>CAVZRT010000001.1:0-134085 GCA_963777705.1 uncultured Planctomycetota bacterium
AGCCAATCGAGGAATCGCTCGACCACGCGGCGGCAGGTGTTCTGCGAGGCGAACTCGTATCGCCGATCGGCGCGGCCATCGTCGAACTTGCAGCGTTCGAGGTTCCTGGCCGCTTCGAGGAATTGCTCGCCGTCGGCGGCGACATCGAACAGGTCTTCGTAGAGCCGGCATTCGGGCAGGTCGGTCGAGACGATGGGCCGGCCGGTGGCCATGTAGTCCATGATCTTCGTCGGGCAGCAGACGCGGTTGAAGGGTGGTCGGCGCGATAGGGGATCAGGCAGGCGTCGAAGCGGCGTTGTAGCGGCCGATCGCCTCCTGGGCCGCCAGCCGAGGCGTGGACGTTCGGCCGTTCCAGACAGCGCTTGCGATCGGCCGCCAGGCGCCGGGGTCGGGCGGCGTCGGGAGGCGGCCGATGAGGACGATCGAGCCGGCGGGAAGGCGTCGGCGAGCCGGCGAGGAGGGGCCAGTCGATCCGGTCTTCCAGCGAGCCGACGTAGCCGAGCAGCGGGCGGGGCAGGGGGCGATGTCGCTCGGCGGCTCGGCCGGGGGCGATGCGGCTTGGGGCCCGAGCGACGGCAGGGCGCGCCGTGAGGGAGGTGGCGGATCCTGTCAGCGGCCTCGGGGACGGCCTCGCGAAGCTCCTCGCGCGCAGCCGCGAGACGCAGACGGTGAGGTCGGACTCGCGGACCGCCTGGCGTTCGAGCTCGTTCACGCGGTCGGCGCGGCGGGGCCAGTAGTGCGAATAGTCGTCGAGTTGAAGTAGACGTGGCGGTCGGGCCGGACCAGGTCGCGCAGGTAGAGATAATGCGGATAGGTCATCACCAGCGTGAGCGGGCCGTCGGGGGCGTGCTGCGTCGCGCCACGCGGCGATCGACCGGCGGATCGGCCGCATCCCCCAGGACGGGAACTGCTTCATCCAGCCCGAGGGCAGGACGAGGTTGCGCTGCCACAGGTCCGGGGCGCGCTCGGTGAGGGCCCGGCCCCAGCTCCAGGGCCGCCCGCCCTGCTTCCAGGCGTTGAAGTAGTCGATGCACTTGAGCAGGAGGGTGGCGACGCCGGGGCGGTCCAGCTCGCGGAACAGGTTCTCGGTGGTGAACCAGTTGGCGTCGGCGACCGCCAGCGCGAGCCGTCCTGGCGGGCTCTCCGGTTCGGCGGTGCGTCGTGCGGAGGAGACGGCCATCGCGGACCCCAGACCAGCCCCGGGCCGGGCTTCGTGCGTGAGTGTGCAGACCCGGGACCTCGCGGCCGGAAAACTTAAGCCAGGATTCCCCATCTTGTCAACGCCAGGCTCGGCCGGCGCCGGACGATCGCGAGGCGGCGACGAGCAAAGCGAACCCCGCGTGTCGCCGCGACCTGACCAAGAGAATCGCCCCGCCAGGCGGCCCGCAACCCCATGGCGCAACGCCGCCCGGCCGAGCGGGTCGGGTGCGGAAGTTTTCGGGATCGCGGCGATTGGAAGCAGGATTTCCCCCGGTTTGCGATGCTATCTGGTAAGCGGGAACGCTGGGCCCGCACCCCGATTTGGGTCCTCCGTGCGCTTTTGCGGCCAAAAAACGGTGTCAGGAACCGTTTCGCGATCTGGCGATCCGGCTGCCGCAAGGCGATCCCGGTCGCACACTTGCGGCCGATTGCCAGGATGGGGGCAATGCGGAGTCGCGAAGGATGGGCTTGACATCGATGGCTATGGATGCCAATATCCCCCCGCCAGCGACCGGCCCGCGCGGTCGTCCCCACGGATGATGACACCCCGAGACTCCTGCCAGGGAAGGCACCGCCATGATGGCCACCTCCAAGACCCGCCTGCGCACCCGATCCCGCCTCCCGAGCGTGGAGCGCCTGGAAGCGCGGCGACTGATGGCCGTCGGGTTCGACCAGGTCGCCCTGCCGGCGGGCGACGTCGCCACGGGGCTGCTGGCCACGGCGGGCGACGGCAGCGTGTGGATGACGGCCGAAGCGGGGACGGGATCGACGGCGCAGCCCGAGATCCTCCGCCTCGACCCCGCGACCGGGCTGACGAGCGTGGCGGCGTCGCTGCCCGCCGGGACCGATCCGATCGGCCTGACGAAGGGCCCGGACGGCTCGATCTGGATGATCTCCGCCAGGGCCGACGGCACGGGCCTCGTGACCGATTTCGGCCCCAACGGCACGCTAACCGAGGGCCTCCCGGACGCCCCCACCAGCTTCGCCTTCGGCGCCGACGGCGACCTGTACGCAACGGCCCAGCACACCAACGCCGACGGCTCGCAAAACGGCGAGATTTTGCGGCTCGACCCGGCCACGATCCGGGTCACGACCTTCCCGCTGACGGATTCGGGCAAGTCGCTCGGCAGCATGACGCTGGGGCCGGACGGGAACGTGTGGTTCGCGGAGCATGGACGCGGAGCAATTCGGCCAGATCGCGCCCGATGGCACGATCAC
Source organism: uncultured Planctomycetota bacterium (assembly GCA_963777705.1). Taxonomy (GTDB): domain Bacteria; phylum Planctomycetota; class Planctomycetia; order Isosphaerales; family Isosphaeraceae; genus JAQGHR01. Next base: position 2,419 of record CAVZRT010000001.1, read on the forward strand.
GACGATGGCGTTGCCCTCGCAGGTCGGCTCGGGCGTACTCGCACCTGGCGCGGCGAACTACGTGCTTTTCGCCAGAACATCGCTCGGTTTGGTATACGGAATCGGAGCCGACGGGACGGCCGCGCTCCTATCAGACATGACCGACCTTGACCCTCAGGAGTACGTCGCAGGGGCGAACGGCTCGGTCTGGTTCACGTCCTGGGGCGTGCAATCGGGCATCGGCAAACTCGACACAAGCGGTAACACGCAAGCCTACGGCGGAAATGTGAACATCTACGATGGCGGCCTGCCGGACGTCACCCATTCCTACTCGTTCAACGGGGAATACCCGAATAGTCCTGCGGGCCTCACGTCGGACAATCAAGGCGGCTGCTGGTACACGATCCAGAATGGGACGGCGCTCGTGCATGCGGGTACGGCCCCTATACTGTCCGTCGCGTCCGACTTTTATGACAGCCTGGATGGGGACACTTTACGATATGGAGACCAGGGTTCGGTGGCCACGTACACCTCAACCGACCCGAACGCAGTAGCCAGCGACTTCCAGGCCTTTATCGAACATAGGCCGGCGACGGTCGTCGCGGACGGGGGCGGCAAGTTTCTGATCTGCGGCTCCGAAGAGACGACGAGCACTCCCTACCAGGACCTGATTTATGACCCTCATGTCATCTCCGTCAGCGTGGCAGACGTCCACTCGCCCGACGGGATTGACCGGGGCGTGATGGATGACTTTTCGATCGGGGGAATGGGTGCGCCCGGCCTGCGGAATTTCAAAGTCGAAGTCGGCCATGAGTATCGACTTAATAGCTTCGGCCAGTTTCTTCCCGGCTATTTCGGGACGGTCTCCGACGATGTGGGGATGCACGGTTGGAGCACTGACGTATCGATCGAATGGGGGGACGGGACAAGTTCCGGCCAGACAGTGGGAGTCGACGACGAGGGCGAAGGGCAAATCGTTGAAGACCACGCATACACGTCTCACGGCACTTACACCGTGACCGTGATCGACTCCGACGGCGACGAGGCCGCTGCCTCGACCTGCGTGGCCACCATCACCGATTCGCCGACGCTCGTCTTCCCGGATGATTATACCGCTATGGAGGACCTTGGCCTCACCGCAATCCCGGGCGAGACCTTCCAGGGCCAGGTGTACTCCTTCCAGGCTGATGAGGCCGATGCGGTCGCCAGCGACTTCACCGCCGAGATCAACTGGGGCGACGGCTCCTCGTCGCCGGGCACGATTACCCCGGCGAACGGGTATTTCTCGGTGATGGGCACGCACGTTTACGCCGACGGTTCCGCGACGCAGGGCAGCGTGACCATCACGGGCGTCGGCTCCCATCCCGATGAATTCTCAGGCCCCATCGACATCCACCTGGTCTATCCGACGATCTCGAACGCGACGACAAATTATGTGACTGCTGTGGAGAGGCAGGAATTCCAAGCCACGTTCGCGACCTTTTCCGCCTTCCCGATCCCTCAAGATCCCGGCGATCTGGCCGCGACGATCGACTATGGCGATGGCATCGTGTCTCCCGCCACCATCGTGCCCGATCCGAGCAGGAAGGCCGGAGAATTCGACGTGGTCGGCGATCATGTCTATCGCTCATCGCTAAACGGCTTCAACGACCCGCTTCTGGGCTACAGGAACTACACCGTCACTATTTCCTCGACCAAGAACCCTTCTCAGGCCCCGACGGTGGTCAGTACTGCGGCGGCTGTGGCCTGTCCTACCACGGAAGGCCAGCCCACCCGCTTTTACTTCGGAGACGGCGGCGATAAGCAATACGCTGAGATCCAGTGGGGCGACGGGACGTATTCCTTGGCAGACATGGTTCCCAGTACATCCCCGGATGTGTTCCTGATCGAGGGCACCCACACCTTCAATCAAGTGGGCACGATCCCAATCGAAGTCGATGTGTGCGATATCGTTTCCCAGCCTGGCGAGCCTCTCGCGGGGTTTCCGGATGTCACTTACTCCACAAATGCGGATGTGACCACATCGCCAATTCCGGCCGCAGGGCAATTGCTCACGGCCATGCAAGGGATGCCGCTCTCGGGGCTGGCGATCGCGGGTTTCGCCTCGCTAGATCCGCAGGCCAAGGTGTCGTCGTACTCCGCGATGGTCAACTGGGGCGACGGCACGACTTCGGCGGGAGAGGTTGTCCCCGGTGCGTCTGCCGGGATCTTCGTCATCGAGGGGGATCATACCTTCCAGAAGGTGGGTTCCGTGCCGATCTCGGCCACGCTTTCGGGAGCTTCCGGACCGATCGGCGTGTTCTCGGCGTCCGCTTCGGTTGCCCCGGCCCCGATCACCACTTCGCCTCAATTCCTCACGGCCACCGAGGGGATCTCGCTCTCCGATGGCCTGGTTGCCGCGTTCACTTCGGCCGATTCGGGCTGCCAAGGCGACGGATTTTTCGGCCACCATTGATTGGGGCGATGGGACCTCCTCCGCGGGCTCGGTCGCCGACGATCCGGCTTCGGGCTTTGATGTTTTTGGGTCCCATACCTATGCCCAGGGCGGCGATTATCGGCCCGTGGTGACCGTGGGGACCTCGGTTGCCTCGGGCGGGGCCTCGATCTCGGCCGTTACCTCCGAGGTGGATGTGGACTTCCTGCCGCTCTCGGTGGCCGATGACCCGATCTCGACGACCGCCGGGCTGGCGTTCTCCGGGGCGATCGCGTCGTTCAGCTCCGGCGATGCGGAGCTGGTCGCGGCCGACTTCGCGGCGCGGATTGATTGGGGCGACGGCTCGGCGGCGGGCGCCGGGCAGGTGGTTGCCGACGCCGACGGGAGCTTCTCCGTCACGGGTGCTCATATTTATAATACGGCAGGGACGTACACGGTCGCGGTGGCGATCGGCAGGGCCTCGGCGGACGCGCCGACGACGGCCGTGAAGCTCGACGCCTCGGTGGCGAGCCCGCCGCCGGCTCCTCCCGCGCCTCCGGTGGTGACGGCCCCCGCACCGCCTGTGGCGACGGTTCCTGCCGCTCCGGTGGTGACGGTGCCCACGCCTCCGGTGACGACGGCTCCTGTTTCACCGTCCGCGCCGGTGGCGACGAGCCCGGCGCCGAGTGCGAGCCCGGTGGTTTCCGGCCCGCCGGCGCCGGTGGTCGTGGTCGTGCCCGCGCCTTCGGCCGTGGTGGATGCCGAGCGGAATGGGTCGGTGCAGATCGTGGTGACGAACCTGGGGGCGATGGCGGGCGTGCAGGCCTCGAACGCGTCCTCGTATCGGATCACCATCGCCGGACGGTTGCACTCGAAGGCGGTGAAAATCGCGCGGGTGATCGGCGGCGCGGGAGGAAGTTCGGTGACGATCGTGCCCAGGGGGACGTTCGCCCGCGGCACGGTGTTTTCGATCATGATCGGCGGGAAGGAATCGGTCACGGCCACGTTCGCGCCGGTCGCGAAGAAGGTGAAGGCGCCGGTTGTGCGCAAGGCGAAAAAGGGTTGATCCCGTCGGGTGCTCGGTGGCCAGGAAAACGGTTCCTGACACCGTTTTTTTTGCTTCGACGAGCCCCGCCATTGTCGAATCCGGGCATGCTGACCATAATTCGGCTTACGCCCCGCCTTCGTCCTCGGATCTCGGCCCTCCATGTCCGACGCTTCCACGCTCGTGCCTTCGCCATCGCTTTCCCCGCCGATCCGCTCGCGGACCTTCGCGGCCCTGGTGGACAATGCGGATTATCGCAAGTTCTATGTGGGGCAAGGGGTTAGCCTGATCGGCACGTGGCTCCAGGAGGCCGCCGTCGGCTGGATCGTGTTCGAGATCACGCGCAATGAGTCGATGCTGGGGCTGATCTCGGCCGTCGGCACGTTCCCCGGCGTGATTGTGGGGATTTATGCCGGCGCGCTGGCCGATCGCGTGCCGCCCAAGGCGATGATCCTGGGCATGCAGGTCTTGCAGATGGCGTTCGCCTTCCTGCTGGCGTTCCTCGTGTGGGCGGACGTCGTGCAGATCTGGCAAATGGCGCTGATCCTGGCCCTCACCCGCATCTGCGTCACGTTCGAGATGCCCTGTCGCCAGGTGTTTCTCTACGATCTCGTGGGCAAATCCTCGTTGATGAACGCGATCGCGCTCAATTCGGGATTGTTCAACGCGTCGAAGGTCCTCGGGCCGATGCTGGCCGGCTTGTGCCTGGTGTATCTTGGTCGCACGGCGTGCTTTACGCTGAACGGGGCGAGCTACCTGGCGGCGATCGCGGCCCTCCTGATGATCCATCGGCCGCATCGGCCTGCGCCCCCCGACGCGGCCGGGTCGGGCGGATTGTGGAGCGGGCTGGCCCATCTGGGACGCGATCGGCTCCTGCGAAATCTGTTCCTGCTCCTCTCGGCGTTCGGCCTGGCGGGTATGGGGTACGCGGCCCTGGTTCCGGCTTACGCCCGCAACGTGGTTCATACGGGGGCGACGGGTTACAGCCTGCTGCTGGCATGCAGCGGGGTGGGCGCAACGGTCGGGGCGCCTGACGATCGCGTCGGTGGGCGGGATGAGGCGGAAAGAGCGGCTGATCCCGACGGGCATCGCGATTTTCGCGGCGGCACTGGCAAGCTCGGGAATCCTCCCGCCGCTGCTGGATCGGGCACATTTAGCGGGCCTGGCACTAACGGCGGCGTCGGCGGGGATGTTCCTCGCGGGGTTCGGCGCGCTGATGTTTTACGCGTCCGTGCAGACGATGATCCAGACGAATGTGCCCGACAACCTGCGAGGCCGGATCATGGGCCTGTGGATGATCGCGTTTTCCGCGTCGGTGCCCCTGGGATCGCTGTGGGCGGGATGGCTCGCCCGGGAATTCGGCGTGGCCGTGGTGATGGAAGCTTCGGCGGCCATGTGCCTTGCGATGGCGGCTTGTGCCCGTCTGGCGCATGGAAATTGCCGTCGCGTGATGGGTGGTGCATTTCCTGCACCCTACATGAGCCCCGACAGCAGCGATACGTAGGTCATGATGAATGCGAGGGCGATGAAGAGGACGATCCCACCGAGGAAGATGAAAAGGATGGGCTGGATCAGGCTGCTGAGGTTCTTGACCAGCATCTCGACCTGCTCTTCGTAGTCGTCGGCCAGGCGTTCCAGGACTTCGGGCATCTTCCCGGTCTCCTCGCCGGACTCGACGATTGCGATCACGTCGGGCGTGAAGCGGCGCGACAGGAGCAGGGCCTCGCTTAGCTCCGTGCCCTCCATCACGGCCGTCCTGGCGTTGCGGATGGCGTTTTGGTAGGGGGTCGTGCCCAGGACCTCGGCCGTTAGCTGGAGCGAATCGCCGATGTTCACGCCCGCTTCGAGCAGGGCCGAGAGCGTCCGGCAGAAGCGGCTTGTGTCGATCTTCCTGAGCAGGAGGCCGAGGACGGGGATGTTCACGGCGATCGAGTCCATGATCGACTTGCCCGCCGGCGTGCGGTGGAACCAGATCAGGCCGAACGTCCCGCCGAAGAGGCCCATCGGGACGGCCCACCAGCCGACCTTCACCATGAAGTAGTTGAACGAGATGAGCACCTGCGCCGGCATGGGCAGGGCCCGGCCGCCGGCCATCTCCAGCATCATGCCGGCCAGGGTCGGCAGGATGAAGATCGTGAGCAGCATCCCCACGCCGAACGCGATGGTGATGACGATGACCGGATAGATGAGCGCCGAGCGTGCCTGGCGGATCAGGCGTTGTCGGGCCTCGTAGTGGCCCGCCATCCGCTTCAAGACTTCCGGGATGCCGCCGCGGGCCTCGGCCACCCGGATCATGCTGACGAATTGCTTGTCGAAGGCCTGGGGCTCGCGGATCACGGCATCGGACAGGGTGTCGCCGCGTCGCACGGCCAGCGTCATCCGGCCGATCACGGGGCCGAGCCCGGTGCGGGCGAATTGCTTGTTTAAACTTTCGAGGGCGCGGATCAGGTCCACGCCGGCATCGAGATAGGTGCCGAACTGGCGACAGAACAGGGCGAGGTGGCCCGAACTGACGCGGCCGAAGATCACTCGTTCGACCAGGCTGGGCTTGCCCTCGACCGGCTGGGGTTCGCGGACCGAGCGTTTGGATTTGCCGGGCGAGGGCTTCGGCTTGCTCGTGTTGGGTCGGAACGTGCTCGGGCCGTCGATGGCGTCGGCTTCCTCGGTGGGTTCAATGAATTCGGGGCCGGGCAGGCGAGGGCTGGTCCGCGGCTTCTTCGCCCCCGGACGGGGCAGGGGAGGCAGGTCCACGTCGGGCTCAGTGGGCTCGGGGATGGGCTTCGGCCGGGCCCTTCGCGGGGGCCGAGGCTCGTCGGCACTGCTCATGGTGGCCCCGTTCGGTCAACGCGCTCGGTCTGTGACGGATGTACGATTATCGCGCACGCGGCGGCGAAAGGCAAGCGGCCGGATCAAGGCCGCGACTCCTAGCAATTGGCGGCCGGTCTTGCTGAAATACGGGGATCGCATGCCCAACCCGAACACCACGGTTGCCCATAATGACTCCGCTCGCCTTGATCGTCGGGTCCGTCGCCTTGTTCTGCCTGTGCTGGCTCGTGTCGCCGCGAGTGCGGCCGAAGCCCGAGGTGCGCGGCGTGCTCGTCCCGCTCTGGTGGTTCAACAGGCTCTACACGAGCTTCCTGCATCGCCTGGAAATCCAGGCCGACGCCCCGCTTCCCGCCGAGGCCGCGGCCATCTTGATCTCGAACCATACGTGCGGGATCGATCACCTGATCTTGCAGGCCGGCACGCGGCGATTGCTCGGATTCATGATCACCGAGGCGTACTACAACCACCCGGTTTACCACCCATTCTGCAAGATGATCAACTGCATCCCGGTGAAGACCGAAGGCAACGACGCCACGGCCCTGCGGGCGGGGATTCGCGCCTTGCGAGACGGGCGGGTCCTGCCGATCTTCCCCGAGGGCCGGATCAATCCCAGCTCGGGCCGGGAATTCCACGACCCGAAGCCGGGCGCCGCTTACCTGGCGTTGCGAACGGGCGTGCCGGTGATCCCCGCCTACATCAGCGGGACGCCGCCCACGGCCGAGATCCCCGCCGTGTGCTTCACGCCCTCGCACGCCAGGCTGGTGTTCGGGCCGCCGATCGACCTTTCGGACCTGATGGAAGGCAAGGGACATCAGGACGAGCGGGCCAGGGTGGACGAGGCCATGCACCGCATGTTCGGCGCGATCGTGGCCTTACGCGATCAAACGTTGGGATTGAAAACGGCGGAACCGGCGGTCGAGGCGCCGGTGGAGGTCGCGGTTTGAGGTTCCCGCAAGCCCTCCTTGATCGTTACCCCGCATCGCTACGTCCGCAAGGGCATGGCGCCCTTGTAGGGTGCTCTGTGAGCACCTCTTCGATGGAATTTAAAGGTGCTCACAGAGCACCCTACGGAGGCGTCGAACCGCTGGGCAACGCCGGCGGACTGAGCGGGGCGAGCTTGTGGCGATGGACGAGCGGGCAGGGGGTGGTCGTCGCTCGATGCTGGCCCGAAAATGGGCCGTCGCAATCGATGCTGGAGACCATCCATTCCTGGCTGAACGAAACGAGGCCGCTGGGGTTCGTGCCGATACCCCTAACATCGCTCGACGGCCGCACGTTCCATCGCGAAAACGGGCGATTCTGGGAAATTTCCCCCTGGATGCCGGGTAAGGCGGTCGTGAAGTCGCCCCGCTCGCGAGATCGTCCGAAATGCCTTCGCCGGATTGGCCCGCTTTCATCTCGCGATGGGCAAATTCGCGGCCCGAGGGCCAAGCCCCGGATTGATCGCCAGGATCGGCGAGATGGAACTGCTGCTCCGGTCGGGTTTCGATCATATGGATGAGGCGATCTTGCGCACCAGGGACGATGAGGCGTGCCAGTTGGGGCGTCGCTGGCTGCATCTGGCGCGGAGTCTGGCTCCCGGCGAATTATCAAGAATCCGCGGCTTCGCGAGCGAGACTCTGCCCCTGCAACCCTGCTTGCGAGACGCCCGCCCCGATCATTTCCTCTTCGAAGCGGACAAGCTGACGGGCCTGGTCGATTTCGGGGCGATGGGCGTGGAGGTGGTCGCGGCCGACCTGGCGAGGCTCATCGGCGAGTGGTTTCCGGGAGATAGGGGGTCGAGAGGCGAGGCCCTGGACGCCTATTCGCAAATCCGGCATCTGGAAGCGATGGAAAACTCGCGGATCGGGGCGTTCGAGCGCTCGACGGCTCTGTTGATCGGGGGTCATTGGGTCCGCTGTCATTTCGTTGATCGCCGGAATTTTGAAAATCCTTCGGCGGTGCTGGAAGGGTTGCGGAAAGGGGTCGATCGCATCGCCGGGCTGGCCGCTTCCGTGGAATTCGGCCAGCAATAACCGGCCCTACGAGACCGCTTCGCGTTCTTTGCGCAAGGTCAAGTATTCGCGCAGCGCGGCATTCACCGCGGACTCGTCGGCAAAGGCTTCTGACAGATCCTCGGCGAGCCGGACGACTCGCAAACGCTCCTGATATCGCGCAGCATACTTGCCGCGGACGACTCCGTGGAGCGAACGAAAGTCGTATTCGGGTTGGAGGTCGTCAGGGGAAGGTGCCATTTCCGTGGACCCTCATCGTAGGGCCGGTTATTACCGGCCGTTCCTGCGCTCTTGACCGAACGCGGCCGGCAATAGCCGGCCCTACAAGATGCATCGGCAGGTCATTTGTCGCGATGCCCTCAATGGCGGCTTCCCTGCTTGAATCACCGATCGCTGCGAAGCAGTCTGGCCACGCCAATCGGAGGCGATCATAGACCACTACGCCTCGGGCAATAAAACTCGTGATGACAGCCATCGGACGTGGCAGATGCGGAGGTCCGGCAAGGCCGCCGAGGCTCCACGGAGGTACATGGAATCCGAGAGTTCCCCGATGTGGGCCGCGAGGAGTATCCACGTCCCCAACTCGCTTGTCGCTCGGGGGCGGCCGATAGCAGAAGAGATACGACGCACTCATCGACGACCAAAGCTTCGGCAAGTGCGGGGGGGTACTGGTCGGAGGCCACTGGTTGACGTGATTGGCGAAGGCCTCGATATCCCACCATACGGCCAAATCGGCCAGAGCTTGATTCGCTCCGAGGTGGAATAGCAATGATGAGCGGAACGGCCGCTGATTAGAGAATCGACAACCACAGGTCGCTAGCCGGGCCGAGGAAATCGGCGGCCAGTGGCGCAAACGCTCGGACAGCGAACGGTAGCCATCAAGGTTCAACGCCAGCAACGAGCGGGGCACGACTCCGCCCGAACGAATAATGGCCATCAGAATCGCCTCCCGGCCAATGTGATATTTCACGACGTCGCGTCCGTAAGCGTCCGCCGCGGCGACTTCCACTTGGCCGGCACCGGGCCGTTCCAGCGGTCGTACACGGCCGTCACGTCGGCGAGATGATCGCGGGCGTACTGGTCGAACTGGTCGGGCGTGAACCTCCAGCCCCAGTTTCCCACCGCCTTGCCGGGCGTGTTCATGCGGGCCGAGGAATCCAGCCCTAAAATGTCCTGCATGGGGATGATCGACGTGTCGGCCACCGACGAATGCGCCACGCGGATCAGGTCCCAGTGGATCTTCGCGCCGTCGGTGCCGACGAATCGGAGGACGAACGCCCTTTCGGCCGCGATGAGCGCCGCGGGCTGCGTGGTGTCGGTCTTGGGGATGCTGAACCAGCCGACCGTGGTGTCGTTGTCGTGCGTGCCGGTGTAGACGACCGTGTGGTGGATGTGCTTGTAGGGCAGGTAATTGTCGGCGTTGGGGTCGTCTCCGAAGGCGAACTGGAGGATTCGCATGCCCGGCAGGTGGAAGGCGTCGCGCAGGAGCTCGACCTCGGGCGTGATCTTGCCCAGGTCCTCGGCGATCAGCGGCAGGTTGCCGAGCGCGTCTTGAAGGGCCTCCAGGAACGACGCGCCCGGCGACGGCACCCACTTGCCATAGGCGGCCGTGGGGGCGTCGGCGGGGACTTCCCAGTAGGCTTCGAACCCACGGAAGTGGTCGAGCCGCACGAGGTCGGCGCGGTCGCTGGACGCCTTGAACCGCGAGATCCACCAGGCGAAATTCTCCTTCATGTGTGCGGGCCATTTGTAGACCGGATTGCCCCAGAGCTGGCCGGTCTCGCTGAAGTAATCGGGCGGGACGCCGGCCACCGCCGTGGCCTTGCCGTGCTCGTCAAGCTGGAATAAATCGGGCCTGGCCCACACGTCGGCGCTGTCGCCCGAGACGAAGATCGGCAGGTCGCCGATGATGCCAATCTTGTGCAATCGGCACAATGTCCGCAGGCGTTCCCACTGGGTATGAAACAGGTACTGGACGAACTCGACGAAGCGGATCTCGCGGGCGTGGGACTTTCGGAACGCTTCCAAAGCCTCGGGCTGACGAGTGGTAAGGGCGTGGTCCCAGTCGTTCCAGGCGCGGCCTCCGTGGGCTTCCTTGATGGTCATGAACAGCGAGAAATCGTCGAGCCAATCCTTCGAAGCATGGCGGAACGCCGAGAACCCGGCGAGGTCGCCTTCCAGGCGGTCGAAGGCGCGACGGAACAGGGTGAATCTTGGCGGGATACACGGCGTCGAAATCGGCCAGCGTGTCGGACAAGCTCGGGTAATCGGCGAGGTCTTCGTCGGTGATCCAGCCATCGATGAGCATTTGCTCAGGACTGATGAGCAGCGGGTTGCCGGCGTAGGACGACGAGCTTTGATAGGGCGAATTGCCGTAGCCGGTCGGGCCGATCGGCAGCATCTGCCACCATTTCTGGCCGGTCTCGACCAGTGCGGCGACGAAGTTGTCGGCCTCAGGGCCGAGGTCACCAATTCCGAACCTGCCCGGCAGCGAGGTCGGGTGCAATAACAGGCCGCTCGCTCGGGGTAGTCGCATCGGCGGGAGCCCTCGATTTGCTCGGCTTCTCTTGTGGGGCGGGCGTCCCGCCTGCCGTTTTCGAAAGAAGCAGGCGGGACGCCTGCCCCACAACTTTCAGCAGTCCTCGTGCCGATCAGGGCACGGGATGGGCATTAAGTCGATAAGAGTCGCCGTGGCGGCGGATGGAGTCGACGCCGATCAACTCCACCCTTCGTATGAGCCCGTTCCTACGGCCGGCCGGCGCACGCAGGTAGACGGTAGGAGAATTCGGGCCACCATACCGGGAGGCAAGCCCCTCGGCAATGCCATTCAGCGTCCTGGCCTGGGGATAGACGGGCACGCGGCGTTCGGCCAGGCTCCAATCGTTCAATTCCAGCCAGTGATCGATTCGACCCGTGAAGAAGTGACGTTTCAACGCCTCGGGATAGGCGCCGTAATCCGCGTCATAAACGCGATAGAACAACTGGGCGGTCCTACTTGAGTAGAGCGAAAACGAGGGCCAGGAATCCCAGAAGCCGAAAGGCTCGCCGAATGGGAGTATGGCGGCCAGGATAAATACGACCCTGGTCGCGGAGGCCGCCGGCGGATAGCCACCCGAAGACGCCCCGACTTCCGCAGCCTTTCTTCGGCGGAAGAGGAGGAAGACTTCGGGGATCATCGCCATATTCCAGATCAGGACGTTCGCGCTATGGTCCATCCCCCAAGGTCCCAGGAGCACGAGCAGGGCAAGATGTTGGACGATCGCCCCCGCCATCGCCCACGTCCGGGTGCGGCGATCCACGAGGCCGATCGCCGCGAGGATCTCCCAGGCCGGCATGGCCAGCGTGAGAAGGTCGCGGGTCGAGGTCGATAGGACTTGAAGATGCAGCCCAAGATGCCTCGCGGCCATGACCATGAACGTCGAACCCATCTCGCGAACGAAGGAGCCGTTTAGCTTTGACAGTCCCGAATGGAAATACAGGGCGATGAGGAAGAGCCGGCACAAGCCCATCGCCTGCGCCGACGGACAAGCGACCAGGGCCAGGCTCATGAGCAGGAATTGATAGGCCCAGGGTTGAAGTCGCGATTGATCTTCCAGGATCATCCAGCCCAACAGGACCAGCGATGCCGCCAGCCAGCGGCGGTCAAGAATCCCCGCTGCCATGGTTGCGAGCAACGCGATCAGTCGGACCCAGGACCAGAGCAAATCAGGTCGTCGCATCCCGCCTATGAAGGGGACGCGAGGGAACAGGCCTCCCTCGACCCAAAGCGGCCACGAAATCCCGATCATGATCGCCGTCGAGACGATTAAGATCGCGCGAAACCAGCTCTCATCGCCCTTCATGCCCCCGGAGCCAGCGAATACATGCCGATGTACTCGCGTTTCAGCTTGCCCGCCTTGACCAGTTCCTCCCACACTTCGGGCGGATGGCCTGCCGGCGGCTGGATCCCGGCGATTGCCGACTTCTTGCCGCCCCCTCGGCTCAGGCCCGATTCCTCGTCGAGCCTGGCCAGTTTCAGCCGCTTCTTGAACGCCTTCAACGCCTTCTTGAGATCCTCTTCGCTGGCCATGGCGTGATCCTTCGGAGCGAGAAACGCGATGATCCTTCTGCGGAGGATAATCGAAACCGGGGCATTCATGAACCCTTCACCGACTCCAGAAATTCGGCGACGAGGTCGCGGAAGCGCGTGCTGTCCTCGATGTGCGGCAGGTGCCCCACGTCGGGCAGGATCATCAGCCGGGCGCCGGCAATTCTTTCGGCCAGCTCACGGGCCACTCGCGGCGGGTTCACCAGGTCCATCTCGCCGACCATCACGAGCGTGGGGACGCGGATCTGATCGAGGAGGTTGCGGGATTCATGGACGATGGCGGCGCGGGCCTGGCGGGCGAATCCGTCGGGCGATTGCGGATATGCATTCTTCTCGGCAAATCGGATCATCCCTTCCACCTGGCCCTTCACTCGGTAGAACGGCGGGGCCACGAGATACGGCAGCGTCGCACGCGTGAATTCGCCCGGCTCCATGACCCTTCTCATCGCAACCCAAGATTCGATCACGGCCACGCGCCAGGGATCGGCGCCGGCGTGCGTGGAGGCCAGCACGAGCGAGCGGACGAGATCCGGATGGCGAATCGCCAGCTCCTGCGCGATCAACCCGCCCAGCGATTGCCCGATCACATGCGCGCCGGTTACATCCATGGCACGCAGCCAGGCCGCGGCGTCGTCGGCCATGTCGGCCGTGGTGTAATCGGAGGCTGCGAGGTCGGATTGCCCGACGTCGCGATTGTCGAGCGCCAACGTACGATAATCCCGGCCGAAATGGCGACACGCCACGCTGAAGGCGCGGTGGTCTCCGCCCAGCCCGCTGAGGAAGACGAGGGGCTCGCCTTGCCCGAATTGTTCGAAAAACAAATTGCGGCCGTTGGCCCGGACGTGAGGCATGCGGTCATCCCGTTGCGAAACCCCGGCTCGCGGCGTTTTCAATCCGTCCGGCCGGGGATACAATGCGAATCAGCCCGTCGGCCGGCCTATTTGATCGAATTGCGGTTGAACCGTCCAGGAGTTCCGGCCATGGCCGAGCCTTTGGCCCCGTCGGCGAAGAAAAAGCTGTACATCGAGACCGTCGGCTGCCAGATGAACATGCTCGACAGCGAGCTCGTGGTGGCGAAGCTGCGCGACGAGGGATACGAGCTGACCGACGACATCCATCAGGCCGACACCATCCTTTATAACACCTGCTCGGTCCGCCAGCTTCCCGAAGACAAGGTTTATAGCGCCCTAGGCCGGATCAAGAACCTGAAGGAAGCCCGGCCCGAGGTCTCGATCGGCGTCCTGGGCTGCATGGCGCAGAAGGATCAGGGGCAGATTTTGCGGCGGGCGCCTCACGTGGATATCGTCGTCGGCCCCGGCCAGCTTGGGCGGGTCTCGGAATTGCTCGCCACAGCAAAGGCTGAGCAGAAGCCGCAGATGGCCGTGAGCCTGGATCGGACGGCGGGCTCTCGCCTGACGGTGACGGAGAGCTTCGCCGAGTACGACCCGCTGCGAGAGCCCGCGATGAGGCCGTCGCCCCATCAGGCGTTCGTCCGCATCATGATGGGCTGCGACAAGTTTTGCACGTATTGCATCGTGCCCTCGGTCAGAGGTCCCGAGCAGAGCCGTCCTCCCGAGATGATCGTCGAGGAAGCCCGGCAACTGGCCGATCAGGGCGTGAAGGAAATTACTCTGCTCGGCCAGACCGTGAACAGCTACAAATTCAAGGCGAACGACGGCCGCACGACGAGGCTTTCCGACCTGCTGGAACGCCTCCACCGGATTGAATCGATCGTCCGCATCAAGTTCGTCACGAATTTCCCCAACGACATGACCGACGACCTGTTGCAGGCCGTGCGGGATTTGCCCCGCGTGTCGCGATACCTGCACGTGCCCGTGCAGAGCGGCTGCGACGAGATCTTGAAGCGGATGAAACGGCTCTACACGGTGTCCCTCTATGACGACATGATGCAGCGGATTCGCGAGACGATCCCCGGCGTGGCGGTGTCCAGCGACTTCATCGTCGGCTTCTGCGGCGAGACCGAGGAGTCGTTCGAGAAATCGGTTCAGCTCCTGGAAAGATCGCGATTCAAGAATAGCTTCATCTTCAAATACAGCCCGCGCACCGGCACCAAGGCCGATGATTTGTTCGCCGACGACGTGCCGGACGTCGTGAAGAAGCGGCGGAATAACGATTTGCTCGCGATCCAGAATGCCATCTGCCTGGAAGATAACCAGCCCTTCGTGGGTCGGACGGTGGAAGTGCTGGTGGAAGGCCCGAGCAAGAAGGCCGGTTCGGGAAATGGGCCGATTCAGATGACGGGCCGGACGGCGTGCGACCGCATCGTGGTCTTCGAGGGGAACGAGCGGCAGGCCGGTCAGTTGCTGCCCGTGACGATCTCGGGATGCTCGCCGATGACGCTTTTCGGTGAGGTGGTGACGACGGCCCTGGTGGGGATCGGCGCATGACGGGCGTGGACCGGCTCGTTCAAAGGGTGGGGCACTGGGCCGACGCCCTTCGGGTCGAGTTGCCGGCCGCGCTGGAATCGCGAGAATGGGCCGTCCACCTGGTTGAAGCCGCCGGCCCCGACGCGATCCGCCCCGGCGTGGAGCCGAAGATCATCCGCAACTGGGAGCGCCGCTACGGGTTCACCCTGCCGCGAGGCCTTCGCACCTGGCTCGAAGTGTCCGACGGCCTGTACAAGGACGGCCCGCTCGTCCACCCGCTCACGGCCATCGGCCCGATGATCCCGTTCGCGCAGGTGCCCGATCTGCTCGTGCAGCCCGAAAGCTGGTTCGAGCTGGGCAATCCGGGTCGCGAGACGGTGTGCATCGACCTCGGCTACCGCTGGCCGGGCGGAGATTGCCCCATCTTCGTCTCGGGCGACGACGAGAGCGGGAGCCCGCCGCGATTGATCGCGCCCAGCTTCGAATCCTGGTTCGTGAGGCTACTTGCCGAGGGGGGCCACGAGTTCTGGTTCGACGAGGATTTCCAGACACTAGGCGATCCCTGGATCGAGCACAGGCACCGCGCACCGGCGCCGCCATTGCCCGACCGCCTCAAGCCGCTGGCCCCAAGAATCCGCCCTTTGATGCACCCCGGGGCCGACGACCGCATGATCGCCTCCTCGCTGGGGATCTCCCGCAACGACGTCGAGGCTTTATTTCGGCATCTCCAGCATGCCAATGGGATTTGAGGGAGCACACGATGGCCAGCGTCGAGCAAGCCCGGCAGACGATCGACGACCTCTACCGCGTCGAGGGCAAGGCCGAACTGATCGGCGGAAGGATCGTCCAATACATGGCCTCGGGATTCCTGCCGCATGAGGTTGCATTCACCATCGCCATGAGCCTGAAGATGCACCAGAGGCAACACGGCGGCGGGGTCGCCTGTGCCGACGGCCTGGGCTTCGTGGTCCGCGACCTGCTCTCGGATCGCGAGTCGTTCTCCCCGGACGCCGCTTTCTATTCCGGGCCGCTCCCCGAAAACCTCATGAAGTTCATCGACGGCCCGCCCACGTTCGCCGTCGAGGTGCGGAGCGAGAACGATTACGGACCCGCCGCCGAGCGCGACATGGCCGCCAAGCGGGCCGATTACTTCGAGGCGGGAACGCGGGTGGTCTGGGACGTGGACCCCGAGGCCAAATTGATCCATTGTTATCGAGGATCGGAAGCCGATCGGACGACCTTCCAGCTCGGACAAATCGCCGACGCCGAGCCCGCCGTGCCGGGCTGGCGGATCGCCGTCGGTGAAATCTTTGCTTGATCCGGATTCCGGAGGCTTCCCATGGCCAGCGTCGACCAAGCCCGGCAGACGATCGACGACCTCTACCGCGTCGAGGGCAAGGCCGAACTGATCGGCGGAAGGATCGTCCATTACATGGCCTCGGGACGGAAGCCGAATCGGGTCGCGGGAAGAATCTATGTGAAACTCCTGGAAGAGGAAGCAAGGCTTGGCCGGGGCGAAGCCTACACCGATAATATCGGGTTCCACGTCGACGAATTATCATCGGGACGCGAGTCGTTCTCTCCCGACGTCTCCTATTTCTTCGGCCCGTTCCCCGACGAGCCGATGAAATTCCTCGACGGCCCGCCCACGTTCGCCGTCGAGGTGCGGAGCGAGAACGATTACGGACCCGCCGCCGAGCGCGACATGGCCGCCAAGCGGGCCGATTACTTCGAGGCGGGAACGCGGGTGGTCTGGGACGTGGACCCCGAGGCCAAATTGATCCATTGTTATCGAGGATCGGAAGCCGATCGGACGACCTTCCAGCTCGGACAAATCGCCGACGCCGAGCCCGCCGTGCCGGGCTGGCGGATTGGCGTCGACGAGGTCTTTGCCTGAACCCCCGTCGATCAACGCGGCATAATTCGGATGCCTCATAACGCCGGATCGGTGGCGATCGCCCGGTCGCGCCGGCCCGTCTCCTCGGTCTTTGAAAAAAAAACGTGTGATTGCCGACGACGACCGTCTCGATCTTGCCTGGGTAGGGGGAGTGCATCCCACGCCGCGTCGAGTTCGATCGGGCCTCGGGAAATCGTCCGCGTGACGGAGCCGATCCTGCGAAACGAACCCAAACGCCCCACGCGGAATTTTACGAAACGAACCCAAACCCCTGCGGTTCCCGAACCGGGAAATCCGGAAATAAACCTTGATCGCACAACAGGTTAAAAAGATTCGAGGGGAAGCAGACGTCTCGGCGTTCCGGACATTTTGCGCCATCGAAGCCGGGAAGAACACGTCCGAACACGTCTTCCGCCGCGGGACGGAGACTTCACCACCGAGGCGTCAAGTTCACACGGAGGAAGCACCGAGAGGATTTCTTTGTGTTCCTCTTTGTGGATCCTCTGTGCCTCCGTGGTGAGATTTTCCCTGCCCCCGCCAAAGGCCGTCGGAATACTCAGGACGACCGCCCGGTCGCGATTTCGCGGTGCGGGAAATGTCCGCCGCGGGTATGCTGGGGCCATGTCGCGACTCACCGCGAAGCCTGGCCCAGCCCGCGACGACCGGTTCGTCTCCAACCTCCTGGCCGAGCCGACCGCCGCTCGCCTGTGGCTGGAGGGATTGGGCGTCCGCGATGCCGACAAGGGGTATCGCGATTTGCGCGACCTGGCCGCCTCGGGGGTCTCGACCGAGGCGTTCGCCGGGCTGCTCGAACAGCTTGGCGTGCTGCTCCCGCAATGCCCCGATCCCGGCATGGCGCTGACGAACCTGGAACGCTTCGCCTCGGCCGGCGCGAGCGGCGTCGTGGCCCTGGCGAAGCTGCATGCCAACCCCCGCACGACCGACGTGCTGATCCAGATTTTCAGCACGAGCCAGTATTTCAGCGAGCTGATCATCCGCGACCCCGACGTGCTGGACTGGCTGCGATCGCGGGCCGATCGTCGCGACCGCGCCACCCTGATCGAGGACCTGTGGGACGAATTGACCACGGCGCCCTCGGACGAAGCCCAGCGCTCGGCGATCCGCCGCCTTCGCCATCGCGAGATGCTTCGCATCGGGTACAACGACATCGTCCGCGGGCTCCCGCTGGAATTGACCACGCTGGACCTCTCCAGCCTGGCCGATGCCTGCGTCGAAGGGGCATATCGCCTGGCGAAATCGCGGGCCGAGGCGCGTCATGGCCGGCCGATCAGCCAGGATGGCCGCCCCTCGCGATTCGTGGTGCTGGCGCTGGGGAAACTCGGCGGCGATGAGCTGAATTATTCGTCCGACATCGACCTGATTTTCCTCTACGACCAGGAGGGCCAGACCGCCGGCGCCCGCCCGCTTTCGAACGCGGAATTCTTCGCCCGCATGGGCGGCGACATCGTGCGATTGCTCTCCGATTTCACGGCGATGGGCCAGGCCTATCGCGTGGACATGAGGTTGCGGCCCGAAGGCGACCAGGGGCCACTGGCCCGCTCGCTGGCCACGACTCTGGGCTATTACGAGACCTCGGGCCGCACATGGGAACGCCAGGCGCTGATCAAATGCCGGCCCATCGCGGGCGACATGACGCTTGGCCGCGACTTCCTTGCCGCGATCACGCCGTTCGTCTATCGCCGATACCTGGGCGCGGCCGAGATCGGCGAGATCAAGGCCATGAAGCGGCGGATCGAGGCGCGGACCACCGCCGAGGGCGGCGACGATCGCGAGGTGAAGACCGGGCGCGGCGGCATCCGCGACGTCGAGTTCGTCGTGCAGTTCCTGCAACTCCTCCACGGCGGCGGCGACCCGACGGTGCGGCACTCCAACACGCTCATGGCCATCTCTCAGCTTGAAAAGATGGGCTGCCTCAGCCCCGAGGAACGCGGCGTGATGGAGGACACCTATCGCTTCCTCCGCCGCGTCGAGCACCGCCTGCAAACCATGTTCGACCGCCAGACCCACCAGATGCCCGGCGACCCCGAGGGGCTCCGCACGCTGGCCATCCGCATGGGCTATCCGCCCGCCTCGCCGTGGGAAGATCGCGCGGGGCCGGCGCAGCGGTTCCTGTCCGATTATCGCGCCAAGACCGACCTGAATCGGCGCATCCTCAACCACCTGCTCCACGACGCGTTCGTGGGCGACGGCGCCGCCGACCCGGTGGTGGACCTGGTGCTCGACCCTCACCCGAGCCGCGAGCAAATCGTACACGTCCTGGGCCGATATCCGTTCCGCGACGTCCCCACGGCGTATGCGAACCTGATGGCGCTGGCACGCGAGGATATCCCGTTCCTCTCGCGCGCCCGGTGCCGCCACTTCCTCGCGGCAATCGCCCCGAGATTGATGGCGGCCGTGGCCAAGGCGCCCGATCCCGACATGGCGCTCACGAACCTGGAAAAGGTGTCGGCGTCGCTGGGCGCGAAGGCGATCCTGTGGGAGCTTTTCAGCTTCAATCCGCCGTCGCTCCGCCTGTATGTCGAGTTGTGCGCGACCAGCCAGTTTCTCTGCGAAGTGCTGATCAACAACCCGGGGATGATCGATGACTTGATGGATTCGCTGGTGGTCGATCGCTCGCAAGGCTCGGCGGCGATCCGCGAAGAGCTCGCGTTCCTGTGTCGCGGGGCCGAGGACCTTTCGCCCATCCTCCAGGGGTTCCGCAACAGCGAATGGGTGCGGATCGGCGTGCGCGACATCCTCTCGCGGGAGCCGGTGCGCGACGTCACGCGAGAGCTTGCCGACGTGGCCGAGGCGATCGTCGGACAGGTGGCCCGCGACCAGTGGCGCCGCCGGATGAAGAAATGCGGCGCCCCTCGCCGCGAAGCCGACGGCCGCCGCGCCCGCTGGGCCATCCTGGGCCTTGGGAAGCTCGGCGGTCGCGAGATGAATTATCACAGCGACCTCGACCTGATCTTCCTCTACGACGCCGACGGCGAGACCCGAGGCGGGCCATCGCCGGTGCGAAATGACCGATTCTTCGCCGAGCTGGCGCAACGCGTGATCAAGGAGCTGGGCGGCTCGACCGGCACGCTCTATCGGGTCGATACGAGGCTGAGGCCGCACGGGAACGCCGGGCCGCTCGCCGTCACGCTCGACACCTTCCGCCATTATTTCCGCCACTCGGCGGCCACCTGGGAACGCCTGGCGCTCGACCAGGGCGCGGCCGATTTACGCGACGGGCCGGTTCGATCGCGAGGTGGGCGAGGCGATCCGCGAGGCCTTGATGGTCCCGCAAGATCCGCGGAAATTGGCGGCCGATGTCCTGGCCATGAGGCGACGGATGGGCGTCGCCTGCGGCCCGAACGACTTGAAGCGGGGCGTGGGGGGACAGGTGGACATCGAATTCCTCGCGCAATACCTGATGCTCCTGCACGCGGGGGCCGCGCCCGAGGTCCTCAAGCCCAACGTGTGGGAGGCGCTCGACGCGCTCCGCCTGCACGGCAAGCTCGCGGAGGACGATCACGCCGACCTTCGCGACGCGTACGACTTCCTGAGGACCGTGGAAGGCCGGCTGCGGATCGTCCAGAATCGCACCGACGTGGCCTTGCCCGAGGGGCTTGACGAGCTCGCCCGCCTGGCCCGCCGCCTGGGCTACGACGACGAGGGGGAATCGGCGGCCGTCGCCCTGTTCCGCTCCGACATCGACCGCCTCGCCGTCCGCACCCGGGCGCTGTTCGACCAGGTGGTCGTGGCCGTGGCCGAAGGGGATGGTTCATGAGGCCTGGCGTCCGCAAGCTCGCGGCGCTCGCGAGGACGGCGCTCGCCCTGGCGCTCCTGGGGCTCGCCGTGGGGTTGAACCGGGACCAGATCGTCAAGGTCTGGAATGGACGCCCCGACCCGTCCCTGTTCGCCCGGGGCATGGCGTTCTACCTCGCCGGGCTCTGGCTGGCGTACGTGCGATGGTTCATCCTGGTCCGCGCCATCGGGCTCCCGTTTCGCCTGCGGGACGCGGTCCGCCTGGGGCTGATCGGCGCCCTGTTCAACTTCGTGATCCCCGGGGCGGTGTTCGGCAACGTGGTCAAGGCGGCGTTCCTCTGCAAGGAGCAGCCCGATCGCCAGCCGGACGCGATCGCCTCGGTGGTCGCCGATTTCCTCTGCGGAGTGCTCGGGCTGTTCCTGCTGGCGGCCTGCGTGGGGACGTCGGCGGGCTCGCGATTGGAGCCGGGCCTGAAGAATCTCGTGATCTTCGCGTGGGCCGCCACGGGGGTGACGGCCGCCATGCTGGCCATCGGCGTGTGGAAGGGGCGCGCGGGGGCGTATCGCGGTCGCAAGGGCATGATCGTCGCCGCGGTGGCGATGGCCCTGGGGACGCACGCGCTCAGCGTCCTGGCGTTCCACGCGGTGAGCCGGGCCATGTTCGGGCCGATGGTGCCGGGCCTGGCGCAGCATTTCCTGCTCGTCCCGCTCGTGCTGTTCACCACGGCCGTCCCGCTCCCGTTCGGCGCCCTGGGGCTCTCGGAGCAGGCCAGCTTCGCCCTGTTCCGCCTGATGAATTATTCCGGAGGGGCCGTGGCCATGCTGGGCTTCCGCATCCTGCAATTCTCGGGCGCGGGGCTCGGGGCGATCATGTACATGACCAACGCCCGCCAGATCCGCGAATTGACGGCGTCGGAAGTTTCCCGCATCGAACCGGAAGCGATCGCCGATGGCGCCGGCGGATCGATCGGATAAAATCAAGCGAGATACTCGTCGTCCTGGAGCCTTCGCATGGCCACCGTGGAACAACCGCGAGCGACGCTCGATGATCTTGCCGAGATTGAGGGCAAGGCCGAGCTAATCGGCGGGAAGGTCGTTGATCTCATGTCGAGCGGTTTCACGCCCAGTCTGGTGGCATTCGCGATTGCTCAATTGATCGCGCAATGGGTCGCGACGGTGGGTCGCGGGTTCGCCTTTGGTGATGGAATGGGCTTCGTCGTGCGGGAGCTTACTTCAGGACGGGAGTCATTTTGTCCGGATGCCGCCTATTACGACGGCCCTCGCCCCGCGAAGCACATGAAATTTCTCGAAAAGGCCCCCACCTTCGCCGTCGAGGTCCGCAGCGAGAATGATTACGGTCCTGCCGCCGAGATCGCGATGGCCGCGAAACGCGCCGATTACTTCGAGGCGGGCACCCTGGTCGTCTGGGACGTGGACGCCGAGGCCGAGATCGTCCGCGTGTTTCGAGCCGAAGACCCGGAAAATCCGGCCGTTTACCGCCGAGGCCAGGAAGCCGAGGCGGAGCCCGCCTTGCCGGGTTGGCGGGTCGCGGTTGGGCGGATTTTCGGCTAAAATGAAGCGGGATTCTCGCCGTTCAGGAGCTTTCGCATGGCGACCGTCGGACACTCGCGAGCCACGATCGACGACCTCATGAAGGTCGAGGGAAAGGCCGAGCTGATCGGCGGGAGGATTGTCACGTTCATGGCAAGCGGATACAGGCCGAGCCGGGTCGCCTTGCGAATCGCCCGACTGATTGATGATCGAGCGGAAGAGACGGGACGTGGTGTTGCATTCGGAGATGGGATGGGTTTCGCCGTCGGAGGACTGGCCTCTGGTCGCGAGTCGTTTTCTCCCGATGCTTCGTACTACGACGGACCTGCGCCATTCGATGACATGCGATTCCTCGAAGCGGCCCCGACCTTCGCCGTCGAGGTCCGCAGCGACGGCGACTACGGCCCGGCCGCCGAGCGCGAGATGGCGTTGAAGCGGGCCGACTACTTCGAGGCCGGCACGCAGGTCATCTGGGATGTCGATCCCGAGGCGGAGCTGGTCCGCGTGTTTCGCGTCGCCGACCCCGCGCATCCTACGACCTACGGGAAGGGGCAGGAGGCCGAGGCGGAGCCCGCCTTGCCGGGTTGGCGGGTCGCGGTTGAGCGGATTTTTGGCTGAGGAATTTCATGGCCGAGAGCCCAAGGAATACCCGCGTGTCCTCGTTCGCCGATAGCCCCGAGTTCCTCCGATTGCTACGGGGAGAAGTGGAAGCTGACCTCACGCGGATCGCCCTGGAGATCGCGCGCGACGCCTACCCTTCGCTCGATCCGGCCTCCTACCTCGCCAAGATCGACGCGCTTGCCGAACGCGTGCGCGACCGCTGCCGCGAAGGCGCGCGGCCTCGCCATATCTTGGGCCAGATCAACTGGGTCCTGTTCGTCGAGGAGAGGATTCAGGGGAATACCGAGGAGTATTACGACGCCCGCAATAGCTATCTCAATCAGGTGATCGACCGCAAGGTGGGCATCCCGCTGAGCCTTTCGGTCCTCTACCTGGCGGTGGCCGATCGCATCGGGCTGGCCATGGCGGGCGTGAACCTGCCCGCCCACTTCGTGATCCGCGCCGGGCTGGGGGATTCGACCATCTTCGTCGACCCTTACCACAACGGGGTCCTGCTCGACCGCGAAGGTTGCGAGCAGCGGGTTGCCGAGGTCACCGGCCAGCAGGTTGCCCTGCCGGACATCGCGTTCGCGCCATGCTCGACCACGGCGATCGTCCTCCGGATGCTGCGCAACCTGAAGGGCGTGTACCTGCGCGACCATGATTTCGCGGCGGCGATGCCGGCCCTGAGGCGACTGGTGGCGCTGACCAGGAACGACCCGTCCGAGCGTCGCGACCTGGGCGTTTCCTGCCTGCACGCGGGCAAGGCGGGCGAGGCGCTCGACCACCTGGCGGCCTATCTCAAGGCGAAGCCCGACGCCGACGACGCCGAGGACGTGCAGGCGCTGCTCGGCGTGGCGCGTCGCGAGACGGCGTCGTGGAACTGATTCAAGTTCTCACCCGCGGTTTCCCGATGAAGCCCGAGGTCACTCTTTCGGAGGCTTCACGATGAGCGCAGAGCCGAACAGCCCCTCGGTCGACATGATCCGCTGGACCTTCTCGGTCGAGCCGGAGCATCGCGAGGCGATCGAGGCGCACCTGGCCGACCTGGGCCTGGACGTCTTCGTCGAGGGCGGGGGCCGATTTCACGTGTCGTGGGACGAACCCGATCGCGACATGGACGAGGTCGTCTCCGAACTCTGGGCAATCCACGGCAAGCCGTTCGACATCACGCAGGAGGAATTCCACCGCGTGAATCTCTTCCTGCTCGAACACGATGAGGACGCGGCCGATGACGAGCGCGAGGCGGCGTAACTCCTAGCGTTTGAGCGGATAATATCCGAGGCGTTCCATGGCGTCGAGGATCCACGGGTGGCTCCACGGATTCCTCATGGCATATCCCACCGAGAACGCCGAGAACATGAGGGCGAGCAGCGAGAGGTTGCGGAACCATCGCCGCTCGCCCCCCGGCACAGCCCCACGGGCAGCGTGATCAGCCAGAACGGGATCAGCCAGAATAGCCATCGCAGCCCCTGCGTGGACCCGCCGTAATTCCGGGCCTTCGGGTTCCAGTCGTAGAAGGCGATCATCGCGACGGTCAGGATGAGCGAGATCGCCGCGACCCAGCCCAGGCCCGACGAGCCGCGCGGAAGGCGAGGACGATGCCTAGCAGCGAGAACAGGAAGATCGGCGTGAGCGAGAACACGCCGTGGTGGCCTATCAGCATGTGGAGCAGGTAGACGGGCTTGGATTCCGGCACTTTATTGAAGTAGTCGAATTCGAGGGGGGTGAGCCACATGCTCCCCTCGTAGTTGTACGCCTTCGTGCCGAATTCCTCGTAGACCGGCGTGAACTGGCCCATCGCCACGTACTGGGTGACCAGGAACGCGGCGATCGGGACGATGGCGGCCGGGAGGAAGGCCAGCAGCGCCTTCCTGGGCGACTTCGTGACGACCATCAGGAACAACAGCACGCCGAAGAGGGCGGCGGGGAGCTCGTTGCAGGCGGTGAATCCGCCGAAGAACCCGCAGGTCGCGTAGTTCCACCCGCTCGAATCGGGCTCGTCGCGGACCTTGATCGCCGCGTAGAGCGCGAAGAACGCCGAGTACGCGGCGATCGTGTGATTGTTCAGGGTCTGGTCGAACGCGAGCAGGTACGTCCCGAACGCCGCCGCGAACAGGCTGGCCATCCACGCCCAATCGTTGGGGGCGAAGCGGTCGAGGAGCCGGGCGAACAGGATCAGGAAGATCATCATCGGCAGGATGTTGAGCGAGACCGTCACGGGCTTGAAGTAGTAGACGAACACGGGCCAGTGGACGGGGTCCTTCGGCTTTTCCAGGACCGATTCGAATTTGGCCGGGTCCTTCGGGTCGGATTTCTGGACGTATCGGACCTCGCGCTGCTGGAGCCGCTCCTGGTCGAGCGGCACGCCCGTGGCCCTGCGAATCGGGTACAGGACGCCCGCGATCATGGTGGGCAACAGCGGCGGCTTGCTCGAATAGAACCGCTCGGTCGCCTCTCCTTCCTTCCACGCCCTTGGCGCGATCGCGTACTCCAGCTTCTTGACGGGCCCGGCCGCGGCCTTGGGCTCGGCGATCTTGTCGGGCTTCTTCACCTTGTCCTGGGTGTTGGCCTGCCAGGGGCATTCGTCGATCGCGTAGGTCCCCTTCTCCACGAGCGACCAGACGGTACACCATCGCGAGATGTCGTTGGCCTCGAATTGCGTGGCGGCCCTCATGGCCACGCCCATCGCCTGCGCGGTGGCCGTGCCGATCACGAGCATCGCGACGATCTTCCTCACCTGCGACCGCTCGGGGCGGGGTTCGATCTCGATGTCTTCCGATGACTGGCCCATGGTTGCGTCCTCTCGGCTCAGGAGTGTCGGCGATGCGGGGGGCTCTCGGCCTCCACGGCATCGCGCCCTCGGATGGTCTCGGCCACGCTGTACGTGTCCCGCGGTCGGATGTTGTAGAACGTGACCAGCTCGGCAAGCACGCCCAGGCTGAGGAATTGCGCCCCCACGCCCAGCAGGGCGGCCGAGTAGGTCAGCAACGGCCGGGTCCCGATCGGCCCCCGCCCGACGATCCACTCGATCGCGAGATATCCCATCCCCAGCGCCCCCACCAGGAGCATGATCAGTCCCAGAGATCCCAGGATGTGGAGCGGGCTCTGGCGGAAGCGCGTGAGGAATCGCACAGTCATCAAGTCGAGAAAACCTTTCACCAGGCGACCCACCCCGTAGTGCGACCGGCCGAAACGCCTGGCTCGGTGATTCACCTCGATCTCTCCCACGCGAAATCCCCTCGCGAATGCCAAAACCGGCACGAACCGATGCAATTCCCCATAGATCTGGACCTCGCCCAGGACCTCGCGGCGATAGATCTTGAACCCGCAATTGTGGTCGTGCAAATTGCAGCCCGTCAGGCGGCTGACGGCCCAGTTGAAGACGCGGCTGGGGCCGACCTTGTGCCATGGGTCGTGGCGGGTCCGCTTCCACCCGCTGACCACGTCCAGCGGGCCGTTTTCCAGGGCTTTCAGGAAACGCGGGATCTCGGCCGGGTCGTCCTGGAGGTCGGCATCGAGCGTGATCACCACCTCGCCCGTCGCCGCGAAGAATCCGGCCGTGAGCGCCGCCGCCTTCCCGAAATTGCGGCGGAATCGGATCGCCCGGACGCGAGGATCATTCGCCGCGAGGTTCATCACCACGTCCCACGAGCCGTCGCGGCTGCCGTCGTCCACGAAGATGGTCTCCGACTCCATGTCGCCGAGCGCGGCCGCCAGCTCGGCGTGGAGGGTCTCCAGGCTTTCCTCCTCGTTGTGGAGCGGGATGACCACGGAAATCATGGCGCGACGACCTCGACGGATGGGGGCGAGGGTCGGACCAAAATCAGCGTCGCGGCAATCAGCACCTCGCCCACCACCCAGGCCAATCTCAACAACAGCGATGCCACCACGGCCAGGTCGCGGTCGATTACCGCCGACAGACTTGTCCAGAGGACGAACTCGCGGACGCCAAGCCCTCCGGGGGATACGGGCACCACGAACCCCGCCACGGTGGCGAACCCAACGCTGGCGATCACGACCGGCCAGGACGAAGGCGCGATCCCCCCGGGCAAGATGGCCCGGAGGACGGAAACCAGGCTCAGTCCCAGGAAAATCCAGCCGAACACGGTGAGGACCTGGCCCTCGGCCTGGAGACGATAGGAAAACCGCGGCAAGGCGTCGGGACCAATCCCCGGGAACGGCATGCGGGCGAGCAAGGCGAGCTTCCGGAACACCCTCCCCCACACGACCACCAGGAAGAGCAGCATCAGGGCGATGGCCGGGAACACCAGGGGCACCTCCACGCCCGCGAACCTGGTCGTGATGGGCGTCTTCGCGAACGAGAACCCCACGGCCGCGACGAGCGCGCCGTAGGCCATCATCGTGAGCGTCTCGTAGAGCGCGGCGAACGCCGCCGGGGCCGCCCGGGCGCCGGACGGCGTGACCAGTCCCACCCTCATCACGACCACCAGCGCCTTGCCCGGCACGTATTTGCCCAGTTGGCTGATGAGATAGGCCCTCAGGCCGGCGAACGTGCCGACGGGCGTGCTGGTGGACCGCATGACTCGCACGAAATAGAGGCCGAAGCCGCAGAGTCCGATCGCGTAGAGGACGACCGCGAGCGCCATCCACGAGACGTCGATGCGGGGCAATCCCCCCTTCGATCCGAGGTCCTTCCACGTCTTGCGGACGTGCAGGCCCACGCCGATCAGGACCGCCGCCGCCACGACTGCCTTGATCAGGCCCTTGACCGGGATCTTGCCGCGAGGCCGGACCTCGTTCGCTTCCAACGCTGACGACTCCGCCGTGAGTGGATCGAGCCTCGCGCCACGGCCCCAAGCTAGCGAGCCCCTTCGAAGCAAGCAAGTAGGCGGCGCGAGGCAAGGGGGCCGAATCCTGGCCGACCCCGCGCAGGGGTGTCCATGCCCCGGCAAGGGTAGAAGCGTCATCGCCGCGACTCCGGGCACCCTCGCCGACCAACTTTCCGCCCGCGAGGGATCGCCCCTTGCCGCAAAGCCCCGCCCGCCTTAGACTCGTCACGAATCGAGTCCGGAGGCGTTTTCATGCGGCGGATCCTGGCATCTTGCTTCGCCCTGCTGGTATTCGGCGGGGCGGGGCCTCCCCCGAGCTTCGTCGTCGATCCCTCGCCGGACGCGCGCGAGCCGCAAGTCGCGGTGGACGGCAAGGGACGCGTCTACGTGGCCTACGGACGCGGCGACAAGCAGATTGCCCTCGCTATCTCGGTCGACGGCGGCAAGTCTTTCGAGACGAGCCTCGTCACCCCTGCTCACGTTACCCACCTGGGCATGAGGCGAGGACCCCGCGTGGCGGCTTCCAACTCGGCCGTGGTGGTCGCGGCCATCGGCAAGGAAGCCACCCGGGGTGACGTCCTGGCGTGGCGATCGGTTGACCGGGGAAAGTCCTGGCAAGGCCCGGCCCGGTTGAACTCGCAGGGGGATTCGGCCCGCGAAGGGCTGCACGCCCTGGCCGCCGGCCCCGGTGACGCTATGTTCTGCGCCTGGCTCGACCTTCGCAACAAGCGGACGGAGATCTACGGGACGCGATCGGCCGATGGCGGCGCGACCTGGGAGCCCGATCAACTCGTCTACCGGGCCCCCGAGAAAAGCATCTGCCAGTGCTGCCATCCGACCGTCGCTTATGCCCCCGACGGCACGCTCTACGTGATGTTTCGCAACGACGTGGGCGGTTCGAGGGACCTTTACCTGGCCCGCTCCGGCGACGGCGGCAAGACGTTCACACCGGCCGAGAAGCTCGGCAACAAGACCTGGAAGATCGCCTTCTGCCCGATGGATGGAGGCTCGATCGCCCTGGGCCCCGACGGGCGGGTGGAGACCGCCTGGACGCGGGCCTCGGAAGTCTTCGCGGCGAAACCCGGCGACGCCGAGCGGTCACTGGGGCGTGGCATCCAACCCTGGACGGCCTTCGGCCCCGACGGGCCGGCAACCGTCTGGCTGGAGAAGCGATCCGGCGAGCTCTACGCCTCCCCCAGTCCCCTGGCCGACCGCTTGACCCTGGATTCCTCGGCCAACGATCCCGTCGTGGCCGCGGCTCCCGGGGGCCGGGGCCCGGTCGTGGCCGCCTGGGAGAAGCCCGGCCAGGGCATCCGCGCCCAACTCCTCGCCCCCGAGGGGAAATGATTCGATGACGCGACCCGCACTCGCCCCGATCGACCGTCCCGAAGTCCCGCCCCGGCCCATCTCCGACCGGCTCCGCTCGCAGCTCGTCTATTTCATGGCCGTGCCCGGCGCCCCGGGAGTTCCGACCCTCGGCGAGGACGAATTCTGGATCGACCGGGCCGAGGTCGATCGCTGGCTCGACGAAGGCGTGATCGCGCTCGTCTCGCCGCTGGACACCGCCAACATGACCGAGGTCGAGCTGAGCGAGGAGCAAGAAGCCATGCTCCTCTGGCTCCAGAAAGAGCGAATCCAGCACGTGAAGGTCGTGTAACCCTCAACCCCGCCCGAACATCCGCAACATCCGCAAGACCAGCCGAGGATCAACCAGGATCCTCCCCAGGATCCCCGGCCAGAGCCCGATCGACCGCCGCAAGCATCTCCGACCGAGCGCAAAATCCGCCATCTTCGAAGCCTCATAAGCCCGATTCAAGAAGGCCCGCGAGAGCCGCCGATTCGCCCGAGTTCGCGACCCTCCACGGTCCATCCCGCCCAGCAGCCGCAAGGTTTCGTCCAGATCCTCGGTGCCGACCTTGAATCGATGCGTCTCGCTGGCGGGGTGCCATCGCATGTCGATCGTCGGCTTCGCGACCCATGCCACGCCCCATCGCCGGGCCAGGCGAATCCAGCAATCCCAATCCACGACGTAGCGATACGATGGGTCGAACCCGCCGACGTCTTGCAATGCCTGGACTCGCAGCGAGACCGCCGAGCAGCGAAAAGGATTCTCCGCGGCCAGCTTCGGCAACAGGGTCCCGGCGGGGAAAACTTCGTCGCGATCCCCCAGGCCGCCGCGCCCCACGATCGACGCCGCGACTCCACGGCCCTCGTCATCGATCACCGCCGCGGCCGAAGCGATCATCCCCAATCGCTCGTGCGTTTCAAACTCCGATTGATGCCTGGCGACGTGATCGGGATGCATCACGTCGTCTTGATGGAAGATGTTCACCCAGGGGGTTTTTGCAAGCCCGGCGCAGCGGTTCCAGTTGCCCGCCAGCCCCAGACGTTCCGAATTCGCAAAGATCTGCGCTCGATCGCCCGCGAGCTGGCGGATCAGTTTCACCGATTCGTCGTCGGATCGGTCGTCGCAAACGATCAGGTCGAAATCCTGGTCGGTCTGCGAGAGGATCGAACCGATCGCGGCTTGCAGGTGTCGAAGTCCATTGTAAGTGGGCAGGGCGACGGTCAGGCGGTGGGCCATCGATCGGTCACTCGTTGCGATCGGCGGCGAGCTGCCTTAGATTTTCCCAGGTGTACAGGCCCGAGGAATGGCCGTCGTTCCACCCGAACCGGACCGCGTAGGTCCCCACCATCTCCATCCCGTCCAGCTTCAAGTCGGGCCGGATGGACTTGGGGTCGAGGATGCGTTCGCCGGTCCATTCGTCGCGGCACGAGGCACACGGGCACTGGCTTCGCAAGTAATGATAGGCGAGGCGGTCGGTCTCCGCCTCGTTCCAGATGAGCTCAAGCGTCTGGTCGGACTGATGGGCGCGGATGTTGCTGGGTGCGTCGGCCATGATGGGGTTCGGCTCGGTTCGAGGGTCGGGGCTGCCCCTGAAAATACCACAATCGACGGGACTGCGACCATGGAACGTTTCTACGTGAAGGCCGGCAGCGTGAACGCGGTCAAGAGGGCGCTCGGCCGCGCGCCGGGTGGCGTGAAGGTGATCGGACGCCATGATCGCGAGACGATCGAGTGTAGCCACACCATGGACGCCCACAGCCTGGCCCGGCACTGGCGGATTATCGTCAGCCGCCTGTCGAAGAATGGGCTCACGGTCCAGCCCCGGCCGGGGGATGGGCCGGCCTCGTAGATCCCTTCAGCGGTGTCAAGAAAGGCGATCTGGGGAACATAAGCGGCGCGTCGGGCGCTGGAAATCGTGTGCATTTTCCGGTGGCTTCCACGATGATAGCTGTTTGTGCGGCGACGAAATGACGCGGCAATGAAAGTGACCATCGCGGGGACGTCCTGCGGTTATCACCCATTCCGGAAAATTTGCCGGCTCCCGCGCGACAGGATCGGGCGGGAGATCGATCGCCGGGGCCGTCGGATGGCCCCGTGAAAACACCTCCATGACGCCCGATTTCGCGCACCCTGCAAATTCCCCAAGTTTCTTTCCACAGAGCACTTAAAACGCACAATCACACGTAAATTCTTCAACCTGATACAGAGTGCGACACTCGCGAAATGGCCGGAAACAAGGGGTGAAACCCAGGTTTCGGGCAGGCTTGTAAGAAAGCGCCTACAAACCGTGCGCAAACGTGCCGCGGGATTTTGGGCCAAATTATGTGAAAGTGTGGATGATACAATCATCGCCTCGACGTTGGGAGCGTCGGTTTTCGTGCGATGTTTCGACGTGGTCTCACTCCCGCTGCCGGGCGTGAGCTACCCGAAAATGCCCGTGATCGGCTTGCCGGCGGCGATGGGAAGTGGCCTTCCCAGGGTGTCCTGGAACTCGGCCTCAGGGTCGATCCCGAGTGCCCAGTACATGGTGGCGGCGATGTCGTCGGGCGAGACCGGGTCGGTGGCGGGATAGGCGCCGATGCGGTCGCTGGAGCCGTGGATCGCGCCTCCTCTTACTCCTGCGCCGGCCATGAGGGCGGTATAGCAGTTGGGCCAGTGGTCGCGGCCGTTGGGTCCGAATTGCTTGGTGCTGGCGATCCTCGGCGAGCGGCCGAATTCGCCCATCCACACGACCAGGGTTTCGTCCAGGAGCCCTCGCGACTTCATGTCTTCCATCAGGGTCGGGACGGTTTGATCGGTGATCGGCAGGAGGCGGTTCTTGAGCTGCTGGAAGTTCTCGCCGTGCGTGTCCCAACCGCCGCCGGCCGGCCCTCCGATCGAGTTGGAATAGTAGACCGTGACGAACCTCACGCCCGCCTCGATCAGCCTGCGGCCGATCAGGCAACTCTGCCCGTAGGTGGTGCGTCCGTAGGCGTCGCGGAGCCGGGGATCTTCCCTGGAGAGGTCGAAGGCCCGCTTCACCGAGGGCGAGGCGAGCATGGTCAGGGCGCGGTCGTAGAAGGCGTCGATCCCCCGGGCCGTGGTCGAGCTTTCCATGAGGGAGGTCTGCTGGTCGATCGTCTTCAGCAGGGTGCGGCGGTCGTCCAGGCGTGCCAGGGTCATGTCGCCGGGCAGGCTTAGCTCGGGGAGGTGGAAATCCTCGCGGTTCGGGTCCTGCCCGACGAAGAAGGGGTCGTAGGCCTTGCCCAGGAAGCTGGCCGCCTGGCCGGGCGTGACGCTCCCGTCCCTCAGCACGTGCGGGAGCGACACGAACGAGGGGATGGCGGGGTCTTCGACCGGCTTGAACCTGGCCACGGTGCTCCCGTAGGCAGGGTAGAGCTCCTGGGTGTCTCGCAAGCGGATGTCGTCGACGGGCGGCTTGTGGCCGGTCAGGCTGTAGAACGTGGCCGAGTTGTGGTTCTTCATCCGGTGGTTGACCGAGCGGACCTGGCCGAACATGCCGAGGACCTTCGAGAACCGCGGGAGGTGCTCCGTCAGCACAAGGCCGGGCACGTCCGACGCGATCGGCTTGAACTCGCCGCGAATCTGGTCGGGCGTGTTCGGCTTCATGTCGAACGTGTCCAGGTGCGACGGCCCGCCGAATTGGTGGAGGAAGAGGATGCTCCTGGCCTTCGCCGGCGCGTGGGCGACCTCCGCCGCTCGCAGGAGTCCCGGCAGGTTCAGGCCGGCGAAGCCGGCGGCCCCCACCTTCAGCAAGGCTCGGCGCGAGAGGCGGCAGGTTTCCCGGAAATCGTTGCAGGAGCGGGCCATTGGATGTCCTCCGCCTCAATGATAGGAAATTTCACCACGAAGGCACAGAGGTTCCACGGAGGGAACACGAAGGAATTCTCTTCTCCGTGCTTCCTCCGTGGTGAGCTCTTCGTCCCGCCTCATTTGGTCGAATCCGGAACGCGCTGGGGCTTTTCTTTATTGGGAAATCGCATGACCTTGGGCAGGTTGGGCAAAAGTTTGCGGATTTGCGGCTCGCCGGGGCTGCCGTCGATGAATTTCCAGGTCTTGCCGTCGTCGGAGGAGTGGCCGAGCAGGTAGCTCCTGGAGCGAATCTTGCCCTGCTTGGTCTGGATGATGAGCGAGGTGGGCACGATCGTGTAGAGGTCGGAATCGACGGCGTGGATGGCCTCGGGGGCGGTGGCCCTGGACGAGACGAGGTGGACGCCTTCCTTCTTCATCTCCGCAAGCCCGTCCTTGACCTTGGCGATCATGCTCGCGCGCCCGCCCATCGCCTCGATGGCCGCGGGGTTGGTGAGGTCGGCAAGCTTCTCGTAGTCGCCCTTGACGGTAGCCTCGGCGCACGCCTGGGCCTGGTCGTGAGCGGCCTTCAGCTTGGCGGCGTCCGGGGACGGTTCGGCCTGCGCGGGCAGGAGGACGGCGAGGCTTAGCAGGACGGCGTTGGTCATCGGGTTCAACCCTCAAAGTCTTCGGGTCTTACGTCCTTCTCGCCGGGTGCCCGTATGGCAAGGATCACCACTTCATCGTCCCGCACGGCGAACAGGGCGCGATATTTTCGCTTTGTATAGAGCCAGAACAGCAGGTGGCGAAGCTCCAACTCGGATCGAGGATTCTCGCGGGCGAGGCCGCAGGACAGAGGGAATGTTTCGAGGCGAGAGATCGCGCGATCGAATCGGTCTGCCAGGCGGTGGGCCGCCTCGGGGGAGTGCTCCGAGAGCAACCCGAGTAGCCGGTCTAGGTCTTTGCGGGCCCGCTCGGTGATCCGGATGCGGTAGGTCATGATTCGCCGAGGTTGTATTTCCGGCGAAGCTCGGCGAGCACTTCGCGGGCATCCCGCGTCCGCCCGGCGTGCATGTCCTCAAGCCCCTCGCTAATCGCCTGGAGCGTTTCTTCGTCCTCTTGATCGGTCTGATTCGCGATCTCCCAGTGGACGAGCGCCTCCTCGGGGGTGAGGTCCGCGCCTCCGTTCGAGAGTTGCTCCTCGATGAAGCCCTTGAAGGCCCTCAAATCATGGATTCGTCCGGCGCCCATGGCTCCTCCTCTTTTTATACCACGAAACGGGTCGACCTCAATGTCGCAGCAGGAACTCCTTGCTATTCAGGATCGCCCACGCCACGTCCTCCCAGGCCGAGCGGCGGTCGCTTGCTTTGCTCACGTGCGAGAGGTGGGCGTGCGATTCCTCCTCGCGGGGTGCTCGATTCAGGGCCGCGAAGTACAGGTCGGCCAGGATCTCATGATCGGGACGGCCGGCGTTGAGCAATCTGCCGATCCGGTTGTCCTCGGCGGTGAGCTTACGCCTCACGATGTCGCCGTTGATGAGCTGGAACGCTTGCGAGAGCGTGGTGGATTCGGACCGTTCGCACTCGCAGGTCAGCAGGCGATCGGGCTTGCCGAACGACTTCAGGAAGGTGTTGCCCCCGCCGGCGCCCGGCAGTTGCACGGCCCGGGTCCGCCTGGGCGTGTTGGGGAATCGTTCGGGACGATCGAGCGCCTGGCTGATCGCGTCCAGCAAGACCTCCGACGTCAGGAGCCGCACCGGATAGCGGGCGAAATTGGCCTCGTCGGCGGCGTTGGTGGGGTCGGGGGTCGAATCGAGCTGATACACCTTCGACTTCATGATCTGGGCGACGAGCGGCTTGAGGCGCATGCCGTTGCGGCGGAATTCGGCCGCGAGCGCGTCCATCAGGGCGGGATTCGAGGGCGGATTGGAGTCGCGGAAGTCGTCGACCGGCTCGACCACGCCGCGGCCCATCAGGTGGAACCAGACGCGATTGGCAAGGTTGCGGGTAAATTGCGGGTTCTCGGCCGATAGCCATGCGGCCAGCTCGTTGAGCGCCGAGTCAGTTTTCAAGCCGGGCACCGGGCCTCCGGGCGGCTTCGGCGCGAGCTTTCGGCCCGACCTTGGCTGGATCATGCCGGGCTTGCCTTCGAGGAAGATCACCTCGTCGCCGGTGATCTCGTGCGAGTCGAAGGTGTCGGTCGGCATGTTGTCGACCTCCCTCCGCTTCACGTTGGCGAAGAAGGCGGCGAGTCCGAAGTAATCGTCCTGGGTCCAGACGTCGAAGGGGTGATTGTGGCAGCGGGCACACTGGAGCCTCACGCCGAGGAAGACCTGGCTGAAGCTCTCGGCGGCGGCCTGCGGGTCGCGGTTGGTCCGGTGGAAATTCGCGGCGGGATTTTCCCAGGTCGAGCCGAGCGTGGACACCATCTCGCGTGCGAATCGGTCCATCGGGACGTCGGCGGCGATGCGGTCGCGGAGCCAGCGTTGATAGCTCCACACGCCCTTCGGCCCCATCGTCTTCTCTTCGTTGCGGAGCAAGTCGGCCCACTTCAGGGCCCAGAAATCGGCGAACTCGGGGCGGGCGATGAGGCGATCGATCAGCTTTTCGCGCTTGGATGGGTCGGAGTCGGCGAGGAAGGCGCGGGCCTCGTCGGCCGAGGGCAGGAGGCCGATGGCGTCGAGGTAGGCGCGGCGGAGGAAGACCACGTCGTCCGCGGGCTTCGAGGCGTGGATTTTCAGGGCGTTGAGCTTGGTGAAGACCGCGCGATCGATCGGGTTGTCGGCGACGATTTCGGAGGGGACGAAGCCGGGGCGATCGGGCAGGAAGGCCAGGCGGCTCACGCCTCGGCCTTCGAGGAAGCGGACGGCCACGACGATCTCGCCCGGCCCGGCCGGCTCGACGCGACCCTCGGGCGAGACCGTGGCCCTGGTCGGGTCGCTCAGGTCGTAGGCGGCCTGCCGGGTCACGTCACGCCTCGATCCGTCGGCGAACTCGGCCGTGACGAGGAGCTGCTGGCCGGCGGAACCCGAAGCGAGGTAACGCTCGGCGGGAAACACGTTCAGCCGGGTCAATTTCGGCGCAGTTGCGGCGTCATCGACGGCGCCCGCCTTGATCCAGTCCTGGATCGCGAGGGCGTCGGTCGAGCCCGCGGCGATCCTCGGGCCGCCCTCGTGGGCGACCTGGCCGAGCGGCTTGAGCAGGATCAGGCTGGATTCGGGATGGTTGAGGTCGATGCGGCGGCCGAGCGAGTCGCGGGTCATGGCCAGGAGGTCGAACGCCGGGTCCTCGCCTCGCAGGCTGAGGCGAAATCCGCCCTTGCCGTTCAGGTTCCCGTGGCACGCGCCCATGTTGCAGCCGGATTTGGAGAGCACGGGCGCGACGTCGAGGCGGAAGCTGGTCGGCCGGACCTGGGGAGTTTCTCGGACGAGAATCGTCCTGGAAACCAGGTGTCCGGCGGCCGAGGCCGTGAGCCGCGCCTCGCCCTTGGACCTGGCCCGGATGAGCCCCTCGCGGGAAACATCGGCGATTTCGCGCGGTTCGATCGCGAATTGCGCCTGCGAGGTCACGTCTCGAAGGGAGCCGTCGGCCTGGATCAGCGTGACGGCGACCTGCTGGCGATTGGCGAAGGAATCGAGCGAGATCCGTGCCGGCTCGATCTCCAACCCGGCGGGCTGCTCGCGGGCGAGGGCGGCCGGGCCGATCAGGCATGCGAGGGCGACCAGGCAGGCGCGATTTCGAAGGAGAGGGTGGGTCACGGCGGTTCCCTTCTCGCCGGGGGACGTTGGGCCGGGGTTGGATGAGCACGAAGATCGGCGGCGTGAGCTTGGCGGGAGCCTTCAACCTACTCGCGGAGGGCGGTCCTCGTCAAGGATCTGGGCGGGGAGGGAAGTCGGATGAGGCGGGATGGCGCGGCCAAATTCCAAGAAAAAGGCGACCCCTCCTTTGCAAGAGGGGTCGCCCGGTTTTTTTCCTGGCCTTGATCCGGATCGGGATCAGCGGGACTTGCGGAATTTGCTGATCAGGCTGCTTGGCCCGCTAGGCTTGCTGGCATGCTTCGCGGCGGCGGCTGCGGCCTTCTTGGCGGCGAGGGCCGCGGCGGCTGCGGCCCTCTTGGCCTTGAGTTTTTGCGCGGGGGTCAGGTGGGCCGACGAGGTCGGCGTGGTGACCGTGGAGCTGCTGCTGCTGCTCGCGGGCGGGGCGATCCCCGAGTTGACGGGGGTGGTGGTGGAACCGCCGCTGGTATTGCCCACGGTGCCCGTGCCCACGCCGCCGACTCCGTTGTACTCGAAGGCGCCGATGTCGGCCGGTCCGGTGCCCGCCCGGCCGCGGCCGGGGATGGCCACGCGGGATGCGTATCGGAAGTCGAGGGTCGGGGCGTCGGCTTCCAGGGCCTCGTCCACGGCGGCCGAATTCAGCTTGATGTCGAAGTCGGCGCCCAGGAAGAAGTTGCCCGGCCCGCTGGCGTCGGGCCTGGGGTCGATGGGCGAGACGAAGGCGGGGGTGCCGTAGATGTTGCCGAAGGCGTCGGGCGACCCGTTGGTGGGGATCTGCGACGGGTCGAACCCGCCGCCGACGTTGAAGGTGTCGTCGGCCGGGCTGACCTCGCTCGGGCCGTTGCCCGAGAACAGGTTGTACTGGACGGTCAGGCGGTTCGGCTGGTTGGCGACGATCGCGGCCCCGTTGCGGAAGCCCGAGTTGTCGCGGTTCTCCCAGAAGATGTTGTTGGTCAGCGTGGCCAGGACCGGCCCCGAGGTCGCGGTGGTGTACAGGTTGAACCCGTACGTGTTGTAGACGAAGTCGTTGTTGCTGACCTGGATATTCTGGCCGCCCTGGAACCCGGTCGCCCCCTGGTCATTGATGAGCAGGCCGGTGTAGTTGCCCACGAACACGTCGTTCTGGAAGGTCCCGCCGATGGCCTGGGCGGTGCCGATCCCGTCGCCCACGCCGATGTAGGAGTCGAGGATGTAGTCGCGATCGACCAGGACGTCGGACTGCGTGAGCAGGACGGCCGTCGAGCCCACGACGATCGGCCCGTTGGCCGAGTTTCCGTTGAGGGGGCTGGCGATGCTGAACCCGCCGATCTCGGTCATCAGGCCGGGGATGCTGATCAGGCCGGTCCCGGTGACGGTGGTGGTGGGCAGGGCGGCGTTGGCCGGGGCGCGGATGATGGTGTTCAGCGCGATGCCCGGGAGGTACTGGGTGTCGGTGCTGGAGGCCGAGGCCGAGAGGACCTTGACCAGCGACTTGAGGGTGATGCTCTCGGTATAGACGCCGGGGAGGACGGCCACGGTGTCGCCGGGCTGCGAGGCGGTGAGCGCGGCGGTGATCGTCGGGTACGGGTTCTCGATGGTGCCGGTGGGGGCCGCCGAGGGCGCCACGGCGTTGTTCACGTAGAGGATGTGCGCCCGAGGTCGGGTTGTACACGATGAACTGGAAGACGAAGTTGCCGGCCTCGCCCGGCGTGCCCGAGCCGGTGGGGAAGGAGCCGTTGAAGGTGCCGTCCAGGTCGTTGCCCGCCACGTCGGTCACGGCGTTGGCGCCGGTCCCGTCGAGCGTGACCTGGTAGACGTCGGTGGCGGTGGCCCCGATGATGTTGAAGTGGATGACCTCCTCGCCGGTCGCGCTGGGGAGGTTCTGGATGGTGAGGCTGGCCGGGTCGATGGAGACCGGCGAGGCCCCGGCGCCGAAGCCGCCCGACCCGGCGGTGCGGACGACCTGGATCGAGCTGGCGGTCAGGCTCGCCGGCAGGAGATTCTCGTTGACGACGATCGAGACCGGGATCACGCCCGAGGTCTGCGTGGCGTCGGAGTTATTGACGGGCGAGACGGCCAGCACCCGCGGCGGGGTGGTGTCGATGTCCGCGCCGAGCTGGGCGTTCGGGTCGGTCACGCTCGACTGGTTGCCCGCCGAGTTGATCACCCTCACGCGGAAGACCGAGAAGCCCGTGTTGTCGGGGTTGCCCAGGATGCCGCTCGGCCCGATGGTGACGACCGAGTCGGGCAGGGCGGGGGAATTCGGGTTGTAGGTGGCGGTGAAGAACCCGGCGGCGTTGGTGAGGCCCGAGGCGACGTCGAGCATGTCGAAGACGCCGTCCCCCTTGGTCGAGACGTCGATCTCGACCGTGTCGCCCAGGAGCGGGTTGGCCGGCGGCGGGACGTCGGTGATCTGGCCGACGAAGTCGGGCCGGTTGTCGTCGGTGATGTTGTCGCCGACGATGCCGGTGTCGCTGCCCGGCGCCAGGGCGAAGGTGCCGGGGACGATCGAGGGGGAATTGGTGTCGATGGTGAAGGTGAGGTAGAAGTTGCCGCCGGGCCGGCCGTCGCCGGTGGGCAGGGGCAGGGTCGGGTTGTCGGGCTGGTCGGAGGTGAGCGGGCTGGTGTTCTCGCCGTCGAGTGCCTCGCCCTGGAGGTTGCGGATCACGTTGCTGCCCGACCCGTAGACGATCAGGCGATAGGTGTCGGTGTTCAGCGAGAGGCCGCTGGTGGCGAGATTGATCGAGACGGTCTCGGTCGTGGGGTCGTAGGCGAGCTTGCCCGAGAGGTTGATGAACTTGTCGGTCGAGGGGTCGAAGATGCCGTTCAGGCCGGCCACCTCCAGCAGGATCGTCATGCTGTTGACGGTGGCGGGTTCCAGCCTCTGGTTGAACTGGAGGACGATCGACAGCGGGGTCTGGTTGGCGCCCACGTTCATCCCGGCGTTGTAGAACGGGACGGTGGTGACGGCGCCGGTCGAGCTGAGCTCGGTGGCGGTGACCCCGGTGATCTTGGGCGGGTTGAGGATCACGTACTCGTAGGCACCGATGTCGAAGAACGGCTCGCTGCCGAACCCGACGTTCGGGGAGTTCGGGTCCTTCACGCGGAGGTTGCCGTCCTGGTCGCGCTGGCCGGTCGTGTAGATGTAGCTGAACACGTTGCCGGCATTGGAGGTCGGCCCGCCGATGGCGCCCGGCGAGCCGGGGATGGCGGGGTACCACTCGTCCTGGAATTGCTGCTCACGCAGCGGGGACCCCGGCAGCGAGACGATGTCGGTCCCGCTGAGCGGAATCGGCGGCTGGAAGAGCACACCGCCGAAGTAGCTGTTCCGGCCGGTGTCGTTGCGGATACCGATCGACGGGATGGGGCTGGCGGGGGGGATGGGCTCGTCCACGATGGGCTGGAGTGCCAGCCCGAAGGTCGACGGCCCGAGTTCGGAGCGGGCCTCGTCGATCGCCGCCGAGCCGGGCTGGAGCGAGAAGTCGCCGGCGGCGGCATCGGTGAACATCGGGTTGCCGACCACGGCCTGGAAGTCGCCGTCGTAGGTCGGGATGTTGCTGAGGATGTCCGGCTCTCTGTAGATGACGGCACCGGTGAAATTGACATAGGTGGTGACGCCGCCGGACGTGAAGGTGGGGTCGTTGAAATAGAGGTTGTATTCCCCGAGATACCCTTCGGCCTGGCCGTTGACGATCACCGAGCCGGTGGTCGACCCGTCGAAGATGTTGTCCATGAACAGGACGTGGTTGTGGGCGAGGTCGTTCGCGCCGTCGAACCCGGCGCCTGGAGGAACACGCCGGTGGGGTCGTTGTAGAAGGTGTTGTTGAGGAAGACCGCCTCGTTGGGCGAGGTGCCGAAGATGTTGTCGGGCGTCTGCGAGTTGATGCGGACGGCGGTGGGGATGTTCGCGAACGTGTCGTTCACGAAATAGGTGAGCGTGGGCTGGCCCTGGAGGACCGTGTCGCGCCGGACCTGCCCCGTGGCGGTCACGTCGAGCTGGGTGGCGCCGGACGGGTGGGCGATCCAGCCGACCTGGCTGAAGTTGGAGAAGTTCGAGTTGGAGACCGTCATCGCCTTGGAGGTGTTGAGCTGGGTGGCGGGGCTGATGCCGAGCTTGACTTCCTGGTCGGATCCGTTGCCCGGATAGACCCACCCGCCGCCCTGCTGCTCGATGCGGGTGATGTACTTGATGTCGGCGTTGTCGATCAGGCTGCCGTCGCGGGGGTCGATATAGGTTGTAGTCGGACTCGGAGAGGGCCCCGAAGTCGATCACGCCGCCGTCGCCGGCCTGGGGCACCTGGGTGAGGTTGGCCGAGGCGTCGAACTGGGCCACGCCGCGGACGGTGCGGCCCTCGGTGTTGTCGTACAGGGACGTGATGACCACCGGCACCCGCTGCTGGCCGGTGGTCTGGTTGGCGCCGATGCCCAGGATGCGGAACTCGCTGAAGTACCCGGCGTCCACCAGGGTGTCGGCGGGCGGGTCGGTGATGTTGTCGACGCCGACGAAGAACGAGGCGCCGCCGGAGGTGTCCAGCCCCGACCCGTTGGAGGTGAGGCCCGTCTGGCCGGTGGTGGCGTTGCCGACCGTCGGGTTCTTGTTGATCTCCTTGACGATCAGCGACTCGCCCGGCTCGGGGATGGTCTGGCCGTTGGCCAGGAGCGTGCCGGGCAGGGAGCTCTGGAGGGTCAGCGTGATCGAGGGCGTCTGCTCGGTCGTGAACGTGGTCCCCGGCGTGGGGAGGCTGAGGGCCGTGAAGCCCGGGTCGGCACCGGCCAAAATGATCGGGTTGCGGAGGATGTACGTCAGGTCGGTCGAATCCCACACCGAGTCGACGTACAGGTTGGCCGTGTAGCCCGGCTGCAAGGAGAGCGTGGAGTCGGGCAGGACTTCCAGGCCGTTGAGGTCGTTGGCCAGGAAGATGTTGCCGCGGAAGAACGGGTTGCCCGACATGAGCGGTCGGAGCGGGTCGGCGGCGAGCAGGCCGTCCGGGTCGATCGACATCGCCGCCTGCGAGTTGCCGATGAAGGTGTTGTTGGTGATGAAGGCCCTGGTCCCCAGCGGCGTCACGACCGGCTGGCCGAACTGGGTCAGGCCGAACTGGCCGGCGAAGTTGGTGGGCTCGGTGAAGGTGATCACGTCTCGCTGGACGAGCGTGCCCGTGCCGGTGTTGATCGAGCCGCCGCCGTACTTGAATTGGGCGTCGTTGATCACGGCGACGGCGCCGCTGGAGATCGAGAGGCCGCCCCATCGGGCGAGGTCGGGCACCGAGGCCACGCCGGTGGTCGAGTTGTAGGTCGGCTGGAGCACGCCCGCGCCCCCGCCACGCCCGAGAGCGTGGGCACGACCGTCGTCGAGATGCCGGTGCTCGGGTCGGTGTAGACGGTCGTCGCCGCGTCGTCGTACAACGAGGTGAACAGGACGGGGGCATCGGTGTCGGTCGGCGCCACGAACCCGGCGTCGGTGGGCGCGAGGTCGTTGTTGACGTCGTACTGGTTGATGTAGGTCCGCGACCCGATGTTGATGCTCGGCCCGTTCGAGGTCGGGGTCGGGTCGTCGAGCGTCCTCTGGTCCAGGACCTCGATCGACGAGCCGCGCTGGAACTTCACCACGGTGCCCGGCTGGAAGTAGTAGCGGTCGAGTTCGAGCTCGACCAGCCCGTTGGTGTCTTCCTGCAGGGTCTCGCCCGAGGATCGAGGTCGGGAGATCAGGATGTACGGGACCGGCGCGAAGAAGGTGTAGTTGAGCTCGCCGCCCAGGCTAGCGGGCCCGGTGGTGACGTTCGGGACGTAGTGGATGGCGTCGGTCGGCTCGATCACGCCGTTGAGGTTGGCGCGGACGTAGATGCCGTTGAGGCTGTTGTCGAAGAGGTGGCGCGGCGGACCGTCGCGCCGCTGGTCAGGTTGTCCTCGCGGAGCGAGTCGACGTCGACGGAGATCGGGGCCTGCGGCGAGTTGACGGTGCCCGGTCTGCGAGATGATGACGTTGGTGATCAGCCGGCCGGCTGTTGAACAGGGTGATCGCGTCGTAGCGGAACCCGAGGGTCTGCGGGACCGGGCCGCCGGCGTAGCGGAGGTTGGCGTAGTTGAAGTAGGACAGGGCGTCGTCGGCCCCGGAGACGCCCGAGCGAGGGGTAGAGCGGGTCGACGGGGCCGGAGGCCTCGGGGATCGGGCCGCCCGCCGTTGGAGAGCGTCGTCGAAGTTCCGCAGGACGATGCCGCCCCAGTCGCCGCCCTCGGGCGACGGCGGTGGGGTCGCCGCCGGTCTCGCCGCCGACCGAGTTGTCGGAGTACGACGTGAAGGTGACCTGCTGCGACGGGTTCGGCCCGCCGTCGACCTGGATCGAGCTGCCCTGCTGCTGCACGAACAGCGAGGCGTTCTGCAGCTTCAGGACGAGCGCCGGGGGCGAACACGAGGTCGGTGTCATCGGGCACCGTGGCGCTGCCGTCGTTGATGACCGGGTTGGAGCCCGCGGGGGCCTGGAGGACGAAGGTCCGGCTCGGGTCGGTGACCGAGGGCAGGGCCACGACCACGACCGGGCCGTTGGACGAGAGCAGGTCGGCGGCGTAGAAGGCGGAGAGGTCGAAGTGGCCGTTGCCGCTGCGGTCATAATTGGGGTTGAAGCCCGTGCCGAAGTTGGCCACGCTGTTCAGGTCGCCGCCGTTCAGACGAGTTGGAGGCCGCCTCGGGGGCGAGGACCGGATAGGGGTTGGCCAGGCTGCCGTTGGCCAGAGTCGAGGACAGGTACGGGTCCTCGTTGTAGTCGGGCCGGGCGAAGATCACGTTGCCGTTGTTGACGACGATGTAGCTGGTCTCGAACGACCCGCCCGGCACGCCGTCGCCCGACATGTCCTGGTTGCGGATCGCGCCGGTCGAGAGCAGGTCCTCGTAGGTGACCGGCGTGTTGGGCGAGCGGGTTGGTGGTGGTGGTCGTGGGGGTGGGGTTGCCCAGGAACTCGCCGTCGAGCTGGTTGCCGTAGATGTCGTAGATCCGCGTGTCCTGCCCGTTCGGGAGCAGCGCGTTGGGGATGAAGAGGCGGTAGTGGTCCGCGGCGAGCGAGGTGCCCGCCGGCAGCGTGATGACCAGCTCGTTCTTGTACCCGGGCGTGTTGGGCGTGGCGCCCAGGATGGAATTCTTCAGCGTGACGATCAGGCCGGGGACGAGCGAGTAGCCGATGCCGTCGGTGAACGGGGGTCGGTGCCGAAGTCGCCGTCGGGGGCGGGGGTGGCGGAGTCGGCCGAGCGGATCAGCTCGACGTCGTTGGTGTAGCTCACGTTCGGGTTGAGCGACTGCGAGAGGAGTCGATGTACCACTAGGTCGGCGGCCGCGTCGGCCCGCGGGCGTCACGCCCGGCGAGGGGATCTCGAAGTACGACTTGGGCGGGCTGAGCGTGGTCTGAGGCTGCCCGGCCGCGTTGGTGTTGTACGGGTCGTTGTAGGTGACCGCGTTCAATGCGTGATGTAGACGGGGCTGGATTGCAGGTTGAAGGCGAGCGAGAAGCTGGTCGGGACCGGGTTGCCGTCGGCGGCGGCGGCGTAGAGGGGTTGCCCGCGGCGTCGGTCAGCCCGGTCGGGTAGCTTGCACGGGCTCTTGGCGACGAGGACGTAGGAGCCCGCCGGCAGGCCGGGGGCGAAGGTGAGGTCGACGGTGCCGGTGAACGGGGCGGTCGGCGAGGTCCGGGCCGGGCCGGCGACGAAGTTGGCCGAGGTGATGAAGCTCGACTCGTCGATCTGGCC
This sequence comes from uncultured Planctomycetota bacterium, assembly GCA_963777705.1. Classification (GTDB taxonomy): domain Bacteria; phylum Planctomycetota; class Planctomycetia; order Isosphaerales; family Isosphaeraceae; genus JAQGHR01. Next base: position 46,373 of record CAVZRT010000001.1, read on the forward strand.
GGCCGCGCCGAGCACGCCGTTCACGCCGCTGTTATACAGGGAGTAATTGCTGATGTTGTCGGCCGTCGCCGGGTTCAGCGCCGGGACCGAGAACTGGGTCGGGACCGCCAGGGGGTTGCCCAGGTCGCCGGGCTGGACGAAGTCGGTGGCGTCCAGGACGACCGACGAGAGCGACGAGACGTCCTGGTTCTGCTGGACCGGCCGGGGTCCGTCGAGATGATCACGCCGGATGGTAGGTCGATCGCGGAAGGTCGCGTCCTTGGACGCCGAGTAGCCGGGCACGGGCGGGGCGTCGGCGGCCATCGCTGACGACCCGCGGAGCGTGATGAACCCGGCGGGCAGGTTGCCGGGGCGGTGATGGTGAAGTTGCCGTTGGCGTCGGTGGTGGTCTGGACGTCGAAGTTGCCGACGAAGCCCCGGGCCGGGCTGCCGGCGCCGAGGCCCAGGTCGATCGTGCCGTCGTGGTAGGCGTTGAACTCGGCGACCATGGTGAGGCCGGCGGCCGTGCCGGGGAAGGTGGCCGTCGACCGGGCCGACGAAGCTCGGCTGGGCCTGGTTGGTGTTCTGGTCGCCCGCGATCCCCGTATCCGACGCCGGCGGCAGGCCGGAGGGTGAGGATCTGCGGCGGGCCGAGGATCAGGTCGCCGAGGTACTCGTTGAAGTTCCCGCCGGCGGACGCCGTTGCCCGAGGGGAACATGCCGCTGAACTCGCCGTCGAGCTTGTTGCCGACCTGGTCGGTGATCGAATCCAGGGCGACGAGCGCGTAGATGTCGCTGGGCAGCTCGGTCTGGTCGTACTGGCTGAAGTCGAGCGTGACGGTGAAGGTGACCGGGTTGTACGTGAGGACCAGCCGCGGGTCGGCGTTGAGGATGACGTTGGTCGGGTTGTTGAACTGGCCCGAGGCGCCGGTACGCGTCAAGTAGATGTCGTTCTTGTTGATCGTGGTCGGGTCCAGCGCCTTGTTGAACGCGATGGTGATGATCCGCCCGTTGATGCCCACGTTCGTCACGCGGGGCGCCGTCGTGTCGTTGAGCGTGAACGAGCTGGAGAACCCGAGGACCGGCTTGCCCGCGGTCGAGGTGATCGACCCGGCGCGGATCGTGTAGTTGTAGGTCGCGTTCGCATTCCCGCCGGCCGGATGGCTGAAGGTGATCGGGAACGTGACCGTCCTGCCGTCGGCCGAGGAGATGACCGGGGCGCCGACCGTGAAGCTGTCGCCCGCCACGCTGGCGCTGGTGAAGACCAGGTCGGAGGCGCTCAGGCTCGCCGGGCTGACGGCCTGGTTGAAGGTGACGACGATGCTGGACGGCGCGGGCGAGACCGTCGAGCCCGCGGCCGGGACGACCGAGACGACCTGCAATTGCGCGAGGATCGCCAGCGCGGCGCCGGCCTGCGGGAGCCCGTAGCCGCTCTGGCGGCCCCATTGGCCCGCCGGGGTCCCGTCCAGGGGGATGGCCGATTGCTCCAGCGCCGTGAGGATCTGCGCGTTCGAGGACGAGGGGCTGTATGCCTCATCAGCGCCGCGAGGGCCGCGATCTGCGGGGCCGCGGCGGAGGTGCCGGTGAAGTTGGGATTGGCGTTGCCGTCCAGCTCGGTCGGCGTGGGGAAGTTGCCGGTGACGGTGTTGGGCTCGCCCGGGTAGGGCGGGAAGGCGGCCTGCGGGTTGGGCGGGTTGAGCGTAGAGATGAAGAAGCCCGGGATGAAGAAGCTGGTGTCGACGGCGTCGGGCGCGGTGACCTGCGGCGTGAGCAGGGTCTCCGGCTGCGCCAGCCGCGTCCCGTCGGGATTGAAGACCAGGAGGTTCGGGCCGGTGTCGCTGTAAGGCTCGTTATAGTAGGTCGCCGCCGAGTAATAGGGCGGGTCGTTGAACCAGGGGGTCGCCCCGACGGCGATGGCGCCCTCGGCCGCGGGGTGGCCGTAGATGGTGGGATAGGTGGTCCCGCCGGCGCTGCCGTACTGGTGGTCGACCGCGAACCCGCCGTCGCCCGCGTCGAAGAAGGCCACGTGCGAAGGGGCCGGGCCCGAGACCACCTGGATCGCGACCTTGTAGAGCCCCGGTTGCAGCTCGCCGGTGATCTGGATCGGCGACTGCGTGGCGATGGTGTTGTTCGTGCCCGAGGCCACGACGTTGTTGTTGGCGTCGAGGATGAAGATGTGGACGTTCGAGACCACGCCGTTGGTCGTGTAGCTCGGGTCGTCGAACTGCATGATGACGGTGGAGGGGTCGTAGACGTTGATCCCGAGCGTGAGCGCCGTACCGCCGTTGGGGTTGAAGTTCTGGAACGTGCCGGCGCCCACGCCCGTGACCGTGCCGGTCCCCGCGCGGAAGTTGGAGTTGTAGCCGCTGTCGGCCGAGTTGCCCGCGGCGCTGGAGTAGGTCACGCCCGCGGCGGCGACCGCGTTCACGGCGTCGGAGATCACGCCGTCCTGGTAGAACGGCTCGTCGGGATAGCCGAAGTCGTCGACCTCGACGGTCGAGCCCGCCGCGGCCAGGGCGCGGATGTTGGCGGCGGCGGACACGTCGCCCCCCTCGTCCGTGGCGAACTGGAGGTTCGCGCCGGCGGCGAGGTCGTGGATCTCCTCGAGCATGGCGCGGCCTTCGTCGGTCCCGCCCGCCGCGCCGTCCTGGAGCACCTGGACGTTGTTGGGGAGGTCGCCGGTCGCCACCGAGGCCGCGAGGCCGGCGCCCGAGGTCGGGTACTGGTTCACGCTGTCGGAGAGCACGCCGATGGTCTGGCCGGCGCCGGTGAGATTATACTGGGCCACCACGGGGTCGATCCCCAGGACGGGCTCGGCCTCGTTATACGCCTTCCCGACCGACTTGTTGACCGGGTAGAAGATCGGCTGGATGCCGACCGTGGTGGGCATCTCGGCGACCGCCGGCAGCGCGGAGATGGGCAGCAAACCCTCCACCAGCCCCGTGGCGGTGTCGGAATTCTGGAAGATGAACCCGTCCGCCTTGACGCTGCTGGTGTAGGTCGTGATCGACCCGTACACGCTCAGGTCCACGCCCACGTTGGTGCCGCTGATCTCGATCTGCGACGCCAGGGGCGAGGTGAACGGGCCCGCCTGGATCCTCGAGGCCTCGTAGGCGAGGTATTCCTGGTAGAGCGTGACGATGTCCGTCCCGCCCTTGGCCAGCGGCCCGTGCTGCGCATCGGTCAGATTCGAGCTGGTGGGGACCCAGGCGGGCGCGGAGCTGCCCGGGACCGCCAGGAGCGTCCGGCATTCCAGGCGCTCCATGTCAAACATGGTCTTGCGACGCCGTCCGGTGGTGCCAAGGCGCCGAGCCGGTGTCCGATCGCGTCCGTTGTCCCTGAAGTTGCCCATCGCCAGGCTCCCCGTTTGGCCTCGCCGACCCTTCTGCCGCAACCCCCGCCGGGCGGAATTTGCCCCCGGCTCAGTCGCGGCCCTCGGCAAGGATTTATGTCTCGATCGTTGAATTCGCGCCAGCCATCGCCGACGTCATCTTGGCTACCACCGCCCCCGACCCGGCCACGCCGAGTCCTGGGGCCGCGGGGACAGGAATCGCGGGAATCGTCCTCGCTCGATCCTTCGCATCAAAACGCGTAACCCAATCGCCCCGCACGCCGTCGCGCAGGGCCCCTGACATGCCCGTTCGTCGCCGATGAAGTGAGTGCGTGATTACATGCACGCACTCAATCATTGCGACACCAACCGGGCATGTCAAGTAGTCGGGGAGGAATTCGCGAAAGATGAGGTAGCGGAGGGGTGCAGGCATCGAATTCCATTTCCGACGGGGCGCGGCTCCATGCATCATCACGAGTGTGCCGTGCGGGCGCGGGAAGTCAAATTAGGGATTGCATTTCGTCGGCCCCGGGCTGTAGGCCGTAGGCTGCAAGCTCCAGGCCCAGGTGATGGGGGAACACCAGCCATTGTGCCCGGCGCATTGGAATGGCCTAGAGCTTACAGCCTACGGCGTACAGCCGACAGCCATCAGTCCGGCACCTCGACGCCGATCCGGCGGAGGTCGGCGACGAGGCCGGCGTAATCGCGGAACACGATCCCGCCGAGGCCGACGGCCCGGGCACCGTCGATGTTCTCGGGCAGGTCGTCGATGAACACGCAGTCGCCCGGGTCGGCCCCGGCCGCCTTCGCGCAGGCGAGATAGAATTCGGGGGATGGCTTGATGTGGCCGACCTCGTGGGAGAGGACGAGACCATCGAACGGGGAGAGGGCCTCGGCGAACTTGCGGCGGTAGTAGGTGGCGTGCAGGTCGTTCGTGTTCGACCCGAGGACGAGCGTGTAGCCGCGCCCCTTGAGCCATGCCGCCAGCTTCGCGACCGGCTCGTTGATGGAGAAGATGTCGTTCCAGGCGTCGGCGAACTCGTCATGCGAGACCGCCAGGCCCATCGGCTCGCAGACCGCGCGGCCGAACGCCTCCGAGGTCATGGCCCCGCTTTCGTACTTCTTGAGGAGTTCGGGGAAGCCGCCTTGGCGGGCCCTGGCGAGGAATTCCTCGCCCGAGAGCCCCACGCGAGGCCCGAGCGCCTGGCCGGCCTTCGTGTAATCGAAGAAGACCAGGACGTTGCCGAAATCGAAGATCAGGGCCGGCCGCTTCGCCATCTCTCGCTCGCTCCTCGGTGGTCGTCGGCATGATCGCGGCTACCATGTTAGGGAGTTGCCGGCCCGACCGTCCATCCCGAGGAACAAATCGCATGATCGCGGTCATGATCGCCTCGTCCGTCCTCGCGCTCGCCGATCCCGCCACGGCCTCGGTTTCGGTCGAGAGGCTCAACTTCAACGCGACCGCCCAGGCGAAGCTCAAGCCTTCGGCCGAGGTCCGCGTGACGGAGAAAGGGCAGGAGGTGGTTTACAAGGGGATTCCGCTGCGCAGAATTCCTGGCGGCCGAACATATCGTCGACCAGGATGCGAACAAGATGGGTGAATTGCGGAATCTTTCCGACGTGGTCCTCGTGGTGAGGGGCACCGACGGCTATCAGGCCAGCGTTTCGGCCGCCGCCGTGGCGATGGACGAGAAGGGGACGCGGTTCCTGCTGGCCACCGAGCGCGACGGCAAGCCCCTGGACGCGGATCAGGGTCCGGTCAAGCTGATCATCCCCGAGGATTCGCAGCATGCGCGCTGGGTCCGCAACCTCGATCAGATTGACCTGGTGTGGATGCCCAGGCCTGCGAAAATCAAGGCTCAGGAGCCGGCGAAACCCCGTCCTTGATCGTGCCGAACCGCCTCCACACATCGGGATCGACCGTCGGCGTGAAGCTGCGGACCGACCCGCCGAGCAGCAGGACGTGGACCGACTGCGAATGCCCGCTTGAGGCGCCCATCTTCGCCGAACGGCCGTCCTGCGAGATGGTCGAAGCGGTGAAATCGGGCACGATCGAGTGGTTGTAGAGCGTGGTCGACCATCCGGTGCCGGCCCACGACGACCCGGCATCCGTCCGCCAGGGGCCGTTTCCGACCCGGTAATCATTGCGGGCCGATGGCTCGCCCGGACCGCTGCCGACAAGGCGCTCGGCAAATCCCGCGGTGAAGTCCTGGCCGTCGGCGGCTTCGACGTTGGCGAGCGAGACCACCGATCCGGGCGAGAACGGGCCGTCGGTCCCCTCGGCGTTGCCGCCCGTGTTGACGCGATAGCTGACCGGCGCCGGGAAGCGGCCGGCGAGGATGTTCGGGTCGCTCGGGCAGGTGAATTCGCCGACGAAGTGCTCGGGGACCGCGTCCAATCGGCGTCCCGAGGGCTTCCACCTGGGATCGGCGAGCGGCGAGAGCCCGCCCAGTCCAAGCTGCCCGAGCATGGTGGGCAGGGGGGCCGTGCCCGGATGTCCGATTTGCGGGACCGTGGGCAAGTGGCCCATGTTGCCGTCGTAATAGGCAAGGGCCTGGCCGATGAGCATCAGATTCCTCCGGCACGAGGCCAGGCGCGCGGTCTCGCGGCTGCGCGGCACGGCCATCAGGACCACGCCCAGGACCACCAGCCCCAGCACGAGCGCGAAGACCACTTCCACCAGCGTCAGGCCGCGTCGATCGTGGGAATTCACGGCATCAACCCCGTCGCGAGGATGGTTTTTTGTGGATCTTGAGCCCCGGCCGTGGCAATCTGGCGGTCCCGCGTCCGGTCGTGCGATCGAAACCGAGAAATTTCATCGGAATGGAGGGATTGCCCATGAACCGCCTGTTCCTGCCCGCGTGCGCCTTCGGATTGATCCTCTCGAACGCCTCGGCGGGCGATCCGCCGGTGGTCCCCCCTCGTCAGGGTACGTCCGAGGCCATCGTTTTGTTCAACGGCAAGGACCTGAAGGGCTGGGAGGGGCATGAGAAATACTGGTCGGTGAAGGACGGCGTGATCGTCGGCAAGAATGCCGATCCGGTCAAGGTGAGCACCTATCTGCAGACCGACAAGCCGTACACCGACTTCCGCCTCACCGGCAGGGTGAAGCTGGTGCAATCGGAGATGCATTCGGGCATCGCGTTCTGGGGCCGCAGGGCGCCCGACAAGGGGGACGACTTCACCTACGCCGGGCACCTGGTCATGTTCCCCAGCGGATGGGGGATGTACGACCTCTTCGGCCGGAACGGCCTGCCCGTGGACGGGGGGCCCGCGAAGAAGGTCGGCAAGCAGCACGACTGGAACGACCTGGAGATCCTGGCGCAAGGCAATCGCGTGAGGGTGGCCGTCAACGGCACGCAGGTCGTGGACTGGCGAGACCCCGAGCCCGACCGCATCAAGGCGGGCCCGATCGGCCTGCAACTCCATTCCAACACCGTCCCGCAAGAAGTCCACTTCACCGACCTGAAGCTGGAGACCTTCCCCAAGGAAGACCGCTTGCTCACGGTAAAGTGAGGGTCGGATCGTGGGTTCCCGGCTGCAAGCTTCGGGCTGCAGGCTGTAGGCCTCAGGCTGTAGGCCATACGGATTCCGCTGGCGCCCCAGCGTCCGCTCTCCGATCTTCAAGCTTACAGCCTTCGGCCTACAGCCTGCAGCCCGATGCCCGAAGCCCGATGCCGATCGAGGGATAATTTCCTCTGCTCAGCCTACTGGACGCCGGACGGTCTTACCTTTATAGTTCGGAGTTAACGCCTTCGGCGAAGTTCTCTGCCGCGTCGTGCATGCAACCTTGTGCTTGGGGGCGGTTTTACGTCCGGTCGTGCGGGCGTATCGAGGATCCGCCGGATTGACCCGCAAGCGGGATTTCATGCATCGTCGCGAAGGCCGGCTTTGTCCGGCCGGAGCGGCCGCGGTTCGTCGCCCGGAGAGGTGGATCTGCGGGGGCGGATGCCGAGGCGTCCTCATCTTTTGATCAAAGGCAGGCTCCCATGAAGACGACCACGAAGCTCGCGGCCCTGGGTGTGCTCTCCCTGGGCTTCTCCGTCGGCATGCTCGGTTGCACCGAGGACAACGACAAAGGCGCCCTGAAGAACGCCGAGGGCGGCAAGTCGGCCCCGGGCGCCGCCCCGGCCGGCAGCCGAAGAATTCGAACGATTTCGCCAATCAGAACAAGACCGAAGACCCCACCAAGCGGGCCGACTACCCGAAGTGACCCTGTGACGGTCAGAAGGGCAACGCCCTCGCGGGGGCATCAGCGGGGCAAGATCGCCTCGTCGATGCCCTCGCGCGTGTTTCTTTTTGGCTCATTATGCTGGATCGGTGGCCGGATTCCTACCGTTCCGGACTCATGAGCCTTCTTTTTCCAAGGCGGCAACGATGAAGACGAGCGCGAGGCTTGTGGCCCTGGGAGTGGTCTCCCTCGGGTTTTCGGTCGGAATGCTCGGCTGTGCCGACAGCAACGACAAGAATTCGATGGTCAACTCCGAGGGAAAGTCGGTCCCGGGCGAAGCCGCGCCGGGCACGCCGACCTCGTCGGCAGGGTTCGCCGACAAGGCGAAGACCGAAGACCCGACCAAGCGGCCCGACTATCCGAAGTGACTCTGTGGCGTCCGGAAGGGCAACGGCTTCAAGGCCAGGGCATCGGCGGGGCAACTACGCCCGGCCAATGCCCCCGCGTCTCCACAGTTCTCCCCGGGCGGTTTCCATGAATACGACCGCGAAGCTTGCTGCCCTCTGAGCGAGGGCTCCTTGCGACGAGGATCAGTTCGACGTACAGGCGAGTCGCGACGAGTGCGCCGAGGGATTCTGGCATCTCGTAGGGCCGGTTATTTACCGGCCGTCTTCTTGCGCATCCAAGACGGCCGGTAAATAACCGGCCCTACGCAGAAATGACCCGTCGCGTCAGAATTCGTTGGGAGACGCGTCCCGACGGGTTTCCGCGCGTCTACTTTTCCTGGTAAGATAACTTTCGCTCGTTCGTGCCAGAGCGGATTTCGTTTGACCATGACGAACGAAAACCGCTCTAGATCCTTTCCGCTTCGAATTCGTCCGGCCTTTATCGTTCCTCGTCGCGAAACCGGCCTCACGGCCCGGAATCGGTGTGGTTGCATGGCAAGTCTTCCTGAATCCGCCCGAAGATCGGGGCTCGCGAGCCTGGCCGGCGCCCTGAAGCTCCTGCTCTTGCTGGGCTTGATCGCGCTGACAGCCTGGCGAGGGTTGCTCGCGCGTCCGGCCCGCGAAGAGGCTCGCGAGGCGTTCGCGAAGCGGGATTTCTCCACCGCGCTCCGCCGCGCCCGCGACGACCTGACTCGTTTTCCCCGCTCGCGCGAGTCGATGCTCCTGGTCGCGCGTTCGCTCAGCCTGAAGATTTACGCCGACGAGGCCGAGCCGTTCTATCAGGAGGCCGCGCGGTCCGCGCCGCTGGATCTGCCCACGCTCCAGGATCGCGCCCAGGGGCTCATCCTCTCCAATCGGCCCGAGCGTGCCCTGACCGCATGCCGCGCGGCCTTGATGCGATTCCCGGACGATCCTACCATCCTGCGCTTTCTCGCCACGCTGGAGTTCGCCCGCCATCAGCATAACGAGGCGATCGCCGCCGCCGAGGAGCTTGCGAAGACCACCGAAGGGCGGGCGACCGGCCTGGCGCTGCTCCGCGACATTTATCATGAGCTGGAAAAACACGAGCAGGCCGCCAGGGCGGGCGAGGACCTCCTCAAGGTGGACCCCGACCTGACCTGCCTCCACTACGACCACATGACGTTCTGGACGGAGATGGGCAACGACCTCCTCCAGGCCGGCCGTCCCGACGCTGCCAGGGATTTGCTGGGCAAGGTCGTCGAGCGGACGCCCAATGCCGAGTTGATCGACCTCCTGGCCACCGCGTATTTCAACCTGCAAGAGATCGACGAGGCCGAATCCCTGTGGCGGCGATCGGCGGCGATCGACCCTCGCCGGATCAACCCGCTGTATCGGCTCGGCCGGATCGAGATGGGCCGAGGGCGTCACGCCGAGGCGGCCGAATTGCTGGAAAAGGCCGTCGCCCTCGACCCCACGAAGCTGGAGCCCGCCTACAACCTGGTGAGGGCCTATCGCGCCCTCGGCAAGACGGCCGAGGCCGACCGCCTTGATGGCGTGGTCGAAAAAATCCGCGAAAGCCTGCCGCCCCATCGCGGCGGGATGGGGCCGTGACCATGAGGATCGGCGAAATCCGGCGGTTCGGGCCGATTCTTGCCTTGATTGTGGCCTCGGGCCTGTGCGGTTGCCGGCCGACGCCGCCGGAAGCTTCGCGGGAGGAACCCGGCCGCCAGGGTCCGGGGCAATCTCCCCGCCGTGCCGCCGCGAGCGGGCCTTCGAGCATCCGCTTTCGCGACGTCTCGGCAGAGACCGGGATCGATTTCGTGTACTCGGGCGGCAACGACGCGGGCAAGTTCTTCCCGGCGACCCTGGGCAGCGGCCTGGCCATGCTCGACTACGATGGCGACGGCAAGCTCGACCTCTATTTCGCCTGCGCCCGCAACCTGCCGCTCTCGGCGAACGATCGTTCGATGGGCGCCAAACTCTATCGCAACCTCGGCAATCTCCGCTTCGAGGACGTGACCGAGAAGGCGAAGGTGGGGCATCACGGCTACTGCCACGGCGTGGCCGTGGGGGACGTGGACGGCGACGGCAGGCCCGACCTCTTCCTGACCGGCTACGCCAGGAACGTGCTCTATCGCAACAACGGCGACGGCACGTTCTCGGACATCACGGCCAGCTCGGGCCTCGACACGGGCCTGTGGAGCACCGGCGCAGCGTTCCTCGACTACGACAACGACGGCAAGCTGGACGTTTACGTGAGCTGCTACGGCAAGTGGACCGACACCGAGGCGCACGAATACTGCGGCGACGAGAGGCGCAAGGTCCGCATCTTCTGCAGCCCGTACGCGATCCCCCCGCAGCGGCATTTCCTGTACAAAGGGCGCGGCGACGGCACGTTCCAGGAGACGACCGAGAAGGCGGGCGTGTTGCGGCACGACGGCCGGGGGCTCGGGGTGATCACGGCCGACGTGAACGGCGACGGCCTCACCGACATCTACGTGGCCAACGACGGCTGCCCCAATTTCCTCTTCCTGAACCGGGGAGACGGCACGTTCGACGACATAACCCAGTCGTCGGGCGCCTCGGTCGACGGCTCCGGCGCGGTCCAGGGCAGCATGGGGGCCGACGTCCAGGACGTGGACGGCGACGCGCGGCCCGAGCTGTTCGTGACCAACTTCCGCGGCCAGTACAACACGCTCTATCAGAACCTGGACGGCCGCAATTTCCTGGACGCGAGCGCGCGGGCGAACATCGTCAAGGACAGCCTCCCGTACGTGGGCTGGGGGTGGCCGCTGGCCGACCTCGACAACGACGGACGGCCCGACATGTTCGTCGTGAACGGCGAGGTCGACGAAAACCTCCGCGAATTCGGCCAGGAGATCGACTACGACCAGCCGACCGTGGCCTGGAAGAACATGGGCAAGGGAAGGTTCCTCCGCGTGGAAAATATCGGCCCGTACTTCGAGAAAAATCACCCCGGCCGCGGCGCCGTCTTCGGCGACCTGGATAATGACGGCGACCTGGACGTGGTAGTCCAGAGGATGGAGCAGAAGCCGGCGGTCCTGGTCAACGAATCCCCCGGGGGCCATTGGGTCCGCTTCCAACTGGGAGGGACTCGCGGCAATCGCGAGGCGATCGGCGCCACGATCGAGGTCCACGCCGGCGGGCAGGTTTTCCAGAGGATGATCAAGGGGGGCGACAGCTACCTCTCGACCAACGACCGCAGGGTGCTGATCGGCCTGGGCAAGATCGATCGGATTGATCGGGTAAGCATCCTCTGGCCCGGCGGGATTCGCAGCGAGCACGGCTCGCCCGAGCTGGGCAAGACGCATCGGATCGTGGAACCGTCGGGAGTCGAAGACGAGTGAGCACCGAGGCGGACGCGCACCCGCGCACGAACCTGCGGCTAGCGATCGCGATCGGTGCCGCCGCGATCGCGGTAGGGCTGCTCCTGCTCGGCCCGATGCGACGCCTGATCGGTCCGGCGCCCCCGCGAGCGACGGCGCTCCGCCTGTTCGCGGCGGGCCAGTACGAGAAATCCCGGCCGTTCCTGGCGCAATGCCTCGCCTACGACCCGTCCGACGCGGAAGTCCGGCTGGCGATGGCCGAGGTTGCCCTCCGTCGCGGCGACTCGTCCCCCGAGGCCTGCGCCCGCAACGCCCTGGGACTCCTCGAAGGCGTCCGATTCCCCGGCGCCGGCAGCCAGGCGGCGGCCCTGGTGATCGAGGGCAAGGCCCATGAGATGCTCCACGAGGCGGGCAAGGCCGAGGACGCGTACAGCCTGGCCTTGCGGACCGACCCGAACGTGGGAGAGGCCGGATGGCTGCTGATCCAGACCTATTACGTCCAGGGTCGGCTGGACGAGATGCGAAGGCTGGCGTTGCGGCTCGCACGCACCGAGCCCGACCCTCGCGACAAGGTCCGGCTGCTCCTGGAACCCTGCCGGCCCGACGCCCTGCCGCTCTCCGACGCCGGCGTGGTGGCCTCGCTGGAGCCCGCCCATCGCGCCGACCCGGACGACCTCCGCCTGAACCTGGCATATTATCGCGCCCTCGCGGGAGACGGCTCGAAAATCGACGTCGCGCTGACGGGCCTGCGCGGCCTCCTCGCCAAACATCCCGCGGAGCTTGCGGCCTGGGAAGCTTTGCTGGAAGCCCTGGGCACGACCGGCCAGCTTGACGAGCTTGCGACCACGCTCGGCCGGGTCCCCCCGAAATTGGCGAAGGATGCCCGCATCCTGCGTCAACGCGGCCGGCTGGCGCTGGAGCAGGGCGACTTCGCGACGGCCATCAAGGACCTGCAAGCGGCCGTCGCGGCGCGTCCTTACGACGTGAAATCGCTCCACCGCCTGGCCACGGCGCTAAAAAGGGCGGGCAAGGTCGAGGAGGCCAAAGACGTTCAACGTCGCGAGGACGAGTACGAGCAGGCCCGGATCGCGCTTCGCGGGATCGCGTCCAGCAAGGACGCCGAAGGCACGCTCGGCGCGTTCCAGAAGGCGACTTCGCGACCGAATCTCGGGCTAGTCCCGGACCCGCCGTTGTATCGCGAGCTGGCTTCGATTCGCGAGCGGATGGGGCATCCCGACGAGGCGATCGCCTGGCACCGCCTCATCCTGGAAGCCCTGCCGGCCGACGCCGCGAGTCGCGAGGCCGTGGAGCGCCTGGAGAAGCCGGCCTCGCCGCCGTCGCCCTGAGGCTTGCCGAGGGATGCGAGGATGGTTCATGATGGAGGTCGGAATCCTCCTCACACGCATGGATAACGATGACTCTAACGTCCGGCACGCAAACGCTCCCGGTGCCGCCCATGCAGGCCGCTCGACGGCCCTTGCGATCGCGGCTGTGGAGGCTCGCGTACTGGCCCATCGCGTTCGGATTGATCGGGCTGAACGGTTGGTGGTGGTGGGAAGATCGGCCAACCTTGCCGCTGGCGCAAGTGGCCCGGCTGGTGGGCGGGCCTCGCAACGCCGAGGCCGAGCAAGAGCTGCGGCGGATCGTGCGGAGATCGCCCAACGACGGCGAGGCGTTGACCTTGCTCGCCCGCTCGCTGGCCTCGCGGGGCGACACGCGGGGCTGTGCCGAGGCCCTGCATCGCGTGCCGTTCTGGTCGCCGTCCAAGCCCGATGCCCTGTACGGCGAGGGGCTTTCGTGGCTGGAGCTGGACCAGGCCCGTCGCGCCGAGGCCGCGTTCCTGCAATATCTTGCCGACGATCCCAACCATCCCGAGTTGGCAATCAGGCCGCGCTTGCTCGAAGTGGAGGAACGGCTTTTCAATCTGTACGCGCTCGAAAATCGCCTGGAGGACGCCCGCGAATTGGTGCATCAAGCCCACGCGAAGGCCGAGCCGAGGGGCAAGCCGATCTGGCTCCTCCAGGGCTTGCGGACCCACGTGGAGCGGGTGCATCCCTCAAGCGCGATCGCCACGCTTCGCAAGTTCGTCGCGGCCGACCCGGAGGATTGGCAGGCCCGGCGGCGCTGGCCCGCGCGGCCAATACGCTGGACCTGCCCGACGAGGCCGATCGCGCCATGAAGGCGGCCCTCGCGGCGCGGCCGAACGACCCGAAGGTTTGGCGGGATGACCTGGAAATGCTCTTCGAGCGGAAGGACCTGGAAGCCACGCGATCGGCAATGTCCAAGGCCCCGCCAGAAGCCGACACCGACGGCCTCATCTGGCTGATTCGCGGGCAGGTCTTCGAGCAGGAGGACGAGATGCCGGCCGCGGCCGAGGCCTATCGCCACGCCGTGACGCTCCTGCCCTTCAACGCCAAGGCGCACTATCGGCTCTCGCTCGTGGCCAGGCAACTCGGCCACCGCGACGAGGCCGAGGCCCAGAGTCGACGTTACATCGAGCTGGAACAATGGAATACCGACCTGAAGAAGACGCTCGACGCCTACAGCGAGGCACTGCAGGCCGAAAGGCCCGACGCCATCGACGCCGCAATCGAGCACTTGAGCCGGATTTGCAAGGGCCTGGGGCTGGACGAGGACGCGAAGGGCTGGGCCGACGAGCTTGAGGCGAGGAAGCGGGCTCGCAAGCCGTCGACGTAGGTGCTGACGCCATGGCGTAGGGCCGGTGATTTACCGGCCGTGTTCGATTCACGAGGACATGGCCGGTAAATCACCGGCCCTACGGGATTTGTCGGCCCTCATCCCCTCTGATCCAGCGGCTTGACCGCCCGCGTCGGCGGCCCTACGTACTTGGCTCGGGGCCTCATCAGGCGGTTGTGGTCGAGCTGTTCGATGATGTGCGCGGCCCATCCGGCGACTCGGGCCATGGCGAAAATGGGCGTGTAGACCGAGATGTCCAGGCCCATGTAGTGGTAGAGCCGGGCGCTGGGCCAGTCGACGTTGGGCGGGAGGTTCTTCTGCTCGGTCACGGCCTTCTCGATCGGCTCGGCCATGCGTTCCCAGCGGTCGTCGCCAATCTCTTTCGCCAGCGCCTGGCAATAGTGCTTGAGGATGCGCGATCGCGGGTCGCCGGTCTTGTACACGCGATGGCCGAAGCCCATGATCCGCTCCTTGCGGGCCAGGGCGTCCTTGATCCACTGCGCGGCGTTCTCGGGCGAGCCGACTTGCTCCAGGACCTTCCAGGCTTCCTCGTTGGCCCCTCCGTGCAGGGGGCCCTTGAGGGTGCCGATCGCCGCGACGATGCCCGAGTACATGTCCGAGAGCGTTGAGACCGTCACGCGGCCCGAGAAGGTGGACGCATTCAGCTCGTGCTCGGTGTAGAGGACGAGCGAGAGGTCGAACGCCTTCCTCATGGTCTCGCTCGGCGTCTTGCCGCTCATCATGGCGAGGAAATTGCCGGCGTGGTCGAGGTCGTCGCGGGGCGGCACGGGCTCTTGACCGGCGGCGATCCGCTCGCGATAGGCGATCGCCGTGGGCATCTGCGCCACCAGGCGCTCGGCCTTGCGGACGTTGGCGGCGTGGTCGGTGGGCGCGGCGTTCACGTCGGGGTCGAAGTGGCCGAGCACGCTGACCGACGTGCGCAGGACGTCCATGGGGTGGACTTGCTTCGGGATCTGGCGGAAGAGGGCGACGAGCGGCTCGGGGATGGCCCGCGCGGCCCTCAGCCTGGCGGTGAATTTTTCGAGGTCCGCCCGGCCGGGCAAGTCGCCGTGGAGGAGGAGATAGGCGGTCTCCTCGTAGGAGACCTTGCCGGCGAGGTCTTCGATCGTGTAGCCGCGATACTCCAGGCCGCCGGCCCCTTGCTTGCCTTCGAGGTTGCAGATGGCGGTCTCGCAGGCGATCACGCCTTCAAGGCCGGGGTAAAGAACATCCGTCGGCGCAGTGCTCATGAAAACGACTCACTTATAGGACGGGAAGGCCCGCGGCAAGCGCGGCCGTCTCGTGCCGCGTCCGTCAATTCTACCCCAGTTTAGACGATGCGACGGCCCGGTTCTAGTATCGGCCGTCGGCTTTGGGCTTTGGGCTTTAGGCGTTAGGCTTAAGGCCGCAAGCCGTAAGCTTTAGGCTGTTCGAATTCGTCGGACGCCCGGCGGAGTTCTCCGAATCTTCGGGCCTACAGCCTAAAGCCTACAGCTTGCAGCCCAAAGCCTACAGCCTACACTTAACGAAAAACGCCCCCTCCGGCAGGGGCCGGAGGGGGCGTTGAGAAGCGATCTGAGATGCGATCAGGATCAGCGGGCACCAGCACCAAGATTGTTTGCCGCACCTCCGGTTGCCGTGCCGGTCGTGCCGGTGGTGGTGCCGTTGGTGACGCCGTTGATCGGCACGTTGACCGACTTGATGCTCCGTGCGGCGAAGGAGTACTGGAGCATCGAGTTCAGCACCGTGTTGAACGGCTGGGCCAGGCGATTGAGGAAGATCGTCGTCCTCACGATCGGGTCGCGATAGACGAAGATCCGGTCTCCGGGCAAGATCTGGTAATTCGTCGTGGTGTCGCCGGCCTGCATGATGGCCGCGATGTTCACGGGCAGGATCTGCGTGCAGCAGGCCCCCGGCGGCGCCGGTCGCACCAGGCGGATGTTGTTGGTGGCGGCGTCGGGGGCAATCCCGCCGGCATACTGGATGGCGTCCAGCACCCGCTCGTTGCCCGTGATCGGGAACCGGCCGGTGAAGTTCGTGTCCCCCAGGACGTAATACACATGGCTGTTATACGAAGCCACGTCCACCACGACCGTATCCGACTCCGCGGGAGGGATCTCGAATCGGAGCGGCCGGCCTTCGTCGTCCTTCTTCTCCAGGTCCTGTCCGACCAGCCCCAGGACGTCGTCATTGACCCACTTTCGCAGGTGGATGACGATCTTCTCCTTGATCTCCTTGCACGTGAGCCCGGCCACGTAGACGTCGCCGTAGAAGCCCAGGCTGATCGTCCCGTCGGGCCGGACCAGGCGCTCCCCCTGGATCGGGCGGCCGGGCAGGGCTTCCAGGACCTCGACCAGGAGGATGTCGGGGGGCTCGACCACGTACTCGGGCAGCGAGATCATGTCGAGCTCTTTCGGATTGTTCATCTTGGCGAGATGCTCTTCCGGGGTGCGGATGGTCTGGCATCCGCAGGCGGTCAGGATCGCCAGGGGCACTATCATCAACCGGCACATCCTGGCCGGGTTGTATCGAGCGGCATCCATGCAACACTCCTGCCCGGGTTGGCCGGGGCCGGAGAGATACGTGCGACCTCGTCGGCCACGATCCCTCACCGTCGTTGCGTCCATTCATCCGGAATTCGATTCGAACCGATCCTCGCCGGTGCCGGGAATCCTCCCGGTGTCCGGCGAAATCGATCTTGACAGGTACTCAATCGGCAGTTGACCGTCCCGCCTCAAGCGATTCTTCCTGCTCGCCCGTTAACGCCCATTATTCCCGAAATACCGATTCGTCCGCTGATAATAGTGCGCCGACCCGTCCTTGTTCGGCGTGGTCCGGCTGAAATACCGCGACGCCCCGCCCGCCGGGCCCTGGCCCGAGCGGTGCATCTCGGCCGCGCGAGGGGCCGGGGACGAGGTGGCCTGCGGGGCCATCAGTCCGCCGGGCATCTGCTGCGCCGACCACAGGTAGAGCAGGGCGTTGTTCGGATTGGTCCCCTGTCCGGTGACGAGCGGATTCAGGTACGGGTTCAAATACGGGTTGTACGCCGCGTTCCCGTACATGTTGAGCATGGTGTTGTTGCTCGCCGGCAGGCCGGACGACGCGCCGGGCTGGGCATAAGTCTGGGCCGACGCGGACGAAAGGCCCGTCAACACGATCGCCGCGAATGCAAACAGTCGGAACATCGCCAGGCTCCTGGGGAACAGGTCGGGTCGCGAGAATGGTCCTATCTCCAACCGGATCGACGGAACCCCGCATGCTCCTGCAACCAATCCCGCTTGACTTATTCGTCAGGATGCGCGTAATCGCCAGGACCCTTCTTTCCTACCTTTTCGGCTCAACCCGAACCGCCTGGGCCGCCCATATTCCGTCTTCGTGGAGAGAGCTAGCCCGGCCATCCGATCGTAGCTGACGACTGAAGCCCTGATCCGCCGGGTGGCCGAGTCCGGCCGGTCGATGCGCGAGGGGCGTCCGCGAACCAGCGAGGCGAGGATGCAAAGCGTTTCCAGGAGGAGAGGCGGGCGGGCCGGTCTTCTGGCATTGGCCCTGGTGCTGGTGGCCCCGGCGCTCGCCAGTGCCCAGCTCTTTCCCGACTTGCCGATCCGTCGGGAGAGGACCCCGTGCGACCAGGAGAATCCCCAGTTCCGGCACATCCGCCAGGAATATTGGGGCTATTACCCCACCTGCTGGCGCAAGTTCCCACCGGGATGGGGCTGCCCCAGCCCCGAGGCGCCGAACTGGGAGGCCGACAAGAAGCGGCAGAAGGTCGACTTCGGGGACCAGGGCGACTTGCCGTCGACCGGGCGCAGGCCCCGCGCGTCGTCCGATGAGGACATGACTCCGGTGAAGCCCCAGGGCGAGCTTCCGGCATTGCCGCCGGACCGGGGAAGTCTCTTCGGAACGGACCCCAAGGCCCCGGCGTCGCAGCCGAATTCCGACCCGAACCCGCCGCCGGGAGGCTCGGCGCGATCCGGGGCCGCGCAACCGGGTAACGCCCCGCTTGGGAGCACCGACGGGACCCCGACCGCCTCGAACGGGAACCCTCGACGAGGCCGCGGGTTCATCTCGGGGTTGATCGGCAATAATCGGCAATAATAAGGATGCGACCAGTTCACCGCGGAGGGTCCACGCCTCCGCGGTGAAGTCTTCCGTCGTTGCTCGACCCGCTTCGTCGTCCCTCGGTAGAATGATCCCGCGGCCTGCTCGCAATTTTGCGGGGCCGCGGGCGAACAACTCTTGATGAAGACTTCCACGCGAATCACCCTGGCCGTCGTGCTGATCTTCCTGGCGCTGGTCACGCTCGCCTCGCTCGCGGCGTCGGTGGGCGACCTGCACGCGCGGATCGAGAAGGTCTCGCCCGCGCTGGCCATCGGCCTGGTCTCCTTGGCGGTGGTCGCGGCCAGCGCGTCGGCGATCGCCGCGGCGAGATTGCTCTGGAAGCTCGGCCGCCCCGAGCGGGCGCCCGTCCACGCGCCTTCGGATATCGTCAAGGCCGCCGAAGTCCAGGCCGAGAAGGCCCAGATCGTGCTGGAGCAGGTCAAGGACGGCGACGTCAAGGCGCGGCTCCAGCAAGAGCTAGCCACCCTGAAGCAAGACCGCGAGCATCGCCGCTTCCATGTGGTCGTCTTCGGCACCGGGTCGGCGGGCAAGACGTCGCTCATCAACGCGATCTTGGGCCAGGCGGTCGGGCAGGTCGGCGCGACGATGGGCACGACCAAAGTCGGCGAGAACCACACGCACGCGATCGACGGCGTGGACGGGACGCTCTTGCTGACCGACACGCCGGGGCTGTCCGAGATCGGCGAAGGCGGGAATTTGCGCGAGGCCGAGGCCCGCGACCTCGCCGCGAGGGCCGACCTGCTCCTGTTCGTGGTCGATCACGACCTCGTCCGCTCCGAATTCGAGCCCATGGTCGCCCTCGCCCGCCAGGGGAAGCGGTCGATCGTGGCGCTGAATAAGAAAGACCGCTTCGTCGAGGAAGACCGCCGGGCCGTCCTGGCGAAATTGCGAGAACGATTGGCGGGAATCGTCCCGCCGGCCGACGTGATCGCCGTCTCGGCCGCGCCGCGGCCCATCCCCGTGCGATTCCAGAACTCCGAGGGCAAGTTCGAGACCCAGTACGAGATCGAGCCGCCCGATCTGGGAGACCTGGAAGACCGCATCGCGGCAATCCTGAAGAAGGAAGGCGACGCGCTCCGCGCCGGCAACCTGCTGCTGCGGGCCCATCTCGTCAGCAAGTCGGCGCAAGACCAGTTGAACAAGGACCGCCGCGAGAAGGCGCAGGCGGTCGTCGATAAGTTCCAGTGGATCACGGCCGCCACGGTGTTCACGAACCCGATTCCCGCGCTCGACCTCATGGCCACGGGCGCCGTGCAGTTCCAGATGATCTCGGAGATCGCCGGCGTGTACGGGGTCGAGTTATCGACCGCGCATGTGAAGATGATCGGCGGCCAGATGATCCAGATGCTGCTCAAGCTGGGCATGGTGGAGGCGGCAAGCTCGCTGATCGCGGGCATGTTCAAGGCGTCGCTCGTGGGATACGCCGCCGGAGGCGCGGTGCAGGTGGTGACGATGGCCTACCTCACGCACGTGTCGGGGGCCACCTTCGCCGAATACTTCGCCAGGGGGCAGGAGTGGGGCGACGGCGGGATGCAAGCAGCCCTCATCAAGCAATTCGACCTCAACAGCCGGGCCGACTTCCTGCAAGAATTCGCCAAGCAGGCGATCGACCGCGTGGTCAAGAAGGTCGTGGGCCAGAAGGCGGGCTCGCGATGAGCGGCCACCCTCTCAACGTGCGATGCCTGTCGTGCGGCCAATACGTCCCCATGGACGACCTGAATGTGTCGAAGGACATGGCCCTGTGCCGCAATTGCGGGAAGACGTTCGCCTTCCTGGGCCTGCTGTCCCCGTCAAACCAGCCCGCCATGGAGATCGACCTGGATCGCCTGCCGGGCGGCGTCTGGCGGCGCGAGACGTTCGGCGGCTTCGTGATCGGTGCCACCACGCGTTCGGCGGCCGTCGGCTGCCTGATCCCGTTCTTCTGCGTGTGGGGCGGGTTTTCGCTCGCCGGGATCTACGGGACGCAGATCGTCAAGGGGCGATTCGACCTCCTCCCGAGCCTGTTCGGGCTGCCCTTCCTCGCGGGGTCGGTCGCGATGTTCGTCGCTATCATGATGATGCTTTTCGGCAAGGTCGAGGTGAGCGTGAGCAACGGCGAGGGCCAGACCTTCACCGGCTTCGGCGCGATCGGCCTGACCCAGCGATTCGACTGGAACGGGGTCGGCGGCGTCGAGGAGGCCGTGAACCGATGGTATCGCAACGGCCAGCCCATGCGAGCCGTCCGCCTGCTCCTGCCCGACCGCGTCGTGAACTTCGGCTCGATCCTCAACGATCAGCGGCGCTACTGCCTGGCGCAGCTCCTGCGACGTGAATTGAGCCTCCGAGGCGCCGCGAAACCCTCGAACACCTTCGACGATTATCTTGCTCCCTGAGCCGAGGCCCAAACCATGCCGGAACCGTCGCCCGCCGACGAGATCCCCAACTTGCAAGCCGTCCTCGACCCGCTCGACGAGCAGGACGACGTGGTCCGCCGCGCCCGCGAAAGTTTGGACCAGACCCTCGCCGGATTGAAGCTCTCGCCCGAGGAAGAACTCGCGCTGGCCGACGAGATCCGCCAGCTTCGCGAGCTTGCCGAGAAGCTCGACTCCGAGACCATCGAGATCGCCGCGTTCGGCATGGTCAGCCGGGGCAAGTCGTCGGTCCTGAATGCCCTCTGCGGCAAGGACGTGTTCAAGACCGGATCGACCCACGGGACCACCACAGTACGCAATGCCCATCCGTGGGACACGGCCACGATTGAAGGCCCCGGCATGGAGGGCGTGAAGCTTGTTTTGGTCGACACGCCGGGCATTGACGAGGTGGGGGGCGAGGTCCGCGAGGTATTGGCGAAAAATGTGGCCCGGCACGCCGATTTGATCCTGTTCGTGGTCTCGGGAGACATGCAGAGACGCGAATACGAGGCCCTCTCCGACCTCCGCGAGGCACAAAAGCCGATCCTGCTCGTTTTCAACCAGATCGACCGCTATCCCGACGCCGATCGCGACGCGATTTACGCCAAGATCAAGGATGAGCGGGTAAGGAACCTCGTCCGCGCCGACGATATCGTGATGACGGCGGCCAGGCCCGACCCGTTCCGCGTGAAGATCCAGAAGCCCGACGGCACCACGACGATCGAGTGGGAACGTCCCTCGCCAATCATCGAGCCCTTGCGGGCGAAGGTGCTGGAAGTGCTGGAACGCGAGGGCAAGGCGTTGGTGGCGCTGAATGCGCTCCTGTTCGCGGGGGATCTGCATCAAGAAATCGTGGCCCGGAAGATGAAAGTTCGCGACGAGGCCGCGAACAAGCTGATCTGGAATTTCTGCCTGGCCAAAGGCGTGGCCGTGGGATTGAATCCAATTCCCGGGGCCGACATGGCGGGCGGATTGGCCGTGGACGTGGCCATGGTAATTGCCCTCAGCCGCGTGTACGGAATCCCCCTGACGAAGAAGACCGCCGCCGGGTTGGTCAAGGACATGGTGATGGCCCTGGGGGCGCTGGGATTCGTGGATTTAGGGGTAAGGCTCGCGGCCAAGGGCGTGCAATCGGCTTTGGCGGGGGTGACGATCCTGAGCGGAGGCCTGGCATTACCCCTGACGATGCTCGGCTACGGGGCGATTGGCTTGACGATCGGCGGGACGGCGGCGATGACTTCGTACGTGCTGGGCCGCGGGGCCAAGGTTTACCTGGAACGAGGCTGCCAGTGGGGCCCGATGGGGATCAAGACGGTGGTCCAGCAGATCCTGCAAGAGGCGAAGTCCGACTCGGTCCTCGACCGCATCAAGGACGACTTGAAGAAGAAGATCAAGAAGTGAAGGAATCACCAGGACCGCCATTCTGGGCCAGGGGAAAAGTCTGGGGCGTGGCCGTGGCAATCGTGGTGGTCGTCGGGCTCACGGCCGAGATCCTCGCCACGCAAGCCGTCAGGGGAGCGGTCAACACCTATTTCGAACTCATCGGAGCCGCCAACCGCCGCGACCTGGCCGAAGCCTCGCGGCTATGCTCGGATCGATATCGCGCGGGCCACACGCTTCAACTGAATGCAGAAGGCGGGATCAAGGGCCTCCCGCGGACCATCCACATGAATTATCAAGCCTGGCGAGAAGGCAAGGACGTGTTGATTTGCCCGACGAAGCAACGAGGGCCGGTCTATCGATTCGTGAAGCAGGGCGAGGATTGGAAGTTCGACGGGTTAGCAGGACTTTTGAGAGATGGGCGGGTTGAGCCTCCTGTGGAGGAGGAATAAGCCGTGGCGTGCAGGCGGCGATTGGAAGGCGACTTGATCGAAACGGCTGGTGCGGCGGGCGGGGTCGGTCTTGGCGCAGCTAACGACGGGATTTCTTCTCGAAGTGAACCCGGCGTGACTCCTTGTCGTCTGAGACAATGTGGCCGTCGTCAGATTTTTTCCGGTTCGCTGCGCCCAATGATGCTTTTCCAAGAGCCCACATGAAACGAACGACACGGGCGGGACTGGCCAAAGAGACGGTTGAGATTGTCGATAGAGGTTCTTATCGCTCGGCCTCGGGCCAAGTTGTTGACATCACCCAACCGGTTCTCGCATGTCTCCAAGCCACGCGTTACTTCCCGCCCGACGAGCTTGAGCGGCTCCGAAGGGATGTCCTGGACCATCCACCTGAGGGTCGTCCCACCGCCTTCGAAGTGGTCAACGAAACGACCCTTTCCGGCATTGCACGCGTCTTGTCGGAGGACCAGGGACCAGTGGCGGCGCTAAACTTCGCTTCCGCGAAGAATCCCGGCGGCGGTTTCCTCAACGGCAGCCACGCCCAGGAGGAATCACTGGCCCGAAGTTCGGCCTTGCATGCCTCCCAGATGCGGGCCTGGGATTTTTATGAGCAACATAGGACGTCCCCATCCCTGCTCTATTCCGACGCGATGATCCTTTCTCCCGGATGTCCGATCATACGCGACGACCACGACTTGTTGCTGGAAGAACCGCAATCAGCCGCGTTCATCACGAGCGCGGCTCCCAATGCAGGCGCCGCCGCCAACAGTCGCCCCGCCGAATTGCCTTGGATTCCGGATCTATTCCGAAGGCGCTCGGAATATGTGCTCGCCTTGGCGGCGTCTCAAGGATACAGGCAACTGGTGCTGGGGGCTTGGGGTTGCGGAGTCTTCCGCAACGATCCCGTCGTTGTTGCCAGATCGTTCGCCGCTCATCTCCGACACGGCAATTGGTCAGACCGATTCGACCGTGTGATCTTCTCGGTGCTGGACACGTCGCCTTCCCGAGCGACCATCGCGCCCTTTCAGGCCGCATTCAGGCGGGGCGAATAGCGGAGTTCGAAGCGGAAAGAAATTGATCTCCAGCTTGGCATGGCCCTCGCCCAAAACCAGAGAGCGTGACGACTTCGGTTGACACCACCATCCGGGCGGCTAGAATCACGTCCTTGCTCGCCGATTTGCGGGATAGGGAACGCTGCGCATCAGGGAGGTCTCATCGATGGTCCGCCGCCGGTGGTTCTGGGCCGCACTACCGATCCTGTTCGGCCTTGCCGGCCCGGCATTTGGTCGGCAAGCCAGGGACGGCGATCCGCCCGTTTCCGTGAAGGTCGAGGCCGCGGCCAAACCCAGGGCCGCGAGCGGCGTGTCGCGCGCGTCGGTCCTCAGCGTGTTCCGGCCCGATAACCCGATGCTCTGGCCCCTGGCGCTTTGCTCGGTGGTCACTCTGGGATTCGCGCTGGAACGCACGATCGCCCTGCGACGAGGCCGCGTCGTCCCCCGCGATTTCGTGGCCAGGTTCGTCGAGCGGCTGGCCTCGGGGAAGCTGGATCGCGACCGCGCCGCCGAGCTGTGCAAGGCGAACGACAGCCCGGTGGCACGCATCCTTGGACATGCGGTCCGCTACTGGGGCCAGCCCGCTTCTTCGATCCGCCAGGCCGTTGACCATGACGCGGCCGGCGAGATTCTGGATTTGAAACGCAACTGCCGCGTCCTGAACGGGACCGCCACGCTGGCCCCGTTGCTCGGGTTGCTCGGCACGGTCGTCGGCATGATCCAGGCGTTCGACTCGCTCGGTTCGCCCAAGGCGGCCGGCCTGGGCAAGAGCGAGCAACTGGCCGGCGGGATCAGCCTGGCGCTGGTGACGACGGCCCTCGGGCTGGGCATCGCCATCGTTTCGGTCACGGCGTATTATGCCCTCCTGCACAAGGTGGACCTGCTCACCAAGGAGATGGACGACGCCACCAAGCAGGTGGTCGACCTCGTCTCCGGCGAGAACGGCCGCGCCGTCGCCGATCGCCGCGCCGTGGGCGGTCCCGGCGAGATCCCCCGCCACGCCCGGACCGAGGCGATCTGACATGCTGCCGAAATCCTCGGGAGGCGACGAACTGCCTTACCTGAACATGACGCCGATGGTCGACGTGGTCCTCTGCCTGCTCGTCTTCTTCATGGCCGCGACCAAGCTCTACGACTGGGACGAGGAACAATTCACCGTGAAGGTGCCCGAGGTGATCGAGGCCTCGCCACTGACCGCCGCGCCCGACGACCTGAGCATCGAGGTCCTCGGCGACGGGAAGGTGTCGATGGGCGGCAACACCTACACGCTCGACGCCTTGACCGAGGCCCTCAAATCCGCGAAGAAGCGGTACGACGACCAGGGCGTGCTCGTCCGTGGAGACGCCCGCAAGAGCTATCAAGACGTCGCCGACGTGCTGGCCTCGTGCGAAGCGGCCGGGATCAAGAACGTCCGCCTGCCCGTCCGTCCTCGACCCACCTCGCCCTGATTCCTCCAAGGATTTCTCGCTATGGAACGGCTGAAAGCCCTCTATCATTCGATCAAAGGCCTGGCCGACCCGGCCTATCTGAACACGCTGGCCGCGTCCACCGGCGGGTGGATGTACGCGATCCTCTTCGCAATCATCTTCGCCGAGACCGGCCTGGTCGTCACGCCGTTCCTGCCCGGCGACTCGCTGCTCTTTGCCGTGGGCGCGCTCTCCGCGGGCGAGAACACGCCCATCAACCTGCCGTTCACCGCGTTCCTGCTGGTCCTCGCGGCCATCCTGGGCGACGCCGTCAATTACTACGTGGGCTACAAGCTTGGACCGAAAGTCTTCTCGCGCGAAGATTCGTGGCTCTTGAACAAGAAGCACCTCGTCGAAGCCCAGAAGTTCTACGACAAGTACGGCGGCAAGACGATCATCCTCGCCCGGTTCGTGCCGATCGTCCGCACCTTCGCCCCGTTCGTCGCGGGGGTGGGGAAGATGAACTACCTGAAATTCCTCTCGTACAACGTGATCGGCGGCGTGGCCTGGGTCTTGATTTGCTTGCTCGCCGGGTGGAAATTCGGCAGCTACGACTTCGTGAAGAAGCATTTCGAGCTGGTCGCGCTCGCGATCGTCGCGATCTCGCTCCTGCCGATGGTCTTCGAGCTCGTGAGGGCGCGAATCGCCCACAAATCCGCGATCGCCGCGAACAACGTCCCGGCGCCGGTCGAGCCTCCAGTTTAATCCGAAAATCTCCTACCCGTTGAGGTGCTTCATGAAGGCGGTCGTTGTCGGAGGGTCGGGCCAGATCGGCGGATGGCTCATGAAAAGCCTGGCTGCGCGGGGACATGTCGCCGTCGGCACCTACAACACGGTCGAGTTCCCGGGGCTGACGAAGCTCGACGGCGCCGACCTTGCCGGGTCGGCGGCGTGGCTCCGCGAGCAGGAGCCCGAAGTCGTCTTCTTCCCGGCCGGATTTACGTGGGTCGACGGCTGCGAGCGCGATCCCTCGCTTGCCCGCGGGGCCAACCTGGATCAGCCGCTCAACCTCGCGAAAGTCGCCGCCGACATCGGCGCGAAATTCGTCTACTTCTCGACGGATTACGTATTCGACGGCACGGCCGGCCCCTATGACGAGAACGCTCCCACCAACCCGCTCTCGGTCTACGGCAAGGCCAAGTTGGAGGCCGAAGAATCGCTGGCCTCCGTGCTGGGCGATGCCCTCCTCACCCTGCGGACGGCGTGGGTTTTCGGCCCCGAACGCCAGGGGAAGAACTTCGCCTATCAGCTCGTGAAGACGCTCAAGCAGGGGAAGACTTTGACCGTCCCCGGCGACCAGATTTCCAGCCCGAGCTACGGGCCCGACGTGGCCGAGACGTCGGTCCGGCTCGCCGAGATGAACCAGGCGGGTCTGTTCCACGTGGTCGGCCCCGAGGTCGTCTCGCGGCCGGTCTTCGCCCGAGCGATCGCCGAGGCGTTCAGCCTGAATCCCGAGCTGATCCAGAGCAAGACCACGGCCGAGCTGGGGCAGGGGGCGCCTCGGCCGCTCGAAGGTGGCCTGCTCGCGAAGCGCCTCGACGAGGTGCTGCCCGGCGCCGATGAGGCCCCTCCAGTGGACCCTCGCCGACTTCCGTGAACGAGTCGCCGCGAAGGAAGGCTGGGCGGACCCGCTCTTGTAGGGTGCCCTGCGAGCACCGTATTTTCTTCCGTCGATGATGAAAAAAGACGGTGCTCTGCGAGCACCGTACGGGAGCACACCGATGAGACTCGTCGCCGCCGCGATCATCGTCCTCGGCCTCGCGCCGCACGCTTTCGCCGACGAACCCGCGCCGCTCTTCCCCTTCGTCCTGCCGTGGGACGACGCGTCGCCCGGCGTTGCGAATGCATCGGACCTGATCGACACGCCGGCGGGCAAGCTCGGGCCGATCGTGGCCCGCGACGGTCACCTTTACGAGGGCCCGAAGCGGATCCGCCTGCTGGGCGTGAATTTCTGCTTCGGGGCCAACTTCCCGCGCCATCAGGACGCCGAGAAGGTCGCCGCTCGCCTCGCGAAATTCGGCATCAACGCCGTGCGACTGCATCACATGGACATGATGTCCACCCCGGACGGGATCTTCGCCCGCGATGGCCGCACGCTCGACGCCGACCAGCTCGATCGGCTCGATTACCTGGTCGCGCAGCTCAAGAAGCACGGCATTTACGTCGACGTGAACCTCCACGTGAGCCGCACGTATCCCGACATGCCCAGGTGGGACGGGATGCCGAACTTCCATAAAGGAGTGGACAATTTCCATCCCAAATTGATCGAGTGGCAGAAGCAATACGCCCGCGACTTGCTCTTGCACAAGAATCCCTATACGAAATCCACTTATGCCGCCGAGCCAGGCGTGGCGATCGTCGAGATCAACAACGAGAACGCGCTCATGCAGGACTGGTGGGGCGGTCGCCTGGACGCCATGCCGCCGGTTTTCGCCGACGAACTTTCGAGGCAGTGGAACGAGTGGCTGACGGCAAAGTATCGCGACACCGCGAGCGTGAAAACCGCGTGGGACGCGGCCGCCAGCCGCTCGGCCGCGAGATCCTGGCCAACGGCGACTTCTCGAAGGGGATGGCGGGCTGGTACGTCGAGCAGACCGGCGAGGCGAAGGCCGACGCGAAGATCGTGCCCGGCCCACCCCGATCGCTCCAGGTGAAAGTCACGTCACGAAGGTCGGGAGAGCTGGCACGTCCAGGTCACTTATTCCGGGCTCAAGCTCTCGGACGCGACGACCTACACGCTCGCGTTTCGAGCCCGAGCCAACCACCCCCGCCGCATCGCCGTGAACGCGATGAACGCGCACCCGCCCTGGGGCCCGCTCTGGTCGAGCGACCTGAACTTGACCGCCGACTGGAAGGCATACGAATTCGCGTTCCGCCCTTCGCAAGCCGACGACAACGCCCGCGTGACCTTCAGCAGCCTGGCCGGTGAGCTGGGCGACGTCTCGATCGCCGACGTTTCGCTCAAGCCGGGAGGCATCCAGGGGCTTGCGAACGACGAGACGCTCGGCAAGATCGCCTTCTTCCGTCACGGCGATTTCGGCCGCAAGACCGCCGAGGCCCGACGCGACTGGATTCGCTTCCTCCTCGACGTCGAGACGCGCTACTGGACCGGCATGGCCGACTTCTTGAAGAAGGACCTGGGCGTGAAGGCACCGATCGTCGGCACGCAGATGGGCTGGAGCCCGTTCACCGTGCAATCCAAGCTCGACGTGATCGACTCGCACGCCTACTGGCAGCATCCGAGCTTCCCCAAAGGCGACTGGGACCCGGTGAACTGGACGATCAAGAATCTCCCCATGACCTCTCAGGAAAACGGCGGGACCTTGCCGGGTCTCGCCCTGTCGCGGGTGAATGGGAAGCCGTTCATTTGCACCGAGTACAACCACTCGGCGCCGAATACTTATAGCTCCGAAGCCTTCTTGCTCGCCTCGGCGTTCGCGGCCTCTCAGGACTGGGATGGCCTCTTCGCGTTCGCCTACTCGCACCGTCGCGACGACTGGGACGCCGATCATTTCGCCAGCTTCTTCGACATCGATCGCCATCCCGCGAAGATGGTCACCATGCCCGTGGCCGCGCGGATGTTCGTCGGAGCCGATGTCTCGCCGTTCTCGATGTCTCGCGAGGTCCCGCCCACGGCGAATGAAGTCCTCGAAGCAATCATGAAGCAGGGTCCATACGTCAACGCGGCTGGCTTCCATGCGACCATGGACCCCATGAAGCAGCGAGTCGGGATTCGCCTCGTGGGGAGTACCTGGCCTTGGGCACGGAACAACCGCGTTCAATGAATTCCACTGGAGGCATCGCGCCGAAGCCGCCGGACGGGTCACCATCAACGCGCCCAAGGCAAAGGCCATGATCGGCCTGACCACTCCGCACCCTTCCGCCTTGGGCGACGTCACGATCACCCCCGGCAAGACGCGCCAGGACTGGGCGGCCATCACGATTTCCGCGAAAGATGCCGCCGATTTCCATTCCCCGGGCCATTTCCTGATCACCGCGACTGGATACGTCGAGAATACCGCGATGGGCTGGAAGGACGCCGCGAAGACCACGGTTTCCAGCGATTGGGGCCGAGGGCCGACGCTCGTGGAAGGCGTCGCGGCCACGCTCACGCTGCCCGTCCCGGCGCATCGAGTGCGAGCCTGGCCGCTCGATGAACGCGGGCAGAGACGCTCGCCCATGCAGCTTGCCGATTCGGGCGGCAAGGCCACGATCGCGATCGGACCTGAGTTCAAGACCCTGTGGTATGAAGTGGAGATCCTGGCCGAGCGGTAGGCCGAGGCGACCCGGGTGTAACCGCGAACTCTTGGTGTCGGTCGGGCAGGGTGGGCCCTCGCGTCGCGGGGATCTCGCGGCGAACGTGTCACCCGCGTATGGACGGCATCGATGCGGCCCCCGACTGCTCCCGTCGCGGGGCGCGTACCGGCCGTCGCGGGGGATGGGGTGATCTGGGCGATTGCCGTTTGGGTGAAAATTCGCATGATTCTTTCGCGAAGGGTCGCGATGATAAGCCTTTGTTCTAACCTTACAAACCACACCATCGATGCCGAGGTCCGGACTTATGACCCATCCCAGGGACGGCGGGAAAATCGCCGGTCGCGGGGCCGCGATCGGGTGCCCCGCGACGTGGCGGATTCGGGCCGGAACATGGCCAACCCATTCGTCTTCGCCTGGATTTTCATGATTTACAACCCGTTGTCAAAAAAGGACTTGGGTCAATGATCGTCGATTCTAATCTTGTCGACAAGTTAATACGCTACAGAGTGCGACACTCGGGAAATGCCGGGGATTCGTGGGCGAACTCGGGCTTTTCGGGTGTCTTGTCCAGGGCGCAGTCGGGGTGAGACGGTTTTTCGCCCGTTTTTGACCTGTTTTCGGGGCGAAGTGTTGCGCTCAAATCCTCCAAGTCGTGATCGGGCCGGGAGATGCGGGTTGTCGGAAACCTGGACGAAATCTGGACGGTCGGGCCCTCGGCGCGGGGGTTTTCGGCCCTTTTGTCGCGCCTGTGTGGCGCGGCCAAGTCGTTAAGGGGCAAGGGGATGGAGCCTTTCATACCCTCCATGACTCTGCCTTGCCCCGTGACCGGATCAGCTCGGGGGTCGGGGCTTCGCCTCGCGGGCTTGACCCCGGGCACCCGACCCGAAGCATCCCCGATCCTGCACGCGGCCCGGGACATCGCGACCGGGATTGACGGGTTTCGCTCCCTTTGGGATAAGGCCGCTTTTCGCGAATCCGTTCGCGGGAGCGGCCCTCATGCCGACGACTCTGGTTGCGATGTGTGGCCATTGTTGGCCTGCTGGCGACTCTCCGTCCAGCAAGCTTGCCGTCATGGCTATGAATACGTCCTTCCCGTCCGTGCGGTCGAAGTTGTGCCGGGGGCGCTTTATCGAGGCGCTTGGCAGCACGACATCCCGATGCGCGGGCTTGTCCGCGAGCATCACATCAAGACGATCGTCGCGCTGGCCCACCCCGAGGGCCACCACATGGCGATTGCCGAGAGGAAATTGGCCCGCGACCTGGGGGTGGATTGGGTCCATGTGCCGATCATCGACGACCCGAAGATTGGCCATGGGAAGACCGTGACCGAGTTGCTGGATCAGGCGGCCGACTTGCTTGCCGACCCCGACCGGCGGCCGATTTATTTCCATTGCCATCACGGCTTGATCCGCACTTCGATGGCGCAGATGGCCTGGCGGATGAAGCATTGCGGATGGACCCTGGAGCGCGCCGAGCGAGGAAGTCTCGCGATATTTCGGGCAGGAATCGCTGCCCAGGGGCGACGACCTCCGCCGCGTGGTGGCGTTCTACGAGGAGCGGGTGAGGCCGCGAGACGTTGCCGTCAACGCGACCGCCACCAGTGGTCAATCGTCAACCCCAGCGCCTCGCAACGCGGCTCGATGATCTTGCGAAATCGGGATGCGTCAACGGGATAGCCGGCCGTCGGTTGCAAATCCGGGATGCGAGCCGCCCAGTACCCATTGAAAGCGGACATCCAGGCTTCGCGGACGGTCTTGGCCACGATCGAGGCGAGCGCGACGAGGCCGTCGTCGGCGTCGGCTCGCGGCTGGAGCGACAGGACGCAGCTCGCGGCCGGGGCCGCGCAGCGTATATCGGCTCAGCGCGGGGCCTTCCGGGCCGCGATCGATCCAGGCATCGGGGAAGGCGTTCGAGAGCGGGCCGAGGTAGAAGTGGCGCCCGCCGTGCTTGTCCGACCTCACCCGGATCGCTTCCCCGTCCATGCAACTCGACCAGATGGGACCCAGGAGCCGCGCGAACCCTGCGAAGTGGGCCCCGGCCTTGGAATCGGCAAGGCGTAAGTCCTCGTTGAATCGACGCGGGCCGATCACGACGGCCGAGACGTCGACGATTCGCCACGCCGCCGACTCCAGCGGACGCCTCGCGAGCGATGTTGCCAGGAGGTCCGCGCACCGAGGCCCGGGGAAGTCCGGGTCGGCGTCGGCTTCAAGCCAGGGCGTCAATTCGACGTCCGCCAGCGAGCCGGCTGCCAAATTCCGCAGCAATTCCGATAGCCTGGAAGGGATCGAGCGGCCGGCGGCGACCAGGGCGGCCACGGTCGCCTCTTCCAGGCGCTCGCGGCCCTTCCCGCCCTTGTAAATCGCCTTGGAATCGTCGATCCAGAGTCGATCGGCCCCCGATCTGGCGCGGCCCACGTGAGGGAGGTCGGACCACAGGTCGGGCGGGCGATCGTCGGGACTTTCGGCGACGACGGCCGCCAGGACCAGGGGGCCGAGGTTCGGCCCGTAACCCGCTTCGTCGATCCCCACCCATCGCATGGCGGCTCGATTCCGGGAGGCTCAGGGGCGGAGCAGGGGGGTGGCGATCGGGCCTTCCATGATCGGGTCGGACTTCGGCTCGGCGACCATCCACGTCGAGGAGGGATTTCGGCCCTGGACCTCGGCGGCGAGCGACGCGTAATCCTCGGCTCCCCGGCTGGTGGGGGCGTACTGGAAGATGGATTGGCCGAAGCTCGGGCACTCGGCCAGGCGGATGTTGCGGCGGATTCGCGTCCTGAACAGACTGGGCGTCCGACCAGGGCGAATTGGCCGCTCGCCGGCCGTCGAAATACTGTCGAGAGGTCGTCGATCACCTCGCCGCCCAGCCGCGTGCCGGCGTCATAGAGGCAAAGCACCACGCCGCCCACCTTCAGGTCGCGATTGACCCGCTTCGAGACCATGTTGATCGTCTCCAGCAGCTTCGACAGCCCATGCAGCGCCAGGAAGTGCGCCTGCAAGGGGATGAACACCTCGCGGGCCGCGCACAGGGCGTTGAGCGTGAGGATGCCGAGCGAGGGCGGGCAATCCATCAGGACGTAAGTCGAACTGCTCCTCGTCGGCGTCGAGCTGGTCGCGGAGGATGACCTCGCGGCCCACGGTGCCGATCAGCTCGATCTCGGCGGCGGCGAGGTCGATGTGCGACCCGCAGATAAAGAGGTTGTCGGCGACCTGCTTGCGGCAATCGGCCAGCGGCAGGTTCTGGGTCAGCACGTCGTACAACGACGGCCCCGAGCGGCCCGGCAAGAGGCCCGAGGTGGAGCGTCGCGTGCGCCTGCGGGTCGAGGTCCAGGACGAGCGTCCTGTTCCCCTCGTTGGCCAGAGCGGCGGCGAGGTTGACGGTGGTGGTGGTCTTGCCCACGCCCCCCTTCTGATTCAAGACGGCGATCCGTCGCATGATGGGTTCCCTCCCGAGCCGCGCGCCGGGGGAACGTCGCTCCACCGGGTCGTCCTTCGACCCGGAAGCCCGGCCATGCCGCGGAGTCTATCCCTTTCGGGCGTTGGCGCAAAGAGAAGTCGGCGACGAACCCGTAGGGCGTGAGAAACCCGCCTGAAATCTCGCCTCGGCAAGACGGCGTGTTGCACACGCCCTACGAGGAATCAAGGCAGTTCCATCACCTCGACCTTGCGGATCTCGACGTGGCTGCCCGGGTCGTGCTGCTGGAAGGCGAAGTAGCCTTCCTTGTGCGTGTTCTTCTTGTCCATGTAGTCGACGGTGGTCTTGCCGTTGACCTTGATGATGATGTGGTCGCCCACGGCCTCGATCTCCTGGGTGAACCAGGCGTCGGGCTCGACGAGCTTCTCCAGCACCTTCACGTGGTTGTACAGCGAGCCGGTGCGGACCGGGTCGCCGTGGGTGCTGTTGACCTGCGCCTCGTAGCCGTCGGGGAAGCCCTTCATCTTCTTCGTGCGGAAGTACATGCCCGAATTGGCCTTATCGGCAATCTTGATCTCGGCGCGGTACTTGAAGTTCTTGTACGCGCCCCGGGGGCGAACAGGTGCGAGGCCGGGCCGGAGCCGACGATCACGCCGTCCTTGACGACCCAGTTCTTGGCGATGTTCTCCTGCTTGCCCCGGCCATCGTAGGCTTCCCAGCCTTCCAGGTTCTTGCCATTGAAGAGGGGAACCCAGGTCTCCTTGTCGTCGGCACGGGCGAGGGGCGCCATCGGGACGACGGCCGAGACCACAAGCAGCGGGACGAGCCCGCGAAGGAGGCGGAAGCGGTTCATGAGATGCGGTCCTGTTGGTGCGAAAATCCACGACGTCAGGAGGGGGCGAGACGGCTCGCGCCCCTCGCTCCCCGGATCATAAGCCAAGCCGGGCGAGGATGCTAGCGGGCGGGCTCAGGGCTTGGCCCTCTTGAGCACTTCCAGCACGCAATTGCTGCCGGGCTTGGTCTCGAAGGCGGTCGGGCGATCCTTGCCGGGCACGGCCATGCACACCTTGTAGGTGTCGCCGTCGAGCTCGTAAATCCCCTTGTAGACCTTGCCGGCCTCGGGCCCCTCGCTGAAAATCACGTCGATCGTCTTCGGCTTCTTCGCCAGGTCCAGCGAGAAGGTCCCTTTGTGGGTCGCGCCCACTTCCTTCGAGACGAAATCCTTGCCCTTGATGGTCAGCCGGGCGTCTTCGAAGCCGACCAGCGGGATCGACTTGCCGTCCATCTCCATCGAATCGTACCGCCAGGCCCCCTCGAACTTCGCCAGCTCCTTCTTGACCGCCGCTTCGTCGGGGGCCTGCCCCACCATCCCCGAGACGATCAACCAACTTCCCAGCACGATCGCGCCCATGACGAATCCTCTCGCAGGAAAGGGACCATCGGAAGCCTCGGACGAGGACTGTACGCATGAATCGCGGAGACGTCAAGTAGATTCGTCGCGAATTCCAAAGGCGAATCTCGCCGCGCCCGGATCGATCGTTAAAGCCGGGAGGCAACCCGGCTTGCCTTCAGTCCTTGGGGAACGGAATCGCGTCCGGGATCTTCGCCGAGAGCGGCGTGTCGCCGCGGATCATCCGCGTCGCGGCGCCGGTGAGCTTCAGGTACCAGTCGTTCGGCAGCCCTTCGTAAGTGACGAAGTATTTCCCGACCGGGCGTCCTGTCCGCGACCTTATAGATGGCCGTCCCTTCGTCCACCTCGTCGAACATGCCGACGAAGACGGTGCGGATCCCCAGCTCCTTGAAGATGGCGAATTGCCGCCAGTAGAATTCTCCCTTGCGGCGCGGGATCATCGTCCGCCCCGGCGGGGTCGCGGCGGATGTTGTCCCACGAGAATCCGGGGAACGCCGTGGGCATGTACCCCTTGCCCGCGGCCTTCAACTCGGCCACGTCGCCTTCCCAGACCTGCTTGCGGATGTGGTCCATCGAGGCGTCGTCGCGATAGCGGCCGGCGTCCCACGGGCTGATGGCGTCGAACGATCGGTAGACCTCGGCCCATCCCGGCTCGGTGCGGGACGACCCCTTCAGCGTCCGCCAGAACGGGTCGACGCCGCCGATCAAATAAACGCCGCCGTACTTCGGGTCGTTCTTGAAGAACTCGACAAGCTCCGCGCCCTGCTCGGCGGTCCAGGGGCGGTCCTTGAAACCCAGCCCCCACAGCAACACGACCGGCTTGCCCTGGTGGTGCAGGTAGCGGGAATCCTCGCGGACCTTGACCTGATCGCAGAGGAATTTCCAGTCGTCCATGACCATCTTCGTGGTCGAGCGCCGCCCCGCCGAGAGGTCGAGCATCATCGCCCAGACGCGGCCCTCGCGATGGCACCCCTCGCGGACGCTGGCCAGCACGCGGTTCACGTGCTTGGATCGCGTCGGGCTGGTCGCCTCGCCGAGGAACCGGCTCACGAACACGCCGTCGATCCCGTACTGCCGCATCCATCGGGCGTGGAGCAGCGACCGGCCCCTTGCGGAAGGCGCTGTAGAGCCGGGCGGGCGAGCCGTCGGGCATCTTCAGGCCGGGGACTTCGCAGAGGTCTTCCGGAGCGTACTCGGAGAGGTCGGGCCACATGTCGACGGTGAATCGGCCGCCGTCGGGCCGCTCCAGGCCCTGACCCCAGTGCGTGAAGCCGAAGTTCGCGCCGTCGCTGGGCGTGTTGAACCACCCCTGGTAGCCGCAGAGGACCTTGCCGTCGAGCGTGGTCGCGTCGACGTCGGAACGCGTCGGGCCGGCGTAGGGGTGCAGCCACGGCTCGTCGGTCCGGCGGGCGTCTGACCATCGGCGAAGATGCCGATCACGGCCAGGATCACGATCGATCCGGGTTCGCATCATTTGTTCCGCCCTCCCACAGACGATCTCGTTGAGTCGGCTCTCTTCCAGATGTTCCGGATCGTCTCTTCGGCGTGGACCCTGGGCGCTCGCTCCGGGTGTTGGCCCAGTACCATCGCGGCGCGTCGGGCTTTCCGGGCGTAATGCACGCGGCTGCCGGGCATCTGCAAGTGGCCGTTGGGGTCGGTCTCCTTGACCCATTTCCAGGCGTAGCGGAGCCATTGGTTGCGTTCGGCCTCGGGCTGGAGCGCGAACCAGGTGATCTCGTCCCACCCCCAGATAAACGGCGGTCTTGCTGGGCTTCCCCGGCGTTGCTGCGGCCGAAGTTGTCGAACTCCACCAGGTACGGGAGGTGCTCGCACGACCAGCCGCTCGGCGTGATCCCGCCCTTGCTCTTCAGGAAGATCGCGTCGGAATTCCCGACCTTCAGGACGCCTTCGAACGGATGATCGGGGACCTCGGCGATCCGCAGGGGGAACGAGTGGAAGTCGAACAGGAGCTTGCCGCCCTCGACGTAGCCGCCGGTGGGCGTGTGGGCGTCGCAGAGCAGGAAATGCCGGCGGGCGTGCTTGCGGGCATAGCCGCGGACGCGGTCCAGCATGTCGATCCAGTGGGCGTGGCCCGGGTCGTTCTTGTCCATCAGCCCCACCTGGCCGAAGTGGATGGCCTCGATCCCGACGTCGATGTAGCTGCTCGCGAGGAAATAGAACCACATCCGCGTCTCCGGCCGGCTCATGTCGGGTACCGACCCGCTGCCCCCCCAGTGGCCGACGAATCGCCCGTTCGGCATAGAGCATGTCCTGATAGCGGAAATTGCGGGCCTCGACGGGCATGCCGAACTCGACGAAGCACATGCTCCGGGGATGGCGACCGATTCCACGCCTCGGGTCACGATCTCGAACGCGGCGGCCTGCAGGATCATCTCGGGATCGGCCTTGTGGATCGCCTCGGCGAACGGGCCTGGCCGTCTTCAGGAAGGCGTCAAGCTCCTTCTCTCGCCCCCAGACCATCAGCGCACGGCCCACGAGCTTGGCCCTGGTCGAGAGGATGAATCGCAAATTGTCGCGAGGGTCCACGCCCCGACGGTTGCGCGGCTGCGAGAGGTCGTCGTGGAGCAGTTCGGTGAACGAGATCGACCGATCGAGATAGCTCTCCAGCACCGGCCGCGACATCGACGAGTCGAACCGGAAATCCTGGGCGAAGGCAGGCAACGCCCAGAGCAGGATGGCCGCGAGGAGGGCACGGCTCGACGGGACGTTCGGGCGGTTGCGGAGCATCGAAGCGGCCCTCGGCGACGGGATCACGCGGCATGACGCTTGCCGCACGTCGCAAGCGTACCGCTCCTCCCGCCCGACGACAACGGGCCGCCGAGGCGAGGACCCGAGCGGTCCCCGCCCGCCACGCTCCCTCGATGGGAGGCGGGCGATTTTCAGCGTTCGCGGTAGACGATCCGCCCCTTGGTGGTGTCGTAGGGGGTGATCTCGACGGTCACGCGATCGCCGGGGACGATCCGGATGAAATTCTTGCGCATCTTGCCCGCGATGTGGGCGAGCACCTTGTGGCCTCGCAGCGGGCCTTCCTCGAAGGCGACCATGAATTGCGTGTTCGGCAGGGCCTCGACGATGCGGCCCTCGACCCGGATCGGTTCCTCTTTCGCCACAAAACACTCCTGGGACAACGTGCCCCGACCGTCCATTCGAGCCGCTCTCGAAGTGAGAAGGGGCCAAAGCTCGCCTCGACGGCCGGGAGCCGAGGCAAGGTGTCGCATTCCGAAGGATCGCCTATTTTCCAGGATACTCGAATCGTCACCGATCCGCTAGCACCGAAATCCGTCGTTCCACGATCCGACACCGAATTCAGCTCGAATCCCACATTGACCGTACTTGCAGAATTTGCGACTTTTGGCGAATCCTCGGCTCTAGGCGGCTCGAATCCGAGATCGCGGGCCGAGCAGGGATGCACCCGTCGCGACGGCCGCTCGGGCACGGAGGCTCCATCTTATGCTGTTCAAGTCGAATATCCTCAACGGCCTGTTCTTGGCGAGCGTGTTAGCCATTGCGTGGAGCCCAAAGGCTCGCGCCGACGGGATGAATTCCCAACTGGTCTATCAAACTTCGGGTACTGTGACCCCGATTTTCCCTTCCCCCGGCGGCTCAACTGAATCGCAACTCAACGTGAACTTCCAGGGCCTTATTGACGGGACCACCGATTTCAGCGGTGCGTTCGCGCCTCGGGAAATTCTTGGTCGGCCACCCCCATCCGGCGCGGAACTGGGCTACGTCAACTCGACGTTCCGCCTCCTACTTCAGGTCGAAGATCCCCGAACCGGCTCCGAACAGGATGTGTCGATCCAAGGGCATTTGCTGATGGATCTGAACTTCGGCGATCGGTCAACTTATTCCACGTCCCCGGTCATCGCCGAGTCCTGGATCGACAAGATCAGTCTTGTGGGGCAATCGGGTATCAGCTCGCTGTTCCCGATGGACGAGTTCCACATCGTATCCGATGAAACCAACGAGTTTACCCTGAATTCCCAGGGCGCCTCGCTGGGACAATCCGCCCAGGTGAGTGCCGTGCCCGAACCTTCGACAGGTATGATTCTCGTGCTGATCCTGGGAGGGATTCACGTTCGCCACTCGCGAAAGCGCGAGAAATCCGTTGGAGTCTTTCGTGGGGCGGGGCGCCTGTGAGCCGGGCGGGACGAAGGTCGATTCCCACGCTTCCCGTTTTCCGAGGCGATTCCCTTCGGCTCATGGTAAGTGTGGCTGCGGCGGGATGCATCCTCTGAGTCTGCTTCGCTCTAGCCATGCGCCGACCTAACGCCGATACTCTGGAATCCGAACAATCCAATGAAATTCGCAACCGAGCAGGATTCAAGCAATGCCCGACCCCCGCTGGGAAGCCCTCGCCGACATCCTCATCAACCACTCCACCAGGATCCAGGCCGGCGAGGCCCTCCTGATCGAGTGCTTCGACCTGGAAGACGACACCTTGCCGCGATTGCTCGTCCGCAAGGCCGCCCGCAAGGGGGCGGTGGCGCTGGTCGAGACGAAAAATGCCAGGATCGTCCGCGAGCTGGTCCGCAATGCCACCGAGCCGCAGATGAAGCTCTGGGGCGGCAATGAATTGCATCGGATGAAGCAAGTCCAGGCGTACATCGGGCTCCGGGGCGCGAAGAACATCAACGAGATGTCCGACGTGCCGACCGAGAAGCTCGAACTGTATAACGCCCACTTCCTCAAGCCCGTCCACTTCGATCAAAGGGTGCGATTCACCAGGTGGTGCGTCCTGCGACTGCCCAACTCCAGCATGGCCCAGCAGGCGGGCATGAGCACCGAGGCGTTCGAGGACTTCTACTTCGACGTCTGCAACCTCGATTATCCCAGGCTGGATAAGGCCCTGAAACCCCTCGTCGAGCGGATGGAAGCCGCCAAGGACGTCCACATCACGGGCCCGGACACCGATTTGCGGTTCTCGATCGAGGGCATCCCGGTCGTCCCCTGCGCCGGCACGATGAACATCCCCGACGGCGAGGTCTTCACCTGCCCGGTCAAGGATTCGGTGAACGGCCACGTCAAATTCAACACGCCGACGATCTATCAGGGCTCGTCGTTCGACGGCGTGAGGCTGGAATTCGAGAACGGCAGGATCATCAAGGCCGATTGCGACGGCGGCGACCCTGCGAAGCT
Organism: uncultured Planctomycetota bacterium; assembly: GCA_963777705.1. Taxonomy (GTDB): domain Bacteria; phylum Planctomycetota; class Planctomycetia; order Isosphaerales; family Isosphaeraceae; genus JAQGHR01. The sequence goes on from CAVZRT010000001.1 coordinate 85,400, forward strand.
GCGATCGATCTTCGCCACGGACGAAGGGGCCTCCTACATCGGCGAATGGTCAATCGGCTGCAACCCGCGAATCCTGCACCCGATGCGAGACATCCTCTTCGACGAGAAGATCGCCGGCAGCTTCCACCTCACGCCCGGAAACGCCTACGACGAGGCCGACAACGGCAATCGCTCCAAGATCCACTGGGATCTGGTGCAAATCCAGAGGGCGGAATGCGGAGGCGGGACGATCTTTTCGATGGAGTTCCCATCCGGATCGACGGCCGGTTCGTGCCCGAGGAGTTGCAGGCGCTGGATCCCGAGTAGGGGGCGGGCGGGCATCGGCGAATCCCGATCTGGCGATGGTTTGTCTATCGGTGGCCAAATTTCCGAGATAAAGTGGATGTAAGGTCGGGGGCGTCCGCGCATCAGGAATTCCAGCCGACAGGGCGAGGGGGTAGCCATGGTTCCTCGTGAGACCCTTTTCCGCACCGAGGAACGTCGTCAAGCCTTGCGGAAGGCCAGGAAGATCACGGCCATGCTCCAGGGGACGATGGGCCTGGAAGGTCAAGGCCTGGACCGGAAGACCCTCCGCGAGATGATCAAGCGGACGGCGCCGAGCTTCTTGCTCAAGCCCGGGTTTCTTGAATGTAGACGAATATTTGGTTAGCCCACGTAGGGCAGGCCTCGGCCTGCCGACCCAGGCGGGGGACGGCAGGCCGAGGCCTGCCCTACGAAATCTGGATCGAAGCACGAAACCGCGCACCGTCGCGCTTCTTGATGATCATCGCGGATTCGGGCGGTCCTTTTCTTGTAGGGTGCTCTGCGAGCACCTCTTCGATTTATTGGGAAAGAAGAGGTGCTCGCAGAGCACCCTACAAGACCTTATCCGCTCGTAATCACCTGCCCCACCACGATCGACCTCGGCAACCGTAGCTTCGCTCCGTTGGTGTGGAACTGGGCGAGCGTGGTCTTGTGGTTCGATCCTCGGATGGCTCGGAGGGCGCCGGTCACGACCTTGCCCTTGCCTTCGACGAAGGCTTGCAGCCCTTCGCCGTCCGCGCACGGATCACGTCGAGGCTGGCTCCCTTGCCCGATACCGAGAGCGCGACGTGGTCGCCGTCGGAATCGGTGTAGCGGACCGTCTTTCCGTGCAGGATCGTGAGGTTTTCCACGATTTGCGTGCCGTTGATCACGTCCGCCTTGATGGTAACCGGGATCGTGTTGTATTGGGAGATGGCGATCGGCGAGGCGAAGGTGAGCGTTACCTGGTTGGTAGCGGCGTTGTAGGTTGCCGAGGCGAGCGGGATCGTGGCGACCGCGTAGTTCGTCACGTCCCCTACTTCCGCCGCGTTCACCGTGCCCGCGAAGGTCAAATCGATCGCCGAGATGGCCCCCGCGGGGCCTTCGAATGTGGTTGATGCCAGCGAGGCCGGCGGGGTGGTTGCGGGGTTCTCGATCCTCAGCACGGCCGAGTTGATGAGGCCGATCGGAATCCCGCCCGATCCCTGCGAGAGGGCGAGGTTGACCGTGAGCGGCATCCCGCTTGGGCTGCCGGCGAGGATCGGCACCGTGAAGGTTTGCGAGGACTGGCCGGCGGCGAAATCCAGGGTGCCCGAGGTCGGCGAATAGTTGATCCCGCCCTGCGCCGTGCCGTCGCTGGTGGCGAAATTCACGCTCGCCGGCCCGCTAGATCCGCCGACCCTGGTCACGGTGATCGTCGCCGATCCCGTGGAGGCGTTGACGTCGTAGGCGGACGCGGAAAATTCCGCCTCGCCGGCCGGCGCGACGGCGATATCCAGCAGCGGGGAGCCGCCGCCGATGGCCCCGATCGTGGAGGCCGTCCCGGTCGTCAGGTTCACGAACGCCAGGGTTGGCGTGGTCGTCCCCTGCGGCGTGAGCAGGGCGTAGGCTTCGCCATCCTCCGCGAAGCTCAGGCCGTCGAGGTCACTGGTCGCGATCCCGAGCGAGGGGGTTGGCGTGGTCGGGGTCACGCCCACCTCGTAGAGCAGGCCCAGGTTGGGCGACACGCCGGTCGTTCCCTGCGTTATGAGCGTGTCGCGGATCGAGTCGATCCCGTAGAGCGTGGTCGAGGTCGCCCCTGCGTAGGGGTTTGAATAGGCCTCGGCCACCACGTCGCCGGAATCCCCGCGGCCGGGTCGGTCAGGGCGTAGATCAGCGAGACGTCGGTGGCGATCCGGTTGCCCGTGTCGGGATTGCCCCGGATGTCCACCCCGTTGCTGTCGACGATCCGAAGCTCGCCGGAAACCGGGTCGAAGCTGAGCGAAGCCTTGGCCCCGGCGCTTGCCGTGTAGATCCCCGGGCTGATCAGCGAGGCGATCCCGTTCGCCGGATTGATCAGGTACAGCCGTCCGAGGCTTCCGAGCCCGTAAAGCCCCCCGGTGGCCGGGCGGAAGGCGACGGAGATGATCGATTCTCCCGGCTGGAGCAGCTTGATCGGCAATGACGTGAGGATCTGGTCGGGCGTGCTGCCGTGGAAGGAGATCAACTGGTTGCTGGTGGTCACGCCGTAAATCGTGTCGGACGGCTGGAGCGCCGCGATGTCGAGGATGGGCGAATTCTGCGAGAAGGCGCCGATGGGCGTGGCGGCGCCGGTCGCGAGATTGATCGAGTCGAGCAACGGCGCCGTGCCCGAGGGCGGGTTGAAGAGGGCAAGCGCCTGGCCGCCGGGAGTGACCACGAAACCGCCCACCGTGCCCGTCGGGACTCCCAGAGATCCGACCGTGTAAAGCTCTCCCAGGTTGGGGGACGTGGGGGCGCCCCCGATCGAGCCTTGCGTGACCAGCGCGTCGGTCCTGGCGTCGATCGCGAACGTGGTCGAGACCGTGGCGCCGGACACGTTGTTGGAGTTGGCCAGGCCGATGAGGTCGGGCGAGGTGCCGGCGTTCGGGTCGTTAGGCGCATAATAGGGCGTGGCGTCGGTGGTCACGGCCGCCGTGCCGGGGTTGACTCGCAGGTCTTCGCCCGTGTTGCTCACGATCCTCAGGATGTCGGTCGCGGGGTTGAACGACATGCTGAATTCGCTGCCGCTCAACGGCGCGGCGAGCGGGTTGGGCGAGACGGCTTGCGAGGTCCCGGTATTCGGGTTGATCACGTACAGGCGCCCCGTCGAGCCCAGCCCGAAGAGCTGGCCGGTGGCGGGGCGGGTGTCGATGGCGAGGATGGTCTCGCCCGATTGGAGGCCCGTGATCGTTGCCGAGGCGAGCGAGAGGCTCGGCCGCGAGCTGTCGAAGGTGAGGAGCTGGTCCTGGCCGGTCAGGGCGACGATGGTGGAGAGCAACTCCCTCGCTTCCAGGGGTTCGACGGCGATCCGTGCCGATCGATTGCGGGCGCGACGGTGCGAGGCCATGAGGGATCTGCCCCAAGCGGTGCCGGGTTCATGGAAGTAGGCGAGATCGATCCGCCCTCCGCCGGGATTGGTGCCGGCGGGGGGCGGATCGGGCGGGAATCAATGGTGGGCCTTGCGGGCCAGGGAACGGGCGAACAACTTCGCGGTGGCCTTCGCGGCCTTCGTCACCGACTGCACTTGGACCGCGCTCTTGTTGATCGGCGTCGTGCTGGAACCGGTCGTCGTGCTGCTGCCCGTGCCCGAGACCGAGGCCGTGACCGTGTCCACGAAGAACGGCGGGGTGCGGAGCAGCGACTTGATGGTGCCGAATCCGGCCCCGACGATCTCGGTGAACGAGGTCTGGCCGGTCGCGGACTGCGAGAGCTTGCGGACGCTCCCGCTGAGCACGCTGCGGCGGCTGCTCGCGCCGTTGACCGTGAGCGTGACGCCCTGGCCGTTGATGGTCCGGTACAGGTCCAGATAGCCGCCGTTGGTGATCTGGAGGGTCACGAAATTGTCGTTGGCGTCCTGGTACTGGAGCTTGGTCCCCTGGGCGAACGTGCCGGTGAAGTTGGTCCCGTTCGCGCCCGTCCCGGAGCCCTGGAGCTGGTTCTCGTTCAGGTCGTCCAGCCCGGTGGCCCCCGCCCCGTTGATCACGAGCTGGAAGAACTCGTTCACGGGCAAGGCCTGGGAGGCGGTGATGGTGACGGTGTGGGTCGACGAGTCGTAGGTGGGCGTGAGGAAGGGCACCGCGACCAGCGGCCCCTTGCCGTTCTTGCCCGACGGCGCGAGCAGGGTGTAGTTCGAGGCAAGGGTGGCCGTGGCCGGGTTCAGCGCCTCGCTGAAGCTCACCGTCACGCCCGTGACCACCTTGGCATTGCCCTGGGCCTGGACGTTGGTGACCGACGGGCCGGTCGTGTTGAAGTCGGTCTGCTGGATCGTGACCGTGCTGGACGAATCGGCGCCGATGGACGCCCCCGCCCGTGGCGTTGGACAGGGTGACCGAGAAGGCCGTGTTGCCGTTGATGATGCCGGCGTCGATGATCGGGATGGTGATCGTCGCGCTGGTCTGGCCGGCGGCGAAGGTCAGGATTCCCGTCGAAGTCTTGTAGTTCACGCCGGCGACCGCGGTGCCGTCGGCCGTGGCGTAATTCACGTTGACGGCGCCCAGGTTGCCGGCCGATCGATTGACGGTCAGCACCACCAGCCCGCCGTTTTCCTGGGCCGTGTAATTCGGGCTGGAGAACTGGAACACGCCGGGGGCGTTGGTCACGCCGACCGCCACGCCTGCGGTGTTGTTGGTGGGGTTGGTGTCGATCTGGTCGCTGGTGGCCGACGCCGAGTTCAGGTAATTGCCGGTGATCGTGGGCTGGGCGACGATCGTCACCGTGGCCGACCCGCCGGGAGCGAGGTCGCCGATGGACGCCCCGACCACGCCGGTCCCGATGAACACGCTGCCCTGGCTCGACGTGGCCGACAGGACGGTAAACCCGGCCGGCAGGGCGTCGCCGAAGGTCACGTTGGTCGCGGCGTTCGGGCCCGCGTTGGTGACCGCCGCCGTGAAGGTGATCGGGTTGAGCGCGATCACCGAGTTCGCCGACGCCACCAGCCCCACGCTCAGGTCGACGGGCGACACGTCGGTGGAGACCGAGGCCGAGTTATTGCTGGTGTTCGGGTCGACGTTGTCGGCGGAGACCGAGGCCGTGTCGGTCAGCACCACCGACTGCGTGGGCTGGACCACGATGGTCACCGGCACGCTCGAGCCCGAGGTGATCGTGCCCAGGTTCAGGGCGACCGTGCCGCCGTTGGCCCCGGCGACCCCCTGCGGACCCGTCGCCGAGATGAACGTGGCGCCCAGCGGCAAGGTATTGACCAGGCTCACGTTGGTGGCGTTGGCCGGGCCGTTGTTGGTCACGATCACCGTATAGGTGAGGTTGTGGTTCACCTGGACGGGGTCGGGCGAGGCGCCGATCGACACGCTCAGGTCGGCCGGGCTCACCATCGTGCTGGTGACCACGCTGTTGTTGGCCGCGACCAGGTCGATGTTGTCGCCGGTGACCGAGGCGTTGTTCGTGATGATCACGGGCGCGATCGGCTGGATCACGATCGTGCCCGTGACCGTCTGCCCGATGGCCAGCGTGCCGAGGTTGGCGGTAACCACGCCGTTGGAGTACGAGGCGGTCCCCTGCGAGGGATTCGGTGCGGCGAGGAAATTCGCGACGGACGAGTTGGGCACCTGGTCGGTGAAGACCACATTCGTGTCGGCGATCGGCCCGTTGTTGGTCACGCTGTAGTTGTAGGTCAGGTTCCCGCCCACCAGGACGGGGTTCGGCTCGGGGGTGACGGCCAGGGCCAGGTCGCTCGCGGCGAAGATGGGCACGACGGCGGTGGCGGTGTTGTTGGTCTCGTCGGGGTCGCTCTGGTCCGAGCTGATATTCGCCACGAACGAGATCGTGCCGCCCGCGGGGACGGCCGCGGGGGCGGCCACCGTGAGCCGCACCGCGGACACGCCCGTGTCGGCCAGGCCGCCGAGGTTCGCCGTCACGATCCCGGTCAGGTAGTCGTACGAGGGCGTGGGTCCGCCGCCCGATGCCGCCGAGACGAACGTCACGCCCGCCGGGAGCTGGATGTTCATCACCGTGCCCGAGGACGGCCCGGGGCCGTTGTTAATCGCGATGAAGACGATCGAGAACGTCGAGCCCACCGTCGTGTTGGTCGGGATCGAGCTGGCCTGCGTCATCACCGAGAGGTCGGTCGGGATGTCCACCGAGAGCGAGGACGTCGCGGAATTATTGCTGGTGACCGTGTCGATCTCGTTCGAGACCACCGAGGCCGTGGTGCTGACCTTGCCCACGACCGACGGGATGGCGGTGATCGTGAACGTCCCGGTCGCCCCCGACGCCAGCGAGGCGAAGGTGGCGGTGAACACGTCGTTGCCCAGGTTCGCGGTCGTGCCGCCCTTCGAGACGGACGACACCTGAGCGCTGGCAAACTTCGACGGGTCCAGCGCCGCGTTCAATTGCACATTCGTGGCCGCGAGCGGACCGTTATTCGTGGCCGTGATCGTATAGATCAGCGGCGAGCCCACCGTTGCCGGCGACGGCGTGGCCGTGATCTTCACGGCGGTGTCGGTCACCTTCGCCGCCACGACCTGCTCGTCGAACGAGAATTCCGAGGTGTTCCCGTTCGAGTCGGTGGCCGTGGCCGACACGTAGGAACCGATTGCCGTGGGGTTCGGCAGGGTCACGCTGATCGGAGCGAACCCGTTTGCGTCGGTGGTCACCTGGGTCGTGCCGATGAGCAACTGCCCCTGGCCGTAGTTCGAGAAGGGGAGGGTCGTATTCGCGTAGAACTGGAGGGTGTACGTGTTGCTGGCCTGGTTGACGGGCAGGCTGTTGAACGTGCCCTGGATCTTCGTCAGGCCCGCGGCCGTCCCGGCGGAGGTCAGCACGGGGAAATTCTGGTAGTTGTTGGGCCCGCTGTGGCCCAGCGAGTCGTTCTTCGTGAAGAAATTGTCGCCCAGGTCGATCCCGAGCGCCCCGTTGCCCCCGATCGTATTGCTGAGGATCGGGATATTCGTCCCGCTGACGATGGTGATCCCCGACGCCATGTTCGCGCCGGCGCCGTTGAACGAGATGGTGTTGCCCGCTCCGGAGACGGTCCCGCCAATCGTCGTGTTGCTACCCCCGGCGATGTAGATGCCGGCGTCGTAATTCCCGATGCCGCCCATGTTCCTCAAATTGGCGCCGATCACGTTGCTGACGATCAACTCGCCGGTCGACCCGTTCTCGATGCCGATCCCGTATCCGGTGCCGCCGCCATTCATTCCCTGGGGCGACCCGTTGCCCGAGATGTAGTTGCCGCCGCCCCTCTGCGTGTCGCCCACCGAGTTGTCGGGCGAGCCGTCCATGATGATCCCGGACCCCTTGTTGGGGATGGCGATCATGTCGCCGCTCTCGCCCGAGAAGCCATTGCCGCTGCCGTTGACCCCGATGTAATTGCCCAGGATCGCGTTGTTGTGCGAGCCGCCGGTCAGGGTGATGCCGTTGCCGCCGTTGCCGGCGATCCCGTTGGGCATGCCCGTGGTCTCGCCGCCGATGTTGTCGAACGAGCCGTTGTCGATCGAGATGCCATCGCCCGCGTTGCCGATCGCCACGCTGCCCGAGCTGTCGGTGCCGATCTGGTTGCCGAGGATGTTGTTATCCGCCCCCCCGATCATGCTGATGCCGGCCCCTCCATTGCCCGAGATCACGTTGCCGTTGCTCCCGACCCCGGGGTTGGTGTTGCCGATCAGCAGGTTGGAAGCCCCGTTGACCAGGATCCCATCCCCCAGGTTGGGCATGGCCAGGTCGCCGAGCGAATTGGTGCCGATGAAGCACTTGTAGATCTTCGTCTGGCTCCCCGAGTTGCCGATCCGGATCCCGTTGCCCGAGAAGCTGCTGATCGCGATGTCGTTGATGAACACCCGGCTCGCGTTGATCGTCAGCCCGTTGGTGACGCCGGTGATGACCTCCGACCCGTCGATCACGATCAGCGGGGTGCTCGACGAGCCCTCGGTCGACCCGTCGATCGTGAGCTGGTTGGTGATCGTCGGCAGCGCCGTGATGGGATAGATGGTCTCGACGGCGTTGCTGGTGTCGATCGCGAACTTGATCGTGTTCGCGCCGCCCGTGAGGTTGGCCGAGTTCATCGCGTTGCGCAGCGACCCGCGCCGCCGTCGCTGAGGTTGGTCACGGTGAAGGTCGCCATGAGCCGCCGTGGCTCCAATGACTCCATCCTGGGACGGCACTTCAGGCGCCGGGCTTCCCCAACAGACCGCCGTGAGCCGTTTAGCCTACCGCTCATGAGAGTCATCTCCAGCTCGCGAGGGGGATCGGGACTCGGTCGCGCCACCGGACCACGGCACCAACCGGGGTCTCGCATGATGGCGATGCAATGTCATGTCAGCCGTGCATATTCTTGGGAATATGACGGGTTGTCTTCAACCCTAGCGAGACGCGTCCCACCTTGTCAACAAGAAAATCCAAGCATGCACGCAATCGGTTTCCGCCGCGGCATCCGCGACAACTTGGCACGCTCGGACGGGGCGGCCCAGGGCTTGTCCGTTTCTTCATCGGCCGGAGGCGGCGAGTTTCGCGGCGAGTTTCTCAAGTTTTGCACGCCCGGCGGTCGGGAAGCAAGGGTCTTGCCGGGTGTGAGGAATCGATGGCCGGTCCCCTCTCGTCGGACTACGCGATCGTCGGGTCGTTCGCGCAAATTCGTGCAAGATGGCGTCGACTCCGCCGCGACGCAGGATTGCCGCCTTCTGCTCAAGCAGGGCGATCTCGGCGGAGCATTCGGGGGATTGGACGCGAACCTGAAGTTCCCTCGCCGCGGCCAGGCGGGCCCCGAGCAGCTTCAACCTGGCGGCCAGGAGCTGGTTGGCCAGGCGACGAACCGCTTTCGCCTTGTTCGCCCGCCCGTCGCCAGGCTCGGCCGATTGGAGCACGCCGACCGCGTGCCTGAGCAGAGCTTTCGCGTCCTCGACCCGCGTCGCGTGGGTGTTCCCGGTGTATTGGCCCAGCCACTGCGCCGTCAATCCCACCTCAAGATCGCGCCGGTGTGCGCACTGGTCGCCATTTTCGCATATTTGGCCAGGTAGCCTTCGTGATTCGAGGCGCGGGGGGCGTCCATCGCGAACGTCGCTCCTCCAGCTCGGCGTCGGGCAGCCGTACCGACAACTTCCCGGCCGGGATGTCGATCTCGATCAGGTCGCCGTCGCGAATCAGGGCGATCGGGCCGCCCACGGCCGCCTCGGGGCTCACGTGGCCGATCGACGCCCCGGCCGTCCCGCCCGAAAACCGGCCGTCGGTGATCAGGGCGCAGACCTCGCCCAGCCCCACTCCCTTGATGGCGGTGGTCGGCGCCAGCATCTCCTGCATGCCGGGGCCGCCCTTCGGCCCCTCGTGGCGGATCACGACCACGTCGCCCGCCTTCACCTTGCCGAACACGATCCCGTTGTAGGCGTCTTCCTCGTTCTCGAAGACCACCGCCGGCCCCACGTGCCGCATCATCTTCGCGTCCACGCCCGCCGTCTTCACCACGGCGCCGTCGGGGGCCAGGTTCCCATAAAGGATCGAAAGCCCGCCTTCGGACGAATACGCGGTCTCGACCGATCGGATCACGTCGAACGGGTCAAATCCATCGGTCGCGGGCTCGTCCAGGACGGCCAGGGAAGTCTCGGAAGCCACGCTCTCCACGGTCCAGGCTCGATTGGTCCGCTCGCCTCCGGGACGCACGCGCGTCAACATCCGCGCATAAGACGCCGATTCGGCCTGCCTCACGTCATAGGCGGCGATATTCTCGCCCAGGGTGCGTCCGGTGACCGTCGGGCAGGACAGATCGAGCAGATCCGGGCAACCGCGGGCCACCTCGCCCAAAATCGTATGAATCCCGCCGGCGCGGGCCACGTCCTCCACATGATACTTGCCCGAGGGGGCCACCTTGCACAGGTTGGGCGTGCGATGGCTCAGCGTATTGATCCGATCCATCGTATAAGGCACGCCCGCCTCGTGGGCGATGGCCAGCAGGTGCAGGAGGGTGTTTGTGCTGCCGCCCATGGCCATGTCCAGGATCATGGCGTTGTCGAACGCCGCGAGCGAGGCAATCTCGCAAGGCAAGAGCCCATGACCGGGGCCAAGCTTCGCAAAATCCTTCGCCATGGCCACGATTCGCGACGACGCGCGCTGATACAGCAAGCGGCGATCGGCCGAAGTGGCCAGAATCGTGCCGTTTCCGGGCAGGGCCATGCCGATCGCCTCGGCCAGGCAGTTCATGCTGTTGGCGGTGAACATGCCCGAGCAGCTCCCGCAAGTCGGGCAAGCCGCCTTCTCGATCGCGTCCAGCTCCTCGGCCGAGATTTGCCCCTGCTGCCTCTTGGCGCCGGCGATGAAGGCGTCGATCAGGTCGACGGTCTTGCCGTCCTCGGTCTTGCCCGCCTCCATCGGCCCGCCCGACACGAAAATCGTGGGGATGTTGCAGCGCATGGCCCCCATGAACATGCCCGGCACGATCTTGTCGCAATTCGGGATGCAGATCATGGCGTCGAAGCGGTGCGCCTCGATCATCGTCTCCACGCAATCGGCGATCAGCTCGCGAGAAGGGAGCGAATACTTCATCCCCCCGTGGCCCATGGCGATCCCGTCGTCCACGCCGATGGTGTTGAACAGGAACGGCACGCCCCCCGCCTCGCGGACGCACTCCTTCACGTAGTTGCCCACCTCCTGCAAATGCACATGGCCTGGGATGATGTCCACATGGCTGTTGCAGATGGCGATGAACGGCTTGCCCCAATCCCCCTCGGTAACGCCCGTGGCCCGGAGCAGGCTGCGATGCCCCGCGCGGGCGTCTCCCTTGGTGATGGTGTCGGAACGGAGGGCAGGGGGGTTCGATTCGGTGGGCATGGCGGCGGAATCCTGGCGGGAAGAAGAAACTCGCGGGTGATCTCCACCATCTTACCGATTCCGTAGGGTGCATGAAATGCGCCGTCGCGTAGGGTGCATGAAATGCACCGATTTTTTGATAGGAATTCGAAAAGACGGTGCATTGCATGCACCCTACTTGAGCATGATCTGCCGCACCATCATGATCGGCAACCCGCCCTGCTTCACGAAGAAGTCGTGGAAATCCTTGAGCGTCCCCATCTTCTTCGCCAGATACTCGTCGCGAAGCTCCTGGATTTGCAGCTTGCCGAACGTGTAGTAGAGGTACGTCGGATTGTACGCCCCGCGGCGCGATTCCTCGTATCCGTTGGCCGGCTCCTGGAAGCCTTTTTCGACGAAAATCTTCGCGCCATCCTCCACGCTCAATCCCTGGGTATGCAGCTTGATCCCGACCACGTAGCGGCAATCGCGGAGCAACGCCTCCTGGAGCTGCGCCAGCCGGATCTTGGGATCGCCTCCGCCGAAACCCTCGTCGACCATCATCTGCTCGCAGTAATGAGCCCAGCCCTCCACGTTCGTCCCGCAAAACGTCAGCTTCCGCGTCTTGGTGGGAAATTTGGGCGAATAGAGGAACTGCAAGTAATGGCCGGGATACGCCTCGTGGACGTTGATCATGGCCACGACCGGGGCGTTGAATAGCCGCAAGTGCTCCTCGGCATGCTCCTTCGTCCAGTCCTTCTCCACGGGCGTGACGTAATAGAACGCCTCGGTCGCCTTCGTCTCATAGGGGCCGGGCGTGTCCATCGACGCGAACGACCCCGAGCGTGCATACGGCGGGGTTTCCTCGATCTTCACGCGGACCTCCGACGGCACGGTCACGACCTTGCGATCGACCAGGAATTGCCGCGACGCCTCGACCGACCGCTTGACCGAGGGCACAAGATCCTCGGCCGAGGGATGGGCATCCGTAAGCGTCTTCATGACCTCGGCGGGGGTCTTCGACGGGTCGATGAGCCTGGCCGTCTTGACGAACTCGTCATAATCGCGGGCGAGCCGGGCCTCGCCCTTTGCCAGCAATTGATCCAAAGGAAGCTCGACCATTTCCTCGTACTTGAGCTTGGCGAGGAAATTGTCCGCGCCGATCGCATAATTCCCCTTCGATCGCGGCTTCAAGTCGGCTTCCAGCCACTTCGCCAGGCCCTCGGTCGAGGCGATCGCCGCCGCGTTGGCCTCCTCAAATTGCTTCAACAAGGCGGCATCGGCCCCGGCGGCGTCCCTGGCCCAGGTGGCGACAGGAATCCTTGAAGAATCCCACCGACCCCTTGGCCATGCGGATGGCCAGGTCGGTGAACTCCTTGGGCGGATTCTTCACGTTTTCCTTCGCGGCCCGGTGAAGGGCCGGGACGGCCTTCAACCGCGCGATCACCGACTTGAGGCGGTCGGCCTTGGGGGCAAAGTCCCGCTTCATGAGGCCGTCGATGGCCCCTCCGGGAAGGCTCACATAGCCCATCGGGTTCGATTCCCAGGTGCGGAGGGTCTCGATGTCCAGGAGCTCGCCCATGATCTGGCCTTCGATCACCACGGCGTCAATCACGTCGTCGGGCGAGGTGAGCTCGTGCTTGCGAAGTTTCGCCAGCAATATCGCGGAAAACCCCTTCAACTGGGCCGCGCGCTTCTCGATGGCGGGCTTCGAGAGGTCTTCCAGCTTGTCGTCATACTCATGGAAGCCGGCGGCGGTGCCTTCGCTCGGCTTGTCGGCGAACCTCGCCGCGAAATAGTCGTCGACGAACCTGGGGAAGGGCAGATCGTCGGCGATCGCAGACGCGGAGTTCAGCACGATCATGCACAGGGCCAGGCCGAATGCCAGTTTCACGATGGAGATCCTCGAAGGGTGGGAACGAACCGGCAAATGTTTCCAGGATACGGGCAACTCGCCGGAAACAAGCCTCCGTAGGGCGAGGTGGGTGCCCCTCGCGATCTTGGAGTCCAGCCGATCCGCGACCGTGTAGGCGGGGGCTGTAGGCCAGTAAAGATATCAGCCAAGATCCTGCAGCTTATAGCCTGTAGCTTACAGCCCACAGCTTACGGCTTGCGGGTATCCCTCGCGATCTTGGAGTCCAGCCGATCCGCCCCCGGCCACACGAGGTCGAGCGCAGTGTGGCCCCGGTGTTGCAACTGATCTCCGTCCTGTCCAAGATAGAAGGCCGCCCCGGACCTACCTTCTTGACCCCGCAGGATGACCCGCATGACTCTCCGTCCCCTCCTCTCCTTCGCCTTGCTGATCATCCCCGCGATGACCACCCTCGGCGACGAGCCCAAGACCCTGACCGGCAAGGATGCCCTGGGCGACTGGACCACCGACGCCCCGGGCGTCCGCCGCAAGCTCACGCTCGACGACCTCCCGCCGCCCTTCGACACCAAGTCGGCCAACAACGGCGCCCGCGTGGTCAAGCGTCCCGAAGGTGCCTGGCCCAAGGCGCCCGAAGGCTTCAAGGTCACCGAATTCGCCACGAAGCTGAACAACCCCCGGGTGATCATCACCGCCCCGAATGGCGATCTGTTCGTCGCCGAGAGCATGCCGGGCAAGGTCAAGATCCTCCGCGACACCAACGACGACGGCAAGCCCGAGATGGTCGAGGAATTCGCCACCGGCCTGCGGCAGCCCTTCGGGATCGCCTTCTACCCGCCCGGCCCCGACCCCTCGTACATCTACATCGCCAACACCGATTCGGTCGTCCGCTTCCCCTACAAGAACGGCGACACCAGGGCCAAGGGCGAGCCCGAGATGATCGTGGACAACGTGCCCGGCGGCGGTCGCCTCACCGGAGGCGGGCACTGGACCCGCGACGTGGTGTTCTCCAAGGACGGCAAGACCATGTTCGTCTCGGTCGGCTCGAAGTCGAACGTGGACGACGTGGACACTCATAAGGAGGAGAACCGACGCGCCGACATCCTCGCCTTCGACCCGCTCGGCAAGAACGAGCGGATCTACGCGTCGGGGATCCGCAACGCCGTGGGGCTGACGATCCACCCGATTACCGGGCAATTGTGGTGCTCGGTGAACGAGCGCGACGGCCTGGGCGACCACCTCGTGCCCGACTACGTCACCCACGTCGAGGAGGGCGGCTTCTACGGCTGGCCGTTCTACTACATCGGCTCGCACGAGGAGCCGCGACTCAAGGGCAAGCATCCCGAGTTGAAGGACAAGACGATCGTGCCCGACGTGCTCCTGCAATCGCACTCGGCCTCGCTGGACATGACCTTCTACACGGGCGACCAGTTCCCCGCCGAGTACAAGCTGCAAGGCTTCGCCGCCGAGCACGGCTCGTGGAACCGCGAGCGGAGGACCGGCTACAAGGTCGTCCGCATCGTGATGAAGGACAACAAGGCCACCGGCGAGTACGAGGATTTCCTCGTCGGATTCGTGACGCCCGACGGCAACGTGTGGGGCCGCCCGGTGGGCGTGACCACCGCCAAGGACGGGGCCTTGCTGGTGACCGATGACGGCTCGGGCACCGTCTGGCGAGTCGCTTACGAAGGGAAGAAGTAAACGCGTAGGGCCGGTTATTACCGGCCGTCTTCGATTTCGAATTCGATGGAAGACGGCCGGTAATAACCGGCCCTACATTCAAGCCACCGACCCGACCCGCTTCCTGGCACTCGCCCCCGCTTCTTCCCGCTTCGGCAACCCGCGAGTCAGCACCGCGAACGGGTTGTCCGCGTCCTTGGCCGTCTTCAGCTTGATGTACAAATATTCTTCATAAGTGCAAGGATAGACCGTGAGCTTGCCGCGGTCGACCTCGATCACCTTCGTGGCCACCTCGCGGATGAAGTGCTCGTCGTGCGAGATGAAGCAGAGCGTGCCGGCGTAGTCTTGCAGGGCGATTTCCAGGATGTCGCGGCTGGCGATGTCCAGGTGGTTGGTGGGCTCGTCCATCATGATGAAGTTGTGCGCCACGGTGAGGATCTTCGCCAGGCAAAGCCGCGTCTTCTCTCCTCCCGAGAGGGCGCTGACCGGCTTGTCGGCCGCGTCCCCGCTGAAGAGGAACGCGCCGAGCATGCCTCGCAGCGTCCCCACGCTAGCCCCGGGGTGATTCTCGGCGAGGCTGCCGATGACCGTGGACTTCATGTTCAACGCCTCCACCCGGTGCTGGGCGAAGTACGTCGAGAACACGTTCGAGCCCATCGCCACCTCGCCGCGAGTCGGCTGATGCACGCCCGCCAGCAGCTTCATCAGCGTGGTCTTGCCCGCGCCGTTGGGGCCGACCAGCACCACCTTGTCGCCGCGGTCAATCTCCAGGTCCATCCCGCTGTAAACCACCTTCGTCCCGTAGGCAAACGCCACGTCGGTCAACTTGGCCACAAGCTGACCGCTGCGGGGCGGCTCGGGCAGCTTGATTCGCATGGTCGAGTTGTCGGTCTGCGGGGCGTCGATCTTATCGGACTTCATCTTCTCCATCGCCTTCAACCGGCTTTGCACCGCGAGGCCGTGGCCGCGTTCGCCCGGTTGCGATCGACGAAATCCTGCATCTGCTTCAGCTTCTTCTGCTGGCCGTCAAAGCTCGCCTGATGCACGGCCAGCCGGTGCTCCTTCTGCGGGATATGCGCCGAGTAGTTCCCCGCATAGGTGAAGAGATTGCCAAGCTCCAGCTCGAAGGTCTTCGTGATCACGCGGTCCAGAAAATCGCGGTCGTGGCACGTGATGAGGATCGCACCGGAATACGACTGCAAGAAGTCTTCGAACCACTTCACCGAGAGCAAATCCAGGTGGTTGGTGGGCTCGTCCAGCAGCAAGAGGTCGTGGTCAAACGCGAGCAAACCGCCCAGGGCCAGCCTCATGGCCCATCCGCCCGAGAGCGTGGCCACGGGAACATCCAACTGCTCCACCCTGAACCCCAGGCCCAGCAGGATCGACTTGGCGCAGGGCCTCCATCTCGTACCCGCCCGCGGTGAGGAACGCCTCCATGGCGTCGTCGTAGTCGTCCAAAGCGGCCGGGTCGTTCACTTCCAGCCCGGCCATGACCTTCTTCAGCCGCTTGTCGGCCTCGGTCCACGGGCCCAGGTGGTTGAGCATGTTCTCGAAGACCGTCCCCTCCTTCAGGGGATGGATCTCCTGCGGCAAGTAGCCGATCGAGCACTTGCGGTCGCGCAGCAGCTCGCCGCCGTCCAGGTGATCCTGGCCCATCAGGACCTTGAACAGCGTGGACTTTCCCGCGCCATTCTTGCCAAGGAGGCCGATCCGCTCGCCCCGGACGATCGAGGCATCGATGCCATCATAAAGCGTCTGGCGGCCGAAGTTCTTGCGAGCATTGAGCAGGCGGATCATGGGCGGCGGGTCTCGATCGGGGGAAAAGACCGTCGTGGAGGGGTGGACCACGCAGGCGCAGAGGGGACGGCAGGCGGTCGGGCGGAGTATTCTAAGCGAAGTTCGGGCCGAAAGCAATGGGACCGCGCGGCCCTCTTCGGCGACCTTCCATTCACTTCGTGTCATGGATTCGACACCTCGGTCAGCGAAGGAACCGCCTTCTTCAAGTCGTCGATGGCAGCCTTGGTCACCAGGGTCCCCGTCAGAGAGAGTTCCTTCAAGTGCCCGAGTCGCTTCAGAAGAGAAAGCCCCGCGTCGGTAACTTTCGTCTGGTGGAGCTCGAGGATTTCGATGTCGGGCATCCCTTCCAGGATTCTCAACCCCTCGTCGCCCACGTGCGTCCATCCGAGTGCGAGCCTCCGGAGATGCTTCATATCTTTCAGATGATTCATGCCAAGGCTGCTGATCTCGCAGCCCGTGAGGTCCAACCATTCCAGCCGCGTCATCCCGCCGAGGTGGACCATCCCGGCATCGGTGACTTTCGAGTGAACATTATCCAGCGAAAGACTGGTGAGCCCGGTCAGTCCGCACAGATGAGCCATCCCCGCGTCATCAATGTCGGTCTGCATGAGGTTAAGTTTCCTGAGGCTCGTGATGGCCCCGATGTTCGCGAATCCTTCGGGCGATAGCTGCCCCTCGTAGATCGTCAGCTCTTCCAGGCTCTTCGCCCTTCCCAGCGGCTCCAGGCAGGTCCCGGTGATGCGCGTCTCGCGCCAGAATTCCAGCTCCCTCAAATGGGGCATGGACGCCAGGGGCAACCCCTGGTCATGGATGCCGGTGTTCATCAGCTTGATTATTTCCAGGCGGGGAGAACGGCAAAGATGACGGAGCGGCGAAGCCCGGTATCTCACCGCCTTCTCCACGATCGACCTCCAACCTGCGGAGCCGTGACAGCCCCGCCAATCGCTCCAGGCCCTTCTCGGTCAGCTTCTCCATGCCCGGCGGTGGTAGGATCGGAGCTGGTCTGGACTCCATCCCGGTGCCGCACATTGGTCCGTTGAACCAGCAAAGCGCCTCGACTCCGTCGAGCACCTTTAGGGGAGCTAGCTTGGCATCAATGGGGCCTTCCCCCATGTATGCGACCATGACCACGCGGTGGAAGTAATCGTCGCCCAGAGGCTTGCGCAACCATCCGGGAACCCACGATTTTCCGGAGTCCACGAACGTGCCGTCTTTGTACTCGAAATCGTATTTCGTATACCCACCATATTTCTGCACTTCCGCAACGGCGAGCGCCTGCCTGCGGGCGGAGTCCACCCACCAGCCCAATCCGAGCCCCAGGACAAGGACCAACGCCAGCAATACGCGGAGGCTGAGGACAAACCGCAATCGCGGACGCTTCATCGTCGCGGCCCTGGCGGGGGGATGGTTGGGGCGACTCGTCGATGCCTCCATCCTATCTTCGACGCGGCTTCTCGCCATCCCCGCGGGAAAACCCGTTGGCTCGGGAGGCCGGATCAGACACGCACCGCGGCGCGTCCGGAGGTGTTTTTCCTGGCCTAGTTCGCGAAATAGCTCATAAAGTGTCCATGGTCGGGAGACGCTCGCCGCGATGTGAAGATGGATAACCCGTTGTGCGATCATGGTTTATCCCCGGATGGCTTGGACCGGGTGCCGCGCGATTTTGGGTTCGTTTCGTAAAATGCCTCGCCGCGCGTTTGGGTTCGTTTCGCAGGATCGTGGCCGACACGCCGACGATTTTCCGAGGCCCGATGGACCTTACGACGCCGCGGGACGCACTCCCCCGCAAGCAGGATCGAGACGGTCGGCTCCGGCTATCACGCGTTTTTTCGGAAACCGCGTGCGAAAAGACGCTGACAGACACCGCTTTCGCGCCGTCCGGGATTTCCGCGATTCGCGGACACCATGAGAAAGTATCGGGGGTCGCGAAGATGCATTTCTCCGATAAATCGCCGCCCGTCGCGTTGCAAGTTCGTACGGCCGGTTATTACCGGCCGTCTCCCCGGTAATTACCGACCACCTTCAAAGGGGGATCGGCCGGATAATAACCGGCCCTACGGGATGGTCGGCGAAAACGGTTCCTGGCACCGTTTTCCAGGCCGTCACGGGCCGGACACCTGCGTCAGCGACGGGACCGCCTGCTTCAACTCGTCGATCGCCTGTTTGGTTACCTGAGTCTGTTCCAGCGACAATACCGCCAAATGCTTGAGCTTCTTGAGGTGGACGAGGCCAGCGTCGGTGACCTTCGTCCCGTAGAGTTCGAGGTTGACGAGGTCCGGCATCTCTTCCACCACCTTCAGCCCGTCGTCGTCGACTCGCGTCCGCGCGAGCGAGAGCGTCTTCAGCCGTTTCATCCCCTTCAAACTCGCCATGCTGGCTCCCGTGAATTCGGTCCCGTTCCAGGTCGAGATCGGTCAGCCGGGTCAATCCGCTCAAATAGGACATCCGCTCATCATCAATATCAATAGTACCGGTTGGCATGAGCCACAGGCTTCTTAGATTCGTGATCGCGGCCACATTCTCGAATCCCGCGATGGAAATCGGCACCGCGTAGATCGTCAGCTCCTCCAGGGTGTTGGCCCTCCGCAGCGGCTCCAGGCAAGTGACCTTCGATTCTGTTCTCCAGCCATAACGTGAGGATCTTCAGGCGAGGCATGGTTTGCAATGGAGGCATCTGATCGTCGGAAAGCCCTGTCTCGATCGAGACTGATCTCCTCCATGAGGGGAGATCGGCGCAGGTGCTGGAGCGAAAAGCCCGGGACTTCCTGCCATCCATCGCCCGCGATCGTCAGCCGCCGCAGTCGCGTCAGGCCCTCCAACCGCCTCAAGCCGCTCTCGGTTACTTTTTCCAGGCCAGGTGGCGGTTTGACATACTCCATTGATGAGTGATGCATTCGTGGGAGCCATCCAAGCACCTCTATGCCATCAAGGCTCTCCAACGGCGCCAGCGTGGCATCGCTGGGGGGTTGATTGATGTAGCGGACGCAGGTCACGCGGTGGAAATAGTCGTCGCCCAGGTTTTTTCGCACCCACTGCGGCACCCACGATTTGGCCGTCGACAAATCCTTGCCATCGACAAATTCATAATCGTAAAGCACATATCCATTGTATTTGCGGACTTCCGCGACGGCCAATCGCTGCCGACGTGCCGAGTTCGCCAGCCAGCCCAGTCCCAGCCCGAGGGCGAGGATCAAGGCCAGCAACACGCGGAGGCTTAGCGTGACTCGCAATCGTGGGCGTTTCATGGGGACGGCCTCGCCGGACAAGGGGGGACGGAGGCCGGGTTTCGCGATGCTGGCGGCGTCGCCCCTGTCAGGCTAGCATCCTTGAGATCGAATGTCCCGGCCATACCCCCGCAGCGGAGCCGAATTCATGCTCAGCCTCGCCCTCGCAACCCTCCTGGCCCCCACGCTTTCGGCTCAGGTTGAGCCGGTGATTCCCACCACCTATTACCGCACGTTTTCTCACAGCCATCCCGTGCTCAAGAAGATCAAGCCGGGCGAACTGGTGGCGACGAAGACGCTGGATTCGGGCGGCCAGGATGAGAAGAACGTTCATCGGATCGAGCCGTTCAACCCCCTCAATGGCCCGTTTTTCGTCGAAGGGGCCGAGCCGGGGGACGCCATTGCCGTGAAGATCACGAAGTTGAGCATGAATCGCGACTGGGGCTGGTCGGCGTATCGCCTTGGCCTGTTCAGCCTTACGCCCGAGGCCGTCGAGCATGTTTATCCGAATGAATTCAAGCCCGACCTGGTGCGGAAGGGGCGGTCTTCGCTGGTCATCTGGGATCTGGACCTGAAGAAGAAGACCGTCAAGCTGCGTGAGCCGGTTAGCAAGGTCCTGAACATGGAATTTCCGGCGAAGCCCATGCTGGGATGCATCGGCGTGGCACCGGCGGGGGATTTTGCTCCAACTTCCGGGCCTTCGGGGACTTATGGCGGGAACCTGGATTACAACAAGATTGGCGAAGGGGCCACGGTCTACCTGCCGGTTTCGCACCCCGGCGGGCTGCTGTTCCTGGGGGACGGCCACGCGCTCCAGGCCGACGGCGAGCCGACCGGGACGGGGATCGAAACCACGATGGACGTTGAGTTTACGGTGAATCTGATCAAGGCCGCGAAGCTCACCGGGCCTCGCGTGGAGACCGCCGACGAGATCATCTCCATCGGCTCGCAGCCCGAGTTCGCCAGCGCACTCGACAACGGCCTGAAGATCGCCACCACCGATATGGTCGATTGGCTCACGAAGGATTACGGGCTCGAACCATGGGCCGCCCACCTGTTGATCGGTTATCAGGGCAAGTACGACGTGGTAACCGTGGCCGGTTCGATGGCCGTGAGGATTCCCAAGGAGCGGTTGCCGGCGCGGGTTTCTCGATAGGGAAATTGGCGCATTTCATGCACCCTACGGGATCAGCAACACCTTGAGGGCGCCTCGGCGGCCGGCAGCCTGGAACGCTTCTTCGGCCCGATCAAGCGGGAACTCGGCGGCGATGAGCGGGCGGACGTCGATCGTCTTGCGGGCCAGGGCATCGATTGCCGGCGCGAATGGCCCGCATCTCGATCCGATGAGGCGAATCTCGTCGATGACCACCGGGGCCAGGCTCAACGCATGCTCACCCGCGACCGTGGTTTTCAGGACGACCGTGCCGAGCGGCCTCACCAATTTCAGCGCCGTCTCCAGGCCGGACGGCGAACCGGTACAATCGGCCACCACGTCGAAGGATTTTTCCGGCAAGTCGTTGTCGTCTAATAACTTCGGGATGATTCCCTCGCCCGCCATGGCCAGCTTTTCGGGATGCTTGCCGATGAGGGTCACGGCGATTCCGGTCGTGCGAGCGACCCAGGCGCACAGGAGGCCAAGCTTGCCGTCTCCGAGGACGGCCATCGTCCGACCGGGCCCGAGCGGGACCTGTTCGACGATGCGAAACGCGGCGGCCAGCGGCTCGATGAAGACCGCCTCGCGGTCGTCCACCGAATCGGGGATCGGGTGCAAATTCCGCTCGGGGACCCGCACGCGATCGGCCATGGAACCGTCGCGCCCCAGGATTCCCAAGACGGTGCGGAAGGGGCAATGGCCGGGTCGGCCGGACTGGCAAGTTGGGCAACTGTGGCAAGCCGCGTTGATTTCCGCGGCGAATCGGCGGCCCTGGTCGTCCTGGCCGACGAATTCGTGCCCCAGGATGCCGCGGAAATTCATGTAGCCGCGTGCGATTTGGAGGTCGGTGTCGCAAATTCCCGCGGCGCGGACGGAAAGGACCACCTCGCCGGTTTCGGGAGACGGTTCGGGCAGGTCCCGACGAAGCTCGATGCGCGATCCGTCCCAGAAAACGCCCTTCATCGCAGGAAACGCTCCTTCGTCATGGCCGAAATCATCGGGACGGCATTCTTCGTGCGAAACTTTGGGAAATTGGGAAAAGTTACGAATACTGGCGTTGGCGTAAACCCCCGGCCCGTTGTAAACTTTCGCCTCGCGAATGGCCAGATGGTCCCCTTTCGGCGAGTGATACCCAGCTCGCTCGAAATCTTTTCGCGTCCGACCCGCCGAGCGATGCCCTGGACTTCCGCTGTCCTATGACTAAGAAGGTTATGTAATTTTCGACCTGCGGCGAACGGTCGTCGTTGGGTCGCGAGTGCCCTGCTTGCGTGGATGTCGTCCGGCCCGACCGCTGATGTCCATGACTCTCCTCCGACGTTCCAAAGGTTTCGCATGACGACACTTCCAACGACCGAGCAACGCCCGAAGACGGGATACGTGGCCTATGGGATCCTGGCCTGGATGGCTTTCCTTCACGGCGGGGCACTTCTGGCATTCGTCCCCAAGTTCTTCTCCTGGTCGGGCCTGGGCCTGTGCTTCCTCCTGCACTGGCTGACGGGCGGGATCGGGATCACGCTTACGTATCACCGGTTACTCACGCATCGCAGCTTCGCGGTGCGTCCGCGATGGCTGGAATACGTGTTGACGGCCATCGGATGCGCGGCTTCGGAAGGCGGGCCGATCGGCTGGGTCTCCGACCATCGCCGCCACCACGCCCATTCCGACGAGGAAGGCGACGTCCACAGCCCCAATCGCGGGTTTAGCTGGGCCCACATGTTCTGGTTCATGACGCCCGACGTGACCTCGCGTCACACCCCCGAATACCTGAAGAAGTGGGCGCCCGACCTGTACCGCGACCCGGCCCAGCGCTGGCTGGACAAGTACCACCTGATCTTCGTCCTCCTGCCGATCGTGCCGCTTTACGCCTTCGGCGGGATGTCGTGGGTGGTGTGGGGCTTCTTCGTGAGGTCGATCTTCGTCCTGCACACGACGTGGCTGGTGAATTCGGCCACGCACATCTGGGGCTATCGCTCGCACGAGACCCGCGACCATTCGACGAACCTGTGGTGGGTGGCGATCCTGACTTACGGCGAAGGCTGGCACAACAACCACCACGCGTTCCAGACCTCGGCCCGCCACGGCCTGCGCTGGTGGGAAATCGACATGACCTACATGGCCATCCGGTTCCTGCAACTCTTCGGCATGGCCCACAGCGTGAAGCTGCCCAAGCTCACCGCGGCCACGGCCGAGGAAGTCGCCCCCAAGAAGAAGCGGCGGCTCCGCGGCGACGAAGAGCCGGAATTGGCCGTCGCGGCCAAATAGGCGGTTTTTCGAATCCGAATCGCAAGGAACCCGAGCTACGCGGACACGCGGCTCGGGTTCGTTTTTTGTAGGGTGCAGGAAATGCACCTTGCGATCGGCGATGGGATGAGTTGGTGTATTCCATGCACCCTGTACGTCGCCGAAAATTGCAAGAAAGAGCGGAATCTGGCATAGTGACTCCCGGGGTTCTGGCTCAAGACCCGCCCGGAGTGCTCCCATGACGACCCCGCGAGATGTCGCCACGGTCCTTAACCGTGACTTCCTGGAAATCCGCAGCCGCATCCTTGAGATCGCCGCGGCGCTGGATCGCCTCGACCGCGCCTCGGCTTCCGAAACTCACGCGCGCCGATCGCCGCATGGCGCAGCTTCGCCAGGCGATGGAAGCTCTTTTGGAGCCCGGACCCGGCCGCGCCGAGACCGTGCAGGCGCTGTTCTCGCTTGATTATGACCCGCACTGGACCCGCCCTCGGCACGCGAGCAACCTCCATGGATTACGTGAACCTGGGTAAGACGGGCCTGAAGGTCTCGCGCATCTGCCTCGGCTGCATGAGCTTCGGCGTGCCCGATCGCGGCGCGCATCCCTGGTCGATGGACGAGGAAAAGAGCCGCCCGTTCTACAAGCAGGCCCTGGACCTCGGCATCAACTTCTTCGACACCGCCAACGCCTACTCCGACGGCACGAGCGAGGAGATCCTCGGCCGCGCCATGAAGGACCTGGCCAGGCGCGAAGAGGTCGTGATCGCGACCAAGGTCTACAACCCCATGAGGAAGGACCCGAACGGCCGAGGGCTGTCGCGCAAGGCGATCTTCACCGAGGTCGACGCCAGCCTGCGACGCCTCGGCATGGATTACATCGACCTTTATCAGACCCATCGCTGGGACTACTCCACGCCCATCGAAGAAACCCTCGAAGCCCTGCACGACGTGGTGAAATCGGGCAAGGTCCGCTACATCGGCGCCTCGTCCATGTTCGCCTGGCAATTCTGCAAGGCGCTGTACCTGGCCGAACGTCATGGATGGACGCAGGTTCGTCTCGATGCAGGACCATTACAACCTGCTCTACCGCGAGGAAGAGCGCGAGATGATGGGCCTGTGTGCCGACCAGGGAATTGCCGTCGTTGCCCTGGAGCCCGCTGGCGCGAGGACGGCTGGCGCGGCCCATGGGACGAGCGGCAGGCGACCCAGCGGGCGACGTCGGACGAGTTCGGCGCGACGCTGTTCGCCCGGACCGAGGAGGCCGACCGGCAGGTGATCGAACGGGTCGAGGAAGTGGCCAAGGCGCGAGGCTTGCCGCAATCGCAGGTGGCGCTGGCGTGGGTCCTGCACAAGAAGGTGGTCACGTCGCCGATCGTGGGGGCGACCAAGCCGCATCACCTGGAAGACGCCGTGGCTGCCTTATCCGTGGAGCTTTCGGCCGAGGAGATGGCGAGGCTGGAGGAGGCGTATATGCCTCATCCGGTGTTGGGGTTCTCGTGAGAGGACATAGGAACAATGGCCACCTACATCGACCCGCTAGAATTATTGCACTGAAACCGACGCTACATCTGCTGCTAGTAAAGGACTTACAGCGAATCGGCTCACTGCTGGAACCGTGACTTTTGGCTCCTTTTTCCACCGTTTCTACGATTTCCGTCCAAATCCGTCCACGGGGAACACGGCTTGAATAAGGGGGTGGAATGGTGCCGAGTTTGTCAGCTATGCCTTCCAGGATCTTTCCCGCAAGAAGGTCAAGGAATACGCTGTGCAAATACGAAGGCGTTGACATGGCCGTGCTCCTCGGGGCCGACGAAGACAACTTCCCTTTCCTCATCCGTAATGATGGAAGCGGTCGCGATGATGACCCAGGAGCGTTCCAAGTGATGGTGTGGAATGCGTACAACGGCATGATGGCTCACTTGGACGAGGATGAGGTCCGGCATTATGCGACCGTGCTATACCTCCGCGAGCATGCCTACCCCGTCTTCGCCAGCTTCCGCGAAGCCGAGAAATGGGCAGCGGACCACGCATGGCCCCGAAAGTTTCGCGGGCTGAGCGTTAAAGCCGGTGTCTCACCTATCCGCCGGTGATCGCCGTTCGCATCTGCGGGCTTTCGAGCGAGTAACTTGGTACGATAGAGACCAACCCGGCCAGTGCGAATTCCGTCCACATTCCGACCAAAGTCGAACTTGCAAGTGACTGCCCGGAAAGGAGATACGACATCATGCAATTACATCGACCCGCACATCCACATGGTCAGCCGGACCACCGACGACTACAAGCGGATGGCCCTGGCCGGTTGCGTGATGGTCTCCGAGCCCGCGTTCTGGGCGGGGTTCGATCGCTCGGGAGTGGAGGGGTTTCGCGACTATTTCCGGCAGCTTACCGAGTTCGAGGTCGGTCGCGCCGCGAGTCATGGGATCGCGCATCAGTGCTGGCTTTGCATCAACGCCAAGGAGGCCGAGAATGTCTCGCTGGCGCGCGAGGTGATCAAGATGATCCCCGAATTCCTCGACCGGCCGGGCGTCCTGGGCATCGGCGAGATCGGCCTGAACAAGAACACGAAGAACGAGGCGACCGTCTTCCATGAACACCTGGAACTGGCCGCGAAATTGGGCGAGTTGGTGCTGGTCCACACCCCTCACCTGGCCGACAAATTCCAGGGGACTCGCATGATTCTGGACATGGTCAAGGACATGCCGCAGATCCCCCCCGAACGGGTCTGCATCGACCATGTGGAGGAGCATACGATCCGCCACGCGCTTGAGGCGGGTCACTGGGTGGGGATGACGCTCTATCCCATCACCAAGTGCAGCCCGCAGCGGGCGGCCGACATGATCGAGATGTACGGGACCGATCGCGTGATGGTCAATTCGGCCGGCGATTGGGGCCACAGCGACCCGCTGGCCGTGCCGGAGTTCATGTACGAGATGAAGTCACGCGGCCATGACGAGGCGACGATCCGCAAGGTGGTGTTCGAGAATCCGCTGGACTTCTTCTCGGGTTGCCGCCGGTTCCGGTCCTCGCCCCGACCGGCTTGATGGGAGCTTCTCAACGAAATCGCCCCCGCGAGGCCGGGACCTCGCGGGGGCTGGTCGGTTGGTGATGACCGGGAGCCAGGATCAGTAGGAACTCTGGTCGATGACCTCGCCGCCGTTGCGGGTGGCGAGCTTCTGCCACACGCCGACCTTCGCGTTGGCGCTGATGGTCCAGATCGGCGAGACGTTCTGGGGCGGGATGAGCGATGCATCATAGGCCGATCCCGAGACGACGCCCGCCGGGAAGCAGTTGGCGCCATTGACGATGTTCGTCCAGGTGTCGATCGAGTCCTTGATGAAGCGTACCGAGCCGTCGCAGAACGCGACGTTGGCGCCGCCCGGATGCATGCTGGACGCGGCCCCGATCGTGTTCGAGATGCCTCCGCTCACGTTGTCGTAGCAGCTATACGGCACCTTCTTCTGCGGGTTGATGGGCCAGAACGTCGAGAAGATCGTGTCGCCGTAGTTGCCCGAGGTCCACCAGTGCCAGTAGATATTATCCATGGTGACGGCGCTCTCGATGAACCGGGTGTGCTCGGCGAACATGATCGTGTTGGAGCTCGTCCCGTCGATGATGTCCTGGACCCTCGTGACGCTCTGGTCGTAATACACGCCGTTCTGGTTCTGCGTCCCCGTCTTGCCGAACTGGTAGGAGAACCAGGTGCCCGGCGCAGCCGGCGTAGCTGCTGTATCGCATGTTCATCGCGGGATTCCCGCTCTCGAGCACGTAGTTCTGGAGCTGAGGGTCCTGGACGCCCGGGTCGGACGGGCACCAGAGGGTGCTGAGCCCGACGGCGTTGATCGTGGTGTTCTGCCAGTCGTACACGTTGCAGTTGAAGTTCATGGCGTTGAAGAGGGCGCCCTGCTCGATGTAGGCCGAGAGCGGCAGCATGGGGCCGTAACTGGTCCAGAGGTCGGGCGGGTTGGAATTGGGGTTCGCGGCGGTGACCTGGTCGAGCAGCCCCATCGGGAAGCAGCCGAGCGCGGTCAGGTAGTTCTGCGATGCGAGGCCCAACTGCTTGAGATTGTTGAGGCACTGGGCGCGACGCGCCGCCTCGCGGGCCGCCTGCACGGCGGGCAGGAGCAGGGCGATGAGCACGCCGATGATGGCGATCACCACCAGCAATTCGATGAGCGTGAAGCCGCGACGAGTCTTCCGGCGGACGAGGGTGGTCATCTCTGGGGCACTCCGGGGTTCGGGAAGTAGGAAGAAAACGAGCAAGGCGCCGACGATGCGTCGTGATTACCGAGATTCTCGGGATGATTCCGACATGGACGGCTAACGGTTCTGGGCACCCAACTGCTTGATGTTCTTGGGGACGTTGGTCGGGGGCTTGGCCTGCGGCGCCGCAGGCGCGGCGGCGGCGTGCCCACCGGCTGGGCGCCCGGCGCCTCGGCGGCGGTCTCGACGGGCTTCTCGCTCGAACATCCGATGGGGATGATGATTCCCAACAGGATTGCAAGCATGCCCCTGGTAATTGTCCTGGAACTCGGGTGTTCTTTCATCGCGGCACCTACGTCACGGATAATCATTGATGAATCCTCGCGATCAAGTTGGGCCGTGCCGGGGCGACCTGCGGGGGGCGGGATGCCCTCGGTCGCGGACGATGAGAATGCAGATTAAGCCAGCGGGACCGGTGAACGGGCCGAGTCGAAAGGCGATCAGGTTCTCGATCCGGGCGAATCCGAAACCGACCAGAGCGGACGCAGCGGGGAGGCTACGTCGGACGGGACCCGACAGGGGAGTGTCGGAGAATCACAGCATAACTAGGCAAGCGGGCGGCGAGTCAAAAGAATTCTCGAATTCTTCAAGAAAAAAACTTGACCCAGCCGGCCACCAGCGACGTCTTCCCAGCAGTTTCCGTTCCGATCTTGCCGATGCGATGAATCCGACGCAAGATTCGCGCGGAATTCGCAAAAAAAGACGTGGTCAATCGCAGCATGCATCAATCAACCTATCGTGAGAACATGCGCAATTTGCGAGCATTAATGCTCTCGGACTGGTCGTAGGGCAGGGTCCTGGCCGCGATAACTACTCATCCGCCGGTCGCGTGTGACTCATGAAGTAATGCTTCGAAAATCGCCGCGACGAAGCCATGCAATCGTGGCAACTCCCCTGCATCAAGGTAGAATCGATTGTATTCATACATCTAAATTTATTCATCTCCACCGGCTTGCCTTCGCGATAATTTCCCGGAATTAGACGGCGTCCGCCGCGAATTTGCTTTTTCTCGCCATTCGGGCCTGGGTAAGATCTCCTTCGAGGTTGCTAACCGGGGACCGTCTTCTCTTGAGAATGAGGGTGAGATGAGGGCTGCCACGAAGTCTCTCCTGGCCATCTGTCTGCTGTCGTCGCTGCACGGATCGAGCCAGGCCGCGCCGGGTTCCGGGGATCAGGGTTGGGATGCGGGCGACCGCAAGAACTTCTACCACCTGGCCGAAGGCAGCGAGCTGTACCCGCTTGCGTGGGTGAAGGCGCTCATCAATCCGAAGACGGGGAAGTTGTTCCTGGACGACCCGAAGCGTTTCGGCCTGATCCCCGACCCCAACGATCCCGACGGCCTGCCGATCGGCATCTCCGCGCACGAGTCGCGGGGCGTGACGTTCCTGGGCCGGATGATCGGCGTGAACTGCGCCGCGTGCCACGTGGGGCAGATCCAGTACAAGGGCAAGACGATCATCCTGGACGGCGCAGGCGCAGTTCGACCTGAACAATTTCTACCTGGAGCTGTTCGCGTCGGTGGGGGACACGGCCAAGGATCCGGCCAAGCTCGCCGCCTTCTTCGACCGCGCCCAGAAGGACCCCGAGGCGAACATCACCGAGAAATCCCGCGCGTTGATCACGACGCTTGCCGGCCTGCTCGCCAAGCAGAAGGCGGCGGCGTTGCCGAAGGCGGAGAAGGACTTCACTGACCAGTCGACCTCGCTGCTGGACAAGGTCCGCGGCGACATCGTGCGAGACAACACGGTCATGCTCGGGATCGCCAGGTCGGGGCGCGAGGCGCTCAAAAATCAGGTCCTGCGGGCCAATGACGACGCCTTCAATCGGCTCGCCAAGACCATGCAGGACGGCGGGCTCGGCCAGGTGGTCACGAAGGACCTTGCGGCGAAGCGCGAGGAGATCAAGCAGGGGATCGCCGACGCCACGGTGGACATTGCGCTTGTGCAAGCCCGGCTCGAATTCCTCAAGAAGCTGGCCAAGATGCACGAGTCGGAGACGATCTTGCCCGGGCCGGGGCGGATCGACGCCTTCGGCAGCATCCGCGACATGGTCATGCCGGTGAGCGACATCATCCCCACCACGTCGCCGGTCAGCTACCCGCACCTGTGGCAAGTCGGGCAGACGAAGTGGCTGCACTGGGACGGCAACACGAACACGCTCCTGCAGCGCAACATCGGCCAGGCGATGGGCCTGGGGGCCGTCTACGACCCCAAGACCAAGACGTCCACGGTCTTGCCCCGCGAGCTGTACATCCTCGACGAGCTGACGCGCAAGCTCAAGCCGCCGGCGTGGCCCGCCGCCGTCCTGGGGGCGATCGACGGCGAGAAGGCGGCTCGCGGCAAGGCGCTCTATGCGACGCATTGCCTCCAGTGCCACACCCGGCCCGATAACCCCGACGTGGCCACTCGCGAGAAGATTTACGGCCTCAAGGAGATCGGCACCGACCCGACCCGCGTGGAGAATTACGCGATCAACGTAAGCCGCAAGCCCGACGGCTCGGGCGGGACGAGCTTCGCCGAGGCGCTTCGCGACGCCGCCAACGGATTCACCCAGAAAGCGTTCGACGACAACGGGATCTCCGCGGCCGATCGCCTGAAGATGGACCTGCCGCCCGATCAGATCGAGTGGCGGACCAATCCCGGCTACATCTCGCGACCGCTGCAAGCCCCGTGGGGCAGCTCGCCCTACCTGCACAACGGCTCGGTGCCCACGCTTCACGACCTGCTCCAGCCGGCCGCGAAGCGACCCAAGCATTTCATCGTGGGCTATCCCGAGTACGACCCGGTGAAGCTCGGCTACGTGTCCGACCCGAAGCTTATCCCGGCCGATCAACTGGGCAAGCCCCCGTTGATGGACTTCGACACGACCATCAAGGGGAACTGGAACGCCGGCCACGAGTACGGCACCGGGCTTTCGGATCCGGAGAAGATGGACCTGCTGGAATATCTGAAGACGATTTGATTTTGTAGGGCCGGTTCTCTACCGGCCTCGGGGATCATCGACGGCAACGGCCGGTAACAACCGGCCCTACAAGAGATACGGGAACTCTCCATGAAACGCCTCCTGTTGGTCGTCTTCGGGCTCGCCCTCGCGGCGATCCCGCCGAATATTGCGTCGGCCGATGCCCCGATCGTGCAGGATCAGGGCCTGGACGCCGCCGCCCGCAAGCAGTTCTATCACATGACTTTGGGCAGCGAGATCATCGCATTCGACCTGCTCAAGTCCATGCAAAGCGCGAAGACGGGCAAGCCGTTCTTCGAGAAGATGGACCGATTCGGCCTGCTCGCCGACCCCGACGACGTCGACGGCCTGCCCATCGGGCTCTCGGCCGCGCCCGCCGCCGGATCGCCATCGAAGGTCAAGATGCTGGGGATGAATTGCGCGGCGTGCCATGTAGCCGAACTCACTTATAAGGGAAAATCCATCCGCATCGACGGTGCCCCCGGCAAGGCCGATGCGGTCGCGTTCGGCGAGGACCTGGCCAATTCCGTGGCCGCCACGTCGACGGACATGGATCAGTTCGCGGCCATGTTGACGAAAGTCGTGAATTCACCCACGTTGGGGCCGGCCCTGGCTTCCGTGTCCCCCGGCGGCGCCAGGTTCCTCAAGGCCCAATCCGCCGCGGAGTTGGGAAGGTCCCTCGCCAGCCTGAAAGGGACCTGGCCCGAAGTCCCCGACCTGAGCGATCCACCGATCCTCTTCGAGCCACCCACCGTCGACCAGAGACCCGCGCTGGGCGCCCTTGCCGACGCATGGGCACCCGCGGCCCGCAAGCTCATCGACGCGACCTCGGGCGAGGGCAAGCCGCTCGGGGTCCTGGACTCCGCCGAGAAGGACTTGATGCCCGCGCAGGCGTCGCAATTGATCGTCGAATCGCTCTGGTTCCTCAAGCAATCGGCCAAGCTCTATCAGAAGCAAGACGCCCTGCGCAAGTTCGGCGGGGTGGTGATCGGACCCGGCCGCGTGGACGACTTCCGCATGGCCGGCAACCTCATGGTCGGTAACCTGAAGATCGCCCGGCCCGACACCGCGCCTTCGAGCATCCCCTTCACCTGGAATACCGACAAGGTGAAATGGCTGGGCTGGGACGGCAACACCGATTCCAGCATGCAACGCAACATCGGCACGGCCGTGGCCATCGGCGCCCGGTTCGATCGCAAGACGCTGTTGTCGAGCATTGCCGTGGACAACGTGGCGTGGATGGAGGTCACGGCCTCGGCCATCAAGCCGCCCAGGTGGCCCGCCGAGATCTTCGGCGCGATCGACGCCCAGAAGGCGCAGAAGGGCGCCGCGCTGTTTCAAAAGCTCTGCGTCCAGTGCCACGTGACCGATCCCGGCCCTCCGCCCGACTTGCTTTATGACCTCAAGGAGATCGGCACCGACCCGAACCGCGCGACGAATTTCGCGAAGGACGTGGCCGATCGCTCGGCGGGGCTCACGCTGCCCGAATCGCTGAATTTCTTGCTCAAGGTCCTCTACGCCCAGAACAAGGTGGACCCCGCGAAGGCCCTGAAACTCCAGGCGGGCCGGCCCGAGACCTGGCGAGGCACCGGCAAGTACGCGGGCCGGCCGCTGGTGGCGATCTGGGCCGCCGCGCCGTACCTGCATAACGATTCGGTCCCCACGCTTTACGACCTGCTCCAGCCGGTCGTGAAGCGCCCGAGGTCGTTCTCGATCGGCACTCGCGAGTTCGACCCGATCAAGGTCGGATACGACACCAAGCCCTCGTCCCCGACCGACTTCATCCTGGACACCAGCCTGCCCGGCAACCGCAACTCGGGGCATGTGTACGGCACCGATCTGGGCGACGACGATCGCATGGCACTGATCGAGTATTTGAAGGGGAGCTGAATGCGTCGGGTGCGGGAAATGCACCGATCCCGCACCCATAATCAAGATGGTACATGACATGCACCCTACGAGACGGTGCATTTCATGCACCCGGAGAAATCTGGTATCCTACGTCGGGCCCCTTTGCGCCGAAATCTCCCGCGGACCGGCTCGAAACCGGCCGAGGACCGATGAATAACAAGAAGCTGAACGGGTTCGCCGGGACCCCTCGATTCGAGGTCCGCCGTCGCCTCGGCGCCGGCGGGATGGGCGTGGTGTACGAGGCGTTCGACCGCGAGCGCAAGAGCACGGTCGCGCTCAAGACCATCCTCGACCTGGACGCGTCCACGCTCTACCGGTTCAAGAACGAGTTCCGCGCCCTGACCGACGTGTCGCATCCCAACCTCGTGCGATTGTACGAGCTGTTCTCGGAGGGGGACGACTGGTTCTTCACGATGGAATTGGTCGAGGGCGTCGAGTTACTCCGCTACGTGTGCCCCGAGACCGACGTGCCCGACGATGAATCGACGCACAGCCATACGCAATTGCCGATCGAAGGCACCGGCGAATCGACCGCCAACGAGACCGGCCCCGGCAGCACCCTGCCGGCCTCGCCCTCGGCGGAGACGGATGACGACGACATCGAATCCACGATCGCCCACCCGAGCTTGCCGCCAACCGCGACGGATGTGAACGAGCCTCGCCGGGCCGGCACCTCCACCACGGATGCGTTCCTCTCGGCCGGTTCCGACTCGGCGACCAGGACTTTCCGGGGTTTGCGACCGTCGCCCATCCCGAAACGAGCCCCCGGCCTGTGGCACGAGGCCCGCTTGCGCCGCTGCCTCCGGCAGCTTGCCGGCGCGCTCGAATCGCTGCATCACATGGGCAAGCTGCACCGCGACATCAAGCCCTCGAACGTCCTGGTGACCCCGAAAGGGCGGGTCGTCCTGCTCGATTTCGGGCTCTCGACCGAGATCGAGAAGCAGGGCGACCCGCAAACCACGGGCGGGCACATCGTGGGCACGGTCGTGTACATGGCCCCCGAGCAGGCCTCGGGCAAGCCGCTCTCGCCCGCGAGCGACTGGTACGCGGTGGGCGTGATGCTCTATCGCGCCCTCACCGGCCGTTTGCCCTTCAGCGGCAAGTCGCTCGAAGTGCTCATGCTCAAGCAGGTCGAAGACCCCGACCCGCCGCGATCGATCGACCCGGGCATCCCCGAAGATTTGAATTCGCTCTGCGTCGACCTGCTCCGTCGCGATCCGGACGAGCGGCCGACGGGAGCCGAGGTGGTGCGACGACTGGGCTCGGCCTCGGTCGAGGCCGTGATTGCGCCCCCCGTGCCGTCAACCTCGTCGCGCCCGTTCGTCGGCCGCGAGGCTCATCTTGCGTCGCTCGCCGAAGCCCTGGACAAGACGCGGCAGGGCAAGACCGTCACCGTGTTCGTCCACGGCCGATCCGGCGTGGGCAAGAGCTCGCTGATCCAGCGCTTCCTCGACGGCATCCAGGAACAGAAAGAGATCGTCCTGCTGGCCGGGCGGTGCTACGAGCAGGAATCCGTGGCCTACAAGGCGATGGATATCTTGATCGATTCGCTCAGCCGATTCCTGCGGAGGCAATCTCGCGGGGAGGTCGAAGCCCTGCTGCCGCGCGACGTCCAGGCCCTCGCCCGCGTGTTCCCGGTGCTCAAGCGGATCGAGGCGGTTGCCGAGGCCCCGCAACGCGGCGAGATCCCCGACCCGCAGGAGCTTCGCCGCCGCGCCTTCGCCGCCCTCCGCGAACTGCTCGCGCGGATCGGCGATCGCAAGCTCCTGGTCCTGTACATCGACGACCTGCAATGGGGCGACCTCGACAGCGCGGCGCTCTTGACCGAACTCCTGCGCCCGCCCGACTCGCCCATCCTGCTGCTCTTGTGCTCCTATCGCAGCGAATACGCCACGATCAGCCCGTGCCTGCGGGCGCTGCTGGCCCCGGAGGACGGCCTCCCCGCCGACCAGGAGCGGAGCTCGATCAAGGTCGAGGCCCTGACCGGCGACGAGGCCCGCGACCTCGTGGTCTCGCTCATCGGCCGCGACGACGAGGCGGCCCGCGACGTCGCGCGGATGATCGTGAAGGAATCGGGCGGCAGCCCGTATTTCATCTACGAGCTCGTGCAATATCTCCAGCAAGGCGGCGACCTCCTGAGCAACCCGTCGCAGACGAGCGTGTCGCTGGACGGCGTCCTGTGGCGACGCATCCGCCAGCTTCCCGAGATCCCCCGGCGTCTGCTCGAAGCCATGTCGGTGGCCGGCCAGCCGCTGCGTCAGGCGCTCGTCCTGCAAGCGGTCGGGATGGGCGCCGAAGGGTACGAGGGGATGAGCCTGCTGCGATCGGGCCATCTCATTCGAGGCACCGGCGCCGGGGCGCTGGACGAGGTGGAGACGTATCACGACCGCATCCGGGAGACGGTGGTCAAGCACCTGGAGCCGGAGGATTTGCAGGAGCACCACCTGGGCCTGGCCAGGGCGCTCGAAGGCTACGGCGCGCGGCGACCCCGAGACGCTGGCGATCCACTTCGAGGGCGGCGGCGAGCCGGAAAGGGCCGGCGCCCAGTACGCGATCGCCGCCGCGGCGTCGGCCGAGGCCCTCGCCTTCGACCGCTCGGTCAAGCTCTATCGAAGGGCCATGGAATTGCGCCCCCTGGCCGGCGACGAGGGCCGCGCCCTCCGCACCCGCCTGGCCGACGCGCTGGCCCACGCCGGCCTGAGCGTCGAGGCCGCGCGCAGCCTATCAGGAAGCCGCCGAAGGCGCGTCGTCGCAAGACGTGCTCGACCTCCAGCAACGCGCCGCCTACCAGTTCCTCAGCAGCGGCCACATCGACGAAGGCCTGTCCGCCTACGGCGACGTGCTCGGGCGCATCGGCATGCCCATGCCTCCCACGGCAAGGCGGGCGCTCTGGGTCATGCTCCTGAGCCGGGCTCGCCTGCGCCTGCGAGGGCTGAAGTTCCGCGAGAAGACGGCCGAATCGATCCCCCCCGAGGACTTGCGACGCATCGACATCTCGCGGGACGTGTCGGTCGGGATCAGCGTGGTCGACGTGATCCAGGGCATGAGCTTCCAGACGCGAAGCCTGCTCCTGGCGCTCAAGGCGGGCGAGCCCTTCCGCATCGCGCTTGCGCTTGCGTGGGAGGCCGTGCTCCTGTCGTGCCAGGGCTGGCCCGTCCGGCAGAGGACCTCGCAATTGATCGCAGGCGCCGAGAAGTTGGCGGAGCGGATCGAGAGCCCTCATGCGCTGGGGATGGCCCGGCTGGCCGCCGGCGCCGCGGGCTATCTGGAGGGGCGCTATCCGGCAGCGCTGAAATACTCCGACGAGGCCGCCGAGATCCTCCGCAATCGCTGCACGGGCGTGATGTGGGAGCTGGATACCGCGCAGATTTTCGGCATGTGGACCTTGATCTATCTGGGCCGGTTCGGCGAGCTCCGCGAGCGGTTCCTCGACGCGTACAAGGCGGCCCGCGAGCGAGGCGACCGCTACATGGAGGCCACCGTCGGGGTGAACATCGGCGTGCTCGCCCGGCTGGCTCATGATGAGGTGGAGATCGCCAGGGAGCAGTCGAAGGACGCGATCGGGCGATGGTCGCACAAGGGGTTTCATGTCCAGCATTTGACGCACCTCTACGGCGACCTGCATATCGACCATTACCAGGGCGATTCCGTCGCGGCCTGGAAGCGGATCTCCGACCATTTGCCCGCGCTCCACGCGTCACTCTTGCTGCGAATCCAGCAGGTGCGGATCGACATCCTCCACCACGGAGGCAAGGCCGCCGCCGCCGCGGCGATGGTCGCGTCCGACCCCGCGCCGTTGCTCCGCGAGGCCGAGCAATACGCCCGCAAGCTCGACCGCGAGCGCCTGCCCTGGTCCGACGCGCTGGCCATGCAGGTGCGAGCGGGGATCTCGATGGCCAGGCGCGATCCCGACCTCGCCGCGAAGCGTTTGCGCCAGGCCGCCTCGAAATTCGACGAGGTTCATATGGGGCTGCTCGCCGCGTGCATGAGGCGACGGCTCGGCACCTTGCTGAAGGGCGACGAGGGCCGCGACCTGGTCTCGCGGGCCGACGCCTGGATGGCCGCGCAATCGATCCGGTTTCCGGCGAAGATGACCGCGTGCTGGGCACCCGGATTCCCCGACTGATCGCCACGGGACAGGAAGAACATGGCCGAAATCGTCTGCCAGGTGATCTCTCGCGAAGACTCGATCACCCTCACGTGGAGCGAGGGCGCGGGCTCGTTCGACCCCTATCGGATCGAGGGCCAGGCACTCCTGAATTTCCGCAACGCCGCCAAGGCCGCGCGCGAGCGGCTGTCGGACCTCGTCAAGGATTACCTCAACGGCAGCGACGAGGACGTCCGCAGGTCGTCGCTGGAGCTGGCCAGGGCCGGATTCAAGCTCTCCAGCCTGATCTTCCGGCCCGACGCCGGCCCGTCGTCGCGCGTGGGAAAGCTCGTCAAGCAATGGCTGGAAGACCTGGTCACGCAGGGCCTGGTGCAAAGCCTGGAAATCATCCTCGACGGCCCGTGCCCGGTCCCCTGGAACGTGATCTACAACAAGGCGCCCGACGAGGCCGCGTTCCTCGCGGGCGACGATTCGGTATGGGGCCAATTCTGGGGAATCCGCTACAACCTCGCCGCCAATCGCCGCGTCGAGCCGCTCCGGAGGCTCCCCTTGCTCCAGGAGCCTCGCGTCCTGCTCGTGATCGACAAATTGATCCGCGACGGCCTGCCCGACGACCAGAAGACGCGGCTCATGGCGATGGTCGAGGGCCTGAAATTGCCCGTGGCGCACAATCGCGACGAGATGACCGCGGCCATCGCCAACGGGCGGCCCCGACCTGATCTATTTCCTCTGCCACGCCGATCCTACGTCCTTGATCCTGGACGACGAGCCGATCGGGCCGAACGACCTGCTCGACATCCTGCGCGGCGACGAGGACGACCCTCGGCTCGGCGGGATCGCCTTCTTCAACGCGTGCCAGACGGCCGAGTCGAGCGGCGACGGCAGCTTCCTGGACGCCATGCAGGAAGTGGGCCTGAGCGGGATCATCGCCACCGAGCAGCAGACCGTCGACACCTTCGCCAACCCGCTCGGGATCGACTTCCTCGAAGCCTTCCTGACCCGCAACGAGCCAGTGGGCACCACCCTGCAAGCCCTGCGGGGCCGCGTCCCGCTGGGCCTGCTCTACGGGACCTATTGCCCGCCGAATATCCGCGTGAGGAAGCCGTCGGTTAATGGTTCTGCGCCGGCCGAGATCGCGATCTCATCGAAAGGGCGGCTCTCGGGATCGGCCCTGGCGATCACGGCCGAGATGGTGGACGACCCGCCCTTGCCCGATGCCCCGTATCGATCGCTGGCCTTCTACGAGCGGTCCGACCGCGCCCTGTTCGTCGGCCGCGACGCCGACGTGGCCCGCTTCACCAGGATCCTCGACGACAACGCCACTCGCGTGGTCCTCCTGCACGGCGAGAGCGGCGCCGGCAAGTCGTCGTTCCTGCGGGCGGGCGTGATCCCGTTCCTCGAAGAGGAGTGCGTGGGCTACCGCTTTTGCAGGATCTGCTCGGACGCCAACGAGTCCTCGCCCGCGCTCTTCGTCCGCGCCACGCAGGACCTGCCCGGCCAACTCGCGGTGGCGCTGGCGGGCTTCTGCTCGCAACCCCTGACTTACAAGACGCCGCTGGGCGAGACCGTGGAAGTGGACCTGCCCGGCATCCTGGCCAGGCACTCCGGCGCCTCGCCGCTGCGGACCCTTCTCGCCGACGACCCGACGAGACTCGGCCAGATCATGACCGAGATCGCCGATCGGCTCCCGTTCGCGCCGATTTTGGTGATCGACCAGTGCGAGGAGGTGTTCACGCTCGCCGAGGGTCCCGGAGCCGAAGTCACGCGGAATGTCTCGCTGGAGATCCTCCGCCGCACGTCCGGCAACGCGGGGAATTTCAAGGTGATCGTGGCACTTCGCACCGAATATTACGGCCGATTGATCGATCGGTTACGAGCGCGGTCGCGACCTGGGCGGGATTCGGGAATATTTGCTCACCGATTTCGACGAGGGTGAGCTGATCGAGGTGATTCGCCGCCCCACGTCGGAAGTGCCGATCCGCCACGCCTCGGAGGTCCCGTTCGAGAAGTACAGGTTCCGCTATGCTCCGGGAGTCCCCGAGGAGGTCGTCCGCAGCCTGGTCGGCCTGGGCTCGCGGCGCCGCGACAGCGCCCTGCCGCTGGTGCAGGTGGTGTGCGTGCAGCTTTACGAGATCGCCCGCAAGCGCGAGGACGGCACTGTCAGGCTGGAGGACTTCGACGCGATCGGCGGGGTCGAAGGGGGCTTGAAGCGACATGCCGAATCGATGATCGCCGAGATTTGCAAGGCGTCCCCGGGCGACGTCCCCCGCCTTAAGGCCCTGTTTCGACAGCTCTATCTGACCCAATCCGACGGCAGCCTGACGACGGCACTCTTGCCCGAGGAGGAGCTTGCCCGCTCGTGGAAAGGCCGCACCGAGTTCGGCAAGCTCGTGCAATCGGCCGTCGACAAGCAGTTGTTGCGGGTGAATTCGCTGCGGATCGGCGACGGCCCCGAGCGCCGGTACGTGAGCCTGGGCCACGACGCGCTGGCCAAGGTGGCCGTCGAGTGGGATCGCGAGCTTCGCCAACGGAGGCGAGCCCGGGTCTGGCGGATCAGCCTCGGGGTCGCCGTCGCGTCGTTCGTGTTCATGGGATTATTCGCGCTCCACCTCGCCCGCCAGGCTCGCGAGGCCGCCCGCCAGCAGCGACGGGACAATTATCAGATCGAGCTCAGCACGGCCGCCACGGCCTGGCTCAACGGCCACGGCGAGCACATGCGGAAGACCCTGGAGGGCCTGAAGCCGAAGCCCGGCGAGGAGGAACTCCGCGGCTTCGAGTGGTATTTCATTAAGCGACTGTCCGACGAGAAGCGGCCCGACCCGATCCTTCCCGCCGGGATCAGGCGGGTGGACGCCTGCCGGGACGGCGGGACGCTGGCGCTGGTCCTGGTCGACGGCAGCATGGTCATCTGGGACGTCATGACCCGGAAAGTCGTCTGGGAACTGAGGATACCCTTGAAGAAGATCACCTGCGCCGCGATCTCCCCCGACGGCTGGTCGGTGGCCACGGGCGGATTGGACGAGCAGGTCCGCCTCTGGGACATCAGGACGAAGAAGCAGGTCGTCCAGCTCCAGGACGGCCTCGACCAGGCGATCAGCCTCGCCTATTCGGCGGACGGCCGCTACCTCGCCGGGGGCGACAAGGGGGGGAGGGTCCGGGTCTGGAACGTGAAGACCGGCCACGCCAGGTCCCAATGGAACCGCCCCGGAGGCTGGGTCAACGCCATCGCCATGTCGCCCAACGGCGAGGAATTCGCCTACAGCACCGCGGCGAACATCTACGTGCAGGGCAAGCACGAGACGCCGCACACCCTCCAGTTGCACCACAGCAACGTGCAGGCGCTGAAATATTCCCGCAACGGCAAGCGCCTGGCGGCCGGCCATCGCAACGGCGCCGTCACGATCTGGGACATGGAAACCAAGCAACCCCGCAACACCTTTTTCGGGCACGAGGGGGAGATCACTTCGCTGTCCTTCGGGCCGGGCAATAAGATCCTCGCATCCGGCGGGCACGACTCGGTCGTCAACACCTGGAACCTCGATCGATTCCAGCAATTCGGGCAGGTGCGCGGCCACACCGGCACGTTCGTCTTCGCCAACTTCCTGGAAACCGGGGCGGACACCGGGGACTTCGACGGGCAATCCGACACCAAGGCCACACTCCTGACCGTGAGCGACGGCAAGAGCGACGACGATCCGGGGGAGTACAAGACCTGGACCATGCCCCTGGCGCAAGATT
Organism: uncultured Planctomycetota bacterium; assembly: GCA_963777705.1. GTDB lineage: Bacteria > Planctomycetota > Planctomycetia > Isosphaerales > Isosphaeraceae > JAQGHR01. The sequence continues at coordinate 125,068 of CAVZRT010000001.1, forward strand.
CCAAGACGCTGAGGGGCGACGGCGCGGAGGTCTGGGACATGGACATCGGCGCGGAAGATCGCCTGATCTCCGGCAGCCGGGACGGGCTGCTCAAGGAGTGGAATCTCCCGAACGGCCCCGTCCGTCGCAGGTGGACCAGCCCGCACGACACATCCACCCGCGACATGATCAACAGCGTGGCCATCTCTCCCGACGGGCGATGGCTGGTCTCCGGCGGGGACAGCGGCACCCTCCGCATCTGGGATCGCGACGACCCGAAGGACCATCCGTGGAAGGAAATCCGCGCCGGCCAGAAGGAGACCGGCCAGATCCGCTTCCTGTCCGACAACGTCCACTTCGTCTCCACCGGCGGAGATTCCACGGTCAAGCTCTGGGACCGCACCCTGGGCGCCGATCAGAAACCGCAGCTCCTGGCCCAGCATGCGGATACCGTCCACGCCCCCTGGGTGGCGGTGCGCGGCGGTCGCGTGGCCTCGTGCGGCGAGGACGGCGTGATCTACCTCTGGGACCAGTCGCTGGGGAGGCGAAAACTCGTGCGCGAGGACGGCCGCGCCACCCTGAATTCGGTCGCTTTCTCCAACGACGGGAAAATCGTGGCGGTGGGGGACGCCCGGGGCGTGGTCCAGCTCTGGGATTATGACACGGGCAAGTTCCTCCGGTCCTTCCCCGCGCACGTGTCGGCCGTCCAGGCCATCGCCTTCTCCCACGACGACCGCGCGCATCGCCACCGGCGGCGACGACAAGGCGGTGCGCCTGTGGGACGTCGACACCAACCGCATCCTCCTGAACCTGGTCTCGCACACCGACGCCGTGACCGCCCTGTGCTTCACGAGCGACGACGCCATCCTCGCCTCCAGCAGCGAGGACGGGAGCATCCGCATCTGGGAGGCCCCCAGGGACGACAAGTAGGCCCCGACCGATCACCGCCGATCCAGGAGCGATTTCTTCATGGGCCAAGACCCGGCCGACAGCACGATCGACCTCCCTCGTCAGATCCAGAAGCAGGCCGTCCGCGTCCAGGGGCTGCGGGCCAGCCTCTACACCCGCGCCGACCCCTCTTCGGCCGAAGACATCAACAATCAACTGGCCGAGGCCGAGGCCAAGCTCGCCGAACTGGAAGCCCGGAAGGCGCAGCCGGCGGCCAACCTCGAACTCGCCAGGCCGGGCGAAGCCGCCGCGTCTAAGGGACGATTTCTTGGGGCGATGACGACCGGGCTTCAAGTCGACACCACGATAAATATGCATCCGATCCCCACCGGCGTGTACAACCTCCTCGACCCCGAGACCGACCCCCTGCTGAGCGTGACCGTGACCAATAGCGGACGCGAGCCCCGGCGGGTCTGCATCCGGGCGTACCTGGAAGGGCTCTCCGCGCAGGCGGTCAAGACCATCGAGCTGAATGCCCGCGAGAGCGCCAGCATGAAGCTGCTCCCGTCGCTCTTGACCGAGCGGGTGGCGGCGATCACCGAGGTCCAGCGCGCCACGCTCCACGTGGTCGCCGAGGACCTGGACGGCAAGCCCGAGCGGCACGACACCTATTCCGTCCTCTGCCTGGCCCGCACGGCCAGCTTCAACGCCGTGAGGAGGCCGGAGACCGGCGCGGTCGTCGACCTCTCGCATTATTACGGCGCATGGGTCACGCCGCACCACGAATCGGTGCAAGAACGCATCCGCAAGGCCGCCGACCTCATGCCCAACAAGCAAATCTACGGCTACCAGGGCGACCCCGACAACGTGGACAAGCAGGTGGAGGCGCTCTACCAATCACTCAAGGAATGGCAAATTACCTACATCAATTCCGTGATCGATTACGGGTCGCCCGCCGGCCAGGCCACGCAGAGGACGCGACTCCCTCGCGAGAGCATCGCCGGCCGCGCGGCCAATTGCGTCGACGGCGCCGTGCTGATGGCCAGCCTGCTCGAAGGCTCGTCGCTCAACGCCGCCCTCGTGCTCGTGCCGGGCCACGCCTTCGTCGGCTGGGAGACGTGGGACGGGTCGGACGAGTGGAAGTACCTCGAAACCACCATGATCGGCAGTCACGAGTTCGCCGAGGCATGCGAATCGGGCCAGAAGCAGATGGATCAGGCGCAGAAATACGGTCGCGCCGGCCTGAGGATCCACCACCTGCCCGACCTGCGAGCACGCGGGATCTGGCCCATGGAGTGACCGAGAATCCACCCTTGTGGGGCGGGCGTCCCACCTGCCTGAAATTCGGCAGGCGGGACGCCCGCCCCACAAGACCCCGAAAACGCCTATTGGTGAGCATTTTATGGACGAAGACCTGATCTACCTCAGCGGGATCGACGGCGAGACCGGCGATTACCTCGTCCCGCCCATGACCACGGCCGAGGTCGTCGCCACCGCCACGGGGAAGCCCGCCGACGCGGCGAACAAGGGCTGGTTCGCCCGCTTCCGCGACCTGATCAATCGGCCGTTTCAGGGCCTCCCGTTCGACGTCGACGCCACCGATCCCAAATCGGCCGGCTGGGGGATCGTGTTCGCGGCCGATGCCCCGGCCGAGGTCAAATCCGCGATCCAACCGCTCATCGACCATCGAAAAAGCACCATCCCCGCCGACCGCTGCCTCGTGCTCGAATATCAGGCCGGCGAGACCATGAAAAACTGGCTGAAACGTTACGGCGTGGCCGTCGGGTCGGTGGCCCCGCGCAGGGTCCCCTATTACCTCCTGCTCGTGGGCGATCCCTCGTCGATCCCCTTCGAATTCCAGTACCTGCTCGACGTCGAATACGCCGTCGGGCGCATCGGGTTTGACCATCCCGAGCAGTACGGCCAGTACGCCCGGAGCGTGATCGATTACGAGACGTCAGGCTCGGTCCCCACGGCCAAGGAGGTCGTCTTCTGGGGAACCAGGCACCTCGCCGATCGCGCCACGCAGATCAGCGCCGACAACTTCATCAATCCCCTGTGCGACGGCACGCCGGAATCGGCCGGAAACGACGCGGAGAAACCGCTCGGCGCCGACCAGGGCTTCCGCTCGCGCAAGCTTTCCGCCGCGCAGGCCACACGGGCGGCACTCTCGGAGATCTTGCACGGCGGATCGAGGCCCGCCATGCTCGTGACCGCGTCGCACGGGATGGGCTGGAAGCTCGGCCATCCCAATCAGAGGCCCGCGCAGGGCGCCTTGCTCTGCCAGGACTGGACCGGCCGCGGCGCCATCGACGCCTCGCAATACCTGACGGCCGCCGACGTGACCGACGATGCCCAGCTTCACGGCCTGATCGCCTTCCATTTCGCCTGCTACGGGGCGGGCACGCCGCAATTCGACCCGTTCCTGAACGATCGCGGGAAGGGCCCGATGGCCGTGGCCGATCAGCCCTTCCTCGCGGCCCTGCCGCAACGCCTGCTCTCGCATCCCAAGGGAGGCGCCCTCGCCGTGATCGGCCACATCGAGAGGGCCTGGGGCTACTCGTTCCAACCCCCCGGAGTCAGCCCCCAACTCGTCCCGTTCCGCAACCTCTTCGCCCGAATCCTGGACGGCCAGCCCGTCGGCCACGCGACCAAGGACCTCAACGAGCGATTCGCCACGCTTTCCGCGGCCTTGCTGGACCGCGTCGACGAGACCAAGGCTGGGGCCAAGGCGTCGCCCAACGAGATCGCCTCGACGTGGATCGAGCGCAACGACGCGCAGAACTACGTCGTCCTGGGAGATCCCGCCGTGCGAATCCGGGTCGATGCATTCAAATAGAAGATTTCACCGCGGAGAACGCGGAGATCGCGGAGAGGGAAGGAGGAAAGAGAGTGGAAAGACGTTCCTCTTTTTCTCCAAACCTCTCTCTTTCCCTCTCCGCGATCTCCGCGTTCTCCGCGGTGAATCTCCCCCAATTCATTTGCTCCCGCGGGCCGCTTCCCACACAGCATGGGCCACCTCGGGATGGGCGATATCGCTATGGGCTCCGCTCGTCCCGCCGCCGTTCTTGATCACGCCGCTGCTCTCGATGTTGTAGAAATAGCCGGGCTGGAACCCATAATCGTGGTCGACGTCCTTGATCGTCACCTCCACGGCCTTGTCGCCCAATCCCTGCAACCCGAATGTACCTACCGCGCCATACTTGGGCAACTCGCCCGGCCCGCCGAAGACCACCTGCTGGGCCACGCCTGCGGCCAGCGGATACCATCGCCCCACGGCCGAGTCGAACTCCGATTGCGTGGTGATCATGGGACCTTTCACGCGCCCCTCGGCAACGATCTTGCGGAAATAGCCGGATTTTCCCTTGGCCGTCGGGATCGCGTCGCAATACGACCACAGCGACAACGCCCCTTGTGCCAGCGTGGCCGAGTCGACCGGCCGCACCATCTTCGCCGCACCTCCGAGGATGGCGGACACCACGATGCACCCGAAGCTGTGCCCCATCAGGTGGAATCGGGCGTTGGGCGCGGCGGTCTGGAGCCGCGCCAGCAGGGTGGCGCCGGCCCCTTCGCCGAACTTGCGGGCGCGATCCTTCATCTTCCAGAACGACATGGTCCGCAGCGGCGAGAGCAGCCCGCTGAAGTCGATCCCGCCGTAGCTGACCGAGTCGCTCGCGGCGTTCTCGTAGATCGCCTCGGAGTCGAACGGCTCGCGATCCGAGCCCGGGTCGCCCCCTTCGCCCTCGCTGCCCATGCCCGACTCGTGATTGAGCGTGTTGTAAGCCGCCACCACCTCGGGCGGGAGCACCGCCGGCGCCACGTTCTCGTCCGCCGCCTCGATGATCACGCGCAGGCGCGGCCCGAGCCGCTGGGGTGTCGGCGATCTTCTCGGCATATTCGTCGACTAGCTCATCCACCGACTTGCTCACGTCCTCGCCCGGCGCGAACGAGACCGAGCTTCCCGTCGTCTCGTCGCCCCAGGGCAGGCTGGGCCAGTGCAGGCCGATCATCATGGGAAAGAACTTGCCGCCTCGGGCCTCGTTCATCCGCTCGATGTCGCGCTCGCACTCGGCCATCGCCCCCAGCCACGGCCCATATTGCGCCTTGGCCGCCGGGATGTCGCCCATCCACCCGTGGCTGAAGAGGAAGACATCGGTCACCGGCTTGTCGACGAGGGTCTGCACCAACTGATCGCTCTGAAGCCCGCCCGATTCCGGGACTTCCTTCCCATTCGCATCGAAGCTGACCAGCGTGTACGTGTAATTCGTGCCTGGAACCGGTTCGATCGACATCAGATCGGCCTCTCCCGAATTGGCGGCGAAGGTCCTGGGGGGACGACCCGGATTATCGAAGCCGATCGCCCGTCGGTCAATGACGTGATCGCCAGATCCGGCCAAGAATCGCGCGATTTGACGAGCGATCGGCCCGCGGATAGCATCAATGGATCGAGGAAAGGCCGCATCCAGGCACGTCTTATCCTCCCTCCGGAGATTTCCCATGAGCGACCACAGCAAAGAGCGGGGCCACCACCGCGACCACAATGCACCCAAAGAGACCGACGCCAACGGCAAGCGGTGGTATCACGAACCGCACAAGAGCTGGATTACCTGGGTCGCCGTGGTGTTGATGCTTGGCGGGATCATCACCTATGTGATGACCATGGACGAATCCAAGCCTCTCGACGGCCAAGCCCACGCAGCCCATGCCCGCCGCCGCACCTTGATCGGCATCCACCCTCAATCGTCGGCGTCCCCCTCGCCCGGCCGTTCCCCTTCGCGGGCCGGGTAGGGGCGTGCGCCCTTGTGCAGGCTGTACCAGTTGATCCGATTCAGCCAGTACGGGTCCGGCCCGTCGATGTGCGACCAGTCGAGCGAGAGCGTCTTGTCCAGCCAGAACCGATCGGTCGCCGTCATCTTCTTGCCCGACGGGTTCCGTTCGTCCAGCGGCACGTTGTTGGCCGCCTTCGCAAACGGGGTCATATTCAGGTCGTCGGAAAAGCAGTCGATCATGGGATCGGCCACGGCGTCGAACTTGTTCATCGGGTCGAGCCCGAGGATCATCTCGATCGACCGGATCATGTTCGGCTGCGTGTAGAACGTCGAATCCACATGCCCGCGCCTGCTATACGGGCTGATGGCCAGGAACACCGTGCGGTGGCCGTCCACGTGGTCGGGGCCGGACTGCGCATCGTCCTCAACCACGAAGATGCACGTCTCCTTCCACTGAGGGCTCCTGGAAACCGCCTCGACCACGCGGCCCAACGCCAGGTCGTTGTCGGCCATCATGGCGCGGGGCGTGGGATACTTCGGGTTCGTCCCCTCGCCATGGTCGCACGGCAGGCTCATGATCATCAGATCGGGGACGCGGTCCTCCGAGCTAAACCTGGTGTATTCCTTGATGAAAATGTCGGCGCGAATCTGGTCGCACATGAAGAGGGGCCAGTACTGATACTCGGGGTGGATGAGCGGCTTCAGGCTCTCCACGGCCGTCGTCGCGCCGAATCGAAAGCGGTTCGTGCCGTCCTTGCGGTCCTCCCAGACCTCGAACCAATCCTTGGGGACGGGCTCATAGCGGGCGAGCTTCGGGTCGGTGAATTCGCCGTACACGCGGACGCTCTTGCCCTTCTTGAGCGCCGCGTCCCACAGGGCGCCGCCGCCGGACAGGGCCATCGCGTCGGTGCCGTCATCGGGGTAGGTGCGGGAATATCCCACGTAGAAATGCTCGAGGTAGTCGTTCGCCAGCGACTGCGTGGACCAGTTGTGCCCGTCCGCCGAGTTCGTCCCGCTCACATATCCGTTGTCGAAGAGCGTGAACTCGCGGGCGATCTTGCGATGATTGGGCATGACGGCCTCGCCCAGGCTGCAAAGCGTCGCGTCGCCGTTGCCCCGAGGCAGGTCGCCGAAAATTTCGTCATAAGTTCGATTTTCTTTTATGATGTAAAGAACGTGCTTGATCGCGCCGTCGTAAAGCTTCAGGGCGGGGCGTCGCGGGTGCGCCTCCCAGCGGTTGTTGCGGGCCACGATTTCCGTCTCCTTCGCCAGGTCCCTGGACAGGTCCACGACCGTGACGCTCCCCTGGAAATCGTGGGCATTCCCGGGCTTGCCCAGCAGCGTCTTCGCCACCGAGCCGTTCCCCTTCGTGTTGAGCACGTAGAGCGATTTCGCGTCCGATGAGACCGCGAGCGCCGTCGGGAAATACCCGACCGGGCGATATCCGCGGACCCGGCCTTCATCCAGATCCACCTCGGCCACCGCATTATCGCCGCCGTCCCCCACGTAGAGCGTGCGGCCATGGACGGCCAGCGCATCGGGCATCCCGCCGAGCACCCGCAGCGTGCCCCAGCGAAGCGGGATCGTCCGCGAGACCCTGCCGGCCGCGAGGTCGATCTCCGAAATCGAGTCGCTCAACGCGTTGGCCACATACGCCATGTTCCCGGAAACCGCGACGGCCGTGGGATGGATGCCGACCTCAAGATGCCGCGTGTTTCCGCCCTCCAGGTCGATCAGGCTCACCGTGCCGGAGGCGGGCACGCCGCGAGGATCGATCACAATATTCAGGTCCTGGCTCTTGGATGTCCTGTCGCCCTCGCGAGCGATCCGCCCGCCCCAGTTGCTCACGATCAGCGTCTTCTCGTCCGCCGAAAGTCTTGCCTCGAACGGGAGGTTTTCGACGGGGAATTCGCGGACGCGCCGCTTCGTGTTCAGGTCCATTTCGACGACCGAGTTCCGGTTGGCGGCCACTATGAACATCCGCGCCCCGGATCGCGAGATGGCCATACCGCCCGGCACGGGGTTGGCCTCTTCCTTCGCGTCGACGATGGAAATTTGCGGGCCGGCCCGGAGTTTCTCGCCCTCCAGGCGGAACTCGCGGACGAACCCCTTCTCGGTGCTGGCGAACAGGCGAGAGCCGTCGGGCGACCAGCTCAATCCGCGAAATCCGGCATTCGCGCCGATCGGCACGCTCGTGTCGGCCATCACACCCGATGCGTTCGCGAGGAAGACCACGGTCTTGTTCATGACCGCGAAGAACCCGCCCGACGGGTGCAAGGCCAGCTCAATCGGCCGGCCCGGGAACGCGATCGCGCCCGGCTCGATCCGCTGCCCCGAGGAAACCAGGAACCCGCCATCGGGCTGCCGGCCCATCCTCGGCGAGACCAACCGGCCAAGCCCCGCCAGCGAGACTGCCAGGAGTCCAAGCCAAACGCATATCCACACATTTCGCTTCATGATCGGGATCTTCCCCGGAGGACGGCCGCCTGCACAGGGAGCCAGCATGCCCGAGAGGTCGCCTCAAGGGAAGGGGCCTGACGTATCGCCGACCTTCGACTCGTCCATTCCCGTCTGAAATCCGAACCACAGGCCGCTGCCCCCATTTCCCGCTTATCGTCGGCCGGTCACGAGGCCCTCGATCTTCAGGACTCGGTGATTGTCGCTGTCGGCGATGAACACGGTCCCGGCGCGATCGACCACGACTCCGTGGGGACGATTCAACTCGACGCGATCGGGCGGGCCTCCCACCCCGGCCGGGCCCTTGGACCCGGTGCCGGCGACCTTGACGATCTTGCCGTCGTCGGGTCGATACCGACGGATCATGTGGTTCTCGGTGTCGGCGATCAGGACGCTGCCGTCGCGGTCGATCCACAAGTGCTTGGGACCGTTCAGGGTTGCGAGCCTTGCTGGTCCGCCATCGCCTGACGCCCCGGCCTTCCCGGTCCCCACCGCCGTGCGGATCTTCCCGTCGCGATCGACCACGCGCATCGCGTGGCCGGCGCGTTCGATGATGTAAACATTCCCGTTGCCGTCGGCGGCCACGGCGCGAGGGTCGAGCAGCGGCGATTTGCCTGCCTCCGCGCCGTCGCCCGGGACGCCTTTCGGGCCGTTTCCCGCGATCGTGGAGACGATTTTCGTGGTCATGTCGACCATGCGAATGCGGCGGTTGTCCAGGTCGGCCAGGTACATGCGGCGGAAATCGGGGTCGAAGGCGATCGAGTAAATCCCGCCGAATTTCGCTTCGATCGCGGGGCCGCCGTCGCCCGAAAAACCCTTCTGGCCCGACCCGACCACCGTCGTGACCACGCCCGAGCGGGCATCCACCTTGCGGACCCGGTTGTTGCCCGTGTCCGCGATATAGAGGTCGCCCTCGGGCGAAATC
>CAVZRT010000002.1:0-372580 GCA_963777705.1 uncultured Planctomycetota bacterium
ATCCTGGTGACCAATCGGATCACCTGGGAGGTGGGTGCGGATCGTGCGAGTGTTACCGGCATCGTTGGACGGGCACGGAGACCTTCCATCGGGATGGCAAGCAGCAGCTCGGGCTGGGTGATTGTCAGCTGCGTGACTACCAGGGCCAGACCCGGCACATATACCTGGTCATGCTGGCGTACAGTCTGCTCATGGGCGAGTTAAAGCAGGGCCGTGCGAAGGAATGGGCGTTCCATCGGCTGATGACCATCGGCGAAGCCTGTCGGGCGATGATCCGGGAATCGTTGCGAACGACCCTGACCTGGGCGATCGAGCAAGTCACCGAGAGGAACCAGCCGGTTGGTCGTGTCGTGGCTCAGTTGGGCCTGACCTGACTGTTTGCAAAACTCCAGTTATGACTTGCTTTTGTGACATCGTACTCGACCTTCGTAAAGGACGCGGAATGGCGGCGATTCCTATGCTCAAGGTGATCGTCCGGACTCATCCTGGCGTCCGCCGCGCCACCGCCTCCCGCTCGCAAAGATAACGACCCACGCGACCCCTCAAGCTCGCATACTTGAGCCACGCCAGCTCCGCCGGGACCATGAGGATGTTGGCAACGATGAACCCCAGGCCGACGTGGCGGAAGGCTGAGAAGATCGCCACGAATATGAGCGCGATCCCTGCCGCACACGCACGAGAGGACCACGTTCACGCTGCGGATTCGCTCCATCTGCTCGGCGATCGGCTCGACTCCGAGGCGGATGCGGCCGAGCTTCTTCTGCCATTGCCGCTCGCGATCGGGCCAGGAGGCTTGCAAATCGCCGGGGTCGATCGCCTTCATCAGGGTCCTACCTCAGCGAGGGGCTAGCCGGCCAGGTTGGCAAGGCGTTTCAGAAACTCGATGGCCTGGTCGGGGGCGAGCGAATCCACGTCGACCTGTCGCAGCTCTTCCAGGATCGGGTCGGGCAGCGCCGCGAACAGGCTGTTTTGCAGGGCTTTTGCCGTCTTGACCTTCCGCATCGGCGGACTTGGACTCGATTCCGGCACGTGCTGCTTTTCGAGGAACGCGAGGATCTCGCGGGCCCTCGCCAACACCATGGTAGGCACTCCGGCCAGGCGGGCCACGTGGATTCCGTAGCTCTGGTCGGCCCCTCCGGGCACGATCCGGTGCAGGAACACGACCTCGCCGTCGCTCTCCTTCACGGCCACGTTCGCGTTGCGGAACCGCGGCTTGGTCTTCTCCAGGTCCACGAGCTCGTGATAATGCGTGGCGAAGAGGGTGCGGCAGCCGACGGCGTCGTGCAGGTGCTCGGCGATCGCCCAGGCGAGCGACACGCCGTCGAAGGTGCTGGTCCCGCGGCCGATCTCGTCGAGGATGACCAGGCTCTGGGGCGTGGCGTTGTTGAGGATGTTGGCCGTCTCGGTCATCTCGACCATGAACGTGCTCATCCCCCGGCCCAGCTCGTCGCGTCGCGCCGACGCGGGCGAAGAGGCGATCGACGATGCCGATCCGGGCCGATCTTCGCCGGCACGAACGAGCCGATCTGCGCGAGCATGGTCGTCAGCGCGACCTGGCGGATGTACGTGCTCTTGCCCGCCATGTTCGGGCCGGTGATCGAGCAGGATCATGCCGTCGTCGGGGCCGAGTCTGGCGTCGTTGGGCACGAACTGGCCCTGGCGGCATGCAGACGTCGAGGACGGGATGCCGGCCGGCCTCGATCTCGCAGGACGGGCTCGACCGTCATCTCGGGCCGGCAATAGCCTTGCCGCGCGACGCAAGCTCGGCAAGTCCCGCCAGCACGTCGATCTGCGCCAGGACGCCGCCGGCCTGGATCAATCGCGGGGCGTCGGCCGACACGCGATCGCGCAGGGTCACGAAGAGCTCGTATTCCAGCTCGCAGGCGCGATCCTCGGCCCGCAGGACCTTCTCCTCGTACTCCTTCAATTCGGGCGTGATGTAGCGCTCGGCGTTCTTGACGGTCTGCTTGCGGATGTAGTCGGCCGGGACCTTCGCCCCGTGCGAGTTGGTGATCTCGATGTAATAGCCGAAGACCTTGTTGAAGCCGACTTTCAGGTTGTTGATGCCCGTGCGGCGGACCTGCTCGGCCTGGTACTGGGCGATCCACGACTTGCCGCCCCGTGGCCGTCTCGCGAAGCTCGTCGAGCATCGGCGTGGTAGCCGTCGCGGATCAGTCCGCCTTCCTTCAGGGCGAGCGGCGGGTCGTCGACCAGCGCGGCCTCGATCGAGCCCGCGGACCTCGGGGCAGAGTTCCAGGCGGCTCTCCAGGTCGTTCAGGAGCCTGCGAACTGCGGGCCGTGATCCGGGCCTTGAGCTTGGGGAGGAGCGCGAGCGTCTTGCCCAGGGCCACCAGGTCGCGGGGCAGTGGCGCGGGCCGGTGCCGACTCGCGAGGCGAGCCGTTCGAGGTCGTGGACGTGCGGTCAAGGCGTGGCGAAGGTCGGCCCGCAGGCTGCCGTCGCCCACGAGTTCGGCGACGGCCATGTGGCGATCGCGGATCGGGTCGGGCACGGTCAGGGGCGAGGTCAGCCATTGGTGGAGCAGGCGGGCACCCATCGGCGTGCAGGTGCGGTCGATGGTTTGCAGGAGCGAGCCGGCTCGCGACCCCTTCGCGGAGGGTCCTCGTCAATTCCAGGCTGCGGCGCGTCATCTCGTCGAGCGCCATCGATTGGCCGCGACGGTACGGGGCCAGCCGCGTGATGTGCCCGAGCGCGGTCTTTTGCGTGTCCTTCAGGTAGGCGATCAGGGCGCCGGCGGCGGGGACTTCCAGGGCGTCGTCGTCGATGCCGAATCCGCCGAGGGTGGTCGTGCCGAAGTGGGCGAACAGGGCCTGGCGGGCCTGCTCGGGCTGGAAATCCCACGAGGGCCGCGTGGTGATGGCGGCCCTGCGTCACGCCCCGCAGGCTTCGCACCCAGGGGGAGTCGAGCGAGGTCTCCGAGACCAGGATCTCGGCCGGATCGAGGCGGGCGATCTCGTCGACCAGCTCCAGCCTCGCGACTTCGGCGAGCGCGAATCGGCCGTGGAAAGCTCGACCCAGGCCAGGCCCAGCTTCCCCTTCGCCTCGACGACCGCGGCGAGGTAGTTCGCGGCCTTGGGGTCGAGCAGGCCGTCGTCGGTGAGCGTGCCGGGCGTGACGACCCGGACGACTTCGCGCTTGACCAGGCCCTTGGCGAACTTCGGCGTCTTCCACCTGCTCGCAGACCGCCGCCCGCTGGCCGCGTCTGGACGATCTTCGCGAGGTAGGCTTCGAGCGCGGGTGGGGGAAGCCGGCCATCGGCGATGGCGTTCGGGCCCCTTGTCTCGCGACTGGTGAGCGTCAGGCCGAGCAGGGCGGAGGCGCGTTCGGCGTCCTCGCCGAACATCTCGTAGAAATCGCCCATGCGGAAGAGCAGCAGGGCATCGGGATCGCGGGCCTTGAGCTCGCGATACTGCTGCATCATCGGGGTGAGGGCGGGTCGGTCATGGTCGCCGGGCCGGGTCGGGGCGACCGCGAGGCCCCCGGACGGACGGACGGGGCCGGCGACGGAAACGATTCCGCCCGGCCGCAGTCGCCCGCGATGAGACTCGTCAATCGGATGGACGGAGGCGGGCGGTGCGGTCTCGGACCGGGCGATCAGAATTTGTCCGAGGCCGTCTGCTCCTCGGGGTAGATCTCGAAGACCTGGTCGAGCCGGGTGATCCGGAAGACTTCCAGGAGGTCGGGGTGGATGCAGCAGAGCTTGAGCTTGCCCTTGACCGCGCCAACCTTCTTCTTCAGGTTGATCAGCTTGCCGAGCGCGGCGGCTGGAGAGATACTGGACGTTGCCGAAGTTCAGGAGGAGTTGCCGCTATGCCCGTCGTCTTCGACGAGGCTGTAGAGCTGGTCGCCGACTTCCTGGATGTTCTCTTCGGTCACGATCTTGGTGTCGACGAAGCTGACGACCGTGACCCCGTCGATGGTTTCGAGTGCTGAGATGGCGGCGAGAGGCTTGGGACATCGGGCGGGCTCCTGTCCGATCCGGGGACGTCGGCGTCCCGGTCGTGCGCCGGCGGGGCTGGCGCCCGCAGCCGCGGCATCGGGGATCACGAAGGCCGTCACGAATCGTTCGACTCGCACCAGCTGTATCATACCCCAATAGAGTGACCGGAAATCGGCCGCGGAATCAAGGGGCCCGTGCGGACATCGCCCGATGCGGACGCGAGGGTCCGATCACCCTTTTTACGCCCGGATAATAGTCCTGACGGAGATGCCGCGATTGACACGCCCACTCCCGACGCGGCCAGGATGATCCGGCAGGGCCCTCACCCGAATCCGCCCCCAGGATCTATCGCTCCGAAGGATCTCCCGGCTCGATGATCCGCACAATGGGCCCTCGCCGCATGTGATCGCCCTCGCCTCGTTCTCCCCAATCGTCGCCCGCGCCGACGACAAGCCGGACGCCCGGCCGAGCCGCCGATCGTCGTCGAGATCACGCTCAAGGGCGACGATCTCGCGAGGAGCCCTCCCCGTCGGCCTGGAGGGCTCCCCGATTTCGGACAACCTCCAGGGCCTGATCGACCGGATGCACAAGGCCAAGGCCGACAAGGCCGTGAAGGGGCTGGTCTCCAGGTCCACGACCTGTCCATCGGCGGCGGCGAAGGCGAACGAGCTTCGCGAGGCGATCAAGGATTTCCGGACGTCGGGCAAGAAGGTCGACGCCGTACCTGGAGATGGTCGGCAACAAGGAATACTACGTCGCCGCCGCGGCCGACGAGATCGTCATGCCCGAGGGCGGCTGGCTGATGCTCAAGGGCGATGGCGGCCGAGGTCACCTTCTACAAGAAGGCCTCTTCGACAAGCTCGGCGTGAAGGTCGACTCGATGCAGGTGGGCGAAGTACAAGTCGCGCCGGCGAGCCGTTCACCCGGACCGAGATGAGCCCCGCCTTCCGCGAGTCGAGATGACCGAGCTGCTCGAGCGACACCTCAACCAGATGGCCGAGACGATCGCCGAGCGCCAGGGGATCGCGCTCGACGAGGCCAAGACGCTGATCGACGGCGGCCCGTACACCCCGCAAAGCCGCCAAGGCGGCCGGCCTGATCAACCGGATCGCCTACCCCGACCAGATCGAGGCCGAGATCGCCAAGGGGCCTCGAATCTGGCCACGGTGAAGATCGACACGAAGTACGGCAAGAAGACGTCGACCCGGTCCGAATTCTCGGGCCTGGCGGGCTTCATGAAGATGATGCAGGCGCTCTCGGGCGAGGCGGGCAAGAAGGCCGAGTCGAACAAGCCCGAAGGTCGCCCTGATCTACGCCTCGGGGATGATCCAGACGGGCAAGTCGTCGTCGGCCTCGATCCTGGGCGACGCGGTCATGGGCTCGGACACGGTCATCAAGCACCTCCGCGAGGCCGAGAAGGACAAGACGGTCAAGGCGATCGTCCTGCGGGTCGACTCCGGCGGCGGCTCGGCGCTGGCCAGCGACCTGATCTGGCGCGAGGTCACGCGGATCGAGAAGCCGATCGTCGCCAGCATGTCCGACGTCGCCGCCTCGGGCGGCTATTACATCAGCATGGGCGCCGACAAGATCTATGCCGAGCCCGGCACGATCACCGGGTCGATCGGCGTGACCGGCGGCAAGTTCGTCCTCGGCGGCCTGATGGAGAAGCTGGGCGTCACGACCGACACGGTCACCGTCGGCAAGAACGGCACGATTTCCTCACGTCGATCAAGCCCATCTCCGACGACCGAGAAGGCCGCCATGCAGAAGCTGATGGACGAGACCTACAAGCAGTTCGTCGGCAAGGCCGCCGCAGGGCCGCAAGATGGAGCCGTCGACGAGCTGGAGAAGCTCGCCGGGGGCCGCGTCTACACCGGCCGCCAGGCGAAGGAGCTCGGCCTGGTCGACGAGCTGGGCACCCTGGACGACGCCATCGACTCGGCCAGGACGCTGGCGGGCGATCGACTCGCAGGAGATCGAGCTGAAGATCCTGCCCGAAGCCCCCAGCTTCCTCGAATCCATCATCGAGCCCATTCGGAGGCAGTGGAGATGCATCGACGCATGATCGCCTCCGGCCGCGGCCATGCTTCCGGAAGCCCTGCGTATGCCGCTCGCCAGGCTCGGCGGCGTGCTCCAGTTGTTCGCGAAAGAGCCCGTCGTGGCGATCATGCCGTACGAATTGAACATCCGCTGAGGCCGAGTCCATGACCACGCTCTCTCCGGAGCAGATCGAAGCCCTGAGGCGCTACAACACGCCGACGATCGCCAACGCGATCGAGATCTTCGACGTCCGGGCCCGGCACGTCGGCTTCCTGCCGCACCCGATCCGGTGCCTGCTGCCGGAGCTCGGCCCGATCGTCGGCTACGCGGTGACCTCGCAGACCCGGGCCGGCTCCGCCCGACCGAGATGGAGCCCGACCTGAACGCCGACTACCTCCGGTACGTCGCCGCGCAGCCCGGGCCGAAGATCGCCGTCGGGCAGGACCTCGACAACCCGCCGGGCCTGGGCGCCCAGTTCGGCGAGGTCAACGCGACGATCCACAAGAAGCTCGGCTGCGTCGGCCACATCACCGACGGCTGCCCGCGCGACCTGGACGAGGTCGAGGCCCTGGGCTTCCGGCTCTTCGGGCTGAATCCGTGCGTGAGCCACGCCTACGTCCGGCTCGTCGACTTCGGCAAGCCGGTGCAAGCTCGGCGGGCGTCGAGATCAGGCCCGGCGAGCTGATCCACGCCGACAAGCACGGCGTCTGCGTGATCCCGCTCGAGGTCGCGCGCGCGAGCTGGCCGAGGCCTGCGCGAGGTGGAACGGCTGGAGAAGCCGCTGCTGGAGATTGCCGGTCGGAGGCGTTCGACCTGGAAGAATACATCAAGCGCCGGTGCGGCACATGCAAGGTGGCAATGATCCAGCGTCAGGGGCCGGCTCACGGCATTCGAGCGCTGGGGCGACGCACCCGGCGCTCGAACCTCTGATTGTGCAGGAAGGCCTCGCTGGGTAGGGTGTGGTCGAGCCGCTTACCCTCGGCGAGCCACCTGCCTCGGCGAAACTCGAAAATCGCGGTGGCGTGGCGGCGGTCCGGTGGCGGGGAATTCGCCGAACGGGGCGACCTTCGAAGGTGACGCCGACCATGGCCATCAGGCGCGGCTCTTGCGATCGCGGGCCCAGACGACCTCGTCTCGCCAGCGGGCGTCGTCCCATCGCAGCTTTTCCGCGGGGTCGAGCCGCCCGACGGACGAAAGGAATCGGGCTTCCAGGCCCTCGCGGCGGATGCGGAACAGGTCGCGGGCGCGCTCGACGTGGAGCTCCTCCACCACCTCGCGGACGGGGCGACGGATCACGAACCACGAGAGGATCAGGCAGATGGGGACCAGGATTGCCCAGAACATTGGAGACATGGTTCATCCCCCGGCCGGATTTGCCTCGACCGAATTGTGCGGCCCCATTCATGGAATTCTAAGGCAGTCGAGAGCGGCTCGGCAAGGGATTCCGAAGGATTGATGAAGCTGGCCGTGTTCACGGAGGCAGCGATTCGATGAAAATTGGATCACACATGTCGATGGCCGGCGGCCATCACCTCGCCGTGAACGCCGCGGCCGACAGCGGTCGGGTTCGCGACCGTCCAGCTCTTCACCAAGAGCAACAACCAGTGGAAGGCCAAGCCGCTGACCGACGCCCACATCGCCGCCTTCCGCGCGGCGCTCGACGCGACACGGGAGTCGCCACCCGGTCGCGCCACAATTCCTACCTGATCAACCTGGCCAGCCCCGACGACGCCCTCTGGAACAAGTCGATCGACGCGATGGTCGTCGAGGTCGAGCGGGCCGAGGCGCTCGGGCATCGACGGACCTCGTCGCGCATCCCGGCGCGCACGTCGGCAGCGGCGAGGACGGCGGGCCTGGCGCCGGATCGCCGCGGCGCATCGACGAGATCCATCGCCGGACGCCGGGCTTCGCGCTCCGGATCGCCCTGGAGACGACGGCCGGGCAGGGATCGTGCCTCGGGCATCGTTTCGAGCACCTGGGGCGGATCTTCGAGCGGCGTCGCCGAGCCCGATCGGCTGGGCGTCTGCGTCGACACCTGCCACATTTTCGCGGCGGGGTATTCCCTCGGATCGCCCGAACAGTACAATGAGACGATCGCCGATGCCCTCGATCGGGCCGTCGGCGCTCGGGCGGGTCCGGGTCTGGCACCTCAACGACAGCGTCCGCGAGCGGGGCAGCCGGGTCGATCGCCACGCCGGCATCGGCCGCGGGCAAGCTCGGCCTCGAGCCGTTCCGGTTCGTCGTCAACGACCCGCGATTCGCCGGCCGTGCCGATGGTCCTGGAGACGCCCAAGGGCATCGAGGACGGCGAGGAGCTGGACGCGCATCAACCTCCGGACCTCCGCGCGCTCGTGGCCGAGGTCGAACCTCGTCGAGTCGCCGGGCGTCGCGGACCGGGGCGTTGATCTCTCATGCGCAAGCACAGCCATCACGGCAACGGCGTTCCGACGCGCCTCGGCCGAGCGCGACGCCGTCGCCGCCGAGGCCGGGCCCGACCCCAGCCTGTTCATCAACCGCGAGCTGAGCTGGCTCGAGTTCAACGAGCGCGTCCTGGAAGAGGCGCGCGACCCGTCGATCCCGCTGCTGGAACGGCTCAAATTCCTGGCGATCTCGGCGTCGAACCTCGACGAGTTCTTCGAGGTCCGCGTCGCCGGCCTCCAGGCGCAGCTCTACGACGACCTGGAGCCCCAGGACACGCCGCCCGACGGCATGGGGCCGCTCACGCAGCTCGATCGAGATCGCCAAGCGGGCCCACGACTTCGTCGCCCGGCAGTACGAGACCTGGCACGACGAGATCCGCCCCGAGCTGGCCCGCCACGGGATCCTCGTCTGCGACGCCGACGACCTGACGCCGGCCGCAGGACGCGTTCCTCGACGACTACTTCGACACGCCAGGTCTATCCCGTCCTCACGCCCCTGGCGATCGACCCGGCGCACCCGTTCCCGCACCTGCACAACAAGAGCCTGAACCTGATCCTCCGGATCGAGGCGCTCGAGCCAGGACCCGCCGCGGCAGCTCTACGCCGTGCTGCAGGTGCCGTCGGTCCTCAGCCGGCTGGTGCAGCTGCCCGAGGCGGGCGACGGCTCAGCGTCGGTTCGTCCTGCTCGAGGACGTGATCGGCCCTCGGCTCGATTCGCTCTTCGGCGGCTTCCGCGTGGCCGCGCGGGTCGCCGTTCCGCGTGACGAGGAACAGCGACCTGACGATCCAGGAGACCGAGGTCAAGAGCAGCCTGCTCTCGACGATCCAGGAGACCCTCCGGCAGCGGAAATGGGGCGCGGCGGTCCGCCTGGAGATCGCCGACAAGGCGGACGAAGAGTTCCTCGGCCAGCTCCAGACCGCGCCGGCGCTCGACCTGGACGACCGCGACGTGTTCCGCGTGGCCGGCCCGGTCGACCTGACCGTCCTGGCGTCGCCTTGTACAAGCTCGAAGGCTTCCGCGACCTGAAGGAGCCCCCCTTCGAGCCGCAGATGCCCGTCGCCGTTCGCCAACCGCCGGAGCGTCTTCAGCGCCGATCCGCGAGCAGGACATCCTCGTCCACCACCCCTACGAGTCGTTCGGCTCGGTCGTCCAGTTCATCGAGCAGGCGGCCGAAGACCCGCACGTCCTGGCGATCAAGCAGACGCTCTACCGCACGGCCGACGACAACCCGATCATCACCGCGCTGGCCCGCGCCGCCGAGAACGGCAAGCAGGTCATGGCGCTGGTCGAGTTGCAGGCGCGGCTCGACGAGGAGAACAACATCGTCAAGGCCCGCGCCCTCCAGAAATCGGGCGTGCACGTCGTCTACGGGATGGTCGGCCTGAAGACCCACTGCAAGGCCGCGCTGGTCGTCCGCCGCGAGTTCGACGGCATCCGCCTCTACGTCCACCTCGCCACGGGAAACTACAACCCGATCACCGCCAGGATCTACACCGACCTGTGCCTCTTCACCTCCGGCCCGACTTCGGCGAGGACGCCAGCGAGGTCTTCAACCTCTTGACCGGCTACTCGCACGGCCACGAGTGGAAGAAGCTGGTCATCGCCCCGAAGAACCTAGCCGACCGCATCATCGCCCTGATCGACCGCGAGCGCGAGCACGCCGAGGCCGGCTTGCCCGCCCGGATCATCGCCAAGATGAATGCCCTGGTCGATCCCAACGCGATCGAGGCCCTCTACGCCGCAAGCCGAGCGGGCGTCCGCATCGACCTGATCGTCCGCGGGACCTGCTGCCTGCGCCCCGGATTGCCGGGCGTGAGCGAGAACATCCGCGTGACGAGCGTGGTCGACAAATTCCTCGAACACTCGCGGATCAGCTACTTCCAGAACGGCGACGAGCCCGAGGTCTACCTCGCGTCCGCCGACTGGATGCCGCGAAATTTCCGCCGTCGCGTCGAGATCATGTTCCCGATCGAAGATCCCCGGCTGAAAAGTCGCATCGTCGACGGCCTCCTCGGCGTCGTCGCTCGCCGACAACGTGAAGGCCCGAGTCCTCCAGCCCGACGGACCTACGTCGCGGGTCAAGCCCAAGCCGGGCGAGCCGATGGTGCGGTCGCAGGTCGAATTCCAGAACATGGCCAGGGAATTGTCGGAGACCGAATCGATCTTGCCGACGGGGCTGGCGGTCACCAAGTCCTAGGTTTACAAAATTCCCATTTTCGCATGCGTTCAATCGTAAGTTCAGGGAGAAAGGACGCCCCCACGAAGGCACATGGGATCCATGCGATCGTCGCCAATCATCCCGGCCGATCTCGCCACGGCGGCTCCATCCCGCCACGATCTCCCGGTCCACAAGAGCCGCCACAGCCAACGACCCGGGACGGCGCGGAGCAGGCAAAAAACTTCGGCTCATGCTTCCGGGTCGGTGTTTGGGTACCATGCTTACGATTTCGTAAGCGTGGCCCCCGGAGACCTCCGGCGCACGTCCCTGCACCATCCCGGAATTATGAGCCAATACTTCTTGAGCCCTACATTGAACCCTGCCGGGGAGGACGCGAGAGGCTGCTCGCGGCGGAATCGGTCTTCGGGGGGATCGGGACGCCCTTGCCTTCGGAACCCTCGATCGGCTGTGATTTCGCGTCCCGGCGTGCGGCGTCCTCCCGCAACGTCGCGGTAACATCCACGTATTTATAAGGCTCGTCCCAGATCGAGAAGAAGCTGCGGTCGGGCAGGAGGGGCAGCCCGGCGCCGAAGCTCGAATCCAGGACCACGCGGAACGAGTTCACCGGCGTGATCGCCGGATAAAGCATCTTGCGGCCGGCCTCGGGCAGGTAATAGGCGCTGAGGATGCTCATACGCTCGTGGAGATCGGTCTTCTCAAGGCTGTGGATGTCCAGGTTCAGCGCGGGGCCGTGATCCGATTGGAGCAGGATGATGGGCGGTTCGGGGGATTTGGCGAGGATGTCCTCGATAGTAGTGGCGACGCGATTGACGAGGAAGGCGACCTGCTTCCGGATAGCGCCGGATGAAATCCTCGGGGCCATGGGCGTCGAGATCCCTCACCTTCCCATCGAAGAGCCCGAACGAGTCCTTATAGGGGCTCACGTCCTCGCCGTTCTCGCCGAAGACGAAGGGGGGATGCGGGCAGACGATGTGGGCGAACGTGAAGGTGGGCGCGGGATCGGCGGAGATCGTCGGGAGCCTGTCCAGGACGTGCAGGGTCCTGGCCCTGAGTAGCGAGAAAGAGTCGCCCCGGCCCTCCGCGAACAGGCTCATGAGCGGGGTGGTCGACAGGAGCATCCGCTCGAATTCCGAGAGATGCGCGTGAGGGGTCAGGTAAACGTCGGCTTCCGGATGGTCTGTCGGCTCGAACCCCGTGGCGAAGGTCACGAAGCGATATCCCAGCGGCTTGAGCGACTGCACCACCGAGTTGCGGCCGATCAAGTCTCGCAACTCTCCCAGGCTTGCCGGCTTGCCCATCGAAGGATCGTCGAGATACCGCGAGTTGAGCGACGAGGAGAGGCACAAGGGCGTTTGCGCGTAGTTGGCTCGTGCGGCCCCGGCCACGTAGAACCCGTCCTTCTCCAGCCGGGACACGAACGGCGCGAGGTCGTAGTCGTAATAGGCCTTGAGCACGTCTTCCCGGCCGAATCCGTCCAGGATGATGTAGTAGATGTCGGGCTTGTGCGCCGGATTCGCGGCCAGGGGGAAGACGGTCTCGCTCCTCCGCGACGCGATCCCCCCTCGGGAGGCGGCCCGCACCGCGCCGGAGATCGCCGGCACGATCCCCACGAGCGAGAGCCCGACGAGCAGCGAGGCGAACAGGTTCAGGCCCCGGGTCAGGCGCACCGGCTCGCCTTTCAGCCTTGCGATTCCCCAGGACGCGAGCGCCAGCAGCGTGACGTCGCAAGCCACCATCGCGATCGGCGGAATCTGAACATAGGCGAAGATCCAGAGGGTGCTGACATAGGTGAGCGCCTCTTGATAATACGTGCGGCGGATCGCGAACGTGAAGAAGAGCGCCAGCGCGAGCGAGGCGACGAGTGCGCCTCGCTTGCTGCTTTTCAGGAAGAATCCCGCGACCCCCCAGGAGGCAATGGCGAACAGGAGTCCGGCGATGATGGGGAGGGTCAATTCCCCCGGCCCCGCCTCCGAGGCGTTATGTGCGAGCAAGAAAAGCGGGGGGAAGATTGCCAGCAGGAGGGGATGGAACGGCAACGGGCGAGGGAGGGTCATGCCGGGTTCTTCCTTTTCATCAGATACAGGATCCGCCCGCTCTCGGCCAAGGGCTCGACGCGAAGCGTGTGGAAGTATCTCGCAAATGCCCCTTCGAAGGACGGGCGATTGTAGTCGGGGAAAACATCGTCGCGGACGACCAGCAGCCGGGCGACCTGCGAATCCTCCTTCGGGACGAACTCGATGATGAGATGATGGCTGAGGTCGGCCAGGAACGCCGCGACCCGGTCCAGAGGCACGTTCGCGCCAATCGCCAGGTGATGGATCAGCGCAAGCGCCATCACGGCATCGGCCGGGCCGCGATCGGCCAGCGAGGCCCGTTCATTGCCGGCCCATCCCAGGCCGGGCGAGGGATTCGTCAAATCCATGACCAGAGGCAAGAGATCGGAAGAGTTACCGGCCCGCGCCTCGCGATAATTCGCCTCGACGCAAGCCGGGTCGATGTCCATCGAGACCGTGGGGATGCCCCCGGAGGCGGCGATCCGGCTGAATTCTCCCGTATTGGCGCCGAGGTCCCAGACGGATGTCGGCCCGATTTGCCCCAGGAACGCCTCGACCATCGTTCGCTTGCTCGTCGCGGCCATATCCGAGTAATTCGTGTCCGACGCGTAACCGATCCACTCCGTCCCCTTCGGCTCCCAATTCAACCGCCTGACAGCTGCCTCCAGGCTGGCCGCGAGCCCAAGCAGTGCATTCCGGCCGAAACGGGCCGATCGCGTGGGCTTGGTGGCCTGGCCTCCGTGGCGTGCCTCCATCCCGGCATGCAGGTGGATATGCAAAAAAAGACCGAAGGAAAGGCGAGAACGCGAGGGGAGGAGTCGAGATGCCAGGTCCAGGGGCAGGCCGTCGATGTGGTCGCGCAGGAGGCCCGCGAGGCGGACGTCCCGCATGGCCATGAGCGCGAGCGGCGCGAGGAAATGGCGGCAAAACTGGCGATAGGCGACCCACGGGCGGTCATCGCGCAGTCGCTCGAACGAAAGCGTATCGATGAGCACGGCTCGCGCCCCGCGAAATTGCACGTTGTAGGCGCTGGCGTCCTTGAGGCTCATGCCCCGCGCCACGGCGCGTTTCTGGATGTCGAGCGTGAGCAGGGCCGCGTCCCTGAGCGCCGAGAAGCACCACTCGTACGGGTAGGAAATCAGGGGGATGCGTTCCACCCGCAGGAGTTTGTACGCGTCGCGGCCCTCAAGGTCGACTTCCTCATGGGCCACGATCAACCCGGCGGCCTTCAGCTCGTCGTAAAGGCCCGACTCGATCAATTGATCGTAGTCGTCGCGATAGACGGCGTTCACCTGGCGATAGATCTCGCCGTCACGCTCGAAGATAAAACCGCTGGGATCACGGAACGACCCGGGCTCAGCTCGTTCGACGATCTCGGGCATCGTTTCCCCAGCCTTAGCTTTGCTTGCGGAGCGGGCTGAGCGCCTTGGCCTTCACCCAGTGCCAGGACTGGCCGACCACGTACGCGCCGCTGAGCATGCCGGCGATCATGATTTGCAGCAGGAAGCTGCCGGTGCCGGGGTCGAGGTAGCCGAGGACGGGGGACAGCGAGAACAGCGAAGTCATCATGGAAAATCTCGATTCCGTCAAAGGACAAAACGATCTCGCATCCCCTGATGGGGGATCGTTGATCAACGCGAAACCAAATTCCGGGCGAGAGTCGCGGAAAACTTTCCTGAAACTCTCGAAAAGGCCCCAGGCCTCTCCTCCGATTCGGCCGAAGCCGGCTGATAAGATTCTAGGCGACATTCTTGCCAACTGTGTACCGGAATTAACACCAGTGCGTGCGTGGGGTCTCGCATAAATGGGGCGGATTTGCGAAAAGCTCGCCGAAATGGCTCACAGGGACGCCCCAAGTCCTTATAGTATTCCGACAATCCCGCGCAATCAGGCACCGTTTGACCACCAAAATGACCGGAAACACCGTTTCCCCTCCCACCAATTCTCCAGGAATCACCATGCGTCCTATTCCCTGGTTTTCCATCCCCATCATCCTAGTCGCCGCGTCCAGCCAATTCGCGGCGGCGCAGGCGCCGCCGGCCCCCGACAAGGATGATGAGCGCGTGGTGACTCACCACAAGATCACCGTGGATGGGAAGGTACTTTCCTACACGGCCACGGCCGGCATGATGCCGATCCGCGATTCCAAGAATGAGGTCGAGGCCAGGATGTTTTACGTGGCCTACGCACTCGATAACGCCGGGGACGCGGTGAAGCGACCGCTCATGTTCAGCTTCAACGGCGGGCCGGGCTCGTCGTCGGTCTGGCTGCACATGGGAGCACTCGGGCCCAAGCGGGTGAGTCATGCCCGACGAGGGCGATTCGCCTGCACCGCCCTTCCGCCTGGTCGACAACCAGCAAACCTGGCTCGACAGGACTGACCTCGTCTTCATCGACCCGGTGGGAACCGGCTACAGCCGGCCGCAAGCAAGCCCGAGCTGAACGCGAAGTTCCACGGCCTCGGAGGGCGACATCGAATCGGTCGGCGAATTCATCCGCATGTACCTCACCCGATCGGGCGCTGGGAGTCGCCGCTGTACCTGGTCGGCGAGAGCTACGGAACGACCCGCGCCGCGGGCCTGCCGACACCTCGTCGACCAGGGGATCGCGCTCAATGGCGTGATCCTGATCTCCTCGATCCTGAATTTCCAGACCGCGCGATTCTCGAAGGGAAACGACCTTCCCTACACCCTCTTCCTGCCGACTTATACCGCGACGGCCTATTATCACAAGAAATTGCCCGACGACCTGCAGAAGCAAGAGCTACGATCGGTCCTGGCCGAAGCCCAGCGGTTCGCCCTGACCGACTACGCAACGGCCCTGGATAAAGGTGATCGCCTCTCGGACGACCGAGCGCCGCGAGATGGTCCAGAAAGTCTCGCGATTCACGGGGCTCGACCCATCCTACGTGGACGCCAGCGACCTTCGCATCGAGATCATGCGGTTCTGCAAGGAGTTGCTGCGAAAGGAGAGGAAGACGGTCGGGCGTCTCGACAGCCGGTTCAAGGGGGTCGACGCCTCGGGCGTGGGGGCGGCGATCGAGACCGACCCGAGCATGTCGGCCATCCGTCCGCCCTACACCGCCACGTTCAACCGCTACGTCCGGGCCGATCTCAACTTCCAATCCGACCTGCCCTATCACATCCTGGGCGAAGGCGTGGGGCGATGGGATTGGGGCACGCAGGGCCAGGGCTATCCCGACACCAGCGCGGCCCTAAGGGACGCCATGAGCAAGAATCCGTCCATGAAGATCTTCGTAGGATCGGGCTATTTCGACCTCGCCACGCCCTTCGCCGCAACCGACTATACGCTCGCCCACATGGGCCTGGACGCCTCGCAGCGAAAGAACATCCACGTCGAGACCTACGAAGCCGGCCACATGATGTACCTGCACGGCCCAAGCCTGGCGAAACTCAGGGCGGACGTCGCGAACTTCCTCGACACCACCAAAGTCGCCATGAGAGGTAAGGGAACAACCAACGTCAAGATGAGTGGCGTTGGAGGATCCGCTCCTATATCTGGGAGGAAATACCAGGCAATCGAGCGTGTACGGCGTTTTCAACCCCGGAGTTAACAGTCGCTAAATTCCATCTGGGGTTTTCCCCGATTCCGTAAAGACACCCCACCCGTCAAACCGTCGGCCGTGAGGGACAGCGATCCGGCTGTTCAGGACGGTCCACGATGGGCGGAACGTCTCGTCGCGGTAACCCTGCATGATCGCTTCTACTCCGGCAGCGGCTTCCCCTTCGTCTCTGGGGCGAAGGGCAACGCCAGGAGGCCGATGATGAACACCAGGCACATGGTCATGCCCGCGTAGCGTCGGGCCGCGATCTCGCCGGAATCCTTGATCCACACGCTCGTGATCGCCCCGAGCATGAGCGGCCCGCTGGCGGCAACCAGCCTCCCCACGTTGTAGCAGAACGACGTGCCGGTGCTTCGCAGGCGGGTCGGGAATAGCTCGGGGAAGTAGATCGCGTAACCGCCGAACAGGGTGAGCTGGCAGAACCCCATGAGCGGGATCAGCCAGAACAGTTGGTCGTAGCGATTGATGCTGTAGAACGTCCACGCCGTCACGCCGCCGGCCAGGAGGAACGAGAGCGCGAAGGCCGGCTTCCGGCCCATGATCGACGTGTACCAGGTGAAGGCGACCACGCCGAAGAAGCCGCCCAGGTTCTGGAATAGCGAGGTGATGCCGGTCAAGGACGTGAGGCGACCCTTGATGATGGTCTCGCTCAGCCCTCGGGCTCGCATGTCCTGCTCGAAGACGGGGCGGATCAGGTCGAAGCTGAAGAAGCCGATGCCCCACAGCCCGACCACGCCCGAGAACCCAAGAATCATGCCCACGATCGCGTTTCGCCGCCATCGCGGGGTCGCAAACAGTTCGGAAAGCGAGCCGAGTTTCTTGGCCGGGTCGGCCAAGGTTTCGCCATCGGTCGCCTTCATCACGGCGGCCTTCCAGCGCTCGGGCTCCTTCAAGCGGCGGCGGATCAGGATCGCCAGCAGGGCCGGCACGGTGCCGATGAGGAACATGGCCCGCCAGGCACTTCCCACCGCGCCCGATTCTTCAAGCTTGCCCGAGCACCATGGCCACCACCGCGGCCGTCATGTTCCCCAGGGCCGACGAGGCCTGCAAGCAGCCCAGCGCGAACGGGCGGGAACGATCGGGCATGACCTCGGCCACGAGCGCCACGCCGACGGCGAACTCGCCGCCCACGCCCAGGCCGGTCAGGAAGCGATAGAGCGCGAAGTCGGCGAACCCGAAGGAAAAGGCGCTCAGGCCAGTGAATATCGAGTAAACCAGGATCGTCACGAGCATGGTCGCGGCGCGGCCCAGTCGATCGCCGAGGACTCCGAAAAACAGCCCGCCGATCGCCCATCCGACCATGAAAATCGAGGTCGCATACCCGCCGTAGTCGCTCACCATCTTGGCCGAGGGCTTGCCCGCCGAGGTCGTGAGCAACTGGACCATCGCCGGCTTGCGGGCGAGGTTGAAGAGTTGCTGGTCCATCGTGTCGAACATCCACCCGAGTGCCGCGACCACCAGGACGAACCAGTGATAGCTCGTCAGCCCGCGATACCAGGGCGTGTCATCGGCGCCGATCGCGACCGGCTTTTCGGGGTCGTTGAAGTGCATGCAAGGCTCCTCGGATCGGGCCGCGGTGCGGGGCCGAGGACGATCAAACCATCCCCGAACCCGCGACGCAATCGCCCTCTGGTATTTTCCCCGCTCTCGTCTCCGGCCACGGCCCGCGATACGATCATCCCCATGCGATGGAGTCGATGGGCAATCCCTGGTGCGTCGGCCGCTGCCTTGCTGGTGCTCATGATCGCCATCCGCGCCGGCGTGATGCCCCTCGGCGTGAAGGGCGAGTGGGAATGGTCGCGGTTGACGGCGAAAATCACCGGGCTCGAGCTGGCATGCGGCACGCTCGGCTTGCTCGCCTATGCGGCGTTCGCCGCGGTCGGGATGCGACGCTTGCAGGGGAATCCGGGCCGAATTCGCGAAGGTTTGTGGGTGGCGTCCCTGGTCTGGGCCTCCATCTGCGTGCAGGTGATGATCCAGAACGCCGCGCCGGAGGGATACGGGCTGACGAAATGGGTCACGCTGGCCATGCCCGGATCGAGCGGCTATTACGAGGTGGCCAGGTCCCAGGTCGGCGACCCATGGCGGTTCTGGGCCGACTATCCGGCGTGGATCCGGCGGCAGGACGAGCTGCACATCGGGACGCATCCGCCGGGATTGCTCCTGGTCGCCCGCGGGATGATGGCCACGATGGATGGGCATCCCGCGATGGCCCGATGGATCTCCGAGCATCTCCCGCCCCCGGTCGATTCCGGCTTCCGGATATTGCTCCGCCGGACTGGCCGGGAGGACCGCGCGGCCATCGCCGTCGAAGGGGCGTTCACGCTGATTCTGTGCGCGTCGACCGTCGCGCCGCTCTACCTGCTGGCGAGGAAAACCCTGCCGGCCAGTTCGGCGTGGGCCGCCGCCGCGATGTGGCCGGTCATTCCCTCGGCGATCCTGTTCCAGCCGACGGCCGACACCGTTTTCCCGCTCTTTTCGACGCTCGCCCTGGCGATGGCGACGAGGAAATCGCCGGCCGGGTGTGCGATATCGGGGATCGTCCTCGCGATCGGGATGCAATTCTCGCTGGTCTTCCTGCCGTCGGGATTAATCGTCGGGCTGTGGCTCATGTCCGACGTCGATCAGCCGTTGCGTCGCCGGGTCATCGCGATCTTGGCCGTGGGTTCGGGATTTCTGGGAGTCACCCTGGGCCTCTGGGCCATCTCGCGGGCCAACCCGTTCGTGATCTGGTGGTGGAACCATAAGAACCACGCGCGATTTTACGTCAGTTATCCGCGCACCTATCGCACCTGGCTCTGGGTGAACCTCGTCGAATTCGCCATCGCCATAAGCTTACCAGTCGTGCCCTGGACGCTGGCCGGTTTGCCGAGGTTCAAGGCGGCCCGCGCCTCTTGGATTGCGCTTGCGGTTGTCCTCTTCCTGGATTTCAGCGGGAAAAACCTGAGCGAGGTTGCAAGGCTTTGGCTACCCTTCATGCCGCCGCTGCTCGTGGCGGTCGGGGCCGGCATGGAACGTGTCGGGGCCGATTGGAAGACCCTGGCCGTGACCATCCTCCTCATCGGCGGCGAGACGCTCGGGCTCCAGTTGGTCCTGCAAGTCGTTTACCCGTTCTAGCGACGGAATTCAGAGGAAGATGCGGATCAACCTGACGCCGAGCTCGGTATCAATTTGCACCAACTCCCCGTGCGCCACCAGCCTCCCGCCGGAGGTGAGCTCGACCGGTTCCTGGGGGTGACGGCCAAGCTCGATCACGTCTCCTTCGCGGAGGTCTGCGAGCCTGGACAGCGGGAGGCTGACCCGGCCTAGCTCGATGGCGAGGGTCACCGGGACGTCCGCCGACCTGGGTTTGATCTCGGGGGAACTTGTCGGGCCACTCATGGCGATGGGCTCGCGGAGGTTGGGGGAAGGACGAAGGGGAGAACGGATCGTGATTGTTGCCCCGCCGGTATTCGGGACAGGCGCCGCGGTCACCCGGAAGATGGTTCCCAAGGACCGGGAGACGAGATCAAGCCGTCCCGAAGGATTGGCGGGTGATCCTGACAGGTTGCAGCCCGAGATCGGGAGGACGCCGCCGGCTCGGAGGCTTCCCAGGCCTCGCGTGAGCAGGACGGTGCCAATCTCGGCGGTGAAATCGGCGGAAAGGTCTCCGCAACCGGCCCGGAGCGCTTCAAGGTCGACATCGGACAAATTCGGAGCGACCGTCGCCAGGCGGCCGAGCAACGATTCCGACACCCACAGCCGCACGGAGCCCGACGCGTCCCCCACCTGGACGAGCCAGCGAAGCGTGGCCACGGCTCCCAGGCCCTTCGGGTTGAACGGCTCGGGCGAGACGCGGTCGAGGATCAGATCCCACGGGCCGAGCGGGCCCTCGCATTCGGCAAGCCGACCCAGCGAGCGGGCCGCCACGTACCCCATGAGGCCCCATTCGACGGGCGTGATTTGCAGCCGATCCTGTCCCGGAAATCGCCAGAAACCGAGGAGGCGGTCGATCACGCCGTGGGCCAGCGGGGTTTCGATCCAGAGGGCCAAACGCGTGTCGAGTCGGGGCCACGAGAAATGGACCACCACGCCGGGACGTCCCAAACCGGCCGCGCGATCGATCCGCTCGCACGGGCCAAGCTCGATCTGGAGATCGAGCGGCTCCAGGATTGGCTGCAATGCCTCGCGAGCGAAGGAACCGGCGGCCGGGAAGGCGTTGCGGCTGGCCGAAAGCCGGTCCACCCTGGGCAGATCGCGAAACGGCCCCGCCTCGGTCGCGGCGTTCGTCTCGTCCGGTACCTTCGGGCCGGTGCTCAAGGGAGGCCTCTCCAGGGTCGACCGATGATGCGCCCTTGCGACGCAAGATGCTCCCACGAGGTCTTCAGCAAGTACAATTCGAACACGAGCCGATCGGCGGTCGGAATCGCGCTTATGCGAAGGCGTTTGGCGATGGGGTAGGGGAGGTGCTGGAGTGCCCACCTGGCTCGCATGGGGTCGGCCGTGGAAAGTAACCGGCTGAGCGTGAGTAGGCCCAAATTTCGCGTGGAAGGACGCCCATCGGCAAGGCTTGCATCTCGGTCCTCCGTGGCAAATTGAATCCACGCTTCCATCGAGCCCCCGGAAGCCGCGTCGATCTCATCTAGGAACGCCTGTTTTTTCGAATTCCTCCGCGAAGGACCAGGATCGACGTGCCTCTCCGCCAGGGCGAGCCTGGCCAGCCCCGCCGTCCGGACCAGGCGGGTCGTTTCCCTCAACGAAAGTCCCGCGATCGCGGCAATCACGGGAGGATCGTCCGGCCCGAGCCGGCGCGCCTCCCACCAGACGCTCGGCCCAGAAGGACTGGGCCCACGCGAGTATGTCGGGGTGCGTGGGGCCGTCCGGGAGGAAGGATTGCGGGTCCAGTTTGAACGCCTCGCCAAGACGATCTTTCATCGGCGCGGGGCTATGGGCAATGATCGCCCTGACGACCGACGGCGACTCTCCCTGAAGTGCCGGCGTTAGCCAGCTCGGATGGACGTTGTCGGCCTGGAAGACCGCCTCGGCCGCGTGCTGGCGGTTCAGGGCCGACCACGCCTTCTCGGGGTCGATCGGCGCGATCTCCCGGTCCCACGCGGCCTGCAACGCCAACGACCACGCGGGGGCAAGTTGGACCCAGGGCAGCTCGTTATTAGGGATCCGCCAGGCTCGGAATGCGAGCAACATGGCGCGGTCGGAGGCGGAGAGCGATGAGGGACCAATGGTAGGCATGAGGTGCCTCCGGACACATCAAGCGTCGGCGCCTTCGCCGGTTGTCTTCGGCCGGTTCCTCAGGGCGTCGGCGGTGGCCAGGGCCTGGAAGATCTGATTCGGCGTGTAGGGCTTGGGGATGAACTCGTCGGCGCCAACCTGGCGCTCTTGGCCCGGTTCTCCTCGGCAAGCCTCGCTGTGACCATGACCACGGGGACCGCTTGGGTGCCGGGGCGAGACTTGATCGCGCGGCAGACGTCGAACCCGTTGATGTCGGGCAGCATGAGGTCGAGGAACACCACGTCGGGGCCGCCTCGCTCGATCATCTCAAGGGCCTCCTTCCCCGTGAATGCCGAGAGCGTGCTGTAGCCCCGCAGCCGGACGAGCATCGACAGGAGTTTGTTCGCCTCGGGTTCGTCTTCGACGATCAGCGCGGTGGGCATGAGGCATTCTCTCGGCACGGTCGATCGATCCTGTTCCGCCCAGTATAACCGATCGGCCCCCCCGCGAGGAAACCGAGGGCGATGCCTCTCATGGCCCGGCCTTCGGCGTCCTCGGCAGATAGGCGACCACGCGAGTCCCCTGGCCCGGGGCGCTTTCGGCCGAGACCCTCCCGCCGTGAAGCTCGATGAATCGCTTCACCAGGCTCAAGCCGAGCCCGAGCCCCCGCTTGCGGAAGCCGAATTCGCCCGAGGAGTGCGTGGCGGCGTCGAACTCGGTGAAGAACGGCTCGAAGAGCCTGGCCAACGCGCGAGGTTCCAGACCAATCCCCCGATCCGCCACCTCGATCTCGGCGCCTTCGTCCACGGCCCTGGCCGAGAACCGGACCTCCCCCTGGTCGGGGGTGAATTTGATGGCGTTGGTCAGGAGATTGATCACGGCGTCGCGGATCTTTCCGGCGTCGACCTCGAAAACCCCCAGATCCTCCGGGATCTCGACCCGAAATTGAAGCTGGCGGGCCTCGGCGAACGGCATTGCCTGCGAGGCGACCTCGCTCAGGAGGCGTGTCAGGCTCGTCGGCTCCAGTCGCAACGGATTGCGGAAATCGCCCGCGCGGAGCAACTTCAGCGTGCTTGCCACGAGCCTGGCCAGTTGGGCGGATGACTCGGCGATCTGCTCGACAATCTCGCGCTCGTGCGGCTCGCGGTCGGGGTTCACCAGCTTGAGCATCTCGCTCAGGCCCTGCACGATCGTGATGGGCGTGTTGAACTCGTGGCTGGCGACTTCCAGGAACGCCGTCTTGAGCTGGTCGGTCTCGGCGAGGTCCCGATTCGCCTCGGTCAGGCGCCGATTCGCCTCCTGAAGCTCGACGATCAGGCGGCGACGCTCCGCCAGCAGCTCATACTGGGCCGAGGCCTGCGCCACGACGGCCTCAAGCTCCCCGCTTTCCCAGGGCTTGTGGATGTAGCGGAAGATTCCGCCCTGGTTGACGGCGCTGACGACGGTCTGGATGTCGGCATATCCGGTGAACAGCAGGCGGATCGCGTCGGGATATTCCTCCCGGGCCTTGCGGAGGAACGCATCGCCCGTCATCCCGGGCATCCTCTGATCCGAGAGGATCACGTGGGCCTCCTCCCGGCGCAGGACATCGAGGGCCCCGGCGCCGCTCTCGGACGTGATCACGCGATAGCGACGATGGAACAGGTGCCGGAGGCTTTCCAGCACGTCCGCCTCGTCGTCGACGATCAGCAGCGTGTGGCGACGGGCCGATGGCGGGGGATTGGTGGCGATTCCGCCCATCAGGCCGGCGAGAGCCCGCCCAAGCGGCGGACTTCTCCCTCCAGGGCTTCCACGCGTTTCTGGATGCTGCCGAGTTCCTCGCGAAGCCGATCGCTCTCCAACGAGGCCGAGATCAGGCGGTCGTATTCGGCCGCCGCCGTGCGGACCGCCGCGAGCAATTCCTCGGGCTGCCAGGGTTTCTTGAGGAACTGGAAGATATGCCCCTGATTTATCGCCGCGATGATCGACTCCAGGTCGGCGTATCCGGTGAAGAGCAGCCGCATGGCCTGCGGATTCTTGGCCTTGACCCGTTCCAGGAGCTCCACGCCCGTGATCTGGGGCATCCGCTGGTCGGTCATGATGATGTGGATTTCCTCGGTCTGCATCAGGCGGAAGCCATCGGTCGCGTTGTTCGCCCTCAGCACGCGGAATTCGCGCCGAAGCAGGTCATGCACCGAGTCGCACACGTCGGGCTCGTCGTCCACCACCAGCAGGGTATGCTTGATCGCCGCGGCCATGGGAGGGGTTCCTAGTGACGATCGGGGAGCCACACGCGGAACGTGGTGCCTTCGCCGGCACGACTTTCGACTTCGATCCGGCCGCCGTGGCCCGTGATGATCCCGTGGGAAATCGACAGCCCCAACCCCGTCCCCTCGCCCACCGGCTTGGTGGTGAAGAAGGGGTCGAAGATCTGCGGCAGGCTGTTTTCCGGGATCCCGTCTCCGGTGTCCGAAATCTCGACCACATGATGGCCCGGCGCCGTTTTCACGTCGACCACGATGCGGTTGCCCTGCTCGCGCCCGGTCGCCTCGATCGCCTGGAGGGCGTTCACCAGCAGATTCAGGATCACCTGGCTGATCTGCGACGACACGCACAGGATCGGCTCGCTGGCGGCCGGGCCTTCGGGCAGGACCAGCTCGATATTCGAGCGCCTTGCACGGCCCTGGATCAGCTCGACGGCGCCCGCGATCAGCATCCCGAGCGCGGCCGGCTTCCAGCTTTGGCGGGGCGGTCCTGGCCAGTCCGCGAAGCGTCTGCACGATGGACGCCACCCGCCCCACGCCCTCGCGGGTCCGCGTGATCATCCTGCCGATGTTGTCGCGAACGTAGTCCCAATCCACGTCCTCGCGGGCGAGCTTCACCCGCTCCATGACCCCGGCCGCCGCCCGTTCCAGCACGTCGTCGCCTGATTCATAGGCGGAGATGATCGCGACGACGCCGCCGAGGTCGCGCTCCAGCACGGCGAGGTTGTTGGCGATGAACGCGAGCGGATTGTTGATCTCGTGCGCCACCCCCGCGCTCAGGAGCCCGATCGACGCCAATTTCTCCGACTGCGAGAGCATGGCCCGCATCTTCTGCCGCTCGGCCTGGTCGCGGATCGACCCGACGAACTGGATCCCTTCGGCCGTCTCGATCGTCGAGAGCGAGAGTTCCAGCGGGAACGTATCGCCATTCTTCCGGCGTCCGAGCAACTCGACCGTGTGGCCGACCAGGTCGGGGTCGTGCGCGCCGGATGACTTGCTGCAAGTCCTTGCCGCAATCCGAGAAAAGCATCTTGAAGGGTTGGCCGAGGATCTCGCTCGTCTGGTACCCGAACGTCCGCTCGGCCGAGGGGTTGAAGAGGGTGATGCGGGCATCGGCGTCGGTGGCAACCACGGCATCCAGCAGCCCCTCCGTGAGCTTCCGATATCGCTCTTCCGACTGGCCCAGCTCGCGATTCTTCTCCTCCATCTCGCGGGCGTGCGCCGCCTGGGCCTCGATGAAGCGAGCCCGCGATGCCTCCAGGGCCTTGCGCTCGGTGATGTCGCGGATCACGGCGAGGACGACCCGCTTATTCTCCAGGTGGATCGTGGACGTGTTGATGTCCACGGGGAAGACGCGGCCGTCCTTGGTGCGGTGCCGGCCTTCGCAGTGGAGATGCCCCTTGGAGAGCTGCTCCTCCAGCCGCTCGCCATAGCCGGCCGCGAACTCGGGATCGTCGATGTCGCGCGTGTTGAGCTTCAGGAATTCCTCGCGAGTATAGCCCAGCCGTCGCGAGGCGGCGGGGTTGGCGTCGAGGATCTTGCCGTCGAGGTCGTGGACAAATACCGAATCCTCGATCCCCTCGAAAAGCGGCACGCGCACGACGTTCCGAGGCGACCAGCGCGGCGCGTGCCTCGGCTTCATCCAACGAGGCCACGCGGGGCATGTCGAGGGCAACGCTCAACGGGGTGTTCATCGGACCAGATCCCGTCCGGATGAGGAGAGGGGGAAAGCGGGCGGATCGCGCGGCCTTGACCACCGACCCCAATTCCGCACCATACTCTATTGTACGTGTCGTGTCTCGCCCCACGCCGGAAATCCCGATTTCGGAGCGAACCGTGCCCGCAGTCGCCAGGACCGTTTCCGAAGTCCGCTTGGCCATCAGGGATGCCCGATCCAAGGGGCAAGTCGTGGGATTGGTGCCGACGATGGGCGCCCTCCACGACGGCCACACTCGGCTCATCGAGATTTGCCGGGACGAGACCGACCTCGTGGTCGTCTCGATCTTCGTCAACCCCACGCAATTCGGCCCTCACGAGGATTTCTCGCGTTATCCACGGACTTTCGATGCGGACCTGGAAAGATGCCGCCAGGCCGGGGCACATTGGATTTTTGCGCCGGCGGTTGACGAATTGTATTCCGCCCGATTCGACCGGAACTTTCGTCGAAGTCCCGGGGCTTTCCTCGATCCTGGAAGGTGCCAGCCGCCCGGGGCATTTTCGCGGCGTGGCGACCGTGGTGATGAAGCTTTTCCAGATCGTCCAGCCGGATCTTGCGTACTTTGGCGAGAAGGATTTCCAGCAACTCCAGGTGTTGCGAAGGATGGCGGCCGACCTGGACGTGCCGGTGCAGATTCGCGGCGTCCCGACCGTTCGCGAGCCCGACGGGCTGGCGATGAGCAGTCGGAATCGCTATTTGAACCCCGAGGAACGGCGGGCTGCCGGCGTGCTCTCGGCCGCGTTGCGGGACGCCATCGCCGCCGTGCGGGCGGGCGAGCGGGATGGCGATCGGATTCGACAGATATTGCGGTCGCGGATAGAATCCGAAGGCCTGGCGAAGATCGACTATGCCGAGGTGGCCGACTCGACCACCCTCCAGCCGATGTCTCGCCTTGGCGAGGGGAAGACCGCCGTCGCGCTCCTGGCCGTCCGCGTCGGGCCGGCTCGTCTCATCGATAATGCGTTACTGGGTGGGTCGGACGCCGAGTAGGATCAATTCGTTTATGTTACCGATCGTGTTCCAGATCCCCCACACGCCCGTCCGCATCTTCGGCTTCGGCCTGATGATGGTCGTGGCCCTCTGGTCCTCGCTGGAGCTGGCCGCGAGGCGGGCGAAGAAGGTTGGCCTGAATCCCGAGATGGTCGCCGATATGGCCTTCTGGGTGATCGTCTTCGGCCTGATCGGCGCCCGCGCGTTTTACGTGACGGAATATTGGGGCTCTAAGGAAATGCGCACGTTCTGGGACGTGCTTGCCGTGTGGAACGGCGGGATCGTGTTCTACGGGAGCATCCTTGGCGGGCTCCTCGGATTCATCCTGTATTACAAGCTTCGACCCTTCCCCTTGCTGCCAACGCTCGACGTGATCGCCCCTTCGCTGGCCGTGGGCGTGGCGTTCGGCCGCATCGGGTGCTTCCTGAACGGGTGCTGCTTCGGCGATCGCTGCTCGCTGCCCTGGGGGGTCACGTTCCCGAAGGGATCAATCCCCTGGAATGTCCAGCTCGATCAAAGAATGATTGCGGAAAGCGCGGCCCGCTCGCTGCGGCTCCATCCCACGCAGCTCTACTCGGCGTTCGATGGGTTCCTCCTGCTCTGGCTCCTCTCGACGTTTTATCCCCTGAGGCGGCGCGACGGCGAGGTGATGGCCCTGTTGATGATCACTTACCCGATCTCGCGATTCCTGATCGAGCTACTGCGAGACGACGAGTCGGTTTTCGTCGGCGGATTGACCATCGCGCAGGCGATCAGCGTGGGCATCTTGACGGCGGGCGTGGGATTTTGGGCGTGGCTCCAGCGCAGGCCGGCCAGGCTGTATCAAGACCAGAAACCCTCCGCGGCGGACGGCGTGTGAAGCACGCTTCAGGGCACGGGGAGATGGTCAAGAATCCGGGCGATCAGGTCGTCGGTGTTCAACGCCTCGGCCTCCGCCTCGTAGCTCGCCACGATCCGATGACGCAGGACGTCCGGCGCGAGCATCTTCACATCGTGGGGCGTGACGTAATTGCGTCCGCACAACATGGCGTGGCCCTGGGATGCCCTCACGAGGGCGAGCGTGGCTCGCGGGCTTGCCCCTAGCTCGATGAGCGGGCCTAGCGGAAGGTTATAGCTCTCCGGGTCGCGCGACGCCCGGATCACGTCCACGATGTACGCCTTGATTGCCGGCGCCAGGCGGACCGCCGAGGCTTGAATCCGAAGCTCGCGGACCTCGGCCGGGCCAAGCAGCGGGGCCGTGAGCGATTCAATCGCACGATCGGACGTGCCCGGCAGGTCGAGCATGCTCAGCTCAGCCTCGCGATCGGGATAGCCGACGGTCAGCTTCATCAAGAAGCGGTCAAGCTGCGCTTCCGGCAGGGGATACGTGCCCTCATGCTCGATGGGATTTTGCGTGGCGAGGACCCAGAACGGGTCGGGCAGGGGGATGGTGCGGTCGCCGATCGTGACCTGGCCCTCCTGCATGGCTTCCAGCAGGGCGCTCTGGACCTTGGCGGGGGCGCGGTTGATCTCGTCGGCAAGCAGGACGCTCGTCACGATCGGGCCGGGCCTGGCGTCGAACTCGCCCGTGGCCGGGTGATAGATCTGAGTTCCCGTCAGGTCGGCCGGGAGCAGGTCGGGCGTGAACTGGATGCGGCGATAGGGCAGGTCCAATGCCAGCGCCAGGGCTCGCACGGCCCGCGTCTTGGCAAGGCCGGGGACGCCTTCGATCAGCACGTGGCCGCCCGCGAGCAGGGCGACGACCAGCCGCTCAAGCAGGGGTCGCTGGCCGACGATCGCCGTTCCCAGGCGTGCGAGCAGGTCCTGGAGGACGGCGGGGGGATCGACGACGGGCATCGAAAAGTCAATCCCCGCGCAAGTAGGACCGGAGCTATCGTTGGAAGTGAGCGGCCCGTCCAGGGCCGGCCGCCCACGAAGTGGAGTGGATCAACACCTCACGACCGCGACGCCCGGCGGCGGTCCATCAACTTCCGCAAGATGTCGTTCGCGGCGTCCGAGGTATCCGAGTACGATTTCTTCGCGGCGGCCTCTTCCCCCTTGGCCTGCGCCTTCTTCGCGGCGTAGAACGGGTTGGACTCGTCGAAGATCTCGTCGTGGGAATCTTCCTCGCCCTCAACTTCTTCCTCGGCTTCCTCGGCGACGTCCCCGGCGCCTTCTTCCAGGCGTTCGAATTCACCGGGTTCTTCCCCGAACAGCGGCCGGGCCGGGATGGCCGGGGCGGAGCCGGGCTTGGCGGCGGGCTCGGCCGACGAAGCGGGCTTGGGCTTGGGTTGTGCCGACGACGAGGGGGGCTTGGCGGCGGGCAGGGTGCCGCTCCCGCCGGAGTAGGCGTCCATGGTCAGCGTGTCGCCGTCGAAGATCCCCGACGGCCGATCGGGCGTGGGCTTGGTGTTGTCGGCGACCAGCCAGGTCTTGATCTTGTCCTGCTCGACCACGTCCGAAGACTTCCCGCGGGTCTCGACCGGGGGCGTGGGGCGGGCCGGGGCCGTGGCGGCCTTCGTCACGACTTCCTGGATCAACACCGCGAAGGTGAGCTGGCCGATCTTCAGGAGTTCGCCGCTCTTGAGCGTATGAGGTGCAGTCAGCCGGTTTCCGTTCACGAACGTCCCGTTGCGGCTTCCCAGGTCCTTCACGACCACCGAATCTTCCGTGATCGTGATCTCGGAATGCTTCCGGCTGACATCCTCGGCGTTCGGCTTGAGCTGGCAAGTCGGGTCGCGGCCGATGAGGAAGACCGGGCCGGCCACCGGGACCTGGAGACCTTCGGGCTTCCCCGACACGACGATCAAGGACACTTTCAGCATGAGGGCCGCCCCAATCTGGAATGTCAACCGACGATATCCGGGCGCGGGGAGATGCGCCCGAGGGGGAGACGAATCTGGCTCGTTGGACCGAGGAATAGCGCCCGGTCAGGAGAGGGGAGCCGCTAATGACGAGTCGCGACCCAGCCCGACGCTACTCGTGCTACTATATCCCGCCTGCCAAGCAAGAAACAGGGAAGAGTCCGGTTTTTTGGTGAATTCCGATGTCGACAAGGAGGAACGTTGCAATCCGACCCTATTTTATCTCTTCGGCTCGCGCGGAATCGCGGCTTCAGCCCGATTAACGAGCGCGGAATCCCCGATCAACGACGCCAGGTCCACGACGGGTTCCGATAGACCTGATCGGCTAGTTCGTCGGCCCTCTCGCGCACGTTTCGTGGGATCACGTCTTCGCGAAACTCTAGCCCCAGAAGTGCGGAGAGGGCCTTGCCGAGTCGGTCCGCCACCGAAGCGGGCTGCAACGATTTCCCTGACAGTTCCAAGAGCCCGGGCAACTCGGGCGTTTTTCCCGACCTGGCCAACAAGACCGATCCATGTTGAAGGACGGCCGAAGGCCGCCTTCGCTGGGCGCTCCCGACGACCTTGGAGCCCGCGACCAACACATCCTCGGGGTCATGGTCGAGGAAGCAGAGGAACGGCTTGCCGGCCTGGGCATCCGCCATCGACTCGCCTCGGCGCCCGGCGTCAATCCCCGCGTCCTGGAGTGCATCGCCGATCGACGCATGGACCGCCCGGTACAGGAGCGACGGCCGCCCCGCAAGACGATGAGAACGAGGCACAACTAGCGCGTAGGTCAGTTCCCGATCGTGGAACAGGGCACCGCCGCCGCTCGGACGACGGACCAGCGGCATGCCCTGCCATCGCGATTCCGCCTCGACCATCCCGATCGACTGGAAATAACCGAGGCTGAGCGTCGGCTCGCTCCATTCGTAGGTCCGCAGGACGACGGACGTGGGGTCGGCATCCACGGAGTCGAGCAAGGCCTCATCCAACCCCATGTTGGCGGGTCCGTCGGCGATCTCATGGGGCAGGATTCGGCAAATCATGGTCGATCGATCAATATCCGGGCGAGACCAGGGTCCGGCGGTCGGCGACGGGCGGGGCGTGCGAGGCCGCCTTTTGCGAGGCATGGTCGGGCGACCATTTCAGGATGGGCGTCCGGGCCGCGGCCACCTCGTCGGGCCGGCTGATCGGCGTGGTCGACGGGGCATCGTGCATCGACTCGCCGTCTTCCTCGGCGATTTTCAGGAGGATTTCGGCGAAATGCTCCAGGGTCTCGCGGCTCTCGCTCTCGGTCGGCTCGATCATGAGGGCTTCGGGCACGATCAGGGGGAAATAGACCGTCGGGGCGTGGATGTTGTGATCGATCAGCCGCTTGCCGACGTCCATCGCCCGGATCCCGCGATCGCGGGCCATCTGCCGGGCCGAGGCGACGAACTCGTGCATGCATCGCTCGCCGAACGGCACGGGGTACTTGTGCTTGACCAGGCTCATCAGGTAGTTCGCGTTCAGGACGGCGTGCTGCGCGACCGCCTTCAGGCCGTCCGGCCCCTGGCTGCGGATGTAGCAATAGGCCCGGACCAGCACGCCCACGTTGCCGAAGAAGGCCCGGACGCGGCCGATCGACTTCGGCCGGTCGTGGTCGAGGAGATACGTCCCGTCGCTTCTGCGGCCGACGAGCGGGCGCGGGCAGGTAGGGTGCGAGGAAGCTCGCGGACGGCGATCGGGCCGGCGCCGGGGCCGCCGCCGCCGTGGGGGCCGGAGAAGGTCTTGTGCGGGTTGTAGTGCATGAGGTCGGCCCCCATGTCGCCCGGCCGGACCTCGCCGAGGATGGCGTTCATGTTGGCGCCGTCGAGGTAGAGCAGGGCCCCGCGATCGTGCAGGAGCTTGGCGATCTCGCCGACCTGCGGGTCGAACAGGCCGACCGTGTTCGGGTTGGTGATCATGAACACGGCCGTCTCGATCGTCGAGCTTGGCCTTGAAGTCGGCCAGGTCGACCAGGCCTCGCGCGTCGCTCTTGATCGTCACGGCCTCGAAGCCCGCAAGGTGGGCCGAGGCGGGATTGGTGCCGTGGGCGCTGTCGGGGATCGAGGACCTTGGTCCGCGTCCTCGCCCTTGTCGCGGAAGTACGCCGCGGCGACCAGCAGCGCCGTCAACTCGCCCTGCGCGCCGGCGGCCGGCTGGAGGCTGACGGCGTGCAGCCCGGCGATCTCGGCGAGGATACCCTGCATGCTCGTAGAGGATCTCCAGCATGCCCTGGAGCGTCGACTTCGTCCTGATACGGGTGCAGCGCGGCCAGCCCGGGCAGGGCGGCGAGCCGCTCGTTCCGCTTCGGGTTGTACTTCATCGTACACGACCCGAGCGGGTAGAAGTTCGAGTCGATCGACATGTTCAAGGTCGAAAGATTCGTGTAGTGCCGGACGACGTCCAGCTCGCCCAGCTCGGGCAGGCGGGGCGGGGCGTCGGCCAGATGGCCGGCCGGGATCAGCTCATCGAGCGGCCGATCGGGCACGTCCGAAGCCGGTAAGATGGCCGTGAACCGCCCGCGGCGGCTGGTCTCGAACAGGAGCGAGGGGGTGTCGAGCTTGTACATGAGTTTGGTGGATCACAAGGAGGAGGCGGGCGGCGCCAGGAGTTCGGGGGGAGGAGTTTCGGCCTACGACGCTCAAGAATTGCGCATGAATTCCGCGGGAGCTTCCGCGACTTCGATCCGCTCCGGCGGAAGTTCGACGACCTGTCCATCTCGCCAGACGACGACGGATTGGTTGGCAGCCCGATGGGCCTGGAGGCGGATTGTGCCGCCTCGGTCATCGTGCGATTCACCTCCTCGGCGGTGGCGGTTCGCAGATTCAACCCTTTGAGGTCTTCACTCGGCATGGGAATCCTCCTTCATCGCCTGGAAGATTTCGGGGAAGTAGACCGTCTCATCGACCCCTCGCCCGCCCGCCGCGATCAAACGAAAGCCGTCCAGGTCGAGATTATCATGGACGTCCCAGAGATCTGCGAGGGGGCGGTACAGTTCGAAGAAGTTCCTGAGGCCGGCATAAAATCGGCGTCGAACCGTCTCGTCGGGGATGGCGTGGCCGCCGCTTCGAACCCGGGCAGCAACCCTGGCCTGGGAGAATTCTACCCCGGGCGACCGGATGAAATGCAGTCGAAAAGGATATCCCAGGGATTGCAGTCGCTCGACCCGAGGGGCCAAAGTCCGACTCGCCAGGGTCGTTTCGACGGCGAAGCTCTCCGCGGCTCGTTCAAGTTCGTCCATCCTGCGAATCAAGATGCGACCCGCTTCCAAATCGGCTCGCGAGGAGGGATAATGAGGGCAAACTTTCGGCGATCTCGTCGGCATTGAGGAATTCAATGACGTCACGAAAGAGATGGGCCGCGGCCGTGGACTTCCCGCGCCATTGGGGCCGGCCAGGATAATCACGATCGTTCGATCCGCCACGAATCTCCCTCAAGCTGCAGGATTTCACTCGAACAACTCGCCCACGCGACAGGTGAATCCCGGAATTACCTCGTCGCCTTCGAGCGAATCTTCCGCCGCGAGGCTGCGTTGGCCCTGGCCCGGCCGATCGACGGTTACCGTCCTCGTCTTGGGGTAAAGATCCCACACCATCCGAGTCCCTGCCGCGATCCACCGGGCCGTCTTCCTGGCGATTTCCGCCGGACGATCGCCCGGCGAGGCGACTTCGACGGCAAGGTCTGGCGCGAAAGGCAGGAATTTCACGCGATCGATGATCTCGGCCACTCGCTCCCGCCTCACGAACGAGGCGTCGGGGCACTGGACTGTGTCGGGATTTCGCGCGATCACAAATCCCGTCTCGGCGGCGTAGACCTCACCCAGACGACTCGTCTTGACATGATTGGCGAGCAATCGCCCGACCTCCATCGCGACCATGCCATGTTCGCGTCCGGGCACGGGCTTGGTCCTTATCTTTCCGCGGAGGAGTTCCTGGCTCATCCCGGGTTCTTGCCTGGGGAGCAGGAAAAATTCGTCGGCCGTGAGGCGTCGCGTGGTCGTGCTCATGGTCCGCTCCCCTCAATTCGCCATCGCCGTGCGATAGGCCTGCGCCAGCCCGTCGATCTCTGCCTTGCTCCTCTTCTCCGTCACGGCCACGAGGATCAGGTCGTTCGAGGCCGGATCGAATTGCCCAGCGCGATCCCGCCGTGATATCCCAGGCTTCCGACCTTCTTCAAGACCGCGACCGGGTCTTTGTCCGACCGGATCGCGAATTCCTTGAAGAACGGGCCTTCGAACGCCATCGAGAGGCCCGGGACCTCGGCCAGCTTCTCGGCCGCGTAGTGGGCCTTCCTCGCGGAAAGCTCGGCGGCTTCGCGGAGGCCTTGCGGACCCATCACGGCGAGGTAAATGCTGGCCCTGAGGGCGAGCAACCCCTGGTTCGTGCAGATGTTGGACGTGGCCTTTTCTCGGCGGATGTGCTGCTCGCGGGTCTGGAGCGTGAGCACCCAGCATCGCTTGCCGTGGCGATCGGTCGTCTGCCCGACAACCCGGCCGGGCATCTTGCGGACGTACTGCTCCCGACAGGCCATGATCCCGAGGTAGGGGCCTCCATAAGCCAGGTAATTGCCCAGGCATTGCCCCTCGGCCACCACGATGTCGGCGCCGTAGGTGTCGGGCCTTCGCAGGAGGCCCAGGCTGATGGGATCGACGCTCACGATGGCCAGGGCGCCCCTGCGGTG
The DNA here is from genome assembly GCA_963777705.1 of uncultured Planctomycetota bacterium. Taxonomy (GTDB): domain Bacteria; phylum Planctomycetota; class Planctomycetia; order Isosphaerales; family Isosphaeraceae; genus JAQGHR01. The sequence goes on from CAVZRT010000002.1 coordinate 33,921, forward strand.
GATCGCGTCGACCATCACCTCGATCGCTTCGAGCTTGCCGAAGAAGTTCGGGTACTGGAGGACGACCGCACATGTATCATCGACGATCGCTTTTTCCAACTCCGCCGGGTCGACCTCGCCACTTCGCGCGGGGACGACCACGATCTCGGGGGCGAGATTGGCCAGGAGGGTGCGGACGATCGCGTGATATTCGGGATGGACCGAGCCGGCGATCACCACACGCTTCGTCTTGTTGGTCACGCTCATGGCCATCAACACGGCCTCGGCCACGGCCGAACCGCCGTCGTAGAGGCTCGCGTTCGACACGTCCATGCCCGTCAACTGCGTGACGAGCGTCTGGTACTCGAACGTGGCTTGCAGCGTCCCCTGGCTGGCTTCGGCCTGATACGGCGTGTAGGCGGTGTAGAACTCGCCGCGGGAAGCGAGGTTGTCGACCACGGCCGGGACGAAGTGATCGTAGGCCCCTCCGCCGAGGAAGCACGGGCGGGCGTCGGCCCCGATGCTCTTCGCCGCGAGTGCGCCGACATGGGTCGTAAGTTCCAGCTCGGAAAGGGCCTCGGGGATTGCCAGCGGACGCTTCAGCCGGTATTCCGGCGGGATCATGTCGAAGAGGCCGTCGAGCGAATCCAGTCCCACGGCGTCGAGCATGGCGCACACGTCGTCGGGCGTATTGAGGATGTAAGCCATCGGGGGTCCCGTGCCAAAGATCGATCGACCCGGACCGGGCGGCCGCCGGGTTCGAGAGGCCCTCGCAACCGGAGGGCCTCGGCGGATTAGAGTTTAGGCGCCGGGAGGCCGATTAACCAGGCCATTTCCGCCCGTGTAGCCGTCAGGCCACATCTTACTGGATCGTGATCTTGAAAGGATTCGGAGCGGCGCTCACGCCATCATTCACCACCGCCTGCACGTCCTGCGTGATCGTCTGCACGTTGGCGGGGGACGATGCCACGGCATGGTAGAAGGCCGGGGCGTCGGCGATCAATCGCTTGAGGTCGGCGGCCTCCGAGCGGGTGGGGTTGATCCCCAGGTCGGTCACGAACGGCGCGTCCAGCCCCGCGATCCCCTGGCCGCTGGCCCCGGATTGCTCCACGAGGGTCTTGTAGGTTTCCAGGAATGCCGCGTTATTCTGGCTGGGGACCTTCGCCACCAACGTCTCCAAAAGGTGCGCATCACGTTGCACGATGGCCGCTTGCGACGGCGTCGCTCCGGCCGAGGTCGCGTGGAGGTCGGCCTTGAGCGTGGCCAGGTCCCCCTCGCGCTGGACGGCCCAGCCGCGGAAGAATCCGCCGAGGTGTTGCGCGAAATAGAGCGAGGGGTTGGTGTCGAGATAGCTGATATTGCCGGGTATCGTCTCGGCCGTGCTGAGCGAGGTAAAATCCCTGTTGAATGCCACGTATTCGGAGGGCGTGACTCGGGCCGATGTGCCGACGGCCTTCATGTCGGCGAACGTCTGATCGATCAGCGCCTGTCCAACTCCAAGGTTGGTCAAGGCCGTCTGGAGCCGCGCCTCCACGTCTGCCCAACCCGCGGAACCCAGCCCGCCGTCGACGGTCGATCGATCGAGGATCGTGCTGACGGCGGTCGCCTCGGCCTGGGCGTTGGACCCGTTCAGCGACGTCGAGGCCGTGGCCGCGGAGATGGCCCGCGCATCGTCGCGAAGCGCCAGGTATTCGGCGGGTGTGGCCTTCGAATTCAGCTCCATCCGCTTCAAATCGTCCATGAATTGCGAGTAAGCTTGCGTGACGAACACCGAGGTCGAGGCGATGCCCGCCAGCAATTGACGCCCTTCCAGGCCTTCCAGGGTGGGAAGGGCAGGGCGGGGCGCATTCCTGCGACGAAGCTTCTCCGCGTGACGCATGAGTCGGAGTCCTTTCCGGAATCATTGGTCGCGAATTCGCCCGATCTTAAATCGTTTCGCCGTTTTACTCCAGACGGGTTTCATCCCATGCACGGCCTCGCGATCGCAATCGCGGCAATCCTCTGCGGCCAGGCGCCAACGGCCACTTTGGGCGCACGTGTCGAAATTGGAGATGGGGCCTTCGCGTTCATCCCGAAGGGGTATCGAGCCAAAGCCGATAAAGTGCATGTAGTCATGCATCTCCATGGGGCCAGCTCGACGCTGGAACCGGCCGTGGTGGCATCGGGGTGGAATGTGGTGCTGATTGAGTTCAATCGCAACGGATTGTCGGGCGTCTACACCAAGCCGTTTTCCGACCCCGCGTTGTTCGGTCGCTTGATCGACGCCACGCTCAAGGTGGTGTCCGACAAAGGCTTGGCGACCAATCCGGTGCGAGGCAAGGTGATCGTGAGCAGCTTCAGCGCGGGATTCGGAGGCGTGCGCGAGATGCTGAAAATCCCGGCAATCTTCGATCAAATCGATGCGATCATCCTGGAAGATTCGCTCTACTCGGGCTACGAGGGCGATCCCAAGGACCGGAAAGTTTCGCCCTTGCTCATGTCAGGCTTCGAGAAATTCGCCAAGGAGGCGGTGGAAGGCCGCAAGACGCTCCTGATCACGCACTCGTCCCAGACGCCCGAAGGCTATGCCAGCACCACCGAGACGGCCGATTACTTGATCGCTGCCGTGGGAGCAAAGGCCGAGCCCGTCGAGGTCGATTGGAAGGACGGCTGGAAGCAGACGCGTCAATGCAAGAAGGGGACGTTCCTCGTGCTCGGGTTCGCGGGGGCCGAAGCCGCCGACCACGTGCGGCATCTGCGGAGGATCGCCGAGGTCTGGCAACGCATCCCGGTAGATCTCGCCGCGATGCTACGCGATCGACCTGCATGAGTATCGTGGAGGGGCGGGGGGGTCGCGAAAATCGGAGGAATTTCGCATCAGCACGCCATGCATGCCCTAGATTTCATTCAAGAGATCGTCAACACTGATCGGTTAAGCGTCCTTCAAACTCACCGAGACGGGGTGAGCCCAGCCCGGAGACTTCCCTCATGAAACGCGACCGCCGCCCTCTCAACGCTCGCATCTCGGTCGAATCGCTCGAAGGCCGCGCACTCCTGAGTGGTGCCACCACGGCCGGGCTTCACATCGCGGGAGCCGGGCTGGTCCACGCGTCGTCCATCAAGATCGATCCGGGCGGCGAGTCGGCCATCCTGGGCGCACTCCAGGGCGGGATCGGCAGCGAGTGGGCCACGCTGATTCGCCGCGAGGTCAAGAATCCCCTCGGGGTGATCGCCAAATTCGAGACCGGCGCCACGACCGCCTACTCCATACCGGGCCTGACCTTCCGCGAGCCCGCCTCGCAATCGCAGTTCACCGGGGACGTCTACGACCAGCTCCTGCCCACCGTGGCGGGCGCGGCGGTTTACAAGGGGAACGCGTTGGAGCTGGCGGCGATCTTGCGAGGCCCGTTCCACGATCCCAATCCCTCCGAGTACGTGTTCGCCCTCGATCGAGGCGCGGGTGCCCGCCTCGGGCCCACCTTCGCCTCGCGTCCCGGGATCACGCCCGATGCGCTGGTCACGATCACGGCGGGCCCGATGGGGTCGTCGGCAACGGGCACCATCCTCGACCTGACCACCGGCAGCACGCAGGCCATCAACCCCTCTCAAATCGCGATCAAGGGGGCAACGCTCCGCGTGTTCCTGAACGTCAACCAACTCCCTTCGGAAGGCGCGAAGCTGGCCAACTACAAGTTTGCCATGTGGACGCAGACGCAACCGGGCAATGATATCGCCAACGTCGCAGGCTTCGCCCCCGAGGCAAGCATGATTCCGATCGGCGTCCAGAAAAACGTCGCAATCCATCGTTGATCGGTATGACCGCCTTCCTCGCAATCGGGGCGGCGACATCAACCTTCGCCATCTGGCGGCACGCCGGACCCGCCCAGTCGAAAAAGGGTCACGAGGAGGAAGTCTGAAGATCCGACGGTTTCGCAAGCCTAAAATGTCTCTGGGCGGGCCAAGCGGTAGAGTCGAGGAGTGGCGCGGTGGCTGACGCTCCGTTTCCACTCCCCGCTCATCGAACCGGACGGGCGGATTTCCCGCATCCGGCTCTCGGACAAGAACTCACGCTTTCGCCCACGGGAAGTGATGCGTCCGGGCACTCAGGCGGACCAGTCCCAGCACGTCGTGCAGGTACCGGTCGGGGAATCGTGACAGTCCCCGGTTCCTCACCTTGTGCTTGGCGCACAACCACCGGCGGAGCCGCTGGCAACTGTGCCGATCGAGGGCACGGTAGGCCGGGCTCACGGGACCGAGGCAGAAGTAGTTCGACCACCCCAGAAGTTTCCGGTTCAGCCGAGCCACGCGCTCCTCGACCTCCGTCCAGAACCAACGACGGTCGGTCAACTCGCGGATCTCCTCGCGCAAGCGGGCGACCTTCTTCGCCGACGGCCGCGTGCCGATATAGGCACGGCCCGTCCGCGGCGAGTGACACAAGCCGATCGTGTAGCCCAGAAAGTCGAACGACTCCTCGGGGACGCGACACAGCCGGGTCTTGGCCTCGTTGACCGTCAGCTTGAGCCTGGACATCATCCCCCGCATCGCGGACATCGCCTCAAGGGCGGTGCCTCGACAGCAGATCACGAAGTCGTCGGCGTAGTTGACGATGTAGGCTTTCAACCGGCGTTCGTGCCCCAGGGCCTTCCAACCGTAGACGAATCGGCGCATCTACACATTGGACAACAACGGTGAGAGCGGGGACCCTTGCGGGGTGCCCCGACCCTCGTCCTTGCTGCGGGTCGTTCGGTGGTGGCGACCCCGCTCGTCGATCTCTTCCACCGGTGTTTCCAGCCACATCTTGATCAGCCCCAGGAGGTGCCGATCGCTGATGCGCCGGGACAGCGACTTCAAGAGTTCGGCGTGCGGGATGCTGTCGAAGTAACCCGACAGGTCGGCGTCGATGACCTCGGTGTGCCCCGAATTGACCAGCCCGTGGACTTGGCGGACCGCGTCCAGGGCGCTCCGGTTGGCCCGGTAGGCGTGTTGCTCCGGCTCCAGGTCGGCCTCGAAGATCGGCTCCAAGACCAACACCGCGGCCATCTGCGCCACGCGGTCCCGGATCGTCCCGACCCCCAGCGGTCGCTGCTTGCCATCGCCTTTCGGGATGAACACGCGGCGGACCGGTCGGGGGCGGTACGACCTCGCTTTCAAGTCTGCCGCCAGTTCGTCCAGCCAGCGGTCCGGCCCGTACGCCTCGATGTCCTCGAACGTCTGGCGGTCGACCCCCGGCGCGCCGCCGTTGGCACGGCAGCGGTGGTAGGCCCACTCCAGCACGTCTCTTCGGTACACCTTGTCGTACAGCGCGTAGAACCGGTAGCCGGGCGATCCCTTCGCTTTGGCATGCAACGCCTCCTGGAGCTTCCGAACCTTCGGTGGAGGTGGTAGGCTCATCGCCAATCTCCTGGCTCTCATGCCCCTTCGGACGCCGGTCTTGAACTCAGGCCCCTTCCCTCCGCCGGAATTACCCGGTTTCGACGGTACTGCGGGCCTGTCCGTCACCCCCGGCGGCCCGGCCTGTCCCTCGCGGGCTTCCGGTCGGCGGTCACGACCGCCACCGCCTGGGGCTTCACGTGTTGTGCTGGGTCTCCGTGTGCCGGCATGCCGTCGCCATTACCCCGGAGGGACCACTGGTTCTTGTCGCTTCGCGAGGCGTGAGCCTCATTTCCCCAGTGGCGGCGGCCTTCCCCGTTATGTTGGCGGGTCGGCTCCCTCGTCATTGCTTTCGGGGCCTGCTCGGCGTTCACTCGCGTTACGGCCTGCCGGCTCGCCGAGCCGCCTGCGCGGCCCGTTGTCTCGAAGGCTTCGGCGGTTTCGTTACCTCTGCCGCCGCTCCGATAGCTTCCGGCTGGAGCGACTGAGTTCGCCGGGTGGGACTCGCACCCACTGGAATAACCCGCACCTTTTCACGTCGCGCAACATAACGCCCATTATCGGACGTTCCTCGTGGATGCTCTCCCATGGTATCAATTCTTGGCGCCCTCTGGCTTATCCTCTCGTCGCCTGGCGCGGCTTGCTCCGACGCCCCGGTCTTGCCAAGTGGGTTTCATGCGCGGCCTTCTTATCGCCCGAACGACCCCGATCGTCGCACGATTTGCCTGATTCATGGGATCAATTCGACGTCGCACAGCTTCGTCAACCTCGTCGGGCCGCTGGAGGACGCCGGGTTTGGCGTGGTGTTTTATACCTATCCCTTCGATCGGGACCTGGACGCCTCGACCGTCGAATTTGCGCGGGACTGGAAGGCATTTCGCCGGGATCAGGGCGAGAAGCAACCCTGGACGATCCTCTCGCATTCGATGGGCGGCCTGCTTGCCAGGTCCTATGTGGAAGGCGACGATTTTGGCGGCGACGTGGGGGATTTGCTCCTGATCGGCCCGACCAATCACGGGTCGGCGGCGGCCAAGGGACAGCCATTGTTGCAACTGGTTCGTCAGCGCCAGGCGTTGAAGGATCGCGAGGCCGGGGCGTTCGACCATTTGAACGATCGCCTGGGGGCTTCGGCGCAAGATCTCCTCCCCGGCAGCTCGTTCTTGAAGAAGCTGAACGCCCGGCCGCGTCGCCGAGGCGTTCGCTATCACATCCTGGCCGGGAGCGGGGGTTTCATCTCCAAGGCGGCGAGGAAGCAGATCGATGCGCAGATTCAGGCGGGCAGGGGAGTGGTCGCGATCATGCCGAAGAAGGCGAAGGACGGCCTTTTCGCCGCCCTGGACGAGATGACCGAAGGGCTGGGCGACGGTTGCGTGTCCATTGCCTCCACGCGGTTGGAAGGCGTGGACGACCACGAGATCATTCGGGCCAACCACGTCGAGCTGATCCGAGGCCCCCTGCTCTTCCCCGATCCGGGGCCGGTCGCCTGCATGCCGTTCGTCCTGAAGCGGCTATCGCGATGATTCGCGGCCCGGCAGGGTCTTGCGTGGACCCCCGGTCTTGCGTCATCTTGGTGGGCCGGAGCGCCCGACCCCGTCCCCTCCTCTCCCGCCCGGACGGGACCTCCTTCGGCCCAACCCTTTCCGCATCGAAGGCATCGCATCGCGAGGGAGTTGCCCGCCATGACCAGCGCCGCCCCGCCAAACCCGTTCGTCGCGGGCCCCGAGGATGTTGGGCTGTCGAAGGAGCCACATCCCAGGGGTTTGTACGTCCTCTTCGGGGCGGAGATGTGGGAACGGTTCAGTTATTACGGGATGAGGGCACTCCTGGTCCTGTACCTTGTCGACCGCCTGAAATATAGCCGCGACGACGCGCTCTCCCTGTACGGGACTTATACCGGACTCGTGTATTTGACTCCCCTGCTGGGCGGCTACCTGGCCGACCGCTACCTGGGCCAGCGCAAGGCCGTTTTCCTCGGGGGGGTGTTGATGGCATTGGGCCACTTCGCGATGGCCTTCGAGCCCTTCCTTTACCTGGCCCTGGGCCTGCTGATCCTGGGAAATGGCTTCTTCAAGCCTAATATTTCCACGATGGTGGGCCAACTTTATGCGCCGAGGATCGACGCCGCGATTCGGCCTACACGATCTTCTACATGGGGATCAACACCGGAGCATTCCTCGCGCCGCTTGTGTGCGGGTACCTGGGCGAGAGCAAGCGGTTCGGTTGGCATTACGGATTCGCGGCGGCCGGCGTTGGTATGGTGTTCGGGCTCCTGAACTTCGCGGCTTTCCAGAGAACATTAGGTCTCGGAGGATACCCGCCAGGCCGCGCGGAGGCCGGCCAGCCAAGACTCTTCCTGGCCGACTTCGTCCATGTGGTTCTGCTCGCCGCGATCGGATGCGGCCTCGTGTACGCCGCGGTCGCGCCGTCGGCGTGGATTTACGCCCAGGTAACCGCCGGGCGAGGTCCGTCCGGACTGATCATGCTGGGGTACTACCTGGCGCTGTCCCTGCCGATGATCGTCGCGACCCGCTTGATCGCCCGAGGTACCATCGCCCCCAAGCCGCCCGGCGAGGATGCGGCCGATGCCGTGGCGGATGCGGAGGCGCACGCCCCGTTCACCTCCGACGAATGGCAGCGGATCGGCGTGATCCTGATCGTGGCGATCTTCTCGATCGTGTTCTGGATGGGCTTCGAGCAGGCGGGCGGCACGTTCACCCTGTTCGCCAAGGAGAAGACCGATCGCATCGTCCCCGCGTCGGTCCGACGATGATCGGCGAGACGGAATTCCCGGCATCTCTCTATCAGGCGATCAACCCGCTCCTGATCGTCCTGCTGGCCCCCCTTCCGCTGGTGCTGTGGAATGCCCTGGAAGAACGCGGGCTGCGGGTCAACTCGGCCGCCAAGATGGGGCTCGGCCTGATCATCCTCGGGCTGGGGTTCGTGGTGATGGACTTACATCGATCAGCGAACCTCGCCCGACGAACAAGGCCGGCCCGCAATGGCTCGTCGCTCGTCTACTTGTTCAACACCATCGGCGAGCTTTGCCTGTCGCCCATCGGCCTCTCGCTGGTGAACAAGCTGTCGCCGGCCCGGATCGCCTCGCTGATGATGGCCATCTGGTTCCTATGCACGGCGATCGCCAACAAGCTGGCCGCGCAGATGGAGTCGATCCTGGCGGACAAATCCTCGTTCCTCCACGGCGTTCCGCTGTTCACGTTCCTCATCTGGACCTCGATCGGCTCGGGAGTCCTCCTGCTGGCGCTCAATCCCCTGCTGAAGAAGATGGGACACGGCCGGATCTGAAATCCGCCCTGGCGAAACAAGACTTGCCCCGAGGAGATTTTCGTGATGCGGATGGTTTTCGGCCTCGCCCTCGTGCTCGCCACGACCGGTCCCCTGCTGGCCGCCGGTCGGCCCATGACGGTCGACGACCTGCTCGCCGTGAAGACGGTCTCCGACCCGCAGATTTCGCCCGATGGCAAGCTCGTGGCATATGTGGTGTCGGAGATCGACCGCGACAAGAACAAGTCCAGCAGCGACGTCTGGCTCGTGCCGATCGAAGGCGGCGAGCCGAAGCGCCTGACGACATCGCCGGCGCACGACAACCATCCGCGCTGGTCGCCCGACGGCAAGACCATCGCCTTCAACTCCGACCGCTCCGGCTCGATGCAAATCTGGCTCCTGCCCATGGACGGCGGCGAGGCCCGGCAATTGACCAGGCTCCCCGTCGACGCTAGCGGCCCGATCTGGTCGCCGGTCGGAGATAAGATCGCATTCGCCGCCGAGGTCTATCCCGGGAAAATCGCCCGAGGAGACCGCCAAGCTCGACGAGGAGAAAGCCAAGGCCAAGAGCAAGGCCAAGGTGTTCGACTCGCTCATGATCCGCCACTGGACAAGCTGGGACGAGGGCAAGAAATCCCACCTCTTCGTGTGCGACGCGAAGACGGGAACGGCGAAGGACCTCACGCCCGACCTCAAGGTGAACACCCCCCCTGCCCCGTTCGGAGGGTCGGAGGAATATGCCTGGAGCCCGAGCGGCAAGGAGATCGCGTTTACCGCCGAGCCGATGGAAAACCCGGCGTGGTCGACGAATACGGACATCTGGATCGTGCCCGCCGAGGGCGGCGAGCGCAAGGAACTTCACCGCGGCGAACAAGGGGGCCGACGGCCAGCCGTATTTCATCCCCGGCGCCGCGAACTCCTGGTCTATGTCAGCCAGGCCCGAGCGGGCTTCGAGGCCGACGCCTGGGTCCTCAAGGTCGCTCGGCGTGGAACCGGGCGACGAAGCCATTCCGAGACCGAGCGCCATTCGATCGGCCCATGCAGTCGTTCCGCTAGCATCAGTCGACAAGGCCTGCCATGCGGTCGGTCGACGACGCCGGGCTCGCAGTCGATCGTCGACCCGGGGTGCCATCTCTCGCTCGAAGGCTGGACGATCGCGTCACGCTCGAGGCCTCATGGCGGCGTCAGGCGGCATTGTCGCAGGAGGCGTCAATACCGGTCGTGCGGATCGCGAACTGATGGTCAGCCCGCTGGTCGACTCCACGGCGACGCCGAGTCGTCCCAATGAAGTCTACACGTGTGGAAACGACGGAACGGACCTCGGCCGCCTCACCTCATCATAACGATCGAGCTGATCGCGAAACTCGACCTCGCCAAGGCCGAGGGCTTCGCCTTCAAAGGGGCCAACGGCGACCAGGTTCACGGATGGCTCATCAAGCCGCCCGACTTCGACCCCTCGAAGAAATACCCCGTCGTCTTCCTCATCCACGGGGGCCCGCAAGGCGCCTGGCACGACGAATGGCACGCCCGCTGGAACTATCAACTCTTCGCCGCGCCGGGCTATGCAGTGGTGGCGATCAACCCGCGCGGCTCGACCGGGTACGGCCAGAAATTCACCGACGAGATCAGCACCGACTGGAACGGCAAGGTCTATGAAGATCTCATGATGGGCCTCGATCATGCGATCAAGACCTACCCGTTCCTCGATAAGGATCATATGGCGGCGGCCGGCGGGTCGTACGGCGGGTACATGGTCAACTGGATCGAGGGGCATTCCGACCGCTTCAAGGCGCTGATCTCGCACGCCGGGGTGTTCGACCTGACGAGCATGAATCTCAACACCGAGGAGCTGTGGTTCGCCGAGTGGGAGTTCGGCGGGATGCCCTGGGACCAGCCCGAGCGATATGCCCTGCAATCGCCCAGCACTTACGCCAAAAACTTCAAGACGCCCATGCTGGTGATCCACGGCGCGCTCGATTTCCGCGTGCCCGACGGCCAGGGATTGGGAATGTTCACGGCCTTGCAGCGCCGCGGCATCCCGAGCCGCTACGTCTATTTCCCGGACGAGGGCCACTGGATTTTGAAGCCGGGCAATCGGGCGTTGTGGTGGCAGGAAGTCCACGGCTGGCTGGCGAAATACCTGAAATGACGCGGGCCTCCGCAATCGCCCGCCTGCGATGCCCCGCATGCGGCAGGGGGAAGGTCTTTCGCGGCACGTTCGCGGCGAACGAGCGCTGCCCGAGCTGCGGATACCTGTTCGGCCGCGGCGAGCCCGGCTTTTTCCTCGGCGCCATGTACTTCAGCTACGGCATCGGGATCATCGTTATCGCGGCTTTCACCGGAATCCTCTACCTCGCCTTCCGGACCTGGCGACTCTGGCAACTCGTCCTCGCGGCATGGGTCGCGTTCCTCCCGCTGGTCCCGCTCGTCTATCGTTATTCGCGGGTGCTTTGGCTACATTTTGATTACGTGATCGACCCGGAAGACGACGCGGGGAATCCGTCGACGAGGAGCTGACGCCGATGCCGCTGCTCGACCATTTCCACCCGCCGCTGTTTCCCGCGAGAAGCTGGGAGTCGTTCCACGCCCAATGGGCGACCTCGCTCGCGGCTTCCTTGAATGAGAATTTCTTGCCCAAGGGTTACTTCGCGGAGTCCGAGGTCCACGTCGGCGGTCGCGTGGAGATGGACGTGGGGACGTTCGAGCGAGAGCCGGCATCCTCCGGCGCCCCGGCGAATCAAGGCACGGTCGCGGTGGCAGCCCAGCCCCGAGCCTGGGTGGCGCCCGCTCCCGCCATGACCATGGCAGCCCTCTATCCCGACAGCGTCGAAACGCTCATATTTACCGCGAGCGATAAAACCTTGGTCGCCGCGGTCGAACTCGTTAGCCCGGGAAATAAGGACCGTCCCGAGGCGAGGCGCGTCTTCGCCGGGAAATGCGCGACGTATCTCTGCGACGGGATCGGGCTGGCGATCGTGGACGTCGTCACAAGGCTTCGCGCGAATCTTCATAACGAGTTGGTTGCCTTGTTGGGACAAAGTGAAGCCTTCGCAATGGACCCAGCGAGCGGGCTTTACGCGATCGCCTATCGTCCCTTCCGGAACCGATCGGCCGAGGGGGTTGATATCTGGCCCCATGGGCTCGATGTCGGAGGCGCATTGCCCACCATCCCGCTGGCAATCCGGGCCGATCTCTTCGTCCCACTTGATCTTGAGGCAACCTATCAAGAAGCGTGTCGTCGCAGCCGGCTCCTGGACTAATCCCGCGATCCGCGTCCGGCCGAAATGAATGAAGGATCCACTCACGATGAGTAACGCTCCCCCCGGACTTCGACCCATCGCCGACGTGGCCCGCGACCTCGGCATCGCCCCCGATCACCTCGAACCGTATGGTCGCGACAAGGCCAAGGTTCGCCTGGAAGCTTTGGCCGATTCCCAACGCACGCCGGGCAAATTAATCCTGGTCTCGGCCGTCACTCCCACGCCGGCCGGCGAGGGGAAGACGACCACTTCGATCGGCCTGGCTCAGGGCTTGAATCGGATCGGGCAGAAGGCGTGCCTGGCCCTGCGGCAACCGTCGATGGGCCCCGTCTTCGGCCGCAAGGGAGGCGCGACCGGCGGCGGCAAGAGCCGCCTTGAGCCCTCGAACACGATCAATCTCCAGTTCACGGGCGATTTCCACGCGATCACCGCCGCGCACAACCTGCTGGCCGCGGCCATCGACAACCGCCTGCACTTCGGCGACTCGGCGCTCGACCCCCGCAACGTCGTCTGGAAGCGGGCGCTCGACATGAACGACCGCGCCTTGCGAAAAATCGTGATCGGCCTCGGGGGCACCGGCCAGGGCGTGCCGCGCGAGAGCGGATTCGACATCACGGCCGCCAGCGAGATCATGGCCATCCTCTGCCTCTCGGAATCGCCCGCCGACCTGAAGGCGCGGATCGATCGCATCCTCGTCGGCTACACCAAAAAGGGCGAGCCCGTGAGGGCCGAGGCGATGAAGGTCTCCGGCGCCATGTGCGCGATCCTGAACGAGGCGCTCCTGCCCAACCTCGTGCAGTCGCAGGAGGGCACGCCCGCGTTCGTCCACGGGGGGCCGTTCGCCAACATCGCCCACGGCTGCAACTCGGTCCTCGCCACGCGGATGGCCCTCGCGCACGCCGACTTCGCCGTGACCGAGGCCGGATTCGCCTTCGACCTGGGCGCCGAGAAGTTCTTCGACATCAAGTGCCGATCCGCGAATTTGAACCCGTCCGCAATCGTGATCGTCGCCACGGTCAGGGCCTTGAAGATGCACGGCGGGATGGGCCTGGACGACCTCACCAGGCCCGACGCCGACGCCGTGAGCCGCGGCCTCGAAAACCTCGCGGCGCACCTGGACGCCGCGGCGAACTTCCAGAAGCCCACGCTCGTGGCCATCAACAAGCGGTCCGAAGACACCGAATCCGAGCTTTCGGTGATCCACGCCTTCTGCCGAGCGCGCAACGTCAAGTCGGCGACGGCCGATGTTTACGGGCTCGGCGGCGAAGGGGCGATCGAGCTTGCCGAGGCGGTCGTCGAGGCCACCAGGGCGCCCAACCCGCCGCTCCACACGCTCTATTCCCTCGGCATCCCCGCCGAGAAGAAAATCGAGGCCATCGCCCGCTCGATGTACGGGGCGGACGGCGTGACGATCTCGGCGGACGCCCACGCCAAGCTGCGACGCGCCCGCAAGCTCGGCCTTGGCAACCTCCCGATCTGCATGGCCAAGACGCAGGATTCGCTCTCGGACAACCCCAAGCTGCGGGGCCGCCCCAGGGGATTCACGCTCACCGTCCGCGACGTCGAGATCGCCGCCGGCGCGGGCTTCCTCGTGGCGCTCACGGGCGAGATCGTCCGCATGCCCGGACTGCCCGAGCGACCCGCCGCCGAGCGGATCTCGGTCGACAACCATGGCACCATCCAGGGGCTTTCCTGACATGCCGAGAATCGTGAGGGGCGGGCTGATCCAGGCCACGCTCTGCGAGCCGACCACCTCGCCCGTGGCCAGGATCCGACAGGCCATGATCGACAAGCATGTCGACCTGATCGCGCAGGCCGCGAGCAAGGGCGCGCAGGTCGTCTGCCTCCAGGAGCTTTTCTACGGCCCCTACTTCCCCGCCGAGCAGGAAACCCGCTGGTACGAGATGACCGAGGCCGTGCCCGACGGCCCGACCGTCCGGCTCATGGCGGAGCTGGCCAAGAAGCATGAAATGGTGTTGGTCGTCCCGATCTACGAGCAGCATCAGGCGGGCGTCTACTACAACACGGCCGCCGTGATCGACGCCGACGGCTCGTACCTGGGCAAGTTCCGCAAGATGCACCTGCCGCATTGCCACCCCGGGTTCTGGGAGAAATTCTACTTCCGGCCGGGCAACCTGGGTTATCCGGTGTTCGACACGCGCGTCGGGAAGATCGGCGTTTACATCTGCTACGACCGCCATTTTCCCGAAGGGTGCGAGGTGCCTGGCGCTCAACGGGGCCGAGATCGTCTTCAACCCATCGGCCACGGTCGCCGGACTTTCCGAGTACCTCTGGAAGCTGGAGCAACCCGCGCACGCCGTGGCCAACGGCTATTTCGTGGGCGCGATCAATCGCCCCGGATTCGAAGAGCCGTGGCGGATCGGCGAGTTCTACGGACAGAGCTACTTCTGCGACCCCAGGGGCCAGATGCTCGCGGTCGGGACGCGCAGCGAAGACGACGTGGTGATCGCCGACCTGGACCTCGACCTGATCCGCGAGGTCCGCAACACCTGGCAATTCTTCCGCGACCGCCGCCCGGAGACGTACTCGGAGATCGTGCAGCCATGAGCACCGTCAAGCCCGACCTCGCCCCACCCGCCAGCGAACACGTCCCCCTGCCCTACGACGGCCCCTCGCGCGAAGAAATCCTCGCGCTCCGGCGCGAATATCTCTCGCCGGGGCTCATCACCTATTATCGCGACCCGTTGCTCGTCGTCGAAGGCCACATGCAGTACGTGTGGGACGAGGCCGGCAAGCAATATCTCGACGCGTTCGCGGGGATCGTCACGGTCTCGGTCGGGCATTGCCATCCCCACATCGTCGCCAAGGTGCGCGAGCAGGTCGGCAAGCTCCAGCACATCACCACGCTCTATCTCCACCCCACCATCGCCCAGTTCGCCAAGAAATTGGCCGAGCACATGCCCGCCGACAGCGGCCTGTCGGTCAGCTATTTCACCAATTGCGGCAGCGAAGCGAACGAGCTTGCCGTACTGATGGCCCGCGAGCATACGGGCAACGCGGAGGTCATCAGCCTCCGCAACGGCTACCACGGCGGCACGCAGGCGACCATGGGCCTGACCGCCCATGGGCCGCTGGAAATTCAAGAGCAGCCCGGTCGTCGGCGTGAAGCATGCCGCGCCCGGCTACTGCTATCGCTGCCCGTTCGGGCTGACCTACCCCAGTTGCGACGTCAAGTGCGCCCGGGACGTGGAAGACCTGATCCGTTACGAGACGCCCGGCGAAGTCGCGTGCTTCATCGGCGAGCCGATCCAGGGCGTGGGCGGCGTCGTTACGCCTCCGCCCGAGTATTTCGGGATCGTCTACGAGATCGTCCGCAAGCACGGCGGGCTCTGCGTGGCCGACGAGGTGCAAACCGGATTCGGCCGCACGGGCACGGCGTTCTGGGGATTCGAGAACTGGGGCGTCACGCCCGACCTGGTGACCATGGCCAAGGGGATCGGCAACGGGGTGCCGCTCGGCGCCTGCGTGACCCGGCCCGAGATCGCCCTCGCCATGAAAAATCGCGTCCATTTCAACACCTTCGGCGGCAATCCCATCTCCATGACCCAGGGTTTAGCAACGCTTGAGGTGATCGATGCGGAGGGGATCCAGGAGAATGCCTGGAAAGTCGGCTCTCACCTCAAGAATGGCCTGCTGGAATTGCAGGAAAGGCATCGCTTGATCGGCGACGTTCGAGGGATGGGGCTCATGCTGGGCGTGGAGCTGGTCCGCGACCGACAGACCAAGGAGCCCGCCTCGGCCGAGACCGCAGAACTGCTGGAAATGGCGAAGGATCGAGGTTTGTTGATCGGCAAGGGAGGACTGGCCGGCAACGTGCTCAGGATCAAGCCGCCGATGTGCCTGACGGTCGATGACGCCGATTTCCTGGTCGCCTGTCTCGACGAAATCCTGGACTTGCTCGAAGCCCGTCAGGCATGATCGGGCGGCGCAATCTTCGCCATCGTCCCGGCCTGGAGCCCGGCCTGATATTGGTTCCAAGACATCGGCGGCTTGCCGGTCTCGACCTGCTTCATGGTGATGCAGCGATCGACGGGACAGACAAGGCTGCACATATTGCACCCCACGCACGAGTCGGCCTTGATCGTGAAGCGATTGACCGTCCCGCCGCCCGCGCCGGGCAGGACGTCGAAACCGCCCGAGTGGACGACCTGCGAATCCCGGCCTTCCTCGGCGACGAAATCCCGCATCGGAACGCGATCCCAGCGGATGGATTGATGGCAACCGTCCTCGCAGGCGATGTAGCAGAGCCCGCAGTGGATGCATTTGGCCTGATCGATGTCGGCCACGACCTTGTAGTTGAGGTCCAGCTCGCCCCAACTGGTCATTCGCGGCACGGACCGTCCGCGAAAGTCCCGCAGGTTGCGGAAGCCCTTCTGTCGCATCCAGTCACATAGCCCCTCGGACAGATGCTCGACGATGCGAAATCCGTAATGCATGACCGCCGTGCATACCTGCACCGAGCCCGCGCCCAGGAGGAAGAATTCGGCGGCGTCTTGCCAGGTCTGGATCCCGCCAATCCCGCTGATCGGCACGCCGATAGCCGGGTCCTTCGCCAGGGCCGCAACCATGTGAAGCGCGATCGGCTTCACGGCCGGCCCGCAATATCCGCCGTGAGTCCCCTGCCCCGCCACCGCCGGCTTGGGGGCGAACGTGTCGAGGTCAACGCCCATGATCGAGCTGATGGTGTTGATGAGCGAAAGCGCGTCGGCCCCGCCATTCACCGCCGCGCGGCCGATCGCCGTGATGTCGGCCACGTTGGGGGTCAGCTTGACCATCACTGGGATCTCGGCGACCTCCTTGACCCATTCGGTGATCATGCAAGCATAATCGGGGACCTGCCCGACGGCCGAGCCCATCCCTCGCTCGCTCATCCCGTGCGGGCAGCCGAAATTCAGCTCGATCCCATCGGCGCCGGCCCCCTGCGTCCGCTTGGTGATCTCGTGCCAGGACTCGCGGTTGGAGTCGACCATCAGCGAAACGAATAACGCGTGGCCGGGATGGGCCTTCTTGACTCGCGTGATCTCCTTCAAGTTCACGTCGAGCGGCCGATCGGTGATCAGCTCGATATTATTGAGTCCCATCACCTTGCGGCCGTCGTAATCGATGCCGCCGTATCGCGAGGACACGTTCACGATCGGCTCGAATCCCGAGGGTCTTCCACACGGCGCCGCCCCAGCCCGGCGTCGAAGGCGCGGCGGACCTGGTATTCCGAGTTCGTGGGCGGTGCCGGAGGCCAGCCAGAACGGGTTCGGGGCCTTCACCCCGCAGAATTCGACGGACAGGTCGGGCACGGCGGGACCTCGCATCGAGGAAAGATTCTCACGAAGTCAGGGAACGATGGATGCCGCTCGGCCGCGGCCTTGCCGTCGCTGCACGGCGTCGACCACCTCGCCGCCGTTGCGCAGGCAATCGCCGCCCGCGAACAGCTTGGGGACGCTGGTCGCTCCGGTCGTCGGGTCGACGGCGATCCGCCCCCGATCGTGCTTCAAGTCCGGGCAGGGCGTCGAGCAAATCCGAGCGAGGGCACCTGGCCAAGCGCCTTGACGACCATGTCGGCCTCGACGAAGAATTCGGTGTCCGGCAGCGTCTCGACGACGTCGGCCCGCGAGCCCGGTTCGTCGAGCTCGGTCCGGACGAACTCGACGCCGATCGCCCTCCCGTCGCGGCCGACGACGCGAACGGGCTGTGCCAGCCACTCGAAGCGGACGCCGTCGGCCTTGGCCAGCTCATATTCGTAGCGCGAAGGCCGGCAGCGACGACTCGCCGCGGCGGTAGGCGATCGTCACCGATTTCGGCCCCAGGCGCTTCGCCGCCGTGGCCACGTCGATGGCCGTGTTGCCCGCGCCGATCACGAGGACTCGTTCGGCCGACCTCGCAATCGGCGAAGCGGCTTCTCGTGGGTCTGGAAGATGAAGTCGAGCGCCTCCCAGACGCCCGGCGGCGTCCTCGCCCTCGATGCCGAGCGGCAGACGTGCGGCCCAGTCCGATCCCGAGGAAAACGGCGTCGAATTCGTCGAGGAATGTCGCGGATCTGCCCGGGCCGGACGCGATGATTCGAGCCGGACGTCGATGCCGATCTCGCGGATCTTCTCGATCTCGGAGAGGGCGAACTCGGTCGAGATCTTGTAGGCCGCGATCCCCAGCGCATCGAGCCCGCCCGGCACGCCGCGCGCCTCGAACACGACGACCTCGTGGCCGAACCGCCGCAGCTCATGGGCACAGGAGAGCCCGGCCGGGCCGGAGCCGACGATCGCGACCCTCTTGCCCGTGGCGGGCCCGGCCGAAGAACGAGGCCATGGCTTCGGCGGAGCCGAGGTCGCAGGCGCATGGCGCTGGAGCCGGCCGATCTGCACGGGCGACTTCATGAGCATGTGATCGACGCAGGCCCCTTCGCACAGGACCTCGGTCGGGCAGGCCCGGGCGCAGCTCCCGCCGAAGATGTTGGCTTCCAGGATCGTGCGGGCGGCGCCGACCTCGTCGCGGTGGAGGATCTGGCGGATGAACTTGGGGACGTCGATCTGCGTGGGCAGGCGCGGGTGCAGGGGGCGTCGAAGCAGAAGAGGCAGCGCGAGGCCTCGACGCAGCGCCTCGTCGGCCGTGAGCGGCGGGGGGATCTCGGCGAAATTCCGCGATCAGCTCCTCGGGCGTCAGCCGTTCGCCGGCCCGGGGCATCGACGCTCCGACCTCCGGCGATCGGAGAGCGACCGGCCTTCTCGGCGAGCCAGCGGCCCCAGCCGCGCTCGCCGACGAAGCGATAATCGTCGACGATCTTGCGGCCCCGGCTGTAAGTCGCTTCCGCGAATCCGGCAAGCTTCCAGCCCTGATACGGGTTCCAGTCGGCGTTCGTTTCCATGCGTCGCGTGATCGACCTCGATGGTCCTGGACGGGTCGATCAGCACGAGGTCGGCGTCGCTGCCGGGCTGGATCACGCCCTTGCGCGGGTAGAGGCCCATCAGCTTCGAAGGGTTCGCTGGAGCACTTCTCGACCATCTGCTCAAGCGTGAGCCGATGTGCCAGCACGCCCCGCGTGTAGACGATCGGCAACAACGTCTCCAGGCCCGGCAGGCCCATCGGGATCTTCGTGCAGTCCCCCTCCCACTGCGATTTTTGCTCGCGAGTGAACGTGCAGGTGTCGGTGGAAACGACGCGAGACCTCTCCGCCGGCAGTGCCCTTCCAGAGCCGATCCTGATCGGCCCTGGTCTTGATCTGCGGGCAGCAGGCGAAGAGGTGGCCGTCGGGGCCTTCGAAGAGCCGAATCGTCCAGGACGAGATACTGGGCACAGGTCTCGGCGACGACGTCGACGCCCTTCGCTTGCGGCTGCTTGACCAGCTCGGTCCCCCTGGCGGTCGACATGTGGACGATGTACAGCCGGCCGCCGGTGGCCTCGCACCAGGTGATCGCCCGCTGGATCGCCTCGGCCTCGATGAAGTCGGGCCGGGTGATCGCGTGCAGCCTGGCGCCCGAATTTTTTCATCAGGTCGGGGCGGTGATGGCGGGCGATCAGCTCGTCGAGGACGCGGCTGGATTCGGCGTGGACCAGGAGCATCGCGCCCAGGTCCTTGCATCGCTCCAGCGTGTTGAAGATCGCGCGGTCGTCGGACTGCCAGCCCTCGGAGGCGTAGATCATGAATTCCTTGAACGTCGGGCAGCCCATGCGCGACCATGCCTTCCATCTCGGGGCCGTGTCGGTCCCAGTTGGTGATGGCCATGTGGAACGCGTAGTCGACGCACGCCTTGGGCCGGGCCTTGCCGATCCAGTTGGCGAAGGCGTTCTTGAGCGATTCCTCGCCATACGGGATGGCGAAGTCGATCACCGTGGTCACGCCGCCCCGCGCGGCGGCGCGGGTGCCGGTCTCCCAGTCGTCGCTGGACGTGGTCCCGCAGAACGGAAGCTCCAGGTGGACGTGGACGTCCAGCCCGCCCGGAATCAGATACTTCCCCGAGGCATCGACAACCGTGACCGCGTCTGCGGTCAAGTTCGGCCCGACCTCGGCGATCGTCTCGCCCTTGATGGCCACGTCGGCCGTGCTCCGGCCCTCGGGACTCACGACGGTCGCGCCGGTGATCACCAGGTCGAATTTCATCGAGGATGGGGCCTCATCGCGAATCGATTGCAAACACGATACATTGTAGTGCGCGGCCGCGTGAGCAACAAGCAGACGCGGCGACGCCAGGGAGACCGCGAGCATGACCGAGGCGGATTACATGAGGCTGGCGATCGAGACGGCTCGCGAGGGGATCGGAGCCGGGCAGTCGCCGTTCGGCTCGGTCCTCGTGAAGGACGGCCGGATCGTCGCCGCCACGCACAACACCGTGTGGCGAGACACCGACCCGACCGCCCACGCCGAGGTCAATTGCCTGCGGGCCGCGTCGCGATCGTTGGCGGCGATCGACCTCGCCGGTTCCACCCTGTACTCGACGTGCGAGCCCTGCCCCATGTGCCTGTCCGCCATCCACTGGGCGAACGTCGATCGCGTCGTCTTCGGGGCCACCATCGACGACGCCGCGACCGCCGGCTTTCGCGAACTGCGAGTACCCGCCGAGACCCTCGCCCGCATGGGCGGCAGCCCGCTCAGGGTCCAGCCCGGCTTGTTGCGTGACGAATGCGCCGCCCTGTTCGCGGAATGGCGAGATTCCGGGCACCGACGGGCGTATTGATGCAAACTTAATCGAGGCATGAGCTTGGAAACGACCATCTCCCCCGAAGGCCTGGCCGTGGGCATCGAAGCCCTGGATGCCGACCCGGCCTTCATCAACGCCGACATGGCGCCCGTGCCCGCCAAGGGGCGGAAGTGGGCGACCAGGGACATTGCGGCGCTGTGGGTCTCGATGTCCGCGTGCATCCCCACTTACATGCTCGCCTCCTCGTTTATCGAGAAAGGGATGAGCTGGTGGCAGGCGGTTTTGACGATCCTCCTGGGAAACACGATCATCCTCGGGCCCATGATCCTGAACGCCCACGCGGGCACGAAGTACGGGATCCCGTTCCCGGTGTATTGCCGGGCCTCGTTCGGCCTGCGGGGTGCGAACTTGCCGGCACTCCTGCGGGCACTCGTCGCGTGCGGGTGGTTCGGGATTCAGACCTGGATCGGCGGGTTCGCGATCTACAAGATCCTGGCGATTTATGTGCCCGGCTGGCAAAATCTGCCCGCGATCTCGGGGCTCGGGATCAACGCGGCCGAGTTCGCGTGCTTCCTCGTGTTCTGGCTGATCAACATGATCATCGTCTATCGCGGGATCGACTCGATCCGGGTCCTGCTGAACATCAAGGCGCCGCTTTTGATCGCGCTCGGCCTGGCCCTCCTCGCGTGGGCGTACTGGCGGGCGAACGGGTTCGGGCCCATGCTCTCGCAGCCTTCGCAGTTCCGGCCGGGGGGTCCGAAGGCGGGCCAATTCTGGGCGGTGTTCTTCCCGCTGCTCACCGGAGCCATCGGCTTCTGGGCCACGCTCTCGTTGAACATCCCCGACTTTTCGAGATACGCCTACTCGCAGCGTGATCAGGCGATGGGGCAGGCCCTCGGGCTGCCGCTGACGATGGCGTTGTACTCCTTCATCGGCGTGGCGGTCACGTCGGCCACGGTGGTGATTTACGGTCATACGATCTGGGACCCGGT
The DNA here is from genome assembly GCA_963777705.1 of uncultured Planctomycetota bacterium. Classification (GTDB taxonomy): domain Bacteria; phylum Planctomycetota; class Planctomycetia; order Isosphaerales; family Isosphaeraceae; genus JAQGHR01. Next base: position 55,428 of record CAVZRT010000002.1, read on the forward strand.
GGACTTGCTGGCGAAGTTCCGCAACCCGATCGTCCTGACCGTGGCCATGTTCTCGCTGTGCCTGGCCACGCTGGCGACCAACCTCGCGGCCAATGTGGTCGGGCCGGCCAACGACTTCGCCCATCTCTGGCCGAGGCGGGTCTCCTTCCGCACGGGAGGGTTGATCACCGGCGTGGTGGGAATCCTCATCGAGCCGTGGAAGCTGATCGCCGACCCGACGGGCTATATCTATACCTGGCTGATCGCCTATTCGTCGCTCCTGGGGGCGATCGGCGGCATCTTGATCGTGGACTACTTCGTCTTGCGGAAGACGCGGCTGGACCTCGCCGGGCTCTATCGCCAGGACGGCCCGTACTGGTACGTCCGGGGATTCAACCCCGTGGCGATGATCGCCCTGGCGGCGGGGATCGCGCCTTGCATCCCCGGCTTCCTCGGCACGATCCAGGTGACGCAGGTGAAACCTATCTGGATGAACCTTTACAACTACGCATGGTTCCTGAGCTTCGCGGTCTCGTCGGCGGTTTACCTGGTACTCATGCGGGGGAAGGGCATAAAGATGTAGGGTGGGTCGAGCGCCAGCGAGCCCCACCATCCCGAATTCGAGAGGAGGTGGGGCTCGCTGACGCTCGACCCACCCTACGAATCAAGAGCTTACCAGCCGCGGGATGAAGAAGAACGCCGTTGCCGCGAGCGCCGAGCAGCTCAGGAAGAGCTCGACGTTCGTGCTTATCTTCGAGCCGACCTCGGCCCTGCCCTGGAGGACGGCCGGTGGGAAGACGATCCCCATGAGGCAGCCCGAGACGAAGCCTCCCAGGTGCGCGAAGTTGTCGATTTGCGGGGTCAGCCACCCGATGAACAACTGGTAGGCGGCCCAGACGAGCAGGATGATTCCGATGCGGCGGTCGCGCACGTGCAGCTTGCGGCGGTGCCACCAGAGCGCCGCCACCAGCGCACCGGCCATGCCGAAGATCGCCCCCGACGCCCCCACCGAGACCCGCCCATCGAGCAGGCTGAGCGCCGACCCGCAGAACCCCGCCATCACGTAAAGGGTCAACGTCTGCGCGCGGCCGAACGCGTGCTCGCAGCCGACGCCCATGATGTAGAGCATGATGATGTTGCCGAGGATGTGGTCGAAATTCGCGTGCAGGAACGTGGCCGAGAGCATCCGCCAGACCTGCCCCTGCTCCAGCACGAGCGGCCGGTCCAGCGCCCCCATCGCCTTGAGCTTGTTGAGGTCCGCGAGCCCGCCGTGGTCGACCTGGAACCCGAACGCGATGATGCACGCGACCATGATCGCCAGGCCGACGACCGGGACCGCGCTCATCCCGGCCTCGAATTCCACGTCGGCCTGGAGCATGTGATCGCCGATGACGGGGATGTCGTCGTCGGAGAATCCGGCGGGCGTCGGGAATTCCTGGACTTCGTCGTCGGCCATGGGAATCGGACGTCTCAGCGACGCTCCCCCGTGTCCAGCAGCACGCCGACGGCGATCGCCATGCGACGATCGATCAGGTGCTCGCGGTCGAAGCTCATGTCCAGCACGTATTGATCGAAGAGCGTGAACTTGCGGTTGAATTCGCCCAGCGTGCGGTCGTCGCCGGCCTTCTGGAAGATGAAATTCGTCCTGGCGAAGAAGATGGTGATGGCCGGCGGCAAGAGCCTCCGCAGCAGCGACATGATCAGCGAGTCCTCCCTCACCAGCAGGTCGAGCGTGCCGTCGGGCGCGTACACGTACCACCGCTTGCGGAACAGGTTGTAAATGTAAACCTTCTTGCAGCGTCCCAGCTCGCCCGCAACGGGGTCGCGGACCGTGAAGTCGGCGGTCAGGATGTTCAGCTTGCGGTCCTGGAAGACCTCCAGGAGCAATTCCTGCTTGGTGTCGTCGGTGTAGACCGAGATATGCCGCTTCGGGTACATCCAGATGATCAGCGCGAAGCCCACGACGAACGTGGCCAGGAACCCGAAGAGCATCGCCCCCACCGACGCGGGCGTCTGGACCCCGCCGTTGGGGCCGCCCAGGGCCATCGCCACGCCCACCGAGATGCCCATGCCCACCACGATCAGGAGCGCGCCCAGCACCAGCGCCCCGCAGCTCCGGAAGAAGTGCGCGGGCCGCTCGATGAAGAGGATCGGGTTCTGCTTCTCGTCGAAGATGTAATATTTCTCGGAGATCGCGATCCGCTTCTGCTTCATCAGGAAGCGGTCGCGGGCGAACGCATTGTGGTAGCCGCGGTCGCCGTAGGACTCGGCCTGGTACTCCTCGGGCACCGGCACGACGAGGATGTTCTCGCACTTCTTGCAGCGCAGCTTCTTGCCCGCGAGGTCGTCGCGCAGGTTGTATTCCGACTGGCACTGGTCGCAGACCACATGGATGGGCATGGGGATCTCTTATCTCGAAGCCGAAGGCGCTCGGATGCCGTGGGGGGTCCGAATCGGCTCGAAATCCTACCACATCCCCTCATGTCCTTGCGATGGGCTCGTGCCGGAATCGAAACGCGCCGTGGGGAATTGATTTGTGAATTTCATGTTGTGTTTATAATTTTCTTAAATCACGGCTTCTGGATGGATCGCCAACTCGCGAAAAAGGTGTACGCTTTGGCTGCGCTTTCAGACAAGTTTCCCTTCAGACACCATGTCTGGGCGGATTTGAGGCCGAATCGAGGCCGAAAAAAAGTGTCGCACTCTGTCGCTTATTAGTGAATTTACGAACGTTCATTATTCGATTCTCGCGCCACAAATTCCGATACGGTAGAAATTTACGTCGATTCGATCCCTTGAGAGAAATCCCGTTTTTCGACGCCCGCTCGCACGTCTTCTTGGGGGGTTCGGGCGCCTCCATCCTTTTGGAATTCGTGATAACGGGGTGATGGGATTGGGATGATGGTTATTGTCGTCGGATCGTTGCCGACCTTGTACCTGGCATCATCGGAGCTATCGTCGGGAAATGGTTGCGAAATGGCCCCATCGCCCGGAATTCGCGGCGCCGCCCCTCGTGGGGCTCGCGTTCGTGCTCGGCTGCCTCTTACCGGCGGACGATCTCGCCGTCCACGCGGGCCGCGAGCACCTTGTCGAGTCGATTCAAGGTCGCGACCTCCGCCCCCTTGGCCCTCCAGAGGATCTGGCCCGAGCGATCGACCAGGATCATGGTGGGATAGGCCTGGATGTGCAGGGCACCTTGCAGCGGGCAGTCCTTGCCGTCGGCCTCGCTCAGGAGGACGGAATAATTGATCCCCAGCTTCGCGGCGGCCTCGCGAACGGCCCTGGATTCCTGCTCGAAATTGGGGCTGCGTGCGGCGGCAATTCCCAGCACTCGCAGCTTCTTGTCGCCGTATCGCTCCTGGAGCTCGACGAGGTGGGGGATCGACTTCATGCACGGCTCGCACCAGGTCCCCCAGAAGTCGATCAGCACGAAATCGGCGTCCAGCTCCTGGAATCGGGTGGGATTTCCATCCAGATCGGGGAGGCGAAAATCCACGATCCGCTGCCTCTTGCCGTCAAACTGGCAGGATGCGGGGACGACGGTCTCGGGGGTGCCCGACCGGCCATTCGTCAGCCGTTCGATCAGTCCCGTCCGGGCCCGATTTTGCGTGGCCTCCTGCGCGATCCTGGCCTCCGGGGTGCGATCGGGGAGGCGGCGCGTGGAGAGGTGGGTCGAGGGGTTGGCCGTGGCCCGGGTGGACGACTCCATGGCGGCAAGCTCTCCCCACGTGGCCGTCTTGTGAGGCTCGTTTTCCGCCCGAAGCGCGGTGCTTCCCGACGGGGCGGGGGTTGGATTTTCGCCGGACGAGAAGGGGTTGGCCGGCGGCTCTGGGAGCGCCGAGGAATTTGCGGGCGGGGAAGGTTCGCCGGGACTCGCGGGGGCGGGCTTGTCGGCCGGGGGAAGCTCGTTCGACGGATTCGGCTCGGCCGGCTTGGCGTCGGGGGCCGCCACGGGCGCGGGCTCGGCCGGTCGCGGACGCTCCTTGGCCGGCGGGAGCGGGTTGGGACCGTCGTCCGCAACCGGCCTGGGCGCGGGCGTGTCTGGCTCGATCGCGGCCGGCTTGATGGCGATGGTGCGAGGAGGCGGCGATGCGTCGGCCTCGACCGTGGAGACGGCCGGATCGGAGGTCGCGCCTTTCCTCCAGGCCGCCCTCACGGGGGCCGAATTGCCGATCAGCTCGGCCTCTTCGGCGGGCGGGAGGTCGTCGCGATTGATCCTTCGCTTCGCGGCCGGCGGCTCCGCCTCGGGGAATGGGTCGGCATCGGCCTCGCGGATCGGCGCGCGCTCCGAAACCCGATTGGTCCGCTTGCCCGGGCGTGCCGGGTCGCTGGCGTCGGCCGTCTTCGGCTTCGGGCCGTCGTCGTCGCCCAGTCGAATCGTCACGGGAGTGCCCGGCTCGGCGTCCTCGGCGCGTCCGCCCTTGCCTTCCGATCCCTCGGCGACAAGCGTGTAAGACCCGCCGGGCCGGAGGTTTCGCAGGGTGAACCTCCCGGTGGCGTCGGTCGTCACGGTTTGATCGCGGCCGGAGCGGAGGCCGCCGTCGGCGAGGCGAACTTCCGCGTTGGGCACGGCCTTGCCGCGCTCGTCCACGACCTTGCCCGAGATCCGCCCATCGGGCCGGGACGGTGGCTCGGGCTCGTCCAGGTCGGTGTCGATGCTCTGGCGGCCGGTGCCATCGCGCAGGGCGACGGCGGTATCGCCCGCGGAGACGACGGTCCTGGGCTTCTGCGTGAGCAAAGTCGAGCGGTTGGCCGTCATGCTGGAACAGCCGACCAGGCCGAGACATAAGAAGGCCGATAAGCTCTGGGTGCGCATCATGAGTGACTCCTCCTGAGCGGGATCGACCTCCGCTTCGCGACCTCGTCGGCCCCGATCGAGGAACTCCGTCCCCGAAGCCGGGCCGAACTGCGCGGGGCCAATCCGCTTGCCGTCACGTCCGCTCAGTTGCGGACGCCGACGACCCGTTTCGCTTCATCGGCGGCCCGGGAGGAGGATCTTGATGATTTCTTCGGGGAATGTTGAAGAATTTCCCCGCCAACTCATTTCGTCGGGGCAAGATAGGAATCAAACACCCGGACCTTGTCGAACGAGGCCTTGTTCTCCTCGACGAACTGGACGTGGCGGGGATGCTTGAGGTACCTGGCCCCGGCTTCCCTCGACTCGAAGACGAGGTGGAGTGCGCAGTCGAAATCCTTCACGCCAACGCCCGGCTCGATCGCGTCCTCGGCGATCGTTCCGACCGAGAAATAGAGCACGCCCTCATGGCCGGACAGGTACTTCTGGCAAGACGCCACGAATTTCTCGCGAGCCGACGCGGAATGGTCCTTCAACGCAAAGAAAACCATGTGGGCCTGATGCACCGCAGCAGCCTCCTTCTCGGCGGCCCGTGGTTGGGCCGCCATCACGACGACGACGGAGAGGACGACCGGCAGGGCGACGCAGATGAGGCGCTTCATGGGGGTGGCTCCGGGGGTTCTCGGCAACGGCTATCAGGATTTCGAACGCGAGGGCAACGAAACGATCGTCGCCAGGGAAAAGCCGACGTAAAGGATCACCATCACCACCGTGAGGTAGCCCGTGTGCTGGTGCGACTTGATTAGGGTCAGGTTCGCGCGATTCGACACGATCAACTGGCCCATCACGAGCTGGCTCACGATCAGCAGCGCCGCGACCGCGCCCAGCGCGATCAGTCCGAATTTGGTGGTCCGGGACATGGGATCAAAATCCTTGGGGAAAGTCGATGAGGCAACCTCGACCCGGGCCGGGTTTCGATAAGAAGCATAGACGAACCCGACGCCGTCGTCACCCCTCGCGACCTTGCCGGAAGGGCATCGGCCGGTCACACTGATTCCATCATGATCGACCAAATTCGCAAAAACTTGCATCATGTCCGGGACCGCATCGAGCGCGCGGCGAGTCGTTCGGGCCGATCCGTCCAGGACATACGGCTCGTCGCCGTGACCAAACGGAACTCGGCCGATCGCGTGCGAGCGTTGATCGATCTGGGCGTCGCCGACCTGGGCGAGAATTATCCGCAGGAACTCTGGGACAAGGCGGAAGCCCTTGCCGACGTGCCGGCTCGCTGGCATCTGATCGGGCATCTCCAGGGGAACAAGGCGAAGAAGACCGCCCCGCTCGTGACGATGATCCATTCGGTCGATTCCCTGAAGCTATTGCGCACGCTGGGCGATCTGGCGAAAACGCTCAACAACCCGCCGACGGCCTGCCTCCAGGTGAATTGCTCGGGAGAATCGGCGAAGCATGGATGGTCGCCCGAGTCGATCCTGGCCGACGCCGATTCTCTTGCCAGAATTAGCGAGCTTCGCATCGTGGGATTGATGACGATGGCGGGCTATGGGACGTCGCCCGAGGCCGCCCGGCCCGCCTTCGCGCGATTGAGAGAAATCCGCGAAGCCTTGGAGCAAAGGACCGGCCTGGCGCTTCCCGAGCTTTCGATGGGGATGTCCAGCGACTTCGAAGCCGCCATTGAAGAGGGAGCCACGATCGTCCGCGTCGGCTCGGCCCTGTTCGAAGGGCTCGACGGATGATCGAAGTGACCGAGCATCCGCGAGGCGCGGTGCTGGCGGTCCGGGCCCAGCCGGGTGCGAAGAAGGATGCAATCCTTGGCGAACGAAGCGGCGCCTTGCGAGTGTCGGTGACGGCGGCGCCTGAGCGGGGCAAGGCGAACGAGGCGATCGTGGACGTCCTGGCCCGCGCGCTGAGATGCAGGCGGTCTCAAATTGCGTTGTTGACGGGCGAGACGTCGCGCGAGAAGCGGTTCCTGGTCGAAGAGATGACGCCCGAGGCGGTCCGATCCCGCCTGACTTTCACGGAAGACTAGGAGATTGGCGTAAAGCTCGATAAAATGGGCGGATCGCCGGAAAACGGCATCGCTTCGAATCGCCGTCCGAGGTCTTCTTCCATGGTCGCGAAGCCCGATTCGGTGAAGATGGTCAAGGAAGTCGCGCGGAAAGAAGTCGTGTTCGCGATGACCCGCGTGCCGGGAACGCGTCGCATCCTCTTCGGCGGCTCCGATTTCCGGATTTACGACGTTGATCTCGGACAGGAAAAACCGCAGCCTCGCGACCTGGGCGGTCACGAAAGCTATGTGACGGGGCTGGCGATTGCCGGGAACGTGGCGGTCTCGGGAAGCTACGACGGCAGATTGATCTGGTGGGACCTGGAGGCGCGGCGAGAAAATCCGCACGGTCGAAGCCCACGGCAAGTGGATTCGCGACGTCGCCGCCTCGCTCGATGGCTCGACGGTGGCGAGTGTAGGGGACGACATGGTCTGTCGTCTCTGGGACCCGAAATCCGGCGAGAAGCGGCTGGAGTTGCGAGGCCACGAAGCGATCACGCCGCATCATTTCCCGTCGATGCTCTACGCGTGCGCCTTCTCGCCCGATGGCCGTTATGTGGCCACGGGCGATAAAGTGGGTCATGTGGTGGTCTGGGAAGTTGCGAGCGGTCGAGTTGCCGCCGCGCTGGAAGCTCCCACCATGTACACCTGGGACCCGACCCAGCGGCGGCATTCGATCGGCGGGATTCGCTCGCTTTGCTTCTCGCCCGATGGGGCCTCGCTGGCGATTGGCGGGATCGGGCAGATCGGGAATATCGACCACCTCGAAGGGCCCGCACGTGTCGAGATTTTCGACTGGCGGACCGGTCGTCGCTCGCACGAATTCCCCGGCGACGGCGTCAAGGGGCTCGTCGAATGGATGGGATTCTCGCCAGGCGGGGAACGGCTGATCGCCATCGGCGGGGCCAACGATGGTTTCTTCCTGTGCTTCGACCTGCCCACGCGCACGCTGACCTTCCAGCAGAAGCTGGGAAATCACCTGCATGACGCTTCGTTCACCGAATCTCCCGACGTCCTCCTTGCCGTGGGGCATGGAAAACTTGCGGTCATGGAATTGAACTGAATCGACGACGCTCCCGGCAACGAACCCTCCACTGAACGCGTTTGACGGCTTCAGTTTTAACGGAGCGATCAAGAAGGGCGGCGGTCTTTATCCCGCAACCGGTCGTGACCACTCGGCCGGCCCGGTCGCCGTGAAGCCGCGTCCTCGATCGTCATCCGGACGTACCGAGCTTGGCCAGGTCTTGCCAGAACTTCGGATAGGTCTTGGCCACGCACCCGGGATCGAGGATCGTGATCCCCTCGGCCTTCAGGCCGACCAGCGAGAACGCCATGGCCATGCGGTGATCGTCGTAAGTCGCGATTGCGGCAGGCGTGATTTGCGAAGGCGGGAAGATGACCAGCCCGTCGGGAAGCTCGTCGACCGAGGCTCCAAGCTTCCGCAACTCGGTGGCCACGGCGGCGATGCGGTCGGTCTCCTTGTGCCGGATGTGCCCGACGTTGCGAATCCTCGTCATCCCCGAGGCGAAGAGCGCAACGACCGCGAGCGTCATGACCGTATCGCTGATCGCGTTCATGTCCACGTCCACCCCACGCAGATCCCCGCCGCCGGTCACGGTCAGCGAATCCTTGCCGCGATCGACGGAACAGCCCATGAATTCCAGGATGTCGATGAATCCCACATCCCCCTGCACGCTGTTCCTTCCCAGCCCTTCGATGGTGACCGAGCCCCCGCAGATCGCCGCGGCGGCGAGGAAATAGCTCGCGGCGGAGGCATCGGGCTCGATCTCGTAGGTCCTTCCGACGTAACGGGATGGCTCGATATTGAAGCGGCGAAAGTTGTGGTTGGCGATCCTCACGCCGAAGGCTTCCATGACCGAAAGCGTCATCTCCACATAGGGTTTCGACACCAGATTCCCATCAACTTCCACGGTCGTGGCAGCCTTCGCATAGGGCAGGACCATCAGCAACCCGCTGAGGAACTGGCTCGAAACATCCCCCTTGATCAGGCAAACCCCGCCATCCAGCATGTCGGCCTTGACGGTAACGGGCGGGCAACCCGTGCCAAGGTCGCTGCGGGCGTCCGACCCCAGCCCGTTCAGGGCCATCAAGAGGTCCTGGACCGGGCGTTGACGCATGCGAGGCGAACCGTCCAGGCGAAACGTACCGCGACCCGACGCAACCATGGCCGTGAGGAATCGAAGGCTGGTGCCCGAATTGGCGATGGAAAGCTCGGCTTCCTTCTTGGGGATGACTCCCTTGCAGCCTTCGATGCGAATCGTGGTCTTGTCCTGCTTGTGCTTGACCGCGAGGCCGAGCTTTTGCAGCGAATCGACCATCACGCGGGTGTCGTCGCAGTCGAGCGCCCTCGTGAGCATGCTCGGACCATCGGCGAGGGCGGCAATGATGAGGGCCCGGTTGGTCAGGCTCTTCGAGCCGGGCACGCGAATCCTGGCGGCAGGCGGTTCTTGGATTGGTCTGATGGTAATCTGAGAAGGATATTCCATGGAAAACCTGTGGCGTGCATAAATGCACCCATTCTATGCAAAGGAAGATGGTGCATTTCCCGCAACCTACGCCAGTACTTCCGCAATCGGCTCGGTCCCCGGCTCGGTCAGCGGCACCGGACGCGATCCGACCTTGTAATTCTTCTCGTGATCGATGCCCAACGCCTGATAAATCGTGGCGAAAAGCTCGGCGGCGCCACCTCGCCGTCGACCACGGCATTCCCGGTCGCGTCCGTCTTGCCGTGGATCGAACCGCCCTTGATCCCGCATCCCGAGAGCGTGGCGCTCCAGGCGGAGGCGAAGTGGTCCCGGCCCAGACTTTGATTGATCGAGGGCGTGCGGCCGAACTCCGCGAGCGTGACGACGAGCGTGCTTTCGAGCAACCCGCGGCGCTTCAAATCATCGAGCAGGGTGGCCATCACATGGTCAAGCTCGGGGACCATCTCCTGATGCGTCTCGAAGTTCTGGCCGTGGCTGTCCCACCAGGCGCGTCCTACCCGCACGAACGGCACGCCGGCTTCGACCAGCCTGCGAGCGATCAGGGCCTGCTCGCCGAACTGGGTCGGGCCGTACTCGTCGCGGATCTTCTGCGGCTCCTTCGAGATGTCGAACAGCCTGTCGCTCGCCATCAATCCGCGAACTCGCTGGAACGCTTCATTGTGGGCACCGAGATCGGTCGACGCCCGGCCCCGGGCGAAGCGCCGGCTCATCAGCTCGCGGAGGTCGGCCCTCTGCGCGTGATCCAGCTCCGAGATGGCGTCCGATTTGCGGATATTCTCGGGCATGAGGCCGTTGGTCAATTCCATGGGAGCGTATCGCGAGCCAAGGAATCCGGCGGCTCCCGGCCCGAAGTCGCGCCCTTCGGTCTGCGAGTAAAACGACACGTAGTCTGGCACGGGACTCTGGGCGCGGCCAAGCTCGCGGGCCAGGACGGCGCCCAGGTCGGGATAGCGCAAGCTCGGGTCGTCCATGCGGCCGCGCATCATCAGGCGGGCACCCCCTCCGTGGTCGCCGTTCTTGGTATTCAGCGAGCGGATGATGCACGTGTTTTCCATCCGCCTGGCCATCTCGGGCATCAACTCCGAGATCTGGATGCCCGGCACGTTGGTGGAAATGGCGCGGAATGGGCCGCCGGTCGCCGTGCCCGGCTTGGGGTCCCATGTTTCAAGCTGACTGGACCCGCCGGCTAGCCAGAGCAAGATTACGCGCTTCTGGTTCTTCTTCAACTCGTCGGCCAGGAGCGGCTGCTTGAGGATGTCCAGGCACGTCATGTCGGCGGCCACGGCGGCGGCTCCGGCGGCCATCGCGCCGAGGAAACCTCGACGTCCGACCCTGTGCTCGGGCGATCCGCAGAAGCTGGAACGTCGGTTTTGACCCATGATCGTGCCCCCTGCTTTCAATAATTGAAGCGGAATTCCGCGTCATTCAGGAGCGCCCACACCAGTTGGCGACACCCTTCCGCCGGGCGATCCTCGCGAGCGGACAGGAAATCGCCGAGGAGCGCGTATTCGTCCTCGTCCGGAGGCCGCGAGAGGATGCTGCGGACCGCCGTCTCGACCCGTTCGCGACGGTCGGTGAGCTTGATCAGGCGACCGACGAGGCGGTTGTCTCCCTCCGAGAGCAGGGCGTTCAGTCGATCGCCGTTGCTCATCAGGAGCGCCTCGGAAGCCCCGATCTGATAGTCCTCGCCCGGCCGGGCAATGGCGCGCGAGAGGTCTTTTGCCTGGTTGGCGAGCGATTCCATCTTCGCATCATCCGATGGAATAGTTGGGTCGGCGGTCGCCACCCACATCGACGTGGCAAGCTGGTTGGGCGAGAGCGGCCGTACGGCGGCGAACGCGAACAACTTCGGCTCGGGCGCCTCGCCCGATTCCCATCGGCTGGTCCGGGCGTAGGCTCGCGTCAGGATGAACCCTCGAATCAGGCGACGAAGATCGTAGCCATGCTCGACGGTGTCCCTGGCGAGCCAATCCAGCAATTCGGGGTGGCTGGCGGGATTGGCCGAGTGCATCTGGTCGAGCGGCATGACCAGTCCGCGACCGAAGTACTGATTCCACAGGCGGTTCACGATCGATCGCGCGAAGAACTCGCGCTCGCCCGGCTCCAGCGCGATCTCGGCCAGGCGTGACCGGGCGCTGAATTTGGGCGCCGGCGGCGGCAGCTTCTTCGATTTGGCCTCGGCCAGCAGCTTCTTTTCTTCCTTCTTGAGCTCGCCCGAAGGCTCGTCGCCGCCCGGGATCTCGACGATTCGCCCCGTCAGGAACATGAACGCGGCTTTCTTCTCCTTGCCGTCGGTCGTGAGGAATTTCACCCGACCGTAATCGTGCTCGCCGATGAAGTTGCCGTTCTCGAACGTCCGATTCAGGAACGATTTCAGCCCGAAATAATGGTCCTGCTTCCAGTCGGGGACGCGAGGATGGTCGTGGCACTTCGCGCAGCTCACGTTCACGCCGAAGAACACGCTGCTGGTGTCGCTGGTCAAGCGGTCCAGGTCCTTCGCTCGCGACTTGAGGAATTCGGCCACGCCTTCGCGATCGGGTTGCGATTCGTCCCCCGAGAGGATCTCGCGGAAGACCTGATCCCACGGGCGTTTGGCGGCCAGGGCCTTCGAGAGATAAGGTTGCAGGCTTCCCTTCACGCCGGCCATCAACATGGCATCGAGGGCCTCGGCCTGGCGGCGGATGAAGCCGGGCGAATCCATGAGGCGGTCGACAAGATGGGCCTTCTTGTCGGGATCGGTCGATTCGAGATACCCGCGAGTCTCGGCCGGCGTGGGGATGCGTCCGACCAGGTCGAGCGTGATCCGGCGAACGATGGTTGCATCGTCGGCCTCGGAGGCCGCGTGGACCCCCGCCTTGCTCAGCCCCTCGTCGATGTACGAATCCACGACCTCTTCCATGGGCGAGCCCGGCGAGCGAGGATCGCCCCCGTGCGCCGATGGTCCAAGGATCAGGATCGCGGCGAGCAGGACAAGGCCGGGCATCTTCATCGGGCTAACTCCGTCGCTCGGCTCGTTGTTCTTCAACTCTTGTTGAATTTACTCGGTCGGTTGCAAGAAGGCCAATAGCTTCCGATTCAAAACGGTCGTTTTCGCTTGCTTTATCCATGCCATCCCCCGTTAACCTCCAGGATATGCCCGGTCACATAGCTTGCGAGCGGCGAGGCCAGGAACAGGACAGCCGACGCCACCTCGGTCGGCCGGCCGAATCTCCCCAGGGGGATGGCGCGGTACCATGCTTGCCCGCACCTCGGCCGACACCGCCTCCATCAAGGGCGTGTCGATCACGCCGGGGGCCACGGCGTTGACCCGGATCGAGCGACGGCTGCATTCGCGGCTCAGGACGCGAGTCAAGGCATGGACGCCCGCCTTGGCCGCGGCGTAGTTGCTCTGCCCGTGAAATCCGGCCGTGGCCGAAAGGCTGCCGATGTTGACGATCGCCCCGCCATCGTTCATGACCTCCAGGCCGAATTTGCAGCCGTGGAACACGCCCGAAAGGTTGGTGTCGATCACGGCGTCCCAATCTTCCAAAGACATCTTGGCGATCGAACGATCCCGCAAGATGCCGGCATTGTTGACGAGAATATCCAGCCGGCCGAAATCGAGCCTGGATCGCCCGCATCATGCCCTTGACGCCCTCGGGATCGGTCATGTCGGCGGCCACCACCATGGCCGAGTCGGGACGACAGGAGTTCAAGGCTTCGGCAATCGAGTCCGCGTCGGCCCGGGTCTTGCCTCCGCCCAGGTCGGGGTGGTTGACCGCAACCCGGGCGCCGGCGACGTGCAAGACGCAGGCGATCTCCGCGCCGATGCCCTGCGAGGCGCCCGTCACCAGCGCCGTTTTCCCCGATAAATCGATGGCGAAACTCATCGTGATTTATTCCAGCTCGATCCCCTGATCGGTGATGCGGTAGGGCAGGATCTCGTCGCCGCACGCGCTCCCGCGATGCTTGGGCACGTAGAGGGCGCGGCCCATCCGGCCCTCCATCCGGGTGCGTCCCATCAGGATAATCGTGTTCGCATTGGCGAAGATATCCCCCTCGCCAATCGGCTGGGCGATCAGGTCGTCCAGCAGGACATGGGGCGTGGTGTAGAGGTAGAGGCAGCCGATCGAGGCTGAGTCGTAGCGGATGGGCAGCACCTTCGGCTCCTCGGCGCGGAATTTCTCGCGGAAGACCTCGCGGGCGGCCCAGGCGTCTTCTTTTCGCAACACTTGATGGTACAGATATTCGAAAAACTCGAACTGGATCGACTCGGAGAACCGCTCGGTCGGCTCGATCCCGTCCACGACCACGCGGCGAGTCCCGCGGACGAATTGCGAATAGAAATAGGCCGCGGAAGCCCGCAGGACGCGGGCCAGGTCGCTCTTCCAGGCGTGCCAGTCGTCGGGCTCCAGGTCGCGGCGGGTCACGCGCCGTCCGGCCTTTTCAAAGGGATGGATGTAGTCGCCCGGCTCGCGCCCGAAATCCCAGATCGCTTCCAGGTCGGGAGAGACCACGAGGTTTTCTTGGTGAACGTCCCACCCGAAGCGTTCGAGGGCGTAAGCCGGCGTGGTTCTGGGCGTCGCCGCGGCTGGTCAGGTCGCAGATCAAGCCGCGACGCTTCTCGGGTGATGCGAGCCCGGCGTCGGCCCAGGTGAGGCCGAGCTGCGTCTTGCCCACGCCAGTCGCCCCCGCGATCACCGTGAGCGTGCCGGGCAAGAGTCCCCCGCCGAGATGCTCGTCCAGCCCCTGGATCCCGAATTTCTGCCGGTCGCGAGCCATCGATCGAACCCCTCGACGTTATTTCTCCGGGCCGGCCAGCAAGGCCGCCAGCAAGCCCGTCCATAATAGACCGTCGAACGGCCCGCCGCCTCCCAGGACGGCGCGGAATGCTCCCAGGCGGGCAATCGCGGAGAGCGTGAGGAGGTCCGCGCCGAGGAACGAGCCCACGACCGCCGCGAGGAAGGCCAGTCGCGGTGCGATGTTCGGCGTGAGGACAAGGGCGAGCGACGCGGCGAGCATCCCGGGCAGCAGCCAGGGGACGAACACGCCGCGGGCGCGAAATCGGCCGGGCCGTCAGGAAGCTGATCGTCGCCACGGCAGCGATGGCGCCGGCCGCCGCCAGCCACGAGGATCGAGGGAGACGCATGGCCTGGTGGCCCGCCATGATCAGCGGGATCAACGCGCCGCCCAGGTTCACGCCAAGTCGAACCGGGCCAAGGTCGGACGGGATGCGAACGAGCGGCAGGTCGACGAACCCGCCGATTGCCACGCCCATCACCAGTCCCGCGGCGATTCCCGGGCCAAGTCCAAGCCGAAGGAACCCCGCGCCTGCGATCGAGGCCAGGCCAAGCACAACCACGACCTGAACGGCCACGGGCCATCGACGACCTCGAAGGCCCGACCAGAGCATTCCCAATTCCCTCCCTACGATCGACGCCAAGGATTCCAATCTTGGTCGCGGGAGGTGGCGGAAGCAAGCCCCCTGGTCGGAGGCAAGATGCGACGGCTGGCGCGATTCTTGCGGACTGCCGTGTTCCCTCGGGTCGCGCGGCTTGTTATCCTCTGAGGTTGCCCCACCTAAATTGCCAGGCAAGCCCGATCGAACAGCCCGACACCCGCCATCGATTCTCCCTGAGTCGAGAAACCGCCCGCGGAGCGCCGCCATGATACGACCGCTTCGGCTTTTCTTCGCGATCGCCTCGATCGGAACCGTTGGAAGCACGCCGGGCCTTGCCGCGGATTCCCCGAACGGCGACGAATTCTTCGAGAAGGAGGTCCGTCCGCTCCTCGTTGCCCATTGCTCCAAGTGCCACGGCGAGGAGAAGCCCAAGGGCGGCCTGAAGCTGACGTCGCGAGGCCACGTCCTGAAGGGCGGGGACAGCGGGCCCGCCGCGGTGCCGGGCAAGACGGCCGAGAGCCTGATCGTGAAAGCCCTGCGCCATGAAGACGAGCTGAAAATGCCCCCCAAGGGCAAGCTCGACGACCGCTCGATTGCGATCCTCACGAAGTGGGTCGAGCTGGGGCTCCCCTGGCCGGAGGCGAAGGTCGAGGCCGTCTCCAACGTCGGGAAGACCTATCAAATCAGCGACGAGCAGAAGCGATTCTGGTCGTTCCAGCCGGTCTCCAACCCCCCCGTGCCGGGCGTGAAGGACGCGTCCTGGCCCCGAGGCGACATCGATCGCTTCTTGCTCTCGGCCATGGAAGCAAAGGGGCTGAAGCCCTCACCCGGCGCCGACAAGCGGACGCTGATCCGTCGCGCCACCTACGATTTGATCGGGCTGCCTCCCAGGGTCGAGGACGTGAATCGATTCCTCGCCGACGAGTCGCCCGACGCGTTCGCCAGGGTCGTCGAGCGGCTGCTGGCGTCGCCCCAATATGGCGAGCGATGGGGCCGGCACTGGCTGGACCTGGTGCGATATGCCGACTCGCGAGACGCCCGCGGGATCGGCGGATCGGAGGACGTGACGGAGGCCTGGCGCTACCGCGACTGGGTCGTGTCGGCCTTCAATCGCGACCTGCCCTACAATCAGTTCGTCCGCAACCAGATCGCCGGCGACGTGCTGCCGGGGGCCGATCCGAACGACGTGAATGCCGAAGGGATGATCGCGACCGGCCTCCTGGCCCTCGGCGAGTGGGGCGCGGGCGATGCCGACAAAGAGAAGATGATGACCGACATCGTCGATGACCAGATCGACGTGGTCAGCCGCGCCTTCATGGGGCTGACCGTCGCCTGCGCCCGCTGCCACGATCACAAGTTCGACCCCATCCCCACGGCCGATTACTACGGCCTCGCGGGGATCTTCTTCAGCACGAAGATCATCCCCGACCCCGGCAACAAGACGCAAGGATCGCCGATCCTGCACACGCCGATCGCCACCAACGCCCAGAAGGCGGCGATGGCCAGGTACCAGGCAGACGTGGCCCGCCTGGAGGCGTCGTTGAAGGCCGAATCGGCCGCCGCAAGCAGCGCATTAGCCCAGGCGATCTTGGGACGAACCGGCGATTACCTGCTGGCAGCCTGGGACCAGGGGCATTCGGCATCGCAGACGGCGGTCGAAATCGCTGAATCGCGCGAAGCTGCATCCGGCCATCCTGCGGAACTGGCTGAACACCTTGGATCTGGGCGGCGACGGCCCCTTGCTTGCGAAATCGGTCCAGAACGTCGGCGGCGTGCCGGGCGTATCGGCCTGGCTGGGAGAGAGCACCGATGCTTCCGTGACGATCAACACCAATCCCCGCGAAGTGGCCAGGCTCACGTTCAAACTGCCGGCTCGATCGGTGAACGCGCATCCCAGCCCGTCGCGGGGCGTTTGCGTGGGCTGGGAAAGCCCGATTTCCGGCGCGGTGCAAATCTCGGGGAAGCTCGTGGATGGCGACCCCGTTTGCGGCGACGGGATCGCGTGGGACCTGGTGCATCGCGGGGTCTCGGGCTCAAAGACGCTAGCCTCCGGCGACATCGCCAACGGCGGGGCGCAGGATATTGCCAGGGGGCTGGCCGTGGAGGTCCATCGCGGCGATACGCTCCGGCTGACCATCCTGCCCAAGGGCGGCCATGCGTGCGACACCACGGCCATCACGTTCACAATCCAGGCCGATGATAAATCGGCAAGTTGGGACCTCGCGGGCGACCTGACGCCGACGCCCTCGGCGGGAAATCCGCACGCCGACCGGTTGGGCCACGAGAACGTCTGGCGATTCAGCGAGGCCGCCGATTCCCGGCCCGACGGGCCCCTGCCGGACGCCCTCGTCGTCTGGAGGGCCGTGGCCAGGAAGGGCGATCGCGGCGCGGTGGAAGCGGCCTCGATGGCCGTGCAAGCGTTGCTCGATCGCGACGCGAAGGACGTCGACGCGACGCGAATTCGGCAAGCGTTGGTCGGCCCGAAAGGGCCATTCGACATCAAGCCCATGGGCGAATATCTCTCGGCGTTCCCGCCGGAAACGGCGGCGAAAATCGCCGGAATCCGGGCGGAGCTGGACGGGAAGAAGGCGAGCCCGCCGCCGCCAATTCCGACGGCGCTCGTAGCCCTTGAAGGCGGCGTGCCCCGCAGCGCCCACGAGGGATTCCACGACGCCCGCATCCACATTCGCGGGAATTACCAGAGGCTTGGCGAGGTGGTCCCGCGTCATTTCCCGAGCATCGTCGCGGGCGATTCGCGTCCGGCCATTTTTCAGGGCAGCGGCCGTCGCGAGCTGGCCGATTGGGTGAGTCGCGACGACCACCCGCTCACGGCCCGAGTCATGGTCAACCGGATCTGGCAGCACCACTTCGGCGAGGGAATCGTCCGCACGCCGTCGAATTTTGGCAAGCTGGGGGAACGTCCCACGCATCCCGAGTTGCTCGACTGGCTCGCGCGCAAGTTCATCGATTCGGGATGGTCAATCAAGGCCATGCACCGGCAGATCATGCTGTCCGCCGCCTACCAACAAACGAGCGCGGCGAGCGACGAGGCCATGAAGATCGATCCCGAAAACAAGCTCTTCGGGCGGATGAATCGGCGACGGCTGGAATCGGAGGCCGTGCGGGATTCGCTGCTCGCCGCCAGCGGTAGGCTCGATCCGACCATGGGCGGCCCGTCGTATCGCGATTTTTCGACCCCGCGACGGACGCTCTACTTCATGACGATCCGCTCCGATCGCTCCTCGTTCGGCCCGCTGTTCGACGCCGCAGACGCCACTGCGATGGTCGACCGCCGCACGATCTCGACCGTGGCCCCGCAGGCGCTTTTCCTCATGAATCACCCCTTCGTGGTCGACCAGGCCCGCGCGCTCGCCGCCGCGATCCTGGGCGATCCCGCGACCGACGATGGCGGCCAAATTGATCGCCTCTATCAACGCCTCTATGGGCGCCCGCCTCGCGACGAGGAGCGAACGATCGGCCTCGAAGCCGTGGCGGACGCCGACCGGAAATCGGCGTGGGAGGCGTACTGCCAGGTCCTGCTTTGCAGCAACGAATTCCTCTACATCGACTAGCCGGCAAAGGTTGCGACCATGAACGATCCGCGAAATTCCAGCCGGCGTCAGATGCTCCGCACGTTCGCCAACGGGTTCGGCATGCTCGGCCTTGCCGGGCTGCTGGCCGAAGATTCCCGGGGCGACGAGATCTCGGCCACGAACCCCATGGCCGTGCGGCCCGGCCATTTCCCGGCCAAGGCGAAGCGGGTGATCTTCCTCTTCATGGCGGGCGGGCCGTCGCACGTCGACACGTTCGACCCCAAGCCCCGGCTGGCCCGCGACAACGGCAAGCCCCTGCCCTTCGCCATGCCGCATCTGGAGCGGACCCGCACCGGCAACTTGCTGCAAACGCCGTTCAAATTCGCCAAGTACGGGCAGAACGGCACCGACGTCAGCAACTTGCTCCCGGAAATCGCCAAGCGGGTCGACGACATCTGCGTGATCCGCTCGATGGTCGCCGACAACATCAACCACAACGGCGCGTGCTTGCAGATGAACACGGGCGAGCAGACGTTCTCGCGCCCGAGCCTGGGCTCGTGGCTCACTTACGGGCTCGGCAGCGAGAATCGCGACCTGCCCGGGTTCCTCGTCATCAGCCCGAGCCAGCCGGCGCAGGGCGCCCGCTGTGGTCCTCCAGCTTCCTGCCCGCGGCCTATCAGGGGACGCTGATCCAGGACCTGAAGCGGCCGATCGACAACTTGAGCAACCCGTCGCGATCGGGCCGCGACCAGCGCAAGCAGCTCGACATCCTTGGGAAACTCAATCAGATTCATCGAGAAACCCGCGAGGACGACAGCCGCTTGTCGGCGCGGATCGAGTCGTTCGAGCTCGCCTATCGCATGCAGGTTCGCGCCCCGGAAGCCTTCGACATCGCCTCGGAATCGGCCGCCACGAAGTCGCTTTACGGCCTCGACGACACGACGACCGAGATTTACGGCACGCAATGCCTGATGGCCCGGCGGCTGATCGAGCGCGGCGTGCGGATCGTGCAGGTCTATCACACGCAGACGTCCAGGCGGAAGAGTTGCCAGCTCTGGGACCAGCACGGAAGCCTCCGCACCGAGCTTCCCAATAATTGCGCGGCCACCGACAGGCCGATCGCCGGCTTGCTCACCGACTTGAAAGCTCGCGGGCTCCTGGAAGACACGCTCGTCGTGTGGGGCGGGGAATTCGGCCGCACGCCGACGGCCGAGGGGAATGACGGTCGCGAGCACCATCCGTTCGGGTTCACCATGTGGATGGCCGGGGGCGGCGTGAAGGGCGGGATCGTCCACGGGGCGACCGACGAATTCGGGTGGAACGCGGTCGAAGACAAGGTGCATGTCCACGACCTTCATGCGACGATCTTGCACCTGATGGGCCTCGACCACGAGAAGCTCACCTATCGCTACAGCGGGCGCGACTACCGCCTGACCGACGTCTCGGGTCGCGTGGTCCGCGAAATCCTGGCCTGATCCCACACTTTCGAGAGGCGCATCGCATGAGAACGCTCGGGAATTTCCTGGCCCTGACAATCCTGGCGGCGGGCACGTCGGCCACGGCCGACGAAAAGCCATTCGCGCTCAAGAATGGCGACCGCGTGGTCTTCTACGGCGATAGCATCACCGAGCAGAGGCTCTACACCACGTTCGTCGAGACCTACGTGGTCACGCGCTTCCCCAAGATGGACGTCACGTTCGTGCATTCGGGCTGGGGCGGCGATCGGGTTGGAGGCGGCGGCGGCGGGCCGATCGACGTGAGGCTGAAGCGAGACGTCCTGACGTTCAAGCCGACCGTGGTCACCATCATGCTCGGGATGAATGACGCGAGCTATCGGCCTTTCGACCAGAAGATCTTCGACACTTACAGCAAGGGCTACGAGCACATCGTCGAAACCCTGAAGAAGGACGCGCCCGGCGTGCGGCTCACGCTCATCCAACCCTCGCCGTATGACGACGTCACGCGGAAGCCGAACTTCGAGGGCGGATACAATGCCGTCCTCCTGAAGTACGCCGATTTCGTGAAGGACCTGGCCGGCAAGCAGGGCGCCGGCGTGGCCGACCTCAACACGGGCTTGGTCGACGCCACGAAGAAGGCGGACGCCGAAAATCACGACCTGGCGATGAGGTTCAACTTCGACCGCGTCCATCCCGGGCCGGCCGGTCAGTTGCTGATGGCCGAGGGGTTGCTGAAGGCCTGGAACGCCCCGGCCATCGTGTCGTCGGTGCAACTTGATACCGAGGCTTCGACCTCGGTGAAGGCCGAGAACACGAAGGTGAGCGAGCTGGTCGTGGGCGAGAAGATTTCCTGGGTCCAGGAAGATCAATCGCTCCCCTTCCCGCTCCTGCTCAACGACCCGGCCACGGCCCTGGCGGTGAAGTCTTCCGACGTGGTGGATGCGCTGGACCGGCAGGTCTTGAAGGTTGCGAATCTGAAGGGCTCGGAATACAAGCTGAAGATCGACGGGCAGGAAGTCGGCAAGTTCACCAAGGAGGCGTTGGCCGAAGGCGTGAACCTGGCGACCCTCGACACGCCCATGGCCCGGCAGGCCCGCAAGGTCCACGACTTGACGCTCCTCCACAACAACCTGCACTACAGCCGCTGGCGGCAGATCCAGGTCCCGCTGGAAGGGGATTCCGCCCCCGAGATCGAGAAGGCGATGAAGGACGTCGACGACGCCGAGGCCGAGATCGTCAAGCTCCAGCGCCAGGAAGCCCAGCCGAAGCCGCATCGCATGGAGCTCGTCCCTTGAAAACCAATCCGGTGAAGAAGGCGCTCAAGGAGGGGCGCCCGCAAGTCGGCACTTGGCTCTCGCTGGGGAGCGTGGTGGCCTCGCGGTTCCTGGCTCGCGCCGGGCTGCCCTGGCTCACGGTGGACATGGAGCACACGCACACCGACATCTACACTGCGTCGCTCATGTTCGGGGCGATCGCCGATGCCGGATGCGT
The DNA here is from genome assembly GCA_963777705.1 of uncultured Planctomycetota bacterium. GTDB lineage: Bacteria > Planctomycetota > Planctomycetia > Isosphaerales > Isosphaeraceae > JAQGHR01. Next base: position 76,635 of record CAVZRT010000002.1, read on the forward strand.
GCCGCTGGTGCGCATCCACGTCGGTCGGCACGACCTCATCAAGGCCGTCCTGGATTGCGGGGCCATGGGCATCGTCGCGCCCATGGTCATGACGGCCGACGAGGCACGCACCATCGTGGCCGCGACCAAATATCCGCCCCATGGCGATCGCTCGGTGGGCGGCGGCCTGCATGCGCTGAACTATGGATGCGACGGCGAGGAGTATTTCCGCCGGGCCAACGACGAGATCCTCGTCGTGATCCAGACCGAGCACATCAAGGCGGTGGAGATCGCCGACGAGATCTATTCGGTGCCGGGGATCGACGCCATCTTCGTCGGGCCGAACGACCTGGCGGCCTCGATGAGGGCGCCCGACGGCACGCCCCCCACAAAGGCCGAGCTGGAGGCCACTTTACAGCGGATCCTGGCCGCGGCGAAGCGGAACAAGGTGCCTTGCGGGTTGCATGTCTTCTCGCTGGAAGACGCCCATCGCCGCATCGCCGAAGGGTGGCAATTCATCGCCGTCAACAGCGAGCTGAAGATGATGATGCAGGGCGCGGCCGAGGTGGCGAAGTCCGTGCATCCGGAGCTTTCCGCGAAGGAATCGGTCAAGTATTGAATCGCCGGATCAGGCACTCTCCCTCTGGAACTGGATCTCGTTGAGCTTGCGATAGAGGGTTGACGACCGACGCAATTCCGAGTCGGTGCCGACGGACTCGACCCGGCCCGCGTTCATCAGCACGATCCGGTCGGCGAACTGGAGCGACCCGAGGCTGTGCGTGATGAGGAAAGTGGTCCGGCCTCGCGAAAACTCCTCGATCGCCTTGCGAATCAGCGCCTCGTCCTGGATGTCGACGGCGCTGGTCGCCTCGTCGAGGATCAGGATCGCGGGGTCTCGCAACATGGCCCTGGCCAGGGCGATTCGCTGCCGTTGCCCGCCCGAGAGCGACATGCCGCGCTCGCCGATCACCGAATCGTAGGCGTCGGGCATGGCGCTGATGAACTGGTGGGCGTACGATCGTTTCGCGGCGCCCTCGACCTGCTCCCTCGTGACGTGCCGTGACCCGTAGGCAATGTTCTCGGCGATCGATCCTTCGAACAAGATCGTCTCCTGCGTCACGTAGGCGATCTGCGTGCGCAGGCTGCGGATCTGGATGTCTCGCAGGTCGTGGCCGTCGATGCGGATCGAGCCGGATTGCACGTCCCAGAACCGGGGCAGCAGGTTCATCAGCGTACTCTTGCCGCACCCGTTGGGGCCGACGATCGCGATCGTCTCGCCGTGACGAACCGCCAGGTCCACGCCCCGCAACACCGGCTCCCTGCCGTTGTAGGCGAAGCCGACCTGGTCGAAGTCGATCCTCATCTTGTGGCGCGGCAATTTGGGGCGCCCGGCTTGTCCTGGACCTCGGGCGTGCGATCCATGAGGGCACAGATGCGGTCGGCGGCGGCGGCGCCTCGCTGGATCTTGGAGTGGACGTTCGCCAGCTTGCGGATCGGGTCGGAGATGCCGGCGAGCATCACGTAGAGCGTGAGCAAATCCTCGATCTCCATCGCGTGCGAGGCGAGCTGGAGCTTGAATCCCACGTTCAGGAAGGTGGTTTTTCGCAGGACCAGATACGAGCCCGAGAGCAGGGCGATGATGACCGTCGTGAGCGCCAGGATTTCCAGGATCGGATCGGACATGGCGTCGATCTTGGCGACCCTCAGGCTCTTCTTGTACAGGCTTTTCGTCTCCAGGAAGAATCGCCTGCGCTCGTACCGCTCCATCGTGAAGGCCTTGACGACCTTGATCCCCTGGAAGCTCTCCTGGAGGATCTTGTAGATGTTCGACATGCTTTCGAGCGAGCGGCGCATCGCCTTCTTGAGGACCTTGCCCGCCCTCATCGTCGTATAGGCCGAGATCGGCACGAGCACCAGCGCCAGGCAAGTCAACCGCCAGTTGAGCCAGAGCGCTCCGCCCAGGCAGGTCACGATCCGCAGCGGCTCGCGGACGACCTTGCTCATGACCGTGTTGAACCCCTGCGCGATCGAATCCATGTCGCTGGTGAACCGCGACATCGAGCTCGGCCGACCCCTGGTCGGAGAAGCTGGCGAGGTCCAGCGCCATGGTGCGGCGGAAGAACAGGTTGCGGATGTCGAACAGGCTGAGCTGGGTGATGTCGGCGACGAGGACTTCTTGCAGGAACTGGAACAGGCCCTTGACCGCCACGCCCGCCATCACGAAGGCGATCAGCAGCAGGAGCGTGCGGAAGGGGTCCTCGGGAACGTACCGCTCGACCTGCGGCTTCAGCCATTGATAGCGGCCGAGCCACGTCTGGTCGCCCGCGAGGTCGTGCGTGATGCCGGCCTGGCGGTGGCGAAACGTGGCCGTATCGTTCGAGTCGATCAGCACGGCCTTGGCGCGATAAAGTTCCTCGACGCGGGCGTCGGCAACTTCCTTGTCGCGTCGCAAAAGGGCCAGCTTCGGGTTGTCGACGCGGCCGCCCTTCGCCAGGGGCTTCGCGTCGGCGTCCTCGAATTCGCCGATCTGCTCCTCCAGCCTCTGCGCGGCCTGCAACCGCTGGTCCTTGGCGACGTTGCCAAGCTCGCGGATCTTCTTCAGGCCTTGCTCCCCCTGGGCGGCGAGTTGCTCGACCTGGTCCATGGCCTCCAGCCGGGCCTGTTTGATCGCGATCGAGGTGTCGTATTGCGCGATCTGCTCGCTGCACCAGATCTTGCAGTTCTGGCTGTAGAAGAGGATCTTCAGGAGCGGGTACACGCTCGAAAGGTTGGTGAACCAGAGGATCGCCACCATCACCGCGCACCCGAGCGAGAGGGCGAAGCGGACCCGGTAGGGCCAGGCGAATCGCGCGAGGCGGGCGAAGTTTTTCATGGGGATTTTGGCCGCGCCGTGAGTCCGAGACGAGACGAGCCCTGGGCATCCATGCCGTGCCCGGACGCCGACAATGGCGGCGCCCGAGGGGATCGATTCGCCCGGCCTTGTACCCGAACGGGCCGGATCGAGCAAGGCGGATTTGTGCGGGACGAGCCCGAGGGGGGTCGAAGAGGAGCCGACCCGGCCCTGCTCAGGATGCCCGCGTGTCTCCTCAACAAAAACACCATCGAAGTCGTCCGGGCGGGCCTGCGCATGCCCCGGGCACGACCGTCCCGACTCGGCCAGTCCGGGGAGGATGTTTCCGGGATTTCGGGCATTGGACGCAGGATTTCCCCGGCGCTTCCGATACTGCTTTCGTAGGCCGAAGGGCCGCCTACGGCCGCGAAATTTCGACCCCACACCAGCAGCATCGATGGACGATCGAGGGCGCATGGATGAGCCCTGGTAGGGCGACCTTCGGGCCGCCGGGCCGCGCGACGGCCGCCCCCATCCGGGGGTACAAAGAACATCGCCAACCGCTTCTCAAGCCGGATTGGGCCGAAGGCTTACGATTCGCCGAGATCGGCCCTCTTCGTGACCATGTCGTCGATCGCGACATCCCCGGCTTTCTCGATGCGGACCCGCTTCATCTGGTCCAGCGTATTCTTGGTGTAGACGGTGAACACGCAGATGGACCCGACGGGCAGGCCTTCGAGCTTGTAGCGACCCTGGTCGTCGGTGGTGGCGTTCCCGTAAATCCCGCCTTGATTGATCCCGTTTGCGGGGCCTTCCAGCCCGAAGGCGTACTGGATTTTCGCGCCGGCGATCGGCTTACCCGCTTCGTCCAGCAACCTGCCGCTTGCGGTTGCCGATGGCGCCAGCGTGATCTCCGAGGTCTTGTCCTCGGCGGTCAGTTGCCCGGCGCCGCTCAGCGAGCCGTCGGCCGTCCGGGCGTAAATCAGCACCGGCTCGCGGTAGCGATCGACCCGGAATTTCCCCTCGGCATCGGTCTTCGAGCGGAATCGCGAGGCGCCCGGGACTTGCCTCATGGTCACGCACTCGCCCCTTACCTCAACACCCGCCGCGGGCTTGCCGTCGGGCATTTTCACCGATCCCGCCAGCGCGATCCGGAGATAGGCCGCCTTCACCACGTAATCCCGGATGATCTCCTTCTGGTCGGTCACCTCCACGATGTATTTCGGGTCGAGGACGTTGTCTCTGGGCGGCTGGATCAGGAATTTCCCCGGCCCGACGCGATGCTCGTAGCGGCCGTCTTCGTCGGTGGTTTCTCCTCGCGAGAACATCTCCACGCCGTGGTGGAAGGCCGGTTTCCCCGGCTCGATCGGGATCTTGGCCCCCTGCTCGACGAACGTGACCTGCTCCCCCTTCATGGGCTTGCCGTCGCTGGAGGTTACGCGCCCGCGGATGATGGTCCCCGGGGTCAGGCGGAAGTCGATCCCGGCGATCGGCTTGCCTTCCTGCGGGTAGATGCCCGAGCGGCTGGCGGCGGCCCATTTCGGCGAGATCACCGAGAGGATGTAGTGACTCCTCGCCGGGACTTCGAGGGTATAGGCCCCGTCATCGCCGGTCACGCCGTATCCGCGCGATTGTTGGGGCCGTCGCCGTGCCCCTCGGCCTGCACCGTGATGAGCCGGGCGGGCTTGCCGTCGGGATCGAGGACGGTGCCCGTGATCGTGGCATCCTGGACCACGTCCATCGCCACCTCGGCGCGGTCGGCGGCGGTCGCGGGCAGGCTGGGTTGCTGATCGGCGTGGAACCCGGTCGAGCGGACGAGGAACGGCACGGCCCCGTCGCAGTTCCTGGGAATCCAGTCGAACGGGGCACGGCCGTCGGGTCCGGTGGTGGACCGGGCGATCCACGATCCGGCGATGTTGGCGTCGGCCACCTTGCCGGGCTTCTTCACGTACCACGTGCAAACCTCCACGCCGGGAATCGGCTTGCCATCGGCGCCCGCGACCTTCAGGAACGCCGTGCGGGCGCCGTCAAGGACGAGTTTCACGGACTCGGGCGCGGTGAGCGGAGCATCGTCGGCAGGGGGCCACGAGCGATAATTCTCGAAGTAATCGAAGCCGAGGCCGGACTTCTTGGCCAGGACCCAGTTGATCTTGGCGTCGTCGGGGACGATCACGACGACCGTGCCGTCGGGGCCGGTCGATTGGCTCGCGATCGAGTCGAGGTCGTTGAGGACTTCCACCTCGGCATCCGGGACGGGTTTGCCCGCGGCGTCCTCCACGCGGGCGGTGATCTTCCTCGCCGGCTTCAGGACGATGTCGCGCGGCACGCTCAGCCTGCCGATCATGATCGGGTTGATCCCGTGGCGAGGGCCGTCGGCAGTCGACGCGGACAGCGAGACCTGGCGGAAGTCGTCGGCCGGGACCGAGGCCGGCAGCGTCAGCGAGTACCTACCGTCGCGATCCGTCACGGCAGTCACCCTCGTCCGGGGCGCTCCCACCACGCGGACGGTGGCGCCGCCAACGGGCTTACCCGCTTCGTCGGTAACAGTGCCGTGGACCTCGGCCTTGCCCTGGACCGGCGGGGCGACGAGGGCCGGGGCGACGGGCTTCGTCGCCGGCAAGGCGCGAGGCCTGGGCGGCCTTGGGACGAGGGTCAGATAGAGTCCCGTGGCCGCGATTGCCAACGTGACGGCCGCCACTGCCATCGACCTGGCCGAGATCCAGGACATGCCCGACAGGGTGGCTTCGGCGAGCGCCGAGGCGACCGAACCCGTTCCCTTCGCCGAGGAAAATCGGATCGCCTGGCGAGCCGTGGCCTCGGCCCATGCGGGCGAGACGATCGCGGCCGAGACGGCGATGGCGGGGGCCAGTCCGCGACGGGCCAGGCGCACTCGGAGGCGTTCCTTGCCACGATGCAGGCGGGTTTGCACCGTCCCGAGCGGCCAGCCGAGGGTTTTCGCCGCCTCGGATTGCGACTGGCCCTGGAGGTAGCACAGGACGATCGGCTTTCGATAGGCTTCGGGCAGGCGGTCGATCTCCTCGTGCAGCTCGGGGCAAGGCGGCGCCGGCGGCGGTGCGGGATCGGCCAAGGTCGCGGCTTTTTCGGCGAGCTTGCGGCGAATGGCCATGGTCTTCGCCTTCTTAGACACCCGGAGGGCCACGCCATGCAGCCACGGGCCGAGCGATTCGGGCTTGCGGATCGAACCGCCCTTCCGGGCCAGGACCAGGAACGCGGCCTGCGAGGCGTCGTCGGCCTCGTGGAGGTCGCCCAAGACGTCCAGGCAGACGCGGCGCACCGTGCCGCCGTGACGCTCGACAATGGCGGCGAACGCGGTCTCGGCCACCTCGTCGCGCCGCCCGATGGTCTTCTCCAGCAGCTGCGCATCGGTCAAACCGGCGAACGACCCGGCTTCCCAGAGGGCGCGAAATCCGCCAATCATTTCCGCCTGGACCCCGTGACTCATGAGTGGAAACCCTCGTACGCTCGATCATGATAACGGAGCATAGTGCCGCGAGATGCGGGGCTCATTTCAGGAATTTCGTGGCGCAGGATGGGAATTCTCTCGCGGAAGTCGCAAGTGTAGGGTGCGTCGAGCGTTAATGCAGACGTCATGTTGAATTTCCCGTATAGAAGATGGGCCTGGCTGACGCTCTACCCACCCTACCCGACCATCTTTCTGCGAGAATGTGCGTGCGGGTCGGCCCACTTCGCGACTCATTATTCCGTTGGAATGGGGAACGAAGCCGAATCCAGACGAGGGGATTGCCGCGATGGCCATGGGTACCATGCAGACCGCCTTGCGACACGTCGACCGCCTGTTTTCTCAGGGAAACCTGGCCGCCGTGACCGACGATCTCCTCATCGACCGCTTCCTCACCCGCGGCGACCATGACGCATTTGCTGCGCTGGTGTCGCGTCATGGGCCGAAGATCCTGGCCACGTGCCGGCAGATCGTCAACGACTCCGCCGCGGCCGATGACGCTTTCCAGGAAGTCTTCCTCACGCTCGCTCGCCGCGCCCGCACGATTCGCGGCAGGCGGTCGCTGGACGGATGGCTGCATCGGGTCTCGGTGCGAGTGGCCTGTCGGGCGTTGGCGGATGCGAATCGCCGGCGCGATCGCGAGTCTCGCCATGAGCGATCGGGTGCGGTTTCGTTCGGCGATCCTGTGGCCGCGGACGAGGTGAATCGAGCCGTGAATGATGAGCTGGTTCGACTACCCGAGCGTTATCGCCGCCCGGTGGTCCTGTGCTTGATGGAAGGCCGGACTCAGCCCGAGGTGGCCGTTGCGTTGAAGGTTTCCGAAGGGGCGATTCGCGGGCGATTGGCGAGGGCGAGGGCATTGCTGCGGTCCCGGCTGGCCCGCCGCGGCCTGGCGCCGGCCATCGGGGGTGTCGCCATCTCCAATATCGATGCCGCGGTGCCCGAAAAATTGCTGGAAGCGACGCTCCGGGCGATGGCTCGGCAGGCCGTTGCCGGATCGTCCTCGATCCCCACGAAACTCGCCGCGGCCGTGTTGATCGCCGCGGTCAGCCTCACGGCGGCATCGTTCGCGACAGCCAAGGCGCCCGAGGTCTTGCCCCGATTGGAGGCGACCATCGCCAACCAGGCCGCTCCCGAGCCGCAAAAACTGCCCGAGAAGCCGGCGGAAAACGGCGAGAAGGTCGTGTTTCGCGGCCGGGTCCTCGATTTGCAGGGTCAGCCGGTGGCCGGCGCCCGATTGTATCTCGTGAGCGATGCGTATTCGCACATCGCCCCGCAGGAGGTCGTGAGCGGGGCCGATGGGTCGTATCGGCTCGAATTGCCCGGATCGACCTTCCGCAAGAACTTCGGCACGTCGCCCCCGCAAATGTGGGCCGCTATCAGCGCGTCGGCGCCCGGCTTCGGGCCGGATTGGCTCAACGTCGAGCCCGAGGTGAAGGGAGGCAAGCCGTCCATCCAGGCCGAGACGGTTTATGATTTCCACCTGCCGCCCGGCGGCGCGATCGTAGGGCAAGTCGTCGATTTGAAGGGGAAGCAGGTCAAAGGGGCGCTCGTCCGTGTGATGAGCATCCTTGCCCCCAAGGACGAGCGATGGGAGCCGATCCTGACGCGGCTTCGCAAGGGCGACTCGAACGTGCTCTATGGATCCAGCTCGGTCCCCGGCTCGTGGCGGATGCCCGCCAACAACACCGCCCTGGAGATGATCCCGGTTTCATCCACCGACGCCGACGGCCGGTTCCGCATCGACGGCGCCGGCGGCGGTCGCCTGGTCAAGCTGAACGTGAGCGGCCCGGGCGTGCGCCCGACGGACCTCCAGGTAATCACGCTGGATGGCGTGGACGAGATTGCCCGCATGATCCGCGAGAAGAACCCGCACTCGCCCGAGCCGAACGGCGCGGCCCCGGTGGGCAAGGCCGGCGACCAGAAATTGCCCGCCCTGCGGATTTTCGGCCCGGACTTCTCGGTGCAAGTCGATCCGGCGCGGACCGTCACCGGCACGGTGCGGGACGCCGTCACGGGCAAGCCGATCGCGGGCTTGCAGCCGTGGATCGTCAGCGGCGATGCGATGGACGGCAGCGCGAGCGGCCAGACCGATGCGAACGGCCGCTTCCAGGCCGTCCGCACCGACACTTCGCCCACGATCCGCCTGTTCGTGTCGTTCGACTATCAGGGGACCTACCTGAACGCCGGGCGCCGCTTCGAAAACGTCGGCGCCCTGGGAGACGTCCGTGCCGATTTGCTGGCGAAGCGAGGGGTGATCGTGACCGGCAAGGTGTTTGAAGCGGGCACGAAGCGGCCGATCGTGTCGAATCCGAGGGACGAATGCGGCGTCCCTGGCAAGTTGCAGGCGGGCTTCGTCCATTATCGGCCGCTCTCGACGAACACCTCGCTCCGAGGCACGCCCGAGGGCTTCTATCTGGAAACCTACGAGCCGCCGTATGGACGGCAGCCGATTGGCGGGGATGGGTCGTTCGAGATCGCCGTGCCCCCCGGCCCGGGCGTGATCCTGATCGAAGCCCAGCCGGGCCTGCCGATGATGGCGGGCTGGGGCATGAGCCTGTCGGAGGACCAGGGGATCCACAAGCTTTTCCCCTATTCCAAACTGAAAGCCCGCGCCACGGACGACGGCGCGCCCCCCTCGCCCGACGGCGACCCGACCCGGATTCCCTCCTTCGGGCATCCCGTGTCGGTCACGTCGTACCACGCCTATCGGGTGATCAATCCCTCCGGCGATGAAACCAGGCTAAATATGGAGCTGGAGATCCCCCGCGCGGCCTCCCGACTGGTCAAATTCGTCGATCCCGAGGGCAAGCCGATCAGTGACTTGACGGTCCTCGGCCTGCTGCCCGAGGGGCATGCGTCCACGTTCTTGCAGAAAAGCTCGGAGGCCGACGTGCTCGCGCTGGACAAGCCCCGCGAGATCATCGCAGCCACCAGGGACGGCCGATTCGTGGCCCGCGAGACCATCAATCCGGAGAATAATCCCGCGGTCATCCGCATGGAACCGGCACCGTCCATCGCCGGCCGCGTGGTGAACGCCGCGAATGGCCTGCCGATCGTCGATCATGTGGTGACCGTGACGTATTTCGATCCGGCGGATCCCGATTCTTCGAGTCGCCAGTGGAACTCGCGCAAGTTTCCGCTTCCTCAGGGCGAGAATGCCACCGAAAAGGATGGCAAGTTCCGCATCGTCGGCCTGATTCCCGGCCTGCATTTTGAACTCGGGATTTACGAGGTCAAGCGAGGCAACCAGTTTCCCAACGGGACGGAGGCCCGCTACGAGCCGTCGTCGCTGAAAGACCTCGTGGTCAAGCCGGGCGAGGCCCGCGACCTGGGCAAGATCGCGGTCACGCCCGTGAAGCGATGAGGTTCAAGCCACCGCCGACATCTTCCGCACCGGCTCGCCCGATCGCGCATGATCGGGCGAGGGAAGGTCGACCGGCACGACCGCGAGGATGTGCCGGACCGCGGCCAGAGCGGCCGACGCGGCCTCGCGATCGAGCGGGTCGGTGCTCACGGCCACGTTCACGTGACGGCGCAGGTCGTCCAGGATCTCGGTGATCGGCCCGTGGAGGATCTTCTTGCGGACGACCGCACGCACGACGGCCCCGGCGTCTTCATATTTGCCGACGAATCCGCGACGCAGCAAGGCCCGCCGCAACCGGGCTTCGAGCGCCCGCCACGCCTCGATCACGCTCATGTCATAATGCGTGCCCTCGAAAAGCTCGCGGGCGTGGCGGAGCGATTCCACCTCCTGCCTGGCCAATTGCTGCAACTTCGCGTCCCGATCACGCTCGCCCAGTCGCGAACGGATCCGCCACGCGGCAATCTGTGAAAGCACAATCCAGCCAAATCCCGAGCCCACCGCCACCGAGGGCGCGGCCCACGCCAGGTGGGAGACCGCCATACGGTCGGCAAGCTCGGCCGACAGGAACAATCCGCCGTAGATGGGCACGATCAACACGGCCAGCGAATACGAGAAATTCGCCGCCCTCTCGCGCCACGGATGCGGGCGGTCGCTCATCAGCGCCACCGCGTACCCGTACACGCAGAGGCTCAACAATCCCGCCGTAAGTGCATAAGCGTAAAATACTTTCAGGTTGAAACCCAGGTACACGAACCCGCGGTCGTCGAAGCGATCCAGGAACGGGTCGAGCGCGAACAGCGTCCCCAGCAAGGCCAGGGCAAATCCCATCTTGAGTTTCGTGAACTCGGTCATCGAAGGTGATCCCCCTCACTCGCCCAATCGCTCTCTTGAGACGAGTTTGGGCGAGGAGACGGGAAGGTATTCGCTCGATCTTGTCAGGAATTGGGATTTCGCAAAACGGTCGCAGGGAAGTTCATCGCGATCTTCTTTGGTAAGATCGGGGTTCACCCTCCCGACGGACGTGCCGACCCGCCAGCTTCGGAGACCGCCCCGATGCCCCGCCTCCTCGTGCTTGCCTTGCTGTGCTTGTGTCCCGCAACGCTGGTTGCCGACGACGAAGCCGGCTTCGTCCCGCTCTTCAACGGCAGGGATTTTGACGGGTGGAAGAAGGCCGGCGGGTCGGCTTCCTATCGCATCGAGGGGGATCATGTCGTGGGCGAGGTGGACCCCGCTTCGAAGTCGAATACGTTCCTGTGCACCGAGAAGAATTACGGCAATTTCGTGCTCGAGTTGGACGTGAAGCTGGACATCCCGGGCGACTCGGGCACGCAGGTCCGCAGCCATTCGGCCGCCACGAAGGACGGCGGGACGCGGGTCTTCGGCTATCAGGTCGAGATCGACCCGTCCGATCGGGCGTGGTCGGGCGGGCTATATGACGAGGGACGTCGCGGCTGGCTTTACGACTTGAAGGGGCATCCGGAGGCGCAAAAGGCGTTCAAGAAGACGGACTGGAACACGTACCGGATCGAGGCGATCGGGCCTCACATCCGCACCTGGCTCAACGGCGTCCCCTGTGCCGACGTGCTCGACACGATGGACCTGGACGGGTTCATCGCGCTGCAAGTCCACGTCGGCAAGGAAGGCCGGATGCGATGGAAAAACGTGCGGGTGAAGGACCTGGGGACGAATGCGTGGAAGCCCATGTTCGACGGCAAGAGCCTGGCGGGATGGACGCCCACCGGGGGCGGAAAGTGGACGGTAGAGAAGGGCGAATTGCATGGTTCGAACACGACCGCCGAGCCCAGGCATGGGCACCTGTTCGCCGAGGGCATGGTCGGCGACTTTGCCATGAAGCTCAAGTACGAGTCGATCAAGGGGAACAGCGGCGTCTATTTCCGCGTAGAAGAGGGCGGATCGCTCGGGGTGCAGGGGTTCCAGGCCGAGATTGATCCATCGAACGACGTGGGCGGACTGTACGAGACCGAGGGCCGCGGATGGGTCGTGCAACCCAGGCCCGAGGACGTCAAGAAATGGATCAAGCCGAAGGGCTGGAACGAGCTATCGCTGGTCGCCCTGGGAGATCGCGTGGCGGTGTTCGTGAACGGGCATAAATCGGCCGAGATCGTCGATCCCAAGGGGCGGAAGTCGGGCCGGATTGCGTTGCAATTGCACGGCGGACAGGATGTGGACGTGCGGTTCAAGGAGATCGAGTTCTTGAAGATCGGCGCCATGCCATGACCGAGAGTTTGGACCACATCCAGGTCAAGCCGTCGAATCGCCCGCGTGGTCGGCTGCGCTGGAGCCTCCGCGCCTCGATGGTCCTGATCGCAATCCTGGCAATGGGCCTGGGTTGGATCGTCAACGAGGCGCGGGCCCAGCGTGAGGCGGTCGAGGTGATCCGTCGTGCCGGCGGCGAAGTGTACTATAACTGGCAAGTGGGTGCCCCGAACTTCACGGGCAGCCCCGATGCCGGGCCGAAGGCACCGGCCTGGCTGCTCCGACTCCTCGGCGTCGATTATTTTGGCCATCCTTTCTACGTCTTCGCCAGCGGGCCGAAGATTACCGACCGGGAAATAGCAGCCATCGGAAGATTGGGGCGTTTGGAAGAGGTCACCCTAATCACGCCCAAGATGAGTGGAAATGGCATGAATCACTTGAAGGTCCTGACTCGCCTGCGATCGCTCCGCCTCATCGAGGGACGCATGACCGATGCCGACCTCATCGGCCTGGAGGGATTAGGCAACCTCAAGACCCTGAGCTTGACGGAATGCAGCATCGGGGATGCGGGCCTGTCGCATCTGAAAGGTTTGACCGGGTTGAAGCACTTGTATCTCGACCGGATGAAAGTGACCGGGAAGGGACTTGAATACCTGAAGGGCTTGGAGCAGTTGGAGACACTGAGCCTCGTCGCCACAGACATTGACGACGCGGGTTTGGTGCATTTGAAGGGTTTGACCCAAATGCGATACCTCCACCTCGACGAGTCCCCGAAACCCATCAGCGATCAAGCGATCCGCGAACTCAAGAAGACCATGCCAAACGCCATCATCTCCTATTCCCGACATCTCGGCGGCTGCGAATAACAATCATCGAGGACCCCATGCCCCATCCCCACCATCCCACCCGCCGCGACTTCCTCGCCACCGCCGCCGCGACCTTCGCCGTCCCGATGATCATCCCCGCGTCGGCCTTCGGGGCCAACGACCGCATCGTCACCGGCCACGTCGGCGTTGGCGGCCAGGGGACCAGCAACCTGAAGGCGTTCCTGAAGAACGCGGCTGCCGTTTGCGATGTGGACAAGACCCATTTGACCACCGCCGCCAAGCTCGTTCAGGCCAAGAACGGCAAGTGCGATGCCTATGGGGATTACCGCAAGATCCTCGATCGCAAGGACATTGACGCCGTGGTCGTGTCCACTCCCGACCACTGGCACGGCGAGGTCACCATTCACGCTTGCCAGGCCGGCAAGGATGTTTATTGCGAGAAGCCGCTCTCGCTGACCGTGGCCGAAGGTCGCGCGATGGTCGAGGCCGCGAGGAAGAATAATCGCGTCGTGCAGACGGGCTCGCAGCAACGCTCCGCGGCCGAATTCCGTCGGGCCTGCGAGCTGGTTCGATCGGGCAAAATCGGCAAGATTTCAGCCGTCCTCGTGGGACTGCCCGGGTCGAATTTCGGTGGGATGCCGGTGGCCGATTCCTCGCCTCCTGCCGAGCTGGATTATGACTTCTGGCTCGGGCCGGCCCCGCAGAGGCCGTACAACGTGAAGCGAGTCCACTACAATTTCCGCTTCTTCTGGGATTACTCGGGTGGCCAGCTTACCAACTGGGGCGCCCATCACCTGGACATCGCGCGAATGGGGACTCGGCATGGACGAGACCGGGCCGGTTTCGATCGAAGGCACCGCGAGCTTCCACCCGCAACGCTGGTTCGAGGTGACCACCGCCTGCCGGGCCACGCTTACCTACGCCAACGGGGTGACTGTGCTCGTCGGTCAGGATCAGAAGGACGTGCCGGGCGGCGTCACGTTCGTGGGTTCGGAGGGCAAGGTCTTCGTGAATCGAGGGAAGATCTCGTCAACGCCCGAAGAGATCCTGAAAATCAAGCCGTCGGCCGATTCGGTGCATCTTTACGAGAGCAAGAACCACCACGAAAACTTCCTGGAATGCATCAAGACCCGCAAGCCGCCGATTTGCGACGTGGCCATCGGGCATCGCTCGGCGACGGTGTGTCATCTGACGAATATCGCGCTCCGGACCGGGCGCAAGCTCACGTGGGACCCGGCGGCCGAGCGGATTGTGGGCGATGCGGAGGCGAATGCGATGCTTTCGCGTCCGTATCGGTCGCCGTATGTGTTGTAGCGTGCATTTCATGCACCCTACGGATGGAGCAACTTTTTCAGCTCGGCGATCGTGGCGGCGTGTGCCGGGTCTTTGGCGAGATTCTTGTGCTCGCGGGGGTCGGCCTCGTGGTCGTAAAGTTCGACCCCTCGCTTGCCGTCGTCCCACTCGGTGTAGCGATAGCGATCGGTCCGCACCGATCGGCCGTCGAAGGGGTTGTTCTGCTGGCCGGGCCTTCGAAGTTGCGAGTATGCGGCTCCCTTCCAGGGTGCCCTGGGATCTTCGAGCAACGGCTTGAGGCTTCGTCCCTCCAGGTCCTTCGGGGGCGCGATCCCGCACACGTCGGCCACCGTGGGATAGATGTCCACCATCTCGACGACGCGGTTGCTGGCCTGCCCGTTCGCCTTCGCCCCCGGCGCCGCGACGATCAGCGGCACCCGCAATGATTCCTCGAACAGGGCCATCTTCTGCCACATCCCGTGCTCGCCCAGCATGTATCCGTGGTCGCTGAGGAACACGACGAGCGTGCGGTCGGTCAGCTTGAGGCGGTCCAGAGCGTCGAGCACTCGCCCGACCTGCGCGTCCATGAAGGTGATCGAGGCGAAATAGGCCTGGATCGCCTCTTTCTGCTGGGCCTCGGTGATCCCGTAATTGGGCGGGCGCACCGGCGAGGTGGCCGGGAACGGCTTGTCGTCGCGGTCGTCGGCCGGCTCCTTGACGAGCTTGATCTGGTCGAGCGGATACATGTCGAAATACTTCTTCGGGGCCACGTAGGGGGTGTGCGGCCGGTAGAACCCGACGGCGAGGAAGAACGGTCGGTCCTTGTGTTCCTCCAGCATCTTGACGGCGGCGATCGCGGCCTTGCCGTCGGTCTGCTCGTCGTCGCTGCCGTCGGCCGCGAGCCAGCTCAGGGTCCCGCCGAAATCCCGGCTCTTGGGGTTGATGCTGATGATCTTCGGCTCGTCGTCGCGATCCCGCCCGCGCGGGTTGATCACGCGCTCCCACGAGGCGGGGTCGTCCAGCCCGTCCGTGCCGATCTGGTTGGGCACGCCGTAATGATAGAGCTTGCCGATCCTTGCCGCGAAATAACCCCGGTCGCGGAACAGTTGCGGGAGGGTCTTCACGTCGGGCAACGCCTGGCGGAACCGGACGCTGTTGTCCAGCACCCTCGTCGTGTCGGGCCTCATGCCGGTCAGGAACGACGATCGGCTCGGGTTGCAGAGCGGGTACTGGCAATAGGCCCGGTTGAAGCGGACGCCGCGAGCGGCCAGGCGGTCGATATTGGGCGACTTGACCTGCGTGTTGCCGTAACAGCCGAGCGACGGGTTGAGGTCGTCCGAAGCGATCACGAGCACGTTGAGCTTCGGGGCGTCCTGGGCCATCGCGTGAAGCGGGAGCCATCCCAGGGACGCGAGCAGGACGGCGAGACGGGGAATCTTCGGCGCCATGGAAGCCTCGGGACCGCCTAAACGGCCTAGGTTTGGGTCAAGTTGATCGGGCTCATGGCGGATCGTACAGCGACCCCGGCCAATGTCAAGACGCTGCCCGCGTCGCGAGTCGTCCGGGAGTAACCGCGAGTTCATGGGAACGGCCGGGCAGGGTCGTCCGTCGCGTCGCGGGGATCTCGCCGGGAAAAGTGTCACCCGCGCCTGAACGACATCTTTGCAACCCCCGGGTGCTCCTCGCGCGCGGCGCGCAGCGGTTGTTGTGGGTGACGAGGTAATCTGGGGGATTGCCTCCCGGGTGGATTTTCGCATGATTTCCTCGCGAAGCGTCGCGATGATAAGCCTTTGTTCGAACCTTACAAACCACACCATCGATGCCGAGGTCCGGACTTATGACCCATCCCACGCAGGGCGGAAAAATCGCCGGTCGCGGGGCGCGATCGGGCATCCCGCGAGGGGGCAAATTCGGGCCGAGTTTTGGCCGACGCATTCGATTTAGCCTGGATTTTCATGATTTACAACCCGTTGTCGCCGAAGGGCTTGGGTCAATGATCGACGTTTTTAATCTTGTCGATGAGATAATACGCTACAGAGTGCGACACTCGCGAAATGCCGGGGATTCGTGGGCGAAGTCGGGCTTTTCGGGTGTTCTGTCCAGGAGCGCAGCCAGGGTGAGACGGTTTTTCGCCCGTTTTTGACCTGTTTTCGGGGCGAAGTGTTGCGCAAATCCTCCAAGTCGTGATCGGGACGGGAGATGCGGCTTGTCGGAAACCTGGACGAAATCTGGACGTCCGGGCCCTCGGCGCAGGGGTTTTCAGGCCCTTTGTCGCGCCCGAGAGGCGCCTCAAGTCATTGGCGGGTATGGGGATGGTGCATTTCGTGCCGACAATGGCTCGGGGAGGGACCGCGTCATCGCGTCGGCCCGGGAGGCGATGGTCGCTTGCCACCGGTGTTCTTCATGTCATCGCCATACTTGGGTGGGCAAGCCACCAGTACCGACCGCCCGCAGTGGCTCGCAATGACGCCGTTGTGATACCATCTCTCCTTGGGCTTCCGGGCTTGGGCGTGGGGTGGCGAGAATTCCGTGACGGTCTTCACCTTCCACCTTGCGATGACCGGGATCGGCACCACCCTCGGGGCTCTCCTTCGCCCGCCGAACGGGCAGACGGTCGCCGGCCTCCGCCACGCGGAGTGCATGACGAGGATGACGCTCGGCGCTGCGATCCTGTCCCCTGCACGGATGCAGCTCCGCCACCTCACGATGTTCGCCGCGTGGGACGGCCATGCCGCGATCGACGAGTTCCTCGCCGTTACGTCGCTGGGCCGTGCGATCTCGTCGGGCTGGCACGTCCGGATGGAGCTCCTGCGCCGCTGGGGTCACCTCACCGAGTTCGACGGGTTCGCCGAGAGCGATCGGGAGCAGGACCCCGAGGCGCCCGTGGTCGCGGTGACGCTCGCCCGGTTGAAGCTCCTGCAAGTGCCTCGCTTCATCCGCTGGGGCAAGCCGGTCGAGAAGCTCGTCCGGGATCACCCGGGTGCAACCCTGGCGTTAGCGGCAAGTCGGCCGCCGCGCACAGTATCGACCTTCTCCGTATGGACATCGCAGCGGGAAATGGTCGAAATGGTCCGCGGGCATAGCCACGTCCCTCGACCCGAGCGTCACGCCGCGGCCATGGTCGAGCGTCAACGGAAGGATTTCCACTTCCAGTTCACGACCCTTCGATTCAGGCCGATTGAGGAGCACGGGACCTGGGAAGGGCACACCAAATTCGTCCCATCGTGAAAGGATTGAAGCGCTTTTCGATTGAGCGTGGCGGTTGACAATTCGTAGGGCAGGCCTTGGCCTGCGGTCCGCCTCGGCAGGCCAAGGCCTGCCCTACGAAGGACGCAGAGGCTCGGTCGGATGTCAATCGCCTCACCCGGACGAAAATCGCTCTAATCGATTCAGTGATGGGCGGACACAAGCCACCAGTACCGCCCGACCGCTGTCGTTGGCGTTAGGAAATGGAATTGACACCATTTCCTCCCTGACACCATTTTTTTTCTCCGCGGGGACGCGTTCGAGGCAATGCAGCCGCCGGGTGGACGGGTCGTGGGGTGGGGCGAAGGGAGAGCGGGGTTGCAGCTTCGCGATTTCCGTGCGACTGACGGTCCCAGAGGAAAAGAGGGACAGAGAGGAATGCCACGAAGTTAAGCCGCAACCTGATTCTCGGTCAATTGTTTACGTGGCGCCGCCCTCGGCTTCGTCATCAACGGATACTGCTTCGGGCGGCGCTTCTTCACGCGCGGCTCGAATCGACCCCTCCGCGACGGATTGACCAGGATCACCGACAGGTCCTCGCACGCCTCCGCGCCCGCCAGCCGGCACACCGCGTCGGTCACGCTCACGCGCTGCGCCGACACGCCCCGCGCCGCGCCGTCTCACACGCCACCGAGCGCACCAGGTTGTAGACCAGCGCGAACGCCGCCAGTTCCTTCAGCACGCCCTGCTCCGTCTTGCACCTCAACACATCCATCTTCAAGGCGATCTTCAAGTCTCTCGGGTAGACCTCCACCTGCCACCGCCGGAAGTACAAGTCCGCCAGCGCCTCCGCCGGGTACGCCGACGCCTCCAGGAGCGTCGTCACCAGCGTGATCGCGCCCACGCGGTATCCGCGCGTATGGACCTCGTAGCGCAGCTCGCGCACCGCGACCTCTTCGGGCAGCGACGCGTACGCCTCCTGCGACATCCAGCGCGGCTTGCGCTGGGCTTGGACCAGACGACGACCTGATCCGCGTCGCCCTGCGACCGCACCCACCGCGAGTGCGGCCGGATCGTCGCCTCGGCGGGCCTTTTTGCCTTGGTCTTCGCGGCGCGGGGCCGCCCCGGTGTGAAGTCGATGATCTGGCGCTGATGTGCGCGGAACACGCCGTGCAGGTGGCGGTCCAGGAGCGGCGCGAGGTGGGCATAGGAGCAGAATCCGCGGTCGCCGAGCACCACGTCGCCGGGGAGCAGTCCGGAGGTGGCGACCGCGCACCGCGCCATCTCGTGCGACCGCAGCGGAGCCGGATCGACGCGCAGGAGCAGGCCGGTGGCCAGGTCGAAGAGCGCAGGAATTTGGCCACCGGGAACCCGCATCCCTTGCGCAGGCCGCCGGGCTGACCGAACGCCTTCTGCAACTCGGGGGTATCGGGCATCGAGAAGCTCGACCCGTCGATCAGCCAGACGCGGTGCCCATGCCAGGTCGCCGCGGCCGTCGCGGAAGTCCGAACGCGCTGGGCAACCTGCGCGGCGAGGCGACGCAGCGCCCCCAAGGGGAGCCGCTTCCGCGCGGCGAAGTAGGCGCTGTCGGTGAAGTTCCATCGGCCGAAGTGGACGACGTGTTGACAGGCGGTGTTACCGTGGAGGACCTGGAGGAGGAAGAAGTAGGCCGTGGTCGCCGGGTCCAGGGCCCGGTCCCGCCAGGAGTATTTCTCCTCCCGGCAGGCCTTCGCGATGGCTTCGGGGGAAAGCTCGGCGGCGAGGTCTTGCCGGAGTCGGCCCAAGATGGTGACGATACGTGGCGGCACGGGAGGGTCCCTTCGGGGCCTGGTTGGCTGTGACTTACCACCAGGATGTCCGAAGTCCCTCCCGTGCTCAAGTCGCTACAAACGCTCCGGAAGGCAGGGCTTGGGCCTTAACTTCATGGCATTCCCCTATGTCCCCTTTTTCAATAAAATCGCTATGTTCCCCTTTTCCAGTCCTGTCCCCCTTTTCCAGTCCGGGACGTTCGACGTCGAGTTCAACAACCTGCAATCGACGAGCAGCAACAGCCTGGTTGGAGACTACACGATTACCGGCGGGACCAAGGCGTATGACGGCGAAGTCGGCTCCGGTCACGTGCAGGTGACATGGACGGGCAACCGCTCCCTCGGCAAGGTCACCGAGATCTACAGTTGAGATTAGCAAGACGCCAGTGTCATCCGGCGCCGCTTGATCTGCGCATGGGTGGCACTGGTGGCTTGCTCGACCAGTGTTCTTTCGTAGCCGTTCACGGCCCGGATTGCTTCCTCAAGACCGGTTGATTATAACGACCGCATGGACCGGCCGACTTCGATCCCTCATCACATCTGGGACACCTTCTCGGACGAGGCCCGCGTCATCGTGGGGACCGTCATCGACGGCTTTGAGGGGCAGATCATCGAGCTGAGGCAGCAGGTCCAGGATCTCAAGGCCCGCCTCGACCAGAACTCCACAAACAGTTCCAAGCCTCCGTCGTCCGATCCGATCGGCGTCAAGCGGAAGCCGCCGTCGCCGCCGTCGCGAAAACGCCGGGGCGGGCAGAAGGGCCATCCGCGCCGGATGAGGGCGCTGGTGCCGCCCGAGCGCGTCGCCTCGGTCACCGACTGCAAGCCGACGGAATGCCGGCGGTGTCGACACCCGCTGAGCGGCGTGGACGCCGAGCCCCGGCGCCACCAGGTGGCCGAATTGCCGCCGATCGAGCCGGAAGTGCATGAGTACCGGCTCCATCGCCTCAGTTGTCCCCAGTGCAAGACGGTCACTTGCGGGGGTCTGCCCGACGGCGTGCCCCGCACGTCGTTCGGCCCGCGGTTGCACGCGGCCCTCGGCGTGCTGACCGGGGCGTACCGGCTGAGCAAGCGGCAGGTCGTGCAACTCGGCTCCGACCTCCTGGGCCTGACGATCTCCGTCGGCATGATCTCCAAACTGGAGCGGATCACGGCGGAGGTGCTGGAGCAACCGGTGGCCGAGTTGGCCGAGGCGGTGAAGACGGCCGAGGCGGCGAACATCGACGAGACGGGCTGGCGGGAGGCGCACCTCAAGGCCTGGCTCTGGGTCGTGGTGACCTCGGCGGGTATCGTCTTCCGCATCGTTCGGTCCCGAGCCGGCGCGGTGGCCAGGGATCTGCTCGGCGAGGAGCCCAAGCCGATCGTCATCAGCGACCGCTTCCCCGGTTACGAGTGGATCAAGCTCAAGTCGAGGCAAATTTGCTGGGCCCATCTCCGCCGAGATTTTCAGGCGATGATCGACCGCGAGGGCGACGGCGCGGAGGTCGGTCGGCAACTGCTCTGGCAGTCGAACAAGCTGTTCGAATCCTGGCACAAGGTCCGAGACGGCACCATTCAACGATCGACCTTCCTTCAATCCATGGCCTGGTTGCGGCCGATGGTGCGTTCGAGTCTGGAGCGCGGGTCGCGGTGCGCCTGCGCCAAGACCGCGGCGACGTGCGGCGAGTTGTTGCGCCTCTGGGATTGCCTGTGGACATTCACCCACGTCGCGGGCGTCGAGCCGACGAACAACGCGGCCGAGCGCGCGTTGCGGCACGCGGTGATCTGGCGGCGGATCAGCGGCGGGACCGACAGCGAGGGTGGAAGTAGGTACGTGGAGCGGATGCTGTCGGCGGTAGCGACGAGTCGGCAGCAGAAGCGCAGCGTGCTGGAGTACCTGACGCAGTGCCATCGGGCCCGGCTTCTCGGGATCGAAGCTCCGCCACTCCTTCTGGGCACAAAGGGATCGGTGGCGGGGCTTGCCTGATGAGCGTCGCCTCAACCCACCTCCCCCTCGATGGCGACCCTGGAGCCGACCGGGATGTCCGCCGAAGTCAGGTCTTTGAAGAACAGGCTGGTCGCCGCCCCGTGGTCCTTGGCGCCATCGACCCGCGGCCGCAGAGCCGCGCCGCCAGGCGTTGAGATCACGGCGATCTTGCCCGTCAAGGCAGTGGGCTCTCGGGTGAGGACCCGATCGAGTACAGCCACCACTCCCGGCTCGTGGCCTGTCCTGTAGCTTTCCTTGATCTCGAATACGTCCTTCACCTCGGCCATGCTACCGCTTCGGTCGAATGAGGGTCCCACCCGGCTCGCCTCCGATTTCGATGATGTAGGATCGAGACTGCCCGAGAATGTCCAACGCGTCAAGGTCGCCTTGGGAGGGGCCTGTAACCCGGGGATGCGTGTGACCGATTACCCGCCTGACCTGAACGAGCTGTCCGTCCATCTCAAAAAACAGGCTCCCGTCTCGTTCGATAAACTCGATGCCGTCGCGTCCCCCGCTGACAATGACGCGTTGCACTCTGCCAGGGCCGGCTCCCTCCAACCTGACGACGGCGTGCTCCGCTTCCTGCACCCAGGTCGCGGCCTTCCCCTCGGAAATTAGGTCCGAGATCCGCTCCCCAGGCTGTACGCGGCGAACCAAGGTGGCAGGGGCCGACTGTAGGCCGTCGGCCGAATTCAAGGCTACTTTGGCTGGACATCCGTGAACGCCTACGTTCTTTCTATCATCGCCTTGCACCAGCGGGCAAGCCGGTGCGACCCGCCCGACAGGTACGCGCATCGGCGTTCCTGCACCCAATTTGATCGCGCGAGGGCATTTCTTGGGAACAATCCTGGGGGAAGGCTGTACAATCTAACAGAGTCCATTCGCAATTGCGCACACCACGGGCATGGCCATGAAGAATGCTCAACGCAGATACAGGCCGCGCCCATCTCCCGGCATCGAAGCCCTGGAACGTCGCGAACTCTTGACACTGGCCGCTGCCCTCGACCCCGCGTTCGGGGGTCAAGGAACAGTCCACCTGGCAGCGCCGGCCGGCTCCTCCAGCGGGGTGGTTTTCACGAAACTCCTCCCGATGGCGGACGGCCAAATCGTCGTGAGCGGCTCGTCGGCGGCGGGCACATTAGTCGAGCGGCTTGACTCCGACGGCTCGCCCGACCCGACGTTCGGCGCGGATGGCCAGGTCGTCCTGATGAACAAGTACGGCATGGTCGCGTCCGCGCCGGGCGGCAAGCTGGTGGTCGCGGGCGTCGTCGCGTCCTCCTCCGGACAGGACACCACGGGGTTCGTCCTCCGGCTCGATGCCGACGGCTCGCTCGACACCTCCTTCGGCTCATCCGGGGAGCTGGATTACTCGCTGGACGACGGGCCTTTGCCGTTCGACCCCTCGAGCGAAGGCTACTTCGAGCCTTCGGCGGTGGCCGTGAGCGCCGACGGCGTGATCGCGATCGGCGGCCTGTACGGACCGATGGACGTGCCCCTCGGCTACGTCGAGACGTCTCCGGTTTTCGTGCAGGTGACGGCAGACGGCCGGCTCGACCCGAGCTTCGGTCCCGATGGCGACGGGAAGGCGGTCCTTAACGATTTCTCCATCTTCTCGCTCGTCGACGTGGCTTATGCGGGGGATCAGATCGTTGCCGGGGCGAACACGGTGGGTACCCTCGCCGCCCCCAGCGGCGGCGTCGACCTGTTCCGGCTCGACACCGACGGCTCGCCCGACACCACCTTCGGGGATCATGGGATGACGCCCGTGACGTTCGGGGCGTCCGCGACCCTGGGCGCCCTGACCGTGGACCCCCAGGGACGGCTCCTGGTCGCCGGGATCGGCGTCGTTTTCAACGGGACCGAGCAGTATGTGGCCCGCGTGAACGCGTCTGGCCAGCTCGACGTTACGTTCGGCACGTCGGACGGCGGGTTGATCGTGCAGCCCCTCACCGACAACCCAGGGGATGGGTTCGCGACCACCGACGCCCTCGCCCTCCAGCCGGACGGGCGGATCTCCGTCGCCAACCAGAGGGTCGATGGGACCATCTACCTGATCCAACTGACGCCGGATGGCGCCCTCGACACGACCCAGGCCGATGGCGGATTCGGGACCGCTCCCGGCCCCGGCCCGAGCCGGGCGGGAGCGTTGGCCTTCGACGTCCAGGGACGCCTGCTCGTGCTCGATTCCAGCGAGGCCGCCACCCTCGACCGGATCGTCTTCACCGATACCCCGCCGCCGGACACCACGCCCCCGGTCGTCGCGAGCTTCGCGGTCGCCCGCACCAAGAAGGTGTTCGTCGGGCCGATCACGCTCACCTTCAGCGAGGCGATGGACCCGACGACGGCCGGCCAGATCAGCTCATACGAACTCATCAGCGCCGGCGTCGGGCGGGTCTTCGGGGACAAGAACGACCGGGTGCTGAAGCTGGCCTCGGCGAGTTATAACGCGGCAACACACGCGGTGACGATCGCCGTGAAGGGCCGAGTCTCCCTCAATCAGCCGCTCGAACTGGTCGCGAGGGGCACGACGTTGAAGGATGTCGCCGGGAATCAACTCGCCGGGGCGGGCAATGGCGTGGCGGGGCAAGATCACGTCTTGATGTTCGGGGCCAAGCCCCGGACGATTCACTTGCGATCGAAATCCATCAGCGCGAAGATCGTGTGAGTTCATTTTCTGGCCGCCTCGGCCGTCGACCGGATCAGATGCTCGCCGTGGGACGGCTTCCGCGACCGACGCCCGACCCGCCGGGCGCGTCGGCGTTCGGGAAAAAATGGCCTCCCGGCGGCCGATGGATTGATCTGCGGGCCCTCGCGCCATTATCAAGTGGTGAGCCGCATCAAGGCGGGAACTACGAGGGAGGGAGGTACGGTCCTTGACGAATGCGCATGGTGGCACCGACGCGGCCCGCCGGTTCCGGTCCCTCCTTGACGAGGGGGTGGCCGGGAACCTGTCCGATAAGGAGCTGCTGGAACGATTCACCACGCGGCGCGGGGGGCGGCGGAGGACGCGTTCACGGCCCTGGTCGACCGCCACGGCCCGATGGTCCTCCGCGCCTGCCGCGCGATCCTCCGCGACCCCCACGCGGCGCAAGACGCGTTCCAGATGACGTTCCTGTTTCTGGCTCGCCGCGCCGGATCGCTCTGGGTCCGCGACTCGCTGGGCCCCTGGTTGCACTCGGTGGCCACCAGGATCTCGGCGGGGGCCAGGACCTCCGAGCGCCGCCGCCGGGTCCTGGAAAGCAAGGCCGCGGACCGGATGCGGCTAGCGCCTGCCGGGGCGCCTCGCGACGACCTGGGTGCGGCGCTCCACGAGGAGATTGAACGGCTGCCCGGCAGGCTCAGGGCGGCGATCGTGCTTTGCCACCTGGAAGGCCTGACCCACGAGCAGGCCGCCGCGCACCTGGTCTGCCCCGTGGGGACGATCCGGAGCCGGCTGCACCGGGGGCGGGAACGCTTGCGACGCACGCTGCACCGCCGCGGCTTCATCGTCCCCTGCCCGCCGACGAGATGCCCCCTACCGCCGTGCCGGTGGCGCTGGCCGGCTCCACGAGTGCGGCGGCCTGTTTGGCCTTTGACCGAATGCGCCGACCGTGTGGGTCGCCCGGTGGATGTCATTTTTCTCGGAAGGACTGCTCAGACCCATGCTTCTCCACCCGATGAAGACCGCCCTCGGCCTGATCGTCGTACCGGCAATCGTCGTCGCCGGCCTGGGGCTCACCCGGGCGCAGGACCCGGCAACCCTAAGCCCCCCGCGGTCGCCCCGCCCGAGGCCGGCACCAAACCCGATGTGCCGGCGGCCGATCAGGGCCGGCGAATTGCCGAACTGGAGGGCGAGGTGCGGCTCTTAAGCCGGAGGATCGCCCGCCTGGAGGAAGGGTCGGCGAAGGCGCCTAGAGAGGACGGGGTAAAGCCCGCCGACCCGCAGCCGCGGGATTCGGTGAGCAGGGCCGCGGCGAAGGACGTCCCCCCGTTCAAGGTGCGGTGCCGGTTCCCCGCGCTGGTGGAGATGGTGTTCGTGAAGCCGGGCCAGTCCGTCAAGCGGGGCGACCCCCTGGTGACGCTGCACGGCCCCGATCTGGCCGACGCCGCCAACGACTCCCGGGCGAAATTCGTGCGATGGCAGCGCGACCAGAAGGTCCTCGACTCGCGACGGGCGGCGGGGAGCGGCCCCGAGGCGGCCCTGGCCGACGCGAGGGAGGACGAGAAGAGGAGCCGGGTCGAATATCTGACGTCCCTCGACAAGCTGGCGGTCTACGGGATGAAGTATGAACAGGTGGTGTCGATCACCGCCGACCTCAAGGACGGCGCGAAGGTGGAGCGGCAGGGCGACCCGACGCGGGCGCTCGTCCGCCTGACGCTCACCGCCCCGTTCGACGCGAAGGTGCAGGAGTGCAAGGTGGAGTCGAACGACTGGGCGGAACCCAAAGATTTGCTGATGATCCTCATTGCCCAGTAAGCCCGGCCGGGCCCCGACGCCGCGGCGGTTATCGTACAATCGAGCGTCGCACGAGTGGACCCTCTGGGGAAAAAATGGTGTCAGTTCATCTCGCCGGATTGAGATGAACTGACACCATTTTCCGGCTTGCACCCCGGTCAAGATCGCTCAGGAGATGATGTTGTCCTTGCCCTGGGTCTGGTTCGTGACGTTTGCCGTCTGCTGGGAGTTGCTCGACTTCGAGGTCGTGACGATCTTGGCGGTGATCCCGGTCGTGGTCGTCGAGTCGGTCCCCCGGCGGATCACGAACGATGCCGACGCCTTCTTGCCCTTGGCCGTCACCATCGTTGCGATCGTCGAGTTCGCACCAATGGTGCCCGTCGAGGCTGCGGCCATTTCGATATCGGCAGCGAGGTGATCCTGCGCCGGAGCTGTCCTCCACGCAGTTGATGTCGCCGTCGTTCCGGCCGAAGTAGTTTGCCGACATGGTGTTCTTGTTCGACCCGCCGATGGCCCCGAAGGAAAGTGTCCCGTCGCTATCGACCCGCGAGGTCGAGTTTAAGGTGAAGCTGACCGGCCCTAGCTTCGGGTTCGACGTCATGCTCGGCGAAGAGTTGAAGAAGTCCGACGGAACTTCGAGGGCCGCGAAGGAGCCGGCGACCTCGCCCGACCCGTTGACGACCATCGTCGTCTTGC
The DNA here is from genome assembly GCA_963777705.1 of uncultured Planctomycetota bacterium. GTDB lineage: Bacteria > Planctomycetota > Planctomycetia > Isosphaerales > Isosphaeraceae > JAQGHR01. Next base: position 102,717 of record CAVZRT010000002.1, read on the forward strand.
CCTTGGGGTCGGGCACGCCAAACGCCAAGAGCTGGGCGTTTGCCGCCACCGCGTCCGGCTGGTTCACCGTGAAGAACAGGTTTCCGCCCCCTTTCACCGCGGGGATTCCGCTGCTCGCGCTTCCGGCCGAGGCCGCCGCGATGAATCGATTCTGTCCCCCCTGGAGGGTGCCCGCAAGGGTGTAGTCGACGTGATCCGTCCCCTGGCCGGTGACCACCCCCAGGCCCGAGATCGGGTGCGTCGAGGTGAAGGTTTGCCCGTCGCTCGTCGAGACGTGGATGTTACCCACGTTCCCGGTCCCGTCGTCGACGATGGAGATCGAGTCGTTCTTGGACGTGCCGATGATCGCCAGCTCGAAACTGTTGCCCATCGCGATCTGCAGGAACGCGATCTTGGGCGTGGCCTTGGCGAGCAGGACCCTCGGTTCAAGCCGCTCCAACCGGAACGCGGCCGACCGACGGCCGGCGCCGGGATGTCGCTGACGCATGGGGGGAACCTCGAAGTCAAATTGTTGGGCGGCCGGTCGCTCCGGCCCATGAGATGAATACGCCGCGGTGCCGGGCAGGACCCCAGCTGGATCGATTCTCTCAGACCCGGGTCGGGCCTGCAACGTCGAGGGGAAATTGCAAGGCAACCCATTAGACCCTTTAACTCTACCGATTGGCGAGGCGGGCATTTTTGTGGGGCAGGCGGGACGCCTGCCCCACAAAAGAACGGTCCCGACTCGCGGGTAATGGTAGACGCTCTTAGTGGCGGGAGGGTGCATCGGCCCGTCACGATACTATCCGGGGGACCAATCCCTCCGCCCCGGATGGGTGCCTTCGGACTTCTGCCGATCGAGCCGGCGAAAGGTAACGAAACCTGGATCTATTCCATCCCCAGGTTTCCTCAATCCCGGTTCTTGTGCGGAATTGTTCACGATCGGGCGTCGCGAGATTTCCGCGAGTCACGACGCCTTGGGGGGTCCTCGATTTGATGTTCGCCGATCGATTCGACCCCTGGAACGACCCGATGTACTCGGCTAGGATGATTCCTCGCGCGGAAATTGCCCCGAGCCATCTCATCGGCGGAGCCAGCCCCATCATGATGCGGATCGCACCCCTTGGAATCGCCTTCCTGCTCGCCGTGACCGCCGTCGGCGATGACGACCTCCGCACCGTGGCCGAGAAGACCGACTTCCGGCAGACGTCCCGCCATGCCGACGTGGTGGAGCTTGGCCAGAAGCTGGCGAAGGCGTCCAGGTCCGTCAAATTGAGCGAGCTGGGCGTCTCGACCGAGGGCCGCTCGATCCCCTTGTGGATCGTCGCCAACCCGCCGGTCAGCACGCCCGAGGAGGCGAAGGCGTCGGGCAAGCTGGTCGTGTTCATCATCGCGAATATCCACGCGGGCGAGGTCGAGGGCAAGGAGGCCTTGCCCATGCTCGTCCGCGAGATGGTGACCACGCCCGATCATCCCCTGCTGAAGGACGTGATCCTGCTCGCCGCGCCGATCTACAACTGCGACGGCAACGAGAAATTCTCGAAGACGAATCGGCCCGGCCAGGTCGGCCCCGAGGAGATGGGGATTCGCGCCAACGGCCAGGGGTTCGACCTCAATCGCGACTTCGTGAAGCTGGAAGCCCCCGAGACTCGCGGGTTTGTCCGCGTGATGAATGCCTGGGACCCTCACCTGTTCTTCGACTTGCACACGACCAACGGCTCGCATCATCGTTACATCATCACCTATCAAGGTTCGAAGAATCCGGCCTGCAACGCCGACCTGCTCTCGTTCGTGAGGGAGAAGCTCATGCCCGAGGCGGGCAATTTCCTGGAGTCGAAGACCGGGTTCAAGACCTTCTTCTACGGCAATTTCGACCGCAATCACGAACGATGGACCACCTACGGCGCCACGCCCCGGTTCGGCACCACTTACGTAGGGCTGCGCAATTGCATGGGCGTGCTCTCGGAGGCCTATTCCTACGCCGATTTCAAGACTCGCGCGGTCGGCACGCTCGAATTCACGCGGGGCTTGCTCGACTACGCGGCGAAGCACAAGAAGGAAGTCGTCGGCATCATCGAGGCCGCCAGGCGTGCGGGAAAGCTGGGCGATGAGGTCGCGATCCGCTCGGAAGCGAAGCCGTCGAAGGAGCCCGTGACGGTGCTCGGGTATGTCGAGGAGGTGAAGGACGGCCGGTCGCACGCGACGAGCGAGCCGAAGGATTATCGCGTGATCCTCGAAGAAGAATTCGCGCCCACGGCCTCGGTCCGACGCCCTTATGGCTACGTGGTCCCGGCGAAATTTCCGGCCGCGATCGAGCGATTGAAGCGGCACGGGCTGGAGCTGGAGGAGTTGAAGGAAGACCTGGTGATCGACGCCGAGGTTTATGCGATCGACGCGATCGAGAAGGCCGCCCGGAAGTTCGAGGGGCATTTCAACGTCGATCTCAAGGTCACGCCGAAGTCGATGGCGAAGAAGGTCGCGGCGGGTTCCGTGCTCGTGCATGCCGACGGCCCGCTCGGCGTGCTCGCCGTATACCTCCTGGAACCCCATTCCGACGACGGGCTGGCGACGTGGAATTTCTTCGACGAAGGGCTGGAAGTCGGCAAGGAGTTCCCGGTCCTGAGGCTGAAAAACAAGATCGACGCCATCACCGGGCCGGTCTCCCCGCTGCCCGAGGACACGAAGCCGAAGCGGCCGATTACCTTCGACGTCCGGCCGGCAGGAGGCGGCGGAGGGCGTCGCGGGATGGGCGGCGGGTCGGGCGTGATGGGCTGGCTCGATGACGATCACCTGCTGCAAACCCGCGCGGGCCGATTGATGAAGGTGGAGGCCGAGACGGGGCGGGCCGAACCGTTCGGCGACGTTGCCGCGATGACTCGTGCCCTGGCCAAGTTGCCGGGAATCGGACAGAATGCCGCGGGCTTGACGCGACAGGCGTTCGCGTCGATGAACCCGGGCAAGACGGGCGGGCTGATCGAATCCAGTAACGACCTCTATTTCGCGAGCTTCGACGGCAAGACGGCCGCGAGGTTGACCAGGACTCCCGACGCCCCGGAGGAGCTTCCCACCTTCAGCCCCGACGGCCGTTTCGTGGCGTTCGTCCGCAGCAACGACCTGTGGGTCGTGGGCGTGGAGGATGGCGTCGAAAAGCCGCTCACCACCGGCGGGACCGAGACCTTGCGGCATGGCAAGGCGGACTGGATCTATTATGAAGAAATATTCAACCGAAACTGGAAAGCGTTCTGGTGGTCGCCCGACTCGTCCCGGCTCGCCTTCTTCGAGACCGACGACTCGCCCGTGAAGTCGCACACGGTCATGAATGACGCGGGCGAGGATCGCCTGGTCGAGCTGACCCCGTATCCCAGGCCGGGCCAGCCCAACCCTCGGGTGAGGCTGGGGATTGCGGCGGTGGCCGGCGGCGGGCCCGTCTGGATCGGCCCGCCCGGATATCCGGCCGACAACTCGCTGATCAGCGATGTCGGCTGGCTCGACGGCCAGAACGGCTACTGCTACGTGCAGGACCGCTCGCAAACCTGGCTCGACGTCGTCAAGTTCACCGCCGATGGCCACGACGTGCGCCGCCTGTTCCGCGAGGAGACGAAGGCGTGGGTCGAGAGCCTTGGCGAGATCCATCGCCTGAAGGATGGCTCGCTGCTGATCCTCAGCGAACGCGACGGCTACAAGCATCTCTACCAGTACACGCCCGATGCGTCGTCATGTCGCCAGGTGACGAAAGGCGAATGGGAAATCTCGGCCCTGCACCGGGTGGACGAGGCCGCGGGATATGCCTATTTCACGGCGACGAAGGACAACGCGATCGGCAAGGACCTGTATCGGGTCAAGCTTGCCGACGGGTCGATGGAACGCCTGACGAAAGAGGCGGGGTACGCACTCGGCGAATGTCGGCCCCGGTGCGAAGTATTACCTCGATAGCTGGTCGAGCCTGAATACCCCGCCACGTTCGGCGCTCTTCACGGCGGACGGGTCGCTCGTCCGCACGGTGGACGGCGGATCGTCCCGGATGCAGGACGATTATCAATTCGGCTCGCGTGAACTTGTGAAAATCCCGGCGCGCGACGGCTTCATCCTGGAAGGCGAATTGATCCTGCCTCCGGGGCTCGACCCCAGCTCGACCGAGCCGCATCCGGTGTGGTTCATGACCTACGCGGGGCCCCACACGCCCACGGTTTCCGACGCGTGGAACGGCGGGCGGGTCTACGACCAATCGCTCGCGAGCGAAGGGTTTGTAGTCTTCCGCGTCGACCCCCGCAGCGCGAGCGGCAAGGGGGCGATCTCGGCATGGTCGGCGTACAAGAAGCTGGGCGTGCAGGAGCTTGAAGACATCAAGGACGCGATCGGATGGCTCAAGAAAAAGCCGTATGTGGACGGCTCGCGGATCGGCATGGCCGGGCACAGCTACGGCGGGTTCATGACCTCGTACGCCATGACGCATTGCGACCTCTTCGCCGCCGGGATCGCCGGCGCGCCCGTGACCGACTGGCGCGACTACGACTCGATCTATACCGAGCGATTCATGCTCACCCCGCAGGAGAACCCGAAGGGATACGCCGAGACCTCGGTCGTGCGGGCCGCATCCAAGCTGCACGGACGGCTGTTGATCGCGCACGGCGGGATTGATGACAACGTGTCGGTGCGAAACACGCTCCACTTCGTCCAGGCGTTGCAGGTGGCGAACAAGGATTTCGAGCTGATGATCTACCCGTCATCGCGGCACGGGATCAACGCGGCGCATTATCAGAAGTTGCAGCTCGATTTCATCCGCAGGACGCTGGGCAATCCCAGGCCGAAGGCCGCCTCGTCGTCGGCGGCCCATTAGTCGATTTATCGGGACGTTTTCACGAAGAAGGGAAGGTTGGCGGTCGCCGCGTGCCCCTTCCCGTCATACACGTAGACGAATACCCGGTAGGCCCCTTCGGCCGCCGGGGTCTTGAAGGCAAATTCCATCCCCCGGGCCTCGACGAACGCCTCGGGATGCGCGGGCGGTTCGGCCTCGCGATCGCCCCCCTGTCGCCGGTCATTGCTCTCCGATCGGACTTCCCAGCGGACCGTCAGCGGGTCGCCGTCGGGGTCCTCGGCCACGAGATTCGCCTTCATGGTCTCGCCCGGCGCGACCTGCTTGCCCGCCGCGCCCGACTCGACCCGCGCGATCCGCGGGGCCCGATTCTTCGGCCACTGGCCAGTCCAGGAACGCGTCAACGAATCCACCGCGCCCAGGCTCTCGCCCGAGGGCAGGAACAGGCCGAACCAGGTCGCGGTGGCTTCCTGCTTGTTCCCCCACAGGAAGGCGTAGCCGCCCAGGCAATTGGCTTGGTTCAGGGCCTCGCAATCCTTGAGATACATCTCGGCCTTGGCGGAGCTGTCGGGCTCGATGGGCGCATTCCACGGGGTCTTCGCGACCTCCCACGAGCCTGGCGGGCCGAACTCGGTCACCACCCAGGGCCGGTCGTAGCCGGCCTGCTTCAGCCGTTTGGGGAGAGAGGCGAGTCCCGCATAGGAATTGATGCCCAGGATGTCGACGTCCGGGCAATATTTCCGGTAATTCTCGAGCTTCTTGCCGCCGACCTCGGCGACGACCGTCATCGTGGGATGGTTGGGGTCTTCCTCCCTGGCGATCCTGGCAAGGTCGTTCACGGCCTTCCAGATTTCCGGGTCGTCGCCGTCCCCTTCCATCTCGTTGCCCAGCCCCCACATCAGCACGGCCGGATGGTTGCGGTAGCGGCGGACGGCGTTGCGGACGCCCTCGGCCTGGCGACGGACCGAGGCCGGATCGTGGTAGTTGAACCCCTGGCGGGGCTGACCCAGCCAGATGCCGACGGTCACCGTCAGGCCCAGCGCATGGGCGCGGTCGAGCGTGGCCTCAAGGTCGTCCGAGCCCCACGTCCGCACCGAGTTCCCGCCGCGGGCTTTCAGCGGTTCGAGGTAGGAGAACCCGCCGACCCCGCGGATCGTGAACGGCGAGCCGGCGCGATCGAGCGCGAACCCCTTTTCCGTCTTCACGACCCTGACCGGGGTCGGCGAAGGGTCGGCAACGGGCGGGATCGCCGGGCTCCCGAGCAGCGACGAGCACGCGAGCCAGGACCAAGCGATCATTGTTCTCTCCCAGGTTCGGTGTTAGGTTGATCGTCGTGAGTCTAACCGAACCGAATCGCCACGCAACCCGACGGCATCGAGAACGAAGCATGAAAACTCGCCTACTCGTTGCGATCACGCTCGTCTCCGTCGCTCCCGACGGCAGTCCTCGCAGGAGACCGGCCCGACGTCGTGATCGCCGATTTCGAGTCCGATTCCTACGCCCCCTGGACCGTCACGGGCGAGGCGTTCGGGCCGGGGCCGGCCAAGGGGGCGCTCCCGGGCCAGATGGCGGTGGGGGATTATCAGGGGGATCGGCTGGTCAACTCGTTCTTCCGCGGCGACGACAGCGAGGGCACGCTGACCTCCCCCGAATTCGTCGTGGACAGGAAATTCCTCCGGTTCCTGATCGGCGGCGGGCGGCATCCGGGCGACCTTTCGCTCAACCTGATCGTGGACGGGAAAATCGTGCGCTCGACCACGGGGATCGACTCCGAATTCCTCCGCGCCCGGTCGTGGGACGTGGGCGATTTCGCGGGGAAAACCGGCGAAAATCGAGGTCGTCGACCGCCGCAAGGGGCATTGGGGACACATCAACGTCGATCACCTCGTCCTGTGCGACTCGATCCCGCCCATGCCCGACGAGCGGACCGCCCTGCTTGCCAGGGCCGAGGCGGGCGACCGGGCATCGGCGGAACGGGCGGCGACGCGACCCGAACCGGCCCATCTTCCACGTGGTCCCGCCCGGCAACTGGCTGAATGACCCGAACGGACCCATCTATTACAAAGGCTATTATCACCTGTTTTATCAGCACAATCCGTTCGGCGACGATTGGGGCAACATGCACTGGGGCCACGTCCGCAGCAAGGACCTGCGCACTGGGAGCCCCTGCCCATCGCGCTCTGGCCGTCGAGGGAGGGGGGCGAGGACCACGTATTCTCGGGGTGCGCCACGCTCGACGGCGACGGCAGGCCGATGATCTTCTACACGAGCATCGGCAACCGCCTCCCCGAGCAATGGGCGGCGATCCCCGAGGGGGACGACCTCATCTCCTGGAAGAAGCATCCCGCGAACCCGATCCTCACCGAGAAGCTCCACGGCGACGTGAAAGTCTCCGAATGGCGTGATCCGTTCATCTTCAAGGCGGAGGATCACGTTTACATGGTCGCGGGCGGGAATTTGAATGCGAACAAGGGCGGCCAGGCCGTGGTGAACGCCTACCGCGCCGAGGACCCGGGCCTGACGCGCTGGACGTACCTCGGCGTGCTTTTCCGTCATCCCGACCCGAAGGTCAGCAACATCGAGTGCCCGTTGTTTTTCCCGCTGGGCGGGAAGTGGGTGCTGATCGTCTCGCAAGGCCGGCCGGTGCAGTGGTTCGTGGGATCGCTGGATCTGAAGACGATGAACTTCCGCGCGGAGCGGCGGGGCGTCCTCGATGCGGGCAACTTCTACGCCCGAATGTGGCCGCGACTCCCGACGGCCGTACCCTCCTGTGGGGCTGGATCCCCGATTTCCCCAAGGGCCAGGGTTGGAATGGCTGCCTCACGCTGCCTCGCGAGCTGAGCCTCTCGAAGGATGGCGACCTGCTCGACGCGCCCCGTCGCCGAGTTGGGCCGATTGCGCGGGCCTCGGATGGCGAGTCTCGCCGACGTTTCCTTGAATTCGGCCCCGCGAAAACTCGATGGCTGCCGGGGCGATTCCCTGGAGATCGTGGCGCAGGTCGCCCTGGGCGAGGCGAAAAGCTGGGGGCTCAGGCTTCGTGCCTCGGGAGACGGAAAGCACTCGATCCCGATCGAGTTCGACGGGCGAATCCTGGACGTAGCCGGGGCGAAAACGCCCCTGCAAGTCCCCCAGGGTGAGACGAGCCTCGGTCTTCATGTCTTCCTCGATCGCTCGGTGCTGGAGGTTTATACCAGCACCGGGGTGGGGCTCTCGCGCGTGATTGCTCCTCGCCCCGGTCACATGGACGTGGAGGCGTTCGCGAGCGGCGGTTCCGCGACGATTCGCACCCTGGAGGTGTGGCCGATAAGTTCGATCTGGGACGAATCCGGGCGGAAATAGGTCACAAGGCTTCGCGGTAGAGCGCGAGAATCTGCGGCAAGCAAACTTCCAGGCTGTATTTTTCGGCGATCCTGGAGGTGGCCTCTCGGCCCAGATGTCGGTAATCCTCCCGAGTTATCGAGCACCTCCGAAGCCAGATTCGCCATGGCCTCCGCGTCGAAGAAGTCCGCGAGCAGGCCGTTCTCGCCGTGGACGATCATCTCGCGAACGGGCCCGGTGTCGGATGCGATCACCGTCGCGCCGCAGGCCAGCGCATTCATCAACGACCATGACAGGACGAAGGGTACTGTTAAATAGACGTGAACGTCGGTGATTGCGAACAGGCGGGCGAGGTCGGGCGTGGGGAGGAGGCCGGTGAAGACGAACCGCGAGAGGTCGTAGTCGTCGTTCGACAGGACCCATTGCTTGAACGTCTTCCCGCCGAGGTAGCGTTCATCGCCGCCGTAGCAGACCTTATCCTGGCCGACGACGACGAAGAGCACGTCCTTGCGGCGGTCGCCGAGGATCTTCGCCATCTTCATGAAGACGTCGAAGCCTCGAATGGATTCCATCCCGCGTGCCACGTAGGTGATGATCTTCATGTCGTCGGCCACCGGGACGTCCTTGACCACGCGTGCGGCGTCGACCCTTGGTTTCCACAGGTCGGTATCGACGCCGTCGAAGATCACGCGGACCTTGTCGCGAAATTCGCGGGGCAGGCGATCGCGCTGCCAGGTCGTGGGGCTGTAGCCGACGTCGCAATTGTCGAGGTCGAGCAGGAGCATGGCGTTCCTCGCCCGCGCCCTCAGGCGGTCGAGTCTCGGGGCATGGGAAGTCCTTGCGGAAGTCCATGTCCGAGTTTTTCGTGTGATAAAAGTATTCGAAATAATTTATGATGGGACAATCGTAGAGTTCGCGGAGGAACAGGGTCGAGCCGAAGCCCGAGTGGCCGACGATGAGGTCGGGCTTGATGTCCGGGCGGGACCGCAGGGCCTCGAACACGGCGTGGGCATGCCAGGTGGCGTTCTCGAAGGTGCGGCTGCAATAGTGCGTCTTCGGGTTGCTGCCCCCCTTGACGTGGTACTGGACGCGTTCGATCCCGCCGAACTGGCCGGGCGGGCGTTCCGACACGAACGTGGACCGGATGCCCATCCGGCGGTCCAGGTGCGCCGCGATGTGGCCGAATTGCGCGGGGAAGTTTTGATGGACGAAGAGAATGTGCATGCGATGGCCTGGCGAATCGGATTTCCGGACGATCTTCGCGGAAAAGCCGCTCGAAAGCGAGGGCCGGTCGCGATATTATCGAGGGGACTGCCGACATCCCTCCTCGCGGGAGCCCGCCATGAACCATCCGGCCAAATATGCTTGCCTGGCCCTCTGCCTCTTGATTGCACCCCGCGATGAACCCGATGCCCTGGCCGGGAAATGGCTGGTGGTGGCCACCGTGGCGGACGGCAAGCCCGTGCCCGAGGAGTCATTGAAGGGTCGGTCGCTCGAATTCGATGCCAGGACCCTGACCGTCTTTTCCGCAACCACGACTACTACGATGAATTATACGTGTGATCCTTCGAAAACGCCTCGCGAGATCGACATGACGAAGGCCGGTAACCCGGCAAAGACGGCGCTGGGGATTTTCTCGGTGGAGGGCGACACGCTCAAGCTTTGCTACGGGGGCGACGGCGTGCCGCGGCCCGCGTCGTTCGCAAGCGAGCCGGGTTCGAAGTGCTATTACCTCACGCTCAAGCGCGAGGCCAAGAAATAGGGAGCCTCAGGGCGGCGCGGACAAGGCCGATGAATCCGGTCCCTTGATGCTCGATCTCCAGGAAATTGGCGTTCTCCGGCGCGGGCTTGACGACCTGGAAGGCGCGGACGATCCCGAGCGTGGCCACGCTTTCCAGGGGGCCGATGAAGCTGGCGTCGCGGTCGAGGAAGTCGGGCCGGGCGGCGAAGTGTTGCATCTGCCTTGCGTTGAGGAAGTAGCACCCGGAGTGCGGGTTCTTCGGGCGGCGGAAGACGATCTCGCGGCCCATGACGGTGGCCCGCAAGGTGGTGTCCTCGCCGAGATAGCCGATCCGCTCGAGCACGTGGTCGGCGAGGTCGCCATCGACGTAGAGCTTCTTCACGATCCCTCGATCGGCGACCTCGTAGCGGTGCGGCTGCAACAGGCGGGCGTCTCCCACGTGCCCGTTGAACCATTCGAGCTTGGCGAAGAACCAGGGGTCGCGGATCACGAGGTCGTCTTCGAGGAAGCAGTAATAATCATACTGGCCGACGCGATCTCGCAGGAGGGCGCGGCATTCCAGGCCGAGGAATAGGGGGTCGGCGGCCGTGGGACGATGCTCGAACAGGCTTGGGGAGAGGTCCAGGTCGGCGAGCAGGTGGCGATCGCCGGTCGTGCAGACGGCCAGGTCGACGGTCGCCGAGAAGCCGACGTTCGCCGGCCGGGTCGTCCTTCGGGCAATGTCGGCGATCGATTGTGCCCGGTCGAACTGCTGATGCAGGGCCGTGATGCAGGAGGAGAGGGCCGAGACTCGGGCGGACGCGGATTCGGCGACCGACCCGTGGCGGCGGCCGTCGGTCGCCGTCCGGGTCGTGTCGAAATAATGCGGGATGGTGGCGAGGATACGCACGATCGATCACGGTTTTTTCTTGGCGGTCGCGGCGGCTTCCTCAAAGCGCTTGAGCACGGCGGGATACGCCGGGTTGGTGCGGAACGGGGCGAGGTCGGGGTCGGTGCGGATGTCCTCGGCGTTCTTCCAGCCGTGCGAGAGCGCCTCGTTGAGCGCCTTCAGGCACAGTTCCGACAGCCTTCGCGCCTCGTCCTTATCGGGTGGCGCGGCCCGCTCGGCGGCGGCGGAAGCCAGGGCGTACCCGTACGCCGCCTGTGCGAAGATGTAAGGATTCTTTGGCGGATGGTTCATGATGTCGTCGGCGATCTTGGCGGCTTCCTTGTAGAAGCCGCATCTGGCTTGCGTGAGCATGAGCTGAATCTCGGCCTGGCGGTCGACGGCGTCGGCCTGGCCGCCGATGGCGGCGATCTCCTTGAAGAGCTCCAGGGCGCGGCGATAATCGGCGTCGGAGGACTCGCGATCGTTGAGCATCAGCTCGGCCGTGGCCCGATAATAGAGGGCAAGGGCGAGGTCGCGCTTGGCGACCCGGTTGCCCTTGTCCGCGTTGAACCGTTGCTCGAAGGTTTCCATCGCCTCGCGGTAATATTCCTTGGCTCGCGCCGGGTCGTTTCGGCCCGTGAGGCAATCGTAGCCGTATTTCTGGAGGGAGAGGAGTACGTCGCGCCCGGCCTGGGGGTGATTGGGATATTCCTTGACCACGGCCTTCCGGATCGCCAGGCTCTGGTCGTAGTAATTCCTCGCCTTGTCGCGGTTCCCGAGCCCGACCTGGAGGTCGCCCAGCTTCTCATACAGTCCGGCGGTCTCGCGGCGGAACTCGCTGTCGCTGGCTTGCTTTTCGCCCACCTTGCCGCGGATCTCCTCCTCCTCGTCGTAGAAGGTCAGGGCTCGCGACGGGTCGCCGTTTTGCAGGTAGAGGCCGGCGATGCTGCCAATCGCATTGGCGAGCCGGTGCTTTGCGATGTCGTTATTCGGCTCGCGGGCGACCCACCTTCGCGTGAGTTCCAGCGCTTGCAGGTAGTATCGCTCGGCCTTCTTGGTGTCGGCGCTTACGCGGAAGGCGTAATCGCCCAGGGTCGTCTTGCTGTTGGCCATCGCCTTGATGGATTCAAGCTCGGCGGGGAAGTCGGCGAAGAGCTTCTCGGCCATCTCGTCCATGACCTTGAACTCGGCGTTGGCCTTGTCGACGGCGTTGATGTCGAGATAGAGCTGGCCGCTGAACTGGTGGATGCCGGCCATGCTCCTCACCGCGAAGGCGATCTTGTGATGCGTCCTGGCCCGCCCCTTCACCGCTTCCATCGCCTTGAGTGATCGATCGAGGCCGGTCTTGGCGGTCTGGAGCAGCTCGCGGCGAGCCTCCTGCGCCCCCGGGATGTTGCGGAGCCTTAACGACGAGAGCATCCCCATGGTGCGATTGGCCTGGAGCATCTGGAAATTCTGGTCGTCGACGGATTCCAGCGTCTCGCGGGTTTCGGCCTCGCTCTCCTCGGCCTTCTTCTGACTCTCCTCGGCCACATGCACGGCCACGGCCAGGGCGGCGTTCTTTTTCCCGAGGATCATCGACGAACCGGCGAGCACGCCCATGGCCAGCAGTAATGATGCCGCCACCGCGCCGATGGCCGCCGCACCTTTCTTGTTCCGCTTGCACCAGCGAGCGGTTCGTTCCAACCGCGAGACCGGCCGGGCCAGGATGGGCTGGTCGGCGAGATATCTCTGGAGGTCTTCGGCCATCTTGTAGCAGTCGTCGTAACGCTTCGCCGGCTCCTTCTCCAGGGCCTTCAGGCAGATGGTCTCCAGGTCCTTGGGCACCTTGGGCTGGAGCCGGCTGGGCGGGACGGGCTCCTGATGGCGGACGAGCTCCAGCGTCTCCAGGGCCGTGGCACCTTGATAGGGCGGACGGCCGGTGAGCATCTCGTAGAGGATCGCCCCGAGGGCGTGCTGGTCGGCGGAGGGCCCGATCTCCTGCGTCTTGCCCCAGGCCTGCTCGGGGGCCATGTAGGACGGGGTGCCCATGATGGCGCCGTCGCGGGTTTGCTGGCTGTCGCCTTCAAGCCTCTTGGCGAGCCCGAAGTCGGTGATCTTCGGCTCGCCCTTCTTGGACATGAGGACGTTGGCGGGCTTCAGGTCGCGGTGGATGATGCCTTCGGCGTGGGCGTCGGCGATCGCCGCCGTGAGGGTATGGACGATCTTGGCGGCGAAGCGGACGGGTTGGGGCTTGCCTCCGATGGTGCCTTGCAGGCTCCCGCCGTCCACGAATTCCAGGCTGAAATAGGGCAAGCCGTGGTGGTCGTTGACCTCGAAGATCTGGACGATATTCGGGTGCTTCAGGTGGGCGACGGCCTGCGCCTCGATCAGGAAGCGGGCGAGCTGGTCGCTGCTGGCATGTGCCCCGGCCAGGACCATCTTGAGCGCGACCAGGCGATTCAGCTTCGTCTGGCGGGCCTTGTAAACCACGCCCATGCCGCCGCGGCCCAGCTCGCCGAGGAGCTGATAACCGGGGACGCGAGGCATGTCGTTGAAGACGATCTCCACCTCGCCGTCGCCGATGAGCGAGGTCGACGTCCGGCCGTCGGTGTCGAGCGTGTCGTTGGGGATCTGGTCCCCATAGGGACGGCCCGAATTCGCTGCGCCCCCTGGTCGCGCCGTGTCCCGGAGCGACATGGCGTCCGGGAAGCTCGAAAGCGGACGTGTCTCGAAGGGATCGTGCGCGGCCGGGGGGGCGCCGGGGATGGGGAGCGTCGCCAGCGGATCGGCCGACGGCTCGACCACCGGGGCGCGGGCCTCGATCGGTCCTCCCGCCGAGGAGAATTCGGCGGTGGCGTCGGGTGCCTCGCCCGGATTGATCCGGGGGAACGCGAGTTGATCGACCTCGATCGTTTCGTCGGCACCTATGAAGGTAGGCGAGAGCGGGAGCGTCTCCCCGACCATCGGCTGACTCGACTTATTAAGCGGATCTTCGGCAATCGTTTCCACGGCGCCGCCCGGCGAGCGTGGTCGCTCGGGCTTGGGGGCGGGGATACGAAGCGCCTCGGCTCCATCGGGCCTGCTCATTTCCGGCTCTCCCAGGCTGCAAAGACCGCATCGACTTCGGGGCGGCGCTCGCTCGTGCGGAGATGGCCCTCACGCCATTCCCGGCGACTCTACATATACTTCAACTCACGTCACTTTGACAGCAGAAAATTCCGGAAAGCATCAACTCCATCCGAAACTCGACGGATGAGGGAATTTACTTGATATTCCGCGCGCAGGTTTTCATGATGGTCGTCGGGAGCGGAGCCTTGCTGAAGCTTCAGGAAGAGGACCGGCGAGGGGTCCGCGGCCTGCCCGACGCCGGGCAAGCCTGGCGACGCGATTGCGACGGATTGCATCGCGGTTTTCGTGCAATTCCCGCCGGATTTGCTGCTCGCGACCGAATCTGCGTCAAACACGTATGAGTGCAGGCGACCACGCCCGGCCGCTGACGCACCCGCCGGTTCACCGTCGGGCAAAAGGCCGGTGCCCGGACGGCTGGCCGCAACCGCGGGCGATCTCGATCCTCCCTCCCCGAAATGCCTCGCGAAATCCATCGACCGTCGCGGTTTATCGACGGACTTGAACCCCACCATCCTCGCGGGCCTCGCAGGCGAGCCTTTCTCTCAGGACAGGGTTATATCTATGGCATCGAAAAGTCGATTTCCTGCGTGGGGCCTGGTTGGCAAGGCTTTATGGTCGCGGCGGCGTGAATATCGGAAGGCCGATCGATCGCTGAAACTGGAACGGCTGCTCGCGCTGGAGACGCGGCAGTTGCTCGCAAATTTTACGGTGACCAACCTGAACGATACCGGCGTGGGCTCGCTCCGGCAGGCGATCCAGAACGCAACGTCGGCCGGCGACACGGTCGGCTTCCAGTCCGGGCTGACGGGCCAGATCAGCCTCCAGAGCGGCCTGGTGGTGTCCGACGGGATCTCGATAGGCGGGCCGGGGGCGAATCTCGTCACGATCAGCGGGGGCGGCGTCTCGCATCCGTTCTCCGACTTCACGGTCACGGCCTCGGGCGCCACGATCACCGGCCTGACGATCGCCAACGCTTATACGACGGGGCACGGCGGCGGCATCTCCTTCTCCGGGTCGGGGACGCTCACGGCCAACTCTAGCGACTTCGTGAATAACACCTCGGCCGGCGGCGGCGGCGTCAACGTTTCGTCCGGCGGCACGATCGACCTGGCGGGCGACACATTCAATGCCAACGTCGATACTCGGGGGTGGCGGCGGCGCGGTCGTCGACGATTTCGGCACGGTCGTCATGACCAACTCGACCCTGCTGAACAACTCGTCCGGGTACGGCGGCGGCGCGGTTTACATCCACGGGATTCCCGCCGGAAGCAAGTTCATCAACGACACGATCTACAACAATCTCGACACGGGCGCCGGCAGCGCGGGGGGGATCTGGAGCGTTAATGTCAGCAACAATCCGACCCTCGAAAACACGATCGTCACCGGCAACACGAGCACGAACGACCCGTCGAACCCGGATACCTTCGGCCCCTATAACGAATAGCGGCGGAAACCTCGTCGGCACGGGCGCCGGGCTGGGACCACTGGCGGATCTTGGCGGCGGCGTGCCCACGCCTGCCCTTGCTACCCGGCAGCGCGGCGATTGCGGCGGGCGTGGCCTCCGGAGCCCCGGCGACGGACGAACGCGGCGTCCCGCGTTCCGGCCATGTTGATAGCGGGGCGTTCGAGGCCGACCGCAACTATATACGCCGTGACCATCACGGCCGATACCGGGGCGGGGTCGTTCCGCACCGCCATCACGACGGCCAACGCCGCCCACACTGATCGGCAGCGATCAAGTGATCTACTTCGGGTTCTCCGGTCGGGCCGTGCAGACCTTCCACGCCACCTCGAGCCTGCCCGGCATCTCGCAACCGACCTGGATCGACGGCGACAGCCAGCTCGGTTCGAGCCCAAATACCTCGACGGCCGGGGACAACGCGACGATCCTGGAGTACATCGACGGGCAGGGGACCCGAATTACGAGGCTTTCAATCTCGCGGCCGACGGCAACACGGTGCGCGGCCTGGCGATCGGCGGGTACAACGGCGTGGATGGGGATCGGCGGCCATCCGCGCCGTCTCGTCGAACAACATCATCACCGGTCGGCCTGCCCCGCGGGCGTGGCGAACGCCAATGACCTGGGGATCTCGATCATCGACGGCCTGAACAGCACGATCGGCGGCGGGACCGGGCTGGGCAACCTGGTCTCGGGCAATTCGGTCGCGGGAGTCGCCGTCCCCAATGGGAGCTCGGGCAATACAAGCACATCGTCGGCAACCTGATCGGGCTCAATGCCGCGGGGACATCCGCGGTGCCGAACGGCGGGATCAACATCCAGGAGTCGTCGAACACGATCGGCGGCACCGCCGGCCGCGCTCGCGCAACGTGATCTCGGGCAACTACCGGCTACGGGCGTCTCGATGTTGGGACGACCGCGACCGGAAACGTGGTCCATGGCAACTACATCGGCACCAACGCCGCCGGCACCGCCGCCGTGCCCAACCTGGGCGACGGCATCAATCTCTCTCGAACAACAACACCATCGGCGGTAGCACGGTCAACGGCGCGGGCAACGTGATCTCGGGCAACGGCGATCCTTCGCAACTCTTGCGTTTACGGGGTCGATGTTGCGGGGACGAGCGGCAACCTGATCGCGGGCAATTTCTTCGGCCTGAACGCGGCCGGGACCGCGATGATCCAGAACATCCGCTCGGACGTCTTCCTGAACAACGCCCCAAGCAACACCATCGGCGGGACCGTCACGGGCCTGGGAAACGTGCTCTCGGGGAGCAACGAGGCCGGCATTTACGCCGAATTCAAGGGCGCAGCCCACAACCTGATCGTCGGCAATTACATCGGCACCGACGCCACCGGGCTCAATACCATCGGGGGCAATCCGCTCGCAGGCATCGCGCTCGACGGCGGCGCCCAATAACACGATCGGCGGGTCGTCGTCGGCCTTCCGCAACGTGATCTCCGGGAATGCAGGGCTCGGGGTCCTGATCTTCGATCAGAATCCGACCGGCAATACGGCGAGCGGTAACCTGCGTCCTTGGTAACTACCTGGGGACCGACAGGACGGGAAGCGGAAAGCTTGCGAATGCCAACGACAACATCCAGATCTCCGGGGCCGGGGCGATCGGCAACACGATCGGCGGGCGTCAATCCCGGACAAGGCAATCTCATCGACGCGATCCCCGATAACGGCATTGCAATCTCCGGAACGGGCGCGTCAATCAACGCGATCGTCAACAATACGATCGGATTGAACGCCGCGGGAACGGGTGTCCTCGGGAACAACATACGGCGTCTATGTCGAGACATCCAGGCAACACTCATCGGCGGGCACGGCGGCAGGCTCGCGGAATATCATCTCGGGCAACTTGAACCTCGGAATCTGCGTTCAACAACTCGGCCGCGCAATGCAACCTGGTGGAGGGAACTACGTCGGGACCGAATCCCGCCGGCACGACGGCCGTTGGGGAACGATTACGGGATCTACATCCCTTCGGGCTCGAACAACACGATCGGCGGGAGCACAGCATCCGGGCGCCGGCAATGTCGATCTCGGGGAATACGTTACGACGGGATCCTGCTCAGCAACTCGGCGACCGCCGAGCAACGTGATCGCGGGCAACTTCGTCGGTGTGGGCTCCGACGGCCGCACGCTCGGCCCGGCGGCAGCCATCTGGCTCAAGGGGGAAGGCAACGTCAGCGACGCGCTCGGGCTCAACACGCCGGTGGCCTCCGGGGGCCTGACCTACACCGCGGGCGAGGTCGGCCAGGCCTTCCAGTTTAATGGGACCAACGCCACGATCGCCGTGCCGACCTCGACCGCCCTGGAGCCCAACAGCGTCACCGTCGAAGCCTGGGTCAAGGCGTCGGGCAGCCCCGGCCAATATCGTTATATCGTGAGCAAGGGGGCGCAGAGCGGCAACTCATCCTACGCGCTTTATACGGGGACGAGCGGTGGGCTGCAATTTTACATCTATAACGCCGGCCTGGTCTTCTCGCCCGATGCCGGCACCGGGATCTGGAACGGGGCCTGGCATCTCGTCGCGGGCACCTACGATGGCGGGACCGTTCGCCTCTACGTCGATGGCGTCCAGGTCGGAAACGGCACGACGACCTCCGGCGCAATCGATTACAACCTCCCCGACCGCCACCTCTACGTCGGCAGCGCCGACGGCGCGCATTTCTTCTTCGGCGGAAGCATCGACGAAGTCACCATCTTCGGGCGCCCCATGGACGCCGCCGAAGTCGCCCAGATCTACGCGCTCGGCTCGACCGGCCAGGCCAACCAGATGGCCAACGGCGAGGAAGGGATCGAGGTCAACCAGGCGACGAACAACACCATCGGTGGGACGGCGGGCGGCGCGGGGAACGTCCTGTCGGGCAACAACAATTTCGGGCTGTGGATCCACTCCGACGGCTCGGCCCAGGCCGGCGGGAACGTGGTGCAGGGCAACCTGATCGGCGTCGACCCGACCGGAAATCTGGCCGTCCCCAATCAGTACGGCGGGATCATCGTCAGCGACGGGGTGAACTCCGGCACGATCGGCGGGTCCGTGGTCGGCGCGGGCAACATCATCTCGGGCAACGACGGGACCGGCATCTACCTGGGCCTTTCGGTTTCCTCGACCACCCCCTCGCATATCCTGATCCAGGGGAATGTGATCGGCCTGAACGCTGGCGGGAGGCAGCAACTGGCCAACGAGGGGAACGGGGTGGAAATCGACGGCGGGATGGACACGATCGGCGGCACCGCGGCGTTGGCGGACAACGTCATCTCGGGCAACGACGCGCGAGGCATCTACCTCGACCCCTCATCGTCGTACAACCTCATCGAGGGAAACTTCATCGGCACCGCTCTCACCGGGCTGTATGCGGTGGGCAACGGCGCCGAGGGCATCTGGCTTCAACAGCCCGGGCCGGGGAACACGATCGGTGGCGTCATGTCGACCGGGGCCGGCAACCTGATCTCGGGCAACGCCAGCAGCTTGGGATTGGGCAACGGCGGCGCCGGAGTCGCGGTCGTCGGCGGGGGCACGGGGCCGGGCACGGGCACGCTGATCGTCGGCAACTACATCGGCCTCGACGACAACGGCGCCAATTCCCTCTTCAACGGCCGCGAGGGCATCTACATCGGCGGCTCGAACGTGACCGTCGGCGGCACCTCGGCCGGGCTACGCAACGTCATCGCGGGCAACGGGACCGATGGAATCCAGATCGGGAATTACTTCGGGTTCACCACGGCCAACAACCTGGTCCTCGGCAATTACATCGGCACCAACTTCGCCGGCACCGGGGCGGTCGCGAACGCGGCCGATGGGGTGGCTATCGCGGCGGGCTCGACGGGCAACACCATCGGCGGGGCAATCTCGGGCGCCGGCAACATCATCTCGGGCAACGCCCAGTATGGGATCTACCTGACCGGCTCGGGGACGTCGGGCAATTACATCCTGGGCAACACCATCGGCCTGAGCGCGTCGGGGGCGATCCTCGGCAACGTCCAGTCGGGCATCTGGATCGACCCCGGCGCCAACGGGAACACGATCGGAGGGACGGCGGCGGCGGCCAGGAATATCATCTCGGGCAACTCGCCCACCAGCTCGGCTTATGACGAAATTGACATCGGCGGTGCCTCGTCCATCGCCGTGCTGGGCAACTATATCGGCACCGACCCCACCGGCGTGTCGGCCCGGTTCCGGCGGGGGCAGCCGGCGTGGTGATCTTCGGGGCGTCCCCGGCGATACGATCGGCGGCACGGCCGCCGGCGCCGGCAACATCGTCTCGGCGCAATTCCGCCTCGGGCCAGGCCGGCGTGTACGTCAGCGACTCGGGGACGAACGCCAACCTCGTCGTGGGCAACACCATCGGCCTGAATGTCTCGGGCGCGCGCTCTCCCCAAGCACTACGGAGTGTTACGTCGGCGGGTCGGCCAGCGGCAACACGATCGGCGGGACCTCGGCATCGGCCCGGAACATCATCTCGGGTAATTCCGTCGACGGCATCTACTTCTACCAAGCCTCGTCGAACGGTCATCGGGAACTACATCGGGACCGACCCCACGGGCACCTCTGCCGTGGGGAATTCCGCCGCGGGCGTCGGCGATCGACCGCGGGAGGTTCGACCGAACACGATCGGCGGCACGGCCTCCGGCTACCGGAACGTGATCTCGGGCAACGCAACCGGGGTTTCCATCACGGGGTCGGGCACTTCCGGCAATGTCATCGAAGGCAATTTCATCGGCACTAACAGCATGGGCGGTGCCGCGGTGGCGAACACGGCCGGCGGCGTGGTGATCTCCGGCGGGGCGACCGGGAACATCATCGGCGGCACCGTCGTCAGGCGCCGGCAACCTGATCTCGGGCAATTCGGCGAGCGGCGTGGCCCTCGACGCCGGGTCGAACCTGGTGAGCGGCAACTTCATCGGCACCAATTCGCTGGGGGCCGTGGCCATTCCCAACGCGGTCGACGGGATCTTGATCACCTCGGACCACAACACCGTGGGCGGGTTGGTAAGCGGCGCGAGAAATTTGATCGGCGGCAACGACAACGACGGGATCGAGGTCGACGGCTCGGGCGCGAATTACAACACCATCTCGGGGAACTTCCTGGGCACGAATGCCGCCGGCACGACCTACCTGAACTTCTCCAACGCGGGCCAGTCGATCGACGTCGAGATCCACGGGGGGGCATCGAACAACCTGGTTGGCGGGACCGTCGCCGGCGCCCGCAACGTCATCGGCAATGAGCTGGGCTACGGGACGGCGGGCATCGAGCTCGAGGATCTCGGGACCAACGCCAATCTCATCCAGGGCAACTACATCGGCCTGAACGCGAGCAACACCGGGGTCGTCGGGAATGTGTACGGGATCCTTGAAATTAGCGCGACGAACACGACGATTGGCGGCACCAGCGCGGCGGCCCGCAACGTCATCACCGGCAACGAGTATGGCGCCGACCTGATCGCCGACACGCCCGTCTTCGAGGGGAACTATGTCGGGACCGACGCCAACGGCGTCGGCGGGGCGGTGCCGGGGAATGAATACGTCGGCCTCAACGTTTCCTCATCTCCGGCGACCATCGGCGGGCTCACGGCGACGCCCGGGACGGGCGCCGGCAACCTGATCAGCGGCAACGGCACGCAAGGGGTGGTCTTCTTCGCCGCCCCCGCTGCGATCTTCGAGGGGAACCTCGTCGGGCTGGGCGCCAACGGCACGAGCAAAGTGGCGAACGGCGGCGACGGCATCCTGCTTTGGGACCAGACGACCGGGATGACGATCGGCGGCACGGCGGCCGGCGCCCGCAACGTGATCTCGGGCAACGGCGGCAACGGCATCACGTTCGACGGCGCGACCTATCAGCCGGATCTCGGCGACGCCGTGCAGGGCAACTACATCGGCACGGACATCTCCGGGACGATGGCCCTGGGCAATAGCCTCGACGGCATCGCGATCCTCCAGTCGCACAACATCACGATCGGCGGGTCGGCCATTGGCGCGGGCAACGTGATCTCGGGCAATTCTGGGGACGGTATCCAGATTACCTCCTCGTCGGCCGGCAATCTCGTCGCGGGCAACGTCATCGGACTCAATTACCTGGCCACTACTCCGCTTGCGAATGGAGGGGTGGGCGTCTTCATCGCCTCGAGCGGCAACACGGTCGGGGGAATCGTCGCCGCGGCACGGAATGTCATCACCAGGAATGCCGCCGATAATATCGAGATCGACGGTAACGGGGCGACCCTGAACCTTGTCGAAGGGAATTTCCTGGGGACCGATGGCACCGGCGACGGGGGAGCTTTCTCGGGCCCCGGTCCTGCCTTGATGTCCTGATCCACGGCGGTGCTTCTAATAACGTCATCGGCGGGACCATCGCCGCCGCACGCAACATCATCGCTTACGGCGGCGGGGCCGGGATCGAAATCGGCGACACGGGCACCGACTCGAATCTCGTCGAAGGCAACTACGTCGGCGTGAACAAGGATAACACCGGCGTCGTCGGGAATAATTACGGGATTGAAATCGTCAACAGCTCGACGAACACGACGATCGGGGGCACCAACGCCGCGGCTCGCAACATCATCTCGGGGAACGCGGTCATCGGGGTCTATATCGTCTCAAGCACCGCGGACATCGAGGGCAATTATATCGGCACCGACGCCACCGGCATCGGCGGCGTGGTCCCGGGGAACGCGGGCGGAGGCGTCTATGCCAGCTTCAGCAGCGTGACCGTCGGCGGGTTGACCGCGACCCCCGGCACCGGCGCGGGCAATGTGATCAGCGGAAATGGCGGCGCCGGGATCAAGACCGTCCAGAACACTGCAGTGCTGATCGAGGGGAACATCTTCGGACTGGACGCGACGGGCAAGGTGGCCGTCGGGAACGTCGGAGCGGGAGTCGAGCTTGCTCCGAATTATGGTGTCGAAGTCAGTGCGGGTCCGACGGTAGGAGGGATCGCGAGCGGGGCACGCAATATCATCTCGGGCAACGCCGGCAACGGGATCTCCTTCGATGGCGAGATCGCGGGCTACGGCGTCCAGGATGCCGTCGTCGAAGGGAATTATATCGGGACCGACATCTCCGGGACGGTGGCCCTGGGCAATACCGGCGAGGGGATCGAGTTCGCCTTGACCGGCGACACCTTCGGCAACACGATAGGAGGTGCGGCCGCCGGCGCCGCCAATGTAATCTCCGGCAACGCCAGAATGGCATCGAGGTTGATGGCGGCGGTTCCAACGTCATCCAAGGGAACCTGATCGGCACCGACGCGACCGGCGAAAACGCCCTCGGCAACGGTGCGGATGGCATGTACGTCGACCAGGGTTCGTCCGGCAACACGATCGGCGGCGCGGTTCGGGCGTGCAGGATGTGGTCGCCTCGTCTAACCTCGTCTCGGTGGCGGGCGTCGCCGTCACGCCCACCGGCCGGTTGATCGTCTCCGAGAATTTCACGGCCAAGCTGGTCAGCATCGACCCGAGGACCGGTGCGACCACGCTCATCTCCTCCGGAGGTAACTTCATCACTCCCGATGGCGTCGCCCTGGATGCGAAGGGCGAGATCTACGTCGCCGACGCCGGCCCCTACGGAGGGACCGGTTCGATCATCAAGGTCGACCCCCAGACCGGCAGTCAGACGGTCATCTCGACCGGCGGCGGCCTCGTCGATCCGGCGTTCCTGGCGATCGGCCCCGACGGCACCCTGTACGTCGCGGATGACAGCGCCTTCGGGAGCGACGGCGCCATCTTCAAGGTCAACCCCGCGACGGGCCAGCAAACCCTCCTGAATCGAGGCGATGGCGTCCTGATTCCCTCCGCCCTACAGGTTCAACGCGCAGGGGGACTTGATCGTCGTCTATGGGCCGCAGTATGCGAGCCAGGGCGAGGTGGATCGAGTCGATACGACGACCCGGGCGCGGACCGTCATCTCCTCCGGCGGGCTCCTCGTGAACCCCTACGGCCTGGCGATCGCGGCGGACGGCAGCCTGCTGGTGTCCAACCTGAGCGACTCGTCGGGCGAAGGTCCGGGCAACATCGTCCGCATCGATCCGGAGACCGGGGCGCAAATCGGTGGCCGTCGGCGGCGGGTCGATCGCCTTCGCCACCGAGATCGCGGTGGCGCCCAACGGGAACATCTTCGCGGCCAACTATACCGACGACACCTTCAATCATCCGGAAGTCGTCGAGGTCTTCAACAACGCGGTGCACAACGTCATCAGCGGCAACCAAGCGGACGGGATCGAGATCGACGCGAGCAATTCGAACGTCATCCAGGGCAACGCCATCGGGACCGACGACAACGGCTTGATGCCCGTGGGCAATGACGCCGCGGGCGTCAACGTGCATGGACAATCGCAGCACAATCTCATCGGGGCGGCGGGTTCGGGCGCCTCGCCGGACGCCCTCGAACGCAACGTGATCTCGGCCAACGATCAGGAGGGCGTGCGGATCACCGACTCGGGCACGAGCTACAACGTCGTCGCCGGCAATTACATCGGCACCGACGCCACCGGCGAGGCCGCGTTGGGCAACGGCGGATCGGGCGTGTCGTTCGGCTACAGCCCGAGCAACAATCGTGTCGGCACGACCGGGACCGACGCCGACGACGCGGGCGAACGCAACGTGATCTCGGGCAACCTCGGCAACGGCATCCACGTCGGCGACAGCGGGACGTCCGGCAACCTCTTCGCGGGCAATTACATCGGACTGGACGCGGCCGGCGTGAAGGCGATCGGCAACGCCTGGAGCGGAATCCTCCTGCGCAACGGCGCCGACGGGAACACGATCGGCTGGGACGGCGTCGGCAACGCGGCGGACATGATCAACGTGATCTCGGGCAATGGGTACATCGGCGACAGCTACGACGGCGAGGACGGGATTCGCATCACCGACGAGGGCACGACGGCCAACCTCATCGACGGGAATTATCTCGGCACCGACCACACCGGGACCGTGGGCGTCGGCAACGTTGGGGCGGGCATCTACAACTACGAATCGACCGGGAACACGATCGGCGGGACCGTCGCGGGTTCGGGGAACGTGCTCTCCGGCAACTCCTCGGGGATCGTGGTCGCCAGCGCGAACAGCCTTTACGATCCCTCCAGCGCCCTGATCGTCGGCAACCTGATCGGCACCGACAAGACCGGGCTGGCCGGCGTGGGCAACGTGAATTATGGGATCCAGTTCGTGTCCACCGGCGGCAGCACCGTCGGCGGGACGGCATCGGGCGCCGGCAACATCATCTCGGCCAACAAGTCTTCCGGAATTTACGTGGACTTCGGCGAGACCGCCATCGGCGAGCTGATCCAGGGCAACCTGATCGGCCTGAACAAGAACGACGCCGTGCTGGGCAACCTCGGATACGGCGTGGACCTTTCGGGATTCGACGGCAACACGGTCGGCGGGTCGACGGCCGGCGCGGGCAACGTGATCGCGGCGAACGCGGCGAATGCGTCGGGCGGCACGCAGGTCATCGTCGCCTCGGACGACAATCTCATCTCGGGGAACCTGATCGGCACCACGCCCGACGGCCTCGCGACGCTGGGCAGCGAGGTTAGCAACGCGATCTATGTGACCGGGTCGAAGAATACGATCGGCGGGATCGAGGCGATCGGGGCCACGGGGGCGGGCGCACGGAACATCATCGGCGACGCCCTCTACGGCATTTACGTCGTCGGCGCGGGGGCGACCGCGAACGTGGTCGAGGGGAACTACGTCGGGGTCAACGCGGCGGGCAACGCCAAGCTCGGCGGGAACTCGGGGTCGTTCGGCGTCGACATCGACCAACAGGCGAGCGGCAACCTCGTGGGCGGGACGGCGACCGGGTCGGGCAACCTGATCTCGGGCTGGACCGACGGGGTCCTGGTCAACAATGGCGCGCCCGGCAACCAGATTGCCGGCAACATGATCGGGACCGACGCGACCGGGTCGCAGGACATCTCCAACATCACCGGCATCTATGACGTCGGGAAGTCCACCACGATCGGCGGGACCGCCATGGGCGCGGCCAACCTGATCTCGGGCAACGCGACGGCCAACGTGGCCCTGTACGGCACCGGCTCCATCGTCGTCGGCAACCTGATCGGCACCAATGCGACGGGCACGGCGGCCGTAAGCAGCCCGAACCCCAACGGCTTGGTGGGGATTTCGGTCACGGGCACGGCGAACTCGATCGGCGCGGGGGCGATCGGCAACCTGATCTCGGGCAATTACGCGGGGATCGCGGGCGGGGGCATCGGCACGGTCGTCAGCGGGAACGAGATCGGCACCGACCTGAGCGGGACCAAGGCCATCCCCAACGTCGAGGGAATCCTTTTCAACAACGCCAACACCTCGGCGACCATCGGTGGCACGCTGCTCGGCGCCGGCAACCTGATCTCGGGCAATACGCAATACGGCATCGAGGACATGGGCGCGCACCGACCTGCTCATCATCGGCAACATGATCGGCACGGTCAAATCGGGCCTCGCGGCCCTGCCCAACAACGATGGGATCGTCGTCGGGAACGCGGCATCCATCACCATCGGCGCGGCGGCGTCGGCGCGCGGAACCTGATCTCGGGCAACACGCAATATGGGATCGATCTCGCGTTCCAGGCTAATTCCGTGGTGGTCCAAAGCAATTACATCGGGACCGACATCACGGGCGAGAACGCCATGGCCAACGGCACCGGCGTGGCGATCTTCGGCCTCGGGCTCTCGTCCAACGTGATCGGCGGGAGCGTCGCCGGCGCCGACAACGTGATCTCGGGCAATGGGATCGGGATCGACCTTGTCGGGACGTCGGGCAACACGGTCGAGGGGAATTATATCGGCGTCGACCAGACGGGCACGCAACGGCTGGGCAATACCACGGGCATCCTGGTCGACGGCTCGTCCGGCAATACCATCGGCGGGACGGCGTTCAAGGCCCGCAATGTGATCTCCGGCAATCTCGCGCAGGGGATCCTCTCCGAGAATCAGTCGACCTCGAACAGGATCCTCGGCAACTACATCGGCACGGATCAATCCGGCTCGAATCCGCTGGGCAACTCGGGGCCGGGCATCGAGTTCATGGAGACCACCGGCACCGTGGCCGCCGCGGGGAATATCGTCGGCGGTACGCTCGGCGGGTCGCGGAACATCATCTCGGCCAACGCGGGCGACGGCATCCTCTTCACCGGATCGGAAGCCCGCGGCGACCTCGTCCAGGACAATTACATCGGGACCGACCTGCTGGGCACGACGCCGATCGGCAACTCGCTCAGCGGGATCGAGGTCACCAACGGCGCGGGCGCGATCACCATCGGCGGGACCGCGGCCGGGGCGGCGAACTTGATCGCTTTCAACGGGTCGACCTCGAGCGCGACGGTCACGGCCGGCGTCCTGGCGACTGGCGGGCCGGTCCTGATCAGCGGCAACAGCACGTATTCGAACGCCAGGCTCGGCATCGACCTGAACGGGTCGGGGATCCCCCTGCTCAACGCCCCGATGGGAACGACGAACTATCCGGTGATCCTGTCGGCCTCGTACGACCCCGTCAACAACCTTTCCAACTACTCGGGGACGCTCGACGCCGCGGCCAGCACGCCTTATCAGGTCGAGATCTTCCGCCTGGCGACGGCCAACGCCTCCGGCTACGGCGAGGGCCAGACGTTCGTCGGGGCCGTCGACGTGACCACCGACTCCGGCGGTCACGCCAGCTTCTTGTTGAGCGTATCGGGCAACCTGCCGAAGCACGTCGTCCTCTCGGCCACGGCGACGAATTTAACCACCCTGACGACCAGCGAATACGCGCAGAATTATGGCGGCTCGCACGCGCCCACGGCCAGGGCGGCGTCGATGGTCACCGGTGTGGAAGGCACTCCGATCCAGTTCGATGGGTCCGGGTCGCTCGATCAGGACGGCGACACGCTGAATTACACCTGGAATTTCGGCGACGGCACCCTCCCGGTAGCCGGCGCCCAACCGTTGCACGCCTTCACGGCGCCTGGCACCTATCACGTCACGCTCACCGTCGACAACGGCTTCGGCCAGTCTTCCACGGCCACAATCACCGCAGTCGTGGCGAACGTGGCGCCAACCTTCGCCCCGACTGGCTATCAGAATCCGCTCGTCTACGGGGGCGGCTCCAGCATCGGCGGATACGGGACGACGGTCGCGGCTTTCGACGACCGATTCGCGGTGGCCGCGCCCGGCGATGGCGTCGTCACGCTTTATGACCCCTCCACGGGCAAACTCCTCACCACGTTCAGCGACCCCGGCAGCGGAGGGATCGCCGACGAATTCGGCGCCTCGATGGCCACGGTCGATGGTCAATATCTCATCATCGGCGCCCCCGGCACCAGCACATCGCTTACCGGCACGGGCGATGGTGCCGCGTATCTCTTCGATGCCGACCCGCAAAGCCCGACTTTCGGCCGGGAGCTGGCCCGCTATCTCCCGACCAGCCGGGCCGGCGAACAAGATGATGCGTTCGGGACGTCCGTCGCGGGTTTCGGCCTGAACGTCCTGATCGGCGCACCCGGCATGCACGACTCCCACGGCGTTGCGGTAGGCGCGGTGTTCGAGTTCGACGCCAACCCGACGAGCCCGACCTTCGGCCAGAGCCTGTTGCAGCCGACCCTTGATCCGAATGATGCGGGAGGCGATGAGTTCGGCGAGTCGCTGGCGGCGTTGGGCGCCGATTTCGCCGTGGGCGCCCCCTATGCGGGCGTTAGCGTGCCGGGAATGCCGGCGAACACACCCGCGGGCGCCGTATTCGTGTTCAACGCGCAGGCGAACCCCGCCGCGACGATCTCGGCTTTCGCCGCCCCTGGGGGATTGGGCTTCGGGAAGGCGTCTTCGGCCAGACCCTCGCCGCCGATGGCAATAACCTCGTCGTCGGCGCCCGGGCGTCAATTCCGCCTATCTTTACAACCCGCTCACCGGCACGAAACTCGCGACCTTCGTGAGCCCGGTCAACGAAGTGGGCAACCCCGGCTTCGGCTCATCGGTGGCCAGCACCGGCTCGATTATCCTGATCGGTGCCCCCGCGAGCAACCTGGGCAACGGCCTCGCCGGCGCCGCCTACCTTTTTGACGGCGATCCGACGAGCGCGACCTTCGGGCAGGCGATCGGGGGCGTCCAGGGCACGAATCCCCAGCCGGGCCAGGCGTTCGGCACGAGCGTGGCCTTCGTCAAATCGATGATCCTCGCGGGCTCGCCGGATCCATCCGGACAGGGCGAGGCGTTCCTGTTCCCCGCGACGAGCCTGCTCACGCTCAGCTCGACCAGCGTGGCGCAGGCCACGGGTTCGGCCGCCTCGATCATCGTCGCGGGCACCATCCTCGACCCCGGGACGCAGGAATCGCACGTGGTCTCGCTGAATTGGGGAGACGGCCAGACCTCGGCGATCTCCCTGGGGGTCGGCGTGCTGCGGTTCTCGGCGAATCACGCCTACACGTCGGCGGCGGCAACACCGAGGATCGTCACGGCAACCGTGACCGATTACCTGAACGGTATCGCCCTGGGTGGGGTCAATTCGTCCACGGTCTCCGTGAGCGTCCACGACGCCCCGCCCGTGTTCTCGGCGAGCGACATCACGGTCTCGTCGTACTCGATCAATGAGGGGGACTCGATCACGCTGGCCGGGCAATTCCAGGACATCGGCGGCCAGGCGGCCCACAACGTGACGATCTCGTGGGGTGATGGCTCGCCCGCGAGCCAGATTTCCATCCCGCCGACCGGGGTTTCCGGCACGATCATGTTCGGCGGGCCGTCACTCTCCCACACCTACCAGGACAATCCGCAAGCCCCGGCGACGCACTTCAACATCGTGGTCACGATCACCGACACGAGCAACGACGTGGCCTCCGCAAGCGTGCCGATTTCCGTCGCCAACGTGGCGCCCAAGTTCACCAACCTGAGCGTCACGCCGAATACGCCCACGATCTTCGAGGGCACGATGGTCACGCTCTCGGGGAAGGTCTCCGACCCCGGGACGCTCGACTCCCACACGGTCTACATCGACTGGGGCGACGGCGCGACCGAACCATCTTTCCAGGCTTACCCGCTTGCGGCGGGCGTCCTCAGCTTCACTTACGTCCATCCTTATGCGGCAACCCTCAACAAGTCCATGTCGACCGCCTATCCGCTGGCCGTGTACGTGACCGACAAGGACGGCGGGTCGACCCCGACCGACACCTTCACGGAGACGGTAATCCACGTGGCGCCGCAGGTCACGATCTCCGAGAAGCCTTCGCAGAACTTCAGCACGTTGAGCATCAACCTGTTCTCCGACGTGTTCGAGCCCGGGCCGAACGGCGCCCAGGGGATCACGTATCTGTGGAGCCTGACCTACCAGGGGGGCAACTTCTTCTCGGGGACCACGGTCACCGCGACGACCCCGACGTTCACTTTCCAGGGCAACGGCAGCAACTTCTACACGGTCAAGCTGACCGTGAAGGACAATTACGGCGAGACGGGGTCGACCGTGGCCGACGTGATCACGGCATCCACCACCAGCGGGGTGCTCACGCTCGCGCCGATCCTTCGGGCAATCCCGAGATCGTCATCACTTACGGCGGCAGTTACGAGATCGACGCCACCAACACGACGGCGCCCCTTACGCTCGATTCGTCCAACAACCTCTACGGGAGTTCGGTGACGCTGCTGGCCGGCTCGGGCAACGACGTCCTGATCGGCGGTCCCGGCTCGAACACGCTGGTCGGCGACACCATGCCCGGCGCCATGGGCAATGACACGCTCATCAGCATCGGCGGCAACGACCATCTCGTCGGCGGGCTGGGGACCAACGACTTCATCCTCGACCTCAAGAGCGACCCGGTCGTCACGCCCGGCGGGACGAGCAATACGCTGGACCTCTCGGGCACGAATTTCGGCCTGAATCTGAACCTCGCTCAAATCGGGACGCTTCAGGACGTCGGCGGCGGCATCGACCTCGATTTGACCGGCCAGTTCCAGACGATCATCGGCACGCCCCATGGCGACACGATTCACGCGGGGGCCGGGGACGAAGTCATCCGCGGCGGGGGCGGCAATAAGGAGCTCCTGTTCGCCGGGACCGGGCAGGACACGATTTATTCGGGGTCGACGAGCGGCAATCAGGCGTCGATCATGGGCGGATCGGGCGGCGACCTCCTCTTCGGAGGGGGCGGGCTCGACACGATCATGGCCGGCTCGGGCCCGACGACCATCATGGGAGGCAGCGGCAACGACCTCCTCTTCGGCGGCAGCGGACCCGACACCATCATGGCCGGGAGCGGCCCCTCGTCAATCATGGGCGGATCGGGCAACGACCTCCTCTTCGCCGGGACCGGCCCCGACACGATCACCGGGGGTTCCGGCTCGGGCACGATCATGGGCGGGTCGGGCGGCGACCTCCTGTTCGGGGGGATGGGCACCGAGACGATCTACTCGGGCTCCTCCGCGGGAGGGAGCAATACGCTCATGGGCGGCATGAGCAATGACCTGCTCTTCGGCGGGTCGGGCAATGACTCGCTCTCCGCAGGCTCGGGCAATACCACCATCCAGGCCGGGTCGGGAATGGACACGATCATGGGCGGGTCCGGCAACGACCTGCTCTTCGGCGGGTCCGGCCCCGACACCCTCATGGCGGGCTCGGGCAACAACACCCTGGTCGGCGGGTCGGGCGACGACTTCCTCTTCGGCGGGTCGGGCAGCGACTCGCTCTATTCCGGGTCGACCGCCGGGGGCGGCAACACCCTGGTCGGCGGCACGGGCAACGACCTCCTCTTCGGCGGGATCGGCAGCGACTCGCTGGTTTCGGGGTCGACGGTCGGGGGCAGCAATACCCTGATTGGCGGATCGGGCGACGACCTCCTCTTCGGCGGGATGGGGAACGACTCGATCTTCGGCGGGACGGGCAACAGTACGTTGGTGGCAGGTTCGGGAAACGACCTCCTGTTCGGCGGGACGGGCGACGACTCGCTGACCGCCGGATCGGGCGGCGGCAGCGACACGCTCATCGGAGGCAGCGGAGACAGCACGCTCCGGGGCGGCGCGGCGCCGACCTCCTCTACGGCGGGACGGGCAACGACACGCTCATCTCGGGCTCTTCGTCCAACAACAACATTGGCAACACCCTCACGGGCGGTTCGGGCGACGACCTCCTCTTCGGCGCGGCGGGGCCCGACACGCTGATCGGCGGATCGGGCAACGATACCATCGAGGGCGGGTCGGGCGCCGAGCTTCTCTTCGGCGGGACGGGCAACGACACGATCGTTTCGGGCACCTTCACGGTCGGGGCCATGGGTCAAATCATCGTCAACCCGGCGAGCGGGCCGACCACCATCGTCGGCGGATCGGGCAACGACCTCCTGTTCGGCGGATCGGGCAACGACTCGATCTATGGCGGGACGGGGAACGATTCGCTCGTCGGCGGCACGGGAATGGACACGCTCAACGCCGGATCGGGCAACGACAGCCTCAGTTCGGGCTCGGGCGCGAACGGCGGAAATACGCTCATCGGAGGGTCGGGCGCCGACCTGCTCTTCGGCGGAGCGGGCAATGATTCGCTGGTTTCCGGCTCGGGGGCGCTGGGCGGCAATACGCTGGTGGGCGGCACCGGCGGCGATACGCTCGTCGCCGGCATGGGCAACGACTCGCTCACGGCCGGGATGAATTCGTCCACGCTGATCGGCGGGTCGGGCAACGACCTGCTCTTCGGCGGATCGGGCAACGACTCGATCATGGGCGGTTCGGGCGACAACACCCTGTCCGGCGGTGGCGGGGACGACCTGCTCTTCGGCGGCACGGGCGAGAACACGGTCTACGAGTCGGGCAACCTCAATTTCACGCTCACCGACACCGACCTGATCGGGACCGACTCGGGCAAGCACGAGAAGATCCACGATCACCTGCACCAGGTCGGCCAGGCCGAGATCATCGGCGGCACGGGCAATGTCGTGCTCGACGCTTCCGGATTCTCGGGCGCCGCGCTGATCATCGCGGGGCCGGGAAATGATACGCTCATCGCCGGATCGGGCGAGGACACCCTCCAGGCCGGCGCCGGGATGGACTCGCTCGTCGGCGGCAACGGCGACACGACCTTCGTTTTCGTGGGCGCCGGATCGTCCACCACGACCGCGACGATCGTGAAGGCCGCCAATCCGGGCAATTACACGCTCGACTTCTCCAACTTCGACAGCGGCGTGAACCTCGACCTGAGCAAGGCCGGTCCGCAGGCGGTCAGCCCCGGAAACCTCACGATTTCCCTGCCCGACGGCTCGACCATCGACAGGGTCGTCGGCACCTCGTACGACGACCGACTCTTCGGGAACAACCTGAACGACACGCTGATCGGCGGGTCGGGCGACGACAAGCTCGTCGGCGCCTCGGGCAATAACACGCTGATCGCCGGCAACTTCCAGGTCGTCTTCCTCGACTTTGACACGATGGACCACGACAACCCGGCGGCCTACGGGCTTTACAATTACACCACCGCCGACCGGAAGGCGATCCTCGCGAACTTGATCCAGGATTACGCCGCGTTCTCCTACAGCTTCACGCTCACGAAGCCGACCTCCGGCTCGTTCACCACGATGTACATCAACGATCCGGCGCTGATGGGGCTCGAGGGCGGGATTGCCGACGAGATCGACTTCCGGAACCTCAACCACGACGATTCGGCCTCGGTCAATGTGAATGGATTGCTCGGGCACGAGGGCCAGCCGCTCGCCAACGATGCCGACTTCATCGGCATGACCACCACCGTCGTTGCCCACGAGCTCGGCCACCTCCAGGGGCTCGAACATTCCGACGCCTTCGGCCCCATCGGCTCGGGGATCCCGCCCGCCGTCAGCCCCTACCAGATCATCGACGCGGCCACGCTCCAGGCGAATAACACCTACCTGATCACCCCCTACCCCGGCCCGACGAACGCCGACGAGACCGACATGCACATCATGGCGTCGGGTGCGTCGACCGACACCTCGCTGTTCGACTCGGTCGGCCCCACGTTCTTCGGGGAGAGGGAATCCCTCAAGCTCGCATACGACAACCAGGGGTCGCCCGTCGACGAGCAGGGCGCGAATTACAGCGCCCAGGCCGCCCAGCCGCTCGCGCTCGTGCCGATCAACGTCCCGAACACCGACCTCCAGGGGATTTACGTCGGCCAGTCGTTCAACGTGCATGCGGCCGACGTGATCGGGCACATCGGGCTGGGTGCCGACGGGGCGTCCGAGAGCGATTTCTACTCGTTCCAGGGCAACGCGGGCGACATCCTCAACGCCCAGATCTTCTCGGCGGCCGTCGCCAGGATCACGCACCCCGTCGACAGCATCATCCGCATCTATTATTTCCCCAAGCCCGGCGGGAATCCCGTCCTCGTCCCGTATTACGGCGACGTGGCGGTCAACGACAACGGCTTCGAGACGGTCGACTCCGACATCATCGACCTCGTCCTGCCGATCACCGGCGAGTACGTGATCCAGGTGGATACTTACTTCACGCCGGGTACCGTCGACACGCAAACCGGCGATTACGAGCTGTTCCTCTCAACGTTCCGACTCGGTCAAGGCTCGGCCACCGGCGACACGCTGATCGGCGGGACCGGGAACGACGTCATCATGAGCGGGTCGGGCAACGACCTGATCGAGGCCAATCCTGACAAGGATCTCGTCGAGTACGGATCGGGCGATGCGCAAACTTACGACCTGATCCCGCCCACAAACGTCTCGGCCGGGCCCAACCTGACGGTAAACGAGGGGGATACGGTCAGCCTTTCGGGCACGTATGGCGAGATCCACCCCAACGTCAACATCAGCTTCCTCTGGCACGTCGTGAGCGCCCCGGCGGGCGTGACCATCCCCGATGCGACCACTCACGATTTCTCGTTCACTCCCGCCCAGCCCGGCGTGTATACGATCGAATTCAGCGTGGACGACGGCGTGAACCCGGCCGTGAGCCTGCCCTCGCCGCTGCAAGTCACGGTCAACCCGGTGGTCCCGGTCGTCACGCCGCCCGCCCGCCAGTTTGCGATGGCCGGGGTGAATACCCAGCTCATGCTCGGGTCGTTCTCCGACTCCAGCCCGCAAAATGGGCCGTTCACGATCACGGTGAACTGGGGCGACGGTTCCTCGCAAACCTTCCAGGAAGTCACGCCCGGGTCGCTCGGCGCGATCGACCACATCTATGCGACGGTCAACGCCAACAACTCCGATTATATCGGGACGATCCAAATTACCGACGCGAACGACGTGACCAGCCTCGCGACCCCATTCCACGTGGGAGTCTCTTACTCGCCGCCGTCGGTGAATTCGATCGGCAACATCACCCAGATTTTCCCCGCGGCGCTCAACCTCCAGGGGTCATTCACCCAGGCTGGAAGCGGCTATATCTACACCGGCACCGTCGACTATGGTGACGGCAACGGGCCCCAGGCCCTCAAGGTCGACCAGCAGGACCAGACTTTTTCGATCAATTACACTTACGCCGGGACGGGCCGTTATCAGGTCACGGTCGACATCTACGACCAGACGGGCCATTTCGGGACGACGACCTTCTCGGTGGACGAGTATACGCCCGTCACGATCGCCCCGATCACGACGGTCCCCAACTTCACGAATCAGGCGATCGGGACCGTCGTCGTGACCCTGTCCGAGCCGATCGACCCCAACTCGTTCACGACGGCCGCGCTCTCCCTCACGTTCAATGGCAACGCCGTGAGCCTCACCGGCGCAAGCATCTCGCAGGTCGCCGGGCAGCCCACGGAATATGCGATCCACCTCGGCTCGCTGGCCTCGTCCGATGGCACCTATTCGCTCTCGGTGGACGCCACGAAGTTGCTCGATTTGCTCGGCAATGCGGGCGTGGGGGCCCAGCAGGTCTCGTGGGTCATGGATACGGTCGCGCCCATTTCGCATGTGGTCGCGCTGGGCTCGTCGCAGGCGTCGCTCGCGTTCCAGGTGACGGCATCGGGGACCGATGTGGGCGCGGGCGTGGCGTCGTACGATATCTACCAGTCGATCGACGGCGGCCTGTTCACGCTGTGGACCAACGTCCCCGCGTCCAATCCCGTCGCCACATTCACGGCGGCGAGCAACCATTTCTACTCGTTCTACAGCGTCGGCCGCGACCTCGCCGGCAACGTCGAGGGCAAGAATCCGGCGGCCGAGACGACCACGTACGTGCCCGACCTGAGCCCGCCCTCAACCTCGGTCCAGGGATCGGGCTCGGACGTGACCACCTCGAAGTTCGTCATCGAAGCCACCGGGACCGACGAGGGGAATTCCGGCCTGGCGTGGTTTGATCTCTACGTGCAGATCGATAACGGGCCTTACACGCAATTCGCGCACGTGCCGGCCGTGGCGGTGGATCCCAACGATCCGAACGGCCCCGGCAAGCCATATTCCGCCACGGCGAACTTCCAGGCGACGCTCGACGGCGTGATGCATACCTATCATTTCTATAGCATCGGGACCGACGGCGCCGGGAATGTGGAAACCCCGCCGGCCCAGCCCGACTTCAGCACCTCGGCGCAGTTCGGGCGCAGACCAGCTTCCAGAACACGAGCTTCGTCGTGCAGGACGGCCTGCAAGAACGCTCGTTCCTCCAGAGCATCGACGTCGGATTCAACCTCGGGGGCCAGCCGCTGGACGACCTGGCGGCCAACAGTGGCACTCGGGTCACGCTGATCCAGCACAACCTGGACGGGAGCGGCGGCACCGTGGTCCCGGCGTCGAATTACACCGTTTCGGCCAACGACCCTGCCAAGGTCCTCGACCTCTTCTTCGGCCAGTATGGGCTGGGAGGGATCGCGAAATCCGCGTCGTCCGGCTCGGCCGATTACTGGAACAAGATGATCCTGGGCGACGGCTACTACGAGCTCGACCTGGAGCTGGACCCGGCACACCCCGGAGTCGAGACGCAGTTGTTCTTCTACCGCCTGCTGGGCGACGTGAACGGCGACCAGGTGGTGGACGCCAATGATACCGGCCAGGTTGCCATGGCGGAGTCGAACCCCGCCCTTTATGGTGACGTGAACGGCGACGGGTCGACCGACACCACCGACGCCAACCTGGCCGCCCGCAGCAAGGCCGCCGGCCGTCGCCTCGGTAACGGCCTTCCCCTCAGCGGGTGATGCCCATGCTCAAGGACCGAGACACGCCCGTCCTCCTGGAAATCGCCGTCGCTTCGGCCGAGGACGCCCGATCCGCCGAGCAAGGCGGGGCGGATCGCGTGGAATTGAATTCCGCGCTCCTGCTCGGGGGCCTCACGCCGTCGCTCGGCACGTTCCTTGAAACCCTCGAATACACGACGCTGCCCGTGATCGTGATGACTCGCCCTCGTGGCGGCGGCTTTGCCTATTCGGACGCCGAGTTTTCAACGATGAGGCGAGACGCTGACCTCTTCCTCGCCCATGGAGCCGCGGGAATCGCCTTCGGGATCCTGGAGGAAGATGGTCGTGTCGATGAGGATCGTAATCGCATCTTGATCGAGCAAATCGGTGCCGATCGGGACGCGGTGTTTCATCGCGCGTTCGACGTCACGCCCGATCCCCTCGCTTCGCTGGAGATCCTCATTCGCCTTGGCGTTCGTCGCGTGATGACCAGCGGCCAGGAAGATTCCGCCTACAACGGCGCCGGGCGAATCGCCGAACTGATCGCGCAGAGTGCCGGGCGGATCGAAATCCTGCCTGCGGGCGGGATCAATCGATTCACCCTCGGCGACGTCCTGGCGAGGACCGGCTGCGACCAGGTCCACGCATCCTTGAAGACGTCGCGGCGCGACGGGTCGACGAGGGCTCGTCCCTCCATCGGATTTGGCGGCGTGTTACGACCGCACGAGGATCGTTACGAGGTCACCGACCCCGCCGCTGTGACGGAGCTTCGCGGGCGGCTCGGGCGGGCGTAGGCGGGGTTGCGTGGCGACGTGACGGGAGTCGGCCACTCCGCGGTTGCCAGGGGGACCAGGGCGATCACGGGGTCGGACTCGTCCGATTCCCGGACCACGATCAGGCCCGCGAGGTCGAGGTCGGCCAGCAGGTCGGTCGTCTCTTCTACGGACCAGCCAAGCCGCTCGGCCACCTCCAGGGGAGACTGCCAAGCCTTTGCGTTGGCGCGAATCGCTTTGAGGAGGGCACGCATGCGGTCGGAGAGG
Source organism: uncultured Planctomycetota bacterium (assembly GCA_963777705.1). Lineage (GTDB taxonomy): Bacteria > Planctomycetota > Planctomycetia > Isosphaerales > Isosphaeraceae > JAQGHR01. Next base: position 140,095 of record CAVZRT010000002.1, read on the forward strand.
TCGGCCATGTGGATCACTTTCGAGCCTTTCGGCGGTGCAGGGGAAGGAGGAAGAAACTTGCTACTAGCTATTAGCGAATTGCGTTCCGATGACGCGACATGGACCCGAAAATCGGGCAAGTCCTGCGGATTCTTCGAACTCATGGTCAAGTCGGTCTTCTCGCACGATCCGGGAGGCAGGCCCGAGAGGGTAGGGGCAATGATACTCGGATGCAAGACGTCCGTGTTGGGAATTCGTCCCCCACGCGTCGTGATTCATCCTCGGTCATCTGTTGCGTTTTCTCCACATTCCTTCTACGGAGTTCACGGAAAAAGTCCATCTTTTTCGGAAGCATACGCCTGGTTTTCGCGGAATCGGCCGCGAATCCTCCCAAATCTCCTCATTTCGGCGTTTCGAGGCCCATTTCTCCAGGAAATCGAGGACAGAAGCCAATCGTCTCGGTCGGGCGTTCAAGCAGCCGAGAGCCAACCATAGGACAACAATCGCCTCGCGGGGCGGTCGCCGCCGCCCTCGCCGCACGAGGCATGTCGGCACGACGTGGCCGGTGAGGATCGGCCCCGCGAAGCGGCGGACCTCAGATCTCGGCGAGCTCCTCGGGCAAGAACCCGCGACGCTCCAGCGCGAGCCCGATCGGTTCATCGGGCTGCGCCACGGGCAATTTCTCGAGCCGCTCGATGCGTTCCAGCTCGGCCGGACTCGGGGCTTCCAGTCCGGGGAAGCGCGAGTCCGCCTCGGCGATCGCACACACGAAATCGGCGCGGGCTTTGGCCGCCTGCGCATCCTCGCGGCGAGATTCCGCCTCCCAGGCGCGCAAGGAATTCACGGCGGCATCGGGGAAGTCGCGGATCGAGTCGAGGACCGTGCGGACCCATCGCGCCGAGGTGCCTTCGGTGGACTCGCGGGCCAGCAAGAAGGAGGCCACGCACGCGTTGGCGTCGCGAGAGGCCGCCGCCTCGCCGACGAACGACTCCTTGTTTTCCGCCGGCTCCGGCCGCAACGCCTCCACGTACCGCGCCACGATCCGAGGATTCAGGCGGTCGGGCCGATCGCACGCCTGGTCGATCCTCCAATGCTCTTCCGCGTCGGGGGTCCGCGATCGCAGGCCTTCGAGCTGTCGCCTCGCCCACTCCATGGCCGGATCATCGCCCGCCTGCGAGGCGGTCTCGTGGAATTTCAGGAGCCCGTCCAGCGTGGGCGCGGGCACGCCCCCCACCATGCCCCTGGCGAAGGCCTGACCCTCGAACTCGGCGGCGCGGCTCTCGACCTGCTGCTCGATCAGGCTGAGGCGCAGGAGTCGATTCGTCTCGCGCTGGAGGCTTTCGAGCGAGCCTCGATCGCGAGACGCCTTGCGGGCCTCCGAGGCTTCCACGAGGCGATCGAGGAAGGCGCGCGGGACCGGGCTGTAATTCTCGACGCGCGCGGCGAGCTGGTCGCGAAGCCGGGTGGCGGACTCGCCGGCGAGCTGGCGGGCGACCCTGGGCGTGAGCACGCCTCGGCGGACCTGTCGTTCCAGGTTGTCGCGGACCGCCTGGAAGCCGGCCAGGGCGGCGTCGGCCTCGGCCTTGAACGGGGTATCCTGGCGAGAGGCGTCCAGGCCGGCCCTGGCCAGGGTGTCGCGGAGCGGATTCAGGCTCATCGATCAAAAGACTCCCGGGGTGTGAAGATCAGGATCGGATTCGGCCCGCCACGATGCATGGAAATGGAAAGATCAGGTCTCGCAAAGCAACTCGCCCATGGCCGCCGCCGCCCGCTCGATGGCCTGGCGGCGCGACTTGCCCTGGCGCTCGACGGTTTCCGGGAAGCTGGAACAGGACAGCCGGGCCACCCAACGGCCCGCGATCCGGCCCCGCCGCCAGCTCACGATCCAGCCGCGATGGCCGAAGTCGGCGCGGAGCCGCGAGGCCCGCCGCTCGTCGCGGCGTTCGCGGCAGAAGAACCAGAGGAGATTCGTCATGCGTGAGACCTCGGCCGGAAAGCGGAGGAAGGGGGTGGAAAGTGCTTCACGTGCGCACAACCGGACGAGAAGCGGGGGCATTACTCAACACCATCTCAAGCCCCCCGCCGCCTTATCACCGAAATCGATCCGCTTCGCGCGGACGCCTTCCCGCCGGGAAAGAGTCGGGCAATCCGGGAACGGCCGGCTGGTTTCTTCGGTGGGCCGGAGGCCCTGGGGAAGTTTGACGCATATTCGGCCTCGACCTCCGCGATGATGCATCTTCGTCGGGCTGCCCCGTCTGGCCCCGATTGGACCGGGGTACACCGTCCATCATCGATACGCCTCCTCGCGGTTATCGCCAATTCCTGAAAGGGGAGTAAATCGCGGTCGCACCGGGGGCCGGGACCCGCGGATTCGACGCCCGAGAAATGCCACCAAAACGCACGGATTCCCATGCTCGGATGTCGTTTAACACCAAGCCATTATGTCAATTCCATGTATAATTCTTCCTTTACATGCGACAGAGTGCGACACTTTTTTTCCGGGCAAAATTGCCGTGAAATCCGCCCAGTCAGGATGTCTGAGGGACGACTTGTAAGGAAGCGCATACGAACCGTGCGCGATCCGGCCCCGGATTTTTCCCATCGAAATGCATTGAACATTATCAAGTTAAAACATTCATGAATTATTCCAGTAAGAATTCCTCCCGGTGGCGCGGGCGTCGCCTCGCCGCGGGACCCGGAAATCCGGACCCCCCTCCCCGCGGCCGGGACCAGGACCGACGACCGTTTTCCGGGCGGACTCCATTGACGAATACGATAATGTGAATTTTTAGATCGCCGCGACGAGAAGCGCGATGGTAATCGGTGGCCCCGATCGGGTAAATTGGGTGGGTGGTGATGCTCCCGCGAGACCCGAACCCGAAGGGACGCGACCGTGTCGGCCAGGCGACCGCGTCGCCCCGCCCGCCGTTCGCCCGACCCGGATGAGACGAATGACCGATATCCACGACGAGACCACGGTTTCCTCACAGGCCGACGCCCCCGCGATCGAATCCGCCGAGCCCGCGCCGGAGGCGGCCAACAACGGCCTGCCCAAGCGCCTGAGGGGCACGAGGGACGCCCAGGACCAAATCCCGCCGAAGGCCGCCGGCCGAGCCCAGCCCGCCAGGATGGAGTCGGCGCTGGAGCACGCCACGCTCTGCGCCCGGATCGCCCACGACAATCGGGCCAAGAACATCCAGCTCCTGGACCTGCGAGGCGCCACCCCGCTGGTCGATTTCTTCGTGATCGCGTCGGCCGCGTCGCGTCGGCAGGCCAGCTCGATCGCCTACGACATCGACGCCGAGATGAAGAAGCTCAACGAGCAGAAACTCGGCATGGAAGGGGCCGAGGAGGGGCGCTGGACGCTGATCGACTACGGCGATTTCGTCGTCCACATCTTCTCCGAGGAAGCCCGCACCTATTACGACCTGGAGCAAATCTGGGCCGATGCGCCGAAGCTCGACTGGAGCGATCCGTCGCGAGCCCGGCCCTCGCCCGAGCGCCGAGACGACGCATGAACGTCCTGAAGCAACTGAGGGCGGCGTTCGCCGCCGCCACGCCGGGCGGGGGCGATCCGTCGGCGTTCGCCACGGCCGTGCGGCCGAGCACCGACCCGAAGTTCGGCGACTATCAGGCCAACGGCTGCATGGCCCTGGCGAAGGCGATCAGGGGCAATCCGCGGGACCTGGCGCAAAAGGTTGCCGAGACGATCGATCTCTCGCCGATGGCCGACAGGCCCGAAGTCGCCGGCCCCGGCTTCCTCAACGTCCGCCTGAAGGATGATTGGATCTCGAAGGCATTGGGCGACTTGATGGCCGACGAGAACCTCGGCATCGAGCCGCCCGAGCGCGTCGAGACCGTGGTGATCGATTACTCGTCGCCCAACGTGGCGAAGCCCATGCACGTGGGGCACATCCGCTCGACGGTGATCGGCGAGGCCCTCGCCCGCATCCACGAGGCGCTGGGGCATAAGGTCGTCAGGGACAATCACCTGGGCGATTGGGGCTCGCAATTCGGCATGATCCTGTGGGGCTGGAAGCACGAGCGGAGCCAGTCATCCTACGACGCGAACCCGGTCGCCGAGCTTGCGCGGCTCTATCGCGCCGTCCAGGGGCGGATCAAGCGAGGCGAGGAGCTGAAGGCGAAATACGCCAAGGTGTTCGCGCTCGAGGAACAGGGCCGGGCCGCCGACGCCGACGCGCTGTTCAACAATCTCTACGACGGCTCGGGGCTCACCCGCGCGGAGGTCCACGACGTCGTCGGCCTATCCAAGAAGGTCGTCGAGGAAACCCGTCAGGAGACGGCCAGGCTGCACGCGGGCGACCCGGAAAATCGCGCCTTGTGGCACGAATTCATGCCGCATTGCCTCGGGGCGCTCTGCAGTCGGTGTACGATCGCCTGGGCGTCCGGTTCGACGTCCAGCTCGGCGAAAGTTTCTACGACCCGATGCTCGCCGACGTGGTCAAGGGCCTGGAAGACCAGGGACTTGCCGTGCCGAGCGAAGGCGCCACGGTCGTCTTCGTCGAGGGAGCGACGGCTCCCTTTCTGGTCCGCAAGAGCGACGGGGCCTACAACTACGCGACCACCGACCTCGCCACGATCAAGTATCGCGTGGACACATGGAATCCATCGCAAGTCCTGTACGTGGTCGACCACCGCCAGGGCGACCATTTCAAGGCGCTCTTCGCCGTGGCGAGGCGTTGGGGATACGACAAGATCGACCTCGAGCACGTGGCATTTGGCACGGTCCTCGGTCCCGACGGCCGACCGCTCAAGACGCGGGACGGCGACCTGGTGGGGCTGGAATCGATGATCGACGAGGCGGTTTCCGAGGCCCGTCAGGAGGTCGACCGCAACTGTCCCGACCTGGACCAGGACGAGCGGCGCCACGTCGCCGAAATCGTCGGCATCGGCGCCATCAAATACGCCGACCTGTCGCAAAACCGCCTGAGCGACTATCGCTTCGACCTAAAAAAGATGGTGGCGATGACCGGGAACACCGGCGCCGTACATGCAATATGCATACGCGCGAATCCGGAACATTTTTCGCAAGGGAGAGACGACGCCGGAAGCTATCCGGACCATGGGCGTAGAAATCGTCCTGAGTCACCCGGCGGAGAGGGCGCTGGGCGTGGCGGTACTGCGCCTTCCAGAAATGCTGGAACTGGCGGCGGCGAGCGGAAGCCCAACATCTTGACCGATTATCTCTTCGACCTCGCCAACAAATTCAGCGTCTTCTTCGAAGGATGCCCGGTCCTGAAGGCGGAATCGCCCGAGCGCCGCGCCAGCCGCCTGGCGATTTGCGACCTGACGGCCCGCACGCTCAAGTTCGGCCTGAATCTGCTGGGGATCGACGTCGTCGAGCGCATGTAGGGTGCATGAAATGCACCATGCTTATCTCCGATAACATCAACGAATCTCCCGCCCGCGACGCCACCGGGAATCGCCGCGCCCGCCCGGATGGGAGCCTGGCGGCTCATCTCGGGAAATGACGGCACCCCTCGCTGGGTCTTGACGCTTCTGTCCTGGTGGGACACGATATCCCTGTCGCCCGCCCGCGCCCGCCCAGGAACGATCGCGCCGAGCCGACTTCTCGTCTCACGCGATCCCCCTCCGGCCTTGAGGAGCCGCCCCCGCCATGAGGTCCCCGACAATCCGGCTCGCGGCCGTCCTGAGCATCGTCTTCGCTTCGATCGTCGTGTCCTTGCCCCGATCGGAAAGCGTGATCGCGGACGATGTTGCGTCGGCCGATACCGCGAATCCTTCGCCGATCGCCCTGGCACTCTCGGCCGACGGATCGCGCCTCCTGGTCGCCGAGCAAGGCACCGGATCGACCGCCTTGATCGACCCGTCCGCGGGCAAGGTGCTGGCCAGGATCCCGACCGGCGATCGCCCTTCGGGAGTCGGGCTCTCGTCCGACGGCCGCGTGGGCGTCGTCGCGCACTGGTACGGCTATGACGTGGCGATCCTGGACGTGGGTTCCGATTCGCTGAAGGTTGTCGGTCGCGTCGAGGTCGGCCCCGAGCCTCGCGGGGTGGCGGTCTCGCCGGACGGCAAGACGGCCTACATTGCCGTGGGTGCGAGCAACGAGGTGGTGCGGGTGGACATCGAAGGGCGCAAGGTTTCGGGGAGGATCGCCGTGGGCCGCGAGCCGCGAGGGATCGCGCTCACGCCCGATGGCAAGCGATTGCTCGTCGGCAACGCCCGATCCAAAAATTTGTCCTTGATCTCCACCAGCGACTGGATCGTGGAGCGGACCTTGCCGATCGACGGTGATAATCTCCGTCAAGTCACGCTATCGGCCGACGGCGCCGTGGGTTATGTCGCCAACATGAGGAATCGAGGGTTCGCGACGACCCGCAATAATATTGATATCGGCTGGGTCCTGGGTCAAAGGATCTCCCGCGTCCTGCTCGACGGGTCGAAGGAGTTTTCCACGTTGAGCCTGGACCCTAGAGGCCGAGCGGCGGGCGATGTCTTCGGCGTCGCGGTCGGTCGCGACGGGCGATTCGTTGCCGTTTCTTGCGGCGGGACGCACGAAGTCATGATTTTTCGTGCCGACGGCAAGCCGCTCCCGTGGACTTCGGGCACGTCGCGAGACCTGATCGAGCCGACGCTAGGGGCGACAAGGAGCGGTTCCGCCGCGTCGAGGTGGGCGGCCGTCCCACCGAGATCGCGTTCGCGGCCGACGGCAAGACGCTGTATGTGGCCAATTATCTCGGCGATTCCGTCCAGGTCGTCGACGCCGAAACGGCGAGCCTGGTCAAGACGATCTCGCTGGGCGGCCCGTCCGAGCCTTCGCTCGCGAGGAAAGGCGAGGCGCTGTTCCACGACGCCACGCGGTCGTTCAACCAGTGGTATAGCTGCAACACCTGCCACAGCGACGGCCACACCAACGGCCTCGACTTCGACACGATGAACGACGGCTGGCACGACTACAGCACGGCCCATCGCGAAAGTCGCAAGAAAGTCCCCACGCTGAGGAGGGTCGCGAAGACCGGACCATGGACCTGGCACGGCTGGCAAAAAAGCCTGGACGACGCCGTCGTCGAGTCATTCACCAAGAGCATGCAAGGCAAGAAGCCGTCCGCCGACGAGGTCAGGGCGGTCGTCGCGTTCCTGGAAACCCTCGACTACCCAAGAAATCCCAATCGGAATGCGGACGGCAGCCTCTCCGAGTCGGCCAGGCGCGGCGAGACGATCTATCGCTCGGCGAAAGCCTCCTGCAACTCCTGCCACGGAGGCGCCGAACTCACCGACGGCAAGATTCATACGGTCGGGCTGGAAGGCCCCGGCGACGTCTATCAGGGTTACAACCCGCCCTCGCTGAAGGGGCTCTACGACAAGGAGCCCTTCCTGCACGACGGCCGGTCCAGGACGCTCCGGGAGATCCTGAATGGCCCGCACGCCCCCGAGCAGGTCATGGGCACGGGATCATTGACCGACGATGAAGTTGACGACCTGATCGCCTATTTGAAAACGCTTTGATGTTGCAAGGATCGCCCCCGAATCTCGTCGTACAGGCCGCGATGCGGTCCGGACGGCGAGAGTTTCGGGCGCGAGGATTGCAATTATCTCAAGTCGAATCGCTCGACTTTATACACGTCACCCGCCTTGACGACCGAAAGGCTGATTTCCGGCGAGGCACGCGCGAAGACGGCGCTGCCTTCGATCAACCAGCGGAATCGGATCGAGTTTTCGGGGGTCGGAGGGGCCTGGTCGGGCTTGTAATCGACGCGCAAATAGCTGAGGGGTCCCCAGGGCTTGGTCCGTTCACTGACTTCGAGCAGTTTCTTGCGATCGACGCCGGGGAGCGCCATCGCCATGGCTTCGTCAATCTTCCCGTCGACGACTCGCTGGACGAACGTCTCCGCCGTCTTCTCGGCCTGGTCCTTCTCCTGCAAGATGTATCGGACCAGGAATCCCATGCCCGTGCCGGCGATCACCCAGATGATGAGCGCGGCCAACCCGAGGGCGATTCCCGTCGCGGCCATCCCTCGCCCGCTCACGTAGGGGTCGCGGGCCTTGCGCAGCGCGATGATGCCGAAGGCGATGGCGAGGATGGGCGGGATGGGCGTGACGCAGCAGAGGACGCCGCAGACGAGGCTGGCCACCGCCATCCCGTTGCCTTGCGATGCGATGGCCTTCCCGCCTTCGTTGCCGGGTGGGCGATAGAAATCCTCGTTGCCTTGCGAGATGGATGGGGGCATTCTTCGTCTCGTGGTCGGTCGAATCGTGAGAAGAGACGATAATCGACCCGCCCCGCGATCGTCAAAGGCGGTCGCTCAAATCCGCATGAACCGCGTCGTCAACGGCAGGGCAACGATCCTCCAGGACGCCGCGTCCAGGGCGCGTGCCCAGGCGTCTCGCTCGTCCGGCGAGATCGAGGCCCCGAGCGAATCGACGGCGTCCGCGGACGATCGCCCGGCCAGCCTTTCGATCGGTTGGGCGGCGAGCGAGGCGATGGTCACGGCCGAAAACAGCGCCATTCCCGCTTCGGCCATCTCGGTATAGCGATACAGGACGCCCGCCGCCACCACGATCCAGGCCGTCAATGCCCCGAGGCTGACGGCCAGGACGATCGTCGATCGCAGGCGATTCCAGGGACGCAGGCGAGCGAACGCCGCTTCGTGGGCCGCGACCGCCAGCGCGGCGAGCGAGCGACTCTCGTGAACGGAGCGTGAAAGCCGCAGCGTGTGGGACCAGGGATCGTAGTGGTCGGTCATCACTCCATCGATCAGGAGGATGGTCGCGATCGCATGATCCCCCCGCCGGAGCAGCGTACCGGCGAGTTCCGCTCCCGTGAGGCCTGTCAAAGCGGTCGCAGCTTTCCACGCCGCGCGAATCCGCCGCCTCGCCCAGATGGTCAGGATCAATCCGGGTGCAAGCGGCAACAAGCTGCTGGGTTCGAGCGTGACCAGCCAGAGAATCCAGGGCATGGGAGAGAACTCTCTCAAGCGTCGATCGGGATGAGGAGCGATTTCCACCGATTCAATCGCCGAACCAGTCGGCTTTCGCAAGATTCCAGCGACTCTCCGCGGCTCAAGACGGTGAGAATCGGCTCGCCGGGCTCGAAAATCGATCCCCGGCACGGAAGGTCCGCCATGGGCGAGACCGCGAAACTCCCACCCGCCCGGGGGTGCCGGGAATCCACGGCCGGAAGCCGGCAAGGACGCTCGGCGAACAGGATCTCCTTGCCGACGATCGGTCGCGAAGGGGTTCGCCCCCGTCCGGTTGGAATGGGCATCCCGTCAAAGCACCGCGCATGGTCGCCGAGGAGCGATTGACCGAGGGAAAGTTCCAGGACCTCAACCGAGGCCGTATATCTCGGGTTGACCTCGACCACATAGGCACGGCCGTCCTTGACGACAAGATCGACGCCGAATAGGCCTCGCGCGCGCCGAATTCTCTCCAGAAAACCCGGCCGATCTCGATGAGTTCGCCGGGGTTGCGCAGGACGCTCGACGGCGAGATGGGTCCGAGGCTGCCCCGGTAGGCGAATGCGGAATCTCCCCGGCCGATTCGTTGGCTGGTCATGCCTATCGGGAGGACTGCACGCTCGCAACCGGCGTAAACAAACGAATAATTTTGATCTTCCGTTTCTATCCGCTCCTGGAAATAGCATGAGGAGTGTTCGGGCGTCTCTCCCGTGAGGGGACGAATCCTCCGGCCGCCCGCCGAGGCCAGGGGCTTGATGAGCCACGAGCCGTCGCGTGGCAAGTCGGTCGGGTCGAGCCTGACCGACAGCGAGGGCAGGCCGTTGCGCCCCAGGGCGTCCTGGATGGCCATCGGATCGCGAACCGCCCGGAGGTCGGGGCCCGACATCCCCCAGAGCGGCCGCCTGGCGGCGATCCTGTCGATCAGGTCCGGGTGATTTTCGAGGGCGCCGGTGTACATCCAGGGGGAAGGCGGGAGCCGATCGGCAATCTCCTCGAATCCCAGCGGGTAAACTCCCGGGTCGATGCGATGGGCGGTCGCGATGCAGGAGAGGTCGCGGTCGGCGAAGAGGTCGACGGTGATCGGTCGCAACCCCGCGCGGCGGGCGGATTGGGCGGCGGCCCTTGCGCTGGCGCCCAGGATCAGGACGTCCATCCGGATTGCTTCCCCGGCGCGATGCACGGCCCGGCGCCCTCGCTTGAGCAAGAGGCCGGGCCGATGCAGGTCATCCTCGTCGGATCTCTTCGGCTTATTTCTCGACGACTTCGATCTTGGACGGGGTGATGATCTTCTTGCCGTCCTTCTCGGTGACCTCGCCGGTGACCTTGACGGTCTTCTCGCTCTTGCAGAAGCCCATCTTGCCGTGGCTATCCTTGGCGAGCTTGTTCTGCTCCATGTAGTACTTGACTTCCTTGTCGCCATCCTTGACCAGGACGACGTTCTGGCACGACTTGGTCTCGCTCAGGGCGCACTTGGCGCAGGTGGCGTCGCCGGTGATGGTCTTCTCGTCGGCGGCCCTGGCCGTGAAGAGGGCGACCATGCAGAGGGCGGCGGCGGCGAACATCGGGATAATCTTACGCATGCGACGATCTCCAAAAAAGGGAGGCGGGAGGGCGGAATCCGGCACCTTCGGGGGACCGGCTCGGCACGACAGAGCCGGTGGGGTCCGCGCGGGAAGGCTCTACCTCGCCGCTCATTGAAGCATGTCCGAGGCGCCGCGACAACCTCGAACCTGCGGCGTACGGGCGGGCCATCAGGCCAGGTTGTCCGAAAGGTCCTTGGTGGAGCCGTCGGGCACCTCGTCCTTGAACGGGTCGAACCAGGCCTCCTCGAACTCGATTCGCCGCTTCTGCTTCATGGCCAGGTTGCTGGTGAGGGCGATCACGGCGTCGGCCAGGGCGACTTCCCCCCGGCATCGCGGACGCAGCTTGTCGTCGCTCGTGCCGTGATAATCCTTCGGGTCGCCGTTGCGGATGCAGTAGGCGAAGTGCTCCAGTTCCTCGCGGTAGCCACGCGAGGGGGCGTCGGTCGCGATCGTCCCGTAGGATGCGGCGGCGGTGGGTCCCGCGGCGCTCGGGCTGGCCTCGATGGTGGGCTTCCCTCCGCCCGGCTTCTCCACCGTGATTGCCGTGGAGCGGGCGGGCGTCGAGCCCTTCTTCGCGTTGCGGTCCGGCTCCTTGTAGAGGAGGATCTCCTCCTCCTTCTCCACGATCATCGTCCCGCGGGTGCCCATGACGGTCTCGCCGTAGGGGTCGAAGCCATTGGTGTTGATCGACGAGTAGGTGACGACCACATGGTCGTTGCCCTGCGGCCCCGACTTGCCGGGGAATTCGAAGTTGACGAAGACATGGTCGTCGACCTGGCGATCGTCGGTGTAGAAGAACTTGCCGCCGATCCCCGTGACGGCCAGCGGGTGCTTCTTGCCCAGGAAGATCGAGCAGGCATCGAGCTGATGGCTGCCCAGCTCGGCCATGAGGCCCGCGCCGGTCTTGGTGAAGAGCCTCCACTTGACGAGTTGTTCCAGGCTGTCGTAGCCGTATTTCTGGAAGTCGATCTTCTTGTCCTCGCCCGGAATTCCCGGCGTGGGGCTCTTGTTCCAGGAGTCGAAGTATACGATGTTGCCGGCGTCGTCCTTCATGTAGACGGGGTCGCCCTTCTCGTCGAAATAGTATTCGCCCTTGTCGTTGCGGGCGAGGACCGGCGTGCCCTGGTTGCGGTGCCAGTTGGCCCGGATGTGGCGGATCTCGCCCAGGTGGCCGTTCTGGACGAGGTAATTCGCGTTGTCGTAGAGCACCGAGTAATGCCTCTGATGGCCGACGGCCAGGAGGCGATTGACTTCGGGCTTGCGGGCCACGCGGACCATCGCCTTGCACTGGCCGACGGTGTGGGCCATCAATTTCTCGCAGAAGACGTGCTTGCCGGCCCTCATCGCCTTGATCGCGATCGGGGCGTGCAGGAACAACGGCAGGGCGATCACGACCATCTCGACGTCTTTGTCTTCGAGCATCTTGTCGACGTCGTCATATTTCTTGAGCGCGGCCACGTCGGCGGGGGTGTAGTCCTTGTGCGCCGTGAATTCCTTGACGGCCCGGGCTTGCTGCGAGGGGCGGATGTCGCAGAAGCCGATGTAGTTGACGAATTCGCGGTTATGGTAGCGGATCATGGCCTGGCAGCCTTCGTCGCCCGTGCCGATGATCGCGGCCTTCACGGGCTTTTCGACCCCCGAATAGCCGAAATAGAAGGCCCCCGCGACGGGGGCCACGGCCGCCGCCTTCAGGAAGTCGCGACGGGTCACGCCCAGCGCCGTGTTGGCGTTCTCTCGGCCGAGGGTGCGCTGTTCGGGTGTCAAGAGGGCCATGGAGTTCGCTCCGAGTATGAGTCAAATTTGGGGGAAGTTCGGCTATCGTCTCGGGTTTTTCGCGCGAGGGCCGGCGGTCGGGACCGTGACCGTGGTCGTCGGGGTTGCGGGAGGGGTCGCGGCTACCGCCGTCCTCGCGGCCCGTCGATCGCGGCCGAATCGCCCGAAGATCAGGGCGTCCAGGCCGATCCACAGGCCGTTCGGGGTGCTCGCGATCACGAGGCAGGCAATCAGCTCGATCAGATTCTTGTTCACGTAGAGGTAGTGCCCTTCGGCAGCCGGGCCCGCGGGCAATCCTGGCCATGGGGGCATGCTCAGGTAGAACATGAGGAGGTAGCAGCACCCGCCGAGCGCCGCCAGGGGAGTGAGCAGGCCGAGCATGAGGAATCCACCCACGAGGACCATGCCCCACATGGTGGACCAGTTGATCCAATCCAGCGAATTCCAGGGCGTGATGAGGCCGCCTTTGGCCTTCACCTGCTCGGGAGTTGCCAGGGACATCCAGCCGTCGTGGTAGGTGTTATGGATGGTCGCGATCTCCCCCACCAGCTTCTTTCGATCGCGCTCCAGTTCCTTGCGAGCCTTGTAGGCATTCGCCTTCTCATAGGGCATGGACTCGGGCGATTGCTCCACGGCGATAATGTGGTACAGGTCGCGATGGTACTTCTTGATCGCCTGGCTATTTTCCAGGGTGAGGAACCAGCCATCGACCTCGGAATTGGCCGTTGAGAGGATCTCTTCCGCCTTGGCCTTCTGCTTCTCGTCGAATCCGAAGTGCGACGCGATTCGTTCCATCTCCTGACGCCAGGCCGCCTTCAGGCGAGTCGGCACGCCCCCCGCCTTCTCGTCGCGTTCGAGCATTTCCAGGCTATTCACGTCGGGGATCATGCCGCGAAACCGGGCGCGAGCGGCCCGGTGGACCGCGAAGATACCCCTCGGCGGAGAACGGCGGGTCCTTGTCCTTGTCGAAATCATGAGGGGCCGGAAGGATGCGGGTCAGGACCCAGCCCGCCGTCGACTCGCGCTGCGAGGGGGTGGAATTGATCTTGTACACCCCCTCATAGAAGAAGTGCCAGCCGATCGCCGTGCGGAGGAGCACGAGGAACAGGGCGCCGAAGAAGCCGGGGTAGTATCGTCGCGGGGCAGCCAGGGGAATCCTCTCTTTCTCTTTCCTTCCAGATCAACGCGCGGCGGAGACCGTCGCCGAGCGGACGAAGCGGGCAGGCTCGAAATCCTCGTCGGTCACGTTCCGGGCCACGACCAGGGGCCGGCCATCATCCGGACCATCCATCACGAACAGGGCACCGATCTCGGGCCGGGCTTCCAGGATCGGGCGAGATCCCTGCGGGCCGAGCAAATAGAACGCGGTCGAGAGCCGCATCGGCCTCGGCGGCGGTGGGGGCCAGGACCGTCACGCTCGCCGGCCCCGATTCGGGCGGATATCCGGTTCGCGGATCAATCACATGGCCGTAAATGCGGCCATCCTGCTCGAAGCGCTGGAACAGGGCGCCGGAGGTCCCGATCGCGCGATTTCGCACGAAAAGCGTCCCGAGCGAGCGGGTTGCATCAAACGGGTTGCGGAAAGAAACCTCCCAGCGACCGCCGAACCTGTCCGGCGGCGAACCCAACGCATAAACGCTGGATTGCCCTCCATGGATCAAGGCAGGCGTCGGCCAGAAGTGGTCCCGGATCACGTCGGCGACGCGATCGATCGCATAACCCTTTCCGATGCTCCCCAAATTCACGACCACGCCCGGGCAATCGAATGAAATCGCGAATCGAGCTCCGTCGAAAATCAGGTGATGGTGACCGGTGCAAGCAAGCGCGTCGGCCAGGGCTTCCGGGGTGGGGACTCGTTTCGGCCCGCGAGTGAAGCCCCAGGCGAGCGAGAGGGTGCCGGCCGTGACGTCATAGGCCCCACCGGTCGCCTTGCCGATGGAAACGGCCTTTTGGAGCAATGCGAAGAGGCGACTTTCAACGGATACGGGGCCGAGATGCGCGGTCGCGTTCAGGCGGCTGATTTCGGAGGTCTCTCGATAGACGGTCATCTGCGATTCGAGCGCGTCGATCTCATCCAGGCTTTTCATCGCAAGATCCGTGGCGCCCGGAGTCGACGCGGGGAGGCGGACCTCGAAATACGAGCCCATGGCCGGTCGCGACGCCTTGAGCAGGTCGAATCGTCCGGCCTGCGCCAACGGCGAGACCCGATCCTCGCGGCCCCGAAGCCGACGGATCATCTCGCGGCGATGGACCTTGGGGCGGCCGATGCTCACGCGACGCCTCGAAGCAGGGAATCGACGAGATGACTCGCCAAAATCAATCGGCGGGACGCCCTGGGGAAGAAGGGCGAACCGGCTCGCACGAGGCAGAAAGAGGGACTAACTCCCAATATACGCATCCCGAACCTCGTTGTTCAAGGCTCGCGTCCTGCGATCGGTCGCCGCTCGGTTCCGGCCGGGATGTGGCCAATGCCGGCACCTCCGATTAGACTTGCTGGATCGCCCCGGCGAAAATCATGACGGCGGGGGTCGCCCGCGATGAATTCCGGACGCACACGGGGTCAAATCACGATCGGTAGGTCGCTCGCGCTCATCGCCGCCGCGGCTCTTATGATGTCGCTTTGCCGCACACAGGCAGGACTCGAGGTTGCCGGGTTCGGAATGGGCGTGTTGGGATATTTCTGGTTGACACTAAGCGGTCATCCTCCGACCGCTGAGGCGCCGGTCAAGACTCTACGGCGGCCCTCCGAAGGATGTAACATGAAATCCCGGAAACCTGCCTATTTTTTGCTGCAATCCTCGCCCTCTTCTGCTTCCCTTTCGAGACATGTGACGGGCAAGGCACCGCAAAAAAACGCCCGAATATCCTGATCCTGATCGGCGATGACCACGCGGGCGGGACGTTGGGCATCGACGGTGACATGCGTCGGGCCACGCCTCGGCTCGATCAACTGGCCAGGCAAGGAGTTCGGTTCGATCGCGCTTATTGCAATGCCCCTCTTTGCACACCCAGTCGGCAATCGCTCATCACGGGCAAGCTGCCTCACGCGGTGGGCGTGACTCGCCTGATGACCCCCCTGCCCCAGGGAACTCGCACCGTCGGCCATCTGTTGGCGGAATTGGGCTACGACACGGCAGCTTTTGGCAAGATGCACTTCCATTCGCCGTCGCACCACGGCTTTGCCGAGCGGATCGACGCCGAGGATTGGCTCGCCGAAGTCCGGAAAACGCGGCCTGGATTTCGGGACCTCGGGGCGAACCTCCGACCCTTGAAAGACCCCGCGACGAAGTGGCTGAATGCCGACTGCAAGCCGGTCGATTTGCCCGAAACCCAGATGGAGGCAAGGTTTTTCGCCGACCATGCCGCCAATTACTTCGCAAAGCCGCGAGACCGACCATTTGCCCTGGTCGTCGGATTCTACGAGCCCCATTGCCCCTTCCCATTCCCGAAGGAATGGGCCGGACGCTATCGACCCGACGATTTCCTCGTTCCCCCGGTGAATGAGGCCGACCTGAGAGATCGCCCAAAAGTCTTCACCAAACTGTCCGACGACAACACTCGATCCATCCAGGCGGCTTATTTTACGTCGTTGAGCTTCCTGGACGCCCAGATCGGGCGTGTCCTCGATTCGCTTGAAGCTTCGGGGAAAGCAAAAGACACGATCGTCATTTACCTTGGCGATAATGGCTATTTACTAGGCCAGCATGCACGATTCGAGAAGCATTGCTTCTACGAGCAGGCCGTGAGGGTTCCGCTCATCGTGCGCTGGCCAGGTCACGTCCGGGAAGGGCTGGAAACGAAGGAAATGGTCGAGCTTCTCGACGTCGCCCCCACGATATTTGAGTTGATCGGTGCGGCCATGCCGGGCGACTTCCAGGGTCGAAGTCTTGCCCCTTTGTTGCGAGGGGACGCCGGGGCGGTCGGTCGCGACGTGGTTTTCAGCGAGTACCTGGAGACCGAGGAAGCCATGGTGCGGTCGGATCGGTTCAAACTGATCGTGGGGACGGGTGCCCATGCCCGCAAGGATGGCTATGAGACCGAGATTACTGCAAATGGCCCCTATCAAAAGCTTTACGATTTGGAAGTCGATCCGGGCGAGACGACGAATTGCATCGATCGCGCCGAGTTCCGACCGGTCGTGGATGAGTTGAAGCGCAGGATGGCGGCGCGACTCCTGGCCGGACGGCCTCGCGTCGGCAACTTGCCCATCGACGAGATCATTCATCGCGGCTTGATTCCACCCGACAAGTAGGGTGCATGCCATGCACTTTCCTGTTAAAGACAGGGAATTGCTGCATTTCATGCACCTTACGAGCCCGTAAGTGCTTTGAGGATCAGCATTTCGAGTTGCTCATACTGGCGACGGCCCCGCAAGGCTTCGACTTCCGCCTCATCGACCGATCGCACGATTTCCAGCAGTCTCAGGAACATGGCCTTGGAATTGGCCAGGTGCAAGGTGCCGTCCTCCACGACCGTGGTCCTCATGGCCTTGATGTCGAGGCCGATGCAACCGCTGAAGTCGCTCTTGTCCAGGACCCAAACTTGGTCGAAGGCGCGGCGCAGGTCGACGGCGCCAAAGGTCTTGTCCTGGTCGTACTTGAGGCCGTTCTGGTCGTTGAGGTGGACGCTCCAGAGCTTGTCGTGGAAGAGCGCATAGGCCATGTCGTCGGAGGGGTCCAGGCCGGCCAGGATCGAGTGGGCACTCTCGATCAACACACCCGACCTGGCGGGATCGATCGTGCGGTAACACAGGCCGATCATGTGCCCGACGGTCGGCAGATACGCCTGGTCCATCGGCTCGTTGGGCTTGGCCTCGCCCAGAATCCGGATCTCCTTGTCGTGCTCGAGGATGGCATTAAAGGCGTCGAGCAAACGACCTACGGCGGTCCTGGCGTCCTTGGCCTCGCGGATGTAGGAGCCCTCGCGGGCGAGCCAGAGCACGAGGTCCCTGGTGCCGATCTCTCGGGCGATGTCCACCGCCTGCTTCGCCCGGTCGATCGCGTATCTGCGGTCGGATTCGCTGTTGGACGTGAAGGCGCCGTCGATGGTCCGGGGATCTTCCCAGAGTCTCGGCGCGACGAATTCGGCGAACAGGCCCTCGCCCTCGATCATCGCCTTGACCGACGCGATCCCCTTCAGTTTGGCGGGCCAATCCCAGTCGTGGGGCACGATGTCATCATCGTGAAACTGGACGGCGTCGAAGCCCAATTCCTTGTAAGATTTGATCTTGCGCCATACTCCACCTCGCGACGGACGGGAGGGCCGAACGGGTCGGACCCGGTGGAGATGTTCCAGGGTCCGAACGAGAACTTGTACGTATTCGCGGAGGGGGCTGCGGGCATGGTCGAACGAACTCCGCCATCGGGGGAAAGGTTGACGCTTTACGAGATAGCCGGGCGATCGTCCGATACATTACTCTGCAAGGCGGCGGATGGCTAGAAGATCGCCGGGTTTGGGACGCGGGGCGGGTTCATGAGATTGTGGCACATCCTCTTCGGAGTATTCCTGAGCGCGACGGTGCTCGCGATAGCCCGCGAGGAGGTCGGCCGCGTGGCCATCGTCGTGTTCGCGACGACCATCAGCGAGGTCTTCCTTGGGACGGCCTCGCTGCTCATGCTCTTCCGCACCTTCGGCGCGATCGGCATGGCAAGGAACGCCATGATGTACGTCGAGGCGATCGCCGCTACGATCGCGGTCTTGTTCGTAGGGACGGCGGCGATGGCGGGCGTCTTGTACATAGGAATCTTCTTGCTCACGCTGGTGACGAAGTATTGATCGGAAAATTAGATCCTCCGAAGCGTTCGCGAACGTGTCCGAAGATGATTTTTCTTGGCATCGTTTCGCGCAATACGGCTCATGCATTGACCAGCATTTCGAGACCGTGGTTGCGCCGCAAGAATAAATAACGTGTTGGGAAATCATGGTTTAGGCTCAACTTTCGAAAACAATCCCGCCTGCCGAGCGACGAGGGATTTGGGTTTGTTTCGTAAAATGGGCCGCGGCGATTTGGGTTTGTTTCGCAGGATTACGCGCCCGACACGCCGACGATCCCTGGCGACCGGATTTGCTCCGCGTGGCGGCTCGGTGCGAGTCGACGGTCGCGGGGCGAACTCCGGTCAAAGGGGGAGTATCGTTCCAACTCGGGTTCGCGATCACACGATCGGGGGAAGCAGATCCCGAGGGAGGCAAATGCGCGATCGAATTTGTAGCCCCTGACGGGGCCGCAAGAAAAGACCCAACGCAATGTTCGCGCACGATCCCGACACGCGCACCCAGGGGAGATTATCGTGGGCTCGCTGGCTTCCTTCCTGCTAAATTTCCTGTTCGTGGGGTTCTTTGGCGGAGTCCAGGCTTGGTCTCCGGTGCGGTGACAGGTCCGACATCGTCGAGGCATATTTCGTCATTAACATCCCCGTGTCCGGAATTCGCTGGCGAGTCTGGCACATGACGGCGGCGGTCGCCGCGGTGGCCATCGGCTTCCGGATCGCGCGGGCCGAGCCAGGGCGGACCATGCTGCTTGGGGCGATCGGCTTGGCGGTGTCCGGCGGCTTGTTGAACTTCGTGGTCCGCTGGCTGAACCGGTTGCAGGGGCCGTCTCCCGGCAAGCGGTTGGATGGGACCGCGATCGCGGGGCGTTTCCTGCTGAGCGTCGCGGGCGTGTTCGTGATGATCGCCTCGCTCCTGGTGGTGCTGGTCTCCTTCGGCTGCATCCTGGACGGGATTCGGCGTTTGGGGGAGTCTTTGTGAGAGGATCCCGGCCCGGCCGACGGCGTTTGTGGCCTATCCTGGTCATCCTGGCCAAGGAATTGCGGCCCGCTCGCTCGCACTTGTGGCATGGGATGGTCGCTATTGCCGTGGTGGCCGTCGGCCTCGCCATCGTGCGGAAGGAACCGATGCGATCTCTTTCTTTCGGCCTTATTCTCTTTATTTCCTCTTTCCTATTCATGAAATTCGTCGAGGCCATCCTGGAGGAACCTCGGACGCCGCTGGCGGGGCAGAGCGACGATCGGACTCGGGCGAATCGAAATCCGCCGCGCCTATACATGAGGGGCCGATGGACGAAATTGCTCTTGTTCTGCCTGGTCCTTCTGTCGGCCTTTTTTCCGTTCGCCGCCTCGTTTGCGCTCTTGCTCAAGGCATTCAAGAAGATCGGCGGGGTTGTGTGAGCCGAGGGTTTGGTTCGTTCCCGGTGTTGCTGATCGTCAGCTCCGTTTTGGGAACGTCCCTGGCGACCTCGTTTTTCTGGCTCATGAAGCCGATCGGCTCAAGCGTGGATCGCTGGGTCATTGCCAGGCTTCGAACCGCTTTGCCGCCATCTTTGGTCCTTTCCGTGCGCTTGGAAGGCGGTTTATTGGGCGTTCTTGATCGCCCAGTTGCTCAACGCCTTCTTACTTGTGCTGGCGGTGACCGATGCGTTCGATCCTTTGACGCGAACATGACTGGGCATAGGCAAGCACCGCAGGCCTTGGTTCGCTAATCGATGGAAACGGCAGGTTTAGGCCTGCCCGACGACGGGGATTCCAGGGAATGAGGAACTTGCGGCGCGGTGGATTGCGGATCTGGCAGGTGATGGCCCTGATTGCCGGGGCAGCGGGGCTTTTCGCGCTGGTTCGTTCGGCGTTCGGCCTGGCATCGCTGGCGATGGCATTCGGAGTCATCTTTGCCATCCTCGTGTTGCCGAAGCTTACCCTGGAAATGATCAGCGCGGATCGTCGTGTCACGTCCCGACTTCGGACCGGGGGCCGCGGGAGACGATTCCTCGTCTTACCGTGGAAGGTCTTCTTCTGGGTCGGCTATTTTTACGTGGCAGCCGCGTTTGTTGTGATGGTCCTGGTGAGCATGATCCCGATGATGTTGGTCCTCGGTCAGGAGCCGTGACGACTGGCAAGTCGTCGCCGAAGCCGGTATTTTGGCAGGGATTGACGGAGCATTCCCGCCACCGAGGGATCTGGCATGACCGCGACGGCTTACGTCCCCGAAGTCTTCCCGCACAAATGGCTCCCTCCCCATGTCGAATTGACGACGTGGGAGCAGATCGAGCCGTGGTATATCAAGCTGCTTTATCGCGAGATCCACTCCGTCGAGGACCTGGAGCAGTGGCTTTTCGACGCGGGTGAGTTGAATGGCGCGGTCGGCCAGGAGGGCGTGAAGCGGTACGTGGCCATGACTTGCCAGACCGACGACCCGGCTCGCGAGCAGGCCCATCTGGAGTTCGTCCGCGAGATCGAGCCGAAGCTCAAGTCGGTGCTCAATGATCAGCGGACGAAGTATCTGGATAGCCCGTTCCGTTCGCAGTTGCCCCGTGATCGGTACTTCGTGTTCGATCGCGCCCAGGAGAACCGCCGCGCCCTCTTCCGCGAGGCCAACATCCCGCGGGAGACCGAGCTTGCCGAGCTGGAACAGCAGTATCAGAAGACCATCGGCGCCATGAGCGTCGAATTTCGCGGCAAGGAGTACACGCTCCCGCAAATGGCCCCATTCCAGGAGGAAACCGACCGCGCCCTGCGGCAGGAAGCCTGGGAATTGGTGGTCAAGAGGCGGTTGCAGGACCGCGACAAGCTGGATGAACTTTTCGATCGCATGATCGCGCTGCGGGGCGAAATTGCGAACGAGGCGGGGTTCGCGAACTACGTCGACTTCGCCTACAAGGCTCGCGAGCGCTTCGATTACGGCGAGCCCGACGCGATCGCGTTTCAGGACGCCATCGCCAAGGTCGTCGTGCCGCTTGCCCGCGACTTGCAGGAACAGCGCAAGGCCCGCCTGGGAGTGGAAACGCTCCGCCCGTGGGATCTATCGGTCGACCCGCTGGGCCGCCCGCCGTTGAGGCCGTTCCACGACCCCGAGAAGCTGGCCGAGGGCTCGCAGAGTATCTTCGCCGACGTCGATCCCGACCTCGCCGCGCAATTCGGCTACCTCCGCGAGCAAGGGCTGCTCGACCTGGCGAATCGCAAGGGCAAAGCTCCGGGAGGCTATCAAACCACGCTGGAGGATGATCGCCTGCCGTTCATCTTCATGAACGCCGTGGGCATGGACGGAGACCTGCGCACGCTCCTGCACGAAGGCGGACACGCGTTCCATGCGCTCGCCAGTCGAGGCGAGCCGCTGGCCGCCTATCGCGACTCGCCCATCGAGTTTTGCGAGGTGGCCTCGATGAGCATGGAGCTGCTCGGCGCCCGCAAGCTGGAGATGTTTTACGACAAGGCCGATGCCGACCGTTCCTATCGCCAGTTGCTCGAAGGCATCGTGTTGATCCTGCCCTGGATTGCGACCGTGGACGCCTTCCAGCACTGGGTCTATCACCATCCGGGGCACACCCGCGAAGAGAGGCGGGCGGCGTGGACGGCCATTCTCGATCGGTTCGGCGGCGACGTGGACTGGTCGGGATATGAGGACGCTCGCGCCAACGGCTGGCATCGTCAGTTGCACATTTTCCTGTACCCGTTTTATTACATCGAATATGGGATTGCCCAGCTCGGGGCGCTCCAGGTGTGGACCAATTCCATGAAGGACCGCGCGGCGGCCGTGGCGAATTATCGGCGAGGCCTGGCGCTGGGAGGGTCGCGACCGCTGCCCGAGTTGTTCGCGGGTGCGGGGATTCGCTTCGATTTCCGGGAGGAGACGTTGCAGCCGTTGATGGACGCGATCCGGGAGGAGCTGGCGACGGTTGGGGAATGAGAATCTCACCACGAAGGCACAAAGATCACACAGAGGACGCACGGAGAACATTCGTGCGTGTTCCTCTCTGTGGAACCTCCGTGCCGTTGTGGTGAAGTTTCTTGACCACCCATCAGGAGGAATGCTGGCCTTTCACGTCCGCCAGGATCTGATCCAGATTCTTCGTGGGGCGATACCCGATGAGCCTGCGGATCTTCGTCAGATCGGGGACGCGCCGCAGCATGTCTTCGAATCCCGCGGTATAGGCCTCGCCATACGGGATCAGGCGGATCGGCTCCCTCGACCCGGTCAGCTTTCGCACTGCGTTCGGCCAGGTCGAGGATCGTCACTTCCTCGTCGTTGCCGATGTTGAAGACCTGCCCATACGCCTTCGGCTCGTTCATCAGGGCGACGAGGCGCCGAGGTCACGTCGTTCACGTGGGCGAAGCAGCGGGTCTGCGTACCGTCGCCGTAGACGGTGATCGGCTCGCCGGCCAGGCCCTGCTGCACGAAACGGGGGATCACCATGCCGTAGCGGCCGGTCTGGCGAGGCCCGACCGTGTTGAACAGTCGGGCCACGACCACGGGCAAGCGGGCCTGGTGCCAGTGGGCCAGGGCGAGGAACTCGTCCAGGGCCTTGGCGCAGGCATACGCCCATCGCCGCGTGGTGGTCGGGCCCATCACGCAGTCGTCGCCTTCGGAAAAAGGGATCTTCGTGCCCTTCCCGTAGACTTCACTGGTCGAGGTCAACAAGACCGGGCGGCGGTAGCGGGCGCAGGATCGCAGGACCACGTCGGTCCCGTTCACGATGGTCTCGATCGTCTTGACCGGCTCGTCCACCACGAGCTTCACGCCCACGGCGCTGGCCAGGTGGAAGACCGACTGCGCATTCGATCACGCAGCGCTCGACGGTCTCGGGCTCGGTCACGCTGGCCACGCGCAGCTCGAACCCGGTTCGGCCTTCCAGGTGGGCCACGTTCTGGAAATTGCCCGTGCTCAGGTCGTCCAGGACGAGCACCGAATGGCCGTCGGCCAGGAGACGCTCGGCCAGGTGGCTGCCGATGAACCCCGCGCCTCCCGTGACCAGGTATCTTCATCGCCCCACGCTCACGTCGAACTTCCTCTTCAACTTCCTCGCCCACGAAGTCGAACGAAATGGGTTCTTCGATCTCCTCGGACAGCCTCTCCTGCGAGGGGTCGCCCATCGCCTCGGGCCAGATGTGGAAACCGCCCTTCCAGGCGGCGTCGAATTCCCAGATGCCCCAGATTCCCTTGCCTTCGTTGTAGCCCTGGTATGAGATGGAATGCTTGCCGATGTAGAATTTGTGCCAGGAGCACTTGCCGTCTTCGACTTGGTACGAACCCTTGATGAGGAATTCGCCGACCCGGTCGCGGCCTTCGCCCCGGATCTGGCCTTCGCGGAACGTGAGGATCAGCTCCATCCAGCTCTTGCCCGGGAGCCCGGCTGGAGGAAGAAGCCGGTCCATTCCCCCGAGGGGAAGCGGTCGTCCTGCTCCACGGGGAGGATTTCGGGCGTTTCATCTTGATCGCGGGCCATGTTTCGGGCTCCTTTACTCTTCCAGGCCATCCGGCAGGCCGATGCCTGCCCTACTCTTCCAGCGTTACGTTCCAGTAGGCTTCGCTGAGGACGCGCGACCAGCTTTCGATGCGGATTCCCGAGGTGGCGTAATGCGGCCTCCAGGCTGGCCGGTGCGGCTTCTTCCGGAGGTTCATCCTCGCCTGTTCGGGCGTCCGATTCGCCTTCCTCGCGTTGCAGGCCACGCATGCCAGGACGCAGTTTTCCCAGGTCGAGGCGCCTCCGCGAGACCTGGGCATCACATGGTCAATCGTCAACTCCGAGCTTCCCGGCCTCACCCCGCAATACTGGCAGGTCTGGTGGTCTCGCTTGAAGAGATTGCGGCGGCTGAAGGTGACGGCCTCTTCGCCTGGGCCGCTCGAACCGGGTGAGCGAGAGGATTTCGGGCACCCTCAGGCGCATGGTCACCGCCTGGAGGAACGGCTCGCCGGCCCTGGGGGCCATCCTGGCCCAGTCGGACCACGAGTACAGCCGGTAGTCGTCGGGGTCGACCACGTGGGCGGCCTCGTTCCAGAGCATCGTCAAGGCTCGGGCCACCGGCGCCACGTTCACCGGCTGCCAGTTGCGGTTGAGGACCAGCGTCGGCCGGTCCAGGATTGAGGCCGTCATCGCGTCGAGGTCTCCTGTTTCACGGAGAGAGCCCTGGCGTCGAACACCCCAGACGGAGACATTAGACCACATCGGAGTTCGCTCCGTCAGGGGGCGAGTTTCGGATAGAGCGACCCAATTGGAATCTTCACGAAGCCAATTCTTCTTCGAGGACGCAGGCGAATGCACGCCGAGATCATCGCGGTGGGGACGGAACTCGTCAGCGGGCAGAAGCTCGACACCAATAGCCAGTGGCTCAGCCGCCGATTGGGCGACGTCGGGATCGCGACCCGGTTTCATACCACCCTGGGAGATGACCTGGACGAAAACGTCCATGCATTCCGCATCGCCTCCGAACGGGCCGACCTGATCGTGATCACCGGCGGACTCGGACCCACGCAGGACGACCTGACTCGCGAGGCCCTGGCCAGGCTGGGCGGGGTTGGCCTGGTCGAAGACGCCGACGCGCTCGCGGATCTATCGGCGTTCTTCGCTCGCCGCAATCGACCGATGGCCGACCGGAATCGCGTCCAGGCCATGATGCCGGCTGGTTCGGAAATCCTCTCGAACCGCACCGGGACGGCCCCGGGCGTCTGGATGAAGGTCGGCCGCGCCACCTTCGCGTGCTTGCCGGGCGTGCCGTCGGAAATGAAGATCATGTACGACGAGCAGGTCGTGCCAAGGCTGCGGTCGGAGGGCTGGATCGGCCGCGTGATCGTGCATCGCGTGATCAGCCTTTTCGGCAAGGGGGAGTCGGACATCGAGGCGATGGCCATGGACCTCACGGCTCGCGGGCGGATCCCCGAAGTGGGGATCACGGCGAGCGACGCGACGATCAGCTTCCGCGTCTCGGCCGAAGGTGCCGACGAGCACGAGGCCAACCTCGCCGCCGAACCCACCTTGGCCCTCATTCGCGAGCGATTTGCCGACCTGATCGTGGGCGAAAACGGCGAGGACGTGGCCGATGGCCTGGTCCACGCGCTCAAGCGTCGCGGGATGACCCTGGCCGTCGCGGAATCCTGCACCGGGGGCCTGGTCGCCCAGCGGATCACCGCGATCCCCGGCGTGAGCCCGTTCTTCCCCGGAGGCATCGTCAGCTATTCGAATGAGGCGAAAACCGCCCTGCTCGGCGTGCCGGCCGACATGATCGCCGCCCACGGCGCGGTCAGCCCCGAGGTGGCGATCACGATGGCCCTGGGAGTCCGCAGGCGGTTCGCGACCGACATCGGCCTGGCCATCACGGGAATCGCCGGGCCGTCGGGGGGCTCGCCCGAGAAGCCCGTCGGCCTGGTTTATCTAGGGCTGGCCACGGCCCATGGGACCGAGAGTCGCAAGCTGGAAATCGGGCCGGAGCAGCCTCGCGATGTGATCCGCAGCCGGGCGTCGAAGCACGCGATGAACCTGGCGCGATTGGCGATGGTGAACGGAGCGAAAGGCTGATTCGTGCGCCCGGTCGGTACGGAAAACGGAAAGGTGAGCCTGGCTTTCGCCCGACCCACCTTGCATCATTGGTCCGACCGGCCCTGAAGCGCGTTGGCGTGACTTACTTCTTGGCGCCCGTCGAACTCTCCTTGGACTCCTTCGAGGAGTGGTCCGAATCCTTGTGCATGTCCGGGTGCGGCATGATGGTGATGGCGGTAGCGTAGCCGTGGTAGGTGCGGTGACGTCCGTGCTTGTTGCGCATCTCCTGGGCCTTCGCCGTGTCTTTCTGCGAGTTCGAGGCCGAATCTTCTCGCGTGCGGTATTCGATCTCGACCCGGTCGCCGATCTCGAGCTTATCCAGCGTGCATTCCTTCGTCTCGCCCGGCTTGCCCGAATCCATGCCCTTCTGGCAGACCTTCGTCTTGGGCGAGAGCCAGATCATGTACACGTTGTGCCTGTTGTGTTCCCCGTAGGCGGACTTCGCGTCGCCCTTCGAGGCCTCCTCGTGGCCCTTCGTCATGTCCTCGGCAGGGCGGCCGACCACCGTCAGGAACGCGTCCTCGGCCGTCACGGCGGTGTTGTTCTTGGGGTCAATGACCGTCTCGCCCTCAACCGTCACGCCCGCCACGATCCCGTGGATCTTGAACGCCTTGGACGCATCCCCCTTCGAGCCATCCTTGTCGTCGCCCGCCCTTGTCGTGGGGCTCGCCATCAGGAGAGTCGCCGCCAGCGTCAACAGCATGCCTCTCATCGCCCTTCCTCCTTTGCAGATGGAACGAACTGCCGATCCCTGATCCGCGGGTCGAGCCCTCGCGGACCATGGATCAACAAGTGCAAAACCGATGCCGTACGGGGCGATTGCGAGGCACACGGCGGCTATCGCGTCGGCCCGCCCATCTTCTCCAGGGCCTTGTCCATCTCGCTCGCCCAGGCCGACATCCCGGGCCGGGATTCGAAGCGCTTCATCGCGTATTTCATGCGGGTGAACGCCTCGCGCATGGCCCAACTGGTCTGATTCCTCACGTACTGGTCCTCGCCTCGATCCAGGTTGCGGTAGCCCTGGAGCCGGGCGTGGAGGTTCTGGAATTCAAGCTCGCACGATTGAATCGCCATGGCGTCGGAGGGAGACGGCTGCCCGGAGGCCGGGATCCCCTCGATCGTCCCGGCCATGCGGTCGACGAGCGACGTCATTTGCTGGAAGAGCGCGACGGCCTCTCGCGCCCGAGGAGTCTCGGTGCCGGCGCCGAAGCCGAAGCCCGAGAACCCGTTGCGCGCCCCCGCCCCGAACAATCCCGTGACGCAGAAGACCACCAGCCAGATGACCCGCAACCCGCCGATGACCTGCCATACCGACGTCCCGTCAGACGAGCCGGATCGTGCCGACTTGCGCTTCTTCTTTTTCTTCACGGGGATCGGCGGCGACGGCTCGGCGGTTTCCCTCGGGGGCAAGGCGGCGGAAGGCCTCCGCGGGGGAGGCGCCAGGCCGATCTCGACGCCGTCGTCCTCGTCGTCATCCCAAGCGGGAGACGGCGGGGGCGGCGGGGGCGATGGTCGCGGCCGAGGCGCCGGCGCAGCCACCGTGGCGGCGATGCGATTCTGGACCGGGAATTCTTGCGAGCAATCCTTGCACTTCACGCGACGGCCGCCCAGCTCGTCGGGCAGCTTGTACGTGCGATCACACCGCGGGCATTGCGACGACGATGGCCATGGGAGAGGCATCCTGTCGGTGATGGTGCCGAGGGGGATTCGGTGGGCACGCCGCGGCCTCGCGACGTCCGATCGGAGATTACTTTAATCGTGGGTCGATCGCCCGGACAATCAGAAAATCCACCTGCGGTGAAATTTGCGAACGGGCCGCGCGTCAGCCCGGATTTTTCACCAACTTCCCATCACGTTCGGACCAATCTTGCCAGAGCTTCCGGGCGTCGGGGTGATGCGTTCGCAACCAGAGCGTGGCCCTGTCCAGGAGCTCGGCACGCTTCGGCTGGGGCGAATTCATCGCGTCCAGAAGCAACCTCGCCAGCTCCTGTCGAGGGCCGGCGGTTCCTGCCTCGCGGATCAGCCCCGCCCTGGCGTGCTCATCGCCCGGGTTGCCAACGGCCATCGCGAATTCGGCCCAGAGGGCGAGGATCGGGTCCTTCGATCGGGTCAATTCCGCGAGCGATTCCGGCGGGATCGCGTGGCCTTCGCCCGCCCCATAGGCAAGCGGCCGGGCGAGCATGAGCCGCAGCCAGTCGGGCCAGCCTTCGCTGCGACTCACCGCCAGCGCGTAGGCCCGCGGGTCGTCCGAAAGCGCGTCGCTCGTGAGCGTCTCGGCCAGGAGGTAGCGGGCCAGCGCGGGCGGGACGCGATTGACGCGCCAGGTCCCATTTCTGTCGGGAGGAGACGCGGGGATCGCGGCTCAGGGCGAACGCGGCCTGGATGCGTTCCGGCTCGCCCCGATTCGGGTCGTTCAGGACGTATATCCGCCGCCAGACGTCGCGCATGCCCCATACGCCGGCGCCGAAATACGCCAGCAGGCCGATCAAGACGACGAGTCCGCCGATCCCCATGAAGAACAGCCCGCCGTACTTCTCGGCCTGCGTCTTCCGGGGCGGCGCGGGCGTGCTGGAGGGAAGCTGGATGATCGGCAGTTGGGGGAAATCGGGCATGGGAAACACCTGGGAGCGGAACCTGGCGGGCACGGGCAGTCCGACCCGTTGATTGTATCCGAGGGCGCGTTCGCGGTACTCTGATTTCATGAAGCTCAAGCGCCGCCCCGAAGATTTCGTCGTCGAGGAACTCCCCACGGTCACGGGCTCCGATCGCGGCCGATTCGCGTTCTATCGCCTGTGGAAACGCGGGATGGGCACGCCCGAGGCCGTCGAGGCGATCCGACGTCGATGGAACCTCTCGGGGGCCCAGATCCATTACGGCGGGCTGAAAGATCGCCACGCCGAGACGATCCAGTACCTGACCATCCTCGACGGCCCCTCGCGACCGTTGCACGAGACGAATCTCGAGCTCGACCCGCTCGGCCGGCTGCCGCACCCTTATGGCCCGCAACACTTTCGCGGGAATCGGTTCGGCCTGACCCTGCGAGACATGAGCAAGGACGCGATTGAACGCGCCGAGCTGGCCCTCGCCCAGCTACCGACGGACGGCCTGCCGAATTATTTCGACGACCAGCGCTTCGGCTCGGTCGGATTCGGCGGCGGGTTCATCGCCGAGGCGTGGCTGAAGGGGGATCACGAGGCGGCCTTCCGCCTGGCCGTCGCCGAGGCCACGCCCTCGGACCGCCCCGAAGCCCGCGAGGAAAAGGCGATCCTGCGCGAATTCTGGGGCCAATGGCCTCAGGCGAAGGCCGCGCTGGGAAAGTCGCACGCCCGCAGCCTGGTCACGTATCTCGTCGATCACCCGACCGACTTCCGCGGCGCGTTCGCCCGGGTCCGCCGCGACCTGCGATCGATCTATTTCTCGGCGTTCCAGAGCTTCCTGTGGAACACGCTCCTGGGCCGCCGCATCGAGCAATTAACCCGGCCCGAGCAGCGGATCGACGTCGATTTCAAGGTCGCCACGCTGCCCATGCAGCGCGGGCTCGACCCGTCGCAGGCCGAGACCCTGAAATCGGCCCAGATCCCGCTCCCGGCCTCGCGAACGCCCTTGCCCGAAGGACCGATTCGCGACCTCGCCGTGGAGGTGCTGGCCGAACGCGGATTGACGTGGGAAACCCTGCGAGTGAAGCACTTGAAGGACGTGTTTTTCTCGAAAGGAACCCGTCCGGCGCTGTTTTTCCCCGAGAATTTGCGTCATTCGGTCGGCGAAGACGACCTCTATCCCGGCCGGAAACGGCTGGATCTCTCTTTCGATTTGCCCAAGGGGGCTTACGCGACTTTGGTGGTCAAGCGATTGACCGAAATTCGATGAAAATCGTTTGGCTCATGATTCCGGGTCGAAGTTTGGGTGGCATGCTTACATCCTCGTAAGCATGGCCGAGACGCGGGCCAGACGCATTGACAGATCTTGGATTTGGGCAATAGACGCGTACACAACGTAGATTCGTTGGGTCAGCTATCGCGGGCCTCTTCGATGCAAACCTCACGGCAGGGGCGTGATCTCGACCGTGCCCGTCGGGACGGCCTCGATGCAAAGCCGGAGCCCGGCCAGCAGGAGCATACCCAAAAGGCATTCGGCGCCGACGGTTGAGGCCAGCACCGGCCGCCAGGTTCCGCCCCAGAGCACCTCGGCGGCGTAGATGTCGAAGGGGCGGACCGACCCATCGGCCAGGGTTGCGGTGCCGCCGGACTGCCGGCTCAGGCCAGGGGCGGCCACCGCGCCTGGCGAAAGCGTCAGCGAGGAGGTGAAGCCGGTGTCGACGATGGCTTCGACGTCCGCTTCGGCCCCGGCGGGTCCCCGGACGCGGAGCCGGACGACGGCCTCGCGGCGCGCGTTGACGATACCTCGGATCATCGGGCGTGCCGGATCTGGTAGGCCGTGCGATGCCCGGTGCGCTCCAGCCAGATTTCGGCCGCAGGGAGTCGGCCCCGGAGCCGAGCGACGGCCGCATAGTCGTCGTCATCGACCTCGTACTCGCCGGTCCCGACGTCGATGGCAACGAACCTGCCGTCGTCCTCGGGTCGCAGGCGGGGGCGGACTTGACGATCGAAGACCTCGGACCCAAGTCGGGCGAGTTGCTCAAGGCTCGGGCTGCGGTCACGCGCGGACATGTCCCAGCTCCGTTCGGCTCGTTGCACCTCTCAATATACCCCATCGATCGAACGAGCATCGCCTTTTCTCCTTATACTTCGGCGAGCTATACCATCAAATACCCTCCGAAATCCCCGAAAAGGATGCACGCATGATCCCCATCCTGTTCGAGGACAACCATTGCCTGGCCGTCGACAAGCCTGCCGGCATGCTCGCGCAGGGCGACGCCACGGGCGATTTGTCCGTCGTGGACCTGGTCCGCGAGGACCTGCGCGTCCGCTACCAGAAACCCGGCAACGTCTTTGTCGGGCTAATTCATCGCCTCGATCGGCCGGTGTCGGGCGTGGTCCTGCTGGCTCGCACGAGCAAGGCCGCGGCGCGGCTGTCGGAACAGTTCCGCGAGCGCTCGGTCGAGAAAGTTTACTGGGCAATTGTGGAGGGGACGATCGGCCCCGAGGAGGGAGTTTGGGCCGACTTCTTGCGGAAGGATGAGCGGCGGAACGTGGTCGAGGTCATCCAGCAGGGCGGGCAAGAGGCGGGGCTTGCGTTTCGCGTCATGGGTAGAAGCGCGAAAACCACGTTCGTCGAGCTAAGGCCGACGACGGGGCGGGGGCATCAGTTGCGGATTCAGCTTGCGTCGCGGCGATTCCCCATCCTTGGGGATAAGAAATATGGTGCTACCTCTTGGTTGCAGGCCGATGATGGCGGGCATCGGATCGCGCTTCATGCCCGATCGCTCACGTTCACTCACCCGACGCGGAAGCAATCTGTTTCGGTGACCTCGCCGGAGCCGGCAGACTGGCCAGGGCTCGTCCGCCCCAACTGAGAGCCGATCGTCCCAGGTAGGCGAGCGGGAGGCCGAGCGTCGTGAGCACGAGCGTGACCATCGGCTTCCACGCGCCGGGAAGTTGTCGAGGCGTTGCCGAAGGGTCGGCCTTCGGGGCGGGCGGGAGCTGCGCCACGCCTTCGACGAATGGCTCCTTGACGGTCTCTAGCGGAACTTCGGGCGACGTCGGCGCGGTGGGCGGGAGCGATGCCGACGGTACGGCAACGGGCGCCGGCGCAGCCAGCTTGGCGACGAATTCGCCCGCGAGCCGCCACAGGGGGGTCTCCGACGCGCCCAGGTCTTCCACTTCCCGCTCGGCGATCTTCGACTCCTTCTTCACCGTGGCCACTTCATGGACGAAGTACATGGCGGCCGGACGGGTGCCGTCGGCGTCGAAGATGAACATCGGGCGGGCGGTCTCGAGCGCGATCTCCGAGGCAAATCGCTTCACGCGAGCCGGGTCGATCCTGGTGGACGAGCAAGCCAGCGACACATGACGCAGGCCATAATGATCGATCGCGGCAAGTTCTTCCTGCTTGATCTCGCCCGGCTCGCGCAGGTCCAAAACGGTCTTGTACCCTTTCTCGACAAGCCAGGCCCAGCCGCTATCGTTGGGCAAGCTGCCGGCGGCGAGGTTGGGCTCCAGGACCTTGAAGCGGCGGATTCCGGGGGCCATGCTCGTTGCGCCTGCGGGCTCGGCCGGCTTCGGGAGAAGCTCGGCCGAGTTGCTCGACGGGGTCGGCACCAGTTTGGGCGCGGTCGAGGCCGGCGGTTCGCCGGCCGTCGGTGCCTTGGGCGGCGAGGCTTCGCTCGCCGTCTCGCTCGGGTTGCTCGGCTCGGGCAGGTTGGCCAGGGGATCGTCGGGGCCGGGGGCGGAAATCCCCCCGGCCAGCGTCGGGAGCGACGCGGAGGAACTGCGACGGGCCTCCTTAGGCCCGCCGCGCACCCCGGAAATCTCCGCCTGATAATAGGCTTTGCCCATCGACGCGTTCGACCCGAGGCCGGACGCGCTGGACTTCTTCACGCTGCCGGTCGGGCCGGTCGGCGCGGGGGTCAGTTGCGGGTCTTCGTTGGACGGCAACGCGGAGGGCATCCCGCCGGCGGGCATCCCGTCCATCGGCACGCCCATGGGCACGCCTTCGGTCGCCACCCCGCCTTCATACGCGGGCACAGCCTTGTTCTTGTGATGGAACAGGCCGCCGAAGCCGCAGGTGTTGCAGCCGCCGCACTTGCCCAGGCTAGCGGTCCCGCACCCGCCGCCGTTGCCCAGGCCGAGCGACGCGCACCCTTCGAACGCGAAGGTTAACAGGGCCAGCGCCGCGAGGGCGAACGGGGTGGTCCTCCTCGCGGGCGCGGCTCTTCCGAGGCTTGCGGCCCGGAATGGTCTCGAGGTCGTCATGGACATTTTCTCCGGTTTAGCTCCATCGAAACTCGCCCCGCGTTCCGGGCAATCCGACCTCCTGGCACGGAGCATCGCGGCACCTCGCATGGCGAGGCTCGGCAAACTCGGGCCGTTCGGGCGGGTCGCCGGCTTCGCCGGCTCGGGGGACCGTTCGAGTCCGTGGCCCGCCATCGGCCCACCCGTGCCGCAACTCGTTTCCGAGGCTGCGCAGGCTGGCCTCCGGCGAGAAACGGGCGATTCGTGGTTGCGATTTCAATGGTGTGGTGACATCCCCAATGGTCCGACGAGATCCACGCCCGTCGGCCCGCCAGGTCGGGCTTTCCTCCGAGTCCCTCGCGGGACCTGCCTCCGAAAAGCCTTCTTGACGGTCGCGACGGCCTGTCCGTCTCACAAACTTAGCCGACGATCCGACGGTTGCCAAAAATCCCAAACCCTTTCTAGAATGATTTTTCTGCCCGACCGGACGGGTCGCCTTGGACATCCGGCAAGGTTTGCCCCGAAGGATTATCTTCCACCATGTCCGACCCGAAAAACCCGCCGGGTCACCGCATTCGGGGAGGTCCGGCGCCCTCCTCCTGGGCACGATCGTCGCAATCGTTTCCGGCGGCACGTTCGCCTGGAAATTGGGCGACGAGCCTCGTTTCATGGACGAGTCGGCCTTCATCTCGCAGTCCTACTTCCTCGACCTCTTCGTCCAGAAGAAGTGGGACGACCCATTCTGGCTCGAATACCCCGCCTACGACCTCCCTCCCCTGCCCAAGTACCTG
Organism: uncultured Planctomycetota bacterium; assembly: GCA_963777705.1. Classification (GTDB taxonomy): domain Bacteria; phylum Planctomycetota; class Planctomycetia; order Isosphaerales; family Isosphaeraceae; genus JAQGHR01. The sequence goes on from CAVZRT010000002.1 coordinate 173,311, forward strand.
ATCGGCGCGGCCCTGCATGCAAGCTCGCGGCCGATCGCGGGTCGGGCCACGGCCATCGCCTGGTACCTTGACCCCGGCCTCGTCGTCGGGAGCGCCGAAACCCTGGTCGCCGCGCGAGTCCCGTCGGTCCTTGCTGGGCATGCTCGGATGCGTGGCCATCTTCGCCCTTGGCACCATGTTCGGCGGGACGCGCATGGGCGTCCTTGCGGCCATCTTGCTGACGATCAATCCGCTGTACCGGCTGCACTCGCGAAGGGCCATGGCCGACGTCCCGGCCGAGGCGTTCATCCTCGCCACCCTCGCGGTCGAACTGTTCCTCTGGAAGATCGTGCTGAGGCCGAAGCCGGGGCGGCCATACTGGATTCCGCTCTCGATCGTGGCGGGATTTGCGGGGGGGCTGGCGGTCCTCGCCAAGCTCAACGGAGGGCTCGCCATGATGACCCTCGTCGCGTGGACCCTGCTCGGATTCATCCTGCCGGGCACGTCCGGACAAAATGCGAGCCATCTTCACGACCGGCTTGCTGATGACGGGCGGCGTGGCCCTGGCGACCTTCGTAACCCTCAATCCCTTCCTGTATTCGCACCCGAAACGACCCATCAAGATCCCGTTGCTGGCGCCCGTCGACCCCGACGAATCGCCCTATCTCCGCCTCCACGAGGTGATCGCCCATCGCGTGGGCGTGTCGAACAATTCGCAGGGGAAATTCCCCCACAACGCCCTGAATACGCCCAGGGAAAAGCTGCAAGCCCTCGCCGTCCAGGGGTTCGGTCGTTTCGGCCCGTTCGGGCCACGCTCGTCCGACTCGACCATCCGGTTCGACTGGCGGCAAGACTTCGGCGCCATCCTCTGGGGTCCGTGGGTCGCGGCCGGGCTCGTGTGGACGATGATCTCGGGTAGATGGCAACAACGTCGGGGCGAATTGCCCACTCGCTGGCTCCTCGGGCTCCAGTTCGTCGTGGCCATGGCGACCGTCGGTTCCTTCCTTCCGATGGCGTGGGACCGCTATTTCTTGCCCATCCAGTCGGCGTCGGTGCTGCTGGCCTCGGGGGTCGCGTTAGCGGCGTTCGACCTGGTCTTTCGCCGGACGAGGCGAGCATGACGTCGAAGCGGCCGGCGCTCTGGGTGTTCGCGATCCTGTGGGGTTCGTACGCGTTCTTCTGGCACGCAAGGGACTGGAACATCTCCAGCCGCCTCATGCTCGTGTATGCGCTCGGGGATCGCGGGCAGGTGGCGATCGACGGCCTGGAAGATCACACCTACGACCGCGCGAAATTCCACGGCCACTATTACAGCGACAAGACGCCCGGCTTCTCCCTGGTGGCCTTGCCCGTCTACCTGCTCGCGAAAACCGTGCTCCGGCTCCCCGCCCATCCCATCAACCGCAAGGGCGCGGGCTTCACGCACTGGATGCCCGATTATTTCCTCACCCTGGGCACGTCCGGCCTCGTCTCGGCAATGGCGGGCGCCTTGCTGACCCTGCTCGCGGCCGATCTCGGGTGCGGCCCCAGGCGATCGGCCCTCGTCGGCCTGATTTACGGCCTCGCGACGCCCGCCTACGTGTATGCCACGCTCAGCTACGGACATCAGCTCACCGCCTTTTTCCTGCTCGCATCCTTCGCGATGATTCGGTCATCGTCGAGGTCATCGCACGCGATCCTATCCGGCGGTGTCGCCGGATTTTTCGCCGCAAGTGCCTCGGTGGTCGAGCTGCAAGCGGCGCCGGTGTCGGCGATCCTGGGGTCCTACTTCCTCGCAAGTATCGCATCCCGACGAATTCCCGTGCCCGCCGTCCTCGCGTTCGGCCTGGGGGCGCTGGTCCCGACGCTGGCCATGCTCGGCCTATAACCAAATTGCCTTCGGCTCGCCGTGGGACATGGGCTACTTCCACGAGGAGTTGAACGAATTCAGCCGGGTCCATTCGGCGCAGAACCCGCTGGGATTGGGGCGAATCGGCTGGTCGAGGGGGATCGATCTCCTGTGGGGGGAATATCGCGGCCTGTTCTTCTACGCCCCGATCCTTTTCCTCGCATGCCCGGCTGGATCGTCCTCGCCGCGCGACGAAATTGGGCCGTCCTCGCGGTCACGCTCTCGGCCTGCGTGGCCGTTTTCCTCGTGAATCTCAGCTATCCCAACTGGAATGGAGGATTCTCGACCGGCCCGCGCCTGCTCGTGCCGCTGTTGCCCTTTGCCATGCTGGCGGTGGCGGCGTGCCTTAGCTTGAACTGGCGAGTCATCACCGTCATCGCGGTCCTGCTCGGCCTGGCGGGCGGCGGGATCATGCTCTTGTTCCAGGGGGTTGGCGGACGCATCCCGCCCGCCCCGGACGACGCCCGCAACGTTTCCATCGCGTCGCATCCCCTACGAGGAATCGTCTGGCCGCTCTGGCGGGGCGACCCCGTCCCTCCCTGGCGAGAGGGCGTCCGGTTCGACCGCAACCTCGTCTCGTGGCGATGGAAGAAGGCCGAACCTCCGCTCCCTGCCGGGTGGCAATGGGTCCAGTTTTTCCCGCTGATCCTGGCCCAGTCCGGCGCCATCGGCGCCATGATGCATGCCTTGCGGACGAGGCGATGACCAGGTTCCGCTTCACCGCCTGCCACACGCGATCGGCGCCCAGTTCGGTCATGCATTCCATGCGGTCGCACCGCTTCAGGCAGCTCGCGGCGCAATAAATCTCGCTGGAAACTGACGATCCGTTCGGCCCATAAGGCCCCGTTTTCGCGGGGCTCGTGCAGGTATAAATCCCCAGCACCCTCGACCCCGAGGCCGCCGCCAGGTGCAAGGGCCCGGTGTCGTTGGACACGAACAGGTCGGCCTCGGCGGCCAGGGCCGCGAGTTGCGGGAAGCGTGGTCCGTCCGCACAGATCCAGCGCCTCGATCGACCCGAGATGGGCCATCATCTCATCGACAAACGGCCGGTCCTCCGAAGATCCCACGACGACCAGGCTGGCCGAAGCCTCCATCGCCGCCCTCCGGGCCACGTCGGCGAAACTCGCGGGCGGCCAGCGCTTCGTGACCCACCTGGCCCCCAGGTTGAACACGATTTTCGGGCCTTGTAACGGGGACAGGATTCGCGAGGCCCACAGGCGATCTTGCGACGTCATGGCGACCACGAATCGCCGCGACGGATCACCGCCGAATGCCTCCACAATTTTCATGAGGCGATCGACCGCATGCGGCCGCGTCTCGGACGTCGCAACGCGATGCGTATAAAACAGCGAGGCCCCCTCGCGAGCATCGCCCAGGCCAACGCGAACCCGGGCGCCCGTCGCCGCGGTCATCAGCCCCGACCGCAAGAGCCCCTGGAGATCAATCGTCAGGTCGAATTTTCGCGACGCAAGCTCGCCCAGGAATCGCGCGAAATTCGCCATGCCCTTCGGATTGAGCGAGACCGAGCCGCGATCGAACGCGATGACCTCATCCAGGTACGCATGGCCATCCAGCAATCCGCGAAGCCCGCGATTGACGACCCAGGCGAGGTGGGCCTTCGGCCACAACGCCCGCAGCGACGACAGGACCGGCAGCGCATGCACCACGTCGCCCAGGGAACTCGGCTTGATCAGGCAAACTCGCTCGGGCCGAAGCTGCGAGAGGTCGATCCGCGTCGATCGCATGACCAAGAATTCCCCTCGTAGATTCGGAGAAGATCGTGTTAGGATCTGAGTTCGACTCGATCGCTCCCGCAGTTTATCGGCATCGCCGGCGCGGTCCAGGGGAATCGGTTCCATGATTGTGCTGGGCGTGATCTCGTTGGCCCTGATCGGCCAGGCCGAAAGCGGAGAAGTCACATTCCGGCCGACCGCGGCCGAGGCGACCGTCCCCGAGCGATTCCGGCTCGCAGCCGCCACGTTTCCGTACGAAATGACGCAAATCCGAACCACAAGCCGCTATACGGTTTCGACGCTGACGTTCCCCTCGCCCATCGTCACGCCCGACGTGGCCAACAACACGGTCCATGCCGAATATTTCCGGCCCGTCGCCCCGGGACGCCACCCGGCCGTGGTGGTCCTGCACATCCTGGGGGCGGATTTCGCCCTCTCGCGTTACCTGGCCGCCCGCCTGGCCGACCAGGGCGTCGCGGCCCTGTTCGTGAAACTGCCTTATTATGGCGAACGACGCGGCAACGACCCGAATCAGCGGTTCCTTTCCAACGACATTGAAAGATCGATCACGGCCATGAGGCAAGGCGTGTGCGACGTCCGCCGCGCGGCCGGTTGGCTAGCTTCTCGGCCCGAGATCGATCCGGGGAAACTCGGCGTGACGGGCATCAGCCTGGGCGGGATCATCTCGGCGACCGCCGCTTCGGTCGACCCCACCATCAACCGCGCGGTCCTGCTGCTCGCGGGCGGAGGGCTGGCCGATATCCTGTGGGAAATGCCCGAAGGCGCGAAATATCGGGCGTTGTGGATCGCTTCCGGGCGAAACAAGGCCGATCTTGCCGCCCTGACCGGGCCGCTCGACCCGCTGACCTATGCCGAGGGCTTGCGGGGGAAGAAAGTGATGATGATGGCGGGCACGGTGGACGAGGTAATCCCGCCTTCGGCCGCCAGAGCCCTGTGGAAAAAGGCGGGCGAGCCTCCGATCCGCTGGTTCGAGTGCGGGCATTATTCGGCGGCGGGATTCCTCCTGCCGGCGATCCGCGAGACGGTCGCTTTTTTCGCGGACGACGCGCCCGGATGATCGGTCCGCATTGCAGAGGGGAACCATCCGGGGTATCCTCCGGCCGTAAACCGATTTCGGCGATTCGGGAGGTGCCATGGCGGTCCAGGTCACGAGCGCGTTCCTCTACGTCGACGACATCGTCAAGTCGATCGAATTCTACAACGAAGTCGTCGGCGCCGAGGTGGCCCAGGTCCACTCCGAGGAGGAGGACGGGCCGATCAGCCTGGCGATCCTCCGCATCGGCGGGTTCAGCCTCATGCTCCACCCGCAGGAAGGGCACGAGGAGGAGTTCAAGGACACCCGCTTCGGGGTCGGGCTGCACCTGCAACTCAAGGTCGACGACATCGACGCCTTCCACCAGCACTGCATCGACGAAGGCGCCTACCTCGCCATCTCGGGAGACCCCGTCGACCAGTCCTGGGGCTGGCGAGAATTCGCCCTCAAGGACCCCGACGGCTACGTGTGGTCAATCTATCAAGACAATTCTGGGGGCAAGTGGCTGTAGGGTGCAGGATAAGCGCTGATCCTCGCTCATGATTGCCGAGTGGGCGTCGCCCAAGATTCAGTCCGTACCCTTCTCGATTCATGAACCGCAGGGTTCTTGACCGCCCTGCGAGAACGCGAACAGGACGGCCGCGCCCGCAATTGCCGCCGTTTCCACGCGGAGCCGCGTCGTCCCCAATCCTGCGGGAATCCAGCCGAGCGCGGTGGCTTGATCGACCTCGGCCGCCGTCCAACCTCCTTCGGGACCAATGGCCAGCGCCGTCGTCCGATCCGGCCCGGTCGGCGGCCATTGCCTGATCTCCATCCCGCCTTGATTGGCGAGAAACCGGCGATTGGATGGCTCGTTTTCCAGGTAATCCCGGAGGGTTCTTGGCTCGTCCAGGATCATCAGCCGATTCCGGCCGCATTGCTTGCTCGCTTCCACGATCACGCGGCGCAGGCGGTCGAGCTTGGCCGATCTCGGATCGACCACCGAGCGCTCGGCCCGCAGCGGCACCAGTCGCGCCACTCCTAATTCGGTCGCCTTCTCGACCAACCAGTCAAACCGCTCCCCCTTGGGCACGGCCACGGCAAGCGTCAACGACAGGTCAGGGTCGCGATCGGGCACCGGATTGCCCACTTCCAGAACGACCGCATCTCGTTCGGTGGAAAGGACTTTCGCCAAAGCTCCGTTGCCGCGCCCGTCGAAGATCTCCACGACGTCGCCGACTTGCCTTCGGGCCACGCGGACGAGATGTTTCGCCTCGTCGCCCGAAAGGGTGATCCGCCCGGGTCTGATCGGCGATGGGGTGAAATAACGGTCGGCCACGGGCGCGAACTCTCCCCTACGACCATCAAAATCGAAAGCCCGGCGGGTAGTTTAACCGATCGTTAGGGCATCGGGTCAAAAATACGTGGTCAAGCCAGGGGGCGACGGGAGTGGAGCAGGCCAATGACCACTGGCGGCTGACGGCCGACCCGTTCGCGAGCGGTTCCGGGTGCTTCGTGCCCATCCCGTCGCATGTGGAGGCGATCGCCCGCGTGGTCCATGCGATCAAGTCGCGAGAGCCTCGCGTGCAGGTGCGAGCCCCCGCCGGGCTGGGCAAGACGGTGGTCCTGAATCGGGTGCTCGCGGCGGTGAGGTCTCCCGATTTATGCATCGCCCGGGGAATTGCGGCCGACTCCGACCGATGGCTTGACGACCTGGCGAGGGCGCTTGGAGCCCGCAGTCCTGCCGAATTCGATCGGCCCGCCGCCTGGAAACGCCTCGCGGAAGCGGCGAAATTGCGACGCATCCAGGGCCAGGGGGTCGTGTTCGCCATCGACGATCGCCACGAACTCGACGACGGGATCGCCCCGGAGATGGATCGGCTCGCCAGGTCGATCGATCCCCATCCCGGCGCCCGCGTGACGGTACTCGAATTCGGCCGTCCGACTTCGCGCCAATCCTCCCAGGAGCCCTGGATTCTCAAGGTCCGACTCGCCCCGCTGACTCGCACCGAGACGACGCTTTATATCGACGCGAAGCTAGCCGCAGCCGGGCGTATGGACCCCACGTTCACGCCGCGGGCAATCAACAAGCTCCACGCGCTCTCGGCAGGAAATCCGCGAGGGATTGACCGGCTCGCAGGGCTGGCGCTCCTCGCCGGAGCCATGAAACGCCTGGAAATCCTGCCACCGGACGTGATCGACGGCGTGGCCGAGGAATGCGTCCTGCCGGAATCGGCCTGACCGGCAAGGTCTTAAGGTTCGCGATTCCCTCGCTTCCGCGCTTATTCCTCACGTCGAAGGTAAACGACTGAACTGGGCGGGACACATCCCAGCAGGGGCGCACGGTTTGTAGGCGCTTTCAGACGACCCCCCCGTCAGACATCATGACTGGGCGGTTTTTCGGGGCTCAACTCGCGCAACACCCTGTAGAATATTAATGTACTTACATACTTTGATATGTTTTAAATAGCTGGAGCGTAACGATTTAGATAAAGTCGATTTTGCGCCGCGAGGACCTGGGACGCGGGCGATGGCCGCGGTCGACGACGCGTGTTTTTTCTCCCGTCCGGGACTGTTTTCTTCGAATCGATGATATCCCCTCGTGGACGCGGCGATGGTTGTGATTGTAGGGGGGCAGGATCGCAGCCGGGCGATCACCTCGGGCCCACACCCGTTACCATCGATTTCGCGGGGAAAATCATGCACAAAATCGCCGAAATCCGCCTAAGTCCCCGCGTCGAGCCGCTCGACGGCGCGGGGTCGCATCTTGGGCCGGGAATCCACCTGCACTTCCGCACGAGGACCCCGACGTGCTACGATGAGCCTCGGGTCGACGAGCCGCGTCCCCGGCGATCGGCGAGGTGAGAGGGGCTGTTCTCGATGGCGACGGCGACGATGGAAAAAAGCAGTCAACCGGCCGTGGATTTGAAGAATCCGTACCTGGCCGCCTTGCTCGCGTTCCTCATCCCCGGGCTGGGCCACTGGTACCAGGGGCGCCGCGGGAAGGCGGTCCTTTATTGCGTCTGCATCCTTGGGCTTTATCTGGCCGGGTTCGTGCTGGGCGGCGGGAATAACGTCTTCTGGCGATGGGTGAACCCGTTGCGAGATTCGGAGAACTTCCGCCTCCAGTTCCTCGGCCAGTTCTGGGTCGGCTTGCCCGGCCTCCTCAGCGTGGTCCAGGCCACCCTGCTTTACAAGGAAATGCCCCCCCTCTTCAACGGATTCCTGGCAGAGCCCGCCATGAATGTGATCAACGCGGCGCACTCTCAGTTGAGCAAGCTTGTGGACGTGGGGACGGTGTACACGACGATCGCGGGCTTGCTGAACGTGCTGGCCATCTACGACGCGATGGAAGGCCCGGCGCATCCTGACGGCGAGGAGGCGACGCAAGCGGCCCCCGGCGCGGTAGGGCAACTTCAACCGGAGCCCCAGGCGTGAACCCGCTCAACATCTATTTCTTCCCGATCCCGCTGGCCGCGGCGATCAGCCTCGTGTACGCGGCCTCCCGGCACGAATCCTGGTCGAAAATCTGGTGGCACGCCGGCCGCCTCGGATTGACCATCCTCGGGCTGATGATCGCGACCACGACGCTCCTGCTGTTCCTCAATAGCCGGTTTTGACCTCACCGACGAAGATCGCGAGCGGCCTCCAGCAGGCGCCCGACTTCCTCCTCCGAGGTATAACAGGCGAAGCCGATCCTGACGAGTCCGTCGCCGGATCGCCCCAGCCGTTCGACCGCCGTGGTCGCATAAAAATCGCCGTGAGATGCGAACAGGCCGCGACTTGCCAGGTGGCGGCAGACGTCGAGAGTCGCCATCCCCTCCACGATGAACGACACCGTTGACGTGCGGGGTTCCGATGGCCTCGGTCCGTAAGTTCGGATGCCCGGGATTTCGCCCAGGCCATGCCAGAGGTGGTCCACCAGACGCGCCTCCCGCTCGTGCAATCCCGCGAACGCGGCCCGGAGCCGACTGCGACGGTCCGGGCCATCGGAAAGGGTCGCCAGGAACTCGACGGCCGCCGCGGCGCCGGCGATTCCCTCATGGTTCTGCGTCCCCGTCTCCATCCGATCGGGCGCATTCTCGGGGGCGGGCCGAAGCTTGGGCACTTCGAGGCTTTGGAGCAGGTCGTGTCGTCCGTACAACACGCCCACGTGAGGCCCGTAAAACTTGTAGGCCGAGCATGCGAGGAAGTCGCAGCCGAACTCTTCGACGTCGACCAGGCGATGAGGGGCGTAGTGGACGGCATCGACGAACACCAGGGCACCCGCGTGATGGGCCAGCGCGGCGGCCCCGGCAACGTCGTTGATCGTCCCTAGCGCGTTCGAAGCCGCGCCGATGGCCAGCAGCTTCGTCCGCCCGCTGATCTGCCGACGCAGGTCGTCGAAATCCAGTTGCCCGGTCTCGGGCACCATGCGAGCAACGCGTACCTTGACGCCCCGTTCCTTCTCCAACGCCCGCCACGGGTCAACATTGGCGTGGTGGTCCAGCTCGGTCACCACGATCTCGTCGCCCGCACCCCACGAGCGGCCGAGCGCCCTCGCCAGGTGGAACGTGATCGTGGTCATGTTGGCGCCGAAGGCAACCTCTCGGGGCGACGCGTTCAGGAAGTCGGCGAAGACCTGCCTGGCCGCGGTAATCGCCTCGTCGGTCTCGCGGCTGGTGGGGAAGGCCCAGTGCGTGTTGGCGTTGTGATGAAAGAGGTAGTCGTTCATCGCCTCGACGACCGGACGAGGCACCTGAGTCCCGCCGGGTCCGTCGAAATAGGCCACGGGATGGCCGCTATGTCGTCGACCCAGGGCCGGGAAATGCGAGCGGATCTCGGCGGTTGAGACGACGTTCGGCCGGGCAGCCGTTTCGCGCATGATCTCTCTTCCTCGGGTGATGGCCTGGGTTTCTAGATTGCCTCCGATCGCCTACTTGCCGGCGAAGGGCCGGGCGGGGAACGCCTGGTCCAGAAGGAGGAGTTGGAAATCGTGGCGGGCGCGTAGAGAATTGAGGTCGGAATCCGTGCGAAATTGGTTGAGGTTGCGGAAGCCGGCCGCCGAGGCACGGTTCAAGGCATCCATGGCCCGATCGGCCAGGGGGCCGCGATCGCTCGGCCTGGCCAGTCGGCCCGATTGGGCGAGATAACAGCCGAGATTGTAGAGGTCGGTCGCCGAGGGTCGCGACAGGCCCTCCACCGACGCGGCGGCGCGACGGTAATCCTCCGAAGCGGCGTCGGCCCGACCCTCCGCCTCGTCCCATCCCGCCCTTCGCGTGAGGAAGCGCGCCTCCGAGGCCGATTGGACTCGTGCTTGAAGATCACGGAAATCGGCCCGGCCTCGCAGCGGGTCCAGGCCCAGTTCGCGCTCCAGCCAGGTGGCTTCCACAATCCCCGCGGCAACCGCGCGGTTCAGGTCGGCCATGGCTCGCGCGTGGAAATCCACGCGACGAGCGGGCTGGATCTCGCCGATCGCGGCTCTCACGGCGATTCGTTGCAGGAAGAACACCGGATCACGCGGAGAAGAGGCCGCGAGCCGGGCCTCGGCAAGGGTCAAGATCGAGCCGGCCTCCTCGGGATCGACCTCCCGCAGGGCGAGGCCGAGCTCCACCCGGGCGTGGAGCAGTCCGCTCCGATGCGCACGCGAGCCGGGCTCGCGCCTGTCCATGTCGGAACAGATGGACTCCACATGGCGGAGGAGCGTGATCGCCTCGTCCCTCCGCCCGAGCACCCAAAGGGCCCTGGCCATCACGGATTCGCACTGCGAATGGAACAGGGCGATCCGAATCTTCGTATCGGGGTCCGCGTCTTCAGACGGGTTATCGGCGATGAAACCGCGGAGCAGGTCCAGGGCAGCTTGGGGTTTGCCGGTGGCGATCAGGGTGCTGGCCAATCCATTGTAGCCCCGCGTCAGGTCGAAGCGGTATTTCAAGTTATTGGGATCGCCCTGGACCGCCGACTTCTGGAGGCGCGACCGACTTCGCGAACGCCGCGTAGGCCCGGTCGGGCTGCGATGTTTCGAGCATCTCGCCGAGCAAGACGTAGCCGTAGGCCAGCTCGAACTGGAGGCCGTGGTTCTCCGGATCGAGCGTCGCCGCGGATTCGAGCATCGCGACGATCTTCCTCGCGTCCTCGACCAGCCCTTCCCTCTGCCCGGCCTGGATGCGGGTTTCGAGGTCCTGCGTCCACTTACCCGCGAGTCGCAAGCGATGTGCGGCCACTCGCGGATTTTCTTCCACGAGTCGCTCGTCGATCTTCGCGGAGAGGGCGAATTGCCGCCTCGCCTCGGCGGCGTCGCGCGTGACGGACTGGTGGACGAAGCCGATGTTGACGTAAGACCTCCCCAACTCGCTCAACAACTCCGTGTCGTGGGGCGACGCGACCAGCAATCGAAGCAGGAGCTCGCGGGCACGCTCGTGGTCGCGCAAGGCCTCGGCCGCTCGCCCCTCTCGGGCAAGGCGATAGCCTCGGTCCATCAGGGCTCGGGCCAGATTCGCGTCATACTTTCCGGGGGCGACGCGCGTCAATCGCTCGGCCACGTCGATCACCTTCTCCAGCAACCCCGGCTCGTCGGCCTGTCGGGTCTTTCAGGGCGCGGCCCGAGAGGGACCCGTAAACCAGCGAGAGTCCGAGCAGGAGGTCCGGGTCGTCGGGCCGGGCTCCGCGGAGGGCTTCGAGTCGCCCGGCTGCCTTCCTCAAATGGGCCTCGCCTTCGGCCGCCCGGCCGGCGAGATAGAGCTGCATGTCCCCGAGCCGTCGTTCGGACTTCGCCGACTCGATCTGATAGCGAATGACCTCCGGTTGCTCGGCTGCGAGGACCGCCCACAGGTCGTACGAAGCCCGGAAGGCCCTCGCGGCGTCGAGCGTGGAGCCCGCCACCGAGTTGATCTCGCCCACCCGAAAGTAGGCGGCGGCCAGGTCCTCGCGGGCCGTGGGGTCGCCTTCGCGGCGGAGGAGGAAATCTTGATAGTAGCCCAATGCGGTCGAGAGCAATTCCTTGCGCAGTGCTTGCATCCCCGGCTGCGGGGATTTGAGGAGGCGATCTTCGCTCACCTTCGTGAGATAATCGTCGACGGCCGAGCGGGCCATGCGAGCGTTTTCGTCCGCGAGATTCCGCTGCTGCTGGACCCGCGCATCGGTGCGCCGAGGAGCAGCGTGCCCATGGACAACGCCGCCACCGCCGAGACCAGGACCGCGGCCGCGGCCACGACCAGGGTCCGGTGTCGCCTCCCCCACCGCGCGGCCCTCGCGATCCACGGGTCGCGGCGGGCCGAGATGGGCTCGTCGGCCATCCATCGCTCGACATCCTCGGCCATCGCCCGGGGCGAGGCGTAGCGATCGTCCGGCTTCAGCGCCATCGCCTTCAGGCTGATTGCCTCCAGCCCCGAGGGGATCGAGGCATCGACCGATCGAGGCAGGGGGAACTGTCCCTTCCGGACCGCCTGGAGGATCACGCCGGCGTCTCGCCCATCGAACGGCGAGTGGCCGACGAGGAGGCAATACAACGTTGCGCCGAGGCTGTACACGTCGCTGCGAGGGCCGAGTCGGTCGAGTTCGCCGGCCGCCTGCTCGGGGCTCATGTAGGAAGGGGTGCCGATCGCCGAGCCGGGCAGGGTTTCCGACGAGCCACTGGCGGACCTTGGCAGGAGCGTCCGCTCCTCCGCGTCCGACGCCGGCTCGTGGCGGCCGGTTGCCTTGGCCACGCCCCAGTCGACGACCAGGGTCTCGCCATACTTGCCCACCATCACGTTGCCCGGCTTGAGGTCGCGATGCAGGACGCCTCGGCCGTGCGCGTACTCGATCGCGTTGCACACGTCCACGAACCGTCGCAGCAGCTTCCGCAGGGCCAGGCCGCGGGCACCGGGGCTGCCCTTCAAGGCCGCGTCGGCATGGAACCGGGCGATGGCGTCCTTCAGGCTGTCGCCCCGGATGAACCTCATGGCGTAGTAGGGCCGGCCGTCTTCGTGGGTGCCCAGTCCGTAGACCGGCACGATCCCCGGATGCTCCAGGCCGCCTGTGATCTCGGCTTCCAGGACGAACCGGGCGCGGCTGGCCGGGTCGTCGGCGTGGGAATCCTGGATCTCCTTGACGGCGACTTCGCGGTGCAATTCCTGGTCGAGCGCGACGAACACCACGCCCAATCCGCCCCTGGCGTGCGGCCGGAGTAGGCGGAATCGCCGGCCATCGGACGAACTCGGGCTTTTCACGAAGGTCAGCGTGCGATTGCCCTCGGTCACGACCTGCGAGCTTCCGGCGCGGGCCATGCCGGTCGTCAGCCCAACGTCGCCGATTTCGAGGAGCGCCTTGCGGGTGGAATCCTTGGGATCGAAGGCCGCGAGGCTCGACGACGCGTCGCCGCCGTGCTTTTTCAGGTGCTCGTCGACGAGCGCCGCGATCAACGACCGCTGGGCTTCGTCGAGGTCATTCCGTTCGGCGAACACATCCTCCATGGGCCGCGTCTTCTCGCGCGCCGAAAGGCGGAACGCGGTCACCAACTGCTCCTGGTCGACCAATCCGGTCTGGAGGGCTAGCAGGCCGAAGAGCAAGTCGCGATCGGAGTCAATCTTCGCCGGCATGGATGAACTCGCCTCCGCGTCGGTCGTTCCGACGTGAGTATCCGGGTCGCGTTCGCGCCATCATGCCGGCCTGTCGGCGCCGGTTTGGCGTGAAAACCGGCGGATTCTCGTCGAAGTTTATCCGGGAAATGCGGGGGCAACAAGCTTCCCGCGGACGCCGTTCGATGCCCTCAGGCCGAGGGCGTCGCGATCGAGAAATTGACGACAACCGGGAGGTGGTCCGACGCCCTCTTCGCGAGCTTGGTCCTGATCGGCTGGGCCGATTCGATCGTGATCGGGCCTCGCGTATAGATCTTGTCCAGCGACGCCATGGGCAGGTACGCCGGGAAGGAGCGGAATCGCGATGGCGGCGACGTTGCTTGCACGAATCCGTGCCGGGCGTAGGGGCCGGCCTCCAGCGCGTTTCGCCAGTCGTTGCTGTCCATGGCCACCACGGTGGGAAGCTCGCCCCATCGCGTGAACCAGGGGCTTGCGAGTAACTTCTCGATCTGCCAGTTCCGCTCCCGCTCATTCAGCCCGAGGTGTCCGCCCACGACCAGGATCGGCCGTTCCGGGGTTTCCACCACGGCCATCAGGGCGCCTCGCTGCTTGCGACGCCCCTTGCGGATCGAGCATTGATCGACGTGCCGGAACGGCCATCGCGAGAGGATCAGGTTGCCGTATCCCCCCTCCTCCCTCGGATAGACCAACTGGTCGAGGCTCGCGACGCTGCCCAGGGCTTGTGCAAGCAGAGCGGGCTGGTCGTCGAATCGGGAACGGCGGACGTTGCGGTCCACTTCCTGGAGGCAGACGACGTCGGCGTCGATCTCCTTCAGGACGGCGATGATGCGATCGAGGCGATAGCGGCGGTCGCGGCCCCCGATGCCCTTGTGGATGTTGTACGTGACTAGTCGCATGATCGAGGAACCTCAATCGGTCGGGGCGTGGGAGCATGGGCGGCCACCAGGGCCGCAAATTCCGGGATGTCCAGGTGGACGGAGATCGCGGCGATCCGCTTCATCATCGCCGACTGACACGATTTCGTCCAATTCGGCCCGCGCGACCAGCACCGTCTCCATCCTCCTGCCCGACCGGGCGCCAAGGAACGCGAGCAGGTGCACGATCGCACGGTAGAGGAGCCAGTATCCGATCAGATTGGGGCCGGGGAGCAGGGCGAGCAGCGCCGCGGGCGCCGCGAGCACTCCGTCGACCACGAGCCAGAATCGATGCCTGCGTGCCCGCGCCTTCAGGAGGTCGTCCCAGAGCAAGCCGACCTGATCCGTCGTGAGCCGCAGGGGGTGGTCAATGGCCAGCGAGCCGGCACGTCGAAGCCTACGCAACAGGTGCTCGTCGGGGGCCACCAGGCGATGGAGCCGTTTCCAGACCCATCCGAGGATCGCGAAGGTCCGGGTTCGCGGGCGCTCCATCGCCTCGAAGATCGCCAACCGCTTGCGAGCTAGCCAGCCGAGGATACCCTTTGGCGGCAAAGCTTCGTCGGGCTCGCGCTCGGCGAGGAATGTCGGGCCGAGGCCGGCGATCTCGACCAGGACCACCCTCATCGTTGGCTTCATGGGATGGTCATAGATAGGGAGAAAACAACCTGGCCGTGCCGTCGCGCAACTTTACCGGCCACGAACGCCCGTCGACATCCGCGAGCGTGATCGGGCGGGCCGCTGTCCGTTTTCGATCGACCCGGGTGCGGAGATCGGCGGCGAGCGTGGCGTCGTAGCATTCCAGGTTGAATTCGAAGTTCAGTCGCAGGCTCCTCTGATCCCAGTTTCCCGACCCGATCAGGCTATATTCCCGGTCGATCACCATGAACTTCGAGTGGTCGAAAACTCCCGGCACGGACCAGACGCGGCACTTCCGTTCGAGGACCTGCCAGAGCATGGCCGTGCTGGCGCACTGGACCAGCGCGAGGTTGTTCGATCGCGGCAGGAAGATCTCCACGTCCACGCCCCGCATGGTGGCCGAGTTGAGCGCGGCGACCAGGGGTGCATCGGGCAGGAAATAGGGCGTGACGATGGAGACCGACTCCCGGGCGCAGTCGAGCGCCCCCAGGTAGGCATAGAAGAGTCGATCGGTGTGCGTATCCGGCCCATCGATGATCCCGCGTGCCAAGATCTCGCCGACCTCGCGACCATCGGACCTCCAGGCGTCGCCGTGAAGGACCTCCTTGGTGCGAAACGCCCAGTCGTCGGCAAAAACCTCGCGAAGGGTGTCCACGATCGGCCCCTCCACGCGAAAATGGATGTCGTGCCGGCTCGCGCCCGGCTTCGCCTTCGAGTCGAAATGCTCGTCGATATTCATCCCGCCCGTGAACCCGACGTGGCCATCCACCACGAGGATCTTGCGATGATTGCGGAGGTTGAAGTAGGGGAAATAGACCGGCAAGATCGACGGCAGGAATCGCTCGGCCCGCACCCCCGCGAGCTTCAATGGGCCGATCACGGACGGCACGTGGTAATGCGAGCCGATGGCGTCGACCAGGACGCGGACCTCGACCCCCCTGCGGACGGCGTCGCCCAGCGCCTCGACGAACTGCTTCCCCACCGAATCATAGTTGAAAATATACGAGGCCAGCCCGATCGACCGCCTTGCCGACGCGATCGCCCGGATCATGGCCGGATAGGCCGCGTCGCCGTCGTCCAGGGGCGTGATGGCGTTGCCCTGCGTGAGCGGGCGCCCGGTGACTCGGCCCATGAACGTGACCAGGGGCGCGAGCGGTCCATTCTCCAGCTCGGCCCGATGGGCGGCGTCCGCGGCGGCCGACGCGGGCGAGGGCCGAGGGTGCCCCTCGCGAGACGCCTTCGCCTCGCGGCGGATGTGGTTGATCCCCAGGAGCGCATAAATCACCGTGCCAAGGATCGGCGATAGCCACACCAGGCCGATCCATCCGATGGCCGCGCGGACGTCGCGTTTGGTCAGGATGATGTGGGAAGAGGCGCAAGCCGCGAGGATCACATGCACGGCCGTGAGAATCGGCGCTTCCCATCCCGCGCTGATAACATTGGTCAAGACAAGCTCATTGAACGAGTGACTCTCTGGATGGAGATTTCCCTTCGTCCCATCCTAAACTGCGCGAGACGGGGGTGGCCAGCATCTGCGGGCGAAATCCAGGGGTCCATTCAGGGTTCCTACTGTGGATAAGATAACATGGATCACGTCGCCCCGCATGACCCACCTCGTTGACCGTGGGGCCGATCTCATGCAGAATTCTCGGCCGAATACCTGGGCTTGTTGATGTCATCTCTACCGATAGACCCTGCGGCGTCGATCGACGACGAGATCGGTGCCCTGAGGGCGATCGTTGAAGGGACGGCGCGGAATACCGGCGAGGTCTTCTTCGAGTCGCTCGCGCGGCATCTCGCGTCCACAATCGGCGTAAATCACGCCTTCGTCGCGGAGTTCGCCGGCGTGACCACGAGGGTCCGGACCCTCGCCAAGTGGGATCACGGCCGGATCCTCCCGAACGTCGAGTACGACCTCGCGGGCACGCCTTGCGAGGATGTGGCGCGGGGCGGGCTCTGCCATCATCCCCTTTCCGTCCACGAGAAGTTCCCGCTCGATCGAGACCTGAAGGACCACGGGATCGAGAGCTACCTCGGCGTCCCGCTGCTCGACGGCAAGGGAAACGTCCTGGGACACCTGGCCGTGTACGACGAGAAGCCCATGCCTCCCGAGCCTCGCAAGCTTTTCATCTTCCGGATCTTCGCCACCAGGGCGGCCGTCGAGCTGGAGCGCCTGCGCGTCGAGCAGCGGTTGGTCGAGAGCGAGCGCCGTTATCGAGAACTGTACGAAGAGGCGCCGAATGCTTACGTGTCGCTCGGCAACGACCTCCGCCTGACCAGCGTGAACCGCCAAGCCTCGCAGCTCCTTGGCCTCCCCAAGGAGGAATTGTTGGGCGCGAGCGTTCTCGAGCACTTCGCCGATACGGCCTCTGGCCGGGGTCGCGCCGAGCGGGCGTTCCGCGAGGGCTTCGCCGGGCAGGAGATCTCCGGAACGGAGCTGGAGATGCAGCGGAAGGACGGAGGTCGGCTCTGGGTCAACGCGTGGATCCGGCCGATGCTCGGCGATGACGGCAGTCCCCTGGCGGTGCATTCGACCTGGGTTGACGTGACCGCCAGGGTCCTGGCCGAGGCCGAACGCTCGCGGCTGGCCGAGCAGAACCTCTACCTGCGGCAAGAGCTCAAGTCCGTCCACAATTTCGAGGAGATCGTCGGTCGAAGCCCCGCGCTGGCGGCCGTCCTGGACAAGGTGCGTCGCGTCGCCCCCACCGACGCCACCGTGTTGATCCACGGCGAGACGGGGACGGGCAAGGAGCTGATCGCTCGCGCCATCCATTCCGCGAGCCAGCGCGCCGACCGGCCGCTGATCAAGGTCAACTGCGCGGCCCTGCCCGCGGGGCTGGTGGAGAGCGAGCTTTTCGGCCACGAGAGGGGGGCGTTCACCGGGGCGATCGCCCGACGCACCGGGCGGTTCGAGCTTGCCGACGGCGGGACGATCTTCCTCGACGAGATCGGCGAGTTGCCCGCGGACACCCAGGCCAAGCTGCTTCGCGTGCTCCAGGAGCAGGAGTTCGACCTCGTCGGCGGGACCTCGCCGAAGAAGGTGGACGTCCGCGTGATCGCCGCGACCAATCGCGACCTGCTCAAGGCGGTCCACGAGAAGTCGTTCCGCGCCGATCTTTACTACCGCCTCAACGTGTTCCCGATCCGGATCCCTCCGCTCCGCGAGCGCGGCGAGGACATCCCGCCCCTGGCCATGTTCCTCCTCGAAAAATTCGCGCATCGGATCGGGAGGCGTTTCGAAGGGCTCGCCCCCGGCGCACTCGCCAGGCTCGCCGCCTACCGATGGCCGGGAAACGTCCGCGAGCTGGAAAACATCCTGGAAAGGGCGGTGATCCTCTCCGCGGGCCCCTGGGTGGACGTAGACCCCGAGGTCCTCGACCTCGCGCCCTCGGGACCCGTCGCCGCGGCCGCCGGTTCGCTGGAGGAAATCGAGAAGGCCCACATCCTCACCGTCCTGAATCGAACCCGATGGGTCATCGAAGGGCCGCAAGGGGCGGCATCGATCCTGGGACTCCATCCGAACACGCTGCGGAGTCGCCTCAAGAAGCTCGGGTTCTCGCGGCCTACCCACGAACGCTCGTAGTCCCCACGAGATTTCGTGGGGGCGTCGCTCCTGAACGAAGTCCTCACAAGCAACTTCGATTGTGCAGGAAGAATTTCAAACACTTGGTTGGACGAGACTTGTGTTGAGGCCAAGGCACTCTTCGTGCGGGTCGGCACGAGGCTCGCATCCTTGATCCGGTCAGCCCCTCGGAGCCCTGGACATGATCAGGATCCTGCCGCCGGAAGGGGACGAGCCGCAACATCCCGCTTCACTGGAGAGACTCATGCGTAACTCGATTCGGATCACGTCGACAGCCGGCTCATTCTTGCTGGCCCTCTGCGCCCTCCCCGGATGCTCGCAAGACGAGGCGGACAAGGGCAAGATGGAAGGCGGCGCCACGGACAAGGGTAAGATGAGCGGCGCCATGGAGCCCGGAAAGGTTGAAGGCGGCATGGACAAGGGCAAGATGCAGGATGCAGGATGCACCCAAGTGATTCTCATGCGGATCGACCCCACCAAGAGTTTGAGGAACCATCGATGAACTTCCGCCGTTACCACCGCGTCCCGGCGCTCGTATGCACCGTGGGCGTGTCCCTGTTCGCGTTCGCTGCGCTCCGGGCCCAGGAACCCGCGAAATCAAAGGACGATGCCCCCGTGCGTAAGGAGCTTGAGGAGCTACGCGCGAAGTCGTCGAAGAAATGCGCCGCCCGAGCGCATGAAGGTTTATGAGCAGGGGATCGAGGAAGTCCGCAAGACCGGCACCGCCGAGAAGGCGCTGAAGGTCGGAGACAAGGCGCCGGACTTCGAACTGCCCGACGCGACCGGCAAGAAGGTCAAGCTTTCGGATCTGACTGCCCGCGGGCCGGTTGTCGTCACCTGGTATCGCGGCGGCTGGTGCCCGTACTGCAACGTCGCCTTGCGAGGCTTCACCAGGAGCCTGCCGGAGATCAGGGCCGCAGGCGCCACCATGGTCGCGATCTCGCCCGAGACCCCCGACAACACCCTGACGACGGCGGAAAAGAATCACCTGGAATTCAACGTCCTGAGCGACAAGGGGAGCAAGGTCGCCCGCGCCTATGGGGTGTCGTACAAGGTCCCCAAGATGGTGGCCGACCAGATGAAGGGCCGGCTCGACCTGGCCAAGTTCAACGGCGACGATTCGGGCGAATTGCCGCTGGGGGTCACCTACGTGATCGACCGCGAAGGGATCATCCGCTACGCCTTCATCGACTCGGATTACCGCAAGAGGGCCGAGCCCTCCGAGGTGATCGCCGCGATTCACAACCTGGAAAAGAAGCATTGATCGGTCAACGCGTTCGCCTCCCATCGTAGGGCAGGCTATTGCCGGCCCTACGAGATCGAAAATTACCGCAGTCGAAGGATGCTCCCCATGCTCCAATTCCGCCCCTCTCGCCGCATCGTCCTGTTTGGCGTGGCCGCGTCGCTTGCCGTCGGCCTGGTCGCCACGTCGCGGGCTCAATTCCTCAAGTCGAACAAGACGGCGCCACGCCCCGAGCTTCGCGGGGTCACCCAGTGGATCAACTCCGAGCCGCTGACCATGCAAGGGCCTGCGCGGCAAGGTCGTGCTGGTCCACTTCTGGACCAACGGCTGCTACAACTGCGTGAACAACTACCCGCATTACAAGGCGTGGCAGGAGCGCTATGCCGGCAAGGACGTGGTGATCGTCGGCATCCACACGCCCGAGACGACGGGCGAGCACGACATCGAACGGATCAAGGGGCAGGCGAACAAGAACGGGCTGAAGTTCCCGATCGCCGTCGACAACGACGGTGCGAACTGGAAGGCCTGGAACAATCGCTTCTGGCCGACGGTCTACGTGGTCGACAAACGCGGTACGTCCGCTACGGCTGGGAGGGCGAGTTGAGCTACAAGGGCGCGCCCGGCGAGGAGAAGGTCCGCAAGCTGGTCGACGAGCTGCTCCTCGAACGTCCGTGACCCAGCTTCGTCGCATCCCGACTTCGAAGGTCATGGCATGTCGGGATCGGACCGAATCCCGTCGAGCGAGATCACCCCGCCGGAGGCGTATTTCAACCGCCGCTCGCTCCTCAAGGGCGGCGGCCGCGGCGGCCAGCCTGGTCGACGACCGGCGCGCTCTACCGGCGGCTGAACCGGCCGGGGTCGGCGGCGATCGAGACGCCGGCCAGCTCGCAGGGCTGTCCGCGATCGTCCCGGCGACCGCCGGAGGACGTCGCCAGCGGGTTCCGGACCGACGAGCCGATGACGCACCCTCGAGCAGGTCGGCAATTACAACAACTTCTACGAGTTCACGACCGACAAGGAGGGCGTCGCGGCCGCGGCGGCCGGGTTCGTGTCGCGGCCGTGGACCGTCGCCGTCGAGGGGATGGTCCACAAGCCGAAGGTCTTCGACCTGGACGAGGTGCTCAAGCTCGGCCCGCTGGAGGAGCGGGTCTATCGGATGCGGTGCGTCGAGGGATGGTCGATGGTGATCCCCTGGGCCGGGCTCCCGCTGGCCCGGCTGCTCGACCGGGTCGAGCCGATGGGCGAGGCGAAGTACGTCGCGTTCCAGACCCTGCTCGACCCCGACGCGCTTCCCGGTCAGAAGGGGCCGGTGCTCGCACTGGCCCTACGTCGAGGGGCTGCGGATGGACGAGGCGATGCACCCGCTCACGCATCCTGGCGGCCGGCCTCTACGGCCGCGAGCTGCCGGCCCAGAACGGCGCGCCGCTTGCGGCTGGTGGTCCCCTGGAAGTACGGGTTCAAGGGGATCAAGTCGATCGTCAAGATCACCGCTCATCGCCGAGCGGCCGCCGACGACGTGGAACGCCCAGGCCCCGTCGGAGTACGGGTTCTTCTCGAACGTCAATCCGGACGTCCCCCACCCGCGCTGGAGCCAGGCGACCGAGCAGCGGATCGGCGAGTCGGGCCGGCGGCCGACGCTGATGTTCAACGGCTACGCCGAGCAGGTCGGCCACCTCTACGCCGGGCATGGACCTGCGGGTCGAACTTCTAGACTCGGCGACCGGACAGCCTGGACGAGGGCATCCTTGAAAGTCGATCGATTCACCAAGACCGTCGTCCTGCTGAACTGCGCCGTGCCGGTCGATCCTCCTCGGCTGGGACGCCTGGCGCGGCCAGCTCGGCGCCAATCCGGTCAACTTCGCCATCCGCACGACCGGGATCCTCGCGCTGATCTTCCTCGTGCTGTCGCTCGCCGTCACGCCCGCGAGCCGGATCACCGGCTGGGGCTGGCTCGGCCAGTTCCGCCGGATGCTCGGGCTCTACGCCTTCTTCCACGCCGCGCTGCACTTCCTCCTCTTCTTCGCGTTCGACCGCGCGGCGAGCGTCAGCGACACGGCCTCGGAGATCGTCAAGCGGCCCTATTTGATGGTCGGGACGGTCGGCCTGGTGCTCATGGTGCCGCTGGCGGCGACCTCGACCAACGGCATGATCAAGCGGCTCGGGCCGTCGCGCTGGAAGGCCCT
Organism: uncultured Planctomycetota bacterium; assembly: GCA_963777705.1. Classification (GTDB taxonomy): domain Bacteria; phylum Planctomycetota; class Planctomycetia; order Isosphaerales; family Isosphaeraceae; genus JAQGHR01. The sequence continues at coordinate 195,061 of CAVZRT010000002.1, forward strand.
GCACCGGCTGGCCTACGTCGCGGCGAGCGGCCGGGCGCGCTGCACTACTACATGCTCGTGAAGGCGGACGTCACGCCGGCCGATCGCGTTCGCGGCCGCCCTGGGCGTGCTTTTCCTCTACCGTCTGGTCGCCCACTACCTGCAGCTCCGGTCCGACGCCCGGAAGTACCGATCCGCCCCGCGCCGCCGCCGCCCTCGCCGCGGCCGAAGTCCTGGGCCGGGCAAGCTGCGGGTCGCCCAGGTGTTCGACGAGACGCCCGAGGTCCGCACGTTCCGACTCGCTCTCCGACGACGGAGCCCCGCCTGCCGTTCGACTTCCTCCCCGGCCAGTATCTGAACCTGACGCTCGCGATCGACGGCAAGAAGGTCCGCCGGTCCTACACGATCGCCTCGCCGCCGACCCGCGTCGGCTATTGCGAGCTGACGGTCAAGCGGGAAGAGCGAGGGCTCGTCGTCGCGGCACCTGCACGACGTCGTCCGCGCGGGCGACCTGCTCGACGTGCCGGCCCCGGCCGGCCGGTTCACGTTCACCGGGGCCGAGGCCGAGAGCATCGTGCTGATCGCCGGCGGCGTGGGGATCACGCCGCTGATGGCCAAGATCCGCTACCTGACCGACCTGAGCTGGCCGGGCGACATCGACCTCGTGTTCTCCGTCAAGACCGAGCGGGACATCATCTTCCGCGACGAGCTCGACGCCCTCGCACGACGGCATCCGAACCTGCACGTCACCGTCACCCTCACCCGCGACGACGGGCCGGGCTGGACCGGGGAGCGTGGCCGGATCACCCCCGCGATGCTGACTCGGGTCGTCCCGGAGATCGCCGCCCGACGGGTCCACATCTGCGGCCCGACCGAGATGACCGACCCGACCCGGCGGATGCTCCGCGACCTGGGCGTGCCCGACGAGTCGATCCAGGTGGAGTCGTTCGCGTCGCCCAGCCGGGCCGCGCGTCGATCGCGGCCGGCCGGCCGTCGCGACGCGCACGCCCGTCGACGACCGGACGATCGACGGCGAGCGCCACGATCACCTTCGCCCGCTCGGGGAAATCCGGCCCGATGCCCGCGGATCAGACGGTGCTGGAAGCCGCGGAGGCCCTCGGCGTCGCCATCAACTACGACTGCCGGGCCGGGATCTGCGGCCAGTGCAAGATCAGGTTGCTCTCCGGTCGCGTCGTCATGGACGCCGAGGATGCCCTCGACGCCCGCGGACCGCGCGAACGACCTGATCCTGAGCTGCCAGGCCCGTTGCATCGATCAAGTCGTCGTCGAGTCTTGAGGATCGCGATGACCGAACGCCGGACTCGCGGTTCATCCAGTTGACGCACCGCTCCGTGGATACCTTGTATAGAGTCGGATGACTCCGTAGGATTAACCCTTCAATCGGACATCAGATTGATTTTGGCGGATCCGACCGATTGTCGTAAGTCGTTCGCTTTGACTTACTTATTCAGCGAGGATGACGGGGCTCGAACCCGCAACCTCCGGCGTGACAGGCCGGTGCTCTAACCAATTGAGCTACATCCCCAAACAGTTATCGGTCAAGGATTTGCGGCAATTCCGGTCGTTCAGGACCCGTCCCACCCTTCTCGCTGCCGATGGGTCGAGTATAGCGGCCGGGAAGTCCGCGTTCAAGTGCTCTCCTGCCCTGCCTTTGGGAAATCCGTGGCGGCGAATCATTGGGCCGGCAGGCGGGGCGGGCCGCGGAACAGGACCTTTCCTTCGGGGCTGGTCACCTCGATGTTGCGGAAATGCATCGCCGTCTTGTTGGTGCCGAGCCCGATCAGGCCCTGGGAGAACGACCCTGCTTCCATGTGAACGACTTCCGACCCGTTCACGAAGCCGCGGACGTCCGCCCCGCGCACTTCCACGCGGATTTCATTCCACTCGCCGAAGGGTGCGGACCGGTTGGTCTGGATTCGCGCCGGCTGGCCAGCGACGAGGTTGCCCATGCCGTGCTGGAACCTGCCGAATCCGGGGTAGAAATTCATGTGGTTCTGGGTGCTCTGATAGTGGATGAAGGTCCAGGCACTCCCATTTCCGGCGACCGCCTTGGCCTCGTATTTCAGGTCGTAACTGGACCATGAAGGGTCTCCGAAGATGATGCTCGCGGCGTCCTCGACCCCCGCCTGGATCAGCTCGTTGGCGATCGGGTCGACCGACCATACGCCATGGACCACGTAGGAGGCCGGGTGCGGCGTGCCGGCCGCCAATCCGGCGGGCGATGAGGCCGGCGTGGTCGGGTCTCGCACGTAGACGATGCCCCCCCGGAACATGGTGGCCCCGTCGGAGAATTCGTAGCGGAAATCGAGGCGATCTCCGCGGATCAGGCCGTGGAACGGGACGCCCTTGTAGTCGGTGGGTCCGAGGATGACCATCTCAATTACACCGTTGCGGATCGTCCCCTTCATGTCCTGGACCATCGGGGGCGCGGGCTGCCGGTGGTACGCCGTCCCGTACGTTCCTTCGAAGCTATCCCCCTCCCGCCGGGTGATCGTGAGTACGGTGGTCCCATCCTTGAACGTGGCGGGCTCGGTGAAGCTCAGCGTGCCTCGCCAGATCGACCCGACCGGGAGCGGGTCCACGCCCGGCGGAGGGCTCGGCTTCAGCGTCGCGAGTTCCTCCAAGTCGATAAACACCTCTCCGCTTGGCTTGATCGGGAGGAAGAACCCCCGCAGGTTCAGGCCGGTCCCGTCCTCCCGCACCCAGTCCAGCTTCGCGTCAATCCGGTCGTCCACCAGCTTGGCGTGGATCAGGATATGGTCGCCATTTCGCACGGTCCCGCCCGTGGCCTGGGTCATCTCCAGCCGCAACTTGCCGTCGATCACCTTGCCTTTCCACGCGAATGAGTCGTCCTTGTGGACGAGCGAATACGTCCCCTCCAGGTTTGCGCCGTTGCGCCTGTCGATCGCCAGCACGGCCGGATTCAGGACGTATTTGTCCCGATTGGCCCCGTCCATCCAGCGCAGGACGCCCTTCCATCGCGTCCCCTCGCGGAGCGGGTCGGAGGCCGCCGGGGCGTTGGCCGCGGCCGCGTTGAGCGGTTCGAGCCAGACGGTGACCTCTTCGGGCGCGGTGGTCTTGAAGGTCACGGAGTCGCCGAACGTGGTGAATCCGTCCTTCTTCACTTCGATCTTGCGACGGCCCGGGTCGGCCCGGATCTCCAGCGGCCTGTCGGATCCCGGCCAGGAGAACCAGATCGCCTTGCCATCCACGAGGATGTTGGCGTCCTTGGGCACGTTCTCCAGCACGATCACGCCGTCGGGCGTCTTGACGCGCGAAATTTCCCCCAACCAGGCGGCAATCAGGCCGAATCCAAGCACGCCCGCGGCCACCGCCGGCCAGAACCACCGGGGACGTCGCGTCGGTTTCGCTAGCGGCGAGGCTTCCTCCGTTGGCGATGGAGCCGCGGCTTCAGGGCTTTCCGAAGCGGCAGGCGTAACGGCCTTCTCGCTCGGGATGATCGACCTGGCGGTGTCCGATTTTGAGGCTGCTCGCAAGCTGTCTTGACCGGAGTTGGCCTGGCCCGTGTCCGACGTGTCCGCCCGGGGAATTTTTGCGGTCGTACCGGGCCTCCGGAAGAATGCGGTGAGCGCCTGCGCGGCCTCATCGGGGGCCTGGAATCGCCGATCCGGGTCCTTGGCCATCAATTTCGCCACCAGCGCCGCCGAGTTCGGCCGGGACTTCGGGCCGGACGAGGTTCAGCGGGTCGGCTTCTCGCGAGATGTGCGATTGGTAGAGGTCGTACAGCGAATTGGCCTGGAATGGCGGGCGGCCCGTGAGGAGGAAATACAGGGTCCCGCCGAGGCTGTACAGGTCGGCGCGGATGTCGACTTCCGGCGCATTGAGGATCTGCTCGGGGGCGATGTAGTCGGGCGTGCCCAGGGCCTGGCCCTCGGCCGTGAGGCTCTTGTCGATCGTCTGCTCGCGGGCGGCCTTGGCGAGCCCGAAGTCGAGGACCTTGATAATCCGGGCCTTCCCCTCCCCCGTGAGCATGAGGTTGTGCGGCTTGATGTCGCGATGCACCGTGCCCCGCTCGTGGGCGTGCTGGAGGCCCAGCGCCGCCTGGTGGATGAAGTAGGCGGCGTGCGAAACCTGGAGCGGTCCCTTGATCTTGACCAGATTCGCCAGATCCAGCCCCTCGACGTATTCCATGGCGAAGACCAGGCTTCCGTCGAGCCGGAATGCGGTGTAGGCGGTGACGATGTTGGGGTGGCGGAGTTTGGCCACGGCCTTGATCTCGCGCTGGAAGCGTTCGAGCACCCCCGGACGCTCGATGATGTGCCGGCCCATGACCTTGAGCACCTCGTCGCGGCCCATGAGCGTGTTGTGGGCCAGGTAGACCACGCCCATCCCGCCGCGGCCCAGCTCGCGCTTGATCTGGTAGTCGGGGTGATCGCCCAGGCCGGGCGGGAGCGAGTCGGCCGAGGGCGGGGGAATTGCCGGCTTGTGATCGCGCGTCGGGTAGGCTTCTGACTGGCCGAACATCGACCGGGACGCTTCCCGGGCGCCGCGGACCCGTTGCAGGAAGCTGTCGGCCGGGACGTGGGCGACGCGGTTGCGGCACACGTCGCAGGCTTCCAGGTGCTCGCCGACGGCGCGGAGCGACTCGTCATCGAGCTTGCCCAGGCCGTAGAGTCCGAGCGTCTCTTCGGAGGGGTGTACGGACGGTGCGGCGTCCATTCGACGGTCTCCGGCGGCGGTTGGCGGACGGTCATCCAAGTAGAAAGGCGGGTTCGACCCTGAACCTGCCGCGAAAATGCCACGGGATCAAAAACGGCGCGACGGTCGCATGATTCGGCACGCACGACGTGCGTCGGGGCGTGTGTTTCCCGGCTTCGGTGGCGCAATCGCGTGAATTTCTCGTGAACCTCCTCCGCCTCAAAATTCTCGATAAAACCTTCTAGAATCACAAGTTAAGCCCTGTTCTTCGATTCTTCGCGGCCAGGGAAGTTGGCTTCGTTTCGTAGAATCGCGTCCGCCAGCCGGCCGATCGGATTCGCGATCCCGCCGTCCCGCATTCCTCCGTTCCTGGTGGGGCCGGCAACAAGCGGCCCTGCGGAGGATCGAGCAGGTACGGACGTTCCCACGGAAAAACTATCGGCGCGTGCCGGCCCGTCGATCTCACGAACGGTCGGGCGACGCAGATTGAGCACCGCGGCTCAAGAGCCGTCGCCCTGCGTCATGGACCGATCAGAATCTACTGCAAACGAATCCCGAATTCCGCCCACCATTGGGAACGATCGGGATTTTCGGCCGCCGCCTACTTCGATTCTTCCATGACGAAGATGGCATCGTCGTCCATCCCGGCCACCCGCTTGCCTTCGGCTTCAAGGCGGTCGAACGGGAGGTTGAGGATCGAGCGGACGAACTCGGGCTTGAGCTTGAAGGTGAGCTTGCGGCCGGTCTTCTTGTCCACGACGGTGGTCGAAAGCTTCTCGGCGCCCACTTCCTCGACCTTCAGGTTGAGCTTGCCCGCGCTGGCGCCGGTGGCGGCCTGGAGGCCGTCGGCCATGCAGGAGTACTGCACCTCGGCCGGGCAGCGATGCACCACGGCCAGGGCGAAGCTGTGCTTCTCCTGTCCGAATTCCTTCATGGCACGCTCGCCGATGCGATAGCCCGCCACGGCCCAGGGGCCGGTCCCTCCGTGGATGGCCTGCACGCGGTCCAGTCGCTGCTGGATCAGGGCGTCGTCGGGCGGGCCACTCCCGCAGCCCAGGACGACCAGGATCAATGCGGCGTAGTTCATGGAACCCGTCTCCTTCTTCGTCGTCGGCGCGATCATGTGACGAGGAGTCGAATCGTAACACCAATCTGGCCTTTCCGCCAGGGTCGTGCGCGGGGAGAATGGGTGCCGGCGACGCCAGCGGCAAGCGTCCCGTCTTGTTGCAAAGGGCTCCATCGTGTCCGAACTCGTGCGATTCAGCGTTTCGCTTGAGGCCGACTTGCAGGAGGAGTTCGACCGCTTCTGCGTCGAGCGGAACATGGCCACTCGCAGCGAGGCCATCCGGCAATTGTTGCGACTGCGCCCTGACCGAGGAGAGCTGGTCGAAGGACGCAAACGAGGCCGTGGCCACGCTCACGCTGGTCTATGACCATCATCGCAACGGGCTGCTCGACGCCCTGACCGACGTCCAGCATCATCATCCCGAGATGGTCGTCTCGACCATGCACGTACATCTGGACCACCACAATTGCCTGGAGGTGATCATCCTCCGCGGCAGGCCCGACAAGCTGCGCGACATGGCCTCGCGGCTCCAGGGGATGAAGGGGATTCGCTGCGGAGACCTGGTCGTGGCGCACGTGACCGACCCGCCGCAGGCGTCGTGAGCCTCCCTCCTGTCAGGTCTCTTGTGAAGCTCGGGGAAAAATCGCATGATCTTTGGGCCTCTTGCTCCGCCCGCCAAGATCCATGCCACAGGATGACCCGAGTTTTCCATGAATGAGAATCTGCTCGCAGTCGAAACGCCGGGAAGCCCGATCGGGCGACGCGCGCTCCTGAAGGTGCTCGCCGGCCTGGGCATCGGGACCGCGACGTTCCATCGCGCCCTGGCCGCGCAGGCGCAGGACGCGAAGGCGATCACGCCCGAGATGATCAAGCAGAGCGAATGGATTGCCGGCCTGGAGCTCACCGATGCCGAGCGGGACAGAACCGCCAAGGCGCTCCAGCGCAGCCTCTCATCGATCGAGGCCCTGCGCAAGGTCGAGGTCGGTTACGACGTCCCGCCCGCGATCTCGTTCCTGCCATCGCCCGGATTGGTGCCGGCCGAGGGTGTGCGTCGCAATCAGGCCGAGGTGGCGGAATCGAACGCCGCGAAGCGGCCGGATTCGGAAGAGACCCTGGCGTTCCTGCCGGTCACGGAGCTGGCGGCCTTGATCCGCTCGCGGCAGGTGACCTCGACCGAGCTGACGAAGCTGTATCTGGGCCGCCTCAGGAAGTTCGACCCGCTGTTGAAGTGCGTGGTCACCTTCACCGAAGACCTGGCGATGAAACAGGCCGCGAGGGCCGATGCCGAGATTGCGGCGGGGCTTTATCGCGGCCCGCTTGCATGGGATTCCCTGGGGCGCCAAGGATCTGATCGCCTATCCCGGCTATCCCACCACGTGGGGTGCAATCCCCTTCAAGGACCGGGTGATCGACGAAAAGGCCACCGTGGCCGCGCAGATTGGAAGAAGCCGGCGCGGTCCTCGTCGCAAAGCTAAGTTTGGGCGCGCTGGCGATGGGGGACCACTGGTTCGACAAGATGACCCGCAGCCCGTGGGACCCGAATCGTGGGTCGAGCGGGTCGTCGGCGGGCTCGGCCTCGGCGGCGGCGGCGGGGCTGGTCGGATTCGCGATCGGCAGCGAGACGCTGGGCAGCATCGTCTCGCCGTGCCGGGCTTGCGGTGCCACGGGATTGAGGCCCACGTTCGGCCGCGTGAGCCGGTCTCGGATGCATGACGCTGTCGTGGTCGATGGACAAGCTCGGGCCGATCGCCCGATCGATCGAGGATTGCGCCTTGATCTTGGACGCCATCCACGGGAGCCGACGGGCTGGACATGGCCGCCATCGACCAGCCGTTTTCCTGGCCGGGTCGCGTGAACTTCCGCACGCTGAAAGTCGGCTATTTCAAGAGCGAGAATCGCCCCGACGACCAGCGGGACGACTTGAAGACCCTGCGAGAGATGGGCGTCCAGCTCGTGCCGATCGAGCTTCCGAAGGAGTATCCCACGCAGGAGATCACCATCATGCTGAGCGTGGAAGCGGCCACGGCGTTCGACGAACTCACTCGCAAGCACGTCACCGAGGGGCTGAACGCCTGGCCCGACACGTTCCGCGAGAAGCCAGTTCGTCTCGGCCGTGGATTACCTGCGGGCCGCCCGCGTCCGCACGCTCCTCATGCGGTCGATGGCGAAGCTGATGGAGACCGTGGATTTGTACGTGGGGGCGGGCCAGGACCTGGCGTTGACCAACCTCACGGGGCATCCCACGGCCGTGTTGCCCAACGGCTTCCAGGAACGCAACGGCCGCCAGAGCCCCGGCTCGATCACCTTCACCGGCCGTCTGTATGGCGAGACCACGCTGCTGGCGGTCGCCAGCGCCTATCAAAAGGCAGCGGGCGATCACCTGAAACGGCCGCCCCTGGAACGCTACCTGTCCGAGGAAGCCGCCAAGGAAAAGGGTGCCGAGAAATAGCCTTCCCCGAGGACGGCTCGGGGATCATCCGAGCCGTTCCAGCACTTTTTTCACGACCGTGCGCAGCTTCCCCTCGGCCGTCCTGGCCACGGCCAGGATCGCGGCGATATCCACCGGCTCCAGGGCATCGGGCAGGCACTGGTCGGTGATGATCGAAAAACCCAGCACCTTCATCCCGGCGTGGACGGCCACGAGCACCTCAAGGACGGTCGACATCCCCACCACGTCGGCGCCGATCCCCCGGAGGAAGCGATATTCGGCACGTGTCTCCAGGTTCGGGCCGGTCACGGCCACGTAGACGCCCCGATGCGCCACGATTTTCTCTTCCAGGGCGACTTGCAGGGCCAGTTCTTGCAAACCGCGATCATAGGGCTCGATCATGTCGGGGAAGCGGACCCCGAGGCGTTCGTCATTCGGGCCGGTGAGCGGGTTGGTGGCCATCATCAGGTTGATGTGGTCCTCGATCACGATCAGGTCGCCCTTGGCGTGCAGGGGATTCATCCCCCCGGCCGCGTTGGACACGAGCAGGATCGAGCAGCCCAGCTCCTTCAGCACGCGGATCGGGAACGTGACCTGTGCGGGCGTGTACCCTTCGTAGAGATGGAAACGGCCTTCCATCGCCACGACGGGCTGTCCGGACAGGGTCCCGCAGACGAGCTGGCCTTTGTGGCTCTCGACCGTGGACGTGGGGAAATGGGGGATCTGGTCGTAGGGGATCGTCGCCTCGGCCGCAATTTCCGACGCCAGGGCGCCTAGACCGGTGCCGAGGATGATCCCGACCTTCGCCGATTTGTCCCAGTGCTTGCGGACCGCCTGCGTGGACTGCTGGACGTGGTCGAATTCGTGGTGACGCATGGCGGCGCGGGCTCATCCTCAAGCGGTCATGACACGTCGGACGAGCCGATCGAAGCGCGGATCCCGACGGAGGGATTTCAGGTCAGGGTCGTGCGCCATGTGGTTGATGTAGTCGTAGCCGAGTTCCACTGCGTGCTGGAGCGCGGCGAATGCCGGCTCGGTCATGCCCAGGACGGCGTACGAGCAGGCGAGGTTGTACCAGGGGATGGTGCGCTCGGGCTGGAGGCGGACGAGCCGGCGGTCCATCTGGAGCGCCTTGGCCACGTGGCCGCTCCGCGCCAGGTTGTGGGCATGCACGCGGATTGCCGCCGCGTAGAACGGGTCGCGCTCGAGCACTCGCCCGAGGAAATCGAGCTCGAATTCGACCTGGGTGCGTTCTCGCAGGCGCCGGATGCTGATTTCGGTCTCGGCGGGAGGATCCTCGGCGGCGGCCATGGGGCAATTGCTCCATCCCCCGGGGGGATTTCCGGTGTCCGTCGCGGTGTTTCGCTCGGGTCGGGTCCCTGCGCGGGGAAAAGGGAATGATAGTCCGAGACGGGCCGTGTCGCCAGATCATGTTGCCGCGACTCATCATTTCCGGTGCGAATTCGGTCGATGAGTCGCGGCGGTCGCCGCCGGGATCAGAGGCCTTCGACTTCGTCCTCATCCTCGTCGTCGTCGAGGTCGTCGAGGTCCTCGTCGTCGTCGAGGTCGTCGTCCTCGTCGATGTCGATGTCGTCGATCTCGCTCATGTCGTCGTCGTCGAAGTCCTCATCCTCCTCATCCTCTTCGTCCTCGGGATCGTCGATGTCGTCGATCTCATCGTCTTCTTCATCGTCCTCGTCATCCAGGTCGTCGTCGAACTCCTCCTCCTCCTCCTCGGCCGGGTGGCGGTCGTTGAGGGGGAAGGCCGGCGCGTCGGCGAGCCCATCATCCAGAATCCCGATCATTCCCAGACGGTCCCACATCGAGTCGGTCCTTAGAGCGGAAGTGAATCCGAGGGGCTTCGGCCCACCCCGGCGCGTGATCCCTGGTCGAGGCAGGCAACATCCTCGCCCCGCGAGACTTAAACCCCACACAAGGGCAGTGCATAAAGGTAGTTAGTCGGGGGAGAAACAATGTCAAGCCTCATGTTAGGACGATTTTCGGCACCGCGTCCTCCCCACTTGAAAACCATCCCCCTCAAAGGCTCGCCAAACCGCCCCCAAACCCGCATCTCCCGCGCCGGATACCACGCAATCGGCCGGAAATGCACCCGGCGTCGTCCGAGAAAAGATCGGGCTCGCGGCAACGAGATGATCTCGCACTTATCGTTGTAAGATTACAGCATGAACGGGTTTCGATCAAACGCCCCGCTTCATGCCAGCCGGACGAATTGCCCGCTGGTGGCCGATCGCGCGATCGCCTCCAGCAGGCGGACGGTGCCCATCGCTTCGTCGGCCGGGCAGCAGGGGGCGCCTCCCGCCGTCACGGCCGCGATGAAATCGCCGTCGATCGTCGCGGCGGGCTCGGGCAAGGACAAAGTCGACTCGGGCGTCCCCCCGGAAACCAGTCGCAAGCTCGTGTCGGTCGCGGTCATGCGGCCGTGTTCGCCGAAGAAGGTGAAGGCGAAGACCGATTCCGTGCACACGCCGGAGATCGCAATCGTGGCCATGGCCCCCTGAGACAACCGCACGGTTGCGGCCGTGACCACGTCCAACCCAGGCGCCAGGCGATCCTGGAAGGCAGCGACCTCGACGGCCGTCTGGCCGGTGGTCCAGAGCAATGCATCCATCATGTGGTCGCCCGCATCCGCCAGGATGCCGCCGCCCGAAAGCTTCGGGTCCAGCCGCCACGCATCGGCCTTCTCCTGATGCCTCGCCAGCCACGGGGCCGACAGCGCGGCGGCGATCAGGTGGACCTTGCCGATGGCGCCGGAAAGGAGCCGGATCGCGCCTCGATCAGGCTCGGCCGCAGCCGATATTGATGCCCCACGCCCACGATCCGGCTCCGGCCCCTGGCCAGGCCCACGATATCGGCCGCCTCCTGCGTGTTGGTCGTGAGCGGCTTCTCCACGAACACATGACAACCGGCCTGGAGGCGCGTCCATGGCCAGGCGATAATGCGCCCGATGCGGCGCGAAGATCGCAATGGCATCGGGGGCGACCCTGGCCAGCATCTCCTTGTGATCGGAAAACGCGGGGACCGGCCCCTCCTGCGAGGGCACGGTGTCGGCCAGCGCGCGTGCGGTCTCGGGCTCGATGTCGGAGAGGCCGACGACCTTCACGCCCTGGCTGGCGAGGATTCGACCCAGGTGGATCCGCGCGGCGCGGCCACATCCGGCGATTCCGATGCGTAGCATCCGTAGTCCCCCCGGTTCCCGCCCCCGCCCCTGGCCCTGGATCATCCCAGCAGACCCCATCCCGTTTCGTCAAGTAGGGATGGGGCACGAATCCAGGAGAATTCGCCCGCCCACGGCCGGGTTCGCCGCCTTGACGCGAACCCGTCGCCAGCGTATCTTATCATACACGAAGTTTCCCCGGACGGTGCCCGTAGCATAGCGGTTAATGCACCAGATTGTGGATCTGGGTATCGGGGGTTCGAATCCCCTCGGGCACCCTCGACACAACCCGTTTGCCGAACACGCGTTAAGTGTACCCGTCGGCGGCGCGGCCCTGAACCCGGAGCTAAACCGGTAAGGCTCATCCGGGATTCCGGGGTGTTACGAGGAGCGCGATCAAAGCCCCCAAGAGGGCTTTACCTCGCCTCCGGACGTTGTGCACGAACTCGAAGAATCCCAGGTACAGCGGCAGGCGTCCCTGCGAGATCCCACGATGCGGGCGGAGCCAACTCCGCAGCAAGGACCAGGACCCTTCCGGCGTGTTGACGTGCACCTCGCAGAAGCCGTCGCCATCGTCATCCCGCGCGAACTCGCCGTCCGCGTGGCAGACCGTCCGATGCGTATAGCCCCATCCGGGCGACCGGGCGTAGATGTCGTACTCGTCGGTGTAGATCGAGGAGCCCTCGGCGATCGTCCGCTTGATCAGCGGGCCGATCGTCACCTGCTTGACGCTGGCCAGCATCCGGATCATGACCTCGCCGCCGCGCTGCAACATCCCGAAGATCGGCGGCTTCTCCTTGGCGAGCGTGCCCGCCCCGCGCCCCCTTCAGCCGCCTGCGGCGGGCGGGTCGCCCTTTCTTCTCACCGCCTCGGGGCGGCCCTTGTGCCCGGCCACCACGTAGACCTCGTCACACTCGTCCTCGCCACGGAGCACGACCTCGGGCTTGGCGCGACGATCCCCTCGCGGAGCCGCGAGGCCATGACCTGGGCATCATCGGGGGCGATCCCCAACTCCTGCGCGATCTGCTCGTTGGAGGGGTTCAGGCCCATGAAATACAGGCACAGGACCCAGACTCGCAGCGGCTGGTGGTGCCCGGCGAGGATCGTCCCGCTGAGGTCATCGAACCGCTTGCGGCAGCCGCGACACCGGTAGCGTTGCCGCTCGGGTTGGGTGTCGTCCCGGCCATCTCTTATCACCTCGGCGGAGTTACACTCGGGGCACCGCACGCCCTCGGGCCATCGCATCGCCCGGATGGTGTCGAAGCACTTGGAATCGTCGATCAGGGCCTGGAGATTGATCATCGTCGCGCATTACCGGGGGCCGGGTCGATCCATCGTTGCGAGCCGAGTCTACCGCCGAAGCGACCTCGACGGAAGCAACACCCCGGAATCCCGGATGAGCCGATTTCTAATCCGCCTTGCGTCGTTCGATGTGACCGCCAACGTCTTGCACGCTTCGGTCCGCAAGGCCGACGCATGCCATTCTTGAGCTTTCCAGATTGGTTCGGAGCTCGACTTTGTACGTTCCGTAAGTCTTGGTTCCCCGTGTATTTCGGGGCCGTCCGAGCCGAGCCCGGGTTTTCCGACATGAGACGTGCAGTCGGGATGTCCGGGAAAGCCGGGGCTGAGTGGCCTCCTTCCATTTTCACGGCCCCGCAGGCGTCGAGGCATCGTACAAAGTCGAGCGGAGGCGCTGCCTCGAAACGGTCTTCCGCCTGCAATGACGCAAAGAGGCATCGCTGTCTTCGCGCTTCCAGTCCTGGAACACGCTCATTCCTCGGCTTCAGCGGCGTGCTCTCAGGACGCCGATGCGTCGGATCTCGCGGGACGACGCACGGAGTGCGTCGTCCGTACGTGTTTAGTGCGGTTTTTCGTTGACCGTGACGGTTGACGGCTGGGTGGCATAGCCGCTATGGGCGAACCAACCTCGGATGTCTCCCGGCCGGACCGCCCGCATGCCTGGCCCATCGCCTCCACCACCGCATCCACCGTCCGGGCCGCCGCCGAGCGCAAGACCTCCTTGAGCTTGCTGAACAGTCGCTCGATCGGGTTCAGGTCGGGGCTATAGGCCGGCAGATACCGCACCTCGGCCCCGGCCGCCCCGATCAGCCGGGCCACCTCGGCGGCCTTGTGGCAGGCGAGGTTGTCCATCACTACGATGTCGCCCGGCCGCAACGCCGGGGCCAGGCACTGCCCCACGTAGGTCACGAAGCAGGCCGAGTCGGTCGCCCCGTCGAAGGCCAGGCAGGCCGGCTCGGGCACGCCGCCGAGCCGCACCGCCGCCGTCAGCGTCGTGATCTTCCAGTGGCCGTGCGGCACCGGGCCGTCGACCCGCACCCCGGAGGGGCGCGGCCGAAGGTCCGGTCCATCGCCGTGCTCGCGCCGGTCTCGTCGATGAAGACCAGCCGCGCCGGGTCGATCGCGGCGAACTCCTCGCGCCAGGCCGCCCGCTCGGCCTTCAGCTCGGGCCGGTCCTGCTCGGCCGCCCTCCGCGACTTTTTTTTCGCGTGATCCCCAGCCGGTCCAGCCCCGGAAGACGGCCGAGGGGCTGCACGCCACGCCGGCGGTGCGGCCCAGCTCCTCGAGCGTGGCGTCGGAGTCGTCGCGGACGGCCTGGCGGAGCTTGGCCCCGGCGGCGGTGTGGAAGGCCGGGGCGTGGCCGCCGCCGTGCGGCTTCGGGTCGATCGATCCGGCGGGCGACGCTGGTGGAGCAGTTTGTAGACGCCGGAGGTGCTGACGGCGAAGCGGGCGGCGACCTGCTCCTGGGTCCCCTCGCGGGCGTCGTAGGCGTCGATGGCCCGCTGGCGGAGGTCGATCGAGTAGGCTTTCATCCGGGATGGCCCTCCTTTATCAGAGAGGGATAACCGGATCAACCGTCACGGTCAACGAAAAACCGCACTAGCGTGACGCGCAGCCTGAAAAATCGGGGGTTCGCGCACGTCTGACGCTCGATAGGATGGCCATCTTACTCAGGCCAGACACGCGGAAATCCCGGGGAAATGGCTCTCGGACACGCTAAACACGTACCGGTGCGTCGTCGAGCGCCAAGGAGGTTGGGAAAGCCGCCCGAATCGAAACCGCCGGTGACCACGCCCCGTGACCGAGGCCACAGGTGAGGGCGGGATCGGGCTGGTGCCAGATCGGACGCGTTCATGCGGCGCGGATCCGTCCCGGGCCGGGCCGCCCTTGAGCGTGAAGGTCCGCCGAGCGGAGCCACCGGCCCTCCGCGGGGCTCCCGGGGCGGATCGGGAGGCCCCCGGCCTCGACCGCGGAGGTTCCCGGCGGGTGGCCGGGCGCACGTCGCCGCGGGCGTGACCCGGATCTGGACGTCCGCCGTCGGGCGCCCGCCGGCCCCGGCAGGGCCTGGTCGAGATTCGGGCTCGATCGGCCGTGGCGTCCGGCCCCCGCCTTGGTGCAGCAGGTGGTGCAGCGGGCCGTTTCCGGGCGCCGGAGGCCCCCAGGACTCGAACCCGAAGCGACGGCCCCGAAGCCGCTCTCGCCGCGTCGGGGCCTTCTGTCGTGAGTCCAGAGCGGGCGAGGGGATTCGAACCCCTGACGTCCAGCTTGGGAAGCTGGCATTCTACCACTGAATTACGCCCGCGGTGAATTGGCTCCTGCCCTCTGTCTATTCCTACCAATTTCGTACTGGGAGTGCAAGCGTGTGGGATCCGGCGATTTGGCTAGAGCCTCGAAAAGACCCGCCCTCGCATTGTGCTGCGGGGGCGGGCCTTGATTCTTTTTCGGACCATCTTACGCTCATCAAACCTCTTCGGCTTCTGCTTCTGCTTCCGCTTCGGGCTCGGGCGTTGGCTCGGCCGGCGTGCCTAGGGTGAAGAGCAGCCCGCCGCCTCCGAGACCTCCCTTGAGCTCCTTGCCCTCGGGCTTGGGCGCGGGTTCGCTGCCCTCTTCGATCGCCTCCTCGCCGTCGTCGCTGGCCTTCTTGCGCGACAGGCCGATCTTCCGCTCGGCGCGGTCGACCCGGAGGATCTTGACCTCGATCTCGTCCCCTACATGGACGACTTCCTCGGGGCTGTCGACCTTGTGGTCGGCAAGTTCCGAGATGTGCAGGAGGCCTTCGAGGCCCGGCTCCAGCTCGACGAACACGCCGAAGTTGGTGAGCTTGGTGACCTTGCCCACCACCACGTCGTTGGGCTTGTAGCGGTCGGGGATGTCCGTCTCCCACGGGTCCTGCTTGAGCTGCTTCAGGCCGAGCGCGATCCGCTTGCGCTCCTGGTCCACGTTCAAGACCTGGCAGGAGACCCGCTGGCCTTTTTCGAGGACCTCGTTCGGGTGCCCGATCTTGCGCGTCCAGCTCATGTCGCTGATGTGCAGGAGGCCGTCGATCCCTTCCTCGATCTCGATGAAGGCGCCGTAGTTGGTCAGGTTGCGGACCGTGCCCTCGATCATCGTGTTGGGCGGGTACTTCTGCGCGACCTGGTCCCACGGGTTGGACTGCGTCTGCTTCATCCCGAGCGAGATTTCCTGCTTCTCGCGGTTGATCCCCAGGACGACGACCTCGATCTTGTCGCCGATGTTGACCAACTCGCTCGGGTGGTTGATCCGCTTGGTCCAGCTCATCTCCGAGATGTGGACGAGGCCTTCAATCCCCTCCTCCAGCTTTACGAAGGCGCCGTAGGACATCACGTTCACCACCTCGCCCAGGACTCGCGTGCCGACCGGGTACTTGTCGGCAACGTTCTCCCACGGGCTGGCGCGTCTTCTGCTTCAGGCCGAGCGCGATCTTCTCGCGGTCCTTGTCCACGTGCAGGACCATGACTTCGATCTGGTCGTCGATGCGGACCATGTCGGAGGGGTGGTTGATGCGGCCCCAGCTCATGTCGGTGATGTGGAGGAGGCCGTCGATCCCGCCGAGGTCGACGAACGCGCCGAAGTCGGCGATGTTCTTGACCGTGCCCTTGCGGACCTGCCCGACTTCGATCTCGGAGAGGAGGTTCTTCTTGAGGGTCTCGCGGGTGATCTCGATCAATTTGCGTCGCGAGACGACGATGTTGCGGCGACCCTCGTCGATCTTGAGGATCATGCACTCGATGGTCTGGTTGATGTAGTCGCCGATGTCGGAGGGGCGGCGGATGTCGACCTGCGACGCGGGCAGGAACACGTTCACGCCGATGTCGACGAGCAACCCGCCCTTGATCTTCTTGGTCACGAGGCCGGCGACGACGTCGCCCTCGTGATACTTGGAGATGACCATCTCCCAGGCCCTCATGCGGTGGGCCTTCCTGCGGGAGAGGACGATCTCGCCGGTGTCGTCGTCCATGCCTTCAAGCAGGACTTCCACCACGTCGCCGTGCTGGGGGTGCGGCTCGCCCTCGTCCCACTCGTTCAGGGGGACCAGGCCCTCGCTCTTGTAGCCGATGTCCACGACCACCTGGTCGCCGACGATCTCGATCACCACGCCCGAGACGATGCCGCCGATCTCGAACGACTGGCCGCCGCCCATGGCGTTTTCCATGGCATCACCGTCGCCCTCGGCGGTGGCCACGACCGAGTTGAGCTCATCTTCGCTGATGTCGAATTCGCGCAGGAGGTTGCGATCTACCATAAAGGGGGATCAATTCCACCCGATCGGGGTCGTCCCCGGGTCGAGCGCGGGCAACCCGGTCCAGGACTGGCCCGTCGGCATGAGGGGAGTGCATCGCGAAAAGGAGCCATCCCCCGCGCCTGGGGACGGCTCACAAAAAGTTCCGGAATAGTCATTCTAACAATCAGGGCATTCCGGGCAACAGGGATCTTTATCCGCGACGGGCGTCGCGCGACAATTGGGGGATGGAAAATCCCCAAGATCGGGCCGTGAGCGACGCCCCGCGGGCCCCCATGCGTCCTGGGCGGAGCGGCACCAGGAGGCTGATGCGACTGGTCTTCGTCGCGGCCTGCCTTTGCTGGCTCTTCACGGAGCTTTTTCGTGGTGGCCTGCCTCGTGAAGGGTCCCGGCGCGCCCAGTGCGTGAATAGCCTGAAGCTGATCGCAATCGCCCTGCACAATTATCAGGCTGCGTTCGGCTGCTTGCCACCCGCCGTCGTGGCCGACGAACGGGGTAAGCCCATGCATAGCTGGCGGGTGCTTATCTTGCCGTTCATGGAACGCCAGGAACTCTACGATCGATACGATTTCCGGGAACCCTGGGACGGACCGAACAACATCAAACTGCTCAATGAGATGCCGTTCTGGTACGCCTGCCCGAGTTGCTATGATAAGAAGCCGACCTCCCTGACAAATTACGTGGCGATCACGGGCCCCGGCACGTATTTCCCCGGATCGACCTCGGCGAGAATCGCGGAGGACGCCGGGAGGCTCGTGGTGGTCGAGGTTTCCAACGCCGAGATCCCCTGGACGATGCCTCGGGACCTGGACATTTCCACGATGAGCCTCCAGGTGAACGATCCAGGCGAGCCGAGCGTTTCCAGCAAGCATCCTAACGGTGCCAATGGTTGCTTCGATGACTATCGGGTGAAGTTCCTGCAACGGCTCAGCGGAAAAATGATCTGGAGGCCCTGAAGGGGGACCATGGACGAATTCACCAAGATACCCACCTTCGAGATCCTCGACCGCCCGCCCCGGCGATGGCGGATCAGCCTTCGGAGGGCGATGGCCCTGGTCGTCGTGGCCGCCTGCATTTGCGCCGGGCTGGTTTACCTGGGCCAGGCCGTCCAGGCGGCTCGGGAGGCCGCCAGGCGATCGCAATGCGTGTGCAATTTCTGCTCGATCAAGCTGGCGTTGCACAACTACCATTCCTCGTATGGCGAGCTGCCGCCCGCTTATATTGCCGACGCGAACGGCAAGCCCATGCATAGCTGGCGGGTCCTCATCCTGCCATTCATGGAGCTTGGGCCGCTTTACAGTCGGTACAACTTCAACGAACCTTGGGACGGACCCAACAACATCAAGCTGCTGGACGAGATGCCCGGCGCCTTCGCGTGCCCGAGCCGGCTGGATCGCCCTCGCAACCTGACGAGTTATGTGGCGATCGGCGGACCCGGCACGATGTTCCCCGGCGCCAACCCGGTGACGTTCGGCGATGTGACCGATGGCCTTGCCGAGACCCTGATGGTGGTCGAGGTTTCCAACGTCGATATCCCCTGGACCTCGCCGAGGGACCTGGACGTTTGCATGATGAGCTTCGTCGTGAACGATCCGAGGCGGCCGGGGATTTCCAGCAAGCATCCGGGAGGCGCGAACGTGGCGTTCGGCGATGCTTCGGTCCACTTCCTGCGCGAATCGACGTCGAGGGGCGACCTCAAGGCCCTGACGACGATCAGCGGTGGCGAGCGGGTTTCGGCGAGGGCGGTGATTTCGGGCGAGTGAGGAGACGGTGCATTTCCTGCACCCTACAGGGTGGCCATGGCCTCCGAGTAGGGCCCTTCGTCCGGTTCCTCGGCGTAGAAGGGGCCTTCCATGCGGATGGGGAGCTTCCGGTTGATCTTCCATGCTTCCCACAACCCGAAGCCGATGACCAGGAGCATCCACGGCTTGCCCACGGCCAGCAACAGCGGCGAGAGGTAGGCGAGGCCGACGAGCGCCATCGCCAGCAAGGCGGCGCGAAACCATCTTGCCGGGAGTGGCCTGGGCGGCCTGGGCCGGCGAGCCAACCGTCCCGGGAAATTGGGCGCCGCCGGGTTGTTGGGGCGGTTCGGGGCTTGCATGGCCCGTTGCTGGGCCTGATTCCGGTGCGCCAGCTCCAGCAAGCGAGGGAGGGTCGCGGAGACGATGGCCGTATAGGTGAGGAAGACGGCGAGGAGCTGATACGTCAGGCCGCCCCGACCGCCGCTGCCCGACTTCACCGCCCGGCCTACCAGGAGGCCGACCAGGATGGCGAGCAGGGCGAACACCTGGCCCGTCAGCCGCACGACGAAGTAATACAGGAGCGTGCCGACGACCACCGCGACCAGCCCGAAGAGGGCCGCCCTCGCGATCCGTCTCCAGGAATCCGCGCCGAGGAACGCCTTGTACACCACGGACGAGCAAGGCTCGCAGAAGGGGGCGTCGTTGACCTCGTAGAACGTCCCGACGAGGTCCGTCCCGCACGACGAGCATGCGAAGGCAGGGCCGAGGTCGCCGTCCGCCGATGAGGAAGGCTCGTCGCCTTCGCCCGGGATCTCGAACGTGGGACCGTCTTTCATCGGCGGGTGCTCCAACGCAGTCGGCAAGCGGTTTGTGGGCGGCGATCGTCCGCGATTCGGAAGACCAGGATAGCAGATTCGGGCCAGCGCGTCGCGACCCTGCGGGAGAAAGCCGGGAGTCGCGGAGTCGCCGCCTCATCTTGACGGAATCGCGCGGGCGAGCTAGGTTCCCGCGTCTACAAAATGGCTCATGGAGGGCCCTGGTCATGCGAAGGATCGCGAAGAAGGCGGCCGTGTTGGCCGCGATCGGGATGGTCGTCGGCTGCCAATCGATCGAGACCCCGTGGGATCGCATGAGGAAGCAGGCCGCCAGCTCCAGGCCCGCGCCCGCCGCGGAGCAGGAGGCGCCCGACGTCGCCGAGGATCGCCCCAAGCCGGACCGGAAGACCTCCGACCCCTTGATGATCCCGCAACAAGTGCGTGGCGGATATGCCGACTCGCCCAGCGCCCAGTGATCGGCGCGGCTTGAACGTGCCGGGGACGTGCCGGATCACGTCGAAAAGGCGTCTCCCCTCGCCAGGAAGGGAGACGCCTCACGGGGGTTCGATGGGATGACCGGTCATCCGGTCGATCACTTTGCTGGCCTGGCGCGGCCGACGAGCTCTCCTCATCCTTGCGGAGATACTCGCGGGCCGTGCGGCCATCGGGCGGTGGCACGGATCGCGGCGGCCGAACCGTCGCGACGGACCACGGTTAAAGGGGCGAATCCGGCGACGGCATCCTTGCCAGCCAGGAAGTCGGACCCTTCTTTTTTTTCGAGCAAATCAGGCGCGTTGCATCACGGCCGACATGGCCGCATCTAGGGAAGGGCGTGACGCGTCTTCTGAGGAGCGGCGAGGGGCTGGGGGCACGAGTTCCGCCGGAGTCTCATCCGCCGTTCGTCGTGCATCCAGGACGATCGCCAACATACGAACCCATCTCCGGCCCGTCAACCCTGTCCCTCGAACTTTTTTGCCCTTAGATACACAAGTCATTACGAAATAAGGATTTATCACCGCAGAATCGGCTCGATATTTCGCCGGTTAGTTCCTTCTAATTCTGATTTCCCGGGCAAGTTCGCTTTATTAGGATAAATAAGGCGCTGAACAGCACATTTGCACGTCCTGCAGGCGTCGGCAAATTGGCTAAAAAACGGTGATCTTCGGGTTGCGTTGAGATTTATTAGGAAGAGCGGTGGCCTTCATTGCGCCGTTTATGCTATGATTATGTTGTAAATTCCTGGTTATAATCAAGACGGCAAATCATTTTGTGATCGGGTATTCGCATCCTCCCGCGGCCGGCGATCTGTGGCCAGCCGCGGCGGGTCGCGATAGACTTGGGGCCTGAGAACTGGCGGGCGGGACGTGGCGGGGATTAAAGGCGTGGGATCGATGCGCAAGGTTGTGACGATTGATGGACCGGCCGGGGCGGGCAAGAGCACCGTGTCTCGCGTCCTGGCGGGCCGGCTGGGCTGGAGGCTGCTGGATACCGGCGCCATGTATCGGGCCGTCACGCTCGCGGCCCTCCGCGCGGGCGTGGACCTGGGCAGCGACGAGGCGCTGGCCATGCTGGCCGGACGCACCTCGGTCCGCCTGCCCGAAGGCGGGCTCGTCCTGCTCGACGGCGAGGACGTGACGGGCCTGATTCGCTCGGTCGAGATTACCCGGGCCTCGCGATTCCTGGCCGACAGCCCGAGCGTCCGCGGCCTGCTGGTGAGGCTCCAGCGCGAGTTCGCCCAGGAGAACGACGTGGTCGCCGAGGGGCGCGACCAGGGCACGATCGTGTTCCCCGACGCCTTCCGGAAATTCTTCCTCACGGCCACGCTGGAGGAACGAGCCCGCCGCCGTCACGCCGAATTCTCGGCCAGGGGCGAGGCGATCGCGCTTGAGACCGTCGCCGGCGACCTGCGAGACCGCGACGAGCGCGACGAGGCCCGATCGATCGCCCCCATGAAGCCGGCCGAAGACGCCATCGTGGTCGACACGACCGGCCTGGACCTCGACGGCGTGGTAAGCATCCTGGAGCGGAAGATCCGCGACGACCCCGCACGAGACCGGCCAACCTCATGACCCCCGCCGCGATCGCATCGACCGACGAGACCAAATCCCCGCGCAAGCAGGCACCGGCGCGAGACCGATCGCTCGGGCGGATGATCTGGTATCGCCTGGTGCAACTCCTCTCCACGCAAGTCCTCTCCGTCTGCGGCGGGATTCGCGCCACGGGCAAGGAGAACGTCCCCGAAGCGGGCGGGGCGATCCTCGTGTCGAACCACCTCAGCCACCTCGACGTGTTCGTGCTGGCCCTCTTGCTGCCGAGGCCGCTGAATTATGTGGCAAGGTCGACGCTGTTCCTGCCGGGACTCGGCTTCCTGATCCGATCGGTGGGGGGGTTCGCCATCCAGCGCGACGGCCGGGGGTCGGAAGGGTTCAAGGAGACGCTGCGGCGCGTGCGAGCGGGCGGGATCGTCACGTTCTTCCCCGAAGGCACGAGGAGCCCCGACGGCGAGATCGGCGATTTGAAGCCGGGGATCGTGGCGCTTGCGGGGAGGGCGGGCGTGCCGATCATCCCCGCGGCGATCGCCGGGAGCTTCGAGGCCTGGCCACGCACCAACCGCTTCCCCCGGCCGCACCCGATCCGGGTCCACTACGGCGAGCCAATCCCGCCAGAAGACCTCAAAGGCCTGTCGCCCGAGGCGGTGGTCAAGCTCATCCACGACCGCCTGCTCGAAAGCCAGGCCAGGGCAAGAGAAGGCCTGCGGCACGACCTCGGGGGCGACCATTTCGAGGCGTGATCACGCGCGATCAATCCGACCTCGAGCGATCTTCGATTTGCCGTCATTTCCTGGCCGTGCCCTTCGATTCGGCTTCCGCCGCTTGGGCCTCGCGCTTGTGCGCAACCTTTCGGCCTTGCGTTGGTTGCGATAATCTTCCGGCTGGCGGGCGAAGATCTCGGCCAGGTCGTCGCGTTCGCCGGGTCGGGTGAGGTCTTGCCCCTTCTTGGTCATGTAGAGGAAGCCGTTGACCATCTCGTCGGTGATCATCTCGCCCCAGATCACGTCCCTGGGCGGCCGATTCGGGTTCAGCGGGTTGGCCGCGGAATTGTCGAAGCGGCCGACGACCTTCATCGCAATCCGGGCCGTGGCCATGCGGGTTGATCGAATCCGGCTCGGTCCCGTCCGCTCGTCATGAGGCGATGCCCGGTTGTCGGCGACCGTAGCCGAGCAGGGCAAGGGCACCCGAGCCGAGCAGGGAGAATCCGGACGGCCTGGGCACCGAGGTCGCGACTTGGATCATCTCCTCGTCGCTCAGGGGCGAGATCCCCGCCCCGAATCTCGCGTTGATCGCGTCGAGGAATCGATTCGCGATCAAGCATTGTCCGAGGGTCCCCGGGTGGAAGCCGTCGGAGAGGAACAGGTGATCGGCCTCGTTGCTCGCGACGTCGCGGTTGATCTCCCGGTCTCCCACGCAATAGCGACGGGCCTCGACGATGCCGCGGAGGAGCTCGTCGATGTCGACCAGGACGGCGCGTTCGCCTTGCGCCGCGACGAAATCACGCACCCGATCGTTAAATTCGGACACCGAGTTCTCGTAGGCGTCGGCCATGGCGGATGAGATGAAGCCCGATCGGATGGCCCCCCTCAGCAGAGGCGAGGAACGAAGATCGACGGCCGTGAATGCGGCGACCCTCAACCCGGAATCGGTCTGGAAGCATCGAATCCCAGGATCGCGACGAGATTCGACCAGGCCCGCATCAGCACATCGCCCATCGCCGACGCCGACTTCGACCTGATCAACGCATCCGACGAAGTCGTTCGTGCCGATGGTGACGGCCACCAGATCGATCGCGTTGCCCCGGCTCGAGCTGGCCGGCCAGGCTGGCGTGCTGGCCCGCCGCCATCAGGCTCGAGGTCGTCGCGCCGGACTGCGACCAGTTATAGGCAAATCGCCGTTCTCGAGAGGCGTGTCAGGCGATCAATGGGTCGCCGAAAAAGACCCCTCGGGTCGCGGCCAGGATCTCGACCCAGTTGCGCGCCGTGACCCGGTCTGGCGCGTAAAACCGATATTCGTCGGAGATGCTGTCGCCGAGGATGCCGATCCCCTGGATCGGGCCCGACCGGGAGATCGAATGCGAACGGGCGGGATGAGCTTCCCGGTGGATGGATCGTCCTGCGACTTCCTCCGGGTGCTAGGGCGGCCCGAGGGGAGCGGAGCCTGGACCGACCCGGTGGGGCAGGGGATCTTCGACGGGCATCGTATAGACCCCGTGCGGGCCCCAGACTCGCTCGCTGATCCGATTCCTGAGGATCAACAAGGCCGTATTCGCGAGACTCGCGGAAGTCTTCGCTTTCGGTTATCATCGATGACTCACTTAACCCGAGATCCATCCAGGGCCACGCCATCTTCACGGCGGGTGCAAAGCGCGATCGATCCGAGGGCCCCTCCGGGCCCGGTGGACGATCGGCTATGAGTCATTCTTCGACTCATCGCGACGCCAGCGATCTCCGACCGCTCGAGGGCTCCCGAGCGGGCCGATTGGCCCCTGACCTATTCAGCGGGTTGTCACCGCTCGGGCGACATCCGTCCCGAAATCCTTGGCAGGGCAGGATCGGACATCCCTGCCACTGCCATTATTTACGGGGTGTTCTTGGCGAAACCTTACGGGCGAATCCGCGGATTCTCGAGAAAATGACGTGGACAACGTGGGTTATCGCCTGGAATTCGATCCAGATATTCAATGGGCGATTTCTATCTGGGCCCGCTCCAAGAGGGCTTCGACGTCCGCCCAGAGCGATTGCCATTCCTTGCCCTCGTCTTCCGGAAGCATGGCCAAAGCTTCGGGATCACGGATGGTCGCGAGGTCGGTGTCTTGCCGCCAATGACTCGAGAGTCTGGGCGACGAGCGGCCGGGCCCTGGGAGGGCCGGATGCGAGGACCATCGTCCAGTGTCTCCAACTCGGCCTTGAGCCAACCAAGGGCCTGGCCTCGAAGCTTGCGCTTCGCGGCTTCGTCGGGGAGCGGGTCATCCTTGCCCTTTCCGGCGGCGGCCAGAGCGGCGGCGCAGGCGGCATTGTAACGATATTGGGCCAGGCGGTCGTCGCCGAGCTTCGAGTCAGCTTCCAGGGCTTCGGACAGGAACCGGGTCGCAGAGTCATAGAGTTTCTTGTCGACGCACATCTGGGCCAGGGCCAGGCGATCGGCGGTGTCCTTCGGGCTGATCTTCTCCCTTCAGCAGCCCCGGGAGACGCTCGGCCAGGGCCGACCATCCGCTCGGCCTCGGCAACCCACCGCGCCGAGGGAAAACGCCAGCCAGGCTGCTTGGTGCCCAGTTCGTGCCCCTTGCGAAGCATCGCGAGCGACCCGGCATAGTCTCCTTGAGCCTTGAGGAGAATGCCGAGGTTCAAGTAGGCCATCGGCGAGATCGGGCTTGAGGCGGATCGCCTCGCGGAAGGCGGCGATGGCCTCGTCAACCTTGCCTAGCTCGCCGAGAGCGGCACCGAGGTTGACGTGGGCCGCGGCCAAATCGGGCTTGAGGCGGATCGCCTCGCGGAATTCGGCGATGGCCTGGTCAAAGCTTCTTCTGGGCTTTCAGGGCGGTGCCAAGGTTGTAGTGGACGACGGCCAAGTCGGGCTTGAGGCGGATCGCCTCGCGGAGGGCGGCGATGGCCTGGTCGAGCTTTCCCAGGTTGAGCAGGGCGGCGCCGAGGTTCGGAGTGGGCTTCGGCGTAATCCGGCTGGAGCCGGATCGCCTCGCGGAATTCGGCGGTGGCCTCGCCTGGCCTTTCCCTGGCTACGGAGGATGTTACCGAGGTTGGAGTAGGAGATCGCGCATCGGGCTTGAGGCGGTTCACCTCGCGATATTCGGCGATGGCCTGGTCGAGATGCCCCTGGGCTTGCAGGGCGCTGGCCGAGGTAGAAATGGAGGAAGAAGGAGCCAGGCCTGAGGCGGACTCTGCTCGCGACAGAGCGGCTACGGACCGGTCGAGCACCGCGGCGGCTTCCTGCGATCGACCGCGATCTAGGAGTGCGATGGCCAGGCATCTCGAGGTGACGGCTCGTCTCGGGCCGCAGGCGGGCCAGATCCTGGAAGACCTCGATGCCCTCGTCGGATTTCCCCATGCTCGGTCAGCAGGTGCGCGAGGTCGTGGGCCGTCTCGGGTCGAAGGGCACGGGCGGCCGTGTAGAAGCGGACCGCGTCTTCGCGACGGTGCGCGCTGATCCAGCACGCGAGCGAGCAGGTAGTTGACCCAGACGTCATCTGGATGATATTGCTGGGCCTGGCGCAGCGACCGTCTCGGCCATGGCCGGGTCTCCCACGTTCTGGGCTAAGCAGGATGAGACTGGCCGGCCCCAGTTCGCTAAACTTCGCCGTCTCGGCCAGGAATTTCATCGCTTCTTGACGACGAGCATTGTCCTGCGAAGCCGAGGGTCGCGCGGAGGTTGTTGCGCCGGACGTCGGGGTCGGCCGCGTCGGGCGACCTCGGTCAGTCGCCCGGCGAAGGCGTGATCGTCTCGGCAGGCGCCCCCGCGACGAGGGACCAGTCGTCCAACGCCGCCGCGATCGCCACGGCAACCGCCGGCGGGCGGGCCCTGATCTTCGCGCCCGCCTCGGCCGGAGGCAGAGTCGAGGGGTCGAGCCCGGCCCCCCGGAAGGCCTCGGCATAAGCGGCATCGGTCGTGACGCCCTCGGGGATCGTCGGACCGGAACGATCGGATCTCGACGATGCGATCGAGCATGCATCTGGTCACGCTCGGCCGCGTCGAGACCTGCTTGAGCCTGGTCGCGCAGGCTTGGCGGATCTGCTGTAAGGCTGCGGAATCGCCGCCGGCGACACCCTCCGCCTGTTGCGCGGCGGCCAGGGCCGTCCGCCACGGAGCGATCTTCTCCGGGGTCGCTTTGGCCACTTCCAGCATCGTCGAAGCCACCCCGATCACCTTGGCAGTCGCAGGCAGCCCGGGCCGACGTCTGTTCCTGGAGTAAGGCCGTCCCCAGCCCGCCCATCATCATCAAAGCCAGCACCGCCGCCGCCAGGCCGGCTTGCAGTCGTCGCCGCTTCCGCTCGGAGGTGGCCCGGCCTTCGGCCTCGTCGGCGAGCTTGTCGGCCAGGAGTCGTCGCGCTTCGATTCTTCTTCGGCCCGCGTCTCGGCCTCGACTCGATCGAGCTCGGCCCGGCGAAGGCGGTCCAGCACGCCCGCGAAATAGGCCGCGATCGCGCGGCGACCTCGCCGGCGTCGCTCGGGCGGTCGTCCCGATCGGTCGCCAGACAGTGACGGGCCAGGGCCTGCAACTCGGACATCGGCGCCGCAGTTGCCAAGCTCGGCCAACGCGTCGGCCAGGTCGGCCCTCGCGGCCTTGGCGAGGACCTCTTCGGACGATTCGCCGAGGTAGGGCGGACGACCCGTGAGGATCTCGCAGAGGATGGCTCCGAGCGAGAAAACGTCGGTCCGTTCGTCGAGGCGGTCGCCCTCGCCCCGGGCCTGTTCCGGGGACATGTAGTTCGGTGTGCCCTTGACGCTCCCGTCGACGGTGGCGAGCGAGCCGTCGGCGGATCGGTCCGGATCGCGCCGTCGGCCTCGGGTCGGCCCTTCGCTTGAGAGCAGCTTGGCCATTCCCCAGTCCATCGTCTGGACCTCGCCGAAGGCGCCGACCATCACGTTCGGCGACTTGAGGTCGCGGTGGATCACCCTTCGAAAGTGGGCGTAGGCCATCGCCTGACAGACCTGATCGAAGATCGACAGGTAGCGCGGCAGGTCCTCGGTCGGGTCGGTCCGCGAGTGCAGGAGATCGGCCAGGGTCCTCCCCTGGACCAGCTTCATCACGAAGAACGGCCGACCGTCGGGGAAGGTGCCCATCTCGTAAACCGGGACGATCGCAGGGTGGACGAGCTGGCCGCCGATCTGGGCCTCCTCGATGAATCGCGCGGGCCATCTTCGCCGAGTCGCGGTACTTTTCGAGGAGGACCTTCAGCGCGATCCGCGGCCGATCTCGACGTCGCGCCCCAGGATGACCCGGCCCATCCCGCCGCGGCCGATCTCCCGGTCGAGCCGATAGCGGCCGACGAACTCGGGGAAGTCGGCCGTCGGTCGGGCCTCATCGCGTCGAGTCGTCGGACCGGGCGGAGACTACGTGTCGAAACGCTGATCGCGATCGGCGCGGGACTGGTCGATCCGGGACGCTTCCATCGGCCAGCGACGCCTTCGATCTCGCCTTCGATCACCTGGCCGAACAAGCAGGCCGGGCAGAGTCCCCCGGGGGCGTCGTCGGGCAACGCCTGCTTACAGTCGGCGGCACAGCTCGGGCTCGGCCATCGGCGTGCCTTTCTTCGAAGACTCGTCGCGACCTCTTCTCTCTCTTACGCGAATCGCCGGGAAATCTTACGCGAAGGGCTGGCCTCAGGCGCGGACCGCTTCGAAGAGAAGAGCGGATTTCTTCATCGACCCGGGACGGGTCGTCGAGCGTGCCGGCGATCTCTTCCACGAGGATCTCGCGGTAGCGAGCCTCGAAGCCGGCTGGTCGCCTGATGCACGGCGTTCTCCGTCGGCATCCCGAGCCGTTCGGCCAGGGCCGAAGCGGACCGCCCCCCGGCCCTTCGGTCAGGACGATCTTGAGTTGCTCGAAGATCTCGGCCCGGTTCGACTCCGCATATCGGGGCGAGCCGGTCGAGCGACCTCGTCGAGGAGGGTCAACGCCCAGTCTCGTTCGAAGAGGCGGTCCGGGGTCCTGAGGTCGACCGGCTCGAAAAGGCGGAGGCCCTCGGCGTCCCGGGAGTCGAGCGAGACGATAGGAAATATCCCCGCCATGAACCCGGGCCTGCCTCCGGCGGTTTTCATCCTTGAGGAAGTTGAGGCAGACTTTCCGAAGGAAGTCGCGGAACCGCCCTCGCTCCCGGTCGGCCTGGGCGAGCGTCTCTTTCTCCAGCAGGGCGATGAAGAACGATTTGAGTCAGGTCGAGGGCTTCGTGGGCGGGGTGCCAGTGCCGACGGATCAAGGCAGGATCGGTTGCCAGTAGATCTCACAGAGCGTCGCCAGGGCGTCTCGAGCTTCGGGAGTAACCGGACCGCCCGCACTTGCGACCAGGGGCCACATGGTGCTGGGAAACCGAACGCGGGAGTGAGGTTGGCTCATGAGCAGATGCCGGGTCCCGAAATTGTTGAATGGCTGGGAGGGGCTAACCATTCCTTGAACGACCCGGACATGATCGGCCGCCATCGCGGGACTCTGCTTGTAGCAACGACCCAGGTCGATCCTGCGCCCGAATCCTCCCCAGGGGCCAGCGGGCGTCGTCGCCGTAGATCGTGAAAGCCCATCGCTTCGTGCATCCGCCGCTCCCTACCGAACCGGGACGGCTTCCACGACCCCCGCCGGGTGCTGCATCGCTTCAACCTCGCCCACGCCCCGTCATTCACCGTCGGCAGGGCTTCGAGTGAACGCTAGTATCTATGAGGAGCTGAATCGACGGGATGAAACCTTGATGCCGCGTCGATCGAGGGGACTTCAACGGAAAAGTCCGTCTCCTCGGCAGTCGAAGCACCCGCCGGCTGCGTCGCAACATATAGGGGATAAAATACAAGTAATCAGCTCGCAACATTGAAGACAAATCCGGACGAACGCCCTACGGTGGTTTCCCGGTCGCGTCGCACACGAATGGAGGGCCGGCCATTTACGGTCTCATTGGATAAGGCCGGTTCCTCGTGTTCAAGTCTCAAGGTTCGCGTTGAATCCCGGGCCCGGATGCTCGGATCCTTCCCTATGAGGGTCGGACCGAAGGGAGGAAGTCTGCTTCGGTGCATCCGTGGTCGGCGGGGCTGACGCCGAGGATTGAAGGTCGTGTGATGGTTATTTCAGGTCGAGTCGACCGGAAAGTGCCGTTGGCCAATTCCCGAATTTGGTGTAGAGTCCCGCCGATTCGGGCATGGTCCCGCCCGACATCTCTGCTGGGTCTCCCGCAGCCCGCAACCCCGGATCGGCACGCGAACGAAGATTTCCGCTTGAGCCCAAGGCGCGGCGGGCCGCCGTCGCCCGGCAAAGGAGCACACGATGAGGCAGGCCACTCCGACCCGATTCGCCGCCCTGATCGCCCTGTCCGGGTTGCTCGGGGCAACGGGATGCATTCATAATCACTATTACGGATACACCCCGCAAGGCATGGGCGCCACGGGATGCGACCCGGCACCCGGACCGATCCTCTCCTCTGCACCCCGCCTGGGGCCGTGTGCGACGTGTCGCCGCCATCGGGAGGGACGGTCGCGCAAGCCAGCGGGGTCTCGAACCCAGCGCCGGCGATCAGCCACGCGGGGAGCCCGGGGCCGATGATCGTCAGCCAACCGATCAGCGGGATGCGATTGAATCCCTTCAACTGGCGGAGGCAAGACCCGCAAAGCCTGGCGCAAACGCACGTCGAAGGCGCCCTGGATGACGAGACAACCCTGAAGTGAGCAGGAATCCGCAAGCGTCCAACCGATTGCCGTCCGCAAGAAATCCGACTAAAGTAGGGCCATCCCGGGCGATTAGCTCAGTCGGTTAGAGGCCCTGCTTTACACGCAGGATGTCGGGGGTTCGAGTCCCTCATCGCCCATTCGTAAATCACTTCCAGGCAAGGGTTCTCAGTCAAAGAATCCTACCAGGAAAGGCCCAATGATGGATTCCGGGGTGGTGGAGTCGTATCGCCCCGACTGCAGGGCCGATTGGCGAGCGTAACCCACCGACGTTGAGGCGGGACGGTGCATCGAGCGAGATGGTTTTACCTTGGCATCCATCGTTAGCGTTTGATCAATGTCCGACTCCTATCGGGCGATCCTTAGCACGGTGTTCCCGCTTGCGCGACCCCTGGCGGGCACGATCACGCCCTGGTAATCCTTGCCCAGGCTGTTCCCGGCATTGTCCTTGATGCCCAATCCGCCGATCCGCAGGTAGCGCAACTTGCGGAGCACCTTCGGGCTGGCGGAGATCGTTAGGACGACCTTTTGCGGATCGGTGGGCAAGCCGCCGCCGGTCGCAAGGCTCACGGCCGAGGGATGAATCGTCGTCCCGTGAGGGCCCGCTAGCGTGTAGTTGGACGCGAGCATCAGGCTTTGCGCGTTCATGCCGCTCAGGTCGTCCTGGAATGAGACGACGATCCGCGTCTTGCCGGCGTAGGACGTCCCGCCGATCGCAACCGGCGGCGTGGTATCGATTACCACCTGTCCGTTATTGGAAAGCGGCGTCGGGGTCGACGGCGCGCTGCCCGGCGGCGTGACGACGGCGGTCACGGTGTAGATCCCCTCGGCGAGCGGGCCGGTGGCGAGCGTCCAACGGCCGTCGGCGCCTGCGATGACTTGCCCGAGGAGCGAATTTGCGTCCACGCCGTTGAGATGGGCATAGAGCTGGACGAGGGCGAAATCGGCGGCCGTCCCGCTGAAGGTCGGGCGGTTCGTGTCCGAGAATCCGCCCGCCGCCGATGGCCCGTCTTCCCCGCCGGGGTCGAGCGAGCCGGTCGGGACCACGGCCACCGGCGCCGGCGCGGCCACCGACGCGGGGCTATTCGCCGTGCCGGACTGGCCGCCGGGATCGGTGATCGTCACGACCACCGGATAGGTGCCGCTCGGGCTTGCCGAGGCATACACATGGGTTCCCGAGACCGTGAACACGCCGTTCGCGTCGGGCGCGCTCACCGTCCCCGAGGAGGACGTGCCGTCGCCCCAATTGATGGCGGCGATCGGTTTGGTCGACGTGGCCGAGGGGTTGGGATCGGTGAACGTGGCGACCGTCCCCGTGAACGACACGCCAGGCGACGCGGCGAAGCTCACGCCGATGGCCGTGACCGGCTGCGCCGAGACGAGCGCGGTGCTCGTGACCGAGGCGGATTGCCCGCTGGGATCGGTGATCGTGACCGCGACTGCGTAGGAGCTTGACCCGGAAGCGGCATAGAGGTTCGTGCCGGAAACCGTGAACAGGCCGTTGGCATCCGGCCCCGCCACCGTGCCCGGCGACACATGGCCGTCGCCCCAGGTGATCAAGGCCGTGGGCCTGGTCGTGGCCGCGGCGGGATTGGAATCGGTGAACGAGGCCACGACCCCCTTGAACGGCACGCCCGGCGTGACCGCGAAGGTCGTCGCGATCGCGGCGATCGTCGGCGCGTTCACGATGATCGCCTTGCTCGTGGCCGTGGCCGAGAAGCCCAGCGGGTCGGTGATCACGACCGTGACCGGGAACGAGCCGCTTGGGCTGGTCGCCGCATAGGTGAACGAGCCCTGCACGGAGAACAGGCCGTTCGCGCCGGGCCCGGTGATGGTCCCGAGCGTGGTCGTGCCGTTGCCCCAGTTGATCGTGGCCTTCAGGTTGGCAGCGGTGGCGGAGGGGTCGTTGTCGCTGAAGCTGGCGACCGTGTCCGTGAACGGGGCATCCGGCGAGACGGGGAAGGTCGTACCGGTCGCGTTGATGGTCGCCGCCGAGACCACGGCCGACCCGGTCGCCGTCGCGGTTTGTCCCGCCGAATTGACCAGCGTGACGCCGAGCGTGAAGTTCCCGGCCGCCGCGTAGGTGTGGCCGCCGAAGACGTTGAACGAACCCGGCTGCGAGCTTGCGGAGACCGTGCCGGTTGTGGTCTGGCCGTCTCCCCAGTTGATCGTGGCCACGGGCGTGCTGCCGGGGGCGAAATCGGCGGCGTTCGTGTCGAGGAACGTGGCCACCCGCGTGGTGGCCGCCGGCAGCGGGATGCCCGCGGTCGCCGTTATCGTCGTGCCCTGCGGGGTCAGGACCGGCCCGGAGATGATGGCGGTGCTCTTGATGAGAGTCGCGTCGCTGGTCTGGTCTTGCACGGTGATCGATACGAGGTACGTGCCCGGATTCAGATAAACATTCGATCCGGTCACGTTGTAGAGGGCCGTGGTGCCGGTTGCGCTCGCGGCCGTCGAGATCAACGTCACGGCGCCGGCCGACACGTGGCCGTCGCCCCAGTTGATGGACGCCTGGAAACTCGGGGGCGCCGCGGGGTTGTAGGTGAAGTCGCGGAAGGAGCCGGCGATTTGCGTGGTCGCGTCGATCGGCAAGTCGGGCGTGCCGAGGACAAGTTGGCTGATGGGCTGGAGGCTGGCCGCGGCGGCAACGGTGGCGGTGCCGCCGCCGGTGCTCGCCGCGGTGCCCGTCACGTGATTGACCACGACCTCCGTGCTGAAGGTGCCGGACTTGGCGTAGGCGTGGGTGGCCGTTACCAGGGAGCCGCCCTGGCCGTCCGGGAGGAACGTCGACGATTGCGAGGTCGTCCCGTCGCCCCACATGATCGTTGCCTGATATTCGGCGAGGTTCGCCGAGGGATTCGCCACGCGGAAATCGGCCACGTTGACCGTGGCGGGCGTGCCCGAGGTGGCGTTGAAATTCAGGCCCGTGACGGTGATCGGCGCATCGGCGACGGCGGCCGTGCCCAGGACCCTCGCCGTCGAGCCGTCGGGCGCGGTCACCTGCGAGGTGATGCCGTTGGTCCCGAGCGACGCGTAGGTGTGCGAGCCAATGACTTCGTAGCCGCTCGTCCCTTCGGCGACGACCGAACCCGCGGAGGTCTGACCGTCTCCCCAGTTGATGGTCACGGTGAAACCGCTCGCGGTATCCGTCGCGACGCTATCGGTGAACGTGCCGACCTCGCCCTGGAACGCGGCCCCGGCGACCGCCGATATGCTGACGGTCGCGCCGGGCGTTAGCGTGAGCAATTCCCTGGATTCCAGCCGTTCTATGGTGACTTTACGCCCGCGGGATTGGAGATCCCGGTCTCGACCTGCGGCGGAAGGCCATGACATAAGGCTCCTGGGCGACGGGGACGGCCGATGACGGCGCCCTCGGTGCGATTATCAGTTATGAGACGAGGAATTGCCGAACGCGCCCACCTTGACGATGTTCACGCCATTGATGACCGCCACGCGGGCGGATTCGATGGCGTTATCCTGC
Source organism: uncultured Planctomycetota bacterium (assembly GCA_963777705.1). Lineage (GTDB taxonomy): Bacteria > Planctomycetota > Planctomycetia > Isosphaerales > Isosphaeraceae > JAQGHR01. The sequence goes on from CAVZRT010000002.1 coordinate 228,420, forward strand.
GTGAGCGAATAGAGCGAGGCCGTGGCCGACGAAGTGCCGGGCTGCGGGATCGAGTCCAGGAGCGACCGGGCGAGCGAGCCGGCGGGGTCCTGTCCGGTCGGGTTGATGAGCTTGCGAGATACCAGTTGCTGGAGGACGGTCGGCTGTCCCTTGGCCCTGACGGTGCCCTGGGGCGTCTGCAAGAACGTGCTGATGACCTGCTGGGCGAGCAGCGAGACCCGCTGGCGGGTGTAGAGCGTGAAGGCGTTGGTCGTCGCCGCATCCGGGTTGGGCACGTTCAAGATCGACGCGAAATACGTGGATCTCGCGGCGCCATAGTCGCTCTGGAACGAGTCGAAAACCTGGTTGATCTCGGCGATCAGCGGCTGCTGGCGGCCGTTCAGGACCTGGCTCGACGGCGAGAGCCCGCTGACCACCACCGACGCGGCGTGCGCGGCGCGATGCGTGAGGACGAGCCGGTCTTCCAGGCCCTCGACGGCCGCGCGAAATCCTTCTTTTCGACGAGTCATGGCTGGATCGCCTCCCTGTGTGATCCCGCAAGTCATCGCCTGCATCGATGCAGGCCGAGCCGTCCCTCGACCCCCGGTCAGGGGCGCTTGGGGACGGAATCCTGATGACATCTAACACGGGAAAGGGCGGCGTGCGCGGGAATTCCCGGGAGATCTTCCGGGCTAAGGCGATAGATCCGCGCCGGCAAGCCGAATTGGATTCTTCGCCGTCGGGAAATCCGTCGCGATCGCGCCAGCCGCGCGTCCCGGGCGGAAGGCGCGGCGACGCTGATCCGTCATCAATGGCCCAGCCACGACCACCGGGCACGTCGTTTCGCGTCCTTGCCGTCCGGCTCGTTGGCGGCCGAGTCCGACTTGGCCTCGGCTTGAGCGGGCCTCGTCGCCACCTTGCCGGTTGGCGCCGGACGAGCCGTTGCTGCCCGGGGGCCGGGCGTTGCCTTGTCGCTCGTCGCGGGCCTCGGCAACGGGGGCAAATCGGCCGAGGAAATCGCCGTCGGCGCGGCGGGCGGAGTTGGGGCCTTTCGAGCGTGAGGGGTGATCATGCCGCGGGGCAAATCCCGAGAAGTCCGCAAGACCGCCACGTCGGCCGTTGCGGGGGCCGGCAATGCGGCCTCCTTGGGAGGAGGTGGGGGCAGGGCGGGGACCGTCACGCCTTCGAGCGCATTCTTGTTGGTGATCTTCGGCGAAAACTTGACGGTCAACTGGGTCTTCAGCGGCTTGGCGGCCGAGATCACGCGGTATCCCATCGAATCGGTCGGGATGTACGGCTGCACCGACACCGTCATCGTCACGCTGTCGGGAGGCAGCGTGGGCGGGGCGACGACGATGGTTTGCAACTGTTTCAGCAGTTCGAGGGCGATGAATCGGCGATCGACCGAGTAATCATCTTTCAACCCCGCGCTTGCCTCCAGGGCGAATTTCACGGCCTGGCTATTCACGGTCCCCTCGAAGGTGGCGAGCAGCGTCCTGGTGCGAATCCCACGGGCGAGTCCCACGTGATGTGCAGCGGCTTCTTGTCCCCCGCGGAGGGGTCTTCGGAGGCCACGAGCGAGTACCTGTCGTCGGCGTCGTGGATCCACTGGACCGAGACGTCCATCTCCGCGCTATCCTTCGCGTTCAGGTCGAAGCCTACCTGGGCGGTCACGGACTTTGCGTCGGCGTCCTTGGCCTTCTTGTACGGCACGAGCAATCGGTTGGAGATTCCGGTGGGCGTGGCCACGTAGATCTCGACGTAGGCCCGGGAGGTCTTGCGATCGGCGTCGTAGATGTCCGTCGGCTTGACGTTGGCGGGGAGGTGGATTCGCATGACCTCGCGACTCACGATGTCGATGGCCGGGTTGCTCGACGTGGTCCCTGGATTGCTCGCCGCGGGAGGCGTGGGCGCCTTGGCGGCGCCGGCCGTGGTGCTGGACTTGGCGGCGCCGGACTGGGCCGAGCCCGAGGAGTCGCCGCCGGCCGGCGGGGAGGACGAGGCGGCCGTCGGGTTGTCCAGGTTCGCGAGCAAGAGGTAGACGCCGCCGACGACGACGTTCGTCTCCTGGACGCTGAAGTGCTTGCCGAAGAGGATCAGGTCGGTCCCCTGCGAGGCCTTGGAGATCGAGTCGGCCCCCTCGAAGCCGTTCAACGCCGGCACGAGCGAGGTCACGCCCTGCTGGAAGAGCTGGAAGCCGCCGAGCGTGTTCTCGTAGGGGACGCGGACCTCGAGCGTCTGCATCGGCAGCATCTGCCTCGATCTGATGGACGCGCGTCCTGAGCCGCTGGACGTCGCCCGTGCGATAGAGCCTGTATGGTCGTGGATGCAGGCCAGGGCCTCGCGGAGCTCGACGACCTGGCGCCCCTGCTCGATCATCCGGGGCGTGGGGATCTTCATCTGGTCGGGGTCGTGCAGGGGGAACCAGTTGCCCGTGACGTCCATCTGGATGCGCCTGGAGGAACGACGGCATCACGACGACCGCCGTCAGCTCGCGCTGGCCGGCTTCGAGCTTGCTGTTCTTTAGCTGGTAGTTCCGCCCCTGGCCGCCCTTGATGAGCTGGTTCGGTGATGACCTGGAAGTTGCTCTTCTCCGGCGGCGGATTCTGGTAGCGCGGCAGGAAACGGAAGCCGAAGGTGTCGTTGCCGTGGGCGAACGACGTGACGGTCCGGTTCAGGGCGATCGTCTCGGCGTCGACCTCGATCCGCCTCTGGAATTGGGTGAGCTGGTTGAAGTTGATCTGCCCGGTCGAGAATGCGAAGGCCAGGGCGAGCTGCAGGTCGCGCTTGACGCTGGTGGCGTCGGCGATGTTCTGCTGGTCGACGACCGGGTCGAGCGCGAAGGTGATGATCGGCCACCGCTTCTTCGACGTATTCCTGGAAGCGGGCCTCGGCCGCGGGGTCGGGACGGCAGGCGAAGAATCGCGCGGCATCGATCGTCGAGCAGTCGGCGCCTTCCTTCTCCAGCACTCGCTTCATGTCGACCTGGAGCTGGCCGTTGAGCAGCCCGGACTCCGACCGCGATGGCGTAGCTGAGGATGGTCAATGCCTGGAGCAGCGAATAATTCGGGTCGATGGAGGGAGGATGTTCCGGGTGTAACGCCGAGGGGCCGAAGTCCGTGTACTGGAAGACCCCGGGAAGCCCGCGGGCAAGCTCCCTGTAGTCGTCGGTGAGGGGGAGATAATCAAAGTTCCGGACGTGGCCGGCGATCGACTCGACGGCGCGCTCGTAGTGATCGATCTTCGCCTCGGAATTCGGGTCGTCGCGGTTGTAAATTTGGCTGACGAGGTCGTAGGCCGTCTCCAATTCGTTGCGCAGGAAGGACCGCACGTCGGTGGCGCGCGGCGTGACCGTCTGCATCGATTGCCTCGCCGTGATCGCGAGGACGTACAGGTTTTGCCGCAAAAAGACGTCGTCCAGTTCGGTGGGCGGGACGGGGTAAGACTGCTCGTTGATCCGCGTCAGCTTGAGCGACGAGGGCAGCGACTTCGGGAACGTCAATTGTCCGCCCGAATTGATCTGGTGCTGCAGCGCCCGGGTTTGCTCGTTGGGGACGTTCTTGACTTCGTCGTATCGCCTTGCCAGGTCCTGCCAGCTATCCAGCATCGCCTGCTTCTTGGGCGCGTCCGAGCGGATCAATTCGAAGACCACCGGCGCGAGCTGATCGACGAGGTCGTTGATGACCAGGTTGCGATAGGTCGTACAAAGGAAGTCGGCCCCGAAATCGTGCCTCATCGTGGCCGTGACGACGGCGCCGTAACCCTGTCGCGTGCATTCCCCCGGCTGGATCGAGGCGGGCATGCGGATCAGGTACAGGCCGTATCCCGACGAGTCGGCGATGTCGTCGCCCATGTTCACGCGGCGGAGCTGATTGAGATGGTCCTGGTATCGCTTCAGCTCGTCGAGATAGACGGTCGGCTCGACTCCCAGCCCGTACGGGTTGCCCTTCCCCGCGAAGCCTTGGGAGAACGGCGCCGAGCCGAGGGCGGTCAGGTTGTTCGGGCGGACGATCGAGTTGTCGGCCAGGCCGTTCGGCGTGATCCCCGGCCCCGATCCCGCGCTGATGAGCGTGGGGCTGGTCACCGTGGTGTTCGTCGTCGGGGCGCGACGCCCTTGGCCGACGCCGTCGCCGCCGAAGTCGCCAGATTGCTCTGGCTCGCGAACGCGGCCTGGTCCGAGCGGAACACGCGGGCCGAGAGCACGACATCGAAATTCGTGATCGCGTTATAAAGCTGCGTCTCGAAATTCTTGCGGTACAACGTCATGCGCGACTGGCTATAGACGTCCGGTTGCTTGAGCACGACGGTCCCGTCGTCGAGGATCTTCTCCTCGACGCTGTCGATCGATCGCGCCACCTGCTCCAGCGAGTTGGGCTGGTCGGGCTTCGCGTGCGACCAAGGCCAATCTCCGCCGTGGACCTGACTTTTCCCCGCCACTATCAGCGATAGCAGGATGATTCCCGAGCAGGCTAGATACTTCCGCATGACGCTCGCCCTCGACCGGAGGCCGTCTTCCAATCCCTCGATTCGCACGATAGGTTTCATCGTGTCGAATGGGGGGATTCTCCAGATATTCCGGTTGACGGCGTCTTTTCGGGCGGCGAGGAGGCGGATACTCGGGTTCAGGGGATCTGCTCGAACCTCAGGGGCACGCCGCCCCGAAGCTTGACGGGACGGGTTGCGAAATAGGCCGGATTCGGCGACACGGGCGTGATGATCACCTGGACGGTCGGGTCATCCAGCGTGATGGGATGCCTGGCATCGAATCCGCCGAGACAGCCGTTGATTGCCTTGATCAACTCCCTGCTGAAGCCGTCAATCTCGGGGCCCGGGATTGTGAATTGTCCCTTGCCATTCTCGGCGATCGCCACGCCAACGCTGTAAACGAATGGCCTCATCCCCTTGGCGAACGTCACGCGGAACTCGGCGCGGACCGGCGTGATCGTCGTCCCCGTGGGGGTGATCCAATCGATCAGGAAAGGCTCGCTCGTCCCGGTGGACTCCACCTCGAAGGCCCCGCCCGAGCGAGTGGTCCCGATGGTCTTGTATTGCAGCTTCAGTTCGGCGTTGGCCTTGTTTGCGGAGTATCCGTAGGTCGGCGCGGCATCCGCGGGCGTCGAGCCCCCTGATTTCGCCTGGGCTTGCGAGTCCGGGATGATCGTGGGGGATATCTGACCAAGCGCATAAGTGGGAACGGGACCCATCGACGCCGGGCCGGGCACGGAGACACTCATCGCACGAGGGAGCGCCGTCGCATCGCCACTCTGCGAGGACGGCAACCGGGGATCGGGCACGCTCGCGGCCGGTACGTTCGGCTGGGGCAAGGCGTTCGGGAGGGCATTCCCGGGGATTTCCCGCTCGATGGGCGTGGGCGTCAGTTCCGGCGTGTCGGCGACAGGAGCCTTCGGGACGCCCTGGGCTCGCGGGGGCTGAGACCGCAGGCCGGGCACCGGCGGGGGCGGCGTCTGGGCTTGCGCCGCATGCGGCATCAGGCCCGGCGACGCGAGTAACGCCCAGACAACGGCGCGAATCGCCCGGACGGTCCCGTGCTGCGTCATGGGAAGTCCCTTCAAGATGATAAGCAATGCGCATTAATTCGATATTTTCATAAGGGATTTGTACTCCCTCATCACAAACCTAACCCACGATCGTGTCCCGTTCAAGTTAGAATGGGCGGAATGCGGATTGTGAGCGGGATCGTGACGGCAGAATTTCACGGAGACGGGACCGAATGGGAAGTCTTCAGGACGGCCGGATCGACGCGGCCTTCCTTGCCCGTGCCCCTGGCGAGGGCCGGGCGGGCTGGGTTGCGGCCGGATTCCATCGCGAGGTTGGCCGCTCGCAGTCCTTCCTTGGCGATGGGGGAATTCGGCTTGATTGCGATCGCCTTCTCGTAGGCCGCTCGCGACTCGTCGAAACGGCCTTCCAGCGCCAGGATTAGCCCGAGGTTGGACTGGGCGTCCGCGGCGTCGCAGCCCGCGAGGGCGAATTGGGCGAGCGCGGCCTTTTCGTCCCCCTGGCGGGCCATCAGCAGGCCGAGATTGGTGTGGCTCCTTGCGTGGTGCGGGTCGATCTTGATCGCCTTCTTCAGCCGGGACTCGGCGTCGGACCAGCGGCGCTGGAGGTAGAAGCTGTAGCCCTGATCGCAGAGGATTTCCGGATTCTTGGGGTCGAGCGACGCCGCCCTGGCGAAATGGCCGTTCGCCTCCTTCGTGTCCCCCTTCCTGTCGCAGAGGATGGCGAGCCTCGCCTCGGCATCGGCGCGCTTCGAGTCCTTCTTGATCGCCTCGCGATAGGTCTTCTCGGCGGTTTCCAGGTCGCCCGATTCTTCGAGCGAACGGGCCATGGCGATCTCGACGTCGGCCGCCTGACGCCGCGTGACCTTGCCCGAGGTGGCCGACTCCATCACCTCCTGCGAGCTATGCTCGCGAGGCTTCGGCACGGCGCAACCGGAGAGGAGCATCGAAATCGACGCGATTATTCGCAGCGAATTGGCGACGCGAACGCGGCTAGACATCATACGATCGCTCCACGAAAGGCCGGCTCATCCGGGATTACTGACCGAGGGGGGTTGACCCGTTGGAAGGGCCACCGCTGGGGCTGTTCACGCCGGAGGAGAACAGCGGGATTGGCGGGCCATATTGCTGGACTCGCGAGGTCTCGTTCGCGCCGATGATCTGCGCATCGACCCCCGAGAGCCCGACCGGGCGCGGCACGCCGACGAGCACGCGATCGGAGGGGACCGGGCAAGGATCCGCCGGCGAGCTCGGCCAGGACGTTGAAGCGGCGGACGTTCGCGAGCGAGGGCGCGGTCGGGGTGCTCTCGATGATCAGCGGGAATGGGCTGGCCGCGAGCTGCTCCGAGAGCTTCGCGAGCTGGATCCGGCCGCGAGGCGTGAGCTGCCCCGTCCCCGGCACGAAGTCGCAATCAAACAGGGTCAGGCGGGCGGCGGCGCCGTTGGCCACCATCGTGCGATACTGATCGTAGACCGAGGCGCCGAGCGGCCTGGCGCAGAATTGCTCGGGATATCCGAGGATCTTGCCCTGCGAGCGCCGCCAGAACCACGACCTCGATTTCTTCTCCGCATGATGGGGCCCGAACGTCTCGGTCGCGACCGGGTCCAGCGGCGAGGGAAACCACGTCGGCTGGACGCCCATGGGCGGCACCATCACCACCGGGGACGCCGACAGGATCACCGTCGGCGGCGCGGGGCTGGCCGGCGGGAGCATCGGCAGGGGGTCGGGCACCTGCTGGGCCAGCGCCGTCGCGGACGAGGCGAACCCCATTGCCAGGCCCACGACCATCGATCGGCGGGAAATCCTCGACATGACGGCTCTCCTGGACGCGTTCATTTGGAATAACCCGAGGCCCCGATCAGGTATTTCTTCTCGACGAGCGAACTCCGGACGATGTGCAACGGGTCGTCGTACTTGGTGGTCGATCGCGTGTCGACGCCGATGCGGCTTTCGATCCGATTCATGAAGAAGAATTCCAGGTCGTTCGGCTCGCCCACCTCGTCGCCCGGCGTGGCGGGGACCTGCCCAGGCACCATGGGCTCGACGATGTAGGGCGTGACGAGGATGACCAGCTCTTTCTCCATCCTCTGGCTCGTGGTGTTGCTGAAGAAGGCGCCGATGTAAGGCAGGTCGCCCAGGCCGGGAATCCGGTCGGTCTCGCCGTTGATCGAGAGCGAGAGCAGGCCCGCGATCGCCAGGGTCTCGCCCTGCCGGAGGTCCACGGTCGTGTGGGCGCTGCGCGTGTTCAAGCCCGGGACGGGCGAGCCGCCGGGGACCAGCGTCACGCCGATCGAGAAGTCGACCGAGCTGACCTCCGGGTCGACCGTGAGCCTCACCGTCTCGTTGTCGAGGATGATCGGGAGGAACGAGAGCCTCACGCCGAAGTCCTTGAACGACGCGCTGCCCTGGGTCGCGCCGCCGGCGGCCGATCCGCCGGCCGTGCCCGTGGACGAAGGCACGGCGAACTGGCCGCCGGCGAGGAAGCTGGCCTGGTGGCCGTTGAGCGCCACCAGGTTCGGCTCGGCCAGGACCTTGAACAGGCTGTTCTTCCGCAAGGCGTTGAGCACCAGGTTGAACTGGCCGTGCGAGAACGTCCCATAGAAGGGAGACGAGCCGGCGCCGATGCTCCCCACCCCCACGGGCGCGGTATTTCCCAGGGTCCCGCTCAGCGTATGGCCGCCGATCTGCGTGCCGAAGAGCGTGGCGAACTGGGGGATCGTGGCGAGGAAGTCGGCGCCCACCTGGCGGAACCCGGTCCGGTTCAGCTCGGCCACGCGCACCTTGAGGAGGACCTGTTGCGAGGTCGGGATGCGAATCAGGTTGATCACTTGCACCTGATTCGTGGCAAGTTGATTGGTGGCGACCACCCCCGGCGAGGCCACGCCCGGCGCGCTCGTGCCTTGCTGCGAATTGCTGAGCAGCGGCGTGCCGGTCCGGAGGGCGTCCAGGCCCTCGGAAGTGATCGATCGGTTCGGGTTGACTCCCGGCTGCACGCCCGGTTGCGGAGGAGGGGGGACCGCGTTGGGGTCGTTGGCCACGATCTGCGAGTCGCCAATCTGGCCGACGATCTGCACCCGCTGGATGGAGCGGATGTAAGTGTCGAGCACCGAAAGGATTCGAGCAACCTGCGTGGAGTCGCGGGCCTGGCCCTCGACCACGAGCTTTTCGCGGAATTGCGAGAGCTTCAGGCCGGCGTCGGGGAACATCTGCTGGAGCTGGGCCCGCAGGACGTCGAGATCGGCGACGACCTGGACCTCGTATTCGTAGGTCTCGCCCGAGCTGACGGTGATCGTCAAATCGGTGGTGCCCAGCTTCTTCCCGATCAACCGAAGTTGCTTGGGGCCGACCTGATAGAAGTCGACCACGCTGGGGTCGCCCACGGCCAGGAAGGGCGCGGGCTGCCCGGCGAGCGCGATCGGCTTCTTGAGCGTGAGGAAACGCCCCTGGCCGAGCTTGATCTCAACGATCGACGACGACACGCCCACGCCCTCGGCGAGCGACCCGGCCGCGGGACCGGGGATCGTTGGCACCAGAGGCATCCGGGGCGTAAACCCGGAAAGAGGTGGGGGTAAGGGCGGGAATTCGGCCTGCTGGGCGCGGGCCTGTCCCCGTCCGCTCGCCAGGGCGAGGGCCAGGACCAGGCCGGCGAGCGGGCGGGATCGCCACCGTGATGGGCCTCGCGGTGGTGGTTGTGTTGGAATCATTCGCCATCATCCCAAATTCGATGCCGCGAGACCGCTGGAATCCATACAACCGTTATCGACCGGGCCAAGCGTTCTCTGTAGCCGGGAAGTCCTGTCAAGACGTTTTCCGGCCAAGCAAGGCCGAATCTCGCCGCCCGCTTTCGCGTTCTAGACTCGTCTTGGGCGTAATCTCGGCCGCGATTTCCCGACCGTGAGCTTATTAACGCATGCCGATCGACCTTCACGAAACCGATCCGGGGCTGATCCGATCCTCGCGGTTGTGGATCCCGCTTGCGATCGTCCTGGCGGCGGGGATCGCGCAGAAGCAATATCAACCGATGAATGCCGACGCGGCCTGGCATCTCTACACGGCCGGCCGCATCCTGGACGGCGCACGACCTTATGAGGATTTGATCGACACGAATCCGCCGCTGATCGTGCTGGTGAGCATGGCGGCCGTCGTCGCTTCGCGCATCGCGGGGCAGCCGCCCTTCGCCGCCTTCCTCGCGATGATCTTCGCGACGATCGGCCTGAGCCTGGCCTTGGCCTGGCGGATCAGTCGCGGGCATTCGCTGGCGCTTGCGGCAAGCGGGGGTCGTCACCTGGGCCTATCTGCTCATGGTGTACGCGGGCGGGAATTTCGGCCAGCGTGAGCACCTGTTCCTCGTCCTCACCCTGCCTTACGCCTTTGGCGCCGCGGGCGAATTCGCCGGACGTCGGCAATCGCGCGGGCTTGCCATCGTTTCCGGACTGATGGCGGGGGTCGGGTTCGCGATCAAGCCGTTCCTGGTGATCCCGCTGGTGATGGTCGAACTCGTCCTGGCGAGGCGTCGCTCGTGGAAAGTTTGGATGCGGCCCGAGGCGATGACGATCGCGTCCGTCTATGCGGCGTATCTGGTCGTCCTGGTGGCCTGGACGCCCCAGTATTTCGAGATCGCACGCCGGTTCGCGCCCCTGTATCCGCATTACGGGCCGAGGGGACCGATGTTGCTGGCCAGCTCGTGGCGGCTCGCGCCGCTCGTGGCGTCGATCGCGGTGGCCTGGTATGCCGCGAAGGGACGCGAAGCGGGTTGGGTGCAAGTGTTCGGCGGCCTTGCCGTTGGGTCGGCGGTGGCCGTGTATCTGAACGGGAAGGGGTGGCCCTATCACTGGTTTCCCGCGGTCGCGATCGCGATTTCCCTCTTCACCGGCGCCGCGGCGATCATCATCGCGCGGCAGCCCGGTCCAATCGGCCGGATTGGCGGGTTTGTTGGCTTGATGGTCGTCGTGCCCGCGTTTTCGGCCGTCTCCTTGATCGAATCCCGTTCCGAGGTCTGGGAAGGGGCCGAGACGATCCGATTCGTCCGCGATCACACCCGGCCGGGCGACGTGGTCCTGGTGCTCACGCCCTGGGTCCACACTTCGTTTCCGATGATCAATCAAGCGGGCGTGAACTGGGGCATGCGCCACCCCATGCTCTGGCAAATCAGCGCGTTCTACGACCGCGAGCCATGGAAAGAGGGACGCTACCACGCGCCCGGCGAGATGAGCGACGCGGAACGTCGCTTCGTGGGCGAGATCGCGGCGGATTTCGGGGCGAGGAAGCCGACGCTGGTCCTGGTCGACTCCGACCCTCCGTTGCCGGCGCTCGAGAACTTCGATTACCTGGCCTACTTCGCCCAGTCCCCCGAATTCTCGCGGGAAATGACGCATTACGAGCCCTGCGGCGTGACCGGGCAATTCCGGGCCTATCGCCGCTCAGCCCCGGCCCCGCCGACCGCTCTCGGAGACCGACGTGTAATGCTCGGTGGTCATCAGCCCGATTAGATATTTGTACGCGAGGAAATATCGTCCGAGCTTGACGACCGCCGGCTCCGGCCGCTCGGGCAGGAGCACCAGGCGGGACGGTTGGAGGTTGTCCACCAGCTCGGCAAGCTTGACCTTCCTGGCCAGGTCGTTGATGCGGCATCGCAGGATGTAGCTGGTGTAGGGCTCGCTCTCGCGCGGCGTGATGGATTCGAGGGCTTCGAGGATCTCGTCGTCGAACCCCTCGCCGCGGAGGTCGTCCGCCTTGATCCTGGCGCCTTTCAGGACGTCGTGCAGGACCGCCACGATTTGCGAGGCCTCCCCTTCCACGGCCGCCATGACCCGGAGGGGATGCAACAGGCAAGGCTGGCCCGCCTCGTCGGACTGGCCTTCGTGGGCCACGGAAGCGATGCGGATTGCGTTTTCGAGCGTCGCCATGCAATTCCCTGTAATCGAAATCGGGCCGGGGTGGGGGGACGAGCGCGGCGCTTCACGCGAGCCGGCCTCATTCCACGATGCTGATCTTGTGCGTGCTGCTGGAGGTGGAGCTGGTGGTGAAATTCAGGGTGGCGTTGTTGGTCATGTTCAGGCTGTCCACCACGAGCTGGGTGCCGAACTGGTTATTCGTCGCCCCGCCCGCCATCTGGAATTGCGCCTTGGCGGCGTACACGGTGCCGGAGATGGAGATCGTCGAGCCGTTGGCGATCGAGATCGGTTGCGTCGAGGTCCGATCCTGGAAGATGACCACGCCGGCATAGGTGCCCGTGGTGGGGGCGGAGAGCGTGATCTTGCCCCCGCCCTGGAAGCTGACCTGGCCCCCGCCGTTATCGATGTAGATGGTCACGCCGGCGCCGGTGACGGTCACGCCGTTGTCCACGATGAAGCTGCCGCCCTTCATGTAATAGGTGCCGGGGTTCATCGTGATGGTGTCGCCGCCGGTCAGGTGCAGCCCGCCCGTATAAAGGCCCGCGCTGATCGAGTGCGCCCCGCCGTCGCCCGCCGGCGTGGGGGTTCCGTTGGGCATCCCCGAGGTGCTGGGCGAGGCCAGGCTCGCCAGGGGGTCGGCGATGCTGGGCTGGCTGGTCGCCGGGGTTGTCGAGAAGAACGTGCTCGTGCTGGCCCAGCTCGGGATGTTGTAGTTGCCCACGATGTCGATCGCCTGCGCCGTGATCTTGCCCGAGCCGCTCGTGTTCAGCGCGGCCGACGAGTTGCTCGAATCGATCTGGATCGACGAGCCCGAGGCGTTGATGAACCCGCCATTGAAGGTGAGGGCGCCCGAGGCCGACGAGTTCAGCGCGATGATCACCGGCGACTCGGTGACCAGCACCCTCGCCACCGATCGCGACGAGACGGACATCGTGCCCGCGCCCCAGATGGCGCTGAAGAGCTTCGGCTGGTTGTAGACGGCGATGACCTCGGCGTAACACGCCTTGCTGGCGAAGTTCCCCGTCTTGGGCGGGATGTTGACGGTGATGATCGACGTGGTGCCGTCGTTGGTGTAGCCGTTGTCCGAGGCCAGGGCGAGCGCGGCGGCCTTGGCCGTCCCCTTCGGGTCGGTCCCGCTGTTGGTCGAGTAGTTCGTCCAGAGCGAGCACGCCGCCGCGTGCGCCGCCGAGTCGGCGACCGTCTGCGTCTCCCTCAGCGTGCTCATCAAGATCCCGACGTCCATGGCGAACGACATCACGCCGATCAACGCGATCAGGCAGACCGACATCAGGACGGCCACGGCACCCCGTCGCGGGGCGGCCGACCTGCCGAAACGTCCGGGTCGCATCATAATAATAGTAAGGCATGCAAAGCATGCCATCCTTGATGATCAATAGGTGATCGGTACCGACGCCTTGCTGGTCAGCGTGGTCGACGAGAGGTACGCTTCCGGGACCCACGTATAATTGAGCGTGACGGTTGCCATCCCGTTGGTCATGGTCAACGTGCAGCTCAGGTTGCTCGTGTTCATGCAGGTCATCTGCGAGCTGATCGCCGTGAGGACATCCGCGCTGGTCGGAGCCGAGGCCGAGTTTTCCGTTTGATACGTGGACCCGCGGACCGAAGCCCAGCGCGCCCCGTTGCGGGCGAGCGACGCGAGCTGGCTCTGGCGGAAGACGCCCAGCCCCACGACCATCGTGCCCAGCGTGAGCATGAGCGCGACCGAGTACACGATGCTCGCCTCGACCATGAGCAGGCCGCGGCGCCTCCGATGACCGGACTTGCGGGAGATCCGCATTTCCTCTCTCCTTCAGGGCGTGATCGCCATCGAAGCCGAGCGCGTGAGCGTGGTCGACGTGGGGATGCCCGGATACTTGCCGATGGTCGAGAACGTGTAGGTGACCGTCACCTTCACGTACGAGTTCCCGCCGCTGTCCGTGCCCAGGACGGACGTGACCGTGGGGGACGGGCTCAGGTTGGTCGCGTCGGCGAGCGCAGCCTGCGACACGCTGGTATATCCGGTGCTCGTGGCCACGGTGGAATCCGACGCATAGAGCGCACCGTTCCTCGCGCAGTTGACCACCGTGACCAGGTCGTACATGACTCGCGTGTAGTCGCAAGTTGCCATGAAGATGTACGAAAATACCGGGAGCAGGACGGCCAATTCGGCGGCGGCGGCGCCGCTGCGTCGACCCCTTCGAAGCTGATGTCGGCCCTTGATCGTCATGGGAGGCTCGTCTCGTAACGCGGTCCAGGACGGGATGCCCGTCGCAGGGAATCCTAGGTCACGGCCGGGGCGGCGGCCCTGACGAGTTGCGAAAAAGAACGTCGCGCGAGCCTTGCCCCGCTTGACCACGCCCGCGAAGTCGGTTCGAATGCCGATCTCCCGGATCGGATGCGAGGCGAAAGGCAGGATCGATGGACCCGGAATTGAGCAGAATCGTGGTGATCGCGATCGCGACCACGGCCGCGGCCGCCTGGCTCTCCGCGCTCGTGTTCCTCCTTCGAGTCGGGCGAGAGCGCAGGGATTCGGCGCGGAAGGCGGCCGAGCGGTTCGAGGTCGACGTGCCGACCAACGAGCAAGCAATCGTGGGCGAAGCGGAGGTCGAGGGCCAGCCCGAGGAATTATCCGCGAAGCTGGCAAGCCTCCTGGCACGCGACGCCTTCGGGCCCCTGGGATCGGTCAAGATCCTGGTCAGGGATCGCGACGAGGTCGTCTTCGAGCCCTCCGGGCCGACGAGCGGCGGATTTCGTCGCGGGCGCATCCGCCTCGTCCCCGCGGGACCTCGCACCGCGGTCGACTATGCCGTGGTGATCGGCTCGGGCCGAATCCTGCTCGCGATCGGCTGGATGTTCCAGGCGTTCGGCCTCGTGGCGCTCGTCGTCGGCGTGTGGCTGGAATTCACCTACATCCTGCCCAGCGTCAATGCCAACGTGCGCGGGCAGGCGGTGCAATTGTTCCAGGTCTGCCACCTGCTGTGGCCGCCGTTCCTGTTCGCCAACCTCTCCCGGACGCAGGGCCGGATGATCCGGGCCAGGATGGAGGCCCTCATCCACAATTTGCCCTACGCATGAATCCGCAGCTTCGAATGCAACGCCTCGATCGGCCCGAAATCCAGGACGCTCTCGCCCAGGACGGCCACGCATCGGAGCGGCTCGCGGCGCAGCGGTTCGGGCAAATTCCCCAGCACGTCCAGGCCGGCCGCATTGGGCGAGAACGCCGGCAAGGCCAGCGTGGTCGGGCCGATCAGGAAGCACGGCGCGACCAGTCCATCGGCTTTAAGGACCGGATGATGATGCCCGAAGATCGCGCGCCCCTTCTTCAACTTCCGATCGCCATGCGACACGGTCCAGCCGCCCACCTCGCACCTGGACGGCAGCGCCGGGCGATGCAACGGGTCGTGATTGCCGCGAATCCAGACGAATTCGACGCCGTGCCCTTCCAGAAACGCTCGAAGCGCCTGCACATCGTTGGCCGTTCGCGGGCAATACCGGGACGATTCGACCAGGTCGCCCGCGACGACCAGGCGATCGATCTCGACGCGTGCCAGTAGCGAGCCAATCCGTTCGAGCGTTTCCCGCAAGGAATGCGGTGGCACGCAATCGCCGCCGCGGGCGCGGGCCCATTCGTAGCCGAGGTGGACGTCGGCGATCACGGCCGTCCGTTCCCCTTCATGAACGGCGGCGCCCTCGGGCGCGAGCGTCCAGTCCATCATCGTGAGACGCGAGCTAGGCCCCATCGCGGTTCTCGCTGCCCACAAGCCGGCGGTGCAGCCGTTGCAACGCCTGTTCGGGCGACTCGAATTGCACGGGCTCGGCCCCTCCCACGTCAATCCACGCCGAGGTGAACGGCGACGGGCCGTCAAGTTGCCGGAAGCGGACGGCGGGCTCGGTCGCGAGCCATTGCATCGCCGATCGGCTATCCAGCAAATCCTCCAGGACCTCGCGGCGCGCCTCGCGGAGCAGGGGGTGATCGGGGCACGCCGCCTTGACCAGCGGGAACAGCCGATTGCTCACCCACAGCGTCCCGCCCACGCGGACGCGACCGCCTTCCGGGCGACGCAGGATCATCAACGCCGTGCCCGCGATGTGGCGGAAGCGCCTCGCGAGCAAGTCCCCGCGGTCCAACCCTTCCAGCACGTCCTCGGCGAATTGATCGGTCGAGAGCAGCAGCGAAATCCGCTCGCGATCGACGCGGGCCCCGTCCGGCAGGGTGATCACGATGCCAAGATCCGCCACCGTCAACTGGAGGTTGCGGCCGAACGTCCTGCCCAATCGCGCGGCGATCGCCCGGCCCAACGCCTCGCACGCGGACCTTGCCAGCGGGACGTGGAACGCGTAAGCAAGGCCGTCGTTCGCAGGGAACTCTTCGACGAGCAATCCGCCCGGTTTCGGGACCTCGCTGAGCGCCTCCTGGGCCGTGAACAGGTCTTCCAGGACGCCCGCGGCCTCGGCTTCCAGCCCGTGATGGTCGACCAGCCAGGATCGCAGGGCCGACGGGCCATCGTTGAGCAATCGGCCGGCGTCATCGCGGAATTTGACCAGGTCCATCGCCAGCTCGGCCGAGAGCGACTGGCGATCGCTCGTCCATCGCGGCAAGTCGGCCTCGCCGCCGGCCGGCCTGGCCTGGACGTTGAATCCATCGAGCTTCACGAATTCCAGGGCGCGGCCGTCCAGCACGAAGCGATCGCCCGCCTGGAGGCGTTCCGCGTAGGAGCCTTCCAGCGAGCCGATTTGATGCCCGTCGCACGTCACGCCCACCGATTCCTCGGTCGTGATCGTCCCCACGTTCGCCCGGAACCAGCGGACCACGCGACCGCTGCGGGCGGAAAAACGCCCTTTCTCCCGCCAGATGCGCGGCGACGTGAAGCGAGGCTCCGCGCCCGGCTCGGGCTCGAAGGCGCCGCACGGCGACGGCAGATCACCGGCCAGCGAGGCGAGGCAGGCGTCGAAGTCGAGCCGATCCAACCCGGCGAAGGCCGACGACCTCCGCAGCAGGCCGAAGGCGTCGTCAATCCCCCATTCCTCGCCGCAAGCCATGCCGATGAGTTGCTGGCACAGCACGTCCAGCGGCGCGGAGATCGGTCGAAGCGGCTCGACTCGCGCCTCGCGAGCGGCCTCGGCCGTGACCACGGCGCCGGCAAGCTCGGCCGACGTGGCCGCGAGGATCAAGCCCCGGGTCGTCACGCCCACCCGATGCCCCGCGCGGCCGACGCGCTGCAAGCATCGCGAGGCCGAGCCCGGCAGCCCGACCAGCACGGTCGAGTCGGCCGTGCCGATGTCCACGCCCAGCTCCAGGCTCGTGCTGGTGACCACGGCCCGCAATCCGCCGGATTTCAACGCCGATTCGACCTCGCGGCGACGTTTAGCATCGAGCGCCGAGTGGTGCGCGGCCACCGATTCCGGGCCGGAATCGAGCGTCTTCCTCAGGTCGTGCGTGATCTTCTCGGTCAAGGCCCGCGTGTTGGCAAACACCACGGTGGTACGGTCCCCGGAAATCTGCTCGCGCAACCGCTTCAGGAGTCGGCGATACGTGAGCGCCCGCAGCGGCGCCTCGTCGCGGCGGATCAGCGATTCGACCTCCAGGATCAGGGACGAATCCCCTCCGGCCGCCTCCAAAACCTGGCAAGATCGACCGGGGCCGACGAGGAACCGCGCCACCGGGTCGGCCGGGCGGCACGTGGCCGAGAGCCCCACGCGGATCGGGTCGGTCCCGCATTTCGCCGCCAGCCGTTCCAGCGACGCCGACAGGTCGGCGCCCCGTTTGGTGGCGACCAAAGCATGGATCTCATCCACGATCAAATGATCGACGGCCTTCCACGTCGAATGCCACGCGGGCTGGCTCAGGAGCAGCGAGAGGCTTTCGGGCGTGGTGATGAGCAGGTGGGGCGGCTGGTCTCGCAGTTTGCGGCGGTCGTGGGCCGAGGTATCGCCCGTGCGGACCCCTACGCGAATCGGCGAGGCGTCGAGGCCCAGTTCGCGACGGATCGCGTCGAGCGGCTCCGACAGGTTCCGCTCGATGTCGTATCCCAAACTCCGCAACGGCGACACATAAACGCACCGCACGCCCGCCCCAAGGCTGCCGTCCAGGTGCTCGCGGTAGAGCTTGTCGAGGATGGCGAGGAAGGCAGCGAGCGTCTTGCCCGTGCCGGTGGGCGAGACGAGCAGCAAGTTTTCGCCCGCGGCGATCGCCGGCCACGCAAGTTCCTGCGCCGAGGTTGGGCCGAGCGGAAAGGTCCGTTCGAACCACGCGCGGACCGGCCCGCACAGGCAATCCAGGGCATCGTTCTGGCTGATGGGACGCGGCATCCTGTCCGAGCCGAGGGACCGGGCAAACCCGAGGGCGGCGGGGCCTTCCGATCAAGTGTAATCATTTCGGTCCCCCCGCGCCGAGACCCCGCGGCGTGACGCGATCGGCCATAGCTGTGAAATGAGTGCGCCGTCCCCCGAATCGCAGATTTTCCGCCCGCCGCGTCGCGATGGTTTTTTTGGGAGATCGCCCGCTCGACCTGGAGCGAGATCCGGTCGGATCGCACACCGAGAACACCCGGGCCGATGCTCGTATGCCGGGGTCGTGACCCAACCTTCGTAGGGCCGGTTATTACCGGCGGTCTTTCATCCAAATCGAACACGGCCGGTAATAACCGGCCCTACAAAGATCCGAGCGGCTGATATCCAGCCCGTCCCATCCCGATACTTCCCTCGACGCGACGCGCCATGACGACGCATTCGCCCGCACGGTCGGACCTTACCGGCCGTCTTGAGTTGGCAAGCCGTTCCACGGAAATTGACGAAACGAAGCCAAGTGCGACGCGCGGGATTTCTACGAAACGAAGCCAAATCTCAGCTCGTCACGCGGGCGGGAAGAATGAAGTATGTGAGTCCTAAACCATGATCTTGCAGCATGTTATCGATCACGGCCGGGCAGCGAATCGGGGAATATCCGCCGCGCCGCTGCGCGCAAAAACACACACGCAAACACGTCCGGACACGTTCTTGCACGCGTTCGACGCGTTGAAAACACGCCGCGTCCGGCCCGAATCCCGACCCGTGCCGATGCCGGGTTCGCCCTCCTCGCCGCGCCGCGGACCATGGCCCTGGATTATGCGGACGACAATTCGTAACATCGTACAGGTCGAATCCGCCCCGAAGCGGGACGTTGTTGAGGGCCCCCCGATGCACATCCCCGACGCCGTGCTCTCGCCCCCGGTGGCCCTGGCAACCGGCTGTGTTGGCGTGTGCGGATTCGCCTACAGCTTGCGGCGAGTCGAGCGGGAGAGCGGCGATCGCACGGTCGTGCTCATGGGCATGATGTCGGCGTTCCTGTTCGCGGCGCAGATGGTCAAATTCCCGGTCTTCCCGGGCGTGGCCGGCCACTTGCTCGGCGGGGTCCTGGCGGGCGTCCTGCTCGGGCCCTGGGCGGGCACGGCCGTGATTGGCGTGGTCCTGCTCGTCCAGTGCCTGCTGTTTGGAGACGGCGGGGTGACCGCGCTGGGCGCCAATTTCTTCAACATGGGGATCGTCGGGGCCCTGGGCGGATATGCGATTTACGACCCGATTCGTCGCGCCATAGGCGGGCGCAACGGCGTGCTGATTGGTGCCATGGTCGCCGCCTGGATCTCGGTCATCCTGGGAGCCGGGGCGTTCGCGATCGAGCTTTCGCTGGGCGGGACGGGGGCGTTCTTCACCGTCCTGGGCTGGATGACGCTGATCCACGCGGGCATCGGCGTGGGCGAGGCGATCATCACGGGCCTGGTCGTCCGCTTCCTCCTGGTCACCCGGCCCGACCTGATTTACGGCTCGGACAAATCGGCGAGCCCGGCCACGCGATGGGGCCAGGTCGCCATCGCCGGCCTCGCCGCCAGCCTGGCCGTGGCGGTGTTCGCCGCGCCGTTCGCCTCGGAATGGCCCGACGGATTGGAGCATGTGGGCGCCAAACTCGGGTTCCTCAAGGAAGACGTGGCGCCGATCGTCCGGGGGATCTGGCCCGAGTATCAGGCGGGATTCTTCGGGTCGCGATCGATCCGCGTGGCCACGGCCGCGGCCGGGATGATCGGCACGCTCGCGGTGTTCGGCACCGCCCTGCTCATGGCCAGGACGCTCGCGCGACGCAAGCCCGGGGAGATCGGCCCCGATGCGGCTTGACGGGTTCGATCCCACCCCCGGAGACAGCCCGATCGATCGGGTCGACCCGCGCGTAAAGCTAATTCTCACACTGGTTTACGTCGTCGCGGTCGTGGCCAGCCCCGTCGGCTGGTGGTGGACACTGGGCGGCGGAGGCGGCCATCCTGGTCGGCGTGATCTGGGCCTCGCGCCTGCGGCCTGGCGACCTGGCCCGCCGCTGGCTCGGGTTCGCGATCCTGGTCCTCTTCCTCGCGGCGATGGTGGCCGTCGGGCATCCGGCCCGTGGCGCGATCGGGTTCGCGGGCGTGATGGCCTCGATCGTGCTCAAGAACAGCCTCGCGTTCCTGGCCGTGCTCGTCCTGGGCGGCACCACGCCGTTCCCGCGACTGCTCAACGCCTTGCGACGCCTGGGGGCGCCCGCGTGCTGGTCGCCACGCTCCACTTCATGTCCCGCTATGTCCATGTGCTTCTGGACGAACTGGGCCGGATGATCCAGGCGAGGCGATCGCGATCGTTCCGGCGATCGGGGCCGGATTGGGGCCTGTTGACGGGCCTGATCGGTGTGCTGTTCTTGAGGTCGATGGAGCGGGGCGAACGGGTCCACGCGGCCATGCTCGCGAGGGGCTGGGACGGCACGATCCGCACCCTGGACGGGGCGGACGCCCCATGAACGGCGACGCCATCTCGCCCGCCGTGCTCGTCCGCAACCTGTCGTACCACTACCCCGACGGCCGGGCCGCCCTGCGAGGCGTGGACCTGAACCTCATGACGGGCGAGACGGTCGCCCTGATCGGCCCGAACGGCGCGGGCAAGAGCACGCTGTTACTCCACCTGAACGGCCTCCTACCCGGCAAGACCGGCCTGCATTCGCATGGAGGCGAGGGGACATCCAGGGCCGCGCCCGCGGCGACGGTCTGGATTGACGGCCTGGAGGTGAACGCCCGGAACGGCCCCGAAGTGCGGCGAAAGGTGGGCCTCCTCTTCCAGGATCCCGACGACCAGCTATTCAGCACATCGGTCCTCGAAGACGTGGCGTTCGGCCCGCTGAACCTGGGGAAATCCAGGGCAGAAGCCCGCAAGATCGCGATCGAATGCCTCGAACGGGTCGCGCTTGCCGAAGCCGCCGACCGCGTCCCGCATCACCTCAGCTTCGGGGAGCGCAAACGGGTCTGCCTCGCCGGAATCCTGGCCTGCGAGCCGTCGGTCTTGGTCCTGGACGAGCCCACGGCGAACCTCGACCCGCGAGGCCGTCGCCGCTTCCTCGCCCTGATCCGCTCGCTCCCGGCCACGAAGCTGATCGCCACGCACGACCTGGAGATGGTGCTGGAACTCTGCAACCGGGCGATCCTGATCGACGGCGGGCAAGTCGTCGCGAACGGGCTCACCCGGCACATCCTGGGCGATCCCAACCTGATGGAGGCTCACGGGCTGGAGATGCCTTTGAGCCTGAAGATGGGGCGATGAACGGCCCGCGAGCGACCCTCTACCCCTGGACGGCCCCGACGTCTTGACGTAGCATCGGGCCGCCCGGCCCTTTGCGACCCCGCCGACACCGATTGGGACCCTCCTCGTGATCTACGCCGACGATTCCAGCGCGATCCCGTCCGCGACGGCCCCCACGTTCTCCGTCTCGCGATGGGCCACGTGGACGTTCATGGTCCTCTTCGCCATGAATATGCTCGATTACATCGATCGCTGGGCGATCTCGGGCGTGATCGAGGAGATCAAGGCCGACTTCAAGATCAACGACGAGGCGGCCGGCTCGCTGAACATGTACTTCCTGATCAGCTACTCGGTCATGAGCCCGTTCATGGGCTTCGCGGGGGATCGGTTCGAGAGGACGCGGCTGCTCGCCCTGGGCGTGGGGATCTGGAGCTTCGCGACCGTAGGCACGGGGCTGGCCAGCGACTTCACGCACCTGAAGATCGCCCGCAGCTTCCTCGGGATCGGCGAGGCCACTTACGGCGTGCTCGCCCCGGCCATCTTGATGGATCTCTATCCCCGAGAGCGGAGGTCGCGCATCCTCTCGGGGTTCTATCTGGCCATGCCAATCGGGTATGCGCTGGGCGTGATCTTGGGCGGGTGGATCGCGAAGGCCACGGGCAACTGGCGGATCGCGTTCTTCATCGTGGGCGTGCCCGGATTCCTCGCCGCGGTCGCCGCCCTCTTCCTGCCCGACCCGGTCCGCGGCGGGAGCGAGGGGGTGGACACGTCTCGCCTGAAAGAGCACGAGAAGGCCGGGGCGAGCGCGGCCGATTACAAGGATTTACTAGTCAACTCGTCGTACACTTACGTCGTGTTCGGCCTGGCCGCCTACACGTTCGCCTTCGGCGGCCTGGCATACTGGCTGCCCACCTTCCTGGAGCGGGTGAGGGGCATCCCGAAGGAACAGGCCGTGCTCATGCTGGGCCTGACGGGCCTGTTCGCGGCGATCGTCGGGATGAGCGGCGGGGGATGGCTCGCCGACCGTCTGATGAAGACGAATCCCAAGGCGCTCTTCACCGTGTCGGGAACGTCGATGCTCCTGGCGGTCCCGTGCATCCTCCTGGGCCTTTACTCCACGTCGAAGCCCCTGATCATCGTCTGGCTGTTCCTGGCGCAGGCGTTCCTGTTCGCGAACACGGGGCCGAGCAACGCGGTGATCGCCAACGTGATCGCCCCCAACATGAGGGCCACGGCCTACGCGATCGCGACCTTCGCCCTGCACTTTTTCGGGGACGTCTGGTCGCCCCGGATCATGGGGTACATCTCCGACCTGTGCGGCAAGCCCGACACGATGGCCAGCGGGTTCGGCAGCTTCCTGCGAGCGGTCGACGCCCTGCCCGTCGAGAAGAAGAACGCCGCGACGGGGGTGGTCGAGAGCACGAACCTGGGCGCGGGGATGCTCATCGTGGTCCCGGCCGTGGTGCTCGGCGGGGTCGTCCTGCTGGCCGGCGCCCGCCATTTGCCCCGCGAGATGGCCCTGATGGTTGCTAGACTGAAGGCGCCCGTCGATAAACCGTCCCTGGCGGATTAACGAGAGACGAACGTTCGGCTCCGTCATTACGTTGCACACCCTGCTTTTCTGGAGATTGCTCCGATGTCCCCGAAAAAACCCATCCACGTCGCCATCACGGGCGCGGGCGGCCAGATTGGCTACGCCCTCCTGTTCCGCATCGCCTCGGGCGGCTTGTTCGGCCCCGATCAACCCGTCTCGCTCGGCCTCCTGGAGATCACGCCCGCGCTGCCGTCCCTGAACGGGACCCTGATGGAGTTGGAGGATTCGCGCTTCCCGCTCCTGCACTCGGTCAAGGCGACCGACAAGGCCGAGGAAGCGTTCGCCGGCGCCGATTGGGTGATCCTGGTCGGAGGCCTGCCCCGAAAGGACGGCATGACCCGTGCCGACCTGATTCGCGCCAACGGGCCGATCTTCACGGGTCAGGGCAAGGCCATCAACGAGGCGGCCGGCCCGGACGTCCGCGTGTTGACGGTCGCGAACCCATGCAACACGAATTGCCTGATCGCCAAGTCGCACGCCGCCAAGATCCCGGCCGATCGCTGGTTCGCGATGACCCGGCTCGATCAAAATCGAGCGGCATCGCAACTGGCGATCAAGGCCGGGGTGCCGGTGGGAGACGTGGCGAAGGTCGCGATCTGGGGCAATCACAGCGACACGCAATATCCCGACTACAAGAACGCCACGATCGGCGGAAAGCCAGCCACGGATGTGATTGCCGACCCCACCTGGTTCGCCGAGACGTTCATCCCCACGGTCGCCAAGCGAGGCGCCGCGGTCATCAAGGCCAGGGGCGCCTCATCGGCGGCCTCGGCGGCCAACGCCGCGCTGGACAGCGTCCGCTCAGCCTCGTTCGCAACGCCATCGGGCGAATGGTTCAGCGCGGGGGTAATCTCCGACGGGTCCTACGGCGTGCCCGCCGGCCTCCTCTACAGCTACCCCCTGAACACCGACGGCAAGTCCTGGTCGATCGTGAAGGGCCTGCTCATCGACGAAGACGCCCGGAAGCGCATCGACGCCTCGGCCCAGGAGCTAATCGCCGAACGCGAGGCGGTGAAGGATCTGCTGGGGCCGGGGGCTTGATCGAGGTTCTTGGGGTAAGCGGGAGGCAGATCCGTGGACGGGGTCGCCGACAGTGACGAGCCGTCGGCGCCCGCGCTATATGACGTCCGATCTGTTTACTATGACCCTGTCGCAGGAGCCGTTGTCGATCGATACAAAGAAAAACAAGGAGCCTGACAGGCTACTGATCGGGGAAGCGGCTCATATGCCGAGTTCCTCCGATTGCTCCGCCTGGAGAGCGAGCGCGGTCAGAGATTCGGATCGACACGTCGGGCTATCTCGAATAAACCGCGAAAATCGGCGTTGACGGCTTTCGCGATCGACGCTAACTTCCCCCCGGTCCCCAAGGATGGGTACTCGCGGATCGGCGACGCCTTGGCTTCCGGATCGGGGATTTCCTCGATCTGGATCCGGGTGGCTCCGCCGCTTTTTCAGGGAGGAGACGTCTCATGTCGTCGAACGACCGCCGGTCTGCCGCGCACCGCCGTGCCTGGGGACGCGGCCCCACGATCCTTCGGTTCGAGCCGCTGGAAGGCCGGGAACTGCTCTCGGGCGTCACCACGTCGCTCGCGACCGGCACCACATCGAGCGTTGCCGGCGTGGGTGATTCGGACATGCAGGCGATCAACGCGGCGCTCGATGCTCCCACGCCCGGGACCACGATCTCCTCGTCGTTCGCGTCGCAAAACGCCGCCTCCGCGGCCAATGCCCTGTCGGCTGCCGTGTCGTCGGCGGCTTCCAGTGGGACTTTGGTCAACACCTCGGCGCTCAGCGGGTCGTCTACCGTCACGCCCGCGGCTTCCTCGACGTCCGGTACATCCAGCACGACGACCAGCACGACCGCGAGCACTCCCAGCCTCGCCGTGACCGCTTTCAATACGCCGACGAGCCTGGACTGGGGCGACGCTTTCACCGTTTCCGGCACGGTCCAGAACCGGGGCACTACGGCGACGAGCGACTCAGCCGAGATCGACGTCTATGCCTCGAATTCGACCTCGCCCGACTCCGCCGCGGTCTTTCTTGGTGCGATTCCCGTTGCCAGCGGACTTAGCCCGGCGCTTCGTTCAACTATAGCCAGTCGATGAAGGCCCCCGGCGTGCCGATCACAAACCTCGGCTCATCGACGACGTATTATCTCGACGCCGTACTTGACCCCGCCGGGTACGCCGCCGGGACCGAAAGCACCACGGCTTCCGCCGCGACCGATGGGATCAGCGCGGCCACGTCCGTGGATCAGGTGGTCACGGTTGCGCCTCACACGCCCTCCCTGCTCGTTGGCTCGGGAGTCTCGCTCTCGTCCGGCAGCGTGGCGTGGGGCGGCACGCTCACGGTCACGTCGGTCGTCCAGAATGCCGGATCGGGGAATGCTCCGGCGACCAACGCGAAGGTGGTGCTCACGCCTCAGGATAAGACTTTCGGCGGGGATTTCGACTACACGATCGGCTACATCCCGGTGCCGGCCATCGCCGCCGGCCAGTCGGCAACCGTTACCCAGACCTTCACCCTGCCGACGTATGCGCCGACCGAACTTGCGAACGAGACGGCGTTCAACGTGGCCGTGATCCAGGACGCCGACAACGTCGCCTCCATCGTGACCAATCCCATGCCCACGCTCACATCGGGGCAGAACCTGGCCACGCTCACGATCGCGCCGCCCGCCGTCGCGCCATCGACGCCTCAGCCCGCCGCCGCGGACCTGACCGTATCGAGCGTGACCGAGCCGTCGACCGAGATCGACCAGGGCAGCTCGTTCATCGTCGGCGCCACGGTCCAGAATTCCGGGACGGGGAATGCCGGGCCGTTCAAGGTCAAGTTCTTGCTCTCGACCTCGAACGACCGCACCACGCCGGCCGTCTTGCTGGGAGAGGTGACCGTGCCTGGCATGAACGCCGGTTATGCCCAGGACATCTACCAGTCGGTCACCCTCCCCTACGACATCAGCGGCAATCCGCTCTCGGGGTCGGCTGCGGTGATCGTTGCCCAGGTTGACCCGGACCACACGGTCAACGACTCGAACCCGGCCAATAACTATCTCGTCTCCAAGCCCATCGCGTTCGGGGTCATGGGGTCCGACGGGACCTACGCCTCGGATGCCCAATCGCTGGTCACCTACAGCGGTTCGACGACGACGACCACCGTGGCCACGCCCTCGCCGAACGCGAGCTCGGTCGCTTCCACCCCGATCGCCGCCACCGAACCGGCGGTCACCACGACCACCGTGACGACCCCGGCGACCGCCGCGGCCACGAGGAAAGCCAACGCCCTGGCCAGGGCCGAGGCCGCCCAGGCCAAGCTTGAGGCTCAAAAGGTCAAGCTTCAGGCCCAGATCCAGGCCTATTACGCGAAGCTCCAGGCTCAGAAAGTGGCCGGTGCCTCGTTCCCCAAGTACCAGGCAACCAAAACCGCCCTGAAGATCCATAAAGCCTAGAGCCTCTATTTTAACATCGTGGGTCGCCGAATTCGACCCGGATGCCGTGGCTCGTGGACCCTGATCGTTCCCCATAATCCCTGCCTTTCGTGTTAAGTTGCCCAGTTTAAGGGTCTCTGGTAAGAAACTTTAGAAATTCTGGCCGAGAACTGGGCAATTTATTGAAGACCGGGGTTTTCATGGCTATGCTTTGGCAGATTCGGCGAGGAGCTTGAGCCAAAATCCTCGCCGTCTTGGCCAATCGACCGATGCGGCGTCTCACCCGTTGATTTGACCCGAGGAACTTGCCGATGAACGGCGACCGACGGATTTCTCCTCCGATCGAAGCGCCGAGCGAGGAGGGCCTCCTGGGCGAGGCCCGCTTCGTCCCGCAACGGTACGAGCCGAATTATGCTTATCCTCTGCTCGTCCTGTTCCACGGGAAGGGGGGCGACGAGCATCAGATGGTCCGCTCGATGCCCGCCATGAGCTGGCGCAATTACGTCGGGCTGGGGTTGGCGGGCCCGAGACGGTCGTGCGTCACGAGCATCAGGAAGGGTACGGGTGGGGCGGTGCCTTCGCCCGCGCCGATCGGCGTCCGCCACGGGTGGCGATCTCCGATCGCGAGACCGTCCGCCGCGCCCTGTGCCCCGAGGCCGAGCCCGACCCGGTGGACACGGTGGAAAATGGCGTGTTCTCGGCCGTGAGGCGTGCCCGCAAGGCCCTGCACATCCATTCCGAGCGGATCTTCCTGGTCGGCACCGGCGAGGGCGCGGCGGTCGCGTATCGGCTTGGCCTGACCTATCCCGAACGCTTCGCGGGGGTCGTGGCCATCAATGGCTGGCTCCCCGGCGGATTCCGGCCGCTCGGCAGGCTCAAGTCCTGCCGCGACCTCAAGATCCTGGTCGTCCACGGCGAATGGAACGCGCGGGCGCCCATCGAGACGGCCCGTCGCCAGGTCAGCATCCTGCGATCGGGCGGGCTCCATGTGGCCTTCCAGACGTATCCCTGTGCCCACCGGCTGACCTCGCCCATGCTTGCCGATGTCGATACATGGCTGATCAATCAGTGTACGTCCGATTTCTGAACCCGCGATGGCCGCACGATCTTCCAACGGGGTATCCCGGCCGATTCTCGGGTTCGGCCGGACGGAGTGGGCCATCGCGTCGCGGGGATCTCGCGGGAAAAGTGTCTCCCGCGCGTGGATGGTAGCGCCTCGTCCATCGACCGGCCCCGGCGCGACGTGCGGGCCGGCCGTCGCGGGGGACGGGGTCATCTGGAGGATTGCCTCTCGGGTGAAATTCCGCATGATTTCCTCGCGGGGCGCCGCGATGATAAGCCTTTGTTCTAGCCGCACAACCACACCATCGATGCAGGAGTTCGGAATCATCACCCATTCCGGGCAATGGCGGGAAAATCGCCGGTCGCGGGGTCGCGGGCGGGTGCTTCGCGACGGGGTGGATTCGGGTCGAGACATGGCCAACCCATTCGTCTTCGCCTGGATTTTCATGATTTACAACCCGTTGTCGCCGAAAGGTTTGGGTCAATGATCGACGATTTTAATTTTGTCGATAAGATAATACGCTACAGAGTGCGACACTCGGGAAATGCCGGGGATTCGTGGGCGAAGTCGGGCTTTTCGGGTGTCTTGTCCAGGAGCGCAGTCGGGGTGAGACGGTTTTTCGTTCGTTTTTGACCGGTTTTCGGGCCTAAGTGTTGTGCTCAAATCCTCCAAGTCGTGATCGGTACGGGAGATGCGGCCTTTCGGAAACCTGGACGAAATCTGGACGATCGGGCGTGGATCGCGGGGGTTTTTCGGCCCTTTGTTGCGCCCGCTTGGCGCCCCAAGTCGTTAGAGCGGCTTTGGTTTACGGCGTTTATCCTTCGGATGGCACACGACGCGAGACGTAGGGCCGGCTATTGCCGGCCTTATCCGATAACGGCCGGCAATAGCCGGCCCTACATTCGTGTGCGACGCGACTGGCAACCGCTGTAGGTGGACCTGCAGGCTTCCGGTGCCGCTATTCCTCCGCGTGGTACCCGGAGGCGCCGAAGGTTCGGATTCCCCCAGTCCGGACTCTTGAGCCAAGTTTGTTTGAACAAATTGGGTCGTCGTGCGTCTAGAGTAGGGGGAATCTGCGGGCGATCGGGCCGATGTGGGCCCGATCGGGCGCGAGATCGATTTCTCTGACGAGGAATGCAACGGGGATGGTCGGGACGTTCGCGTGCCCGGAATGCTTCTCCGAAATCGTGCCCAAGGGGGCGACGGCGGGCCGTCGCGTGCGCTGCTACGGTTGCGGGGCGATGGTCGAAGTCCCGTTCCTGGTAAGAGCAGGGGGGAAGCGGACGGCGAGGCGACGGTCGAGGGCGTGGATCTGGGTCGGCCTGGGCGTGGCCGCCACCTTGCTCGTGATCGCGGTGGCGACCCGGATCGTCAAACTTCGTGCTGGCGACGCCCAGGGTCGCGAGATCGCCCGCCATCTCGACTCCGCGAAAGCGGCCGAAGGCTCGGGCCAGTTCGACCGGGCCCTGGTTGAGGTGGAGGCTGCGTTGGCCCTGTCGCGCGACGACGAATCGCTGCGTCGCGAGCTTGGTGAACGCCGCGATCGCCTCTCGGTGCGCGATGCCGAGGCCCGCCTGGCCGATGCCGAATCGCCGCGATCGGCGGCGGAGGTGATCGAGACCGATCGCCTCGTGCAGTCGCTCCAGGCGTTGAGGGACCGCGGCCGGAAAGAGGAGGTCTTGACGCCCCTGGAAGACCGCATCGACGAGGCCCTGTCCAGGCTGCGGACCCAACGCGCCGAGGGCGCCCTGGCGGCGGCCGAGGTCGAGCGGGATGCGGGCCGTCCCGATGCCGCGATCCGACTTTGCGAGCGGGCCGTGGCCGATGCCGATGCCCTGAGGTCGGGATATGCCGCGCCGATTCGCGAAAAAGCCCGCGCCGAGATTGCCCGGATCGTGGGGCGATGGGGCGTGGTGATCGAGCCGGTCCGGGGCACCTTCCTGCAAGGTCCCAGCGCGGGGCTCCTGCATACCACGAGCTTGCAGCCGGGGCTCACGGACGCGCTTCGGCGCCATCACTTCGTCCCTCGTCCGGACGGGTCGCCGTTTGCATCGATCTGGGATGAAACCGCGCCGTTCCGCCTGGTGATCGAGATCACCGAACGCAATGACGGCGTCTACTTCGAGACCCCATTGCGGACGAGCGCCCTGTCGGCGCACCTGATCCTGACCCAGTCGGGGACGGCGTTATGGCAAGCCCGAGCCTCCGGCAAGACGCGAGTCCCGCCGCCGAAGATGCCGGCGTTCGAGGCATCGCACCTGGCGACGGTCAAGGCGCGAGACCCGGCCCTCGAACGGCGCCTCTATGACGACGCCCGGCTCGTCCTGGCGGAGAAAATCTCGTCCGCGATGCAAAACTTGCCCTCGCCGTGAGGCGGTCAGGCCCGGCCCAGGGTCTCGCTGATGACTTGATGCAGGCTCTCGCCCAGCCCCTTCTGGCGGATGTGCTCCAGGTCGGCCCGGCAGGCGAACAGGGCGTTGACGACCCGCTCGTCCCATTGCACGCCCACGCCCTTGTGGAAGATGGCGTCGATCTGCGGCGGGCTCATCCTGCGGCGATAGGGCCGGCTGCTGGACATGGCGTCGAAGGCGTCGGCCACCGCGAGGATGCGGGCGGCCAGCGGGATGGCGTCGCCTCGGAGTCCGGAGGGATATCCCGAGCCGTCCATGCTCTCGTGGTGGTGCGCCACGCCGGGCAGGAGGTGATGGAGCTTCTTCAGGTCGGAGAGGATGTGGACGCCGATCTTCACGTGGGCCTGGATCTGCTCGTATTCGTCGGGCGTGAGCTTGCCGGGCTTCTTCAGGACGCCGTCCTCGATGCCGATCTTGCCCACGTCGTGCAGGAGGCCCATCAGGTACAGGTCGCTTTGCTGATAGGACGTCATCCCGAGCTCTTGCCCGAGGCGGACGGCGATCCTCGCCACGCGCTCGGAATGCCCCGAGGTGTACGGGTCCTTGGCGTCGATCGCGGCCGTGAGGGCGCGGATCACGCCGAAGAGGAGGTCCTTGAGGTCGCCGTAAAGTCGGGCGTTGGCCCTCTGCGCGCCGAGGAGCGACGCGACCGTGCGGAGGAGGTCGACCTCGCCGGGGAACGGGCATTCGTTGCGGGGATTGATCGCGAGCAGCCAGCCGGCGTGCCCTTCGGAGTCGGCGGCGACCACCGCATACCGCTTCACGGCGGGGAAGCTCGCGTGCGAGGACCTGTTGCAAATTTTCACCCGATCGCCGCCAAGCTCCGCGACGAACTCGGCGAACGCGTCTTGATTCATCCCCTGGATTTCGCCGGCAACGACCGGCTGCTCTCGCGAGGAGGCGGGAATCCACGCCACGGCCTGCACCTTCATCGCCTCGCGGATGGCCGTGGCGGCGCGCTTCTGGAAGCGTTCGGGCCGCTCGGAGACGCGAAGGCGACGGATCAATTGATCGATCAATGCCGAGCCGCCGGCCGCCACGGATCGCTCGCGGGAGGCGACCTCGGCGGCGATCCGGTCGGCCACGCTTTGGCCCCACGCCAGGACGGCCCGCTCAACCCAGTGCGCGGCCCCTTGAGACCCGTCGAACGCGACGACGGCGACCCAGGTGCCCCCCCCGGCCCTCGGCAGCGGCAGGCCGACCCAGAGCCTCGCCGGATCGCCGTTGCCGTTGCCCTGATCGTGGCCGATGCTGGCTTGATTGGAATCGAAATGCAGGATCGACGGGTCGGGAAATTTGTCGGAGCCGGCGCCCAGTCGCGAGGCCCATCCGGCCTCGGTCGGGTCGTAAAGGGCCACGGGCGCGTCGAATTCGGCGTGTAGCCGCACGACAAGCCCGAGCGCCTCCTCGTGCGAGCTGGATCGCCCCTTCTGCGTGGAGAGCGGCGCCGCCATCCGAAGACTTGAATTCGCCATTTGCCCAGAGCCTCGCATCCCGAGACGTCTTCATCGAGTCCCCGGCCAACTCGGGTCCCCGAGCCGCTTTATTGCGACCTACTTCGGCCTACCTTTGCAAGCGTAGGACACGATCTGGCGATGACGATCGGAATTCGGCCATAAGAGTCTCGAACTTTGCCCATCGCGGAGGGAGGGCATTCTTGTGGTGCAGGCTGGGGGCGTGACCGAATTTCCTTGGAGGAAACACCCGTAGGGCAGGCCTCGGCCTGCCGACCCAGGCGGGGCACGGCAGGCTACGAAATCCCCTGTTCGCCACGCGATCGGGGACCGCTGTAAGTCGTCGGCGAGGAGATGGGGCGACGTGCGGATCGCGAACCGCCCGGGGGCCGGTAGTCGATGGCTTTTGGACAGGTTGGGGAGAGGGGCCTATAGGTTTGGGAGTGGGATCGATCGCGACTTGCCCGAATTGAGGCCCTCTCCGATGATCGAATCGCAGCCCTGCGAGATGCAAGAGACGACCGGCCCGTTGATCGAAGGTTGGGACCTGATCCCGAGCAAGCCTCCCGTGCGGGCGGCGGAACGATCGGATCGAATCATCGAGAACGAGAGGAAGGAGGCGTCGCGATCGGCGGACGCCTGGTTTCGCCTGGGGAACTCGGACGAGGGCAACCTTAATCTCGCCGCCCCGATCACCCGCACCGTGGCTCCTTCGCAGCCGGTGCGGAGTCCTGCAATCCGGTTCCCCTCGCGGGGTGACGTGGTCGGCGGGTTTCGCGTGGTCAAGGAACTCGGGCGCGGGGCGTTCGCGCGGGTCTATCTCGCCGAGCAGACCGAGCTGGCCGGTCGTGCGGTGGCGATCAAGGTTGCCGAGGCCCTGGGGGACGAGCCGCAGGCGCTTGCGAAGCTCCAGCACACGCACATCGTGCCGATCCACTCGGTCCATGACGATCCGGCGACCGGGCTCCGGCTCCTGTGCATGCCCTACGTGGGCGGGGCCAACCTGGCGCAGGTGCTCGAACGCTCGGGCGCCGCGGATGCCTTCCCGTTCCGAGGGACGGAGCTTGATCGAGGCGCTGGATAGCGTCGGAGGCCGCCCGCCTTCCAGGACCGGCACCAGCCGCCGCTCGTTCCTGTCCGCGTCGTCGGCGTCGAGTTATTACGAAGGGGCCGCGACGCGAGGCAAGGGGTCGCCCTCCGCCGTGCGTTCGATCCTCGGCCGGTACTGGGCGCGGCTCCCCTGGTGGACCCAGCTGGAAGGCGGGACGAAGGAGACCGCCGAGGTCGTGGAGGCGGAGCTGGACCAGCCGGCGCGGCGGTTTCTCCGCTCGCATACCTACGTGGAAGCGGCGGCGTGGATCGCCGCGAGGCTCGCCGAGGGGCTCGATCACGCGCACGCCCGCGGCCTCCTGCACAGGGACCTCAAGCCGTCGAACATCCTGATTGCCGCCGACGGCACGCCCATGCTCCTGGACTTCAACCTCGCCATCGACACGAACCCGGCCCAGGCGGCGCAGGAGGGGGCCAAGGCCATGCTCGGCGGGACCCTGCCGTACATGGCGCCCGAGCACCTGGACGCGTTCAATCCGAAGGGGAAGACGCGGCCCGAGGCCGTGGACGAACGCTCGGATATCTACGCGCTGGGTCTCATCCTTTATGAGATGCTCGCCGGCCAGCACGCGTTCGAGGAGCCGCCGCCCGGCCTGTCGTTGCTCATGGCGGTGGCGAGGATGACCGAGCAGCGGACGCAGGGGGCGCCCGCGGTCCGATCGGTCAATCCCATGGTCCCGCCCAGCCTGGATGCGATCGTGGCCAAGTGCCTGCAACCCGACCCGGATCGCCGGTACGCTCGCGCCGCCGACCTTGCCGAAGACCTGAATCGTCACCTGGACGATCGCCCCAACAAGCACGCCCCCGAGCCATCCCTGCGCGAGAGGGCGGCGAAATGGTGGCGACGCCACCCGCAGGTGCGCGGGGCGGGTCCCGTGGCGGCGATGGCGGCGACGGCGCTCCTGGCGCTGGTGGCGACGGCCTGGACGGTCTACGAATATGCCGAAGGGGCGCATGCCCGCCTGCTCCGCAGCGAGTTTCGCGACCAGTTCACGCGATGCCAGCTCCTGCTGAATACGACGAGCGGTCCGATCTCGCACCGGCTGAAAGGGCTGGCGACTCGCCGAGAAAGTGCTCGAGGCCTACCACGTGAACGGCCCCGAGGATTGGACCCGTTCGGCCCCCGTGACCCGGCTCTCGCTGCCCGAGCGCAGGGCACTTCGCGAGGAGGTTTCCGAGCTGATCCTCCTGGCCGTCCGCCCCGGATGGCGAGCGTGAATCGCGACTCGACCGAGTCCGTGCGGCGGAAGGTCCTGGAAGAGGGATTGAAGCAGCTCGATCGGGCCGAGCACTCCGACCCGAGCCCCTCGGCGGCGCTTTATGAGGACCGCGTGCGCTACCTGGCCGCCCTCGGGCGTGCCGAGGAAGCCGGCGTCGAGGAAGCCAAGGCCGCGAGGAAACCGCCCCGCACGGCCCGCGATTTCTACCTGAGAGGCACGGCACGCGCCGCTCGCGGCGAGATCGACCTGGCCGAGGCCGACCTCGGTCGCGCCGTCACGCTCGATCCGAGGCGATTCTGGGCCTGGTTCGTCCTGGGACTATGCCACATGGACCAGCACCGCTATGCCGACGCCGCCGGGGAATTCAACGCCTGCACGCTGATCGCCCCGCAATTCGCCTGGCCGCACCTGAATCGAGGGCTGGCGCTGGCCGCGTCGGGCCGTCCGGTCGAGGCGCGCGCCTCTTACGATCGGGCCCTGGCCCTGAATCCGAACTTCGTCGAGGCTCGCGTCGATCGAGCGCTCGTTTGCCTGGAGCTGGAGGACCCGGCGACTGCCGAGCGCGACCTCTCGCGTGCCATGGCGCTCGGCCGCCGCGATCCGGCCATCCGCGCGGCGCGGGCCGCGGCCCTGTCCCTCCTCGGACGTCCCGCCCAGGTCGAGTCCGAATTCCGGGAAGCCCTTCGCGTCAATCCCAACGACGCGAATATCCTGGTGGCGCGGGGATTCTCGCGCCTGACCGCCGACCCGGCCGGCGCCGAGGCCGATTTCCGCAAGGTCCTGGCGTCAAATCCCGCGAACTCGCGCGCCTTGTTCGGCCTGGCCCGGGCGCTCGCCTCCGATCCGGTCGAATGCCTCGCGCTCCTGGATGAAGCGCTCGACGTTGAGCGCGGATTCAACGACGCCCGGCAATTCCGTGCCCTCATGCGGGCGAGGACTGGCGACCCCTCGGCGGTGGCCGACGTGGATCGGCTCGTCCAGTCCCCCACGCCGAAGAATCTCTACAACGCCGCCTGCACGCTGGCCATCCTGGCTCGCGCGAACGAGAACGACGAGGCACTCGCGCGCGCGCCGTGGAGGTCCTGAAGCGCGCCCCTGGATGTAGGGTTCCCGCGATCCGAGGCCGCGAACGATCCCGACCTTTCCGCGCCTCAGGTCACGGCGGGACTTCGCCAAGTTGTTCGCAGACGCTCGATAAGCCCGAAGGATGCCCGGTGTTTCGATTCAAGCGGCCATCGGGTCGACGAGGAACTCGCGGACGGCCATCGCCACGGTGTCGGCGTTGGGCCGTTCTTCCTCGCGGGCGTAGGCAACCAGCAGGGCGAGGTCGGCGAGTCGGTTGAGCCGGCGAGGCAGCCCGTCGGCCTCGCGATGGAGGGCCGCCAACGCCTTCGCGTCGAACAAAGGCTCCGAAGCCCCGGCCCGTTCGAGCTTGCCGAGGACATAAGACGCGGATTCCGACTCGCTCAGCGGCCCGATCAGGCATCGCGAGGCCATGCGATCGGCCAGAGACGTGGGCATTCGCAGGATCAATTCGGGTCCACCGACCAGGATCATGGACAGGTCGGCGGGGCCGTTCGACGCGAAATTCAAGATCAGGCGCAGGGCCTCGAACGCGGCCGGGTCTTCGATCAGGTGGGCCTCGTCGACGATCAAGAGCGGGCGTTCGCTCGCGGCGTTCATCTCGGTCAGGCGAGAGCGAATCCGGCGGACCGATCCCGACAGGCCGGGCGAAGCGTCGGGAGGCGCCGCCATCTCGTCGGCCAGGAACGCCATCAGCTCGGCGGCCGTCATGGCGGGGAAGGCCACGTGCAGGACCAGCGCGCCCATCGTCTCGGCGAGCGACCGGGCAAGCAGGGTCTTGCCGGCTCCCGGGGGCCCGAACGCCACGACGGGGCCTGGTCCCGCTTCGAGCCCGTATCGCAAGCGCCGGATCGCGGCGTCTCGGCTGGGCAGGGGGAGATACGTGGACGGCTCGGCGGTCTCGGCGAAGGGGCGGGCCGTCAGGCCGAAGTGGGTCTCGTACATCCTTGCACGGCAAGCGAAACTCGCCGTCCCCGCTCGCTAGCAAAACATCTGTGCCAGCCCCAACAGGGGAATCCCGCCGTCATCCAGCAACTCGCGAGCCCGCAAGACCGCCCGCTCGCCCGTAATTCCCGCGTGGTGGACCAGGACGGCCGCATCGATCGCGGCCGGGAGCGTGGCGGTGCTCAATCCGACGAACAGCGGGCCGCCGTCGATCAGCACGAGGTCGAATTCGCGACGCAACCTGGCCATGATCCGCGACCACTCGGCCGAGCCCTGGAATTCGCGAGGCCGTGCGACCGGGGCTCGCAAGGGGAGCAGCGAAAGATGATCGTCGGGGGCATCGATCACGGCATCGGCCAGGGCAACCCCGGACTCAATTACGTCATCCAGGCCAACCCCGGGCCGGATCCCCAACTGTCGGGCCAGCATGGGGCCGGTGCAATCCGCATCGACGAGCAAGGTCCGTCCCGGGCGCCGCGACAGGGCGCGGGCGAGCGTCAGGACGAGCGTGGTGCGGCCCTCGGCGCGGTGGCAGCTCGTGAAGAGCAGGACCTTGAATTGACGATCGTCGCGAGCCGCGATCAAGGCGTCGGCCAGGCGGCCGAAGCGATCACCATGCTCGCGTTCGAGGGCGCGGACCGTCTCGGGCCAGGCGAACGCGACCGATGCGGGGGCTCGCGACACGTGCGCGCGAGCCTCGACGCTGAAATGCGGACCGGCCGGCGTCGGAGACGGAGACGCCGACGTCACTCCCGGACGGGGGAGGGGCGTCGGCGGTCCATACAATCGAGCCAGGGCCTGGTCAATTTCCTGCATCATTCGAGCCCTCGGCACGGTCGTCGGGGACGAGATATCCGGCCGGAAGGACGGCCGGCGCCTCGGGTTCCGGTGTCGCGGGGTCAACGCCCGAATCCACCGAGAGGGTCGCAAGCGGCGATCCTTCGACCGAGGAAGTCGAGAGAGTTGCCGTCATCGGAGCCGGCCTTTCCGGCTCGGGGCCGACCTTGCCGAACGTGAGCATGGCCCACGACATCGGGAGGGCGAAGGCCATCGCGGAGAACGCGACCCGGACTTCGCGGCGAAGACGTCGCCGTCCGCCGCGAGCGGGTTGCGTCGTGCGGCCCGCGGATCCCGGGGCAGGGGATAGCTTGGGCACCTGGATGAGGACCGGGGCAAGCGTGCGGGACCGGATCGAATCCATGGCCTGCGACGGCCCTTCGAGCAAACTTGTTGAGTGCGTCATGGCAAGGGTCCTGGGACGTGGACCGGTCGGCTGGGCGTGAGGAATGGAAGGGTTGTTCCGATGGCAAGGATCGCCCGTTCTGGCGAAACTCCGACGGCCTTCCCGACACTACAGAGCATCGGCCCATCGCCGCGCGAAACTTGAACGAGCATGCCGGAAATACGCATTCCGAAGACAGGGCAAGACGGGGTGACCTTCCAGGCTGGTTTCTCCCGCCCCCGAACTACGCCCGACGCCCCCCGGGTGGGCCGCCTAGGCGGTTCCGGGAGGCGTCGGACTGGAGGGGACTCTCGGCCATGATGAATCCGGCCTTGGAGCGATTTTCGTTCGGGTGGGGCGGTCGACTTCCGAGCCGAGCCTCTGCGCCCTTCGTAGGGCCGGCTATTGCCGGCCTTGTCCGATCACGGCCGGCAATAGCCGGCCCTACGATTCGTGTGCGACGCGACTGTCGGACCGCCGTAGAGCGTCTAACATGACCCGCAAGTCGGGAGTGATTCTTGTGAGTGCATGCGTGACGCCTGCCCCACAAGAATACCCTCTTCTCCGACGGGCAACGTTAGAAACTCTTAACGATTGAAGAAGCCTCGGAAGAGGCCGCGACGGGGCATCGAATTGCCGTCGCCATCGCGACCGAGGCCGAGCAGCCCGCCGCGGCCCGATTCGTACACCCCGACCGGGCGGAACTCGGGCGGCCTGCTGCTGAGATGGGTGCTGTACCCGCCGCCGTTGGCCATGTCCAGCGAGCGGACGTTGGCCTCGGTGATCGACGGGTTATGCCCCTGCCAGCGGCTGGACACGACTTCCATCAGGTTCAACGGGGCGAAGACCGCCTCGCCGCCCACGCCGATCCAGTCGGCCAGGCCCTGGCCCACGGGCGTCTCGTCCACGTTGCCGTCCAGCCCGTACACCAGGATGTACTCGTAGGTATTGACCCGCGGCTTGTTGTCGCTGTTGTTCAGGTTGGAGCCCGAGTTGGCGACCAGCTCGATCTCCATGCGGACGGCGCGCTCGCCCTTGCCGGGCACGTTGTGGAACTTGGCGGTGTACTTGCCAATCCCGTGATTCCACACCTCGTTCGCCTTGCCGTTGGGGGGGAAGGCCCGCAGGTTGCCGAGGATCGCCTCGTTCTTGCCGCGGAGGTGGGCCTCCAGCATGGCGTGGAATCGGGGGACGAACGTGTCGCACGGGTCCAGGCCGGGGCGGGGGGGGCCGGCCGGGATGTTGTTCACGTTGTCGCCGATGGTGTGGTTGAAGTGGTTCTCGCCGAGGCAGGCCCACAGACCCTTCAGCTCATCCTGAGTCATGCCCGAGCCGGGCGCGGGCGCGGCTCGTTGAGCTTGATCGAGGCGATCGCGCCGCCGAGGCAATGGCCGGGCCATCGCTGGATGTCGCGATTCTGGCTGAAGTTCGACTCGTGGTTGCGGGCCCCGGAATTGAAGATCTGGTCGTACTTCAACATGGGCGAGGGCGTCTGATACATGGTGCCGTCGGCCCCCCGGAAGGTGAGGTCGTCATAGAGGTTGGGGAACCACGTGGAGTCGTCCCCCGGCGAGACCGCGGTCTCGAGCAGCCCGTTCGCGCCCGGCAGGATGATGTCCTGGCCGGGGGCGATGTACGATCCCACGGGGACGACCTGGACGTCGTCGCTCAGCGGATTGCGGGAGGTGTCGACCCGCCCGTTCCCGCCCGCCCATGGCTCGTGGATGGCGTCCCCCTTGGTCGGCCAGTAGTAGAAATTCCACGGCATCTTGGCCGCCTTGCCGACCTGGACGAAGCTGGTTTCCACACTATAAGGATCGTCCTTCTTCTCCAGGCCCGCGACGCGGAAGGTGTACCAGCCCTGCTGGTTCATCCCGACCTCTTCACCATTGGTGCGAGGCTTCCCGTCCGGTCCGGTCAGCCCCTCGACGGTGCCGGCGGAGGATTTGACCGTCAAGACGCCCCCGAACCTGGTGGGCACATAGACGCCATAGGCCCGTTCCCCCACCTCGTCGGGCAGGGAACCACCCAGGGGGACCGACTTGACCCGCTCGGAGGCCACGGCCGTTGTGGCTGTCGCGGATACCGCAGTGGCGATGGCCAGGACCACCACACCGCCGAACCAGTTGCCGATACGCATGCTGCCTCCCAAAAGACCGGTAATCTTTGCCATCCATGTCGCGATTGCCCAGGAAGTCACCCGCCGACTCTAGGGCCGAGACCGACCTAGACGCAACGTATGCCCCCAACTGTTCGGCATCTTGAAGGCATCATGTCGATTCAAAACCACAAGACTTGCCCCCCATTTCCCAGGGCCTCGTTAAACCCCCTAGAGTTCGCCAAGGCGGTATTTTCTCGAAATCGCCAGCAGATGGTTCAGCGATGGGCAAGGCTCGGCCGATGAATAGCCTGGCCACCCCGGGGTGTGAAGCGATCGGACGGCCGAGGGCTGTTCGGTGGTTTCGCGGCTGCTCCGAGGCCAAGGAAAGCGTCCCCAGTGTTTGCGGGTTGGGGACGTGGGCCGTCCCGAAAACGATCGCAAGGTCGGCGGGAATGGCCCTTGTCAGGAGCAGCGGCAGGGGATTTCGCTCGGGCATGACTGTGTGCTTCGCCTGGCGGCCGTGCCGGCCCTGGACTGGGTTCGTCGACTCCGCATATCCCGAGTCGGCGAGTCAACAGAACTACCTCACCTTTCTCTATACGAGGAAATCGCGATGACCAGCGCTCTCGTCTTGATCGCCCTGAGCGGCGTGGGCCTCGGCCACGGCAGCACCTACGCCACCGGCCAGTGCCCCCCCGTCCCGACCAAAGTGGCCCCGTGCCCGCCGGCCCCCGCCAAGTGCATGCCGGCCCCCCAGGCGCCCACCAAGTGCGCCCCGACCCCGGTCGCGCCGGCCAAGTGCCTGCCCGCCCCCCAGGCCCCCGGCAAGGCCTACCCGGCCGCCCCGTCGAAGGTGGCCCCGGCCCCGGCTCCCACCCTCCAGGCGCCGGCCAAGGCCGCTCCCCAGTGGTAAGTCTTGATCCGAGGGCTTGACATCCGGCTGGCCCGGGTGAAAGTCTCCCGGAACTTCCCGCGGCGGACCCTCCCGGAAACGGGAAGGCCCGCCGCGGGGCATTTACGGGCTAGGGGTTTCACGAGGTGAGGGAGGGGCGATCCCCGCCCCCGTGTCCATCGCCGCGATCAGGCGGACGACGCATTCCCGGCCCGTCCCCCCGATCGGCCGGAGTCCGTAACGTCGGGCGAGGCCTTGATAATTCAGGATGCTGCGGCCCCCGACGAACACCGGCACGCCCCGCAACCCGGCCAGTTCCTGGAATCGCTTGTTGATGTTCCGCGACAGCACGAACGACACGCAGACCGCGTCGGGAGCCCAGTCTCGCACGGCCCTCGCCACCTCCTCGGTCGGGACGTCCACGCCCAGGATCTGCACCCGCCATCCCGCGAGCTCAAGCAAGAAGCTCAGCATCAGGACGCCTCCCTCATGGCGATCCCCCTGGACCGCGACGACGATCGCCCTCCGCGCCGGCGACACGTTCGCCCGCTGCGCCGCGGCGAGTAGCATCAAGATCTTGCTGCGCAAGAAGCTTGACGCGAAGCGCTCCTGATAGATGGCGACGTCGCCGCAAAACCACCGCTCGCCCACCTCCACGAGCGCGGGCTCGAGGATCTCCGAGACCTGCGCCTCGGGGGATCGGGCGGCGGCCTCGCGTGCATAGGCGATCTCGGCCGCCTCCAGGTCGCCCGCGAGCAGGTGCTCGAGCACCCGGGCCGCGGCGGTCTTCTCGATCGCCATCGACTCGGGGCTTTCCGGGGCGAAGCCCGCCTTGTCGGCCACTTCGTCGCGCAATCCTGGGAGGATCTCGCCGGCCGACCCGCCTTCTCGCAGCTTTTCGCCGACGAGCAGGAGGAGGCGGACTTGCTCGGCCGGGTAACGACGATGGCCCGAGTGGCTCCGGGCCGGGAAGGGGAAGCCATATCGCCGCTCCCAGACCCGCAGCGTGTGGCAGCCGATCCCGGTCAGCTTCGATACGGCGGCGATCGAATAGCCCACGGATTCGCCGGAGTTGCCCATGGCGACGCCTTCAAGCCACGACAGCCGAGGCCACCACCCGAGGCGACGGCGCCCGACGGATCGTGAAAGGGTTCGAGATCCGGGCTCGCGGGGCCGACCCCAATCGTCCCGCCGAGACCCGTGGATATGATGATCTCCCCTCAGGGTCGGCGATACCAGGGAAAAATGGAGTCCCGGCCGAGATTTGTGAAATCAATCCCCGATCGCATTTCCACGCGAGTACGCGGCATGTGTTTGACATGCAGGGGTCACGGGCCTACGTCCTCCCATAGGGGATGACTCGGACCCGGCGTATTCGACCCGCCCGCGAATCCAAATTCCCCGGCGCCCCGCCGCGACGGCCGATTCGCGATCGACGCGGGGATTGCCGGCGCCACCAGACATGGCGCGGATGTGATGGTACGCACCCAAGGAGCCCTCGATGTTCCTGCCTCGACGAGAATCCCGCCGCGGTCTTCGCGTCGCACGCCCCCGCGTGGAGGGCCTGGAAGGCCGCCTGCTCCTCTATGCGACGACCGGCGACCTTTGGTCCTTCGGCAGCCGGATCACCTACAGCTTCGCGCCCGATGGCACGAACATCGGCGGCGAGGCGAGCAATCTCAACGCCGACATGGGGTCGCTGGGCATCTCCACCTCGCAGTGGCAGGCCCAGTTCGAGAAGGCCGCCGCCGTCTGGCAATCCGTGGCCGGCGTCAACCTGACCGTGGTCGGCGACAGCGGCGACCCCTTCGGGACCTCGGGTAATCAGCAGGACGACCCGCGGTTCGGCGACATCCGCATCGGGGGCCAGGCGCTCGCCTCCAACGTCCTGGCGAGTTGCTTCCTGCCGCCGCCCGACAACGGCGGGACGCTTGCCGGCGACATCGTCTTCAACACCAGGCAGCCCTGGCAGGTCAACAACACTTACGACATCGAGACCGTCGCCATCCACGAGTTCGGCCACGCCCTGGGAATGGGCCATTCGGCCATGCAACAGGCCTGCATGTTCGCCTATTACACGGGAACCAAGCAGGCGCTTACCTCCGACGACACGCAAGGCATCCAGTCCATCTACGGCGCCCGCCAGCCCGATTCGTTCGACGCGGTGTCCGGCAACAACACGCTCCAGACGGCGTCGAACATCAACGGGTACATGAACGGTCAGGGGCAGATCAGCCTCGGCGGCCCCAATGGGACGGGAAGCCCGGTCACGCTCGATATCGCCAGCAACGTCGACTCCGATTTCTACGCCGTGACCGCGCCGGCCAACACCACCGGCACGCTCACCGTGACCATGCAGTCGGACAACCTCAGCTCGCTCGACCCGAAGCTGATCGTCTACAACTCCGCGAACCAGGCGCTGGGGACCGCCGCCGCCACGTACACCTACGGCGGGACGATCGCGGTGACGGTCACCGGAGTGACGGCCGGCGCCACGTACAAGATCAAGTGCATGGCGGCCGACAGCGGTCCCTCGGGCACGGGCGGCTACGGGCTCCTGGTCAACTTCAGCTCGAAAACCATGAGCCCCGTCGCGCCCCCGAACACCATCGTGGCCCAGCAACCCGACCAGGGCGGCGGGTCGGCCAACGAATTGATCCGCATCGGCAAACTCGACGCCATGGGCGATGCGCTCACGATCAAGGGCGGGCAGCACTCCCGGCCCGTCCCTCATGCCCTTCACGTCCACGACGCGGCCCTCGCGTCATTTCATGGCCGCCGGCGGCGTTGATGGGCGTCGCGAGAACGCCTCACGCGTTGCTTCCTCGCAACAGGCGGCGACCGGGACCTAAGTTTCGATAGACCACCTGATGCACCCCGACGGCCTGACGACTGCTCGTTTGTGGAGGCGATCCGATGACCCGAACTCTTCGCTGCTGCTCTCCTCCGAGGACCTTGCGACGTCCTCTCTGTGAAGGCCTGGAACCGCGGATCGCCATGACGGGTGTCCTCAGCGTCTCCCCCGCGCCGGGCTCCGTCGAGACCGCGTCGGTCAGCTCGATCGACGTGACCTTCGACACCCCGATCGCCAACGACTCGATCGGCTTCGGCGACTTCGACCTCGACCTGGTGAATCCCGACGGATCGCTCACGTCGGCGCTCGATCCGGTCAACGCTCCCGCCGAGTCGCAGCCCACGCCCAACGGGCCGGTCGTCTCGGTCGACCTGAGCACGACGACCCTGGCCCCCGGCACGTACGAGGTGTTCCTCGACGCGGCGACGGGGCTGGCCACGTTCGACGCGGATACCCAGGCCGACGGCGACTTCATCGCCCCGGCCGACGGCAACAACCTGCTCCTCTCCGAATTCACCATCGCCACGCCGGGCGTCGGCCTCAACGACGCCGTCGGGCCGTATACGGTCGGGCCGAACGTCACTTCCTTGCCCGGATCGCTGGACCTGGCCGACAATCCCTCGCAGGTCGATCTCTATCGGATCACGGTCCCCGCCGGTCCCATGCAAAGCCTCGGGATCGAAGTGGACGCCGACCCCGGGACGGACGCGCTCAGCTCGGCCGTCACGCTCTTCGACCAGGACGGCAATCCGATCGCCACG
Organism: uncultured Planctomycetota bacterium; assembly: GCA_963777705.1. Taxonomy (GTDB): domain Bacteria; phylum Planctomycetota; class Planctomycetia; order Isosphaerales; family Isosphaeraceae; genus JAQGHR01. The sequence goes on from CAVZRT010000002.1 coordinate 271,514, forward strand.
AACGACCAGGGGCTCGCCGCCTCTCCCCACGACGCGTACCTGTTCGAGGGCGTGAGCCCGGGGACGTACTACATCGGCGTGTCGGGCGCGGGCAACTTGCCGGGCGTATCGGGCGGCTACAACATCCAGGATGCGACCGCCGGGACCGTCGCGCAAGCGCAGCCCGGCGGCGGCTACACGCTGAATGTGGTTTGCGACCCGGCGGGCGCCCCCACCACCGTCACCGGCTTCCGGCTCGACCACGCCGACCCGCTCGATTCCACCCCCAGCGGGTTCACCTTGCAGTTCTCCGGCCCGGTCCAGTTGGGAGTGGCCGCCGACGGATCGAACGTGAACCCGGCCTCGCAGCTTGAGGTCGTCGACGCCAGCGGTCAGGCCTGGGACCTCGCCACCGGTGCCTACGAGGGCGGGCCGACGCAGGTTACCTACCTCCTGTCCGAGAACCTCCCCGAGGGCAGCTACTCCATCGTGATGCCCGATCACGACGGCCTGCTGGACTTCGCCGACCGGGCCGTGTCGGCGACGGGCCTGCCCGATGGCGTCCTGGCCACGTTCACGGTCCAGAGCAACGCGACCATGCCGGGCGACGACCTGGGATGGATCCCTCCTGGAAAGGGCCAGGTCGTCTCGGCCGCGCAGGCGCTCGACCCGGGCACCGCGGCCATCTATCGCTTCACGATCGCGACCCCTGGCTATTACCAGTTCGGCGAGGTCTCCGCGGCCACGTCGGTTTCGATCTCGATCGGTCGCGACGGCCCCGGCGACCCTGTTGCCGTGTCCAGGTTCAATCCCCTCACGGGCTCCGTGCTCGCTTATCTCGATCCCGGCAGCTATCGCGTGTTCGTGGTCAACGATGGCGCCACGACCGCGCAGGTGCAAACCACCATCCAGCTCAACGGAGGCCTCGGCGACTCGCTAGCGTCCAGCGGCCTGGGCCAGACGACCGCACTCAACCTCCGGCTTGCCACGCCCGGCGGCTCGATTAACCCCACGCCCCCGGCGACTCCGGGATCGTCCTCGTCGCCATCCGCCCCCGCGCCGCCCGTGACGGCCCTGCCAACGAATTCGTCGCCTTCGGCCCCTCAAACTCCCGCCCCGCCTTCCGCGCCATCCAACGGCGGATCGACGGGCAGCACCGGAGGCGGGAACGCCGCTCCTGCCTCGAACGGCCATGTCTACGGCCCCGTCGTGGAAAGCCCCGGGTCGGCGGCGGTCGCCGACCCTCACGAGGGCGGCCCATCGGGAGGTTCGGGCAACGCCTTTTCCCCGCTTGCGAATTCCGCCGCAGCCTCCGCAAGCAATCAGGCCGGGCTTTTCCTGGCCATCGGCGGGAACCCGGTCGGGCGCCCCAACCCGGACGCCGACCACGTCGGGGCCATCGGGATCTCGGGCGAAGGAGGGGCAATCGCCCTCGCCGCGGCCGGTCCGGGCCTGGGCCAGGCGATCAGCGCGGGGATCGGCAGGGGCTACCAGCCCGACTTGGCGGATCGTGCCGCGAACCCGGGCTCGCCCGCCGAGCCGGACGCTCTCGCCGATGGATCCATCACCAAGGCCGGGACCGACGCCATGACGCTCGCCCTTGCCGACGCGGGCTCGCCGCCGTCATCCGCCTCGATACCCTCGCCAATCAATGAGCGATCGGACGCGCCGGCGGTCGCCGTGACGGAGAATCCGGAGCCGAATCCGGGCGAGGCTTCCGAGGGCCCGGCGGTGGCTTCGAACCTCAACGATGAATCCGAATGGAATGGCCTTGCGAGTGCAAACCTGATCACGCCCGTGCAAGTAGGGATCGCCCTGGCGCTGGCATGGGGAGCCCACCGGGTCTTCGTCCGCATGAATCATCCCAGGCCCACGATCGTCGCAAGCATCCGACGGACCCTGCCCCTCACCACTCCGTCCCGCGCGGCGTTTTGAATCGGCCTATGAAGATCGCGAGGCCGAGGGGATCGAACCTTTGCATCGATCCCCTCGGCCTCGCATCGATTTGTCACCGTCGCCTCGTTATTTCGGCTCGTCCGACGAGCTGGGCGAATCGGAAGGCGTCAAGTTGAGGCCCGGCGGCTTCAGGGCCAGCAGGATCAGAGGGCGGATGGCGAAGCCGAATTTCCCGCCGAGCCGAGGGTCGAGGATCGACGAATTGATGCCGATCAGTTCGCCGCTGCTCGCCAGATAGAGGCCGCCACCGCTGTTGCCGAAGGTGATCGACGTATCGGTCTGGATGAACGACACGTCCCGCGTCTTGTTTTCCGGGCCGACGGGGATCTTGCGGACCTGCGAGATCGAGCCCTTGGTATGGGTCCAGCCCATGCCGAGCGGGTTGCCGACCGCGAACACATCCTGACCCGCGGACACCCCCCCCTTGGCCTGCCAGGCAACCGGCTCGATATCCTTGGGAGCCTTGGTCTTGACGATCGCCAGGTCGATCTCGCCGGGGGCACCCCAGATCACCTTGCCGTTGTTGGATTGCTTGTCATAGTAAGTCACGCGCAAGGCGGGCAGGCCTTTCAACGGGGTCTCGGCCTTCCCGTGCTGCTCGGCGAACTTCGGGTCGACGACGTGACGATTGGTGAGGATCAGCACGTCGTCCCCGTCCCGTTGGATGACCACGCCCGAGCCCAGGCCATGCTCGTGGCGGAGCAGGACGTTGGCCTTCATCGCGCGCTTGATGGCGGGCGGCATGCCTTCCAGGTCGATCTCCTCCTGGGGCTGCTCCTCTTCCTTCGGCCGTTCGGTAGGCACTCCCGGCAGCGTGAAACCCTTCTCAGGCATCGAGTCCGCCGGCCGCGGGCCGCCCGCATTCAGGTTCGCATTCGCAACCGGCAGGGGCTCGGGCGCGGTCAGGTAGAAGTACATCCAGGCGCCCGTCACCAGGATCACGTTCATCAACGCCGAGACTTGCAGCATCCGCGTGGCCTTGGCTTGCTTCTTGATCAGCCACACGAGGCCGATGATCAGGCCGACCGGCGCGAGGGCGAAGGCCACGAAGTATTCGGCGACCCCCGGCTCGTCGCCCGATGCCACCTTGGCCGGACCCGCCTTGGCCACCCTGGCGGCGGGCGCGAGCCGAGGGGCGGAGGCCTCGGCGGATTCTTCGAGGAACTCGCCGCAATGCTTGCACTTCTTGGCGGCGGCCAGGATCATCTCGCCGCAATAGTCGCACGATTTCATGGCGGACGAGGGCGGGCTTGCCGACGAATGTGCCATCGCGGCCGTGGCGGGTATCTCGCCCGGCACGACGACTTCGCCGGAGCATTTCGGGCAGTTGATCCTCTTGCCCGCCGCAATCGTCGCGGGGAGTTTCAATCGTGCTCCGCAGGGCGCACGAGACCACGATCGGTTCCAAGGTCGGATCCTCCTAGTTTTTCACCCAGCCACACGGCGGAATCCTATTTTGAGCAATGGTTTTAAGGAATTCAAGCATGCACCCACGCCGGCCGCGCAGGATCGCACGGATTGTGGCCGGCGTGCGGGTTTTCCTCATCGCAGATTGCGGGCAACTTTCAAGGCAACAAGCTCCGGTGGATCCAGGTCACGCCATCGCCCCGGTTGCAGATCTCCCAGCACGATCGGCCCGACGCCAACGCGGACCAGTCGGAGCGTGGGATGCCCGACGGCGGCCGTCATGCGGCGGACCTGGCGATTCCGCCCTTCTCGGATGACCAGCTTCAACCAGCAAGTCGGCACATTCTTGCGGAACCGGATCGGGACGGAGCGTTCGGGGAAGTCGGGGGCCGGGTCGACCCATTCCGCCTCGGCCGGGAGCGTCAAGCCGTCGTTCAACCTCACTCCTCGGCGAAGCGACTCCAGGGCCTCCGCCCCGGGTATGCGTTCCACCTGGACGAGGTAGGTTTTGGGATGCTCGAACCGGGGGTCGGCCAGGCGATGCGCCAGTTGCCCGTCGTCGGTCAGCAGCAAGAGCCCTTCGCTATCTCGATCCAGCCGGCCGACCGGATAGACGCCCGGGACCTTCACGAAGTCCTTGAGCGTGGGCCGGCCGGATTCATCGGTGAACTGCGTGAGGACGTCGTAGGGCTTGTGAAACGCCAGATATCGCCGCGGTGTCGGCATCGGGGGATCTCAAGATCGCGGACGAATTTCGTTCTCCGTCCTATTTGACGTCCCCGGGCGGCGGCGGCAAGAGGATCTTCGCGTCATCGGCAACGATTTCGCCTTCGCGGAGCCCCTGCTTGATCTCGACCCGGGTCGAATCCTCGGCGCCCACCTCCACTTCGCGGGCCTCGAATCCGTTCTCGGGCGTCTTGACCGCGACGACGAACTTCTCGCCTCGCCGGGTCACGGCCGAGAGCGGCACGGTGATCGCGTTGTCGCTATCGGAAAGGACGATCCTCACCAACGCGCTCATCCCCGGCCGGAGCTTTCGCGAACGCTCGTTGATCTCGACGTAAGCCGTGTAGAGCTTGACGGCATTGCCGGCGGAGGACGCATCGGGGATCGGGTTGATCACCTTGACCACGCCGGTCATCTCCTGGCCGGGAAGGGCGTCGAAGGTGATCCTGGCCGCCTGGCCCGCCTTCAGGCGGTCGACCATCCACTCGTGGATCTTGGCGTTCACCCGCATGGGACCGTCCAGGTCGATCACGCTGAACAGGAGCTGGCGCTCGCGGACGTTCGCACCCTCCTCGATCATGAACCCATCGCGCCGACCCGCCGCATCCTTGTCGTTCGCGTAGACGAGCATGCCATCGATCGGCGCCGTCAGCGTGCAAGCGGCGATCTGGGAGCCAATCCTGCCCATGTTCCGCTGCTCCTGTCCCAGATCCTCCCGCCTGGCTTGCTCGACCGATTTGGCCTTCATGATCGCGACCTTGAGGCCGGTCTCGACCCGTTCCCTCGTGAACCTCGTGAGGAGATCCAGCTTCCCGCGGGCCTCATCCCGCGTCGCCTTCTCGCGGAGGAGATCCAGCTCCACCTTGTCGAGGCGGTCGGTCAAGTCGAGTCCGGCGAGGACGTCGGTGGCGTGGCTGGAGGAGACATGCTCCAGGCGAGCGATGGCCGCCCTGGTCCGCTCCAGACGGGCCTCGGCCTGCTTGATGGCGGCGTCCGTGGTGGAGATCGCGTTCTCCAGCGTCTTCACCTCCAGGGGATACGCCCCCTCCGCATACACCTTGCGGGCCAGCTCGGCCGCCAGATGAGCCTCCTCCGCATCCCTGAGCGATTCCTCGGCCTTCCTGGTCGCGATCCTCTGGGACATCATGGTTTGTCGCAGGTCGGAAGCGTCCAGCTCGCAGACCTTGTCCCCCTTCTGCACGCGCGAGCCTTCCGGCACGATCGACAGGATTTTACGGGTGCCTTCCACCTCGTTGACCACGTTCAGCGTCTTGCCGGACTCGGCATGCCCCGTTCGGTGATCGTGACCCGGAACTTGCCGGCCTTGACCGTGGAAGTCGGGACATCTCGCCGGGATGACCGGCTTCGCGGTGCCGGCCTCGTCGCCCGGCTTCTGGCCGAGGACGATGCCGGCGGAAACCGTCGCCATGACCGCGATCAAGACGGTCGCCGCCTTCGCATATCGCAAGAGTGACATCGATTTCAAGACCTCCAGGACCAGGGTTGTGACGGAGATGTGTCCAAGGCTTCGGCCCGCCAGGAATTCGATCGCGGCGCCGGCCGTCGCGTTCACCAGGGCAGGGGGGATCATCATTTCCACCGCCGCGGGATTCATCGCCAGGATCAACATCCCGGCCTCCGAGGAGATCCCCCGGCGAGCCAGCCGATCTCGCAGGCGATCGCGCCCGCGAGCCTGCCGGCTCTTGACCGTCCCGATCGGCCATCCCAGGTGGCGCACCGCCTGCTCGTGCGTGCGGCCTTCGAGGTCGCACAGGATCAGCGGCGCCGGTAGCGATCGGGGAGCCGATGGATTTCTTCATGAAGGGCCTGTTCGCGCCCGTCGACGGTGCGATTTCGCGGTTCCACGGTTTCGGCCCTCGCGGCCTGACGTTCCAGGCGTTTGCGGCGGCTCGCGCCCGACCGGGCACATTTCGCGGTCCGATAAGCGACCTGATGGAGCCACGGCCCCAGCGAGTCGCGCACCCACAACCCGCGGGCTTTGGCCACGAGCACGAGGAACGTGGCCTGGAACGCATCCTGCGCGTCGTGCGAGTCGGCCAGGACGGACCGGCAGACGCGCAGGACCATCGGCCCATGACGTTCGACGAGCAGCGAAAACGCCATCTCGCCCGCTTCGTCCCGGCCGGTCACGAACCGCTCCAGGAGCTGCCCATCGGTCAGGTCGCCGAAGGTCCCTTCCCGGAAAAGCACCCCAAGATGGCGGGAGGCGGTGAGGTCCTTCCCGATTCTCATGCTGGAAAACTCCCGCGCACCTGCCGAACTCCCCAACACAATGATAATGGCACGACCCGCCGCCATGGTTCCAGGATTCCGGGAAATCGCCGCCCAGACGAAAGATCTCGCCCGCGCAATTTGGCTTCGTTTCGTAGAAACGCGGGCACGACACGCCGACGATCCCCCGGCGACCGCGGCCGACTTCGCTCCGGCCCGAGACTGGTGCCTCGGGTGCGGAGAGCGCCGCGGTCAAGGACAGCATCGGTCCGGTCGGCCCCGGCGATCGTACGATCCGGCGCGGGGCGGGCGGCCCATGAGCGAAGTCGCTTACGCGACGCTTTCGGCCCTGGGGCTGGCCGATCGGGCCTGGGGTTCCCTCGTCTCAAGCTCCCAGGTCCCGTCGTCGTGGAGGTCCAGGATCATGTCGTGAAATTCGCGCAATTCCTGGTGGTCCTCGATGCTGATGTAGGTGATCGAGGTTTCCGCCAGCACCTGATAGATCTGCTTCGACCCCTCGGCGCCGATGGCATTGGTCGCGCCATGGAGGAAGGCGAAGGGCGGGTCGGCGACGAGCAGGCCGGCGATGGCCACTCGCTCCTGATCCCCGAGCGGGAGCATGTTCGACCAGTCGCGCTCGGTGTCCAGGCCGTCCACGTCGGCCATGACCTTGGAGAGCTGGACCTTGTCGATGGCGGCGAGGATCTCGCGGTCGGTGGCGTCGCAATGGCGGCAGGCCACGACGATGGCCTCGCGGAGCGTCCCGGCCGGCGAGAAGGGCTGCTGGGTGAGGAAATGGAGGTCGTCGCGGTTCGGCCTCGCGATCTTCCCGCTCCCGTCGGGCCACAGGCCGGCCGTCGCCTTGAAGATCGCATCCTTGCCCGCCCCATTGGTCCCGCGAATCAGCAGGCGACGGCCGCGCGGCACTTCCAGGGTGAGGTCGTTGATGAGGACGTGGCCGTCGGCGGCCTTGAGCGTGAGCGATTCGAACGCGATTCGAGAATCGTCCTCGACCAGCGTGATCGACGTCTTCAACCCGTCCGAATTCCCTTCGATCGCCTCCCAGAACGAGCCGAGGCGGGCGATCACGGCGGCGAACGCCGAGAGCGAGTCGATCTGCGTGACGATCAAGGTCAAGGCGCCCGTGACCGCCGCGAACGCCCCGGCCGCCTGCGTGACCACGCCCCATTCGACCTTTCCCATGAGGAACAGGGGGGAAACGATAAGGATGGGGACGATTGGCGTCATGTAATTGTAGAAAGAAACAAAGAATCCGATGTTCCGATCCACGCTCACGATGGCCTTGAAATTCCTCGCCAGCTCGCGAAGTCGATTGCTCAACCTCGCCTCTTCGCGGGACTCCAGGCCCGCCAGGGCCACGGTATATGCCCGCTCCCGCACGGTGATCAGCTCGTAGCGGAAGTCCGCCTCCTTGCGGAACTGGTCGTTGTTCAGCTTCACCAGCCGACGGCCCAGGATCAGCGTGATCACGCACCCGAGCGCCGAATATCCCAGCGCCGACAGCGCGAGCCAGGGCGAGATGGACCAGAGCACGCCTGCGAACGTGAGGAATGCCAGCGTCGAATTCAGGACCATGAGCGCCACCGACAGCAAGGTGGTGGTGAACGTCTTGACGTCCTCGGCGATGCGCTGGTCCGGGTTGTCGATCTCGCTCTGCGATTTCAGGCGATAATACGTCTGGTTGGCCAGATAGTTCTTGAAGAGGTACGCGGTCAGCCACCGCCGCCAGAGCAGGCCGAGGCACTGCTCGGTGAAGCGATAGAACACCCCGACCACGGTGGACGCCGCGAACACGCCCAGGTACAGAAAGGCATTGAGGATAAAGGTATGACGAGCCCGATGCTCGAGCGCCGTCATGAAGTCGCGGCCCACGTAGCTATTCACCACGTTCAGCCCGCTAACGCCCAGCGCCAGCGAGAGCAAGAGGCCGAGATAGCCCCAAGCCTTCCACCGCATGTCGGACTGGAAAATCGGCCGGCTGATCGTGAGGGCACGAGACCAGGTACTTTGAGATTTCGCGGGCATAGGGCCTCAAGACGCGAATTTCCGACGGAAGGAAAGGACGAACCTAGGCGAAAAGGCGACTTAAGCCAGGTGAGAAATCCGGTGGCGACTGCACAATCGGCGTCAAAATACTTCGCCAGGATCGCAGTTCCCTGTGGCCTTCCCGGTTTTTCCTGCCAGGCTAACCAGGTGTGAATCAGGGCTTTCTGGCCATAACCCGGGGGAAACCTGCGATCGATAACAACGACTTCCGCGACCGTCTGCTTCGCCTTGTCGATGAGCCGATCTCCCGGTCGGATCATCTGCTCGACAAAATCTTCCAGCATCCCGACAGACGAATTGTCGGGCCAGATCCAGATCCCGATCCTCGGTAGATCGGCGTCGTCGATGATCGTCCCGTCGGAATCGGGGATCGCCGGGGTGGAGGCATAGCCTGCATTACGCAGGATGTCAGCAATGCTATGCCACCGGGCTGGTGGATCCTCGTCGGCATCGACGACGACTCCGAGCCGATCGTAATCTTGCACCTTCAGGAGCGTGGGGAGGCTCTTCAGGAGGGCTTCTATGCCATGAATCGCCTTACCCTCAGGGTCATATTCTTCAACGCGGAATATGGGCTCTCGAAGATTCTTGGCGTTCATCCTACAGGCAACATCACGAATTGTCGCAAGCTGGCAAATTACCGCGAGGTCGTCTTTACCCTCGACATAGAGCTTGAACTTCTCGGCCATCAGCGAAGCTCCATGTTCCCTTCCAAGGCAATCTCCATCTCGTTTTCATCAAATTCGGCAACCAGCAGGCGATCTCCCTTGCGGGCGAGGCGGATCAAGACGCCCTCTTCCTCGGCATTCTCTCGGGCAGCCTCTTCGAAGGCTTTGATGCAGTCCGAACTGTGAGTAGTGGCGAAGACTTGGACATTAAGTCGGGTTGCCATCTGAAAGACGGCCTTCCAAAGCTCCGGTTGGACCGAATAATGAATGCCATTTTCGAATTCATCAATGAGCAGAATCCCATCCTCACAATTCACCATCGCCAAGGCGATGCCGAACGCGCGATTCACGCCGTCGCCCAACGTCTTGAGTGGGGTCGGTGGATCAGGGCCGATCATCTTGACGAAAGGCACTCGATCCGATGATTTCCCGATAAATTTAAAAGTAAGCTTTTCGATGAGCGGTGACACAATCTTCACCCCTCGAAGCACATCCTGTTCCAGTGAGGTTAGCGAGATTTCATCCCACAATCGCAGCACCGCATCCGTTTGGATGCCGGATGGCGAGACGAACTCGGCCCGAATTTTACGAGACGTCCATTCCGCCACTTCCGACGCGCGAGCCAGGCGCCCCAACACGCTCCTGGCGGTCGAATCGATGTCGAATGGCTTCCTCAGGTCGCCGACGTGGAAATTCAGTAAGATGGGACCGTCCGGGTCGTCATCCATCGGTTCCAATCGAATACGAAAAACCTTTTCATCATCTTCCACAGGTCCGATACGGATTTGTTTCGATTCGTCGATTGAGATCTCCCTCCCGCTGAAAATGCTCTCGAATTTGTATAGACTCTTGTCACGAGTGTCACGACGACTTCTGTTCGTCTCTATCTCGTCGCGCGATTCGAGGATTTCGAGCAGGGCCGAATCGTCACCCAACGCCGCGTAGAGTCGCAACGCTTCCAATAGGCTCGTCTTCCCGACGCTATTCTTCCCAACGATCAGATTCGCCCGGCCCAAACGCTTGATCTTCAGCTCCCGCAGGCCGCGGAAGTTGTGGATTTCGAGCGAGGGTAGGGCGAGTTCCTTGGCCATGCGATTTCCCTTCATCCTCCACATCAATCATATCGCGGGCCGTCTGGAAAAGAATCAACCGTGCCCGTAGCCGCGATCGAACGCCTCGATATCCCGCAAGTGCGCCGAGTAGACCGTGCGGAACGTGTCCTGGTCGACCGACCACTTGGGCTGATCCTCGGTGTGTCGGTGGCAATGCTCTTCTAACAATCGATGCAAAAACTTGAACAACTGTCGTGGCGTGCGGAGGTTGCCCAGCGCGTCCTTGAGCGTGTCGTCGGAGACCGTGTCCTCGACGAATTGACGCAGCCTTGGGCCGTCTCCATTGGCCGACGGGGCGCAGGCCTTTAGCCGGTCGCTTGCCAGGTCGTACAGCGAGGGCCCGGTCCACCTCAGCGGCTTGATCATGTTCAGCTTGTCGGGCCTGGCCTTGTCGTAGAAATCCTTGTCCTCTTTCTCAAGATAGTACGCCAGCTCGATTGGCAGGAGCAGCTTCACGCCCAGGCCGGGGTGCCTCAGGAATTTGTGGTCGAGCAGGGGCCAGATGAAGGCCCTCATCTTGCGCGGGTCGCCCTCGATCATCTGCGGCTCGTCCACGCGGTCGATCAGCACGACCACGCCCGCGTAGCCGAGCGTCTTCAGGACGCCCCGGAACTTGTCGAGCAATTGATAGCGTTCCTCGCCGCCCGTCTTGCCCGAGTTGGGCAACGGCTGGCCGCTCAGCTCGCTTGGGCGGAACCAGAGCAATTCCCATCGCAGGGCGGCGGGGTCTCGGCTGAGCACCTTCACGGCCTTGCGGATGTCGCTCGCGTACCACTCGGCGCGGGCGATCCGCCAGCCCCAGTAGAGCCAGCCCAGCACGATGGGCAGGAGGAACCAGGGCAGGATCTGGATGTTCCTCAAGCCGGGGATGATCGCCAGCAAAAGGCCCACGAACAGGGTCACGCCGAAGCCGATTTGCAGGTCGCGACGGCTCCACAACGGGCGGAACCCCGACCGGCGACGCAACCGCGTCCAGCGCCTCTCGATCGGCTCGCCCGTCGATTGGTCGTAGATGGCCGCCAGCAAGAGGAGGTCGCGGCGCTGGTCCAGGCTGAGCGCCGAGAGGTCGATTTTCTCCTCGGTCAGGTGGTCGACGAGCTGCGTCACGCTGAGGGCGAGGATGGCGTCCATGTGGTCCTGGAGCTTCCAACGCTTCAGGGCGTCGGTCGCGTCCTTGGCCTTGGTCGCCCCGCGGAAATGGTCGAGATAGGGGTTGAAATCGTCGTAGGAGACGACGAAAACGCGTTCCTTGGGATGGGCTTCGTTGTAGGCGTCCAGCTCGGCGGTGGCCTGGAGCCGCAGGGCCGTCTTGCCGCTACCCTTCTCGCCGAACACCAGCGCCGTCGAGGGATTCTCGGGGCTGCCGAAGAATTTGGACCAGGCGGGATGATGGATCTTCCAGAGGCATTCGCGCTTGAACACGGTGTCGGTCTGCGCGTCCTCCTCGCTGAACGGATTGCCCGAGATGCCGTAATGGCCCAGGAACTGGTCAATCTTCATCGATCCCTCATGCGCAGACCGCGAAACCTCGTGCGAAGGCAAATTGCCCCGCCCCTCTTTCTTACCCGCTCGCCGGCCCGAACGCAATGCGAGCAACGGGCGTCATCGCTTGGTGATCGCCGCCTTCGCCGCCGATCGGACCGCCTCGTCCGCGTCGGAATTGGCCGCTTGCGTCAACGCCGTTTGCGCCCGATCCGGGTCGATCCTGCCCAGCGCGACGGCCGAGGCGCGGCGGACCTTCGCGTCGGGATCGCCGAGGGTGCGGATCAGGTCGGGCACGAGTTCGCGCGCCGGGGGGCCGCTCTGGCCGAGGGATTCTGCCGCCATTCGGCGAACCCTGTTGTCCGGATCGGCCAGATTCGCCCTCAAATCGGGTAGGAATTGCTCGCGGAATTCGCGAATCTTGCCCCTCGATTCCTGCGATATCGCGTTCGACGAGGCCGCGATGATGTTCCGGCAGTCGGGCGGCAAGCTTCCTCATCGCGGGCAAGGCCGATTCCGCATCGATGCCCATCCTCCCCAGGGCGTGAGCCGCCCGTGTTCCTGCCACGTCCCAGGGATCGTCCAACGCCCGCACCAATGCGGGCACGAGCTGGCGGGCCTTGCCGCCGAAAGACTGGACCACTACCGCAGTATCCCTCCGCATTTCCCGATCTGCGTCGTTGAGACCTCGGGACAGGAAGTCGAGGACCTCCGGAGAAATCTCGGGATCGCCGCCCCAGTATTGCAGCAGGTGCAATGCATGCCGTCGCTCGCGGAGATCGGAACTCCTCGCCGATTTCAGGATCTGCGGCGCGTGCCTCGGGGTCACCCGCATTCGATCGCATCAAGACGTAGATGGCCTGCCAGCGATCGGCCCCCTGGCCATCCCGGGCGGTCGCCACCAGGACATTGCGGGCCGATTCCACCGACTCGTTGAGCCTCCGTAGTTGCGTGGCGGCTTGCAGGCGGACGGCCGGGTCGCGGTCGGCGAGCAGTCGCTCGATCGCCCCAAGGAAGGGCTTCTCCCAGAGCGGTAGCATCGTCTCTCGCGAGCCCTGCGGATCGTCGTTCCGCAAGGAGTTCAGGGCGTAAGCGAGGCCGTCGGCGGCGCGGGCACGGACGACGCCATCGGCATCGTTGCTGGCCTGGAGCAGCGACTCGAACGTTTCGGGCCGCATCTCCGTCCAGATCCCCAGCACTCCCGCGCGCCTCGCCTCGATATTGCCATAACGCACCTGGCGGAGGGCCAGCCTGTAGGGATTATACACCTCCTCGCGATACCGGCTCACGGCCAGATAGGCCGCGATCGCCGCCACGATCCCGAGGAAGTGCCACACCCGCAACTTCGGCACTTTCAGGAACTTCATCGCGGCCCATCCCCTCGCGAGCGAATTCGGAGATAAGATGAGTCTATAAATCCCCGCTCCGGCAGGCAACGAAGAAATTCGGAGCTTGTTTCTCGCGATAGGAGGGTTCGTCCTTCGCGATATTCCGGAGAGGCGGGATGAGTCGCGCTTCGCGGCAATGCTTTCGCGGATGCCCTGCATCGTTGAGGGGACACGAGGGGCTTTTGCGCATCCCCAGATTGACGAAATGCTGCTGGTTCGCGGCGAGACACCAGGCGAAAATGAAACTCGTGAAACGACTTATCGCTCGCATCGCCATCCTGAGCCTGTTCGCCGCGGTGCCGGCCGGATGCGGCCCGTCGTCGGGCGGGAAGACGGCCGTCGAGCCGCTTCGTATCGCCGCCGCCAGCGACCTGCGCATCGTCCTGCCTCGATTGGTCGAGCGGTTCAAGGCGACCCGCCAGATGGAGGTGGAATGCACATTCGGCGCCTCGGGACAGCTCGCCCAGCAGGTTCGCCAGGGCGCTCCGTTCGACGTGTTTCTTGCCGCCAATCGCCGCTTCGTGGCCGACCTTGCCAGGGATGGCCTCGTGCGCAAGGATTCGGTCCGCGATTATGCCAGGGGCACGCTCGTCCTGGCGATCCACAGGGACTCGGCCGATTCGATCCGCTCCCTTGCCGACCTCACGAAGCCAGGCATCAAGCACGTGGCGATCGCCAATCCCGAGCTTGCCCCGTATGGGATGGCCGGGAAGCAGGCGATCGAACGTGCCGGCCTCTGGGAGGAAATTGCCCCGAAGATCGCGCAATCGGAGACGGTCGCGCAGGCGCTTCAATTCGTGCAGACGGGCAACGCCGAGGCGGGCTTCGTCGGGCGATCCGGCGTGGCCGAGGCGGGAGTTTACGTGCTCGCGGTCGATCCGCTCCTGTATGATCCGATCATCCAGGCGATGGGGATCCCGAGCGACTCGAAACGCATCGACGATGCCGCGGCGTTCGCGGCGTTCGTCCTCTCGAAGGAGGGCCAGGCGATCCTTCGCGAAAGTGGATTTGAGGCACCTCCCCGATGATTCGAAGCGGAGGTGAGATTCATGACCAGGCAAGCAAGGCCATTCCGGGTGGGCACGCTCATGCTGCTGGTCGCGGCGGTTGCGGTCCTGCTGGCGTCGCTCGACTGGTGGGTCAGAATGGAGCAGGCCCTGAGCCCGTCGAGGATCATCGAGGTCGAGGTTCGGAACGCCTTGCCGGGCCGGCCGATCTCGGGCGAGCGGCTCGTGCGTCCCGACGGGACCATCTCCCTGGGCTTCTACGGCGATGTTTACGTGGCGGGGCTGACGCCCACTGAGGTCAGGGAGAAAATTGCGAAACAACTGCTCAAACACTTGACCGAGGAGGAACTCGGACTGGTCAGGATTCGGAAAGGACCGGAGGATTTCGGATGGCGGCTGACACAAGTCCCGCTCGCACAATCGGAGTGGTTCAAGGTTCGCGTCGTGAGGCCCAACGTGCTGACTCCCTTCGAGCGACTGTGGCCCTTCTCGCTGTCCGTTCGCGTCGCCTCGCTTGCAACTTTGCTCATCGTCTTAATCGGCTTGCCGATTGCCTACCTGCTGGCCCGGACGCGATTCTTCGGCAAGGATTTCCTCTCCGGGTTGATGCTCTTGCCGCTGGTCTTGCCGCCGACCGTGGTGGGATTCGCGCTGCTCCAGATTTTCGGACGCAGGGCGCCGCTGGGGATGTGGCTGGAATCGTGGTTCGGGATCGTGCTGGTGTTCCACTGGACGGGTGCCGTGCTCGCGTCGTCGGTGGCGGCTTTTCCGCTGTTCTTGATCCCGGCCCGCGCGGCGTTCGAGGCGGTCGATCCGGGGCTGGAGGACGTGGCCCGATTGCTCGGCCGGGGCGAATTCTCGGTGTTCTCGCGGGTCACCTTGCCGCTGGCCTGGCGAGGGTTGATCTCGGGCACGGTCCTCGCGTTCGCCCGCGCCCTGGGGGATTTCGGGACGACCTTGATGGTCGCGGGCAACCTGCCGGGCCGCACGCAGACGGCTTCGCTGGCGATTTACGACGCCGTCCTGGCCGATCACACCGAGATGGCCTGGCTCTTTTCCGCGCTCATCGCCGCGACGTCCATTGCCGCCCTGGCCCTCGTCCAGAAGGTCCAGCCGGCTCGCGGGGCCGGGCGATGAGTTCCCGCTTGCAGGCGTCCGTGGCCCGGCAAATTCATCCTGCCTTGCGGCTGGACGTTGCTATGGAACTCAATTGCGAATGCGGCGTGGTTTTCGGGCCGTCCGGCGCCGGGAAGACCAGCCTTTTGCGACTGATCGCCGGACTCGACCGGCCCGATTCCGGCCGGGTTCGCGTCGACGGTGCCACGTGGTTCGACGCCGAGCAAAACGTCCATCTCCCGCTCCGATCCCGCCGCGTCGGGATGATTTTCCAGGACGATCGATTGTTCCCGCATCTGGACGTGAGGGCCAACGTCCGGTTCGGGCTGAAGGGGCGAAGTCGCGACGAGATCGCGCAGTCGATCGGCCGAGGTTGCCTCCATCTGCGGGATCGAAGGCCTGCTGGATCGCCGGCCCGACACGCTCTCGGGAGGCGAGAGGCAAAGGGTCGGCCTGGCGAGGGCGCTGGCGCCGGGGCCGCGATTGTTGCTCGCCGATGAGCCGGTCTCGGCGCTGGACCTTGACTCGCGATTCGCGCTGATCGAGCGCCTGCGGCAGGTCCCGAACATCGAGGGCATCCCCGTGCTGATGGTCACGCATGCCCCCTCCGAAGCGATCGCGCTGGGCGGCCCTGTGTTCGTGATGGAGCGGGGGAAGATCATCGATCAGGGCCCGCCCGTCGACGTGCTGGCTCGTCGCCGCGCCGGCTCGTCGAAGCTGGACGACATCCAGAACGTGCTTCGCGGGAAGGTCGTCGGGCATTCGCACGCCGCGGGCGAGACTTGCATCGAGCTTGACGGCGGCCCTCGCCTGATCGTGCCCCATGGGGACATCTCAATCGACTCGCGCGCCAACATCCAGATCCGAGGTGATGAGATTGTGCTGGCCCGGGGCGAGATCGCCGGCCTGAGTGCCCGCAACCTGATCGGCGGGGTCGTCGATCGCATCCTGCCCCACGATGGCGGCGCCGAGGTCATCGTCCGGACCGGCGAGGTCGAGTGGATCGTGAGCGTGGTGGCGTCGGCGATCGAGTCGCTGCAACTGGGGCCGGGGTCTCGCGTGTCGATGATCATCAAGGCGAGGAGCTGTCGGGTGCAGGAAATGCACCGGTTTTCATGCTAGAAAACGCCCGAGCAACGCCGCCATCTCGGTGGCGTTGGGGATCTCCTTGAACCGCAGGACCGGCCCCTTCAACTCGCCGAGGGCTTCTTCATCCACCTTGAATTTCTCGGAGATCGCCAGCAAGTAGCGGGGCGGGCCGTGCTGGGGCAAGAGGCGCATCGAGTCGTTCCAGGCTCGATTTCTTCCAGAATCCGAGCACTTCCACGAGGACGTCGGTGCCGGTTTTCTTGTGGGCGAACCTGTAATCGGGGACCCACACGCCCTCGCGACCTAGCTCGACGATCTCGGTCGACTCGGTCACCTCCCACGCCGGGCACGACCTGCCGGAAGCGTTCGACGAACGCGTTCAGTTCGGGCGGCACGTACGTCCCTGCATCCTGGTAGTGCGAGATCAGGCCGTCGGACGATTCGAGGTGGAAGGTGCGAGGTTCGCGCTTCGGGCCCCACCGCAGCTCGGCGTCGAGCCGGAAGTCGTCGCACAGGAGCAACGCGGGCAGGAACATGGCCATCTGGAGGCCGTATTTCGTGGTCGAGGAAAACAGGCTGAGCGGGCCGTCGATGTGGAACGTGTAGCCCTGGGCCATCGACCCGTCCACGCGATGCAAAAGGCGGTGGAACTTGAGCCATCGGAACAGTTGGCGATAGCGTTGCGGCTTCTCGCGACGCACCTCCGCCGTCACCAGGACCGACCGCAGCAGGACCGCTTGCGCCAGCGCCACGTTGTAGCGATCGACGAGCCGTTGCGCGCTCAGGTCGTCGAACGTGAGCATCCGGGCCTCGTCCTTGAGGTCGGCGAACAGGCTAGACTCCACCTTGATCGGGTCGATGCCCATCTCGTCGGCCACCTGCTGCAACACGACCTCGGCGCGGAAGTGCTCCCTGCGCCCGGCGGCCTTCAGCTCCTTCCTGTGGGCAGCGGCGGCGGCGAAGACCTTCTCTCGCAGGACGTCGGGCGGGACGTCGGCGACCATCTCGAACTCGCACCGATCCTCCAGGACCTTGGCGAGGCCGCGATGCGCCAACGTCTTGGGGTCGTCTCCCAGGAGTTCGTCGATCTCGGCCTCGATCTCGCCGCGGGTCGTGCCCACGCCCTCGCGATAGATGAGCAGGAGGCTCTCGGCGGCCTCCAGCCACGAGGGGTCGTCTCGCTTCAGATAGAGCGGGATCACGCGGGCCTTCGAGGTGCGGACGCGGACGAGGTTGCCGGTGAGCATGCGTCGTCAATCCCCCCCGTAGGCGCCGTGCTGCCTGCGGCGATTCGAGGTGAATTCCTCGGCGGTGCCGCGCGTGACGACCTCGTAGAGCGTGGCCTCTTTATCGCCGGATTTCCGCAGGATTCGCCCCAATCTCTGCACGTGCTCGCGGACGCTCCCCGATCCCGACAGGATCACGGCCACGTTCGCCTCGGGCACGTTCACGCCCTCGTTCAAGACGCGCGAGGTGGCCACGATCGGGTATTCTCCCGAGTTGAATTTCATCAGGATATCGCGGCGTTCCTTGGTCTTCGTCTGGTGGGTGATGACCGGCACCAGGAACTGGCGAGCGATCTTGTAGACGGTGGCATTGTCGTGCGTGAAGATGAGGACGCGGTCGCCGTTGTGCCGGTCGAGCAGCCGCGAGAGCAATTCGAGCTTCGCGGGGGCCGCGAGCGACAGGTCCCTCTGCTCGCGATAGCTCAGGTAAGCCTGTCGGCCTTCGGGCGAGCGATGCGCCTGGAAGAGGAACTGGCCCCACGCGCCCGGGCGCCTCAGGTCGATCCCGCTTTCCGAGAGGAATCCGCGATAGGTCTCGCGGCAGAATTCGTATCGCAGGCGTTCGGCGTCGGTCAGGTTCACGTAGAGCATCTCGACGCGATAATCGGCAAGGAACTCGCCCCGCAACTGCGTGATCTCGCGGCGATAGACGATCGGGCCGATCAGGCGATCGGTCTGGAAATGGGCGTTGTCGGCCCGTTCGGGAGTTGCCGTCAAACCCAATCGGAACGGGGCGAGCGAGCAGGACGCCGCCAGGCCATAGGTCGGGCCGGGAAGGTGGTGGCATTCGTCGAAGATGAGCAACCCGAACTGGTTGCCGATCCGGTCCATGTTCATGTAGGCGGAATCGTAGGTGGTGACGGTCAACGGCTTGATGTCATAGGAGCCGCCGCCCAAGAGGCCGACCTCGGTGGCGAAGGTCACGCTCAGCTCGTCGTACCACTGGTTGAGCAGGTCGATGGTGGGCGTGACGACCAGCGCGGGCGCCCGGCCTTCTGGATGCACAAATTGGCGAGGTGCGTCTTGCCGGTGCCGGTGGGCAGGACGACCACGCCGCGCTTGCCGCATCGGTCCCAGGCCGCGAGCCCCTCGGTTTGATGAGGGAACGCGGGCTTGTCGATGCGGATCGTCCAGTTCGCGACCTGATAGGCACGGGCGTCGTCGGCGTAGTCGATCTTCTGCTGTCGCAGGTATTCGATGATCCCCCGATACTCGATCGCCTCGGCGCGGAATGACCCCGATCGCAGGTCCCGCTTCAATCCGGGGATGCCGCGCGAATCGTCCTCGGGCAGCCCTTCCACGAGGATCGTGCCCGAGTCGAACGAGAGCCGCAATTTTGGGAGATCGGAGGTCATGCCGGATCGGCCCCGGGCCTCTGGATGCGACGCATGAGCCATCCGAAGATCTCGGCGGAAGGGATGACGAGGCCGGGCAGGATTGGACCGAAGTCGATCGCGCCGTCGGGCGTTGGCGTCTCGACCTCGCGCCGGGCCGGTAAATCTCGATAAGCTTGCGATAGGGATGGACGAGGATACCCAGAGTGCAACCGTGCGACGTCGAGTGGATCAGTTTCTCACGAGATCGTTTGACGCGGCGGTCGGGGGAGATGATTTCGACGTGGATGTCGGGAGGGATGGGGGTATCCTCGACTAGTCGACCATCGGGGTTGTAGGCGAGGTGATCCGACCTCAGGAAGCAGACGTCGGGGAGGATCGATCGCCCCGCGAATGTGCACCGAAGTTCCAGGAACGCCATGCCCAGGCCCGATCGCTCGGCGAACCCATCGATGGAATTATAGAGCTTCCCCTGGATGACGCTATGGTGCTTCTGGGGTGCCACTTTCGCCTTGATCCTCCCGTCGATGTATTCCCAACCCGGGCTCTCCTCGATGCCCGGCATGCGGAGGAACTCCTCCAGCGTGACGACCTTGCGGACTCGCGGCGATGTGGACATGCTCGGCTCCCGTTCTCGACGATTCCCGATTACTCCGTTGTACCCGAAATCGCCTCGAACGGAAATCGCGCGACCCGCTCCCACGGCCCGCCGCGATATCGCCACAAGAGCAACGCATCTCCCCATCCCGACCACGGCTCCCACCCGGCGCTCGCCCCCGCAAACGCCAGCGAGGCCTCGATTGGCTCGGCCTTGTTCATGAGGGTTACATGCGGGCGGAACGGCTGGCGATCTTGCGGCGTGAGCCAGGGGGCGAACTCGCGGCTCAACCGGGCGTGGATCGTGGCCAAGCCCGGCGCCTCGACCGTCGCTCCGAATCCTCGGCCGGTCTTCTTCAGCGAGGGAAAATGCAAGGCAAGCGGGCCGCGGGTCGAGGCCGATTCGCTCAGCGATTGCTCGATCGCTTCCCGCTCCTCCCACGGCAGGTGGTGGAAGAGCGAGAGGTGCGCCGGGACGATGTTCCGCTCGGGCGGGAAGTGGCGCGAGCGGAGCGCGTCCAGTCGCGAGAACGTCGACGGATCGAAGCCCAGGGTCACGAGCAGGGGATCGGTCGCGTCGACGCCCCGATTCATTGGTTTATTCCCGCTTCACGAGCGTCAAGCCCAGGTCGATCCCCTGCCCGCCGCCGGTCTGACGGCATCGCACGGCGATCGTGTTCTTGCCGGCCTGGAAGAGGGACCTGGCGGCCTGGTCGAGCTTGATGTCTCGGTAAGCGGTGCTGAAGCCCTTCTCGGCGAACAGGGGCTTGCCATTGACGAAGATGTCCACGTCTTCGTCGTGGAACATGTGCAGGAAAATCACGTCGTCGGGCGAGACTGCCGGCATGTCAACGCTCGTCCGCAGCCAGATCGTCTTCGTGTCCCATCGCGTGTGGTCCTGCAACGCGGGCGTATTGGCCGTCCCAAACCCCGACTTGCCGCGCTTCCATGCCGAGTCGTCGAAGCCGGACTCGGACCAGTTCGGGGCCGGCTCGTCGGTGGTGTAGGCCCACGTCGAGGGCTCGCCCAGCCGCGAATCGCCCGCCTTGAGGACGGCCACGCGGCGCGAGGCGAGCGAGTCGATGGCCGTCGAGGTCTCCGGATTCACGCCCAGGTCGGCGGGCAGGTGATCCTCGGTCTCCACGATCAAGGTGGGCTCGACCAGCGAGCCACCGGCCTTCCCTCCGTAGACCGACAGGCCATTGGCGGCGGGTGCGTCGGTGGGGACGGCCAGGCGAAGCTCGATCGGCTTGCCCGCCTGGATGTCGGTTACGACCGAGGCCGGCAGGTCGGCCTTCTGGCGGATCATCTGGCCGTAGCCGCCGTGTTCGACCCTCCTCAGGTGCGAGAGCACGCCCCTCGCGTCGGCCGGGTCGTCGTCCAGCTTGATGGTGAAGAGTTTCTGGGCGTTCAACGCCACTTCCAGCGTCGAGGGTGCCTTCTTCGCGTCGGTCTGGGGATTGTCCTGGGCGTTCGTGTGATCGTTCCAATCGACCTGGTTGAGGCCGTTCTTGGAACCCGCTTCCATGAGCAAAGTGACCGATTTCGGCTTCGCCTTGGCCACCGATTCGGGCAGCTTGAGGCGGTATTCGAAGGCCCCTGAACCGCGGCCCCAGACCTTGCCGGTCAGCTCCTCATCGCCGCCCGACCATTTGACCTTGGCGTACTCGCCGGGGGCGAATCGGATGGCGACCGCGTGATCGTCGAGCCTCTCCACGCGGGGCGACGGCTTCTCGGGCGTGACGACCAGGTTCACGAAATTCGCCGCGATCTTCTTGCCCGACGAGTCTTCCAGGACGAGCGCGAGGGCACCGACGAACGGCTCCTTGATGCGGATCCCCAGCGGCTTCTGCTCCTTCACGCCGTAGGGGGTCCACTCGACGGGGCGGATCTGCTCGGGCAGGTCCGAAGTTTCGCCCTTCTCGTTCTTGCCGGTCACCCACCATTTCAGCCGGGGTACGTCCTTCAAATCGGAATAGTGCGACACGAACAGGGGGATGCGGATCACCTCGCCCACCTTGGCCTCGATGGCGGGCGCGGTGTCGAAGCCGATGAAATCCGGGCCTTGCAGGTCGGCCGGCGTCATCCCGGGCACGAAGGCGTCGTAGCCGAATTCCTTCTTCGATCGGTCGTAGTCGTAGAACCCGTTATGTTCCCACTCGATGTCGGAAAGCTCGGTGTAGATATAGCCCTGGATCTTGGGATGACGGCGCAACTGCGTGGTCATGTCCCGGAAGCCCCACGAGACGTCGCGGTCGCCGCCGCCGGCCGACACGCTCCCGTATTCCGAGTTGATCAAGGGGGCGGAATTCATCTTCTCGCCCGGCACATAATTGAAACTGCTGCCCGGCTTCGATTGCGCGACCACCGACTCGATGTGGCGGCGGGTCTCGTTATGGTCGTCGATATAGAAATGCCAGCTATTGAGGTCCGAGCCGTCCACATGGTCGTTGTTGCACGGTGAGTTGTCTTCGACGAGGCGGGTCGGGTCGAGCTGGCGGGTCAGGGCAACCATCGACTTGACCCAGCTCTGCGTGTCCTTGTCGGTCTTGTAAACGCCCGCGTCGTAGCCCGATGCCAGGCCCCAGGTCTCGTTGAAGTCGACCCAGGCGAAGATGCTCGGATGGTTCTTGTCGCGGGCGATCGTCTCGCGCAGGGTCGATTCCCACGCCTTGCGTGCCCTCGCGTTCTGCGCCCAGGTGTTGGGCATGTCTTCCATGATGAGCATGCCCAGTTTGTCGGCCCAGTAGAGGCGGCGGGGCTCGTCGGGCTTGATGTGGATGCGGAGGAAGTTCGTGCCGACGGCCCTGGCAAGCTCGATGTCGTGCTTCAAGAATTCGTCGCTCGGGGCCGTGTAAATCCCCTTCGGGTTGAACGACTGGTCGAGGGCGCCTCGCAGGAAGATCGGCTTGCCGTTGAGGAAAATCCGCTCGAAATCGTCGCCGGGCAGCTTGCCTCGGGAGATCGTGCGGAGGCCGAAGTAGGTCTTGATGGAGTCGAGGACTTTGCCGTCAGGCCCCTTCAATTCCAGGGTGATGTCGTAGAGGTGCGGCGAGTCGGGGCTCCAGGGCTTGGGGTCGCGGACGGGGACCTTGATCGTGGTCGGGCCTTGGCTGATGCGGTCGCCCGACTCGGGTCGAATGTGTATACGGCCGGCTTCATCGCCTCTTCCACGGTTCCGATCGTGGGATCTTCCGATCGCACCACCAATCGCAACGTCTCGACATCCTTCATCTGGACGGCGTGGAGCGTGATCTCCCCTTGAGCAGGATCGATAGCCGTCTTGATCGTAAATCCGGCGATATGCGACTTCGGCACCGCCTCCAGCCAGACCGTTTGCCAGATCCCGGACGTGGTCGTGTACCACCCCACCTGCTTGCCCGTGGGCAAGCTCGGGTCGGTCGGATCGAACGCCCGCACGACCGCCGTATTCTCGCCATCGGACTTCAAGGCGTCGGTGATATCGGCCGAGAATGGCGAATATCCGCCCTCGTGCGAGGCCACTTCCTTGCCGTTCACCCACACGTCGGCGCGGTAATCGACGGCCCCGAAATGGATCATCACGCGGTCGTCCTTCGGGAAATCCTTTGGCACCGAAAACGTGCGGCGATACCAGCCGATCTTGGGCGCGTCCTTCACCGCCTTGATGCCCGAAAGCTCGCTCTCCCAGGGGAAGGGGACGGTGATCGTGCGATCGAAACCGGGCTTGCCGGGCTCGGACCACTTGTCGGCGTTCCCCTTGTCGTCGGCGTCGAACCGGAATTCCCATTTGCCGTTGAGGTTCGCCCAGTGCTCCCTCATGCGATCGGGCGTGGGATGCTCGGGCCGGGGGATCTCCTGGGCTTGCGAAGGCCCGATCAGGCCAACGATCATCAATGCGGCGCAAAGGGCGATCCGGTTCATGGTGGCAAACTCTCGGCGGGTTCGATTCGCAAACTGAGGCGCACGACTCGACGAGCCTACCAGATCCGCCCGCCGTCCGCGAGGAACCGCGGACCCGATCCCTGAGGCGATCCAAACTTACCCGCAAGTCGTGAGATGATTTTTGTGGGGCGGGCGTCCCGCCTGCCGAATTGCAGGCAGGCGGGACGCCCGCCCCACAAGAATGAGTGGAGTTAGCGGCTTTGGGGCTTCAACGACGCGATCGTGGTTGGTCGGCGATCGCCGCCTTGGGATTTTCCGACGGCGTCGTTGGTCGCAGGATCAACCCTTGCACTCGCAGGCTGTACGGGGTCCTGTCCCCTTCGGTAACTTCCTGGACCGGGCTGAACGGGCGGTCGTCGCCGTCGCTTGCGAGGGTTAGCTCGCTCCGGCCTTCGGGCAGCCGGAACGGTGGGCTGGTCATCAGGACCAGGCGTTCTGGCCCCACCTCCCACCTCGCCAGTTCCCTCTCTCCGTCGAGCAGGCGGACGACCCGCGAGCGATGGAACGCGGCGAGGGCGATCGAGAGGGTGAGGTCGCGATCGGGGGCGGGATTGTAGGCGATCAGCGTGGCCTTTCTCGCCGCGGGACGCACCTCTCGACCTTGCCAGATCGTCTTCTGGAGCCAGCCCCTGGTGCCGAGGGCCACCACATGCGTCGGCCGGGGCATGAGGTCGCGGTCGTACACCGTGGTGGCCGCGTCTTCCAGCACCTTGAAGGGCTTGAGGCAATCCTTGACCGGTTCGAGGTGCGTGGTGAAGCCGGGCAGGGCCCCGGGCCAGTGGTGCAGGACCACGTAGCGCAGGTCGTGCTCGGTCAGATAGAGCCAGGTGTAATCCTGGAAGTCGACGTTGCAGGTGAGGTCGATCGAGACGTCGGCGGGGTTGGCAACGTAGGCCGGATTCATCAGGTAGGCGACGTAAAATGGCGACGTCCAGGTGGATAGCGAGTCGCCCGGGCCGTTGCTGTTGGAGCTATAGCCCGCCGTGGTCTTGCCGCCGTGCAACGATCGCCAGTAGTCGCAGGCCGCGGGCAGGAGGTGGGCGCCTCCGGTGCCAAGATGCGGCACGTCGTGGAACGCGGCCCCGGGGTCGCGGGCGCGAAGCTCGGCGTAGCAGGCGGGCATGGCCGGCGGCTTTTCCAGGGTGAACGGCACGACGGAGAGGTCGAAGAGCGCGATCGCCAGCAGCGCGACGACGAGCGCGGCCCGGCTCCAAGGGCGTTTCATCGCCGCGAGCCAATGTTTCAATCCCGCCGCCGCGATGACCGCGGCGCAGACCGACGCGAAGATGTTGAATCGGGCCGGCACGCGGATCACGCGGAACGGGCGGAACCAGCGATGGAGCCACTCCGCGGGCAGCGTGCCTCCATGCGTCCCCAAGTGCCACTTCGCCCCCAGCGACAGCACGATCATCAGGCCGAACGCCGCCCACCAGTAGCGACCGCCGGGGAATTTCGCCCGGCAGACCCACGCCCGATGGATCAGCAAGAGCGCGACGATGCCGAGATAGGAGTACCCCTCGCCCGACAGGTGGGTCAACTCGTACACGTCGACGGGCATGATCTTCCCGAGCGCGTGCAGGTGCGTCGGGAGGAGATAGCTCCACAAGGTCGTCCCATAAGACTCGAACTGCGAGCGGGGCCTGGCCATCGGGAACCCATGCGCCTCGGCCCAGATCTGGCTGGAGAACAAAACGAACAGCCCCGCGCCCGCGATCGCGCCGAAGCCTATCAGCGGGACGATTCGAGGCCTGATCCACGCGAACGCCCCCCGGCCTTCCCCGACGAATCTCCACGCCAGGTACAGGCACGCCGGGACCACCACGAGCACGCCGAAATAGGCCGCGCTCATGGTCGCGAGCAGGTAGCAAGTGGTCGAGGCGAACAGGGTCTTCCGGCTCGGGCGGTCGCAGTACGCGATCCACGCGGCGAGGAACAGCGGCACGAACCCGACGTTGATCAACTCCAGGTGAGCATGGGCATGCATGAGGACGGGCGTGCCGATCATGGTGAGCAGACCGGCGACGGCGGCCGGGACTCGTTCCTTCACGACCGTCCACGCGAGGACGAACGTCCCCAATCCGGTCATGACGAGGCTTGCGAACCAGAGGAGGTTGTAAATCAGGATGTCGTTCCGGATGAGGAACGACAGCGGGAAGTAGAAGGCGGCCTGGATCTGCATGGGCGAGTAGTAGCCGAGCGGGACGCCCATGGGGTACTGCGTCTCGGGGCTGAAATACGGGCTGCGGCCTTGCAGGAGGCAGGTCTTGTACCACCGCATCGTCCGCAGATGCTGGAGGGGGTCGATGCTGGAGGGTAGCTCGGTCGCGATGGTCTTCACGAGCGGGAACGTGGCGATCGAGACGCAGCCCAGGTAGAAGGCGGCGACCGCGAGCAGCGTCTTCCAGCCGAGGCGCGGCGTCGCGTCGGGCGAAGTTTCGGGCATGATCGCTCTCCTCGCGGGGCCGGGAAGGCGGCACACGATAGGCGATCTTGCCGGGTCGGTCAATGCGGGTCGGGCCGGCCATCGCTTCGAGGGCGAAACCTCATGGTAGGGTGCTCTGCGAGCACCTCTTGACTTGTTGAAAAGGTGCTCGCAGAGCACCCTACGATATCGTCCTGCCCAGCGGCCCGGCCAGCCTGCGCAGGGATTCGAGCAATGCGTCGAACGTCGCGAAGTCGAGCGACTGGGCTCCGTCGGACATGGCGCGGTCGGGGTCGGGATGGATCTCGATCAGGAGGCCGTCGGCCCCCGCCGCCATGGCCGCCAGGGCCATCGCGGGGACGAACGCGCGCTTGCCCGTCCCGTGGCTGGGATCGACCAGGATGGGCAGGTGCGAGAGCGCCTTCACGGGCGGGATCACCGACAAATCCAGGGTGTTGCGGCTGTGGTCGGAGAACGTCCGCACGCCCCGCTCGCACAGGATCACGTCGCGATTGCCGCCGGCCAGGATGTACTCGGCCGACATGAGCCACTCCTCCAGAGTGGCCGACATCCCTCGCTTCAAGAGGACCGGCTTGCGGAGCTGCCCCACTCGCCGCAGGAGGCTGAAATTCTGCATGTTGCGGGCGCCGATCTGCACGATGTCGGCGGCGTCCTCGACGGCGTCGGCATGATCGGTGTCCATCAACTCGGTCACGATCCCCACGCCGGTCTTTTCGCGGGCCTTCCGCAAGATCTCCAGCCCTTCCAGCCCCATCCCCTGGAAGGCGTAAGGGGAGCTTCGGGGCTTGAACGCGCCGGCTCGCATCAATCGCACGCCCTGCGAGGCGAGATGCTCGGCGACTCGCAGGATCATCCCTTCGTTCTCGACGGAGCAGGGTCCGGCGATGATCGTGAACGTGGTCGGGCCGATGGGCGCCTGCGGGGTGGAGACGACCGTGTCCTCGGCCCTCATCTCGCGGCTGGCGAGCTTGTACGGCTTGGTCACGCGGATCAGTTCGCCCACGCCGGGCAGGACTTCGAGCGACCCGGGGTCGATCGCCACGGCGTTGCCCGTGATCCCGATCGCCGTGCGCGTCGGCCCCGGCATGGGGTGCGGCGTGAGGCCCATTTCGCGGATCGTCTGGAGCACGCGGTCGATCTGGTCGGCGGTCGCGTGCGTCTTCATCACTACGAGCATGATTCGATGAATCCGGAAGTGTGGGGGAGGATTACTTGCCGGTTTCGTCCTTGACGACCTGCCCGCCCTTCATGACGAACTTGACCTTCTCCAGCTCGCCAATCTCCTTGATCGGGTCGCCCGAGACGGCGATGATGTCGGCGAATTTGCCCGGCTCGATCGCGCCCAGGTCGTTCTCGGCTTCGAGCAGTTGGGCCGCCACCGTGGTTGCCGACTGGATCGCCTTCATCGGCTCCATCCCGTAGCGGACCATGTAGGAGAACTCCTTCGCCTGGTTCTCGGTCCAGGGATAGCCGCCCACGTCCGTCCCGTAGGCGATCTTCACGCCCTTCTTGACGGCCCGCGTGAAGGCTTTTTCTTCCAGGTCCTTCATCGATTCCCAGAGCGGCCCGCGGCCCGGGGCCACCCACACGCCCAACGTAAATGGTCGGACACCAGTAGGTGCCTTGCTTGATCATTTCATCCATCAATCCCTCGTCCAGCCCGTCGCCGTGCTCGATCGAGTCCACGCCCACGCTCAGCGCGGCGGCGATCCCCTCGTAGCCCATCGCGTGGGCGGCCACGCGGCGGTCGAGGCGGTGTGCCTCGGTGACCATCGCTTGCATCTCTTCCACGGTGAAATTCACCTTGCTGTGCAGCTTGCCGTCCTTCACGTAGTATTTGCGATCGGCGTAGAACTTGATCCAGTCGGCGCCGAATTTGACCTGCTCGCTCACGGCCTTGCGGATGTCGTCGGGGCCGTCCACCACCTGCACGCCTTCGGGCAGCTTCAATTCCCAGGCGTAGCCGAGCAGCGGGTACATGCCGGTTGCGGAAAAGGCTCGCGTGGAGACGAACATGCGCGGGCCGGGGATGACCCCGTTGTTGATCGCCTTCTTCACGTCCACGTCGGCATACATGGCGCCTTCGGTCTCGAGGTCGCGAATGGCCGTGAAGCCGTTGTTCACCGCGATCCTGGCCGCCACGGTGGCGCGAATGGTGCGATAGGGGATCGATTCCTTGAGCAACTGGGCGTCGTAATCCTCGGCCGTCATGTCGGCCTGGAGCAGTACGTGGGTGTGGCAGTCGATGAGGCCGGGCAGGACGGTCGATTTGGAGAGGTCGATCGTGCGGGCGTTCGCGGGCGCGGCCTTCAGGATCTCGGCGGAGGGCCCGACGGCCTTGATCCGCTCGCCTTCGACGAGGATGGCCTGGTCGTCGAGCACCTTGCCGGCGCGGGTGTCGATCAGGTGACCGGCCTTGATCACCGTCGGCGGCGATTTCGGCCTGGCGTGGGGCTGGGCCCGGGATCCCGTGGGAAGGACGAGGAATGCGACGAGGGGAAGGACGAGGAGCGAGCGGTTCACGGGGAGATCTCCGTTGGTTGGGTCGGGAAAGACCAGGCTAGCCAATGAGGAGATCCTTAACAACCGGCTTGCTCCCCGCCGATCCTCACGGATTCGTCGCGAGGACGTAGCCGCGGATTTCCGGGATCGGTCGGACCTCGGGTCGCGGAGATCTCGCGGCGAACGTGTCACCCCCGCATGGACGGTGGCGCGTCGCCCATCGACCTGCCCCGTCGCGGGGGCTGGGCTGATCTGGGGATTTGCCTCCGGGGTGCATTTTCGCATGATTTGCTCGCAGGACGTCGCGATGATAAGCCTTTGTTCTAGCCTCACAACCACACCATCGTTGCCGGGATTCGAGTTTATTCCTTATTCCCAGGATGGGGTCAAAATGGCCGGACGCGGGGCCGCGATCGGGCGGCCCGCGAGGGGGCGGATTTGGGCCGAGACATGGCCGACGTATTCGTTTTCCCATGGATTTTCATGATTTACAACGCCTTGTCGGCGAAGGACTTGGATCAATGGTCGACGATTTTAATCTTGTCTATAAGCGAATACGCTACAGAGTGCGACACTCGCGAAATGCCGGGGATTCGTGGGCGAAGTCGGGCTTTTCGGGTGCTTTGTCCAGGGGCGCAGTCGGGGTGAGACGGTTTTTTGACCGTTTTTGACCGGTTTTCGGGGCGAAGTGTTGCGCGAATCCCCCAAGTCATGAGCGGGACGGGAGATGCGGGCTTTCGGAAACCTGGACGAAATCTGGACGGTCGGGCCCTCGGCGCGGGGGTTTTTCGGCCGTTTGTCGCGCCCATGAGGCGCCCCAAGTCATTGGCAAGTATGGGGATGGTGCATTTCCTGCCCGCGATGCCTCGGCGAGGGACCTCGTCATCGGATTGACCCGGGGGCTGGGGCATCGCCTTGCAGGATTAGCGACCGCGGTCACGCCTTCGTTGCGGCGATTTGCTGGTTGGCGAATTTCGTGAAGACCCACTGGGCGTATGGCTGCGGCGGATTCTGCGAGCTGCCCGCGAAATAGAAGATCAGGGCGCCGTCGTGCCCCGTGCCCGAATTCATGTGGATGTCGTGAATTCCGGTGCCGTCGCTGTAGGTGGTCCCGTAAACGCCCATCAGGTCGCACGTCTGGCTCAGTTGCGAGACGAGCGATTGCAACTTTCCCTGGACCACCGGCGCGAAATCGGCATCGGCCAGGCCGAGGTCGGCGAACGACAGGCTTTCGGTTGAGAATCCGGCGCCGGGAAGGGCATGTTCGCCAGGTCCTGCCGCCGCTCGGTGAAGAGGACCTCGGCATCCGCTCCGGCGCCGTCGGCCGAATGGATGTTGAACGCGCATTCGAACTGGCCCGCGAGCGGGCCGCTCGGGACGCGGATCCAGAGGTAAATGTGGTTGTTGTCGGGCCGGGTCTTCCCCTCGGGGACGAGCGTCGAATGGTCGAACGTGCCGACGAGGAAGCCGAACTGGAGGGCCGGGAGCTTGGCCGTGGAAACTCGGGGCGATCTGGCGAACCGGATGGAAGGCGATGGCATGGGGGCCGCACTCCGGGAGGGGTCGAAAAGGGCCGCACCGCGGGGCTCGACGCCCTCACGATGCGGCCCGGGGAAGATGCGATCACTTCTCCAGGGCGCTGCCGTTTTCGGGCACGACCGCGGGGACCGCCATGGCCTCGCGGGTCATCTTCGTTGCGTATTCCTCCAGCGAGGCCGTGTCGCCCGCCGAGGTGAGGTCGAACCCCGATTTCTCCGCGACCATGAGGCTGATCAGCAGGCCGAAAAGCCCCTGCGCCGAGGTGTCCGGGCCGTCGCCGTTGGACGAGTGGCCGTTGCCGCCCGCCATGAACACGCGTTGCGGGACGAGCGGCTGGTTGCTGTTGGCCAGTTGATTGGCCACCTGCGTGAGCGCGTACAGGCGAGGGTCGGAGAACGACTGGATCTTGCGGAGCAGGACCGACGCCTCCGAGAGGCCGATCTGCGCGATCTTCGACGCCTCGCCCTTGCCGGCCAGGGTGCGTTGTTGCGCCTCGGCCTCGGCCGTGACGACGGCCTGCTCGGCCTGCTTCCTGGAGCGTTGCAGCTCGGCCTCGGCCGTGACGACCATCTGCTCGGCCTGCTTGCGGGCGCGGGCGAGGTCGGCCTCGGCCGCCTTGAGCGTCTTGGCCAGGTCGGCCTGCCCCTGGTTCTCGACGATCTGCACCTGCACCTTCGAGTTGGTCAACTGCGTCTGCATGTTGGCCTGCGCCTG
Source organism: uncultured Planctomycetota bacterium (assembly GCA_963777705.1). Classification (GTDB taxonomy): domain Bacteria; phylum Planctomycetota; class Planctomycetia; order Isosphaerales; family Isosphaeraceae; genus JAQGHR01. The sequence continues at coordinate 302,082 of CAVZRT010000002.1, forward strand.
CGCCTCGTTCAGCGTTTGCAGGGTCTCGGCGGCGGCCCGCTGGTGTTGATAGGTCTCGATCTGCTCGACCGACAGTTGCCTCTGGCGCAACTGTTCCAGCAACGTCTCGATCTTGCCGCCGGCCTCGGCCGTGTCGGGCTTGCCGATCAGCACGTCCACGCATTCGATGTCGAACTGGCGGAACCGGCTCGACAGGGTTTCCAGCCCCTCGCGCTGGATGTCGTCGCGATCCTGCAACAGTTGCAGCATGGTCCTCTTGTGCGCCACGTCGCGGAAGAACGCCGAGAGCATGGGGTCGAGCGTCTGCGTGATCAGCTTCTTCACGTCGCCGAACCGCTGGATCACGTTCGGCGCCTTCTGATAGTCGATATGCACGACCACCGAGAGCGGCAACGTGGGCTCATAGGCGTCCTTGGTGACGAGGTCGATCGACCGCAGGCTTTCGTCGTAGCGATGCGTCTCGGTGCGGCCGGTCACCCAGTGCAGGACGAAGTTGGTGGTGGGGACGTGGATGATGCTCCCTGCGTAGGGGTTGAAGGCGTATTTTCCGGGACCGAGGGGCCGTTCCAGCACGCCACGTTCGCCCTCGGCAACGCGTTCGCCGTGGCGGAAGGCGGTGCCGGAGGTGTCCTGACCCATGCGGCCGTAGTAGCTGACGATCACCCCCACGTAGCCGATCGGCACCACGGTCTTCGGCACCATCTCCACGTTGGCGAACCAGCGGTTGATGAAGTACGTGCCGTCGGTCAGCGGGACGTATTGACGGCCGCGGTGTCCACCGGCGAGGAGGAACGCCTCCGGGTCCTGATAGTTGTTGTGGAAGTATTTCTCGTTGCGCTCGTTGCCCACGGCCGGCGCGATGATCTCGCCCGGCGGGAGGCTTGGGCCGTCCTGCACGGTCACGATGCCGAGGCTGTCCACCGTGACCATGCGCTCGGGATTGATCGGGTCGGGCGCCTGGATCGGCGCGCCGATCAGGACGGGGCTGAACCCGTTGACTTGCTTCAATTCGTTCTGCCACCCGACCAGGGTTTCCAGCTCGCGGCGCCCCTGGAACTCCAGGCGATAGACGGCGTCCTCGGTGATCACCACGTAGAGCGCCAGGTTGATCGCGTACACGCCCTCGCGCAGGATCATGCGCTGACGGCCTCGCTGGCCCAAAACCGGCTCCCCCTCGTCGCCCTCGATCGCCCCATTGAGGAAGGCGCGGGCGTCCTGGAAGTTGTTGCAGTTGGCCACGCGGCCCAGGGTCTGGCTGGGCTGCAAGGGCTCGCCGTCCCGGGCGTACACGTAGCCGATCTTCCCTTGCGGGACCGTCACAAGATTGACCTTGTGGATGCGGTACTGCCACGAGAACAGGCCGAAATGCACGCCGCCGCGCAACAGGTCGGCCTGGAAGCCGGCCTCCCCGCCCATGGCCATGATCCGGCCTTCGGGCACCGATCCCCTGGGCGACCAGAGCTTCTCGACGATCCCCACCCGGTTGTTCGGGATGTATCGCATGCCCGAGCCGACCACCACCGCGACGGCCAGGAGGGCGAGCCCAATCGCGACGAACACGAACGTGTCGCCGGGAAAGGCCGCGGCCAAGGGCAAGGGGGGGATCCCAACCACCACGAGGCAAACATGTTACGACCCCGAAAATTCCCGGCGCCTTCGACGGGATGAGGCGCCGGATTGTTTTGCCAAACCCTCACGTCTTCCCTATTGTCACACGCGAAGATTCGACCCGCCAGCGAGATGTTCGCACGCCGGACCCGGCTATTGGAAGAATCCCGCCCAGGAAAACGGTGTCAGGAACCGTTTTCCGGTCAGGCGCTTTCTTCGGCCCTCTGGTAGCGGTCGCCTTCGCCGGTGAGTAGCCAGTGGGGGTGGACCTCGGTGATCTCGATGAAGCGAAGGATCACCATCGCCGGGATCGTGGCCCCACCCTCGTATTCCAGCCACATCCGGAACGGGATCTTGAGCGTGTTGGCCAGCAGCGGGCCGCCATTCGTCCCGTACAGGTCCTCGCGGACCATCCGTATGCGCTGCGAGAGGACCGCCTTGAGGGACTGCCAATCGTACCCATGAGCCATGATTGGACTCACATTATATAAAGGCACGCTATATATATGGAGCCGGTACCCGGCATGCACATGCCCGTAGGTTCATCCCAGGATGAATATACGAAGGCTGGCGGGCCCCGAGCCATAACTTCGGCACTTATACACGGAATTTTCCAGGGATCGGGCACCGGGGATTGGCCAAATTTGGCCCCGACGGCTCGACGTTACGCGGTCCAAGGCGGCTCGGGGTTTGGACATGGTCGGCGGCAAGATCGTGCGAGTGTCGCGACGCACACGCGTGCGAGGGATTCCGGCTTGGGAAGGCCGGATTTTTATTGCGAAATTTCGCAAAAATAGGGAGGGAAAATTCTTGAGATAATTTCCGAGAAAGCTTGTCGCCGACGCGGACGGATCTCGGTTTTTAGCAGCGGAGACGACGAAGACCGAGAGATCTCCGAGCCGGGCCAGTGATCACGAGGACGATGATCTGACCTCAAAGTGTTCCAGCCGAGGTGATCGTGCTTCAAACTCCGCATGCCATCGATGAATTTTCCGATCGGATTGAACGGGCCTATCTGTGTCACCGCTCGCAGTGGCGGCCCGTAAACCTGGACCCCCGCGTCTGGCAGGCGGCGGTGGGCGTGCTGGTGGAAGCCCACCGCATCGACCCCCGGGCGCCGCTGGACCCCGAGCTGTTCGTGGCGTGCGTGGCACGCGGCTCGATCGGCGGGGATCCCTGGACCGACCTCACGCGTACCTCGTCTCTTCGCCGATACCTCTCCCGTGTCCGATCCATCCTCAGGCAGCTTCGCAAGGAAATTCGCGCCGAAATCCGTAGGATTCGCAAGCGGGTCCGCGGCGGCGAGACGCTGGAGTCGGTCCTCCTCGGCGCCTCGCAAATGACCACGGCCATCGCCCGCTATCTGGTTGCCATCCGAGAGGACCGCCCCGACCTCGCCGATCTCCTGCTGGACAGGGCGCAGGACCAACACTGGTGCTGCCCCCTGTATCGTGAAGCCACGCTCACCCTCTTCCCCGCCGGGACCTATCCGGTCCCATCCCACGTGGTGGAAGATCGTTGGCTGCCGAAGTCCCCCGCCTTCAGCCTGAATTAGTGCCGTTTCATCAATTCCGTTTGCCTTTCATCCGATCCTTCTTTCGTCAAGGAGAGAGCCAATGTACGTCCGTCGCCGCATGACCAGCTTCCGCCCCGCCCTCGATATCCTCTCCAGCCGGATTGCCCCCACCATCTTCGTCCCGATCGACCCGGTGTCGATGAGTTCGGGTGACACCCTGTCCAGCGAAACCACCGGCAACACCATGACGCAGACCATGCCCGCCGACGCCGACGAGATGGTGGGACCGAGCTACTGAGCACCCTGGTTATAAGCCAAATTAAGCCGGTGAAGAAATATTTTTCTTAGTTTGGCAAACGCGAGCGTGCGTAGGCCATTTTGCCGCAGTATCGATCTAAGGATTGCACTCATCGAGATTTACAAAACTTGACGCCGGGGGGAAAGCTGGCACGTCTCGATCGTTTCGTTAAGTTAGGGTTTCTAACGAGCTTAACGCATCGGCGTTTTTTCTTTAATATTGAAAACTCGGTACTTCCGTCCCCACCCCCATAGGTTACAATGAGGCACGGGGGGCAGGTTGGCCGCACACATGTTGTTTTCCTAGATTCTTCTGCAAGAGCGACCAATCCCGGCCTCCCGCCGAACCTCGGGGGAGGGTCTTGCACATGTGTCAGCCGGCGGACTGGAGACGCGGGAGTTCGAACGACCTGTTTGCGCGTGCCCAAGCCGGCGATGAAGCCGCGTGGCGCGAGCTGTTTGATTCCTGTTACCCCAAGATCCTGCGCCGTCCGGAGGAAGTTGAATTCCCCGGCCCTGCGATCGATCTACGAGTCGTCGGACTTCGTCGGCGACGTCTGGACGAGCCTGGTCGAGAAGCGGCACAAGTTCGACTTCCCCAACCTGGAAGCCTTGACGGCGTTCTTGAAGCTGGCCGCCGAGCGCAAGGTGATCGACGAGAGTCGTCGCCTCCACACCGACAAGAATGACGTGAACCGGAATCGCCCGATCGCGGGATTCGCGGGCGGGGGGGCCAACATGCCGTCCGACGAGCCCACGCCCAGCAAGTATGCCCAGGCGAGGGAAGCCCGCGAGTGGCTGATCGAAGGGCAGACGGGCGTCCCCCGTCACGTGGTCGAGTTGCGGGACCAGGGATTCGAGAACGAGGAGATCGCCCACAGGACCGGCTGGAGCCTCCGGCAGGTCCAGCGCTTCCTCAAGAACCTCTCCGACTCCTGGAGGGCGCGAGGCCAGGGAGGGCTGCAATGAGCGAGGACAATTCCTCCCGATTCGGCCCGCCCGATCCGTCCACGCTGGCCATCCGGGCGTTGATCGCCGCGTGGGATCGCGGCGAGCGGCCCGACATCGATCGGCTGTGGAAGCATCACGACCCGCTGCGCAGCCTTGAGGTGCTGGCCTCCCTGATCAAGCAGGACCTGAAATGCCGGTTCTGCCGCGGCGAACGGCCCGCGGTGTCCGAATATCTCGACCTCTTCCCGGAGCTGCGGGACGGCGCCAGCGGGTGGTGAGCCTCGTCTACGAGGAGTACGTCCTCCGCGAGCAAGGGGGCGACGCGCCCGATCCCGACTCGTTTTGCGATCGCTACGAGCCGTGGAGGGACTCGGTCGCGTCCCAGCTCCGCTTCCACCGCGAGCTGAGCCAGATCAGCGGCGCCTCGTCGATCGAGACCAAGTTCCCCGCGCCGGGGGACCTCTTCAGCACGTTCCGGCTCCGCTCGGTCCTGGGGCAAGGGGGGTCGGCGCGGGTCTATCTCGCCATGGACGAGCTGCTCGGCGATCGCCAGGTCGCGCTCAAGGTGTCGGCCGATCGCAGCGACGAGCCGACCATCCAGGGCCGGCTCGACCACGCGCACATCGTGCCCGTGCTCTCGGTCTACACCGACATGCAGACCGGCCTGCGCGGCCTCTCCATGCCGTACCGCGAGGGGCTCCCGCTGGACAGGGCGATCAAGAAGATCAATCCCGCCTCGCGGCCCAAGCACGCTTCCGCCATCCGCGACGCCATCCGCCCGGAGCCCGGCGCCGCCGCTTCCGGCGCGGAGGAATGCAACGGCTGGGTCGGCTTCCCGTCGCGAGGCACCTACGCGGAAGGGGTGGCCTGGGTCGTGTCGGTCATCGCGCGGGCGTTGGCGTACGCGCACGGGAAGGACGTCCTGCATCGCGACGTGAAGCCGGCCAACCTCCTGCTCACCCACCGCGAGGGCCCGCAACTCCTCGACTTCAACCTCGCGCATTCGACGCAACTGGTCGAACGCGCCGAGGAAGCGTTGCGGGGCGGCACCCTGCCGTACATGGCGCCCGAGCAGCTCGATGCATTCCGCGACCCCGAGATGTGGAAAGGCGTGGGGGCTGCGGCCGACATCTACTCGCTGGGGCTCCTGCTCCGCGAGATGCTGACCGGCAAGAAGCCCGACGCGCCCCGGCAGGACATCCCGCTGCCCTGGGCGATCCGCGACCTCATGGATCGCCGCCTCGCCAGCCTCGGCTCGGTGCGGACCCTGAATCCGGACGTCCCGCACGCCCTCGACGCCATCCTCCGACGCTGCCTGGCCAACCGGCCCGCCGACCGATACGGGACGGCGCATGACCTGGCCGAAGACCTCCGCCTGTTCGTCGAGCACCGCCCCCTGCGGTTCGCGGAGAACCCCTCGCGAGCCGAAAGGGCAAGAAACTGGTTCCAGCGCTCCGGGAAGGGGCTGCTCGATTGGCGCGGCGGTCTTGGCCTGATTGCGGGGTCGTTGTCTTGACGTCCGGCCGGAGAAGACCCGGAAGTTCGTCCGCGTCATCGGATTCGGCGGGGCATGTGAATCGTTTCGAGGCGGGAAGAAATCCTGGAACATGGGCCGAATACCTGAAAGCCCGCAAGAATATCCCCTGCCCTTCTTCAGTGCCGAACTACTTCCGGGCACTCGCCACGGGCTCGAATACAGACAAGGGCATATCGAAGAGTCCTTCGCACGATTCCGCCAGGCGGCGCAGATGCATCGACAAGCAGGAGATCGAATTGCTCTACAGAGGGAATTTTCTTCCACGATTTCGCGGCCTTGCTCCTGGGGACAGGAGAAATGGCTTGAAGCCGCGGAAATGTACCAAAAGGCCATCGATGCTGACCGGCTTCGATGCACGCCGATTATAAAGGGCTCGCCACCTCCTCCGGGCGGCTTCATGATTACGACCGTGCCTCAGGGCCATCGACCAGGCCATCATCCTGGCCTCGAAGTCCGGAAAGTAACGCGGGCCTGGTCAGGATCGAGCAGATATCGCGTCCGCCGTGCCCAGTTCTGCTTGAACCAGGCGATCTCGCTCTCACGAACGACTGGATCTCGCAAGTCAGGATGGGACGGAAGCCGAGACCTCTGGAGGAGAAACTCCGCCGGGCCCAGGAAGATATCAAGCAGGCACGTGAGTCGGCGGATTTCTTCGATGACGAGGAAAAATCCGGACCTGGAAATGACCCAAGCTGGCCTGACTGCTCATCCTCGGCGATGCCGTCGGCCATCAACGGAGGACTTTCAACGAAGTCGATCAGCTTGTTCAATCAGGCACAGGCCGCCCTTGAGGCCATGCCTCGCACTTGGAGCGTCAGAGCAGAAACCGCGAATCGTGAAGAATCGACAGGGATCGACTCGGCAAGACGCTCTCAAGAAATAGAGCGATTCAAATATGATTGGCAAGTGGGATCGGAAGACCTTGAACGGTAAGATCACCGTCCCTGATTCGGGAAGCGTAAAAAAAGTCCGGCACTTCTCCCGGCCTACTGGCCCCGAGGGTGAAACCGCCGATGGACCTCGCGTAACCGGCTCATCTCGACCCGCGTGTAAATCTGCGTGGTGGCGATCGAGGCGTGGCCGAGGATCTCCTGGACTACTCGCAGGTCGGCGCCTCCGGCGAGCAGGTGCGTGGCGAAGCTGTGGCGCAGGGTGTGCGGCCCGATCGGCCCGGCTGCCGTGAGGCCCAGGCTTCTTGCGTGGACCGATACGATTCGCCATAGGCCCACTCGCGAGAGCGGTCGGCCCGACTTGGATACGAAAACTTCGCGGGTCTCGGGCCGTTTCATGATCAGGAACGGGCGATCGCGACTCAGGTAGAGCGACAGGGCCTCGCGGGCCTTGATCCCGAGCGGGACCACTCGCTGCTTGTCCCCTTTTCCCACGCAACGCGCCGTCCCTCGCTTCAGGTCGAGGTCGGATTCTCCGAGCCCGACAACCTCCGAGGCCCGGCATCCGGTCGCGTAGAGCGTCTCCAGGGCCGCGCGATCGCGACGCCCGAGCCTGGTATCGGCGCTCGGGGCGGCCAAAAGCCGCTCCACCGATTGCGGGCTGAGGACCGTGGGGAGGCGATCCCAGACCGACGGCGCCACCAGCAGCTTCGCCGTGTTCTCGGCGAGCTTGCCGTCGAAGATCAGGTAGCGGAAGTACGTCGAGAGGCTTGCCAGGTGGCGACCGATGCTCGGCGCCGCGAGGTTGCATCCTTTCAAATAATCGACGTAACCTTCCAGCGCGGCCACTTCCACCTTGGCCAGCGGGCCGGGGCGAACTGCTTGCGCCACCTTTGGAATCGGATCAGGTCCGAGCGGTAGGCCGCCAGGGTGTTGGGCGAGACGCCGCACTCGGCCATGAGGTAGTGGAGGAATCCGCCGATCGACTCGCTTTTCATCCGGCCATGCCCAGGAGGATGGGGGTCGTCCCATCCTCAAACATCGGCCGAACGCCGGGGATTTACGACTCGAAGGCGAACTCGACCAACTTTTCCTCGGTCGCGACCGCTCGCAGCTTCTCCAGGGCGCGATCCTGGATCTGCCTCACGCGCTCCTTGGACACTTCCAGGACCTTGCCCACCTGGCTCAGCGAGAGCCGCTGCTTCCCGCCCAGGCCGTAGCGGAGTTCCAGGACCTGCTGCTCGCGAGGGCGAAGCACGTCCATCAGCCGGCCCACGGTCTCGTCCATTTCGACGTCGCCGGTGCGGTCGCCTTCGGGGTCGCTCATCGTGTGCAGGAGGCTGAAATTCGAGTCGCTGTCGGAGGTTGCGTTCAGCGAGATCGTGGGGCGCGTGGCCGTGTGAATCCTCTGGATCATCTCGGCCGAGGCCGCGCCGGGCGGCGTGCGGCTGTCCCGCATGCTCCAGGGTTTCCTGATTCTGGGCAAGCTGGCGGAGGTGCCTGGGGCTGAGCCGGACGGGATACGGCGCCGGTCGCGACGGCGTGTTGCATCGACTGGCGAATCCACCAGGTGGCATAGGTGGCCAGCTTGGTCTCGCGGCCGAGGTCGAAGCGATCGATCGACTCCAGGAGGCCGCAGAACCCTTCCTGCAAGAGGTCGGAATAGGAAATCCCGCGATCGCGGAACCGCTTGGCCACGTGGGCCACCAGCCTCATGTTGGCGAGCGCGAGCCTGGATCGCAGCTCGGCGTAGCGTCGGGCGATCGCGCCCAGGCGTGCCTGCGTCTTGCCGTCGCCGTGGTAAAGCTGGGCGATCCACTGGGCGAGCGAAGGGGGATCGTCGGGCACGTCGCCGTCGGCCTTGGCGCCGCCCGGGAGCCTGGCCAGGGCCTCGGCCAGCTTCGCCTTGCATTCGGCCAGGGCGGTGAGGAGTTGGCGCTCTTCGACCGCGCCCAGGACCTGGGTATCCGCCTCGTCAAGGGTTTCCAGGCCGTCGGTGTCGCCGTTATGCCGCTGAGTACGCATGATTAATCCTCATCGGTCGATGTTGAGGGAGAGGGAAGCGTGGATTCGGTGGCGGTCGCCTGGCGATCCGTCGCCGGCATGAGACGGCGGGCGAATTCCGCCAGGTGGGCCATCCGGTCGCCGAAGCTGGCCGCAACCAGCCGTGCCCGCAGCTCGGGAGACAGGGCGAGGCCTCCCAGGCACACCGCGGTGCCCGTGGAGGACGTGGCGGCGAAGAACACGCGGTAATCGTGGAGGAATTTCTCCACGCTGATCACGTGGTTGATCGAGAGCCAGACCAGTCGAGGGCGATGCACATGCACCGCGTTGGCGAGCGATTCCAGCGGTAGATTCGGCCCCATGTTCATCACGTCCCAGCCCAGCTCTCGCAGCGTGAGCTCGCAAAGCAGGCCGGGGAGCGTCGACAGGTCGCCTTCGGGCGTGGCACCGATCGCCAGCGCGATTGCAGGCCGCGAATTCGCCGCGCTCACGCGCCCGATCAGGTCCATCAAGGCGGCTTCGACGATCCGGCTGGCGCGATGTTCCTGATAGATGTCCAGCGCGCCCTCCTGCCATTTCTCGCCGATGCGTTCCATCGCGGGCCGGATCAGGTCGTCGGCGAGCTGGGGAGCCTGCCGCACTTGAGCATAAGCCGAGCCGATCAACGTCCTGGCTTCCGCCGATCGGCCCGTCTCCAACGCCCGGAAGAGGGCCTCCACGGACTCGTCGCCCGAAGTCGGATGGGCGGGTGCATCCACCTCCAGCAGCATTTGCAGCCTGGCATGGGGCAGGGCCTGCTCGCGGGCGAAACGCAGCGCCTCGCCCAGCGAAATGAGACGATGCTTGCCCACGGTCCGCGCGGCGGCGAGCGACCCCGAATCCACCCACCGCTTGATCGTGCTCACGCTCACGCCCATCGCCTGCGCCACTTGCTGGGTCTTCAGGAGCGAGTTAAGGGGCATGAGGACCATCCTTTCCTACCCATGAGCGATTTGAACGATTTCCATCCTAGCCAATCGTCTGCCGAATGCGAGGAAAATTTGTAATTTCCTGGAAAATAGCGCCGATTCCGGTCGATTTCTCGTCGAGACGGCGACCCGCCCCTTTCCCGGATCGCAACCGCACTGGACGTTTTGAACGATTTTCAGGATCAATCCCTCAATTTCACTGTCCATTTTACGGCGGATCCGGTCGGTTAGTTCAAGGATTTCTGAGAATTCAGAAAGAATTGAGCAAAAAGCCGAGCGCGACTGGGCATGGTCAGGCGAAGGCGGGTTTGCTAGGGTTGGGCTTCGAGATCCGACGTGGGTTGCGAAGGGGGTGGACGTCGATGAGCGGATGGGATCGCGGCCGGTTGATTGAGCTTCTCCAGCGAGACGCCCTGAGGACCGGCCAGTTCACGCTGGCGAGCGGGCGGACCTCGCATTATTACGTGGACGGGCGCAAGGTCACGCTCTCGGCCGAGGGCGCGGCGGCCATTGCCTCGGGCATGATGGAAGTCCTGGCCGGGATGCCGGAAGTCACGGCCATCGGTGGGCTTACGATGGGCGCCGACCCAATCGTCGGGCGCCTCGCTCGCGGTCGCCGCATCGCATGGGCGCGATCCTCGCGGTTTCCTCGTGAGGAAGGAAGCCAAGGGGCACGGGACGGGCCGCCTGGTGGAAGGCCCGTTGCAGGAGGGGGAGACGGTGGCGATTTTGGACGACGTGGCCACCACCGGCGGCTCGTCGTTGCAGGCGGTGGCGGCGGTTGAGGCCATGGGCTGCAAGGTTGCGGCGGTCATCGTGGTCCTGGATCGCCTGGAGGGCGCGGCCGCTGCGTTCGCGGCCAAGGGCTTGCGATTCGTGTCGCTCACGACCATTCGCGACCTGGGCGTCGAGCCGCTGGTGGCCTTCCATCCCGAAATCACGGATTTGCCCGAAGTCCTGGGCTGATCGCGCCTTGCTCGCGGAGGACCGGCCGTTGGAAATGGCCATGCATCGCCAGTTGAAGGAGCATTTCGGCGGCGAGCAGACCGAGGTCGCGGTGTCGGGCTTTCGCATCGACGCCATCGAGGCCGACGGGAGGCTGGTCGAGGTCCAATCCGGCGCATTGGGACCGTTGCGCGCGAAGCTCGATCGCCTGCTGACCGGCCATCAGGTCCGCGTGGTCAAGCCGGTGGTGGTGTCGCGACGGATCGTGAAGCGCAACCGGGCCGACGGCCCCGACATCTCGGCCCGCTCCAGCCCGAAGCGGGGCGATCTGATCGACGTGTTCGACGACCTGGTCGGCCTGGCCCGCATCTTCCCTCACGAGAATTTGCGCGTGAGCGTTCTGGCGGTCGCGATCGACGAGGTCAGGATTTCCCGACGCCGCAGGCCGGGATTCCAGGTCGTGGATCGTCGGCTGAACGGGGTGGTGGAGGCGGTCGAACTGCGCGAGGCACGCGACCTGTGGACGCTGCTCCCGGGCGATTTGACGGGCCTGTTCACCACGATCGACCTGGCCGAATCGACCGGCCGATCGGTCGATTTCACGCAGCGGATCGCGTATTGCCTCCGGTTGGCCGGGGCGGCGAAGGCCGTGGGGAAGGTCGGCAATCGGCTGGTTTACGAGCGGACCGACGAGACGGCGGGTATCGCACGCCCTACTTGATCCCCTGATGCACCTTGGGGTCGTCGTAGGAATCGAGCTTGGAATGCATGATTTGCGACCACATCTTGGGGAAGTCGAACCCGTGGGGAGCGTTCTCCTCGTCGTGGCACTTGAGGCAGCGGTGCTGCTTCTGGAACTCCTCGGCCGAGCGGGCGATGGTCTTGCGGATCTCCTTGTCGTCGGGGTAGGCCGCGTGCCTTGATCCGGGGCCGTGGCAGTTCTCGCACTGATTTCCCTTCAGGTCGGGCACCGAATCGGGCGCGACGAAGCCGCCTTCGTATTCGAACCCCGTCGTATGGCACCGCACGCAATCGGCGTCGGGCTCGCGGTTGTGCTTCGGGTTGGTCAAGGCGTCGTATGCCTGCGCGTGCTTGGTCTTGGACCAGCGGGCGAAGGTGTTCGGATGGCACTCGGCGCACTTGCTCGCGCCGATGTACCTGGCGTCGGAGATGGGGAAATTCGCGAAGGTGTACTTCACCTTGGGGAAGTTCCGCACGACGTCGGCCGCGCGGAGGTCGGCCACGAAATCCTCGTCGATCAGCTTCCTCATGCGGCTCGCTGCGATCCTTGAACTTGTCGTAGCGAGGGACCAGCGACACCCGTTGATACAATTTCTTGGCCGACGGATTTTTCGGGAACCCGATCATCGCGACGTATTGCCCTTTCCGCCCCACGCTGACCAGCCAGGTCTTGCCGTCGTTCAGGATCTCGGGGTGGTCGGGCGGGTCCGTCTCGTTCGTGGCGACCACGAGGTCAAATCCCGGGAACGCCTCGGCCAGCTTCTTCGCCATCGCCGGAGGCCCCTGGACCATCAAGACCTGCACGTCGGTGTCTTTTTCCAGGTCGGACAGGACGGCGGGCAGGCTCTCCTCGGGGGTCTTCACCGTCATCAATTGATCCTTGGAGGAGTCGCGTAGCCTGGCGAACGCCTCGGGATCGAGCACCGCCGTCACGCCGAGTTTCACCGGGCCGACCGTGGTGCGGACGCTGGGGCGAATCTTCTTCTCGAAGCCCAGGCCCTCGGCGGGCACCACGTTGGCGGCGACCATGCGGGGGGCGTCGGGATTATCGGGCAGGGTGTTGACCAGCGTCATCAGCGTGTGGTCGGTGCCGAGCTTCAGGTCGTCGGCCGAGAGCGCCACGGCGCCGTACTTGAGCATGGTCATGGCCTTGAGCGCGGTATCGTAGCGGATCTTGGTCTCGTCCACGCCGCCGCCGTGGACGCTGTTGGGATCGTTGATCAGCCCGCCGAGGTCGATCAGGGTGAGCGGCCATTTGCGGTCGTTGCGGATCAGGTCGGTCAGGGCCATGCGGCGGATCAACCCGCCCAGTTGGCCCTGCGTGCATCCGCACGGCTCGAGGTAGCCGATCATCTCGCCCGAGATCATGAGGGTGCCGGCAAGGTCATCGGGCCAATCGGCCAGGGCCTTGCCTTCGGAGGCGGCGGGGCTTGACCCCTTCGGCCGCGCCCTGGACCGGGACCGTGGGCGTGGTGCGATCCGTGCAGCCGACGACCGCGATCAGGCCGATGCACAGAACACCGCCGCCATCGCGGCCCAGGAGGGAATTCGGCGGCGTTTTCATCCTGATCCCGCCCCCTAATGTGCTTTGATTCGCAGGATCAATCGCTCTTGACCGTGATTTCCACCGGGACCTTGACCTGACGGGCGTTGGGGTGGTCCGACTTGAGCGTGATCGTGCCACCGATGAGCCCGGGTGGTGTGCCCGGTGGGACCGTGACGGTCATCCGATATTGTCGGACGTTGGCGGTGCTCCCGACTTTTACATCGGTCGGGATGACTTTCGCCTCCACATTTTCGGGGGTCGAGACCACCTCGAACTTGGTGTCGGGGGCGTTGCGGACGGTGATCATGAGCGTCTGCTCGGCGCCGTCGCTGGAGGAGACCTGGCTCATTCGGACCATGTCGGGCATCACGCTCACCGGGCCGACGCGCTTGCCGGTCACGGCGATTTTCATCTGCGGCTCAAGCGGGTGATCGGTGCTGACGGTGATCTCCTCGCTGAACACGCCCAGGTCGGCCGATGGCTTGACGTCGACGACGATCTTGTAAGCATTGCCCTTTTCCAGCCCGGCGGACTTCATCTCGTCGGGCGTCATCAGCATGACCTCGCCGGAGACCGACTCGGGCCGGGTCGAGCGGACGGAGGTGATCTTCAGGTCGGGCCGGTCGGGGGACGAGATGCCGATCTTCCCGTTGGTGGCCTGGTCGCTGGGGATGGAGGGGAAGTGGAGCGACCGCTCGGCCGGGAACACCAGGAGGGCCGGCTGGATGTTGCCGGAGATGGTGATCTTCAACTCCTCGCGATTGGCGTCGTTGCGCGTGTAGATCGTCAATTCGCGGGTCCAGGCATCCTTGAAGTCGCGGGTGTGCCAGGTCAGCTTGATCGGCTGCGATTCGCCCGGCTTCAGGATGCGAGGCGCCTCCTCCGGCTTGGGCAGGTCGGAGGTGGTGCACGAGCAGACGGCGTTGGCCGTCAGCAGGAGGTTGCCGTCGCCTTCATTCTTGAGGACCCAGGTATGTTCGCCCGTCTGCTGCTGGGCCATGGTGCCGAAGTCGAACCGCGGCTCGGAATCCAGCACGGCCTTGCCCTTAGGGCCCGGCCCGACGTCCGGATATTGCGGGCTCCCGCCGACCGGGACGGTAGGCAGGGACGGCACCAGCAAGGCCGCGCCCGTGGCAAGGCCAACCACCAACACCGCCAGGACCACCCAGCGCGTCATGGGAGAAGACTCCAAAAAAGGGCAAGCTCCTCGACGCGATCGCACGCCACGAAAAGAAAAACGAAGGAATGCGGCGCCATCGCGAGGACGCCCTTGATTGTAGGGTCAAGTCGGCAACGCGGTCAAGCGAGCCACGCCCCCGACGGCACGCCACGGAAGGCGCAGCGCGGCGAGTCATTGGCCTACGGATAGGTCATCCGTTACAGGCCCTGCAAGGCGAGGCGATATCGGTGAAAATGTCCATCCAGGCCGACTTTGAGGTTCAAACCCCATTTCGGAACGCGCCAGAAATGGCTCACGACCTCGACTGTTCCGGATTATCGACGTTCCACGCCGTCGCCGCCGAGTTGGGCCGAGGGGTCGAGGCCCACGATCTTGCCTCGGGGACGGGCGCGATCGAGGACTACCGGGCCGAGGTCGGTGGTGTCGGCCGTGGAGCGGTTTCCTAACGCGTCGACGGCGTCGACGCGGAGGTGGAATCTTGGGGGTACGCTTGCTGGGACCGTCCAGACGTAATGGCCCGTGTTGTCGATGTGGTCGATGATCTTGACCCAGGCGGCGTCGGGGCGCTGGGCCGGTAGTAGAGCGAGATCGGGTGCGGGCCGGGGTGGGCGTCGTCGGCCTTCCAGTCGATGGCGACCTTGCCCGCGTTCTTGCCCGTGCCGATCTTGGGGCGATCGACCGTGACGGCGGGCGGGGTGGAATCGACCTCGACCCACATCTGCGGGGTGTCACCGGGCGCCGGCGGGAGTTCTCCGAGCCCGGCGGCCGATTGCACCACGAGCCAGAGGCCGAAGGTGCCCTCGTTCCCGAGGTCGACGTTGTAAGGGCTCTGATGGTCCGCGTCCTCGGCCTGGCGATTCCAGTTGCGCCCGCCGTCGCGGGTGACCCACAATTCCACCAGCGCGGGGCCGGCCGGGCCGGCGTCGGTAACCTCGTATTTCAGGGGAAACCGCGGGCTCTTGACCAGCAACATCTGGCGACGGGCCGGCGCGACGGTTTCGGGCGTCGGCGTCGGCTCCGGGGTGGGGCCGGGCGATTCCTCGAAGGCGCGATCCTTGGGCCGCGCGGCGGGCGGCGCCGACTCGGGCGGCGGGAGCGAGGCCGGCGTGGGGGCGGCATCCACGGCGTCGAACGGGTCGGCCCGGCCGGAGTCGGCCGATGGGGTGGGGGCCGATCGGTTCGAGATGGGGGTCACGGGCGGCGGTGCCGACGAAACGCGAGTCTCGGGCAGATTCGGGTTCGGCTCGCTCGCCATGCCGTCGGCAAGGCCCTGGTCGACCGATCGCGTGTTGCCGGCGAAATCGCGGATCGAGAGCCGCACGCGGAGGGCCTCGGCCGTGCCGGCGTCCCACGATTTGTAGCCGATCCGCACGCCTTCGTCGCGGGCGAGCGGGACTTGCCGCCAGTCGCGAACGCCCTCGGCCTGGTATTCCAGCACGAGCGACCTGAGGTCCAGATGCTCGTCCTGGACTTCCCACTGGACGGCCGCGAGGCTGCCCCTTCGCCCGCGGGATTCCAGCGTGACGGTGGGCGGGTTCGAGTCGACGATCACCTTGATGGCGGGCTGGACGGGGCGGTCCCCCGCGGGCCAGAAGCCGCCGTCCTTGTTCACGGTCTGGACGGCGAACCAGTATTCGCCGTCGCGGGGGGCGCGGAAGTAGAAGGAGGGATGATCGGGGTCGGTCTTGCCCGATCGCTTCCACGATTCGCCCATGTCGTCGGAGGCCCAGAGCAGCATCTCGCGGGTCTTCGACCGCTGCTTGGGGTCGACCGTCACGGGGATCGAGAACGCCCGCACTTTCGACCACAGGACCTTGGCCGTGGGGGGATCTCCGGGGGGCGAAGCAGGCGCAGAGATCCCCAGGCCAGGGCCAAGCCCAGCCCGACGACCGCCCAATGCACCCGAATCCACCTCGGCATCGCCACGTCCTTCCTTGGACTCGCGAGAAGCCGCACGTCACTCACGCACGCGAGACGACGATCACTTCAACCGAACGGGGAGCCCCGCAACGCAGAGATGGACCGCGTTGCAAACCCGGGCCAGTGCCTGATTCGCCAGCCCGTGGACGTCGGCGAACCGCCGCGCCAGGGCGTTCTCGGGAATGATGCCCGAGCCGACCTCGTTGGAGACCCAGATCGTGGCCGCCCGTCCATGGGCCGCCGTCGCCGCGCGATGCACCGCGGCCAGGATCTCGTCGTCGCCCAGCGCGGGCCCGCCGCCCAGTCCGAGCATGAGATTGCTGATCCAGAGCGTCACGCAATCGATCACCACGGCGCCTTTCTCGGCAACCAGGCCGGGCAACACGCCCTCCAGGTCGCGCGGGACTTCTTTCGTGGCCCAGGCTTCGGGGCGATCGGCACGATGCCGCTCGATCCGGGCCACCATTTCCGGGTCGCCGGTGTCCATGAGCGCGGTGGCCACGAACGTGACGGGCGCGAATACCTCGGCCAGCCCCTGGGCCAGCCGTGTCTTGCCCGATCGCGCCCCTCCGAGCACCAGGACCATGTCACCCATCGACCCAGATTCTCCATCTTTCGCAAACGACCCAGCAAAGGCCCGGGATGGGCGCGGAGACAGCCGTATGTCCGGTCTTATCGACGATGACCGCGGGCCGGCTTGAATCGAATACGCCGAAGAGTTGGATTGTAGGGGTCAGCGCCGAAACACGCCGAACCCCAGGAGGAACGCCAGCTCGGACGTTTCGACCACGGTCCCGAGGATATCTCCGGTGATCCCGCCCAAGTTTCGCGAGGCTATTCGCACCCAGAGTGCGGTGATCGCCACGGCGAGGACGCTGGCGAGCAAGCCTCGTAATCCGCCGATCGCGGCCCCGAAGACCAGCACGCCCACGCCGGCCGCGATGGCTTCGTCGGGCGTCGCGGCATCAATCAGCGTGCGACCCGTCCCGTCGGGGCGGGCATAATCGGCCACGCCCGCCGCCGCCAGGATCAGCGTCCGGCTCGCGGCAAATGCGCCGATCAAGGCGAAAAACCGCTCCCGGGTCGTGAAGAGTTCCAGCGAGGCGAACTTCCCGAGGAGGATCAGCATCAACCCCGCGGCGCCGAAGCTGCCGAGGTGCGAATCCTTCATCACGGCCAGGCGTCGCGAGGCATCACCCCGGAGGAAAAGGCCGTCGCAGGTGTCGGCGACTCCATCGAGGTGCAGCCCTCCGCTCAGGATCGCGGCCAGGGCCACGATGACGCACGAGAGCGGCCCGGCGCCACGCCGAGCCTGGCGAGCACGCCGTTGGCCACGGCCAGGATCAGGCCCATCGTCAACCCCACGACGGGATAGGCGAACCGCGAGGCGGCAATTTCCGCCTCGCTCACGCCTCCTTCGAGCTCGCCGACCGGGACGATGGTCAGGAAGCTGAGGGCCAGGCGAAACAGCCGGAAAGGGTTCATCCGGGCGTCCGCACGCGGGCGACCAGGGACACGAACTTCTCGGCAAGCTCGCGAATCCTCGTGAAATCGCCCGAGGCGATGGCCTTGGGCTCGACGAGCGAGCTTCCCACGCCGAGGCACCAGGCCCCGGCCCGCAAGAACGCCTCGGCCGTGTTCAGATCCACGCCCCCGGTGGGCATGAGGCGGATCTGGGGCAGGGGGCCTCGCATCGCCCTGAAGAACGCGGGCCCGCCCACCTCGGCCGGGAAGACCTTGACCGCATCGGCGCCCGCTTCCCACGCGCTTAGGATTTCCGTGGGCGTGAATGCCCCCGGCATGACGGCCTTGTCGTAGCGATGGGCCAGCTTGATGACCTCGTGATTGACCACCGGGCACACGAGATATTCGGCGCCGGCGAGGATGGCCAGTCGGGCCGTCTCGGGGTCGAGGACGGTGCCGGCGCCGAGCGCCACGGCGTCGCCGATCTCGCGACGGACCTCGCGGATCACGTCGGGGGCGTCGGGCACGGTGAAGGTGATCTCGGCGGCCGTTACGCCCCCGTCGGCCAGGGCGCGGACGACCCGGACGAGCGGTTCGGCCGTCTCGGAACGGACCACGGCGATGATCCCGCCTTCCTGAATGCGGCGAAGCGTGCCTTCGCGGTTCATCGTTTCCTCCCTTCAGTCGACGGATTTCGACTTGGTCGGCCGGTGGCCAGATACGTCAACCCGCGTGGTTTCGCTGGCGGAGTCGAGGTTCGCGAGCAGGTTTTCCTCGATGGCCCGGGTGACTTCATCGAGCGGGAGATGGTTCACGCGCCGCTTCGAGAACGGATGTTGCAGCTCCGAGCCGATCTCGTCCAGCACCAGGACCGGATAGGCGGCCAGGAACTCGACGAGCGGGACCAGCCAGAGCACCTTGTCCTTGCCGATCTTGTTGAAGAGCGCGAAGGGGAGCGTGAGCAGGAGGAGCACGATGAAGTGGCGGATCTCGATCGAATAGGCGGCGGGAAGGGGGGTCTGCGCGATCCGCTCGCACGCACCGATGTGGTCGATCAAGAGTCCTCGCTGGCTTTCGGCCTGCTGGAATGCGAATCCTTCGAGGCCATAGCGGAGGTCGTCGGCAATCAGCCGCGAGAGCGCGGTGGGCATGTGCTTGGAGGTGCTTAGGCGAAACGCCTCGTCGGTGCCCAGCAGGTCGGCGACCTCGGGCATGTCGCGCTCGCCGCGCAGGCTGCGACGGCACACGTGGGCGAACGCCGCAGCCCGCCTCACCAGGCGATCGCGCCATGCGGCGTCGTCCTTCCCATAAGCGAGGCCAATGATCGCGAGATTTCGCAGTTGATTGTTGATCCCGCCCCAGAGCTTCCGGCCTTCCCACCATCGCTCATAGCCGGCGTTGGTGCGCAGGACCATCAACACGCCCAGGACGCCGCCGGCGACTTCGTAAGGGCCGACGTCGATGTCCAGGTCGGGAAGGCCGTCCTTCCAGTGGATGTAGGAGAACAGGGCGGACCAGGCGACGAAGATGGCACAGGCGCCCAGGACGCGGAGCGTGGCCGCTCCCCGGAACGTGAACGCCTCCCTCCAGAAATGCGTTCGGGAATCAAACTCGGTCATTCGTCGGAAATTCCCGGAGGCCGGTGGGCGATGGTGCGAGTAGTATACGGCGGACCTCGGCGGTTTACACCCTCCCGGTCGGTTTATACCTGGAAGCTTCATGACCAACCTGGAAGCGACGATCCACCTGGCCTTTGCCTTCGACGTCGGCTACGAAATTGACCTGGACCTGGCCCGCACGCTGTTGCCCGTGGAATCCGGCCCGCTCCACCGCCGCAAGCGCACGCCCGAATCGATCCGCTATCGACCGGCCCCGCTGCGACTGCCCCTGGACGTGTCGGGGATCGCGATGTCCGGGCGATCTGGAGTCCACGGGGTCGCCTCGCGGAGAGCTTGCCCTCTTCGACTTCGCGGCCGTCGCGCTCCTGGTCCGATTTCCGCTCCGGGGCTCGCCCGAAGACCTCTCGCAGCTTGCCGCCGGCCTGGCCGACATGACGCGATTGACCGAATCGGCCCGCCTCCTGCTCGCCCCGTGGATCGAGCGGTTCCGGGCCGCCATCATCGACTACGAATGGAGCAACATCAGCGAGGAATACGTGGTGTTCCAGATCGGCGAGGTCCGCGAGAACTGGCTCGCCGACCATGCGTCGTGGGTCGCCAGCCTGGTCCGGCTCGAAGGCGGATTGCTCAGCCCCGACGAGGTGAAGGAAGCCACGAGGCTCGCCATCTCCTACGCCCCGAACGACCTGGTGGTGATCGACTGGGCCGCCGCCCTGGTCGCCGATCGCGACTGCGCCGACACGCTCCAGGTGATCGAGTTCGCCAACGTCCAGCTCCTCGAATACCGCCACATTGACGACCGCCTGGACGACCGATTGGAGGCCGCCTATCGCCTCATCCGGCCCAAGCCCCGGCGCCGCTGGCCTCGCCTGCCCTGGCGTTCGCACGAGGGGACCGTCCGCAGCGTGCGGGAGCTGGAGATCGAGGCCACGAGCCTCTTCGAACGTGCCGACAATGCGCCTGAAATTGATCGGCGACCAGTATCTTTCGCGGGTCTACGCCCTGGCATCGACCCGCTTCCACCTGGGCGAGTGGCAGCAATCCATCCGCCACAAGCTGGACACCGTGGGGAATGTCTTCGACCTGCTTGTCCAGCAAGCCGGCGTCACGCGGACGGAGGTCCTCGAGATCATCGTCGTGATCCTGATCGCCCTGGAGATTATCCTGGCCATCGTGCGCCATTGACACTTGCGGGCGGCATTGGGGCGGTTTATGCTCGATGGATCCCAAATATAAAAGCGTTCGCATCGACCCCATCTCTCCGCCCGATCCCCCTGGGAGCCTGCCCCAATGAACGCGAATCGATCCGCATTGTTGGCGTCGTTGACGCTCGCCGGCTGCTTGATGGCCAGTTCGTTCGCCTCGGCGCAGGCGACGAAGAAGGTCCAGATCCCGCCCACGGCCAAGGAGAAGACCAAGGCCGCGGCCAAGGAGCTGGTCGACCTGAATTCGGCGAAGGCCGAGGAGCTGGAGACCCTGCCCGGCGTGGGGCCGGCCACCTCGCGAAAGATCATCGACAGCCGCCCGCACCGCACCTTCGCCGACCTCTCGAAGGCCGGGATCAACGAGGCCACGATCGAGAAGCTGAGGCCGCTGGCCACGGTCAAGCCGCTCCCCCCGGCCGTCGACGTGAACGCCGACCCGATCGAGCAGATCGAGACCCTCCCCGGCATCGGCCCGGTGCTGGCCAAGGAGATCGTCGCCACCCGGCCGCACAAGACTTACGAGGATCTCGGCAAGCTCAAGGGCCTGGGGGCCGAGAAGATCGACGCCCTCAAGGGGCGCGTCAAGTTCGGCGAGATGGCGAAGCCCAAGGCCGTGATCGAGAAGAAGACCGAGACCGTCACCAAGGCCATGCCCAAGGGGAAGTCCGAGAGCGTGACCAAGACCACCAAGGTCGTCACCGAGACCACCAAGGAGCATGCCTCCAAGGTCCCGCCGGGTAAGAAGATCAACATCAACACCGCCACCGCCGACGAGCTGCAATTGCTGTGGGGGATAGGCCCGGCCCGCGCAGGAGATCATCGACGGTCGTACATACAAGACCATCGACGACATCAAGAAGGTGAAGGGCATCAAGGATTTCGAGTTCGACAAGATCAAGGACGAGATCACCGTCAAGTGATCGGGAGACCCCGATGAGCAAGCTCGCGAGGCGAATCCTGCCCGTCCTGACGGCCCTTGCGATCGCCGCCCCTGCGCAAGCGTGGGGACCTCAGGCGCACCGGGTGATCACCCAGGTGGCCGTCGATCGCCTCACGCCCCAGGCGGCGAAGGCCGTCCGCGAGCTGCTCTTCGAGGGCGACACCCTGGTCGGATTGGCCAGTTGGGCCGACCACGAAGGGCACGACGCGGTCCCGAACGGCGCCGGCTGGCATTACGTGAACGTGTCGATCACCAGCCCCCGTTTCGAGGAGAATCGCCACGCCAGGGGGGACAACGTCGTCACCAAGATCAAGCACTACCGCGCCGTCCTTGCCGACAAGAAGGCCCCGAAGCGAGAGCGGCAACGCGCCCTCCTGTTCCTCGTCCACTTCGTCGAAGATATCCATCAACCCCTGCATGTTGGCGACCACGACGACCGCGGCGGGAACCTCACGCAAGTCCAGTTCTTCGGCGAAGGCACGAACCTGCATCGCCTGTGGGATTCGGACCTGATCCACCGCATCGGCGGCAACGATCGGGCGTGGGTCGACCGCCTGGAACGCCAGATCACGCCCGCCTCCGCCAAGAAATGGTCCGAGGGCGGGGTCGACGCCTGGGCCGATGAGTCGCTGCAAGAGGCCAAGAAGGCTTATCGCGGGCCCGGTCGCGAAACCTTCCTGAACTCCGGCGCCATCCTCGGTGAAGACTACGTCAAGTTTGCCGAGCCCATCCTGCGAGAGCAGATGGCCAGGGCCGCCGTCCGCCTGGCCGACGAGTTGAACGCGACTTTCAAGTGATGGTCGATGGATCAGTTCAGCAGCATATCATGACCCCTGGCCGGCCCCGTGGGGAAGTGATCCAGGTCGACCTTGAACTTCGGGTCGACGTGCATCCCCTTGTCGTCGATGCGGATCAGCTTGACCCAGAACGAGTTGTCGCGATCCAGCGTGCTCAATAGCGAGTTGGACACGTACATCCGCAGGCCGTCGCCGGTCGTGTGCATCATGTTGGGCTGGGTGCCGATCACGGCCTCGCTGAAGAGCCTGGGGTGGTCGGGATCGGTCACGTCGAATTGCTGGATCTTGTCGCCGCCGAAGTTGCTCACGAAGAGATACCGATCATCGGGACTCTGCCGCAAATCGGCCGGCAGCGGGCCGGTGTCGGCCACCTTCTTGAATTCGTACTGGCCGTCGGGCTTGCCCCGGAACAGCCAGAGCGAATTGTCGAGTGCGCAATTCGTGAAGCCGTAATTCGCGCCCTTCTTCAGCGACCAGCGGATCTCCAGCGGGGCCGCGCCGGCCGTGCCTACCTGGATCGGCTTCCTCGCCTTGAAATCCCACACGACCATGCCCGTGCCGAAGTCCTTCGGGTCCATCTCCTTGAACGGCTTGCTGTAATTGCGCAACGGCGTGAAGCTGCTCGTGACCATCCGGTTCAATTCGGGCTTCACGGCCACGTCGTAACCATAGGGGGCGTCTTTCGGCTGGTCGATCCGGCGGATGAACTTGCCGTCATTGGTGAACTCGGCCATCCCCGCGGGCAAGCCGCCGTCTTTGGCGCCCAGGAAGCTAAGGAGCATGCGGCCGGGGAGTGCATAATAGGTGTGAGGCCCGGTCATGCCGGTCAATTCGGGGACGTTGTCCAGGACCTTCTCAATCCGAGGCTTCGCCGGGTCGGTCGCCACGTCAATCAGCCAGATCTTGCTCGAAAACAGCCCGCCGGCCCAGATCCGCGTGCGGTCGTCGGTGTACCCCCAGTGGTGCGTCTCGTTCCCCTTCGTGCCCAGGTCAAGCGTGTGGATCACCTGCGAATACGTCTTGCTCTGCGGGTCCACGTCGATGACCGCGACGAAGTCATTGTCCCTGGCGTCGGCGTCCACGCAGAACAGATAAAGGTATTTCTCCGGGCGATCCAGCCGCTTCACGAACGGCGACATGCACGTCTCGGCGCTCGCCGTGGTCGCGACCAGCAGAAGGATCAACCCGCGCAAAATCCGTCGGACGTCCATCAGCCAACCCCTCCTTGATGCGAATGACCGAAGTGGAATCCTGAGTATAGGGATCGACATGGCCATGTCCATACCCGCGGCGCCTGGACATTTCTCAAGGAAGGCGGGCGGCGAAAAACTCGACTTCCGAGGCCGGACCGGAAGTTTCGCAGACCAGCCCATGAAACCATCCATGTCGACCGACCGTCCAATTCCGACGCAGCGCGGATGCGCCGAAACGTGCCCGGACGTGTTTCCACGCGCCCCAGGACTGCGCAATTTCGCGCCGCCTTTTCCGAAGCCCATCGCCCATTCCCCATCGATAAGTCGTTGCAGAGTCATGGTTTGCGTTCCATTCTTTCGATCTATCTCGACGATCGCGCGATCCGGGATTTGGCTTCGTTTCGCAGAATCACACTGCAACACGGTGGCTTTGTTTGGGAGAATTCTCATGTCCGGTTAAGTCCTGGTAGGGCCGGTTATTACCGGCCGTCCTTCGCGCAGATCAACGCAGCCGGTTAATACCGCCCCTACCAGGACCCAACCGTCCGGCGCAGTCCCGGACGAGGGAAGTATCGGGATCGACCAGTCCCGGCGATCGCACGATCGGAGGACATCTCCGAACCATCCGAGGATTGTCGCTACGAAAAACTAAATGTGTCCGGACCAGTGAACTGGAAGCTCCGAGAGCGTTGTAACCCTACCCGCGAGTCGGGAGCGATTGTTGTGGGGTAGGCGTCCCGCCTGCCGAATTCCAGGCAGGCGGGACGCCTACCCTACAAGGACGCCCGGCTTACCCAAGGGTAAAGGTAGAAGCCCTCACTGAAAAATTTTTCGCCTCCATCAAGGAATTTTCTTGCTATCCATCCATGACTGCATGAAAATCGAGGATGCCGGAAAGATCTTCTGGCTGGTAGACTTCGTGAGCACGAAAACTTGCGGCTGTTTTTCGTAAACCAAACGAGAGTCGGGAATTACCACCATTAACGCGATTTGTGCGAACTAACGGCACCTGGTTTGCGTCTAACCTAGATAGCGTGAATGCAAGACTGGATTCTGAGGCCTTGTGAACGTTTCTTGGCGAGAAAACGGCGACGATCGCGAATCCTTGGTGAATGGCCGCGTCTAAGAGAGACGACAATTCTGGATTTTGCTCGTCCGCCACCGGGTTTTTGGATCGTAGAGTAGACAACAGGGGCGGCTCGACGGCGTCCGTGATCGGGCGGAACTCTCGTGAGGGGGAGAATTTCAGGATGAGCGACGCCTACAACCATCCCGCATTGCGGCAGTTGAAAGAGCAGCAGGCGAGGTTCGCACCCAAGGAACGCCGCCTCGAACAGATCGACCGCGCCGAGAAACTCCTGGCCGAGATCGACGTCGAAAAACGTTACCCCTACGAATATCTGGTCTTCCGCATCACGGGATTCCGTCCCGAAGGCGCACCGGCGCTGATCCTTGACGGGACGGACGTCCGGCACGACCTGCGGCTGTTCGTCGAGAATCTCTCCGAGACCGTCAGCCAGAAGGCGGAGCTGGCCCCCGAGCCGGTGCTCACGGTCGAGGCCGTGGGCAAGCGGTTCAACGTGTCGACCCGGACGGTCACGCGATGGCGACGCCAGGGCCTGGTCGCCCGCCGGTTCGTGATCGAGGGACGCACGAAGGTCGGGATTCCTGGAATCGAGCGTGTCGCGATTCGTCGACGAGCATCGCGATCAGGTCGTGCGAGGCTCGCGATTCCGCCAGTTGACCGATGCCGAGCGCGACGAGATCATCCGCCGCGCCCGCAGGATGGCGGGTGTGGGGGGACCGGGCAGATTGACCGAGATCGCCCGCCGCATCGGCCGCAAGATGGACCGCTCCACGGAAACGATCCGCGCCACGCTCAAGGCCTACGACCGCGATCATCCCGATCGCGCGATCTTCGAGCCCACGGCCGCCCCCCTGGATGAAGACGCCAAGGCGCTTGATCTACAAGCAGTTTCGTCGCGGCGTATCGGCCGAGGCGCTGGCCGCCCAGTTCGGCCGGACGCGTTCGAGCGTGTACCGCGTCTTGAACGAGATGAGGGCGATCGAAGCTGCTGGAAGTGAAGCTCGAGTTCATGACGCACGAGAGCTTCCTGGACGCCGGAAAGTCACGCCGAGATCCTCGGCCCCGCTGCCCGAGCCGGCCGACCGCAAGGCCCCTCGGAAGACGCGTGCGCCCAAGGGGTTGCCGCCGTATCTCGCGAGCCTGTACGAGGTTGCGCTGCTTGTCGCGCGAGCAGGAAGCCCACCTGTTTCGCAAGATGAACTTCCTCAAGTACCGCGCCCAGGCCTTCCGCGACGCCATGGACCCCGCCAAGGCCCGCAGCGCCGAGCTGGACCGGATCGAGCAGTTGCAGGAGGAGGCGCTGGCGGTCAAGAACCAGATCATCCGCTCCAACTTGCGGCTGGTCGTCTCGATCGCCAAGAGGCACGTCGGGCCGTCGAACAACTTCTTCGAGCTGGTCTCCGACGGCAACATGTCGCTGATCCGCGCCGTCGAGAAGTTCGACTACTCCACGGGGTTACAAATTCAGCACGTATGCCTCATGGGCGATCATGAAGAACTTCGCCCGCACGATCCCGGAGGAGAATTACCGCCGCGACCGGTTCGTCACGGGCCACGAGGAGATGTTCGAGGCCGCCGCCGACAACCGGGCCGACGAGCACGAGTACGAGAACGCCCTGAAGCGGATGCAGGAGGCCGTCAAGGGGATGCTCGGCCGGCTCGACGACCGCGAGCGACGCATCATCATCAGCCGGTTCGGCCTCGGGCGGCGCCAGCGAGCAGACGCTGGAGCAACTCGGCCGGGAGCTGGGGATCACCAAGGAGCGGGTCCGGCAGATCGAGTCGCGCGCCCAGGACAAACTCCGCAAGTTCGCCGGCGAGGAGAAGTTGGACCTGCCCATGCTTTGAGGCGAACCCGCGACGCCCGGCCGGGCTCTGGGAAGTGGACGCGGCGTTTTTTCCGGGAAGGCCTTGCCGAGATCATGCGCCGGCGAGTAACATTGCCACTTCCCGCTACGGATTCGCCCGCCCCGGCATGTCCGGGGACGACGTGGGATTTGCGCGATCTTTGGTTTTTCGCTTCTCGGTGAAATCGGGCTTGCATCGCCCGATCGATGATGATATAGTAAGGAATTTCACGGCCTCGTCGGTCGCTGGCGTAGCTCAATTGGCAGAGCACCGGTTTTGTAAACCGAAGGTTGTGAGTTCGACTCTCACCGCCAGCTCTGCTGCGCCCGTGGCCGTGACGCCGGGCGGCCGGGCGCGGCCTCTCGAGGCGCGCGGGTGGATACCCAAGTGGCTAAAGGGGCCAGACTGTAAATCTGGTGGCACTGCCTTCGCAGGTTCGAATCCTGCTCCACCCATGCCGGCCGATCGGATCGTCCAGGACGACGGACGAACGGCACTCATGACCAGACGGGACGACCACGACCTCCCGTCGAGCCCGACTCGACCGACGCGGACCGTTCGGCGGAGATCGCGGGTGTAACTCAATGGTAGAGTACCTGCCTTCCAAGCAGGCAACGTGGGTTCGATTCCCATCACCCGCTCTCGTATCGGACGGGCATGAGTCGACGAATCAGGGCCCGATCGCTCCGAGACGACCTTCGCTTCGACGCAACCACGGATGAGACCACGCTGGATCCACCGCACTCATTTCGCTGCCGTGGCTCAGTTGGTAGAGCGCGTCCTTGGTAAGGACGAGGTCCTGGGTTCAAATCCCAGCGGCAGCTTTCGGGATCGAGCCGCCGGGACCGCAGACGATCGGCCGAATCCGTGGCCCGCCCGGTGACGACTAGCCCGAGCTCGACGTTGAGGCGGCCGGGGCGGTTCGGCGGCCCGCCCGCAACGACGATGACGCCCAAGGGCGTTGCAGCAGAGCGACAGGAGTTACGATGGCCAAGGAAACTTTCACCCGGACGAAGCCGCACGTCAACGTGGGGACCATCGGGCACATCGACCACGGCAAGACGACCCTGACGGCGGCCCTGCTGGCGGTCCTGGCGGCCCACGGGCATGGCCAAGGCCAAGGAGTACGCGGACATCGCCAAGGGCGGCACGGTCCGCGACGCCAACAAGACCGTCACCATCGCCGTCTCGCACGTCGAGTACGAGAGCGAGAAGCGGCACTACGCCCACATCGACTGCCCGGGGCACGCCGACTACATCAAGAACATGATCACCGGCGCCGCCCAGATGGACGGCGCGATCCTCGTCGTCTCGGCCGCCGACGGCCCGATGCCGCAGACCCGCGAGCACATCCTCCTGGCCCGCCAGGTCGGCGTGCCGGCGCTGGTCGTCTTCCTCAACAAGGTCGACCTGGTCGACGACGAGGAACTGCTGGAGCTGGTCGAGATACGAGCTCCGCGACCTGCTGAAGCACTACAAGTTCCCCGGCGACGAGATCCCGATCACCCGCGGCTGCAGCCCGCCCGGCGCTGGAGAACCCGACCGACCCCGAGGCCGCCGAAGTGCATCCTCGACCTCGTCAAGACGATGGACGACTACATCCCGGAGCCGGTCCGCGAGATCGACAAGCCGTTCCTGATGCCGATCGAGGACGTGTTCTCGATCAAGGGCCGCGGCACCGTCGGCACCGGCAAGATCGAGCGCGGCAAGATCAAGGTCGGCGACGCCGTCGAGATCGTCGGGTTCGACCGCAACAAGAACTCGGTCGTCACCGGCGTCGAGATGTTCCAGAAGACCATGGACGAGGGCATGGCCGGCGACAACGTCGGCATCCTCCTGCGAGGCGTGGAGAAGACGGACCTGGAGCGCGGGCAGGTCGTCTGCAAGCCGGGCTCGATCACCCCGCACACCAAGTTCGAGGCCGAGGTGTACGTCCTCTCGCAAGGACGAGGGCGGCCGTCACACCCCGTTCTTCAAGAACTACCGGCCGCAGTTCTACTTCCGCACCACCGACGTGACCGGTTCGGTCCTGAACCTCCTGTCCGAGGACGGTGCGGAGGCGGAGATGTGCATGCCGGGCGACAACATCAAGATGACCGTCGAGCTGCACACGCCGATCGCGATGGAGCAGAACCTCCGCTTCGCCATCCGCGAGGGCGGCAAGACGGTCGGCGCCGGCGTCGTGACCAAGATCCTCGTCTAAAGGATGGCCCCGCGTCGCCTCACAAGGGGCTGACGCGGGGCATCTTGCTGGAGCAGGTGGACCATGCGTGAGTATGTCTGGCTCGAATGCACCTCGTGCGGCGAGCGGAATTATCGGACCCCGAAGGAAACGCGGGGTGCCGAGCGGCTCGACCTGAAGAAATACTGTTCCAAGCGAGCGGAAGCACACTCCGCACAAGGAATCGCGCAAGAAGTGAGGCGAAGGGCGGCGATCGGGGATCGTCGCCCGGTCCGTTACGCTACGAGCGTAGCTCAATTGGTAGAGCAGCGGTCTCCAAAACCGCAGGTTGGGGGTTCGATTCCCTCCGCTCGTGCCTCGGGACAGGGCTGGGATCGGGCGGATTTCGGTCTCCAGGCGTCCCGCGAATCGCACTTTCTGGCTCCGTCCTGTACAGCGAGGTTGGGTAGGCGCTCATGGCTAAAGTCAAAGACGAAGCGCCGGTGAAGTCGGCCAAGGCGGCCCCCAAGGGGGGATTTCGCAGGGCGAGCGGCCGGATCGTGCCGTTCTTCGTCAACATGCTTGAGACCGGCCATTACAAGCCCACGCAGGGGAAGAACGCCCGCCTGTGGACGGCCATCGGCCTGGGTGCTTTGGTCGCCGCCGGCCTCTATCAGTTCTACGAGCAATACCTCAAGGATCAGGTCTGGTCCGAGCTTTATCGCTACGGGATCCCCGCCGCCATCGGCCTGGCCTTCGCCTGGATCATCTGGCGGATCGTGCAGTTCCCCGCGTTCGCCGACTTCCTGATCGCGACCGAAGCCGAGATGAACAAGGTCTCGTGGACCAGCCGCGACGACCTCTATCGGGCGACCGTCGTGGTCCTCTGCACGGTGCTTTTCATGGCCGTCTACCTGTTCGGCGTCGACACCCTGTGGTCGGCCCTGTTGCAAGCGATCGGCGTCCTGCGATTTTCGAGCGGCAGCTATGGATCCCAGGCAGGTTGAGCCCCGACCGAATTCCCGAATTTTCCCCACCGCGTGACGCTTCATGAGCCATCCGACCGAAGAGACCCACGAACCGGCCATCCCGCCCGGCGACGGCGCGCCCTCGCTGGGCGTCGCCAATGTTTTCGAGGTCGAGGAGCAGACCCCCGACGGCGGGCCCGCCGCGCCCGTGGCCCCTCCCAAGCCCGCCCCCGCGCCGGTCGATCCCGACGAGGAGCCGCCGCCCGAACTCGTCTGGTACGTGCTCAAAGTCCAGAGCAGCCGCGAGGATACGATTCGCGACGCGCTGGAGCGTCGGGTCAAGATCCAGGGGTTGCAGCGCTTCTTCGGCCGGATCGTGGTGCCGACCGAGAAGATCACCGAGATCCGCAACAACAAGAAGAAGATCGTCGAGCGCAAGAGCTATCCCGGCTACATCATGGTCGAGATGGAGCTGAACGAGAAGACCTGGTTCACGGTCCGCGAGACCCCCGGCGTGGGGGATTTCGTCGGCGCCCACGGCCAGCCCTCGAAGATGACCGAGGCGGAAGTCAACCAGATGCTCGGCGCAGACGGCCACCGAGACCGAGGCCACGCCGAAGGTCCGGATCGACGTCGAGCGCGGCGACCGCGTGAAGATCAAGGACGGCCCGTTCGAGAACTTCGAGGGCTCGGTCGAGGAAGTCATCGAGCAGCGCGGCCTGGTCAAGGTCATGCTGATCATCTTCAACCGGCCCACGCCGGTGGACCTGGAATACTGGCAGG
This sequence comes from uncultured Planctomycetota bacterium, assembly GCA_963777705.1. GTDB lineage: Bacteria > Planctomycetota > Planctomycetia > Isosphaerales > Isosphaeraceae > JAQGHR01. The sequence goes on from CAVZRT010000002.1 coordinate 332,250, forward strand.
TTGAGCGAATCTAGGGAACCGGTGCATTGCATGCACCCCAGAGAGAGCGGGTACGATGGCCAAGGTGATGACGGCGAAGGTGAAGTTGCAGTGTGTCGGCGGACAGGCCACGCCCGCGCCCCCGGTCGGCCCCGCGCTGGGCCAGCATGGCGTGAATATCGGCCAGTTCGTCATGCAGTTCAACGAGCGCACCAAGGAGATGAAGGGCACGGTGATCCCGGTCGAGATCACCATTTATTCGGACCGCTCGTTCGAGTTCATCACCAAGAGCCCGCCCGCCGCCGTCTTGCTGAAGCAGACCGCGGGCATGGCGTCGGGCTCGGCCGAGCCTCACAAGACGAAGGTGGCCACGGTCACGATGGCGCAGGTGCAGAAGATCGCCGAGACGAAGTTCCAGGACCTCAACGCCCGCGACATCGAGCACGCCTGCCGGATCATCGCCGGCACCGCTCGGAGCATGGGCATCGACGTGAAAGGATGAGCCGCCTCGGCTTTCCCGGACCGTTCTTGATATCCGCCCGTCGCGACTCGTGACGGGCGGCTAGCTCAGTGGTCCGAGCAGGCCCCTTATAAGGGCCCGGTGAGGGTTCGATTCCCTCGCCGCCTACTCGACCCGAAACATCTCGCCCCGGCGCGACCGCCCGCCGGACCCTTGCGAGCGAACTATACGGCGGCAGCCCCCTATTTTGACGGGAGCGAACAGCTTGGCGTATCAATCGAAACGGTTCCGCGCCTTGAAGGAGAAGGTCAGGCCCGACCCGCTCCCCCTGGCCGAGGCCGTCAAGCAACTCAAGTCGTTCGGAACGACGAAGTTCGTCCAGACCGTCGAGGTCTCGACGAACCTGGGGATCGACCCCCGCCAGAGCGACCAGAACGTGCGAGGCTCGGTGGCCCTGCCCCACGGGATCGGCAAGACCGTCCGCGTGGCCGTCTTCGCGCAGGGCGATAACGCCGAGAAGGCCCGCGCCGCGGGCGCCGACATCGTCGGCGGCGACGACCTGGCGCAGAAGATCAAGGGCGGGTTCATGGACTTCGACGTGGCCCTGGCCACGCCCGACATGATGGGCGTGGTCGGCCCCCTGGGTCGCGTGCTCGGCCCTCGCGGCCTCATGCCCAGCCCTCGCTCGGGCACCGTCACCACCGACATCACGGCGGGCGTGAAGGAGTTCAAGGCGGGCAAGATCGAGTTCCGCTCGGACAAGGGCGGCAACGTGGCGGCGGCCGTGGGGAAGATCAACTTCTCCGACGAGCAACTGATCGAAAACATCACCGCGTTCCTCAATCACCTCCGCACGGTCAAGCCGGCGGCGGCGAAGGGGGCATATATCCGCTCGGTCACCATCTCGGCCACCATGAGCCCGGGCATCCGGGTCGTCGCCTAAGGGGGGAAGCTTTAAGCTTTAAGCTCCAAGCCATAAGCTTTAAGCCAGGGAGCCATCGGCACCGGATGGCATTTCGACCCTCGGCTTTCAGCGTATAGCTTGCAGCCTGGAGCCTACAGCCCGCTATGAGCAAGTACGTCAAAGAAATGATGATGGACCAGTTCAAGAGCGAGCTCGACGGCAGCCGCTCGGTCTTGATCCTGGACTTCAAGGGTTTGGACGCGGTCTCGGAGAACAAGCTCCGGCTGGACCTGCGCAAGAAGAAGATCAAGATGCGGGCGCTGAAGAACTCGCTGGCCCGCCGCGTGTTCGCCGACGCGGGGATTCATGGCCTGGACAAGATCCTCACCGGCCCGAGCGTGGCGGTTTGGGGCGGCGACGGCGTGGCCGAGCTGGCCAAGGAGATCTCCGCCCAGGTCAAGAAGCTGAAGAAGCCGGAGATCAAGGGTGGGGCGGTCGATGGCATCGTCATCGCCGCCTCGCAGGTCGAGGCCATCACCAAGCTACCCAGCCGCGAGGCCCTCATCGGCCGAGTGGTCAGCCTGGCCCTGGCGCCCGCCGCCCGCGTGGTGGCCCTGGCCAACGCCCCGGCGTCCGGCCTGCTCGGGCAACTCAAGACCCTGGCCGAGCCGAAAGAGGCCGAAGCCGCCCCGACCGCCGAAGGTGCCTGATACCGCCCGCAATCGTTCATCGTCCCTGATCTTTGGAGGATGCGAAGCTCGCATCCGGAGATTTTCCCCACAATCGGCGCGAACTTCGCGCCGTCGCCCTACGTAGAAAGGATCGCTTTCGCGATGTCTACCGCCGAGATGACTTTCACCGACACCATCAAGACCCTGGGCGACTCGATCGTCAAGCTCACCGTGCTCGAGGCCAAGAGCCTGGGCGATTACCTGGAGAACGTCCATGGGATCAAGGCCGCCGCCGTGGCCGCCGGTCCCGCCATGCCCGCCGCACCGACCGAGGCCGCCGAGAGCCGGCCGAGAAGACCGAGTTCGACGTGGTCCTGGAGAACTTCGGCGCCCAGAAGATCAACGTGATCAAGGTCGTCCGCACCGCCACCGGATTGGGCCTGAAGGAGGCCAAGGATGCCGTCGAGGCCGCCCCGAAGGCGATCAAGACGGGCATCTCCAAGGCCGACGCCGAGAAGCTCAAGAAGGAACTGGAAGAGGCCGGCGCCACCGCGTCGATCAAGTAACCCGCAGGGTGCATCCGACTGCGCCATTTTTCATGACGAAGTGCGAATCGGTGCAGTCCCTGCACCCCACGGCAATTCCCAGCCCCGGCGCCCGACCCGCCGGGGTGCTCTGGCGCGCCCTTGAGCCTGCGGTGCCCGTCTCGCTCGCCCCGAATTCGAAATCCCGCACCCTTGGGTCCGCCCCACCATCTCCCCTGAGGAGCGCATCGATATGCCCAGCTCGACCGTGCGGCGCATCACCCCGAAGAACCCCCGCAACTTCGGCAAGATCCACGACGATTTCCTCGTCCCGGACCTGACCGAGATCCAGACCCGCTCCTACGAGCGGTTCCTCCAGGCCGACATCGCGCCCGAGAGCCGCCAGGATTCGGGCCTCCAGGGCGTGTTCAGCGAGATCTTCCCGATCGAATCCTACGACAAGACGCTGAAGCTCGAATACATCAAGTTCGACCTGGGCAAGCCGCGCTACGAGCCCGACGAGTGCCGCCAGCTCCGCCTCACCTACGGCCGCCCCCTGCACGTGTGGCTCAAGCTGAACAAGGGCGAGACCGCGATCGAGGAATCCGTCTACCTGGGCGACATGCCCATCATGATCGGCGGCGGCGAGTTCATCATCAACGGCGCCGAGCGCGTGGTCGTGAGCCAGTTGCACCGCTCGCCGGGCGTGGATTTCGTGGTCGAGATCGAGGCCGGCGACAAGAAACTGCACGCCTGCCGGGTGATCCCCGAGCGCGGCTCCTGGATCGAACTCCAGGTCACGAAGAAGGAAACCCTGGGCGTCCGCATCGACCAGTCGGGCAAGTTCTCGTCGATGACCCTGCTGCGGGCCATGAGCCCCGCGTTCTCCTCGGACGACGCCATCCTGAAGGCGTTCTACGAGAGCGAAATCGTGGAGACGGGCGATCCCAAAGCCGCCGCCAAGCTCGAAGGCCGGATCGCCTGCGGGGACGTGGTCGACCCGAACACCGGCGAGGTGCTGATCGAGAGCGGGTCGGTGATCTCCAAGACCTCGGCGCAGGTCCTGGCCGACGCCCCCATCGGCCCCATCGAAGTGCTGATGGACGCCAAGGATACGCTGATCCTCCAGTCCCTCCAGGAAGATCCCACGACCGATCACGAAAGCGCCCTGCTCCGCATTTACCAGAGGCTCCGTCCGGGCAACCCCCCGCAGTTGGAGAAGGCCCGCGAGCTGTTCAACGAGAAGTTCTTCGACACCAACCGCTACCGATTGGGCAAGGTCGGCCGGTTCCGCATCAATCGCAAGTTCGAGCAGCAAGTCCCCGAAGACAAGATGACGCTCGACCCGATCGATTACGTGAACGCGATCAAGTACATCCTCAACCTGAGGAAGAGCAAGGGGCACGTCGACGACATCGACAACCTCGCCAACCGCCGCCTCCGGACCATCGACGAGCTGGCCGCGGACGAGTTGCGCAAGGGCTTCCTCAAGCTCCGCCGCACCGTCCAGGAGCGGATGAGCCTGAAGGACGCCGAGGACATGACCCCTCGGTCCTTGATCAACCCCAAGAGCATCAGCGCCGCGATCGAATACTTCTTCGGCCGCGGGGAGCTGTCGCAGGTGGTGGACCAGACCAACCCGCTGGCGCAGCTCACGCACGAGCGCCGGCTCTCGGCCCTCGGCCCCGGCGGCCTGAACCGGAAGCGGGCGGGGTTCGAGGTCCGCGACGTCCACATCTCGCACTACGGCCGGATCTGCCCGATCGAGACGCCGGAAGGGACGAACATCGGCCTGATCAGCTCGCTGGGCATCTACGGCAGCGTCGATGAGTACGGATTCCTCGTCACCCCGTACCGCGAGATCAAGCACGGCAAGCGCACGTCCGACGTGAAGCAGATGCGCGCCGACGAGGAGAGCGAAGCCTACCTCGCCCCGGCCGACGCGCCGACCGACGAGCACGGCAAGCTCAAGGGCCCGCTGGTCATCGCGCGGTATCAGACCGACTTCCACAGCGTGCCGGTCGAGCAGGTCCAGTTCGTGGACATCTCGCCCAAGCAGATGGTGGGCGTCTCGGCCGGCCTGATCCCGTTCCTGGAGCACGACGACGCCAATCGCGCGCTCGATGGGATCGAACATGCAGCGGCAGGCCGTGCCGCTGCTGGTGGCCGAGCCGCCGATCGTCGCAACGGGCCTGGAAAAAGCCGTCGCCATGAACTCGGGCATGATCGTGAAGGCCGCGCAGGACGGCACGATCACCTACGTGGACAGCACGCGGGTGATCATCGACCACAACCACATCTACAAGCTCCGCAAGTACGTCGGCCTGAACGAGCGGACCTGCCTGAACCAGAAGCCCGTGATCAAGGTGGGCCAGAAGGTCAAGAAGGGCGAGATCCTGGCCGACGGCGCCGCCACCTATCACGGCGAGCTGGCCCTGGGCCGCAACGTGCTCGTCGGCTTCATGGCGTGGGACGGCTACAACTTCGAGGACGCGATCATCCTCTCCGAGAGGATCGTCAAGGAAGACGTCTATACCTCGATCCACATCGAGGAATTTGAGATCGAGATCCGCGAGACGAAGCTCGGCCGCGAGGAGTTCACCCGCGACATCCCGAACGTGAGCGAGAAGGCCCTCCGCAATCTCGACGAGAACGGGATCATCCGCATCGGCACCTACTGCAAGCCGGGCGATATCCTGGTCGGCAAGGTGGCGCCGAAGTCGAAATCGGAACTCACGCCCGAAGAAAAGCTGCTCCACGCCATCTTCGGCCGCGCCGGCGAGGACGTGAAGAACGACTCGCTGGAAGTCCCCTCGGGCGTCGAGGGGATCGTGATCAACACCCAGCGGTTCAGCCGCCGGATGAGCCTGAACGAGGACGAGCGCAAGGCCTTCGAGAAGGAGCTCAAGGACACCGAGATGGCCGAGAGCCAGAAGGTGGCCGACGAGTACAAGCAGCTCATCAAGGCGCTGGAAGAAGTCATCGGCGGCCCCGTGACCGACCCCAGCAACGGCAAGGCGTTCGGCCGCTCGAAGGACGCGAAGGAGCTGTCCGACGAGTCCGAGCGGTTCAAGCTCGAATCGCTCGACCTCCGCAGCCCCGAAAAGGCCGCCGAGGCCCGCAAGGTCGTCCGCAACTACGCCCCGCGGATCGAGGCCCTGCGGGACGAGAAGGACCGCAAGCTCAACAGCCTGAAGCGCGGCGACGAGCTGCCCTCGGGCGTGTTGCAGATGGTCAAGATCTACATCGCCACGAAGCGGGTGATCTCCGTCGGCGACAAGATGGCCGGCCGCCACGGCAACAAGGGCGTGATCGCCAAGATCCTGCCCGAGGAGGACATGCCGTTCCTCGCCGACGGCACGGCGGTCGAGATCCTGCTCAACCCGCTCGGCGTGCCCTCGCGTATGAACGTGGGGCAGATTTTGGAAACCCACCTGGGATGGGCGGCGGCCAAGCTCGGGTTCCAGGCCGTGTGCCCGGTGTTCGACGGCGCCGACGAATCGACCATCCGCCAATGCCTGAAGGAAGCCGGCCTGCCCGAGAACGGCAAGGCCGAGCTGTACGACGGCCGGACCGGCGAGAAGTTCGACCAGAGGGTCACGGTCGGCTACCTCTACATGCTCAAGCTCCACCACCTGGTGGACGACAAGATCCACGCCCGGGCCACCGGCCCGTACTCGCTGATCACCCAGCAGCCGCTGGGCGGAAAGGCCCGGTTCGGCGGCCAGCGATTCGGCGAGATGGAAGTGTGGCGCTGGAAGCCTACGGGGCGGCCTACATCCTCCAGGAGCTGCTCACGGTCAAGTCCGACGACGTGGAAGGCCGCACCAAGATCTACGAGAGCATGGTCAAGGGGGAGAACACGCTGGAAGCCGGCACGCCCGCGAGCTTCGACGTGCTGACGAACGAGATCCGCGGGCTTGGCCTGAACATGCAGCTGGAGAAGAAGCGGGTTTGAGCGTTCGGAATCTCATCCGGGCGGCGTGCTTCCGGTAATCGGGGCGCGCCGCCCGTCTTTTTTCGAAGGCGCCGCCAAGCTCCTAAGTTTATGATGGCTGACGGAGTCGCCTCGGCATGGCTCTCATCTTTCGGGCGATGAGGGAGGATGCGGTGGGACGACCCGAAGTCGGAGACAAAGCTCGATCTCTCGGTGTTCGTCCAGGCGTCGATGTTCCTGCTGCAAGGGATTTCGACCCTGTCGAATCCGGCCAAGGCGGACTTTCGGCGAGTCCGGATAGCCCCATGAATCTGCCTCGCCATCGCCGTCCGCCGGCATTCCTCGGTGTAGGACGTGACCCCATTTGGTCTCTCGATCTTCAAGAGCTCGGTCCCGATCTTGTCTGGCGGCTCGATCCAACAAATCCCGGTCACGGATTTGTCGAACCGTCTCGGCGAATGTCGCTTCGGGACTATCAGCGGTCCATTGCCGCAACTCGCGACTCTTGGCAAATAGTGGAAGACGGTACGCAAGTCAGGAGGTCAACTAATGGCACTTGACGAAGCCTTCGAAACGGCCCTGCGATCCGAGAAACCGTTCCAGGCGCTTCGCGACCTGATATCGAATCTCTCGTCAAAGGGACTGGACGCTCAATCCATCCTAGCCCAGTTCGAGGCCGCGCGCGAGCAATTGAGGCACGCCGGCCATGAAGCCGACGAGGATATGGTCATGGACGCGATGGACTGTCTTGTGGGATGGTGTCGCCCGGAAATGGTTCTACCTCGCTCTCCAAACAGTGATGCCGTCACCCGAGTCGCACCCGCCAACCCAGATATCTTGGCGAACAAGGCTTGAGAAAGTCGGCGGGAGATGCGTCCGAAACATCCTCCGCATATTCCGATTGCGGAAGAATTCCCCAAATCCTGATCTATCGCTCATCCTGGAGTTGGGCACGCGTCGAGTTGGGCACGCGTCCTACGGCATGCTCTCGGCAGCGACCGGGCGGCGATCGAGGCGTTGCCCGGCCTCTATCGCGAGTTTGTGATCGACCGCGCCTCGCTCGGTGTCGAGGGCATCTATGACGAACTCAAGCGGCGACTTGTCCAGAAATACGGGGAGGACTATCACGAGCCGCCGGTCACAAGCACAATCTATGACGGCTAGAATTGCATCGCAGGACCCTGAACCACTCGCCCCTTGACCGCATGATCCCCTTGCGGCACCCTATCCTCCGTCATCTATCAGAAAATCTTCGACCGGCGGAGGGGACACATTGCGCCTTCAACTTGTGCTCGCGTGGACCATGGTTTCCTCGGCCGCCCTCGGCGCCGAACCGACCGTGATTCGCGGGCTGAAGAACCCGGAATCGGTCGCCGTTGCTCCCGACGGCAAGATCTACATGACCGTCATGAACGAGCCCGACAAGCCTGGCGATGGCTCGCTGGTCATGGTCGACCGATCGGGGAAAATCACCACGATTGCGACCGGCATGGATGAGCCGAAAGGCCTTGTGGCCGCGAAAGATGCGTTCTATGTGGCCGACCTGACCCGGATCTGGAAAATCGACCCTTCGGGGAAGCTTTCCGTCCACGTCCCGGCCTCCGCGTTCCCTCGACCGCCCGGCCTTCCTGAATGACCTGGACATGGACGCCGACGGCACGCTTTATGTGACCGATTCGGGCGACCGAAAGGGGAAACTCGGCGCCATTTTCCGGATCGACACCAGGGGTCGCGTGAGCCAGGTGTTCGATGCCGAGAAGTCCGATCCCAAGGTCGTCATGCCCAACGGCGTGAAGGTGGAGGATCCCGACCACTTGCTCCTGGCCGATATGGGCGCGGGCATCCTGTATCGCCTGGACCTGGCGGCCGGCAAACTTCAAAAACTGGCCGAGGGGTTGAACGGCCCCGATGGGATTGCCAAGGACGCGAAGGGACGCATCTTCATCGGCGATTGGAAGGGCGGCAAGCTGTTCCTGATCGACCCGAAATCGCCGACCCCGCAGGTTTTGAGCGACAAGTTCACGACGGCCGCCGACATCTTCCTCACCCCCGATGGCCGCGAGATCCTCGTGCCCGACATGAAGGGGGGCACGTTGACGTTCTTCCCGGTCCCGTAACCTGGCCAGGGGAGTTGGCTCGATGCACGCCGTCGCCGATCGCTCGCATCGATGGGTCATGCTGTCGCTGCTCCCGCCCGCGCTTTGCGGGTTGGCGTGGTCGCAAGACGCGGCCTCGCGAAACGTGAAGGACGGGCCGGGCTATGCGGGGAGGGTCCGGGCGGCGCTGAAGGACGAGCAGCCCGACCTGATCGAGAAGCGGGAACATTGCTCGGCCGACCGGGAGGCGTTGGCGAAGATCGGCCGAGCCGCCGGACAGCAGGTGCGCATCTATCGCGGCGACGCCGATTTCGCCGTGTTCACGGTGGCCGAAAATCGCGACGAGAAGCCCGAGACCATCGTCCGGATGGGCCGGCAGGGCCGCGACCGCCTGGGCACCGCCGAGGAATTCGCGGCGCGAGTCGTGGCCACGGTCCCCCACCCCTCGCTGACCGAAGCCCGGGCGAAAGAGCTGGGCGAATGCGTCGAACGCCTGGACGACGACGGCCATCACACGGGCTTGCTCCTGATCGCGCCTCACGGCGGGGACGTCGAGCTTCACACGGACCAGCAGGCCGAACGCGTCGCCGCAAAGCTTGCGGGCAAGCCGGTTTCCGCCTGGCGATGCAAGGGGTTCGACCCGCCCGGCGCGGCCACGGCGTTCCGGCGATGGCACATCACTTCGACCGACATCAGCGACGCCAGCTATCCGCTCCTCGGCAAGGTCGCGGCCAGGAAATTCGCCTACGCGGTTTCTTTCCACGGGATGGACGAAGAGGGGATCCTGATCGGAGGGGGCGCCCCCATCGAGCTGAAGCACGAAGTGCAGGCCGCGTTGCTCGCCGACCTGGAAAAATACGGGGTCAAGGTCGCGATTGCCAGGGCGAGCAACTCGCTGGGCGGGAGCAATCCGAAGAACATCGTCAACCGCGTGTGCAAGGTCACGGGGATCCAGATCGAGCAATCGGGCAAGGTGCGGCGGGATCATTGGCGGGTTGTTGCGGACGCGATTGCCCGGGTATACGCGGCGAAGCTTTGATGCTCGTTGAAGGCCCACCGAAGGAAACGATGGAAAGCACCAACGATCCCGAGTTCAGCCCCTCGGCTTCACGTTCGCCGGGCCGATTATGGCTCTTCGTCGCCTTGTGCATTGCTGCCGGAGCGATCTCCGGAGGGCTGCGATATGGTCGTCACAACGGTGGCAGGTTTTGGCCCTTGTGGGAGGGCATGATCCGCGAGGTGGCGGCATCCGCGATCGAGTCCGGGGGGATGGGCGCCTCCGTAGCGTTGGTTAGTGCTGGTATGGCAGAAGTCGCCGAAAGACGAAATAATGCGGCTGATGGTGTCGATTTCCTGGGTCGATAAGCCTGGGGCCGCCAACCAAACGATGACAGGAGACTCTCGCGATGGACCGCCCGAGAACGTTCCTCCTCCTCGTATTGTTGATTGCAGGCTGCTCGGCACAGCGCGCTCAGATGAAGCCGATCATCCTTGACACTGGCAATATCAAGGACGAAGTCTGCCCCGTTCATTCCGAGAAGCTGATTGAGGCGATCGAGCCTCTTGAACACGGCAGTGGCATCCATGCCCCCGAGTACACCTGCGCCCTCCAGAGTGATTTTCCCTATGCTTTCGTCGGGATGCGAACCATGGGCAAAGAAACTCACTGGGTAGCGCACTATTGTCCGAAGTGCCGCGAAGTCGAACGTGAGTGGCAGAAGAACTGGAAGTCCGGGAGGCAATGAACCGCGTTTCGGCTCGGATTGATTTCCTCGCATAGCCCGTACGATGTCGAAATGGAGAATGATTCGCGAAACTCCAGCCTCCAAACAGGTCCCATCCTATGGCCACGGCAAGAAAACGCATCACTCGGGCCGATCACGGTCGCAGGATGAGCCTGGAAGACTATCTGGGTGGCGAAATTGTCGAAGGCTATCGTCACGAGTTGGCCAGGGGCATAGTTGAAATCATCGAAGTCCCCGATGATTGGCACAGTCAGATTCTGTATAACCTTCACATGTCCTTCTTGGCCTACCGCCACCAGAATCCGGGCAAGATCCTCCGGACCCCTCACGCAAGTGGCGTCCAGTTGATCATCCCCGAGCTGAATTCGGAGCGCAACCCTGGTCTGGCCGTGATTTTCCGTGGAACGCTGCCCAATTCGCGAGGCCGGCAAATGCCCAGGCTCGTCGTGCAGGTAGTTCGTCCCGGCAAGGAGGCACGCGACCGCGATTACCTGACCAAATCGGAGGAATATTTCGTCTTCGGCATCGCTGGAATACTGGATCGTCGACCCTTCCTTCGACAGGTAACCGTGCGGGTCTGTCGTGAACAAGGAGGCGTTGCCGCGCTGGGCGGAAACGGGTTTTTCATGACTCGCAGGCGATCGAAAGCGAACTCTTGCCCGGCTTCGCCGGTAGCCGTTTCCGAACTCTGGATCGATGCATGGCCCGTCGATGAGCCGCCGGGACAATAAAATCTTGAGAAATTCGTCGGAATCCCGAAATAATTCCTTGAGTTCGGCCCCTGGTTCGCGTACATTAGCAAAGATTGGACACCGACGGCTGAGAACCCGGGGCCGCTTGTGCCGAGATCTTGCCATGTTCCCGAGGCTTTTCCTGGGCCTCGGCGGTTTGCGATGATTCGTTCCATCGCTCGGGCCAGGAGGGCGCCGTTGATCGAGTTGGGGTAAAGGAAGACCGTTCATGACCGCGTCGGCCCCTGGGGTCAGGGGAGCGATCCGCGGTCGTTCTCGCGTTTCCAGGATCTCTCCAAGATTCAACCGAACCCGGCCTCATCCGTCTGTCACTGTTCCGGAAGGCGGGGCCAGTCGGCCCGCGCCGCCTGCAACAATCACCCCGCAACGGCACAACCCAACCTCGTTGCAGAGGAGAGTGTCTCGTGAGCATGGGCGAAAGTGCCTACGATCGTATCAATGACTACGGGGCCGTCAAGATCGGCCTGGCCTCCCCCTACGACATCCGGTCGTGGTAGCTTCGGGGAGGTCAAGAAGCCCGAGACGATCAACTACCGCACCTACAGGCCCGAGAAGGACGGCCTGTTCTGCGAGCGGATCTTCGGCCCCGAGAAGGACTGGGAATGCGCCTGCGGCAAGTACCGCGGGATGAAATACAAGGGGATGATCTGCGACCGCTGCGGCGTGAAGGTCACGCACAGCCGCGTCCGCCGCAAGCGCATGGGCCACATCGAGCTGGCCGCGCCCGTCGTCCACATCTGGTTCTTCAAGGCCATGCCCAGCCGCCTGGGCACCCTCCTGGACATGAAGACGACGAGCATGGAGCGGATCATCTACTTCCAGGACTACGTGGTCATCGACCCCGGCGACACCCCCCTGAAGGAGCGCCAGCTCCTCACCGAGGAGGACTTCCGCAAGTCCAAGCGAGCAGTACGGCGACACGCTTCCAGGCCGACATGGGCGCCGACGCCGTCCGCAAGCTCCTGGCCCGGCTGGACCTGGTCTAGCCTCTCGAAGCAACTCCGCCAGGAGCTGACCGAGACCTCCAGCAAGCAGAAGCTCAAGGACCTGACCAAGCGGCTCAAGGTCGTCGAGGCCCTGCGAGACAGCGACAACCGCCCCGAGTGGATGGTCCTGGAGTGCATCCCCGTCATCCCGCCCGACCTGCGCCCGCTCGTCCTGCTGGATAGCGGCAACTTCGCCACCAGCGACCTGAACGACCTCTATCGCCGCATCATCAACCGCAACAACCGGCTGAAGAAGCTGGTCGACCTGAACGCGCCCGAGGTCATCATCCGCAACGAGAAGCGGATGCTCCAGCAGGCCGTCGACGCCCTCTTCGACAACAACCGCTGCAAGAGGCCCGTGCTCGGCTCCAGCAACCGCCCGCTCAAGTCCTTGACCGACATGATCAAGGGCAAGCAGGGCCGGTTCCGCGAGAACCTCCTGGGCAAGCGCGTCGACTACTCGGCCCGCTCGGTCATCGTCGTCGGCCCGGACCTGCGGCTCCACCAGTGCGGGCTGCCCAAGAAGATCGCGCTGGAGCTGTTCCAGCCGTTCATCATCCGCCGGCTCTGAAGGAGCTGGGGCACGCCGACACGATCAAGTCGGCCAAGAAGATGCTCGAGCGGAAGGTCGAGGAGGTGTGGGATATCCTCGAAGAGGTGATCAAGAATCACCCGGTCCTCCTGAATCGCGCCCCGACCCTGCACCGGATGGGCATCCAGGCGTTCGAGCCGATTCTGGTCGAAGGCAACGCGATCCGCATCCATCCCCTGGTGTGCAAGGGGTTCAACGCCGACTTCGACGGCGACCAGATGGCCGTCCACCTGCCGCTCTCGATCGAGGCGCAGGTCGAGGCGATGACGCTGATGATGTCGACCAACAACATCTTCAGCCCGGCCAACGGCAGCCCGATCATCAGCCCCACGCAGGACATCGTCATGGGGTCGTACTACCTCACCGTGCAGCGGCCCGGCGAGTTCGGGGAGTACAAGAAGGAAGGCAACGTCGAGACCGGCGTCTACTGCGTCGCCCACCGAGGTCTTCCTCGCGTTCAGCCAGAAGAAGGTCGGCATCCACGCCCGCGATGAAGATGCGCCTGCCGGCCCACAAGAAGCTCAAGGGCGAGGGCGAGAAGGAGCATGTGCCCGGCAGCGTCGTCATGACGACCGTCGGCCGCGTGGTGTTCAACGACATCCTCGCCTCCAAGATGCCGTATCTACAACCTGGCACTGGGCCAGAAGCAGCTCCAGGGGATCATCGCCGACTGCTACCAGATCCTCGGCCGGGCGGCGACGATCAACCTGCTCGACAACATGAAGGACCTGGGGTTCCGCGAGTCGACCCGCTCGGGCCTCTCGTTCGCCACCGACGACCTCAAGACCCCGGCGACCAAGGACGCGATCCTCGCCGAGGCGGAAAAAGAGGTCGCCAAGACCGCCAAGCTCTACCAGCGCGGCATCATCACCGACACGGAGCGGTACAACAAGGTCCTGGACGCGTGGACCCACGCCCGCGAGCAGATCACCACGAAGATGATGCAGGAGCTCAAGGACGACGTCCGCAACGGCGAGGTCTACCTGAACCCGATCTTCCTGATGGCCGACTCGGGCGCCCGCGGCGGCGTCGAGCAGATCCGCCAGCTGGCCGGCATGCGAGGCCTCATGGCCAAGCCGTCGGGCAAGATCATCGAGACGCCGATCAAGGCCAACTTCCGCGAAGGCCTGAGCGTGCTGGAGTACTTCTCGTCGACCCACGGTGCCCGCAAGGGCCTGGCCGACACGGCGTTGAAGACGGCCGACTCGGGCTACCTCACGCGAAAGCTCGCCGACGTGGCCCAGAACGTCGTCATCACGATGGAGGATTGCGGCACCTCGCAGGGGATCACCAAGGGCGTGATCTACAAGGGGGAGAAGGTCGAGGTCTCCCTCGCGCAGTCGATCCGAGGGCGCGTGAGCCGGGTGAACATCGTCAACCCGATCACCGACGAGATCGTGGTCAAAGAAAACGAGATGATCACCGTCGCGGCGGCCCGGAAGCTGGAGGAGATGCAGATCGAGAAGATCCAGGTCCGCAGCCCGATGACCTGCGAGGCGATCCTGGGCAACTGCCGCAAGTGCTACGGGATGGACCTCTCGACCGGGCAGCTCGTCGAGCCCGGCATGGCCGTCGGGATCATCGCCGCGCAGTCGATCGGCGAGCCCGGCACGCAGCTCACGATGCGGACCTTCCACATCGGCGGCGTGGCCACCCGCGGCATGGAAGAGAAGGACGTCAAGAGCCAAGCGCGAGGGCAAGGTCAAGTACGTCGGCATCAACCTCGTCGTGAACGACGGAAGGCAAGAAGATCGCCCTCTCGCGCAACGGCGAGATCCAGATGCTCGACCCCAAGGGCCGCGAGCTGGAGAAGTACGACGTCCCCGACGGCGCCGAGATGAAGGTCGAGGACGGCCAGATGATCACCCAAGGGGACCGTGCTGTGCGAGTGGGACCCGCACAACGTCCCGATCCTTGACCGAGGTCGGCGGCAAGGTCCGCTTCGAGGACATCGTCGAGGGCGAGACGATGCGTCTCGAGATCGACCCCTCGGGCCACACCCGCCGCACGATCATCGAGCACAAGGGCGACCTGCACCCGCAGATCATCATCGAGGACGCCGAGGGGAAAATCCTCGACTTCTACTACATCCCCGAACGCGCGGGCATCGAGGTGGCCGAGGGCGTGCAGATCACGGCCGGGACCCTGCTGGCCAAGACCCCTCGCGAGGTGGGCGGCACGCAGGACATCACCGGAGGCCTCCCGCGAGTCACCGAACTCTTCGAGGCCCGCAGGCCCAAGGAGCCGGCGGTCATCGCCGAGATCGACGGCCGCGTCGACCTCCTGGAGGAGAAGCGCCGCGGCAAGCGGACGATCATCGTCAAGAACGAGTCGGGCATCGAGCGCGAGCACCTCGTCCCCCACGGCAGCTACCTGCGAGTCCACGGCGGCGACCGCGTGCGGGCCGGCGACGCCCTGGTCGAAGGGCCGCTCGTCCCGCACGACATCCTGCGGATCTCGGGCGAGGAGGCCGTCCAGCGCTACCTCCTCCGCGAGATCCAGAACGTGTATCGTTCGCAGCGGGTCGAGATCGACGACAAGCACCTGGAGATCATCGTCGCCCAGATGCTCCGCAAGGTCCGGGTGGACTCGGTCGGCGACACCGGCCTCCTGCCCGGCTCGGTCATCGACAAGTTCGAGTTCCGCGGCAAGAACCAGGAGCTGATGAACTGCGTGAAGGTCAAGGACCCCGGCGACACCGACTTCCGCCAGGGAGACATCGTGCCCCGCGACCACTTCGATCAGGAAAACCTCCGGGTCGAGGAATCCGGCGCCAAGAAGGCCGAATGGGTCCGACCCAAGCCGGCC
This sequence comes from uncultured Planctomycetota bacterium, assembly GCA_963777705.1. Lineage (GTDB taxonomy): Bacteria > Planctomycetota > Planctomycetia > Isosphaerales > Isosphaeraceae > JAQGHR01. The sequence continues at coordinate 347,704 of CAVZRT010000002.1, forward strand.
GCGGCCAGCATGCAGCTCCTGGGGATCACCAAGGCGGCGGTCCAGTCCGAGAGCTTCATCTCGGCGGCCAGCTTCCAGGAGACGACCAAGGTGCTCACCGAGGCCGCGCTCGCGGGCAAGGTCGACTACCTCGTCGGCCTCAAGGAAAACGTGATCCTCGGCCACCTCGTGCCGGCCGGGACGGGGTTCAAGACCCACCAGGAAGCCGAGGTGCGAATCCGCCCCGAGGCCCTGGAAGCCCTCGCCGAGAAGGGGCCCGGCTACAGCCGATACCCGAAGGAAGAAGCGGCCCCGGCGGCGCCGTGATCGGCGTACGGCCCTCACCCTGATCCCTCCGGCCCGTCTCTTCTTCATCGAGGAGCCGGGCCGGTCCCGTTTTCGAGGTCGAGATGCCGACATCCAAGGAGAAGCGTCGGCCCGAGTCCCTGGCCGTCGTCGACCTCATGGCCTTGGTCTTGGGCGTGGCCCTGGCGGCATCGATTCCCTGGGATTCAGGCTGGGGCTACACATTATTTTCTTACGATGCTCGAATCAACCTCTTTTCCGGCGTCCTTTACGTCGTCGCCCTGGGCCTGGAAAGATCGTGCCTGGCCCTCGTCCCGGTCCTACTCGTCCGACGGGCTCGCCTCGGTTGTTTCATCGGGCCTTCCGCCTTCCTGGTGGCATCGTGTGGCCTTCCCAGTGCAGCCTGGTGGATCGATCGTTTCCTATGCACGCCTGGGCCTCCGAATACCAATATTTGGCCCAATCTGAAGTACGAAATTCCCGTCCGACTTTTCGCACTGGCCCTTGCAGCCCTTCTCGGAATCACAGGCGTGGCCGGAAGACGGCTCGTGGGTTGGGCCTCATCGACCCTCCTGATGTTGGGTTGGTTGTCGCTGTACGTCGGCTTCGACATCTCCGGCAACTCCTTACAGGACTGGTTGTTTCCGGACCGTTATTCGGGGAATCCCGAGACATGGGATAAAGTGCCTGTCCTGGTATACAATTGTTACCACAGCGTCCTACTCGGATCGCTTTACCTGTTGCCGTTAGGGGTCACGATCCGGCAATTGGTTTTGCGAAAAACGACTCGTGCGAATTGGATGACATGGAGCTGTGCAATCCTTGGTGTTTCGACATTACTTTGCGGCTTGACATGGCAGCTGATGAACGATTTTGACACCACGGTATTCGTCTACTTACGGGCAATGTGGATCGGCAAGGGCATCGGCTCTGTCATTGCGATCCTGTCGAGCGCCCTGCTAGTCTCGTGGCTCGGCCCCACGTGGGACCGCATGTTTGGTGGGGATGATGATCGAGCATGTCCCTCGTCGGCCCCTTCGGAGGCATGACCCGCATGGCAACCGTCGAAACCCTCCGCCTAAGCGTGGCCGATCACGGCCGCCGTATGACCCTCGACGAATTCCTCGACGCCGAGGCGGAAGAAGGCTACCGCTTTGAGCTGGCTCGCGGAGTCCTTGAAGTGACCGAAGTCCCTGATGACGATCATGGTTACGTTCTTTGGAACCTTGAGAAGGTGGTCGTTGGATACGACCAGGCCCATCCCGGAATCATCCTGCGAGCCGGCGAGGCTTCCGGCTTCCGCCTCTGGCTTCCCGGCATGATCTCGGGCCGCAACCCCGATTATGCCATCGTTTTGCGCGGTGCGCCGAAGGATCGGAGGGGCCGTCGCCGTGTGGCGATCGCCTTCGAGGTCGTATCCGAAGGCGACGAGGCCCGCACTCGCGATTACCTCACGAAGCGGGAAGAATACCTCGCCTATGGCCTGCTGGAATACTGGATCCTGGACCCCATTGAACGCAAAGTTACCGTGCTGGTTCGCAATGGCGACGTCTGGGAGCAACAGGTTTTTATCGACGGCCAATCGGCCCAGGGGCTTGCCCTGCCAGGTCTTGTGGTGCCGGTCGCTAATCTGTGGGCCGTCCCGCCCGATGATGAGGAGCCCGTGGCCTGATGCCTTCGATGGTTCGTGATCGTCGCCGGTGGAAGCTGGTTGCCTTGAATGGTCGGATCCGCGAGTGTCGGGCGTGCCATCTCCGGGGCTTTCTCGACGAGCGGGAGTCGGTCCCGATTGTTCGCGACCCCGAGCCCGATGCTCCCGTGCCGCGGATCTTGCTGATCGGCCAGGCCCCCGGCTTGCGTGCCACGATCCAGGATCGGCCGTTTGCCGGGGCCTCGGGCGAGCGGCTGCGCGATTGGTTCGAGACGGCCGGGATCGCTCGGGCCGATTTCTGGCGGAAGATCCACTTCACGGCCGTCACCCGATGCTATCCCGGGCGATTGCCGGGCGCGAAAGGGGACCGCGTGCCGTCCCTGGTCGAGCAGGAAATTTGCCGGCCCTGGCTGGACGGCGTGGTCGAGGTGGTCCGGCCGAAGGTGGTGCTGCTGCTCGGGTTGCTGGCGATTCGAACCTGCCTGGGACGCGTCGCGTCGCTCTCGGCGTGCGTGGGGACGGGCGAGATTCGCGACGATGTGCGGTACTTGCCCCTTCCGCATCCCTCTGGCGTGAGTCGGTGGTTGAACGAGCCCGCAAATCGCGCGGCCGTGGCCCGAAGCATGGATCTATTACGCGGCTGGGCGGTGGACTTGAAATTGTAGGGTGCATGGAACGCACCAATTGACTTTCATGAATATGAGGTGCGATTCACGTACCCGACGTGAGGCACTCGACCAGCAGATCCGTGGAATGCTCCCAGCGGTATCGGCCGGCGATTTCTCGTCCCAGCTCGATAAATCGCGACCGCCGCTCGTCGCTATCGATCAACTGGCGAATGGTCGAGGAAATCGCGTCCTCGTCCTCGGGATCGAAGTACCAGCCCGCTTCGCCGCCGACCTCGGGCAAGGCCGTCGAGTTCGCCAGAGCCACCGGGCATCCCACGGCCATGGCTTCGACCGCCGGGATGCCGAAGCTTTCGCACAGGGAGGGAAACACCAGCGCCGTCGCCCCCGCGTAGGCGGCCCGCAGGGCGTTTCCCTGCCGGTAGCCCGGCATCTTGACGACGGCCTTCCTGTCCAGGGTTGCGATGACCTCTCGGAGCGACTGCGTCTCGGCTTCGGAGCCCGCGCCCAGCAGGACGACGGCCATCTCGCCGTCCTTCACCTCTCGCAACCGGCCGGCCGCGCGGAGCATCCGTGCCAGGTTCTTCCTCGGCTGGAAGTTGGCCACCGAAAGGAGGTAGGGCATGCGATCGGGCAGGCCGAGGTCGGGCTTTTCGGGGTGCTTGGGCGCCTCGAAAAACAGGTCGTCGGCCGCGTTGGGGACGTAGCGGACGCGATCCTTGCAGTGCGGGAAGTTTTCGATCAATTTCGCCGTGTTGAAGTGGGAGACGGAGAAAATCAACTCCGCCCCGCCGAACGCCTGGGCCAGCCGGTCCTTGCGTCGCGGACCGCCCATGGTCATGTCTTGCAGGACGTCGTGACTGGTCACGGCCACTTTGGCTTTCTTGGTCGGGAGGAAGTATTCGGACGGGCTATACGCCCAGTCGATGGCGCCGGTCCACAACTCCAGCGGAGGCCAGCGCGTGAGTCGCCACCATCGCAGCATGTCGCGGGTCCGCAGGGGAAGCTCGCGACGAGGCAGGGGGGCGAGCGACTCCCAGAACGCCAGGCCGTCGGGCTCGGACATCCGGCCCGAGACGGCCTGGAGCTGGATCCCGGGCCGCGAGGCCAGCCCTTTCAACTGCGCCATGGCGTGCCGCGTCACTCCCGTGGGGCCCCGGCAGGCGTCCATGTCGTAAACCATCGCGATTTTCATGCGCACGATTCTCGAATCATCGAAACGTCCACCAGGCGACGATCGCGAGGCAAACAGCCACGCCCGCGACGAGCCAGAGGGGTCGATTCCCCGGGCCATCGACTCGGGAGAGATACTGGCCGCATTCGGGGCATCGCTCGGCGTCATCGTAGATGGGTTCGTGGCAATAGGGACAGGGGGAGGTGACCTCGCCCGAGTCGTCCTCGGGTCCTTCCTCATCGTCGAGGTCGTCTTCGTCGTCTGCCCACATTCGAGGGTTTCTCCAGGCCCGGCCGCCGATGGTAGAGGAGGCGGGGCCGGTCCGTCAATCGAGCGGCCTGGAGTGACCTTGACAGGGAATCTCGGCGCGTTATATTGCATGCTTCGCGTCGCGGTTCCAGCTTCCCGTGACATTCGACTCCGCACGCGTGGATTGAACCAAAACATGCCCACGATCAACCAGCTAGTCCGCAAACCGCGCCGCCCGGTGGTCTACAAGACCAAGTCGCCCGTGCTGGAGGGCTGCCCGTTCAAGCGAGGGGTCTGCCTCCAGGTCAAGACGATGACCCCGAAGAAGCCGAACTCGGCGCTGCGGAAAGTCGCCCGCGTGCGGCTCTCCAACGGCAAGGAGATCACGGCGTACATCGGCGGCGAGGGGCATAACCTCCAGGAGCACTCGATCGTGCTCGTCCGCGGGGGACGCGTCCGCGACCTGCCGGGCGTCCGCTATCACATCGTCCGCGGCGTGCTCGACAGCCTCGGCGTGGCCGACCGCAAGCAGGCCCGCTCCAAGTACGGGGCGCCCAAGAAGGCCGCCGCGCCCGCCAAGGGCGCGAAGAAGAAATAAGCGATTTGTTGTGGGGCAGGCGTATCGCCCGCCTTTCTTGATCGCGAAGACGCAGGCGGGACGCCTGCCCCGCAACAAATTCGGAATCAAGGCCGCGTTCGACCGAGAATCAGCGATACCGGACACCGTAATTCAGGATCTTATCCACGATGGCCCGCAAGTTCACCGCGAGCAAGGCGCAGCTCAAGCCCGACCCCCGGTTCGGCTCGAAGCTCGTGAGCAAATTCATCAACTGCCTCATGCACGACGGCAAGAAGTCGACCGCCCAGCGCGTCTTCTACGAGGCGATGGAAGTCGTCGAGAAGCGCCTGCCGAACGAGAACCCGCTCGACGTGTTCAACCGCGCGGTCGAGAACGTGATGCCGGTGATCGAGGTCCGCTCGAAGCGGGTCGGCGGAGCCACCTACCAGGTGCCCATGCAGGTCCGCAAGAACCGCCAGCAAACCCTCGCGATCCGCTGGCTGCTCCTCTCGGCCAGGGAAAAGAAGGGCCGGCCGATGGCCGTGAAGCTCTCCGACGAGCTGATCGCCGCCTACAACCGAGAAGGCGCGGCCATCAGCAAGAGGGAGAACGTCCACCGCATGGCCGACGCGAACAAGGCATTCGCCCACTTCGCCTGGTGAGAAGCGAGTCTCGCGGGCGGTGAGAGATAAATCGTAGGGCCGGTTATTACCGGCCGTCTTTTCATGGAAGACGGCCGGTAATAACCGGCCCTACGATTAATTGAAACACACTTGGCGTGTTATACGCACCCTATTTCAGCTTCAGTTTCCGCAGCTTCGGCTCGATCTGCTCCAGGCAATAATCCGCCGTGGGATGCTTCTTGTAATAATCCTGGTGGTATTTCTCGGCCGGGTAGAAGATCTTCAGCGGCACCAGATCGGTGACGATCGGGTCGTTGAAGTAGTGCTTTGCGGTCAGTTCGTCGTATTCCTTCTTGGCGGCGATCTTCTGCTCGTCGTTGTGGTAGAAGATGACCGAGCGGTATTGCGTACCGAAGTCCGGGCCCTGGCGATTGAAGGTCGTTGGGTCGTGGCAGGCGAAGAAGACTTGCAGGAGCTTGTCGTAGGAGACTTTCTCCGGGTCGTATTCGATCTGGACGACCTCGGCATGGCCGGTGAGGCCGGTGCAAACCTGGTCGTAGGTGGGCCTGGGGACGCTCCCGCCCGAGTAGCCCGAGACCACGTTCGTCACGCCCGGAATCCGCTCGAAGACCGCTTCCAGGCACCAGAAGCAGCCGCCCCCGAAGGTGGCCTTCTCGGTCTTGACCTTGGTGTCGTCGGCCTTCTTCTTCTCGGATCCTTTGGCCTTGGCCTTGGCGGCGGGCTTGGGGGTGGTCTCCTTCGGCTTTTCCTCCTGCGCGGTCGCCCGCGAGGTGAATCCGAGCAAAGCCAGCATGGCCAGCGAGTTTGCCACCGTTCGGAAGGTCATTCGCCTTGGTCCTTGAGTAGGATCCGGTTTGCCCGGGGAAAAAATCACCTTATTTCACCTATACGCCGGGAGGCGTCCAACGTCCAGGGGGAAGGGGCGAGATGGCGAGTCCTGATCTCGTAGTGAGCACCGAGTTTCCGTGACAATGAAAACCCGTTTCGGGGAACACCCGACCGGACCGGGAGCCTCAATCCGTCACGGCTTCCAGCTTGCCGAGCGACGAGCCCGGCGTGAGCAGGTCGCGCTTCTTCTCGGCGCGACGGTGGATCAGCCAGTGTCCGATGGGTACTAACACCGGACGGACCACCACGGCGTCGACGAAAATCCCGATCACCAGGGCGAAACCTAACTGACGCAGGGAGCCGAGCGGGCTGGTCAGGAAGGAGGCGAAGCTTGCGGCCGTGATGGCCGCCGCCGAGGAGATCAATCCTCCGGTTTGCGCGATCGCGCGATTGATCCCGGCCTTCAGGCCGAGCGTATGTGTTTCTTCGCGCAACCTGGTCATCAGGAAGATATTGTAGTCGACCCCCACGGCCACGAGCAGGACGAACAGGAAGTACGGGACCTTCCAGTCCAGGCCGTCGGCCCCGAGGATCGTCACGAAGACCAGGTGGGTTGCGCCGAGCGCGAAGGCGTAGGTCATCAGCATCGTGAGGACCAGGTTCACGCATGCCCAGAAATCGCGGAGCGTGAACATGAGGACGAGGAACACGCCGAGCGGGACGATGATCCAGGTCTTGATCTGATCCTCGCGGGTCAGGGCCCAGATGTCGGCGCTCTCGGCGTTGGGGCCGGCTACGCCGAGCGACGCATCCTCCACGCCCTCGTGCTCGGCGAGGTATTCGCGGAGGCGGCGGCGGAGGTCGAGGGTCTGCTGCATGGCTTCGGCCGAGAACATCCGCTCGGCCTGCTCCACGTCGAAGCGGGCGAGCTTGCCGTCGGGCGAGATGTAGGCGGCGAAGCTGCGGAGCAACTCGGGGTGGTCCTTCAGGTCGCCGGGGGTAATCAGGAGGCGATTCAGGGCACGCTGGCCCACGGGGTCGGCCAGGATTTTGGCGATTTCCTGGTGGGCTCGCGACGACCCTTCGGCGATCTGGGCGGCGCCCTGGACGGCCGAGAAGAGCTGCTTCACCATCTCCTGGCGAGGGTCCTCGGCCTTGGGAGGCGGAGGCGAATTCGGCCTGGGTGACGGGTCGGGCTTCTTCACGCCGAAGAGCGCGGCGGCGGCCTGGCGGAGGCCGGATCCCACCTCTTCCCTGGCCTTGGCCTCGGGTGGGGGGGCGCCGGTGAAGGGGATTCCCGTGATCTTTTCCAGGCGCAACGCGGCCTGGAGCCTGGAGGCACCCAGGGCGAGGCCGTCTCGCAGCTTGGCGGCCCCTTCGGAGAGCTTGTGGAACCCCTCGTCCACTTCTTCCAGGCGCGATTCCAGGCGGGCCCTCGCCAGCGGGGCGCGACTGCCCAGCGGTTGCGTGGCCGAGCGGACCTCGACGATCCGTTTCTGCGTGAGGAAACGACTCACGTCGTCGATCAGCGCCAGCCCGGTCGAATTCCGGAAGTCCTCGATGCCGCGAATGACCACGTAGAGCGGGGCCACGCGACCCGGCCCGAACGCCTTGGTGATCCGGTAAAGGTACTGGACCGATGCCGTGGTCTGGGGCATCTCGGTCAGCGTGTCCTGGACGAAGGTGGTCGTCAGCCCGATCGCGCCTATCGGGCCGAGGACGAGGACCGTGGCCAGCCATGTGCGGACGGGCCGGGCAAGCACGCGATGGCCGATGTTGTCCCAGAACCCGCTCGACGGTTTCGTCAGGCCCGCAAACGATCCGGGCCGGAACGTGGCCAGCAGGACGAGCAGCGCGGGCGTGAGCGTGAGGCAGATCACCACGGTGATGGCCAGGCCGATCGCGACGCTTGGGCCGGTGCTGGAAAACAGCTTGAACCGGGTCGTGCCCATGAGCGAGAGGCCGACGATCACCGTGCCGGCGCTGGTGACGATCGGCTCCCAGGAGCGTTTCAGGGCTTCTCGCATCGAGTTCGCCGGATTCGAGGCGTCGAAATATTCGCCGAACCGCCAGGAGAGGAAGAGGCAGAAGTCGGTCCCGCATCCGAATAAGAGGACGATGAGGAACAGCTCGACCAGGGGGGAGATTTCCCATCCCAGCGAGGCCATCCAGCCCAGGACGCCGCGGGAGATGGCCAGGGCCACGCCGATGGTCACGAGCGGGATCACGGCCAGGAGCAGCGATCGATACACCGCGAGCAGGACCGCAAGCAGCAGGAAGACCGTGGCCAGGGCGGCGCGGTCGAGCGATTGCTGGACGAGGTGCATGTAGTCGCGGCCGATGACCGCGTCGCCCGTCCACAGGACTTCCAGCCCGGCCGGGGGCGGGCCGATTGCCGCCGCCTTCGCCTCCATCCATGCAACGATCGTCTTCGTGTTCGGGCTGACGAACGACCCGTTGAGCGGGACGGCCACGAGCTCGTACGTACGGTCTTTGCTGATCAGGCGTTCGGCGATTTCGGGCGGCGAGTTGGGTCCGAGCACGCGGAGGACGTCGGGCGATCGACCGGCCTTTTCATCGAACCCCGTGGCGAGCTTGCGGGCGAACTGGTGATCGGCGGAGATCAATCCGGATTTGCGAAACAGGGCGACCACCGCGAGCGACTCGTAGGACTGGTCGGGCCAGGTCTGGCGGATGACCTCGGCGGCGCGGACGCTCTCGGAGTCGCGAGGCAGGAGCTTGGCCTGGCCCTCGGCGGCCAACCGGGTGAGGTCGGGCGCGGTGGCGAGGACGATCGCCGCCAGGGCGAACCAGGCCGCGACCACCCACGAAGGGTGGCGAGTGGCGAGCCTTCCGGCGCTATCCATCCGCATGAACCGATCCTTTGGAGCAAGGCGCGTGGCGATTCCCGGCCCATTAGTGCAAACTTCGCGCCCTGCCGCCAGGGGAGTTCCGCGAACGGGCCGCGCGGGAGGGCCACGATCGCCCGGTGGACTTACCAGCGGGAGTCGCGATTGCATCCCTATTACAAAAATAATTTCTTATGGTGTGGATGATTATCAGTGATTATTTAGATCGAAATAAGTGTTCGTATCGCAATTCCTTGGAATCGCTCCACGGGTGATACTGGTTGCAGAAGTCGATACGTTCTCCCAGGGGTGGGTGGGTGGCGCGGTAGAGCTTCGAGAGCCGGCCGGGGCGGGGGTTGGAGAGGTTTTCCCTCTGCATGGTCACGAACGCGGTGGCGCCGGCGTGGTTGTCGCGGGTGAGTTCCAGCGCGAAGCGGTCGGCCTCGTGCTCTTGCCACCGGGAATAGGCCATGATCCCCGGGCTGGCGGCGAGGTAAAAGGCGTTCCCCAGCAAGACCAGCAGCGGCAGGGACGCGAAATCGCCCAGGCGGGAGAACCCGAAGCGTGCCCCGAAGCGGCGGATCATCCGGGAGGCCATGAGGTGGATCAGGCCCAGGCCGACCAGGACGAGGAGCGAGCCCAACAGGAGGCTCAGGACAACGTGGCCGAGCACGAAATGCCCCATCTCGTGCCCCATCACGAAGAGGACCTCGCGCTCGTTCAGTTTCGCGAGCAGGGTGTCCCACAGGACGATCCGCTTGGTGCCGAGGAACCCCTTCACATAGGCGTTGACGGCCGCAGTTTCCCGGCTCTTGTCGACCTGGAAGATCCGCCCACCGTCGATCCCCGCGCGACCGGCCAGTGCGAGGATCTTCGCCTCCATCGCGGGATCCGCCATCGGCCCGTAGTGATTGAATAGCGGGTCGACCAGGATGGGCGAGAGGAACATGAGCGTGAAGGACACGGGGACCGTGAGCAGGGCCGTATAGATCCACCATCGCCGGGGGCTGCGGTCGAGCAGCAGGTACGGGACCCAGACTCCTGCGGCCGTGAGCAAGGTCGAGATCCCGGCCCGCTTCAGGGTGTCGAGCAGCCATCGGGTTGCCGTGTAGGACCCGGGGGCGAGCCCATATTGATGGAGGCGGACGAAGCCCTGGTAGTAATCCATTGGGAGCGACGCGAGGGACTCCAGGATCACGCACGACGCGGCGAAGAGGGTGATGGCGAAGAACCAGCGACGGCCCAGCTTCCACGAGAAATCCCGCAGCCGGGCCGAGAGGCCGGAGAAGAGCGCGACGGCGGGGACGAACAGCGTCCACGCCTGATTCACGACCCAGAGGATCACGCCCGATCGGTAATATTGGAGGGCCCGGGGCGATGGCTCGGGCACCGCCACCGGGGGAGGCGCGGCGGGGGAATCGGCCCTGGCCATCGAGCCGGCCCAGACGAGCAAGAACACGGCGACGAGCGCGAGCTTGGGTCTCATGTGATCGTGTGGCGGGGCGGTTCGGGCGCCGATCCTTCGCTCTCGACCACGTGGCGGGCGTAGGCCATGCCCAGGCCGACCCCGCACGCAAGGAAGCCGACCCAGCCGGCGATGGCGAGGTAGAACGCCCAGGTGTATTTCTTGACGAGGTCGCCGACCGAGGAGTCTTTCAGCAGCTTGTCGGCGTCTTCGAGCCTGGTCTTCAGCAGTTCGATGTCGGCCGAGTCCTTCTCGCGGGCGGCGAGCGCCTCCTTCTCGGCCTCGGCCTTCTCGCGGCGGAAGTCGTCGAGCTTGGATTGCGCCGTGCAGGCGCGCTCCTCGCTGGAGGCGGCGCGGTCGGTCATCGCCTCCTTCTCGACGCGGAGCCGGTCGAACTTGCGGCGGGCGTCGTCGCGCTCGGCGATGGCCTCGGTCAGCCTGGCGATGACCCGCGGCGAGGCGTTGGCCGGGTCGGCCTTGACCTCCTTGAGGACGGTCTCGAGCGCCTCGGCGCGGGCGGCGTTGCGCTCGGCGTCGATGGCCCTGGCCGTCGTGCCGGAGGATTCCTTCTGGGCCTTGGCGAGCTCCTCGATCGCCTTGGTCTGCTCGTTCATCCCGCGCCCGAGCGCCTGGAGCCACATGGCCCCCGCGAAGACCAGCGACGTCATCAGGACGCCCAGGAGCATGAACACGGCCGCGGTCTGGCCCCGGTCGGCGGCCACCGCGACGGTCTGCGGTCGAGAGAGCATGGCGAAAAGCTCGGCCTCCAATCGGGGAGAAAGCCCGGAACCCCCGCCGCCCCCGTCGGCGTTGGGGATCCCTTCCAGCTCGTTCACGAGACGGGCCACCTGCAGCCGCTCGGCGCGGCCGGCGGTCAGGTAGAACCCGCCCACCTGCGCCATCTGGCCGTCACGCCACTGGAAGAAGCCGCGAGTCTGGCGGATCGGGTCCACCACGTAAGCCACCTGGAGCGGCTGGGCGAAGAAGTTGTGGTGGATGAACAGGTCGTGACTTGAGAGGAAGATCCCGAAATCCGGATGCGTGTGATACCAGCCCACGATGTCCAGGTCGGGATGCTTCGCGTCGCGCTCGCGGGTGATCTCTTCCCACGAGTCATGGGTGTAGGTGAAGCTCGCCTGCGTGTTCTCGTAATGCTTGGCTTCCAGGGCCTCGGTCACCCACACGAAGGAGCGGCCGGACTCTTCATCGAGGCATTCCTTGCCCAGGAGGATCCCGCCCAGCTCCACCGAGGTATCGCGCAACGAATGCCGCTCGATCAGGTCGGCCGGCTTGCGGTCGAGGAAGATCAACAGGTCGTCGGGCGAGGGGATCTGGTAGGGGATCGAGACCACGCGGCGGTCGAGGTCCAGCCGCTTGAGCTTGTGGGGCTCGCGATAGGTGACGTCATCGAAGCGGATCTCGTCGTCGCTCAAGGACGGTGGCCCTCCGGCGCGGGAGGGGCGGTTTTCGCGGCGTTTTCCCGGAGTCTGGCGACGAAGGCGGCATGTTCGGGGGAGGCGATGCCCTCCTGGACCACGCGGAGGACGGTTGGGAGGTCGCCGCGGATCAACGCGGCCGGGTCGAGCCAGAGGCCGGGGAAGACGACGCTCTGGAAACGTCCATCCGCGTTGAGGGATAACCGCTCGTAGCGGCCATCGATCAGGTGAAACCAGTCGATCGCGCCGTCCTCCACCCTCCAGACGATATACTCCCGGGCCTGGTTGCGTTGGTAGGCATACAGCTTTTCGTGCAGGTCGAAACTGACGGTGCTGCGCAGATTTCGACGACCAATTCGGGGGCGCCGACGAAGTAATCGTCGTCGCTGATCTGCGCCTGGCCACCGTGGGACGGGAGGATGAAGACGAAGGCGTCGGGCTGAGGTACGTTCTTCAAATCGAGCCGGATCGTGCCGTTGTCGCCTCCCTTCAGGCCCGGCGTGGAGGCGCAATAAATCCCAAGCCAGACGATGGTGTTGAAATGCGGATTCGAATGTCCGTCCAGTGAGACCGGCGAGGCCATGTTCGGATCATCTCCTCCGGATAGTCGGAAATCGGGCGAGGGGATGTAAACCCGGCCGTCGATCAGTTCGGCTTTTTTCAGATAGGGCATCGCGCGATCGCGCCGTTCAAATTCGTCGGCAGTCAGGTGGTCTCCGTTGTGCAAGGCGGGGATTCGTTGCGAGCCGGGACGGCTCTCGCGAAATCCCTCGGTGATAGTCCGGCTTCCGATCGCCATGGTCGTCCCCTGCTTTTCACCGTCGGGTTTTTTGATGGAGAGCGGTGCTCGCAGAGCACCCTACGAGGAGGCGGTTTTCGCGGCGTTTTCCCGGAGTCTGGCGGCGAAGGCGGCGTGCTCGGGGGAGGCGAGGCCCTCCTGAGCCACGCGGAGGACGGCTGCGAAATCGCCGCGGAGCACGGCGGCCGGGTCGAGCCAGAGTCCGGGGAATGTCAGGCTACGCACGATCCCGTCGGGGGAAGGCTCCAGCCGCTCGTACGCGCCCGTCGCGGAGGATGAACCAATCGATGGCCTTGCTGAACACCCGCCAGACGATGTATTCGAAGACTTCGTTGCGAAGGTAGGCGTTGAGCTTGTCGTGGAGGTCATAGCTGGCCGTGCTCGCGGAAATCTCGACGATCAGCTCGGGGGCGCCGACAACATAACCATCTTCGCTGACACGAGTCCTGCCACCGTGGTCGGTTTCAATGCGCAACTGGAGGTCGGGTTGGGGTTGGTTTTTCTCATCGAGCTTAACGGTCCCGTCGCTCCCGGCCCTGACGCCGGGCGTATGGATGCGATAAAGGCCGATCCAAACGCTCAAATCGAGGTGTGGCTCGCAATGATCCAGTGAGACCGGGGAACTTACGTAAACCACCCCTTCCACGAGTTCGGCCCGAGTTTGCGGCGGCATGGCATTGTAGCGGCATCGAATTCGGCCACGGTCAACCGATCGCCGCTTTGCAGCGGCGGGATCGCCTCCGATTCGAAGTGCCCGGCCCGTTCGGCCGGCGTTGTTCGAGTCACCGTCGCCATGGTCGCCCCTCTATTTCGTCTTCGCCCACGCCCGCTCGCGATCGCCCGCCAGCAGGTAGAACCCCGAGCCTTCCTCGCCGACGACCCTGACGATATCGTAAGGCGGAATGCCGAGTTCCGCCAGCGGGCGGGCGGCGAGCGGCGAATCCTCCTCGATCGACCCCACGATCTCCGGCCGGCCTTCCTGGTTGCAGGTGGGGCAGATCGCCTCGGCCATGCGCACCTTCGTGCGGGGCCGGAGGATCTCGTTCTTCCATCCGCATCGGGGGCAATCGATCGAGACCACGAGGTCGCGGTCGAGCGCCAGCGACGACGGCCCCGAGAGTGTGGGGCGGGCGGCGTCGAAGAGGTCGAGCGCCGTCGAGGAATGGCCGATCGCCAGCTCGATCGGCCGCGGGTAGGTCTCGTGGCTCAGGCAATCCTCGCGGAACGGCAGCTTGGTCGAGTAAAACTGGTTGGTCACGCCGTTGAACACAAGCGCCGATCCGGCCGCCACGGGCATCCCGTGGATGAGTTTCAGGGCTTCCTGGACCTCCAGCGCCGCCATCATCGAGGCAATCGTCGGCGCCGTGGGCACCTTTCCGGCCAAAATGTCCTCGCGACGGAGCAGGGGGCAGCTATATCTCAGGTTCAGCAGTTGATAATCGCGGGCGGTCATCGTGCATTCGTAGCAGGAGGAATCGGGCGGGACGAACACCTTGACCACGCCCTGGATCTCCTGGATCCCCGAGTCGACCCAGGGCGTGGAGACCTTCCAGCACTGGCGATTGACCCAGAGCCGGGCCTCGCGATTGTCCAGGCAGCCGATCACCACGTCCACGTCGGCGAACAGGCCCAGGCCCAGGTCGGTGATCACGTCCCCCTTGATGGGACGGATCGAGACCTCGGGGTTGATCTCCATGGCCCGTCTCGCGGCGATCTCGGCCTTGGATTTCCCGCCGTCCTCGGCGCGAAAGAGGACCGATCGCGAGAGGTTCGAAGGCTCGACGTCGTCGAGGTCGATCACGATCACGGTGCCCACGCCGAGCAACGCCAGGTTCTTCAAGGCCTCGTTGCCGAGGGCGCCCGCGCCCACGACCAGGACCTTCGCCGCGGCGAGCTTTTCCTGACGCCACCAGGGGATGAGGCGGAGGCGGGAATAGCGGTCGGCGTCGTCGATGAAGAGGTCGGGCACGACGTCTTCCGGGGCGGATCTGTCGGCGGTTTCTTCCTCGTCGAAGAATGTCAGCGAGGCGTCGTCCATCGGTATCAACTCCGCGAGTGGGCCCCTCTTTTCGCCCCGCCCGGGGGCGTCGAGGACGGCATACCCTCGCGGGGCTCGGGAGCCGGTGAGGATTTGAGGGACCTCAATCCAGGAAGATCACGTCCTGATCCACCGGCCGCGGCCGGGCGCGGGCGGAGGCGAGGGCCTTCGGAGGTCGACCTCGAAATCCATCACCACGACCCCCGAATTCTCGTCGTACTTGAGCGCGGGCTTCGTGGGCTCGGGCGCCGGTCTCGTCTCGTCCGGGGCGCCGACTTCGATCGGTTTCCCCTCGTCCGCCTTCGGCTCGTGCTCGATGCGCCCAGGCGCGAGCCGCTTATCCCGCAGGGGCCGGCCGTCGGTCGGGAAGGCGAAGGTCGTCTGGTTGGCGGCCCAGAGCGCGGCCTCGCGGTTGTAGGGGCTGCGGATGTCGTAATTGTGGAACCGGGCCATGTCCCAGAGCATCGTGCACAGGTCGTCCAGGTGCAGGCTGGGCACCCAGTGCGTCCCGTACCCTCCCAGGCAGACGAGGCCGATCTCCGAGATGTTCGGGTGATAGATCGGCGTGAGCCAGCGCAGCTCGGGCATGCTGCGGGGATACGACACGCCGAGCTTGACCTCGACTTCGTGCCGTTCCTGGATCACCACCTTCCCCCGTTCCCTCGCCAGGCTCTTGCCGCGGAATTCGATCAAATACCGCTGCGCCGGCTGGCCGAAGGAGCGGAAAGTCAGGACGCTGCTCTCGTCTCGCAGCGCCTCCATCGCCTTCAGGTCGTGCTTCAGGCGGCGGGTCTGCGGCGATTCGTAGGAATTCGGGCCGGCCATCGCGAGACTTCCTCTCCGGTCGCGGGAGTCGGACGGCCTTCACGCCCGGGACTTGCCCGCGACGACCTCGGGATAGACGATCAGGTGGTCGCCGTTCTGCACGCCGGCTTCCAGCAGGGTCTGGCTCTCCATGAGCCTGCGACCGCCCTCCTTATGGTCGAGCGAGTAGCTCATCGGCTGGCCGTCGGGGCTGGTGGTGGGCAGGTTCATCTTGGTGATGATGTTCGGCAAGATCCGGCTGACCGGCACGCTGAACGCGATCACGGCCTTGACCGATTTGGCCCCGGTCTGGTCCAGGAAGGTCACCTGAATCCCGGTGGCATCCGCGCTTCCGCCGTATGACATGGCTCATGGCCTCCTCTGAAGGGCGTTCGCTCGCCGGCCGGCAATATTATCGATTGGCGTCGGGAATTCGATCGACGACCGCACCACCACCAGGATACACGCGGCGACGGGGGCGGGGAAGAGGCCGGCCCGTTCGAACCGAAGGAAATCGGTCTCGGGCCGCGGGCGATTCCGGAAAATTCCCACGCCCCGGCGGAACACCGCGAACGACCGCCGTAATAGGCTCGGAATCGCTGACGGGGAACGGTTGGCGAAGGGTGGCACGGCGGCAATGGCTCGGAACGAATCAATTTCTTGACCCAGGGGAGTTCATCATGACTCGTCGCATCGCATTCATCGTGGCGTTGGCCGTTTGCGGACTGGCGGGGACCCGAGAGGCGAAGGCCCAGGCGACCCCCGGCGGGAACTGGTTCGGGATCGTGACCATCGAAAACAAGACCGACATCACGCTGAATTACGACTACGTGAACTTCGATGGGCAATGGCATTCCGCCTCCATCGAGCCGGGGGCGCAAAACTATTACTGGTACAATTACGAGTATCAGAACGAGAACGCCTCGCCCCCCTTCGGCATCCGGTTCGATGGCGACCTGAGCGAAGGGGTGGCTATGCGTCAGTACACGCTGGGCCGCAACTCCGCAGCTTATGTCGACGCCGACTTCGGCCGGAAGTACGATTTCCGCTATCAGGCCGGGCACCAGGTCAACCTATTCTCGCGATGACGCCCGGAAAGCGGAAAGGCACTCGCCGGGCACCGCAAGAATTCGAGCCGCCGAGCGGTTCCCAGCATGCCGCACCGCATGAGCGTCGCGTTGACAAAAGATCGGGCCGGGATGGGTGGCGTGATGCTGCCGATCCTGGCCCGATTTCACGCTTTGCTGGCATTGCTCCCGGCCGAAATCCAGACCTCCGGAGGGGGCGTAACGATTCAGGGCGGCGATGGCAAGGTTTCCATCTCCAAACGTGTCCCTGCACGCGATGGGCGCTCCTCGCGGGTCCCGTTGGCGGACGGTTCAAGAAAGCAGGGTGGTTGTAATCCTGGTTCGAGACCGAGGACGTCGGCAAGACCAATCGCACCTTCCGCAGGTGGGCGTGACGAAAGGAAAACGTAAGCAATGCGTAAAGAGCGTAAGCGTGTGAGGGATTGGCGTAAACTGATCATTTGGACGGGGAGCCATGTTCCGGTACGATGCGATTTTAACCCTTGTCGCTCATCCCTCCCCCTGGTGACGGTCAGGTTCCATGAGCCTAATCTACAACCGCTCGGGCATCGTCGTCCTGTTGACGAGCATCTTGATTGGCTTGCCGGTGTTCCTGCTCGCGGGACGGATTTCGCCGGGAGTCCTGGCCGTCGCGGCCTCCTGGGTCGGCCTGAGCTTCTGGTGGCGGAATCGGCCGCGCGAGGATGGCTGGAAGCCGCCGTTTCCCGCCCTGTTCTTCATCCCGATGCCGATCCTGGCCGTGCCGCTTGCCGTGCTTGGCGTGCTCCTGTTCTTCGAGGGAGGCGACGTCGCGAGGTCGAGCGACCCGCGAGCCGCCCGGCTTGCCGACGACGTGACCGCGCTGAAGGCCTCGAAGTTCGGTGGCGATGCGGCCGTGTCCAGGTACCTCCACGACTCGTTGCTGGCATCCGCGAGCGAGAACGCGGGCGTGGATGCGTTCCATTTCTTCACGCGAATCCAGGACGACTCGGCGCTCGTGCTCGTGACGGCGCCCAACCTGAAGCGGTTGAAGGAACCGTCTCGCGTCGAGCTGCTTTCGGTGATCGAGGCCATCCTGGCCCGGCATCCGCGGACGTCGGGCAAGCGGGCGTTCATCGGCGTCCGGGGCAACGTCGCCTTCGGCGCACTCCGCGTCCCGCCCGACCTGGTGAAGACGGGGAGCGTGGTCGACCCCTCGCCGCTCTACGCCTTCTATGAGGCGCCCAAGGCAGCGGTTAAGGGGCCGACGATCGCGCCTCCCTCGCTGGAGAAAACCTTGCAGTCGGGGACGGTGAAGGAGAAATCCCCGGCCTCGGCCGATCCCGTCGCCGCCGCGCTGGAGGGCCTGGCCTCGAACGATCGCGCCAGGAAGCTCGACGCGCTCAATGCCCTCGCCCGCACTCCGCCCGACGCCGCCCATCGCGACGAGGTGGTGCGCGCCCTTCTGGCGACCCTGGATCAGGGCGAGCCCACGATCGTGAATGCCCTGGTCAAGCCGCTCGTGGCCTGGGGCACGCCCGAGGCGCTCGTGCCCGAGCTGACGAGCCGACTGGAGAGCGACAACGTGACGATCCGTCGCCGCTTGATCCGCCTGCTCGGCGGGATCAAGGACCCCCGGGCGAGCGAGGCCCTGGCCGCCAGGCTCGCGAATCCGACCGATGCGTTCACCGCCGAATCGGCCCTGAAGCAGCAGGGGAGCATCGCCGAGCCCGCCGCGGCGGCCCTGCTCAAGAGTCCCGACGCGAAGATCCGCAAGGCCGCCTGCGAAATCCTCGGGGACATCGGCGGGGAAGACAGCCTCGCCCTCCTCAAAGGGCTGAGCGACCCCGACTCGAGGACCCAAATCGCGGCCCGATCCGCCATCGGCAAGATCGAGTTTCGTTCCCGGGGATCGAGCGGCACGAGCAAGCCCTGATCGACAGTCCGAATCTTTTTGCATCTAGCTTGGCCGAGCGATTAGAATCCGTCGCGAGTTCGGGAACGCACGAGAGGCCGACGCGATGCGAGCATTGGCAGCGATTTTCCTCCTCGGATCGTGCGCCCACGCCCAGGAGAACCTGGCGCTCCAGGACGTTGTGGCCATCAAGGACGCCACCGTCCTCATCCTGCGGACCCACGCGGGAGACGAGGGGGACTCGTCGGGCTCGGGGTTCCTGATCCGGGTCGATGGCCGCACCGGCTATATCGTCACGAACAACCATGTGATCGGGTCGCCAAAGGGTGTCGCCCGCGATCGGGGCACGACGAGGATCGTCTTCCGCTCGGGGACGAAGGCCGAGCGCAAGGTCCCGGCGGAGGTCGTGGCGACCTCGCCCGAGAAGGACCTGGCGATCCTCCGCGTGGCGGACGTGCCCGACCTGCCCGCTCCCATCGACGTGCAGAAGCCGACCGAGCTGGTCGAGACCATGCCCGTCTACATCTTCGGCTTCCCGTTCGGCGAGATGCTCGTGCCCGATCGCGGCAAGATCTCGGTCGTGGTGGGCAAGGGGAGCGTTTCGAGCGTCCGCCGGGACGACGAGGGGACGCCTCGCTCGGTCCTGATCGACGGCGCGTTGAATCCCGGCAACAGCGGAGGGCCGGTGGTGGACGCGAAGGGGCGCCTGGTGGGCGTGGCCGTGGCCACCATCCCCGGCGCCCACATCGGGATCGCGATCGCACCTCCGGAGCTGCTCGCGATCCTCGAAGGGCGGGCGGAAGGCGTGAACGTGGCCGTGGGGGAAGCTCGCGAGGGGGTGGTCGACCTGGCGGTGGAAGTCTCGCTGGTCGACCCGCTCGGTCGCCTCAAGTCGATGAGTTTTCTCGGCGTCCCCAACGGAACCATGCCCACGAGGGGCCGCAAGGAGAAGGACTGGAAGCCGCTTGCGGGGGCGAAAACGATCGCGCTGAAGGTCGCGGGCCAGAAAGGCCGGGGCACCCTGACGATTCCCTCGCCCGCCGGTCAGGACGTGGACCTTGTCTATCAGCTTGCCTTGACCGATAGCCAGGGTCAGGTCATCCACAAGAAACCGGGCCGGTATGTGCTCGCGAGGGCGGCCGATGCAGGCCATCTGGACGCGTGGGGCGAGGCGATCGACCCCGACGGCGATTGCAAGATTCGCGTGGAAAAACGGGCGGTCGCGTTTGAGGTGCCGGGGACTTATCACGACCTGAATTCCGAATACGGCAAGTTCAACGCGCCGCGGGTCTGGCGCGACGTGGAGGGCGATTTCGTCGCGCAGGTGAAAGTTTGCGGCGAATTCCAGCCCGGCGAGCCGACCACGCGAGACTCGGCCGTGCCCAGCAACGGCGCGGGGCTGGTCGTCTGGCTCGACGCCGAGACCTTCATCCGCTTCGAGCGGTTCGGCATCCTGCGCAACCAGAAAATCAGCCCGTTCCTCCTCTTCGAGCGCCGCGAGGTGGGGCAGGTGAAGAGCAACCACAACGGACGCCTGGATTCGGGGGACGTCTATCTGAAAATCGAGCGACGGGGCGGCCGGATCACGGGCGCGTTCAGCGCCGACGGCCAGACCTGGACCCGGTCCAAACCGATGGAGATCGAGTGGCCGGCTCGTCTCAAGGTGGGCCTGGACGCGGTCAGCTCGTCGTTCGAACCATTTGCCGTACGTTTCGAAGAATTCTCGATCCGCAAGCCGGAGGTGGAGAAGTAGGCACGATGGAGCGAAGATTTCATCACGGAGCCAGGAAGCTTCTTACAATGGGCACGGAGAAATTCTCCTCCTTGTGATCCCTCCGTGAGACCGTTGTGCCTTTCCAGTGAGGTGTTCGTCCTCCAGCTCACAATCCTCTCTCATCCACCAGGACCAATCGCCCATGTATGCAGCAACGATCATGCTGGCACTCGCCACGATGGCCCAGCAACCCGCGGAGTGGCAGACGATTGTCTCGAAGGAGGGACAATTCGTCATCGCGTTCCCGACGAAGCCCACGTCCGAATCATCGACGAGTCAGAACGGCCCGGGGGGGCGTATCAAGGTCGTGCAGGTCATGTGCGAGAGCCCCTCGGCCGGCTACATCATCCAGAAGATCACCCTGCCGACGAAGATCTTAAAGGGGGCCGAGGAGAAGCAGCTCGACCAGTTCCGCGACTACTTCGGTCAGCTCTTCAACGGCAAGGTCATGACGGAGAAGAAGGTCAGGTACGAGGGCAAGCCGGGGCGCGATTTCACGCTCCGCATCACGGAGAAGAAATCCGGCTCGACCGGCATCCTCCGCACGCGGATGTACCTGGTTGACCAGTCGATTTACGCGCTGATCGCCGCCTCGGCCGAGAACCGCGAGCTCCCCGAGGACGCCGGCAAGTTCTTCGGCTCGTTCACGATCGGCACCACCGTCCGGAAGAAGAAAGGGGCCAAGGAAGACCTCGCCGGCAAGGACATCCCCGAATGGGGCACGGCCATCGACCCCGACGGCGATTGCAAGATCGGCGTCGAGGGCAAGGCGCTGGTAATCACGGTGCCCGACAAACTCCATGACCTGAACGCCGACATCGACAAGTTCAACGCGCCGCGAGTGCTCCGCGAGGTCGAGGGGGATTTCACGATCCAGGTGAAGATCGTCGGCGACTTCAAGCCGGGGCCCACTTCGCTCAACCCGAAGAGCGTCCCGTACAACGGCGCGGGGATCTTCGTCTGGCGGGATTCGGACAACTTCATCCGCCTGGAACGCGCGGCCATGGTCCGGAACAAGAAGCTCGGCACGTTCTGCACCTTCGAGGAGCGCGAGGGCGGGTCGGTCGGCGCCGTCCACAACGGGAGCCTCACGCCCGGCACGACCTACCTGAAGCTCGAACGCCGCGGCAGCCGGATCTTCGGGTTCAACAGCAAGGATGGCAAGCAATGGACGGCGCTCAAGCCGATCGACACGGTCTGGCCCTCCACGCTCAAGGTCGGCCTGAACGCGATCAACTCCAGCTCGGCCCCGTTCACCGTGCGTTACGAGGAGTTCAGCTTCAAGGGCAAGGCTGCGGAGTAAGCTTGCGGCGAGGGCCTTCGGCTTCACGCCGACACGCACTGCTTGCTCGAACACCCGAACGTGGAGCAGCCGCCGATGAAGGTCCAGCAATCGCGGTGGCAGGGGGTCTTGCAGGCCACGCAGACGACGTGCAGCCCTTCAATCCGGTCCCCGCAGACCTCGCATTCGGGCGGCCCGGCATCCTGGATGTCGGGCGGGCCGGTCGTGACGATGTCGATCCCTTCGCGGACCCGCTCCGCCACGCTGGTCTGGAGCCACTGATGCAGGGTCATCGAGTGACGCACAGCCGCATCGAGCAGCGGGGCGCTCAGGCCAAGATTCTTGTCCACCTGCACGAGCAAGCGTTCGGGATTGATCGAGACGAGCATCCCGGCTGGAGGGGCGAGGCGTCGCAGCTCATCGACCGATCTCCGCGACTCCTCCGAGCGGAAGAACTCGATCGCCATCTCCGGGTCGTTCGCCTGGATGAGGTAGCTGCGGTCGAAGTCGTGGAAGCCGGTGCGCACCGGCCTCGTCCCCTTGGGAGGCTGTGCGGGGGCGGGGCGCCGAAGGGGCTCAGCTCCAGGCGAAAGGGCAGCCCTTTGCCGAATCGGGCGACCACGCGTGTCCTCGGCGCAGATGGCTGGCCAGCGACGACCGGCGCGAGCCCGACTCGCACCGTCGATCCGTTGAAGGGGAAGCTGACGGTGGGCGGGTCGACCATCCCCCGGCTCTCGTACTTGCCGCGATACCTCGCCGCGATCAGTCGGTACGCCTTGTGGCGCGAACCGGTGAGCCCCGCGATCGCCTTCGCCCCGAGGCGGACGAACATGTAGAGGATGAAGAAGAAGACCCCGAGAGAGATCACGTACGGCATGACGCGGCGGCCTCGACAACCGGGGACTCCTGGGACTTTCCTCGCCCGAGTTTACGGCCCCGGCCGCCCTCGACGCAACGCGAAGCGGCATCCGGCGGGCGGATGCGGTATCTTCGAGGGGCTCTAATCGTGCCCCGCTCCCGAGGACCGCGCCGGAGGACCGCTTGCCCACGCTTTCCCCACCCAGCCCCGCCAACGGGCGGCTCTGCGTCCTCTCCGCGTCGATCTTCTGGAGCCTGGGCGGGGTCATGGCCAGGGGGCTGAAGCTTGACCCGCTGGCGATCGCCTTCTACCGCAGCCTGTTCGCCGGATTGGCCCTGGCTGCCGCTGGTTCCAACCTCGCGATGGGCCTTCCGGCCGGCGATGATCCCCATGGTATTGATCTTCGGTGCCATGATTGGGGTCTATGTCTCCTCCATCGCCCGCACCACGGCGGCCAACGCGATCTTGCTCCAGTGCACGGCCACGTTCTGGACGATCCCGGCCAGCCTGGTCCTCCTGCACGAGAAGCCCGATCGCCGCTCCGTCGTGGGCATCGGGCTGGTCACGCTCGGCATCGTCTCGATCGTCTGGAAGGGGCGGGACGGCCGGGCCGGCGAGGGCCTGGGCATCCTGTTCGGGCTCCTGAGCGGCATGGGCTACGCGGCCGTGATCATCGGGATGAGGGCGTTGCGGGCGGTCGATCCGACCTGGTTGAGCGTGGTCAACAACCTCGGCGGGGCCCTCACGGTCGGCATCTTCGCCCTCATCGTCGCCGGCCGCATCGAGGCCCCTCACGGCTGGCAATGGCCCACGCTCATGGCCTTCGGGGTGCTGCAAATGGCCATCCCGTATGCCCTTTTCGCCAGGGGATTGCAGGCCATCCCCGCGCCCGAAGCCGGCCTGATCGCCCTGCTGGAACCCGTCCTGAATCCGATCTGGGTCTACCTGGCCTACGGCGAAAGGCCGGCGCCGTTCACGATGGTCGGGGGCCTGTTCCTGCTGCTTGGCGTGGCCGTCCGCTACGTGCCGTGGGAAGCGCCCTCCCGCGGACCCATGATGTGCCCTCGGGTCAACGCAACGGGTTGAAGACCAATCCCGTGAGCAATTTTGGATAGAAATAGGTGCTTTTGGGAGGCATCTTTTCCAGGTTGGATGCGATCGCCTCCACGTGCCCCATCTCGGCCGGCGGCACGAGGCACAGCAGGTCGCACGCCCCGGCCTTCGCAGCGTCGATCACCTCATCCAGCAAATGCACATAGCCGCATGATGCCGTCCCCAGGTCGCCCAGCAGCTTCTTCAGCACGAGCTCGTGCAGGATGCTCACGCCCAGCGACCGCCATTCGGCCGAGTGTTCGGGGACGATCGCGTCCATGGTGGCGTCCGACCTCAACTTGGCCGTGACCCATTTGCCGTCCGCCACGGTGCCGAATCCCAGCATATCCTGATCGCCGCCCATCTCCATATCTTCCCACGTCGCGAGGCCGTCGGGCTTGACCTCGACGTCGAACTCGGGCGAAAGCCGCTCGATCAGCGCCTCCATCGTCAGATCCGGAAAAGCCCGAGACGAGCCGGTGCGTGGGCAAAATAATGAGCCCGGGGTCGCTCATCCCCACGAGCATCATCAGGCAGAAATTGGCCGGGTCGTCGGGTCCCGAGAGCTTGCCCTGTGCCTGCAACTCGTCGCGATAGGCCAGGCCGGTCTCGTAGCGGTGATGGCCGTCGGCGATGAAGATGGACTTGTCCGAGAACAGGCCCGAGGCGACCGTGTGCGCCTCCTGATCGGTCACCGGCCAGAGGCGGTTGACCACGCCCAGGTGGTCGACGGCTTCGAGCGGCGTGCGGTCCTTCAGGCCTCTTTCCACCGCCCGCAAGACCTCGGCCTCGGGGTCGGGATAAAGGCCGAAAATCGGGCTGAGGTTGTATCCCGTGGCTCGATAGAGGTTCAGCCGGTCGGCCTTCGGTCCCGAGAGCGTTTGTTCATGAGGGTAAATCTTCCCCCGGCCGAACGGCTCCAATCGCACGCGGGCGAAGAACCCTTTTCGGGTGTAAGTGCGGCCCTCGACGTCGAAGGTCTGATGATACACATAAAACGCCGGATGGGCGTCCTCGGCAAGCACGCCTTCGCGCTTCCAGTTCTTGAGGAAGCCCGCGGCGCGGTCGTAGCGAGTGCCGCCGGCGGTGTCGCCCGGCTCCTCGCGATTCAGCTCCATGCGGATGCTGTTGTAGGGGCTGGCGTCGTAGAGCTTGCCCTGCAAATCCGGGCCGATCACGTCATAAGGCGGGGCCACGACGTCCGAAAGGGCGCCGACCTTCGCCAGGTCGTAGCGGACGCCTCGGAACGGATGGATCTCGGGCATGGGTGGCAAACCTCGGGGATCGGATCGGTCGGGACGAGCCGTATCGTAGCGGATTTCCGCGCGTGTCGGCAACGTCTCGCGTTGGTCGATGTCGCTTGACGGGTTCGTTACCGGCGCGGATTTGGCTTCGTTCTGAAAATTTGCGTGGTCGCGCGGCGGGCCTTCCGGACCCGGTCCCGGCGTCGGCGGCTCGGGGGTTTCGTCGGGATTTTCGCCTTCGGAGGCCTTTTGCAATCT
>CAVZRT010000003.1:0-96769 GCA_963777705.1 uncultured Planctomycetota bacterium
CTCTCCGACGACAACTCGCCCCCGGCCTTATCGCCTTCACGACCCGGGACGGGGTCTTCACCGTGGGGTCGCCCGCCGTGGCCACGCGGAGCCGGCGACGCTGGTAGCGATCCTGTCCGGGGGCGTCTGCCAGGGCCTGCGATATCTCGCGAGGCGGCACGTCACGCGGGCCTGAGCCTGGCCCGCGGCCGAAGATCCGGAGGCCGGGGTGGGGGACCGGAGGCGATGCTATTCGCGGCATCGAAGAAGAGGCGAGATTGCCTCTCGGATACCTGTGGATTTGCCCTTTCCGCACCACGAATCCCCGGGGTTTTATGAGGCGATAGGAAAGGGTTTGCAAACCGGATGTGATCGAGTAAGATACCGTGGACCAAGGGTTTACGAGGACTTTCCCTCGGGTCCGGGGCCGATCCCCGAACCGCAGGTCGCGGGTTCGAATCCTGCCGGGCGCATGCGGACTTGAACCCCTGGCTTGCCAGGGGTTTTTCTCATGGAAGGCCGCGCGATTCCGAGCCGTTGACGACCGCGTCCGATCGCGACTTGTTCCCTCCCCGGGAGTTCTTCCATGAACTACCGTCGCTTGCTGCTGGGCCTGATCGCACTTGCGTTCGCCCCCGCATCGGCTCGGCCCGAGGGCCCGCCCGGGGACATCCGCGAGCTGAAGCTCCGCGACTGGGAGCCGAAGTCGATGATGGTGACGAAGGCGACGAAGGTCGAATCGGCCGAAGTTCCCGGTCATCGACGTCCACAATCACCTGGGCGGCGGCAAGGAGCGGCTCACGCCCGACGTCGTCGACCGCTACCTGGCCGAGATGGACGAGGCGGGCGTCAGGCCGTCGTCAACCTCGACGGCGGCTGGGGGACCGGCTCAAGGAGACGCTCGCGGCCCTCGACGAGGCCCATCCCGGCCGTTTCCTCACGTTCGCCCTCGTCAACTTCGACGGCATCGACGACGCCGACTGGGGCGATCGCGAGGCCCAGCGACTGGAGGAGGGCTTCCTGGCGCGGGGCCAAGGGGCTGAAGTTCCACAAGACGCTCGGGCTGGGCTACCGCTACAAGGACGGCCGCCTCATGCCGGTCGATGATCCCAAGCTCGACCCGATCTGGGAGATGTGCGCCAGATACGGCCGGCCGGTCGTGATCCACGTCGGCCGACCCGGCCGCGTTCTTCACCCCGCTGGACCGCCTCAACGAACGCTGGCACGAGCTGAACTCGAACCCCGGCTGGCTGTTCTTCGGCGACGAATTCCCCAAGCGCCAGGAACTACTGGACCAGCTCCATCGCGTGATCGCCAGGCACCCGAAGACCACCTTCATCAACACCCACTTCGGCAACAACGCCGAGGACCTGGCGTCCGTCGCGGAAAAGCTGGACCGATATCCCAACATGTACGTGGACATCGACGCCCGGATCTCGGAACTCGGGCCGGCAGCCGTATCCGCCCGCAGGTTCTTCCTGAAGTATCAGGACCGGATCCTCTTCGGCACCGACACCCCGCCTTCGCGGGCTTCCTATCGGGTCTACTACCGGTTCCTGGAGACCGACGACGAGTATTTCGACTGCTCGGCGAGCCACCATCGCCAGGGTTTCTGGAACATCTACGGGATCTTCCTCCCCGACGAGGTCCTGGACAAGGTCTACCGCAGGAACGCCGAGCGGATCTTCTCCGGGCTCAGCCCGAGGCGATCCCCGCACGAGGGAGCTGCGCGTCCGCCCCACGGGAGACTTCGAGGTCACGGGCGACGGGTCCGACCCCGCCTGGGCCGGTGCCGCCTCGCTTTGCCTGGAAAAGAGGGCCGAAGCAGGCCTGCCGTACACGACCAGCGTGAAGGTGCTGCATTCGCCGAAAGGAATGTACTTCCTCACGGAAGCCTCGGACGCGAAGATCACCGCCACGTTCGACGAGGACTATCGCGACCTCTGGACCGAGGACGTGTTCGAGGTCTTCCTCTGGCCCGACGAGCGCGAGCCGATCTACTTCGAGTACGAGGTCTCGCCGCTGGACCGAGAGCTCCCGATCCTCGTCCCCAACCTGGGCGGCAAGTTCCTGGGCTGGCGGCCCTGGCACTACGACGGCGAGCGGAAGACCCGCAAGGCCACGTCGGCCGTCGGCGGGGCGATGAAATCGGGCGGGGCGGTCTCCGGCTGGAAGGCGGAGTTCTTCATCCCCTACGCGCTGCTCAACCCGATGCGGAATCCGTCCCGCCCGGGCCGGCACGCGATGGCGGGCGAACTTCTATCGCATGGATTACGACGACGGCAAGGCCACGGGATGGGATTGGTCCCGCGTCGGGCCGCAGCTTCCACGAATTCCAGAAGTTCGGCACGCTCGTGTTTGAATGAGCCCGGAATCCCGAGACCCGCCGCTCCCGAGGCAGATCTCGGACGGGCCGCCCGCGTAAGTCATCACAACGCCAAGGCACGGGCCCTTCGGCGCTGACGGGTCCTCGTCGGCCGGCATCCCCCGTGGCCCGAATCTTCCCGCCTCGCGGCGCGGGCCCGCGCGGGCGTGCTTTACTCTCCGACGACGCGAATTCGCCCCCCGGAGTCCGGGCGGCAATCCTCGCGAAACGGACCCGGAAGGTCCACGTCCTCGTCCGTTCGTCGGGCGAGCAAACGAGCGATTTGCCCGCCGAAGCGCGGGCTTGCGAGCGGTCAAGAAACACCAATCTCGCCCGATTCCTTGGCTATTTTTAGCCAATTATTTCTTTTAATATGAGCGATTTGTTGAAAATCAACATCTCGTGCATGTCTTTTCTTGACGTTCAGTTTCACGAGGGCTACCATCGCCCTGCATCACGCCGATCCTGGGTCCTGATACGCCGGATATTAGTCGGCCCAGAAGTCGTGAGACGGCATCGTCGCCGCGCCATCATCAGGGATTCGATACAACGATCCTCACCCTGGGAGAAACTCCATGCAGACGTCCACGATCAAAGTCCTCTTGCCTTCTCTCTGCCTGGTCCTGGCGTCGGCCGCGAGCGCCGAGCCGGACTCTACATCTCCATCTCGGAGGATGGTGGCACGGCGACGGTGCTGTCGGCCTCCTCCGGGTCCTCGATCACCGTCACGTCGGCCAACGTGGGATTGGCCGCGCCGGACTTCAGCTTCGCGAGCGGATTCACCGCAAGCTCGATCCTGGGATCGAACCAGGGCCAGGTCAATGGCGTCGGGACCATCGCGTCGACGAGCGGCGCCTCCCATACGCTCACGATCCTGATTTCCGAGACCTCGTTCACGAGCCCGCTCGGCCCCAATTACGTGATGGGCAGCAGCTCGACTTACACGGTCACCGGATTCGGCAATCTGAACCCCCACGATTCGTTCCAGTTCACCAGCTATGCAACGGCGGGGTCGGTCCAGTTCGGCACGGGCGTGGCAAGCCCCGGGCACACTTACAACCCGTTGAGCTTCCCGGCCGGCGGCGACCACTTCAATGAGGCGAACACGGCATTCACGGCGAACTCAGGATACACTCTGACGGAGAAATACATCTGGACGTCGACCGTCTCCGGAGACACCTTCAATCCGACGGGATCGACCATCGCCGCCGCGCCTTTCGGCGGTCCCCGAGCCCGCGTCCCTGGTCCTCCTCAGCACCGGCTTTGCGGGGATTGTTGCCATGCGACGTCGCCGTCGCGCGGCCTGATCGCGAGACGGCACCGCGGCTCGAGGATGAGCCCGTCAAGGAGTGATTCGAGCGGGTCCGATGGATGTCTCGCCTGCTCGCATCGACAGCGGTTTTCGCCCGGATGGCCCACGTAGGGTAGGCCTCGGCCTGCCAACCCAGGCGGGGGACGGCACGCCGAGGCCCGCCCTACGAAACTCCCCCCGTGCGCCATGCGATCGGGAACCGCTGTACCCCTCGCCACCGCGGGGAGCACCCGGATCGGCCCGAAGAATCGCCGGATGGGTCAGAGGATTCAACAGCGAGCGTTGAAGCTCCCCACGGCACGCCCTCCCGCCTCGAGGACTCTAGCTCACAATCCAAACTGTTCGACGACTTTTTATCGATGCTCCAACGCCCAGGTCGTCACCCTCCTCGCGCTGGTGGCGCGGGCCGGACTTCGACCGGCAGACTCCAGGAGTGAGAAGACGAGGGGCGGCGGGGCCTCACGCAGCCGCGAGTCTCCAGCAGGCCGTGTCGCGACGAAGCACACGCGATTCGGGCGACCCGCATCGCCGAAATTATCGGAAAATCATAATACGATTCGTTTCCATTATTCGATCTCTTTCGACGCACCACAACCAGGATCACCCCCATGCAGATCTCTCCCCGCCGCGGTCGACGTCAGCCCGTCCGCAAGCCCTCCGCCGGCCTGGCGCGCGCGAATTCTTCGAAGGCCTGGAATCGCCCAGCTCCTCTCGGGAGGGGGGCCGCTCACGGTCACGATCACCGAGCTGGGCACGACCCCGCTGGAGACGGTGACGCTCGTCGATTCGGGGAACACCGGGGTGGTCTCGTATAGCACGCCCGCCAACGACCCGTTCGCGGACTTCACGATCACGGGCTTCAAGGCGACGTCGAACCGCACGGGCCCCCCGTCGACCGCCGCCACCTTGATCCAGAGCGGCCTCGTGACCCGCACCACGTCCACGGGCGGGAGCCAGACACTGCAGATCCAGATCCAGGATTTCAGCTATTTGTTCCCCGCCTCCCAGTCGACCCTCTACAACGTCGCCTCGGTCACTTACACCGACGCCTCCTCGGGTGACACGAGCAATTTCCAGAGCTTCTACAACAGCACGCCCAGCCCGATCGCCACGGTCGCCTACGACCCGACGAATCCCGCGAACCCGCAGTCGACCAACACCAGCTCGACGCCGACCCCGGTCGGCGGGATCGCGCCGTTCAACCTCACGAATGTCTTCAACATCTCGCTCGGCCAGAACTCGAACAACAACGTCCAATCCGCGTCGTTCCAGAGCACGGGCGACACGGCCGTGCTCGGCACCAACGGGTCGCTCGCGGGCAACGTCTATCTCGACAACAATTTCAACAACGTCCTGGATGGCGCGGACACCGCGCATCGGCGGCGTCACGGTCACGCTCAGCGGCCAGGATGCCAACGGGAATCCGGTCAGCGCGGTCACGATGACCGCCACCGACGGCACCTACAGCTTCACGAACCTGACGACCGGCGTGTACACGGTCACCGAGACGCCCCCGATGGGCTACATCGGGGCGGGGGTCACTCCCGGCATCCCCACCGACGGCGTGGTCGCGGGGAGCACGATCGCGCAAGTCGTGATCGCCGGCGGCCAGAACCTCGTCAACTACGACTTCGGCGAGGTCCTGCCGGTCACGATCGGCGACTTCGTCTGGTACGACCAGAACGCCAACGGCATCCAGAACACCAACGATCCGGGCATCAACGGCGCGACGCTCACGCTGAGCGGGCACACCGTCTACGGCGTGCCGGTCACCGATCATACGACGACCTCGAGCAACGGCGCCTATCTCTTCATCGAGCTGCCCGGGACTTACACGGTCACCGTCGATGCCAGCAACTTCGTCGTCGGCGGCGCGCTGGCGTCCTACACGCCCACCGCGGTCAACGCCCCCGGCAGCACCACGTCCAACGACAGCAACCCCAACCCCAGCGGCACCACGCCGGGGACGCTGGGCAACGCCGGCAGCGACCTGACCCTCGACTTCGGCTATTACCTCCCGGTCGCGATCAACGGGTACGATTACCTCGTCTCGAACACCACCACGGCCGGCAATTTGACGACCTCGTCCGCCGGGTCGCCCATCGCCGGGACGACCGTCGTGCTCTCGGGCCTGAACGCCGTCGGCACCCCGGTCTCCGCAACCACAACGACCAACAGCAGCGGATTCTACAGCTTCACCGGGCTAAGCCCAAGCGGCCCCGCCGGCTACACCGTGACCGAGACGCCGCCGGCCGCCGACACCCACGTCGGGCAGACCTCCACGACCACCGGCGCCACCTCGACCCCCGCGGCCACGCCGGTCGTCTCGCACATCGTCCTGACCACGGCCAACTCGCCCAGCACGGACAACTTCTTCGAGACGGCGTCGGTGGCCCTCAACGGCACCGACTACCTCGTGCCGCCCGGCACCACGCCCAACACCTCGACCACCGGGGTGCCCATCGCCGGCACCACCGTCGTCGCTCACCGGCACCGACGCCTTCGGCAATAGCGTCAACAAGACCACATCGACCAACAGCACCGGCCAGTACAGCTTCACCGGCCTGAACCCGAGCAACGGCGCCGGCTACACCGTCACCGAGACGCCCCCGGCCGCCGACACGCACGTCGGCCAGACCTCCACGACCGGCGGGGCCGTCACCGCGCCGGCGACCAACCCGGTGGTCTCGAACATCGTGCTGACCACGGCCAACTCGCCCAGCACGGACAACTTCTTCGAGACTACCAGCGTGGCCCTCAACGGCTACGACTACCTGGTCCCCAACACGACCACCGCCGCGAGCCTGACCCGCCTCCTCGGGCGTGCCCATCTCCGGCACCACCGTCGTCCTCACCGGCACCGACGTCTACGGCGGCACGGTGAGCAAGACCACCACCACCAACGGCAGCGGCTTCTACAGCTTCACCGGCCTGAACCCGAGCAACGCGCAGCGGCTACACGGTCACCGAGACGCCGCCGGCGACCGACACCCACGTCGGCCAGACCTCGACCACCGGAGGCGCAACCTCGACCCCCGCGACCACGCCGGTGGTCTCGAACATCGTGCTGACCACGGCCAACTAGCCCGAGCACCGACGACTTCTTCGAGACGGCCAGCGTCAGCGTCAACGGCACCGACTACCTGGTCTCCAACGCCACGACCGCCTCCGCCCTGAACACGACCACCGCCGGCGTGCCCATCTCCGGAACGACGGTGATCCTCACCGGCACCGACGCCTTCGGCAATAGCGTCAGCAAGACCACCACCACCAACGGCAGCGGACAGTACAGCTTCACCGGCCTGAACCCGAGCAACGCGTCGGGCTACACGGTGACCGAGACGCCGCCGGCCGGCCGACACGCCACGTCGGGCCAGACCTCCACGACCACCGGGGCCACCTCGACCCCCGCGGCCACCCCGGTGGTGTCGAAGATCGTCCTGACGGCCAACGGCTCCAGCAGCACGGACAACTTCTTCGAGACGGCGTCGGTCGGCGCTCAACGGCACCGACTACCTCGTGCCGCCCGGCACCACGCCCAACACCTCGACCACCGGGGTGGCGATCTCCGGCACGACGGTGGTCCTCACCGGCACCGACGCGTTCGGCAATAGCGGTCAGCAAGACCACATCGACCAACAGCACCGGCCAGTACAGCTTCACCGGGCTGAACCCGAGCAACGGCGCCGGCTACACCGTCACCGAGACGCCGCCGGCCTCCGACAGCGCACGTCGGCCAGACCTCCCACGACCGGGGCGCCGTCACCGCGCCCGCGACCACGCCGGTGGTCTCGAACATCGTGCTGACCACGGCCAACTCGCCCAGCACGGACAACTTCTTCGAGACCACCAGCGTGGCGCCTCAACGGCTACGACTACCTGGTCCCCAACACGACCTCCGCCGCGAGCCTGACCCCCGCCTCCTCGGGCGTGCCCATCTCCGGCACCACGGTCGTGCTCACCGGCACCGACGTCTTCGGCGGCACGGTGAGCAAGACCACCACCACCAACGGCAGCGGGTTCTACAGCTTCACCGGGCTGAACCCGAGCAACGGCAGCGGCTACACCGTCACCGAGACGCCGCCGGCGACCGACACCCACGTCGGCCAGACCTCGACCACCGGCGGCGCGACCTCGACCCCCGCGGCCACGCCGGTGGTCTCGAACATCGTGCTGACCACGGCCAACAGCCCGAGCACGGACGACTTCTTCGAGACGGCCAGCGTCAGCGTCAACGGCACCGACTACCTGGTCTCCAACGCCACGACCGCCTCCGCCCTGAACACGACCACCGCCGGCGTGCCCATCTCCGGAACGACGGTGGTCCTCACCGGCACCGACGCCTTCGGCAATAGCGTCAGCAAGACCACCACCACCAACGGCAGCGGACAGTACAGCTTCACCGGCCTGAACCCGAGCAACGCGTCGGGCTACACGGTGACCGAGACGCCGCCGGCGGCCGACACCCACGTCGGCCAGACCTCCACGACCACCGGCGGCCACCTCGACCCCCGCGGCCACGCCGGTGGTGTCGAAGATCGTCCTGACGGCCAACGGCTCCAGCAGCACGGACAACTTCTTCGAGACGGCGTCGGTGGCCCTCAACGGCACCGACTACCTCGTGCCGCCCGGCACCACGCCTGACACCTCGACCACCGGGGTGCGCCGATCTCCGGCACGACGGTGGTCGCTCACCGGCACCGACGCCTTCGGCGACACGGTGAGCAAGACCACACGACCAACGCAGCCGGGTTCTACAGCTTCACCGGCCTGAACCCGAGCAACGCCGCCGGCTACACGGTCACCGAGACGCCGCCGGCGGCCGACACCCACGTCGGCCAGACCTCGACGACCACCGGGGCCACCTCGACCCCGGCGGCCAACCCGGTGGTCTCGCACCATCGTGCTGACCACGGCCAACTCGCCCAGCACCGACAACTTCTTCGAGACCGTCAGCGTGAGCGTCAACGGTTCCGACTACATCGTGCCGGGCGGGACCACGCCGACGACGTCTACCACCGGAGTCATCGTCTCCGGCACCACCGTCGTGCTCACCGGTACGGATGCCTTCGGCAACACCGTCAGCAAGACGACCACGACCAATGGCAGCGGACAGTACAGCTTCACCGGCCTGAACCCGAGCAACGCGTCGGGCTACACGGTGACCGAGACCCCTCCGGCCGGTTATAACCACATCGGCCAGACTTCCACGACCTCCGGCGCCGTCAGCACGCCGGCTACCACGCCGGTCGTGTCCACCATCGTGTTGACGACCAACGGTGCGTCCAGCACCGACAACTTCTTCGAGACCGCCGGCTCGATCGCGGGCGTGGTGTACATCGATGCCACGGGCGTGGGCCTGAACCCCGTCACGAACCTCCCGGCCGCCGCGGGCGACACCCTCGAGCCGGGCGTGACCGTGCAGTTGCTCACCGGGCCGGGCGGGACGGTCCTCGCCAGCCAGGTCGTCGGGTCCAATGGCGCGTACCTGTTCCCGAACCTCGTCGCGGGCAGCTACTACGTCCAGGAGATCGTCCCCTCCGGTTATACCCAGACCGGCCCCAACTCGTTGACCTACACCGTCCCCCTGGCCGCGGGGCAGAACGTCGTCAACGACAACTTCAGCAATTACCAGACGGTCACCCCCTGCCAGGTCACCGGGATCAGCTACACCGACGTCAGCGCCTGCGGGACGACCACCACGTTCAGTGACCTGGGCGGGAACACTCAGGAAGGCGATACCGTCACCGTCCACTTCACCACCACCATGGTGGAGACGCTGACCCTGGTCAGCTACAACGCGACCAGCAACTTCGACCTGACCAAGCAGACGATCTACCAGGTCGACACCCAGACCTTCCAGCCCGGCACGCATACGCTGACCGTCACGATCCCGAACAACTACTACCAGATCGACTTCGTCTGCGGGGGGGCGATCGCCACGTTCAACCCGAACGCCAACATCACCTACCACGGCGAGAACCGGTTCATCGACAGCGACAACGGCGGCAACCAGGTGTCCTGCCCGTCGTCGCTCTCGGGCACGGTGTACATCGACGCCAACGGGAACCATTCGTTCGGTCCCGGCGACGTCGGCCTCGGCGGCGTGACCGTCAACCTCTCGGGCACCACCTTCGGCGGCGTGGGCGTGACGGCGACCACGACCTCCGCGACCAGCGGGCCGAACATCGGCAGCTACTCGTTCACCGGCCTGGCCCCGGGCAATTACACGATCACCGAGGTCCAGCCCGGCGGCTACATCACCGAGACCGCGAACGTGGGGTCGGCGGGCGGGACCGCAATCGTCGGCTCGGTCGGCGCCATCGCGTTGAACTCCAACACCGCGGGCATCAACTACAACTTCGGCGAGATCTCCACCCTGATCTCGGGCACGGTCTACGTGGACGCCACCGGCAACGGGCTGACCACCGCCAACCTCCCGCCCGCCGGTTCGGGCGACACGGGCGAGGCCGGGGTGACCGTCAACCTGTACAACAGCGGCAACGTGATCGTCGCCACCACCAAGACCGCCGCCGACGGCACCTACTCCTTCAGCGGCCAGCCGTTCGGCACCTATAAAGTGGCCGAGATCGTGCCGAACAACACGTTCCAGACCGGCCCGAACGCGCTCACCTACACGGTGACGACCACCACCTCGTCGCCCACCTCCACGAACGACAATTTCTCCAACTACATGGGATGCAGCTCGGCGGGCCTGACGGGGGTCTCCTACACGATCTACACGCCGTCCGGGTCGTCCTACACGGTGAGCGACCTCCGCGGCAACACCGCCCAGGGCGACATCGTCGTCGCCAACTTCACCATCGCGGCGGCGCGCCTCGCCCATCATGCTCTCGCTGGTCGCCTACGAGGCGCCGACGTCATCCTTCAGCTCGTCCAACGCCTACCAGCAGGTCATCACCGACGACGCGATCGGCACCTTCGGCCCCGGCACCTACTCGCTGTGGGTGGCCAACCCGAACAGCTATTTCCAGGTCGACTTCGTCTGCGGGGCCCCGCTCACGCAGATCCTGGCCAACGGCAGCCAGATCAGCTACGGCAACGAAGGCCGCCTGATCAGCGCCGACAACGGCGGGACCCAGGCGTACGCGACCTCCAGCCTCTCCGGCACGGTTTACTTCGATGTAAACGGGAACGACTCGTTCGGGTCGGGCGACACCGGCCTGGCCAGCATCCCCCTCACGCTCACCGGGACGACCGGCACGGGGGCCGCGGTCACCGCGACCACGTCCACCAACTCCAGCGGCAACTACACCTTCTCCGGGCTCGTCCCAGGCTTCTATACGATCACCGAGACCCAGCCGTCCAACTACATCACCGAGACCTCGAACCCCGGCTCGGTCGGCGGCAACTCGGGCACCGGGGTGATCTCCTCGATCGGCCTGAACTCCAACCTCGGGGCCACCGGCTACAACTTCGGCGAGACGCTCACGCCGACCATCAGCGTCGTGAAGACGGCCGACGCCTCCAGCGTGACCGCGGGCCAGACCGCCGGTTACACCGTCGTCATCACCAACAACGGCAAGGTGACCGACAGCAGCGTGACCCTGAGCGACCCGCTCGCGGCCGGCTCGGGCAATGACATCAACTGGAAGATCGACACCTCCAACTCCGGACACGCGGCGGGCACCAACCCGTCGAGCTTCGCGATCTCCGGGTCGGTGGGCAACCAGTCGCTCGGCCTCGCGTCGTCCTCGCTCAGCCTGGCACCCGGCCAGAGCATCTCGGTCCACATCACGGGCGTGACCGGCGCCAACGACGCCGTCACCAGCACCGACCCCGCCTTGAACGTGGGCGGCCTGGCCAGGTACGCCGTCCTGTACGAAGGGACCGGCAGCAACGCGCTGACGATCGCCAACGACATCATCGTCGGCAACATCGGCGTGGGCGGCGGGCAGGTGCAATTCAACGGGCCGGGCACCATCAACGGCAGGCTGGATTTCTCGGGCTCGAATGCCGGCCAGTACCACAACAACAACTGGTCCAACGTCGGGCCCTCCTCGGTCAACTACGGCGTGTCGGCGGTCACCACGGCCATCAACGCCGCCAACAGCCTCAGCTCGGCGATCGGCGCGCTCTCGGGCACGAACATCAGCTTCAACAACTCGAACCCGACGATCAACGAGAGCAGCGGCGCCCTGAAGACCACCGGCGGCGTGACCTACCGCGTGTTCAACGTGACCTCGTACAGCGAGAGCACGAGCAACACCGTGACCATCAATGGCGACGGGTCGGGAGACCCGGTGGCCTTCAACTTCGCCTACGGCAGCAACACGAACCTCGCCAACCAGGTCGTCCTGACCGGCGGACTCACCGCCGACCAGGTCCTGTGGAACTTCACCAGCTCCGGCAAGCAGGTCACCCTGAGCAATTGCAACGGCAGCTTCAGCGGGGTCATCCTCCTCCCCAATGACCTGTACGTGGCCAACAACAACTCCAACCTGTACGGGCGAGTCTTCGGCGGAAGCGCCTGCTCGATGCAGATCATCTCCGGCGCAGACATCTACGCCCCCGCCACCTCGGGCACGCTGACCAACACGGCCACGGTCAACGCCGGCGGGGCCTCGCAACAGCAATCCACCGCGGTGATCACGATCAACTCGGCCTCGGCCCAACTCGCGGCCGGGAGCACCAGCACGGCGGGCGTGGGGGCGGGCGAGATCGTGGGATCGACCCAGCTCCACGCCGGCACCCTGGACGTCGCCGTCAACCTGCCGATCGGCCCGGAAACCCAGGCGGAAGCGGCCGCCATCCGCGGCGCGATCGCCAGCCTCGACGCGCAGCTCGCCCCGCTGGGCGTGTCGCTCGTGGAAGTCTCCGGGGCCGCCGCGGCTTCCGCTCCCATCCACATCGGCATGGCCTCTTCCAGCGAGATTGGCGGCGTGAGCCAGGGCGTCCTGGGCGCCTACTCGGCCGACGGGGACATCACGCTGATCCAGGGCTGGGATTGGTACTTCGGCAAGGGTTCCGCCAGGATCGCGTCCAACCAGTACGACTTCCAGAGCGTCGTGACCCACGAGCTGGGCCACGCCCTCGGCCTGGGCGAGAATTCCGACGCCTCGTCCGCCATGTCGCTGTACCTGAGCCCCGGCCAGGCCCACCGCGACCTCTCCAAGACCGACCTGAACGCGATCCACCAGGAACTCCAGGCCCTCCAGCCCGCCGTCGTCGCCGGGCCCAAGGCGTCGGCCTCGCGAATCCTCCAGGCCAAGGGCAAGGCGAAGGCGTCGGCCTCCTCCAACCTCGTTGGATTGCCCGAAGCATCGACCAGCCTCGCGATGACGACGCCCCGCCTCAAGCGGATCAGCGTGCCGGTCGCCGGCCAGGTCGGAGAGATCGTGGCCATCGGTACCGATTCCGGCGTCGCGTCCGCCATCGTGCCCCAGCCCGCCACCTCCAGGAAGACGTCCAGCACCGTCGACCGCGTGATCAACGCCCTCTACGAGACCGACGGCCGCTGATCGACCCGCTCGCGACCCCCTCGGTTGCAGCCCCTGGCGCGAAGATGGTTGGCCTCGGCCACCCTCTCACGCCAGGGGCTCTTTCTTGCGCGGTGCAGGCGGCCCGATTCCCCATGACCGTCCCTCGCCCCGGCACGGCGACAAGATCGCCGAAGGGCGTGCCCGATTCTGCCTCGGCATGCGACCTCCCCTCGCCCTGGGAGTCTATCTCGCCCGGGACGCCCTCGCGAGCGGAAACGCCGGCCCCTTGACGGGCGGGGCCGAGGCCGGAAAGATCAAACGCATGGGCGTTTATTCCCGGTTCGTCTTCCCCTTCCTGTGCGACTGCCTGATGAGCCAGCCCGCCCTGGCCGAGCAGCGGCAAAGGGTCCTGGCCGACGTCGACGGCGAGATCCTGGAGATCGGATTCGGGACCGGCCTGAACCTGGCCCATTATCCCGGCCACGTCCGCAAGATTACCACCGTCGACCCCAACCCCGGCATGAACAAGCGGGCACGGAAGCGGATCGCCGCCGGAACGATCGAGGTCGACCAGCGCCGGCTCGGGTGCGAAAGCTTGCCCTTCGAAGGCCATGCCTTCGATTGCGTGGTGAGCACCTGGACCATGTGCAGCATCCCGCAAGTAGGGCGGGCGTTGGACGAAATTCATCGCGTGCTGAGGCCCGGCGGCCGGCTTGTCTTCCTGGAACATGGCCTGAGCGGCAATCCCCACGTCCGGAAATGGCAACGACGGCTCAACCCGATCGAAGGCCTCCTGGCCGACGGCTGCCGCCTGGATCTGGACATCGAGGCGGTCATCCAAAGCGCGCCTTTCCGCAAGGTCGAGGCGGAACGATTCGAGATCAAAAACCTGCCACGGACCCACGGGACCATGTACCGGGGTTCGGCAACCAGGTGAGCCGAAAGCATCATAGGGCAGGAAAGGCACCGGCGCAGGAGTCCGGCATGGCGGGAAGCCGAACCCTCGGCGCCTCCGGGTGGCATGCTTACGCCTTCCTACCGTGGTTCGCGCAGGGAGGGAACCCGTAGGGCAGGCCTCGGCCTGCCGATCCGAGCGGAGCACGGCAGGCCGAGGCCTGCCCTACGAAATGAAAAGGCGTAAGTAGGCCACCCGGCCACCGATCCCCATCACGAGCCAATCCCCTTACCCCCTCACGACTTGGGGCGCTCATGGGCGCGACAAAGCGGCCGAAAACCGCCGCGCCGAGGGCCCGACCGTCCAGATTTCGTCCAGGTTTCCGGGAAACCCGCATCTCCCTGCCCGGTCACGACTTGGGGGATTTGTGCGCAACACTTCGCCCCGAAAACCGGTCAAAAACGGGCGAGAAAGCGTCTCACCCCGACTGCGCCCCTGGACAAGACACCCGAAAAGCCCGACTTGGCCCACGAATCCCCGGCATCCCGCGAGTGTCGCACTCTGTAGCGTATTCGCTCATCGACAAAATTAAAATCGTCGATCATTGACCCAATCCCTTTGCCGACAACGGGTTGTAAACCATGAAAATCCATGAAAAACCGAATGGCTCGACCAAGATCCGGCCGGAATCTGCCCCCTCGCGAGGCACCCGATCGCGACCCCGCAACCGGCGATTTTTCTGCCATCCTGGGAATGGATCATAAGTCCGGACCTCGGCATCGATGGTGTGGTTTGTAAGGTTAGAACAAAGGCTTATCATCGCGACGCACCGCGAGAGAATCATGCGAATTTTCACCCAAACGGCAATCGCCCAGATCACCCCATCCCCCGCGACGGCCGGTACGCGCCCCGCGACGGGAACAGTTGGGGGCCGCATCGATGCCGTCCATACGCGGGTGACACGTTCGCCGCGAGATGCCCGCGGCCCGGCGACCGCTGGTGGCGATCGCGGTCGTGGTGCGCCGCGATCGACGGCCCCAGGTCGCGACGTTCGCCGGCTCCCGCGATTGACGATCAGCACGGTTGCCGCGAAGGATGGGCACCGCCGCGAATGCCCTCCACGGCATTTCCATCCCCTCCCGCCCATCTTCCCGACGGACGCTTGCGATGAGGATATCTCCCCGACGATTCCGCCAATCTCGGCACCGACGCTTGACATGGGCGTGGGCGATCTCATAGATTGGCCGGACTGCCTCGTCAGAATGTTCGGCCCACGCGCGCCCTCTTGGCGTCGGCCGTGGTCGTTGGGGCTCCTGATGCGACGCGAC
Organism: uncultured Planctomycetota bacterium; assembly: GCA_963777705.1. Lineage (GTDB taxonomy): Bacteria > Planctomycetota > Planctomycetia > Isosphaerales > Isosphaeraceae > JAQGHR01. The sequence continues at coordinate 15,323 of CAVZRT010000003.1, forward strand.
ATGCCGCGTTGCCGGGCCCCGCAAGTTGTCGCCGTCCTCTCCTCTTCAGTCGAGCCTTTTCCCATGGAAACCCCGATCCCCGTCGACCTGGGACGGATCGCGCAAGACTTGCAGATCCGCCGCGTCCAGGTCGAGAGCGTCGTTCAGTTGCTCGACGAGGGCAACACGGTGCCGTTCATCACCCGCTATCGCAAAGAGCGGACCGGCAACCTGAACGAGGTGGCGATCCGGGAGATCCAGGCGCGTGTCCGCCGCCTCCGCGACCTCGCCGAGCGCAAGGAGACCATCCTCAAGGCCATCGAGGCCCAGGGCAAGCTCTCCGACGATTTGCGCGACGCCATCAAGGCGGCCGACAACCCCAAGCGGCTCGAAGACCTGTATCTCCCCTACAAGCCCAAGAAGAAGACCAAGGCCAGCGACGCCCGCGAAAAGGGGCTCGAACCGCTCGCCCTGCGGATCTGGAACCGCGACGAGACCCTCACCGACCTCAACGCCGCCGCGACCGAGTTCGTCAACGCCGAGAACGGCCTGGAGACGCCCGAGAAGGTCCTCGAAGGCGTGGGGCACATCCTCTCCGAGTCGATCAACGAGCTCGCCATCGTCCGCGAGGCGGTCCGCCGCGCCGTCTGGAAGGCGGGCAAGGTGGTCACGACCAAGAGCGAGAGTTTGCCCGAGGGCCAGGGCCTCGAATACCGCGACTATTTCCAGTATTCCGAGCCCGTGGGGCACATCCCGCCGCATCGCGTCCTGGCGATCAATCGCGGCGACAAGGAAGGCCCGCTCAAGGTCAAGCTCGAGGTGCCGAGGCATGACCTCGAACGCGCCATCCTGGGCCAATTGCCGCTCGAAGGGCACCCGCACGCCGACTTCTTCGCCAGGGCCGCGCTCGACGCGCTCGATCGCCTGCTCCTGCCCAGCCTCGATCGCGAAGTCCGCCGCGACCTCACCGAGATGGCCGAACGCCACGCCGTGGACGTGTTCGCCCGCAACCTGCGCAGCCTCCTGCTCCAGCCGCCCATCAACAAGCAGACGGTCCTGGCGATCGACCCGGGCCTGAGGAGCGGGTGCAAGGTCGCCGTGCTGGACCCCAACGGCATCATGCTGGCGCAAGGGGTGATCCACCCCCACGCCCCGCAGAATCGCCGCTACGAGGCCAAGCAATACATCAAGGACCTGGTGGCCAAGCATCAGGTGGGCGTGGTGGCCATCGGCAACGGCACCGCCTGCCGCGAGACCGAGGAGCTGGTGGCCGAGGTGATCGCCGAGGGCACGCTCTTCCACACCGACCCGGAGGCCGCCGCCAGGGCCATGGCCGCGCCGCGCGCCGCCACCGGAAGAGAAGCCGCCCGCCGAGGCACCGCCCGCCGAAGCACCGGCCACCGAGACGCCGCCGGCCGAGATCCCCGCCGCCGAGGTGGACGAGACGCCCACGGCGCAGCAGCTTGTCGAGGAAGCCAGGGAGGCGGAAGACGCCCCCGCCACCCCGGCCCACGAGGAGCCGGCCGCCGAAGCCCATCACGACCCCGCGCCCGAGGCCGAGGCACCGGCCACGAACGGGCCGACCCACGAGCACCCGCCCGCCGAGCCGGTCGAGGCCCTGCCGCCGATCACCGGAGGGGCGCCGGACGAGGGCGATACCCCCGCCCCTACGCCCGAATCCACGCCGGAATCCAACCCCGAGCAGGCCCCCACCGACACGCCCATCGAGACCGTCCCGCCGCCAAGCCACGAAGATCCGGCCGTCCTCCCCACGCACGAACACCCGGTCCCGCCCTCGGAAGACCCCTCCGAGGCCCCGCCCGTGGTGACCGACTCCGCCCCCGCCGAGGCGCCCCCGGAAACCGCGCCGGCCGCCGAATCCCCCGCCCCTTCCAACGGCGAGCAGGCCGCCCCGCCGGCGACGCCGCTCTCCTCGCCCCCGAAGAAGGCGCCCAGCCCCGCGCCCGACTTCACGCGACCGCCCAAGGCCCCGAAGGAAGCCCCGAGGCCGCCCAAACCCAAGGGCCCGCCGCCCCCTCCGCGACCGCACCCGGCCGACCCCTTGCTCGCCCAGCTTTCGTACGTGATCGTGAACGAGGCCGGCGCCAGCGTGTACTCGGCAAGCCCGGTGGGACGCGAGGAATTCCCCGAATTCGACGCCACCACGCGGGGCACCATCTCCATCGGCCGCCGCCTGCAAGACCCGCTCTCGGAACTCGTGAAGATCGAGCCGCAGAACATCGGCGTGGGGCTGTACCAGCACGACGTGAACCCGAAGCAGCTCAAGGACAGCCTCGACTCGGTCATCGAAAGCTGCGTGAACTTCGTCGGCGTCGACCTGAACACCGCGAGCGTCCCGCTCCTGCGGCATGTGTCGGGCATGAACGCGCTCACGGCCCGCCGATTGGTCGATTACCGCAAGGAAAAAGGCCCGTTCACCAACCGCGACCAGATCAAGGAGGTCGAAGGCGTCGGCCCCGCCTCCTTCACGCAGGCCGCCGGCTTCCTCAAGATCCCCGGCGCCGCCAACCCGCTCGATCGCACGTGGATCCACCCCGAATCCTACGAGATCGCCACCAAGGTCCTCGAGAAATTCGGATTCACGCCCGACATCCTGACCCATCGCGACCAGTTGCCGGCCCTCCACGAGAAGCTCAACCAGGCCAACCTGCCCGAGATGGCGCAGGAGCTAGGGATCGGCGAGCCCACCCTGCACGACATCTTCGAGGCCCTGGCCCGCCCCGAGCGCGACCCTCGCGAAGACCTGCCCAAGCCGATCTTCAAGAAGGGCGTCCTGAAGCTCGAAGACCTCACCGCCGGCATGGAGTTGAAGGGCACCGTGCTGAACGTGGTCGATTTCGGCGCCTTCGTCGACATCGGCCTGAAGGACTCGGGCCTCGTCCACATCAGCCAGCTCGCCAACCGGTACATCAAGAGCCCTCACGACACCGTGAGCGTGGGGGACGTCGTGACGGTCTGGGTCATGGGCGTGGACGGCGACCGCAAGCGGGTCTCGCTCACGATGGTCAAGCCCGGCACCGAGCGTCCCCGAGGCGAAAAGGGCGAGCCCCGAGGCCCGCGACGCGGCGAAGGCCGTCCGCAAGGCCAGGGACAGGGCGGACCGGGGCAGGGGGGCGAGCGCCGTCCCCAGGGCGGACCGCCCCGAGGGCCTCGCCCGCAAGGCGAAGGCGGGCCGCCCCCGCAACAGCAAGGCCAGGGCGGTCCACCCCCGCAGCGAGGAGACCGACCCCCGCAGCGCGAAGGCCAGGGCCGTCCGGGGGCCGTGCCCGACAAGTTCGCCCGCTTCCTGCCGCAACGGGCCCAGCAAGGCGGTCGCGGGGGGCCGGGCGGTGGTCGCGGAGGACCCGGCGGGCCGAATCGCGGAGGACCCGGCGGGAGTCGCGGCCCGGGACGGGACGCACCGGCACAGGTCGACGTCCCGAAGCCAAAACCCAAGCCCGCAACCCCTCCGCCGCCGCTCTCCAAGGACGCCCTCACCGGGAGCGCCCCGCTGCGGACGTTCGGCCAGCTCAAGCAGCTCTTCGAAGCTCGCACGCAAGAGCCGGGCGAAGAGGGCGAAAAAGGCCAGGGACAGAATCCGCCCCCCGAAGGCCCGTCGCAGGTCGACCCGCCGGCCGACCCGCAGCACAACACGCCGCAACAGGGCGAATAACCGTAGGATGGATGGGGCGAGCGAGGGCGAGCCCCACCTCATTCCATCGAATCACGAAGGCGGCGTGAATTCAAACGCCTCGGCGAGCAACTCGCCGTCGAGCGTCCCCTTGCACCTCACCCTGGTCACGGCCTCGCTCCCGTCCGGCGAGGTCACCTTGATCTCATACCCTCGCAGGATCGCGCCGGGCGGATGGATCCACATCGTGATGGTGCCGCCTCCCTCATAATCGCCGCGAACCTGCGTGCTGGGGATGCCATCGAGCGGCACGTCCGGTTCCACCACGCCGTTCTTCGTGAAAGCGAGCAATTTGGGCAAAGGGCGAGAGATCCCCGTCGGCGTTGATGGACCGAAAACCATTTGCGCCAGCGGTTGCCCATGGACGCCTAACTTCGCCGATGCCTCGTCATACATGGCGTGGATATTGCCGGCTTGTTTCTTCCTGGTGCCCTTGTGCTCGTGATAGGAGTAGGACTTGGCATCCCTCGGGTCCGTCCACGAGACGAGGAAGTCCGCATCATCCTCGGGCACGTCGGGATGTTCCGTCCGCACTTCCAGGCGATAGCGATCGGGGGCTCGAAACCACAGGTGGAACCGGGCAATCGAGTGGGCCGCGGGATCCTGCTCGCCGTCCCCGGTTAGCCGATGTTCGACCGTCCCATGCAATTCCAGCGACCCGATCCTCCGGTAAGCCCCGGCCACGCGATCGAGCAGGGCGGCAACATCACTCGGGTTGTCCGCCTTCACACCAGCGGCTTTGCCCTCGACAATCCCGGAGGGCCGGCCGACATCACGACCAGGGACGGCAACCGTGGGTTTGGACGCGTCGCAACCCAGGCACGACGCGGCCATGGCGAGCAACAACATCCGACGCCTCATCGACGGATTCTCCCGTAAATCCAGGACGCGAGATCACGACCGATATTCATGATCGTCGCACCCGCACGGCGAAGCAAGAGGGACCGAATCCCGGCCCTTTGGCCCGGCAGGAATGCACGCTATAATCGTGGCATCGACCGGGATGCTCGCGAAAACCCGCCGGGGGCTCGGCGCCGACATGACCGCGGAAACACCCGCCGCCAGGAAACCCCGCCCACGCTTCGCCGTCAGCCTCCGGCTCATGATGGGCCTGGTCCTGGTCGTCGGCTGCGCCCTGGGATTGTGGGTAAGATCGGCAAAAATTCAGCGGCGGGCCGTGGAGATCATCACACGCGATTTCGAGACCGTCGTCTACGACTTCGAGGCCGCCGACGGACGGACGATCGCGTCCAAGGAGGCCCAGGCGCGGGTGGAACAGGCCGCCTGGCGGGCCATGGGCGATCCGATCCCGTCTTATGTAAGCGGCCCCACCAACACCCCGCCGCCCAAGGCCAATCCTTTCGTCCGGGCGGTGCGCGATCGCCTCGGACCCGATTACGTCCACGCGGTCACCCAGGTCTGGAGCACGCTCAACCGCCGGCCGGGCGAGGGGGTAATCGGCGCGATCGCCGACCTGCCCCGCCTCACCCTGGTCCACCTGAGCAATTCCCGCATCGACGACCGCGACCTGCGACGGCTCCGCAACCTGCGAGAACTCCGGGTGCTCAGCCTCTACAACACCGAGATCACCGACGCCGGCCTGGCCACGCTCGCGAATTTCCCGAGGCTCCAGGAGCTCGACCTGGGCCTCACGCGGATCACCGACGCCGGGCTGGTCTGGGTCGCGGGCTTATCCGACCTCGACACCCTCTCGCTCCGCCAGGATGGGATCACCGACGCCGGGCTGCACGCGCCTCGCGGGCCTGGAGAAACTCCGCGAACTCGACCTGACCTATACCAGGACCACGGAAGCCTGCCTGGACCGACTCGCACCGCTCACCGAGCTGGAAACCCTCGGCCTGGGCTGCACGCTCGGCCCCGTCGGCTTCAAGAAGCTGCAACGGTTCCCGAATCTGAAATTACTCCAGTACACCGAGGCCCGATACGAAGGGAAGGCCGACGCAGAAGCGGCCGATGCCCTGGCCTTGCAGGAACTCCGTCGCGCCCTGCCCGATTTGCGGGTCAACTCCCACCCCAGCCTCAACGAAGAGGCCGCCGACCCCCGCTAGCCGCCCGCCCCTTGGACTTCTCGCCCGACCGACTATAATCAACCCATCGGCCCGAGGATCGTACCCCGCCGGGGTTTGTGCCAGGAATGTCGGTCGGCCGGGATGAGGAGCGGGCGGTTTAACCCATGTGGAAGTTTGCCTGGAAGAATCTCGCAACCCGCCCCCTGCGCACGGCGCTGGCCTTGGTGGGCCTTTCGATCCCCATCCTCGGCGTGCTCGGCCTCTTCAGCCTCTCGGGCGGGATGCGGAACCTCGTCGGCGACACCCTCCAGCGCATCCAGGGCGTGGTCGTGCTTCGCGAGGGGCAGCTCAGCCCGGTCTTCAGCGACCTGCCGGCCTCGATCGGCCCGAAGATCCGCGCGATGCCCAACATCCACGCCGTGGCGGCCGAACTGTGGAAGATCCCGCCCTCGGTCGAGGGGAAATCGGCCACCGGGCAGATCGCCCGCAGCATCGGCCAATCGCTCGTCAAGCCCAAGGGCTCGTCCTCGGCCGACAGCTTCGGCTCGCTGTTCGACATGCCCGTGATGGTGGGCCAGGAGATCTCCTCGCACCAGAACCTCAAGGGCGCCATCTTCCCCCGCGCCATGATCAAGGGCCCCGAAGGCGGCCGGTTCCTCGCGCCCGGCGATGAAAACAGCAATCACATCGTCATCTCTCGCAAGATTGCCCGCGACAACAAGGACGCGAAGACCGGCAAGCCGAAGAAGATCGGCGACACGCTCGACATCGGCGGCAGCCCGTTCGAGGTCATCGGCATGTACGAGACCGGCTCGATGCTCCTGGACGTGGTGATCATCATGGACATCAACACCGCCCGCAAGGTCGCCCAGGTCGCGCCCGACACCGTCTCGTCGTTCTACGTGGAATCCACGGGCACCGAGGATAACGACGCGCTCTCGCGGCGGATCGAGGAGGCCATCCCCAGCGTGGACGCCCGAGGCTCCAGCGAGATCCTCGCCGGGTTCAGCGGCCTGATGGACCAGCTCGACCTGTTCCTCATGGCCACCGTCATGCTCGCGCTGATCGTGGGCGTGGTCGGGATCATCAACACCATGCTCATGAGCACCACCGAGCGATTCGCCGAGTTCGGCGTCCTGCGGACCAACGGATGGTCACGCGGCAACGTCCTCACCCTGGTGACGGCCGAGAGTGCCTATCTCGGGCTGATCGCGGGGGTCGTCGGCCTGATACTGGCGATCGTCTTCACGCTCGTCGCCAACCATTTCATCACCTCCAGCGGCCTGGCGCTGAGCGTATCTCCCATGAACGCAGCCCGAGGCCTGGCATTATCGATCGTCATGGGGACGCTCGGCGGGCTCTATCCCGCCTGGAGGGCCTCGCGACTGGTGCCCATGGACGCGATCCGACTCGGCGCCCGGTAGGGTACATGCAATGTACCGTCATGTAGGGTGCATGAAATGCACCAATTTCCCCCGGAAATGGCGGAGCCCAAGATGATCGAGGTGGCCGACGTCAAGAAGTCGTTCAAGAGCGGCGAGGGCCACGTCGAGGCGTTGCGGGGCGTGTCGTGCCGCGTGCCTCGGGGCCGGTTCGCGTTCATCGTGGGGCCTTCGGGATCGGGCAAGAGCACGCTCCTGTACTTGATGGGCGCGCTCGACCGCCCCACCTCGGGCAAGATCACCGTCGAGGGGTTCGACCTCACGGCCATGAGCGAGGCCGAGCAGAACGCCTATCGCCGCGACAAGATCGGCTTCATCTTCCAGGCCTTCAACCTCATAGCCAACCTCTCGGCCGTGGATAATGTGTTGGTCCCGTTCCTGCCCCGCGGGATCACGCCCGAACTCCGCCAAAAGGCCGCCGACCTGCTCACCGACGTCGGCCTCGGCGGGCGATTGACGCACAAACCCCGGCAGATGTCGGGCGGCGAGCAGCAAAGAGTCGCCATCGCCCGAGCCCTCATCAAAGACCCCGTGCTCGTCCTGGCCGACGAGCCCACCGGCGAGCTGGATTCGCGCACCGGCGACGAGATTTACCGGATCTTGAGGGAATTGCAGCACAGGCGACAGACCACGCTCGTCGTCGTCACGCACGACCGCCGCTTCATCCGGCCCGACGACCTGACCCTGGAAATCCAGGACGGCCGCCTGCTTGAACAGCCCAGCGCGGACCTGATCTCGGCGCGATAGCGATTGGCCTCACCCCGGCGGGCCGATGGCCTTCTCGCAACGCTCGATCATGTGATCGATTCTCAAGGCCACGAGCCTGGGCCGGGCCAGCTTGTAGTGGCGCCGGGCCGCTTCGAGGTCGCCCTCGGCCGCGTGGGCCAGCGCAAGCCCCGCGCGGATCTGGTCGGCCAGGCTGCCCATCTCGGGGCTGGAGTGGCGGAATCCGTCGGCCATTTTCCTCGCCCGTTCCAGGAGTTCTCGGGCCTCGCGGGGATTGCCTTCCTCCAGCCGGATCAGCCCCTCGACCATGGTGGCATACACCTGCTCCGTGTCGCTGAGGGCGTGCTCGCGGGCTCGCGAAAGCAACTCCCGCGAAGCCTTCGCATTACGCCAGCCCCACACCTGCGTTCGGGCATTGCCGATCAGGAGGCTTGAGCTTTCGGGGTTCCTTTCCAGGGCCTTCTCCATCGCGGCCTTGGCATCCTCGCGCCGCCCGGCGCTGAGCATAGATAGATGCAAGCCGCGACCAGTACATCCAGTCGGGGTTCGCCCCGCCGTCCCCGAACGTTTCGATTATCGCAAGGGCCTCATCAAGCCGACCGAGGCCGGCCATCGCCTTGGCCTTCTCGAAGGTGAGGTAATCGGCGGGAATCCGCGGGCCGACCCGATCGGCACTCCTGAGCACTTCGTCCCAGCGGCCCCAGGACACCGCCTCCCTCAACCGCCGGAACCGGCCTGCCTCGCCGCGAAAGAACTGCGCGATCAACGCCACGACCACCGGCGCCGCCAGATAGACGGCCAGTGCGAACTTCAAGAATGCCAGGTGAGGGACGTTCGAGAGGAGGAGGTAGGCGAGGCCGCAAAGTGCCAGCAGTGAGGGAAGCCATGTTTTCCGGTAACTCATGCTCACAACGTTCAGGAAGAACGCGAGGCGAGGGGGGAGCCTGCGCAGCCGCAGATGTTCGCCGGGGGTGAGGGCAAGAACCGCCTTATGCCCCCTCCTCTGGTCGATACCGGCCTCCACCTCGCTCGTGTGCAGGACGATCTCGTCATAGCCGCGATCGCGAAGGATTCGCATCACCTCGTCCGCCGAGGTGGCCTCGTGGCGTTCGGTAACCTTCCTGCCGGCGGGGTTGCGGCCGGTCGTCAGATAGATGGGCATCGCGTTTTCAGCTCGAATGTGGGGGATGGGAAGCACGCTGAGCCCTGTAGGGCCGGTTATTACCGGCCTTCTTCGGATCCACCTGACCCGGCCGGTAATAACCGGCCCTACTTCGCGCCCTTATTCCAGTAGATTTTCACATTATGAGTAGCCCGCCCGCCCGCGATGATCTCGGGCCGGCCGTCGCCATCCAGATCCGCAACCAAGGCATCCTCGCAGGCCATCCCGCCGTCGTCGATGGTGTGGCGGGTGAATCCGAAGGTGACCTTCAACCCGGCGGCTACCGTCATGGTGGGTTTGAACACGAAGACGCCGGGGCCTTTGGGCGATCCCTCCTTGTTCGGATCGCGCTGGCCGATCACGATCTCATCGTCGCGTTCGCCATCCAGATCCGCGCACCAGACCGCGTGCCCCCAGGAAAGCGGCTCGGCCAGGACTTTTCGGTCCCACTCGCCGGTGCCGATAGCGATCATAGAAGGATGATCACGCATTAGCAAATTGTTGGGCCGATAGGCCACTACCTGAGACCCATGCCAGGGCTCGATCGTCACCACAAACGGACCTCCCCATCTCCAGTGACAAAGCTTCACTTCACTGGCTCCCTTGAAGGGCTTCGCATCCTGGTTGCCGCTCCCGATTTTCCTCCGCGACCACTTCCCGTCGGCAGAGCGAGCGATGACAAAAACTCCTTCCCAACCGCCAATCAGGATCTGGCTCCGCTTATCCACCCCAGCGAAGGCCGCGTCAATTTTTTCCTGCGGTGGCGGGGTCGCCGTTTTCCAATCGAGTCCGCCGAATGGGATATTCACGATTTCCAGATTATGCGTCGTATGAAGCGAATCCTCCGCGACCTCCGAAGGCCAATCGGGCGACGTCGGGTCCGTCGGGATCGAAAACACCTGCACCTTCGTCCCCGATCCCGCGCCCAATCCGGCCCCTTCGTCCCCCGACCTTGCAACGGCACCACTACGAGCTGCTTCTTGCCATTGTTCAGGACATCACCCCAGCGAATCCGATGCAGCGTCGGTTCTTCGTATTTGATGGGGTGAATCTGCCACTCCCCCTTCGCGTCGCGCCCGATCCATTGCAGCGTGCTCGCGCCCTTCGTGTCGGAGGGCCGCCATCCCGCCCCAACCGCGAAATCGACCCGGCCGTCTCCGTCGATGTCGTGCGCCTGGATGCACACATTATCGCGCAGGGTCTTCCCCCTGGTGATCACGTGCTTTTCCCACGACGGATTGGCGTACCAGAGGACCGCGTCCTCGGTGAGGGCGACCACGTCGGGCTTCTTGTCGCCGTCCACGTCGGCCACGGTCACCGCGTAGACGACCTCGCCCGCGTGGGCGTCGATCTGCTGGGCCTCGAACCGGGGGAAGTCGGCCGCGAGGGCACCTGGTGCGATGAGCAAGATGGCGAAGACTACGCGAGAGGGGTTCATGGTGCGTCCCGGTGGAGAGTGGGAAGAAGCTGCAATCCTGTAGGATGCTCGACCGGTCCGCCCGTTGCCAGCGAAAAAATCGGGCCGGTGAAAACGGTGTCAGGGACCGTTTCCCAAAACGCGGAAACGGTCCCTGACACCGTTTTCACAATCCGCAAAAAAGCCCGTCGCGACCTCGGGGCCGGCGACGGGCGGGGGGGAATTGGTGATTTGGGGGCTTAGTGCTTACTTGGCCGATTCGTGATGGTGCTCGTGCCCGCCCATGGCCTTGACCATCTCCTCGCACGACTTCATGCAACGGTTGAGCGCCTTGGCCGCCGCCTTCATCTCGGGCATGTCGAACTTCTCGACCTCGGCCACGGTCTTCTTGCACGCCTCGCCGCACGCGGTGCACGAGTAGGCCATCAACGGGCTGTGCTTGGCGATCATGGTGGCCGACAGCTCGCAGAACTCGGCGCAATCGGAGACCAGGTGCAGGCTCTTGGCGTGGTCGCGCTTGCCTTCGGCCACCATCATGTAGCAGTGGTGGAAGGTCTCGTTGCACATGCGGGCGCAATCGGAGCACGCATCGAGGCATTCCTTGTGGATTGCATCGTGCCGATGCGCCGCCTCGTCGTCGTGACCCTTCGGCGCCTGGGCGTTGGCGATCGCTCCCACCGCCAGGGTTGCCGCTCCGGCGCCCAGGGCTCCCAGCATTTCTCGCCGTTTCATCGCGTTGTCTCCTCAAAGAGGTGCCAGTTCCCCCGCGAGGCAATCGCCCGGCAGTGGTCCTTTCATGGTAGTCGCAACTCATGCGCCGGGATATGCAAAATCGGGGCAACCGTTGCGATCGGGCGATTTGGTCGAATTCGACCGGGATCGCGTCAAAGATCCCAGGCCCGCGACCCCTGGAGGAAGCAGGAGATCACGCCGTCCTCGCTCACCTTCAGGACGGCGCCGAACCGGCTTGCGGCCAGGGCGGCGGTGGTGCGGGCCCCCTCGGCGGCGGCAAGGCTGGGCAGGTCGGCGGCGTCGTGTCGCAGGATCGCGCCGAACGCGAGCAATTGGCCGCAGCGGTCCACCGCGAGCGCCCCGTCCACGCTGGCCAGGGCCTCCAAGACCGTCGGGTCCAGGTCGTCCACCCGGCGTCCCCGGGCCAGGTAGTGCAGGGCGCGACGGGCGAGCGGGTCGCGCGGGGCGATCTCGGGCGGAGGGCCGTCGGGGACCTCGGCCGAGAGCCGATCGCCGGGCGCGATCAAGTGGCCGACGGCCGCATCCGGGTCGTCGATCACCACGAGCAGGGCACCCCGGCGCGATTCGGACAGGTTCATGGCGGCCTGGAACAGCCTCCTGGCCAGGCCGGCTTCCACCACCGACGACCACGCCGCGAACTTGGCCCGGGGGTTGAGCAGCCGCCAGCGTCCATGCGTGAAGGCAAACGCCTGGACGCCTTGCGCGAAGACCTTGATCTCCTGGTTCGGGCTCAGGACCACGCAAACGTGGCCTCCGAAGCGGGTGGCGCGGGCGTGGGCCTCGTAGAATCGCGGGCAGAGCTCGTCGTCGGAGGGATCTCCGGGGGTGGCCGCCGCCCATCGTCGCACGTCGATGATCTCGGCAAGCCGCCCGGCCGGGTCGACCAGGAACAGGGTCCGCTCGCCGTCGCAAAGCCGGTGGATGCTCTTCAACGCGGTCAGCTCGACGCCGTAGGGCAGGGCATCGGGCGAGGTCGGCTCGGCCTGATGCGACGAGTCGTCGCCGATCAGCAGGACGCCGGTCGACACGCGATGATTCTCGTAGGTCGAGAGCGCGGCGGTCCGCAAGGTCTGGATCGTGGCGGCGATCCGGCTCGGTCGGCGGGCGGTGGGCAGGTACACGTTGGGCTCGACGAACGCGGCCACGTAGTGGTCTTCCGACCCGCCCCGATACAGGTCGAGCCGGGCCGAATTCGTCGAGAACAGGTGGTAATATCGCAGATTCAGGACGGCGCCGATCGCGCGAACGAGCCGCAACTCATGTGGCGGAGAACCGCCTCCCGTCTCGCGAGGCCAGGCGATGGCCCACGCCGTAGATCTCGACCCGGTCCTCGCCTTCGGGCGGCCCTTCCACCAGGCGGAACTCGGGGCCGAGTCGGAGGCGAGGCTCCGGGGCGTCGGCGACCGGCTCGAACTGGCTCTGCGGCAGGAAGGTAAGGAGGTCGCGGCGGAACATGTTCAGGAACAGGTCGGCCACGGCCTCGGCGTCTCGCAGCCCAACCCGTTCCTCGGCCGAGAGATGGGCGCGAAGGGGGCGCCTTCCAACGGCCCGTCGATCCTGGGTCGCATGCGCCTCTCCTCCGTGATCCGGCGACGGGCAGCCCGCCCTTCGGGGCATGCATCGCCCCGTCCTGGGAGGTTCTATACCCGATCGCGACCACGAAGGCAGCGCGGATTCGGGCCTAATCCTCGGTCGTCCCCGCGCCGTGGACCGCGACTTCGTGACTGACGCTCGCCTCCTTGGCCTTCACCTTGTGGGTGACCTTGACGGCCTTGACCTTCTTCGCCGCCTGGAGCTTGAGCGCGGCCGCCTTCTTCTTGGTGAGCAGGCTGGAGCCGGGGGTTGAAGTATACTGGCCCGTCACGGCCGTGTAGGCGTCGACCATGCCGCCGCTGATGGTCTTGGTCGCGAGCGAGTTGAGGGGCTTGGTCGTGCCGTCGATGATCTGCACGACCTGCGAGGCGGTGTAGTTGGGGTGCAGGCCCTCGACGAGCGAGACCACGCCGGTCACGTAGGGGGTGGCCATCGACGTGCCCGAGTAGGTGGCGTACCCGCCCGGCACGGTGCTAAGGATATTCACGCCCGGGGCGCCGAGGTCGACGGTGGTGGCCCCGAAGTTGGAGAACGAGGCGAGCTTGCCGTTCTCGTCGATCGCCGCCACGCTGATCACGTTCGAGAGGCGATTGTCGGCGGGATAGCTCTTGACGATCGCGTTGTTCACGCCCTCGTTGCCCGCCGCCGTCACGAACACCACGTTGTGGGCGCCCGCGTAGGAAATCGCGTCGGTCAGGGCCTGGTCATTCTGTCCGCCGCCCCAACTGGCGTTGATCACGTTGGCCCCGTGATCGACCGCGTAATAGATCGCCCTCACGGCGTCGTTGACCGAGCCGTTGCCGTACTGGTCGATGAACTTCAGGGGCATGATCTGCGCCTGCCAGTTCACTCCCACCACGCCGTTGCCGTTGTTGGCGTCGGCCGCGATGATGCCCGACACGTGCGACCCGTGGCCGTTGTCGTCCTGCACGTCGGGCGTGTTGTTGATGAAGTTCCACCCGTTCACGTCGCCGGGGGTGGCATCATTGGGCGCGTTGGCGTTGGGATTGGTCCAGATCCGGCCGGCGAACTCGGGGTGCGTGAGGTCGATCCCGCTGTCGATCACCGCGATGACGGTGCTGGGGTTCCCCGTGGTCACGCTCCACGCGTGCTCGGCGTCGATGTCCACGCCGTCGCCCGTGGGATTGCTCAGGCCCCATTGCTGGCTGAAGTAGGGATCGCTCGGGGTGGCGGAGTCGCTGGCAATCTGGATCGTCGCGTCGGGCTCCACCGAGCGGACCGCGGGCATGGACGCGAGCCACGCGAGGGCCGAGTCTCGATTCGCCGTCGCCGGCAGGTCGATCAGGCTCGTGCCGGTCGGGATAAGTCGTCAGGAGGTGACCCCGGATCGTGCCGAGGATGGCCGCCTTGGTCTGCGAGGTGGTGCCGACCCGGAAGTCGACGAGCAGGCCCTCCGCCGGGTTCGGGTCTTGCACCGACAGGTAGCCGTCCGCCACGGTGCTGAGCAACTGCCGCGCCTCGAGCCGATCGAGTCGGGGCGCGAAGGACTTGCGTCTCGCCCTGGTTGGCATGGGTGTCTCGTCGTGGGTGGAGGTCGTACGGCTGCGTGCGATCGGAGGAGCGGGCGACGTGCCGAGGGGGCGTAGAGGGTGGGGGCCGCGGCACGGGGGCTATTCTAACGAGACGAAACGAGGAATGCCATCACTTCGATGCGACATTTTTCCCCGCGTGTGGGACGGGGCGTCGCGGCAACTATACCACGCGATCCGCACACGCAAGACCGCGAGATTCGTCGCCTCGCGATCTCGCCCGGCGAGATCCGGAAAATCGGCTCAAGTCGCGCGAGATTTCCCCTATTTCGCGGCGTTTTTCGCCGGGACGAGCGGGCGGATGACCTCGCGGCAGTGCTGGAGGATCTCGCGACTCTCGGGCGACTGCGCAAGGTCTCGCGATTCGGCCGGATCGGCCGCCAGGTCGAACAATTGCTCGTCGCCGTAGGCGTTGCGGATGTAGGTCTTTCCCGTCGCCACCAGCGAGACCATCGGCCCGCAATAAGCGGGCGGCTTCTCCGGGTGGCGTTCCTTGAGGGGAGTGGCAGAAGAGGGCGACTTCGGAGAAGACCGGGCTGTCCTCCGTGGGCCGGCCCGAGGCCTGGGCCTTCCAGAAGTGGCTGAGCGGGCGTCCCGGGAACGGCGCCGTCGGCCGGGGGCCGACGAGGTCGCTCACCGTGATCGCCAGGTCTCGCAAGGTCACGGGATCGGCAATCGTCCGGCCTTTCGGGGTCACGCCTAGCCCGGCCATGATCAGCGGCACGTGAAGCTCGGGGCCGTAGAGGCTGACCGCGTGACCGTAAAGCTTGTGGTCGCCAAGTTCTTCGCCATGATCCGCGGTGACGATGACCAGCGTGTGCTTGAGCGTCCCGCGCCGCTCCAGTTCGTCGAGCAATTTGCCGACCTGCTCATCCAGGTAGGCCAGGCAATCGTCGTAGGCGTCGGAAATCAACGTATGCTCGCGGGGCGTGACGGTCTTCTTATCCTTGGCATGCCAGTTCTGGATCAGCGCGAAATCCTCGGGCGTCTCGGGCTTGAGGCCGAAGTGGCGTTTGAAGTCCGTGGGAGTGGTGTAGGGATCGTGGGCGTCGAAGTAGTTGAGGAACGCGAAATAGGGGTGATCCTGATGCCCTGTCGAGCCAGCGGAGGAAGTCGCGGTTCACGCGCTCGGCGTCCTTGGGCGAATTGGCCGTGCCGGGCCTCACGTTGTACGCATTGCCCAGCGTCGTGATCAGCAATCGCCCCAGGGCCGAGCATCGCAGGGCCTCGCCGGGGGAGATGATCACGTTCTGCTCGTAATAGTCTTCGTAATGGGCAAACCCGCGAGCCAGGCCGTACCACGAGTTGCAATAATAGGTGTTGCCGACGAACCCGGCCGTCGCATATCCGCGACTTGCCAGGTGTTCGGCCAGCGTGGGGGAGCGGGAATCGAGCGGGTGCATGGCGTCCACCTTCAGCTCGTGGACCCACTTCCCGGTGAACATGCTCGCATGCGAGGGCAAGGTCCAGGGCGCCGTGGACCTCGCCTGCTCGAACGCCACGCCGCTCGCGGCCAGCCGCTTCAAGTTGGGCGTGGTGTCGCGGTTATAGCCATGGACGCTCAGGTGATCGGCGCGGACGGTGTCGAGCACGATCAGCAGCACGTTGGGCGAGGCCGGGTCGGCAATCGGCAACGCGGCCAGGGCGCGCGGCTCGGAAAGCTCGTTGGCGTAGTACGACCACCCGCCCAGTCCGGCGACCACCGCGAGCAAGGCAGGCAGGCTCACCTTCACGAACCTCAGGAACCCCGACATCCGTCTCCTGGCGATTCGCGCAAGGACCGAAGCAATCCCCGCCGCCAGGACCGCCGAGGCCGGCGTGTACAACCCGCGGAAGAGCAGCAAGATCCCGAACGACGTCAAGGCCGAGAACAGGAACACGCCGACTTGCCCCGCGATCACCCGGCGGAAGATCGCCAACGGGGCCAGGACCAGGCCGCATCCCGAGAAGACGACCAGGAGCGAGACGGGCACCATCCACAGGAAATGCCGGTTCAACTGGAGCACGCCCAGCAAGCTCGCGTCGCCGGCATGGTGCCTGACCAGCAGGACCGCAATCTCGACCAGGCTGGCCACCAGCCCGAACCACGCCGCCAGGACGATCATCTCGACCGGCCCGCAACCCTTCAAGGCGGGGGGATTGGGCGCCGGGTCGGGGGAAGGCCGCGCGGCGATGGAGCGGGCTCGACGAAATAACTGGGGGGAAATCATCTCGTTTTCACCTCCTTGTTGTCCGGGTGTTCATAAATTGGGGTATCAGGAGGACATTGCGTAGGGTGGGTCGAGCGGAAGGGAGCCCCACCATCGCACCTATCGGGAAAGGTAGGGGCTTGATGGCGTCCGGCCAGACCTCCGTGTTCACCCGATATATCCCAGCCCACTCAATCGCTCGCGAACGATCGCCTCGCCATCGTCCGAATACCCGTCGCCCACCACGCTCGTGGCGGCCATGCCGGAGATCGACGAGCGTTCCCTCATGCTGGTCGGGACGTCATATCCGCCCAGCTCCAGCAAGGTCGGGGCGATGTCCAGCAGGTGCGCCCGTCCACTTCGCCGCCTGCCGCCACTCCCGATCCGGCCAGCACGAAGGCGCCGTGCTGGGCGTGGTTGCAGTCGTCGGGGCCGGTGTCGTTTTCCTGGACGTGGATGGTCGGGTAGCCCACGCCGCCGATCGATCGCCACGCCAGCCCGCCGAAGTGGACGATCAGGTCGGGCGCCACGTTCTTCATCGAGCGATAGACTTCCTCGGGCTTGAAGACCAGGGTCTCCAGGCAGCGGCCGTCGGGGTCGGTCGTGGCCTCGAACCGGGACCGGACGTCGTCGCGGACCCGCTCGTAATCGCCCGGCTCGATCGTCCCCGAAGGCTCTCGCCCCTTCACATTCAGGAACACGCGGGCGTAGTAGCCGCCCTCGCTCCAGGCCGTGGTCCGCGACCAATCCACATCCAATTTCGAGAACGGCGTGACCTGCTCGGGATAGTGATGCAGCTTGAGCAACCCTTCGCGGATCAGCCACTCGTTCACGCAAAATCCGCCGTCCAGCCGACGGGCACCGTGGTCCGAGGCGATCAAGACGACCGTGTCCTCGGTCAGGAGCTCCAGGAGCGAGCCGACTTCTTCGTCGAGGTAACGATAGTAATCCCGGATGACCTCGCGATGGGGGCTCTGGGGATCGTGCTGGTTGTGCAAGGGGTCGTGATGGCTCCAAAATCCGTGATGAATTCGGTCCAGCCCGATCTCCACGAACTGGAAGTAGGCCCAATCGTCGCGCTTGAGGTAATGCCTCACGACCTCGAAGTGCTTGCGGCTCATCGCGTAGATGTCGTCGCGGAGCTTGGCCTTGTCGTCGGTGCGGAACCCCTTCACGTCGACCGGATAGTTCCCCACCAATCGATTGATCGCGGCCGATTCCTCGGCGGGATGCGTGTAAATGTCCCTGGTCGTGTCGGGCGTGAGGAAGCACCCCACGCTCACGCCGTTCACCTTGCGAGGCGGGAAGTTGGGCGGGACGCCGATCACGACCGACTTGTGCCCCTCGCGGGCCACCTGGTCCCAGATCGCAAGGTCGGAAATCGATCGCGAGTTCACCACGCCGAGCTTGTCGTACGAGTGATCGACCCGATTTCGGAACCCGTACACGCCCAGCGTCCCGGGGTCCAGGCCCGTGCTCATGCACATCCAGGCCGGCACGGTGATCGGCGGGACCACGCTCTCCAGGCGGCCGTAAAGCCCCGCGTCCATCAGGCGGCGGATGTTCGTGAGGTTCTCGTCGCCGAAAAGCAGCTCGGGGGCCGCGCAATCCAGGCCAATTGTGAGGACTCTCATGCGAGCAATGACCTTCCTTCCACGTCAGGTCGATCGGGGACGCCCAGCGCGTCCAGGATCGTAGGAGCCAGGTCCACCAGCCGCGCCCCATCCGGGCGGAACGGCCGATTCATGAACAGGACGCCGGGCACCAGGTCGGGATCGACGATGTGATCGCCGCTCCACTTCTTGGTGTTGTCCTCGAAATGCCCCTCGGGCACGCCTCCGAGCGAAGATCCCCAGGAAACCCGGTAGTTCCGGGCGAAATGCACCACCAGGTCGGGCGATTCCGAGGCGAACGCCCCGCGGTAAAGCTGCTCGCGAGTCTTCACGCCGCGAATCGCCTCGACTCCCTTCTCGGGGTCGACCAAACCCGTCAACTTGCGGGCGATGTCGGCCTTCAGGCCGTGGGCTTCCTCGGGCTTGACGATCCCTCGGGCCTCCCGGCCTTGCAGGTTCAAGTAAATCCCGCCCAGGCCGATCGCATAGGCCCGGGTCCGGTCCCAATCGACGCACTTCGGGAACTCGGCGACATTCGCGCCCGGCCTGGCCCCATCTTTCAGGGCCAATAATCCGTGATCGTGCAACCATGTATTCACATGGACACCGCGACGGAACGAGCCGAAGCCGTGGTCGCTGAGCGCCACCACGAGCGTCCGATCGTCGGCGGCCTCCATCGCAAGGCCCACCATCTCGTCGGCGCGGCGATATTGATCGTCGATCACGCCGGCAAGATCGCCCGAGGGCGCAACCCCCTTGTTGGCCGGATGATCGGGCTCGCGGAACCGCCAGAACATATGCTGCACGCGGTCGGGCGTGTCGAAGAGGCAATAGAACAGGCCCTCGTCGAACCGGCCCAACTCGTGGATCATCATGGCACGACGCTCTTGCCAGGCCTCCTCGCATTGGTCGAGGAAGGCCCACTCGTCAATGCGTTCGTTGTTCAATCCGGCATGGTCCTCGACCATCCCCGTCGTGTGGTACGGGCCAATCGCCTCGGAAAGCTCGTGCGCGAACCCCGACGGTGAGCTGATCGGGAACAGCGGACTCTCGGCGTCAAAGTTGACCGGGCTGGCGTAAAGCTCCACGAACGGGTCGACCCGAACCAGGAAGAACCGCACCATCCCCTTGATCGTCTGGAGCAAACCAGCCTTGAATTTCACCCCCAGCCACTCGCTCCATTCCCCCTGCTTCACCCGGATTTCCGCCGGGGTGCCCGCCGAGCGAATCGTGACCGATTGCGACTCGCGATCGGGATCAATCGCCAGCTCGAACCGCAAAGGCTGCCGGTCCTTGGGATTGCGTGGACCGAGCAGGTGCGTGCTCAGCGTCCGACCTTCCTGGTGATCCAGCCGGATGAGGGTTTCGGACTCGCCGGCCGCCAGCCCCTCGCGAGGGGAAAAAAACGTCGTGGTCCCCAGCCCTCCGCGCAGGTCGGGGACGCCCATCCCCGCGAGCATCCGGCCGCGATCGAGCTGCGGGGGATAGGTGCAAGGGCATCGCAAGACGGTCGAGCCCAGCCCCTTCGCCGCGAGATGGTCCCAGACCGGCGTCCCTCGCCGCAAGTTCACGGCCCGGGGCGGCAGGAAGGCGTTCTTCTGCTCGTAGCGATTCAGGGCCAGGTCCGGGAGATACGTCTTCGGATCGCGCCCGATGAAATCGAAGATCCCATGGCCGCCGGGGTTCACGCCGGTCGCGAAGGTGGACCAGGCAACCGGGGTCTGGGCGGGGGACGTGGTGGCGACCGTCCCATATCCGCCCATCGCCGCGAGTTTCGCCAAATTTGGCAATTCCCCTGCTGCCATCAGGGGAGCCGCGATCGTAGGTTCCAGGCCATCCAGTCCGACGACGATGACTTTCTTGATGGCGGATCGGCCACCCTTCATGAGCGGACCTCGTTCTCGTGGTGCGCGGGTCGACGGTATCGCGAGCGGGCGGGGGCGTCGCGACGCAAGTTCCGTCCCATCATCGTCGATGAGGCCTTTTCACGCACCGAGGCGGGCACCATCAACCGAACCGCCCGGACCGTCACGAAGCGAGCCACCCGGAACACCTGGCGGCCGAACATGAGCACGAACCCCGCGACGGCGGCCAGGACCGAGGTGAGCGGCAAGAGCGTCTCCGGCCCGAAATAAGCGAAAAGCATGCGAGACATTCCCTTCCTTGGAGGATGTCTCGTCGCTCTTGAGTGGCTTAATCAGGCGACGTCAAATCCATTGCGACGAGGGAGGCAACCGCCCTATTCAGCGTCATAATCGGCACAATATCACACCAGGATTACGAAACCATGCCAATTTCGTGGAGATTACGGGGCCGAGAGGCGACGCGAATGTCCCAGTCGTCGTGGCTCCCCCCGATTTCCAGGGGAGAAGCTCGCCTTACACGTCTATTTCACGCTGCACGTGCCTTGCGTATCGCGGAGTTGCTGAAGGTCGCGGAAGAAGCGGATCTCCAGGCGATTGCTTTTCAGCGCGGCGGTCGCTTCTCGCATCAGGTTCACGCTGGCAGTGAGCATCGAGCAGACCCCGAACACCGAAAGCCCGGTCGCAACGCCCGCCACGAAATTCCGGGTGAAATGGGTGTGGACGGCCAGCGTCAGGCTCGTGCCCACGAAGCAACTGAATGAGAGATAAAGCAAGGTGAGGGCATATCTTACGAGATCGCTCCTCCGTTCCAGGCGGTCGAGCTGGTCGCTCACATGCGCCCGCCTCTCGGCCACGAAATCGGACTGGACCGCGCCTCGACAGAGCTGATCCCCCAGGTCGTTCAACACTCGGATGCGATCCACCACGCGGGACATCCGATTGGACGTGGAGATGATCAGCGACCCGTTGGCGGTCATGAAAATCGCCGGGGTGATCATGGCCGAAAGCGTGGAATAGGTGGACGAGTCGATCGGCAACGCCATGAAAGCCGCCCTTCAACCTCTGGAGGCAGGATTCCCCGTGCCCGCGAGTCGCGAGCAGGAGAAGCTTGATGCATGGATTCTACCGGCGTCGCGAGAATTCGCGGACGTTACCAATTGCCAACGATCCAGCAAACATAGCGTGGTCCATTGGATCGTGGCAAACTCTTGCGTCAACCGGGATTCTTGAAGAATGCGTGAAACTTCACGATTATCGGCGTGATTTTTGCTTTCCGGCACAGTTCAGGGGATGTCTCCTCTCACTTCGCCAGCCGATCCCGGTGTTCGAATCGGGCCCAGATAAAGGGGTTACATACCCCGCAACTTGACGATCTTCTCGAAGCGGTCGTGGTCGAGGAGTTCCATGCGATGGACACCATCCCGATAGGCGGGAGCGTCGCGAATTGCGCGACGCCGGAGGAGGGCTCGGCAAATGCCGCCCTTGGTTCTGACGAAGAGCGCCGCCTGCTGGAAGCCTTGCAGGATTGCCGCAACCGTCTGGGCGAGGCATTGCCCGACGTCCTGGAAAATTGGGCCGGGATCGACGACGCGGGGCGCGATCTTCTCCCCGATCGCGATGCCTTCGTGAGCCGATATTATCGGCTTCGCGCCCGGCTGGCGTTGGCTCACATGGCCCTTGTTGCCCATCTTGCCAGGCGATTTTGTCATCGAGGGGTGGCTTATTCGGACCTCCTGCAAGAGGGCTTTTGCGGGTTGCTCGAAGCCATCGACCGCTTCGACCTGCGTTTCGGGTCGCGGCTCTCGACCTACGCCACCTGGTGGATCCGTCAGGCCTTGCAGGAGGCCGTGGCCACCGGCGCCTATCCGGTCAGGCTCTCGCCCCGACACCTGCGCCAACTTGCCCAGGAACGTCGTTGCCTCGCAACCGGGGACCGAAGTGCCGCTAATCCCGACCCTGCTTCGACCGAAACCCTTCGATTCCTTGAAGTTGCAACTCGTCCTCGCATCTCGCTCGACGCCCCCCACGGGCTGGCTTCCCGCCTCGGGATGGACGACCCCACCGACGATGAAGCGAAGGATGCGATCGAGATCCTGCTCCGTTCGCTCCTGCCTCGCGAGCGCGAGGTCCTGGCCCTTCGATTCGGGCTGGACGGCCGCTCCGAGCTTTCGCTCACGCAGGCGGGCGCGATCCTGAACATCTCCCGCGAACGGGTCCGCCAGATCCAGGATCATGCCCTGCAAAAGCTCCGCTCCGCGGCCGCGCGAGGCCGCCGGAGCGAGGAGCAGCTTGCATGCTGTCATGCGTGACGGGCAGGATTACTGATCGGTCACGTCGACCCAGGTGCCGCATTCCTTGGAGCTTTTCACGGATGCTTCGATGAACGCCATCCCCGCCACGCCGTCGGCCAGATCCGGGTGATCGAACGGCTTCGGGCAGGCCTCGCCGCGAGCCGAGCGGATCGTCCATTCGAGGCTGCGATGCAGGTTCGCCAGCGCCTCGTGGAAGCCCTCGGGATGGCCCGACGGGACGCGGATATAGGGCTTGATCGAGGCGGGAAAGTAGCCGTATTCCGCGCCTAAACGGTAGACATGGACGGGGTTGCCGCCCGAGAGGTGCTTGAGGTTGTTGTGGTCGGTGATCGACCATTCGAGCGTGCCGGTGGTGCCGCTGATGCGGAACCCGTTGTCGTTCTGGGCGCCGATGGTAATCTGGCTGGCGGCGATCGTGGCAATCCCGCCGTTGTCCAGCTCGGCCAGGACGGTGAAATCGTCGTCGAGGGCGCGACCCTCCACGAAGGCCTTGAGCCGGGCGCTCAGCTTGGTCGCCTTGAGGCCGGTGACGAAGCGGACGAACTCGTAGGCGTGGGTGCCGATGTCGCCGCCGCACCCCGAGGCGCCCGACTTCTTGGGATCGACCCGCCAGGCCGCCTGCTTCTGGTTGTCGTCTTCGAGCTTGGAGGCGAGCCAACCCTGGGGATACCACGCCTCCACTTTCCGGACCTTGCCAATCTTGCCGTCTCGCACGAACTCCCTGGCCAGCATGACCATCGGGAAACCCGTGTAGGTGTAGGCCACGGCGAACGGGGTCTTGTGCTTGGTCGCGGCCTGCTGAAGTGTTTTCGCTTCGGCAAGGGTGGTCGTGAGCGGCTTCTCGCACATCACGCCAATCCCGGCGACCGACGCGGCTTCGGCCGGGCCGAAGTGCGCGTCGTTGGGCGTGACGATCGTCACATAGTCGATCTTCTCGGAATCCGGGAGCCTGGCCTCGCCCTCGATCATCCCCTTCCAGTCGCCGTAACCCCTGGTGAAGAAAAGCTCCCTGGCCGACTCGATCGACTCGGCCGGGTTGCTCCTCATGGCGCCTGCGGTCAGCTCGGCCGAGTTGTCCAGGAGGATCGCCCGCCGGTGAGGCGCCCCGAAGAAGTTTGCCGGCCCGCCCCCGCCGACCATGCCCACCCGCATCTTCCTCGGTCCGCTCATGGCGACGCCCCCATTCCCACCCGGCTGAAGATTCGTGAATCGACGGAAGAACGCCAATCTATCACGACTTCCCCCGACCGCAAGGGGGCGGCCGTGGAGGAATTTCCGGCGATATACCCAACTAACTTGATCGAGATGATAATATTACCCAGATTGGTGCATACTCGACTAGTTTGGTCGGAAAAGAAGGGAAAGAAAAAAGTGTTGCATCTCGCTCGCCCGATGAAGAGAGTGCTAGGTCGCGAATCTTCTTGCGGCCCGGAGAGAAGCCAGTCATGACCCGGATTTCGCGGATACTTTCGTTCGTCCTGATCGCGGGATCGGCCGCGGTCTCGGCAGGCGCCGACAGGCCCAATATCGTCTTGATCTACGCCGACGACCTGGGCTATGGCGATGTCGGGTTCAACGGACGTAAGTCCTGGGAGACGCCGAACCTGGATCGCCTGGCGAGGCAAGGCACGGTGTTCAGGAGGTTTTACACGGCCGCCGTCGTGTGTGCCCCGAGCCGCGCCGCCATGCTCACGGGCAAGAGCACGATCCATTGCGGGGTTTCCAGGAACAACGAGGATTTGCCCGCGACCGAGACGACCATTGCCGAGGCCCTCAAATCCCGAGGCTATGCGACGGCCCTGTTCGGGAAGTGGCATCATGGCGTCCCGAAAATCAAGGGGGCGGATTACGTCCATCCCATGGATCAGGGCTTCGACGAGTTTTTCGGGTTCACCGACGCCGTCCATGCCTGGGAAAAATTCCCTACGACCTTGTGGAAGGGGCGGGAAAAGGTCCCCGTGACGGGCCACGCCGACGACCTGTTCGCCGATCGGGGGATCGACTTCATCGAGCGGCACAGGGCCGGCCCGTTCTTCCTCTATCTGCCGTTCATCAGCGCCCATTTCAACATCGAGGCCCCCGAGGACGAGGTGGCCCGGCACAAGGCGAAATTCCCCGAGAAAGACCCAAATCGCCCGCACAACGCCACTTACGCCGCCATGGTCACGCGATTCGATCGGAACGTGGGGCGAGTGGTGGACGCGATCGATCGCCTCGGCCTCGCCGAAAACACCCTCATCGTGTTCACGAGCGACCACGGGGCCACGTTCGAGTCGGGAAATGAGGGGACGAGCGATTTCCATGACAGCAATGCCCCGCTCCGGGGCGGCAAGCGATACGTGTGGGAAGGCGGAATCCGCGTGCCGGCGTGCGTGAGATGGACGAATCACGTCCCGGCCGGGCTTGTCCGGGACGACGTGACGAGCACCCTGGACCTGTTTCCGACCTTCCTGGCCGCCGCGAACCACGGCATGCCCGTCGGGGAGTATCGCGGCGATGGCGAGAATCAATTCTCGGGCTGGACGACCGACCCGCGCCTCCCCGGTTCCGCCCCCGCGGGTTCGGCAAGGACCCTGTTCTGGGAGTGGCGGAGCGAAGGAGGCAACCAGTTGGCCGCAATGAAGGGCGATTTGAAGCTGGTGATCACGAGCGGCGGCAAGCCCGAGTTGTTTGACGTGAAGGCGGACCCGGCGGAGCGGCGGAACATCGCCGCCCGCGAGCCGGAGCGGGTCCGCCAACTTTCCCAGGAACTGAAGGCGTGGCTGGCGACCGAAATCCAACCCTGACCACGGGGATCACTCCGATGAAGATCCACAAATTCGCGATGATTGTGCTCATTCCCGCGATGATGGCCGCGGGCCCCCGCGACGAGGCCATCACGGGCGACCTGGCCAGGCTCCAGGGGCAATGGGTCACCTCGGCCGGGCCGAAGCGGGACATCGCGGTGGCGATGGAGATCCGCGGCCGCGCCGTGGCCGTGGATATCACCATGCCTCGCGGGCTCAAGATCCACGCCGAGGGGGAGATGAAGGTCGACGAGAAGGCCAGCCCCAAGGCGATCGACTGGGTCGGGTTCACCGCCCTGGAAGGCCAGGAGATGCCGGAAGTCCTGGCCATTTACGAGCTTGAGGGCAACACCTTGAAGCTGGCCAATGGCGGGCCGAACAACCCCCGGCCGAAGCAGTTTCGCGCGGGCGATGGCGTGCTGGCCGACGTGGTCACGCTCACGCGTCCCAAGGTGGCGGCCAGGGCGGAGGGGGAGAAGGCGAAGTCTTCGATGGCCATGGGCGGGACGAGTCGCTAGAATCGCCGTCCGAGCCGCTTTTCCGCCCCGAAATGGAATGAGGACGTCCCCGATGCGACCGACTCTCGCCGCCCTTGCCCTGGTTGTTCTGGCCGGAAACCTGGCCCGCGGCGACGACAAGCCGCTGGAGGGCGACCTCAAGAAGATCCAGGGGAAATGGACGACCAACGCCGGCCCGGCCTCGGCGCCGGTCTATTTCACCTTCGACAAGAACGTGGTCAACTTCACGGTGGTCGGCCCGATGGGGGAAGAGGCCACGATCTCGGGCGAGTTCACGCTCGACGAAAGCGGATCGCCCCGGCAGATCGACATGATCAACATGAAGAACGGCAAGAACCCGCTGCCGAAGATCCTGGCCATCTACGCCTTCGACGGCGACGACAAGCTGAAGATCGCCGGGAGCCCCGAAGGGAAGTCCCGGCCGAAGGAGATGATCGAGAAGACCGCCGCCGACAATAAGGGCAATACGCTGGTCTTCACCCGCGTCAAGGGCGACAAGAAGTAAGGGGGTCTTTCGCGGGGCCGTGCCGAATCTGGGTCGGCATCATTGCCCCGAGCTATCTTTCTTCCACTTGATTCGCCGGTTCGTGTAGCCCGCGCAGGCGACCAGGCCCGTGGCGATCATGACCAACCCCGACGGCTCGGGCGTGGCCACGGTCGATGGGGTGATCGCGATCGCGCCGGGGACGTACCCGTCGATCGGCACGTGACCATCTCCGCCCCCATTGGCAAAGTTCGTGACATCCGGATCTTGAATTACGCTGACGGTCACGGCAGACGTCTGGGCCGTCGGCGAAACGTCGAAAAAGACCGTGCCGAGCCCGACGGTCTGGCCCGCGACGAGCGTGGCATAGTTCGGCCCGGCCATGGTGGGCGGGTAGAAGGAGTCGGCGACGATGATCGTGGACGGGGGACTCCCCGGAGTGCCCAGGCCGTCCGGCCCGGTCGTGTTGGTGCCGAAGATGTAGGGGAACGCCGCGCTGTTAGTCGCGCTCGCGTCCGTGAATGTGATGTCCGTGCCGTTGACTTGCAGCCCGTACGAGAATGCGCTGATGGTCACGGAGCCGGCCGAGTCGTTGGTGAGCGTCACCTGGACGGTATCGCCGGACGATCCGGGAGTGGCCACGGTGTCCAGCACCGAGATGACCAGCCCAGCCCGTGCCGAGGTGCCGGAGGCGAGCAGGGCCGCCGCGACGAGGCAGAGTTTTTTCCAGGTGAGCAAGGTTTGCACGCGAGAGGCCATGATGGGGTTCGCTTTCGGGGGTAGATCGGGAAGGGGCGGCGTCGAAACATCGTTCGGACCCGTACCGCCCCCTGCGTGTCGGCGGATCACTGAGGGGGGAGCTTGGTACCGGACTTGGACCGGACGATCTTCACGTCGTTGAGGTCGACCGAGCCATCGCCGTTGATGTCGGCCCACACGTTGTAGGGGGCGATGGTCGCGCTGGTCTCCTGGCTCAGGTCCAGGCTGGTCACCACCCCGTCGCCGTTGAAGTCGCCGGGCAGGACGGCGAAGTTGAGCGGGGCGAAGGGTGCGAGTTTAATGCTTGCATCGGTGGCCGACAACACGTTGTTGTCCAGCGACAACATGAGCCGGTCGATCGCGATCGCCGAGGGCAGGTTGAACGTCGCCTGGTCCGTGGCGGGGCTGTAGGTCATGTTCGAGAGGTTGTAACTCTTGGTGACCGACCCGGTGAGGCTGGCGTCGGACGCGTTGATCACGACGTTGTCGCTGAAGATCACGTCAATGGCCGTGATGGTCGAGAACGGCAGGTCGCGGTTGAGGTTCAGGATCGACATCGACTCGTTGCCCCACTGGACGCGGACGTCCACCACCTTCGGCTCGACCCGCAACGTGCCGTTGGCGAGGGCAAAGCTGTAGTTAACGGCCGAGAGCGTGCCGAGTGCCGCGGTGATCGCGTACGACCCCGCGGCGCTGGAGGACGTGGCCGACGTGCTGAGCGTGGGCGATCCCGAGACGACCGAGGCACCGTCGTTGTTCACGAACCCCGAGACGGTGTAGGAAAGCGAGGGGACGGGGTCTCCGTGGGCCATGAGCTGGTCGGTCGCCGTGACGGTGAGGACGGCCTTGTTGATGGTGAGGCTGCCCGAGGCGGCGGCAAACGTGTAGTTGGCCGCGGTCATTTGCGAGACGTCGACGGTGATCGGGTACATCCCGGCCGGGCTCTGGCTGGTGGCCGAGGTGGCCAGCACGGGCGCCCCGCTGATGACCGAGGCGTCCTCGTTGTTGACGAAGCCGGTGATCATGTCGGACAGCGACGGGATCGGGCCGCCGTAGGTCGAGGAGGCGTTGTTGGCCGCGACGGTGAGGATGGCCTTGTTCACGACCTGCGAGACGGAGGCCGAGGCGGCGGGGTAGGTGCCGTCGCCCGAGTAGAGGGCCGTGATCATGTGCGGACCGGCGGCGAGCGTGGAGATGGACGGGCTGGTGGCCGAGCCGTTGAGCAGGTTGATCGGCTGGCCGAAGTTCGTGCCGTCGATCTGGAACTGGATCGACCCGGCCGGGACCACCCCGCCGTCGCTGCCCCGGGTCGCGGTGAAGCTCACGGCCTGGCCGTAGGTCGAGGGGCTGGCCGCCGAGACCGTCAATCCCGAGTAGCTCCGATAAACGGTCGTGGAAAGCCCGCCGTTGTCCGCCACGGTCAGCGAGATCGTCTCGGGCGCGCTGCTCTTGTAGACGTGGGCGAAGCGGACCAGGCCCGGCGACGTGGCGGTCGGCTCGATGAGGGCGTGCTGGGTGCTGCCGTCCTGGGCGATGTAGGTGGTCGTGTCGTCGACCTCGATGGTGGTGCCGTCGCCGAAGTTGAGCGTGGCGGTGTGGGTGTCGCCGAGCCCGGCATCGGTGAACGTGTCGGTCACGTCGAATTCCTGTCCGGCCACGATGGTGCCGCCGGGCAGGGGGCCGACGACGGGTGCCACGTCCTGGATGGTGGCGGTGGTTTTCAGCGTGGTCATGCCTCCGCCCCCGTTGAGGTCGATCTCGACCGGGTAGGAGCCGAAGATGCTGTAGGCGTGCGACGCCGAGATGGTGCCGGTGGTGGGCGTGCCCTGATGCCCCTGGGTCACGTTGAGCGTGGCGGGGCTGCTCGACCCGTCGCCCCATTGGACATTGGCCTGGAAGCTCTCGGTCACGCCATTGTACGAGAAGCCGGGGTCGCTAAAGGTGAAGCCGGAGAGGCTCACCGGGCTCCCTTCGTTGCCCGCGGGGGCGGCGGCGGCGGTGATCGTCGGCACCGGGTCGTGGACGACCAGGGTCTTGGTATCCGAGCCGCCGAGGCTGTCGGTCACGGTGATGTGGACGGTGTGGTCGCCCTCGGTGCCGTAGATATGGTTGGCGGCGATGTTGCCCGCGGTGGGCGTGCCCGGGCTGCCGGCGGTCGGGTTCAGGGTCAAGTCGGTCGAGGTCTGGTCGCCCCAATCGACGTGGGCCGAGTAGGTCTCGGAGGTCGCGCCGACGGGGAAGCCGGGGTCGGTGAAGCTGGAGTTGAGGCCCACGTTCACGCCCAGGCCGCCCTGGAGGTCGGGGCCGGGGATGACCGTCGGGTTGGCGTTGACCACGGTCACGGGCAAGGTCGTGGTGCCGATCACGCCCAGGCTGTCGGTCACGCTGATCGCCACGTTGTAAGTGCCGGGCTGGCCCAGGTAGTGCGAGGCGATGAGCGTGCCCAGGTCGTTCACGCCGGCGGGCTCGCCGATGGCCGTGCCGGTGAGCGTCTGGGCGGGCGAGTTGTCCTCCCAGTTGATGACCGCGGTGTGCGTGGTGGGGGCCGACGAGTCGGTGAAGTGGATGCCGGTCAGGTCGGCCAGGCCGCCCTCGGTGATGGTCACCGCCCCGGAATTGGTGACGGCCACCGTCGGCGGGCGAACGGTGACGGTGAACGTGGCGGAGCCGGACATGCCGTTGACGTCGTACACGGTGGCGGTGACCGTCGGGCTGGGATTGGCGGGGTTGTACGCGTAGACGTGGCTCCCGGACACCGTGCCGGTCGTCGGCGACCCGGCGGCGCCCTCGGTCAGGCTGATCTGGCCGACGCTGGAGGTATTGTCGCCCCAGTTGATCTTGGCCGAGTACGTCTCGGGGAAGCCGGGGGTGTCGTAGCCCGGGTCGCTGAAGGTCACGCCGGCGAGCGCGGCCGTGCCGCCCGAGTTGATCGTGAGGTTGGTGCCGGCGTGGACCAGGGGGGCGACGTCGGACACGCCCAGCGTGGCCGAGTAGGTCGTGAAGTTGTTCGAGGCGTCGTAGACCCGCCCGGAGATCACGTAGGAGCCGGCGTGGGCGGTCATGGTGGCCGGCAGGGCGATCGAGGCCACGCTGTTCGGCGTGGTGAAGACGCCGTCGTTCGCCAGGTCGAACGCGTAGGTGAAGCCCGACCGCGTGACGGCCTGCGAGACGTCGCTTGCTCCCGTGAGCGAGGCCGTTACCGAGGCGCCCTGGTTGGCCGACGGGACGCCGAGCGCGGCCGTGGGCGGGGCGTCCTGGATCGTCAGCGAGGTGAGGGCCGATTTCTGGGTCGTCCCGTTGGTGAACGCGGCCTTGACCGCCACGTTCGACAGGGTTTGCGGGCCGTCATTCACCACGCCCGAGTGCGTGAGCAGCGTCTGGAGGCTCAACCAGCTTACCGTGGCCGTGCTGGTGTACAACCCATTGACGAGCACGGGCGTGCTGCTGGTTGCGTCGTTGAAATTCCCGTCGCCGTTGATGTCCCAGGTGAACGACGTGACCTGAGCCGAGGACGTGGCGGTGAGCGTGAGCGGCAGGCCGGCGGTGATCGTGTAGGGGCCGCCGGAGGTGATCGTGGCCGCGCCGGCCTGGAGCTTCACCGTGAGATTGTCGCGGGACGTGCCCGAGTTGTAGTAATTGGGGAAATTCACGTCCTGGGCCGAGGCCGAGATGGGCTCGGAGGTCCCTACCGCCGCGGTGTAGGTGTGCGTGTCGCTGGTGGCGTCGCTGGGCAGGTAGTCGGTCTTCCCGTCGCCCCAGGTGATCTTGTAGCCGGTGATCGGGTCGGACCCGACCTCGGTGCCGGAGAAGTTGACGGTGAATGGGACGCCGACGGTGGGGTTGGACGTCCCGACGACGGCCGAGAGGGTCACGCTCGGCGGCGCGGCGTTGATGGTCAGCGTGCTGTAGGAGGTGACCGTCCCGGAATTGCTGACCACCCGCAGCGCAACCGGCGCGTTGACGACCGCGTGGGTCAGGCCGAGCGCCTCAAGAGCAACCCAGGAGACCGTGGGCGTGAGCCCGCTGGCGTCGCCGAACACGCCGTCGCCGTTGAGGTCCCATTGCTCGCCGAGGATCGTGGAGCCGGTCGCCGGGGTGGCGCCGCCGGCCAGGGTGAGGGCGTTCCCCTGCGTGATCGTATAAGGCGAGCTGCCCGTGTTGGCGCTGACGACCGCGCCGACGAAGCCGGGGATGTTCTGGACGTGGGTGTAGTTCACCTTGCCGTAGCCCGTCCCCGAGACCTGGATGGCGCCGTTGGGCGTGGCGGGCTGGCCCGTCGCGATGACGTTATTCGAGGCGTCGTAGGCGACGATCGGGTTGGACGAGGCGTCGAACACGAGCGTGGTATTGTCGCTGCCCCCCGAGCCTCCGTTGATGTGGACCGTGGACGTGGGCGCAACCTGCGTGCCCTCGACCTGCACCTTGTCGGTCCCGCCGCCGGTGTTCACGGTGTACGAGGTATTGGCGGCGGCGCCGTCGAGCTCGACGGTGTCATTGCCCGTCCCGGTGTTGACCGTGATCGTGCCGGACGACGCGGCGTTGCCGATGGTCACCTGGTCGGACCCCGCGCCGGTGGTGACGGTGGTGGTGCCGCTGAATCGCTCGATGTCGACGGTGTTGCTGCCCGCCCCGGCGTTGATGCCCAGGGTGGTCACGGTGCCGGTCTGGCTGGTGACCGGGACGACCGTGTCGGTCGGCGGGGCGATCTCGTTGATCGTGTCGTCGCCCGAGCCGGTGTTGACGTTGATCGTGCTCATTCCGCTGAAGGTCACGGCCGTGTTGTGCGGCGTGGCCGTGCCGGGGGTTTGCAGGGCGAACGACGCGAGTCCGCCGTTGTTCAGGCCGCTGCCCAGGCCCGACGTGACGAACACCTTGTTCGACGCGTTCACGCTCACGCCCGTCGGGTCGGTAAGCCCCTGGCTGCCTCGCAGCACCTGGTCCAGCACGAGCTGGCCGTTGACGAGCTCGTAGATGGCCAGCGAGTTCTGCGTCGAGGAAGTCACGTAGATGTACTTGTCGTCGGTCGACACGGAAACGCCGTCGGCACCGGCCAGGCCCCGGGCGCCGTTGACGCCGTCCTGCGCGATCGGCGCGGCGAGCGTGAGGGCGTTCGAGGCGTAGGAGAAGACGGCGAGGCTGGCCGAGGCCCCGCTGACCACGTACACGTAGGCCCCGTCGGGGCTCACGGCAATGGCGCTGGTCCCGGTCGCCGTGGACGTGCTGGGGACGGCCGAGGGGCCCTGCGTGACCGCGAGCGAGGTCGGGTTGATCAGCACGACGGTGTTGTTGGCCGACGAGATCCCGAACGTCCAGCTCTCGTGGCTGGAGGTCGCGAGGCCGACGAGACTGGCCACCGCCGTCGCCGTCGACTTCGACGCGCCGGACAGGGTCCCGTTGGAGGTGTTGACGGTGAATTTCTCGATCGCGCCCTTCTCGGCGACGTCGAGGATGCCCCCGCTCGTGAGGGCCATCGCCACGACGGGGTCCGCGGTGCCCTTGGTGGTGAGCGAGGAGGCCGTGACGTTGCCGCCGGAGTCGAGGCTGTAGGTGGCGATGCGAGAGTCGCTCTCGCCGACGTAGAGGTAGCTCGTCCCGGACTCGGCCAGGCTCGTGGGCAACGCGCCCGAGCCCAGGTTGATCGACTGCCTCTCGGTGAGGTCCGACTGGTTGGCGGTGATCAGTAGATTGCCGGCGGTGTTCAATGCGTAGAGCGACGAGCCGTCATTGCCGGGCAACCCGACCTGGAGGCCCGTGATGGGCGTGCCGGCCCCCGACGGCGCGGCCGATTCGACATCGGTGATGTAGAGCGCGGAGTTCAGGAGCAGGTCGCTGTCCACGAGGGCGAGCGACGAGGGGCCGCCGAGCGTGGCGTTCACGTACACGTCGTTTGTGGCCGGCATCATCGTCACCCAGATCGACCCCCCGGCCAGCCCCTGGATGGTCGGGTCGCCCGTGCTCGACCGGTTGTAATAGGGGTCGAACGCCGGCCCGCCCAGCTCCAGGCCGGGATGCACCGCCGAATAGAGCGCGACCGAGCCCAGCGCCAGCGTGGGCGCGGTCAGGGTGTAGCTGGTCAGGTTGATGTACAGGACGTAGTCGAAGCTCTCGGAGCTCGTCCCGAGGGCGCCCAGCCCGGAGGGGGCGTGGACTCGGACCACGGCCACCAGGGCGCCGGTCGGTGCGTTGCTGATTGCCCTGCTCACGTTCGCATCGTTGAGGATGCTGGTCACCTGGGAGGAGTTCGCCAGGCCGAAGGTCGCGGCACCGCCTTGCAGTTCGGGGATGGTGGGCGTGGAGTCGGCGTAGGGGAATTGGTACAACGACGTGAAGACGAAGGGGTTCGACTCGACGGGCCCGGGCTGGGTGTAATCGGTGTGGGTATTCGCCGTGTAGGCGCTCCCGGGCGTGGTCGAGGTCGCATTGGTCCCGATCACGAAGCGGCCGGTGCCGCCGATCGCCGCCGGATTCGAGTTGCCCTGGTCGCCGCCAAGGGTGTTGACCGTGAGCGTGGAGACGGCGACCGAGGCGGCCTGGATGATGATCGTCCCGCCCGATCCGCCGCCGCCCGTGCCACCGGTGCCGCCATTGCCGCCGGTGCCGCCGGTGCCGCCGGTGCCGCCATTGCCGCCGTTATTCCCGGACGACCGCTGGCCGCCCGAGGCTCCAGACTGTCCCCCGGTTCCCGTGGCTCCCGTACCGCCGGCACCCCGGCGGACCCATCGCCACCGGTGGCCTTGAAGGTGCTCGCGCCGACGGTTACCGTGCCGCGTGCGAAGATCTCGAACGCGCCGCCGCCGACCCCGCCGGCGCCGCCGACCCCGCCGGTACCGCCGACTCCGCCGATCCCTCCGGCGCCTCCTCCTCCACCGGCGCCTCCGCTGCTGCCGCTGGACGCGAAGCCGCCTTCGTCGCCGGCCGCACCACCGCCGCCGCTCCCGCCGCCACCCCCGCCGCCGTGGCCTCCGCCTCCGCCGCTGCCGCCGGCGCCGCCGCCGGCGCCGCCGTCCAGGGTGAGCCCCGCCGCCGAATTCGCGGCCCCGTTGCCCGCGGTGCCGGCATATCCTCCCCGCGACGGGGCCAGCCCGTTGCTGCCGTTGCTGGAGGTGTAGTTGCCCGTGCCTCCCGCACCCCCAGAGCCCCCCGGCCCGCCGTCGCCATAGCGCCCGCCGGTGCCGGCGTCGCTGGTATACGGATCATTCGCGCCGGTTGTACCCGAGCCGCCCGTGGTCCCCTGGATGCCCGTGCCCCCCGTGGCACCCTGGCCGCCCGGCCCGCCTCCGTAGCCGTCGCCGCCGCCGCCGTAGAAGGCTCCGCCTCCGTAGCCGCCTTCGCCACCCCCTCCGCCGCCGCCGGCCCCATTGAAGACGCTGCCGCCCGATCCCCCCTTCGGACCCCCGTCGTTGGAGCCGCCCGCCCCGCCGTCGCCGCCGCCCGCCCCGCCGTTGCCGCCATTGAAGGCACCCCCGGTGAAGTGCTGCCCGTTGTTGTAGGAGGACGAACTGCCGCCGTTGTAACCATCCTGCGCGGTGCCGGTGTCCGTCGAGCCCCCCCGCCGCCCTGGCCCGATCCGCCGCCGCCGCCGCCCGGCCCGGCCGTGGTCCCGACGGCCGAGGCGTCGAAGGTCACGTTGGCGCCGATGTTGACGTCGTTGCCCACGTCGAACACGATCGGCAGGCTGCCAGACATCACCACCTGCGAGTAATCATAAATCTGGAGGTTCCCCGCGAACACGAAATACGCCGTGTTGTTGGAGGTGTAGGCGTACCACGGCGTCCCGTTCAGCGTGCCCGAATTCGCCTGGCCGTTGATGGTCAGGCTCGACGAGTTGACCTGGACATTCTGGTAGGGGAAGCCCGAGGTCGACGGCAGGCTGCCCGCCGACGTCGCCGTGGTCGAGCTGTACACGTCGGCAACGACGATGTTCGTGACGGCCGTGGAGGTCGAGCCGGGCGACCAGGTCACCTGTTTCAGGTCGGAGAAGTCCGTGCCGAAGCTGAAATACTGGAAGCCCCCGGCGGCCACGGTCACCGTCTCCTTGACCGTCTTGTTGTCGGCCGTCGTGCCGGTGAAGACGATCTGGCCCGCGCCTTCGAGTTGCATCCCGTACAGGGCGAAGAGGTCGCCGTTCTTGGTCGTGAGGGTGAAGGTGTCGGCCGCCTTCGTCGGCTCCAGGGCCGAGGCCGTCGGGGAGAGGACGAGCTTGTTGTTCGATTGCAGCAGGAACGGGATGGTGCCGGGGCTCGTGTAGGTCATCCCGTTGTTGGTGAGCTTGGTGCCGAGGTTGGCGCTGGTCAGGTCGCTGAAATTGATGACATTGTTGTTGGAGCCGCTGAAGTCGTTGTAGGAGCCGGTCCCCGACCCGTTGAGGACGTCCTTGCCGGCCTGGACCGTCACCGTCGGCCCGTTGAGCGTGACCGACGCCGGGCCGCCCGGATTGATGTTCAAGGTGTCGCCGGTCGTCCCGCCGATGATCTGGAGGCTGTTCGCGCCGTCCGTCGAGACGATCTGCTGACCGTTGTCGAGGACCTCGCCGTTGCCCACGGTCCAGATCACGTTGGCCGTCGTGTACGGGCTGTTATCGACGATGAGGTTCGAGACGTTGGAGAGGCCGAGGCGCGAGGTGTAATCCTGGTTGGCCCCGTTGTCGGTGATCAAGATCCTGGCGGTGACGATGGCCGAGGCGGTGCCGTTGATCTGCGCCGAGCCGACGAGCTTGTTGAGCGTGACGAGGTCGTCTCCGCCGTCGGTGTTGACCGTCACGCCCATGAGGCTGGAGGCAAGGCTCATGGTGAGGTTGTCGTCCTGCCGGCCCAGGTCGAGCACGGCCCGGCCGAAGCCGCTCACCAGGCTGGTGCCGATCCCTCCGAAGCCCGAGAGCGTGGACAGGGCCGTCGTCGTGCCCGAGACCGTGCCGGTCAGCGAGGCCGAGGAGATCGCGGTCGACCGGGCCGACTGGTCGAAGGTGATGCTCGCGCCGGAGGCCCCGTAGAAGGCCAGCGGGGCCGCGGAGGCCGTCACCGTCACGTTGGTCGCGGCCTTCGCCGCGTTGAGCGTGAAGGCGTTGGGAGCGGGCGACGCGAACGTGTTGGTCACCGTGAACGACCCCGCATCCGGGCCGAGGTCGATCGTCATCCCGCTGATGCCCGAGTACGAAAGCGAACCGTTCGTCAGTCCCCCGATCGAATTTGAGTTCACCGAGCCATAAGTGGCCGTGGCGTCGCCGGCATCGTCGACGTTCAGCGCGTCCAAGGTGCCGGTGGCGGTGACCGCGAGCGAGGGCGAGAAGGCCGAGGTGCCCGCGGTCTGGTGCGCCTGGTTGAACGTGAGGCCCGCGATGCCCGACAAGGTCGGCGAGGACGTCAGGTCGCCGCCCACGTTGATCGTGTCCGAGTTGCCCGATGCCTTGATCGTCGTCGGCGAGATCAGGCCCAGGATGTCGACGATTTGGTTGCTGGCGGTCGTCAATTGCAACGACGTGAGCGAGTTGCGGCTCGACGGGTTATTGACCGAGCTGGTCTCGTACCAGAACTCGACCCCGCCGCCATCCACGTCCTGCGAGAGGGCCAGCGCAGACGTTCGTCTGCGCCGTGGTCTGGTTGGCGAGCACCATGTTCCCGGTGGCCGCGGCGATCGCCAGCGTGTTGGTGCTGTGCGGGTCGGCGATGAAGTGGATCGGGTACACGTAGGCGGTGTTTCCGGTGACGGTGAGCGTGTTCGACCCCGAGCCCGAGTTGATCGTCGCGCCCGTGATGAACGCCGTGCCGTTGATCGTGAAGGTGTCGTTGCCCGTCGCGCCGCCCGGCTTGGCGAAGATGGTGAGGGCGTTGGCGCCACTCCCATACGAGATGTTCTCGGTGCCCCCCGGCCCCACGACCTGCACTTGACTCTGGGTCAGCAAGAACGCGTCGTTCCCGCTAGTGCCGTCGACCGAGAGCGAGTAGGACCCCGATCCGGACTTCGAGAGCGTGGTCGCGGTATGGTTCAGGAACGAGTGGACGACGATCGAGTCGTTCGCCGACTGGCTGTTGATCGCGAGGGTCGTCGAGCGGACGTCGCCGTACAGGGTGACGGTGCTGCCGGCGGCCCCGCTCACCGTGCTCCCGGCGTTGATCCGGGCGTTCGCGCTCGGCGCGTCGGTCTTGAGCGCCGAGTTCGAGTTGAGCGTGAGGTTGCCCCAGGCCGTCAGGTAGATCGACCCGCCGGTGGTCTCGACCGTGGTATTTGGGTCGAGCGCGAAATTCTCGACGTCGGAGCTGACGCCGGACGCCGTCAGGCTCACGTTCTTCGCGGCGTTGATGTCCTCGGAGACCTCCAGCGAGCCGGCGTTGCTCACGTTGATCACGCCGCCGGAATTCAGGCCGACGAGGCTTGAAATCCCGCCGATCACCAGGTTCGCGCCCGTCTTGTCGGCGAGATAGAGGTCGCCCGAGCCGGAGTTGGCCTCCAGGCCGGTGATCGACGCCACGACGGCCGAGAGGCTCGTCCCGATCCCGCTCCCGGCCTTCAGGACCGCATTGCCCCCGGCCAGGACGGTGGCGCCGAGGCGCCGGCGTCGGTGATCGACCCGGCCGAGGTCAGGTAGATCGTGCCCCCGGTCGATTGCACCGAGGTCAGCGGCAGCGCGCCCGAGGTCTGCGACAGGCTGAGGTCGCCCGACGACGTCGCCGTGACCCCGCCGGTGCCCGAATAGCCGGCATCGATGCGGATCGGGTCATTCGCCGAGCCGATCGAACCGCCGGCGGTCAGCGAGAGCAGGGCGCCGACCACGTTCGTGCCGGCCCCTCCGCTGGCATCGACGATCGAGCCCCCCGCCGCGAGCGTCACGTTGCCCTGTCGCGAGGTGATCGTCCCGAGGTCCAGGTCGGCATGGGCCGCGCTGGTGAAGGTGAGGTTGACGGCGCTGGAATTGGTCGTGTCGGCGTTGACCTTGCTGGCGGCGACGTTGAAGGCGTAAGCGCTGGGAACGGTCGAGGTGCCCGACTTGCCGTCGGCCAGGTAGAGGTCGACCACCCCGGCCGAGAGCGTGCCGGAGACCAGCAGCGCCTGGCCGGTCTGGTTCAGCGCGGAGAGGCTGAGGTCGAGATTGGCGCCCGCCGTGGCCGAGATCGAGGCGGCAAGGTTCGCCGATTCGACCAACTGGGCCGCGAGCCTGGCCGACGTCGTGCCGATGTTGCCGCCGCTGGTCGAGAGCGAGAGCACCCCGGCCTGGATCGACTCGACCGAGCCGTTGCGGGAACCCGCGTAGATCCCGCGGCCGGCGTAGGTATTGGTCACGATCGTGGTGCCGATCGGGTTGCTGATGTCCCCGTCGAGATAGACGTTGGAATTGCCCGAGTTGGTGATGGAAATCAGCGTGGACCGGGCGCCGAGCGAGTCGGGCGTGGCATAGTGGAAGCCGCTGGAGTTTCCGGCGTCCACCTGGACGCTCGCGCCGGCGTTGGCGTTGGCCGTCGAGAGGTTATTGACCACCAGATCCATGCTGGATTCGTTGAGGATCGTGATGGCCCCCAGCGACGTCGTGTAATGGAAGGCGGCGTTCCCGGAGAGCGTGCGGGGGCCGGACCCGTCCAGCTCGAATTCGGCCACGCCGGCCGAGCCCGCCGGCAGGCTGCCCAGGATGATCTGGTTGTTGACGATGGTGAAGGGGATCTGCGAGTCGGTGTCGCTCTGGTCGGCCGTGCCGTCGGGCAGGATGGTCAGTTGCGGCGTCCGCCCGGTCAGGGTCACGTCGGAGTTGAAGACCTCGGTGTTCTCGGCCGTGTAGCTGGGGTTGGAGTTCGAGCTCCCGCCGTCGTACAGGACCGCCTTGTGGACCGGGGCCGAGGTCGTGGTGGTGGCCGAGATCACGCTGGTCTGGACGGTCAGCCCGCCGGCGACGATGGACGAGCCCGAGGCGGTCGTCACGTGCGCCCCGTAATCCAGGGTGTCGTTGGCCGTGGCATTGGTGTCGCCCCCGGCGGCGTTGGCCGTGCCCTCGGCCGTGTCGGTGACGGCGACCTGGCCGGGGGTCGCGAAAAACTCGACGGACCGGATGCCGGTGATCTTCGCGCCGGTCAGGACGTTGATGCTATTGACCGCCGTGGTGTTGAGCGTCGAGGTGGAGGTGGCGTCGGCGTCCAGGGCATTGGAGGTCGTGGTCGTGAGGGCCTGCGTGTCCAGCCCGGAGCCGTCCTGGGCCAGGAGCATCACGGTTTGCCCGCTGATCGTCGCGTTCTGGTCGATGTTGACGGTCGCGTCGGTGGTGGTCGTGTTGGTGGCCGTGGCCCCGGCGCTGGCGTACACGCCGCCGCCCGTGGCGTTGGCGTTCGCCTCGGTGGTCGCGCCGGTATCGCCGCCCACGGCCACGCCCCCGTTGAGGGCCGTCAGCGACGAGCCGGACCCGACCTCGACCCCGGCCGGCGAGGTCACGACGACCGTGGAGCTTGCGGAGTCGAGCCCGGCCACGCCGCCGCTGTCGCCCTCGGCATCGGCGTAGATGCCCTTGGAGTCGGCATCGCCCGAGAGATCCGTGCCGCCGTGGCTGGTGGCGAACATGGAAATGGAGCCCAGGGTCGAGGTCACCGTGTCGCCCATGCCGAGGGTGGTCTGGCTGCCGCCGGACACGGTGACCGAGCTCGTCGGGTCGCCCGCGCCACGATCCCGCCCGTGCTGTTGGAGCTGTAGGCGTAGGCCCGCCGGTCGGCGTTGGTGGCTTCCAGGTCGATGCCTTGCATCGCCGAGAGCGTCGAGGAATTGCCCACGCCCGCGGCGACCGACCGGGTCACGTCGGTCGTCGACGTGGCATCCCCCTCGCCATACGCGCCGCCGCCGGTCCCCGAGGAATAGCTGCTGGCGATCTCGGTCGAGGCGGCGGTGATCGCGAGCTGGGCCGACGAGGTCCCGGCCCCGTTCGAGATGAGCTTGGAGTTCGAGCCGACGGTGGAATCGGTCGTCCCGCCGATGGTGGCCTCGGCGTCGTCGATCCCCACGCCCGCGCCGAGGCCGGCGGTCACGCCCGTGGTCGAGCTATTGGCCGTCTCGGTCGCGGTGGACTGGACGTCGATGGCGCCGACGACGGTGGCCGCCACGTTGTTGCCGATCGACGAGGCAATCGTCGGGTCGATCGTCGCCGAGGCGTCGTTGTAGCCGACGCTGCCGAGGATCCCGACGTTGAGGGCCTCGGCCGTGGCCGAGGCGTTGTCGATCGCCGTGGTCGTCACCGTGAGCGAGCCGACGGTCTCTCCCTGCGCCTGCCCGATTTGCACCCCGTCATCCACCGAGGCGCTGACCGACCCGCCCAGCGAGACGGTCAGATTCGCGGTGCCGACACCGATGCCGCTGACCTCGCCGCCGTAGGTGTTCGCGTCGTCGGTGCGGTCGGTCGTGGCCTTGACGGTGACGTCGTTGGCGCGGGTCAGCGTGCCGCCCAGGTAGGCCGTTTCGGAGGAATTGTCGGTCACGTTCGCGACCTGGCCGCCGTAGCTGAGCAGGCCGACGGAGCCGGCATAAAGGTCGGCCTGCGCGGAGTCGGAGAAGTTGGCCTCGACGTCCACGTCTCCGCCCGCGTCCACGCTCGCGGCGTCGCCGATGTAGGCGAGCGTGGCCGAGCTGATGGTGATGAAGGCGTCGGATTCGCCCACGCTCAGGATGCCGCCGGTCGCCTGGCCGACCGTGGCCTGGATGTCCGTGATGGTCTCGGTGGCCTTCACGGTCACGTCGCCGCCGGCCTTGATCTTCGCGGTCCCGCCGATGTAGGCGCCGGTGTCGCGGGTGGTGGGGTCGGCCGCGAGCGCGGGCGAGATGTTGAAGCCGCTGTTCTTGGTGTCGGCCTGCGCGGTGCTGGCCGTGGAATCGTTGGAGTTGGTGCCCGAGATGCCGTTGGTGAGCGAGATCGTGCTGTTCACGTCGTCGATCACGCCGCTGAGCTTGCCCGTGCCGGTCGAGTCCAGCCCGCCGCCGATGCTGATGACCGAGACCGTCCCGTTGAGCGCCAGGCCGATCGCCGCCGAGAGCGAGATCGGCGTGGACGAGACGTCCTTGGTGCCGGTGGCCACCACCGAAACGCCGCCCGAGGCGTTCACGAGCGAGTTGCCGGCAATGTGGGCGTCCACCGAGTTCTTGATGCTCACGACGTCAACGCCCGCGCCCAACCCCACGCCGCCGGCCAGGGCGGCGCCGCCGATCCCGTCGGTGACCGAAGCCTTGTCGTCCGCCTCGACCGAGACCGACTGCGAGGGGCCGGCGTACGAGGAGTCCTGGTTGACCTTTGAATCGACGATCGTGGCCGAGGTCGTGTTGGTGGATTCGACCAGGGCCAGCGAGATCGCGATGCCGGCCACGCCGCCCGCGCCCACGGCCACCACCACCGAGTTGACCGTCTCGGTGCTGTCGGCCTTCACCTGCGTCTCGCCCGAGGCGTTGGTCGTCGAGCTGTCGATGGTGGCCGAGGTCGTCTGGCCGATCAGGCCCACGGCGATCGACCCGCCGGCACCCACGCCCACGCTGCCGCCGAGCACGCCGTCGTCCAGGTTGAGGACCACGCCCGAGCTGGCGAGCACGGCGATCCCGCCGTCGGAATCGACGATCGATTGGTTGCCGATGGTGGCCGTGGTGCTCGAATCGACGATCGCGGCCGAGGCCCCGCCGGCAAGGCCCACGTAGAGCCCCACGCTCGCGCCGGCGATCACCGACATCAGGTTCTCGCGGGTCAGGGCGCCCACCTCCACGCCCCCGCCGCCCGCGTAAACGGTCGATCCGGAGATGGCGGCGGCCGTCGTGCTGGAGTCGAACTCGGCGTCGAGCGCCGCCCCCACGGCCCCCTCGCCCACCTGCAACTGGCCGCCCGCGCTGGTGATCGAGACCTCGCGATAGGCCCGCACGATCACGTCGTTGCCGTGGGCCGCCGGGCTGTCCACGGTCGATCCGGTGATGTTCGCCTGCACGTCGTCCTGGAACACGTTGACCGTGGCGTTCAGCCCGGCCGCCAGCCCGGCACTCAGGCCGATGCTCGTGCCCAGATCGTTCAGGGTCTCGTCCACCGTGGCGACCACGGCCACGCCGGAGATCGACTGCGTGTACTGCGTCCCGTTCGTGTCGTCGTGCCAGTGCGGGACCGAGATGGTGTCGCCGCTTTGCGCGGCCGCGGCCGAGACCTTCGCGCCCTCCTCGATCATCGCGAGGGTGGTGGCCTGGAACACGTTGATCGCCAGCGAGCCGTCGAGCCCCACGCCCACCCCGCCGGCAACCGCCCCGGCGTAGTTGTCGATCTCGGGCGAATCGGAGGCCAGGACGCCCACGCTGCCGTTGGCGTGGACCGTCGCCGCGCTGATGTAGGCCTGGGTGTTGTTGGTCATCAGGTTGATGGCGACCGAGCCGGCCAGGCCCACGGCGTCGCCCACGCCCAGGGCGCCCGCGATCGTCTCGATGGTCGGCGTGGAGGTCGCCGTCACCAGGACGTCGCCCGAGCTTGCCGTGACCGACGTGGCCGAGTCGCCGATGTAGGCCTCGGTCGTGTTGCCGATCGAGTTGTACGCCCCAGCGGCCCCGACGCCGCCCACGCTCAGGCCGATGCCCGCGGCGCCGGAAAGCGAGCGGATGGTCGAGGTGTCGGAGGCCGAGACCTGGACCTGCGACGTGCCCGTGACGTTGGCGCCCTGGCGATGTGGGCGTCGGCCGTGTCGTCGATCAGGTTCACCGAAAGCGACCCGCCGAGCGCGAAGTCGGCGGCGCCGAGCCGGCGGCCGTGATGTTGTTGATCGTGGACGTCTCGGTCGAGGACACGCTGAACTGCGAGCCCGTGACCGTGGCGCCCTCGATGTAGCTATGCAGGGCGTTCTGGATGTCATTGGTGGAGATCGCCGCCCCCACCGATCGCCCGAGAACGAGATCGCCAGCGCCGTCGCCGCCGTCGATCTCCGAGGTGTCGGTCGTGGAGACCGTGACGTCCCCGCCGGCGTGGACCTGCTTGCCCGCGGGGGTGTTCGAGATGTAGGCCGAGACCGTGTCGCGCACGAAGTTCAGGTTGGCCGAGCCGCCCAGCGCGAACGAGTCGCCGCCGGCCCCGCCCACGGCCACGCTCACCATCATGCCCTCTAGCTTGTCGGGCAGGGTGAGCGTGGTCACGTCCAGGTTGATCGTGCTGTTGGAAAGGTTCAGGCCCGGCGAGTTGTAGCCGGCCTTCACGCTGACGGTGCCGCTGGCCTGGACGCTCGACCCGGTGATGTCGGCGGTGACGGCCTCGGGATACTGCGAGGTCGTCTTCTTCGCCTCGGGGTCGGCCGGGTCGAACGAGCCGCCCACGTAGTTGTACGCGATCGCCGCGCCCACGGCGGCCCCGCCCGTGGAGATGGCGATCCCGCCGGCCAGGACGATCATCTCGCTCGCCTCGCCGGCCAGGACGCTCAGGTTATCGCTTTGCGAGACGGTCGAGTTGGTGATGTCGGCGTCCACGGTGTCGGCCACCGAATTGACCGTGATCGACCCGCCCAGCGCGAAGCTTCCGCCCGACCCGGCGGCCCCCACGGCCGCGGCGATCAGCGTGCTTGCCGACGTGGCCCACACGTCCAGGTCGCCGCCGGCCGAGATCGTGGCGGACTTGATGGAAGCGACGACCGTGTTCTTGATCAGGTTGTAGCCAACCGCGGCGCCGACGGCCGGCGAGGACGGGCCGGCGCCCACGCCTCCGGCAATCGTGATGACCTCCGAGGTGTCGGTGGCCTGGACGGTGACCGCCCCGCCCGCCGTGACCGACATGGTCCCGCCCTCGTTGTCGGTGATCTCGGCCTTGGTGGTGTCGGTGATCTCGTTGACCGAGCCCGAGCCGGCACCCGCGAATCCGCCGCTGCCGGTCGAGACCCCCACGCCCACGGTCAGCGTGTCGATCGACAGTTGATTCTCGGCCGTGACCGTCAGCTCGCCCGTCACGTTGATGGTCGAGCTGTCGAGATACGCCTCGGTGTCGGCGCCGATCTGCGAATAGGCGAAGGCCGCTCCGATCCCCGTGCTGTTGCCCACGCCCACGGCCCCGCCCACGCCGAGGATCCAGGAGTCATCCGCCGCCTCCACGTCCAGGGACGAGGCCGTGACGCCGGAATTCTCGACGTAGGCGTAGGTCTGATCCTTGATGATGTTCACGCCGATCATGCCGGCGACGGCGTTGCCCTTGCTGTAGTACCCGATGCCCACGGCGCCGGTCAGGGCGATGATCCGCGGGGCGCCGGCCGGATTCTCGTCGCTGGAGGAGACGGTCAGCTTGCCGCCCGGGTCGTTCACATGCGAGGAATCGACGTAGGCGAGCGTCTTTGCGGGGCTGTTGGGGATGTCGGAGATGTCGTCGGAATATCCGATCATGTTGACGGCGATCGCGACGCCGTACCCGCCCTTGCCGCCAACCGCCACGCCCCCGGCAAGGGCGTAGATGTCGGAATTCTCGGTCGCCTGGACCGTCGAGTCGTTCGACAGGTTCAGCGTGGCGTCCTCGACGTAGGCCTCGGTGTCGGGCAGGATCAGGTTCACCGAGATCGACCCGGCGACCGCCGTGCCGCTGGTGCCCGACGCCACGGCGCCGCCGGCCGTGATCGAGCCGATGTAGCCGGTGTGCTGCGCCGTGTCCTCCAGGTTGCCCGCGTCAATGGTCGCGTTTTGGACGTAGCTTTTGGTCGTCTGCGAGACGATGTTGGCGCTGAAGGCGCCTCCCACGCCGGTGTTGCTGGTGCCGCTGGATTGCGAGGAGTTCGTGGCCTGGGCATAGGCGCCCGCCGCGCTCACGATCATCGTCTGCGTCGCCGCGTTGACCTGGACGATGACCGGCGTCAAGCTCTGCGAGCCCGAGGCCCTGGTGAAGTCCATCGCGAGGATCACGCCCGCCTGGGCGTCTGCGAACGAGTCGGACAGCTCGACGTCGTTGTCGTCGAGCACGATCGCATAATAAATCGTGCCGGATGAGAGCCCGCCGATCGCGTTGCCGCCCGACTGGTAGCGGACCGCCTCGCCGGTCTGCAACCCGTGCGGATTGGCGAATGCGATCGAGGCGGACCCGACGCCCGACGGCTGGAAGGTCAACGGGGTGGTGGACGAGGTGCCGGCGCCCGGCGTGAGCGTCTGG
The DNA here is from genome assembly GCA_963777705.1 of uncultured Planctomycetota bacterium. Taxonomy (GTDB): domain Bacteria; phylum Planctomycetota; class Planctomycetia; order Isosphaerales; family Isosphaeraceae; genus JAQGHR01. The sequence continues at coordinate 60,274 of CAVZRT010000003.1, forward strand.
TCGCCGCTGCCCGTGCCCGGCGTGAGCGTGATGGCCTGGCCCTGCAGGGCACCCGCGTAGGTCGAGGCTAGCTCGATGTCGTCGGCGTCGACGGCGATCGCGTAGTACGTCTTGCCGTTGACCAATCCGGCCACCGGCGACGAGGAGGAAAAGACCAGCGCCGTCCCGGTGGTCACGCCCGTGGCGGAGGAGAAATGGATGTTCGTGATGCCCTGCAAGGCCGGGTCGACCGTCAGCGCCGGGGCCGTGAGGGCGGCGTGGAAGGTTGCGGGATTGGTGATGTACGCCTCGGTGTCGTCCTTCTCGTAATTGAGCGAGCCCGCGCCCGAGACGCCGATCCCGCTCTTGGGGGCGCCCGTGCCGGTGCCGGCGCCCCCGTCGGAGGAAGTCGAACCGTCGTCGCCGAAGTCGTCGGGCAGGTCGACGCCGTCGGAGGGGTTCGTGCCGTCGGTGCTCGACGAGCCTTCCGACGACGAGATGGACGCCGCGGCGTAGGAGACGCCCACCACCAGCCCCTCGTTCGTGGAGTTGACCTGGAGGTTGCCGACGGTGAAGGCGTCCTGATCGGCCGACGTGGCGTTCGGCACGTTGCCCACGATGGCCAGGGTGGTCCGGTTCAGGGTGTTGACCGCGGCCGAGAACCCGACGCCGATGTGGCTGGACTTGACCGCGCCGCCGGTCACGCCCACGATCAGCGTGTTGTCGTCGGCATGCACGCCCACGCTTCCGGCGGCCAGGGGGTTGCTCTTCGAGTCATACCCGGCGTTCACGGTCACGCCGGCCTCGACCTGCGCCCTCGTGGTGCTCTGGAGGTTGAAGAAGCTGGCCGAGCCGGCGAAGCCCAGGTCGCCCCCGGCGTCACCCGACTGCACGAGCGAGACCTGCATGATCGCCTGGTCGGCGTCGACGTCCAGCGTCCCGTTCGACCCCACGCCGATCTTCGCGCCATCGGCGACGTCGGCGATGGTGGTGTCCTCCACCTCGGTCACGTAGATCGAGGCGCCGATGGCCTTCGAGCCGTCCTGGGTGTTCGAATTGTCGCCGTAGAGGTTGAACGCGCCGGAGAGGCCGGCTTTGGTTCGATTGCCGACGCCGGATTCGACGCCCTTGGCCCGGCTGTTCTTCAGGAAGTCGAGCGCCGAAAGGTCGAGGTCGAACTTGCCGGTCTCCGACGCCTCCTGGTACGTGGTCATGGCGTCGACCGAGACGCTTTGCGACGGGTTCTGGAAGGTGATCGGGATGCCGGCGCCCAGGGCGTTCGGGTCGGAGGCGTCCTGGTTGATCTTCGCCTTGCCGACCGTGGCCTCGGTGTCGTTGAGGTAGACGAAGACCTGGATCGAGCCGCCCAGGTCGACGGAACCGGCCGCCCCGCCCGACGAGCCGGCGCTTGCCGAGTTGTTGATGAAGTCGGTGCCGAGGCCGAGCATGGGGTCGGTGAAGAAGCCCACGACCGTGTTCAGCGGATTGAAGCTGGGGATCGTCGCGTCGTAGAGCGAGTCGCCCTCGAAGAGATTGGCCGTCGTGGCCGCGACGAACGGATAGGTCGTCGAGGCGGCGATGCTGACCGCGCCCCCGGCGTCGATCACGGCGTTGTCGTCGACCTTCGCCTTGACCGTCGGGTCGGAGAAGCCGAAGGTCACGGCCAGCGAGGCGGCCGTCGTCTTCGTCTTGTCGTCGGCCGTCACGCTCGCCGAGTTCGAGGTGTTGGAATAGATGCTGAACGTCGAGGTGACCGCGGCATCCTGGCCCGATTCCACCTTCGCCGTGCCCGTGACCTCCGAGACCACGGTGTTGAAATCCAGCTGCACGATGACCGACCCGGCCACGCTGACCTTCGGCGCCGTGCCGCTTCCGTTGGCCTTCGGGTTGTCGGCGACCAGGCTGCTGCCGGACGGGGAAGTCTCCGACGAGCCGTCGCTGAAGGTGTACGAGGTGTTCGTGTTGAACGAGTCGCTGAACCACTGCTTGAACGAGTAGGCCGACGAGACCTCGGGCTTGGTCAGCTTGTCCTGGATCGCCGGCGTGCCGCCGATGCCGCTGGACACGTAGTCGGTCTCGCCCACGGTCAGGGCCGAGGCCACATTCACGCCATTGACGGCGGACGAGACCAGCGTGTGCTGATCGCCGGCGAGGATCGAGGTGTCGATGTTTTCGAACGCGACCACGGCCGGCGGGCGCGTGTCGGTCGGGCTGAACGGCACGCTGTAGGAGACGTCCGGGTTGGTCTGGCCGGCCGAGAGCGAGATCGGCAGCGCCACGCCGTTCAGGGCATTCTGCGCCGTGCTGGCCAGCTTGATGATGCCCGGCGTGCCGGTGAGGATCACGTAATAGATCTGGCCGGGCGTCAGCCCGGTGATGGTGCCGCCGTTGCTCGCGGGGTAGGCGATGGGGTCGCCCGTGGAGAAGCCGGGATCGAACGGCGTGGTGGTGTCGCCGGGGTCGAGGAAGGTGATCTGGTTCGACGAGATCGCGATGTTGTCGTCGGTCAGCTCGCCGAAGTTCACGGCGGTCGTGGTGCCGGAGGCCAGGCTGATCGGCAGGATGTTGCCCGAGGAGTCGGCGAGCTGGATCAGGCCGGGGTGATTCAGGGCATCAGGCTGGCGGACGTAATAGACCGTGCCGACGGTCAGCCCCACGATGCCGGGATTGTTGCCGCTGGGGCCCTCGTACACGAGCGGCAGGTTGCGGACGAACCCGGCGTTGAAGCCGAAATCGATCGTGTTATTCGCCGAGGAGACGGTGACCGGGAACGTGCCGACGGGCTCCGCCGGGCCGGAGCGGGCCTGGTCGATCGGCCCGGCGGTCCAGTCCTCGCCGCTGGTCAGCGCCGCGGCCTGGGCGGCCATCGTGCCCGCGGCGGCGGCGCCGGACGTGTCGTTGGGGTTCTGGGCGAGCCAGGCGTTGTAACCGGCCGTGTAGGCCGCCTGGTACTGCGTGTTGTACGACGTCAAGCCGGCCTGGTAGGCGGCCTGGGCGTCTGCGGCGCTGCCGGCCAGCCTCATCAGCCGCGGATTGCCCGGGTCCTGGATCACGTAGTAGGTCGCGCCGTCGGTGAGGCCCGACACGTTCGTGCCGACGACCTGGTGATAGACCAGCGGCGTGCCCGTCGCCAGGTTGCCGCTGAGCGCGTAGTTGAAGCCCAGGTCGATCGTGTTGGCCGTGCCGTCGAGCGAGAGCGACGGGTCGAACGAGAAGGTCGACCCGTCGACCACGCCCGAGTTGCTCGACCCGATCGTCAGCGCGGTCCCGGCCACGGCGTCGTCGTAGGTGTCGCTGACCTGGAAGGCGGTCGGGTCGTTGGCGTTGGGGATGACGAAGTACGTGACGCCATCGGTCAATCCGGTGATCCCCGAGCCTTGATAGACGAAATGGTCGCCGAGCTGGAATCCGGCGGCGAAGCCGAGCTGGATCGTGTCGGCGGGCAGGCCCGAGGGGTTGATGGTCGCGGTCAGGTTCTGCCTCGTGCCCACGAGCATCGGGTTGAGGCTCAGGTTCACCACCGGGCCGTTCACGCCGTTGACCGGCGCCGTGGCCGAGAGCTGGATGTGGCCGGGGTTCTGCGGGTCGACGATCGCGTAATAGGTGTGGCCGTCGGTCAATCCGCCGATGTGCTCGCCCGCGACGACGTGGTAGACCAGCGGGTCGCCCGACTTGATGCCGAGCGGCACGTCGTCGCCGACGTCGATGGTGCCGGTGGTCTCGTCGATGTTCGACGCCTCGACGGTCAGGCTGCCGTCGGTCAGCGTGGGATACTGGCCGAAGGTCACGCGGTCGCCCGCCATCGCATCGGAAAGGCTCGTCGCCAGGTAGACGTCGCCCGTCGGCACCCGCGGCACGATCACGTAGTAAGTGGTGCCGTTGACCAGCCCCGGCACGGTCTGGCCGCTGTCGGAGTTGTAGACGAAGGGCGTGCCGGTGGTGATCCCATCCTGGGCGATCTGCGACGCGCTCATCGGGATGCCGCTGTTGGCGTAGTCCACGCCGGTGACCGCAGGCGAGGCCAGGTTGTCCACGCCGTCGACGAACGGGTCGAAGATGATCGGCGCGTCCGAGACGAACTCGGCCCCGCCCGAGATCAACGTGCCCGCGTCGGTCGCCTTGATGTCGTTCTTCGAGATGTTGATGGCGAAGGCCGCGCCGGCGCGGCCGTCCACGAAAGAGGACGTCGTGGGCAGCCCCGTGTTCGAGTCGGCGCCGTTGGCCTCCAGGTTCACCGCCCCGGCCGCCGTGACCTTCGCGCCCGATTCGACCGTGGCGTGCGCCGTCTGCTCCACCACGCCCACCGTCAGGCCGAACTGGATGTTGTTCTTGCTGTCGCTACCGGCGCTATTCTGGCTCACCCTGGCCACGCCGTAGGCGGTCGAGGTGGAGGTCGACTCGATCGAGACCTGGCCGCCGCTGGAGGTGATCGCCGAGCCGGCCTGGACGTCGGTCTCGGCGTCGGTCACGCCCATCATGAAGGAGATGGCGGCGCCGAAGGTCGTGTTCCGCGAGTAGATGGCCGTGCCCTCGGCGTCGGCCGTGCTGGTGGACAGGATCGTCACGTCGCCGCTGCCGGTGATCTGCGCGTCCTGGCCCACGGTCACCGTCGAGGAGGCGTCGCGATAATTCACCGAGAGCGGCAGCGTCAGCTTGTTCAGGCCCGGCAGGTTGCCCAGCGACTGGAACGCGCTGTTGAGCAGGCCCGAGACCCACTGGCCCCACGAGGCGAATGAGTCGTCGGCCGAGCCCTGGGTGGCCAGGAGGGTCGAGATCAACGGGACGTCGCCCGAGGTCGATTCGATGTCGACCGCGCCGCCCTTGATGACCGCGGCGTTGGCCGAGCTGGAGGCCGGGGCGATCGACACGTTCGACGACCTCACGGCCGCGTTCAGCGTGGGGAAGCTCAGGCCGTCGAGCGTGTAATTGGTGTTCGTCGCCTTGAGCGTGACGTCGCCGTCGGCGTGGTTGTTCGTGGCCTGCGCCAGCAGGGCCGAGCCGGCGTTGACGGTGATCTGCGGATAGTCGAAGTTGATGTTGAGGATCGGGTTGAGCGGGTCGGGATTCTGGACCTCGAAGTCGATCGCGCCCGAGTCCCCCTGCGAGGCCCCGCCCGCGTAGTTCGTGCCGTTGCCCAGGTTGCGGGTGGAGACCGTCACGCCGGTGGACGACGAGCCCACGGTGAGGCCGGAGAAATTCTCGACCGTCAGGTTGCCGCCTTGCGTGTCGACGGTCGAATCAATCGACACCGACGCCTTGGGGTCGAACGGGTCGGTCAAGGCGTCCGGCCCCTCGACGTCGATCGACTTGCCCTTGCTGTAAAGCCCGCTCAGGTGCAGCGTCCCGCCCACGTAGACGTCGATCGTGGTGTCCTGCGACGTCAGGTTCAGCGTCGACCCGCCGAGATTCGTGCTATAAGTCGTCGTCGTCTCGTCGTGGAATTGCAGCACGCCCAGCGACGTCGTCTGCAAGTAGAGCGACTCGCCGGACCCCGACTCGACGAACGTGACCGTGCTGCCGACCACCGAGGCCGAGACCGCCAGGAGGGTGCGCGGCTCCAGGCCTTCCCAGTTCTCAAGCAACCGCCTGGTCGAGCGCCCGCGTCCGTTGCGATAGGACGCCTGCCTCCGCGCGAGCGCCTTCTCCCGGGCCTTCTTGCTTCGCTGGTCGTTGAACCACATTTCGGAATGCTCCCGATGAAGATCGGCGGTGTATGAGAACGTCGGCCCGGGCCGAGCGGCATTGAGGTCCGTGGGAAGGACAAACGCCCCGCGTGGCGGCGCCACGCCCATTGCCTCGCCCGAGGCGCAAGGGGGGCGTGCGCCGGCCGTCGCCGGCTTCGTCGAAATTCCTTGAATCTTCATCCTCATCGGTGAGGATGTCTGCGGATCAGGCTGTCTCGCTTAATCTCATGGAAATTCTTCTTGGGGCGAATCTCTGGAGACGTCCGCCCCGATCGGGGGACGCGGGCGCAATGGACCGGGCGACGAAGGCCGCGATCCAGGGTTGTTTCGCCTCTTACGACGAGAACGAAAAGTCACGGGTCCGGGACGGCGTCGCCGGGGAAGACCTGCGTGACTGCGGCGGTCACACGATCCTAGAAACGCGCAACGCGGGGCCATTCTTACACGGATCGGGAAATTTCTCCGGAAAAGTCCGGGCGTCGCCCTTTCCGCATCCATCCATTCACCCCGGTCGCTCGAACTCGTCTTCGTCCGGGCCCGTCGGTGCCGCACCGCGAGGTTGCACGCATGAAAAGATGACTCCCTCGCTCCCCAGGGCTGGCGTGGGGCGTGGGCGTCGCGCTAAAATGCACCGGACGAGCGGCAGTGGCTTGCCGCGACCCGTCCGACCGAGGAATCACGACTGATGGCCGCGTCCCAACCCTTCGCCAATCCGCCGCCTTCGGAGGAGGCGTCGCACGTGTGGAAAGCGGGAATCAGCGCCACGAGCCATAGCTTACTGATCCGCGCCCAGCATGGCGAGAGGGAGGCGTGGCAGGACCTCTCGGCGCTGTACCGGCCGCTGATCGCCGGGTGGTTGAAATATCAAGCGATCCCGGCTCAGGACGTGGACGACACGGTGCAGGAGATCCTGATGGCGGTGGTCAAGAACCTCGGCACGTTCGCGCATTCGGGGCGCCGGGGGGCGTTCCGGGCGTGGCTGAGATCGATCACCTTCAGCGAGATCAGCAACTACTGGAGGCGGCGGCGCCACCTGGCCTTGCCCGCGTCGGACCTGGCCGCCGCCGAGCAGGCGCTGATGCGATTGCAGGACACCCACGACGTCCTGGCCCGGATCTGGGACCAGGAGCACGACCGCTACGTGCTGAGGTCATTGATCCAATCGCTCGAATCCGAATTCGCGCCCGAGACGGTGAAGGTGTTCCGCCGCGTGGCGCTCGACGGCGTGCCGGCGTCGCACGTGGCCGACGAGCTGGGCCTGAACATCGGCGCCGTGTACACGACCAAGTCCCGGGTGCTGCGGAGGCTCCGCGAAGTCGCACAGGAACTTATCGATGGATTCCAATGATTCGCCGGGCGACGGGACCCGGGCGATCGCCCACGACGCCCACCCGCAACCCGAGCTGCTCCGCCGCTTCGGACGCGGCGAGCTGGACGAGCCGGGGATCGTGCAAGTGGTCGCGCACATCGAGGCGTGCGAGGCCTGCCGCGACGTCGTCGACGGCATCTTCCGCGACGACACCTTCCTGAACGAGCTTCGCCTCGCCACGCACACCTTCGGCCTGGTCCCGATCGAGCCGGCGGCCGACCCGCGAGCCGACTCGTCATTCTGGACCGGGGCGCGGGAGTTCGCCCGGCGGGCCTCGGCCTGGCCGGAGCGGATCGGCGATTTCCTGCTGCTGGAGCCGGTCGGGCGCGGCCGGCTGGCCACGGTCTTCCGCGCCCGCCGCCGCGGCCTGGACCGCGACGTGGCGCTGAAGGTCTTCGCCCGCGAGGACATCGCCTCCATCCGGAAGAAGAGGGAATTCCTCCGCGACGTCGAGCAAGCGTTGAATCTCCGCCATGAGAACATCCTGGGGCTCTACGAGGTCGGCCAGGCCGAGCAGGGGATCTTCATCGCCTCGGAATGGGCCGATGCGGGCAGCTTGCGGCAGAAGCTCGACGGCGCCCCATGGCCGGCCGACCAGGCGGCGTCGCTGGTCGGGGAGCTTGCGGCGGCCATCCAGGCGTCGCACGCCCGGGGCGTGGCCCACGGGAGCCTCTCGCCCGACTCCGTCCTGTTCGTGACCGATCGGCGGCCGTCCGCTCGCATGCAGGATCGGCTGGCCGGCGCGGTGCTGATCCCCAAGATCGGCGACCTGGGCGTCCGTGCCGCGGCATCCCGGGCCTTGCAGGACCGCACGCACCCCGCGGGCGGCAAGGGCGCGGACATCCTCGCCCTCGGGGGCCTCTTTTATCAACTGGTGACGGGCAATCCGCCGCCCTCGGAGCGTGCGGCCGATTCGCAGGTCGACGCCCTGCATCCGTCCGTCCGCGAGCTTGCGATCAGGGGGATCGGCGGCGAGCCCGGGCGGCAATTCTCGTCGGCGGGGGAACTTTCCGAGGCCATGCGGATGCTCGCCTCGCAGGTGGGCGAGACGGAGTTCCGGAGCCCCGAGGGCGGCCGTCGCCCCGCGCCCATCCGCGCGGCGAACCTCGCCCCGCCGCCCTCGCGATTCTCCGACTTCCGCATCCTCCGCGAGGTCGGGCGCGGCGGGATGGGCGTCGTCTACGAGGCCGAGCAGGTGTCGCTCGGGCGACGCGTGGCGCTGAAGGTCCTGCCGCAGATCATGAAGCGCGACGCGAGATCCTTCGAGCGCTTCCGCCGCGAGGCGAGGGCGGCCGCGCAACTGCACCATACCAACATCGTGCCGGTCTTCGAGGTGGGCGAGGACGGGGAATCGGTCTTCTACGCCATGCAGTTCATCCACGGACAGGGCCTGAACCTGGTCATCAGGGAGCTGAAACGGCTGCGAAAGCCCGCGAAAAACCCCCGCGCCGCCGGCGTGCCGACCTCCGCCGGCCAGACCGAGGAAGACCCGCGAGGCCAATACCACCGCCTCCGTCCCGGCCGATCGGATGGCCCGCTCGCTGCTGACCGGCGGCTTCCTCGACGTGATCTCGCATCCGGAAACGGCGGGGGTCGACGACTTCGCCCAGGATCGGGGAGACCTCCTGCGACCTCCCGATCTCGCCCGACGGCCCGAAGCACGACCCCGGCACGTCGCCCTCGGCGGTGTGGCCGGGCGGCGGCCAGATCTCGGCGTCGGAATCCTCGGGCCGCAGGCAGCCGTTCTTCCAGAGCGTGGCCGAGATCGGCCGGCAGGTGGCCGGCGGGCTCGCCTATGCCCATGCCCGCGGGATCATCCACCGCGACATCAAGCCCGAGAACCTGCTGCTGGACACCGCCGGCGTGACGTGGATCGCCGATTTCGGACTCGCCAAGTCGGGCGACGACGGCCTCACCGAACCGGGCGACATCCTGGGGACGCTCCGGTTCATGGCGCCGAACGGTTCCGGGGCGAGGGGGACGGCCGCGCCGACATCTACGCGCTGGGCGCGACCATGTACGAGATGCTGGCGCTGTCGCCCGGCGTTCGAGTCGGCCGACCGCCTGCAATTGATCGAGCAGATCGGCCGCGAGGAGCCGCGACGCCCCAGGGCGATCGACCCGGCGATCCCGCGCAACCTGGAGACGATCGTCTTGAAGGCGATGGCCAAGGCGGCATCGGCCCGCTACGCCACGGCCGGCGAGATGGCCGAGGACCTGCGGCGATTCCAGGCCGGCGAGTCGATCCTCGCGCGCCGGGCCGGCCCCGCCGAGCGCCTGTGGAGGTGGGGACGCCGCAACGTGCTGGCGGCGAGCCTGGCGGCGGCCGTGCTGGTGACGATGACCGTGGGCGTGGTGGCCACCGCAATATCGGCCGGTCGCGAGCACCGGATGCGCATCCAGGCCGATATCGCCCGCAAGGTCGCCGAGCGATCGGTGATCGAGCTGCGCGAGGCCCGCTCCGAGGAATCGACCTTCCTCCGCGCCATCGCGGCCGACCGCGAGCGACTGGCCCGCGACGCCGCCAATCATCGCACCGAGGACTCGCTGGATGCCCTCTACGCCCAGCACGCCGCGTTCCAGAGGAAGACCGGGCGCAAGCCCGACGCGATCGAGACCGCGCTGGCACGCCGCGCCCTCAACGCGGGCCGCCCCGATCGGCTCCTCCAGGCCGCGTGCGACCTGGCCGATTGCCTGCCGAGGGCCGAAGGGGGCACCGAACCCGGCGACCTCGACGCTCCCGAGGCGGGCCGCGTCGCCGATCTCGTGGTCGAGACCCTCGGCCAGGCGATCCTCGCCGGGCTTCGCGACGAGGGCTACGGCCTGGGTTACATGCTGGAAAACCACGCGCACTTCCGCGTCATCCATCAGCACCCGGGGTTCCAATCCCTCCTGCGCACGACCACCTGGGCCGACCGGCACCACGGCAACGGCGAGGCCCTCAAGTTCACCCAGCATCAGGCCCACATCGAGTCGTGCGCCCTGACGGCCGACGGCAAGCAGGCTCTGACCGTCGGGGCCGATCGGACCGCGCGATTGTGGGACACCGCCGAGGGCACGCCCATCTTCCCGCCGTTCGAGCACCCGGCGGCCTTGCGCGGCGTGGCCATCGCCGCCAGGGGCGACCTCGCCGCGGTCGGCTGCAATGACGGCGCGGTGTATCTGTGGAGCTTGAAGGACGGCAAGCCCGCCGGCCGGCTGGTGGGGCACGCCGGGCCGGTCCATGGCGTCGGGTGGACCCCCGACGGCAAGAAGATCGTGTCCGTGGGCGCCGACGGGAAGGTGCGGGTTTGGGACGCGGAGAAACGCACCCAGCAATTCTGCCTGGAGGGGCACGGGAGCGAGATCATCGACCTGGCGATGATCCGCGACGGCCGCCACGCCGTCACGGCCGGCGACGACCAGACGGTCAGGGTCTGGGACATCGAGGCGGGGAGGGCCGTCAACGGGCCCCTGATCGGGCATCGCGGCCGGGTCTGGAGCGTGGCCGCGTATCCCGACGCAAGGCGCACGTCCTGACCGGGGACGATGACGGCTTCCTGATCGAGTGGGACATCCTCGAAGGCCGTCGCCTCCGCACCTTCACCGGCCATCGCGGCACGATCCGCAGCATCGCCATCTCAAGCGACGGGCACCGCGCCTTGACCGGCGGGCCGCGGCAGCTCCTGGTCTACTGGGACCTGGACGACGGCCGCGTGATCCACCGCTTCCCCGGAGACTTCGGCGGCGGCATGGTCTGCGTCGCCTTGACCACCGATGGCCGCAGCGCCCTGACCGGCTCGACCGACCACGTGGCCCGCGTCTGGTCGCTCTCGGAAGAGGCCGCGCTCGCACGCGACCTCACCGCCGTGGGGCGATGGGACGAGGCCCTGGCGGCCTTCCGCCAGGCCATCCGGGCCAACCCCGATGACCTCCACCTGCTCGACGAGCGGGGCGCGATCGCCTGGGGGAAGGGGCTCTGGTCCGAGCTGGCGACGCACCACGAGGCCCTCGCGCGGATCTTCCCCGAGTCCGCCGGCGTGCGGCTCAACCATGCCCGGGTCTGCCTCATGTCCGGCGACCGCGATGCGTACCGAAACGCCTGCGAGGCCACGCGACCCATGCTCGCCGGGTGCGCAGAGCGCCCCTGCCGGAGAGCTCGGCAACCTCGTGCTCACGAACGTCGTCGCGCCCGACTCGGGCGTGGACCCGGCCGACGCGACCCGCCTCCTCGCGGCATTCGTCGAGGCCCATCCGAAGGAATATGCCCTCCGCCCCGTGCTCGGCCTGGCCCGATATCGCAGCGGGAGGGTCCAGGAAGCCCTCGACCTCATCCTGCCGGTCGCGACCGAGCGGCAGGAATGGCGATGCGTATCGACCACCTGGCCCATGCTCGCGCTCGCCTATCATCGCCTGGGCGACGAGGACGAGGCCCGCAAATGGCTGGAAAAAGCCCTGGAATTCCGCCGCCGGTCCAGGCCCACATTCGGCCGCGACCCCATCGCCTCGGTCCCACCCTGGGGCGGCATCTGGGACTGGATCGACTTCGAATTGCTAACCCGCGAGGCGCAAGCAACCATCCCCGTCGCAAGCGGGCCATGATCGGGATGCCTGGGTGGACTCTCATCCAAGGGACGGCGCGTCCCCATCGCCGAACGCGGCATTGGAGACCGGGTCGGCCCCTGAATCGCCAGGGAATAACCGGGGATTCCTGGGATCCGGTGCGGGACCGTGCGGGTGGACGGGTTAAGGATTCCTCACCCGATCCTTCGGGAGTGGCTGGTAGTCCGTGGCCGGTTCCGAGCCTTTCTTGCCCGGATGCGTGACGAGGACCTTGGCGAACTCGTGGGGGAAGCCCCGTGCGGTTGGCAGTGAGGCCTCCGTCATCGTCTGGAAATGCAGGTGGGGCGAGACCGACAGCCCGCTATTGCCGCATTGCCCCAGGACGGTACCCGCTTCGACGTGATCGCCCCACTTGACTGCGATGGTGTACGGCTTGAGGTGGGAGTATTCGGTATACTCGCCCTCGCCATGACGGATGACCACCGCATTGCCGGTCGCGCAGGAGATATTGGGGAACCCGATATCGCTGTCGGGCACGCCATCAATGACGGTCACGACCATCCCCTCCGCAGCCGCGAGTATATCCTGTCCATAAGAATAGTATGCATCCAGGCGTGTCAAGTCGCCGGACCTGTTGCCGCCCGTTGCGTCGGTCCTCTCAAAGTCGGTGGCGTAAGTTTCGTTCGTGAGCATCGGCCCGATGTGCGCGTTATTACGGGGGTCGGAGCCGCCGTCAATGATGGTCCAGTCGCCGCGGAAGGGCAGCCGTAGCGGTATCTCGTTCTTGTTCGGAACGGGATCGCGACGGGGCGTGGGGCGGAAGTAGAACGCGTCCAATCGCTGGTCCTCGCTGATGCGGAGAATCATGACTCCCTCACCGTTTTGTCCGATGATTCTGAAGAAGTGAGTAGGGCCTATTGAGAGATACTCTCGTCGGGGAGTCGATCCTGCCATACTCTCGTCCCAACTCGCCTAGTCGGCTCGCAACCTCGTTCCCGCCAGCCTTTTCGCGAAAGTGGTCGGTTTCCAGGTCGCTGATGGCGCTCGCATCGCCGCGGTTGACCGCATCGATGATCTTGGTCGCCATCGAACCAGCGAGTGTTGTATCGCTTTTCTTGTCGGGGGCGGAGCGGATCAAAGCAACAAAGGCAATACAAGCAATGCAAATCATATTTATTGCGATCATTTTTTTGGTTGTAAAGAGTTTTCGGAATGATTTCATATGTTGATCCAATAGTTTGTACTGGGTTGGCGAACTGGTAGACCTGGGTGGTTCAGGTAGCCCCACCCCAGGCTGACGGAGCGATCCCATTCTATGATAAGACCTGGAACCAATCCAAAGTCGTCCTGATGATGCCGAATAATTGCCGGGTGCCATGCTTACGTCCTCGCAAGCATGCGCCGGGCTGTCCGGCTGAGTCGGTCGCATGCTTACGAGGACGTAAGCATGGCGCCCCTCTCCTCATCTCCCGAGGTAAGTTAGACGCTCTTACTCGATAAGGACTTACGGCGCCACACGGGCACGACAAAGGGGCCGAGAACCCCCGCGCCGAAGGCCCGATCGTCCAGATTTCGTCCAGGTTTTCGACAAGCTGCATCTCCCGGCCCGGTCACGACTTGGAGGATTTCGCGCAACACTTCGCCCCGAAAACCGGTCAAAAAGGGGCGAAAAACCGTCTCACCCTGGCTGCGCCCTGGACAAGACACCCGAAAAGCCCGACTTCGCCCACGAATCCCCGGCATTTCGCGAGTGTCGCACTCTGTAGCGTATTATCTCATCGACAAGATTCAAATCGTTGATCATTGACCCAAATCCTTTGCCGAAAAGGTGTTGCAAATCATGAAAATCCATGCGAAAACGAATGGCTCGACCAAGATTCGGCCCGGATTCGCCCCCTCGCCGGGCACCCGATCGCGACTCCGCGATCGGTGATTTTTCCGCCTTGCCTGCAATGGGTGATGAATCCGAACCCCGCCATCGATGGTGTAGTTGTGAGGCTAGAACAAAGGCTTATCATCGCGACTCTCCGCGAGGAAATCATGCGAAAATCCAGGAAAAATACCAACCCTCAGATCACACCGTCCCCCGCGATGGCCGGTCCGCGCCTCGCGCCGGGAGCGGCCGGGGCCGCCAACGATGCCGTCCATGCGGGGGCGACACGTTCGCCGCGAGATCTCCGCGACTTGATGGCCGACCCATCGACCCCGGGAATCGGCGGTTCTACCCCAGTTTGCAGCCCTCCTGTTGATTCAGGCACGAGGGTATCCGACACGGGGAAAAGCTGGTATCCTGCGGATCCTGGATTGGCCCGCGATCAGATGCGACTGGGAGTGAACCGGATCATGACCACGTTCCGTCGCGGCCGTCCTGGCCTCCGCGATTCGCCACGACCTGCCACGCCGGCATGGTCGGGGGGGCCGAAGGACGGTCACGTTCAACAAGCACGTCGCCCCGATCCTGTTCCAGCGATGCGCCGGCTGCCACCGTCCGGGCGAGGTCGCCCCGTTCTCGCTGCTGGGATATCGCGACGCCTCGAAGCGGGCCGGGCAGATCGCCGAGGTGACCTCCAGCCGGCAGATGCCGCCGTGGAAGGCCGAGCCGGGCGCGGGGCACTTCGCCGACGAGCGGAGGCTCACCGACGACGAGATCGCGCCTGATCCGCCGCTGGTCCGAGACCGGCGCGGCCGAGGGCGACCCGTCCGACCTGCCCCCGGCCCCCAAGTTCGCCGAGGGCTGGCAGCTTGGGCGAGCCCGACCTGGTCCTGAAGATGCCGGAGCCCTACACCCTGGCCGCCTCGGGCCCCGACGAATACCGCTGCTTCGTCCTGCCGATCCAGGTCCCGGCCGGCAAGTACATCAAGTCGATCGAATACCGGCCCGGCAACCGCAAGGTCGTGCATCACGCCGTGATCACCTCGATGCCGCACGAGCAGGCCGTCGCGAAGCTGGCCGCGGCCGACGGCAAGAGCTTCCTCTCGGGCCTGGCGCCGCCGGGCCGGCTCCTCTCCGGCCCGCTGTCGATCTGGACGCCCGGGCATGGAGCCGCACGCCATGCCCGCCGACCTGGCCGTCGCTGGCCCGAGAAGGCGGACCTGGTGCTCCAACTCCACCTCCACCCCAGCGGCAAGCCCGAGGTCGAGCAATCGACGATCGGCATCCACCTCACCGACGAGAAGCCCGAGTCGCGGCTCCAGATGAACGTCTTCTCCAGCAACAAGATCGACATCCCGCCGGGCAAGGCCGACTACGAGGTGCGGGCCTCGAAGACGCTGAACGCCGAGGCCACCGTCTTCGGGCTCTTCCCGCACATGCACCTGATCGGCCGCACCGTCCGCGCCGAGGCCACGCTGCCGGACGGGACGAAGATGCCGCTGATCTCGATCGCCGACTGGGACTTCAACTGGCAGTATTACTACCAGTACGCCAGCCCGGTCCGCCTGCCCGCGGGCACCAAGATTGACGTGCGATGGACCTACGACAATTCGGCGACCAACCCCGCCAATCCGAGCAAGCCGCCGCAACGGGTCGCCTTCGGCGAGCAGACGGCCGACGAGATGGCGTTCCTGATCTTCGACATGATCGCCAGCGGCCCCGCCCCGGCCGACAGGCCGCCCACCCCGGAGGAGCTAGCTCGCCGCTCCGCCGCCGCGATGAAGATGCTCGACAAGGACGGCGACGGCACCCTCGACGAAGCCGAGCTTTCCGCCGTCCGCCTCGGGCGATTGTCCCCGGCCGAGGTCAAGAAGCGGATCGTCGAATTCGACAAGGACGGCGACTCCAAGCTCAACGCCGCGGAACTCCTGGAGGCCCTCAAGGCCATGGGCCGCCCCTGATCGGGCCATCGCGGAGGTTCGCATGAGATGCCGTCACCTGGACCACATCGAGCCGGTCCCCGCTCGCACCGCGGGTTGCGAGGAATGCCTCAAGACGGGCTCGCGCTGGGTCCACCTGCGCCTCTGCCTGACCTGCGGCCACGTGGGCTGTTGCGACAGCTCGCCCGGCCGCCATGCCACCCACCACTTCCACCAGACGAGCGACCCGGTGATCGCATCCTACGAGCCCGGCGAGCGATGGGCCTGGTGCTACGTCGATGAGGAGCAATTGCCCGCACCCGAAGCGGCCGAGCCGTTCCTGCGATAGCCCCTCGGCACGCCCGAGGGGCAGGGAGACGATTCCACGAGCGAGGGAGCCCCGCACCGCGCCGACCCCTGGGGATGCGACCGGCCCGATGATACCCTGGGAGGAGAGCACTGCCCTCCCAGGAGCACCACCCGTGCAGATTGATCGTCGGACATCCCGGGCCGTGGCCCTCGCGGGCCTTTTCTTCTCCCTTGGCCTCCCTCCCATGGAAATGCAGGACCGCCCGGCGGAGCCCCCGCCCGAGTTGACCCGCGAGCGTGCCTCCGCCTTCGCCCGGCTGGCCCTGAAGGGCCTGGGCAAGGAATACCCGAATAAGCTCGATCATGTGATGGGCTCGGCGGACGACGTGAAGGGCCCGAAGCAGCTCCACCCCGCCTTCTTCGGGTCCTATGACTGGCACTCCTGCGTCCACGGCCACTGGATGCTCGCGCGCCTGCTCCGCAAGTTCCCCGACCTGGCCGAAGCCCGCGAGATCCGCGAGGTCTTCGATGCCCACTTCACCGCGGGGAACCTCGCCGCCGAGGCCGAGTACTTCCGCCGCAAGGAGGCCGGGCCCTTCGAACGGCCTTACGGCTGGGCCTGGCTGCTCAAGCTCGCCGAGGAATTGCACGGATGGGACGACCCCGACGCCCGCCGATGGCGCGAGAACCTCCGCCCCGTGGAATCGATCGTCGCGGCCCGCTACCTGGACTTCTTCCCGAAGCAGACCTACCCGATCCGCACCGGCGTCCACCCCAACACGGCCTTCGGCCTGGCCTTCGCCCACGACTACGCCCTCGCCGTCGGCGACGCGAAACTGCGAGGACTGGTGGAGTCTCGGGCGAGGTCGTACTTCGAGGCGGACGAGGACGCGCCGGCGAAGTGGGAGCCTTCGGGGTCCGACTTCTTCTCGCCGACGCTGATCGAGGCCGACCTCATGAGGCGAGTCCTCCCGCCCGCCGAGTTCCGAGCCTGGTTCGCCCGCTTCCTGCCGGGTGCCGCAAGGGGCGAGCCGACGTCCCTCTTCACGCCCGCCACGGTGACCGACCGCACCGACCCCCAGCTCGTCCACCTCGACGGGCTCAACCTCAGTCGCCCTGGTGCATGAAGGGGATCGCGGCATCGCTGGCGGAGGGGCATCCGGCCCGCGTGGCCCTATCGTCCTCGGCCAATCGCCACGCCCGGGCGGGGCTGGAGCACGTGGCCAGCGGCGATTACGCCGGCGAGCACTGGCTGGCCTCGTTCGCCGTCTACCTGCTCACAAGCCAAGCGCCGGAATAGGCGGGACTCGCCCGCCCGATCAGGAGTGGAAAAACGCCGCCCAACCTCCCACGCCGCAATTGACGCAAGTCTTTCTGAGCGTCGATAATGCGAGAGGAGGGACTTGAACCCTCACGCCTTTCGGCACAGGAACTAAATCCCAGATTTCTCGCCCGGGTGTCGCGTCGAGGTAGCGTTGTAATGACGCTTAAATCCCTGAAACTTAAACAACTTACGAACCGTTCCCGCACGGATCGCATTGTACCCAAATTGGACTGACACGGCCAGTGTGTGCCGAAGAATTGCCGAACATCAGGCTGCCTGGTCGGAGCGAAAGCGGGGGAAACTCCCGGCCGACGACCGCATAACCGCGCCGTCCCAGGCCGTCTCGATCCGACTTGCGGGTCTGTCGACGGAATAGCCATATCCGCGCGGACAATTCATGCGTGCCCATACAGGACGGCGTCCTCGATCGGAGGTTAATGGCGCATCGAAACAGACTCCAGGGCCGTTCCAGGAGCGGCAACTCCTGCAGGCCCAATCGGTGAGGGTCGCCACAGGGACGCCGACAATTGCTGTCATCGGGGCGAAGGGGGACGACGTGAAATAGTAGGCCCGAGACGAGGAGGCGGGCTTGCGACGTCATGGAACTGCATCGGCGTCACTCCATGTTCTTATGGTCGCTATGACACAATCCGTCCCTCCCCTGGGTTACGATTACCTCCGCCGGGGCCGGTGGACAGGGGCCTTCGCTGAACTCCGATGTCCGGATGACTTCTCACGGCCGGCGGGTCGGTTATGTTCCGCCGGGAATTCGGCGTTAACCACGGGGTGGCGATCCGAGCATGCGCGACGAGAACTGCCTCAGACGCCAGTGGAATCTCCTCCGGGCGCTGGCCTCGCGCCGCCTGGGCCTTTCAATCCGCGAGATGGCCGACGAGATGGGCGTCACCCGGCGTACCATCCGCCGCGACCTCGAAGTGTTCCGGAGCGTCGGATTTCCCGTAGTACTACAGTTGTAACTGGAGTTTTGCAAACAGTCAGGTCAGGCCCAACTGAGCCACGACACGACCAACCGGCCGGTTCCTCTCGGTGACTTGCTCGATCGCCCAGGTCAGGGTCGTTCGCAACGATTCCCGGATCATCGCCCGACAGGCTTCGCCGATGGTCATCAGCCGATGGAACGCCCATTCCTTCGCACGGCCCTGCTTTAACTCGCCCATGAGCAGACTGTACGCCAGCATGACCAGGTATATGTGCCGGGTCTGGCCCTGGTAGTCACGCAGCTGACAATCACCCAGCCCGAGCTGCTGCTTGCCATCCCGATGGAAGGTCTCCGTGCCCGTCCAACGATGCCGGTACACTCGCACGATCCGACCCACCTCCCAGGTGATCCGATTGGTCACCAGGATCTTGCAACAATTCTCGTCATGGCGGTAATGCCAGAGGACGACGATCCGGACCTTGTGCTTCACCCCGGGGATCTGCACCGTCACGGTGAAGTACCACTGACGCTTGTCGCCGATCCGCATCTCCTTGCGGTCCGCCGCCGGGATCGACGCCGCCAGGTCGCTGGCCTTGAGGATCCGGCCCTTCCACTCCAGCTTGCGGTTGACCTTCAGGTCGCCCACGTAGCCTCGGGATCGTCCCAGTCGATCCTTCTTGTCGTGGATGTGGTTGAGGATCTCGGCGTTGGTGAAGTAGCTGTCGAAGGCGAAGTCGCCGGGGATCTTCCGCTCGCAGGCCCAATCGATCAACTCGCAGCAGAGCTTGGTGTGGTTGCGGAACGGCTCCTTGATCGCCTCGCAGGTCTCCTGCTTGCGGAAGAGGCGGAACTCCAGCGGATAGTGCTTGCCCGAGGTGCAGACGTAGTTGACGAAGAGGTAGTCTTGGGCGATCTTGTTCCGCTGCTCGGCGTGGTCCCAGTACCAGCCGGCGTCGGGGATCAGCATCCCATCCCGGTCGATGAGGGTGTTGTCGATGGGGATGACGCCTTGGTCGCTGTAGCGGGTGGACGGGTCGTGCTGGAGCCGTTCCAACCGCCGGTCGTTGAGGGCCTGGGCATCCCACTTGACCTCGGTGAGGAAGCGATTGAGGCATGACTGGTCGGTGGTGGCGGCGAACTCGTCATGGATGCCGAGAACGGTCTTGCGTTCGGCGACGAAGAGGCCGGTGAGGTATTCACCGAGGTGGCGACGCTGGCAATCGTTGGCGAAGAGGTCGCCGTACTGATCCAGGGTGTCCTGGACCAGCTTGGGGAATTCGACGATCCCAGGCATAATCGCATGCTCCGCAGTCCAACTGCGCCCGAGCAATTTGAGTGGGAAACGGGCCGATCCTACCTATTTTAACGCCATCGCCGACCGGTTTGCAAAACCCCAGTTACGCATCCCGGCGAGTGGTTGACGGCCCGAGGATACGCCGTCAACCATAACTCGCCGGACTCCGGTCCGTGGAGCATATTTCGTGCGATCCGAGCCGGGAAACCAAACGGAAGGATGGAACTGAGATGGCCCGATTCGCCCTTTTCGCCTCTTTGACCTCGTGCCTGATGCCCGCGGTATGGGCCCAGGGACCGATGCCTCGCTACGAGAAGGTCCATTCGATCGCCGTGGGGGGCGAGGGCGGGTGGGACTTCCTGGAGGTGGACGCCGCCAACCGCAAGCTGTACGTGGCTCGCAGCACCCGCGTGATGGTGATCGACCTCGAGACCGAGAAGGTCGCGGGCGAGATCGCCGACACGCCCGGCGTCCACGGGATCGCCTTCGTCCCCGAACTGAACCGCGGGTTCACCAGCAACGGTGGCGACTCGACGGTGACCGTCTTCGACCTGAAGACGCTCAAAGTCCTCGGCAAGGTCAAGGCCAACGGGAGGCCCGACATCATCACCTTCGAGCCGGTCAGCCGCCGCATCCTCAGCTTCAACCACGGGTCCAACGACATCACGGCCATCGACCCCGAGGCGATGAAGGTCGTCGGCACACTCGCCCCCGGCGGAGTCCCCGAGCTGGCCGTCTCCGACGACAAGGGCCACGTGTGGGTCAACCTGGAGGACACGAGCGAAATCGTCGAGTTCGACGCCAGGACGATGAAGGTCGTGAAGCGATTCCCGCTCGCGCCGGGCGAGGAGCCCACCGGCCTGGCGTTCGACCCGAAGGCGCAAGCTCTTCAGCACCTGCGCCAACAAGACGCTGGTGATCTCCGACGCCGACACTGGTAAGGTGGCCCAGACGCTGCCCATCGGCCCCGGCCCCGACGGCTGCGTGCGGGACGAGGCCACCGGCCTGGTCTTCGCCTCGTGCGGGGGCGACGGCACCGTGGCGATGATCCGCGAGGCGTCGCCCGGCCATTACGAGGTCGCCAGGACGATCAAGACGCAGGTCAGCGCCAAGACGATCGCGCTGGACCCGAAGACCCATCGCCTCTACCTGGCCGCCGCCATGCCCGAGGCGGCCCCCGCGCCCGCCGCCGGCAAGGCCGCCACCAAGGGGGCCAGGCGACGCTACGCAGCCGGGTCGTTCGTGGTCCTGGTCGTGGGCCACTGAATCGGGCCGGGCCACTCGGGTGCGTGTCCGGCGTCCGGCCAGCTTTGCTTATTCGCAAGCTCGGATCTCCATCCGCCGAGGGCGTCCACGTCAACGGCAGCCGCCGGGCGACTTGACGGGGCTTGGCCCAATACCGTTTAACGAATCATAACCACTGTCTCTCGAAAGGTTTTCTTCAAGGGCGTGGGCTTGCGATCCTCGGCTCGCTTCGTCTTCCACTTGGAGAGCTTCCGCTTGATCACGCGCGGATTGATCCGGTTACGACGCCGGTCCGTCCGCTCACCCTGGACCTCCCAGAGCAGCCCCCGATACCACCGTTCGAACGTCTCGGGCGTCCCCGCATCGCATCCCGGCAGGCGACACTTGAGGATCTGGAACGACCCGGTGAACGACAACCGATCCGGGTCCAGGCCCGCCGTCGCCGCCGCCTCGCACATCAGCGAGCGGATCACGAAATGGCCCAGCGACAGCGCGTAGATCTCCTGGATCACCCCCGCCGGCGTCTCGCTCCTCAGGTGCGCCGGCTTGCTCGGCCGGGGCGGGTCCTGGTGCGCCTTCTGCTCGTCGAAGGTCGTCTCGATGTGCCAGCCATAATGCCTTCCAAGTGAGTGGTAGGGTGGCCCGGCTCACCCCGAGCCGGGCCACCGCAGTCTACCGCTCCGGACGGGCCTTTGGCTTGGACAATTCCGCCACCCGATCCCTGGTCGCCCGGGTCCTGGGCAGGGCGTGAAGCTCCCGGAGCCGGGCCAACTCGGAGGCGTCGGCCCAGATCACGTGGTGCCCCTCGGCGTCGCGGCTCGATGTCACCCAGTCGGCGCGGACCCACCGCCGCACCGTGTCCAGGCCGATTTCCAGCCGACGCGCCAGTCCACTGGGCCTGTACTCGTCCTGGCCCAGGCCCGACGGGCTCCCGTGGGGCTTGCGATGGGCCAGCTCGAGGCGACATCGGAGCCGTTGCACCATCCCGCCGTTGAAGCGATCGGACCGCTTCGGGGGCCGGAAGCCCTCCTCGTTGAGCCGCTCGGCGATCCCCGCGGTGCTCAGGCCCTCGGAGCACCAGGCCCGCGCCCTCGCGACGAGCTGGGGGTAGTCGGCCCGGAGGTCATAACGCCTCACCGGCCGGGACAGCGTGTGCGACTCGACCGGGCCGCCGGCCCAATGCAACTCGACATCCACCCGCTCGCTGGCCTTGTCGACGACGACGCTCACGCGATCGACCAGGAGCCGGGCGATCCGCTGCCTCTCGGCCGGGGTCGTCGTTGCCGCCCGCCACACCGCGGGCAGGTCGCCGGCCGGGTTGCGGATCGCCCGCTCGTCCTCGGGCGAGAGCCGGCCGGGGGCCGTCCCCCGCCAACGCTCGTAGTCGTCCTCGAGCTGCCGCCGCGATGTGAACGCCGGTCGAAAAACGTAGCGCGGGCCGGCCGAAATCCGTGGCGCCCGCCCTTTCAGGCTACCCCTTCTTTGCTCCCTCGTCCATGAGCGGCCTCGGAGGATCCGACGGCCCTGCATGGCGCTTCTTCTTCGCCTCCCTCAGCCGGTAGCTGTCCTTGCCCGTCTCCACGATCGTGCAGCGATGCGTCAGCCGGTCGAGCGTTGCACCCGTGAGCCGTTCGCTGCCCAGCACCTCCTTCCATTCCTCGAACGGCAGGTTCGTCGTCACGATCACGCTCGACCGCTCGTACGCCGTGCTGATCACGTCGAACAGCAACTCCGCACCGACCTGGCTTGCCGGCACGTAACCCAGCTCGTCCAGCACCAGCAGGTCGAGCTTCGCCAGTTGCGACCTCAATCGCGTCAACTGCCTTCCCTCGCGTGCCTCCAGCAGGAGCGTCGCCAGCTCGGTCACGCGGAAGAATCGCACCCGCTTGCCCCGCGCACACGCCTCGATCGCGAGCGCCGTGGCCAGGTGCGTCTTGCCCGAGCCGCTGCCCCCGATGAGCAGGACGTTCTCACGCCTCGTGATATACTCACACCTCATCAACTCCAGGATCATCGGCTTGTTCACCGAGGGCGCGGCCGTGAAGTCGAACGTGTCCAGGGCCTTGGGCGTCGGGAATCGTGCCGCCTTCATCCGCCGCGCCGCCGATCGCCGCTCGCGGTCGAGCAACTCCAGCTCGCAGAGCTGGAGCAGGAACCCGAGGTGGTCGACGTTCTCCCTGGCCCATCGCGCGGCCACCTTCTCGCACTCGGCCGTCATCGTGGGCAGCTTCAGCGCCTTGAGGTGGTGCTTCAGGAGCACCGTGCTGGTGGTCTCGAGCTCCTTCATGACACGCCCCCCGCCAGGCTCGCGTACGCCGAGAGGTCGGGCGACGGCACGGTCACCGCCTTGAGATGGGGCCGGCCGTCGAGGCAGAAGAGGCCGGCCGGGCGTTCGCGGCGGTGCTCGAGGATCAGTCGCACCGCGTCGGCGTCGGCGACCCCCGACTCCAGCGCCCGCTCGATGGCGTCGGTCAGCTCCCTCGGATCGGCGTGCTCCAGCAGCCGCAGGACCTTGATGTACTGCCGCGTCCCCGGCCCGCCGGATTCGGCCTCGAGCCGTCGCCGCAGGACGCCGAAGCAGATCGGCAATTCCCAGCCCTCCAGGGGAGCCGCGAAGTCCGGCGCCCGGGCTTGCGCTCGAGCACCGCAAGGTAATGGACCGGATCATAGGACACCCGCTCGCGATCCCAGCAGCGCGGGTGGGTCGCCGCCACGCGATCGCCGGCGACGATCCGCACGGTATCGGCCGAAGCGACGACTGTCACGCGATGATGGGCGAACTCGGTGGGGACCGAATACTGGTTGGCATCGAAGCTGACCAGTGACAGCGAGTCGACACTGCGCAACTCGACCCGCGCGGCCACGAATGCCTCGGATGGCGGCGGCAGGAAGGACGGCCGCTCCTCGTCGAGCCGCTCCACTTTGGCCGCCGGCTTGCCCCACATCCGCCGCGTCAGGTCCTCGCGACACCGCCGTTCGAGGTCGATGTTCAACGGTGCCAGCCCGCCATGGATGACCGGCACCGGCACCAGGAAATTACGGCGGGCGTAGCCGACCAGCGTCTCGACATGCCCCTTCTCATTGGGACGTCGCACCAGGCAGAAGTGGGCCTCGAACAGATGATGGCTCTGGAGCCGCAAGAAGGCATCGGTGGCCTTCCGCTCGCGATCGCCCGTGATCTTGGCCACGGCGATCTTCGAGTTGTCATAGCTGATCCGCCGAGGCACGCCGCCGAAGAAGGCGAAGGCGCGGACATGCCCCTCGAGGAACGTCTCGGTGCACTCGCGAGGGGAGGCGCGAACGAAGATCGCATCGGAGTATGGCAAGGTCATGACGAACAGGGCCACGGTGGTGGTCCGGCCGTCGAGCGTGACCTCGGCCTGGCCGAAGTCGACCTGCGGCCTCGCCGGGCGGGTGGGCGAGCGGGACGAAGACCTCCGCGGACCGCAGCCGCCAGGCAGCGACTGCGTCCTTCACCACGGTCAAGCCGCCCTCGTAACCATGCTCATCGCGAAGCCGCTCGAAGATCCGGCGGGCGGTATGCCGCCGCTTCCGGGGGGACTTCTTGTCCTCTTCGAGGATCCAGTGGACGGCGCCCAGGAAGGGATCGAGCTTGGGCCGAGGCCGAGGAGACGCGCTGATATCCGGGCGGCTGGGATGGTTGAGGATCTTCTTGAGCGTGTCCCAGTGGATGTCGAATTCGCGGCAGACGGAGCGTTTGCTCCGGCCATCGACGAGGACGCGACGGCGGATCTCGATCCAGTTCTCCATGTCGGTATACACCCATAGACCTCACGGCTGAGGGACCTGGATGGGGTAAAGAAACCTCCATCGTGGTCCCAGAGCCACAAGGCAAGCCATGGGCGCTACGTTCTCTGACCGACCGTCGGCCGCCGGCCCGCGCTACGTTTTTCGACCGGCGTTCACAGCGGCAAGAGCCGGGAAATCCCGGTGCGGCACGATCTGGAAGGCTTCATCCGGGCCTACCTGGATGCGGCGAAGCTCGCGGGCGAGCCGAAAGACAGGCCGCTGTTCCGTGCGGGCAACGGCAAGGCGAAGGAATTGACGGGCAACGCGATGGATTCGCGGGTAGTGTGCGACCTGGTGAAGCGTCGTCTGAAGGATGCCGGGCTGCCGTCGCGGCGTCGGCATAGCTTCCGCGTGGCGGCGATCACCGACCTCCTGACGCAAGGGGTGCCGCTCGAGGATGTTCAATACCTGGCCGGTCACGCGGAGCCTCGGACGACGCGGGGCTTTAAGACCGGCGGCAGAAGAAGGTGACGCGGAACATCGTCGAGCGGATTTCGATCTGATTTGCGTCGGATATTACTCTATCGCTCCGAGGCCGCTTTCCCGTGGCCCGGGCCTAGTTTCCTGGCGCTCAAGCCGAGCAGGCCGGCGTTGGGTATCTGACTGGCCCTGCCGGCCAGATTTCCGAACGTGATCGTCGTCGCGTAGTCGGTCCCGGGCTGCCCGATGCCCGCGGCTTGCAGCATTGTTCCCGATGGCCCCTTCAGCCCCGACGGGTCCGCGCCGTTGACCATCAATTCATAGCGCAAGTGGACGTTCAATCTCTGCTTGGGTTTGAGGGTGACTGTCCCCGCCGCCGCGTCGTAGATGGCCTGGCCGACGGCGATGCGGTGGCGGGAGAGCCCGCCCCGCCGGTTCGGCCCCGCGATGGTGTAATTGGCGGTGTCCTGGGCGGAGGTGGGATCGAGCGGGCCGTTGACGTAGAGGACGAGATAGGTGGCCTCCATGTGGAACCCATAGCGCTGGACCGAGGTGACGCCCGGCCCGGCGACTGCGACGACGTTCAGGATGCCGGGGACATAGGTGATCGCGTAATCGGGGTCCACGGCGGCCGAGGCGGTGATGGGGTAGGGGCTGCCGGCGACGCTGCTGGCCGTGGCGGTGGTCGTGAGCGTGGGCGGGGTGGTGAGGCTGGCCGGCGTGTCGCCGTTGACGAGGCCGGAGTAGCTCGCCGTCAGCGTCGGCAGCGCGGCGCCGTAGACCTTGGTCTGGTTGTCGGCGGTGATCGTCAAGGCCGCCGGGCGTGACGGTGAGCGTCCCGGCGACGTAGCTGATCGTGTAGTCGGGGTCCACGGCCCCGGTGGCGGTGATGGCGTAGGGGCTGCCCGCGACGTGGCTGGCGGCGGTGGCGGTCGTCGTGAGCGTGGGCTGGGTGGTCAGGCTGGCCGAGCGTGTCGCCATTGACGAAGCCGGTGTAGCTGGCCGTCAGCGTCGGCAGCGCGGCGCCGTAGACCTTGGTCTGGTTGTCGGCGGTGATCGTCAAGGGCGCCGGCGTGACGGTGAGTGTCCCGGGGACGTAGCTGATCGCGTAGTCGCGGATCGACGGCGCCCGCTGGCGGTGATGGCGTAGGGGCTGCCCGCGACGTGGCTGGCGGCGGTGGCGGTCGTCGTCAGCGTGGGCTGGGTGGTCAGGCTGGCCGAGGTGTCGCCGTTGACGAAGCCGGTGTAGCTGGCCGTCAGCGTCGGCAGCGCGGCGCCGTAGACCTTGGTCTGGTTGTCGGCGGTGATCGTCAGCGGGGCCGGGGTGACGGTGAGCGAGCCGGCGACGTAGCTGATCGCGTAGTCGGGATCCGCCGCGCCCGCTGGCGGTGATCGGCGTAGGGGCTGCCGGCGACGTGGCTGGCGGCGGTGGCGGTGGTCGTCAGCGTGGGCTGGGTGGTCAGGCTGGCCGGCGTGTCGCCGTTGACGAAGCCGGTGTAGCTCGCCGTCAGCGTCGGCAGCGCGGCGCCGTAGACCTTGGTCTGGTTGTCGGCGGTGATCGTCAGCGGGGCCGGCGTGACGGTGAGCGTGCCGGCGACGTAGCTGATCGTGTAGTCGGGGTCGACGGCGCCGCTGGCGGTGATGGCGTAGGGGCTGCCGGCGACGTGGCTGGCGGCGGTGGCGGTCGTCGTGAGCGTGGGCTGGGTGGTCAGGCTGGCCGACGTGTCGCCGTTGACGAAGCCGGAGTAGCTCGCCGTCAGCGTCGGCAGCGCGGCGCCGTAGACCTTGGTCTGGTTGTTGGCGGTGATCGTCAAGGCGCCGGGGTGACGGTGAGGTGCCGGCGACGTAGCTGATCGCGTAGTCGGGGTCCACGGCGCCCGCTGGCGGTGATGGCGTAGGGGCTGCCCGCGACGTGGCTGGCGGCGGTGGCGGTGGTCGCGAGCGTGGGCTGGGTGGTCAGGCTGGCCGGCGTGTCGCCGTTGACGAAGCCCGCGTAGGACGCGGTCAGCGTCGGCAGCGCGGCGCCGTAGACCTTGGTCTGGTTGTCGGCCGTGATCGTCAGCGGGACGGCGGTGACGGTCAGGCCGCCGGCGACGTAGCTGATCGCGTAGTCGGTATCGACGGCGCCCGAGGCGGTGATGGCGTAGGGGCTGCCCGCGACGTGGCTGGCGGCGGTGGCGGTCGTCGCAAGCGTGGGCTGAGTCGTCAGGCTGGCCGAGGTGTCGCCGTTGACGAAGCCGGTGTAGCTGGCCGTCAGCGTCGGCAGGGCGGCGCCGTAGACCTTGGTCTGGTCGTCGGCCGTGATCGTCAAGGGCGCCGGCGTGACGGTGAGCGTCCCGGGGACGTAGCTGATCGTGTAGTCCGGGTCCACGGCTCCCGAGGCGGTGATGGCGTAGGGGCTGCCCGCGACGCTGGCTGCCGGCGGTGGCGGTGGTCGTCACCGTGGGCTGAGTCGTCAGGCTGGCCGGCGTGTCGCCGTTGACGAAGCCCGCGTAGCTCGCCGTCAAGGCCGGCAACGCGGCGCCATAGACATTGGTCTGGTCGTCGGCGGTGATCGTCAGGGGCGTGGTGAACACGGCGGAGATGGAATTGGTGTCCATCGTCACGGCGCCGTTGATCGCCAGGGCCCTGCCCGCCCCGATGTCGGCGCCGGTGGTCAGGGTGATGCTCGTGAATGCGAGGATATTCCCCTCGAATGCGGTGTCCGTCCCGAGCGTCGCGGAGCTTCCCACCTGCCAGTAGACGTTGCCGGCGCGGGCGCCGTCGATCAGGCTGACGGACGAGTCGGCGGCCGTCGTCAGCGTGCTGCCGACCTGGATGACGAAGATCGCATGGGAGTCGCCCTGGGCGTCGAGGGTCAGCGTGCTGCTTAGCTGGGCCACCGAGGTGAAATTGTAGACGCCGGGCGTGAGCGTCAATCCGCCCAGGTCCTGGCCGGTCAGGCTCGTGTCGACCGGTTCTCCTGCGAGGTCGGCATACGCCGTGGCGAGATCCGCCTCGGCCTGCGTCGCGGTGGCGTCGCCCGCGTGGATCGACCCTCCGCTGACGACTCCGGGGGGGAATCCGGTGATCGACGTCCCCGGGCTGACGCCCACGTCCCCGACGATGGTGGTCGCGCCGGTGTTGGTCACCGTCGTGCCGCCCAGGACCGCGAAGCTCGCCGCCGCACCCAGGGGCGGCGCGGTCGCCATCAAGATCCGGTCCTCAAACCGCTCCATCGCGAGCGACGACAGAGATTTGCGTCGCCTCGCGGCCCGGCCCGGGGCAGGCCTGGCCATCCGCCACGCTCGCCAATCGGAGAAGATCATCGGGGAGTCCTCTTGAATGATGATGTGAATCAAATTGTTAATGAAAATATCGGCGATTTAATATTTGTTTCGGGGAAAATATTAAACGTCGTCGATGAGGGGAGGGCCGATCCCTCGCGGGGATCCGGTCGGCGGCGGCACCTCATCGCTTCGGCGGCTCGCCGTAGTCGCGTTGCTTGGCGTAGCAGAGCAGCGACTGCTCGACCGTGTCGGCCAGGCCGAGGCGGCAGTGGCCCGCGAACCCGTCGAGCCATGCCTTCCATTCCGGCGAGCCTTTCAGGGCCACGGCGGCCTCGCGCGGCGGCCCCACCTTCCTGGGACGCCCCGGCCTCCTGCGTTCCGGATCCGTCATGGGTCTTGCGCCTCGTGTCCAGGGGCGCCCGCCGGGGTCGATCGGCCGGGCTACCCGCCCCCGCATCAAACCTAGGACGGCAAACCGTTAAAGGCGTCCATGATTTATTTAATTATTAAAATTGAATGTTTTATTGCATGCTTTATCGATGATTTGCTGCCACCCTTCCGCCTCGCGGCGGCATCCTTGTGGTGCGGCACGGCCGGATTGCCGGTGATGGAGCAACGAGGCCGCCAAGGGAGGGCAACTTGCCGCGACGGCGATCCGGGCGAAGACCAAAGCCGCCGGCGAGGGCCTGGCCCCGATGATTGCCGAGCCGAATGCCGCCGGCCGGCCGCTCCGCGACATCGGCGGCGTGCTTAGCGGCGCAGGGCATGCCGCACTTTCGCGGGAAATCCGGAATTCTATTGGGTGTAACCCGCTAGGCGCTATGCCGCATTTTTCCCATACAGCCTGGTTTGTTCCCTCTCGATCCGATCTTCGAGGAACTCGTCCCATTGATCGTTCAGGTAGGTCGCTCGAAGATGCAGCATTGCTTGCGCACCGGATACGGTCCAACGCATCCCGGTCTGCTCCATCCGGTCCTTGACTAGTACTACAGTTGTAACTAATCCGGCGGCTTAACTCCGCGTTTCTTGTAGTGGTAGCGTCGCGCCAGGGCCTGATGAGCCCTTCGCCACTCCGACCACGCCAAGATCTCCTCGACTTCCGGCAGGCGGATCCACAGCAGCCGCACCAGCAACCGACGCGCCTCGGGGACCGTCAAGGCGATCAACTCCCGATCATCCGGAGACTTTTTTTCGGCGTCAACTCCGCCAGCCGGCCCACCGCAGCAAGGACGGCATGAGCCAGCAGCGCCAGCGTGATGTGACGATGCCAGCCCGTCCAGCTCCGCACCTCGTAGTCGGCCAGCCCGACTTCCTGCTTCGCCGCCTCAAACCCCCCTTCGATCGCCCATCTCGCACCGGCCGTCTTCGCCAATCGGGTCAACGTCGTGCGCCGCGGGCCGGCCGCCAGGTAGTACGCCACCTCCCGGCCCTCATCCAGGCCCCGACGCAACAGCAGCCACCTCCGCCACTTCGGGCCCAGGTCGTGGTCGATCGGCAACCAAGCCCAGGCGTACCGCCGCGGGCCCTTGCTCCCCCAGGCGATCGCGATCGTGTGCCAGGCCCGCTTCGGCGGCGCGGCGACCACGGCGGCGACCTTGGCCTTCCGGGCGCCATCCCGGACGTATTCATTGGCCCGCACCGCCAGCACGTAGGGGCGCCGCTCCCCCTCCAGCCAGCGGCGCAGGTCGCCGTCGCTGCCGTAGACCTCGTCGCCGGTGACCCAGGCCGCCGGCACACGCCGCCGCGAACGCCCGCTCGAGCATCCCCCTGGCCAACCGCCCCTTGGTCGCGAAGCGCGTCCCCTCGGGGATGCCGGCCTTCTTGCATCGGGCCGGGTCGGCGACCCAGTGCTCGGGCAGATACAACGCGCGGCCGAGGAAGGCCGTCCCATGCCGGGAGGTGTAGGCCAGGAAGACGCCGACCTGGGCGTTCTCGATCCTCCCGGCGGTGCCGGTGTATTGGCGGGCGACGCCCGCGGAGTGGTCACCCTCCTTGAGGAATCCGGTCTCGTCGAGGATGAGGACGGCTTCGGGGTCCCCGAGCGAGTCGATGACGTAGTCCCGGAGGTCGTCGCGGACCTCGTCGGGCGCCCAGTCGGAGCGCCCAGGAGGTGCTGGACGGCGTAGGGGGTATCGTCGCCGATCTGCTCGGCGACCTGCCAGGCGTTCTTGCGCTGCACGGGGGCGAGGAGCCCGACGAGGTAGTCGCGGACTCGTCCCCGGGTCTCGCTGCGTGCGAACCTCGCGGCGATGCGTCGGGCGACGTCGTCGAGCTGTTGACCCCATCGTTGGACATCGTCCGGTGCGACCGCAGAGCCGGTGCTGGCCATGGCGACCCTCCTCGGGTGATTCCAGGGCCAGATTACACCTGCCGACGATTAGTCACAACTGTAGTACTAGTGGGTCATTCGCGTTGCGTGTGGCCATAAATCGGGCATGGGCCTCGGCGCACGGGCGTCAACGTGCAGGCCCCCGAGCCGCCCAGACGGTGGCGACGCTCGCGCCGACGCCGACGCCGTGCCGCCCGCTTCCCGCCCCACACGAACGGCGTCGGGGTCGCGTTCCAATGCCGGGCGACCTGCTCGAACCATCTACATGATCTGTTTCACCTCGCTCGGGTGCTGACCCGACAACGCCCGGCGCTTGAGCACCCGCTGGATGCTCTCGGCCATGTTCAACCAAGAACCGCCCACCGGCGTGTATAAGGGCATGATCCCCCGCTCGAACAGCCAGCACACGAACGCGGGCGTCTTGTGCCCGGCCAGGTTGTCCAGCACCAGGAGCATCCGCAACGGCGGCAATTCCTCCGGCAGTGTCGGCTTGAGGCCCAGGCCTTCCTGCCGGCGTTCCCAATCCTTGATCGTCTCGCCGCGCGAGGCGACCTTCGCCGCTGGCGGCGTCGGCATCGCGGCGAGCACGGCGGTCAACTCCCGCTTCAGCCAGCCATGCAGGACCGTGTTCGGGCAGGATGTCGCGCCCTCGACGCGGACGCGGCCGTCGGCCGGGTGGGACAGCGTCAGCACCTTGGCGGTGCCGTCGCGGAGGTATTCGTGCGGCTGCCGCGCCGGTTCGCCCTCGGGCCGCCAGGAGGGCCCGGGATGCGGCACCGTCTGGAACGGCCCGGCCTGATCGGTGCACCAGACCGGCAGGCCCATCGCCTCGCCCGTGAGGTAGGCATCCTCGATCAACTTTTTTTCGGCTCGGCGTCCGGATCGATGACGAGGGCCGTGCCGCTCTTGCGCCTGCGCAGCGCCGAGCCGGTGGGGCACCAGGTGCGGCTCTGCTGATAGCTCAGGCCGGCCTCGCGGAGCACCTGCCAGATCGTCGAGGCGGCGACATTGGGCAGGCCATCGGGGGCCGCCCGCAGCGACCGCTTCAGCGTGCTCAGCGACCAGGTCGCCGTGCCATCGGCCTCGGGCGTCGGCTCGCGTCGCACCTCGCGGAGCACACGCTGCCGTGCCGCAGGATCGTAGACCGGCGCCCGGCCGCCGCCATGGCGTGGGGCGATGGCGGCCATGCCCTCGGTGTTGAAGCGGGCGACCAGGTGCGAGACGGCGTCGCCGGAGCGTCGGCCTGCGGGGCGGGCGGCCTGCTGATAGTCGTCGCCGTCGGCGACGGCCAGGAGCATGGTGGCGCGGGCGACCTGGACAGCCGGCGCGGACTGGGACCGGCTCAGCAGGGTCAGTTCCTGACGCTCGGGGTCGGTGAGCGGTCGGAGGGGATCCTTCTTGCGGCGCGACATGGCAGGGCTCCGTGTGACGAGGAGCCCCCATCTTAGTACTACAGTTGTAACTAATCCGGGGGCTTCGCCCCCCTCTTCTTGTAGTGGCATCTTCGAGCGAACGCCTGATGAGCCCGTCGCCACTCCGACCATCCCGAGGTCGATCCGATCCCCGGCAGCCGGCTCCAGAGCAGCCTCACCAGCAGGCGACGGACTTCAGGCACCGTCAGGCTGATCAGCTCGCGGTCCTCTCCCGACTTTTTTCGGGCGGCGTATCGGCCACTTTCCGCACCGCGGCCAGGATCGCATGGGCCAGCAACGCCAGCGTGATGTGCCGATGCCAGCCCGTCCAGCTCCGCACCTCGTAGTCGGCCAGCCCCACCTCCTGCTTGGCCGCCTCAAAACCGCCCTCGATCGACCAGCGGGCACCGGCCGTCACGGCCAGACGCGTCAGCGTCGTCCGCCTCGGCCCGGCCGCCGGGTAGTAGGCCAGCTCATCCTTCCCGTCCAGGCTCCGTCGGACCAGCAGCCATCGTCGCCACCTCGGCCCCAGGTCGTGGTTGATCGCGACCCACGCCCAGGCGTACCGCCGAGGCCCCTTGCTCCCCCAGGCGATCGTGATCTCGTGCCAGGACCGCTTCGGGAGCGACCCGAACAGGGCGGCGACCTTGGACTGCTCGAATCCCTTCCGGACATACTGATTGGCCCGCACCGCCAGCACGTAAGGCCGCTTCTCGCCCTCCAGCCAGCGACGCAACTCGCCATCGCCGCCATAGACCTCGTCGCCGGTGACCCAGGCCGCCGGCACGCCCGCCTTGAAGGCACGCCCGAGCATTTGCTCGGCCAGTTGGGTCTTGGTGGCGAAGCTGGTCTGCTCGGGGATGCCCGCCTTCTTGCACCGCTCCGGATCGTCGGTCCACTCCTTGGGCAGGTATAACTCCCGGTCGAGGAATGCCGTCCCATGGCAGGATGAGTAGGCCAGGAAGACGCCGACCTGGGCGTTCTCGATCCGGCCGGCGGTGCCGGTGTACTGGCGGGCGACGCCGGCGGAGTGCTCGCCCTTCTTGAGGAAGCCGGTCTCGTCGAGGATCAGGACGGCCTCGTCGTCGCCCAGCGTCTCGACGACATAGGCCCGCTGGTCGTCGCGGACCTCGTCGGGGTCCCAGTCGGAGCGTCCCAGGAGATGCTGGACGCCATAGGGGGCGTCCTCACCGATCTGCTCGGCGAGCTGCCAGGAGTTCTTCCGCTGCACGGGGGCGAGCAGGCCGACGAGATAGGATCGGACGCGGTCGCGGGTCTCGCTGCGGGCGAATCTCGCCCCGATTCGCTTGGCGACCGCCTCGAGCTGTTGCCCCCACTCGAGGACGTCTTCGATCCGGGCTGCGGAGCTGGTGCTGGCCATCGCGACCCTCCCGGGGTGGTTTGATGGCCAGACTACACACACGCCAGCCTAGTTACAACTGTAGTACTAGGAGTTCGTCCGAGTAGGGTAAGCGTCTCGAAAGTAGGTGGGAAATTCGGTACAACAGGGGTCTCTGATGGGAGCCACGGATTTCAACACAGGATCTTCACGGACGTCCCACCATGCGCACCCCTCGACCCGGCTTGACCCAGGCCCAAATCGACGAGGCCGAACGGATCTACCAGACCCTTCGTCAGGCCAGCGACGACGAGCATTGGCAAATGGCCCAACTGCTCGCCTCTAAGTCCGACGCACAAATCCTCGGGCCGACCGAGTTCCAGGTTCGCGACCTGACCCATAAGATCGGAGCCAAGGCCATTCAAGCCGCTCTCGACGAGCGGAAAAAAGGGGGTACCTCGGGTCCAGCATGACTTGCCCGAAATGCCAGAAGGCCGCCAAATTCGTCGGCTATCGGCCCAAGACGCTCGTCAGCCTGCTCGGCGACGTCCGCCCCCGCCGGGCCTATTATCACTGCCCCCATTGCCGCAACGGGGTCGTCCCCTGGGACCAGACTCCGGGACTCTCGGCCGACATCCTGACGCCCGCGGCTTCCGAAGTCGTCGCCCTGACGGGCCTGCTTTCGAGCTTCGCCGAGGCCGGCGAGACGACCCTGCCCAAGGTCGCCGGGCTCCGGGTCTCGGAGTCCACCGTCGAGCGCGTCACCGAGGCCGCCGGCCGTGACATCGGCGGGCGGCTGGCCAGGGAGGAGACGTTCGGCGAAGCGACCCCCTGGGCCTGGCACAAGGACGCCGAGGGGAAGACCTGCGCGTATGTCTCGCTCGACGCCACCGGGGTCGGCCAGCAAGGCGAACGCGGGGCGAAGGCCGAGGGGCGGATGGTCACGGTGGCCATGGTCTACAACCCGGTGCCCGAGACGCCGACCCGGCGGGCCAAGCCCGAGGCGAAGGCCCCCCGCTTCGATGTCCGCTACCTGGCGGGCCTGGACGGGATCGCCACGCTGGGAGAGCCGCTCCGTCGGCAGGCGGCGCAGGTCGGGATGGACCGGGCCGATCGGTGGATCGCCCTGAGCGACGGCGGGGCGGGCCTGGAGGACTGGCTGCGCGTCAATTTCGGCCGTGTCGATGCGATCATCCTCGATTTCTACCACGCGACGGAATATCTCGGCGACCTCGGCCGGGCGCTTCACCCCGACGACGAAGTCACTCGCAAGGTCTGGCTCGACGCATGGTGCCACCGTCTCAAACACGAAGGGGGACCGGCGGTCCTGGAAGGGCTCCGGGAACTGGAAGTGATCGGCCGTGCCGCCTCGGCGACGCTCGGTGAGGTCACGAGGTATTTCACGAACCAATCGCACCGGATGGATTACCCGAAGTACGTGTCCAAGGGCTGGGCGATCGGCTCGGGACCGATCGAATCGGCGTGCAAGACGGTGGTCGGGCAGCGGATGAAAGGGGCGGGGATGCGATGGGGAGAGGACGGGGCCGACAGCGTCGCGCACCTCCGGGCGTTATTCAAGAGTCGGAGACCGGCAATGGGACGCCTACTGGCAGCCCTCGATGACCTGATAGGGTTTACCTACGAATCTGACGCTTACCCGTCCGAGTATTGCCTTCGACCGGTGACCTTCGAAGAATGCCCTGTCCGGTCGTCCGAGTGGTTGCGGGCCTGGTGAGGCGATGGCATGAGCAAGACTTATCGCGACTGGTCCCCCGACCAGGCCTACCTGTTCCCCCCGTCGCCCCAGGACTGGCTCCCCGAGGACGACCTCGTCTATTTCCTCCTCGACACCGTCGCCACCCTCGACCTCTCGCCCTTCTTCGCCCACTACGAGCGCGAGCTGCGGGGCCAGCCGCCGTACCATCCCCGGATGATGGTCGCCCTGCTGCTCTACTGCTACGCCACCGGCACCCGCTCCTCGCGGCGGATCATGCGCCGCTGCCGCACCGATGTCGCCTGCCGCATCATCGTCGGCGACGATATCCCCGACTTCCGCACCATCAGCGACTTCCGCAAGATCCACCTGGCCAGGTTGGAGACTCTCTTCGTCGAGGTCCTCAAGCTCTGCGCCCTGGCCGGGCTGGCCAAGGTCGGGACCATCGCGTTGGACGGGACCAAGGTCAAGGCCAACGCCTCGCGGCACAAGGCGATGAGCTACGAGCGGATGAAGGAGGAGGAGGAGCGGCTCAAGGAGGAGGTCGCCACGCTGCTGGCCGAGGCACGGATGACGGACGAGGCCGAAGACTCACGGCACGGCCCGGATCGCAGCGGCGATGAACTGCCCGAGGAGTTGGCCCGGCGTCAGAGCCGCCTGGCGAAGATCCGGCAGGCCAAGGCGCAGCTGGAGGAGCGGGCCCGGGCCGAGGCGGCCAGGAGGCGGCCCGGCGCCAGGCGGAGGGCAAGGCGGCCCCGAAGGTCGCGCCCCCCGACGCCGTGCCCGACCCGAAGGACCAGATCAACTTCACCGACCCCGAGTCGCGGATCATGAGGGCGTCGAACAAGGGGTGGGACCAGTGCGGCAACGCCCAGGCGGTGGCCAATGAGCACCAGATCATCCTGGCGGCCGACGTGACCGACCAGGCCAACGACGTGCGCCAGGTGGTGCCGATGGTGGACCAGGCCCGGGAGAACCTGGATGCCGCCGGCGTGGGGCAAGCCATCGGCGCGGCGGTCATGGACTCGGGCTACTACAGCGAGGCCAACACGGCGGCCCTGGAGGACAGGGGCATCGACCCCTATGTGGCGACCGAGCGGCTGAAGCACAACGAGAAGATGGCGGCGGTGCCGCGGGGCCGGATCCCCGAGGGCCTGACGGCCAAGCAGCGGATGGCGAGGAAGCTGCGGACCAAGAAGGGTCGAGCGATGTACGCGAAGAGGAAAGGGATGATCGAGCCGATCTTCGGCCGGTTGAAGCAGGTGCTGGGATTCCGGCAGTTCTCGCTGAGTGGGCTGGCGGCGATGCGGGGGGAGTGGCGTTTGATGGCTACGGTTCACAACCTGCTGAAGCTCTGGCGGCACGACCGGAGAGTGGAGATGGCAGTGTGATCTACCCCCGAGATCGGTCGGGGAAGTCTGCCAGCGACCCGGATGCGGCCTCCCCATTCGGCCCAGGAGGGTTTGGGTCGCCGAGGGGGTAACTCGGTGAATTCGAGCGAGAGAAAACCCGACGACGGCCATCCGGGGTCGTTACTCGGACGAACTCCTAGGAGAATTAGGCTAAAAGTCCAGAGGAACGTTCCTTCCCCGCCGGGCCGATCGAACATTTAATGAAATCGAGCCCGATCCTCGAAGGAGAACCGCCATGACCGAGAACTCGAAGAATACGACCACCACGATGGGGCGACGGGAATTCCTGGTGGCCGGGGCGGCCCTGTCGGCA
>CAVZRT010000004.1:0-87352 GCA_963777705.1 uncultured Planctomycetota bacterium
ACTCGGCCTTTACGCTGATCCGGGCCGGTCGGCCGCCCGATTTCGCCGCCTTCTTCGCCTATCAGAAGATGTTTTATGTGTCGGGATTCTACATGTTGCCCATGCCGCCGGTTGGGGGCTGGTGCGTGGTCGCGCTCGTCTACCTGGCGGGGCTGGCGTATGCGGCCGGCTCGCCGATCTCGCCGCGATCTTCGCGGATTTTCCAGCTCTCGATCCTGGGCATCGGCCTGCTGGCGTACTACCAGGGCCGGAGCCATCGCAGCGTGCTCACGCTGGCATGGTGGCCCTGTTTCCTCGTGCTCACGCTCTTCTTCGACGAATTGCTCGCGACCCCTCGCGAGGTGCCGGGACGATGGCCGCGGATGGCCTGGGCGGCCGTCCTGGGCTGGGTCCTGGCGGGCTCGGCCTGGTCCCTGGCGTCGTTCCCGCGGTTCCTGCGAGGCTGGCAGGCCGGCCATCTGCTCGCGGCCTTGGATCCGGGCCCGTCGCCCGTGGATGAGGAAGTTGGGCTGTTGAAGTCGATGGTCCGGCCGGGCGAATGCCTCTTGCTGATCTCGCGAGACGAGGCCGTGTTCAACGCCAGGATGGGCGTCGCTTCTCGCTGGAAAAGCAGCCTGGCCGAGGCGATCCTGGTCGAGGATTTCCGCGAGATGGGCCGACGCATCGATCGAGGCGAGTTCGACCGGATCTACGTCGATCGGTCGGTCCTCGACGCCCGATTCTCCGCCCATCCCGGCTTCGCGGAGCTGGCGAAATTCGTCGAGCACGCCACGCGGGCCGAGTCGACGCCTCGGGGGACCTTGATCGACGTCCGGCCCGAATTTGCAGGCCCGATCCCATGAAAACGAGCGTCTTGCACGAGGCCAAGAATACCGTCCTGATCCTCCTCGGCATCCTCTCGGCCGGGATGGGGCTGCACGGATTCCTGGAGTCGAGCGGGTTCATCGACGGCGGCGTGACGGGCGTGTCCATGCTCCTGGCGAAGCTACCCGGACTGTCCTTGCCGCCGCTGATCCTGGCGATGAACCTGCCCTTCATCGCGCTCGGGATACCGCCAGATCGGCCGCGCCTTCGCGATCCGCAGCGCGGCGGCGATCGTGGGATTATCGATCTGCCTCGCCACGATCCACTTCCCCGACATCACGCACGACAAGCTCCTCACGGCGGTGTTCGGCGGCTTCTTCATCGGCGCCGGGATGGGCCTGGCCATGAGGGGAGGCGCGGTCCTGGACGGCACCGACATCGCCGCGCTCCTGCTCAGCAAGAAGAGTCACCTGTTCCGCGTGGGGGACATCATCCTCGGCCTGAACGTGGCGATCTTCCTCACGGCCATGCGGCTTCCTCGGGAATGAAGCGGCGCTCTATTCGATACTCACCTATATCAGCGCATCGAAGACGCTCGACTTCCTCCTGCACGGGATCGAGGAATACACGGCGATCACGATCATCTCGGAGCAAAACGACGCCATTCGCCGGTCGATCACGGGCAAGCTCGGCCGGGGCGTGACAATCTACAAGGGTCGCGGGGGCCACACCGGCGCCGATCAAGACATCCTCTTCTGCGTGGTGACCCGGCTGGAGATCGGCAAGGTCAAGGACATCGTGCACGAGCACGACCCGTCCGCGTTCCTGTTCATCTACCCGCTTGCCGATGCGCAAGGAGGGGTCTTGAAGCGGACGGCGCTGCATTGATCAAGACGGCTGGTGCTGGGCCGTGGCTTCGTTCGCGGGGACGAGGATCGGAGGTCCTTCCGGGCGGAGGGTGTGGCCGAGATAGGCCCGCAGCTCGGGGACATCGAAGAACGCCCGCAACAACAGATCCATGGCACGTTGCTGGAGCTGGCCGCCGGTCTCCCAGCGGGAGAGCGTCGACGGCGAAATCTTGAGGAGGGCCGCCATCTCGGCCTGCTTCAAGCCCAGCCGCTCCCGCCCCTCGCGGATTTCCGCCGGCAACAAGAGCCCGGCGGCTTTCCGCAGGCCGTCGTCAAGCCGATCGATGGCCGCTTCATCCAGCATGATTTCCCCGCAGGCGCGGCATTTCGGGGTGAGAAGGTTCTCGACGATTACCTCATAGCCGCGCCCATCATGCTCCAACTTCATGGAGTAAACGGGGAGCGTAACGGGTTCCACGGCGCGTTCGCGGCAGGTCCCGCATTTGTGAGGAAATGGCTTCATCCTAGACACCTGCTTTGTGCAAGCTGACGATGAGGACGACGGGATATTACCGGAGGGTCCGGGTCGTGCAGGACCAACTTCACGAAGATCCCATCGGGGATGTCCTTGTGAGGGACGATTACGACGTAGAAAAATGGATGGTCGGGAAAATCCTCGTCCTTCTGCTCCCGTTGAATGATCACTTGCTTACCGGACCGCCTCACGTACGCGACAAGGTCCCGTCTAATCTCGTTCGGGCCCAATCCCGCAAGGTTTGCATCCGAGCGAACTCGCCTGATAATTTCCTCATTTTTCCACTCGATACATCCCCCGACGCCGCATGCCAGGGCCGTAAAGACCAATGCGTGTTCTTCAGGGTCATCCATCGAAGAAATCCGCCTCTGCTGCCGACGATAAATCCTGACTTGCTGTAAGTCAAGTCTTGCAGGGCCAACCGGCCAGAAGCGCGAGCCCGGACTCCGGAGCACGCCCGTAACGGATCGGCGGCGGGCACCGGGTTGGCGATGCCGCTCGTCGGTAGGGGGAATCGGACGCCATCCGCCCCGTCGATTTGCCCCGGAACCGGTCCCGCGGGTCGTCTCCTCCGTGGGACCGGCCGATCCCGACCGCCGCTACTTTTCCGGCAGCGGATAGACCGTCTCCAGCAGCGGCGAGGACCAGATCCCGTGCCGGGTGTTTCCGGGGAAGAACACGCGTTGATCGAACGAGAGCGGCTTCTCCAGCGACATCGCCGAGAACTTCTGGAGCAGGAACATTTGCAGGGGGAATCTTGATGCGTTCTCCATGTCCCGCAGGCGGATCGGGTCGGAGAGCTTCAATCCGGCGGATCGGAACGCCTTCTCGGCCATCTCCACGCAGTAGAGGGCGCGGTCGTCGAGGTCGAGCGCGTAGTCGAACGGGACTTGCTGGTCATAGGTGCGGTGCAGGTAGGCGACCACCTCGGGGACGTGCGATTGATACTCGGGCTTGAGCCGCTTCACCCCGACGTCGCCCACGTTGTCGAGCACCCATACGTAGAAGGGCTGGCGGCGGACGCCGGCCTTGGTGGTGTCGTACACGTAGCATTCGCCATTCTCGATGACCACCGTCCCCACGTGCGAGTAGGCGCTCCCGCTCGCGTTGGCGATGAATCGGCTGAAGGGGAACCAGCCGAAGGCGATGCGGGCGTCCCCGCGGCGGAAGACGATGTCGCCGTCGTGCAGGGTGGCCCGGCCCCAGCGATCCCACCCGGTCATCAGCGGGGTCATCGTGAGCGGCGGCAATTGCCCGGTTTCCCTGGCCTTCGTGGCCACCGGGCCCCACGGATTTCCCTGCCATCCGGGCGGGATGAGGCGGTCGGTGGGCTCGTACCCATCGCTCCCCTGGATCGCAAGGGCCAACATCCATCCGAATAGACGCTGCATCGCACAAATCCTCTCAGCCACTACGGTTGCACGGTCCTTCCCGGCGATCCGTCGGGGACCCTGGGCCTGCTTCGGGGCCGCAAAATTCGGGCCGATCGTACCGCCCGGATGCACGGGGTTGCAATGGGAGATCTTCGTTGCATACGTACACGTCGGCCGATCGGTTCGATTTCTTCAATATAACATGGGGCGTGATCTGAATTTGGAAGTTTTCGGGGGATTGAGTGAAGTCCGGGCTTGCGCAAATCCGACAATGCCACTGGATTCTCGGATTCTCGGGGTTGCCCGGATTGTCATGTTCGGGTGAGATCGCGAGGCCGCATGGAGGCGGTGGATGCCGTTTGGGGATCGAAGGGACGATATTGACCGCATGCGCACGGGAAGGCGCGGGGCGTGGATCGCGTTGGGCCTCGTCCTGATCCTGGGGACGTCGGCTCGCTCCGCGCCCTGGCCGTCGCCGCGTCCCGCGAACGAGGCCCCGGTCCGCCTGACCATCGACGTCTCGTGGGGAGACCCGGCCTTGCCGGCGTTGCCCTCGGGCCCGGACTCGCCCGGGTCGATGGTCGACCTGGAGCTGAGCGAAGGCCGCGTGCTGGGCGTTCAAGGCCGCCCCGACCTGGCCGAATCCCCGAGCGAACGGCCCGAAGGCGGCTGGCGGCTGGGCTCGGGGCCATCGGGCAAGGTCCGCGTCCGCGTGGAGGCCCCGCTCTCGGCCACGTTCCTGGTCAAGGCGGGCGACGTGGCCACGCAATTCCTCGTCCAATCGGTGCTGGAAGGGCCGCAACGGACCGCAACGGCCGTCCCCATCCCCGTGACGATCGAGCGTCCGGCCTTCGACGCCATCGAGGTCCACCTGGGGGGCGATGCCGAGGACGATGGGATCGTCGCGCCCGCGGCGCAAGTCCCTGCAACCATCGGATTTAACGTCCTCCTGCCCGAACCGGCCGAGGTGGGAGTCCGCTATTCGGCCGAATTGCGACCGGCCCGCGGAGGCCCGCCGCTCTGGGAGCTTGGCACGCGTCGCGAGATGGTGGCCAGCAACACGGGCCGCCCCACGCCGTTCCCGCTGACGATCCCCATGCCCCGGGCCGAGGGGTCGTATGTGCTGGAAATCCGCGCGACGTGGGAGCCGGCCATCGAAGGCTCCCGGCTGGCCCGATTGCTCAAGAGGCGTCACGCGAATTTGCCCACGACCATCGTGCGACGGGTCTCGCTCGCGGTCGTGGGCACCAAGCCCACGCCACCCCCGACGGCCCCGATCGCGGAAAACGTGGTCGATTCGGTCGACCTGGCAAGGTCGAGGAACTTCCGAACGGTGGCCGCGGGGCGATCCGCCGCGTTGGGCGGCCCGGGCGCCTCGTGGACCGTCCCCGAGGCGGCGATCGTCGAGGCGTCTCGCCGCGATCGACTGCGAGGGTGGTTCTCGAAGACGGGGGCCGAGGTCGCGACGCTCTTGCCCGCCGATGCCTCGGGCCTGGCGTGGTCGGCCATGACATTGAAGGTCGATCATCCGGGGCGCCCGCATCGGCTCGTCGTGACGGTCGCCAATGGTCCGCCGGCCGATCTGGGCGTGGCGCTGGTGGCCTCGGGCGCACGGCCCCGGTTGCTCCTGGACTCGGCCGCTTCGGGCACGCCGATCGCCGAGGGCGGCCCTCCGGCCGTATTCTCGTGGACCGTCTGGCCCGACGCCGCCGAGCCGGTGCTCGTGCTCGTGAATCGCTCGATGAAGGCGTCGGCGAAGGTCGCGTCGGTCGAGCTTCGCGAGATGACGGCCGATCCGGCCCCGGCCACCCTGGCCGAGACGCATCCCGAAGCCCCCCGCCCGCTGTCCCTGCACCTGGCCTCGCACTCGGCGCTCGATCGCTTCGGCGGGACGGTCGAAGGCGGCCCCGACGACGTCTTCGGCCTCGCCCGGAACCTTTGCACCTACGTGGGGCAATGCGGCGCCTCCAGCGTGGTCCTGGCCGACGACCTTTGCGACCGCCCCCGCCGGACGGCCCTCGACGGGCAGGCGCACGAGGATTCCGGCGGACCCGACCGGCTTGACCTGATCCTCCGACTGCTGAATCGGCAGGGGACGACGGCCCTGCTGGACGTCCGATGCGACGGCCCATTGCCCGGCCTGCCTGCCCCCGCCTCGCCCGAGGCCCTGGCGCGGGGACTGGTGAGGGTCGATCGCCAGGGCAAGGCCGACGGGCCCGCGTATCAACCCTTGCATGCCGAGGTCCGCGCCGCGATGAAGGCCAGGATGGCCGCCGCGATCGCCCCTCGCTCGTCGCATCCGAACCTGCTCGGCCTCCTGATCCGACTGGGACCCGGGCCGACCCTGCCGGGAGGGCCGGAGGTGGGGCTGGACGACGCGACTTATGCCGCGTTCGTCCGCGCCGCGTTCCCCC
Organism: uncultured Planctomycetota bacterium; assembly: GCA_963777705.1. Lineage (GTDB taxonomy): Bacteria > Planctomycetota > Planctomycetia > Isosphaerales > Isosphaeraceae > JAQGHR01. Next base: position 5,975 of record CAVZRT010000004.1, read on the forward strand.
CGAGGATGCCGCCAGGATCCCCGGCCAGGACGCCGCCGACCCGGCGAAATTCGCCGCCCGCTGGCAATTCCTCACCGGGGCCGGCCGCAAGGACTGGCTCGACTGGCGGGCCGATCAAATCGGCTCGCTCTATCGCGACCTGGCCAGGGCCGTCGGCACCGCGGCCCCGGGCGCGGTCCTGGCCGTGTCCACGCCGGTCCTGGACGACGGGCCGGCCGGCCTGGAAATCCGCCGCGCCGACCGCCTGGGCCTGGCCTTGCGGCAAGCCTGGTGGGCCGTGGGATTGGACCTGAAGCGATGGCCGATCGAGCCGGGAGGGCCCATCGTGCTGCGAGGCGCCATGCTCTCGACCGACGACCTGGGCCACGACCTCTCGACCAGCGCCGACCTGGACGCCACGATCGCCCCGCGCCCGGGCGGGGCCTGCTCCTGGGGGTGGACGACCCGCCGCCCGGAAGCTCCGAGCCCCTGCGACTCTCGGCCCGCCCGCTCGCGCCGGGGGCCGAGGGGGACGAGGCGTTCGGCCACGCGCTGGCCATGCTCGACGCCCGCTGGGTGATCGTGGCCGGGTCGGCGGTGAACGGCCAGGAGGAGCGCCTCGCCCGCTTCGCCCGCGTGTATCGCGCCTTGCCCGCCCCCGTGGAGACCGCGTCGCCCGTCGCCCGGCTCGATTCGGGCGTGGCCGTGCGGTCGTGGGTCGTGAACGGCAAGACCTACGTGGCCATGGCCAACGACACGCCCTATCCGCTCCTCCTGCAAAGCGTCCTGCACGCCCCGGGCGATGCCGTGGTGGACAACCTGGGGCGGGGCCAGAGGCTCCGCCGCATCGATGCGCCCGGGGGCGGCAGCTCGCTCGTGATCGAGTTGCCCCCGTTCGGCGTGGCGGCCGTCCGCGTGGGCAGCGGATCGGCCCGGGTCGAGCCGATCGGCCCCTACATGCCGCTGGGCCGCGACCTGGACGCGCAGTTCGAGAAGCTCTCGGCGAAGCTCGATCGCCTGGTGCAGGGCGGATTCCCGTCGGGCCTGCCCAACCCGGGTTTCGAGGCCGGGACCCCGCGAATCGTGCCGGTCTCCGACGTCCGCCCACCTCGCAACCCCAACACGCCCCCGATGGGATGGGGCGTCGAGGGGGACGCCAGCAACGGCGTCGAGGTCGACGCCTCCCGGCCGCATTCCGGCCGTCATTCGCTGCGGCTTGATGCAAGGGCCATGCCCGCCTCGGCCGTGAGCGCCCTGTTTCCCCCGCCCGGGGGCCGGTCCTTGACGCTTCGAGCGTGGCTCCGCGCCGATCGCGCCGACACGCCGGTCAAGGTCTGGATCGAAGGCGAGTCGGGCGGCTCGCGATTCTCCCGCCACGTCGATTGGACCGCCGGCACCGACTGGCGAGAGCTGCGCGTCCAGGCCTCCGACCTCCCCGCCGGGGGCCTCGAACGCATCCGCCTCCGCCTGGAGCGGACCTCGCCCGGCCCGTTGTGGATCGACGACGTGACGATCGGCGGGGACGGCCCCTCGGAATCCTCTCGACGGGCCCAGATGATCCTCACCGCCGCCCTGCACGCCTATCGCGAGAAGCGCTACGCCGATTTCGCCCGCCTGGCCGGGTCGCACTGGGCCAGGCAGGTCGAGCCGGAACCCGAGCTTGCCGGCGACCAGGACCGGCCGAACAGCCCGGTCCGCACGGGGAGTTCGGCGACTGACCTACCCTCGGGCCGCCGCCTGCGGTAAGATCCTCCCCATGGAACGTCGCGGGCCGGAACACCGCCGTTCGAACCGCATTTCGCAGCAAGAAAACAAAAACTCCCCTACGGAGGGAGGAGGTCCCGTTGTTCGTCGCTTGCAGCACGAAATGCTTCTCGAAGGAGCCGCTGGAATCGGCCCTCAGGCACATCGCCGAGCTGGAGTTCGGCAAGATCGACCTCGCCGTGGTCGAGGACAGCCCGCACCTCCGCCCCAGCGAGGCGGCCGAGAACATCGAGGCCACGCTCCACCGCGTCCGCTACGGGCCAAGCCTCACGCCCTCGGCGCTCGACATCGACTTCGGCGACGTCGACCCCAAGACCTACCGGAAGCGGTTCGAAGGCATGTGCCGCCTGGCCAAGCCGCTCACGGTGGCCGTCCTGACCATCCCCGCCGCGCCCCTGGGCACGCCCTTCGAGGACGAGGTCCTCCGCCTCAGGGAGCTGGCCGACATCGCCAATCACCAGGGCCTCGTCCTCACGCTCCTCACCGACTCCAAGACCGTGACGGCCGACCCCGCCGTGGCCGCCGCCCTCTGCAAGACGGTGCCGGGCCTGGGCCTCACGCTCGACCCCAGCCACTACATCCACGGCCCGCATCAAAACGGCTCGTTCGACGAGGTCTACCCCTACGTCCAGAACGTCCACTTCCGAGACACCGGCCGCAAGCCGGGCGATTTCCAGGTCCGCGTAGGGCAAGGGGAGGTCGAATACGGGAGGGTCGTCAGCCAGTTGGAGAGGCACGGATATAACCGCTCGCTAACGGTGGCGATCCTGGATTCGATCGAAAATCCCTTCGACGTGGAGGTGGAGGTCCGGAAGCTGAAGTTGCTGCTGGAGAGTTTGCTTTGATGGAAGATGTCGTAGCGAACGCCGACGGGTCCCGGATCGCCCTCCCGCTCGAACCGTCCCATTCATTTCATCGATCCCCGCGACCGTAATTATCGATGCCATCGATCTCTTGTGAACAGTGGACGGTGACGCGAGCCGAAGCCTTGGATGAGATCGAGCAAGCCCACGTCGCAGTGGGCGGGACGGCTCGCGGGAGGCGCTATGCGACCCAGCAGGTCAATCGAGCCTATGCAATGCTGCTCGCCTCGCAGTTCCAGGGCTTCTGTCGCGACCTCCATTCCGAAAGCGTCGCCCATATCGTCTCGGCGCTCAAGCCGCCCGCGTCGCTGCGCCCGTTGGTGCAGGCGGAGTTCACCAGGAATCGTCAACTGGACCGGAGCAATGCCACGCCAAGCACCCTCGGGGCCGATTTCGGCCGACTGGGCATCGACCTCTGGCCGAAGTGCGAGGCGCACGACGCTCGTAACCGCGAGAGGAAGAAGCAACTTGAGCAGTTGAACGCATGGCGCAATGCGATCGCCCATCAGGACTTTGATTCGACCAAACTCGGAGGTACAATCACTTTGCGGCTCGACCAGGTCCGTAAATGGCGCATCGCGTGTGAGCATCTCGCCAAATCCTTCGACGAAGTCGCGCGAGATTATATCCACGCCACGATTGGAATGGCACCTTGGTGAACGGGGGAATTCATGGGTTCTTCGACGAAGTCAGCCCCGAAATTCCGCGTCGGCGACTGGGTTTCGCTCCTCTATGGCCCGCAGCGAGTCCTCGCGGAAGTCGTCGAAGACCGCGGGCCGCTCGGGGTACGAGGAGGACGACTCTACCGCATCCGCCCAAACCTGGACCATGAGGAATCGGCGACGTTTGAGGTCCCGGAAGATGACCTGGAGGCGGCCAGGTCCCCGGAGGCCGCGAATCCCTTGCTCAAAGTCGCCCTGGAATTCTTGAGTCATGGCAAGCAGTTCACCGGGATCAGCCCCGAAAAGCTCCCAAGGACCAAGCGGAACGTCACATTCCATTTTTCGGACGGGACCGAGGAAGTCCGCACATTCGAGTGCGATCATGCGACATTTATGAGATGGTGGAAGGGCACCGCGGACTACTTGCGAGGCATTGCGGATGCCTTTGGTGCTCCTGATTAGGCTGGGGACCGGACCGGGCGGGTGGCGCCGGTGGCTTGCCCGCCAGCGCGTTCGACGCATCCATCGCACTGATGCGCAAGCCACCGGCGCCACCCCTTGCTGGAATGCCTCGAATCAACGTTGCTTCTCCTCGGCCACCGGCCTGGGAGCTTCCTTCACCGGCGGCGTCTCGTCCAGCAGGGTCATGATGAGCGATTGCTCCATCTCGGCCGGGTTGAACCAGAAGGGGCCCCGGCCGCTCTTGAACGCGACCTTCCCGTTTCGGTCGATCACGTAGAGGCGATCGGGCATGCCGCTGTAGGCGTTGCCCACGCGGTCGTCGATGCCGTCGACCAGCACGGGCATGTTCATTTCGAGCAGGTCGTGGCATTGCGTGGCCACGGCGACCCGCTCCGGGTTGGTCTTCGGCTGATTCGTGGCCACCCCTACGCGATCGTTCGACTCCATCCGCCATCCGTCGATCGGATGCGCCTCGCGGACGTACACGGCCAGGAAATCCACGCGGTCACCGTACTTGCGGCTCAGGTCGTCGAGGATCCCAAACTGGGATCGGAACGGCCCTCAGGTGAAGCTGCCGAAGATCAGGACGACCGGCTTCTTGCCGCGAGACTCGGCCAGCGAGATCCTCCGCGATTTGTCGTGCGTCTCCAGCGAGAACGGCGGCGCCTCCTCGCCAAGACCCGGCCCTTCGAAGGGGGAGCCGATCTCGCCGCTGAACAGGCCCTTGAGGAGCGTGATTCGCGAGGGGCCGTCCGCCACGGGGGCCTTGCCGGGCCTGGGTGCAGGCGGCGCGGGGTAGAGGAAGTCGGCGAGGTCGTCCTGCGTGAGGGACTTCTTCCCCCTGGCGGCCTGCTCGAAGGCCTTGGTCCACTCCTCCAGGGTCACGCGGCCGTTGCCGTTGCGGTCCATCCGGGCGAACCGGCCCCGCGCAGGCGCGCCCTGGAGGTATCGCGAGCGGGGCGACCAGTCGAGGTCCTCGCTCGTGACCAGCCCGTCGCCGTCGCGGTCGAGGGCGCGGAACAGGGGGGCGGAACCCTTCAGTTCGTCCGCCGAGAGGGCGCCGTCCTTGTCGAGGTCGAACCGCCCGGCCAGCCAGCCCCAGCCATATCGACCCTCCGACGGGTGGAACCAGCCGGAATACGGGCTCATGTCCGACCCGTTGACCAGGATTGCCCCCAACATCTGCGCGAATTCGGGCACCCTGGGCTTCGGCGGATCGGCCCGCGGCGGGTCGGCCGCCGGGCACGTCAGGGCGCACGAGCAGGAGATCAACCAGATCCACGCCGGGGAGGATTTTCGAGAGATCATGACGGGCACTCGCCGTTGACAGCGATTCGGGGCTGGAACCTGACCTGATGATGACCGCAGGCAACGAAGGTGTCCACCCGGAACCCACTCTTTACCCGCCATCGCGCCCGGATGCCCGGCGTTTCCTCGACAACAAATCGGAGGTAGCAGGGGGTTGGGCTTCCTGCCGCGGCTTCGATACGTGGACTCGCGGCTCGCGGCGATGGCGAGGCGGAGCCGGGAGGATGGACCCGCGCCCGATCGTCGAGATGGCGCGTGTTTTGCTCTGAATGTCGGCCGGTTTCCGGCGTGCGAACTTGCACCGATGACGGAGGAGATGCCGTGGCGAAATCGATCAAACGGCGGGGCGACGTGGACCCCGAGCGGGGCGAGCACGAATACGGCGACGTCGCGTTCGCCGACCCGACGAACAACAAATATCCCATCGACACCCCCGAGCACATCCGCGCCGCGTGGAGCTACATCCACCACGCGGACAACGCCGCCAAGTACAGCAAGGCCGAGGCGAAGACGATCAAGGATCGCATCAAGCGGGCCGCCAAGAAGCACGGCGTCGAGATCCACGAGGAGTGAGCGCAGGGGAAGTATCGCGACCCGATCCCCGCGAGATCACGGATTCGAGGCGGGCCGATCCGGCGATTCCAGCCACGCCGAGATCTGGCCTCGCAAGGGCTCGCCGCCTTCCTCGAAGACGTTGTGATGACCGGCCTCGGGGACCTCGATGATCTCCGTGGGGCCCGCGCATGCCCCCGCGAGCCGACGGGCCTCGGCGGGCGACACGAGCGGGTCTTCGTGCCCGTGCAGGATCAGCACCGGCACCGTCACCAGCGCGGCCACGTCGACGGGCGCCGGCTTGTGCAGCGACACGCCCGCGAGCTTTCCCGCCCTTCGCAGCATGAGGCCGGCGAATCGTCCCGAGATCCGCATCCTCCGGAGCGTGGCGGCAACCGCCTCGCGAAGGTCGGCGTAGGGCGCCTCCAGGATCAGGGCGATGATCCGCGAATCCTCGGAGGCCGCGCGCAAGGCCACCGCCGCGCCCATCGATCGCCCCCACGCCACGAATCGCGGATCGGGGCCGGTGCGGAGGGCCAGGACGTCGAGCCATTGGCGAAGGTCGCCGGTTTCGCGACCGCCGAACGAGGTGCGATCGCCGTCACTCCGGCCTCGCCCGCGAGCATCCAGCACGGCCACGTTCAGGCCCAGGCCCGCCAGCAACGCGGCGCGACCGGCCAGGGCCGATCGGTCCTCGCCGAACCCGTGAATCAGCACGGCCGAGGCCGCCCCCGGGCGGTTCGCGCCCAGCCACGCGCCCGAGAGCAACACGCCGTCGCCCGTTCGCACCCGGATCGGTTCCCACGGGGGCAATTCGGGGTCCGGGACCGCAAGGCGACGCCCCGGCACGACGAGCGTCCACGCGCCCCATTCGACCACCGCCAGGGCCAGGCACAATCCGCCGCCGGACAGGATTCCGAGGAGCGAGATGAGCACGCGCCATCCCATATGGCCGAAGGAGAGGGCGGGACGAATCGACGGCCGAGACTCCAGGAAGCCGGCGATTTTCAGCCCTCCCGGTCCAAATCGCACGAGCACGGCGCCATCTCGCCATGTGCGATCGACGGTCAGGCCGCGGGCTTGCTGCATGGTCAAGGCGTCGCGAGTCGTCGCCGCGGGCCGCCTCTGGCTCACGATCACGCGGCCCGGTTTGGCCCACGCGTACAGGCGATCGGGGTTGGCCGCCCGCCCTCCGTGATGGGGCGAGAGCAGCACGTCAATCGGCCGCCGGGGCATGGCAAGAAGCTCGGGCAGGCCCGCGCCTTCGAGGTCGCCGGTCAGGAGCAGGTGATGATCCCTGGGATCGCTCACGTCCATGACGATGCTGCGGTCGTTATCGCGGGCGCCGGGCAGCCAGCCCCTGGCCGGGTGGAGCACCTTGCCGAGATTTCCCGCCCCGAAGTCGATCCGGTCGCCCGCGACGAGCATATTCACCGGGATTCCGCGAGATCGGACCAGGTCCAGGAGCTTCGTGGCGTCGGGGTTGGCCGACCCGCCGAATCCGTCGGGGATCAGCACCTCGCCCACCGAGAAGCGGTCGAGCAGGTCGGGCAGGCCGTCAAAATGGTCCGCATCGGCGTGGGACAGGATCACCCCGTCGATCCGACGAATCCCCTTCGACCACAGGTAAGGCGCGATCAGGCGACGCCCCACGTGCGGGTCGCGCATCTTGCCGCAATCGTAGAGCCAGGTCGCGCCGGCCTCGGATCGGATCGCCACGCACAGGCCGTGGTCGACGGCGAGGATCTCGGCTTCGAGCGTCTCGGGGATCGACGCCTGCATCGCGGCCACGACGGCCAGCGCCGACTCGACGGCCAGGGCCGCCCACAGCCATCGCCGGGGTCGCCATCCGGCGCAGCTCGCCCATGCGGCCATCGCCAGCAACGCATAAAATCCGACGACCCAGCCCCACGACGGGCCGGCCACGAACGCATGGCCGCCGGGCACGCCCGCCCCCCATCGCACGAGCGAATCGGTCCACCCCAGCAAGGTCGAGCAGATCCAGCCGAACGGCGTCCACGCGGACGAAAAGAGCAAGCTCAGGCCGGCCGCAATCAGCGCGAATGTGGTCAACGGGATGAGCGGGAGGTTCATCAAGATGGCGATCGGCGAGGCCAGGTGGAACCGCAGGGCCGTGAGCGGGAGCGTGGCCAGCCAGATCACGGCCGAGGCGACCAGCCCGCGGAGCAGCCATTTCCCGCACCGTCGGGAAAACTTCTTCCAGGAGGGCTCGAATCGCCGCTCCAGGGCGTCGAGCGCGGCAATTGGGTCTTCGGGATCCTGGCTTGCAGCTCGCATCGCGTCGATCCCGAACGCGGGGTTAGCCAGGCGCAGGCCGAGCGAATGCAACGCCGGGTCGGCCAGCCAGAACAGCGTGGCCACGCACAGGAACGAGAGCTGGCAGCCGGCGTCGAAGAGGAAAGCCGGGTTGATCATCAGCGTGACGAGGGCCGCGATCGCCAGCAGGTTCGACGGGCGGGCGCAGCGATCGCACAGGCCGGCCAGGCAGAACGCGACCGTCATCGTCATGGCTCGCACGACCGACGGCATGAACCCGACGAGCCCCGCGTAGGCGACCGTGGCCACGGCCACCATCACGAGCACTTTCTTGTACCCCGAGAAGAAGGGCCGCAACGCGAGGCCCAGCGCCAGGGCCATGGCCTGGAGCTGCAACCCGGAGATCGCCAGCAGGTGAGTCGTGCCCGTGCGGGCGAAGGCGTCATTCACGTTGGGATCGACCGCCTCGCGACGCCCGAGCAGCAGCGCCGCCGCCAGCGGGGCAACCTTCGGGTCCATCTTCTCGACCAGTCGCCGATAGCTCTCCGACCGCGCCCGGCCCAGCCATTTCAGGAAGACGCGAGGCGATCCGTCCGGATCGGTCCAGACTCCCGACGCCTCGCCCACGGCCATCCGCAGGCGAATCCCCTCGGCGCGAAGCCGATCGCGCAGGTCGGCCTCGCCCGGATTGCGAGGCCCGGCGATGGCGCCCAGGGTTCCCGCGGCGAAGACCGATTCGCCGGCGCGGAGATCGGCCCGATTTCCCGAGATCGACAGGTTCACCCGGCCGCTCGCGGCTTCCCATCGCGAGCCATTGCTGATGCCCACGATCTCCAGGACCGTCTGCGTGCGACCTTCCCCGTCGGCATGCTCGTCGGGATAGAAATGAGGGACCTCGACCACGACGCCCCGGACCCAGGCCGGTCGCGGCAGGGTCCAATCGCCGAGGGCCAGATCGTCGGGCTCCAGGTCGGACCAGGAGCGATGATGATGGGCGCCGCCGATGGCCGCCATGGCGACGACCGTCGCGACGAAGCCGACGTGGCGATTGCGGATCACGAGCGCGAAGACCGCCGCGATCCCGGCGATTTCCGCCCAGATCCGCGTGGGCCAGCCCACGCCGAAGCGATCGGCGACGATCCCCAGGGCAAACGCGATGGAGACGGGAACCAGGAGCGCGACGCGACCCGGGCGGGCGTCGCGAGCGGGTCGACTCATGAAACGATGGCCCGATCGGAGGAGGCAAGGCGGCGCAACTTCGCGGAGGCCAACCAGGCTAGCACGAAGCGTCCCCCATCGGAATCATCGGGCGAGAATTTGCGTCAAATGCGGTGCTCGCGGGGGGGCGCCAACGGATTCTGGCGGGCAGCCTCAACCGTCACGGTCAAACGATAACCGCTCTAACGCCCCAGCCCCAGGGCTCGCAGCTCGTCCTGAATCCGGTCGAGGTCCCAGACGTTCACGCCCGCGTCGTCGGTGGCGGCGATGTGCCTGCCGGACTGGTCGAAGGCGAGGTTGGAGACGCCGCCGTGCTGGCTGGGCAGGCGGACCCAGGGCTGGATGCGTTGGCCTTCGATCGACCACAGGCGGACCCCGCCGTCGTGCGCCGCGGCGGCGAGCAGTTGGCCTCGCGGGGAGAACGCCAGCCCCGTGGCCATGGGCTCCACGTCCTCCTCGCGGTCGAGATGGTGGAGGATCTTGCGACTCTCGGTGTCGATCAGGAAGACGTCGCCGAATCGCCCCCTCACGGCCAGGGTGCGGCCGTCGGGGCCGATGGCCAGGGCCGTGGGCATCTCGTCGGCGGGCAGGAGGTCGACCGGCCAGGCGAGGTCGCGGGCCTTGCCGTCGTCGTCGATCGCCCAGGCGTGGATCTGCCGCGACTCGGGCCGGATCGGCATCGTCCCGTAGGAGGCGATCAGGTACAGCCGCTTGCCCCTGGGGCCGAGCGCCATGCTGATTCGATTGGACCAGGGCATGCCGGGCAGTTCGAGCCTGGTGATCGGCTCGGGTGCATCGGGCCTCCAGAGCAGGAGGTCGGGCCATCGATTCAGGAGGAACGTCCCGCCGTCGGCCGATCGCGTCGAGGAGAAGATGGTCCCGAGGGGGAGCATGGGCCCGCGCCGGGGGGCCTCGGGCCTCGGGAGTCGACTTTCGGCAGCGGGACCGCCTCCTCGGGGGCGTGCTCGGGATAGCGATAGAGCCGGATGGCGTCGGCCGAGGGCAGGGCCACGCGGCCCCTGGCGTCGAAGGCCACGGCGAAGGCCTTCGTGTCGGCCCAGGTGGAGGCCTTGGTCGGGCAGGTCTCGGAGGGCCAGAGCCGGAGGACCGTCTCCGCGTCTCCGGTCGCCGCCTGCTTGACGAACGAGGCGGCGAGCAGGCCGTCGGGGCCGAAGGCGACCGAGCGGGGCCGTTGCCCCTCGGCGCCCGAGATCCGGGTGCGGCCGATGGGCTCGAGGATCGACCAGAGCCGGGTCCCGCCGTCCCCGGCGGTGGCCAGGGTGCGGCCGTCGGCCGAGAAGGCAAGGTCGTTGATCCGGTCGGCGTCGGAGAACGTGGCCACCATCGTGTTCGACGCCGGCGCCCAGACCTCGACCCCGCCCGGCCCGGCCACGGCCAGGGTCAACCCGTCGGGGCTGAAGCGGAGGAAGCGGATCATCTGCTGGCGGGAGTTCAGGCCCGGCAGCGGCCGGAGCTTCTCGACGTCCCAGATCTGGATCGCACCCCCGCACGCCACGGCGAGCAGCCCCTGCGGGCCGACCGCGATCGCCGTCGGGTTCGCCGTGATGTCGATCGCGGTGCGCCTCTGGCCGTCCTCGGCGTTCCACAGCGAGACCTTCGGCGTGTTGCCGCGCACCGTCGCGATCGTCTTGCCGTCGGGCCCGATGGCGACCAGGACCCTGTCGGAGAATGGCCCCCTCGACTCGGCGGGGCTGGCGGGCTTCTCCTCCGAAAGATCGGCCAGGGGACGATCGATGTACGACGGGTTCCACAGCTCGACGCGGGGCCGGTGCCCGTCGCGCTGCGGCCCTCGACCCGGCACGTCGGCCGTCGGGTCGCGCGAGACCGTGATCAGGCGATTTCCCGACCGGGTCGCGTAGAGGGCCGTCACCTTGCGCTCGGGCATCTCCAGGTCGGTGAGGAACACGCCCGAGGAGGCGCCGAAGAGGCGGAGGCCGTCGCCGCCGGGCCGGATCGTCGCGAGGAATTCGCCAAGCTCGACGATGCCGGCTCCGTCCCACGAGGGCGCGTCGACCAGTTGCCAGTCCAGGTGGCTCCGGCGTGGCACGTCCCAGAGGTACAACCCGGGGGAGTCGTCCACGTCGGAGAGCGAGATCGCGGCCAGGTGGTTGCCGTCCCCCACGAACGCCACGCTCCGCGTGCGGCCCGAGTTCAGGCCGGGCCGGACCTCGACGTCTCGGATCGCCAGCAGCTCGACGGCCTCGTCGCGCAGCTTGAGCGTGTCCCCGGCGTCGGGCCCCAGGCGGGCGGCGTCCTTGATGCGGGCCAGGCCCGTCTTGCGGCGGTCGGGCGTGCTGGAGATCCGCAACACCGACGCCTCGCGATAGAGCCCCTCAAGCCGGGCCACGTCGGTCTTGCGCTTCTCGACCCGGAGGTCGCCGAGCGCCTTCTGCGTCTCGGCTTGCGCGGCGAGTGCGGCGTCGCGACCCTGGACCACGCTGAGATGGGCCACGGTCGCCACGATCAGGATGGCCGCCGTCGCCGCCGTCGACACGATCGACAGGCTGGGATGCCTGCGGACGAACCGCCAGGTCCGCCCGATCGGCCCGATCCGCCTGGCCTTGACCGGCTCCATCGCGAGGAAATGACCCAGGTCCTCGGCAAGCTCGGTCGCCCCGGCGTAGCGGTCGCCCGGCCGCTTGCCCATGGCCTTCAGCACGATGGTTTCCAGGTCGCGAGGCAGCCTCGGGTCGATCTTCCGCGGCGAGACCGGCTCGTTGCTGGCGATCTGACCCACCAGCTCGGCGGCCGTGCGCCCCTCGAAGGGGGGGCGGAGCGTGAGCAGTTCATAAAGGGTTGCGCCGAGGCTATAAACGTCGGTCCGGCCGTCGATCGGCCCGAGCTTCGCCTGCTCGGGGCTCATGTATCGAGGCGTGCCCAGGAGGCTATCCACCTGCGTCTGCGACGGGTCGGCCAGGCGGCGGGCGAGGCCGAAGTCGGCGACCCAGACCGTCCCCCTGGCGTCGACGAGCAGGTTCGACGGCTTCACGTCGCGATGGACCACGCCTCGCCGATGCGCATGCGCCAGGGCGTCGGCCGCCTGCTCCCCCACGCGGGCCACCCACCGGTAATATTCCGACCCGCGAGGCGGCTCGAAGGCGGGCGGATCGAGCTCGTCCCTGGGGCCCCCGAGCCGTCCCGCGCCGCCCCCGTTGCCGTACCAGCTTCGCGTGGGGTCGCCGATGCTGGAACCGCTCACGTCGATGGCCGCGGCGAAGTCGCCCAGCGGCCGGCCCGTGCTGGAGCCGGCGGCCGTCGACCGCCCCTTGCGCAGGGACTTGACCACGCGATCGAGCCCGCTGCCCTCGATCCTCTGCATGGCGTAATAGCAAAGCCCGCCCACCTGGCCCACGTCGAAGACCGGCACGATGTGCGTATGATGCAGCCCGGCCGCCGTCTTCGCCTCGTTCAGGAAGCGGCGACGCCCCGAGGAATCGGGCGCCGCGTGGGTGCCCAGCACCTTGAGCGCAACCGGCCGATCCAGGTCCACGTGGACGGCCTCATAAACCACGCCCATCCCGCCCCGGCCCAGCTCGCGGACGATGCGATACCCCGCGATCCGCCGCCCGGCCTCCAGGCGAGAGCCTGGGCCCATCGACGACTCGCCCACCAGTCCCTGGACCATGGCCAGGCCTTCCAGCGCGGCCGAGAGGTCCTCGGAGATGTCGGGATAGCGGGAAGCGAACTCCTCCGGGTCGGCGGGCGAGCCGGCCTCGACGAGCGCGAGGTAGGCCTCGATGGCCTCGCCTAGCCGCTCGTCGCGATCCACCGGCTCCGCTTCGGGCTCCTCGCTCTGTCGGAGCATGTTGCCTCGCCCCTTTATTTCGAAAGCTGCCGCTTCAAGCCCTTCAACCCCCGGGCCCAAAGCCCCCGGATGCTCTTGCGACTCACGCCCACGCGATCACCAATCGCCTCGAACGACAATCCCTCGGCATGATAGAGCCACAAGACTTCCGCCTCGGCCTCGGGCAGGTCGGCCAGGGCGTCGGCCAGCAGGACGATCAGCTCTCGGCGGCTGGCGGCCTCGCTCGGGCTGGTTTGATCCAGGGCGAGCATGTCCAGCAGCTTTCCGCCGGCCGAATCGCCCCCTCCGCCCTCGCCCCAGGGGGCATCCAGCGGGACGGCCGCGCCTCCGGCGGCCCGTTTGGCGCGATTGTGGTAGCGGCCCAGGTCCGCCAGCTTCTGCCCGACCAGCCTCCGCAGCCATCCCACCAGCGCGGCCTCGTTCTGGCCGGTAAACTGGGGGAATTGCCGCACGACCTCGACCAACGCCTCCTGGACCACGTCGGAAAGCTCGACGCGCTCCCGCAGCTTCGGCCCCAGTCCCGTCCGGACGACCATCCGCAGGTAATTGCGATAGAGTGCGCAAAGCTCCCCGAGCGCCTCGGCCTGCCCGGACCGAGCGAGGGCCATCAACTCCAACGGTCCCACGCCCATGGGCGATTGCATCTCCGCCGGGGATGAGCCGATCGAGCCGCCAGACCTCTCCTTGAGATCAGCGTCGTCACGCGTCGCATCGTCCCTCCTATTATGATCGGTCAAGGAAGCCGGCCTGGCAAGAGGCGACGGGAGCGAGAAAACGGTGTCAGGAACCGTTTCCGCTTTCCGGAAAACGGTTCCTGACACCGTTTTCCTGTTTCCTGCCGAGAGTTGTTCGGCCGGGTTGGTCCGGGTAGGCTGGTTGCGCCTACGCCGGGGATCGGGATCATGTTCCCTTCGGGGCCTGCCTATCATGTCGAACAGGCCGATGATCCCTTGCCCGAATTGCTCGCGCAAATTGGGCATCCGCGCCGATCAGATTGGCCATCGGGTCGCTTGCAAGTTCTGCGAGTACGTGTTTCGCCTCCCCACGCATGTTTCCGTCCCCTGTCCCACCTGCGGCGTGGAGGGCCGGGCTCGCACCGAGACCCTCGGCGAGACCGTCCGCTGCGTGGAATGCGGCCATGGATTCCGTGCCGCGATCTTCCAGCTTCCGGGGGCCAGGCGGGCGTCGGACGCCCCGCCCCCACCCTCGGCCGAGCTGGAGGCCGTCCGCGCCGAGCTTGTCGCGGTCACCCGCCAGCGAGACGAGGCCCAGGGCCAATTGATTGCCCTGGACATGAGGCTCGATGGCGTCGAGGCCGAGCTTGGCGAGGCCCGCGACGAGCTGGCCGCCTCGCGAAAGCAGATCGCCGCGGCGGAAACCCTCGCCGCCGAGATGGCCACGCTCAAGTCCCAGCTTGACGACACTCGTGCGATCCTGGCGGGCGTGCAAGATGAGTTGGACGCGACTCGCGAGCGGGCCGACGCGGTGGAATCGATCGGCGCCGAGATGGCCGCCATGCGGGCCGAGCGGGACGAGGCCCTGCGACGAATCCGCGACCTGGAAACCGAGACGTCCCGGGGGCTCGCGCAGCCGGAAAGCCCGCAGATTTCCGTCCTGAAGCAGCAACTGGAGGCGATCCAGGACGAGCGCAACGAGCTGGCCCTGCGCCTGGGAGCGGCCGAGGCCGACCGCGAGGCCCTGCTGTTCGCCCAGACCGATCGGCGGCTGATCGCCCAGTCCGACGCCCTCGACCAATTCGGCCCCAGGGGCGACCCGCAGCTTGCCGATTCCCTCGCGAAGCTGGAGGCCGAGACGCGACGGGCCGAGTCCCTCGAATCCGAACTGAAGGCGGCCCGGCGGCGGATTCGCGAGCTCTCGCAAGGCCCCGATGCCACGGAGTTCGGCGCCGAAGATCCCGGATCCCACGCGGGAATGCCCGAAGACGAGACGCCCTCGACGATCGTCCCATTTCAACCGGAGGCCGGATGATGCGCACGATTTTCCTGGCGAGCTGCATGGCTTTCATCGCGAGTTCGGGGCCGTCGCGGGCCGAGATCCGGTACGCGGTCGAGCACTACACGAGCGGCGATGCGGCGGTCGAGATCGAATGCTTCGCCCCCGCGTCCACGGACAAGCACCCGGCGATCCTGCTCCTGCACGGGTCGGGCGGGCTGGAGCAGGCCACTCATGGGGTCTTCCGAGGGATGGCCAAGGACCTGGCGGCCAAAGGTTACGCGGTGTTCATCCCGCACTACTTCGACCGCACCAACCACGTGCCGGGCCAGCCGATCCGCCAGGACGAACAGGTGCCGTTCATGAAGGCGATCGAGGACGCCGTGAAGTTCGTGACCGCCCGCGACGAGGTGGACGCCGAGAACCTGGGCATCCTGGGCATGTCGATGGGCGCGGGCCTGGCGTTCACCCGGGGGGCGCTGGACAAGAGGGTCAAGGCGGTCGTGTCGCTCTCGGGCTCGCTGCCGATCGGATCGCGGGCCAAGTTCCCGCCGACCCTGATCCTGCACGGTTCCAAGGACGCGGGCACGCCGGTCAAGTACATCCGCAAGTTCGAGGACCAGTTGAAGGCGAACGACACGCCGGTGGTCGTGAAGATTTACGCGGGGGTCGGCCACAATTTCGCAGCCTCGGAATTCCCCGAGATCGCCCGCCGATCCGGCATCTTCTTCGACAAGTATCTGAAGCCGATCGACCCGGCCAGGGAGAAAGCCGTCGGGGCGACGAAAAAGAAGTCGTGACGACGGCACCGCAGAGAAACGGTGTCAGGAACCGTTTTCCAGCAGCCCCGCCATTCGATCTCGGGTCGGGTTGACAGCCCCTCGCGATTTCGGGTATACCCCGGCGGTCCATTCAAATCAATCCACGCGGGCTGATTTTTCCCCGCGAGCCCAATCACCGAGACCAGACCGGCTTCGGACGCGGTAACTTCAGGTCGTGCCTGGTTTTGCGCAATGGTTAGGGGACACGGATGTGTGCGGCCGCAGCGGGGATCGGCCGGGCCAGGGAAGGTCCGGCGCCTCGCCCTCCGATCCGACCCGATCGCGAGTTGAACCGCCCCCATCCCGCCTCTCCCCTCTCATCGTCGCAGGCCTGCCCGCCCGCCGCGATGGGCCGGAACGGACGGACAGGGAGGGGCAACGGCCATGAGGCTCCAGATCACTCGCACGCTCGCACCGCCCCGGCCCCCCCACCGCCAGTTTCTGCCCATACCGGCGATTCGCGGCGAGGCGTCCGGCCTGTATGAAGGCGAGCCCGAGGCCTGCCGCCGCTCGTTCCGCGCCTTCGTGCCCATCTTCGTGCATCTCGGGCTCCTGCTCGCGGTCTTCAACATCTACCACCTGGAATACCGCCCGTTCCGCACCCTGGTCACGCTCTGCCTGGCGTCGATGCCGGTCCACTACCTGCTGCCGATGCGACTCAAGAAGCCGTTCTTCGTCGGCCTCACGGGCGCCGGGCTCGCGATCCTCCTCGGCCCGGCCGCCGCGGCCGTGGTCCTCGCAATCGGCGTGGCGCTGATCGCCCTGGCCCGCATGCCCGTGGCCTGGCCCGCGAGAATCGCCGCGCTCGCCGCGGCGGCCATCGGCCTCGTCTTGCTCCGGGGCGAGGCGGCCCGATTCCCGACGCTCGACGTGGCCCTGCCGGTCGTCGGCTCGCTTTTCATGTTCCGCATGATCCTGTACTTGTATGAATTGAAGCACGCGGAAGGCCCCGAGACCCTGGGCGACGCCCTCGCGTACTTCTTCCTCCTGCCCAACGTCTACTTCATCCACTTCCCCGTGGTCGACTACCGCGCCTTCCGCCGGGGCTACTTCGCCAAGGACATCCACGCCATCCAGGCCGACGGCCTGCGCATGATGGTCCGCGGCACCGTCCACCTGCTCCTCTATCGCCTCATCGACCAGAAGCTCCTCATCGCGGCCGAGGAGGTCCACAACCTCCCCTCGCTGGTCGGGTTCATCGTCTGCACGTATTTGCTCTATTTACGAGTCTCGGGCCAGTTCCACGTGGCCTGCGGGATGCTCCAGCTCTTCGGCTTCAGCCTGCCCGAGACCCACCACAACTACCTGCTCGCCTCGTCGTTCACCGACTACTGGCGACGCATCAATATTTACTGGAAAGATTTCATGGTCCGGGTCGTCTTCAACCCGGTCGTCTTCCGCCTGAAGCGATGGCCGCAACCCCTGGCGTTCGCCGCCGCAACGGCGAGCGTGTTCGCGGTCACCTGGTTCCTGCACGCGTATCAACTCTTCTGGAGGCACGGGACCTGGGGCTTCAGCGTGCCCGACGCCCTGTTCTGGGGCATCCTCGGCACCCTGGTGATGATCAACGTCCAGGTCGACGCCCGATCTCCCCGCCGCCCGAAGCCCAGGGACGTCGGCGTGTGCCTCAAGTCGCTCGCGATCCGGTCCGCGAAGACCGCCGCCACCTTCGCGACCGTCGCCATCCTCTGGTCGCTCTGGTCCAGCCCGAGCCTGGGGGCCTGGGTCAACCTGTTGCGGAGGGCGGCCGGATGATCCCCGCCCCGGGCCGCACGGGCCGCGGCCCCACCTCGTCCCTCCTGACTTCGCTGGCCCTCTTCGCGCTCGGCCTCGCGCCGGCCACGCAATCCCTCCGCGACGACGGCCCCGGCCGCAACGAGGCCGAACGGATCGATCGCGGCTATTATGAGAAGATGCTCGATTCGGGCCACCGATTCGACCTGACGAGGCCCGTCGAGCCCGCCCCGTTCGACTCGGGTCGATTGTGCAATAATGTCGCCGATTTGCGCGAATACGTCCTGAAACCGAGCATGAAAACCACGCATCGCGGCGCGACCTGGACCACGAACGCGCTGGGGATGAGGGATCGCGAGTACTCGGCGGAAAAGCCCCGAAATACGCTGCGATTGGCCCTCGTGGGCGACTCGATCGGCGCCGGCTGGGGCGTGGACGACGGCCTCGGGTTCGAATCGCTGGTGGAGAACTCGCTCGACGCGCGATCGCACTCCGAAGGCGGCCCAACCGTCGAATTCCTCAACTTCTCCGTGCCCGGCCACGCGCCGGGCCAGAGGTGGGAGCACTTCTCGCGGGCTGGCTGGCCGATGAGGCCCGACGTCGTGATCTTCGAGGCCACCCCGGCCGATCCCGGCTGGGACGAGCGCCGCCTTCGCGGCCTCCTGGCCCGGGACATCGGGTGGGATTCCCCCTTGTATCACGATGCCTTGACGCGAACGGGTGCCCGGCCGGGCGGCGACTTCGAATCGTACAAGAAAATGCTTCGATCTTACCGGTGGGAAATCCTCGAAAACGTCTACCAGACCGCCGCCGAGGGCTGCCGGTCGCATCACGCGACAGGCCTCTGGCTGCTGATCCCCCGCGTGGGCAAGGCGATCGATCCTTCCGATCGCGACCGGCTCGTGGGGATGGCCCGATCCGCCGGATTCTCGGCCGTGATCGACCTTTCCGACGCGTTCGACGGGATCGACCCCGCCTCGCTCGCGATCGCCGCCAACGACTTCCACCCCAACGCGCGAGGGGCATGCGATCCTCGCGGCTCGCCTGCAAGGCAAGCTCGAATCGCTGCCCGATTGGGCGAAGATCGCGAGGGCCGCACGATGAGCCCCTTGCACGATCGCGCCTTCCGGTCCTCGATCTTGATGACGCTGGTCGTGGTCGTCCTGGCGCTCGTCCCGCTGCCCGGAAAGGCCCTGCGATCGGCCCTGCGAAGCATCCGATCCCCGAGCTGAACCGCGCCGACCGCGACACCCACGCCGTCGGCTATTACGTCGGCCTGATCGACGGCGACGCCGACGCCGGCCGCGACGAGCTGACCCTCCGCCTCCAGGGGAAGGCCGGCGACTGGAAGAGCTTCCACGAGATCGGCGCCGCGCGACTATCTCAAGGACGATTTCCTCCAGTTCGAGCTGAAGAAGAACCTCGACAAGCCCGTCTTCGGCAAGCGGTTCACGACCAACCAGGACGGCCTCCGCGACCGCCCCTACGCGCTCGAGAAGCCCGAGAAAACCTTCCGCATCGCGGTGCTCGGATCGTCGATGGACATGGGCTGGGGCGTGGGCACCGACGAGACTTATGAAAATCAACTCGAAGACTGGCTCAACAGCCATGCCTCGAAGTTCGGCATTTCGCGCCGATATGAAGTGCTCAACTTTGCCATGGCGGCGTACAGCCCGCTGCACCGGCTGGAGACCTTCCGCCGCAAGGCGTTGAAGTACCGGCCGGACCTGGTCCTGTACTCGGCCACCATGCTCGACCCTCGCCTGCTCGAGATCCACGTCCGCAACCTCCTGCAAGAACGGCTCGACCTGCGCTACGACTTCCTCCGCCGGGCCGTGGGCGAGGCCAGGATCGGCCCCCGGGACCTGCGGCTCGACGCCTTCGGCGACCTCCGAGACAAGGAGTCGCTGAAGCTGCGGCTGAGGCCCCATCTCTGGGACGTGGTCGACGCCACCGTGGGCGAGCTGGCCGACGAATGCCGCGCCGAGGGCATCCCGCTCGCCATGCTTTTGGTGCCCCGCGTGGGGCCGGCCGACGCCCCCGATGCCCGCGGCCCGTCGGTGCGGAAATTCGGGGAGATCGCCCGCGAGCGCGGGGTGCGCGCTCATCGACCTGTCGGCCACGTTCGACGACCGCGACCCCTCCACGATCGAGATCGCCCCCTGGGACGACCACCCCAACGCCCTCGGCCACAAGCTCCTCTTCAAGGCCATCGCCCGCGACCTCGTCGAAGACGGGGCCCTGTATCACCTCATCTTCGGGGCCTCGCCGCCGCATCCCTGAAGATCATTCACATCAAGGAACTCATCATGAGCAAGGATGCTCGAATTTTAAGTGATTTGCTCGCACAATCCGCCGCGCGATGGCCGCATCGGGTCGCCGTCAAGGACGAGCACGGCCGTTCCCTGACCTTCGAGCAACTCCGCCTCGCCGCCGACCGCGTGGCCACCCGGCTCAATCGCTGGGGCGTGGGCCGTGGGGACCGCGTGGGGCTGTTCCTGCCCAAGGGCTTGGAGGCCGTGGCCGCCATCCACGGGATCTTGCGCGGTGGCGCCGCCTACGTGCCGGTCGATCCCACGGGACCGGCCGCGAGGGGCGCGGGCATCCTGGCCGACTGCGGCGTGAAAACCGCGATCGTTGCCGCCCCGCTCGCGAACGCCCTTCGCGAAGCCTGGCCCGGCCCCGGCCCGTGCCCTCGCTTCGTGATCGTGGGAGGAGGCGCGACCGAATCGCCCGACGCATCGTGGGACGAGATCCAGGGCGACGACGCCCCCTCGCCCTTGCCGCCGGATCGCGACGCCGACGACCTCGCCTACATCCTCTACACGTCGGGCTCGACCGGACGGCCCAAGGGCGTGATGATCTCCCACGAGAACGCGTCCTGCTTCCTCGATTGGTGCGAACGAAACCTCGGCTTGGCCGATGGGGACCGCTTCTCCTCGCACGCTCCGTTCCATTTCGACCTCTCGATCTTCGACCTCTTCGCCTCGTGCCGGAGGGGCGGGACCATCGTCCTGATCGGCGAGGCCCTGGGCCGCGATCCCGCGCGATTGGCGGCATTCCTCGCGGAAAACCCCGTGGACGTCTGGTACTCGGCGCCGTCCATCCTGTCGCTGCTGGTGGATCATGGGCGGATCGACGGCCCGGGGTTCGCCCCGCCCCGCGTGGTCCTGTTCGCGGGCGAGGTGTTCCCGATCCGCCCGCTGAAACGGCTGCGATCCGCCTGGCCCGAGGCCGCCTTGTGGAACCTTTACGGGCCGACCGAGACCAACGTCTGCACCGCGTTCCGGCTGCCCCGGGCGATCGATCCCGGTCGGGTCGAACCCTTCCCGATCGGCCGTGCGTGCGAGCCGCTCAAGGCCCGCGTGGTCTCCGGCGAGCTGTGGATTTCCGGGCCGGGCGTCATGAAGGGCTACTTCGGCCGGACCGACCTCACGGCCGCCGCGATGGTCCGGGACGGCGAATCGTGGTATCGCACGGGCGACCTGGTCGAGGACGATGGCTCGGGCTGTTACCTGTTCAAGGGACGTCGCGACCGCATGGTGAAGCGGCGCGGGCATCGCATCGAGCTGGGCGAGATCGAGTCGGCCCTGCAACGCCACGACGACGTGGAGACGGCGGCCGTGGTGGCCAGGACCGACGGCGAGGGGCTGGCGATCGCCGCGTTCGTGGCCGTGAAGCCGGGCCGGAAGGCGTCGATCATCGCCATGAAGCGGCACTGCACGATGTATCTACCCCATTACATGATCCCCGACCGCGTGAACTTCCTGCCCAGCCTCCCGACGACCTCCACCGACAAGGTGGATTACCAGGAGCTGGCCCGCCGCGACCTCTAGGCCCATGCACACCCCGGGAACTTCACCATGACGCCGCGACAGATCTTCCATTGGAAAACCTGGTTTTATGACGTCCTGCTGCCGATCCTGCGGCGGCTCGGCCCGAAGCCGTGCGACTTCGTCCTCGCGACGCTCGGGCGAATCGCCTCCACATGGCCCGCTCGCCACCGCCTCCAGTCCGAAAACCTGGCCCGTGCGCGGCGATCGTTGAATGCGGACTGGGACGTGAGCACAGCCCGGCGGGATCTGGCACGAAACACGGCCCGATTCGTCGCTCGTGACTATCCGCTGGACCAGCTCGCGCAGGCCGAGGCCCTTGCTCGCTTCGACGTGCGGGGGTTCGAGCACCTGGAGTCCTGCTTGCAGCGGGGGCGCGGCGTGATCGTGCTCGGCTGCCACCTGGGGGCTTACCTCGCGGGCTTGCACTGGCTTTTCCGCCGGGAAGTCCCCATCCGCCTGCTGGTCCAGAGGCCGGGGCATCTCTCGCGGTTCCTCTCGAACGAGTTCGATCGCGACGACGTGCCGCACCCGCAATCGGGCTTCTTCCTGAGGCGTCGCATGGCCCCGGGCGAAGGGGCCGAGCGGCTCTTGCCGGCGCGATCGGCCCTGCGCGACGGCCTGGCCGTGTACCTGAGCGGGGACATCCCCTGGCCCGCGTGCCATCCTCGGCCGGGCCGGTTGCTCGGCCGCACGCAGCCGTTCCAGTCCGCCTGGAGCGAGCTCGCGGCGCTCACGAAAACGCCCGTCGTGCCCGTGTTCTGCCTCCACGGTCCGGGCGGGCGCTATCGCCTGAGCTTCGACCCGCCGTCCCATCCCGACCCCGCCTCGGCCGTGCCGCTGTACCTGAAGCGC
Source organism: uncultured Planctomycetota bacterium (assembly GCA_963777705.1). Classification (GTDB taxonomy): domain Bacteria; phylum Planctomycetota; class Planctomycetia; order Isosphaerales; family Isosphaeraceae; genus JAQGHR01. The sequence goes on from CAVZRT010000004.1 coordinate 28,082, forward strand.
CTCGAGCGCGAGATCGCCGCCAACCCGGGCGAGGCCGTGGCGCACCTGACCTGGCCGTGCTACACCGAGGAGGCCGCGGCCACGACTTTGCCGGGCGTGGCCCGACCCGTTACAATCGGGGCAAGGGGATGACGCATGTCCGGTTTTCCGCTGTTCGATCGCATGGATGAGCCGGCAACCGGCCGGGTGTGGACCGTCTCCGAGCTGACCGGCGAGGTCCGCGCCCTCCTCGGCGAGGTCTTCGAGGACGTCTGCGTGCTGGGCGAGGTCTCCAACCTGGCGCGGCCCCGATCGGGTCACGTCTACTTCAACATCAAGGATGAAGGGGCCCAGATCCGCGCCGTCCTGTTCAAGGGCGATGCCCGCCGGGTGGTCTTCGACCTGGAGAACGGCCTGGCGGTCCGCGCCCGGGGCTCGATCGACGTCTATGCCGCGCGGGGCGAGTATCAACTGATCGTCCGCCAGGTCGAGCCCGAGGGGATTGGCGCCCTGGAGCTGGCGTTCCGCCAGGTGGTCGCGCGGTTGTCGGCCGAGGGGCTTTTCGACCCCGATCGCAAGCGGCCCCTGCCGGCCTATCCCGCGCGGATCGCGGTCGTGACCAGCCCGTCGGGCGCCGCGGTCCGCGACTTCTTGCAGGTCTCCGGGCGGCGATGGCCCTCGGCCGAGATCCTCATCGTCCCCAGCCGCGTGCAGGGGCCCGGCGCGGCCGAGGAGCTGGCCGACGCCCTGGCGCTGGCCAATCGCGTCGCCGGCGTCGATTTCGTGGTCCTGGCCCGAGGCGGCGGGAGCCTGGAGGACCTGTGGGCGTTCAATGAAGAAGTGGTGGCGCGGGCGATCTTCCATTCGAAGGTGCCCGTGGTCTCGGCCGTGGGGCACGAGGTGGACGTGACGGTCTCGGACCTCGTGGCCGACTTCCGCGCCCTCACCCCCACCGACGCCGCGGCGCGTTGCGTGCCCGATGCGGCCGAGGTCCGCCAGGGCCTCGACGCCACCCGAGATCGCCTGGCCCGGGCCGTCTCCGAGCCCGCTCGCCGGGCCCGGCTTGAGGCGAATTCGCTCCGCGACCGGCTCCATCGCGCCCTCGCCCGCGACCTCGACCGTCGCCGCCAGTCGCTCGCCCGCGCGGCGGCGCAGCTCGACGCCCTCAGCCCGCTCAAGGTGCTGGCGAGGGGTTATAGCCTGACGCGGAAGGCCGACGGCATGACGGCCGTCCGTCACCCCGATGACGTCGTTGACGGAGACGTGATCGAGACCCGCCTTGCGGCCGGGATGATCACCAGTCGCGTCGTTTCGTCGCGGAAAATCGACGCCTGATGCGGGCACGCATCCGGCGACGTGGCAATCGCGAACGGTGGGTCGCGTCCGCCGCGATGCAAAGTAGCTTTGGTGATCTATACTCGAAGTAGAGGGCCGCGGGGCGCGTTCCGGCCCGGCCTGCAACCTCAACCCACCGGCACACCATGGGAACACGCTTGCTTTCTCGAATCCTCGCGCTCTGCGGCATCGGTCGGGGCGGCCGGCCCAAGGCGGCGCCGGAAGTCGTCGTCGAGGAGCCGCCCGATTTCGTGATCCCCGCCCCCGGCCCGGCGGACAGCATCGTGGGCCGTTGCTACAAGGGGCGGTGCTACCGGGGAGGGGGCGAGCTGTTCACGGTCCTGAAGGACGGGACGAGCGTCCTGCTCCGCGGCAGCAAGACCCCGGTCCCCTGGTACGAGCCTCGCGACGTCGTCCTGCAAAACCTCGCCCGCTATGGCCTGGAGAAGCCCGCGTGTTCCGGCTCGGGATTCTGGTACGACGCCGGCCGCGTGCCCCTGGAGGAGCACCTCGCCGTCCAGGACAAGAAGCCGCCGGGCAGCGTCAAGCAATGGGTTGATGCTTGAAAGAAGATCTGTAGGCGTTCACGGCCCTGGCTGGAAGATCGCCTTGGGCATTGAAGGTCATGTGGATGACTCTGCCCGAGCGAATGGCGCAGAATCGTGGAAGCAATTCGCCAAAGCCGATCCGATGCAGTGGAAGTCCCACTTCCTCGACGTGATGAACGATCCGAATGCCGAGGTTCTGTTCAACTTGAAGGGGGTCGATGTCTGGAAAGGCGTGACGCGAGCCTCTCGTGGGGTCGACTACTTCGCGACCGATTGGGAGTTGCTTCAGATCATGCAGAACGAGGGATGGTGGCCCCGCATCAAATGGATGAAGGACGGTGTACAGGTACCTGTCCCAGATGTGTTGAGGGATTGAGGCCGGACGTTCCATGCGGCTGTTATAATCAGGCAGCCTTGAGCAAGCAACCCAGGCCGTGAACGGCTACCGCCAGTGGCTAGCGAACGATCCGGCCCCCGTTGCAAACGGTCCGGTACGCAACGGGCACCCCGCCCCGGACGGGGGCCTGGAGTTGGCGACCAGTGCCGGAGATTGGGAGCCGATGACGGATTCCGCCTCGGGATTGGTGGCCCTGGAATCGAGCTTCCGGTTGTAGCCGCCCGATCGCGCAACTTCAGGGCTTGTCCGCCGCCAGCATGCGGCGGAACTCGTCGGGGTTCCAGGGCAGGACTCGGACCCCGTTGGTCGGGAAGACTCGGGGGATCAGGTTGAGGTCGTCGCCCGAGATCGGCGGCGTGATCTCCCGGCCGTCTTCCCACTTGCCGAGATTCCGGAACAGGGCGCCCGAGCGCGAGGCTTCGTCGAGCGTCTTGCCCGCGAAGGCCGCGTCGAGCGTGAGGTCGGCCACCCTCCAGAATCCGACGCGGTCGAGCGAGTCGACGTTCGCCTTGGCCATCTGCTTGAGGCGGAACGGGCCTTCCCCCGTGTCCAGGAGCGCCAGGCCCGCCGTGGGCGAGAGGTGGTCGGCGACGAGCGGGCTTGGCCCCCGGTGGTCGGATCGGAAGAGCAGGAATTCCTTGCGGGATTCGGGTATGGATGTGGCCTCGGCGTAGATCTCCCGGGCCCGGCAGTCGCCCACCAGGTGATCGTTGTCGGCCGCGGCCACGATCAGAAGCGTGGTCGCGGGGATCCTGGACAGGCTGGGCTCGCGAATCGGCTTCACCTCGCCCGGCATGAGCGCGATCACCGCCTTCGGCTCGGGCAGGCCCGATTCCGACGCGATCGCCGCCATCTGCGCCGACAGGTTCCCGCCGGCCGAGTGCCCGATCAAGGCGAACTTCTCGCGATCGGGCCGGACGTGGCCGGGCGCCGTCTCCAGGACGTCGAGCGCATCCCTCACGGCGAACAGCGAGTTGGGCAGGAAGTCGGCCGGCCGCGTGATCCAATCGACCTGGTAGCGGGGGACGATCACGATCATCCCGCGGCGCGTGAGGTGCTCGATCCAGGCCCCGTAAACCCCCGGATTCACCGCCAGCCAGCCGTGATGCAGCACGACCACCGGCGCCTTGACGGGCGAAGGCGCGGAAGGCTCGAACAGCCAGTACGACCGGGCGCCGGTGCCGAAATTCTGCGACGTGAACGATTTATGCGGGTACGCCGGCGGGTCGGCGGCGAAGGCCCGGCACCCGAAGGCCGCGACGACAGCTCCCAGCAGGAGCCTGGCTAGGGCGATACGAGACATGGTGTGCGTTCTCGCCGGCGATGCGAGGTCGAGGGCGATCCATGCCCCCGAAATCCGGCCCCCGCCGCGAGGGCGGGGCACTATGGCCATTGTGAGGGATCGCGTCAAGGGGAGCTGACGAAAACGTGAAAGGCGGAGGGCGTACCGACGGATTTTGGCGGCCGGGTGGGACGAAAACTTCACCACGGAGCAGGCACCAAAGGGAGAATTCCTCCCTGTTCCCCTCCGCGAGACCTCTGTGCCTCCGTGGTGAGATTCTCCGCCCCCATGCCAGGAACCGGAGGCACACCCCAGGGCGGATGCGACCGAGGATTGTCGGGGTCGGACGCCCGGTGTTGCCAAGCCCGCAAGCCATGATTGGCAGGAAATGCAACATCCCCTTACGCACTAACGACTTGATGCGCCAGACGGGCGCGACAAAGGGCCAAGAAACCCCCGCGATCCATGCCCGGACGTCCAGATTTCGTCCAGATATCCGAAAGGCCGCATCTCCCGGCCCGGTCACGACTTGGAGCATTTGCGCGCAACACTTCGGCCCGAAAACAGGTCAAAAACGGGCGAGAAACCGTCTCACCCCGACTGCGCTCCGGACAGAACACCCGAAAAACCCGACTTCGCCCACGAATCCCCGGCATTTTGCGAGTGTCGCACTCTGTAGCGTATTATCTTATCGACAAAGTTAAAATCGTCGATCATTTATCCAAGTCCTTCGGCGACAACGGTTTGTAAATCATGAAGATCCAGGCGAAACCGAATGGGTCGGCCATTTGTCGGCCCGAATCCGCCCCCTCGCGGGGTACACGATCGCGGCCCCGCGACGGGCGATTTTTCCGCCATGGCTGGAATGGATGATGAATCCGAACCCCTCCATCGATGGTGTGGTTGTGAGGTTAGAACAAAGGCTTATCATCGCGACGCCCCGGCAAGGAAATCATGCGAAATCTCATGCGAAAGGCCATCCCCCGGACCACCTCTCCCCCCGCGACGGGAGCAGTCGGGTTTCGCAGGGATGCCATCCACGCGCGGGTGACACTTATCGCCGCGAGTCCTTCGCGGCCCGATGGCCGACCGCGGTGGACCGACCCCAGGAATTTGCGGTTGCACCCGGAAGGGCCGGCCCTCGCTCGTGGATCGATGATCCCATGTCTTCCCGCCTCGGCGTCTGGTCTAATCGAGTGCTCACGGCCCTGGTCACACGATGCCGTCCCCGGGGTCGTCGAATCGAGAGGAATTCCCCATGATGAGCGACGTCGATCCGCGAGACCCGGGCCGCAACCTGCTATTCGGCCTCCTGGCGTTCCAGCACAATTTCATCGACCGCCACGCCCTGCTCGCCGCGTTCAATGCCTGGACGCCCGACAAGTCGTGCCCGCTGGGCCGCGTCCTGGCCGATCAGGGGGCGATCTCGGAGAATCTGTTCGCCCTGATCGACGGCCTCGTTGCCGAGCATCTCGCGCCTCGCACGACGACCGGCCGGAGAAGAGCCTGGCCGCGCTCACGCCCATCGGCCCGGCGCGGGCCGATCTGGATGCGATCCTGGATCTCGACGCGAGGCGCACGCTGGCTTGCGTCCCCGCGGGTCGGGGGACCGAGGGGGACAACGCGACGATCAGTCTCGTCGGCGTGCCGACGTCGGCCGGGATGAGATTCCGCATCCTTCGCCCGCTAAACCAGGGCGGGATGGGAGTGCTTTCGGTCGCGCTGGACACCGAACTGGACCGCTCGATCGCCCTGAAAGAAATCCGCGAGTCGGCCGCGAACGACGCGGGTTATCGCGCCCGGTTCCTGGCCGAGGCCGAGATCACGGGCAAGCTGGAACACCCCGGGATCATCCCGATCTATGGCCTGGGGACCTACGCCGACGGCCGCCCGTTCTACGCCATGAGGCTGATCCGGGGCGACAAGACCGGCTCGCTCCTGGACGCGATCAGGCGATTCCACGGCGGGCCCGATCGGCCGGGGAAAGTCGTCGAGTTCCGCGGGCTGTTGCGGCGGTTCCTCGACGTCTGCAACGCGGTTGCCTACGCCCACAACAAGGGGGTCCTGCATCGCGACCTCAAGCCCGAGAACATCCTGCTCGGCCCGTATGGCGAGACGCTCGTGGTCGATTGGGGGCTCGCGAAAGCCGCGAGCCGGGCCGATCCCGCGTCGACCGAGGGGGAAGACCGGGTGCGGCTCAATCTCTCGGGCAGCGGCCTGAGCCCGACCATCGCCGGGGGGCCGCTGGGCACGCCCGGCTATGCCGCCTCCCGAGCAGATGACCGGCGACCTGGCCAACATCGGCCCCCGCAGCGACGTCTACGGGCTGGGGGCGATCCTCTATTGCTTGATGGTCGGCCGGGCCCCGATCTCGCGCAAGGATGTCGAGTTGGGGCAGTTCATCAAGAGGGTCGAAGGCGGCGATTTCCCGCCTCCCCGTCAAATCAGCCCCGAGACTCGATAAGCCCCTCGAAGCCATCTGCCTGAAGGCGATGAGCTGCAAGCCCGCCGACCGCTACGAGTCGGCCCAAGCCATGGCCGCCGACGTCGAACACTACCTCGCCGACGAGCCCATCGGCGGCGTATCGCGAGCCCTGGACCGTTCGCGCGAGGCGTTGGACGAGGAGGCATCGCACGCTCGTGACGAGCGCCGCGTTGGCGATGGTGCTGGTCACGGTGGGATCGGGCGCGATCACGGCCGTCCAGACGAAGGCCCGCAACGACCTGGCCGCCAAGAATCGGGATCTCGAGAAGGCAGCGCGTCCGCGCCGAAGACCGCGAGGCCCGGGCGATCGAAGCCGTGAATCGCTTCAGCGACGCCATCACCGGCGAGCCCGAGCTGAAGAATGTGCCGGCGCTCGACGGCCTGCGGAGCGCCTCTTGAAAGAGCCGATCGCATTCCTCCGGGCGCTTCGCGACCGGCTCCAGGCCGACCACGATACCCGCCCCGAATCGCTGGCTCGCCTGTCCCGGGCCAGCTTCGACCTCGCCTGCCTGACTTACGAGATCGGGGACAAGCAGGACTCCGCGATTTCCCACCGAGAAGCACTGGCAATCCGCGAGAAGCTGGTCGATGCTCGCCCGGAAGACGCCGATTTTCAGGACGACCTGGCCTGCAGCCGCCACAACCTGGGCCTCGTGCTGAGAGACATCGGCGACTGGCCCGGGGCGATGACGCAATTCGAGGCGGCGCTGGAGACCTGGCGCAAGCTGGCCGACGCCGATCCCGCAGTCCCCAAGTTCCAGAACCTCGTGGAGGCGACCCGGGACAAGATCGGCATCCTGCTCCAAGAAACGGGGAAGACGGCCGACTCGCTCAGGATCCTGGAGGCCGAGCTGGCGAGCCGGCGGAAGCTGGCCGACGCCAATCCAAAAGTCGTCGAGTATCAGAGGCGCCTGGCGGACAATTACACCAATTTGGGCTTCCTGCTCCGAGAGACCGGCGACCCGATCAAGGCCCGGGAAGCGTGGGAGTCGCGCTCGCGATCCACCGGAAATTGGCCGACGCGAACCCGACGATCGCGTCGCTTCGCAGCGAGCTGGCGAACGTCCAAAACAACCTCGGCGTCCTGTTCCTGGAAACCGGGAAACCGGCCGAGGCGCTGAAGGCGGCACGAGTCGTCCCTGGAGATCATGGAGAAGCTGGCCGGCGACTATCCCGCGGTCTCCGAATTCCAGATGCGCCTGGCGGAGGGCCACAACAACCTCGGCATCGCGTTGAGGGGCGATCGCAAGCCGGACGAGGCGATGAAAGCGTTCGAGTCCGGGCTGAACATCCGACGCAAGCTCGCGAATTCCAACCCCACCGACACGAGGATCCTGAGCGGGCTTGCGGACAGCTACAGCAACATCGGCAATTTGCGGAAAGAGGCCCGGGACCTGGCCGGATCCCTGAAAGGCGCACGAGTCGGCGCTGACTATCCGCAAGGACCTGGCCGAGGCCAACCCCACGATCGTCGAGTATCAGAACCGGCTGGCGAACAGCTACAACAACCTTGGCGTCCTGCAAACGGAATCCGCGAATCCTGCCGAGGCGCTGAAGGCGTGCGAGTCGTCGCTCGCGATCCGCCGGAAGTTGGCGAACGAGCATCCCGAGTCGACCGATTTCGCGAGCAATCTGGGCGGAGTCCTGAACAACATCGCCGCGATCGACCTGGCGGCGAGACGATTTGAACCGGCACGCACCCGGCTGAAGGAGGCCATCGAATGGCAGCGGAAGGCGATTGCCGCGAATCCCGCGAACCCGAACTATCGGCAGTTCCTGACGAATCACCTGGGCTATCTGGCTTCGGCGTCCCGAGGGCTGGGCGATTTTGAGGGCGCGGCAGCGGCAGAGCGAGAGCTTGCGAAGCATCGCGATTCGGACCCCACGATGCTGGCCCTTGATGCTCGCCTGATGTCCGTCCTCAAGGGCGACCCGCCGAGGGACAACGCCGAGCGTCTCCGGCTGGCCCAGCGGGCTTACGAGAAGGCGTTGCATGCCTCGGCCGCGAAGCTCTGGGGCGATGCCCTGGCTTCCGACCCGAAGCTCGGCGACGACCGCCAGGCCCAGCATCGCTACAACGCCGCGTGCGCGGCCTCGCTGGCGGGCTGCGGCCAGGGCAAGGACGACCCCAGGCCCGATGAGGCCGCCGGGGGGAAGCTGCGACGGCAGGCGATGGGCTGGCTCAAGGAGGAGCTTGCGGCGTGGAAGGCGATCGCGGAGGGGAACAAGGGGTCCGTCGCCGCGACCCTTGCCCACTGGAAGCAAGACGCCGACCTGGCGGGCATCCGCGACGAGAAGGAGTTGGCCAAGCTCCCCGAGGTCGAACGCAAGGAGTGGCAGGCGCTTTGGCGCGACGTGGAGGGGCTGCTCGCGAAGGTCTCGGGGAAGTGACAGGTGGCCGCGTCACGGGCGGATCGTCGCAACAACCGCGGCCCGGCGGTTCGCGTCGGACTCGATCGCGTCGAGCAGGTCGATGAGGTCGATGGCGCCGGCGACGGCTCTTGAAGCGTCCTCCGTGTCGCCGAATCTTCCGGGGGATGCGAGTTTGTAGTCGGCGTCGTTGCGAAGTCGGACCAAGTCATCCAGCCAACGCCCGATTTTCTGGGCATCGGGGTGGCTCGCATACAAGAAGCGGAGCCGGACGGCGGCGTGGATGTTCTCGCGCGGAGGGATCACCACGCCCCAGCGCCTCAGGGCGACGTGGGCCTACTGGAACGCGGCGTAGTAGGCCCGACCCGCGGCGGCCCGCCAATGAGCCTCGGTCCGGCCGGTGAGCAGGTCCCGCGCCGGCGCAAGGAAGTCCCTACCCTTCATCGGCGTGGCGGACGAGCATCAACATGAAGTTCGCATGCACTTCGGGTGGGAAGTTCTCAATGATCCACTCGTCGAAAGCCCAATTGGCCCGGTCGCGGGCCGGGGTAGGGATCGAGGTGTGCCTCGATGGTCAGGTTCAGCGAGCCGGTCTCGGGGAAGTCGTAGAGCGAGATGTGCAAGGACCGCAGGTGCGGGATGGTGGCCCGGACCCGGTCGAGCATGCGCTCCAACTCGGCTTCCATGCCAATCTCGGCGAGGAACGCTGCGGCTTCGGGGTCGATGGTCAGGGGGACCGTGGCGAGCTTGGGCATCGAGGAACCTCCTCGGGACGGTGGAAGGCCGAAATCACCCCGCCCAGCGGCCATTACCCGCCTGCACCTCGGGCAACCCCACCGTCTTGGCCAGCTCGAGTGCCGCGTTGGTGATCCCGTCCACGTCCAGGCCGACTTCGGCGAGCTGCTCGTCGCGTTCGGCGTGGAGGACGAAGTGGTCGGGCAGGCCCAGGCGGCGGACATGCGCCGTGGGCAGGCCGGCGTCGTTGGCCGCTTCCAGGACGGCCGACCCGTACCCCCCGGCGAGGCAGCCTTCCTCGACCGTGAGCACGAACCCGCATTCCTCAATGGCCTTGAGCGTGGTCGTCTTGTCCAGCGGCTTCAGGAACCTGGCGTTGACCACGCCCACGCGCAACCCGTGCTCGTTCCGCAGGCGTTCGGCGGCCCTCAGGCAGGTGGTCACGGTGGTCCCGCAGGCCAGCAGCATGCCGTCGGTTTCCCATTCCAGGATCTCGCTCTGGCCCAGCTCGATCGGCTGCGGTTCGCGCTCGACGGCCTCGAGGTGCGGCCCTCGGGTAGCGGATCGAGGTGGGCGAAGTGTGCTGGAGCGCGAACTCGAACATGGGGGCCACGTCCTTGGCGTCGCCGGGGGCCATCACCACCATGTTGGGGAAGATTCGCATGTAGGCCATGTCATAAGTGCCGTGGTGCGTGGGGCCGTCGGCGCCGACGAGCCCCCCGCGGTCGATCGCGAACACGACGGGCAGGTCTTGCAGGGCGACTTCCTGGAAGATCTGGTCGAACGAGCGTTGCAGGAACGTGCTGTAGATGTCCACCACGGGCCGGGCGCCCGCCTTGGCCATGCCCGCGGCGAACGCCACCGCGTGACTCTCGCAGATCCCCACGTCGAAGAAGCGGTCGGGGAAGTCCTCGCGGATCTTCTGGAGCTTGTTCCCCTCGCACATGGCGGCCGTGAGGACGGCCACCTTCGGGTCGCGGGTCATGGCCGAATGCAGGGCGTCGCTGGCGGCGTCCGTGTAGGCCTTGCTCGACGAGACCTTCAGCGGGATGATGCCGCTCTCGCCATTATGGAAGGGCGCGGGGGCGTGATACTTGACCGGGTCCTTCATGGCCGGCTCGAACCCATGTCCCTTGTCCGTGAGGACATGGAGCAGGATCGGCCCGTCCATCGCCTTGACCTTGGCCAGGTACTTGTTCAGGGTCTTCAGGTCGTGGCCGTCGATCGGCCCGATGTAGGTGAAGCCGAGTTCCTCGAAAAGCATGCCGCCGTGGAGGCTGGCCTTCACCGCGTCCTTGAACTGCTGGAGCCAGCGGTCGGCCTGCTCGCCCACGAGCGGGATCGTCGGCAAGAGTTTCCTCAGGCGGCGGTTCCAGTCGTTGTACATGGGGGCCATGCGGGCCTTGTCGAAGTAATAGCCCAGCCCGCCCACGCGGGGGCAGATCGACATCTTGTTGTCGTTCAGGACGACCAGGAATTTCTTCTTCAGGTAGGACGCATTGTTCAGGGCCTCGAACACGATGCCCGACGGAAACGCGCCGTCGCCGATCACCGCGACCGAGTGCCGCTCGGGATGGCCCATCAGGTCGTCGCCGGCCTTCAGCCCCAGCGCCGTCGAGGGCGCGCAGCCGGCGTGGCCGGTCATGAAGAGGTCGAATTCGCTCTCGACGGGGTTGGGATAGCCCATCAGCCCGCCCCTGGTGCGGATCGTGTGGAGCTGGTCGGCCCGGCCGGTGATGAGCTTGTGCGGGTAGATCTGGTGGCCGGTGTCCCAGATGATCCGGTCCCTGGAAAAGTCGAACGCCAGGTGCAGGGCGAGGCACAATTCGACCACGCCGAGGTTGCTGGCGAAGTGCGCAGCGCGTCGGCCGACGACGCCGATCAGCTCGTCGCGCATCTCGCCTGCGAGTTGCACGAGTTCCATCTCGGAGAGCTGTTTCAGGTCGGCCGGAGAGCCGATCCTTGGCAACAGAGCGCTGCTCATCAGCGGTCCCTTTCCAGAAGATCCCAGGCCAGGGCCTCAAGACGGCCCTTTCGATCGCCCAACGGTAACAGAGCGGCCCTCGCCTCGTCGGCAAGCTGACGAGCCTTGCGCCGGCTCCCCTCGATGCCAAGGAAAGCCGGATACGTCCACTTCCCCAGGTCCGAATCCTTGCCCACTCGCTTGCCCAGCTTCACTTCATCCCCCTGGACATCCAGCAGGTCGTCAATGATTTGAAAGGCCAGGCCAACCGCGTGCCCATAACAATCCAGGGCGCGGGAGATGTCGTCCGAAGCGCCCGCGACGGCCGCCCCCATCAGCAGCGACGCGCGTAACAAGGCGCCCGTCTTGCGCCGATGAATGGCCTCTAATTGAGCCAAGGTCCCGGCGGCGTTTCCCTCGGCCTGGAGGTCAGCCATCTGGCCCCCCACCATGCCGATCGGCCCGGCCCCTTCGGCGAGGATGCGGACGCAGCGAATGGCGGCTTCGGGCGGGTGAGTGTACCGGGCAATCGTCTCGAACGCCAGGGTCAACAGGCCGTCGCCGGCCAGGATGGCGGTCGCCTCGTCGAAGGCCTTGTGGCAGGTGGGTCGCCCGCGGCGAAGGTCGTCGTCGTCCATCGCGGGCAGGTCGTCATGGATCAAAGAGTAGGTATGGACCATCTCGACGGCGCACGCGGCGGGCAGGGAGTCCACGGGATCGCATCCGCAAGCCTCGGCGGCCATGAGGGTTAGGATCGGACGCAGCCGTTTCCCGCCTCCCAGGAGGCTGTAGCGCATGGCCTCGGCCAATCGCGGAGGGCAGGGGGCCTCGGGATCGTCGATCGGGGGCAAGAAGCGAGCGAGGGCCGCCTCGACCATGCGCCGGGAGTCCTGGAGGTACGCGGCAAGGTCCGCGGGGGCGGTCGTGACGGATGTGGTCATGGGTGAAGTATTTCGGTCAACCGTCCACGGAGGCGCACGGTCAGGAATCCTGTCCCGACGTCCGGGCGCACGCCCCCAGGCGGACGAGCGGCGATCCCTCTGCCCGAGTATTGTGAACATTTCGGGGTGGAAAGTCCATGAGGGAGTGGCGAGCGAATCCTGCCGGCCGAACTTCGGCGGTGCCCGGTCCCATGACGACCTCTTGCGAACCAGCGAGGATCTTGCGATCTTGGATGGTGTCCAACTGCCTATTATTTCCCCACCAAATCGCCCCATGGACCGCTACGACCGAACGATCCACGACGTTCAACGCAAGACGGATGAAAAGATCATGCATTGGAAGATGGTGCGCTCCGATCGGCATTCGAACATCCTGGTGAACGCCCGTCGCGTGATCCGGTTGTTTGAGGCCGATTATTCGGTCGGACCCAATAAATACCTTCTGCTCTTCGTCGAGAGGAAGACGGATTTCCGTGATGAACTGGGCGATTTGAATGAGGGCTATGGTTTCGAACTGTTCGTCCTAGACTCCGATGGTCAGATCATGGTTTCGCTCTACGATGGGGTTGTCGAACGGGATGACCTCCTGAAACTTTCCTGGCTGATCGATGCGTACAACGATCGCACGCCGGAGTTTTTGGCGGCGTTCGATGAGTCGGGCGCGACCTGATTCGGCGGCTTCCAGTGACGGCGAGAAGTTCCTGTCATTTCCCCACTATTTCGTCCAAGGCCAAGCAAACACATTCGAGCGACGAATTCGAAAGATGATAGTACCATGCCCAAAATGCAGGGTCTCCACTCAACCGATCAGCGGTGGATATCGATGCCTAAATTGTGGTCATAAAATTATGAAATGTAAAAATTGTTCTTGTTTTCATGATGATTTTCCGGATCGATTATGCACGATGTGCAAGAAGTCAGCCGAGGAGTCAAGAAGGCAAGCCGAAGAGGAGCAAAAGAAGCGATTCGAGGCGACAGAACCATGCGGTCGTTGTGGCGGGTCCCTCTGGAAGCTCGAATCGATGTCGCCCAATGCGAAGTCCGCGACTTGGGCCTGTTCCTATTGCGGCAAGAAGCAAATTATTCGGGGGGATCAGAAGGCCGAGAAAGTGGAGGGCTCGCGTCCCCCCATCCCGAAGGCTGTTCAAAGAGAAGTTTGGCGAAGAGACGAGGGTCAATGCGTCGAGTGTGGGAGCAAAGAGAACTTGGAGTACGATCACATCATCCCGCATTCGCGAGGTGGGGCCACGACCACGCGAAACCTCCAACTCCTCTGCGAACGTTGCAATCGAAAAAAAGAGCGATACCATCGGCTGACGAGCTTGATCCCATGGCCCAAGGCAAGGCTATGCTGGATATCATCGACCTGACAAGCCTCGACCAGGCCGATCCGTCGATCGACGCGCAGTGGGTGGAAGAATCGGGACGTCGTTTCGTCGCCTACAAGGCGGGACACATGGGGACGATCGACGCGGAGGAGGTCTTCAAAGAGCTTGGTCACTCGTGACGGTCCGCGAGTTCCGCGATTCATCCCCCGTCCACTTCTTCCATCGACTGCCGGATGGCCCGCAAGGTCAGCTCGGGCTCGTCGCCTTCGGCCTCCGACCATTGGCCGAAGATCATCACCGTGCGATGGGGGGGGCGGAAGCAGCGGATCTGGCAGGCGTTGATCAGGTCCAGCGCGAAGAATTCCACGTCGTGGCCCACCGCCTTGTGACCGTCGATGGGGATCTCACCCTGGTCGCTGTAGCGAGTGGAGGGATCCTTCTGGAGCAGGTCCAGTCGCCGCAGGTTGAGTGCCTCCACATCCCAGGGTGCGTCGGTCAGGAACCGGTTGAGACAGGACTGGCCGGTGGCCTGGCCGAACTCGTCATGGATGCCGCCCCCGAAGGCATCCATTTCTCGGGGCTGCGCAAATTCGACCCGACGCTCGCGGCCTATGTCGGGGTGGAGGTCTTGCTGCGATATGACCCGCGAGACGTGGCCGAGATCCGCGTTTTCCACGTGTACCGGTTCCTGTGCCGGGCCGCCCGCCAGGATATGGCCGGCGAGACCGAGCCCGTGATTGCCGAGGCAAGGCGGAAGCTCAAAGAGAGGCGAGACGAATTCTTCGTCAATCACGATTGGCTCGCGTGGAAATCCGAGCTGTTGCAGCGGGTCGAGGATGCGGTGTATGAGGCGGTGCTCGGGCGGGCAATTTCCACGAACGAAATCGCTCCAACCCGATCATGCCTCCGGGAGGGAAAGTCTTGCGCGTTATATTAATAATAAGATGTGAAAATGTGACAAGTATTACATCAATACGCGTGCGGCAGATAGGCGCCACATGACTCGCGGACGACGAGCCTGGGCGTGATCGTTAGGCCGCGCGACGGCATCGTCGGATCGGCGATCCGGTCGAGCATGGTCCGCAGGGCGACCAGCGCGATGTCACGGCAGGGTTGATGCATTGTCGTCAGGGGGACCGACAGGAGGGTGGCGAACCGCACGTCGTCGAAGCCGACCATGCGGATGTCCTCCGGCACGCGGAGGCCCGCGCGTTCGAGCGACCGCAGGAGCAGGGCCGCGACGTGGTCGTTGGCGCAGAGGACGGCGTCCACCTTCCCTCGGGCGACCAGCAAGTTCGCAAATTTGGGGTCGTCAGGCTCGCCCACGCGGACGAACGCGGGAGGGATGGGCAGGTCGCGATCGAGGATCGCCTCCCGCGCCCCGGCGATGCGGGCGTTCACGGTCGATGCCGATTGGGGCCGCACGGCAAAGACGGGATTGCGGCAGCCCAACTTCAAAAGGTGATCGGCCAGTCGGTACCCGCCAGCGAAATTGTCGACGCCGACCAGGTCGAATTCGCTGCGCGTGGGGAAGGCGCCGAGGTCGCGATCGAGCAGGACGACGGGCAGGCCCGCGCGGTGCAGCTTCTCGACCAGGCCGCGGTTGACGGCCTCGCGGCGGTCGGTGTGCTCGAACGGCGCGAAGAACACGCCGGCCACCTGGCTGCGGATGAACTGGTCGCACAGGGCTTCGGCGTCGTCGATGCCGATCGCCTCCTTCGGACGCGGCTGGCCGCCGCCCCAGAGCACGCCGTAGCCATGGGCGCGGGCCAGCCCCGCGAGCTCGCCGCAGATGACCTCGAAGATTTCCGTCGTCCCCAGGCCGGGTATCAGGAGCCCGAATTGCCTGCTGATCTCCGCCGTGCCCGGGCCCCGTACGAAGCTGCCCGAGCCCACGCGACGTTCGACCAGGCCGCGATCCTGCAAATCTCGCAGGGCCCGGGCCACGGTGGGCCGCGAGACGCCGAAGCGCTCGACGAGTTGGGCCTCGCTCGGGAAGCGCCCGACGGCGCGTACTTCCCGGCGGCGATCTCGGCGAGTAGCTCCTGCGAAATCCGATGGTGCTTTGGCGTGAATGACATCGGGATTGACCATGACAACTCGGTTACCTGTAAGTACAGCATTATTGACAAGAGGATTGTCCTGTCAATCGCTCCCACGATACTTTCGAGGTCGCGAGGCCTTCCTCTGTTTGTCGAATGCAAGGTGGATTCGAGCACCGGCACGGCCCCTCTCCCGGTCCGGCGTGGAAGTCTTCCCGTTCCTCCTCGGGAGGGGTCAATGTACGGTCATACCGATCATGGGACATCCGATCCTCGCCGTCGGCGAAGTGCTGTGGGACCTGCTGCCGTCGGGCAAGCAGCTCGGGGGTGCGCCCGCCAATTTCACGTATCACTGTGGTTCGCTCGGTGCCGATGCGCGGCTGGTCACGCGAGTTGGCGACGATGACCTGGGCCGCGAGGTCCTGGAGCGATTCCGGCTCCTGGGGTTGCCGACGGAAACCGTTCAGGTCGACCGCGACTTTCCCACGGGCACGGTCGACGTTGCGATTGCCGACGACGGCCAGCCGCGATTCTCGATCAGCGAGGCGGTTGCGTGGGACCGGATCCTGGTCGACCAGGCCGCGCTCGACCTGGCCGCATCGGCCGACGCTATTTGCTTCGGAAGTCTCGTGCAAAGATGCCTCCCCTCGCGCCAGGCGGTGATTTCGCTGGCCGCGGCCTCTCGCCCGGACGCGTTGCGGATCTTCGACGTGAATTTGCGTCCGCCCTTCGTGAATCGCGACATCGTCGCGGGCTCTCTCGTCCTGGCCAATGCCCTCAAGCTCAACGATCAGGAGCTGCCCGAACTGGCCGCGATGTTCGGCCTGCTCGGCGGCGAGCGTGAGGTGATGGCCGGGCTCGCCGATCGCTTCGGGCTTTCGCTGGTGGCGCTGACCCGTGGCCACCGCGGCGCCCTGTTGCTGGCCGACGGTGCCTGGTCGGATAACCCGGGACGGCCCGTCTCGGTGAGCGACACCATCGGCGCAGGCGATGCCTTCACCGCGGCCTTGGTCGTCGGGCATCTCGCAGGCCGAGCCCTCGACGAGATCAATCGCCACGCGAACGAGGTCGCTGCCTTCGTCTGTTCCCAGCCCGGCGGCACGCCCATGCTGCCCGATTCGTTGAAGTTCCCCAACGTCGCGAAACCGGAGGTTCAGCCATGATCACCCAGCCACCCCCGACGGCCCCCGGTCCCAGCGCCGACCCGTCGCCGTCCCCCGCGCCGCTCACCCCCACGCTGGTTGGCAGCGCAATCATCGCGGCCCTGGGGGGCCTGCTCTTCGGCTTCGACACGGTCGTGATCTCGGGCACCGAGGGCGTCCTGAAGGGGCTGTTCCACCTGACGAGCGGGGGGTGGGGATTCACGGTGGCCATCGGCCTCGTGGGGACCATCATCGGCTCGATCTTCGCGGGCAAGCCGGCCGACGCCTGGGGGCGTAAGCGGGTCATGCTGGTGCTTGCGGTCCTTTATTTCCTCGCGGCGGCGGGCAGCGCGCTGGCGTGGGACTGGTATTCGCTCCTGGCGTTCCGATTCCTCGGCGGATTGGCCGTGGGCGGTGCCTCGGTGGTCTCGCCCCTGTACATCGCCGAGATCTCGCCGGCGCGGTTCCGCGGGCGACTGGTGGCGACGCAGCAATTCAACGTCGTGCTGGGCATCCTGGTCGCGTTCCTCTCCAACTACCTCATCGCGCAGTTGGGACTGGGCACGGCCGAGTGGCGATGGATGCTGGGGATTCAGATGGTACCTTCGGCCGCGTTCTTCTTCCTGCTGTTCTTCACGCCGGAAAGCCCCCGCTGGCTGGTGGGCCGGGGCCGGTCCGATCAGGCCAGGGCCGTGCTCGCGAGGCTCGGCGTCGAGACCAAGGGGATCGATCGCGAGGTGGCCGAAATCCAGCACTCGCTCGACCTCGCGCATCAGCATCGCGGAGATTCGATCTTCCAGGCAAAATACCGCAAGCCCGTCCTCCTGGCCGTGGCGATCGCCATGTTCAATCAGCTATCGGGGATCAACGCCGTCATGTATTACGCGCCGACGATCTTCAAGATGGCGGGCGCCGGCAAGGATGCGGCGCCTGCTCCAGGCGGTGGCCGTGGGCGGGACGAACTTGCTGTTCACGATGATGGCGATGACGGTGATCGACCGCATCGGCCGCCGCAAATTGATCCTCATCGGGTCGATCGGCTACATCATCAGCCTGGGGGCGATCGCCTGGGCGTTTTACACCTACGGCACGGCGTTCACCCAGATTGGCTCGCGGGTCGTGCTGGCCGGGCTGCTGCTGTTCATCGCGGCGCACGCGTTCGGCCAGGGCTCGGTAATCTGGGTCTTCATCAGCGAGATCTTCCCCAACCGCGTGCGGGCGGAGGGGCAGTGCTGGGCAGCACCACGCATTGGGTCATGGCGGCGCTGATCACCTGGACCTTCCCCGCGATCGCCGAGAAGTCGGGCGGGAGCGCGTTCGCCTTCTACGCGATCATGATGTTCGTCCAGTTGCTCTGGGCGATCTTCGTGATGCCCGAGACCAAGGGGATCCCGCTCGAAGAGATGCAGAAGCAATTAGGGATCGAATAACCCCGAGAAAACCCATGAATCGCACGATCCGAACCCTCGCAATCTTCGCGCTTTCCCTCGGCCCCCTGGCCGGCGCCGCCGAGCCGGAAGGCTCGCGCCCGCTGTTCCACTTCACGCCGCCGAAGAACTTCATCAACGACCCGAACGGGCTCGTCTTTCTCGGCGGCGAGTACCACCTGTTCTACCAGCACAATCCCGAAGGGGACCGCTGGGGGCATATGAGCTGGGGCCACGCCGTCAGCCGCGACCTGGTGCGATGGGAGCACCTGCCGATCGCGCTTCGGGAAGAAAACGGCATCATGATCTTCTCGGGCAGTGCCGTCCTTGATTCGAGGAATACATCGGGATTCGGTCGCGCCGACGCTCCGCCGATGGTCGCGATTTACACCGGCGATGGCCGCGGCAAGCAGACGCAAAACCTCGCATTCAGCCTCGATCGCGGCCGAGGCTGGACGAAGTTCTCGGGCAACCCGGTCGCCGACATCGGCTCGAAGGAATTTCGCGACCCCAAGGTGTTTTTCCACAAGGAATCCGGCCGCTGGATCATGGCCACCGTGCTGGCCGACAAGCGTCAGGTGCGGCTGTGGAAGTCGCCCGACCTGAAGAGCCTGGGAGAAGCTCAGCGACTTCGGCCCGGCCGGTTCCACCAAGGGGGTGTGGGAGTGCCCCGAGTTATTCGAGGCGCCCATTGAAGGCTCGAAGGGCGAAAAACGCTGGGTCCTGAAGGTGGACGTGAATGAAGGCGCCCCCTTCGGCGGCTCGGGCGGCCAGTATTTCATCGGCCAGTTCGACGGCATCGAATTCAAGCCCGACGAGCCCAATCCAAACGCCCCGCCGCTCTGGATCGACTACGGCAAGGATTTCTACGCCGTGCAATGCTGGAACGACGCGCCCTCGCCCGAAGGCCGGCCCGTGTGGACCGCCTGGATGAACAACTGGCAATATGCCAACGACATCCCCACATCGCCCTGGCGAGGGGCCATGACCGTCCCGCGGTCGGTCGCGCTCCGCAGGATGGGCGAGGGGCTCCGCATCATTCAAGCCCCTGTTGAAGGGGTCAAGTCGTTGCGAGGCAAGCCTTCGAAGCTGGAGGCTCGAATGATCCCCGACGGCGTGACGGACCTCTCGGCCGAGGGGGTCGAAGGCGAAGCGATCGAGATCATCGCCGAGTTCGAGCCGGGCTCGGCGCAGCGAGTACGGCCTGATGGTCCGCAAAGGCCCCGGCGAGGAAACCCTGGTCGGCATCGACCGCCGCGCCGGCACGGTTTTCGTCGACCGGTTCCGCTCGGGGGTGAGCGGCTTCAGCCCGCATTTCGCCGGCCGCCACTTCGTCCGCCTCTCGTCCAACGACACCGTGCCGGTCCGCCTCCATCTGCTCGTCGACGCCACATCGGTCGAGGTGTTCGCCGAGGGCGGACGCGCCGTGCTGACCGACCAGATCTTCCCGAAGCGGGAAAGCCGGGGCGTGAGCCTCTTCGCCTGGGGAGGAAATGCCCGATTGAAGTCGCTCCAATCCTGGAAATTGCGGCCTTGATGCACGCATGAGCAAAATCTGATATCGTCGAATTGTCCAGGCGTCGCGTCAAGTTGTCATGACAATTTTCCGCTAGAGGAACCAAACCGCCAGAACATCGCTGGCCTCGCTCTGGTACTGCTTGAGGATCTCGCGAGGCTCGGGCCTGACCTTGCTCGGGCTGATCGTGGCGAGCCACATCGTCACCGACTGGATGTTGTCACCGGGCGCTTTAAGAGCCTATCCCAGTAGGTGGACATGCGCCTAGAATTCCGGTGTGACGCCCCTTCGTCCCTCGGATTTCGCTCATGACCGAAGCCCGATCTCGCACCCGTCGCAAGCCCGCACCGCCCGCTGACGATCAGTGGCGCATCCCTGACCTGTTATGGGAAAGGATCGTCGCGCTGCTGCCGCCACGCCCGCTCCACCCGCTGGGCTGCCACAACCCCCGCGTCGAGGACCGCAAGGCCATGGATGCCATCTTCTTCCTCCTGCGCACAGGATGCCAGTGGGGGGCACTCGACGCCACCGGCATCTGCTCGCACTCCTCGGCCCACCGACGCTATCAGGAATGGACGGCGGCCGGGGTCTTCGTCACCCTCTGGCGCAAGGCCTGGAGGAATACGACGAGTTGAAGGGGCTCGATTGGCGGTGGCTGGCGATGGACGGTGCGATGACCAAGGCCCCGCCGGGGGGCGAGCGGACGGGGAAGAATCCCACGGATCGGGGCAAGCTGGGCGCCAAGCGGAGCCTGATGACGGAGGCTGCCGGGGTGCCGGTGGGCCTGGCCGTCGACGGGGCCAATCGTCACGACAAGAAGCTGGTCGAGGCGACGCTGGAGAGCATCCCGGTGGAGCGGCCCGATCCGACGCCCGAGGAGCCTCAGGGGATGTGCCTGGACAAGGGCTATGACTATGACGATATCCGGGATTTGGTCCGGGAGTTCGGCTTCACGGCGCACGTGAAGGCGCGTGGAGAGGAGGCCAAGGCGTTGAAGCGCGAGGCGGGATTCCGGGCCCGTCGCTGGGTGGTGGAGCGGACGCACAGTTGGATGAATCGTTTCCGTCGCATCCTGATCCGCTGGGAGAAGAAGGTGGAGAACTACTTCGGCATGCTCCATCTGGTGTGTGCATTTATCACATATCGATGCAGCGGCCTACTGGGATAGGTTCTAATACTACAGTTGTAACTAATCCTTAACCAAGCGAGGTTTTGTCCCTGGAAATTGAGGCCATGATTTCTCGTTGAGGTACGGACGACGATCGGGGGACCTTGATGGCCCCAACTCGACTTGACCTGAGTCACTTCATCCTCACCCCCTTATCTGCCTCTTGGCTCAAGTCGTCGCGGCGGACCGGGACATCCAGATCCCGGCTTCACTGGCTCCCGCTCTCAGCATCGCAGCGAGTGCACCAACCGCAAGAACACCCCTTGCCACTCGTTCCACGACAGCAACCGGAAGATCAGCCGACGACCACTCCGCACGATCTGGCAGGGCATCAGGATGATCGCGTTGACGAACCGCTTGAACTCCATCCGCAGCAGCTGCCGCTTCTGCTCGCGATGTGTCTCCTTGTGCCGCGGCGACTCCGGCACCGACAAGGCCAACCACGCCTTCAGGCTCCACGCCAACGCCGTCATCACCATGTACGCCCAGTTGCTCACCAGATTGTCCACCGCCGCTCGCAACGCGTGTACGCCACCCTTGAGTTGCGCGATCAGGTTCTCCTGGTCGCATCGGTCGTTGGCCTTGAACACCAACTCGTGCGGCGTCCCCTGGCGGTCGTTGGTCAGATAGAATCGGTAGCGGATCTCGTCGAAGAGTCGGGCCTGACCTTCCTCGACCTGGATTGTCTGACGGACCATGATCAATCGATACGTCCGCTGACAGGCCGTCGGCCGATACGCCACCTCGGCCACGTCCTCGCGGCTCCGGGTCAAGGTCTTGAACCCTCGCTGGCGGACGATCCGGTCCTTGACCCTCTCGGGACGCGTGCGCGGCTTCCCCTTGGCCATGTATTGCGGCGGTCGTTGCAACTCGGACCAATCCGTCGCCGGCAAATCCTCGGCGATCGCCTTGAGGTTTGCCATCGCGTCGATGCCGAAGAGGAACTTGACGCCCACGGCGTCCCAGGCGTCGAGTTGTTTGGTCTGGGTGAAGTCGGTGTCGCCGCGGAGGTAGATCTTACGGAAACCGGCGTCGCGGCAGAGCAGGATGGCCAGGTCGAGCTGGTCGGCGGCCCCTTCGTGCGAGGGGCGATTGCCGGATCGATTGACGATGCTGAGCACTTCGCCGGTGTTGGCCAGGGAGACGATCAGTGGGTGATAACCCCAGGTGCCGTCGTAGGCGATGTCGATGCCTTCTTTGCAGCAGGCGCCGGTGGCGACGAGGGTGCCATCGACGTCGATGATGGCCTCGTCAAAGAAGTCGGAGGGCTGCTGCTTCCAGACTTTGACGCGGATCAGATCGAAGATGCCCTGGAGGGTCTCGACATCATTGGCGGTGAAGCGTCGGCAGAAGTCACCGGCGGTGGTGGGATCGGGGATGCGGTCGGCGCCCAAGGCGTCGAGGAAGACGAGGTCGTTGCGACGCAGCTCGATGTCGTCGAGGCAGGTGCCATTGCAGAGGGCGTTGTAGGCAAAGTTGAGGACGTGATCGGACTCATGATAGGGGAGGTGGTACTTGAGGAGGTGGAGTCGTTCATCGATGGCCTGGGCCAGTTCGAGGTCCTTGACCAGGAGTTGGATGCCGCCGATGCCGCCGAAGGAGAGGCCGCGGGTCTTGTCGGCGACGTCATAGTGGATGTTGGGTGCGGTGAAGACGGGCTTGGGCGAGGGTGCGGTGACGGGCTTGTCGAGCCGCTGACGGATTTTCCGCTTGCCGTGGGCGTGGTGACGGTGTGGAATCGGTTTCACTCGAAATCTCCTTGAGCTGAAGGCCAGAGGATCGGTGTAGCACGATCCAATGTGCCTGAAATCCCGGGAGATTTCGAGTTTTTCCCTGATCCATCAAGCGCTTCGAGCCTCATACCACGCTTGGTGAAAGACTAATCCGGGGGCTTCGCCCCCCTCTTCTTGTAGTGGCATCTTCGAGCGAACGCCTGATGAGCCCGTCGCCACTCCGACCATCCCGAGGTCGATCCGATCCCCGGCAGCCGGCTCCAGAGCAGCCCCACCAGCAGGCGACGGACTTCAGGCACCGTCAGGCTGATCAGCTCGCGGTCCTCTCCCGACTTTTTTCGGGCGGCGTATCGGCCACTTTCCGCACCGCGGCCAGGATCGCATGGGCCAGCAACGCCAGCGTGATGTGCCGATGCCAGCCCGTCCAGCTCCGCACCTCGTAGTCGGCCAGCCCCACCTCCTGCTTGGCCGCCTCAAAACCGCCCTCGATCGACCAGCGGGCACCGGCCGTCACGGCCAGACGCGTCAGCGTCGTCCGCCTCGGCCCGGCCGCCGGGTAGTAGGCCAGCTCATCCTTCCCGTCCAGGCTCCGTCGGACCAGCAGCCATCGTCGCCACCTCGGCCCCAGGTCGTGGTTGATCGCGACCCACGCCCAGGCGTACCGCCGAGGCCCCTTGCTCCCCCAGGCGATCGTGATCTCGTGCCAGGACCGCTTCGGGAGCGACCCGAACAGGGCGGCGACCTTGGACTGCTCGAATCCCTTCCGGACATACTGATTGGCCCGCACCGCCAGCACGTAAGGCCGCTTCTCGCCCTCCAGCCAGCGACGCAACTCGCCATCGCCGCCATAGACCTCGTCGCCGGTGACCCAGGCCGCCGGCACGCCCGCCTTGAAGGCACGCCCGAGCATTTGCTCGGCCAGTTGGGTCTTGGTGGCGAAGCTGGTCTGCTCGGGGATGCCCGCCTTCTTGCACCGCTCCGGATCGTCGGTCCACTCCTTGGGCAGGTATAACTCCCGGTCGAGGAATGCCGTCCCATGGCAGGATGAGTAGGCCAGGAAGACGCCGACCTGGGCGTTCTCGATCCGGCCGGCGGTGCCGGTGTACTGGCGGGCGACGCCGGCGGAGTGCTCGCCCTTCTTGAGGAAGCCGGTCTCGTCGAGGATCAGGACGGCCTCGTCGTCGCCCAGCGTCTCGACGACATAGGCCCGCTGGTCGTCGCGGACCTCGTCGGGGTCCCAGTCGGAGCGTCCCAGGAGATGCCGGACGCCATAGGGGGCGTCCTCACCGATCTGCTCGGCGAGCTGCCAGGAGTTCTTCCGCTGCACGGGGGCGAGCAGGCCGACGAGATAGGATCGGACGCGGTCGCGGGTCTCGCTGCGGGCGAATCTCGCCCCGATTCGCTTGGCGACCGCCTCGAGCTGTTGCCCCCACTCGAGGACGTCTTCGATCCGGGCTGCGGAGCTGGTGCTGGCCATCGCGACCCTCCCGGGGTGGTTTGATGGCCAGACTACACACACGCCAGCCTAGTTACAACTGTAGTACTAAGACGGATTTTCCGCACTTCCGGTGATGGACAATCGTAGTAGGACTGATTGGACTGTCAGTTTTCAAATGATTGAACATACAATTAAATTGTATCGGGAGACGGGCACCTTGGCGGGAAGTTCTCGGTCGCCGTGTGCCAGTGGTACTCCTCTTTTCGCCGCAATACCCGCGTGATCTCCTCGGCGATCCGCTCCGGGCTCGGGGCCGGGACCCGCAGCAGGCGCGTGAAGATCTCCCTGACCTGCGACACCGTCACGGCCCGGGTTTTCCCCCGACTCGCCGCCTCTCGCAGCACAGGAACCACAACGCCAGCAGCGAGAGCGTCATGTGGTGGTGCCAAGAGAGACAAACACAACCCTCACGAAGTAACATCTCGTCGATCCTCGCCGGAGCTGCCCATAATCGGGCTGCCGGCGCTCCTGAGTCTCGCCCGTTGGTGCGACGGCGCGTCGGCTCGTGGCTCCGCAAGGAGGGTCATCATGCGACACCCGGCAACCAAGCTCGTCTTCCCCCGCGCCGGCCTGAGACGGCGGCCTTTATCCTCCTGAGTCAGCTATGGCAGGTCTTGCCCGTCGAACACCGCCATCGGACTCTGCAAACGCTCAGTCGGGTCGTGGCCCAGCAACTCGCGCCGGCTCCGAGCAAGTCGGAGGTGACGTATGAGCGACCGTGAGCCCTGTACACGCATTGCCAGTGAGACCCCTGCGGCGGTCGGCGACGGCGGTGACAATCCCTGCCGTCCTCAACCCGCGTTCGTCCAAGATCCGCGACCGGCACCTGGACCGGTTGGCGATGGTTTACGTCCGGCAATCCACCCCGCAGCAGGTGCTCGACCACAAGGAGTCCCGCGAGCGACAATATGCCCTGGCGGGGCACGCCCTGTCGATGGGGTGGGCGAAGGAGCGGGTCTTGATCATTGACGAGGACCAGGGGCAGAGCGGCAAGATCGCCGATCACCGGCTCGGATTCCAACGCCTCATGGCCGAGCTGACCATGGACGACGTCGGGTTGGTCCTTGGGCTGGAGATGAGCCGCCTGTCCCGCTCGTCGAAAGACTGGCATCACCTGCTGGAGGTCTGCTCCCTGTTCGGCACCCTCCTGGCCGACCAGGACGGGGTCTACGACCCGAATGACACCAACGACAGGTTGTTGTTGGGCTAAATTATGAGGAGGTGTACCTGAAGGAGTATCGGAGCTTGCGAGAGCGGGAATCGGGAGTGTCGAGGTGGTACGAGTTCTACGACCACGAGCGGCTTCACCAGAGTTGTCGTACCGGACATCCGCCGAGGTGTACAAGGCATCCGGGAGGATCTGTCGATTCGCCTCGCAGTCCGGGTCAGCCTTGCGACGCCGCAGGGCGGGCGCGTCAGTGCGGCGGATCACGGTTCTTGCGGTCGGCTCAGGAGAGCCTCCACCATCGCCCTCGTCGCGGCGGGGATCGCGTCCGCGTAGGGATCCTCCACCCCCTCCCTGGCGACATCGATCAGCAGCACGATCCTCGCGCGATCCGCGGTTCCAGGCTTCGTGCTCCGCGGTGTCGTCGAACACGAGACATTTGCCCTCGTGCCAGCTCCGGACCTCCGACCCGACGCGGATTCCCGCCTCCGGTACCGTGACCAGGCCGAGATGACAGCGCAGGACCTGACTCGTGTAGCCGCGATGCGGGAGGATCGCCGTCCCCGGCGCCAGGGCCGAAAACCCGGCCATGCTCATTCCCGGGATGGACTCCAGCAACTGCGCAGTCCGCGGACAACGGGCACAGTTGGCCGACAGAGGCTTGCCGAACGCAACCAGGCCGAAGACCGTCCAGCCGTGCCCGTGCAGTTGGCGTTCGGGCCAGTCGACGAACTCGCGCGGTATCAGCGCATCGAGTTCCTCCTTGATCGTTTGCCAGTTCGCTTCCAGCGTGCGGGCGAAGTCGAATTTGCTGGGATCGAAAAACATTGGCGGTCCACTCCTTCCGTCCTGGAGGCTCGCCGGCGCTAGCGGGCGGGCCAGCCGAATCGGGCGCAAACTCGTGCCGGGACCAGCGCGCAGGCCGTCTCTTGCTGGGCGTGGCTCAGGACGTTGCGCCACTCGTCGATTTCCGCCCGCCGAAAATCCTTGCCCGTCTGGGCGGGAGATGGTCGAAATTCTTTCGCTCGCCAGGTGATCCCGTAGTAGCTCAGGAGCGTGGCGAAGTAGGTTTCCGGGTCGGCGTGCAGGTCGTCATGGCGCATGAATAGGATCCGAGGCTCGAAAAGGGGGTTGGCCGCCGCGTCGACCCAGCCCTCGATCCAGCGGACGAACTCCGGCAGGCCGTTGGCGATCATCCAATCGATCTGTTCCCCCAGCGACAGGGCGAAATAGTCGCCGGGGAGGGAGAAGCCGAGGCCCGCCACGTGATTGGGCCCCAGCGTGTCGCGTACCGCGTTCAGATGGTGGACGGCCGACAGCATCGACTGGCGAGGGTCGCGCACATGCACGACCAGGCGGTCGATGAGACGGTGGATCAGGGCCAGGTTCCCGAGGCGGGCATCGGCATGCGAGTAACACATGGTGCCGGGGGACGCCAGCCTCGCCACCAGATTCGGGTTGAACGTCGCGTTCGGAAACGCATGAGGGCCGATCGCCACGCGGTCGAGGCCCAGGCCGGCCGCCAGCGTCTCGAAGACGTACAGGCTGTCCGACTGCGGCAAGGCCATGAAAAGCAGGCAATTCTTCAGCCCGGACGAGCGGTTGAAGCCCTCGGTCCCGAACCGCTCCAGATTCAGCCGCAGGTTGACCCCCAGGGCCGGGTTGGTGGCGGAAACGTTTGCCACGCCCCGCTCGGTCATCACGTGGAACACGTCGCAAAGCGCGTCGAGGAACAATCGTTCCTTCAACTGAGGGAGGTCCGCGCCATGGATGCGCGGGTCGCGGAACGCCTCCGCATGCCAGCCCGAAAGCGGCGCGGTCGCGGATAGGTCTGGAAGGGCGGGCGACGGCTCGGCGTCTTGTGGGAGCGAGCAGCCCCAGCACTGGCGGCGGGCGACCGGTGTGGCTTGCAGACGTTGGGCGAGCCGGGTCGTGTCGCGATCCTTGGCTTCGCCCTCGAAGTCGAGCGTGGTGAACCCGAGGCGTGCTCCGGCCGCCGCCGAGCAGTACATCATCCCCAGATTGATCCAGCCCCCGCGATAGGCCGGATCAACCGCGCGGGTCTCGATGAAACCATTGTCGGCCTCCGGCACGATCAGCAGAGCACCGACGACCCGGCCCCCGACCAGGGCCGCCGTGGACAGCTCCAGAGAGTAGAACCGGCCCGTGCCTCGCAATCGCGCCGAGACTTCCTCCGGAAACCCTCCGAGCAGACGCACCGCGAAGTCGCTCAGCGCGAGCGGGTCGACCTGGTCGGCCGACAGGATGCGTGCGTCGTGCTCCGTCCTCGCCTCGCGAGTGGCCCGCCGGTAGAGCGGTTCGAGCAACGCGATGGCTTGCGGCACGACCGACTTGTAGCGGATCAAATCTTGCGTGACCGACAGGCCCTGCGCCTGGAAGAACGCGAGTTCGCCGGCGGCCTCCTCGCCTTCCGGCGCGGGATTGTGGGACGACGCGGTCAGGAGTCCGGTGCCGTTGGCTTTCACGGCCTCGCTCTTGATCCATTGGAAGAGCCGGGAACCGCAGCCACGACGGCGAAACGCCGGCGCCACGAAGATCCGGAACCGCACGCAGCGATCGCAAAAGACGCGGAAATAGGCCATGCCGGCCACGGCCCCCGTCTCGACCTCCACGGCGACGCCGATGACCGCGCCGGGGGTCCCGAACAGGCTCTCCGGCAGCCACGCACGATTCAGGGCAAAATCCCAGTTCTCGGCGTAGCGGACGACGAAAGGACCATGCGCATCGGGCATCGCGGCGCCTCCAGGTGCCGGTCGGAAGGGTTCCGCGGGGTGGATCATGGACACGTTCATCTTATCAGAGGCCAACCGCATCGAAATTCGTCAGGGCGGGGTTTCCTGGTTCCACGTCGGATCGCCGCGGGCCAGAGGCGGCCGAGTTAATCCGCGGCCCGATCCGCCGGGCGAGTCCGGCGCGGCGTGGTTGCGGCTTGCGTCACGATACCGGAAACGATCTGGTCAACCCAGGCGTCTTCGAAGGCCCGCTTTCCCCGGGAAAGATCGAGCGCCGAGTCATGACGGGCGAGGTTGGCCGGGCCCGAGTCCTTGAGAGACGGCCCTTGATCGGCGTCGATGAAGGTATCGTCAATCGATTGGCCCGTCGGCGAGGCGACGGAACTGGGCGTCTGCCCGGGGAGATCGATCCGGAACGGCGCCTGGCCGAACGGATTGGCGGCGGCCTGCGACCGGACAGGCGAGTGCGGGAGTTCGCCCGACGGGCGGGTCGTCAACCGCCGCGTGAAGAGTCTCTCGCTCCCGAGAGCGAGCGGCCCGCGCGGCGAGAGGACGAACGGGCTCTCAGGCGATTCCGTCCGGGCGGACACGGCCCCGACGACGACCGGCGCGGCCGTCGAAAGGGTCTGAGACGAACCCGCCGCGAAGCCCACGATCAGGGCCGGATGGGCGCCGGTGGGGCTCGACAAACTGGCCCCGTTCGCTGTGCTCGCGGTCCTCGAAAGCCGGCCGGGATCGAGGTCGCCCGCGCCGACGTTCACGAACCGATCGGAAGTCGTGTTGATCGCGGCCAGGTCGCCGTTGCTGATGGTGCGCCGGACCGTCCCGGGGGCGAGGTACTCATCCAGGACCGAGGTGGGATCGCTGCTCTCGCCAAGGCCCACGGTATGGGCCAGCTCGTGAGTGGCCAGCGTGAGGAAGTCGTACTGGTTGGGAAGGATTTGGCTGGCATCGTCGCCGGTGTAGAGTTGCCAGCCCGTCGCGAAATAGACGTCGTCGCTTGCCGTCGTGAAGGCGAGCACGCCATCGCCGGCACCCCCCTGCGGGGTCGTGGCGGCGAAGTGGATGTGGACGTCGGCGTTGGTCCCTGGCGCGGCCCAGCTCAGGTTCACGCCGAACGAGCCGAGGGCCTGGTTCAGGTAGGCCATGGCCTCGCCGATCTGGTTCCGCTCGCTGGGGTCGATGCCGTTGCCGGTGTCGTCCTGCACGGCCACGGTCAGCACGCCGTTGGTGATCCAGTTGGAGGTGGAGGCGGCGTAACTGGAACTGGCCCCGTCGGCCAACTGGAAGGCACCGGCATTACCGGACACCGAGAGCGTGGAGACGACGAGCGTGCCGGTCACCTGGGCGTTGCCGCTCAGGCCCACCGCGGCCGCCGGGGCGTAGAGCACGCCGATGATGCCGGCCCCGAATTGCCACTCAGCGTCAGGGCGTGATTGTTGGAACGCGACTGGAACACGAGGACGCTGGCATACGGGCCGGTCGAGCCCGCGGAGAGGTCGATCGTGCCGTTGCCGCCCAGCGAGATGCTGCCGAAGGTGCCCCCGTCGGTGGTGCCGTTGTAGCTGCTGCCGCCGTTGAAGATGAGGACTCCATGGCCGGTCAGGTTCCCGTTCCCCGAAACGCTCAGGCCGCCACCCTCAATAATGTAGACGCCCGCGTTCATCGTAACGCTGGCATTGCCGGAGACCTGGATCGACGTGTAGATCCCCGGAGAGAGCGTCCGGGAGGTGTTGCCGTTGACGCTGACCGCCCCGTAGCTGGTGAGCCCCGCGACGCTGGGCAGGGGCATGTAGGCGAGCGGATCGTCGGTGAACGGAGGCGTGCCGGTCTTCGTCACGGACGCACTGCCGCTCTTGCTGACCCCGCCGACGACCAGCACATTGCCCCCGACGTTCACCTGGGCATTGCCGCTGGCCAGGACCGCAGTGGTCGAGTTGGAATCGACATAGAGTCCGCCCGGCAGTTGCACGTCCGCGCTGCCGGAAGCGTTCACGGCCCCGCTGGCGGTGGAGTTCAGGATGTAAGCCCCCTGTGCGGGCAGCTGGACCGAGGTCTGCTCGGCGGTGCCTCCCTGGTCGGCGGCGCTGTTGTTGTTGGCATCGCCCACATAGCCAACCTGCCACGTGTAGGTTCCCACGAACGTGGCCGTCGCGGGCAAGGTCTGGCTGGCGGCATAGGTCCCGTTGCCGTTGAGCGTGTCGCTCTTCGTGTAGGAGAAGCCGCCGGGACCGGTCAGGGTGAACACCGCGCTTCCGGTCTCGTAGTAGCCGCCCGCCAGCACGACCGAGTCGGTCAAGGTCGGCGCCGCGGTGCCCAGGGTGATCGCGGGACCGGCCGTCGAGACAAGCGTTGGGTTGGCCTTGCTGACGACGGTTTGCTCGACGGTGCCGCCCTGATCGATGGCGTTAATGTTGTTGGCGTCACCGGCGTAGGTGACGGACCACGTGTAGGTGCCCGCAACCGTGCCCGTGGTCGGCAGGGTCGTGCTGGCCTTGTACACGCCGTTGCCGTTGAGCGTGTCGCTCTGGGTATACGAGAACCCGGCGGTCCGGACAGCGTGAACACGGCGTTTCCGGTCTCGTAGTAGCCGCCGGCCAGCACGACCGAGTCGGTCAATGTCGGCGCCGTGGTCCCGAGCGTGATCGCCGGGCTGGCCGTCGAGACGAGCGTCGGTTTGGCCTTGCTGACGACGGTCTGCTCGGCGGTGCCGCCCTGATCGACGGCGTTAATGTTGTTGGCGTCACCGGCGTAGGTGACGGACCACGTGTAGGTGCCCGCAACCGTGCCCGCGGTCGGCAGGGTCGCTGGCCGAGTACGTCGCCGTTGCCGTTGAGCTTGTCGCTCTGGGTATACGAGAACCCGGCCGGTCCGGACAGCGTGAACACGGCGTTTCCGGTCTCGTAGTAGCCGCCGGCCAGCACGACCGAGTCGCTCAATGTCGGCGCCGTGGTCCCGAGCGTGATCGCCGGGCTGGCCGTCGAGACGAGCGTCGGCCTGGCCTTGCTGACGACGGTCTGCTCGGCGGTGCCGCCCTGGTCGACGGCGTTAATGTTGTTGGCGTCACCGGCGTAGATGACCTGCCAGGAGTAGGTGCCCGCAACCGTGCCCGCGGTGGGGAGGACATCGCTGGCGAGTACGTCCCGTTGCCGGTGAGCTTGTCGCTCTGCGTGTACGAGAATCCGCCGGGCCCGGTCAGGGTGAACACGGCGTTTCCGGTCTCGTAGTAGCCGCCGGCCAGCACGACCGAGTCGCTCAATGTCGGCGCCGTGGTCCCCAGCATGACGGCGGGGCTGGCGGTCGAGACGAGCGTATCGTTGGCCGAAGAGACCTCGACTTGCCCGTTGGCGTCGTTGTTGTCGCTGTTGGCGACATTCTGGGAATCGCCGCCGTACTGGACGTTCCACTGGTAGGCGCCGGTGACGGTCCCGGTGGTCGGCAGCGTGTAGCCGTGGGGCGTCGAGTAGCTGCCGTCGCCCTTGACCGTGGTGACCGTCTCGGTATCGACCGTGGTACCGCCGGGCCCGATCAGCGTGAAGATGACCGAACCGGTCGCGTTGTCGCCGCCGGACAGGACGGCGGTGGCATTCAGCGTCGGTGCGGTCGTGCCGAGGGTCACGTTGCCGCTGGTGTTGATCGCCAGACTCGGCTGCACCTCAAGGGTTTCGGAGACCTTGGAGGCGAGGCCGCCGTTATCCGTGACCGTGACCGTGACCGTCTTGGGCGAGGTGTCGGTTGCGTCGCTGTAGTAGGCGTGGCCGATCGTGTACGTGCCGGGCGACGTCGCGGTCGGCTCGACGAGGGCTAGCAGCGTCTGGCCGTTGCTTGCCACGTACTTGGTGCTGTCGTCCAGCACGCTGGTGGTCCCGTCGCCCCAGTTGATGGTGATGGTATGGGTGTCGCCGATGCCGGGGTCGGTGAATATCCCATTGAGGCTCACGGGCGTTCCCGGATGGGCCGCCTGCGCCGCCGGATCGTTCGGGTAGAGGGTTGCCGGGTCGGTGTTCAGCACGAAGCTGCCGCCGGGGAGCGACGCCGCCACGGGGGCCAGGTTCTTGATCGTGGCGTTGACCGTGGCGGTGCCCGTGACGTTCCCTTCGTCCGTCACCTGGATACTGATGGGGAAGGTACCCGTTGGCGTCGATGACGAGAACGTGGTGAAGGTGTGAGAGGCGGAGATCGTCCCCTGGGTCGGCGTCGTGGCATTGCCCGGCGTCACGTTGACGATGCCCGTGCTGCTCGTGCCGTCGCCCCAGTTGATCAGGGCCGTGAACGCCTTGGTCGTGCCACCGTAATTGAAGCCCAGGTCGGTGAAGGTGACGGGGAGGTTGACGAGGGTGCCCTCGTTCGCGGACAGGGTCAAGACCGAGGGCGTGACTACCGCCGGCGCTCCGGTGACCTGGAGGGTGTCGCTGCCGGTCCCCGTCCCGTCCCCAACGGTCACGGTCACGGTGTACGGCCCATCGCCGCTGTACTGGTGGCTGCCGGTCACGGTGCCGGTCGTCGCCACACCGGGGGTGCCCGGGGTCACGGTGACGATGCCCTGGCTGGACGTGTTGTCGCCCCAGTTGATCGTGGCCGTGTAGGTTTCCTGAACGCCGGCGACGGGGAAACCGGGGTCGCTGAACGTGGCGTTCACGCTCACCGGCACGCCTACGCCCGCCGCGACGTCGGGCCCGGCATTGACCTGCGGCACCACGTTGTTGACGGTCACGTGCAGCGAGTCGCTGATGGGCTTGAAGCCCACCTCGGCCACGGAAACGGTGACGAGGTAGTCGCCGGCCTTGCCGTAGTCGTGCGTCCCGTACGCAGCTCCCGTGTCGAGGGCCGTGCCGGGTTCCGACTCCGACGCCTGGGTGATCGTGCCGTCGCCCCAGTTGATCGTGGCCACGTGCGAGGCCGGTGCGCCGTTGTCGGTAAACGTCGCCATCACGCTCACCGGCGAGCCTTCGTCGGACGTCTGGTCCGACCCGGCGATGACGCTGACGATCGGATTGGCCATGGTGACCTGGTACGTGGTCGAGCGGGTCAGGTTGTTCGTGTCGTCGATAACATTGACCGTCACGGTATAGGTCTGGCCGGGGGCGAAAGCGTGCGATCCGCTCACCATGCCCGCGACGATGGTGCCCACGCTTGATGTGCCGTCGCCCCAGTTGATCACGGCCGAGAAGGTGTCGGTGGAACCGGGAGACGTGAAGCTCAGCGTGCCGAGCGACACGGCGGGGAAGGCGGGGGCCGGGACCGGCACGGGGCCGAGGTAGACGGTCGTACCGGCGGGCACGCTGGGGGGGAAATTCGGGTTGTGTGCGCTGGTCAACGTGGGGGCCACAGCACTTACGATGATGGTGGTGTAATCGTCCGTGTAGCCGCCGGCGCTGTCGCTCACGCGGCCATGGATCACGTACGATCCGGCCTGCAACAGCAGGCTTGCGGGCACCGAAGCCGACGCATTGGTGCTGTTGGCGATCTCGAACGAGCCGTCGTCGTTGAAGTCGTAACTGTACGTCAAACCGGCGAGCGTCTCGGCCTTCGATGGGCTGAAGGCCCCCGTGAACGAGACGCTGCTGCTTCCCCCCTGCGAGGTGTTCGTGCCGGAGAAGCTTGCCGTCGGTGCCGTGTCGAGGATCGTCAGGCCCGTCGGCGACGAGATCGCGCTGGTGGCGTCGGCGTAGGTCACCTTGACTCGGACGTTGCTCAGGGTTTGCGGCGCATCATTGTTACTCAGCAAACTCTGGAGGTTCGCCCAGGTAAGCGTGGCTTGACTGGTCGTGACCCCGTTGACCGGCGAGGGGACGCTGCCCGTCACATCCGTGAAGACGCCGTTGCCGTTGATGTCCCACTGGAAGGAGATCGGAGAGCCCACGGTCGTTGCCGTGAGCACAACGCTGCCGCCGGACTGGAGGGTGTAGGGGCCGGTGACATGGATCGTCTGGGCTCCCGGGCTCACCGTCACATGGAAGGTGCTGGGATAGGTATAGGACCCATTGGCGTCGAAGGCGGTGACCGTCACGCCTTCGGTCCCGTTCGCGACGTAGGTGTAGGTGGCGGATGTGGCGTCGCTGGGCAGGTTCACCACCGTGCCGTTGCCCCAATTGACCTGCCAGCCCGTGATCGGGTCGGACCCGACTTCCGTGCCGGAGAAGGTGATCGTGTAGGGCACGCCGAGCGTGGCGGTTGATGGGGCGTTGACCGTGAGGGTTGGCGCGGTGTTGGTGATGGTTAGTTGAGCGTAGTCGTCCGTGGTGTTCGTGTCGCTCTTGACCCGCAGGTCGATGGTATAGGTGCCCGGGTGCCCCAGGCCGAGGGCCACCAGGCTGGCCCACGACACGGTGGGGTTGTAGCCGGTCGCGTCTCCAAAGACGCCATCGCCGTTGAGGTCCCAGGTTTCCGACAGGATCGTGGAGTTCGTGGCCGGGGTGGCGGAACCGGAGAGGGCCAGGGAGTGGCCCTCGGCGATCGTGTACGAGCCGCCCGCGTTCACCGTCGCGCCCGCGTAGCCGGGGATATCCTGGATGTTGTTGTAGACGACCTCGCCGTAGTTGCCGCCGATCTGGATGGTGCCGTTCGGGATCGTGGGCAGGCCGTTAGTGCCGGCGATGATCGGCTTGCCGGTCGAATCGAACAGCATCGTGTTCGTGCCGCCGCCGCCGTTGACGGTGACCGAAGCGGAGGGGTTCAATGCCCCGCCCGCGATCACGAACGTGTCGTTGCCCGCGTCGCCGAAGAGTTTGATCACGTCGCCGGCCAGGGCGTTCTCGAGCTGGATGAAATTCGTGCCGTCGCCGGCATCGACCGTGAGCTTGCCGCCGGTGGCGGAGCGGGCCGTGATGTTGTTGTTGCCCGTCCCGGTGGTGACCGTGGTCGTGCCCTGGAAATCCAGCAGGTTGACCGTATTATTGCCGTCGCCGGCGTCGATCGTGAGGGTTTGGGCGTTGGCCGGGTGCGTCTCGGAGATCAGGTCGTCGCTGCCGCCCGTGGTCACGGTCAGGGTGTTGATATTCTGGTAGCTCACCGTGAAGCTGTGCGCCTTCGGCGGGCTCGACTGGGAGGCCGGGTCGAAGATCGCCACGCCGCCGGCGCTGGAGCCCAGGCCGCTCTGCGTGGCCACGTAGATGATGCCGTCGCTGCCGCCGCTGCTCGCAAGGCCGGCCGGGTCGTCCAGCCCCGGCTGCCCGCGCAGGACCTGCGCCAGCTCCAGGGTTGCCAGGGGGTTGTTGTTCGTGTCGGTTTCGTGATCGAACACCGCGATTGAGCCGCCGGAGGCGCTGGTCACGTAGACGTACTTGAGGTCGTTGGAGACCAGAAGCCCGTCGCCGCCAAGGAGGCCGCGCACGCCGTTCTGGCCGTCCACCAGCGTCTGGATCAGGGAAATCCCATTGCTGGAGATCTTCCTCTGGAAGACGGCGAGCGTTGCGCTGCTGCCGCCCAGGACGTAGACGTCCTCAAAGCCGCTCGTGACGTCGGGACTCACCGCAACCTGCTGCGCCCCGGCGACGGTGAAGGGGGAGCCGGAGATGGGCGAGAGCGTGCCGGCGTTGAGCACGACCAGCGCGTTGTTTGTCGGGCTGACGGCGTAGACGAGCGTCCCATCCCGGCTGACCGCGACGTCGGTGAACGAGCCGACGCCGTCCGGCTTCGCGGCGAAGGTGGGCGATGAGAGCGTGCCATTGCTGAACTGGAGGGATTCGACGCCGGCCGTGCCCGCGACGTAGAGCGTGTTGCCGCTGGGGCTGAAGGCCATCGTCTGGAAGACGTTGTGGCTGGCGTCGCTGAACGTGCTCGGCGCGCTCAGGTCGCCGGTCGTGTGATCCCGATGGTAGACGGTCACGCTCTGCGATGTGGCGCTCTCGACGAGGACGAAATTGCCGTTCGGGCTGACCGCCACCTGGTTGGCGCCGGTTGCCACGAAGGTCTGGCGCTGCGTGAGGTCGCCGGCGTTGCCGACGACGAGCAGGCCCTCCGCGGTGTTGACCGCATAGACATTCTGGTTGCTGGGATCGACCGCGAGCGCCTGAATGCTGGGGATGGGCAGCCCGGCCTGCTGCGGGGTCCGCGGCAGGGTGAGGTAGACCGCGCTCGCGGCCCTGGTCGTGCTGTCGTAAGGCACGAGCGCCTGATCGACAATGGGGGTAACGCCCGAGCCATTGTTGACGTTGGCATTGACATAGGTCGTCTGCGCCGCTGGGGACCAGGGTGACCCACACGCCGTGCGCCGGCAGGCTCAGGACCTGGGTCGGCGAGCCGTTGAGGTCGTACTGCAGGAACGTGTCGTAAGCGGAACCGAACGCGGTGCCCGGCAGGACGCTTAGTTGCGGCGCGTACAACGGCGCGTCCGTCAGGTTCATGTAAACGACCAGGTCGTAATTGCTGTACTGGTCGAACCCGGCGGGGATGGGCTCGCGGAACACGGTTGCGACCGCGTTGGCCGGGGCGTTGGCCGTGGCATTCGTGAGGCCGCCCGGGCTGGTGAGGGCGGACATCAGGTCGCTGCCGGCCGGGACCAGGCCGTAGGCATAGGGGCCGTTGGCGAGTTCGGCGATCAGGGGCGAAGTGATGCTGCCGGAGTTGCCGGGGGACCCGGTGAGGACATACGGATTGCTCCCCACGAAGCCGGCGTAACCTTCCTGAGTATTGGCCGAGTTGGCGACGGAGGGGGCACCCGAGGCCGTGTTGCTGCCGTAGAGGAACTGGCCGTTCTTGCCGTACCCGTAGGCGCCGTTGCCGGCGTTGGCTCCGCCGCCCACGTCGACCGCGGCGCCGTTGACGTTGACGGCCGAGCCGAGGATTTCGACCGTGCCGCCGGCCCCGCCGCCGCCGCCGCCGCCCAGGCCGCCGGCCCCGCCGGCCCCGCCATTCCCGCCGCTGCCGCCGTTTGCACCCGTCTTATTGCTTGCATCGTAATAATCGGTGATCACCTCGCCGCTGGAGCCGGCGTCCCCGGAGGCGCCGGCCTGGAGGCCCTGACCGTCGCCGCCGCGTGCGTCAATCTGCGTACCGGAGCCCACGACCACGCGACCGTTGGCCACCAGCGAGAAGACGCCGCCGCCGCCGCCGCCCACGCCGCCCACGCCGCCGGAGCCCCCTATGCCGCCGTCACCGCCGTAACCGCCCGCCGTGCCGGGAGGAGGGCTGTTCTTCTTCTGGGAGCCGGGGCCGCCGCCGCCGCCGCCGCCACCGCCACCGCCGCCGCTGCCTCCACCGCCGCCGCCGCCACCTCCGCCACCGCCATCGCCGCCCGTGAGCGGTACGCTGCCATCGGCGAGGCTGCCGCCGCTCGAGTACGTGATGCCGCCGCCCGCGCCCTGAGACGCCGGTACCGCCCAGGTCACCCGACGGGCCGGTGTTGCCGGCGGAACCAACGAAGTATTTATCGGAGGGGCCCGAATCCCCGGTACGGAGGAGCCCCGCCGTAGCCGCCGTTGCCGCCATAGGCGGCACCATCGCCGCGCCGCCGCCGCCGCCGGCGGAACCTACAGCGGCCCCGCCGCTGTTGACGCCGGTGCCGCCTGCGGTCCCGGTCGCTTCCGGAAGTGCCGCCATATCCAGATGTACCGGAGTCGCCGCCACTACCAGCGTCCCCCGTGCCACCCCCGGAGCCTCCCGAACCGCCAATGCCGCCGTAGCTGCGCCTTTACCGGTGCCGCGCCGCCGCCCCCGCCCGTGCCGCCACCACCGCCCGTGCCGCCGCCAGGCCCGGCCGACCCGAGCGAGCCATTGGCCAGGAACCGCACGCCCGTTTGCACGTTGACGTCATTGGTCGCGTAAAGCGAGATGCCCAGGCTACCCGTGCCCGTGACCGTCGAGTTGGCCGGGACATCGAGGTTGCCCTGGAAGAGGAATTCCTTGACCGTGCCGTTCTGGATCAGGATCGTCGTGAAGCGCGTGCCGTTGAAGATGCCGTTGGTGTTGGCGCCATTGATGGAGATCTCGCCCGTATCCGAGTTGACGACGATCGTCTCCGGCGAGCCGGGCATCGTCCCGGAAATGACGTCGATGGTCGGCGAGGCCGCGGTGGTGATGGGGAACGTCTCGGTCGCCACGAGGTTGGTCATCAGCACCGACCCGAGCGTGAAGGTCACCTTCTCCAGCGCGGTGAACGATGCGGGGAAGGCGAATCCGACGAAGCCCCTGGGGCCGCTCGTGGAGGTGCTCGTGGAGACGTTGATGGTCTGCGAGACCACCACGCCGTCGGCGGTGGTCCCCGTGAACGTGACCGTGCCCACGCCGCTCAGCGAGACCTGGTAGAGCTGGTAGAACCCGCCGTCCGACGCGCGTCATCTCGACCACGTCCGACGGATTCGCGGTCGTGAGCGCCGAGCTGATCGATTTGTCCGGCTCCAACTGGCCGGTGCCCGAGCCGGTGGGGCTCAGGTCCCGGAACTTGAAGCCGTTTTCGGTGTAGCTCTGCGTATTCGGGCCGAGGGCGGCGAACTGCACGAGCTTCGAGGGGTCGCTGAAGTCGTTGAAGGTGCCGATGGACCCCCCGTCCAGGACGTCCTTGCCGGAAACCAGGTTCACGTGGTCGGTGTCGATCGTCGCGTTGACGGCGCCGGCCTGTTGCGTGATGCTCAGCGTGTTGTTGCCGCTGCCCCCCAGGATCTGGGCGGTCTGTGCGCCATCCACCGGCAGCAGATCGTCGCCGTTGCCGCTCAGCTCTCCGTTGTTGACGACCCAGTTCACGGCGTGGGTGTTGGCCGTGTTGTCGACGATCAGGTTTTCGACGTCGAGCTGGAGGTTGTGCAGGTTCGCGTTCGCGCCCGGCGCGGGGTTGCCCGCAATCAGGATGTAGACGGTGTCGTTGCCCGATCCGCCGCTGATCAGGCTCTGCGCCGGTGCCCAGGCCGATCACGTTGAAGTAGTCGTCGCCCTGGTTGCCGTCGATCTGGAAGGTCGTTGCCGGCACATTCTCGTTGATGGTCATCCTGTCGCTGCCGGCGCCCAGCTCGATGTCGGCCGCTTGCAGGCCGCTGAAGAAGACGTTGCCGACGGGCCCCAGGCCCGTGACCTCGCCGTAGCCTCCGCTCTGGATGAGCTGGACGTTGCTCAGCGGGGAGGTCGCGGCGCGGGCGTCGAGGGTGAGGTCGGTGAGCGTGCCGAGGTTGTTGATCGTGATCGGCGTCTCCGAACCGGAGATCGTCATGTCGAGGTAGCCGCCCTGCGGGGTGACCTTGATGCCGCCGGAGCCGCCGATCGTGTCAAGCACGCTGAAGGTGCCGGGGGCCGTCTGGATGCCACCTCCCAGGAAGAGGTTCATCGACGAGATGCCGGAGTAGGTGATCGTCTTGACGGAGCTGAACGTCGTGGAAGTCAGCTTGGCCGATTCGGCCGTGTTCCTGGAATCATCGATGGTCAGGCTGTCGGTGCCGGACCCGACGACGGTGACCGGCTGATAGAAATCGGCCAAATCCTCGAAGCTCAGGTTCCCGGGGAACGTGACGCCGGCGATGGTGGGCAGGCTGCTGGTCCCGTTGCCGCCGAGATCGAGGTTGTCGCCTCCCGGGCTGCTGCTGCCATGGACGATCGTCGGGGCCACGCTTCCGAGGACGTAGATCGTGTTGTTGCCGGCGTTCTCCGCGAGCGTGAGCTGGCTGGCCAGTTGCAGGCGGTTGCCGCTGCCGCTGTCGAGCTGGGCCTGGGTCGTGTACTGGAACTGGAGCCCCGCCCCGACCACGTGGGCGCCTTGCACGAGATTGGGGTCGTTGTACGCGACGATGGTGTCGCCCATGCCCGAGCCGTTGAAGGCGATCGTGGTGTTGGCAGTGCCCCCCACGAATTCGATCGGGGTGTTCTGCCGGGTGCTGGCGTTGACGACCAGGGAGTTGTTGCCGTCGCCGCTGTTGATCTGCGTGAGGTTGGTCGCGCTGGTGCTGTTGACGATGTAGGCGTCGTTGCCGTCCAGGCCGTTGAGGACGAGGTTGTCGACGCCGGAATAGGTGATGGCGGCCGAGGCGGTCGGGCTCTGGACCGCCACGTCGACCTCGGTCTTGCTGACGGTGAAGGTGTCGGGGCCTGCGGTGCCCTGGATCTGGAGGAGGCTGATTCTGGCCCAGCATCGTCACCGTCGTGGGG
The DNA here is from genome assembly GCA_963777705.1 of uncultured Planctomycetota bacterium. GTDB lineage: Bacteria > Planctomycetota > Planctomycetia > Isosphaerales > Isosphaeraceae > JAQGHR01. Next base: position 67,958 of record CAVZRT010000004.1, read on the forward strand.
ACGCCGAAGGGGAGCTGGTAGAAGTAAACCTGGTCCGACGCCGTGTCGAGCGGGATGCCCGTCGTGATTTGCAGGGCGGTCGCATGGATCGCGCTCTGGTTCGCCAGCGTGACCGAGGTCCCGGCATCAATGGTGACGGAGCCGCTGGTGCTGCCGATCGTGACGCCCGAGTTGAGGAGGAAATTCTCGCCCGCGACCGGGGCGGTGGCGTCGGCGAGCGAGATGGCCTTGCTCGCGGTGACGTTCTCGGCGACGGTCAGGGCCCCGACGCCGGTCAGGTCGATGCTGTCCCCCGCGGTGAGCCCCGTGAGCAGCCCGGAGTAACCCGAACGCTTGCCGATGATCAGGCTCGCGAGGCTGTTGAGCCACATCGCGCCGGTGCCGGACGTGGCTACCAGGTGCCCGGTCTGGAGCTGGAGCCGGTTGGTGGCGCCGGTCCCGATCCCGGAGGCCGACAGGACGACCTGCTGCGTGGCCCCGGCGGCCAGGATGTTCGCCGACGCGCCCCCCGATGCGTTGAGGATGGCACCGGCGGACGTGAGGTTCACGTCGCCGCTGCCGGACGCGATCTGGCCCAGCGACAGGTCACCCTTGACCTCGGTCAGCGTGATATTGCCCCCCGCGGTGGCGGAGACGCTGCCCGTGCCGCTGTGCGAGGAGTCGATCGACAGGCCGATGGTGCTGCTCGAACTGGTGCCGGCGTTCAGGTCGATGGTGTTGCCGGCCACGTTGGTGCTGCCGTCGCCGCGGCCGTCGGTGATCGAGCCGGCGCTGGTCAGGGTCACGTTGCCGAAGCGCGAGGTGACGGTGCCGATCGGCAGGCTGGCGTTGGACGTGAACGTCAGGTTGACCGGGGCCGCCGCGGTGCTCCCGGCGTCGGCACTGAGCAACGGGTTGGAGCCCGGGAGGGGCGTGCCGATCGAGACGACATAATTGCTCGCCTGCGGCGTCATGGCCGTCGTCCGTTGCTGCCCGTCCTGGACGCGTAGATCGACCACCTGGCCGGCCGCGATGGCCCCCGTGACCAGGGCGGAGGTCGCGCTGGTCAGGTTGAGCGCCGAGAGGTTCAGATAAATGCTTTGCGTGGCCGTCGTGCTGAAGGTCGCGGCCAGGGTGCTCGACTCGACAAGCTGGGCGTTGAGGCGCTGGGCGGCGGTGCCGATCGAGCCGTTGGAGCTGATGAGCGTGGCCGATCCGGTCTGCATCGATTCCCCGGCGCCGGCCAGGATGTTGCCGTCCTGGTCGATGATCGTAGTGGAGCCCGACGGGTCGATGATCGCGCCATTGAGCGTGATATTGCCCTGGCCGGTCTGCGTGATGTTGATCGACCCGCTTCCGCCGGTCGTGGTGGTCGTGAACCCGGAAGGCTTCGAGGGGCTCACGCTGAGGTTGGCATGCGCCTGGACTGGGACAGGTCGATGTTGGAGATGACCAGGTTCTTCGACGATTGGTTGATGATGTTCACGCCGGCGGAATAGGCGAACGTCGCGGTGCCGCTGACGTTCTGCGAACCGCCACCGCTGGCCGTCACCGTGGCGGTGCCGCTGCCGGGGTTCGTGATGTTGGCGACGTCGATCTCACTCCCCTTGTCCTGCGCGGTGATGCCGGGCACCGTGTGGATTCGGCCCAGGGAGTCGATGGTCAGCTCAACGCCGGAGATGGTCACGTTCGCGTTGAAGTCGATGAGGGCTTCGTTGACCGGCTGCGAGGGGGTGGACGTGCCGCCGCCGAAGTCGATGAACGCGGTCGTCCGCTTGGCCTGCGTGATCAAGATGGGGCCCGGGTCGTTGGCCGTGACGACGAGCTGCCCGGTCTTCATGGTCGTGGCGGGGGTGGAGGCCGCGACTTCGACCTTGGCGTGCGTCGAGACCGTATTGATGGCGCCGGCATCGGTCACGCCGCCGAAGGCCGAGGAATCGCCGTAGCCGATCGCCGTGTCCAGGGGCGTGCCGACATCGGCCGAGATCTGCAGTTGGTCCGGCCCGCTGAGGGTCACGCTCGGGCCCACGACCACGTCGGAGTTGTAGACCTGCGTGACGGAGGTGTTCCCGGAGTCGTGGACCCCGAAGGCGCTGGCCTTGGCCGTCGCGAAGGCCGACGAGACGCCGCCGGTGCCCTGGGTGGCCAGGATTCGCAGGTCGCCGCCCGCGTTCAGGATGGCGCCGCCCTGAACGGTCGTCGTGGCCTGGGCGGCGCCCTTGGTGGTCGCCTCGGCGTCGCTGTTCACGCCGAGTCCCGACCCGTTGCTGTTCGCAATGGCCGTATCGACCAGGCCCAGGCTGGACTGGATGAGGATGTTTCCCCCGGCCGTGATCTTCGTCGAGGTGCCGACCTGAGCGGACGCCGTGTCGCTGGTGGTCGTTAGCGTGGAGGCGGAGGCGATCGAAACGGCCCCGCCGCCGCTCGAATCGGACGAGGCGAGCACGTTGTGGAACGAGCTGGCCTGGAGGGTGAAATTATCCGGCGTGACGATGGTATCGCCCGTGCCGAGGGTCGCCGAGTTGTTGTTCGTGGTGGTCACACCCGCGTTACCCCCGCCCACCGCGACGAAGCCGCCTCCGCTGTTGGTGCCGTCCGCGGAAGCGTTCGCATAGGACGTGGACGTGACCGTGATGTCGCCGTCACCGGCCTGCAGGGTCACGTTATTTCCCACCGACGTGGAGACGGTCGGCGTCGAGACGACGTTGGCCGAGGCGCCGCCGATCTGGACGAAGCCGCCGCCCGAGCCGATCGAACCCGCGCTCGCCTCGCCGTCGCCCGCCGGGGCGTTCAGCATGGCGCCGGCGCCCCCGGCTCCGACCAGCCGATACGTCCCGCTGGCGCCGTTCGTGGTCAAGGGGTAGACCAGGTCCTGGACGCCGCTCCCGGCCGACGTGAAGGCGACTCCTTCCACGCCCAGGGTATGCGTCCCGGTGCTGTTGGTTGCGTTGAGGGGCAGGGCGCTGCCGCCCGGGGTTGCCGCAAGCTGGAAGCCGCTGGCGGTGTCGTTGATCACGTAGTAGGTGTTGCCGTCCACCAGGCCGCCGATGGGCTGCACGCCCGCGACCCCGAACAGTTGCCCGCCCGTCGTCGAGGAGGTGTTGAGGGTGAGCCCCGGACCGCTGGGCTTCGCCGCGAGCTGGAACTGGTTGGCGGCGACGGTGATCACGTAATAGGTGGTCCCGGGCGTGAGCCCGCCAATCGCCGTGGCCCCCGGCGCGAGGCTGTAAACCAGGGCCTCTCCGCTGGTGTAGCCGTCGGGGATCGGATTGCCGTTCTTGTCCGTCCCCAGGTTGATGATCGACTGGCTGATGTTCTGGCTGACGACCACCAGCGGGGCCGGCGCCCGGTAGGTGACCGCCTGGCCGTTGCTGAACCCCGAGAGATGGATCGTGTCGTTGCTGATCGTCGTGGACGGGTTGAACGAGGTCGGGGTCTGGAAGGCCTGCGCGGGATCCACGAGCTTGATGGTCTGCGAATCGATCACGCGGACCAGGTACGTCTTCCCGGGCGTGAGGCCGCCGATGGGCGTGCCGCCGCTGTTCTGATAGACGAGCGAGTCGCCGTCCTGCAGGTTGTCGGCGGTCGGGAAGACGATCGTGTCGTTGGCGAGGTTGACGGTTGCCGCGTTGAAGGCCGCGCCAAGCTCGAGCGTGGTGGGGCTCAGCACGATGACCGGATAGACACCCCCGTCGGTCAGGCCGCCGATGGCCGGGTTGCTGTTCTGCGCGAAAGTGACGGTCGCGCCGGTCACGAGCCCATGGTCCAGGGGCGCGAAGGTGATCTGATTGTTGCTGACCTGGCCCGGAGTGAAGGAGCCGTCGGACACCTGGGCGGGCTGCCCGCCGTGCAACGACTCCACGGTGATGCTGCCGCCCGCCACGATGGTCGTCTGGCTGCCGATGTAGGTGTTGATCGTCGGGGTCAGGTAGACGGAGGAGAGGGACTCGCTCACGTCAACAATGCCGCCGCTGGCCCCCGTCGTGGTCGCGTGCCCCTCGGTCGTGGACGTGGACTCGACGGTCACGTTGCCGGACGTGTTCACCTGCGAGCCGCCGCTGATGTAAGCGTTCAGGGTCGGCTTGGTGTAGGCGGTGGCATTGCCGCCCTCGCCGCTGAAGGCCCCGCCGCCGCTCAGATTCACGTTCGCCGCGGACTGGTCGGCGCCGGCCGCCGCAACGACCAGGCCGCCGGCCGGCTGGGCCGTTGTCCCCACGGTCGCCCCGGCCCCATTGGAGCCGATGTAGGCGCTATCGACACCGCTCGCCGTGGCGGTGGCGAAGATGGCCGCCACATTCAGCACGGCGCCGACGGAGAGGGTCTTGGCACTCGCGTCGGCAACGTTCGTGCCCGCGGCCGTGACCGTGACGATGCCCGGGGCCAGGATGGTCGCGCCGCCGCCGATATAGCTGGTGACCTGCCCCGCGGCGATCGCCTGGATCTGCGCGCCCTCGCCGGTACCGATCGAAACGCCCGTGATGTTGCCGCTGGCCTGGGCACCGGTTGTCGTCGCCTCGGTGGCCTCGACCGTGACGGCCCCGTGGCTGGAAGTCACCTGGGCCCCGGCGTCGATGAACGCGCTCACGACGGGCTTCAAGGTCGCGGTGGCGTTCGTCGCCCCCACGGCAATCCCGCCGGCCTGGATGCCGTTGGCGTTGGCTGTCGCCGCGTCGTTGGACATGGCATCGACCGTGACGCTTTGCTGCGTCTGCACGATCGAATTCGAGCCGATGGATGCCTGGACGGCCGTCGTGTCCGTCGCGTTGAGGGCGACCACGCCGATGCCCAGGCCGCTCACGCCGACGAAGGAGTCGCTGGACGTCGCCGTCTGCGTGCCGGTCGCCGACAGGTCCAGCGAGCCGGCGGTGACGGACGCGCCGCTACCGACGACGGCGCCGACCATGCCCTGGGTGCTCGTCGAGAAATTCATGGCGCTCACGTTGACGCCGCCGCCGCTGATGGCGGTGTTGGTGGCGACGGCGCTGCCCGTGCTGTCCGCGGTCAGCGACGCGGCGCCCGAGCCGAGATTGACCGTGGCGCCGCCGCCGATGGCCGCGGCGGTCGTCTGGGTGAGCATCGCGTTGGTGGTCGATCCGCTACCGCCCGCCACGGAGATCCCGACGAAGTGGGTGATGGCGCTCGCGTTGTCGGTGCCGTCGGCCGTGGCCGACAGGGAGCTTGCGGTGAGCTGGCCACCGGCCAGGACGCCGGCGGTGGTCGACCCGCCGAGGTTCGCCGCGATGTTCAAGACGCTGATGCTCAGGCCGCCGACCGAGACGTTGTCGTTCGTGGCCGTCGAGTAGGTCGTCGAGTTGGCGTTGAGGTTGGCCCCGCCGGAGAGGACGATCGTGCCGCCGAGCGAAGCATCCGTGGCCTGAGTGACGTTGGAGGTGAGCGCCGCGCCGGTGCCGCCCAGCAGGCTCACCCCGACGAAGCTGGCGGACACGTCGGTATGGCCGGGGCTGCTGTTGGTGGAATGGGCGGTCGCGGTCAGCGTGGTGCCGTGGAGGGACGTCCCGCTGTCGGCGCCCGCCGTGGTCGAGCCGTTCAGGTTGGTGGTCACGAACTCGGCGGCGCCGCTGACCTCGCCGACGTTCACGCCCGTCGTGTGGGCGGTGGGCGTTGAGGTGGAGGTTGCGGTGAAGGTGGCCGCGCCGCTGAGGGTGACCTTGGCGCCACTCTTCAAGCGGGCGTCGGTGGCCTGCGAAATCGTCGCCACGGTCTTCGAGACGGTGACAAGGCCGTCGCCCACGGCGACGGTCGTGGTGCTGGGCGTGGCGATGTTGGTCGATGTGGCCGAGAGGTTGAGCGAGCTGCTCTTGAGCCCGCCGGCGACGTAAGCGTCGGTGGTCCCTCCGGCATTGGCCTCAACATCGACGATCTGGGCGCTGACCACGCCGATGCTCACGCCCGTGGCCTCGGCGGTGGCCTGGTTCGTGGCCGTCGTCGCCGTGAACGAGGCGGGCCCGTCGGTTCCGGATTGCGAGAGCGTCGCCTGGCCGCCCGCCGCGATATAGGCCGAGGTGATCGCGGTCGTCATGGCCGTGTCGGACAGGCCGCTGGCGCTGATGCCGCCCACGCCGGTCAGGACCGTGTTCGCGTCGGCGGTGTTCGAGGTCGTGGTCGCCAGGGCCGTGAGCGAGCCCGCCGTGAGGGTGCCGGCCACGTAGGCGCTGGTGGTGCCCCCAACATTGGCGGCGTTCTGGACGGCGGCGAGGTTCATGCCGCCCGTGGCGACGGAAACGACCTGGCTACGGGCAAGGTTCGTCGGCGTACTGGCGGTCAGCTCGACGGGCGTGTTGGGAGCGTTGACGTTCGCCCCCGCGGCGATGTAGGCCGAGGTCGTCTGCGTGATCGTGGCGGTCGAGCCGGCGCCCGCCAGGCCCAGGCCGATGGCCCCGCCGGCGACGATGGTGGACGTGGGCGTGGCGGAATTGGAACCCGTGGCCTGGATCTTGAAGTCGCTCGCGGAGACCGTCGTGTTGCCGCCGGCGTAGGCCTCGGTCGTGCCGGCGATGGTCGCGTCGGAGATCAGGATCGCAATCGCGACGCTTCCCGCCGACGCGCTCGCGACCGTGGGGGCGGCCGTGGAGGTTGACGTGGCGTTGACCACCACGGCGTTGCCGGCGGCCGTCAGGGTCGAGCCCGTCACGAACGCCCTGGTGGTCGTGTCGATCGCCAGGTCGGATTTCGCCCCCGCGCCGCCCGCCCCGGCGAATGCGGCGGCGATCGCCACGGCCACGCTGGTGGTGGTGATCGTGGGGCTGGAGGCGGCCAGGACCGAGAGATTGCCGCCGTCGGCCTTCACCGACGAGCCGTCGATGTACGCCGCTACCGTCTCTCCCTCGGTGTCCTGGGCCAGCGACAAGCCGAGCGCGGCGCCGGCGTCGCCACCGGCCAGTGCAGCGGCCACGATTGTCGTCGTTGACCGTGGGCGTGTTGCCGGCCTGGACCAGGACCGCGCCCGACGCCTCCACGTTGGCCGAATTCGCGATGAATGCAGCAATCTGCGTGGTGATGGCATCGGTGGAAGTGACGACCGCGCCGCTGAAGGCGGCCCCCACCGCGTCCGCGGCCCCCGCGGCGGCGGCGGCGGCCGACGTGGACGTGATCGTGGCCATCTCCTGGGCGTTGATCTTGAGGTCGCCGGCCCGCGACAGGATCTTGCTACTCGCGTTCGAGATGTAGCTCTCGACGTCGTTGCTGATGGTGTTGCTGGCGATCGTGACGGCGGCGGCGACCGCGCCACCCCCGCCGATCGGGGCCAGCGAGAACGCCACCGCCACCGACGCGGACGCGGCCGTGATCGCCGAATCGTCCGTAGCCGTCACGGTCACGTGGTTCGCCGCGATCCCGCCGGTGCCATCGCCGTCGATGTAGGCCTTGACCGTGGCGCCGATGCTGTTTTCCGAGAAGGTGCCCGCCCCGGCCGCCGCCAGCGCGATGCCCCCGAGTTCCGCGCTGCCGGAGATGGCCACGGACGCGGCCACGACGGTCGGCGCTGATGGTCTGGTTCGAGGTCGCCGACAGGGTGAGATCGTTCTTCGCGCTGATGCTGGAGTTCTGCGCGTAGGCGAGGATCTGGAGCGACCCGGCGCTGCCGTCGGCGTTGTAACCGACGAAGTTCTCGGCCACGGACGCACCAATCGCCACCGCCCCGGCGCCCGCTCCGATGCCGACGCCAAGGCTGGCGGCCGCGGAGATGATGGTCGCCTGGATCTTCGACAGGTCCTGGGTGGTGATGCTGACGCCCCCCGCGCTCGTCACGGGGCTGCCGGAGATGTACGCGTTGTCCTTGCCAAGGATCACGTTGGTCGCGTCGGCACCCGCTCCGCTCACGGCCACGCCCACGCCGAGGCTCCCGGCGACGGCCAGCGACGCCGCGGCGGACACGCTCTGGATCGTGGCATTTTCCGTGCTGCTCACCGACACGCTGCTGACGCCGGCCGCATCGCCGCCGGTCGTGGTCACGCCATGCGTGGCGTTGGCGATGTACGCCTCCACGTCGTTATCGATCGAGTTCATCGCGATCGACAGGCCGATGGAGATCGAGATGGACAGGCCGCCCGACAGCGAGGCGGACAGCGCCACGGCCGCCGCGTTGGCGATGATCGTCGAGGTGTCCGAGGCGCTGATGTTCGTGCCCGAGGCGCTGATGCCGGCACCCGTGCTAACGCCGCCGTCGTGATACGCCAGCACGTCCGTGGAGATCAGGTTGCCGGTGTACACGCCCGACCCGGCGACCGCCCCTCCCACGCCGAGGCCGCCCGCCACCGCGGCCGACATCGCCAGGACGAGGGCGTTGATGCTCTGTGCCGAGTCGGCCGTGACCGTGTAGGTGGTGGCCGCGGTCACCCCCGAGTTGACCGCGTAGGCCTCGACCTGCAACGGGCTGCTCGACACGTTGGTCTGCCGCCACAGCGAGGGGTCCGAATAGTCCTGCTGCAACGCCGTAATCTGGTGCCAGTTCGAAGCGTCGGAATATTGCTCGGTCGCTAGGTTCGGATTGCTGAGGGGGGTGTTGCCGACATACTGGTAGACCGAATCCGCGGTCACGCCGTCCGTGCCGGCCTTCACCAGGACTTTCTGTCCCGCCAAGAGCTGGGCGGGGTGGCTGACGCCGGCGATGAAGTCGAACGAGACGGTGACGGGCTGGCTTCCCAGGTACTGGTAGACATCGCCGGCTCGGGAGCCGCCGGCGATCTTGACGGTGTCGCCGGGGTTGAGGGTCAGGACGTTGTCGGTCGTCAGGTGATCGGCCGTCGTCGACGTGTCGACGTCGTTGCCGATGAAGTTACGCGCCACCGAAACGCCGATGGCGGCTCCCGCCCCGCCCGCGCCGACCCCGACGCCCAGGCTGACCGAGGCGGCGATGATCTTCGCGTTAATCTGCGAAGTATCCACGGAGCTGAGAGCGACGCTGCTCGCGCTCTTGAGGGTGCTGTCGCTCACGAAGGCATTGTCGGCGCCCAGGATCGTGTTGGTCGCCTCGGCCCCCGCGCCGCTGATGGCCACGCCCACGCCCAGGCTCCCGGCCGCCGAGAGCGCCGCCGCCGCCGCCACGGCGTTGATGTTGCCGCTTTCCGCGGACGTGACCGAGATCGCGCCCGACGTGGTGGTGACCGCCGACACATCCGCGATGTACGCCTTCACCTCGTTGTCGATCGTGTTCGAAGCCAGGGACACGCCGAGGGCGACCGCCAGGCCGACGTCGCCGCCAAGGGCGATCCCGAGCGCGGCCGCCGCGACGTTGGCGACGATGGTCGAGGCGTCGGAGGCGCTGAACATGACGCTTGCCGCGTGAACGCCGGCGAGCGATCCCGACCCGATCCCGTTGTCCTGGAACGCCTGCGAGTCGACCGCGATCTCGTTCTCGCCATAAACGCCGGAACCGGCCGCGGCCAGGCCGACGCTCGCGCTGCCCGCGACGGCCGCCGACACCGACAGGACCAGCGCGTTGATGCTCTGGTCCGACCTGGCCGTGACCGTGTAGGAGCCCTGGGCGGAAATGCCCGAGTCGTCGACGTACCCTTCCACCTGGAGGGGAGATTGGTCGCCCGAGCCGTCGTAACCGATGAAGTTCTCGGCCACCGACACGCCGATCGCCAATCCCAGGCCGGCCGCGCCCGGGGCGATGCCGACGCTCGCCGCGACGGAGATGATCTCGGCCGTGATCTGGGAATCGTCCAGGGCGCCGATGCTGACGGTGCTCGCGCTCGTGAGGTTGCTCTCGCCCACGTACGCGTTGTCCAGGCCAAGGATGACGTTGGTCGCCTCGGCCCCGGCGCCGGCGATGGCCACGGCGATGTCGCTGGCGGCCACGGCGAGCGACGCGGCCGTCGAAACCGCGTTGATGCTGGCATTCTCCTGAGAATTCAGGGAGATGCCGCCGGCCGTGGAGGTGACCGCCGGGACGTTGACGATGTACGTCTCCACGTCGTTATCGATCTCGTTCGAAGCGATGGAAAGCCCGATCGCCACCGAAACCGCCGCGTCGCCGGCCAGCGAGGCGGCGAGCGAGGCCGCCACCGCGTCGGCGTGGATGGTCGACGTATCCGTCGCGGAGAAGCCGACGCTTCCGGCCTTGATGCCGGCCGCCGTCCCGCTGCCGTTCTGGAACGCCTTCACATCCGTGGAGATCATGTTCGCGGCGTACACGCCCGACCCGCTGACCGCACCGCCGATCCCGCTGCTGCCGGCCACCGCTACCGAGATCGCCGCCACCAGCGCGTTGATGCTCTGGTGCGAGTTCGCCGTGACCGTGTAACTCGTGGGCGCGATCACGTCCGAATTGAGGACGTAGGCTTCCACCTGCACGGGGTCGCTGTCCAGGTTGACCTGCCGCCACAACGAGGAATTCGAGTAGTCCTGCTGGAGCGCCGTGACCTGTTGCCACAGGGTGGAATCGGAGTAATTCTGAGTCGTCAGGACCGGGTTGACCAGCGGAGTTTTGCCGACGTACTCGATAAATCGAATTCGAGGTCACGCCGTCCGTACCGGCCGGGACCTTGACGTTTTGCCCGGCCTTGACCTGCGCGGGATGGTCGACCCCGGCGGTGTAGTTGTACGGGACGGCGAGGGTCTGGCCGAGATACTCGTAGATGTCCCCGGCCCGGGCGCCCGCGGCGATCTTGACGGTGTCGCCCGTGTTGAGCGTGAGGACGTTGTCGCTGGTCAGGTAATCGTAGGGTGCCGACGCGTCGATCGAGTTGCCGATGAAGTTGGCGCCACCGAGATGCCGATCGCGGCTCCCACCCCGCCTTCGCCCACGCCGATCCCGAGGCTGACCGCGGCGGCGATGATGTTGGCGTTGATCTGCGATGCATCCTCGGCGTCGAGCGTGACGCTGGACGCGCTGGCGAGGTTGGACGAGGTCACGTAGGCATTGTCGGTGCCCAGGATCACGTTGGTCGCCTCGGCGCCGGCCCCGCTGATGGCCACCCCGATGTTCTCGCCGCCGGCCACCGCCACCGCCGCCGCCGCGGCCACGGCCGTGATGCCGGCGCTTTCGGTCGAGGTTACCGAGATGCCGCCCGATGTGGTCGTAACCGTCGGGACGTTGACGATGAACGCCTGCACGACGTTGTCGATCTCGTTCTTCGCCAGCGACACCCCGATGGAGACCGCCACGCCGTTTTCGCCCACGGATGCGGCCAGCGACGCCGCGCCGGCCGTGGCCGTGATCGAGGAGGTATCGTTGGCGACGACCGAAACGCTCGCGGCCTTCACGGGGGTGGCGATGTTGGCCAGGTCGGCCTCGACGTCCAGGGCAACCTGATTGTCCGAGTAGACGCCGGAACCGCCGAGGCTGAACGCGTTCGCGGTGCCGATGGCCACGGCAACCGAGCCGGCGAAGACCGTGGAGTTGATCTGCATCCCCGCCGTATTGGCGTTCAGATTCAGGGCGCCGCCGGCCGAGACGCCGGTGTTGTTCAGGTAGGCACGGACCTCCATCGGGTCGGCGGTGCCGTCCAGGCCGTAGCCCACCAGGTTCTCGCTGACCGATGCGCCCAGCGAGGCCGATCCGCTGGTCTGGCCCGAGTTCGCGCCGGCCGCGATGGTGACGATCGTGGACGTGATCTGCGAATCGTTCTCGGCGTTGAGCGTGACATCCTTGCCCGCGGTGATGCTGCTATCCTGCCCGTAGGCGTTCACGTCGGTCCGCACGGAGTTCAGGCTGACGGCCCCGCCGCCCGAGACCGACAGGCCGCTGCTGCTCTTGCCGCCGGAGATCGCGATCGAGGCGGCAACCGCGACGGCGTTGATCGTGCCGGCCGCCGTGGCCGCGATTTCCACGTTCCCTTGCAGCGATTTGACCGTTGCGCCGTCGAGATACGCCGAGACGTCCCCCGAGATGTCGTTCACCGCGACGGTGAAGCCGACGGCGACGGCACTACTGCTGCTGCTGCTCCCCCCGCTGCCGCCGCTCCCGCTCCCGCCGCTGCTGCTCGGGGCGGACACGGCGCCCGCCACGGCGTTGATGCCGATGTTGCCGTTCGAGCTCGCCTCAACCGAGATGTCCTTCAGGGCGTCGACCGTTGCGTTCGGGGCGATGAAGGCATGGACGCCCGCCGTGATGATGTTCACCTCGACCGCCGCGCCGATGCTGAGGCTCTTGCCGACGGCGGTCCCGCCCGCCCAGTCCGCAAGATTCATCGTGTGGGACGCCGAGACCGACACGCCCTCGTCGGCGCCCGCCGTCGGATAGCCGGCCGTGCCGATCTGGGTGTTGACCAGCGCCCCGCTGGCGATGTAGGCCTGGGTGACCTGATTGATCACGTTGACGACGAACGAGCCGGCGATGGCCGCGCCCCCGGACGAGTCGGCGATCCCCGCGGCGAAGTTCGACGGGTGGAGGGACGTCAGGGCGTCCGTCGCGACCGACTCGGTATCCAGCGCGATGATGTCCACGGGACCGGTGGTCGTCGCGTCCAGCGACAATTTCATGACGAGAGCGGAGAGCGACGCCGAACCGTTGACGGCCACGGGGGCCGAAATCGTGATCTTGGCACCATGCAAGGGGTCGAACTTGATATTCGTGATGATCGCCCCGCCCGCGATGCCGGGGCCGCCGATCGTGTCTCCGACGCGCAACTTGGGAGGGAACGGGTCGAGATCTCCGAGGTCGGGTCGGTCCAGGTCCAGGTCGAGAGCGGTCTGCAAATCCAGCTCGATCTCGTCCGATCCGAAGGTCAGGACCCCCTCGAAGTCGGCCTCCTCGTACTTCAGGATGAACGTCCCGGTCGGGATGCCGTCGCCGGAGACGAACTCGTTTTCCTTGGGGGCATTGGTCCCGCGGCCCAGGACGTTGTTGATCGAGCCATTGATGCCCGAGACCTCGTTGCTCCCCGCCTCCAGGTTCCCGGTCGCGATGATCGCCTCGGCCGGCGTGTTGGGGACGGGGTCCTGCGACGGATTCAGCGAGGAAGTGGCGTGAATCTGCGTGAGGCCCGCCACGTTGACCCGGGCATTGGTGTCGAGGAACGCGTTCGTCGGGTTGTTCAGGACGTTCACATTGACGGCCCCGCCCGCGCCAAGGTCGTCGCCGGTCGCCTGCGTGAAGGCGATATTCTGGAGGGTCTCGTCGTTGTTCGCCAGGACGGTCAAGCCGCCGGTCGAGGTGACGACGGTGCCGGCGCCGATCGACGCCTGGGTGTTGACCGTGATCACGTTGATCCCGACCGAGCCCGCCACGCCGGCCTGCGCCCCGATGGCGACCCCGATCCCCTGGGTCGAGAAGTCGTTGACCTGCCCGTCGGCCATGAGCGCCGTCACGCTCACGCCGGCGGCGGAGATCGTGACTCCCGGCGCCGATCGTGGCCGTATTGGTCACGGTGGCGACGTTGAGCGACACGGCGGCGCCGACCGAAAGCTTGTTGGTATCCGCCCGCCCGTCGGCCAGGGCCAGGGCGGTGCTCGGTTGGTGGTGGCGACCGCGAGCGATCCGCCGGCGGTGACGGTCAGGCCGCCGTCGATCGTGGCGACCGTGGAGGTCGTCAGGACGTTGACGGAGACGGCCGCCGCGATGCCCACCTTCGTGTCGCTGCTCTCGCCGCCCGACTCGCCCTTGGCCTTCGTCGAGGGCGAGGCTCACCTCGTCGTTCGCCTTGGGGGGCGGCGGCGACGTCGGGCGAATCCGAGCCCCCCTCGGCATGCGCGTAGTCGGACTGGTTCTGCGTCTCCCGGTCCGCGGTCCCGTCGCTGCCGGTGCTGGAGTCGCTGGCGGCGGGGTCGGCCCCCATTTCGCTGGCGACGGCGGCGGCCTGACTGGACGCCGTCGGCGTCATCGGTGACGCTCACGGCGCCGCCCGCGTCGACGTTGCGGGCCAGCTCGGCGAGGAACGCGTCCTGCGACACGTTGACGACCACCGAGGCCCCGATCCCGACGCGTCCGCTGGCGGTTGGCCGTGGCGTCGGCCAGCGAGTCCACGGCGAACGAGCCGCTCGCCCCGATGGTGAGATCGCCCGCGAGCGTTCAGCGCCTGCGGGGTCGGAGCCGATGCGGGCCGTCGTCTGGTCGCTGGCGAGCGCGATGGCGATGCCGCCGCCGATGGCCACGCCCCCCGACGCCCCGTTCTGCGCCCAGGTGTTGATCGCCTGGGTCGATTCGGCGGTGACCGTCACGTTGCCGGCGTCGGTCGAGGGCGGCCCCGTCCTGGATCTCCGCCTGGGTGTCGTTCGTGATGATGTTCAGCGCCAGCGACGCGCCGATGCCGAGGCTGCCGCCCTGGCCCCCCGCCCCGGGGAACGCCAGCGTGGTGTCGGACGAGTTGTTCAGGGCGGTCAGCGACACGTCGCCGCCGTTGGCGTTCACGGAGGCGCCGGCCTCGATCAGGGCCCGGCTGGTGTTGGTGACGATGTTGATCGCCACCGACCCGGCCACGCCGATGTCGCCCGCGCCGGCCCCGGAGGTCGCCGTGGCGCCGTACAGGTTCATCGGGCTGTCGCCCAGCATCCCCGCGTTGACGGATCACGCCGTGGGCGTTGATCGTCGTGGGCTGGCTGGTGCTGGACGGATCGTCGCCTCGGTCGGGCTATGACGAGGTTCACCGCGACGGCCGCCCCGACGCCCACCTTCGCCGTCCCCGCGTCGGTGCCCCAGGCGTTCGCCGTGTCGCCGTAGATCCCCATCTCGTTGTCGGGGTCGCCGGTGTCGTTGGTGGCGACGACGGTCAGGGGGCCGTTGGCGGTGATCGTGAGGCCGGCGGGGATGGTCGCGACGGCCTCGCTGTCGACGATATTGACGCCACGGCGGCGGCCACGGTGACCGAGCCGTCGGAGGTGGCGGCGGCCGGGGTCTTCGCCTTCGACTCCGTGCTGCCGGCGTCGACCTTGTTCCCCTTGGAGTCGGAGAGCGAGCCGCTCTCCTTGCTCGCGTAGCTGCGCTGCTCGGCGTCCTGGCCGTCGACCGAGTTGGGGTCCTTGGTGTCGGAGCCGGGCGCCGCCTCGGACCCGTCGGCCGGCCCCGAATCCGGCTCCTCCTTCTCCTCGGACTCGGTCGGCCCGCCGTCGGCGCTGGCGTTGGCCGAGACGAGGCTGGCGGCCGAGCCGTCGGCCTCGAAGGTCGCCCCGCCTCCGCTGGCGTTCAGGGAGCGGAGGGTTGTCGCCGTGGTCTGGTCGGTGACCAGGGCCAGCGCGATCGCCACGCCCGCCGAGGCCGATCCTTCCCCGCCCGACGAGGCCCCGGTCGGCGTCGACGCCAGGCCGACGTGGGTGGCCGTGGCCGAGAACGCGCCGCCAACTTGCAGCGGATCGTGCGCGGCGTCCGGCGCACCCACCTGCGCCGCGGTCGTGTTGGTCACCAGCGAGATGCCCACCGAAGGGGCTGATCGAGGCGGCACCCCCCGTCGAGCCGGCGACCGCGTTCGTGCCGACCTGGTCGGACGAGCTGGCGGTGAATGACAGGTTGTTGGCGCCGGTCAACTGCGCGTTGTCCTGGAGGTCGGCCAGCGTGGTGTTGCTGGCGATGTTCAGCGCGACCGAGGCGCCGACGCCTACCCCGCCTCCGCCCTCGCCGCCGACTTCCTCCGGGGGCGTGGGCGGTGGCCGTCTCGGTGACGGTGTCCTCCGCGTCGAACGCCACATCGCCGACCATGGAGACGGCCGAACCCGACGGGACCGACGCCTCGCTGGTGTCGGAGACGATGTTCAGGGCCAGGCGCCGGCGAAGCCCACGTCTCGCCCGACGCCCCGCTGGTGGCCGTCGCCGAGGCATTCAGGACGTTCGGCGTGGAGCCGGTATCCGTGGGCGTGGCCGCCTGGACCAGGATGGTCGGGGCCGTCAGGGTGGTCGTGCCGGAGGTGTTCTCGACCGTGGCCTTGGTGCTGTCGACGGTGTCATTGATCGCGACCGCGACGGCCACGCTCACGCCCGCGTTGGCGGTGCTCGTGGAGCTGTCCGTATCGGTCGACACATTGTTGTCCGACGACGCGATCACGTTGATCGCCATGCGTGGCCGTGATCGTGGACGAGTCCACATAGGCCTGCGTGGTCGGCGTGAACTTCGCCACCGCCACCGCCGCCGAGACGGCCAGGGGGAGGCCGCCCGTCGCGGCCGTGAGGGCCGGGGAGGTCACGTACCCCTTCTTTTGCGCATTGCTCTCCGTCGAGGAAAGCTTGTCGTCGAGGTAGGCCGGATCGACCTTGCCCGCCAGCATGTTGTTGATCGCCGCGTTCGCACCGCGCGCCGGTCGCCGACGCCTTGGCGACCGTCTCGGCCGTGTTGGTCGTCGCCGCCAGGACGTTGACGGTACCGCCTTGCGCGGTCGATCCGCCGTCCACGTAGGCCTGGCTCGTGGTGTTGTCGAGCGTGACCGCCGCGCTGCCGCCGCCCACGGCGCCGATCCGTCCACCTCGGTCTTGATGTCGGTGGTGTTGGCCGACGTGATGGACAGGGTGCCGGAGCCGGTGCCGGCCCTCACCGTCGACCCGCCGCCGACGTGGGCAACCGCCGAGGAATTGACCACCGATACGGCGATCGCGGCATCGGTCGGGTTCAGGGACGTCCCGTCGAGCTTCGTCCCGACCGTCGTGGAGGATTCGACCGAGACCTCAACGTCCGCCCCGATCGTGGTGTTACCGCCGGCCCCGTTGACCGTGACGCTCGACGAACCCGTGACCGAAACCGTCGCGCTCGGTTCCAGCTCGGCAATCGCCGCGGCAAATCCGAACGCCGCCGCCGTGCCCGTCGCCGAAAATTCCTGGAGCAGGGCCCCGCCGAGGGCGCTCGGTGTTCTCGTAGGTCGACGAGGCGCTGGCTTCAATGTCGACGTTGTCCGCCGTGAGGTGCGCCCCCGTGAGGTTGACCGAGACCGGCGGCGCGGCCTGTCCCAGCAATCCCGGTGGAATCGGCCTCGGTTTTCTCCGCGACGTTGACGTCAATGTTGCCCGACGTCACGTTGAAGGTGACGTTCGTGAAGTTCGCCGCGGTCACGCCCGACACGCCGAGGGCGTCGGTGCCCGCGGCCGTGTGCAGGGCGAACGTGCCGCCGCCGCCCGCGAAATCGACCACCTGGTTGGGAACATCCGCGCTGGCCGTGTTGGAACCCTGCACGATCAGCGAGGCCACGCCCGTGAACGACTGGCTGGTCAAGCCCGTGCCGCTCACCGAAATGCCCGTTGCTGACGCGGAAATCAGCGACTGGTCATTGGCCGCCGAGAGCGACACGTCAAGCTCGTTCGTGGACGCGTTGAACACAACCGTCACGCTGGGAGCAATCCTCGCTTCCAGGATTTCCAGGAGAAGGGCTTTTCGAAGCCGTTCCTTGCGGCGCAGCGACGGATCGCGGGGCGCGGTTCGGCTGCGCATCCAGGAACGCTTCGTCATGGCAGACTCCCGGTGGCCGATCGATCCACTGCCGCAACCCTACTCAGGCTGAAGAGCCAGGCGGGTATTCGTCGCGGGCAGCGCGAACGGAGCGACTAATTTCTGATCCCGAGTCGCACGATGTCTCGGTCAAAAACACGTTGAGCGGACATACTAGGCTATGTCGGAAAACCGTCATCCAGAGCACAGGCGTAGATAGCGTTGGATGAACGCCATCTTGATCATGCCGCCGAAATTCTTGGCCGTCTTCTCGAATCGCGAGAAGATCCGCCGGCATTCCTTCAGCCAGCCGATCAGGCACTCCACGATGCTTCGCCTCCGGTAGACCTCCTTGTCGAACTCCACCGGACTCGGCCGAGCGGTCCTCGTTCTCCTTCGACGGGATCACCGGCTTGATCCCCAACTCGATCAGGTATTCGTCGATCCAGTCGGCCCGATACCCCTTGTCGCCGGCCAGGGCGACCGGCCACGCGATCGGCTCGCCGTCGCCGTCGACGACCCGCTCTTCGGCGCCCTCCAGCAGCGGGACCAGGGCCGTCGTCTCGTGCGCCTGCCCGGCCGTCAGATGGAAGTCCAGGGGGTGGCCATGGCCGTCGCACAGGACGTGGATCTTGGTCGAGAATCCCCCGCGGGAACGCCCCAGGGCGTGATCCGCAGGCTCCTCGGGATCGTCGTCCTTGCCGCCCCCGGCGGCACATCGGGCGGCGCGGATCACGGTGCCGTCGACGCACCATAACTCGCGATCGACCAGCCCCACGTCGATGCCGGCGGCCCGCAGTCGGGAGAGGATCGCGTCCAGCGTCCCGTCGTCGTTCCAGGTGTCGAAGAGGTCCCAGGCGGTGGCCCAAGGGCCGAGTTCCTCGGGCAGGTCGCGCCAGGGGGCACCGGTGCGGAGGATCCAGAGGATGCCGTCGAGGATCTCGCGTCGATCTCGCCTGGGGCGGCCGGTGCGAGCGGGTGGGGGGAAGAGGTCCTCAACGAGCTCCCATTGTTGATCGGTGAGTCGGTGCCGCACCATCCTGAGACTGCCTCCTTGGTGTGCATGTCCGTACACACAATTCTGGCGGGCAGGTCAATCGCCAGGAGGCAAGGCGGTTTTCCGACATAGCCTAGCTTTCAACCCCAGACTCCGCAATGACCTCGAATCCAGAAGGACGTGCCGATGGATTCTGTACCGTGGAGGATGCAATTTCCGCAAACCACCGTAATGCCCGGTTCCCCGCACGGACACCGAGATCCTGCAAACGCGTTTTACCCTACCCCTGAAGCCGTTTGCTGAATCGCTCAAAGTGCATTATTAAGCCTTATGAATTTTCATTAATTAATTAATTTAAATGCAATGATTATGTGCATACACATGATCGAAATCTCTCGATGTTAAAGCTTTACGGCAAATTTCCCGAGTGACCATCCTCGAAAATCTCCCCGATCCGCGGGGCTTTCCGACCGTATGCGCTTACAATTTTCCCCGCACCTTCGCCTCGGCCCGACCCCGGAAAACCTCCGGCAAGGGGTGATAATCGTCCGGGGCGATCCCGACGGCGGATGGAAGTGCGGCGGATTTTCCGCAATCAACCATCCTCCGAGAAAATGCAACAGGAGTAATTATCATTGCACCCGGCCCGCGATCTCACCCCAATTTCCGGCGGCCAGTAAAAGGGAAATGTCAAGTAAACGCTCTTGCATGCAGCCATGATCGCATTGATAAGGAGGCAGCAATCCCGACGCGGGTGGCCCCCTCGCCGCCGGAAGAATTTCGCCGCTCGCCGGTGCCGGGTCCGTCCCCTGTCGGTCGGTTGGGACACGTCGACGCGGCGGGCGGCACACGTCGTACACGACCAATGCCGCCCGAAATCCGGTGGGCAACCCAAACGAAAACCGCTCCAGGCCAAGTCCAAGGTCGAGCCTGGGCCGCATCGAAGCTTCCGGGTATCATGATAGCTCGACTTGCAGATGCCAATGTGCCGTCGGCGGGCGGAGTGGTCGGGCAGGATGGCCTGCCCAATGTCGTGCCGAGGTGATTGTCGATGACGTCCCCGGGATGATCTGCAAGACCCCCGAGCAATACCAACCGAACCAAGGCTACACA
>CAVZRT010000005.1:0-26517 GCA_963777705.1 uncultured Planctomycetota bacterium
CGGCGGTCTCGTTGACCAGTTCGGACGCACCGTTCCACTTGGCCACCGCGGCGCCGACCTGCGAGATAACCGCGCCGCCTCGCCTGATCGACCGCGATGCACGCGCGACGGGCCTCCGCCTCGCGCTGGCGGACGAGCGGCTTGCCGTTGTTGATGAAGGGCATCTGCGTGACGAAGATCAACCCCACGTATTGCACGCCCGCCTCGTCGATCTGGTACTCGGGGCCGATCACCGGCGAGGGGATGCGGTCGCCTCTGGCCAGCCTCACCACCGCGCCCGCCCCCCCGTGCCTGCGCCTGTGCCGCCATGATTTCGGGGCGGCCGGCGATCGCCAGTTGGACCATCTTCCTGCTCGTCCACGGGCGGGACGTAGGCGGGGAGCGTGAACTCGCCCAGGGGCTCGGACGCCGACACCGGAATCGGGGATGCCGACCTGATTGCGGAGGTCCGAGAGCGCGGCCATGTAGACCTGCCGCGCAGGCGTGGGCCTGCTGCTGCACGGCCCGGTTCTCCAAGCGGGCCAGGATCACGTCGGCGGCCTGCACCTGATTGGCCTCGAGCTGCTTCTTGAGCGTCCCTTCCAGCCGGGCGCCGAAGTCGGCGAGCTGCCCGGCCACGCGGAGCTTCTCGCGACGATAGGCGGCCGCCTGGAACAGCCGATAAGTCTGCACCAGCGCGGTCAATTCGGCCTGAGTGACGGTCCATCGCTGCTGGTGGAGGGCAGCCCTTGGCGATCTCATGCCAATGCGCAGTCTGATTGGCCAATTCGAAGGGCTGGCGATAGGAGATGTAGAAGTAATTCTGCCCGTGGTGATAGAAGCCCGAGTTGCCTCCTCCCCGATTTCCGGCCGGGCTGCCGCTGCCGAAAGTGTTCTGGGGGATCAGCGTGATGGGCCGGTAGTCGATCCAGAGCGTGGGATTGAGCGTGGTGGGGAAGCGTCGCGCAACCTCGACGGCCTCGGGCGACGCGGCAAGGGGGTTGCCCTGGCGGAGCGTGACCAGGTCGGGATTGGTCGTCAGGGCGCCGTTTCGTGCCGCTTCCATGGTCATCGATTGACCGCCGGACGAGATTTCCGCCGGCGAATTCGGGATCGAGGCGGCCGGAAGAGCCAGGGGACCGCTCCCACGCCGGGGGTCGCGGTCAAATCGCCCGTGCTTCCCCCAGGGTCCTGTTGATCGCCGGGTCTGTTGCGGCGGGCTTGCCAATCGGGTCGATGGCCTCGGGATTAGGCGGGGCGAGAGGCGGGGAATTGGGAGGAGGTGGCGACGGCCTCGTCGCCGGGGGGATGGATGGAGCCGTTTCCCTGCGTCGCAGCCATCCGAACGGTCGTTTCTGCGAGGGCGGATTCGCGGTGTCGTCGGCGTTCGCCACACTCGCCCCGAGGATGAGGATTGCCGAAGCGAGGAAGGTACGCATGGGCAAGGCATCCTGCCGCAAGTTCGTGGTCTTGGACCACCATCCGGACCCGATCGTCCTCCGTGGCGACCGTCAAGCCCGCGATCTTCGGCCCTACGCTGGTTATCGGCACAAGACGCCAGTTCACCTTTCTGTGAAGGAAAACTTATCTTAAGAAAACTTACCGAAATTGACCATGTTCTCAGGAAGGTCTCCGTGTAGGCTATTGGCTGCTCGCAGGAGAATCGCACCAGGGCTAGCACCTCATTAGGGGGGTTCGATGGCTCGAAGATGGTGGGTTATCGCGATCCTCGTCGCCCTCGGGGCGACCGGTTGCATCGGCGCGAAGACGGAAGATGCCAAGGACGAGCATCCCGAGAAAGGGCCGGAGGCCCACGTCACGGTGCGTACCGAAGCGCGCGTCGAGGCACGACGGCGGATACGGCCGACGGGCTGGGCCGATGCAAGCGATCCCCGAGAAGCTGGCGACGCTCACGCCCGCCGTCGAGGGCCACGTCCACGAGCTCCTCGTGAACCTGGGCGACGAGGTCAAGAAGGGTCAGCCGATCGTCGAGCTCGACAGGGCGGTTGCGACGGCCGACCTGGCGGAAAAGACCGCGACCCGCGACGCCCTGAGGGCCGGCTCGACCTGCTCAAGGCCCCTCCGCGTCCCGAGGAGCGACGGCCCGCCGAGATTGCCGTCGAGCAGGCCAAGCTGGCCCTCGATCGCGCGACCCGCGTCGCCGAGCAACTCAAACCCCTGCTCGCCCGGCACATAACGTCCGAACAGCAGGCCTTCGAGGCGGATGCGGCGGCCACTCAGGCCAGGCTCCAACTCCAGACCGCCGAGGCGAATCTCCGGGTGCTGGTGATGGGGCCGAAGCCCGAGGCCATCGCCGAGGCCGAGGCGAAGGTCAAGACCGCCGAGGGGGCCGTCGAGTTCTCCAGGGCGCATCTGGAATATCACACGATCCGGTCCCCCATCGACGGCATCCTCGACAGCCTGACATGCCACCCCGGCCAGACCATCGCCATCGGCACCACGATCGGCGAGGTCGTCGATACGCGGCAGATCCTGGCGTCGGTGTATCTTCCCGCCCGCTCGGCCCAATCCGTCCGGGTGGGGCAGGCGGCGCTGCGGACCTTCGGCCACCGGCCCGACGCGGCGGAGAAGGCCGAGCATCCGCCGGCGATCGTGGGGAAGGTCGCCTTCGTCGGCCGCATCGCCGACCCGCAGACTGGCAGCCTGCCGGTCCGCGTGCTGGTGGAAAATCCCGAGGGGACCCTGACCGTGGGTCAGACGGTGGGATTGAGCATCAGGGTGAACGAGCGTGCGGGCGTCCTGGAAGTCCCGGCCGCTTCGATCCTCGACCTGGGCGAAGGCCCGTTCCTGACGGTCGTTCGCGGCGGGAAGACGTGCATCTGCCCCCGGAATGCGGGCGGCGCACGAGGGGTGGGTCACGGTCTCCGGGACGGATCTCAAGGAAGGGGAACCGGTGATCGTAGAGGGGGGCTACAACCTTCCCGAAGGCACGCCCGTCCACGCCGGGCCGGAGAAAGTTGCGGAGGCCGCGAAATGAGCGCGGCTAACGGCACCGAGTCGCATTCCGGGGGCGCGGTATCAACCTGGTCGCGCTGGCCAGGCCGTATTTCGGCCTGATCGTGCTGACCACCGGCTTGCTGCGCGTTCGGCGTGGTCTGCATGCTGCGGATGCCCAGCGGCATCTATCCCGAGGTCGCTTTCCCGCGAATCGTGGTGATCGCGCAAACACCCGGGCTGGCCGTGAAGGACATGGAAGTCGCCGTGACGCGGCCGGTCGAAGAGGCGTGAGCATCGTGCTGGGCGTGGTCCGCGTGCGTTCCAAGACGATTCGCGGCGCGGTCCAGCTCGAGATCGATTTCGCGCCCGGGACGGACATGATCCAGGCCCTCAACGACGTGCGCGCCCGAATGGCCGAAGTCGGCTCACAACTCCCGCCCGGCACGAGCACGATCATCGAGCGGCAGACCCCGTCGGTATTTCCGATCATTTCGTTCGTCGTCACCGGCGGTCGCGATCCGGCCTCGCTGCACGACTACGCCTACTATGACTTGCGACCCCGTATCAGCCGCATTTCGGACGTGTCGTATGTCACGGTGCAAGGTGGCGACGTTCGCGAGATCCTCGTCGAAGTCCGGCCCGAGGCGTTGGTGGCGGCCGGACTTTCGATCGCCGACGTGGCCGACCGGCTGGGTAAGGAACATCGTCTCAAGGCCGTAGGGCGAATCGATCGCGACACGCTGCAATATCAAGTCCTGGTCGATAGTCAGGCGCATCGACCCGGAGGATCTGGAATATCGCGTGATCTCGCAAAAGAACGGCCAGCCGATCCGCCTGGCGGGACTCGGGCCGCGTGGTGATCTCGCACGAAGACCGCACGATGAGCATTCGTGCCAATGGCAAGAACGCCGTGGCGCTGACCGTATTTCGCCGCTTGGGCGGCAACGCGCTCGGCGGTCTCGCGTGATCTGGAACGGTTTTGGCCGAGGCAGCCAACTCGGCTCCGCCGGGCGTGGTCATTCGGCCGATCTACGATCAGGGCGTGCTGGTCCGCACGGCCATCGCCAACGTCCGCGATGCGATCGTCATCGGCGGCTTGTTTGAGCGTGTTGGTATTGCTCGCGTTTCTCAAGAGCCTGCGCGCCACGCTGATCGCCGCCTCGGCGATTCCGCTGAGCCTGATCATCAGCTTCGTATTTCTCTATCTGACGGGCGACACGCTCAACCTGATGTCGCTGGGCGGACTGGCCGTGGCGATCGGCTTGATCATCGACGATACGGTGGTGGTGGTCGAAAACATTGCCCGGCATCTGGCCGAAGGACAGTCGGGCGACGTCGCCGTCGACAATGCCAGCCGCGAAATCACCGGAGCCGTCATCGGCTCGACACTGACTACGATCCTGGTCTTTCTGCCGTTGGCGCTCGGTGCAGGGAGTCGTCGGGCAGTTCTTTCGATCGCTGAGCGTTGCGCTGACGGTTGCGCTTTGTTGGTGTCGATGGTCGTCAGTCTGACCATCATCCCGGTGCTCGCCGCCCGCTTTTTGTCGCGGCGACAGATACCTTCCACCGGCCCAATCTACAACCTGCTGGCCGACCGCTACGAGGGCTTGTTGCGGATGGGACTGCGATTCCCGCAAGTCCCCATCTGCTGGTCGCCTGTTGGCTGCTGATCCCGGGCTGGTACTCTTCCGCGTCATCTGGAGACCGGCTTCATGCCCGAAATGGACGAAGGGGCTTTGGTGATCGACTATCACATGCCCGTCGGCACTTCGCTGGCCCAAACCGACAAAGTCCTGCGCCGCGTCGAGGCCATATTACTGGAAACTCCGGACATCTCGGGCTACATCCGCCGCACCGGCGCCGAGCTCGGCTTGTTTGCCACCGAATCCTACACCGGCGACATCCTCGTCAGCCTGAAGCCGCCGGCCGAGCAACGACGGGCATGGACGAAATTTTCGACGCCCTGCGAGAAGACCTTGAAGCAGGCCGTGCCGGAACTGGAAATCGAGATCATGCCGCTGGTGCAGGATCAGATCGACGATCTGGCGGGCGTTGATTCGCCGATCGAGGTCAAGGTGTTCGGTCCCGATCCGGCGGTGCTTGCGGGCTTGGCCGAGCGAAGTCGGCAAGATCGTCGCAGAAGTGCCGGGAGCGGCGGACGTGAACACGCATGTGTTCCTTGGGCAATCCCGACATCGTCATCCGGCCTGACAGCGTGCAGACGGCCCGCGTGGGCCTGACCGAAATGGACATCGAGACGCAACTCAACGCCGCCCTCTATGGCCAGGTCGCCAGCACGATGCCGGAGCAAGACCGGATGACGAAGATCCGCGTGCGCTATCCCGACCGCTTGCGTTTCGACAAAGATCGCTCGGGCCAATTGCCGATCAGCCTGGCGACCGCGCCGGTCGCCCGGACCGCGTCGCCAGGCGACGGCGCGGCGTCGGCTTCGTCCCGCTGTCGCAGCTGGCGACGATCGAAGTTGCCCGCAGTCCCAACGAACTGTGGCGCGAGAACCAGCAGCCCGTGATCACAGTCACAGCCGAGCTGGGCGATCGCGACCTGGGATCGGTCAATCGCGATCTGACGGAGCAATCTGGCCGACCTCAAATTCCCGCCCGGTTATCGCTGGGAGCTGGCCGGCAGCTATCGCGCCCAGCAAGAATCGTTTGCCAGCCTGCTAATGGTGTTGATCGTGGCGGCGGCGTTGGTTTTTTTGCTGCTGGGTTTTCAGTTTCGCAGCCTCACGCTGCCGATGTTGATTTTCCTGGCGCAGCCGGTGTCGCTGGCCAGCGCCCTGTTCGCTCTATGGATCACGCACACGCCGCTCAATGTGTCGTCCTTCATGGGGGCCATCATGTTGATCGGCCTGGACGTGAAGAACGGCATCATCTTGATCGAATACATCGGCCAACTTCGCGCGCGAAGGTCTGCCGCTGCACGAAGCGCTGCTGCAAGCCGGGCCGGACGCGGTTCCGACCGATCCTGATGACCAGCCTGACGACGATCTTCGGCCTGGTGCCGCTGGCGCTGGGGCCTGGGACCGGGCGCCCAAATGCAGCAACCGCTGGCCATCGCCGTGATCGGCGGCCTGATGACCAACATGCTGCTGACGCGGTTGTTGATCCCGATCGGCTATCTGGTCCTGAAGGGGCGATAACGGGCAGGCGTCTCGTGACGAGGTTTGGGAGAAGCGGGGTGGACTTGGCCGCATCGGATAGCTCGCTCTTGCGGATCGTGGGCCTGCGGGCGGATGTCGGGATTGCCGCGTCAAGCCGCGGGTACGACCGGCCTTCCTGCAAAGCCAGCGCACATAAAGTCCCTTGTTTTGAGCCAAAAACTGACCTCTTGGCTTCAAAAAACACCCCGTTTTCAGACACTGTAGCAAGGATGCCGGGTCATGCCGCCCTCGCTTCGTGGAGGGTGTTGGTCGTCTCGGCCCGACTTCGGGCCTGTTGCTCGCGGAGCAGGTCCAACGCCAATCGGACCTCGATCGCACGATGCGTTCGCACGCGGTACACCGTCTTTCGCATCTTTCGGTAACGCCGATTCCCTCTCTCCACCGCGTTTGAGGTCGCTCCCAACAGCTTCTCGTCCAGGAACACCAACGCCTTTTCCAGCCCAGCAGCGAACAGCTTCTTCAGCGTCTTGCTCAACTCGCCGAACCGCCGTAGCCGGGTCCGCAGCCTCGCCAGCTTGGCCAGGGCCGTGGCCGTCCGGCACCGACGATCGAAGAGTCGGTAGACCTCTTCCATCAACCCTCGAAGACTGCGAAGCTGAGGCTGGCCTCGGCTGATCCTCACCAGCGTCGCACGTTCGGAGCGACTCAGCCGGCGCCGCACGAAGAGGTAACGATGCTCGAACAACTCGCCGACCTTGGCGTCGATCCGCTTCTTGCGGCGGGCGGCCTGTCGCGCGGCCTTCGAGCCGGGCCGACCCCGGGCCAACTTGGGGGCCTCCGCCGCCAGGCCCTTGCGCAGCTTGGCCAGGGCACCAAGGACCGACTTGGTGATTTCCTTTCGGACGTCGTCGGACTTCAGCTTCCGCGCCACGTCGATCGCCAGGCACTCGCGCGTGAACTCGTCGATCAGAGTCAGCATGCGGAACGCACGCCCATCTCGGGTCCGAGCATGGACGAAATCATAGCTCCAGACGTGATTCTTCCGCTCGGGCCGCAGTCGCACGCACGAACCGTCGTTGAGCCATAACCGGCCACGTTTTGGCTGTTTCTGCGGCACCTTCAGGCCTTCTTGACGCCATAGCCGTTCAACGCGCTTGTGGTTGACCGCGAACCCTTCGGATCGCAGCAAGGCCGTGACTCTGCGGTAGCCATAACGCCGATACGTCGTCGCCAGCTCGACCATGCGACCCACCAAGGCAGGCTCATCGCTGCCCATCTGAGGAGGCCTGCGTTGCGTCGATCGGCATTGTCCCAGCACCCGGCACGCCCGACGTTGCTAGACGCGATCGCGGCCGAGCACGCCACAAACGTGCTCGACCGCGCCGCGTCGCCGGGCTCAGGATTTTCCCGAGGCGGCCTCCTTCAGGATCGCCTTGTCGAGCTCGGCATCAGCCAGCAACCGCTTGAGCCGGGCATTCTCCGACTCCAAGTCCTTGAGTCGCTTGGCCTGGTCGACCTTCAGGCCGCCATACTCCTTGCGCCACCGATAATAGGTCTGAACCGTGACGCCGATGTGCTCGCTCGCTTGGGCAACCGTCTTGCCTTGCGAAAGCAAAACCTCCGCCTCGCGAAGCTTGCCGATGATCTGCTCAGTACCGTGTCTCTGTTTCGCCATAGACTCGCTCCCCCGGTAAAACCGGCCGCGATTATCACATCGCTACCGGACTTCTTTAAGAAGGCAAGGTCACTTTCGACTCGCTGCCCTCCCCTCGGTACACCTCAGCCGGTTTCTGATACCCGAGGCTCTGATGAGGACGCTCGTGGTTGTAGAACCGCAGCCAACTCGACACGCCGGATTCTAATGCCCTAACCTCCTCATGTGCTTTTAAATAGATCTCCTCGTATTACAGCGACCGCCACAGCCGCTCCACGAACACGTTGTCCAACGCACGGCCTCGGCCGTCCATGCTCACCAAAGCCCCGGCTGTGAACGCCGGTCGTGGAACGGCTCTCCCGTCATGAAGGACCCGGTGACAGCGGCCCTTCTTCCATCCCCGCGCCGAGGCCGTTCGCCGTGCCTGGCGGGTCGATCCCCTCGCAGTACCGAACCCTGTCACCGGGGTGCTGATCTTTCGCCACCAACACGCGGTTGATCAGGGCCCTTTCGTGCCGGAGGCCGGTTTCTCCTGACAGGTCGTGTCGAGCGTCCCACCCGTTCGCGGAAAAATGCAGGTGATTTCGGCGACGGTGGGACAACTCAACTCGTTTATACCAAGGAGCTTGCGACGATCGTCCCACCGTACCACCCGTTTGCCGCAGGAGACAGTGCCCAGGGAGGGTTGATAGAACGCGACCCAAGGGGAAGCCTGTATGGCTCCAAAGAAGGTTCCCTATAGAATCTATTTCTCTCTCGGGTGGTACGGTGGTACAGTTGAGCCGAACTCCAATCGAGCCCTCGGCTTGCGTCGTCCCACCCGCTGTCCCACCCGGGTCTTTCGGGTGGGACGGTGGGGCGGCACGGTCAGGTTGCCTCGAACAGATCGCGGGCGACTTCCGAGGGATGGGCGATGAGGCGGACGTCCCGGGGCACCAGGAGCTCGCGGGGGAACAGCGCGACCCGCACCTTGCCCGCCCCGCTGACGACGTGCCGCTGGAAGGTCTTGTTGCCGCGATAATCCCTGGGCATCTCGCTGCCGTCGGCCAGGCGGAGGCACTTGTCGCCGCAGAGCTGGCCCAGGAGCGCCTCCGCACCGAACTTCAGCTCGGGCCGGCCCTGGGCTCGTAGCGCCGCCTGGACGGCCGCCATCGCCCGCTCCATCGAGATCGCGATCGACCCGACCTTGGGTTCCAGCTTGCCGACGATCGGGAGGTGGTCGTTCTTGGAGTCCGAGGAACCCAGGTCCACGACGCGCACCGCCTCCGTGTTGATGAGCGCGGCCAACGCCTCCAGGAACACCTGGGACGCCTGCTGCTCGTGGACGCGGTCGAGCATGCGGTCGCGGGCCGGGATCAGGTCCTCCGCGACGTAGGCCTCCACCTGGGCCTTCCAGCCCGGCCACGCCGCCGGCGCACCCGGCTGGCCTTGCGGCGTCGACGGGTCCGGCACCCGGGCAGCCTCCCAGGTATCTGGCAAATTCCTGAACCCCGGCGGCGAGCAGTGCGTGGTTGCCGGCGATCCGGTCGGCGTTCTGGCGCCCGCCCATGCCCTCCAGGAACCGCTCGCGGAAGCGGGCGACGACGCCGGCAAACTTCTCGGCCCGGCCTTTCCGGATCACCCGGGCGATGAAGTCGGCCATGACGCCCCTCAGGAGGTGCCGACCGGCCTCGCACGCCGCGGCGTGGCGCCGGTCCGCACCGGCTTCGCGCGCCGGCACGTCGATCACGACCATCCGAGCCAGCGAGGCCGAGTTGGCCTGGGGCAGGTCCTCGCCGGTCGAGATCAGCAGGCCGCGGATCGGCCAGCTCGCGGCGAACCCGGCGTCCGATTGGAGGCGGCCGCGGGCGTGGCCGTCGGCGTAGTTCTGGACGATCTTGGAGGCGACCTTCACTTCGATGTATTCGGGCTTGTAGTCGTCGACGACGAAGGGGGCGTCGCGGAAGAAGAAGCCCACCTTCTCGATGCAATTGCCCGTCGACGCCCAGCTCGTGGGCCGGTGCTTCGAGCCCGGGCCGTAGTCCCCGAAAAAGTTCTTCGTCATCTTGGCGGCATACGACTTCCCCACGCCCGTGTCCCCCTTGAGCCAGATCGCGGGGCGCTGCGGGCTGGCGGCGAACCGCTCCATCACGGCCAGGGCGGCCGCTCCCAGCAAGCTCATCATGACCCGGCGATGGTGGAGGCGGAGGTAGTGCTCGACCAGGAGCGTCCGTCCCGCGGCGAGGTCGGCCGGCTCCAGCCTCGAAAGCCCCAGGGCCCGGGCGTCCTCGTCCTCGGAGACGTCGACGCGGATCGGATCGTCGGGCAGGTAGGGGCGGAAGCCGTCCTCGTCGACGAGTCCCGTGGGCGTGAGGTACTGCCGCGCGTCCGCGGACCAGCCGTGCGCCGTGGTGATCGTCCGCAAGGCCGGCGTGCTGTTCAGCGAGATCGCCGTCCGCACCTCGTGGACCCGGCTGTCCCGAAAGACGGCCGTGGACCCGGCCGCGCCGAACAGCGCCGCCCGGAGCCGGTCATCGCTGGCCCAGTCGGCCGACGAGATCTCGAAGCTCCTCTCCCTGCCGGCGTACCGGGCGATCCCGCGATAGCGACTACTGGCTTGCGTCGCGTCGTCGACGACCGCGATCTCCTCGGTGATGTGTGCCGTGAAGTTGGTCAGTCGCCGCGACGTCCCGCCCGCGTGTCGGACGATTCCGGCCCGATCCGGATCGTCGGACTCTTCCATCGTATAGACGGGCTCGCCGTCCTCGCCGCCTTCGCCTGCGGCTCGCGCGGCATCCATCTCCGCGGCACCGGCCAGGAACTGCGCCTCGATCGCTTCGGCCGAAACTTCGACGCCGAATCGCCTCTTGGCCGCCTGGACGACGTCCCGGATGAATTTCTTCCTCGCGTCGGCCTTGGCCAGGTTGAACGAATCGGCGTGGACGATGTCATGGCCATGGAAGGCCTTCACCACGCTCGTACCACGGAACCCCGGAATGCAGGTGATCTCGAGCGGTTTATCCTCGCCGCCGGCTGGGACCACCGCAGCCGTCGGGACCCCTGACTCCCCCTCGTCGTGCTCGAAATCCACGCGGGGGGCCCGATGCGTGGCGTAGCCGTTCGTTTCGTGACTCATGATCGGTCCTCGAATTGGTCGCAAGACGCCCCGTCGCGGCGGAAGTTCGTCGGCAGCGGTGAACCGGGGGTCCCTGTCTTTGAGCCGTCCGCTCGGATCTCAGCCTTCGCGGTGCCCGCGGGGTTCGGGTCGGTGCGACGGGCGGCCGCCTCGGGCGGGGCTTGGGAATTTCTCGTGCGAGTTGCCGCGGGACGGGACGCGATGACGGGATTGGGGGCATCCATCCTCATGATTCCTCCGCGTCGACGCGGCAAAGCTCGAGGAACTTCTCGATGTCGGCGTCCCTGAGCAGGATCTTCCCCCGCCGGCCGCGGGCGCCGATGCGGAGGTGGGGCAGGCGCCCATCGGCGATGAGCGCATACGCGAGCGAGGCGGAAATTTCCAGCTTCTTCGCAGCCTCTTTGACGGTCATGGATTCAGTCCTTCTCGGTCGGATAGGGTCAGATCGTCCGCGATCACGACGATTCCACGGGGCCTTCGCGTTGTCGCCGCCTTCCCGCGTTTCTCCACCGAATCCGATCGTACGCCAGGTCGTCGGGATTCTTGACGGGCAGGAAATCGAAATTCGGCCCGCGCCTCGGGTCCGGGCCGATTTGCCGCCGACGCTGGCGGGCATGAGACGGCGTCGTTGCTGGGGCTTGCACGACGGCAATCGCAGAAACTGCGTGCGCCGAGGAAAGGGGTCGTTGACGGTGAAGTAGCCGCGGCCGGGGTCTCCTCCGATCCGCGAAGACCAATCCTTTCCGCGGAAGGAGCGGTCTGCTCGTCCGTCGCGCGACTTGATTCGGGAGGTTGCCGGGTCCGCATCGACCGATTCCCTGCCGGGCGCGGCGCGAACAAGTCCGACGTCTCTCACCTGGTGGTGCAAGCTCTTCGATCCGCTCCACGGAAAAGCCCGGCCAGGAAGAGTCGCATCGGGGGCGAATCGCAAGTGGCCCCGGCCGGGGCCACCCGATCCCGGATGACTCCCGCCTTCTTCTCATCCGCCGCGATTTCAAGGAGGTCGCGACGATCTCGTCACGCTCCCGTTCGCGCAAGAAACGCCGCCAGCTCGACCAACTTTTTCAACCTCGGGAGGGTCGATCTCCGCGCCATCGGGAAAATGCCGCGCCGGAGATTGGCCGTCGTAGGCTACGTTGGACCTCGCTGGACGTTCGCGGACAAGGTTATCCGGGGGGGCTATGCAACCCGATCGCATCCACCAGATCGAGCGGTTAATCACGGCGGCCGACTTCGCGGCGGCCCTGAAAGTCTCCACGAGGACCCTCTCGCGGCTGCGGGCCCGGGGGCAGGTGCCGGCGCCGGTCACCGTCGGCGGCATCCTCCGCTGGCGAGCCTGCGACGTCCGCGACTATGTAGACCGGCTGGCTCCCCGGCCCTCCGGCGGCGTGGAGAAGGAATAAGTCGAGCCCGGCAGGAAGGCCCCGCCCGCGGGCACGGCCGAGGATGCGAGCACCGACACGAGCGGATGGACAACGTGCCCGTCCCACCTGATGGACGTTGCGGCGGCGCCTCGAAGGCACCCCGCCGCGGCTGTGGAGGCCTTCTGCGCCATGAATATCACGATCGACCGAGGAAGCGTCCGGGAGAGAGGCGACGGGATGGATGAAACCGGCGATGGGGCGGCCTGGATCCGCCGCGCCGAGGAGCTCGCGGCCTGGACCCTGCACCATTTGGTCGTCCGCCACGACGCCCAGGGCCAGCACTACTTCAAGGTTGACGAGACGTCCGGAAGGCCGGTCCCGAGCCGCCGCGTGAAGTACGTCGGCCTGGACTCGTTCGAACTGGAGGATCACTACCGGGCCGTCACCAGGGAGCAAGTCCGGGGCGCCCACGCGGCCAGCGCCGACGAGCACTGCCTCTTCGCGGTCCTGGACATCGACAACCACGCGAATCTCGAGGAATTCCTCGAGATCAACCGGGCTTTCGCCCTGGAGGCCTACAGGGAGGCGCGAGGGCTCGGTTTCGCCGTCTTGTTGGTCGCCGGCAATGCCGAGGGCTCGTTCCACTTGTGGGTCTTGTTCGGGCGGAGCAACCCGATGCGCGAGGCCTTCCGCCTCTGTCGGTGGTTGGTGCGCGATCGGGCCCGATTCGGCCTCCCGAAAGATCCCGACGTCTTCCCGCAGGCGGCCATGCACCGCGGCGAGAAGCGGATGGGCAGCTGGATCCGGCTGCCGGGGCGACATCACAAGCGGCCGGTCTGGTCGGCGGTCTGGTGCCCCGCCCGCGAGGAATTCCTCGCGGGCGAGGCGGCCGTGGCCGCGATCCTGGCCATCAAGCCGCCGCCGATCGTCGTCGCCGAGGTCCTCCCGGCCGGCTTCGTCGCCGAGCCCCCGCGGGCGGCGCGGGGCGGCGGGCCGGCGCCGCGGGCGACGCCCCCGCTTCGCAGCTACGAGCGGAGGCGGACGATCCGCCTGGTCGACGAGGCCCTGCTGCACCTCTACGGGGACGCCCACGAGTACGAGACCTGGGTGGGCCGGGGCATGTCCCTCACGGAGCTGGGCGAGGATGGCCGCGCGCTCTTCCACGACTTCTCGTCCCTGGCGTCGGCCAAGTATTGCCCGCAAGAGGCGGACGCGAAGTGGCAGACCTTCGCCGAAGGGGGCGATGGTCTCCGGAGCCTGGGCCTCGGCACGATCTTCCATGACGCCAGGCTGGCCGGTTGGCTCGGGCTGGCCTCCGCGGCCCGCTGGGAGGCCTACCGAAAGGCCAGGGAGGCCGGCGACCCGAAGGCGGAAGCCCTGCTCCAGGATCGCGAGTCCGAGGACGACCTCGCCGACGCGGCGCGCGACGCCAGGTTCTCGCCGGCGTGCGACGAGGCCGTGGCGGAGTTCGACGCGCGAGACGCGGTCCGGGCCCAGTTCTCCCGGCGTTGGCGGATCTCCGCCGACACCATGGCGAGGCTCGGGGTCGGCTGGCGGCAGGACTGGGAGAGGCGGGGCGACGAGTTCGTCGCGAACGGGCCGTGGGCGTGGACGATCCCGATCTCGTCGGGCTCGGGCATCGGCCGTCCGCTCACGGTAGGGTTGCTCCGCATGTATCCGGGCGCAACCCGCGAGGACCGCCTCGCCCACGGCTCGCGCGAGGGTTTGATCCTGCCGTGGGGCATCGAGGACCGGCCTGGCCCGCTGGTGATCTGCGCGGGCGTGGCGGCGACGGCGACGGCCCTCGAGGCGGGGGATTGCGTCGTCGGCCTCACGGACTGGACCTTGCCGATCGACGACCTCGACCCCTTGATCGACTCCGTGCCCATGGAGGCCCGCGAGATCGTGATCGTCCCCGCACCGGGCGACCCGGGGCAACGTCGTGCCGGCGAACTGGCCCGTCACATCTCGCATCGCCATCGACGCATCGTCTCCATCCGCGCCGAGCCGGGCCATGCTGCCTTGCGGCCATGCGACGCGTCGCGGTCCCGCAGCAAACGGGCCGGATTCACCTTCTCCATCCCCATCGCTGCGATCAAGAAATAACCCGGAGATCACGACGATGGACAACACGGGATCAGAAAGTCTGGACGACGAGGGCGAAGAATCCCTCGAGTTCCAGTTCCTGCCAAGGCGTGGTCGGAAGTTCACCGTGAAGGCGCGGCTCGGCGGCGAGTTGCTCCACAGCGACGCGCTCGACGTCCATGACGCCAGGGCACGCGGGAAGTTCGTGAAGGCCGTGGTGGCGAAGGCCGGCGCCTCTTCCTCCCCTCGCGGCCTCGACATGGCGCGGATCGAGGCCGCGCTCCTGGCGAACATCGAGTTGCGGGACCGGGCATCCCGGCCGGAGGAAGGGCGGGACGAGGCATCCCGGCCGGGGGGAAGGCGGGACGAGGCCGGGGGCGAATACGAGGCGGTCGAGGTCGGTGACCAACGGGTTGACGGTCTCTATCGGCGCCGGTCCGACGGCCCGAACCAGCGACTGTTTAACTTCACCATGACCCTGGATCGCGACATCGTCGTCGAGGACGAAGGGCGGGATCACAGGCAATTCGAGGGGACGATCCGGCTGGAGGGCTCGACGCACCCATTCCGCATCTCGTCCGGCGATTACGCCGACAACCAGGAGCTCGAGGCGGCGATCTACGCCGCGGCGGGCCCGAAGGCACGGCCCATCGCCGGGGCCAGGGCGATCCGCGACCCCGTCGCCGCGCTAGGCGAGCCGGTCGTGCAAAATCGCACGGCCGCGCCCGGCTGGGCCGAGGACGACGCGTCCTACCGCACGGCCAGTGGGGTCGTCGACGCCCAGGGATTCCGGCCCTACCGCGAGGGCGAGACGGTCGTCGACCTGGGCGACGACGACCTGAATCGCCGGATCGGGCTGGTCCGGCTCGACGCCGACCGGCTGGAGCGGTGCAATCGCCACGTCTTCGCCGACTTCCTGAACCTGTCCGACCGGGCGGTGACGCTCTCGGTCCTCGGGACGGCCGCGGTGGCGCTCCCGGGCCATCACGGCGGCGCCACGCAACGCTACGCCCCGTGGCTCAAGGGCCGGACCGGCGCCGGCAAGGGCTTCCTCGCCAAGCTGGCGATGAACTTCTTCGGCGATTTCGAGCCGGACGACGGCCGTCGACGCCCATCGCCGGCGGTTCTACGCGGGCATCGCCGGCACGCAGGACGACGGGCGGATCGCGGGCAACTTCGCGCAGCTGGCGGCGGCCGTGGACGAACTCGCCCTCTACGCGGGCGACGCCCGGCCCGACGGCGCCGAGCGGGCGAGGCGATTCATCGCGGAGGACCTCGTGGGCATGAGGGACCGGATGCTCCGGCCGGTCGAGGACCGGCAGGCGAGCGAGGTCTTCCTGGACGCCCTGCGGGAGCTGATGGCCTTCGGCAAGATCTACTTCGCCGGCAAGTCCGAGAAGGCGGGCGAGAGGAAGGTCGAGGTCGTGGGGCGGGTCGACGGCGAATATTACGACCTCTCGCTCGGCCCGGCCACCGGCCGCCTGCGGGCCCACACCGCGTCTGGCAGCTCCCGCAACTGCATCTTCCAGGGTGCAGCGGCCGACGGCGTCGTCCTGGGCCTGTGGCCGGCCTGGCACGCCGGGCACAAGATCGTCGACTTCGTGCACGACGAGGTCGCGGTCGAGTCGCCCGACGACGACCGGGTCGCGGCGCGAGCCGCCGAGCTCGAAGGGCTGATGATGCGGGGCTTGCTCTCGGTCGTGCCGGGGATGATCGTCGAGGTCGAGACGGTCGTCGCGCGCTCGCTCAACAAGGCGGACGTGGACCCACGTCAGCTCCCCGGTGCGACGCGGGAGCCGCCCGCCGCGGCGACCCCGCCGCGCCACTCCCGAGTCCCTGACCTCGGCGGCCGCCCCCGTGCCGCCGGCGACGGCCTCCTCGTCGCGCGAGGAGGGGATCCACGTGGACAGCGTCGGGCGGGGTGGGGATCCGCATGGGCAGCCGGGAGGCAGGTTTCGCGACGCATGGGGCAAGATCCCGGGACTCGGGCGTACGCGAGTACCGGGCGGCGCGGCCGATCATGCAGCGCCCCGGCCCCGGCCGGGGCCGCCCCGGCTCGCCCCGCCGCCATGCGGGCCACGCCCACCGCCGGGCGCGCGCCGCGGCATCCCCCCCATGACCGGCCCAATCGGCATCGGTGAAATCGCCGGCGAAGTCGGCCGCCCGGTCAGCCCCCCGATTACGCTAGTCCCGCGTCAGGACACCGAACCGGAGGACGAAGTGGACACGGACATGCAAGCCCAGAGACCCGCAAGCGAAGCCACGACCGCGACGAACCCGGGCTCCACGAAAGCGACGACGGTCGACCCCGCCCGACCGCGGCCGTTCGCGGAACGGACCAGGAGCGAACAGGAGCAGCTCTTGCAGTCCCTGGCAGGTGCCAGGGCGGCGCGGGCGGCGAAGCCGCTCGAGCCCACGCCGGCCCTGCTGGCGAAGCAGGCCAGGCAGGCCCTCCTGGCGGGCGCGAGGGCCCGCCTCGAGTCGGTCCGCGACGTCGGCAGGCTCCTGATCCGGGGCAAGGCGGCCGTGGGCCACGGGGGCTACAAGGCCTGGGTGGAGGAGCAATGCCGATTCTCGACGCGGTCGGCCGCCAACTACGTGCGGGTCGCGACGCGATGGCCGGAGCTCGAGGCCGGGTTCGCCTCAAATCCGCAGCGCCTTGCCGATTTGTCGCTCGCCGCATGCCTCGGTCTCCTCGCGAAACCCGCCCGCGAGCGCCGCGACCGCCCGCGCCCCGAGGCGCAGGCCGGCCCCGCCGCGCCCCTCGACCGGGACGACGGCGTCGACCCGGGCGCGGACGCGTCGGGGCCCTCGATGCAGGCGTGCCAGCCCGCTGGGCATGACGACCGGGACGACGAGCCCGACTCGCCGGCCGACGCGCCGGCCGGGGTCGCGGCGGCCGTCGCCGAAGCCCCGGGCCCGGGCGCGCCCGCGGGGCCCTGCGGTGCGGCCTCGCCGGGGGTCGACGACCGCAGCGATCGCGGCGTCCTCGGCGCGATGCGGGGCCACTTCCAGGCCGGGCTCGACCTGATCCGCGCCGAGTTCCGCAACTCGGGCGACGATCCCCGCCGGGCCTCGCGCCTTTGGGGCCTCAGCCTGGGCTATCGGGAGCAGATCGTGCTGCTGCTGCAGGCGGAGAACCCGCAGGCCCTGGCCGATTGCGAGCGTTGCGGCGGCCGCGGCCGCCCCGGCGACGGATGTCGCGACTGCGAGCGCACCGGCGTGCGGATCCTGGGCCGCTCGTGAAGCCGACGGCCGCGTGCCCCCGCCGCCCCGCCGGCCCGTTCGGCCGGCGTGGGCGGCCGGGATGGGAGGGATCCCCGATGACGATGACGCGTCGACGAGCCGGCGCGGCCGGCCCCGCGATGGTCGGGCCCGCCGCCGAGCCGGTCCCGGCCCCCGCGTGGGTTGACCTCTCGCCGCGCAACCCGCTGCGCCCGCTCGACTGGCGCTGGCAGATGGCGACGCTCGGCGAGGGCGACGAGGGCCGGCCCCGGTGGTTACGCGGCGACGCCTGGACCCGCCGCGCAAGGAGGTACATCGGCCGCATGCACGGCCGCGAGGCGAAAACCGGCCAAGGACCGGGCGAGGTGGACCGGCCGCTCGCCGCCGCGGACCGGCTGCGATCCTCCGCCCTGAAGGGCGAGGTCGAGCTGCGCCTCCTCGGCGGCCAGGACGACGCGACCATCGCGGCCCGGTGCGGCCTGGATGCCGGGGTCGTGGCCGCCTACGGGCACTTGTTCTACGACGTGCGTCCCCTCTTCGGGCATACCGATGCCCTCCTGTTCACGACCGTGGGGTCGCGGCTCTACGACGACGACGGGGGCGGCGTCGAGGCGACCCTGAAGCTGCTCGCCATCCACGGCGGCCCGTTCGTCGTCGACCACCTGCTGGGCGGCCCCGGCGAGGCCCGGACTGCCGATCGGCAGTTCCCCGAGGTCGTGCGGGTCCTCACGCAGATACGTGCCGTCGACGCCGAGGGCCCCGCCGGCAAGCTGTTGCTTCGGCTGTTCGCAAGGATGGTCGCGGCCGATCGCGAAGATGCGGGCGCCGCGGGGGATGTCGCCCTCGCCCGGTCCGTGGACCTCGCCGGCGCACTGGCGCATGGTCTGGAGGAATCGGGGGCGCTCGGGGAGGTCCGCGGCGGTTTCGTCGCGTCCGGGCGCGATGGTCGCCGAGGCCACGGGGCTCCGGCCGGCCGTCTGAGAGGCGGGAGGAGGCCCCGAGCTTCACTCCGGACCCGGCGGACTTCTCGGTGGTCGCCGCGGCCGTGGTACACTCGGTGGGCTGTTTGAATTCTTGCCCACGGAAGGGGCGTCTCATGTCCTGGGAAATGCGGCAGGGTCGCCGCTGCTACTACTCGGCCTCCTGGGCCGACGGCAGGGTCCGCAAGGTCTATCACGGCTCGGGCGTCCTGGCCGAGCTGGCCGCCAGTCAGGATGCCGAGGCCCGCGCCCGCCGCCATGCGTCGGCGAAGGCCGTCATCGAAGAAGAGGCCCGCCTCCGGCCCGCGGATCTGGCCCTCGAGGAGCTCGATCAGGCCTGCGAGCGGGCCCTCTCGGCGAGCCTCCTCGTCGCGGGCTTTCATCGCGTACAACTACTCTCGCTGGAGGCGACGCCATGACCGAGCCTGAGCCGCACGATCCCGATTTTGATCGAACGACGACCAGGAGTTCCTGGACATCCTCGATCGAGCCCAGGCCGGCGACGGTGACGTCCTCCCGCAATTGGGCAAGATCCTGGACGACGATCCCGAGCTCTGGGAACAATACTCCGACCTGGCCGCCGTGGCCCGCGAGAAGTGGATCGAGATCATCGCAGGCACGAACCTCCTGGCCGCCGAATCGCTGCGGCGGCGCGTCGAGGCGATGCATGCGGAACTGGCAGGGGACGACCCGTTGCCCGTGATTCGCCTGCTCGCGGAGCGGGTCACGGCATGCTGGCTCCAGCTCCACCACGCGGAGTACGCCGCGGCGGCCACGGTGAATAGCCCGTTGAAGATGGCCGCGTTCATCCAGTCGCGGCTGGAGTCGGCCGAGCGGCGATATTCGCGGGCGATTGGGGCGATGCTGACGGCCCAGAAGCTCCTGCAGCCGACGCGGCGGCCAGCCGCCTCAGAACCTGGACCGAGCCTCTTACGAGGTCTCGACTACGGGGCGACCAAGGTCCACCAGGAATGTGACAGGACGGCGACGGGCTGCGATCAGCGGCCTCGTGCTCGCTGTAATCCCGCCCGATGAGGGTTGTCTGCCGGATGCGGTCGCAGCCGCGAAATCTCGACGCAAGCGGCGTCAAGCGAGTTCTTGAACCGAGCGCGGAGGACTTGGAGGGGGTTCGACCGATGCTTGATGTAAGATTGACACCGATGCCATCACTCAAGCAGCGACGGGGAACCCCCACCGATCGACCTTCGACCAGAACTGGTCCCACCGCTCCGGCGTATAGCTCAACGCCCGCAGGCTCAGCACCACCGACGCTCCCTCCTCGGTCCACTTCATCCCCGAGCCGCACAGCCGCTGCTTGACGATCACCTTACACGCCGCCTCCGTCACTCCGCTGCCGATCGGCTCGTTCGCCTCCACTCGACTCGCGTAGTCCATCCGCCCCGCACCCGACTGGTTCGCAAAGTACGTGATCGCCCGATCCACATCCTCGTCTCCCTTCGCCCAGGGGCGTTCCCGGGCCAGCGATCGCAACCGCTTCAACACCCAGTCGCCCCGCCTGCTTCGTGCTTCAGTCGGTGGCACGCATCGTCCAGCCACGCCTTGCAGGCCTGAGGCTGACCCCGATACAGGACCGCCGCCGCCTTGCCCAGGTACTCCGCCGCATGCCAGAAGTCGGTCACCTGCACCTCGGTGTGCCGACCCAGGAAGTCCCAGTTCCCCTTGGCCCCGTCGGCGATCCCCACGTAGTGGGCCAGCGGGCACTTCGCCTTGGCACGCTCGATCTCCGACTCCAGGTGGCCCAGGAACTTGGCCTTGCCGTACTCCGGCGTCGCCCCCAGGTAGACCGTGTGCTGCCGCTCGCCGGCCTGGTCGTAGAACGAGAGCGTGCCGACCATCGTCTCCCGCCAGCCGTCCTCGCACAGATGCAGGCAGGTCCCGTCCAGGCTCACCGCCACGGTGGCGATGGGCTCCTCGAACCTGGGCAGGGTATAGCTCCAGTCCTCCTCCTTGGCCAGCACGGCCGCCACCGCGTCGGCGACGTCCTGGATCAGGCAGCGGGACACCGCCCGCCCATGATTCTCCTTGAGATCGACCTGGGCTCGGGGCGAGCTGAACTCGGCGTACTTGTGCGAGAGGATCTTGGCGAAGCGGGGCGTGGAGGTGACGACGATCCGGGCGTCGCGGTCGAGCGGGCAATAGGTCGGCCCGCCCTCGGGGCTCTGGTAGACGTGGCGGGCGAGTGTGGCGACGCCGTAGGGGGTCTGGTAGTCCTTCTCGACCTGGCCCTTTGTGGTGAACTTGACCGGGCCGACGGTGATGGGCGAGCCGTCGGCGTCAAACTGCTGGAGGCCCTCGGCGGTGGCGACGACGCCGGCATCGTTGAGCCGCTCCTGGAGGGTCTCCTCGAAGTCGAGCATGGAGTCGTTGTAGGGGACCTCGACCTGGAGGGTGAACGAGGTCGGGGTGCGGGTGATGATCGTGGCGTTCATGGTTCCAGTTCCTCGGGTGAGGACTGGAAGATAAGGCAAGGGACGGGGTTGAGTCTACATCATTCCTCGGTCGAACCCCTTGGAGGGCGGAACAGCTCGACGGCGAAGGAGCCTTCAGGGATACGCTCCTCAGCTGTCCCTCAGGACATGCCACCTCGACCCGTCGTCGCTGCGTAACCTCGACAAGGCGAGGATCGACGAGGGACTAAGCCACTGCATGCGGACAACGCGGGTGTCCCCTTCGAAGATTTACCTCAAGGCCCAGTGCCATACACAAAGCACCCCGCGGGCGGCGGAAGTGGTGTCGACTCGTGAGGACGATCTCGACCGAGTCATCCACGATAGGGAGATCAAGGCGGTCGCAGATCTTCGATCGACCCGGTCCACCTATGCCGGGTTTGAATGTCCCTTCTTCAAAAATACTCTCGACGTCCCAAGCTCGGAGAGGGCCTCAGCGATCGGCCGGATCACAAATGGAGTGTCTCAAACGTCACCCGGGGCATTACCCCGCTCAGCACTTTGATCCAGGGCCTTGGACATGTAGGCCAAAAAAAGCAGCAGGCTGACAGCGGCGATGAGCAGCCCGATCGAACTTGAGTCGCAGAACGTGTCGTAGGCGCCGTGGAGGAGGGACGTCAGGATCAACCCAACGAGCACCGCGGGGAGGACGCTCCTCTCGCTGTTGGAGGCCGATGCGATGAACCATCCATTGATCCCGGACCACGCGGCGTGGAGTAATGGCAGGCTGATGAATCGCGTGATTTGGCCTGCCAGCGTCCCCGAATAGGCCTGGAACAACGCCTCCCTGAGTGTCGCCTCCGATGTTGTGTCGCGCGGGTCGATGGAACGGGCAAAATCGGCGATCCGTACCGAGCTCTTGAAGAATTCGCTCGCGTGGATCTTGTTGTATTGCATGACGGCCTCCGCAATCGCGAAACCGAACCCGCAAGATAGGCCCCAGAAGAGTCCCGACCTCGCCTCGACCTTTTGACTCCGGCTCAGGGCGAACAAGAAGAAGGGCAAGATTTTTACGAACTCCTCGGGGAGCCCGACACCCAGTGTAAAGCCGACGAAGCGGTCGAGGATCTTGGGGCTTTCCAGGGCCTTTTTCAAGAGCGTCTGCCTCACCCCCATGTGTTCGGATGCCAGCAGCAACGGCATGCCGATCAGGACGACCGTGATCGACCACCAGACCCCCCGGCTCCAGACAGGGCCCGTGGGACGCAGGATGGCGTGAAAGAACGCGGCCCAAAACAAGGCGAAATACGCCCAAGAGAGACATGGTGATCCAGGACTCAAGACCTAATTCGGCCCGAGCGTACATAAGCGCCAGCGGGAAAAGCCCGAACCCGACCACCCATCGCACGGCCTTCTTCTTGAGCATCTGTGCCGTGACGATGTAGACGGTTACGCTCCCCAGTTCGCGGAAGAACTGGACGGCGGGCTCAAGCACACCATAGGATTCCGTCGCGTTGGGAGGCCTGGAAAGGTCGAACCCGAGATCCTCGGGTGCGTCGATTGACGCCGCGCTGCGGCTCGACCCTCCGAACGCCTTACCTTTAGGAGGGTAAGATTGTGTCACGACCGAGGGGGCGTTGTGGAATCGCAAGTCGGTGGCCGATGCCGCCGCAGTCCAGTCGCCTAGGGTCTCGTTCCAGACGCTCGTCTCGCTCGTGACCCGGCCGTCGGCCGCGAGGTCGCGAAGCTCGCGGTAACTGACGGGGCCGCGTCGTTCGTTTCCTTCGCCGTAATACCAGGCATGAGCGTCGTGCGGCCCTGGCGGTGAAGTCCCCGGCTCGCGCGTCGCCTCGAGGGGGATCTCGCCCGCGAGATCCTCGCGGACCGCGGCCTCGACCGCGCGTTTCGCGGCGACGAACAGGCCCGGCACGAGCTCGGCCTTTACCCATCGTTGGCGATCGGTTGAAACCTCGCTGGCGGGCGTCAGCCGGGTGCTGCGCTTCATCGCCGCGAGCTGCTCTCGCGAGAAAGGCCCGAACACCTTGCCTTTGCTGCGGAGATACCAGGTCGCGTCCGTATCTGGCACGATTGGGCTCGCTTTCCGCCGGCCGCGCCGGGTTCATTGAGGGTGCTGGCTATTCGGCCGCGAAGAAAAGGAGGCGACCGCGGACAAAAAGATCCGCCTCGGTGGCTGCCAGGACGACCTTGTGGTCGCGGACCGCGCCGATCCGCTTCCAGACGGAACGTCCCGCGTCGGGGACGATCACCAGGAGACGCCCGTTGCGGGCGGGGACGTCCGGCACGATGCACCGCCACTCGTCCTGTTTCGGCCGGGCGAGCACGCCGACCGGCCGGGGTATGCCCCTGTAGGCGTCGGACAACGCGGACCGCGACGCCTTGGCGGTCTCCGGGACGAGGTCGAGGCGGAGCGCCCCGATGGTCCTCGTGATGCCCTCGCGGACGGGGCCGCAGGCGTCATTCTTGCCAGGGTCCATCCAGAACATCCCCTCGGGGATGTTGCGGTCCTCCAGGCGCGTCAAGGTCTCGAGAATCGCCGCGCGAAAGCCGGTGCTCCCCTCCGAGCCCGCCCGAGCGACCTGGATCATGAGGATCCTCTTCGCGATCGGGTCGATCTTGACGTCGTCGGCGAGGTGCCTCATCGCCTCGAGCATAGTCCCTTCCCACCGGGCGTGGCTCGGGTCCTCCTGCAGCGCCTTGCGGATTGCGTTGACCTGTGCCGATTGCGGGGAGAGCGAGCAGCGGACCACGTTCTTGGCGAAGAAATTTTGGCGGATGTCGTTGGCCGCGAACCCCATCAGACACGCCGTGGGCTTCCTCTCCTCGTAGCGTGATCTCGAGTAGTAGCACATCTTCCCACCTGGCTCGGAGACCTCGATCAGATACACGCGGTCAAAGAGGAAGTTCGAAAGGAGGGTCTCCAGGGATTCCTTCGCGGTCGGGCGTGAGGCCAGGGCCCTGTAGTGGTCCCTGACCGACGTGATCAGGATGGCATCGGCGAAGCCGGCGTACCCGCCCATCAGGAGGTCGCATTGTCTGGCGCGGGCCTCGGCCTCCGCGGGGGGCACATCCAGAAGTTCCCGCCCCCAGGCCAGGGCAATCCTGGACCACTCCACGCGGCCATCCAGCTCTCCCTCTCGTCGAGCGTCCTGCGGAAATCCTCGAGGGGGCTAGCCGAGAGCTTCCCGTCCCGGAGCGTCGCCCGGAGCCACTCCTCGAAGGCTTCGGGCCGCAGGGCGAGATCGCGCACGTGGTGCGCCATTCGGCCGATCGCATCGCTTTTCGGCGGCGGGACGCCAACTCAAGCCGGATCTCCTCGACGACGCCGCCAATCTTCTCGCTTACCTGGAGGACCTCTTCGGTGTAGAATTCTGCACGGTCCTCCATCGCCGGTTTCTCGGCCATAACGGCGCCGACTGCCTCCTCGATCGCCTCGTAATCCTCGGTGCGGGGGATGGCCTCGCGAATCGCCTGGACCTTCGCGAGCACGGCCTGGTATCTCGGGAGCGTGGCAGTGGTGTTGCCGGAGACGCGTGCTTCGAAGGCGAGCCTGCGGCTCTCTCCCAGGCGATCGACGAGGGTCGACTCGTCTCCGCGAGCGAGACGGCGGGCGAGCGCAAGCGACTCGGGCGGCCCTTTCGAGGTCGGGGTCGCCGCGACTTCCTCCAGGGCGGCCTTAAACGCGACCCGCCGCTCCGTCTCGTCCTTCATCGCCCGAGCCAGCCCGGCCCTCGCCGCCGCGGCCTCGGCCCGGTCCAGGAGGCCCGGATCGTTCCTACGGGCCTCCCGCTCGACCTCGGCGGCCTCCTCGATGTGCCCGGCGTCGAGCCGCCTTGGTGATCTCGGTCGCAAGCAGGGCGGCCGAGCGCGATCGCCCTTGTTGGTGGAACATCCAACCCAGCAGGCCGACGACGAGGAAAACCCCCATCGCCGACGCGGTCAGGACCAAGCGTCGGCGGTGGGATACCTCGGCCTCGATCTCGAGGAGCCGGCCTTGGTAGCGGGCCGCGCTCTCCGGGGGTAGCCCACGTTCGAACCGCACAACCGCCTGGTAAGCTCGCCCCAGGATTCGTCGACGGGGGCACCGTCGTCGATTTGTCGTTCGAGGTCC
Organism: uncultured Planctomycetota bacterium; assembly: GCA_963777705.1. Lineage (GTDB taxonomy): Bacteria > Planctomycetota > Planctomycetia > Isosphaerales > Isosphaeraceae > JAQGHR01. The sequence continues at coordinate 25,019 of CAVZRT010000005.1, forward strand.
TCGACCGCGTACCGGTATTCGTTTTCTTCCGTGACCTCCCGATCCACGCGGCGCACCCAGTCGAGTGCGGGCTCGGCCCGCTCGAGCAGCGCGTCGTCGGGGGCTAATGCGGCGTTCCCCAGGAGGTCCGTCCAGCGATCCTGCGCAGTCCTCCCGCGCTCGTGGTCGAGGGCGGAGTGCGACTCGCCCAACTCCGCCTCGACCTTGATCATCTCGGCCCGGACCTCGTCCGTTCGGATCCGGCTCAGCATCCTGCGGCTTCCGAGGAGACGTTCGGTGGCACGGCGATCGTCCATCGCGGATCGGAGAGCTCGTCGCAGAGCCGCCGCAGGGCGGTCGCATCGCCGGAGGCCTTGGCGCGGGCCAGTTCGTGGCGGACTTGCTCGATGCGGGCGGCCTCGAAAGTCGCGATATCTTCGGGCCAGACGGGGTTGGCCGGGTCCAGCGTCGCGAGCTGCCGGAGCACGCCGATGCGCTCGCCCAGCGGGGCGCGTGCCAGCGCCAGGCGCCTGTGCTTGCGGAGCGGGGCTTGGAGCGGGGCGGAGTCGGCGAACGCCTCCTGGAGCGTGCCGAACGCCTCCTCGTCCAGGCCCTGCGACGGGGGCAACTCATACATCGCGACCCGGTCCAGCCAATCGGCCCGGCCCTGGAAGAAGAACAGGGACTCGACGCCGTCCACCAAGTCCGGGGCCTGCTTGGCGGCGTGGATCGCCTCGTCCCGCAGCCCCCGCTTCAGCAGCGACTGGCAGTTTGCTAGCCGTGTGTTGACCTCGGCGCAGGCCCGGGCATATTCGCGGGCTAAAGGCTCATCACGCCCGGTGCGCAGGCCGCTGCCGGACAGCAGGACCCCCCGGATCTCATCGATGATTGCTTGCTGGGTGATCATTACATAGGTGCTCCAGGTGTGGCCACTTGCGAGGGAGTCTCGGGTTTCGGATCGCTCGTGCTTTTGACTTTATTGCCGACGATGAATAGCGAGCCTGCGACACTTACGCAGAGCGAGAATTTGATATCAATATTTTTGAAAAATTCCACTTCCTTAATAACCCCTGGCGCGAGTTTTTTGAGTTTTTCTGCCAGAACCTTTGCGTCAGGATCGTTCTTCACCGCCGCAGACAATTTATCGACATCCCATTTCATCAAACTCTGCGCAGCGCTTTGATCTCGTCCCCTCGGCACAGCCCTGCTACTGGGTTGCGACACGAGTTCAAAATCTTGCGGCGAAAGCTTTATGTTGATCGTCTCCAGCCGTTTCTCGAATTCCTTGAGGGTTTCCGACCATTCCTTCGTGGAATTCAAACTTGCATCCATTTTTACGTTCACGCGTCTTTCCCGAGGTTGTATAACCTCCAACTTGACGCCGATCGGGGCTTCAGGCGATGATTTCCAGATGTCGGGTTCCCTTGCCGTTTTCGATGTCGGGGAGCAGCTTCGATGATTTGAGCGATTCATCGTCGAGCCAGATGCAAAGCGTGCGTTTGGTCTTACCAAGGCCCCAG
>CAVZRT010000006.1:0-15122 GCA_963777705.1 uncultured Planctomycetota bacterium
CTTCGAGACCAGGCTTCCGGTACTTGAGTGTACGAAGGCTCCTGGGAGACGACCAGGTCGATAGGCCGGGCGTGCACGGTCCGCGAGGATCGCAGCCGACCGGTCCTAACAGCCGAGCGGCTTGACCACCCCGACCCGACGCCGCGACCGCAAGGTCGCAGCCACACGCGGGTCCGGGTGGATGATGAAGACGACCCCAAGGCCAAAATCCGGCGTTCTTGGGGATGGGCTGAGATTTCTGGGACTTGCCCCGCGAAAGACGCAGACGCGATCCGCAGCAGGCACCGATTGACTCCCCTGGCCGGGGTGCGGACACGCATCCCGGCCAGATTCCCGGCGACCATACCGGCGGGGCCACACCCGTTCCCATCCCGAACACGGCCGTTAAGCCCGCCGGGCCCATGATAGTGCCCCTGGCGCGAAAGTCGGTCATCGCCGGGATCCCTCATCCCAACCAAGCCGCCCGCGACCTCGATCGGAGGTCGCGGGCGGCTTTGCGTTTCGGCACGTCCGCCCTAACGGATCGGCATGCCGCGCGGCCGATCATTCCCCCTTGCTCTTGGCCTTGGCCGACTCGCTGCGGACGGCCTCCAGCTGCTTGCGCTGCGCGTCGGTCAAGACCGCCTCGCAATCGACGATCTCCCTGGCCTTCAGCTCGGTCTCGGCGAATTTCTGATCCGGGTGGGACGTCGGCTGGGTCTTGACCCAGCCGACGTAAATGTTTAGGCACTGTGTAGTTGAATTCGGCCCAGACTCAACTCTTGTGAGTGGAAATCCCAGCCAGACTTTGCAGGCATCTCCCGGGAACTGCAATCAGTAGCGATGAGTCCGGCGAAATGGGTCAACTGCCCGATCGTTGTTATGCGGTGGCCCACTTCGTGTGGGCTGGCCGACAAATGAGATCTGCACTCATTTCTTTACGGCCTTGCGGTATTGTTCGAGGCGCTGTTTCATTTCGGTGACCGTTGCGGGCTCTTCGTCCTTGTCGAGCAGCTTGATCGCTCGTTCCTGGGTTTCGAGGGCCTTGGCTGCATTTCCCGAATCAAAATAGACCTTTGCGAGCGTGTCGGCGACTTGAGCGTTCTTTCGGGCCTCGATCTCGTCGGCTCGGGTCGCTGCCAGGAGGGCTAGCTTGATGAGCTTGTCGCTCCGCTTGCCCGCCCCGGGGTCGACGATCGTCCAGGCGACCATGTTCAGGGCTTCGGAATTGTCCTTGAACATCCCCTTGGTCAGCTTCGTGCCGAACTCCGCGGCCTTCTCGCTGTCGCCGTCCTTGTCGAGGAGGGCCATGAACTTCATGCCGGCGAGCTTGTCTTCGAGATCCGGCGATTCCGCCACGATCTCGTCGATGACTTTCACCAGGGCCTTTGGGTCTTCGGCCTGGGCGAGTTTCTTCTGGATCTTCGCCTCCCTCTCCTGCTCGACCTTGGCCGCCTTCCTTTCGGCGATGGCCGCCTTGAGGTCGTAGGAGCCCGCGATGATCTTTTCGAGGGGCGCTTCCAGCTTCATGGGATGACCGATCCAGGCAACCTTGCCCGTCTTATCGATGATGAAGGCGGTCGGGATCCCATTCTCGCCCGCCGCGGTCATCCATCCGGTTGCCATCCGGCCCTTGTCGGCGTCGGCGTCCTTGGGGATGGAGTCCATGGCGACCGAATAGTCCATCTTGTCGCCCATCTCCTTCACGAACGGCTTCACGCCGGCCTGGTCTTGCTCCCAGATGGATACGCCCACGAATTTGACGTCTTTCCGCTTCTTCTGGAGCTCGGTCAGGTGGGGGATGCTCGTTCGACACGGCCCGCACCAGGTTGCCCAGAACTCGACGACGTAGATCGTGCCCTTTTCCAGGCTCTTGACGGGCGTGCCCTTGACGAACTCGGCGACTTCGAACTTCGGGGCGGGGTCGCCCAGATTCAGGTCATTGGCCGTCGCGACTGAGGCAAATCCCATCAGGACGGCCGCCATGACGGACGCGGTCCGCTTCGACATTGCAACCTCTTTCCGTGGTTCTTCTGGGGACGTGGACGACGAGCCGCCCTGAATCCTTCGCCAGGGCCGGGCCTCGCGGTGGGATTGTACGATCGCTGCCCGGCGATCGACAAGCCGAACGATCGCGTGTCCCGCCGGATCCTGGCATGTCTTCCCCGCGCGATCGACGAGCTTCTCCCCATGACGGCCGCCGCGGGGCGGTCGCGGGGAACGTGTCTCCCGCGTATGGATGCTCTCCTTGCAGCCCCGGGGCCCTCCCGGCGCGGGCGCGCACCGGCCGTCGCGGGGGACGGGATAATCTGGAGGACTTCCTCTCGGGTGGATTTTCGCATGATTTTCTCGCGGGGCGTCGCGATGATAAGCCTTTGTTCCAGCCTTACAACCACACCATCGTTGCCGGGAGTCGGGTTCATCACCCGTTCCAAAGATGGACGCAAAATCAACGGATGCGCGGTCGCGATCGGGTGCCCGGCGAGGGGGCGGATTTGGGCCGAAAGATGGCCAACTCATTCGTTTTCGCCTGGATTTTCATGATTTACAACCCGTTGCCGGCGAAGGACTTAAGACACTAACATATTTATTCAAATTTGTCGATAATATAATACGCTACAGAGTGCGACACTCGGGAAATGCCGGGGATTCGTGGGCGAACTCGGGCTTTTCGGGTGTCTTGTCCAGGGGCGCAGCCAGGGTGAGACGGTTTTTCGCCCGTTTTTGACCGGTTTTCGGGGCGAAGTGTTGCGCTCAAATCCCCCAAGTCGTGATCGGGCCAGTGGATGCGGCTTGTTGGAAACCTGGACGAAATCTGGACGATCGGGCGTGGATCGTGGGGTTTTCGGCCCTTTTGTCGTGCCCATGAGACGCTCCAAGTTGTTAGCTGGTAACGGGATGGCGCCTGTGATCCCCTGCATGGCCTGGCCTTGCGGGCTTCGAGTTGCGGTAATGGATTCTGGCATCTCGTAGGGCCGGTCCTTACCGGCCGTGTTGGATTTGCATAATCGGCCGGTAAATAACCGGGCCTACGGGGGAATTACCCGGCCCGCCGGAATCCGTTGGCGTACCCCCTGGATGATCTCCCCTGGACTCGCTAGAGGAGGTGTGGGATGATCCCGACCCATCTCTCGTCGGGGGGGCGTTCGCCGTCCCATTGCTTCCTGGATGCTTTGGAGCCGTGAATCGGGGCAGGATGCCCCAGTGGGTTTCATGATGAACCATTCACGAAAGCTGCTGGCCATGGGCCTGGTCGTGCGCTGGGCCTGGGCTGCGGGTGCAGCACGATCGGCGGCGATCGGAGCGTCAAGGGCGACACTCGCGATGCCGCGCTCACCGACGGGGCCCCGCCCAGCTCGATCGCCGGCAGCACCTCGCCTACCTCGTCTCGGCCGCTCGGCTCCTGGAGTTCGGAGTCGCAGAGCATCGAGAAGGGGCTCCTGAACCGTTCGGCCGATGCGAACTGGGGCCGCTGATCGCCAATTCGCGGAGATCCCGATGCTGGGCGTGGTCGCGGACCGCCGCCCCGGTTACGATCCCGGGACGGCAGCCCGCGCCCTTGTCTTTTCCGCCGCCCCGGTGGATATGAATCCCATCCTGCGAGCCCTGGTCAGCCGTGTCCTTGGACGGGAAGGGGAGCGCGCGGCGGCCCGCTACCTCCGTGGCAAGGGGATGAAGATCCTTTATCGCGGATATCGCGCGAGCGTGGGCGAGATCGACCTCATTGCGCGCGATGGCGATCGGCTGGTCTTCGTCGAGGTGAAGACCCGCCGTCGCGGCATCCCGGCCGAGGCCGTCGATCCCGGCAAGCAAAGGCGGATCACGCTCACGGCGCTCCACTTTCAGCGCAAGTTTGGCGTGCTGGGGGTCGGCTCTCGATTCGACATCGTGTCCGTGACCTGGCCCGAGGCCGCGACCGCCCCCGTGATTGAACACGAATTGAACGCGTTTGAAGCGGTGGGAAGGGGACAGATGTTTCGCTGATGGAAGTCGAATGCGCGAGACTCGCAGTTGGCTGCGCAATTTCGGTCAAGAATTGTAGGAGCCCGTCAATATGTAGAAGATGGGGGATTTTGATCGGTCGTGTACACAGTATTTTGCCTCATTTAGCGAGGTTCGCCAGGTCTGGCATCGACGTTGCTTTAGGCATGGACGACTTCATCGACATAGGAAGGGCCGAATGGGTTGGCCCTGGTGTCGATCAAGGATCGGCCATGATGGGCGGCCGATCTCGCAACTAAGGAGGCAACGCAGATGACTCTTTTCAGGAAAACGTTGTTCGCGGCCGGCATAGCGTGCCTGGCCGCCCCGGGTGCGACAATCGCCCAGCAGCCCCTCCAGCCGGGCGCAGCCCCTGGCGCGGCCATGGCGCAGCGAGCCCCTGGCGACATCCCCGGCCCGATCGACAGCCTGGATGACCTCCAGGACAGCATGAAGATGCTGTTCAAGCTGGCCGACACGAACAACGACGGCCAGATCTCGCAGAAAGAGGCCGTGGACGCCGGCAACCTGGTCGTGGGCGGGTTCTTCTTCCGCGCCGATCAGAATGGCGACGGCACGCTGAGCGCCGACGAGGCCAAGCAGGCCCGCGAGGCCCTGTTCGCCCAGCAGCCCTTGCTGCGATACGTGCTGACCAAGGGCAAGACGGCCGCCGCGGCCGGTGCCGCCGGAGGCGCGGCGGGCAACGCGCTCAGCCAGGGCAACGCGTTGATGACCCTGGTCGATTCCAATGGCGACAAGCAGATCTCGGCCATGGAGTTGCGCCAGGCGGTCCAGACGACCGTGCAGGGCATCTTCGCGATTGCCGACACCAATCGCGACGGCCAGTTGAGCCCGACCGAGATCAACGCCGCGGTGATCGGGTTCGCCCACACCGCCGCGCAGGCCGCCTTCGCGCAGGCCGATGCCAATCGCGACGGCCAGTTGAGCCGTGACGAGTTCGACAAGGCGATCATCGAGCCGGCAAACATCGTCTTCGCGATCCTGGACGTCAACAACGACGGCCAGATCTCGCAGGCCGAGGCCCAGCAGGCCCGGCAGATCCTGGGCAGCCAGATCCGCCAACTCATGATGCCCGACGCCCCCAACTCGGCCCGCAGCATGCTGCGGACGGGCGCCGCGCCCGAGCAGGTCGCCCCGGTCCCGAACGTGTCGATCCCGCGTCGTTAAGAGCGACCGACGAGCGGATGATGGAATTGCAAAGGCCCCGGCTCCCCCTCTTCGGAGGAGGAGCCGGGGCTTATTGCTGCGCAAGAGCGGAAGTCGATCAGTTCGAGCCCGGAACAAGGCGACGGGCCGCACTTTCGGCGGCTTCGGCCGTGTCGAACGGATCGCCCGCCTCAAGCCCGAGGGGGACGGGGTAGGGCCGGAAGTACCATTTCTCGGCGACGTGATCGGGCGGGTTGCCGATCTCCGAGGCGTTATAGATGACGTAGCGGCTTCCGTTTCCGCAGGTAATCTTGTAAACCCGGCCAGTGCGTTCGGGAATCGACATGGTCATGGCTGACTCCGGATGTGGACGTTTACCGGGACGCGACCACGCTACGCTGTCAGGTTTTTTGCGTGAGAACCCTGCGGCGGGTGGAGGTGGTCCATCCTGGACTTGGGCCTGGGCGAGCCCCTGCTTCCATGTTCTCTACCGAGTGTCAAAATTTCTCAAGTGTCCGTCTGTCCGCTAGCAGACATTGCTCGGGAATTTTGCGACGCGTGCGTCAACGGATACTGTGGCATGCTTACGTCTTCGTAATCATGTCTTTGGCCACGCCTGCGGACATGCATACGAAGACGTAAGCATGCCACCCGGCCACCGATCCGGGATTAGGAGCGAAAGCCATCCCAACTCGTCGGTAAAGCTGAAGGCTCTTAGAGCGATTTTCGATTGAGCGTGGCGGTTGACAATTCGTAGGGCAGGCCTTGGCCTGCCGAGGTGGACGGCAGGCCAAGGCCTGCCCTACGAAGGATGCAGAGACTCGGTCGGAAGTCAACCGACTCACCCGAACGAAAATCGCTCTAGCGGGCGTCTTCGTGCGAATCAGGGGCGGCCGGTAATGACCGGCCCTACGCAGAAGGACCCGTCCCGCCAGCATCCGTTGGCGTCCCCTGGACGAATTCGCAGCGAGGAACATGCCGACGTCCGCTCGACGCCGAGGTGGTCAGGACACCACGCGATCGTAGTACTTGCGGACCGATTCGTAGCATTCGCAGGCGGCGTCTTCCAGCCCCGCACGGTCGCGGATGACCATGGTCCCGCGACGGAAGCTGATCAACCCGGCATTCTGGAGCGCGCCCGCGACGACCGTGACCGTCTGGCGTCGCACGCCCAGCATGAAAGCCAGGAACTCGTGGGTCATCGAGAACTCGTCGCGGCCGGCCTGGTCGTGGATGATCAGCAGCCATCGGCTGGCGCGGGCTTCCACGCTGTGCAACGCGTTGCACGCGATCCCCTGGCCCGTGTTGCGCAACGAGAATACGATATAGCGATGGACCAGGCGGGTCAACTCGGGCCCCCTTCGCATCGCGTCCAGGAATGTCGTCACGGGTATGCGGAAACTGTCGCCCGCCAACTGGCAGATGACCCGGTGCGGGCTGGCTTGCACGCCGAGCGCCGCCGCAACGCCGATGAAGCCCTCTTTTCCGATCGTCGCCGTCTCGACGGGATCGTCCTCTTCCATCACGGTCAAGAGCGAGAACAGCGCCGTGATGGGGAAGTAGACGTGGCCCACCTCGGACTCGAATTGATGGACCGTCTGCCGGATCGTCATCTTGACGCGCTGGAGCAGCGGTTCCAGGAGGTCGAACTCATCGGCGGGGAGCAAGTCTATGAACTGGTTGCCGCTGTCTCGCAACTTCGCAGGACCGATCATGGGGACCTTCAATCAAAGAATCCGACCCGACGTGCAGGGCCAATGCGAAATCCCTCCGAAACAGACACCCGCATTTTATGCCCCGTCGCCCGCGTGGTCTGTCATCGTCCGGACAGAAAATTCCGTTTCTCGACGCGAATTGCCCCCGGTCAGGGCGTCGACGGGCGTCAAATTGTCCGGGAGACCAAGGGGTGCAACCCCCTGCCTGTCGGACACATCCGGCTAATTTCAAGGTGATTCCGCGTATTCATGCCCAAAAAGTGATGCATTCAACCGGCTTTATAAGTCAGAAAAATAAAAATCTTTGAATTTCTTAATTTTTCCTCCCCGGATCGGCCTCAATCGGCGCGAACCAGCCTCAGGCCGACCGGCAACGAGTCGCCGAGGGCCTGTCCCTGCTGCGCGGCCTCCAGCTCGTGATACTCGCGGACGGGCCGGACGGCGGCCTCGTCGGCGCCCAGGGCTTCCAACCGCCGGATGACCCGAGCCCGCAATTCCTCGTCGACGTCCCGGGCGCGATCTCCCGAGACCCTGGCAAGCTGGGCGAGCGCGAACGAGGCGTCGACGGTCTCCCTGCCGGGGGCGAACGGGCGATCGACGAGCGCCGCGAGCCACTTGCGGGCGACGTCGTTCGGGACGGCCGTGTTGGCCGGCCCATACAGGGGGACCCGGGCGCCGAGCCTGCCGAGGCACCACAACGCGTAGGACGGCGGGTTGGGCCGCGAAAGGTCCTTGACGAGGGCATCGCCCAGGGGCTCTTTCTGCGAGGGGGAGAGCCGCTCCAGGCTGGCGATGCATCGCCACATCTCGGCAAGCTCATGGGCTTCGGGCTTCGGCCTCGCGGGCTTCTTCCCGCCCCCGCCCCCGCCGCCACCCTTGGGAGGGAGCACGAACGGCAGGAGGCGGCGGGCGATCTCGTCGTGATGGGCGCGATTCAGGCCGGCGGCCACTCGCCTCCACAAGATCCACCACTCGGCCCAGCACTGGAGGTCCTTCACGTGCTTCACCCCCGCATGGAACGCGGGCCAGAGCGCCTTCACGCGAGATTCATCCAGCGGGAACCCCGTGCCCGGCCGCAGGCAGAACCCCGCCAGGTTGAGCCATCGCGACTCGTGCCGGGGGGAGAGGAACCGCTCTTCCGAGGCGGATCTCAAGGGGTCCCACATGGCCCGAAGCGCCGAAGGCGGCCACTGATCGCGGGTCACGTCCAGGACTTCTTCCAATTTCTTGACCAGTCGCGACGGGCCGAACTCCTCCTCGGGCGGGGGCGAGCGGAAGGCCGTCTTGATGGCCAGGATGGCCAGGTCCAGCTCCGATTGCTCGATGACCACGGCGTCGGCGTCGCCGCCCGTCACGCTCGCGTTGGGCGCCGCCTGCCCTCCCGGCCCGCGGAGCTGGATTTGCAGTCGCCAGCGGCGGTCATCGGTGCGAGAATGGCACCAAAGCTCGACGGTGCCGACCTCGGTCACCTTCGCCGCCAGGCTCACGGGCACGCGCTCGGCCTTCGCCTTGCGTCCGGCCCTCATGAGTCCCACCAGCGGGGGCAGGGGCAGGATGGAATCGGGGTCGCTGCCCACGAAATCGCCCGGCTTGTCGGCCGCCCTCACCGACGAGCTGGCCATCGGGAAGGCGACCGGCTGGCCCATGAGCAGCTCGAAGTCGCGGCCCTTGATCTCGATCTCGTCGCCTTCCTGAGAGTCGCGAGGGACCACGCAAAGCCACGGCCTGTCCTTCGCCTCCGACTCGAACCCCACATAGAACGCGCGGGCCGTGCCGCCGCCGATGCGAATCCCGCCGCCCCTGCCGCACGATCCCGTAATAGGCCGCGCCAACGGCCACGGCCAGGTCGAGCGAGGCATTGGCCAGGACGCGCGGCGAATAGGAGCCGTCGGGCTCGTCGGGGAACCACGATCCCACCACGTCCACGATCCTCTGGCGGACGAAGTCGGGCGTGAGGGCGCCGCCGTTGAAGAGGATCGCATCGGGCCGGGCGGGGCGATCGTCGGGGAGATGGCCGCCCTGGCCGATCGCCTCGGCGCGGTGGCGCCGGAGAAACGCCGCAAGATGCTTCGTGATGGCCGGATCGGACACGAACGGCAGGCCGAATTCCTGGAGGCCGGCTTTCGTGGCCTTACCGGGCAGGTCGTCGCGACGAGAGGCGGGAAAGAACCCATCCAAAACCACGTCGCGAACATCGTCGCGCGTCAATTCCGATTGCACGCTCCCGCCGATCAATTTCGAACCGCGGCCGGCGATCGTCACGGGCCAGCGGCCGGGGCTATTCTCGCCCCAAAGTTTTTCCTTGGCGGTCCGACAGGCCAATTTCAACGCGTTCCACTGATCACTATCGAGCCGGGCGCCGCCGAGCTTCTGCTCGACGCGATGCGCCAGGGCCAGATCCATGTTGTCGCCGCCCAGCATGAGGTGATCGCCCACGGCCACGCGGCGAAAGCCGGGGCCGGTGGGGGTTTCCACCACGGTAATCAGGCTGAAGTCGCTCGTCCCGCCGCCGATGTCGCAGACCAGGATCAATTCACCCCCGCGAACCTGCTTCTGCCAGCCTTCCTGATGCGTGACGATCCAGCAATAGAACGCGGCCTGGGGTTCTTCCAGCAGGGTTAAATGAGCAAAACCGGCGCGTTTGGCGGCCTCGACGGTCAACTCGCGGGCGGCCTCGTCGAACGAGGCGGGCACGGTCAAAACCACTTCCTGTTTTTCCAACAAGGCTTCCGGATCGTCGAGCGCAAAGGAAACATCCCAAGCATCGCGAATATGCCGCAGATAATCGGCGACTTGCCTCGACCGGGGACACCTTGCGGGCCTCGGCCGGCGAGCCCCACGGCAGGATATCGGCCTCGCGATCGACGCCCGGATGGCAAAGCCACGACTTGGCGCTGCTCACCAGATGAGCCGGCACGCGGCCGCCCTGAATCCGGGCGAATTCGCCGACGATGCGGTCGTTATCGTCGCTCCAGGGGAGTTGCGCGGCTCCCGGGGGCAATTCATGAGGACCGGGCAAGTAAAGGAACGAAGGCAGCATCACGCGAGGCGACGTCTCGCCGGCCGCAACGAGCTGCGGGATCTCGAAGGTCTTGATGTCGGCGGTCGGGCGTTCGCGGCCCTTGGTGTCGACATAAGCGACCGCGCAATTGGTCGTGCCCAGGTCGATGCCGACGATGAAGCGGGGGCGTGGCATGAGGGTGAAGCTCGATGGAGGATCATCCGGAGGGCGTGCTTTCATCGACGTCCTCCGATCGAGAGTCATCGAGGCGATTCGATCAGGCTCATGATCCTGGATGTCGGAGTTGATCCGCCGGCAGTTCGATCTGGAAATCAACGCTCGGTTCGAGTTGGAACGCGATCAAGTAGAGTCGCCGACCTCCCACGCCGATTGGGCCTCGGTCTTCCTGGATACGGCCGAGCACGTCCGCGGGGCCGAAACGGAACCATACCGAAGTCGCCGAGCTCGTAGCTCGTGCTCGCTGGCCATGATCAGCTAGTCCGAATTTCGTAGGGCGTCGTGAAACACGCCAAAGTCTCGCGGTAAACGGGATGGCGTGTTTCACACGCCCTACGAAGACCGAGGTGGAAGGGGAAGGCATGATTCAGACGCCCTGCGAGGATGATACCGGGACCGGCCCTTCGTACCCGCGGTCCGCGAAGCAGAGGCGGATGGCCGGGCGGTAGATGTTCATCGCAACGCAACTGCCCATCGACCCTCGCGCCCCGCGAGACGCCGCCACGCGGCAAGCCATCGGCCAATTCTGCGTCGTAGACCCAGCGGTTGCAGACCGCCATCGACCGTATCCGTCCGCACCGTCCAACGGCACGATGGTCGAGGATGCCCATTCGACTTTCACATCGGGTCGGTCGCTCAAGAGGACAGCTACTGCGACCAAAACCGCCTTGCGAATCTCCTCGTCGGTTCGGAGGCAGAATGGCGTTCGCTCCGCGATTTCGGCATCTTCCTCGATCGAGCAGGGAGATGGTCAGCAGGGTGGATAAGCTCGGCCAATCGCAGCCTCTATTTCCACGATTCGATGAGTGGCAGGCCATGTTTCATCGCGGAATTCGCGTCGGAAACGAGCAATCTAACCCGCCACCACGAAATTGACGAGCTTCCCCGGCACCACGATCACCTTGCGGACCGTCTTCCCCGCGATCAAGGCCGCAACCTTCTCGTCCTCGCGAGCGGTCTTTTCCAGCGCCGCCTGATCGGCGTCGGCCGAGACCAGGATCCGCCCCTTCAGCTTGCCGTTGATCTGCACGGGCACTTCAATCTCGGCGTCCTTGAGCAACGCCGGATCGTACGATGGCCACGCTTCATAGGCCAGCGATTCCGCGTGGCCGAGGATCTCCCACAACTCCTCCGCGACGTGCGGGGCCATCGGCGCCAGCAACAGGGTAAACGTTTCCATTGCGATCTTGGGACGAACGTCCATCGACGTGAAGGCGTTGGTGAACTCCATGAGCTTGCTGATCGCCGTGTTGAATCGCATGGCTTCCAGGTCGTCGGTCACGCCGGCCACCGTGCGGGCCACGATCGAGGCCTGTTGCGGCGTGATCTCGACGTCCTGCACCCTGGGATCGAGCGTGATCGTCTCGGCGTCGGCGTCGACGATCATCCGCCAGGCGCGGCCGAGGAATCGATAAACCCCCTCGACGCCCTTCATGCTCCAGGGCTTCACGGCTTCGAGCGGGCCCATGAACATCTCGTAGAGGCGGAGGCTGTCGGCCCCGTATTCCTCCACGACTTCGTCCGGACTAATGACGTTCTGCCGGCTCTTCGACATCTTGTGGGCTTTCGCAAAAATGCGATTCCCGGTCTGTGTCGATAAAAATTATCTCCTTGTTTGAAGACATCATTGTTCGAAAGTGAATCAAGGCTCGTACATCTGGTCTGAGTTAGTGCATGATTCGAAGACATCGCGCTGACGAAATTCCGTTAGCGTCCTTGTGAGTCCGAATATTCAATCTCCCCCAAGATCATCCCCTGATTGACCAACTTCTGGAACGGCTCGGGCGTGTGGACCAGCCCCCAATCGAACAAAACCTTGTGCCAGAACCGGCTGTAGAGCAGGTGCAGGACCGCGTGCTCGGCCCCTCCCACATACAGGTCCACGGGCAGCCAGTATTTTTCGAGTTCCGGGTCCCAGGGCTGATCCTGATTCTTCGGGTCGATGTATCGCAGGTAATACCAGCACGAGCCGGCCCATTGCGGCATGGTGTTGGTTTCTCGACGGTATTTTTCGGAGTAATTCACCCACTCGGTGGCCTTGCCCAGCGGAGGCTCGGGGCGCCGGAAGGGCGGAAGTCGTCCAGCTCGGGCAGGAGGACGGGCAGCTCGGTCTCGGAAACCCCGCTGACCTCTTCCCCCTCGCCCAGCAGGATCGGAAACGGCTCGCCCCAGTATCTCTGGCGGCTGAAAAGCCAGTCGCGCAGCTTGTAATTGATCGTCTTCTTCCCGCATCCTTCGGATTCGAGATAGGAAGTGATGAGCGCCTTGGCTTCGGACGTGCCCAATCCGTCGAGCGAGACCGATTCGTTCGACGAATTCACGGCCACGCCCGCATCGGTCTCGGCCCGATCGAGCGGCTTTCCCGCATCTTCCAGGTTTGGGGCCACGACCTTGACGATGGGGAGATCGAAAACCTTGGCGAACTCGAAATCGCGCTCGTCGTGCCCCGGCACGGCCATGATCGCGCCGGTCCCGTAGCCCATCAAAACGTAATCGGCGATCCAGACCGGGATTTCCCGCCCGTTGACCGGGTTGAAGGCGTAACCGCCCGTGAAAACGCCCGTCTTCGTCTTGGCGAGGTCGGTACGATCCATGTCGCTCTTGGACGCGGAGGATTGCCGGTAGGCTTCGACCGCTTCCTTTTGATCCGATGTCGTCAACCGATCGACCATGGGATGCTCGGGCGCCAGCACCATGTAGGTCGCGCCGAAAAGCGTGTCGGGGCGGGTGGTGAACACGCGGATCACGCCGGGATCGGGCGTGTCGGTCCACTCGGTGGAGTCGAACGTGCGTTGGAAGTTGGTCTTTCGGGCTTCGTCGCAACGGAAGTCCACCAAAGCCCCTTCGCTGCGTCCTACCCAGTTGCGCTGCATGTCCTTGATGGCTCGCGACCAGTCGAGCCCTTCGAGGTCGTCGATCAATCGCTCGGCATAGGCGGTGATCCTCAGCATCCATTGCTTGAGCGGCATCCTGACGACCGGATGGCCGCCGCGCTCGCTCTTGCCGTCGATCACCTCTTCATTGGCGAGGACGGTGCCCAGCGCGGGGCACCAGTTCACGGGCACTTCGGCGCGATAGGCCAGGCGCTTCCCATCTCGGTAGCGATCGGGGTCCGCGCCGGGCGGAATGGGAAGCTCGGAGATCGGCCGGCCCTTGCCCTTGCGCGCCTTGCCTTGCGGGTCGACCCACTGGAAATCCGGGTCGTACCAGGTGTGGAAGATCTTCAGGAAGATCCACTGGGTCCATTTGTAATAATTGGGGTCGGTCGTGTCGACTTCGCGGTCCCAATCGTAGGAGAGCCCGAGTGACTTGATCTGCCTGCGGAAATTATCGATGTTCTTGCGGGTGGTCTCGCGGGGGTGCGTGCCCGTCTTGATCGCATACTGTTCGGCGGGCAGGCCGAAGGCGTCCCATCCCATCGGGTGCAGGACGTTGAATCCCTTCATCCTCTTGAATCGGCTGAGGATGTCGGTGGCCGTGTAGCCCTCCGGGTGCCCCACGTGCAGGCCTTCGCCGCTGGGGTAGGGGAACATATCCAGGATGTAGAGCTTGGGCTTATCGACGACGCGGTCGGGCGTGCGGAAGGTCTTGTGACGATCCCAGTAGGCTTGCCACTTGGGTTCGATCCTCTGGAAGTGGTAGGCCGGCATGCGTGCTTTCCGATTTCGGAGATATTCCAGGCCAGGGGACGCGACCCTCCCCGTAGGGCAGGCCTCGGCCTGCGGTTTCTCGACGAGGCGACGGCAGGCCGAGGCCTGCCCTACGAGGATACCGACCCCTGGGGTTTGGATGCCAGCCGGGCCGGTCGGGTTCGGGTCCTGAGGGTGCTTCGGCTTGCAACGACCGATGCACCTTTCTACAAATCGCGGGTTCGTCCTCGCGCGGCCAACTCTTGAGGGAATTCCGACAATTCGCGACGTTTTGTCGGCCTTCGGCCATGGCGCGTGTAGACTTGAGTCGAAAGGGGAATTTTCGGGAGAGGTCCCCTTGTTGACGAGTGCAGGACCCTTGGCATCAGTCTTGCTTTGCCTTGAGGTCACACACCTCGACTCCCACCTCGACGATCCCGAACCCAAAGGAACCGGAGGTTTCAAGATGGTACCGCTCAAGCGGACTGCGTTCGCGGTGTCCTCGCGAAGTTGGATTGTAGCGATCGCGCCGATTGCCCTGCTCGCCCTCTCGGCCGGATGTCATCATCGCCAGGCGATGAGGCCCGTGTACGTGGGGCCGACCACCGCCGTGGCCGCCCCGTGTGCCCCGGGCACGCCGGGTTGTGCCGGATCGTCGTCGCCCGCGTTCTCGCAGCCCGGCGACCTGCCCAGCGGGTCCGCACCGTCCAAGATGGACAGCGAGCCGAACCTGAACCCGGCCACCCCGGCGCAAGCGGGACCGCCTCGCCGCCCGCCGATCGTCCCATGGGCCGCATTCAGTCGACCACTCGCACCTCCGCCGGCATCAGCCGGCGGTCGGACGAGCGGGCGAAGGTGGCGAAGTTCGTCGACGACGCCGACGAGTTGTTCCTGCCGCCCAAGGCCGATCGCCCCTGGCGATACATCGTCCTCCACCACAGCGACAACGAGGCCGGCTCGTACGCGCAGATCGACAAGGATCATCGCGAGACCCTGACGACGCAGGGTTGCGGCTACCACTTCGTCGTCGGCAACGGCAGCGAGAGCAAGGACGGGCTGATTGAAGTCGCCCGCCGCTGGTCCGACCAGAAGGGCGGCGCCCATTGCCGCGATTCCAACGTGCCCGACGCCAACGATTATGGGATCGGCATCTGCCTGATCGGCAACCTCGACAAGAGCCCGCCCACGGCCAGGCAAATCGAAGCCACCAAGGCCCTGGTCGCCTACCTCGCCGACCGCTACTCGATCCCCGCCGACCACATCGTCACCCACGCCGCCATCGCCCAGAGCCCCACGACCTGCCCCGGCAAGAATTTCCCTTTGGAACTCATTTCCGTGAGCCGCGGTTTCGCGTCGCGTTGAATTTAAACCGTTGAAATTATCCTTGGATTCTTCTTGTAGGGCCGGTTATTA
>CAVZRT010000007.1:0-208861 GCA_963777705.1 uncultured Planctomycetota bacterium
CGTCGAAGGCATTACCCGGCGGCTATGAAATCACCGTGTTCGCACTGATGGTCATCCTTGAACTCCTTCAAGCAATCCGCATAACATCCGTGCAGGTTGGTAAACTTATAAGGAATTGCCAGCTTGGCGAGTCGGACAATCCTTAAATTTATTCCCGTCATCAATTGATAAGGTTCTATGTACGGTAAATGAAGACATGGCACCGGGTCAAGAGACCACCGCACCGTGCTTGCATGAATTCTTGGAATCTAACCCCGCAAGGCGATCAATAATCGACTGGGTTGACGACCTCGCCGCCCTTGAGCGTGAGGATGCCGCGGAAGGCCGCGAGGTTGATCGTGTCCTTGAGGAACTGGACCGAGCCGTCGCCGAAGAGGGCGTTGACGCCGCCGGGGTGGAACGAGAACGGCTCCTCGTTCGGCCCGGCCTGGTTGCCGGCCGAGCACGGTGGTGGTGGGCCAGGGCGACGCCCTCGTTGGTCGGCTGGCACATGTTGTTCGGCTGGCCCGAGGTGCCGAAGGCGTTGCCCGGGTCGGCCCACCGCCAGAAGCGGTGCCGGACGCTCGGGCCGCCGGCCGGGCCCGGCCCGCGGACGAAGGCCGGGCCGTCTGGCCGTCGCGTAGTAGCTCGACGTACTGGCTCACGAACCGCTCGTCGCGGCCGGCGCACTCGATGAACGCGACGGTGTTGCTCGTGCCGTCGATGATCCTCGGCTGATGCGCGTGTTGCCGTCCTTGAGCAGCCCCTTGGCCGCCAGCGTCTTGTTGCGGAAGGGCACGATCGTGCGTGGCGCCCGACGCCCGCCCGTGGCGGCGCGCCGTTGACGACGTTGATGTCGGTGTAGACCGACGGGGCGTAGTCGGTGTAGCCGTAGCCGCCGCCGACTGGCTCTTCTCATAGGCCGAGGCGTTCGGGTCGCCGGCGCACCTGTCGCGGCTGCCCCCGATGTGGCGGCCGAGGGGCAGAGGAAGATGTTGACGACCGCCGAGCGCCCGTGAAGTTGCCGCCGCTGGCGTCGTTGTACTCGTAGGTGAAGTTCAACGCGTTGATACTGGATGCCGCCCTCGAGGTACGCCAGGAGCCGCGCCTGGGCGCTGAAGCCGGTGTCGGGGAAGATGACCGACGGCGGCGAGCTTCAGGTAGATCGCCTTGCCCGCGGGCGGGAACGCGCCGTTCGAGCTCTCGTAATTGTGCAGGGCCAGGCCGATCTGCTTGAGGTTGTTCGTGCACTGCGCCCGCCGGGCCGCCTCCCGCGCCGCCTGGACGGCGGGCAGCAGCAGCGCGATCAGGACCGCGATGATCGCGATCACCACCAGCAGCTCGATCAGCGTGAAGCCCGGCCTGGACTTCCGAAACCCGTTTGCAGCCATCGAAACCCTCCTCTGGAAATCATCTCGATCGCCCGTCGACAGTGTCCGCCGTCGATTCCGGGCCGAAGTCCTCGTTTTTCCCCAACGAAAACCATCTCGATTAACTTGATAGACATTATGTCGACCGATTTAGTCGAGAACAAGAGCAATTTCATCGGATCGGTCGGGAAACAAAAACGCACGGGCCGGAGGTCTTTTCGACCTCCGGCCCGTGCTTTCGGGAGCAATTCTGGCGATTAAATCAATAATCCGAGGCGTTGACGACCTCGCCGCCGGCGAGCGTGACGAGCTTGCGGAGGACGCGGATGTCGATGCTATCCTTGAGGAACTTGACCGAGCCGTCGCCGAACTGGGCGTTGATCCCGCCGGGGTGGAAGGAGTAGAGCGACTGGTTGTTCTTCGCCTTGTTGCCGGCCGTGTTGAGGGCGCCAGGATAGGTTGAGAACTGGGACTGTTCTTTCTCGGGGGCGGACTTGTTGTTGATCACGCCGGACACGCCGAGGCTGCAATGCGGTTCCGCCCACCTCCAGAACCGCCGGCCCGCGGAGCTGTAGCCGGGGACGTTCCGAGCGGTGGGATAGGTGCTCTTGGCCGTGGTCCCGCCTCCCCAGTAATTCTCGCCGTAATTGCTGACGAAATAGGCGTCGCGGCCCGCGCACTCGGCCACGGCGATCGTGTTGGACAGGCCGTCGGTGCATTCGGAAATCCGCGTGAACTGGGACTTGAGCAGGCCGTCGGCGCGGGAAAGCTTGTTGCGATAGGGGACGATGGGCGTCGAGCCCAGGCCGCCGGTGAGGCCGTTGGGGTCGACATCCACGTAGACCGTCGGGCCATAGTCGGTCAGGCCGTAGCCGCCGAACGCGCCCTCGATCGGGTTGTTGCCGTTGGGGTCGCTGCCGGCCGCGTCCCGATTGCTGCTGCCGCCGAGTCGCGTGGCCGAGGGGCAGATGAAGCCGCCGATGACCTGCGAGCAAGCTGTCACGTTCGAACCCGAGAGGTCGTTGTAATCGAGGTTGAAATTGATCGCGTTGAAGGTGTTCCCGCCCTCGATGAATTGCAGGATGCGGGGGAAGACCGGAGTAGGCGCCGTCAAGGTACTGGTTCTGGGGCGGGCTGAGGGCGTAATTCGACCCCTGGCCGGCGGGCGGCAGCGATCCCGTGCCCGATTCGTAGTTCATCAGCGCCAGGCCGATTTGCTTCAGGTTGTTGATGCACTGGGCACGCCGAGCGGCCTCCCTGCCGCCTGGACGGCGGGCAACAGCAGCGCGATCAGCACCCCGATGATCGCGATCACCACCAGCAGTTCGATCAGCGTGAAGCCCGGCCTGGATTTCCGAAACCCGTTAGCAGCCATCGAAGCGATCCTCATGTAACGTCTCGTTCGCCCTTCGACCCCGAGGAAGGATTCGCGAGGATCATCCCGATCAGTCTAATCGACATTATGGCGACGGGTTGAACCCCGAACAAGGCCCGCCTGGACCGCGCCGTTAGCGGAAACAAGAAAGCACGGGCTGGAGGCCATTCGACCTCCAGCCCGTGCCTTGAGAGCGATCTTGGAACAGTCGGATCAATAGTCGGAGGCGCTGACGACCTCGCCGCCGGCGAGCGTGACGAGCTTGCGGAGCACGCGGATGTCGGTGCTATCCTTGAGGAACTTGACCGAGCCGTCGCCGAAGAGGCAATTGGCGCCGCCGGGGTGGTAGGAGAAGATCTCGTCGTTGGCCCCGGCGTTGTTGCCGGCCACGTTGCTGCCGTCGATCGGGCTGGTGCAGGAGGCGCTCCAGGGGGTCGGGCAATACATGGGGCGATACTTGTTGTTGATCGAGCCCGAGACGCCGAACGAGCTATCCGGCTCGGCCCATCGCCAGTAGCGGCGATTGCCGCCGGGGTAGCCGGTGGGGTCGTTGGTCGGCCGGGGGGAGATCACGCCGTTGTAGTAGACCTCGGCGTAGGGGCTGATGTAGCGCGAGTCGCGGCCGGCGTCCTCGGCGATGGCGATCGTGCCGGAGAGGCCGTCGGTGCATTCGGCGATCTTGGTGCTGCCGGCCTTGAGCAGGCCGTTGGCGCGGGTGAGCTTGTTGCGGAACGGGGTGATGACCGACGAGCCGCTCTGGCCGGTCAGGCCGTTGGGGTCGACGTCGGTGTAGCAGGTCGGGCCGTAGTCCTGCACGCCGTAGCCGATGGACTCGAAGGCGCCGGCCGCGCTGGGATCGCTCCCGGCGTCGTCGCGGCCCGAGCTGGGCAGGCGGGTGGAGCTGGGGCAGATGAACGAGTTGATCACGGCGCTATAGGCGGTGATGTTCGAACCCGAGAGGCTGTTGTACTCGAGGTTGAAGTTGATGGCGTTGAAGATGTTGCCGCCCTCGATGAACTGGAGCAGGCGGGGGAACACGGCCACGCCGTCGATGAACTGCGTCGAGCCGTTCTGGGTGGCGCTGGTGTTGTTGAAGTTGGTCGACTCGCCCGAGGGCGGGAAGCTGCCGGTGCCGGATCTCGTAGTTGTGCAGCGAGAGGCCCATCTGCTTCAGGTTGTTGGTGCATTGGGCGCGGCGGGCGGCCTCGCGGGCGGCCTGGACGGCGGGCAGCAGCAGGGCGATCAGCACGCCGATGATCGCGATCACCACCAGCAACTCGATCAGCGTGAAACCCGGCGCGCACGGCGCGGGGCTTCAAGTTCGACGGAGAGGACGCGGGCATCGGTGCAGGACCTTTCTGATAGGACAAGGAGGCAGCGGGAAAGTTGGGCGTTGGGGATGAATCAGTCGCGCATGTTTGCCCTGGCACCGCCGGACGCGGCGGGCGCGCGGTGCCTCCGGGGACGAGCTTGATCGTCCCCAGGTCGTTCGGCGAAGGCTTGATCGTGACCTTCAGGCCCGACCCGTCCTCGTCCGAGTACTCCGCGGGGACGACCAGGACTTTCTGGCCGGGCTTCGGCCCGGGGGCGTTGAGGTCCGAGAAGACCGAGACGCGATATTCGCCTTCGGGGGCACCCTCACCCTGGTCGGCGGTCTTCAGCGAGAACGAACCGTCGGACCCCACGGTCCCCGTGGCCGTCCAGCCCGGCTGCTTGACCGGGATCAGGCGGATCGTCCCCGCGGTCAACGGCTTGCCGTCGGCCAGGGCAAGCTTCCCCTTGACCGGGTAGAGCGTTGATTTGGGGGGTGCGGGCAGGGAGAGCTCGCCGCCTCCGCAACCGATCACACCAAATCCGATCAGCCACGCAAGGGCCAGGGGGAGCGACCGGGCGCGGAAGGCTCGATCCACGTGAGCGACTTGGTTCGGAAGTTCGAGCGACATCGAGAGCGAGGCCCCGCCAGGATTGGGTTCTGAGACCAAATCCTAAGGAGGGCGCCATGAAGGTTATATGAAGGCGCCGCGTGGTGTAGATGAAAGTTGCCGCGATCCGAGCCTTCGGGCAACATTGCACGTCACATGTCGTTTCTTAGCAAGTAGATATGGCCGAGACTCGGCCGCACTCATTCTTCGTCGTACCCCTCGTTCGAGGCTTCCCACGCGGCGGATTTGGCGGCCGATTCGACCCGGACCGACCCTCCCCTGCCCCGCAGCCGCACGTTGCCCGGCGCCACCGCGACCTTCCAGGTCGGCGACCAGGTGCTGGTCGTGGCGGATCTTCGCGCGAGCCGCCTTGTAGATGGCGCGGCGCACCCCGGCCACCCCGCAAAATTCGAGGAAGACTTCGAGGTTCCCGTCCGGATCGCTTCTGGATCTGGCGACGAAGCCTCTGCAACTGCTCGTCGTCGTGCGAACCCTTGCGGAGCGTGACGACCACTCCGCTGGAAAGCTCGGCCGGCGGCGTCCTCGATCGGGGATGATCCGGTTGATGATGACCTCGGCGCGGCTCGTTGCGACGCGAGATCGTCCCCTTGATGAAGCACGATCGAGTCGTCCTTGACCTGCGCCTCGTTCTTCGCGAAATCCTCGGGCCAGAGCATGGCGGGCGTGGAGCCGGTGAGGTCCTCGAACGAGAGCTTGGCCATCCGGGTGAGGCCCGACCGGCTCTTCTGCACGTTCTTCACGGTCACGCCCACGATCATCCCGCCGAGCAGGACCTCGGCCTTCTCGGGCAGGGTGGCCAGGTCGCTCACCTGGTGCGAGGCGAACGATTGCAGGGCGGCCGCGTGACGCGCCAGCGGGTGGCTGGACATGTAGAAGCCCAGCGCCTTCTTCTCCTCGGCCAGTCGCTCGGCCTCGGGCATCTCGGGAAGGTCGGGCAGGCTAAGCCCGGCCGCCTGCGGGTCGGCCTCCTCCGACGTCGTCGAACAGCCCACGCTGGCCCGCGCTTGCGATCATCCTGCCTCGCCTGGCCCGCCTGCACGGCCCGGGGCAACACGGCCAGCAGTTGCGACCGGCGGGCCTTGAAGAAGTCGAAGCGCCGGCCTTGATGAGGGTCTCCACGCATCCCTGGCCCACCACCTTGAATGGGCACCCGCTCGAAGAAGTCGTCCAGCGTGCGGAACGGCCCCATCTCGTCGCGGGCCTTCAGCACGGCCTCGATCGCCTTCGTGCCCACGCCCTTGATCGCCCCCAATCCGAAGAGGATCTTCCCCTCCTCGGCCACCTTGAACTCGATCGCCCCGTCGTTCACGTTCGGGGGCAGAATGTCGATCCCCATCCGCTTGCAATCGTCGATATGTTCGTAGAAGAACTTCTCGCGCTCGGCGCCGTCCATCTCGCACGAGAGCACCGCCGCCATGTATTCGGTCGGATAGTGCGCCTTCAGATAGGCCGTCTGGAACAGGACGAGCGCGTAGGCCGTCGAGTGCGACTTGTTGAACCCGTATCCGCCGAAGAACTCGATCAAATCGAAGATCTTCGTCGCTTTTTCCTTGTCCAGACCCTTGGCCACGGCGCCTTCGACGAACTGCTTACGGCCCTGCGCGATGATCTCCATCTTCTTCTTCGAGATCGCCTTGATGCACCCATAAGCCTGCGACAGCTCGATCCCGCCCAGGCGGTTCAAGATGCGCATGACCTGCTCTTGATACACCATCACGCCGTGGGTGTCTTCGAGCACGTCCTTCATCACCGGATGCTCGTAGCTGGCTTCCTTCCTCTTGTGCTTCACGTTCACATATTCATCAACCATACCGCCGTTGAGCGGGCCGGGCCGATACAGCGCCAGGATGGCGATCAGGTCGGCGAAGCGGTCGGGCTTCATCTTGATGAGAAGGTCGCGGATTCCCGAGCCTTCTAGCTGGAAAACGCCCTTGGCATGGCCGCTTTGCAGGAGGTTGTACGTGGGCTCGTCATCCAGCGGGAGCTTGTTCAGATCCTTCGGCAAGTCGGGATGACGCTCGCGGATGATCCGCTCGGCCGTGGCCAGGCTGGTCAAATTCCTCAGCCCGAGGAAGTCCATCTTCAGGAGGCCGGCCTTCTCCACGTCCCCCATGTTCCACTGCGTCGAGACGACCTCTTTTTCCTTGTCCTTGTTCGGCAATTTCTGGAGCGGCACGAGGTCTTCCAGCGGACGATCGGCGATCACCACGCCCGCGGCGTGCGTGCTCACGTTGCGGGCCGAGCCTTCCAGCCTCATGGCCAGGTCGACCAGCCGCTTGATCTCGGGATCTTCCTCCGTGAGTCGCTTCAGCGCGGGCTCTTCCTTGAGGGCGTCTTCCAGCGTGATATGGAGCTTCTGCGGGATCAATTTCGTGACCTGATCGACGCGGGACAGGGGCAGGTTCATCGCCCGCCCCACGTCCTTGATCGCGGCCTTCGCGGCCATCGTGCCGAACGTGCCGATCTGCGCCACGTTGGCCGCGCCATACTTCTTGCGGACGTAGTCGATGACCTCGTATCGACGATCCTGGTCGATGTCGATGTCGATATCCGGCGCTTCCGAGCGGTTCGGGTCCAAAAACCGCTCGAAAAGCAGGTCATATTCCAGAGGATCGACATGGCTGAAATAAAGCAAGTAAGCCACGATCGCCCCGCAGCCCGAACCCCTGGCCGAGCACGGGATATTCGCCTCGCGGGCGAACCGGACGAAGTCCCACACGATGAGGAAGTACGAGGCGAACCCCATGCGGTTGATGATGCCCAGCTCGTGCTCCAGGCGGTCGCGCACGGCCTTCGAGGGATCGTCGCCATAGCGCAATTTCACCCCCTCCTCGCACAATTCGCGGAGGAATTGCTCGGGCGATTTCCCCTCGGGCGTCTTGAACGAGGGGAACTGGCGCTTGCCGAAGTTCAGGCTCTTGTAATGCTCCTCGACCATCTCGGCGATCTGGAACGACTGCTTGAGCGCCTCCTCGCGCCCGGCATGGCCGCGTACATCTCCTCGCCCGAGCGGACGTGGAACTCGTCGGTCTCGAACCTCATGCGGTTCTGGTCGTCCAGGGTCTTGCCCGTGTTGATGCAGAGCAGGACGTCGTGCGCCTTGGAATCTTCCTTCGTGAGATAATGGGCGTCGCTGGTGGCGACGAGCGGGATGCCCATGCGATCGGCAAGGCGGACGGCCTCGGCCGCGTGGTCCTTCTGGATCTGGATGCCGTTGTCCTGGATCTCGATGAAGAAATTCTCGGCGCCGAAGACCTTCTCATACCACGCGCACAGCGATTCGGCCTCGGCCCGCTTGCCATGCAACAAATGGTCGGAAAACTCGGAGGAGACGCATCCCGACAGGCAAATCAAGCCCTCGGAGTGCATCTCCAGGATCTCCTTGTCGATGCGAGGCTTGTAATAAAACCCTTCCAGGAACGACTTCGAGGAAAGCCGCAGCAGGTTGCGAAATCCGGCCGCATTCTTGGCCAGAAGGGTCAAATGGAAGCTATGCTCGCGGCCATGGCGCCGCCCAAAGAGCGATCGGTGCGATGCTTGGGGGCAACATACGCCTCGATCCCGATGATCGGCTTGAGGTCGGCCGCCTTGGCCTCGCGGAAGAACTCGACGGCGCCGTGGAGGTTGCCATGATCGGTCACGGCCAGAGCCGGCATGCCCAACGATTTGGCCCGCTGGACCAGCGCCGGGATCCGGCTGGCACCGTCCAGGAGGCTGTAATGGCTGTGGCAATGGAGGTGAACAAAAGGCCGGTTGGTCATGGAGAATAAGCCTGATTTTTGGATCTGGCTGGGAGGTCATTCGCAGGGCCGGCGATTGCCGGCCGTCTCCCTTCCCACCAGATGCGGCCGGCAAGAACCGGCCCTACGAATGCACAGAAATCCAGTATACCCGATCGGAGGAATCCGGACCAGGCGGGCCGTCCAATTGGCATCGGCCCATGGGTGCGTCGGACTTTACGGGTTCAATAACCGGCCATGGTCCATCGCACGCCGCCTCCCTCGTCGATAAGGCAAGGGTATTCCTCCCCCCGAACGATTCGAGCGAGTTCAGCGTGCCGAAGAGCGGCTCGCCCGCTTCCATGCAGGCAAGATCGTGCGCATGCGTTGAGAATATTCAACATCGAATTTAGACTTCCTGATCGTTTTGGATTTCGCTTGTCGGTCCCAAAGGCTACGGTTACAGTCTCCCAGGGGCTTGCACGTGGGGAACCCACACGTAGAAATCGATGAGATCGAACCAGGAGCTGCGCATGTCGAGGAAGAAAATCGCCGCGATCTTAGTACTCTTCATCTCGCTGGCAATGACCACTTCGGGCGGGGCCAAGGCGGGCCCGAACCTGGTGCTCAACGGTAGCTTCACGGACATCTCTCAGGACCCCAACGCCTATACTCCCGGCTCTGGCCAGATCGTCAATCCGTATTTCACGACCGCCCAGGGTGCCGTTACGGTCTCGGATTGGACCTCGACGGGCTACAACTTCCTCTTCGCATCCGGGGCGGCCGACACGACCGGTGGGATCGGCCAGTATGGCTTCCAGCATGATACCCCGCTCCCCCTCTATCTTTGGGGGCCGAACGATGGTGCTCCGGTCTACAATACCCTCCCCGCCAGCAGCCCCGATGGTGGCAACTACATCGCCGCAAACGGCGACTCGAATTTCAGCGGGGCGATCCAGCAAACCATCAGCGGGCTGAACGTCGGGACCACTTACACGGTCGGCTTCTGGTGGGCGGGCGCCCAGCAAAAGGGCTATTACGGCGACACCAGCGAGCAGTGGCAAGTCAGCTTCGGTGGCCAAACCCAGTTGACCCCTTCCTTGCCCAATCTCACTCAGGGTTTCACCGGCTGGGTGTATCAGACGCTGACCTTCCAGGCGGACAGCACCAGCGACGTGCTTTCTTTCCTATCGATCGGCATGCCGGGAGGCGTCCCTCCCTTCGCCCTGCTCGACGGGGTGACGGTCGAGTCTCCGGGAGGCCTCGGCCCCGAGGGCGGCCCCCCCGCCGCCTCGCCGGAGCCTTCCACGATGGTAATCATCGGCACCGGCCTGATCGGCGCCTCGGCCCTCAGGCGACTCCGCCGGTCCAAGTCCGCCGCCGCCTGATCGGACGCCTCGAACGATTTGCGACACACGCGGGCCGGGGAGGGATCATCCCTCCTCGGCCCGCCGTCATTTGGTACATCTCCAAAATTATTTTCAAGCCCACATGTGAATTGGCAATGTTTGCTGGCCGGGTGATCAGCGCAATTACATAAATGCGAATGCAACCTCTTCCCGAGGTGGTGGCACGCGGAATGCAGCGGTTTCGCGTTTTGCCGAACCCCTCACCCCGAATACTCGCCGGCCGCGTTCGCTGCCCGGCGAGGAGGCGCCCGCCGCCAGGCTGGGCCGGGGCCTTCGTCTGCCATGAAGTCGTCGCGTCGCCCCCGTTGTCGGCCTCCGTCTCCGAGGATCTCGGTGGCGAGGCTCACCCTTGGAGTTACCCCCCCATGAGCATGCTTAACCTCTCCCGCCTGCCGCTTGCTCGCCGCCGTGACCCGAAGCCCGCGGCTCGCCGCCGCCCCGCCTGCTTCCGGCCTCTGGTCGATAGCCTGGAAGACCGGATCGTCCTCTCGCAGGCGGTCCACGCCGCGGCGCAGGTCCACGTCCTGGCGGCGGCCGCGCCGCAGTTGAGCGTGCCGGTGGACATCACCGGCATCAACGTCACCAATGTCACTCGCAACGCGACCAGCGGCGTCCTCACGCTCGCGGGCACCGCCACCGGGACGATCCTGGGCCAGGCGTTCACGACCCCGCTCGTCGGCTCGATCACCCCGGCCAAGGGTGCGCAGGGCACGCCGATCCTTGAGCTGAACCTCCAGCCGATCCACCTGAGCCTGCTCGGCCTGAACGTGGACACCAGCGACATCTCGCTGAACATCACCGCGCACAAGAACGGCGGGGTGCTCGGCAGCCTGCTCGGCGGGGGTTTGACCAACATCCTCGGCTCGGCGGCCTCCGGCACGACGCAGAGCGCCTCGCAGGTGAACACGTTGCTGAATAACCAGCAACTCCTGGGCGCCCTGAACGAGAACCTGGCGAAGGCCACGCCCAAGCTGGTCTCGGCAACGCCCGGGCAATCCACGAGCACGACGATCCTCAATCTCTCGCTCGGCCCCGTCCACCTGAACTTGCTGGGCCTGAGCGTGAAGCTCGACAACGGCCAGAACGGCCCGATCACCGTGAAGGTTAGCTCCTCGCCGGGCGCCGGGCTGCTCGGCGACCTCTTGAGCGGGATTACCGGGGGGACCAAGCAGGCGCTCAAGTCGCAGGTCGCCACGGCGTTGCACAAGATCGACACCACGTCGGTGCCCGTCGCGCAGACGAGCCAGGTCACCGCCTCGGGCGCGGCCTCGCCGTCGTCGAGCACCTCGACGGCCTCCGCCTCGAACGCCGAGGCCGACCCCGTGATCCTGACCCTCACGCTCAACCCGATCGACCTGAACCTGCTCGGCCTGGAGGTCAAGCTCTACGGGGCCGACGCCACCAGCCCCGTGACCGTCACGGTGTCGGCCCAGCCCGGCAGCGGCGAATTGCTCGGCAACCTGCTCAGCACCGTCGGCGGCCTGCTCAACACGCAGGGCGTGAGCAACGCGCTCAACTCCGTCCTCGGCAGCGTCGTGAGCCTGGCCAACGGCGCCTCGCTCAGCGTGAACGGGCAGACCGCGGCGAACACCTACACCAATACCACCACCGTCCTCGACGCCTACATCGCGCCGGTCCACCTGAACTTGCTGGGCGCCGAGGTGGACACCAGCCCGATCAACCTGCAAATCCTCGCGCACTCGGGCAACGGCCTGGTCCTGGGCAACATCGTCGCCGGGCTCGCGGGCATCCTCGATAATCCCAAGGGGAACATCGTGAAGGATGCCGAGAGCGGCCTGACCAACCTGCTCAACCAGCTCAACCAGATGTACCCGACCATCGGCTCGGCGACCACGCCGGCCGCCGCCCCCGCCGCCTCGGGCTCGGACCAGATCCTCAGCCTCACCGTCCCGCCCATCGACCTGAACCTGCTCGGCCTGATCCTCCAGACCAGCACCATCCAGGTGAACGCCACGGCGCAGTCGGGCAACGGCAATTTGCTGGGCAACCTGCTCTATGACCTGCTCAACTCGGCCAAGATCTCCCAGACCGACCTGAACACCATCAACACCGACCTCAACGGCGTGCTCGCCAAGGTCGTCGGCATCCTGAACCAGACCACGCTGAACCTCGCCAGCGGCGCCGTCGGCGGGCTCTCGTCCACCTTGCAGGAACTGACCTCGTCCACGCTGATCAACACCTCCGACGCGGCGATCCCGCCGCAGCAGGTGCTCGACCTGAGCGTGGCCTCGAACAACAACACCCCGCCGGTGGACGTGGACTTGCTGGGCGTGGTGGTCACGACCAGCAACATCGAGGTGCAACTGCTCGCGCAGCCGGGCGACGGCCAGATCCTGGGCAACCTGGTCTACAACGTCTCGCACCTGCTCGACGGCGGGCTGCTCAGCGTGCTGGGGATCCTCAACACCCTGGGCGTGTGATCCCATCAGCGCGGCCCGCGGCCGGCAAGCACGAGGCTTCGCCGGCCGTCGGCCATGGGCTCAATGGAACCCCTTGCGACGCTCGCGGCTGTAGCGTTGCAGCGAATCCTCGATGATCGGCAGGGCGGTGGCGGAGTCCTGGATCTCGTCGACCTCGACGGACTTGCCTTCGAGGAACTTGTAGTCCTGGAAGAAGCGGCGGAGCATCATCAGGCGGTGCGGCGGGAGCTGCGCGGCCTCGTTGAAGCTGTTGAACTCGGGGTCGCCGCACGCCACGGCCAGGATCTTATGGTCGGGCTTGCCGCTATCGAGCATGGTCATCAAACCGATGGCGCGGGCGGTGACCAGAGTCATCGGCGCCACGGCCTCCTGGCACAGGACCAGCACGTCCAGGGGGTCGTCATCCTCGGCATAAGTCTGCGGGATGAATCCATAATTGGCCGGATAATACACGGCCGAGTAGAGCACGCGATCCAATCGCAAGAGGCCGGTCTTCTTGTCCAGCTCATATTTCACGCTCGACCCCATGGGGATCTCAACCAGGGCGTTG
Organism: uncultured Planctomycetota bacterium; assembly: GCA_963777705.1. GTDB lineage: Bacteria > Planctomycetota > Planctomycetia > Isosphaerales > Isosphaeraceae > JAQGHR01. Next base: position 12,787 of record CAVZRT010000007.1, read on the forward strand.
AACTCGCGAGGGAGATGCTCGCCGGGGGTAACGTCATGCCAGGGGTGGATCATCACGCTCGCGTCTTTCTTCGGGGGATGGAAGCAACCAATCCGGGCGGCGATTGTATCAAAGAAGGCGACCGATATTAACCTCGGGGGTTATTTGCCGGGCTTACTCCCCGGATCTTGGCAAGAACTCCACGTTTTCTCCCGCCGCAACCTCGGGCCGCGGGTGCATCCTCTTCAGGGGAGACGGCGGCGCGGCGACCTTTTCGGGCCCGGGCGGCGAGGAGAGGAGGTCTCGCAGCGAATCGATCGACCGCGACGCGTCCGGCCGGGCCGGTTCCTGCTGGATGCTCGGGAGATGGACTCGCCGGGCCGGGATCCATCCGCCCTGGTCCCTGAGGTAGCCGTCGATGGCTCGGGCCAGCTCGGTCATCGAGCCGAACCGATCGGCCGCGTCCCTGGCCATGGCCTTCATCACGATCAGGTCCAGGCGGCCGTCCAGCTCGGGGCGATGCGCCGATGGGGGCGAGGTCTTGCCCTCGATCAGCGCCGCCAGGACCGCTTCGAGCGTCCGGCCCGGATGGGGCAACTGGCCCGCGAGGAGGCGGTAAAACGCGACGCCGAGGCTGTAGATGTCGCCGCGGTGGTCGACCGTGCTGGCGTCGCGGAACTGCTCGATCGGCATGTACGGGGCCGTGCCCATCATCACGCCCGCCGACGTGAGATGCTCGATCTCGGTCGAATCGGCCGTCTTGGCGAGGCCGAAATCCATCACGATCGGCCGGCCCTGGCGATTGAGCATGATATTATCGGGCTTCAGGTCGCGATGGACGATCGATGCGTCGTGCGCCGCCTGCAACGCCATCGCGATGACCTTGACGAGCTTGGCCGCCTTGCTCGGGTCGAACGGCCTGGTCCTGGCCTTGAGGTAGCTTTCCAGCGACGTCCCTTCGACCAGCTCCATGACGAGGAAGGGCCGGCCTTCCCACTCGCCGACGTCATGGATCGGGCAGATATTCGGATGCTTGAGCTGGCCCACGGCCTGCGACTCGCGCCAGAACCGCTTGAGCAGGGCGCGATCGCGCGCCCATTGCGGCAAGAGCGTCTTGATGGCCACGTCTCGCGAGAGCTTCGCGTCCCTCGCGTGATAGACCTCGCCCATCCCGCCCCGGCCCAGGCGGTTGACGATGGTGAATCGCCCCGCGAAGACCTCGCCCTTGCGGAATTGCCAGGGGGAATCGTCCACGAGATCGAACGAAGGCGCGGGGGCGTTGGGGTCGAAGCTTCGCGTGGGGGGCGAGGCCACGCAATCGGAGCGGACGCACTCGGTCTCGATCGGCATGGCCTGCACAGCCTCCGGGGCGTCGCGAGATCGTCGCGACCAATTCAGTTTAGGACACGCCCGACGCCATGCCCGTCGCAAATTCGGGCTCGCCGCCGGTCGGTCCCCTCGCCTAGAATCGCGTTCACGGCAATATGCGGCATCCAGCTAGGGCTTGGGGGCGTTTTCATGCGATGGCTCACGATCCTTCTGATTCTGGGGGCTTCGGCCGCGCTTGCCGACGATCCCAAAGCCGCCTAAACGCCCCAATCACCTGGCCGGCGAGACGAGCCCTTACCTGCTCCAGCATGCCCATAATCCGGTCGATTGGTATCCCTGGGGCCCCGAGGCGTTTGCGAAGGCGAAGGCCGAGGGCAAGCCGATCTTCCTCTCCGTGGGGTACTCGTCGTGCTTCTGGTGCCATGTGATGGAACGCGAAAGCTTCGAGGATATCGACATCGCCCGGGTGCTTAACGCCGATTTCGTCTGCATCAAGGTCGATCGCGAGGAGCGTCCCGACGTCGATTCGGTCTACATGAGCGGCGCTCCAGGCGTTCTCCGGGGGCGGGGGCTGGCCGATGTCGATCTTCCTCTTCCCCGACGGCCGCCCGTTCTTCGCCACCACCTATTTGCCCCCCAGGGACCGCGACGATCGCGAGGGTTTCTCACGCTGATCGGCCGCGTGAAGGACGCCTGGAAGGATCATCGCCCCGAGCTGAGCAAGGACGCCGATGCGCTCGAGCGAGGCGGTCCGCGATTCGAGTCGCAGGATGGCCGCCCGCAAGAAATCGCCGCTCTCGCGACGCATGGGCGACAACGGCCAGGCCCAGCTCGCGCAGCAGTTCGACCCCGACTTCGGCGGGTTCGGGTTCGACCCCGATCGTCCCAACAAGCCCAAGTTCCCCGAGCCCTCGAACCTCGTGTTCCTGCTGGAAAGAAAAGCACGCTTCGGGCCGCTTCGCGAGGGGCTCTTGAAGGGTCCCGAGCCGCGCGCCATGGTCGACGTGACGCTCGACCACATGGCCCGCGGGGGGATCCGCGACCACCTGGCCGGCGGGTATCACCGCTACAGCGTGAACCGAGGCTGGACCGTCCCCCACTTCGAGAAGATGCTTTATGACAATGCCGCAACTAGCATCGCTGCATCTGCAAGCCTTTGAAGTGACGGGCGACCCGCGGTGGAAGGTCGAGGCGGAGGCCACGTTCGCCTTCCTGGCGAGATCGATGGCCATGCCCGAGGGCGGTTTCGCCTCGGCCCTGGACGCCGAGACCGACGGCGACGAGGGGGGTTATTACGTCTGGAAGCCCGAGGAAGTGAAGGCGATCCTGGGCGAGGATTTCCCGATCTTTTCCAACGTTTACGGGCTGGACAGGGCCCCGAACTTCGAGGGGAATCGATTCGTCCTGCAAGAACGGCGCCCTCGCAAGGACGCGGCCGAATCCTTGAATCTGACCCCCGAGACGCTGGAATCTCGCTTGATTTCGATGCGCGGCGAAGCTGCTTTCCGCCCGCGAAAAGCGGCCCGCACCGCGTCGCGACGACAAGGTGCTGACGGCCTGGAACGGGCTGGCGATCGCCGCGTATGCCGACGGATTCCGCGCCCTGAAAGACCCGAAATACCGCGAGACGGCCGAGAAGACCGCCGACTTCCTCCTGAAGACGCATCGAGACGCCGACGGCCGATTGCTGCGAAGCTCGCAAATGGGCAAGGCCAAGGGCGCGGCCTATCTGGAAGATTATGCGTTCCTCGGCCACGGCCTCCTGAGGCTGCACGCGGCCACGAACGACCCGAAGTGGCTGGCGCAGGCCAAGGCGATGATCGATCGCATGATCGCCGACTTCAGCGACAAGGACGAAGGCGGCTTCTTCTTCACGGCCGACAACCACGAAACCCTGATCGCCCGCATCAAGGACCCCTTCGACGGCGCCCTGCCCGGCGCGAACAGCGTGGCGATCCTCGATTTGATGGCGTTATCGAAGGCGACCGGCGATCGTAAGTACGAGGGGGTCGCCGGCAAGGCGCTGGAGGCGTTCAGCCCGGCGCTGGCCGACCTGTCCGCCGGGGTGCCGCTCATGCTCGTCGGCCTGGAAGAATATCTGGATGCAAGGGGCAAGGCCGATGCCGCCGCGCCCGCGAGCGATCGCCTGCCCGGCGGGTTGAAGGTGCTGAAGGCCGAGGCGAGCGTAGGGGCCGGCGCGAAGGTCGCCCCCGGCGCCGAGTTCGGGGTGAAGATCACGCTCGAAATCAGCCGACGGCTGGCACATCGCGGCGAACCCAAGCGGGTCGGAGATCATCAATCCCACGGTGGTTTCCCTGGTCGAAGGCTCGCCCCTGTCGCTGGTGAAAGTCGACTATCCCGAAGGCCAGACGATGGCCTCGCCCGGGGGCGGGGCCGCCATGAACGTGTACCAGGGCCGGGTCACGCTCACGGCCACCATGAAAGCCGGCGAGAAGGCGTCGGGGCCGATCGAAGCCGAGCTCTCGATCCGCCATCAAGCCTGCAACGATCGCGCGTGCCTGGCACCGGCCGTGTTGAAGGTGCCGATCAAGGTGGAGAGGTAATGCCTGCGACGGGACCGATGGGGATCTGCGGCCTCTTGAACCTGAACAAGCCGATCGGCGTGACCTCGCGGGACGTGGTGGACCGGGTCTCTCGCCCCTTGCGCAAGGTGAAGGTGGGCCATGCCGGCACGCTTGACCCGCTGGCCTCGGGCGTGCTGGTGGTCTGCGTGGGACCGGCCACCCGTTTGATTGAATACGTCCAGGCCATGCCCAAGACGTATCGCGCCTCGATCCGATTGGGGGCCACCAGCGACACGCTGGACGCCGACGGGCACGTTGTTGATACGATCGATCCGCGACGCCCTTCCGAGGCCGAGATTCGCGAGGCGATTGTCCCTCAAGTGGGGACAATCCATCAGGTCCCCCCGCAATTCTCGGCGCTGAAAGTCAATGGGCGCGCGCGTACGACCTTGCCCGTTCGGGCCAGGAAGTCGCGCTGGCGGCGCGTCCGGTGACGATTTATCGCATCGAAATTCTTTCTTATGAATGGCCCACGCTGGAGATCGAGGTCGATTGCGGGAGCGGCACGTATATCCGCTCGATTGCGCGCGACCTGGGGGAATCGCTGGGTTGCGGCGGCTTGATCGAGGTCCTCACGCGGACGCGGATCGGCCCGTTCTCGATGGTGGATGCCATCGACCCGGAAACGCTCTCGCGCGAGACCATCCCCGGCCGGCTCCGACCGGCGATCGAGGCGGTCGCGGGTATGCCTTCGATTTCGCTCTCCGAGGAGGAATTGGGCCGGATCTTGAAGGGCCAGGCGATCGTGCGAAATGACGTCGCGCCCGGCGAAGTTGCCTTGCTGGGCGCGGACGGCGACCTGGTCGCGATCGCCGAGGCGGGCGCGGGTCAGGTGGCCCCGAGGCGAGTGCTCGCCTCGGGGTGAGTCTCGTCGATCTCTTCGAATCAGAGGCCGCTCAGGTCGGCCGCGAGCAGTTTCACGCCGGCCTTGAGGCCGAGGCGATCGACCTCCTTGGCCGAGATCGGCAGGGTCACGGTGCGGTGGGGCGGTACGCTCAGGCCGCCCTGGCAGGCGGGCCTGGCGTCGGCGGCCTTTTCGTTGGCTGTCGCGATCGCCAGGCCGCTCAGGATCAGCGGCGAGGCGTTCTGGATCTTCAGCCCATAGGTGGCCTGCCCCTTCACCTTGTCGCCGGTCACGAGCTTCGCGTCGGCGATCCGGTTGAGCAGGCCCGCGGCGATGCGATCGACGATCTTCGCCGCGTCGGGCCTGGTCTCGCCCTTTTCGAGCAGCGGCACCGTCATCTTGGACACCGACGCCCACTGGCTGCACGTGGCGTCGGAGGCCGCGAACTGGAGCACGGCCTCTTCCTCGTCCAGGCGGATGCGGATGGCCAGCGAGGGGGCTTCGGGGCGCGGGTTGATCCCCTTCCTGGTCGTGAGGCCGAGGATCGAGCCCTTCTGCAGGATGTCGCCCACGTCTTTCGTCAGGGCGTCCCCATCGGGCAGGCGGCTGGTCAGCTCCCAGCAGATCGTGCCCGACTCGCCGGCCGGGATCGTCGCCGCCTTGCCCGACGCCTTCAGCCTCTGGACGAATTCATACGCCATGGTCCGTTCGTAGGGGTTCGCCCAGCTTTGCGAGAACCGGGCGATCGTGTCCCAGTCGAACCCGTTGACCACGTGCCAGACGACGAGCTGCGACACGACCACCGGGGCCTTGTCTTCCGCAAGCCTCAGCAGGGCAGCCCTCCCCCAGCGATCGGCCATCGACTGATGGACGTCGGCGATCTGGAGCGGCTCACCCTTGGCGGGAAACGCTATCTGGCCGTCGGCGTCGGGGCCGCTCAAGCTGATTAGATGCGTGGGCAACTTACGGGTCTGATTCGGGTCCAGCGTGGCCGAGGGCTGGCTTGCCGGGGGGATCGACCGGAAGCCGCCGCCCATCCCGCCGCCCATACCGCCCATCCCGCCGCCCATACCGCCCATCCCGCCGCCCATACCACCGCCCATACCGCCCATCATACCCATGGAGAGGGTGCTCATATCCCAGCTATCTTTATCGCCCACGAGATTCATGATCAAACGGCTGAGCATCATCATGCCCATCATCGGGGACATGGTCCCGCCGCCCATCGACGACCCGCCGCCCATGCCGCCGCGGCCGCCGCCCATTCCGCCTCCCATCCCGCCCCCCATTCCACCGCCCATTCCGCCGCCCATGCCGCCTCCCATGCCGCCTCCCATGCCGCCGCCCATTCCTCCCATGCCGCCGCCGCCGAACTGGCCGCTGGCGCCCGAGGCCATGAGTCCGGGGGGAAGGATGACTCGCAGGCGGTTGTGGGTGCGGTTGGTCACGGTCACGAGCATGCGGCCGTCGCCGTTGCCCTCGGCGGCGACCTCAAGTTCTCCGTTCTTCACGCCTTCCAGGAGGTCGATGATCCGGGGGGCCTTGTCGCCAACTTCTTGCTCTTTCTTGGCGGTTGCGCCCGACGCTCGCCGGTTCATGCGGGTCGTCCGGGTGGGGGCCGTCGGGTTCTTGGCGACGGCGCCATCAACGGCCAGGCATGGCCCGGCCATCACGAGCACGAACAGCCCTCCCGAAACCAATGCGGGGAGGACGACGCCTTGCGAAGGGCGTGACATCACGAGATCTCCTGTTTTTGAGACGGACCTCAAAGGAATGCAACCACACGACACGCGGGGGTTGTCGGGGGCGGCCGGTGCGCGCGAGGCTCGGATCGAGCGGAGCCACTGGGGGGCCGGTCGTCGGGAAACTGGCACGACGGGGGGGGAGGTCGGTCGGGTTTTCCTAGGTACTCAACCCGAGGACCGTTGGATGGTAACGCGGAATCCGTTGACAGTCCAAGCCAATTCGCGGAAAGGACGTCAAGTTGTCGGCACGACCGCAAAAATCGCGTCGTTTACCGCAACAAATTGTCACTTTCTTGCGAACTTGGCCGCATCCGCGAGCGAATTATGGATGTCCCCTGGTGGGTCCATGGGGTGCATGAAAGGCACCTCGCATGGAGCACGGGTGCATCTCCGTAGGGCAGGCCTCGGCCTGCCGTCCCCGACTTGGGTCGGCAGGCCGAGGCCTGCCCTACCGTGGGCCATCCGAGCGAAAACCGTTCTAATCTTCTTGCTCGCCAAGGACTTGGGGCGCCTCATGGGCGCGACAAAGCGGCCAAAAACCGACGCGTCGAGGGCCCGACCGTCCAGATTTCGTCCAGGTTTCCGAAAGCCCGCATCTCCCGGCTCGATCATGACTTGGGGGATTTGAGCACAACACTTCGCCCCGAAAACAGGTCAAAAACGGTCAAAAAACCGTCTCACCCCGACTGCGCCCCTGGACAAGACACCCGAAAAGCCCGACTTCGCCCACGAATCCCCGGCATTTCCCGAGTGTCGCACTCTGTAGCGTATTCGCTCATCGACAAGATTAAAATCGTCTATCATTGACCCAAGTCCTTCGATGAAAACGGGTTGTAAACCATGAAAATCCATGCGAAACCGAATGTGTCGACCATCTTTCGGCCCGGATCCGTCCCCTCGCGGGGGACACGATCGCGGCCCCGCGACCGGCGATTTTTCCGCCATGGCTGCAATGGATGATGAATCCGAACCCCTCCATCGATGGTGTAGTTGTGAGGCTAGAACAAAAGCTTATCATCGCGGCGCACCGCGAGGAAATCATGCAAAATTTCACTCAAAATAGCACCCTTCAGATCACCCCTTCCCCCGGGGCGGACGGCCCGCGCCCGCGCCGGGGCCGGTCGATGGGCGACAGCGCCACCGTCCACGCGCGGGTGACACTTTCGCCGCGAGATCCCCGCGACGCGGTGGCCGGCCCCGACCGACCAACCCAGCCATCCGCGGTTGCACCCAGGGCCACCGCGCCGTTGACGACCGGGACGAATCCGCCCTACAATCAAGGGGCGATCGGAACGCCCGTATCCCATCCCTCCCTTCCTCCCTTCATCGAGGGCACCACCCACTTGACCGATCACACGAACGGCGAGCGTTTGAACCGGCGAGAGAAGTCGATCCTGGTCGGGGTCCTCCTCCCCGACGGGGATTATAACCCCGAGGACCCGCTGGACGAGATCCGGGGCCTGGCCAAGACGGCCGGCCTGGTGGTGGTCGGGAGCCTCCTGCAGAAGAGGCAGCACATCGACATCGCCACCTACATCGGCTCGGGCAAGGTCCAGGAGCTGAAGGAACTGGTCGAGGCCCACGAGGCCGACCTGGTGATCTTCGACAACGACCTCGGCCCCGCCCAGGTGCGCAACCTGGAGCAGGCCATGGGCGTGAAGGTGATCGACCGCACCGAGACGATCCTGGACATCTTCGCCACCCGGGCGAGCACGCACGAGGCGCACCTCCAGGTCGAGCTGGCGCAGCTCCAGTATTCGCTGCCCAGGCTCAAGCGGATGTGGACCCACCTGTCGCGCTACAAGGGCGGGATCGGCGTGAGGGGCCCCGGCGAGAAGCAGTTGGAAGAGGACCGCCGGATCGTCACGCACCGGATCCAGGACCTGAAGGCCAAGCTCGACAAGGTCCAGGGCCGCAAGGAGCGCGAGGTCGCCGCCCGAGGGGACGTCCCCACGGTCTCGCTGGTCGGCTACACGAACGCGGGCAAGAGCACGCTGATGAACGCGCTGACCGGCGCGGGCGTGCTGGTGGAGGACAAGCTGTTCGCCACGCTCGACACGCGGACCCGCCGCTGGCAATTCCGAGGCGGCGGCCACGTGTTGCTCTCCGACACCGTCGGGTTCATCCGCAACCTGCCGCACGAACTGGTCGCCTCGTTCAAGGCCACGCTCGAAGAGGCGAGGCAGGCGGATTTGCTCCTGCACGTGGTCGACGCCTCCAGCCCCGAGGCCGAGAAGCAGATCACGGCCGTGAAGGCGGTGCTCGAAGAATTGGGCCTGGCCGATCACCCCACCATGCTCGTGCTGAACAAGGCCGACAAGGTGCCCGACCGCTCGTATCTGGACGTGCTGAAGGCCCACCACGACGAGTCGATCGTGATCAGCGCGGCCAAGGACGACGGCCTGGATCGCCTGGAGCAGGCCGTAAGAGAAGCCCTGCACGAACGGGCGATCGACGCGGACATCGAGACCAGCGTGGGGAACGGGAAGGTGCTGGCATACCTGGCCCAGCACGCGCAAATCCGCAACCGCGTGTACGACGACGACCGCGTGAGGCTGGACTGCCGGATTCCCCGCAGATGCCTGGATTTCTTGAGCGAGAACGGCGCGACGTGCGGACGAACGGGCAGCGGCTTTATGCGTAAGTCAACGCCGAGCGGCTGCTCAGATCAGAGCTTGAGTAGCCGCTCGGCATTGCCATGCGCGAGCTTCTCGCGGTCGGCCTCGACGATCGGGGCGTTTTTCAGGAATGCGACCGACTCGGCGTTGTCGCTGAAGGGGTAGTCGACCGAGAACATCATGCGGTCCACGCCCAGCACGGCCATGGCGCACAAGAGCGACGGCACCGCGAGGAACCCGCTGGTTGTGTAGTGGAAATTCTCGCGGAAATAGGCGTCGATCGGCCTGGCGAGCTTCACGCCCGCCCGGCCCAGGACGCGGGTCGTCCGGGCCATCGAGTTCGGTCGAGAAGTGCTCCTCCAGCGCGATCACCCGCATTGCGGGCCCCTTTCTTTTCCGACGGCGAGGGCGGCATCGGAACAGGCATCGCAGATCCCGGGCCAATCACGGCCGCTCGGCACCGGGCAAGATCGCCGGCACGGCCCGATGGTCTCGCGTCCGGTTGTAACAAGCCGTCAGGAGCTTCGGCGCCAGGCTCCTTGACGCTGCCAGCCCGTCGATCAGCCAGGGATTAATCAAGGCGTGATGGAACGCGCGGCAGAGCCGGATTCTGGAGTCGAATCGACGCCTCCACGCGGTTTGCCAGGCTTCTTGGATCGCACGATCGGCCCCCTCATGCGCCAACGCATCCAGGATGACCGGGGCCAGCATCTCGGCGCCTAGAAGGGCCATGGTCATCCCCTGGCCTCCTAGTGGATCGATCGTCCCCTGGCAGTCTCCCGCGTAGAAGATGCCCGGCATGAGGGGTCGAGAGGTCTCCACCCTTACACCCGAGACCGTTTTCCAATCGCCGGTTGCGGTGGAGGATTTCCACAGGCGATCGAGCACCGGGTTCTGCGTGAAATGATCGGCGGCGAGGCGGTCGAGGTCGCCTCGGTGGGCCTTGAGGATCGACTCGGGGAGGAGGCCGCAAAGATTCGTGAGCCCGCCTTCGATCCGGCAGGTCCCCACATAGCCCCCGGGGACCAGGTGCAAGCCCACGGTGCCGATCGGCTCGGTGGCGTCGCCATCCGGGCTCGAAAGGTGCCTTTTCAGGCCGAAAAGATTCGGTCGGCACCAGCTTCGACCTCGGGTCTTGCCCGAAAGTTTCACCAGGGACGAATGCCGGCCGTTGGCGGCAACCGTGATCGTGGCGCGAATGGCGAACGATCGCGATTGCAGGCCGACCACCCGGCCGCCTTCGACGAGCGGCGAGCCGACGCGAGCTTCCTCGAAGACCTCCGCCCCCGCGCACCTCGCCTCGCGGACGAGCATCTCGTCCAGGGCCGATCGGCTCAGCCCCAGTCCGGGCCGGCCATCATCGGCCACAACCTCGGCTTCGAGGCGATTTCCGCGAGGGGTGGTCACGCGGACCCGGCGGATTTCCTGAGATCCGGATCGCACCACCGACCCGGCCAGCCCGAGCCTTTCCAGGACGAGTGCGCCTTCGGGGCTGAGGTACTCTCCGCAGAGCTTCTCGCGGGGGAATCGCGACGGATCGAGCAGCGCAACGCTCGCGCCCGCCCTGGCCAGCCGGAGCGCGAGCGAGGCGCCGGCCAGGCCGGCCCCGGCGATGGCCACGTCGAATCCGTGCGAGTCGGGCTCTGGCATGGGCGCAGGGTCTCCCGGGTCGCTGGCCTTCGCGCCTCAGGGGCTGATTTAAGCCATCGAACCGGGAGAATCAAGCCCCGGCGCTTGCCCCGCGGGATCTCGTCGCGATCGACGCGACATCACCGCAAGCGGGTCCCGACCAGGGCCAGTTGAAATCCCACGTACGGGCGTACTTGCCAGGAGAAGTCGGGGAACTCGGCCGCGAGCCCCAGGAGTTCGGCTCGCGTGAATCCCCGCAGCACCGAGAGCGGACCGTCGAACCTCACGAGGCGGTTCCTCGTGAAAACCCGGCTCCACAGGACGAAGCCCCAGTAGGCCAGCCAGCTCCGGCGAATGTCCAGGACGATCACGCGGGATCGCCCCACGCGGGCCATCTCGGCGACGAGCCTCGTCAGCGATTGCCCGCGGAAGTGATGGGCGAACTTGACGGCCAGGACCAGGTCGACCGAGCGATCGGCCAGGGGCAATCGCAACGCATCCCCCTTCACCGACGGCAGGTCGTTGCCGGCGGCCAGTCGGATGGCCGTGGGGTCGCGGTCGAGCGCCAGGCTCAGCGGACTTTCCACGCCATTGCCGATCAGGATTTCCCGGGCATACCTGGCCAGGTCGCCCGACCCCGACCCCACGTCCAGCAGCGTGAACTCGCCGGCTTTCTCCTCGCCTTGAAGGAAGGCCGCAAGCTCGCGTCGCAGGGGGCGACGGCCCCCGAAGAACTGCCGATTCACTCGCTCCAGGATGCGGTAGGCGTCGGCAACCTCGGCCTCGGGCAGGCCGGGCGCATCCATCAATTCCGGGTCGTTGCGGCGATCCGGGGTGAGCCAATCCGCCATTCAGCCCTGCCTGGCCGGGGCGGGCGGCGCCGCCGCCTTGGGTCGAGAGGACGAGACGGCGGCCATGGCGGCGAGCGCGACCACCCACGCCACGAACACGCCCAGGGCGATCCCGAATCGCTTGCGACGAGGGTCCATCAACCTATTGGCTCCGCTTCACGCCACTTCATCCAGGGGCATCACGTATCCGCGTCGCAAGGCCTGCTCGAAGTCGAACACGTCGTCGAAGTCGGCCCGCGAGTCGGCCGGGGTCTTCTCCATGTCGCCCGACTTGATGAGGTTATAGACGATATTGCCGATGTCGGACGTGGAATGGATGCCCCAGAGGGCCAAAACCGTCATGGCCATGAGGCCGTACTGTCGCAGCGCGAGGTCCCGTGCGCCTTCGCACAGCTCGGCTCCGCTCACATGGTGAGAGACCTCGCGAGATCGTCCCTTGCGGCCTCGCGCCTTGGCCTTCTTCCGGAGGAACTTGGTGTGTTCGAGCGATTCGAACACGAACCCGTAGGCCTGGATGGTGTATCGGCTGTCGTGCGCCAGGATCGGCGCCAGGTCGTCGCGTAGGCTCATGGGCCGGCGTCCCTTTCTTCCTGGACTCGCATCGAGCCGTCAAGGGTCGACGCGATCGTCGTCCTCGTCGTTGCGGGGTCGCGACCTTTTCTCGACGCCCAGGATCTCGTCGGGGCCGACGACGATCCGGCGGCGATCCTCAAACTCCACGACCACGCGTTGCGCGAGGACTTCCAGGGCAAGAACCCGGCCTTGACCACGAGGTGTGATGACTTTCGAGCCGACGGCCGGCAAATCGCGCTCGAGAGCCTGGTAGGCATCGAACTCATACCTGAGGCAGCACTTGAGCCTACCACAACGTCCGGAAATTTTCGAGGGGTCTAATGTCGTTTTCTGCAATTTTGCCATCCGCATGGAGACCGGAGGCATCCGCGACAGGTGCGTGTTGCAGCAGACCGGCTTCCCGCAATCGCCATAATCGGCCAGGATCTTCGCCTCGTCGCGGACGCCGATCTGCCTCATCTCGATGCGGGTCTGGAGGGCGCGGGCCAGGTCCTTGACCAGGTCGCGGAAGTCGACCCGCTTCTCGGCCAGGTAATAGAAGACCATCCGCTCGCCGCCGAGGATCGCCTCCACGTCCACCAGGTCCATCTGAAGCCGCCGCTTGACGATGAATTCGCGGCAGACCTCCTGGCCGTGGTCCTGGATCGTGGGCCGCCGGGCGTCGGCCTCCAAATCCTCCAGCGAGGCCACCCGCAAGATATCGCCGCGGATCGGATTTTCCAGGAACAGCGCGGTGCGATCGGTGGCCGGCGACAGGACTTCGCCCAGCTCCAGGCCTCGATCGCTGCGGACCACCACCTTCTGCCCGCGAGGATGGCTCTGCCCGTTCAACCCGCGGTATTCGCCCAAAAACCGCATGAGCCCATAGCGGACCACGTAAGTATTCGTCATGGGAAGAACGCCTTGAAGGCGAGGGATTTCGGAAGAAGGGGGTGGCAAGCCTTCGCCGCCCCGCCTCGCAGTATAACGGGTCGGGCCGGACGAGCCTAGGACGGCCGGGCGGCCAGGCCGGGGGCTCGCGCGATTTTTGCCAATCTGGGGATGCGCAATAGTCCCCGATCCCGACCCACGCCTCGTTGCTCGTTGCGACGTCACGCCTTCGGCCGGTCCTCGGCCGGGCCGGTCATCCCCTTCCCCAGGTTATACGCCGTGTTGATGAGACCCACATGTGAGAATGCTTGAGGGAAGTTGCCGAGTTGCCGCTTCGCCACCGGGTCGTAAGCCTCGGCGAGCAGGCCGACGTCGTTTCGGATCTCCAGCAGGCGGCCGAAGCTGCGCTCGGCGTCCTCGCGACGGCCCATGAGCGCGAGGGCGTCGGCCAGCCAGAAGGTGCAGAGCAGGAAGGCCCCCTCGCCGGGCGGGAGGCCGTCCACCTCGGGGTCGAAGGTGTACCGGTTCACGAACCCGTCGGTGACCAGGACCCGCTCGATCGCCTCGACCGTGCCCTTCACGCGAGGGTCGGTCGCCGGCAGGAACCCGACCAGGGGGATCGTCAAGAGGCTTGCATCCAGGTGCTTCGATCCATACGACTGCACGAACGAGCCGAGTTCGGCGTCGAAGCCCTCGCGGCAGACCTGCTCGTGGACCTCCGCGCGCATGGCCCGCCAGCGATCGGCCGGGCCGTCGAGCCCGAAGTTCTCCACGCCCTTGACGGCGCGGTCGAAGGCGACCCAGGCCATCACCTTCGAGTGGGTGAACTGCCGGCGCGGGCCGCGGACCTCCCAGATCCCCTCGTCGGGCTTGCGCCAGTCCGATTCGAGGAAGTCCATCAGCGCCCTCTGGAGCCTCCAGCTCTCGCCGCCGGGGTCGAGGTCGAAGCGTCGGCATTGATGCAGGAGGTCCATCACCTCGCCATACACGTCGAGCTGGTGCTGGTTGACGGCGCCGTTGCCGATCCGCACCGGGGTCGACCCTTCGTAGCCGGGCAGCCAGGGGAGCTCTTGCTCGACGAGCCTGCGCTCGCCGGCAAGCCCGTACATGATGTGCATTCGCGACGGGGCGCCCGCGACGGCCCGCAGGAGCCATTCCCGCCAGGCGGAGGCCTCCTCCTCGTATCCGGCGAGCATGAGCGAATACAGGGTGAGCGTGGCGTCCCGCAGCCAGCAATAGCGATAGTCCCAGTTCCTCACGCCGCCGATCTTCTCGGGCAGCGAGGTCGTGGGCGCGGCCACGATCCCGCCGGTCGGCGCGTAGGTCAGCGCCTTGAGCGTGATGAGCGATCGCCTCACGGCCTCGCACCAATCCCCATCCGCCTTGCACCGCCGCGACCAGCCCCGCCACCAGCTTTCGGTCTGCTCCAGGGAGGCCATGGCGTCGCGCTCGGGCGGGGGAGGCCGGTGCGAGGGGAACCATGACAGGATGAAGGGGACCTGCTGCCCCTGCGCGACCTCGAAATCGGCGACCGTCTTGAACCCCTCGCCCCTCAGCTCGACGCCCGTGCGCAGGGTGAGCATGTCGGGTCCGGCGATGGCCGAGATCCCGCGGTCGATGCGCCGCACCCAGGGGATGACCGACCCGTAATCGAAACGGACGGCCATCTCCATGCGCATGGGGACCCGGCCGCCACGCCCCTCGACGATGCGGATCACGTCGGGCGTGTCGGCCCTCTGCGGCATGAAGTCGATCACCGCGACCGAGCCCCCGTCCACCTCGAAGACGGTCTCCAGGATGAGCGTCCCGTCGCGATAACGGCGATCGACGCGGCGCGGTGCCCCCGCGGGTGCGAGCCGCCACCGGCCATGCTCGGGCGTCCCCAGGAGGGCCGCGAAACACGCCGGAGAGTCGAACCGCGGGGCGCAAAGCCAGTCGATCGACCCGTCGCGTCCCACCAGCGCCGCGGTCTCGCAGTCGCCGATCAGGGCATAGTCCTCGATGCGAGACGACATGTGCGACCCCCTCGAACTCGGTCCCCGACTCAGATCCGTTTCCGTTGCAAGGATTGCGCCGTAACCATGAGCAACGTAGGGCAGGCCTCGGCCTGCCGGCCACCAAGAAGCCGGCAGGCCGAGGCCTGCCCTACGTGCTCGCCGCAGGTGAAGATTTTACCCGAGACCAACCGCCGTTCCATCCCTGCTCACCGCCCCGTCGTGGGCAAGGTCAACACCGGGCCGCCCGTCACCTCGTCCGATTCCTGGAGCGCGAAGAGGATCTCCAGCACCGACAGGACCGATCGGGAATTCACGTCGTTGCTCCGGATGTAGAACCAGTATCCGCGATATTGGACCGCGACCTCCGCGTCCGCCGGGCGGTGCTTCTGCGAGGCGATGAAGAAGTTCCCGGCGGTTACCCTCGTCCAGTCGTACGGGCGGCCGTCAAATCCCGGCGTGGTCGGGGCGATCCCGTCGCAGACGTGCTCCTCGGGGACGCATACCCCCTTGGATAAGAACGTCATGATTTGCAGGATCGATCGCAGGTTCAGGTAGATCGTGTCGCCCGCGCCTCGGCCTCCCAGCGGGCTGCTGCTCTCGGCGTCGGGTTGCAGCTCCGAGGCGATCCGGTAGCGGCTCAATCCCGGCCTGAGGTTGAAGATTTGTGCCATCTCCTCCATCTCGGGCGAGTTGGTGAACCGCGAGCGGATCTTCAGCGTGAGCTCCCTCTCCCGCTTGTAGACGGTCATCTTGCCCGCCCCGTTGTCGCGATAAACGTATCCATCTTTGGATGCGTTCAGGAGGTCGCGGCCGTCCACCTGATTGGCGGGGATGGGGTCGGAGGCGGATTTCTCGTCCTCGTTGGACGCGTAGCCGATCTCGGCGCCTCCGCGCTCGTCGATCTCCGCGAGGAGTTGCACGCCTCGGAGGAACATCGCGTTGTCGTCGGGCATGCGGGGGGCGAGCGTGGTGGCCCTCGCCGCGTTCTGCACGTCGTTGATGTCGTTGAGGGTCATCCACAGGAGCTGTTCGAGCCGGGCTCCGGCCGTCACCACGCTATAAAGGTCGGTCGAGATCGGGTTCAGGAGCGCCTTGGCGATCTCCCGGCCCTGGCGGGGGTGATAGCTCAACGTGGGGGTGTCGCGGCCCATGATCCCGGCGATCCCGAAGGCGGTCTGCGAGCCGGCGCGGCCGGGGTCGCTCGCCCCGGCGGAGATCTCGAACTGGCTGGTGATGTTGGGCAGGTCGATGAAGATGGGGGAGTCGGCGTAGCGGAGCCGGACGAGGTTGAGCAGGAGCTGCTCGTCGTTCGTGACCCGCACCACCTCGTTGTATTTGGCTCGCGTGGAGCGGATCGCGGCCGGGCCAAGGCATCCGCTCGCGGCGAAGCAGGCGACCACGAGGACCAACCGGGGCGGCAGGCCGGGCCGTCTCGCAGGTTTGCGTCCTTGCCAACCCATAAGGCCTCGATCCGTCCGCCCGATCGCGCCGGCTTCTTTTCTTGACGACGAGCGAAGCTGCCCGAATATCCGGCATCCTCAGGATCGTCCGCATTTCCCGCAAACTTGATGAAATCGCCCCGAAAAAGCGGCGGAGACAAGACTTCTCCTTCCGCGAAGTTACCTCCTGCTCTCGATTCCGCTCGCGAGGCGTGTCGACAACGGGCCGGGGGCCGCGTTTCTCAGGGAGAGACGGGCCGAATTCCGCCATGTTCCTTCCGAGGAGACGACCGATGATGAAGAAGCTCGCAAGATCTCCGGGGTTCGTCCCCTTCGTGGCCGGCATGATCCTTGCCGCCCTGATCCTCCCGAGGCTGGTCGCCATGACCCGGGATGAACCGCCCGCTAGCCCCGATCGCGTTGCCGTCGTCTTCTCCGGTGGCTACGAGACCGACCCCCGCGACCGCGGCCGGCCCGTCGTGCTGATCGCGGCAGCCCTGGGCGTGCCCGACGACGTGTTCCGCGAGGCGTTTCGCGGCGTGACCCCGGCGTCCGGCGGTCGGAGCGCCCGAAGCTCGCCAGGTCCGGGAAAACAAGGCCGCGCTCATGAAAGTGCTCGGCCCTTTGGGCGTGACCAACGAGCGGCTGGATACGGTCTCGAATCAGTATCGTTACCCCCCGGGCCGGGGTAATCTATGGCGGCACGAAGCGGCCAAGGCCTATGCCACGATTCGCGACGGACGGGTCGTCGGGTTCACGATCACCCACGCCGGCTCCGGCTACACGTCGGCCCCGAAGATTTCCGTCCCCGGATTCGATCCCTTGAAGGCCACGGCAACGCTCGCCTTCGGCACCGACTTCAAGGCCAACGGCTCGATCAAGGAGATCAAGCTGGCCGAGCCCGCCAGGGTCGACGCCCCCGCGCGACCGTGACCCGGGTGCTGGCCAAACCGGCCGGGCGCGAGTACGATTTCGGGGGTGAGGGAAGACGCGCCCGCAACCTCGGCCCCGAGAAATTCTCGCCATGATCGCCCCCCTGCTCGTCGCCAAGGCCAAGGCCGTCGAACTGTTCCTCCTGCCCGAGATGGCCAACCGCCACGGCCTGATCTCGGGCGCCACCGGCACGGGCAAGACCGTCACGCTCCAGGCCCTGGCCGAGCGGTTCTCCGCCATCGGCGTCCCGGTCTTCCTGGCCGACGTGAAGGGCGACCTCTCGGGCCTGGCCGCGCCCGGCTCGCTCACGCCGAGGATCAAGGCCCGGCTCGAATTGCTCCACCTGCCCGAGCCCGCATGGTCGGCCTCCCCGGTCGTGTTCTGGGACGTGTTCGGCCAGCAGGGCCACCCCATCCGCTCCACCATCTCCGAGATGGGGCCCCTCCTGCTGGGCCGCCTGCTGGAGTTGAACGACACGCAACAGGGCGTGCTCACGCTCACCTTCAAGGTGGCCGACGACCATGGGCTGCTCCTGCTCGACCTGAAGGACCTGCGGGCCATGCTCCAGTTCGTGGGGGCCAACGCCAAGACGTTCACCACCGAGTACGGGAACGTCTCGACGGCGTCGATCGGCGCGATCCAGAGGAGCCTGCTCGAACTCGATCACCAGGGCGCCGAGGAGTTCTTCGGCGAGCCCGCGCTCAACATCGCCGACCTCATGCAGGTCGACAGGGGCCGCGGCGTGATCAATATTTTGGCCGCCGACCGGCTCATGAACGCCCCCAAGCTGTACGCCACCTTCCTGCTCTGGCTGCTCTCGGAACTTTACGAGACCCTGCCCGAAGTGGGCGACCCGTCCAAGCCCAAGCTCGTCTTCTTCTTCGACGAGGCCCACCTCCTGTTCGACGACGCGCCTCCCCCTTTGCTGAAGAAGGTGGAGCAGGTGGTGAGGCTGATCCGATCCAAGGGCGTTGGCGTGTACTTCGTCACGCAGAACCCGCTGGACGTGCCCGACACGGTCCTCGGCCAGCTCGGCAACCGCGTCCAGCACGCCTTGCGGGCGTTCACCCCGCGCGACCAGAAGGCGGTGAAGGCGGCGGCCGAGACGTTTCGCGCGAATCCCCTGATCGATGCCGCGAAGGCAATCACCGAGCTGGAAGTGGGCGAGGCGCTGGTCTCCATGCTCGACGAGAAGGGGTCGCCCGGCGTGGTCGAGCGCGCCTACATCGTCCCGCCGGTCTCGCAAATCGGGCCGATCTCGCCGGCCGATCGCCAGAAGATCATCAAGGAATCGGTCGTCTTCGGGCAATACGAGACGATGGTCGATCGCGAGTCGGCGTACGAGATCCTCAAGGCCCGCGCCGCCGAGAAGATGCCCGAGGAATCCCGGATGGAGACGCCCCCGGCCGTCAACCAGGAGCGTCGCGCAGGGTTCATGCAGCACCTCCGCGACTTCTTCTTCGGGACGACCGGGCCAAGGGGCGGCCACCACGAAGGCGCGGGCGAGGCCATGACCAAGAGCGCCGCCAGGTCGGTGGGCTCGCAGGTCGGCCGAACGATCACGCGAGGCGTGCTCGGCTCGATCTTCGGCAAGGGGAGGTAGGAACGTCTTCGCCCGCTACTTCGCGTCGAAGACCCGCGTGGTCGTCGAGCTGGAATGCTTGACATCCTCGTTCATCAGCTCGACCGTGCACTTGCCGGCGCCCGCCTTCACGCCCTTGGCCCGCAGGGTGAGCACCTGCTCGGCGTTGGGCGGCAGGTCGAAGGCCTTGAACACGGCGTCCTTGCGCGGTTGGCCCGCCGGCGCCGAACTCCCCGCTTCGACGCCCGTCGTATCGAGGATCTCCAGGCATTCGTTCACGCCCACCGAGACGAGGATCTTGGTCGCTTCCTTGGACCCCATGTTCTTGACCACGACCTCGTACATGGTCTCCTCGCCCACGTCGAGCACGCCCCTGGAGTCGCCCAGGTTGACCTTGAGCATGGCGATGCCCGTGACCTGCGTCGTGAACGACTCGTTCTCGCGAGGCGCGCCGTCGATCTGCGCCGCGCCGAGGATCTTGTAGATCCCCACGCCCCCGAGCCTCGCGTCGAAGCTGAATTCCTTCCTCGCGCCGGGCTCCAGCTCGCCGATCCTCCAGAGGAGCATGCGCTTCTCGGCCAGGTAATCGGCGCCTTCGGGCTTCTTCGAGAGCCGGCATCCCTGCGGCAATTCGGCGGCGGCGCGGGCGTTCTTCGCGACGGCCGTGCCGGGATTGGTCACGACCAATCGATAGGTGGCCACGGTGTCGGTGTGGCGCTCGGGAGGGCCCTTCACCTCGATGGTGATCTTGGGCTCGACGATGTCCAGGTCGGCCCTGGCCAGCGCGTCCTTCGAGTCCACCACGTCGGGGCTGGACGCGTTCACCTCGCACGACTGCTTGCCGGCGGCGGCGGCGTCCACTTCCAGCGAGATGGTCTCGCTCTCGCCCGGCATGAGGGCTTCCTTGCCGAGCGCCTCCTTGAACGGGAGCTCCAGCTCCTGGCCGTTTTCCTGCTTCAACCCGGGGCTGAGCTTCGCGTGGACCTTCACGGCCTTGGCCGGGCCGTCCCCCAGGTTCGTCACGCGGACCGTGAACGTGACCACCTTCCCCTTGAGCACCGCGCCGGGCTCATTCTGGTTGATCTCCACCTTGAGCTTGGGCTCCTTCACCATCGTCCGCGAGCGGCTGCCGGTCGAGAGCGTGACGGTGGGGGCGTGGTCCAGGTTCCCCTTGGCCGTGGGCGTGGCGGTGATGGTGATCACCTTCTCGGCGCCCGGGGCAATCGTGTCGAACTGCCAGAAGAGCCAATCGGGGGTGGATTTGCTCTCGGGAGGGTCGCTCTTGTCGAACCGCAAGCCCGCGGGCAAGGTGTCGTACACTTTCACGCCAATCGCGGGGGATTTGCCCGTATTCTTCACGTAAATCTTGAATTTCGCCGGCCGATTCAAATTGGCCGAAGCCGGCCCCTCAACCTCCACGTTCAAGGCCGCGGCGCTGGGAGCAATCGGCAAGCGATCGGCGGGCAGGATGAAGGGCACGCCCGGCGATCCGGTGGCGCCGCCCGCATCGCCCGGCCGTTCCTTGGCCGGCCCCAGGGGATTGGTCTCGCCGTCCGCCGACCGGGCGGGCAAGAGGTCCTCGTCGACCTTGGGCGTCTTCGAGTCATTCGCCGGCACGTCGGGGGGCGACGGCGTCCCGGGTTGCTGGGCAACGCCCAGGCGCAACCCCGATAGCCCCAGCAGCAGCGCCAGGGTCCAGCCCACCAAGAAAATCCGGCGACAATTCATGGAAACGCCCCCCTCCTTGGGAACGGCTCCCCAACATTTCGGGAGAACGAAAGTCAGGGCGAGGCTAGATACCAGATCCCGGCCGGATGCGGAAGGGCAATCCGCGAGCAGGCGAGTGGATCGGTGGATTGGACGGGCAAGCACCTTGCAGGGGGTAGATTAGCTGCCGGTTTTGCTACGTCGGTATCGCCGGGTCGCGACCCAGCCCGCCCGACATCCGATCGCGAATGGCGGAAGATCGGGCCGCCTCGTCGCGATGTTCCCAAAGGAGTCGGTCGCTCGACTCGGCTCGTTGCCATCTTGCTCGTGACCTGTTGCCCCCGTTGCCGTGACGGAGGAGGGAAGCATCCCACGGCTTTTGCACGGCGGCGGCCCCTGTCTCGGGATTTCCGGCGTCCGATTGCGCGATGACCGGGGCGGAATGTCCCGATGCTCTCCTTGGCCGGGTTTGCGTTTCGCCCGCGGACTCGTCCCGGGCGGATGCGGAACGGGAGTCCGGCTGGCCGGGATCGTCGTCGTTCCGGGCACGTGATTTTACGAAACGAAGCCAAATCTCGCCCAGCATGGCGGGCGATGTCTTTCCCGGAAACGGAGGCTAAACCATGAATCTACAACAAGTTATCGATTCTTGCAGGGCAGCCGATGTCTCCGGGACCTGGAAACTTCGTGCGCATCTTCTTGCGAGACAAAGCCAAAAAAACACGTCCGGATACGTCTCGCCGCACGTCCGTTCCGATCTCGGGATTATGGTCGGGGCGAGGCTGGATTCGCGATCCCGGCCGGATGAGGAAGAGGAATCTTCCGGCGAGGATGGGGCGAGACGTCACCCGTCATCTCGCCAGCAGGGTGACGATCGCCCCGAGCCCGAAGGTCGCGGCGGCCATCGCCGCGGCTGCGGCCGCGCAGGGCCCGGGGTGACGCTGGATCAACGCGGCCAGGCGGTTGGCACGTGGGGAGGGCGGCGCCTCGCCGGGGCTCTCGACTTTGGGGGCCGGGTCGAGCCCCCTGGAGACGGCTTGCAATGCCTCGGCGGCTTCGGACGCGGTCGCGTACCGGTCTTCGGGACGGGCCGCCATCAGGCGTTCGATGACTTCCACCACGGCGGGCGGGAGGTCGGGGCGATGGTCGGCGATCGGCACCGGGCGGCCTTCGACCCGCAGCGCCAGGCTCACGAACTTGTTGGCCGACGGGAACGGGATTCGGCCGGTGAGCAGGTGATACAGGACGCATCCGAGCGAGTACAGGTCGCTCCTCCCGTCCACCGCGAGGCCGCGGGCCTGCTCGGGCGACATGTATTCGACCGTGCCCACGGCCAGGCCATCGGCCGTGAGCGCGTCCATGTCGTCGGCCCGCAACCCGGTGAGCGCCCCGACCCCGAAATCCAGGACCTTGAGCACGCCCGAGTCGGTGACAATCAGGTTCGACGGCTTGATGTCGCGATGCACGACGCCGCGATCATGCGCGTGGGCCAACCCGAGGGCCGCCTGCGCCGCGAGCGGGGCGAGGACCGCGGGCGAGAGCGGCCCCTCGGCCTCGAAGACCTGATCGAGGCTGCGTCCCGGCAGGCATTCCATCACGATATACGGGACGTCCCCCACCTGGTCGGCGTCGAAGGCGCGGACGATATTCGGATGATCCAGGCGACCGATAAGCTGCATCTCGCGGCGGAAGCGGGCGAGGGCCCCGCGACGGGCGGTCAGGTCGGGGTCGATCACCTTCAAGGCAACCTCGCGACCCATCAGGCGATGGCGGGCACGATAGACCCGGCCCATCGAGCCCGACCCCAGGCGATCGAGGATCACATAACGGCCCACCACCAGGTCGGCCTTCTCACTGTGCAGCAGGTGACGGGCCTGATATTGCGTCAATATTCCTGCCTTCACCAGCTTACGGGCCAGGCCGGTGGGACTATCCGGATAACGGCCCGAGCTGACCCTCGCCCTGACCTGTTCGATCTGGCGAGCGCTCAATACTCCCGAACGGCGGAGCACCTTCAAGAAATCCCGCGACGTCGAATTAACTTCTTGCGAATCAGGGGCATGCAAAAGCGGGGCGTTCATTCGGAAAATCATCCCTGGGGAGGTTCCGGTGGGTGGTCCGCCGACACCACGCTGTGCCGTGCAGGATTGCCGGAAGGGTGACTTTGGGGGGGCGAGATCGAGGGATTGGGAGGCGGCGGGGAAGGACCGACAATCGCGCTTACCGTCCAGGTCGCGTACATTTTGTCGACGCAGGGTTATTAGTCAAGCGTTCAAATGCGATTTTCTTAATCCGGCGTGTTTTCGCTTTCGAAATCAGGGCCATAACTCCTTTCCCTGTCTCAACTTTCCACGATTCGCGCCCTAGTCAAGGTTCCGGATTTCCTCCGCCAGATGATCGGCCGTGACCTCGGCGGGCTCGTCTTCGGGGATGGGCCAGGCGCGGCATTCCTCCAGGCCCCGGAACCACGTCCTTTGCCTCTTGGCAAATTGGCGCGTCCGATTCTGGGTCAACTCGATCGCCCGCCCCAGCGTGCAGCGGCCTTGCAGGTGGTCGATAACCTCGCCATATCCTACGCCTTGCAAGGGGGTTTGGTTCAGTGGTTGTGGGCCGGAAATCAGCGATTGCGCCTCCTCGATCAGCCCGTCGGCGAACATCCGGACCTCGCGGCGATCGATGCGATCCGTTTGCGCAGGACTTCGCGAGGGCCGGTCGATCGCGAACACGCGGACCCCTTCGGCGGGCCTTTCGTGCTCTTTTTGCAGGTCGCTGAGGGGCATTCCCGTGGAGTGGATCACCTCCAGGGCCCGCACGATCCGGCGGCGATCGCCGATCGGGAGCCTTGCGGCGGTCTTCGGGTCGAGCTTCGCCAGGCGACCGTGCAAGGCGGCATTGCCCAGGCGGTCGGCCTCTTCTTCCAGTGAATTTCGCAATCCAGGATCGGCCGGAGGGCCTTCGAACAGGCCCCTCAAGAGGGCCTTCAGATAGAGCGCGGTTCCCCCCACGAACAGGGCCCGATGGCCTCGCGATTCGACTTCTTTCACGGCTTGAATGGCCCATTCGCGATAGTCGGCCACGCTGGCGGATTCCCAGGGATCGATCACGTCGATCAGGTGATGCGGGACTCCGCCCCGCTCGGCCAGGTTCGGCTTGGCGGTGCCGATGTCCATCCCCCGATAGAGCGTCATCGAGTCCATCGCAACGACTTCCGCATCCAGGCGGCGGGCCAGCTCCACGCCGATCGCCGTCTTGCCGCAGGCCGTGGGGCCGGTCAGGTAGATGGCCTTGTGGAGGGGGGATGTCACAACTCCCACACCCTCTGACCGCCCAGGAACATCGTCAGGAATCCGTCCTCGCTCACCTTCAGGACCGGCCCATACAGCGACGCCGCCAGCGCCGCCGTGGTCCGCGCCCCTTCCACCGCTCGCGGGGCCAGGACCACTTCGGGAGCGACCCGCAAGATCGCCCCGAACGTGAGCAATCGGCCCGTGGGATCGGTCACCACGGCGCCGTCGATCCCGGCCAGCGCCTCCAGGACCGAGACTTCCATGTCGGCCAGCGTCTGGCCCCGGGCCAGGTGGTGCAAGGCCCGTTTCGCCAGCCGGGGCGAGAGGTTGTCGGGGTCGAGCGGGTCGTCTCCCACCTCCTCCTCGACGATCCGGTCTCCGGGCGCCACCAGGAGCCGCAACGACACGTTCGGGTCTCGCAGGACCACGAACAGCGCCCCGCGGCGATGCTCCCCCAGGTTCAAGGCGGCCTGGAAGACCTTCGCGGCCAGGTCGCTCGGGCACGAATCGCCGATCGCCCGGCACCAGGCGGCATACTTGGTGGGGACGTCCAGCAGTCGCCATCTCGCGTCGCTGAAGGCGAACGCCGCCGTCCCGTTCGCGAAGATCTTGATCTCCTGCGACGGCGACAGGACCACCGCCACGTGGCCGCCCGAGAGCGTGGCCCTGGCATGGTGGAAATAAGGCCGCGCGCACGGGGCCGGCAAGGGCGTGCCGTCCTGCACGCGGTCGGCCCAACTCTCGATGTCCACGGCCCACGCCAGGTCGCCCGAACGATCCACCACGAGCATGGTCCGCAACCCGTCGCAGATCCGATGCAGGCTCTTGATGGCCGCCAGCCCCACGTTATACCGAGGGGCCCCGGGCAAGTTCATCCGCCCCGGGAACGCCGGGTCGGTCTCGGTGCCCAGCAGGAGCACGCCCGTGGACACGCGGCGATTCTCGTAGGTGGAGAGTGCCGCCACCCGCAAGGCCTCCAGCGCCGCGGGAATCCTCACCGACCACGACAGGTCCAAATCGGCCGCGACGATCAGGTCTTCGACCGCGTAATGGAAGTAATCCTCGCGATGCACGGCCTCGGGGTCGAACAGGGCGCGAAACCGGCGGTCGAGCACCTCGACGGTGGCCCGGATCAGCGTCCGCTCGCTCGCCTGGAACGGCCGAGGGCTGCCCGGCGTGAAGATGTAGCGTGCGCGGAACCAATCCAGCTCCATCCCCAGCCCATGAGGGTCCTCGAAGAACGCGAAATTCTCCTGGCCAATCATGGGCTCGAACTGGATGAAGCTGCGGTCCCCCACCGGCTCCAGCGTGGCATCGGGGAAGAAATGCTCGAGGGCGCGGTGCAAGAGCATCTGATAAAGGCCGACGACCTTCGACATCCGCCCCGTCCCGGTTTCCGGCTCATCAATGGCGTCGAGCGGCATGCGCAAGTCCTCCGGCCCATTCTAGCGGGCAAGGCCATCCCCCGACGACGCCATCCGGGGTGCGGCCCTCTCGGGAAATGGCCGGATCTGGCGATAGCAGCGATACACCCGCACGTGACGCACGGGCGAGCCCGCCCGCAGGACCTCGAACTGGTCGGCCAGCTCGATCTTTTCGAACCAGGGTATATACATATCCGGCTCGACCGGGCTCTGGTTGAACGCGAGGAACAGGCCGTCCTTGCCCACGGCGTCGCCTGCCGGCGACCAGTCGGCGAACGCATGCGCCCCCTTCGGGTCGTAGCACAACACGTTCGCGTCCTCGCCCATCTCGAACGCAAGGTGGCCGCTGTAATACCACTTGCTCGTGAACACGAACTGCCCCGGGCGATCCAGCAAACCCCGATGCCGAAGCTCGTCGGCGACCCGGTCCCAGCCAATCATGTCGACCGTCGGGTCATTCGCGGGTGCGATCAGGCCCAGCGTCCCTTGCCCGCCTTTCTGGAGGAATCCGGTGCGAGCATGCACCACGACCAGCAAGCCGATCGCCGCCGGGACCACGCTCACCAGGATGAGCCGGAATCGGAGGCGCGGCCAGTTGGTGCTCGCCAGGTGGCGCAATCGCGAGCGAGCAGGGGGAACACCGGCAACAACCCGATCAGCGACCAGTGGGGCAAAACCGGCCGGCGACACGCCACGGCCAGGAACGCCATTAAAGGCGTTATCGCCTGGCAAAGCAAGAACCGATCGGCCTGGATGTTACCGGGCGAGATCGATTTCGCCCCCGACCGCACCGAACGGGCCAGCGAAAGCATGAGGAAGGACCAGATCCACGGGGTCAGATAAAGCGCCTGGCCGGCGATCGCCCCCACCAGCGAATCCAACCGGAACGCCGGCCCGCCCACGGCCCGCTCGGCCTGGAATGCGAACGACGCCCATCCATGCGCCTGATTCCAGAAGATGACCGGGGAAAACACCGCAAACCCAACCATGGCCGATAGATACGGACCGAAAGAAGTCAGGATGCGACGGAATTTCGGATCAACCACCAGGTACAAGAACACCCCCACCGGCAGGAACACCGCATGATACTTGCTCAACAACGCCCCACCCCATGCGATCCCGACCAGGAACCACAATCCCAGGCGATCGGGACGTTCCAGCGCGGAAATCAAACGGTCGATCGTGAGCAGCCAGAAGAACAGCAACGGCCCGTCGGGCAACACGCACATGCCCGCAAATAAGCCATAATAAACGGATCCATTCAGCAGGATAGCAGCGATCCAGCCGGCAAGCTCGCCGTAAAGCCGGCCCGTGATGCGGGCGACCAGGAGCGTGGAGCCGGCGAAGAGGGCCACGAATCCCAGGCGGGCCGCCAGGGTGAGCGGCAATCCCTGGCCCAGGATCATCCCAAGCCTGGCAATCAGGGCCATCATGGGGGGATGATCGTAGTAACTCCAGTCGACATGCATCGCCATAAGAGCATGATAGGCCTCATCATGCCCCGCGCCCAACCCCGCAGCCAGGGCCAGCCGGATCAGGGCCGAACCGACCACGACCGCCCACAAGACCCGCCGCCCGGTGGTCATCCTGACCTCTTCCTGGGTGCATTCCTGCTTTAATAAACTCGATCCAGCCCACCGCGAGAGGCGGACGAGGATTCCGATCATACCGTTTTCCCCGTGCGCGACGACGCCAAATTGCCGCCGGTTGGGACCAAAGGTTGAGTTCGGCACCGAAATCGATCGATCTTGATGCAATCGGCACCCCCTGTTATACAGTCCGCCGATCGCCCCTTGATCTCCCTTTCGTCCCACCGGAGCCAGCCTGACCATGAGCCCTCGTCGCGTGTGGCTCCGCCGCCTGGCCCTGGCGGCCCTGGCAATCGTGGGGCTCCAGCAACTCTGGAGGCACGGCCACGATTACGTCTTCGCCGACAAGTTCGCCGTGGTCGAGCCCGGCAAGGTCTTCCGAGGGGCCTGGCAGCACGATTGGCCCATGAAGCGGATCGTGCGCGAATACCATGTGAAGACCATCGTCGCGCTCGCGCACCCGCCCACGCACCCCCTGGCCGTGGGCGAGAAGGCGCTGGCGCAAGAGCTTGGAATCCAGTGGGTCCACGTGCCGATCACCGACGACCGCTCGGCCGAGACCGGCGACGGCGTGTCCGACCAGCTCGAAAAGGCGGCCTCGGTGCTCGCCGATCCCGCCTCGCAGCCGGTTTATTTCCACTGCCACCACGGGATCAACCGCGCCTCGATGGTGCAGATCGCCTACCGGACCATGTATTGCGGATGGACCCTGGACCAGGCCACCGAGGAGGTCTCCAGGAGCTTCGGGCTGGTGGCCGTCTCGCACGGGCCCGACTATCGCCACATGAAGAAGTTCTACGAGGAGCGCGTCCTGCCCCGCCGCCTGTCCAAGGCCGCAACGGCGGCCTCGCGGAAGTGAAGCCCGCGCCGCTTTTCCTCGGAAAATAAAGGGACGGGGATCGGGGCCGGGAACGACGGCCCGGGAAGATCTCCGTCCCATCTCGCCGCGAAGGATGGACGTTGGGAATCGGCCGGACTCGCTGATACAATCGGGGAAGCTCGTCCGACTGCCCGACGGGAGCGAGATCCCCATGGTCGAGTCCGACGCCATCCTTGGCGAAGTCCGCGAACTGAGCACGCTGGATGGGGTAATCCGCTGGGCCCATGCCCGCACGCCCGCGGCCGAGTTCGTGGATGTGGTGGTGCAGGACGAATTCACCCACGACGTGGTGGTGAGGGCGGGATCGCACGTGTTCCTCGCGTTCGACACCACCTGACTCGGCGCCGTGATGGCGGTCGCCATCTGGGACCACTCGCCGACGGCCGATGAGCTGCTCGCCCGACGCATTTCGAGGGGTTGGAAACCGCGCCCCACCGATACCATCGATGGGGCCGTGGTCCTCGGCCACGCCTCGTGTCTCACGTCCGGTGCATGAAATACACCGGTTTTGAGCGACCCGACACGAGGGAGCACTTGATGCGCCCTACTGAAGAAGTGCGATTCGTGCCCGACACCGTTTTCGCGCCTGCCCCTTTGCGTTGGGAAGGCGATCTTCGTAGGGTGCTCACAGGACACCGCTTCGCATTCATCAAGAAAGATTCCCGAAGAGCACCCTACTCGATCGACCGAGGAGCCTCCCATGACCGCGCTTTTTCCTCGCCGTCCTGACCCTGCTCGGCATGACGCAACACGCCGTCAAGGCCGGGCCGATCAAAGTTGAGAATGACATCGTCTATCGCAAGGTGGGCGATCGCGAATTGAGCCTGGACATGGCCTTGCCGGCCGAGGGCAACGGGCCGTTTCCTGCCCTCCTGATCATCCACGGGGGGGCCTGGCGGGCCGGCGATAAGAAGGAGATGCGGCCCTTGCTGGCGGAGGCCGCGCGTCGCGGCTATGTGGCGATTTCGCCGCAGTATCGCTTCTGCCCGGCGGACACGTTCCCCGCGCAGGTCCACGACGTGAAGGCCGCCGTGCGATGGCTGCGGTCGCACGCCTCGGAGTACAAGGTGGACCCCAACCACATCGGCGCCACCGGGTTTTCGGCGGGCGGGCACCTGTCGCTCATGCTGGGCGCCGCGGGCCCGGATTGCAACCTGGAGGGGGAAGTCGCGGCCGACGCCCCCAGCTCTCGGGTGCAGGCGGTGGTCAATTATTTCGGCCCGACCGACTTCGCCGCCACCGACCTCCCGCCCCCCACGCAGCCGCTCATCCGCGACTTCCTCGGGGGCGATCCCGCCGAGAAGGCCGAAGCCACCAGGCAGGCGTCGCCGCTCTCGCACATCACCAAGGACGACCCGCCCATGCTCACCTTCCAGGGGACCAAGGACCCGCTCGTCCCCTACACCCAGGCGGTGAAGCTGACCGACGCCCTCACGGCGGCGGGGGTCCCCGGCCGGGTCGAGCTGATGGTCGGCGCCAATCACGGATGGGGCGGCGAGGAGATGAAGCGGACCGTGGGCGAGACGTTCGATTTCTTCGACATGTACTTGAAGCCGAAGAAATAGGGCCGCGATTTCCTGAATGAAATCCGCGGTCGGCCGCGACCAACCAGGATTCGGGCTCATGACCCCGCTCACGGCGATCCGACGAGGCCCCGCGATGATGCACGCCCTGATCCTTTCCCTGGCCGCATTGGCCCAGATGCCCGCGCCGGGCGAAGCCGACGTTTCCGAATATGCCAACCGGCGGAAATCGGTCGCCAACACGGCCGATGCCCACTGGAAGCTGGCCATTTGGTGCCAGTCGAAGAAGATGCAGGCCGAGGCGGAGGCCGAATTCGCCGCGGTGATCGAGCTTGATCCGAAGCGAGACGCCGCGTGGAAGCATCTCGGCTACAAGAAGCACGTGGGCCGGTGGATGACCGACGCACAGGTCGCCGATTTCGACGCCCAGGCGAAGGCCGACAAGCACTGGCTGCCCATCCTCCGCAAACTCCACGACAAGCTGCATGACAAGGTCGCAACGCGTCGCGAGGAGGCGAAGGCCGCGTTCCTCAAGCTGGATGATCCGCGGGCCGTCCCCTCGCTGTGGATCGCCCTGGCGGCGGGAGGGCCTGGCGAGCAGGAACTGGTCACGGAAGTGCTCGCCGGCATTCCTGGAGGCGCGGCCTCGCGATCGCTGGCGGCGCTGGCCCTGTTCGGGAAGTCGACGAAGGTGCAAGCGAGGGCGACCGCGATCCTCAAGGGCGCGAACCGGCCGAATTCGCCGCGGCGATCGTGGGGCTGATCCGCGACCCGATCCGGTTCGAGGTCAAGCCCGTGGACGGCGCGGGCGGCAAGGGCGTCCTGTTCGTCGAAGGGGAGAAATTCAACGTCCGCCAGGTGTACGCCCCGCCGGCCGCGCCCGAGGTCGGCCTCCTGCCCGGCGACATCGTGATCCTCGACGAGAACGGCCTGCCCGTGATCCATCGTCGCAAGACCCAGGGAAAGGGGATGGTCTTCGTCGACGATCAAGGCAACCCGATCGACACGATGGGGATGCAGAAGATCGAGGTCGGCAAGAACCGGCGCGAGGCCGAGAACGGCGCGATCATGGCGGCCCAGCAGCTTGAGGCCGACGTGGCGATGATCGAGGAGCAGAACCGGGCGATCGGGAAGATGAACGACCTGGCGATCGGCGTCCTGAAGCTGATCACGAAGAAGGACCTGGGCACCAGGAAGCCGCCCTGGCGAGCCTGGCAGGCGGAAGTCGAGGGCAAGAACCTGCCGGCCGAGACGGGCCGCCGCAAGAAGACGTACGACGCGGTGGTGCAACTCGCCTATCAGCCCTCCTATTCGTTCGCCCAACCCATCGCCCCGGCGGTGATGGCATCGTGCGGGATCTCGCACAAGGGGGCTTCCTGAAACTAGGCCCCGACTTCGGGGTTGGGTGCGGTTCGTACCCTTGGGATGATGGGATGAGAAGTTGCCGCCGATCGCGGAAGGACGTCCGGAAGATCGATCCGCGTCGAGGTCATTCGTTCGGCACGGGTGCCGTTGGGGCATTTCCCGACCATCGGAGACTTCCTCCCATGAACCTTACTGCCCGCCAGGAATTGTTGCGCGTGCTGGGCGAACTCGGCGAACAGGCGCCCGATGTCCGGTTTGGTCAACTCCTCGTGAACCTCTCCTACATGGCCAGGAGCTTCACGGCCGAGGCCATCAGGGACGCCGAGGACGAGGAGTTGCTGGAAGCCGCCAAGGTCCACCTGGAAGAGTTGTCTTTGCGGCGTGCGCCCGCGGAATGATCGCTTTTCAAGCCAGGAAGGAGATTCGAGCCGGAAGTGCAAGATCGGGCTACCTCGTGGTGTTGACGCGGCCGGTCCGCTACACTGGCGGGCCTGCCTACTCTTCTCTCCCCCGAGGATGACACCGATGACCTGCGTTTCCGCCTTCCAGCGTGCCGGCCTGCTCGGGCTGGCGATCGCCCTTGCCGCTCCCGCGACGTCTCGCGCCGATGTCAAATTGCCGAGCATCTTCGGCAGCCACATGGTCCTCCAGCAAGGTCAGAAAGACCGCGTTTGGGGCAAGGCTTCGCCCGGCGAGAAGGTGACCGTTTCCATCGCCGATCAATCCAAATCCGCCGAGGCCGACAAGGACGGCAAGTGGATGGTCACGCTTGACCCGCTCTCGGCGGGCGGTCCCTTGACCATGACCGTCGAGGGGAAGAACAAGGTTACGTTCGACGACGTGCTCGTGGGCGAGGTCTGGCTGTGCTCGGGCCAGTCGAACATGGAGATGGACGTCAAAGGGTCCAATGACGGCGATTTGGAGAGCATGACCGCCAAGTACCCGAAGATCCGCCTCATCTCCGTGCCGAAATTGGGCACCCAGGAGCCGAAGGACGACTTCAAGGGGCAGTGGGAGGTCTGCACCCCGAAGACCGTGAGGGACTTCTCGGCCGTCGGCTTCTTCTTCGGCCGCCAGCTTTATGAAGACCCTGGACGTGCCCATCGGATTGATCGACGACTCGTGGGGCGGCTCGGCGTGCGAGGCGTGGGTGCGCCGCGACCTGCTCTCGGCCAACGAGGCGACCAAGCCGCTGGTCGAGATGTGGGAGAAGCGCGAGGCCGACCTGCCCCAGGCCATGGCCGATCATGAGAAGAAGATGGCCGAGTATCGCGAGAAGGCGGAGAAGGCCAAGGTCCGAAGGCCGGAGGCCGCCAATCCCCCGCAACGGCCCGACGCCCAGATGGCCGGCAACGCGCGGCCCGCGAACATTTACAACGGCGTGCTCAAGCCCACCATCGGCTACGGGATGAAGGGCGTGATCTGGTATCA
Organism: uncultured Planctomycetota bacterium; assembly: GCA_963777705.1. Taxonomy (GTDB): domain Bacteria; phylum Planctomycetota; class Planctomycetia; order Isosphaerales; family Isosphaeraceae; genus JAQGHR01. The sequence continues at coordinate 44,967 of CAVZRT010000007.1, forward strand.
GGGCGAGTCGAACGCCGGCCGCGCCTATCAATATCGCGACCTGTTCCCCCTGATGATCAAGAGCTGGCGCGAGGAGTGGGGCATCGGCGACTTCTCGTTCTACTGGGTCCAGCTTGCCGACTACATGGCCGAGAAGCCCGAGCCGGGCGAGAGCGCCTGGGCCGAGCTGCGGGAAGCCCAGACCATGACCATGAGCAAGCTGCCCAACACGGGCGAGGCCGTGATCATCGACATCGGCGAAGGCAACGACATCCACCCCAAGAACAAGCAGGACGTGGCCAAGAGGCTCGCCCGCTGGGCGCTGGCCAAGCGACTACGGGATGAACATCCCGCACCACAGCCCGTCCTACAAATCGATGGAGAAGAAGGGCAACAAGATCGTCCTGACCTTCGACCACGTGGGCTCGGGGCTGAAGCCGTTCGACGTGAACGAGCCGATCGGGTTCACGATCGCGGGCGAGGACAAGAAGTTCGTGAAGGCCGAGGCGAAGCTCGTGGGCAACGACAAGATCGAGGTCTCGTCCAGCCAGGTCTCCGACCCGGCGGCCGTCCGCTACGGCTGGGCCGACAACCCGGTGTGCAACCTCTACAGCAAGGACGGCCTCCCGGTCACGCCGTTCCGCACCGACGACTGGCCGGGGATCACGGCCGGCAAGAAGTGATCGAGGGGATCTCCGACTCTCGTCCGTGCGACGTTTGCCGGCGGCCGCCGGCAAACGTCCCGGAGGGAAATCTCTGCGCCGATGCCGGTTTCGGATAGAATCGATCGAGGCGAGGATGACCGATTCCTCCGCCGGGGAGGCCGCCATGAATGCAGAAGCCGTGCTCGAGTCCATAGACAACGACCTGCGAGAATGGCGGGTCAAGGGGATGAACGGCCCGCCCGAGGAACGCGCGAAGTTCCTCAAGTCGTGCTTCCACGGGGCCAGGTTCAACATGCGCGTGGCCCTGCTCTCCACGCCGCTCATCCGGCCCGGAAAGACTCCTCTCGAAGTTTTCGAGGAGATCGTGCCCAAGGTCCTCGAAAATGTCGCCGAGCAGGGCCGGAATTCCGGCTACACCGAGGATCAGGTCAAGCTCTACGTCGAGGCCCACGAGCGGGCTTATCGTGCCTTGGCGGGCGAACTCGGCTTCGAGGAGATGACGCCCGACGAGATTGAGGCGTTGCAGGCATTTTGAATTTGACGCGAACCGGACGGACCCGATGGTAAAAGACGACCTACTGATCTCGTTAAGAACCCTCAATGAATGGATCACCAAGGAAGGTCCATCGTTCAGTTGGGAGTCATTCTTATCGAGTCAGGAAGTCATCACCAAGGCGATCGCCCCGGCGAAGCCCCCCACGCCGACCGAACGCCACGCGATCGCCACGGAACGGCACATCGAGGATGCCTGCAAGGAGCACGATCGCATCGCCGCGGAACTCGCCGCAGTCCAGGAATTTCACGCCGCTGCCATGAAAGAATTGAGGCGAGAGCTTACACTCGTCATCGATTCCCAGCGCAAGCGCCTGGATTGGTTCGTACCCCACTATGAAGGGTTGAAACGCGATTATGACAACATCAGGTCCTTGAATTTCTCCTCCCTTCTGATGATTACTGTCGGCGGTGTCCTGATTGGATCGGCGAGCTTCCTCGCCCCGGATGTCTTCAAGTTCAGCACCCTGGCGGCCGGCGTGACGGCGACCACTTACGGCCTGTGGACCCAATGGCTTGTCGTCTCCAGGTCGCCGACTTCGGAACGCGGCCCGAAGACAGGTGAGCCTGGGCGTGGGCCGGGCTGGTCATCCGAATTCCTTGCCGCAATTGCACTCGTCCTGATCCCCGGAACCCCATGATCGCAACAAAATCCCTGGGCAAGCTCCTGAACCGGCTGGCCACCCGCTGGGCCACCCCGGGGGTGGGCCGCGTTGTCGTTTGCAGCCCGCTGGTTGGCATCGTGGCCGGGTTCGGGGCGGTCGGGTTCCTGCTCGCGCTGGATTTCCTGATCCGCCATCTCCTGGGCGATTTGCTCCACTTCCACATGCCCCCGGCGGCCGAGGGCGTGGCGAGGCCGATCACTTATCCGTTCCCGTGGTGGCTCACGCTGCTGATCCCGACCGTGGGCGGGCTGATCTCGGGCGTGATCGTATTCAGCTTCGCCCCCGAGGCCGAGGGGCACGGGACCGATGCCCTGATCCGCGCATTCCATCGCGGCAGCGGGCAGATCCGCTCGCGAGTGCCTTTGATCAAGGGGGTTGCCTCGATCATCACCATCGGGTCGGGCGGATCGGCCGGGCAGGAAGGGCCGATCGCTCAGATCGGCGCCGGGTTCGGCTCGGCCCTGGCCCGATTGCTCCGGCTCACCCCGAGCGAGCGGCGATTATTGATGCTCGTCGGGCGCCGCCGGGGGCATCGGCGCCATCTTCCGCGCCCGCTGGGAGGCGCCCTGTTCGCCGGGGAAGTCCTCTATGCGACCACCGCGACGGAGGCCGCCGCGCTCCTGCCTTGCCTGGCCAGCTCGATCGTGGCGTACTCGCTGTTCTCGCTGTTCGTGGACCCGAGGCCGATCTTTGCCGTGCCCGACGTGGGGTTCCTCGGCTTTCGCGAGCTCCCGCTCTACTTCCTGCTGGCGATCGCGTGCGCGGCCGTGGGCTGGCTGTACGTGAAGGTGTTCTACGGGCTCCGCGACCGGGTCTTCCACCCGATCCCGCTGCCTCGCCACGTGAAGCCGGCGATCGGCGGGTTCCTCGTGGGATTGCTGGCCCTCCAGTTCCCGCAACTCATGACGGGCGGGTACGGATGGGTGCAGTGGGGCGCGATCGGCATGCCTCCCATGTTCTTCCCCGACGGCCAATCGCCGTTCGGCGAGGGGGTGAGACCCTTCGTCCCGCAGATGGGTGCCGCGCTCTTGCTCAGCCTGGCCCTGCTGAAGATCGTGTCCACGGGGCTCACGATCAGCTCGGGAGGCAGCGGCGGCGTGTTCGGCCCGTCGATCTTCATCGGGGGCATGCTGGGCGGGGCGATCGGGATCTTCTTCCACGACTTCCTGCCCGGCGGCCACATCCTCAACCCGGCCGCCTTCGCCCTGGTCGGCATGGGCGGGTTCTTCGCGGGGGTCTCCAAGACGCCGCTGGCCTCGATCGTGATGGTGTGCGAGATGACCGGCCATTACAAGCTGCTCGTCCCGCTCATGCTCGTGTGCGGGCTGAACGTGGCCCTCTCGCGACGCTGGACCCTCTACGAGGAGCAAGTCTCCAGCCCGGTCGACAGCCCCGCGCATCAGGGGGATTTCGTCGTCGACGTCCTGGAGCGGATCAAGGTCAACCAGGTCCGCGTGAGGACCGAAGGGCTGGAGATGATCCCCGAGAGCCTGCCCTTCAACGAGGTCCTGCGGAGGGTCGCCGACTCGTCGGAAACCCTCTTCCCCGTGGTCGACACCGAGGGCCGCCTGACGGGGATCTTCTCGCTCGGCGACGTCCGCACGGCGCTGCGTGGGATCGGCGCTCGGTCCGCTGGTCCTGGCCGACGACCTCGCCACTCGCCCGGTGATCTCGGTCACGCCCCTGGACGACCTCCACATGGCCTTGAGGAGGCTCACCGAGCGCAACCTCGACGAGCTCCCGGTCGTCTCCCCCAACGACACCACGCATCTCGTCGGCCTGCTCAGCCGCCGAGAGCTGGTCTCGGCCTACTCGAATCAGCTCGACGCCCTCAAGGCGCCCATCTCCCCCGACGGCGCGGAAAACAGCGACAAAAACCACTCTCCGGGAAGCGGGTAGGAGCCGGAAACCGGCGACTTCCGATCCAAGAGGATGAGCCCCCGTTCCGGCCCAGGATTCTTGCGTGTCAATCCCCAACCCCATGCCGGCGTCGTGCTCCTTCCTGCTGGCGATCCTGCCGGGGGTGTGGCTCTCGGGCTGGTTGCTTGCGGCGAGGATCACGAAGGATCGGCGAGCGGCCGCCGTCCTCGCCCCCGGCCTCGGGGCCGCGTCCTGGCTCCTGGCCGTCCACTTCGCGGCGAGGTGGTCGGGATCATTCCGGATCGGGCTCTGGGCGGGAACCTCCTGCCTGGCGGCCGTCGGCCTGATTGGCTGGGCGTGCGAGAGGTTCTTGGGTGGGCGGATGCCCGCGGAAAGGCAGGTCGCCGCGGGCTGGTGGAAGATGCTCGCCTCCGCCGCGCTGGCCACGGCGATCATCGCGCCGATGTCGCTGCGATGGTGCTTCCATGACGAGCAGCTTTTCACCGGGCATATCGGCGTGGTCGCGCAGATCCAGAACGACCACTATCCGCCCCGCCACATGACGTTCCCCGACCTTGAGTACCGCTATCATTACGGATTCGACCTCGCGGCGACGGCCATCACCGCCGTGCTCCGCGTGTCGCCCATTCTGGCCATCGACGTCCTCACGCTCGTGAGCTGGGCCTATACCTGGTGCCTGCTCTGGGTCGTCGGGGACGAACTGCTCGGCCGCGGCCGGGGCTGGCTCACGGCGGCCATCACCCTGTTCGGCGGCGGGTTGCCATTCCTCCCCGCATTCCGCGATGGCGCCTATCTGGAAAGGGCCCTCGTGATGGGCGAGGCCGGCGGCGTGTGGCTCAATCCGCCGATCATCTCCTATTTCTTCCAGCATCCCTGGGGGCTGGGATTACCCTTCGGCCTGTGCGCGATCCTGATCGTCCTGGATCGCGGCCGACCGGGCTTCTCTCGCTACGCGAGCCTCGCCATCCTCCTGTCGGCGCTGTCCATCAGCCATATCGTCGTCTTCGCCTCCTTGATGGGGGCAATCCCCGTCTCCGAGGTCTTTTCGGATCGCTCCTACCCGCGTCGCCGCGTCCTCGGCATGGTCGCGGCCCTCCTCATCGCGATCGCGACGGGCCGGGCGGCCGGCGGATTCTTCCTGCCGCCTCCTCACGGCGGAAATCTCGCGATCGGCGTCCGCCTGGGGATCACCGATTCGCCGACGACCCTGATCGAGTGGCACGCCTTGACCTTCGGCCTCCTGATTCCCCTCGGCCTGTGCGGCCTGCTGTTCCTCCGCCGCGGTCGCCTGCCCCTCGCGCTCCTGATCGCCGGCGGCCTGGGCGTCGTGAACCTGTTCTACTACGCCCATTCGTGGGATATCTCGAAGTTCGCGACCGTGGCGGCGATCGGCCTATCGATCGCCGCCGGCGCAACGGTCGCGAGGGCCTTCGACGTCCGGCCGAAGTTCCTGGGGCGCATCCTGGGATTCTTCCTGCTCGCCGGGATCACGGCCGACGGCCTCGCGTTCCCGATCCTCTTCGCCCTCGAAGTCGAGGGAATCCCCCGGTCCCGCTACTGCAAGGACCCGTCGCCCCTGCCTTCGCAAGACGACGTCGAGGCCATCAACTGGTTGCGATCGCGGGTGCCGCCCGGAGAGTCGGTCTACCGCAATCCCTCCATCGTCCTGGCCTACGACCACCTCGGCGGCCTGGCCGTGCCGTACTTCGACTCCTTCGCCTACACCTTCGGCTTCTCTCGCGAGCGGATGAGCCGGCGAGCCCAGCTCCTGGCAATCCCCTCGCGAGACCCCGCCCCCTACGAGGCGGAAAAGATCCGCTGGTTCGTCCTCGACCCCGGCGACGCCGAGCTATCCCACTACGCCGACGCCTGGATCAACCAGGGCCTCGCGACCAAAGAAGCCACGTTCGGCCCGTTGCGGATCGTGAGGCTCTTGCCTCCTCGGGGCCCGTGACGAAGGAGAAGGTGAGCAAGATCCGTCCATGGACCGGCTCCAGGTGCATGGGATCCCCGACTGGGCGTCCGAAATTTCTGGCCCCTTGACCGTCGCGCCGCGTGCGGTTAGTCTCAAATCTCGCCCGGGAGAACCTGATCCGGGGCGGCGGATGGAGGAGGAGGGAAGGAGCGGACGGGTGCTAATCGAGATCGCAGCCCGCCACGGTAGCCTTGGACCGGCCCAGCACGATCATCTTCAGCAGAAGGCGGAGAAGTTGCTCAAGCATTTCGGTCGGCTCATGTCGATCGAGGTCCAGGCCGAACACCGCAAGCATGATTGGCTGGCGGACGTCCTGGTGTCGGCCGAGCATAGGCACGATTTCGTGGCCCGGGACGAAGGGGTTACCGCCGAGGCGGCGATGGCCGGTTGCGTCCACAAGGTCGACGAGCAGCTTCGCCGCTTCAAGGAGAAGGTCCAGTGGCACCACGGCGGACTCCCGCAAGGCGGTACGTGGCCGACGCATCCCGACCTGACCGAACCGCCTCCGCCCGCCTCGGGATCGAGTGGCCTTGACGAGCATGTATGACCCTTCCTGGCTGGTGCGTTTGCCTTTTCGCGTCGATTGGCTCCGCCGCGCCGCAACTGACGGCATCTTTTTCTCCGTGGGCCGCGGCGCACCCGCCTCGTGGCTGAGGATTCGTCGAGTCACGACGGCCGATGGAGGGCCGGATGAAGCTTTCGGATTTCGTGGTGCGTGAGGCGATCCTGGTCGACCTCCAGGCGACGGCAAGGAGCCGGCGATCCGCGAGATCGTCCAGAGCCTGGTCACGCGCCGGCCGACTGGCCGAGGCCGACGCCGACGGCGTGGCCCGCGCCATCCTCAATCGCGAGGAGCTCGGCTCGACCGGCATCGGCCAGGGCGTGGCGGTGCCCCACACCCGGCACCCCAAGGCCGAGAAGCTGATCGGCACCGTCGCGCTGTCCCGCAAGGGGGTGGATTTCGCCGCGCTGGACGGCGACCCGGTCGACATCCTCTTCCTGCTGGTCTCGCCGCCGAACCAGCCCGGCGACCACCTCCGGGCGCTGGAGAACATCTCCCGGCACCTGAAGGACGAGCGCTTCGTGAGCTTCCTCCGCCAGGCCAAGACCCGCGAGCAGGTCGTGGAGGTGCTGGACGAGGCCGACCAGGGCGCGCATTGACCGCCCGCGCCGCCCGCGACGGGCGCGCGCGCGGGCGGCCCCCGGCGATCGGCCGAGCCCGGCCCGACCGGCCGGACCCGCCCGGTCGACCCCCCGCGCGACCGTGCCCTCCAGGCCGACCGAGCCGCCCGATGACCGCACGATGTCCCTCGTCGCCCGCCGCCAGGTCGAGATCCTCAACGCCCTGGGCCTGCACCTGCGTCCGGCGGACAAGTTCGTCCGGCTGGCCGGGCAGTTCGCCTCGGAGGTCCGGGTCCATCTACCACGGCGACGAGTTCAACGGCAAGAGCATCCTCGACCTGACGAGCCTGGCCGCCGAATGCGGCACCATGCTGGAGGTGGAGGCCCGCGGCCCCGACGCCGAGGCGGCCGTCGACGGCGCTGGCCGAGCTGGTCTCGGCCCGGTTCCACGAGGACCGACGACGGCCAGGACGAGGAGCCGCGCCCCATGAGCCCGCCGGGACGCCAGGCCGCCCGGCCGCCGGCCCCCGCGGCCATCGGCCGGCCCGCGGCCGGCACTCGGCCCGCGCCGGCCCCCCCCGCCCGCGCCCTGGGACCCCACCGTGCCGCGCGCCCGAAATCCCCCGCCGATGCAGACCCTCCGGGGGATCGCCGTCAGCCCCGGCATCGCCATCGGCCCGGCCCTGGTCGTCGACCTCGCGCGGCGTCCGCCTGCCGGCCCGCGCCATCGCCGCCGAGGCCGTCCCGGCCGAGCTGGACCGCCTCGACGCCGCCCTGGACGCCGCCCGCGCTCGAGGCCGAGGCGGCCGAGGCCGACGCCCGCGACGGCTCGGGCCCGCAATACGCCGACATCCTCGCGGCCCACGCCCGGATGATCGCCGACCCCGACGCTGCGCCGCGACGCCCGGCGACCAGATCGAGCGCGAGCGGGTCGCCGCCGAGCACGCCGTCTGCGAAGTCCTGGACGGCCACGCCGCCCGGCTGGAGAAGCTCGCCGACAGCCACCTCGCCGCCCGCGCCGCCGACGTCCGCGACATCGAGCGGCGCATCCTGGACGAGCTGTCCGGCGGCCGCCCCCGTCGGCCGACGTGGCCGCGCCCGAGCACGCCCAGCGTGGCCCTGGCGCACGACCTCTCCCCCAGCCAGACCGCCGGCCTGGACCCGTCGAACGATCCTCGGGTTCGCCACCGAGGCCGGCGGCCGGACCAGCCACACGGCCATCGTCGCCGCCGCGCTGGAGATCCCCGCCGTCGTCGGCCTGGGCAAGTTCCTGGACCGCGCCCGCCACTGCCGCACCGTCGATCATCGACGGCGACGAGGGCCTGGTCGTCCTCGACCCCGACGCCGCCACGCTCGCGCCGCTATCGCCGCGCCGCCTCGAGCGGGCCGCCCGGTTCGCCGGCCTCGCCGGGCTCGCCGACCTGCCGGCCGAGACCCGCGACGGCACGCAGGTCGACGCTCCTGGGCAACATCGAGTTCCCCGGCGAGGTCGCCGCCTGCCTCGAACGCGGGGCCGACGGCGTCGGCCTCTATCGCACCGAGTTCCTCTACCTCGAGCGCCGACCGCCCGCCGACCGAGGACGAGCAATTCGCCTCGTATGCGGCGGTCGTCCGCTCGATGGACGGCCGCCCGGTCACCATCCGCACGCTCGACCTGGGGGCCGACAAGCTCGCTGTCCTATCAGGGCAGCGACGATGGCCGCGAGGAACCCGTTCCTCGGCCTGCGATCGATCCGGCTCTCGCTCCGCGACCCCGGCGCTGTTCCGCACCCAGTTGCGGGCGATCCTCCGCGCCAGCACCCTGGGGGACGTGCGGATCATGTTCCCGCTGGTCTCGACCCTGGGCGAATTCCGCCGCGCCCGCGCGATCCTCGACGAGTCGCCGCCGAGTTGACCGCCGAAGGGGTCGCCGGTCCGCGCCGACCTGCCCGTGGGCGCCATGATCGAGGTGCCCGCCGCCGCCGTGATGGCCGACCGCCTGGCCGAGGAGGTGGACTTCTTCTCGATCGGCACCAACGACCTGATCCAGTACACCCTGGCCGTCGATCGCACCGACGAGACCGTGGCCGACCTCTACAGCGCCGCCGACCCGGCCGTCCTCCGCCTGATCGCCATGGTGGTGAAGGCGGGCCGGGATCACGGCATCGAGGTCACCGTCTGCGGGACGCATGGGCGGCGAGCCGCTATACGTCCCGCTGCTGCTGGGCCTGGGCCTGCGGCAACCTGAGCATGCCGCCCCACCAGCTCCCCGAGGTCAAGCGGGTGATCCGCGCTCGGCCTGGCCGAAGCCTCGGCCGAGCGCCGAGGCGATCGCCGCCGAGGCGCCTGCCGAGGCCGTGCAAGCCCGACGGCCCCGACGCCGTGCGACCAGGGCCGCTGGAAGAGGGCCTGACGCCCGCATCGAACCGACTGGAAAATCCGCGACCCGGGGCCCGCGCGAAACCCCTCCGCCGGGCCCGCCGACGCGCCGCGACTGACGACCACCCCGGGCCAGCCCGCCGTCACCGCCAAGGTCCGGCTCCGATTCGCCAAGCGGGGCGACCTCCGGCTGGTCAGCCATCACGACCTGATGCGCTGCCTGGAGCGGATGCTCCGCCGCGCCGATCTGCCCGTGGCGCACAGCCAGGGGTTCAACCCCCGTCCCAAGGCCACGTTCGCCCTGGCGCTGGCGCCTGGGGATCGAGGGCCGCCGCGAGGTGATGGACCTGGAGCTGGCCGAGGCGATGGAGCCCGAGCGAAGTCCTCCGTCGCCTGTCCGCCGAAGCCCCTCCCGGCTTCGACTTCCTCGAGGCCGAGGCCCGCCGGCCCCGGCCGATCGGCCCGCGTCGTCGCCGGCCGTCGTATCGCATGGAGGTCCCCGAGGCGACCGCCGCGACGCGGCCCGCGTCGCCGTGGCCGAACTGCTCGCCGAGCGAGCACCGGCCGTACGCCCGTCGCCGCCGAAGCGCACGAGATCGCCATCGACCTCCGCCCCTTCGTGATTGCCGCGGTGCTCGATCGCCGACGGATCGCCTCCAGTTCCGCATGAAGATCGCCCAGGACGGCTCGGCAAGGCCCGAGGAGGTCGTCGAAGCCCTGGGCCTGCGCGACCTGCTGGCCTCCGGCGCGATCCTGGTCCGCACCGACGTCGAGCTCGGCGTCAGCCGACATCGCGTCAGGCCTCCCGACGGCGCCGGTACTTACCGGCCGCAGTCCCGCCCCAAGACGACGGCCGGGCAAGCCCGGCCCTACCAGGGATCGTCCAGCCGACGGCTGACGGCCCGCTCCCGACCAAACCACTCATGAAGTCAGAAAGACCGACCGCATGAAGAAGGAAATGCTGATCAACGTGCTCCAGCCCGAGGAGTGCCGGATCGCCATCGTCGAAGACGGCATCCTCGAAGAGCTGTACGTCGAGCGCACCAGCCTCGAGAGCTATACCGGGAACATCTACAAGGGGAAGATCGTCAACCTCGAGCCGGCCATCCAGGCCGCGTTCGTCGACTTCTCCGTCGGCCGCAACGGGTTCCTCCACGTCTCCGACGTCGAGCCCCAATATTACCGCCGCCAGATGGGCGACGACGCCGAGATGGGCGCCCGCGACCGCGCCCGAGAGCCCCGCACCGCGGACCGCGACCGCCCCGAGCCGCGACCCCGGACCGCGACCGCCCCGAGCCCCGCCCCTCGCGGCCGGCCCCGCCGCCCCATCCCGAAGACCGCTATCGCGAGCGAGATCGGCCCGATCGTTCGGAGAAAGGCCGCCGCGACCGCTCCGAGCCTCGCCGCTTCGGCGAAGGGCTGGTCGAAGATTGGGAGCCGCCCGCGGTCGCGTCCCGTCCCGCACCCGCGCCGCCGCCTCCGCCCGTCCCGCCGCCCGCCCGCGAGTGGGAAGCAGCCCCCGAGCCCGTCCGCGGCCGAACCCGAAGCCCGCGCCTCCATGTGGGGAGGTCGCCGCGCCGAGCCCGAAGCCCCCGAGATCGAGCCCGAGGAGCCTCGCGCCCGAGGCGGACGCCCGGCCCCGCCGCCCCTCGACCCCGTCGAGGCGGAATTGCCGCCCAGCCGCACCCAGAGGACTCGCACCCCTCGGCCCGCACCGGCCGACTCGCCCGCCGAAGCCCCTCGCGCCCGCACCCCGGCGCCTCGTCCCGTCGAGCCGGAAGCGGACGCCCCGCCCGAGCCCGAGCCGCGGCGAGGATGGGGACGCGGCCGGTCTCGTCCCGCCGCCGAGGTGGAGGCGATCCCCCCTTCCCGACCCGCGCCCGAATTGCTCGCCCCCGAGCCCGACCCCATCGACGAGCCCGACGACGTCCCCCGCGCGCCGCCGCGCGGGCCGATCGGCCATCCGCTCTCGCGGAGGGGATCGCGAGCCGGCTCGCCCCCGCGAACGCGCCGCCGAGCCCATCGAGAGCCGGCTCCGCGAGCCGGTTGAGCCGACCCCGATCGAGGAGGCCCCCGAACGGCCCAGGGGCCGGGGCCGCGGCGCCGAACGGCCGCGAAGCGTCGAGCCCGAGGCGCCTCGCGAGCGGTCCGCGCCGCACAACCGCGCCGGCGAGCCGGGATACGTCCCCCGCCGCGAGCGCGTCCGCCAGCCCGAGCCCGCCTTCGAGGCCGACCCCGACCTCGACCCGCTCGAGGAGATCGAACACCCGCTCGATTTCGACCTCGACGTGGACCTGCCCGCCGAGGACGCCGCCGGCCGCGCCGAAGGGCCCAAGAAGCGCCGCCGCCGCCGCGGTCGCCGTCGCGATCGCACCGACGTGAAGGCCAGCCCCGAGACCGACCTCGACCGCGAGCCGGGCGACGAGGACGACGACGACTTCGAGGACGCCCCGCGCCGCCCCCGCCGCCAACCCGCGCCGCGCCGGCCGCCAGGCGCCCGCCCCGCGCCGTCGTACCCCCGCGAGCCGGCCGAGGACGTCGATCCCGGTCGCGACGACTTCGACTTCGGCGACGAGGACGAGGATGACGAGGACGACGAGATCGCCGTCGGCCGCGACCTTTCCGGCCCGATCGACCCCGACGACGAGATTGACCCCGAGCTCGAGGAGGAGATCCGCCGCGAGATCGAGGAGATCACCGAGCTCGAGCGCGAGATGGGCCTGCGAGGCACCACCGAGGCCCGACCGCGAGCCGGCGAAGGCCCGCCCCGAGGAGGCCCGCGCGCCCTCGCGGCCGAGGCATGAGCAAGCCCGCCTTGCAGGACATCTTCCGCCGCGGCGACGAGGTCCTCGTCCAGGTCATCAAGGAGTCGATCGGCACCAAGGGCCCCACGCTCTCCACGTACATCAGCATCCCCGGCCGCTACCTCGTATTGATGCCGGGCCTGAACCGCGTGGGGGTCTCGCGCAAGATCGCCGACGAGGGCCAGCGCCGCCGCCTCCGCGAGATCATGAACGCCCTGAACCCGCCCAAGGGCCTGGGATTCATCGTCCGCACGGCCGGCCTGGACCGCACCAAGAAGGAGCTTGCCCGCGACCTCGCCTACCTGCTGAGGCTGTGGAAGGTCATCCTCCGCCGCATCAAGAAGGCCAAGGCCCCGGCGCCGATCTACCAAGAATCGGACATGATCACGCGCACGATCCGCGACATCTTCAACGCCGAGATCGACACCATCTGGATCGACGAGCCGCAGGCCTTCGAACGCGCCCAGGAATTCCTCCGCGTGGTCATGCCCAAGTTCTCCAACCGGCTCAAGTTCTACGACGACAAGGTGCCTCTCTTCCACAAGTATGGATTGGAAGAAGAGATCGTCAAGATCCAGAGGCGCCGCGTGGACCTGCCCGAAGGCGGGTCGATCGTGATCGACCCGACCGAGGCGCTGGTGGCCATCGACGTCAATTCGGGCAACTTCCGCGTGGAGAACGACGCCGAGCGCACCGCCTACGAGATGAACCTGCGGGCCGCCAAGGAGATCGCCCGCCAGTTGCGCCTGCGGGACCTCGGCGGCGTGATCTGCAACGACTTCATCGACATGCGCGACGAGAAGAATCGTCGCGGCGTCGAGAAAGCCCTCCGCGACGCGATCAAGCGCGACCGCGCCCGCACCAAGGTCCTGCGGATCAGCCAGTTCGGCATCATCGAGATGACCCGGCAGCGCATCCGGCCCAGCCTGAAGCGATCGGTCTACGAGGACTGCCCCGAGTGCACCGGCGCCGGGGTGACGAAGACGGCCGAGAGCATGGCCATCGACGTGATGAGGCTCATGGCGCTGGCCTCGCACCGCGAGGAGATCCGCCGCGTGAACGTGACGGTCTGCCCCGCCGTGGAGACCTACCTCAATAACCGCAAGCGCAGGGAGATCTCCAAGATCGAGGCCGAGGCGAACCTCCTCATCCACATCCGCTCCGAGGAGGACGCGCCGGCCGAGCACCTGCAAATCGACTGCTTCGACGCCCAGAACATCGAGGTGAGAATCCTACCCTCGCCGCCCCCGCCGCCTCGCCGGGGCAGGTAAGAGCAAGAGTTGACCACGGAGGCGCAGAGTCTCCACGGAGGTCGCACGGAGGAAATCCTCCTTTGTGCTCGCTCCGTGCAGGCTTTGTGCCTCCGTGGTGAGATTTCCGGCATCTCACCGCGGCCCAGGCTTCCTGATCGGCCATCGGCCCGCGAATTGCGTCACTCTTGCCGGGTTGGCCTCGCCATTGTCTCGGGCGGATCCGTCCCTACAATCCCAGAGGGATGGGCGGCGCGGGATGCGAGGCCCGCCGGCGCGAGGAGGGGCGCACGCTTCCCTTTTGCGTGATTGCACGCGATCCGGAATGACGATGCTAATAATCATCACGCCCTCTGCTCCGGCAAGTCGTGGTGTCGCCACGGTTTTCGTCCGAGCCGGAGGGGGAGCCTGTCTCCCGAGAGCTAGGCTTTGCTCGATACTAGCGTCGGAGGTCGACTTGCCCGATCGGAGGGCATGATGAACGAAAAGCCCGACTTGGGACAGCGGTTGCAGGAGATGTACCCGACCGCGCCGAGCAGAAGCAGGCGGCGTTGGCGCTGCTGCGGATGCTGCTCCCGGAGCCGTTCTCGCTGGCCATGGCGCTGGAGGACGGCGCGGGGGACCGCTTCGCCTACATCGTCCCGCCGGCGGCCTGGGACGCCGCGCGACGCACCCGCGCGGGTCGCCGAGCTCCGCCGCCGCGGCGCGTTCGGCCAGCCATCCCGGCCGGTGAGCGAGGCGGCCCGGGAGGCCTTCGGCCGCCGGGAACCCACCGAGGGATGAGCCCTTTCGCCGTTTCGTCGCGATTGCCGCCTTGGCCCTTGACCTCGGTTCCCGGTCCCGGCAATATCGTCCTCTTCCCCGGAGCGGCCATGTCAAGGGCCGGACCAAAGCCCCGGGAGTCGAGCGGGAACGAGCTGGATGGGGGCGATCGAGGTCCGCGAAGTCCAGCCTCGATCGGGCCATTCCCCTTTGCCGACCCGCACCCACCCTGGCAACGTCTCATGCCCGCTCAAGACCCAGAATATGCCGTCGAGGCCATGGACGACGCCGTGCGAGAGCTGACGACCATTTACGGGGATGCAAAAGCCTATCCGGACCCGAAGTTCGCCGCCCAGTTCCAGCGAGAGATCCGCGAGGCGTCCGATAGCCTTGACCAGGAGCTGTGCCGCCGCCCCCACCGGGACATCCTCGCTACGATCCGCAGGACGGCACGATTTACGACAAGCTCTGGAAATGCCTCTTCATCTCGTACAAGATTAGCGACCTCGACCGCAAGGTCATCATCCTCGGCTACGAATGGGATCCGAGCATCCCCAATTAGCCGGAGGCGGGCCGAAGGATCCCGATCTCCCTTGCGAAATCTTCCCGGTCATCGCAACAATCCCCGCATCCAGTCCGAATCCGCCTCGTTCAGCGGAGGCTCGGGCGGCCGGGAATAATCCAGGAGCAAATCGTATCGCGCGCGGTCCTGGAGGGCGTGCAAGATTTGGCCCAGGTCCATCGGCGGCTCGTCGTCCTCGGGCAGCAAGGGCAGCGGGATGGTGGGGATTTCATTGCGGACGCCGAACGCATAAAGCTGGGCGCCGGGCCGTCGCGCCCCGCGGCTGACCAGGATGCGATAGTCGCTCCGGCTGGGAGGCCCGAAGTAGGGCATGGGCTTGCCTTCGCGGAGCAGGTCGACCTCGACCAGGTTGGTCCGGGTGTCGAAGATATCCTGCCGCTTGCGTTCGTACTTCGCCCGGCCCTTCTTCGAGAGCTTGTTGACCCGCGAGAGGATCTCGATCACCGTCACCACCGAACTCGAGGAAACCTGGCGGACTTCCAGGTACGTCTCTCGCACGGATTGGCCCGTGGGGACTTCCACCTCGATCACCCCCACGCCGACCGGTTCGGCCGCGCGACTCGGCGACCCCGCCGGTCGATTCGTCGTGAGTGCCAGGTCGGGCATGCCGATCAGTTTCAAATTGCTCGCGGAGAGGTTGTAAACCCGCTGCTCCAGCCCGATGAAATATTTGGGGGCCAGGAGGGGCGACATCGCGTCGGCAATCGCGGCGATCAAGCGATTATGCACGTCCGGCCATAACGCCGGGTGCTCAAGCCAGGGGTCCATGCCGGGAAAAGGAGGTCGCATCCCTCCAGGATACCCCCTCCCACAAGGCGGGGCAACGGCCGCCCCGGCGCGGCACCCCTAGAAGGATGCAAATGTGTATGATTTGACTTGCCTTGGGAATCGACTATGCTTTACCGCTTCGGGCCGCGATTGCTCCTCGTGCGGGAGACCCCCTGGGTGTCGGGTCGTTGTGCCCGGCGAAATTCGACTCCATGGGGCGCGATTGAACGACACCCTGGGACCCGTCATCCGCGACACCGACGGGCGTGTATTCACCGTCTCGACCCTCGCGGAAATGCTGACGGTTCCCCCTTTCCCGCCCTCGTCGGCCTGCTCAACGCGTAACTGCTTCGCAAGACCCCGGCTGGGGGCACATGCAATGCACCATGCCTTTTCATCCCGCAAATTGGCAGACGGTGCATTTCCTGCAGCCTACAATGAGACCATGAACCAGGCATCCCCCACCGCCGTCCTCCTGATCGCCCATGGCAGCCGCCATGCCCCGGCTAATGAGGATTTGCATCAACTGGTCGGCGCGTGGCCGCGACGGGGGATTATCCCATCGTCCAGGCCGCTTTCCTGGAGCTGGCCGACCCCGACATCCCCACCGGGGGGGATCGCTGCGTGCATCGCGGGGCCGCTTGCGTGCTGATGGTCCCTTATTTCCTGTCCGAAGGCGTGCATTTGACCCGCGACTTGATCGCCGCCCGGGATGACCTCCGGGACCGCCATCCGTCGGTCGAATTCCGCCTCGGCCCGCCCCTGGGACCCGACCCGCTCCTCGATCGCCTCGTCGCGCTCCGCATCGAGCAGACCCAACTCGGCGTTGACATGATCCGCCCGCCGGGCTAATTTGCCCCGTCCGTCCCGGTCTCCCCAAGGATGGGGATAGCGACCGATCGCGGCCTCAAAGGAGTGACGGCCCGTGAGCCATCCCAACGATCCCATCGCCGTTCCCGCGCTCGACCTCAAGGCCCAGTACCGCTCGATCCGCGACGAGATCGATCCGGTCGTCCAGGCCGTGATCGAGAGCCAATATTTCGTCCTCGGCCCCGAAGTCGCCGCCTTCGAGGCGGAATCGGCCTCGTATTGCCGCGTGGGCCACGCCGTCGGGTGCGCCTCGGGCTCCGACGCCCTGCTCCTGCCCCTGCTGGCCTGGGGCATCGGCGTGGGCGACGAGGTCATCACCAGCCCCTATTCGTTCTTCGCCACCGCCGGCGCCATCTGGCGGACCGGCGCCACGCCGGTCTTCGTCGACATCGACCCGAAGACCTACAACATCGACCCCGAGGCGATCGAGGCCGCGATCACCCCCAACACCAGGGCCATCATCCCCGTGCATCTTTATGGCCAATCGGCCGACATGGAGCCGATCCTGGCGATTGCCGCCAAATATGGCCTGAAAGTGCTCGAAGACGCGGCGCAGGCAATTGGTGCGGAAGAGGGAGGAAATCCCGCAGGCGGGATGGGCCATGCGGCGGCCTTCAGCTTCTATCCGTCGAAGAACCTGGGGGCTTTCGGCGACGCCGGCATGGTCACCACGAACGACCCGGCGCTGGCCAAGCAGGTCGCGCGGCTGCGGGTCCACGGGATGGAGCCGAAGTATTATCACCACGAGGTCGGGTTCAACTCGCGGATCGACGCCTTCCAGGCCGCCATCCTCCGCGTGAAGCTCCGCCACCTCCGGGACTGGACCGAGGCCCGCCGCTCGGTCGCCGAGAAATATGCGACCATGCTCGCGGAAAAGGGCCTGGATCGCGCGATGATCTTGCCCCGCGAGGCCGAGGGCAAGTATCACGTCTACAACCAGTTCGTGGTCCGCGTGAAGGGCGAGGTCCGCGACGACCTGCGGGCCCATCTCGCCTCGCGGAAGGTGGGGACCGAGGTGTATTACCCGATCCCGCTCCACCTGCAAGAATGCTTCGCCTCGCTCGGACACCGGCCGGGGGAATTCCCCGAGGCCGAGGCCGCCGCCCGCGAGACCATCGCCCTGCCGATCTACCCCGAGCTCTCCGACGAGTCCATCGCCCACGTGGTCGGCTCGATCGCCGAATTCGCCCGCGAGCTGGGAAAGCCCGGCCGCGTGACTCGCGCCGCCTGATGCACCCCGGGCGCGGCGGCTTGCGTCGCCACGCCCCGGGCCGAACTCTTGCTCGAATCTCAGGCCTCGCCCTCGACCTTGACGGCCGGCGAGATCGGCGCGTGGGGGCCCCTGCAGGACGCGCTCGGGCCTCTGGATGGCGAAGTGGCGGGGAGGGTCGTCGAACGCGAGGTTGACCCGGCCGGGCGACTCGCCGCTGATGTCATACACGCGGAACCGCAGGACGTCGCCCGAACGGTGCATGACCTCGATCCACTGGCCTTCTTTGCGTCTCAGAACAAGCATGGGGAATCCTGGAGATGAGGGACGTGGAGGAAGGTGGAATTTCCGATCGATCGCGATCCGTCGCGCTCGAGCTCAGCGAGGAGCTCCATCTCCGCTCAGGATGCCGGCCTCCCACGAGCCGTCGAGGATCGAGATGGCCTCGCGATGCATGTAGGAGAGCCGCGATTGCGACAGCCCGAGCGACCTCGGCCGCCTCGACCTGGGTCTTGCCGTGCAGGTAGATCTGGCGGCACGCCGCCGCGTGGCGCGGCGGGAGCTTCCTGAGCCACCCCTCGACCTCGTCGATCGCGTCGACCACCTCGCCCACCGGGGGCTCGGGCGTCACGCTCATCACGCGGCCCCCTCGGCATTCGATGTCCTCGTGCATGGGGCCGACCAGCGGCGGCATGGCCCGGGTCGTTCCGCCACCCGAGCGGCAGCAGCCCGCGCTGCACGTCGCGCAACGCCGCCCCAGATGCGATGCCTCGCGAACGTGGCGAACCGGACGTTCCGCGAGGGGTCGAACGCCTCGGCCGCCTCGACCAGCGCCAGATTCGAGGCGCTGTCGAAATCGTCCTTGCGCCGGGCCAATGCGCCTTGTAGGGCCCGGCCATCGACCTCGCCAGCGGGAGATATCGCAGGGCCAACTCCTGCTGCTCGCGGGTGAGCGGCGAGCGGTTGGCCCATTGGTGCGGATTGTATAACATCGGTGGATCTCTTGGGGGTGAGGACAAGCTCTCGGTCAGGGGTTCAACGATGCCAGGAGCGAGCGGGCCTCGATCCGGTTGGCACGCAGGCAGGCGAGCGCCGCCGAGCGCCGGAGCTCCAGGCGATCCAGGTAGGCCGCACCCAGGCGGGCACGGCATCCGGGCCCCGAGAGGTAGGACTTCGCCTCGTCGATCCGGGCGCGGAGCGACGCCATCTCGGCGAAGAGCCGATCGTTGGAGGAGATCAGCCGCACCAGCTTCGCGAGGTCGTCCTCCGCATCAACCGGGAGATCCCGATCCGCTTCCGACCGCGACGGGGCATCGCCCCCCACCAGATCCCGCGTGAAATTCGGGCCGAAGGCCCTTGAGACGTTCCCACGGGCGGGCAAGATTCCTGAAGTCATCATCGAAGATCCAGCTCCCTTCGTCGGGCGCCAAAAAAAGCCAACTGCGGCATGGAGCGCACGTCGCCTCCTCGGGGGCTCGCGGCCATCGCCGGCTCACTTTCCCCTACATGCAATATAACTCCCGCTTACGGGATGTCAAATTAAGCTTAACGGAATTTGCCGGATTAGGCGTTATTGGCGGCC
This sequence comes from uncultured Planctomycetota bacterium, assembly GCA_963777705.1. Taxonomy (GTDB): domain Bacteria; phylum Planctomycetota; class Planctomycetia; order Isosphaerales; family Isosphaeraceae; genus JAQGHR01. The sequence goes on from CAVZRT010000007.1 coordinate 63,993, forward strand.
TGCCACCGGCCAATTTTGCGTTCACGGGATCGACGGCTTTCCCCGCCCGGGCCTGTCCGTCCCCGCTCGATGGGTAAAATAGGGTGAGAATGGGAGGACAGCGATGGCGACGACGAACGACCAGCCAGCCCCCGATCATCGGCCGGAGTGGGTCGAGGCGATCCGGACGGGGCTCATCGAGTGGTATCGCCGCGGTCATCGCGACCTCCCCTGGAGGCGCGATCGCGACGCCTATCGCATCCTCGTCTCGGAGACCATGCTCGTGCAGACGACCGTGGCCGCGGTCGTCCCCTTCTTCGAGCGGTTCCTCGCCAGGTTCCCGACCGTCGCGGCGCTGGCCGGGGCCGACGAGTCGGACGTCCTGAAGGCCTGGGAGGGACTGGGGTACTACCGCAGGGCCCGGCAACTGCATGCGGCCGCGAAGGCCGTGATGGCCCGACATCAGGGCGTGATACCCGACGACCCCGACGCCATCCTGGCCCTGCCCGGGGTGGGCCGATACATCGCGGGCGCCCTGCTCTCGTTCGCGTTCGATCGCCCGGCCCCGATCGTCGAGGCCAACACGCAACGAGTCCTGGCGCGCCTGCTCGCCTGGCGGGACGACCTGAAGACGTCCGGCTCGCAAAAACGCCTGTGGGAAGCGGCCGGACGCCTGGTCCCCGATCGCGAGCCCGGCACGTTCAATCAAGCCTTCATGGAGTTGGGGGCGACGGTCTGCACGCCCCGCGGCCCGATGTGCCTGATCTGCCCGGTCGCGGCGCATTGCGGGGCGAAATCCCTGGGGATCCAGGATTTACTCCCCAGGAAGGGGGCGAGGGCGAAGCCCCTGGAAGTCGTCGAATCGTGCGCCCTGGTCGTCCGCGAGGATCGGCTCCTGGTCGTGCAGCGGGGGCCGGATCGCCTGTGGGAAGGATTCTGGGAATTCCCCACGATCCACGTAATCGGGCGCCGATCCGGCCGTCCGGTCGTTCGGAGAGCCCGATCAACCTGGCCGAGGGCGTGAGGCGGCTGACCGGCCTGGACGTCGAGATCGGCCCGGCCGTCAAGACGATCAAGTTCGGCGTGACCCGGCATCAGGTCACGCTCACGGCCCATGCCGCGACGGCCCGATCCGGCGAACTGATCCCGGGTCCGGGAATGATTTCCGCCCGATTCGCCAATAAAGAGGAATTGGGCAAGCTGGCGATGGGATCCCGTATACGCAAGTTGGCCGATTGGGCAATTGCGGAATTCTTAGGCTAAGGGCGATTTCCGGCTTATTTTAGCGGCTTGTACCAAATGACATTATGGGTCGACCCGCCCACGGCTACTACATCCGGGATGCCATCGCCGTCGATGTCGCCCCCGCGCAGGTCCTGCGCGGCGATCTCGCGATCGATCACGATGCGGTTCCAGGTCTTGCCGTCGAATTTGTAGACCGAGACGCGATGGTCCTTGCCGCGATGGCCGGCGAAGACCTCGTCGGTGCCGTCGTTGTCGACGTCGGCCACCCAGAGGGCGTGGCCTTCGGCGAGCGTGTTGTCGATGACGGTCCGTTCGCCGAACTTCCAGATCTCGTTCTTCGGAGTGTCGGGGAGCATGGGCCAGATCACGACTTCGTTGCCATGCCAGGGTTCGATGGTGGCGAGGAACGAGAAATTTTGCTTCTGGTCCGTGGTGCCGAGATGGACCTCGCTGGCCCCTCGCTTCGGCGGCGGCCCCTGGGCACCAGGCACCAGGGTCTCGGCTTCGCCTTTCCTCGCGGGAGAATAGCCGCACTCCGAGATTATCCGCGGTGAGGAAAATCGGCGGCCCATGTCCCACCCGGCCGTCGATGAACACAACGGCATGGATCACGGGCCGCAAGAATATCGGGTGAGAAGTCCATTGATCCTTTTTCGGATCGCCTTCGTAGGAGAAGACCTGGAGGATTGCCGGGGATTGATCGTAGGACGGCGGGGCGGCATCCTTGCCAAAGAGGGGCGCGACGGCCAGCCATTTTGTGTCCGGGCGGCCCATACCTTCGGCATAGCGAAGGCGGTGGATGCTCGGCACGTCGGCGATTTGCCGAAACGTCCAGGGGTCATCGACCGTGTTCCCCTGCACGGCGAGCAGCAGCTTGCCCCGTTTCGGCTCGTTCATGGCGAAATCGTAGCCGATGGCGACCTCGGCCTTGCCGTCTCCGTCGAGGTCGGCCGTGGCGCTGGTGATGATGTCGGGCGTCTGCTTCGGGCCGGTGATGATCCGCTTCTTCCACGACGGATTCTCGTACCAGGCGCAGGTGGACCCGCCCACGGCGATGATGTCGGGCTTCTTGTCGCCGTTCACGTCGGCCACCTCGACCTGATAGGCGCCCGGGAAATCGTCGTCGATCACGATTCGCTGGAATTTGGGCTCGGCTCGCGCGGGAAATCTCACCACAGAGGCACAGGGCGAAGAACAGAGAGAACAGAGAGGTGGCCGGGCGTTTCATCTTGGAGTCCTCCGGTCCTGGTAGTTCGTTCGCTCATCCGCCGTCGAACGGCCGATGGCCTATAGCTGACAGCCTGAAGCTTGCAGCCCGAAGGGGATCGGGTCATGGCAGGTCGCCGGCCCGCCAGCCGTGCGGGGTGCCCGCGGTGTCCTCGGGCTTGACGAGGATTTTCGTGATGTCGACGTCGTTCTGGCCGTCGCTTTCGAGCGTCTTCAGGCGGTTTTCCAACTGCGAGACCCGCAATTCCAGCAGGGCAATGCGGCCCTCGGCCTCGTCGGGACGCTTCGGCCTCGGCACTTCGGGATAGCCGAGCTGACGTTGCAGCGCCGAGAACAGATAGGCGGGGTCGCGGCCCCGGTTGGCGCGGGCAATCTTGCCTTCCTTCTCGCCGAACAGGGTGGGGAATTTGGGCTCATAATCGGGGTCGCGGACGCGCCTCTGATTCACGAAGTACAAGGAGCGGACGAAGATCAAATCGGCGAAATCGACGTCGCCCAATTTTGATCGCAGTATCGAGATATAAGTCGCTCCAATTTTCGTCGAAGAACGGGTCTTCGGCCATCGCGTCCAGGCCCCTGCCGTACCCCAGGCGGTTGCGCGAGAGGGTCTCGAACTGGTAGACGAACAGGCCGGCGGGGCTGGGCCCGTCGGCGCGATACCTGGCCTCGCGTTCGAGGATGAGCAACGCCTGGTCCATGGCGAACCGGCCCACTTCCTCCTCGGCCCGCGCGATCACGAACGCCTGGAACGGCGTGAAGTAGTGCGAAAGCCGCGACATGGCCGGCCCCATCAGGCCCGACACGCGGCTCTCGGTGGCGAGGAACGAGATGGCCAGCGGCAGCCGCGTGGTCGAGAGCAATTCCTCGCCCACGCGGGCCAGGACATCCTGCGCGGGCATCCCGTCGACCACGCGCTCGCGGAACGCGTGGAAGAAATACGCCTGCTCGATATACTCCTCGCGATCGAGCACGGGCATGGGAGCGGTCCTCAACCGGGCGGGCATTTCCCCGGTCCAGGATACCGCGAGGCGGCACGGAAGGGAAACGTCCGATCCCTCGGCCTTCCGTCGGGGTCTGGCCGGGGATTCCCGGGGCGGATGCGCCGACGGGTTTTGGCATGAAGTCGCAAGAGAATTTCACCACGTAAGGGGAAATCCTCCGCGTCCCCTCCGTGCTTCACTTGGTGCCTCCGTGGTGAGATTCTCTTCCCCGGGCCAAAGTCCATCGGGCCGATCCGGTGATGCATACCGCTACCATCTAACGACTTGGGGCGCCACAAGGGCGCGACAAAGGGGCCGAAAACCCCCGCGCCGAGGGCCAGGACGTCCAGATTTTGTCCAGGTTTCCGACAACCCGCATCTTCTGACCCGATCAGGACTTGGGGGATTTGAGCGCAACACTTCGCCCCGAAAACAGGTCAAAAACGGGCGAGAAACCGTCTCACCCCGACTGCGCCCCTGGACAAGACACCCGAAAAGCCCGACTTCGCCCACGAATCCCCGGCATCCTGCGAGTGTCGCACTCTGTAGCGTATTCACTCATCGACAAGATTAAAATCGTCGATCATTGATCCAAGTCCTTCGATGACAACGGGTTGCAAATCATGAAAATCCACGTGAAAACGAATGAATCGACCATCTTTCGGCCCAAATCCGCCCCCTCGCCGGTCACCCGATCGCGGCCCCGCATCCGGCCCTTTTTCCGCCATCGCTGGAATAAGGAATAAGTTCCAACCCCGGGATCGATGGTGTGGTTGTGAGGCTAGAACAAAGGCTTATTATCGCGACGCCCCGCGAGGAAATCATGCGAAAATTTACCCGAGAGGCAATCCCCCAGATCATCCCGCCCCCCAGGACGGGCGGTGTGTGCCCCTCGCGGGGAGCGGCCGGGGGCCGAAGAGATACCGTTCATGCGCGGGCGACACTTTCGCCGCGGGATCCCCGGGACCGGATGGCCGACCCTGACCGACCGACCGCGAGAATTTGCGGTTACCCTTCGGGCCGGGTGACGCCTTGCCCTGGTCGCGGCGGCGGCTTGCCGGGGCGTTTGGTTCTCGATAAACTTGACTTATCCCGTGTCGTCCAAGCGGGACGACCCCGGGGATTGTTCGTGGAAGTCGAATTTATGGACGATCAAGACTCTCCGAGCACGATCGGGAAGAAGGTGGGCGATGGCGCGAAGCTTTCGCTGGCCTGGGATAAATTCTACGCGCATTGCTCCGCCATCATCCACGAATGCCCGAGCGTCCGGCGGCTTTCGGCCGTGGATCGGGAGGATTGCGTCCAGGAAGTCATGGTCGAGCTCGTGAGGAAGTTCAACGAGCGCCACCCCGATTCGGGGCAGGATAATCTCACGGGGTGGATCCGGGCCATCTCGCGAAACAAGGCCGTGGACATCGTCCGCCGCCGGTACCGGAAGCCCGAGGTGTCTTTCGACGACGGGGCGGGCCAGGCGATTCGCGACCGCGATTGCTGGGGGGTGGCCTCCTCGCAGCAGGGGGAGGATGTTTCGCTCGTCTGGGAATCGTTGCTCTCGATGGATAATCAGGTCCCGGTGACGAGCTATTTGATCTTCTACCTGCAGACCATGGAGGGGTGGAAGGTCGGGGAGATTGCCGAGCTGTTCCAGATCTCGCCCGAGCAGGTGCGTGCCCGATCGCACCGGGTGAAGAAGAAATTCGGGTCGATCCTTGAGACGAAGGGGCGAGAGGGCAGCAAGGCCGGCCCCTCCTGACGTACAATGCCGTGCGCGTGAGCGTGATCGACCGGTCGAAGACGACGGGCGGGCAGTCGAATGAACACGTCGGGCGCCGACCGAAATTTGCTCTACGGCGTCCTGGCGCTCCAGATGGGATTCGTCACGAAGGAGGCGCTGATCGCCGCGACCGCGGCGTGGGTCTCCGCGCGATGGAAGACGCTGGACCAGGTCCTGATCGAGCAGGCCGCGCTCTCCCTCGGCGATCATCCGATGGTCGAGCAGGTGGTGCGGCATCTCCTCGAAAAGCACCACGACCCGAGGAGATGCCTGGCGGGGTTCGATCGCGGACCTGATCGCCTCGCTCCGCGACCAGTTGCCGGACAAGGGCGATCCGGGACTGATGGACACGGTCGCGAATCTCGATACGTACGGCATGAAGGAGACGCAAGTCGATGCCGCCGACACGACCGCCTGGTCGGCCAACGTGGCGAAGGCGGCCGTGGACGCGTCGCGACCGGCCTCGAAAACGGCCCGATTCCGGATCATCGGGCCCCACGCGAGGGGAGGGCTGGGCGAGGTCTACCTGGCGTGGGATGAGGAGCTGGAACGCACGGTCGCGCTGAAGGAGATCCGCTCCGAGCATGCGCAGAGCGATCAGCTTCGCGAGCGATTCGTGCGGGAGGCGGAGATCAACGCCAACCTGGAACACCCCGGGATCGTGCCGGTCTACGGGCTGGGCGCGTATCCCGACGGGCGGCCGTATTACGCGATGCGATTCGTGCAGGGGGAGACGCTGAAGGTCGCGCTGGAGCGGTTCCACTCGCAGGGCCGCCCGCTGGACGAGGCGCGATGGGCGATCGGGCTTCGCCACTTGCTGAGGCGGTTCATCGGCATCTGCGACGCGATCGACTACGCCCACAGCCGGGGGGTCCTGCACCGGGACCTCAAGCCGGGGAACATCCTGCTCGGCAAGTTCGGCGAGACCCTGATCATCGACTGGGGGCTCGCGAAGATCATCGGCCGGCCCGACCTGGTCGGCTCGGGCAAGGGGCTGGAAGACACGATCGTCCACCTGCCCGACGACGACAGCCGCGTGCACACGCAGGCCGGCGAGACCATGGGGTCGCCCCCGTTCATGAGCCCGGAGCAGGCCCGCGGGTCTCACGACGAGCTGACCCCGGCGAGCGATATTTATAGCCTGGGGGCCACGCTCTACGCGGTCGTGAGCGGCCGCCCGCCCGTCGAGGGCGGGAAGACCTCGGAGATGCTCGAGAAGGTGTGCAAGGGGGAGATCTTGCCCGCGTCGAAGGCGAATCCTCGCGTCCCCCTGGCCCTGGAAGCGATCTGCCTCAAGGCCATGCAGCTCGACCCGGCCGGGCGTTATCCGTCGGCGAGGGCGCTGGCCGACGACCTGGAGTCCTGGCTGGATGACCGGCCGGTGGCGATCTACCGGGACCCCATCTCCACCAGGATGTTGCGATGGTCGCGCCGCAACAAGTCGCTGGTGGCGGCGTCGCTGGCGCTCATGCTCGCCACGTTCGTCGGCCTGGCCTTCTTCGCGATGGTCGAAGGCGAGCAGAAGAGGCAAGCCGTGGTCGCCCAGCAGCAGACCGAGGCGGCGCGGCGGCGGGCCAAGGACCACCTGGGCGTCGGCCTGGACGTGGTGGACCAGTTGGTCACGTTCGGCGATCGCCAGCTGATCACGCGGATGCCCACGGCGGAGCGCGATCGCTTCCTCCGGGCGGCCTCGAACTTCATCCACCAGTTCCGCGAGCGCGAGCCCGGCGATCAATCGATCCAGGTCCAGACGGCGCAGGTCGCGCGGCGACTGGCGAACCTCCAGAGGCTCACCGGCAAGTTCAACCAGGCCGATCCGTTCTACGAAGAGGCCCTGGTGATCCTGGGGAACCTCGCCCGGCAGTCGCCGAGCCCTCAATACAACGACCTGATGGCCGAGACGTTGATCGATCAGGGGGATGCCTGGCTGACTCGCGGCCGGGTGATCCGGGCCGAGGCGAATTTCCAGAAGGCGGTGGAGATCGCCCGCAAGGATGCCGGGGCGGCGCCCGGGGATCTTGGCTTCAAGAGGACGCTCGCCCGGAGCATCTCGCGCGTCGGCTCGGCGCGACCTGGTGCTCGGGCGGGCCGACGTGGTGGGCCTCAACGAAGAAGCCCTCGCCATCGTGCAGCCGCTGGCCGAGGCCGCGCTGCCCACGGTCAGGCAGAAGGTCATGGGCGGCCAGATCTTGCCGCTGACCGATCAGCTCGACCTGGTCCAGGCCCGCTATACGCTGGCCGAAGGGCTGGAGGAGGCGGGACGATTCGCCGACGCCGAGGACCAGTTCCGGCAAGCCCTCGCGCTCACGTCCCTGCTGGCGAAGCAGTTCCACGGGCTTTCGATCCTGGAGATCGATTACTTCCACGCCTGGGTCGAGACGCGACTGGCCCGCCTGCTCGCGCGATCGCCCCGGGTCGAGGAGTCGCTGAAGTTGCTCGATGACGCCGTGGCCCGGCTCGCCGCCCTGGTGAAGCAGAGCGGCGACATCCCCCATTTCAACGCCGCCCTGGCCGACGCCCTCGCGGCCAGGGCCGCGGCCCACGAGCGCGCCGGATCGATCGCGAAGGGGAAGGGCGACGCCGAGGCCGCCCAATCCGCGCTCACGCCGCTGCTGAACGGCTATCGCGACGTCCCCGAATACGCGAACCTCATGGCCGAGGCGCTCGCCGCCGAGGGGCGCCTGGCCCATCGCGAAGGGGCCGATCCCGCCATCATTTTCGGAGAGGCGATCAATTATCAGTACGCCGCCGCCATGGCCTGCCGCGAGAATCCCGCCTTCGCGAGACGACTTGCCGAGTATCAGGACCTCCTCAAGAAGTCCGGCACGAAAGCCCCCGCGGACGAGAAGTCGCGCCCTTGATGCCATGCATCTTCCGCAGGCCCAACGATAATGGGCGTGGCCGGGAGTCAATAACTCCCGGCCACGCCCATTAGCATAACGCCGCATTTCTATCTAACCTTTACGGACGCTTAGCAGGCCATCATGCCGCCCGTGTTGGGGGTGACCATCCCCGAGTTATCCTGGTTGCTCATCGTCGAGGTATCCGAGGCATCGTTCTGGTTCGTCACGGTCACGCCAACGGTGGCGACGCTGCTCAACGACAACCGGCCTTCCAGCCCTTCGATCCCCAGGCAGGGCGAATATCGGCGATTCACCCGGGCCCTGCGTGCGGAGGACTTACGATCGGCACCATTTCGGGAGAAGCTGAAGGCCAGTTTGCTGAGCATGTCGTTGAGCATTGTCGTCTCTTTCCTTGAATTTCCGGGCCGTTTCTAGCTTTCCGTTTCACTCATCCCTCTCACACCCTTTCTGATCGCATGGCGTCCCGGTTTGTTGCGCGGTTTCTGGAAAATTTCTCGCGACCCGCGGAAATCCCGGGACGAAGGAGGGCACGAGGGCGACGCCCGACGGTCGGCAACGGCCGAACCCCGTGCGGGTTTCTCCCGTAAGCTGGTATGATGAGGGGATTGGACCCACGACCGGGAGATTGGCGATGATTCGTCGGTGCAGATGGTGGATTCTCCTCGCGGCGGCCTTCGGATGCGACGCCGGGCCCGCGGCGCCCGCGAAGAAGGCGGGGGTGTTCCCGGGCGTCGAGATTTCGGTGGTGACGGTGGGCGACCCGGCGATCCTTGCCGACCTCCAGCCCGAATCGGCGGCCTGGGCCGGCGAGAGCGGCGCCAAGGTGACCGTGATCCCCGACGCGGCCTCGCCCGGCAAGCTGGGCAAGGCCGAGGTGATCGTGTTTCCCGGCGACCGGCTGGGGGAATTGATCGACTCCGGCGACCTCAAGGTGATCCTGGACGAGACCGTCAAGCCGCCCATCCCGCTCGGCCGCGACGAGACCATCCGCGACCCCCTGGCGTTCAACGACGTGGTGCCCGCCTACCGCGATCACGTGCCCAAATACGGCGATGAACGCATGGGGCTGGCGCTGGGCGGGTCGGCCCTGGTGCTGGCCTATCGCCGCGACGCGTTCGAGTCCGAGGCCAACCGGAAGGCCGCCGAATCGCTCGGGATCAAGCTCGAAGCCCCGAAAACCTGGGAAGACCTGGACGCGCTGGCCCGATTCTTCCACGGGCGCGACTGGGACGGCGACGGCCAGCCGGAATCGGGGATCTCCGCGGCGCTGGGCGAGGACAAGGAAGGGGTCGGCGACGCCATCTTGCTCGCCCGGATCGCCTCGCTGGCCCAGCATCCCGACCATTTCGGCTTCCTGTTCGACCCCGACACGCTGGCGCCTCGCGTCGAGTCGCCCCCGTTCGTCGTGGCCCTGAAGGGGATGACCGGCTGGGCGAAATCGGCCCCGGCGGAGGCGGCGAAGTTCGATGCCGAGGCCGCCCGCAAGGCGTTTCGCGAGGGGGAGACGGCGTTGCTGATCGACCGGGCCGAACTGGCTTCGCGGTGGACCGACCCGAAGCATCCTTCGGCCGTGGGCGTGGCCGCCTTGCCGGGATCTCGCCGCGTGTTCGACCCCGAGAGCCAGGCCTGGCATGCGATGACCTCGCCGAACCGGCCGGTCTACCTGCCTCGCGGCGGCGGCTGGCTGGTCGGCGTGAACGACGCGGCGTCGGGCAGCAAGCGCGAGGCGGCCATCGAGCTGGCGAGGGCGCTGGCGGGGCCGGAATCGTGCCGGCATCTCTCGGCCTCGCGGGCCGCGCCCATGGTGCCCGTGCGAGGGGCGCAGCTCGCCGGATTGCCCAATCCCCGGGTCGCCCCGAACGTGGATTCGCGAGGCTGGGGCATGGCGCTGGCGCGAACCTTGACGGCACCCCGCGTCCTGCCCGGCCTTCGCATCCCCGGCACGCCCCGCTATCTCGCCGCCCTGACCAGGGCCAGGCTCTCGGCGATCAAGGGCGACTCCGCGGAAGCCGCCCTGGCCACGCTTTCCGGGGATTGGACCGAGCTTTCGAGCCAACTCGGTCACGCCAGGCAGCTCTGGCACTATCGCCGCAGCCTGAACCGACTGGTGACCGACCCGCACCCACCAACGGGGGACCGGGCACGAGGGTCGGGGGACGGTAACCGCAAGTGAATTTCTCGACCTCGCCCGAATCGCGCCCGCCGATCCCCATCGACGACGCACCCGCGTTCGCCCGTCGCGGGAAGGACCTGGAGTTCTTCCTCGAACGCCTGGAGATCCGCGTCCGTCGCGAGCGCGACGACATGCTCGACATGGTCCGCCTGCGGCTCCGCCAGTGGTCGCGGGCGGTCTCGGGTCCGGATCGGTGGCAAGATTGCTTCGCCGCTCCCATTGATGGATTGTGGGACCTTGCCGGGGCCGAGCCTCCCGAATGGGGCAAGGACCTGGCCCCGCCTCGCCGCCGCAAGGCGATCGCCCGCGACCTTTCGGCCAGCGTCGAGCGGTTCAATCGTCGCTGGCGGAAATTCGTCGGCGGGATCGACCTCTCGCCGTTCAACGACAGGATCGACCATTACAACCGCTATTATCTGCTCGAAAAGGAGTGCGTGGTCGGGTCGTCCCGCCTGGCGTCTCGTCATTTCGTCGCCAGGGGGCGGTTGACGGTGGAGGGACTGCTCGGGGATCATCCGTTGCTGCCCCCCGTGGAGGTCCTCGCGTGAGGAATCCCGCAATGTTCGCCCCTCGCCGACGAATCCCCTGGCGAGGAGGACACCATGTCCAACCAGATGCCCGAAAAGCCGGATTGGCGGAAGATTCACGCCCTGGGACTGCCCGAGGGGAGCGTGCGGGCCGCGCTCGCCATCGCCATCTTCGCGACCCTCTGGGCCTTGCTGGCCTCGCATCCCGATCGCGACGTCCCCGACTACCTCCGCGACCTCCTGTTCATCATCATGGGCCACTATTTCGCGGCCAGGCGACGAGTTGCGGCGACCCCGGCCGGAGGCCCCGGCGCCCTCTACCTGCCCCGCGGTTCGGTGCGGATCATCCTGTTCGCGGGGTTCGCCGTGGTGGGGGTTTTCCTCTACCAGCAAGGGCGATTTCGCGAGCCTGCGGCGAACCCCGCCGTGGTCACGCTCATGCTCGTGGCCGGGTTCTTGCTGGGAGTGGTCGTGGCGAGGATCGGCGACCTCTGGGCCGACCGCGGCCATCACGTCCCGCGCTGGTTCGAGGACTTCAAGGCGATCTTGGCGATGGTGGCCGCCGCCGGGCTCATCCTGCTGGTCTGGTCCCGGTTCGATCCCGCCGTCCTGGGGCATCGGCCCGACTTCCTCGCCCGGGTCGAGATCCACCTGGGGAGCTACGGCCCCGAGCACCTGCTGGGGGCGATCGTCGGCTTCTACTTCGGCTCGCGTTCGTGACGTGATTTTTTCCCGGGAGAAAATGAGCCCTTCATGCGATATGCCATCATGATTGCGTCGCTTGCCTTGATCGCCCCGGCCAGGGCCGACGACAGGCCGCCCCCTGCGTTCGAGGTCACCTACGACGCCAGGGTCAACCCCGGGCCGATCTCGGCGCGGGTGTACGTGATGCTCGGCCCCGCGGGCGGGTTTCGCGAGCCGAAGAACGGCCCTGATTGGTTCAATCCGCAGCCGTTCTTCGCGGTCGAGGCCAAGGATTGGAAGCCGGGCGAGCCCTTGGTCATCGGCAGGAACGCGGTCGGTTTTCCCGGCCCGCTCGACGCCCTGAAGCCCGGAAAATACCGGGCGCAGGCGGTCGTCCGGCTGAATCCGGACACGCACAAGCTGGGCGACGGCGAGGGGAATGCCTTCGGCCCGGCGGTGGCCTTCGAGGTCGGGCCCGACTCGAAGGAGCCGGTTCGATTGACCGTCGATCAGGTCGTCCCGGCGAAGAAATTCCCCGAGACCGAGACGGTGAAGCTCGTCGACATCCCCAGCCCCATGCTCTCGGCGTTTTACAAGAGGCCGATCCACCACCGAGCGGCGGTGATCTTGCCCGAGGGCCTGGAACCCGGCCGCAAGGTCCCCACGGTGTACATGATCCCGGGCTTCGGCGGCGACCACTTCATGGCCCAGCGCCCGAGGATGTTCAACTACGCGAAGGACATGATCCGCGTGGTCCTGGACCCCGACTGCGGGACGGGGCATCACGTATTCGCCGACTCCGCATGCAACGGGCCTCGCGGCCGGGCGCTGGTCGAGGAGTTGATCCCTTACATCGAGAAGACCTATCCCGCGATCGCCGAGCCGTCGGCCCGATTGCTCAACGGCCATTCGTCCGGCGGGTGGAGCAGCCTGTGGCTCCAGGTCGCCTATCCCGACTACTTCGGCGGCACCTGGTCCACCAGCCCCGACCCCGTCACGTTCGCCGATTTCCAGCAGATCAACCTCTACGAACCCGGCGAGAAGATGTTCCAGGACCACGAGGGCAAACAACGCCCGATCGCCCGCGCGGGGACGCGCCCGATCCTGTTCGTCGAGGGGTTCTCGAAGATGGAGGACGTGGTGGGGGACGGCGGCCAACTGCACTCGTTCGAGGCCGTCTTCAGCCCCCTCGGACCCGACGGCAAGCCCCGCCCGTTGTACGATCGCGCGACCGGCGCCGTCGACACCGACGTGGCCAAATCGTGGGAGAAATACGACATCCTCCGCGTGCTGGAGAAGGACTGGGCCACGCTCGGGCCGAAGCTCAAGGGCAAGCTCCACGTCTACACGGGGGAGATCGACACGTTCTACCTGGAAGGCGCCGTCAAGCTGCTGAAGGCCTCGCAGGAGAAGCTCGGCAGCGACGCTTCCATCGAGGTCGTGCCGGGCAAGGATCACAGTAGCTTGCTCGACCGCGAGATGTCGGCCAGGATCGATCGCGAGATGAAGGCGGCGACCGCGAAGTATGGAGACGTCCCCAGATGATTGAAGGCGTGATCTTCGACATGGACGGCGTGATCGTGATGAGCCTGCCGTTCACCACCGAGGCGGCCGTCCGCATGTTCGCCGAGCACGGCGTGACGGTGAGGCCCGAGGAATTCCTGCCGTTCCTCGGCCAGGGCGAAGCCCATTTGATCCAGGGCGTGGCCGAGTCGCGAGGGGTTGCCATCGATCCCGAACAGGCCAAGGCCCGCGTGTACGAAATCTATTTCGAATTGATCCCCGGACGCCTGAAGGCGGTGAAGGGCGCGATCGAATTCATCCAGGAATGCCGGGATCGGGGCCTGAAATTGGCCATCGCCTCCAGCGGAGACGCCGACAAGGTGAAGGCCAGCCTCACGGCGATCCACCTGCCCGAATCCACCTTCGACAAGGTCGTGAACGGCAGCCAGATCGCCGAGAAGAAGCCCTCGCCCGCCTTGTTCCTGGAAGCGGCCCGGGAACTCGGGCTCGACCCGTCGCATTGCCTGGTCGTCGAGGACGCCGAGGCGGGAGTCGAGGCGGCCAGGGCGGCCGGGTCGAAGTGCCTGGCGGTGCTCACGACCACCCCGGCCGAGAAGCTTGCGAAGGCCGATTGGATTGCCAGGGACCTTTCCGAAGTGCCCAACGGCGTGCTGGGCTGGTAGGCGTGGTGAGGTCTTTTCTCAGATTTCCCCCGCTCCCAATCTGCACAGATGTTGCGTCCGCCGGCCCACCGTGTATGCTCGATGGAATCGACCTCCCCTGATTCAAATTGAGGCATCCCTGGTATGGATCGGCCCGCGCAGCTATCGGCCATCGGACTGCTCTGCCTGGCCCGCCTGCTCCCTCCCGGCGACAAGGGCGAGGCCCGCGACAAGATCGCCAAGGACCTTGCCCCGCTGATTCCCTCCCACGCCAATCACCTGAATTCCACGCTGGAAACCCTGGAAGCCGCCGGCCTGATCGCCCTCGTGAAGAAGGGGAAAACCGAGAAGCTGACGATCACCGCCGAAGGCCGGCAGCTTGCCCTGAAAACCCTGGGCCTGGAGGAATTGCCCCCGAAAACCACCTGGGCGAAGCTCAAGTCTCCCTACCTGCTGGCCAAAGCCCTGAACGTGGAAGACGCCCCGAGAGTGGGCAAGGCGCCGGGCTCAAGGCCGAGCTTTTGCGGGCTCAATATGGGCTGGAACTGGACAGGAAGCCCACGATCAAGCAGGCGACCGACGCGCTCCTCGGGCAAGCTGTTCGGCCTCGGTCCCGACCAGCCGTTCACGATGGACGCGATCGTTTCCACCCTGCTCCACCGCGAGGGGATCTTGCTCCGCGCCGGCCAGAAACCGAACCTGAAGGCGATCCAGGACGCGCTCCTGCGTCGCGAGGCGGGCGAGGCGAACGCCAAGAATCCGCTGGATTTGATCGTGATCAAAAGCGTGGGGGCACGTAACAACAAGCCGGCCGAGCTGGGCGACGCCGCGATCCGTTCGTGGGTTGCGAACGCGGAAGTCGACGCCGTCGATGCCGAAATTCCCTTCGACCTCGCCGCCTTCGCCCGCCGCGTCATGGAGGCCGCGCGATCCAGCCCGAGCGGCTGGTTCGGCGACGCGAAGGTGTTCATCTCGCACGTCTGGAAGGCGCTCGATCACGACCCGGCATTCCACGGGATGGATCAAGAGGCCTTCAAGTCCCGCCTGATCGAGGCGCATCGCGCCAGGCTGCTCGAACTCGGCCGCGGCGACCTGGTCGAGGCGATGGACCCGGCCGACGTCAGCGACTCGGCGACGCCCTACCTGAACGCGGTCTACCACTTCGTCCGCACCGAGGAGGCGCGATGAACGCCCCTCCCGACGACCCGAGAGCCCGCGCCTTCTGCTCGCCGGCGGCCCCGAGGTCTTCCACGCCGTGGCCCACCGCAACGAGATCTGGCGGCCCGACCCGTTCGACGTCGAGACGATCCACGGCGACGCCCGCGAGGCCTTCCAGAAGCTGGTCGCCCGCGCCTCGATGGTCCCCGCGCCGACCTCGGGCCGCATCCTGCTCCTGCTGGGCGAGTCGGGCTCGGGCAAGACGCACCTGATGCGGGCCTTCCGCAACTGGGTCCATGGCGGGAGCCGCGGCTATTGCGGATACATGCAGATGACCTCGGCAACGGCCGACTATCCGCCGATACGTCCTGAACAACCTGATCGACTCGCTGAGCCAGCCCTATTTCGAGCCCCAGGGCGAGACCACCGGCCTGATGCGGCTCTCGACCACGCTCGCCGAGTCGCGGCCCGTGGCGATCGATCGACTGGTCCGGATCCGCGAGGAGGAGCTGGAGCCCAAATGCCTGGCCGGCCTGATCGACGCCCTGGCCGATCAGATCATCGAGGACGACCGGTTCAATGACTGCGACCACGAGTTCGTGAGGGCCTTGCTCTACCTCCAGCCCGACCTGCCGGGGCTCCGCAGCCGCGTGCTGAAGTACCTCCGCTGCGAGGACTTTCCCGCCAAGGACGGCGACGTCCTGGGCGGCCTCAAGCCCAGGACGTACGACGGCGCCACCGGGCGGGTGATCGCCCTGCTGGGCCAGCTCATGGGCTCGATCGAGGCGGTCCCGCTGGTCCTCTGCCTCGACCAGCTGGAGGACATCTACAACTTCGACGACGCGAAGGGCCGGTTCCGCCGGGCCATGTCCACGATTTGCAACCTGGCGGGCCGCATCCCCTCGTCGGTCGTCGTGATCTCGTGCCTGGAAGATTTCTACAAGGAACTCAGCGGCCAGCTTGGCAACCTCCTTCCGCGCCCGCATCGAGGAAGATCCCAGGCCGATCCGGCTGGCCGTCAATCGCGAGCCGAACCAGATCGTCGAGCTGGTCTCGAAACGACTCGGCGGCGCTCTACGAGTTTCACGACCTGGAAATCGACCCCAACGACCCGACGTATCCGATCCCCGCCGCCGAGCTGGCCGCGAAGGTCGGCCTGCCCACGCGCAATATCCTCGAACTGGTGCCGTGATTTCCGCGAGCGATGCATCCGGGAGAAGACGATCGTTCCTGCCGCGGAATCGGGCGCGATCGCCGCCGGACCGCAGCCCTCGAAGTTCGCCCCGATCCGCCTGGAACAGCTCTGGAACGACGCCCGATCATCGCCCGGCGGCCCGCTTCCGACAAATGAAGATGCGCTCGACAATCGTGCTTGCCGACGCGATCGCCGCCTGTTCGGCCGAGGTCGAAGACGGCCGTCACTTCTCGGCCGATCCCGACCGGACGATGATCTCCGTGGATTGCCATGGACCGGGCCCGGCGGCCGATCGCCTGCTCGTGGGCATGTGCAATAGAGGGCCGCAGGGCGGGGCGCTCGGCAGGCAAATCGAGGAGGTCGAGGGGAAGGCCGGCGACGCTACCGCGGTGATCGTGCGGTCGACCGAATTCCCCACGAATCCCAATTCCAAGGTGTCGAAGCAACTGGGCGAATTGCTCAAGAAGGGCGGCCGTCGCGTGGTCGTGGAGGACGCGGACTGGCGGGCCATGTTCGCCATGAAGGCGTTCCGCAAGTCGCACCAAGACGACCCCGATTTCGCCGCCTGGCTCGCCGCCGAGAAGCCGCTCAGCCGCCTGAATTCGCTGCGAATGATCCTGGATCTGGATCAAGTGAAGGTCAGGGAATGGCCCGTGCCTTCGGCCCCGAAACCGCCCACTCCATCCCCTCCCGAACCGACGAAACCCGAGGCTGCCGCCGAGTCGATCGCGATCGGCACGACCTTCGGTATCCTCTTGCAACCGGTCGCGATCGACCCGGCGACCTTGACGGCTCATGCCGCGTTCCTGGGGGCATCGGGCAGCGGCAAGACGACCGTGGCCTTGTCGATCATCGAACAACTGCTGATGCAAGGAATCCCCGCCATCCTCGTCGATCGCAAGGGGGATTTGTGCCGCTACGCCGACCCCTCGGCGTGGACGGAGCCGCTTCCCGACCCGGCCATGGAAGCCCGACGATCCGCCTTGCGAGAGAAAATCGACGTGGCCGTCTACACGCCCGGCGAGCCGAACGGGCGACCGCTCACCATCACCGCCGTGCCGATCGGGCTGGGATCGCTGCCGTCGGCGGAACGCTCGCATGTGGCGGACTACGCATCGTCGGCACTGTGCGGGATGCTCAATTACAAGGATGTTGGCGACGACGCGGCCCGGCGGGTGATCGTGACGAAGGCGATGGACGTGCTCAGCCAGACGAGGCCCAACGGAGCGATCACGTTGGCCGAACTCATCGAGTTCATCGACAGCCAAGACCCGATCCTCGTGAACGCCATCGGCAGGCTCGACACGAGGCTATTCCCCAAACTCGTGCAGAACCTGGAAACCATCAGCCAAAGCCCTCGCGGCGACCTGCTCTCGTCGCAGGGCGAGCCGCTGGACGCCGAGAGGCTTTTCGGCCTCGGCCCGCGCGCGAACCCGGGCAAGACCCGGCTCTCGATCCTCAGTACGAAGTTCCTCGGCCAGAATCAGGACATCCAGTTCTGGGTGGCGCAATTCCTCATGGAGATGAGCCGGTGGATCAGCAAGTCGCCGTCGAAGGCCCTGCAAGCGGTGGTCATGTTCGACGAAGCCGACCTCTACCTGCCCGCCACCAGCAAGCCGCCCACCAAGGAGCCGATGGAGAACCTCTTGAGACGCGCCCGGTCGGCGGGGCTCGGCCTGTTCCTCGCCACGCAAAGCCCCGGCGATTTCGACTACAAATGCCGCGACAACATCAAGACATGGTTCGTCGGCCGGGTCCAGCAGAAGACCGCGATCGATAAGATGAAAAACTTGTTCATCGATTGTCGGGTCGACGTCGCATCCAAGCTGCCCAATCAGGAGACGGGCCAGTTCCACCTGCTCCGCGAGGGCAACGCCATTGCCATCCGCACCCACCGTTCGCTGATCGCAACCGAGCAGCTTTCCGAGGCCGAAATCCAGGCGCTGGCCCGTCGCACGATAAGCGAATCTCCATAGATTCGGTCGGCCGCTGCGAGAATGATCGCGGTCTTCCGGCGGTAATCGAGGCCCCCTCACGCTCTCCCCGGTGGCGACGAGGTCTCGCTTCAGTCACGCGGTCGAGCCGGATAAGGAGGAAGGCATGAAAGCAATCCTGGCACTGCTCTTGGCTTACATCCTCATCAGTTCGGGCCTGATCGCCCTCGGGGTCGGCGTCGGCTCCCTGCTCCACTGGATGTTACCCGCGGTCGACCTGGGGACCGGCATCCTCATCGCGGTGGTCGTCACGGGCCTCTCGATCCACTATATCCTCCGATTGCTCCGGTTTTCCGAGTTGTTCGAACTGCCAAGATACGATCACGACGACGACACGCTCCCGGTCCTGGTCTACCCGCCCGCCCCTCCCCGATCGCGACGAAAGCGGAAGCGGAACGAGCCTTGAAGTTTGTACATCCCTAGCTGATAATCCCGCCTCGCCTGGGCTCGAACGACTGCGGGAGGGTGGGCGTAACAGGCCAGGAAGTCTTCGTTGAGCTGCGAATTCACGGCACGCGAGGCTTGAGGCGACGGACGCGCCCGGCGGCAATGTCCTCGCGAGCCTTCTGGGCAAGGCGAGCCAGTTGGTCCTGCGATCGGCCGAACGCCTCATCCCACAGGCGATCGTCGGCAATCTGCGCCAGGATCAGCGCGGCGAGGGCATCCTGCTCGGGTTCGGGCAAATTGCGGACCTCGGCAATGGCCCGTTCCAGGAGTTGCGTCATGGAACCTCTCTTTCGATTGATCGAGCCGATGCCAGGACGGAAAACGGTGTCAGTTAATTGAACTGACACGAATGCCATGAAGTTAAGGCCCAAGCCCTGCCTTCCGGAGCGTTTGTAGCGACTTGAGCACGGGAGGGACTTCGGACATCCTGGTGGTAAGTCACAGCCAACCAGGCCCCGAAGGGACCCTCCCGTGCCGCCACGTATCGTCACCATCTTGGGCCGACTCCGGCAAGACCTCGCCGCCGAGCTTTCCCCCGAAGCCATCGCGAAGGCCTGCCGGGAGGAGAAATACTCCTGGCGGGACCGGGCCCTGGACCCGGCGACCACGGCCTACTTCTTCCTCCTCCAGGTCCTCCACGGTAACACCGCCTGTCAACACGTCGTCCACTTCGGCCGATGGAACTTCACCGACAGCGCCTACTGCGCCGCGCGGAAGCGGCTCCCCTTGGGGGCGCTGCGTCGCCTCGCCGCGCAGGTTGCCCAGCGCGTTCGGACTTCCGCGACGGCCGCGGCGACCTGGCATGGGCACCGCGTCTGGCTGATCGACGGGTCGAGCTTCTCGATGCCCGATACCCCCGAGTTGCAGAAGGCGTTCGGTCAGCCCGGCGGCCGGCGCAAGGGATGCGGGTTCCCGGTGGCCAAATTCCTGGCGCTCTTCGACCTGGCCACCGGCCTGCTCCTGCGCGTCGATCCGGCTCCGCTGCGGTCGCACGAGATGGCGCGGTGCGCGGTCGCCACCTCCGGACTGCTCCCCGGCGACGTGGTGCTCGGCGACCGCGGATTCTGCTCCTATGCCCACCTCGCGCCGCTCCTGGACCGCCACCTGCACGGCGTGTTCCGCGCACATCAGCGCCAGATCATCGACTTCACACCGGGGCGGCCCCGCGCCGCGAAGACCAAGGCAAAAAGGCCCGCCGAGGCGACGATCCGGCCGCACTCGCGGTGGGTGCGGTCGCAGGGCGACGCGGATCAGGTCGTCGTCTGGTCCAAGCCCAAGCGCAAGCCGCGCTGGATGTCGCAGGAGGCGTACGCGTCGCTGCCCGAAGAGGTCGCGGTGCGCGAGCTGCGCTACGAGGTCCATACGCGCGGATACCGCGTGGGCGCGATCACGCTGGTGACGACGCTCCTGGAGGCGTCGGCGTACCCGGCGGAGGCGCTGGCGGACTTGTACTTCCGGCGGTGGCAGGTGGAGGTCTACCCGAGAGACTTGAAGATCGCCTTGAAGATGGATGTGTTGAGGTGCAAGACGGAGCAGGGCGTGCTGAAGGAACTGGCGGCGTTCGCGCTGGTCTACAACCTGGTGCGCTCGGTGGCGTGTGAGACGGCGCAGGCGCGGGGCGTGTCGGCGCAGCGCGTGAGCGTGACCGACGCGGTGCGCCGGCTGGTCGGGCGCGGAGGCGTGCGAGGACCTGTCGGTGATCCTGGTCAATCCGTCGCGGAGGGGTCGATTCGAGCCGCGCGTGAAGAAGCGCCGCCCGAAGCAGTATCCGTTGATGACGAAGCCGAGGGCGGCGCTACGTAAACAATTGACCGAGAATCAGGTTGCGGCTTAACTTCGTGGCATTCTGAACTGACACCATTTCCTCCCTAAGGTCGCGACCCAGGCTACATCATTAGGACGCTAGGATTTTCTCGACAATTGTCCTGATCCCCTCCGGTTGATAGCCGTCAAGTCGCATTCGACTAATGATTAAATTTCTAAACTGTTCATATTTAATAGACAATTTCATATTATTAATGAATCGATGAAAAATGTCTCTGCCGCGAAATTTCTGTATCCATGTGCCGTCTGAAAGGGCCTGATCGAGGTCTGCACGAAGTGATCGCTCGTCGTTTCTCAGTTCAACTGGCGAGAGTCGCGAATTTATGGCGTCCTTGATGCGATCAACTGACTGCTCGACAGCAAGGCGAAGTTCGTCGGCATGATTCGAAGCATGTGGGTTGGTTCGAGTCCTGATGCATGAAACCAGCGCGCTGTTGACGTTCTTTTCCATGCGAATGCGTACGAGTGTACCGATCGTATCTCGGGCGCTGCGAAGCAGCATTTCGCTAATCTCTGCCTCGCTTGGGGTCAACGGGCTCAGCGACAAGTCTTTAATGGCCGATTGGATAAAGCCCGCATGAAGGAGATAATTCTCGATGTGATACACGTCCCAGGCATACCGGGTTTCGCTGACCAACTCCGGTGGCCCGTCGAAGTCACTGTCGACGATGGAAAAGAACTTCGCACGGAAGTCGCCTTTCACTCGAGGCTTGCTCAAGTAGGTCATGAAGTTCGCGAGTCCGAGCCTTACTGCCGCCGGACACCAAATTTACTCGCTCGCTGAATTGTGGGAAAAGTTGCCGAATGAGATTGAAATCCACCTCTGAATCGCCCCCCCCTTCCAAGATAACGATCCGCGCGTGTGGACTATAAGTTGCCAAGTCGCCGATCAGGTCAATCACAGCGCGATCTACATCCTCCGTGACCAACAGGCGATGGGCTTGGTTGCCCGCCATACCCCCCGTTGCTGGCTGCATGTGGAACACCGCAAACGCCGGTTCGTCGACGGCTTCCCGGAGGAGGGTGTCCGAGTGCGTATTCATCCAAATCTGGTTGTTGAGTGCTTGCCCGAGATGCTTCTGGTAGAAGCGGGGTAGGCCACGGATCAGACGCGGATTTAGATGGAGTTCGGGCTCATCCATTAAGATCACCGAATTCCGCGGGGCCGAGTTGCGTAGCCGCAGATAGCCGAGTAAGACCTCCTTCTCCCCCGAACTCAATTCGTCGAGGTCGTGGCGGCTGCCTCCGTTTAATTCGATCTGGAAGAGCAGCTTGCCATCGGCAGTGGGTCGCGGCCCCAAGAACTGCTTGCCCGGAAAAAAAATATCGAAGAGTTCCTTTAGCGTTCCAATGATCTGGTTCTTTGCTGGCGTATTGACCCCGGCCTCTCGGGCTAACAGCTCTCGGATGTAAGCAGATGCCATCTCGGACTTCACGCTCGTATACTTGTTCTGGGTGTTATACAGGGCCGAGTTCCGGCCTCGGTCGCTGACATTCGTCACATCCAAGTTTACATTAGTTACCTGCTCTCGGCCGTAGTTGCGCGTCGCACTGTGGTAGTCGATCACACCCAAGTCGGTCGGAGCGTAAGTGCTGAAAATAAGTTCAAGGGTAGGTGAATTAGCTATGCTGTACTCGCCTGAAGCTGCCAGTTCGAGCCTCGCATGAAGTTCGGGTTTGTCGATCTCTCTCCTCAAACCTTCGAGCATTTCTGCACTTGCCTGTGCAACCCTGCTACCCTGGTTTTGCCTGTTCCGAGGCGAAATGATGGTCCTACCGCCGAACAAAGGACCACCGGGTTTACTAAGGTCATCCCACGCGAGCCGCCTAGCGAGATCCTTGCCATTCTCGCGGAGGAAAGCGAGTTCACTGCTATGCAAGACCAGCTTCATATCTATCACAAGCGCTGGGACGGGTCCCGAAGTACCCGATGTGTTTCAGGAGTCACTTGCTGGAAACTGATATTGAATTCCGTGAACCACATCTGCCATTCGTTGTCCTGGTACTGGCCGTACGCAGACTTCAGGAGCCTAATCGCATCCATCACGCTCGACTTTCCGCACCCATTTGGCCCGGCCAAGATGGGTTCGACCGAGGATTGATGTAACCGAACTTGTGTGGTAAACGTGGCTTCTAGCTCTCACCCGTGGGACTGGAACCATGAACGCCACGATCATCTCCCGGACCCCGACCTCGTTCACCCTCCAGGTCGAGATCCCCTACAGCGACTCCATGCTCGACTTCGAGGAGGCCCTCCAGGAGCGGCTCAACGACGCCGGGGTCGTCGCCACCGCCGAGGGACTCCAGCAGTTCGACGCCGACGGATCGCCGATCACCGTCGGCCCGGTCAAGTTCACCAGCAAGGGCAGGTCGAGAAGGACTACCAGACACCCTACGGCGTCGCCACGCTCGCCCGCCACGTGTACCAGAGCCCCGAGGGCGGCCCGACCTACTGCCCGCTCGACCGGGACGCCCGGATCATCGTCACCTCCACCCCCCGGTTCGCCAAGATCCTCTCGCACAAGTACGCCGAGTTCAGCTCGCCCCGGGCCCAGATCGACCTGAAGGAGAATCATGGGCGGGTCGTCTCCCGTTGCCTGATCCAGGACGTGGCCGAAGCGGTGGCGGCGGTGGCGTTGGCCAAGCAGGAGGACTGGAGTTACGCCCTGCCGAAGTTCGACGAGCCTCCGAGCACGGTGGCGATCAGCCTGGACGGGACCTGCACGCTGATGTGCGAGGACGGCTGGCGGGAGGCGATGGTCGGCACCCTGGCCTTCTACGACCGGGAGGGGGAGCGGCAGCACACGATCTACCTGGCGGCGACGCCGGAGTACGGCAAGGCCAAGTTCCTCGGCCACCTGGAGGCGGAGGTCGCACGTGCCAAGGCGAAGTGCCCCGAGGCCCATTACGTGGGGATTGCCGACGGGGCCGGTGGGAACTGGGAGTTCCTCGGGCGGCACACCGACGTGCAGGTGACCGACTTCTGGCATGCGGCGGAGTACCTGGGCAAGGCGGCGGTGGTGCTTTACCGGGGCCACCCCCGCACCAAGGAGGCGTGGTTGGAGGATGCCTGCCACCGGTTGAAACACGAGTCGGACGGGGCCGGTTGGGTGCTGAAGCAGTCGCGGAGACTGGCCCGGGAACGCCCCTGGGCCAAGGGTAATGAGGACGTGCAGCGGGCGATCACGTACTTTGCGAACCAGTCGGGTGCGGGGCGGATGGACTACTCCAGCCGGGTGGCGGCGAATGAACCGATCGGGAGTGGGGTGACGGAGGCGGCGTGCAAGGTGATCGTCAAGCAGCGGCTGTGTGGCTCGGGGATGAAGTGGACGGAGGATGGTGCGGCGGTGGTGCTGGGCTTGCGGGCGTTGAGCTACACACCGGAGCGATGGGATCAGTTCTGGTCGAAGGTGGATCGGTGGGGATTCCCTGTCGCCGCCTGAGCGAAGATCGGATTGGCTTTACATCAAACTTCGGTCGAACCCGGCCAAGATGACAGCATCTGGCAGATCAATAGCGGAAAATTGCTGAATCGCACGAAAATTACTGATTTCGAGTTCGCGAATTCGCATGGCGATGACGTCCGAGATCCCGTTCGCGTTTACCAGAGTCTGCTACTCAATCGATCAGCAAGTAAGTCGCAGAACGTGGTTTAGCTGCGTGTACTACGACTAATTTCTGACCGCATAGGCTAACGTCCGATAATACGGCCCCACAACGATATAAGCGAGCCTATCGGATTTGAGTTAGGCATTAAATACTGATGGCTAGAAATTCTTCGATTCCTCCACTTCAAGGAGTTTAGGCGTCAAAACGCTCAGCGGGGCAGGCCCCCGGTCAAACCGGAGACCTGCCCCGCAGGGTGCTTCTCATGGGTGTTTTCCGCGGATGAGTGCGTCGGTCAGATGTCGATCCCTAGCCGGTATTGCAACTCCTCGAACTGCTCGCGATAGACGTCGTCCGTGGAATGAAGGTGCTCGGCTTCGGAGATGAATTTTAGCGTGTCGTCTCGCTTCAGGCCGGCTTCGATCAGCACTTCCTCGAACGGTTCGAGGTCGTGGGCGTAGACGAAGAGGAGCTTGTGCTCGTCGAATTGCACCTCCGTGGGGCCGCTGGGATTCAGCGCCGCCAGGCCCGTGCATCCGTCGTTCAGGAGCAGTTCTTCGTAATCGTATAGGGTGCTCTTGAGGATCACCGTGTCCATGTGCTCGCGGTAGAGGTCGGCGTGGACCCCGGGCTCGCTCTCGTGGCTGGACTCCATGACCACGTCGACCTCGTCGCCCAGGGGGTCGAGGAGGGCCATGAACACGTCGAAGAGCTTCTCCGACGAGACGCTGGCCGCGAGCACGGGCATGGTGTTGCCGGTCTCGGGGTCGCGGTATACGTCTCGGCGGTAGGCTTCCCTCGGCACGATTTCCAGGCCGAACGAGGGGCGGACGGCGTCGGTGAGCGTGAAATTTCCGTACTTTCCCACCTTGAGATGGGCGTCGAGCTCGTCCTGGCTCAGGTCGTCGAAGCCCGTTCGAGGCATGCGGCCGGGGTTGGATCGCAGCACTCGCTCGAGGAACTTTTGAAGGAAGCTCATGGGATTAGGGTCCCCTCCTCCCGCGCCAAATCGTTTTGTTTTCGGGAACAATCCTCGGACCGCGTCGGAAGATCCCGGGGTTAGACCCCCCGAGCCAGCCATCCCGGGCACTCATCCGACACCGCGACCGCTAACGGCCCGAGGGCTCGCTACCGGGGACGGTTGCCTGATCCGTAGGCACTGCTCGTTCACCGTTCTTCTATATATACCATGTAAGACGCCGAATTTCGGGATTCGCCAGGAAAGAAACTGAAGCGAACCTGGCGACCGAGACGATGTGCAATCGAAGTTGTGAATCTTCCGGCGGCCGTGATGGCCGGTCGAGCATAACACCGTCAACCTGCAAAACGGGTGCCAAGCCGCAGGATCGGTGCATCCAGCGAGCCCTCCGGCCAATCCCCCCTTCAACTTGAGGCTTTTTTCGGAGATCCGGCCGGAAAGCCGGGCGGCAGGTGGCGAAGGAATAAACTTCAATCGCGACTTGCATGAGGGATGGGCGGTAGCGAAGCTTCCTGTCCCGGAATTTAAGGCGCCCGTTTCGGGAATGCAACAACCCGGTACAATTCCCCGACTCGATTCCACCGGCCAAGATTCGGCAAGCCCGTCGGTCGCCGTCTGGGCGTGACGGATTTGGGAATCGGGGAGGAAAGCCTCACCACGAAGGCACGGAGGTGTCACAGAGGGGACACAAAGGGATTTCTTCTCAGTGCTTCCTTTTGTGGGACCTCCATGCCTTTGTGGTGAAGTCTTTTCCCGGTTTGACCGCCATGATCCACCGGTCGCCCGCGACCCGGGGCGATGGTATCATGAAGGCTTCTCCTCAAGAACGGCCCGCCGGACGAAGGACGCATACGATGGGAATCGAGCAAGTGGATGCCTACCTGGAATCGCATCGCGCGACTTCGAGGAGAAGCTCAAGGCGCTGATCCGCATCCCCAGCGTGTCGGCCCAGCCCGACCACGACGCCGACACCCGCAAGGCGGCCGAATTCGTCCGCGACGACCTGCGGGCCATGGGCGTCCCGGCCGAATTGGTCGAGGTCCAGAAGGGGCATCCCATCGTCTACGGCGAGCGGATGGATGCTCCGGGAAAGCCAACGCTGCTCATCTACGGACATTACGACGTCCAGCCCGCCGAGCCCCTGGAACCCTGGCTCTCGCCGCCCTTCGAGCCCACCGAGCGCAACGGCAACCTTTACGCCCGAGGTGCCACCGACGACAAGGGCCAGATGTATACGCATCTGAAGGCGGCCGAGGCGTGGCTGAAGACCGTGGGCAAGTTCCCCATCAACGTCAAGTTTCTCATCGAGGGCGAGGAGGAGGTCGGGGCGCGAATCTCGAAGAATTCGTCGCGCACAACAAGCAAAAGCTCGCCTGCGACTACGCGGTGATCTCCGACACTAGCCAGTTCGCCCCCGGAATCCCGGCCATCACCTATGGGTTGAAGGGCCTGGCCTATTTCGAGGTGACGGTGCAAGGGGCCAAAGTCGACCTGCACTCGGGCACGTTCGGCGGAGCGGTGGCCAACCCGCTCAACGCCCTGGCCGTCCTCCTGGCAAGCCTGAAAGGGCCGGACGGACGCATCCAGGTGGGCGGATTTTACGACGACGTCCGCCCCCTGGAGGAGTGGGAGCGCGAGGCGTTCGCGAAGCTGCCGTTCTCGGAGGCGGAATTCCAGGAATCGCTGGGGGTGACGTCGCTCGAAGGCGAGATGGGCTACACGACGCTTGAGACGGAAATGGGCCAGGCCCACCTGCGACGTGAACGGGATTTTCGGAGGCTATCAAGGGCCAGGTCCGAAGACCGTCCTGCCCTGCAAGGCGGGTGCAAAATTCAGCTTCCGCCTCGTGCCCGACCAGGACGCCCAGACCATTCACAAGCTGGTCAAGGCCCACCTCGACGCCCACTGTCCCCGCGGAGTCACCTACGAGTTGAAGACCTACGGCCTGGGCAATCCGTGCCTGGTGAGCACCGATACCCCCGGGGTGAAGGCGGCGGTGAGGGCGATCGAGGCCGGTTTCGGAGTGCCGCCCGTGTTCATGAGGGAAGGCGGGTCGATCCCGGTCGTCACGCTGATCAAGCAGCAGCTCGGCGTCGACACGCTCCTGTTGGGATGGGGCCAGAACGACGACAACCTGCACGGGCCGAACGAGAAGTTTTCGCTGGCCGATTTTCATAAGGGGATCAAGGCGAGTGCTCATTTGATGGATGAGCTGGCGAAGTGAAAGGGGATAGGTC
This sequence comes from uncultured Planctomycetota bacterium, assembly GCA_963777705.1. Taxonomy (GTDB): domain Bacteria; phylum Planctomycetota; class Planctomycetia; order Isosphaerales; family Isosphaeraceae; genus JAQGHR01. The sequence goes on from CAVZRT010000007.1 coordinate 91,051, forward strand.
GGGCCTGATGTTCCGTCACGTCTTGATTTTCGAATCCTCGTAGGGCGTGTGAAACACGCCATCTTTTCCCTGAAAAGATTTCGGCGCGATTCACACGCCCCCGGCGACTGCCCGAACTATTCGGAAGAGGGCGGCAGGCCAAGGAGCAGGCATGGCCAACAAAACGAGAAGTCAGATCCAGTCCCCGAACTCAAGCCGCCCTGGCTCCCCGCCGACGAACCGAAGAGAGTCGCCGCGTCCCTAGATGACGGAGGGATGGTGGGCCTCGCCATCCGGCTCGACACCACACCTACCAAGAAGAGGGATCCCGCCATGTCCACGGCGACCGCATCGGCCATCGAACCTCGCGAGCACATCGTCTTGCGGGGCATCTCGTGGAAGACTTACGAGGCGATGGTTGAAGACCTGAGCGATCAGCACGTCCGGCTTATCTACGATCAGGGGGTTCTGGAACTGATGAGCCCGTCCACTCCGCATGAACGCTACAGCATGCTGTTCGGCCGACTCGTGATGGATGTCCTCGTCGGGCTGCGGATGGAATTCGAGGCTGCCGGCGAGTCGCGCTGGAAGCATGAGGCAGCCGAGCGGGGATTGGAGCCGGATCAATGCTTCTTCCTGACTCCCGAGAAGCTGGCCATCGTGCTGGGCCGACCCACCGGACGACCCGATGACCCGCTGCCCGACCTGGCGATCGAGATCGACTGGTCCGAGCCGGCGATCGACCGCGATCGCATCTATGCCTCGCTGGGCATCCCCGAACTCTGGAAGTTCGACGGCGATCGCCTGCGGATCGGCCACCTTCGCGACGACGGGACTTACGAGGATCGCCCGGAAAGTCGATTCCTGCCCCTTGAGGCCGACGAAGTGACCGAATGGATTCACAAAGCGGCGGGCATAGGGTTCCTCGATTGGATCGACCAGCTTCGCGATTGGATTCGCGACGAATTGGTCCCGAGGCGAGATCCGGACAGACGGGGAGGCGGTTGATTGCTTCTTGACGTACAATGAGCCCGTCGGCCTGATTTGCAACTATTCCCGGGGCTGAATTTCAAGATCTTTGATAACCCCCGTCTCGGCTGGGGACGAAGCTCGTCCCTACCCATCACGGGACCACAACTAAAGATTCGGCGTGCCTGGAACGCGACGAGGAGGACGGCCATGATGCGAAACCCGCTGCTCGTGCCCGACCTCCGCGAATTGCTCGCGGCCGGCGAATCGGTGGCCGTGGGCGAATTCCTGGCCGATTATCATCCGGCCCGCGTGGGCGAGGTTGTCGAGGACCTGGGCGAGGGCGAGGGCGACGCGGTTTTCGGCCTGCTTGACCCTCGCATCCGCGCCGAGGTGATGAGCTACCTGGACGCCGAAACCCAGGTCCGCCTGGTCGAGGCCATGAGCCCCGCCGCTGCCGCCGACTTGCTCCATTTCATGTCGCACGACGAACGCGCCGACCTCGTCAATCGGCTCGATCAGGACCGCGTGGACGAAATCCTGCGACGATTGGCCCATGCCGAGCGCGAGGACATCCGCCGCCTGGCCAGCTACGAGCCCGGCACCGCCGGCGCCGTCATGACGACCGATTATGCCGCCCTTCCCCCCGATATCACCGTACGCGAGGCGTTGGATCGGCTCCGCCACGAGGCGCCCGATCGCGAGACGATTTACTACATCTACGTGGTCGATTCGGCCCGCAAGATGGTGGGGATGGTCTCGTTCAAGAACTTGTTCCTCGCGGCCCGCCGCCTGCGGATCGACGAGATCATGCAGCGCGACCTGATCCTGGCCCGCGTGGACGAGCATCAGGAGAGCGTGGCCCGCAAGATCGAGGAGTATGACCTGATCGCCATCCCCGTGGTCGATTCGTCCGACATGCTCGTGGGGATCGTCACGCACGACGACGCCATGGACATCCTCCGCCGCGAGCAGACCGAGGACATGCTCAAGTTCGGCGGCGTCTCGGCCGACCCCGAGGCCGACGACCTGCCCTATTTCCAGGGGAGCGCCTCAACTCGGTCCGCCGCCGGATCAAGTGGCTGCTCATGCTCTTCCTGGCCGAGAATTTCACCTATCCCGTCCTGAAGTATTTCCAGTGGATCGAAGGGCCGTCGCGTTTCCCGGACCTCAAATTGTTCCTCCCCCTCCTGATCGGCACCGGCGGCAACGCGGGCAGTCAGAGCGTGGGCACGATCATCCGGGGGATCTCGCTCAAGGAGATTCAGTTCGGCGACCTCTTCCGCGTCCTGGGTCGGGAAGTGCTCACGGGCCTGATCCTCGGCCTCCTGCTCGGTTCGTTCGGGCTGGTCTACGCGCATTATTATCGAGGCCAACCCTGGCGATTATCGATGGTCGTCGCCTCGACCATCCTGCTCGTGTGCATGTGGGCCAACACGATCGGGACCCTCGTGCCGATCTTCGCCAAGAAGCTGGGGATCGACCCGGCCGTGATCTCCGCGCCGTTCATCACCACCCTGGTCGACGCCACCGGCCTGATCATTTATTATTCGATCGCGATCTTCCTGCTGATCAAGCTTGGTTGATGTAAGATGGAGAGTGCATTTCATGCACCCTACGAAGGCCCTCCTGCTCCCCACCTGGGCCGGTCGGGGAACCAGCCGATGCTGGTGGCATGGCTTCCGTAGTAGAGCCCCAAGACCCTCGATAAGACCATCATTGCATACACAAAAACCACCCAGAATACCCAGGCGGTGAGGATGGCGACGGGAATTCCTCCCCAATCCGAGATCGCGAAGACCATGACCGCCGCGACTACCCCCGTCGCATAGGCCGTGGACAGCAGGGCCGTCAGGCGAATCCCGCCGAACCCGCTCCGCACCATCCCTTTGATCACCGTGAGCGGGTTGGCCGCGATCACGCTCCCATGAAGCAAGACGGCAACGAGTGCCATCGGCGCATAGATCATCGAGGGAGTCCCCAGCAATCCCGCGATCGCCCAATGCTTGGGGCCGAATTCGCCGACCGGCGGCAGGGTCTTGTACACGGGATAGATGACCGGCAGGGTGACCAGGACCGCGACGGCGAGCGAGCATCCCCAGGCCCAGAGGCTGGAAAACGTGGTGGCGATGCTGAAGGCCGGGATCTTCGGGTGGTAGACCTCGCCGCCGCCGCTATCGAGCACGATCTCCGAGAGGAATGTCAGCAGGTAACCCAGGACCAGGACCAGGAGCGTGGTCATGGGGAATACCATGGTCAGCGCCCCCATCTTCATCACGTCCTCGCCTCCGAGCACATATTTCGGGATCAGGCCGATCGAGAGCAACGAGGAAATTGCCAGCATCACAGGCAAGATCGCGAGCAGGAGGATGGCCGTGCCGTCCCAGAGCGGATAGAGCAGGTTGGGGACGAGCCCCGGCCGGGATCGTTCCGGGGGCCTGACCCATCCCTCGCGACCGATCGCCCCGCTGTCACGCCCTTTCCGCTTCTTCGGCGCCATCCCGACACGTTCGGGCAGGGCATCCTCGGGGGCCGCACGCGGAGATCGCGGTTCCCGGCGATCGGGATGTGGTTCCTGGGGAGGGCTCGGCGGGATTTCGACGATCCGTGGGCGTTTTTTCGGCCCGGTCGCTGGAGGGGATTCCGTCGGCGCCGTGCCCCGATGATGGTGCCCGCAAGGTGCCGCCGCACCTGGGGCATCGCCCCACGCGGCCGGGGCGGGCGCCGGGCGCGGAGCTTCATCCCGCAGGGGCAGACCAGGATGATCGATGCCTCGCCGTCGCCCATGGGAAAGCGGGAGTCAGGGTGAGCCGGGGGCGTCTCCGCCACGCTTCTTGGCGGGGTCGGATTTGCCGCCGGTCATCGATTCGAGCAGGGCGCGGACTTCCTTCGCCTGGCCGGGGTCGAGCGGGTGCGACTTCAACAGGTGGACCACGAGCAATCCGGGCTCGCCCTGATAAAGCTTGTCCACCAGGCTGCTTACGCGCTTCTGGCGGACGTCCGCCGCCGAGACGAGCGGCCGGTACACGAAGGCCAGGTCGGTGCGGTCGCTGGCGATCATGCCCTTGGTCTCGAGCCGATCGAGCAGGGTGGCCACGGTGGCGTACGACCACTGGCGGCCGGCCGCCTTCAGCGTGTCCAGGATCTCGCGAACCGTGCCCTGGCCCCGGTCCCAGAGGACCTTGATTACTTCCAGCTCGGAATCGGGGATTGTCGGCGGTCGCTTGGCCATGACTGGGCGTCTCGAATCGATTAAGATGATATCGCGAGGGACGGCGGGGGCCGGGGTTTCGCCGAGGGGTTGACCCTCACCCGGATGTCCTCCTATCCTAAGACAACTGTCTCACGACGTCAAGCCTCCTCCCGACAATTGTCCGGTCGCGGACAACTTTCGCGAATTTGGGTGAGACGAGGAGTCCGGTCGAGCATGGATCCGGCCCCCCGTCCACGCCGATGGCGATGTCCGGCGTGCGGGACCGGCCTTGAACCGGCGGGTTCCTCGTCGTCCGTCGCGCAGAAATTGCGGTGTCCCGGCTGCGGCGGCCAGTTTCGCGTCCGTCGCCGCGAGGGCCGGTCGGGAGATCCGGAAGGGACCACGATCTCGGGCGAGGTCCCGGCGGTCCGGCCTCCCGAGGCCGCGCCCCGGTCGGCGAGATCGACCTGCGAGGCGCGGACTTTCCTGCTCCTCCTGGTCGAGAAACTTTTCTTCCTGGGCAACCTGGCGGGAGGTTTCCTCCTGTTCACCCTGGGCGGATTCGCGCCGGTGATCGGCGGCTGGCTTCGCGACGAGGTGACCGGCTGGCGAGATGTGTTGACCGCCCTGGGCGGCGTGGGCGTGTCCGTGGCGACGACCGACCCCGATGCCGACCTCGGCCCCGCGATCGCCCGCAACGATGCCCCCGAGCTTTTCGACGAGGTTGCCGACGTGGCCCGTCGCCTGGGCGCCCGCACCCCTCAGCAACTCCGCTTGACGTATCTCCCTTGCTGCGGAGTGGTTGCGTGGAAGCGATCGCGGGCCCTGGTCTTGGGCCTTCCCTTGCTCGACGTCCTGAACCGCGCCGAGATGAGGGCCGTGCTGGCCCACGAGCTTGCCCATCTTGCCCGCGGCGACGCCACGCGATCGGCCCGCCTTTCGCGGTTCGTGCAGGGGCTGGATGGGGCGATTGACGGCCTGGAAACCCCTTCGCGAAGCCCGTTGCGAGCCTGGGCCAAGCTCTGTCGCGGCCTGGCCGATCGCCTGCATGCGCCGATCGCTCGCGGCCAGGAGGCCCGCGCCGATCGTGCCTCGGCCGCGATCGCCGGGGGAGAAGCCGCGGCCTCGGCGCTGGTCAAGGTCGCCGCCGTCCAGCCCTTGTTCCGCGAGGTTCTGGAACATTATGACGCTACAAATCCCGACACGCCCAATCTTTACGCATTCTTCCGCGCGTTCTGGTCGCGCCTGCCCGAGGAGTTGCGAACCTCAATCCGGCATCAACTCCTGGCGAACGAGCAGGCGGCTTCCGACGCCCATCCTCCGCTGATCGACCGTCTGGCGATCGTCCAATCCTATCCCAAGAAGGCGTTCCGCGAAGCCGACCTCGCGCCCGCCTCAACGGCCCTGGGGGACCGCGAAGCGATGGAGGAAATGCTCCATAATCGCCTCTTCGCCGTCCCCACGGTCGAGCCGAGCTTATTCCACCGCGCGGGGAGCTAAGTCAGTGCATGCAATGCACCAATTCATAGCTACACAGAAACGATGGTGCATTTCATGCACCCTACGGGACACATCCGGGATGGCCTCTCAGTGGCATCTTCGCTCGGACGTGGACGCAGCGCGTGACTTGGCGGTGCCGAGCTTGAGCGGGTTGCCAATCGCCGGGATAGTCAGGGCGACCCCGGCGATGGCCCCGATGATGAGCAGGAGAAGTACGAACTTCAGGAATCCCCCGCGTCGTCGGGCCTTCTTGTACTTCGGCATGGCCCCGGCCTTCAGGAAGGACGGCGGGGAATCTCGGACGAAGCCGGCCAGGGCGACGAGGTCCTGGATGAAGCTTGCCGACAGGACGTCCTCGGTTGCGGGGGCTGCTGCCCGGCCAGCCGCGCCGGATTTCTTGAACTTTCGGTGCGAGATGTCGGCGGCTTTCATCGTGGGCAATCGCCAGAAAAGGAGGGCGGAAAGCGTGAGGCCCAGGCGGGTGAGCCGGCTCCGGAGCAACTCCTTGGCGCGGGATAGCCGCCATTTCAGCGTCCCGGGCGGGCACTTGAGCCGCTCGGCGGCCTGCTCGTTGCTCAGGCCCTCCCAGTAGCACAACTCGATGGGCCTGCGGTATTTCTGCGGGAGGCGATCGATCTCGCCGCGCAGGACAGGGCGCAAGTCGCTGTCGCGGGGGTCGAATGGCTGGCGATCGGCGAGCCGGGCAACATCCACGGCGGCCTCTCGGCTGCGGCGGCGAGTGGCCCTCATCTTCGCCCGTCCAGCGACCCGTTTGGCCACGCCGCCGAGCCATCCGCCGATGCTCCCCGTATGGCGGATCTCGCCGCCTCGGTGGACCAGCACCAGAAAAATTGCCTGGCACGCGTCCTCGGCGTCCTGACCGTTCCCCAGCCACTGCCGGCAGATACGCATGACCCTCGGCCCGTGGCGATGCACCAGGGCCGCGAAGGCCGCCTCGTCCCGCTCGGTCAGGAAGCGTTCCAGGAGGACGCGGTCCGGCATGCTGCCATCGGCCGTCGTCCACTGGCCGGCGGAGGTGGATGGATCGATCTCGACGGCCATTGATCGCGACATGGGAGCGTCTCCTGGTTCTCGTGACATCCTTCGGAGTGCAGGCGATGGACGCTCCGGTTGAGATTCTCTCAAAATTCTTCGAGGAAGGCGCGAAACTTCCTCGAAGCCGCCGAAAATCAACCGCAATCGGCGCCCGCTCGTCTCCGCCTTCGCCATCCCATGAAGGTCCCCACCGCGCCGATGGCGAGGAGGGCCATCGACGACGGCTCGGGGACGGCGAACGGGACGATGAACGTGTCACTCAAGCCGCTGAAGGGGCCGTTCTGATACACGACTGCGGTCGTCACCCGCGTCGTGGGAAAGAAGTTGGAAAAGCCGGCGACCTGCGCGGGGGTATCAACGCTCTCGAATCCGAAAACCAGGGAGTTTACCGGGGTTATGGCGGCATTGGTGCCGGCAACCCACTGGATCGCGAAGCCGTCCGACGCACCACCGCCCGTCACGTTCGCGGTCCATCCTTGTGGCGTGACAAACCCGCCGGAAACTGGGCGCGTATCCAGGAAATCCTTGCCGGGCACCCAGGCGAACCAGAACGTGCCGAGGTTGACGCTGCTTGCGCCGGAGTTCGTCAATGTGATCGAGTAGTTGTAGTCGATCCCATTGAAATTCGAGGAGATGACTGCGGCGGGGATCAGGTCGGCCCTGGCGGGGGCCCACGCGAGCCCGACGAGCAGGAGGACGGCGGATGCCACGATGGTTTTCATGATGTCCCTCGACGGGCCTCCCTTCGTGACCGTACGGGGGCCTCGCCCCCGAAAACGTAGGTTCACGCTGATTGCACAAGATGCTTGCGGTCGGCCGTCCCTGAGAGTGCAATCGCCCGAGCGGACGGTTGGAGTTTTCCGCGAGGAATTTCCGCATGGGAGCGGACAAAATTTGTCCACCGCCGGTCGATTTTCCGACAATACCCCGCCAATTGCTCGGACCCCATTTCGACGCTAATATTGGGGTCGCTTCCTCTTACAAAAACATCGCGACGACGGCCTTTGAAGTGCTTAGGGTCGGGCGAGAAATCCCCCTTCGATCAACATCCCCGAGGCGCATTTCGATGGAAAATCGGCGACAGTTCCTTGCCCAGAGCATCGGGACGCTTGGGCTCCTGGGTACGGCTTCCGTTTGGGCCGACGACAAGGCCCCCTCGGCCGACGACCTGATCGTCAAGGCGGTCCAGTTCCTCCGGCCTCGCCAGGGTGAGGACGGGAGCTGGTCGAGCAACCTGAAGGAGCCAGGCATCACGGCGCTGGTGATCACCGCCATGCTGCGATCGAAGCGCGTGACCGCGTCCGAACCCGTCGCGACCAAGGCCCTGGCCTATTTGGAAAAATTCGTCGGCCCCAAGGGAGGGCTTTCCGAGGCCCCGCATTCGACCTATTCCACGTCGGTTGCCCTCATGGCATTCCAGGAGGCCAACAAGGACCACAAGTACGACGCATTCCTCAAGGGCGGCCAGGAGTTCCTCAAATCCACCCAATTTGATGAGACCAATGGGAAGCCCCGCGACAACAGCTTTTATGGCGGCACGGGCTACGGAGGCGACAACAGCCGGCCCGACCTCTCGAACACGGCGTTCATGATCGAAGCCTTGCGGGATTCGGGACTTGCGGCCGACGACCCCGCCTTGCAGAAGGTGCTGGTGTTCGTGTCGCGATGCCAGAACCTCAAGGGCGAGTTCAACGACCAACCCTGGGCTGGCAAGGTCAACGACGGCGGGTTCATCTACACGGCGGCCAACGGCGGGCAGAGCCCGGCGGGCAAGACGGCCGATGGCGGCTTCCGCTCCTACGCGGGCATGACTTACGCGGGCCTGAAAAGCATGATCTACGCGGGACTCAAGCCCGACGACCCCCGCGTGAAGGCCGCCACCGAATACATCTCGAAGAATTACACCCTCGAAGAGAACCCCGGGCAGGGCCAGGCGGGGCTGTATTACTACTATCAGACGTTCGCCAAGACCCTGTACCTCCTGGGTAAGCCGACCATCGTCGACGCCGCGGGCAAGGAGCATGATTGGAGGGCCGACCTCGTCGCGGCCCTGGCCCGAAGACAAGCCGAGAACGGGAGTTGGGTCAACAGGGCCGATCGTTACATCGAAGGCGACGCGAACCTGGCAACGGCCTTCGCGCTGCTGGCCCTGGCCTACGCCAACACGAAGCCGTGACCCGCACGGCACGCCCGCAATGGCTCCGCGTATACTGAAGTCCCCAGCTTGCCATTGCCAACGACCTCGGCGGACGCGGAGCCCCTCGCATGAACCTGTTCTGGATCTACGACCTGCCGAACTGGCTGATGGGCGTCGGCATCGTCGCCCTGTTCACAATCCTTTCGCTGATTGGGCTTTACGCGTCTCGGCCCCTCGCGAGGAAGCTCCTTGGCGGGTCATCCCAGCATAACGACGTGGTCAGCTCGTTCGTGGGCGGTATCGGAGTCTTTTATGGGCTCGCGCTCGGCCTGATCGCCGTGGGGACGTGGGAAAACTTCTCGCAGATTGATGGCCAGGTCGCCACCGAGGCCGCCTCGCTAGCCAGCCTTTACCGCGACCTGGACGGCTATCCGCAGCCGCTCCGGGGCGACCTGGAGCGCATCTTCGCGACTATACGAAGTTGGTCGTCGAGTCGGAATGGCCCGCGCATCAGAAGGGCGAAGTCCCCGAGAAGGGAACGCTTATGCTCGACGCAATCGAAGACCAGATCATGGCTTACGACCCATCGAAGGAGTGCGAGAAGATTGCCCATGCCGAGATCCTGCACACGTTGAACAAGGTCGTCGAGCAACGCAGGCTGAGGCTGCAATCGGTGGGCACGGGCCTGCCCGCGGCGCTCTGGTGCGTGGTGGTGATCGGCGCATGGCTCAACATCGGGCTCACGTACCTGTTCTGGGTCGAAAACCTGAAGCTCCACGCGATCCTGGTCGGGCTCATGGCCACGTTCATCGGCCTGCTGATCTTCCTCACGGCGGCCATGGACAACCCGTTTCGCGGCCACTTCAGCGTGTCGGCCGACGCCTTCCAGGTGATCCTCGAAAACGTGATGAAACCGCCCGCGAAACCATGAGCGGACAACCCCATTAGGCACGCCAATTGCTGTAATTCTGTCCATGACCGAACGGGGATGGATGCCGCGAAGTGCGGCCTTCGGCGTTCGGGCAACCCACGCAGGGATGGGACAGATTCCATGAACAAGAATACCAATGCGGATACGGACAACGGCCGGATCAAGGACCCCGCCGACTGGACCACGGGGGACGAGCAGATGACCGGTGCGCAGGGACCCTACCTCCACACGCTCGCCAACCAGGCCGGCGAGGAGGTGGAGGAGGACCTGACCAAGGCCGAGGCGTCGATGAAGATCGAGGAGCTTCGCGAGAAGACGGGCAAGCGCCCGCCAAGGTGGGTCCGTCAAAGAAGCGGAAGCCCGCGAAGGGTTGACGCACGAGGGAAGCGGGCCGAACCGTCCGCAATCAATAAGTCTTCGCTGGGGGCGTCGATTCGGCCGTGACGCCCCTTATCAATCGCCGCAAGAGCGCAACCACATTCCAACCGGTCAGCATGCCAAGCAGATAAATCCCCACGGCCAGCAAGGCCAGGGGCAGCCGGGCCTGCCAGTTCAGGAACGACACGGTAACCACGCCGGTATTCTGCAAGGCAAAGACGGCCAAAGCCCCGAGGAACGCTAGGAGCAGCAAGCCAAGCACATATTTCACGACAATCCTCCCTGGTAGGAGCCCGAGCGGGGCAATTCTCGATAGCCTACCACAGGCCGTCGCAAGGGGCTGACTTGCCGAAGAGTCTGCGTCTCAGGCGGTTGCCTTGCGGCGACGCAACAAGGTCAGGCCCACGGCCGGTAGGCCGCTCATCGCCATCGCGAGCGTGGCCGGTTCGGGGGTCGCGATGATGCTGGTGTTGGCGTTGAGGCTCGCCGTCACGCCCTGATTGAGCGTGCCCGAGCCGAGGGTCGAAATGGTGAAACCACTGGGATCGTAGAAGCTCAGGCCGGCAAACGATGGCGTCCCGGTCACGGTTGCGGTGCCCGCCGCCTTGGACTGCGAGTAATCCGTCGGGGCGTACGTGCCGCTGCCCGGCGAAGAGAGGATCGCCGCGACCCGAAATCCGGACGTGTCCGAAGACGGCTCGGTCGTCGTCCCTGAGATGTTCGAGTACGTGACATTCCGCATGATCGAAGCTTGAGTCGGGGCGAGCGGGTTGGTGAAGCCGCTATCCATGATGTTGAATCGGAACGTCGATCCGTTCGCTGCGCTGTTATTCGTAACTGTGTAGGAAATTGTTTCGAAGGGCGATGCGTCGAGCCGGCATTCGTGGTGAACGTGATCGAGAAGGAAAAGCCGGCATAGGATTGGTTGGCCGTATAGGTCGTCGTGCCTGCGACCGTGGCCCCCTTCGTGAAGGTTGGGGCCGGGGATTCGCTCGTGCCATTCACGTTGAGAGAAAGCGTGACACCAGCATGGGCCTGGGGTGCTCCCAGAGACCAAAGCATCACCGCAATGGATGCGAGGAGAAGCTTGCCAAAGCCGATAAAAATCGATTTCTTCATGATGAGATACTTTCGCTGTGGGGAAGCACGATGAATTCAAGCGGTTATCGGTTGTGGGTCACTTTTGACGTGGTCATCCGAAGGGCGTCGTCGCCTCGCCGAAAATCGGGCCCGCGTGCTGAATATCAACAACGACTCCGTTAGCCAAGAGTGTTTCCATAAATTATCACGGGCTCTTTCAATCGTTTGCGCGAGCGTCGTGCCCGGCGGCCGTTGCGATCTTGCGGGCGATTGTCGTTCTGGAGCATGGGAAGCGTCGCGGACTGCGGACCTGGTTCCGATGGCGGGCGGCTTGCCATCGGAACCAGGTCCGCAGTCCGCGACGTCATCTTGACGCATGGGAGCAATTCATCATGAGCAACCCATGCTATTGCCGCAATTGAAGCAGCGGTAGCAGGTCCCGCATCGCACGGTCAGGGCGCCGCAGTTGTCGCAGGCGGGGGCGTCGGACTGGAAGTGGGCGAACTGCTCTTGCTGGCTCTCTCGGCTCTCCAGGACCGGGTCCACCGGCTGGATTTGCCCGATCGCCTCGACGTGGTCGAGGTCGGCTTGCATGGCCGTGCGGTGGCCGTTGACCTTGACAGTCGGCGAGGTTGCCGCGGGGGCTTCCGCCTCGTACTCACGCTGCGGGGCGTTGGCCTCGCGATAGCCGGGCAGGAACTCCATGCCGAGCCAGCGGAAGATGTAGTCGGTCACGCTCTTGGCGATCGGGATGTCCGGGTTCTTGGTGAATCCGGCGGGCTCGAACCTCTGGTGGGCGAACTTGTTCACGAACACCGAGAGCGGCACGCCGTATTGCAGGCCCATCGACACCAGCGTGCCGATCGTGTCCATGAGCCCGCCGATCGTCGAGCCCTCCTTCGCCATCGTGATGAACAGCTCTCCGGGGCGGCCGTCGCCGAAGAAGCCGACCGTCACGTAGCCTTCGTGCCCCTGGATGTCGAACTTGTGCGTGAGGCTGTGACGCGTGTCGGGCAGCCGTTCGCGGCGGGGCTGGGGCTTAGTTGCGGGGGACGGGGGACGGGGGACGGGGGACGGATTGGAGGCGGCGATCGGCGCCGGCTCGGGCGAGGCGGCGGCTTGCCTTTGCTCGTTCTGTTTTTCTTCGCTGGTCGTGCTCACCGGCTGGCTTTCCTTGGAGCCGTCTCGGTAGATGGCAACCGCCTTCAGGCCGAGCCGCCAGCCTTCGAGGTAGGCCTCGCGAATGTCGGCCACCGTCGATTCGCGGGGCATGTTGATCGTCTTGGAGATCGCGCCCGAGAGGAACGGCTGCACGGCCGACATCATCTTGACGTGGCCCTTCCAGTGGATCGACCGCGTCCCGCCCTGCGGGGTGAAGGCGCAGTCGAAGACCGGCAGGTGCTCGTCCTTCAGGCCGGGGGCGCCCTCGATGGTGTCCCTGGCGTCGATGTGATCGAGAGTGCCCTGGATCATGGGATCGTCGTAGCCGAGGGTCTTGAGTGCCATCGGCACGGTGCGATTCACGATCTTGAGCATCCCGCCGCCGGCGAGCTGCTTGTACTTGACCAGCGCGATGTCGGGCTCGACGCCCGTGGTGTCGCAGTCCATCATGAACGCGATCGTGCCGGTTGGCGCCAGGACCGTGACCTGGCTGTTGCGATAGCCGTGCTTGCGGCCCGATTCCAGGCACTCCTCCCACACGGCGCGGGCCTCGGCCTGGAGGTCGGGCGGCGCCGGAGGGATCGATGGCCTCCACCGCGTCGCGGTGCATCTCCATCACCCGCAGCATCGGCTCGCGGTTGAGAGCGAAACCGTCGAACGGGCCGAGGTTGGCGGCGTGCTCGGAGGAGGTCAAGTACGCCTGCCCGTGCATGATGGCCGTGATGGCGCCGGCCAGGGCACGGCCCTCGTCGGAATCATACGGGCGGCCCGCGGCCATGATCAGCGAGCCGATGTTGGCGAAGCCCAGCCCAAGCGGGCGGAACTTGTGGCTGTTCAGGGCGATGCGATCGGTCGGGTAGCTGCCGTGATCGACCAGGATCTCCTGCGCCGTGATGAAGATGCGGCAGGCGGCGCGGAAGCCCTTGGCGTCGAAGGTGCCGTCCTCGCGGCGGAATTTCATGAGGTTGATCGACGACAGGTTGCAGGCCGAGTCGTCGAGGAACATGTATTCCGAGCAGGGGTTGGACGAGTTGATCGGCGCCGTGTTCGGGCAGGTGTGCCAGCGCTGGATCGTGTCTTCGTACTGGAGGCCGGGGTCGCCGCAGAGCCAGGTGCCCTCGGCAATCTTGTCCATGAGGTCGGCGGCCTTGTAGGTATTCATCGGGCGGCCGGTGGTGACGGCTCGGGTGGTCCAGTCGTCGTTGCCTTCGACGGCCCGGAGGAAGCCGTCGGTCACGCGGACGGTCAGGTTCGCGTTCTGGAACATGACCGACGAGTAGGCTTCGCCGTTGAAATTCGCCTCATATCCTTGACGGATCAGGGCTTGCGCCTTCTTCTCTTCCTTGGTCTTGCATTCGATGAATTCGAGGATGTCCGGGTGCCAGATCTTCAGCGTCTGCATCTTGGCGGCGCGGCGAGTCTTGCCGCCCGACTTGACCACGCCGGCGATGGCGTCGTATACCCTCATGAAGCTGACCGGCCCCGAGGGACGGCCGCCGCCGGCCAGCTTCTCCTGGCTGGAACGGAGCGTCGAGAGGTCGCTGCCGGTGCCCGACCCATACTTGAAGAGCATGGCCTCGCTGGTGGCCAGCCTCATGATCGACTCCATGTCGTCATCCACGGATTGGATGAAGCACGCGGAGCCTTGCGGGTACTTGTAGGCACTCTCCGCGCGACGGACCGAGCGGGTCTCCTCGTCCCATCGCCAATTGTTGGCCGGGCCTTCGATCCCGTAGCGATGATACAGGCCCACGTTGAACCACACGGGCGAGTTGAACGAGCCATACTGATTCAGGCAGAGCGTGGTCAACTCGTCATAAAAGGCGTCGGCGTCGGCGTCGGAGGCGAAGTAGCCGTCCTCGCGGCCCCAGTCGGAGATGGTCCGCGTGACGCGGTCGACGAGCTGACGGACGCTGGTCTCGCGCTCGGGGGTGTTGACCTCGCCGTAGAAATATTTGCTCACGACGACGTTGGTCGCGAGCTGGCTCCACGCCTTGGGGATCTCGCAGTTGGTCTGCTCGAAGAGGACCTTGCCGCTGCTCGTCCTTGATGGCGGCCGTGCGGAGGTCCCATTCGACCAGGTCGAACGGGTTCACGCCTTCGGTGCTGAAGACCCGGGGGACGACCATGCCCCTCCTGGCCGCCGAACCCCGGACCGAATCCGTCTTGCCCGTCGCCGCCTGTCCGATCACCGTTGCCATGAAGGAAGCTCCGATTACTACTGATCGCCTGTGCAAACGATTTCGGCCGATCTAAACGCGTACCTGACCAAAAGTCCAGAGAATTCCGAAAAATCATCAGGAGCGGTCAGGGGTTCGATCGGCTCGCCAGGACCACCGGTGTGCCGTCTGTCTGCGTCGATCTCGATCAGGAGACAAGGACTTGCGAATCGGGCTTCGATCCGGAAGGGGCGGCTCCGTGGCTGACGGTGGTGTAGCCAATAAGCATTGTGTACGCGCCATGTGAAGAGACGAAATAATTTGGGAAGGGTGGGTAAGGGATTGAACCAGGGGTAGGGTTTGGGAGGTTCTTGCGGCCGACCTGGCATGATTCGGCATATCTGTCCATGAAAATACCGTTCCGGGCCGCAAGAAATGCGGCCGGGAACGGTATTCGATAATTCGCGGGTTCGGGACCGGTCAGGCGCCCATGGCCACGCTGGTGATCTGCACGGTCGTGTAGGGCTGGCGGTGGCCTCGTTTGCGCCGCATGTTCTTGCGGCGGCGAAACTTCTGGATGATGATCTTCTTGTCGCGGAACTGGCGGCAGATCTTGCCGACCACCGTGGCACCGGCAAGCAGGGGGTGCCGATCTGGGCACCCTCGCCGCCGGCGATCAGCAGGACCTTGTCGAAGACGACCTCGGTGCCGATTTCGCCATCGCGGCGATCCACGGTCACGCGATCCCCTTCGCTCACGCGGTACTGATGGGAACCATTTTCAAAGATCGCATAAGCCATCGCTGGAAACACTCCTGGCGACCCGGAATCGTCCGGGTCCGTCTGCAAAGCGGGCGTCGCTCGGCGCAAAGCCGCGACGGAAGGGACCAATTCTAACGGGCGGATCAAGGGACGGCAAGGGGATTTTCCGATCATTAGCGGCGCCAGCGGGGCTTCCCCGAGGTCGCCGCTGCTCTCGGGTCGTCGCTACAGGAGGATGGCAAAGTCGTCCTGAGTGGCTTAGATTCCATGTCGCCGCGAGATCGAAGATGGAACTCCGCCCAGGAATCAGGGAGATTGCAAGGTCGAGGGGGACGCCGCTTGGTCCGCGAGTCGCGTGGAGAAATCGAGGATTCGTCGGCGATCGGATGAATTCCTCGGGCCCTCGTCGCGATACTCTCCCAAGGTGCCGGTCCTTCGACGCTCCTTGACATCTCGCATCTCCCCGAGTGCAAGCGACCCCGGGGGCGGGAAACCTTCCCATTCCCAGATTTCCCGGTTTCTCGCGGGAATCACGGGCAAGGCGTTGGCGGGATTGGGCTTGCAACGGATTGACGGCCCCTGATGCCGGGCCAAAAGGCCAGATCCCATGCCGCGAGTTGCGGGGCGATCGCGGCCCCGCCTCAAGACCTTGCAATCCTCCTGGCTCACGCCAACCCCTGCTTGATTCGCGGCCGATAATCGTTAAAATACCCTGTTCCGTCGAAGACCGGCCGGGTCGTCCGACTTGTCGACGGGAAGCTTGGCAAGAACGCCTGGGCTTGCGCCGGGGTTTGGGGGTCCCTCGATTGAACATTCGCCCCGCTCGCGTCGGTGACGTGCCCGCAATTCATGACCTGATCCGCACGTTCGCCGACAGGAAGCTGATGATCCGCCGCTCGTTGGGTGAGCTTTATGAGTCGATCCGCGAGTTCTTCGTGGCCATCGACGACGACGGCAGGGTGGTCGGTTGTGCGGCCCTTCACGTGTTCTGGGAAGATCTGGCCGAGCTGAAATGCCTGGCCGTATCGGAACGAAGTCACGGGCAAGGGGTGGGGAGGAGGCTCGTCGATGCCTGCTGGGACGCCGCGAGGGTGCTGGAGATCCCGACGGTCTTCACGCTGACCTACGTGGCCGAATTCTTCGAGAAGTGCGGATATCACCAGGTCGAGAAGACCGAATTGCCGCACAAGATCTGGAACGAATGCGTCCGCTGCCCCCTGTTCCCGAGCTGCACCGAGGTCGCCCTGATCCGCTCGGCCAACGACGAGGCGGACGACGCGGTCGAGGGAGCCCGGATGGCGGTCGTGGCCGTCTAAAAACGCGACGGAAACGGCCGTGCCCGAACTCGCGGCGACGAATCGATCGACCCGACTTGCGGCGACTTTTGCCGTCGCGGTCGGGACGTTGATCCTGATGATCGCGACAGAGCCGAGGCTCTCCATGGTCTGGGACGAGGGGCATGTCCTCGGCCGCGAGGCGAGGATCCGGCTCTGGGTCCGCGCGCTGGTCGACCCGCAAGCCTTTGCCAAATCGTGGAAGCCGCCGAGGCCGTTGGAAGAGCTGATCGAGGACAGCCGGCCGCCGCACGATGTCCCGCCCCCTCGCGCCGACGAGGTCGATTCGCGGTCGAAAATCCTTTCGGCCCGCCCTATGAGCTGGTTCTGGCCGTTCGCCCGCCACGAACCGCACGGGCACCCGCCGTTTTATGCGATCGTGGGCATGGTGGGCGACGTCCTGGCGCCTCGATGGGCCGACCTCCCCCGCGCCCGGCTCGGCCCGATGATCGTCTTCAGCCTCACGGCCGGCGTCCTCTTCGGAGCGATGGCCCGGCGATGGGGGTACTGGACGGCCTCGCTCTCTGCCGGGACATGGGTATTCCAGCCGCAGCTTTTCGGGATGGGGCATTATGCCGGCTACGACGCGCTGCTCTCGTCGCTATGGGTGCTCGCGATCCTGGCGTTTTCGGCATCGATCCGGGAAGATTCCCGCGCCAGGCGGTGGCTTTACGTCGTCGCCTTCGGGCTGATCGCGGGCTTCGCGGCCGATACGAAGCTGACGGGGTGGTTCCTTCCGTTTCCATTCGCCGTCTGAGATAATTTTTACGCGAAATTTACGCACTTTTTACGCATTTTCCGTCGGGGGACTGGTCGCCGTTGCCACGCTTTACGTTTTCAACCCCGCGTGGTGGTTGGACCCGGTCGGCGGTGTCCGGCAATTCTTCGAGTCCAACCTCTCTCGCGGCGAGACGATCAACATCAAGGTCCTCTTCCTCGGGAGGGTATACAACACGCCCAAGGATTCGCTCCCGTGGTACAACACCCTCGCGTGGACGGCGGTCGCCACGCCGGTCGGCTTCCTGGTCTTCGCCCTGATCGGCGTCTTTCGGGGCTTGCAAGCCCGCAAGTCGGGCGATCCGCTCGCGATCCTGGCCGTGCTGCACTGGGCGTTCCTCTTGCTGCTGCGATCCCTCCCCCACACGCCCGGACATGATGGGATCCGCCAATTCTTGCCGGCCTTTGGGTGCCTCGCGATTGTGGCGGGGGTGGGGGCATCGTGGGTGGTAGCTCGCTTCGGTCGGTGGGGCAAGGCGATGGTCGTCGCCGCATTGACCGAGGGGATCGTGAGCGTGTTCCTCATCCTGCCCGTGCCGCTCTCGTATTTCAGCCCGATCGTCGGGGGCTTGCCGGGGGCCGCGAAGCTGGGCATGGAGCCCACCTATTTCTGGGACGCGCTCTCGCCCGAGGCGCTCGACCGGCTCGCCCGCTCCACGAATCCCGACCGATCGGTCCTGTTCGCCACCTACCCCACGTCGTGGCTTTATTTGAGGCGGGTGGGCGCGATGAAATTCGCCCTGGCGAAGGTCGACCCGCAGCCGCCGGCCTGGTACGTGGTGCAGAATCGCCCGGGCTCGTTCAGTCCGCTCGATCGCCGGCTCGTCGGCCGGCTCGGCCCCCGATGCGTGCTCGTCGAGAAATTCGGCGTTCCGCTGGTCTGGGCGTTCCCTTACGATGAAGTCGAGCCCCTGATCCGAGATCCCCTCGCCCGGTGAGACGCACCCATGATCGGCCTGTCGGGACGGCGCTGGTGGGTCGCATGCGGGATCACCTTCGCGATCGCCCTCGCCGCGACGGCCGCCACCGTCGCCGACTTCGGCCTCACCTGGGACGAACCCGCCTATCGTCACAGCCAGTTGCTCTCGATCCAGTGGTGGGAACGGCTCGCCCACGGACCCGACCGCGTCCTCGCTGTTCGAGCCCGACAGCCTGCTCTATTACTGGCCCTATGGCCGGTTCGGGGTCAACTTCCACCCTCCGCTTGCCGGCCAGCTCAATTTGCTCACGTATTCGCTCTTCGGCGGGTTCATGAAGGACATCCCGGCAAGGCGGATGGCCTCCGTGATCGAGTTCTCGCTCACGGTCACGCTCCTGTTCGGATTCCTGGCCAGGCGATACGGAGGGTGGGTCGGCGCGGTGGCCGCAGGCTCGCTCCTGCTCATGCCGCGGCTCTACGGGCAGGCCCACCTGATCGACACCGACACGCCGGGCCTCCTGCTCTGGGCGGCCACGGCGTTCGCCTTCTGGAAGGGGCTCTACGAGCCGAAATCGGGCGCGTGGAGGGTGGCCGTGGGCGTGCTCGCCGGCCTGGCGTTCATCGAGAAGATGGGCGCGGTGGTCGTGGTCCTGCCCATCCTCCTGTGGATGTTCGCCTCGCGGTTCGGTCGCGGGGGGAAGGCGGCGTGGGTTGATGGCGCGATCACTTCCACGCTCATGCTCGCCCCGCTGCTGCTGGCCTACGGGGAAATCCGCCGCGTGGGGCTGGCCTTCAAGGCCCTCCAGAGCAAGGCGGGAATCCCCGCGGGCTCGCTCTCGCCGTCGCGGACGAACCTGTACCAGGATCACCCCGAGACGTGGATGCCCGGCGCGATCCTGCTCATCCCGCTGGGCATCTGGCTGATCCGTCGCCTGCTCGCACGGCTCTTCCCGAAAAGCCCAACATGGGGGCGCGAGCGTCCGGCCCTGGAAATCTGGTATGCGCTGCTCGCGTTCGCGCCCGCCGTGAGCTGGCTGGGCAACCCCGCCTGGTGGCGCGAGGCGATCCCGCGATTGGCCCATTATTACTCGATCACCACCACGCGACGCGGCGTCTTGCCGGACATCCAGATCCTTTATCTGGGGCAAAGTTACGAATATAGCCTCCCGTGGCACAATGCGTGGGTCCTGATCGCCGTCACCGTGCCGGCATCGATCCTCATCGCGTCCATCCTTGGGCTCATCTTCGCGCCTGGCGCGATCGCCTGCCGCTTTATTTCCTCCTGCACATGATGGTCTTGCCGGTCATGAGGATGTTTCCCACCCCGGCCCATGATGGCGTGAGGCTGTTCTTGCCCACGTTCTTCTTCCTCGCCGGCTTCGCGGGATGGGGGGCGATCGGGCTTGCCGATCGGCTCCGCGGGCGATGGGCGAGGCCGGTTTTCGCCCTCGCCGCGCTCGCACCGGCCGCGTGGGGGTTGATCGCGATCCATCCGTTCGAGTTGTCGTATTACAACGAGTTCATCGGCGGGCCTCGCGGCGCCTCGCGCAAGGGGTTCGAGCTTTCGTACTGGTACGACGCCTTCACCGACGACGCCATCGCCCGGATCAACGCGAAGCTGCCGCCGAAGGCCGTGGTCGAGTTCCCCAACCAGAAGACCAACCCGATCATGGTCGTCGAGGACCAGCAGTCGCTCGGCGTGCTGCGGGGGGACGTCGAGTTCGGCGACGGCTCGACGCTGGCCCGCCGCCCCGACTTCCCGTTCATCTGGCTGCTCACGCACGACTCGAAGGCCGACGCGTTCACGAAGCTCCTGTACGCGACGAGGCCGTGGTTCGCGATCGCGCCTCGGCAGCTCGACGGGGTGCGCGTGGGGACCGTGGCCGATCCCAATTCGGCGGCCCTCGCCTGGGCCTTGCAGCTCCTGCTCGACGAGGCCGACGACTCGCCGCCCGACCGCGCCGCCACGCCCCAGTGGGTGCGCGCGAATGCCCCCTGGCTCGGCCGCCTCTGGGGCGAGGGCGTGACGAGGATGGCCAGGCTCGCCATCAATCAAGAGGTGCTCGACTGGGCGAGGACCGATCCCGAGGGATTTTCCAGGGCCGCGAGCGAGGTCGCCGAGGGCAAGTCGTCCGACGAATCGTCGAGATTGCGGCAAATCCTCATGCGATATCCCGAGCGCGCCAGATTCCTCCTCAAGGCCCGCCCCAAGGCCCTGATCGACGCCGCCAGGATCATCCGCGACCGGCCCGAGGCCCTGAGGCGAATCCTCTCCAGCTACGGCTTCACCGATCCGGGGGAAGTCGGCGGATATTTATGGGGCGATTGAAGCCCGCCGCGACCGACTTCCTCGACCGGATGGGGATGGATGCATCCTCCGGGATGCGGCCCGATTTGTGTGTTATGCTTCCGCCGGAGATTTCGAAGGGACTTGATGGCGGAGGGATGGATGTCCTTGCTTCAATGCCGAGGCACGATCGCCGGTACGGCCCTTGTGGTCGCCCTGCTCTCGTCAAGGCCGACCAACGCGCAGATCGGCTACCCATTCCCGATGCAATCGCCCCCAGACATGTCGAGCCCCTTCGTCACCGGGGTTTGGTATGATGCTGCGAATCAGGCGAAGGCCGAGCGGCAACTCCAACACGCTCAGGCGAAGCTCGGGCGAGATGCCGAGCGGGGCGACTCGGTCGCCGTGGACAGCGACGTCCGTCGGATCGAGCGATACAGGTTTCGCATCGTGGTCGACGAATGGCTGATCCGGAAAAACTCGCTCCAGGAGCCCGGATGCTACCCCTTCCCGATCTGTCTCGATCCCATGTCGTGCGCCGCCATCGCTCAGTACACCCGCCCCTCGCCGGTTTACTACCCCTCCGGGCCTAGCCAGATCTCGGCATCCATGGTCGCGCCTTCGAAAATCCCGATCACGATCGTCAATGCTGGGCCGGCGGGGGCGGGCGTCGCCTTCTCCATCGGTGGGGTCTCCTATCAGGCGGCCGGCGGCTCGCGTCAGCAGCTATTGGTGGACTCCGACTCGACCATCAGCTACGACGGTGGCGGCTCGCTCGGCCGGCGCCGGTATCTGATCTCACCGGGTGTCTACGAGTTCCGATCAACCGGCGAGGGCTGGGCGCTTTACAAAGCTCCGGGCATGCCTTGAGTCGGCCATGGCGCTCCCGTCGGGGGGCCGGTCCCGTGTCTGCGTTCGTTCAGCCGACCGCATCGGCCGCGACCACGTCCCCCGACTCGCCGACCCCGGCCATGCCGATCCGCCCGAAGATGACCCAGGCGGCCAATCCCAGCGCCGCCAGGGCCACGACCGACGCCGCCCAGTACGGCGACGCCGGTCCGTAATGCCCGAGCAATCGATTCGCCGCGAGGTAGCTGATCATCCTCGCCAGGGTTTGCGCCGAGGAGAGCGTCCCGAACACGGCGCCTTGCTCGCTCGCGGGCGTGACCCGCGACAGGAGCCCCTGCACCGAGGGGGACGTCAACCCCTGGCCAACCCCCACGATCACGATCGCCAGGATCAGGCCCGACAGGCCCGATGCGGCGGCAATCGCGGCGAATCCGACCGCCGAGATCGCGATCCCCGCGAGGATCAATCGCGACTCGCCGAACCTCGGCACCAATCGCCTGATCAATCCCCCTTGAATCAACGCGCTTACGAATCCCAGCGCCGCGAACGCATAGGCCGCTTCCTCGGGCTTCCATCGCATTCGCGCCTTGAGGAACAGGCTGAACGTCCCCTCCAGCACCGCGAACGCGAGGACCGAGAGCCCGCCTACGCCCACCATCCCGCCGATCCTGGCGTCGGAAAGCGTGTCGAGGATGCCTCGCCAGGAGAGTACCCGGGCGCCGGTCCTGGAGATCGACTCGGGCAGCCAGAACAGGACCAGGACCCACGCGAGCGCCGAGAATCCCGCCGCGACCAGGAACGGGATGCGGAGCTTCCACGCGTCGTCCACCGGCAGCCCGAGCAGGAGCCCTCCCAGCAGGGGGCCCAGCACGAACCCGATGCCGAACGCGGCGCCGATCAGGCCGAGGCTGCGGGCGCGATGCTCGGGCTTCGTCACGTCGGCCACGTAGGCCTGCGCGACCAGGATATTCCCCCCCGAGATACCATCGAGCATCCGGCCCAGGAGCATGACCGAAAAGCTATTGGACAGGGCCAGGATCACGAACGAGATCGCCGTGCCGGCCTGGCTGATCGCCAATATGGGCCTGCGTCCGTACCGGTCGCTCAGCCGGCCCAAGATCGGCCCGGCCACGAGCTGGCACATGGGATAGGCCGCGAACAGGAGGCCGATTTGCGACGGCGAATACCCGCGAGTCGGCCAACCGGGGCAGCAGCGGCATGACGATGGTGAACCCCATGAGGTCCACCAGCACGATGATCACGACAACCAAAAGCGGAGACATCAGCGGTCGGGTCCTCGCGTCAAATCGGGTCGGTGCGCGAGGCCCCGGTGGCGCGGGCCTCGCGGAGCTTGTCGGCCTGATCCTTCACTTCCATCACCAGACGGGCTTGCGCCACGATTGACGCATATTCCACCACGAACGACCCGACATTGAATGCCATGGCCGCGGCCGAGACCCACAGGTGCCAGCTCGCCCACTGCGAGTTGAGCGCCCGCCGCGTGTCGGCCGCGCCGCCCAGCCAGGCCGAGGCGCCGATCAGCGTCATGCTCAGCAGCTCGAAGGGAAACGCGCGGCGCTTGTTCCGAAGCGCCTGCGCCGACACCCACGCGGGCAACTGGTAGACGCGCACGACCTCCTGGATCCACTTGCCGGTGCCCAGGAAATAGGTGAACACGATCGAATGGACCAGCAGGACGCCCATGACCGTCGCGAGCGAGAGCAGGAAGTGCAGGTCGCGCCACGCCCCCCCCTGCCCGCTCGGCACGAGGAACCCCGAGGCGAAGCTGACGGCCAAAAGCGTGCCGACGGTCACGGCCAATCCCAGGAAAATGCGATGCATCCATCACGCTCGACAATTCAATCTTTCGCGGGGGCGGATCTCGTCTCGCGACCGCCTAGCCTACGCGATGGCCCCCTCCATCCGCAACGCGGCCCTTCATTTCCACCGATTTGCCCCGGTCCTATATTGCCCTGAGCAGCCTTCCCCGAGAGAATTCAGGCTCAAAACGTGAAGCCGCGTTCTCCCCCGATGAGGTTGCCGCAAATGGACTACACACCGCCGTCGTCGTCCCCGCAGGATTACGACATCCCGCCCGCGAAGGTCAAGAAGCCGCGCGGATGCCTGTTCTACGGATGCCTGATCTCCTCGATCCTGGCCCTCCTGGCAATCATCGCGATCGTCGGGCTCTTCTTCTTCGCGATCAACTGGATCAATAATTTCGCCAAGGAATATACGGATACCAAGCCCGAGCCGATCCCCGCGTCCGCCATGCCCCTGGCCGATCGAGACGCCCTCAAGAAGCGCGTCGATGCCTACTTCGAGGACCTCAAGGCGGGCAAGGCCGACCAGCCCCTCGTGCTCACGGCCGAGGATTTCAACGCGCTGATCGAGGAGAACGAGACCTTCAAGAAGACCGTCCACGTCGACATCGAGGGCGACAAGGTCAAGGGGAAGATCAGCTTCCCCATCCGCGACCTCAATTGGCCCTTCAAGGACCTGAACGGGCGATACTTCAACGGGTCGGCCACGCTCACGCATCGGGCTGGCCAACGGCATCCTGGTCGTCCACGCCGAGGACATCGTGGTGAAGGGCCAGCCGATCCCGGAGAACGTCGCCGATCAGTTGCGCACCCAGAACCTCGCCAAGGACCTCAAGGACCCCAAGGTGCCGCGAATTCTTCTCGCGCATGAAGTCCATCGAGGTCAAGGACGGCAAGTTCATCATCACCCCCAAGACCATGGCCGAGGAGAAGCCCAAGGAAGAAACGCCCAAGGAAGAAACGCCCAAGGACGACAAGCCCAAGGAAGAAATGCCGAAAGAAGACAAGCCCAAGGAAGAAGCTCCTCCGGCCGAGGCGCCGAAGGAAAAGCCGTAAGTTCGGCCACGCTCGGCGCCTCCCGAACCCGCGAGGCGCCGAGTTCCCCACCCCCGTCCTCCGACCCCCGTCCCCCATGAATAACGCCTGGATTGCCGACCGCATGCGGCACATCGACGCCTCGGGCATCCGCAAGGCGTTCGACATGGCCCGGTCGATGAAAGACCCGATCAACCTCTCGATCGGCCTGCCCGACTTCGACGTGCCCGATCCCGCCAAGGAAGCGGCGATCGAGGCCATCCATGGTGGCTTCAACGCCTACACGCAAACCCAGGGCATCCCCGAGCTCCGGGGGAAATTGCAGGCCGAGGTCGACCGCGAATTCGGCCACGAGGACCGCCAGGTGCTCGTCACCTCGGGGTCGTCGGGCGGGCTGCTGCTGGCGATCTGCTGCGTGGTCAACCCGGGCGACGAGGTCATCGTCTTCGACCCCTATTTCGTCATGTATCGCCACCTCGTCACCCTCGCGGGCGGCACGTCGGTGATCGTCGATACTTATCCCGATTTCCGCATCGACATCGACAAGGTCGCCGACGCGATCACGCCGAGGACCAAGTGCATCATCGTCAACTCCCCGGGCAACCCCACGGGCGTGGTGATCTCGGCCGAGGAGATGAAGGCGCTGGCCGAGCTTTGCCATCGTCGAAACGTCCTGCTCATCAGCGACGAGGTCTATCGCACGTTCTGCTATGACCATCCCTTCACCAGCCCCGCCAGGTTCAACCCCGACGTCTTCGTGGCCGACGGGTTCAGCAAGTCGCACGCGATGACGGGATGGAGGCTGGGGTATGCGCCACGGGCCGTCGCGGTTGATCCAGGAGATGGCCAAGCTCCAGCAATTCAGCTTCGTCTGCGCCCCCAGCATCGCGCAGAAAGCCGGGCGTGGCCGCGATGGAGGCGGACATGTCGCCGCACCGCGAAGCCTACCGACGCAAGCGTGACGCCGTGATCGAAGCCCTCTCCGGCCTCTACGAGCTAACGCGACCCGAGGGGGCGTTCTACGCCTTCCCCAAAGCCCCCCGCGAGCACGGCCACCGAATTCGCGACCGAGGCGATCCGCCACAACCTGCTCATCATCCCCGGCAACGTCTTCAGCCGCCGAGGACACCCACTTCCGCATCTCGTACGCGGTGGACGACCGCACCCTGGAGCGCGGGCCTGGAGGTGCTCAGGAAGTTGGCAAAATAGGGCGTGTGCTCGGCGAACGCTCGACAGCTGCCTCAAATTCCGCCCGATCATCGCGACGCGAAGCCCGCTAGCGGGCCACGAACGCGGCGTGCTCGGGCGTGGCCAGGCCCCGATCCAGCACGGCGATCAAACGCTCGCAAATCCCTGGCAATCAAGGCCGTCGGGTCGAGCCAGAGGCCCGGGGAAGACTCCCGATCGCAAGATCCCGTCAGGCCCGGGGAGGATCTCCGCGAATCGCCCGTCGCGGACGCGTGAACCAGCGGATCTCCGCCGGATCGACGCCGTAAAACAGGTATTCCGAAACGCCATGCCGCTCGTATTGCGGCCTTCTTGGCATCCAGGTCGATAAGCCGGCTCGAATCGGCAACTTCCACGACCAGCTCGGGCGGCCCGACGACGAAGCCGCCGACGACCCGCGACCGGCCGCCGAGTTCGTCGGCGGGATGCGGAGCTGGCGATCGGGCTGGACCTCGGCCGTACTCGCCCATCCTGCGTCGAAGCATTCGCAGTGCCCTCCACTCCAGGCGTTGCCACCCGATAGTGGAACGAGCCAGCTCGCCGACCGTCATCGTCCGCGCTCCCATGGTCGTAAAGCAGCGGCGAGGCCATGGAGACGATCCCCCCGACAAGTTCGGCCCGCGTGTCGCGGCGGCATGGCCGCGTAGCGTTCGTGGAACGGTCTCGCGGTCAAGCTCCTGCCCTTCGACCAGCGGGGGCAGTACCTTGCGTCCAGGCCGATCGACCGTGCTCATCGCGGGTCCCTCTCCGCCAGCCGTGCAACGAACGCCGCATGCTCGGGCGTGGCCAGGCCCCGGTCCAGGGCCGCGATAAACCCGCTCCATGTCCTCGGCGAACAGGGCCGGTCGGGTCGAGCCAGAGGCCGGGGAAGACTTCGGAACGGAAGATGCCGTCGGCGCCGGGGACCAGGTCGACGAAGCGGCCGCTCGCGCAGGACGAACCAGCGGACCTCGTCGGGGTCGAGCCGACGAAGAGGTATTCGCGGACGCCGGCCCGCTCGTAGTCGGCCTTCTTCGGCCCGAGGTCCTTCGACCGGCTCGACTTGGCCGACCTCGACGACCAATTCCGGCGGGCCGACGATGATAGCCGCCGACGCGACCGCGGGACTGGCCGCCCAGTTCTTCGGGGATCCGGAGCTGGTGGTCGGGCTGGACTCGCCGTAGTCGTCGAATGCGTCGTCGCATTCAGGGACTCGCGGACGCCCGTGGTGAACCGCTTGTAATAGCCGAGCCAGTCGGACAACGTCGCTGTCCCGTTCGCCGTGGTCGTAGCCCGAGCGGCGACGGCATGAAGACAATCCCCCCGATCAGTTCGGCCCGGTCTCGGGCGGCATCGCCTCGTACCGCTCGTGGAACGTGGCGCGGTCGAGCCGCTGCCCGTCGACCAGCGGCGGCAAGGCCTTACGTCTCGGGCGATCGACCGTGCTCATCGGGCGGCTCCTCGCCGGCGATCCTCAGGCGCTCTCCTTCTTCCGCTCCGCTTCGTCGGGGGTGAGCGGCAGCGGGGGGGTGTCGAAGAGGTTCTTTTCCTTGCGGACGACCTCGGGGGTGATCACGTACCGGCCCTTTTCCTTGGCCGTCTTGTCGGGGAGCTCGTACATGACGTCGAGCATGATGTCCTCGACGATCGACCGCAGGCCGCGGGCGCCGGTGTCCTTGTCCTTGGCCTTCTTGGCGATCTCGACGAGGCCTTCGGGCGTGAACTCGAGGTCGGCCCCTTCCATCTCGAAGAACTTGCGGTACTGCTTCACCAGGGCGTTGCGCGGCTCGGTCATGATCTGCACCAGCGCGTCGACGTCCAGCGGCATCAGCGGGCAGATCACCGGCAGGCGGCCGACGAACTCGGGGATCATGCCGAATTCGAGGATGTCGTCGGACGTGACGCGGTCCAGCAGGGCCCCGAGCTCGCCGTCGTGCTCGCGAATCGGTCTGGCTGCCGAACCCGATCGTCTTGCGGCCGACCCGGCGGGCGATGATGTTGTCGAGCCCGACGAACGTGCCGCCGCAGATGAACAGGATGTTGGTCGTGTCCATCTGGATGTACTGCTGCTCGGGGTGCTTGCGGCCCCCTTGCGGCGGGACGTTGGCGACCGTCCCTTCCAGCATCTTCAAGAGAGCCTGCTGGACCCCTTCGCCGCGAGACGTCGCGGGTGATCGAGACGTTGTGGTTGGTCTTGCCGATCTTGTCGATCTCGTCGATGTAGATGATGCCGCGCTGGGCGCTCTCGAGGTCGAAGTCGGCCGCGTGCAGGAGCTTGAGGAGGATGTTCTCGACGTCCTCGCCGACGTAGCCGGCCTCGGTCAGCGTGGTGGCGTCGCCGATGGCGAAGGGGACGTTGAGGATGCGGGCCATCGTCTTGGCCAAAAGCGTCTTGCCGCAGCCGGTCGGGCCGATCAGGAGGATGTTCGACTTGTCCAGCTCGACCTCGCCGTCGTTCTCCTCGCTCGCCACAAGTCGTTTGTAGTGATTGTGGACGGCGACGGAGAGCACCTTCTTGGCGCGGTCCTGGTCGATCACGTACTGGTCGAGCTGTTCCTTGATCTCGCGGGGGGTGGGGATGTCGGTGAAGAGGGTCTTGGGCACGCCTCGGCGGCGTCGTTCTTCGTCGAGGATCGACTGGCAAAGCTCGATGCATTCGCCGCAAATGTAGACGTCGCCAGGACCTTCGACGAGGGGGCCGACGTCTCGGTAGCTCTTGCGGCAGAACGAGCAGTAGGCGTTCTTCTTGGCATTGCCGGCGGTGCCGGTGGGGGCGTTGGTACCCCCGCCGCCTCGCTTGCCGCCGCCCCCGGACGAACCGCCGCCCGTGATGTCCTTACCCGATGGCATGCCAGGTCCTTTCGTTACGTCGCAAGGGGCAACCCCGTCCCGGACGGCCCTCGACCGGTCGAAGAGGGCGCGAGAACGACTTTGCAAAGGGAAAGGCGTCCGCGGGTCGCCAACGCCAGCTTGAAGGGAGATGCCGGTCGACAGACTTCGCCCGCCGGTTCCGTCCGGGGAGGAGATCGCGATCGCGCCGGATCAATCCGCCCGCCAACCTTCGGTCCCGGGGCCGCCAGGCCACCCCATTCCATCGTCCGTCAACCCACCCATTTTAGAGTACGAACCGGGTGGATGCAAGGTCGCCGGCCACAATCGCGGGAGTTCGCCTGGCATTCCGGGCGACTCGTCCGCGCAGACCGGCGATGGGGCCAAACGCGGCGCGTCTCGTTGCAACCGGTCGCGATGATCCGCCTGGATAGGCCGGCTGCGCGTCTTGAATCAGTGCCTTCTGCGGCCGTTTTTCCCGCCCACGGGGATATTTCAGGACGCGGATTGTCCGTGGCACTGCCCCTTTGTAAGCTCGACGGGGCGTCATTGCTCGCCTTCCCGATGGAATCACGCGTCCATGATGATCGCTCCCGACGAATTGACTTCATCGGCCACTGCTCCCCCGGCGAGGCCCCTGTTCCGGAAATGGTATCTGCTTGCGGCCGTCGTCGTGGTTGGATTTCCTGCGTTCATCTTCCCCAGCTTGCCCGAGCTTGATCCGTCGTGGATGACCGCGCTGAACCTGATCGAACGGGACGGGTTGATCTTCGGTAAAGATGTCATTTTCACCTTCGGGCCGCTCGGGTTCGCGTGCCATCCCGAAGAGGTGGGATCGACCTGGCTCCTGGCCAAGGCCGCCGTCGTGCGCATGCTCGTGTTCGGGGCGTTCTGGTGGATGGCATGGCTGTTCCTCGCGCGGCTCGACGACCGGCGGGCATGCATCCTGTTCGCGGGGCTGGTTGCGCTCGTGGGGCTGGACGCCTCGATGCCGGAGATCCTGCTGGCCACGATCACGGGCTGCCTCGTGCTCGCCGTTGTCGATCGCAGGCCGTCGCTGGCAATCCTGGCCGCGCTCCTATCCGCGCTCGGCCTCTTCATCAAGTTCAATATCGCGGTGGCCGGCGTATTGACGCTCGCGGCCTGGTGCGTGACCGCAATCCTCACCAGGTCACGCCGGGAATGGATCGCGGTCCCGTTCATGGCCCTGGTTTATCTAAGCTTGAGCGCCTTGCTTGCGGTGCTCTCCGGCATGAATGCCGCGACCTTCCTCGCGTACCTGCGGGATAACTGGACCATCGCGGATGTCTATTCTGCCCAGATGACCAACACGGACGACGTGCGCTTCCACGTGGATATCGTCGCCGTCGTGGTCTTGCTGGGCACCTCGCTGGCGTTGGCGGTCGCCGCGATCCGCCGCTCCGCCCACCTGCGGGCCTATGTGATCCTCTTCGTCCCGTTCTTCTTCATCTACAAGAGCTGCGCGGTGCGGAGCGACCTCGGCCACGTGCACGCGAGTGCCCTCTCGCTGGCGGTGCTCGTCGGGTTCCTCCTTACCACCGCAAGTCCCGGGACCACCCGGTTTCGCACGATCGTCACGCTCGCTTGCGCCCTGGGATTGATCGCGATCCTCGGCCTCGGCCGGGACGTCGCGAACGGGCCGAAGAACCTGGTCAAGACTTTGACCTGGCCTTCCACGAGGAGGAAGACGGCCGAATGGCCCCGCCTGTACCACAGGGCCGATGACCTCCCGGCGTCCTTGCTCGCGAAGATCGGCAAGCGTTCGGTGGACGCCTACCCCGACGAGATTTCCATGCTCGCGGCCCACGGGTTGAACTGGCGTCCTCGCTATATGTTCCAGTCCTATGCCACGTATAGCCCTGGGCTAGACGGCAGGGACGCCGAGGGGTTCGCCGGCCCGAACGCCCCCGAATTCGTCCTCTACCAGTTCAGGGCGATCGACCACGAGCACCCCTTCAACGTCGATTCCCAGACCTTCCGCGCGATCGCCCGCCGCTATCGCGTGATCGACCAGGCGGGCAAGACCCTGCTCCTGGAGCGGATTCCATCGACGCCCGAGGGGCCTCGCGACGAGATCGGCCGGCCCATGATCCGGTGGGGCGAGCGGTGGGTAGTCCCGGTCGAGGATCGCGGGCACCTGGTCCTCAACCTGTCGATCCGCCCCACCCGGCTGGGTCAGCTCGCCAAGGCATTCTACAAGTTGAATCCGCCCGTGATGAAGGTCGAATACGAAAGCGGGAAGTCGGACGAGTTCCGGATGGTCTGGAAGAATGCGGATGCCGGGATCCTCGTCGATGAATTGCCCGAGGATCTCGACGACGCGCGGCGGTTCCTCGAAGGCAAGCCGACCGACCGCGTGAAGGCGATCACGTTCTTGCAGGACGGGAACCTCTTCGCCGACGAGGTGCCCGCGGTCCTGCGGCAATGGTCGCGGTGAGCCGGGGTCGTCTCAGGCCTCGACGGGCGAGGACGTCCAGGAGGAACCCTTGCCGAAGAAATTCCACACGTCCACCACGTGCTTGGACGGCGGGATCTCCAGCGAGCGATACTCGCGATGCGGGCGCCGAGGATCAAGACATCAGCCTTCGAGATCGCCTCGGCCAGGGGCACGAACGTCGGGTCCTTGATGTAAGCATCGGTGCAGAGGACCTCGCCCGCCTCGTATTCGAGGACCTTGCGCAGCTTGTACGAGAGCGACTCGCGGGGGTCGTCGCTGTCCCCCTTGAAGGCCATCCCGAGGATGGCCACCTTGCGCGAAGAGAGGTCGGGCAGGCGGGCCTTGAGGTGCCGGACCACGAAGTTCGGCAGCCCCTCGTTGATGAGCATGGCCGAGT
Source organism: uncultured Planctomycetota bacterium (assembly GCA_963777705.1). Lineage (GTDB taxonomy): Bacteria > Planctomycetota > Planctomycetia > Isosphaerales > Isosphaeraceae > JAQGHR01. Next base: position 122,269 of record CAVZRT010000007.1, read on the forward strand.
GCCCGAGCGCGAAGTTGTTGTGGTTGGCCGAGGCGAGCTGCATCGTGTCCTTGAACAGGCACGGGCCGGCCGCGAACCCGCTCTTGGGCAGGCCCGACATCCGCGGATAGTCGCGCGTGAGCGCGTCGTAGATCCGGTAGAAATCCAGGTTGTTGTCCGCCGCGATCATGAAGAACTGGTTGGCGGTCGCGAACTGGATGTATCGCCACACGTTGGCGAAAATCTTCGTGAATTCAGCCTCCAGGGGCGAGAGCGGGATGATCAAATGTGCGATCTTCTCGAAGAGCCGCGTGGCCATGGCCACCGCGCGTTCATTGCAGCCGGAGACGATCTGCGGCAACTCGGTCAGCTCGTGCATGGCCTTCCCCTCGGCCACACGCTCGGGGCAGAAGGCCACGACCACGTCCTTGCCGGTCGCGGCCACCATCTCGCCCAGCTTCGTCGTGATCCCGGGGAAGACCGTGCTCCGCAGGACGATGCACTGGCCGTCCCGCAGATGCGGCATGATCCCCGTGAAGAACCGCCTCATGGTGTGGAAGGTCGGGTTTAAGTGCTCGTCGACGGGCGTGCCGATCACCACCACGACGAATTCCGCCGACGCGATGATGCTTGCATCGATGGAAGCGTGCAGGGTCTTGCCGATCACCGATTGGAGCGCGGGCTCGGCGTCGGTCTCCACGAAGGGCATCTTGCCGGCGAGCACCATCTCGACCGACCGGCCGTTGATGTCGTAGATGCCGACCTTGAGCCCCTTCTGGGCGAAGGTGATCGCCAGGGGCAGCCCGACATGGCCGCAGCCGCCGACCACGCAGACGTCGTATTCGAACCCCATCGGTCGATGCTCCCGGGTGTGCGTCAATCGTGGCGCGTGACTAATTCTTTGGCCGAAGTCCTTTTCGGGCGGTGAGTCAGGGCGTAGAAATACCAGCGGAGGTAGAGCGGGAGCCAGCGGAAGAGCTGGAATCGCGAGGTCCCGGCCGATCGGTCTTGCCAGGTGGAGGGGACCTCGGTGATCCGCCGCCCCGCGGCGTAGGCCTTGGCCGTGATCTCCAGCGAATATTCGAAGCCGCCGCGGCTCTCGATCTCAGTCTCGACCAGGACCGACCGGCGATAGGCGCGGAAGGCGTTGGTCGCGTCGTGGGTGGGCAGGCCGGTCAGCCAGTGCAGGCTCACCCCGGCCATCCGCGAGAGGAATTTCTTGAACCGGGGGCCGCCGACCTGCTTCCCGCCGGCCATGTAGCGCGAGGCGCACACGATGTCGTACCCCTCGTCGCAGATCAGGCGGACCATCGCGGGCACCACGCTCAGGTCGTCCGAGAGGTCGGCCATGGTCACGATCACCACCTCGGCGCGGCTCGCGGCGATCCCCGAGCGGACCGCGTTGAGCACGCCCCGGCCGATCGTGTTCTTCACAAGCTCCACCCAGGGATAGGTTTCCAGCAAACCGCGGGCGACCGGGAGCGTGTTGTCCTCGTCGAAGTCGTAGACGATCAGGACGCGTTTCGGGATCGTGACCTGCGCGGCGATCTCCGCCAGCGCCCGGGCGATATTCAGCCCTTCGTTGTAGACCGGCATCACGAAATCGACCTGGATTTCCCCCGGATGGTCGCCCATCATTCGCCCTTCTTCCGCGCGACCAGCAGCATCTGCTTGCCCATGAGCCACTGCGCGGGCGGGAAGGCCAGGTACATCCGGATCAACCAATCCCACTGCGGGAGGCGGCCCTTGGTCGTGTAGGGGAGGAAGCGGGCGCGGCACTCGACGACCTCGAACCCGGAGACCGTGAGCGCCTCGGCCATCCCCTTCTCGGTCAGGGGCAGGGTGTGGTCGAAGAAGTCCCAGAAATGGCCGCCGACCATCCTCACGTTGGGCTGCATGATCATCAGGCGACCGCCGGGCCGCAGGACGCGGGTCACGGCGGCGAGGACTTCCAGCAGCGCATCGGGCCCGCGGAGGTGCTCGAACACGTTGCTGGCGAAGGCCAGGTCCACCGAATCGGCCGCGATCACCTCGTCCAGCCGTTCGAGTTGGATCGAATGGACCTCGACCCCCGGCGCCGCGCACCGGCGGGTCTCGGGGTTGAGGTCCACGGCGAGCTTGCGGCCGGCGTGGATCTGGTTGATGAAGTCGCAATAGCCCGCGCCCAGGTCCAGCACGGTGGCGTCGGCCGGGACTCGCTTCGAGAAGAACGCGTCGCAGAGCGTCCGCCACAGGCGGACCTTCTCGGCCCGCTCGCGCTCGGGAAACCGATTCGAATAGAGACGTTCCAGCTCACCTTCGAGACGCATGAAAGATCCCCCGGCTCGCCCATCTTCCCGATCTCAGATGCCGCCCACTTCGATCTGGGCCTTGATCCACGGGATGACCTCGTCCAGCGCCTCGGAAAGGCTCGTCGTGGCCTCGAATCCGAGCATGGTCCGGGCCTTGTCGACCGAGGGGACGCGCTTCTGGACGTCGTACAGATAGGGCTTGTCGGAGACCACTCGCAGGGGCTCGCCGGGGTGGATCTTCTTCCAGATCACCTCGGCGAGCTCCATGACCGTGGTGGACACGTCGGTCGAGAGGTTGAAGTCCTCATTCAGCGCCGCGGGCGACTCGACGGCCATCCTTATGCCGCGGGCGAGATCGCCGCCGTAGGTGTAGTGGCGGACCTGCCTTCCGTCGCCCAGGATGTGCAGCGGGTCCTGCCCCTTGAGGACCTTCTGCACGAGGTCGGGCACGACGTGGCTCATGGCCAGCCGCACGTTGCCCGAGAGGATCTCCTTGTCCGACTTCGCCCGCTTCTCGCCCACGCCGATGCAGTTGAACGGCCGCACGATCGTGTACGGGAGGCCGTACTGCTCGTGGGCGCCCTGGGCGAAGTACTCGGTCGCCAGCTTCTGGAACCCGTAGGTCGAGCCCGGCGGAGGGCACTTCCTCTGCTCCCCCTCGGGGGACGGGTACACGGTCGTGCTCTCGTAGACCATCGACGACGAGACCACGGTGATTTTCTGCAACTTCTTCTCGCGATGCGCCCAGATCGCGGCGTCGAACGACGAGGCGGTGATCCGCTCGTTCTCGGCCAGCAGGTCGTACGCCAGCTCGTGGAACAGCGAGATCCCGCCGATGATGGCGGCGCCGGCGACGAAGTGGTCGCAATCGGCGAGGATCTCCTTGAGCAGGCCCACGTCCTTGGCGTCGCCGATGACCGACTGGAACCGATCGTGGCTGTCGTAAGTCCGCTCCAGGGGCCCATATTTCGAGAAATTGTCGAGCCCAACCACTTCATGCCCGGCCGCGAGCAGGTCTTCGACGAGGTAGCCCGCAATGAAGCCCGCGGAGCCGGTGACGAGGATTTTCACGGATGTCAATCTTTCCAGCTAGAGGCCCCGCCGGGAGAGGTCGCCGGGGTTTCAAGGTTGAAATAGGCTTGTTTTTCTTGTTTTCCATCCCAACGACGGTGGCGATTATCGCCGCCTCAAGGCGAATGTTCAAGGGGCTGTCGATCGCAAGCAACACGACGCAAACCAAGGGAGGAATCCGCCGCCCTTGTGCTCTATAGAACGCGTGCCGACGCCCGGCCATTTTCCGCCGATCTGTGGCCGATTTATCGCGTCGCGGGTAAGCTAACGCGACCTGCGACCTACTCAATTTAAGCAACCCTCGGGGCCGGTCACGATGCGTCTTCAAGCGAGCTGGGCATGGTTGGGTGTGGCGATACTTGCCGTCGCGACCGTCGCGGTCGCGGACGATCCCGCCACGACCCCCAAGGACGCGACCTGGCCCGGCATGACCAGGGCCGGCTCCGTGCTCTTGCCCAACGGATGGTCGCTCAAGCCCGCCGGCCGACAGGTCGTCCTCGGCGATTTCCCCGTCCTGATCGCGGAAAACCCCGCAACGCCCGTCCTCGCCATCCTGCACGCCGGTTATGGCGAGCATGAAATCCTGACCCTGGACGCCAGGACCTCCAAGATCCTCGGCCGCGTGACCCTGCCCTACAGCTTCTCGGGGCTGGTTTGGTCGGGTGACGGCACGAAACTCTATGCGGGAGGGGGTTTCGACGACATCCTCTACGGATTCGACCACAAGGACGGCCTGCTCTCGAACAAGGTCGCCTTCGAATATCCCGACCGCAAGCAGTTCCTCGCCGACCCTCCCCCGGCGTTCGGCGAGAAGTCCAAGAAGACCCAGCGATGCCCGGCCGGTCTGGCGATCTCGAAGGACGGCAAGACGCTTTACTCGGCCAACGCCTTCGGGCAAACCGTGGCCTCGTTCGACACCGAAAGCCGCAAGCTGATCCGGGAAGTGCCGCTGGGCGACGAGGCCTTCCCCTACACGCTCGCCATCGACGAGGGACACGACAAGCTCTATGTGAGCCTGTGGGGCCAGGCCAAGGTGGCGATCTTGGATCTGAAGGAGATGAAGGTCTCCGGCCATTATGAGACCCAGGAGCATCCCAACGAGATGATCCTGGCCCGCAAGGGGGACGTCCTGTTCGTGGCCAACGCCAACCGCAACACGGTCACGGTGATCGACGTCGAGAAGGGCCGGGCGGTCGAGACCATTAACACCGCCATCGACCCCAAGGCCCCTTCGGGCAGCACGCCCAGCTCGCTCGCGCTCTCGACCGACGAATCCATCCTCTTCGTGGGCAACGCGAACACGAACGACGTGGCCGCGTTCAACGTCAAGGGCCTCGGAGCCAGCACGCCGCTGGGCTTCATCCCCGTGGGCTGGTATCCCACGAGCGTCCGGGTGAGCCGGGACAACAAGACCCTTTGGGTGGCCAACGGCAAGGGCGGGACGTCGAAGGCCAATCGCGACGGCCCCCGCCCCGACGCGGCCGGCGGCAACGCCACCCGCCAGTACATCGCCAGCCTGTTTCAAGGCACGCTCTCGACCATCCCCATGCCCTCGGCAAGGCAGATGGCCTCCTATTCCAGGACCGTCTACGAGTGCAGCCCGATCAAGCAGGGCGACCCCGAGGCCGTGACCAGCCGCCCCCCGGCCGAGTCCAACAACCCCATCCCGGCCAAGGTGGGCGACCCGTCCCCGATCACGCATTGCATCTACATCATCAAGGAAAATCGCACCTACGACCAGGTGTTCGGCGACCTCCCGCAAGGCAACGGCGAGCCCTCGCTGTGCCTGTTCCCCGAGAAAATCACGCCCAATCACCACGCCCTGGTGAAGGAATTCGTCCTGCTCGACAACTTCTACGCCGAGGCCGAGGTCTCGGCCGACGGCCACGAGTGGTCGATGGGGGCCTACGCGACCGATTTCGTGGAACGGACCTGGCCGCTCGGCTATCGCGGAGACCGCCGCGTCCCCTACACGGCCGAGGGCGTTTTCAACATCGCCAAGCCCGCCGGCGGCTACCTCTGGGACCGCGCCGCGGCGAAGGGCGTGACCTATCGCTCGCTACGGCGAGTTCATCGACAACGGCCCCACGCCCGATGACCCCAGCACCACGAAAATCAAGGCCCTGGAAGGCCATTTCGACCCCAAGTTCCGGGGCTACGACCTGAGCGTGCCCGACCAGAAGCGGGCCGATCGCTTCCTCGAAGAGCTCGCCGAATTCGAGCAAAAGGGCGAGATGCCCCGCCTGATCATCCTGAGATTGCCCAACGACCATACCTCGGGGACACGCCCGGGATCGCCCACGGTCTTCGCGCAGGTGGCCGACAACGACCTCGCGTTGGGACGAGTCGTGGAGGGGCTCAGCAAGAGCAAGTTCTGGCCCAGGCTCGCCATCTTCGTGGTCGAGGACGACGCCCAGAACGGCTCGGACCACGTGGACGCCCACCGCACGGTGGCGCTGGCCATCAGCCCCTACATCCGCAAGAAATCGGTCGATTCCTCGATGTATTCCACGGCCTCGATGCTCAGGACGATCGAGCTGATCCTGGGATTGGATCCCATGAGCCAGTTCGACGCGGCGGCAAGGCCCATGTGGGCGGCATTCGACGCGAAGCCCGACCCGGCGCCCTACGCGGTGCGTCCGCCGGGGGTGGACTTGAAGGAAAGGAACGAGCGGAACGCGCCCGGGGCCGAGGCGTCTCTGAAATTAAACCTCGACAAGGAAGACCAGGCGGACGACCTCGTTTTCAACGACATTATCTGGAAGGCCGTGAAGGGGAAGGATGCGATCATGCCCGCGCCGGTGCGGGCCGCATTCGTGATCCCGCAGAAGGTTGGGAAGGAGAAGAAGGACGACGACGATTGACCGGGCTCCGTCGATGGCGGCCTGCCCGAAGGGAGGCCGCCCCGCATCTCGGGGCCTCCCATGCCGCTGCTCAACCACTCCCTTGCCGACGCGCTCCTCACTAACGATCGGCCTAGCCGGGTGTGACCGAATAATCTTCGAGGAAGCGATGAATACCGATCACCTCTCCCCGGCGGGAGAGGTCGGCCGCGAGCGGCCGGGTGAGGGGTCTTCCCGCAGCACATCCGGGAGAAGGAGGACCCTCATCCGCCCTTCGGGCACCTTCGCCCGCGGGGAGAACTGGGATCCGCTCCTCGGCAACAACCGGGATCCGTGCCTCGCTCGCGAGCGCGGAATTCGGCCCGGGAATCTTGCTCGGGTGGATCGGGCAGCTATCCTGAGGGGTGGACGCCTGACATCGGGCGATGAGTCTTCCTCGATTGGCATGACGAATGGAGGCGACGCGAACGATGAAAGACGACGCCCTCGACCCGGCCGATCGCCCGCGGACGCTCCAGTTGCTCTTCAAGCGTCATGGCAGGGAGAGCGTCGAGCCGACGGTGCCCACCCCCGTCGAGATCCTGCGGGCGCGCACGGGCGAGGTCGAGACCTGGGAGGTCATCGCCTGGCTCCCGCTGAGCCGCGAGTTCGTCGCCTGGCGGAGGGACATCCACCTCGACGGCCGCCTCAAGGCCAAGGAATTCTTCGCCGACGAGGAAGGCGGCTTCGAAGGCACCCCCATCGAGATGGCCGACCACTGGACCGACGAGCCCGCCGTCGACGACGACGAACCCATCCGCAAGGAAGAGTCGCCCGCAATCCTCGACGAAAAGACCTTCCTGAAGGCCCTGGACCTCGGCCTGACCGAGCCCAACAGCGAGCAACTGGCCAAGCTGGGCAAGAGGCCGCCGGAGGCCGTGTGAATCTGGCAAAAAGGGACGGAGATCATTCTTATGATCTCCGTCCCTTTTGATCAACTTGCCCACCATCATCGATGAGGCCCGGCCCGCCGGGTGGCAGGTCGGGAAATGCCCCATCACCGGACGGGCCGGATTGCCCGAATGCCGGCAGATCAGGCGGATCGGACGCGATGGGGAGCCAGGGATGGCGGGCGGCCCGCAGGTACTTCGTGGCCATCGCGGTTTCGTCGAAATATCGGGGAGGGATGAAGAAACCCTCGTGAAGCATCAGCGACCGAGCGGCCTTCTCGTGCTCCGCCGCGATCCGGAGGAACCTGGACCTCCGTCCCGCCAGAAAGCCGGCGACGACCGCCGCAATCGCCACGGCGACCATCATCCGCCGCACGGTGAATCGGAATCGCGGCATTGCGCGTCGCCCTCCGATGATCGATGGAAGCGGTGGAGTGGACACTGCGTGATCACTCGCCCGAGACCGCGGACGCTCGTTCGATCAACGCCTCGATCGCCTGGCGGCCATCGGGGGTGTAGTAGTATCCCTGGATGGACAGGAGGCGTCCATCCTTCACGGCGGCCCAGTACATCACGCGAACGTGGCCCCCCTCCAACGGTTTCCTCAGCGAGAGGCGATCGTACTTGAGGCCGGCGATCGTGGCCGACGGCTCGTCTTTCACCTCGCTCGGCGGGGCGGCCCCTCGCTGCGCCTGGGCTACCATCCGACTCAAGAAGTCGGAACCCGACGCGATCGGCCCGAGATCATCGCCGGTCGAGGAGATGAGCATGATGTTGGCAACGTCCTCCGGCTTGTCGGCGTCGCGACGGAGGCTCAGGCGGATGGACTTGAACCCCACGCCGCCGTCCCGCCGATTGGCGGCTTCCCTCCGACTCTCCGAAGTCGTGTCCTTCCATTCCGGGTCGTAAGGCAGACGGAAGCCGAAATCGCTATTGCGATAGAAGCCCACGTCGGCCGTCGAGTCGTGAATTATCCCGTCGTTGGCAGGCCGCGAGGGCGTCCTGAACCTCATGGCCGCGAGCAGGCCGGCGGCCGCCAGGACACAAACCGCAAGCCGCGCCCGCCGGACGGCGGGGCTGGCCCCGGGCACGTCGTGCCCGGATGAGTCGCGAGTCTTGCCCTCGCCAATTTTCCTCAGGGTCCAGAGCACCCCACCGATGGAGGCGGCGAGGCCGACGCCGCCGGTATAAATGGCCTCGGGCACGTTGCCCCGGCTGAGGGCGGCCAGGCCCAACCCGGCCGAGCAAACGCCGCTGAAGATGAACGCGTTGCGGAGAAACCTGCGGGGTGTCGCCCGCCCCCTCGGGATGGTTCGTGGGCCGGCTGACGTCGCTGGCGAAGGGATGCTCGATGAGTGGTTGCTGGCATCGCGGGCAGAAGATACCCGCGTCGGGGCCAACTTCCGCCCCGCAATGACGACACGGCACCTGGTCCACCAAACGCCTCCTGACCACCGATTTATGTTAATTCATGGGTGTGAAGTGGAAATGCGCAAGAACGCCGCCTCATGTTCGCGCCTCCCTCGTCGCAGGTCAAAGAAAATCGCCCGTGGTTAAGAAAACGATGTCAGGAACCATTTTCGACAATTCTAGAGAAGGTTCCTGACACCGTCTTTCCTGCGTGCCTGCGCACGGTTCGTATGCGCTTTCATACAAATTGCCCATTGACGTGGACTTCACCCTTCATTTCAAGCCATTTCGCGAGTGTCGCACTCTGTAGCGTATTAAGTTTTGGCCATGTTATTAACCATCGCAAAGAATTTGTCTACAACAACTTGAGGAAATCGACCTCCGATCCGAAATGGGTATTTTCCCCGACCTCGCGGGCAGGGTTTTCGACCGTCATCCTTCCCCCTTCCCCGCCGAATCGGTGATAACGCGGCGAGGCGATTGCGATGCTGTGGGTTGTAGGCCGATCTTCTCCGGCCAGCTAACTCTTATCATCGTGGGCGGTGGGGAAATCATGACTCCCTTTGCAAGTTATCCGCAGACCTCCCAGATTCACGACGGAGGGCCGTCGCCGGGGGACCATTGCGCGGGACTTGCCGGAAATTCCCTCGATCGTGGCAACGCAAATTCGAAGTCTTTTGGACCCTCAGGCGCGGCATCACCACACCGTCCGGGAGCAGGTGCGCGTACACCCACACGATCGCCCCGACCATGAGGGCCAGGATGAGGCTGTGCCAGATCACGGCCCGGAGGATTTTCCCCTCGTTGTTGGCCTCTCCGGTGGCCGCGGCGGCGACCACGATCGATTGGGCGTCGATCATCTTCCCCATGACGCCCCCCGTGGTGTTGGCCGAGGCCATCAGGTAGGGATTCAGCCCCAGCTTCTGCGCGGTGATCTTCTGGAGGTTGCCGAAGAGCACGTTGCTCGACGTGTCGGAACCCGTGAGGGCCACGCCCAGCCAGCCGAGCAGGGTGCCGAAGATCGGGTACAGCTTCGCCCCCGTGCGGGTGAACGCGAGTCCCAATACGGCGTCCATGCCCGAGTACTTGGTCACATAGCCCAGGGCCAGCATGGCCACGATCGCGGCCATCGCCGGGACGAGCTTGCCGACGGTTTCGGCGAGGATCCGGGCCATCCGCACCGGACCAAGTCCCAGCAAGAAACCGCTCAGGATCGCGGCAAGGAAGACGGCCGAGCCGGTCGCGGAGACCGGGACGATGTCCATGAAGGCGGCCTCGCGGTCCTTATCGGTGGGCGAGTCGTGGTCGGTCACGGCCTTGCCCTTGGCGACCTTCAAGTGCAGCCCGGCCACGGGCTCCTTCCAGGCGAGCAACCTGGCGTTATCGGGCGAGCGTTCGCGGCCCGGCTTCGCGGTGAGGTTGCCGAGCCTGGCCTCGGATCGGGTCAGGAACGACTTGGTGACGGGGATGCCCCAGAGCATGACGACGATCGAGAGGATGGCGAACGGCATCCACGCCCGCAGGACGCGCCCGGCCTTGAGCTTTTCGACGTCGCCGGCAGCGGGCGAAACGGCCCCGTCCTCGGGGAATCGCCATTCCGCCTTCGGCTTCCAGAATTTGAGCAGGATCATGCAGGCCCCGAGGCTGGCCACGGCCGAGACGATGTCCACCAGCTCGAACGAGACGAAGTTCGACCAGGCGAACTGGGCGATGGCGAACGTGCCTCCGGTCACGAGCAGGGCCGGCCAGACGGCGAAGGTCTCCTTCCAGCCGACCATGGTGCGGACCAGCCAGAACGGGATGAGGAACGACAGCGGAGGCAGGATGCGGCCCGAGGTCGCGCTCAGGGCCTCGACGTCCAACCCCGTCACGTTGGCCAGGGTCCGCAGCGGGATGCCCACCGATCCCCAGGCCACGGGAGCGGTGTTGGCGATCAGGCACAGGACGGCGGCCTGGAAGGGTCGGAAGCCCAGGCCCACCAGGAACGCGGCCGTGATGGCCACCGGGGCCCCGAAGCCGGCGGCGCCTTCGATGAACGCCCCGAAGCAGAAGGCGATGAGGATGGCCTGGATGCGGCGGTCGCCCGAAAGCTGGGCGATGGACGCCTTCATCACGTCGAACTGGCCGGTCTGCACGGCGATTTGATAGAGGAACACGGCCGCGACGATCAGCCACACGATGCGAAAGACGGCGAACACCACGCCGTATCCGGCCGCCGCCAGGACCATGGTCGCGGGCATGGTGAACACGAACACGGCGGCGATCATCGCGGTAATCAGGCCGGCGAGGGCCGATTGCCAGGCGCTAGCCTTGCCGGAGGCGATCAACCCGAGCAGGACCACGACGGGCAGCGAGGCCACGGCCGTGGAGAGCGGCCAGCTATTCAGCGGATCATAGACCTGCGTCCACATGCGGGCGTCCTTCGTCGTCCCAACCCCAAAAGCGGTGGTCCAGGATACGACGACCAGCGGGCGCGGGAAAGCCCCTGGCGAGGCCCGATCACCGCTTGCTCCGCCGGACGGTCGCGGCAACCACCTTGCGGCGCAAGCGGCTCGATTTGGCCGGGGTCGCGGGCGCCGCTGCCACGCTCGCCGTTGCGACGGCGGGAGTGGCGCTGGGAATGGACGGGGCGGCCACGGTGGCGGGGGCCGCCGAGGAGGGCGCCGGGGTTGCCGGATTCGCTCCCGCCTGGCCGAGATACGAGGAATGGGCGCCGTCGGTGGAATCGAGGAAGGTCCACCGGGCCGTCGAGGGCGTGAAGGTGGCAAAGTCGGTCGAGTGGTCGCCGTCATAATCGGCCGGGACCGGGATGTCCGTCCCCGCCTGGCCAAGATCCACCTCGCGGGCCCCGGTTGAAGTGCCCAGGACGAGCCATTGCGCCGAGGTGGGCCGATAGACGGCGATATCCGCCTTGCCGTCGCCGTCGTAGTCGGCCGGGACCGGCACGTCCACGTTCGGTTGTCCGAAAGTGACCGCATGCGGGCCGCTGGTTGTGCCCAGGATGAACCATTGCGCGGTCGTCGGGCGATAGACGGCGATGTCGGTCTTGCCGTCGCCGTCGTAGTCGGCCGGGACGGGGACATCCGCGTTCGGCTCGCCGAAGCTGACGACCCGGGGGCCCGATGGCGAGTCGATGGTCCACTGGGCCGTGGCCGCAGAATAGACCGCAAGCTCGGTATGCCCCACGCCGTCATAGTCGCCGGGGACGGGCGTATCCAGTCCCGGAGTGCCGAACTGGCGGACATAGGCGCCGTTCGGTCCAAGGATGAACCATTGCGCGGTCGTGGGCCGGTACACGGCGATCTCGGTATGCCCCACGCCGTCGTAATCGCCCGGGACGGGGATGTCCAGGTTGGGCTCGCCGAAGGTGATGACCTGCGGTCCCGAGGACGAGCCGAGGATGAACCACTGCGCGGTGCTCGGCCGATAGACGGCCTGGTCGTCCTTGCCGTCGCCGTCGAAGTCGCCCAGGACGGGCGTATCGGCGAGGGTCGCGGCCGAGTACTGGACGTTCCAGGCGACGTTATCCTGCCCGATGGTGATCATTTCCGACTTCGCCGGCGCATTCGCCCCGCCAACCGTGACGGCATAGCTGCCGGCGGGCAAAGACAGCGAATATCCGCCGGAATCCCACGTCGTGGTCTGGAAGGTCCCCTGCCCCGCGAGCCCCACGGCAACCACGGTCACGCCGCCAAGCCCTTCGCCCGGCGTGTAGAAATTGTTGCCGTCGGTATCGTCATAAACGGCCCCCGTGAGGAAGGCGTTGCCCGCGTGCCAGGCGAATTCCTCGGTCACCAGCACCGGCCCGACGTTCAGGCCCTTGTTGGCGGCATTTTCGGGATTGGCCGCGGGGGCCGTGGTGGGCGTGCCCGAGAGCAGTCCGATGCCGATCTCGCTGTAAGGCAGGCTGCCCGTTGCGGAGGCCTCGGCGGGCCCGGGTTGCAGGAGGTTCTTCAGGTGCCCGAAGTCGGAATTCCCCCAGTCGATCAGGAAGGCCGCGTTGAAGTAGTTGTCATAATTCGTCATCGACGAGCTATTCACGTTGCTGGAGAACGCGAACACGTTCTCGCCCGTGGACCAGGCGTCTCCGGACGGGACGGGGTAATAAGGCTGGCCGTTGCCAGCGACCAGGCCCGAGGCGCCGCTGACCAGGAAGCCCGTGGGGGAGTGGAACTGGTCGTTCTGGGCCAGCATGGCCGAGTCGTGATCGAGGGAGGCGGCGATCAGGCCCGTGTCGAAGGCGAGGGGCGGCTCGGGGCTGAAGGAGGACATCTCCTTCACGAACGCCGAGAGGTCCCAGCCCTGCGTGGCCTGCTTGAGCACCGGATCGGTCTGGGCCAGGGCCACGAGCTGCTGGGCATCGGCGGCCGGGTTGGCCCTGGCCTGATTGACCAACTGGAGCATGTATTGCTCGTCGGCCGTGGGGGCCGTCGGCATGCTCGACAGGAGCGTTCGCGGCTCCAGGTCGGAGACTTCCGGCAGGAACCCCCGACGCGAAGGTCGGCCGCGGGCGTGGCGCGATCGGATCGACATCAGACACATCCTCCAAGCGGGCGAAGATGGGGAGGATGTCGAACCGAAAGGATGCAAAGCGAGCCGGGACCGGTTTCCGTTGCCTCACTCTGGATCGGACGGCCGGACGCAAATCTTGCGACTATTTTTCCGGTTATGATGGCCTGCGATGCAACTTCATGCATCCATGGGCGAGCGAACCGATCGGGGTCGTCGTGCGTAGGAAAGTTCAATCCGGCCGATGCCGGCGGTTGACGAATGCCTTGCGATCCGGTCGAATAAGAATGGCTAAATTCGAGTCAAGAAGGAGGATCCCGTGAGCAACTCGCCGCGAAAAGGGGTGGAAGCCGTGGACGAAGGATCGCTGGAAGGCGTGAGGATCGTCTCCAACCGCGACGGCCGGTTGCCGAAAGGGATCCTCCTCCCGCTGGCCGTCATGATGGTAGCGGGGGCCGCGCTGGGCATTCGCGCCGCCGTCCATGACTGGCGAGGGCTCGCGCAGGAGACGCAGGCACGCCTCGGTTCCCTCTTCAAGAGCAAGCCGAAGGACGCAAATCCCAGGCTCGCCGAGAAGGCCAGGCCCACCCCGTTGGCCGTCGCGACGGCCGATCCGCCCGCGCCTCCGAAGGCGAAAGAAGCGGCAAAAGCCCCGGCGGAAGCCGCCAAGCCGCAGGCCGCGTGGGACGAAATCCATCGCGAGGCCGAGAAGAAGGCGGCGGAGCAGGCCGAGGCGGAGAAGCTCAAGGCCGAGGCCGAGGAAAAGCTGGCGAAAACGCCCTTGCCGCCGCCCAAATTCGGCCCGCGCGGCCGCGTGAACCCCAACAACCCGGCCGCGATCGCACGAATGCTCCAGCAGCAAGACCAAATGATGCGTGAAGCGCATGCCCAATTGGATGCCATGCGGCGCGAGCACGACCGCATGTTCGGCCAGATGTTTCAGGAGCATCGTCGCCAGCAAGAGCGATTCTTCAATCAGATGCCGCCGGGAATGCCCAACCTGCCCGATCCGTTCGGCGCCCCTCCGCCGGACTTCTTCGGCCGTCGCCGCCAGGGCATGCCCTTCATCGAGGAGAAGTCGGGCGAGACAGAGAAAGACGGCGTGCGGACGACATGGCGGACGCGAGTGATCGTGATCGGTCCGGACGGCCTTGCCGAGCGGTGAACGACTGTCGATCTCTTCTCGCGCGAGGCAAGGGAGAACATGACGGGTGGCATGCTTACGTCTTCGTAAGTATGTTTTTCCAAAGATATGCTGCGTCTGGAAGACATGCTTACGAAGACGTAAGTATGCCACCCGTTACTAGCCGGGGCATCGCCCGCGAAGTTGGCGAGCGACCGTGATCGGGCGCCCGCAGGAATTGAATCGACTGGTCGGCCGGGGCGTGTTCCGAAATCATGCCGAAGAGGTGCTCGAGCGGGCCGCCGCGGAGGGCGGCTTGCCCCTGCATGATCGACCAGTTGCTCGCGGTCGAGCTGGCCGAGAAATTCTAGGCCGGCGATCCCCCATTCGGCCGGATCCTTCTTTTCGGTGATATCGCGCCCGATGGCTCGCGATGATGTGGTTGTAGCTACCCACATCCATCCCGTTGCCCTGGCGCCTTATGAACAGATTCAACCACAGCGATCTTCGATACCTTTCCGCCGTCGCGCCCAATACCGAGGCGATGTTGTGGGATTGGATCCGTTCCTTCACCGGCGTGAAGATCGCGCACAAACCCGTTTGCCCGGGGCATGATACGCCGTGGCAGTTCTTCTCGGAGATGTATTTCCACCGGCCTCCGATGGCCCTGGTGCTCGGGTCGCGGGGCGCGGGGAAGTCGTTCCTCTCGGCGTTGGATACGCACCTGGCGAGCCGGTTCCGGCCGCGTCATGGGACTCGCATTTTGGGCGGGAGCCGGGCGCAGTCGGAGCAGGTTTATCGGGCGATCCGCGAGACGATCGTTGACGGGTGCGGGCCTCATGGACCATCGGATGCCTGTGCGATCCGCAAGTTGCTGAAGACCGAGGCGATTTATCACAACGGCTCGGAGGTGGCGATCCTGGCGGCTTCGAGCCGGAGCGTGCGCGGGCCTCACGTGCCGAGCTTGAAACTTGACGAGGTGGACGAGATTGCCGCCGACCTGCGCGAGGCCGCGATGGGCATGTGCATGGAGAAGCACGGCTCGTCGGCCTCGGTGCTGATGACCTCGACCTGGCATCGCGTGGGAGGGCCGATGTCGGAGCTGGTCGAGCGGGGCCGCGCCGGCGAATTTCCCCTGTTCACGTTCTGCGCCTTCGACGTGCTGGAGCATTGCCCCGAGGAACGCTCGGGCAAGCATCTGGAGAACTGCCCGAGATGCCCGTTGATGCCCTACTGCCACGACGTCCCCGACGGCGGCCCTCCCCTTGCCAAGCGGGCCAATGGACATTATGCGATCGATGCGCTGATCCAGAAGGTCCGCTCGACGGGGTCGAGGACCTTCGAGTCCGACTACCTTTGCCGCGGACCCAAGGCCGATGGGCTCTGGTTCCCGGCCTACAAGCCGGAGACTCACGAGAACGCGCGGGCCGAATTCGACCCGGCCTTGCCCGTGCATCTGGCGATCGACTCGGGCGTCTTCACGGGCGCCGTGTTTTTCCAGATTGCGAACGTGCGATTGCCCGATGGTAGGGTTGAGGAGGTCCGCGTCTTCGCGGATTACCTCGCCGAGAACCTCCCCGCCGAGCAGAACGCCCGGGCAATCATGGAGGTGGCGCGGTCGCGATGCCATGGCCGCGTGGACGTGGCCTCGACCGACCCGGCCGGCGGGTCGCGGAATCCGGTGGGGCCGACGGTGATCGGCGAATATGAGCGATCGGGCCTGCGTTCCCTGCGACGCTGGCCGCTGGGTCCGGTCGCCGATGGCCTGGCCCTCCTGGATTCGTTCGTGAGCCCGGCCGACGGGCGTCCTCGACTCGTCGTCCACCCGCGATGCCAGGCGCTCTCGCGGGGCCTGCAAAATTACCGCCGCGCCCGCCGCGGTGGCCAATGGCAAGACTATCCCGAGGACCCCCAGCACCCCCACGAGGACCTCGTGGATGCGCTCCGGGGCGGCCTTCGGGCCTACTTCCCCGAGGGACGCACGTCCCGTCCGACCCTCGCGAGGGTCTCAGCCCGACAGGTCTTCTAATGCCCAAGCACACCACCACGATCGACTTGATCAGCCGCCGTCATCCCGAGTGGCAGGAGCACCAGCTCCGCTGGCGATGGCTCCTGGACTCGCTGGAAGGCGGCGAACGCTACCGCCAGGCCGTTTATGGCTATGACCGTCGCGGACTGCCCGTCCGCAACATGGTCCGCCACAAGCGCGAGTATCCCGATCCCCGCGACGGCATCGACACGCTCTACGGGAGCATGGCCGCGCCCAACGCTCCCGCGATCGACGCCGTGGGGATGACCACCGACGACGATTACGAGCTCCGCCGCGCCCGCACGCCCGTCCCCACCTTCGTGGCCGAGGCCGTCGAGACTCACCTGGCCCGCGTCTACGCCCGCGAGGTCACCCGCAAGGGGCCGGATCATCTCACGCAGTGGTGGAGCAACGTGGACGGATGCGGCACGAGCATGGACCAATGGATGGCCGACACCGTGGCGCCCATGCTGCTCACGCTGGGCCAGATTGACCTCTGCATGGACCATCCGCCGCCGCCCGAGGGCGAGGAGATTTCCACCCGCGCCGACCTGGAACGGCTCGGCCTGGACCGCTGCCTGGCCACGTTCATCCTGCCGGAAAACATGCTCTGGTGGGCGTTGGACGAGACCGGAAATCGGTACGCCGAGTGCCTGGTCCGCGAGTTCCAGGAGACCGACGCGGGCCTCGTCGCGTGCTATCGCCACTGGACGGCCGACGGCTCGACGCTCTACGACGCCGATGGCGACGTGGTCTCGGGCACGACCCATCCGTTCGGCCGCGTGCCGATCGTCCGGGTGTTCGACTCGCGGAAGCCGCGATGCCGCAACGTGGGGCAATCGCGCTACGAGGGCGTGGCCGAGCGCCAGCGGGAGTATTACAACCGCGACTCGGAATTGATCCTGTCCGACACCACGCAGGCGCACCCGCTGTTGCAAGGCCCGGAGGATTTCCTCCAGAGCGACGGCACGATCCCCATCGGCCCGAGCTGGCTGTTGCCGAAGAAGAAGAATTCCAACGGCAACGCGACGACCTACGAGGGGTTCGACGTGGTGGACTTCCCCAAGGACGGCGCGGATTCGATCCGCAAGAACAAGGCCGACATCCGCGACGACGTGGACCGCGACTCGGCGCTCGTGCGTCCCGAAGGCAACGGCGGCAGGGCGAAATCCGGCCTGGCGAAGCTGATCGACCATCGCGACGGCAACAATCGCCTGGCCAAGATCGCCAGGGTGCTGAACCGCGCCGAGCAGGCCATCGCCCGGTTGGCCTTGCTCGTCCTGGGCGACGGCGAGGTCGGCCCGGAAGATTCGGCGGAAGTGGTGATTAATTATCCCGCCGACTTCGATCTATTCACTGCGGGGGAGGTGGCCGAGGCCGCGTCCGAGTTCCAGGCCCTGGTGGCCCGCTCGGGCGCGTTGCCGATGACCGAGGGCATGATGCTGTCGAGGCTCGTGAGGCTCTGCCTGCCGGGACTGGGCGATGGACAGTACGCGCGGTGCGACGAGGAGATTCGCGCCTACATCGCCGAGAGATCCAAGGGCCGCACCGCCCCCGTCGTGCAAGAGGACATCACGTTCGGGGACACCCATCGTTCGGGCGCCGCCGCAACAATGATGGGAGTCCCCGGGATGTCGAGCCGTGAGGGAGGTCATCGATCGAGGCGGAAGAACTTGAACCCCGGTGGGGCGTCCCGCCCGTCCCACGCAAGCTCCAAACGCAAGGGAGGTGTTGATCATGCAACTCTCCGATATCTCGGCCTTGTGCGCGGCGATCGGCCTGGGGTCGGCCGCGGCGAGCCTCGTGGGCGGCGTGATCGTCCCCGTGATCCTGGGCCTTTTCCACCGCCGATCCTGATTCGAGAACGAAGGACGCATCATGTCTTCCCATCCGTCGCCGAAGAGTCACGAAGCCGAGGCGGAAGCCTTCGAGGAGGTGGTGAGCATCTCGCGAGTCGAGCTGGAGGCGCTGCGCGAGCTGGCCGGTCGGGCCCAGCCCGACCCGGATCGCCGCGGATCCACGCCCGGGAGGAGGATCGCCTGCGCGAGCTGGCCGAGAAGGATCGCCGCGTCGCCGACCTGGAGAAGTCGTGCAAGGCGGCGGTCCGGGATCGCGAGCTGGCGACCGCGCTCGCGGGCGCCCGCTGGTCTCGGGGGCCGCGTCGCAATTGATCAAGTTGTGGCGAGATGAGTTCGATGTCTACGAGAGCGAGGGCGAGTATCGCGTTTCGGCCAGGGATGGCCGCAGCGTGGCCAAGGCGATCGCCGAGCGGTTGGCGGAGCCGGAATACTCGCACTTCTGCCTGCCATCGTCGCGAGGGGGAGCCTCGCCGCAGGGCCCGAATCGTCGGCTCGGGGCCGGTCGCGGTTGCGGCACCGAAGACGCTGGGCGAAGCGGCCCTGCAACGATGGCGGGAGGCTTCCGCCGGCCGGGCCAACGCGGGCCCGGCGGCGATCGGTCTGCGGAGGAAATAGACGAGGTCGTCCGTTTCCGTTCGCGAGCTTGATGCCGGCCGATGAGCCGCCGGCCCTCCTGGGAATGAGCCCCGGTCGTCCCGTTTCTTTCCATCCACCGGGAGCTTTGCGACTCATGCCGAATGCTTACTTGCAGGGGATCCAGACGGCGTTCCAGGACCAGGCCCAGGTCCGCAACGACATCAGCGTCGTCGCGATCAACTGGTACGTGAACCGCTGCCCGCTCGTCACGCGAGTGCCCCGCGTCCACAGCGCCTCGACCTCGTTCACCATGGTCAGCCGCACCTTCCGCAACCGCGTGGCCGTCCTGGCCTCGGCGGCCCTGCCCACCGACACGACCTTGACCCTGGTCGACGCCAGCGCGTTCATGAACGGCGACGTGCTCCAGCTCGCCTCGGGCGAGCGGGTGGAGATCCTGGCCGACCCGAACATCGTGACCGGGGCCATCGCCGTCCGCCGCGGATCGGAGGGCACCACGCCCGCCGCCGGCGCCTCGGGCGATGTCGTCCGCCTGATCGGCAACAGCCGCACGGGCGCCGAGATCAACCAGTCGGGCGTCGCCTATCAGCCCGTCGGCGTGACCCAGTATTGCCAGACGTGGCAGCACCCGGTCCAGGTGGGCGGGTCGCTCCAGGCGTCGTACGGATACGCGACGCAGCCGGGCATCACCACCCCGTTCGACCAGAACAAGATGGACGCGCTCCAGAACCTGATGGACGACATGGAATCGACGTCCTATTACGGCCGGGGCGAGGACCCGAGCGTGTCGGGCCGGCCGAAGCAGAAGGGCCTCCGCTCGCTGTTGACCTCGAACTTCACCTCGGCCCCCACCAACGCGGCGGCCTACAAGCCGACCGACCTGATCCGCGACACCATGCAGGCCTGCCGTACCGGCGGCGGCGATCCGGACGTCCTGATCGTCTCGACGAACTTCATGACCGGGCTGGCCACATGGGGCCAGGCCGTGCAGAGGATCAACGCGGGCGTGAACGTGTTCGGCAACCCCATCGACGTGTTCGAGGCCCCTTTCCTCGGCGGCTTGTCGATCATCGAGGCCCCGTTGCTCCAGCCTTACACGGCCATCTGCCTGAGCTCGTCGGAGGTCCGCATGCGGATGAAGCGCAATGAGTTCTGGAATCCGCGCGGCTCGCGCGGCGACGCCTTCGAAGGCGACTGGATCGCCGAAGGTGCCATCGAGATCGACAACCAGGCGCACCACGCCTGGGTCGAAGGGATCACGGCGTTCTCGGCAAGCTGATCGATCGTCGGGCGCCCCTGTGAGACCTACTTCGAGGGGCGCCCGCAACTCTTCCTTCCTACGAACCCCACCGAGGCCGCTCCACGTGCCCGTGTACTACTTCTCCGGTTATCCCGCGTACCTCAAAGCCGCGGCGGCGGAGATCGGCTGCCCGGAAGCCGCCGACCCGGCGAGGCGGATCGCGGCGCTGGCCGCCGTCGCGAACCTCTGCTCCCAGGCGTCCGTCGCCTCCCTGGCCGACGTCCCCGCGATCTTGAGCAAGGCGGGCGAGGCGTGCAACCACCTGCGGGTCGCCCATCGTGCGGCCGAGCTGATGCTCATCGACGTGCAGAACGGTCGTGGGATCTCACCCGCGACGGCCAACACCCCGCCGAATTCCCCGCCCGAGCCGCAACGTCGCCCCAAGGCGTCGCGACCCTCGGCCTGATCCAAGGAGATTTGCCATGCCCTACGTGTCCCCCACGATCGTCCCCTCGGGGACGACCTTCGCGCAGCTCCAGGCCGGCGGCTTCGGCGCGGAGCTGAAGCGGTTGATCGCCGCGAACGACTTCCCCCCGGCCGTCGACAGCCTGCTCTCCGGCGATTTTGAGACGCTCCATCGCGCCATCGTCCACTTGGTGGATGCCTACCTGCGCGGCGACCCCGTGGCTGCGAACGACGTCAACACGAAGCTCCTGTACTTCGCGACCGCCTTGAAGACGATCCTCACCGCCATCGAGGAAGTCAACGCGCTGGTCGCCGCCAATACCGGCACGCTGAAGAACGTGCCGACCACCGCCGCGACGGGCCATCAGCTCCGCCGCACCTTCCCCTGAGAAACCCGGCCCTGGATAAAGAAAACCCTTTGAGGGAAAGGTTCTCGCATCATGGAGCCGCAGGTTGTCCCCTACGCGACCGACGAGGACATCGCCCTCCGCGCCTCGGCGGATTTCGCCATGCTCTGTCCCAGGGACCAGAAGGTTGCCGCCGGCAGCGACGGATCGTTCGCCGGTTCGGACCTCTGGACCCTCCGGTCAAACTCGGTCAATTTCGCGGCCAACGGCGTGATTGTTGGCCAGGTTGTGCAACTGCTCGGGCCGTCTTCCGCGTTCCGCGCGCCGGGCGAAGCTCTCGTGGTCGGTTCCTTGTCCAACGGGGGATTGACCTTGAGGCGGAAAGGGCTGGCCTCGGGCGTGGGTCAACCGCCATCGCCCGCTGGCGGGCTCTCGGGCGTGTCATTCCTGGTCGCCACGCTTGCCCCACAAATTGCCGGGGCGAGCTATGACCTGGACCGCCGCTTCGGGATCAACGACCTGATCGCAGGGCGACGGACTTCCGACCTCTTCGACATGAACGAGGTGAAGGACGCCACCGTCTTGACGGTGCTTTCTCGCCTCTATCTGGACATGAGCCGGGAAAACGGCGGCAAGCTCGACACGTTCGCCGCGAAGGCACAGGCCGCCAGGGCCGAACTGGACGACCTGCTCGCCCGCGTGGTCCTGCACTGGAATCCGGCCGTGCCGGGCGCCGCGCAACCCGGCCCGTCGTCGCGATTCTCCGCCCGGATCACGAGATAAAGGAGGCGCCCATGCCCGGCTATCGCGACCGCGACGCCTTCAACGCCATCGTGGCGGCCCTGCAAGCCACGGGAGTCTTCGCCGACGTCCTGTTCCCCGCACCCATCGACAACATCCTCGTCGGCGCCGACCGCTCCCCCCTGGCCGTGGTCGTCCCGACGCAATGGCAAGAAACCCCCGACACCACGGCGGGAAGCCTCGTCCGGAAGGTGTCGTTCACGATCACCCTGGTCGTCCGCGCCGAGGATCCGATGGATCGATTCGAGGCGCTCGACCTGGCCTCTTCCTATGCGTCCAATGCCATCGACGGATCGACGCTCGGCGGGGGCTGCCTGCCGGCGCTCACGCTGTTGAGCAAGGGCGTGTACGACCCGACCCCGCGACACCCCGAGCTTCGCCTGGCGATGGACGGCGTCTTTTCCTATCCGATCGCCTCGGCATCGACTCACGACACAACCCCCTAATCCTTCGGAGGCGCGTCCCGCATGACTCTCGTCCAGGTCGGCCAACTGATCATCAACTTCGACGCGGTCTCGCACATCCGCGACCTCTCGACCACCGACGCCCTGGGCAACGCGGTGCCCGGCCCGATGGTGATCGAGTTCGGGATCGGGGGCTGCGTCCAGATCACCGAAGGGACCGCGGCGCTCAAGGGCTGGATCAACGGTGTTGCCAAGAACGTGACGGCCACGACCGCCCCGACGACGTGAAGCGATCTTGTAGGGTGCTCTGCGAGCACCATCTTTTTCCCACGCAAGGAAGATGGTGCTCGCCGAGTACCCTACAAGACGAACCCATCAATCGAATTCGATTTTTGCATACCCCGACTTCACGCATTCCAGATCCGCCATGGTGGCGCAGCCCGGCGGGAGCGTGGCCTCCTCGATGAGCATGTTCGGGATGTCGTCCTTGATGGAGAAACGCGGTCCGCATCGGGTGCAGATCAATTCCTCCCCCTCCTTGCGCAAAGACGCATGGCCGAGCGGGCAGACCAGGAGGTCCAGCAAGTCCTTATTCACCATGAGCGGGCCGCCTTCGCGAGGGAATCGCTGCCGTTGGTATCTCGATCGCATATTATGGGACCGCGACGGCCTTGACGAAAGGGGAACTTGCCGGGGGCGTATAATCATCGCCATCAACCCCGATCGGTCGTCGAGCCCTGGTGAGCGCATGAGAAGCGTACAGATCCGCCGCGTGGTCGTCACCGGATTGGGAGTGATCAGCCCCAACGGGATCGGCCGCGAAGCCTACGACCAGGCCAATCGCGAAGGCCGCAGCGGATTGTCACGGATCGAGGAATTCGACACCTCGGACCTCGCCTGCCAGATCGCCGGCAGGGTGCGAGGCCTGGATTTATCGCAGGCCCTGGACGCCCGACAACTGAAGCTCGTCAGCCGGATGGTCCCGTTCTCGATCATCGCCTCGAAAGAAGCCCTCGACGACGCGGGCCTATCGCCCGAAAGCCTCGATAAATCGACCCGTCGCCAGATCGGCGTGATGCTCGGCACCGGAGGCGGGGGGATCTCGTTCATCGAAGAGATGTATGGCCACTATTATTCCGGACACCCCGAAAAGGCCAGCGTGCAGGTGATCCCGGCCGGCACGCAAGGCAACCTCTCGTCGGAAGTCTCGATCAAGCTCGGCCTCCTCGGCCCATCGCACGTGATCTCCACCGGATGCACCTCCAGCACTGACGCCATCGGCTACGCCTTCCGACGAATCCAGTACGGAGAAAGCCCATTGGCGCTGGCCGGAGGTGCCGACGCCCCCATAGCGCCGGCGGTTTTGCTAGGTTTCGACGGGATGAGGATCGTCACCCGAAAATGGAACCACCAGCCGCATCGAGGAAGCCGCCCGTTCAGCAAGGATCGAGACGGATTCGTCCTGGCCGAAGGCGCCTGGATGCTCGTCCTGGAAGAACGCGAGCACGCGATGGCCCGGGGGGCGAAGATTTATGGGGAGATTCTAGGCTACGCAAGTACCTGCGACGCCTGGCACCGAGTGGCCATGAACATCGACCTGGAAGAGCCCGTCCGGGCGATCCAGCTAGCCTTGAAAGATGCCGAAGTGAAACCGTCGCAGCTCGATTACGTGAACCTGCACGGGACCAGCACCGAATTGAACGACCGCGTGGAAACCGCATCGATCAAGAAGGCCTTGGGAGAGGTCTCGCACACCATCCCCATGTCCACAACCAAGAGCCTGATCGGCCACCCGCAAGGGGCCTGCGGAGCGGCGGGAGTGGTGGCCACCCTGCTGGCCATGAACGGGGGCTATCTGCCGCCCACGCTCAACCTCGAAACGCCCGACCCGGAGTGCGACCTCGATTACATCCCGAAGGTGGCTCGGATTGCTGACGCGAAGCTGGCTTTGTGCAATTGCATGGGGTTTGGGTCGAAGAATTCGGTGCTGGTCGTGGGATGTTCCGCGTAGGGCGTGTGCAACACGCCGTCGTGCTACCCGGCCAACTCGCCGATTTCCAGCCAGCAGTGGACATGCGGCAAGCCATGAAAATGCCACGAAAACCCAGGCCCTTCCAGCTTCCACACATCCCGTCCATGGAACGCGAGACGCCATTTGTCGGTCGCCGCGATCTGAAGCCTTCGAAACGGACTGCCAAACTGCGTCAAGAGTTCCTCGACCATCCGATTCTGCCGATCATCCAGGGCGCTTGAATCCAGCTTCGTCCCTCGGACTTTTTGATGGTCCGCAAGCGTGTTGAAGATCTTGCCCGAGGTTTGCGAGGGAATTGACCAGGCATTCGTCAAGGAATGGCCGTAGAAAACCGGCCCGGCAACTTCCCCTCGAAGATTGCCGCGAATCGTCACATGACGTCCGGTCAAGACCCACTCGCATGGGCCTTCAGGCTCGCCGAAAACCGCGACGTGATACCTCTCAAATCCGCCGAAATCGTCGTTCATGACCCTCCGGAACCGCTCGAATCCGTCCTCGCTGCAAACATCCTTGAGGATTTCGCGACACAAATCCTGCTGAGGCTTCGACAGGTCGCCGATGGTCGGCTTCACGACTGCCCAGTTGTTGCGGATGACCGTTCGCAACGGATGATCGAAGGGAAAATGGAGGATGGCTCGCTGTTTTTCGCCCAACGATCGGAAAAGCCGGGCGACGGGCGAATCGGCCATCGCGAACGCGGGCGCCATCGCGGCGATGGCGATTCCCCTGGAAAATTCGCGGCGGGATATTGGCATCATGGTTTGTTCAGACTAAAAAATCATGCGTTGCGAAGTCAATCGTCGAAGCCTCGGAGAGACGCCGCCATGCCCTCGTTCACCCTCACCGACACCGCCCGCGACCAGTGGGTCGAGACCTTCACGCTCGACCCCCAGAAGCTCGGCCTTGCCGCCGATCCGCTGTGGTCGGTCTTGAAGACGCGGCTTCGCGGGGGACGTCGCGACGGCGTGGATTTGATCCAGGTGAACAACGGTGCCCTCAGCCTTTCCGTCGTCCCCACTCGTGGGATGAACCTGTGGAGAGGGTTGCTGCGAGATATTCCCCTGGGATGGATGTCTCCCGTGAGCGATGGCCCGGTGAACCCGGCGTTTGTCGATCTCCAGTCGTGGGGCGGGCTTGGCTGGCTCGACGGCTTCGACGAGCTGCTTGCCCGGTGCGGCCTGGAATCGTTCGGCCCTCCCTTCGTGGAAAATGAGCGAAGTTTCACCCTGCACGGCCGGATCTCGAACATCCCGGCGCATTTCGTCGCCGTGCATGTCGACGAGAAGCCGCCTCATGCGATCACGATCGAAGGCCATGTTTCCGAGAGCCGACTGTTCTCGACCCAGACCCGCATGGTCACGAAGATCACCACGATTCCCGGCTCGAACCGCGTCACGGTTCGCGATGAGTTCACCAATTTGCGCGACTCTTCCGGAGAGTTGCAGATTCTTTACCACTGGAACCTGGGGGCGCCGCTGCTGGGCGAGGGCTCGCGGTTCTCCGCGCCGATCAAGACCCTCATCCCCCGAGATGCCGAGGCCGCTCGCGGGCTGGAACACTTTGATGTGTACGGGCCTCCGATCGCCGGGGCGGCCGAGCGGGTTTACTTCATGGAACTCCTGGGCGACGGGGCCGACGGCCGGACCCTGGCCCTGCTCCGCAATCGCGAAGGCAACAAGGGATTGGCGTTGCGATTCTCGACCGCCCAGTTGCCGGCGTTCTCGCTCTGGAAGTGCGAAAGGGGCCTGAATGAAGGCTACGTGACGGGCCTGGAGCCGGCCACGGGCTACCCCAATCCGCGCCCGTTCGAGAAGACCCGGGGGCGCGTCGTCGCCTTGAATCCGGGCCAGACTTATGTCGCCGAGATCACGCTTGAAGTCTTCTCGACGGCCCCGGGCGTGGCCGGCGCCGAGGCGGAAATCCAGACGTTGCAAGCTCGCGGTTCGAGGCGAATCCTCGCGAAGCCCGAGGAGCCGTTCGCGTCCGAGGTTTGAGGGGATTCGCCTCAATACGAAAGGATCAGCTCGCCTTTTCATCCGTCGTAGATCATCAAGCTTGTCGCCAGCATGTCGCGGCCGATCAAGGCCAGGGCGCCCTGCGCGACGATCGACACGCCGACCGGATAAACGGCCCGCCATCGAGGTCGAAGCGATCCATCGATCGCGCCGAAACTCATTTGGACATCGTAAACGGGAGCTTCCATTGGCTCCGCGCCCAACGCCGAGGACTGGAGCGTGACGGACTCGGTGGATGGTAGGCCGAATTGGTCGATGAGGTGGGAATCGATTGCGGCCCGCTCGGCGCCGGTGTCGATGAGGGCGGCGATGGTTCGAGGAGGCGGGACGGCCCGTCCGCTCGCGAGCAGCTTGGCCGCTTGCTCGCTCCCGACCCACACCGTCACCTCGTTGATCGGGCCGTCTCGTCCGATTCTGCTGCGAAAGTGTGGCATCAGATCGCGAAATTCGAGAGGCGAACCACCGGTTCGAACTCGACAACCTGCTTGACGAGCAAATCAACGAGACCGATCCTCTCATACCCCGCCCGCAGGGCGAGGGCGCGTTTGGGGAAGAAACCGATCACCGCTCTCCCCTTGATGAGCACGAATTCCCCCTCATGTTCGGCGAGGAATTCGGGCAGGTGCTCGCGATAGAACGCCATCTCCTCGGCCAGGGGCGATAGCGGCCTGGAGGTTGAGGCGGTTTCGCCGCGATTGTCTTCGTGATTCGTCTGCATGCGGACTTCCTTCCATCCTCTCGATAATTCATCGCCCTCGCAGCAATCGCAAGGCGTTGGCCACCACCAGGAGGCTCACGCCCACGTCGGCGGCGATGGCCATCCACAGGTTCGCCATCCCGAAGCGCGGCCAGGACCATCACCAAGATTTTAGAACCTACCGCAAACGCGATGTTCTGCCGGATGATCGCCACGGCGCGGCGGCCGTGGCGGACGAGCCAGGGGAGGCCCGTCAGGTCGTCGGCCATGAGCACGACGTCGGCGGTTTCCAGCGCGGCCGCGCTGGAGATCCCCCCCAGCGCCACGCTCACCCTGGCGGCGGCCAGCGCGGGGGCGTCGTTCACGCCGTCGCCCACCATGCCAGTCGGGCCTTTGCTAGCGATCAACTCGGCGATGATGCGGGCTTTGTCGGCCGGCAGGAGGCCCGCTCGCTGCTCGAAGATCCCTAGCTCTCTCGCCATGGCCGAGGCCGTGAGCGAGTTGTCTCCCGTGAGCATGACGGGCTCGATCCCCAGGACTCTCAGCTTGGCCAGGACGGCGAATGCCTCGCTTCGGGGACGGTCTGCCAGGCGAATCCAGCCGAGCGGGTCGGCGTCGGACGCGAGCGCCACGGAGGTCCCGACGGCCGCCTCGGCGTGGGCGAATCGGGCGTGGAATTCGGCCGGACACAGCCCCTCTTCGTCGATGTAGCGATGATTTCCCATGTGATAGCGAACCGAATCCACCCGGCCGTTGGCCCCGAGACCCGGCACCGCCTGGTAGTCGTTCGCCGTGGGCACATCGAGCGACAAATCACGGGCATGGCGAGCGATCGCCCGGCCCAGGACGTGGCCGCCTCGGTCGCCCAGCGCGGCCGCGATCCGCAGGACCTCGGCATCGCCGCGACCGCTCGTGGGCACCACTTCGATCACGTCGGGCTCGCCCCTCGTAAGCGTGCCGGTCTTGTCGAACGCAAGGACTCGCAGGCGTCCCACTTCTTCCAGGAATCGCCCGCCCTTGACCAGGATGCCTCGCCTCGCCGCCGACGCCATCGCCGCCACCATGGCCACCGGGGTGGCGATGACCAGGGCACACGGGCAGGCGATGACCACCAGGACCAGGCCGCGGGCGAACCACTCTCGCCAGGCACCGAGGCCCGCCAGCGGCGGCACTATCATGAGCGCCACGGCCAGTCCCACCACCACCGGCGTGTACACGGCGGCGAATCGCTCGATCGATTGCTCGACGGGAGCCCGATTCGCCTGCGACTGGCGGACCTGCGCGGCGATCCGGGCGATGAGCGTGTCGTCGGGAGGCCGCGTGGCCTCCACGTCCAACGACCCCTCGCCGTTAACCGTCCCGGCAAAGACCTCGTCCCCCGGCTCGCGCACGATCGGCACCGACTCGCCCGTGATGGCTTTCTGATCAACGCTCGATCGCCCCGAAATCACTCGGCCGTCGATCGGCACGCGCTCGCCCGAGCGGACCCTCACGCGATCGCCCTCGCGAAGCGTCGCCGCGGCAACTTCCTGGACCGACCCATCGGGCAGGATCCGTTCGGCCGTCTCGGGCGCGATCTCCAGGAGCGACCGCACCGCACGCCGGGCACGGTCAAGGCTGAGCGATTCCAGCGCCTCGGAAAGGCCGAACAGGAAGGCGATCGTCGCCGCCTCTTCCCACTGCCCCAAGATCGCGGCGCCGACCACCGCCAGCGACATCAGGACATGGATGTCCAGCCGGAATCGCCGCAGGCTTCGTGCGGCCTTCGGCATCAATTCGATCCCGCCAAAAGCAACCGCCGCCAGGAAGGCCGCGATGGCCGCCCAGGGCGATCCGCCCCATCGCGCCAGGCCTATCCCGATCGCCAGACATGCCCCGGCCCCTGAGAGTAGGCGCGAAACGAGAGATCCACGCCCGCGCCGGCTCGGACGATTGCGTAGAATGCGTAATTTCGGCTTTCATCCCGGCTTTTTCGACTATCAAGCCTAATATAACCTCAGGCATGATTCGTCGCGGATCGTGGTCGACCACGACCATCCCGTTAACGGGATCAAATCCCAGATTCGCAATCCCCTCCACGCCTTTTAAAGCGTTGCGGAGCGGAGGAATTTCGCCGGGGCAATCGAAGCCTTCGACGCGAAGCGTGCAGCGGGCCTGTGCCATTGCAGAAATCCCCGACGCGCAGGAGGCGGGAAGGACTTTCGGGTCACCTCCCCGCATTATACGGCCACGAGGCGGCTCCGAGAGCGCCAGTTGCGGCCCGAGGGCCATGCGGGTAGACTCAGGAATCGAAGCATCACGCCTTTTTCACGCGGGCCATCCCACCATGGACAGGATTTATTTCGTTCGCTACGGGATTCAAAGGTACGTCGGGCGATTCGCCGGCCCGGACGATTCGGCCTTCCGTCGCGGCGAGATGGTCGTCGTTAAATCCTTGCGAGGACGGGAGTTGGGCGAAATTCTCGCCGAAACTTCGGCCGACCCGGACGTGTCCGCCCCTCCCCTCCACGTGGCCCGTCCCGAGGACTTCGAGCAGGCCCGGAGCGTCGAGGCCGATCGCCCGCGACGCCTCTCGGCCTGCGAAACCCTCCTGGGCGAGGGACACTGGCCGCTGGAATTGATCGACGTGGAACCCCTGCTGGACGACGCCAGGACCGTCATCTATTACCTCGGCCCGCACAAGCTCGACACGACGGGCCTGAGCCACGCATTTCGTCACAACTGCGGGCTCGACACCATCTTCCAGCCCATCGGCCGGGACGAACCGGCCGAAGACGCCGGTTGCGGATCATGCGGCGAGGGCGGAGGTTGCGGGTCGGGGTGCGGCGAGGCCGGCGGCGGCTGCTCGGGATGCGCCGTCAAGGAACTTGTGAGCAATCGCGGCGCGGCGATGGGCCAATAATCCACGTCCTGTCCCCCGTCAAAAAATTCGATGCGGCCGCGGGAATTGCGTGATAGGGATATCCCCTCCCGTGGATAGTAGTAAGTATGCGGGAACAAATCCCGTGCGTATTTCGTGTGTAGGAGACCCAATCCCTCCGCAGCATGCAGGGAAAGGTGTCTATCATGGCAAGGTTCCGCAATCCCCGCTTCGCCCCCGAGTTCCTGGACAAGAGGCTGAGCCCGTCGGGCATGTACGCCCATCACTTCCTGGCGCAAGTCGCCGCCATGGACGACCCCGAGCCGCTGCCGCCGCCCGGTCCGGGAAGCCCGACGCCCCCTCCCCCGCCGACCCCCGTGGGACCGGATCTTCCCGGTTGAGGTAATTCGCGTCTCGAAGAAAATGCCATGAGGTCGACTAAGGTTCGATCGCATTGTCGATCGGGAAGTCCCGCCAGAGTTGGAGGATCGACTGGCGGTCCTTTTCGAAGAGAGAATCGCGGTCGAACTTCTCAGTTCGAAGTCGGGGCACGGCTTGGATGGCCAGTCGTAATAACCCCGCAGCCTCTGCTATCGTGGTATGCTCACTTGGTCCATCGGCAACAAGACAACGCGCCAGAGCAAAACGAATCTCAGCGAGAGTTTCCTGGTCGACTGACGGTGAAAACCGCGATGCCTGGGCCGAGGCCATGCGCGCTAGAAGCCGGGCGTCCGTGATCGCTCCGTTTACTAGTTTCGAAATCTGAGACAAGGAGATAAACTCGGAGCGCCCCTGGCTGTTCGCGGAACAATTCTTCAAATCGCGGATGCTCGATCAGTGCCGCCATTTCGTTAACGCCCTCGTTACGATTGAGATTGTTGAGCAGAAGTGCGCGGGAATATTTGGCAAGAAGATGGTCTCGACTAATCAAGAGAGCTCGATCGTAATGCTCCAGGGCAGCCTCGTTTTGCCCGGCGAGCCGTAGCTGGGTCGCTATTTGAGTGAGAGTCTCGGCGTCGTCGGGGTGAGGATCGGGCAGGCCGATGAACTCCGAGGGCTGACCGCTCGGTGAGACGGCCTTGAATTTCAGTTCCCAGGCCAGAATCTGACCTCCGCGGCGCTCAAGGCGGGAGTATCGAGCAAGATCATTTCCCAAGGCTTCAGTCCGTCCTAACCGCGCCTGGATCAGTGCCCGGTTGCGGTAGGATCTGGCGTAGTCGGAATCGAGTGCTATGGCGAGGTTGGATTCCTCCAGAGCGGCCTCGGACTGTCCCAGGGCGAGCAGGCATCCCGCCATCTGGTTTCGCAACGCTGGATTGTCGGGACGATGAGTTAGACAAGTTCGAATCATTTTCGCCGTAGTTGTGTAATCACTGAGTCGTGCCGCCGTACCCGCCGCGCGATAACTCGGCCAGAAGGCTTCGGGCCGATCGGCCAGCGATTCGCGGTAGAATTTCAAAGCCTCGGCGGCGTGGTCTCGGTCGGCTTCTAAGCCCGCGGGCGAACTGTTCCAGCCATCGAGGCGCGGCGGCCTCTCGCCCTTGCGGCAGATCGGCCAGGCCGAGCTTGTTGCGGAGATCTCGCCGGAACGACTCGAACGGGGCCAATTTTATCCACTCGGGATCGTGTTCGAGCATTGTCAGGGCGCGTCGCCAGTCGTCGGGCGAGTCGGGGTGATCGGCCAGGACCGATGCGAGCCTCCATACCTGCGTCAATAGCCAGGATTCGAGGTCGAGTCGGTCGGCCTCTTCGAGGGGCGTCACGTCGTCGCGGAGTCGCCAGTTTCCCGGATCGAGGACGCCGTAGTCCTTGAGGTGGCGACGGGCCGCCTCGGCAACCAGCTCGGGATCTTCCGCCTGCCATGAGCCATAGCGCCGGGTCCGGAAGACCGTCGGATCGGCGGAATCCATGAGTTTGTTGAGCTTGAACTGGGCCAATTGCTTGATCGGCATCCGCAGCACGCGATAGGCCGCCCAGGCGACGACGACGGCGATCGACAGCACCGTCAGGCCGGCGATCAGCGCCGTCTTTCTCCGGGCGAACCACTGGCCCAGGCTTGCCGACAGGGCGGGCGGGTCGGACGCGTGGAGCGGCGGTTGGTCGGCCCTCCAAAGGTCCAGGTCCTGCGCCAGATGAGCCATCCGGACATACCGATCTTGCGGGTCGGCCGCGAGACATCTTGCCAGGATCGGTCCCAGAGAGCGGACCGCGCCAGGGCCGCTGGTCCGTCGCCTGCCCCCGGCGCGTTCGCGGGCCTCGGCGAGGGCACTCGCCACGATTTTCGGCGCCTTGCCCCTTGCGGCGTGGACCTCGGGGCTGCGACCGGTGAGCGCCTCGTGCAGGACGAGGCCGAGCGCGTAGATGTCGGCGCGGCGACGGTCGGACGGACGGGGCACTGGCGCCGACTTGGGGTCGGCCACCGCCCGCAGGCGCTCGGGCGCCATGTAGGCGAGCGTGCCGCCGGGGTCGCTCGTTTCGCATGATCGCCAGTCCGCCGCGAGGTTGAAATCGAGCAGGAGAGGGCGGGCGTCGGCCGTGATCAGGATGTTGGCCGGCTTCAGGTCGCCGTGGGTCACGCCGAGCTTGTCGGCGTGGTCAAGCGCCTCGGCCACCCTGGCGATGATCCAGGTGATGGCCTTGGCATAAGGCATGCTTGCGATCAGCTCGCGATGGACGCCCGCCGAACCTTCCACGCGGAACTCGCGGGCCGATACGCGATCCAGGGCCGCGAGCAGGTCTCTCCCCGATCGCCGGCCCGAATTCCCGGCCGCCGCGAGGACCTCGGCCAGGTTGGCCCCGCCCAGGAACGGCATGGAAATGAGGTGGAGGGCACCATCGGCCGTGGCCCCATGGCGCAAGACCTCGATGATGTTCGCGTGGCTGGCGCGGGCCAGCAGCCTTGCCTCGGTCGACGGCCGGGCCGCTACTTTCAGGACCACGAGGCGGTCGTCCAGGTCCGCTTGCTCGGCCAGGAACACGCGGGCCAGCCCGCCTCTTCCCAGCTCGCGGAGGAGGAAATAGGGGCCGATCTGGTCGCCCGGCACGGGCAGGTCGGGCGGGTCCTCGCCGTGCCCTGCGGCCGTCAAGAGGTCGTGCATCCCGAGGACGCGGCCGAGGCGATCGGCCAGGTCGGGGAATCGGCCGAGGTAATCGGCCGGGGCGGGACTGAACCCGTCGGCCTCGTACAGGCAGAACTCGTGGTAGATCAGCTCCACGCGGGCCGACGGGTCGTCGGCAGGCAGGCGGCTGAAGAAGTCCTCGGCGCGGGGGTAATCGCCCCGCTCCCAGGAGGCCGTGAACTCCGCGAAGGCCGTCGCGTGCGTGGCGGACGAGGGGTCGGAGGCGAGGGTTACTCCCATGATCGCGGCTCCAGGCGGCGGCGGGCGGCCTCGATCACTCGGCGGGCGGCGGCCTCGTTCAGGCCGGTCCTGGCGGCGATCTCGGCGAAGGTGAGGCCCTGCCTCCGCAGGGAAACGATCGCGGCCTCGCTTTCCGGACGGCCGGCGATCAGGCGATCGAAGCACTCCTCGGCCTGCGCCTCCTGGCTGGGCGAGGGGTCGGAGGAAGGGAGGTCTCGGGGCGCGTCGCGGTCCCCTCGGCGGATGTAGAGCGGCTCTTCGCGGCCGAGGTCGAACTTCCTCGTCCTGGTGTTGCGGCGGAATGCCTCGGTGACCTTGTTTTGTGCCACCGCCGCGAGGAACCCGCGGAAATGGCGCGCGTTGGCGAACGGGGAATCGGAGATCTCGCCCACGAGCACGCTCTTCCAGACCGCCTGGACGAAGTCCATCGAGTCGAACCGCGAGCGCAGGAGACGAGGCAGGCGGGCGCGGACGACCATCCGCACCTCGTCTTCGAAGGTGCGGAGCAGGCGGCTCATGGCCTCCTCGTCGCCCGCCCGGGCCAGCGCCAACGTCTGGGCGAAATCCGCGTCTTCCATCCGGCTCTCCTCTCCAGCGAGGTCGAGGCGGCCGATTCTCCTCCGGTTCAAGCAGTTTATTATAACCAATTCGCGAAAGAAAGCTTTTTCCCGAGGAATTTGCGGAAGTCCGCGACGGTTTTTCGGTCAATGACCGGCAGCGACCTTGCCCGTGGCGGCCCATTCGACGGCCCGCTTGAGCCAGGGTTGCACGCCGGGGTCGTTGATCGTGGCGGCGTCGTGCCCCATCACGGTGTTGACCACGCGTCCCTTGCCGTAAGTGTTGACCCAGACCATGGCTTCGTCCTTGCCCGTGCCCCTGGGCTTCTTGGGATCGCAGTACGCCGTAGCCAGGATCGTGCTGCCGGGCGTGATCAGCGAGTTCGAGTAGAGCTCGTCGGTCACGTGGGGGAATTCGGACGCCAGCCCTTCGGAGATCGGGTGCTTGGCGTCGGTCTTCTTCACCGTGAATTCATGGGCCGGGCCGTGGAAGCCCTGGGTCCGCCAGCCTCCGGCAATCGCCGTCTCGAACTCCGGCCAGTTGGGCCTGGCGAACGAGGCCGAGGCGTAGTGGACTACAACCAGGCCCTTGCCGTCCTTCACGGCCTTGAGGAATGCGGCCTTGTTGGCGTCGGACCACTTGGTATCCGCCTTCCCGCCCGCCGTGTTGGCATAATTAAGCAGGAGCACATCGTATTTCGCGAGGTTCGCGTCGGTCAGGTCGGTTGCCGGGGTGGTGGTGACTTCCACGTTCACGCGACCTTGCGCCGAGAGGACGTCGCGAAGCGCCTGGGTGGTCGATTTCCAGTCGTGCGCCCCCACGTTGTCGCCCGTGATGATGAGGAGCTTGATGGGCGGAGGGGGGTCGTCGGCACGGGCCGAGGTCGCCAGGCCGAGCAGGATCGTCGCGAGGAGGAGGCTTCGCATGAGAGGGATCTCCGGTGTTTCGGGGTCGAGCCTTCAGCTTAGGACGGCGGAGGCCCGGACGAAAGGGGGCATTGCTCCCGGAAAGACGCGCGAACCATCGCACGGCCGGCCTCGTACAGGTAGAGTCCATCCCGCGATCGGTCAGGCTGTGCGCCTCTCCGGGCAAGTTGACCGCCCCCGAAATCGTCCTTCATCTCGCCTCGACGCAGGAGCATCCCGTGATAAGGCGCAACCATCTTGTGCTCGTCGGCTCGATTCTGCTCTCGGGCGTGGCCGGCTGCACGCGATCGTCGTCGCCCGCGACCTCCGAGGCGTCCATCCCCGAAGTCATCAACAAGCCCACGATCCTCAAGAACGTCCTGCAATTGATCAGGGACGCCCCCACGAATCCGGGCGGCAACAACTTCGACATCGCCACCGAGAATCTCAACGACTACTTCCTCAACAACAAGCCCGAGGATTACAGCCTCTCGGCGCCGACCGAGCAATTCCTCCGGGCTCAGCGGTTTCCTCGGGGGATGGAGCCGCTCCGGGAGTTCCTGCTGGAGTCGATCCTCGAGCGTAAGTTCCTCCGCAATGACGGGCGGCACATCGAGGACAACCTGCTCTATCACGCCGTGGCCACCCGGGTGGCGGGCGACGGCGAGGACCTGGCTCGCGTGCGGAGACTGTTCGATTGGACCGTGCGGAACGTGATGCTCGTGCCCCCGCAATCGCTGGTCCCTTCCGGGATGCCCCCCGCGCAGGCGAGGCCCTATGACGTGATGCTGCGGGGCATGGCGGTCGAGGATCGCGGCGGGTGGTCGGAGCGTGGGTGGCTCTTCATGGTGCTTTGCCGACAGATCGGCATCGACGCCGGGATGGTCGTCTACACGCCCCGCCCCGAGCGTGGCCCGCTCCCCGGCCCGCTCCCCCACATCCCTCGCCGGGGGGTATCGAAGCGAGAGCCGCGGTACTGGGTCGTGTGCCGCGCTGGTCGACGGGAAGCCGTACCTCTTCGACCCCGCGCTCGGGTTGCCGATCCCTTCGGCCGACGGCAAGGGCGTGGCGACCCTGGACGAGGCGGCCACCGATCCCGCGATCCTTGCCAGGCTCGACCTGCCCGGCTGGGGCTACGAGCCTAGCCAGGCGGATCTCGCCGCCAATCCGGTCAAGATCCTTCTGGAATCGAGCTTCGGGTCGCTCTCGCCCCGCATGAAGCTCCTCCAGCACGACCTCGCCGGCGAGAACCGGATGGTCCTGTTTCGCGACCCGCTGGAGCAGGTCGAGGCGTTCCAGAAGGCGCTCGGCCCTCGGTGCGCCGCCGTCGACCTCTGGCACCTGCCGCTGGTGGTCGAATACAGCCTGTTCCACGACAGCACGTTCGTCCATTCCACGCAGATTTCGCTCCGGTTCTTCGATTCGAGCCTGCCCTTGCTCGGGGCGAGGCTGGACCAGCTGCGCGGCGACCTGCCGGCCGCCATGCACGCCTACGTCTTGATACGGTTCGCCGAGAACGGGACGCTTTCCGACGGCAAGACCCCCATCCCGGCCGAGGCGCAGAAGGTCCTCGATTCATTCGCGACCTATTTCCTGGCACTCGCGCAGGAGGAGAAGGGAGACCTGGGGCAGGCGAAATTCCTCTTCGGCGAGGCGCTGAAGATGCTGCCCGAGGCCGCGCGGAACATGCCGCATTTCGCCATGTTCCGGTGGGGGGCCGAGACCAACCTGGGCCTCATCTACGCCGACTCGCACGACCCGGGGCTCGCCTCCCGCTACCTGACCCGCGAACTGCCGACCATGCAGGGCCTCGGCAACCTGATCCGCGCGAGGGGCCAGATCTGGGAAGACCCTTTCCTCACGCCGGTCGAAACTCCCCTGCCCGACGCGCCCAAGGCGACGGCCGGGCGATGATCGGCACGATCCGGCCCCGATCAACCGGCGGCTGCCGCGGAAATCCCCGCTTCCCGCCCTTTATCCGGCCGCGATCGATGTGATAAAGTGAAGGTATGGCAAAGGGGCGTGCCCGGCGACTTGCCCTCGTCGGGAGGATTTGTACGGGATTGCCGCGGCTCTGGAGTTTTCATGCGGAATGGAGATCCCGCGCCTCCGGGACGCAGCCCCGAGGCCGTTGTTCCTGGTCGCGATCGCGGGGCTCGGGACGATTCGGCCTCGGCCCGGGTGATCGAGACCGTAGTCAGCCCGTTCCATTGCCTTTATCAGGATGCCCTGGACTTCCACAAGCAGAGCCACCTGCGGCAACCCCGGTCCGAGGCCGAGGCATCCCGCCTGGCCAGGGCGGCCTTCTTGCTCTATCTGGAAGCGGCCGAGGCCCTCGTGCATCAGGCCGCCGCCGAACTGGCCCGGCCCGAGCTGGCCTCTTTGCTTTCCGACGCCAACCGGCCCGTCCCGGCTTCGTTGGCCTGGAAGCTGCTCCCGGCCATCGTCGGCGATGGGCCGGCCGTCGGGTTTGACCCCGACACCCCGCCCTGGCCGCAGTTTGCCGAGCTCCTGGCCTTGCGGGCGGCCTGGATCTTCCCCGGGGCCGCCTCGCAGCGGCGGGCTTACTATCTTTGCTCGCGGAAGGATGGGTCTTATGAGCCCCTGGAGGCCCACCAGGTCCCGCCCGGCCTGGCGATTCCCGTCGAGCGGTTGACCTTGCCTCGCACCGGGTTGCCCATGGACCCCTATGCGTTGCGACCTCGCCACCTGGATACCGCCCGCGGGGTGCTGGATCAGGCGATCGAGGCGCTGGATCGGCGATTGGGCGGGGAACTGACGCGGGACGGCCGTCATCGTCGCGAGCCGGTCCGCGTG
Source organism: uncultured Planctomycetota bacterium (assembly GCA_963777705.1). Taxonomy (GTDB): domain Bacteria; phylum Planctomycetota; class Planctomycetia; order Isosphaerales; family Isosphaeraceae; genus JAQGHR01. The sequence goes on from CAVZRT010000007.1 coordinate 159,406, forward strand.
GTGCATCCCCGGCCCGAGGGGGTTTGAACCGAGTTTCCCCGGAGTCGGAGGCCGATCGGGTGATCGGCCTCCGACTCCGGTCACAAGCTCACTACTTCCCCGCGCCCATGGTCATCCCCACGTTTGCGAGGAACTTGACGACGGGCATCTCGGCCGTGAGCCGCACCCTCACGGCGTCGGGCTCACCCTTGACGGTCATGCGGACCTTGTCCTTGGTGGCGTCCTTCCCGGCGAAGACCTGCTTGGTCACGGCGAACGCCTGCTCGCGCTTGTCCTTCTCGTCTTCCATCGCGGGCATCTTGGACACCGACGCCACGACCTCGACCTGCGAGGCCGTCGCGGCCGAACCCGTCGCGGTCATGGTCGTGGCCGGCGCTTCGGCGCATCCATCGCCTTCTTCAGGACGTCCAGGCCATTCTCGCCGAAGGCGGCGAACAGGGTGTCCTCGCGGAAGGCCAGGAACGCGTTCGGGTCGCCGAACTGGGCGGCCTTGGGGTCGGGGTCTCCCTTGATGCGATGGATCGTGGTGCCGTCGGCGGCCTTGGCCACGTTGAGCGTGACCTTCGCCTTCTCGGCCGGCTTGGCAGTCTTGAGCGAGTCGAGCATGGCCGTCTCCATCTTCTTGCCCCCCTTCACCGCGAAGGCGAAGACCATGGCCACCGTGGGGTCGCCGCCCGACTTGCCGGGGAACGGGCCCTGGATCGCCATGGCCATGTCCATCGAGTCGGCGTTGAGGGTCGGCTTCAGCGTCTCGATCATCCGGCTGGCCATCGCCTTCTGATCCTCGCCCTTCTTCTCGGCGGACTTCATCGCCTCTTCCATGCCGGTGTTGAGGAGCTTGCGGACCGACTCGCCCATCGGCACCGCGGCCGAGGCCGTCAGCATCGAGCCCGCGCCGAGGCCCCGGAATTTCGACTTCATCGCGCCGAGCTTCTTGAACGAGGCGGCGAGCGTCGAGCTGGGCTTGGCCGACATGCCGAACTCCATCGCCAGCTCCCCCTTCGCGGCGTCGACGCCCAGGTCGAGGCTGACCTCGCGGCCGTCCTTGACCAGCGTCTGGAACAGCTTCTCCGAGGCGTCGATCCCGATCAGGCGTCCCTTGTAGGTCGCGTCGTCCTCGCCGGGCTTCTGCTCCTTCTGCGCGGCCGATGGCCTTGCTGGAGCATCCGCGAGGAACATCTGCTTCTGTTCATCGGGGATGCGGTCCATGTTGACCGTCAGCGAGAGGTCGCCGGCGCCGGGCCTCTTGGGCAGGAGCGTGGCGGGCTTCATGGCCTTGATCGCCGACAGGGTGCTCGGGTCGGTCGTGAAGTAGGCGTAGCCCGAGGCGTTGGTCGCCAGCAGCGGGATGGGCACCCCGCCGGGCGCCGTCACCGTGTGCGAGAAGCCGGGCGTGTTGCTCTTGGGGTCCACCATGAACCCGAAATTCGGCAGCATCTGCATGAACGCGGCGTAGTCGGTCACCGGGACGAACACGACGACCGTGAACGGGAGCGGGCCGGGCGCCTTGGGCAGGTCCAGGAACGCCCCGACCGGCTTGGTCAGGTCGACCCCCGGCAAGGCCCCCGGCATCTCGAACTGCTCGATCATCCCGAGCAACGGCTTCGCGGCGTTCGGGTCCATCGAGGCGCCCGAGATCAGCGTCTTGGCATCCTTCATCAGCACCCCGGCCGATTTGGCCGTGAGCACGACCACTTGCGCCCGGGCCGTGGTCGAGAAGCCCATCGCGGCGGTCATCACCACCGAGGCGAGGGCAACCCTTGTGAGTCGTCGCATCATCCCTATCTCCTGGTTGCAGTACGCGGAGGAGTCCCTCATCGCGGAGTCATTGCCGTCGCCGCGAGGCACATTCGCCCCGGCAGACGATAGCGGAACGGATACCCCGGCGTAAACCCGCAGGATTCGAATTCTCGCGAACTTCTCGATGGAAGCCCCCGGACGGCCCCTCCCTCGCGTACCCGGCATCGACCAAGTCCCGCCCGGCCGTCGGCGGGCCGCGATCGACCCCGTTGTGTCTCCGCGCCCCTGAACGAACAGGGGCCGGCGCGACGAGCCCCGCGAACGTCCGACGCACCCCGTCTCGTCCGGGGGCGGCCAGGGGGTGGGGAATTCGGGTTTTCGCGGTCTGATGCATGATTTCCCCGGCTCCTGCGATGCTACCTGGTGTGAGGAGAAGCCTCGCCCGGACGTCCGGGTTTGGCCCTTCTCTTGCAGCATCGGTAGGGCCTCGATCGGATATCACCCAATCGGCGGATGGGGGCCGGGAAGCGGGGGGGCGGAACCTTGCCGGCCAGCACCATTTTCTGGCGAACGCGCGATATCGCAAGTTGTTTGCTTGCAGCCACTTAGCTTATTTTTACATGAGAGCAAAAATTAATACGCTACAGAGTGCGACACTCGCGAAATGGCTTGAAACAAGCGGTCAAACCCACTTTTCGGGGGTGTTTGTCTGAAAGCGCCTACGAACCGTGCGCGAAATCGCGACTCGGGTACGGATCAGGCGGCGCGCATGTCCTGATCCTCTCGCAGGACGATGGCGAACAGGGTAGCCGTGGCGACGAGCGTGGAGAGGTAGAACTTGAGCCGGGGGTCGGCATCGGGCGGGAAGCCTAGCCCCTCGCCGCCAAAGGTGGGGGAGGTTATGCCGAGCTTTGCGTGAATTTTCTTGCGGGGCACCGTCGTCATCTCGCGGATCATGGCATCGATCGACGGGATTCGGCCCGTGTAGGGGCCTCGCGAGGCGTTCGATCGGGCCACGAGCGAGCGCACCCGGCCTGGCGGGAACGTGATCCGCAACCGATCCAGGCTGGATTTCACGCGGGGGTCGGCCAGGGCCTTGTCCAGCCTCTCGAAGCCGGCGAACAGGTGATCGGGCCGGGATGCGACGAGGAATCCGGCGATCTCCTTGGCCCTCTGGCGATGGTCGCGCCTCAAGCCCGCCACGGAAAGCGTGAGCAGGGCGTCGCGACGGGTCGTCCGCCCTTCGCGATGGGCCTCCCAGGCTAGCCGCAGCTCGTCCATGGCGGTTTCCGAGGGTTCGGGACGGATTGCTTGCCTCCAACATCTAGAAGGATCTTATCGGCTTGCGGTCGGGGGCGGGTCAGCCATTCAAGGACTTTCGCCGCAAGGGGGTTCGGACTATCCTGGGAATCCTCGCGAATCGCTTCCCGTGGAAAACTCGGGGTAGGGAGGCCCCTTCCGTCATGCGAATCCTGATGGTCACGTCGTTCCCGGTGCCCGGCGACTACGACGGCACGGCCATGCTGCCGATCAAGATCCTGCGAGCGTTGAAATCGCGCGGAGAGGAAGTGGTCCTCGCCCACCTCAAGGCAAGGCGCCCCTGGGGCAAGCCGTCGCGGAGCGTTTTCGAGGGCACCCCGCAATTCACCCTCCCGCCGCCCGCCTGGCTGTCGGGTTTGCGCAAGATCCGCCGCGAGTTCCCCTTCGACCTCGTCCACGCCCAGCATTACGGCGGGGCCACCCGATCTTACCTGGCTTGCCGGCTCGGCCGCTGGCCCCTGGTTTACGAGATCCATTCCTTATTAGGCGACGAGGTCGAGCGCGACCGCCTGGGCCGAGGGCTCGTGTTTCGCACGAACGTGGCCCTGGAGAAGCGGGTTTGCCGCCATGCCGCCGCCGTGATCGCGCTGGGAGAGCCGGTCAAGACGGTGGTGATCGAGGAAAAAGGCGTCCCGGCCGATCGGGTTTCGGTCATTTATCCGGGCATTGACCTGAACGAATACGAACGTCCCACGCCCCCGGTGGAGATCCCCGGCGTGGGGGCCGAACATCAGGTCATCATGTACGTGGGGAGCATCGTCCACCCCAACCAGGGCGTGCCGATCCTGGTCGCCTCGCTTCCGCAAGTCTTTTTCCACAATGCCAATGCGCGATGCGTGTTGGTGGGAGGCCCGGCCGACGCGGGCGAGCAATATCGCCGCGAGCTGGGCGAATACGGCGATCGTCTGATCGTCTTGACGGGCCAAACGCCCGATCAGGTGGTGGCCCTCACTCGCCGCGCCGACGTGCTGGTGCATCCCCGCCTCGCCTGCCGCGAGAATTACTCGGTGCAAAGCAAGATCGCGGTCTACCTGGCCGCCGGACGCCCGATCGTGGCGACCGATTTCGGCGATTATCCGGCCTTATTAGGAAAAACCGGGGCAGGGTTGCTCACGGAGGTAGCCCCCGGCCCGCTGGCCGATGGGATTCTGCGGGTGCTGGGCGATCCCGAGCTTGCCGGCGCGGTTGGCAGCCGCCACGCGTCCGGTGGCCGAGGAGTTTTTCGGGATGGAGCGGAATATCGATCGTTATCTGGAAGTGTATCGAGACGCCTTGGCGAAGGGTCCGCGATGAAGCCTTCGCGGCCCCCGGGTGGCATGTTTATGTACTCGTAAGCATGTGTCCGGCCACGCCTGCGCACATGCTTACGAGTACGTAAGCATGCCACCCTTGCGGATCTTTTCCCCTTCGCGAACCGATCTGCCTGGGTTCGGTGACGAGGTCCTGGATTCCGCTTCACCGATCGATCACAATCGGGCGCATCTGGCTGATCGACGTCCCTTGCGAGGTTTTTCCGTCATGCGACGCCTTCTCCCATGCCTTCCGATGTTGCTGATCGCGGGGTTTGCCCGGGCCCAGGAGCTGAAACCGGGCACGAAGCTTGAGCGCAAGGGGGATGAGATCGTCGTCTGCGGGCAGCTTTTCCATACGACGGCTCCCGTGGTCCTGTGGACCGATCCGGGCGGATATGATGCCTACCGCACCGAGAGGCGGTTCGGCCCGCTGGACGAGGCTTCGTTCGACAAATCCAAGGGGGGCGACCTCCAATCGCCCAGCCGATACGGGTCGATCCGCCGCGTGGGGCTCCCGCCCGAGCAGTTGGAGAAGATCCGCGGCGGGGGGATGGATTTGCCCACCTTGCAGGGGATCGTCGACCAGTTCGTGATCCATTACGACGTGGCGGGCACCAGCCGCCGCTGCTTCGAGATCTTGCAGGACAAGCGAGGGCTGAGCGTCCAGTTCATGCTCGACCTGGACGGGACGATCTACCAGACGCTCGACCTGAAGGAGCGGGCCTGGCACGCCTCGCAGGCGAACGACCGCTCGGTGGGCATCGAGATCGCCAACCTCGGGGCGTATCCCGCCAAGGATTTCGCCAAGGAGAACGCCTGGTACGTGAAGGACGGCGAGGGGAAGGTCGAGATCAAGCTGCCCGAGAAAGAGCGCAAGGCGTTGCGGCATCCGGACATGGTGCTCTCGCCCATCCGCCCCGAGCCGGTCACGGGCGTGGTGCAGGGCGAGACTTTGACCCAGTACGACCTCACGCCGCAGCAATATGATTCGCTGATCAAGCTGACGGCCACGCTCTGCACGGTCTTGCCCAAGATCAAGTGCGATTATCCGAAGGACGCCTCGGGCAAGCTGATCCCGAAGACGCTCCCGCCCGCCGAATGGAAGCAATATGCGGGGGTCCTGGGGCATTATCACGTGCAAACGAACAAGACCGACCCCGGCCCGGCGTTCCAGTGGGACAAGGTCGTGGGCGGGGCCCAGGGGGCTCATGAGTCGCTGAAATCCGCGCGTCCTCGCCCACGCGATGACTCGTCCGGCCGCCTCATGCGCGGGATGTCCTACGCTTCCTGGTATCCGCTCGCGGTCGGTTTGATTCCGGGAGGCGGGATTTCCTGGCGAAGCGCACTCAATCATGTCCGCATGCGTCGGCTCTCTGGCCGAGAAAACTCGTGGTTACAGGCCGCCCCGGGCGTTCGCGGCGTGTTCGGTCGCGCTCGGGGCGTCGGTGCTGCTGGGATGGACCTTCTCCATCGGCCCCCTCATGCGGGTGTTCCCCGGCATGATCACCATGAAGCCGAACGCGGCGCTGGCGTTCTTGCTGTCGGGATTGGCCCTCTGGTTGATCCGGGGAGTTCGAGGGCCGAGCCGGTGGGCGATCGGGCTGTCGGTGGCGACCGCGGCGATCGGGGGCTTGACGCTCTTCGAGTATATCGCGGGCGTGAACCTGGGGATTGACGAGGTCCTCTTCCGCGAGCCGCCGAATCAGTTCGGCTCGATCTCCGCGGGCCGGATGCACCCGACGACGGCGCTGGACTTCCTGGCGATGGGGACGGCCACGGCCCTGCTCGCGGCCGACCGGGGGCATCGGCTGGCGCAAGGGCTGGCGTTGCTCGCGATGCTGATCGCGGGTTCGACCCTGGTCGCTTATCTCTACGGGGTGCGGGCGTTCGTGGGTCTGGCCGCGGGGCATCAGATGGCCCTGCACACGTCGCTGGGGATGCTCGCCCTGTCCGCCGGCTCGCTGCTGACGAGGCCCGATCGCGGCCTGATGGTCTCGATCATGAGCGACGGGCCGGGCGGCCTGATGGCGCGCCGGATCTTGCCCGCGGCGGTGCTGATCCCTGTGGTCGTCACCGGCCTGACGATCCTCGCGCGGGACGCGAACCTGTTCAGCGAGCGATACGGGTCGGCGGTGCGGGTGACGGTGGTGGTGGCGATCTCGGTCACGTTCATCTGGTGGAACGCGAATTCGCTGTACGGGATCGACCAGGAACGTCAACGGGTGGACTCGGAGCGGCTGGAGGGGGAGCGGCGGATCCGCTTCCTTGCCGAGGCGATGCCGCAGATCGTCTGGGTCTCCCGGCCCGACGGCGAGCTCGAGTACCTCAACGGGCGCTGGTTCGACTACACGGGCCAGGACCGCCGCCAGGGGTGGTCCTGGCGGGAGATCCTGCACCCGGACGACCTCGGGCCTTGCCTGGATCTCTGGGCCCGCTGCACGCTCGACGGCGAGCCTTACCAGGGCGAGTACCGCTTCCGCCGCCACGACGGGGCGTACCGATGGCACCTGGCCCGATCGGAGCCCATGCGAGACGATGCGGGCGGGATCGTGCGGTGGGTCGGCACCAGCACCGACATCGACGACCAGAAGCGCGTGGGAGAGCAGCGCGTATCGCTCGCTGGTGGAGGCGACCACGGCGATCGTGTGGAACACGCCGGGGAACGGCATGTTCGAGGGCGAGCAGCCGCGGTGGGCCGCCTTCACCGGCCAGACCTTCGAGCAGTTCCGGGGCTGGGGCCGGCTGGAGGCGATCCACCCCGACGACCGCGAGGCCACGAGGCAAGCCTGGGCCGTGGCCCTGGAAACCGGACCGTCTACCAGGGGACGCAGCGGTTGAGGAGGCACGACGGCGTGTATCGCCACATGATCGCCCGCGCCGTGCCCCTGCTCGACGCCGACGGGACGGTCCGCGAATGGTTCGGCGTCCACACCGACGTCGACGATCAGGAGCGGGCGCACGAGGCGATGCGGGCGGCGAAGGACGCGGCCGAGGCCGCCACCCGCGCCAAGGGGGAATTCCTGGCCAACATGAGCCACGAGATTCGCACCCCCATGAACGGCGTGCTGGGGATGACCGAGCTGGCGCTGGGCACCGACCTCACGCCCCGCCAGCGCGAGTACCTCGGGCTGGTCAAGTCGTCGGCCGACGCCCTGCTGACGGTCATCGACGACATCCTCGACTTCTCGAAGATCGAGGCGGGCAAGCTCAAGCTGGACCCGGTCTCCTTCGCGCCCCGCGACGCCGTGACCGACACCCTGCGGTGCCTGGCCATGAGGGCCCACGACAAGGGGCTGGAGCTGGCGTGCCGCGTGGCCCCCGAGGTGCCCGAGACGGTCGTCGGCGACCCCGGCCGCCTGCGCCAGGTGCTGGTCAACCTGGTGGGCAACGCACTGAAGTTCACCGAGAGGGGCGAGGTGGTCGTGGCCGTCGATCGCGACCCGGATGGGCCGTCGGGGGCGGCCCTGCGGTTCTCGGTGGCCGACACCGGCATCGGCATCGCGCCCGAGAAGCGTTCGGCGATCTTCGCCCCCTTCGAGCAGGCCGACGGCTCGACCACGCGCAAGTACGGCGGGACCGGCCTGGGCCTGACGATCTCGTCGCGGCTGATCGAGCTCATGGGCGGGCGGATCTGGGTCGAGGAGAATCCCGGGGGCGGGAGCATCTTCCGCTTCACCGCCAGGCTCGACGGCGACCCCGAAGGCCGGCCCTTGCCGACGCCGGCCAGCCCGGTGGTGCTCGATGGGCTCCGCGTGCTGATCGTCGACGACAACCGGACCAACCGCATGATCCTGGAGGAAGTGCTCTCGCAATGGGGCTGCCGCCCGCTCGCCGTCGAGGGCGGCCCGCAGGCGCTCCGGGCCATGGACCGCGCGGCCGATCGCGGCGAGCCGTATCCGCTGGCCTTGCTCGACCGGATGATGCCCGAGATGGACGGGTGCGAGCTGGCCCGTCGCATCCACGCCAACCCCCGGCACGCCGCGACCCGCATGCTCATGCTCACCTCGGGCGGACGCGACGACTCGGGCCTGGCCCGCGAGCTCGGCATCGGCGGGGTGCTGGCCAAGCCGGTGCGGCAATCGGAGCTTCTCAACGCCCTGCTCGACCTGTTCGGGCCGGGATTGGCCTCTTCCTCGACGGAGCAAACCATGCCCATGCCCACCCCCACGGCCGCCACGTCCGGCCGGCTCCGCGTCTTGCTGGCCGAGGACCACGTCATCAACCAGAAGGTGGCGACCCGGATGCTCGAGGACCAGGGGCACGAGGTCACGATCGCGGCGAACGGGAGGCTGGCCGTCGAGGCCTTCGCCGCGTCCGGACCCTTCGACGTGATCCTGATGGACGTCCAGATGCCCGAGATGGACGGATTCGAGGCGACCGCCGCGATCCGCTCTCGCGAGCAGCCCGGCGCCCGCGTGCCGATCGCGGCCCTCACGGCCCACGCGATGGCGGGCGACCGCGAGCGCTGCCTCTCCGCCGGATTCGACGACTATCTGGCCAAGCCGATCCAGGCCGCCGCGCTTGCAAACCTGCTGGCGAGGGCCGTCGGCACCCGCGGCGCCGGGACGCCCGGCCCGCAACCCGCCCCGACGAGGACCCGGCCTTCAACCTCGACGAGGCCCGTCGCGGCCTGGGCAATGACGAGCCTCTCCTGCGAGAGATCCTCGCCATCTTCCTCGACGAGGTCCCGCAACTCCTGGCCGAGGCCCGGCTCGCGGTCGACGCCGGCGACGCCCCCGCGCTCGGCCGCCTCGGCCACACCCTGGCCGGGTCGGCCGGGCACCTGGCGGCGCCGGGCGTGATCGCCCACGCAAGGAAGCTGGAGGCCATCGGCAAGGCCGCGGATCTCTCGCGGGCCGACGGCCTCCTGCAAGACCTCGCCCGCGAGTTCGATCGCTTCCGCGGGGCCGCCGAAGAATCCGGGCTGGTGACCCCCGCCGGCGCCGCCCTCGAAGCCGCGGCAATCGATCACGCCTGAGCGATCGGCCCTTATTTCTTCTCCTTGCGAAGCTCCTCGACGGCCTTGTTCAGCAGCTGGATCTGGGCGTTCAGCTCGTCGATCTTCTTCGACAGGGTCGCCTCATCCGCGTTGACGAACATGACTTTACCGTCGCCGTTGACCCCCCTGAGGGCGATGTTGCCCGTCCCGAGGTTGATGGTGCCAAGGTTGTTCGCCCCGACGAGCTTTTGAAGCTCCACGACGATCTGCTCCTGCTGTTGCAGCGCCTTCGCATCGGCACCGGCCGCGGTGGGCTCGGGCTTGCGCCTCTCGGGGGTGACCGCGAGCCTGGTCTCGGTCCCCTTGCGGAAGAGCGACAGGGTGGCCTTCTTCGGGCCTTCGGCCTGGATCAGATCGCGGAGGGTCTCGGGGGAAGTCAGCGGCTTGGTTTCGAAGGCCAGGAGGATGTCGCCCGCGGCCAATCCCGCCTTCGCGGCCGGGCTGTCGGGCACGACTTCCAGGACCACCACGCCGGTCCCGGCGGGCAAGGTCAGGTGCGATCGCAGGGTCTCGTCGACGGCGCTGGTCCTCACGCCGATGAAGTAATCGGGCGTGGGCTCGGCCGGGACGGGGGCGAGGGCGACCTTGCTCGTGGCGCGGACCGAAAGCGTGATCGGCTTGCCGGCCCGCAGCAACGCCAGCGAGGCGACATGCGGCGCGGGCGTACTCTTCTGCGCCGCCTCCAGGGTCGCGAGGAAGTCTTCGGGCTTGTCCAGCGGCTTGTCGGCCAGCGTCAAGAGGATGTCGTTATTCTGAAGCCCGACCATCGCCGCCGGCCCGTTGGGGACGACGTTGGTCACGACCAATCCGCGGTCGTTGGGCAGGTTCAGCGGGGCCCGCAGCGAGAAATCGGCCTGGACCAGGTCGGCGCCGATGCCATCGCTGGGCATTGGCACGTGGAGGGTGCTCCACCCATAGTGCGCCGAATTTTGAAGGATGTAAGGCTGGAGTTCCTGCATCCACGAAATTTTCGGGTTCGACGGAGCGTTCGGCGCCTCAACGACCCGGATTTCCTGCTTCCCATCGTGGGTAAGGACGGGGCGGTAATTCAGGTTCGCCGGGGATGGCATCCCCACTTGCTGCGGGGCGACCGGCTGGAGCGGCGCGTTCGGGTCGCCGCTCTTTTCCTCCTTCACTTGGCCGTAATAGATGAATTGCCTCACCTTGGAGGTGTCTTGGGCCGGCTCTTGCGAGGCCTTCGGGGTCGCGGGAGGCTCGCTCGCGGGAGTTTGCTGCGCCCTCGCCGACCCCCCTACCATCAACATCGCGGCCAGCGAGAGGATGTACGCGTCTTTCATGGTTCCTCCTGAAAAAAGGGCACTCAAATCGACCGGTTCCCGACGAACCGGACCTTGGTCTGCTCGATGGGGATGTTCACCCTTTGACCGCTCGGCGTCCGACCCGGCACGATCATCACGCGTTGCTCGATCTTGAACCCCTCGCGCTCCAGTTTCGCCTGGAGATAGCTGGGGGCCTGGGGCGGCGGAGTCTCGGATTCGGTCGGCCTGGCCGCGACCGTGGTTGGGGCGATCGTCGGCGCGGCCCTGACCACTTCGGTAGGCCGAGATTCGCCGCGATTTCTTCCCAATGACCATCCGACGGCGAACACGACCAGCACGCAAGCGGCCCTTGCCAGCCAGCTCATGGCCGCATTTTTCTTGATTGGCTTCGATAGGACGAAAACCGGGTTTGACGCCGGTTTCGCGGCGATCTTGACGGCCGATTGCCAGGCTTGCGCCTCCAGGAACGCCAGGGCACAGCGTCTCCAGCCGTCGGGCTCGGCGTCCAGTTTTTCCAGCAAGATGCGGCGGGCGCCTTCGTCCAGCTCGCCGTCAATTAAGAGGTCGATGGAGCGATCCAGGGTATTCATTCGCGCACCTCGATGAGCGGAGACCGGCTCAATTCCGAACGCAACCTCTGCCTGGCCCGATGCAAGCGGGCCTCGACGGCCGACGGGGTGATCCCCAATCGCTCGCCCAGGTCGCGATACGACCAATCTTCCGCATATTTGAGCATGAGAATCTCGGCATCACGACGAGGGAGTTTTTCCAGCGCCAACCGCACCAACTTTGCCCGTTCGTCCCGCAAGAGCCAGTCCAGCGGGTCGGCCTCGCGATCGAAAAAACCATCGCGATGGCGATCGGCATAACGCTCGACCAATTTCGCCCGCCGTCCCCGACCCCTCCTGTACAAGAGCGACTGCCTTACGGCCAGGCGATGGAGCCACGCGGGGAGTTTGGAAGGATCGGCAAGCGGGGCTTTCTGGGCCACGGCCGCCATGGCAACTTCCTGCAAGACTTCCTCGACGGCATGAACTTCCCCCACGCGGGCCAGGACGACCAGGCGAAGCCATCGCCCATGTTCGGCCAGGGCGGAGGGCCAGTCGATCGGTTGCGGGCGGGCATCGTCGGTCATCACGACAGGATAGTTGCCGCAGACGGCGGAAGCTTGCGGGAATTCTGCCGACGTCGGCCGAAATCCTTTGGCGAGCGGGCGGTCTCGATGATGCGGCGGATTCCCTGTACGATGGTCGGAGAGGGCCTGCCGCCATCTCCTGGAACGGCGTCCGGGATGACCTTTTCACCGGGAAGGGCGGAAGCTTGTCGGGCGATCCGAGACCACGCGGGGAATTCTTCGTAGGGTGCATGAAATGCACCATCTTCGATTCCATCGCGATGGGAAGAAATCGGTGCATTTCATGCACCCTACGCGATGGTGTATCATCCTCAACTTCGGCAAAGCCGCGTTTTCCCGCCGGGAGATTGTCCATGAAGGTCGGATTGATCGTCGGGCTCGTCTCATTTCTAGGATTCGCCATGACCGCATTCGCCGCCGAGCCGACGGCCGAAGATGCCAAGCTCGAAGCGGTCTTCCGCGAGTACCTTGAGGCCACCTTCCGAGCCCAGCCTACGTACGCCACGGCCCTGGGCGATCATCGCTTCGACGACAAGCTGGATGACCTCTCGCCCGCGGCCCGCGAGGCCAATCGACTGCGCATCCGCAAGATGCTGGACGACCTGCCGAAGCGGGTTTCGTACGAAAAACTCTCGCGAGACGGGCAGATCGACTTCGAAATCTTCCGCCAGTCGCTCCGGCGAGACGTCTGGCTCGACGAGAATTTCCACCCGTTCGAGGACGACCCGAGGACGTACATCGGCTTCATGACCGACTCGGTTTACGGGCCCTTGACGCAATCCACCCTGCCCAAGGAAACCAACGTCAAGAACGTGATCGGCCGCATGGGGGCTATTCCGGCGATCGCGCAGGTGGCGCGCGAGACCATCAAGATCGCGCCTCGCGTGCGGGTGGAGACGGCGATCCGCCAGGCCGAGGGGGCGATCCACTTCTACGAAGGCGAGGTCTTCGAGCTTGCCGGCGTGCCGAAGGGTGAAGGCGAGATGGGCGCGAAGGCCGAGGCGATCGTGAAGGCGTTGCGGCCGTTCCTCGACTTCCTGAAGGGCGAGGTCTTGCCGCGATCGACCGAATCGTGGCGGATCGGGTCGGAGAAGTTCGCGAAGAAGCTGGATTTCGAGCTGGACGCGGGGCTTTCGGCGGCCGAGGTGCTTGCCGAAGCCGAGGCCGAGGCCAATCGCGTCGAGACCGAGATGGCCGTGATCGCCCGCTGCCTCTGGTCCACCACGTTCCCGAAAGAGCCCGTCCCGCCCGACGACGCCGCGGGCCGTCACGCCATGGTCGCCCGCGTCCTGGGAGAGATCGCGAAGGATCACGGCTCGCCCGAAACTTTGGTGAAGGACGCGCGAGCCACGGTCGCCGATATCAAGACGTTTATCGCCGAAAAGGACATCCTCGGCCTTCCCGAGCCCGATCGCCTGAAGATCCTCGAAATGCCCGAGTTCAAGCGAGGCTTCTCGGTCGCCTACCTGGAGCCCGCCCCGCCGCTCGACCCGAAAGGCCGCAGCGAATACGCCATCAGCCCGCCGCCGAGCGACTGGGACGCCAAAAGAGTGGCCAGTTTTCTGGGCGAATACAACAAGGCCATGCTCAAGATCCTGACCATCCACGAGGCCTATCCGGGCCATTACGTGCAGCTCGAATATTCCAATCGCTGCCCGTCTTTGATCCGAAAAGTGCTCTCGTCGGGCACGTTTGCGGAGGGCTGGGCGGTCTATACCGAGCGGATGATGCTCGACCAGGGTTTCGGCAACGGCGACTTGAAGCTGCGTCTCCAGCAATTGAAGTTCTACCTGCGGGCGGTGCTCAACGCGATCCTCGACCAGAAGATGCATTGCCAGGACATGACCGATGCGCAGGCGATGGAATTGCTCGTGGGACGAGGGTTCCAGACCGAGGGCGAAGCGGTGGGCAAGATCGTCCGCTCGAAGCTGTCCTCGTGCCAGCTATCCACATATTTCGTCGGGCGGATCGCATTTTATCGCCTAAGGCAGAACACACAACGAGAGCAAGGCGAGAAGTTCCAGCTCGGCCGGTTCCACGAGTCGGTATTGAGCCACGGGACGCTGCCGGTGAAGTATTTGCCGGAGCTGGTGCGGGGGTCGTTGAAGTGAACGGGGATGGTCTCAGGGCGTATTGCCGTCGCCTTCCTCGTCTTTGCGAGTTCGCTCCGTTCCCGTATCGAAGTGTCGGGAAAGATACTCCCCCGATCCGAGCTTGCTCGTGCGCAGGAGGGAGAATATTTCGGTCCCGTCTCCGACAACTTCTTCGAATAAGTGATAAACATCCACATAGCCGAGATACTGGATATCATTGCTCTCGGCTACGTATTCCCGGGCTTCTTGCTCCGCTTGTCGGATGGCATCCTCGAAGCTCTCGGCGCGGATAAGGACGATCCGCTCCTCGTAGACTTTGCTTTCGGATGGGTCGGCAAAGCCGTTGCGGAAGAGACATCTTGCGGAATACCAGGGTTCTGAGGCTGTGCGTTGCTCCCGATCTGGGTAGAGCGTGATTCGAAACGACGCTCGGGCCGCGGCCATTCGACCCAGCAACTCGGCCGACAACCCTTGATTGAACGCCCAGGGTTCGGCCCCGCAGTCGTACCCGACGTTGAAATCACGCTTTTGGCAGCCGTCCCACGTCGATCGGAGCGGCTCCGTCAGCAATTCCACCACGGCGAGCATGGCCGCGATGTCCGGCTCCGGCTCGGCATGCTGCTCGCGCGTCTCGAATTTCGCGTACCACCGGCCATCGTCACCGCAAGTCACGTGCAATGGCCGAACTCCACACGCCTCGAATGCCTTGGCGAGTGCCGTCAAGTCGTCGGGCGAGCAGAGGTCGAGATCGGTATTGAGGTACGTAATTCTATCATCCAAGGGAGCGTCCTATCGGATGAACTCGCTCCCACGCTCTCGCGTGGAAACGAGTTGAAGTAATCAAGGCAGATTCTTTACGCGTCGTCTTCCACCTGCGGCCTGTCGTATCCCCGTCGGTGGACGACCGTCGTGCTGAGGAATTCCTGGACGCATTCCTCGGACAGTGTTTCCAACGCGTCGGGCAGGGCCGAGGCTACCATCGTGGAATTCACGACCCGGCGCAGGGTATCGGAAGGATTACGGATTGTGGCGGTGTGGAGGACGCCTTGCCAGTTCCCTCGGTCGGGGGCATAGGGTGCGATGCTATTGTTGATGAGCAGGATCTGGGGGTTCCGGTTCGAAAAGCAGGTTACCGAAGTCGTATACGGCCGGAGCACACCTTCGCCTGCGGCGAACATCGGGTTGTGTGTTTCCAGGAATTCGCCCGGGGTTAGCCCCATATCGTGGGAACACTTCGAGTAATCGGCCATCGCAAGTTCCGCCCGGACGGGCGACGGCTCGTAGCCCAGCATGAGGAAGCATTCCTCGGGGCCGCCATCGCGATGCAATTTTGTCGTGACCTGCTGATCGAACCGCCCGGCCGACAGCAGCACCAAGTCGCGGCCGGAACGCGAGCGGTGGAGGATTTGCAACTGCTCCTGCAGCGCAATCATCGCATGCCGAAGCGCCTCGGAGGACGCCGAAGCACCGAGATCTACGAGGCAGAAACCGGGCGTATCGAAATGCGAACGGCAGACGCGATCGTAGGCCGTCATCGCGAGATCCGAGTGGAGCTGCGCCCCTTCTTCCAACGGCGCGGACAGGCAGAAGTCTGCAGACGTCCACGATCGTCCGGCCATGACGTTCATCGGTAAATTCTCGCTAGGTGACGGGAGCGTGCGGACGAGTTGATCGAGCCTCTTGCAGCGCCTTGCGGCGAAGAGACACCCGCCGGGGACGTTTCATGGGCCGAGCCGTCGCGATTCCGCCAAGGAAGCGGCCCGCGATCGCGGATCATCCGCCTCGGATGAGACGGACATTCCCCCGGCCCAAGGGGTCATGATCGCTTGCGCATGTCTTGTCGCCTCTTCGGATAAGACGCAGGCGATCACTAATTCGTCGATACTGTCGCTTTCCGTGGGATTCCCCCCGAAGGTGTCGAGCCAGAACTGGAAGTCCAGGCCGGGTTCGACGGGTTCCTGCTGGATGATGCGGATGCCTCGACGGAGCAGCGGGAGAATGTGCTGAAGATGGGGTTCCCGTCGCGGATGGAAGGCGACCCCGTCCCTAACCAGGGCGTCGACCACATGAACTGGCTTCGCAGGGAGGGATCGATCTTCGACCAGAGGTCGTTCCAGTGTCTTTCCGAAAGCTCGTATTGCAATGGATCGACGAGGAAGTTTTCGAAGAGATTGATGACCATGCTGTCAGCCCCTTCGGATGAACGCCAAGCCTTTCCTCACCTCGATATCGACCCGACAACCGTCGCGGCGTCCCCGGACGGGGTAGGACTTGCTGGTCGGTCCTACGCCCCCCGGCGCGGCGTTATCGATGAAGCGATGCGCCTTTGCGAAAGCGTCTCGTCTTATCATTCGTTCCGATTCCTCCAGCCTGTTCTCCAGGACTTCAAGCAAAATATGGCCTTCCATCGCCGAAAGGGGATCGTGGCGAGCCCAAGGTTCGGATTCATCCAGATAGCTGCTTTGAGTCTGAAATCGGCCGCGATGCTCGAACTCTTCGCCTGTTGACATGGGCCGTCCTGGCGAGATCCCGTACTCTCAAATCCACCATGACAGCACTTTAGCACGCCTCAAGGCCGCGAAACCGATGGGCGATGCCGATCCGCCTCAAACCTGCGGATACGCCCCGCTCATCGGCAGGAGGTCGCCGTCGGGGTCTCGCGGGTCTTTCCTGGGCTCGGGCAGGGTGGGGCGAACCTTGGGGGCGGCGTCGGGGTCTTCGTAGCGGAACAGGAGGTGGCCGAGCGCGATCTCGTCGCCCGGTTGGAGGCGGGCTTCCTCGGTCTTCACGCCGTTGACCCAGACTCCGTGCTTGCTGCCGAGGTCTCGGATCAAGAGGCGATCATAGGCCAGGGCGACGCAGCAATGTCGCCGGGAGACGGAGGGGTAGTCGAGGCGGACGTCGCACTCGGGGTGGCGGCCTACGAGCAGGACGGGGCGTTGGAGCGGGACGGTCGGGCCGGCCCCGGGGTTCAGTGGGACGAGTCGGGCGGACATACTTCCTCATCCTCGGCCGCGGCTTCCTGGGGCATCTGGACGATGACCTGGATGCGGCACTTGTCGGCCACGGCCGCCGGCAACAGCTCGCGGACCGCGGCGGCGAGCGGATTCTCGTCGTCGATCAGCTCGTGCCCGCCGGCCGGCGTGTGTGCGGGAGGGGCGGCGCGGAGCCGGAACCCGCCGCCCCCGGCCCGATCCGGCTGCGACTCGGCCAGGGTCATCTCCTGGGCGTTGCCGTCGTCGAACCGATAGCGAATATGGGCGATCGACAGCTCGTCGCCGGGCCGCAGCCGGCCTTTTTCGACGCGCTGGCCGTTGATCCTTATGCCGTTGGTACTGCCCAGGTCCTTGACGATGATCTCGCCATTATCGGGCGTCATGCAGCAATGACGCCGCGACACGCGAATCGAGTCAAGTCGGGCATCACACTGCGGATGGCGGCCGACTACCAACATCTCGCGATCCAGCGGGATGTCAGGCCCCTCATCCAAGGCCACCAAGCGTACGGGCATGGGGCGAGTCCTGGACCTAAAGCGTTGTCCGATCACGTTTATCTCATCGAATCCGGTGACCGGTAGGTTTATTATAGGTCAGCAACCGGTCCGGTTCCACCACCTAGCGTCCCGGAATGAAGCGAATTCGGCCGATAATCCGGGCTCTCAGGGCCGCGACGCCCTTGGGGGCTGGGCCGGCTTTGCACCAGTGAGGAGGATTGTGAGCACATCGGAGGATGCTGTCAACGAAATTATTTTTGCAAAACGGATGCCGATATGGAGTCGCGAACCGGATTCACGCAACGTCCGCATGAGAATCGCTGAAAAATCATCCTGAGTTCAACCCACGGCTGGATGCAATCCCGGCCCCATTAAGCTTCGAACCGGGCTTGCCGCGAGGATCCCGCAACCAGTCCACGGCGTCGGAGAGGGACTCGTCGATCGGCCGCGGGATGAGGCCTAAGAATTCCAAACTCCGCGACGCGTCGAAGTGCATGATCCTACGCGTGAGCCTCAATCCCGTGACGGTCGCTTGCGGCGATCGCCCCGTGAGATGATCGGCGATCAGCTCGCTCAGGTGCGCATAAAAAAGGCCGATTGCGTACGGAACGCGTCGCCGAGGGACGGCCTGGCCCGACAGGGCCGCCAGCTTCTGGAACAATCCGAGGAGCGTGAGGTTGGACCCGCCCAGCAGGTAGCGGCGGCCGGGTAGGCCCACGTCGCGGATTCGCAACAAGCCCTCGGCCACGTCGCGGACGTCGATCAGGTTGAGCGTGCAGTCGATCCTCGCGGGGATTTTCCCGCCCAGGAAATCGCGGATCAACCGCGAAGGGGGCGAGAGGCCACGATCGCCGGGGCCGACGGGCATGGTCGGATTGGCGATCAGGACCGGATGCCCGGCGTCGGCGCGTTGCTTTGCGGCAACCTCGGCGCGGAGCTTCGAGAGGCAATAGGGGCCGACGGCGTCGGCCTCGGTCACCTCCACGTCCTCGGCGATCGGCCCGCTCTGGCGGGCGCACGTGAGGATGCTCTCGGTGCTCACGTGGACGATCCGCTCGGCGTTTTCGGCGATGGCGGCGTCGAGCACGTGGACGGTCCCGCGATGGTTCACGGCGTCGAATTCGCGACGGTCGCGGACCCAGAGGTTCGGGTTGGCCGCCAGGTGAAAGATGTGCCGACCGTTGCGCATCGCGTTGCTCACGGCCGCGCGATCGCGGATATCGGCCCGCACGACTTCGACCCCGGGCGAAAGGTGGGACGTGTCGGCGCCCGGGCGTTCAATCACGCGGACCTGCCGGCCCTCGGCCGCGAGTTTCTCGACCAGATGCGTGCCGATGAAGCCCGCGCCGCCGGTCACGATCGTTAGTCCGTCCATGGGTTCCCTCGGGAAATGCCCTTCTATCGCACCCGGTACAGGTCGTGGCCGTCCCCGGTGAAGGCCATCGGTTCCAGCACCCCGGCGTCGACCAATTTCTCGAATTCGGCCGGGACGATGAACGTGGTGAACCCGTACCCGCCCGGCTTGCGATGCCGGATCACCTCGACCCAGTCGACGTACACGTGGGTGATCCCGCGATCGAGCAGGGCCTTGCGCACTTCTTGGGGCGACCGGCCTTTGGCCAGGATTTCGAAGGTTTCGTCATTGAAAACCGTGTTGTAGAGGACGCGATGCTTCATGTGGAACACGGCGGCCTGCCCGATGAGCAGCGGCTTGGCGTCCGCGGGTAGGGTCTGGTCGAGCAAATGCAAGGGCGGATTGACTCGCTTCGGCACGCTGGCCCGCAAGGCGTTCAGGTCGCTCGTCCACTCGTCGAAGGCCGTGAGCGCGGTGGTCGCGTAGAAGAAATTGGTCGTGATCACCACGGCCAGGATCATCCCCAGCAGCACCCGCCAGGCCCGGCGACGGCTCCAGTCGGCCCCAAGCCCGGCGAGGATGGCCAGCGGCGGCAGGATCGGCAGCCAGAAGCGGTCGAGCCGGTGCGTGAGCAGCCACCAGGTGGCGAACAGGTAGGACACGTAGGCCCATAAGACAAGCGAAATTCGATGCGATCCGCGGCGCAGGAACGCGAGCGGGGCCAGGGCCACGAACAGTCCCGATTGCCAGTCGGACCGGCCCCCCACGTCGATCAGGTTGTCGCCGAGCGCTTTCCATGACGGCAGCTTGGCGCCGTGGGCGTTTTGCCACTTGGCCTCGCGGGCGGGGTTCCAATCCCTCCCGCCAAACACGCCATAGCCCAGCGGATAGACGGGGTTGCCCGTGTCGACCACGTTCTTGACCAGCCACGGGCCGATGGCGATCGTCAGGCCGAGGCCGAAGCCGACGACCGCTCGCCACGACCGGGTGGAAAGGGCGACCAGGCCGAACGGGATCACCGCCGAGATCAACGCGGGATATTTGCACGCCATGGCACCGCCGGCCAGGGCGCCCACGATGCCCCAGGGACCCATGGATAAAACGGGTGGGTCCTCGTAGGG
Source organism: uncultured Planctomycetota bacterium (assembly GCA_963777705.1). Classification (GTDB taxonomy): domain Bacteria; phylum Planctomycetota; class Planctomycetia; order Isosphaerales; family Isosphaeraceae; genus JAQGHR01. The sequence goes on from CAVZRT010000007.1 coordinate 179,233, forward strand.
CCGGTTATTACCGGCCGGGTTCGATTTATCGGAAGGCGGCCGGTAAGAACCGGCTCTAGCGGAAGCCCAACCCGCGGCGTAGATCAGCGCCGCATGATAATAGGCGAGCGGCCCCTCCACGTAGGGGATGGCGGCGAGCCGGAAGACCCACGGGGTCGTCAAATACGCGACCGCCGCGAACCAGCCCGCTCGCGGCGAGCCCCATCGCGAGGCGGCCAGGTAGATCATGGCGCCGGCCGCCGGGGCGTGGAGCATGATGAGGAGCTGGCCAACCATCTCGCCCCGCCACCAGTCGCCCAGGACGACCATGCCCAGCAGGTGGAGCATCTCCACGCCGAACGGCATGCTCGTATACACGTTATGCGGCAGGAATGTGATCTTGCCGTTGAGGTAATATTCCTTGGGTCCCTGGAGGTGATACTCGATCGCGTCGTAATCGGTCGTCGGCAGCATGGCGGCCAGGGCCATGAGGACCAGGAACGGGCCGACGATGAGCCCGAAGGCGGCGATCGGGAGCCTCGATGCGGGGGCTTTCCTGGCCTCCCCACCTCGGGTCGCGAAATGCTCCCACAACCCGGACGCGAGCAATCCGCCCAGGCCGACCCGCATGGCCCATCCGTTCAGGAGCCCGAGCCGTCCCAGGATCAGCGTGATCGTCCCCAGGCCGACCATGCCCAGCCCGAAGGCTAGCGGGATTCGCTCGAAACGCGTCAAGGACGGCGAGAGCCGCAAGCCCCGGAAAATCCAGCCGCCCAGGCTCAAGCCGGCGCCGGCGATCAGCCCGGCCGCGAGCAGGATCGGGAGGCGTTGCGGCAGGTTCTCGACGTGCCTCAGCTCGGTGAGCACCTGCCCGAGGTGCGAGTCGTGGAAGGTCACGTCGGGCACGACCTCGGGGATGGCCCGGAGCAGGATCCACCCGCGGCGCACCGGCTTGTTGTCGGGCGTCTTGGCGTTCGGCAACGGGACGTAGAGCCACCAGCCGACCCACGCGGCCTCCAGGACCGGCAGCAAGATCAGCATCAGGGCCGAGAGCGTGCCGAGATGACGCCTCAGAGCGTCGGGCCGAAGTGCCACGGGGCGAACTCCTCCTCGCCGACGCCTTCCAGCTCGCTCCGCGTCTTCTTGCCGCTCGCCACGTCCAGGATCAGGTCGAAAATCCGCCGCCCGGCCGCCTCCACCGGCTCGCCGTCCAAAATCGTGCCGGCGTCCAGGTCCATGTCGGCGATCATCCGTTGATACATGGGCGTGTTGGTGCTCACCTTGATGCAAGGCGTGGGCTTCAGGCCCAGGACGCTGCCCCGCCCCGTGGTGAAGACCAGCACGTTCGCGCCCCCGGCCACCAGCCCGGTGGTGCAGATCGGGTCGTTGCCGGGGGTGTCCATGAACACCAGGCCGGGCCTGTCGATTTTTTCGGCGTAGGAGACCACGTCCACCAGCGGAGACGTGCCGGCCTTGGCCAGCGCACCAGCGATTTCTCATAGATCGTGGTCAATCCGCCATCCTTGTTGCCCGGCGACGGGTTGTTGTTGATCTCGGCGCCGAAGAGCCCCGTATACCACTCCCACCAGCGGATCTTCTCGATCAGCTTCTTGCCGACCTCGGGCGAGACGGCGCGACGGGTCAGCAGATGCTCGGCCCCGTAAATCTCGGTCGTCTCGCCCAAAACGGCCGTGCCTCCGAGCGCCACGAGCATGTCGGCCGCGACTCCCAGGGCGGGATTGGCCGTCACGCCCGAGTTGCCGTCCGACCCTCCGCATTCCATGGCCAGGTGGATCTTCGAGACCGGCTGCTCGGTCCTCTTGCAGGCGTTGGCCTGGGGCAGGATCTCGCGGACGGCCTGCACGGCGGCCTCGACGGTCCGCGCGATCCCGCCCTGCTCCTGGATGTTCAGCACGCGGGGGCGTTGTCTGGGACGAGATCCGACCATGACCAGGTCTTGCGACTCGATCAGGCGGCTTGCGGCGTTGACCTCGCAGCCCAGCCCCACGACCACGCACGCGGCCACGTTGGGATGGTGGGAAAACCCGTTGAGGACGCGCTCCAGGGCCCGATGATCGCCGCCCCCCTCGGGCATGCTGCATCCGCCCTTGTGGGTGATCGGGATCACGCCATCGACGTTGGGGAATTCGCTGCGGAAAGATCCATCACGAAAGCGATCGGCGATGAATTTGGAGGTGCTCGCCGAGCAATTCACCGTGCTGATCACCGCAACATAATTGCGAGTCCCCACGCGGCCGTCGGGCCGCAAATAGCCGAGGAACGTGCGAGGCTCGACGAGTGGAGGGGGCGGGGCAAGTTCGGTGGCGAACGCGTAATCGCGGTCGAAGAGGTCGGCGTTCACGTTGTGCGTGTGGACCCAGCCCCCTCGCGGGATGGCTTTCGAGGCGAACCCGATCACCTGGCCATATTTCCGCACGGGATCGCCCGCCGGGATGTCGCGGATGGCCAGCTTATGGCCCAGGGGGATCAGCTCGCGGGCTTCCACAAGGTCGTCGCCAAGCTCAACCACGGCCCCTTTAGGGATGGGGCGGACGGCGAGCGCCACGTCGTCATCGCGTCTCAGGAGGATCGCCCGCCGATCGGTGGCCGTCATCGTCTGGGGTCTTCCATCATGTAACAACACGCCATCCCGGTTCAAGCAGTTTAGTGGTCGACCCCTCATTTGGGAATGGGAGGGTCGAGTAAGGGGAATCGGGAGGAAATTTCCACCGCACGCGACGCGGGTTTTTGAGACAATGCGCCCGTTCCCGAGAGCGTCTAACATGACACGCAAGTCGGAAGTGTTTTTTGTGGGGCGGGCGTCCCGCCTGCCTGCAAATCGGCAGGCGGGACGCCCGCCCCACAAGAATGCCCGCCTCGCCGAGGTTAGAGTTAGGGGATTCGAGGAGTCCTGCGCATGGCCACGGCAACGATCGAGACGACCCATCGCGTGACGGTTGCGGATTTACTGGCCGGGCTGGGCAACATCCCGCCCGATCGCGTCCGCCTGGTCCCCACCCCCGGCACGGCGACCGAGGCGGACGTCGTGCAGATCTGGGAGCGGGAGAAAAGACCCTGCGAACTGGTCGAGGGAACCTTGCTGGAGAAGACCGTGGGAATGCCGGAATCGTACTTCGCGTGGCTGCTGGGCCTGCGAATCGGGATATTCCTCGACGCTCACGGACTCGGCTTCTGCCTGGGAGAGGCCGGCATGGCCCGCCTTGCCCCCGGCCTGGTCCGCATCCCCGACCTCTCGTACATCTCGTGGGATCGCTTCCCCGACCGCAAGATCCCCCAGGAAGCTTTCCTCCACCTCGCCCCCGACCTGGCCGTCGAGGTCATCAGTCCGGGCAATTCCAAGGCGGAGATGGACCGGAAGCTCGCGCGAATACTTCACCGCCGCGCCAGGCTCGTCTGGTACGTGTACCCCAGGACGAGGACGGTGAAGGTGTTCACCGGCCCCGAGCGGCCGACGACCGTCCGCGAGCACGAGACCCTGGACGGGGGCAACGTCCTGCCGGGCTTCGCCCTGCCGCTGAAGGACCTGTTCGCGAAGGCTTAACCCCATTCCGGACCGAGGAGGCGAATCATGAACCAGATTGTCATGGCAACCTTCGAAGGCGGCATGTTCAGGCCCGATGAGCCCATCTTGCTCGCCCCAATGCCCGGGTGTGGTTGATCGTGGAGACTTTGGAAGATTCGCAAGCGGCGCACGACGCCGCTTGGGAAGAACTGGAACGGATGTGGGATGAGGCGGCGATCGAAAGCGACGGCCCGAGGCCGACGCGAGATCAGTTGAATGATCGGAAGTGGGAGCCCGGCGCCCCTCCGACAGGCATGCCTTGATCGACGGCACCGATAGAATGGCCTCCCGGTTCGTCCCCGTCGAAATCCGAATCGCACCGACCCACCCCGACGTCGAAGGAACTCCCCTCATGTCCTCGCCATTTCCCGGCATGGACCCTTATTTGGAAGATCCGGGCGTGTGGCCCGATGTCCATACCCGCTTGATCACGGGGATCAGCGAGGCGCTCGGACCTCGGCTCCGTCCGCAGTATTTCGTCCGCGTCGAACAGCGCATTTACCTGTCCGATGAGAACGATCCGGGCCGGTCCGTCATCGTCCCTGACGTCCGGGTCATCGAAAAAACGGGCTCGGGGCCGTGGCACCCGCACGAGGCCGTGGGGGTGGAAGTCGCCGAGCCGATCGTGGCCACTACGCTGCTTGATGAGGAGATTCGCGAGGCGAGGCTCCAGGTGATCGACCGCGAAAGTCGCCAGGTTATCACGGTGATCGAGGTCGTGAGCCCCACGAACAAGGTCGCCGGGGCGCGAGGCCGGCAGAGCTACGAGGAGAAGCGGCACGAGGTCATGAACGGCGGCACCCATTTCGTCGAGATTGACCTGTTACGCCGGGGCCGGCGGTTCACGGCCAGGGAGGCGATCCCCGAGTGCGAGTATCTCGCCCACGTCTCGAAGGTCTCCATGAGGCCGAAAGGCTGGATCTGGCCGATTCGGCTCTCGCAACGGCTGCCATCCATCTGGATCCCCCTTAAGCCCACGGACCCAGACGTGTCGCTCGATCTCCAGGAGGTCCTGGATCTTGCCTACGACCGCGCCGGGTACGACATGGATACCGATTACGCCAGGGAGCCCGATCCGGCGCTCAACCCCGAATGGGCCGCCTGGTCCGACCGCCTGCTTCGAGAAAAAGGATTGCGATGAAGCCGGCCATTCGCACCCTTATTGACCTCGGAAACATCCCAGATTATGCTTTTGCGACGGGGTGAGGCAAATGCCGTTTCCGACGCTGGGAGCCCGCGGCGATGAGCATCTCTTTCTCTTGCGATTTCTGCGAGCGCAAATATAAGGTGGATGACGCCCTGGCCGGGAAGAAGGTCAAGTGCAAGGAGTGCGAGACCGACCTGCTCATCCCCGACCCGGCGCGGGCCGTGGCCTCGCCCTCGCGGGCCGTCACGACCGCCTCGCGGCCTTCCGCCGGCAAGATGGCGCCGCCGCCTCGCGACCTTTATGGCCTGGACGAGCTGGAAGAGGCGCCCTTGCCGCCCCCTCCTCGCGCGGGCATGATGCCGGAGCCTTCCCGCACCCGCCGGCGCAGCTCGGCGCCCGACAATTCCGAGCAGCTTCGCAAGTCGGGATTCAGCCTGCTGATCTTCGGCGTGGGGGCGTTCATCCTGCCGTTCCTGGGCCTCCAGTGGCGCCTGCTCAGCTTCCTGCCGATCGAGGCGCAACTGGTCCTGGCGTCGTTGATGATCCTGGGCGGCGTGTTCTGCCTGCTGGCGTCCGCCATCGGCGTGGTCAAGGCGTTCCTGTTCTCGCTCCTGGGCGGCGTCCTGGGGATTCCCGCGCTGTTAATCCTGCTGGCGGTGCTCCTGCCCGCACTCGGAGTGGTGAACCCCGCGCAAAACCCGGGCGGGCCGCAGCCGCAGGCTAAAGGGCCGGGCGGCCGGAACGGCGCGCAACCGTTCACACCGCCCGGGGCACAGCCGCCGCCCGCCTTCAACCCGCCGCCGGCCAATCCGCCGGCCGAGGGCGATCTGGGCCGCGTGAGGATCACCGGGGGCAGGGTCAAGCCGAGCCAGGGGCTTGGCGGTCGGTCGGGGGTCTCGCTGGAGATCGACTTTCAGGTCGAATCCAGGGGGTTCGGCGTGGCCTTCTACGACCTGATCCTCACCACGCCCAACAAGGGTCGGACCAAGGTCATGCCGCCGGCCGTCCTGAATGGGTCGGGCATGCACAAGGTCTTCCTCGCGAATTTCCAGCAGTCGGACGGCCCGTTCGAGGTGTCGTTCGAGGCCTCGGCCATGGGCAAGACCGGGCCGGTCTCGGACAACGTGACCCTGACCTGGGTCGACGCCCCCCAGCAAGGCAACGGCCAGGACGGCGCCCCTCCCGGCTTCGGCCCCAATCGGGGCACAGGGCCGCGCAACCCGAGGATGCCCCGGCCGCCCCGCTTCGGCCCGCGATGATCGCGTCGCGGAAAACGGTTCCTGACACCGTTTTTCTGCCCCATTGCAAACCGAGGCTCCGAGCCTTCTAATACCTGGCCGGGCCTTGGCGAATGAAGACGGGCGAAGGGCGTCCACGGTGTCGATTGTTGTTGAAGACTATCACAAGGTTTACGGCAATTACGTGGCCGTCTCGGGGGTCTCGTTCGAGGTCGCGCCGGGCGAGGTCCTGGGGCTGGTCGGCCCCAATGGCGCGGGCAAGACCACCACGCTCCGGGCGCTGGCCGGCATCCTCACCCCCACCCGCGGGCGCATCCTGATCGCCGGCCATGACCTGAACCTGGACCCGGTCGCGGCCAAGGCGGCGCTGGCGTATGTGCCCGACGACCCGAAGCTGTTCGATAGCCTCACCGTCTGGGAGCACTTCCGCTTCATCGCCGCCGCCTACAAGCTGGGCCCCGACTGGCCCGCGAAGGCCGAGGCCCTGCTCGATCAATTCGACCTGACCGAGAAGAAATTCGCGCTCGCCGCCGAGCTTTCGCGCGGGATGAGGCAGAAGGTCGCCATCGGATGCGGATACCTGCACGACCCCACCGCGATCATGCTGGACGAGCCACTCACGGGGCTCGACCCGCGGGCCATCCGCACCATGAAGGAGACCATCCTCCGCCGCGCCGAGGCCGGCGCGGCCGTGATGGTCAGCTCTCACCTGCTCTCGCTGGTCGAGGACCTCTGCACCACGGTCCTCATGCTCAACCGGGGCAAGGTCGTGCTCCGCGGGAGGCTGGACGACCTCATGAGGGAGGCCGCCGAGTCGGGCCAGGCCGAGACCCTGGAAGACATGTATCTGCGCCTCACCGAGGAGGCCGAATCCTCCAAGCCGAAGCCCAAACCGGCCGACGCGGCGGAGGTCTGACGTGGAAGCCGCCTCGCTGTTCCTGCTCCAGAGGATGAGGCTCTTCGCCTGGTTCCGCCGGATCGGCCGCAAGATGGCCTCGCCGAAGGGGCTCCTGCTCACCCTGTTCGGCTCGCTCTTCTTCGTCTTCCAGTTCTCGATCTATTTCCTCAATCCGGGAGGGGCCAGGAGCCCGCAGGCCGTCGAGATGACGCGGAGGATCGGACCGGTCTTCCTCCTGGCGTACTGCCTGCTCACGCTCCTGTTCTCGCCCGGCGACAAGGCGTTCGCGTTCACCCCGGCCGAGATCAGCTTCCTGTTCACGGCGCCCTATACCCGCAGGCAACTGCTCCTGTACAAGATCGGCGGCAACGTCGGCCTGGTCTGCATCTCGTCCCTCTTCTTCACGATCATCATGAGGAGCAACTCGCCGAACTGGCTCTCCGGCTATTTCGGGCTGGCGCTCACGTTCGTGTTCCTGCAACTCTTCGCGATCACGGTCACGCTCGCCGGCTCGGCGATCGGCGCCGCGGCGTCGAGCCTGAGGCGAAAGCTCGCGCTCGGGCTGATCGTGGCTATGATCGGCGGGGTCCTGTTCTCGACCGGCCTGAAAACGGTGAGGGACTTCGACATCGAGAAGATCAAGGACCTCGAATTCGCCCCGTTCGTCCAGGTCGTGCTCGCGCCGTTCCGCCCGTTCAGCCGGGCCATCACCTCGCAAACCGCATTCGAGCTGATCAAGTGGGGGTCGGCGTCGCTGGCGATCAACCTCGGGCTGATCGCCATCATCCTCGCGCTCGACGCCCAGTACCTCGAATCGGTCGCCACCAGCAGCGAGCGCCTGTACGCGCGGATCGAGCGGATGCGCAAGGGAGGGCCGATGCTCCCGTCCGAGCGGAAATCGGGCAAGCCGCGCAAGGGCCTGCCCGATTTCCCGTGGTGGGGCGGGATCGGGCCGATCTTCTGGCGGCAGCTCTCCACGGCCACGCGGGATTACCTGCGAGTGGTGGTCTCGGTGCTGGTCTTCGCCGCGTTCGCCGGGTTAGGGATCTTCCTCACGAACCTGAACCCCAACGGGCCGATCCAGGAGGCCAACGCCGTCGCGCCGACGCTGGCCGGCATCATCCTCGCCTTCTCGCTCCTGTTCTCGCCCCTGTACGCGTTCGATTTCCGCGGCGACTACGACCGCATGGAGGGGCTGAAGTCGTTGCCGATCTCGGCCGAGCGCCTGGCGATCGGCCAGATCGCCGCCCCCCTGGTCCTGGTCACCGGCCCGCAAGTCCTGGGAATGCTCGTGCTGGCGATCGGGACATGGCCGGTCAACCCGTTCTTCTGGGCCTTCCCCGCGTTCGCCCTGCCGCTGAATGCGCTCCTGCTGGAGGTGGAAAACCTCATGTTCCTCTGGTTCCCCAGCCGCCCCATGGCCCACACGCCCGGCGACATCCAGGCCATGGGCCGGGCCATGCTCCTCATGCTGGCCAAGATCCTCACGGTGCTCTTCGCCGCCGGGATCGCCGCCCTCTGCGGATTGCTCGTCTACTTCCCGGCGGGATGGCCGGGGGCGATGATCACATCCTGGTGCGTGACGATGGGATTCGTCGTGCTGTTATTGCCATTCATCGCCGAAGCGTTCCGGAAGTTCGACGTCGCGAGCGACACGCCGGAGTGAGGAACATGAGGGGTCGACGTTGCGGTCTTGGCCCCGTAGGGCCGGTTATTACCGGCCGCTGTCATGCGGAAGGCCGGTAATAACCGGCCCTACGGGGCTGAGAGCACAACGTCGTACTCATCCATGCGGACCAAGACGAACGTCTCCTGCGTCCGCGGATTCAGGACACGCGGTAAGGCGGATTCGGAATTCCCGATCGCGAGGATTTGCTGATCGGTCAGTTCAATCATGATGGCTTCCGCTCCGCAGTCACGTCTTCGGGGCCTCGATGTCGCCTTCGCCGCCTTGGATGTAGGACTTGACGACCTTGCCCTTCTTCAATTCGTAGACGCTGGTGCCCTTCGGGATCTCGATCTTCTGGAAGAAATCGATCGGATATTTGGTGTCGAGCTCCACGGATTTCGTCACGAGATCGGACGTGTTGGCGATGACGCTCTTGCCTTCGCGAAGGACTAGCTCTTGATAGATCGTGAAGTGGATGGCCATCGGGAACCAGACGCCCTTGGAAACCTCCTCGAACCGCGTCACGCGAGCTTCCTCGATCGGCAGGTCGGCCGAGTAATTCAATTCGTAACAAACAATTCGGACGGGCAACTCGTTGCGATCGTGCGCAAGCCACAGGTATTTCCTGCTTGCTGGAGCCTGGAGCGGCTTCTTCTTGCGGGATTCGACCAGCACCTTGGCGCATCGCAAACCATCAACCATTTCCTCGCCCTGGTAGCTGGCGATTGTGTCCAAGTTGGCAAACCGTGGGTGGCCTCCCAGGGCATCTCCGCCCACGAGGTAGGCGGACAGGTGGAAGTTGGCGGACATCGCGTGCGGGAGGATCAGGGCGTGCGGCGCATCGATCCGATCGTTGGAGTCTTCGGAGATGTTCGCGACGCCTCCCTGGACCACACGACGTACCTGCCCGTCGTAGACCATTTTCGAGGAATCGGAGAAGTCCTGCCGCTCAATGGTCGTGGACTCGGTTTTCTTCTCTTGAAAAACCATCCGGCCCTGGCGTATCGATCGCTTTGACGTGCGACTCTTCAGGTGCGCCCAGGGATCGTCGGCGCCCCCTCGCTCAACACGTAATCGCGTTCGGTCCGCATCTCGATGCGATCGTACAGGCGTTCGTTGAGGCGCACCTTTTCGATCAGGTCGCCGAATTGATCGCTCGAAAACGTCGGCGGGGTTGATCCGAGGATCAGAAATGCGAGCAGCGAGCCGGTGCGGACCCAGTTCGGCGTCATCGTAAGTCCTTGTTCGGATGAGGGGGTTTCGCATGTTCACCCCGGCGACGATAAGGGGATAAAGCCTCGCACCCGCAAGGCCCATCTCATACTCTCGTTTCGCGATCACTTCGCCAGCTTGTAAATCTTCCCGTCAAACGCGAGGATGTACATCTCCCCCGCAGCATCCTCGCCGAAGCCCGCGATGTTCAGCGGCTTCTGCTTCGAGATGTCCACGATCTCGCCATTCACCGTGGCCTTGCCGTCCTTCTCGCGCAGGCCCCAGATCCGGCCGGACTGGAAGTCTCCGTAGACGTAAACCCCATCCAGCTCGGGCAATTCCTTGCCCCGGTAGACGTATCCGCCGGTGATGCTCTGCCCCACGTCCTTCCGGCCGCCTTCCTGGTTCGGGCCGTGCGGGTATTCGGCGATGGCCGGCGAGAGATCCTCCGTCTTCACGGCGACTTTCTGCTTGCGGGGGAACCTGTGGAACCCCTCCTTCACGCTCCACCCGTAATTCCCGCCGTTCTTGATGATGTGGACGATCTCCCACAAGTTCTGGCCCACGTCGCCCGCCCACAGGGTGCCGGCCTTCTTGTCGAACGTGAATTTCCAGACGTTGCGCAGGCCGATGCAATACACTTCGGGCGCCCAGTTGGAATACTTCTCCGAATCGCGGAAGCGGGGGTTGTCCTTGGGGATTCCGTAGGCCTTCCCGCCTTCGGGATGGTCGACGTCAATCCGCAAGATCGACGCGAACCAGTCGCTGGGGTTCTGGCCCGAGAGCAACGGGTCGTCGGCCGCCCCGCTGTCGCCCAGCGAGATGTACAGGTAGCCGTCGGGCCCGAACGCGATGCACCCGCCGTTGTGGTTCTCGAAGGGGTCCTTTTCCGAGACCCAGATCCGCTTCTCGCTGGCCGGGTCGGCCTTGCGGGGGTCGGCGCCCACCTTGAATTGCGACACGACCGAGTGCCGCTCGCCGTCGTTGGCCGAGTAATAGACGTAGAAGAGGCCGTTCTCCTTGTACTTCGGGTGGAAGGCCAGCCCGAGCAGGCCCTCCTCGTTGCCGCGATTGATCTTGTCGGGGAGCTGGAGGAACTCGACCTTGTCCTTGGTGTCCTTCGCGTTGGGGAACGACCAGACCTTGGCCTTGTGCTGCTCGACGACGAACAGGAGGTTCGAGCCCTCGGGATAGGCCATGGCCACCGGGCGGTCGAACGAGAGGTTCGGGAACGCGACCTCGGTCCTGAGCTTGGGCAGGGTGTCTTGCGCCGGGGCGGAAGCGAGGGAAAGCGAGAGGATCGCGGCGGGGGCGATCCAGGAAGAACGGTGCGGCATGGCCATCGTCTCCGAAACAAGGTGCGGGGGCGGGCCGCTTTCGCGGAACTCGGGAGAAAGACCTGCCCCGAGGCCGGACCCTCGTCCTCCTCGGGGGGCGTCCTAGTAGACCGAAATCGTCGGGAATCGTCAAATTGGCGGCGCCTGGCCAGGAGGATTGGGTATACCCGCGGATTCCTGGGGCCGGTCGGGCAGGGTCGGCCATCGAGGCGCGGCGATCTCGCGGCGAACGTGTCTCCCGCGTGTGGATGCTACCGGCGCCGAACCCGACCGCCCCCGTCGCGGGGCGCGCACCGGCCGTCGCGAGGGACGGGGTGATCCGGGGGGTAGCATTTCCGGTGCATTTCCGCATGATTTGTTCGCGTTGCGTCGCGATGATAAGCCTTTGTTCTAGCCTCACAACCACACCATCGTTGCCGGAGTTCGCACTTATTGCTGATTCGAGGGAGGGCCGCAAAATCGCCGGTCGCGGGGCCGCGATCGGGTGCCGCGCGAGGGGGCGGATTCGGGCCGGAACAACTGGCCAACCCATTCGTTTTCCCATGGATTTTCATGATTTGCAACGCCTTGTCGGCGAAGGACTTGGGCCAATGATCAACGATTTGAATCTTGTCGATGAGATAATACGCTACAGAGTGCGACACTCGGGAAATGCCGGGGATTCGTGGGCGAAGTCGGGCTTTTCGGGTGTCTTGTCCAGGGGCGCAGTCGGGGTGAGACGGTTTCTTGACCGTTTTTGACCGGTTTTCGGGGCGAAGTGTTGCGCTCAAATCCCCGAAGTCGTGATCGGGCCGGGAGATGCGGGTTGTCGAAAACCTGGACGAAATCTGGACGTCCGGGCGGGATTTTGGGGGTTTTTCGGCCGTTTGTCGCGCCCGCGCGGCGCGGCCAAGTCGTTATCCAGTAACGGGATGGTGCATTTTTCCGCCCTGCATGGCCCTGCCTTGCGCGGGGAGGGACGCCGTCATCGGATCGGCTCGCGGGCTTGCCTTGCGGGCTTCGACCCCGGCCGCCCGACCCCAAGAATGCCCGGTCACACCCGGAGGATTGACAGGTCTTGAGGCGGAGCCCGCGACCGCCCCGCATCTGGCGGCCTGATATTGGCTACCCGGGCCGGCATCAGGGATCTTCGATCTGTCGCAAACCTGGTCCCGCCAGCGCCTTGCCCACGATTTCCGCAAGAGGCCGGGAAATCCAGGAATGGGAAGGTTTCTCGCCCCTCTCGCGGTTTTCGCCCGGATGGCCCACGTCAGGGCGGGCCTCGGCCTGCCGACCCGGGCGGGTAGCATGCTTGGAGCCTCTAACTTTACCGATCGACGGGACGGGGCTTCTTGTAGGGTAGGCGTCCCGCCTGCCGAATTCCGGGCAGGCGGGACGCCTACCCCACAAAAAACACTTTCAATTCGCCGGTAAAGTTAGACGCTCTTAGCGTTTGCCGGGTTGCCGAATATGCTTACGAGGACGTAAGCCTTCCACCCGCCCACCAAGCGGGCGAAATCCGCCCTTCCATGCCGATTTCACGATTTTGGATGATTCTTGCGCCGCGCCCGCTATCGTGAAGGACATCCCGTCCGAGGCAACGCCGGATCAACAATTCAGGGCATCGCGACCGCGAGGCGGCGGTGCGCCTGCAAGACAATGGGGGATTGGCGATGGCGATCGGCTTCCATTGCAAGTGCGGCCGGCCCCTGCGAGCGAGCCTCGACGCGGCCGGCAAGCGGACCAAGTGCCCCGGCTGCGGCCAGATCTTGACCATCCCCTCGCAATCCACCCCCGAATCGGCCGCGCCCGTCCCGCAGATCGCAGGAGCACCGGCCGCGCCCGCCACCGAGGCCGACCCCCTCGCGCTCACCATCGACTGGCCGCCCGCCGACCTCCCCCGGGCCGAGACCGACCTGCATCGGAGCAGCGGCGCGGCCATCATCAAGGTCGACGCGGCGGTCGCCGACGGCCCGTCACAGCTTGAGGTCCCCCGCACGGAGGACGGCTCGCTGCAATATCGAGTCCTGACGCAGAAGGACCAGGGTTTCGCCGGAAAGTTCAGCGCAACCAAGCTCGAAGAGATGCTCAACGCCCACGCGAGGCAGGGCTGGTGCCTCAAGTCGGCCGTGACGATCCAGATCCCCGGCCACGGCGGCCATCACGACGAGCTGATCGTGATCCTGGAACGTTGAGGGGCGGGTGTCCTGCTTGAGTCTTCATAAGCATGGCGTTTGCCGCGTTGCCCAACAAGCTTACGAGGACGTATGCATGCCACCCGCCCCCGGCAGAAGAATCGTGCTCATGGGGTCGGTGCTCCCGGGGTTGGTCCTGGAAATGCTTCGTCGCGGGTCTCGGGCATGAAGAAATACAGGATTCCCCACGCGGCCGATGCGATGGCGGCGAGGAACAGGAATCCGGCGTTGAATCCGAAATGATGGACGAGCGAACCGGCGATGGCCTGGCTGAGAGAGGCGCCGATCCCGACCGCCGTGCTGATGGCCCCGAGCGTGAAATTGAAGCGGCCCGAGCCCCGCGTGAGGTCGGCGATCACGAGGACCGAGACCACGTTGAAGATCCCCGCCCCCACGCCGTCGAGGACCTGGATGGCGACCAGCGCCGCGGTGTTGGTGGTGAGCGTGTAGAGGATGCCGCGGATCGGCAGGACCCCGAATCCGATCAGCAAGACCGGCTTCCGGCCCCACGATCCGGCCTTCCTCCCGGACCAGGAAGCCAGCAACGTGATGACCATCTGCGTGGTCACCACGCACGCCGACATGAACAGCATCGAGCTTCGGCCCCGGCCCTTGGCCAGCATCTCGCCCAGGAGCGGGAGCATGGCGGCGTTGGCGAAGTGGAACATGACGGCGCAGGCGAGGAAGATCATCAGCGGCCGATCTTCCAGCAACGCCAGCGCCCCGCGGGCTGGTCGCCCTGGCCTTCGCCCTCGGACTTCGCGCCCCTTGCCCGCTCGTAATCGATTTCCTCGGGGCGGATCATGAACAAGGTGAGCAGGGTTGGAATCGCGCAGAGGATCACGAAGAAGAAGATGCTGCGGTCGGAGAAGAAGTAGCCGAGCAGGCCCATGGAAACGGCCGCCATGACGTTCCCGGCCGAGTTGAATGCCTGATTCCGCCCCTGCCGGCGATCGAACCACCGATGCCCCACGACCCCGAGCGAGACCGCGCAGATGGCCGGGATGAAGAGGCTGGAAGTGCCGCCGATCATGACCTGGGCCGACATGACCGACCAGAAGGACGGGACGAGGGCGATCATCAGGGCGCCCGCGGCCAGCACGACGACCCCGGCGGCGATCAACGCACGTTTGGACCGCAGGCGGTCCACCAGGTAGCCCGCGGGGGTTTGGGTCAGGATTCCGGCGATCCCGCCCACGGTGAGGGCCATTCCCACGCGTTGCTCATCCCAGCCATATCCCGCGAGGTAAATGGCGAGGAAGGGCCCGACGCCCGTCTGGACATCGGCGAGGAAAAAATTCAGCCAGTCCAGGCCGAGGAGGGTGCGGTTCGAAGGCGTTTTCCCGTCGAAATCCCGCGAAACATCGCGAGAATTTCCGTCGGAAGGTGTCCGGTCGCCGATCGGACCAGACGACGGGGGATGCTCCCCGTCCATCTCGGCGGCCGAATTGATCAGGTGTTCCATAGCGGCTTGATTAGCAGGATGACGGCCGCCACCGGCCGGGCCTCGGGGACGTCTCGTCGTGATTGTATCGAGTTCACGTGCGATAATGCCCCTTGACCGTCTCCACCGCCCGCCTCCATCGGGCGAGCTGCGATGTCCTCCACGCTTCGTCCTTCTCGGACGCGAATACCGCGCCGCCTTCGTCCAGCAGGCTTGCCGCCGTGGCCGGATCGGGCCAGATTCCCGCCCCCAGGCCCGCTAGCAGGGCCGCTCCCAGCGCCGTGGATTCGACGTGCGGGCTCCTTTTTATGGGTTTTCCCAGCAAATTCGCCTGGAATTGCAGGAAAGGATCGGATCGGGCCATGCCGCCGTCCGCGCGAAATGTGTCCAGGGGCGCGGGCAGGTCGGCCTCGATCGCTTCGATCAGGTCGGCCACCTGGAAGGCCACCCCTTCGAGCGTGGCCCTGGCCAGGTCGGCCACCGAGGTGGCCCGGGTGAGGCCGAACATCGTCCCCCTTGCTTCGGGCTCCCAGTGCGGCGCCCCCAATCCGGTCAGGGCGGGCACGAAGATCACTTCCGAGTTGGGGTCGGCTTCTTGACATAATCGGTCGATCTCGGCGCGGCCCCCACCGCCTTCAATCCGTCGCGGAACCATTGCACGGCGGCGCCGGCCACGAACACGCTGCCTTCCAGGGCGTATTGCGGCGGGCTCCCCTGAAGCGTGGCCGCCACCGTGGTCACGAGCCCTCGCGAGGAGAAGATGGGCGACGATCCGGTATGGGCGAGCAGGAACGCGCCCGTCCCATACGTGCATTTGGCCTGCCCGGCTTGCAGGCAGCCTTGACCCACGAGCGAGGCCTGCTGGTCGCCGGCCACCCCGGTGATCGGGAGGCCGTCGGGGAGGTAGTCGAGCCCCCTGGTCCGGCCGATTTCTCCCGAACTTGGGACGATTTTCGGCAATATTTCGATCGGGACCCCGAAGAAGTCGCAGAGGTCCTCGGCCCATGCGAGCGTCTCCAGGTCCATCAGCAGCGTCCGAGAAGCATTGGTGGCGTCGGTCGCATGAATCGCCTTGCCCGTCAGGTGATAAATCAGGAAACTGTCGACGGTGCCGGCCGCCAGGTCTCCGCCGCGGGCGAGGTGCCTCGTGTCGGGCCGATGGTCGAGGAGCCACGCGAATTTCGTGGCCGAGAAATACGGGTCGAGCACCAGCCCGGTGCGTTGGGCCAGCGATTCGCGGCGGTCGCGATGCTGCTCGCAGAACGCGGCCGTGCGGCGGTCTTGCCAGACGATCGCCGGCCCCACCGCCTTGCCCGTGACCCGGTCCCACACGATCGAGGTTTCCCGCTGGTTGGTCAGGCCGATTGCCGCGATTTGATCGGCCCCAATCCCCGCATTTTTCATGGCCTCGAGCACGGTCGGCTTGACCGAATCCATCAGCGCGTCGGCGTCATGCTCGACCCATCCCGAGCGGGGAAACGTGGGCAGGACTTCCACCTGCCCCTGGCCGCGAGGGCGCAATCGGGCGTCGTAGATCACGGAGCGAGTGCTGGTCGTGCCCTGGTCGATCGCCAGCAGGAACTCGCGGGACATGGGAGGGGCTCCGGTAGTCATGTCGGGATCCGGGCGTCATCTTACCACTCGAAGCGTGACATGGGCCGAGTCTTCCGTCAGAATTAACCCGATTCGCCGCGAACTCACAGATTGAGGCACATGCGATGATCGATCAGACGTGGATTCCCCTGGCCGGCATGGCGATCCCGGTCGTGATCGTGCCGGTGATCCTGGGCATTCGCCAGGAGTCCAGGAAGCGCGAGATGGACCACATCGAGCGCATGAAGGCGCTGGAGACCGGGCAGCCGCTGCCCACTCGCAACGCGTGGCCGGCGGCCGTGGTCTGCACGGCGATCGGCGCGGGCGTGCCGATCGCCGCGTTCCTCTTCACCTGGCTGGCCACGGTCAGCACGCATGTGGACAGCGAGATCTGGTTCGCGCCCGCGGTCGTGAGCTTCTTCAGCATCATGACGAGCGGGAAGCTGGCCACGAAGCTCCTCCGCCCGCAGCAATTCCTCGACCCCGACGCGACGCTGCACGCCAAGCCCAGGATGGACCCCGACGCCTACGACGTGGTCGGCCGCCGGGGCTGATTTCTCGCCTTCCACCCTTTTTCGAGAGGACCGTCATGAGCGAGCAGACGATCAACACCCTGCCCTATCTCGGCCTGGCCCTGGTGCTCGGGTCGATGGGCATCGCCTTCGTGTGGCATGTCTCGGTGCTGGGCATTCACAACAGCCAGCGGGAGGCCGAGTTGAAGAGCCAGGAGCGCATCCGCGCCATCGAGTGCGGCTACCCGGTCGACGAGGCCAAGCCGGTCAACGCGGGGATCACGATCGCTACGGCCGTGCCCTGCACGGCGTTCGGCTGCGCAGTTCCTCGCGACGTTCTTCGGCGTCTCCTCGGGCATCATCTGGCAGGCGACGGCCATGGTGGGGGTCGCGGCCGTGATCTGCGGGACGATCCTGGCCTACAAGTCGGCGGAAATGACGCCCAGGTCGAACGCCAACCTCAAGCCCACGCCCAATCCCGACGCCTTCGAGATGGCGGGTCATCATCACGGGTGAGAGTTGCGGGGCCGGTTATTCCGCCACGTCACCCTTGACCAGCGACCATTGCAACCGCATCCCCAGGGCACTGGCATAGCGGTCGAGGGTTGCCAGCGTCGGGTTAGTCTTGCCCGTCTCCAGCTTCGACAGGGCGGATCGTTCGATCCCCGACAGGTCGGCGACCTCGGACAAACTCAGGCTGCGCCGCTCGCGCTCCAGGCGGAGGGCGGCCAACGCCTCGATTGCCGATGGCGTGGTGCGGGGCGGGATCTCTTCCATGACCCGCTCGCGAACTTCCGCCTCCTCGGCACGATATCCCGGGGTTGAGTGCTTCACGCGGATGCGATCGACGGCCGCGCGTTGCTCCGGGGTCATTCGCTCGTAGGCTTGTTTCTGCCGCTCGGTCATGGCCCTAATCCTCGCCGTGCTCGTAGGCCGTTATGGGCCGGATCCCGTGATCCCACCGTCCCGCTCGGCCTCGTAGACGACCACGACGTCGCGCCCGGAGGAAGTGCGTCCGAAGCGGATAGGACGGCCCGTGGTACGGCTCACGCCGTCGGATCCGAATCCATGGAGTACATCCTCGACTTCCTCGGGGGTGATGCCGTGCTCCTCAATGTGCCGGACGTTTCCCGTCGGGTCGTCTTCATCGTCCCACTCGATGAAATCAAATTCGACCACATCGACTTCCTTGCATTTAATCCCGTATTTGGCAATATACTACCATGGTGCAAAAATGTCAACTTGATGAATTTTCCCGCCTGGGATGCAATGCGTCGCGGGATCGCGTAAGGCCCATCGTCCATCTCGACACGATCCCCGCCGCCCATGCCGCCATCAATGGCTCGATTGGGACGTGGAATCGCGCCGAGACGATCGTCATCGCGTGAAATATGGCGATCAATCCGGCCGTGAGGAGCGTTGGCCCGAATCTCCTTCGTAAATGACCCGGCATGAGGCAGAGGCCGAGCACCGCCAGGAGGGTTAGCCCCGCGTGCCCGGCCCGATAGATCGGGCTTCGGGTCTTCGGGTTGGTTTCGTCGAACAAGAGGAAGTATCGCAGCCTCCGCAGGCAAAGTTCGGGATATCGCCGCGGGTCCGATCGCAGGTCATCCAGGGCCTTGCGGAAGAGGACGCGCGACCGCTCGGGCTCGGTGAGCCTGGCGAGCTTGCGGTAGTCGTCGCGGGTCAGGGCGATGTCGTCGAGATATCCGGCCTCGTGGCGGGCCTTCCAAAGGGCTTCGTTCATGCCCTTCAGGCCGCTTTCCCGCCCGTTCAGGGCCAATTCCACCGACGGCCGGACGACCTTGTCCGTCCCCTCGCTGAGCTTGCAGTTGCCCTGCCAGAAGGCGTAGCCGAACGTGCTCTTGATGAACACGAATTCGCCGTGGACGCGGGCGTTGCGGGCGATCCAGGGCGATATGCCGAGGATCGCCGTCAGCACGAGGATTGCCGACGGACGGAGCGAGCTTCGCCAGCCCCGCCCCATCGCCACGGCCCAGAAAATCCCCGGCAAGCACAACCCGAGGATCGGGTCGGTCAGGATCAGGAGGGCCAGCATCAAGCCCGTTGCAATCGCCGCGAGATCCCCCCTGCCCCGCCCGGTCCGATACGCCAGGGCCAGCGTCCACACGAGCAAGGTTGCCGCGAGGGTTGCCACCTGGATGTGCGTGGCCGCGTAGATTAATGTCGGGTGCAGGGCCGCAATCCAACCGGCAATCCGGCCCATCCCCGGCCGATCGGGGGCAATTTCTCGGACCAGGGCCATCACGCCCGCCGCGATCAGGCCGCCCATCGCCGCTTGCACCAGTTGCACGATCAGGAGCGATCGCGGCGTGTCGATCCCGCCAATCGCGTAGGCCGATGCCACGAGCGCCGGATACAACGGCGCCTGTTGCGAGGTCGGCCCGTCCGCCCCGAGGAATTTCACCGAGAATCCGCGGCCTTGCACCAGGTTGGCGGCGATCTCGCCATGCTCATAGGTGCTGCGGGGCACGGTGTGGCTTTGCAAGGCGGCAATCGCCGCAACCCGCAGGGCGATGGCCAGCGTAATCGGGAGGGACCAGGCGAGACGGTCGGGCATCCGTGCCGACTCCTCTTTATCGATCTTCCGGCGAGGGGATTCGACCCGGATTGTGGTCGAACCGCTCCGATCCGGTCAACCCGGCTTGATCCTGTACACGACCACCGATCCCTCGCCGTGGACCCGCTCGACCCGCCGGGGATGGGCCGCGACGAATCTTTCGAGCGGCGTGGTGGGCGCGCGGGCGTAGCGCATCTCGTCGATCAGGAGGAAGGCGACGTGATATTTTCGGAGCAAGTCCTCGATGATTTTCGTGGATGCACCATCGGGCGGCGAGAGGGCTTTTCGACCGCTCAACAAGAAAACCTCGCCGGGGTGCCGCGTGAGGACCGTGCCGGGGTCGTCCTGATGCGTGATCCACCCGCAAGCCCGGTCGAAATCGCGGTGAGCGCGGCGACCGGCCTCGGCCCGGCCCGAGGCGATGGCGTAGAGCGAGTACGGGATCGAGACGGCCAGCACGACGGCCGGTGCCCATCGTCGCGGCCGGCCGATTTTCGCGGAGATTTGCCCCAGAGCCTCCGTCAATCCCGCGAGGAGGAACGGGATCAGGGGCACGAGGAATCGCCCGGCCTCGGTGAACGGCCAGATCAGCAGCAGGGCGAGGGTTGCGCCGGGGACCAGCCCGGCCAGGCGTTTTCGACGCGATTTCAGGAGGCGGACCCATCCCCAGGCGATGGCCGCCGAGAGGATCGTCGCGACGAAGGTTGCCCCCGCGCTCCACGAGGGCCGGAATACCGTGGAAACTTCGATGATCGGCCCGAAGACCTGGTCGGGCAGGCGCCTCGTGTAGAAGATCGCGTTTTCGGCGAGGACCGAACCCCCATTGCGGCCGGGCAATAATCCGACCTGGGTTCCTCGCCCGACACGGAGCATCCACGCGACCCACGGCGACAGGACTGCCATCGCCGTGATGCCCGCGACGATCGCCGCTCGCGGCCGTTTCTTCAGGATCAAATCCACAAGAATTGCCGCGATGACGCAAACCCCGACGTGGCGGACGAGCGTGGCAAATCCCAGGATCAGGCCCAGACCGACCGCGCGTCTCGCGTTCGGTCGCCGCGCCATGAGGACGGCCGCGAGGCTGAGGAGCAGGAATAGGGGCTCCGATTGGATGGCCGACCCGTCTCGGCTCCATCGCCAGTTGATCGCCAGCGACAGGCCCAGGATCAAGCCCGCTTGCGGCCCGTACCAGGATCGGAACAGGCGATGGGCGACGAGCGTGGCCGCGATCGTACAGGCTATCGAGAACGCGTGGGCGGCCACGTTCGACGGCCCCGTGATGGCCCACAAACCGGCCAGGACGAGCGGGTATCCCGGCGGGAAATGCGCGTGGCGGGGGGCGTCGGGATGGTCGATGGCTCGATACCCCGACCCTTGCAGGAGAGATCGGGCAAGCACCGCGTAGCCGGCCCCGTCGAAGCGTGGGGGGGCGTCCAGGCGGGCGTTCAGGAGGAGGGCGACCCCGGCAACCGTCGCGATCGTCGCGGCGTGGAGCCAGAGTCCATTGCGGGGGCGGGGGGCGGACGGCACGAGCGATTTTCCGGTGATGAGGCCGGCGGCCTCCGTGGCCGCTCCCCTCAGCATACCCGAATCGAGGGCTCAGGCCCTCTGGGCCACCCGGGGCTCGTGTCGCTTTCCCGCGCGGTCTTCGAGCTTTCGCACGGCCTTCTGCTCGATCTTGCGGACCCATTCGCGGGTCACCCCCAGGCGGCGGCCGACTTCCTTCAAGGTCATGGGGGGCTGGCCGTCGAGGCCGAATCGCAGGGAGACGATGGCGCGTTCGCGGTCGTCGAGCTTCATGAGGCGGCGGAGGACGTCGGTGCGGGCCTCGTCGGCCTCGACGATCGCCTCGGCCGAGCACCCGCCATCGGCGATCGCGTCCGAGGCCCAGGTCGGGTCCGATTCGCTCGATCGATCGGTCTCGCCATGGACCTTCTTGGATCGCAAGGCCCGCTCGACCATGCCCCGCTGGACCTCGGTCAGCCCCAAGGCGTCGGCCACCTGATACGGCGCGGGGTCGTGCCCGAGGTCCCGCCTCAGGGTCTTCTCGGCGCGTCGCCACTTGGTCAGGAGCCCGACCATGTGGGCCGGCAGGCGGATGGTGGCCGTGGTGTTGATCGAGCGCCTGGCGGATGCTCTGCTTGATCCAGTGCGACGCATACGTGCTGAAGCGGGTGCCGAAGGCCGGGTCGAAGTCCTGGGCGGCACGGATCAGGCCGAGGTTGCCCTCGCCGACCAGGTCGTCCAGGGCGAGGCCGCGACCGAGGTAGTCGCGGGCGATCCTCACGACCAGTCGCAGGTTGCAGCGGATCATCCTGGCCCTGGCCTCGCGGTCGCCTCTTGCGATCGCCTCGGACAATTCGCCGCTCCTCGGCGGCCGTGAGCAGGCCATCCTCGTGGATCGCGTCGAGATACCAGTCGAGCGAGCCGGTCAGCTCCGTGCCCATCATCCAGGGACGATTCATTCGCGGGGCTCCCATCATCCAGGCTCCAGCCCGGGTCGTCGTCGGGAAATGGACCATCCGACACCCGGGCCCACCGAACCTCCCGCGGGTCACCCTCCTCCATGGGCGCGGGATTTCCTTGTCAATCCTTCGATGCGTCCGCCCCGACTTCGGCGACCAACGGCGTCGTCAGCGGGGCCTAGCACACCTTTGGTTGCAATTGCTCCGATCTTGCGGCGCGAAATCCGGATTTTTTTGGCGAATTCGCGCCGATCTCCCGAAATCCTTATGGCACAATGATTTGGAAAATCGACGACCGCCCCTCGCGGGAGAGAGCATCACCCAATTCAGGCCCTCATGCTTGCAAGATAGGTCACGAAGGCGGGATGGGAGAACTCTTCCGCGAAAAAAAGCCGATCACGCTTCCAGGAAGGGGTGGAGAGCCGAAATGGCCAGGGCTGGACAGCGTGATCATTCGGGGGCGCGGCTGACCCGCCACGCGCTGGGGCGGTTCGTCGAGCGCTTTGGGGCGGAGGTCGATCACGCCGAAGAAAGCTTACGCCTGGCCCTGAAGCGGACCCGTCGCATCGGCCGCAACCCCGAGAACGGCGCCGTGGCCGTGCTGGCGATGCATGGGGGCAAGGTCCTGGTGGCGATCTTCCAGGAAGATGCATGCCTGACGGTGCTCACCTGGCCGCAGTTCGAGCCGAGGATGCCCGAATTCGGCCGCGTGCGGCTGCCTCGCAAGCGAGGCCGGATGTTGCGGAGGTTGGTGGAAGAGGGCGACGGGGCGGATTAATTCGTCTAACTTACCCGGGAGATAGAGGATGGACGTCGCATGCTTACGAAGATGGAAACCCGCATGCGGTTAGGGCTTGGCGATGCTGAGGATGTACAACCCCGCCGAGTGACTCGCCAGGTGCCCCCGGTTTTCCGCGTCGACCATGCCGAGGAATTCGACGACGTGGCCGGCGAACTGGTCGAAGAGCCACAGCGTGATGGCTCGGCCATCCGAGGACGGGGGCACGCCCTCCTCGCCACGGCCCTCGAATTCCCTCAGGCGGAGCCATTGGCTCAGGCCACCGCTCAAGGCCAGGCTCGATCGGTCGTTGGAGAAATGCCCCGGGCCGGGGACTTGCCAGAGCGAGGTGATTTCCATCCCGAGCTGGAACTCGCCGACGACCCGCACGGGCTTCCCGTCCAGGGCCTTCCTGTGCGAGACCACCTCGTCGACCGAATAGGGTTCGGGCCTTGCCGCGAGCGCCGCCGCCTCGACGAGCGGGCGGTCGAACAGCGGTCGTCCTTTCGCCCAGGGTGCGCCCAGGCCAGGTCCATCGCGTCCTCGACCGCGTCGTTGCTCGGGTCGTACATCCCGCCCTGGTACTTGCCCAGGAGGCGATAGAGGGGATATTGCCCGAGGCCGTCCGCCTTCAGCGAATGAACGATTGCCTCCAGGCCCGCGAACGGGTCGTTCGACGCGAGGGCCCGGTCGAGTTTCGCCCGCAGGTTCCTGGTGAGCATGGACTGGCCGCCTTGTCGGGTATTTCGGGGACCGCCCGGGAAATTATCGCAAGAAATCCCGCGAGGGGCCGGGACATTTTCCCGTCGGCCTCCGCGACGATGAGCTTGGCGTGGGGCGGCCGGGATTGACCTTCCTACGCCGGATATTATCGTTGGGCCTCGATCCGAATTATCACCGCATCGGGAAGCGGACGACCGGGACGGGGGCCGGTCTGAAATCACACCCGAACCGCGCTTTTCGCCGCCCCATGCCAACAAGAAGATTCGCAGGTTTTCTTATTTTCAGGTCCCAAACAAATCATTGGACGCGATCTAGCACGCCCCGGAGCACGGCTGCGCTCTGGCGGAGCTGCTCGGCCTCCTCGGCGTTCAGGTCGATCGAGAGGACGCGGTGGACGCCCCTCTTGCCGATCACGCAGGGGAGGCTCAAGCAGACGTCGCTCACCCCAAGGAAGTCGTCCACGAACGTGCTCACGGGCAAAATCGTGTGCGAATTTGCGGAGATGGCCTCGCAGATCATGAGGGCGCTCATGGCCACGGCGTAGTTGGTGAAGCCTTTGTGGCGCATGACCTCGTGCCCCCCGCGGCGGGCCTCGTCGAAGAGGGCGCGGATCTTCTCGTCGCCCGCCTCGATCCGCACGCCGCCGGCGCTGGCGACCGAGAGCGCGGGGAACTGGGTCTCGCCGTGCTCGCCCAGGATATAGGCGCGGATGTCGATGGCGTTGATGCCCGTCTCCCGGCTGAGCAGGGCGCGGAACCGGCCGGTGTCGATCAGCGTGCCCGTGCCGAGGACCTTGCCATTGGCCAGGCCGGAGGATTTCAGGGCCACATACGTGCAAACGTCCACGGGATTGGTCAGGACGATGAAGATGGCGGAGGGGGAGGCTTCGGCGAGGGGAGGGACGATCTCGCGCAGGAGGTTGGCGTTGGCCGAGGCGCCGGCGTGGCGGTCGTTGGCCACGTCGGCGACGGCGTTCACGGAGAGGATGATGATGTCGCTGGCGATGGTGTCGGCCACGGTGCCGGCGCGGACGGTCATGGGCCTCACGAACGCGGCGGCGTGGAGCAGGTCGTAGGCGTCGCCCACGGTTTTTTCGCGGGTGCGTCCGACCAGGACCAGTTCATGGGGGATGCCCCGCGAGACCAGGGCAAACGCCACCGCGCCGCCCACCCTGCCCATGCCGACGATGCTGATCTTCATCGAAGGTTGGACTCCGGAGGAGGCACGTCCAGGATTTGCGATCCCGCAGGGCAGGCCTCGGCCTGCCGATCCGCGTGAAACGGCAGGCCGAGGCCTACCCTACGGGAGAGGCCTTGTGACAGGAAAGGCTCCGCTACTTGCGCAGGTACAGCCAGACGAAGCCCGTTGGCTCCTCCTTCATGAACTCGTTGCGTCTTTCGTAGACCTGCTGGTACTGCTTCAGGGCCTCCGCTCGCCCTTCTCGTCGTTGCCCGTGGCATTCAGCTTACTGGACGCTTCGCCGAGAGCCTTCTGCCAGTCGGCCATCCGCTTCGGCAACTCCGCCTCGGTCACGCCGTTGGCCGGGGAGAGCAGGTGCGCCGTGTCGCCGACGAGCACGTCGAGCTTGCCGTCGCCGTTGATGTCGTCGACCCAGATCCGCGTGTCAGCTCAGCGGCCCCTTGATGTCTTCCTCGCGGAGGATCTGCCCGTATGCGGGCGGCGGGCCGTGCCCGATCAGCGGTCCGGAACGGCCAACAGTTGTGGCAATTTGCCCGTCCCGGCGCGTGTTCTCGGCCCACTGCACGCCGCCCTCGCTCGAACCGCTCAGCAAGTCGAGGTCGCCGTCGCCGTCCCAGTCGATCACGAACGGGTCGCAGTGATATCCCTCGATCTTCAGGGGCTGATCGCCGGCCTTCATCTGCCTCGGGCTTCGGCGGGAACTTGCCATTGCCCTGCCCCTTGAAGAGGTGGAACGTGCCGTTGAAGATGCCCACGACGAGGTCGAGGTGGCCGTCGCCGTCCCAATCGACCGCGAAGGGCCGGGTGCAGATGTTCTCGGTCCAGTTCTCCTTCGTGACGGGGATGATCAGCGGCTCGCTCGTCGGTGCCCTTCAGGACTTCCGCCTTGCGGAACGTCCCGTCGTCCTTGCCGTGCAGGACCTGGAACAGCCCCGCCATCTCGTCTTGCATGCGGGAATAGGAGCCGGAAAGGATGTCGCGCCGGCCGTCGCCATCGAGGTCCACAAACTGTGGAGTCGAGCTGGTGCATCACCAAACGCCGGGGATCTCGGCGACCTCGCCGTCGGCCTTGAGCCAGTCGCCGGCCGCGAGCTTGCCGTCGCCGAGATTCCTGTAGACGCGGATCTTCCCCTTCTTGAACTGGCCGACTAGCAGGTCCTTCTTGCCGTCGCCGTCGACGTCGACCCAGCAGGGCGGCCGCTAGCCCGGGCTTTCGACACGCACCGGCACGCCGTCCGCCATCAGGCGGACCGGCGGCTGGAACTCCGCGGGGCCTTCCCCGGCCCCCATCAGCAGCGTCGAGAGCAGCAATAGCGTCATGGTTCGTCCCTCAAGGATTGGAGCGAATGGGCCGGAAGGCCCGCCGCGATTCTACCTCACTTGCTCGCGATTTTCTGCGCGGCCACGTTGAACGCATGCTGGACCTTGCCGCCCTCGTTGCGGGGGAATCCCGCGTGCTGGACCATCCAGACCGTGACCAGCCCGCGCTCGGGATCGATCGACATATTGGTGGAATAAGCGCCACCATGGCCGCAATTTCCGGGGATCACGGGGCCGTCGTCGCCTCGCGACTTCTTCGAGGTGGACCATCCCAACCCATAGCCGCCCTCGCCCTTGCCTTGATTGAGGAGGTCGCCGGTTTGCGTCGAGGTCATGGCCCTCACGGCCGATTGCGAGAGGTAACGCTTGCCGTCCAGCTCGCCGCCGTTGAGGATCATCCGGCAGAACGTGCCCACGTCGGAGGCCGTCGAGAACAGCCCGCCAGCCGGATACGGATGGCGTTTCGGCTTCGTCAACGGATAGGTAAGCTGCTGGATCTCAAGCTCCTCAAGCCCGTCGTTGCTCGAATTCGGCTTGTACGACTTGGCCACTCGCTTCACCTGTTCCTCATTCGGCCAGAAGGTGGTGTCCTTCATGCCCAGGGGATCAAATAATCGCTTCTGCATGAACTCCTCGTAAGGCATGCCCGAGACCACCTCGATCAGGCGGCCCGCCGTGTTGATGCCGGGGTTGCAATACTCGTATTTGGTGCCGGGTTCGAACTGGAGCGGGGACAGGGCATAGGTGATCACGCCCTCGCGCAACGGGAGCGAATCCAGCTTCCCCTCCAGGGGAGATCGCCCGACCAATCCGCTCGTATGGGAGAGGATTTCCCTCACGGTGATCGGGTGCGAGGGCTTCTTCAAAACCACAAGGTCGCCGCCCTTCTCGGCCAGGCGCATCTGCCCGCGAAACTCGGGCAAATACTTCTCGACGGGGTCATCCAGCTTCACCTTGCCCTCATCGACGAGCATCATCAAGGCGGTCGCGGTGATGGGCTTGTTCATGGACGCGATCCAGAACAGGGCATCGGTCTTCAGCGGTGTTTTCGCGTTGACGTCGGAATATCCCACGGCCTCCAGGTCGAGGATCTTGTCCCTGGAAGCCACAAGGGTGACGGCGCCAGCGAGAGTATGGCTGTCCACAAAGGGTTGGAGGCTCTCGGCGATGGGGGATTGCTGGGCGTGCGAGAAGGAGGTCGCGAGGCCCGAAATCAGCAGGATCGGGACGAGCCGCGAGGGTCGGAGCATGGGTTGCATCTCCAGGAATGCTGTGGGTCTCTTCTGCATAATGCTTGTCAGACCAACTCGTTCCCACGCTCCGCGTGGGAATGCCGTCTTCGACGCTCTGCGTCGCTTCGGAACGGCCCGATCGTCCGAGCCGGAGGTCCGCGGAGCGTGGGAACGAGTTGAGCGGTGGAGTCGCGATTTTCTCAGCGATTCGCGTCGAGCTCAAGGGCCAGCCGGCTTGGTGGATGGGCCCGAGCTTGGTGGATTGCTCTTATCATCGAAAAGTTCGATTCGTCTCAGGGGGCATCCCGACCGGTTGGTTGGGACTTGGGCGGACGAGTGAATTGCTTCCATGATGTCGTATGATAAGAATAATCGACTTGAAGTAATGGTAGGGCTTTTTGCAAAGTCTCGATCCCCTTCTCAAGGTCCGGGAATCGATTACCACTGGTCATGAAATCGAGTTCAAGGATTCGAAGCCTCGAGAGTTTCTGAAGATGCACCAATCCCGCGTTGGTGATGCATTCGCCGTCCAATCGGAGTTCCTCCAAGTCTGATATGTCGGCCAAAGATTGCAATTCGTCGTCCTTGATCGGGATGAACGTCATCTTCAAATCAAGTTTTCGTAATTTCTTTAGTTTTGCAAAATATTTACATCCGTTAGCCATATTTGTTCGTGAATCCTCCAAAGGGGGTGTCAGCTCCCAATTCGGGGTTTCGCTCAATTTCAGCACTTCTAGTTGCTTGAGATTCCCCATGTGGTAAAAGCTGATGTCTTCGACGTGCTTGCACGTCAGATCCAATTCGCGAAGTTCCTTCAAACCTTCCAGGCTCTCCAGGCCACGCACAGATGATGGCTCTTGGTGTTCGATAGCTCAAACGTAAGACTTCGCAGATGAGATAGGCCACGGAGGTGAGACAAACCCCGATCGGTCAGGTCATGTCCACCGAGGTCCAGCGATCGAAGGCCGGTTAGTCGGCTCAGGTTACTCAGACCATCATCGGTCATTGAGTTTCCCATCAGGACCAGATCCTGTAATCCGTGCAGCTTTCCGACCTTGAGGAGCGTGGCATCGGTCGGCATTTCCGAGGAAGACCATCATTCGGAGCCGGGGAAGCTCAGCAAGTTGATCGAGAGTCGAATCCGTATATAGCTTAATCCCAGTGACGCTATGGAAGCAGTCATCCCCAAGCCACTGTCTCAATCGCTGTGGCACCCGTGATTCTCCGGTGATCGGCCTGGCGTCTAGATCCTCGTAGTCATAGAAGACTTGACCCTCGGATCGTATGATCGCCTCGACGACGCGGCGTTGGACGCGAACGCTGTGGGCGAGCCAACCCAGACCGCCGCCAATCACGAGCACCAGCAACATCAGCACTCGCAGGCTCAGTGCGAACGGCTGCGACGCGGCTTGCTCGGGGTTGGCTCGGTTGTGGTCATCCTGCTCCCTCGTTCTACGTCGCATTGCTCGGGAAAGGTGCGGCTCGCTGGCGCTCGACCCACGCTACTCCGCTCATGTCATGGGAGAGGTCGAAGCGGTGGAGTCGCGATTTTCTCAGCGAATCCGCGCCGATCTCAAGGGCCAGCCGGCTTGGTGGATGGGCCTGAGCCTGGCGGCGTGCTTTCGTCGTCGAAGAGGCTCGGGAGCTCGGAAATTCGAGCAGGGCCTGGCGGCGTTTTGAAATCGACCCTGCGAAGTGATGGCAATGCCCACTCAGATTCGCGATCCCCTCTTCGGGCACGGGCCGATCCACTCCGATGTAGCCGAGGTCGAGGATTCGAAGCTTGGTGAGTTTCTGAAGTGCGCCAATCCTGCGTTGGTGATGCGTTCGCCGTCAATTCAGTTCCTCCGAGTCCGACATGCCCGTCAAGAACTTCACCTCTTCGTCTTTAATCGGGGTGAACCCATAGGCTGCTTCAAGCCTTCGTAATCGCGTTAGCCTTGCGAAATATTTCCAAGCACAGCCCATTTCTTCGCGCTTACAATCCGACACGCCATCCTTATACAAGTAAAATTGCAACTCTTCCAATCCTTTAAGATTTCCTATGTGATAGAATCCAACATCTCCGATATAACTACACTGTAGACACAAGTCACGTAGTTCCTTTTAATTCTTTCAGGTTCTCCAGGCCGGCGCCCAAATTATGAATATCACCGGACGGTAGGTAGAAATACAAACACTGTAGCCGGGACAGGCCGCCTACATGAAGCAGGCCCCGCTCGGTGAGTTCCAAAGAGGAACACTGATCGTAGGCGAGTCAGCCGACTCAGGTGCTTCAGACCGTCATCGGTTATCGAGTTCCCTCGCTCTATGATGCACAGAGACTCCAATCGGTCCTGTTTTCTGATCTTGAGGAGCGTGTCATCGGTAGCATTTCCCTCGAAAGTAATTCGGCGAAGCCGGGGTAGCTCCGCAAGTTGATCGAAAACCGATTCCGTGTGAAATTCGGCTGCGGCGACGCTGTGGAAGCAGTCGTCACCGAGCCACCGTTTCAGTGGCTGCGGTATCCGCGATTCCCCCTTGATTGGATTCGCACTACGATCT
>CAVZRT010000008.1:0-11796 GCA_963777705.1 uncultured Planctomycetota bacterium
GGTTAGAACGACGAAACATCCGCCATCCCGCATGCGTCGCGGGGGCGGTTCCGGGCTAGACCGATCGGTCTAATTGCGGTCCGGGGCGATCGCCTCGGCAGGACGATCCGAGTGGACCTCTCGGGCGGGGGCGAGCGTGCCGTCGATCAGCTCGTCATACTCGATCACGGTCCAGCTCGTGACGGCGATGGGCGGGCCGCCCCCGATCGAGATCGCGCCGGGCGCCTCGGCCAGCGGGTCGTCGTCATACAGGGGATAGCCCAGGAGGTGCCGGACGTATCCCGGTTCCCGCCGGCAGGGGCACTTCGCCTTCCTCTTCTTGCACTTGCCACATTTCACGCCCGCCCCGCCTTCGCCTTGCGGCGCTTCTTGCTCCCAGGCTTCGGCTTGAGGGTCGTGGCAAGCACGCCCATCAACTCCAGGCGGGGCATCGGCTCGGGCTCGGGCTCCGGCGCGGGGGCCTCGACCCGGTCGGGGTAGGGCAACTCGACGTAGCCACGCCCCTTGTCGATCCTGATCGGCGGCACTTGGTCCCTCCTGTACCAGCGTTGGATTGGTTCCATCTCGACCGCCGAGTAGGTCCCGTCCTCGTCCTCTTTCCGGATGTAGGCCGTGACGATCTGCTCGCCGATCTCGACCTCCAGGTGGTTTGCGGCCCAGTCCGTGAGGGTGACTTCGGGGCCGTCGTCGAGGTCCCAGATCTCCAGCCACCCCCG
The DNA here is from genome assembly GCA_963777705.1 of uncultured Planctomycetota bacterium. GTDB lineage: Bacteria > Planctomycetota > Planctomycetia > Isosphaerales > Isosphaeraceae > JAQGHR01. Next base: position 717 of record CAVZRT010000008.1, read on the forward strand.
CTCGACCAGCCCGTGGACGATCCATTGGCTCGACATCCAGCGGCCGAGCGGCGTGCAGACCGATTCGGCCTGGACGAGCGCAAGCACGCTGGCCGCCTCAAGGGGCGCCAGGCCCGCGAGCAATTCCGGGTCGATGGCAGGCGTGGGATCGCCTCGCATGCATTGCGCCTCCGCAGTCCTCGCCAGCGCGACGTCGCGTGTCCACTCCAATGTACGCCGCCCGATATGGCCTCACGCAAGCGCGAAGACGCGGGCGCAAATTGATTGCGCGTCGCCGGGGAGATTGCGAAAAAACGCTTTCCCTTTGTTCCGTAAGGCTTTATAAGGAAGGTTGGGCGTGAATGTGTGGTATCAAATTGCGCCAACCGCTCCCCTATAGGGTGGTGCCAGATGTTTCCCACCTCGGCCCGCGGGACGCTCCGCCGGCCAGGACTCGACGATGAGGTGACCCATGACCGGAACCGTATCGAGGCGCGGGCGCCCCCCGATCCCCGCCGACCAGGCGCGGGAGGTCTCGCTCAAGTGCCTCGCCCAGGCCACCCTCTTCCGGCTCCCGACGGCCGCGATCGCCAGGATCCACGACTGCTCGGTCCGCGCCGTCCAGCTCCGGATCAAGCGGGCCCGCGCCTATCCCGAGGCCCGCGACCCCCAGACGCTGGCCGCCCACTTCGCCAACTGAGACCACCGCCCCATGCTCGGCTTAAGCCTGTCCGTCGGCGACCTGGTCGAGGTCGTCAACGAGTTCGGCGATTCGCTCTGGCTCAAGGTCCTCCCCTGCGCGGTGAGGTCCGGGCAGGTGCGCCTCGGGTTCGCCGAGCCGAACGGGACTCGCAATTTCACCATCCATCGCCGCCGGCCCGACGACGAGCCCGAAGGGATGGCCAGGCGTGCGTGACCTGCTCAGGCGACTGCTCTCCTCGCCGGAGATGCCCCCCGTGCGATGGCCCGTCGCGGCGAGGATCGTGCCGCAACTGCAAGACATCGGCAAGGGCCTGTACGAGGGCGCCTATTACCTGGGCGCGGCCGATGGCTTCGGCTGGGGCCTTACGCTCGGCATCGTGATCGGTGTCGTATCAACCATCGTTTGTTTCAGCGTGATCTACTGGGCCTTCTTCAAGCCCGTGTCCACCCCCCGAATCGTGAGGTTGCGATGATGCGCTTCGCCATGGGCGCGATGACGCGCCTTCTCCCGTTGGTGCTCTCCCTGACCGGGACTGCTTCCGCCCTGGCCGACCCCGGCCCCGCGCCGTGGAAGACGGCCGTGCGGCTCGTCGTCCAGTTGCCCGTTGGTAATACGATCGGGAGCGGGACCGTCGTCGAGTCCACCGCCGAGCGGTCCGTGATCCTGACCTGTGCCCACCTGTTCGAAAACATGCCGGTCGGGGCCAAGGCGCGGGTCGACCTCTTCAACGGGGCCATGACCTCGATCAACAACGGGCCGGGCCAGCTCCACTACCTGGAGAGCCACAAGGGCCGCATGGTCGCGATCGACCGGGCGGCCGACTTGTCGCTGGTCGAGTTCGTGCCCGGCCGCGTCCTGGACGCCTCGCCGATCCTGCCCGAGGGGGACGGATTGGCCGTCGGACAGCCGCTCACGGCCGTGGGATGCGCCAACGGCAAGGATGCGACCGTCTGGAGCACGCGGGTGCTCGCCCTCGCGGCGCCAGGGCCAAACCCGTCGTGGACCGAATGCGAGTTCCCGCCCATCGAGGGCCGCTCGGGAGGGGGCCTATTCAACTCCGCCAATCAACTGGTCGGCGTGTGCGACTTCCGCGTCAAGGCCACCCCGACCGGATTGTACGCGTCGCCCGCCGCGATCCGCTCGCTGTGCCTCACGGCCGGCGTGCCCGCCCAGTATCGCCGCTTGCTGCCGTGCCCGCCGAATTCGCAGTGCCCCCCCGTACCGCCCCCGCGCCAGGAGCCGGGCTTCGCGCCGATTCCCGTCGCGCCTTGCCCGAGCGCGAGCCGCCGTCGTCGCCGAGCCCTTCGTTCAGCCTCGCGATGATCGAGGCTTCGCTCCCCGAGGGCACGCACCTCATCGCCCTGGCCGCCGGCGCCTTCCTCCTGCTCACGGCCCGCAACAAACCGAACCCCAACGTCGTCGTCGCGCCCGCGGCCTAAATCCAGGACCCCCAAGCCGTGTCGTGGAAACTCGTCTCGATCGTGTTCCTGGCCGGTTGCATCGCGGTCCGAGCCTGGCGTTCGCGGCTCGTCCCCCTGCTACGCCCGGCCGTGGCCATCACGCCACCCTTGCAGGGTCCGGGGCAGTCCGTCGCCGGGCTCACGACGCCCGAGCTCGCCCTGGTGCTCGCCCAGCGAATCAAGGACGACGATGCCACGGCCAAGCGCCATGCCGAGGGCGAGGCCCTGCTCAAGAGCCTGAGCGACGCCCTCAAGCCACGCGACCCAGAAGCCCCAAAAGCGTGAAGCGGCCCCCCAGCCGGTGGGGGACGTCGTTCTACTTCAGCAACCTGTGAGCAATCGGACTGATGAGACATCTCGCATCCGCGACGGCATCGCTGACATTCGCGGCCGTCCGGTCCGTCGTCGGCATCGTCGGCGTGGTCGTCGTCCTCGCCCTGGCCGCGGCATGGGCCGAAGAAAAGTGGACGGCCGCGCCGGGCAAGCCCGCCGTCATCGAGGTCTGCGCCGCCCTGCAGGCTCGCGGGCTGCCCCTGCAAATCACCGCGCTGAATTCCTGCCCAGAGACACGGATAGCACCCCGGGGAATCCTCCATGAAGCGATACAAGTTCGGCCCCGCGATCGGCGACCACACGGCCAAGGGCGACGCCCCGGTGGCCTACAAGGGCCATTCCAAGGCCGACGACACGCACCACTTCCACTTCTCGGTCCCGCCGCATGACGCCTCGTGCGCGAACAGGCTCGCGCGGATCCACGTGATCATGGCCCCGAAGGGCAGCGGCCCGGCCGAGGGCGAGACGCCCGAGGACTTCCTGGCCAAGGGCCACCCGGGCGGCAACGTGGAGGTGGGCGACGTGGCGGCCGGCGCCGAGATCGCGGTCCCCGTCCCGAACCTCCCGCCCGCGAACTACGAAGGCCAAACCGTCCTGGAATACGAGGACGACGAACCCACGCCCGCCGACCCGGCCACGACCGACCCGGCGGACCCTACCGCTGCGGCGCCTGCGGACACCCCGAGTGCCCCCGCCGCAAGCTGACGAGATAACCTTCGTGGGTTCCCGGCCGTGGCGTGGCAGCGTCCGGCCGGGGCAATCATCGGCGGTGTCAAATGGCCGCGAAGAAGACGCCGAAAAAGGCGCAATCAAAGGCGCTATCAAAGCGAGGCGGCAGGCGTGCCGGCGCCGGCCCCAAGACGAAAGCGCTCTACGAAGTTGCGCGAGGATTTCCGCGCGACGACGCACGATCTGATCGCGGATAATCTGCCGGAATTGGTCTCGCTGATGATGGGGCTAGCCTGGGGCATCAAGGTCAAGGATGGCGACGACCACGTCTACACCACACCCCCGGATCGCCAGGCGATCGCCAACCTGATGGACCGCGTGCTCGGCAAGCCGATGCAGGCCGTCGAGCACAGCGGCAAGGACGGCGGGGCGATCCAGCATCAGGTGCAATTCTACCTGCCCGAGAACAACCGGGATGCCGGAAGCGAAGCCCCCCCCGAAGCTCAAGCCCAACTCGATGCCGCAAGAAAAGTTCCTGTCGACGCGGGCTGACATCGCCGTCTACGGCGGCGCGGCCGGCGGCGGCAAGAGCTTCGCGCTCTGCATGGAGCCGCTGAGGCACGCCACGCGGAACCCGGACTTCGGCGCCGTGATCTTCCGCCGCACGAGCCCGCAGATCACGAACGAGGGCGGCCTGTGGGACGAGGCCGGCAAGATCTACCCGCTGATCGGGGGCGTCCCCAAGTCGGGCGACCTCGAATGGTCGTTCCCCGGCGGCGGCTGCGTCAGCTTCCGGCACCTGCAGCACGAGGCCACGAAGTACCACTGGCAGGGCTCGCAGGTCCCGCTGATCGAATTCGACGAGCTGACGCACTTCACCGAATCCCAGTTCTGGTATCTCATCTCCCGCAACCGATCCACGTGCGGCGTCCGGCCCTACGTCCGTGCCTCGTGCAACGCGGACGCCGGGAGCTGGGTCAAGCGGTTCATGGCCCCCTGGGTCGACCGCAAGTTCGCGGACCCGGCCCGCTCGGGCGAGATCCGATGGCTCGTCCGCAAGGACGGCAAGTATCACTGGGCGAGGACGCCGGCCGAGCTGGAGGGCAGATTCCCCGGCGTCCTGTGCAAGAGCGTCACCTTCGTACGCGCCACGGTCTACGACAACGTCGACCTGCTGAGGATCAACCCCGAGTACCTCGGCAACCTCCAGGCGCAAAGCCCGGTCGAGCAGGCCCGCCTGCTCATGGGCGACTGGGACATGGTCAACGAGGGGCTCGTCTACCCCGACTTCGGCCAATGCGTGGTCGAGGCCGAAGAATGGCCCACCAGCCTCGGAGCCTGGAACTATGGCGGGATTGATTGGGGATGGAACAACCCGTTTGGTGCGCTCGTCGCTTGGTTGGATCGCGACGATGCCCTATGGGTGGGGTGGGAGCGTCATGGTTCTCGAATTACCCTCACGGATCATTCAAGGGCCCTGCCACGCGGCGGAATTCGATGGTTTGCCGACCCCGCCGGTGCCGATCAGATTGCGGAAATCCGTTCTGCCGGCCATGACGTGGTCCCCTGCGTTCACCTCGGACAACAGCCGCTTGCAAGCGGGATTGGCCTCGTCGCCGACCGAATCCGATCCGAACGGCTCAAGGTCCACGGAAGCCTCGGCAACCTGATCGACGAGGCCGGCAAGTATCGCTACGAGAAGCAGACCGAGAAGCCGCTCGACCAGGACAATCACCTGCTCGCGGCGCTGCGATACATGGTGGTGGGCATCGACCGCATGAGGTCCGTCAAGGACGGCCCCCCGGCGCCCACCGCCGACCAGATCGCCGCGATCGAGGCCGAGGAGCGTCGGATCCGCGAAGAGGTCGAGGCTGAGTACTACGACATCGACAACGACCAGTGGTGGGACCGATGAGGACGACAGGCATGACCGTGTTTGCCCTGATGAAGCGACTTGCGTGGATGCTCGTCACCCGACAAGTCCGGCCTAATGACCTGGTAATCCGCGAGTTCTCGCCGGCCACTCCTGGCTTTATCGTGAACAACACCGTGTATGTGGAAGCTCGCCATCTGGATTCGGTCACACTGATCGAGATCGAGCAAAAGGATTTCGACGAGGCATCCTGCCGACTCTTCAGCCACAACGGCTACATGCGTAATGGCCGGAGCGTTCTCCGAATCGACTGACCGCATGGACCGGTGGCGATGCTCCACAAGGAAGTCCTCCACATTCACCCGTACAACCCTCCAACCCCCCGAGGAATCATGGCGAATCAATTCCTGAGCGACGAGCAGACCATCGAGGCCCTGAAGGCGATCAGCGGGTCCGAGACCGTCCGCGTCCAGCAGGGCGAGGACGCCGAGGGCAAGCCCCGCACCGTCGAGGGGTACGCGGTCAACGACCAGGAATACGTGTTCCGCAACGACAAGATGCAGAGCGTGCACGTGCCGAGGCACCGGGTCGACGGCACGCCCAACCTGGCCGACGCGACGCCGGCCCCGGCAACGCTCGCCGCCCCGGCGACGGCCGATCCCGCCGCCCCTCCCGCGAGCCCCGCGCCCGCCGCCACGGCGACGCCGGCACCCGCTGCGACCAAGGGCGGCAAGTAACCCCTCATCCGACCGGACCAGATCGGTGACCGATGCCCCGCAAGCTCGTGAAGCGAATGCCCGGACGGCTGCGCGCCGGCCCGCCGACCTCGGCCGTGTCGATGGGCTCGATGGGGTACGGCGCGGGCGGCCCGATCTGGGTGGACGCCAACAGGACCAGGCGCGCCCCCACGGCGACGGAGCTGGTCAACGACTTCCGCTCCCTGGCCTACGTGTGCGTGAAGCTGAACGCCAACGGCGTGGCCAGGGTGCCGCTCCGGTTGTATGCCCGGACCGGGCCGCGCGACCGCAAGCCGAGGCGGGACTGCCGGCCCCTGAAGCGGCGGCACGAGGCGTATCTCCGCGAGCACCGCGCCTACCGCTCGATGATCGGCTCGGGCGACGAGGTCTCGGAGATCCTCGACCACCCGTTCGTGGAGGCGTTGCGGAGGCCGAACCCGCACTTCGACGGCCACCAGTTCCTCATGTTCCTGGCCATGAGCCTGGACGTGGTGGGGAGGCGCCTATTTCAACCCCGTCCGCCCGAATGACGACCCCGCGTGGGCGTCGTCGGAATGGTGGCCGCTGCATGCCCAATATGTGCTGCCCAAGAAGGGCGTGGGCGACGAGATCCTGGCCGGCTACACCTACTTCACGCGGACGTTCCTCCCGCACGAGGTGGTGCGGATGCGTGCCCTCTCGATGCGCGACCCCTACCTCTCGGGGTACGGGCCGCTGCAGGCCATGTACGAGCAAGTTGGCCTCGGCAATCTGTACTTCTCCACGCTCGAAGACATCATCGGCAACGGGGCGCAGCTCGGCCTGCTGGCCACGCCGTCCAACCCGCTGCAGCCGCCGAGCGAGGTCGACCGCAAGCGGTTCCAGGCCGACATCAACAACCACCTGGCCCGCGGCAACAAGGCGAAGTTCCTGGCCACCAACGGCGCCTACAAGTTCGACCAGTTCACGATGGACGGCACCGACCTGGCGGACCTGGAGATCAGCAAGGAAGCCCGCCTCTATGTTGCCAATGCTTTTGATATCCCTCCTTCGATGCTCCAGAACGAGGACAGCAATCGGGCGGTGGCGGAGGCCGGGAACTACCAGCACCAGCGCAACGCGATCGAGCCGAGATGCGTGATGATCGCCAGCGCCCTCACGGCGATGGCGCAGCAGGTCGACAAGCGATTGTTCTTCGCCTTCGACAACCCCGTAGAAGACGACAAGGAACGCACCGCCAAGATCGTCGACCTGCAGCTCAAGAACGGGCAGAAGACCATCAACCAGGTCAACGCCGACGAGGGCGACGATCCGGTGCCGTGGGGCGACGAGCCCTGGCTGCCCGACACCCTGATCCAGCCCACCGCCGCGGCCCAGGCCCGCGAGCACGCCCAGGGCCTCGCCGAGCAGGCCGCGGAAAAACCCGAGCCCGACGGCGACGAGGAGCCGGACCCGAAGCCGGCGAGCCAGGAGGACGAGCAGGGCGACCGCGCATTCTGGAAGACATTCTTCGCGGCCCGAGACGCCCTCGATGGTGGCGCCGACGACAGGACGCAACGCGAGCTGTTCGAGCGGCTTTCGCGGGCGCTGGACAAGATCGAGGCTTCCGCAGATGCGACGGCTCCGCAAGCTCGACCTGGGCATTCAATCCCTCCGGCTGATCTCGATCCTGCGCAGCCCGCCGAAGCTGAACCCGGAGGAGCCGGACGACGAGCCGGAGCCGAAGAAGCCGGCGGAGAAGCCGAACACGTACAACCTCCCGGGTGGGAGGCCGATCGAGAAGAAGCTGAAGGAGTGGTTCCGCAAGCAGGCGAAGGAAGTCCTGGGGAGCCTGCCGACGATCGGGACGGAGCTGCCGACGCACTTCCCGCCGCTGGCGAATTACGACAGCCCGATGGAGGCGGCGATGACGCCGATCCTCGGGGCGTACTGGGAGGAGAGCGGCAAGAAGACGATGGGCAGGCTGGGGCTTGACCCCGACGAGTGGCGGGTCACGAATCCGCACACCGCCCGGATGATCCGCGAGGCGTCGTTTGAATTCTGCCATGCGACGAACGCCACGACCAGCCGGAACCTCGTCGACGCCCTGGCCGACCTCCGCGACCAACTCCACCTCGGGATCGTGGATCACGGCGAGACGATCGCCCAACTGACGAAACGCGTCGAAGGCGTCTTCGACCAGGCCGAGAAGTGGCGTGCCCGGCAGATCGCCCACACCGAGGCGAGCCGCGCCGTGCATGCGGCGCAAGAGCAGGCCGCGCAGGAATCGGGCGTGGTGGTGGGCTTCGAGTGGCTGATCTCGGCCGACGCCTGCCCGCTGTGCCAGATGGTCGCGACGCAGTGCCCGCGAGTCGAGATCGGCCAGGCCTTTGCGAATGTCGGGCACAACCCGGCCTACTCGCGAGTCTCGCACCCGCCCTTGCATCCGGGTTGCCGGTGCGCGATGACCGAAATCCTGAGCCCCGAGTATGGCGGGCCCGAGGACCCCGAGTTCACGCCGACGCTCGACCAGCCGAAGCCCGGCGACAAATACGAGCCGCCCGAGGGCGCGAAGGTCGCCGAGCCGCGCCCGAGAAGATCAAGCCCCCGGCCGAGATCGTCGCGTCCGGCATCACGTGGGCGGCCCCGATCGGCCCCGGCCGCGTCCTGGAGAAGGTCTCGACGGAAGCCCTCGGCCGGCGGTGGGAGGACGACGACGCCGGCCTGGGATACCATGTAGGCCCGGGCGGTTCCGGCGGATCGGCCCGACCGGGCTCCTATCGCGAGGCGCTCGAGCGTCTCAAGTCCGGCAAGCCGGTGTGGGCACCAAAAGTCGTGATCGGCTCGGACGGTAAGATCTCGATCGAGGACGGGCGCGACCGGATCGCCGCCGCGCGGGACCTGGGCCTGGAAGAAATCGTGATCTCGGTCCCCAAGAAGGATCGGGCGAGGATCCTGAAGGCGATCAGGCGAGACCAACCCGAGGCGTGAAGATGATTCAACTCATCGGCTGGTGCGGCTGCCCGGACTGTGGCGCGATCGATTACCGCAATCTACTGGACGACGCGAGGCGGTTCCTCCGCACCCGCTGCATGTACCTGTTCTGCGGCAAGGACGATCCGGGCGACGACTGAGGCCATCCGTGGCCCGTCGATCCTCACTTCGCCTTGGCCTTCGCCTTCGCCTTGGGCGCGGCCTTCTTGGACTCGGACTTCGGCGTGGGCTTGGCCCTGGATTCCACCTTCTTGGGTGACGCGGCTTTCTTGGTCGCCATCGATCGGCCCTCGCTATCGGTTCGGGAAAAGACGCGGCTCCAATCTATCGGACAACTCGCGGCGTCGCGAGGCTCGTTTCGCCCCAAACGGTTGATTTTCCATGCCCAGTATCACACACCGCGCCTACGACGCCAAGCTCGACGTCGAGCCCGGCTCGCGCACGATCGTGAGCACGATCAACACGGCGTCGGTCGACCGCTACAACACGGTGATCCTCCCCTCCGGCGCAAGGCTGGATCGCTACCGCAAGAACCCGGTGGTCCTGGCGCAGCACGAGGGCAAGTCGCTGCCGATCGGCAAGAACCTCTGGATCAAGCCGCAGGGCAAGGACCGGCTGATCGCCAAGACGCAGTTCCTGCCCGAGGGCGTGGACGCGTTCGCGGACAAGGTGTTCCGGCTGTACCAGGAGGGCTTCCTCACCGCCTGGTCGATCAGCTTCAGCCCCATCGACGAGGGGCGGCCGACCCGCGACGAGATCCGCGCCAATCCCGAATGGGCCAAGGCGGAGAACGTCTACCGGGTGTGGGAATTGCTCGAATACAGCGGCGTCACCATCCCCGGCAACGCCGAGTGCCTGACCGAGGCCGTGAGCCGGGGCCTGGCCCTGCCGGGGTGGGGCGTGCCGAAGGCGGGAGCCGCGGGGCTGCCCCCGCTCGTCGGCCGGACCTACAAGCAGGCGCGCTCGCGGCGGCGGTGCGCGAGGCGCGGGGGCATGCGGCCGGCGTGAAGGCCGAGGCGATGGAATTGGCTCGCGGGATGGTGTGACCGCCGGTTCGAATCCGGCGCCGCGAGGTGGCAGACAGATCGCGAGCGAGGTGCCAGGCGAGGCGCCGGACCGCCCTTCGAGGGACGGCCGGGGCCGCACTCGCCGGAGGTCGCCCGACTCGCCGGCCGAGGCAGGCCGGTCGCGATCGCGACGAAGACGGTTTTCCTCCCATGAACAAGAAGTGGATTCGCCTGCTGAAGAAGGTGGCCGGCCACGAGGTCGGCGCCGAGATCGAGGTCGAGGAGTCGGTCGCCCGCGCGTACGTCGACGGCGGCCTCGCCGAGGAGAGGGCCGACGCCGAGCAGTCGATCGCCCGCGACGTCACGGGGCTGCTCGCCGAGGTCCGGGCCGCGGTCGCCGAGGACCTCCGCGCCCGGGCGTGCCGCGCTGGCGTCCCGCCCCAACGTCCGCATCGAGACCGGCGAGTGCGAGATCGACCGCCGCAAGGGCCTCGGCGACATCGTGCGCAGCGTCTACTACGCGGAGGCCGTGGCCGACCACAAGGACCACTCCCGCGCCACGGCGGCCACCGAGCACCTCGACAAGGTCTACGGGGTGAGGCGCGACATGACCGAGGGCACCGGCTCGACCGGCGGCTTCCTCACGAGCACCTCGCACGCCGGGGGCATCCTGGAGGTCGCGACCGAGTCGCAGTGCTTCCTGCCCCGCTGCCAGAAGGTCCCGCTGGGGACACGCGAGCTGACCTTCGACGCACTGGACCAGTTCCGCGCACCGCTGGCCGGCATGTCCGCGACCCTGGCGGGAGTACAGGTCTATCGCAAGACCGAGGCCGCGTCGCGGACGCAGAGCCAGCCGTATTTCCGCAAGGTCCGCCTGCTGGCCAACGACCAGACGGCGTACGCGCAGCTCTCCCGCGACCTGATCATGGACGCGAACATCGACATCAACGCCTACGTCGCGGGCAAGTTCGGGACGGCCCTCGGGTGGAAGAACGAGTACGAGGCGCTCAACGTGGGCGACGGCAACGGCCGCATGCTCAGCGTCCTGAACAGCCCGGCCACGATCAACGTCGCGGAACACGTCGGGGACCTGGAAATACCAGGACTTCACGTCGCTCCTGAAGCGCATGTGGACGCTCGAGGGCGGCCGAGTGGTACGCCCACCCGTACTCGATGGACACCCTGCTGAACATCCAGGACCCGTCGGGCCGCTACATCTTCCAGCCCTACCTCGCGCCCGACGGCCAGTCCCCGCTCGGCGTCAAGCCGCGTGCGGCAGGTGCTCGGCATCCCCTTCAACTTCAGCGAGAAGATGCCCGTCCTCGGCAACGCCGGCGACCTCGGCCTCTTCAACCCCAAGTATTACC
>CAVZRT010000009.1:0-128253 GCA_963777705.1 uncultured Planctomycetota bacterium
ACGGGTGTTTCTCGAACTTCTCGCCGCATCCGATCCGGCTGCACGGCAAGGCCTGGCCGACGAGCGAGCACTACTTCCAGGCCCGGAAGTTCATCGGCACGCCCGACGAGGAGGAAATCCGTCGGGCGAAGTCGCCCATGATTGCCGCACGCATGGGCCGCAGCCGCAAGAGGCCGCTCCGCAAGGACTGGGAGTCGGTCAAGGACTCGATCATGCACGAGGCGGTCACGGCCAAGTTCACCCAGCACGCCGACTTGCGTGAAATCCTCCTGGCCACCGGGGATGCGAAGATCGTCGAGCACACCGAGAACGACGACTACTGGGGCGACGGCGGCGACGGCGGCAAGAACCGGCTGGGCCAGATCCTCATGACGGTGCGGGAGGAGTTGCGGTCCTCCGGGGAGGATTTATGAGCATGGTCATCCGGGCCGAGGCGAAGGACGACACGGATGGCATCCGTGAGGTAAGCCGCGTCGCCTTCGGCGATGAAGCTGAGGCACGGTTGATGGCCGTCGAGTTGGTGCCCTGCGCATCGGATGAAATTGCGGGCGAGATGCGATATCCTGCATCCTTCGAGGCTTTGTTGCACCTGAGGGGCCGTGACCATGCGAGCCGGGCGGATGGGATCGTTGCTCCTCCTCATGATGGCGAATTGCGTCCCTGGACGGCCCGAGTCGGAAGCCATCGTCCGCCCCGAGGCGGCCCCCGGCCCGCTCGATAACCCGCTCAAGGGCTGGTGCCCCTACATCGACGCCGGGCCGATCCGCCAGCCCTATTCGATGGCCTTCCTCTATGTCCCCTGGAAGGAACTGGAGCCGGAGGAGGGTCGCTACGACTTCGACCGCTGGGAGCGGAAGTCCTGGTCGGTGCCCCAGGCCGAGGGCAAACACGTCGTCCTGCGGGTCTACATCGACTATCCCTCCAGGCCCTCGGGACTGCCCGACTGGCTGAGGGACAAGGGCGTGAAGTTGGCCCCCTACGAGGACCACGGCGGCGGCCTGTCGCCCGACTACGACGACCCCCGCATGGTGGCGGCGATGGCCCGGCTGATCGAGGCCCTGGGGCGCCGCTACGACGGCAATCCCCGGGTCGGCTTCATCGAGCTTGGCCTGCTGGGCTTCTGGGGCGAGTGGCACACCTGGCCCCGGGAGAAGCTTTATGCCAGCGGCGAGACCGAACGGCGGGTGATCGAGTCCTATCGCAAAGCCTTCCCGCACAAGATGCTCCTCGCCCGCACGGCCCGGGGCTTCGCCGGTGAGCAGCCCTGGCTCGGGTTCCACGACGACATGTTCCCCGAGGACACCGACAACGGCGAGGCCTGGTCATTCCTGGCGGTCCTGCGGGAGTCGGGGCGGGCGGCGAACTGGGAGCGGGCGGCGATCGGCGGCGAGATGGTGCCCAATCAGGCGGGGAAATGGCTGGGCGAGGGGCACGGGCAGACCTCCGAGATGCTGGGGCGGGGCCATTTCTCGTGGGTCGGCCCCTATTGCCCGGCGCTGGAGCAGGCCCAGGCCCCGGAGTTCCGGCGTCGGTGCGAGGCGATGGTGCGGCGGATGGGCTACCAGTTCCGGCTCACGGAGGTCCGGCACGCCGCCACGCTCTCGCAGGGCGATCGCCTTTCGGTGACGATCCGGGGCGAGAACGAGGGCGTGGCCCCGTTCTACTACCCCTGGCCGGTGGAGTTGGGGCTGATCGACGATGCGGGCAGGCTGGCCGCACGCCTGCCGCTGCGGTGCGACGTGCGTCGCTGGCTGCCGGGGCCGTTCCAGGTCGAAGAACGAGTGGAGATAAGAGCCCGCCCTGGCCGGTACAAGCTCGCCCTGGGCGTCACCGATCCTTGGACGGGCCGACCGGCCATCCGTTTTGCCAATACGTCGCCGCTGCACGAGGGTTGGACCGTGCTGTCGGCGGTAGAAGTCGTGACGGGCCGCTGAATAGCCGATTCTCGTCGTGTATGATGTCGCTTCCTCGCCCGGCTGCGAGCCCCGAGGGAATTTCACGGCCCCGGGGCCTGGGCGAAGGCCGGGAACGACGCCCGCAGGGGGTGGGAGATGCGAATCGTGGACGAGGGGCTCGGGCCGATCAACGTGACCGGGCGCTGGGTCGGCTTCTACCGCCACACGTCCGAGCGACTCGGGACATTTCCCATCACCGCCGAGATCCGCCAGGCGGGCGACCGGATCATGGGCCAGATGTACGACCAGATCACCGACCGATCAGAACTTCTCGACCTGATCGCCCAGGCCGGTCGAGAAGACATCTCGCTCGGGAAAAAGCTCCGGCTCAAGGCGGTGATCCGCCGCATCGGCGTCGGCGAGGTCACGGTCACCTTCCGCCTGCCGGAGACCTCGGACATCGCAGGGGCGGTCGTCGGCGACCTCGTGACCTTCACGAAGTCGTACCTGGGGGCGTACCAGGTCCGCTGGGACGTACGAGGCCGGGAGGTCGGCTCGTTGACGAGGGGAGGCCACCGGGTCCACTACTCCGGTCGCTTGGACCGTGAGGGCGGGTGCATCGCAGGAGGATGGGCGATCCGCAGGAGGGGCCTGCTCGGTCGGTTCCTCCCGCCCGAGGCCCGAGGCCGCTTCGAGCTTTATCGGAAGTCGTGAACTGGATGCTGAGACGACCGACGATTGGCATGGGGGGTGGGCCTCGGAGATCCGATGCAGGGCAATCAATCCCGGATGGCCGAATCAAGTTTACCCCTGCGTGACCGACCCATTCCGTGCCGTTCCACCACGGTACGCCCGAGCTTCCCGCCGGACGCCCCGGATTGCCGACGCCGCTCGTCGCCTGCATCGATGGGTTCCTGGGGTTCGTCCGTGCAAAGTTTGCATGCGATCCGCCGTCCCTTCACTTCCCCGGCAACTGGAACTCGCCGGCTTTCCCCTTGTAGGTGATCGCACCGTCCTTCTCGACCTGGAAGACGAACGTCCGGGTGATGATCATCTCGGGCATGGCGGGCTTCCTCGACAGGACGTGGAAGACGTCGGTGTCCTCGGGGGTCTCGTCCAGGATGTGCGTGTGGATCCCCGCCACCTGCTCCTGGTCCTCGGCCTTGGGTCGCTCGACCTCGATCACCGACTTGTGCAACTGCCTCTTGGCGACGATCTTGCTGCCGTCGGGGGAGACGAGGTAGCGCACGTCGCCGCCCAGGGGCCAGACTCCCGCCTTGGTCGGGGCCGGGACGATGTAGACCCAGAACTGGCCCTCCTCGGCGGGAAGGACGGCGACATTATAAGGTCGCCTCTGGCCCTTGAAGTCCTTCAGGGTCAGGTCGATCGCCCTGGCGGCAGACAGGTAGAATCCGGTGTCCTCTTTCGGAGTGGCGAAGTCCTTCACGTCGAAATGCTCGGGGTCCTTGCCCTGGATTGCCTCGTAGGCGATGAGGAACTTGTCCCCCGTCGGGTTCATCTTCCCGAAGGCGACCGTCCAGCCATTGTCGCCCTTGCGGGCGATGTAGCGGACGACGCTGCCTTCCTTCGGCTTAGCGGCCATGAGGGCGTCGGAGGAGTGCCAGGCGGCAGCATCGTACCCGGCGAGGTTGCGGCCCCGCTCGGCGATCGCCGCAAGTTGCTCCTTCGTGGGCGGCTCCTTCCCGTCGGCGGCCCCGGCGGGTGCGATCAGGAAGAGGGCGGCCAAGGTCACCAGCATGGGTCGGACTCCGTGTGGGATCATCATCTGCTGCCAAGTGGTCATTGCCCACGATAGTCGTGACGGCTCCCCGACGCCACGGCCTGGATCGGATCGGCACCTCGGGATGACCTCACAGGTCTGCTGAACCTCGAATCGGATTGGTGTTCGGTCATATTTCGGATCATGGGATTCATCGACGATTAACTCCGCACTTCGACGGGGATTTCATCCTAGAATTGTCATGTTGTGCCCCGGTCTCCGGCGAGTCAGGGCGAAGAATCCGTCGCCATCGAGGGGCAATTTCTTGGTTTGCTTACTCTATATAAACGAAGAGGGCGGGCCATCACGCCCGCCCTCCCCAATCTCACAACAACATTCAAAGGTATTATAGTGTTCTCATCAAGAAAAAAGGCGAAAAAATCCCGGAAAATCACCACCTGGATAAGGCAGCGGACTTCTCCCTTCTGCTTCGGCGTCAGGACCCGTGACGGCAACCCGGCCCACTGCCACAAGAACGCAGAGATCCTGAATTACTTCCGGCATCTCAGGGCCAATTGCTGGAGCCGCGGAGTATTGTCAAATGTCTACGGGCCGGCAAAAAGTCTGGCAAGTCCCGCCGGGGGCGCGATGATCGTAGCATGCTCACCATTCGCGATCACCGGACCGGCGACCTCTTCGACCCCTGGGAGCACCTCGGCGAGAAACGCCGCCGGCTCCTCGACCGCTCCTGGGCCGCCGTCTTCCGAGACCATCTCCTCAATCACCTTCCGGTCCGCGAGCTGGCCGCCCACTTCTCCCGCGAGCTGGGACGCCCCACCAAGGACCTCCACGCCGTCGTCGGCGCCCTGATCCTCCAGCAGCTCCACGACACCACCGACGCCGAGACCGTCGAGGCCGTCGCCCTCAACCTCGCCTGGCACTACGCCCTCGACATCCGTGCCGACGTCCGACGCCTACCTCTGCGAGCGGACGCTGAGGAATTACCGGTCTCTCCTCATCGAGCGTGGCCTGGACCAGGTCCTCTTCCGCACGCTCACCGACCGGCTCATCGAGGCCATCGGCGTCGACACCGGCAAGCAGCGGCTCGACTCGACCGCCATCCGCTCGGCGATGCGCGGCCTGACCCGCCTGGGCATCCTCGTCGAGGCGATCGCCAAGTTCCTCCGCGAACTCCGCCGCCTCCGCCCGGCCCTGCATGCCCGGGTCGCCCCCGAGACCGTCCGCAAGTACGTCGACCGCGAGGGGACCGGATGCTTCGCCTCGACCAGGCCGAGCGAATCGAAGCGACGCCTGCCCGAGGCCGCCGCCGACCTCATGGTCCTGGTCGCGCAGTTCCGCGACTCCGAGGCCGCCGGGCTGGAGAGCTACCGCATCCTGGCGCGGGTCCTGGCCGAGCAATGCGAGGTCGTCGGCGGCCCCGAGGCGAAGGTGCGGGTCAAGGAGCCCGAGGAGATGACCTGCGACGTGGTGCTCAACCCGGCCGACCCCGACGCGACCTACAACAAGCATCGGGGCGTGGGCTACCTGGTCCAGGTCATGGAGACGTACTCCTGCCGAGGGAGAGACCCCGGCGGATGCCGAGGGGTCGAAGCCTCCACCAAAGCCGGACCTGATCACGCACATCGCCGTCGGCCCGATGAACGTCCACGACGGCTCGGCGCTCGACCCGGCCCTGGCCGACGTCGAGGCGCGGGGCATCAAGCCGAAGGCCTTGCTGGGCGACTCGCATTACGGCTCCGAGGAGAACCTGGAGGAGGCGGCCCTGCGAGGGGTCGAGGTGATCGCCCCGGCGATGCCGCCGAAGGGGAGCAGGCAGGGCAAGCTCACGCTGGAGGACTTCGAGCTCGACGATCGCGGCCACGTGACCCGCTGCCCGGGAGGCCAAACGCCGCTGATCGACGAGCGAGGGCAAGGACCGCATCCAGGCGTCGTTCGACCCATCGGCCTGCGCCGCGTGCCCCCTGCTGGCCTCGTGCCCGGCCTCGGCGGTGGGCCGCAAGGATCGCCGCTTCCAGTACACTCGCGACCGCGTCCGGAATCGCGAGCGCCGCCTGGGCGAGCGGACGGAGGGGTTCCGCGACCGGTATCGCTGGCGGGCCGGGATCGAGGGGACGATGTCGCGGCTGAAGTACCAGATGCGGCTGGGGTCGCTGCGCGTGCGAGGTCGGGCTTCGGTGGCCTATCGGACGTTTATTTTTTTGCGGGCCTTGGGGCGGAACATCCACCGGGTGGCGGCCTATCGGACCGCCCTTTGAGGCCGGTTCGAGGCATTTCGGCAGCAATTTCGGCCCGGGTGGCCTGCAGGGAGGCCCTCGGAACGGTGATGCGGGATTCTCACCCTCGTTCGGAGCCGCGCCGACGTGACGGGCCAGGCCGTCTTCATGCGCCAGAAAAAATTTACCCTTGGTCGCTCACCGCCTTTATTGCCGGCCCGTCGACATTTGACAATACTCCGTAATGGGTGTGCCGGCGATCGTCATGTCGTGCGGGCGCGTGGGCGTAGCGGCGGCGGGACAGGACGGGATGGCCGCCCAGCCCCGCTTCCTCATCGTGTACCTCGCCGGGATCTTCGGGATCACCATCGACCTTCCCCCCTCAGCCATAGGACACCGCCACATGGTCGTCGGCGCCGGCCAGCTTGAGGACGCCGCGGACCTCTTCCGCCACGGCCAGGATGGATGCCGGCGTGGCCCCGTCTCAGGCCAGGGCTTCCAGCTCCTCCTGAAGGAGCGGGGCGTGGACCGTGAACCCGTGCTCCGCGAACAGCAGGAGGGCCGGGAACTTCCCCCCGTCCTGCCTCTCCGCCCACTTCATGAACTTCCCCCAGGCGTGGACGGGCGCGACCTCGTAGCCTTCGTCGCTCTCGCCGTCCTCGTCGGGGTTGATCAGCAATTCCACGCTCATCGTTGCCTCCCCTGCGACTGAGCCTCGGGCCGATGCCCTTCACCGATCCCCTGAGTCCCCGCGCCGTCCTCATGCCCCCCGCCGGCCGCATCCGGTCTGCCTCCGGCGGGGCGAGGGAGGGGGGCACGGCCTCTCGGATGATGACCGCGATGCGGGAGGTCACGGATTCGCCCGCGGGATCGGAAGAGTCCGGGGGTTGTGCGTGGGTGCCGACGCCTCCTCCCTCTTCGCCAACGCCCTGATGCCAGCCACGACCTCCTCATGCCGATCCGTCGGGACGAACTTCAGGATGAGGTCCACCAGCTCGCGGACGTCGCCGGCGTCCGGCATGGACGTCGCGGCCCCCGCCCGCCCCCGGCGATCCGCCCTGGCCCGCCGGGACGCTTCCTGGCGGCCCAAGCGGTTCAGGATCGCCCGCCTGGCGGAGTGGGCGACCCTCCAGTCCGGGTGGCGGGCCTCGTCGTAGAACGCCTTGAGGATGTCCTCGGCCATCACGCCCTCGGCCTCGCGGATCTGGCATGCGAACTCGGGGTCCGCCTTGGCTTCGCGGAGCATGACGCGGTAGGAGATCCCGGCCAGCTCGCAGGAGCGTCTACGGCCGTGATGGCCGCGGAGATGATCAAGGAACCGTGCCCGTGCTGTTGGATCGAGTTTCTGGGGGGCAGGGCCACGCAATCCCATTGACAACTCCGATATGATCCTGGTGATCCTCGACTTCGCCGGCAACGTTGCCAGGGATCGGACTACTCCTGGTGTTTGACTTTGGCTTTGCCCGCCGGACATCCGCCGGCCCGATCGGTTTCGGACAGCCTCGGGAGGGAATCCGTCGGTTGCGATTCGGCGTCGAGTTGCCGCGTCCCCCCGGCCGCCCGTTGGGCCTGCCATTGCGGGCGGTCGGGCGACGCTCCAATCCGTCGGGTTGTGTCGTAATCTCGTGCAAGAAGCGGTCTGCCTTTTCTCACGAGATGGACGAGGATGCGTCCTGGATGACGACAATCGGACTTCGCCCCGGTCGATCGGTGACGGAAACAAGCCCGGCGGATTCGAGGGAATCGAGGCCCCGGCCGGCGGCCTGGCGGGTGAGCCCCCGACCCGACCATTCGCCCAACGCCAGCTCGAAATGGCTCGAACGCTCCCGGCCGCCCGTGAGCCAACAGGCCGATGCAACACGGAGCGATGCCCGGGCAACCGCATTGCCGAGAGCCACCAATTCCAAGGGATCGGCCCGTAGAGCGGAGGCCGTTCGCCCCGCCGCGCGGCTCCGGCAGCAGGAGACGTCGCCACCAGCTTGCAACCGGGTTCCCGGGAGACGGAAACAACAAGCCCGCCTGCTCCGCCGCATGGAGGCCGCGTCGGGGCCGGACGTCCAGAGCCCAACCCCTCGGCGATCCTGGCCAGATCCCACCGGTACGGGCCCCGGAAGCGACCGCAGAGGAATCGGTGGGCCGTCACGACCCGGAGGCCGGAGCCGGGGAGCCGTGCGGCCGAGGCAACCCAGACAAAGGGGATCCGCCCCGTGATGAATCCCTCCCGATCCATGGCGGGGGGCCGGTCGCCGGCGCGGGCCTTCCCGCTTGCGCCGCCGGGAGCCGGAGCCGATCCAGGTCCCAATCATCGATGCCGAGGCAGGGGCGACCCCAATATCTCCTTCAGAGACCGGACAGAGAATAAGAGATAGACAGGGGTTTCAAATATCGGCGGGTCTATTTATGGGCGGACGGCATCAAAAAGGGCGGGTTGGGACCACCCGACTTTCGGACCTCCCTTCGACGCGGGGAACGGGCGCAGCAGGGACGCCTCCGCCACGCCGGGGAGCAAGCCCATCACGCGAGCCCAAATACATCCCGCGATCGTCCATGTAGCGATCGGGCCATCGCACGACGCGGCCTCGGACCGGAGCCGGAAGCCGTCCAGGACGATTTCCGACGCCTCGGACATCGCTTCTTGGGTTGCCCTCACGATCTCGTCGATCGACCGCGCCGGCCCTTCGATCAAGAGGGCGTCATGGACCGGGGCGACGACGAAGACCCCGCGCTCTGTCGCCAGGCAACAGGCCAGGCGGAGCATCTCGGCCCCGTTCGCCTGGCACGGGAAGTTGCGGAGTGATCGGGGATTGACGTCCGGACCGACGCGGAGGGTCCATCCGAAGACGGTTTGGAGGCTCCCCGCGAGGTCGCCTCGAGTTCCGTCGCGTCGGACCATTTCCAGAACGACGGGAAGGCCGCGCGGTGAAAGTCGGAGCATTTCGCGGCCGGTGGCGGTGGGCCAGTCGATCCGTCGTGCCAATCCGTCCGCACCCATCCCGTAGAGCACGCCGAGCGCGCACGCCTTGAACCGCCCCCGTTCGGCCCTGTGGGTCTGCGTCGTGGCGAGGGGCGGAATCCGCCCGGCCCGCTTGCCGAACGCGAGATAGGCGTCTCCCGATCGGTAGGCGTCCATCATTGCCACGTCGCCCGAGAGCGCCGCCGCGATGCCGAATTCCTGCTGGCCCCAGTCGACATAGGCGATGGCGCGGCCCGGCCCCGGCTTGATGAGGCCGCGGAGCCAGCACGACGGGCCGAAGATGAAGCGCGAGTTCGACGGCTGATTCCGCCCCGTCTTCGAGGCGAAGGGCCGGAGGCCCGTCCGGTTCCGCCCGTCCGATCCGACGGCCAGGTCGTCGAGGCGGAGTGGGCCGAGCGACGTCCGCAGTTCGCGCATCAGGGCGACATCGGGATGAGAGCGGGCCATCTCCTTGAACGTGTCGTCGTCCAGGGCCAGGGCACCGCCGGGGGTTCGCGGCCAGGCGAAACCCTCGCGGCGAGGAATGCCTCCCAGCGATCGGGCCGGAATGTGCGGCCGTCGTACACGCCGAACCGGGAGTCAACCTCCCGGATCAGGTCGCCTTGGAATCGCCTCCAGCCTTCGCGTAGGCGGCTCAATGGTGGGACATCGATCGGGACTCCGGCATATTCCATCCGCGGAACGGCGGCCATGTAACGGCCCCGGAGGATGGCCGGGTCCAAATCCAGGTCGGGGAGCATGGAATCGAGCGATCGGCAAGCGCCCGACCCGGCCCATGCTCCGATCGAGCAACTTCTCTTGCTCGCGGCCCGTCCAGGGGCCGCCACGCGTGGCCAGGGCGTCCAGGGACGGGCGATCGGCCCCGGCGACGGCGTCCAGGCCGTGCCACGACAACGCCCCGTAGAGGCCGCTTCCTTGCGGCATGGCGATTCCGTTCGTGCGATGCGGAACTCCGCCTTAAGGTCCAGGACGCGGGCCGGCAGAAGCCACCCCATCGCGAGATGGCATCCCAGCGACGCCGATGCATCGAACGCGACGAACAGAGTTCCACGATCGGTCGGATAGGGAGGCCCGATCCGGCGGCGGAGTTCCCCCTGACCGAGACGAATCGTCAGGCCCGACCGGACTTCTCGTGCCGCCAGGCAGACGGCCGAGGGCCGTTCGCCGGCGGGGCCGAGAATCCGAAGTCGGCCAGCCAAACCTCGCGGTAGGCGTCCAGGACCGTTCGGCGGGGCATGGCGGGTCAGACCTCCCCGCGCAGCGATTGAGGATGGGGTGGTCCATCTCGGCGATGTACTTGCCCCGGAACGCCACCTTGAGGATCTCCGACATCGACTCCGTCGGCCAGGTCGGCTCGGCGTCGATCCCGCTCGCCTCGTAGACCTCGTAGGCCCCGAGGCTCATGTTGCCGTGGTCCGGACCCAGGAGGACTGGGCCAGGATCGCGGCGTCCATCGCGCTTGGCTCCAACTGTCGATCTTGCCGTCCGGGCCGGGAGCCGGATCGGCCAGAGGAACGCGGTCCCGTCGCGACTCACCGCGAGGGCGAGGAGTCGTGCGGAGAAGGTCGATTCCGCGGCGAGGGCGGGCCACAACTCGGGAGCGACGAGGTAGACCTCGCGGTCTTCCTTAAGCTCGATGACGTAGGTTTCGAGCCAGCATGCGTCCCTATCCGGATGGGTCCGGACCCAAATCTCTTTCGAGGGCTTTCGCACCGGGACTGTGGTGAGCCGCTTGTGGATGCCGAGGGCCGATCCGGGTTCCTTCCGGATGCGGAGGCGCGGAGGTCGAAATCATCCGGCTCGGAGGCCGGGGCGGAGAGAGCGGGGGGGGGATCGCCCGGCGGGACAGTCCCGCCTCCCTTCGTTCTTGCCGATGGCGGCACCACGGGGCGGGCCTTGGCGTCGGGTGGACCGGAGTCGAACAGCGAAAGGCCCGGCTCCGTCGGGCTGTGGGGACCGTCAACCTGTTTCAAGTCTCGCACGGTTTGTTTAGAATCCATCTCGACTTGCCTTTCTCGTGACTGAGGGGGTAACTCGACCGGGGTCTTGGAGGTGGCTCTCCAAGTCCCCTTCTTCGTTCTTGCATCGAACGATCAACGGGTCCAACGCGGACGTTGCGCGTCCGGTCGGGCGGGGAAGAGAGAGGCTGTGAGTACGGCCCCCCTCACGCCCCGAGTGCTTCCAATTTCGCTCCGGCCTTCTCGCTGTCCCGGCGACGGCGGACGGCCGACCGGAGAGGGGTTGACGACGCGGCGCCGTCTCCGTCGCCGCGAGGCCCGGAGAGTCGCTCATAGAATCGTTGGACGCCTCCCGGCTCGTGCAGCGGGTGCCGCCGACTTGGATGGTCTCCAAGACGACTCCCTTGCAGCCGGCGGAAGACCAGCGAAACAACGTTGAGACGTGACAATTCTTGCCCCGACGACGGCGCGGCAATTCGTCGGCTGCTTGCGTGAGCGGAATCGGGACTTCGGCGGTCGTGTCAATCATTTGCGATGGCTCCCAACGCAGTGCGATCGACTTGCGTTAGGATCATCCTATGTGCGGATGGACCGTAGGTATCTACAGGAGTTGATACTGGAGATACGGGATTGATGCAGGAATTAAGCATCTTCGTCCCGGACGATACCAATTCTGCCCTCAGATTGACGACCCGAAACCGGATAGGGCTCGCGTTCTCGTCTAGACTTGCGTTGAGATCGACGAGGTCTGCCTCAACGTATGATCGATGTTGAAGGGATTCGAGACCAGATCGGGCCAGCCTTCCGAGTGGAATGCGTCGAGAAGACGAATTTGTGATCGGCGCGCCTACTTGAATTCCCTGACAAATCTCGTTGCCGAAGTACAAAATCCTCTTTTCAAAATCCCATCGTGGGATGAGTTCGCGTTCGTTGGTGGCTCTGTCGGCGTCTTGATTTCCGACGAAGCCTTCGACCGGCGAATCGTTCTGGGGCGTTTCCTCGCTCGTCATCACTTGATGGCCGTTGTCTTCAACATGATCGAGGAGCGTTTCCATACATTCAACGACACCAATGCGTGCGTCTCCCTCCAGTACAAAGAAGTAATCACCCTCGTCCCACCCCAAATTGTCAGCAAACGGAGTGGTGAAGGCCGCATAATCGAGCCGGAGCGACATGCGACGCCAGGGTCCTTTCGCCGGTCCGAGGCATGTGGAACAGCCCCGCCCGAAGGTTGAAGTAGCGGGGCGAAAGTGAGGCAGTGCTTAAGGTGAAATTGAGCAAGCGGCACGGGAAGTTGATTTTCGCTTCAAGAGATTGGCAGTTCGTCAGAAATCTTTCAAGGATCTTGAGATGTCCCAAGAACCGCCTCATCGGGTTAACTGCATCCCCCGAGTAGATGAGGTACTCATTCGAGTCAGGGAAACCGCGGGTGGGCAACTTCTCAATCCGGACGTCGTCCTCAAATCCGAGCCTTTCGGCCAGATCCGACCATGCTTCATGCGGTTCGCTTTCCCCCACCGCTTCGAGATAGGTACAAAGCTCGCCATACTTCGTCTCCGTCTCGTCCGTACTCATGGTCGGGTCGGATGAGGAATCTTTCGCGCAAGAGTCGCTTGATGCGATCTTCAAAGCCATCCTGTTCCGTTTGCTGAACATCTTCGGGCAGATCTTCGACGCTTGACGCGGGGTTTTTGGCGATGGCTTTTAGTAGTTGTTCTGGGAGCGCCGGAAGGGGCGGGATGCGGGAAGGGTTCGCGCACCGGAAGGCGCAGTACGAAGTAAATCGCCGAGTTCGGCGCCGCTAGGTAATCGTCTTTGATGCGTTCCTTCAACCTCCGCAGGCTGTCGTAAGGATTCAACGCCGAGTCCCTGACTGGTGATGTTGATCTGTGCGGTAGCAACAGTAAGCCAGCGCATCCGGTTCGCCTCTAAATCTATTGTTTATCATCGGTTTGCAAATACTACTAATCCAATTTGGTGAGTGACAATCCCATTCTCACTGGAAGTCTTTCCCTGGTTTGACTTTAGGTAAAATTTTGCTTTTGTAATAATTTCCATTGCATTGGACTGCGATTGAACACCCGTTCTAGACATAACGAAAATGATCGGCATCGCGATCATTCGGATGCCGATCTCAAATCAGCTACGTTAATCGAAGAATACGGGAGCGGTATTCATCCGACTCGAGCCATCGCCTCCGCCGCCTTGTCCCGATCCAACTCCGCATAAATCTCCGTAACCGCCGTCGAGCTATGACCAAGGACGGCCCGTGCGGTATCCAGGCCGAATTCTTTGCGGAGCCGGGTAGCCGCGTTGTGGCGAAGCTGATGGGGGTGCCAGTTCGGGACGTTGGCCTTCTTGCATCCCTTGGTGATCGCCCGGCGATAGGAGTTGATGTCGTACAACTCGCCGGGGGCGTTCTCGGGCCGTTTCTTCCGGGTCCGGGCCGCTTGCGAGGGCTGGACTGCGGTCTTCCTGTCCTCCCGCAGCTTGGCCCGGTGCTCCTCCATCGCCTCCCTCGGCTGGAACAGGAAGGCCGATAGCTCGGCGCGGAGCCAGGGGCGGACGACCTCCTGGGCCTGGGGGCCGAGGTGGATGGCCCGCTCGCGGCCGTGATGCTCGGTCTTGTGCTCCGAGGGCCGATAGATCCAGACCTTTCCCGACGTGTCCAGGTCGCACCCCCGCATGATGCGGACCTCCCCCGGCCTCATGCCCGTGAGGCGTTGCAGTTCGACCATCGCCCAGACCTGGCGGGCGACGTGGGGGCGGATGGCATCCACGAACGCCTCGGGGACCGGCTTTACCGGCTCCGACTCCCGCACGTCCGCCCGGCCCCGCCGGAGGCCGTTGACCGCCTTGAGGCCGTGGTGGACTGAGGGCGGGACCATCTCCTCCCCGACGGCCCACTTGAAGGCCCGCACGACGTGGCGGATTCGCTTGTTGACCTCGATCGGCAGAGGTCCGAGTCGATCATCGCCTGGCGGATCGCCTTCAAGGCCAACGGCCCGAAGTCCTTGGCTAGCGTATGACCGTAGAGCTTGCGGAGGGACCGGAGGGCGAGGCGGATATTGCCCGGCTCCGTGGTCGGCTTCCCGTTCTTGACGTAATAGCTGTCGGCGTGCGTGAGGTAGGCGAGCATCATCTCATTGACGCTCACGTCCGAGCCCGAAGGCGTTGCGGGCGTGGGCGGGCGTCGGCCATTCGTGAGCCACTCGGCCAGGAGTCGGTCGTATTCGGCCCGGCTCTCCGGCTTCCCGAATTTCCCGAGGTAGAAATCCCGGCCGTTGATCGTGACGACGGCCTGCCCGGTTGGCTTGTGGAGGCGGTAGGAGGGAGTTCTCAATTTCGCGGTGGACACGGGACCAATCTCCAAATCCGGTAGACTACCGGCTTTCCTGGAGTTCTTGGCCGCTCCGCCCATCGCTGGGCGGGTATCCTAAACCATGGATTCGGCGGTACTTGCGTCAGTGCGCCCGGCAGGATTCGAACCTGCGACCTACGGTTTAGGAAACCGTCGCTCTATCCACCTGAGCTACGGGCGCCTTGATGATTCCGATTCCGGGATCTGGCCTGGAATCTCCTCATCCTAGGGTTCGATTTGCGTCCTCGCAAGATCCCGACGGCACTCATTGGCCTTTTCCGGACGTCAGGACGCACCGGAACCCGACGTGCGACATCCCCGTGTCGGGCGCACAGCCGTGGCGGGCGCTGGGACGATATCGCGAGCAGTAGGCGTCGTTGCACAGGAATGACCCGCCCTTCTGACTGCGCTGCGGCATGAACGGTTCGGCGGTATCCTTGCGGATTTCGGGGCCTTTCGGGTCGATGACGACCCCTTGGCCGGCCCTCTGGCGATAAATCCGCGGGTCGTACCGGTCGGAACACCATTCCCACACGTTGCCCGCCATGTCGTACAGGCCGTACCCGTTGGGTTCGAACGACTTGACCGGCGCGGTGCGGTCGAAGCCATCGAGGACCGCGTTCCTCGTGGGGAAATCCCCCTGCCAGAGATTGGCGCAGATCTCGGAATCCGAGCGGTTTCGGTCGCCCCACACGTAGGTTTTCCCCTCCAGCCCCCCGCGAGCCGCGTGCTCCCATTCGGCCTCGGTGGGCAGGCGCTTGCCGGCCCATTGCGCGTAGGCGGTGGCGTCGAACCAGGAGACATGCACCACGGGATGCTGCTCTTTTCCCGCGAGATTGCTGGCAGGCCCGTCCGGGTGTCGCCAGCTTGCGCCGTGCGTCCATTTCCACCATTGGGACACGTCTTGCAGCGAGGTGATTTGCTTGGGCGGCGTGAACACGAGCGAGCCGGGGACGAGTTCTTCCCTGGGCGGCGGGGGCGTGCCGGGGGGTTGTTGCTTCATGATCTCGTCGAGGTCGACGGGCTTCTCCGCCGTGGTCACATAGCCGGTTGCCTCGACGAATTCGCGAAACTCGGCGTTCGTGACCTCGTGCTCATCCATCCACAGGCTGTCCACCCTCACGCGATGAGACGGGCGCTCGTCGGGCCAGGAATCGGGATGGTCGCTGCCCATGAGGAACTCGCCGCCGGGCACGAAGACCATGCCTTTCGGGCCCGATGTCTTGCCAAGTTCGGCGGTTGCGGCCCGGGGAACGGGCGAGGAATCGTGGCCTTCGCCCCGCCCGCGGAAGGCGTAGAACGTCACGGCGAACGCCGTGAGCAGGCAGGCAAGGCCGATCAGGCCGGACCGGATCGGGTGGCCCGGCGTTGGCTTTTCCACCGTGAGGGACCTGGCGGGTTTCGCGTTGGTGTTCTTGATCGGCCCGTCCTCCGCCGCTTCCGGGTTGCTCCTCGACATTAAACGAACTTCCCCTGCTTTGTCAAAACGAGGGCAACCCGGATGCGCATCAGGGTGTAGCCGCGGATGCCTGGGGTCGGTCGGGCTGGGACGGCGATCGGGGCACGGGGAAAGTGTCTCCCGCGTAAAGACACGAGCGAGTCGCCCGCCGACCGGCCCCGTCGCGGGGCGCGCACCGGCCGCCGCGGGGTATGGGGTGATCTGGGGGGTGGGATTTCCGGTGGATTTTCGCATGATTTCCTCGCGGTGCGCCGCGATGATAAGCCTTTGTTCTAGCCTCACAACCACACCATCGATCCCGGGGTTCGGGCTTATCACCCATTCCCAGGAGGACCGGAAAATGGCCGGTCGCGGGGTCGCGATCGGGTGCCCGGCGAAAGGGCGGATTCGGGCCGGGACATGGCCGACCCATTCGGTTTCGCCTGGATTTTCATGATTTACAACCCGTTGTCGGCGAAGGGATTGGGTCAATGATCGACGATTTTAATCTTGTCGATGAGCTAATACGCTACAGAGTGCGACACTCGGGAAATGCCGGGGATTCGTGGGCGAAGTCGGGCTTTTCGGGTGTCCTGTCCAGGGGCGCAGTCGGGGTGAGACGGTTTCTCGCCCGTTTTTGACCTGTTTTCGGGGCGAAGTGTTGCGCGCCGATGCTCCAAGTCGTGACCGGGCCGGGAGATGCAGCTTGTCGGAAACCTGGACGAAATCTGGACGGTCCGGGCCCTCGGCGTGGGGGTTTTTCGGCCTTTTGTCGCGCCCATGAGGCGCCCCAAGTCGTGATGGGCTAAAGGGATTGGCTCGTGATGGCGGATCGGTGGCCGGCCGACATGCCTGGAGCGTCCAACATTACCCGCGAGTCGGGAATGAATGTTGTGGGGCAGGCGTCCCGCCTGCCGGATTGCAGGCAGCACGCGTCGGCAGGCCGAGGCCTGCCCTACGTGGGCTTCCCCTTTCGCGAGAAAGTACACCCTCACCGGATCGACCCCGGCCGCCCTACCTCCGGATTTCCCGTTCACGCCTGACGCCGCGTATCACACCTCGGTCACGTCCGGCATAGGTCCTACGATTGCTGCAATTCCTATTTTATGCAAAACCCCAATAATACCCATCTTCTCAAGACGTCCTAATCTTCCATGGCGGGTGGTCCGATAGATAAGCTGTTCGCTAATCGATGGCGAGAAATGTCGCCATGGGGAGAGGCTCCTGGCCCGCTCCGTGAGACGGGGCGGACTGAGCGGGCGGTCGGAGGCCGCGGCGGGGCCGAGCCGAGGGAGGGCTTCTCCGGTTCGATCGGCGAATTGGTGCGATTGCGCGCCCGTCAGGACAATTCCCCACCCATCGCGTTTGGACCCCAAGTCGCGACCCGACCGACACGACGAGGACTCGAATGGCTCGTATCCGCCGACACCGCCGCGACACGGTCCAGAGCCCTCTGGAGACGTATCTTCGCGAGATCAACGAGGTGGCCCTGCTCACGGCCGACGAGGAGAAGATGCTGGCCAAGCGGATCGAGCTGGGCGACGAGGCCGCCCGCGACCGCATGGTGCGCGCCAATCTCCGACTCGTGGTGAACATCGCACGCGGCTATGTGGGCAAGGGGCTCGCCCTGCAAGACCTCATCGAGGAGGGGAACCTCGGCCTCCTGAGGGCGGTGCAAGGGTTCGACCCCGAGGTGGGTACTCGCTTCAGCACGTATGCCAGCTACTGGATCAAGCAATCGATCAAGCGGGCGCTGGTGAATACGGCCAAGCCGATCCGCATCCCGGCCTACATGATGGAATTGCTCTGCAAGTGGCGGAGGGCGGCCTCGGAGCTGCAAGACCAGCTCGGCCGACCCGCGACGACCGACGAGATCGCCCGCATTTTGGAATTGCCGAAGAAGAAGCTGGCGATCGTGAAGAAGGCGATCAAGGTCTACAACCTCGTCCCGCAGACCGACCAGCCCGAGAACGGGTGGAGCCTGGGCGAGATGCTCATGGACGAGAAGAACCGGGCGCCGGACGTGGAGATGGTCGAGGCCGACGACCTCAAGCTCGTCATGCACCGCCTGGACGAGATGGACAAGAGGGAAGCCACGGTCTTGCGAATGCGATTCGGCCTCAACGACGAGCAGCCGAAGACGCTCAAGGAGATCGGCGAATCCCTGGGATTGACCCGCGAGCGCGTGCGGCAGATCGAGAACGAGGCGCTCGGCAAATTGTCGGCGACGTTCGCGGCGGATTGATGAGAGGGGGCCGGGGTCGGGGGACGGGGGTCGGTAAATTCAACTTCTTACCGTACCCCGACCCCGTCCCGTCCCCGACTTGACCGCGACGAGCGGCAAGTCCTACAATCGGCCCTCGCACCAGGGTGGGCTGCGGAGGACGGCTTGAGTCGGCCCGTCGGCCCTCCCGCCTCGACCCGGTCGGCCTCATGCTCCCCACAACTCGGCGTTACGTGAATCAGCTTACCCATGGCGACTCGGTCGATGAGGTCTTCCTCGTCGCCGACAAGCAGCTCCGCGCCAATCGCCAGGGGAACCTCTATCTGCACCTGGACTTGCGCGACAAGACCGGCGCCATCAGCGCCCGCTTGTGGAACGCGAGCGAGTCGCTGGCCCGCCGCTTCGAGCCGGGCGATTACCTCCAGGCTCGCGGCAAGATCCAGGTGTTCCAGGGCGCCTTGCAGATCATCCTGGCGCACATCGAGGTCGTGAACCCGAGCGACGTCGAGCCGGGCGAATTCCTCCCGCAAAGCGCCCGCGAGTCGGGCAAGCTCCTGGCCCGGTTGCGCGAAGTCATGCTGGGCGTGGGCAATCCGTTCCTGCGGGCGCTGGTGGAATGCTTCCTGATCGACGACGAATTCGTGCGCAAGTTCACCTCGGCGCCGGCCGGGATCAAGAATCACCACGCCTACCCCGCCGGGCTGCTCGAACACGTGGTCACGATGCTGAACGTGGCCGATCGCATCGCCGACCTCTACCCCGAGGTCGATCGCGACCTGCTCCTGTGCGGGATCTTCGTCCACGACATCGGCAAGATCGACGAGCTGACTTATGAGCGGACGTTCGGCTATTCGGACGAAGGGCAGCTCGTCGGCCACCTGGTCATGGGCGTTTCCATGCTGCGTGAAGTCGTGAAGAAGACGGCCGACCTGATGGGCGAGCCCTTCCCCGACGAGCTTCGGCTGAGGCTGGAGCACATGATCGTGAGCCACCACGGGACCTACGAATTCGGGTCGGCCAAGCTGCCGATGACGCCCGAGGCGATCGCCCTGCACCACATCGACAACCTGGACGCGAAGATCCACCTGTTCACGCGGGAGATCCGCGACGACCCGAGCAAGGAGTCGAACTGGACCCCGTTCCACCCGAGCCTGGGGCGGAAGCTGTACAAGGGGTGCCAGGCGATGGACGGAGTCGAGCCGGAAGACGAGGGCTGAGGTTGAGGGCACGGGCGGTTTTCTTTGCGATGCGCGGAGCTATAATGATCCGGTTATCGCGGGCCCCCGCACCGTCTCCTCGGTGACGGGGCGCCGGGACGAGCGACCAACTGGGTCGGACCCTTCTTGAAGCCACATCGCCGCGACGATTCGGGGAATCCGATGACCCGCCGTACCGCCCTCCGCTCGATGGCCCTGGGGATGGGGATGTTCTCTCGGGGCTTCGGGGCGATCGCGCAGGAAGCACCCGCGCCTCGCCGCCTGGCCGTGGAAATCCAGGACGAATTCGCCCCGCTCAAGGCGGCGATCGTACACGATGCGTCGAACGCGATCGACATCGACGATGAACCTGCTGGAGGCCTGGGACGCCCGGGGGTTGAAGGGCGATCACCCCGAGACCGGCCCGAATTCCTGCGAGCAGGTGGTGAGGGAGATCTCGGGCCTGCGCAAGGTCCTGCGAGGCTTCGGCGTCGAGATCCACCCCCCCGAGCCGGTCGAGGGCGGCGTATTGCCAGGTCTTCACGCGCGACCCCTGCTTCGCGATCGGCAAGACGCTCTTCCTCGGCGCACCGGCCGTCGAACACCGCCAGGTCGAGCTGGCGGGCCTGGCGAAGATCCGCGAGCGATGCGACCTGGTGGTCGACCTGGACGAGGGGAACGTGTCGATTGAAGGGGGCGACGTGATGGTCGTGGATCGCGGGCGCCGCGTCCTGGTCGGCACCCACGAGAGCACGAACGAGGCGGGCTTCCTGGCATTGTCGCGCCACCTGAAGAACCAGGGGATCGAGGCCATCCAGGTCCCCCATCGCATGCTCCACCTCGATTGCTGCCTGGCCCCCCTGCCCGACGGCTCGGCCCTCTACACGCCCTGGAAACTGCCCAGATCCTCGATGCACCTCCTCAAAGGCCTGTTCAAGAACCTGATCGCGCTGGACAGGGAGGAATCGACGAAGCAACTCGCGGCCAACCTGCTCTGGATCGACCCGGAGAACGTGGTCTCGGGCGCGAGGACGACGAAGACCAACGCGAAGCTGCGCTCGATGGGATACAAGGTCCACGCCACCGAATTCACGAACGTGAAGCGGATGTGGGGGAGTTTCCACTGCACGGTGTGCCCGCTGAAGCGAGGATAGGGGGCGTCGCGGGCGGCCGGGCGATGGTATACTTGGGCCAGGGAGGAGCCATGACGCCGATCACGCCCGAACTGAAGCAGGCCATCGAGCAGGCTGGGGATGCGCCGGCAAGGTTCGTCGACCCGGAGACGAACGCGACGTACCTGCTCGTCCGCGAGGGGGATTTCCTCCTCCTTCCCATCGATGGGAGCGGTGAATTTTCCGAGGAGGAGATGAGCCGCCACATGTGGGATGTGATGAAAGACGAGTGGGATGATCCCCGCATGGACGTCTATGATTCCGATCTTGTAGGGCCGGTTATTACCGGCCGTTTCGATCCATAGGCCGGTAATAACCGGCCCTACTGTGGTCGGAAAGGCCGGTCGCCGCCGCGGACCTAGCTCGCGTTGACGCCTGCCTCAAGGCGTCGTTGGACTTGCCGTGACGGAAACGATCCTCTCGACGAGGCCCGTTCGCTCATGATCTATTTCGACGACAAGATCCTCGGCCTCGTGGCTCGCGAGGACTACCGCCCCATCACCCTCAAGGCCATGTCGCGGCGGTTTGAGGTCAGGGTCGAGGATTATCCGGCGTTCCGCTCGGCCGTGAAGGCCCTGGTCAAGCAGGGCAAGCTGGATATGGCCAAGGACAAGACCCTCAGCAAGCCATCCGATTCCTCGAAGGGGACGATCGTCGGCACGTTCCGGCGCTCTTCCAAGGGATTTGGATTCGTCCGGCCGGAGCATTCGCAGACCAAGGACAAGGACCTGTTCATCCCGCCCGACGCCGGCCTGGATGCCTCGACCGGCGACGTGGTGGCCGTGAAGGTCATGAAGAAGTCGCACACCCCCGGCCAGAACAGCGAGGGGAAGGTCGTCCGCGTGCTCTCGCGGGCCGTCGGGCTGTTCGTGGGGACGTATTTCGAGGAGTTCGGCTCGGGCTACGTGAAGGTGGACGGCACCACGTTCTCGCACCCGCTGCTGGTGGGCGATCCGGGGGCCAAAGGCGCGAAACCGGGCGATAAAGTGGCCCTGGAGATGGTGCGATATCCCACGCCTGTGGTCGAAGGCGAGGGGGTGATCACGGAGATCCTGGGGGAGCGCGGCCAGCCGGGCGTGGATACGCTCACGGTGATCCGCGCCTTCAATATCCCCGACGTTTTTGATGAAGAAACCTTGCAGGACGCCCGCGATCAGGCCAAGCGATTCCGCGAAGACAACATCGAAAATCGCGTGGATTTGCGCGATACGTTGACCGTGACCATCGACCCGGCCTCGGCCCGCGACTTCGACGACGCCATCAGCCTCGGTCGCGACGATCGCGGGTTCTGGACCCTGGGCGTCCACATCGCCGACGTGAGCCATTTCGTCCGACCGAACTCGGACCTGGACCGGACCGCCCGCAAGCGAGGGACGAGCGTCTACCTGCCCGATCGCGTGATCCCCATGCTGCCCGAGGTCCTGTCGAACAGCCTGGCGAGCCTCCAGGAAGGGCACGTCCGCTACACCATGAGCGTGTTCATGGAGTTCGATTCCGACGGCGTCCGCACCGATCGCCGGTTCGCCCGCTCGGCCATCAAGGTCGACAAGCGATTCAGCTACGAGCAAGCCTTCTCCTGCATGACCAATCCCGAGGCCGAGGTCGAAGGCGTCACGCCCGAGGTCCGCTCGCTGCTGAATCACATGCTGGAGCTGGCCCGCGTCTTGCGCAAACGCAGGTTCAAGCGCGGTGCCCTCGAATTGACCATGCCCGAGGTGGAGGTCGAGCTGGGAGACAAGGGGGAAGTGGTCGGCGCCCACCTCGCGAGCAACGACGAGAGCCATTCGGTGATCGAGGAGTTCATGCTCGCGGCCAATGAGGCGGTCTCCTCGTTCCTCACCGAGAAGAACGTCGGATTCCTGAGGCGCGGTCACGCCGATCCCGAGCCCGCGAAGCTCAAGCAATTCGCCGAGTTCGCGCGGAGCCTGGGATACCCGATCGAGAACCCGTCGAGCCGGTACGAACTCCAGAAGATCCTGGACGAGACCGCCGAATTGCCCGAGCGTTACGCCGTCCACTACGGGTTATTGCGATCGCTCAAGCAGGCGGTCTACACGCCCGAGCCCGAGGGGCATTACGCCCTCGCCAGCGAGGATTATTGCCACTTCACCTCGCCCATCCGCCGCTATCCCGACTTGCAGGTGCATCGCCAGCTCGGCGATATCCTGGCGGGCAAGAAGCCGAAGGCCGACATGGACGAGCTGACCGCCCTGGCCGAGCATTGCACCCGCACCGAGCGACGCGCCGAGACGGCCGAGCGCGAACTCATCAAGATCAAGCTCCTGACCCACCTGGAAGGGCGGATCGGCGAGGCCTTCCACGCGGTGATCGTGGGGGTCGAGGACTTCGGGCTTTTCACGCAGCTTGTTGAGCTTCCGATCGAAGGTTTGCTGCACGTGACCAGCCTGGATGACGATTATTACTATAAAGAGGCCGACACCCACACCCTGATCGGCCGAAGGTCGGGCCGCCGCTATCGACTGGGCGACCGGATCGAGGTGCGTGTGGCGCGAGTGGACGTGGACCGTCGCGAGCTGGACCTGGTCCCGATCGACCGCGACCCCGACGCGCCCCCTCCGCAGCAACGACCCAAGAGCCGGGCGCCGCGATCGGCCGCGCGGACGAGGGAACGCCCCAAGCCGTCGCCGAAGAAGGGGAAAGGCAAGGCGAAGAAGAAGCGGTGATCCGGGGCCGACGATTTTCGGAGGAAGACTTCACCACGGAGGCACAAAGTTCCCACATAAGCAAGCACGGAGAAAATTTCTTCGTGTCCCTCTCTGTGGAACCTCCGTGCCTTTGTGGTGAAGTCTTCCTCTTGCTTGCTCTTATCATTGATCTTCCCAAAACGGGCCGAATCGGGACAATTGCGGCCCGCCGACGCGACTTCCGTTCGTGGGTGAGGTCGGCGCAAATCGAGCGCGAGGGATCGCGGGAGGAACCGCCCATGAAACGCGGCGACAGGATCGGCAAGCGGCTCACGATGGCGGCGCTGGGCCTGGCCCTGGCCGGCTCCACGGCCCTGGCCCAGCAGACCATCGAACGAGATACGACCATCACCGGCCCGAAGGGCCGATCGATCCAGCGGGACGTGAAGATCCAGCGAGGCCCCGGCTACGTCGATCGCGACATCACGATCAAGCGGCCCTCGGGGACGTTCCAGCGCGATACGCGTATCGTCGGCGGTCGGCCGGTCGGCCCCCTGCCCGGCTTTCGCGGACCCGGCTTCGGCCCTCGCCCCGTGATCGTCGAGAACTTCGTCGGGCCGCCGGCCGTCGGGCTTTTCGGCCTGGGCGTCGGGCCGGTGTTCAATTTCGGATTTGGCGGCGGCGGACCCCTGTTCGGACCGCCTCCCGTCGTGGTCCCGCCGCCCAACGTGGTCGTCCAGCCGCCGAACCGCTACGCCCCGCCGTCGACGGTGGTGGTCGATCCCGTGGCGCAGGCGTTGGATCGGCTCAAGAGCTTCCACGCCCATAGCCGTCGCGACGCCTGCTTGACCCTGGGCAAGCTGGGCGACAACCGCGCCCTGCCCGCCCTCACGGAAAAGGTGGAGAAGGACTTCGACAAGGAAGTCCGCCAGGCCGCCGCGTGGGCGCTGGGCGAGATTGGCGACCCGAAGGCCGAGATGGCCCTGCAAAAGGCCATCCTCTACGATCACAAGCATGAAGTGCGAGACGTGGCGCAGGTCGCCATCAAGAAGCTCGGCCGCGCCCCGCGCCGGGCACCGCGAATCCGCCTCCGGGACCGGGGACGACGACCACCGCGCCGGTCTTGCCCAACGGGTCGCCCCCGCCGTTCTACTCCTCGCCCGCGGGTTCGTCCAGCCCGCTGCCCGAGCCCAGCTTCGACCCGCCTCCGCAAAGCGAGACCGGGCCTCGGACCTCGCCAGCCGGCAGGAGCACGCCTCCCCCGCCTCCGGAACCCGATCCGCTCGGGGACCTGCCGCCGGCCAACCCGCCGCGGTAGACTCTTCGCGGGGCGTGCCCGAAATCGCGCCCTCCGGAGGCCGTCGCCATGACCGATCCCGCCCCTCGCCGTGGCTTCTCGCTGGCCACGGCGATTTTCTTGATCATCTCCAGCATGGTCGGCGGCGGGATCTTGAGCACCTCGGGCTACGTGGCCCTGGAGGTGGGCAGCCACGAGCTGATGCTGGCCCTCTGGATCGTGGGAGGGCTGCTCGCGGCGTGCGGGGCGCTCGACCCTGGCCGAGCTTTCGGCCTCGTTGCCGCGATCGGGCGGCGAATTCGTGATCCTCAGCGAAGCGTATGGGCCGCTCGTCGGGTTCCTCGGCGGGTGGGTCTCGCTGGTGATGGGCTTCATCGCGCCGATCGCCGCGACCGCCTCGGCCGCATCGAGCTACCTGCTCGCCCCCTGGCCGCACGCCGGCCCGATTGTCGTCCGCCTGGTCGGCTCGGCGGCCATCGCCCTGTTCGCGATCGCCCACGCGACGGGCAGGTCGCGCACCGAGTGGGTCCAGGGGTTCGTCACGGCCGCAACCCTGGTGGCGCTGGTCGGGTTGATCGTCGTCGGCGTGACGGTCGGCTGGCCCGAGCGAGCGAACCTGTTCGATCGCCCTCCGCTGGCGAGATTGCCCGGACCTGCCCTGTTTTCCGGCCTGATTTTGGTCTCCTACTGCTACACGGGATGGAATGGCGCGTCGTACATGGCGGGGGAGATGGACGACCCGCAACGACGGCTCCCGCTGGCCGTGATGATCGGCACGTCGGCGGTGATCCTGATCTATCTGGGGCTGAATGTGGTGTATGCGTTGGCCCTGCCGGTCGCCGAACTGAGGAGGACCGTGCATGAGGCCAACGGCGACCCGGACGCGGTGAAGCAGGTCGCCGAGCTGGCCGCTCGCCGCCTGTTCGGGGAACGGGACGCGATTTTCGCGTCGGTCGGGCTGGGCCTGGTGATCCTGGCCTCGCTGAGCGCCCTCATGGCAACCGGCCCGCGAGTGGCCTTCGCGATGAGCCGAGCCGGCCGCTTGCCGGCGTTCTTCGGGACGCTCACCCATCGCGAGGAGGCGCCGGCGGCGGCCATCCTCTCGGTCGCCGGGGCGTCGCTGGCGATCCTCTGGAGCGGGAGGTTCGAGCAGATCATCTTCGCGGCCGGCGTGGGGCTCGCCCTCTCCAGCCTGCTCACCATCTCGGCGGTCTTCGTCCTGAGGAAGGCCCGGCCCGACCTGCCCCGGCCGTTCCGCGTGCCGGGATACCCCGTCGTCCCGGCGGTTTATCTCGCATTCACCACGCTCGCGCTCACGTTCGCCTTCCTCGACGAGAACCAACGCCCGGCATCGCTCGCCGGAGTCGGCGCCATCGCCGCCGGATTGCCGGTGTATCTCGTCTGCGGGCGGAAACCATCGGAAAAAACGATCTCGTAGGATGCATGAAATGCACCCTACGAGACCCATCCACGGGCGTTGCTTGCCCCAGCATCAAGGACAAGTCATGCAAGAAGGCACGGCCACGGGCACCATCGTGCATGTGGTGACAGGGACCTGCCGGGCAACCTGCCGGGCCACGCACTGGTTGTAGGTCACGGGCACCTTCTCGGCCACGCACACCGGGACCTGGCGAGTCGCCGTCTCGGCCACCATCGAGCACGTCCGAACCGGCACGTTCTCCACCTTCTCCTCGCAGACCATCGAGCAGGACGTGACCGGGATGCTCTCCACCTTCTCCTCGCAGACCATCGAGCAGGAGCGGACTTCATACGGCTGCACCCGCTCTTCCTGCACCATCGAGCAGGTCGTGACCGGGATGCGCTCGACCTTCTCCTCGCAGACCATGGAGCAGGAGCGGACCTCGTAAGGCTGCACCCGTTCTTCCTGCACCATCGAGCACGTGGTGACCGGGACGCGCTCGACCTTCTCCTCGCAGACCATGGAGCAGGAGCGGACCTCGTAAGGCTGGACGCGCTCTTCCTGGACCACGCTGGTGGTGACCACCGGCACGTTCTCGCTCCTCTCCTCGCTCACGTACGAGCAGGTTTGGACCGGGACCTGCCGCGTCATGGTCTCGCTCACGTACCGGGTCTCGGCGATTTGCCGGGTCATCGTTTGGGGCACGTAAACCCGCTTGCAGACCGTCGCGAGGCTCGCACTGGACCGTCACCGGCACGCACCCCCCGCACGAATCCACCGCCATCCGCGTCATGACCGGGCCGGGGACCTGGAAGGCGCGCGTCTCGTAATGCCCGCACTCCACCTGGACCTCGCGGGTGGTCGTGATCGGCCGGCAAACCGTGTAGGGCTGCGAGACCATCGACGTCTGCACGACCGGCTTCATCACCGTGTACTTGCGCTGGACGTAGCTCGTCTGATAAACCGGGCGGCAGACGGTGTACTTCCTCTCGTAGGCGCTGCGTGGTGTAGACCGGGCGCTGGACGGTGTATTTCCGCTCCACATAGCTCGTGTTATAGACCTGGCGGCAGACGGTATACTTCCGCTCCAGCCGCTGCGTGGTGTACACGGGGCGCTGGACGGTGTACTTCCGCTCGACGTAGCTGGTGTTGTACACCGGGCGGCAGACGGTGTACTTGCGCTTCAGCCTCTGCGTGGTGTACACGGGTGCTGGACCGTGTAATGCCTCTGGATGTAGTTCGTGGTGTACACGGGTGCTGGACCGTGTACTTGCGCTGGACGTAGCTCGTCTGATAGACGGGCCGCATCACCTGGTACGATTGCGTCTGATAGCCCCGGCGATAGCGGGTCTCGTAGGCCGTTACCGGCTGGCTTTCGTAGACCGTCTCGTAGACCGTGTGCATGGTCGTGGAGTATTGCGGGCGCAGCTCCACCACGTTGCACTGGGTGGCCACCACGGGCGGGGCGCACAGCGATAAGAGGCGCCTCCGCAATACGTTGCGCTTGCCGTGGCCGAAAGCCCCAGCACCAGCAGGGCCGCGGCCACGCTCGCCCTCATCGTCGCAAAAACCCTGGACATCGTCGCTCCTCCACGGCTATACGGGCGTCCCTGGTGCGTCAGCCATCGGTGTCGTTCTTGTGCCGGAAGAAGATCCTGTCTCGTCCCTGAAAAATCCCCCTCCTACCCCATTTTTCCGCACAACCCAGCGTCCTGCGTCGATCGGGAAGGCCCTCCCGATAGGCGCGTCCCTTCCAATATAACATGGGCAGGATGCGAAAACGGGGAAATGGAAGAATCCAGTAAAGTTCTTCCCACGCCCGGTCCGATCCTGCGGGATCGTGCCCAAGAAACGGCCGATCGATCGAGTTGCGGCAAGGCAACAACGCAAAGCCCATTCCCCGGCCAATTTTTGGCAGGGAAACGGCGATGCAAGTGGTTGTGCAGGTGGGAATTACGTTAAGAGCGACGATCGGATGGAGTTGCAGGGTGGGTCGAGCGTTAGCGAGCCCCAATACAAACTATCAGGGCTTTTCGGGAAGTTTTTTCAAAAGGTCGCGGGCTTCCACCTGGACCACCCCCGGGCCAGACTTCGCCAGTTCCTCAATCTCCTTGCGGGCCTTGAGCGCCAGGGCAGGATGGGTCGGTGCAGAGGCTTGCAAGGCCCAGAGGGCTTCGAGTTCGATAGCCTTGATGGCCGATTCGGTCTCGGTGGCGCTGGATCGCTTGATGGTCTGCGTAAGATCGGCGGTCGAGAGCATCTCGCGAAGCAGGGGCGCGGCGTCCATGTCGCCCAGTCGCCCCAACGCCACCGCCGCGTTATACTGGACGGTGCGGTCCTCGTCTTCCTGGATCCGCTTGCGAAGCGCGTCCTTCGCCAGATTCCCGGAAAAATACCCCAAAGCATAAGCCGCTCGGCGGCGGACCTCGGCATCGGGTGCGGTGGTGGCATTGGCCAGCGCCCGCACGGCCCCGGTATCCCCGAACGACCCGCCTTCGCGATCGGCCAGCCGAGACAGGCTGATCGAGGCGGCCACGCGGACGTTCGTCGGCTGCTCGGGTCCGACGGCGCGGCCCAAAGTGGCGATCGGGTCGACCGTGCGCCCGTCGACCGGATTCGGCTTGATGATCTTGAACGTCCCGAGCGAGAGGGCAAGATATTCGGGCAAGCTCGGCTTCTTCGGGTCGGCATCGCGTTCGGGATGGTCCAGTTCGCGATCCAGGAGGGCCGTCAATTCGCCTAATAAAGTCCCATCCCTCGCCAGCCGCTCGTCATTATGGATCAAGTTGGCCAGTTCCTGGGCCGACCGCCAGCGACGATTCTCGTTGTCCGACTTGATCGAGCGCACGTAATCCATCACGTCGCGACCGCCATTGGCCAGTCGACCGAACGGCAATTGCACGAGGGCCAGATAAGCCACGACCAGCACCAGGACGATGGCGGCCGGGATCACGAAAAGCTGGACGATGAACCGCGCCGAGGGGGGCTCGACCGGCGGCAGTTCGCCGGGAAACGCCGGGCCGGGGGAGCCGTTCGAAGTCGTATCGCTCATGGAAGCTCGCGTAACTCGGGAGAGGATCGGGATGCTATCCTTCAGTTTAGGAGAATGCCCGCCCGATCGCCAGGGGACGGGAGGATTCCCCCAGCGGCGATCCTTTTTCTGGCCTACTTTCTACCGATCCTGCCCCATTTTCCTCCGTCTCCTTGCCAATGCCGGCGTGCGACCCGTATAAGCTGGAAGACTTCATCCTGGATCGGAGAATCCCGCAGAGGGGAATTTCATGGCCATGCCGCTGACAAGCGCGCGATTCTTGCTGCCGCCGGGAGTTCGCCGATCGCTCCATCAATTCCTCACGCGTTCCCTCACGCCGGCCTATTACTCCTTCACCTGGCGAGCCCGGTCGCCCTTCAGCCGCGAGATCATCCAACTGGGGAGGAAGAGGCCGAGGCAGCTCCGCGAGCTCGATCAATTCCCGGAGCTTCGCGGGTCGGCGTGGAAGGGGCTTGAGGGCATCGGCTACAAGCTGATTCGCCATTTTCGGCCGAAGGTGGTCGTCGAGCTGGGCACGCACATGGGGCTGTCGGCGCTCGCCATGGGCCTGGCCCTGCGCGAGCTGGGCGAGGGTGGGCAACTCTTTGCCGTCGATTCCACGCCTCCTACTTGCAAGGACCTGCCTTGTAGGCTCAAATTTCGGCATGACACCATGGATGACCTCGAATCACGGACCCTAAGGTGCCGTCGATCCGTCGGCGGGCTCACGATCAATGACAAGGACGGCCCCAATGGTCCGTCGGATGCTCCGCAAACTCGTCCGCACGGTGACCGGGCCGTTCGACGATGGGCAGCATGTCCGCCGCCAGCGTCGCCTGCGCCCGCCTCCGTCGCGGGGATCGGCGGCCTCCAGACGAATTTTTTCCTCGCGGAGAACTTGCATCTCTTGCGAGATTGCACCGCCGTCGTAGACTGATACACCGTAGGCTTCGTCGCCAGGATGCGAATGACTCGGGAACTTACCGATGGCGTCGCTAAATCACGCCGTTTTGCTTTTCCTTTCCCAAGAATTGGCCTACGAATCCCCAAGCACCCTTGGCTTGCGTCCCCTTTTTACGACAAGCTTCATGCCCCAGGGAGTTTCTAGATATGACGCAAGAATCGCTTTCGGCCAGGTGACCGTGTAAGCTCCAGAGGGAAATGGACAAGGCGTTCACGTTCCGGATGCGAACGAGGTAAAGCAAGCGGCGAGCCGGTCGCCAGTACATCATGACGAGGCTTCCGAACCACTCCGCGTGTCCCAACTCGCGGCCCATTCCTGGTGACAAGGACTTGATGGCTTGCGTCGCACACGGCTACGGATCGGCCTACCTCGCCGAGCAGTCGGCCCGTAGCGTGACGGGGATCGACTTCTCGGCCGAGGCAGTGGCGTATTGCAAGGCCCACTACCACGACCCTGGCTGCGATCCCTGCGGATGGACGCAAGGATGCTCAAGTTCCCGGCTGCCTCATTCGACTTCGTCTTCTCCTCCGAGAATTTCGTGCACCCGCACCACGCCGGCGAACGTCTCGACCATCGCCGCAAGGTCTGACGCCCGGCGGGAGCTACCTGATCGACGACCATCCGCGCGGGGCTCGGCGAGGGAAAAGCGACCATCACCCACATGGAGGAGTATTATTACGAAGAGTTCAAGGACGTCCTGGCGGAATTCTTCCGCGGGGTTCACGACATCGAGAATGCTCGAAACCCGATCGACTCGGCCGGAAGATGAAGGCCGACCGGGTCCGGCGCGGGGCGGTTGGCCTGGATCCGAAGTCCGGTTCCGAAGGTCACTTATGCCGTTCGCAGTGGACCTGGAACTCTCCACAACAATCGTTGCCTCACCATGGCATGTGTGACACCGCCTCGGTCGGCCGCGGTCGGTGAGGACTGCTGGACCGGGACGGCCTGGGAATCCAGCTCCTCTCGCTTCGGACGCGGCAAGTCTGTCCGTTCAACATTCTACGCGGATTCGCCGGCCATCCGCACGATGAAAGCTCGCGGGGCCCGAGACTAACGCCAAATTCCTCCCGGTGGCTCATGGGCCAGACAAGGGATTCGCAGGGTCGTCGCGGCGGTGACTTGACCACGGACGGACGGGGCACATCCGCCGAAACGGACTGATCCCGAAGCTATGGGACCGGGCCGGGCGAAGCCCCTCTCGAACCGAACTCGTTGGAGAACTTCGACTAATGTCCCTGCCCAGAGAGGTGGCGAGAGCGCCGATCCCTCGCCCGGTCCGCCGCTCGATCCGATCTTCCCTCAGCGCCACCTATCATGCGATCCGCTGGCCGTTCCGCACGCCGCTCTACCGCGACATCATGCGGTGCGAGTCGCGGAAGACCGACGCGACCGTGCGCGAGCTGAAGGGTTTTGAGGAGCTGGAGGAATCGGCCTGGTCGGGCCTGGAGACGCTCGCCTACCAGATGGTCAAGCGGTTCCGGCCGAAGGTGATCGTCGAGCTGGGCACGCACATGGGGCTCTCGGCGCTGGCCATGGGCCTGGCCCTGCGCGACCTGGGCGAGGGGGGCAAGCTCTACGCGGTGGATTGCTGGGAGGGGGACCCGCAGGCGGGCTTCTATGGCGACGAGGTTTATCGGACCTTCCTCGGCCGCATCGAGCAACTCAAGCTCGGCTCGATCATCCTCCCGCTCAAGATGTACTTCGACGAGGCGCTCAACCATGTGGAGAAGCCGATCGACCTGCTGCACATCGACGGCCTCCACACCTGGGAGGCCGTGAACCACGATTTCGACACCTTCGGCCCCCTGGTCCGGCCGGGCGGCCTGGTCATCTTCCACGACGTCAACAGCGCCTGGGCCGACCTCCGCCGCTTCTGGGAAGGCATGGAGCAGACGCACGACGTCCACACCATCCCCTACTCCAACGGCCTGGGGATCTTACGCACGAAGCGGAAGTGAGCCCCCGCCCCGACGACCTGCCGCGCCGCGTGTGTCGATTATTCCGGCGAAGGGCCGCGACGGCGTGGAAATCCTGAATTTCTCGCCATCTTCGCGCGTCCAGGCCGTCCGATAGCCCATCTTGATGTCGTGATCGGACCGAAGCTGGTCATTGTCCCAAGGACGAGCGATGGGCCCTCGCCCGGCGGTGGAGGGGTGCGCCGCCCGCGGCGGATTTGCCGTCGTGGCGGGTGTTGATGTTGTTCGGACTGGCCTCGCGCGTGGTCGTGGTCCTGCTCGGGCTGATCGCCTGCCGTCATGACGCCACGCCGATAGGCGTCCGCACGATGGACGCGGCGACTTCGGGCGGGCGATTCGCGGCGCCGGGCCGGGTGGTCGAGTCGTGGTATCGGTTTGACGCGATCTGGTATGTCGAGGTGGCGAACCTGGGCTACTCCTATCGCGAGGATGCCCAGTCCTCGGCGGCGTTCCTGCCCCTGTTGCCCTGGTGCATGAGGGCCGGCTCGGCGGTCGGGCTCCCTCCCTACTGGATCGGGCTGATCGTGCCCA
The DNA here is from genome assembly GCA_963777705.1 of uncultured Planctomycetota bacterium. Lineage (GTDB taxonomy): Bacteria > Planctomycetota > Planctomycetia > Isosphaerales > Isosphaeraceae > JAQGHR01. Next base: position 32,037 of record CAVZRT010000009.1, read on the forward strand.
ACCTGGCGTTTGCGGTCGGGCTCGCCGCGTTCGGTCGCCTGGCCGGCGGGTCTCGGGTTCCTCCGGGACGGCGTGGGCGGCCTGCGCCCTGCTGGTCGCTTATCCCTGGTCGCTGTTCTTCTCGGCCCCGTATCAGGAATCGCTCGCGTTCGCGCTGACGGCAACGGCCTCGCTGTGCTGGATCGACCGCAAGCCGGGATTCTCGGCGCTGGCGCTGTTGCCGGCCGGCCTGGCGCGATTATCGTCGCTGGCGGTCCCCGCGGGGGCCGTCGCCGAGTGGGCCGAGGCGCGATGGCGGGGCCGTCCGGCCCGGCGATTCGTGGCTTTCCTGATCCTGAGCGGCCTGTTCGGCACGGGCGTGTTGATGACGATCATGGCCGTCCGCTTCGGCGACCCGCTCGCGTCGTTCCGCTGCCAATCGCAGTGGGGACGCATGCCGCCGAGCCTGCATGGGCTGGCGACCACGGGCCGAACGATCGCCGGCATGGCCCATCAATCGCCCTGGCACGCCAGCTTGACGTTGGCCTTCCTGGGATGGCCGCTGATCGCGCCCGCCGGAGGCGCCTCGACGGGCAAGGCGCGACGGGTCATCGCGACGCTCCTCGGGCTGATCGCCCTGGCGGGCCTCGTGGGGATGTCGATCCTGATCCACTGGCGGTTTCCCCTGCTGATCGTGGCGCAAAACCGCCGCAACCTCTTCTGCATGATCCTGCTGACCGGGTTGGGCCTGCGGGCCTGGCGGATCCACGGCGCATTCTGGGGGACGATGATCCTCGTGCCGATCTTCCAGGTGGCGGCGACCGGCAGCCCGCTCTCGATGCCCAGGCTGGGTCTGATGGCCTACCCCGCGGCCATCGTGGCGGCCGAACTGATCCGCCGTCGCACCACGCTCGGAGCGGTCGTCGGGATCATGGCCGTCGGCCAGGTCGTCATGATCCACCGCTTCGTCAACTGGCTGTTCGCGGGGTAAGCGGCCTAGACATTGATGATGCGATGATCGATCTCATCGAACCGCCCCAGCCCCAGGTTCGCGGCCAGCGCGATGTGCTGCGGCTGGCGGATGTCGAACCCCTCGGTCTGGGCGTCCGCACCAAGCTTGCCGACCGCGCCGACCGGCGCCAGGCCCTTTTCCTTGCGCTTGGCGTCGATGATTTGCCACTCGATGCGGTCGAGCGCCACGGGGTCGGTCGCAAGGTACAGCGCGTTGTTTTCCCACGTCCAGTGGATGTCCTTGGCGTGGGCGAACGGCCCGCCCTGGTACACGCCCCGGATGCCGTCGAGGATCTGCAGCACGCATTTGCGACGGAGGATCGGGTGGCTGACGACCTGCGGGATGAACTGGTTGCAGACGTTCGTCTCGGGCGAGCTGTGCGAGCGGGCCACGTTGTTCACCAGGCCGTGGCTCATGTTCTTGAGCGCCCCGGTGACGCCCGCCGAGCCGTGATCCTTCAGACACGGGCAGCAGCACCAGCTTGTTGACGCGACGGGTGACCAGCAGGCCCAGGTGCGAGCGGAAATTGCGGTCGTCCTTGGGGTCGGCCCCTTGTGGACGAGGTTCATCGTCCACGAATTCGTCGCGATCGTACCCGGCGACGGGATCATTGCCGGGGAACTGGATTTCCAGTTGCGACGGGTCGATCTCCGGCGGTCAGTCCGCCGCACAGCACGCCGCGGGCAGGGCCTCGTGCATCTCCGCGCCGAAGAACTCGCTCTTGTAGCGCTCGAAGACGACCATGTCCTTCAACTTCACGCCGGCGGCCTTCAGCCCGTCGATCACCCCAGCATGAGCTCGGCCGAGCTATTGGCCAGCGGGTTGCCGACCGGGTTCATCTTGATCCCGACCACGTCGCCCGGCTCGAAGAACGACCGCCAGGCTTCCACCGAGTCGGTCGGCGCCGGTCAAGGCGACCATCCCGCGATCCAGCGTGGCCTTGACGGCCTCCGGTTCCGCTGCCGTCGCGAATCATGGCCGGATTGCGGGCCTCGATCACCCGGCCGGGGAACGGGCCGGGCACGCCCAGCTTGTCCAAAGTCGGGCGTTTCTCCTGCGCGGAGACGGCCCGGGCGATCAACGGGAGTGCCGCGGCGGCAAGGAACTGGCGGCGATGCAGGCCGCCGCAGGGGTGATCTCGCATGGGAGGCGGGCCTCTTGGAAAACGGAGTTCACGGCACAACCTGGATGCTGCCGAACTGGCGAAAATGCTGGTCGAACGCCAGCGCCGTCGCGATCCCCAGGCGATCCATCACGACCTTGCTGGTGCAGTCGGTGAAGCTCCATCGCTTGTCGGAGAAGCGTGCGGAAGACTGCCCAGGCCATCCCGACCTCGTACCGGAGTCAAGGAAATGGATGATGACGCCACCGCTTCTCGAAAAACCAGCTCGCCGAGCAGGCATCGCCGCTGGCCCATGGCCACGCGATCTGCAGACAAGCGTGAGGGTTTCATCGATCACGTAGTCGGTCGTGAGCAGCGGGGTCGCATTAGTTTGTAGCCAGCCGTGATTCGCCTCCGTGATGTGTGATTTCCGAGGCGGACCGAAATCGAGTAAGACCAACCTCCCGAATCCACGAAAGTCGCGGGCTCATTGCTTGAGCCCGTAAAGATCGAATCGTGGTCGCGGCCGACGTCGGTGGCTTCGCCCTCGAAGGGCTGCATCGGCATCGCCGCGATCTCCGCGAGTAACGGCCGGGATTTTCCGTTGCGAGGGGTCCGCCTCGATGCGCCGTTCGTCGGCGTATCGCCGAAGGTTTTTCAACGATCGTCAATTCCACCCGCGTCCCCTCGGCCAGCGCGATCGGCCGGTCGGGATGGAAGGCGCCCTTCTCGTAAATCGCCTCGATCGTTGCCATCGCCCGCCTCCCGGAAAGATGCGCCGGCGCCCGTCCCCCTCAGATCCTACCCCGGATCGATTGGGCCGCTCAATCCCCCTCGATCGGCTGCTTCAAGTACAGCTTCAGGTAGCTCTCGTATCGGCCCTGATCGATCTGGCCCCAGTGCAGCGCCTCCTTCACGGCGCATTCGTCCTCGTGGGTGTGCGAGCAATCCGGGAACTTGCACCTGGGCACGTAAGGGCGCATCTCGATGAAATACCCCTCGACCTCCGCCGGGTCCATGCCCCATAGCTCGAACTGACGCAGGCCGGGCGTGTCCACCACGTAGCCGCCCCCCTTCAGCCGGATCAATTCGGCGTGCGTGGTCGTGTGCTTCCCCTTGCCGGTCCAGTCGGCCACCTCGCGGACCCGCAGGTTCAGGCCGGGCTGCGCCGCGTTGAGCAGCGAGCTCTTGCCCACCCCGCTCTGCCCCGAGAACGCCGTGAGCCCGCGCCCGATGATCTCGTGAAGCCTCGCCAGGCCGCGGCCGTCCGCCGCCGAGGTGCATAAGACCTCGTACCCAAGCTGCGAGTACAGCCCGATCACCCACTGGAAATCCGCCAGGTCGACGAGGTCCGCCTTGTTCAGGACGATCACCGGCCTCACCCCGCCTTTTTCGGCCGAGATCAGGTAGCGATCGATCAAGGGGAGCTTCAACCCCGGCGCCTCGAACGCCGAGACGATCAATAACTGGTCGATATTGGACGCGATCACATGCTCGCGATGCCGATAGCCGCGCGTGATCGTCCCCCGCCTGGCGTCGACCTTCTCGATCATCGCCTGGCCGTGGCTCCCGGGCCGGATCCACACGCGATCGCCCGCCGCGACCACGTTGCGGCCGTCGATGCTGAGCGTCTTCAAGATCCTGCGGACGCTGCATCGGTAGGACGTGCCGTCGTCGGCCTCGACCACGTTTTCCAGCCCGTGGACCCGCACCACCCGCCCCGGCACGCATTGCGTGAGGTCGACCGAGAGCAGAGACGCCGGGTCGTCGGTCGATGCCGCGGCGTCGGTGCCCTCGGGCTGATCCTGGAAGATCGTGCCGCTCGCGAGAGGTCCCCCTTGGCGCGAATCCGCTCGCCCGAGGCCGAGTCCTCGCCCGACCCGTCGTCGCGGCGGAACTTCTCGGTGAGGTCGTTGGCGCGGGTCCGCTTCTGGCGGTTCTTCTTGAAATCGACGCGGACTTTTCGCTTCTTCGCCACGATCGGGACTCCACCAAGCGGCAAGCATCGCTTCAAGGCTAGGCGGGGCAAGCCGACGCTGTCAATCTTCGGCGAAGGATCGTTGCCTCGACCGGCTCGCCTCGTATAGGATGCCCGTTCCCAGTCCTAAAGATATCCCTCGACCAGGAAAGGATCGCCCCGTGAGAATCTCTCCTCCCCTCCGCGTGGCAAGCGTGAGCTTGGCGTTGCTCGTCGCGATAGGAGCCTCGGCGTTCGCGCAATCGACCCCCGCCGCGAAGCCGCTGGCCCGCTACGTCCCCGACGAGGGCCTGGCCGCCCTGCTCGAATTCGACGGCCTGGACGCCCACTCCGTCGCGTGGAAGAAGTCGGCCGCGTACAAGATCCTGACCGAGACGAAGATGGGCTCGATGCTCGAAAGCCTCTTCACGCAGGGCGTGCAAGTGGCCTCGAAGAGCGTTCCGCCTGGCCTCCTGCCCTCGCCGCAGGAAATCCTGGAAATCACCAAGTACGGGTTCGCCAAGGGCTTCGTCGTGGGCGTGAAGCGACTGCCCGGCAAGCAGGAGTTCCGCCCGGTGATCGCCGTTCGCGGCGCGATGGCCAGGACCGCGCCGCCGGCGCTGGCGAAGCTGCTCGCGAAGCTCGACGCCCTGAATCCCCAGGTCGAGACGCGGGGCAAGCGGACGCTGAAGTTCCTCATGCCCTCGCCCGATGCGCCGGTCATCTGGTCCGAAGGCGATGACCTGATCCTGACCGCCAAGGACGTCCTCGACCCCGTGCTCGCGGCGATCGACGGCAAGGCCAAGAACGCCTCCAGCAACGCGACCCGCACGGCCCTGCGCAAGACCGACAACGGCCTCGAACCATTTGCGACCGGCTTCCTCGACATGGCGCTCCTGCCCCCGCTGCCGCCCCCGGCGATGGCCATGGGCCTGGGCGGATTGAAGCGGATCGAGCTGCAAATGGGCGTCCAGGACGACGCCATCATGACCGTCCTCCGCGCCGCGGCGCCGAGCCCCCGCAAGGGCGTTCTCGCATTCCTGGACGGCCCCACGTTCACCATCAAGGAGCTGCCGCCAATCCCGGCCGACGTGCATGGATTCGCCGTCGTCTCGCTCGACGCCAGGGGGATGTGGACCAAATTCATGGCCCTGGTGAAGGAGTCGGGACCGCCGCCCCGGCCGGGCGAGGCCCCCGGCGCCGAGGTCTTCGAGATGAAGCTGCAACAGGTGCTCGGGCTGCGGCTTCGCGAGGACATCCTCGCCCACATCGGGCCGAAGGTCGCCATCTACGCGGCGCCCGGCAAGGGGATCCCGCTGCCCATGCCCCCGGGGGTGGCGGTCGGGGTGCCGATGGAAATCCCGAAGCTGTCGCTCGTCGTGCAGACCGACAGCCCGTCGGCGTTCAACGCGATGCTCGACAAGATCATGCCGCTGGTGAACGCCGCAGCTCGCCGGCCCGAATCACGGCGCGCCCAACGCCCCCTCGTTCGCGAAGATCGCCGGCGGATACAGCCTGAACATGCCGGCCCTGCCGGGACCGATGGCCGACATCAAGCCGACGGTCCTGGTGGGCAAGACATACGCGGCGATCTCTTTGACCGCGGCCGACGCCCAGAAGGCGCTGAAGCTGGAATCGGGCTCGACGGGCAAGTCGGCGCCCGCCGGCGCATTCGTGCCCATGTCGCAACGGTTGCCCAAGAACCTGGTCATGCTCGCCGTGAGCGACCCGCGCGATTCGTTGCCGGAGTTGATGGAGGGCCTGCCCGCCATGCTCGACACGATCCAGGGTGCGGTGGGCGGCGACCGCCAGGCCGCCGGGCGAGCCGCCAACGTCGAGGTGGACGCGGGCCCCTGGATCAAGCTCACCGCCGATCAGGTCCCGTCGGCCGACGACCTCAAGAAACGGCTCTATCCCGGCTCGTTCGCCCTCTCGGTGGACGCCAACGGCTGGACGCTGACCTCGCGAGAGTCGTTCCCCAGCATGACCTCGCCCGCCGCGGGGGGCGTCGTCGTCGCCCTGCTCCTGCCCGCCGTGCAGTCAGCCCGCGAGGCGGCCCGGGGGCGAGATGCACGAACAACGAGAAGATGATGATGCTGGCGATGATGAACTACCAGGCCGCCAACGGGACCCTGCCGCCGCCGGCCATCCTGGGCAAGGACGGCAAGCCCCTGTTGAGCTGGCGGGTGGCGATCCTGCCCTACCTCGAGCAGCAGGCACTCTACAACGAGTTCCACCTCGACGAAGCCTGGGACAGCCCGCACAACAAGGCGCTGGTCGAGCGCGATGCCGATTGTCTTCGCCTGCCCGAGCAACGCGGGCCAGCCGGGCATGACCAACTACCGCGTCTTCACCGGCAAGGGTGCGGCCTTCGACCTGCCCAAGGGGGCGAAGATCGCCGACATCACCGACGGCACCTCGCTGACGATCGCCCTGGTCGAGGCCAAGGAAGCCGTCGAATGGACCAAGCCGGAAGGCCTACCCCTGCCGGCCGACGGCGCCGCGGCCCTGGACCTCTGCGGGTCGATGCACCCGGGCGGCTTCAACGCCTCGATGCTCGACGGCTCGGTACGATTCATCAAGAAGACGATCGCACCGGCAACCTTCCGAGCTCTCCTGACCCGCCAGGGCGCGGAGATCATCAACGCCACCGGCTTCTGAACCTCGCGGCCGGAGGAAAACGGTGTCGGGAACCGTTCCTGCAAAAGCAGGAAACGGTTCCCGACACCGTTTTTTAATTCGCGGCCCCTGGCGAATCGGCGATAACAAATCCTCGACGCAACATCGCTTCGGGCTTCGTCGCCCTTGGCGCATGCCGGGCAAGGGATTTAGGATTCGGGCAGGGGTTTCTTCCCGCTTGCCTCGCCCGTCACCGGCAAAAGGACTGCCTCGTGCGACGAATCCTCCGTCCCCTTGCCGCAACGCTCGCGGCGATGGCCTTTTCGCTCCCGGGATTCGCCCAGGAGCCCGCGCCGCTCGCCCGCTTCGTGCCCGGGGAGGCCCTGATCGCCTATCTCGAATATGACGGGACCGACGCGCACGCCGAGGCCTGGAACAAGACATCCGCCGCCAAGATCCTGAACCGGACAACCACCGGCGCCATGCTCGACGACCTGCTCGCGCAAGTGATCGATCGCCAGATTGCCTTGATGACCCTCCCCGGCAAGAAGCCCTCGGGCGCCCAGATGGAGGCGCTGGCCAGGCATGCGGCGAAATCGGGCTTCCTGATCGCCCTGAACAAGAACGGCGACCGCAATTACATCACGCTGGCGTTCCGCGGCGGGATGAAGCCCAAGGCGCGGCCCATCTTCGAGCGATTCATCGAGGCCCTCTGCCCGGTCGATTCCCGCCCCGTCAGCCTGGACAAGCCGGGCAATCGCAAGATGCAGCTCTGCCCCAGGCCCAAGGGCGGCCCGCTGAACTGGTGGGGCGAGGGGGACGACCTGGTCCTGTCCGGCAATCCCGACGCGACGATCGAGGCCCTCGACGGCAAAGCGCCCCTCGGCGCTCAAGCACCCGATCCGCAACGATTTGATCCGCCCCGACGGCCCGTTCCTGCCCTTATTCGTGGCCTTTGCCGACGCCGAAGCTTCGCCCGCCGTGCTGGAGACGCTCAAGTCCTTCATCAAGATCGACCTCAAGGGCGTGAAGCGGTTCGATTACCGCTGGGGCCTGGACGGCGACGCGCTCCGCGACGAGTTTCGCATCGTCTCGCCGAGCCCGCGAACCGGCGTGTTGACGATCTTCGATCAACCCACGTTCGACGCCAGGAGCTTCCCGCCCCTGCCGCCGGGCGTGTCCAATTTCACGATCATCGCGGTAGACCCGGGCCGATTTTACGGCCAGATTGAGGCCCTCCTCACGGCCGCGAGCCCGAACGTCGCCCCGACGTTCCGCGCCATGGAATCCGCGGTCAAGGACGCGACCGGCTTGCGGCTTCGCGAGGACGTGCTCGCGAAGCTCGGGACTCGCATGACCTTCTACACGTCGCCCGTGAAGAAGGGGCTCTCGTTCGGCCTGCCCGCCGTGGGGGTGCAGGTGCCCAAGGGGGCCTTGCTGCTGGAAATGAAGGATGCGGAGGGCGTGGGAAAGATGCTCGACGTCCTCCTGCCGATGGCCAACAAGGAGATGGCCAAACGGATGGCCTCGTTCTTCCCGCCCCCCGCCCAGAATGCGGGGGACGCTAAGAAGGCGGCGCCCGCCGCCACGCTGGAATTCAAGGTCACGGGCGAAAAGCCGAAGACGTGGTCGCTGATCCTGCCCAACCAGTGGGCCGCGCTCACGAACCTGCCCCGACGATCGCGATCGGCAAGAATTACCTGATCCTCGCCACCATGCCCGACGCCGCGAAGGACGCGCTCGCGGCCGAATCCAGGGGGAACGGCAGCGCCCCCGCGGGCGACGTGGCCAGGTCGCTCGCCGGATTGCCGGGCGGGTTGTTGTTCATCGACCTGGGCGACCTGAGGGACAAGATGCCCGAGGAGCTGGCCAGGCTGCCGGCAACCCTGGACGCCGTGCTCACCTCCGCCCCTCCGCCTAGCCCCTCCATGCCGCCCCCCCTGGCCGCCAATGGCGAGGCCGCGGCACGCAAGCCGCTCACGCCCGAGGACCTGGCGCTCGTGGCGAGGCCGGTCTTCCCTCCCATCAAGGTCGATCCGGCCAGGATCCCCAAGCCCGACGCGATCCGCCCGTTCCTGTTCCCGGGGTCGGTCGCCGTGGCCGTGGATGACCAGGCGATCCATATTTTTTCCAGGAGTGCGTTCCCGGATTTCACCGGCTCGCTCGCCACGTCGCTACAGCTCCAATCGCTCCCCAACGTGTTCAGGAACGGGATGCCCAGGGCCGTCATGCCGGCAAATCCGGCGATCGGGCCGGCCCGTCCGCCGGCGCCCGGGGGCCGATGAGCGGCCATGTCTACCGAATCGAACACGGGCGCAAGAAGCCCGACAAGTTGACTTATCCCTTTCTAGGGTAGGGATTTGGATTGCACGTGATTGGGCCGAATTTCTCACTTCTCGCCCTTGCCTGGATGGCGCGGGGGCTACCCGATTGATTGCTTTGTAAATTGGGCTAAGAATAGACAAGGGGCAAGGCAGGGCATTTGCCGACGCCACGGCGCGAGCGACCTTCTCCCGCTCGCCGCCTGACTGGACGGCCCCGCCGCAGGCCCCGGATTGCTCGGAGAAGGGCATGATCGCACGGGCGCGATGGTCGAACCGCGAAACTCGAAGATGCAGGGTGTTTCCCCGCCCATCGAAACCGCCGTCGCATCGACCGCGACCCGAGCTTGTTTGCAAACGACGGTCGGGCGGGACGCGTTCCCGCCGGGCCGCCACCCCTACCGTCTCGAAGGTTGAAAGGGAGGCGATGTGATGGAATTCGTCCACGAGGTGACCGCACGACTGGAGAACAAGCCCGGACGCCTGGCCAAGATCTGTGCGGCCCTGGCGCACGAGAAGATCAATATCCGTGCCCTTTCGGTCATGGACGCGGGCGAGAGGAGCGTGCTTCGCGTGGTGGTCGACCAGTTGGAGCCGACCCGCAAGATCCTCACGTCGCTCGGGACCGAGCACTCCTCGACCGAGGTCCTGGCCGTCGAGATGGAGAATCGCCCCGGCGCCCTCACCCGCATCCTGGAAATCCTCGGCATCGAGCACATCAACATCGAGTACGCCTACGTTTCGGGCGCGACGGCACCCGGCAAGTCGCTGGGCATCTTCCACACGAGCAACCCGAAACGCGCCATGCAGGTGCTGACCGAGCCCGCGAGCAACGGCGCGAACCATCGCGAAGGCCGTCGCCCGCTGCACTCGCGGTAACCCGCCATGGGACCTCGCCTCCACGTCGTCCTGGTCGAGCCCGAGATCGCCGCGAACACGGGCAACATCGGCCGGACGTGCGTGGCGGCCGGGGCCATGCTCTGGCTCGTCCGCCCGCTCGGGTTCCACCTGGACGACCGCCATCGCCGCCGGGCGGGGCTGGACTACTGGGAACACCTCGCCTGGAAGGCCGTCGACAGCCTGGACGAGGTGGTCCAGGCACTCGGCGAAGACCGCATGTACTACTTCAGCACCAAGGCCAAGGTCGCCCATCACCAGGCCGCGTTCCGGCCGGGCGATGCCCTGGTCTTCGGCCCGGAAAGTCGCGGGTTGCCGGCCCGGCTGATCGAGGCCTACCCCGGGCGGTCGCTCTGCATCCAGACGCGTCCCGAAGCCCGCAGCTTGAACCTGGCCAACGCCGTGGCGATCGGGCTCTTCGAGGCAGTCCGGCAGATCGGGTGAACGACGCCCGCCGCAACGAAGAAACCGCGCCCAGGAGCGTTGGCTCCGGGGCGCAGGCCCTGGTTTTCCGTCGAGATCATCAACCCGCGATCAAAGTCCGCTGAGGTCGGCGGCCACGATGCGGATGCCTTCCTTCAGGCCGAGCCCTTCGACCACGGCCGGGGTGGCCGGGACCGAGAGGTTCTTGCGAGGGGGCAGGCTGATGCCGGCCAGGGCCGACGGCTTCTGATCGGCCGTGGCGTTCATCCCGGCCAGCGACAGGCCGTTCAGGACGAGCGGGCTGGCATTCTCGATCTTGATCCGGTAGATCGCATTGCCCTGCTTGTCCTTGCCCTTCTCCTTGATGAGCTGGACCCGGACCAGGCGGCTGAGCGTGCCTTCGGCGACGGCGTCGAGCAGCTTCTCGGTCGAGATCTGGCCCTTGTCGTCACGCTCCAGCGGGAGGGTGAACTTGCCGGCCTCGACCCACTCCAGGCCGTTGGCGCTGGTGGTCGACACGAGGACGATAGCCTCGGTCGCCCCCGCGGCGTTCTGGACCAGGCGGATGTTGCAGGCGAGCGAAGGCCCTTCGGGTCGCTTGGGAATCCCCTCGGCGATGGCCAGGCCGAGCATGGCCTTGTCCTTCACGAGGTTGCGGACTTCCTCGATGGCGGCTTCGTTGCCGGCCTTCAGCGAGCCGACCTCGAAGTACATCACGCCCGAATCGGCGTTGGCCTGGAGCACTCGGCCCCCGTTCAGGCGGGTCACGAAGTGGCGGGCCAGGGCGACCTCATTGGCATTGGCCCAGGGGCGGGCGATCTGGGCGATCGTGCCGCCAGTCGAGGCCCGCTCGCAGGTTCCACATGACGAGCTGGCTCACCGTGGCGGGCGCCTTCTCGGCCATGAGGCGCTTCAGGGCCAGGCCGACCAGCGGGTTCTGATCGCCGAGGTCGGCGATGTCGCCCAGTTCCAGCACCTCGCCCTCGGCCGGCAGCGAGACCTTCATGTCGGCCGTCGGCGGCGAAAGGCTGACCAGGTTCGTCGGCAAGCTCCGCGTCTGGCCGGGTTCCAGGGTCGCGTTGGGGAAGGCAGTCGGTGGGATCGAACGAAACCCGCCGCCCATGCCACCCATGCCGCCGCCCATGCCGCCCATGCCGCCGCCCATCCCGCCCATACCTCCGCCCATGCCGCCGCCCATGCCACCCATGCCGCCCATCATGAGCGTGCTCATGTCCCAGCTATCCTTGTCGCCGACCAGATTCATGATCAGGCGGCTGAGCATCATCATGCCCATCATCGGCGACATGGTTCCACCACCGCCGCCCATACCGCCGCCCATGCCGCCGCCCATACCGCCGCCCATGCCACCGCCCATACCACCGCCCATGCCACCGCCCATACCACCGCCCATGCCGCCGCCCATGCCGCCCATGCCGCCGCCGCCCATACCGCCCATGCCGCCGCCCATCTGGCCGGAGACCCCCGAGGCGACCAGGCCCGGCGGCAGGATCACGCGAAGCTTCTTGGTCGTGTTATTGGTGACCGTGACGGTCATGCGGCCGTCCCCCTTGCCTTCCGCCGTCACGGCGAGGTCGCCGGAGCGGAGCCCTTCGAGCAGGCTGAGGGCGGGAAGTTTCTCATCGGCGGGAGCCGCGGCTTTTTGCGGTGCCGCGGCCTGCGACTTCTTGGCCTTGGTCGGCGGGTCGGCGGCCGGAGGTCTGACCGGCGAAGATGGCCAGCACGCCGCCGGCCAGTGCAGACGTCAGGAGGGTCCGAGGGATCGATCGCATGGCGAACCACCTTCCAGGGTCGTAGGAGTCGATTACGGATGCAGGGACAAAGGGCGTCCGTGGTCCAGGCAATCGAGGTGAAAAAGCGTTAGGTTTCAGGCATGCCGCCCGAGGCGAGAACAAATCTCGGCTCGAACCGGTCATCGTCCGGGCCCGTTCGTTAGAAGTGTAACGTCTGAAGGCCGTTTCCTATTCGAACTTCCCGCTTTTTTTCCCCCTTCTTTCCCAAGGGCGTTACGATAGGCGCAGAAGCCCGATCGAGCATCCAAGGCCCAGGTCTAATGCGCTACGCATCCCACCTATTTTCACCATCTTCCGGCGCAACCTATCCCATAAATCGCGTGATGAACCTCTGCGAGCGCGACGGGCGGCCCGTTCAGATCGCCATCGACGTGGAACGGCTCCGTCGCGAGCGGGGGCCGGACAACTTCTTCGATCCCTCGCGGAACGACATGTGGCGTTTCGGCGGACTCCTGCCCCTGGACGTGACCGATCCCGATGATCGTCCATGGGTCGTCTCACTGGGCGAGGGAAATACGCCCGAACTCCCGTATTTTCATGAGGTTGCAGGGAAAATCGGCTGCGATCTGAGGGTGAAGGATGAAGGGCGTCCGCACGCGGGTTTCGGCGCCAATCCCACCCTCTCGTTCAAGGATCGCGGCATGGCCATGACCGTCTCGATGGCCAAAGCGCTCGGACTGAAGCGGCTGGCCGTCCCGACGCAAGGCAATGCAGGCGATGCACTTGCGCGATATGCGGTGGCCGCCGGGATTCAAGTCGGCGATCGTCATGTCCCCCGACACCGACCTGCCGGTCATGGGCAACGTGGCGGCGCTCGCCAAGCTCCATCCCGACCTGATCACGCTGGAACTGGTCGAGGGGACGATCATCGATTGCGCCAAAGGGTGCGGGAGCACTATGTTCCGCTCGGCTACTTCAGCGTGGCCACGTTCCAGGAGCCCGGCTGGCGGACCGAGGGGAAGAAGACGCTCGGGCTGGAAATGGCCGAGCCTCGCGGCGACCGCCTCGCCTCGCGCACCTGGAAATTGCCCGACGTGATCGTCTACCCCACCGGAGGAGGGACCGGCGTGGTCGGCATGGCCAAGGCATTCGACGAGCTGGAAGCCCTCGGGCTAGTCGGAAGTCGATCGCCCAAAATGGTTTGCGTCCAATCCACCGCCACAACACCGATCGTGAGGGCGTTCGAGGCCGGCGACCTCGACATCACCCCCCTGCCGCCCGGAAAGACGGTAGCCACGGGCCTGAACGTGGCGCGTAACGTGGGACACATCCACGTCTTGCGGATCATACGCGAATCCGGTGGCTGCGCCCTGAGCGTGTCGGACGAACAAATCCGCGAAACCATCCGCGCTGAATGGAAAAACCGCCGCTTCGCCTGGTCGCCCGAAGGCGCGGCCACGCTGGCGGTCTTGCCCGAGTTGGCTGATCGCGGGATGATCCGTAGCGGCGACCGAGTGGTGCTGGTCAACACGGCGTCACCAGAAAAGTACCTGCCGACGATCCGCGATTGCCTGGACGGCGGGCTTTAGTCGACCCCCAACGCAATAGCTGGGGACGCGACGTCCGCATTTTCCTGCGGGATCAGGTGCCCATTTCCCAGCTATTGAGGTACGTCTGCTGCTCCTCGGTGAGGGTGTCGATGGCGACGCCCATGGCCTGGAGCTTCAGGCTGGCGACCCACTGGTCGACCGCCCTGGGCACCTCGTAGACCTTGTGCTCCAGGCTGTCCTTCTGGGTGAGCGACCACTCGGTCGCGAGCGCCTGCACGGCGAAGCTCATGTCCATCACGCTGGCCGGGTGCCCGTGGGCGGCGGCCAGGTTGATCAGGCGGCCTTCGCCCAGCACGTACAGGCGGCGGCCGTCGGCTTGCAGGTACTCGTCGACGAATTCGCGGACCGCCCTGGTGATCGTCTTCGACTGCTTGGCGAGTTGATCCAGCGCCAGCTCGACGTTGAAGTGGCCGCTGTTGCAGATGATCGCGCCATCCTTCATCACGGCGAAATGGTCGCCAGAGATCACGTTGATGTTGCCCGTGACCGTGATGAAGATGTCGCCTTCTTTGGCGGCTTCGGCGATGGGCATGCACTCGAAACCGTCCATGACGGCCTCGATGGCGCGGATGGGATCGACCTCGGTCACGATCACATGAGAGCCCATGCCCTTGGCCCGCATGGCCACGCCCTTGCCGCACCACCCGTACCCGCAAACCACCACGCGGCGGCCGGCCAGGAGGATGTCCGTGGCGCGGATCACGCCGTCCAGGGTGCTCTGGCCCGTGCCGTAGCGGTTGTCGAAGAAGTGCTTGGTCATCGCGTCGTTAACCGCGATCACCGGAAGCTTTAGGACGCCCTCCTTCTCCATGGCTCGCAGGCGAATCACGCCCGTGGTCGTCTCCTCCATGCTGGCCACCACGTTGCCCACCAGGCCGGTGCGCTCCGCGGCCGACAGCGTGGAAGCCCAGGCGCGGATTTCGCCGTGGACATCCTCCAGGCGGTCCAGGGCAATGAAGGTCATGGCGCCGACCAGGTCGGCGCCGTCATCCATGGTCATGTGGGGACGGTGCTGCAAGGCGGCCGTGATGTGGCGATAATAGCTCGTCTCGTCTTCGCCTTTAATGGCGTAAACCGGGATGTTGAAGTCCTGGACGAGGCTGGCGGCCACGTCGTCCTGGGTGGACAGCGGGTTGGAGGCGACGAGCACCAGGTCGGCGCCGCCGGCCACCAGGGTGCGGGCGAGATTGGCGGTCTCCGCCGTCACGTGCAGGCAGGCGCTCATTCGCAGCCCCGCCAGCGGCTTCTCGCGCTCGAACCGCTCGCGGATCGCCCTCAAGACGGGCATGTCGCGTTCGGCCCAGAGGATTCGCCGATAGCCGGTCGGGGCCAGGCCCAGGTCTTTGACGTCGCCGGAAAGTATGGTCGCCAAGGGGAAACTCCTGAGAGATCGAGAGGAAATCGCCGGCAGTTCTAGCTCCCGGGAAACAATAACCGCATGGCCTTGCGCTGCTCCCAATCCATCCAGTGTAGAGGAGCCGGCGGGGAGAGGGCGTGGATCAGTTGCGAGAGCGTTCGACCATAGGCCCTTGCCCGCGTGGGGGCATCGGCCGCCAGTTCGCGGGTCAGGGCCTGGAACCGCTCCCAGTCCTCGCTGGGCATGGCCACGCGGAGGACATGGCTTTCCCAACGGTCGGGCAAGAGTGGATGGAGTGGCCGGAGCCCTCTCTCCTGCTCCGGATGCCTCTTCCGTCCCCGGCTATCTTGGGCGCCCATCCGTCTTTCGACCTCCGTTGGTCGTCCCGGCTCATGCACAATATCGCACCCACACCTAGATAAGTGATATAACACGCGTACGTGTGTGTCAACCGGGCGTCGGCCGCCTCCCCCTTGACATAACTTTCCGCCGCGACGCGATGCATTCTCCCAACATCTTAATTAGGCAGCCGTGCTCGCCGTTGCATTTTTTCAACACGGATCTAATATCCATTGCATTAGGGAATGAGGACGAAATGGATTTTTCCCTTATTTCTTCCAGAAATTCTTGCCTGCTTGGGATTTATGCCAAGGTTGCCTGGCGACCGACCTCGATCCTTGCCCGATCCGATTGCATTTCGCCCACGCGTTGCTCGACGAGAGGGAAAGCATCCGAGGATTCCCTAATTTCGCTAACTGGACTCGACGGCTACTAGAGCCTTTATCTGAGCATAAGCCCTGTGTTAGGTTGAGTCGCCGGGAACAGCGTCACTCCGATCATGATGCACAGTGCGACATCACGAGTGACGGTTCGTCCTACCCCGACACCCAAGCTTTGAGGGAGTTCCGCTGATGATGCTACCGAAGATGATTCGCAACGTCGCCTTGCTGGCCACGCTGAGCCTGGGGGCCAGCCAGGCCAACGCCGCGTTCATGGGGTCGTTCCCCCTGGCCGGCATCGGCACCACCGCCAACACCAACAGCATCGGCACGGCCACGGTCTACACCTTCACCGGCGGCCTACAGACCACCAACGTCGGGCTCGGCAACTTCGCCCCGCCATCGCCCGGTGTCCCCTCGGGCGCCACGTTCACGGCCACGCCGCTGACCATCGGCGGGACCACGTTCAGCTTCACCAATGCGACGTACGGAACGTTCACCGAGACGGTCGCCCCGGTCATGGGCGCCACCACCATCGTCGGCGGCAACGTGGTCGCGCAGGCCTACTACATCCTGGGCACTTACGTCGGCGGCGCGGTGGGCGTCACCCCCATCTCGGCGAGCATCACGCTTAGCTTCACGCAGGACGGCGGCCCGAACAACTCGGTCTCCTCCTCGGGCAGTTTGCTCGCCCCCGCCGGCCCTCCGCCGGGCGTCCCCGAGCCGGCCTCGATGACCCTGATGGGCCTGGGCCTGGTCGGCGCCGGCGCCATCGCCCGCCGCCGCAACAAGAGCCAGGCCTCCGCCTGATTTCCCTGGCTCGGGATGCTGACGATCATCCCGAGCCTGCAGAATGGTGCTTTGCACCACGCGCGAGCCTGAAATCTAGGGTGCATGCCCACTTCCTCGTGGGCGTGCACCCTATTTTGTTTGCGCATACACCATCAACCGTCGGGCGGATGAGCCATCCCACCCGATTTTCTCTCGAGCTCGCCAGGCGGACAGATCGCCGGCGAGATAAACAAAAGGTCGTCGGTCGCTCGCAGCACCCATCCGAGTCCGCACCCGCGGCGAAGTTGCTCGCGAGGCCGGATCGATCCCTCAAGATCGATCCAGACGGGATTCGACCACGAAGGCGACCCGGAACCTCGCATAAACGCGGCAAATCGACGAGGGAAACCACTTCGAGCCCCGGCGAGCGGATTTGCGAGAATCTGTTGATGTGGTCGGATGATCCATGGGTCGACGGTCGAAGTCCGGGCGGTGGCCCTGGGGTTGCGTGGTGCAGATTTGCATCACATTTTGCACGGCCGGTCGCGGCGTTGCTTTTTAGCAACGAGAATGCAACCAGGGTATATCTGGAATTGGTGCCATATTAGGCCCTTGCGCCATTCGATTTAACATGATAATCGGCAAGAACATGCGGCGACAACGACCGGGATGAGGTGCCTTGAAAACGCATTTCCTCGTCGTGCCCGCAACGATTCGTGTGGTACCCAAAGGAGCCCAAACCGACCATGGCTTCCCAATCCGAGCAACTGGAGGATTAAAGTCTTTATTTGCGTGCGGGGTCCGTGTTAGTTTGAGTCCCCGGGGAACAGCATCCGGATGAGCGCAAATTCCTCACCCTTTGCCTCGCAGGCTGCGTGTTCGGTCTTTTCTGACAGAGGATACAATGGAGTCTAGCTCATGATGCTTCGGAAGATGATTCGCAACATCGCCCTGCTGGCCACGCTGAGCCTTGGGGCCACCCAGGCCAACGCCGCGTTCTCGGGGTCGTTCCCCGTGGCCGGTATCGGCACCACGCTCAATTCCACGGGCCTCGCCGGCGCCACGGTGTTCACCTTCACCGGCGGCCTGATGGCCACGAACAACGGGCTCAACGGCTTCGCCCCGCCGGTGCCCGGCGTCACCGCGGGCGCCGCGTTCGACACGACGGCGATCACCCTCGGAGCGTCGACGTTCACCTTCACCTCGCACACCGGCCAGTTCGGCATGTTCACCGAGACGGTCGCCCCGATCATGGGCGCCACCACCATCGTCGGCGGCAACGTGGTCGCGCAGGCCTACACGCTCGTCGGCACCTACGTTGGTGGTGCGGTCGGGCCGACCCCGCTCGCGGCTACCTTCACGATTAGCTTCACGCAGGACGGCGGCCCGGGCAACTCGGTGTCGTCCTCGGGTACGCTGGTCGTCAACGGGGCGAGCGTCCCCGAGCCGGCCTCGATGACCCTCATGGGCCTGGGCCTGGTCGGCGCCGGCGCCATCGCCCGCCGCCGCAACAAGAGCCAGGCCTCCGCCTGAACCGCAATCTCGGCCAGGCATTGAGCCTTGTCCGGATCGCTGAACCAAGGAATCGGCAGTGTACCCGCCAATCGGCGAGTATCCTGCCGATTTTTTTATGTTCAGAAATCCGCCCGAAGCGTCGCAGCTCGCGATTCCTGGACGAACGCCGCAACCAGGTGGGGATCTTTGCGTCCCGGGGCCGTCTCGACCCCGCTTGCGGTATCCACCATCCACGGCCGCAGCCGCAAGATCCCTTCGCCCACGGTCTCGCCGGTCAACCCTCCCGCCAGGATGATCGGGGGCAAGGCCGGCAGGAGCGGGTGGAGGCGGTCGAGCAAATGGACCGGGATCGATCCGCCCGGTCCCTCCGAATTGCCCCGACACGCTGGCGTCGACCAGCACGGCTTCCAGGGGCAGGCCGGCGATTTGAGCCTGCGCGACGAACTCCTGCATGGCCTCGATGTCGGCATCGGAGCCGATCCGGAAGGCGCGGACCACGCGAAGATCCCGCAGTTTCCCCAGGTCCTCGACCGGTTCATCGCCGTGCAACTGGACGATCCGCAGGCCGACCCGATCGGCGATCGCGGCGACCTCGCCCGGGTCGCGATTGACGAACAGCCCCACCGCCTCCACCGAAGGGGGCAGCGAGGCCACGATCTCGCGGGCCGTCGCCTCGTCGATCACCCGAGGCGATTTCGGGTGGAAGTTCAGGCCGATCCAGTCGGCACCCGACGCGGCGACCATGGCCGCGTCGGAGGGCGTCGTCACGCCGCAGATCTTGACCTTCACCGAGGGGTCCATGCGATGCACCGGGCTTCCTTCGAGGGGTGCATCGCTCGCCACCACGATCAGACGGTCACGCCCAGGCGTTCCAGGGCCGCCTTGTACTTGGTCTCGGGCTGGAGGCCGACGATGCGGTCCACTTCCTTGCCGCCCTGGAAGAAGACGACGGCGGGAATGCCGGAAATCCTCAGGTTCGGAGGAGTTACGGAGTTCTGGTCGGTGTCCATCTTGCCGATCTTGACCTTGCCCTGGTATTCGTCGGCCAGTTTGGTGATGGTGGGTGCCAGCATGCGGCAAGGCCCGCACCAGGGGGCCCAGAAATCGACGATCACCGGCGTTTCCGATTCGAGGACTTCCGACTTCCAGTTGGCGTCGGTAAACTCCATCACATTCCCGGCCATGGCGTGCGTCCCGTTATGGGAAAAGGTTGCGAAGGCTTTCGGTCGAGCCGCCCGAGGAAGCCCCGGGCGACATTGGAGTCATTATAAGTTGGCCGGACATCGAGTCAACGACCCCCCCAAGTCGGCGGTCGCGGCATCCTGGCGAAAGTGGGTCGATCCGAGGAAGCTAGGCGTGGTCCGCTGCCTCCTGGTCTTCGTCCCGATCGCCGCGATCTTGCATTTCTCGCACTCACGCCCGGCCCTCCAGTTCCTGGCCTCGGCCCTGGCCATCGTCCCGCTCGCGGGCTTGATGGGGGAGGCCACCGAGCGGCTTGCCGAGCGATTGGGGCCCGGCGTGGGTGGCCTCCTGAATGCCACCTTCGGCAACGCGGCCGAATTGATCATCGCCCTGTTCGCCCTCTTCCGAGGGCTGGACGACGTGGTCAAGGCGTCGATCACCGGCAGCGTGATCGGCAACTTGCTGCTAGTGCTGGGGGCGAGCGTGTTCGCGGGCGGCCTGAAGTACCCGGTCCAGAAATTCAACAAGACGGCCGCCGGGACGGGCGGGACGCTGCTGGTCATCGCGGCAATTGGCTTGCTGGTGCCGGCCATGTTCCACCAGTTGGTGGGATTCACGAAACGCGCCGCGGGCCTGGAGCACAAGGTCAGCGTATCGGTCTGCGTACTGCTGCTGATCACCTACGGCCTGAGCCTGGTTTTCAGCCTCAAGACGCACAAGGATCTTTACAATCCCAAGGATCAGGAAGCCTTCCCCGAGGAGGAGCACGACGGCAAGAACGCCTGGGGGCTCCGGCTCTCGTCGGGCGTGTTGCTAGGGGCGACCATCCTCGTGGCCTGGATGAGCGAAATCCTGGTCTCGGCCGTCGAGCCGGCGGGCGAGGCGATGGGCCTCACGCAGATTTTCATGGGCGTGATCGTGGTGGCGATCGTGGGCAACGCGGCCGAGCACTCGACGGCGATCCTGATGGCCCGCAAGAACAAGATGGACCTGGCGGTGGGGATCGCGCTGGGATCGGCCATGCAAATCGCCCTGTTCGTCGGCCCCATCCTGGTCCTGGCAAGCTACTTCCGGCCGCATCCCATGGATTTGCTGTTCACGCCTCTGGAAGTGGCGGCGGTGATCCTGGCGGTCGTGCTCGCGTGGATGGTGGCCGAGGATGGCGAGTCGAACTGGCTGGAAGGTGTGATGCTGTTGATGATTTATGCGATATTAGGCGTGGCGTTTTTCTTCTTGCCGGAGAAGGCGGGAAAGGGCGTGATTGCTGAGCCTGTGCCGGCCACGAGCCACGAGATTAGAATGAAGCTGGATGGTCATTGACCTTCCGTGGTCTCGCATTGTATCGATCCAATGTCCTCGGAATGCGGTATTGATCTGGTTAGAGCCCTCCAGTCGGCTGCACAGACATAGGGTTACTCGGAACTCGCGAGATCTTGGCTGCCCGATGGGATTCCCATGGCGCGAAAGATACGCGAATTGATTAGCGATTTGGAGCAGGCGGGTTTCGTCGATCGGGGCGGCAAGGGTAGTCATCGCAATTTCGAGCACTCGCGGGGCCTGCGGGTAACCGTATCCGGAAAATTGGGCGATGACGCGAAGCGGTATCAAGAACGTGAGGTTCGACGAGCGATCGAGGAGTCCCAGTCGTGACGGATGCTGCACGCTACGTCAAAATTGTGGAGTGGTCGGAGGAAGACGAAGCTTTCGTCGGCCAGTGTCCGGGTATCATCGGCCCGTGCTGCCACGGGGATGATGAGGTGCAGGTGTACCAGGAGTTGTGCGAGATTGTTGCGGAGTGGGTCGAGATCGCCCGTCGAGATGGCCGATCGCTCCCTCCGCCGACTGCGGGGACGGATGCATCCCGGAGAATCGCCGTCCTTGAGGTCGACGACGTTCGGCTCGAAGATTGAGAAAAGGCTACTCCTGCCGGGAAGACCACTTGCTCCGAAGCCGCCGATTTCAAGCCGCAGGACGAAATGTTTTCGGAGCTGGCATGCGGGAGCACCTCGACACCTCCACCTCCCGTGCAGAAGCCTGCGGCGGTGATCCTGGCGGTCGTGCTGGCGTGGATGGTGGCCGAGGACGGCGAATCCAACTGGCTGGAAGGCGTGATGCTGCTGATGATCTACGCGATCCTGGGCGTGGCATTCTTCTTCCTGCCGGACGGGGCGGCGAAGGTCAAGGAAGTTGAGCCGGTGCGGGCGGGGCAGCGGGGATGAAGCGGAATTGACGAGATCGACCTAAATCGATAGGTTTCCCGCGCATTGATCGCCGGTCTGCACGAATCCAGGGAGGGATTTCGATGATTTCGCCCAAGATTTGCAACCTATCCCCGCTCTTTGGTATCGCCATCCTCGCCTCGCTCGCCACATCGAATGCGCAGAGCCGACGGGATTTCTTCGATCACGGCGGTGCCGGGAGGTTTCGGGCTGGACAACGCCGGCCAAGTCCTCACCAGCACGAACAATGGCCTGGCGTTGTATCAGAATGGGGTGATGACGCCGGTCATCGACCCGCAGACCGGCAATCAAGTCAACGACGCTTACTTTGGTGCCGCAATCAGCCCCGGCGGGACGATTGCTTACAATCTGGGATATGTGGGCATCGGCGCCACGGAGCGAGCCTACGTCTTGAAGGACGGCCAAGTTCTCAACACGGGCACGGCGTCTGACGGCCCTCCTATGCTTATGGGCGGCGATGCCT
The DNA here is from genome assembly GCA_963777705.1 of uncultured Planctomycetota bacterium. Classification (GTDB taxonomy): domain Bacteria; phylum Planctomycetota; class Planctomycetia; order Isosphaerales; family Isosphaeraceae; genus JAQGHR01. Next base: position 53,955 of record CAVZRT010000009.1, read on the forward strand.
ACACCATTGCCCATGCGGTGAATGATAGCGGCGTGGTGGCCGGTGAGTCGCATGCCATATACCGTTGGCAACGAGGCATTCGTGTCCACACCCGGCCCGAACGGTACCTACAACCCCGTGGCCATGGGCACCAACGGCTCCGTAGGCTCGGGACCTAGCGGCGGGATCGCCAGCAACGCGACCGCAGTGAACAACCTAGGGGAAGTCGTCGGCTGGACGAACATGCCTACGCAGGGGCAAATGCAGGCGTTCGTGGGGGACGTGCACAACGTGATCGGCACCCTGGGCGGGATCAGCAGCGAGGCGACCGGGATCAACGACCACGGTCTGGTCGTCGGCTGGTCGAACGTGGCCAATCCCCAGTATCCTAATAGTCCCGGACCGACCCATGCCTTTCTCTATGGGCCGGATGGGAAGATGAACGACCTGGGAGTCTTGCCCGGCTATCAGAACAGCGGCGCGGCGAGCATTAATTCTCTCGGGCAGATCGTCGGCTCCGCGACCAACAACCTCACCGACCTAGGCCGTGCCGTCCTGTTCGAAGACGGCAAGGTGATCGACCTGAACAGCCTCCTGCCGGCCAATTCGGGATGGCTCTTGCAGGACGCAACCGCGATCAACGACTCCGGGCAGGTCCTGGGTTGGGGGACGTACAACGGGACCTCGGAATCGTTCCTTCTCAACCTGGAAACGGTCCCCGAGCCGACCACCGTGCTGCTCTTCGGGGTCATGGCCGCCGTCGGGGTTGCCAGGACCGTCCGCAGGCAGCGTTAAGACATCCGCCATCTCTTGTAGGGTGCTCTGCGAGCACCTCTTCAATTCGAATCGAAGAGGTGCTCGCAGAGCACCCTACAAATCAGCGACCGGTCCTCCGCGTCATCGGCTCGTCTTCTTCGGCGAGATACAAGATCCGGCCGCAGGTCTTGCAGAAGACGAGGTGGCCGCCGTTGATCATCTCGTTGACCATTTGCGCCGTGGTGGAGACGAAGCAGCCGGTGCAGGCTCCGTTCTGCACGTCGGCCATGGCGTCGGCCCCTCTTTGCTTCACGTTTCGGCGGTATTGCTCGCGCTGGTCTTCGGGGATGAATTGCTCGGCCTCGGTCAGGTCGGCTTCGAGCTTGGCTAATTGCGTCTTCTGATCGGCGGCCTTGGACTCGATGTCGGCCTTCATGGCGGCGATCTCGTCGGCGAGCTTCTTGACCTCGGCCTCTTGCGTGACCACGGCCGCGGCCTGCTCCTCGACCTTCATCATGTGCTCGAGGATCTCGTCCTGGAGCTTGCTTTGCGCGAGGTTGTCGTTGGCGATCTGGTTGCGGATGGCGTCGTATTCGACCTGCTTCTTGATGGCGTTGAGCTTCACGCGCAGCTCGGTGGTCTTGTCCAGCATCCCCTTGAGCTGGGTTTCCTTCTTGTGGGCCTGGGTCTTGGCCTCCTGGACGGCCTTCTTCGCCGTTTCCAGCTCGGCCTGCCGCTTGGCCAGCACGGCCTGGCGGGTGGCGAGGGTCTTCGGCCCGGACGACATGCGATCGCGGAGGGTCTTCGCTCGTTGATGGAGGGCGTGGAGGTCGCGGAGGCTGGTGGTGGTCGCGTGCATTTCAGGGGTCCTCCGTGGACGAGGGTTTTACAAGCGGCTTTTGATCGCTATCGCATTACGGCGGGGAGACAAAAAAACCGCCGGTTGCCTCGTTAGGCGACCGGCGGTCTTGAGTTCGGCTGTCAGCCTGTACTCTCTAAGAAGCCTTCGAGTTGCCGGCTCCGGACCGGATGTTGCAGCTTCCGGACGGCCTTGGCCTCGATCTGCCTCACGCGTTCTCGCGTGACCTTGAAGATCCGGCCCACCTCTTCCAGGGTGTAGGTGTAGCCGTCGCCCAGGCCGTATCTCAGCTTGATGATCTCGCGTTCTCGATACGTCAACGTCTTCAGGACGCTGTCGATCTTCTCCTTGAGCATCTCCTGCGTGGCGGCGTTGATCGGGCTCTCGGCCGCCTCGTCCTCGATGAAGTCTCCGAAGTAGGAGTCCTCGCTCTCGCCGACCGGCCGATCCAGGGAGATCGGGTGCCGGCTGATCTTCATGACCCGCCGCGTCTCCTCGATCGAGATGTTCGCCGCCTTCGCGGTCTCCTCGATGGTCGGCTCGCGGCCCTTCTCCTGGAGGAGCTTCTTCGACACGTTCCGCAGCTTCGACATCGTCTCGATCATGTGGACCGGGATGCGGATCGTGCGGGCCTGGTCGGCGATGGCCCGGGTGATCGCCTGGCGGATCCACCAGGTGGCGTAGGTGCTGAACTTGTACCCGCGGCGGTACTCGTACTTGTCCACGGCCCTCATCAGGCCGGTGTTCCCTTCCTGGATCAGGTCCAGGAACGAGAGGCCGCGGTTGCGGTACTTCTTGGCGATCGACACCACGAGCCGGAGGTTTCCGCCCGAGAGTTCCCGCTTGGCCTGCTCGTACTCCTTGTACCTGCAGACCATGAATTCGCAGCGTTTCCGCAGCGATTCGGGGGTCTCCAGGGTCATCAGCATGAGGTCCTTCAGCTCTTTCTGAAGGTTGGCCTGGTCTTCCTTGCCCCCGCGGCCCTGGCGGTGGTCTTCGAGCTGGTCGAGCAGCTCCCTCATCCTCGTCGCGATCTGCTCCAGCCTCCTCATGAGGGGCTGGACCTTCTGCGTGCGGATCGAGAGTTCCTCGACGAGCGTGACGGCCTTGCGCCTGCGGTTCTTGAGGTCGATCTTCAGGGTGCGGCGGGCGTGGGGATCGTCCTTCGCCCTCACGTAGTTGCGGAAGTCGCGGTCGTTGCAATTCATGAGGTGTTCGAGCGTGACCAGGTTGTAGGGCATCCGCCCCATGATCTGGTCTTTCTCCAGGTTCTCGGTCACGCTCACCTTCACGGTGCGGTCGAACGGCAGCTCGCCCGTGTGGACCTTCTTCAGGACGTCCACGACCAGCCGGAGGGCATAATCGCATTCGAGGACCTTGCGGCGGAACCTCTTGCGGGTGATCTCGATCATCTTGGCCAGCGCGATCTCCTGGTCGCGGGTCAAGAGCGGGATCTCGCCCATCTGGGTGAGGTACATCCGCACCGGGTCGTCGATCCGGCGGGAGATCTCGTCGAGGTCCTCGGGGGTCAATTCGGCGTCGTCGTCCTCGGACGGCTCGTCGACGAGGTCGTCGGGCTCGTCGTCGGTGTCGCCGGTGCCCAGCAGGCGGGTCTCGGCCTCTTCCTCGTTGACGAGCTCGATGCCCAGCTCGTCGATGGATTCCAGCAGCCCCTGGATCTTCTCGGGGCTGGAGGCCTCGTCGGGCAGGTAATCATTGACCTGATCGAAGGTCAGGAAGCCCCGTCGCTTCCCCAGGTCGATGAGCGTCTTGAGACCCTCGTCCATCTTTTCCATCGACTGAATCTCCTCGGAATCGAGCAAGGACGGACGGCGGGTCCGACACGGAGGAATATTAGGTCTTCTTAGGAACCGGCGGCTTGCTCAGATGCTTCCAGTATTCCGCACGCAACGCCCGGTGGTCGTCCGGGCTCGAAATTGGGTCGCTTTCTTGCAACGCGGCCTCGAGGTCGCGGCTTGCGTTCCTCCCATTCCCTGCGGACCAGGCAGAGCAGGATCCCTTCCAGGCGGTCGGACCAGGAGGCCGGCCGCACGCGATCGGTGAACGGTTGGGGGTCGGACGGCATGAGCAGCCCTACGGCCAGGGCCTTCTCGCGATCGGTCAGCCGCAGCAGGACCCGCGAGGACTCGGGCGCCAGCCCCTCGGACTGGAGGTCGTAACAGGCCTGGAGGATCGATCGCAAAGGCGCGTCCTTCAGGCTGTCGGCCGCAAGGCGACGCGAGAGCACGCCCACGGCGAGCGGCTCATTCAGGGCGATTTCCACGAGTTCCCGGTCGATCGGATTCAAGTCCTGCAAGCGGATCGGCGGCTCTTCGGACACCTCCGCGGCCCCTCGGGGTTCGCCGACCGAGGCCGACCGCCGGGGGGTTTGCTCGCGACGCAGTTGCTGCTTCAGCTTCGCCACGGGGATGCCCAGCCGGTGCGAAAGCGTGTCGATGGCCACGTCTACCTTGAATCCTAGCCCCGATCGGTCGGACGAGGGGACCTTGGCCAAAATCGACAGGACCCATTGCGCCGCCTGCCTGGCCCCTTCGGGCGAGGCGAAGTCGAATCGCTGCGCCGCGCGGTCGAGGACGAACCGCAGGGGGTCGACCGCCTGATCCACCATCGCGAGGAACGCTTCCGAGCCCTGCGAGTTCAGGAAATCGGCCGGGTCGAGGTCGTCGGGCAGGGTCAGGACCCGCAATTCGACCTCGTGGGCGAGGAACAATTCGAGCGAGCGGTCGGCCGCCTTCTGCCCGGCCTCGTCGCCGTCGAAGATCAGCACCACGCGGTCGGCGCCGAGGGTGCGGAGGCCCTGGACGTGGTCGCCTCCGAGGGCGGTGCCCAGGGTCCCGACCACCGTGGGGATTCCGGCCTGATGGGCTGCGATCACGTCGGTGTAGCCTTCGACCACGGCGACCCATTTCGCCTTGCGGACGGGGTCGCGGGCGAGGTGGGCGGCGTAGAGGGTCCGCCGCTTCTGGAATAGCGGCGTCTCGGGCGAATTCAAATACTTGGCGACACGCTGGTCGTTCTCGGCAAATTTCTTTTCCACCGACGGGAGGATTCGCCCCCCGAAGGCGATGGGCCGGCCCTTGGTGTCGTGGATCGGGAAGATCACCCGCCCCCGGAAGCGGTCGCGGGTCAGGTTGGTCTCGGGCTTGCGGGCGATCAGGCCGGCGACTTCCAGGATCTCGGTGCCGAAGCCGGCCCTCACGGCCCGGGTCGAGAGCCAATCGCGGGCGTCGGGGGCGAACCCGAGGCGGAAGCGGGCGATGCTCTCCCCCGAGATCCCCCGCGAGGCGAGGTAGGACCGGGCTTCCTCCGAACGGTTCAGGGCCTCGGCGAACACCCCTTCGGCCCAGGCGCACACGTCCAGCAGGTCCGTCTTGGACGGCCCGGCGGTGGAAGCCTGCGCCTCGGTGCGTTCCAGGGTGATTCCGGCCCGTTCGGCCAACATGCGCACTGCCTCGGGGAATTCGACCCGCTCGAAATCTTTGACGAAATCAATCACGTCGCCGCCGGCGCCGCAGCTCCAGCATTTGAAGGATCGTCGTTCGCTGTTCAGTTCGAGCGAGGGGTTGTGGTCGTCGTGGAATGGGCAAAGGGCCTTGAACTTGCCCCCCTGCCGGTGTAAGGGGAGATATTCGCCGACAAGCGTGACGATGTCGATCGCCTGCTTGATCGCGGCAAGGATGGATTCGGACTGTCGAGGCACCGGGGGCTCCGGGATGGCGGTCTCAGGCCCGGGTCCATGATAAAACCACACGCCACAAGCCCCGGAACCCAAGATCCGGGACTCGAAACGGGCCGATTTCACCTTGCCCCTTCTTCGGCGTGCGTGAGGAAATTATAACTCCTGCCCAGATTCGGTCAAGTTTTTCTGATGATTGCCGACAACACGCCGGTCGCTATAAACCGGCACGGATTTCGCTCTTACAGCGATGGGCCCCGCGACGGCCGCTCGCGAGGGCCGCGGAAACCGACTAGACCCTTGACTTTGACGGTCAAGACGTTCCTGCCCCCAATTCACCCTCCCCCATGGACTTGCCGCCGAATTCCGATTGTCACCATTCTTGTCCTACAAACCAGGTGTCCATGTCAAGGGAGGGGTCGACGACCGGGGATGGATAAGACCGCAGGGCCTCATCGCCCCCTGCCCCCCGGGGCACGACCCCCGCCGATCAGCACCTTCATGGTCCGCCCGTTGGGATACTGGACGGTGAGCGGGACGCCCGCGCCAGGGTCGAGCTTCTCCGCCTCGGCATCGGCGTCGGCCTTGGTCCGCACCGGGGTCTCGCCCACGGCAATCACGCGGAGGCCGGGTTCGAGGGCTTCGCGGGCCGCCGGGCTTTCGTATTGCACGAGGTCGATGATCGGGCCGGGCTTGCCCCCTTCGTCGGCCGGCTTGTCGCGGAGCCGCATCCCGAGCAACCTCAATGCAGGCATGGAGCCAATCGTGACCTGCGCCTTCACTTCCTTGCCGTCGCGGTAATAGACGAGGGGGACGGCCCTGCCGATGGGCAGGCTGGTGGTCTTGTTCCGCAGGGCGGTCAGGTCGTTGATGGCCTCGTCGGCCAGGCGGACGACCACGTCGCCGGGCTTCAGCCCCGCGTGATCGGCGGGGCCGTCGGGGTCGACGTCGCGGATCAGCGCCCCCTGGCGTCGGGCACGTTCAACTGCTTGGCGACGTCGGGCCGGAGGTTTTCGAGCATCACGCCCAGGTAGCCCCGCGAGACTTTCCCGTTGTCGATCAGCTCCTTGGTCACGCGACGGGCCAGCTTGGCGGTGATGGCCAGGCCGATGCCCGGCATCCCCCCTTCGATCGAGATGGCCGTGTTGATGCCGATGATCTCCCCCACGAGGTTGACGAGCGGGCCGCCCGAATTCCCCGGGTTGATCGCGGCGTCGGTCTGGAGGAATTCCTCGTACGAGCCCTCGCCGATCACGTGCAGGTTGGTGCGGCCGGTGGCCGAGATGATCCCCTTGGTCACGGTCTGATCGAGCAGGAACGGGCTGCCGATGGCGAGGACCCAGTCCCCCACGGCCATCTTGTCGGGGTCGCCCCAGGCCGCCTCAACCATCAAGGGGGCATTGACTTGCAGCACGGCAAGGTCGGTCAACGGGTCGGCCCCGACGACCTTGGCCGCGTATTCTCCGCCGCGACCGGGGCGGACGATGAACTCTTCGCCGTCCTTGATCACGTGGAAATTGGTGACGATGAACCCGCGGGCCTTGTCGATCACCACGCCCGAGCCGGCGCCGGTGGTCTGGAGCTCTCGCCGGTTGTTGTGCCGGGGGTTGTTCACCGCGCGGAAGCTGCGGATGTTGACCACGGCCGGGCCGACCTTCGCGGCCGTCATGCGGAACAGGGCCGAGCTCTCGGCGATGATCCCCTTCTCGTCCAGCTTCGCCAGGGCCTCGCTCGCGGCGCGCGAACGGCCGGCCTCGTAGGCGTAGCCGGCGCGCTCGATCATGAAGGGAATCCCGTAGACCAACCCGGCGGCGAGGCTCAGGCCGGCCAGGATCAGGAGGAACCCGCGGCGGACCGGCGGCGTGGTCGGTCGCGGGGGCGGCTCGGGGCCGAAATGATCGATGGGGTCGAACGAAGCCATGAAGACAAGACTCCCGGGAGGCGGAGCGGAGGTATAATCGGGAGGAACGGGGAGATTCCAGAAAGCCTAGGCGGTTTCGGCCCTCAAATCAATGATAGAGGCCGATCCCTCGGCGAAGCGGAACCGCCACCGCGGTTCGACTCGAAAATCGGCCGGGACGGGCTCGCGGGCGCGGGGCGAGTCGCCGGACGATCGTTGCAGGAACGGTGTCAGACACCGTTTTCCGATTGGCAGAAACGGTGTCTGACACCGTTTCCCCGCCGGGAGGCCGGTCAGCTCATGTGCGGAATTGCGGGATTCGTGAATCGCGAGGGCCGGGCCGCCGACCGGGGCATTGCGGAACGCATGACGGCCACGATCGCCCATCGCGGCCCCGACGGCGACGGCTTTTACGTCTCCCGCAACGTGGCCCTGGGCCATCGTCGCCTGTCGATCATCGACGTGGACGGCGGCGCCCAGCCCATGGCCAACGAGGACGATTCGGTCTGGATCACCTACAACGGCGAACTCTACAACGATCCCGCCCTGCGGGCCGAACTGGTAGCAAAAGGCCACGTCTACCGAACGTCGTGCGACACCGAAACCTTCGTGCATCTCTACGAGGAGGAAGGCCCGGCGTTCGTCGAGCGGCTCAACGGCATGTTCGCATTGGGTTTGTGGGATGAGAAGCGATCCCTCCTCATGCTCGCCCGCGACCGCATGGGCCAGAAGCCGCTCTTCTACGCCGAACTGCCCGGCGGAGGGCTCGCGTTCGGCTCGGAGCCGAAAGCCGTGCCTGCGCATCCCGAGGTCGGCCGCACGCTCGACCGGCGGTCGCTCGCGCAGTACCTCTTCTATGAGTATATCCCCGCGCCCGGATCGATCTGGTCGGGCCTGCGCAAATTGCCCTGCGGTCATCGCCTGATCTGGCAAGCGGGCAAGATCCACGTCGAGCGATATGCCCGCCCCTCGCCATCGACGACGGCGATCCTACCTTTTGAAGAGGCCGCCACGTCGTTCTGGGACGCCTTCCGCGACGCGGTCGGCCGCCATCGCCGCTCGGACGTCCCGCTTGGGGTGTTCCTGTCGGGCGGGGTCGATTCCTCCAGCGTGGCCGCCGCCCTCTGCGAGATCGAGCCGCCGAGGTCGATCAAGACCTTCTCGATCGGCTTCGACGATCCCAGCTTCGACGAAAGCTGCGCACGCCCGGGCCGTGGCGAAGCATCTCGGCACCGACCATCGCGAGCGGACGTTCTCGGTCAAGTCGGTACTGGACCTGCTGCCCGAAGTGGCCAACTGGCTGGACGAGCCGTTCGGCGACGCCTCCATCCTGCCGACGCACCTCTTGAGCCGATTTGCCCGCGAGGAGGTGACCGTGGCGCTCGGCGGCGACGGCGCCGACGAATTGCTCGCCGGTTATCCCACCTTCGCGGCCGAGCGTGCGGCCGGATACTACGCCTTCCTGCCCGCCCCGGCAAGGAAGCTCGCGGGGGCGGCGGTGGGTCGCATGAGGGTCGATCATCGAAATTTCAGCCTCGATTTCAAGCTCAAGCAGTTCCTCCGAGGGGCCGGGCAACCGCCCGCGCTGGCGCATCAACGCTGGCTCGGGTCGTTCTCGGGGGACGAGATCGGAGAATTGCTCGTGGATGCGGGCGGGATCGATGTCGAGGGGGACCATCTGCAACGCGCCGAGGCGTTCGCCACGATGGGCGACCCGCTGGCCCGATCGTTAGCGTTATATCAAGACACTTATTTGCCGGAAGATATTCTCACCAAGGTAGACCGGGCAAGCATGGCATGCAGCCTGGAGGTGCGGGCGCCGTTCCTGGACGCGGAGTTGGTGCAATTCATGCAGGGGTTGCCGTCGTCATACAAGTACGCAAGGGGGGTGTCGAAACGCATACTGAAGGCGGCAGCAAGCAAGCGATTGCCGGCAGCGATCCTGAAGCGGCCCAAGAAGGGATTTGGCATCCCCGTGGCCAGGTGGTTGCGGGGCGAACTGGCGGGATTGATGGGCGATTTGCTCGGCCCCGCTCGCATCCAGAAGCAGGGATTATTCCGGGTCGAGGCGGTGGAAAAGAGGGTGGACGAGCATCGCCGAGGGGTGAAGGATCACCGCAAGCCATTGTGGACCTTGTTGATGTTTCAGCTCTGGTATGAGCGATGGCTTTCGTAGCGGTGGATGGATTAGACTGGACGCAACCAATCTTCAAGGAGGCCGCGAGATGACCGTCCTCGATCACTACCAGGCGATGTCGCACCTTCCGGAACTGATTGAACGGGCCAAGGCGGGCGAGGAGATCGTTATCACCAGCCGCGACGGCAAGACTGGGGTGCGTTTGCTGCCCGTGCCTGTCGAGCTTGTGGAAGACCCCAATCCGCTCCCGCGTGTGCCGGGCATGTTGAAGGGCAAGCTCTGGGTCTCGCCGGATTTCGATGAATGGCCCGAGGATATGGCGAAGGCCCTGGGGATGATCGATTAGTGGACCTTTCGCTCGATACCCATACGTTGATTTGGTGGCTTACGGACGCCTCGAAACTCTCCCGGCCGGCACTCGCCGCGATGCTCGACCATCGAAACCGGGTTTTCGTGAGCGCCATCGTGGCCTGGGAAATCGCGATCAAGGCATCACCCGGAAACCTTCAATCAGTCCCGGATTTCGAATTCATGCTCCAGGCCAATAAGTTCATCGGCCTACCCGTGAGCATCGCGCACGCCGCCGCGGTCGAGCATCTCCCGCACTTCCACCGCGACCCGTTCGACCGACTCTTGGTGGCGCAAGCCCTCTGCGAGGGCCTCACCATCGTCACCCGAGATCCGCTGATCCAGCGGTACGCGGCGCCCTGCTTGATGGCGTGAGTCTCGCCAGGGAGGGCGAATCGTCTCGCATACTCAAGGAGAGATCATGGACGTTGCTTACCCGACGATCGACGAGCCGGCGACCCCCGAATATGTGCTTGCCGTGTTTCAGGATTTGTGGATTCATGGCGATGGCATTGTCCCCGAGATAGCTTTGACGTTCGAGACCTCCGTGGACGACTGGAGATACGGCCACGTCGAGGATTTCTACTTCTGGAAGCAGATTGGATGGTCGCTGAATGAGATCTGGGGACTTCAATGCAAGGATGCCGAATGGCGGACGGTCCTTGTTCCGGGTGGAGAGAAGCGCTTGATCGACGTGTGTGAATTCATCGCCCAGCGGACGATCCGCCCGAGGATTCGCGAGGCTCGTCTGCTCGGTCGTCCGTGTTTGCCGGGCGGCGGCGTTCTTGACGATCCGATCTTTCGCTCGCGAAAGCTGGCGCGAATGCCGGACGAGATCGGGCCTTCCACCGAACTGGCCCCCTTCACCCGATCTTTATGATCGCGAGTTGATCGATTCGGATGGCTCGGCTTTCGCCGGGGAGTTTGCCGTCCGTTCGCGTGCGGTGCCCGCTCATGGAGGGGTTGCTCGTGGGTATCGGGATCGGGCTGCTTTGCTCATGGTGCTGAGTATCCCGCTCGCCTTTTTGGCCCCAGATGTCGGCCCGTTCTTCATCCTGGCCGGCCCTTTGGGTGTCGCGTGCGCGAATCTTGGCTGGGCAATCTCCCCTTGGGTCAAGCCCGCAAGCGTCCAATTCGGCAACCTTCGAACGTTTCGCGACCTGGCCATTGCCCTCACGTCCAAGAAGGCAGCGGTATCCGATTTGTAGGGTGCTCTGTGAGCACCTCGTCGATTTGAAGAAAAAGGTGCTCACAGAGCACCCTACGAAATCCCTTCCGGGAGCGTCCTGACTCATGGAAACCGCCCGCGTGGCCCAGGTCCTCGACCAGATGGGCACCCTCCTGGAAGTTCGCGGCGAGAATCCCTTCCGCTGCCGGGCCTATCATAATGCGGCCCAGGCCTTGAAGACCCTTCCTAGCGACCTGGCGCCCATGATCGAGGACGGGTCGCTTGCCGACGTCCCCGGCCTGGGCGAGACCATGCTCAAGAAGATCGCCACGCTCGTGACCACCGGCCGCTTGCCCGAATTCGAGACGCTGCAACAGGAGACTCCGCCCGGACTTGTGGCGTTACTACGCGTTCCCGGTTTGGGTCCCAAGAAGATCAAGCTTTTGCATGATGAGCTGAAGATCGAAAGTCTGGCCGACCTCCGCAAGGCCGCCGAGAAGGACCAGATTGCCGACTTGAAGGGGTTTGGTGCGAAGACTCAGGCGAAGATTCTGGAAGGGATCGCGTTCATCGAGAAGACGGGCGACCGCATCCGCCAGAATACGGCCCGAAGCCTTGTGGCTCCTCTGCTGGAAGCGGTTCGATCGCAGAAAGGCGTGATCCGCGCCGAGGCTTGCGGGAGCCTTCGCCGTCGCGCCGATACGATCGGCGACCTGGATATTTTGTTCTCGTCGAAGCACCCCGAGCCCGTCCTGGAAGCGTTCCAGCACCTGCCGGAAGTGGCGCAAGTCCTTGCTCATGGGCCGACCAAGGTCAGCGTGCGGCTGGCGGGCGGCGTCCAGTGCGACCTTCGCGGCGTCTCGGACGCCCAATTCCCGTTCGCCCTGCATTATTTCACCGGGTCGAAGGCGCACAACATCGCCATGAGGAAGCGGGCGATCTCGCAAGACATGAAGCTGAACGAATACGCCCTGGAAGGCCCGAAAGGGCCCGTCGCGTGCAAGACCGAGGCCGACCTTTTCGCCGCGCTGGGCCTGGCGTACATCCCTCCCGAGATGCGCGAGGACGTGGGCGAGATCGACCTGGCCGAACGCGGTCCCCTGCCCCGTCTGATCGAGCTGGAAGACCTCACCGGGACGTTCCATTGCCATAGCGATTGGAGCGACGGCGGCGCCACGATTGAGGAGATGGCCGAGGCCGGCTCGCGAGCTGGGATTGAAATACCTGGGGATCGCCGACCACTCGCGATCGGCCGGCTATGCGGGCGGGCTTTCGATCGACCGCGTGAAGAAGCAATGGGCCGAGATCGATGCCCTGAACGAGAGGTACGGCAAGAAGTTTCGCATCTACAAGGGGACCGAGTGCGACATCTTGCCCGACGGCTCGCTCGACTTTCCCGATGATCTGCTGGCCGGTTTCGATTACGTGGTCGCGAGCGTCCATTCCAGCTTCGGGCTCACTCGCGAGGCCATGACCGCGCGGATCTGCCGCGCCGTTTCGCATCCGAAGGTGACGATCCTGGGGCATCCCACCGGGCGATTGCTGCTCACGAGGGACGCCTACGCGGTGGACCTGGACGCGGTGATCGAGGCGGCGGCGCAGGCGAAGACCATGATCGAGATCAACGCGAGCCCGTATCGCCTGGACATGGACGCCGACCATTGCCGCAAGGCGAAGGCCCGCGGGGTCATGATCGCGATCAATCCCGATGCCCATGCTCCGGGCGGTCTGACGGATCTGGATTACGGGATCGGCGTGGCCCGCCGCGCGGGCTTGACGGCCGAAGACGTGCTCAACGCGCACTCGCCGGGCGAGGTGGATCGGAAATTGAAGGAGATGCGCGGCGCGAATGGGTCGCGGCAACGGATTCTGGCATTTCGTAGGGCCGGTTCTTACCGGCCGTGTTCGATTCGCATGGACGGCCGGTAATTAACCGGCCCTACGCAGGAATGACCCGGCCCGCCAGAATCCGTTGCCGCACCCCTCGAATGAGCGGCATTGTCGCGTGGGCGGAAAATGGTTAAGAGATGGCCGCGGTTTCGACCGACCGTTAGATAGGCCCCCCTTCCACCCATTTCCCGGCGGCATGAGGCCAATCATGGGATCGCAGGCGACTTTTCCGGATGTCGAGACCGGGGCGGACGTTGGCAGAGGATCGGCGGTGGTCGCGAAGCGGCATCACACGATCATCTCGGGCACGGGCCGCGCCGGCACCACCTTCCTGCTCAAGTTGTTGACCAACCTGGGGCTGGATACGGGCTATCGGCCCGACGAATTGCCGACCGACACGCGCAGCAACGCGGGACTGGAGCTGGAAATCCGCGACGACGACGCCCCCTATGTCGTCAAGAGCCCGTGGATTTGCGACACGATCGAGGAGGTCGTCGCGAATCCGAACATCGTGATCGACTACGCGATCATCCCGATGAGGACGCTGGAAGCCGCGGCCGAGAGCCGTCGCCACGTCGAGCGCCACAACCAGCGAAGCCCCGAGGGCATCCTCCCCGGCGGCCTCTGGCACACCAACGACCCGGGCGAGCAGGAGGCGATCCTGGCGAGGCAACTCCACAAGCTCCTGGTCGGCCTGTCGAAGACCGATGCGAGGGTGATCCTGCTCCACTATCCCCGGCTCACGCTCGACCCGGTGTACCTCCACGAGAAGCTGAGGCCGCTCGTGGGAGACCGGCCGTTCATGGAGGTCTTCCGCGAGACGGTCCGGCCGTCGCTCGTGCATCAATATACGGCGAACGACCTGCCGTGATCGCCGGCCTGCGTCGGGTGCATTTCCCGCACCCCGCGAAGGGTGCGCCACCGGATTCTGGCATTTCGTAGGGCCGGTTCTTACCGGCCGTCTTGGATTCGCATGGACGGCCGGTAATTAGCCGGCCCGACGCAGGAATGACCCGTCCCGCCAGAATCCGTTGGCGCCCCCCCGCGAAGGCCACGCAGGCAGTTCGGGCGCGGCCCCTTGCAGTGGGGTGGCCAGGTCTTATAATGAGTTTCATCGGGGCTTCACCGTTCGCGACTCTCCGGCGAGGCGGGCTGCCCTGGATCCTCGAAGGGCCAGGATTGGCCCGCGCTTTGCCAGAAGGTTCTCCCGATGAAGGAGTCCCCGGCCGGTCGCAAGGCCTGCCCGCCTGCTCTTCGTCTTGCGATCGACAGGTCCGCCCGCCCCGATTAGCGACGCTCGCCAGGAGAGATCCCCCATGGCCCCGCCGAACCCGGTCGCGACCAAGAAATATTTCAGCGTCGAAGAGGCCAACAAGACGCTCCCCCTGGTCAAGCAGATCGTCGGCGACATCGTCCGCCAATTCCAGGTCGTCACCGACCTGAACGCCCGGATCTCGTCGGTCGCGACGCGAGACACCCGCCGCAAGGGCTCCGACCCCTATTCGGAAGAGGTCGCCCACACCAGGGGCGAGCTCGAAGCCGAGGAGGAGAAGCTGCGGGCGTTCCGCGACGAGCTGGAGACCCTCGGCGTCGAGCTGAAAGGGACCGACGGCCTCTGCGACTTCCCGAGCCTGAAGGACGGCCGAGAGGTCTGCCTCTGCTGGAGGCTCGGCGAGAGCGAAGTCAACTTCTGGCACGAGATCAACGCCGGTTTCGCCGGAAGGCAGCCAATCGCCACGCTCAATGCCAGCAGCCGGTCGGGGAATCGGTCGCGCTGAGCGTGCCGCGATCGGTCGGCACCCCCGACGTCAGATCGGAATCAGCCTGCGAAATCCATGGCCGAGGATCACGGGATAGAGGGCCAGGTTGCGAGCCAGGGCCCGCGTTGCGGAATATCGCGGGACCGGGATCGGCGTCCCCTCTCGGATTCCTGTCAGGCAATCGGCCAGGGCTCGCAGATGAGTCGGTCCGAAGGGGCCGTCGTGGATCTTCGCGATCAAGTCCCGCGGGAGCGCGGACTCGCCGTGCAAGGCCCCGAGCCAGCCTCCCAGGATGGCCGCGATCGAGTCGGTATCGCCGCCCGCGGTGATGACTTCGGTCAACGCCAATAAGGGGTCGCCGCCGAATCTCAAGAACCCGAAGGTGGCGAACGCGACGCTGTGGACGACGAAGCCCGACGTCCCGCACGCCTCGGCGGCCTCGCCGGTGCCGACCCCTTGAAGGGCCAGATCCCGGGCTCGATCGATGGCCTCGCCAAGCTCGGCGATGGTCACACACCGGCGCGCCTGCTCCTGGCAAACGTCCGGGCTCGTCCCGGGCGAGCTTCGGGCGCAGGAGGCGGCGAGTTCCGCCACGTAGAGGGCGCCGTCGACTGCGCGAGGGTCGCGATGCGTGACCTCGGCCAGGGCGCGGCCGAATCGCTCTCGTTGAGCCGGGTCATCCTGGAAAAAGGTCCCGATGATGGCCGCACGCATCGCGGCCCCATTCCCCGCCGACAGGACCCCGCTCGGGCGGATTCCCAGGCCGATGCGGACGCAGGCGCGGAGGGTTGCGCGGCCGACACCCCAGGGGAGCCGGCAAGACCACCCGAGCAAGGAACGGCGGAACGCGCTCACGCATCGATCGACGTCGTCCGAATGCTTCGCCAGGCTCTGCGCCACCAGGGCGGCTAGCTCGGTGTCGTCGGAGACGAATCCCGTCCGTCCGATCAGGCGAAATCGATCCACCCGCCCGAACCGCCGGGCAATCGCCCTCGCCGACATCCCTTCGGTGGCCAGGCCCAGCGCATCGCCAAGGGCCGTGCCCAACAAGGTTCCGGCCATGCGGTCGGATTCGGAACCGACGATCGCCGGCATCAGGTCAAATCTCGCGAGTAGTTCATAGTGATCGGCTTTGGTTCAGATGCCTCGGAGGAGCGGCAGCTTCGAGAACCGGCCGCCCAGCAGCACTTCGGCCGGGCATCCTAGCCAGTCGTCGAGCAGGGCGTGTGCAATACGCCTTCCTTTCTGGTGCCGGCTTTGCACAAAAAGCCACTGATGCATAAAAGGCCTCGGTTTTGCACAAACCCCGTCGAAATCATAGCGATTTCTTCGGGGTTCTTACCTTAACTCCGGTTCGGGCGGATCGGGCGCAACAGGAAGCCAGGGATAGCGGGAGGCCCGATCGTACTTCCCGGCAAGGGTGCGGAAATGCCCGGCGGCATTTCCAAGGTCGATGTGGTCCTGGCGTAGTTGATCCCTTTGAGCTTGAACCCCTGGAAGCGTCATGCGATCTAATCGCTCGGCGAGTTTCTGGGAATCTTGGCTACCTTGCTCGCATCGGTTGCCAAGCGCCTCATAGTGTTGCGCTTCGCGCGGTAGGCGATCGAAAGCGAGACGTATCGCCAACACCCGATTCCGATGGCGGCGATCGCTATCACGACCATCATCCGTCGTATAGTGATTCGGAATCGGGGCATGGTCGTCTATTTCCTCTGGACTTTTGAACGATCCGGTGCAGCTCTTGCCATACAAGACCTCAGGTGCCAGGAATCGGCGTGTTGCACACGCCCTACAGGAGCGGCAGCTTCGAGAACCGGCCGCCCAGCAGCACTTCGGCCGGGCATCCTAGCCAGTCGTCGAGCAGCGTGGTGTACACCGAGCGGAAATCGGTGTGGTGGATCAAGTCGCCTTCGCCTAGGGTTTCCAGGCTGGGATGTTTGCCGACGATCCCCCCTTCACCGGCGATCCGGCCACGATCAGGCATGATGCGGCGCCGTGGTCGGTCCCCTTGCTTGCGTTCTCGTCCACCCTGCGACCAAACTCGCTGAAGGCCATCACTACCACCTTCTTATCGAGCTTTCTCGCGGCGAGATCCTTGTGGAAGGCGGCAAGCGCGGTCGAGAGCTGTTCCAGCAAATTGCCGTGGGTTTCGCCCTGCGAGGCGTGGGTGTCATACCCGGTTTGCGAGGCGTAGAGGACTCGCACGCCGAGATTCGCCGAGACGATCTGCGCGGCCCTCTTCAACTGGAGGCCCAGCTCGGTCTCGGGATATTCCCCGCCGGACGAGGCCGACTCGGTCGCGGCCTTGAGGCGGTCGGCGGCCTTGTAGAAGGTGCGGGCCTGGCGGCGTAACGGCAATACGGGGCCCTTCGTGGGATTAGCAGACGTCGAGAGTTCGCGACGCAGCTTCGCCGCCGGATTCTCGGCCTCGCCCGAGATCGCTTCCAGTTGCGACACGACCGGGATGAACGCCGTTTCGGACTGCATCGCCAGCGGCAGGCCCGACGTCAGGGCTAAACCGTGAAGATGAGCGTCATCGGGGTTTGGGATGCCGTCGAGCGACCGGCCAAGCCATCCGGTGGATGGCGCCACCGGGGCCACGCTGGCGGTTTGCCAGATTTCCATCGAGCGGAAGTGCGAGCGGTTGGGTCCGGGATAGCCCACCCCCTGCACCATCGCAAGATGCCCCTCCTTGAACATCTCTTGCATGGCCGTCATTTTGGGATGAAGGCCCAGGCCATCGGCAAGCCGCAAGACGTCCTTTTTCGGAACGCCCAGCGTGCGGCGATTCTTGTAATAAAGCGGATCCTCGCAAGGGATCAGGGTATTCAAACCATCGTTGCCGCCGGAAAGCTCGATCACGACGAGGACATGATCGTTCTTGTCGGCAAGGGCGGCGCCTGCGGCGGCGCGGGCAAGAAGGCCGGGTGCGCCCTGGGCCAGCGTGATGAAGGAAAGCCCCGCGCCGTATCCGAGGAATTGCCTTCGCGTGGTCATGGAATGTTCCTCGTCGGGCGTGAGCATCACGCCGGATATTTATCCGCGGAGGCTGTCACACGCCTTGACGCCAGTCCGTCCCAGGCCTCGCGTTTGATCTTCTCCCCTCCGCCGATCGTGAGCAAGGCCTTCAGCGTTTCGGGGGTGAGATTCGCCGGGAGATGGGTCACCATGCCATCCACGGTAAGCACGTGGGGTCCGGGATAATCTGTGCGTCCATAACGGGTGATTGCCGGACATGCTCGGGCGCGATTGGTCGTTGAGGCGGAAGCTCATCTCGTCCCAGTACAATTCCTTCGGCTCCATCCAGTGGATGCCGGCGTTCAGGACCTCAACAACGATCAGCGTGTCCCCGGGGCCGTCCTTCACGTCGGAGAGGCGGCGCGAGGTCCCGTCGCTCGGGAAAATCGTCCCTGGCCCTACGACCGCGACGAAGTGGGTATCGTTCGATCGTCCACCGTTGGGGTGGCTGGGACAACGCCAGAAGGTATAGGTGCTGAGTTCATGCAGCTTGCGGTTGTTCTGGCTGTCCCAAGGCTCATCCGGCCGGAACCCGGCCGCGAATCGCCCACCAAATATGCCCTCGACGCGGTCCAGGTCCACGCACCAGGATCGCCCGCCAGCTATAGAGCGGCTTGCCCTTCGGCGTCGGCCACGTACGCAGGCGGGAAGCATCCATTTCGGACCTCATAATTGTCGAGTGCAAGGCCCATCCACTTGAGATTACTGACGCATTGGCAGGAGCGGGCTACTTTCGCGAGCGTCGTTGACCGCGCGAGTTAGCCAGCAAAGCGGGGCAAGGACAAGCCCGGCAACTCCCACATACGCCATTGCACGACGCACGGTCATTACGGCCTCAATGTCTTGTAGGGCCGGTTATTACCGGCCGTCCCTGGCTGGACTTGTTCACGCAACGCGAAATCACCAGGACGATCTGTGCCACAGTTTCCGATCGATCTTCTCGCCGCCATCGATTGTCAGCAACGCCTTCAAGGTTTCGGGCGTCAGGTCCGCGGGCAGGTTGATCGCCTTGTTGTCCACGGTCACCGCATGGGTCCTGGGAGGATACGCTCGGAATCCGTTGTTGAAATGATCGCTCGAAACACTGGGCCGCGAACGATCGTCGAGCCGGAAACTCATCGCATCCCAGGGGAGGTCCCTGGGCTCCATCCAGTGGATTCCGGAGTTGAGGACTTCGACCACCATGAGCGTGTCCGCCGGACCATCCTTCACGTCCGAAAGGCGCCGCGTGGTGCCATCGCTGGGGAACAAGGTTCGTGGCCCGACCACCGCGAGGTAGTTGGTCATCGGCCCGAAATTCGTCGAGACATCGCTCGGGCATTTCAAGGAAAGAAATCGCAGGCCGTGGAATTTGCGGTTAGCCGGGCTGTCCCAGGGTTCGTCGAAGTGGAATCCGCTCGCGAGCTTGCCGCCGAACAGCTTCTCGGTACGATCGAGTTCGGCCATCAGCAGCAATCGCCAGCTATAGAGCGGCTTGCCGCCGGCGTCGGCCACATACGCGGGCGGGAAGCATCCAGAGCGCCCTCGTAATTATAGAGGGCCAGGGCGATTTGCTTGAGGTTGTTGCGGCACTGGCTGGAACGGGCGGGCTCGGAATGACTGGGCATGTTGCGGGCGTACCAGGAGAGTGCGGCGGCGATGAGCCCGGCAACTCCCACATAGGCCATCGCTCGTCGTACGGTCATTCGCGGGCCTCGCCGATCTCAATACGCCTGATATTCGGGCAACCCGAGCAGCACGCCAAGCGCGGCGCGGGTCTTTTCGCGGCGGAAATCCTGGTCGTCGCGGAACTGATCGGCGGCCGAATTCTCTTCGCCCATCACGAGGAATTCGGCGAGCTTCTTCCTTGCTTCCGTCGGCAAATCCCCCTGGAACAGCACCTCGGCCAGGCGATCGACGACCTTCGCCGGCTCCTTGATCTCGGCCGAAATCGTGCTTTCGAGATCAATCCCCGCCGCGAAGGCGTTTTCTCCGCCAAGCATGTCCAGGACGGCAATCTCCTCGGCGAAACCCGTGCGGGCGGCCCATGTGCTGGAGTTGATCCAGCGCGATTCGCCGTCCCAGCCCTTCACGTTCGGCGGGACGAAGAGGATTTGCCCCATCTCGTCCAGATGCCCCACCGTCCGTTGCGCGGGCCAGCGGATTTTCAGCGTCCGCAGGGTTCCGATAACCAGTTCCGCCGGGCTGGCGATCCTGGCCCGATAGCACACGTCCGAGTGGAAATATTCGGACAAGAACAGCTCGCGGAGGAACCATTTGATGTCGAGCCGGGTGCGTTCGAGCGCGCCGGCGGCCTCTTCCACCACGTCGTCGGCGGGCTCGGGATGGGCGAAGAACCTGAGGAGCTTGCGGGCCAGGAATTTCGCGGTTGCCGACTGCTGGATGAGGATGTCGATCATGTCGCCGCCATCGAAATGGCCGGATTTCCCGAGGAATTTCTTGGTCCCCGAGTCGTGCTCATCCACCTTGAAGGCGAATTTCCGGCCGTCGCGGCCCCATCCCGTGAAGGCCCGAGCAGCTTGCTGGACGTCGGCCTCGGTGTAGTTGCCGATCCCGCAGGTGAACAATTCCATCAGCTCGCGGGCAAAGTTTTCGTTGGGATGCTCGCGGGTATTCGTCTGGCCGTCCAGCCACACGAGCATGGCCGGATCTTTGGCCATCGCCATCACAAGGTCGCGGAAGTTGCCGAGCGCGAGCGATCGGAGGGTTTCGATTTGATTGTGGGCGAACGACGTGTTCTCGACCTTCTCATCGCTCGTGGCGAAATGGCCGTGCCAGAACAGCGTGAGCTTCTCTCGCAACGGGGTGGGCGAGGACGCCATGCGATAGGCCCACCACGCCTGGATGCCGTCGCGTTCGCCGAAATTCATCAGCCCCGTGCTCGCCGCTTCCAACGTGAGAGCATAGTTTCCCTCGGCCTGCGGATTGTCGGCGAGGAGGTTTTCAACGGTCTCTTCCACGCCGCGTTTCACGGCCTCGTCAACCTCGTCGGGCGAGGCGCCGAAGCCCGCTCGCCTGAGGAGGTGGGCGGCGCGGCGATGATCGAAGGGCCGCGACGGATTGGGAGTGTAAGGCGCGAAATGGCGGGCGGCCATGCGTCCTCCATGATCATCGCGGATGGTTCCCCTCGGCGATGATGGCCTGGATCGCGCCGAGAATCCCCTCGATGTCATCCAGATAATACCGGCGATCGTCGATCAGGGCGAGGGAGTCGACAAGTTTGAGGAATTGCCACACTTCCCCGGTGGTCACGCATCCGTAGATCGGGCACATCGCCGCGTCCGCCGGCCTGATTGAACAGGCGAGCCCCCACCATCTGCGCCACGCACTGGCCGAGTCCGTTCTCGATGTCGTTCTTCTTCGCCTCGACGATCGTGGCGATGGGGCGCGGAGCGGAGGGACGGGCGGTGCGGCGGCGAGGATGAAGTCGCATTCGCCCGAAAGCCCGCGGGCGGCGTCGATGTCAAGCCGCTGGCCCGAGAAGATGGCGAGCGTGATCGGGCTCAATTCCCGGCTGGCCAGGAGGATCGGCACGACGATGAATTCGCTGCGCGACTTCTCGCTCAGGAGGGCAAGCTGCGTCCTCCGTTCCAGGGATTTCGTCAGCCAATCGGGGGCCGGGATTCGGGGAAGCGTCGGGAACAGGCGGGATTCGCTCGTGGCGATCCCGAAGGCTTCGTGGACCCGTTCGAGCGTGAAATCGTCGTAGGGCATGGGAGAGATTGCCGCTCGGAGCGTGTCGAGGCAAGGGATGATAGGGACGTCCGCATGCCGCCCGATTGTGCGGCCCCAGAATAAGCGATTTTGACAAGCTTCGCCATCGGGGATACGCTGGACTCTAGGTGGCATCCCCGTCCGTCGAGGCAGGTCTTATGAACGTATCGCTCACTCCGGAGCTTGAGCAACTGATTCATAGAAAAGTACGAACCGGCGTTTATCTCTCGGCCAGCGAAGTCGTGAGCGAAGCCCTTCGATTGCTGGAGGAACGCGACAAACTCCAGGCACTCCGGCTCGACGAGCTTCGAAACGAGATTCAGGTGGGCATCGAACAGGCGGATCGGGGCGAATTGCTCGACGGGCCGGAGGCCTTCGAAAAGCTCAGGGAGAAAGTTCGTGCCGGGACTGGGGACGGGCAAGGCCACTGAGTCGATATCGGCTGACTCCCCAGGCTGCGAACGACCTGGAAGAAATCGCCGACTTCCTCTCTGCGGCAAGCCTCCGAGCCGCGACCAGTCTGATCGACAAGATCGAGCGGAAATGCCAGTTGCTCGCCGAAATGCCCGGCCTGGGGCGAAGCCGGGAGGAACTGGCTCCCAATCTCTCCAGTTCCCTCGTCGAGAAGGACGTGATCTTCTACCGCCCCGATGCCGAGGGAGTGGAAATCCTCCGCGTGATCCACGGTGCCCGCGATATCCCGAAGCTCTTCGATTAAGGGGGCCGTGCCCCCCTGCAAGAATTCAAGCGTTTCGCTCAATTCGCCCTTCCCAGATACTCCCCCGTCCTCGTATCCACCCGCACCGTCACGCCTTGTTCCAGATGCTCGGGGACCTGGATCACCACTCCCGTGCTGAGCGTTGCCGGCTTCGTGCGGCCCGTGGCCGAGTTGCCCCTTACTCCGGGCATGGTCTCGGCGAGCAATAAATCCACCGTGTCGGGGATCTCGATGCCGATCACCTCGTCGTCGACCATGAGGGCCTCGACGCCTTCCATGTTCTCGGTCATGTAGGGGGACTTGGTCCTCGACGTCGTCGTTCGAGAGCGAGAACTGGTTGTAGTCGGCCGAGTCCATGAAGTGGAAGCCGTCGGGGTCGCGGTAGAGGAACTGGACCGGGCCGGCGCTCGAAGCTTGACTCGGCGAGGCTGTCGGTCCCCTTGTAGGTCTTCTCGACGCGGCTTCGCGTCTTGAGGTTTCGGGCCTTGATCTTGTAGAGCGTGGCCGCGCCTCGGGCCGAGGGGGTCTGGACCTGGATGTGCTCGATCATGTGAGGGTTGCCGTCGATCTCGACGACCATCCTCCTCTTGAAGTCTTTGGCGGGCACCACGGCGAGCAATCCTCGAAGGCCGTATTTCCGCATCGCGGAGGGCCTATCGTACAATAGCCGACGGCCGGGCGGTCAAACCGTCGCCTTTCCTCGTCCGCTAGAGCACCTCGGATCGGGTCGAAGACGATCATGGCAAAGTCCCCTCTCACGCGCGACGAATCCCGGCCCGAGATCGACGACCGGACCGAGAGACCTCTTCGAACACTGCGAGCGCGTGCTCGACTATCGATTTCGCGACCTGGCCTACCTGCAAGAAGCCCTCACGCACGCCTCGGGGGCCAATCACCGGCTGGCCTCGAACGAACGGCTGGAATTCCTGGGCGACGCGATCCTCGGCGCCGTGGTCTGCGAGAAGCTCTACCGCGACTACCCCGAATCGCAGGAAGGCGACCTCACGCGGATCAAGTCGGTGGTGGTCTCGCGGAAGACGCTGCGCCAAGATCTCGCACAAGCTCGGGCTTCGACGAATTCCTGATCGTGGGCAAGGGGATGGGCGGGCACGACGCCACGCCCGACTCGATCCTGGCCGACGTGTTCGAGAGCCTGGTCGGCGCGATCTTCCTCGACGGCGGGATGGAGGCGGCCAAGCGGTTCATCCTCACGCACATGGGGCCGGAGATCGAGCAGACCGTGGCCGGGACCATCGGCGTGAACTACAAGAGCACGCTCCAGCAATCGGCCCAGCGCGATGCTATCGGCCACGCCTTCCTATGTGTTATTGGACGAGAAAGGCCCGGACCACTCCAAGTGCTTCAAGATCGCCGCGTTCATCGCGGGACGCCGATATGCGCCGGCATGGGGCCCGAACAAGAAGGATGCCGAGCAACGAGCCGCCCGCAACGCCCTGGCACAGATCGATGGCGATCCTCCGCCTTTTGAGGCCGATTGAGCGTGGAGTTCACCACGTAGCCACGCACGTTCGCCAGAGGGAGGGCGAAAAGACATCCTCTCGATGTCTGGCCTTCGTCCGGGGAACGTGTGTGGCTCCGTGTAGTGAACACTTCGTCGCCAGGCGTCGGGATCTTGCGAGGACTCCTGACCGATCGTAAGATGCCCACGTGGGCTCTTCGCCCTTGATTGCCCCGTCCCCTCCCCCTGCCCTCTCTGCTCGAATTGCCGGAGGGAGGCCCTTGTGAGCGGAAACCTGGCCGCCGACCTTGGCCTTGGCCCCTGGGTCTGGCTGTTCCTTACCTTGCTCTGCTGCGTCACGCTCTTCTTCAAATTCAGCCGGTTCTGGAGCATCCGCAACCTGGACTTGCTGCTCCTGTTCGCGCCGGTGCCGGGCTTGATGATGCTGCTGGGGCGGTCGGGCACGCCGCCCTGGGCCGCGTATGTGCTGCTTTTCCTCGGGTCGGTGCTCTGGCTGGCCCGCTGCCTGATCGACCTGGGATTGGTCCGTCGCCCGCAACTGGAGCCGAACCTGAGCTTCTCGGGGCTCTCTTGCCTGGCCACCGGAATCCTCGGATTGCTCCTGATCGAGACCGTGAATTTGCCCGTCGACCAGGGGGTGGCGCGCAATCCGGCCGATCCGACCTCGAAATCGAACGACGGGAGCCCGGCCGCCGTGAAGCCGGCCGGGTCGGCCGCGATGGAAAACGTGCTGAGGCAATCTCCCTTGCCACGCGCCATGAGGCGGACCCCGGCCGAGGTGATCCTGGCTCGCACGGTGGCGGCCATCGCCCAGATGGGATTGGTGCTGGGGCTGGTCGTCGTGGGTTGGAGGCATTTCGATCGGCCGATTGCCGGCCTGGCCGTGGCCACGTGCTACCTGATCCTGCCGTACACGCGGTTCGCCGTGGTCGATGGCGGGCAACTCGTCCCCGCGGCGTTGATCGTGGCGGCGCTCGCCGCTTATGCAAGGCCCGCCGTCGCCGGGCTCGCGATCGGACTCGCGGCGGGCTGGATGCCCGCGACCGTGGGCTTGATCCCCCTGTGGGCCGGATTCTATCGCGGCCGGGGGATCGTGCGATTCACGGCCGTGGCGGTGGCAAGCGTGGCGATTTGCGGGGCGATCGCGTGGAATTTCCCCCACCTGCGAACCTGGGGACGCGTCCTGGGGGCGCGCAGCCTGGCGGCCGTGGGGCTCCTGCCGGGCGTGGAAAACCCCTCGGCCGGAAGCTTCTGGACGCGGATCGACCCGGTTTATCGCATCCCCGTCTTGATCGCCTATTTTGCGCTCGTGGCCACGACCTCGCTCTTCCCCGCCCGCAAGAACCTGGGCGAGTTGATCGCGCTCTCGGCCGCCTTGCTGGTGGCCAGCCAGTTCTGGTACCTGGACGAAGGCGGCACCCTGGTCTTGCTGTACTTGCCGCTCCTCCTGCTCATGGTCTTCCGGCCCAATCTTTCCACGAAGCGGCCACCCGCGATCGAGTCGGCCGAGGCAATGCGGCGACCCGCGCTAAGCTCGCTGCGGTGACGTCGTCCGGGGGGATTTCGCATCCCCTACCTTTCGCGGGGCGTGACCGGGGAGGAGCCGACAACGGGGTCCGCCCCGCGTAAGGCGAGGTCATGCAAGCCACGAAAGGCACCATCTCCTTGCCCGCCAGGGCGGTTTTCGTTTGACCGTGGCGGTGGCACCCGAAACAAGAATTCAACCTAAACCAGAGCCGCTCTAACGACTTGGGGCGCCGAACGGGCGCGACAAAGGGGCCGAAAACCCCCGCGCCGAGGGCCCGACGTCCAGATTTCGTCCAGGTTTTCGACAAGCTGCATCTCCCGGCCCGGTCACGACTTGGAGGATTTGTGCGCAACACTTCGCCCCGAAAACAGGTCAAAAACGGTCAAAAAACCGTCTCACCCCGACTGCGCCCTGGACAGAACACCCGAAAAGCCCGAGTTCGCCCACGAATCCCCGGCATTTCCCGAGTGTCGCACTCTGTAGCGTATTACGCTCATCGACAAGATTAAAATCGTCGATCATTGACCCAATCCCTTCGCCGACAACGGGTTGTAAATCATGAAAATCCAGGCGAAGACGAATGGGTCGGCCATGTCCCGGCCCGAATCCGCCCGTTCGCCGGGCACTTGATCGCGACCCCGCGACCGGCCATTTTCCCCCGATCCTGGGAATGGGTGATAAGCCCGAACCCCGGGATCGATGGTGTGGTTGTGAGGCTAGAACAAAGGCTTATCATCGTGACGCCCGGCGAGGAAATCGTGCGAAATTTCATCGGAAATACCATCCCCCGGACCACCCCGCCGCCCGCGGCGGGAGCAGACGGCGGCGGCAATGGTAGCGTCCACGCGCGGGAGACACGTTCGCGGCGAGATCCCCGCGCCCGGATGGCCGAGCGTACGCAACCGGCCCCGGGAATCGGCGGGTCCATGACCCCCTCACGATTCCAGATTGATCCTGGACGATCGCCCTTGCTCGTCGCGTGCGAGGCGGTCACAATCATGGGTCAAACCTCTCGATCCCACGTCTTGCGTTGCTCCTCTGCCCTCGGGGGTCCGTCGATGCAGTTGACCTATGAGTTCCTGGCCAAGCGAATCGACCACTCGCTCCTGGGTCCGACCCTGTCCGACGCCGAGCTTGAAGAGGGTTGCCGGCTGGCGGCGGCCTATCGCGTGGCGAGCGTGTGCATCAAGCCCCACGCGGTCTCGCTGGCGAAGAAGATCCTCGACGGGTCGGACGTGGCGGTGGGCACGACCATCGGCTTCCCCCACGGGGGCCACACCACGGCCGCGAAGCTGTTCGAGGCCGAACGGGCCATCGACGACGGCGCGACCGAGCTGGACATGGTGATCAACATCGGCAAGGCCCTGGCGGAAGACTGGCCCTACGTCCGCGACGAGATCCGCGGGATCGTGCGCATCGCCCACACGCGGGGGCGCTCGTGAAGGTGATCTTCGAGAACTGCTACCTCAGCCCCGCGCAGATCTCCAAGCTCTGCAAGATCTGCGGCGAGGAAGACGCCGACTACGTGAAGACCTCCACCGGCTACGGTTCCGGCGGCGCGACCGACGACGACCTGAAGTTGATGCGCGACGTGGCCCCTCCGCACGTCAAGTTAAAGGCGGCGGGCGGGATCCGCACGCTCGATTCGGCGTTGCGAGTGGCGCAGCTCGGCTGCGACCGGATCGGCGCGAGCAAGACGGCCGAGATCCTCGACGAACTGGTCATCAAGCTGGGCGCCCGCCCCGTCGGTTACACGCCCGGGGTTTCACGTGAAACCCCGGATTCGTACTGAGGCACTCCGGGTTCACGTGGGGACGTTGCCCCGCCGCGATGAGAGTTGGTAAACTCGTAGTGCGAGGGGGGGTGGCTCATGTCGATTCACGACTGGACCCGACTCGAACCCGGGGATTTCCACGATTTTCGCCTGGGATGGACGGTGAGCCTGGCCGGGGTGCTGAACAACCAGGTGTTGCCGTCGGGTTACATGGCAACGCTCGAAAAGGTCAACAGTCGCCCGCTTCCGCAGGCCGTAACCCTTCGAGCACGCAACCCGGAAGACGATCCCGGCGGGCTCGCCGTCGCCACGGCCCCGCCGACCGCCCGCGTGATTGCGAAATCCGAGCGGGTCAATTTCGCCAAGAGGGCGGACCGCGTCGTCATCCGGCACGGACGCGGGAAGGTCGTTGCCATCATTGAGATCGTGTCGCCGGGGAATAAGGACAGTCGCAACTCGATCCGGACGTTCGTCGAGAAGGCGGCCGACATCCTGAATCAGGGCGTGAGCCTGCTCGTCGTGGACCTCTTCCCGCCGACGCCCCGCGACCCGCTGGGGATTCACAAGGCGATCTGGGACGAATTTTGGGACCAGCCCTTCGACGTTCCGCCCGGGAAACCCCTGATCGTGGCCTCTTATCTCGGCGGAGAGATCCCGACGGCCTACGTGGAGTCGATCGGCGTAGGCGATGCGCTCCCGTCGCTGCCGATCTTCCTGTCGGAGACCCGATACATCCCCGCCCCGCTGGAAGCGACCTACTTCCAGTCCTGGGAGACGTATCCCGCCCTGCTCAAGGAAATCATCGATCCCAACTCGCGCTGACATGCCTCGGGAAATGGACGGCCGGCGGACCCACTACCTCCAGTGAATTCCTCGGTCACCAGGGAGCATGGAATTCATGGCGTCGCGGGTTTCCTTGCACGAGCGACACGACAACCCCGAAGGTGCCCCGCATCCGGAAGCCGAAGACTCGCCCACCGATCGCTGGGTCACTCCCGGCGGGATTCCCGTTTCCTTCCAGGCCGAGCCGTTCCTCGCGGGACGTCGCACCGTCGATCCGCGCGACCTCTGGCTGCATCAGGAACATGCGAGGCTGAGCCTGCTGCGCGGGTTCGACGAACTGCTGTGCCTGGAAGGTTTGCACGGGGTCGAGCATCTGCCGCATCAGATCGAGGCCGTCCGCAAGGTCCTGCGGCATTTTCACGGCCGAGTGCTGCTGGCGGACGAGGTCGGCCTGGGCAAGACGATCGAGGCGTGCCTGCTGCTGCGCGAGTATCTGATGCGAGGCATGGCGCGTCGCGTGCTGATCCTGGTCCCTGCCCCGCTGGTTTCGCAGTGGCACGAGGAATTGACCAGCAAGTTCGACCTGGAATTCACCGTACCGCCGAAGGGGCTCGCGGCCGACCGGGCGGAGTTCTGGACCGGCCACGATCGCGTGCTGACGTCGCTGGCGTTCGCGAAGGCCAAGAAGCGGGCGGCGATGGTCGCGGCCCATCCCTGGGACCTGGTCATCGTCGACGAGGCCCACCACTGCAAGAATCGGGCGACGCTGAACTGGCAACTCGTGAACTCGCTGCAACGCCGGTTCATGTTCCTGCTCTCGGCCACGCCCGTGCAGAACAACCTGCTCGAACTCTACAACTTGCTCACGCTGCTGGCCCCCGGTCATCTCCGCACCGAGTCCGACTTCAAGAAGCAATACGTGAAGCGAGGCAACCCGCGCGACCCCAGGAATCGCGAGCGGCTGCGGACGTTGCTTGGCGAGGTCATGGTCCGCAACACGCGGAGCCTCGTGCAGCTCAACCTGCCGCCGCGTTACGCCCAGACCGTGCTGGCCCATCCCCAGGGGGCGGAAGCCGAGCTGTATCGCAGGCTGACCCGCTTCCTGCGAAGTCGCGGCAGCGGGCTGGTGAGCACATCGAGCCGACCGACGAGACGGCGGCCGACGACCTTGCCGACGTCGAGGCCGACGACGAAGCCATCGCCGGGATCGCGGCGCCCGTGTCGCGCCTGCAATTGAGCAGCCTCCTGGCCGCGCAGGGCAGCCACCCGACGGCCGTGGCCGACTCGCTGGAGCGGATCGCCTACTCCGATCCCGAGGCGGTCAAATTGGTCCAGTTGGCCAGCGACGATCGGCGAGTCGGCGAAGGACTCTCGCTTGCTGGAATTGGCCCGGCAGTCGCAAGGGCACAAGCTGCTGATCTTCGTCAACTTCCGCCGCACCCTGGCCCACATCTCGGGGCTGCTTCGGTCCAACGACCTGGCGTTTTCCGTGTTCTCCGGCGAGCAGACGGCCCAGGAGAAGGACGAGGCCGTGGCGCTGTTTCGCGACCTCGTGCCGATCATGCTCTGCACCGAGTCGGGCGGCGAGGGGCGCAACCTGCAATTCGCCGACACGCTGATCAACTACGACCTCCCCTGGAACCCCATGAAGATCGAGCAGCGGATCGGCCGCGTGCATCGCTACGGCCAGACTCGCGAGGTGTTCGTCTTCAACCTCTGCACGGCCGACTCGCTGGAGGCCCGCATCCTGGACGTGCTCAACGAGAAGATCCGCATGTTCGAGCTGGTCGTGGGCGAGGTCGGCTCGATCCTGGGCAACCTGGAGGACGGCGATCAGTTCGAGTCGCTCGTCCTGAACCTCTGGCTCCGCTCCCGCGATGACGCCGAGCTGGAACGATCGTTCGTAAGCCTGGGCGACACGCTGCTGGAGGCGCAGGAACAGTATGTGCAATCCAAGGAGCTGGACGAGGCCCTGTTCGGCGAGGACTTCCAGTAATCATGGCGACGACCGCGCTCGATCGCGACTTGCAATCGTTTGCCGTCGAACTGTTCGAACACAGCGGCGGCGTGGCCGACTGGCCCGTACTGGAGCTGCCCGGATCGGCCGTGGTGCCGCCCGACGTCGCGGCGGCGGCGCACCTGCCGGGCGAGGAGTTTTCGCTGGGCGTGGCGGCGGCCCCGAAGACCCTGCAAGTCGGCCTCGGCGGCGAATTCCTCGACGTGGCCGGGCGCGTCCTGGACGTGGCCGTCCCGCGAGAGGGCTCGTTCCTCATCCCCGAGCGCTATCTCACCAGCCGCGACCTGTCGGACAAGATCGACCGCACGTTCGCCTGGCAGAACGCCCGCGCCAGGTACCGCACGGCCGAGCCGGCGCTGGTGGAATATCACCTGTGGACGCTGCTCGGCTCGTTGCGGTCGGAGGACGTGTGGGAGGCGGTCTTTCGGATCGCGGCGAACGCGGAAAGCCAGGCCATCGTCGAATTGACGGACGTGCTCCAGGAGCCCGACCTCCGAGGCGACCCGCCGACGAACCCGCCCGACGCCCCGTCCACCTACGAAACGGCGATCGCGGAAGCCAAGCGGAGGCTCATCGCCGCGTCGTCCGAATTCGTCCGGCGGATCGAGCAGAGGCTGGAGCGCGACCGCAAGCGGCTGAAGGACTATTATCGGCGCTGAACGCGTGAGGCCGACGGCTCGAAGCGTCGCACGGCGGCGGTCCCCTCGCCCGAAGAGGTTGCCGCCAAGAAGCGTGCGGTCGACCTGGAATTGCGTCGCAAGCTGGCGGAAATCAACGAGAATTCCACGCTGCGTGCCGCCATGCGACCCCTGGTCGTGGCGAGGGTCCGCGTCCCGGCGCTCGTCGTCCCCGTGGTGATCCAGCGGAAGCAAGCGATCCGCAATTACCGCCTCTACTGGAACTCGCTGCTCAAGAAGTTCGAGCCCATGTCGTGCAGCCGCTGCCGTCGCCCCACGTTCTCGGCAACGTTCACCAACGAGACGGTCGATCTCCTGTGCGCGACCTGCGCGAAGGAAATCTGAGCCGGCCCCACGCTCACGCCGGTGAAATCAACGCGAGAGGCCGTCCTCCGGCCAACAAACAGTCGGGGCGACAGGATTTGAACCTGCGACTTCCTGGTCCCAAACCAGGCGCTCTAGCCAAGCTGAGCTACGCCCCGAAAATCTTCCCGTGCATCGTACTGACGGCTCGTCCCGACGGTCAAGGGACACCGGCGGCGATCGGTCGGTTCGCCTGGATCGGGGTTGCGATCGCCGGCGGCCAGTCGGCGGCCAGTCGCAGGCCGTTTCGATCGTCTCGCGACATCGTCCCGCCGTGTGCCGAGGCCACGCGGGCCATCATCGCCAGCGGGAGGATTCCGCCGGGATCGGGCTCGCCGGGTCGTGCCGTCCTCTCGTCCCATTCCACGAACGAACGCCCCTCGCGGACACCGGCCCGCAGGGTGATTCCCGTGCCCGGCGCGACGCGGTGGCATCGCCAATCCGCCAGCATGTTCAGCACGCACGACCATCGCGAGGGGTCGACCCGGCCGTGATCCGAGCCGGATCTCGCATCGACTTGCAGCGTGGCCTGGCGGCCGGCGAATTGCGGCGACCATCGCGCGGCCACGTCGTTCAGGATCAGGTCGAGGCCCATCGGGATCGGCGAGAGCGGCATGGGCCGGCACAGGCCCTGAAACACGTCGACGATCTTCTCGGCCTGGCGATAGGCCTGGTCCAGCTCTTCCCAGGCCGCCTTCGCGTCGATGGCCTCGGTGCGGCGGCCGAGATAGACGCACATCTGGAGGCTGTTCAGGCGATTCCGGATCAGGTGGAAGAACGGCCCGATCAGGGCATGGATCTCGGCCGCCCTGGCGGGGTCGGCGGCGATCGCGATCAACGTGTCCGTGGTCCTGCCGACCTCTTCCTGCAACATCAAGGGCCGCCTCATCACCATCATCGGTCCGGTCTGGGCTGTGCGCCGCCCGAACAAATCCGTTTGTTGAATCCCAGCCTGGTTGCAATCGCAATGCCACGCGTGACGCATCTCCGGGCCTCGCGGCGGTTCGCATCCTCGCGACCGCGGATACTGCTTGTACCGGTCGGGCTTGCGTCGATCAAGTTTTTCGAGCGATCCGCCAGCGGACCCGCCGGGATTCAAGGGGCGGAGTTTGAAGGTACTAGGACTTCCGATGAAACCGGGAACGATGGTTCCATGGGAAGCTGGCCGACGCTCCGGTCGCGATCAGTTTCCCCGGATCATGGCCGTGACGCGCTCGAATTCTTCCTGGGTGTTGAAATCGATGACAATCTGGCCGCGATCGCGGGCCTTCACGCGGATGAGGACCGCGGTGCCGAAACGTTCGCGGAGGTGCCCTTCCAGCTCCATCACATGAGGCGCCTTGCCGCCGGACGGGGTCGATCCGGGCTCGGCGGCGTCCTTGCGGATGCGCGATTTCGCGGCGGTGGGCTCGCCGGTTTGCACGAGGGCCTCGGCCTGGCGGACGGAAAGGTGCTCGGCGATGATGCGGGCACAAGCCGCGAGTTGCTGCTCGGCATCGCTCAATCCGAGCAAGGCGCGGGCGTGGCCTTGCGTGATCTTCTTGTTCCTGACGGCATCTTGCACCTCGGCCGGCAGGTCGAGCAGGCGGAGCAGGTTCGTCACGGTCGAGCGATCCAGCCCGAGGCGTCCGGCGAGTTCTTCCTGAGTCCCGCCGTAGGTATCCAGGTAGGACCGGAACGCCGTGGCCTTGTCCAGCGCGTTCAGGTCCTCGCGCTGGAGGTTTTCGACCATCGCGAGTTCGCTGATCCGCTGGTCGTCCAGGTCCATCACGCGGGCGGGGACGCTGTGGAGCTTGGCCTCGGCGGCGGCCCTCAGACGGCGTTCGCCTGCGATCAACTGGTATCGAGAGCCCCGCAAGCGGACGAGCACCGGCTGCAACATCCCGTGCTGGCGGAGGCTGTCGGCAAGGGCCGCGATGTCGGCGGTGTCGAACTGCCGACGAGGCTGGAACGGGTTGGGGTCGATCAGGTCCACGGCAACATGGACGAGCTCGGCGGCTTCGAGCGCAGTCGGCTCGAACCCTCCGTCTTCGTTGCCCAGGAGCGACGCAAGCCCTCGTCCGAGTCGTTTCTTATTCACGGTCGATGACCTCCATCACAAGTTCGGTATAAGCCCAGGCGCCCCGGCGCGAGGGGCATAGTCGAGCACGCTCTGGCCATGGCTGGGCGACTCGCTGATGGCGACATCGCGGGGGACCATCGTGTCGAACACGGAGTCCTCGAAATACTCGCGGACCTCGCCCGCGACTTCCTTGGCGAGCTCGAGCGCGGGGTCGTACATGGTGAGTACGATCCCGCCGATTTCCAGGCGAGGGTTGTCGCGAGACTTGGTGAGCTTGGCCAGGTCGATGATCTGCGAGAGCCCTTCCATCGCGAAATATTCGCACTGGATCGGGATGTAAATCTCGGCCGACGCACCGAGCGCGGCGCGGGTCAACTGGCCGAGCGAGGGCGGGCAATCGAGGAATACGTAATCGAAGCGGGAAAGCTCGTTGGTCAACTGTTCTCGAAGCGCCGAGGCCCGCTGGCGATTGGTGGCAGAAAGCGCATCGGCATCGGCCAAACTTTGCGAGCCGGGCAGGACGCTGAGGCCGGGTTGCGAGGTGGCGGCGATCGACTCGATCAGGGGCTTACCCGCGAGCAACGGATGCCGGGCGGCGGGCTCAATTCCGAGGCCACTGGTGGCATTGCATTGCGGGTCGATGTCCAGGACGAGCGCGGTCTTGCCGGCCTTGGCCAGCCCGGCGGCAAGGTTGATGGCGGTGGTCGTCTTGCCCACGCCGCCTTTTTGATTGGCCACGCAGATGATCTTGCCCAAGGTCGGCGGCCTCCTGCCTGGCGACTTCTCGGCTGTGCGCGGGGATGGTAATCGGCGAGGGGCGGGGTGTAAAGCTCAGAAACGCCCGCCCCGCCGTGCGCGATCGCCTCAGGGCTCCGCGATGCCCAGGTCCCGGCAGATCTTTCGGGCCAGCGGGTCGGGCACTTCCGTATGACGCGGGACCGCCGACCGCCGGCCATTCGCCGGGTTGCCCCACCACGAATGCCGCCGGCCCTCGCGGACGAACCCGCAACCGTGCTGCTCCAGGTGGCGGATCAGGTCGCGCCGCTTCAAAGGGCAAGGCTCACTTCCTCGAACGTTCCCAATGCGGCGGCCCTTGCGTCTTCGCGATTCATCTCCAGCGCCTCGTCGAGGGCATCCCGCAGGTTGTCGAGCAGTTCCTCGCGGGTGGCCCCCTGCGAATTCACGCCCGGAACCTCCTCGACCCAGCCGATCCACCACTCGCCCGACTGCTGGACGATGGCCGTGTACGTGGCACCCATCCAATTCCTCCGCCGGTCGATCGTTTGCCAATTCCGCCGGCGCCTCTCATCCTACCCAGGCGGCGAAGGGTTAGAGGCCCAGTCTTGCCGCCTCACTTTCCAGGACTTCACTATACGAAATCGGATAAACTCCCGCCGCGTCCGGCCCTCGCAAGTTGTCGGAGATCGCCTTGATTTGATCCTGATGGCGCGAGCGAATCGCTGCCAGCGAGGGCATCGGAGCGACAAGCCTCCCTGCGGTCAGCACTTGCCCCAGCAGCGGCTCGCCGGGCCCAATTTCATCGAACCGGGTGACGTGATCGCCGACGAATCTCCCCTGCCCGTCGGTCCGCCGGAAAACCTGCTTGGCCAGCGGATACGTCCTCTTGCCGGGCGCCTTCTTCACGCGACCGTGGCCGTCCATCGCCACGAGCTTGTAGACCATCGAGATCGCCGGCGAATCGCGGCTGGTGATCAGTTCGGTCCCCACGCCGAAGGCGTCGATGGGCGCCCCGTGAGCCAGCAAGTCGGCGATCTTCCATTCGTCCAGGTCGTTGCTGACGAGGATCTTCGTCTGACGACGATCGGCCGCATCCAGGATTGCCCTCGCCTCCTGCGATAGCGAAACCAGATCGCCGCTGTCGATGCGCACGGCGCGGATGGGCGGTTCAATCGCGGCGGCCAGGCGGACGCCTTCGAGCGTGTCGTAGGTGTCCACCAGCAGCGTGGAATTCTCGGGAAACTGGCGGACATACGCCGCGTAGGCCTCGGCCTCAGTCTCGTGCGCCTGGACCCAGGAATGGGCCATCGTCCCGACGCACGGGATGCCCAGCAATCGGGCGGCCTCGACGTGGCTAGTGCCGTCGAATCCGGCTAGATACGCCGCCCTCGCCGCGAGGAATCCCGCGTGCGGGCCGTGCCCCCTGCGGGCGCCGAAATCGATGCAGGATCGCCCCTGCGCGGCCTGAGAAATCCGCGATGCCTTGGACGCGACGAGCGTGGGATAATTCAGCGAGGCGATCAGGAACGTCTCGACCCATTGCGCCTGGATCAACGGCGCTTCGATCCGCAACAAGGTCTCGCCCGGGAAGACGATCGTCCCTTCGGGGATGGCCCAGAGGTCGCCCTGGAATCGGAGGTCGGGCAGGGCGTTGAAAAAGCCTCGATCGACGTGCGCGAACGCCGGCAACCCCCGCAGGTATTCGGCCTGTTCGCGCGAGAATGCCAGCCGCATGAGGTCGCCCACGGCCTGCTCCAGCCCCGCGAAGACGAGGTAGGCGCGGCCTGCGGGCAATCGCCTCACGAACAGCTCGAACGTGGCCCGCGATTCGCTCATCCCCGAGGCCGCGTACCCGGCCATCATGGTGAGCTGATACAGGTCGGTCACGGCGCCCAGGGCAGACGGGTCGGGCCAGAGCGACACGGGAGGCTCGGGGGTCATCGGTTCGGCTCGTACACGTGGAGGTAGGAATCGCGCGACGGCGACCACTCGTAAGCCTGGTTCGGGTTGATGTCGAGCAAGGTGGGCAGTGACATGCCGTCGGGGATGAGGACCGGGGACATGGCCCTTCGCCATCGGGGATCGAAGGCTTTCCCGGCCTCGAAGCCCGGGAGGATCGTGTCGTCCAGGACGGCCCAATCGCCCGGCTGGATATTTTCCGAGAGCCCGACGAGGTCAATCTCGCGATAGATCCGGCCGGTCCCGAACAGGCCGAGATAATACACCGCCGAGGGACGCCCCAGGACGCGAATCCGCATGGGCCCGGCCCCCGATTGCACGGCCAGCTCGCGGGTGCGATCGAGCCGTTCGCAGGCCATCCGCAGCGAGTCGGTGGACGCGAGCAATCCGGGCAGCGGATGGGCACGCGGCGGGATGGCCAGGTCCTGGATCATCGCCACGCCAATCGCGAGGGCGATCGCGATCGTCCGCGGAGAAACGGGGATTCGAGCGACGGTTCCGATGGCCGGCGCGAAGCTGCCGAGGACAACCCACGCCGCGGCGTGCATGGGCAGGCAAAGGCGGGCGTAGGGATGATAGAACGGCGTGAGAATGGCCATGATCGTCCACCAGAAACCGACCACGCGGACGGACTGGCGATGATCCGTGAGGAGCCACGGTAACGAGAAAAGCGTGATCCACCACGGCGCGTTGGGCGAGGTCCCGAAGAGGATCGCCCCGGCAAGGATCGCCCCATATTCCATTGCCGAGGGCTTCCGGCCGGACGCCGCATACACGCCGCCAAGCAGCGAAAGCGGCCAGGCGATCATGCCCCAGTTGACCTGGCCGTAGATCGACCCCGAGAGCGCCGTGGCCTGCGACATCTGCAATCGCCAGTTCGTGAGCCAGGAGCCCCAGCCGGTCAGATAGGTGCGGTGATGCCTCAGCAAGTCGGCATATCCCCCCGGCTGGTGGTCCACGTAATGAAACCAGGGCCAGTAGACGACCGCCGCGGCCACGGCGGCAATCAACCCCCTGGCCAGCGCGAACCCGGCGTGGCGTCGCCCGTCGGCGGCGGGCCAGAGGCAGCCGGCGATCGCCGCGAGCGCGATCGTGAAACCCGGAAGATAGCCGTTGTACTTGACGTTCTGCGCGAGCCCCACGGCGGCCCCGAAGAGGATGGCGCGGAGGATTCCGGGACGTTCCAGGAACATGGTCCCGAGCCCGATGGCGATGATCCAGGCGAGCAGGAACGTGGTGTCGGTGAGCGCCATCCGCGAAAATACGACGGAGGGACCCGCCATCGCAAGAAGCCCCGCCGCCATCGCGCCCGCGCCCGGCCCGAACGTCCTGCGGCCGACCCAGCCGAGCGCCGGGATGGTCAGGATTCCGGCGACCTGCGAGACGAGGATGGCCGCCACGTCGGAGATCCCGAAGAGCAGGTAAGAGTAGCTGACGAGGATCGGGAATCCGGGAGGGCCGAAGTAGCGATCGAGCGGATTGATTCCGGCGATCCCCTTCGGCGAGAGCATGGTGTAGGCCGAGGTGGCGAAGACGCCCTCGTCGAAGTGGTTCAGCCCGAGCGAGGCCTCGCCCCAGAACCGGAGGATGGCGCCGATGACCATGAAGGCCGCGATCGCGGCGGCCTCGCGCTGCAGACTGGGGGAGGGACGTGTCATGGGCGGCCAGTCTAACCGATCGGGCGGGGGATCTCACGCGGTTTCACGTGAAACCCCCTCACGACCACGCCACCATGATGGACCGTGGCCGGCCCTGTCGGCTAGATTCGGAAGGGACACGCGGCCCCCGGAGACGACCCATGGTTTCGCTTCACACCGATCGCCGGATGCTCGACCACCTCACGCCCGCAAGGCATCCCGAGCGGCCCGAGCGGCTCGCGGCCATCTTGCGGCACCTGGGACGGACGGGGCTGGATCGGAAATGCACCAATGGGGCCGTTCGAG
The DNA here is from genome assembly GCA_963777705.1 of uncultured Planctomycetota bacterium. GTDB lineage: Bacteria > Planctomycetota > Planctomycetia > Isosphaerales > Isosphaeraceae > JAQGHR01. The sequence continues at coordinate 91,223 of CAVZRT010000009.1, forward strand.
CGGCGACCGATGAGGAGATCCTGCGGGTCCACTCGCCCGAAATCCTGGCCGAGTATCGGGGAGTTCATCCCGCGAAGCCCGTCCAGTTGGAGGCCGATACCTGGCTCTCCGAAGGGTCGGAAACCGCCGGGAGGCTCGCGGCCGGCGCCGTGGTGGAAGCCGTCTCGGGCGTGATCGCCGGCCCCGCTCGCCGTGCCCTTTGCCTGGTCCGGCCGCCCGGCCATCACGCGAGGCCCTCCGGGCCGATGGGATTTTGCCTGTTCGCCAGCGTGGCCATCGGAGCCCGCCATGCCCTCGATCAACTGGGGCTCAACCGGGTCCTCATCGTCGATTGGGACGTCCACCATGGCAACGGCACGCAGGAGATCTTCTACGAAGACCCTCGCGTCGCCTTCCTCTCGGTCCACCGCTACCCGTTCTATCCCGGTTCGGGCGGTCTGGACGAGACCGGCGCGGGGGCAGGGCTGGGATCGACGCGAAACGTGCCGCTGCCGTTTGGCGTGAGCCGGGCGGACTACCTGGCCGCGTTCCGATCGAGCTTGCATGAGATGGCCGATCGATTTCGCCCGGAGCTTATCCTGATCTCCGCGGGTTTCGACGCCCATGCCGAGGACCCGGTGGGGAGCCTTGGACTGGAAGTCGAGGATTTCGCGACCTTGACCGGCGACGTGCTCGACGTGGCGAGAGTCCATGCCGGTGGGCGGGTGGTGAGCGTCTTGGAAGGCGGCTACAACGTGCCGATCCTTGCCGGTTGCGTCGAACTGCATCTTCGCACGCTGCTAGGCGAGAATTCTCAGTGACCCCGACGGGATTTGAACCCGTGTTGCATGCGTGAAAGGCATGTGTCCTAGACCAGGCTAGACGACGGGGCCTTGCGACCCCATTAATCTAGCCCTTGAGCCCCGCTCGGGTCAAGGGCGGACGGCTCTCGCTGCCGACAGTTTCCGACGCGGTGGCCGGCGTGTTTCCTTCGGGGTGTCAGGATGCGGAGCACCGCGGGTGGTCGCGGCGGAAGGTGGTGCTTGCCAAGCCGTGCTTCGGGTGATAGGGTGATCGCTACGTCCACCTCCCTGGAGTACTTACCATGATACGAATCCTCCTCCTGACCGGTGACGCAGGAGAATCCCAGGAGATTTACTACGCCAAGTATCGCCTGGAAGAAGAGGGATGGACGGTCCACATCGTGGCCCCCACGCGAAAGGCGTTCCTCTCGGTGGTCCATGATTTCGAGCCGGGATTCGAGACGTACACCGAGAAGCCCGGCTATCTGGTCCAGGCCGATCTTGGGTTGGACGAGGTAGACGCCGAGTCCTATCAAGGGCTCGTCCTGCCGGGAGGGCGCGCGCCCGAGTATTCTGCGCAATCGCCCGAAGGCCGTGGCGATCACCCGGCATTTCGTCGAGAGCGGCAAGCCGATCGCCGCGAACTGTCACGGCCCGCTGCTGGTGGCGGCGGCGGGCGGGGTCTCTGGACGCACCCTGACCGGCTACCCCGAGCTGGAGCCCGACTTGCGGGCGGCCGGGGGCGAGTTCGTCAACCGCGAGGTCGTGGTCGATGGAAACCTGGTGACCGTGCGCGGGTGGCCCGATAATGGCCCGTGGATGCGGGAATTTGTTCGAGTGATGAAGTCGCAGGCCGCAAAATCATCGTGATCGCGGCGAAGCACGCGCGGCGAGCGGTTCGGGAGATTTGAGGCGGGCGGGTCGATTTTCCTCAGGAGTGGTCGTCTTCCGACGCGTTGGTGTTGGCACCGACTTCGCGGCCCTTGCCCTGCGAATTCTGGATCGCCTCGTACACCTCTCTCCGATGGACCGTCACATCCTTGGGGGCATCGATGCCCAGCCGCACCTTATCACCACGAATCTCCACCACGGTCACCGTGATGTTGTCGTTGATGATGATGCTCTCGTTCTTCTTCCGCGAAAGAACAAGCATCGCGAATCCCTCTCTGGCCCTGACCGCCGCGTGCAAACCCCTCGGCCAGCCCTGACGTATCCAAACCATCACCGACTGGCCGATGCAAAGTCCACGTCCCTGGTCCGGATCGCCACGACCATCATTCCCGCCCGATGACACTGGGTCAAGGGGTTGGAGAATTTTTCATCATCGCGCCAGTCTGGCGACTTGGCGCGGAAATCGGGATCGAGGGGAGAGACGCAAGGTCAACCCAAGGGCGATCGGCCCCGCTTTCTTGGACTTGGGCCGTCGGCTTATTCCAACTCGGCCGAGTAGCGGCGGTAGAGGTTTCCCAGGCCGAGGTCGTAGATTTCGGCCTCGATGTCCTCGGGGCTGGCGGGGTGGATGGTCACGCGCAACTCCTCGATGAGGAGTTCCAGGAATTTCCCGCGAGCCCGCTGTAACGTCTTGCGAAACGCTTCGGCGCTGACCTTCGAGCCGACGCGGTCGCCCAGGGCCAGGGCCAGCTCGTCGATCGACGCTTCCGTATTCTCGACGCGCAGATGCAGGACGCTGGCGTAGCGGTTCTTCGTGGTCGAGGCCTCGTAGGTTTCCAGCCGCGACCAGACCCGGCGGATGATCGATTCTCGCCACACGCGATCGTACTCGGCGTCAGGCGCGGAGGGGTCGAGCAGGTCGCCCGGCGGCAGGGCTTGCAGCTTCCTCGCGCGGAAATGATCGACGATCAGCCGGTGCAGGACGGTGCGGAGGTAGTCGCGAAACCGGCCTTTGGTATTGTCCGCGCCGGCGAGCTTGTGGTCCAGGAGCTTGGTCCAGAACTCCTGGAAGACTTCATCGGCAAGGTTGCGGTCGCGGAGCTTGAGCCGCAAGTAGCGCTCGACCGCGTCATGGTAGCGGCCGATCAGCTCGCGCATGGCCGCGTGGCCGGCCGGCCCCGGGATGTGGGCGTTCCGGACCGTTGACCAGTTGGTATCGAGGGACGTGAGGTGGTCGCCGGGGATCGGAGTCGCGGTGTCGTCATGCGTCTGCATAGGCTGCCTTACCCGGTCCGCGCAATCTTCCTTGATGGAGGTCAAGAAGTGCCAACCTGGATGTGTTTCACGTGGAACGACGGCCTGGGCTGAATGTCCGACGGACGGGACTCCTATCTAAGAGAAACCGACCGGTCGTGTCAAGGCGCCGGTCAAACTCGGATCCATGTTCACGGGGGCCGGGGGTGAAGCGACGCGGCTTCGCGAACGCCACGGCCTGGATCAGGGCGATCGCCAAGAAGCCCATGAACGAAAGGCTTGAGCCGAGGCGATCGCTAGGCGGATCGAAGCGAAATGCCACCTCGTGAACGCCCGGCCCGACCTCACACCCCAGGAAATCACCATACGTGCGGACCACCCGCGCGGGTCGCCCGTCGATTGCGACCGTCCAGCCGTCATGAAAGGCTTCGGAGAGCACGAGAAATCGGGACGCGGTGGCCTCGGTGCGGATCCGGATTCGTCCCGGCCGGTCGAGCAGGAGGGAGGCTGCTCCCGGCGGTCCCTGGGGGAAAATCCGGTCCTCGGCGGCGAGGGCGATGATTGCTGGGTCGATCCGTTTGAGATCGGGCTGATAGTCTCGAATGCGGGCCGTGCGACTCACCAATCGGGCGCGCGGAAACGGCATTTCGAGCCGCTGCCAACCTCGATCGACCCAGATCCACGACACGCCGGCGATTTGCAGATTCGTGCGATCTTCCCGATCCCAATGGCGTCTGGGAGAGAGCGCCACGTAGCCCTCCATCAATCGCGTGCCGCCCGGCGCGGACGTGTTGGGCGGGCCGAGCACCGCGAACACCGACAGCTCCCGGCGGCTGCGGCCCGTTCAGGGCGTCCACTCGCATCGGCCGATCGTGTTCGAGGAGCGGTTTGAAGACGTGAATCGCGGGATCGACGACGGCGACGAGGAGGATGCCCCCGACCGCCCAGCGGCGTCCCCGGGCGGAGATCGCGAACAGGAGCGCGGGGGTGCCGATCCACAGGAACGAGGCGACCAACCCTCGCAGGGCGTCGAGCCTGATCGCGGGCAAAAGCGGAGGGAGCCGCGATTGCCAGGAACTTGATCGTGGCCGACGCCGCGAGGCTCAGGAACGGGGGGAGCATCAACGGGCCAAGGCTCGGAGCGGGATTCTCTCGCCGCGATCGGACAAACCGGCCACGTCGCTGAACGCGAGTGCCGCCAGGATCGATGCGGCTACCTGCGTCATCACCACGAACCGATTCGTGGCCCGGAACACGCTCGCCAGCGGCAGTCTTGCATAGATCGGAAACAGCGGCGAGTGTCTTCCCAGGGCGAGGATGATCGACGTGATGCCCATGACCAGCGCCCACGCCACGACCGCCCGGGAGCGACCGAGCGACTTGCGTCGAATCCACAGCCAGGCGATGGCCGCGGGCACGACCGCGCCGAGGTAGGCAACCCGTTCGTGACGCGGCCATGCGGCCGGGCCGTCGTCGCGATAGTGGCCGAGCCTGAAGAGTTCGGGGGCGAGCGTTTGCAGCAGGTTCAGCGGGTGCAGCGAGTCGATCCCGAGGAACTGCGCGGACGGGGCGTCGCGGAAGGAATTCTGGAACGCGTCCCAGTGCGGCACGAGCTGCCGGCCTCCGGCGATCAGTCCGAGGGTCTTCGCGAGGAGGAATCGCCTCCACGTGACGCCCGAGCGGCCGAATCGGCAGGCGGCGTAGGACGCTTCGACCAGGATCGAAAACCCCACATACTGGGGGTAGCCGAGCAGGCATTGCGAGGCCGTGAGGAGCCCGATTGCCGTGGCCGCGAAGGAAGATTCGCGGTCATTTCGGGGACGAGCCAGGACCTCGATGGCCAGCAAGAGCCAGGGCAGGTGGGCGATCACCTGCACCGCGTTCAGATGAACGTAGCGGAGCAGGTTGAACGGCGAGAACGCGAACACGATCGCGCCAAGAATGGACGCGTCCCATCGCAGGGCCAAACGGCGCAGTCCACAGGGCCATCCCCAGGACCATGATCGGATAGCCGATCGCGATTTCCAATTGAAATGCGGCCGACGGCGCAAGCTTTCCGTACATCACCTGATGCAGCGGGTGGGCCATCCCGGCCTGTCCTTCGCCATGGACGTAGAACCCGCAGTACAGGCCCGGATGCCAGCGGTAATCGTCGCCCAATTCCAGGCATTTCGCGTAGAACAGCCGCAACGGCAGGTGGAACTTGCCGAGGTCGTCGGCGTGGAACACGCGTCCCGAAGCCAAAGGCCATGCGAGCGGAATCCAGAGTCGCGAGCGCCGCCAGTCCGGCGAAAAGGGCCGTGAAACGCCCACCTCGTCGTTGCCCAGACTCCCCATTCATCGCGTGATCGCGAAGCATTCATAATCCGGCAGGCCGGCGAGGCGGACCGGATGGTCGCGATCCACTCGCATCCCGTGCCGCTCCAGCATCTGGATACTCGAACCAAAACCCGCGACCGGGCCGAGCCGTTTCAGCGGGAACGCTACGAACCGGCAGTTCGGGGGCATGGCCGAGAGCAGATGAGCCTTCGAGACGGGAAAGCCCGCCTCGCCGCGCTCCCAGGCTGTGAACAGGTGATGGGTCGCACGCCCTTCCACGGCGAGGTGCGCGGCGGGATGCCACGGGAGGTAGATTTCTCCGGGATGGAGCCGGAGATAGCGCGATTCGGCGTCGAGCGGCCGCAGCTTCACCAGCAAGTTCGCCTCGTCGGACAGTCGAACCGTGCCGAACACCAGGCCAAGCAACAAGAGCGAGGTCATGGCGAGGCGCGATCGCGAAGCAGGGAGCGGTTCGGTGGAGACGGCCAGCGCGGTTAAGGCTAGCAGGAGCGGATAAAGCACGGGGCTGAAGCTATTCACGTCGCCCGCCTGCTTCACACGACCAAGGATTGCGAGGGGGACCATGGCCAGAGAAACCAGGGCGAAGGTCTGGGCCAGGTGATTTCTTTGCGGAGGGACCGCGGAACACGCCAGTTCATTCGTCGGAAGGGGCGCGGCGTGTTTCAGACGACCGGGACGAAGAAACACGGCAGAGACGAGCAGGAGTGGTGTCGCATGGAGCGCCAGTTCGCCGAGAAATCCCAGCAAATTCCACGGAGCCCGCCCCTTCCACGGGACGCCCGCGGGGATGCTGACCACGTTGAGATAGACATCGCCGAAGTGGGTCGTTGCCGCCAATCCGGCGGCGCCGATGGCGAAGGCTATCCCGACGGACACGCCCCAGATCGCCGCCTTCCGGCGACCATGAGTCGCGGCCATCACTCCCACCAGGGCGAGTGGCAAGAGGAACAGCGTTTGCTTCGTCGCGACCGCCAGGACACACGCGATTGCCGCGATGAGATTCCACCCCGGACGGGTTGACCCGACCAGGATGCACGCGATGCCCATCAACCCGAGCGCCGGCGCGTCGGCGTGCAGGTAGAGCGCCGAATATCGCAGCGAAGGCAGGCTGAGGAGGGCGAACGCGGCCGTCACAAACACCGCCAGGCGCCACCACCGCGAGGCGGATTTCCCGGCCATCAGGCAAGCGGCCCCCAGCGGGCTGAACGTGAACAGGGCCGCGAGAAACCGGCCGACGATGGCCGCCGTTGCCGGGTCGCGGAGCAGGGCCGCGGGCGCGAAGGCGAGCATCCCGATTGGCCCATACATGGTGCTCAGGACGGCGCCGGAATCCTGCCCCGAGTAGAGCGGGAAACCTCGCACGGCGGCCATCGGGGCGGCCACGCGGACGGCGTCCCACGGGCTGTACGGGGCGGACAGGCAGGAAGTGGCGACCAATCCGAGCGCGACGGAAAGCGCGGCAAGCGTGACCCCCGCGAGGATTCGCGCGGGCCGTGCTTGGCTGTACGCGAGGCGATTGCCGATCACCGCGATCGAGACCACGGCGGTGATGATCGCGGCGGTGATCATCAGCCCGTCCGCCATCGCAATTCGATGCGCTTGCCATGCTTGGCGCGATCGCCGCCGATGCAGCGTAGTTCGATCTCGGCGCCGTCGGCGTGGGGTCGCAGTTCGACCCAGCCGAGCGGCTGCCTCGGCTGGGTGGGATAGCCGACGGCGGGGAGGTTGATCATGTGGATGCCGTCGATCTTCTGGGCGTTCCACACATGCGTATGACCGAACACGACCGCCTTGACCTGGTCTCGCGGCCGGATCACGTCTAGCAAGGCGTCGGTGTCGCGCAGGGCCGATTCACTATGGGCGTTGATGTTGTGGTGGACGCAGATAATGGTCGGCGATTCCGGCCGTGCGTCGAGATCGCCCGCGAGCCAGGCGAGTTGCTCGGGGCCGAGGCGACCAGCGGTCACGTTCACGCCGTTCTGCGAGTCGAGGAGCACGAACCGCACGTCCGGGGCGTCGATCGAGCTGATGACGCGATCGGCGGGGCAGTTTTCCCGAGTTTCGGGCGCGAGGATAGAGCGGAGATTGTCGCGATGGTCGTGATTTCCCAATGCCAGGTGGAGGGGAAGCTCCTGTCGCCGCAACGGTTCGATGGCCTTCATGAGCGTGAGATAATCGGCCGATTCGCCGCCCTGGAAAGCGAGGTCGCCGTCGATGATCACGCCTCGCGGCGCGTCGTCGGCGTGGAGGATCTGGCCGACCACGGCTCGCAGGTTGTCGAACATGATTTCGCCGCCGAGGCCAGCGGCGGCGGGGTCGGCGGCGATGTGGAGGTCGGAGAGCAGGGCATACCAGCCGGATTGGTTGCCGTGCGAGCCCGCGTTCCGCGAGCATCCCACAAACATGGCCGAAGCCGCGGCCACCATCACGCCCATAGCGCTTCGCCGGTGGATGGGCGTGGACCGATCGGGCAGGAGATGGATCGGCATGGCGGGCCTTCCGTGGCGGCCGGTCGGGCGTCCGTTCGTCGCGAGATCGCGGTGTTATACCCCAATCCGGCCGGAGATCAATGCGAGTCGGGAGGAGACCAGGGTCGACCGATTCTTCGAGCAAGGAGGCTCATCCTCCCCCGGAATCAAGGCGCTGCGGCGGACCCTGAACCTGACCATCGCGGAAACGAACGAGTGCTACATCATCGTGAGAATGGTCGACCCTGGTGCGAAAACCGCGACGGAAGAGGGAGCCCACGTCATCATGCACCGTCCTCCTCCGGACGAACCGTGCGGGGCCCGAAATCCCCGAGACACGTCCGCCATGAAGTAAATACTCGCAGAAATCCGCCCTTGTTACGTCAAATCTTGTCCTGACGCTCGATTTCGCCAAAATATGCTAACAAATACGTATTTGCGACCCGAAAAATTCTAGAGAAGATGCGATTGTCGCACGGCCATTGTTCACGGGCCGGCCCTGGTGACCTCCAGGAAGGCGCGGAGCGTGGGATCTTCCCCGCGATCGGAGAGCCTGAGGAAGACGTCGGCGGCCTTCTGCGTGCGGCCCGAGAGATACCATTCGGCGCCCAGGACGAGCCATGCGTCTCGATCCTGGGGATTGGCCTGGAGGTGGGCCTCCAGCTTGGCGACGTGACGGGCGAAATCCCCCGGTTCGGGGAACAGGCCCTGGATGTCGGGGGCCGTGGAGAGCCAGCCGGGCTGCGCCAGCTCTGGGCCTCGCGGAGGCGATTGGCGGCGTCGGGATATTTCCCGCGAATCATCGCGACTTGCGACGAGATGGACCAGGGCGCGGCCTTCTCGGGATCGGCCCGGGTGGCCTGCTGGTAGCGCTCGACCGCGCGACTCAGGTTCCGCTCGCAGACAGGTCGATCGCCCACGGTGACAAGCTCGGCCATCCGCGCCGGGTCGGCCCGTCGGGCGGGCGCGGGCCGGGCGATTCACGCGTCATCATCGGGTCGGGCATGGGCGGATTGACGATCGGGCCCATGGCCACGGCCAGGGGGTCGAGCCCTGCGCGGTCATCGGCCCCACGGCCCAGGGATTTCCCCCGAAACCTGCCTGACCGCCCAGCGTGATTGGGGGCTGGTAGGGCGCAACGCGTAGGGGTTGAACCCGAAGTAGAGCGGGGCATATCCGATCCCGCCGTAGCCATTCCCGCCGTAGCCGTTCCGATGTAGGCCGCTTCCGTCTCCGTTGGGAGTCGAGTGCGGATAGCTCTTGATCGGCCCGTGTCCGATCACGCCGAACCCATGGCCGCCGTGCCCGCCGTGCCCATGGGCTCGGCCTGGAGTCAAGCCTGCGGATGCAGTCATCGCCAGGGCCGCGATGATGAGCCCTCGTCCCTTCATGGAAAGCCGACCTTTCTCCTCATCGGCGATCTCGGGCGTCTCTTCATCTCCTATTATCGGGAGTTTGGCCCGGGACGGCAATCGGGACCAGGGACAGATGATCGCGAATTGTGGATGAACCCACCCTACACGCACGAAGCCCCAGGCATTTTTCCCCTACCTGGATAGGCCCATCTTACCCAGGTCGGCCCCGACCTGGAGCGCCTTGCGGCCGGGGGGGTAATCGGGATCGAGCGCGAGGTCGCCCGGCTCGACGTTGCCCAGCTTCAGGCGTGAGCGGAGCAATCGCGCGGCCGGCCCCGGGCCTCCGGGCCTTGGACCGCTCGCGTCTTTCACGTGGGTCGGCCCCCAGAGGTCGACCCATTGCCTTTGCACGTCGGGGCGAGAAACCGAGGGCGGAGGCGCATCGCCTCCCGCGGTGAAGTGGGCCACGTCGAACACGTCGCCCGACGATTCCCAGATCAACACGCCCTGCGACAGCCCGGCCGGGTCCGATCGCAACAGGACCGACGGCGACGGCGACCCTCCGCGGTCGTAGGTGTCGAGGAAGACGCTCGCCTGCGACGAGACCACCCAGGGACGATCGGGGCCGGGAGCCAGCCCGGGCCACGCCCCCACCGACACGAGGGCTTGCTCGGAAGCGATGGTGCAGCGGTCGAGCCGCAAATCCGCCTCGAAGCGATCGCGGCGGACGTCCTCGGGCCGGAGCGCGATCGCCGTCCCGCCGGCCGCGATGGCGCAGTTGGAAAGCTCGACGGCGCCGCGGCCGATTTCGGCCCAGAGGGCATTGGCCCCGCTGATCACGACGCAATCGGTCAGGCGGCAGGTGGCGTAAGAAGCATTCGAGCCGATGAGCGGACGCGTGCCGTCGGTCCGGAACCGCACGAGGCTTCCGTTGCCGATCTCGGCCTCCTTGGGGGCGGTCAGGATGCAGCGTTCCAGCGATAACACGCCGTGATCGACCGAAACCAGCGACTTCAACGCGGGCGAGCGGCCGTCCTGGAGCAGGCGGGCCCCGGAGATCGCGAGGTCGGCATTGCGGACCGAGAACAGGGCATCGGCGTTGGAGCCCTCGGCCGCGACCATCGAGAGCGGCAGTTCGCCGGGCTTGATGGCCTCGAAGACCAGCTCCAGCGAGACGCCTTCGGGCATCTTCACCGGAGTCATCGTGTGCAACCCCTTGCCGCGGACGATCACGAGCACCTTATTGGTGGGGATCTTCAGGCTCTCGGCCACGAACTTGCCGAGGTCGTGCGAGTCGGCTGGATCTCCCGCGTCGAAGCTCAACGTCGCGGTCACCGCGGCCCCCGGCAGCTTCGTCCGCTGCGATCGCCCGAAGCTTTCCAGCGATTTCTCTCGCAGGCGGGGCGAAGGGGCGGCGGTCGCCCTGGGGGTGAACTTCCTGGCGTCGGCGGACCAGGGATCGCCGATCGTGGCGGGCAACGGCGGGGCGTCGTCGGTGCTATTCTTGTCGGCCGAGGGCGCCATGGCCCGCAAGCCCGCGAGCAAGCCGGGCGGCGAGGAAGTGGTCCACTCCTTCAGCCCGGCGAACGAATTGTCGTCGCCCGACCAATCCACGAGCGGGCCTTTTCGGCCGGCCCCGCCGGGACCTCGCGAAGCCCGATCATGACGCGCGGGCGACCGGCCGCCGATGTGCGCGAAAGTGGACTGGCAGGCCTCGATATGCGACGGCTTCGCGCCCGCAATCCCGACCGCGCCGGCGATCTCCAGGATCGGCCCGGATGCGGCGATCGTCGAGCGGAAGATGGCGACCTTGCGCATCCTCGCCCGGCCCTCCCGAGAGCGAGACTCGCCGGCCCCGAGCCGGCAAAGATGGCCGAGCGGGCGATGGTGAGGTCGCCGCCCGTCGCTCATGCGGATCGCCTCGTTGAACGCCCCGCGAATCAGCGTCCGCTCGATCCGCACCCGCGCCGGGGCGGCCGACGGATGGTCGCCCGGCTCGCCCATCTGGACGACGGCGAAGGGATGGGGCAGGGGGCCGACGATGGTGATCGTGCAATCTCGCAGGGTCAGCTCGGAGCCCTTGCACGAGGAACAGGGCACGTCTGCTTCGGCCCGATGTCGGCGCCCGGACGACGAAGTCCATCCCTTCGAGGAACAGCGAGCGTTTCCCGGCCAGCTCGACCACGGCCGTTGAGCCCCGGACCGACTCGCGCGACTGGGGCTCGAGCACCACGATCGGGCCGAAATCCGGGCCTGGCGCGGACCACGCGATTCGGCCCCGTGATGCGGAAGTCCTGCTCGAAGAACGGGCCGTCGTCGGCCACGTCCACGGTCCCGCCCAGGGTGTCGAAGGCGCGGCGGAGGTCGGCCACGTGGTCGCGGTCGCGGAGCGTGTCCACGCGGCGGACCTCGACGAACGGGGCCTCGGCGCGGGGGGCCAGCTCTTCCTCGACGCCGGCCATCCCGAGGGCGCTGAGGGTCTCGGTCGGCGGGGGCGTTTCGGTGGGCGAGGCGGCGACCTGGTCGGCGGGCTCGGCCCACGGCGGGATCTTGATGGCGCCTTTGTTCTTGTTCGGGTCGACCTCGTCGCCGATCTGCGCCTCGGGCGGAGGGACGTATTCGGGGAAATAGGCGGGGGCGAGGAAGGTCCACGCGGCGACGGCGATGGCGGCGAACAGCCCGAGGAGGGCGAATCGCAACAACAAGGTCGCGAGCGGGATGCCCGGCTCGGGCTGCGGGTCGATGATCAGCTCTTGATTGGCGGTGATCGGCTCTTCCAGGCCATAAGGGTCGGCCGGGCCGACGACCTCCAGTTGCTCGACGCCCGCCGAAGCGTCGGGCGCGGGCAGCGAGCCGGATCGCCGAGGGGCGGCGGGGATTCGCGGCGAATCGTCCTCGATCCCTGCCAGGCCAGAGAAGTCCACGTCGGCCAGCGAGGTCGAGTCGCGAGTGGAGGGGGGGCCATCCTCGTCGGCCCAGATGGCGGCCGTGTGGGTCGATGCGGTCGAGCCCTCGGGCGAGCCGTTCTTCGGGGGGCCGAGCGTGAAAAGCTCCGCGGCATCGTCGTCATCAATCAACGCGTAGAGCGGGCCCGCCGCGTCGTCGGTCAGGACGGGCAGTCCGTCGTCGTCCTCGTCGTCGATCAGCGCATAAAGCGGCTCGGGCTTCGCGGGGCGGGCTCGCCGCGGATCTCCGCGCCCGACGACCTCAAGGGCTTCGATCAGGCGATCGTAATCGACGTAACGCTTCTCGGGCCGCTTGGCCATCATCTTCTGGACGAGCTGCGCGAGCGACTCGGGGGCCTCGGGCCGGAGCAGGCGGATGTCGGGCGGGGGTTCGATGGCGTGGCTGCGAAGCTTCTCGGCCACGTCCCCGCCCGTGAACGGGGGATTGCCCGGTGAGCAGGAAGAAAAAGGTGCAGCCCAGCGAGTAGATGTCGCTGCGGACGCTCGCCGCCCGGCTGTCGCGGGCCTGCTCGGGGGCCATGTAATCGACCGTGCCGACGGTGGTGCCGTCGCGGGTCACGCGCTCGTCTTCTTCCTCGATGTGGAGCGCCAGGCCCAGGTCGGTGATCTTGACCTTGCCCTCGGGCGTCATCAAAAGGTTCGCGGGCTTGATGTCGCGATGGATCAGCCCGCGGCCGGCGGCATGTCGCAGGCCGGTGGCGATCTGGATCATCACGCCCACCGACTCGGCCAGGCCCATCGGCCCCTTTTCGCGGACGCGGTCGTGCAGGTCGCCGCCCGGCACATACTCCAGGACCAGGTAATAACGACCGGCCTCCGACCCGCGGTCATAAATCGCCACGATGTTGGGATGCTCAAGCGACTCGGCGCTCTTGGCCTCCTTGATGAACCGCTGGAGCAAGGTCGAGTTCTTCGCGAGGTAGCGGGGCAGGACCTTCACGGCCACTTCGTGGTCGGTCTCGGCATGGCGGGCGAGGAACACCGAGCTCATCCCGCCCGAGCCCAGGGGCTCGACCAGGCGATAACTGCCGATCATCGGCGGGGGCTGCGGCCTGGTCTCGGACGGGTCGGCGTCGGCCATGAATGGTCGATTCCCTTCGAAGGACGGACGGGCTCCGGCGCGGGAGACGGTGGCAATGCACCCTCACTATTGTACGGCGAGAGGCGTCGCGACAAAACCAGGAATTTCCGCGCGGAGGTTTTGTTCATTTCTTCAAGGTTTGCGCCCGGAGGTTTTCCGATCGATCGACAAGAATTGGGAAACGTGGGAATGGGATGTTTTGATCCTGGGACCTTCTTCCGAGGCTTGCGGTCGGTGCGAGATGTCAAGGAACGCGGTCGGTTCTCTGGAGACTATCGCGATGGGGCAATGCGATCTTCCGCGAAGCGGGAGCGGGGCGTTATACCGAAGCCCATCGGATTCGTCCCGCCCAGGATGGGATGGGGCTCGCCGCCCAACGAGGAGCCATGACGATGGAATCGCGAGGCCAGGCCGTGCTGGAGGCGGCCCTCAACCTGCCCGAGGAGGAGCGTGCCCTCATCGCCGAGCAACTCCTGGCCACCCTCTCCGGGACGGGTCCATCCTCCTCGGACGACGACTTTGCCGCGGAGCTGGAGCGCCGCTTCGAAGAAGGTCGAGACGACGCGACCGCGACAATTCCGTGGGCCGACCTGAGGGACGAATGATCCCGGATCGCAGGTCGACCCCATGGATGTAGAAGTCCGATTCCACAGGTTTTGGGACGAGGTGGATCGGGCCGTTTCCCGGATCGCGGACGAGCCAGGACGCTGGCCGACGTTTCGTGAACAATTCCGGCGCGTCCGGCTCCATCGCTTCCCGTTCGCGATCTCCTATCGCCCGGCGGTTGCCCATGCCCATCGGCCGACCTGAGCGACTTTTGACAACGTGGGGATGTGCAAAAGGCCCTTCGCCGCCCCGGTTCCAGGTCGGTTCGCGGTCGATTCGGGATGTCAAGGATCGTCTCGGAACGGGGTCCGTTCCTTCGAGACTATCGCGACCCGGCGCCCGAAATTATCAGCGAATGCGGAGATGCGGGAAAGAGGACCAGGCGCGAATCTCAACCCACCAACTTCGGCGCGTCGGACGGCTGGCGTAAGGGCTGCTTTTTCCGGTATAAATCGAGCCAGGACTGGTAAGCTTCCACGCGATCATCGCCATCGGGCAGGGCCTTGATCGCCATTTCCTGACACCGGACGGCTTCCTCGAAATCCCCCACTTCGGCGTGGGCTGCGGCGCGAGTTGCGAGGTTTTCGGGGGCCTTCTCGCGTCCAAGGTCCTTCGCCATGTTGGCGAGTCGCAAGGCTTCCTTGCCGTTGCGACGAGCATCGACCGGATGGGTGGCCAAGACCCAGGACTTTTGCTCCAACGAACGCTTGTGTTTCGGATTGATCTGAAGCGCCTGTTCAAAGTCATTCAAAGCAGCGTCGTATTTCGCCAGCCGAAGGTGAAAATCCCCGCGATTCAGGCGGTAACGGGCATCATCCGGGACAAGGCGAATGGCCTCGGTGTGATCGGCCAGTGCCTGATCGTTAGCTCCCATGTCGCTGAAGGTGTCCGCTCTTTGAGACAAGCAATCGGCCTTGGACCGATCCTGTTCCTTTTTCCTCTCGCCGCTGGCGTCTGTCATGGAAATGAGGCGGAGGAACTGCGTGTAGTCCTCGACGGCGAGTTCATATTTCTCCACTCTCCTTCGCATGCCACCGCGCCATAGATACACAGCAGCGTGGTTCGGATCGAGTCGAATTATCGCGTCATAATCGGCGATCGCCTCGTCGAGTCGCCCCATCATCCCGTAAAATATTCCGCGGTGTATCAAACCGATCTCGCCACTCAGCCGGATCTCTTCCGCACAGTCCGCGAGAGCGAGGTCGACTTTCCCCTCACTGCGGTAGACGGCTGCTCGTATCCCGTAAGGCGAACCTCGCTTGGGGTCGATGCGGATCGCCTCGGTCAAATCCGCGATCGTTTCGTCGTATTTCTTCTGGCGCTCCTCGATTTTCGCCCGCTCTTCGAGGAAAATCGAGTTCGTCGGTTCCAGGGCGATGGCTTGGTTGATATCGTCGATCGCCCGCGCAAAATCTCTCGGGAAGCCAAACCAATGCAATGCGCGAGCCTGGTACAGGATCGCCCGGTTCGGGTCCAACTCGATGGCGCGGTCGAACCTGGCGCGGGCCTCGTCCGGTCGAGCCGGTCGCACTGAATCGATTGCACTCCCCAGGCGCACGAGGAGGTCCGGGTCGTCCGGCGACAACTCCAGCTTGCGTTTGAAGAAATCCGGCGCCTCCTCAGTGGGCACGGTTTGGTCCGCCCGCACCCAAACTCTCGCACGAAAGCCTTCAAGGTCCAGCCATTCCCCATCCACATCCCGCACCCTGTATCTGTCCCAACACTCGGCAGGTTGGATGGTCGGATGTCCCGTCCGGGGCGTGGGGTCGGGGCGAATGACGAGTACGAAAGTGTTGATCCGCGGATCAAGCACATCGTCGAATGCCCATGTCCGCGGTGCGAGGACCAAACTCGCGACGATCAAGGCCGCCTGCATCGTTCGGACGTTCATCGATTCCCCCTTCGCCGGCGAAGTTCGGATCGCGGACCAGGCGGCTATTAGGCGCATGCCGGCGCGGGAATATCCACCAAATTCACCCCAGGAAGATGCCCTGCCGGTCGCGTCTATCCGGCGACCAGTTGCCAGATCATCCTCGCCACGATCACATAAGCGTTTTCCAGCTCTCCGCCCCGGAAGAATTCCACCGGCTTGCTGGGCGAGCCGATGAACGGCCTCAGGGTCCAGCCTAGCTGGATTCCGACGAAGGCGTAGAGGGTGATCCAGGCTCGCAGGAGCCACCTGTGGCGGGGATCGCGGGCGATGAGGGGCCGGTAGGATTTTCGGAGCAGGACCTGGGCCCCGAGGCTGGAAACCCCGAAGATCAGCGCGTTGAAGAGGATGGCCGCGTTGTAGTCGGCCGACGAGAGATACCACACGGCCGTCAGCGGAGAGAGCGAGACGAGGATGATCGCCAGGACCGCTTGCGATCCCACCACCGCTCGCAACGCCCTGGCGAAATCCGACCGCACGCCCATCACGGTGTTCACCACGAAGAAGCTGGGCAGGGCGATGATCGGCGTGGCCAGGAGCAGCACCGGCACTTTCACGGCCGAGAACGCGACCTGCCAGGCGCGATCCCCCCAGATCCCGGCCGACGTGCCCATCACGGCCCCGTAAAACAGGCTGCAGAGGAGCAGCAGCCCCCACGGTTGGTGGATCGCCTGGCCCCGCAAGACCGCGTCGGTTCGTCGCAGCCATGGGCTCATGAAAACAGCCCCTGGATCGCGTGCCAGATGGCCTCGAAGAAGCTGGATTCTCGCGGCCGGAAGAGGGTGAACGGGCTGTTGGGGGCGCCGACGAAGGGTCGCAGCAGCCAGCCCATTTGTGCGCCGACGAGGCCGAACAGGATGATCCAGCAGCGGAAGATGATCTTCACATGGCGGCTGAGGGCCGTGTCGTCGGTGGTATCGAGCGCCCCGGGCGTGGATGGCAAGGCTTCCTGAACGTGCGACTCGCCCTCGACTTCCTCGGCCCCGGTCCGAGGGGGCAAGGCTTGCGACGGGTTGAGCCGGTGCAGGGTCCGCAGCAAGAACGCCGACCCGAGGAACCCCGCGACGGCGAAGGCCGTCACGTTCAGCAGGAGGATGAAGGGATAGCTCTCGGTGCTGAGCGAGAAGAACGCCACGATCGGCCCGAGCGACGCGAGCGCGGCCACGATCACCCCCAACGACGCCATGAGCAATCGCACGACCGCCAGCAACGAGAGTCGAGATCCGACCAGGGCATTGGACACATACAGCGACGGCAGCGTGACGAGCAGCGTGAGGAAGAAAAGGGCGGGGACTTTCAGCGTCGTCGCCGCCAATTGCAAGAAGAACGGCCCGCCGGTGCGGAGCAACGAATACGACCCCATGCACGCCCCGTAGAGCATGGACAGGATCAGGATGACCATCGCCAGGCGGTCGATGCGGACCTCCAGCATCCCGCCCTTCAATCGCGACGGCCGCGTGGCCTCGCCCCGCAAGATCGCATCGAGATCCTTCCACGCCTTCATCATCAAAGTGGTCCCCTCTCAGGGTGCATGGAAATGCACCAACCCGTTGCGCCACAAGCAAATGGTGCATTTCATCCGGCCGACATCAAGCGTCGCACACCGGGCGATGTGGTTCACCTGCAAAACCTGCGGGTGTCACTTTGCGTCACAGAGGATCGCGCGTCAAGCATTTTCTTTGCGATACAAAGTTATTTCGCAGAGAGAGCAAATGGTCGAAGCGGCCGGTCGATTTTTTGCCTTGACGCATTTCGAGGGAATCCCTACAGTCCCGCGGCCGTCGGGTCGGACGGGTTCCTGGCGCTCGACCTGGCCTGGAGGGCCGTCCCACAAGGATGTGGGCGGTCCCGGCGGCGCCGTCCTGCCGCCCTCGTTGCTCGGGGCGGCCTCGGGAGTCCTTCCCGGAGTCGAAGCATGGAGGCTCGCTCGATGCGGAAGATCGATTTCCGACGCGCCCTGACCGTGGGGACGCTTGCGGCGGGGATGGCCGTTTGCGCGATGGGTCCGGGCAAGCCCGATAAGCCCCTCAAGAAGAACGTGCCCGCGCCCAAGGCCGAGGAAACCCTGGGCGACCTGGCCAAGGTCCCGCCCATGTCGCCCACCCGCGTCGAGGGCGTGGGGCTGGTCGTGGGCCTGGACAATACGGGCAGCGACCCGCCGCCATCGGGCTATCGAAACAAGCTGCTGGACCGCATGCGCAAGGCGAACGTCCACGACGCCGAGAAGATCCTCGCCTCGGGGACCACGTCGCTCGTGCTGATCGAGGGCCAGATCCCGGCCGGGATCACCTCGCAGGACGTGTTCGACGTCGAGCTGAAGCTCACCTTCGACAGCAAGACCACCAGCCTTGCCGGCGGCGGGCTGATCATGACCGATCTTCACCAGGTCGGCTTCGGCAAGGACGGCGAGGCGATCGATCGCGAAGGGCAGAACCTGGCCACGGTGTACGGCCCGGTGGTCCCCGGCAGCATGGCCAATCCCAACGACCTGAAGATCGGCCGCGTTTTGGGGGGCGCCCGGGTCAAGAAGGACCAGCCCTATGCCCTGGTCATCAACGAGAAGCGCCAGAGCTACGCCACGGCGCAGTTGCTGATGAACGTGATCAACAGCCGCTTCAACCGCCTGAAGGGGATCGAGCAGGTCGGCATGGCCAACTCGGTGAAGTCGGACAAATATCTCACGCTGAACATCCCGGCCAACTATCACCAGAATCAGTATCGCTTCTTCCAGGTGGTCGAGAACCTGAGCGTGGTGGATAATCCCACGCTCCGGGCCAATCGGCTCAATACGTGGGGCAAGGATCTCCTCGACCCGGCCAAGGCGGGCGCCTCGGCGATCCGGCTGGAAGGGGTGGGGCAGAACGCGATCCCGATGCTCAAGAACGGGCTGACCAGCCCGCATCCGCAGGTCCGCTACTTCGCCGCCGAGGCCCTCGCGTACCTGGGCGACGATTCGGGCGTGAACGTGCTGGCCGACGCCGTGGCCAATCGCCCGCAGTTCCGGGCTTACGCCCTCGCGGCCCTCGCGGCCACGGACCAGCCGTCGTCCAATCTCCGGCTCCGCGAATTGATGTCCAACCCGGACGTCCAGGTGCGCTACGGCGCCTTCAATGCGCTCAGGACGATCGACCCGGGCGACCCGTACCTCGGGCGCGCCCGAGTCCTGCATGACGAACCCGCCCCCGATCCCGCGGAAGACGACGCCATGGCCATGCAGATTGCCGCGCCTCGTCGCCCGAAGAAGAAGCCGAGCGACCCGTTCTCGCTGTTCGTGGTCGATTGCGAGGGGCCGCCGCTCGTACACGTGGCCCGGACGCGTCGCTGCGAGATCGTGATCTTCGGCAAGGGCCAGACGCTGCAAACCCCCATGGTCCTGGGCGCCGGCTCGATCCTGATCAACGCCACCGACGGCGATACCAAGGCGCAGGTGAGCCGGGTGGGCTCCGAGGCGATCGACGGGCCCGATCAGAAGGTCCCGACCAGCCTGGCCCTGGGCGAGATCATCCGCGAGACCGCCACTCTCGGCGCAACGTACCCGGAGATCCTGTCCCTCCTCCAGGCGGCCGAGCGACAGAAGAACCTGCCGGGCGAGCTGGTGGTCGACGCCTTGCCGTCGGCCCTGGAAGCCTACGACGATTCCCAGATCTACGGCCGCGACGTGACGAAGGACGGCGGCGTGAAGAAGACGGGCGTGGAGATGCAGAGGAAGCGGAAATCGCTCCTGAACCGGATTCTCGGGCAGTAAGGTTGTTGAACGTAGGGTGGGTCGAGCGCGAGCGAGCCCCACCTTCTTCATCATCGGAAGCGGTGGGGCTCGCTAACGCTCGACCCACCCTACATTGGCGCCTGACGCTCGCAGGTCGGCAAATGCGAAACGGCCACGATTGGCAACTTTGGCTCAACTTCTTCCCCCGATGCCCCTCCCAGAGCGCCCGAATCTACCTCAATTGCCGGAATCGCGCCGAACGGTGGGGCCGTACCTGACCCTTCTTAAAGTTGTACGCCGCGTTGTACGAAAATTAGTCTTGACGGTCAGGTCCGCTAGGCAGGGAGGAGAGCGATCAACCCCTCCGGCCGCGCTAGCCCTTTCCACGGAGGGGAAGGGCGTGGGCCGGCAAGCGGATCGCGGGGGTTCCAACCCCCCGCGCCCGACCTGCACTCGTGATCCGGGTCCCTGACCCGGGTCGCGGAAGCAGTCGTGGAGCCACCGGACAGGGAAGGGGACGGCGACGAACGGGAGTCGGGGCGATCTAATGCGAGGGAAGCGGTCGTGACCGGTCGAGAGGCCGGGGCGTCCGCCGTCCGCGCCGGGTCCCCGCGAGATCCGTGCCGGAGTGCCGACAAGGCCTCCTCGCCGTCCCCTTTCAAACCGGAGGGGTCAAGAAACCTCCGAGGTCTCGCACGAATAACCCGCGAGTGGAGTCCTCGATATGAAAAAAGTGTTCACCACCGGCCAGGTCGCGAAGATCTGCAAGGTCGCGCCCCGGACGGTGAGTAAGTGGTTCGATTCCGGCCGACTGCGAGGATACCGGATCCCCGGCTCGCAGGATCGCCGCATCCCCCGCGAGCACCTCCTGCGCTTCCTCAAGGAGCACGGGATGCCGCTGGGGGACCTCGAGGCCGAGGTCTATCACAAGGTCCTCGTGGTGGGCGCCGACGGCCCCCTGCTGGCCGCACTACGCGACCAGCTCCGCGAGACCGACGATTTCCGCATCGAGACCGCCGCCAGCGGGTTCGAGGCCGGCATCCGCGCCGAGAGCTTCCACCCCGACTGCATCATCATCGATCTTGCCGTGGGCCGGATCGAAGCCGGCCAGATCGCCCAGAACCTGCGCAAGAGCCAGGACCACCTGACGACGATCCTCATCGCCCTGACCAGCGACGAGCCGGGCGACGAGACCTACAGCCTCGGGTTCAACGACGCCTTCAAGAAGCCGTTCGACGGCGCCTTGCTGGCCGAGCGAGTCCGCCGGCTGATCTCGCAGAAAAAAGCCGACGAGCCTTGATCCCAGGGCAAGCCGAGGCTCCTCTCGCGAGGTAGACGACGGGCCCGAGGCCTTCCCCGACAAGATCGGGGTCGGCCCCGGGCCCGTCGCTCGTTTCGTTGAGGGGTCAGGTGGAGTAATATGGTCTCTTCGTAGGGCGTGTGAAACACGCCATCGGAATCGGCCATGGCAGGACGGCGTGTTTCACACGCCCTACGGGAGCGAGGACGCCTTGTGAGCTTCGTCGAAAACCTGCCCCACATAACGATGGAAGCGTTCCTCGCCCTTCCCGGGGACGAGATCAACGGAGATTTGATCGAAGGACGGCTCTGGGAGGATGATCCCGGATGCAGCATGCAGGATCGCTGGCACTCGGCGGCGCACTCGCGATTCATCCAGGCCCTTCGAACCTGGCTCGATGCCCACGACCATGCGGGTGGCGAAATCCTCAGCCGGCCTGGGTTTCGTCTCGCCGAAGACACGGCCGTGGGCATTGATGTCGCGTATGTTTCCGATACACTGCTCCAGGCAAATATCGACGACTTGCTTTTTGACGGCGCGCCGGCCCTGGCCGTGGAAATCCTCTCCGGCTCCGATCGTTACGGCCGCATCGTGGGCAAGATCAAGGCGTTGCTGAAAGCCGGATGCCTCGCGGTCTGGATTATCGATCCGTACCTCCGAACCATCTCCATCTACCGGGCCGAGCAGAAGCCAATGATGGTCAACGACGATCAAGACCTCTCGGGCGACGATTATCTTCCCGGCTTCCTCGTCCCGGCCGCGCGGATTTTCGGCCGGTGAGCCTCGCTTTCTGGACCGTCCGCCGCACGGCCGTGGCCATCGGCCTGCTCGCCTTCCTCGCCGTCCTCGTCACGCTGGGCGATCCGGGCATCACGCTTGACGAACCGCTGGACGTCCGGCCCGGTCGCACTTATATCGAGACGCTTCGAGCCCGGGGCTGGAGCTTCTTCGAGAAACGCACCGTCGACCGCGTCTTTCGCGACAATTGCGAGCATCCTCCACTCGGGCGCTGGCTCCTCGGGATCGCTTCCAAGCTCGGCGAACCCGTCGAGATCACCATCCTCGGCCCCGACCCGCTGCGTCCCGGATTCTACGTGCGATCGGGCAGGCTGGCGCCGGCCGTTTGCTTCGGGGTCCTGGTGGGGTTGATCGCGATCGAGGCGGGACGCCGCTACGGAAGGGCAGGGGGGGCCGTCGCCGGATTCTCGCTGGCGATCATGCCTCGCATGTTCGCCCATGCGCATTTCGGCGCCCTGGATACCTTCGTGGCACTCTTCTGGACGCTCGCCTTCCTGAAAACCATCCGCGCCATCGAGTCGAAACGACCCTTTCCGGCCATGGCCATCGCGGGGATCTTCTGGGGGTTGATCCTCCTCACCAAGATCCACGGATGGCTCCTGCCGCCGGTCGTCACCGCGTGGGCGTTCCTGAGATTGCCCGTTCGCAAGGCGATCCCCGCGCTGGCGATCTGGCGCTCGTGGGCCTGATCGTGTTCTTCGCGGGCTGGCCCTGGTTGTGGTACGAGACCCTCGGGCGACTTGCGGGACTACCTGGGCACGGGCGTTGATCGGGTTTCCCTCAAGGTCCTCTATTTCGGGCAGGTCTACACGGATCGCGAGGTCCCGTGGCATTACCCGTGGTTCTACTTCGCCGTGACCGTGCCGATCGGCCTGCATCTGCTCGCGATCGTGGGCGTGGTCAAGGGCTGGCAAGATCGGCGCTTCGACCCGTTCCCGCTCCTGCTCCTGGCCACGATCGCGGCATTCCTCACGCTTTTCAGCACTCGCGTGCCGGTCTACGACGGCGAGCGCCTCTTCCTGCCGGCGTTCCCGCTCTGGGCGATCCTCATCGGTCGCGGGTTCGCCTGGATCTGGGACGATCTGGAAGGCCGCTCTCGGCTGAGGGCCGGATTGATTGCCGCCGTGCTGGCCCAGGCGACCGGCCTCGTCCTCATCCACCCATTCGGCCTTAGCTACTACAACTCGCTGGTGGGAGGCTTGTGGGGCGCCGAGCGATTGGGCCTGGAAGTGACCTTCTGGGGCGACGCCGTCGACGACGTCCTGATCGATCGGCTGGCGAGGGAAGCCCAGCCCGAGGCTTCGGCCGCGCTGGTGCCAACGCTCGTGCCCAACCAGGGGAAAATGGCCAGCAATCGCAACCTCGTCTCGGGAAAGCAGATCGTCCTGCGCGATCAATCCGCCCTGGAAACCGCCGAATGGGTCGTCATCTGGCGGCGAGAAGCCTACTGGTCGCACGAAACCCGCGAACTGGTACGAAGTTCGCGACCGCTTTATGTACGCAGTCGCCAAGGTGTATGGCTCTCGGGCATCTGGCGACGGCGGTGAGGGCTTTTGGCTGTGGTCTGTAAGCTATAGGCCATAAGCTTTAGGCTGTAAGCTACAGGTCTGTAAGCTACGGCTTTTGGCTGATACCGTTACGGCTTACGGCCTAAAGCTTATGGCCTACAGCTTGGACAGCCAAAAGCCCGCAGCCCGCACCCTCCGTCCGAATTTTCTTCAATCGGAATTGAAAGTTTGCGCCGACCGCCCTACAATACTTTCAGAATGAATTGAACTTCACACGGGACTGAGAAGGATTTCGATGTCCGGCCTGACCCATTTCGACGAGCAGGGTGCGAGTCGGATGGTCGACGTGTCGGGCAAGCCCGAGACGAACCGGATGGCTCGGGCCGGGGTCTGGGTCCGCATGAAGCCCGCGACGGTGGCCTTGATTCGTGACCGGGCGCTGGCCAAGGGGGACGTCCTGGAAGTGGCCCGGCTGGCCGGGATCATGGCGGCAAAGAAGACGTCCGACCTCATCCCGCTCTGCCACCCGCTGGGCCTGGACTCGGTGGAGGTGGCGTTTCGCTTCGAGGGCGATTCCACGCTTCGAATCGAGGCCACCGCCCGCAACCGAGGGCCGACGGGCGTGGAGATGGAGGCGCTCACGGCCGCGGCCGTCGCGGCGCTAACCGTTTATGACATGGTCAAGGCGGTCGATCGCGGGATGAGCATCGAGGTCCTGCGATTGGAGGAGAAGACCGGCGGCGAGAGCGGCCCGTACCGGCGAGAGTCCGAGCCAACCGACCCCAATTCGAGGGAACCGGACCGATGATTACGACGGTGCTGAGGAAGCCCGAAGACGCCCGCAAGCGGCTGGCCGAGGTCTACGCGACCATCGCCACCGAGCTTGCCGAGTCGGATCGCATTTACGCCGCCGAGCTCGCCAGCCGCTCCCCCTACGTCCGCCGCCTGGTCGATCATTGCTCCGAGCTTCAGGGCAAGCGTCTGCGGCCCGCGTTGCTCCTGCTGACCGCCCAGGCCTGCGGCGGGACGCGCCCGAGCATTCGGTCCTGGCCGCCGTGGTCGAGATGATCCACACCGCCACGCTCGTCCACGACGACATCCTCGACGAAGCCCTCATGCGACGCCACGCCTCGACGATCAACGCCGAATGGGGCAATGAGTCGGCCGTCCTGATCGGCGATTTCCTCCTCTCGCACGCCTACCACCTGGCCGCCTCGCTCGAAAGCACCCTGGCCTGCCGGGTGATCGGCCGCGCCACCAATCTCGTGTGCGAAGGCGAGATGCAGCAGGTCCACAACCGCGGCAACCTCGACCTGGACGAGGACGCCTACTACGCCATCGTGCGAGGCAAGACCGCCGAGTTGACCGCCGTGTCGTGCCGCCTGGGCGCCCATTACGCCGGGGCGAGCCCCGCGGTCGTCGACGCCATGGACAATTTCGGCCGCGACCTGGGCGTGGCGTTCCAGATCGCCGACGACGTGCTCGACCTCTGGGGCGAGGAGCGGACCACGGGAAAGACCCTGGGGACCGACCTGGAGAAGCAAAAGCTCACCCTGCCGGTGATCCGCCTCCTGGCCACCACGTCGACCGAACGCGCCTCATGGATTCGCGACCGCCTCGGCCACCCCGGGGACGACGCCCGCCGCCAGCTTCGGCCCCTCCTCGAAGAATCGGGGGCCCTCCAGTACGCATGGGATCGCGCGGGCGAATTCGCGCAAGCAGCCGCGAAATCGCTGCAAATCCTGCCCGAATCGCACGCCCGCAACCTGCTCCGGCAACTGACGACCTATGTCGTTCGCCGGGCCTATTGAGCGATCTCGGGGATTTCGGGCGTAATTCGCCCGTATACAGGAGGTTGCGTCCCTTGTTCTTCGGAAAATCCTGCGAAAAGGAAAAAATGGGGTTCCACGGTGGTTGTGACATGGTATAGTCCCAATCATGAGATTCGAAGAAAAGCTTCGCAAACAGATGCTGCTCAAGGGCTTCAATCAACAGAAGCTCGCCAAGCTGTCGCAGGTGAGCGATTCCGAGGTCTCCCGGATCCTCGGCGGGAAATCGCAACCAGGATTGGAAAATGCGCTCCGCCTGGCCCGGGCGGTCGAAGTCTCGCTCGACTACCTGTCGGACGACGAACTTGACGACGAGCCGAGACCGGCGGCGGCGGAAATGGACCCCAACGAGCGAGAGATCCTCGACCTCGCGCACCAGATTGGCGTGAGGCAAACCCGTCGCGTCCTGGAAACCGCGGCGGAACTCGGATATGAGGTCGCAATTCGCCGTCTCCTGGAGATGAAGCCATTGATCGAGGTAGGCGACCCATCAAGGCAGCTCGGCGCGAACGTGTCGGCCAAGGATCGCCGAGCCTCGTCGGCCTGAAGCCGGGCAAGCGCCCGCGGCGGAGACCTGGCGAAACCGATCGCTCGGGGTTAGGATCGAGGCTTGCTACTTCATCGCGAGATGGCAAGCAAGCGTGCCCGTAGCTCAGCTGGATAGAGCAACGGTCTTCTAAACCGTGGGTCGCTGGTTCGAATCCAGCCGGGCGATTTCTAAGTTACTATTGGGCAAGGTTTTGTGGAGTTTCAAGTTGGGTTACAAGTAGCCCGGATGGTGGGTTATAATCTGGGTTATGATTCCGTCGGGTAAGCGGGGATTCTGATCCGCTAGGGTCTATTCCTCCTGCCCGATGACTCGTGGATCAACTTTTCCTAAGAGTCTCTAACAGAACCTTGAAAACAGAGCACTTGCAGAGATTTTAATGCAGGCAAGTGTCAGGAACGCCTGAAGGATGTCCGATCGACGCTCGTAGCGGATCCGCAGCCTCCGGTTCTGGTGGATCCGGGCGAGCGTCCGCTCCACCGGCCAGCGGTATTCCCCCAGCTCCGCTCGGTCGTCGATCTTCCGCTCCGGCAGGATCGGCTCGACGCCCATCTGCCGCAATCCCTGGCGGTGCGGCTCGGAGTCGTAGGCCAGGTCCCCCTGCACGGCGTCGGGCTTCTTCCTCGGGTGCCCGACCTTGCCCGCGACCGGAGGGATCTCGTTGTAGAGCGGCGCCAGCTGGCTGACGTCGTTGACGTCGGCCGCCGTCACCGCCTCGGCCAGCGGGATGCCCGAGGCGTCGGTGAGCACGTGGTGCTTGCTGCCGGCCTTGGCCCGGTCCACCGGGCTCGGGCCGGTCTGACCGCCGTAGGCCGCCCGCACGAAGCTGCCGTCGATCAGCGCCCGCGACCAGTCGATCTTGTCGGCGCCGCGGAGTTTGTCGAGCAAGACCTCATGGATCTTGTTCCAGGTGCCGTCGGCTTGCCAGTCGCGCAGCCGTCGCCAGCAGGTCATGCCGCAGCCGCAGTTCATCTCGCAGGGGAGGTCCTCCCACCAGATTTCGTATGCCTATACTGCGGGCAGGCAATTCGATGTGAAACGCCTTGGGGATTCGACCCATGGGCGAAAGTTGAATGTGGGGCCTGCTTCGAACTGAGGAATGGCCGCAGCCCGCACGACTTCATCTAACTCTGTCGGAAAATCGCTCGGAATATCAGGGCAAGACGCACGAATGACGAGCGTCGTGACACAACTGGGCCTGTTACCTCGCCCTCACCAATGGCCTAATCTCCTCCCATTTCTTCTCGCCGATCCCCTTGATCCGCCGCAAGTCGTCCACGGATCGATAGGGCCTGCCCTCGACGATCCTGCGGGCGAGCGCCGGGCCGATCCCAGGCAAAGACTCCAGTTCCTCCTGCGTGGCCGTGTTGACGTTGATGGCGTGGGCCAGGTGGGCGCCGTTCCTCCCGGCTCTCTTGATCCTCCGATCGTCGGTGCCCTTGGCCGATGGTCCCCGGACGTGCCCACGATGGCCGACGACTTCCCACTTCTCTCCATCACTTGCGATGGTGACGGTGCCGTCCTGGTCGGTCCTCAGCAATGGGACATCACGACGTTCAAGCAAGGCCACGGTTTGGGCGTGGGGATGTCCAAACTCGTAGCTCGCCCCGAGGCTGGCGACGGTGAGCTTCGGGCTCACGATTTCCAGCCATCGGATGTCCCTGCCGTTACGGCTACCGTCATGGGCCAGCTTCAAGACGTCGCAGTTTCGGACCAACTCGGGGCAGTTCCTCTCCCAGAAGTTCCGCTCCCCGCCCTCGCTATCGCCCGTGAGCAAGGCTGAAAAGCTCCCGTATTGGACCCGGATTCCGATCGAGTTGTCATTCTCATCCTTGTCGTTTTCGGGCGGCTGGGGCAGGACGGTGAGCGGGACCGAGCCCAATTCGATCTTCTGGGAGGCAGCCGTCGGGAAAATGGCCCTGATATTGTCGTCTCGGACCCTCTCAAGAAGCCTGAGATAGGCGGGGGTCGTGTGCGACGAGTCCGTGGCGAGGAAGACCCTGGGGTGGTATCCCCGGATCACGGCCTCCATCCCGCCGTAATGGTCGGCTTGGTGGTGGCTCACGACCACGATATCGATCGACGTGGCCCCGAGACCCCTCAGCTTCGTGACGATTTCGTGGCTCGGACCAGCATCGATCAGGGCGGTCTTACCCTCGGGCGATCGGATGAGGATCGCATCGCCCTGGCCGACGTCAACAATGTTGACGGTGGCGACGTTCTTTCGGTCGAGCTTGAGACTAACTTGGGCCGACGCAGTGGATGGAACGACCGACAGTGCCAGGGCGACCAAGAGTAGGCCGAGGTCTCTCACAACTTGACGTCCCCACCGGGATCGTTCTTCTTCAGATCGGCTTGGACCTTGCGGGTCTGGTCAGCAACCTTGGCCGTCGCACCTGAGTCCTTTTTGATGGTGAACTTGAGCATGTCCCCGGCCTTCAGGCCCTTAGAGGCTATCCGGGAAACCCGGGTAAATAGAGCGGAAGTGATTGGCGGGGAGTGACTTACGCCGATTTCTCCCGAAAATGCCATAACTGATTCTTAGTTCAAGACTTGCGGCGA
Organism: uncultured Planctomycetota bacterium; assembly: GCA_963777705.1. Taxonomy (GTDB): domain Bacteria; phylum Planctomycetota; class Planctomycetia; order Isosphaerales; family Isosphaeraceae; genus JAQGHR01. Next base: position 119,146 of record CAVZRT010000009.1, read on the forward strand.
AAAACCTACCCCTTCCCGGATAGCCTCTTAGAGCGTCTAAGAGGCTGTCCAGGAGGTTACGCCGCTTTATTGTTCGGGTAGTTGAAGGTTGCCGGCTTCCTCGCCTCGTCGGGGGCGAGTCGCCTCAGCATCAGCCCGATCGCGCTGAGCCTGATCCAAGACTCGCTCGACCTGGGCGTCCGCTCGTAGTCCTTGCTGTGGCGACGATTTCGCCCGAGCCACGCGAAACTCCGCTCCGCCACCCAACGCTTCGGTAGCTTCACGAACCCCTTCGATCCCTCGGGCCGGTCGACAACCTTCACCTCGAAGCGCTTCCTCGGGAGCCCCAGCCAAGCGGCGAGGGCGTGATTGCGGTACTTCCCGTTGCCCCAGAAGGTCTCCAGCCGCGGGAATCGCGCCCGGTCCAATTGCCCGAGCACGCGCGGCGCCGCCGCCCCGTCGTCGGCGGAGGCCGCCGTGATCGCCACCGCCATCAGCAGCCCCAACGACTCGGAGACCACGTGCCGCTTCCGCCCGGTGACGAGCTTCCCGCCGTCGTACCCCCGCTCGCCGCCCACTTCGGTCGCCTTGACCGTCTGGCTGTCGATATAGCCACGCGCGGCGTCGGGTCGCGGCCCTCAGCCACCCGGACCTTCTTGCGCAGGGCGTCGACCATACGCTGCCAGGTGCCGTCGTCGCGCCACTGCGCGAAGTAGTCCCACACGCTGCTCTTGGGCAGCAAGTCGTGCGGCAGGAGGCGCCACTGGCAGCCGGTGCGGTCCTGGTAGATCAGGGTGTTGAGCACCTCGCGCATGTCGATGGATCGCGGCCTCCCGCCGGGCTTGGGCGGAGGGATGAGCGGCTCGATGACCTTCCATTGGGCGTCGGTCAGGTCGGTCGGATAGGGCTTACGCATCGAGGGATAGCTTGCCGTGTCGCGGGGCGAATGTATGTTCCTACGGGAATTCTAGGCCCAAACCGGCTTTCCGGACAGCCTCTTACATCAGGAATCGTGGCTGGCTCGTGGCGAAGTCGGTCGAGGACATCGGCTCGGGTGCGAAGGGACGCCCCGGTCGAGAGTCGCTCCTGATGGCGGCTCGCCGCCGAGAGGTCGATGCGATCGTCGTCTGGTGACTCGATCGCCGGGGCCGATCGGTCGCCGACCTGATGTCGACGCTCCGCGAGTTGACGGATCTCGGCGTGGGCTTCGTCTCGCTGACCGAGGCCCTCGACCTGACCACGCCGTCGGGCCGGGCGATGGCCGGGATGCTGGCGATCTTTGCCGAATTCGAGCGGGAGATCCTGTGCGAGCGGGTGAAGGCCGGGATAGCCCAAGCTCGCAAGGAAGGCCGAGCCCACGGGCGGCCGAAGACAGCGTCACTGAAGTCCGACGAAGTTCTCCGGCTCAAGACAGAGCGAATGAGCCACTCGGAAATCTCGCGGCGATTGGGGATCGGCCGGACCTCGGTGCGTCGCATCCTGGATCAGGCGAGCTGAACGAACCGGGTGGGAGTCAAGTCGCCGATCCCGTCAAGAGTGTGGACGACCGGACGCTAACGGTCCGTCCGCTCACCCTGGACCTCCCAGAGCAGCCCCCGATACCACCGTTCGAACGTCTCGGGCGTCCCCGCATCGCATCCCGGCAGGCGACACTTGAGGATCTGGAACGACCCGGTGAACGACAACCGATCCGGGTCCAGGCCCGCCGTCGCCGCCGCCTCGCACATCAGCGAGCGGATCACGAAATGGCCCAGCGACAGCGCGTAGATCTCCTGGATCACCCCCGCCGGCGTCTCGCTCCACAGGTGCGCCGGCTTGCTCGGCCGGGGCGGGTCCTGGTGCGCCTTCTGCTCGTCGAAGGTCGTCTCATGTTCCCACCTCTCATGATAGAGGACGATCAGGCAGACCGCGGGGCAGGCCGCCTCGTCGAGCAGGCTGGTGATCAGCACATGCTCCTCGCCGTGACCGGCCCGCTGCGGGTCGTCGAGCGTGTACCGGATCACCCGGACCACGATCACGTCGCGGCCCTTCTTGCGGTCGGAGTCCCCCTTGTAGATCTTGGCCAGGTACGAGCCGTCGGCCAGCTCGCGGATCGGCCGCAGGACCATCTGGGTCGTCACCCGGGCCAGGACCTTGACCCCGCGCGTGCCCAACTCCCGCCACAACGCGTGGCTGAAGAAGCCCTTATCCAGGAGCAGGAGCATCGCATCTCGGGCGTGAGGAGCTTGAGCAGCCCGGCGACCATCGTCCTCTCGTTGCAGCGATGGGCCTTGAGCACCAGGCCGAGCTCGGCGTTGGTGCCCAGCTCGACCAGGCTGAGCTTGCGGATCTGGGGGAAGGCGCCGTCGCCGCGGCCGCCCCCGGGGCGGCCGAATCGGGCAGGTCGTAGACCGTGCTGTCGAGGCCCACCAGGCGCCGGCCGAAGGCGAACGCGCCGCGGGTCTCGGGCCGGGCCAGGGGCCGGACGATCCGCGCGAACAGGTCCCGCACCGGCGCCACCCCCAGCCGCTTCCGCGCGCGCAGAGGCTGGAGCGGTGCGGCGAGGGCTCGCCGAGGCGGAGCCGTCGGGAGAGCTTGAAGACCTGACGGATGGGCACGTCGGTGAACAGGCCCATGGCCAGGACGATCCAGCAGACGACCTCATGAGTCAATCGGCAGCGTCGCGAGTCGACGCGTCGGGTGGCCGCGAGAGCTTGTCGGATGTCCTGGGGCCGGATAACGTGCTCGAGTCCGGACAAGCGATCCAGGACGCGGCCGAGTTGATCGGCCCGCAGGGTGCATAGTCCTTGTGGCATGCAAGTCACGACCTCCGTGTTGCCTCGGGGCTTGGTAAACCCAAGATAACAAGAGGTCGTGACTTACGCTTCATTTGACGGTATTGGGCCTTGGCCTCCTCCTTGCGGGAGTAGGGCCCGGTCAGATTGATGCGGGTGGTGGTCATTCGGGCCACTTCATGGGACCCGGCGTCGTCGCCATACGGATGGGAAGCGGCATCCCAGCATAGTTCGGGGAAGGGGTCAACTCAAACTCGCCGCTCCAGGACCCTCCGTCGGCGGTAGGTCGGTTGTCGAAGCCGCCCTTCCCCGACCTCGGCACCTGCCGGGCGAAGCCGCCCTTCGCTAGAAATCCCAGGACGATAGGAGGATGCGGCTGTGCTTCGCATCGATCACGATGAGGTTGCCGTTGTGCCAGGGCATCGACGCCGGGCCCCGTGACGTGGCCACATACCTCATCTTCTCATCCTTGAAAACCCCGTCGTTCGCCCTCGATCCCGGTCCCCCGCCGAACCAGCAATGTCCCGCTACATCCGAGGGGACGGGTCCGCTTCGCCAAGCTTCGGCGTTCCAGGGCGGGCGGCCCGAAAGCCACCCCCCGATGGTCTCCCGGTCCACATCGAACACGAGGTAGAACTCGCCATCCCCGTGGAAACCGCCGTGGTCGTCGCCCACCAGGACGACCCTTGCGGCACCCGGCCAGGGCAGGCCGGTGAGCTTCGTGAAGTCGGCCCCCGGATCGGCGACGACTTCCCGGAAACGCCGGGGTACGAGTTCGCTCTCGATGCGGGCCACCAGGGCGAAGCGAGCGAAAGGCAGGAGGGCGAACAATCCGACGCCGCCGATCAGGAGGATGCGTGCCGACTTCGCCATCCGGGTGCCTCACCTGGGCTTGTTGCGTTTGCCGGATCACGATCATACCGCAAGTCAGAAACCTGGGTCGAAGTCGTTGGCGGTGCATCTCCAAGGCCAGCGAGCAGCCGTGGATGGCGATCGTGCGAAGGACATGGGATCGACGTCCTCATGGGCAGCCGTATTCCTGCATGAACTTCCTTGTCACATCGCGCAAGGGTTGGTCGAGCACCTCGTAGGCACGGGTCCGGATCTCCTCCGGCACTCCCCCATAGAATGCCTGGGCGATCCCGCCCGCCATGCAGGCCATCGTGTCGCTGTCGCCGCCCAGCGAGATCGCCAGCCGTACCGCACCCTCGTAGTCGCTCGACTCCAGGAATGCCCGGATCGACTGCGGGACGCTGTGCTGGCACGAGACCTCGAAGCAATATCTCGGGCGGATCTCGTCCAGCGGCGTATCGAGGTCGTACAGGAAGGTCGTTGCGACGTAGTTCTTGACCTGCTCCCTGGACTGGCCGATGCGGGCCAGGAAGATCGCCGAGGCGACGGCCTGGGCCCCCTTGATCCCCTCGGGGTGGTCGTGCGTGACCTCGGCGCTCCGCTTCGCCTGCTCCAGCACCTCTTCCAGGGAGTCGAAGGCGAAGCCGACGGGGCTGACCCTCATGGCCGATCCGTTGCCCCAACTGTTGTAGGGCCGGGAATCCTCGGACATCGCCCACTCGTGGAAGGAGCCGCCGTATCCGGCATTCGGGTACGCCCGGTAATACGCCTTGAGCAGGTCCACGAAGGGGGTGCCATGCAGGAGGCTGTCGGCCAGGGCGACGGTCAGCACGGTGTCGTCGGTGAACCGGCAGAGCGGATGGAAGAGGCGGAAGTGGGTCGTCTTGACGGGCCGGGCCTCGTAGGCCGAGCCGATGATGTCCCCGGCGATGGCACCCAGCATGGTCCCGGTCCTCACTTGTGGTCCCTACTTCCCCGTCCCACGCAGGACCATTGGACGCCAACCAGGACCCGGATCTCGGCCCGATTGAACTCTCTGGCCGCCGAGAGGCTTTCGCCCCGGCTGCCTCCGCATTTGAGGCACACTCCAGCGGAGAGAAATTCCCATCCTCGGAGTCGGCTACCTGGATCTGGTCGTGGATCGGCTCGGGAGGGATAATCATGATTCGCGGCGTCCCGGGATTGAGCGGCAGTAGGGCTTTTACCTGCCCTCGGCGGACCTTTCATGGATCTGCTCGACGACGACATCCTGGAACGCTCGGCGGTGGTCGCCAACTGCCGGATGAACCGGGAGCGGGACCTCACGGGCGGCAACGGCTATCGAAGGAACTTGGCATCAACCCGCTGGAATTCCTCGACGAGCGACTCGCCAAGGATCGATCCCGTCGCCTGGCTCGATCTTTGTTGCGGCTCCGGCAGGGCCTTGATCCAGGCCGCTCGCATGGTCCATGAAGCGGGCCTTGGCTCCCGGATCGAGATCGTCGGCGTCGATCTGGTCGGGATGTTCCTCACGCCCGAACCGGGCCTGGAGTGCCTGCGGCTGGTCGAGGCATCGCTGCGGACGTGGCAACCGGATGGGCGGTTCGATCTGATCACCTGCGTCCACGGATTGCACTACATCGGCGACAAGCTCGGACTGGTCGCCCGGGCCGCCTCGTGGCTGGTCGAGGACGGCCTGTTCGTGGCGAATCTGGACCTCGAAAACCTGAAGGTCGGCGCGGGCGGGGGTTCTGCTCGGAAGCTCGTGGCCGAGCTTCGGCGGACGGGCGTGGAGTGCGATCGCCGGAAACGGCTTATCCGCTGCCGGGGCCGGAAGGAACTCAAGTTGCCCTGCCGCTACCTGGGGGCCGATGATCGTGCCGGGCCGAACTACACGGGACAGCCCGCCGTGACCTCACACTACGAGATCGCCTGAGCAGGCCACGTCTCCGGCCCCGAGCCTTCCCATTTCGCTGGAGGATGGCTCAATCCCCGTCGATGGCCGCCAGCCCCTCCCGGACCTCGCCGACTTCGGGCCTGGCGACCTGCTTGATGACCTCCCCGTCCTTGAGGAAGACCAGCGTGGGCCAGAGCTTGACGCCGGAAGGAGCGCCGAGCGGCAACCCCGGCCCGTCCTCCACCTTGATGTGCCGGATGGCGGGATGGCCTTCGAGCAGGCGGGCCAGCTTCGGGGCCAACGCCCGGCAGTGGCCGCACCAGCTTGCCCCGAATTCCAGGAGCACGGGACCTTCCATCCGGTCAATCTCCTGACGAGTTGGTCCCCGCCGATCGCCCGTGATCTCATCCCCCGTCATGGCCTCCGCCCCCGCCTGCACGGATCCACCCGGTTCCCGCCCTTCAACTACGCTCGATTATCGCCGAAGCCGCCCCTCGAAACGAGGTCTCCTCGGGCGGCTCCGAGGACCGGGCCGTGATCGTTGGCATCTCGACGGCACGCTTCCACATCGATGTGGTGGCCCCGTTCGGGGACGACTCGTCGAAGCTGACCATCCTCCTGTGGCTGCTCTCCAGCGGAGGGCTCGGGTTCGTGATGCCCCGCCGCCCGTGGCGTTGGGCCTTGCTGATGGGTCCGTGGCTGTCGCTGACCCATCTGATCGTCCACGCCTCGGGGCTCCCCGACTCGATCCATCCGGACACCTACGCAATCATGTTGCTCCTGGCCCCGATGTCGCTCGCCGCGTGCTCCGTGGGTGCCTCCGGGGCTCTCGCCCGTCGAGTCGTCGCTGAGCCGAGCCCGTCATGACGTGGGTAGCATGCGGCTCGCCGCGACCGCCGCAACGGAACACCCATGCGGCCCCAGAGGAGAGTTCCGTCGGGCCAAGTTGCCAAGGATCGCCGCACGGATGGGCCGCGGCCGCAAGAGGCCGCTTCTCAAGGAGAGGAGTTGCGATTTTCGGGGGAGGCGTTATGAGCGCGGTCATCCGAGCCGAGGCGAAGGACGACACGGACCGCATCCGGGAAATGAACCGACTCGCCTTCGGCAGCCCGTCACGGCTTCTTCTCGCCGAGGAAGTCGAAGACCTCCAGCAACTTTGCGGGATCGACCCGGTAGGGCGTGCCCTTGCCTTCGCAGAACCCGTACCGCTCCACCATCTCGGGGACCAGGAGGCTGTACTCGAACTCCTTGCCGTTGTCGAGATTCTTGACGACGACATCGGCGTTGGTCCTCGTCACGTCGTAGAACGGCGAGAATTGGTAGTCCCTGGTCACGTTCATCTTCACCCGGAAGCGCCGCCCGTGATACAGGAATTCCTCCTGCTTCACCTTACCGCCAATGGCGCCCAGGAGGTGCATGTGTTTCGCCATCTCCTGGTGGGTCTTCCCCGATTTCTCCACCACGAACTTGTTGTCCGCCGCCAGGACCTCCAGCAGGGATTCGTCCTTGCCCAGGAAGCCCTTCGTCGAGCCGACCTCGGAGCCCGCCCCCGGCCTCATGTCCTTCTCCAGGTCGGCGATCGTCCGCCCGTTGATCTCCTTGAGCGAAAGAATCAGGGCGGTCGGGTTCTTCCCGCCCACGACGAACTGGGTTTTCGGGTCCTCCTTCGCCGTGACCGGCTTGACGCCCAGCGATGCCGGGTCGGCCCCCGTGAAGTCCTTGATGGTTTCCTGCGTCTTCGGGTCGGCCCAGAGCAGCAGGCCAAGCGTCAGGGAGATCATGTGTGCTATCGGGATCTTCATCCGTCTCGCTCCGAAGGGAACCCGATGGACCTCACTTCTTCAGCAACTCGTCGGCCTTCCCGAGTGACGTGGTCGAGGGCCTGACCGAACGATCCGGGCCGAAACTCCTTTCGCAAGACCTCCGAACGTCCTTGTTTTGGGTTGCTCAGCAGGAATGGTTTCTCCCCAGACACGACTTCTTCCTACCGGGGGCCTCGGCTCAATGACCGCCCATCGCCTCGAACTCCTGATCATGGACGACCACCTGGCCGTCTGCAAGCTGGACCCGGCCGGGGACATCCCGTCGTGGGCGACCCAGGGCGGATTCTTCTCGATCACCCGGACCCACGACGAGCTTTCGGTGGTCTGCCCCGAGGCGTCGGTCCCCGCCGATGTCAGGGCCGAGGACGGTTGGCGTTGCTTTCGTGTGGCCGGGTCGATGGATTTCTCCGTGGTCGGCGTGCTGGCGTCGTTGACCGCCCCGCTGGCCGGGGCGAACATCGGCATCTTTGCCCTCTCGACCTTCGACACCGACTACCTGCTCGTGAAGGCGCATGACTTGCCCGAAGCGATCGAGGCGCTGGTGGCATGTGGCCACGCGGTCTCCGGGCCGGATCGGGTGGAGTGACCGACAAACCGGGCTCGGATCGGCGGTTTCGGCGAACCGAGCCGGACGACCCGTGTCTCATGTCGCAAGGAGGCACGACGATGGACACCACGGATCTGCTCACCAAGTTCGCCCGGATCGGGGCCAGGCTCAAGGTCGCCGACCGCCCCACCCGGCGGTCCCGAGTCCCGCTCGGGCTGCTCTCGCTCGACGTGCAGGCCGACCGCAACGGCGAGTTCTTCGAGGTCGTCGCGCCCGGAGGCGGCGATCCCGAGGTCGCCGTCCTGGACGTCCGGCCCGCCGAGCGGCACCTGCTCCTGATGGTCCGCGACGGCGGCGAGAAGCACAAGTACCTCTGCGGCCACGACGAGCGGCACTGGTTCGTCGCCGCCGTGCCCGACGCCGCCCCGGTCGGCACCGTCCTCCAGGCCAAGGAGGCGCTCAAGCCCGCCGAGGTCCGGTCCGCCCAGGCGAGCAAGCGCCTCGGGGCCGAGGCCGGGAATCGCCGCAAGAACGCCGCCTATCGCCGCCAGGGGGAATGGTTCTTCCTGCCCGCCCCCGGCTTCGTCGTGGACGAGGCGCTGGTGCTCCGCAACGAGCCGCTCCGCAGGGGCGACGGCGGCAAGCCCCACTGGACCTCCGGTCCCCTGGGTGGGCAGAACACGCCGAACACGAACGTCGGCCGCGACTTCGGCATGGGCTATCCGGCTTGGATCTACCTGCTGTTCATCGCCGGCGTCGCGCCCACCACGGGCACCGTCGACATTCAGCTGGTCAGCTCAGCCTCGCCCGCGCTCACCTCGCCGAACGTCATGCTCGATCTCACGGGCGGTCCCATCGCGGGCACCAGCAACAAGCTCGCGAATCTGTCTGCCTTGCGCTTCCCGCTGCCGCGCGCGGGCGTTGGCGGGACTACGGGCTGGCTGCGCTATCTCGGCGTGAACTTTATCGTCGCGACCAGCGCACTCACCGCGGGCACGGTGAACTGTTTCCTCACCCGCGACGTCCAGGACAACCTGTTCTACGCGGCGGGGTACCTTGTCCAGTAGGACTCGCGCTCGATTCCAACCAAAACGAGGGGTTCTAAGATGGGCAAGCTGATCAATGTGATTCATAAGGTGCGCGCCTATATCGACGGTCGCACCTTCGGGCCGGGCGAGACGGCGTCGATCGACGAGATGCACTTCAACGAGAATGTGCACGACGAGATCGACGAGGACGGCAAGGTCATCGAGCGCA
>CAVZRT010000010.1:0-274588 GCA_963777705.1 uncultured Planctomycetota bacterium
GAGCGAGCCATTGCTCGCGATAGTTCAAGGCGGCGGATCGTTGCTCCTGGATGAAGGTTCGTAGGTCGTGCCACGCCTTTTGTTTAGCCTTCAAGGGGACGCGGATCTTGGTGCCGAGACCAAGGCAATCGCGACCGCATTGAGGGCAGGGGACGGCTTCGGAGTGCATCGGGTGCCGTCGCACCACTTCCCGGCACTCGAAGCAGACCCAATTGGCGTTGCAAGGCGCCGCGTCAGGCCGGGAACTCGGTTCGTATTTCATCGCAAATTTCCCGGACTTGCTCGGGGCTCGCAAGAATCGACCTCACGTCCTCATCCTGGCAATCAGGGTCGTCTGGGGATTTCGCGGAGAGAACGATTGTACGATCACGTCGAGGAACGGGATCGAGATTACCCTCCCGTCGCTCCACAAGATCCGGTGAATGTACAACGGCGGGCGTGGAGGCCGCTCTTCCACGTCAATCTCGTCATAGAGCCAGTGCGTCCTGAGCTTGGAGAAGGGCCAATTTGGGTCGGAGGGCGATTGCTCGATCGGGGCATTCAAGATGTAGACAAGGTTCGTGATGTTCTCGCCATCGGCCAGCGAGATCGTCGCGACGGAAAAGGGGCGATTGGGGCGAGATTTGAGCGAGGGCGCGGCGACGTCTTCCTGGATCGACAGCAATTCCGCGTCGTGCAGGGAGGCTCGCTCCGCAAGATCCTTGACGCGATGGCTCATGGCCCCGGAATGTCCCGAAAGGGAAGCCCGATATCGTCGCAGGGCCTCTTCCCACTCCTCGTCGGCGCGGTCGGCCTCGGCATCATCGGCCGAGTTGTATCGGAGATAGAGTTCGGGCGTGAAGAACTTCATCATCCGCTCATTTCGCCCTTCGGTGGGGTGTCTCGTAGAACGTATGGCCTGCCGGCGGCCGTGGGTCCGTGGTAATGCGGCAGCGCGAGCGGCCCGGCGTTCGGATGCGGCGGGCAACGTTTCACGCTTCCGTTCGCGTTCACCTCTATTGTACGGGCGAGGCCCCGGTTCGCCGCAAGATCCGCGCCGCATACGACAACGTCTTTGCCGATGCCTCGTAGCACCTGGGCCTCGGCCAACGAAATCGGCTTACCTCGCACAACCGATCCATTGGAACCGAGTGTCGCCTCGAAGATTTGCGGATCGGGAGGCGGAGTCATCTGGCCGAGTGGTCGCGATCTCTTCTTCGCCATTATTACCCCGACCGGGCCGCGCAGCCCCTGAATCTCCGCCCCGACTCGATTGTGACCTACGTTTCTCGTGACGCGACCGCCCTGAGTGGTTGCATCGTGACACAGCCGATCGACACCTGGGAGCGGGGCCACCATGCTGGTGCTGACGCGGAAGTTGATGGAGAAGCTTTATATCGGCGACCAGATCTGCGTGACGGTCGTCCGACTGGAAGGTGGCCAGGTCCGCTTGGGGATCGAAGCGCCGCGGACAATCCCCGTGGTGAGGGCCGAGCTGCGGCCGTTGCCGGCCGTCGCGCGGCCTCCGGCCGCGGCCCCGTTGCCCGAGCCGGTCACGAAGCCGCGACCCGCTCCTCTCGGAAACGGTATCCGACGCCGCGCACCGTTTCGATGAGGTCGGCGGCGTTGCCGAGCTTCTTTCGCAGGCTCTTGATGTGGACGTCGATGGTGCGCTCGAGGACCACGGCGTCTTCGCCGATCGCCGCGGCCATCAGGTCGTATCGGGTGAAGGCCCGGCCCGGCTGGCGGAGCATCGATTCCAGCAGGCGGAATTCCGTGGGCGTGAGCGCGAGTTCCTCGCCTTCGAGCAGGGCGCGATGGCGGTGGCGATCGATCATCACGCCCTGGCACTCGATCACCGACTCGGCGGGCGACTCGTCGCGGGTCTGCCTGGCGGCGCAATTCCTTCTTGATCCGCTCGATCAGGACCTTCTGGCGGTAGGGCTTGGTCACGTAGTCGTCGGCACCCGACGGCGAAGCCGACCAGCTCGTCGGTCTCCTCGGCCTTGGCCGTGACCATGATGATCGGGATGTCGCGGGTCTGCGAGCCGGCCCGCAGCTCCTTGCAGACGTCCAGCCCGGCGTTGACCGGGAGCATCAGGTCGAGGACGATCAGGTCGGGCAGGCGGACCTGGGCCTGGCGGAGGCCGTCGAGCCCGTCGTAGGCCGTGAGGACCTCGAACCCCTCTCGCGAGAGGCTGTAGGCCAGCGGCTCGACGAGGGCGCGTTCGTCCTCGATGATCAGGATCTTGGTCTTGGCCATGACACTCGGGGGAGCGGGTCGTGGTTCCAACGTCGGAGTCGCGTAGAAATCTATCATGGGCGTATGAATTTCCCGTGAATGTGCCGTGCAGGTTCGCGAAAACCTTCGCACGCTCACCCGATCCGCCCGTGATGTAGGCCTCGGTGCGGGGGTCTCGCGGGTTGGTGAAGAGGCGCTCGGTGGGGCTGAACTCGGCGATCACGCCCGTGCGATGGCCGTTCTGTCGGGCGGAGTCGTCGAGCATGAGGCAGGCGGTCATGTCGCTGGTGCGGCGGGCCTGCTGCATGTTGTGGGTGACGATCACGATCGTGTAGTCGCTCTTCAGCTCGTCCATCAGGTCCTCGACCTTCGCGGTGGCGATCGGGTCGAGCGCCGAGCAGGGCTCGTCCATCAGGATGACCTCGGGCTCGACGGCGAGCGTGCGGGCGATGCAGAGGCGCTGCTGCTGGCCGCCGGAGAGGTCGTAGCCGGGGCGATGGAGCTTGTTCTTGACCTCGTCCCACAGGGCCGCGCGGCGCAGGGACGTCTCGACGAGCTCGTCCATGTCGCCCTCGGTAGCCGTTGATCCGCGCGCCCCAGGCCACGTTCTGATAGATGCTCTTGGGGAACGGGATTCGGCTTCTGGAAGACCATGCCGATGCGGCGGCGGAGGGCCACGGCGTCGGTGTCTGGGGGCGGTCAGGTCCATGCCCTCGAAGCGGATCTCCCCCTCCATGCGGGCGCCCGGGATCAGGTCGTTCATGCGGTTGAAGCAGCGCAGGAGCGTGCTCTTGCCGCAGCCCGAGGGGCCGATCAGCGCGATGATCTTGTTGCGGGGGATGTCGATTGACACTTCCCGCACGGCGAGCGACGTGCCGTACCAGACCGAGAGCCTGTGGGCCGACAGGACGTTGTCGGCGGGCGACTCGGCGGTGCGGCTGGGGCGGTTCGCCGAGGCTCATGGTCTTCGCCTCCTGGGCTGGTGCGGCCGGGCCGGCGGCGTTAGCGATCGGCATGTTGTGTGATTCGGTCTCGGGTTTCATCGCGAGGGCGTCCGATAGCGGTTGCGGATCACGATCGCGACGGAGTTCATCGTCAGCAGGAGGGTGAGTAGCAGCAGGATGCCGCCGGCGGCGATCGATCGCGGGACTTCCCCGGCGTCCTTCGCGTAGGTGTAGATCTCGACCGGCAGGGCCGTGAACGTGCTCGATGGCCCCTTCGGCAGGACGAAGATGGCACCGGCCGCGCCCGAGCATCAACAGGGGGGCGGTCTCGCCGATGGCCCGCGACAGGGCCAGGATCGTGCCGGTCATGATGCCCGGCACCGCGGACGGCAGGACGTGATCGCGGACCATCTCCCACCTCGTCGCGCCCAGGGCCAACGCGGCCTGGCGGAGCGAGCCTGGCACGGCCCGCAGGGCCTCGCGGGTCGCGATCACCACCACGGGCAAGACCAGGAGGCTGAGGGTCAGCCCTCCAGACCATAGGCTGGCCCCCAGGCTGAATCTCTTGAACCCGAAGGCCCTTACGAACAGGGCCAGGCCCAGCAGCCCGTACACGATCGACGGCACGCCCGCCAGGTTGGCGAGGTTGAGCTGGATCAGGTCGCGGAATCGTCCTCTCGGCGGCGAATTCCTCCAGGTAGACCGCCGCGCCACGCCCACCGGGATGGCGAACAGGGCGACCAGGAATAAGAGCCAGATGCTGCCGACGATGCCGGCGATGAAGCCGGTGGATCGGCCCGACGGCTCGCTCGAATAGAACCGCGAGGCCAGCCCGCGCCAGCCCGGCGAGGCCACCGGGCGCCTTGGCGGCGGCGGAGATCACGGCGGCGATCAGCACCAACAGGATCACCACGCCGAGGCTCGTGGCCGCGAAGCAGGCGGCGCTGAAGAGCCACCCGGCGAGCTTCCGCGACCGGGTCCGCGACACGAAATGGCCCGACGAGGCGACGCTCACTGGTAGGCCTCGCGATAGCGGCGGAGGACGAAGTTGGACAGGATGTTCAGCACCAGGGTGATGAGGAACAGGGCCATCCCCACGGCGAACAGCGAGAGCGATTTGGGCGACCCATACGGGGCGTCGCCGCCCATCACGCTGACCATGTACGCGGTCATCGTCTCCAGGGAGCGCAACGGGTTGAAGGTCAGCTCGCGGCTCGCGCCGGCCGCCAGCGCCACGGCCATGGTCTCGCCGATCGCCCGGCTCACGGCGAGGATGAACGCGGCCATCACGCCCGACAGGGCGGCGGGAAGGACGATCCGGGTGGAGACCTCGAATTTCGTCGCGCCCAGGCCGTAGGCCGCCTCGCGCAGGCTCGGGGGCACGGCCGTCAACACGTCCTCGCTGAGCGACGAGACCATCGGGATGATCATGATCCCGACGACGATGCAGGCGCTCAGGAGGTTGTACGAGTCGACCTTGAAGTGCGGCTCCAGCAACCATCGGAGCGCGGGCGTGACGAGCAGGAGGCCGAGATACCCGTAGACGATCGTCGGCACTCCGGCGAGCAGCTCCAGGCCCGGCTTGAGGATGCTCCGCACCCACCTCGGCGCGTATTCGCTCAGGTAGATCGCGCTCAGGAGGCCGATCGGGAGGCGCGATGAGCGACGACCCGGCCGCGACCACGAACGTCCCCCAGATCAGCGGGAAGATGCCGAAATCCGCCGGCCTGGATTCCGGCCGCAACCTGGTCCCGATCAGGAAATGGATCGGATTGGTCCCCGTGACCACGAAGAACCGCACGGCCTCCACGCCCAGGACGGCCACGATCCCCACGGTCGTCAGGATCGTGACCGAGGCGCAGGCGAGGTAGAAGCCGCGGACGGCCCACTCCTGCACCTTGCGGAACCGGGACGTGCCGGCCCAACGGTCGTCGCGTGCGTCGATTTCCGGCTCGGTCGGGGATTGGCTCATCGTGCTCACTTGAGCGTTGGGAGCCGCCGTGGCGCTGGACAGCGATTGCTTGTTCATCGCCATGTCCTCGGCGGTGGGCTCCACGTAGCCGCCCGTCCTGGCGAGCTCGGCCACATTGTCGAGGTAGAATTTCACGAATTCGGCGACCTCGGCCCGCTTCAAGGACGAGTTCTTCACGTAAATATACAGCCGTCGCGAGAGCGGGCTGTAGCTCTTGTCGAGGATCGTGTCGGGCGTCGGGGCGACGGGCTTGGCGTCGGGGCCATTCTGGATCGGCACGGCCTTGAGCTTGCCCGAGTTCGCGGCGAAGTAGGCATAGCCGAAGTAGCCGATCCCAGATTCTCGCCCGCCACGCCCGTGACGAGGACGTTGTCGTCGGAGCCCGGCTGCACGTCGTCGCGCTGGTCCTTGCCCTTGCCCAGGATCGCCTCGACGAAGTACTCGTAGGTGCCCGAATCCTTGTCGGGCGTGTAGAACGTGATCTTTTCCGCCGGCCAGTTGGGGTCGACGTCCTTCCAGGTCTTGACCTTGCTGTCCTTCTCGAACATGGCCTTGAGCTGCGCCACCGTGAGGCTCTTGACGAAGTCGTTGCTCGGGTGGACGACCATCGTGATGCCGTCGAAGCCGACGTGGAAGCTGGTCCACGGCATGTCCTTGGCCTTGGCGGCCTCTTCCTCCTCGGGCTTCGCGGTCCGCGAGGCGTCGACGATGTCGATCTCGCCTTCCTTGTACTTGCCGAACCCGCCGCCGGTGCCGCTGCTGCGGACCACGACCGTCACGTCGGGCTTGACCTTCTGGTATCGCTCGGCGGCGCCCGGCTGATGCGGAACACGGTGGAGGAGCCGTCGATCACGATCTCCTTCGGGGACGAATCCCCGCCGCCTCCGCAACCGACGAAGGACCAGGGGACGACGACCGCGGCCACTATGCGCCGCTGCAAGGGGACGCGACTTCATGGGAGACCTCGAACGAATTCGTCGATCAGGGGATTGAACTTCTCGGGGTCTTCTTCGTGGGGCAGATGTCCCGAGGTTTCGAAGATGACTTTGCGCGATCCGGGGATGGACTTCTCGAAGCGATCGGCCAGGGAGACGGGCAGGACCCGGTCGTGACGCCCCCACACGATGAGCGTCTTCGGCTTCAGCTCGTTCAGGGGAGGCAGTTTGGGCATGGCCGCCTCGGGAGTAGGGCTCATCATGGCCGCGAACGCCTCGGCGGCGCCATCGATGGTGGTGGGGATGTAGTAGGCGTCGATCATCTCGGCCGTGACGGTCTTCGGGTCGCGGAAACTGCTCTTGAGCCCGCGCTCGACGAGGTCGCGGGTGATGAGGGCGCGGAACACGATCGGGTTGATCTTCACGCCTCGCAGGGCGTTGGTCACCGGGCCGCCCTCGACGGCATGACCCCCCGACGGCCGGACCATCTCCAGCGTGGCGGCGTCGACCAGGACCAGCCCCGCCACGCGGTCGGGATGCTCCAGCGCCACCTGCAACGCCACGGCGCCTCCCATCGAATTGCCGATCAAGATCGGCCGCTCCAGCTTCATCGTATCCATGAACGCGAGCACATGCTTCGCGAAGGCGTTGACGTGATACTGGCCGTCCTTCGGCTTCTCGGTCAGCCCGAACCCTTTCAGGTCCAGGGCGAACACCCGATAGTCCTTCGCCACGCGCCTGCACATTCTTCCGCCAGGAATACGTATTCGACCCGAAACCGTGGATCAGGACGATCGGCCGTCCGGTTTCGCCCTTATGGACGTAGTGGGTCTTGAGGTTGCCGACCATCACGAACTCTTCGGGGGGCGCCATAATCCTCGACCTTCCGCACCCTGGGCGCGGCAGGCGCAGGATTTCTGCACGTCCTGGGCCGGGGCGCGAAGCCCGGCGCCAATGCGGCGAGCAAGATCAGGGACGGCAACGCTTTCGCTCGATGCGTGATCATGGTCGTGCTGAGAGTCTCGATGGTGGCCTCGGATCGGACCCGAGGTCATGATAGTGTAAGTAGGGTAGCAGGACCACGTTAAGGTATTGTGAAGATCCCGGGCGATTGGAAAGTTTTTGGCGGATAGAGGCGGGCGGGTCGGCCCTCGCGGCGTGGCAATCACGGCCCCGCGATCGGATGTTCGAGCGCGTCGGGCGCCGCACAGGACGTGTCCGGGCGTGTTTGGATGTGTTTCGGGCGCCCACGATTGAACGCGATTTTTGCCGGCGTCTCTCGCCGGGTTGGTGTTATTAACTCGTTGCGAAATCATGGTTTGAAGCCCCTTCCGGTGATTCGTCCCGCCAGCGGCGGCTCGCGATTTGGCTTTGTTTTAAAATCCGGCGATTGGCGTTGGCTTTGTTTCGTAAAACCGCTGGCTCCGCCGAAAATCCGGGCCGACCGGATTTGCCGGGTGGGTCGACGAGGTCGGAGTCCCGGACAGGGGAAGTATCGGGGTCGACCCGTCGCGGCGACCGCCCAATCCGGCGTCGAAAATCGCGAGGGCTGCACGATCCGGTCAAGGTTCGTCGTCCTCTTCGCTCGATTGCTCGTGATGCAGCCGGGGCAAGGTGACCGTGAACACCGTCCTGTCCCAGCCGGCTCTCCACCACGACGCGCCGAAGAGCGATTGCACCAGGTGCTTGACGATGGACAGGCCCAGGCCGGTGCCGCCCAGCTCTCGGCTGCGGGCCTTGTCCACGCGGTAGAACCTCTCGAAGACGCGGGGCAGGTCTTCGCGAGGGATGCCGATGCCCGTGTCGGTCACGTCGATGCGGACCTTGTCGCCCATGGCCCGGCAGGAGACGCTCCCGACCCGCCGTCGGGCGTGTATTTGATGGCGTTGTCGATCAGGTTGTCGAAGATCTGCCGGATCGCCTCGTCGTCGGCGCGGACCCACAACTCGTCGTCCGGCGAGCCGAACCTCAATCCAAAAGCAAGGTCCCTGGCCTCGGCCCGGCCTCGATGCGAATCGGCGCACGACTTCAGGATCGGCCCGAGCGGCAAGGGCCCGTGCTGGAACACGTCCTGGCCCGATTCCAGCCTGGCCAGGCTCAGCAGGTCCATGATGAGCCGGTTGAGGCGGTCGGCCTGCTCGTCGATCTGGCCGAGGAATCTCACGTTCACGTCATCATCATGCAAGGCGACGTCCATGAGCGTCTCGGTGTATGCCTTGATCGCGGCGAGCGGCGTCTTCAGCTCGTGCGAGGCATTCGCGACGAAGTCCTGCCTCATCCGCTCCAGCCGTCGAAGCTCGGTCACGTCGTCAAAGACCAGCACGGCACCCGGAGGCGGCGAGCCCGGCAACGCCGTCCCCTGGACCGCGAGCGTGCGGGCCACCCCGAGGGCGCGCCTCGGGGACGGTGACGACGATCTCGGCGAGGTGCGGGCTTCGGCCCGGCGAGCGTGGCGTCGACGGCCTCCTGGACCCGAGGGCTGCGGATCAGCTCGGCGACCAGCTTCCCCACCGAGCCGGGGCCGATCCCGAACAGGCGATTGCGCCGCGTCGTTGGCGAACAGGAGCCGGCGACGGCCGTCCACCGCGATCACGCCTTCGGCCATCCCGCCCAGGACAGCGCCCAGGAGCTGGCGATCCCCTCCAGCGTCTCCAGCCGCTTCTCCAGCGAGGCGCCAGCTGGTTGAAGCTGCGGGCCAGGACCCCGAGCTTCCCCTCGACCGAAGTACGGACCGGTCGCGGCGAGCGGCCCGAGGTCGAGGCATCCGATCCCCCGTCGTGAGGTCCGAGAGCAGCCGGCGCCGCCGTCGGACGGCGAAATCCAGGCGACTGCAAGCGAGATCACGACCGCGGTCGCGACCAGGCTCCAGAAAGTCCTCCCGAAATCCATGAGGAATCCCCTCACGTTTCCATCCAGGACGGCGGCTCACCACGAGTCTATTGTGACGGCATCCCATCGCCGCGTCCAACGGCGATCTGAAGATGATGGACTTCTGGGCAACTCAATCGTGAAATCACGATTTCGCGAAAATTTCTCATTGGCACGGGATACATGAAATGCTAAAAACGCTGACTCAGGAGGTTACTCCTTCAAACACGGAGGAATTGCCTCGTGATGGAGTCAAAGCTCGCGCGACTGCGCCCGCCGACAATGCCGTCGACATCCCCCCCGCCTACGTCCCGGAGACCGAAAAGCCCGACGCCCGCATGAAGTGGGAGGCTCGCAACGACCTCGATCGCCATCGCGCCGACACCGAGCGGCTCAAAGTCCTCGTGGATTTCCTCGCCCGCCCGATCCACGCCCACGGCGGCGCTGATCCCGACCCCGACATCGTGACCGCCTATAACCTCGCCGTCGAGGCCGCGCTCCAGGGGATTCGCCGCGCGGCCTGCTCGGAATAACGCCGTCGCGAATCGGCTTTCAACCGCCCTCTCCCGGTTGAAGGCGCCGTCCCCGGCCGGTCTCGCACGCACGATCCGATGCCCTGGCCGCCAAAACTCGCCTGCGATCGACGCTCGCCCTTTTGGAGATGGACCCCGCCCGGATACGATCCTACTCTGCGTGATCGATCCCGGCCGGCGTCGCCCGGGAGTCCCGACCTCCTCGCCCCGAGCCCGCCCGATCCATGCTCGCCAAGCTCGCCTCGTATACCTTGATCGGCATCGAGGCCGCGCCGGTCGAGGTCGAGGTCGATGTCTCCGGCCGACCATGCCCAAGACGATCCTCGTCGGGCTGGCCGAGGCCGCCGTCCGCGAGAGCACGCACCGCGTCGAGCGGGCCCTGGTGAACTCGGGCTATCGCCGGCCCGATCGACCGCATCGTCATCAACCTGGCCCCGGCCGACCTCAAGAAGGACGCCGGCGGGTTCGACCTGCCGATCGCGCTGGGCATGCTCCTGGGCAACGGCCAGATGAGCCTGGATCGGCCGGGGAATTTCGCGGTCGTGGGGGAACTGGGCCTGGACGGCGAGACCCGGCCGATCAAGGGGGCGCTGGCGATGGCCCTGGCCGCCGCCGAGGAGGGGCGATCGGGCCTGCTCGTCCCCTCGGCCAACGCCGCCGAGGCCGCCGTGGTCGAGGGGATCGACGTCTACCCGATCGGCAGCCTGGCCGAGGCCGTCGGCTTCCTGTGCGGGGCGCTCGACATCGAGCCGACCGCCATCGACCTCGACGAGGTCTTCCGCTCGCTCTCGCACGCCGAGGAAGATTTCGTCGACGTGAAGGGCCAGGACTACGCCAAGCGGGCCCTGGTGATCGCGGCGTCGCGGATGCCACAACGTGCTGATGATCGGCCCGCCCGGGACGGGCAAGACGCTCCTGGCGAAGCGGCTCGGCACGATCATGCCGCCGCTCTCGCCGGCCGAGAGCCTGGAGACGACCCGGATCTACAGCGCGATGGGCCTGCTCAAGCCCGGCCAGCCGCTGATGGCCATGCGCCCGTTCCGCTCGCCGCATCACTCGGTCAGCGACGCCGGGCTGGTGGGCGGCGGCAGCACGCCGCAGCCGGGCGAGATCTCGTTGGCACATAAGGGCGTGTTGTTTCTCGACGAGTTGCCGGAGTTCAACCGCAAGACCCTGGAAGTGCTCCGCCAGCCCCTGGAAGAGGGCCGCGTGACGATCAGCCGCGCCCTGCGGCGCGACCACGTTCCCGGCCGAATTCGTGCTGGTCGCCGCCATGAATCCGTGTCCATGCGGCTATCGCTCCGACCCGAGGAAAGCTTGCACCTGCACGCCTCCGCAGGTCGAGCGTTACCTGAGCAGGATCTCCGGGCCGCTGCTCGACCGCATCGACCTGCACGTGGAAGTCCCCGCGGTGCCCTTCACGCAGCTTTCCGAGGCGCCTCCCGGTCCGACGTCGGCGGATTTCCTGGCGGAAGTGCTGAGGGCCCGGGCCCGGCAGGCGGACCGGTTCGGCGTCGAAGGGTCCCGGGCGTGAACGGGCGGATGACGCCTCGCCAGGTGCGGAAATATTGCGTCCTGCGGCCCGATGCCTCCAGCGTGTTGAAGGCCGCGATGGAGGAACTGGGCCTGTCGGCCAGGGCGCACGACAAGGTCCTGCGGGTGGCCCGCACGATGGCCGACCTGGAGGGCAGCGACGAGATCCAGCCGCATTGCGTGGCCGAGGCCGTGGGCTATCGGTCGCTGGACCGCGAGCGTGTGGGCGTGAGCGGAGCGAGGAGATACTGGCGGGCGGAGACCGGCCTTTTCCTGGGAATCTGGCTGGGCCTGATGGTCCTCGGGCGGACCCAGTTCTTTCGCGACCCGGGGACGTTCTGGCACACGGTCGCCGGGAAGCAGATGCTCGCGTCGCGTCGCGTGATCGAGACGGACCCGTTCAGCTTCACGTTCGGCGGCAGGCCCTGGGTCCCCTTCGAATGGCTGGCCGAGTGCGCGATGGCCGTCGTGCATGGAATGAGCGGGTTCGACGGACTCCTGCTCGCGACGGCCGCGACCCTGGCGGGGCTCTACGCCTGGATCGGCCATCGCCTGATCCGCGCCGGGCTTCACTGGCTGCCGACGACGGTGCTCGTGATCCTGACGATTTCCGCCGGCGCCATGCACTTCCATGTGCGGCCGCACGTCGGGTCGATGGTGTTCTTTGCGATCACTTACGCCCTCCTCTGCGATTTCGAGGCGAATCGGATTGGCCTGGCCCGCCTTTGCTGGCTCATCCCGCTTTTTATCGCCTGGACGAACTGGCACGGCGCCATGATGGGCGGCCTGGGGACCCTGGGGCTGGCCGTCCTCGGCTGGTGCCTCGTCCGAGATTCGCCGATCGGCGGCATCCGCCGGGCGGTCCTGCTCTGGCTCCTGGTGATGGCTTGCGCGTTGACGGTCCTGGTCAATCCCTATGGGCTGCGGCTCCCGGAGACGTGGCTTCAAATCATGCGGTCGCCCGTCGTGCCGCGGGTCATCATCGAGCACGCCCCGCCCAGCCCGCGCAATCCGGCGTTCTGGGTCGTCGTGTCGCTTGGCCTGGCCTATGGGATCGCCTTGATGAGCACGCTGCCCCGACGGCCGAGGGTCATGTGGTTGCTCCCATTCGTCTGGCTCGCCCTCTCGCTCTCCCGCGTCCGCAATGCCCCATTGTTCAGCATCGCCGCGGTGCTCGCCTTCGCGGAGATGCTCCCTCACACGCGGTTGGCGACCTGGCTTGCCAGCCCCGGGCGGGATCTTTTTCGATTCCCCAACGCCGAGCCTCGGAAAAGCCGAGACTGGAGGCCGATGCTCCTGCCCGTTGGGTTCGTCCTGCTGGCCATCCTGCTCCAGGCGACCAACATCCGTGTGCCGATCCTGGGCCGCGACTGGGCGGGGCTTGATCCGACGGTCTGGCCGGTGGAGCTGCTGCCCGAACTCCGGCAATGCGAGCGAGAGCATCCGCCAGGGCGCGCGCATCTTCAACGACTACGAATTTGGCGGGTTCCTCATCTACTACACGCCTGGGCTGAAGGTCTTCATCGACGATCGTTGCGAGCTTTACGGGGACGCGTGGTTGGAGCAATTCGACCGCGCCAGCACGATCGACCCGGCCATGATCGATGGATGGCTCGAGCGGTATCGGATCGATTACGCCCTGGTCCGCACCGGCTCGGGCTTCGATCGCCACCTCTCTCAAAAACCGGGCTGGCGCCGCTGCGCCGATGCCCGGTCGCTACCTTTATGGACGCGTCCCGCGATGATGCGGGGAATTCGCGAGGTCGGCGATCAACCCCCCGCGTCGGGCAATTCTTCGTTCAGGACGGCCCGCAAATACTGGCCGTAGTCGTTCTTGAGGGCGTCCGCCAGCCTGGTCAGCTCGGGGGCGCCGATGAATCCCATCCGGTAGGCGACCTCCTCGATGCAGGCGATCTTCAGGCCCTGCCGGGATTCGATGGTCTCGACGTAGTTGGCCGCCTGGATCAGCGATTCGGGCGTGCCGGTGTCGAGCCAGGCGAACCCCCGGCTGAACTTCTCGACCTGCAACAGCCCCTTTTGCAGGTAGATCCGG
The DNA here is from genome assembly GCA_963777705.1 of uncultured Planctomycetota bacterium. Taxonomy (GTDB): domain Bacteria; phylum Planctomycetota; class Planctomycetia; order Isosphaerales; family Isosphaeraceae; genus JAQGHR01. The sequence continues at coordinate 13,060 of CAVZRT010000010.1, forward strand.
TTGACGTCGGTGATCTCCAGCTCGCCGCGGGGCGAGGGCTTCAGGTTCGCGGCGATGTCCACCACCTGTGTTGTCGTAGAAGTAGAGCCCGGTGACGGCCCAGTGCGAGCGGGGCCTGGCGGGCTTCTCCTCGATGCGAGAGCGCCTTGTTGTCGGTCGTCGAACTCGACCACGCCGTATCGCTCGGGGTCCTTGACGGGGTAGGCGAAGACCGTGGCCCCCGGGCGGCACTCGGCGGCCCTGGCGAGCATGTGATGGAAACCCTGGCCGTAGAAGATGTTATCGCCCAGGATCAGCGAGACGGCGTCGTCGCCCACGAAGTCGCGTCCGATGATGAACGCCTGCGCCAGGCCCTCGGGCTTGGGCTGGACGGCGTAGGAGATCTTGATCCCCACCTGCGAGCCGTCGCCCAGGACACGCTCGAACCCGCCGATGTCGTGGGGCGTCGAGATCAGGAGGACCTCGCGGATGCCGGCGAGCATGAGGGTGGACAGCGGATAATAGATCATCGGCTTGTCGTAGATCGGCAGCAATTGCTTGCTGATGGCGCGGGTGATCGGGTAGAGGCGCGTCCCCGATCCGCCGGCCAGGATGATCCCCTTGGTACACGGGCCGCCCTTGGGCATGAGCTCACGACCTCAAGACTTGGCGATTTCTCGCGGCTGGTCCATCGACGCGGCGATATTATGTCACGCCCTCGCGAGTCACCGCAAGCCAGTTCGGGCGTGCAGCTTGTTGCTTTTTCTCCCCGAAATGAGGCGACAACGCGCTTGACACCCGCGGCGGGAAGATATAAGACTCAGGGTTGCCTTTGCGACGAGCGACAGCAATCCGCACGCGGGTGTGGGCGTCGCCTCGGCCGGGGGACGTCGGCCGCACGCTGCGCCCGGCCGTGTCGTCCCGCCGCAGGGTAAAACTTCAGTCGTGTCCCCGGGAGGACGCCATCGGACCGCAAGATCGCACCCAGCAGAATGCCGACCGCGGCCAACGGATTAACGAGCAGATCCGGATTTCGCCCGTCCGCGTGATCGCCGCCGACGGCGCCATGCTCGGCGTGATGCCCACCGGCAAGGCCATGGAGCAGGCCCGCGAGCAGGGACTGGACCTCGTCGAGGTCGCGCCCAACGAGCGCCCGCCGGTCTGCAAGATCATGGACTACGGCAAGTTCAAGTACGAGCAGAAGAAGCGCACCAGCAAGCAGAAGACCCACCAGGTCCAGGTCAAGGAAATCCGCGTGAGGCCCAAGACGGGCGACCATGACATCGAGGTCAAGGTCAAGCGGGCCAGGGAGTTCCTCGAACACAAGGACAAGGTCCTCGTCAACGTCCTGTTCCGAGGGCGCGAGCTGCGCACATCGACGAGGGCCGCAAGGTCATGCTCGAGGTGCTGCAGGCCCTGGAGGACGTGGCCAAGATCGAGAAGAATCCGTCGATGGAAGGCAAGCGAATGACCGCCATCATCGCGCCCAGGGCATGATGGCATAAGGTCTTGAGAAGAACCGCCGATCGACACGATGAGGACCGCACCCATGCGAAGAGTTACGGGTCTCGGCGGCGTCTTCTTCAAGGCGGACGATCCCAAGGGCCTGACCGCGTGGTACGCCAGGCATTTAGGGCTGCCCGACGAGGGCGGCCATGTGGCGTTTCCATGGCGCGGACGCGCAAGGTCAGCCCGGCATGACGGTCTGGTCGGCCTTCGCCCGAGACTCGAAGTATTTCGGCGAAGGCCAAGCAAGAAGTCATGCTCAACTACCGCGTCGAAGACCTCGACGGATTGCTAACGGCCTTGCGCGAAGAAGGCGTGACCGTGCTGGACAAGCGAGAAGAGCACGAATTCGGCCGGTTCGCCTGGATCACCGACCCGGAAGGCAACCGCATCGAGCTTTGGGAGCCTCCGAAAGCGGAATAGGGACCAACTCGATGAGGGGAGGACGCGACCCCGGAGGCGGACCCTGCCCTTGACCCAGGAGATCGGATCGCCTTGTCCCGTCGACTCCTCGCGTCCGCCTCGTGGATGCTGCTCGTAAGTTTCTCGCTCATGGCCATCAGCAGCTACTTCGCCTACACGACGGTGGGATTCGACTTCGAGACCGCGACCGCCCAGGGCGTGGACGCCCGGTATTATCGGATTCGCTGGGACGATGGGAGCTTCTGGATTGGATCGGCCGTCCAGCCTTGGCGCGGCGGGACCGTCCTCTGGATTGGTTCGATCCCGGCGGGACCTTGCTTGCCCGCCCGACCCGACCCCCTCATCGAACGTGGTGGAATCGCCTGGGATTCTGGCGGATTTCTCGCGTGTCGGACGATCCCTTCGTGCGACTGCGATATGTGGGAGCCACGGAGACGAGCTGGTGGGCCTGCCCGGCCTGGCTCGCCGTCCTGCCGTTCTGGGCCTGGCCGGCCTGGCAGTGGCTCAAGACGCGTCGCCTGGGGCGGCCCATGCAGGGTGCATGAAGTACGTTAATTTCTTTTGTGCCAATAATTTGGTGCATTTCATGCACCCCACGAAGTTCCGCCAGGCCTAGCGTACTTGACGGATGGCATTCCAGGCCTGTTTCGCCAGGGTTCCGACCCTTTCGGCATGGTCGGGCCTTTGGGGCAGGAGGAGGAGGTAGGCCGTCGCCACCTTTGTGAGGATTTCCGGCCGGTCGCTGGCGAGGTCGGCGGCTCGCTCCAGGTCGGCAGCGGCGAGGTCGATCTTGCCGAGACGGACGGCGGCCGTGGCCCGGCCGAGGAAGCGGTTCGGGTCGTCGGGGTCGTGGGCGATCGCCCGATTCCAGTCGGCGAAGGCGGCTTTATTGCGGCCAAGCCGCATCTCGGCCTCGGCCCGGGGCGAAGAGGATCGACGAACCTCCGAGGCGCTCCAGGAGGTCGAGTTCCGCGACCGCTTCCGCCGGTTGCCCCATCGCGATCAAGATCCGGCCGCGGAGGACCTCGAGGCGGGGGTCGTCGGGCTCGATTTGCGTGGCGCGAGCGACCTCCTGCAGGGCCGCCTTGTGGTCCCCGCGACCCAGGAGGATGCGGGCCAGGATGAGCCGGTGCGGGTGGATCGCGGGTCGCCTTTCACGGCGTTGACGGCTTCATCCAGGGCCTCGGGATCGTCCAGCGCGGCCAGGATGACCGCTCGCGACGACCGTTTGGCCGGGGTCGCGTAGGCGCCGTTTTCGGCGGAAACCGCCGAGCGAAGGTCGGCCGCAAGCCGCGCGGAGCCGCCGGGGAAGAGGCGAATCTCGTCGGGGTCGTCAAGCCGCACGCCGTCGAGCTTGCCCATTGCCAGGAGGATGCGGGACCGGAGGCGGTCGTGTCGGGGCGTGGGCTCGATCCTGAGGGCGAGCTCGGCATCCTTGAGGGCGGAATCCGGGCGATTGAGGGCGAGGCTGGCCCTGGCCCGGTAGGCGAGGGCGTCGGCGTTGTTGGGCGTCCGTTCCAGGAGGAAATTCAGGTCGGATTCGGCGTCGATCGGGCGTTTCATGCGGAGCATGAGCGTGGCACGGCCGAGGCGGGCGGTGAGGTCGCCGGGATCGATGGCGATTAATTGATCCAGATTGTCCTGGGCCTCCACGATGTGGCCCCGGTCGAAGTTGAGCTTGGCGAGATTGGAGAGCGCCGCCCGCCGCAAACGCTCGTTCGTCGTCGGCGTCAGGACCGAGCGGTAGGCGCGATCCGCCGCCGCCAGGTTGCCCATGTTCTGGAGGACGAGGCCGCGCTCGACCTGGATTTCATCGATCTCCGAGACGGCGGGCGTGCCGAGGGCCTTCGCCTCCCGGGCCGCCTGCAAGGCTCGATCCAGGTCCTCGGCGGCTCGATCCCAGGCCCCTCGGCGAGCGAGCAGTCGCCCCCTGTTGAACAGGGCCCGCGGGTAGTTGGGCCGGATCTTCAGGGCGGCCGTATAGTGCGACAAGGCGAGGTCGATGGCCTGAAGCCAGTCTTCCTGATAGGCCGCGTCGAATTCGAGCCAGAATCGCCTGGAATCGTACCGCGTCGCCCGTTCCAGCCACTGGACGGCGTGCGACGTGTCGCGGACGTCGGGCAGCAGGCAAATCCGCCCCCATTGATAGCACTGCCAGGCGTCGTGGATGGTCGTGGGATCGGGAAACTTGAGCTCCGGAAGGGGCGTGCCCGCGAGCTTGGCGGCGGCAATCGCCCTCACGGCTCGCCAGGGTCGCCGATCCTCGCCCTTGATGAACGCGAGGGCCGTGTCGCTGCGGGAGATCGCAAGCTCTTGCGATGGCCGCCCGGACGACGCGGCGCAGGCGCAGGCCTGGAGGAACAGCAGTTCGGTCACGTCGCGGATGAGCCGTTCGCGGCGATCGCGATCGAGCCTGGTCAACTCGTCGCGCTCGGTCCAGTTGGGGTTCGTGAGGACGTAGAACGGCGACAAAGCCTCGTCCGCCTCCTGGATGGGGTTCCGCTTCGGGTCTCCTTCGTATCCGAGGAGATGGAACCGGAGGTCGTCGGCCTTCTCGAAGAAGCGATCGGCTCGTCCTCGCTCGTCGCGGGCCTGGATGGCCACTTTCTTCTGGAGGCGCGCCTTCCGCTTCAACGCGGCGAGGTCGGACGAATCGCCCGCAAGCAGCTCGACGGTGGCGAATTGCTCCAGTCCGAGGTCGTAATTATTGAGGTGGACGGAATCCTCGGCCTCGTGGAGCAGGGTCATGATCTCGCCGTGACGCTTCAACTGGTCGAAGCGATCCTTGATGTACAGCGAGGCCGAGAAGCCGAGTGCCAGCACGATCAGCGTGGTCACCGACAGGGCCTTGCGATGGCGGCGCATCCAGCCTACCACGCGCTCGTCCAGCGGCTCTCGGGCGAAGACCAGGGGGGCGTCGTCGGCCACGGCCTGGAGGTCGATCGCCAGGTCGGCGGCGGAGGCGTAGCGGTCGTCGGGGTCGGGCGCGAGGCATTTGGCGACGACGGCGGCCAGAGCGGGAGGGGTCTCGGGGAAGGCGCGGCGGAGGTCGGGCGGGCGGGCGCGGCGATCCTCGGCGGCGCGCAGCAGCACTTCCCGGACGCTCCGCGAAGGGGTGGGGGCTCCGAACGGCCGCTCGCCCATGGCCTCGTACAGGACCACGCCCAGGGCGTAGACGTCCGATCGCGCGTCCACGCCGTCGGTGCGGCCGTCGGCGAGGGCCTCCAGGTGCTCGGGCGACATGTAGCCGACCGTCCCGCCCAGCGTCGGGCGAGTCTTCCAGCTCGTCGAGCAGGGTCTCATGCGCGAGGTTGAAGTCCAGGAGCATCGGCATGCCGTCCCCCGTGACCAGCACGTTGGACGGCTTGATGTCGCGATGCAGGACGCCGCGCTCGTGGGCGTGCTGGAGCGCCTCGGCCAGCCGCGCCCCCCACCAGGCGATCGCCCGCGCGTAGGATCGACAGGCCAGCGCCCTGCGGCCGGCCGGCCTTGAGGAGACGACCGACTCGTCGCGGTCCAGGCGGTCGAGCGTGGCCACGATCTCGGTCCCCGATCTCGCGGAATTCACGGCCTTGTCGGACAGCAGGTGCGCGAGCGTGACCCTGCCGAAATAGGGCATGCAAAGCAGGTGCAGGCCGGTACTTGGGTCGATCCGATACGAGTGGACCGGCACGATATGGGTGTGCTGGAGGCGTGCGAGCGTCTGCGGCTCGCGGGACCCCGATCGGGCCACCTTCAACGCCACCGGGCGGTCGGCCAGGTCGCGCTCCCTGGCCCGGAACACGCGGGCGAACCCGCCGCGGCCGAGTTCTTCCACCAGGTCGAAACCCGGCGATCGTCTGGCCGACTTCCGGGAATGGGACGCGGGTGGAAAGGCTGGGCGAAGACCCGAACGACCCCGACGAGCCATGCCCCGAGCCGACCAGATCATGGATGTCCAGGACGCGCTTGAGCGACGAGGCAACTTCGGGGAAGCGGGCGAAGAAGCTGGACGCGAGCGGGGACTGGCCGTGATCCTCGCGGAGGCAGAATTCCTCGTAAATCAGGGCCACGAACGCGTCGTCGGAGAGGTCGGGGATGTGGCGACGATACCATTCCACGCCCAGGTGCTCGCCGCTTTCCCAGCGAAGCCCCAGGTCGGTCCTCAACAGGGCCAGGATCTCGCCCGGACTTGCCCCGTCCAGGTAATTCAGGGGATTGGGGCGACGGCCGGGGACCGAATGGCGCCAGTCGGCCTCGTAGGACTGGGTGCGAGAAGTGAGCGGCGGGCGTCGAGGCCTCGTCCCACGCATGCTTCGAGGTCGCGGCGCCCATGGATCAGCCCTCCAGCTCCGCCTCGGCCCGGCGGCGGAGGTCCTCGATCACGCGCTGAACGGTCCGCTCGCTGATGCCCATCTTTTCGCCGATCTCCTTGCTCGAAAGCCCTTGCGCCTTGAGTTCCAGGAGGTGACGCCGGTCCTCGGGCAGGAGTTCGCTGAGGCGGCCGAAGACCTCGCGGGCCTCGAAGACCTGGCTCGGCGTGTCCTGGCGAGCGGCGAGGTCGCGGGCCTGGTTCCCCTCGATCCAGAGCGGCTCTTCCCGGTGCATGTCGGCCTTGCGGCTCCCGGCGCGGCGATACTCGTCGATTACCTTATTCTTCGCGGCGCGGGCCAGGAAGGCGACAAGATGGCGAGAATCTTCGAATTCGGCCGGTTGTCCCTTCACGCGGCGGAAGAAGCTCCCCCAAACGCTCTGGAGGAAATCCAGCGAGTCGAACCGCGACCGCAACAGCCGCGGAAGCTGCCGGCGCACGACCAGACGGACCTCGGCCTCATAGCGGGTGAGCAGCTCGCGAGCGGCTTCCTGGTCTCCCGCCGCGATCCGGGCAAGAAAGGCGGGGATGTCGCTCTCGTCCCCGGTCCCATCCATGGATGCATCGCCGGCCGGCATGGTCTGGCCTCCTGTAGGCGGTGGGCTCATCCCATGAGCCGAGATCGCGACCAATTCTAGAGGATAGGGTATCCGCCAGGGCAGCGTCTAGGCAAGCCGGGCCGGGTCGGAGAAGATCTGGTGCAGTACGACCATTTCGCGGAGGATCGTCCATGGGCGTGACTTTCGAAAATCCGCCAATCAGCCTCGGCATGGCCGGTACGCTCATGACCGCCGAAGAATTCGACTCGGTGGGAGCGTGCGACGAGGGCTATCGCTATGAGCTTATTCGTGGAGTCCTCGTCGTGACGCCCGTCCCGCTGCCTGAAGAGACCGGCCCGAACGAACGCCTTGGCCAACAGCTCTTGAATTATCTCGACCAACATCCCCAAGGGTCGTCGCTTGATTACACGCTGATGGAGCAATACGTCCGCACGCGGATCAATCGACATCGCGCCGATCGCCTGATCTGGGCCGGATTGGGGCGAGTCCCGAACCTCAGGCGCGACGTGCCGACGATCGCCGTCGAGTTCGTCTCCCGATCCCGGAAGGATCGCGAGCGAGATTACATCGAGAAGCGGGCGGAATATCTGGAGATCGGGATCGCCGAATACTGGGTGATCGATCGCTTCCGCCGCATCCTCACGATCTTCAAGGCCGACGGCTCCGAGATGATCGTGAAGGAGGGGGAGATTTATCGAACCCCGCTGCTCCCCGGGTTCGAGCTTCCGCTTGACCTCTTGCTGGCGGCGTCCGACCTCTGGGAAGGGCAGGAGGACGGCGCCGACTGACCACCATGGCTTGGCAGGGCACGCCCATCCCGGTAGGCTGAAGGTCCGCCCCGAGCCGGCGTTGTCGGTCGGAGGGGGCGATTGGTTTGCCTTGCTGGGGAAGGTCTCTCATGGTCCAGGTCAAGCTTCCGGATGGGTCGGTCAAGGATTATCCCGAGGGCGTGAGCCCTCGTGAGGTGGCATCGGGCATCGGCAAGAGGCTGGCCGAGGCCGCCATTGCCGCCGTCGCCGATGGGACGATCGTCGACCTCGATCGTCCCATGGAAAACGGCTCGGGGCCGATTGAATTCCGCGTGCTGACCTCCAGGGATCGCGAGGCGCTGGACGTCTTGCGGCACTCGACGGCGCATGTGATGGCGCGGGCCATCATGAGGCTGTTTCCCGGCGTGAAACTGGCGTTCGGACCCACCACGGCGACCGGTTTCTACTACGACGTGGACGTGCCCGGTCGCCACATCACCGAGGACGATTTCCCGGCCATTGAAGCGGAGATGGCCAAGATCACGGCGCTCGCCGAGCCGTTCGAACGCTTCTCGCTGCCCGTGCCCGAGGCTCGCCAGTTCGTCGAGGAGCTTGGCCAGGGGTACAAGACCGAGCATATCGACGAGGAACTGCACAAATTCGGCATCTTGTCGTTCTATCGCCAGGGCGAATTCGTGGACCTGTGCCGGGGACCGCACATCCCGCACGCGGGCAAGGTGGGGGCGTTCAAGCTGCTGTCGATCGCCGGAGCGTACTGGAAGGGTCGCGCCGATGGACCCACCTTGCAGCGGGTTTACGGCACCGCGTTCTTCGACAAGAAGGACCTGGAAGCCCATCTCGCCCAGGTGGAAGAGGCGAAGAAGCGGGATCATCGGCGGATCGGCAAGGAGTTGAACCTGTTCACGATCTCGCCGCTGGTGGGGTCGGGATTGGTGTTGTGGATGCCGAAGGGGGCGATCGTTCGCGGGGTCTTGCAGAACTTCTTGCAGGAAGAGTTGATCAAGCGGGGATATCAGCCGGTTTATACGCCGAATATCGGCAAGATTGAGCTCTACAAGACGAGCGGGCATTACCCGTATTACAAAGATTCGCAATTTCCGCCGATCAAGCTCCTGAGCGACGCGGCGATGGCGCTTGCCGATGGGTTGGAGAAGGAGACGCTGGGGGATCCCGAACAGAAGGCGTTGCTGGCCCAGGCTTCGATCCCGGAAAAGGCGCCTTTGCAGCCGGGCGGCGAGCCGGTCAGCTACTGGTCGCAGCACGCGGCCGGAAGGCTGCATTATGTGAATACGAACGGCGTGAGCGAGGAATATCTCCTCAAGCCGATGAATTGCCCGCATCACATCCAGATTTACGCCGCCATGCCGCGATCCTACCGCGATCTGCCCGTGCGATTGGCCGAATTTGGCACGGTCTATCGCTACGAGAAATCGGGCGAACTCTCGGGCCTGACTCGCGTCCGCGGATTCACCCAGGACGATGCCCACCTGTTCTGCACCGAGCAGCAGGTTCGCGAGGAATTCCGCTCGACGATGGAGTTGACCCAATTTGTCTTGGGATCGCTTGGGCTGACCGATTATCGCCTGCGACTTTCGAAGCATGACCCCGAAGATCCCAAGTACAAGGGCGCGGCGGGCGACACCTGGCGGCGGGCCGAGGAGGACATTCGTAGCGTCCTGGACGAGATGAAATTGCCTTACGAGGAGGCTACGGGCGAGGCCGCTTTCTACGGTCCGAAGGCCGATTTCATCGTGCGCGATTGCATCGGTCGTCAGTGGCAGCTTGGCACCGTCCAGTTGGATTATGTGCTGCCCGAACGCTTCGGGCTCGAATATACCGGCGCGGACAACCATGCACATCGGCCCGTGATGATCCATCGCGCCCCGTTCGGCTCGATGGAACGGTTCATGGGCATTTTGATCGAGCATTTCGCCGGCGCCTTCCCGCTCTGGCTGGCTCCCGAACAGGTCCGCGTGCTGCCAATCTCGGACAAGGTGGCCGATTATGCCGCTTCCGTCCTGGGCGAGCTTCGCAAGGCGGGCTTGCGGGCCGAGATTGATTCGCGTCCGGAGAAGATCGGGGCGAAGATCCGCGATGCCCAGCTTGAGAAGATCCCCGTGATGCTGGTCGTGGGCGCGAAGGAGGCGGAGAACAAGCTGGTCTCGTATCGCGACCGGATCGACGGCGACCGCGGCGCCATGCCACTGGAAGCCGCCGTGAAGCAGATCAAGGCCGAGAGCGATGCCCGCACGATCCGGCAGGTTGCCCCGCCGGCTTCGGAGCCCGTGGCGGACGTCCAGCCCGAACAGCACGCTTATTGAGGGGACGATCGATGCGAATTCGGCTGCTGCTCCCGACCTTCGCGCTGATGATCGCCGGATGCGGCGACCCGACGACCGACGTGTTGCAGGCCGGCGCGGCGGCCACGCTCTTCGACCTTGACGGCGGCGAGGTGACGGTGGAAGTGCCCGAGATGGATGCGCAGGGCTTCGAAGTCCTCCGCACCGTCAAGGTTCCGAAGGGCACCCGCCGCGACCGTGATCGAGGACGCCGAGGCGAAGCCCCCGATCAGGCCCCATCTGCGCCTGGTGAAGATCCGCATCGAGCAAGGCAAGGAGCAAGGGGTGGTCGGCGGGGTCAACCGACAGGAGCTGCGCACCGCCGGTTGAGTCGGCATCGGGATCGATTCCTTCCCGGCGAGCCCCGGCCACGCGGACTTGCCCTCCCGCCGGGATCGTGGGACGTGGTAACATGCTTCGATAGAAATACGCCGACAGGCGTGCGGGTCCTTCGGGGGCGATGGCGCTAGCATGCTCAAGAAATGGTTGACGGTGATCGCGATCCCCCTGATTTTCCAGGTCGTCTTCCTGATCATCCTGTTCGTCTCGCAATCTTATCGGACGAATGCGCAGGAATGGGCGATCCACACGGTCGAGGTGATCGCGAAGGCGGAGACCATCGGTCGCACGCTCACGGAGGCGAGGTCCTTCGTCCTCTCGGGCGTCCTGGGCGGCAAGCCCGCCCTGGCGTCCTTCGAGTCCACGAACGCCGAAATCGATCGACTGTTCGTCGACCTGGAAGAATCGGTGAAGGATAACGGCAAGAACCTGGGCGTGGTCCAGGACACTCACCGGCGATCGAAACGCTACCTGGAGTGGCTGGAAAAGGTCAACACGCTCGCGGGGTCGGGGCGTCGCGACGAGGCCGAGCGGATGCTGAACGATCCCTCGCCCCGCGTGACCCTCCGGCAGATTCGCGGCCGACTTGAAGTGTTCCTGGACGCCGAGAGGAAGCTCAATACACAACGCCAGAAGGTCCTGGCGAGAATCAACGACGTCCAGCAATCGCTCCTGATCGGGGGCGCGGCGTTGTCGGTGGCCCTGACGATCGGCCTGGCCATCCTCTTCAGCCGCGGGTTCGCGTCGCGGATCGAGAGGCTGGCGCAAAACGCCAAGTTCCTGGCCGAAGGCAAGCCGCTCTCGGACCCGCTGAAGGGTGGCGACGAGATCGGCCAGCTTGACGCCGTGTTCCGCGCGATGGCGCGGTCCCTCGCCGACCGCGACCAGGAGAACGAGATGTTCATCTACAGCGTGTCGCACGACCTGCGATCCCCGCTGGTGAACTTGCAGGGCTTCAGCAAGGAACTCACGTACACGTGCGACGACGTCCGGCAAGTCCTCGCGAACATCGAAAAATCGCCCGAGATCGAGGCCCGCCTCAAGCGCTTCCTCGACGAGGACATGCACGCCTCGATCCACTTCATCCAGAACGCGGTGAGCCGGCTCTCGGCGATCATCGACTCCCTGCTGCGGCTCTCCCGCGCCGGGAGGGTGGAATATCGGGTCCAGGAGGTCGACGTGGCGGAACTGATGACCCGCGTGGTCGAGGCCCTGGAAGGCTCGATCAAGGAGCGCGGGGCCGAGATCCGCGTGGGCCCGCTCCCGCCGACCTGGGGCGACCCGACGATCGTCGAGCAGGTGTTCGCCAACCTGCTTTCCAACGCCGTGAAGTATCTCGACCCGAGCCGTCGCGGTATGATCGAGGTCGGCGCCGAGGAGGGAGGCGAGGGCTTGACGACCTACCACGTCCGCGACAACGGCCTGGGGATCGCGAAGGCACACCAGACCAAGCTCTTCCACGCGTTCCAGAGGCTCCATCCCGGCGCGGCGGCCGGCGAGGGGATCGGCCTGGCGCTCGCGCGAAGGATGGTGGAGCGGCATGGCGGGAAGATCTGGGCGGAATCCGAAGCCGGGGAGGGCAGCACGTTCTTCGTGACGTTGCCCTCGCACGCCCCCGTCGCTTCCGCGAACGGGAGGCCGCAAGCCGACACCAACGCGTTTGGAGGGACGAGATGATGGCGTACCGAAGGGTTGATGATCCTGCTGGCCGAAGACGACGACGGGCACGCCAGCCTGATCCACCGGAACCTCGAACGCGCGGGCCTCGTCAACGGGTTCCATCGCGTGAAGGACGGGCAGGAGGCGCTCGACTACGTCCGGGGCGAGGGCGCCTACGCGGGCCAGGAACTCAAGCCCAACGTGCTCATGCTGCTCGACATCAACATGCCGAGGGTCGATGGCGTCGAGGTCCTGCGCCAACTCAAGAGCGACGTGAAGACGAGCATGATCCCGGTGATCATGCTGACGACGACCGACGACCCCCGCGAGGTCGAGCGGTGCTACCAGCTCGGCTGCAACGTGTACGTGACCAAGCCGGTCGACTACGACGGGTTCATCAACGCGATCCGCCAGCTCGGCCTGTTCCTCCAGGTGGTCCGCATCCCTCGCAACGGCAAGGCCCACTGAGCATGAATTCGGGGAGCTAGAATTCGATCATGCCGGAAGCGACCGTCAAGGGAACCATCCTGATCCTCGAAGACGAGGCGGGCATCGCCCAGCTTGAGAGGAAGAGGCTGCTGCGCGCCGGATATGGCGTCGAGGTCGCCATCTCGGCCGCCGAGGCCCGCGGCCTCCTGGCCCGGGGCGGGGTGGACTTGATGGTCCTGGACTATCTCCTGGCCTCGGAGGTGAACGGCCTGGAGTTCTACCGCGCCCTGCGGGCCGAGGGGACGGTGGTGCCGTCGATCCTGGTCACGGGATTCAGCGACGAGTCGATGCTCACGCAGGCGATCCGCGCGGGCATCCGCGATTTCCTCCCCAAGAACGCCGATTTCCTCGATTATCTCGTGCCCACCGTCGAGCGCGTCTTCCAGCAAGTCCAGGTCGAGAACCAACTGGTGGAGGAGCGGGCCAAGCTCTTTCGCGAGCAGGCCGCCCGCGCCGAGGCCGAGGCCGGACGCAAGGCGCTCGCCGAGGAAGACCGCCGCAAGGACGAATTCCTCGCCATGCTGGCGCACGAGCTGCGCAATCCGCTCTCGGCCATCTCCAGCGCCGTCCAGCTTGCCCAGGCGTCGCGATCGGAAGAGAATATCGCCTGGTCGAACGACGTGATCACCCGCCAGGTCAAGCACCTCTCGCTCCTGATCGACGACCTCCTGGACGTCTCCCGGATCCGGCTCGGGAAGATCGAGCTGCGCAAGCAGCCGCTCGACGCCGCGGAGACGATCGCACGCGCGGTCGAGTCCGTCCGCCCGCTGATCGAGAAGAAGCGGCACGAACTGACCGTGACGCGTCGCACCCGGCCCGCTCCGCCTGGAGGCCGACCCGACCCGCCTGGAGCAGATCTTCGTCAACCTGCTGACCAACGCCGCCAAGTACACCGACGAGGGCGGGGAGATCCAGCTCTCGGCCGGCCGCGAGGGCGACGCGATCGTCGTCCGCGTGAGCGACACGGGCGTGGGGATCGCGCCCGAGATGCTGCCGAGGATCTTCGACCTCTTCATCCAGATCGAGGGCACGCTCGACCGCGCCCAGGGCGGGCTGGGGATCGGCCTCACGCTGGTGCAGAAGCTGGTCTCCATGCACGGCGGGCAGGTGAACGTCACGAGCGAAGGGCTCGGGGCGGGGCAGCCAATTCGAGGTGCGATTACCCGCCCTGGAAGATATGGCGGAAACCCCGTCTCGGGTGGCCCGACCGTCCCCCTCGGCCGCGTCCAACAACCCTTCCAGGCGGGTCCTGGTGGTGGATGACAACTTGGATTCCGCCGAGGGATGGCCCGGTTCCTGAAAATTGGCGGCCATCAGGTCGCGATCGCCCATGAGGGAGCGACGGCGATCGAGGCGGCCCGCGAGCACGAGCCCGAGATCGTCCTGCTCGACATCGGCCTGCCCGGGATGAACGGCTACGAGGTGGCCACGGCCCTGCGCGGCGAGGCCTGCTGCCGCGAGGCGCTCGATCATCGCGATTTCCGGGTACGGCCAGCAGGAAGACCGCCGCCGATCGGCCGAGGCCGGGTTCGATCACCACCTGGTCAAGCCGATCGATTACGACGCCCTGCTCGCGCTCATCACCGCATAGGATAGGATCGCCCGGGATCGCGCCGGTTGATGAGAGGAGTTGATCGTGAAAGAACCCGCTAAGCCGCTCGACGAGCCTTCGGTGGTCTGCGCCGGGATCGTGGTCGCCGACCATCTGACCACGCCCATCAGCCACGTCCCGGCTGCGGGCGAGCTGGTCAAGGCCGATGACCTCGTTTTGAACATCGGCGGGTGTGCCTCGAACGCGGCCGTGGCCCTGTCCAAGCTCGGGATCCGCTCGTCGGTCTGCGGGCGAGTGGGCGACGACGTGTTCGGCCGATACGTGGCCGACGTGCTCTCGGCCCATCAGGTCGATTGCCGGGCCCTCACGATCGATCGCGAAAGGTCCACGAGCCAATCGCTCATCATCAACGTGAGCGGCCAGGATCGCCGCTTCATCCACAGCTTCGGCGCGAACGCGGGGCTCTCGGCCGACGACGTGGCCGGGGCCTTGCGGGATTCAACGAAGGTCCTGTATGTCGGCGGCTATTTGATCTTGCCGGGCGTCGATCCGAAGGCGCTCGCCGACGTCTTTCGCCAGGCCCGGGGCCGGGGAATCCTCACGGTCCTGGACGTGGTCACGCCGGCCTCGGGGCGATATCTCGACGCGCTGAGGCCGGTGCTTGCCGAGACCGACGCCTTCCTGCCCAATACCGACGAGGCGGCCCTCATCCTGGGCGAGTCGGACCCGATCCGCCAGGCCGAGATCTTCCGCGAGATGGGTGCGAAGCTCGTCGCCATCACGATGGGCTCGCAAGGCGCGATCGCCCTGAGCGACTCGCTGCGATTGCGGCTCGGCACCTACCCGGTCAAGTACGTCGACGCCTCGGGAGGCGGGGACGCCTTCGACGCCGGCTACATCGCCGGCCTGCTCGATGGCCGCGACCTGGTGGATTGCCTGAAGCTCGCCAGCGCCCTCGGGGCAAGCTGCGTGCGAGCGGTCGGCACCACGGCGGGGATCTTCACGCGTGCCGAGGCCGATGCGTTCCTCGCCTCTCGCGAATTGAAGATCGAGCCCCTGTAGGGTGCATGAAATGCACCATTTTATCTAAATATCCAGGATGATCTCCGCCTTCCACCCGGCCGGCGAATTCTCCAGGGTCAGCCCATGATGCGTGACCGCCTTGACCTCATGGTCGAGGATATGGCGATCGCGATCGATCGGCTCTCCGGCGATGGTCGCGACTAATTTTGTGCGATCGTCGGACAGGGTTACCTCGAAACTCCGGTAGAGGCGGTGCGTGGTCTCGCTGCGGAAGATCAGCTCGTTCAGCCACATCACAAGCAAGTCGGCCGGGGTTTCGGCTTCGAGCTCGATCGCCTCGCGATCCGTGGGACGGACTTCGTCGCGATTGACGACGACGTAATCCAGCATGCCCTCGGCGGCCGTCTGGAAGAGGTCGTCGAGCGTCTCGGCGGTGATCCTCAGCCCGACGTCGGCGGTGTGGTCGAAGGTCTCGACGCTTCCCATCCCGATCCTCCCTCGCCTGCCGGCGGCTTCATCAGGGCCAGGGCCGCGAGCCCGACCACTCCCAGGGCCGACAGGACCAGACCGACCCGGAGCGAAAAAGGTTCGTACGAGTACACCAGCCGGTGCGTCCCGGCCGGGACCGCGGCGGCCCTCATCATGCGATTGGCCCGCAAGATGGTCGCCGGTTTGCCGTCGAGTGTCAATTTCCAGCCGAGATCGTAGGAGTCGGCAAGCACGACCAGGCCGGGAGATTCCAGGCGGGCGGTCAGCTCGACGCGTGCCGGCTCATTCCGCTCGATCGTCACGGTTTCCGCCGCCGAAGATGGCCTTCCCAGGTCGAGGCGGAGCGATTTCGGGTCGTCCACCTCGATCCAGGCAATCCGTCGCGGGTCTTCCACGGGCCTCCCGGGGATTTGCCAGAAGGGATCGGGCTTGTAGAGGATCGCGGTGCGCCAGTTCCTGGCTTCCGGGGTCTCGGCACCCTCGGGAAACGTCTCGCGGACGTGGGCCTCGTGGACCGCCCAGGCACGCGGATAGGCGTCGAGGTTGCGGAAGATTTGCCAGTCCTGTTGTTCCTTCCAGCGGGCCTCGTCGGCTTCGGCCCTGGGCGGGAAAATCGGCTCCACGCCCGCGAAGAAGAACGCGGCGATGGCCTGCTGGGGGGTCGTGTAATCGCTCGGCGTGCAGGGCAGGACGAAATAGCGGGCGCCCCACATGTCGAAGGATCGGCGGGGGAAATAGTGCATCGGGACGCCCTCGGGCCCGCCGACTCTCCGGGCTGCCTCGGGCTCGGGGACGAACTGGAAGGAATCGACGAGCTGGAGGAAGTCGATGGGCTCGACGTTGCCCGGATTGGTCACATAACCCAGGTCGTAAGGCGAGGCATAGGCGGCCTTGAGCGAGTCTCGTTCCCACGCGACGATCTCGCGAAGGCGGCCGGGTGAGCGGCGGCGGACCCATTCGACGGGCTGCCAGGCCGGCATGCGGTGGATGCGAAACGGGCCAGGATCGGGCGAACTCGGCCTCGGCCTCGGCGAGGACTCGAACGGCCCTCGGCTCGCGATCGAACTCGGCCTGCGGGACGCTCCAGACGACCCGAGAATTTGCCGTCGCCAGGTCGATCGCCATCAAGCCAATCGCCAGGGGGCCGGCAAATCGGCGACCTTTCGCCGCGCCCGCCACCAAGAGGGCACTCGCGGCGGCGACGATCAAGCTATGCACCATCGACCGGCGGATTTCCAGCAGGCAGCCCGCCGGATCGAGCGGGCCGCCCACCGAGGGGACCTTGGCGTTGGCCTGGAACCAGGCGACCATCCTCCCGCCGAACAGGAGGGTGACGATCAGGCCCACGACCGAGATTCCTGCCACGAAGAAGGCCGATCGAAGCGCCGGCCGCGGCGAGTTTTTCCCCAGGCGATCCCATCCCAGGCCCGCGAGCGATGAGAGGGCGAGCAGAGCAAAGCCGAGGAACTTCGAAGGGAACCGAAATCCGCCGAACCCCGGCGCCAGCCACGAGAGCAGCCAGTACGGCGAGGCGAAGGCGTCGTGAACCTGCCCGTCGGTGCGACGAAAGACGCCGGCGGCTCCGGGGCCGAGCTCGCCGAAGATCGAGGAGAGCCGCAACACCGCCCGCGCCCACCAGACCGGCCCGCCGAATCTCCCCATCGCCAGCACGAGGGCCGCAAGCCCCATGACGGCCATCGGGCCTCGCCAGCAAGGGGCGTCACGCGACCGCAAGCCGGCGACCGCAAGCACGAGCGTGAGGACTCCCGCGTACAGGGTGGCGGCCCAGAGGGATCGACCGGGGACGGGCGGGATCGCGAGCAACCAGAGTCGATTCTCGGGAAGCTCGACCCCGAAGAAGCCGGGCCAGACCATTTCAACCAGGCGATAGGGTTCGGTGCTGTAAGCATGCACGTCCCTCGGGGCTCCGCCCGATAGCCGCGAGCTGTGAATGGCCATCTCGGTCACGGGCACCATTTGCACCCCGGCAAGCGCGAAACCCACCACGGCCGCCGCGATCAGCCCCGCGAGACTTCGCAACGAGTTCCCTGGCGGCCGCTTGAGGCATCGAATCGCGACAGTAACGATGGCCGCGAGCCCGAGAATCTTGCCCAGTCGATTGAGCCAATCCAGCCCCGCCACCGAGATGCCCCACTCTCGCCAGCCGGGCAGCCAGAAGGCGAGGAGCAATGTACCGAGGAACCAAGAAGCGACTCCGATCGAGATCCTTCGCAAGACCAGACCACAAGGGATCGGGGCTCGATTGAGCCAGAGCGCATAGATGACGGCAAACAGGCCCAGGACATAAGACGTCTGGAGGTCCCCGCCGAGATATTGCATGGAGAGGACGACCGCCAGCCCCACGGCCGACCCTCGCTTTCCCCGCCGCAGCCAGCCATCCACGGCCAGGAAACCCAGCGGAAGCCAGGCCGATCCGACCAGGTAGATGGCGTTGCAATACTCGAACAAAACCGGCCCGCCGAAGGCGTAACTCAGGCCTCCCAGCGTGGCGCCGGTCCCGCTAATGCCAAGGCCCCGCAGGAGGATCAGCATGGCGACGAACGCCATCGCGACGTGACCGACGAGGTAAATTCGCGAGGCCCATGCGAAGGGAAGGATCGCGAAGACCAATTTGCCCGGATACAGGATCGCCGCCGTGGGATTGCCCAGGAGCGGCATCCCGCCGTTTTCCGACGCGTCCCACAGGGGCAAATGGCCCGATCGCCACAACTCGGCGGTTCGCTGGTGGAGCGGATAGTAGTAGTGGGCCGCGTCGCGATAGGCGAATTGCTCGCCGCGGAACAGGACCGCGTGGAAGCAACCCGCGATGAGGATGGTCAAGCCAAGGGCCGGCCAGACGATGGCGGCCAAGCGACGCGTCGGCATCGGCACGATTCCGGAGACCGGGTAGACGACGGCAGGCTCGCGATTATAACAGGGGACGTCGCACGCAGCGCCCTCGCCCCCTGTCCAACCGAAGGGAAATCAACATGCTGACCGAAAATCAACCAGCACCCGACTTTACGTTGCACGACCAGGATGGAATTCCCGTCACGCTCTCGAAGCTCAAGGGGACGCCCGTGGTCCTCTACTTCTATCCCAAGGACGACACGCCGGGCTGCACGACCGAGGCGTGCAACTTCCGCGACGCCCGCGCCGAGTATGAAAAGGCTGGCGCCAGGGTCCTGGGAATCAGCCCCGACGACGTGAAATCGCACAGGAAATTCGCCGACAAGCACGGGCTGAACTTCACGCTGCTGGCCGATCCCGACAAGACGGCCATCCATGCCTATCACGTCTGGAAAGAGAAGAACATGTACGGCAAGAAATCGATGGGAGTGGAGCGGACCACGTTCGTGATCGACCGCGAAGGGGTGATCCGCAGGATCTTCCCCAAGGTCAAAGTCGACGGCCACGCCGCAAAGGTGCTCGAAGTCTTGTAAGCTGGATCGAGACCCCGCCGAAAAGACGTCAACCCACCAGACGCGAATCCGCACCCGCCGGTTCATCGCCGAGGTCCAGGTCGTCGCGGCGACTGGCGAGGAAACGCTCTAACTTCCGCAGGGCCTTGTACTTCTCGTCGCTCACGCGGGTCACGGGCATGTCCAGGGCGTCGGAAATCTCGGGCACGGTCCAGCCTCGGGTCCACATCTCGACGATCCGGTCTTGCCGGTCGGAAAGGACGGCGCGGCGGGCGTTCTCGAGCAGTTCGCCCAGTTCTTGACGCTCGCGGTTGCGGCGGTCGACGTCGGGACCGAGGGTCGATTGAGCGTCCAGGGTCTGGAATTTCCGGGTCCGTTGCACTCGCTTGCGGACCATGTCGATGGCGCGGACCAGTTCGCGGCGTTCGGGGGTGTCGTCGGCCAGGACGAGGTTGAGGTCGAGCTGCCCTCCGCGTGCCTTGCCCAGGAGCCGGCAGCAGACTTCTTGCGTGCAGTCGTCCCACAACCCCGGATCTAGCTTGGCGTTGCGCCAGCAGGCGGTGCAGTATCGCTGGATGTCGTGGACGACGTCCGACTCGCCGGCCTGGGCCGTTAGCGCGGCCAGGCCCATCACCAGGGCCATGGCCGTCGGCCGGGTTCTTCGCGATTTCAGGAGTTGGTTGGGGTCGTCAGGCATTCCAGGTCCCTCTCTGGCCGGCAGGGGGAGGATTTCATCTCCCATTCGTTATCGGACACGGCCGGCGGCCGTTCCCGCCGAGGTCGCCTCAATTTCCCAGGGAAAACCGGCTGCGGTCGGGCTTGTGAGGACTCTTCGGATAGACGACCGTCCAGCCGCGCTTCATGGCCAGGGTCCGGAGCTTGCGGTGAGGCTGGACCGCGATGGCGTGGCCCACTTTTTCCAGTAACGAGCGATCGCTCCAGTTGTCGCCGTAAGCCGCGGCCTCGTTCATGGGTATCCCTCGTTCGGCCGCCCAGTGCGAGGCCCAGTAAAGCTTGCCCTCGCCGTAGCAGGGCGGCCCTTCGCCGATCCCCACCAGGCGACCGCGCTCGATCTTCACCGGAGTCGTAAGCGTCGCGGTGCAACCGAGATAGAGGCTGAGGGGCTCGATCACGATGCCCGGCGAGGAGGAGACCAGGACGACCGGCGTGCCTTCGCGACGCAGGCCGAGGAAATGGTCCACGACCCCTTCATACAGCCTTGGCTTCACATGCTCGGCGAAATTATCATACGCAATGCGCTCCAATTCGACCACCGGGATTCGCGAGATGCTCTGCAAGCCATAGTTCACCAGCCTGCCGTAATCCAATCGGCCCAGCTTGTGCTGGAACCCATGGTACATGGCCCGCAGGACGAACGATCGCTTGAGCATCCCCCGCCTTCGCAAGATCCGGGCGAAGAGATAGGTGGTGGTCTCTGCAAGCAGTGTGCCATCAACGTCGACAAATGCGGCCGACGGCGGCTTGTCGTAAGTCGGCCAGGTCACGGCAGTTCCCCCCGAACCCATCGGCCCAGGAATCCGGCAAGCTCGGCCGCCCGGTCGTGGTCGGGCGCCTCGGCGATGACCCGGACGATCGGCTCGGTATTGCTGGCGCGGACGTGGGCCCAGCAATCGGGCCAATCCAGCCGCAGGCCGTCGGAGCGATCGGCGCGGGCGTCGGGATGGGCGTCCGCGATGCGATCGAGCAATTCCAGGACCGGCGGCCCGCCCGGCTTGAGCGGATATTTTTCCTTCACCATCGCATATTTGGGCAAACGATCGACCAGGACCGAAAGCGGTTCGCCGGTCTCGGCCATGAGATCCAAAACCATCGTCATGGCCACGAAGCTGTCGCGGACGAATCCGACGCGGGGATCAATCACGCCGCCGTTTCCTTCTCCCCAAGGACCGCGCTTTCGGCGATCATGCGTTGAACGACATGAATTTCACCCACGGGCGTCCGGTAAACGGGGCAATCCAGGCTATTGGCGATGTCGTCGATCGCGCGGGAAGTGGAAAGGTTGGCGACGACCGGGCCTTGCTGCTGCGAAAGTCTTCGCGAAACGGCGAGCGCGAGCGTCAATTCCTCGCCGATGTAGCGGCCTTTTTCGTCGATGATGGCCAGGCGGTCGGCGTCGGGGTCCTGCGCGAACGCGACGGCGGCGCCGCTGCTGGAAGTCATCCTGGCCAGGGTACTCAAGTTGGTTTCGGTCGGCTCGGGGGCATGATCGTAGAGGCCGTCGGGGGTGTCGCCCAGGTGGATCAGGTCGCAGCCGAGGTTCCCGCGGAGGAGCTCGGCCGCCATGGCGCCTCCGCCTCCGTGGCAGGAATCGAGGATCACGCGGAATTTGCGGCGGTAGATCTCCAGGAGATTTGCGTCCTGAATGACCAGACTCAGGTGATGGCTGAAGGTTTCGCGGGGATCGAGATGGCGAATCCGGCCGAGTTCGTTCCACCGTGCCCAGGTGAAATCTCGGCGGGCGAGGCGGTCGAGGATCCCTGCGCCGCCTTCAGGGCTCAGGACCATTCCCGCGGGTTGGAAAAACTTTAAACCGTTATATTCCGCGGGGTTATGCGAAGCCGAGACCTGGATTCCGCCGGCCGCGTCGTGCTCGCGGACGAGGACCCCGATGGTCGGCGTGCTCGCGGGACCGGCGATGATGGCGTCCTGCCCGGTGGCCGTGATTCCCGCCAAAACGGCATGCAGGAACATCGGCGCGGACGCCCGGCCGTCGTGCCCCACGACGATCGGACCCGGCTCGCACGCCGAGGCGTAAGCCGCCGCGAATTCGACGACGGCCGCCGGGTCCAGTCCGTCGCCGACGATGCCTCGCAGGCCCGAAATGCTGGCGATCCGCGTCCCGGCCACGATCAAAATCTCATTTTCGGGGAGGAAACTTCACGCAATTCAAACGTCGGTGCTGGTCATGGGATTGTCGAGCGAGGCCACGATTTCCTGGCCGTTGGGGATGGGGGCATGGCCCGGCCGCTTGCCCACGATTTCCTCAATCTCATTGACCGAAAGGACTTCCCGCTCGATCAGCGCATCGGTCAGGCGTTCGAGCTGGTCGCGATGCTCTTCCAGGAGGCGATAGGCTCGCTCGTCTTCCTCGCGGAGGATGCGGGCCACCTCCTCGTCGATGAGCTGGGCCGTGTGGTCCGAATGGTCGCGGCCTTCGCCCATCTCTCGGCCGAGGAACGGGTGCTCCTCGTGGTCGCGGAAGGCGACCGGGCCGACTCGCTCGCTCATTCCGAATTGCGAGACCATCATCCGGGCCAGTCGCGTGGCCTTCTTGAGGTCGTCGGCCACGCCCGCCGAGAGGTCGTCGAAGCAGAGCCGTTCGGCCGCGCCCGCCCAGGGTCACGGCCAGGATGGCGCGGATGTCGCGCTCGTAATAGCTCATGCGCTCTTCGGTCGGCAAGAACTGCGTGAGGCCCAGGGCGCGGCCTCGCGGGATGATCGTCACCTTGTGGACGGGATCGGCCTCGGGCACGAGCCATCCCACAAGTGCGTGGCCTGCTTCGTGATACGCCGTGAGCCGCTTCTCCTTCTCGGTGATCAATTCTTCCCGCTTCGCGCCCCATGATGACCTTGTCGCGGGCCGAGTCGAAGTCGTCCATGTCGACCTTGTCTTTGTCCAACCGCGTGGCGATCAGCGCGGCCTCGTTGACGAGGTTCGCCAGGTCGGCACCGCTCATCCCGACGGTCCCCCGGGCGATCGCGTCCAGGTCCACGGTCTCGTCCAGCGGCGTGTTCCTTGTGTGGACCTTGAGGATCTCCTGGCGTCCCTTGCGGGTGGGGCGATCGACGGTCACATGGCGGTCGAAGCGGCCGGGGCGGAGCAACGCCGGATCCAGGACGTCGGGGCGATTGGTCGCCGCGAGCACGATCACGGTCTCGCTGGGCGTGAATCCGTCCATCTCGGTGAGGATCTGGTTGAGCGTCTGCTCGCGCTCGTCGTGCCCTCCGCCCAGGCCGGCGCCTCGAACCCTTCCCACCGCATCGATCTCGTCGATGAAGAGGATGCAGGGGGAATTTTCCTTGGCCGTCTTGAACATGTCGCGCACGCGGCTGGCCCCGACTCCCACGAACATCTGGATGAATTCGGAGCCGGAAATCGAGAAGAACGGGACGCCGGCCTCGCCCGCGACGGCGCGGGCGAGCAGGGTCTTGCCCGTGCCGGGAGGCCCGTTGAGCAGGACGCCCTTGGGAATCCTGCCGCCGAGCCTCTGGAACTTCTCGGGGCTCTTGAGGAACTCGACGATTTCTTGCAGCTCCGACTTCGCGTTCTCCAGCCCGGCAACCTCGTCGAAAGTGGTCCTCTGCTTGGACTTATCGTGCCTCTTGGCGGGGCTTTTCACGAAATTCCCGAGGATGCCGCCGTCGAACTGGTCGCGTGCCCGCCGCATCATGATGTAGATGAGTCCGACGAACAGGACGGTGGGGAGCAGGAGCGAGGCCCAGATCAATCCGCCGGTATTCTGCGAGTTCGACGCTTCGATGCGCACCAGGGGCTTCTTCGAGTCGGCCTTCTGATAGTCGTTGAGGAGCTGGTCGATCTCATAAACGTCGCGTTCGGTGGGGACGGTCGTGGCGAAGTATTCCACGGGCTTCGGCACGGGGCCGTTCTTGCCCGTTTCGTTGAGGGTTGGCTTGATCAGCTTCCCCTTCGCGTCCAACCCGGTCCACTGGATCGACTCGATGTTGTCGTTCTTGACCTGCGTGCGGAACCAGTTGTAGGAGACGGTGGTCTCGCGGCCGGGGATGTACATCCACAGCAGGACGGCGAAGATGGCGATGAGGAAGACCCACACGAACGGCGGAGCCGGGGACGACGCCGGGCTGCTCGGCTTCCTGACCACGGGCGGTCGCGGCGGTTTTTCCTGAGGCGGTCGGCTCTCCATGTTTCGTTTCTTTCCCCAAGCGGTTCCCGACCCGGGACTTCCAAGGTCCGGATCCTATCTCTTCTGTATCTTAGTCAATTTCCGTCGTCGAGGGGAGCGAGCCGCGCGGATCAGTGGCCGAGGGTCTCCAGCCACTTCTCGCAATCGATCGCCGCCGCACATCCCGAGCCGGCCGCCGTGATCGCCTGCCGATAGTGCGTATCGACCACGTCGCCGCAGGCGAAAACGCCTTCCACGTTCGTCGCCGTGCCGTAATTGGGCAGCGATTCCAGCCTCAAATTGCCGGATTCCACCCCTCCCCAGGCCAGCGCCGAGCGGTTCAGCAGATAGCCCGAAGGGGTCATTGCAAGCTGGCCCTCGAAGACCTTTGTATTCGGCACATGGCCGATGGCCAGGAACAGGCCGTCGATCGGCAGGTCCTGGATCGACCCGTCCTTGGTGGATTTCAGCTTCACGCCCTTGACGACCTTATGCGGTTCCAGGTCGCCGTAAACGTCGCTCACGAAAGAGTTCCAGGCGTATTCGATCTTCGGATTCGCGAACGCGCGGTCCTGCATGACCTTCGAGGCCCGCAAGGCGTCGCGGCGGTGGATCAGCGTGACCTTGCTGGCATAGCGAGTGAGGAACGTGGCCTCCTCCACGGCCGAATCGCCGCCGCCCACCACGGCGATCGGGCGATTCTTGTAGAACGCCCCGTCGCAAGTGGCGCAGGTGGACACGCCCTGGCCGCGAAACGGCCGCTCGCTGGGGACATCATCGAGCCATCTCGCCGAGGCGCCGGTGGCGACGATCAGCGCATCGGCCGTGTAGGTGCGATGCTCGCCCGAAGGGTCGCCGGAGGGGTCCAGCGTGGTGGTGACGGAGAAGGGCCTCTTGCCGAGATCGGCCTGCAACACGGTTTCATACCGGCAATCGGCGCCGAAGCGTTGGGCCTGCTGCCTCATGCGGTCCATCAGCTCGGGTCCCATGATCCCGGAGGGGAAGCCGGGGAAGTTGTCGACCTCGGTGGTCCAGGTCAACTGCCCGCCCGGCTCCTTGCCCTCGAAAACAAGGGGCTGGAGGTTGGCCCGCGACGCATAGAGCGCGGCGGTAAGGCCGGCGGAACCCGAACCGATGATGATCACCTTCGAATGCGGCATCGTCTCCCCTCGCTCGCAAAATCGCTGCGGCCAGGCTCCCTCAAACCCATCGCAACCGAGGCCGGCCCCCATTATTCTATGCAAAGCGAGAAAAATCCATGAGCAGGCGGGGCGAAGCGGAGGCGGAAACCGCTGGAGTCCTTCCATCGAGGGGCTTTTTCGCCGATCAAGCCGTCTCGTAGGGTGCTCTGTGAGCACCTCTTCTCCATCCCATCGAAGACGTGCTCACAGAGCACCCTACAAGACGGCGAAAGCCCTGCCGGGACCGCCAAACCGAGGTGTACCATGCCGACGCGACGCGAGCGGCGAGCGAGATTTGCTGGTCGCGCGACGGTAAACGGATGGCCCTTGCCGTCGATAACACGACGCTGAACAACACGCGACCGCTGCTTCGGGGAAAAATCCGCCCAAGATCGAAGTCGCCAACGCCGATGGAACCAATCGTCGGATGCTGGCCATGCCGGAAGGGGCGGGCTTCCATCTGCTCGACTGGTATTGATCGAAAAATAGGCGTCAAGACACCGCCTCGACCGCGTTGCGGAAGATCCGCAGGCCGTCGCCCTCGGGCTTCGGGCCGTTGCGGGTCCATCGGGGGTGGTGCCAGGGGTTGATGTATCGCTCGGGGTGGGGCATGAGGCCGAAGACGCGTCCGCTTGCGTCGCACAGGCCGGCGATCGCTCGCGGCGAGCCGTTCGGGTTGGCCGGGTAGGCCATGGTTGTTGATGTGGTATTGTCGGCATAGGTCAGGGTGATCTGGCCGCCGGATGCCAGGGATTCCAGCCGGGCTTCGTCGGCGGCGAGGAATCGCCCCTCGCCGTGGGCCACGGGCAGCTCGATCGGCTCGGCATCCTTCAGGAACGGGGTCTTGCCGGGGTGGGGCGTGAGCTTCACCCATCTCGCCTCGAACTTGCCCGATTCGTTCCGGGCCAGGGTCGATGGCGAGCCGGCCTCGCCCCCGGGCAGCAGCCCGGCCCTCACGAGCACCTGAAAGCCGTTGCAGATGCCGAGGATCAGGCCTCCGCGATCGCGGAACCTGTGCAGGGCCTCGCCGAAGGCCTTGCCCAACCTCGCGGCGAAGATGCGGCCGGCGCCGAGGTCGTCGCCGTAGGAGAAGCCGCCGGGGATGGTCAGGGCCTGGAAGCGGGCGAGCGCCTCGGGTTCTTCGATGGCGCGGCCGATGTGCCAGGTTTCCACCTCGGCGCCCGCCACTTCCCACGCGACGGCGGCTTCCTCGTCGCAATTCGTGCCGGGGGCTCGGAGGATGAGGGCTTTGGGCTTGGACATCTTGGAGATCCGAAAAGGGATTCACCGCGTCTTCCGCGGTGAATTCTTCCTAATAATTACCTTCGTTGGAACCCATGTACGAAGGCGAGCCGCCGAAGTCGACCTCCGACCGATAGGCGAGGTTGCGGCGGATGAGGTCGGCCTCGTAGATTTGCACGACGAAATCGGCGGCGATCTTGAGTCGCGACGAGGCGCCCTTGGCGGGGAAGTCGGTGGCCGACCCGCGGCGGAATTCGACCACGCCGACGTGCTTGGCCTTGCTCTTCACGTAGTTGATGCCGGGGATCCCGTCGGCGTCCCCGGAGATGAGCAGGGCCACGTCGTAGGTGTCTTGCAGGGCGACCATGTCGACGGCGAGGCTGGTGTCGAGCCCCTTCTCGTTGAGGTTGTGGTGCAGGAGGTCCACCTTCCAGTGCCCTTCCTGGCGGATCTCGACGAAGTCGGTCGCGGCCTGCACGCCGTGGTAGAACCGCTTCTTCCGCTCCAGGGCGCGGCGCTTGCCTTCGTACCAGTCCTTGGTCTCGGCGAAGCACAGGGCCCAGGCTTCCTCGATCCGGCGGTCGTTGCTCAGCTCGGGCTTGCGGCGGATCACGTCCTCCAGGTAGCCGTCGCGCAGGCGGGGGTTCAGCTCGAACCGGGTGCGGAGGCGATGCTCGGCCTTCGGGTCGCTCAGGTCCCACTCGTCCATCTTGCCGACCACGTACCAGTAGATGCGCGAATGTTGCGCCGAGTCCCACGGCGAGCCCTCGGCGAAGGTGCGGCCCCAGTAGTGGACGCTTTGCTCGAACATGTGGCGATAGAAAGACCCGTAGTCGTCGACGCGCAAGTTCAGGTGCTTGAGCACGCCGTCCAGATTCGACCCATCGACGAACGTAACGAAGCGCTGCATTTTCAATTCCTTTTTATAGAGGGGAGTGCGATACCAGGGCGCGGCGGATCAGGTCGATTCGTGCGGCAATCTCCGCCAGGAGGACTTCAGCGAGGCGAGCGGGACGTCGATGGCGGCATGGTCGCCGGACTGGTCGTGGAGCGTCAAGCGGGGCTCGGCGACGACCTCGCCGATGGTCGCGAACGGGAGATTTCCGGCGATTTCGAGGATTTCGTCGATGCGATTCGGGTCGACTTCCAGGATCAACCGCGAGGGGGACTCGGAGAAGAGGCGGGCGGCGTCGGGGAGCGAGGCGACGGGGTTCTTCACGTTCTCGACCGACCCGCGGACGCCGAGCCCGCCGGCCATGGCCATCTCGGCGAGCGCGGCGGCAAGCCCGCCGTCGCTCACGTCGTGGCAAGCGAAGACGAGGCCCGCGTTGATCAGCTTGTGGACGGCGCGGAACACCTCGCGCGCCTGCTTCGGCTGGGCGAACGGGACGCGACCGCCGTCGATGCCCCGCACGACCGACCAGATCGACCCGCCCAGGTCGTTCCTGGTCGTCCCGGCGAGGATCAGCACGTTCCCCGGCCGCTTCAGGTCCATGGTCACGCAGTTCCGCACGTCGGGGACCCGGCCAATGGCGCTGATGAGCAGCGTGGGCGGGATCGCCAGGCTCTTGCCTTCGTGATTATATTCATTGTACAGGCTATCCTTGCCCGAAATAAATGGCGACCCGTAGGCGAGGGCGCCGTCCCGGCATCCCATGGCGGCCATCACGAGCGACCCCAGGGTCTCGGGCCGCTCGGGGTTCCCCCAGCAGAAATTATCGAGCAGGGCGATGCGATCGGGGTCGGCCCCCACGGCCACGGCGTTGCGGATGGACTCGTCGATCACGCACAGGGCCATCCCGTAGGGGTCGCGATCGCCCCATCGCGGGTTGATCCCGCACGAGATCGAGAGGCCTCGCGTCGATCCCCGCACCGGCGACACCACCGCCGCGTCGCCCGGCCCGTCGTCTTCCGCCCCGACCAGCGGCTTGATCACGGTCCTGGCCTGGACCTCGTGATCATATTGACGGACGATCCATTCCTTGCTCGCGACGTCCCAGTGATGCAGGACCCCGAGCAAGTCGGCGTTGAAGTCGCCTTGCAGTTGATCCGGCGCGATCGGTCGCTCCTCGGGGGGCAGGAACGTGGCCTTTCGCACCACCTTCGGCCGGCCTTCGTGGAGGAAGTCCATCGCGAGGTCGCCGACGATCTCGCCCCGATAACGCAGGGTCAATCGCCCGGTGTCGGTGAAGCGGCCGAGGTCGGTGGCCTCGACGCCCTCGCGGTCGCAAATGGCCTTCAATTCGGGCCATTTCTCGGGGGGCACGGCCAGCACCATGCGCTCCTGGGCCTCGGAAATCCAGATCTCGGTGTAGGACAATCCCTCGTATTTCAGCGGGGCTTTTTCCAGATCAACTTCGGCCCCGGTCGAGGCGCCCATCTCGCCCACGGCCGAGCTGAAACCGCCGGCGCCGCAGTCCGTAACCGACCGGAACAGGCCGCGGTCGCGGGCCTGGAGCAGGACGTCGAGCACCATCTTCTCGGTGATGGCGTTGCCGATCTGCACGGCGCCGCCGGAGACCGAATCGCTGTCGGCCGAGAGGTCGAGCGAGCTGAAGGTGGCGCCGTGGATGCCGTCGCGGCCGGTCTTCCCGCCGAGCGCGACGATGCGGTCGCCGGGCTCGACTTTCTTGCTCGACATCCCGCGAGGGATCACGCCCACGGTCCCGCAAAACACGAGCGGATTGGCAAGGTATCGCGGGTCGACCACCAGCGCCCCGTTCACGGTGGGGATGCCCATGCGGTTGCCGTAATCTCGCACGCCGGCCACCACGCCTTCGAGCACGCGACGCGGGTGCAGGACGCCGGGCGGGAGGGTCTCGGGGCGGGTCTCGGGCGGACCCACGCAAAAGACGTCGGTATTGGCGATCGGCTTCGCGGCCAGGCCCGTGCCCATCACGTCGCGGATCACGCCGCCCAGCCCCGTGTTCGAGCCGCCGTAGGGGTCGATGGCCGAGGGGTGGTTGTGCGTCTCCACCTTGAAACAGACGTCGAAATCGTCGTCGAAGCGGACCACGCCCGCGTTGTCCTCGAACACGCTGACGAGCCAGTCCAGATTCAGGTCCTGCGTGGCCTGGAAGATGGTCTGCTTGAGCAGGTTGTCGATGATCTTGCCGTCGAAATCGATCATGCCCCGGAGCGTCTTGTGCGAGCAGTGCTCGCTCCAGGTCTGCGCCAGGGTTTCCAGCTCGCAATCGGTGGGCTCGCGGCCGACCTGGGCGAAATGGGCCCGGATCGTCTTCATCTCGTCGAGGCTGAGGGCGAGCTGGCCCTCGCGGCTGAGGCGGACCAGCTCGTCGTCATTCAATTCGCCGATCGGCACGACGATCTTCTGGAAGCGATACGGCTTGCCCTGGCCCAGATGGTCCATCATCAGAGGGCCGAGGACGGCATGCTCGACGGCGTCGTTGGAGAGGACGCGGGCGATGAGGTCGGGCAGGGCGTGCGCGGGGCCTTCGACGTGGTAGGTGCGGATCGTGCGGCACTCGTCGACGGCAAATCCCAGGTCATGCAGCAAGGCGCGGGCGCTTTCGCCCTCGGGGTCGGTCACGCCGGGCTTGGGCATCACATGGACCACGGAACGGACCTCGCCGTCCGCGTCTCCGGGCTCGCGGATCTCGAAGGTTTCCACGACCGGATCGACCAGGAGTGCATCGGCGGCGCGTCTCCAGATCCTCCACAGAAAGCTCGCCTTCGACCAGAAATCCTCGCGAGGCGCGAACTCGCCACGGCCCGGCGATTCGCCAGCTCGGCGGCCTCGCGAGCGAGGCGGCGGCCTTCGGTGTCGTCCTGACTTCTTGCGGGGGTGATCTCCAGGTGCCAGAGCATGATGGGCCTTCAACGGGAGATCGGCTTACGGTTCTTCCAGGGTCGGGTCAGCAGGCCCACCTTTTCGAATTTTCCTGGGAAGTTGGGCCTGCCGACCCACCCTGCGAAGATCAATCCCTGGGCTTGTTGTCGAACAGGTCGCGGACGGCCTTGAGGCTTCGGACCACCACCTACAATTCCGCCGCGGAATCGTCGATCTCAAGGGCATGGCGAAATTCTTCGATGCGGGACTGGAAATTTCCAACGCGAAGAGGACCAGGACGGCGATTTTCGGGCGAAGATCTCGGTCCAGAGGTGCGGGTCGGAGCCGGCGACTCGCGTGCCGTCGCGATAGGCCCCGCCGCACATCGGCAGCATTCGAGCCGGGACGCATGCCGGCCAGCGCCGCGGCCACGGCGTGCGGCAGGTGGCTGGTGAAGGCGAGCGTCTGGTCGTGGCTTTCCGGGTCGGTTTCGAGGAGGCGGCAGCCGAGCGATTTCCAGAACGATCGGGCTCGTTCGAGGCGATTTTCGGGCGTGCGATCGGTGGGCGTGAGGACGCAGGCGTTGCCTTCGAAAAGGTTGGCCGTGGCCGCCGAGGCGCCCTTGCGCTCGGAGCCGGCAATCGGGTGCGCGGCCACGAACTTCGAGCGGGCTTGCTGGTCGGCCTCTACGGCCGCGACGATCCGTGACTTGGTGCTGCCCGCGTCCGTCACGAGGAGAGTCTCGGGTCCGTGACGCGCCGCCAGGATGCAATCCTCGGCGATCCTGGCCGGCGGGGTGCAGACGACCACGACCTCGGCCCCGGCCACGCCCTTGGCGAGGTCGGTGGTGGCCTCGTCGACGATCCCGTTTCCCCTGGATTCTTCGAGGCGATCTCGGTCGCGACCGATGCCGACGATGGTGCGGGCGAGCCCTCGGGCGCGGAGCGTCATGGCGACCGATCCGCCGATCAATCCGACCCCGATGATGGCCACCGTCCCTAGCCGATCCAACGCGCACCCTCCGGCAAGACACGACCGATCGCCCAGGCGCGATCCGGGACGCGGCATTTTACCAGGATGGGCGCGAATCCGGAATGGCTTCGGCCGGGCCGCTTCAGGAAATCTCGTCCAGGAAGGGCCTGAGCGCCTGGGCCATCGCGGCGGCCGACTTCCAGCGGTCGCGGGGCTGCTTTTCCAGGCTCTTGCGCAGGACCTTGTCGAGCCCGTCGGGCGCGTCGGGGCGATGGACTCGCAGCGGCACGGGCGGGTGCTCCAGGATCATCGCGTACGCGGTATTTCGGCTCGGGTCGAAGTCGAGGAAGGGGTACTGCCCGGTCAGGAGGTAATACAGGGTCGCGCCGGTGCTGTAGATGTCGCCGGGCTCGCGGACCTCGCGGAAGTCGCGGATGTGGTCGGGCGAGAGGAACCCGCTGGACCCGCCGATGTCCCCCTGGTGCGTGATCCCGGCCAGGCCGGCGTCCCCGCCGAAGCTCTTGGCGAGGCCGAAGTCGGAGAGCTTCACGTCGGGCGAGTCGCTCGTGCCGGTCACGAGCAGGTTCGAGGGCTTGATGTCGCGATGCACGTAGCCCGAGGTGTGCGCGTGGTCGAGCGCCGACAGCAGTTGCACGCCGATCCTGGCGATCGAGCCCACCGTCGGCGGCTTGCTCCGGGACTTGATCCACTCGCGGGCGTTCGGGCCGTCCACGTACTCCATGATGAGCTGGAACTGGCCCTCGTTGTCGATCATGTCCAGGTATCGGACGATGTGGGGATGCTGGAGGCGGCGGAGGATCTCCACCTCTCGCCGGAAATAGAGCAGCGCCCGATCCCCCGCGGCGACCGTGGGGATCATCATCTTGATGGCCACGGCCTTGCCCGACCTCAGGTTGCGTCCGCGATAGACGTCGCCCATCCCGCCACCGCCCAGGCGTTGCTCGATCCAGTAGCCTTCGGGGGGCCGGGGATACTTCTTGCGATGCTCGCGGCAGGCGTCGCAGAACCATTCCACCCTCGTGTCCGCCTCGTCGACGGCGAAGGAGATGTCGGCGGGCGGCTCGGCCCCGCAGGCGCGGCAGCGGAAGAGGAGGAACCCCTCCTGCGTGCTCTGCACGAGGATCTGGAACTGGCTGTGGCCGGCCTCGATCACGTCGCCGTCTTGCAGGCGGGCCTCGTCCACCACGTTGCCGTTGAGCTTCGTGCCGTTGGTGCTTCCCATGTCCTTCAGGAAGCAGGCCGGCGGGCTGAACTCGATGAGGAAATGGTCGCGAGAGAGCCACTTGTCCTCGGGCACCGGGAACTGCGCCTGCGACGACCGGCCGACGACGAACGTATCATGACGCTCGAAGACATAGTCCTCGCCCGCATGCGGTCCCGCGATCACTCGCAAGACTACCTTCACGTCAAGACTCCCAAACGTCCATCCTCTTGCGGTCGGCATCAGATCCAAGGCACGAGTGTGCCCGTCACGGCCGGCTCGCGAGAAGCATCCTCGCTGGATCTTATCGTGCAAGTGGAAAAACTGCAACCAATCATGCGTGGGTGATGGCTTCTGACCCGTCGAATTTGGCGCACGTGGTGTAACCTTCGAGTTTACCGGCCGCTGAAGGCGGTCAGGTGCAACGATGGGTTAGGCACCACTGTCTTGCGGCAGCTTCCACTTCCAAACTGTCCCATCCTCGGGGTGGGTGATCGCACCTTCCAGCACGAAGCCAAGTTTCTTGAGAATGGATGTCGATGGGCCGTCCTGCGGCAAGGTATGTGCGACGAATGAATGAGCGATCGACCGCGCTTCGCTGCGCGGTGCTTGCGAGTAACGCGCCGACCATTCTCGTTGCAACGCCTCTCCCTTCGCTATCAGGAAACGTGAAGTAGGCAATCTCGACTTCCCCCTCGTTTGGCGGACCGGCGAAGCCGCAGCCACCGACACAACGGCCGTCTTCCTCGGCAATGTACCCGGTCCACGGTGGGATGTAGCCTTTCCTTCCGTACAACGCGACCGTGGCCTTGATCACTTCATGGAGAATGTCCCCAGACACCCTCAATGGGCGCGCCCGTGTGTCCAGATTGATCTATAGGCAGAAGTCGCATC
The DNA here is from genome assembly GCA_963777705.1 of uncultured Planctomycetota bacterium. Taxonomy (GTDB): domain Bacteria; phylum Planctomycetota; class Planctomycetia; order Isosphaerales; family Isosphaeraceae; genus JAQGHR01. Next base: position 46,145 of record CAVZRT010000010.1, read on the forward strand.
CAGAACTCGTGGTTCGCGGTGCCTGACCGTGGATTTTCGGCGGAGGAGGGCCTAAGATTTCTTCCCGATCGATCTGGGCACAATTGCGAAAAAGCGACGGATTAGCTTAGTGAAACGAAATGCCCATGTCTACGGCTTATCTTAGCCGAACTTCGCGGTCGCGATGGCTTTGATGGCGCGGAGGTCCAGCTTCCCGCTTCCCAGGATGGGGATCGCTTCCACGCGGACGAAGTCTTCGGGCGAGGGCAGCCAGAGGCGCGGCATCGGGCCGGCGGCCAGGAGCTTGCAGAGTTCCTCGGGGGTGTGGCCGAGATCGGTGTGGACGACGATGAGCCGTTCCTGTCGCTTGGGGTCGGGGATCGCGGTCACGGCCACGGCGGGTTCTTCGCGGTTGGCGACCCCGGCGGCCTCGATCAGGGCCCGCTCGACGCCCTCGTGCGGGACCATCTCGCCGGCGATCTTGGAGAATCGGCTCAGGCGTCCGGTGATGGAGAGGAAGCCGTCGGCATCCACGCGCCCGAGGTCTCCGGTCGCGTACCAGCCGTCTTCGAGGACCTTCGCGGTGGCGTCGGGCCGGTCCAGGTAGCCGACCATGACTTGCGGCCCTTTCACCAGGACGATCCCCTCGGCGCCCGCCGGCAGGTCGGCGCCGGTCTCCGGGTCCACGGTGCGGATCGCGGTCAAGGGGACGGGCATGCCGACGGTGCCGGGCCGGTTGCCGGGGACGGTGCGGCCGTCGAGCGTGGTTTGCGGCCCCGGCGTGTTCACGGCCACGATGGGCGAGAGCTCGGTGCATCCGTAGCCTTCGAGCAGCTCCAGGCCGAGCTTCTCGCGGACCTGCTCGGCCACCTCGGGGCGGAGCTTCTCGGCGCCCACGATCGGGAGCCTCATCGCGGCGAACTGCTCGCGATCGCACCTCTTGGCGTAGGACTGCATGAACGTGGGGGTGGCCAGGAGGACCGTGACCTTATGCTCGCGGCAGAGGTGCCCGATGATCTTGGCGTCGAGCGGGCTGAAGTGATAAACGCCGGTGAATCCCAGGCTCAGGACGGCCCACAGCGGCACGTTGAAGCCGAACGAGTGGAAGAACGGCAGGATGCCCAGGATCACCTCGTCGGGCTTGAGCTGGACGTGCTGCTCATACTGATGGATGTTGGTCAAGAGGTTGCGATTGGAGAGGACCACGCCCTTGGGATCGCCCGTCGACCCGGAGGTGAAGATCACGGTGGCGACGTCGTCCAGGGAGTCGCCGCGGAGTCCCGGCAGGAACCAGCCGAGGGCGGCGATCGGCACGGCCTTCGCAACCGAGGCGGCGAAGACCTTGTCGGTCGTGGTGACTTTCCTCGGGATCTCTTCGAGCAGGATCAGCTCGGCGGCGGGCTTGATCTTGAACTTGTCGAGCACCCGCTTCGAGGTCAGGACATGGGTGATCTTGCACTGGGCGACCGAGGAATCGACGAGGCTTTGGCTGGCCGTGTAGTTGAGGTTGACCGGGATCTTGCCCAGGAGGGCCAGCGCGACGTTGGCCATGGCGCCGTGGACGGTGGGCGGGATCATCACGCCCACGTATCGGGACGGGCCGAGCGTGCGCCGAGGACCCGGCCGAGCGCCACGGCCCGGAGCAGCGCCTCGCCGTAGGAGAGCGACGTGCCGGTGCTGTCGACCATGCAGAGCGACTTGGGCTTGGTCCGGGCCTGGTGGACGAAGGCGCGGGCGGGCGATCTCCAGTGCCGGGGCAGGGGGGCGAGCGGCCGGACCGGGGGATTCAACGTGCCCGCCGCCACGGCGGGGGCCGTGCTCGTCTCCAGGCTCATGGGGATTTCCGTCGGCAGGGGGAAACGATCGTCCCATCGCGGCGCGGATGGGTCGGGCCACGCACGATCACGCCTTGCGCCCTTAATGTACGCGACGGGCGATTTGCGGGCAATCCGGCCGAGTGCGGGGTTTTCGCGAATTGCCCCGGGGATGTCCGCGATGATGCTAACGTTGGAGCATCACGGTAGACTTTTACCGGGTTGAAGAGCCGGAGGCGGACACGCGCGACGTCGGCGTCCTGGACAGGGTCCCGGCACGCGAGCGGGACCGGCATCGGCCCGTTGAGGGTTGGTTGTTTCCTCGGGGGAGTGGGTCGTGGAATTCTTCTCGCACATCTTCGATACCTCGGGTTTCCCGCCTCGCTGGTATTGCGGGAACTGGAGCGACGGGCTGGGATGGCTGCACATCCTCTCCGACCTGGCGATCTGGGGGGCGTATGTGGCGATCCCGTGCGTCCTCGGCTACTTCGTGATCCGGAAGCGCAACTTGCCTTTCCGCATGATCTTCCTCCTGTTCGGGGCCTTCATCCTGGCGTGCGGGACGACGCACCTGATCGAGGCGATCATCTTCTGGTACCCGATCTACCGGCTGGCGGGCCTGGTCAAGCTGGTCACGGCGGTGGTCTCCTGGGCCACCGTGCTGGCGCTGGTGCCCGTGACCCCGCAACTCCTGGCCATGCGCAGCCCTCGGGAGCTGGAGCGGGAGATCGCGGCCAGGCTGGAGGCGGAGGCCGCCTTGCAGAGGGCCAATGCCGAGCTGGAGGCCCGCGTGGAGGCGCGGACGGCCGAGCTGGCCCTGGCCAATTCCGCCGTGAAGAACGAGCGGGAGTGGTTCCGCACCACGCTCGCGAGCATCGGCGACGCGGTGGTCGCCACCGACGTCGACGGCCTCGTGCGGTTCCTGAACGCGGTCGCCGAGGACCTGACCGGGTGGACCCAGGACGACGCGCAGGGCCGCCACATCACCGAGGTCCTGCTCCTGACCAACGAGGCCACGGGCTTGCCGGTCGAGAACCCGGTCGAGCGGGTCATCCGCGAGCGGCTCATCATCGGCATCGCCAACCACACGGTCCTCGTCTCGCGAGGCGGCAAGCAGACGCCGATCGAGGACAGCGCCGCGCCGATCTCCGACGACGAGGGTAGGTTGCGCGGCGTGGTCCTGGTCTTCCGCGACGTCACGCAGGAGCGCACGGCGCAGCTGCTGATCCGCGACCGCGAGGAGCGCCTGAGGATGGCGATCGAGTCGGCCGGGATCGGGACGTGGGATTACAATCCGGCCACCCGCCGGCTCACGTGGGACCGAACGCCACAAGGCCATGTTCGGCCTGCCGGCCGACGCCGAGGTCGACTACGACCGGACGTTCCTCGCCGGCATCCATCCCGACGACCGCGAGGCGATCGACCGGAGCGTGAGGCGGGCCATCGACCCGGTCGAGGGCGGGGACGTGGACGTGGACGTCAGGTACCGGGCGATCGGGCGGGGGGACGGCGTCGAGCGCTGGGTGGCGGCGCGGGGCCGGGCCTACTTCGACGGGTCGGCCACGGCGTCGCGATTCATCGGCACGGTCCGCGACATCACCCCGGAGAAGCGGGCCGCCGACGAGCTGCGGGCCTCGGCCGAGGCGCTCCGGCTCGCCAAGGTGGAGGCGGAGGAGGCGAGCGAGGCCAAGAGCCGCTTCCTGGCGATCCTCAGCCACGAGCTTCGCACGCCGCTGAACCCGATCTTGCTCGCCGTCACGGCGATGGTCGATCGCCCTCCCACGCCCGAGGAAGTCCGCGCAAATCTCCAGATGATCCGGCAGAACGTGGACCTCCAGGCCCGCCTCATCGACGACCTGCTCGACGTGATGAGGATCGTGCGAGGCAAGATGCCCCTGCGGTGGGAGGTCGCCGACGGACACGCCTTGATCGAACGCGCGGTGGAGGTCTGTCGCGGCGAGCTCTCGGAGAAGAAGTTGAGGCTCGAGCTGGACCTGGCCGCCGGCCTCCACTGGGTGAATACCGACTCGGCGAGGCTCCAGCAAGTCTTCTGGAACCTGATCAAGAACGCGGTCAAGTTCACGCCCGGCGGCGGGACGATCACGATCCGCACCCGCAACGCGGCCGCCGGCCCGTCGAATCGCGACGAGGTGCTCGCGATCGAGGTCCGCGACGACGGCATCGGGATCGAGCCCGAGGTCCTCCCGCGGATCTTCGAGCCGTTCCAGCAGGGGGAATCGACCACCACGCGGACTTACGGCGGGCTGGGACTGGGGCTCACGATCTGTCGGGGCGTGGTCGAAGGGCACGGCGGCTCGCTGGTCGCCGAAAGCCCCGGCAAGGGGCAGGGGTCGACGTTTCGCGTGGTCCTGCCCGCCCTGCCCGACCCGCAAGGGCAGGACGGCATGGCCCCGCACTCCCGCGAAGGCGAGGCGAGTCCGCTCGCGCCGAAATCCCGCCTGAAGATCCTGATCGTGGAGGACGACCCGGCCACGCGACGGCTCATGTCGCGTCTGCTGGCGAACCTCGGCCACGAGGTCGTCACGGCCGGGACGGTGGCCACGGCCATCGAGGCCCTTGAAGGCCGCGAGCCCGACCTGATCGTGAGCGACATCGGCCTGCCCGACGGCTCGGGCCTGGACCTCATGCGCCGGGTGATCACCACGCGAGGCCCGATCCCGGCGATCGCGCTCACCGGATTCGGGATGGAGGAGGACATCCAGAAGAGCCAGGCCGCGGGATTCGCCACGCACATGACCAAGCCGATCGACTTCACGAAGCTCGAAAGCATGATCCTGAAGGTCGCAGCCGGGCGCCCGGATTCGCGATGACCCCGGGGAGCCGAGGTTCGCGCGAAGCGTCGCGTCCCTACAGGACGGAGAACAGGAGGAACTGCGCCGAGCGGATCACGCCGGCGCGTTCCCTCGGCGTGATCGCCCCCCGGGCAACGATCCCGTCGAGCGTCTTCAGCGTGTTGCGCAGGACGATCAGCGGCGCGGGCTTGACCTTCAGCTTCTCGCGATTGGCTTCGAGCAGCCGCAACACGTCTCGCACCGCGATCGCCTCGTCGAAAGACGGCTCGGTCGCGGGATTCCACCCGCCGAGATCGTCGGAATTGGCCGCCTTGACGAGCACCCGATAAATCGTGCGGCAGGTGGCCACGGCCTTGGGATAATCGAGCGTGTCGGCGGTGTCGCTGGGCCGATGATAGTGCGGGTTCTCGCCCGTGCTGAAGAACAGGTACGGGATCGAGAGCCGGCGGAACGGGCCGTAATCGCTGCGATCGACCACCAGCACGTCGTTGCCGAGCAATCCCAGGCGAAACGGCTCGTCCCTGGCGGCGTCGACCACCCAGCTTCGCAGGCCGGGCGTGGTGTCGGCGCCGAAGGCGAACACGAACTCGTCGCACACCCCGCCCAGGGCGCGGCCGATCATGTCGGCCGTCACGAAGAGCTTGATCTTCGCGATCGGGATGGGCGGGTGGTTCACGAAGTACCGCGAGCCCGTCAGCATGTCTTCTTCCAGGTCGAAGCCGAGGAACAGGACGCTGCGGCGCGGCTTCTCGGGCGATTGCGCGAAGCACCGGGCCGCCTCCAGCATCATGGCCGTGCCCGAGGCGTTGTCGTCGGCCCCTGGGAACATGGCTTGCGGGTACGTGCCCAGGTGGTCGAAGTGGGCGCCGACGACGATCCACTCGTCTCGCAGCTTCGGGTCCGAACCGACGATCCTGGCGCCGATGTTCCGGCCGATGATGTGGCCGGTGCCGGGCTCGACGATGTTTTGCCGGTAGGATTTGCCGAACGCCGGCTCCAGCCCCAGGCGCTGGAACTCGTCGGCAACGTAGGTCGCGGCCAGTTCGCCGCCGACCCCGCGCCGTCCGCCGAATTCCCGCGAGGCGAGCGTGGCCACGTGGGCGCGGAAGCGGCCGATCTCGGGCTCGATGGCGTGGCCTCGGCCGATTTCCGCCCGCGTGATCATGGCGATGGCGAGGATTGCGATTTTCCCGATTCTCATGATTTCCCCCGGCGACCCGCGCCGGCCTCCTTGCCCTTCATCTCTGCCCGTCCCGCGAAATCGGGAATGTCCCGAGGAAAAATCGGCCGCGAGGCCCGCCTCGCCGGAAATCCCGCGGCATACTCTTCGATGTTCGGATGCCCTCACACCAAAGACACGGAGGTGGAACGTGCGGCGTCTCTCGCTTCTCAAGGCACTTGCCCTGGCGGTCGCCCTGCTGGGGATGGCCGGCACCGGCTCGGCCAAGGCCCAGGATTGGTCCGACTACCTGCACTGGCCCTACATCCCGCCCCAGTATCCCGGCAACGGGTTCGAGTACAAGTCCCTGCACGACGGCTGGTATCTCTACCCCCGCGAGCAGCGGATTGTGCCCCAAATCCAGGGCCATTCCTACCGCAACTTCTACGGAGGCCAGCGCACGCACGGCCTCCGCAAGAAATTCGGCATCTACGACTGGGACTACGGCAAGAAATATTATCGCGGAAATCACTTCGCGCTCGACGTGTTCTGAAAAACCCGCGTCGTGAATTGCGATGCTTCTCTCGCGATCTTCGCCCCATCATGAAGATCGCGAGAGAATTCCGTTTTCATCGCCAATTCTCGGTCCATCCACGTTGAAACCGCCGTCGGGGCCGGATAGATTGCTCACCGCGTGCCCAACCCGCAGGCGAGAGGTCATCCATGGCCAAGCACCAGCCGCCGCCGCCCCCGAAGCTGAAGCATAAGCCGGTCACTCCCCCCACGACCGCGCCGATTCAGGCCCTCATCCAGCAGCAAATCCTGCTCGGGAACCCGAGCGATGCCGCCACCGACCCGGCGAACTTCCTCATCGAGCGCACCCAGTACGCGCTGGCGTATAGCCGGGACGACGGGATCCCGAAGTGGGTGAGCTGGCACCTGAACGCGTCCAACCTGGGGACGACCCCCCGGTCGACCGAGTTCTTCGCCGACACCTCGCTGCCCATCGGCTGGTATCAGGTCCAGCCCACCGATTACACCCGCACGGGCTACAACCGCGGCCAGATGTGCCCGTCCGAGCATCGCACCCTGACCATGCCCGACAACATGGCCACGTTCCTCATGACCGACGTCCTGCCGCAGGCCCCCGGCAACGACGAAGGCCCCTGGGAATTGATCGAGAACTACACCCGCGACCTCGCCATGCAGGGCATGGACCTGTTCCTCGTGTGCGGGTACGACGGCTCGCTCGGCACGCTCAATAATCTGGGCAAGATCACCATCCCGGCCAATACCTGGTACGTGATCGTGGTCTGGCCGTCGCTGGTCACGTCGGCCTCGCAGATCGACGCCTCGGCCCGCGTGATCGCGCTGCGGATGCCCAACACCAACGCGATCAAGGCGCAGCGATGGCAGGATTTCCTCGTGACCACGGCGTCGATCGAGGCGATCACCGGCTACCGCTTCTTCGGCAATCTTTCGCCGAGCGTGCAGGCGGCGTTGAAGGCGAAGGTGGACAAGGGGACGTGAATCTTGCCGCTTAAACGTGCTCGCGCAGCTCCTCCGGCACCTCGGGCTTGGACGCGAGTGGCATCGGCGTCTTCACGGCCCGGATCTGACTGAAGATCGACAGGCTGGTCACCAGCAGGCCCGAACCGGCCCCGTAAACCTCGCAGATGTGGCCGAATGGCGAATTGGTCAGGAATCCTTCCTTGCCGACCGCGCTGAAGACGAACGCGCCGACGAGGTATCCGGTGCCCAGTCCCAGGGCGACGACCCCGATACAGCGCGCCACGATTTCTCCCGCCGAGATGCTCCTCATCGATCCAGCTCCCCTCGGGCCTCAACCCAGATCGATCGCGATCCGGTAGTAAATCTCCGCCGCCATCTCCACTTCCGCGACCTCGATCCACTCGTCTTTCGTGTGGGCCTGCGCGATATCCCCCGGGCCGAATACCAGGCTCGGGATGCCCACCTGGCCGAGCGGCCCGGCGTCGGTCCCAAACGGCACGCCCTTGCGTTGCGGTCGGACGCCGCGAATCCCTTCGATGATCGTACCTATAGTTTCAAGGAATTCCTCCGGTACATTCGCCGAAAGCGACGGCATGTTGACCCAGGCCGGGAGGAATTCGAGGCGGTCGAGCGAGCCCAGTTTGTTTTCCAGGAAGGAAGCGGCCAGGCCCGGCACGTCGCGGGCGTCCTCGCCGGGGATCACGCGGCGATCGACCTCGATTTCACACCAATCGGGCACCACGTTCACGCTCTGACCGCCCTCGATTCGCCCCACCGATAAGCTGGGAGGTCCGAGCACCGGGTCGGGCGGCATGTTCGACAGGATTGCGGCATACTCGGAAAGGGTCGACACCACGCGGGCCATCCGATAGATCGCGTTGTCGCCCAGGTGCGGCGTCGAGCTATGGCACGACGTGCCCGAGGCGCGAATCTTCCAGCGAGTCGCGCCTTTATGGGTCGTGACCAGGTCCAGCCGGGTCGGCTCGGCCACGATGGCGAGATCGACCTCGGGCTTCTGCTCGGCCAGCAGGGTGCTCCCCACGTGGGTGAATTCCTCGTCCACGGTGCAGGCCATGATGACCGAGGCCGCGTCCTTGGGACGCTCGCGCACCAGCCTCGCGAACGCGGTGAGCATGGCGGCCATCCCGCCCTTCACGTCGCACGACCCTCGCCCGAAAAGCCGCCCCCCGACGAGATCGGGGCGGAACGGGTCGATGACCATCCCGTCGGTGGGCACGGTGTCCTGATGGGCGTCGAACAGGAGGGTGCGCGACGACTCGGGCGAGTCGAAGCGGGCCACGATGTTGTCGCGGCCGGGCCCCAGGGTATCGCGACGATAGGACACGCCCAGGTCGCGAAAGAACTGCTCAAGATAGGCGGTCATGCCGGCTTCCACGAACCCCGGCCCCGAGAGCGCGCGGCCCATCGGGTTCACGCTGGGGATGGCGACCAGGTCCGAAAGCAGGCGGATCACGGGGTCCACGATCGAGGGCTCCGGTCGGCGGCACAGGGGCGAACGGCGTTGCGCCCCATCCTACCGACCGGAATCGCCGCTGTCACACCCGTCCGTCAAGGCCCCGGCGCGAACGACTGGAGGTCGCCGGCGGACGCGGGCAGCCCCATGGGGGGCGGGCCGGCCGTGGCGGGCGGGGTGAGATTCGGGCTGTTGCCCGGAGTCTTGGTCCCGGTCGTGGTCCCGTCGCCGCTCAGCTCGGCGTCGGAGATCATCGGGATGTTCACGCCGATCCGCCGATTCTTCTTGATGATCGTGCCCGACTGGATCGGCCCCACGCCGCCGACGAACAGGTTCTTCGCCGTCGCGGTCGCGAGCGACGTGTCGGGCTTCCAGACGAGCTGGCCGCTGGTCCGGTCGTAGGCGAAGACCGCCATCTTCACCACGGCCTGCTGATCGGTGCTCTTGATCAGGGGGATTTCCGGGATCGAGCCCGAGGGCATGCCCGTGATCGTCTGCGGGATCGTGGTCTGCGGGATGCCGACGAGGAAATTATGGTCGTTCGTGCCATAGGTCCCCACGCTGGCCTCGACCACCCATTGCGCCTGCTCGATCTTGGGCTTGATCAGGACGCCCTGGGACAGCAAGGCGCGGCGGAGCGACGAGACCGCCCAGCCCTGGTCGACGGCCGTCAAATTGGTCACATCCAAAAACACCGGCACGCCCGCCAGGGGGCGGAAATCAATCTTGCGGACGGCATCATCCCACGCGTTGGTGAGCAGGAGCTGCTCGGAGGCGCTGCGGACCGATCCGGTAGTCTTCGTCGAGCCGCAGCCGGACAGGGCGAGCAAGCACGCCATGGCCAGCAGGGGCGCGGTCTTCCGGATCTGGCTCATTCCAGGCGCCTCCGTCGGCCGATACCGGAAAGTTCGGGCCGGGAGCGTAGCCGCATCGCCCAAGCCCGTCAAGATCACCGCGGGGTGCGGGAAACGCGCCGGGCGTGAAGAATGCGCCAACGCATTCTAGCGTGACGGGTCATTTCCGCGTAGGGCCGGTTATTACCGGCCGTGTTTGGATTCGCATGACGACGGCCGGTAATAACCGGCCCTACGAAATGCCAGAATCCGGTGTGACCGGCGATTCCTGGGGTCGACGCCCGCGCCATAAACAGCACGAAGTGCAACATCCCCTTACCCACTAATGATTTGCTGCGCCTCTCGGGCGCAACAAAAGGGCAAAAAACCCCCGCAATCTACGCCCGGCCGTCCAGATTTCGTCCAGGTTTTCGAGAGACCGCATCTCCTGGCCCGATCACGACTTGGAGGATTTGGCGCAACACTTCGCCCCGAAAACAGGTCAAAAACGGGCGAAAAACCGTCTCACCCTGGCTGCGCCCCTGGACAAGATACCCGAAAAGCCCGACTTCGCCCACGAATCCCCGGCATTTCGCGAGTGTCGCACTCTGTAACGTATTCGCTCATCGACAAAATGGAATCCATATATCATTGACCCAATCCCTTCTCCGGCAACGGGTTGTAAACCATGAAAATCCATGTGATGACGAATGGGTCGAGCAAGATTCGGCCCAAATCTGCCCCCTCGCGGGAGGCTCAATCGCGGCCCCACGACCAACCATTTTGACGCCATCCTGGGAATAAGTAATAAGTCCGAACCCCGACATCGATGGTGTTGTCGTGAGGCTAGAACAAAGGCTTATCATCGCGACGCCCCGCGAGGAAATCATGCGAAAATGCACCCCACATAACGCCCCCCAGATCATCCCATTCCCCGCGACGGGGCCGGGCGATCGGCGACGCGCCACCGTCCATGCGTGGGGGACACTTCCTCCGCAGGATCCTGGCGACGCGATGGCCGACCCTGCCCGACCGGGCGCGGGAATTCGCGGTTGCACCCCGACGTCCCTTTCCCGCTACAATGCCGTGATGGCTACCGCGACGAGCGACTTCCCGTTGCCGCCCGAAATCACCCCGCGAGTCGTCGTCATCGGCGGCGGATTCGCCGGCCTGTCCGCCATCCGCGGGCTGGCGAAGGCCAGGGTCCGCATCATCGTCATCGACCGCTCGAATCACCACCTGTTCCAGCCCTTGCTGTACCAGGTGGCCACGGCGGCACTGAACACGGGCGACATCGCGGCGCCGATCCGGCGGATCCTACGCAAGCAGAAGAACGCCGAAGTCATCCTCGGCGAGGTCACGACGATCGACGTCGCGGGCAAGGCGGTGATCCTGGCCGATGGCCGCGTCCCGTATGACTACCTGATCATCGCGGCGGGGGCCTCGCATTCGTACTTCGGGCACGACGAGTGGGAACCGTTCGCACCCGGCTTGAAGAGCCTGCAAGACGCCCTGGAGATCCGCCGCCGCGTCCTGTCGGCGTTCGAGGTGGCCGAGCGCGAGGTCGATCCCGAGGTTCGCAAGGCGTGGATGACGTTCGTGATCGTGGGGGCCGGGCCCACGGGTACGGAGCTTGCGGGGACGCTCAGCGAGGTGGCGCGGACCACCCTGTCGAGGGATTTTTGCCACATCAACCCGGCCCAGGCCCGCGTGATCCTCCTGGAAGGCGGGCCGAGGGTGCTGCCGGCGTTCGCCGAATCGCTGTCCGAGAGCGCCCAGGAGCAGTTGGAGCGGCTGGGCGTGCAGGTTCGCACGAATGCGAAGGTGACGGGCATTGATGCCGAAGGCGTGTCCGTGGGCGACGAGCATATTCCGGCCAGGGTGGTCCTGTGGGCGGCGGGGGTGGCGGCCTCGCCCCTGGGCCGGTCGCTTGGAGTGCCGCTCGATCGCGCGGGACGCGTTGCCGTCGAGCCGGACTTGACGATTCCCGGGCATGGCGAGGTTTTCGTGATCGGCGACCTGGCCAAGGTCGAGCAGGGCGGCAAGCCCGTTCCGGGCGTGGCGCCGGCGGCCATGCAGATGGGCGACTCGGCGGCCGATAACCTCATGAGGACGCTTCGAGGCGAGCCGCGGAAGCCGTTCCGCTACGTCGACAAGGGGAATCTCGCCACGATCGGGCGAGGGGCGGCGGTGGCCGAGATCGGCCGATTGCGGCTCTCGGGCTATATCGCCTGGCTCATGTGGCTGTTCATTCACATCTTCTTCCTGATCGGGTTCCGCAACAGGATCGTCGTCATGATCGAATGGGCATGGTCTTACTGGACTTACGACCGCGGCGCCCGCCTCATCACGGCACGCGTGAAGGGGCCATTGGCCGCCGGGCTCACCACCGAGCCGCTGCCGGCCGTCTCGATCGCGGGCGATCACCCATGAGCCCCGATCGCGACGAGATGATTCGCCAGGTGCGCCAGAGGCTCGAATCGCTCCGCCGAGCCGGGGTCGATCGCATCCCCAGGCCGCCGGCGTTCGAGCCCTCGGCGCCGGCGTTCGAGCCCACGGCGCCGGCCACGAAACCCACGATCGTCGTCGCGCCCGCGCCGCCGATCGAGCGGCCACCCACGCCGAAGGTCGCGCCGCCACCCGTCGCGACCTTGCCGGCCTCGCTCTTCGGAAATTCGGGGATCGACGAGCCGGAGGTTTCCGCGGGAGAACGGCCGATCCGGCTCGCCGACCTGGCGAATGTGGTGAGCCAATGCGAGAAATGCCCGCTCCTGGTGGCCGAGCGGACGCAAACCGTCTTCGGCGAGGGCAGCCCCACGGCCCGGCTCATGTTCATCGGCGAAGGGCCGGGCGAGGAGGAAGACCGCACGGGCCGTCCGTTCGTCGGTCGAGCCGGAGTGTTGCTCACCGACATGATCACCAAGGGGATGGGGCTGGCTCGCGCCGACGTGTACATCGCCAACGTCGTCAAGAGCCGGCCGCCCGGCAATCGCAACCCGCTTCCCGAGGAAGTGGCGAACTGCTTGCCGTACCTGGAGAAGCAGATCGCGATCATCCGCCCGCAATTCCTCTGCCTGCTCGGCAAGATCGCCGCCTCCACGCTCCTGGAGACCTCGCTGCCGATGAACCGCCTGCGGGGCAAGTGGCACACCTACCGCGGCATCCCGGCCATCGCCACCTGGCACCCCGCCTATCTCCTCCGCAACCCCGCGGCCAAGAAGGAGGCATGGGAAGACTTGCAGATGCTCATGAAGCGGATGGGTATCAAGCCGCCCGAACGGAAAGGTTGACGGGGCGAGCGGCGATCGTCGCCCGGCCAATCCGTCCGCGGGAGGCGGCGAGGTCGGACTCAACTTCCTACGGGATTTCGAGGTAGCGGAAATACAGGTCGGCCGACATCAAGACGATCTCCAGCACCAGCAAGGCGACGATTGCGACCTCCAGCAACTGCCCGTTGTGCCATCCGCGAAGATCGGCGATGCGGTCGTTCGCACCCTCGTAGAGATCCTCCAGCGCCTCCAGGCGCCCCGATAAGGACGCCAGGCGCGGCTCGGCGTCGGCCCTCGCGGAGAGTTGCCTCATCAGGCGGCGAGCGAGGGGGGAGGAACGCCTTGAAGGGTTGCCGAGCATCGGCTCCAACCGGCTCAAGGTCAGCCGGGCCAGCGTCAGTACCTCGATCGTCTCGCCGATCCTCGCCCAATGCTCGCGGTCACGCCGAGAGATCCGATGCGCCCGCCGGACGTCGGCCGGTGCCTGGTCTTCGTGGGATTCCACCAGCCTTTCCAGGGTGCGCAACTCGCCCTCGTAGAACGCGAAGTCCAGCAGCGCGTTCACGAGTTCCTCGTGGCGATCGCCCGCGCCGCGGAGGACGGCGCGGCCGGGTTGCCACTGGATGCTCGTGCCACATTTCCAATCGATGCAGATGGGCGCCGCCGTGGTTGATTGGTCCGGGCCTGATGCAATCGTGAAGAGATCGGACGAATCCGCGATCGCACCTTGCTTTGCGTCGGGGAGGTCGCTCGAATCGCCCTGGAGTTCGATGGCGAACCTGCGGCGAGGATGGACGAACTCACGACGCACGACCGCACCGGCGGGAGCCTGCGCGACGAACGAGAATCGCCGGACGGGGATCGTTCCCTTCGGCGTCGACCCCGCGGCGGGGTTAATCAGATCGGTGGCGGAGGCATCCATGTTCGTTCCCGATTCAGCCGTTGTCCAGGATCGATGTCCTGGCTGAGGAGTGGGGCGCATCGTTGCCGTTGAGGCCGGGTTGATGCCCCGTGGCCATGGTCGCGTCGATCAAATCCGCCACGAGCTCCGCCGAGTCCATCACGCCGTTGATGGTCGAATCGAACAGGTAATCCCCCACGACGAACAATCCGGGATGCCCGAGCGGCTCGGGGACGTGACGCGACTCGGGCTGCTTGAGCGGGTAACCTCCCGGCAACCCGTTCACCGAGCCCACCCAGCGATGCACTCGACCTTCGAGGACGAATTCTCGGCCCTGTTGCAGGCAGCTCGGGAGGGAATCGAGCATTTTTCGGATCAATTCGTCGTCGTCGAAATTGCTCAGATTCAAGGCCGCCTCGCCGGCCAGGAGCCAGCCAAGCACCCCGTATTCGCCGCAATCCGTCCGCGAGCTTTCGTCGTACACGCAACAGCCGCCGAAGGAATCCAGCATGAAATAGGAGCCCGTGATTTCCTCCCGCCAGAACGGGCGGTCGAAGAGGATGCTGACCCTCAGATAGTGCGCGGGCTTGTTGTAGTAGGAATGATGGCGCCTCATGGCCCCCTCAATCGCCTCGCCGCCCCACTCGATCGCCGGTATCCAGTTGTTCGGCAAGGCCACCACGACGAAGTCGAAGTCGTCGCGTCGGACCTGGCCGTTGTGGCGCGAGGTGACGCGATATTCCCCCGACGCGATCCGCTCGACCCGCTCCACGGCCTGCTCCAGCAAAACCGCCGCGCCGATCCGCCGGATCAACTCCCGAGGGAGGCGCTCGATCCCGCCCTCAATCGTGTAGAGCCTCATGTAGTCGGGCTCGTCCATCAAGTAGTTCTGGAGCCCGTACATGGCGTTGGTCAGTTCCGGCTCCGTGGCGAGGTCGCTGTGGACCGCGACCTCGATGTACCGGCGTGCCTCCCGGCTTGGGATGCGATCCAGCAGCTTGCGGAAGCTCGCCTTCGAGAGCGGATCGTCGTTATCCTGCTTCCAGTCCGACTCGTAATACTCGGCGGGGCTGATGGCCGATCGTGCCCTGCGAGTGAAGCGTCGAATCGGCCCTCAGCGCGTCGGGCCCCAGTTCGCGGCCGATGTCGGCCTCGGTCTTCAAGATGCAATCGCCCAGGACGACCGTTTCGCCCACCAGTTCGTGGACGGGCAGGCCGAACGAGGCGATCAGCTCGCGCAAGGGGTCCGGGCCCAATTGCGAATAGTCGTAGAGTTCGGCGGCCCCGGCTTCGTAGGGGATGGGCACTTTGCCGAAGCTGCGAGTGAGGATCTTGCCGCCAAGCCGGCCGCTCGCCTCGAAGAGCGTGAGCGAGACGGGTCGGGGCGAAGGCCGTTCCAGGAGGTAGGCCGTCATGAGGCCGCCGGGGCCCCCGCCGATGATTCCGATGCGCATCGTCATTGACGCTTGTCGTCTACAAGATCCGCACCGCCGGGCGGAGCGGTTGGTGGCAACCCTTCGCGAAGCCGTCTTCACGTCCCTCATCAAGATTTAACACGGCGCGAGCAAAAAGGATACGCGTGTCGAGGGTCGGCTCGAAAAGTTGGACAATTTCTTGATATTTCGCCGGGACGCGGCGAGCCAACGGGCGATGACGTCGCAAGCCCTCGTCGCGGGCGTGGGCGGTATCCGCGATGCGCGAACGCCACGGGGCACGGCCGCGCTACGCACGTACCAGGCTCGGGACGTTCCCGACCCTCGATATGCCTCCCCCGAGGATGTTGCCGGTGCCCAGGGTATAAGCAAAGCCCTTGATGACCACGTTCACACGGCCTTCGCTCACGCCCTTGGGATGGGCCTTGCCGTCGGGGAGGTACTTGATGGTCACGGTGGCTTGACTCTGGGATTCCACGAAGATACCCGAGCTGATGTTCACATCGGTGACCGCCGTGAACTGGGTTGGGCGGCCGGCCTTGTCCACCGTCGCCGTCGAGCCGCTCAGGTCGAAGCCGAAGACGCTGTTTGCGTTGATGTTCTTGTCGAAGGACGTGGCCACGCCCGAGGTCGGCTGCGTGGGATCGGTCGGGACGGCGATCCCGATCTGCACGTCGCCGTTGAGGAAATAGGTCGAGCTTCCCACGGCGTTGATGTGGATGAGCGAGGCCTCGTTGCTGAATCGCCCCGGCCCTTGACGAAAGGCACCCGAGAAGGTGAAGACGAACGCCTCGCGTGCCTTCTCCTTGGCGGTCGGGGTTCCCGTCGGGTTGAGGTAGGCATTGTTGCCATCGCCCTGGCCGAGGGTCGTTCCGTCGGGTCCGTTGATACTCGCGGTGTGGACGAGGGGATGCTGCGTCGCCAGGATCGCCGTGACCGAGAGCAGCTCGCGAGCTTCCATGCCCTCAACCGCGAGCGTGAATCGTCGTCGCTTCATGGAGATACCCCTTCCGTGGGCCTCTAGGCGGACCATCCCCTCGTCCGGGTACGCGAAAGGGGCCATGGGTTTATTTCGTCCCCATGGCGCCACGGCATGACCGGCCCGACGCCAAAATCGCGAGGTCGATGACCGGCGCGATGGCTACATGGTCTCGGCCAGTTGTGCCGAAGATGAGGCCGCGAGGCGGGGCGACTCGGGAAGCCCCGCCCGGCGGGGTTTCCGCATCCGTTGCAGGATCAAAGCTCGCCGCAATCGTCGATCACGACCTTCGATCGCGGCGTCCCGCTCGACGTCCCGAGCGCCTCGATCTTCTTGACCACGTCGGAACCCTCGGTCACCTCGCCGAAGACCACATGCTTCCCGTCCAACCAACTGGTCACCACGGTGGTGATGAAGAACTGCGACCCGTTCGTGCCCGGGCCGGCGTTGGCCATCGACAGGAGGAACGGCCGGTCGTGCTTCAGCTTGAAGTTCTCGTCCGCGAACTTCGCCCCGTAGATGGACTTGCCCCCCGTCCCGTTATGGTTCGTGAAGTCGCCGCCCTGGAGCATGAATTGCGGGATCACGCGATGGAACCCCGAGCCCTTGTATCCGAAGCCTTTCTCGTGCGTACACAAGGCGCGGAAGTTCTCGGCCGTCTTGGGCACGACGTCGTCGTACAGCTCGAACACGATGCGTCCGGCGGGCTTGTCGTCAATCTTGACGTCGAAGAAAACGCGAGGCCGGGACATGGCCAGCTCCTTGGGAGAGTTTCAGGGGATGCGACCTTGCACGCGGGACGGTCGGCAAGGAACGTGTGGGGCGATGGTAGCACAGCGAGGCCCTCCCGGTGAAATCTTTCGAAGCAAATCTCCCTCGCCTGGATGATCGGGGCATGCCCCCGGCACGGCGCCGGCGCCCCGACACCCGGATGCGAGATCCGGGCGGCCCAACGTCGTTTTTCAGGGTCGGGATCGTGGGCCCGCTCAACTCCTGGGTAAGCCGGGTATCCGGGGAGAATTTGACGCATGTTCCGCCTCGACTTCATCGATGTTGATCTTCGTGGGGCTAAACCTGGCGAGCCGGGAATTCAACGGGGCTACACCAACCAGCATCGGGGTGGGTCATGGAAATTATCAGCAATCCTCGGAACGGGGAGAAAATGGGGGGCGACGAACTCGGATTCGGAGGTTGCGAACGAGGCCCGAAAAATGCCTCCCATGCGTGCCGCTCAAATCCACCCAGGTCTTTCCTGGAAAACGACTTGCGTCGATATTTATACGTGATATTTAGATAATACGCTACAGAGTGCGACACTTTTTTTCGGGGGCAAATGCCCTGGAAAAACCGCCCAGACGTGATGTCTGAGGATCGATTTGTAAGAAAGCCCTACGAAACGTGCGCGAAACGGGCCGGGATTTCTCCGATCAAAATGAACTGTAAATTTATAGATTTAAATATGGGAAAATCAGCTTACGTGGATCGGATCGCGGTTTTCGACCGCGACCAATCCCCCATGCCCAGGGCCACCCTGGCATCATGAGACGAATGATTTTACCCGGACGATATTGACGCCGATATTTATCCGGGTAAAATCATCGTCGATCAGAACTCCGGTTGAGGGGAATAGCAGGATGAAACCGAGTGATCAGAAAAGCTGCACGGCCTTCGAGGGGACGACTCTGATTGCGACGGGTGACCTGGCCACGGTCGCCCTCGCCGCCAGGGCCGCCGTCGACCGGGGGAGTTGCGTCTTGATCTTCGACGACGAAACGGGCGAGACGATTGAAGTGGATTTCCGGGGCTCTCCGGAGGACATCCTGGCAAGGCTTTCTCCCGTGGCCGAGGTGCCGCGGGGTCCGGGCGCCCGAAACTGGGGGTGGTCGCTCGCGAGGTCACGCTGTTGCCGCGCCACTGGGAATGGCTGAACGACCAGCCCGGCGGTGCGTCCGTGGCGCTGCGAAAACTGGTGGAGGAGGCCTCTCGAACGAGCGTGGGCAAGGATCGGGCAAGGCGGGCCAGGGACGCCACGTATCGCTTCCTCTCGGCCATGGCCGGAAATCTCCCGGGGTTCGAGGAGGCGACCCGAGCCTTTTTCGCCGCGGACGTCGAGCGGTTCCACGACCTGATCGAACCCTGGCCCGCCGGCATTCGCGATCACGCCGGGCGGATGGCCGGGCCGGCGTTCCTTGCAAGTTGACCCCTCGCGGGTTCGAGCGACATGTAAGGGGGAGACTTCCGCCGGGCCAATCGCTAGAATCCGGCAATGATCGGCCGTTACACCTCATCAGAGCGAAAACCATGTTTTCAGACATGTCGACATTTACGATCATGCACGTCGTGATCAGCCTCCTGGCGATCGGTTCCGGCTTCGTCGTCCTGTTCGGCCTGATCGCGCGGAAGCGGCTCGACCTCTGGACGGCGTTTTTCCTCGCGACGACCGTCGCGACCAGCGTGACCGGCTTCGGGTTCCCGATCCATGGCTTCACGCCGGGCATTGGGTTCGGCATCGTGTCGCTGGTGGTGCTCGCCGTCGCGGCCTTCGCCCGCTACGGCCGCCACCTCCGTGGGCCATGGCGGCCGGCCTACGTGGTCGCCGCCACGCTCGGCCTCTACCTGAATTTCGTGGTCCTGATCGTCCAATCGTTCCAGAAGGTTCCCGCCCTGCACGCGCTGGCGCCGACGCAGTCCGAGCCGCCGTTCCTGGTCGCGCAGGTCGTCGCGATGGTCGGCTTCCTCGGCCTCGGGACCCTGGCGGTGAGGAACTCCCGCGAACCGACGGTAAGCGTCGCCGTCTGACGGCGTTACAATCGTCACTGCGCCCCGAGAATCGCAAGAAATCGAGAACTTTCCGATGGATATTCCCGGTTCGAATGTGCTCTATTTGTAGGCAGAATGGATGCGAGGCCCGTGGGCTTGGCCTTGTCGAACAGGGGAGGTTCCGCCTAACCCCTAACGAGGCATCCGATGAAGAAGAAATCGAAGGGCGTTCTCAAGAAGATCGGCGACGCGGTAGCCACGGGCGCCGAGGTCGTGGTCGACGCCGGAGCCAAGGCCATCCACGCCGTGGGCGACCTCATGCCCGAGGCCAAGAAATCCCCGAAACGGGCCAAGGCATCGGCCAAGAAGTCGTCGCCCAAGGCCGCGGCAAAATCCGCCACTCCGAAGGCCGCGGCCAAGCCCGCGAAGGTCGAGGCGAAGGCCTCCAAGCCCAAGGCGGCGGCCAAGGCCAAGCCCGCAACCGCCACCAAGAAGGCGTCCGCGACCAAATCCGCCAAACCCGCGGCCAAGGTCAAGGCCGCCCCCAAGAAGAAGGCGAGCGCGAGCAAATAACGCCGGAAAATCGGGCCACGTCGCATCGATCGAGCGAAGGAAATCATGGCACCCTCGCCATGCTCCTTCGCTTTTCCTGCCATCCGGGGGTCATCCGAAGGGGGGATCGACGGACGGCACGGGCTGTGCATCATCCCGAAAGGTCCGGCAACCGGTAATCGCACTTCCCGATGAGGCCTGGCAATGCAACCCAATTCGGGCAGGGGAGGCCTGGGATACAGGCTGATCGGGGCGATGAAACTCCTCTCGGCGCTCTGCCTCCTCGCCGCCGGCGTGGGCGTCTTCCGCCTCCTGAACAAGGACCTGGGCGAGGTGCTCGAGCACTACGCCTCGCGCCTGCACCTCGACCCGGAAAATCAACTCATCCGCTCCACGGCGAGCCAACTCGCGGGGATCGACCGCAAGCACCTGATGGCGCTCGGGGCGGGGACATTCTTCTACGCGGCGTTGGAGGGGCTGGAGGGCATAGGCCTGATCCTGAAACGCCGCTGGGCGGAGTATCTAACCATCCTCGCCACGGCGCTGCTGCTGCCGCTGGAAATCTACGAGATCGCCCACAAATTCACCCCGTTGCGAGTCGCCGTGCTGCTGATCAACCTGGCCGTCCTGGCCTACCTGATCTGGAAGCTCTACCAGGATCGCACGACCGAATCCGGGCTAGACGCCGCAAAAAACCCAACGATCGCCCCATCAACATCGCGATGATCTTGCCGAGTGGGCCGGGTTCGGATAGCATCTACGCAACGCGATCCTCCAGCGACGAGCAGTCCAGGATCGCGACGAAGAAACCAGGCCGAAGTGGCGGAATTGGCAGACGCGCTAGGTTCAGGTCCTAGTGGGCTAACCATGCCCGTGGAGGTTCAAGTCCTCTCTTCGGCACCTTGCAGCGAAAGGGGTTGTGGCGACTGGCCACAACCCCTTTCCTCGTTATAATTCGCCCGCGGTGCCTCCGCGTGCAAAGCTTAGAGCGTCTAACATTACCGGCAAGTCGGGGTGATTCTTGTGGGGCAGGCGTCCCGCCTGCCGATTTGCAGGCAGGACGCCTGCCCCACAAAAAACTTATCCCAACTCATCGGTAAAGTTAGAGGCGATTATTGTAGGAAGACCCTGGCCTGGTGCTTAGCGTCCGTTTTGCGGACCGAAGCGCCGGCCGAGGTTCCCTGGAATGCTTCCTCCAAGCCCGTCCCCGAAACGCCACTGATATGGGCACTACCCGATCGTCGATCGGGCGATTTGCGGTCGGCCCGGCTCGCTCAGGGCATGGCCATGGCGTCCAGGACGGCATCGAAGGCTGGCTTGGGCTTGAGGGCCCGGTCCCAAAGCAGCGGGTGATTGGTGCGGCCGGCCACCGGCCAGGAGTTCAGCCAGGATGAGCCGTCGTTGGTGCCCCAGAAGGTGACGCGCGTCACCACGCCGGGGTGCTTCAGGAGGACGCGAAAGATACGGCCGTAGAGGCGGGACTGCGCCTCGGCTACCTCGGGCGGGAGGCCGTTTCGATAAGGATCCGCGCCGCCGCGTTCGCGGGCGGCGACGTCTGCGCCGCGGGTACGCCGCGGCAGGACATCCACATCGAGCTCGGTCATCATGACCTTCACGCCCTCGGCCGCATAGGCCACGATCGCGCGGTCAAGCCGGTCGGGCGCTTCGGGGTCATCGAGCCTCAGGTGGCACTGGAGCCCAACCCCGTCGAGGCGCACGCCCCGGGACTTGAGCTCGCGGATCAGCCGGATCGTCTTCTCTAGCTTCTCCGGGTTCTCGTTGCCGTAGTCGTTGTAATACAGATCGGCGTCGGGGTCCGCCGCGCGTGCGAACTCGAACGCCTTGACGATATAGTCGTCGCCGAGCGCCCGGCGTGCTGGAGTGTCGCGCAGGTATTCGCCCTTCGCGTCGCTGATGGCCTCGTTGACCACGTCCCAGCCGGCCACCTTCCCCTTGAAGTGGCCCACGACGCCGTCGATGTGATCCTTGAGATTCTTCAGGGCCTCGTCGCGCGGCAGCGGCCTGCCGTCTGGACCCCGGAACAGGAAGGCGGGCGACTGGCTATGCCAGCAGAGCGTGTGGCCAATCACCTTCATGCGGTGCGCCTGGGCGAAGTCCACGATCCTATCCGCACCGGTGAATCGAAACTCGCCCGGCCGCGGGTGGAGGGCCATCGGCTTGAATTCATTCTCGGCGGTGAGGCAGTCGAACTGCTCCGCGACCAGCGCCGCAATCGCAGGGTTGTTGAGGTCACGCGACATGACCGCCGTGCCGACGAGCAATCGGCCGTTCGCGGCGTGTCGCAGCGACCGGGTCTCGGCGACGGCTGCGGGTGTCGCGCGGACCTCGTCGCACACGAGGTAGCCGCCCGGCGGCGCGCCGAGAAGCGGACGAAGGCGATGGCCGATGCCTTCACCGCCATCTCGATGCTGGGTATCGGCTGCTCGGGTCCGGTCCGTTCCGGCACCTCGTCCCTGGACGCCCGGTCCACGACATTTCCATCCACGCCGTAAGCCTCGACGACCGCCTCGCTGCCGATCGAGCCCCAAAGCACGAGGGTGACGGCTCCCACCGGCTTCGGGAAGCGGACCTCGACCGGGATCGATTCGTTTGCGATCGCATTGAGGATGCCCTTCCGCGCCGTCTTCAAGTGCGGGAAGAACATCACCCTCCCTGCGGCACGGGCCTTGGTTGGCGGGTGGGAAAGGGCGAACTCGACGCCCTGATTCTTGTAGCTCGACATCGGCTTGCCGGTCTCGGCCGCGTCGAAAGTGATGATCGTGGGGCCGTCGGCGGGCGTGCCGAGGCTGGCGAGGAACGCCAGGAGAATCGTTCGGGCTTGCAACATAAGTCACTCCATCTCCAACCCGCGCATCGTGCCCGTCGAGGGGCCGAAGCCCGGTTCCTCGATCCCCATCCGCTGGAGCATCGAAACGAACAGGTTCGGCAGCGGATAGTTGCGGCCGCGGTCGAAGGCAAGGTGCTGGCCATGCCGGAAACCGCCGCCGGCGAGAAGCGTCGGCAGGTTCGTCGTCGAGTGCGCATTCGCGTCGCCCAGGTTGGATCCATACAGGACCATCGTGCGATCCAGGAGCGTCGCGCCGTCTTCCCGGGCGGATTTCAGGCCCTTGAACAGGTCGGCGAGAAGCTTCATGTGCCATTCGTCGATGGTCCTGAGCTGGGTCAGCTTCTCCTCGGCCATGCCGTGGTGTGACAGGTTGTGATAGCTGTCGGTGATCGTACCGCCCGCGATCTGCACGACCGGCGTGCCGACGCTGTTGAGCATCAGCGTGATTGCGCGGGTGGAATCGGTCTCGAAGGCCAGGCGCGTGAGGTCGTACATGACTTGCACCTTGGCCATGTACTGCGCGGGGCTGGCAGGGTCGATCGGCGGACTGGCCTGGACCGTTGGCTTCGGCTTATCGGCCCAGCCGCGCGATTCCTGGAGCCGATGCTCCAGGTCGCGGACCCCCGAATAATACTGGTCGAGCCGCGCCCGGTCGCGGGTGCCGACGTTCCGCTCGAGGTCTCTTGCCTGCTCGGAGACGACGTCCAGGATGCTCCGCCCGGTGTCGAGCTCCCTCACTTGCCGCTCGATCTCGGCGGGTGTCCCCTGCAGGAAGAGCTGCCGGAACACGCCGGAAGCCTGGCCCTCCGGCGGGATCGCCACGCCCGAGCGCGTCCACGACAGGCTCCGGCCGCCGTTGACCGCCAGGGTGAGCGAGGGAAAACGCGTCAGATTCCCGATCCGCTCGGCCACGAGTTGGTCGAGCGAGATCGAGTTTCGGAACGAGCTGCTGGCCGGGTGCGGGGCCGCGGTCAGGAAGCTGATGTCCGACGGGTGGCCGCCGTCCACGTTCGGGTGCGACACGCCGCTAAGCACGGTGAAGTCCGCTCGGTGCTCTTCGAGCCGTTTCAGGTACGGAGACGGGGTGTAGTCGCGACCCGTGCCTTCGGGAAAGAAGGACCGGGGCAGCACGCCTAGATTGTTGCAGATGCAAAACATCCGACGCGGGACCGCCGCGGCGGACGCCCTGGCGAACGGCACGCCCATCGATTCCAGGAATGGCAACGCCATCGCCACGGCCGTGCCGCGGAGGAAGCAGCGTCGAGAGATCGGTCGTCGCCTTGAAGCGAAGGGGGCCGTGAATCGCGACCTGATTTGCCCGTTCATCGCCGGTCTTTCCTACTTGTTCCGGAATAGGTCGCCCTGAATGATCGCATGGACGATGCCGCGAACGCCATAGTGGCCGCCCCTCGTCGCGTCGAGGACGGCCTCGATCTCCTCACGATCGGAGAATCGCACCGCGCGCCGGTGGCGAAGACCGTCAACTGCCGGGCCAGATTCCTCGCGATCTGCCGTTCGTCCTGGACGAGGAGCCCCTTGAGCTCGCGCACGTCCTGGAACGGCCGGCCGTCGGGCAACGCGCCGGCCGAATCGACCGGCAACGCGTGATGGAACGCGAACGCCTGCCCGTTCAGGCCGAAGCCCTTGACGGGAGGAACTTTCTCGGACACCGCGCGGTAACGCTCGCGGTACCCGCCCATCACGTCGAAGCTCTCCAGCGCGAAGCCCGGCGGATCCATCTTGCTGTGACAGGACGAGCAGCTCGTGTCGGCGCGATGCTTGTCGAGCTGCTGACGGATCGTGACCGCGCCCGGATGTCCGGCTCGACGGCCTTGACCGACGGCGGCGGCGGTGAGATCTCCAATCCCAGGATGCGCTCGGTGATCCAGTGGCCACGCAGCACCGGCGAGGTCGTGGTGCCGTTGGCCGTCACCTTCAGGACGCTCGCCTGCGTCATCATCCCACCGCGAAGGCTGTCGGCCGGCAGTTTCACCTTGCGGAATTCGGAGCCGGTGACGCCGCCGATACCGTAGTGCTCGGCCAGCCGCCCGTTCAGGAAAGTGAAGTCCGAATCGATGATGTTCCGTGCCGGCAGATCGGCGCGCAGCAGTTCGGCGAAGAATCGCCGCGTCTCCTCCAGAGCCGCGAGCTTCAGCGGGTCGTCGAGTTCGTAATCGTTGTAGAGCGTGGTCGATGGCGACGTGTCGTCAATCTTCCGCAAGTCGAGCCAGGAATCGGTGAATTCCTCGACGAAGCGGCGTGCCTTGGGATCGTCGAGCATCCGCTCGGCCTGAGCGTGCAGCACATCCGGACCGTTCAGTTCACCGCGGTCCGCCAGCGTCCTCAGGGTGTCGTCCGGGACGGAATTCCACAGGAACAGGGCCAGCCGCGTGGCGAGGGCGTAATCGTCCAGGCGGCCCGGTTTCTCGTCGACGAACACGAAGCCCGGCGACGCCAGGACGGCCGTATAGGCCGAGAGCATCGACCGCGTGAAGCCGGAGCCCTTATGGAACTCGTGGTCGAACAGCCTTAGGAAACGCTGCACGTCCGCCTCGGCGACCGGACGGCGATATGCGTTCTTGAGAAAGGCCCGCAACAGCCGCTCGGCATCTTCCCGTGGCGACTCGGATTGGACTTCATACAGCGCCTCGCGGGCGACGCGCCCGGCCCCCGCGGCCCGCCGCCTTCCGCGGGACCGACCGCCGGGCTTGGGCCGATCTCCAGCGGTACTCCCGTCCGTGCGCTCTCCGAGGGAGCGACCCTCAAGTGGTCGAAGAGCCGCTCGTAACCCACGCCCCCGGCGGGGTCGTCGTAGCACGGGCCTTCGATCTCGATCCACTGGACGGCGTAGCCCGGCATGCCGTCCTCGGTCGCGAGCGGGTTGACGTACTGCTCGTCCGTGCCGTTGACCCGGGCGCGGAAGAGACGGGAGCCGTCGGTCCGCACGACCTCGTTGGGCAGCAGGAAGACGTCGATCTCGCTGACGGTCGAATCGGGCGTGAAATCGACGGCCCCAATCGGGCGGGTCTGGCCGCCCGCCTGCGCGTACACGCCGATCGGCTCGTTGCGTCGCCCCGGATAGACCTCGTCCAGGTTCGGGCGGTGCCACAACAGCGTGTGATAAACAGGCGCTTTCGCGGCCCCCTGGCCCTCGTAGAACCATCGCGCCACGCCGCCCCCGGCGACCCAGATCGTGTATCCGGCGATCCGCAGCTTGTACCGTGCCGCGACCGGCGCCCTCCAGCCACTCCAGCTATAGCCGCCCGCGTCGCTGAAGATGCTCGACACCCTGCCGACCGCTTCGCGCTCGCGCGTGTCCGGGCTTGTCGCGGGGGCGCGACCCGCCCGAACGTCCGGCTGGGCGCGCGAGTTCAGGACAGGGAACGACAGCCGGTCCGGCAGGGTCCCGTTCTCGCGCGGCCACCAGTTGCGCAGGCTCCGCTCGTCGCGAGCATACAGCTTGCGAATAGTCTTCGCCGGCCGTTCGAAGTGCGTCGCCATCGCCAGCCGCATCGCGTGGTCGGCCGAGTCCATGAACCGAGCGATCTGGACGTAGGAGACGTCCAGCGCCTCGCCGCTCTTGTTGAAGTGGTACGCCTCGCCGTCCTCGGGCAGGCGGCTGGCGACCTGCGCCCAGGGGACGCCCAGCAGGTCGCGCAGGGCGTTCTCATACTCATGGCGATTGAGCCGACGCCGGATCGCCCTGCCCTCGCCGGCCCGTTCCGCCCGCTCCGCGGAGACGATTGACCGCGCCACGGACTCGACGAAGGCCTTCTGCCGCTCGGGGTCGGGTCGTGGCTTGCTCCTTGGCGGCATCTCGCCCGCCTTCACGCGATCATGCACCTTGATCCAGACGGCACGATTGGCGGGATCGCTCCCGTCAAACTCCAGGCCGGTCAGGTCGAGCTGACCTTTCCGGCTCATTTCGTTGTGGCAGCTGACGCAGTTGTCGCTGACAAAGGCGTCGTCAGGCTGGGCCGCGCTCGCCGACCCGACCGCGAGCAGGGTCAGCGCCGCGAGCGCGATGAGTTGAAGGCGGGACGGACCTCGGCCATCCACAAGACATTGGTAGCGCATCATCGCTCGTTCCTGGTCGAGTGGCGTTGGCCAACATGCGCGGGACGGGAGCCCGACTGACTAATCCTGGAACGCAAGCGGCGCGAACTGGTAGAGGCTCCGCCGCCAGGTCTGCCACTCGTGGGCCGTATTCGGGGATTCGTAATAGGTATTCTTCACGCCCAGCTTCTCCAGCGCCTCGTGGTTCGCCTTGGCGGCGGCGGTGTTCTCCTTGCTGCCGTAGCTGACGAACAGCACCTTGACCTTCTGCTTGAACGCTGCCGGATCGGCCAGCGCGGGATCATTCGCCGCGATGCTGCCGCCGCTGAAAAGCCCGATGTGCGAGAACTTGTCGAGATTGGCCAGTGTGATCTGCTTGGTCTGCGCGCCGCCCATCGACAGCCCCGCCATGGCCCGATGCGGCTGGTCGGCGAGCGTGCGATAGTTGGCATCGATCATCGGGATCAGCTCTTCCGTCATGATTTTCGCGAAGGAGGAGAAGTCAAACCTCGGGCGCCCGGGAGCACCGCCAGCGCCGCCGGGAGCGGGAGTCGGGGGAGCACCACGTCGCGGCCCGCCGGCGAAGTTGTTGCCGCCATTGTCCATCACGATGATGAACGGCTTGGACTTCCCGGCCGCGATGAGGTTATCCATGATCAGGTTTGTACGCCCCTGGTCCCCCCACCCGGTCTCGTCTTCGAACGCGCCGTGCTGCAAGTATAACACCGGATACCGTTTGCCGGTGTCCTTGTCATAATCGGGCGGCGTGTAGACGAAGCAGCGGCGCGTGGTGTTGGTACTCTTGGAGAAGTACAAGTTCTGGCGGAGCTGACCGTGCGGAACGTCCTTGACGGCATAGAACTCCTCGTCCTGCGCCGGGATTTCGATGGCACTGCCCGTGCGGCCTGCACCGAAGTAGAACTTGCTGCCGGGGTCCGGGACCTCGGCGCCGTCGATGTTGACCCTGTAGTAATGGAACCCCTCGTCCAGGGGACGCGTGGTGCCGACCCAGGCGCCGTCTTCGCCTTTGGTCAGGGTGACTCCGCCCCACTCGGGCACGCGCACGCTCTGGGCCTGAGGCGCGACGATGCGGAAGCGGGCGCGGCGCTCGGAATTGACCTGGGGATATTCCTTGCCACCCTGGTTGGAGGACGCCGGCTTGAAATCCTCCACGGCCGGGGCGGACGGGGCCGGCGTGGTCTGGGGCGGCGGAGTCTGCGCCGGCGCGATTCTGCCGGCCAGCAGGAGCAGAAACACGAAACCCATGGACGGTGCTCTCATGACGGTGCTCCTCGGTCCTGGAGAAAAAGGTCGGTCCCACGGACACAAGACGATCAGGTTGTTGTCCCGATTAGACCGGGAGCTGCCACGCGTCGCGGCGCGGCCGGGACAGCAGCGCATTGGCCTCCGCGTCGTCGAACTGATGCGCGGTCGGGTCCCATTTCAGCTTCTTGCCGGTCCTAAGCGCGATCACGCCGATGTGACAGACGATGACCGATCCGCCGCCAACGGTGGCGTTGCAAATCGGCGACTTGCGGCTCTTGACGCAATCGACGAAGTTCTGCATTTGATTGGTCGGCCGACCGTCGTACACCATGGGGTCATCCTTGAGCGGCTCCGCGAGGATCTTGGCGTCGCTGGCAAGGATCGTGCTGCGACTGACGAAGAGACTGCCTGCCTCGCCCAGGAAGAGGACGCCGTTATCGTCCGGGCCCACGTGCATGGGTTTGCCGCGATTCGGCCCAAACCTCTGCTCGGGCACCTTGCCGTCCTTATCGACCAGCTTGGACCCCATGTCGGTGCCGCCGCCACTCATGGCGATGACCTTGGCCCCGTCGTCGTAGGTGTACTGTACCTGGAAGCTCGGGTGGCAATTGTAGCCGTCGCCGCCCTTGTGGGGCTCGGACGCCTTGAGCACTTCGACCGCGATGGGACCGCTGCCGTCCTTATTCAGGGCCCATTGCGCGACATCCAGGTGGTGTGCGCCCCAGTCGGTCATCTTGCCCCCGGAGTAGTCGTACCACCAGCGGAACTCGTAGTGGCAGTTCGACTGGTTGCCCTTCTTGCGATAGGGGACGCTCGGGGTCGGTCCAAGCCAGAGGTCCCAATCCAGCCCCTCGGGCACGGGCGTTTCCGGGAGCGGGCCGCTCGCCGGGTTGCCGTTGAGTCGGCACTCGATGGTCTGGATCTTGCCGAGTCGACCGGCGCGGACCAGTTCGACCGCCAGACGGAACAGGCCACGGAAGTCGGTACGCTGCTGGCTACCGGTCTGTAGCACGCGGCCAGTGTCCTTGACCGCCTTCTGGACCGCCAGCGCCTCGGCCACCGTAAGGGTCAACGGTTTCTCGCAGTACACGTCCTTGCCGGCCTTCAGGGCCTCTATGGTTACCTGGGCGTGCCAGTGGTCGGGCGTAGTGACGAGCACGCAGTCGAGAGACTTGTCATGGACGAGTTCGCGGAAGTCGCCCGTCCTGGCCTCGAACTCCTTGAACCCGCGGGTGCGCATCACCTCGGTGGCTCGTTTGCGATGGGAGCTATCCACGTCGCAGCCGAGGGTAAATGTCAACTGCCCCGCCTTCACGCTTGGCCCCGACTCGCCGACGACCTGCAGGCTGCGGCTCTGCGGGCTCCCGATGCCGACGATGCCCATGACGAGGCGATCGTTGGCCGACGTCTTCCCGGCCGCGCCCTCCTGCTGGGCGGCCAGGAGCTGCCGGGCATACCAGGTCGGCAGCCCCGCGGCGACGAGCGTTCCCAGCGAATATTGAAGAAATCCCCGCCGAGATAAATTCCAATATTTCCAAGTTTCCCCTCCCTTCGCGACCGGGTTTTGATCGAGGTGAGTTTTCGAGACGATTCGTTGTCGAGGTTCTCTCAGCGGAACAGCTTCTGGGCGAAATGGTAGAGGTTGTTCCTCCACTCGGTCGCGTCGTGGCCGTGGCCGTCGACGTGCCACACGTGCTCGATTCCCTTCTCCTTGAAATAGGCATGCACGCCCTGGCTGATGCGGAGCAGGTTGTCCTTGTTCCCGCAGGCGACCCAGAGGAGCTTGATCTGCTTCTTCGCCGCCTCGGGATCGGCGATCAGGTCCGCGGGCGGCTTGGTGTTCGGGGCCGAGGAGAAGGCGCCGACCCAGGCGAAGGTGTCGAGGTGTGCCAGCCCGAAGTTGAGCGTCTGGCCGCCACCCATCGACAGGCCTGCCAAGGCGCGATGCTCGCGATCTTTCTGAACCGAATACTTCGCCTCGATCGCGGGGATCACGTCTTCCAGCAAGTCCTTCTCGAACGCCGCGAACGCCGGGGCGGCGGCATAAATGTTCCCCTCGGGCCGGTCATTCTTCTGCGCCCGGCCGTTGGGCATGACCACGATCATGGGCGTGGCCTTCCCGTCGGCGATCAGATTGTCCAGGAGGCGATTCGGATGCGCGAAACGCTGCCATTCCGTCTCGTCGCCGCCGATGCCATGCAGGAGGTAAAGCACCGGGTATTTTTTCTCGGTCGAATAGCCGGGCGGCGTGTAGACCTGCATCTTGCGAGTGGTGCCGACCGACTTCGAGTCGTAGGAGATCATCTCGAGCGTCCCGTGCGGCACGTCCTTCTCGGCGGTGATGTCGGAGGGCGGATCGGGGAACGCGGGGACGTCGTCGGCGTTCAATGTGATCGGCTGCCGCTGCCCTGGGCCGGGACGACGACCGACCGAGGGTGCCTGCTGGGCGAACAGGAGCGGGGCGAACTCGTGCAGGCAGCGACGCCAGGTCAGCCACTCGTGCGATGTGCCGGGCGATTCGTAATAGACGTTCTTGATCCCAGCCTTATCGAGTGCTTCGTGATAATTCTTCACGCCCTCGTACATCCGCTGCGGCTCGGCGGTGCCGATGCCCAGCCAGAGCAGACGCACCTTTTTGTTGAAGTCGTCCGCGTTCGCCATCACACCGCCGTGGGCCGTTTTCGCGTCGAACGCAGCCCCGCCGAAGCCTCCACCTGCGCCGCTGAAGCCGCCGATGTAAGCGAAGAGATCCAGATGCTTCATTGTGATCTGGAAGGTCTGCATCCCTCCCATCGAGAGCCCGGCCATGGCCCGGTGCTCGCGGTCCGCGATGGTGCGGTAGGTTGCATCAACCATCGGGATCAGATCCTTGACCACCACGTCCTCGAACGCGCCGAACGTCGCGGCTGAGGTCGGGACGCGGAGCGGGATTTTGACCCGGTGCGGTGGGCCTTGGCGGAGCGATCGCCGGGGCGGCTTCACCGGGGCGACGGGCATAGCCTTGCTCCATCACCACGAGCATCGGCTTCGCCTTCTTCTCGGCGATCAGGTTGTCCATGATGAAGGCCATGCGCCCCTGATTCGGCCAACCGCGTTCGTCTTCGCCGCCGCCGTGCTGGAGGTAGAGTACCGGATATCGTGTGTCGCGATCGGTGTCGTAATCGGGCGGTGTGTACACGAAAGTGCGCCTCCAGGACTCGGTCGTCTTGGAGAAGTACCATCGCTCGCGGACTTCACCGTGCGGCACGTCTTTGGGGAGATAGTAGTCAACGCCCTTCTCGGGAATTTCGATTCCGCTGGCCTGCTTGCCGGTTCCGTAGAAAGTCTCGCTTGAGGGATCGTTCACCTCGGCGCCGTCGATAAACACGCGGTAGTAATGAAATCCCGGCACCTGCGGTTGCGTCGTCGCGGTCCAAGAGCCATCTTCGCCCTTTTCCGCGGGATAGCGCCGGCTGTCAAAGAACCCGAAAACGACCTTCTGGGCGTCGGGAGCCTTGATGCGGAAGGTGACGCGAAGGTCGTCGTGAATGCGGGGATATTGCTGGCCGCGAATGTTACTGGCGGCGGGAACGCCCGTGGGGGGCTTCGCGTCCTGGGCCGAAGCGCACGCGGTCAGCAGGATGGTTAACAGGGCTGTATGCCAGAATCTGTTCATCAATCGACCTCCCTTTGAGGGCATGATGACGACACCACCGCACGCGCCGCCTGATCACGCCGAAGCCGGGTTCGGAAACGAGTCGGGTCTGATGTGAAGGGCCGGGACAAACGGACGATTGCTTCGCGATTACTCGAATCCTTCAACCGTCGCCGCGAGGACGATCGGGGCGGAACGGTCGCTGCCTTTGACCAGGTCGATGCTGGCGATGGTTTCTTTTTTCCTGGGAACGACGGCCAAGTAGCGCACCTGTTGGCCTCGGAGCTTGAACGCTACCTTCGAGCCCGGCACGTCCTTCGTACCGTTGACGTCGGCGAAATGCACGCCGTTTTTCAGCTCGTGATCCTCCGTCGAGCCGTCCACGTAATTGATCCGGACGATCATCGAGACTGAGCCCTCGCGGCCCGCGGGATATCCCAGAACAGAGACTCCGCTCAGAAAGTGAATCGCCCTGGCCGTCGTGTTCACCGGGAGGCTGACCGACTTCGGCATCCTCGGCGGGAGATTCCCGAACGAGCTGTTCAGCATGACCGCGTTGGGCACGCGGTCGCCTTGCGGGTCGACAAGAGCGAACGGCACGCCGTCGACAACCTTCGGTCCCCAGTCTTCGAAGATGATCCGCGCCCGGTCTTCCGCGGAATCGGACACCATCCCCTTCGTGGTGGTGGTCGTCGCGACCTTGCGGAGGTCGAGCGGGAGGTATTTCCCTTTCTGCGCGAGGAACTGAAGCAGGTCGGCCAGCCCTTCCGAAGGGATCGATTTCTCGAACCCCTCGGGCATGAGCGACTTCTTCGAGGCAGCGAGCGCCTCGATTTCCTCGCGAAGGATCGTCTGTTTCTTGCCTTCGGCGTCCACCAAGTCGATGGACGCCTTCGTCTCGCTCGCCAGGAGTCCACTCAGGACGCGGCCGTCGGTCGTCGAAACCATGTATTGTAGGAAGTTTCCCTCGACCGAGCGACTTGGATCGAGAATATGAACGAGCAGCTCACCCTTGGGATGCGCCGCCATGCCGGTCAGGTCGGGGCCGACTTTTCCCCCTTCGCCCGAGTGCGTATGGCACTTGGCGCACTCCTTCTTGTAGATCTCCTTGCCTCGCGAGGCGTCGCCACCTTTCAGGACGATCGGCGCCAGGGCCAGGATCACCTTTTCGCGATCGGGATCGGGCAGTCCGCCTCCCTTGGCCAGCAAGTTTTTCGCCCGTTCGGCGATCGACTTATCCGGATGGGCGGCCAGGGCCTGGGTCTGGGAAAGCGAGAGGAGAGACATGGGGACTTTACCCGCTTCGATGCCGCTGACGAGCGCGTTTGTCCAATCCGTCTTGCCCAGCAAGACCACGAGGCTTGCCTTACGCGCCGCCGGTGTCATCGGCCCCATCGCGTCTACGAGGCGATCGCCGACTTCGGGCGAATCGCTCCGTCCCAGCGCCGCGATCAGGCCGCTGGCAACGTCGGGAGGCGTCCTCGCAGACACAAGCGCGATCAAGTCGCGAGCCGCTTGCGGATCATTCTTGCGAAGATCGATCAGTTGTCGCGCCGCGTCCATACGGGCGAGATCGGAGGCTTTATCGTCGGATGCGGACGCGAGAAAATCTCGGGCGAGCTGGGCGATGAACCCATCAAGACTCTTGACGCCCCACCGCGAGGCAAGGCCAAGCATCTGCCCGCGTGCGTCCGTTGAGAGCTTCGGTAGAAGGGAGGCGATGGCCTTGTCGGTTTCGGCGTCAAGCTTCGGCGCCTTGTCCCTCGGCCAGCCCTTCGCGAACCCGGCGATAATGGCCTGGCTAACAAGGGGATCGGCCCCGGCGAGAGACGACATCATGGCGTTGATTGTGTCGACTGGTCCGCCCCTGGCGTGGTGCTCGGCAAGACGAGAAACGATCGTGAGCGTGTCGGGCGACGGCGGACGGACGAACTTGTGCTTCAGCAGGACGTCGAGCACCTCGGCGTCGTGCCGGGCGGCGGCGGCGGTGGCGGCGTCCATCAGGCCGCGATCGCGGTCGAACTTTCCGTCGGCGATCTGCCTGGCCAACACAAGCGTATCGCCTTCGGCATGCCCGAGGTCGGCGATTCTCAACAAAGCCGCAAGGCGAACGAGCGGTTCGGGGTCGTCAAGCAAGGCGCCAGCAGGACTCATCCGAGCGACGACCAGATCCGTCGGAAGCGTCAGTGCCGCGTTACGTCGCACACCGGCCGAGCGGTGCTGAATTGCCGCCGCGAGCGCGGCTTTGCCGTCTTCACCAGACCTCTTCCAACCATCCAGCGCCGTCAGCGTCCACATGGCGTGGATCGCCCCGGGGTTGAGGCCGGCGCCGTCGACCGTGGGATCGCACACGAGCTTTGCGAGGTCAGCCGCGACGTCGTCCTTGCCGCGTTCGACGAGCAGTCGCTGGGCGTGCAACCGCCAGAACATGTTGTCGTTCCTGAGCGCCGCGACGAGCCCCTTCGGGTCGTCCTTCGAGAGCTTCGGCCGCTCGCTCGGCGTCCCGTCCTTCGCGATAATGCGGTAGATGCGCCCGTGCGTCTTATCGCGGATCGGCGTTTCATAGGCCGACCCTTTGCCGGTCCTGTATCCCTCGGGCGTGGGGTTGTGCTGGATGATAAAATTGTACCAATCGATCATCCAGATCTGACCATCGGGGCCGACTTCGGCCAGGATCGGCGAGGTCCATTCGTCGTCGCTGGCGACGAGGTTCCAGCCGTTGTGCGACTTGAAATCGGTGCCGTCCTGGTGGAGCGTGAACGTGGCAATAAGGTGCCCCGTGGGCTCCGCGACAAAGGCCGTCCTGTTCCAGTACTGCTTGGGATAGGTGCGGGCTGTGTAAAGTGCCGAGCCGGCGCCGGCCGTGAACCCGCCGTGATAGTCCACTTGGCGAACATTCTCGGTGATCGGGAAGAAGCGGTTCGAGTCGGCGATGTTGGCCAAGACCGCGGGGGACATCCCGCGGACCGACTCGTAATAGCGATTCGGGATCGGCATGTAAACGCTCGGGCATCCGTTGGCCGTCGAGCCGAACAGAAGGCCCTCCTCGCTGATGCCCACGCCCCACGAGTTGTTGTTCGTCGAACGGAGGAACTCGAGTTTCGATCCGTCGGGCTTGAACCGGAAGAACCCCTGGCGGAAGTTGTGCCGCTCGCCACCGACCTCGCCGTCGAAGCCGGAGTAGCCGATGATCGCGTAAATCCAGTTGTCGAGCCCATAGCGCAGGTTCGACGGACCGGCGTGGGTGTCGCGGGTGCCGAAGCCCGTGAAGAGCACCTTGCGCTCGTCCGCCTTGCCGTCCCCATCGGTGTCCTTGAGGAACAGCATGTCGGGGGCCTGCGACACGACCAGGCCGCCGTTCACGTAGCAAAGACTCGTGGGGATGCTCAGGTTGTCGGCGAAGAGCGAGACCTTGTCGGCCTTTCCGTCCCCGTCTCTATCTTCGACGATCGAGATGCGGTCGCGGCCTTTTCCGATCGGCTGCATCTCGTTGGGGTAGTCAAGCGTTTCTGCGACGTAAAGCCGGCCAAGGTGGTCCCATGTCATCGTGATCGGCTTGAAGATTTGCGGTTCGGCGACGAAGAGTTTCGCCTCAAATCCGCCGGGAAGGGCGAGGTGCTTCTGCGACTCCTCGGCGCAAGCGGCTTCTGCATCTTGCGGATTGGCTCGCCGAGCGTGCCCCATCGAGCACCGGGGGTATAAAGCGGGATCTCCGCTTTCTCGTAATCGAACGGCTTCAGGCCCTTTGCAACACGAGGGCGGGAATCGTACACGTCGCCTTTGTTCGCGGCCCAACGGATGCCGCGTTCTACCAGGTCCTGGAAGCCGGGATGGCCCCAAGTGCGCGCGTCGTGGCCGTAAGCCGTATAGAAGACGCGTCCCTTGCCCTGCGTGCGTGTCCAGGTCCAGGGCTCGGAACCGGACTGGTCATCTCGGGTCTGCAAAACGTGACGATCTTTTGTATTGTGCTTTGTGTGGACGTAAGTTTCGTCCCACGTGCGGAACGGTTCCAGCCCCTTGATGATCGAATGATCGGCTTCGACGACAGTCGTCTCGAACTGGCCGGTGCCGTGCTTCTGGAATTGAGCGCCGACGAGCGCGATATACTCAGGGGAGTCCAGGAAACAGAACGAGGCGCAGTGCAGCGGGACGAACCCGCCGCCGTTGCTGACGTAGTCGAGCAGCGCCTTTTCCTGGTCCTTCCCGATCTGCGTCGTGTTGGCGTAGATCACCAGTGCGTCGTATTTGCCGAGCGTTTCGGCGTTCAGGTCCGATAAGATTTCGGTATAAGTCATCTCGATGCCGCGGCCCGCGAAAACCGGCGCAAGCTGCACATAGCGATCGGCAGGGCGATGAAGGCCTTTGTCCCCCAAAAAGAGAACAGTGAGCGGCTTCGCCTTCGTCGCAGGCGAATCGGCCGCAAGCGTGGCGAGACCAGAAAGCTCGAATAGACAAAGGGCGACGGTGGCCAGGCGGATTGTCATCCTCATCGTGCAAATTCCCTCGCGAAGCGGACGGGGCGTGTCTGTGAATGGAGCGAAGGAGTGTAGTTCGCACTGGAGCACGCGCCCCCCCTCGGCGTTGCCGGCCCGAGAACGGGGCGAGCAGCACCGCGACCAGGAGAACACGCGACCTCTGTCTATCCAATTAGGAAAGCGGGCTGAGTTGTTACAACTTTTCTCGGAATTTTTTCCCGATGCCAGAATGCGGCGCGACTGGAGCGTTGCCCTTCACTCTGATTGCCTCGACGCGTCGCCAGAATTCTTGGAGAGACCGCCGCTCGGGTTCCGGCAGTTCGGAAAGAGCCGGCTCATCACGAATACCTGCCAGAGCCGGGTCGACCTGCCATCGTCCGAGCCGTTTCGCGACCGCTGCCCGCTCCTGGTAGGTCCCAGCCGCGAGGGTCGTGGCTGACGCGGTGAGGTCGGCGCGCAACCAGTCGAGGGCTTGCTTGCGCCAGCTGGCGCCCAAATCAGGTTCTGGCGGGGAATCCACGCGTCCGCGTTCCGTCGCGGCCAAAGCCGCGGCGCGTGCGGCTTGGAATCGGTTCGCCGCGATCAGATCGGCCGCGAGCTCGGGCGACAATGTTATGGACTCGGCCCACAGGCGGGCTGCCGAAGCATGGTCGTGGCGAGCAAATGCGATCCGGGCGAACGACGCTGCCTCCTCGGCATCAACCGGGAACTCGCCTCCCTGCGCAACCACCGGTAGCCGAGCTTCCATTGTCATCAGCTCCCTGGCGCGCGTGGAGAGATCCGCAGCGCTCAGAACCGGGTCGGCCGGAGGTGGGCCCGGGTCGACACGGGCCAGCGCATCCAGCGCTTCTTGATAATCGCCCGTCTCGATGAGCGCACGTCCGAGGAAGAGGTACGCGGAGGAAAAACGCGGTGCGAGGCGGACACCCTCGCGGAATTCGGCGATCGCGTCGTTGATGCGGCCGGCTGATTGCAAGGCGTGGGCGAGCGCCTTGTGAGCAACCGCGAATTTCGGGAACCGTCGGACCGCCTCCGTTTGTTCCTGAATGGCAGCGGTCCACTCCCCACGGTCGGAATAGGCGAGTGCGATCTGGTCGCGGACCATCCAGTCGTCCGGTTTCAGCCGCTTCGCCTCGGCGAATTCCGCATCCGCTTCGTCTGGCTCTCCAAGAGCGAGGAGCGCAGAACCCAATGCGACATGAGAGAGGGCATCTTCCGGACGGCGGCGGATCAACTCGCGGAAGACCTCTGCGGCTTCCGCAGACTGGCCGCTCAGGAGGAGCGATTTCCCGAGGCCGTTCAACGCGATGCCACTCCTGGGTCGCACGCCGGCCGCGACGGTGAAGAACCGAACCGCGTCGTCCGGGCGTCCGGAAGCCATCAAATCCCGTCCCAGGTTGGCATTGACCCAGAAGTCATCGCGGTGCGACGCCTGGGCACGACGCAAGAGCCCGATCGCTTTCTCTCGCCGACCAAGAAAGGAAAGAGACGCGGCCAGGCGGGTAACGCTCGCCACGGGTAGGCGGTCGACATCCGCGGTATCGGCAAGCCCCTCCAGGGTCGCGAGCCGACGGGCCGGACCGCCGTCCATTCGCGCGAGCGTATCGCGAAGCCCGTTCCTCCACGGGTCGGGATCGGCCGACCTGGCCACCGCGATCAGCCGATCCGCGCCGGAGGGGTTGCGGAGCGCCCGTCCTCGACGCAGGAAAGCCCATTGATCGAGGGCGCTCGCCAGGTCCACAGCAGTCGGGCTAGCGGCGAGCACCCTTCCGGCCATCGATGGATCGAGCTGATCCAGGTCAACGCCGTAGGCGCGAAACGCGGAAGCAAATTCCGCGTCGGTCTTGGCCTCGTCATTGTGGACGCCCAGGTCATTCAGGATGGCGGCAAGCCGTTCGACGATACGGCGATCCTTCTCGCCTGCCGCAACCAGTTCCCGCTCGCGAACCAACTCGGCCATGAAAGCGTGGACCCGATCGCGCTGCCCGCGGCCCGAGGCCTCGCTACCGAGGAGCGATTCGGCACGGCGAGCGGCCTCGATCGCCTCGACCCAGTGGATCTGGTCGCCACCGGACACCCGGGCAAGCTCGCGTTTTTTCGACGCCTCGGCGAGCGCCGCATCGACCGCCGCCACCAGAGCCCCCTCGCGCCGCTTTCGCTCACGCTCGGTCCAGGTCCATCCGGCCGCGCCGATCAGGACGGTCGCGAGCATCGATCCGGCCAGAGCCAGCGTCAACAGCCTGCGCCTGCGCTCGCCAGCAGCCTGGGTTTCGGCCCTCGCCTGTGCCAACTCGGCCTCGCGGAGCCGCCCCTCGACGCCCCGGAGGTAGGCCGTCAACCCGGCCACGACGACCCCGGCGTCGCTCGGCCGATGCTTTGGCACGCCCGCGAGACACGACCGAGCCAGGGCGACCAATTCCGCGTCGGCGTCGCATGCGTCGAGGCGTGCGAGGGCATCCGAAAGATCGGCCCGTTCCGCCTTGCGGTACAACTCGGCACCATCTTCACCCACAAACGCCGGCTGGCCAGTCACGATTTCGCAAAGAATCGAGCCAAGCGCG
The DNA here is from genome assembly GCA_963777705.1 of uncultured Planctomycetota bacterium. Classification (GTDB taxonomy): domain Bacteria; phylum Planctomycetota; class Planctomycetia; order Isosphaerales; family Isosphaeraceae; genus JAQGHR01. Next base: position 84,463 of record CAVZRT010000010.1, read on the forward strand.
AAGACATCGGCCCGCTCGTCGAGCGTGTCGAGCGCGCCCGGGCCTGCTCGGGCGCCATGTAAGACGGCGTTCCCAGGACCGAGCCCGCGCGCGACTCGAGCGCCGCCGATCCACTGCGCAGGGTACAGACGGCAGATTCGTCGCCGGTTGCCAGGATCGCCTTCTCCTCGTCGGCCACGCCTCCGTGTTCGAGCACTTTGGCCAACCCCCAATCCATGACTTGCACCTCGCCGAAGTTGCCGACCATGATGTTCGACGGCTTCAGGTCCCGGTGGATCACTCCCCGAGCGTGGGCATAGGCCATGGTTTGGCAGACGTGCTCGAAGATCGCGAGAAATCGCATCCGATCCCCTTCTGGCGTCCGACGCGTCGCGAGCAACGCCGCGAGCGTACGGCCTCGAACCAGCTTCATCGCGATGAACAGGCGGCCGTCGGGGAGGCGACCCAACTCGTGCACGGGAATGATCCCGGGGTGCTGGAGCTGGCCGCCGATCTGCGCCTCCTCCACGAATCGGCGGACCATTTCGGCGTTATCGCGGTGTTCCTCACGGATGACCTTGACGGCCAGATCTCGGCCCAGCTCAAGGTCGCGTCCTTGAAAGATCACGCCCATCCCGCCCCGCGCCAGTTCACCAACCAGTTGGTAGCGATCTGGATGGCCCGAGGGCGTGGACGTGTCGGCCGAAAGGGGCCGGATCAAACGAGTTTCCTCAAATGTGTCTCGGAGATAGACCTGAGGTCTCGCGCCGGTCGCGTCGGCCCGATTTCGAGCACTTGTCGGCGGCGAGTCCGTGCCGATCATCCCTTTCGAGTCCTCGGGGCCTGCTTTCCCCTGTTCGAAATCGCCCGCAAGGGCTACCCCCAGTCGCAACAAACAACGAGGGCATAGACCTGCTGGAGAGTCCATGGGCAGGCGTGCCGAGCAGTCGGGGCAGATTTCGACCGAGAACACGCCCGTCTCCATCGAATCGGTCCGATCTTACAAAACATCCCGTTATTCATTGGGAGAAAGGCGGCAAAGGTTACAATCCGCCGCCATGCTTCAGTCCTTCAGGGCGTCGAAGAGAGTCTGGATCTCGTCTTCGATCTGCGCCGGGTCATCGACGGTCGCGGCGATCTCTTCACGCAGCAGCAGGCCGTAGCGGCGTCGAAGGCGGTGGACGGCCACGCGAACATTTCCATGCGTCGTACCCAGCCGCTCGGCGATTTCCGAGTAGCTTTCCGTCGCGGGATCTCGCGTGAGCAGGGGGATCAATTCCTCAAATTTGGCCGACCGGCCCGCATCGTCGTATTCGCCGCGAAGCCGGTCCACGACCCGGTCGAGCAGGGTTAAAGCCCAGGTCCTGTCGAAGACGCTTTCCGGGGTCCGTTCGTGGGCCGGTTCACGCTTATATCGGCGCTCGGCGTCAACGGGGTCGATCGAGACCAGGAACCGACCTCCGCCCCGCTTGGCCGCATTCTCCTGATCCCGCCGGGCGGCCAGTTGGCGGACGCAAACAGTCCGAAGGAACGCGCGGAAGCGTCCGCGGGATGGCGTTGCCTTGGCAAACAGGTCGCGCTCCAGGACGTACACGAAGTAATCCTGGGTGAGGTCACGCGCCTGCTCCGGAGTGTATCCACGATGTCGGATATAAGCGTAGATTGGATACCAGTAGGCCTGGCAAAGGCCAGACAAGGCCTCCCTGGCCTCCAGCAAGTCGAGACTTGAGGCTCTGACGACCCGGCTCCATCGTGTCGTGGGGAACCGCCCCTGCATGTGACGTTCGGGCTGAATGTCCGTCATGGCGTCTTTTGTTGGGTGTCGGAGGTGTACTTACTCCAGGGTGCCAACTCGATTATGGCATTCGAGTCGGCCAGTGACGAGAGTGCCGTGTCGTGAGGATGCGAGCGTGCGGATGGGTAAGCGGCCTCCGGCACTATCCAGGTCGCTCTTACCGGAGTAGGATGACAACCCTACCCCGCTCCCACTTTGCAGAGGTCCATCATGACACGGACTCCGGGCCGGTTTGCCGGTTTGCTGGCGATCTTCCTCGCGGCTGCGATTCCCTGTTTCGGACAGGGCCCGAACCAGAATCGGCCTCCGCAGTTTGCTTCGAACGAGGTCTCGGCCGAGCGTAAGGTCACCTTCCGAGTTTACGCCCCGAAGGCCGAAATGGTCCGTCTCGGCAGCAGCGACCTGCCGGGCATCGGTCCACGAGCCGAGATGAAGAAATCGGAGAACGGCGTCTGGGAAACTTCGGTCGGCCCGGTCCCGGCAGGGGCCTATCGCTACAACTTCAACGTCGATGGCGTGAGCGTGATCGACCCGCGCAATCCTGCCACCAGCGAGTCGAATGCAAACACATGGAGCTTGGTGATCGTCCCGGGTTCGGAGGCCTTTGACCTGAAGGACGTGCCGCATGGCGCGGTTGCCAAGGTCCCGTACTTCTCCTCGACCCTGAAGAAGTTCCGCCGTATGCATGTTTACACGCCTCCAGGATACGAAAAGGGGCAGGGCACATACCCGGTCTTCTACCTGTTGCACGGCGCGATGGATTGCGATGAGTCGTGGACTGCGGTCGGCCGCGCGGGGTGATCCTCGACAACCTGATCGCGGCGGGCAAGGCGAAACCGATGATCCTCGTGATGCCGGCCGGTCACACGGGGGCGTTCGGCTTTGGCGGCGGCGGCAATTCGTTCCAGCGCCAGATGGAAGAATTCTCCCAGGACTTCGCGAACGACGTCCGGCCATACATCGAGAAGAACTACCGAGCGAAAACCGACCGCGCCAGCCGAGCGATCGCCGGCCTATCAATGGGCGGCGCACAGACGCTCAACGTCGCGTTCGACAAGCTCGAAGATTACGGCTACATCGGCGTTTACAGTTCCGGCGTCCTCGGGATCACGGGCGGCGGACCTGGAGGTGGCGGCGGGCCCAATACTCAGTGGGAAGACGCGCACAAGTCCACACTGGACAATTCCGACCTTAAGAACGGCCTCAAACTCGTCTGGTTCGCGTGCGGCAAGGACGACTTCCTGGTGCAGACGTCAAAAGCAACCGTCGAAATGCTCAAGAAACACAAGTTTGACGTGGTCTCCAGGGACTCCGACGGCGGTCACACCTGGCTCAACTGGCGCGATTACCTGAGCGAGTTCGCGCCAATGCTGTTTCAAGACAAGTGATTCAACTCATCGTCGGCTTGGGGCGGCGGGAAGCTCGAATCGGAGCAACGAGACGCCTTGACGCGGCAGCGTCATCTTGACGTCCAGCGTCCCGCCGTCCAGCCGGCTCCATTGCGGGGAGTCCAGGAGCGCGAGTTTCGACGCCCGCTCCAGCTCGGCGTATTGCTCGGCCGACGGCTGCACGGGCGAGCCCATCCGCTTCCAGGCCCCGAAGCTGTTGCTGTGCTCGCGATCGATCCGGTAGTGATGCAGCAGAACGGGCCCGTTGTGTTCGGGAAGCCCGCGCAGTTCGAGCGTGATCTCGGCATCCGGGCCGGGGACGTCGTCGTCGTGATAATGCCAGGCAAGGATCGACAAGCGAGTCGCCGTCGATGGCGGCCAGCGCCGAGACGTCGGGCGCGCTCGCGCACGCCCTTCTCAAGGATCTCGTCCAGCGCGACCGCGGCCGAGCTCTTCGCCGGCACGCGGCGTCCGCCCATCAGGCTGAACATCCGGAAGACGTTCAGCACCGGCAGGTCGATCCCGTTGGTCGCCAGCACGCGGAACCCGGCGAAGAACGGCTGGTCCTCGAACTCGAACGCCCAGGTCAGCGCCCCTTCGAGGTTCACGCCGTGCCGCTCGGCGAGGTCGTACTTGCGGGCGAAGCTGGCGGCGGTGTAGCTGGAATACATCGTGCCGTTGCGGTAGCCGAGCTGCGGCCCCTGGCACGCGGCGCAGCCGTCCGGGTCGGACTCGCCGATGATGATCGGCTTACCTTTCAGCTCGGGGAACGACGCGACGATCTTGAAACCCTCGTCGATGGTGCGGAGCTGGTTGGCAATGCCCATGCGGACGTGGCCGTCGACGAAGCTAGGCGAGCCCTTGGCGTGGAACGAGACGAAATCGATCGGCGTGCCGACCTTGCCCGGTGGCGTGGTTGGTACCGCGAAGGCAGTGTTCGAGGAAGTCGCGGGTCCACTGACCGCCGCTGCCCGCGGAATCGGCACCGCCGACACGGGCGGTCGGCAGGGCGCGGCGGACGGCGTCGATCGCGTAGTCGTGGAGCTTACGGAACTCTTCGGGCGTGCCCTTCCAGTAGCCGATGTTGGCCTCATTCCAGGTCTCGAAGTACCACGATTCCACTTCGCTCCTACCGTATTTTTCGACCAGATGTTTCGTCCACTGGAAGACCAGCTCCGCCCACTTCGCGTAGTCCTTGGGCGGGTAGGCCCAGCCGGTGAAGATCTCACCGTACTTGTCGCCCACGCCCCAGCGATGCTGGTAGGGCTCGGGCCGGGTCGACATCTCCCTGGGCATGAAGCCGATCTGGACGTACGGCTTGACGCCGCGCTCGAGGTAGGTGTCGAAGATCCGGTCGACGATCTCCCAGTCGTAGACGGGTTTGCCGGCGGCGGTTTCGCTGTAGGCGCCGGTCGAGCCCCACTTGAGCGCGGGCGTGCCGTCGCCCGAGGTCAGGAGGTTATGCGTCCGGAAGTAGACGGAGCGCGGGCGGAGGCTGCCGAGCTCGCCGAGGAGCTTTCGGCCGTCCTTCATGTAGGCGTAGTTCGGCTCGTCCGCCCCGAAGAAGCGCCAGATCGGAGGAAGGGAACCAGTCTCGCGTGTGGCGTCAACCGTGATGGTGACAGGAAACGAAGGCGATCGCGTCGCGGGCTCGTCGGCGGTCGATCGCGCCGGGGACGAAATCATCCCGGCCAGCGCCAGTGCGGGGAACGCGACCAGAATCGGAGGTCGGGGCCATCGGATGGGCATGGATTTCGGCCTTTCAGGGGGACAAGGATTTCGCCCCGGGGCGGGCCACCACCGAGTCAAGGATTGACATCAGACGGGGGCGACCCTTGGCATGCTCCGCGTTCGGGAACGCCCGGAGGGTTACTTTCCTAACTCGGACGGTCCCAAGAATCAGGTCGCGTCCCGTGTGTTGCCCTATCCCCCGTCTGAGCCCCTTTCAGGGTAACTCGGGTGAGAGTGACCGGGCTACCTCCTCCTCCCGCGACTTTGCTCGTTACCGGGTCTCGGCCAGCGCCAGCTTCTCCCACCGCGCCGCCGAGATCGTAGAAGCCTGCGTTACGCACCCGCCTTGCTTGCGGGAGCCAGGCCCATGAACACCCTACAAATCTCATTTGCCGGCATCCGGCAAGCTGTACGATGTGACGCCTTCGACGGTTAGAGGCTATCCGGAACGGCGGTTTCTCCCCTGGAATTCGCGTAGGCTGCGGATTCAACACCCTGGTTCGGCCCCCACACCCCCATGCGCGAGCCCTATCGCACCGACCTGACCGACGCCCAGTGGAAGCTCATCAAGCCGCTGATCCCGCCGCCCAGGCCCGGCGGGAGGCCGCGCTCGACCGACATCCGCGAGGTCCTCAATACGCTGATCTACCAGGACCGCACCGGATGCCAGTGGGAGATGCTCCCGCACGACCTGCTCCCCAGGAGCACCGCCTGGGACTACTTCGCCGCGTGTCGCGAAGACGGCACGTGGCAGCGGATCGTCGACGCCCTGCGCCGAAGGTGCGGCGCAAGGCGGGCAGGGCGGCGACGCCCTCGGCGGCCGTGATCGACAGCCAGTCGGTCAAGACCACCGAGGTCGGCGGCGAGGGGCGGGGCTTCGACGGCGGCAAGAAGCTCAGCGGCCGGAAGCGTCACATCGCCGTCGACATGATGGGGCTGCTGCTGGGCGTGGCGGTGACGGCGGCCTCGGCCGACGACGGCAACGCGGCTCCGACTGCACGTCTGATGTCGGAAAACCCGGGCTCGGCTCGGACGCCCCCGAAATACACGGGGAACCAAGACTTACGGAACGTACAAAGTCGAGCTAACAAATCGGGTTCAGTGGTCTAGACTTTAGGGTCCGCTTCAGTCGCTCTGTCGGAGGGTCGCTGGGCTTTGACGATAGGAGCCTTGAAGATGACGCCGATGCCCGACAGACGTTGGCGATTACGACTCGGCTCAGCCATGCTCGTGATCCTGCTTAGTTCCTTGGCGACGGCCCTCGGCCTTCAAATCCGCGAAACCCGCGAGCTTCGAGCCGAATTGGTTCGGGCCGAAGGCCGGGCGGCTCAAGCGGAAAGTCGGGTGGGTTGGGCGGAGGCGCGAGCGGAATGGTCGGCCATCAATCGGCGAAATTCCGCCAACTCCTGGCAACGAGCGACGAACTATCGATCTGGGCGGCAAAAGGTCTACGCGACAGCGGAACAACATCAGCAATGAAGCCGCCCGACAGGAACTGATGCCATGCGCACTCTCGCCCCCGGTTCACGGTCCGCTGGATGATGCTTGCCGTGGCATTGGTCGCCCTGATGATAAGTACCGGCATTTGGGCAGAGCGGCGGTATCGAAAGGCCAAAGCGTCGTATGAGAAATCTTTGATTTATCACCGGACAAATGCAGCCTTCTGCCGATTTTCTCTCGAAGCCAAGCCGCCCATCTGGGTTCCTAACCCGTTCATGCCGTCGGAGGCCGAGCGTGATCGCGAGCGAAGGAGTGCCGAGTATCACGAGGAGATGATCCTCAAGTATGAGTCAGCCTTGCGTCACCCCTGGCTCCCCGTACCGCCTGACCCGCCCAAACCCGAGTGATCTCGCAGTCCATCGTACTCCGACCACCACCCCGGTATCCGAAATGCTATTCGGTTGCCACGGTTCATCAGGAGCGATAATGCCAGAGGCAGAGCCTATTCCGAAACCATCGGCTCCTCCCCATAAGCCGCCGAATCCGCCCATAGCTCCGCCAGGGGCGCCGGGTCAGCCACCGCCTCAGCCGGGCGGACCTAAGCGTCCTCCTACGCCCTCTCCGCCACCAAAGGCCCCACCAGGACGAGGACCCATACCGCCGCCCGGAAAACGACCACCGCAGCGAATCCCATGAAGGTCGCCATAAACCCCCAGTCCAGCTACGCCTTCCCACCGATCCCGCGTAAAATCCGGTGGCTCTGTCGTAGATTGGGTCAAATCTGGCTGGGCCGAGTTGACAGTTTGTCTTAAAGGGGAGGCCACCCCAGGATCGACTGGTTCACAACCACGATCGCCAGCTCCACGGAGGGCCTCCCCCATGAACACGCAATCGCTCCGCACCTGAATCCGCAACGCCGCCGCCATCCCCTCCGGATGTCACGGGGCGGTCACCCCCAGGCCGAGCGGGCCGGGTGCAGCCGGCAGACCGTCTACGACCACGCCCGTCAGGTCGAGCGTCGGCTGCAACCGGCGGCTCCCGCAGCGCTCCGGCCGAGGTCCCCGCCCCGACCCCGGTCCGCTCGACGCGCCACCCGGCGACGCCTGGCGGTGACCGCCTTCGCCATGGGGATCAGCCCCCGACAGATCGAGGGCCTGCTCCGCATCATCCTGCCCGCGGACGGCCCCGACCACTCGACCATCGCGCGGTGGGTCGCCGACGAGGCCGAGAAGGCCGGGGACGTCCTGGAGGCGCCCGATGCCGCGAGCGTCCCCCGGGTCCAGCGCTCGCGCCGGAACAAATCTTTTTTGGGGGCGGCCGACCCCGGTCGGCATCGAGCCCTTGAGCATGACGGCCGTCTCCTGCGCCAGCGCCGCCGACCGCAAGGCCGAGACCTGGGGGGCGCGAATCAAACCGTTCCCGCGACCGGAGTTCGCCGCCGCCGACGCCGCCAAGGGGATCGCGGCGGCCGTCGAGCAGGTCGCCGAAGGGCGCCGCGGGAGCACGTCGGCCCCGGCCTTGGGACACGGCCTCGACCTCCTCCACACGGCCGAGGAGGCCCGCGCCGTCCTCGCCCGGCGGTGGCGAGAGGCGGAGGCCGCCGACGCCGAGGTCGATCGGGCCCAGGGACGAGGCATCGACGCCCGCGGCCCGGCCCGCGCCGCCTGGCGGGTGGCTACGGCGGCGCTGGAGCGGGTCGGGCGCCTGGAGGAGGCCTGGCGTTGGGCCCGCGCCGCGCCGGAATTGTTCCGGCCCGGGGGCCGGCTGAACGACCGCGCACGCCGGGGCCGAGATCGGCGCGGCGGCGGCGGGGCTGCCCGGTCCGGAGTGGAAGACGGTCCGCAACTTCCTCCTGGACCCACGAAGTCTCGCCTTTCTCGACCGGATGCACGGGCGCCTCGTCTCCGGATGACGCAGCCGATGCTCGACCTGGAGCGTCTGTTCGGGAACAGCCACCCGCGCCGCTCCGGCCCGCGGAAAGACGTCTATCCCTACCGATCCCCGGGCCTGGGATTGCCTACGTTCGACTTCTGGGAATTGCTCCAGGCCGATCCGGCGGAGTTGACGCAAGAACTGTCAAATCAAGGAAATACTACATGAAACAGTCCCAATCCGGTTTCCCCCCAACCGGAGCGACGCCATGATCGACGAGATCCTCGAATCCAGCGTGGACGACCTGAAAACGGCCCGAGCCAAGATCGCCCGCGTCCGTGAGTCGTTGGCCGGGCTGGACGACGTACAGGTGCGGAAGATCGAGGCCCGACTGGAAAGGATAGAGGCCGATCTGGCGAGGATGGAGCGGGCAATGGCCGGGCAGGCGGTGAGGGCTGGGTGATCCCTTTGTCGCCGATTCTCGATCCAGCAACGAACTGTTCCCGGGCACCGAGTCTACGCTATTTCGGAGGGGTACTCGGTTTGTTGCCGACGATGGCCATGCGTTCGGCTTGCAACCTCGCCACCTCGGCGGCGTCGCCTGCGGCCTCATGATACGAGATGAGCCGGTCCAGGGCCTCGACCAGATGGGAGCGGAGCCCGGGCGGGATGGAAGCGGCGTGCGCCTTGATCCCCTCGAATCCGGTGCGTAAGAGCGGGGCGGCTGCGGCCGGATCGCCCTGCGCCAGGAGCGCCTCGCCCAGGAGGGACCGGGCGTCGAACGTGACCCAATCGCCGGGGAGCTTCGCCTCGCGGATGGCCAGGCACTCACCGAATCGCCGGATGGCCTCGGGGTAACGCTTGTATTTGAGTTCGATCTTCCCGATATCCAAGAGGTCGCCGGCCACCTTCGGATCGTCGGGCGCCAGGCGTTTGCCGCGGCCGGCGAGGAACTCGTCGGCGAGGGCCGTCGCCCGATCGGGATGACCGGCATCGTCCTGAAAATCGATCAGCTTCATGAGGAAACCGATCGTCCTCGGGTCGTCGGGCCCGGCCTTGGCGGTCGACGCCGCCACCACGTTGCCGAGGAGGGTGATCGCGTCCTCCTTCTGCCCATCCTTCCGCTTGGCCTCGGCAAGTTGCGAGCGGTAACCCAGCGTGGCCGGATGATCGTCGGGCACGCCCCATTTGGCGGCCGCCACGGCCTCCTCGTAAATCTTGATCGCGTCGACGATCCTGCCATTGCGGAGATAATTGTCGGCAAGCTTGCCGAGGCTCATGGCGGAGTCGAGGGGAAACATGACCGGCTTGGCAGCCTGACGGGCGCGGACGGCTTCTCTCAGAGGGATCGCGTCGGAATCGCGCCCCGCCTTCTCGTAACATAGGGCCCAGAATCGCATGCTACCCAGGACGTACAAATGATTGGGTGTCAGGACTTCCTCCTGAATCGGCACGTACGTCTTGTAGAGGGCGAACGCCTTCTCGTAATGCCCCATTTCCATATATGAACGGGCCGCGTTCAAGAAACTCTGGATCGTTTCGGCATGACGAGGCCCGATTTTCGGGTTGGCCGCGGATTCCGCACCGACCTTCTCGTAAAGGTCGGCCGCCCGCTCAAATCGGTTGGATTCCAGGTACAGAGCGGAGAGGTTGGCCTTGGCGTTCAAGGTGACCGAGTCCGTGGGGCCTAACGAGGAGGCTAGGCGAGGGATCAAGCTCTCGAAGAGCTTTTCCGCTTCTTCAACGTGGTGGGTCTTGTAAAGCTCCGTGGCCAGGTTGAGTGCTCCGGTCAATGTGTCCTTATGATTACGTCCCAGGACCCGCTCTCGCGCCTGATTGACCTTTCTCGACAAGGCAAGCCCTTCCTCGCCGCGTCCCACGAGTCGGGCAGCGATGGCGAAGTCATTCTGGCTTCTGAGAGTTTCGGGGTCTTCGGGACCAAGTGCTTTCAAACGGAGGTTCACCGCGAGCTTGAGCTGATCGTAGCACTTCTGGAATTCGCCGAGATAATAGTACGTGCCGCCAAGCTCGTGGCGGATGGCCCCCTCAACCGCCGGACGATCTCGGAACGAGTCGACGATCCCCGGAACCGCGGCTTCGATCGCCTCGCGCAGGGTGACCTGCGGCCCAAGCCCATTCTCGAACCCCTTGGGGCGGCCCGCGGAAAAAATCTTGTCGACGAAGAACTTCTGGACGGCCAGGCGCGTGGCCGATTCCTCCCGGGCCACCTTCTCCTGCGCCAGGGCCAGGTCGAGCGCGTCCTTGGTCTTCCCGCCCGCCTTCACGGCGGCGTCCTCGGCCTTGGCGGCGCGATAAGCCATGTAAACGCTGATCGCCGTGGCGGCGACCAGAAGGGCGGCGACGGCCGACGCGACGGCCAGGGGATTCCGATATCTCCGGGCGAATTTCCGCAGCCGGTAGATCGCCGTCGGGGGGCCGGCCTCGACCGGCTCGTCCGACAAGTAGCGTTGCACGTCCCTCGCCAGGGCGTTGGCCGTCGCGTAGCGCCGCGATCGGTCCTTCTCCAGCGCCTTCAGGGCGATCCAGTCCAGGTCCCCGCGGACCAGGGCCGTCAGCCTCCTCGGCTCGGTCGCGATTGGCCGAGATCGACGGCAGGGCCTCGGCCGTGCTGAGCCGGCTGCTCGGGGGCGGCGGTTCCTCCTCTCGGACCAGCCGGAGCATCTCCAGCAGCGCCGGCCGGACCGAGGCGCTGCCGGTTCAGCGGCGGCGACCCGGTCAACAACTCGTAGAGGAGCACGCCCAGCGCGTAGACGTCGGCCCGCGTGTCGACGTCCTGCTGGTTCAGCTCCGCCTGCTCGGGGGCCATGTACTCGAGGGTGCCCGACCACCGAGCCGAAGCCGGTCACGAGCGTGCGGTCGGTCAGGCTCGGGCCGGTGGCCTTGGCGATCCCGAAGTCGATCACCTTCGGGACCGGCCTGCCGTCGTATCTCGCCACGAGGACATTCGACGGCTTGATGTCCCGGTGGATGATCCCCTTCTGGTGAGCGTGCTGGACCGCCTCGCAGACCTGCACGAACAGCGAGAGCCGCTCGCGAGGGCTCAGCCTCTGCTCGTCGCAATACCGGGTGATCGTCGGCCCCTTGACCAGCTCCATCACGAAGAACGGCCGGCCCTGCTCGGTGTTGCCGGCGTCGAAGACCCGGGCGATGTTCGGGTGGTCCATCAGGGCGAGGGCCTGGCGCTCGGCCTCGAACCGGGCGAGGATCTGCCGGCTGTCCATCCCCGGCTTGATGAGCTTGATCGCCACCAGGCGCCTGACGGGCTCGATTTGCTGGGCCATGTACACGGCCCCCATGCCCCCCTCGCCCAGCGTCTCGACCAGCTTATATCGCCCGGCGACGGTCGTCCCCGGGCGGCCTCCTCTCCCTGGCGGAGGATCGTCCCGGCGGGCGAGCCCGACTCGAACGTCATGGTCGAACGGGGCGTGGTACCTTGCCTCAAGGCGTCGGCGATGGTGTCGCCGCAGGCGTCGAGGGCCTGAAGCACCTCCTCGCATCGCGGGCACGTCTCCACGTGGGCCGCCACCCGGTCGAGCCCGTCGGGAGGCAGTCGCCGCGGTGGAACGCGGAGAGTTCGGCGTCGGTCGGGCACGGCGTCGGTCGTCACGTTCCTGTTCCATCGGAGGTGCGGGGGAGGGAGGAATCGGCCATGAGCGAGCGGAATCCCATATGTTCTACCAGGCGAACGCGGCGGCTGTTATAGTCATCACCCGGAGCGTGACAGCATCAGGAAACCCGCTCCCCCCACGAGGCCGCCCCGTCATGGCAGCGACCGACCCGCAGGAATCGGCCTCGAAGACGTCGATGACCCTCCTCGGGAGGTTGCGGTCCGAGGCGGTGGACCAGGGTGCCTGGGATCGGCTGGTCTATCTCTACGGCCCGCAGATCCGCACCTGGGCCGCGCGGCGTGGGGTCTCGGGGGCCGACGCCGACGACGTGGAGCAGGAGGTCTTCGGCGAGGCCATGCGGGGCCTCGCCGGCTTCCGCCGGGATCGCCCCGGCGACTCGTTCCGCGGATGGCTGCACGGGATCACGCGGAACGTGCTGCTCCGCCGTGCGGAGCGGGCGGCCCGCCAGTTCCGGGCGGTCGGCGGGACGGACGCCCTCGCGAACCTCAACGCCCTGCCGCAGCAGGAATCGGACGAACCCGATCCGCCCGACGAGCGGAACGCCCTGTATCGTCGCGGCCTGGAGTTGGTCCGCTCCGAATTCGAGGGCCGCACCTGGCGGGCGTTCTGGGAGCACGTGGTCGATGGCAGGACTCCGGCCGAGGTCGCCGCCGACCTGGGCGTGAGCCGGCCGCCGTGCGCCAGGCCAAATCGCGGGTGCTTCGGCGCCTGCGGGAAGAGCTCGGCGACCTGTTCGACTGACGCCTCCAACGGGAGCGATCGGAGGCACACTCGGTGCAGCTTCGGCGGATCGGGAACCGCGGAAGGCCGCCGGTAGCAGGCGCCCCCAAGGAGAAAGCAGATCAAAGTGGGAAGTGCCGCACCGGAGATCCCCAACGGATGGGCGGGCCCCCCGCCAGGCGACAAAGCGGCGCAAAAAGGGCGGAGTGACCGATGGGCTCCGCCCATCTTCATTCGCTCGGCTAGATGTTGTCGATCGTTGTCTCCTGTGTCGGGAGTCCGCCAGGATCACCGCTCGTTACCACGACCGGCACTTTGGACACCGGGTGGGAGATCGTGACAGGAGCGGCGGGAGGGGAGCCATTGAGGGCCGGCGAGGCGTCGGGATCCCAGACTGCCGCCGGGGACGACGGCTTGGCTGTCTGGCCGCTTGCGAGTTGCGCCATATCCCAGGTCTGGGCAGCGTAGTGGGCGTCGCCGGAGTACGTCACTTGAAAGTCACCGGAGTTGTACATATTGCTCGTGCTAGAAATACCCGAAGTGCCCGCCTTGTCTTCGGTAAACGTGTCGGTGTAAGTATCGTTGAGCCCCGCCCCTCCGAATCGCCCACACTCGTGAAATCAACGACGCATTCCCCGTTGACAAGGCGGTAGCGCATGCTGGCGCCCGACGACAACGAGATCGAGCCCGTGGGGACGACTCCGTTCGGGCTCGCGAAGCGGAGATCGAGGATCCAATCCCCAACGTCTGTTCCTTTGCTGATGCTCGCCGTGACGACGACGTCTGGCTTGGGGAGAGACTGGAAGATCGCGGGGATGTGCGTTTGAGCCGAGAAGGAGGGCGTCGTGGATAGCACGATCCGCCGGTCCAGGGTTTCGAGGAGCGGGCGCCGGTGACGGTTTCGGTAGGTCATGATCTTCCCCTCGGAGTTTGATTTTGGTCTCCGGATAGTTAATCCTCGGGGTGTGACAGCAGTTAGCCCTGAGCCGCCGGACGGAGACTGGGCGATCCGGGCCGAGGGGCCGTCGGGCTCTCGTGAACCGAGCCACGAAGAGGCATCTCGGCATACGGCTTCGATCCCTATCGCAAAGATAGGGCTGGCTGCCCTTCGACCTACAGGCCGCGGGCGCGAGCGTGCCTCCACGATTGTTTCCCCTCCGCGGTGCGGATTCCTCGCGGACAAATAATCGCTCCGGCAGGGCTTTCCGGCCACAACCCGCTGCCCGCCGCTACGGCGGGGTTTCAGAGTGAAGTGCTCTGAAACCCTTTGCCAATTCAGGAGACACACCATGCCCCTCATCCTCAACACCGCCGTCCGCGAGATCGTCACGGCCACGCACGCAATGCAGCCCTACGAGGCCCACCACCTGACGCGGGAACGCTTCCGGGGTTGGAGAAGGGCGTGGGGGTGCGAAGGCGTTATTCCGACCCGATGGAATTCGAGCTTGTGTTCGAGGTTCCACCGGATTCGGTCGACATGGTACGCATCAAAGATTGCTGAAAGTAGTTGTTGACGGAACGGCGTAGCGGTGCCAGGGTCAATCATCAACAAGGGAGGTTTTATGATAATCACCGATCGCGAGAAAAACGCATGGAGCCGATACCCCGAGGCTTGCCGCGAAAAGGGCTACGCCAACCGCGCTGAGTACAACGCCGCAGAGAGAGGGTAACGAATTGACAGGTCTGTGCCGGTCTTGGCGATTATTGCGGTCAGCGGGCGGTTTGACCTTCTTCACACACCTGGAAACTCGGATATCACCATGCGGGGCCGCAAGTCCTCCCTGACCATCACCCTCACCCCCGGAAGAACGTGCTGAGATCCAGCGTTGGCAGCGCGCGACGAGTGGCCCGGCCGGGTTGGCACGCCGGGGCCGTGTCCTGCTCCTGCTCGAACGGGGCGAGGCCTTGAAGGAGGCCGCCCGCCTCTGCGGCATGGACGTGCGGCACGTCCGCAAGTGGGCCGAGCGATTCCGAGCCCGAGGGCTTGCCGGCCTTCACGACAAGCCTCGACCCGGCCGCAAGCCGGTCTTTTCCCCCCAGGTCGCGTTGCACCTGGTCAAGATGGCCTGCGAGCGGCCCGATGATTGCGGCCGCTCCCTGGGCTCCTGGGACTGCCGGCAAGCGGCAGGCCGAGTTCATCGCGTTGCTGGAGCGGTTGGACCGCGAGATCCCCGCGACGGTGAGGACGATCCACGTCGTGCTGGACAACCTGCGGATGCACGAGGGAAAGCAGGTGCAGGCGTGGCTGGCGGAGCACCCGCGATTCGTGTTCCATCACCCGCCGGTGCATTGCTCGTGGATGAATCAGGTCGAGAAGGCCTTCAGCAAGATGAAATCGTCGTTGCGCGACGCGGCGGCGCGGACGGTCGATGGACTGATTGATCTGATGGGGGCGTCTTGCGAACGACCCGGGCGAGTGACTTGCTCGCATGGTTCCGCCGTAGTGGATATCGGGCTATTCTGTCAACCGATACACCCGATCCGAAATTCGTCTAAAGAGCATAGGCAATATACGGGTCGCGCTTGCTAATTCTTGTCATACTGTCGCCGATATGGCTGCACTCGGGGAAGTATGCAAGCGATCAGGAGCCCGGCGTCCGAAACCGCTGTTTTCCAGTCCTCAGGGTGTGCGCCCGGTGAACCACATCTTCACGACGGTGAACGGGCTTGAGATGACGTTCGGGGCTCCGTCTTGATTCATGCGTTCTGCTCGTGTCCAATCTCATTTCTTCGGAACGTCGGCTCGAGCGATTCTGAAGGACCTGGGGTCGAGATTTTGTACCATGGCAAAGCTCGTCTTTGGAATGAACCAGTCCCTGGATGGCTACGTCGACCACCCCGATTGGGGCGCGGAGGAACACGACTTCGCGGTGGCGTGGCGGAGCCAGCCGAAGTGGGTTGGGTCGCGGACGTTGAAGTCGGTAGGACCCAACGCCACACTTGTCGGGGATGACCTCGAAGCGGTGATACGTGGGCTGAAGGCACAGCTAGTTGGTGAGATCGACGTTTCCGGACCAGACCTGGCAGGAAGCCTGACCAACCTTGGTCTTATTGATGAGTATCGACTTTACTTCCACCCCATCGTACTTGGTCGCGGCACGCCATTCTTCTCCGGCCCTCGGCCGCCGCTGCGCCTTATGACCAGCGATCTCATCGGCGAGGACGTGATCAGGTTGACGTACGTTCCCTCGGAGTCGAATCCATGAAGCGTTCGCCCTTCTCGTGGAAGCCTCTCGCCCTGGCCATTTGCCTGCCTCTGTACCCGACATTCACCTGCTACGCCTCGGGAGACAGGCCTAACATCGTCGTCATCGTGGCTGATGACATGGGCTTTTCCGACGTCGGATTTCAGGGCGCGAAGGACATCCCCACGCCCCATCTGGACGCCCTGGCCCGGGGCGGCG
Source organism: uncultured Planctomycetota bacterium (assembly GCA_963777705.1). GTDB lineage: Bacteria > Planctomycetota > Planctomycetia > Isosphaerales > Isosphaeraceae > JAQGHR01. Next base: position 100,442 of record CAVZRT010000010.1, read on the forward strand.
TCCGGTGCTCCAACGGATACGTGTCGGGGCCGTATTGCAGTCCGACCAGGGCTGGTCTCCTGACCGGGCGATACCAGCAGCGATTCGGCCATGAGTTCAACCCGGGTGGCGAGGCCGGGAACGGCAACCTCGGCCTGCCCATCGCGGAGACGACCCTGGTCGAACGACTTCGCGCCGCCGGATATCGCACTGGCCTGGTGGGTAAGTGGCACCTGGGGAGCAGTCCCCGGTTTCACCCCCAGAAGCGGGGTTTGACGAATTCTTCGGCTTCCTCGGCGGGGCGCATACCTATTTCGCGGCCCGGACGAAGAACATCCTCCGGGGTTCCGAGGTCGTCATCGAGGAGGAGTATCTGACCGATGCATTCGGGCGCGAGGCCGCCGCGTTCATCGACCGGAATAAAGGCCGCCCCTTCTTCCTGGAAGTGGCGTTCAACGCCGTCCACACCCCCATGGACGCGACGGATCGGCGGCTCGCCCGCTTCGCGACGATCGGCGACAAGACCAGGCGGACCTATGCCGCGATGCTCTCGGCCATGGACGATGCGGTCGGGACGATCTCGGGGAAGCTGCGCGACGCCGGCCTGGAGGAGAAGACCATGATCTTCTTCATTTCGGACAACGGCGGCCCGACCATGCTCGGCACGACGATCAACGGCTCGATCAACACCCCGCTCCGCGGGTCGAAGCGGACGACCCTGGAGGGGGGCATCCATGTCCCGTTCCTCGTGAGCTGGAAGGGAAAGCTCCCGGCCGGCCGGGTGTATGACCGCCCGGTGATCCAACTCGACATCCTGCCGACCGCCCTGGCAGCCGCGGACGTCGCGATCGATCCGGCCTGGAAGATCGACGGCGTCGACCTGCTGCCCTTCCTGTCGGCCGATTCAGGAGACAAGGTGCCCCACGGGGCGCTTTACTGGCGATTCGGGCGGCAGGACGCCATCCGGCGGGGCGATTGGAAGCTCGTCCGTTACGACGCCGCCGTTGACGACGGGAGCCGGTCCCGCGCCGCCTCCGTCTCGGTGACTCCGCGTCGGCTCTACAACCTGGCGATCGATCCGGGTGAGTCCCGCGATCTGGCGACGGAGAATCCCGAGAAGGTCAAGGAATTGCTCGCTGCCTGGCAGGAATGGGATCACAGCCTCGTGCCGCCACGGTGGGGCCCCGAGGGGGTCGCCGCAGCGGCAAAGCGATGATGGCGTATTTCGGGAGGATATGCCAAGGGGTATCGTGTCGGCGCAGATCCATGATCCGGAGTCGTCTCTACCGCCTCCGAACGAGCCGGACATGGCCTCATCATTTGGGCAGCCCGCCTTGCGCCGGACTTGGCGCCAGCGGCCCGCCGTTTCCGGAGTTCCTGGAGCTTCTTCAACTCGGTGGCGGAGAGGCGCCCCGTCTCCGTTCGCGTCCAGCCGGTCGAAGACTTTCCCTCGCGCCGCCCCGGCCTTCCCCTTGCCGCGGGCCGCAGCCTTGCCCTTGGCTGCCTGGAACTCGGACTTGCTGATCTGGCCGTCCTTGTCGGTGTCCAGCTTCTTGATCGCCTGGGCTGCGCCCTTCCCTTTTCCTGCTTGGCCTGGTTTTTGGGACTGTCCGGCGGCAGGCGCGGCGCCAAGGTTGGAGATGACCACGACGAAGGCCATCATCGTCGCGACGATCCAGGCTCTTTGAAGCATCGTTCTCTCCCGAATTGAGGCTCTGGAGGTTTTCGGCCTCGTCCATCTATCGACCCCACAAGATAGCAAACCCCGACGGACGCTCTTTGTACCGGGTGCGCTGCAGAGAGGGATGGTCGAGACTCATTCGCCGGGCAAGCACGACTCGCCAGATTCAAAAATCCCAGTGGCATGTGAGGAGCCGTAAGTACCGGATGGCACCGCATTTCGCTCGGAATCATCGTCGCGTCTGCCCGTAAGACATGCAAGAGAACGGGATCCAAATCCCCTATCCCCACGGAAGGACGCCGAGATGCGGAGAGGACACGCGCGATTGTAGCGATTGGACGCCATAATGCCACGTCGGACTCAAAGCACGCTTCATCCCGAGCCGGGTCGCGGCTCGATGTATAATGATGGATCGTCCTACCGGCCTCACCGGCCCGTGGCGGCGATCGTCGCGAGGAAGGAGCCTCGCGGCTCGCGGGATAATTCCGTGAGGATCCGCGATGCTATCGAAGCGGTCAGCCCTCCTCGCCTTGATCGCGACGGCCTGCGCCACGGCCGGGCCTTCGGCGTATTCGCAGACTGACCCGCTGCCCCTCCCGGCGGCCGAGAGGCCCGACGCAGGCTCGCGGCCGGCGAGACCGTTCTCGGACGAGTTGCCACCCCTGAAACTCCCCGACCAGCCCGGCAGCGGGCCACCCGGCGCACCGATCAACCTGGCGACCGCCCTTCAACTGGCCGGGGCGCGACCGCTCGACATCGCCGCCGCCCTGGCCCAGGTGGAAGAGGCCCTGGGACTGCTCGTCTCGGCCAAGGCGCTGAAGATCCCCAACATCAACGGCGGGATCGGCTACTATCGGCACGACGGCACGAACCAGAACCTGTTCACCGGGGCCACCTTCCGCAAATCCACCAACGCGATCCAGCTCGGCGGCGGCCCGACCATCAACCTGGGCGTGACCGACGCCATCTTCGCCCCCCTGGCCGCCCGGCAGGTGGTCGGGTCGCGAGAGGCCGACCTCCAGGCGGCGCGGAATAACGTCCTGAACAACGTGGCTCAGGCCTATTTCAACTTGCAGGAAGCCAAGGGGCGGCTGATCGGCGTCGAGGCCACCCTGGTCCGCACCGATCGCCTGGTCAAGTTCGCCCAGGGGCTTGCGCCGAACCTGGTGGCCCCGCTGGAGATCAATCGCGCCAGGGCCGAGCAGGAGAACCTGCGGCAATATCGCGAGACCGTGATCCGCGACTGGCGTGTGGCCAGCGCCAGGCTCGCGGAAATCCTCCTGCTCGACCCGGCGATTTTGCTCGACCCGATCGAGCCGCCTTTCCTCCAGTTCGGCCTGATCCCTCCCGAGTCGTGCGCCGAGGAAATGGTCCCGCTCGCGCTGACCAATCGGCCCGAGATCGCCTCGCAGCGGTTCCTGCTAGTTTCGGCCAATCAGCAATTGCGTCGCGAGCAGTCGCGGCCGTTCCTGCCGAACATCGTGGCGACCACGCCGGGGACGGCCAATGCGGGCGTGCTCTCGGCCGGTCAGTTCTACGGGGGGGCGAACGGCAATACGTCTCATGCAGGGCAGCCGCGACGACTTCTCGGTGGCCGCCTACTGGCAGCTGGCCAACGGAGGGTTCGGCAACAAGGGGCTGATCCAGCAGCGCAAGGCCGAGCGCAACCTGGCCGAGATCGAGGTCACACGCACCCTGTTCCGGATCCGCTCGGAAGTCTCGCAGGCGCTGGCCCGGTTGCAGACGTCCAACGCCCGCGTGCCTCACGCCGAGGACGAGTTGCGGCAGGCGATCGAGTCGGCGGACAAGAATTTCATCGGCCTGAACGAGACCACGCGCCCGGCTGGCGAACTGTTGAACCTGGTCGTGCGGCCCCAGGAAGTGGTGGCGGCCCTCCAGCAGTTGAACACGGCGTTCCAGGATTATTCCTCGGCCGTGAACGAATTCAACCGCGCCCAGTTCGACCTGTACCGCTCGCTCGGGCAGCCCGCGCAATGGGTGACGACCCTCCGCACGCCGGTGGCGCCGATCACCGTCCGGCCGCTCTCGTCGTGGGTGGCGCCGGCCCCCGCGCCGCCTCCTGTGGCGAGATGATGCAGACGCCCGCTTGCTCTCCCGCGTAGACTTGAGTCTGAGGGAGACGCCCGGCGGTCGAATTCGCATCCGAGACGGCACCATGAATCCCATCGTCTTCGCCTTGAGACGCCCCGTGACCGTCCTGATGATGGTCCTGGCCCTGGGCGTGGGCGGCGTGTACAGCGTGGCCCGGATGCAGAAGGACATCTTCCCCTCGCTCAACCAGCCCGTACTCTATGTGATCCACAATTACGGGGGTATGGACCCGAAGCAGATCGAAGGGCTGATCACCAACCAGTACGAATTGTTCTTCCAGTACATCAACAACGTGGAGCACGTCGAGTCGCGGTCGATCCAGAGCATGGTCATGCTCAAGCTCTACTTCCAGCCGGGCACCGACATGGCCGAGGCCACCGCGCAGACGGTCGCCTATTGCAACCGGGCGCTGGCGATCATGCCCGTGGGGTCGTTGCCGCCTTACGTGGTGCGGCTGGACGCCGGGCAGCCTGCCGGTCGGCTACCTCGTGTTCGAGAGCAAGACCAAGTCGATCGGCCAGCTCCAGGACATGGCGTTGTTCCGGGTGCGGACCATGTTCGCCGGCCTGGCGGGGATCTCGTCGCCGCCTCCGTTCGGCGGGAACATCCGCACCATCGTCGTCAACGTCGATCCCGACCGCCTGCGATCGTACAACCTCTCGCCGCAGGACATCGTCGCCGCCATCGACCGCGGCAACTTCATCAGCCCGTCGGGCAACGTGCAGATCAAGGACCAGTTGACGGTGGTGCCGACCAACGCGATGGTCGTCGACCCGCAGGAGTTGCGCAACATCCCCCTGAAGCTCGGGCAGAACGTGTACCTCCGCGACGTGGGCACGGTGAGCGACGCCACCGACCTGCCCGTGGGCTACGCGCTGGTGAACGGCCAGAAATCGGTCTATCTGCCGGTGGTGAAGCAGGCGTCTTCCTCGACGCTCACGGTCGTGAACGCGATCCGCGCGAACATGACCCGGTTCCAGGCCGCCTTGCCCGATGACGTGAAGATTTCCTATCAATTCGACGAGTCGCCGATTGTCTATCGGGCCATCGAGAGCGTGGGCGTGGAGGGAGCTTTGGGCGCCGGTTTGACCGGCCTGATGGTGCTGCTGTTCTTGAGGGATTTGCGGGCGGTGATCGTGGTCGTGTTGAACATCCCGCTGGCGTTGCTCGGCTCGGTGGTCGTGCTGAACCTGACGGGCCATACGATCAACATCATGACTCTGGGCGGGCTGGCGCTGGCCATCGGGATTTTGGTGGACGAGGCCACGGTCGAGATCGAGAATATCCACACGCAGATGGAGCATACGCCGTCGATGTCCCGCGCCGTGAGGCAGGGGAACATGGAAACCGCGGTGCCGCGATTGCTGGCTTTGCTGTGCATCCTCTCGGTGTTCATCCCGGCATTCATCATGGAAGGGCCGGTGCGGTCGTTGTTCGTGCCGCTCTCCCTGGCGGTGGGCGCGTCGATGGTCACGTCGTACCTGCTCTCCAGCACCCTGGTGCCGGTGTTGAGCGTTTGGCTCCTGGAGAATCGCCACGGGACGCACGGGAATTCTTCGGGCGAGAATGCCAGGCCCGGCTTCTTCCTCCGCTTCCAGAACTTCTTCGAGAAGGTGGTGGAATGGACCGTGGTCCATCGCATCAAGGTGGTCGTGGCGTACCTGATCGCCGGCGGCGCCGTGGTGGTGGCCGTGGGGGGCCAGCTTGGCCGCGAGCTGTTCCCCCGCGTCGATGCCGGCCAGTTCCAGCTCCGGATTCGCCCCGCTCAAGGCACGCATTACGAGATCACCCGCCAGATCGCCCAGAAGACGCTTGAAGTCATCGCCGACGAGGCCGGGCCCGAGAATATCGACATCACGATGGGCTACGTGGGGGCAAATCCGCCGCAATTCACCATCAACATGGCGTACCTTTGGAGTCGCGGCCCCGATGACAGCATGCTCCGCGTGGGGCTGCGTCATGGGAGCAAAATCGGCATCTTCGAGCTTCAGGAGCGGCTGCGCGAGGTCCTCCCGAAGAAGGTGGGAGCCTGGTATCGCAACGAGCTGAAACGCTTCGACCTGACCGCCGAGCAGATCGACCGCCGCGTGGCCGACCTGGTGTTCGCCTTCGAGCCGGGCGACCTGATCTCCGAGACCATGAGCCTCGGTTCGCCCGCGCCGATCGAGGTGGTCGTGAGCGGTCGCAACCTGGCCGACTCCAGCGCCTTCATGGACAAGCTCCGCAAGGAGTTCGCCCGGATCGAGACCCTGCGTGACGTCCAGGTCCAGCAATCGCTGCACTACCCCACCGTGCAGGTCACGATCGACCGCGAGCGGGCCGGGCTGAGCGGCGTGACGGCCCGAGACATCGGCGAATCGCTCATCGCCGCCACCTATTCGAGCCGCTACACGGCCCGCAACTACTGGCGGGACGAGGTGAGCGGCAACTCCTACCAGGTCCAGGTGCAAGTCCCCCCTCCCAGCATGACCGACGCCACCGACGTGGGGCTCGTCCCGCTCACGAATCAGGCGAATCGCCCAACGGCGATGAATGAGGGCTCGCCGTCCAACCCCGCGCCGCCTCTGCTCGTCCGCGACGTGGCCACGGTCATGAGGAGCGACATGCCGGGCGAGGTGGATCGCTACAACATGCGCCGCTACTTGAGCCTCACCGCCAACGTGGAGGGCGAGGACCTGGGTCGCGTGATCGACCGCATCGACGCCGCCATCGCCCGCGCCGGCGCAGCCTCCCAAGGGCACCGAGGTCGAGCTTCGCGGCCAGGTCCAGCCCATGAAGCAGATGTTCCGCAGCCTGGAGATCGGACTGGCCGTGGCCGTCGGCGTGATCCTGATCATGCTCACGGCCTACTTCCAGGCCCCCAGGCTGGCGATCACCGCCGTGGCGTCGGTGCCCGCCGTGCTCGCCGGCGTGGTGATCGCTCTGGGGGTCACGCGGACCACGCTGAACATCGAGTCGTTCATGGGGGCGATCATGGCCGTGGGCGTGGCGGTGTCGAACGCAATCATGCTCGTGACCTTCGCCGATCGCCACCGCCTGGAAGAGGGCATGCCCGCGCATCAGGCGGCCATCACCGCGGCCAAGGGGCGGTTGCGGCCGATCATGATGACGGCCTGCGCCATGATCTCGGGCATGATCCCCATGTCTCTCGGCCTGGAAGAAGGCAGCGAGCAGAACGCCCCGCTCGGCCGCGCGGTGATCGGCGGGATGCTGTTCGCCACCTTCGCCACGCTGCTGGTCCTGCCGGCCGTGTTCACGCTCCTCCTGGGGCGATCGTCGAACAAATCCCCCTCGCTCGACCCCGACGACCCGGCCAGCTCGCACTATGACCCCGCCCCCGCGGACGGACATCATCCGAACGGCCACACCCCGACCCCGAACTCGCCCCCGGAGGACCCGTCCCGTGCCGGAAACATACCCTGAGCCCCGATGGTCGCGGCCGTGGCTCGCGTTCGCCCTCGTGCTCGCGGCCGGCTGCGGGCATTCGAGCCGCGACGCCCATTCGTCGACCCGGAAAGACGCGAAGGACGAGCCCACCGACGGCAAGACCGCCGGCATCCACATGGCGAAGCCCGAGCGCCGCGACATCCGCATGATGGTCATCCAGCCGGGCACCATCCAGGCGTTCGAGGTGGCACCGATCTACTCGCGGATCGCCGGCTACGTCGAGAAATACAACTTCGACATCGGCGCCCGCGTGAAGAAGGGGGACGTCCTGCTCGATATGTGGGTGCCCGACCTCGCCGCGGCCCTGAATCAGAAGAAGGCCATGACCGACCGCGCCTCGGTGCAGATCCGCGTGTCGGAGAGCGCCGAGAAGGCCGCCGAATCGACCCTGGAGAACGCCAAGGCCCGCATCGTGTCGGCCGAGGCCGGCGTGAAGCGGCGCAGGCCAGCTACAGCCGGTGGGAATCGGAGGCCAACCGCCTCAAGCAACTGGTGAACGAGCGCGTCCTCAGCGAGCAGGTGCGCGACGAGACCTTCCGCCAGTTCGAGGAGGCCGCCGCCGCGCGCGACCAGGCCAACGCCATGGTCCGCGAGTCGATCGCCACCCGAGAGAAGACCGTGGCCGAACTGCAACGCGCCAGGGTGGACATCGAGGCCGCGCAGGCCGATTTGACCGTGGCCCGCAGCGAGCAGGAGCAGGCCGAGGTCATGATCGACTACAGCCACGTGAAGGCCCCGTTCGACGGCGTGATCTCGCAGCGGAACGTGAGCCCCGGCGACTACCTCCAGCCCGGCGGGGGGACGATGGGCCGCCCGCTTTTCGTCCTGGAGCAGACCGACCCGGTCCGCGTGTTCGTGGGCGTGCCCGAGCTGGCCTCGTCGTTCATCCGCGACGAGGACACGGCCCTGATCCGCATCCAGGCGATCCCCGGCGCCAGCCGCACGGGCAAGATCGTGCGATCGGCCTTCTCGCTCAACCCGTCCAGCCGGACCCTGCAGACCGAGATCGACATCCCCAACGCCGACGGCCACCTACGGCCGGGCATGTACGTGACGGTGACCATCACCATCGACCGCCGCAACGTGCTCTCGCTCCCCTCCAACGCGATCATCTTCCAGGGGGGCCAGAACTACGCGGTGGACCTGGAGATCAACGGCAAGCCCGTCCGGACTCCGGTGCTGATCGGCCCCTCCGACGACGCCCACACCGAGGTCCTCCGCAAGCGCGACCCGACCGCAAGCACCGAGCAATGGGTCGAATTCGACGGCAGCGAGAGGGTCATGATCGGGGCCATGTCCGGCGCGAAGTGATGGCGCCCGATTTGAGCGACGTCGCCGAAGAAGGATCCGAGGGCACCCCCGGGACCTCTTCTCGCGCGGAATCCGAACCTTTGGCGCCTCCGGGTGGCATGCCACCCAGGGACGCCTCACGACGCGGTAAAGTTATCAGCGCTAAAGGGCCACACGCTCGGCAATCCAATCCAATGCCGCCTCTTTCGAATCGATGACCCCTTCCAGCTGCGCATCATACGCCATTTCCAGCACCTCCCGGAACCGGGGCCCGGGCTTCAACCCGCGATCGTGCAGGTCGTGCCCGGTCAACAGCGGGGGCGGATTGATGGGACCGTCCGGCTGCTGGGCAGGTAACGCTCGCAATACTCCACATGGGCAATATCGCGGCCCGTCGCCGCCGCGATGGCACGATGCAGGGTCAAGAGATCCTCAATCCCCGGCATGCTCAGGAGCTTCTTCAACGGGGCGATGCGGAGGCGTTCGGGATCGACCAGGTCTCCGTGGGTCTCGACCAGCCAACCGACCTCCGTACGCTCGGCATTGGACAACTTCAATCCGCGAGCGATTCGCTCGGCTTGAATTCGGCCGGAGATGCGAGGATCGCCCGAGACCAAATCCACATCGGAATCGATGGGAAACGGCATGGCCAGTCCATGCAGCAGGGCGGCCATCGCGAGCGGAAAGTCGACCCCGTCCGGCAGATTCTCCAGGACCTTCAGCGTGTGATCCCACAAATTCGATTGCACGTCATGAGCCGATCCCCGAAGCGCATCTTCCAACCCGCTAACTCGGGCAACACGGCCCCCAGCAGCCCGGTCTCCTCGGCCAGTTTCATCGCCCGTGCTCGCGACGGCGACTCCAGCATCCCCCGCAATTCCTTGGCGATCCGCTCGGCCGAGACCTGCCGCACCTGCGGCGCCATCGCCTCGATCGCCGCTCGCGTGCCCGCCTCGATCTTCAGGTCAAACCGAGACGCGAACCGCACGGCGCGGAGCAGCGCAGCTTGTCCTCGGCAAATCGGGCTTCGGCGCGGCCGATCGCCCGCAGCAGCCTGTTTTCCAGGTCGGCGCGGCCCCCCACGTAATCGAGCACCTCGCCCGAGAGCGGGTCGAAAAACATGCCGTTGATCGTGAAGTCGCGACGCGACGGCATCCAGCTCGGCCGATGCCGAACGTGACCGACTCGGGCCGGCGGCCGTCGAGGTAATTGCCGTCGCTGCGGAAGGTGGCGACCTCGACCTCGCCGGCGATTTTCGGGCCGATCACCCGCACCACGCCGAAGCTCACGCCCACCGGCACCGTGCGGCGGAACAGGCTCATGACGGCCTCGGGCCGGGCGTCGGTGGCCACGTCGTAGTCGCTGGGCTCGATGCCGAGCAGCAGGTCGCGCACGCACCCGCCCGCCCAGAGCGCCTCGTAAGCCCCCTTCGCGGAGCCGAGAGACGACCTCCACGGCGAACGCCCGACGGGGATTTTCAGGCCGAGTTCGCCATGGTCGTCGCCGTTCTCCCGCTCGATGTCGCGAATCGCGACCTGCGTGCCCCCATACCGACGGATGTCCCACGACTCAGGTTCGGGCAAGATCCCCTCGCCATGGTCGCGGTCGGATTCGACGACAACCGTCGACCCATCGGGCAACTTGCCCACGAGCGTATCGAGCATCTCGAAGATCCGCTCGGGCTTCTCCTGGAACTCGCGATAGGGCGGGTCGATCAGCATGAGGATCGGCGTCGGGTCGTCCGTCGCGAACGTCTTCGCCCACCGGAAGGCGTCGGCCAGGACGACGGCGCCCCGGCCTTCAAATCGCAAGATCGAGATATTCTTGCGGATCAGCGCCACGTTCTTGCGGTCGCGCTCGACGAAGACCGCGTGCGAGGCCCCACGGCTCACCGCCTCCAGCCCGAGCGCCCCCGTGCCTGCGAAAAGGTCATAGACCTGCCGATCCTCGACGCGGCCGGCCAGGATGTTGAAGATCGACTCGCGGACCATGTCGCTCGTCGGCCGGGTCGAGGAATCGTCCGGGCCGTCGAAGCGATGCCCGCGGCGCTCTCCCGAGATAATTCGCATATGAAAACTCTCCGGCGGCCGAGCATTCGCAAATGGAACGGGCCGCAGAACCCGATGATACAACAGCGGCCCGCGCGAAGCGTAGGCCGCTCCCAGGCTCATTGATTATTGCAATGAGAATGCGAACGCCGCCCGTGTGCGATCGGGAATACCTGGGGTCGGGCGGTTCCGGGGCTGAAGCCCGCAAGGCGAAGCCGTGCAAGACAGGAAATGCACCATCCCCTGACTCTCCAACGACTTGGGGCGCCCATGGGCGCGACAAAGGGGCCGAAAACCCCGCGCCGAGGGCCCGACCGTCCAGATTTCGTCCAGGTTTCCGACAACCCGCATCTCCCGGCCCGATCAGGACTTGGAGGATTCTGCGCAACACTTAGGCCCGAAAACAGGTCAAAAACGGTCAAAAAACCGTCTCACCCCGACTGCGCCCCTGGACAAGACACCCGAAAAGCCCGAGTTCGCCCACGAATCCCCGGCATTTCCCGAGTGTCGCACTCTGTAGCGTATTAGATTATCGACAAGATTAGAATCGTCGATCATTGACCCAATCCCTTCGCCGGCAACGGGTTGTAAAGCATGAAAATCCAGGCGAAGACGAATGGGTCGGCCCTGTGTCGGCCCAAATCCGCCCCCTCGCCGGGCACCCGATCGCGGCCCCGCAACGGGCCATTTCGCCGCCCCGCCTGGAATTCCTAATAAGTCCGAACCCCGGCAACGATGGTGTGGTTGTGAGGCTAGAACAAAGGCTTATCATCGCGGCGTACCGCCAGGAAATCATGCGAAAATCGACCCGAGAGGCAATCCCCCGGATCACTCAATCCTCCGCGACGGCCGGTGCGCGCCCCGCGCCGGGAGGGGCCGAGGGCCGCAAAGGTCGCGTCCATGCGCCGGAGACACTTTCGCCGCGAGATCCCCGCGACGCGATGGCCGACGCCGACCGACCGACTCCAGGGATCCGCGGTTGCACCCACGCCGCCCCGCCGGAAGCGGTTCGGGTTGACGGCTCGGCCACGCGCGACCATACTCCCGCGACCATGATTTGCCCGGCCGGGACGCCGCTCGCCCCGGCCCTTGCCCTCGGCTGGATATGGACCTCAGGGACGAGGTCGGTTGCCCCCGCGACGAGGCGTCACGTGCCGTCGCGACCCCCCGGCCGACCGCAACGCGGGACACGGATCGTCATGCATCGGCCCTCCTCGGCGGTCGCACTGATCGCGTCATTCTGGATCGCACTCGCCTCGACGGGTGCGGCCGAATCCCCCGTCGAACGCGCGAGAATCCTGCTCGATCGCAACGACCCGCGAGCCGCCGCGGGCGTGCTGGAAGATGCCCTGATCGGCGCCGATCCGGACAAGCTCCCACCGATCATCGATGGGCTTCGCCAGGCCTACGAAAAGGCCGCCGCGCAGGCCACGGCCGACGGCCACGCCCGCGAGGCCGAGGGATATCGCGAAAACCTCCGCCTCCTGAATCGCAAATCCAGGCCCGCCAAGGCCGTTGAAACCCCGGCCCCGGCGATCCCCAAGGAGCCGGCGAGTCGCGCCGAGACCTCGCCAGGGCCCGAGGAAAAGCCCGTCCTACCGCTCGAAGAATCGGCCGTCGCCGGGCCCGCGGAAGCCCCCAAGTCCGAGGCGATCCAGCCCGATCCCGAGAAGCTTCCCGAGCCTCCGCAGGATTCGACGCCCAACGACCTCGCCCGTGCCGACCGGGCGTGGAAGGCGAAGAAATACCACGACGCCGGGGCGATTTACGGCCAGCTCGCCCGCGAAGGCAAGCTGCCCGCCGCTCGCAATGACCACTGGGCCTATTGCCGCCTGGTGAAAGTCCTGGAAGTCATCAACACCGGCCCCAACAGCCCCGCGCAATGGGCGGCCGTGCATGCCGAGATCGACCGGATTCGCGTCCTGAGCCCGAAGAACTGGTATGGCGAGTACCTGCGGAGCGTGGCCGTCGAGCGGTCGGGCGTGGCCAGGCGCCCGAGCTCGAACAAGACGATCCTGCGAGGCGCCCAGCCCGACGAAAAGCCCGCAAGCCCCGCCCCGCAGCGAAAGCCACGGACGTCCGGGAATCCCGGCGCCATGAAGCGAGCCGATCCCGTCCCGACCCCTCAACCGGCCGCGAACGACGAGGCCGCGATCGGCCAGCCGGGGACCTCGGCGGGACCCTGGCAAGTCTTCGAGACCGCCAATTTCCGCATCTTCCACCGCGATGAGGAGCTTGCGCGAAAGGTCGCCGCAAAGGCCGAGTCCAGCCGCACCGAGTTCGCGGCGTTCTGGTCGGGGACGAGGCCGCGATTCCAGTGGGCCCCGCGCTGCGAGCTCTACCTCCACCCCACGGCCGCGCAATTCCACGAGGACACGAAGCAGCCCGAGGAATCGCCCGGATTCTCGACCTGCGAGCTGAATCGCGGCCGGGTCACTCAGCGGGTGATCCATCTCCGCGCGGACCACCCGAAGATGCATGACGCGGTCCTCCCGCACGAGGTCACGCACGTGGTGCTTGCCGACCTGTTCCCCATCCAGCAAGTGCCGCGATGGGCCGACGAAGGCATGGCCGTCCTGTCCGAGCCCGCCACCGAGCAAAGTCTGCGGGCCAACGACCTCGCCTCGCCGCTCGGCCGCGGGAACGTGTTCGACATGACCACGCTGATGACCACCGACTATCCCACCGAGCCCCTGCGGTCGATGTTTTACGCCCAGAGCATCTCGGTCACGAGGTATCTGGTGAGCCTCGGCACCCCTCAAAATTTCGTCGCGTTCGTCAAGGACAGCCAGGCCCGGGGCATCGAGCCGGCCCTCGGCAAGGCCTATGGGATCAAGGGCTTCGCCGAACTCGATCGCCGCTGGAGAGACTACGCACAAGGGCAGGGGACCGAAACCGCCGCGGCCGAGGCCCTCCGGAAGTAGCGGCCGTGCAAGACCGCCATCCTCGACCTAGAGATGTCGAGAAGACCGCGGCAACCGCCTCGTCAATCGCCTCCCGCCCGAAGTCCTTGATCGAAGTCACGCCCGCCTCGGCCCCCAGTCGGATCAATATCGCCGAATCCACCGGCCCAACCCCCATCGCATCGGCCGCATAAGATCCCAGGAGTAAGTTCAGGCGCTCGACGGGGCTCGGCGATTCCTCCAGGCAAAAATTGGCGAGCGCGAAGGCCCCCGCCTCGGCGCGGAACGCGAGGTCTATCCGCCCGCGAAAGACGGTGGCCAGGGGATCATCGAACGGCCAGGCGAGCGTCCACGGTATCCGGCGACGGACTTCGCCGGATTTCGCGATCCGCAACGCCCCTCGGCCCGACAGCCACGGGCGAATGCGATCGCGGATCTCGTCGACGAATCGAGCCGACGGCCAGCCATCGGCCAATTTGCTCGCGCGGATCAGCACTTCGTCGAGGCGAGTCGGGTCGAACAATGCAGGGTCGGAAACCACGAAACGGAGCAGGCCATCGAGTCGGCTAACCCTGGCGCCGAGCCCGCGGATGGCTTCCAGGTCGACGAAGCGCGGTCGAGATCGGGCGATCGGATTTTCCGGGAGTTCTCGCGGCACGGATCGCTCGATCCGCCTGGCGGTGACCAGCAGCTTGGGCCGGAAGCCGGCTCGCGACGACCGGCCCGAGGAGCCGGAAACCGGCGGGACGATCACCCGAGGCGACGGCGCCGGCCAGCCTTCGGGCAATTCGGCGAGGCAATTGCCGTGGATGCGATCGAACCGCGAGGCCAGCAGTCGCAGGGCGGGCGAGCCGCCATCGGCGGCGGGGTCCGAACCGGAGGACAGGATCAGCGCATCCTGGGCGCGGGTCACGGCCACGTAAAAGAGGCGGATCGCCTCCTCGCTCTCGGCGCGATCTTCCTCGGCCTTGAACAGATCCCATCCCAGGCTCCAGGCCACGTCGGACTCGTCGTCGGGGTCGCCGTCGCAGGGCCTGGCGACCGGTCCGAGGAGCGGGTGGATGGTGACCGTGGGGAGTGAATTCGGGGTCGTTCGGTCCAGGTCCGGCACGATCACGATCGGGAATTCCAGCCCCTTGGCCTGATGGATCGTCATGAGGCGAACGGCCTGGCCCTGCTCGTCCGTTGTTGCGGCCTGCTCCTCGCGAGGCGGGTTCTTGAGGTCATTGCGGAGCCTCGCGACGAAATCCGCCAAGCGTAAATCCGCCATGGAGATCGAAGGCGCGGGCCATCTTCACCAGCTTGCGGACATTGGCCCGCTTGCGAGCCCCCAGGAACTCCCCCAGCAAGGCCGACTCGAACCCCGACTCCTCCAGCACCCGGCCCAGGAGAGCGGCCATCGGCTCGCGGTCCTTCCGCTCGCGCCATCGCTCCAGGGATCGATGGGCGACCTCGACGACAGCGCGATCCGACGCGCTCAACTCGGCAATCTGCTCCCAGCGATCGAACCCCACGACGAGATTGCGTAGGCCCGCCGTCGCCAGCCAGAAAAGCCCGTCGTCGCTCACGCCGAAAAACGGGCCTCGCAACGTGCCGGCCAGGGCGAGGGCGTCGTGCGGGTCCTCGATGGCCGAGAGGACGTTGATGATGTCGATCACCTCCTGCTGGGCGAAGTAGGCCGACCCTTTCACGACGTGATAATCCAGCCCCTCGGCCGCCAGCGCCTGCTCGTAAATCGAGGCGTCGTTGAGGGATCGGAACAGGATCGCGACGTCCCCTTGCGAGGCCGATCGCGAGGACTGGCCGTCGCGGATCGTCCAACCCTCATCAAGCCTCGTCTTGAGGACGGAAGCGATGGCGCGGGCCTCCACCTGCCGGCGTTCGCCGACGTTTGCCGTCGATCCGGCCCAGAGGAATTCGACGGCGATTTCTCCCACGTCGCGGCTCGTCGGGCCGGGCCGCAACACGTGCTCGTCGCCGGGGAAGGCGTCGGCGAACAGGGCGTTCACGAACGCGATGATGGCCGGCACGCTGCGGAAATTGGCGGTGAGGTTCAGGCGGCCGGCCTCGGGAAAACGATGGCGATACGTCTCGAAAATCGACGGCTGAGCCCCCCGGAATCGATAGATCGACTGCTTCGAATCCCCCACCAGGAACATCCGGCCGGCAATCAGGTCGTCACCCGCAAGTCGTTCCAAAATCTCGGCTTGAATCGCGTCGGTGTCCTGGAACTCGTCGACGAGCAGGACTCCCACCGATCGCGAGATCGACTCGCGGACCCGATCCGGGCCGTCGCGCAGCAGGTCGCGGACTCGCAGCAACTGATCGTCGAAATCGAGCAGGCCATCTTCCCGCTTCGCGGCCGAGTACGCCTCGACTGCCTCGCTCGCAAGCCGCGCGAATCGCAACCCGTCCTCGGCCGCCTTCAACGATCGGCCCTCGTCGGGTTCGAGCGATTTGAGGACCGGTTTGAGCAGGCCGCGGAGCCGTTCCAGCTCATCCTTGACGGCCTCATAAATCTCGTCCGAGGGCCAATGCTTCCTGGTCCCGCCGCCCTGAACTTTCGCATTTTCGAGGAGGCCAACGACGGCCGGGAGCAGGTCGCGGGCGTCGGGCAAGGCGGGGACCTCGGCGAGCAGGAAGGCCCGACGGCCTTGCATGACGGGGTGGGAAGGAGTGTGATCCGCGAGCAGGCAGAGGAGGCGAGTCGCCTCGCGCCTGACCATTTGCAGGACCGGTCTCAGGCCGGCGCCGTCGCGGAAGACCTCCCATCCGGCCACGATCTCGGCGGCGGATTTCTCCAGCCATGGGCCGAGGTCGCGCCCGGCCCGTTTCTCCAGCAGAACGGCAAGCGCCTCGCGGACGGCGGGCACGCCGCGATCGATCGCCAGGTGCAGGAAGTCGGGATGTCCGCTCGCCAGCCATCGACGCACGCAGTTGGCGAGGGCCTCGTCGCGCAGGGTCGGCCCGATCGTCTCGTCCATGACCTTCGACTCGGGCTCCATGCCGGCTTCGAGGGGGAATTGCCGCAGGATCGCCCCGCAAAAGCTGTGAAACGTACCGATCCGAGCCGATTCGAGGCTTCGGAGGATGCCCCGCCACAAGTCGGGCTGGTCGTCCGCCCCTAGCCGATCGCGGCAGGCCTTGCGGATCTTCTCGCGAAGCTGGCGGGCCGCCTTGTCGGTGAAAGTCAGGGCCACGATCGCGTCGAGCGCGAGGCGATCGGGCCCGTCGAGGTGCGCCAGGAACCGGTCGGTCAGGACGGTCGTCTTGCCACACCCCGCCCCGGCGGCCAGCGCCACGCTGGAGCCCCGGACGTCGCGAGGCGCCGCTGCTCGTCGGTCAAGATGGGCGGTTTGTCGCTCATGGGGAATTACCCAGTCGCGGCAGGTCGCCCCAGGTCTTGCCCGCGCGCTTGACCTGCGCCACCCGGCACACGAACCGATAGTCGCAAAGCCGCGTGCAATCGTGAGGCCGCGGGGCGACGGGGAAATCGGCGTGACGTAACCGGTCCACCAGGTTGAGGATATAACATTCCAGATCGTCGGAGAATCGCGACCATGCTTCTTCGACCTCGCCCGGTCCTGAGCTCATCGTGTGCATCTTCTTGAAGCCCTCCTTGCGGATACCCCAGTAAGCGGCGTCGAGGGGCGAGGCCTTCAGGTCGGCCAGGATCACGCGCTCGGCGGCGAGCGCGTACAGCGAAAGCTGGAGCTTCTCGCCCGATTGCAGCTCCTTCTCGGACGGGACGGAGCCGGTCTTGTAGTCGATCACGCGGAACATGGGCATCCCGTCGCGATCGAGCATGTCGATGCGATCGATCACCCCCTGAAGCTCGATCGCCCGCGGCGGCTCGCCGATCCGCAAAGCCGGATATTCGGAATCCGGCTTGCCGAAGGCGACCTCGAAGTGTCGGGAGACCGAGTCGAGCCCGTCCTTCTGGACGTATTTGCGAAATTGCTTGACGTAATTGCGGCCCGTCCGCCGGAGACGCTCGGCCTCGATGGTCCGCAATCCTTCCTCGATCGCCGACGCGGCCGCGGGCTGGGTCTCCATGATCGCGAGGATGGCCAGGCCGATCTGCGCGTCCACGCGATCGGCCGTGGTCCGGCCGGGATCGCCGGGGACGTCGCGAAGTTGGATGTGCAATCGCTCCAGGGCCTTATGAAGCAGATTACCACGTGCCGTGAGGTCGTCCTCCAGCTCTTCGCGATCCTCGGGCGGCTCCAGCTTCAGGACGTATTTCTGGAAGAACTGGAAGGGGCAAAGCGCGAAGGTCTCCAGGTGCGACGCGCTCAGGACCGCCCGATCCGCCGAAAAATCCTTGGCTACAAGCTCACGAATGCGGGGGTCGCTGATCTGGCCATCATAAGGGCCAAAGCGCTCTCGCCGCGACCGCCAGTGGGCGAGCCGGAGCGCCTTTGCCGTCGAGCCCAGGACGGTTCGTTGATTCGGGTCGCGAAGCAGCCCATCCAGGGGGCCGAATTTCCCCTCGTTGCACGCGAGATGAACGGCCCTCACGCGACGCTCGGCCGCCGACCTTGCCAGGGCCTCGGGCAACACCGGATCGAGCCGGCCGATCGCGGTTTCGAGCTTCGACCACGCTTCCGGGGCAAAAACGCATCGCACGTCTTCCAGGAAGCCCGAGGCGGCAAGCTCCAGCCCGTTTTCGTCGGTCGTCGGATAGACCAGCGTCAGGCTCTCGCGGGCCGACGAGATCAGGCGCAGGAAGCGGGCCATCTCGCGACCGAAGGGGCCGCCCAGCGGGTCGATTTCCTCGCCCACGGAGAGCCGGCTCGGGAACGTCCCCTCGGCCATGTTGGCTACGATCAGATGTGCTACGACTGCCCCTTCCGCCATTGCCGGCGAAACAATTCGGACTCGATCGGAATCAGCCGGTCTCGGTGCAAAGCAAAGCTCGCGGGCGATGGCCTCGGCCTCACGCGCAACTCTTCCCACGACCAGATTTCGCCCGCTTTGCCCAGGCGTTCGAGGGCGTCCCCGTGGTCGGAGATCGCTAGGAGCCACTCGTCCAGCCCTTCCGTCCTGGGAATTCCAAGGTCACGCGCCAGGTTCACGAGGCGATCGGCCTGGGTGGTCCATGGCCCGGAGCGATGAAAGGCATCGATCGCCGCGGCCAGGCTGTCGAAGACCTCGACCACGGGCGAAGGGGCTGGCGCGATCCTTCGCAGGGCGTCGCGAAGCGCGTTCTTCCCGCGGTGAACGTGCGTCCGGCGGATCGCATCCGCCGTGACGGAAAGGGTTTTCGACGATCGGGGGCCAAGCCGCGGCGGGCGGATATTCCCGTTGCGAAGCAGGCGGATCAGTCGGGCGGACTCCCACCCAAGCACGGGGATCATCATCGCCACCCGCATGGCGGCGACCGCAGGATCGGCCGAAAGCGGGCGATCGCACGCGACCTGCGCGGGCACGCCCCATGAGGTCAAGGTCTCGGCGATCCGGCTGGCGTCCTCATCCAGACGGGGCACGACCACGACGATCTCGTCGGGCGCCGACCCCGCCTCCCGAAGCTCGCTCACCCTGCGCAACACGACCAGCGCCATCCCGCTTCCGGCAGGCGCCCCAGCGATTTCAACCCTTCAGTCGCTCGGGATCGATGCTCCAGGTCCTCGCGAAACAAGGAGTTGCCCAGCCACGCCAGCGCTTCAGGGCGGCCGGGATCTGCGTCGACGAACTGTTCGTCAAATCCCCATTCCAGCAGGCATTCCCGCAGCTCATCCGCCTCGAAAAACGCCTCGCGAGGCGCCGGATCTTCGTCGTACTCGATCGTGACCACCAACTGCCCGGCCCGCTCGTGGAACGCCCGCAGGCCCAGCTTCGCGCACGGGTCCGTGGGCGGTTCGAGCACATGGACCCGCCCGAATTCTTGCAACGCGGAAGGCGGATGATTCGCGAATCGATTCGCCGACCAATGCCGCAAACCTTCGCCATCCCGGGCGCCAAGCTCGTTCAAAAGGCGGCAATATCGGCCATAGATCCCCCATTCCTCCACTTCGATCCGCTCGGAGCCGGGAGGAGGGCCGGTGGGATCGCGCCCGATCGTCCCCATGAGGCGAACCTTGCCTGGAGGCGGCGGCGAAATCCGGGCGACGTTGCCGATTCGCCCAGCGACCTCAATCGCCCTCCGCGACGCTCTCGGTCAATCGCCTCGATGAGGATCGCGCGTAAGGTGGCGAGGCCCGGATGGCAGGGTCCATGGGCCTGGATGCGGACCTGTTCCCAGAGATTATCCCAGGTCCAGACCGTCCCAATATCCACGCCCCGCGAGACCCAGGCGAGGTCGCGTGCCAGTTGGTCGCGTGCCAGGTCCGTGGCCACGATCCAGAGGCCCGAATTGCCTCGACGCGATTCGGCGATCGAGCGGTCGCGCAGGGACGGACCGTGAGGTCCCATCCGGAGCAGGCGTCTTCGGTCCATCGCCTTTTTTCCCCAGGATCGAGAATCCGACGATGACGCCGATCCCCAGCACGATCAAGTATACAGAAAAATACCAAAGGCGCCCAGACCGGACCACCCGCACCAGCCAGACGATGGCCAGATAGCCCACGATTCCGGCAACGATGGTGGCCGCAAGCGTCTGCAAGATGCGATCTTGCGTCAACATGGACTTGCTGACGTGCCTCAGTTCGAAGGTCGCCGCGCCCAGGATCGCCGGCACGGCGATCAGGAGGCTGAAGCCGACGGCCCATGTCTTGCGAAACCCCAGCAGGAGTGCGGCGACGATGGTGAGGCCGCTCCGGCTCACACCGGGAAGGGGGGCGAACATCTGGGCCACGCCGATGAGCAGGGCGTCGAGCAAAGTCGTCTCGAAAGGCCCTTTTCCTTCGCCCTTATCACCCAGGAAATGCGTCACGCCGAGGACGGCCGACGTGATGAGGAAGCCAATGCCCGCGTAGATCGGGTCCTTGAACGTCTCTTCGATGTATTTCAAGAAGAAGAGTTTATCGGGGATGAGTGGGAGCGTGGCCACGACCGCCAGGATTCCCACGCGAATGATCCGATCTCGCCGGAACTCATCCGGCACTTCGGTCGAGCCGAGTAATCCCCTGGCTCCGGCAATCGCGGCATGGCGGTAATGCACGACGATCGCCATGAGCGTGCCAAGATGAAGCATGACGATGAAGAAGATATCCTCTTCGGGCGAGCGCATCTTCCCCTTGATCGCCCCGAAGAGGTGTTGGACGACCATGAGGTGGCCGTCGCTGGAGATCGGCAAGAATTCGGTGATGCCCTGGACCACGCCTAAGACCAGCGATTCGAGCCACTCCATGCAACCTCCGGAGGGAAGATCCAAGGCGCTCGCCCTTCAACTTGGGCCACGCGAGGACGAGATAGCCAAAGCCGCTGTAAACCGTGAGGCGCTATGGCCGTCCAGATGAGGCCGTTGCGGGCCCATTGCCAGGGTGAGGATAGATCAAGGATCGCGACGCTCAAAATCGCGACGATCGCCAGGCACTGGAAGAGCGTCTTGAGCTTGCCCGTCATGCGGGCCCCGAACGGCTCGCCCCGGCCTTCGATCAGGCTTCGCAACGCCTGGACGATCAGCTCGCGGACGACGATCGCAGTGACCATCCACGGCGCCAGGCCGGTCGCCTTCATCGGCAAGAGGTGGATCAGGGCGCCGCACACGATCACCTTGTCGACCAGCGGGTCGAGCTGCCGGCCGATGGCCGTTTCCTGCTTCAATAGTCGGGCGAGATAGCCGTCGAGGGCGTCGCTGATTGCGGCCAGGCCGAAGACGACCAGCGCGGCCAGATTTTCGCCATAAGTGATGAGGACGCAAACGGCCAGGCCCAGGACCAATCGCCCCACGGTCAGGCTGTTGGGCACGTTCCAGAACCTGGGAGGCGCGGTGCGGGTCATCGGCGAGGGCACGGCCATCCGCGGACGCTCAATTCAGGATGGTGAACGGGCTGGCCGGCTTCTTCCTCGGCTTCGGCCGAGGTCGACGGCGGGCCGGCGGCTTCGTGCCCGCGCGGGCGGTCAGGTCGTATCCGTCGGTCCCCGTGATGCGGCACGAGACCAGGTCGCCGGGCTCCAGGTTGGTCCCCCGGACGTAGGCGAGGCCATCCACGTCGGGGGCATCGGCATAAGTCCGGCCCGCCATCTCGCCGGGGCGCGATCGCTCGGCCCGTCGATCAGGACGTCCATCTCGCGCCCGACGAGCGATGCGTTATAAGCGAAGGCGATCGGCTGCTGCGCGGCCATCACGCGGTCCCGGCGCTCGATTTTGACCTCTCGCGGCAGGTGGTCGGCGAGCTTGGCGGCGGGCGTGTCGGATTCGAACGAGTAGGGGAAGACGCCAAGCCGCTCGAACTTCGCCGCCTCACATAGTCGAGCAGTTCGTCGAATTCGGCCTCGGTCTCGCCGGGGAAACCGACGATGAAGGTCGTCCGCAGGACAAGGTCCGGGGATCGTCTCGCGAAGCCTGCCGATGATCGCCTCGGTCTCGGCCCGCGTGTGCTGCCGATTCATCCGCTTGAGCATGCGGTCGTTGATGTGCTGCAGCGGCATGTCGAGGTACGGCAGGATCTTCGACGAACCGCCGAGCGCGTCGAAAAGTTCGTCGGTGAAGTACATCGGATAGTTGTACAGGACGCGGATCCAGTCGATCCCGTCGACCTCGTCGAGTGCTCGCAGCAGTTCCGCCAGGCGAGGCTTGCCGTAAAGGTCCATGCCGTAATAGGTCATGTCCTGCGCGACCAGGTTCAGCTCGCGGACGCCGTCGGCGGCAAGCTCCCTCGCCTCGCGGACGACTTCCTCGATCGGCTTGGTGACGTGCTTGCCCCTCATGTAAGGGATCGCGCAGAAGGTGCAGAGCCGGTCGCAGCCCTCCGATACTTTCAGATAGGCGAGGTGCCTGGGGGTGATCCGCAGCCGGGCGGTGTCTTCCTGGGCGCGGACCGGGGCGGGGCGGAAGATCGGTGCGTTGCTCGTGGAGGTCGCCCATGATGCGGTCGGCAACCTTGACGATCTCCTCGCGGCCGAACACGCCGACGACCTGATCGACGTCGGGCACCTGCTCCAGCAGCATCTCCTTCTCCGCTCGGCCAGGCAGCCGGCGACGACCACGCCCTTGAGCTCGCCCCGCTTCTTGCGGTCGAGCATCTCGCGAATCACGCCGAGCGATTCCTGCCGGGCGGCGTCGATGAATCCGCAGGTGTTGATGATCACGAGGTCGGCCTGCGACGGCGTCGGGCACGAGCGCGTAGCCGTCCTGCGCCAGCAGCCCGAGCATCCGCTCGGAGTCCACGAGTGTTCTTGGGGCAGCCGAGGCTGACGAAGGAGAGGCGGCCTTTAATATCCAAGGAGCGGTCCATTTCGATCAGGCGGGCTGGGTTTCAAGGTGGGAGGCGGATTCCGAGAGCCTCAGTGAGACGCTCTTCCATTCATCGGGAAGACCGAATCTGTCGCTCACGGATGAGAAGATCAGGAGATTGGTTTTCAAGACCTTGATCATTTCGGGATGGCGAATGTCGAAGGTCTTCCCGCTTACCGTGTGCAAACGAAACGGCTGCGACTTAGCATAATCCTGGACTGCTCGCGGAGTGAGCATGGGGGCAAACATCTCGGGGACGGAGAGACCCGACGCCCATTCTACCCGCAACAAGTCGTATCAGGATAGGGAGCATGCCCCCGGGGCGTCAAGGGCCGCACGAAGTAGGGTCTTGCCACCGACGACCCGCCCGGTATATTGAAGGGAAGACGCATCCGTAGCTCAATTGGATAGAGCATCAGTCTTCGGAACTGAGGGTTGCAGGTTCGAGTCCTGCCGGGTGTACTGGACCTAAACCTCGCCGAGTCCTAGAACTAGTGGGTCATTCGCGTTGCGTATGGCCATAACCGGCGTCCTTGGCTAAGATGGGGGCCCCTCGTCACACGGAGCCCGCCATGTGCGCCGCAAGAAGGATCCCCTCCGACCGCTCACCGACCCCGAGCGTCAGGAACTGACCCTGCTGAGCCGGTCCCAGTCCGCGCCGGCTGTCCAGGTCGCCCGCGCCACCATGCTCCTGGCCGTCGCCGACGGCGACGACTATCAGCAGGCCGCCCGCCCCGCAGGCCGACGCTCCGGCGACGCCGTCTCGCACCTGGTCGCCCGCTTCAACACCGAGGGCATGGCCGCCATCGCCCCACGCCATGGCGGCGGCCGGGCGCCGGTCTACGATCCTGCGGCACGGCAGCGTGTGCTCCGCGAGGTGCGACGCGAGCCGACGCCCGAGGCCGATGGCACGGCGACCTGGTCGCTGAGCACGCTGAAGCGGTCGCTGCGGGCGGCCCCCGATGGCCTGCCCAATGTCGCCGCCTCGACGATCTGGCAGGTGCTCCGCGAGGCCGGCCTGAGCTATCAGCAGAGCCGCACCTGGTGCCCCACCGGCTCCGCGCTGCGGAAGCGGAAGAGCGGCACGGCCCTCGTCATCGATCCGGACGCCGAGCCGAAAAAAAGTTGATCGAGGATGCCTACCTCACGGGCGAGGCGATGGGCCTGCCGGTCTGGTGCACCGATCAGGCCGGGCCGTTCCAGACGGTGCCGCATCCCGGGCCCTCCTGGCGGCCCGAGGGCGAACCGGCGCGGCAGCCGCACGAATACCTCCGCGACGGCACCGCCAAGGTGCTGACGCTGTCCACCCGGCCGACGGCCGCGTCCGCGTCGAGGGCACAACATCCTGCCCGAACGCGGTGCTGCATGGCTGGCTGAAGCGGGAGTTGACCGCCGTGCTCGCCGCGATGCCGACGCCGCCAGCGGCGAAGGTCGCCTCGCGCGGCGAGACGATCAAGATTGGGAACGCCGGCAGGAAGGCCTGGGCCTCAAGCCGACACTGCCGGAGGAATTGCCGCCGTTGCGGATGCTCCTGGTGCTGGACAACCTGGCCGGGCACAAGACGCCCGCGTTCGTGTGCTGGCTGTTCGAGCGGGGGATCATGCCCTTATACACGCCGGTGGGCGGTTCTTGGTTGAACATGGCCGAGAGCATCCAGCGGGTGCTCAAGCGCCGGGCGTTGTCGGGTCAGCACCCGGGCGAGGTGAAACAGATCATGTAGATGGTTCGAGCAGGTCGCCCGGCATTGGAACGCGACCCCGACGCCGTTCGTGTGGGGCGGGAAGCGGGCGGCACGGCGTCGGCGTCGGCGCGAGCGTCGCCACCGTCTGGGCGGCTCGGGGGCCTGCACGTTGACGCCCGTGCGCCGAGGCCCATGCCCGATTTATGGCCACACGCAACGCGATTGGCCCACTAGGATACTCCCCCCGATCGGGGGGACGCGGCCAAAAACCTCCATGAAAGCCGGTAGTCTACCGGATTGGAGATTTGGGCATGCGTATCCCCTCCGTTCGCACCCCGTCCTATCGCCTCCACAAGCCGAGCGGGCAAGCCGTGGTCACGATCGACGGCAAGGATTTGTATCTCGGCAAGATCGGCACTCCCGAGAGCCGGGCCGAGTATGACCGGCTCCTGGCGGAGTGGCTTTGCAACGGGCGACGGCTCGCGGTTTCCACGGACGCGGTCGGCTCGGATTTCACGATCAACGAGCTGCTTGTCCGGTACTTCGCATTCGCGGACATCTATTACACCAAGGCAGGGAAGCCGACGCGGGAATCGATCCACATCCGGGGGCGCTCCGCCCGCTCCGTAACCTTTACGGCCATACCCTCGCGAGGGACTTCGGCCCCCTGGCGTTGAAGGCCGTTCGCGGGGCCATGATCGAAGCGGGGCTTTGCCGGAATGAGGTCAATAAGCGGGTCCGCCACGTCGTCAGGGCGTTCAAGTGGGCGGTTTCGGAGGAATTGGTCCGGCCCTCGGTTCATCACGGCCTGAAGGCCGTGGACGGCCTCCGCCGCGGCCGTGCCGACGTCCGGGAGTCCAAGCCCGTCAAGCCCGTGCCCGATGCGTTCGTGGATGCCATCAAGCCCCATGTCTCCCGGCAGGTCTGGGCGATGGTCGAATTGCAACGCCGAACCGGCATGCGGCCGGGAGAGGTTTGCTCCATGCGGACGGCCGACATCGACACGTCGGGCAAGGTCTGGACGTATACCCCCGCCAGTCACAAGACGGAGCATCACGGGAAGGAAAGGAAAATCCATCTCGGCCCGCAAGCTCAAGAAATCCTCCGCCAGTGGCTCCGGCCGGAGCTTGCGGCTTACCTCTTCTCTCCGGCGGAGGCGATGGCCGAGCGCGTGGTCAACAAGCGGGCCAAGCGGAAAACCCCCGTCCAACCCTCGCAAAAGAATCGAGCCAAGAAAAAACCGGAGAAGACGCCGGGTGAGGTTTACGACGTCGCGTCCTATCGGCGTGCCATTGCCTACGGATGCAAGAGGGCCGACGTCCCGAAGTGGCATCCCCACCAATTGAGGCACAATTCCGCCACGATGCTTCGCAAGGAGTTCGGGCTGGACACCGCACGCGCCGTCCTGGGCCATAGTTCCACCGCCGTGACGGAAGTGTACGCGGAGTTGGATCGAGACAAGGCGGCCGAAGCCATGGCAAAGGTGGGCTGAGCCGACATCAGGCGACCGGCCCGAGAAGGCCGGTCGCGATCTATTTGGGATTCTTGTATGTCGGAATTTATTTGGTTTATTTCTACTGTATCCGCTAGGTCCTGAGTTGGTTCTTCAATCGGGGCATTACTTTACGCGATCGATGGTGGTACAGCCTCGCCTGCTCGTTGCGACGCAACCACCGCGTGCTGCGCCGGCATAGCGAGGCGGGACTGTTCGCGTTGAGGTGCCCTTCGATCGACCCTGCGATCAATTGATGCAGCTGCGGGATCGTCAGGGCGGGAGTCCGCTTTTTTCCCCCGACGCGACTCCTGATTCAGGAACCACGCCGACAGCAGCGAGAGCGTCTGGTGATGGTGCCACGCCAACCAATTCCTCACCTGGTAATCCCCCAGACCCGCCTCACCCTTCGCCCGCTCGAAGCATTCTTCGACCCGGTGTGCCGCCTTCGACACCCGCGCCAACTCCTTCAACGGTATCCCAGGATCGGCGTTCGACAGGTAGTAATCATGCTTGAACGTGCCGTTCGATTGACGCTCGCGCAGTCACGAACAGGAGCTCTTCCGGGGCGGTGCCGCCGGTCTCGGTCCGCGCCTGCACGCGACGCTTCACCACCTCGATCTCCAGCGGCCCCTTCTCGCCGTCGCGTACCTCGACCCGCGTCCAGGCGGACTCCGGCAAGGCCGCACGCCAGCGATCCAGCCGCGTGAACGGGCTCAGCGGATGCCGCCCACGCCCTGCGTAGTCCGGCGGCGGCGCATCGAGGTCGCGGACCCGCAAATTCGACGGCACGCCCAGGAGGTAACGCTCGCTACGGGCCCGCAATTCCCGGCGAAAACCCGAGGGGCGGCCCATCTCGTCGTCGCCGGCCACCCAGCCGTGCGGCAAGGACGCGCCGCTCTGGTTGAGCATCTCCAGGGCCAGTTGGTGGCGGGTGCGGAGCTTCACGTCCGCCGGCACGCCCGCCGCCTTGCAGCGTGCGCGGTCGTTGGTCCACTCTTTCGGGAGATAAAGCCGCGCGTTGATCAGTGCGTGTTCCTTCCGGGAGACATACGCCATGTAGACGCCGACCTGGCAGTTCTCGACCTTGCCGAGCCGGCCGCACCATTGCCGCGCCACGCCGACACTCTTGGTCCCCTTCTTGGCGAAGGCCGAGGGGTCGAAGACGACCACGGCGTCGGGCTCGCCAAGGTCGTGGCCGACCTGGCGGGCGAGGGTGTCGAGCAGGGGTGAGTGGTCCCAGGGAACAAACCCGAGGAACTTCTGCAACGCCTGGCGTTCCTGATCGTGAAGGTAGGCGATCGCCTCGCCGGTCTTGCGCTCGAGATTGGAGAGAAGTCCCGTCATGTACTCGGCGGCATGCCGCCGCTGTTCAGGCGGTGCGAGGGACTGGGCGAACGGCCGGGCGAAGGTCTCGATTCGCTGGGCGAGGCCCTGCATCAACTCGGGCGAGACGACGGCCTGGGCCAACATCTGTTCCAGGCGGACCTCATAACGTCGCTCCATGACCACCTCGCTTCCCAGGTGCGTTCTTCACGGAAACCCATGATGCAAAAATCGTTAGAGCATTTCAACTGCCAGATACAGTAGAACTAGTACGAAGTGACGGCAAGGGCCAGGAGCCACTTGATCTGCAT
Organism: uncultured Planctomycetota bacterium; assembly: GCA_963777705.1. Taxonomy (GTDB): domain Bacteria; phylum Planctomycetota; class Planctomycetia; order Isosphaerales; family Isosphaeraceae; genus JAQGHR01. The sequence goes on from CAVZRT010000010.1 coordinate 128,052, forward strand.
ACCTGCCGGCGATTCGTTCTGGATGGAGGGGGTGCGAGAGAGGCCGAATTTGGCGACGAATGTGTGGAGCATTACTTGTTGCCCGGCGGCGAGCGATGGGTAAGACATTATGGTTTTGGCCGGGAGGAGCCCGACGAACGCTAGTATTGGATTTATATATATAGAGAATTTGATTCAATAGACGTCTTGGATGACTTCGTACACTTCGAGGATTTCCTAGAAGGTGAGCCTCAGAGTTGGATGTCAGCGTACACGCCGGATCAATTTCGAATGATGAGAGGCATCGTAATACCAGACGAACTTCAGCCATACCTCGAGTATGCCGACCCCAATCGCTTCGATGAGTGGAAGAAGCACAACTCCATGCGCGTATTTCCCAGGTGGGATAGAGATGCGAAGACTCTTTCGATTGGTGACCGCATGATCAAAAAGTTTCGGGCTTACTCAAGAAATCAATTCAGAATCTTGGACGCTCTCGAAGAGGCACATTGGCCCAGGACCGTGAAGAATCCCTTGCGAGACGCGACTCAATTGGGCCAAACCGTCGTGGACTTCAACAAGAGCCTAGAAGGGTCTGACGGCTTCCGCTTGGTGGCGGAAGCCGACCGCCTTCGTTGGCGATTCCGCTCTGAGGGGCTAAGTCTCCCCTGAAACCTAGTAAAACCCCCTTATCTCCCCGCTATCTCCCCCCTGATCCTCCCGTGTGGCTTGCGGGAAAATGCATCCGGTAGCGAGCGATAGCGTTCCACTGCCGGAGGTATCACTTGATCGACACAACTGCCGAGAGCGTCCTCTCACTCTCACAGGCTGCGAATGAGTTGCCACGTCGTCGCCGGGGTCGAAAGACCCATGTTTCGACCTTGTTCCGCTGGACTTCCGCCGGTTGCAAAGGCATCGTCCTGGAGACGATCCAGGTCGGCGGGACCCGCTGCACAAGCCGCGAGGCGATCCAACGGTTTTACGAACGTCTCTCGCAGCCTCGCGGCGCGGGAGACGGCCCCCCGCGATCGAGTCCAATCCGGTCCGCCATCCGCCGTCGCCGAGACAGCGAGAAGGCCGGAGCGGAATTGGATGCTCGCGGGGCATGACGGGGGCCGTGCTCATGGCCTCACCACTTCGTTAGCCCGACCGGACAAGCCACGTCCGCGTCGGACCCGTTATTCTTCGCATCAAAAAGGGGGCTTGGAGACCCACCTCCAAGACCCCGGTTGAATTACCCCCTTCACGAGAAGGACCCTATAAGATGCATTCTAGACAAACCGATCGGGAGTTGAAACAAGCTGACGGTCCCTCCCTCCCAACCGAGGCGGGCCTTTCCCTGCTCGACTCCGGTTCCGCCGACGCCAAGGCCCGCCCCGTGGTGCTGCCATCGGCAAGAACAAAGGGAGGCGGGACTGTCCCGCCGGGCGATCCCCCCGCTGTCTCCGCCCCGGCCTCCGAGCCGGATGATTTCGACCTCCGGCGCCTCCGGATCCGGAAGGAACCCGGATCGGCCCTCGGCATCCACAAGCGGCTCACCACAGTCCCGGTGCGAAAGCCCTCGAAAGAGATTTGGGTCCGGACCCATCCGGATAGGGACGCATGCTGGCTCGAAACCTACGTCATCGAGCTTAAGGAAGACCGCGAGGTCTACCTCGTCTCCCCTGAGTTGTGGCCCGCCCTCGCCGGGGAATCGACCTTCTCCGCACGACTCCTCGCCCTCGCGGTGAGTCGCGACGGGACCGCGTTCCTCTGGCCGATCCGGCTCCCCGGCCCGGACGGCAAGATCGACAGTTGGAGCCAGAGCGCCATGGACGCCGCGATCCTGGCCCAGTCCTCCTGGGTCCGGACCACGGCAAACATGAGCCTCGGGGCCTACGAGGTCTACGAGGCGAGCGGGATCGACGCCGAGCCGACCTGGCCGACGGAGTCGATGTCGGAGATCCTCAAGGTGGCGTTCCGGGGCAAGTACATCGCCGAGATGGACCACCCCATCCTCAAGCGCCTGCGCGGGGAGGTCTGACCCGCCATGCCCCGCCGAACGGTCCTGGACGCCTACCGCGAGGTTTGGCTGGCCGACTTCGGATTCTCGGCCCCGCCGGGCGAACGGCCCTCGGCCGTCTGCCTGGCGGCACGAGAAGTCCGGTCGGGCCTGACGATTCGTCTCGGTCAGGGGGAACTCCGCCGCCGGATCGGGCCTCCCTATCCGACCGATCGTGGAACTCTGTTCGTCGCGTTCGATGCATCGGCGTCGCTGGGATGCCATCTCGCGATGGGGTGGCTTCTGCCGGCCCGCGTCCTGGACCTTAAGGCGGAGTTCCGCAATCGCACGAACGGAATCGCCACGCCGCACGGAAGCGGCCTCTACGGGGCGTTGTCGTGGCACGGCCTGGACGCCGTCGCCGGGGCCGATCGCCCGTCCCTGGACGCCCTGGCGACGCGTGGCGGCCCCTGGACGGGCCGCGAGCAAGAGAAGTTGCTCGATCGGAGCATGGGCCGGGTCGGGGCGCTCGCCGAATTGCTCGATTCGATGCTCCCCGACCTGGATTTGGACCGCGCCATCCTCCGGGGCCGTTACATGGCCGCCGTTGCGCGGATGGAATATGCCGGAGTTCCGATCGATGTCCCAACATTGAGCCGCCTACGCGAAGGCTGGAAGCGACTCCAAGGCGACCTGATCCGGGAGGTTGACTCCCGGTTCGGCGTGTACGACGGCCGCACATTCCGGCCCGATCGCTGGGAGGCATTCCTCGCCGGCAAGGGTTTCGCCTGGCCGCGAACCCCGGGCGGTGCCCTGGCCCTGGACGATGACACGTTCAAGGAGATGGCCCGCTCTCATCCCGATGTCGCCCTCATGCGCGAACTGCGGACGTCGCTCGGCCAACTCCGCCTCGACGACCTGGCGCGTCGGATCGGACGGGCGGAACCGGACGAGCCTCCGGCCCTTCGCCTCGAAGACGGGGCGGAATCAGCCGTCGAGCTCGCGCTTCATCTTCGGCCCGTCGTGCTGGCTCCGCGGCCTCATCAAGCCGGGGCCGGGCCGCGCCATCGCCTATGTCGACTGGGGCCAGCAGGAATTCGGCATCGCGGCGGCGCTCTCGGGCGACGTGGCAATGATGGACGCCTACCGATCGGGAGACCCCTATCTCGCGTTCGGCAAGCGGGCCGGCCGGATTCCCGCCCTCGGCACGAAGCGGACCCACAGGGCCGAGCGGGAGCGGTTCAAGGCGTGCGTCCTCGGCGTGCTCTACGGGATGGGTGCGGAGGATCTGGCACGACGGATCGACCGGCCCATCGCCGCAGGCCGCGAATTGCTCCACTTTCACCGCGCGGCCTTCCCATCGTTCTGGAAGTGGTCCGACGCGACGGAGCTCGAGGCGACGCGCTCGGGGGAGCCTCCAAACCGTCTTCGGATGGACCCTCCGCGTCGGTCCGGACGTCAACCCCCGATCACTCCGCAACTTCCCATGCCAGGCGAACGGGGCCGAGATGCTGCCGCCTGGCGTGTTGCCTGGCGACGGAGCGCGGGGTCTCCGTCGTCGCGCCGGTCCATGACGCCCTCTTGATCGAAGGGCCGGCACGGTCGATCGACGAGATCGTGAGGGCAACCCAAGAAGCGATGGCCGAGGCGTCGGAAATCGTCCTGGACGGCTTCCGGCTCCGGTCCGAGGCCCGCGTCGTGCGATGGCCCGATCGCTACATGGACGATCGGGGCCGGGAGTTCTGGTCTCGCGTGATGGGCTTGCTCCCCGGCGTGGCGGAGGCGTCCCTGCTTCACCCGTTCTCCGCGTCAAGGGAGATCCGAAAGTCGGGGGTTCCAACCCGCCCATTTTTGATACCCAACCCGCCCATTTTTGATAGGACCCCCGCCCATTTTTGATACCCCCGTCTAACTCTTATTCTCTGTATGAGGTCTGTAAAGGAGAGATGGAGTCGGCCCATGCCTCGGAATTCGACCCCTGGAACCTGGAACGACTCCGGCTCCCCGCCGGCGCGAGCGGGAAGGCCCGCGCCTCCGACCGGCTCCCCCGCCATCGAAATTGGGAGGGATTCCTCAAGGGGCCGATCCCCTTCGTCTGGATCGCCACGGCCGCACGCCTCCCCGGCTCCGGCCTCCACGTCGCGACGGCCCTCCGATTCCTCTGCGATCGCTTCCGAGGCCCGAACCGATGGGGCCTGGACAGGATCGCGGCGGGCCTGGGCCTCGATATCCAGGCCACGCGACGCGGCCTCCATGCGACCGAGGAGGCGGGCTTGGTCTCCGCCTCACGAGAACCCGGTTGCAAGCTGGTGGCGACGATCTGCTGCCTCCCGGAGCCGAGGGGCGAGGCGAAGCGACCTCCGCTCTACGGGCCGATCCCTTGGAATTGGTGGCTCTCGGCAATGCGGTTGCCCGGCGCATCGCTCCGTGTTGCAACGGCCTGTTGGCTCACGGGCGGCCGGGAGCGTTCGAGCCATTTCGAGCTGGCGTTGGGCGAATGGTCGGATCTGGGGCTCACCCGCCAGGCCGCCGGCCGGGGCCTCGAATCCCTCGAATCCGCCGGGCTTGTTTCCGTCACCGATCGACCGGGGCGAAGTCCGATTGTCGTCATCCAGGACGCATCCTCGTCCATCTCGTGAGAAAGGCAGACCGCTTCTTGCACGAGATTACGACACAACCCGACGGATTGGAGCGTCGCCCAACCGCCCGCAATGGCAGGCCCAACGGGCGGCCGGGGGGACGCGGCAACTCGACGCCGAATCGCAACCGACGGATTCCCTCCCGAGGCTGTCCGAAACCGATCGGGCCGGCGGATGTCCGGCGGGCAAAGCCAAAGTCAAACACCAGGAGTAGTCCCGATCCCTGGCAACGTTGCCGGCGAAGTCGAGGATCACCAGGATCATATCGGAGTTTGTCAATGGGATTGCGTGGCCCTGCCCCCCAGAAACTCGATCCAACAGCACGGGCACGGTTCCTTGATCATCTCCGCGGCCATCACGGCCGTAGACGCTCCTGCGAGCTGGCCGGGATCTCCTACCGCGTCATGCTCCGCGAAGCCAAGGCGGACCCCGAGTTCGCATGCCAGATCCGCGAGGCCGAGGGCGTGATGGCCGAGGACATCCTGAAGGCGTTCTACGACGAGGCCCGCCACCCGGACTGGAGGGTCGCCCACTCCGCCAGGCGGGCGATCCTCAATCGCTTGGGCCGCCAGGAAGCGTCCCGGCGGGCCAGGGCGGATCGCCGGGGGCGGGCGGGGGCCGCGACGTCCATGCCGGACGCCGGCGACGTCCGCGAGCTGGTGGACCTCATCCTGAAGTTCGTCCCGACGGATCGGCATGAGGAGGTCGTGGCTGGCCTCAGGGCGTTGGCGAAGAGGGAGGAGGCGTCGGCACCCACGCACGACCCCCGGACTCTGCCGATCCCGCGGGCGAATCCGTGACCTCCCGCATCGCGGTCATCATCCGAGAGGCCGTGCCCCCCTCCCTCGCCCCGCCGGAGGCAGACCGGATGCGGCCGGCGGGGAGCATGAGGACGGCGCGGGGACTCAGGGGATCGGTGAAGGGCATCGGCCCGAGGTTCAGTCGCAGGGGAGGCAACGATGAGCGTGGAATTGCTGATCAACCCCGACGAGGACGGCGAGAGCGACGAAGGCTACGAGGTCGCGCCCGTCCACGCCTGGGGGAAGTTCGTGAAGTGGGCGGAGAGGCAGGACGGGGGGAAGTTCCCGGCCCTCCTGCGGTTCGCGGAGCACGGGTTCACGGTCCACGCCCCGCTCCTTCAGGAGGAGCTGGAAGCCCTGGCCTGAGACGGGGCCACGCCGGCATCCATCCTGGCCGTGGCGGAAGAGGTCCGCGGCGTCCTCAAGCTGGCCGGCGCCGACGACCATGTGGCGGTGTCCTATGGCTGAGGGGGGAAGGTCGATGGTGATCCCGAAGATCCCGGCGAGGTACACGATGAGGAAGCGGGGCTGGGCGGCCATCCCGTCCTGTCCCGCCGCCGCTACGCCCACGCGCGCCGCACGACATGACGATCGCCGGCAAGCCCATCACGGAGTATTGTCAAATGTCGACGGGCCGGCAATAAAGGCGGTGAGCGACCAAGGGTAAATTTTTTCTGGCGCATGAAGACGGCCTGGCCCGTCACGTCGGCGCGGCTCCGAACGAGGGTGAGAATCCCGCATCACCGTTCCGAGGGCCTCCCTGCAGGCCACCCGGGCCGAAATTGCTGCCGAAATGCCTCGAACCGGCCTCAAAGGGCGGTCCGATAGGCCGCCACCCGGTGGATGTTCCGCCCCAAGGCCCGCAAAAAAATAAACGTCCGATAGGCCACCGAAGCCCGACCTCGCACGCGCAGCGACCCCAGCCGCATCTGGTACTTCAGCCGCGACATCGTCCCCTCGATCCCGGCCCGCCAGCGATACCGGTCGCGGAACCCCTCCGTCCGCTCGCCCAGGCGGCGCTCGCGATTCCGGACGCGGTCGCGAGTGTACTGGAAGCGGCGATCCTTGCGGCCCACCCCGAGGCCGGGCACGAGGCCAGCAGGGGGCACGCGGCGCAGGCCGATGGGTCGAACGACGCCTGGATGCGGTCCTTGCCCTCGCTCGTCGATAGCGGCGTTTGGCCTCCCGGGCAGCGGGTCACGTGGCCGCGATCGTCGAGCTCGAAGTCCTCCAGCGTGAGCTTGCCCTGCCGGCTCCCCTTCGGCGCCATCGCCGGGGCGATCACCTCGACCCCTCGCAGGGCCTCCTCCTCCAGGTCCTCCTCGGAGCCATAATGCGAGTCGCCCAGCAAGGCCTTCGGCTTGATGCCCCGCGCCTCGGCGTCGGCCAGGGCCGGGTCGGGCGCCGATCCGTCGTGGACGTTCATCGGGCCGACGGCGATGTGCGTGATCAGGTCCGGCTTTGGTGGAGGCTTCGACCCCTCGGCATCCGCCGGGGTCTCTTCCTCGCAGGTGTAGGTCTCCATGACCTGGACCAGGTAGCCCACGCCCCGGTGCTTGTTGTAGGTCGCATCCGGGTCGGCCGGGTTGAGGACCACGTCGCAGGTCATCTCCTCGGGCTCCTTGACGCGCACCTTCGCCTCGGGGCCGCCGACGACTTCGCATCGCTCGGCCAGGGCCCGCGCCAGGATGCGGTAGCCCTCCAGCCCGGCGGCCTCGGAGTCGCGGAACTGCGCGACCAGGACCATGAGGTCGGCGGCGGCCTCGGGCAGGCGTCGCTTCGATTCGCTCGGCCTGGTCGAGGCGAAGCATCCGCTCCCCTCGCGGTCGACGTATTTGCGGATCGGTCTCGGGGGCGACCTGGGCGTGGAGGGCCGGACGGAGGCGGCGGAGTTCGCGGAGGAACTTGGCGATCGCCTCGACGAGGATGCCCAGGCGGGTCAGGCCGCGCATCGCCGAGCGGATGGCGGTCGAGTCGAGCCGCTGCTTGCCGGTGTCGACGCCGATGGCCTCGATGAGCCGGTCGGTGAGCGTGCGGAAGAGGACCTGGTCCAGGCCCTTCCCGATGACGAGAGACCGGTAATTCCTCAGCGTCCGCTCGCAGAGGTAGGCATCGGCGTCGGCGCGAATGTCGAGGGCATAGTGCCACGCGAGGTTGAGGGCGACGGCCTCGACGGTCTCGGGGTCGGTGGTGTCGTGGAGCTGCTGGAGGATGAGGGCGCCGACAACGGCGTGGAGGTCCTTGGTGGGGCGTCCCAGCTCGCGGGAGAAGTGGACGGCCAGCTCGCGGACCGGAAGGTGATTGAGGAGATGGTCTCGGAAGACGGCGGCCCAGGAGCGGTCGAGGAGCCGGCGGCGTTTCTCGCCGAGGTGCTCCCAGGGGTCGAAGGGGTCGCCGGTCCGGTGGTCGCGAATGGTGAGCATGCTACGATCATAGCGCCCCCGGCGGGACTTGCCAGACTTTTTGCCGGCCCGTCAAATGTCGTTGATGGGGATTTTCAGGCGGCGGGCTTCTCCCTGATCCCATCGATGAATTTGGTCCCTCGGACGACCTCGGCCAGCAGCGGCGATCCGTTCAACGATCGCCAGCCCTTTGATGCACTCTCCATCAGCTTGAACACCATCGTCAGGCACGCCGTCCTCGTCCCGCTCCCCTTGGTCTTGTCGTGCCTCAGCCGCACCGTCGAGAACACGCTCTCGATCGGGTTCGTCGTCCGGATGTGCACCCAGTGCTCCGCCGGGAAGTCGTAGAAGCTCAGCAGCACGTCCCGATCCTTGGACAGGCACTCCGTCGCCTTCGGGTACTTCGCCTCGTACGTCTTCACGAACAGGTCGAACGCCTTCTCCGCCTCGGCCTTGCCCTCGGCCTGGTAGATCTCGTGGAGCATCCGCTTGGCCTTCGGCTGGCTCCCCTTGGGCAGCTTGTCCAGGACGTTCGCCGTCTTGTGGACCCAGCACCTCTGCTCCCTCGTCGTGTCCCAGACCTGACGCATCGCCTTCCAGAACCCCAACGCCCCGTCGCCGATCGCCAGGCTCGGCTCGACCTCCAGCCCACGGGCCTTCACGTCGAGCAGCAGCTCCTTCCACGACTGCTCGCTCTCCCGGTAGCCGTCGGCCATGGCGATCAGCTCCTTCTTCCCCTCGGCGGTGGCCCCCATCAGCACCAGGATGCACTGCCGGCCCCCCTCCAGGCGGATGTTGAAGTGGACGCCGTCGGCCCAGACGTAGACGTACCGCTTGCCCGCCAGCGACCGCTTGCTCCACGCCTCATGGTCGGCCTCCCAGACGGCCTTGAGCCGGGTGATGGTCGTGGCCGAGAGGTTCGGTGCGTCCGGCCCGAGGATCGCCTGGAGGGCCTCGGAGAAGTCGCCGGTGCTGATGCCCTTCAGGTAGAGCCAGGGGATCAACTCCTCCAGGCTCCTGGTCCTCCTCAGGTAGGGGGGCAGGACGGCGGGGGTGAACTTCTCCCGCTCGCCCGGGGCCCGCCGGTCGTGGACCCTCGGCTGCTTGACCTCGATGTCGCCCGAGGCCGGTCTGGATGGTCCGCTCGGGGAGGTGGCCGTTGCGGACGACCTGGCGGCGACCGGCCTCGTCCACGAGGTGGTCGTGGGCGTCGACGTAGGCGGCGACCTCGGCCTCGACGGCCTGGGCGAGCATCCGCCGGGCCCCATCCCTGAGGATGTCGGTGAGGACGTCCTGGCCCTCGGGCAGGGGGACGATGCGGATCTCGGTGGTAGACTGACTCATGGCGGGGTACTCCTCGGCCTCGTGGGCCATATGGTGTGCTCGTAACGGTTGCATCACCAAGGATACCCCGCCGCCTTTCGACCTCCCGTCAACGACTTCTGGTTATACCCCCCTACGACGGCGACTACTACTATGATGTGAGCTTCCCGACGGGCGGTGCGGGGGTCATCAGCGCCACCGCGACCAGCGGCCTCACCAGCGAATTCTCGGCTGATTTGCCGATCATCCGCACGGCAAAAACCGAAGGCGTCCGCCAGGTCCGGTTGAAGACATCTCCAATGCTTCTCAGTCGTCATTGCCTGGCAATTCGAGCAGCTTCGTCAGGAGTGCTTTCACCACCGGGTAGCTTACCGGCTTGACGAGGTGCCGGTCGAATCCCGCCTCCCTGGCGAGCCGGAGGTCGGATTCCTGCCCGTAGCCGGTCATGGCGACGAGTCGGACGCCCTCGAGCTGCGGGTCCTGCCGGAGACGCCGGGCGACCTCGTAGCCGTTCAGGCCCGGCAGGCCGATGTCCAGCAGCACCACGTCCGGGCAGGTGGATCGCGGCCGCCTCCAGCGCGGTCGGGCCCGTGTAGGCCGTCGGCACCTCGTGCCCCGACATCCTCAGCAACTTCGCCAGGATCTCGGCCGAGTCCACGTTGTCGTCGACCACCAGCACTCGTCCGGCATGCGCGAGCTGGCCGTCCGATCGCCGCGGGGACCGGGGCCGATGCCGGCGCGTCGGAGGCCGGCAGCGGCAGGCGGACCGTGAATTCGCTCCCTCGCCCGAGCCCGTCGCTGTGGACCTCGACCGTCCCCCGGTGCATCTCGACGAGCCGCTGCACCAGCGACAGCCCGATCCCCAGGCCGCCCTGCGAGCGGTCGAGCGACCGATCCGCCTGGGTGAACAGGTCGAAGATGTCGGGGAACTGTTCGAGGTCGATGCCGATCCCCGTGTCCCGCACGCTCAGGACCATCTCGCGCCGCGTCCTTCGGGCATCGCAGCCAGATCCGGCCCCCCTCGTCGGTGTACTTGGCGGCGTTGTTGAGCAGGTTCACCACCACCTGCTCCAGCCTGGTCGGGTCGGCGTCGAGCCAGATCGGCTCGGCCGGGCACGTCCACCGTCAGCTTGTGCCTGCGGCCGTCGATCAGCGGGCGGGCCGACTCCACGGCACGCTCGACGACGCCCCTCATGTCCAGTCGCACCGGGTGCGAGGCGGATCTTGCCGCTGGTGAAGCGGGCGACCTCCAGCAGGTCGTCGACGAGGCGGGCGAGTTGCCCCACCTGGCGCTCGATGATGCGGCGGGCCTCCTGCTGGATCAGGTTCTCGTCCCCCTGGAGGCGGAGCAGATGCACGGCGTTGAGGATCGGCGAGAGCGGGTTGCGCAGCTCGTGCGAGAGCATCGCCAGGAACTCGTCCTTGCGGCGGTGGAGGTCGGCCAGCGCCGTCGCCTGCGCCCTGGCCTGCCGCTCCATGCGGCTCCGCTCGGTGATGTCCCGGATGTTGCACTGGGCGACCTGGCGGTCGCCCACCGTGTAGAGGTTGCTGACGAACTCGACCTCGACCTCGTGCCCCGCCCTTGGTCTTGAGCGGCAGGTGCTCGTAGCGGATGTAGCCCTTGTCTCGCAGGACTCGCGTAGGCGGCCCGGTTCGCCTCCTTGTCCCGGAACAGGCCGATCTGCCAGAGTTCCTTGCCCAGGAAGTCCTCGACCTCGTAGCCCAGCAGGCCGCACATGAACGGGTTGGCCTCGATGATCGTGCCGAGGGCGGCGTCGAGGATGAGGATGCCGTCCTTGGCCGTCTGGAACAGGCGACGGAACCGGAGTTCGGAGTCGCTGGAGGGCGGCGTCCGACTCCCTCCGATTCGGTGACGTCCTCGATGGCCAGGAGGACCAGGGTCGGGTGCTCGCCCTCCGGCGGGAAGCGCCGGGCGTTGAGCAGCATGCTCCTGGGGCCGATCTCCGGGAAGTCGTGCTCGACCTCGAAGTCGTGGACGGCGATCTCCTTGGGGATCGCCTCCTCCAGCAAGGTCCGCAGGTCGGGGATGTCCCACTGGCCGTTGCCGATGTCGTAGATGAATCGGCCCGCCGTCTCGCCCTCCGAGACGTGGAAGGCCCGGTAGAAGGCGGCGTTGGCCGTCCTGACCCGGAGGCTGCCGTCGAGGACCAGGAACGGCTCCCTGAGCGTCGCCACGATCTCCTCGGCGTAGCAGAGGGCTTCCTCGCGCCGCCCGCTCGTGCCGCCTGCGTTCGGTGCAGTCCCGGAAGACCAGGACGACCCCGGCGACGTCGCCCGCCTCGTTGCGGATCGGGGCGGCGCTGTCGCTCGATGGGCCGCTCGGTCCCGTCCCTGGCGACGAGCAGGCTGTGATTGGCCAGCCCGACGATCGTCCCCTCCCGCAGGGCACGGGCGGCGGGGCTCTCGACGGGCTCGCGCGCTCTCTTCGTTGAGGATCCGGAAGACGGCTTCCGAGCGGGATGCCCGCCGCCTCGGCCTGCGTCCAGCCGGTCAGCGACTCGGGCGGCCGCGTTCAGGAAGGTGACCACGCCCTCGGCGTCGGCGGTGACGACGGCGTCGCCGATGCTGGAGAGCATGACCCGCAGCCATTCCCTCCGTTCGAGCACCGTCGCCGGGATCGGCGACATCGTCGGAGGCCGGCAGTTCGAGGATCGGAGACATCTTCCCTCCTTCCGTCTGGACCGAGATCTCACGGATGGGCCGCGACGCCCGCTCCCCGGTCCGTCCCGCGGGTTCATCGCCCGATGCCCGGCCCACCGAGGGGGTGAACGGGCGTGATTGCTCGGGGAAACTCGCCGCCTTCAAGCCTGCCGCGACCGAACTCGGCGGGGTCCTGCGGGAAGCGCATCTTCGGTCATCGGGCCTGCCTCTGGATACGTCCTTGCTGCTCGTGAGGGGGTATGACCGAGCGGTTTAAAGTATATCAGAAATGCTGAAAAAAGGTATCTAACATTAATTTAAATTGATTAATTAACTAATTAGCCCTTGCCTTCCGCCCTTCGGCGTTAGGATAGCCATCAGGACGGGAGCCCCGATCGAGGCAACACCGGGCGATCCTCCGTCCCCGGAAGGCGCGTGGAGCCGATGGCGAGCGGTGGACACAGGAAGCCGGGACGTCCCAAGGGTAAGGGCCCGGCGCGGGAAGCGGTGGTCGCGTTGAAGGGGTCGGCGGAGTGGAAGGCGTGGCTGGATGGATTCGCCAACCACTGCCGGCTCGGACTGGCCGACACGATCGAGCAGTCGTTGCTCTTCTACTCCGAGGATCGCAAGTACGGCAGGCCGCCGAAGCGATGAGGAACGGCAGACACTCGGACGATTCAAATCGTTCGAGACGAAGTTGGCACGGTCGGAGGCGGAGAAACGGCCTCGTTTTGGGCCTCATTTCGTCGATCAGGGAGGCAGTCATGTCGGAACCTAAGAAGATCAAGTTTTCGGACGCGATTTCCCAAGAAACCACCGGGGAGACGGCGGGGACGACTCACGGCAAGCCCACTCCGACCCACGCGACCGATGCCGAGCAGTCCCGTGAAGCGCAGGAGGCCAAGGAGGCGGAGGAACACCAGGGATCGACACTGGATCACATAATGGATATCGGCCGCGGAAATCAGCAGGCGGGCCGCCAGGGCCAGTAATGCCGTCTCGCACGAACATCTCGATCTCCCGTTCAAGCAGGTCGGCGCGCCATCGCGAAAATCGCACGCACCTGGACTGCGACACGGCGGCCCTCGATCCTCCAACCGCCGTCGCATCACCCACGCATTGCTCTCGTTGAATTTTGCTATATTTTTGATATTCAGATTTATTAATCAGAAGGATGCCTGGTAAGTGCTGCCATTTAGTCGGATCGAAGGGTGGGAGCGATCGCTCGCGGTCGAAGGACAAGCGGGGAAAGCTCGACAAGAGACGGCCGGTAGACGTGGAGGAGGACGCCGTCACGCGGAGCGAACCGGCGCGAGGGATTGCGTTTCGCATATTCAAGCTTGCTCCAAGTCGACCGGCCGCCAGCCCGGAAACGAGCGGGGCGGACAAGCGAGCACGATCACGATTGCCCCGTCTTGAGGCCCGCCCGAGAGACGTGTTGGCCGCCCTCCATCGATACTTTCACCAACGTGCATCAACCGAGGAACCCGATGAACTCCGAGAAGAATTCCGTCGTCGCGAGCTTCGATTCCCACGACCAGGCCGAAGACGCCATCCGCGAGCTTCAGAAGGACGGCTTCGACATGAAGAAGCTGTCGATCGTCGGCAAGGATTACCACACCGAGGAGAACGTCGTCGGCTACTACACCGCGGGCGACCGCATGATGTCCTGGGGCAAGCTGGGGGCCTTCTGGGGCGGCTTCTGGGGCCTCCTGTTCGGTTCCGCCTTCTTCTGGATCCCCGGCGTCGGCCAGGTGCTCGTGGGCGGGCCGCTGGTGATGTGGATCGTCGGCGCCCTGGAAGGCGCCGTCATGACGGGCGGATTGACCGCCCTGGGCGCCGGCCTCTACAGCATCGGCATCCCGAAGAACAGCATCGTGCAATACGAGACCGAGGTGAAGAACGGCAAGCTGCTCCTGGTCGTTCATGGCACCGCCGAGGACGTGGATCGCGCCAAGGACCTCCTGGATCAGACCGCCGCGACCTCCACGATGGTCCACGGGGCCTCGGTCGCCGTCGGCGTGTAATTTCCCGCTGAGTGATGCGAGCAGATCGGCTCGATGGACCCGCTTACCCGGTCCTCTCCCGTCCGGGCAAACAGGCCACGAATGGATCACTCTCCGACGGCGTGGGATCGGGAGACCTCCCTCTCCCGTCCCATGCTGGAGCCTTGCGGGAGGGCGTCGCGAATGTCTTGTTCTTGATCGGAATGATGTCCAAGACCCAAAGAGTGATCGCGACCAAACCCGATGTTCCGCAACTCGCTTGATCGAGGAGGGGAGGAACTGGATGAAATATCGAGAACGATTCCGGGTATCCCCCGGCACCGCCGTGAATCTTGAAGACTTCGACCCGAGGTTCAAGAACCATCACGAGAGCCACAAGGATGCGACCAAGGAGATCGAGCACGACCAGCAGAAGCTGAGGGATCTCCAGGAGTTGCTCCACTGCGACGGCAAGCGATCCGTCCTGATCTGCCTCCAGGCGCTCGACGCGGGGGGCAAGGACGGCACGATCGGCCACATCCTGGGATCGATGAATCCCCAGGGCACCAAGGTCGTCAGTTTCAAGCAGCCCTCTGCCGAGGAGCGGGCACACGATTTCCTGTGGAGGATTCACCGCAACGTGCCCGCCCAAGGTGAGGTGGCCATCTTCAACCGTTCCCATTACGAAGATGTCTTGATCGCTCGCGTCCACGACCTGGTCCCGCGTGAGGAATGGTCTCGCCGATATGCTCGGATCAATGCCTTCGAGGACGGGCTCGTCCAGGAAGGCACGCAGATCCTCAAATTTTTCCTGCATATCTCCAAGGATGAGCAACTGAAACGTTTCAAGCAACGGCTCGACGACCCCGCCAAACGATGGAAGATCAGCGAGGCCGACTACAAGGAGCGGACCTCATGGGACGCCTACACGGCGGCCTACGAGGAAGCACTCTCCCGTTGCAGCACCGAGCATGCTCCCTGGTACGTAATCCCCTCGGACCACAAATGGTTCCGGAACCTCGCCGTGGCGCGAATCGTGGTGGAACATCTTGCAGGAATGAAGATGGCGTTCCCGCCGCCCACGGTGGATATCGAGCACATCCGCGAGGAATATCACTCGGCGAAACGGAGACAGCAGGGATGAAAAAGCTCGTGGTTTTCGACCTGGACGGGACGCTTGCGCCGAGCAAATCGTCGATCGACGCGGAGATGGCGACGCTGCTGAACAGGTTGCTCGACACCCTCAAGGTTGCCGTGATCTCCGGCGGCAACTGGCCCCAATTCGAGAAACAGGTGCTCTCCCACCTTCGCACGGATGACGGGTTGGAGAATCTCTCGCTCCGGCCCACGTGCGGAACCCAGTTTTATAAGTACAAACCCGAATGGGATCGAATTTACGCTGAAGATTTCGCCGGAGATCAGAAGGCCAAGATCATCGGCGCCTTGAAGCAGGCGATGGCGCAGTCGGGCGTGGTCGGCGGGAAGACGTGGGGAGATCGGATTGAAGATCGCGGGAGCCAGATCACGTTCTCCGCGTTAGGCCAGTCGGCTCCCCTGGACGAGAAGGCGAAGTGGGACCCGGATTTCGCCAAACGGAAGAAGATGAAGGCCATCCTCGACCCGTTGATCCCGGAGTTCTCCGTCCGACTGGGCGGAGCAACCTCCATCGACGTCACGAAGCCCGGCATCGATAAGGCTTACGGGATCAGGAAGCTTCGAGATATACTCGGCATCTCCATCGATGAGATGATCTTCGCCGGCGACGCCTTGTTCCCCGGCGGAAACGACTACCCGGCCGAACAGGCTGGGGTCGACTCCATCCGCGTCAGGGATCCCCACGAGACCAAGCGCGTCATCGAGGCGATCATTGCATGTCTGGGCCACACCGATCGAGCTCGACGCTTCGAATCTTCGACGGAGATGCGTTGATGACGCAATTGACGACGTCAGTTCAAGGGAAAGACCACTCCAGCCATGGGGTCGTCACGTCGGTGCGCGGGAGCGTCGTCGATGTTCGATTCGAGGACCGTTTACCGCCCATCTACTCGCTGCTGCGGGCGGGGGACGACGAGCGTATCGCCATCGAGGTGCTGATGCAGCTCGATGCCCATCACGTCCGCGGCGATCGCCTTGAATCCCACGCAGGGTCTGGCCCGCGGCATGGCCGTGGAGGACACCGGCGGGCCGTTGAAGGTGCCGGTCGGCAAGGCGAATCCTCTCGCGGATGTTCGACGTCTTCGGGAACCCCATCGACCGCCAGCCGCCGCCGGCCGACGTGCAGTGGCGGACCATCCATCGCGACCCGCCGCCGCTGATCGAGTCGTTCGACCAAGTCCGAGGTCTTCGAGACGGGCATCAAGGTCATCGACGTGCTGGTGCCGCTGGAGCGCGGCGGCAAGGCGGGACTGTTCGGCGGGGCGGGCGTGGGCAAGACGGTGCTGCTCACCGAGATGATCCACAACATGGTCGGCCATCAGAAGGGCGTGAGCATGTTTTGCGGGATCGGCGAGCGCTGTCGCGAGGGGGAGGAGCTTTACCAGGGGATGAAGGACGCCGGCGTGCTCCCGAACATGGTCATGCTGTTCGGCCAGATGAACGAGCCGCCGGGCGCCCGGTTCCGCGTGGGCCTGGCCGCGCTCACGATGGCCGAGTATTTCCGCGACGACGAGCATCGCGACGTGCTCCTGCTCATCGACAACATCTTCCGCTTCATCCAGGCCGGCATGGAGGTGTCCGGGCTGATGGGGCAGATGCCGTCGCGACTGGGCTATCAGCCGACGATGGGCACCGAGTTGTCGGGGCTGGAGGAGCGGATCGCCAACACCGAAACGGGCGCGATCACGTCGATCCAGGCCGTGTACGTGCCGGCGGACGACCTGACCGACCCGGCGGCGGTGCATGCGTTCTCGCACCTCTCCGCGTCGATCGCCCTGTCCCGCAAGCGGGCGAGCGAGGGACTGTTCCCGGCCGTCGACCTGCTGCAATCCAACTCCAAGATGGCGACGCCGACCATCATCGGCGAGCGCGCATTACCTCCTGGCGCAGGAGATCCGCAAGACGCTGGCGCAGTACGAGGACCTCAAGGACATCATCGCCATGCTCGGCATGGAGCAACTCTCGCCCGATGACCGCAAGGTCGTCGATCGCGCCCGGAAGCTGGAGCGATTCCTGACCCAGCCGTTCTTCACGACCGAGCAGTTCACCGGCATCAAGGGGAAGGACGTCAGCCTGAAGGACGCGCTCGACGGCTGCGAGCGCATCCTGGGCGATGAGTTCAAGGACTATCCCGAGAGCGCCTTGTACATGATCGGCGCGATCGACGAGGCCAAGGACAAGGCGAAGGCCGCCAAGCCGGCAAATCCGGCGGCCCCCAAGACCAAGGCTCAGGCGAAGCCCCAGCCGCCGCGGACCCCAGGCCCGCGGCCAAGCAGGGAGTCGAAGCCCATTAATCTCAAGGTCCTGCTGCCCTCTCGGGTCTTCGCCGAGGAGAAGGGCGTGAAACGGATCGTGGCCCGAGACGCTCCAGCGGTTCCATCGGAATCTTGCCGCACCGGCTCGACTGCGCGGCGGCCCTGGCAGCCGGGGATTCTGACCTACGAGACCGAGGGAGGCGAGGTCTACCTGGCCGTCGATCAAGGGGTGCTGGTCAAGGCGGGCATGGATGTCCTGGTCTCGGTGCGTGACGCCATCGGCGGGACGGACCTGGACAAACTCCACGAGGCCGTGAAGCGGGAGTTCCTCGACCTGGACGAGCAGGAGAAGGGCGTTCGCTCGGTCCTGGCGAAGATGGAGAGCGGATTCATCCGCCGTTTCATGGAATTTCAACATGAATGAAGAACTCAAGCAATGACGCGAGCGACGAGACCGACCTTCAGCCGCCAGGTCGGCGACCAGGCGGCGCGCATGCTGAAGGCGAGGCGCGGCGGCACGAGGAGCGTCTGGTTCGGCCTGGGGATGTCGGGGCTGATCGGCTGGTCGGTGGCGGTCCCGACCCTGATCGGCGCGGCGCTCGGGCATCTGGATCGACCGGCGTTATCCGAGCCCATATTCCTGGACGCTGATGCTCCTGCTCCTCGGCCTGGTCATCGGCTGTTTCAACGCCTGGCACTGGGTCGAATCGGAATACAAGGCAGATGCAGGAGGACGCCGATGAGTGACCTCCCGACCCTTGCCCTGGCCTTCGTTGCCGGAGCCTTGCTCGGCGCGTTCTTCTTCGGCGGCCTCTGGTGGACGGTCCAGAAAGGCGTCGCGTCCGAGCAGCCGGCGCTCTGGTTCCTCGGCAGCCTGCTGCTGCGAACCGGCCTGATCCTGGCCGGCTTCTATCTGGTCTCGCAGGGTCATTGGTCCGGATCGTGGCATGCCTCGTCGGATTCCTGATCGCTCGCGTCCTCGTCGTGAGGCGGCTCACGCGAGCGCCGGTGGAGACGGGCGATCCCCTGGAACAGGAGGCACGCCGATGCGCATCAGTCCCGATGAGCTGGTGTTCTGGCGATACGGCTTCCTCGTGCTCAACAGCACGATCGTCACGACCTGGGCGTTGATGCTCGTGATGGCCGTCGGGGCGAAGCTGGTCACGCGCAAGCTCGACGACCGAAGGGGCCATCTCGCGCTGGCAAGGCTTCCTGGAGATCGTGGTCACGTCGATCCAGGAGCAGATCAAGGAGGTGGGCCTCGAGCCATCCGGAGAAGTATCTCGGCTTCATCGGCACCTTGTTCCTGTTCATCGCGGTCGCCAACCTCTGCACGATCCTGCCCTGGTACGAGCCGCCGACCGGTTCGCTCTCGACGACCGCGGCGCTGGCGATCTGCGTGTTCGTCGCCGTGCCCTTCTTCGGCATCGAGGAGCAAGGCCTGGGCGGTTACCTCAAGTCCTACCTGCAGCCGACGTTCATCATGCTGCCGTTCAACATCATCAGCGAGCTTTCTCGCACGCTGGCCCTGGCCGTCCGCCTGTTCGGCAACATGATGAGCGGGGCGATGATCATCGGCCATCCTGCTCACCATCACGCCCTCTGTCTTCCCGATCTTCATGAACCTGCTCGGCCTGCTGACCGGCATGGTCCAGGCCTACATCTTCAGCATCCTCGCCACGGTCTACATCGCGGCCGCCACGCGAACCCGCGGCAGCTTGACAGCCGAGACCACGATGCCACGAAAGGGACCCGATGGACAGCATGACCCTGATCGCGACCGCATCGATCATCACCGCCGGCCTGACGATCGGGCTGGGGAGCATCGCGCCCGCGCTCGGCGAAGGGAAGGCCGTCTCGACGGCCTTGAGTTCGCTGGCCCAGCAGCCCGACGCCTCCGCCGACCATCACGCGGACCCTGTTCGTCGGCCTGGCGATGATCGAATCCATCGCCATCTATTGCTTCGTCGTGTCGATGATCCTCATCTTCGCCAACCCGTTCTGGAATCACGTGATCGCCCAAACCTCGGGGAAGTGAGCCATGCTCAACGGTTGGTTCACCATCGTCGCCCAGGCGGTCAACTTCCTCATCCTGGTGTGGTTGTTGAAGCGATTCCTCTACAAGCCCATCCTCCACGCCATCGACGAGCGCGAGAAGGGGATCGCCGCCCAGCTCGCGACGGCCGAGGCCAAGGAGGCGGACGGCGCAGAAGGAGCGCGACGACTTCCAGCACAAGAACGAGGACTTCGATCAGCAGCGCGCGGCGCTCCTGACCAAGGCCACCGACGAGGCCAAGGCCGAACGCGAACGGCTGCTCGACGAGGCAAGGAAGGATGCCGACGCCTTGCGTGCCAAACGCCAGGATGCGTTGCGAACCGAGCAGCAGCAACCTGAATCAAGAGATCGTCCGCTGGACCCAGGAGCAGGTCTTCGCCATCGCGCGGAAGACGCTGGCGGACCTCGCCGACGCGGGCCTGGAGGAACGCATGAGCGAAGTGTTCGTCGCCCGCCTGCGCGGCATGACCGGCCCGGCGAAGGATCAACTGGCCGCCGCCCTCAAGAAGCCGCCTCGGCACGGCGATGGTTCGCAGCGCGTTCGACCTGCCGCCGGCGCAGCGGGCGGCGATCGAGAGCGCGGTCAAGGAGACCTTCGCGCCGGAAGCGCAGGTCCAGTTCCAGACGGCGCCCGGAGCTGATCGGCGGCATCGAACTCTCCGCGAACGGGCAGAAGGTGGCATGGAGCATCGCGGATTATCTCGCGACGCTGGAAAAGGGCGCCGGCGACGCTCGTGCACGCGGATGCCAAGCCGCGAAGCCAAGCCGACGCGAAGGCCAAGCCCGCGCCAGGCCCGCTCTGAACCGGCGGCCGTCGCCGCCACGAATGGCCACGCATGAACAACTCGCCCGACAGCTTGCACGCCGTCTACGACCAGGCGTTCGCGGGGATCGGCCGGACGCTGGAAGCGTTCACGCCCCGATTGACGCCGCGCGAGGTGGGCACGATCACGAGCGTCTCCATCGGCATCGCCAAGGTCTCGGGCCTGCCCGGCGTGGGCTTCGACGAGCTGGTGAAGTTTCCCGGCGAGTCTGTTCGGCATCGCGTTCAACGTCGATCCGGACGAGATCGGCGTCGTGCTCCTCGGCGAATGCGAGCACCTGCACGCGGGCGACGAGGTCGAGCGGACCGGTCGCGTGATGGACGTGCCGGTGGGCGATGGGCTGATCGGCCGCGTGATCGACCCCCTGGGCACGCCGCTCGACGGCAAGGGGCCGGTCGCCTCCAGCGAGCGATTGCCGATCGAGCGCCCCGCCCGGCCGATCATGGACCGCGCGCCCGTCTCCGTGCCGCTGCAGACCGGGCTCATCGTCATCGACGCGCTCATCCCCATCGGCCGAGGCCAGCGCGAGCTGATCCTGGGCGACCGCCAGACCGGCAAGTCCGCCATCGCGATCGACACCATCCTGAACCAGCGCGACCAGGATGTGCTGTGCGTCTACTGCGCCATCGGCCAGCGAGCTTCCGCCGTCGCGAAGGTCGTCGCGAACCTTCGCGAGAACGGGGCGATGGACTACACCGTCGTCGTCGTGGCCGAGGGCAACGACCCGCCCGGCCTCGCCTACATCGCCCCCTATGCCGCGACCAGCATCGCCGAGCATTTCATGGAAGCGGGCCGGGACGTCCTGATCGTCTACGACGACCTGACCCACCACGCCCGCGCCTATCGCGAGCTCTCGCTCCTGCTGCGCCGGCCGCCGGGCCGCGAGGCGTTTCCCGGCGACATCTTCTACATCCACTCGCGCCTGCTGGAGCGCGCCACGCACCTCCGCGACGACCTCGGCGGCGGCTCGCTCACCGCCTTGCCCATCATCGAGACCGAGGCGCAGGACATCTCCGCCTACATCCCGACCAACCTGATCTCCATCACCGACGGGCAGATCTACCTGTCGCCGACGCTCTTCGAACTGGGCGTCCTGCCCGCCGTCGACGTGGGCAAGTCGGTGTCGCGCGTCGGCGGCAAGGCGCAACGGGCGGCCTACCGCGCCGTGGCGGGCGACCTCAAGCTCGCCTATGCGCAGTTCGAGCGAGCTGGAATCCTTCGCCAAGTTCGGCACCCGGCTGGACGACCACACCCGCAAGATCATCGAGCATGGCCAGCGAATCCGCGCCATCCTCAAGCAGCCGGAGCTGGAACCGGCGACCGTGGGCGAACAGATCGTGATCCTCGTGGCGCTGACCGGCGGACTGCTCGACGGCGTGCCGATCGACAAGGTTCGCGATGCCGAGAAGGCCCTGAGGAAGGCGGTCGCGGACATCCCGGATGAGGTTCGTAAACGCTTTTCCTCGAAGGAGAAGCTGAGCGACGAGGACCGCAAGGTGATTCTTGAGGTCGTCGGAAAAGCGATCGCATCGTTCGTTCCCCAACCCGAAAAGAAGCCATGAGCGACAGCATGGCTCACTGGTGGTTGGCGCGAGGCATTCATGACAGATTCCGGGCGTATGACCCCGGAACTGGGCCAACACCCGTGCCGAAAGCAGGAGAATTATCATGATATTCACAAATCATTCGACTGTTTCCAGCGTTGTGGCCGTTTATCCCAGTCACACCGAGGCCGAGCGAGCGGTGCGGCAACTCCACGATGCGGGGTTCGCGCTCGGCGATCTTTCGATTGTGGCTCGTTGGGAGAAGTCCGGGCAACCTTTCGCGCTCGTCGGCGACTGTGCCGAGGGCGGGGGATTGTTCGGTTGGTTGCTCGGCTTATCGGTCGGAGTAGGACTCTTGATGATGCCCGGTCTAGGTCTCCTCGTAGTCTCCGGTTCGATCGCGTCGTCGCTGCTTGCGGGCATGGAGGCGGGCGTGGCGGGTACTCCTGGCTGGTTCGCTCGTCGGCTGGGGGATCGCAAAGGAGTCTGCACACAAATATGAAAAACATGTCAAGGAGGGCAAAGTGCTCGTTATTGTGCGATCCAAACCGGATGTCGTCGCCCGTGCTGGGAAACCTGCTATCCGCCATGGGCGCGGAGTCCATCGATGTCAACGAATCATCTGCGTCCTGATTCCGACCGTTCGAGCGACGACTGCAAGGCCCATCGCGCCGTTCCAGCCGTTCTCGGCCCCTGACCCGGAGATGCAGCCATGAGCAACACCTTGGCCAGTCTTCGCCGAAAGATCGGCGGCGCGGGAGACCTGAAATCGGTGGTCCGGTCGATGAAGGCATTGGCCGCGTCGAGCATCGGACAGTACGAGAAATCGGTGCTGGCTCTGGCGGACTACGATCGCACCCTGGAGTTGGGCCTGGCCGTCTGCTTGAGAGATCGCGAGGACGCCGCCGAGCAAGCCGGAAAACCGGAGGTGGATCGGAACGAGGTGAACGCCATCGTCTTCGGTTCGGATCAGGGTTTGGTCGGTCAGTTCAACGACGAGCTGGCGGATTTCGTCGTCAAGACGCTCGATCCCATGCCGGGGGCGAAGAAGATCTGGGCCATCGGCGACCGCGTCCGATCGCGGCTGGCGGATGCCGGTTTGACTCCGGCCGGACTCTTCACCGTCCCGACTTCCGTCAACGCAATCGCGCCCTCATCGGCCGGATTCTCGTGAAAACCGAGGCGCAACCGGTGACGAGCGAGGGCGGCCCGCTGTATGTGTTCCACAACCGCCCCAAGACCCGCGCGGTTTATGAGCCTGTCGGTCAACAATTGCTCCCTCTGGATGGGGCATGGGCACTCAGGCTGGCCCATCTGCCCTGGCCGACCAGGAACCTGCCCGAGGTAATCGGTGATCGCGGGCGGACCCTGAAGGCGCTCGTGGGGGAGTATCTCTTCGTCTCGCTCTTCAAGGCTTGCGCCGAATCGCTCGCGGCCGAGAACGGGAGCCGCCTGGCCGCGATGCAGCGCGCCGAGAAGAACATCGGTGACATGGTGGAAGACCTGAATCAGGAGTTCCACCGCCTGCGCCAATCGTCCATCGATGAAGAATTGTTCGACGTCGTATCCGGGTACGAATGTCTGAACGGCGAGAAGCGTCCTTGACCGAAAAACGGAACGTGAAATGCGCATGAGTCTCTTACTTGGATCAAACAACAACCCGGTTGAACCCGTGTCCAAGGGGCGCCCACGCATCCTGACGATCAACGGGGGATCGTCGAGCCTCAAATTCGCAATCTTTGACAAGGGCGAACCGCCTGTCAGGGTCCTGTCCGGTCGCGTGGATCGGATCGGGCTGGAAAATGCCCGGTGGGTCCTGGAACCGACCGATGGTGCTTGCAAGGAGGACCGCCGGGTCGATGCCCCGGACCAGAAGGCGGCCGTCCGCCTGGTGATCGACTGGCTCGACCACTCGGATCGCTTCAAGGGGATTGGCGCGATCGGGCATCGAGTCGTCCACGGGGGAAGTTGCTACCATCAGCCCGAGCGTGTCACGGCGGAGTTGATCGAGGGATTGAGGAAGATCCGCTCCTTCGACCCGGATCACATGCCGGGGGAGATCGAGCTGATCGAGGCGTTCCGCAAGCTCGATCCCGACCTGCCCCAGGTCGCCTGCTTCGACACCGCATTCCATCACGACATGCCGCGAGTCGCCCGGATCGTCCCGATCCCCCGCCGGTTCGAGGCCGCCGGGGTCCGCCGCTATGGATTCCACGGCCTCTCCTATGCGTATTTGATGGAGGAACTGGCCCGAGTCGCCGGGCCGGAGGAGGCACGTGGCCGCGTGATCCTGGCCCACCTCGGCTCCGGCGCGAGCCTGGCGGCGGTTCGGGAGGGACTTTCCGTCGACACGACCATGGGGTTCACGCCGGCCTCGGGGCTGGTCATGGGGACGCGCCGGGCGACCTCGATCCGGGACTGGTCCGGTTCCTGTCGCGGGCCGAAGGATATGACGGCCGACCAGTTCGATGGCCTTGTGAACCACAAGTCCGGCCTGCTCGGTGTGTCGGAGACCAGCTCCGACGTGGAGGATCTCCTGGCACGGCAGGATGTCGATGTCCGCGCCGCCGAGGCGATCGAACTCTTCTGCTACCGGGCGAAGCAGGGGATCGGCGCCTTCGCCGCCACGCTCGGAGGGCTGGAAACGCTCGTGTTCTCCGGGGGGATCGGCGAGAAATCGCCGGAAATCCGTCGCAGGATCTGCCAGGGGCTGGGTTTCCTCGGCATCGCGATTGACGAAGGCCGGAACGCAGCCGGTGCGCTCTTGATCTCGATCGACGCAGGTCCGGTCAAGGTCCGCGTCATCCGCACCGACGAGGAATTGATGATCGCCAAGGCCGCCGCTCGTCTCACGGCCCGGCCTTCTTGACCTGTCGTCCGCAACGAATCCCGACCGATCCAGCCTCAATGAAGGAACCAGCCGATGTCCGTCGCCGAAGTCGAGAAGGTCGCCCTGACGCCGGAACAACTCCGCAAGATCGACGCCTACTGGCGGGCCGCCAATTACCTGTCCGTCGGCCAGATCTATCTCTGCGACAACCCCTTGCTCCGCGAGCCGCTCAAGCTCGAACACGTCAAGCAACTGCTCCTGGGCCACTGGGGCACGACCCCGGGCCAGAACTTCATCTACGCCCATCTGAACCGGGTCATCAAGGAGAATGACCTCGACATGATCTACATCTCCGGGCCCGGCCACGGTGCCCCGGCGGTGGTGGGCAACGTCTACCTCGAAGGGACCTACAGCGAGGTCTATCCCGAACATCGGCCGGGACGAGGCCGGGCTGAAGAAGCTGTTCAAGCAGTTCTCCTTCCCCGGCGGGATCTCCAGCCACGTCTCGCCGCAGACGCCGGGTTCGATCCACGAAGGCGGCGAGCTGGGCTACTCGATCAGCCATGCCTTCGGCGCCGCGTTCGACAATCCGGACCTGGTCGTCGCCTGCGTCGTCGGCGACGGCGAGGCCGAGACCGGCCCCCTGGCCACCGCCTGGCATTCCAACAAGTTCCTCGACCCCGTCACCGACGGCGTGGTCCTGCCGATCCTGCACCTCAACGGCTTCAAGATCTCCGAGCCGACCGTCCTCGCGCGGATCACCCACGAGGAGCTGGAGAGCCTGTTCGTCGGCTACGGCTGGACGCCCTACTTCGTCGAGGGGGACGACCCGGAGAAGATGCACGAGGAGATGGCCGACGACGCTCGATCAGGTGATCGAGCAGATCCAGCGAGATCCAGCACGAAGCCCGGGTCGACGGCGACACCACGCGCCCGCGCTGGCCGATGATCGTCCTGCGGTCGCTCAAGGGCTGGACCGGGCCGAAGTTCATCGACGGCCTGCCGGTCGAGGGGACGTTCCGGTCGCACCAGGTGCCGCTCTCCGGTCTCGGCCACGACTCCTCCCGAGCATCTCAAGCAGCTCGAAGATTGGCTGCGGAGCTACAAGCCGGAAGAACTCTTCGACGAGTCCGGGCCGACTCATCCCCGAGCTGGCCGAACTCGCGCCCGAGGGCGACCGGCGGATGGGCGCCAATCCCCACGCCAACGGCGGAAAACTGCTCCGCGAGCTGCGACATGCCCGACTTCCGCGACTACGCGGTCGACGTGCCCGCGCCCACGGCCGTCAACGCCGGCAACGTCCACGTGCTCGGCCCGTTCCTCCGCGACGTGATCAAGAGGAACGAGGATCCGAGGAACTTCCGGATCTTCGGCCCCGACGAGACGATCTCGAATCCGCCTGGAAGCGGTCTTCGAGGTCACCAATCGCCAGTGGGATGGCGAGACGGTGGCGAACGACGAGTTCCTCGCGCCCGGCGGGAGCGTCATGGAGATGCTCAGCGAGCACCAGTGCGAGGGCTGGCTCGAAGGCTACCTGCTGACCGGCCGCCACGGGATCTTCAACAGCTACGAGGCGTTCATCCGGATCGTCGACTCGATGTTCACCCAGCACGCCAAGTGGCTGAAGATGAGCCTGGAACTCCCCTGGCGGCGGAAGATCGCCTCGCTGAATTACCTGCTGACCTCCCACGTCTGGCGGCAGGATCACAACGGCTTCACGCACCAGGACCCCGGCTTCATCGACCACGTCATCAACAAGAAGTCGGAGATGGTCCGCGTCTACCTCCCGCCCGACGCCAACTGCCTGCTCTCGACCATGGA
The DNA here is from genome assembly GCA_963777705.1 of uncultured Planctomycetota bacterium. GTDB lineage: Bacteria > Planctomycetota > Planctomycetia > Isosphaerales > Isosphaeraceae > JAQGHR01. Next base: position 154,307 of record CAVZRT010000010.1, read on the forward strand.
CCATTGCCTGCGGAGCCTGAACTACATCAACCTCGTGGTCTGCGGCAAGCACGAGGCCCCCCAGTGGCTGACGATGGACGCCGCCGTCGAGCATTGCACGCAAGGGATCGGCATCTGGCAATGGGCCAGCAACGACCAGGGGGGCGAGCCCGACGTCGTGATGGCGTGCTGCGGCGACGTCCCCACGCTGGAGATCCTGGCCGCCGTCTCCATCCTCCGCGAGCACCTGCCCGAGCTGAAAATCCGGGTGGTCAACGTCGTCGACCTGATGAAGCTGGAGCCCGATACCGAGGGGCCGCACGGGATGAGCGACGCGGAGTACGACGCGCTCTTCACGAGGGACAAGCACATCATCTTCGCCTTCCACGGCTATCCCTGGCTGGTCCACCGGCTCACGTACCGCCGCGCCAACCGCAACCTCCACGTCCGTGGCTACAAGGAGGAAGGGACGATCACGACGGCCTTCGACATGACGGTCCTGAACGACATGGACCGCTTCCACCTGGTGATGGACACGATCGATCGGCTGCCGCGGATGGGTGCGAAAGCGGAGAAGCTCAAGCAATACCTCGAAGAGAAGCTCATCGAGCACAAGAGGTACATCGACGAGAACGGCATCGACATGCCGGAGATCCGCGACTGGAAATGGGGCGCCCTCCGATGAACGTCCAAGCACTGATCGAAACGGCGACGGCCCTCATCGCCGGCGACAAGGGCCTGCTGGCGATGGATGAGAGCATCTCAACCTGCGACAAGCGATTCGCCAGGTCGGGAATCCCCCAGACCGAGGAGGCCCGTCGCGCCTATCGAGAGCTGATCGTGACCACGCCCGATCTCGGCGATTCCATCAGCGGCGCGATCCTCTTCGACGAGACGATCCGCCAGGCGAAAAACGACGGTACTCCCTTCATCAAGATCCTCATCGATGCGGGGATCATCCCCGGCATCAAGGTGGACATCGGCGCGAAAGCCCTTGCGGGTCATCCCGGAGAGAAGATCACCGAAGGGCTGGACGGATTGCGCGACCGCCTGGCGGAATACGTCCGGATGGGCGCCCGCTTCGCCAAGTGGCGTGCGGTGATCGCCCTCGGCGATGGCATCCCGAGCCGAGCCTGCATCGAGGCCAATGCCCAGGCGTTGGCCCGCTATGCGGCGTTGTGCCAGGAAGCGGGATCTGGTCCCCGTCGTCGAGCCGGAAGTGCTCATGGACGGCGAGCATACTCTGGAACGATGCCGGGAGGTGACGGAGGAAGTGCTCCGAACGGTCTTCCGCCAGCTTTTCACGCAGGGAGTCATGCTGGAGGGGATGATCCTCAAGCCCAACATGGTGCTCCCGGGATCGACTTGTCCCGAACAACAAGCGGTGGACGAGGTGGCCGACGCCACGGTGCAATGTCTCCTGCGAGCCGTCCCGGCCGCCGTGCCGGGGATCGCCTTCTTGTCGGGCGGCCAATCCGCGGAACTGGCCTCGGCCCGCTTGAATGCCATGAACGTCCGGTTCAAGTCGCGACGGCCCTGGGCGCTGGCGTTCTCCTTCGGCCGCGCCATCCAGCAGCCGGCCCTGGAGATCTGGCGGGGCAAGGCGGCGAACGTGTCGGCGGCACAGCAAGCGCCTCTCCATCGAGCCCGATGCAACCGGGCGGCTCGCCGAGGCCGGTACGACGACGCCTTGAGGAACACGCGATGAACGGATCGCTCCCGGAGGTCTACCTGGCCCGCCACGGCGAGACGGCGTGGTCGCTCGTCGGCCGGCACACGGGACGGACGGACCTCCCGCTGACCGAGAAGGGCGAGGACAACGCGAGGAAGTTCCGGGGACGGCTCGAAGGGATCGCGTTCACCGAGGTCCTGGTCAGCCCGCTCCAGAGGGCGATGCGGACGTGCGAACTGGCGGGTTTCGCGAGCGGTCGCCCAGGTCGTCCCCGACCTCATGGAATGGGACTACGGCGAGTATGAAGGCCGGCTCACCTCCGAAATCCACCAGGAGCGGCCGGACTGGTATCTCTTCCGCGACGCCTGCCCTGGCGGCGAGTCGATCGCGCAGGTGGTGCGCGCCGGGCCGATCGCATCATCGCCCGACTGCGGGCGGACGGCGGTCGCATCCTCCTCTTCGGCCACGGCCATTTCTCCCGCATCCTCGCGGCCCGCTGGATGGGCTTCTCCCCGGGAGACGCCAGCCATTTCATGCTCAGCACCGCCTCGCTGAGCATCCTGAGCTACGAGCATGCCCTGGACGACCCGGCCATCCTCCTCTGGAACGACGACCACCATGTTAATCCTCGCAAATGAGCCCTCCTCCACGGCGTCGCAAGCCCAAGCTTGAGCGTCTTCATCGCGCGACCCTTCAACGCCAAATGCCGCGCTCTGTCCCATCCAGAAGGAGGCCCGTCGTGCTGATTCAAGAGCTGACCCGAGAACAATGCCTCAAGTTCCTCGCCCAAAAGAGAACGTCCCGGCTAGCCTGCGCCACGAAAACCAGCCGTATATCGTCCCCGTGTACCTGGCCTATGACGCGGCGACGCCGGACGCCCCGTCGCTCTATGGCGTCGCGACCTTCGGGACCAAGGTCGAGTGGATGCGGGAGAACCCCCGCGTGTGCGTCGAAGTGGACGACATCACCGACTTCGACCATTGGGTGAGCGTGGTCGTACTCGGCCGTTACGAGGAGTTGCAGGGGCAGCCCGAGGAGGCCGCGAAGGAATTGCGCCGTCCGACGCCTCCCGTCGAAGAGCGCCGAGAGCCGTCCTCGCATGCCACGGGGAAGCGGAAAGCGGTCGAGGTCCTCCAGGACCGGGCCATGTGGTGGGAGCCGTCCACATCGGCTTGGTCCTCGCGCCGGGGCGAGAGGACGGACAAGCCTACAAACCCATCTATTACCGCGTATGGATCGAGCAGATTTCGGGCCATCAGCGCCAACGCCAACGCCAACGGGGCCGCAGTTTAAGGCCCGTCCCTTCGCGTTGTTCCTTGTCTGGGAGGTTCAAGGACTCCTAATCGGACTCGTCGAGGTCGTCGAAAAGGCTCGGCACTTGCTGGCGTCCCCCGCCAGCTTCTTCCGCCACGCTTCCGGCACCTCCAACGCCCCGGCCTGCTGGAGTTCCCCCACGGCGAGGGTCGGCGACGAGCAGGTCTCGTCCAGCAACTCGGCCTGCGGCCCCTCCAGCTCGACGAGGCGGCCGAGGATGTGCAGGACGTTGAGCAGTTCGGTCGTGTACTCGGCGAGCCAGCCGTCGGGCTGGATCTTGGACAGCTCCGAGGGCGGGCGATTGTCGCCCATCGGCGGCTTCTCGCGGCTTTTCTTGCGGTAGCTGAACCTCTGCGTCAGCACCTGCTTGCCCGAGACCTCGTACTCCCACACCTCGCGCGGAACGTTCTCGATGAACCCGCCGCCGACGATCAGCCTGGCTAGGGCCGCGACGTAGCCGATCTCGTCGGGCATGGAGTCCGGGTCCTGGGGGATCGCGCCCTCGACGGGATAGCGCGGCGCCTTGTCCCTGGCCATCCGAGGCGGCTGGGCGGGGCGGCCGTCCTTGGGGTCGGCGAAGCGTTCACCGAAGGTGTGAAGCCAGACGATCGTGCGGCCGAGCTTCGCGGCCCTGGCGAAGAGCTTGCCGTCGGCCGTGAGGGGAATCCGCAGGCCGGGCTGGGCCAGGTCCTCACGGAAGCGATCCGTGAATGCCGGATGGGCGGCGACGGCGGCGATGTACGCCATCAGGTCCTCGGCCCTCCGCCGCGACTACACCTTGCCGCCGCCGATCTGGTGCTGCGGGCACAGCCCCAGCCAGGCGCAGAACTTCTTCGCCGTCGGGAACCGCGACAGGTCCGGGCCGACCTCGCCCAGCAGGACCAGCGCCGTCCGCTGGTCGATCCCCTCGATCGCCGTCAGGTCCACCCCGCAGGCGCGATGGACCAGGCCGCGGGCGTCGTAGGCCGGCTCGGTCGGCTTGGGCTTGCGCACGCGGGGCGGTGCGGCAGGGTCAGCACCGCCGCTGCGGTCGGGCAACGACTTCAGGTTGCGCTCGATCTCGGCGTCGCAGTCGCGGATCAGCGCCCGGTGCGCTCCCACAGCGCCAGCGCCTGTTTCAGGGCGAACAGGTGCTCCTCGCGCCAGTTCCCCTGCAGCGCTGCCCGGGCCCGCCTCGCCGACCTTGCAGTGCTCGTTGCGCAGCTTCGCCAGCGTGGCCGGGTCGCGCACGCCGGCGAGGATCGCCCGGATGATGTCCAGGCCGGTCACGCCGGTGATGTCGCTGACGACCTCGGTGAGCTTGATGTTCATCTGCTCCAGGGCCTTCTGCATGTGCTGCACGTGCTGGCCGGCGTAGCGCACCAGCGTCTGCCGCTGCCGGAGGTAGCCGCGCAGCACTAGTTTGCGGTGCGAAATTGCCTTGTTTTTCAGCGGTTTGTAAGCTGTGGGGAGGCTCAGCAACCGCACCAACCGGACCGATGGCACGTCGCATCCATGCTCAGACATCGCTATAACCGGACCGACCTGTTCGCCCTCGTGCCCCAGCTCGGCCTTCGCTTCGAGCCCCAGCTCGAGCAACTCGACCGCCTGCTCGACGACGACGAGATCGTCGAGGCCATCCGCTCCGACACGGCCTGCCGCTCGCCCCGATCACGATCCCGCGGACGCCCCTCCACCCCCGTCGAGGTCGTCCTGCGGATGCTCGTGGTCATGCGGCTCTACGGCTGGAGCTACGCCCAGGCCGAGTACTTCGTCAACGACAGCCTGGTGCTGCGGCAGTTCTGCCGCGTCTACCTCGAGCGTGTCCCCGACGACACCACCCTGATCCGCTGGGCCAACACCATCGGCCCGGAGACACTCCAGGCGCTCAACGACCGGGTGGTCCAGCTGGCCCGATCGCTGAAGGTGACCCGCGGCCGCAAGCTCCGCGTCGACACCACGGCGGTCGAGACGAACATCCACTTCCCCACCGACAGCGGCCTGGTCGGCGACGGGGTCCGCGTCGTCTCGCGGCTGCTGCGGCGGGCCAGGGTGGCGTTGGGCGAGGCCGCCTCCGGGCTGAAGGAGGCGTTCCGCAGCCGGGTTCGGTCCGTCCGCAAGCTGTCCCAGCAGTTGCACCGGATCGCCCGCCGCAAGGGCGATGAGGGCAAGCAGGCGTTGAAGGCGGCCTACGGCCGGCTGGTGGCGATCGGCCAAGCGGACCGGGGCCCAGGGCCGGCGGGTGCTCGAGGCGCTCGCGGAGCAAGGCGATGACGCGGCTCGGCGGCTGGCCGGGCGGCTCGAGGAGGTCCTGCCCCGGCTCAAGCAGGCGACCGGCCAGGCCGTGCGTCGCGTCCTGAAGGACGACCCGGTCCCCTCCGGCGAGAAGCTGGTCTCGGTGTTCGAGCCGCACACCCAGGTGATCCCGCGATTCAAGGCGGGCAAGCCGGCGGAGTTCGGCCGCAAGCTGAGGCTCGACGAGGTCGAGGGTGGGCTGATCACCGGGTTCGCGGTGCTGCCGCGAGGCGGCGGCCAGGACCAGCCGTACCTGCCCGACGCGCTGGCGAACCACGCGCGGCAGTTCGGGCGGCCGCCAAACCTGCTGGCGGCGGACCGGGGGATGGGGTCGGCGGAGAACGAAAGGCTGGCGCGGCAGGCCGGGGTCACGCATTTGGAGTTGCCGCACGTCGGCAATGCGCGGCCGCAGCGGCGGGCGGAGGAGAAGGGACGACCGTTTCGCGAGGCCTACCGGTTCCGGGCCGGGATCGAGGGTCGGATCCACGCGATGAAGCGGGACTGCGGGCTGAAACGCTGCCGGTATCGCGGGGAGAGCGGCTTCGGGCAATGGGTCGGTTGGGGAGTTGTGGCGCACAACCTGGCGAAGGTGGCGGGGGTGGCCCGGGGGTGATCCGGGGCCCCGAGGCGGCGATGGTCCGATCCGAACGAGGATCAGCCGCGACGACGCAAGTTTTTTCGGGGAAATGGCTTACATTTCGCACCGCAAACTAGTACTAGGGCGTACTGACAACCACGTCAGGAGCACTATCACGGACGCTAACTGGCAGAATGCCAGGTAGTTACGCGCCGTCTTCTCGTAGCGGGTCGCCACGCGACGGCATTGCTTCAGCTTGGCGAAGAGCCGCTCCACGTGATTACGCTCCTTGTACAGATGGGCGTCCATCTCCCGGGGCTTGAGCCGATTCGACCGCGAGGGGATGACCGCCTTCGCGCCGCTGCGCTCGATCGCCCCGACGAAGGCATTGCTTTCATATCCCTTATCTGCGATCACATGGTCGATCTTCAGGTCGCGGATCAACGCCTCCGCCTGCGACACGTCGTGCGCCTGCCCGCCGATGGGGTATGGTCAAGAGTGGTGTTCGGGGATTTTTCAGGCGGCGGGCTTCTCCCTGACACCGTCGATGAAAACTGTCCCCCAGACGATGACGCCCTCGGGCGTTGAGCACGTGGCATTCAGCCCCCCACGGCGCCGTGGGGCGTTCCGTGACCCAGACGATGACGCCCACGGGCGTTGAGCACGTTTACTTGCCCCCGCGAAGACGTCGGCCGCCGCGCGTGACCCAGACGATGACGCCCACGGGCGTTGAGCACTCGATCAGGCGGAAATTGCTCGCGTCGTGGCGCCGGTGACCCAGACGATGACGCCCACGGGCGTTGAGCACATCGGCCGGGTGACGGGCAGCTCGTCGTTGAGGTGTGACCCAGACGATGACGCCCACGGGCGTTGAGCACAAGAACATTTAGCCGGCCCCCTTGCGCTTTGGGTGTGCCCCAGACGATGACGCCCTTGGGCGTAGAGCATCAAAGGCCGATTGAGGGACCCCCGCCCGCCGCCTCGAGGTCCTTGCCGTACGTCCCGTTGCTCCGGTCCTCATGACCTCTCATCCCTGGAAACGTTTCCATCCGCCGAAGCTCGACTCCTTCGAGACCAGGCGTTCAATTCACTACCGGATCGCTACCGGATCGGCCGTCTAAATACCGCGATTCCTCGCGATTTCTTGCAACGGTAGCTTCGCACTTGCAAATGGGACGCGATCCGGTATGATGATACAGGCCTAGGACTTACGCGGCTTTCACCTTGGCCATTTTTGTGCCTTCGGAACTGAGGGTTGCAGGTTCGAGTCCTGCCGGGTGTACTGCGGTGAAATAAAGGGCCCGGCGTCCGCTTCCGGTTGGCCGCGATGACCGGATATCCGCCCTGAAAACCGGAGATCGATTGGGCGTCGGCGCCCGATTGGGGGCTTCCGTCGCGGATCACGCGGCTTCGATATGCCAGTGCGTACAAATCACCCTTCAGACATGACATCTGGGCGATTTTCAAGCCGGGATCGCCTGCGAAAAACTGTCACACCATTTCGCGTGTTAGCTAATTCTTGGATTTCGACCGCGGCGCAAGTCCTTGGCGTCACAGATAAGGTAGGAGTGGAAAATCGGCGCACGTGGATGGCGGTCCGGGGCATCCCTCGCGACCGACGGACGGGAGGATGTGTTATGAATCGACTCTTGTTTGCCTTCCTTCTGCTCAACTCGGGATGGGCCCGGGGCGCGGATTACCCTGCGTTCACGGCGGGCCAGAAGGATCTCGCCTTCAAGGAGGCCGCGCCACTCTCCTCGGATGCCGACTTGAAGCGCCGATTTGGGACCGGGAACGAGCCCCTGGCTTATGACATCTCGAAGGAAAAATTCCGCATTTTCGTGCCGAAGTCCTATCGCCACAAGGAGGAGTGGGGGCTGCTCGTCTGGGTCGACCCATCTCCGCAGCCCATCCTCATCGCCGAGTGGAGGCAGGTGCTCGCCGACAAGAAGCTGTTGTTCGTCGGGCGCCTTCAAGTCGGGGAATGACCGGGATTTGTTCGACCGCGGCCGTTTGGCGATCGATGCGGCGCACAACATGAGCAAGCGGTTTCACATCAACCCCGATCGAGTCTACGTGTCGGGGCTGTCGGGCGGAGGACGCACGGCCAGTATGCTGGGCGTGGCCTACGCCGACGTATTCTCGGGGACTTTCCCAATCGTCGGCGCCAACTTCTACCGGCCCATCCCAACCGCCGACCCTGGCAAATCTTGGATGCCGACCTACCGTCCCGAGGCGGCGATCCTGGAACCGGCGAAGGCGAAGAACCGGTACGTGCTGCTGACCGGTGAGGACGACTTCAATCGCGAGAACACCCGGAGAGTCTTCCAGCATGGGTTCGAGCCCGAGGGATTCCGGCACATCCTCTATCTGGAGGTGCCCGGCATGGGCCACGCCCATCCGCCCGCCGAATGGTTCGCCAGGGGGATCGAATTCCTCGACGGGAAGGAGCCCGGATGATTGGCGGAGTCGAGGCTCGTCTCAATCCCTCGTCACGATAGCCAACGCCTGGGCTTTGGACGCCTCGCCAGGACGACGACCACCCCGATTGCCAGTCCCGCCGCGGTCGCGCCGATCAGCAGGTTTCGCGGCAACGTGTCGGGCACGGGCCGCGGCACGGAGGATAGCGAACCGTCCTCGGCGTAATGGGCCGGCTCGTGCGTGTATCTTCCGCCTCGCGGGATGGTGAAATCCTCGGCGAACGTCCTGAGATTTCCCCCGAGCCCTTCGCCTTCGATCGGGAGCCCATGGCCTGCCGCGACGGTGCGAGGCTCCAGGTCCGCAATCCTTGCGATGCTGCGCCGGGCGTGATTCCAGTCGGGCGTGAAGGGCGTGGGCGGCGCGAGATCTCGCGGGGCCATGTGAATTGCGCCGACCAGGCGTCCAGATCCGTCGTCGCGATCGCGTCCCCGGCGAGCAGGGTGCTGTCGGCCTCTCGGAACAGCGAGACGTGGCCCTGCGAGTGGCCCGGGGTGTGGACCCATTTCCAGCCGGGCATCGGCGGGATCGAGCCGTCGTCCGGGAGCGGACGGACCCGACTGCCCAGGTTGGTCCCACTCGTGGGGAAGAAGCGCGACAGGAAGCAGATCGCCCCGCCGGGCGTGGGGTCCTGCGGTGCGTAGTCGCTCTTGGCGGTCAGGTAAGGGAGTTCCAGCTTGTGGGCGTAGATCGGCAGGTCCCACGCCTCGGCCAGTTCCTTCGCGTTGCCCGCGTGGTCGAAGTGCCCGTGGGTGAGAACGATTGCCCGGGGCTTCGTCACGTATCGGCTCTCGACCGCCTTCCGGACATACCATGCGAAGCCGGGGATGCCGGTATCGACGAGAACCCAGCTTCCGTCGGGCAAATCCACCGCGTAGAGGTTGACGAAGACCGTGCAAAGTCGTCCCACACCGCCCGCGACGGGCGAGAAAAGTCCCTCCGGCATCGCGATGGTCCGGTCGGCGGTTTGCGCTGGCATGGGATGTCCTCCGGGTATTGGAAGATTCGGACGCGAACATCCACGCAACTTTCAAGCCAGACGCCCGGGGATCGCTGCCTCGCGCCTCTCCGCCTTCGAGCCGTAATGGATGGGAGCGTCGTTCCCGAAACCGACCAGCATCCTGCCGTTTATCAGGAAGTAGGGGCCGCCGAACATCCGCTCCTCCGCGATGTCCTTCCTTCGGTCCAATGCGTCGCGGGTGCGAACGGCCGAGGTTCGCCGCAGGGCATCGCGGGCCTCAATCAATTCGCCAGGAATGGCCGGACGCGCTCGGCGAGCAGCTTGTAGCCTTCCGCCGAGAAGTGCAGCCGGTCCTTGACGAAAAGCTCGGGGCGGGCGTGTCCGTCTGGCTTGAGCACCATGTCGAACGTCTCGATGAACCCGACCCGGGGCATTTCCAGGCGCCATCTCGCGGATCAGCCGGTTCAGCTCGCGGTACTTGTCCGACTCGCCCCATCGCGAGGGCGCCGGGCTGACGGAGTTGTAGAGGATTTCCGCCCTAGGCAGGCGGGCGTGGACCACGCGGACGAATTCGGCGAAGTCGGCAGCCACCTGCTTCGGGGTCCGCCCGTCGTGGATGTCGTTGCCGCCGGCGCGGAGGATGATCTGCCTGGGCTCGTGGGGGAAGATCAGGCGGTCGGCGAAGTGGGTGCTGTCCACGATCTCGCTGCCGCCGAACCCGCGGTTGACGACCTTGTGGTCGGGGAAGTCCGCGGCGAGGGTCTTCCAGAGCCGGATCGTCGAGGAGCCGATGAACAGGGTGCCGCCCTTGGGCGGCGGGTTCTGGCGGTCGGTGGCCTCGTAAGCGGCGATTTCCTTCTCCCATTGCGCGTAGTCGCGCGCCGCGGTGTACGAGGCCTTCGGCGCGTCCTGCCCGAGCAGGTCGGCCCGGGGGCTCGCCGCGAGCAGGCACAATGTCACGATGGCGGTGATAGCGGGTTTCGTCATGCTCGCCGTCCTCGTCCAGGATTGGTACCCCGCCGATGCGTCCCCATCCTCGGCGGTAAGGCTCCATCCTATAAGGATGGCGCACGGCCGCAAGAGACCGCCGATCCACCCCCAGGAAGGATTGCGAGGTCATGAGGCGAGACCGCGACAGGCACTCATCCAGCACGGGATTTGGCCTCTCGCCCCGGAATCAGGGAATTTCGATCCGTCGTAAACCCAATCCCGCCAACGCCTTGACCGTGATTCCCGCGATGAACCGGGAAATCTCGGAATGCGAAGGTTTCTTGCCCCCAGGGTCGCCTGCACCTCGGGATATGCGAGCTGTCAATCGCGTCGAAGGACCAGCACCTTGGGAGACTATCGCGATAGGCGTCCGGCGAATTCATCCGATCGCCGACGAGTTTTCGATTTCCCCGCGACTTTGCAATTCTCCTGGATTCCATTCCTAAGGTTTGCCGGACCTTGACGAATTTTTCGCTCGTCCTCAAGGAATTTTGGATTATATTAAGACGTTTCAGCGGGAAATGCGGCCTATCCAGGGAAATTGACACCGGGGGCGATCTTCATGCCGATTGATCCTCTTCGCGTCAAAGCCGTGTTCATCTCGGCGCTGGTGCTCCCCGAACCGGACGATCGTTCCGAGTTCCTGGAGGGGGAATGCGGCGACGATTTCGAGTTGAGGCATCGCGTCGACGGGCTGCTTGCCGCTTATGATCAGCCCGCCGTCCCTGCCGAAAAATACCTTGCCGCCATCGCCACGGTGACGGACCCGCCGTCGGAATGCGAGCCTCCGCGGGCCGAAGGTCCGCCCGTCGGCCACGCCATCGCCCCTGCACCCGCGGGCTCGATCCTGGGCAGCCTCGTCTCCGGCCGATACAAGATTCGCGAGGAGATTGGCGAGGGCGGGATGGGCTCGGTCTACCTGGCAGAGCAGGTCCAGCCCGTCAGGCGGATGGTGGCCCTGAAGTTGATCAAGGCGGGCATGGACTCTCGCGCCGTGCTGGCGAGATTCGAATCGGAGCGCCAGGCCCTGGCCTTGATGGACCATCCCAACATCGCCAAGGTCCTGGATGCAGGAACCACCGACGACGGCCGTCCGTTCTTTGTGATGGAGCTGGTCAAGGGCGTCCCGCTGACCGACTACTGCGACCGGCATCGCCTGGGATTGCCCGAGCGCCTGGATTTATTCCGGCAGATCTGCTCGGCCGTGCAACATGCGCATCAGAAGGGGATCATCCACCGCGACCTGAAGCCCACCAACATCCTGGTCGAGGTCCACGACGACAGGCCCGCGCCGAAGGTGATCGACTTCGGCCTCGCCAAGGCCACGGGCGGACTGCGACTGGCCGAGCCTACCCTCTATAGCCACTTCGGCACGGTCGCGGGGACGCCGCTCTACATGGCACCCGAGCAAGCCGGCCTGAATGCGATCGACGTGGACACGCGCGCCGACATCTGTTCGCTCGGGGTGATCCTGTACGAGCTGCTGACCGGGACCACGCCGATTCGCCGCGACACGTTCAAGCAATCGGCGATGGACGAGATGCTGAGGCTGATCCGCGAAGTCGACCCGCCGACGCCGAGCAGCCGTTCAGCTCGTCGGAATCTCTGCCGAGCCTTGCGGCTACCAGGCAAATCGAGCCGGCACGGTCGAGCGGGTTCGTGCGCGGCGAACTCGATTGGATCGTGATGAAGGCCCTCGCCAAGGAGCGATCGCGGCGATACGAGTCGGCGATCGGCCTGGCCAACGACATCGAGCGGTTCCAGAACCACGAGCCCGTCACGGCGGGCCCGCCCTCGTCGACCTATCGGCTGAAGAAATTCGCCAGGCGCCACCGGGTGCAGGTCATCGCGGCCTCGTTGGTCCTGATGGCGCTGATCGGCGGCGTGGTGGGGACCACGCTCGGCCTGATCGAGGCGAGGAAGCAGGCGAGCCTCGCTCGCCGCGAGTCGGGCGAGAAGGACAAGGCCAGGAAGGCGGCCGAGAGGCAATTGGCGATGGTCGAGAGGTCCAATGAGATCCTTAGCTCGGTGTTCTTGAATCTGAACCCGAAGGCGGAGAAGAAGGATGATCGGCCGTTGTCGGAACGCCTCGGCCGGAGTCTCGATCAGGCAACAGCCCAACTGGAAGGGGATGCGATTGGCGACCCCTTGGCGGTGGCGCGAATGCAGAATGCGCTGGGCGTGTCGCAGGTTGGCCTCGGGTACGCACAAAAAGCGATCGTCCTGCTAACAAGAGCCCGCGCCACCTTTCTTTCTCGCCTCGGCCCCGACCACCGCGACACGCTTATGAGTATGGACAGCCTGGCCGGGGCCTACCACTCCGACGGCCGGAATGACCTAGCTCTGGCCCTGTACGAGCAAACACTGACGAGGAGGAAGGCGACGCTCGGCCCCGACCATGCCGATACTCTCGTCACGATGAGCAACCTCGCGGTCGTCTGCCAGGCAGCGGGCAAGCTGACCTCGCCCTGCCGCTATTTGAGGAAACCGTTGTACGGATGAAGGCGAACCTCGGGCTCGAAGATGGCACACATTCGACGCCATGAACGGCTTGGCGGGCGCTACCGGTCGGCTGCCCGACTCGATGAAGCGGTGCCGCTCTACGAGCAGACGTTGGCACTCGCGAAGGCGGGTCTGGGGCTGGATCACCCCGTTACGCTCGGCATCATGAGCAATCTCGGCACGTCCCTCAGTGATGTAGGCCAACTCGACCGCGCCCTTCCTCTCCTGGAGCAAACCTTCGCCCTGAGGAGAGCCAAGCTCGGCCGCGACCATCCCGACACGCTCGTCACCATGAACAACCTTGGCGGTGCCTGGCGGTCGGCCGGCGAGATCATTCGCGCCGTGCCGGTTTTCGAGGAAGTCCTGGCGCTGATGAGGGCGAAGCATGGGCCGGATCACCCCAGTACGCTGACCGCCATGAACAACCTCGGCGTCGTCCTCCAGGAAGCCGGCAAATACGAGCGTGCCCTGCCGATCAAGGAAGAGACGCTAGCATTGATGAAGGCGAAGCTCGGGCCAGATCACCCCACCACACTCGTCACCATGAACAACCTCGCGCTGGCCTACCAATCCGTCGGAAAGCTGGACCTCGCTGTTCCTTTGTTCGAGCAGACGCTCGCCCTGAAGACGGCGAAACTCGGCGACGACCACCCGGACACCCTGATCACGAAGGGCAACCTTGCCGGGGCCTACAAGGCCGCAGGGAAGCCCGATCGCGCGGTGGGTCTGCTTGAGCAGACGGTCGCGCAGATGCAGGTCCGGCTTGGCCCCGGGCACGCCGACACGATCACCGCCATGGATGGCCTGGCCGACGCCTACCGCCTCTCCGGACGCGTCGATCGTGCCCTGGCGATCTCCGAGCAGATTGTCCAATCCACAACAGCGAGCTTGGGCGCTGACCATCCAAAGACGCTCGGGGGCATGAACAACCTTGCCCGCGCGTATTTGCTCGCCGGGCAGGCCCAGCAAGCGTTGCCCTTGCTGGAGCGGACACTAGCTTTGCGAAAGGCGAAGCTCGGGTTCGACCATCCCGACACGCTGGTGACCATGGAGGCGCTTGCGGCCTGCTTCCCGGTCCCTGAAGGAAATGGAACGCGCAACCCCGCATGTTCGAGGAGGTGCTGAAGCTGCGCGAAGTCCGTCTTGGGCAAGAGCACGAGGATACTTGGAGTAGCCGGGCCGCCCTGGGTGTCTGCTACATGGAGACCGGCCGCCTGGACGATGCCATGCCGCTGATGGAGGGGGCCGCGATGGCGAGCCGCAAACATCCCAGCCTTCTCTGGGTCAAGAAGCGGCTCATGGACTGCTACGGGCTCTCTGGGCGGACGGATAAGGAGATCGCCATGATCAACGAGGCCCTCGAAGAGAAGCGTGTCACTCTGCCGGCGAAGGGAATTGAAATCGCCAGCTCGCTCGCGCAGACCGGCCGGGTCTTCTTGGAGGTGAAAGCATGGGCTGACGCCGAGCGAGTGGTCCGTGAAGCCCTGGAAATCCGCGAGGCCAAGCAGCCCGACGACTGGTCGACGTTCAACGCCAGGTCGATGCTCGGCGGCGCCCTGCTCGGCCAGAAGAAGTACGCGGATGCCGATCCACTCTTGCGGGGCGGCTACGAAGGCATGAAGAGGCGAGTCGAAAAGATGCCCCCGCAATCCCGGGTCCATCTCGTCGCGGCCCTCGACCGGCTCATCGAGCTGGCCGAGGCCACGAACAAGCCCGATGAGGCGACGGCGTGGCGTGAGGAAAAGGCCACGGTCCCGGCCGTTTCGCCTTCAAGTCGCGATCCGGGCAAGAAGTGAGCCCCCGGCGTTTACAACTTCGAGCCTCGCATCGGGACCCACGGCGAGAAGGCGCCGATGCCGTGGACTCTTACCTTGCGTTTCCAGATCTTGTCGCCGCAGAAGGCGAAGAGCGTGTCCAGCTCGCGGCCGCCCAGGCAGACGCCGAACGACGCGGCCGCGGTCGGGCAGGGGCAGGATGACCTGCGTCGGGCCGTCGTCGGCGCAGACCTGGATGCCCCAGCGGGTCGCGACCAGCATCTGGCCCTCCCTGGCGTAGCAGACCGACTCGGCGCCGGCGTCGTCTTCCCAGTCGGGGACGTGCAGCCAGAAGAACCGCTCCTTGTTGGCGAGCGTGCCGTCGGGGTTGATCTGGTAGCTGTACGCCCATTTCGAATGCCCGTCGGCGACGGAGAGCAGCCACTGGTCGGGCCGATAGGCCAGCCCGGTCGCGAACTTCAGGCCCGAGTCGACCAGCGTCTTCTTGCCGTCCTTGACGAACCAGACCTCGCCCGACTTCGTCGGCTCGTCGCCGTCGGTGACGTAGAGGCCGCCGTCGGGCATGGCGAGGATGTGCTGGCCGCGGAGGCCGTCGACGACCAGCGTGCCCTTGCCCGACGCGTCGTAGCTCATGACCTTCCCGGTCCGGCTCGAAACGGCGTAGAGCTCGCCCTTCGGGCCGACGGACAGGCCGTTGGCGTGGCCGGCATCGGCCAGGAACTCGCTGATCTTGCCGTCGAGATCGATGCGGTAGATCTTGTTCTCCGCCGCATCCACGAAGAAGACCTCGCCGCGAGCGTTGCAGGCGGCCCCTCTGGCATCGTGGCGGCCCTCTGCGACCAGCTTGCCACGGCTCATCGGGGAGGAGGATGTCGCGGACGCGCGGGGCGCTCGGCCCGGCCTGCGACCGGCTCGGGCCAGCCTTTCCAGAGGTAGCTCATCGCCTCCCGGTAGTAGTCGTAATAGCCCGCGACGTGGCCGCCGTTGATGATCCGGAACGAGTAGTCGTAGCCCGAGAACTTCAGCGCCTTGTCCATCTCCTGATCGAGCAGGAACCAGTCGCCCGCGCAGTTCTCCATGTCCTGCGTGCCGGTGGTGAGATAGGCGCGGATCGGCTTCGCCTCGAACTTGCGGACGAGCGTGGGGAACTCGTGGCCGCCGCGGAAGGCGACGAAGCTGCCGCTGTTCGGCATAGACGCGGCTGAACGCGTCGGGCCGTTCCCAGGCCGCGTTGAACGCCGCGATCCCGCCGCTGCTGCCGCCGGCGATGCAGCGATCATTGCCGCTGGTCGAGAGCTTCAGGTCGAATTTCTTGGCCACGAACGGCAGGAGTTCGTCGACGAGGAACCGGACGTTGTTGTCGCCCACGCCGTCGTACTCGAAGCAGCGATTCCGCCGCCCCATCGTGCCCTTCATCGGCGGCGGGCAGATCGCCCGGCCTGACGAACACGCCGATGGTCACGGGCATTTCCTTGGTGGCGATCATCGTTTCCAGCAGGGACTTTTCGACGGGGTTGTAGCCGTCGGTCTTGACATAGACGCAGGCGGGCTTGCGAGCCGTCGTATTGCGCCGGGATGAAGACCGTGACCTGCCGGACCGTGCCCGGGAAGATCGCGCTGCTCGAGAACGTGAAGTCCTTGATCTCGCCCTTGGGCACGGCTTCGGGCTTGATCTCGGGCGGGACGTAGGTGCTCGGCGGGCGTCTCGACGCCGGCCGGCGGCCAGGCGGTGCCGGCGAGCGGCTTGATCGATCCATTGCAGGTGCTGATCGCCGGGCTTGTTCGTCCAGAGGTCGATCCTGGCGCCCGGGCTCGGCTTGCCGCCGAGATGGTCGAGCCCCTTGCCGGGGCGTGCTTCGGGATCAGGCAGTACGACCCGTCCTCGTTCTTCTTGAGCGCCCACTGCTGCCAGGGTTGCCCCTCGTCGGCCTCGAGCACGATCGGAGTGCCCGATCTTCGACGCCGCCCTTGGCCACGGCCAGGACGAGGGTCGAACTGTAGGACGGCTTGATCGAATAGAGGTCGTTCCCCGGTGGGAGTGATGACCCACTTCTGGTTGGCCGCGCCCGGCGGGCTTGCCGATCGAGACGACGGTCCCCTCGGCCGTCCCGAGCCGACGGCTTCCAGAACCAAAGCCGGGGCGCTGGCCGGGATGATCGAATACGCCCCCCAATCCTCGGCGAAAGACGCGTGCGGCCCCACGCCGACGAAAGCCAGGAAGACGGCCAAGACTCGCCCGGTTCGCCCGCGGCCCACGTTCGTCATCGCCTGATCCTCAGGAATGGGTCGAGAAATAAGCCACGGCCGCCCGAAGGCGTTCGCCGAAAAGAGAAAATCCCGGAAAAGCTCCCGGGGCTCCTCGCGATTTGCCCAGCAGGACTCGAATCCGCAAAAGTCAGCCCCGCGAGCGACCCGGGGCCAGGTGGAAAGCCTCGTAAGCCCTTGGCTGATTGCATCTTACCTGCTTCCATCGCATTTGCAAACATAGAACCCTCCGTCGCAAGAATCCGCGAGGACTTGCCGTATTTCAACGATCGATCCGGCAGCAAGACGGCGGCGAATCGAAGGTTCATTGAATCCGCCACCAACCCCGTTGCTGGCGGGGGTACGGCCTCCCTCGCCGCCGGTGATCGTACCGCGAGCGACGGTGACGCCAGGGAAACCCGCCTCTCGGTCCGCCTCGACCCGCCGATCCGCTACTTTTCGGAAGGGCACGAGCAGGATCTCGCGGCGATGTTGTCTAGCTCGGGGAGGGCCGTTCGTCGTCGAAGGGCACCATTGACGCGGTGACGGCCGGAGACCATCGCGGCGGTGCGATCTTTGAGATCGTCGTGTCACCTTGGCGTACAGGTTTACACATCATGGATCGATGGATCAAGCAGGAAGGAATCCCGATGAAGACGCGCATCCGCCCGCTGGCATCCGCCCGCTGCTGGAGAGCCTCGAAGGCCGCGCCTTGATGACCGCAGGTGTCCTGGACCCCTCGTTCGGGAACGGCGGCATTGTGCCGACGCCCGTCCAGGGCGGTACGCCGGAAACCGCCGTCTATCCCCAGAAAGATCCGGGCGACCCGGCCGACGCCGGGAAGATCTTGATCGCCGGGAACAGCCATTTCGGGACGACCGATGACTTTGCGGTGACGCGATACAATCCCAACGGTACGCTCGATACCTCGTTCGGAGGTACGGGACCGGTCGTTACCTCCTTCAAAAGCCTGAACGACGAGGCACGCTCGGTGGCCAGCCAATCCGACGGCAAGATCGTGGTCTGCGGGTTCGAGTCCACGGGCTACCCGAAATACAAGACCGATTTCGCCCTCGTCCGCTACAACACCAACGGCTGGCTCGACACGACCTTCGGCGGCGACGGCGTGGTCGTCACTAAGCTCGACTTTGTACGTTCCGTAAGTCTTGGTCCCCCGTGTATTTCGGGGCCGTTCAAGCCGGGCCCGGGTTTTCCAACGTTAGACGTGCAGTCGCGATGTGCGGGAAAGCCGGGGCTGAGTGGCCTCCTTCCGTTTTCACGGCCCCGCAGGCGTCGGGGCATCGTACAAAGTCGAGCTGCAGTGGGCTAGATAAGGGTCCTGCGTAATATCATGACCAGACGTGTTCGCCCGGCTCCAGCAGGTCGACGACCGGCAAGCGGACGCCGTCCGAGGGCAGGAGGGTATCCTCGCGTAGTCCCTGGTCATAGACTCGAACGCGGCCCTGCCTCGCCGTAACGCCGGGTGCGGGGCCGCGAGCGGGCACGTGGCGGGCAATCGGCCATGAATGACGTCACTCGCATCCTCTCGGCGCTGGGGGCGGGCGACCGCGGAGCCGCCCGCGAGTTCCGCCGCCTGGCCTCGCGCAAGCTCGCCGAGGCGCCCGGCCAGACGCTCCAGGCCACGGCGCTGGTCCACGAGGCGTACCTCCCCGCCTGGTCGGCGGCGACGACCCGGGGTGGGACGGCCGTGGCCACTTCTTCGCCGCCGCCGCCGAGGCCATGCGCCGCATCCTCGTCGAGGCTGCACGACGCAAGCATTCCCTCAGGCACGGCGGCGGTCGCAGGCGCATCGACCTGGACCGCGCCCACCGCGTGCTCGAGTCGTCCGACGACCTGCTCACGGTCGCCGACGCCCTGGGCCTGGCGCAGGCCACCACCTATCGCCACTGGCAGTTCGCCGGCGCCTGGCTGCGGTGCGAGCTGGGGGACGGCGCGGCGGGATAATTTCGCCGGCCGTGAGACACTTCCGCCCCCGCTGTCGCATTGATAGGAAAGAGCATCGCCGAACCAGGAGGATGACGATGGCCGCACCCACGAGCAACGCCCGCGAGATCTTCCTGGCCGCGCTGGACCGCCCGCGGGAGGGCCGCGGCGCCTACCTAGACTCGGCCTGCGCCGGCGACGCGGCCCTGCGCCGGCGCGTCGAGGCGTTGCTGCGGGCCGACGACGAGCCGGGGCCGTTCCTCAGCGGCCCGGGGGCGACGCACGGCGACGCCCCGGAAGCCACCGCCGCGCTCGTGGTCAGCGAGCCGCCGGACGCCCCGTGCCGACGCCCCGCGGCCCAGGTTGAGGGGGTCGTCATCGCCGGCAGGTACAAGATCCGCCAGGAGATCGGCGAGGGCGGCATGGGCTCGGTCTACCTCGCCGAGCAGACGGCGCCGGTGAGGCGCATGGTCGCGCTGAAGCTGATCAAGGCGGGCATGGACTCGCGCAACGTCCTCGCGCGGTTCGAGGCCGAGCGCCAGGCGCTGGCGCTGATGGACCACCCGAACATCGCGAAGGTGCTGGACGCCGGCGCCACCGACGACGGCCGCCCGTTCTTCGTGATGGAACTGGTCAAGGGCGTCCCACTGACCGATTACTGCGACCGGCATCGACTGGGGCTGCCTGAGCGGCTGGCCCTGTTCCGGCAGATCTGCTCGGCCGTGCAACACGCGCACCAGAAGGGGATCATCCACCGCGACCTGAAGCCGACGAACATCCTGGTCGAATCCCACGACGACAAGCCCGTGCCCAAGGTGATCGACTTCGGGCTGGCCAAGGCCACCGGCGGCATGCATCTGAGCGATCACACGCTGTTCACGGCCTTCGGCAACGTGATGGGCACGCCCCTGTACATGGCCCCGGAGCAGGCCACGTTCAATGCCATGGACATCGACACCCGCGCCGACATCTACGCGCTGGGCGTGATCCTGTACGAGCTGCTGACCGGCACGACGCCGATCCGGCGCGACACGCTGAGGCGTGCTGCGCTGGACGAGATGCTGCGGGTGATCCGCGAGGACGAGCCGCCCACGCCTTCGAGCCGGATCAGCTCCTCCGACACGCCGCCGAGCCCGGCGGCGAACCGCCACGTCGAGCCGGCGCGATTGAGCCGGCTGGTGAAAGGCGATCTGGACTGGATCGTGATGAAGGCGCTGGCCAAGGAGCGGGACCGCCGCTACGAGTCAGCGATCGGGCTGGCCGACGACATCGAGCGGTTCACCAACCACGAGCCGGTCTCGGCCGGTCCGCCCACCGCGCGGTATCGGCTGCGGAAGTTCGTCCGGCGCAACCGCGGCCGGGTGGTCGCCGCGGCGCTGGTGCTCTGGCGCTGGTCGGCGGGGTGGTCGGGACCACGCTGGGTCTTCTGGAGGCCAACCGGCAGCGCGGCTTCGCGGTCGCCCAGTCGAAGGAGGCCGACGAGCAGCGAAACCTGGCCGACGTGCAGCGAAACCTGGCCGACGCTCGTCGCCGGGAGGCCGAGAAACGGCTGGGCCAGCGGGACAAGTCCAACGCGATCCTGTTATCGGTCTTCAAGAACCTGGACATCGAGGGGGGCGACAAGGGGACACTGCCGCTGCCGGACCGCCTCGGAAGGAACCTCGACGCGGCGACCGCCGCGCTGGAGGGCGAGGCGATCGACGACCCGCTGGGAGTGGCGCGGATGCAGAAGACCCTGGGCATGGCGCAGCTGAGCCTGGGCTATGCCGAGAAGGCGATCGTCCTGCTTTCCAAGGCCCGCGCCACCTTCGCGGCGAAGCTCGGCCCCGACGACCCCGAGACGCTCGCGAGCATTAGCGACCTGGCCGCGGGCTACCTGACCGCCGGCCGGGTCGACCGCGCGCTGCCGCTCTACGAGGACACGCTGGCGCGGCAGAGGGCGAAGCTGGGCCCCGACCATCCCGACACGCTTTCGGGCATGAACAACCTCGCCGCGGCCTGCCGGGACGCCGGCCGGCTCGACCGCGCCTTGCCGCTCTTCGAGGAGGCGCTGGCGCGGATGAAGTCGAAGCTGGGCCCCGACCAACCCGCCACGCTCTCGGCCATGAGCAACCTCGCCGCGGCCTGCCGGGACGCCGGCCGGCTCGACCGCGCCCTGCCGCTCTTCGAGGAGGCACTGGCGCGGCAGAGGGCGACGTTCGGCGCCGACCACCCTGCCACGCTCCTGGGCATGAACAACCTCGCCGAGGGCTATCGGTCCGCCGGCCGGGTCGACCGCGCCCTGCCGCTCCTGGAGCAGGCCGCGGATATGAGGAAATCCAAGCTCGGGCCCGACCACCCCGCCACGCTCGGGAGCATGGGCAGCCTCGCCTCCGCCTACCAGGTCGCCGGCCGGCTCGACCGCGCCTTCCCCTGTATGAGGACACGCTGGCGCGGATGAAGGCGAGGCTCGGGCCCGACCACCCCAGGACGCTCACGACCATGAACGACCTCGCCAGCGCCTACTGGTCGACGAAACAACTCGACCGATCGATCCCCCTCTTCGAGGAAGCCCTCAAGCTGCGGGTCGCCAGGTCCGGGGCCGACGATCCCGATACCTGGCTTGTCCGGGCGAACCTGGGCGTGAACTACAAGGACGCGGGCCGCCTGGACGAGGCGTTGCCCCTGCTCGAAGGGGCGTACCGGGCGAGTCGTCATCACCCCTCGCTGCGAATCGTCGGGCCGCAACTCGTGGACGCCTACGCCCACGCCGGGCAGGCCGACAAGGCCGCCGCGCTCGCCGAGGAGGTGGCGGCCGAAAGCCTCGACTCGATGCCCGCGGGCAGCCCGCAACTGGCCGGGCTCCTCACCCAGATGAGCATGGAGTTGGTGGAGGTCAAGGCCTGGGACAAGGCCGAGCCGGTCCTGCGAGAGTGCCTCGCCATCTGCGAAAAGGCCCAGCCCGAGGACTCGACGACGTTCAACAGCAGGTCGATGCTCGGCGCGTCGCTGCTCGGCCAGAAGAGATACACCGAGGCCGAGCCGCTGCTGCGCTCCGGCTACGAGGGGTTGAAGGCTCGGGCCGGCAAGATCCCGCCGCAAGGCAAGAATTGGCTCGGCGAGGCCCTCGACCGGCTCATCGCCCTGGCCGAGGCCACGAACAAGCCCGACGAGGCGAAGGCATGGGAGGAGGAACGGGCGAAGCTCACCGCCGAGGCCCCGAAGCCGGGGGCCGACAAGAAATGAGTTGTAGGCTGGGTCTGGACCCAGCCACGTCGCAGACAGCTCCAGACCCAGCCTACGAGGAAAGCAACCGTCACGTCGTGTCGAAAATCCGTTGAAATTAGTCGGGACGATGTGTTCTTAAATTTTGATATTTGTGTTGATCAACTAACGAAGTGGCATGAAGCCGCAGGTTGCCGATCCGTTGCACGCTTTTCATCAGCGCGGATGATTGGTTCGGCATCCCATCCGAATCCTCGAGAATTCCGCATGCCGCGCGAACATTCCCGCCGCGGCCGGCGTCTGGCCAGTATCAATTTCAGCATCCGAATCGCGACGGAATCGGATGCAACGGGGCGAAACCGTGGGAAGCAGGAAATCCCTGGAGTCTCCCCATGTTCTTTGAAATCAAGGATTTGCCTTTTTAGCCCCCGCGGAGCAGCCCGGAGTGCTCGCCTCGTTGTCAGCGAGGAGATCGTGGGTTCGAATCCCATCGAGGGCGCTGATTGGCATCGGCACGGTACGCCAACCCGGCAGAGCGGCGGAGCTCAAACCTCCGTGTTTGCGGGTTCGAATCCCGCCCGTGTCATGGTCAGGAAGGGTGGTGTTCCTCGCGGCGGCCTGTAAAGCCGTTGCCATCAATCTGCGAGGCGGAAGGCGAAAGGTTCAACTCCTTCATCACCCATGAATTTGGCCCGTTCGGCTGACGGCAGGCTCCCTGGTCCTCGGCCAGGAGACGAGGGTTCGACTCCCTCACGGGTCGTGGCGAAGTTTGTTCCCAGGGGTGGCAGGCGCCCGATCGGCTCTCATAAGGCCGACTTGCCCGGATCGTTACCGGGGCCTGGGACTGCGGGCGGGCCGGTGCTCTGCTGAGCCTCATAAACTCGGCGAATGTGGTTCGACTCCCATGCCCGCAACTCCCCCGCACGGTACGCGAACCGGCATAGCGGCCAGGATGAGATTCTGGTGAGTGTGGGTTCGAATCCCACCCGTGCGACTCGGTTGGGAAAGATCGTCCCGTGGTCCAATGGCAGGGCTCCCGGCTTACATCCGGGGGACGGGGGTTCGATTCCCTCCGGGACGACTCGGTTTGGTCCTGAAGATGGGCGGCTGGTCCAACGGGAAGACGCCTGGCTTGCACCCAGGAGATCGGGGTTCAACTCCCCGGCCGGTCCACTCGGTTCTTCGACGGAAGGCAGCCGGATACGGCATGGCCGGGCCTGTTTGCTAAACAGTGCGCCCCGTCTGGGGGCATGGGGGTTCGAATCCCCCGCCTTCCGCTGTCCCGATGGTGAAACGGATCATCATAACCCGCTTCTACCGGGTCGTTCCGGGTTCAAATCCCGGTCGGGGCGCTCAGGTTGTTCGGAAGGGCCACCCGAATCGGTGACGGGACCCGCTCGGAAAGCGGGCGAGCCTCACGGCCTTGCGGGTTCGAACCCCGCCCCTTCCGCTGTGTCCGTGGTGTAGGGGAAGCATATCCGCTTGTGAGGCGGACGGCGCCGGTTCGAACCCGGTCGGGCACATCTTCGAGGATCAATCCCATGAACAGGCTGGAACGACCCACCCTCGTCCTGAATCGAAACTGGCAGCCGATCCACGTGACCACCGTGGCGAGGGCCCTGGTCCTGCTCTGGAACGACGCCGCGCACGCCGTTGAGCCCGAGGAATTTCGGCTTTATGACTGGAATGATTGGGCGCAGATCGAGCCGCCCGAGGGCGACCCTTGCATCCGCTCGGCGCGTGCGCGGATTCGCATCCCGGAGGTGATTTGCCTGAATCGTTACGACCGATTGCCGAATTCGGCCGTCACGTTCAGCCGTCGTAACGTGGCAAAGCGCGACCATCACACGTGCCAGTATTGCGGCTCGCAGCCCGGCTGGGAGGCGATCACGATCGACCATGTGGTGCCCCGCTCGCAAGGCGGAGCATCGAGCTGGACCAATTGCGTGGCGGCCTGCGCCGGGTGCAACGCCCGCAAGGCCGACCGCACGCCCGAGCAGGCCGGGATGCACCTACGCAGGCGTCCGGAGCGGCCCGAATGGAGGCCGATTTACGCCTCGCATGGGCTGAAGATGGAAAGCTGGTCGCGGTTCCTGAAGAACGAGCCGGCGCTCGCGAGGGCGTGACCAGAAATCAAGAACCGGGGCGTGCTCCTGGGAGAGCAACGGGCCTCCAAAACCCGCGCACGGGGTTCAAATCCTCGCGCCCCCGGCCTTCTCGACACGATGCCCTTGGTCAACACACGAAGGGCTTTTTCCCCTCGAATTCCGGCGCGCCGGCCTCGTGGAACCGGTCCCAACCGCAAGCCAATCGAGGAGAGTCTTTTCGGTCGTCGTCAGGACATCCCGCGACCTGGAGCTTCCCGCGGGTTCAAGATCCGCCAGCCGCAAGCCAGGGTGTTGATTCAGAGCGTCTTCAGGAACGCGATCAAGGCCGCCCGCTCCTCCCTGGACAGGTCCAAGCCGAACTCGTGCCCCTTCACGGCTCGCGTTCTCGCGTCCGGCGGTCCCTTCCAGGCGGTCGGCACGTATCCATTTTCCAGCCGTTTGGGGTCGAACCAGTCCTCCAGCGTGGCGACCGAGCCGTTGTGTTCAAACGGGCCGCGATACCAGGCACCTCTCAGGGACGGGATCTTGTACAACCCGGTTCCCCGCCGCGTTTGCAATGCCAGGGTGGGATCCGTTCCCACCGACCGGTCGAGGATGCTTGCCTTCTCGGGGTGGTCGTCCGGTACCTGGAAGCCAGGTGCTCGCACCAGTTTGTTGTTCGAGTATCCCTGGTTGGGGTCATGGCACTTCACGCAACCGCGATCGGCGAAGAGCTTCGCCCCGCGGGCCACGTCTTGTCGCTGGGCATCATCTTTCGGCTTGTAGGGGTTCTCGGGCGGATGGAGCGAGTACAGGAACAGGCTCAGGGCGAAGAGTTGCTCATCCGAGTAGCGTCTGCCCGCGATCATGGGCAATTTCGTCGCTTCGGGCAGGCCTTCGTCCCACTTCGTCGGGCCTGGGAGCATGGACGCCGGGACGAACTTGCCGTAGTGGTTCAGATAGTCCATCCCCTGATTCAGGGCGGCATAGCGCATGAGGTCGCCTATGCCGCGATGGCGAATGAGGCCGGTCCGGTCGAAATACTTGCGATCCTGGATTCCAATCAAGTCCGGCACCTGGACCGGAGAGAGCAGGCTGGTCCCGTGGCGTGACATCACCCCCGCCGGGATGGCCCCGTGCATCGCGGTGACCTGCGCGGGGGTGGCCTTCCTTATGGCCCCGATGGGGTCCGGGTCGAGCCATGGCGCCGCGAAGAGGAATGGGTTGACGAACGCATCGATCGCGCGTTGCACGCCTTCCGGCGTCCCGGCGCGGCCCGGCACCCTCACTCGATCGAAGGGGAAATTTCCCTGCGCCCCGGAGATGACGAGCTTGCGGCCGTCGGGCAGCCTCTCGACGCGAGTGTGGCACATCGCACAGGAAAAAGTGCCCACATGGATGCTTCCGTCCTCGGCGACCACATATCGCAAGGTCGGCACAAGACCCCGGTCGTCGTAGGGCACGCCGGTCGACTCGTACCATCCCGGGTCGCGGACGTCGGCGACCCGCGCCATGGCCAGCGAAGGCTCCCGGTCGTCGGCCAGGACCGCCTCGAACACCTCCTTGCCCAGAGCCGGCCCTTTCGATTGCCAGTCGGCCTCGGTCCGCATCGCGGAGAAGTCGGTCAGGATCGGCTCGGATTTGCGGGACTTCAGCCACTCCAGGTAGTCCTTGCCGTCGAACTTCGGCTCATGGGCCGGGTGATACACCGGGTAGGTCTTCGCGAATTTCCACACGGGGATCTTTCCGTAATAATCCGCCGTGATAGGAGTGGGAGTGCCACCGGCGTCCGCCAGCGGCAGTTGCAGAGATTCGACCGCCTCCTGATCCCAGGTCTTCGGCACGACGAATGGCTGGGGACTCTCGCCCTGGACTGAAGCCCAAGAGGCAAGGAACGAGACTCTTATCAGAGCGATGACGACCACAGCAGAGTAGCGCATGCCTTCTCGATTCGATAGCGTTGTGGAGCGGAGCAAACTGCCACGTTGGCGAACCTTGACAATGCGCGCCGAGAGTGCTGCCGATCGGCGACTGGCGGATCCCGGCCCGATCGTCGCCTTCTAACTTGCTGACTCGACCACAAAGGTTCAGCGGCCGTCTTGCAGCCCCGGCCCATAAGGGACGTACGGGCTCCTCGCATCCGTCTCCCCCAAGAGCCGTCGCGGGAGTGACATCATGACACCCGCCGGCTTCGCGACGGCGCTACTTCTTACCCGGGAAGTCGTCGTAGGTCTGCCGCATCGCTTCGGGGGGAGAATTCGCGTAGACGCGCCCGCCCATGCCGTTGATGACGTGGGTGATCTTGCTGCCGGCCTTGCCGTTGAGCCAGATGGTCGTCATGTTGTGGAACTTGACGCCCTTCGTTGCCGGAGCCTCGATGGCGGTGGTGGCCGTCACGGCGGCGTCGCGGAAGTAGGCGTACACGCCCACCCCCCAGGCCTCGTGGCTGGTCACACTGTCGGCCACCTTGTACGAGGCGTACCCCTTCGTCGCGCCGCTCATCCAGGACGACTGGTCGGGCACGTCGTAGGGCATCTCGGACTGGTAGAAATACACGCGCCCGCGGTTGCCGTTCCACAAGGTTTGATATTCCTCGTGATGCTCGTTGAACAGGCCGTAGATGGTCACGTCGTTGCCGTTCACGACCAGGCCGTTCTTCGTCGCGTTGGTGGTCCACGCGGCCCCCTCGCCATGGTCGGCTCGCCAGAGCCAGAGTTGATCCCCCACCACGTGGTTGCTGTTGATCGCGAGGCCCACGTCGTTCTTGCCCGCCGAGGGGCCGCCGGTGCGCACGGTCAGGTCGTAGAGGAAGGTGGGATTGGCGGAGTGATCGGCCGCGCTGCCCGGGGGTCCCACTTCCAGGAGATTCGGCGACTTGACGGGGCCGGCGTCGATGATGAGGCCGGCGATCTTCACGCCCGCGACGTCGGCCACCGAGATTGCCGAGCTGCCCTTCGTCGGGATCAGCGAGGGGACGCCCAGGCCGAGCAAAATCGTGTTGGCCCTGGTGACTCGCAGCGCGTCGTCCAGCGAGTAGATGCCCGGCGTGAACAGGATGTGCTTGCCTTCGGCAAGCGCGGCGTTCAGGCTCGCGGCGGTCGCCGTTGAGGGTTTTGCGATCGTGAACTGATCGATGGGGATGGACGCGCCCGGCTGCGGGCCGGGGGACCAGCTCACGCCCTGCGTGTCGGCCCGCAGCGCCGGGACGAACACGACATATCGCCCGGAGGCGTCGACGGAGAGATAAGGCTTCTCGCGGATCACGGGCGTCCGTTCGATCACGGTATACGGCGGCTGGGGGAACTTGCCCGCCGGGGCGTTCGCGCAGCCGACGAACACCATGTTCCAGACGCCGTTGCTCCAGCTCGACCACTTGCTGTTGCGCGAGATCCACTGCTGCTGAGAGGCCGGGATCACCTTGCCGTCCACCAACGAATCGGCCAGGAACCCGCCGCTTGCCCAGCCCGCGTTGTAATGCGAGTCGAAGTCGAACAGTTGCAGCTCCCCCTTGACGTGCAGCCGTCGCAGCGGGGCCGCCTGCGAGACCGCGATCCGCGTGACGCCCTTGGTGGACGACGGCGTGACGGCGAAGTTCTCCAGCGTCCTCCAGAAATTGCACGTCGCGTTCGCGTTGGGCATCCACTGCGCGTTCACGTTCACGCCGCCGTCGATGTGGACATCGTCGGGGTTCCGCCCCAGCCCGGCCACATGGGTGTAGAATCCCACGTTGAAGGTCACGTTGTACGAACCCGGCTTGAACAGAATCGCGTAGTGCTCGGGGCCGAATTGATTGGCCTCCATCTTCGAGAAGATGCCCATGGCGGCGCCCTGGATGTCGGCGGCCGGCATGCTCGGATCAAACACGTAGACATTCGGGCCGAAGATGCTGGTATTGGCCGCGGAGACCGAGCCGCCTCTGGCCGCGCCGCCAACCATGGCGTGCAGGGCGGTCAAGACGCCAAGGGTCCAGGCAACCGACCGTGTGATCTTGATCATTCTTCGGACTCCCGGCGTCAAGGAAGCGGCTCAAGAGGTTGAGGTTATCCGGCGATCGCCCGCGGCACAAGCGACCGATCGCCGGGCGCCTCATCCGGCCGTTCATACCCCCGCGGGCCAGCGGCTGGTCTGCTCCAGCGGCTCGCCCGTTTCGAGCAGGCTCTTGAGGCTGGACAGGATCTTCGGCCATCCGTTCGAGACCGCCTCGATGAGCTTCGAGTCGGGCTTGTCGATCTCGTGGATGACGGTGAGCTTGACCGAATCGCCCTGCTGTTCGAGCTCGTAGGTCACGCGCGAATCGCCTCCGCGCGCATCTCGGGCATGAACTCGTTGCGCCACTTCAGCACGAGCCGGCGCGGCGGGTCGATCTCGAGGACCTCGCCGCTGTCGGCGACGCGGCCGTCGGGGATCATGATCCGCCAGGAATCGCCGGCCTTCCAGTCGCATTCCTGCCACGTCCCCACCCAGTAGCGCCGGGTGAACTCGGGATCGGTCAGCGCCTGCCACAGCTTCTCCGGCGTGGTGCGGATGTAGGTCACGTAAACGAATCGCGAATCAGCCATCGGACTCTCCTTCCAGCTGTTCCTTGAGGTCGGCGAGCGCGCGAAGCCGCCCGCGCTCGAACTTGCCGATCCAGCGCTCGGCGATCTCGTGGATCGGCACCGGGTTGAGGTAATGCAGCTTCTCGCGGCCCCGCCGGATCGGACGACCACCAGGTTCGCCTCCTCCAGCAAGGCCAGGTGCTTCGCCACCGCCTGGCGGGTCATGTCCAGGTGCTCGCAAAGCTGCCCCAAGCGTCTGCCCGTTCTCCGCGTGCAAACGGTCGAGCAACAGCCGGCGGCCCGGATCGGCCAGCGCCTTGAACACCTTGTCCATGTCCGCGTCCATCGCCCGATTATGCAACCATTTGGTTGCATGTCAAGCGAAGGCGGGCCGTGCGTCGTTCAAGGCGCCTTCGCGTCGGCGGTTAGCTTCGTCCTCACCTCTTTCCACGCCTTCGCGTCGTCGGGCTTGTCGGTGGCCTCGGCGAGCTCGATGAGGCGGTCGATGCTTCGATCATCCGCTTCCTGCTAGTTGCGGGGATCTTGTCCGCCCGCTGCTTCATCCCCTCGTAGCCGGCTCGCAGGAGCGGCCCGGCCTCGGCGTATTTCTTCTGGTCGAGCAGGGCGCCGCCCAGCAACGCCCTGGTGGCGTAGGTCGACCAGAGATCGGGCTCCTTCGCGTCGCGGATCGCCGCGGATTCGCGGAATGCCGCCTCGGCCTCGGCCCATTTCTTCTGCTGGCTCCGGGCCACGCCGAGCGAGGTGAGCGCCGCGGCGTATCGCGGCGAATCGGCCCCCGCCTTCTTCTTCCAGTAAGCCGCAAGCTCGGCTAGCAGGGGCTCGGCGCGGTCGGCCTTGCCGGTCGCCTGGTATCCGGCCGCGAGGTTGACCATGCTGTTGAGCGTGCTGGAGTGCTCGGGGCCGAACTTGCCCTTCATCAGCACGTAGGTTTCCTCGAAAAGGGGGACCGCGCGGTCGAGCTTGCCCGCGATGTAGTAGCCGACCGCTAGGTTGTTCAGCGTCCCGAACGTGTCGGGATGGTCGGGTCCGAGGGCGTTCCTGGTGAGCCTGAGCGTCTGCTCGTAGAGCTGCAACGACCGCTCGTCCTGGCCGAGGGCCTGGTAGCCGCGGGCGAGGTTGTTCATGGCCGCGAGCGTGTCGGCATGGTCGGGGCCGGGACTGATCTTCATTCGCTCGATCGCCTCTTCCAGCATCGGCACCGCCAGCGCCGGACGCCCGGTGGCCCGATAGATGTTCGCGAGGTTGACCTTGGTGATCACCGTCTCAGGATTGTCGGGGCCGAGGTGGGCTTTCATGAGCACGAACGTCTCCTCGAACAGCGAGGCTGCGCGGTCCATCTGCCCGGAGGCCTGCAAGCTGGCGGCCAGGTCGTTCATGGCCAGGAGCGTATCGACGTGGCCCGGCCCGAGCTTGACTTTCATGATCGCCAGGGCCTGCTCGTGCAGGGGGATCGCCTTGTCGGGCTGGTCGGAATCGCGATAGGCGCCGGCCAGGTCGTTCGTGCAGACGAGGGTATCGCCGTGCTCGCTCCCGAGCCTTTCCAGGAAGGTGGCCCGCGCCTTGGTGAACAGGACGACCGCCTTCTCGGGATGCCCCAGGCCGCGCTGCGAGATCCCCAGCATCATCTGGATGCGGGCCACCGTGAGCGGGTCGCCGATCGCCTCCCCCTCGATCTCGGCCGTGGCGCGGTCCAGGTGCTCGCCCAGGAGGGCCGCCAGCGGCTTGCGCTCCTTCTCGGCGGCGCGGGGGTTCAGGTCCTTGAAGACCGAACCGAGGATGTCATTGGCCTTCAGGACCTTGCCGAGGCTGTCCTCGGCCCTGCGGCGCTGCCTCGGCCTCGGCCTGGAGGGCCTCCTCCTTCGCCTCCGACTCCTTGACCACGCGCTGCTTCTGGGCGCGGGCCTCGATCAGGCCCAGCGACGTCCCCACGATCCCCGCCAGCAGCGCCAGCAGTACCAGCGACGCCGCCACCACTTGCCCGCGATGCCTCCTCACGAACTTCCGCAGGCGATAGGCCGCCGATGGCGGGCCGGCGGTCACCGGCTCGTGGTTCAGGAAACGCTCCACGTCGTCGGAGAAGGCGATCGGCGAGTCGTACCGCCGGCCGCGATCCTTCGCGATCGCCTTCATGACGATCCAGTCCAGGTCGCCCCTCACGAACCGGCCCAGGCGGCCCGGCTCGGTCTGCCGGGTCGCGGCGATGCTCGCGAGCGCGTCCGAGCTGCCGATCCGGCTCGAAGGCGTGGGGGGCTCGACCTCGCGGATCACCCGCAGCATCTCGTCCATCGCCACGCGATGCATCGTCTCGCGTCGGATCGGCGTCGAGCCGGTCAGCAGCTCATACAGGATCACGCCCAGGGCATAGATATCGGCCCGAGTGTCCACGTCCATCGCGTCGAAGCTCGCCTGCTCGGGAGCCATGTAAAGCGGGGTGCCCGCGACGTTGCCGAACGGGGTGAACTGGCTGTGCTCGGAAAGTTGCAGCCCGCCGGTGGCCTTGGCCAGGCCGAAGTCGATCACCTTGGGCACGGGCTTGCCGTCGTGGGTCTCGACCAGGATATTCGACGGTTTCAGGTCGCGATGGATGATCCCCTTCTGATGGGCATGCTGCACGGCCGAGCAAATCTGGCGGAACAGCCCCAATCGCTCGGTCAGGCCCAGCCGATGCTCGTCGCAATACCGCGTGAGTGCCACGCCCCTCACCAGCTCCATCACGAAGAACGGCCGGCCCTGATCGGTCGTGCCGGCATCCAGCACCCGCGCGATGTTCGGATGGTCCATCAAGGCCAGGGCCTGGCAGTCCGACTCGAACCGGGCCAGGACCGACCGCGAGTCCATGCCCGCCTTGATCAATTTCAACGCCACCTGTCGGCGGACCGGCTGCAACTGGTCGGCCAGGTAGACCGAGCCCATCCCGCCCTCGCCAATCTCCTGCCGGACCAGATACCGCCCCGCCACCAGGCCGCCGACCACCTCGCCGGGGCGCGAAGGGCCGGCGCCGAAATCCAGGGTCGGCCCCTCGCGATCGCGGGTTTCCTCGGCTGCCGTCGTCTCGGGGGCCGAGGGAATGAGTGCGGCGGCATATCGATCCGCCAGGTTGAAAGTAACCAGCAACTCGTCCACGAGGGCGCACAACTGCACATCGTCGCCGCACTCGCGGTCGAGCAGCGCGGATCGATCGGCCGGATCGGGCAGGTCGCGGGCCATCTGGAAGATGGTTTCCGCGCGAGAGGGAGGGGGGGGCATGACGGAATCTCCGAGGACGGTTCCCTGCGTGGGGGTACTCTACCGCAGGCGGCTCGCAACCCCTCCGAAAAAATTCCGCCCGAACCCCGGACGAGGCGTTTGCGTCTTGTTGATGGGCGAGGCGAAGGGCTTCGCGACGCAAGACTCCCTCGGGGTGTGCCGGATTGCACGCGACCCTGCGAAGGTCGAAGGCCAGGTTCGACTCCTGGCGAGGGAATCACCCACTCCCCGCGAGTGTGGCGGAGGCACGGCGGTCTTCGAAACCGCCAGGTCGGGTTCGACTCCCGGGCGGGGGATGCGCAGGGATCGGGTTTCGCGTTTTGTTCACGACATCAGCAGGGCAACACCAAGGCTCCGCAAGGTTCATGAGTCCAGATCGCCGGGAACGAGGGCGCCCGGCACGCACCGCCAAATCGCCGCGTAACGGCCGGGAGCCGCCTTTTTTCGTGAGAGGGCTCCGAGACGTGTGACACACCTCAAGAACCCGAATAACGCCGGAGCCAGACGGCCAGGCGACCGCCTGCAAAGCGGTTCAAGTGGGTTCGACTCCCACCGGCGTTTCTGACCTCCTCTCCTTCGCGGGCTTTGGCACGGGGAAGAAAATCTCACCACAAAGGCACGGAGGTTTCACGGAGGCGAGCACAAAGGATTCTCTCTGTGCTCGCCTCCGTGGGAACCTCCGCGCCTTTGTGGTGAAGTCTTCGTCCGATGCAGACGATGGACACGACGGCCCCGGCCTCGATACGATCCCTCGGGAAAACCCTCCGGAGGATCGCATCATGATCGGCCGTCGTCCGTTCCTCGCAAGCCTCGTCGCCTGGACCGGAGCCGCATTCGCGACCCGCGACGATCGTCTCAAGCTCGCGATCGAGGGGAGGATTGCCGAGGCGAAGCCCGAAATCGTGGCCGTGGCGTTCTCCAACCTCGCCGGCGGCGAAGAGATCCTGATCAACCCCGATCACGCCTTCCACGCCGCCAGCACGATGAAGATCGGCGTGCTGATGGAGGTTTTTCACCAGGCCGGCCAGGGGATTTTCCGGCTCGACGACCGCATGGATGTCAAGAACCAGTTCGCCAGCATCGTCGACGGGTCAGCCTACAAGCTCGACCCGAAGGACGACTCCGAATTCACCCTCTACGACCGATTGGGCCAGAAGGAGACGATCCGCGAGCTTTCCCGGCTGATGATCGTCCGTAGCAGCAACCTGGCGACCAATCTGTTGATTGAAAAAGTGGGTGCCGAGAAGGTCATGGCCTTCATGAAAGAGCAGGGGGCCCCGAGCGTGAAAATTCTCCGCGGCGTCGAGGATTCCAAGGCCTTTGCCAAGGGGCTGAACAACACGACCACGGCGCGGGGCTTGATGACGCTCCTGAAATTGCTGGCCGAACGCAAGGCGGTCTCGCCCGAGGCGAGCGACGCCATGCTCGCCATCTTGCGAGGCCAGGAATTCCGCGAGGGAATCCCCGCCGGATTGCCCGAAGGCACGGCGGTTGCCCACAAGACCGGGTGGATCAAGGGGGCCTATCACGACGCCGCTCTCATCTCGCCGAAAGGGCATCCCGGCTACGTGCTGGTCGTGCTGACTAAGGGGATTGCCGACGAGAAGAAGGCCCACGCGCTCGTAAGCGACATCTCGCGGATGGTCCATCAGCAGGTCGTCCCTCGCTGAATCCTTCCCACCGCGTCCAGACGGTGTAAAATCGCGGGTGTGACCGACTCTCCAACCCCCTGCGAGATCATCCCCATGAAAGGTCAGCGACTCCGAAAGCTCCTCGCCATCGTCCCGGCAATCGCCTGCGTGGCGGTGGCCGCCTACGCCCGCCAGGATAAGCCGCACGTCGGCTACAAGGACACGCCATTTCTGCCCGGAGGCAAGTGGCGAGTCCACGACGGCGACCGTCCCCAACCGCCCATCATCGAACCCGGCACCGCCAGCACCCAGGACGCGCCGGGCAAACCGCCGTCGGACGCCATCGTCCTGTTCGACGGCAAGGATACGTCGAAGTGGAAGGGGGACGGCGGCGACCTGAAGTGGAAGGTCGAAGATGGCGCCATGGTCGTCGGCGGCGGACGGGCCGTCACGAAGGACGAATTCGGCGATTGCCAGCTCCACATCGAATGGACCGCCCCGAATCCGCCGAAGGGCAAGGACCAAGGACGCGGAAACAGCGGCGTGGAGATGTTCGGCCGATACGAGATCCAGGTGCTCGACTGCTTCGACAACATGACCTACGCCGACGGCTCGGCGGGCGCGGTCTACGGCCAGTTCCCGCCGCTGGTCAACCCCTGCCGCAAGCCGGGCGAGTGGAACACCTACGACCTCATCTTCAACGCCCCGAAGTTCAAGGAAGACGGATCGGTCGAGACGCCGGCCTACGTCACCCTTTTGTTCAACGGCGTGGTCGTGCAGAATCACACGGAATTGATCGGCGCGGTGGCGTTCCGCAACGTAGGGAAGTACAGCAAGCACGGGCCGAAAGGTCCGATCGCGCTCCAGGATCACGGCAACCCGGTGCGATATCGCAACATCTGGGTACGGGAATTGAAGGATCGCGAGTAATGCGAATTTGGATGTAGGGTCGGCAACCGTCCGGCCCTACAATTCCGGAGGAAGCGCTCCATCCCCCCGAATTCCAAGGGGCCCTCGTCATGAACTCGCTCAAAGGCCACCTGCTGATCGCCTCGCCCTCGCTGGACGCCCCGTTCTTCACGAAAACCGTGATCCTCATGCTCGATCACAGCGAGGAAGGGGCGTTGGGCGTGGTCCTGAATCGTCCCACCGAGGCCACCATCACCGACATTGCCGAGCAGGTGATCGACGAGCCCATGGACTGGGAAAAGCCGATCTACCTGGGCGGGCCCGTGCAAGGCCCGCTCATGGTCCTGCACGCCGAAGAGGATGACGACGAGGACGACGAGGAGGTCATGCCGGGGATCTTCCGCAGCATCGAGGCCAACCGGGTCCGCGACCTGATCCGTAACCAGACCGAGCCCAGCCGCGTGGTGGCGAATTACTCGGGCTGGGGACCGGGCCAGCTAGAAGGCGAGTTCGACTGGAATTCCTGGCTAACCCTGCCGGCAACCGCCGAGCACGTGTTCTGGGACCGCGAGACCGACCTGTGGGAAGAGGTGGTCAAGGCGGTGAAGGCGCGGTCGCTCGCCGATTTCCTCGGGGTCAAGGTCGTGCCCGACGACCCGAGCATGAATTGAGGCCGGACGTGCGGGGTCCGCTGCAACGCCTGGTCGGGCGTGATCGGGGCCGTTACGCTTCCGCGAGCGTGACATACCCCTCAACCCACTGATCCTGGTCGATACGGTATTCGTCGATGTGAAACCCGTCGGGAGCGTCCGAGAACCCGGGGGCACGGCCCAGCCGAGCCACGGCCGCCTGGGCTTTCTCGCGTGAGGAGTACACGCCGATGAACTTGACGTCCTCGACGTCATCCTCCGACGAATGCACGTGCTGTAGCACGAATACGCTCAACATGGTCGACCCCCTGCTCATGATTCGAACGCCCGGTCGCCCCACTTCTTGATTTTGTTGAATTCACTGCCCGGCCCGGTCGGGTAGCTCCCCGCGCCGTACTTATCATCGAGCAACCTCTTGGCAAAATCACGCCCGTTCTCGTTCGTCAGTGGCCGTTTCCCCTTCGCCCAACTCGGCACGTCATCAGCCGCCTCCTTGCCGCCCTGCCCCGATTTCTTTTTCTTGTGCATGGCAGAGGTCCGGCAGCAATATCCGCCAGATACCGATAGCCGAGCCCAGTTTACCAGACCGGGCCCCGGCCACCCAGGTCTTGAGGTCAAGTGTCCCGATTTGAAGGCTATACCCGCCGCCGCTCTCGCCGCCAAAATTCATCCAACCACCCGCTTGCCCGCACTCATCCCAACTGCTACCATCAAAGATGCGACGCCGTCGGAAACGAGGAGACGGCGTCCACCCCACCCGCCTGCTTGCCCACCCATGGCTTCCGCAAGCCATTGAGAAAACTCACCCGCATCGAGCCTGAGGGTCACTCGCGATGAGCCATTCCCCGTCGATCGGCCATTCCTGGTCCACTCGCCTGATCCTGCCGCTGCTGCTGGCCATCGCCTCCAGCCCCGTTCAGGCCGACGAGAAGCCGAAGCCGGCGGTCGAGTTCAATCGCGACATCCGCCCCATCCTGCAAGAAACCTGCTTCCAGTGCCACGGCCCCGATAGCGCGGCCCGCAAGGCGAATTTGCGCCTGGATAAGCGGGATGCCGCCATCGAGGCCGAGGCCATCGCCCCCGGCAAGCCCGACGATAGCGCCCTGCTCGACCGCATCTATTCCGATGATCCCGAAGAAGTCATGCCGCCGCCTTCGACCAAGAAGAAGCTGACGGCCGAGCAGAAAGAGCTCCTGAAAAACTGGATCGCCCAGGGGGCCGAATATCAGCCGCACTGGTCGTTCCTGCCCCCGAAACGGCCCGAATTGCCCGCCGTGAAAGATGCCTCCTGGGTCCGCAACCCCATCGACCGCTTCATCCTCTCCAAGCTCGAAGAAAAGGGCCTGAAACCCGCCCCCGAGGCCGACCGCCGCACGCTGGCCCGCCGCCTCAGCCTGGACTTGAACGGATTGCCGCCGGTCCCGGCCGATGTGGAAGTGTTCGTCCACGACCAGTCGCCCAACTGGTACGAGAAGTACGTGGATAAGCTGCTCGCCTCGCCGCGATGGGGCGAGCACCGCTCGCGATACTGGCTCGACGTGGCCCGCTATGCCGACACCCACGGCATCCACTTCGACAACTACCGCGAGATGTGGTCCTACCGCGAGTGGGTCATCAAGGCATTCAACGCTAACATGCCTTTCGACCAGTTCACCATCGAGCAGATGGCCGGCGACCTCTTGCCCAACCGCACGCTCGAACAGCAAATTGCCTCGGGCTTCAACCGCTGCAACATCACCACGAATGAAGGCGGCGCCATCGACGAGGAATATCTCGTCCTCTACGCTCGCGACCGTACCGAAACCGTCTCGCAGGTCTTCCTGGGGCTGACCACCGGATGCGCAGTTTGCCACGACCACAAGTACGACCCGATCAGCCAGAAAGAGTTCTACGAGCTGTCGGCCTTCTTCAACAACAACCAGCAAGCGGCCATGGACGGGAACATCCCCAACACGCCTCCGGCCGTGGTCGTGCCCACGGCAACCGATCGCCCCCGCTGGGAAGCCCTGGTCGCCGAACTTTCCACCACGAAGACGAAGGCCGACGAGCGCAGGAAGGTCGCCAAGGACGAATTCGACAAGTGGTTCGCGACCTCGACCCCCGAGACCTTCGACGCCCAGATTTCCACTGAGGGCCAGAAGCTGCGGGCCCGGCTGAATGATCGCGACGCTGCCATGCCCACCGGACCCACCACGGCGCCGATCCTGGAGCTGTCCGAATCGGGCGACTTCGAGAAGGATCAAGCGTTCTCCTACGGAGCGTGGGTCAAGTTCAGCAAGGGAGACACCAGCGGATCGCTCATCGCCCGCATGGACGACCAGCACGAACACCGCGGCTGGGACCTGTGGGTGGAAGGCAACCGCGTGGGGACGCACATCATCCACAAGTGGCCCGACGACGCGCTCAAGGTCATGTCGGCCAACCCCGTGACCGCCAACGAATGGCACCACGTGATGGTCACCTACGACGGCTCGGCCAAGCCGTCGGGCGTGAAGATCTACGTGGACGGCAAGATGCAGACGCCTCGCGTGGACAAGGACGCGCTCAAGGGCACGATCCGCGCAGGTCCCGCTCAAGGTCGGCCAGAGGCACACCTCGGGCAAGATCCCCGGCACCCAAACCCACGACCTCCGCACCTACGGCCGCGCCCTGCCCGGCGACGAGGTGGAAAAGATGGTCGGGCTCTCGCAGGCCGCCTATCTCGCAAGCAAGCCGGCCGACAAGCGTCCGAAGGGCGACCTTGAGGCCCTTTTCGCCTTCTACCTGCGGGCCTTCGACGCTCCGAGCAAGGAACTGGTCAAGCAGATTGCCGGGATCGAATCCGAGCAGAACGTGATCAAGGCTCGGGGCACGATCGCCCACGTGATGCAGGAAAAGCCGCAATCGCCCATGGCCTTCCTCCTGTTCCGCGGCGATTACGACAAGAGGCGAGACCAGGTGACCGCCGCCACGCCCGCCGTCCTGCCGCCCTTGCCGCCCGAGTACCCCAAGAACCGCCTGGGCCTGGCGCAATGGCTCTTGCGTGCCGAGCATCCGCTGACGGCCCGCGTGACCGTGAATCGATCCTGGCAAGAACTCTTCGGGATCGGCCTGGTGAGGACCGCGGGCGACTTCGGTGCCACCGGAGAGATGCCCTCGCACCCCGAATTGCTCGACTGGCTCGCGGTCGATTTCCGCGAAAACGGCTGGGACGTCAAGAAGTTTTACAAGCTGCTCGTGACCTCGGCCGCCTACCGGCAATCGGCCGCAACCACGCCCGAGAAGCTCGAAAAAGACCCGCAAAATCGCCTGGTTTCCAGGGGCCCGCGCTTCCGCATGGACGCCGAGATGGTCCGAGACGCCGCCCTGGAGGCAAGCGGCCTTCTGGTCGAGAAGATCGGCGGTCCGAGCGTGAAGCCGTATCAGCCCGACGGCGTGTGGGAAGCCGTGGCGATGATCGGCAGCAACACCCGCGACTACAAGCGCGACGCGGGCGAGAAGCTCTATCGCCGCAGCCTCTACACCTTCTGGAAGCGAGCCGCGCCTCCCGCGTCGATGGACATCTTCAACGCCCCGGCGCGAGAAGTCTGCGCCGTCCGCCGCGAGCGAACGAACACGCCCTTGCAGGCGCTCGTCACGCTCAACGACGAGCAATTCGTCGAGGCCGCGAAGAAGCTTGCCGAGGTGGTGATGAAGCAAGGAGGCGAGGGCTTCGAAGGCCGCCTGGAAGTCCTCTCGATGAGGCTGCTCTCGCGCCCCTTCAAGCCCGAGGAAATCAGCGTCGTGCGGGCCTCGCTCGACGACCTGCTCTCGCACTATAAAACGCATCCCGAAGACGCCGCCAAGCTGCTTTCGGTGGGCGAGGCCAAGGTGGACGCGTCGCTGGATGCGCCGACCCTGGCGGCCTGGACGATGCTTTGCAACGAGCTGATGAATCTCGACGAAGTCCTGAACAAATAACAAAAATCGGGGAGATTCACCGCGGAGATTGCGTGGATCGCGGAGAGAAAGAGTGAGGGAGAGGACATTTCCATTCTCCCGATTTTCTCCGCGACCTCCGCGTTCTCCGCGGTAAAACTCCCCGAATTCCGGGGGACTGCCATGAGCCTCTTCCAAGAATACGCACTCAACGAGACCCGCCGCCGCTTCCTCGGCCGGGGGGCGAACGCCGTCGGCATGGCGGCCTTTGCCACCCTGTTCGGCCTGGACAAGCTGGGCCAGGCGGCCGTGGCCGCGGGCGAAGTCCCCCATCAACTCACGCACTTCGCCCCCAAGGCCAAGCAGGTCATCTACCTGCACATGGTCGGCGGCCCCTCGCAGCTCGATCTGTACGATTACAAGCCGAAGATGGCCGATTTCTTCGACAAGGACCTGCCCGATTCGGTGAGGATGGGCCAGCGCCTCACCACGATGACCTCCGGCCAGAAGCGGTTCCCGGTCGCCCCGTCGAAGTACAAGTTCCAGCAGCACGGCCAGAGCGGGATGTGGGTCAGCGAGGTCCTGCCCTACACGGCCAGGATGGTCGACGACCTCGCCTTCATCCGCACCATGCACACCGAAGCCATCAACCACGAGCCGGCCATCTCCTACATGCAGACCGGCAACATGGTCACGGGCCGGCCCTGTTTGGGGTCGTGGGCCTCATACGGCCTCGGCTCGATGAACGAAAATCTGCCGACGTTCGTGGTGCTGGTGGCCAAGCCGTCCAACACCGAGCAGGTGCAGGCGATCTCGGCCCGGCTCTGGTCGTCGGGCTACCTGTCGGGCGAGCATGCGGGCGTGAGCTTCCGCTCGGGCGGCGACCCGATCCTCTACATCAACAACCCGCCGGGCGTTTCCACCGACGTCCGCCGCCGCACTTTGGACGGCCTGAAGGCGCTCAACGAGATGACCTATCAGGCGGTGGGCGACCCCGAAACGCACACCAGAATCCAGCAGTTCGAGCTGGCCTTCCGCATGCAGGCCAGCGTGCCCGAATTGACCAATCTCGCCACCGAAGGCGAGACCACCGAGAAGCTCTACGGCCCCGACATCAAGAAGCCCGGCTCGTTCGCGCACTCGGTCCTGATGGCCCGCAGGATGGTCGAGCGAGGCGTCCGCTTCGTGCAGATCTACCACAACAACTGGGACCACCACGGCAACCTCGCCGGCCGCATGCCCGACCAGTGCAAGGACGTCGATCAACCCTGCTGGGGCCTGATCCAGGACCTGAAAGCCCGAGGTTTGTTCGACGAAACCCTCGTGATCTGGGGCGGCGAATTCGGCCGCACGATCTACTCGCAAGGCGGCGTGAGCCGCGAGAATTACGGCCGCGACCATCACCCGCGATGCTTCACCATGTGGATGGCGGGCGGAGGTTCCAAGGGCGGGACGATCCACGGCGAGACCGACGACTTCTCCTACAACATCGTCAAGGACCCGGTCCACATCCGCGACTTCCACGCCACGGTGCTCGAATTGCTCGGGTTCGACCACGAGCGGTTCACCTACCGCTATCAGGGGCTGGATCAGAAGCTCACGGGCGTGGAGAAGGCGCATGTGGTCAAGAATTTGATCGCGTGAGCAAGTAGGGTGGGTCGAGCAAAGCGAGGCCCACCATCCCCTTTCTGGCGATGCTTCATGCGCCTGCAACGAATCGACCTGAAGATCGCCAGCCTGCCCCTGGTCCGGCCGTTCCGCACCAGCTCCAGCCTCAAGACCCACATCCAGCACATCTTGATCCGCGTCGAGACCGCCGATGGACTCGTCGGCTGGGGCGAGTGCGCCAGCCCTGCCGATCCCTACTATTGCCCCGAAACCACCGAGACTTGCTGGCATATTTTGCGCGATTTCCTCGCGCCGCTCGTGCTGGGCAAGGAGTGGGATTCGATCGACGATTTCGTTGCCCTTTATCAGCTCGTGAAGGGCAACAACTTCGCCAGGGCCGGGCTGGAAATGGCGTGCTGGGACGTGTTGGCCCATCGCGAAGGCAAGTCCTTGGCCGATCTGCTCGGTGGCGAGCGAACCGAGATCCTCTCGGGCGTAAGCCTGGGCATCGAGCGGGAAATCCCCCGGCTTTTCGGCCTGATCGATCAATATCTGGAAGAAGGCTATCGACGCATCAAGCTCAAGATCGGGCCGGGCAATGATGTCGAGGTGGTCCGCCAGGTCCGCGAACGTTATCCCGAGATCGCCCTTCAAGTCGACGCCAATTCTGCATACACACTCAAGGATCTCCCCACCCTGAAAGCCCTCGACGGCTTCGATCTCCTCCTCATCGAGCAGCCGCTTTCGCACGACGACATCATCGACCACGCCACCTTGCAGCGCGAGTTACAAACGCCCATCTGCCTGGACGAGAGCATCCATTCGGCCGAAGATGCCCGCAAGGCGATCGAAATTGGTGCGTGCAAGGTCATCAACATCAAGGTGAGCCGCGTGGGCGGATTGCTGGAGGCGAAGAAGGTGCACGACGTCTGCCTTGCCCGCGGAATCCCCGTCTGGTGCGGCGGGATGCATGAGTTCGGCATCGGTCGCGCGGCCAATATCGCGATCGCGAGCCTGCCCGGTTTCACCTTGCCCGGCGACATTTCCGGCTCGGACAAGTATTATGTCGAGGACCTTGTCGACCCGCCGATCGTCGCCGCTGAATGGTTCGGTCGCGGTCCCGAAATCGATCGGATCGGGCCACGCGCCGGACGAAGCGAGGATCGAGAGGGCCACGTCTCGGGCCTTGACCTTGACCGCTTGAATCGAGCTGACCGATGCTGCTGGAGCACCTGAAAACCCGCGAGCAAGCCATGCTTGCCGAGCTTCGTGCGCTGGTCGAGCACGAGTCGCCGAGCCGCGATAAATTGGCGCTTGATGAATTGGCAATCCGCCTTGCCGATCGACTTCGCAGCGTCGGCGGCAAGGAGCGAATCCTCCTCAACCCGCTCGGCGGTAATCATCTCGTTGCGGAATTTCCGGGCAAGTCGGAAGACGCGAAGCCCATCCTCATCCTCGGCCACTTCGACACCGTATGGCCCGATGGCACTACCGCATCGCGGCCGTTCCGGATCGAGGAAAATCGGGCATTCGGACCGGGAATCTTCGACATGAAGGCGAGCCTCGTCCTGGTCTTCCACGCCCTGGAAGCGCTGAATTCTCTCCAATTGCAACCCAATCGGCCCATCGTCGTCCTGTTCACTTCCGACGAGGAAATCGGCAGCCCGACTTCTCGCGAACCGATCGAAACGCTCGCGAAAACCGCCGAATCGGTCCTCGTGATCGAGCCCCCGCTTGCGAGTGGCGCCCTGAAAACCGCCCGCAAGGGTGTGGGCGGGTTCACGGTCGAGATCGCCGGCAAATCGGCCCATGCCGGCGTCGAGCCCGAGAAGGGCGTGAACGCGATCCTGGAACTGTCGCATCAGGTGGTGAAGATCCACGAGATGGCGTCTCCGCGGGACGGGACGACGGTCAGCGTGGGGACGATCTCGGGAGGGACCACGCCCAACGTCGTGCCCGCTTCGGCCACGGCCCGCGTGGATGTCCGCGCCTCGACCATGGCCGAGGCCCGTCGCGTCGAGCGGGCCATTCGCGGGCTTCAGCCCTTCCTGGCCGGTTCAAAAATCACCGTCACCGGCGGCTTCAACCGGCCCCCGATGGAACGGACCGAGGCCGTTGCAAGGCTCTTTCATCGCGCCCAGGAAATCGGCCGATCGCTCGGGATCGAGCTGGCCGAAGGCTCGACGGGCGGCGGCAGCGACGGCAATTTCACCGCCGCATTGGGCATCCCCACGCTCGACGGCCTTGGCGTGATGGGCGGCGGTGCCCATGCCGAGGACGAGCATATTGTCATCTCCTCGCTTGCCGAGCGTGCGGCCTTGCTCGCCACCCTCCTTCAACGATTGTGAATGCAAAAATGGACCAGGAGATCACGATCCGCCGCGCCGCTTCGCAGGCCGATTATCGCGCCTGCCAGGATGCGCAGCGGCGCGCCTGGGGGATCGTGGACGACTCGTATCTCGTGCCGATCGCGACCATGGTCGGCGCCCAACTCCACGGCGGATTGGTGCTTGGCGCCTTCCTGCCCGATGGCAC
Organism: uncultured Planctomycetota bacterium; assembly: GCA_963777705.1. Lineage (GTDB taxonomy): Bacteria > Planctomycetota > Planctomycetia > Isosphaerales > Isosphaeraceae > JAQGHR01. Next base: position 197,343 of record CAVZRT010000010.1, read on the forward strand.
CGCCGTGGGACTGTCCTTCGCCTTCATGGGCCGCTCCGGGGGCCGAATTTGCCTCTATTCGCAATTGACCGGCGTGATCCCCGGCTATCAATCGCTTGGACTGGGCGGGCGGTTGAAGCAGGCTCAATTTGACTTCGCCGGGCACCAGGAAATCCCCGTCGTGGCCTGGGCCTTCGACCCGTTCCAGCCCGGCAATGCCCGCTTCAATCTGACGAAGCTCGGGGCCTCGTCCGGGCGATTCGTCGAGGACATGTATGGGCCGAGGACCGATGCCCTCAACGCGGGCGTGCCGACCGATCGCCTGATCGTCGAGTGCGAGTCCGACCAGGAAAGACGCCCGAATCGTCGCCGATTGCGCCGTCGACTCGATGCCTCGGTTCGTCGCGGCGGTCCATCGCGAGGGGCCGATGCTCGACCCGAACGGTCCTCGAACGACCGCGGATCTTGCTGGAGATCCCGGCGAGCCTCGCCTCGTTGCAGGCCGCCGATCCCGAATCCGCCCGGGCCTGGCGGTCGGCCGTGCGGCGGGCGTTCTCCGGCGCATTCGACTGCGGGGTTATCGCGCCGTCGGCTTCGTCCGCGACGGAGGTTGCTTTTACCTGCTTCAGATGGGGCGGGAGGGATCTCCATGACCATCGAACACCTCGACCCGATTTCGATGATCCGGCCGCGGCGAAAAGTCGAGGGGATCTCGGCCATCCTCCTGCCCTTCGCCGACGGAGGCGAGATCGATTGGCCTGGGTTTCGCGCCCATGTCGATCGCACGGCGTCGGCGGGGCTTGTTCCCGCCGTGAACATGGACACGGGCTTTGCTTCCTTGATTGATGAGGATACGCGGCGCCTGGCCCTCGACACGACGCGGGACGTGCTGGCGGGCGGGCTGTTCGTGGGCGGGGCGTTCGTCGCCGATCAGCGTGGCTCGCCCTGGAATCGCGACGCTTATCTGCGCGAGATCGAAGAGATTGCGGGCCGAGGCGGCTTGCCGATCCTGTTCCCTTCGCATGGACTGAACTCGCAATCGGACGACGCCGTCATCGCCTCGTTCGCCGAGATCGGCCGCCATTGCGACCGCTTCCTTGCCTTCGAGCTGGGCACCATGTTCGCGCCGTTCGGGCGGATTTATTCGCTGGATGTCTATCGCGGCCTGATGGAAATCCCCTCGTGCAAGGGCGCCAAACATTCGTCGCTGCGACGCGAGGAGGAATGGCAACGCCTCCAGCTTCGCGACCACGTCCGGCCCGATTTCCGCGTCTACACGGGCAACGACCTGGCGATTGATATGATCGTGTACGGGAGCGATTATCTCCTGGGGATCAGCACGTTCGCCCCCGACGCGTTCGCGCGTCGCGATGCCCTGTGGGCGGCCGGCGACCCGGCGTTTCATGAGTTGAACGACGCGCTCCAGTACCTCGGCAATTTCGCGTTCCGGCCTCCCGTGCCCGCGTATCGCCATTCGGCCGCGATGTACCTGAAAATCACCGGCAAGATCGCGGGCGACGCCACCCATCCGGCAAGCCCCTCGCGGCCCGATTCCGATCGCGAGGTCCTGGCCGACATCGCCCGGCGGATCGACCAACTTATGCGAGGATGAGCGATGGATTATGCCCGAATCGCCTCGATCAAGACGGTTGGCGCCATGCGGGCTTCGATCGCCGGCCTCGGGCTGGATTTGCCCCTGGATGACGTGGTCGAGACGGGCGAAAACGCGCCGCTGGCGGCCCCTTATCGCTGGCGAGGGGGCGTCGTTGGCAACCGATTCGCGATCCTGCCCATGGAGGGGTGGGACGGCACGACCGACGGCCGGCCTTCGGACCTCACGACTCGTCGCTGGCAGCATTTCGGCCAGAGCGGCGCCAAGCTGATCTGGGGCGGCGAGGCCGTGGCCGTTGTGCCCGAGGGCCGGGCCAATCCCAATCAGCTTCTTATTAATGATTCGACCCTTGCCGACCTGGAACGACTGCGAGAAACCCTCGTCGCGGCGCATGTCGAGCGGTTCGACTCGGCCGATGACCTGCTGGTCGGGTTGCAGCTCACGCATTCGGGCCGGTTCGCGAAACCCGGGCGCCCCGAACCTCAAATCGCCTATCGCCACCCCTGGCTCGATCGGAAATTCGGGCTTGGCGACGCTTTTCCCGTGCTCACCGACGACGAGTTGAAGCGAATCGGCGAGGCCTTCGTCGAGGCGGCGCGACTGGCCCGGCGGGCGGGCTTCGCGTTCGTGGACGTGAAGCATTGCCACGGCTATCTCGGTCACGAATTGCTCTCGGCCGTCGATCGCCCCGGGCCTTATGGAGGGAGCCTGGAGAACCGGTCGCGATTGCTCCGCGAGGTCGTGGCGGGGATCCAGTCCGAGGCCAATGGCCTGGAGATCGGCGTCCGCCTGAGCGTGTTCGACCTCCTGCCGTTCGAGAAGGGGCCAGGCGGCCTCGGGCACCCCGTCGCATTGCCCGATTTCTCCTATCGCCATGCCTTCGGAGGAGATGCGAGGACGGGGCTTGCCCCCGACCTGGCCGAACCCTCGGCACTCTTGCGGCAAATCGAGGCGATGGGGATCCACTGGATTTGCACCACGGCCGGTTGCCCCTATTACAACCCTCACGTGACGAGGCCCGCCGCGTTCCCGCCTTCCGATGGCTATTTTCCCCCCGAAGATCCGCTGGTGGGGGTCGCCCGCCAGGTTGCGGCCACGGCGTGGTTGAAGGCCCGGCATCCGGGGCTGGCGTTCGTGGGCTCGGGGTACTCGTACCTCCAGGATTGGCTGCCGAACGTGGCGCAGGCGGTGGTGCGGACGGGCCGGGCCGACTTCGTGGGCGTGGGGCGGATGGTGCTTTCCTACCCCGAGCTTCCCGCCGACGTGCTCGCCGGCCGCCCTTTGGCCCGAAAGCGCGTGTGTCGCACCTTCAGCGATTGCACCACCGCCCCTCGGGGCGGGATGGTCTCGGGCTGCTACCCGCTCGACCCGTTCTACAAGGCCCGGCCCGAGCGCGATCGGCTCCAACGGCCGGCTCGCGAAGAAGTATGAGGGGACGGGCAGGGTGGAACCGCCGATGCCCGGGGTCGGGCGGGCGGGATCGGCCCTCTCGTCGCGGGGATCTCGCGAAAGGAATGTCGCCCGCGTATGGATGCCCTCCCCTCGCATCCCGGACGCGACTCGGCGCGCGTCGCGAGCCGGTCCTCGCGGGGGGCGGGAGGGTCCGAGGTCGGGGATTCGGGCGAGATTTCCGCATGATTTCCTCGCGAGCGATCGCGATGATAAGCCTTTGTTGGGGACCTACACCCGCATCATCGTTGCCGGGGGATGGCCCTATCACCTTTTTCGAGGAAGGGCGTGGAATTGCCGGTTGCGGGGTCGCGGGCAGGCATCTCGCGAGAAGGTCGAATCGGGCGTGGGCAAGGTCGCGTTATTCATTCCTGCTTCTATTTAGATGATCCGCAAGTTATTTCAGGAAAACCACTTGTGTCATTGATCCATTATTTAATAAGTTTGAATAAGCTAATACGCTACAGAGTGCGACACTCGCGAAATGGCGGGAATTCGTGGGTGAAGTCGACTTTTCGGGGCGAGTTGTATGGAAGCGCCTACGGTACGTGCGCTTTCCGCCCCCTTTTGAGCGGGAAGTGTTGCGCTCGATATGAGCCAAGTTCTTGATGTATAAGGACATGGATCATTTCAGGCACCTGGACGAATTCCGGACGGCATGGGCTCGTGTGGGGGATCGTTGGTGCCGTCCCGGGTCCGGGAAATGCTCTAAGTTGTTGTTCGATAAGGGGATAATGTCCTTCGCGCAGCCGCCACCTGCCGGGGCTTCGGGGCGACGGGTGGCATGCTTACGTACTCGTAAGCATGTCTTCCGGGCGTGCGATATCGCCGAAGACATGCTTACGAGTACGTAAGCATGCCACCCGTCCAACGGTTACGTCATGTCGCATGGAATTCGGCTCAACGCCCAGGATTTTTCGATTTTGGTCGTTGACCCGCCTATTGTTGCGCCTAGAATCCGGTTCGGACGGACTGGTCAGTCCGCATGCTTTGAGGGCCGATCCAGTGACGGGCTCCGCCGAGGACGAGCGAACTTTGCCGCCTGTTGAGGTGTCTTGCGCCCGTCGCGAGGCGATCCTTGACGCGGCCACGAGCCTGTTCGCCGAGCATGGCTATGGCGATGCCGATACCCAGGCGCTGGCCGACCGCCTGGGCGTGGGCAAGGGGACGATTTATCGCCATTTCGCGAGCAAGCGGGAGCTGTTCCTTGCCGCCGCCGATCGCGTGATGCGGCGGCTTCGCGAGCGCCTGGAGCCGAGCTTGCTGGTGGTGGCCGACCCGCTGGATCGCATCTCGCAAGGCATCCGGATCTCGCTGGAATTCTTCGCCGAGCACCCCGAGTTCGTCGAGCTGATCATCCAGGAACGTGCCCTGTTCAAGGACCGCAAGAAGCCCACCTTCCTGGAGCATCGCGAGATCAACCTGGCGCGATGGAGCGAGATTTATCGCACGTTGATCGCGGACGGGCGGTTGCGCGAGATGCCTGCCGAACGGGTCTCGGACGTGGTGGGCCGGCTGATCTACGGGACCATGTTCACCAACTACCTGACCGGCGCGAAGGCCCCGCCCGAATGCCAGGCCCGCGAGATCGCGGACGTGGTGTTCTTCGGCATCCTCAGCGAATGCGAGCGGCGTCGCCAGCGAGGCGGCGGCGATGCGGCGGGCCGCGGCCCCGACGGCTAGGCCCCCGATACGATCCAATCCAGCGTTTGTGGCGTGTGCCGTTGACCTTTTCTTGTAGATCGATGAGGGAAGCTTACATGACCGCGACTGTTGGCTCGCGAAAGGTTTCGGCGGTGGTGCGCGGCGATCGTCGCGCCGATGGTCGTCGGCGCGGGGTGTGGCGTTCAGCCCCCGGCCGCGCCGGCCCCAAGCCGCCGACGGTCCTCTTCAGCTACCCCGTCGAGCGTGAGGTGACCCGCTACAACGAATATCCCGGGTACACGTCCGCGTCCAAGAGCGTGGACATCCGGGCCCGCGTGTCGGGCTACCTGGACAAGCAGCTCTTCAAGGACGGGGCCGACGTCTCCGACAACGAGCTCCTGTTCGAGATCGACCCGCGGCCGTATCAGGCGGAGCTGGACCGCACCGAGGCCGCGGTCTCGCAGAGCGAGGCGCACGCGAAGCTCACGCAGGCCAACTTCGGCCGCGCCAACGACAATTACAGCAAGGGCGTGATCAGCCGATCGGAGATGGACCAGGCCTCGGGCGACTATGCCGAGGTCGCGCGCCATGGTGGGCGTGGCGAAGGCGAACCGCGACACGGCCAAGCTCAACCTCTCGTTCACCAAGGTCTTCGCGCCGATCGCCGGGCGGCTGAGCTACCGCCGGGTCGACCCGGGCAACCTGGTGAAGTCCGACGACACGATCCTGACGAACATCGTCGCGCTCGACCCGATCTACGTCTATTTCGACATCGACGACGCCACGGTGCTCGAGATCCAGCACTTGATCCGCGAGGGCAAGATGAAGACGAGGCGGTCGCCCAACACCGAGGTGCTGATCCGCGCGGGCGACCGGTCCGACCTGGAGAACGCCGACGAGAGCCTGCAATATCCCCACGTCGGGCAGGCTCGACTTCAGCGAGAATCGCGTGGACGCGACCACCGGGACCCTCCGCGTCCGCGCCGTGTTGCCGAATCCGAAGCCGCCGGGCGTGGCGCACTCGCGTGCTCACCCCCGGCAACTACATGAGGTTGCGGCTGGAGGTGGGCCTGCCCCACAAGGTGCTGATGATCCCCGAGCAGGCCCTCGGCACCGACCAGGGCGAGATCTTCGTCTACGTGCTGGACGACAAGCCGCAGACGAAGGACCAGCCGGTGACCGTCCGCGTGAAGGCGGGCGTCCGCCGCGGCGGATACGTGGCCATCGAGCCCGACGAACCCAAGCTCCTGGCCGAGAAGATCAAGAACAAGGAACCCATCCTGCTCCCGAGCAGCCGGGTGATCGTGAGCGGGCTCCAGCGCATGGTGAAGGGCAAGAAGCTCGCGCCGATCGAGGCCAAGCCGCCGCTGGTCCCCGAGCCCCCGGCCCAGGAGGTTGACGACGACGAGCCGGCGGCGAAGCCCGAAGACGCGGCGGCCAAGCCCGAGGCCACGACGAGCCGGCCCGATGGTACGACGACCACAACCTCGCCGTAATCCTTCGCACCGGCGTGGCCGGGGGCGGCAGTCCGACCCCGGAATCCCCCGGCCACCCTCTTTCTGATCCCGGATAGATTTCGCGCCACCTTCCGAGTCCCCTCCGCACGACGGCCCTGGAGCTCGGACGTGATCTCGAAGTTCTTCATCGATCGGCCGATCTTCGCCTCGGTCCTCTCGATCGTCATCACGCTGGCGGGGGCGATCGCGCTGTTCCAGCTGCCGATCGCCAGTTTCCGCAGATCGCCCCGCCCACGATCAACGTCACGTGCAGCTATCCCGGCGCCAGCGCCCAGGTGGTGGCGGAGACCGTGGCGGTGCCGATCGAGCAGCAGGTCAACGGCGTCGAGAAGATGATGTACATGTCCTCGCAATGCACCAACGACGGCGCGTACACCCTGACCGTCACTTTCAAGCACGGCATGAACCTGAACATGGCCCAGGTGCTGGTGCAGAACCGCGTGAGCCTGGCCCTGCCGCAGCTGCCCGACGTGCTGAAGCAGACCGGCGTGGACGTCCGCGAAGCAGTCGCCCGACATCCTGCTGGCCCTGGCATCAACTCGCCCACGGGAAGTACAACCAGCTTTACCTGAGCAATTTCGCCGTCCTCCAGATCAAGGACGAGATCGCCCGCATGGACGGCGTGAGCGAGGTCCGCATCCTCGGCCAGCGCGACTACAGCATGCGGGTCTGGGTCGACCCGGAGAAGCTCGCCTATCGCAACATGTCGGCGAATGACGTGGTGCCGGCGATCCGCGAGCAGAACCTCCAGGTGGCCGCCGGCCAGCTCGGCCAGCAGCCCATGAGTCGCGGGCAACTGTTCCAGATCCCGCTCAAGTCGCTCGGCCGCCTCAGCGAGTCCAAGCAGTTCGAGAACATCATCATCCGCACCGCCACGACGGCCGCATGGTCCGGCTCAAGGACGTGGCCCGCGTCGAGCTCGACGCGAAGAATGCGGACATCACCTGCAAGGTCAACGGCAAGGACTCGGTCACGCTCGCCGTGTTCCAGCTCCCCGACGCCAATGCCCTGGACGTGGCCGTGGCGATCAAGGCCCGCATCGCCGAGATGAAGAAGGAATTCTTCCCCGACGGCGTGGACTGGGAGATCCGCTACGACACCACGCCCTTCATCAGCGAATCGATCGGCGAGGTCTTCAAGACGCTCCGCGAAGCGATCCTGCTCGTGGCCGTGGTCGTCCTGCTGTTCCTCCAGAACTGGCGAACGCGCCCTGATCCCGCTCGTCGCCGTGCCGGTGGCCATCGTCGGCACGTTCGCCGCCATGCTCGCGTTCGGATTCTCGCTCAATAATCTGACGCTCTTCGGACTCGTGCTGGCGATCGGCATCGTGGTCGACGACGCCATCGTCGTGGTCGAGGCCGTCGAGCACCACATCGAGCACGGGATGGCCCCGCGCGATGCCACGATCCGCGCCATGGAGGAGGTCTCCGGCCCGGTGGTCGCGATCGGGCTGGTGCTCACGGCGCGTGTTCGTGCCGTGCGCGTTCATCACGCGGGATCGTGGGGCAGTTCTTCCGGCAGTTCGCGCTGACGATCGCCGTCTCGACGGTGATCTCGGCGTTCAACTCGCTCACGCTCAGCCCCGCGCTGGCCGCGCTGCTGCTCCGGCCTCGCCGCGAGGGCCAGAAGGGCGGGGCCTTGCCGAAGCCGGTCTTCGCGGCCATCGGACTCTTCCTGGGCTATGCGATCCTGCTCCCGAATACACTCGCCTACGCCCAGAAATACTCGGCCGCCCATTCCAGCTTGACGCCGCTTGCCAGGCGCTCGCCTGGTCGGCGGCCCAGCCTCCCTGGGTCCTGCCCGCGATCTTCGGGGCTTTCGGCCTGGTCGCCGGCTGGCTGGTGGGAGGCCCGCTCGACCGCCTGTTGACCGGGTTCTTCCACCTGTTCAACCTGGGATTCAAGAAGGCGACGTGGGCCTATGGCAAGCTCGTCGGCGGGCTCCTGCGGATCAGCGTGCTGGTGCTCCTCGTCTACGGGGGCCTCCTGTATTTCACGTCGTACGAGTTTGCCCACACGCCCACGGGGTTCATCCCGTCGCAGGACATGGGCTACCTGCTCATCAACGTCCAGTTGCCCGACTCGGCCTCCGACGAGCGGACCCGCGCCGTCATGGACAAGATCGAGCGGATCGCCAAGGCGACCAAGGGCGTGAAGCACACGCAGACGATCGCCGGCCAGTCGCTCCTGCTCAGCGCCAACGGGTCGAACTTCGGCTCGATGTTCGTGATCCTGGAGCCGTTCGAGTTCCGCACCTCGCACGAGCTCTACGGCGAGGAGATCCAGCGGACCCTCCGCCGCTACTTCACCGAGGGGATGGACGAGGAGAGGATCAAGGAGCTGCCGACCGAGAAGCGAAAGGATATCAAGGAAGAGAAGGTCGTCGAGGTCAACGGGCCGTATTACGGGAAGCCGCTCGACTCGCAAATCTTCAACGAGTTCCGCCTGGGCGTCCCCGAGGCCGTGATGACCGTCCTGGGCCCGCCCCCGGTCCGCGGCGTGGGCCGCGCCGGCGGGTTCAAGTTCATGGTCGAGGACCGCGAGGACGTGAGCTCCTCCAACCAGCAGGTGCTGGACGCCGACGAGGCGATCGAGAAGGCCAAGAGCCAGGGCAAGGCGGCCGTGGCCGCCGCCGAGAAATCCCGGCCCGGCCCGAAGCGAGCCCCGAACATCCTGCAATTCCAGGCCGAGAACCTCACGGCCAAGTCGAAGACGATCCTCAACACGGGCGAATACCTGGAAGATCACAGCTACGCCGGGCAGATCCGATCCGCCGCCGGCCGCGCGGACAAGGCCAGGGCCTCGGGCCCGATGATCGGGGCGGACGCCGCCGCGCTGGCCGAGAACGTCGTGAAGCAAGGCGGCACGTCGCCGGCAGGACGGATCGGCACCCTCGCGAGGCTCTGGCTGAATCGACCCTTCCGGCCCGAGGAGCAGGAGATCGTGCAGGCGTCGATCGCGGACCTGGAGCGGTACTACGCGGCCAATCCGACCGAAGCCGCCAAGGTGCGATTCCCGGCCCCGAAGGACGAGAGCAAGAAGGGGGATCCGAAGGCGCCGCCCGCCGCCAAAAAGGAGGCGTCCGCGCCGTCGACCGATACGGTCACCAAGGCCTCGTGGTCGGTCCTTTGCAACGAGCTGAAGAAGGAGCCGCTCCTGGATTTCGGCCTGGTCAGCATGGTCTCGATCTTCCGCGCCAACGTCCCGCAGATCTTCGTCGACGTGAACCGGATCGAGGCGTCGCGCAAGCGGGTGTCGCTCCGCGAGCTGTTCAGCTCGATGCAGATCTACCTCGGGTCGCTGTACGTGAACGACTTCAACCTCTTCGGGCGGACCTGGCAGGTGATCGTCCAGGCCGAGCCGCGCTTCCGCAATCGGTGGGAGGACGTGAGGCGGCTGAAGGTCCGCAACCAGGACGGGAACATGGTCCCGATCGGCTCCCTGGTGACGCTCAAGGAGAAGCCCGGCCCGCTGGTCCTCATGCGGTACAACCTGCGGCCGGCCGCGCCCATCCAGGGTGCCGCGGCGCCGGGGGTCAGCACGGGTCAGGCGATCAAGTTCATGGAGAAGGCGGCGAACGACAACCTGATCAGCGCCATGTCTTACGAATGGACCGAGCTTGCCTATCTGGAGCAGCAGGCGGGCAACACGGCCATGTACGTGTTCGCGTTCGCCGTGATCATGGTCTTCCTCCTGCTGGCCGCCCTGTACGAGAGCTGGTCGATGCCGCTGGCCATCATCCTGGTCGTGCCCATGTGCTTGCTGAGCGCCGTGATCGGCATCAACTACGGCAAGCAGGACATCAACATCTTCTCGCAGATCGGCTTCGTGGTCCTCGTGGGCCTCGCCAGCAAGAACGCGATCCTCATCGTCGAGTTCGCCAAGCAGCGGAGGGACGCGGGCGAGACCGCCCGCCAGGCCGCCCTGGAAGCCTGCACCCTGCGGTTGCGGCCGATCATCATGACCTCGCTCGCGTTCATCCTCGGCGTGGTCCCGCTGATCCTGGGCCACGGGGCCGGCGCCGAGATGCGGAAGACGCTGGGGATCACCGTGTTCAGCGGGATGCTGGGCGTGACCCTGTTCGGCATCGTGCTCACGCCCGTGTTCTTCTTCGTGATCAACCGGCTGGGCGACACCCGCTTCTTCCAGTCCCCGGCGATGAAGGCGTTCAGCCGGATCACGCTGGGAATCCTCCACCTGCACCCCGTCATGGAATTGAGCCGCTACGCCTACCGCGAGATCAACCGGCGTACCCGGCCCGCCGTCGGCAAGAACGGCAACGGCAATGGGAATGGCAACGGAAACGGGCATGCCAACGGCAACGGCGCAGCCCGGCATCGATTCGACCGAACTCCCGGAACACGTTGACCAGAACTGAACCGAGGGCCGCATGTTTTCGAAGTTCTTCATCAACCGACCGATCTTCGCCGCGGTCCTCTCCATCGTGATCGTCCTGGGCGGGGGCCTGTCGGTCGCCAACCTGCCGGTCGCGCAGTATCCGGATATCACGCCGCCCACGGTCGAGGTCTCGGCCTACTATCCGGGCGCCAATGCGCAGGTCGTTGCCGACACCGTGGCCGCGCCCATCGAGCAGCAGGTCAACGGCGTCGAGAACATGCTCTACATGTCCTCGCAATGCACCAACGACGGCACGTACACGCTCACCGTCACCTTCAAGCTGGGCGTGGACCTGAACATGGCCCAGATCCTGGTGCAGAACCGCGAGAGCCTGGCCGAGCCCATCCTGCCCGACCTGGTCAAGCGACGCGGCGTGACGGTCAAGAAGAAGTCGCCCAGCGTGCTGATGATCATCAACCTGTTCTCGCCCGACGAATCCCGCAAGAACCTCTACCTGAGCAACTACGCCACCATCCAGCTCCGCGACGAGCTGGCCCGGCTCGAAGGCGTGGGCGACATCACCTACCTCGGCCAGCGCGACTACAGCATGCGCGTGTGGCTAGACCCCGGCCGAATGGCGTTCCGGGGCATGACGGCCGCCGACGTGGCGCAGGCCATCGAGCAGCAGAACGTCCAGGTGGCCGCCGGCCAGATCGGACAGCCGCCCGTGCCTCGCGGCCAGGTGTTCCAGTACACCATGACCACGCTCGGACGGCTCTCGGACAAGGAGGAATTCGAGAACATCGTCCTGAAGACCGAGGCCGAGGGCCGCATCGTCCGCCTCAAGGACGTCGCCCGCGTCGAGCTTGGCGCGCAGGGCTACGACCAGACCTGCACGCTCAACGGGCAGCCGTCCGTCGCGCTCTCGATCTACCAGCGACCCGGCTCCAATGCGCTCAATACCGCGAAGCTGGTGCGGAACAAGATGGAGGAGCTGAAGACCCGCTTCCGCGACGGCATGGACTACGCCATCGTGTACGACACCACGCCGTTCATCACCGAGTCGATGAACGAGGTGGTGAAGACCCTGCGAGACGCCGTGATCCTGGTCGCGGTCGTGGTCCTCCTGTTCCTCCAGAACTGGCGAAGCGCGATCATCCCGCTCGTGGCCGTGCCGGTGGCCATCGTCGGCACGTTCGCCGCCATGAGCGCCTTCGGATTCTCCTTGAATAACCTCACGCTCTTCGGATTGGTGCTCGCCATCGGCATCGTGGTCGACGACGCGATCGTCGTGGTCGAGGCCGTCGAGCACCACATCGAGCACGGGATGGACCCCGCGGGACGCCACCTTGCGCGCCATGGAGGAGGTCTCGGGGCCCGTGGTGGCGATCGGGCTGGTGCTCACGGCGGTGTTCGTCCCGTGCGCCGTTCATCACGGGGATCGTGGGTCAGTTCTTCCGGCAGTTCGCGCTGACGATCGCCGTGTCGACGGTGATCTCGGCGTTCAACTCGCTCACGCTCAGCCCCGCGCTGGCCGCGCTCTTGCTGCGACCCCACGGGACGGGCCACGCAGCGTCGGGCGGCCTTGCCTCGCGTCGCGTATGCCCTGGGCTTCGCGTATCTTGGCTATGCCTATGCCGTGCCCTGGCTGGCGACCGCGGATGGGCCGGGTTGCGGCGGAGAACTGGTGGGCGGCACCGGCCACGGCGGCCGTGGTCGGCGGCATCGCGGGATGGGTGGTCGGCCCGCTTGCTCGATCGCCTGCTGTCGGGCTTCTTCAAGCTGTTCAACGTCGGGTTCCAGTGGGCCACCGCGGTCTACGGGGCGGTCGTCGCGGGTCTGCTGCGCGTCAGCTTCATCGTGCTCATCGGCTACGGCGGGCTCCTCTACGCCGACCTATGTCGGGTTCACCCGGACGCCCACCGGATTCATCCCGTCGCAGGACAAGGGCTACCTGCTCGTCAACGTGAAGCTGCCCGACTCGACCTCGATCGAGAAGACGCAGGACGGTCATGAGGCAGGTCGAGCAGCTCGCCAAGAAGGTCGACGGCGTGGCCGACACCGTCGCCATCACCGGCCAGTCGCTCCTGCTGAACGCCAACGCGCCCAACTTCGGCTCGATGTACGTGATGCTCGACGAGTTCGAGCATCGCCACAAGCCCGAGCTTGTCGGGCGACGCGATCGCCGCGAAGCTCCAGGCGTCGCTGGAAGAGCACATCACCGAGGCCGCGATCAACGTCTTCGGCGCCCCGCCGGTGGAGGGCCTGGGCACGGCGGGCGGGTTCAAGATCGTGATCGAGGACCGCGGCGACGCCGGCCTCGAAGGAGCTGGAAACCGTCACCGAGAAGGTCGTCGCCGACGCCACCGAGCCCCAGGTCAACCCCGACGAGCCGACGCAGCCGGGCGCGAAGAAGGAGGCCGCGACCGGGCTTGCCGGCCTGTTCTCCAGCTTCCGCGCCAACACGCCATGGATCAACCTGAAGATCGACCGCGAGAAGGTGCGGATGATGAGCGTGTCGGTGGGCGAGGTCTTCAACACGCTCCAGGTCTACCTCGGCTCGCTGTACGTGAACGACTTCAACCGATTCGGCCGCACCTGGCAGGTGAACGTCCAGGGGGACGCCAATTTCCGCAAGGCGATCGCGGACCTCACCCAGCTCAAGATCCGCAACGGCAGCGGCGGGATGGTGCCGCTCGGGCTCGATGATGCACGCCGAGCCCACGCCCGGCCCCGTCCTCATCATGAGGTACAACATGTACCCGGCCGCCGCCATCAACGGCAATCCCGCCCCCGGCGTCAGCTCGGGGCAGGCGCATGGAGAAGATGAGCACGATCACCAACCGCGACCTGAACCAGTCGATGCGGGCCGAGTGGACCGAGCTGGCGTTGCTCCAGCTCCAGACCGGCAACACGGCCATGTTCGTGTTCCTCCTGGCCGTGATCCTCGTGTTCCTCGTCCTGGCCGCGCAGTACGAGAGCTGGTCGCTGCCGCTGGCGGTCATCCTGGTCGTGCCCATGTGCCTGCTCTGCTCGGTGTTCGGCATCCAGGCGGCGAAGATGGACATCAACATCTTCACGCAGGTCGGGTTCGTCGTGCTCGTGGGCCTCGCGTGCAAGAACGCGATCCTCATCGTCGAGTTCGCCAAGGCCGAGCGCGAGAAGGGCATCCCCGCCGGGAGGCCACCCTGGCCGCGTGCAAGCTGCGGCTGCGGCCGATCATCATGACCTCGCTCGCCTTCATCCTCGGCGTGGTGCCGCTCTGGCAGTCGCGAGGGCGCGGGGGCCGAGATGAGGCAGACGCTCGGGCTCGCGGTCTTCAGCGGGATGCTCGGCGTCACGTTCTTCGGCATCTTCCTCACGCCGGTCTTCTACTACGTGATCCAGTGGCTCTCCGACCGCCGCATGGCCACGCAACCCGCGCTTGACCAGATCATCCCGCACGACGGCCGCAAGAACGGGTCGGCCCACGAGGACGGATTCGGCCACGACGGCCACGCCTGACCCGATCCGCCCGCCCGCATGGAAGCGAATGAACGATCCGTGCGGGTCTTGCAGCGGTCGGGCCGGTTACTACCGGCCTCTTCGCGCGAAGAGGCCAATAGTAACCGGCCCTACAGGGTTAAATGGCAGCCGCGTCGGCGATTATTTCCGCCCGCTTGGCGTGGCCTTCTCGTTGATGTCGGCGCCTGGCTGGTAGTCGCCCAGGAGGTTCTCGGCGAAGTATTCCATCATCCGTTGATTGATGTACGGCTGATAGTCCTCGTAGCCGTGACGCTTGCCGGGCAGGTAGAGCATGTCGAAACGCTTGTTGGCCTTGATCAGGGCGTCGACCAGCCGCAGGGTGTTGGCCGGGTGGACGTTGTTGTCCAGCTCGCCGTGGATGAGCATGAGCCGGCCGCGGAGGTTCTCGGCAAGCTCGGCGTTGGTGGGCACGTGGATCTCGAACTTGGTCTTCTTCTCCGCGGCCACCTCGGCGCTTCTTGGCCTCGTCGGCCTTCTTCTCCTCGCGACCTTCGCCTCGTCGGCGCCTTCTTGTCGTCGGCCTTCTTGTCGTCGGCCTTGACCGCGTCGACCTTCTTGTCGTCGAGCTTGACCTCCTCGATCTTCTTCGCGGCGTCCTGCGGCAATTCCTCCTCGACTTGCTCCTCGGCCCGGTCGTCGACGATCGAATCGTCGAACCGCCCCGACGCTTCGGTTCATCTCGATCGTCTGCTCCTGGCTGCTGCGTTCCTGCTGTTCCGTGCGGCGTCTTTTCGCCTTGCGTCTTGGTCGCGGCGCCGACGGCCACTTCCTTCAGGCCGTGGTATCGCTCGGCCCAGCTTGGCGCCGTAGATGTTGTTGTCGTGGTTGCCCGAGGTGGCCACGCCGACCTTGAAGAACTCGTTGTACGGCTTCTGGAGCATGGCGGCGGCGGTCATGAATCCGCCGCCCGAATGGCCGTAGATCCCCACCCGGTCGAGGTCGACGAACGGGTGGCGTGCGGCGAGCTGCTCGATGGCCGACTTCTTGTCCGCGAGCCCGTAATCTCGCAGGTTGAAGTAGCCGAAGCTGTGGTACGCCTTCGACCTGGTGGGGGCGCCCCCGCGGTGCCCGACCTGGATCACCAGGAAGCCGAGCTGCGCCAGTTGCTGCTCGCCCGTGACGGCCGAGAACGTGTGCGTGGTGCCTTCCTGCTGCGGGCCGGGATACACGTGGACGATGATCGGGTATTTCCTGGTCGGGTCGAAGTCGAACGGCTTCCAGAGGTTGCCGTAGAGGTCGGTCACGCCGTCGGCCGCCTTCACCACGAAGGTCTCGGGCATCTTCCAGCCGGCCTCGCTCAGCCGGGTCAGGTCGGCCTTCTCCAGGAGCAGGACCTCGCGGCCGTCGGCCTGGCGGAGCACCGAAATCGGCGCCTGATCGACCCGCGAATGCGTGTCGACCACATATTGCTTCGAGGGCGAAAGCACCGAGCGATGGTTGGCCGCGCCGGGGTCCATCAGCATCAGCCCCGTCCCGTCGAAATGGATGCTGTACAGGTGCTGATAATAGATGCTCTCGCCCGGCTCGCGGCCGTTGCCGGTGAAGTAGATCTTGCGATTCTTGGCGTCGACGTCGACGATCGAGGCGGCGCGGAACGGCCCGGCGGTGATCGCGTTCTTGAGCTTGCCGTCGCGTTCGTACAGGTAGAAATGCCCCCAACCGCTGCGCTCGGACCACCAGATCATCTCATTGGTCTCGTCCAGGTAACGCGGCGGCTGATAGGCCACGTTCGCGTTCTCGAACCCCTCGGCGATCAGGCATTTGACCTCGCCCGTGATCACGTTCATCGAACAAAGCTCGATGTGTCGCAGGAGGCGATCGCCCCTCACGAACCGCAGCTCGTCGGGAGTCTTGCCCCAATGCAGGTTGCGATAGCTCTCGTCCTTCCACTTGGTCGGCACTCGCGTGAGCTTCTTCGCGTCGCGTGCGTAGATATACAGCTCGGTCCGCGGCGTGTCCTCCTCGCCGGGCAGGGGATACTTGTACTTCTCCAGGGTAGGGCGGGGGCTGGCCAGCGAGTTGATCACGAACAGCTCTTTCACGCCGCGGGAGTCGGACCGGGTGATGTAGAACGATTTGGAGTCGGCCGCCCAGACGGCCGGCGCCCTCATCTTGGCCTTGGGGTCGAACGCGGGCGGGTTTTGCAGGTTCTGGCCGTTCCCTCCGCGTCCGCCGAATCCGGTGAAGCCGAATCCGTAGTCCTCCACGCCGTCGGTCGTCACGGCCACGGCCTCGTCCGGCTTGTCGGCGTCGCCCACGAACAGGTTGTGATTCCTGGCGAAGACGATCGTCTTCTTGTCGGGCGAGATGTTGCGGTAATCCCCCCGCCCGCGACCGCCCCGGGCCGCCTGGGCGTCGTCCTGGTTGCGCGTCTGGTCGGTGTCGTCGCGGCGCTGGTCTTCCTGGTCGCGACGTTGGCCGCCCTGGCCTCGCATGCCGGGTCCGCCGGCCTGCACCGGCTCGGCGGCGCCTTGCCCAGCTTGGCCAGGGTCTCGGCGTCCAGGTCATATTCGTACTGGAATTCGTCCACCACGAACTTGAGCTTCGTCCCTTCGTCGTTGACCGAGGCCCGGGTGATGGGGAGCAGGGCGGGTTCCAGCGGCTTCTGGAGGAGCGTCGAGAGCTGCATGCACAGCTTGTCGCGGTCGAACAGCGGCTCCTTGGTCGCGAGCTTCGGGTTCACCCGGATGTAATTCGTCCCGCCGCTGCTGCGGACCGAATACCAGAAGTTGTCGGTCTTGCCGATCCAGTGCGGCGTCACCGTGCTGTCATAGACGAAGGGCCGCAGGTTGTTCGCGCTGAACCTCATGGCCTGCTGATAGTTGGGCCCGGGCGCCGGCGCGAGGTCGCCCGCCCGGGCGATCCCGCATGCGAAGAGCGCAATCAACGCGACGGCCACCTTCGAGGGCCGCAGCCCGACTTGTGGCTGGGTATGCATGCATTTTTGAAACATGGGAGCTTCCTCGGTGTCAATGCGGAGGGGGTCAAACTTCGACCTGGCGAGGGGGAGGTCCGGCGAGCGGCGGAAGTCCTTCGAGAATAATCCGCGGACCGCGGAATTGCGATGCATTTTCGCGACGTATTCGGGCCGATTCCCGTTGAATTTGACAGGAATCATGGGCAAGCCTATGGAACCTGTAGCGTCGGGAGGCACATGCATCCAATCCCGACGAAGACTTTCGAGGCGGCGACGGACGCCTGCCCGCTCCCGACGAGATCGCACGGTCCCCCCCCGCCGCGAGCCCGTTGGACTCCCCATCAACCCGGCACACTCACGCCCGCCGAAGCGAGGTTTGGACGATGCAACGGAAGAAGCGCCGCTCGGGATTCACGCTCGTGGAATTGGCGGTCCTGCTCGTGATCATCGGGGTCCTCGCGGCGTTTGGGGTGCCCAGGCTCATCAACTCGGTGGAGCGATCCAAGGCGTCGGAGGCGTTCGCCTACCTCTCGGCCCTGCACGCGGCGCAGGAGCGATTTCAGATGAAGGAAAGTGTCTATGCCACGGATGTGAGGCAACTGGACGTGAGCCTGCCGACGCTGAAATACTTCGTCGCCGACGCCATCACGATCACCGACGCAAGCCCCATCCCCGGCTGGACCTGCACCCTGACCCGCATCGCCCCCGCTTCGTCCAGGCGGGCCTACAGCGTCACCTTCACGCAGGACGGGTACGACGCGATCAACAGCACCATCAGCGCCATGCCCGAGATCAGGCCGGCGAATTGCGACGCGGTGGGCGGCGCTCTATCGATCACGGGCCGGCGTTCGTGGCGGCGACGGATGCCCCGGGATGATGCGCCGGACGACTTCCAGGGCGGCCTCGTGCAAAACTCCGTTCGTCGCCAGCACGCCCGTCCTGGCGATCGGCAGCGGCCCGCCAAGGCAGGTCGTCACCCGCCCGCCGGCCTCCTCGACGAACAGGCGGCCGGCGGCGAAATCCCAGGGCGAGAGCGCATATTCGAAGTACGCGCCAAGCTGGCCGAGCCCGACCATGCAAAGGTCCAGCGCCGCGGCGCCGAAACGCCTCACGCCATGCACCTCTCGCCGCTTGAAATCGGCCATGGCCGCGAGCGTGGCCTCCATCATCGCGCCGCGATCATAGTAGAATCCCAGCGCGACCAGCGTCTCACCCAGGGTCGCGTGGGGCGCGACCTGCACGCGAGCCCCGTTCAGCAGGGAACCTTGCCCGCGGACGGCAACATGCCACTCGTCGCGGATCGGGTTGAGGATCACGCCGCAGGCCGGCTCTCCGCGGTGATAGTAGGCGATCGACACGGCGAACTGGGGGATCTTGTGCGCGAAGTTCGTGGTCCCGTCCAGCGGGTCGACGATCCACAGGTGCTCGGCCCGCACGTCGCCCTGGTGGGCCTCCTCGCCCAGGATGGCATGGTCGGGGAACGATCTTTTGATGATGTCGGCGATCGCGTGCTCGGCCTCGACGTCGGCGTCGGAGACGAAGTTCGCGATGTCCTTGGTGCGCATGGGCACGCCGTCGCGGAAGAATCTTGAGAGGATCGAGCCCGCGGCTGCCGGCCGCTTTTTCCGCCACTTTCAGCTCGGGGATCGTCATCCTGGCAGCTCCAAAGGGTCGTGAAGTGGCGCACGGGATTTACCGGGGCGAGGCGAAGGGGTCCGCCGGGAAACCCAGGTCGATCGCCAGGGACGAGAACGCGGGCAGGGTGCGGATCGCGTCGAAGCTCGGGTCGCGATCCAGCGCGGTCCGATCGCGGAACCCCGCCGAGATCGCCCGCCCGAGCGTCCGGATCGCCAGGTCGGCATCACGCCGATCCTGGGGGGGCCGGACGCAACGGGCCAGCTCGCTGGCCGCGTCGTAGAGGTCGGCCGGGTCGTCCGAGACCCATTGCAAACGCTCGCGGGCCGTCGCCGCGACCTCGTCCGCCTTGCCGGTCGCCCTCAGGCTGCCGGCCAGATGGCGGTGGAGCATCCCCATGCGTTGGCGGTCGCTCGCGGTCGGCTTCGCGACGGCAGAGCGAAGCCTTTTTCTGCTCGATCGCTCGCCGAAACGCGGAGGATGCGTCGGCCGATCGATCGACCTGGAAGAGGGAGATCCCGAGCCCGTCGAGCGCCTCGGAAAATTCGGCCAGGCGGCCCGGGTTCTTCGGGTCTTGCCTCACGACCGCCTCGAACGCGTCGGAAGCCGCCTCGAAGAATTCGAGGGCCTCCTTCAGATGCCCCGCGCCGAGCAGCGACTTCCCAATCCTCACGCAATACCAGCCGAGGTCGTAGCGGGGCTCGACGGAGTCGGGATGGAGCCGGACGGCCGCCTCCTGGATGGACCTGCACTGTCGGAAGAGGTCGAGGGCGTCGTCCCATTTCCCGGCGTCGTCCCTCAGCGTGCCCATCGTGTACACGGTGTTGGCCAGGCTGCCGCGATAGGCGACCACGTCGGGGTTCTTCGCGACCAGGCCCTCCTGGATCGATCGCGCCTCCCGCAAGCAGTCCATCGAAAGCGCCGGCGAGAGGGTGCTGCGATAATATAAAGATCGGTTGAAATAACCGAGCGCCAGGCTTTCGCGATACATGAGCACGTCGGGATGCTCGGCGACGAGCTTCGAGCGGATCGCCAGCCCTTCCTCGGAGACGGCGAGGGCCTCGCGGGCGCGGTCGGAGTCGCGGAGGCGATTGGCGAGGTTGAACAGGCTGTCCGACAGGTTGGAGCGATAGAGCGGGACGCCCGGCCGGCGATCGACCAGCCGCTTGCGGAGCTCGACGGCGCGGCGGAGGCTGCGGATCGCGTCGTCGGCCCGGCCCTCGCGGGCTTCCAGGAGGCCGAGGTTGTTGAAGCCGGCGCCAAGCTCGCGGGCGATGTCGTCGTCGTCCGGATAGTCGTCCGCCAGCTCCTGGCGAAGCCTCATGGCCCGTTCGGTCGACCGGGCCGAGTCGTCGAATCGGCCGAGGTCGCATTCGACCATCCCGAGGTTGTTCCAGGCGATCGCCAGGTCGCGGCGGGCCTCCTTGGTCGGGTGCTTCGCCACCAGCGACCCGGCAAGCTCGATGGCCTCGCGGTATTCCAGGAGCGCCTCCTCCTTCGAGCCGATCGTGCTCGTGATCGACCCCACGCGGATGTGGGCCGTGACCAGGTCGCCGAGGATGGCCGGGTCGTCGCTCTTCTGGTCGCTCAACCGGTGATAGTACGCGAGGGCCGTCGTCAGCAATTCCTTGCGGAGGGGCTGGAGGCCGGGCACGTTCAGGAGCTTGTTCTCGGCCACGTGCGTGAGGTCGTCGATGGCGAGGCGGGCCTGGCGATAATTCTCCATCGCCAGGTCGCGCTGGACGCGGGTCCGCGCCTGCTCCCGGCCGATCAATGCGGTGCTGATCGCGAGCGCCGTGACCGCGATCAGCAGCAGCCCCGCGGAGGCAACCACCGCCGCCTTGTGCTTGCGGCTCCATCGCGACACCCGGCCCAGGATGGGCTCGCGATAGCAGGAGACCGGGCCGTCGCCGAGCCAGCGTTCCACGTCGTCGGCCAGGCTGCGGGCGGTGGCGTAGCGATCCTCCGGGCGCAAGGCCATGGCCTTCAGGCAGATGGCTTCGAGCGCGGGCCTCACTCGCGGATTGACCTTCCGGGGCGGCGGGAAGTCGCCCCGGCGGACGCGGTCGAGGATCTCCTTCAGGCCGCCCTTGCGGAACGGGGCATGCCCCGTCAGGACGCTATAAAGCGTGGCCCCGAGGCTGTAGATGTCGCTCGCGGCGCCGAGCGGGAGACCGCGCCCGAGGCCTGCTCGGGGCTCATGAAGGCGGGGGTCCCGAGCGTCGAGCCGCTCTGCGTGAGCGACGAGTCGCCGTTGGCTTCGGCCCCGGGCATCGATGGGAAGGACGGGTCGTCGGCCGTGCCGATCGGCTTGGCCAGGCCCCAATCCACCACCAGCGTCTCGCCGAAGGGGCCGAGCAGGACGTTCGCCGGCTTCAGGTCGCGATGGAGGATCCCCCGGCTGTGGGCGAAACCCACCGCGTTGCACACGTCGACGAAGCGCCCGATCAGGCGGCGGAACCGCAAGTCGCGCTCGGTCGCCTCCAGGCCCGGAGCTTCGCGATGGAACGTCGAGATCGCGTCCGCCAGGCTCTCGCCCTTGACGAACCTCATCGCGTAATAGGGCCGGCCGTCGGGATAGAGCCCCATCCCATAGATCGGGATGATGCTCGGATGTTCGAGCGAGCCGGTGATCTCCGCCTCCCTCAAGAACCTCGCCCGGCAGGTGGGGTCGTCGGCGTATCGATCCTGGATCTCCTTGAGCGCGACCTCGCGGCGCAGCTCGCGGTCGAAGGCGACCAGGACCGCGCCCAGCCCGCCCCTGGCGTGCGGACGGATCACGCGAAACCGCGAGGGACCTCGCGGGCCGCCGTCCGGCGCGGGCTCCGACGGCCCGGAAAACGTGGGGAGGAAGGTGCCGAAGGTCTCCGATTCGGCCGGCAACCGCGTGGAATTCTCGGGCGCGGCGGCACTTTCGACCCGGCCTTGCCCCAGCGTGTCTTGCAGGGCCAGCAGGTGCCGGAGCAACGCCATCGCGATCCTCGGGCCCCGCCTCGTCAAGATAGGCGTCGATCCGCGGATTCTCCCCCGCGACCGATTCCGATCGGAAGCGGTCGCAGAGGGCGGCGAGCCAGGCGTCGCGGCCCGGCAAGTCGGGATCTCGGCCCGATGTCGTGCTCATCGCGGCGGCTCGTGAGACAGGGGAAGATGCGGCAAGTTGGCCTCATCAAGAGGTCGCGATCCCTCCCATCTTGACGGAAACCCCCAGGATTTTCCAGCCGTCACGCCGTCGCCAATTCGAACCACCCCGTCGTTGACACGCGCAATCCAATCGACTACAAATACAGTCGATCGGGAACAAGCACGGCCCAGGAGGCGATCGCGACGTGAGCACCGAACCGTTGACGCCCGCCGAGTGGAAGGTCATGAAGATCGTGTGGAAGCGGCGATCGTGCGGCCGCCCGCGATGTCTATGAGGACGCGGGGAAGGCCTTCGGATGGGCCCCCACGACCACCAAGACGTTGCTCCGCCGCCTGGTGGAGAAGAGGCACCTGACGACCACGGCCGTGGGGAACAGCTTCCTCTATCGCCCTCGCCCTCGGCCGTGCCCATGCTGCTTGAGGCGGCCGACGCCTTGCTGGATCATGTGCTGGAGGGGACGACGGGATTGGTCCTGTCGCACCTGGTGAAGAAGAGCAAGCTTTCGCCGCTGGAGCTGGCCGAATTGCGGGCGCTGATCGACTCGCACGAATCGGGGGAGGCGTAGGTCATGGCGACGATCGAGGCGGTCAATCGCCTGGCATCGGCCTGGTCGGCGGTGGTGTGGCGAGGGCTGATCGAGTCCACGGCGCTCCTGCTGGCGGTGGGGCTGGTCTGGCTGGTCTTCCGCCGGAAAATGCTGTCGCAACTGGCCTACGGGCTGTTCCTGCTCGTCCTGATCAAGCTCGCGGTGCCGATCCCGCTCACGGTCCCCGCGTCGTGGCGAAGGCTCGGGCCGATCGTCGCGAGCGAGCCGCCTCGACCGGCAGAACCGGTGATGGAAATCCCGGTCGCTCGCGATGATGTCGTCATGGGCGAGATTCCCGCGCCGTTCGCCCCGATCGTTGCCCACGCCCCGACGATTCCGCCGGCCCCCGCCCCGCCCGTCGCGATGAAATCGCCGAAAATCCCGCCCTCCATCGCGGCGTGGCTGATGATGGGCTGGCTAGCGATCGTCTGCGGCTTGCTTGCTCGATTCCTCGCGGCCCACGCCAACATGTATGTGCGATTGCGATCGGCCGAAGCCATCGATCCCGCCAGCTTCCCGATCGACCTGGCCGACCTTCATCGCCGGGCCGAATTGCGTCGAGCCGTGCCGATCTTTTCCGCCCCCTGGATCGGCTCGCCCGCGGTCTGGGGGTTGATCCGGCCTCGATTGCTGGTCCCTCCCGACCTGTCGCAACAGATGTCCCACAACGGCCTGACGTGGGTGCTGTTGCACGAGCTGATCCATGTCCGCCGCCGCGACGGCTGGGTGGTCCTGTTCCAGCGGCTCGTGCAGATCGCCTATTTCTTCCATCCGGCGGTGTGGGTGGCGAACCGGATGATCGACATCCACCGCGAATTCGCGTGCGACGACGCGGCGCTGGCGGCCTCGGGCGTGTCGCGTCGCGAGTGCGGCGAGGGCTTCTTGAAGGTCGTGGAACGGGCCAACGCCAGCCCATCCCGGCCCACGCCCGCGCTCGGCCTGCTCGACTCCCCCAACCTGATCCGGAGGCGATTGATGCGAATCCTCGACGGCCACCGTCCCCTGCAAGTCGGCCTCTCGCTCGGCTCGGCCACGCTGCTAGTAATTGTCGCACTGATAGCCCTACCGCGATTGAAAGCGCAGGACGAGCCCGCCAAGGAAAGCCCAAAAGCCGAGGCCACGAGATCCCCCCGCACGATCGATTTCCGCGTGGTGGCGAAGGAGGATGGGAAGCCGATCGCGGGGGCGAAGGTGGAGGCGAGCGCCTATCGCGGGCGGCTTGTAGTCACCCAGCATGAGACCGACGCCGAAGGCCGCTGCCGGATCCAGGTTCCGGAAGGGATGGTGCCTCACGTCATCGTCGAGGTTGGGAGCGAGGGGAGAGTCCCGCTGTCCACATCCTTCGACCATCAGGGCGTCGCGTCCGGCAAGGCCATTTCGTACACGATGGCGCTGCCCCGAGGGACTTCCATCCGTGGCTCGGTACGCGACGAGCAGGGCAGGCCCATTGCCGGGGCGAAGGTTTTCGCTTGGTATCAGGGCACGGTTGATGGCGTCAAGGTGTGGCACGCGAGCGGAATCGTCACGGCCATGACGACTGATGCCGAAGGGCGATGGCACGGCGATATCCTGCCCGAGGGGGCCAAGGGAAAGGTCCTCTTCCGCGTCGAGCACCCCGATTTCGCCGACGAGGGCCTCGGCTTCAGTTCCAGCCGGGAAATGACCGCCGATCAGGCCCGCGACGGCTCGGGCGTGCTGACGATTCAACGTGGCGAGGAGGTTTCGGGCACGGTTTCCGACGAGACGGGCCATCCCGTCGCGAATGCGATGGTCGTCATGAATGACTCAGGGTTCGGCAGCGATCATTTCAAGACCACGACCGATGCGAGTGGGTATTTCCGGTTTGCGCACGCCTATGTGCAACGCCCGGGGCAGTTCGGACTGGCGGTGATGGCCCCCGGCTACGCCCCCGGGATCAAGAAACTCAACCCGCCGCCCGCGGTCTTGCCTCGCATGGATTTCCGCCTGGAGAAGGCCACGCCGTTGAAGGGCCGGGTGATCGGCGGGAAAGCAGAACCGCTCGCCGGTGCCCTGGTCATCCTCGATAGCTTCGCGGGGAGCCGCGGCCTGTCCTGGTCGGCCGACACCGACTCCGAAGGCCGCTTCACCTGGCCCGACGGCCCATCGAGCGGCGAGGTTTATCTCCGCATCGAGAGGCCGCCGTTTGCCAGCGTGCTGGGCCGGAAGGTGAATGCCGGCATGGGCGAGGTGACCGTGCAACTCCATCCGAAGCTCCACCTGATGGGCAAGGTCGTGGACGCCGAGACGGACCAGCCGATCGAGACGTTCCACCTCATCCCCGGATGGGGACCGAATCAGCCAGGCGGATCGGTCTCGTGGCGGCGTGACGGCAGCTCGAAGACGCTCCACGGCGGCAAGTTCGACGAGGTCGGCTTGTTTCCCGACCAGGGCCTGAACCGCTCGCTGCGGGTCGAGGCCGAGGGGTACGTGCCGTCCAACTGGATCGGCTTCAAGGACGACGAGGGGGAGCTTGTCCACGATTTCCGCCTGCGAAAAGGGCACCCGATGGCGGGAGTGGTCCGAGGGAACGATGGCAAGCCGCTGGCGGGCGCTGAGGTGTGGCTCAGCAATGCCTCGTACAGGACCCACATCGAGAACGGGCGGGCGGATGCATTCTTCAGCTCGGACGACATGAAGTCGGTGACCGACGCCGAAGGGCGTTATAAGTTCAAGCCGCAGGACGAACCTACGGGGTTGGTCGTCCTGCACGACGCGGGGTTTGCAAGGGTTACGCCCGAACAGCTTCAGGACTCGCCCGACGTGATGATCGCCCCCTGGGCTCGCGTGGAGGGAATTGTCCGCGTCGGCACCAAGCCTGTACCCGACCAGCCGATCCGACTCACGGTCGAAACCATCCGGACATCCACGACGCAGGATGCATTTTACGAATACACGTCGCGGACCGACGCCCAGGGCCGTTTCGTGGTCGAACGCGTCCTACCGGGGCTTGCGTACGCCGCAACGAACTCGCGATTCGGGACGACCGAGGGGAAATATGGAGCGATCGGCTCTGGCTATTTCGACGTATGGCGGGCGAATCCAAGCAGATCGCGATCGGGGGGATGGGCCGTCCGATCGATGGGCCGCATCAGGGTCCCGCCCGGCACGATCCTGCCGGCGAGCCTCGGCAATGGGACTGGCCGGTTGGTCCTCAAGATCCACATGCCCGAGATGCCCAGGCCGGCGGATTACGCGACGTGGTCCCGAGAGCAGCAAATGGCCTATAACAGCCAGTGGCAAGCCTCGCCACCCGCGCATAACGCGCGGAAAAAATCGCGAAGCAACGGGCTGAAGGTCGAGCCCGACGGATCATTCCGCGCCGAGGATGTCGTCCCCGGCACCTACAAGCTCACGTATCAACTGGGCGACTTTGACGCGGGTCGACCATCGGACGATCGGGTGAAAATCCAGGCGACCGCCACGATGGAAGTGGTCGTGGCCGACATCCCCGGAGGACGCAGCGATGAGCCGCTGGACGTGGGGCCGATCGACCTGAAGGTGACGGTCACGCATCGCAACATGCTGGAGGCCGGCCAGGTCGCGCCGGATTTCGCGGTGCGAACGCTGGACGGCAAGCCGTTGAAGCTGGCCGATTATCGCGGCAAGTTCGTCCTGCTCGACTTCTGGGCCACCTGGTGCGGCCCTTGCCTGGAGGAAGAACCGAGCTTGCGCGCCGCCTTCGACGCCTTCAAGGACGACGACCGCTTCGCCCTCATCAGCCTGAGCCTGGACAAGGAGATTGACGCCCCTCAGGCTTATGCGAAGGCCCACGAAGTCCCCTGGATTCAAGGGTTCGTGGGCGAATGGGCCGCCTCGTCGGTGCCCGCAAATTACGGCGTCGAGACGATCCCGTCGATCTTCCTGATCGGCCCCGACGGCAAGGTCCTGGCGACGGGCTTGAGCGGCGAGGGGATCAAGAAGGCGGTGGCGGAGGCGTTGCGGCGGTGATCGAGGTAGAATGACGCGATCGGCCCTCGTCCCGGATCGCGCGAGAAGGGCAGGGGCCGTTCGACTCATCCCGAATCCACCGCTCCGGAGGCGATTGATGCGCATCCCCGACGGCCGACGCCGCCCACGACCTGGCCTCTCGCTCGGCCCGGCCGCATTGATAGTCGTCCTGGGTTTGGGGGCGGGCGTTGCGGAGCCGGGCCGCACGATCGATTTCCGCGTGGTGGCGAAGGAGGATGGGAAGCCGATCGCCGGGGCGAAGGTCCTGTTCGGCGTATTCCGGGGGCGGTACATCTTGACGCGGTTCGAAGCCGACGCCGAGGGCCGGTGCCGCATCGCCCTGCCCGAGGTGCTGCCCCCCACGATCTACTTGCACGCCGCGGGCGAGGGGCGCGTGCCGCTGGAGACATATTTCCGGTACGAGGAGGTCGTCGAAGGCGAGGCCGATTTCTGCACGCTCGCCCTCCCGAAGGGCCGTTCCATCGGCGGGGTGGTGAAGGACGAGCAGGGCCGTCCTGTCGCGGGCGCAAAGTTGGTCTGCACGTATGTCGCCGCGGGGCTTCCCGCGAGAGCGTCCATGAGCACGCGGAGATCGCGGCCCTCACCACCGACGCCGAAGGGCGATGGAACGGCGACGTCCTGCCCGAGGGTTCCACCGGCATCGACGGCCGCATGGTCCTTCCGCGTCGAGCATCCCGATTTCGATCTGCGATACCCAAAACACGTTCCACTCCGCCCGGTTCGCCGACGCCCTGGCCGGCAACGCGGTGCTCGTCATGAGAAGTCGGCGAGGAGGTTACGGGACGGTGAGCGACGAGGCCGGCAAGCCCATCGCCGGCGCCGCGATCATGCAAAACGACCCCAATTTCGGCGAGGTCCGCATGAGGACCACGACCGACGCGCAAGGGCGATTCCGTCTGGCTCATCTGAGGATCAGGCGGCCCGGCCAGCTCGGTCTTGCGGCCATGGCTCCCGGCTACGCCCCCGCCGTCCGCGCTGAACCCCACGCCCGACCCCCTGCCGCAGGTCGATTTCCGCCTGGAAAAGGCCACGCCGATGAAGGGCCGCGTGTTAGGCCCCAAGGGCGAGCCGCTCGGCGGCGCGTGGGTGACCCTGGACTCTTACGAGGGGAGCCGGGCCGTCACCTGGATGGGCGATACGGACGCGGACGGGCGGTTCACCTGGCCCGATGCCCCTTCGGACGGCCTGATTGGTCTGATCGTGGATCGGTCCCCCTTCGTGCGCTGGAAGGGGCGGCCGGAGAAGGGGACGGATGGGCTCGTCACGATCCGCCTCAAGACCAAATTCCGCGTGTCGGGGACGGTCACCGACGCGGAGACGGGGCGGCCGATCGAGACCTTCCGCCTCATCCCCGGCCAGGGGCCGTATCAACCCCGTAACTCGATCAATTGGTACGGAGGGACCGTCTCCAAGATCTTGCATGGCGGCAAGTACGACGTCATCGGATTCTTCCCCTCGGCGGGGGGTGACTGGGGGGGCGTTTCTTCGCTGAAGGTCGAGGCCGAGGGCTACACGCCCGGCACCTGGATCGGCTTCCGCGACGACGGCGGCGACCTCGTCCACGACTTCGTCCTGCATAAGGGCCGCCCTCTTGAGGGCGTGGTGCGGGGCCCCGACGGCAAGCCGCTTGTCGGCGCCGAGGTCTGGCTGGACACGATCTCGCCCCCGCTCGCTGGCTACGGCGTGGCGGGCGGTCGCGTCGACCCGAGCCGTGCGCAACCCCGAGGACCGCTCCGTGACCGACGCCGAGGGGCGCTACCGCTTCAAGCCGCAGCCCGAGGCCGTCCCTCTGGTCGTCGTGCATGACGTCGGGTTCGCGAGGCGGGAGCCTGAAGAGCTGATGGACTCGCCCGATGTGATGGTCGCGCCGTGGGCTCGCGTGGAAGGAATTGCCCGCGCGGGACCAAGATCCTGGCCGAACAGCCCATCCGGCTCTCGGTCGATGCCACGCGGGTAAGCTCGAATCGGGCCGAGATCTACGAATATTCGACGGAGACCGACGCCAACGGCCATTTCGCGATCGATCGCGTGGTGCCCGGCCATGCGTTCGCCTCGACGGGCACGAGGGTCCAGGCGACTTCGGGGAAATACGGCTCCATCAGCACGGGGCATTTCGAGGTGGGCCCGGGCGAGACCAAAACGATCGCGATCGGAGGGACGGGCCGCCCGGTGGTAGGCCGCCTGGTCCTGCCGGAAGGGTCGACGGCCAAGCTGTCCTTCGAATCGGGCCCGGCGACGCTGGCCTATCAAGTCAAGCTGCCCGCGATGCCCACGCCGCCGGGTTACGCGGCGTGGCCTCCGGAGAAGAAGGCGAGTTACGCGGCCCAGTGGAACAGTACCCCGCCGATGAAGAAGGCAAGGGAGCCCGAGCGGACGTATGGGGCGAAGGTTGAGCCCGACGGGAGTTTCCGCCTCGAGGACGTGGTCCCCGGCTCGTATCGATTCTCGTACCGACTGGGCGGCCGGTCGGTCGCGGTTCAGGCCATCGCCAGCGTGGAAGTCGTGGTGGGCGAGATCCCGGGCGGGCGGAGCGATGAGCCTTTGGATCTGGGCGTGATCGAGCTGAAAGTGACGCAGCCGCGTTGAGTTTGGATTGCCGGAGATTTTACGTGTTCAGCGCCTTACTCCCGTGATGATCGGAGGGCAAGTGGGTGGCCCCGGATCAAGATCCGGGGCGACCCAGGAAGACCGAGGCGCGCTAATCACGTATGGGAGCTTGCTCCCTCTCTCCGCCGAGAGCGGGGGCAAGCCGCCGCACCCCAAAGTTGCCTCATCCGACCTTGATCTGCTTGGGCTTGGCCGCTTCGGACTTCGGCAGCTTGAGCGTCAATACGCCGTGCTCGAAGCTGGCGTTGGCCTTGTCCGGGTCGACGGGCGAGGCGAGGCTGAGCGTCCTCTGGAACGCCCCGTGGCGGCGCTCGCGGAGGTGCCACGTGCCTTCCTTCTTGTCTTCCTCGGACCTGGTCTCGGCGCGGATCGTGAGGGTGTCGCCGTGGACGGTGATCTGCACTTCCTCGGGCTTCATGCCGGGTAGGTTGGCCTTCACCACGTACTCGTCGCCGGTCTCATGCACGTCGAGGGCGAGCGGAGACACGCTGGCGCTCCCGTTCGTCCCCTGCCCGGGCCGGACGAAGCTCTCCTGGAACAGGTGATTCATCGCGTCTCGCAGGCTCACGGCTTCTCGGAATGGGTCCCAACGTTCGATGGACATGATTCGTGATCTCCTCGGGTCTCGCGAGGTGGACGCCCCGCGGGGAGGGGTTCCCGACCCTCCCCCTGGATTCCCATCGAAAAATACGACCGATCGCAGAGGAGGGTTCGCATGCGAGGCGGAAAAATTTCCGCCCCATCAGAGCGGCACTTCGTGATAGTCCAACGCCCACTCCTTCATGTACCGGACCTGCCCGGGATTCACCCGATAGACGACCAGCGCCGGGTTGTCGATCGTCCCCAAATACTGACGCAACAAGGGGTTGGAATCCCAGATTTCTTGCAGGATCGCGCGGTCCTCGACGACCTCCGCCGATCCGGTGATGCGGACCTGGTCGTGATGTTCATCCATGTAAGCAAGCTCGACGCGGGGGTTGGCGGCGATCTCCTGCGTCTTGTGGTAGGCGCGGCAAATTGGCCACATAGATGGTGAATCCGTCGGTGCGGACGGGCGAGACCGGGCGGACTCGCGGCTGGTCGCCGTCGATGGTGGCGAGCATGGGGAAGCGGTCGGCCTGGACCACGGATTGGGCCAGCTCGACCAGTTTCGCGGGCTCGAAAGTTTCGGGTGTGGGCCTGGCCATGGGGAAGATCCTCCGGGAGTATAGGGTGGGTCGGGCGCCAGCGAGCCCCACCTTCTTGAATGTCGGAAAAGGTGGGCCTCGCTGGCGCCCGACCCACCGTACAATTTATTCGATGTCCGCCAACGTGCCGGCGGCTCGCGAGGGCCGGTCCCATGCGAGGAATGCGAGGATTCCGGCCGCCATCGAGATCAATCCGTAGGCCATGATCCCCCAGCCCGGCGACTGGAAGATGAATAGCCAGCCGATCATCGCCACGAGCGCCGGCAGGGGGTAGAGGACCATGCGGAACGGCAGGTTGCGGCGGTATCCGGGCCTCGTGCCGAGGTAGAGGACCGTCACCACCTGGCCGACGAACTGGATCAAGATCCGCGAGGCGAGCAGGGCATCGATCACCGTCTTCAGCTCGGCCAGGCAGGCCGCGATCGCCAGGCCCCCGACCAGGATCAGCGAGCGGTCGGGGAAGTCGCCGCGAGGGTGCAGGTGGTCCAGCCCCCGGAAGAAATGCCCGGCCCTGGCGGCGGCGTAGGGCACGCGGCTGTAGCTCAAGATGGCCGCATACGTGCCCGCCACGCCCGTCCAGATGATCAGGAGCGTGATCAGGTGGGCCGCCCAGGGGCCGTGGATTCGCTCCATGAAAGCGCTGGCGATGTAGGACGATTTTCGGGCCTCGGGGCCGGGGACCACGCCCATGATGCTCAAATGCATGAGGAAGTACGCCACCGCCACCAGCGAGACCGAGATCAGGATCGATCGCGGGATGGTGCGAGACGGGTTCTCGACCTCGTCCCCCATGTAGGAGATCTGGTAATACCCAAGGAAGCAGTACATGACGAGGCTCAGGCCGGCGCCGATCTTCGCGGGCTCCGAGCTGGACGACGCCAGGACGATTTGCGGGTCGAATCGGGCCAATCCCGCGATGATGATCCACACGACCGTGACGACCATCCCCCCGCAGAGGACCACCATCAGCTTGCCCGCCACCTCGACGCGACGATAGGCGAGCCCCACGATGCGCGGCGGTTGCGACCATGGCGAGGGATTGCGAGGCGTCGAACCTCCAGGTCATCCCCGGCGCGATCGTGATTGCGAACAGGGTCCGGTCCAGGCCCTTCGAGAAGTAGCCTGCGTAGCGTGCGAAGCCGAGTGCGCCGCTGGCCAGTTCGAGCGGGGCGCTGAAGAGGAATTGCCAGACGAAGAGGAACTTGACGAGGCGGCCGAACCAGGATTTCCCGTAGATCGCGTCGTAGAAGTGATAGGTGCCGCCCGACCCGGGATAGGCCGCGGCGAGCTCGCTCCACACGAGGCCGTCGGCCAGGGCGACGGCGGCGCCCACGAGCCAGAGCGCCAGCACGCGAGGCCCTCCCACCGCCTTCATCAGCTCGGGGATCGTGAGGAACGGGCCGATGCCGACCATCATGGCCATGTTCAGGCTGATGCCCTGCGAGAGCGAGAGCCGGCGGTCCATCCTCATGCGTAATCTCGACAAAATCGTTGTAATCCCGACATCCCGGGCCGCATCGGGGACTTCAATCTATCCGGTATGACCTACGATCACGAGGAGGATCCCCCCGATTCCCGACGATCGGCACGAGGATTGCCAGGAAGGGAAATCGTCGGCCGGGGACGACGGACCCGTCCCCTGACGGCCTTGCGGGATGTGCCGATTTTGCGGGTCTCGTCCGCGAAAACCAGGGAAATTTCCTCGCGAGGTCAACCTGCCGACAAGAATTTCGGTAACACTGGTTCATCGATGCGAGATGTCGAAGCGACGCCCGGCCGGGCGTCGACCCGAGTCGAGCGTCGTCATCAAGGTTCCAACTCCCATGAGTATGCGGTGGGCGCGAGTGGCTCTGTTGCTCAGCCTGGTTTGCGGCGCCAACGTCCTGGCCGGCGACGGCGTGGGCGGGATCGGGATCCTTGGCGACAGCTATTCCGACGAGTACCAGTTTTATGCCCCTCATCGCAGCGCGGCGAGGAACTGGGTCGAGATCCTGGCGACGGCTCGCGGGCTGGATTTCGGCGAGCTTCGCGACGAGCCTCGCGACGAGCCGAGGAATCAGGGCTTCGCGTACAACTGGGCGAGGAGCGCCGCGACCACCGACGACATGATCGCCTCGGGCCAGCATACGGGGCTGGCGGGGCAGGTCGCGAGCGGGCCAGGTCCGGCTTGCCGTGATCTTCATCGGCGGGAACGACTTCATCCAGGCCTTGCATTCGTCGTCGCCCGCGGAGCACCTGCGAGGCCGCGGCGAGCGCGCCGCGGCGAACGTGGGCCGGGCCCTGGAGACCCTGCTCGCGGCCTCCCCCGCGGCGAAAGTCCTGCTGATCACGGTGCCCGACCTGGCGGACCTGCCCGAATTCCGCGAGAAGATCCGCGCGGGCGTGCTCAATCGCTCGGTCTGGGATCAGGCCGCCGCCGAGCTGGAGGGCTTCAACTCGCGGATTCGCCGCATGGGGGTCGCGAGGGGCCGCGTGGCCGTGCTCGACTTCGCCGCGGATCTGCCGGGCTTCGACGCTGGTCTATCCCCGAAATACTTGCAGGTCGCCGGCCGCAAGGTCGATCGGACGAGGGCGGGCAACGACCCGGAATGCCTCTTCCTGGGAGACGTGCGCCACCTGGGGACGGTGGGGCAGGGGATGCTGGCCAAGGCGATCGTGGCGTCGCTGAACGCCAGGTTCGACGCCGGGATCGCCCCCCTGGAGGATCGCGAAATCCTCGCGATTGCCTCGAACCCGGCCCGTCCCGAAGGGGTCAAGGACGTGGCGGCCACGATGCCCTGATCGGCCTCAGAAATTCTCGGAGTTGGCGAGCGTGTGGTACGCTTCCGCGATGTTCTTGCCTTCCTCGGTGAGCACGTAGAACACGTTCCTGCCGCGCCTCACGGCCTCGATCAGCCGGCCGTGCCGGAGGAGCGAGAGCTGGTGGCTCACGGCGGGCTGCGAGGTGCTCTCCAGCCCGTCGCAGATGTCGCCCACGTTCTTCTCGCCGTCGGCCAGCAAAAGCAGGATCATCTGCCGGCTGGGCGCGGTCACGAGCTTCAGCAGGGTGATGATCTTGCGGATGCGCTCGGGCGAGCGATCCGGGACCTTGGGCGACTTCTTGGGGCGGGCGTGGCCGTCGACCCCGTCGACCAGGGCCTTCTTGGGGCGGGTGTGGCCATCCATGCCGTCGAGGATGAGCTTGCTGTCCTGCTGCCCAAGTTTTCTCGTGTTCATGGTTCTTGCTTCGGCTCGCGTGACGGGTTGGTCGGACGGTGACACGAAACTTCGGCGAGGTTGCTACAGGTCGGCGGGAGGAGATGGCCGGCATCCCGGATGCGACTGCCGGGCATCGGCGGGGCGCCGGGCGTGACCGAAAAACCCATACTCAATGGGATTCATTGGTTGTGTATACCTAATTCAAGTGGTTGTGTAAAGTATTAAACTATGAGAAGCGACTGGTATTTATGTCCGCTGCCTGACATAAGAGCTTATCCCGGCGCGGGCTCGACGTTCTGTCCGGCCGCGGACACAATTGACAATTCGGCCCGCAATTCCCTATCGTTCTCAGCGGGCCGGGCCGCCCCATCGGGGCCGGCCTCCCGGAGTTCGCTTCCCCCGAGGTTCGATCGATCATCATGACCGTCCGCACCCGATTCGCCCCCAGCCCGACCGGCTTCCTCCACATCGGCGGGGTGCGGACGGCGCTCTTCAACTGGCTCCTGGCCCGCCACCACGGCGGCCAGTTCCTCCTGCGGATCGACGACACCGACCAGCAGCGCCACGTCGAGGACGCCGTCCGCACTGATCCTCGACGGCTTCCGCTGGATGGGCATGGACTGGGACGAAGGCCCCGAGGACGGCGGCCCGCACGCCCCCTATTTCCAGTCGCAGCGCGGCGACCTCTACAAGGCCGCCGCCGATCGCCTGGTCGCCTCGGGCCACGCCTACCGCGACTACTCCACCGAGGCCGAACGCGCCGCCGACAAGGCCGCCGCCGAGAAGGCCAAGGTCGCCTATCGCTTCCGCGGCGAGCCCGCCACCCCCGAGCAGATCGCCCGGTACGACGCCGAGGGCCGGCCCTTCGCGCTGCGGTTCCAGGTCCCGCTGGGCCGCACGCTCGTCCTGCACGACCTGATCAAGGGGCCCGTCGAGCAGAAGACCGACGAGATCGGCGACTTCGTGATCGTCCGGCCCGACGGCTCGCCGCTCTACAACTTCGCCAGCGTCGTCGACGACGCCGACATGCAGATCACGCACATCGTCCGCGCCGAGGAGCACCTCGCCAACACCTTCCCGCAGCTACTGGTCTTCGAGGCCCTCGGCTACCCGCTGCCGGACGTTCGCGCACGTCCCGTACGTGGCGGCGCCGGGCTCGAAGAAGAAGCTCTCCAAGCGCGACGGCGCCGTCGGGCCTCCAGGAGTACATGGGACTCGGCTACCTCCCCGAGGCGATGATGAATTATCTCGCCCGACTCGGCTGGAGCTACGACGCCGCGCCGGAGATCTTCACCCGCGCCGAACTGATCGAGAAATTCTCGCTCGACCGCGTGAATAGCTCGCCCGCCAGCCACGACCCCGACAAGCTGTTCTGGCTCCAGGGCGAGTGGATGAAGACGCTCTCGACTCGACGCGAAGGTCGACGGCGGTGCTGCCGTTCCTCGAGCGAGGGCTGGTCGCCGACCGCCGACGGACGCGCCGAGCAAGGATCGAGGCCGTGGTCGTGGCCCTGGGCGACCGTCTCAAGGTCTTCTCCGACATCCTCAAGCTCGGCCGCTACTTCTTCACCGACGAGATCACCTTCGACCCCGACGCCGTCAAGAAGCGGCTCCGAAAGCCGGGCGTGGCCGCGATGCTGGCAGGACTTCGACGAGCTGCTTGCGACGGTCGAGCCCTACGACGTCGCGACCCTGGAAAAGTCGATCCACGAATTCGCCGAGACGCCGGCGATCAAGATGGGGAACGTCGTCAACCCGCTGCGGGTGGCGATGACCGGCCAGGGGGTCGGCCCGGGCCTGTACGACTGCCTGGTCATCCTCGGTCGCGAACGTCCCGGGCGAGGATCGACAGGGCGCTGGCGATGCTGGCCGATCAATAAGCCTCCGAGCCCTGGATATACGTTGCGGAGCACGTTCGCGATGCTGGACGAAGCTAGCTCCGCAAGATTTCAAGGCCAAGGACGCCCCTCGCCAAGTGCGATCGTCGGCCGCCTGGACGTTGCGAGGCCTGATCGTGATCCAGGTCGCCTGCGCCGCCCTGACCGGGGCCTTATGCCGCAACGCCATCTCGTTGCCAGGCCTGGAAGCCCTCAAGGATCTGGATTACGAGGCCCTGTGTACCGCGATGGTCTTTGCGGGCCCCGGCACCATCATGCCCGTGCTCTTGCTGGCATGGCATGCGGATCTGCCGCCCTGGAAGAAATGGGTCGTGGTCGGCATCGAGACGGGGTTGTTATTCACGTACTGCCTGGCCGGGCTTCCGCTGGTGCAGTGAGGCCCGGCCTCGTGCCTGAAACGTCATACCCTCAGCCCGGCAAAAGCGGCGTGCTTCGGCCACAGCATCCGATCACGGCCGGCAATAGCCGGCCCTACATTGGAAAACCGCTGTAACGCGGGTGCGGTCCAAAGCGTTCTGTGATCCAAGGCGGACTGCGAGAGGCATTTTGTGGACACATTCTTGCTGAGATGCACCTCGGGACGCGGCTCGTTCGAGTTCTTCGACCGCTTCCCCGCCGACCCGGATTTCCCGATCGAGCGGTTCTGGCTCCGCGTCAGTGCCCCGGATTTCGTCGTCGCGATCGAGGTCGATAGCTTCAACAACGGTCATCCGGCCCCATGGTTCGCGGAAATGGCCGCTCGCTGGCGAGGATGGCCGGGCGAGCTGCTCTGGGAGTCGTTGGAGGGCGAGATAAGGCTACGATCCACCCAGGATCGCGCCGGCCACGTCTCGCTCATGGCCGACCTGCATTTCGGGCACATGGCGGATGATTGGTCGGCGCGGGCCGCCATCAAGGCCGAGGCCGGCCAGTTGGAAGCGCTATCACGCCGAGCGGTCGCCTTCTTCGGGCAACCGACCGACACGCCGAGGAATCACGACCCGATCCGCCATCCCCCTGACCCATAAGAGCCTCGAACTTTACCGGCGAGTTGAGATGGTTTTTTTGTGGGGCAGGCGTCCCGCCTGCCTTGAGATTCGGCAGGCGGGACGCCTGCCCCACAAGAATCACTCCGACTCGCCGGTAATGTTGGACGTTCTAAGGACTTCGGGCGCCTCATGGGCGCGACAAAAGGGCCGAAAACCCCCGCGATCCACGCCCGGACGTCCAGATTTCGTCCAGGTTTCCGAAAAGCCGCATCTCCCGGCCCGATCACGACTTGGAGGATTCGAGCGCAACACTTCGCCCCGAAAACCGGTCAAAAACGCGCGAAAAACCGTCTCACCCCAACTGCGCTGCTGGACAAGACACCCGAAAAGCCCGACTCCGCCCACGAATCCCCGGCATTTCCCGAGTGTCGCACTCTGTAGCGTATTAACTTAGTCGACAAAATTGAATTTATTGATCAATGACACAAGTCCTTAGGTGACATAGATTTGCAACTCATGAAAATCCATGTGAAAGCGAATGGGTCGGCCATATTTCGATCCGGATTCGCCCCGTCGCAGGGTGCCCGATCGCGGCCCCGCGACCGGGCATTTCGCCTCCATCCTGGGGATGGGTGATAAATCCCCATCCCGTCATCGATGGTGTGGTTGTGGGGCTAGAACAAAGGCTTATCATCGCAAGGTCCCGCGCGGAAATCATGCGAAAATCCACCCGAACGGCAATCCCTCAGATCATCCCATCCCCCGCGAGGGTGGGTCCGCGCCCCGCGACGGGAGCGGCCGGGTGCCCAGGAGACACCGTCCATGCGCGAGCGACACGTTCGCCGCGAGATCCCCGCGATCCGATGGCCGACCCTGACCCGCCGTCCTCGGGGATTCGCGGTTGCACCCGTTTCCGCCGATCCCCCGGATTCCACTTGATTTGCGCCGGCCGGCCCGCTACGTTGCCGGGGTTGATCCGCGATCCGAGCGGCCCCGAGGTACTTCTCGCGATGCCGGCCAACCTGCCGCCGCAATATCTCAAGGCCGAGGAGGCCTATCGCCGGGCCGGCTCGGCGGGCGAGCGGTTGGAGTTGCTTCGCGAGCTATTCAAGCTCCTGCCCAAGCACAAGGGCACCGAGAAGCTCCAGTGCGACCTGAAGTCCAGGATCAGCCGCACCAAGGACGAGATTGAAGGGGCGAAGACGGGCGGGAAGAAGTCGGGCGTGAGCCATCGCGTGCCCCGCGAGGGCGCGGGCCAGGTGGTCCTGATCGGCCCGCCCAACTCGGGCAAGAGCGCCCTCCTGGCCGCCATCACCAATGCCAGGCCCGAGGTCGCCCCCTATCCGTTCACCACGCGATCGCCCCAACCGGGCATGGCCGTGTGGCAGGATGTGCGGTTTCAGGTGGTGGATTTGCC
Source organism: uncultured Planctomycetota bacterium (assembly GCA_963777705.1). Lineage (GTDB taxonomy): Bacteria > Planctomycetota > Planctomycetia > Isosphaerales > Isosphaeraceae > JAQGHR01. Next base: position 234,950 of record CAVZRT010000010.1, read on the forward strand.
CCCGGTCGCCCCCGAATTCTTCGAGACGTGGATGCCCAACGTGGTCCGCTCGGCCGACGCCGCGCTCTTCGTCGTGGACCTGGCCGACGACGACCTGATCGACGCCGCCGAGGCATCGCTCAAGCGCATGGCCGAGGCCCGCACCGAGCTCGTGGCCGAATTGCCCTTCGACCTGGAAGACGAGACGCTTCAGCCCATCAAGGCCGTGATGATCGCCAACAAGGGCGATGATCCCGACGCCGACACGCGCCTGGGCTTGCTTCGCGACTGGTTCGGCCCGCGATTCCCGATCGAAGTCGATTTCCTGCCGCGAGGGGACCAACCTGGACGCGGCGCGGCGTTCGGCGTACGATTTGCTAAGTGTGATACGGGTTTATACCAAAGTGCCGGGCAAACCCCTGGACCGTTCCAGCCCGGTCACGGTGCCGATCGGGAGCACAATCCTGGATCTGGCCAGGGAGATCCATCGCGAGCTGGAGCAGTCGCTCAAATTCGCCAAGGTCTGGGGCACGGGGGTGTTCGAGGGTCAGACGGTCAAGCGGGATCATGAATTGCACGATGCCGATGTGGTCGAATTGCACAGCTAGCGTACGTTACAGGATCTAGGCCCCGAAAGTCGGTCTGGTGCGAAGGGAGGCGGTCTCATGCGAACGGCCCTCATCGTCGAGGACGACCCGGATCAGGCAACGTTAGTCTCGCACTTCGTCACCGTCCACGAATTCCGGCCGGTGGTGGCTTCCACGGGCCAGGAAGGGCTCGCCATGGCCCGCCGGCTGCTGCCCTCGATCGTCCTGCTGGACGTGATGCTGCCCGACACCGACGGATTCGACGTCTGCCGCCGCCTCCGCAGCGACCCCAGCACGAGGGCCCTGCCCATCGTGATGGTCACGGCCCTGGGCGACTCGCCCAACCGCCAGCGGGGCTACCGCGTGGGTGCGAACGCGTATCTGACGAAGCCGTATGCGCCCGAGGACCTGTACCGGGCCATGGCCACGGCCGTCGAGTGGCGGCGAGACCTCGACCGCGGCAAGATCCAGGGCGAGATCCACGTCGAGCTGAACAGCGAGTCGTCGCTCCTGCTGGAAGTCAACGAGTTCCTGACCAGCATCTGCCGCGAGACCTCGTTCGCCCCCGAGCAGATCGCCCAGCTGCGCCAGGCCATCATGGAGATGGGTCAGAACGCGATCGAATGGGGCAACAAGCACCGCGTGGAAGACCTCGTCACGATCACGTATCGCTCGTTCGAGGACCGCGTGGAGGTGGTGATCCGCGACCAGGGGCCGGGGTTCAACCGCGAGAGCCTCCCCCACGCCGCCTCGGCCGACGACCCGATGGCCCACATGGACGTCCGCGAGAAGCTGGGATTGCGCGAGGGCGGGTTCGGGATGATGATTTCGCGAGGAATGTTGGATGATCTCCGCTATAATGCCAGGGGGAATGAAGTCACGCTGATCAAGCGGTTCGCCCCGGTGACGCCTTGATTTGCGTGCCAAGGACTTCTTGCGCATGAGTGGAGATCGTCCGACGTTGGTCGTGGTCGACGACGAGGCACCCGTCCTCAAATCGCTCCACGACCAGTTCCGCCGCCAGTACCACGTCCTCACGTACCTCACCGGCACCGAGGCGCTCGCGGCCATGGCCGACATCGAGCCGTCGGTCGTCCTGTCGGACCAGCGAATGCCCGAGATGTCGGGCGTGAGCTTCCTCCGCCAGGTCAAGCAGCTCCGGCCCGACGCCACCCGGCTCCTGTTCACCGGCTACGCCGACATCAAGGCCGTGGTGGACGCGATCAACGAAGGCCACGTGTTCCGCTACCTCGCCAAGCCCTGGGAGCCCAGCGAGATGGAGGCCACCGTCCGCCAGGCCGTCGAGCATCACAACCTCCTCGTCGAACGGCGAAGGCTGATCGCCGAGTTGCAGGAGAGCAACGCCAGGCTCCGCGAGAACGAACGCGCTGAAGAAGGCGTTCATCGAGGTCGCCAGCCACGAATTGAACACGCCGGTCGCGGTGATCCTGGGGATGGTCGACCTCTGGAGGATGATGCTCGGCGCGGCGCCCCCGGAGACCGAACGCGCGTGGCTCGATCGCGTGCAGGCGGCCGGCAAGCGCCTGGCGGGCACCGTCGAGCGCATGCTGAAGCTCCTCCGCGCCGACAAGTTCGACGAATCGCTCGCCCTGCGAGAGCTCGACGTGCAATCGCTGGTCTATCGGGCGGTCGCCGACGTGTCGCCGTTCCTCGAAGCCCGCGGGCAGGCGGTCGAGGTCCGCATCGAGGAGGGGCTAGGGTTCGCCGAGCTGGACGAGGCCAAGGTGGGCGACATCCTCACCAACCTCCTGGTCAACGCCATCAAGTTCACGCCCGACGGCGGGGCCATCCGCCTCTCGGCCGGGCCCGTGGGGGACGACCGCATCCGCCTCATGGTGAGCGACCCGGGCGTGGGGATCTCGGCCGAGGAGGTCCGCCACCTGTTCGAGCCGTTCTTCACCGGCTACGACACCTTGCACCACTCCTCGGGCGAGTACCAGTTCGGCAAGAAGGGGATCGGCCTCGGATTATGCCTGGTCAAGACCTTCGTCGAGCTGCACGGAGGCTCGGTGGACGTGACCAGCCGGCCCGGCCACGGTTCCACCTTCGGCGTGAATCTGCCGCGAGACGGGGGACGCAAGTAGGGTGGGACGTTTCATGGAGGCTTGACCATGGCAACCGTACAAGAACCGAAGACACCGCCGACATCCTACGTCCCGCCGATCACGTCGGCCGAAGTGGAGCGCCAGAACGCGGCCATGATCCGGCTCCTCGACACCTGGGACGTGGAGGAGAATGAGGAAGAGGACCGCCGCGTCATGCAGGAGTTGGAGAAGGCGCTCGGCCCCGGCCGCACCCTGTCCTCGGAGGGTGTCTTTTGAGCACCCTCCACCTGTTCGATACCAGGCCGCTGGGGATGGTCGCCCATCCGCGAGGAACGGCCAGGACGCGGGCGTGCAAGGACTGGTTCCGCGCCGCGCTCATGGCTGGCCTCCGTTTCGCGGTCCCGGAAATCGCCGATTATGAGGTCCGGCGCGAGTTGACGCGGATCGGCAGCGCGAGGGGGTTGGCCAAACTCGACGAGATCGCCGAGACCTTCAGCTTTCTCCCGGTCGATCGATCGGTGTGGCTCAGGGCGGCCGACCTCTGGGCCAGGGCGAGGAACGCGGGGATTCCGACGGCGGCGGATGCGGCCCTCGACGGGGATGTGATCCTCGCGGCAACGGCACAGGTCGCGGCCGAACAGGGCGACCAGGTCATAGTCGTCTCGGCCAACACGCGGCACCTCGGCCGGTTCGTCGATGCGAAAACCTGGGAGTCGCTCTGACGCCTGTCCAATGCCCAAGAGCACCGGCCTGTCACGCCGGAGGTTATAAGCGACGATATACTGGCAACGCATGCGCAAAACGATGAAACACAAAGCTACTTTTCCACGGCCCGAGCCATCCTCCGCATCATCTCCGCCTCGTCGATCCCCATCCAGCAATGCCCCTCGCCCGGCCCGAACGTGATCGTCCCCCCGTAGGGCGGATCGGCCTTCGAGAGGAAGTCGTCGAGCTTATGCACGGCGTTGTTCAGGAAATAATCGTCCGCCTCGCCCACCCAGACGTGGATCTTGCCCTGGAGCTTCGGACCCAGCGTCTTCCAGTCCTTCTCCAGGACCATCCGCAAGTCGTATTGCTTCCAGTGATCGACCACATCGCGGTCGATCTCGCCGGTCTTCGCGTCCCAGATCGGCACCGGGCGGCCGTCCTTGCCCTTCGGCCCGTACGTGGCGTTCCAGGCGCCCCATTGGCCTCCCGAAAGGCTCCACTGGTCGCCTCGTCCCAGCAGGTTCTCCATCTGCAACTCATGCCGCATCGTGTACTTGACGTCGCCGTCGGTCGTCCGGCACGCGGGCCTCTCGAAACCGTCGGCGTTGATGTACGCGTTCCTGTCCTCGTAGATGTTCACAAGCTGGAAGCCGCGGAAATCGACGCCGTCGGGGCAGAAGGACCAGCACCCGTTGAAGAACTCGGGATAGAACACCTGCAACGCCAGCGAGACCCATCCCCCGGTCGATCCGCCGTCCAGGACCCGTGATTTCGGCGTGCCGACCCCGCGAAATTTCGACTCGACGTACGGGATCAATTCCCTGGTGATCGCATCGCCATAAGGCCCATGATTGGCCGAGTTCACCTGATACGGGTCGCCCAGCGGACCCGCGCCATCGAGCGAGAGCAGGATCATCCGCGGCGCGTCGTCGGCCATCCACGCCTTGCGAAAGGGCGAACCCTCGCGCATCCGGCCCAAAACCCCGGTATAGCGCCCGCCATAACCCCCGATATGGACCCGCAGCGGATACTTTCTTTCCGGCTCACTGGCGAAGTCGCGAGGCAAGATTACCCCGGCCCGCAGGTACATCGGCCGACCATAAAATTCGCTCAAGAGTTTCGATTCCAGCTTCACGAATCTGACCAATTCGGTCTCGGCCGGAAGCCGCTCGGCGGGCACGACCTCGCTCAAATCCAGTGCAATCGTGCCGCCCTTGGCGGGGTCGATCGTCACCTTGCGGACGCTCCCGTAAAGGTCGCCAGGCGCATTGGGGATGTTCAAGTCGAGATTCGAATGGAATGCGGCCTGCGCGTAATAATCGCCGGGAGGGAGCCGGTCGAGGCTCGCGATCGGGAAAATGGCGGCCGAGGCATCGACCTCCGCGACCGTGAAGGATGCCAGTCCGTTAATGTCTTTGGCCAGGACCGGATTGGCATCGAGGCCCGTGCGCCCGAGCGTCAATCGCGGCTCGACCTTCGGGTCGCGTCCCAGGATGACGAAGAGGCGGCCGTCCCTGGGCTTCTGGATCCCCTGGCCAAGCACGCGGACCTCGAAGCGTAAATCCGTCGCAAGTTTCGGGGGGGCGGCCGTCACGGTGGCCAGGACGAGGGGCAAGAGCGGGCAGTCGGGTGGTCGTGTTCATGGCCCCAGGATACGGAGAGGAGGTCGCGGGCGAAAGGGATCCACCCTGCACGAATCCCGCCGCCGCGTTAATCTGGCACGCATGGACGCCCAACCCCTCGAATCGCCCGACGAGTTATCCGCCCTCGAAGGCTACGCGCAATGGGCCGAGTCCTACGACGACGACGGAAATCCGCTCATCCCGCTCGAAGGCCCGGTAGTCCGCGAGTTCCTCGGCCCGATCGCCGGTCGCACGATCCTGGATCTTGGCTCTGGGACGGGCCGGCACGCGATCGCGCTGGCCAATCTCGGGGCTCGCGTGGTCGCGCTCGATCAAAGCAAGCCCATGCTCTTGCGAGCGCGGTCAAAACCGGGCGCCGATCGCTTGCAATGGGTTCAACACGCCCTGCCCAATCCACTCCCGTTCCGCGATGAATCGTTTGACAGCGTCGTGATGGGACTGGTGGCCGAGCATTTGGCCCAATTAGGCGATGTGTTGATGGATCTGAAACGTCTGGTTCGAAGCGGGGGCCGATGTGTGGCCTCGATGCTCCATCCCGACCGCACGGCCGAAGGTCAGAGGGCGCGATTCATCGACCTGAAAACCGGGATTCGCCGCCCGATCACGACGATCCATCGTTCCAAGCTTGACTATAAACGGATTGCCGACGAAAGCGGCTGGATCTTCGTCGAGGATCGCGATCTGATCGTGCCGCAAGCCCTCGCAGCGATTCATCCTCGGGCGTCTCGCTACGTGGGGAAGCCGCTGGGGTGGGTGGCGTGTTGGCGGGCTTGAGGCAAACTATTTCTTCTCGATGGCCGCTGCCTTCACCGGAATTTGCACTTCCCACAATCGCTGGGCGGCCGGGGTCATCGGGCCGTGGTATCCTAGCCGTCGCGGCGGCCCGTCCTCCACCCATTCCGCCCTGTGGTCGTCCAGCCATTTGCGGAGCTGGCCCACTCCGTCTTTCATCCCCTTGTCGTTCATGTCGCCCTGATAGCCGAGGCACACAAATCGTTGCGTCGGATGGTCTTCGACCTTGATCATCTCGCCGTCGGGTCCGGCTTGACCGAGCTTGGGCGTTCGATAGACGAATTCCATGGTCGTCTCCCCCTTGGCGCCGGGGGTCTCGATCATGGCGGGGGTCTTGAAGGTGCTGATCACCGGCGCGGTCATCTCCACCTTGTTCTTCTGGATGTGGTTGAACAGAGGGAAGAACATCATGTTGCCCGAGCTCATCGTGGCCTTGTCCACCGAGGCCACGGCGCTGCGATACGCGGGATATTGCTTGACCTCGACCTTGCCCGGCTTGGTGGCGTCGGGAAAACCCTCGGCCAGCGGGGCGTCGCCGTTGGCGGGCTTGGGGTCGTCGGCCATCGCCGCATTGGACGCAAGGATTGCGCATAACAAGGCGAGAATTGGGCGGATCATGGGCGGGAATCCCCTCTGGATTAGATAGACCATTGCACGTTGCATCGATAGGCGTATGACGGCCCCCCGCGATCGTCAAGGCTGCGCGTGTTCATTGACGCGTTTCTCCGGGCCGTCTACACTGATCGTTCGGCCTGCTTCCGCCGCGCCGAAGTCTTCACCCCATCAAGACCTCCGCCATGTTTCGCTGGCCCGAGAACCCGCTGACCGTCACCTTGGCCTATGGAATGGTCTTCGTCGGATTCCCCGCGCTTTGCGTCCTGAGCTATCTTTGGGTCACGGGAGCATTCTGAATCGCATGTCCACGCCCATCCTCGCCGGCCAGATTGGCCTGGGAATCTATGCCATCTTGCTCGGTGCGGGAGGGGCGATCGGCTACCTGAAGGCCGGCAGTCGCCCCTCGCTGATCGCGGGCAGCGTCGAGCGCCATGGTTGCCCTGATTGGCCTCGCCCTCACGTTCCTCGGCGGCCTCGGCTTCTGGGTGGGATTGATCCTTGCCGTGGCCATGGTCCTCGTGTTCGGCATGCGATACGCCAAGACGGGCAAATTCATGCCCGCTGGATTGTTAATCCTGGCAAGCCTGGCAATTTGCGGACTCATGCCCTGGGCGATTGCCAACCTGGGTTGATCGTCCGACAAGCGATTCCCAAAATTCCCGAAACCGTTGGTCGTGTCGGGGGTTTTATGGTTGACAACCACTCGGAAGCGAAAGGAACGTCCGTCATGGCGGGACTTCTCGGCAAGCAATCCAAATGGCTCGGCGTGATGGCCGCCACGCTGATCGCCGCCCCCCTCCTGGTCCTGGCGGCCGACGACGCCAAGAAGCCGGGCAAGGCGGTGGCGATTGCCTCCAAGGAAAAGGAAACGGCCAAGGCGCGGGAAAAGGCCGAGGCGCAGGCCATCCGCAAGGATTTCCTGGAGCTTGCCGGCTCGCTCGACAAGGAAAAAGAGGGGGCCAAGGGCAAGCCCGCCGGATCGGCCGGGATGTCGGACGCCGAGGTCCTCGCCAGGATGCACCGGCCCGCGAAGACCATCCACAAGACGACCCTGGACGCCGCCGGGGTGGATGCGTTGCTCACCGAATCGCTCCGCTCGGCCAAGGTCAAGCCGGCCGAGATCACCGGCGACGAGGAATTCATCCGCCGCGTGTCTTTGGACGTGGTCGGCAAGCTGCCAACCCCCGAGCAGGTGATCGCCTTCCGGAAGAACCGCGACAAGAACAAGCGGGCCGCCCTGATTGATAGCCTTTTGGCCACCCAGGATTACGCCCAGAACTGGGCCAGGTACTTCCGCGACGTGGTCCAGTACCACGCCACGGCCGACAACAAGAACCTGATCCACTTCCCCAAGATGGAAGAGTGGCTCACCGACCAGTTCGCCAAGAACCGGCCGTGGGACGAGGTCGCCACCGAGATGATCACGGCCAACGGCAACACGGGCGAGGGTGGGGCGCCGGTCCTGATCGCCGCCCACCAGGGTCAGGCCGTCGAGCTTGCCGGCGAGGTCTCCCGCGTGTTCCTGGGCGTGCAGATCCAGTGTGCCCAGTGCCACGACCACCCCAGCGACCAGTGGAAGCGCGAGCAATTCCACGAGTTCGCCGCCTTCTTCGGCGGGATCGCGGCCCGCAACATGAATCAGAAGGTCTCGGACACCCCGGGAATCCTGGTGTCCGACAAGAAGGGCGTCCCTGCCTACAAGATGCCCGACCTGAAGGACCCGCAGAAGCAGATCCCGATCAACCCGAAGTTCTTCCTCGCGTCGTCGGAAAATCTGATCCCGCCTACGCTTACGAGCGAGCAGAGGCGAATCCTGGTCGCCTCCTACGTGACCGGCCAGGACAATCCCTGGTTCGCCAAGGCGTTCGTGAACCGGGTCTGGACCAGCCTCCTCGGCGACGGCTTCTTCAACCCGGTCGACGACATGGGTCCGACCCGCACGGCCCACGCCCCGGAAGTCCTTGACGCCCTGGCGAGCGAGTGGCAGAAGGGCGGTTATGACGTCCGCTGGCTGTTCCGCACGATCCTGAACACGCAGGCCTATCAGCGTCAGTTCCGCTCGGTGAACACCGCCGCCGGCAAGACCCCGTTCGCCGCCAATTGCCCGAGCCGCCTGCGGGCCGACCAGATCATCGACGCGCTCTCGCAGGCCCTGAACATCGAATTCACCGACAATGGGGCCATGACCAAGGCCGGCGTGCCCAAAGCTGCGGTCAAGGCCGTCGCCAAACCAAAGGCCAGGGCACCTCGGGCGCATCTTGAACCTCCTCTTCGGCGTCGATCCATCCATCCCCGCCGACGACGTCCTCGGCACGATCCCGCAGGCCCTGTTCCTCATGAACAGCCCGCAGATTGACCGGGCCATCCGCAGCGACAACAAGGGCGGGGTCCTGTCGGAGATCATCGCCAACAGCCCGAACGAACGCGTCGGCGCTCGAGGCCCTCTATCTTCGCGTGCTGGCCCGCTCGCCGACCGCCGACGAGGTGAAGACCTGCGGCAAGTACCTCGAACGCGTCCCCAATCATCGCGAGGCGTTCGAGGACATCCTCTGGGCCCTGATCAACTCCACCGAGTTCCTCAGCCGCAAGTAGGGTGCGTGAAACGCGCCGTATTCGATCCCATCCAAGCAAGATGGTGCATTGCATGCACCCTACGGAGCCTGCCATGATCGACCAGAAGACGGTGGTGAAAGTCGCGATGAACGGGCAGGGCGTGCTCGGTCGGCGGGGCTTCCTCAAGGGGATCGGCCTGGGCGCCGCGGGGCTGATGGGCCTGAGCTTCCAGGACCTCATGGCCGTGCATGCGGACGACCTCCGCAAGAGGCAAATGGCCTGCATCCTCCTGTGGATGGGCGGCGGACCCAGCCAGATGGACACCTTCGACCCCAAGCCCGACCACGCCAACGGCGGCGGGATGAAGACGATCGAAACCGCCGTGCCGGGCATCCGCATCGCCAAGGACTGGGTCAAGACGGCCGCCGCGATGAAGGATATCGCGGTCGTCCGCTCGATGACCAACAAGGAAGGCAACCACCAGCGGGCCACCTATCAGCTCCACACCGGATATTCCCCCACCGGGACGGTGAAGCACCCGAATTTCGGCTGCAACATCGCGGCCGAGCTGGGCGATCCCAAGTTCGACCTCCCGCACATCGTCAGCATCGGCGGCGCGACCGTCGGAGCCGGCCTTTTGGGCGTCTCCTACGAGCCGTTCCTGATCAACAACCCGAACCAGCCGCCCACCAACGCCATCCCGCCGGTCAGCGGAGACCGCTTCAACCGTCGCCTGAACCTGATGGCGGAACTCGAAAAAGAAGGCTTCTCGCGGATCGGCGCCGTCGACCGCGTGAAGGACCATCACGCCCTGTACAAGCAAACCCGCGACATGGTCATGTCGCCGAGGATGAAGGCGTTCGACCTCGAAGGCGAGGACTCGCCGCTCCGCGACGCCTACGGACGCAACCCGTTCGGCCAGGGCTGCCTGCTCGCCCGCAGGCTGGTGGAAGCGGGCGTCACCTTCGTCGAGGTCCGCTCCAACGGCTGGGACATGCACCAGAAGGTCCACGACAACATGGAGAAGAACGCCGGCACGGTCGACCCCGGCTTCGCCACGCTCGTGACCGACCTGAAGCACAAGGGGATGCTCGACCGAACGCTCGTCATCTGGATGGGCGAGTTCGGCCGGACCCCGAAGGTCAACCCCAACGCCGGCCGCGACCACTTCCCCAGGGTCTTCAACATCGCGCTCGCCGGAGGGGGGATCAAGGGAGGCCAGGTGATCGGAGCCTCCTCGGCCGACGGCACCGAGGTCAAGGACCGTCCGGTAGCCGTGAACGACCTGCTCACCAGCGTATGTCACACGCTCAAGATCGACCCCAAGAAAGAGAACATGAGCTCGCTGGGCCGGCCGATCAAGATCGTGGACGGCGGGAAGGTTGTTACCGACCTGTTCGCGTGAGGAATGGCCGGGTAGAAGTTTGATCCCGGGCGCCGCCGGTCGTACTCGACCAGCGGCTTTTCGCCTGGGGTGGTGGCAAGGCTCTGGCGTGCTTCAGCCGCCTGGGCAATTTCCGTGTGTTCAATGGCGATTCAGGCGGCAAAGCCGATGTCGCTCCCTGACAAGCGGTTTACCTTCCGCACACTTCGAGGGTTCCTCTCCGGTGAGGAGCTTGACGAGGAGAACCGATTCCACTTCATCGCCGCACTTCGCATCCACGGCGACGGCGTCCCGTTCGAGGAGATCAGCCGAACGCTCGGCTTCCAGCCGACGCATCTGCACCGAAAGGGCGAAAGGCGAGGGCCGAAGTCGCCGAGCTATCGAGATGATGCCTGGCACTTCGAGCCGGATATCCCCAAGACGGCGCCCTTGGGGGCTCACCTCGATGCCCTCTGGTTGGTTCTGGCGCCACGGCTCGACTATCTCAAGTCGCTCAAGCAGCGGTACAAGCTGGATATCTTCTGCGGGTATCGCTCCAACTGCGATATCGCTGGCTTCGAAGTCCCACACGAGAGCTTGAAGTTGTTCACGGCTCTGGAAGTGCCCTTCGGTGTCTCGGTGGTGATCGCGTGACGCCTACCTTGCGCCGGGTGCTGGTGTCGTACTCGACCAGCAGATAGGCGGGGTCTACGCGACTTCGGTTATAATGGGCGGTAACGCAAGCACCCCCAAAGAGGGTTCCATGCCACTGCTCGACCATTTCCACCCTCCCCTCAGCGATCGGCGGCACTGGCATGCGTTCCACAACTCGTGGGCGACCTACCTTTCGTCGCAACTCAATGCCCTCCTCCCGGACGGTTACTTCGCCGAGGCGAACGTCCAGTACGGGATCGACATTGACGTGGCGGCGTTCGAGGAACCTGGGGCGTTCGACCCGATCGCGGGCTGGGTGCCCCCGCCGCCGCGGACGAGCGTGCCGCTGGAACTCCTGGGGGCGGTCGTCGAGGTCGGCATCTTCAGCCGCTCGGGGGGCCCGACCCTGGCCGGGGCCGTCGAGCTGATCAGCCCGGCGAACAAGGATCGGCAGTCCCATCGCGACGCGCTGGTGTCGAAGTGTGCGTCCTACCTCCAGGCGGGAATCGGCCTGGTCCTGGTCGACGTGGTGACCGAGCGGTCCGCGGACGTGCATCGGGAATTGCTGATGCGGCTTGGGGGTTGCAGACCCGGGGCCGGGCGCGCGCCCTATCCGGGGTGGCCTACCGCGCGGTCGAGCGGGGCGGGGCCACCGCGCTCGACATCTGGCAGGAGCCGATCGCCGTCGGTCGTCCGCTGCCGACGCTGCCACTATGGTTGCGAGGCGGCCTCTGCCTGCCGGTCGAACTGGAGGCAACCTACATGCGAACGTGCGTCGAGCAGAAAGTACAACCCGCCGCGTAGCTCTCGTATACGAAAACCACCCTCTTGGACGTGTCGATGACCACGATCCGTCAATTCTCCTCGCCAGGCACGATTTCTCCGCCCTTGCGAGTGGCCAATGCGTGATAAACCGCCGCACCGATCTCGTCCCTGACGAACCGCACGCTGCCGTCCCCGAACGCGAATTGGGCGCCGCCTTCGTGGCGGCTCGCGAATTGACTGCGGCGGATCGGTCGGGCGTTGGGACCGGCGTCGCCCCCCGTGGAACCGAGTACCAGGCAGGGGCCAAGGTCTTCGCGGCGCAGGGGCGTCCGGCCTGAATAATCCCCGGCCGGCTTCCATTTCTCCACCTTCACGCCCGGAATGACCTCCTCCATGTAACTCGTCTTATTTTGCCGCTTCGCCTTCATGGTCGCCGAGATTACCCCCGTCCACGTCGAGAAGCCGACCTCTTGCGTCCGCTCGCCCACCAGGAAGGTCGTGCTGGTGCCGTCGGTCATCATCTCGAAATTCACCCGGCTGTTGCGGTAGAACACGCCGTCCGCGTCGTCCCGCCCGGTGGGTGATTCCGGGTCGCCCGTCCCGAACGAGCCGATATAGCTGGACTGGGCCACCGATTCGGCGCGAGGCGTCTTCGCGTCGCCGGCCTCTACCACCAAATCCGTCCGCGTGTCGGTGTCGGACGGGCAGAGAAACGTCTCCATGCGGACGAAGGCCGCCGTCTGGTTGTCCGGATGGGTGACCGGGAGGTTGAAGTCGATTTCCTTGTAGGTGTTGCTCCGCTCGATTTGCATCAGGTAGAGGCCGGACCATCCCCACCCCGGTCCAGTCTCCACGCCTTCCGGCCCCACCGCGGTCACGTAGCCCGGCGGCAGGACCTGGAACTCGTGGTGATAGGTGTGCAGGGCGAGGGCGATCTGCTTGAGGTTGTTCTGGCACTGTATCCTTCTTGACGCATGGCGGGCCCTGGTGATCGCCGGCAGCAAGAGCGCGATCATGATCCCGAAGATCGAGATCACGACCAGCAACTCGACCAGCGTGAAACCCCCGGGGCTTGCTTCACTCCTCGTCGGTCGGAACAACCTCTCCCCCCTTCCGCGTGGCCAGGCCGTGATAAACCGCCTTGCCGATGCCGTCGCTCACGAACCTCACGCTGCAGTCGCCGAAGGCGAAGTACGCGCCGCCTTCATGACGGCTCGCAAACTGGGCGTGGCGGCTCGGCCGGGCGTTGGGTCCGCCGTCCCCCATCGTGGAACCTACGACCAACGACGGCCCGAGCGTCTCCTTACGATTCACGCCCCCAACCCGGAGGGTCCCCGTCCCCTGGACGGCGCCGCTCCACGTGGATAGACCCACGCCCTGCGTCCGCTCGCCCAGGAGCAACGTCGTGCTCGTCCCGTCGGTCATCATTTCGAACGACACGCGGCTGTTGCGATAGAACACGCCGTCCCCTTGGTCGTCCGTGTCGGGATCGCCCGTGCCGAACGATCCGATGTAGTTGGTCGGCGGGAGCGGCGCCGAGATGGATGCCCCCGCGATCGTGGTATTGACCACGAAATCCCCTCGACCCGGCTCGTCGGCCAGGCAGAGGAACGTGTTCAGGTGGCAGGTCACCACCGTGCGATTGTCCGGATGCATCGCGGGCAGGGTGGGGTTGATCCCACTGGCGAGCGTCGACTGCTCAAGTTCCTTGAGCATGAGGCTAGGCCATCCCCAGCCTGTCCGGTCATCGCCCGCCCCCGACACATACCCCGGCGGGAACACCTGATTTTCGTGGTGATACACATGGAGCGCCAGCGAGAGCTGCCTCAAGTTATTCTGGCATTGCGAACGCTTCACCGCCTGGCGCGCCCTCTGGACCGCCGGCAGCAAGAGCATGATCAAGACCCCGAAGATCGAGATCACGACCAGCAATTCGATCAGCGTGAAGCCCTTGCGTCGCATGCGAAACCCCGAGGGAGCGAGCCGTCCATCCGCTCCCCCTCACCATAACCTACGACAAAAGTCCGAGCAAGTAGGCTACGCGAAATGGCCGTTTATTCGCGGCGGACCAGCGGCCCCTCGGTGCGTGCGAGGATTCGCGTCCGCCCGTATTCGTCCTCGAAGGCGCGGACCTTCAGCAGCTTGGGGGCGTGCGGCGACCAGTTCTCGAATTCGCTGGGCAGGAGCAGGACGAACTTGGGGAGATCCTCCTCGAAATATTTCAGGAACCGCTCGTCGGGGACCTGCCGGAACGGATGCTCGGTGGCGAACGCGAGGTCGGCCCGCCAGGCGTGGAACGTGTAGATGGGCCATCGCGGCGGGACGTACTGGCCGATGGCGCGGCCCCACGGCCCCTGTCCCAGGCGATAGTTCATCTCGGGGACGAAGTACCCCCAATGGGCCACCTTCAACCCCACAGCCACCAGGAAAATCGCCACGAACGCGCCCCTCGCGGTGCCCGACCACGCCGCGTTCAGGGCGATCAAGACGGCCGCGACGCCCAACCCCATCACCACGAAGGCCAGGCCGCGATAATACGAGGCCGCCGCCGCCAGGTAGCCGCCGCCCGCGATGGCAATCGTGCCCCACGACAGGGCGAGGAACGCCCCCGCGAACAGCAAGGTCCGCCTCGGGCCGGCCGTCGAACCCTTCATGACCCGATCCAGCCCGCTCCCGGCCGCGATCGCCAGCGCCGCCAGCGCCGGGACCTTGGCCGCGAAGGCCAGGCCGGGGACGAACGTGCCGGCGAGCACGCCGACGGCGGCCACTTTCAGCCACCCCATCACCAGGTCGCGCGCTCGCTCGTCCCAGCCCGCCCGCACCGAGGGCCAGGCCGCGAGGATCGCCAGCGGCGACCAGGGCAACCCCATCGCCACCAGGTTCAGGGCCAGCTTCCACGAGGTCGGCCGCATCAAGGGGAGCGTCACGGCCGCCGCCCAGACCTCGGGATTGATCGTCGCGATCGCCCAGGCCGACCAGGCGATGAACACGGCGATCGGCGGGGTCAAGAGCTTCATCGAGAGCGACGAGCCCGGACGGCCGATCACCACCGTGGGCAGCGCGATCATGGCCAGCGCGGGCCATCCGCCGAACGCGATCGCCAGGGCCGCCCACATCCCCGCGACCCAGTCCGACCCGCGATTCAAGATCCGGTCCAGCGCCCCCACCACCGCCAGCCCCGTCAGGGCATCGACCCCGAAATCGGCCGTACGGTCGACCATCGCGAACCCGCTGATCAGGCACAAACCCGCGAGCACGCCGGCGCGATTGCCGAGGACCTTGATGGCCCGCAATCCGAAGATCAGGCCGATTCCCACCGAAGCCAGGCAAGCCGGCCAGCGAATGGCCGCGACGGAGGGATATCCGCCCTCGATCCGGGCCCAGCACTGGCTCACGAACACCGCGCCGGACTCAAGGAAGGCTCCCACCCGCCGAACGCCTGCCCGAACGGCGCCACCCGCCCGGCCGCGGCCAGGCCGAGCCTCGCCTCGTCGTCGCTCGGCTCGCGAGACCCGCCGCCGATCAGCAGGAATGCCGCGGCGATCAGGCACAGGCGGGCGACGGGCCATCTCGTCTCGACGGCGGGCGTCTCGCGAGGCTCCATCGGGTCGAGCCGATACTTGCGGATCGCCGTGCGGAACTTGCCCGGCAGGAGGTCAACGGACATGGGGCGACTCCTCGGCCGTCTTCGCGGGCTCTCGGACGATCCGGGGCTCGAACAGCTCGCCGTTGGGCCGCTCTTTCACCATCGCGAACACGTATCCCGGCAACCAGCCCTGGCGATACGTCTGCCGCTCCATCTCGACGGCCACGTCCTCGATGGTCCACCCGTCGCGCTCGAACCGATACAGGGCCACCGACGCGCCGCTGCGGCAAGTCCCCCGGGCGCAGTGGACCAAGACGGGCCGCCTCGCGGGATCATCGCACGCCTTCAGGACCTCGCGAAACTGCTCTTCCTTGCCGAAGCCGTCGCCCGGCATGGGCAGGTTCATGAACTCGATGCCCATCTTTTGCACGACGGCCCGCTCGGAGTCCACGCCCTCGCCCTGGACCTGGAAATTCACGACCGTCTTGATCCCATAGGTGCGGACCGCCTGCTCCAACTGCTCGGGGCGGAGCTGACCGCTGCGATACAAGATCCCGTGCTTGACCACGTCCCAATGGTCCCACACGAATCGATTGCGCTGATTCTCGCGAGTGGCCCAGGCCGCGCCCGAGATCACCCCCACGACCACGATCAGGCCGATGATATTTCGCATGGAGGCGTGATTACCCGGAGCGGGGAGGAAGCAGGATTCGGACCGCGCGGGGATGGTAGGAGAGTCGGGCAGAACGGTCAAGCCGAGATGCGGGGAGTGAGAAGCGAGAAGGCCCACCGCGGAGATCGCGGAGGTGAGATGGAGAGAACGGGAGGGTGGCCCATGAGGCGCGATCGAAGGCGTTCATCCGGCCTCGCGACCGACGGCGATTCCGCGATCGCCCGGCGAGACGGCCACGATAGTCCTCTTGTCCGGGACTGCGCCGCGCCCCGGATGGCCCGGTCTCCTGCAGGGCCGGTTCTTACCGGCTGTCTTCATCCTGAAGGCCCGATCCGGCATGCAATTCTACGAAACGAAGCCAAATCTCGAATCGCCTGCGGGGGGAATCAGACGCAAGGAACGGATGTTAAACCATGATTCTGCAACGAGTTATCGATCACGCGAGGAGGAGGATGTCGGCATGCACGGCGTGTTATGGTGCGCGCCAAAAGCGCAAGAACACGTCGGGACACGTTCTTGCGCACGTCGGATGCGCCGCGAATGGACGTTCGCCCACCTTGGGCGCAACCCCGAGCCGACGGGCAAGGCCACCGATCCGGCCTCATGCGGCGTGGAGGATTCTTCAATCCCCAGACCGCTTTCTTGCCCCTCTCCGCGGTGAGTCTCCCCGCCTCAATTCGTCCGCAGTCGCCCCAGATCCGCCCTCGGCAAGGGCAGCGAACGAAGCACCTGGGCCTCGGGGATCGCCGGCGCCATTGCTTCGGCCGGCGCGGCGATCAGCGTCTTCCACAACCCTCGCACGTTGGCCGCGCCATCGGGTGCCTTGGCCAGCGGGGTCGACCGGCTCCCCTGCACCAGCACCGCGTCGGGGGCATAATCGCCGCCCAGGCTGCCGCCGAGCACGAGTTCTCCCGAGGCATCCAGCGCGAAGCTCAGTCCCAGGTTCTGGAACTCGACGTCAGCCCGTCGCGGGTCGAGCGGCGAGGGGATGCGGAACCTCATCTCCGAGGCCAGGCCCCTGAGCAGGCCGAGGCTGATCGACCCCTGCCCGGCCGAGATCGTGCCCTTAGCGGCGGTCCATCCCGAACCCTGATTCCCCGGCCGATCCGACCATCTTGCTTCGTTGAATACGATGCGGGCCAGGCCGCTCAGGCGATGCCCCGAGAACCTGCGCCAGCACTAGCGCCGAGAGGTCCACGTTCGACAATTCGCCCCGGAAAACCGCCTCCCACTCGCCCGCCGGGGCCTGGGTGAGCGCGAGCGATCCTTCCACCATCGCCGCGCCACCGAGCCAGCTCGGGGCATCGAAGAACGGGCCGAGCAATCGGGCGGGCAGGGGGCCTTCGGTGGTGCGGAAGCTGAGCGAAGTCCGCGGCGCCGCCGTCGCCATGAGTTCGCGACAGGACCAGCTCGCATCGCGTCTTGAGGTCGGGCCGCGAGTCGGCGAAGACGTAGCTCGCGGTGATGGTGGGCACGCCCTGATCCACCTGGAAAATCGCGGCGAGGTCGCGGAACGCATACCGGGTCGCGCCCAGTTCCACGGTCACGGCATCGGCGGCAAGGCTCGTGCGGTCGGAGTCGGCCGACCCGGCCCGGCGCAGGAGTCCGACCATCTGCGAGAGTGCCCCGGAAGGGCCGTCGCCGCGGATCGTGAGGTGATGGACTGTGAGCGCCAGCTCGCGACCGTCTCGCACGATCGTGAGCGCGTCGGCCCTCGCGAATTCCGAGCGCTCGTCGGGGTCAAGCCGCAAGATCACGTCGCGCAGTACGTCCACGCCGGGCCGAGGATGCGCGGCCGAGGCCACCTCGACCAGCACGCCCAGGCGACGGCCGATCTCGGCCTCCACCTCGCGCAAATGCCCCGGCCGGTTGACCTGGAAGACCACGGAAACGACGAACACCGTCGGCACAACCGTCGCGAGCAGCACCGCAAGCGTGGCCAGGACCTGGCGACGCGGTCGGGTGAGCATCCTTGCCTCCCCATCGCTCGGAAAATGCGGGAGATTTCGCCGCGGCGAAGTCTCCCGCTCCTATCCATTGCCCCAATTCTTCAGGTGATCCCGGCCCAGCTCATGCATCGACGCCATGGCCGAGCGAATCGCCTGGAGGCTCGTCCCGACATACTTTTCGACCAATGCCGCGGCGATCTCGAACGCGACCACGTTCTCCACGATCACGCTGGCGGCGGGAACCGCGCAAACGTCAGACCTCTCATAAGCGGCAGGTTGCGCATCCTTCGAGATCATGTTCACCGAAGGGCCTCGCGAGGCCAGCGTGCTGATCGGCTTCTTCGACGCGCGGACCACGATCGGCTCGCCATTCGAAGTCCCGCCTTCAATCCCGCCGGCATTGTTCGAGGGACGACGGAACCCGAAGCGGCGATCCTCATCGGAATGGTCGGATTCATATTCAATCGGGTCCATCACCTTCGATCCCGGTCGCCTCGCCGCCTCCACGCCCAGGCCGATCTCCACGGCCTTGATCGCCTGCACGCTCATCACGGCCATGGCCAACCGCGCGTCGAGCTTGCGGTCCCACTGCGCATGGGACCCCAGCCCGATCGGGCATCCCCAGACGACCACTTCCACCACCCCGCCCAGCGTGTCGCCCGCCGCCTTGGCCGCGTCAATCGCCGCGATCAACGACGAGTCGACCCCCGGATTGAGCGTATAGACCGGGCTCGCGTCCCGGATCGCTTGCTCATGCGAGAGCGGCACCGCATCAATCCCGCCCAGCTCCCGCACGTACCCGAAAACACGAATGTTCACCTCCCTCAACAGCACTCGGGCCAGCGCCCCGACCGCCACTCGCAAGGCCGTCTCCCTGGCGCTGGCGCGTTCCAGGACCTGGCGAATCCCGGTCTGGTAATTGATCGAACCGGCGAGGTCGATGTGGCCACCCCGGGGCGCCGCGGGCTCCTGCAATCGCTCCAGCTTGGCATCGTTGTTAATCAACCTCAGCGTGATGGGGGCGCCCGTGGTAACGCCGTGATAGGTGCCCGAATCCACGATGACGCGGTCGGTCTCCAGGGCCTGCCGCTTGCCCCGGCCGTACCCGCCCTGGCGCCTCTTCAGCTCGAAATCGATGAATTCGCGGTCGATCGACACGCCCGCGGGGAATCCCTCGACGATCGCCGTCAGCGCGGGCCCGTGCGACTCGCCGGCCGTCAGGTAGCGGAGCATGTCACTTCCAGGGGAAAGATTTGCCCGTTAGCATCTCGTAGCATTGGACATATTTCTCGCGGGTTTTCATCACAATCTCAGCCGGCAAGGCGGGCGGCGGGCTCGCCTTGTCCCAGCCCGAGGCGTCGAGCCAGTCCCTCACGAATTGCTTGTCGAAGGACGGCTGAGGCCCGCCCGGCTTGTAGCTTTCGACCGGCCAGTATCGCGAGCTGTCGGGGGTCAAGACCTCGTCGACGAGCATCAACCGGCCAGTCCGAGGGTCGCGTCCCCACTCGAATTTCGTGTCGGCCAGCAGCAGGCCGCGACTCCTCGCATAAGGGACCGCGTTATTGTAGACGTGAAGGCTGCGATCGCGCAGGTCCGTCGCCAGTTCCGGCCCGACCCGATCCACCAGCTCAGGAAAGGAGATGTTCTCGTCATGGCCCGACTCGGCCTTCGTCGCGGGGGTGAACCGCGCGGGGATCTCGTCGCTCTCGGCCAACCCCGGCGGCATCGGCTCGCCGCAGACCGTCGCCTTCGAGCGATATTCCCGCCAGGCGCTCCCCGATAGATAACCACGTACGACGCACTCGAACGGCACGACCTCGGCCTTCCGCACGATCATCACGCGGCCGACCAGCTCCTCGCGAACTTCGGCGTCCAGATCCAGCCCCGCCTCGTCGATGTCGGCGGAGACCAGGTGATGCGGCCAGTCGAGGCGGTCGAACCAGAATGTGCTGATCGCGGTGAGCACCCGCCCCTTGTCGGGGATGGGCGAGGGCAGGACGCAATCGTAGGCACTGATGCGATCGGTCGCGACGATGAGCAGGCGGTCGCCGCCCAGGTCGTAGACGTCGCGGACCTTCCCCCGACGTACGGGCAAGCCGGGAAAATTCGTCTCGATCAGCGCCACGATCTTCGCCCCCGAAATCCCGACGTCCGCCCCCGATCGACTCTATCCGAACTTCGCGCCAGCGGACAAGTCGGGCGAAGGCCAGCAATTCGCCCCCTTGCATCGTCGCGGAATTGCGGATAAAGTGTTTGATCCCAAGCGATGGTTGTTTGTGTGTTTCCCACGATCGTTTGCGATGCTTGCCGCCATTGAGGGTCCGGTCCGATGTCGATGGATAAGAGCCTGAAGAAGGGCGGCGGTTTGGCCCGTGCCCGCAACGTGTTGACCCGCCCCGAGCGGCTGGCCCTGCTCCAGGAAGATGAACGGTGGAAGCCCTCGCAAGGGGTGTTCAACCTGCCCAAGACCAAGTATCGCCGGCTCGCCCCGGGGCAGTCGGGGCCGAAGCGGCCGGGCAGCGAATCTTGAGGCTCACGTCGCCAGGTCGGTCGCCCTATCGATCGGCAGGGCATTGAGTTCGGTCGCCATCTCGAAGTCGCGGGCCGTGAGCCCGCCCTCGGCGTGGGTGGACAGTTCGATGCGCACTTCGCGGTATCTGAGGACGACGTCGGGGTAGTGGCCCAGGTTGTCGGCGATGGCGGCGGTTTGATTCACGAATTCCAGCGCCCGGCGCGACGAGTTGAATTTCCAGGTCCTCACCAGCATGTCGCCCAGCCGATCCCACCCCTTGGCCGAGGGCAGGTGGGCGTGGATCTCCGGCTCGGTCATCTTGGGCATGGCTGCCGCCTCTCTGGACGCGATTTCGCTTAATCCCGATTATTTCGCGGGTAAGCCCGGGGCACAAGGGGCGGCCGACCTGCTTTGAGCGAGCCATCTGCCCGCCATGAACCACCTCCTGCCGCTCTTCTGCCTCGCCATCATCGCGGCCAGCCTCCTCGGAGGTGCCTTGCCGCTTGCGACCGTCCTGACCCATACACGATTGCAAATTTATTTGAGCTTCGCCGCCGGCGCCGATGCTCGGCGCGGCCTTCTTCCACATGCTGCCCGAGGCCGTGCAAGCCGGCTCGGCAAGCACGCTGAAATGGTCGGCCGTCGGCCTGCTCGCGGTGTTCTTCCTGGAACGATTCTTCGCCTTTCACCACCACGAAGCCCCCGCCGTCCCGGGCGAGCCGTGCCCCACGCATCCTCACGAACATCTTGAGGGGCAAGGACATGCGGCGGGAGTCGTCGGCGTCGAGGCGCCCGGCGCGGCCGGGTCGCGAGACGAAGGGCACCGCCCTGCATTGGGGGATGGCGGCGTTCGGGCTGGCCTTGCATACGCTGGTCGGAGGGGTCGCCCTGGCAAGTGCCATCAGCACCGGCCCGCAGGCATCGGCCTGGGGCGTTTTCATCGCCACGCTGGTCCACAAGCCGGCCGATTCGATGACGATCGTGAGCCTGATGCTCCGCGCGGGGGTGCCGCGATGGCAGGCCCATCTGGTCAACCTGGTATTTTCGCTCATCTTGCCGCTGGGTGCGATCCTGTTCCAGCTAGGGTCGCGATGGAGCGGCTCGCGATCGGGCCAATTCGGTGCCGTGGCCCTGGCGTTCTCGGCCGGGACGTTCCTCTGCATCTCGCTGAGCGACCTGCTCCCCGAGCTGCAATTCCATGCTCACGACCGATTTCCGCTCTCGGCGGCGCTCCTTGCGGGCCTGGGATTGATGGCGACAGCAAGCTACTGGGGTTGAGCGTTTGCACACCAAAACTTCATCAAGATGCTGCCCGGATGGTCGGAGACATTGGCGGGCTCCTCGGCTACAATACGTTCAGATTGGAACCTAGAATCCACGGCGGGGCCTACCCCGCCTCGGAGACCTTGTGAGTCTCCGACCCTCTCCCGTGGGACGCCTCGTATGGCTCCCTGAATGTGAGCCCTGAACGGAGTGCGTGTATGCCGCTTTGTCGCCTATCCTGCCGGACTTTCGTGGCCATCACCCTCGCCCTGATGCCGGCGAGTTGGGCCGGAACCCCTGACCCGGCAAAACCTTCGGGCCTGGCAAGCCGTCACGTCGCGGGCTTCGAGGGGACGTCGCACACCCTGGCCGCCCCCAGGGGAGGCGCGCTGGTCCTGGTGTTCTATTCGACCGAATGCCCGATCTCCAACGGCTATAGCCCGACGCTGAATGAGCTCGCACGCAGCCTGCCGAAGGACAAACTGTCGGTGCTGGGCCTGTGCGTCGACCCCGACAAGACGCCGGCCGAGATCGCCGCTCATGCGAAGGAATTCCAACTGGCATATCCGGTTGCGTCCGATCGCAAGGGGTCGATCGCTCGCAAGGTTGGCGTGAAGGTCACGCCCGAGGTCGCCGTCCTGGACGATCGCGACGTGGTCCGCTACCTCGGCCGCATCGACGACCAGTATTTCGGGATCGGCAAGAGGAACGCACACCCCGAGTCGCACGACCTGAAGGATGCCGTCGAGGCCGTGGTGAACGGCCGGGAAGTCCCCGCCAATCGCGGCGAGGCGTTCGGGTGCAAGTTGCCGGAAATGGTTGATGCCGTGCCGACTTACAGCGAAAAAATTGGCGGAATCCTCCGCCAGCATTGCCAGGCCTGCCATCGACCGGGCCAGGTCGGGCCATTCTCGCTCGACGTCCTACGAGCAGGCTCGCAAGCGGGCCAGCGACATCGCCACCGTGGTCGAGTCCCGCCAGATGCCGCCCTGGAAGCCGTCGCCGCATTTCGGCCAGAAGTTCAAGTACGACAAGTCGCTCTCGGCCGACGAAATCGCGGCCGTGGTGTCGTGGGCGGAAAACGGCACTCCTGAAGGAGATAAGCCGATGCGGCCCCTCCTCTATCGACCAGCGATGATTGGGCCCTCGGCACAGCCCGACCTGATCATCGAGCCTTCGGAAGACTTCCCCATCCCCGCCTCGGGCGCCGACATCTACCGCTGCTTCGTGATCCCGACCAAGCTCCCGGACGACGTTTACATCTCGGCGATCGAATACCGGCCGGGCAACCGCAAGGTCGTCCATCACGTGATCAGCTACGTCGATACCTCGGGCAAGGCCCGCGAGAAGGACGCGGCCGACCCGGGCCTGGGCTACTCGTGCTTCTCGGGTCCCGAGGTGGAAATCCACGGCGACCTGGGCGGTTGGGCACCCGGCAACGAACCGACGTTCCTGCCCGACGGGATCGGCCGCTCGCTGCCCAAGGGGGCCGACGTGATCGTGCAGATCCACTACCACCCCAGCGGCAAGGCCGAGACCGACCGCACTCGCATCGGCCTGTATTTCTCGAAGAAGCCGATCCGCCAGATCCTCCACTGGGCCGCGGCATTGAACCCCGGGATCGAAGCTGCCGGCGGGCGACCCGAAGATCGAAGTCAAGGCGGGCTGGGTAGTTCCCGACCGACGTGGACGCCTTCGCCGTCACGCCCCACATGCACTTGCTGGGCAAGGACATGACGATGGTCGTGACCGATCCCCGAGGGCAAGGTCACGCCCCTGGTCCGCATCGACGACTGGGACTTCCAGTGGCAGAACACCTATTACTTCGAGAAGCCGCTCGAGGATCCAGAAGGGCTCGATGCTCGGGCGTGGTGGCCCACTACGACAACTCGGCGAAGAACCCCCGCAACCCCAACACGCCGCCCAAGGACGTGAAATGGGGCGAGGCGACCACCGACGAGATGTGCATCGGCTTCCTCGCCGTGACCAAGGTCGGCCAGGACCTGACCAGGCCCGGCGAGAAGGACGACCTCCACGAGATCATCGAGCGGAGCTACGAGGAGATGAGGAAACAGCACGAGCAAAGGATGCGGGAACGGGCCGAGAAGGCCAAGGCCGCCGGCAAGTGAGAGGCGTCTCGCAAGTCCATGCGGGACAAGCCATTGCGTGTCTCGCATGGATTTGATAAGGAGGGCATGAGATGGTGCAGCGCGTCCAGCATCGCCCATTCCCTTCGTTCGAGGCGGACGAGACAGGATGGTTGGAGCATACGGCCGAACTGATCCGGGACGGCCGTCTTGAACATCTCGACGCGGCAAACCTGGCGGAGTTCTTGACCGACATTGCCAGGCGAGACCGCCGAGAAGTCTTCAGCCGGCTGGTCGTCTTGCTTGCCCATCTCCTCAAGTGGGACTATCTGCAAGACGGCCGATCGGGATCGTGGGAGGCGACGATCCTTGAGCAGCAGCGGGAGTTGCGGCAACTCCTGGACGGCGGCACCCTTCACAACAACGCCGTCGCGGTGCTCGCCGACGCCTTTGCGGAGGCTCGCAAGCAGGCCGCGGCCGAGACCGGGCTGTCGCGGGCCGCGTTCCCCGAGGAATGCCCATGGGATCTGGATGGCGTCCTAGCCGACCGGGGTGAAGACGCCTAAGTTTTTTAAGAGCTTCGTTTTACTGCAAATCGGGCACCAGCGGACCGGCCAGTTCCTGGTGATAGAACAGGCGGCCCGGCAGCGTGGGCATGAACGAACTGGGCACCCACGGATCGGGCCCGTACTGCAGGGTCATCGCACAGACTTAGCCCCTGCCATTGCATCCCCCGGCCGAAAACGCCATCGGCGCCGCCGATAATACGGTCGGCCTGGAGGAAAAGGCCGGGGCCGATCGTGTTGGCGAAGGCCGGGACGAGCGTGGTCCGGCTGCGGAAGCTGGTCAGGGCGTTTTGCTCGATCGTGAGCGGGTGCAGGCGAGCCCCCAGCCGATGCGTCTGCGATTTCCACTCCTCGACGGTCGCCATATTCGTCGGCGAAGTGCGGCTCCCAGAAGGCTATGTGGCAGACTCGGCCGATCCCGAAAATCACGATCAATTCGGCCCCGCCTTGCTTCAACTCGGCGATCTTTTCGGCATAATGCGGGAGGGTCTCGGGGACCGCGAACCACCGTTGCGAATCCGGCACCGTTTTCGACTCAAGCGGCCCGTAGAATGCGGTTTGCATCGCGTTCTGGAAGGCGCCGGGGTTGGCCGGCGGTAGGGTGTTGCCGTCGCGATCGGACCATTCGTCCATGTTGAATCCGTGGACGTGGTCGCAGCTCGTGCCCCATTCCCGGAGGAAATAGACCGCCCAGCGGTACATCCCCATCGGCCCGACGGGTAGGATGAGGGCAACCTGTCGCCCCTGGTCGTGGGTCCGCTTGATGGCCATCGCGATCTCGTGGCCGAGCTTCACGTCGAAGTCTTCCAGGGTCCGGCAGGAAATCGGCTCAAAATCTTTGTTCCACCAGGATCTGCGTTCGACGACCCCCGCCCCGTTCGCGGCACATGCGTCGACCTTCGCCAGGTCCCATCCCCTGGGCAAGAAACCCTCCATCATCGATCCGGCAAGCGTGGTCAGCAGGTTCATCGGGATGGATCTCGCGATTTCGGGAGGGGTTTCGGGCATCGTGACACGAGATTACGGGTTGGTCCAGTCAATTGCGCCAAGAGTGAAGAGGCGGGCATGATCCGGTGGGTGTTCCTCGACGTGGGAAATGTCCTTTTCGACGAGGATTTCCTCAGCTTCCACGTGCTCCTGCGCCATATTGAAGCGATCCGGCAGGCCCGGCCCGATCGCTCGTCCCTCGACCTCATCGCCGAGCGTGCGGCGCGGCGCTGGCCGGGTCGCGCTGGCCGGTCTTCGATCTGGCCTCCGCGTATCTCGACCCCGAGCAAGTCGCGGCGATCTGGGATGCGGTCGATCGCGAGGTCCGCCGGGATTTCGGGGCGTGGAATCGGCCGATCCCGGGGGCCTTGTCCGTCCTGGACGAGCTGTGTGGCCGGTATCGCCTCGGATTGATCGCGAATCAGCCCCTACCTTGCCGCGATCACCTGGCCAGGCTGGGCCTCCTGGATCGATTTTCGGCCGTCTCGCTCAGCGAGGAAGAAGGGGTATTCAAGCCCGATGTTGCCCTCTTTCAACGCGCCATCGAGCGGGCCGGCGCGATCGCGTGCGAGTGCCTGATGGTGGGCGATCGGGTCGAGAACGACCTGGTGCCCGCCGCATCGCTGGGCATGCAAACATTGCTGGTACGGTGGCCGAATCGAGAGGCCAAGGGGTGGGATGGCGGTGGCGTCGAGGGGAGGGCGTATCTAGAATCATTAACACAGGCATCCAAAAGAGGAAGCCCGACGGCATGGGCTTCGGTCGAGACCCTCGCGGATGTCCCGCGTGCCGTCCGCGGGCGGAGAAACTCGCATGCCCGCGTGCTAATTGTAAGCTAAATATCCCTTAGTCGAAACGGTCGAGGGCGACCGGTGTGGAGCTCGCCATTTGCCTCGTGGATCTACGCATATGGACGTAAACTGGGAGACGACCGCCCGTCGCATCCTCGTGATCGACGACTCGGCGGTCAGTCGCCAGCTCTTCCGCAAGCAGTTGCAGGATGAGGAGCTGGAAGTAATCGAGGCCGAGGACGCCGAGGCCGGGTTCCGCCAGGCCGTCGAGTTCCAGCCCTCGCTGATCTTCCTGGACGTCGAGATGCCCGGGCCCGACGGGTTCGACGCGATTCGGATGCTCAAGGAGGACGCGAGGACCAGGTCCATCCCGGTCGTGTTCTACTCGATCCATGCATCGACCGAGATGAAGGCCCGCGGGCTCGACCTGGGCGCGGTCGACTTCCTCGCCAAGCCCACCGACTCGGTCGAGCTGCGGGCGCGCGTGCGGGCCGCCCTGCGATCGAAGTCGCAATTCGACCTGCTGGAGCAACGCGCTCATGTCGATGGTCTCACCGGGCTGGCCAATCGGATCGCGCTGGAAGAGCGCCTGATCGAGGAATGGTGGACATGCTTGCGGCGGGGCACCTCGCTGGCGGTGCTGATCGCCGACCTCGACCATTTCAAGGCGATTAACGACCGGTACGGGCACGCGGCGGGCGACATCATCCTGCAGGCGACCGCACATGCGTTCCGCGAGGTGGTCCGCGTGGGCGACTTCGTGGCGAGGTTCGGCGGCGAGGAGTTCGTGGCGATCGCGCCCGATTGCAACCTCGAAGGCGCCCTGTTGATCGCCGACCGGCTCCGCCAGGTGATCTCCGAGCTGGAGGTCACCTCGCGGGGCAAGCGCGTGGCGATCACGGCGAGCGTGGGGGTTGCCGTGGCCCCGGCCGAGGGGGTGAGCGAGATCTTCCCCCGAGAGATCCTCCGCAGGGCCGACGAGGCCCTCTACCAGGCCAAGGCCGCCGGACGCAACGCAGTGCGAAACTGGGACGCGGTGCCGTATCTCTCGGCCTGAAAGGCGAATGCGAAAACGGTGTCAGGAACCGTTTCTGCATTTCGGTCAGCTCGCCGCGGACTTACGGCGTCGGGCGTAGGCGCCCAAGACGAGCGAGCCCGTGCCGAGCATCAGCAAGCTGGCCGGCTCGGGCACCGAGCTCGGGCCGTACAGAGAGAAGGCCGTGTTGAAGTTATTGTCGAGGAGGAACGTCCCCAGGAAAACCTGGTGGCCCGGGAAATAAGCGAACGTCCAGAAGAAGTAGTTGTTGCCGCCGACAACCGTGCTGTCCTGCACGGAGAAGGCATACCGTCCGGCCGCGAGGGTCGTCGTCGCGAAGGATGCATCGTACGAGTAAACCGTCTGGCCGTTGTTGTCCGTGATCCCGGTGCTCGTCCGATGGACCGCATTGCCGACGTTGTAAGTGTAGAGGGGCGTCGAGGTCGGCGTCGAACCGGAGAGGTCATAGATTCGAATGGTGAAGGCATCGGCCACCGGGGGGGTATTCCCGGTGTAGTATTTCCCATCCCATTTGACCTCGTTGATTTGTGAAGTCGCGCCGAGCGTGAAGTCGGTCGAAGTAATCGAGCTGGTGTTCGCCACGTCGGCCGTGACTCCGCTTGTAAATGGGCCCGGCGCAAGGCCGCTGTCGTAGACCAGGTCGGCGCGGGCGGAGCCGGAAAATACTAGCGCAACCGCGAACGCCAGGAATGAGGAGATCGGGGCTAATCGATTCATGGAAAATGTCCCTTCAACTCGATCGTCGGCCTTGCGGGGGGAATATGCCACTCCGGCGTGGCAGTGATTCAGGAGTCGGCCAGTCTCCCGCGTTTGGTCCAATCGTCATCACCTTACGACTAACCAGCCTCGGAGACAACCGTCTAGTTTTCGAGGAAATTTGCGAATGCCTCCCTTTCCTGAATGGGAACAGGAAATCACGCCAAACGTGGGCACTACATGGGTTTTGAATTGGGCTTGTTTAAGCCGCCTCTCCCGATGATCGCACGAGAAACGGGGTGTCAGGCGTCATTATTAACCATTTCGCGTCGCGATCGCCGGTCGCCTCAAGAGACTGCGATCACGACCTTACCGTGGAGACTTCCGGCGCCCTTCATCGAATTATCTTCGAGGAGTTTCTCGGCCGCGACGGCCTCGTCGATCGGGAACACCTTGCCTACGAGGGGCTTGAGCTTGCCCTCCTTGATCCAGCCGATCATGGCGTCGGCCGCAACCCTTTGCTCGTCCGGCGTCCCGTTGAACATGGCGAACCCGTGGATCGAGCAATTTCGGGGATAGAACGACCCGAGCGGCAAGACCGGCTTCGC
This sequence comes from uncultured Planctomycetota bacterium, assembly GCA_963777705.1. GTDB lineage: Bacteria > Planctomycetota > Planctomycetia > Isosphaerales > Isosphaeraceae > JAQGHR01. The sequence continues at coordinate 263,450 of CAVZRT010000010.1, forward strand.
GGTGCGTCCGGCGATCAGGATCACCCGTCCGCGAGGGCGGAGCAGGGGCACGGTGACTTCCAGGTTGGGCTCGCGCTGGGTCTCGTACCAGAGGTCAATCCCTTCGGGCGAGAACTCGCGGAGCCGGGCCGGGATGTCGTCGCTCTTGTAATTCAGGGCGAGGTCGGCGCCCAGTTCCTCGCACATCTTGACACGTTCGGGCGATCCGGCCGAGGTGGCCACCCTCGCCCCGGCCGCCCTGGCCATTTGCACGACCATCGACCCCACGCCGCCCGATCCTCCCGGTACGTAGACCGTGCGCCTTGCTTCAATTGGCCATACTGGAACAGGCCGAGGTGGGCCGTGATGCCCGTGAGCGCGATCGCCGCGGCTTCCTGATCGGTGAGGTTCCCGGGCGTGGGATAGAGCCAATTCTCGTGGACCGAGGCGTATTCGGCCGTCACGCCCTGCCGGCCCATCATTCCCTGGTTCGACCCCCACACGCGGTCGCCCACCTGGAATCGCGTCACCCCGGTGCCGAGCTTCTCGACCGTCCCGGCCAGGTCGCACGCGATCACGTACGGGAAGGCCATGGGCATGGCGATGAAGCCCGATCGCAGGTAGATGTCGATCGGGTTGAGCGCCGAGGCCCCAACGCGGACGAGCACCTCGCCCGGGCCCGGCTCGGGGGTGAGCAGGTCGCCGATCTGGATCGCCTCGGGAGGTCCGACGGCTTCGATGTACGCGGCCTTCATGGAGGATGTCTCGAAGGGGAGGGAGGGGATGTGCCGTCACTCGGGCACGGCAACTTCAATCCGATCATCAACCACCCGCACGGGATACGTCGGCACGCGGGTCCGCGGGCTGTCGAGCCATCGGCCGTCTTCCAGGCTGAATCGCCACCCGTGATAGGCACAGGTGATGGTCTTGTCGCACAGGGAGCCGTCGGAGAGCGGCGCCCCCTGGTGCGGGCACGAGTCTTCGAGCGCGAAATACTCGCCCTCCTGGTGGAAGATGGCGATCATCCGGCCGTGGACCTCGACGGACATGGCGGCGCCCTCGGGGATCTCGCCCACCATGGCCACGAGTTCATAGTTTTCGGTCGACAAGCCCAAGACTCCGAGGCCGGTGGCGAACAACCCGTTGAGCGGGAGTATTCGCGGTTGCGAGGCGCGGCTCCCGCCTCCATGATAACGCCGGAAGTCTCGCGAGCGAAGACCGAGGAACCGACCATGAGCGACGCAACGACCGTCACCAACCCGCCAATTGCCCCGGGACCCGGCGTGAAGGACCACATCGACGGCTTCTCGGTGGACGTGTCGGGGGATTCCGAGGCCGACGACAAGCTCGCGAAGATCGAGATGGCCGGCGAGGAAGTCGCCGCCGGATGGAAGCCGTCGCCCCACCGGCCGCTCTCGCCCGAGGTCCGCTACCTGCACGTGTCGCGGACCATCCACCAGCTAATCTCCGACCGCAACCGATCCGTGGGCATCTTCCTGTTCGTGGCCTCGCTCCTGTTCGGCAGCTCGACGGCCCTCCTGAACGCGCCCGAGCAGGTCAGGCCGATCATCCCGCTGGAAGCGATCCAGTACTGGTGCCTCCCGATCACCTGCGGCACGCTCGCGGTCATCGGCGTCTTCATGAGCCTGATCCTGATCCGCACGAGGATCGGACTCATCTACGAAGTGGCCAAGATGAACGCGCTCACGGGCGTGGGGTCGGAGCGGGTGAAGCGGGTGAATCCGCTCTCGATCTTCTTCCTCATGCACACGCTGGTGGTCCTGCTGGGGGCGGCCTCGGCGGGCCTGCTTGCCGGGATGCTGGCCTATCGATCCGGATGGGTGCATCTCCCGGCCGGTTTCGCGGTCGGAATCGTGTACCTGGCCCTCTTCCAGGCGTCGTACTACTGGACCATCCTGAAGGCAACCAGCGAGACAAAGCTCGCGACGGTGGCCTCGACGCGGTGACCCATCGCGGAAATAGCAGCGACGAGGAGACGGGGTCGATCGCGCGGGTCAAGGAACCCGCCGGCTTGCACCCGGGGCACGGATATCGCCGGACCTGGGCGCTCCTGAATCCCGAGGGCTGGTCGGTGAACGAGAGGGGCGTGGATCGACCCTGAGGGCTCTCGGGATGGAATCGCCCGGCCCGCGAGCCTTTATATGAGAATCCTCTTGGAGTGCCATTGGCCGATCAGACACACCCATGATTCCCATGATCTCAGTTCGCCGACGACGTGCGATATCCGGCGCGTTCGACCCGTTGCTTCAACCAGTCTCGCTTCTCGCTCGGGAAGAAGACGTGGTCGTTGAGGTCGGGATGGTGCCGGGCCGTCTCGTGCCAGCAGATCCCGTCTTCCCGGAGCACCCCTTCGCCATAATTGTGCTCGGCGCGGATCGCGTCGAGGGCTTCGACGTCGGCGGCGGGGAGGACTTCCAGGAAGATCACGGGCCGGTCCTCGCGCAGCATTCGCGATCCGCCCCGGAGCACGAACGGCTCGTAGGTCTCGACGTCGATCTTCACAAGGTCTACGGGGCCGGCCTGCTTGCGGGCGAGGAATCGATCGAGCGTGTCCAGTTCCACGGTGATCTGATCGAGCATCGATTCGTAGAGGCCGGCGTTGAGCGAGCTGGCGCTCTCGAGCAACGATGTGGTCGTCGTGGGGACGTGCAACTGGGCCTGGCCGGGCTGGTCGCTGATGGCCATGGGGACCACCTCGATCCGGCCGGCCAGGGACGGGTTCAGCCGGAGGTTGTTCTCGAGGAGGGCGCGGGCCACCGGGAAGGGCTCGAAGGCGAAGACCCGCGACGTCGGCGAGCAGGTCGCCGCGATGAGCGAGTAGAGCCCGGAGAACGAACCGACGTCGAGCACGCAACGACTCCCCAGGCTGCATGCCGCGAAGATCTCCGGGAACGGGCTCTCGTACTTCAGCCCGCCCTTCCACCAGAGATCCCGAGAGACGGGGTCGCGGCAATCCGCCCCGCCCATCCGGAACCGGCCATCGGCGATTTGGGCCGGGATCTGGACGTCGACGACCGACGGCACATAGTCGCAGAGGACCGAGATCTTCCGGCTGATCTCGCCCGAGCCGATCAGGCGGGCCAGCGCCGCGGCGGCCTTGCCAATGGGCTTGATCCTGCACAGGTCCACCAAGGCCGACCTCGCCCCGCGCGGCTTGCCGCGGACGGCCTGCGTCGCAAGTGCATCGCCCGGCCCCGCGCCTGCATGATTCCCTTGGGCATTCATGATATCTAATTGTCCAATCGATAAACGCTTGGAAGTTTCATGACGGGGACCATGCCGACTACCGAGGCCGACGGGCCACGGTCGCCACTAGATCGCAACGATCCGAGCGAAACAAGGGGGCGGAGGAGGAAAAGAGGACATCCTCAAATATTAGCGTGATAGAGAAGCTAATGGGAATAAGCGAGGGGTATAGGGGACGTGGGATTCTGGGGAGAATGCGAAGGGATGGTCGCTTTCCTGGAAATCGTTCCGACCGTTAATTCCAGCGGCCCGCTCTGGGAAACGCCAGAATCCTCCGCGCGGGCCTCTTCGGCCGACGCCTTGATTTGTTAGACTACCCTCCATTCGTCGTCATCTCCCAGGTTCCCCAAGGACAAGCCCGTGCGCTGGTCGCAAGCCCTGATCCCGACCCAGAAGGAAACCCCGACCGATGCCGTGGCGCCTAGCCATGTGCTGTTGCTGCGGGCCGGCATGATCCGCCAGCTTGGCGCGGGGGCGTATTCGTACCTGCCCCTGGGGTTGCGAGTGCTCCACAAGGCGACGAAGATCGTCCGCGAGGAGATGGACGCGGCCGGTGCCCTGGAACTGCTCATGCCGGCGCTCCAGCCCGTGGAGATCTGGCAGGAATCGGGGCGTCATGGCCACATGGGCGGGATCTTGATGGAATTCACCCTTGGCGGCGACCGCCAGGTGGTGCTCGGGCCGACCCACGAGGAGGCCGTGACCGACATCGTGCGGGATTTGGTCAAGTCGTACAAGCAGATGCCGTTCACGCTGTATCAGGTCCAGACCAAGTTCCGCAACGAGCCCCGCCCGCGGTTCGGCATCCTGCGGACCCGCGAATTCGTGATGAAGGACGCCTATTCCTTCGGCGCCGACGTGGCGCAGTTGAACCACTCCTATGACGTCATGTACGAGGCCTATTGCCGGATCTTTGACCGCTGCGGCCTGCCTTATGTGGCGGTGGAGGCGGAATCGGGGCCGATCGGCGGCGACAGCTCGCACGAGTTCATGGTCCCGTGCGCCACGGGCGAGGATTTCGTGATCCAGTGCCCGAATTGCGGCTATGCGGCCAATCGCGAGCGGGCGGAGATCGGGAAGGTCGAGTTCCCGGCGACGCCGGATGCCAACGCACCCGCTTATGAGACGGTCCCCACGCCGGGCCGGAGGACGATCCAGGAGGTCTGCGACTTCCTGAAGAAGCCCGAGTCCGAGACGGCCAAGTTGCTGGTGTTCCTGGCCGACGGCAAGCCGGTGGCGGCGCTGGTTCGCGGCGACCATGAGGCGAACGAGGGGAAGATTCGCCGGGGTTTCCAGGCGAAGACGCTGGAAGCGGCCGACCCCGCGATGATCGAGAAATACACCGGGGCGCCGATGGGCTTCCTCGGGCCGGTCGGGCTGAAGATTCCGCTGGTGATCGACCAGGCCGTGGCCGCCCTGCCTCGGGTGGTGGTGGGCGGGAATGCGGCGGATGTGCACTTGACGGGCGTGGTCCCCGGACGGGATTTCCCGCTCGATCGCGTGGGGGATTTCCACAACGCCGAGTCGGGCGACCCGTGCCCGAAGTGCGGGACGGCGATGGTGGGGAACCAGGGGATCGAGATCGGCCACGTGTTCAAGCTGGGCACCAAGTATTCGTCGGCGATGGGGGCGAATTTCCTCGACGATCACGGGGTCTCGCACCCGGTCATCATGGGGTGCTACGGGATCGGCGTGAACCGCATCCTCGCGTCGGCCGTCGAGGCGGGACACGACGACAACGGGATCATCTGGCCGCTCGCCCTCGCACCCTATCAGGTGATCGTCGTCCCTCTCCAACCGGGCAACGAGGCCGTGTTGCAGGTGGCCGACGAGATCGCGGCTTCGCTGGAGAAGGCGGGCATCGAGGTCCTGATCGACGACCGCGAAGGGCGGCCCGGCGTCAAATTCAAGGACGCCGACCTGATCGGGATTCCTCTCCGCGTGGTGGTGGGCGAGCGAGGCTTGAAGGAGGGGACCGTGGAGGTGAAATGGCGGACCGACAAGGAGGCGCATAACGTGTCGGCCGCCACGGCTTCCGAAGCGATTTTGGCCGAGATCGAATCGACGAAGAAAGCGCTCGAATCCCGCAACCTGGAGCGGAAGACCGCGCGGGCGGTGGCGAAAGGCTCGACTGTATGAGCCAGGCCCCGCCGCGAGTGTCCCGATTGCCGTTGGTCGTGATCGGGATCATGACGCCGTTGACGTTGCTCGGGCCGTTCGGCCTGCTCTGGATCTTGAAGGGGGGCGAGCACGGCGGCTTCCCGCCCGATCGCCCGGTGGAGTGGGCGGCGACGATCGGGATTTGCGGGCTCGTGGCCGCGTTGATGCTCGTGAGCCTGTTCATGACCCTGGTCAGCACGCGAGAGCTTCGCCGTCGGAAGGACGAGGCGGCGAGGGCCAAGCCGTGATCGGTGCCGCCGCCTCGCTGATTGCCGTCGCGTTCTTGCTCTCGGTCGTCCTGTGCGCTGGGGTGCGAAAATTCGCGCCGGCGGTCGGATTGGTCGACACGCCGGGCGGCCATCGCGCCCATTCCAATCCCACCCCCCTGGGCGGGGGAGTGGCAATCTGGTTGACCGTGGGATTGGTGCTGGTCGTCGGCGTCCTGGCCCTGAAATATGGAGGGAGATACCTGCCGGAATCGGTGTCGGTTTACGCCCCCGGGGCGTTGTCCAAGGTGGGCGAGATGGCGGCCATCTTCGGGCTGGCGACGGTGGTGATGGTCATGGGCTTGATCGACGACAAGATTCGCCTGGGCTGGAAGCCGCGGCTGCTCGTCCAGTTCCTCCTGGCGATCGCGTTCCTTGCCACGGGGGATCGCGTGACCATGTTCCAGCACAATCGATGGCTGATGGGCGCCGTGACCGTCATGTGGATCGTCGGGTTGACCAATTCCTTCAACTTCCTGGACAACATGGACGGGCTGGCGGCCAGCGTGGGGCTGATCGCGTCGGCGATGTTCGTCGGGGCGCAGGCGGCCGTCGGGTCGCTGTTCGTGCCGGCCGTCTTGCTCGTGTTGATCGGTGCGCTGGGCGGCTTCCTGGTCCACAACCGCCCGCCTGCGCGGCTGTTCATGGGGGACGCGGGGAGCAATTTCCTGGGATTCTTGCTCGGCGTGCTGACGGTGGCCGGCACGTTCACGCGCACCGGGAAGGATTCGCCGTATGCAGTGGTCGCCCCCCTGCTGGTCATGGCGGTGCCCTTGTATGATACGATGTCGGTGATCCTGATCCGCCTGCGAGAGGGCCGGAGCCCGTTCCAGCCCGACCGCCGCCACTTCTCGCATCGCCTGGTCGATCGCGGGTTCTCGAAGGGGCGCGCGGTCGCGACCATCGACCTGGTCACGCTCGCCGCCGGGCTCGGGGCACTGCTCCTGCATCGGCTGACCGCCCCCTTCGAAATCCTCGTGATCGTGGGCCAAACCCTCTGCTTGCTGGGGTTGATCGCGGTCCTGGAGATCTCCGGCAGGGAAAATTCCGCATAGGGCCGGCTATTACCGGCCGTCTTTCCTCACACGTCGCACACGGCCGGTCGTAACCGGCCCTAAAAAACATGTCCAGGCCACGAAAGACACGCGTCCTGACCGCCCCGCCGGAAAATTCCCCCGAGCCAACCGGCTTGCTGGGCGATTCCGAGCCTTCGGCGATGTACCTCGGCGAGATCCTCCGCCGCGTGGCCCTGGCGTTGACCGTCGCCCTGGTGGTGACCCGCGCCTACTGGTACGCCGAGGTCCACGACGAGGCGGAGTCGGGCATAGGCCTGCTCTGGACCCTTTGCCTGGTCGTCAGCTTTGCCATCGCCGCGACCTCGGCATGGCTGGCGGGCGGGCTGCGATTGCGGCGTTCCTGGGCCGATCTCGCCGTGCTTGCCCTGATCGGGCTGGTGGCCCTGTCGGCCAGGTGGGCCGACGAGCGTCGGGTCGCGATCAATCAAGCCTGGGACTGGGTGGGCGTGGGGCTGGCGTATTTCCTGGTCCGCAGCCTGCCCCGGACGCGGGACGAGTCGTCGGCGATTGCCGGCGCGCTGGTGGCCACCGCCGTTGCGCTCGCGGCTTGCGGGTTGTATCAGGTGCAAGTCGAGCATCCACAGCTTCGGACGTTCTACACGACACACAAGCCGGAGGCGCTCAAGAAGGCCGGGGTGGACGCGAGCGACCCGCGGGCGATCCTGCGGTTCGAGGACCGCTTGATCGGCTCCCGTGAGCCCACCGCCACGTTTGCCCTGGCCAACACGCTCGCGGGCTTCCTCGTGGGGCCGGCGGCGATCGGGCTCGCCCTCTTCCTGCGAAACCTCCGGCAGGCCAGGCCAGGCGGCGATCGCCTCGCGCCTCTGCTCCTGGCCATCCCTCCGTTGCTCGTCCTGCTGGCGTGCCTGTTGCTGACCAAGAGCCGGAGCGCGTACATCGGGCTGGGCGTGGCGTTGGTCATCTTCGCCTATCGCGAGCGAGGGCGGATCTCCCGCAAATCGATCGGCCTTGCGGGTGCGGGCTTCCTCGCCGTGGTGGCGCTCTTGGTGGCCGCGGCCTCGTTCGCGGGGCAACTGGACTGGAAGGTCCTGTCCGAGTCGTCGAAGTCGCTCGCCTATCGCCTGGAATACTGGCGGGCGACGTGGGCCATGATCTGCAACCGCCCGAGGACGTGGTGGGCCGGCGTGGGTCCGGGCAACTTCGGCGGTCCTTATTTGCAATATAAATTGCCGCAGGCGAGCGAGGAGATTGCCGACCCGCACAACATGCTCCTGGAAGTCTGGACCACCGCCGGCCTGTACGCCATGATCGCGCTGGTGGCGGCCCTGGCATGGGGATTCCGCGAGGCGTTCGGCCCGTCGCAATTGATCGCTCCCGAGAAACCCGATCCGCTCGACCCTCCCCCGCCGCGATCGGCAAGCTGGCTGGTCGTCTCGGCCGGGTTGGGAGGCTGGATTCTGGTCGTGGCGTTGGGCCGGATCAACCCGTTCGAGGGGTATCGCTGGCTGGTGATCGGGATCGGCTGGCTGTTTGCCGGGCTCATGGGGCTATCCTTGTGGAGACGCCTACCGCTGACGGGCGACCTGCTGGGGCTGGGCGTGGTGGCCATCTCCGTGAACCTGCTTGCCGCGGGGGGGATTGGCTTTGCCCCCGTGGCGCTGATGCTTTGGGGGTTGCTGGCCCTGGCGCTCAACCTTCGCGACGATCGGCGGTGCTCGCGGGATCGCCGCGTCGGCGGGCGACTCCTCGCGTTCTTCCCCATGGCCGCGGCAGCCGCGATGCTCGGGACGTTCCTCGGCACGGCCGTCCCGTTCTGGAACGCATCGACGTGGATTGCCGAGGGGGACGAGCTGGCGAGCCAGCGAGTGGTGGATTATGAGGCGGCCGATCGGGCGTATGCCAACGCGACCCGGGTCGACCGCCTGGGGAGCCGGGGGCTGATCGCTCGCGCGAATCTCCGGTTCGCCGAATGGCTCGCGAAGGGCAGGCCGCCGACCGACCTGCTCGCCTGGTCGCAGATCAATTCCGCGCTTGTGACCGCCGCGAAGCGCCCGAGGAATCCGTTCGCGCTGGGCGTGCAGAGGATGCGGGCGAGGATGGCCGCGCAATTCCTGGCCCAGCCCGAGATGGACCCGTCCAGGAGGCACACGATCCGGATCGATCGGCTGGATGCCTGCGCAAAATCTGTGGCGTTCTATCCCAACAACGCCCTGATCCGGGCCGATTACGCGGAGATCCTGGGCGACTTGAACCAGCCCGCCAAGGCCGCGGCACAAGCGGCCCGCGCCCTGGAATTGGATCGGATGATGCCTCATCCGGACAAGCAGCTCGACGACGCGCTCCGCGAGATGTTGATTCGCGACCTGGAAAGTTGGGCCTCGCAATTATAATCGTGCGTCCGTGGCATCGGCTCACCCTCGGGCCATCGCGGTCCTCCTGACTCGGGCGAGGCTTCGCGGTCGGGGCGGTGGGCTTGCGGGCTGGGCGAAGAGGAAGCCCTGCACGTAGGTGGCGCCGTGCTTGCGGACCCAGGCGTATTCGGCCTCGGTCTCGACGCCCTCGGCCACGCTCTCGACCCCCAGGTCGCGGGCCATTTCCAGGAGCTTGCCCACGATCCCCGCCTTGTAGCGGTCGTGGTCGACGCCCCGGATCAGCTCCATGTCGAGCTTGATGAAGTCGGGCTTCAGGCTGCCGAGCAGCTTGAGCGACCCGTAGCCGGAGCCGAGGTCGTCCAGGGCGATCTTGAACCCCGCGTTGCGGTAGAACTCGGTGATGCGGACGAGGTTCCCCATGTCGGCGATGTGGTCGCTCTCCACGATCTCGAACACGACGCGATCGGGCCGGAACGCGGTCCTGGCGATGGCGGTGATCGTCGTGCGGAGGCAATATTCGGGGTCGTAGATCGACGTCGGGTTGAAGTTGATGAACAGGCGGGTCTCCTGAGCGTCCAGCCCGTGCAAGGCCGCCGAACGGATGGCCGTGAGCCTCGCGGCGCGGTCGAGCGGGAACATCAAGTCGGCGTCTCGGGCGGCTTGATACAGCCGCATGGGCGGGACGAGCGAGCCGTCGTCGGCCAATCCGCGCAGGAGGCATTCGTGCCCGAACACCACGCCGGGCTTGTCGGCGCGGACGATCGGATGGAAGTGCGTGGTCAGGCGGCCGTCGCGAAGCATCTCGGTGAACCATTCCCCCTGGATGCGGGCGACGAGCGTGGACAGGGGTTGCATGGAGGCCAGATCGGCCAGGGACAGCGTCGCCCCCGCCTCCAGGACGAGGGACCGGGCGTCGCGCAGCTCGGCCTGGCTCAGGGCTTCGGAGAGGCCATCGGCGAGCGGCCGGAGCATGCCGGGCGCCAGGGGGATGGTCACCAGGTTCGTCGCGGGCTCGGCGAACGCGAGATCGAGCCGGCCCAGCAGCTTGCGAACCGCCTGGAGCGTGTGGGCCAGCGCCGTGGCGATGCAGAGGGTGCCCGCCCCCGAGGGCGCGGCCGGCGCGACTGAGCAGCGTGAACAGCGGTTCATATTTTCTCTCGCAGCGAGAATCCTCGGTCTCCGCACAACCCTAGGTCGCATCCGGGACGCGTGCGAGCCGGGGCGGCGAGCGCGGGTGCAATCGCGGATTCCTGGGGACGGTCGGGCAGGGTCGGCCACCGGATCGCGGGGATCTTGCGGCGAACGTGTCACCCGCCCATGGACGGTAGCGCGTCGCCCATCGACCGGCCCCGTCGCGAGGGCTGGAGTCATCTGGGGATTTGCCTCCGGGGTGGATTTTCGCATGATTTCCTCGCGGGGCGCCGCGATGATAAGCCTTTGTTCTAGCCTTACAACCACACCATCGATGCGGGGGTCCGGACTTATTACCTATTCCCACGAGGGCCGCAAAATGGCCGGACGAGGGGTCGCGATCGGGTGCCCGGCGAGGGGGCGGATTCGGGCCGAAATATGGCCGACCCATTCGGTTTCACGTGGATTTTCATGGTTTACAACCCGTTGCCGCCGAAGGGATTGGGTCAATGATCGACGATTTTAATCTTGTCGATGAGCGAATACGCTACAGAGTGCGACACTCGGGAAATGCCGGGGATTCGTGGGCGAACTCGGGCTTTTCGGGTGTCTTGTCCAGGGGCGCAGTCGGGGTGAGACGGTTTTTCGCCCGTTTTTGACCTGTTTTCGGGCCTAAGTGTTGCGCAGAATCCCCCAAGTCGTGATCGGGCCGGGAGATGCGGGTTGTCGGAAACCTGGACGAAATCTGGACGGTCGGGCGTGGATCGCGGGGGTTTTCGGCCCCTTTGTCGCGCCTGTTTGGCGCCCCAAGTCGTTATCGGTCAAGGGGATGGCGGATCGGGTCGTGATCCTCGGCGTGTTGGGTGGCATGCTTACGTACTCGTAAGCATGTCCCTTGTCCCGCCCGCGGACATGCTTACGACTTTG
>CAVZRT010000011.1:0-22472 GCA_963777705.1 uncultured Planctomycetota bacterium
GTATTACCTCAACGGCGAGCGTTCGGGGGTGGAGATCGGCCTGTCCGAGCACTTCCTCTTCGGCACCGACGAGATCGCCATGAGGGCCAAGGTCCGCAACGACGGCCAGCCCCAGCTCAAGGGGCCGATCATCCTGGCCGACGGGTCCTCGACCCAGTCCGGCTTCGCCATCCTGGTCTGATCCCGCGCGGCGGACGACGCGGTCCGCCGCCCACCCCCACACCCATTTAGGAAGACCGATGTATAACCAGAACATCACCGAGGGGCTCTCGCAGCTCGGCTCGATCCCCCCGGCGAGCCAGTCGGTCGCGGCGCACTCCACCGCCGCGATCGGCCTCAAGAACTCCCGGCGGCTCCTGTTCGCGATCCACGTGGGCGCGATCTCGGGCGGGGCGACCGTCGACTTCAAGGTCCAGGCGTGCGCGACCTCGGGCGGCTCCTACGCCGACGTGGCCGGCGCGGCCATCACGCAGATCACCTCCGGCGCGGAGACCATCGTGTTCCTGGAGGTCAAGGCGGAGAGCCTCCAGTCGCTGGGCGTCGGCCCCTACGTCAAGGGCGTCCTCACCGTCGGGACCGCGGTGTGCGTGGCGGGCGTGATCTGCTACGGCGGGTCGAACCGCTACGACCCGGCGAGCGACTTCAACGCCGCGACCACCACGCAGATCGTCCAGTTCTGACCCGGTGAATCATGGCCGACCTGATCACGCAGGACTATCTCGCCGCGGCGCTCGGCGACTATCCGCTCTCCGCCGCGGCGACCGCCAGCCTCCCGGCGCTGGCCACGGCCGCCAGCCGCCTCATCAGGGACTGGTGCAACCGCCGGTTCACGCGCCAGACTTACGACGAGCTGTACACCGTCGACCCCGGCAACACGCTCGTGCTCGACCAGCACCCGGTCAATCAGGTGCTCAGGCTCTCGACCAACCCCACGGCCGTCCTCACCGTGGGCCAGGCGGACGCCGTCACGAATCAGCGGGCCACGGCGCAGCTCGCGACCACGGGCAACGCCGACTCCGGCCTGGTCGTGACCGGCCTGACCCTCACGCGGTATGCCTCGGGCGTGGCCTACGCCGCGAGCTTCCCGTTCTCATCCTCGATCACGACCCAGGCCCTCGCCGCCGCGATCAACGCCTACGGCCAGGGGTGGCAGGCCACTTCCGTCAGCCCCTACCAGCTCTACCCGACCGCCGACTTCCGGGCCGTCCAGGGCGTGCTCCCGGCGCTCGGGGCCAACGTCGCGAGCCTCAAGCAGCACGTCGACGACCTGCCCTTCGAGCTGGACGAGACGACGGGGATCGTCGACTTCTGCCGGGACGATGCGAGCGACCCCTGGACCTCGCCCTCGTGGGGGCCGACGCTCGACACCAGCTTCGGCGACACCCGCGTGCGGGGCGGCCACGGCGCGATCCGCTGCATCTACGACGCGGGCTTCGACGTGGTGCCCGAGTCGATCCAGATGGCGACGGTCGAGCTGGTCAAGGCGATGGGCGACCGCATGCGGACCGACTCCAGCCTGCTCGGCGAGTCCGACGGGGTCTATCGCTGGACGGGCCGCGACCTGGTCGCCGCGCTGCCGGATTCGGTGGTGCAGGTCCTCAACTTCTACCGGAGCAACCGGGCATGAGCGCCGGACACGGCCACGTCTTCCCGAACGCGGACGGCTCGAAGGCCCGCTGCGGCGGCCCGGCGATTTGCCGGGTGTGCCAGGGCGAACTCCAGGCCCAGTACCGCTATCCCGAGAAGCGTCGCGAGGGGAAGCCCCCGATCCCCGACGCCCTCACGATCCTGCAATCGCTCGCCGATTGCGGCTCTACCCCACCGATTGGAAGCAACTTCATCCGGGGAATTCGAGGCATCCCTCATGGTGTGGGATCGGATCTATCTCACGACGATGTGGAATCGGTCGGAAAGGCTCCCGTCCGCCGTCGAGGCGGCCGAGTGGCTGCATCGTAAGGTCATCGAGCTGTTGCCCGATTCCGACTACGCCCGGAGGTTCGGCCGATGAGCCAGCAGGGCAAATTCCACATTGAAGACATCCGCGGGCCGAGCGGCAAGGGCCAGTCCGTTGGCAAGAAATATATCTTCCACTGCCCCGGTTGCGAGTGCCTGCACTCCTACGACGTTCGCACCGATGGGGGCAGGCCGAATTGGACGTTCAACGGCGATTTCGACCGGCCCACATTCTCGCCGTCGCTGCTCTACCCCGATCGTATCTGCCACTTGTTCTTGACTGACGGGAAGATTCGATTCCTCGGGGATTGCACGCACAAGCTCGCGGGTCAGGTCGTGGAGATGGTAGACCCATGAGACGACCCTCCCCGCGCTGCACGATCAACACGGTCGACCTGTACCGGGCCTCCTACTCCCAGGACGCGGCCGGCGGCAGGGCTGCGGCGTTCCCGTCGACCCCAACCGTGGCGGGCGTCCCGTGCTCCGTCCAGCCGGCGGTGTCCGACACGGTCGACCGCCAGGGCAAGCAGACGCTGGTGAATACCTACACGATCATCTTCCACGACGACCCCAGCCTGACCGCCCACGACAGGGTCGTGTGGCTCGGCCGCAACCTGGCCGTCAAGGGCGTGGTGTCCTCGGCCGCCGGGCGCTCGCGGAGTTGGGTCGTCACGTGCGAGCAGGCGACCTGATGGCCGGCAGGCTCCAGTGGGACGGCGACAAGGTGAGGGCCCAGATCCACGCCGAGATGGCGCGGCGCGTCCGGGCCTGCTGCATCCTGGTTTCGAACGAGGCCAAGAAGCTTGTGTCGGTCGCCGGCACGGGCGTGGGCCGACACAAGTCCTCGGGCAAGTTCAAGACCTTGTACGGCGCCAACCCCAGCGCCACGGGCGAGCCGCCGCACAAGCAGACCGGGCGGCTCCGCGGCTCGATCACGCACGAGGTCCTGCCGAACCTGGTCGGGCGCGTCGGCACGAACCTCCTGTACGGGCGAATCCAAGAGCTAGGCAGTCGTAAGCAAAAAGCGCGGCCTTGGTTGCGCCCCGCATTGCGGAACTGCATGGAGAAGATCAAGGCAATACTCGGCGCCCCGATGAAATGAGAGATAGGGGCGTCTCCAGGCATGCCGTCAAGCGACGTTCCCACGTCTTCGTCTTGGTATAGAAGCACTTCCGAGGGATGTCGATCAAGGGAAGTCCGTGCAACTTGTAGGCTGCGCGCTTCCGGTCTCTCCGGGCAAAGTAAGTCCGATGCCCAGTTACGCCAAAGACCTCGATATACCAACCGTTGACGAAGAAGTCGGCGCGGCAACCACGGCCACCGCCGAACGGCAACTTAGGTTCATACTCGTAAACAAGGTCGTGGGCATGGAGCCAATCGCAGACCTTCCGCTCATAGGTGGACATGACGACCTGACCATTCTCGCAGGTATAGCGACGGCCGTTGTCATAGCCGGCGGGACGCCGCTCGATGCCCTCTTGCGCCAATAGCATGGCAACTCGGCTGGAGGTCAGTTTGATACGATCGCCGATCTCTTCCAGCGACAGGCCGGACTCGTACAGGGGGCCGAGAGGCCCGGCCAACTTACCCCGCCGCCGGTTGATCGGGACGATCCCACTTTGAATGCAAAGCTCGCGAATCGTGGTCTTACTCAAGCCGAAAGATCGCCCAATTTCTTTGGCTGACTCACCCGCAGCACAACGCCGCGACAATTCGCCCGTCGCTGGCAATTTAGGCTCGACCCCCTTACGCCGGGTCTTCCAGGCGGTTGGACGTGGGATGCCATGCTTGGCTAGCCAATGGGGAACGGCGGTGCAGTCCACCCCGTAGATTTCGGCGATGGTCTCATAGGACTTGTGCTCGACATGCACGAGTTCGCGCAGCCGTTCCGCAGTCGGGGGCTCGATACCTCGCGCAACAAGGCCGATGCCTTTCGGCCTGGCCACGATGTCGTAGAACTTCATCCACCGCCCGACCGTGATGTGTGCGACGCCATAGCGTTCCCCGATCTCACGAGTCGTCAGACGTTGGCCTTCGTAAAGCTCGCGGAGCTTGGCCTCATCCGGGCGGAGGGCGGACTTGCCCCGCACGGCCGACCCCGAGCAAGCCCGACCGCAGAAGCGGCTGGCCCCCCACTGGGCCGCCATGACATTCGGCTTCTTGCGGTATTCCCGCCCGCACTGCCGGCAAATCTTGGTGGGCAGGTCGAGTTTCATGGTGCACTCCTGGAGTCGTCGGCTTGGATGAGATTGAGCAACCCCTTGCTCGTGGCCTTCCGGGGCGATAATTTCGCGTCCTCCGCCAACAACCCCCCGCGAGCAAAGGACCGCGTCGGAATGAAAGCCATCTCGAACCTTCTCCAAGATCCCGCGTGGTGGTTCAGGCGCCGTTCATCGGGATCTTCGCGAGCCTGTCCGCGAGCTATCTGCGGGATTGGGCGGACAGATTTGTATCGCCGCTGTCGAAGAGGATGAAGCGGGCCGCCGAAAAACGCCGGGCGAAACGCTGGAAATTCATGGACAGCTTGGTCTTGGACCCACGCAGATTACAAATTGAAATATCTTATTCAAATCAACTCATGACGAAGGCGGCATTTTTTATATTAAGTTCTATGATTATCATAATTCTTATAACGCTTGAGAAAATTTCCAATAAAATTGGCTACGATAAGTTTTATAGTTTTAACGATAATGTTTTTATATACATTTCGCTTTGTTTCGTAATGGCATATGGGCTTCGGACGTTTAAGCGTTCGATGGATTCATATCATGCTTCTCGCGGGGCAACTCTCGCGTACGATCATTTTAAGATGAGGGACGAAGCCGAAGCCAAGAAGTTGGCGGCGAAGAAGCCACCGGGGCCGTCCCTCCCGGGGCTGTAATTGCGAGCCCCGAGGATCGCTCGGGCCGCGAGGAAGAAGCCGGAAAGTCCTAGCGACGAGAGGCCGCGCCGTCCATGCCGCAAGCCGGTCAGGAATCAAGCGCCAACCCCTTCCATGCGAGGCGGCCCTACTTGCGATACCGGACCGTGATTCTCTGGCGGAAAATCTCATATTCCTTGTCCGTCAGGATGCCCAGTTCCTTCAGCCTTCTCGCCCGCTTCATCCGCCACTCGATCACATGCGAGGACTGGGCCAGGAACGCACCTATAGGTGCGGTGAGGAAGTAGCCGGCGACGAATGCCGTGGTCGGCCACAGTTTCAGGGTGTGCGTCGCGAGCATCGCCAGGCCGCCGCCCGCGAACGGGATCGAGGTCGAAGAAGAGGACGCCCCCGGCCCACTTCGTCAGGGTGCCGAGTCGGTCGAACAACTCGGCCAGGGGCAACCCGGTAGGCTTGTCCTTCGGCGGATGCTCCGTCACGTCCTCAGCCATGTTTCAGGTGGGCGACGCCGCCCGCGACGAAGGCCGGGAGGAAGGCTCCGAGGAATCCGATCCAGATGGGCCACCCTACCGCGAGGGCCAGCACCATCCCCAGGCCGCCGGCCAAGGCTACCTTGTTGCAGGCGTCCAGGTCGGGGGTGGAGCGGACGAAACCAGATCGGAAGGCAGCCAGCAATTTGGGAATTCTCGGAGTTGCCGGTGTGCGCTTCACGTTCGGCACTTCCTTGCTCTCGGGGCCGGTAAGACCAGTCGCCCCCGAAGGGGACATTGAGAGCATCGTAACGTCCCCTAGAACATCTTCTGCCAAAATAAGCGGGTCGGTGCCATTTCCTTCCTGAATTTCGCTATGGGCGCGCGTATAGTGCGTCGGCGTGGAACTTGCCGGAGGAAGTCCAGCTTGCATGAATGTAAGCATTGGCACCAGCGCGAGCGAATTCCCCACTAAGGCTGTCGCGGAGAACGCAGCACCAGAAGCCACGACTAGTAAAGCCCTGTTGGCCGACGAAAAAGTCATTTCAGGCTGGGTATGATCGGGCAAACGAGGGGCAAACATCTTTTCGTCGGAAGGATTAGGCATGGATTGCATACTCCCGTAGAACTCTCGTAACTAATACTATAAGCGAGGTACTAATACCGTAAGCGAAGTCTCGCCGAGAAATTCCTGATCGTTGAAGAATCGGAATTTGTATTCTCCCTTCACCGGGATTGGAATATTGTTGAACTTCATCACGGCTGGAGGTGTGACAGATACGGAAGGGTCGATGGGTTGGCTTTCGGGGTGGAAGTTCACGGTATACTGGAAAGGACCGGCCACGTTTTCGGGGACTTGCACGACCACGCGGATAGGATGCACCTTGCCGCATTCGGGGGGCTGGAAGGCGATCCCCACGACGACCGCCAAGGCCGGCATATAGGCCGGCAGTGCAGGTGAGTGTATGATGCTCACGCCGCCTCCCTGCACGGAAAAACGGCCCTCCGCATCGATCTCGGCGCTTTCGGCGACAAAGGCATATCTGAAGATCATCCTATCCCTCGCGGCAGGCCGATCGCCAGCCTCGTCGTGAAATTGGTGTGAACAAAACCACGAAGTCGGGTTGCCTCATCCCCGATGTTCTACTTGCACATTTCTCCGAGGCAGCAAACCTTGCGATCGGTGTCGGCCTTGGTGTCACTCGATGTCACGTGACTTTTCCTTCTTGTGTCGATACACAAAAGTCTTTGATAAAGGACATAGATAGAAACAACGAGTGACATCGCGTGACACGGTTGCGCCTTGGGTTAAAATGGGCCGGTTGGGATGGCGTGGCAAGCCACTCATGCTCCCCCAGGACAAGTGAAGGTCGACGACCTAGACCCATCCCAACGTTCCAGCAACTCCGTTGGATAGGCGTTGAGTTCTCCGTATTTTTCGTCCGGCACTCGCTTGACCTCGATCCCAGGCTAACCGATTCCGACCACTCCGACCACTCCGACCCTTCCTTCGTTTACTTAGTTAGTTCGTAGCCCCACCCCTTATCCCTGCGACGGCTCGCCCGCCCGGGGGTAGCCCCCCCCCCCTTACGAACTAACTAAGTAAACGAAGGAAGCCCCCTCACGGCACGAAGGACGGGGCCGATCGGCCCGCATACCACTTTTCGAGGATCTCGATCGGGTAGAGGTTGAGCTTGCCGTAAGTCCGGTTGATGACGTGGGGAAGGTCGATCCCCACGGCCCGGCATTGCTTGGACAGCTTGCCGCCGAGTATGGCCTGTTCCTCCGGGTCGAGCCGGATGCCCTTCAGGTTGCAGAATCCCATGATGGTCATCTGGTCTGCCGTCCCGGCCACGGCCTCGAATGCGGCATCTGCCTTGGCGGATGCCGTCGCTGCCACGGCCCTCACCTCGGCAAGCTCGCGGTCCTGTCTCTCCTGGCGCTCGGCGATGGCGAGCATCACCTTGAGCATGTTGACGGGCGACGGCGGTTGCGCCTCGGGGGCCGGTCTGAGTTGATAGCCCCCGGTCGCGTAGATCGAGGGCAAGACTTCATGGCAGACCCAACGCCTGATCCGCTTCACGCGATCGTAGGACGGATGGTCCTTTCTGAGACGGCCCGACAGGATGAGGGTATTCAGGCCCGCCGTGTTGACCACATTGACCGGGCCTCGATAGCCCTCGATTGAATCTAGGGCTGACTTTTCGTCGTCGTCCAAACGACTTAGGGCGTCGGTCGGGTTCTGGATGCCGATCATCCGGCAGACCTCGGCGGCGATGAACCAGCGGTCCTCCGGGCGGTGTCGAACGATCTGAGGGCGACGTCCTCGAATTGGAAGAGTTGCAACTCCATTAAAGATGCCTCTCACCGTTCTGGCGGCTTCTTGTCGTACCCCTCCGCCTTGGCGTACCTCGCCACGGCGATATCGACGAGAGCTGAAACGCTCAAGCGACAATGGGCGGCGGCTTCCTCAAGCCATGCCTTCCACTCTTCATTGCCCTTGATCGTCACCGCAACAGGTCGACGGTTCGGATCAACCGGCTTTGTTTCTTCCTGCGCCATGATAGTGCCGTCCATTGCATGCCCTTCTGCTACGCCACGGCGGGAGATCATAACCGGAACGAAGGAAATATACGACCGGGTATGCACCCAAGTCAATAGCCCCGGTATGTAAAAATAAAATACCGGGGGTATTGACCCCGGTATGTACCGGGGCTATAATCTACTTGTCGGGTGTGCGAAAGCAGCCCGGAAAAAACGAAAGTGGGCCGGTGAGTGCGACTAACACTCACCGGCCCGGAGAAAGCCCCGAGTGACCGGAGACTTTCAGATGGCCATCGTGAACGACAGCAGCGGAAAGGTCAACGCCCTGGGGATGGGCCTACGCGATCACCGGCCGCTACGCCAGGGTCAGCACGCGAGCCCAGCACGATTACGCGGTGTCGATCCTGAACACCGACGCCTACAACGCCCCCGTCTACGTCACGCCGATCGGGCCGGGGCTTCCGGGAGCTTGACGCGGCCCTGGACGCCCTGGTCTTCGCGGACACCGTCAAGCCCCTGGGGATCGTGATGGATTGCCTCGGGGTGCAGTTCGAGCCTGAAGGATCCCGCCTTCATCGCGGCCGTGCTGCTGCCCGCCGGCAAGCAAGCCTGGCAGGTCGGGCTCGAAGGGCCGGATCTTCGCGGACCGTGGCCGTGCCGCCCGCTACGCCGCCTTCCTGGCCTACGGCCGCAAGGCCGCCTGACGAATCAAGCCCGGCCATCGACGTCGATGGCCGGGACCCCAGACACCGCCGGGGAATGGCCCCGGCGGAACTGAGTGGGGCCGACGACGCCTGAGAACATCGCCGGCCCCGGTGGAAGCCCCAGTAGTAGTGGAGCAACCGATGTCGAGTCTAAGTGTTCTTTCGCGGAGCGGACAGGTTTATTCGGGGGGCGGCGGCATCAACCGCACGCTCGACGACAATTTCCCCGGGTGGGACCGCCGGCCGTGTAGCACGTGCGGCCAGGTCCACGACGACGAGGGCCACCCCGACGCCTGGCCCGAGTGGGCCGACGAGGCGTGGGGCATCCCCATCCCGACCGATGGCGAGGGCAAGGGCGAGGCGGGCGAGGATTTGGGGCCGTGCGACCCGGCCGACGACGACGGCATGAACGAGCTGGGCGAATGCCCCCGCGCCTATGCGGCGTGGATGCTCCGATCCGGCTTCGACGCGGCGGCCATCCTCGCCAGGACGGCCGGGCGGTTCGGGCCTCGGATGGAAGACCTGGACGGCACCGATCGCACGGCCGAGGTCGCGGCCATCGCGGCGAAGGCGAAACCGGCCCCCACGCTGGCGGAGTCCGTGCGGGCCGAGGCGCGGCATTACCGCTCGCGGGGCACGGACCTGGGCGCCTTCCTGGCGGACCTGTTCGACGACCTGGCGTCCCGCGTCGACCTGTGCGACGCGAAGACCCCCGAGCAATTCCGCGAGCGGGACGCGGCGCTGGTCGCCGACCACGAACGCTCGATCTACGGCGCGGGCGTGGAGGCGGGCTCGTCCCCCTTCGGCTTCGGCGTGCGCGGCTTCGCCTGAGACGTGCCGGCCCGGTTCCGACCGATCCGGGCCTCCTCTCAACCCACCACGAGCCCACACCGGAGCCGAGACCCATGGACTTCGCCGAGCGAGAGGAGCAACTGGAGGCCACGCCCGGATTCGGGAAGGTCCCCCATCGCCTCACGACTACCTACCACGTCCCCGGCCCGGCGCCCCCGCTGCCGCCCGAGGACCGATTGCGGTATTACTACGTCAACCAGCGCGACCACGAGGGCGGGCGCTACGAGGGGCACGGTTTGACCCCGGAAGCCGTGATCGCCCGCGAGTCCGAGCACTTCGCGGGGATCAACAAGGGGGACGGCTACGACCCCTTCGACGTCACCGTCTGGGAGGGGGACCGCGTGGTCGCCGTCCTGCACGCCGTGGGCGACGGGATCGGCTCCTACGACGTCACGCGGATCGAGTGGCCCGAGCGGGTGACGATCTCCGTCCCCCGGATCGGGGCCTCCGGCAAGCCCCCCATCGGGGACTATGCCGCGTGGTGCGTGGCGCATTGGGACTATACCCAAACGCTGATGCACCGATCGGGGACGACGCTGGACGGGCTGATCACCGACGAGTTGGCCGACAGCCCGGCCGAGGACCTGGCGATCTGGAAGGACGCCCGGCTGGTCGCCTACATCCAGGTTGACGAGGGCGGGAAGGCGAAGGCGACGGTCGTGCCCCCGTCCGATGGCTCGCAAGATCGGGGATGATGCTGTCCCGGGAAGAAGGGCGCACGATGCGGTGCGCCCTTCTACGATGCGAGGTTGCGAGGATAGGGCCTACTTGACGCGGCTCGGGGCCTGAACCATCGCACCAGCCGGCAGGCCATCAGCAGCTTCCGTTTCCAGGATGTCGCGAAATTTCTTTGCAGCATTGGGGTCAGCGAAGACAAGTACCACCTGCGCCATCGGCGGTTCCCTGTCGACGATAGTTGCCGAACCGATGAAGTTCGGCAGTTGGGCGCCCCCATTAGCGACTTTCACGCCCCTGGCAAGCTTCGCGACCCCCATCCACCCCTTTCCGAGCAGCTTCAGATTGTCGTCGGAAGCGGTGAAGGGGACTTTAAATGCAAGCGTCATCCCGGCCCCCTCGCTGGCCACGCCGGGCGGATCGATGTAAGAAGACTTCAAGGTAAAGGTGACGCGGTACAGGCCGGCGGGGACCTCGAAATCCTCGCGAATACGGTCGAACTCACCCTTGACGGCCGACCTGACTTCGGCAATCTGCTGAGGGGGCATGGCGGTGGTCGGCGTCGCCCGATCACTACGGCTCGTCAATGCCTTTTCGAGCCTGTCCCCGAGTTGTTGAAATTCGGAGGCCGTCCCAACCTTGCCGTGCCCTTGCACCGCTTCATTCAGATGGCCGAGCGAGGTGTTGATGCTGGCCAACTGCACGGCAGCATAGAAGGAACCGCCGAGAATAACTGGCATCAACGTAAAGAACATCGTGGTCCAAAATTTACGCGACCTGCCGATATCCTCCCGAAATTGCCTGAAGCCGGTAAATTCCCCCTGCATCTCATGGATGTCCTTCGCCACCGTCGCCTGCACCTGCTCGATGCGAGTAGCTACCGTTGTTAACTTTTCAGGCAGCGGTTGTACCTGAAGTACCAGGGCATTAATCTGGGCGGGTATAGGATCCACGATTTTGCGCATACCCCCAAACTCTGTGCTCAGATCAAGAACGGCCTTCAAGACCAATTGATCCGCCGGAGTCATGTGGACGGTCGACTTTCCTTCATCGGCCACGAGTCGTCTCCCTAATCATCGATAGCACGAGATCGGTCAATCGCAAATTCGCGGGAAAGCGATAGTCTGCCACGTCGGACCGATCTGGCGAAAGAGCCTGTTTGGGGGATTCGAGCGTTTCTTCACGATATTTTCAAAATTAGTTCCAAGCAATCGCTGTACCTCGCGTTGTCCAAGACAATTGATTGCATGGGTGCAGAAAACTTCTTAAGTTTTCTTCTCCTACCGCCCCAACAACTTGCGGCGTAATCCCGGTTTATTCTTTGCCGCGCCGGCCCCCATATAGGCTGGCGACCGCGCTTTGATTGCGCGTGGCGGCCAGAATTCCGGGGAGTTCCTTCCCCTGACGCGGCAACGACTTGCCGCGAAGCCCGGCCGGAATCGGCGCCGGGAATTGCGCCGACTGCCACACGTAAGGGCAGGGCGCGACGCGGCGCCTCCCGAGTGGATTCGCCGCCGGTGCCCGCGCAACCTTGCTCGCGAGTAATGCCATGATCGACCGCCGAGACGCCCCGCCGCTTGCGACCGCCATTCGATCCTTGGTCGAGCCCCTTGCCAGGCTCCGGTCGGATCTCGCCGCGTCCATCAAGGCCCTCGCTGGCGGCATGGAGGCCGCGTCAAGCGAGATGGCCCGCGCCCTGAATGTCGCCGCGTGGGAGCCCGCCCCGTCGCGCTCCGAGGCCCCGCCCCAGACCACCGACGCGGCAACACGCTAGCCCGGCGCGATCGGCACCATCACCCGGAAATTCAAGGACCACCTCGCCATGAATCCGCAAGAAAACCTCGCCATCGTCTCGGGCGCCTCGCACCGGCTGAAGGTCGGGGTCCGCGAATACCCGGTCTCCAAGCTCACCCCGCCGGGGCCGGCAGGCTCCTGGCGCTCGTCATGGACCGCGTCCCGGACCGCGCGTGATGGCCCGCAAGCTCATGGATGGCCTGCCCGACGCCGTCCAGAAACACATCTGGGACGGGGCACGGGAGGAGGCGCGGGCGTGGCCACCCGGCTTGCATGAGCCCGCCGCGCAGGCGGGTTTGACGAGCTTCGAGGGGATGGCCCTGGTCGTGGAGTTGGCGATCGCGTCGGGCGTGGCCGGATTCGGGAAGGCCGAGGCCGAGGCGCTCGCCGAGGCGATGACTGGCGACGAATTCGAGGCGCTCGATGGACCTGCTCAACCCGGGAGACCCCGACGCCCCAAAAGCGGGGGGGGCGGAGTCAAGCCCGTCGATTGGGTAAGGCTCGCCCGTAACCTCGTCGAAGCCGGGTACGGGACGCTCGCCGAGGTGATGGACATGACTTTTGAGCAAATCCAACTGATCTCGTCCGCCGAGGACACCGCCAGCGAAGGGCGGCCTGCCGCGCCTGCCCCGACTGCCCCGACCGCCGGCAGGATCATGATCAATTCGGACGAAGACCTCGCGAAGTACCTATTGACGCGGAAGGCCCCTCGCCATGATGGGTAAGCTCGCCTCGCTGTTCATAGAAATCAGCGCGAAGACCAGCAAGCTCGACGCCGGGTTCGCCGCCGTCCGCCGGGGGGCTTTGGGCCTGGCCGGCGGAGTGTCCGCGAGCATGGGCGGCATGGCCAACGGCATCCAGGCCCGCATGTCGGCGATGGCCGCGGGCGTCGCCGCCACCCTCGCGAGGGTCGGCGCCGTCGGCGGGCTCGCGCTGGCGGCCGGTGTGGCCAGCTCGGTCAAGAAGTCGTCGGACCTCAGCGAGTCGCTCAGCAAGACCGACGCCGTCTTCGGGCAATCTTCCGGCGCGATCAAGTCATTCGCCGACAAGATGGCGGCCGACTTCGGCCTGGTGAAGACGGAGACGCTGGACGCATCCGCCCGCTTCGCCGGGCTGGGCAAGGGGATCGGTGCACTCTCGGGCGGCAAGCTGACCAAGTTCTCCACCGACATGGTCAAGCTCGCGGCCGACATGTCCTCATTCCAGAACATCAGCTTCGACGAGGCCATCACGGCGATCTCGTCGGGCCTCTCCGGCGAGACGAGCCGCTGAAGCGATTCGGCGTGGTGCTCAGCGAGGACGCGGTGAAGGCCAAGGCTTACGCCATGGGGCTCGCGGCCGTGGGCAAGGAGTTGAGCGACCAGCAGAAACCGTCACGGGCGTCAGGCCCTCATCATGGCCAAGACCCGCGACATGCAGGGGGACCTGGAACGCACGCAGGGCGGATTCGCCAACCAGTCGCGAAGCTCTGGGGAACCATCCAGAACGCAATGGCCACCTTCGGCGACGCGCTCCTGCCGATCGCAACCAAGGTCGTCACGGCGGTCAACGGGATGGCGGGGCGGCTCTCCGCGTTCGTCGCCGAGCACAAGCCGGCCATCGAGGGATTCGCCAACCGCGTCGGCGAGGTGTTCGCGACGCTGGGGATAATCTGGCGCAACTGGGGGCTGATCTTGCAAGAGGTCGGCGTCCGAGCCCGGCAGTGGGCCTTGAACGTCGTCGAGCGCCTGGCGTGGCTCATGGACAACGCCGGCGAGTTCCTCGCGTGGTTCGGCCGCAACTGGACGCAACTCTTCGTCGATGCCTTCAACGCCACCCTGGCGGTGTTCAAGAACATGGCGACGAACATCGCCAACGCCTGGGACCGCTCTGGGCCTACATCGCGGACCCGTCGCAAGGCTTCAATTTCAACTGGACGCCGCTCCTGAACGGCTTCAAGGCCACGATCGACCGCCTGTCCGACATCGCCGAGCCCGTGTTCACCGACCTGCAAAAAGAGATCGATGCCATCCATGAGGAGATGGGCAAGGTCGAGACCAAGGCCGCCGCCGCCAACGTGGCCAAGCCGAAATCGATCGGCGATATTGCCCAGAATGCATTGGCCAAGATCGGGGCGACTCTGACCGCAATCGGCGATGCACAGGTAGCGAAGACGGCCGAGAAGAAGTCGAAGAAGGACTCGGAATCAAGATACTTCGGCTTAGTCGAGTTCAATCGCGAAATCCAGTCGAAGCTCGGCAATAACAGTGACGCCGCGAAGACCGCCGCGAACACGAAGACGGCCGCCGACTTATTGATGGACGTCAAGAACGGCATCGGCGTGCTTGCCGACATGGTGACGGGCGGCGGCGCGAAGCCTTTCCTCGGGGCGCACGAACCCACCACCGAAGAGATCAAGGCCAGCGCCGCCAGGACCGTCGAGGAATTGAAGTCCATCGGCAAGGGCATCGGCGTGATGGGCGACCTGCTACGCCGCGGCGTGGTGGCAAGGGCCGGCTAATACGACACGCTCCCGCCATTCGGCCGCTGGCTTGAGCTGGGCACCCGCAAGATGAAGGCCCGGCCGTGGCTCCGCGTGGCGCTGCGGAACATGTGGGCCGCGTGCCTCGCGATCCTCTCGAAACCGATGAAGTGAGGCGACGACATGTTCCCGGTCAAGTCCTCGAATGCTGCCGTCGCACTGCCGACGGACCCCCGCGGGCGCTCGTGCCCGGGAAGCTCTACCACACCACCGTGGGGTGGGAGAACACGGCCTATCTGCCGACGAGCGGCAACACGCAGGTCCTGTTCAGCCGTCCGCCCGGATCGTCGGGCGTGATCTACGGTCTCCAGATCGGCCTCGAAGGCGGTTACTTCGGGCAGGACGGGAGATTGCAGGTCCTGGTCGATGGCGAGTCGATCCCCTCGATCGACGCCGACATCGGCAACCTGTTCGGCGGCCATTACGACGCCCGCACCTCGTCGCTCGGCCCGGTCAATTCGCGCACGTCATGTCGGATTATTACGGATCGGCCCGGCCGTCCGCCATGTCGGGCATGTTCCGCTACCCGATCCCCTATTCCAACGGGATCGTGGTACAGTTTGCTAACCTCTCAAATGTAGATATCACCACAGGTAATCAGATCAGCGGGCAGGGCTACGGGTTCGCCACGATCGAGTATCGCGAGGGGGCGGGCGTGATCGTCGGCAATCTCCGGCTCCGCTCGTGGTGTCGCCCGCGAGTGAATGCCCAGTCGATCGCCGTGGGCCAGGCTTCGACGTTCTTCGCCGCGCCCGGCATCAGCGGATACATCCTCTTCTACGGCTGCGACGCGAGCACCGGGTACAACTTCCTCAAAAAAACCACTGGATTGCCACCGACGGCGAGACGGTCGCGATCGACTCCGACGGCAACCCGACCGGCACCGCATGGAGCGGAAACGGGTCGGAAGATGACATCACGCGGATCGGCTGGTACTTCGCCGGGAGGTCCGCGATCGGGGGGTGCACCTGGGCGGGCGTGACGGCCAATAATAACAGCAATAATACATCCGTCTATTGGGGCGATTGGCTCGAGTTGTCGGGCGGCGTCCCGTTCGCGGGCGGCGTGTCGATGGGCAAGGGCTGGGGCGGATGCAGCGTGGTCGAGACCTTCTCGTTTGCGGTGCTCGGCTATGTGGATACGTCGGTTGCGGCCGTGCCCGCGGCCCCGGATATCTCCGGCTGCGGCCGGCAACGGCCAGGCGACGATCACGATCGACACCATGCGGATGAGCCAGGGGCTTGAGCCCCGTCACCTCGTTCCTGGTCACCTACACCGGGGGCGGAGGCGGGACTCACACGCTGGCGGCCGGCACTTACACTTACACGTTCGCGGGTCTCACCGCCGGCACCGCCTACACGTTCAGCGTCGAGGCGATCAACGCCGTGGGCACCGGCCCGGCCTCGGCCTCCGTCGTGGTCACCCCCACCAATGCCAACTTCTCGCCGCCCGACGTCTCGGGGCTGACGGTGTGGCTCAAGGGCTCGACGTCGACGGGCTCCAACGGGGCCGCCGAGTCGAGCTGGGCGGACAGCTCGGCAACGGGAACAACTTCACGCAGGCCACGACGGCCGACCAGCCCACGCTCTCGATCTCGGCGATCAACGGCCTGCCCGCGGCGGCATTCAACGGCACGGCCGACTTCCTCCAGAGCGGCAATATCTCCCTCGGCGGCGCTCTCGCTGTTCATCGTCTTCGAGCGGACCGGGACCGCGAGCAATTACACGCGGATCATCGAGGGCGGCGGCGGCGACTTCAGCGTCACCGCCAACGGACCCACGGCGGCCAACGAGGCCGGCGACGGCACGGGGCTGCTCTTCGAGGTCGGATCGGCCGCCCAGCTTGACGCGGGAACGGCACGATCGCACTCAACACGCCGTATCTCGCCACCATGGTCATGACGCCGGGGACGAATGCCTCGCAGGTCTGGCTCAACGGCACGTCGGTCGGGACCGCCACCCTGACCCTCCCGTCCACCGACGTCCCGATCTCGCTCGGCGGCATCGTCACCAACGGCACCTACACCTGGCCCGGGAAGATCGCCGAAGTCGTGCTGTACAACGCGGCGCTCAACGGCACCCAGCGCGGCGAGGTCGAGAGCTACCTCCGGACTAAATACGGCTTCTAACGCAGGGTGTCGGCCCATGGCGAATGAATTGCGCGTCAGCTCGACCCACGGCACGACGGTCTACTTCCAGGTCCGCAGCCTGGCCAATCAGATATGGAACGCCGCGACGCCGGGGTTCGAGGCCTACAGCTCGGCCAATATCGCCAATTACGCCATCGCGGCCACCGAACAGGGCACGGCCTCGGGCCAGTTCGTGGGCTCGTTCCCGACCGGGATCGCCGCCGGCACCTATCAGACCGAGGCGTTCCAGTGCGCGGGGGGCTCGCCCGCCGAGTCCGACACGCTCGTCGGCGAAGGCCTGTTCGGCTGGACCGGGACCGCCGCCGAAGTGCCCGCCAGGTCCTCGCAGATCCCGGCCGACTACCAGCAACGCAACGTCGCGGTCACCCTCCCGACCAGCCCGCCGAGCGGCTTCGTCACCGCGATCGCGGCGGGCGTGTGGGCGGCGCTGACGGCCTCGTTCACCACGACCAGGCTCGGTCGGGGCCGCCATCCTCGCGTGGCTGACCAACGGCGTCCCGCTGCCCACGTCCCCGCCCTCGGGATACGGCGGCTCGGGCGGATCGGTCACGCTCCCCACGCTCACGGTCGCGACCTCGGCCGGCTCGGGCGTGTTCACGGCGACGGGCACCCAGAATTCGAACGCCAACGCCTACACCTCGGGGGGCGTCGTCCGCAAGGCGTGGTGGCAGTCCGGGGCCAACGCCGGCGAGCAGTCGGCGATCTCCGCCAACCCCGCGAGCGGCTCCTACACCGTGACGGCCCCGACCAACGCGATCGCCGTGGGCGACACCTTCGTCATCCTGTGAGCGCCCGATGCAAATCGCGGTCGGAACCTACCTCGGCCTGATCGGCGGCACGGCCGGGCGCCGCCGCTGCGGCTCGACCTGGGCGCGTACTGGGCTTGCTCGGGGCGCCCGGGGCCGTCGCCGGGACCCCGGACGACTTCTTCGAGGCGCTCGTCGCCTACCTGCTGGCGGACGCCGGCCTCATGGCCGCGCTGCCCGGCGGGGTCTCGGCCGACGACGGCGTGGTGGGCGACGTGCTCCCCTACGCGGTCCTCTCCGAGCAGGGGTTCGACACCCTCAACGAGTCCGCAACGTCCACGCCCAACGGCATCGACACCGGCCAGGTCCAGGTGATGATCTTCGCCGAGGGGAAGGCCCTCGCCAGGTCGCTGCGGCGACGGGCCGTCGCGGCGATCCAGGACGTGCCGCTGGCGTTCGCGACCGGCACGCTGATCTACCTCCGCGACGCCGGCCCGCTGCCGGCGACCAAGGACCCGGACCTCGGCCCCAACGGGGTCGACGTGTGGGTCGAGACGCTCGTGTTCGACGTGGTCATAGGCCGCTAACGCAGAAGGATTGAAGCATGGCACAGGTCAAGGGCAACGTCTCCCTCAACGTCAACATCTCGCAGGTCAACGCCAACGTCCCCACGGCCAACGCGAACCAGCCGCCCACGACCCTGGCGTCGTCGCAGCCGACGTTCACGTGCTCCACCAGCGGCGTCCTCGCCGACCAGGTCGACACGCTCTACGTCAAGAAGGGCCTGTCGATCCCCCACGCCACCCCGGTCGTGCTCGACCTGACCGCGCTGACGGACATGTTCGGAAACGCGATCAACTTCGCGAGGGTCAAGCGGATCGCGATCATCATGTACGGGGCGGTCGACGGGCAGACGCTCTCGCTCGGCTACATGGCCACCACGGCCAACGCCTGGACGGTGCTCGTCTCCAACCCCGGCCAGATCCCGCTCCAGGCCACCCCGACCGCGACCAATCAGGCGTTCTTCGCGGTCGCCGCGCCCAACGCGACGGGCTACCCCGTCACCTCGTCGAGCCACCTGCTGGAGCTGTCGTCCTCGGCCGACAACTCGTCGGGCGTCCCGATGACGATCGACATCTTCATCGACGGCTGCAGCGCCCTGAGTCGCACGCCCAATTGATGACCGCGCGAGGACCGCGAGCGGGAACACCAACTCGAACTCGCGGAGTCCACGCGCATGGCCAAGGACAGCATCTCGGGCAAGGGGGGGTACATCACCCTGTCCGCAGGCCCGCTCCCCATCAACTCGTGGGAGGGCACCTCCGACAAGGAGATGTGCGACTCCACCGACAGCAGCAACTACGACACCGGGACCGGCCAGCTCTGGGCCGCCCAGGTCCCCGGCAAGCAGTCGCAGGAGGTCCAGGTCGAGGGCAACTGGTCGCTCGGCTCGCTCCCCGGCGTGATCGCGCAGCTCAAGAACGACGTGCCCGTGACCGCCACTCTCGGCCTCACGCCGACCATCACCTTCTGCTCGGGCACGTACGACATCTCGAACGTGAAGGTCTCGCTCAAGGTCGACGACCCCGAGGTGGTCACCTACTCGCTGACGCTGAAGTCGAACGGGAAGATCACCTATTCCTGATAGCGGAGATAGCAAGACATGGACCCCTCGAACAACCTCGCCCTGCTCGCCGCCACCCCGCGCACCTGGCGGTTCCGGGGCCGCGACTGGCTCGTGTCCAAGCTGACCCCTCGCGCCGGAGGGGACCTGCAGCGGGTCATCATGGAGGCCTATCCCGACCCTCGCAAGCTGGGCGCGAGATGATGGATGGCCTGCCCGACGCCGTCCAGAAACACATCTGGGATCGCGCCTGCGAGGACGCGAAGTCGTGGCCGCCCGACATCGACTCGAAGGAAGGCCTGTCGGTCATCATGGGGCCGAAGGGGATGGGGACGCTGCTGTTCACCGCCCTCTCCAGGGGGATGCCCTCGCTCACGCGCGAGCAGGCCGAGGAGATGGCGGGCGAGGCGACCATGGAGGAGGCCATCGAGCTGTTCGGCCTGATGCTCCCGGAGGCCGCGTCCCCAAAAGCGCCGGCCCCGGACCAGGGGCCGGCGAAAGCCTGAGCTGGGCGGGGATGGTCGACCTCCTCGTCTTCCACCGCTACGGCACGCTCGACGAGGTGCTCGGCTTCTCCTACGAGCAGATCACGCTCTCGGCCGGGGCCATCGCCGCCCGCGAATCCGAGGGCAAGAAACCCAGGCGGCCGGCGGCCGAGGGCATACCGATCGAGTCCGACGAGGACCTCGAACGGCACAGGCAACGCCTATGTCAGAAGGGATGACCCGTGCTCGGTAGACTCGCAAGCCTGTTCGTCGAGATCAAGGCCGACAGCGGACCGCTCGAATCCGGATTGAGCCGCATCCACGGCCAGCTCGGGCAGATGGCATCGAGCTTCGGTGCGATGGCCGCCCAGGCCGCCGTGGCCTTCGGCGCGATGGCGGCGGGCGCGGCCGCGCTCGGGCTCTACAAGGCCGTCAACGCGGCGGGCGACCTCAACGAAGCCATCGACAAGGTCGACTCGGTCTTCGGCGAGGCCGGGCAGGCCATCAAGGATTTCGCGGACGACTACGCGAAGCGATTCGGCGTGGTCAAGAAGGTATCGCTGGACGCCGCCGCGTCGATCGGGCTGCTCGGCACGGCGGCCGGCATGAGCGACCGCGAGGCGGCGGAGCTTGGCGCGAAGTTCTCGAAGATCGCCGCAGACATAACGTCACTCCACAACATGCCCTTCGAGGCCGCGCTAGACAAGCTCAAGTCTGGGCTCGCCGGCGAGGCCAGGCCGTTGCGGGAAATCGGCGTCTTCCTGTCCGAGGACGCCGTCGCGGCCAAAGCGCTGGCGATGGGCCTGGCAAGCTCCGCCAAGGAGGCCCAGAACCTCAGCGACCAGCAGAAACTCCTGGTGAGGATCAAACTGATCGAGGACGCCCCGGCTGAAGAAGGCCGAGGGGAACCTTGAGCAGACGAAGGGTTCCTTCGCCAACCTGACGCGCAAACTATCGGGCGACTTCGAGAACCTCATGGCCGACGTCGGGCAAGCCTTCGTCCCGATCGCCTCCCGCGTGGTCGGGATGCTTGGCTCGATGACCACGCAGGTCGCCGGATGGTTCAAGGAGAACTCCGGGTCGCTCATCGAGTATGGCCACAAGTTCCTCGACTTCTTCGCGGTATAATGGTCACGCGATCGTGGCGATGGCCGCACAGCTCGGCGAGGCGCTCTGGCCGGCGTTGAAGGAACTGTTCGCCCTGGTCGGCACCCTCGCATCCGCGTTCATGGAGCTGGGGGGGCCGGTCCTCATGACGCTCGTGATCCCGGCGATCAAGGAGTTGGCCGAGGCTCTCGCGGTCGTCATGCATGCGATGAGGGCACTCGTCGATGCGATCCGATCCGCCTTCGGATCCGACCCGACGGCCAACGCCAGGCGCGGCGTGCGGGGCCTCAACGCGGAGCTGGAGGCGGCGAAGAAGGCGGCCGATGGGCTGGCCAGCCTCCTCAACCTCGGCCCGGGCGGCAAGGGCAAGGTGGACATCAAGGCCGACACAAAAGGCCCGGCCAAGGTCGAGGTCGTCCGCGACGACTCCAATGACATCGGGCCGAACTCCACGCTCTCGCCCGAAGAACGCTTGCGGCTGGGACTTCGCCTGAAGCCGGGGGAGATGGACCGCGCCAGGAAGGTGCCCGAGCCGTCGAAGCCTTCGGAATACTTCGACTTCATCGGTTTCAACCGGATGATCCAGGGCAATCTCACCCCAAAGGACAACGATACGCGGACGCTCATCACCACCGTCAACCACGTCACCTTCGAGATCGAGAAGCAGACGGCAGAGATGACGCGGATCGGCACCCAGCAGAACGCGATGCAGCAGGAACTGATACGGCGGCTCGGCAACGGCGTCGCCCGCGCCGGCTGATCGAAGGCCCCCACGCGAGGACCGCGACCTTTATGCAAGGCGTCCTCCCATGCCCAACACCACCATCCCGTGCCCCTACGTGATCGTCGCCGATTCGGGCGTGCATGAGGCCCAACGTTTTGGCGACGGCCCCAGCGCCGAAGTCAAGTTCAAGGTCGCCTGGGGCGATCGATATACGTTCATCAACGGCGCGGGGGCGACGGTCAAAGGTTCAAGCAAGTCCTCGCTGGCGCGGACGGTCCCGCTCCAGTATCCGCCGTCGCCCAACCTGTTCGCCATGGACGCGGAGATCGAGCCGTTCCCGAAGGACCGGATCTCGACCGACGGCTTGTGGGTAAGCTACCCGTCCGCCATCATCACGATCACGTTCCGCGTCTACCCATGGGCCTTCGATTCGGTAGGGAGCGACGCCTCGATCGACCCGTCAGGCCAGCCATGGACTACCACCACGCTGGACTTCTCGGCCGATTTCGTCACGACCCCCGATTCCTATTTCGCGTTCGGAACCCCCGGCACCGTGGGCACAGCCGACTCCCTGGCCAACCCGACGCCGACGCAGGCATCGATCGGCGTGGTCGTCCAGCAGTGCGCCATCACGCTCAAGCGACACTGGGTGCCCTTCATGCCGGTCAACGCAATCCTGTCGCTGTTAGCTACGCCGCTCAACAACGCGGCCATTCGACCTCGGCGATTTCGTGTGTCCGGCGGAGACCCTGATGTTCCTGGGTTCCCCCACGACGCGCGAAGTCGACACGCTGGGCAACGCCGTCCAGACGTGCGAATACAAATTCGTGTATCGGCCGATTAGCTGGAATAAATTCCTGCACCCGAACAGCGACAACGGTTGGCAGTACGTCTACACGAAACGATCGCAGACGGCCTACCAACTCGGCGATTTTACAATCCTGCCATGAGACACCCGGATGATCGACCGTGACATCCCGGAGATCCGCCAGGGTGACGAGATCACCGCCTCGTGGCTCAACCTCCTTCGCGACGCCGTGCTCAAGGCGCTGCGACTCCGCGTCGAAGCGCCGCTGGAGCTCTTCTGGACGGGCTCCTCGTGGCTCCTGCGGCTCGTGTGGACGCCACGCAAGTGGATCCGGATCACCGGGGGCGGGGGGTCGCTCCCCTACGCGTGGGAGGCGGTCACGTTCGCGGCCAACGGCGCGTGGATGGCCACGGGCGCCACGGGCACGACCTCGCA
>CAVZRT010000012.1:0-19782 GCA_963777705.1 uncultured Planctomycetota bacterium
TGCGAAAAACCCCTGGGAAACCGGGGGTTTTGTTTTTTACCACCGAATTCGTTCGGACGGCCTGTCGTTCTAAGTCCCGTTCTATCTGTCGTTCTAAAACGCGAGGTATTGAGGGAATAGTTGTAGCGGCTCCCCGTTTAGTGTTATCTAACAGCATGGGAGGGCGCCATCATGCCGCGAGAAGCGAAGGTGAGATACGACCGGAAGCGTAGGGTTTGGTTCGCCAACATCGGCCCGCGCGAGCGAACGACCCGCGACGAAGTGTTCGCACCAAGGAATTCGGCGAGAAGGACGAGGGGAAGGCCTGGGAGTGGTTCGAAGCCGAGGAACGTCGGCGCCGACGAGGCTGGTCGACCCGCAACCTCACGGTCTCGGCGGTCGCCCAGCTCTACATGGCGTGGGCCAAGGCGCGGGTCGGACGACGACCGGTCGTCAAGGGGAAGATCAGCCCGGAACACTACAAGAACAAGCAGCTCCACCTGAAACACCTCAACGCCCACCTGGGTGCCCGGGTGGCCTCGTCGCTCGGGCCAGGGACATGACGGCCGTGATGGACGCGATGGCCTCGGCCGACCCCTGTATCGGCCGACCTACCGCGCCAACGTCGCGGCGACCGCCTGGGCGCGGTTTCAACTGGGCCGTGGTCGCCGGGCACCTGGCGGCCAACCCGATCAAGGGATTCGAGGGCCCGTCATCCCGCGATCGGCCGGCCCGGTTCGCCGAGCGGCCGAGGCCGCGGCGTTCCTCGGGCTCTGGCGAAACCGGCGGCGGCGGGACACCGTCAACGGCCGCTACATGCGGCTCACGATCCTGATGATCCGGGTCATGATCCGCTCGGGTTGCCGGCCGCGCGAGCTGTGCCGCCTGTGGTGGAAGGACGTGCGGTGGGCGGCCGGGGGATGGTGCCCAACGTCCTGGCCAGGGACGAGGCCGGCCGGGTCGTCGGCGGCGAGCCGGACGCCCGCGAGCGACTCGGCCATCCCGTACGCCAAGGCGATCATCCCGCCCGAGAGGTGGAAGGCGGGGCAAAGACCGGCCAGTCCAGGACGATCTACCTGACGCCGGCGCTGACCAGGGCGGAAGCCGCTACCACGACGGCGACGACTATCCCTACGTGGTCGCGAGGAAGGAGCGGAAGTCGCCCAAGGGCCTGGTCCTGACGACGCCCCGCCACCCGCGCAACGTGTTCGTCCACGGCCGGGGCAGGGGGGGCCAGGGCGCGGGCCAGCCGTGGTCGTCCGGCTCGCGGGTCTCGCGCGTCACCCTGGACTCGCGCCGGGCCGCGATCGCCGAGCTGGCCGCGATCCGCGAGCGCGTGAAGGTGGGCGACCCCAGGCTCA
Organism: uncultured Planctomycetota bacterium; assembly: GCA_963777705.1. Classification (GTDB taxonomy): domain Bacteria; phylum Planctomycetota; class Planctomycetia; order Isosphaerales; family Isosphaeraceae; genus JAQGHR01. The sequence goes on from CAVZRT010000012.1 coordinate 1,341, forward strand.
CGGCGACGGAGCGGCGCGGGCCAAGGTCGAGATCCGCGACGAGGGGGATGACCGATTGGTCAATTACCGCTTCCGGCACGCGGCGGCGTCAACGCTGCTCATGCTCGGGGTCGACGTGCCCACCGTGGCGGAACTGCTGGGGACGTCGGCCGAGATGATCTACCGCAACTACGGCCACATCCTGGACAAGCACCTGGAGCAGGCGGCCGGGAAGCTACTCGGCGCCGGACGTCGCCCGATCGGCAAATAGCATTATAGCTCGATCCACATCGTTGTCGGTTAAGCCGATCTTGCCGTTCGTCCGGACGAAAGGATGGCCCGCGGCGGAGATCCCCAGGTCCAGGTCATCGATAACGACGTGACGCAAGTCTTCACCGTACTTTCGGTGGACCCACAAATCATCGATCCATCGCTGAATCTGCGAGCCACGCTCGTTCTCCGCCGGCCAGTTTCTCGGCACGCCGTCGTAGACCATCCGGACCATCGTATCGGCGTGGGTGAACCCGTGGGGGGTGTCGGGAATCGGCCTTCCCTCCCGGACGCCAAACATCCTCCCGGCATGCAGCCCATGTGACCGCAGTAGCCAATCCATGCCGACGATGTTGGCCTCTTGCCGGTGGATGATGTATCGCCAGGCCGAAGACAGCACTAACTGTGCTCCGGTGCAAAACAGGAGCCTGTTGAGCAGTCGGACTTTGCCCGAGTGGATCTCGCCGCAGAGCGACATGGGATCGCATCCGTGATCGTTCAAGACGCCGTCGATATCGAGGAAGATGAGCCGGATCACTTCGCTGCCCTCCTTCTCCCCGGGCTGAACGTGCCGATCCGGTCGATGCCGTCGTGCCCCGGGATGTCGCGTGGCCGGCTTCGCGGGCTCGTCGGGCGCGGCGTCGCCCGGCCCGGGGAGCCGCGTCCGCGTCGCCCTGAGCAGTCGCGGATCTGCTCGCCGGTCATGCCCCAGCGGCGGCCGCCGACGCCCCCGGCCCTCCGGCTCAGCGTGAAGTCCTGGACCTCGACGCCGTGGAACGCCGCCAGGCTCCGGAGGTGCGCGGCGGAGCAGTTGCCGAAGTAGGCGACGGCCTCCTTCGGCCCGTAGGTCTTCTCGTCGTCAAGCTTCGTCGTCGCGCTGATATTGTCATTGCCTCCCGGCCATTCCTGGCCGCCTCAAGATAGGCCTCGTTGGCCAGGTCGTGCCGGGCCTGCCGCTCCGCCTCGGCCAGCGCCCAGGGCAGCACGGAGACCACGGCGTGGTGATCGTCGGGCAGCGCCCACGCCTCCGCGAACGCCGCCGCGTCGCCGCCCGTGCAGAACTTGCGGGCCGAGGCCACGGAATCGGTGCCCCGGTAGCCGTGCCGATCGTCATGCCGGCCGACCAGGGCGGTGGGCCGGCCGTCGCCGTCGGTCAGTTGGATCACGAGCATGGTCGAATTCCTTTCGTTATTTGCCCCGGAGGAAGAGTTCGATCGCGTCGCGGAGGTGTCGAGCATTCTCGGGCGTGAACGTCAACACCATGTCGCGGGGCTGCCCCCAGACCCCCAGCACGAACACATCGCCGGACGTCTCGTGGGTCGCACGCGAGAGCGTGACGTTCCCGGCCTGGTTCGGCATGGTGCCGTAGGCCACTTCGTCGCGGAGGCCGCCGGCCTTCAGGTTGGCTCCGCTCATGTCACCTTCGCCCCTTCCTTCTCCCGCCGCCAGGAACGCCTCGCACGCGGCCATCGCCGACGCCTCGGTCTGCCGCAAGAATTGGCACAGGAGCAGCCTCACCGGCCCCATCGACTCCCCCTCCCGGATGGTCACCTTCCATCCGAAGGAGGCCGGTGCGACGTGGAACTCATATCCGTCGACTTCGGCCGCCGACGAATCGGGCGAGTCGCCGGGCTTCCATTCGAGCTTGTTCATGATGCTTCGATTCCTCCGGGGATGTTGGCCTCGGCCCACCAACGCACGGGCTTGCCCAGCGACCGGGCGTAAGCCAACTCGCGGCGCGTCGAGTCGCCGATGTAGCCGCCGACGTTCAGGATCAGCACCTCATCGGCGAGGTCGATCTTGCGGAGGTGCAACTCGTCGAGCTTCACCTTCTCTTCCGAGTCATGCCCGACGCCTTCGCCGTGCTCGTCGGAATGGGGATAGAACCCGATGGAAAGGACGATCCGCCCGGCCATCGTCTCGCGATAATTCGCGAGCTGGTACGCGTCGTAGAAACGGCTTGAGCCGCAGAGACAAACGACCTTCGGCTTGCTCATGATGCTTCGACCTCCCCATCAAGTGTGAAATTCGCCCACGGGTCTTCGTTCAGGCGGCTCAACACCGCGTCCAGCCTCGCCAGTCATCCACGACCAGGGCGACGCCGCCGCCGATCGCGGATCGCGTCCAGGAAGCCGAGCTGCCCGATCGTCGGCTTGCCGCCGGGCGGCCTTGGCCTCGACGGCCAGGAAGCGGCCCGACGGGATCAGGACCCCCAGGATGTCGGCCGGACCCACCAGCCCGAAACGCACGGGCCGCCCTTCGCGTTCAGGATCACGCCGGTGTTGTTCCGCCAGGCGAACACGTGCCGCATGCGGAGCAACTCCAGGCAGGCCTTCAGGACTTGCGCCTCGGTGGTCTTGATGGTCATTCGCAGAGTCCGTATTTGCTCATGCACATGCCGGACTGGATATCCGCTTCCAGCAACGGCAACGCGTATTGATCCCCGCCATGCACCGTCTTTGCCCACTCCACCACCTCGTCGACGGACCCATGTCGGCGCTTCCCGCCCTTGACGAGCGGCGGCATGCACGGCGGGAAGAATGTCCTCCCGACCGTGGCCTCCCACGCGCGGACCTTGGCGATCATCTCGGGGAATCGCGAGGCCCACATGCGGATGTCTTCCTTCCCGGCGTTGATGCAGGGGGCGCATCCGACGCGGCCGAAGCCCATCGTGTAGAGCGGATTGACCTCCTCCCCCGCCTTGCCGAGGTAGTGGAAGACCTGGGCCTTGGTCCAGGAGGCGATCGGGCGGTTGAGCCAGCACGCGAAGAGGTCGTCGTACTCCCGCTCGTCGACGTCGGCGCGGCTCGCGGACTCGTCGCGGCGGACCCCGGCGTACCGCTCGTACCCGCCCGAAAGGATGCCCTCGACGTGCGGGTCGGGGCCGTACCTGCCGTTGTCGTTCAGCCCCCTGGCACCGTTCTCGTAGCACCACCGCCGCATGGGCTCCAGCTTCAGGTGGGTCGTGCAGAAGCGGGCCTTCGTCGAAGGGAACCTTCCCTTCAACGAAGCCAGCAGGTCGAAGGTGAGCGGGTCGGATGGGGACAGGCCCATCTCGGCGATCTTCCCGGGCGACCGGCCGGCCATGTCGGCGACGATCGGCGTGATGACCGTGACCGGGAAGACGGTGGCCGAATACTGGCGGATGAACTCGGACGTGACCGGGTGCTCGTTGCCGCCCGGGTCGACGTTCGTGAGGAGGATATCCCCGGCCGGGAACCGCTCGCGGACCCAGAGGGCGGTGGCCTGGCTGTCGGCCCCGTCCGAGAATCCGACGACGTGTTTCATGGCAGGAGCCCCTCGTCCCGCCCGTCCCACATGTCCCGGTCCTCGCCGCGCCGGGCCTCGCGCTCGTCGACGAGCTGCTGGATCTTCTCGCGATGCACGCTGATCTCCCGCGTGCGCTCCACCCCCAGCTTGGCGCCGCGGCCGTTGGAATCCACGACCTCGACGGTGATGTATCCTGCGATCACGATCTTCTCGCCGATCTTGCACGTGAGCCTCAGCATGGCGTTGCCTCCGTGGCGTGATGATCATTTGATGAGCCTCGATCGCTTCTTGAACGGTTTGGTTTCGGGCTCCTCGGTCACCATCGTGGCGGCTTCCGGGTTTGACCGATGGGCCACCTCTCGCGGATCAGCAACCACGTGAAGTCCATCGAAGAATCACCGATCATCGTCGGCGGCTCGGGTCCCTCGTCCGGCACATTCGCGCCACTCCTCACGGGGCACCTCCAGGCGTTCGGAGATCCGGCCTGTGAGCCCGTGCCAGTAGCCGAGGGCTCGGCTTCGGTGAGCAAGCCATCCCCATTCCTTGGCCGATGGCTCTCGGCCAGGGCGTTGTCGAGGGAATCACCGGTGTCCTCGTCGCCGAAGGTCGCGAGCACCGCCTCCGGGTCGGTCGATCACGCCCGCGGCCTCCGCCGCCGGCGCGTCCTCCGCTCCCGCGCCCGGGGCGTCGGCCGCGTCGCCCGCAGCCAGATTTGGTGCTTCAGGATCCTGAGCCACAGCCGGCCGAGCGGCCCGCTTACCGCGACGGCTCCGTTTCGGCGTGGGCGCCCATCGAGTCGTATCGAGCAGCGCCGTGCACCCGCCGGCAGGCACGATTCCCAGCTCCGGGCCTTGATGATCCGCAGCCAGTAGGCCTCCAGCTCCCCCTCCAATTGGCGGATCGCGATCAGGTCCCCCGACCATGCCGGCGGGGGTGGCGTCGATGCGAGGCAGACCATCGGCGGGCTCCTTGAAGAGGGGCAAAGGGTCGGGCGGCGTGTCGTCGCGGTAGAGGATTGGGACCGCCCCGACCCGGACCTTCGCGGCCAGGTCGGTCGTGAGGGCGGCGCCCTGCCAGAGTGCATCGTGCAGTTCGCGCAACGGCTCGACCCCGAGGTGGATGGCCAGGGTCCGGAGCCTCAGTTGCAGCCGTGCCCAGGCGATGGCGATCGCGTGCAGCTCGTCGGCGAGGCGCCTGGGCGTGGTGAGGAGCGGGCCTTCGTCGGGAGTCATCGTGCCCTCCGAATCCAGAGGCACTCGATCCGTCGTTGCTTCGTGGCTCCCTGGCCGGAATTGTTGGGGAGGTCCCACTCGTGCCGCTCCCACCCGGCCAGGGCGGTGTCGTACAGGTCGCACCGATACCCCGAGATGGCCACCGACGCCCCTCCGATCGTCAGCATGTTGAGCAGGTGCCCGTGGTCCGAGTCGCCCATCTCGAACTCGCCGTAAGCCTTCCTGGCCGTGCGGGTCGAGTGCATGTAGGGCGGGTCGGCGTAGATGAGCGTCTCGGGGAACGGGCCGTACTCGGCGACCAGTTCCCTCGCGTGGCAGCAATGGAACTCGACGCCCCGGACCCGATCGGCGATCGCGGGCAGCTCGGCCCGGATCGTGTCCCAGGCGTTGGCGTCGCCGGGCTTGCCGCCGCGGAGCCGCTCGGACCAGGCGAAGGTCTTGCCCAGGCCGCCGCGCGAGAAGCGGTTGCGGATCACATAAGAGACCGCGTTGTTCGGATGCCGCAGCGGTCTCCTTGAGCGAGAGGAGGAATTGTTCCTCCTCGTAGGGAATGCGGGCGAGGGTGTCCAGGACCAGCTCCGGCCGCGCCGCCAGGATCTGCCACAGGTTGATCAACCCCGCATCCAGGTCCCCCGCAATTTCCCGCTCGACCCTCGGCTTGTTCAACAACACGGAGCCCCCGCCCACGAACGGCTCGACGTAAACCCGGTGCGGTGGCAGAAGCGGGATAATCTTCGGAGCCAGGTACGCTTTGCCACCATCTAGTGCCGCTTCACGGGAGGCCGAAGCCTCCGCGGTGAAGCGGCAATCCTCCTTTCATTCGACATGAGCCCAGACCTTTCGCCTGAGGATAAGGGAGATCAATGTGGTCGTGACGCCGTGCTTCTCGGCCAGCGGCTTGAGGGGGCCGCCGCTTACCCGGATCTCGCGGACCGCGTCCGCCGTCAGCTTCGAGTTGCGGATGGCCTCGCCGCGCGGCCTCGTCCCGTGACGGACCATGTCCGCCTTGTTCGCGGCCGACGTATCCCAGCGGAGGTTGCCGAGGGAGTCGTTCAGACAATTGCCGTCCTTGTGGCAGCACTCCATCCCGTCGGGCCTAGGGCCGACGAACGCCTCGAGCACGAGGATCGAACCGTAGGTCCGGCGATAGGAGCCGTCCTCCCGGCGTACCGTGTAGCGAAGCCGCCCGTCTTCCTTCCTGGGAGAGCCCTTGAGCCTTCGCCAGGTGTCCGACATGACCTGACGGCAAGGGCGACCGTATCCAGAGCCTTTGGGCCGCCAGCAACTCCAGACCGATCCGTCCTCGGCGTCGGCTCGATAGCCGGGGTGCCCAGGGATGTCGTGCCGCTTGATGGGCGGCCGAAGTCTTCGCAACTTGGTCGTCATCTCCGCCTCCATTTCCGGTAACTGCGCGGCGTCCACCAATGGACCAGCCACATCGGGACCAGGACCGCCCAGGCCCCGCAGCTGAAGATCAGGCGGGCGATCATGCGTGCCTCCGCTCTTCGGCCGGGATCATCCGGCCGGGCAGGATCACGCGGGCGTTCGCCTCGCGGTGGGCCCTGGCGCGGGCGGCGTCGTCCTTCTCGGCCCGGACCTCCGCGATGCGCGCCTCGATGGCGGCGACCTCCTCCGGCGTGGGGTGCAGGTCGCGGCGCGGGACGCTGCCCTCGCGCGGCCCCGGCCCCCTGCTCGAACGGCCAGCGGCCCTCGGCCTCCAGGAGCGAGCGGGCCATCCGCACCGTCTCGCGGGAGGCGTGCAGCTCGCGGGAGACGGTGCCGTCGCTCACGCCCACGCCCTCGGCCTCCAGGCGGGAGGCGGCCTCCAGGACCTGGGCGCAGCGGGTCGCGGCGTCGTGGCGCGGGCAGCTCCCGCCGCCGGTCTCGACGGGGAAGGGCCACAGGCCCAGCGCGGCGATGTGGGACCGATAGGTCTTGACGGTCTCGGCGGGCACGCCGCTCTCGCGGGAGACGGCCCGGTTCGTCACCTCCTCGCCGCGATCGTGCAGCCTCCGGGCGGCGTCGAGGGTGAGTTGCTGGCGGGCGGTGAGGATCGGGGTTGCGGGCGTGGGCATCGGTGCTTGCTCCGTCGTGTCGTGGGGATCAGTCGAAGAGCGAAAGCTGGCGAGTCTCGCCGCGCGGCGGCACGGCATGCGGGGTTGGCGGGGCGGCCACGGCGGGGGCCAGGGCCGAGTAGCTCTTGCCGTCGGGCAGGCGGACCCACCCGGGGCATTCCGAGGGCGTGCAGCCCGGCGGCAGGATTGGCGGTTGCGGGGCGGCCGGCTGCGTGATCCGGTCGATCGGGAGCAGGCAGGCTGGGGCAGACTTGCGGTCGCCGCAGAAGCGTTTCGCGGCGCCCATCAGGGCAGCCTCCGCACGAGCTTGCCGGCCGCGTCGGTGGAGTAGACGACGCCCCCGGAATACACCTCGCCCCTCGCCCCGACCTCGGCGGCCAGGATCGGCTCGTAGGCCCTGCGGGCGCCGAGGTGCTCCGCGCTCAGGCCGGGGACCATGAGCCGTCGAGGGCGGCCAGGCGTTCGCCGAGGTCCCTGCCCGGGCCGGCGAGGACCTTGAGCCAGTCCTCGGCCGTGAACTTGGCCTGGCGGTAGTAGGCGAGGTTGTGGATCACGCGTCACGCCCCCTTCCCGACGCCGGTGTCGATCGTCACGCTCTCGCGCGGCCCGCTGGATTCGAGGAACTCCCCGGGGTCGCAGAGGTCCAGCCCGTTGGCCTTCAGCTCCTCGATCGCCGCCACCACGGCCGAGGCCGTAATGGACTCCTTGACGTCGACCGCGTAGGCGAACCCCTGGCACTGGCCCACTCGACGGCCAGGTCCATGCGGGTGACCTTGTTCGTCCCCTTCGACTGCCGGAACGAGACCGAGCCGAAGGTGAAGCGGGCCGTCTTCCCCTTGCCCGTCAGCAGCGAGCGGGCGAGCCGGGCCAGCTCGTCGCCGAAGCGGCGGTGCAGCCAGTCGAGCCGGGACCGCTGCTCGCACTTCCAGGCGGTCGAACTGGGCCAGGACGGCGGCCCGGCGATGGGCGAGGGCCAGGAGGTTGCCCTCGGCCGTGGCCATCTTCTCCAGGACCCAGTCCGCCTTCTCGGGCGTGTCCACCACGAAGGGGTCGCCGCGGTCGTCGACCCGGCCGATCACCTCGCCGTCGCGGAGGACGTAGCCGTCCTCGTCGACCTCGGTCTCCGCATCGGGAGTCGTCGAAATCTCTCGCACCTGCATCATCAGGTCTCCCAGGGAGGTAAAAAAACTCGGATACTCGGAAGTCCTTGCCCGCCAACATGTTCCGAGTATTTCGGCGCTTTCGAAGCAAATAACTCGGAACATCAAGACGCCGCAACGAGTTCCGAGTATCCGAGTTTTTCCGGGCCCCTAAAAAGCTTCTTGCGCGGGACCATGGGGATCGTCGCGGGCGTGTCCGCCTCGGCGGGACCGTCGGCGGCTTCCGCCGGCGGGAGTCGCAGCCACTTCTTCCCGTCGAGCTCGAACCGCTCGACGTCCAGGCGGTCGCACGCGTTGTAGAAGGTGGTGGTCGAGATCCCCGCCTCCTCCGCGGCCTTCCTCACGTTGCCGTGTCGGTCGGGCCCGGCCTGGAGGCGGTCGCGGATCCACTCCATCGCCCGGAGGGTCCTGGCCGGCGGCGGCCCCCTCGCCCCGCCCCGGCCCCCTCGCGCTCGGGCCTTGCCCTCCTCGGCCAGCAGCCTCGTCGGCCGTCTGGTGGACGGGCTCGGCCTCCCATTGCAGGGCGCCGTCGACGATCCGGTAGGCCAGGCCCGTCCCCTCGGCCACGATGTTCGACTTGGCCGGCAGCAGGAGGCGGCGGCCCTTGTCCTCGGGGTCGCGATCACGAGCCAAGCGAGCCGGGCGGCCGCCACGAACGCGAGCGAGCCGGTGGCGCGGTAGAGCGACTTGGTGCCGGTCCCCTTGTTGAGGTGGGGATCAGGACCACGGCGACCTTGTGCCGCTCGGCCAGGTCGGAGAGCGGGCCGACGAGCGAGCGGATCTCGGCGTTCTTGTGCTCGTCGGGCCCCCCAGGTAGGCGCTGACCGGGTCGATCACGAGCAGCCGGGCGTCCCCCAGCTTCTTGAACAGTCGGTCCAGGTGCGGCAGGTGCTCGTGGATCGTGAACGCCGAGAGCTTGGCCCGACCGCGTCTTGACGCCGCGGATCGAGTGGACCCGGGCGACGTCGGCCCCCGCGGCGTCGAGGCGGGGCCGGATCGTGTCGGCCAGCGCGTCCTCGGCCGAGAGCAGGACGGCCGAGCCGCCTCGACGCACTCGCCCCTGGCGTCGGGCCACATGCCGCCGCGGTGACCGTGGCCGCCAGGGCCATCGACAGGAAGCTCTTGCCCATCGACGGGTCGCCGACGATCAGGGTGAGCTTGCCGAGCGGGATGCGGCCGGGCCAGAGCCACGACACCGCCTCGGCCCGGACGTCGGCCAGGCACACGGTCTCGATGTCCGACGCGGGGCCGGGGGAGATGGCGGCCGTCACCGCGTCGAAGTCGTCGCGGGCGTCGGCGAGCACCCTGTCGATGCGGTCGCCGCCGTCCTGGATCTGGTCGGCCGTCCTCTTGAGGTTGGCGATCGCCTGGCGGCGGACGGACCGGTTCAGGACGATGCCCGCGTGGTAGAGGAAGTTGGCCGCGAGCGGCGCGAAGTCCAGGACGTCGGCCAGGTAGCAGTCCCCGCCGAACTTCTCGAACTCGCCGCGTGACTCCATGCGGTCGGCGACGGTGATCGCGTCGGCGGCAATCCCCTCCTCATGCAGCCCGATGATCGCCCGGAAGAGGACCTGGTGGGCGTCGCGGTAGAAGTCCGACGCCTTGAGGATCTCGCAGACGGGGGCGATCTTGCCCCGTCGATCAGCATGGGCATGAGGACGCTCTTCTCGGCGTCGAGGTTCTGCGGGGGCGTCGCGTCGGGCGGGATCACCACCCGCCTCGCGTGGCCGTTGGCGTGGCCGTTGGCGTGCCCGTTGGCGGTGGCCATCTGACGCGCCTCCGGGCTGGCGGCGGCCGGACCGGAGCGTGTGCCTGCATCGCGGCCGAGTCGGCGGCGTCCTGGACGCGGCAGGGGTCGAGGGCGAAGGCCAGGGCCAGGGCCAGGTCGCCGGCCACGCAGGCGGGGCAGCAGCACGGCACGGGGGCGCCGCGATTGAGCCTCGCGTGGACGATGGCCAGGAGCAGCTCGCGGCCGAGGAGCGTCTCGGCGACGAGCGCCGGGACGCCGCCCCTGCGGCGTTGCTCCGCCCAGGCCCGGTTGGCGTGGTCGAGGAAGTGGTCGACCCAGGCCGAGAACAGCACGCGGTCGGCTGGAGCCGGCAGGTCGAAGGCGATAGAATCCATGGGTCGGTGCTCGTCTCGTGAAGTCGCGAAGAGGGGGCGCCGGGTCGGCGTGGCCGGGCGGTTCTTTTTCCGTCAGCCTTCCTGGCCCGGCTCCCGCGCGGCGGGCTCCAGCTTGCCGCGTTCCTTCTCCAGCTTGGCGAAGATCGCCTTGCGGACGAACGAGGGCTCGGCGTCGTACAGCCACCGGGCCGCCTTGCCGGCCTCGGCGCGGTCCCGCTTGACCTCCCCGCCCTTGTTGACCTTCGAGACCTTGCCCTCCTCGACCTTGCCCGCGGCGATCGCCGCCGTGACCAGGTCGTTGACGAGCCGGGCCGTCCGCGAGGCCGTCTCGTCGTCGCTGACTTGCGGGTCGAACGACGCCCAGTGCGCGAGCGCCCCGGCGATGAGGTCGTCGAACGTCTTCCTGGCGGCGGGCGCCGGACAAGCCGGCGGGCGTTGCGGGCGCGGGCCTCCCGCTCGGGCGGCCGGCTCGCGGCCGAGCCGTCGTCGTCCTCGGGCGCGAGGCCGAGCATCGCCATGAGCGAATAGCGGCGGGCGTATGTGATGCTGCCGGCCAGGCCCTGCGGGTCGTTCTTGGCGGGAACGAGGGGGTAATACGAGCGGATGAACTCGCCCGATTCGTGGTAGAGGGTCGTGACAAGCGAGGCCATGGGCTCGATGGCCGTCGCCTGGACGACAGTCAGCTTGTGGTTCCGAAGTGCGTCGCGGCAAGCGTCCAGGCACCCGGCCAGGTCGCAATAGCGGTTCTTGAAATGGGGGTTGAACGACTCCTTGACCGCCGGCCGGAACTCCTCTTGCGCCGCGCAAGGGCGGCTATGAGCTTGATGATCGATTCGCTCTGCAACACGGCGAGACTCCTCTCAGTCCTGGCGGTGATTGGGGTCGTGTCGGCTCAGGTCGTGCGTCTCGGGCTCCGGCTCAGGCGTGGGCCGCGAGCACCGGCGGATCATGGCGACGACGAGGGTCCCCGCCGCGAGCCAGCCGGCGAGGTAGGTGATGATGGCGGCCACGGGGCGTCTCCGTCGTCGAGGGTTGCGGTCGATCAGAAGTCGTCGTCGTCGGTGCTCGCGTGGGCGCTCATCACGAGCGTCTCCTCGTCGTCGGGGTCGACCGGCGCGAGGGCCTCGATCACCTTCTGCGCCGTGAGGATGGGCTCGTCGTCGAGCGGGGCGGGAGGCTCGATCGTCCGGAGTTCGAACGGTTTGACCTCGCGGAAGCCGTATTCCGCAGAACGGAAAGACGGCGGAGAACTCGAACATGCGCCACCTGGCCGTAGTTGTATTTGGCCGGGGTCGTGAAGAGCGTGGCGTCGGAGGCCTCCAGGTGCGCGGCGATCGGCCCGGCGACCTCGGCGAATTCGGCGTCCGCCTTCTCGTATTCCTGGCGGGCGCGTTCCCTGGCGTCGAACCTGTCGCGGAACTCCTGCGGCGTGATCTCGGGTTCGGCATCGGTCGGTCCCTTCGTGGCGGTGCGGGGTTAGGGGCGGGTAGCGGCGGCGACCTCGTCCTCGATCGCGGCCAGCACGGCGTTGGCGGAGCGGCAGGCGGGGCAGTACCCGCCGTCGCGGTAGCCGGCGTCGGCGAGCGTGCGGCCGTCGCACAGGCGGCAGCGGCCGAACAGCTCGGGGTAGTAGCAGGGGTCGCACAGCCCCGAGAAGGCCGGGCTGGCGAAGGGGTCGCCGCACTGCTTGCAGGGCTGGGCTGCGGTCGCGACGCGTCGGCTGTTCATGGGCGTAAGTCTCCTGCGGCCATCGCGGGCGGGTTGGGGTCAGGTGGTGGCAACGGGCTCGACCGAGCCCTTGGCGGCGTCGACAAGGAATGACGGGGCAGCGTCGCCGGGCTGGACGAACGCGGCGAGCGCGGAGACGGCCCACGGGAAGAGCGGGTCCGACTCAAGACGGTGGAAGGACGACCAGCACCAGTCGCGACTCACGAGGATGAGGCCCGCGACCTTCCGCTTCTCGACGTCCGGGCCGGCGGCACGGAGGAGGATCTCGGCGATGAGGTCGTGCGAATTCCAGTCGACCTTCGCCCCGCGAAGGTACGCCCCGCGAAGGTACGCCCCGCGAAGGTACGCCCCGCGAAGGTACGCCCCGCGAAGGTCCGCCCCGCGAAGGTCCGCCCCGCGAAGGTACGCCCCGCGAAGGTCCGCCCCGCCAAGGTACGCCCCGCGAAGGTCCGCCCCGCCAAGGTACGCCCCGCCAAGGTACGCCCCGCCAAGGTACGCCCCGGATGCGACCGCCTTGACGGTCGCATCCTTGATGGACTCGGCCTCGCACTCGAACAGTACGGTTTGATGCCAGCGGTCCTTGATCTGGACCTTGGTCGTCGACGCCTCGTCGCTCATGGTCGCAGTGTCCCCCTCGACGCGCGTTCGCACGTCGATTGCGAAGAAGGTGAAAATAGGTTGAGTTTGCCGGCGAAGTGACTTAGGCCGAGGCTGCCGACGCCAGTTTGTTGGCCTTGTAGGTTGCGGCGATCTTCCGAAAACGCTTGACGCCATCGACGTCAAGGCAACGCGCACTGCCATTCAAGGGGTGGCGAAAGGTCGGAAGGTCATGGCTCTTGATGATGATCATCACCTCCTGGGGAGAGAGACGCTCATCCTCGGCCAGCTGCTTTTAGGTCGTGAGAGGCTCTTGCATAGAACCCTCTGGTCCAAGGTCAGTATTGGAACACGTCGTTCCAATGCCGAATGGATAATAAACCCTGGAGGTTTGAAAGTCAAACCCTCTGTCTGGAATTTCTAACCATTATTGCAATGCGGCATTGCAAGACTTTAGAACTCTTGGGTTTATAGAGAGATGGAATTTCCAAGTAAGCTACGCCAGTTGATCAAGCACACGCGGCTTTCACAGGAAGCCATCGCGAAAGAACTGGGCGTTTCACAAAATCTCATAAGTAGATGGGTTAGAGGTAAGAACAATCCCGACATCCACCAAGGTTTTGCGTTGGCGAAAATCTTGGGAGTGAGCCTTGATTATTTGGTGGATGAAGAAGACGGAAGACAACCTTCAGATGTTGCGATCGAGATGAAAGCGAGAGAGGTCGCCAAGAAAATCGGTTGGGAGGCGGTCTACGATCGATTGATTGGCGTTCTGAGCAAACCCAATGGGAGCACTGTACGGATGGCCGGGAAATACGTCGGCGGGCGCCAGGACGGAAGTCCTATGTCGATCACCGATTCCAACAAACAACCATTCGCTCTCGCGGCGGGGTCTCTCCTACTGCAAGCTTACCGGCGTTCCGGGGAAGGTTGGGAGCGGACCAATGTCATCCTCTCCCCGCCGGGTCGGGCATTGCCGTCTTTGCCTTCGGAATACACCGAGATTCACCGACTTGAGGCCGATGGCGATTGGCACCTGGTATCCGCCGACCAGGTGTAGGCGCCTACTTCCTCATCCCAGGTGAGAATGATGCCGTCCCCGTAAGGGAAACACATCCACACCGCTTTTGTCGGCTTCAATGGTTCGGGCAACGTCGCCCTCGCCTTCGGCAACTTGAACGGGATCGCGAGGCATGCCAGGGCCTTCGCGATATGACCGGAAAACACTCGTCGATTCATCGATGGATCTCCACTGCGGTAGCCTACACTCGGTTCGCTCCCTCAGTTTAATCGCATCAGGTCCGTTGCGACGTTAGGTGTCGGATGTACATTAGTGCCATGGGGCAATCGGTAAGTCAAGAGAGCGTGATGCATACAAATCACGATTGCTTAATTTAGCGATTTGAAAGTTGGGCGACGATGCCGATCAAATTCATCTGCTACGCATGCAACTCCGTCCACTCCGCGAAGGAAGGGATAGAAGGTCGGATCGTCAAGTGCTCGAAGTGCGGCGAGAAGATCATCATACCCGGGGCGGAGTATGCCGGGCCTGCGGTGGTCATACGCGAGGCGGCGCCCCGGCGCGAGAAGAGGCAGCCGAGGCAGTACAGTTGCCTGGGTTGCATTGGCGGGCTCACGGTCATTGTTGGCGCGGTCGTGGTTTTCTTGGTCGTCGGGTTCATCGGCCTGGTTGCGTCCAGGATGAAGGACATACCCTAAGGTCGGCATCGCGCACCCATTACGAATCGGGTGACCGGTGGCGACAAGGGTATGCCGGTCGATATTTCCGAGTTGATGCCGGAGATCAAGGCGTTCCTCGAAGATCACCCCGAGTTTGGGCAGCCGGATGAAATCCGGGCGGTTCCCGATTGGGTGAGCGGAAAGAGGCAGGGCTTCTTCAACAAGGAGGGGAAATACTTCCTCTTCTACCTCAAGGGAGGCGAGGTCAAGACGGTTTACGACATCACGGGCGATCGAACGATGGTGTGGGGAGAGGATGGCCGCTGATGCCGATCAAGTTCCGCTGCTACCAGTGTGACAAGCTGCTCGCCACGAAGGACGGCAGCGAGGGGCGCAGCTTCGCCTGCCCCGGTTGTGGCGCCGGCCTGGTCGTGCCGGGCGAGGCGCCCGAGAGCGTCGATATCCCGGCCCTCGCGCCCGTCGACACCCGGGAGGCGGGAGACAAGATCCTGCCCCGCACGATGCCGTCCGAGCCCTGGTACTATTCCATCCTCGTGCTGTGGGCATACACGTGGATCATCATCGGCATCGCTCAATTCATTTTCTTCGCCACGACGATCGGGGCGGCGACGCTGCGGATTCGGGCTGATCTTTCCGGGGATCTTCCTGTTCTCGGACCTGGCCGCAAACGGCTGGACGCTTCTCGCGGTGGACGCGGCCAGGAACCTCCGGGCGCTGAGGTACGGCCGATGACCCGCCCCGGAGAGAGAGGGCTTGGCCGTCAGTCGCGGGGCTTGGAATCGAGGCGATCTAGCCTTCTCTGGATCAGCCCCAAGTTCGACACCATGCCCAGGGTGATGGCGCCCAGTATCAGGCAGGTGATGGCCAACTCCCATCGGATGCAAAGACCGACCCGATGAAGGCGGCCACCGACAAGAAGTATGCGAACGCAAACGGGGCTCGTATCATCGCTTGAGTCCTGATATGCGAATTGAAAGATGATTAATACCATCCTGTGGGTCGCCGGCACCGCCTTGGTGGCGGTCGGAGGTGGCGTCGCCGCCGTCCTCTGGAGCGCCACGCAGAAACACGTCCAGCCTAACGCCGATCGGCAGGTCGGCAGGCTGATCCGTCGCCTGTCCGGCATGTCGCCGCTGGGGCGGCTCGTCCGCCTCCTCGTCGGCGAGGAATCATCCGTCGCGCCTCCGAGTGCTGATCCGTCGCCGCAACCCGTCGCGAATCCAGACCCGGACGCACCGCCTGATTATATCGAAGACAAGTTCTTCGGGCTCCGATGGCGGTGGCGATGGGAGCGGCAAGGTTCGGGCGACTGGGTGCCGGTCGATTTCCGGCCTTATTGCTTGCGGAGGGGATGCGATCGCGAGGTCGAGGGCCAGCCCTACGCCCCCTGGCCGTATCCCAAGACCAGCTTCCGATGTACGCCGGGAGAGTGCGACCGGGAGTCGATCCTCCACGGCTACCCGAATGACATCCTCTCCAGGTGCGAGGTCGAGGTCCTGCGGAAACTGCGGCTGCGCAACGCCCGCAAGGGCGGCGAGTAGCCCCCTTTTTTTGCGCTAGCTGTCCGCGTGGCCGTCGTTGCACCCGACCTTCCGCGCCTGTTGCATGAACCCCTCTCGCCACTCGGCTGGTCCCCTGGCGGCCAGGATCCTGGCGTCGCCTCGCGAGAGCATCAGGCATGCAGCGTCCAGGGCGTGGCAGAGCTGGAGGTTCATGAGGAGGTATTCCTCATACTTCCGCTTGTATTCGACTTCCTCGGCGCTGGGCTTGCGGGCGGTGGCCGACTTGAAGCCGAGTGCCCATCGCACCTCTTCTCTGGTGATGATGCCGCGCTCGTGGGCCGAGAGGATATCCTGGCCCGTTGTTTTATCCGGAAGCAACATGTGCTGAGTCCTCTCGCCAGACAGGTCGTAATGCGATCGAAGTATGATACGAGGTGCGAGGGAAATGAAAAAGCCCCCGCCCTCCGCGATGGAGGACGAGGGCCGTCGGTGTTTCTTCGCTCGCCGCGCCGGATTATTACCCGCCGCACCCGCACCGCGCCGCGAAGGGCGGCGGGGCCGGGCCATCCCAGCGGCCGAGCGGGCAGGACTCGCCGCCGTGGTAGGCCTTGGTGGCGACCGGGCACCCGCACTCGCCGCAGTGGCCTCTCGTCAGTCGGTCGCAGGCGAAGCAGTGCGCGAGCCTGGCGCCGTGGGTCGCCAGGTCGACGCGGGGGCGGCCCAGGACCAGGTCGCGGAGCTTGGCCTTGAGGAAGGCCCAGGCCCGCTTGCGGAGGGGCGGCATGGTGGTCAGCTCGTGAGGGTGCAGGCGCCGATGCCGAGCGAGCCGCAATAGCCCGCGCTGTAGCCGTCGGACGCGGCGCCTTCGGTCCCGCCCAGGTTGATCGCCGGGCCGCCGCTCCGGACATTCAGCACGGCGGTGAACGAGGCGGAGGTGCAGCAGCAATAATGGAAGTTGCCGATGGCGCCACTGGAGTTGGAGTCGCACGCGGCGCAGTTTCCGCACACGCCCAGGTTGTAGGCCCAGGGGAACGGCGCGGCCGAGGTGAGCGGGCAGCAGGTCGCGTTGCCGCGGAGGCGTCGGCCAGGCCGATCGCGAACGCGACCGCGGTATAGGTCGGCCGCCCAAACCCGTCGGTGCCGATCAGGCACACGAGCGGGACCTGGCCGAGCACCGTGACGGTGGGGGCGCCGGTCGCCGTGTCGGTCCCGCACGCGAACGAATAGGTGACGGTGACGGGGCCGGTGGCGGCCGTGACGGTCTGGTAGGTCGCTCGCCCCGCCGTCGCGGTCCCGAGCTGGAGCCCCGACTGGCTCGGCGCGGTGATGCAGGTGTAGCCGCCGAAGGTGCAGGCCCCGTTGCGACCGCGAGATCGACCACTGCACCTTGCCCGTGCCGATCGGGTCGGTGAAGGTCAGGGGCGGGACGTACTGGTATCCCAGCGGGATCGGGTTGGGGACCTTGCCGCCGAGCACCTGGTAGACGGAGCCGATGCCGGCCGCGTAAACGGGGTAGAAGTAGTCGAAGCACGCGGTCCCCGTGGTGCAGGTGACGGGGACCACGACCTGGGCCTGGCCCTGGCGGAACCACTGGAACCGCCAGTCGGCCCCGCCGTAGCCGGGCTTCAACTCGACGACGGACCCGAAGGGGACCTGCGTGTAGCCGTTGGCCTCGTACGCCGGGTTGGCCGCGGCCGTGCCCGAGCGGCCCCCCTGGAGCGCGTTCCAGGTCGACTTCCCCGTGTGGTAGCACTCCTGCCACGAATAGGCCGAGCCCGGTCACGCCCGTGATCTGGGCGACGATCGGCCGCTGGTGGTTCCAACGCAGCAATTTCGAGCTGCCGGTGTCGAGCAGGTCGAGCGGCTTGGACACGCCCCAGCGCAGCGCGTTGCCGGCGAGCCGCCCCACGCCGTTGAGCCAGCTCGCCGTGATCTCCTGGCCCTGGCGGATCGGCCCGGGGTCGATGGCCATGGCGGGGTCACTCCTCGCCCAGCAGGCAGCCGTACACGGTGTTGCTCGCGCCGGCCTGGAGGATGAGGCCGATCGCCTTGCCGCCGCCGATCGTGATCGGCCGCGTGAAGGGCAGCTCGTCGTTGAGGTTGCCCTGGGGGTGGCACGTGTCGACGTAGAGATAGTCGCCCGAGATATACGTGGGCTCGGCGGCCCATGCGCCCGAGGACGGCCCGAGGGCGAACTGGCTCTGCGGGGTCTCGGGCAGGCTCGTGTCCAGGCAGATCCCCGCGTTGAACGTGGGGGCCGTGGTCCCGGTCACGTACCCGGTCGGAGGGCTCGCGCCGAGGTTGACGACCTGGAGGTAGACCAGGATGGTGGGGTCGGTGGTGACCTGGCCGGTGAACCCGAGCCGCAGCCCCGAGATCACCACTCGCTGGTTGGCGGGGGCCTTGACCAGGCAGACCGTCTTGCGGGCCGAGACGACAGGCCCATCCCGTGAACGGATAGATCAGCTTCGTCGCGGCCATGGAGGGGCCTCGTGGTTGGTGGTGATCGCGTCACATGCCGCCGGTGCCGCCGGTCGAGGCCGTAGCCCCGCAGGGGACGCCCGACGACGGGCCGCGGCGCGTGGGCGGGAAGGAGCCGAACACGGCCTCGAACTCCTCGGGGCCCATCGCGGTGGTCTGCGAGGTGGGGGGCGGCGTGGTGGGCGTGACCGGCTGGCTCGACGGGGTTCGCGCCGCAGGGGGCGAGCTGGAACACCCAGGTGCCGGTGCCGAACGCCCGCCGGGCCAGCACGACGGTCCCGACGGCCACCGCCGTGTTGTTGTTCTGCTCGTAGGCCGGGTCC
>CAVZRT010000013.1:0-313089 GCA_963777705.1 uncultured Planctomycetota bacterium
CCCCGTGAACTATGATCGTGTCCAGATGTTTGGGTTTGCTTTTATGTTCCATTGATGGTGTTCCCGCCCGGACTCCCCCCTCACCCCGGCGGCCCCGGGGATCCCTCCGCCTCGGATCGGCGGGACCTCTTCCGGCGCCCCGCCTCGCGCCCTCGCACCTCACGACGGCGACGGCGGCCTCGCCACCAGGTCGAACCCCAGCGACTCCGCCCGACGCCGCAGCGACCGCTCCTGCTTCTCGCGCATCCTGCGCCTCGTACCGCTCCAGCGACTGCGACGCGTACTCCACGCCGTGCTTGAGCATCCGGTACACCAGCCGCGACAGCTTGTGCGCCGTCGCCGTGATCGCCCCCGCCCGCCGATCCGGCCCTTGATCCTGCGGTAGAACACGCCGAGCGCCGTCTGCGTGCGCCCGGCCGCCTGCGCCGCCATGCGCAGCGCCTGGCCCACGCGGTTCTTGCCGGGGCGCGGCGAGCGGCGCAGCTTCGTCTTGTTGCTGGTGGCCGTCCGCGGGCACAGCCCCAGCCAGCTGGCGAAGTGCTTCTCCGAGGGGAAGCGGTCCACGCTCGGCGCCCACCTCCGCGAGGATCACCGTCGCGGTGGTCGCGTCGATCCCCTCGATGGCCGTCAGGTCCACGCCCAGGGCGCGCGACAGCTTCGCCGCGGCGTCGAACCGCAGGTCGTTGGGCTTGCGCCCGCGGCGACGCGGCCGCGGCGGCGGCGGGTCGGCGGCTTCGGCGCGGCGGTCGGGCAGGCGGTCGAGCTGCTCGGCGATCCGCGCGTCGCACTCGGCGACCTGGCCGTGCAGGTAGTGGTACAGGCCGTGCGCGTGCTCCAGCGCCAGCAGGTGCTCGGGCTGCCAGGTCCCCTCCAGCGCCCGGGCGATCTCGGCCTCGGGCCGCGCGGACTTCTCGTGCCGCAGCGCCGCGAGCTTCTTCGGGTCGCGCTCGCCGGCCAGGATGGCTCCGAGGATCGCCATGCCGGTCACGCCCGCGATGCTGCTGACGACCTCGGTGAGCTTCAGGTTCATCTGCTCCAGGGCCTTCTGCATGTGCTGCAGGTGGTGCGAGGCGTACCGCACCAGCATCTGACGCTGGCGCCAGAACCCGCACCGCCCGCACCGCCTCGGGGGGCCGGAACGAGGGGCGCAGCAGGTCGCAGGAGTGCAGCCGCTGCAGCCACTGGCAGTCGAGCACGTCGGTCTTGGGCGTGCGCCGCAGTGGCTGGCCTGGCTCGGCTCGATGAGGAAGACCTCGAATCCGCGGGCCTCGAGCGTCTCGAGCAGGGGGATCCAGTACACGCCGGTGGACTCGAGCACGACGGAGGTGACGGCCTCGGCGGCGAGCCAGTCGGCGAGGGCGTGGAGGTCGGCGGAGTAGGCGGCGAAGGTGCGGACGCGTCCGGGTCCGGCGCAGGCGACGTGGCAGTCGGAGTGGACGTCGACGGCGGCGGCGTGGTGCCGCAGGACGGGCAGGTCGCGGTCATGTCGGCTCATGGGGTGCGGCTCCGGGGGTTCGAAGGGGCGATCGCATGCCTCCGCGAGCCGAGAGGGGGCATGAGACGTGTAGTCTCCCCGACGGGAACGCCGCGGCGCCGCCTTGACGGGGCGTCGGGCGTCGCCAATGATGAGGCCACGGCCTCTCGGGCCAAGCTAACCTGCGGGCGAAGGGCACCAGGGTGACGACGGCCGGGGGACTCGCGGGGGCAAGGCCCAGGGTACCGCGAATCCGTGGCCCGAAGCACCCCGGTTCACCCGGGTTGGGGTGCGGCCCGGGGCCGCGCAGGGAGTTAACCTCGCGCTGCAGCGGACCCCGCACCGCCGCGGCGGTTTTCGGTCTACTCAAGCGTCGCTCGGCGGTGCGGGTCCGCTGAGCTTTGGCGTTAGGCGGCGTCCACGAGAGGCGGGTCCGAGCGATGCCGAGATCCGCTTCACGATCCGGCGGATGATGGTCGCCGTGGCGATCGTGGCCGCTTGTTTGTGGTGCGAACGTTTGAGGCGCGTCTCGGTCAAGCACCGTCAGCCCGCCACGGAACACGCCCAATCAGCCATGAATTCTACAGTTATATTTATCAGCGGCTGCGATCGGAGGCACTCCGCAAGAGGAGCGTCGCTTGCACTTCGACGCGGCTCCTCGCGGATCGCAAAGTGGCGAATTCTCGCGGCATGCAGGCCAAGTATGAGCGATTCGCCCGATACCCCTGGCTGCCCGTCGAGCCGCGACCCCCCGCCCCCGAGTGACCGCCTCTGCATGAACTCTTTGGCCTGAGACGGCCGACCCGCGCGGACCTGCCCGCCTCCGGCCTTGCGGCCGCGGGAAATCAAAGGGGGACATAGCGCTTTAAGATAAGGTATCTTGACCACCTCCGGAGAAATCAAAGGGGGACATAGCGCTTTAAGATAAGGTATCTTGACCACATCCGGGGGCCTGGGGGTTCGGGGGAGCAAAGAGAGGAGAAGGGCGACATCGCACTTTTTGGGGAATTAAAGGGGGACATAGCGCTTTAAGATAAGGTATCTTGGCCACATCCGGGGGCCTGGGGGTTCGGGGGAGGAAAGGAAAAGAGGGACATAGCACTTTTTGAGACCAGGGTGCGGATTCGCCGCGCATCTGGTCCAGGAGTTGTGACATAATTTTCGACGCCCGAAGTGACGTAAACTCGCGGGGCCACCCTTGCAGACCCGTAAGATATCGGGGATGATCGCGCCGGGAGCGGGATTATACGGCGCGATCGTCGTGGGATTCCACTTCATTTAGGACGTCTAATCAGAGGTTAGGCGGCGGAGGCGAGATGATGCACCGACGTCACTTCCTCCTTCGAGCCATCGGTGGCCTTATCGCCGTCTGTCTCGTGGCGCTTGGCCTCCGGAGGAGCAAGGAACCACGAATGAACGCTCATAGTCCATTCGATCGCGTAGTCTTCGTCTGCTACGATGACCAAGGCGACTTCAGCCCCGGCGTTTATCTCCACGGCCCCGATGGCGGCGGACCCGCTTGCCTGCCCCTTGCCGCCGAGGCGGCGCATTGCATGAGAGCCGGAGAGGTGAGCGACTCCGCCGCCGGGCTCTGCGGCTACCTCTTTACTCAGCTTGGGGCGGGTGTGACCAGTGGCGGCGGCCTGTCACTCTGGGATGCACCGAAGCCCGGGGTGTCCAAAATAGTCGATTGGCAGGCGTATTGCGCTTGGAACGTTGACCTGATTCTCATCAACGTCGACCGCCGGTCTGCGGAATGCTTCGTCAGCCCGGAAGTTCCAAAGTCCCCGAGCAAGTCGCTCGTCGGCCGCCTCGATGACCTGAAGTTCGGCGGCTGACCGTGGCGTTTCGCCCCCTCCCCGTGAACTATGATCGTGTCCAGATGTTTGGGTTTGGAAAGGAAAAGAGGGACATAGCGGAATGGCACAAAGCTAAGCATTAACTCCTGATGCCACCAAGGCTTTGCGCAGTACGGAGCGGGGCTGCTTCATGAGTGGGTATTGCTTCGGACGCCGCTTCCGCACCCGAGGCTCGGAGCGACCGGGGCGATCCGGATTCACCACCAACCTCGGCAACTCGTCTTCAGGGCGTGCCTGCGTCAGCCAGCGCAACGCGTCCGCGAAGCTGACCCGCTCGACATGCACCCCCTGACGACGCGCCGCCTCCGCCATCACCACTCGCACCAGGTTGTAGACCATCGCATAGACCATCAACTCCTTGAGCACACCTTTCACCGTCTCGCATTTCAACACGTCCATCTTCATCGTCGCCTTCAGGTGCCGGGAATTCAACTCCACGCGCCAGCGCGACCCGTAGAGGTCCGCCAGCGCCTCGCAGGGGTAAAGCTCGGCGTCCAGGAGCGTCGTCGCCAGCGTGATCGTCCGCGTGCGGAAGCCGCGCGGGCCCACCCGGTACGCAGTTCCCGCACCGGGATCGCCTCGGGCAGCGCCTCGAACCGCTCCGCCGTCATCCAGGACGGCCGGGCCTCGGGCTTGAACCATTCGACGACCTGATCGAGCACCCCCGAGCGACGCAGCCAACGCGAGCGCGGCAGCCCTCGCGCGGTCCCCTTGCCGCCGTCACGCGCGTGCGGCCGGTTCGGTGTGAAGTCGACGACCTGCCGCTGATGCATGCGGAAGGCGGCGTGGATCCCGCCGCGGGACAACATCGCCAGATGGGCGAAGGAGCAGGATCCGCGGTCACCGACGAGGACATCCCCCGGTTTCAAGTGCGGGTGGATCGTGATCCAGCTGCGACATCTCGTGGGTGCGCAAGGGGGCCGCGACGACCTCCAGCAGCACCCCGGTGGCGGCGTGGAACACGGCCAGGATCTTGGCCACCGGGAAGCCGCATCCCGGCGCCTGATTGCCCGGCCGGCCGAAGTGCTCCCGGAGCTCGGGCGTGTCGGGCATCGAGAACCCCGAGCCGTCGATGAGCAGCGTGCGATGCCCCCGCCAGGTCCCCCGGCCTTGGGGATCATCGACCAGCGACCGGACCAGATGGACGAGGACGCCCCGGGAGAAACTCAAGGGCAGTCGGGCGCGGGCCTGGCAGTACGCCACGCCGGTGAAGAGGCGTCCGGCGAGCAGCGAGACATGCTCCAGGGACGTGTTGCCGTGGAGGACCTGCACGAGGAACCAGTGCAGGGTGACGACCGGGTTCAGCGGGGAGTTGCGCCACACATGGCCGACGGATCGGCCCACCCCGAGGATCGAATCGGGATCGAGTCGGAGGGCGAGGTCTTGCCGGAGCCGCTTGAGGATGGTATCCATGCGGTGATGCATCAGGGGCCTCCTTGTGCGATGGGGTCGTCAAGCAACACCATCGTGCCGGGAGGCCCTCTCCATCTCAAGCCGTTAGACTACTTCAGGTTATCACTAGCTTTGTGCCATTCGGGACATAGCACTTTTTGAGACCGAAGAACAATAAAAGCGCTATGTCCCCCTTTTCTAGTTGCGGCTTAACTTCGTGGCATTCTAGTCTGTCCCCCTTTTCTAGTCCTGGGTTTGGGGGACGACGGTGTGCTCGTACTGTACAATGGCGTCACCCGGGCCACACGGATCGCCAAGTTGGCCCCGGGTACCTCGATTCGGGTCGAGGTGGTCGGCAAGCTCCCCAGAGGCGTACGCCGCAGACCCCGGAATCGGAGACCTGCTCCCATGACCTCGGAGAATCAGACGGAGGCCCTGGCCGCACTGGCCGAGGTGTGGTCGCTGTCGCCGGATGTCCGGCTCGGCCAGTTGCTCGCGCATCTCGGGTTCCTCGGTGAGGCCCATCTCGGACGGGGCCTCGGCTACATCGAGGATGACGAGCTCATGTCCGTCCTCCATCGCCACCGGGCAGAACTGCTCGCCCGATCGGGAGCTACCCCTGACCACGCGATGCAGCGGACCCCACCCGCGGCGGCGGTTTCCGTATGATCGAAGGTTGCGCAGGCGGTGCGGGTCCGCCGAGCTTGGTCGTTGGGCGGCTTTCTCCTGGAGCTTCGCATGTCGTTGTCGGACCGTCGGCGTGTCGCCAAGATCATCGTCCCTGGGCTGTGCGCCGGCGGGGCGTGCGGCGCGGGTGTCGGCCTCGGGCTCTACCCTGCCGTCGTCGGCATCGCCGCTAGCCTGGCGGTTGCCGCCCTCGTCGGGCTCACCGTCTATCGCCTCCGCGCCCCCCGGTCCGCCGCCTTCCATGAAGGCGCTGACGTCAAGCCCCGGGACTGATTTTTCTCTCTCGCCGCTGGCCGCGAGGATTTCTTTCGAGCCCAGGACCCCTCGGGTCGGGTGACTGCATCGATCGTCGGCTCGGACGCCTCTCCACCGATCTCACGGACTCTCGGGCCGGTGGCATGCTTACGCCCAACGGTTCAAGATGCGTTATCTCCCCCTTATTCTACGCCCACCTCTTCCGATATTCCATAGTGGTGGGCCTCGCTTGTGCTCGACCCATCCTGCGACTCGTATCCGTCAAGCGTGTGATGAGACCCGGGGTGGCCGTGACCTCGGTTTATTGCTGCTCCGTGAATTCGTCGGCTGCCTTCTTGGTGGCGATCTGATGGCGGATCGTGCGATCGATCCGCCTTTGTTGCGCCGTCAGGAGGAAGTGGAAGATGAAGGCGAACGCGATGCTGGGCAGGAGGGCGGCGAATCGGACCGCTTCTCCCCCCATCTGCGGCCCGTTCATCGTCAGGGGCATGGAGGAGAGGGCGACGCCCGCCAGCGGGCTGACGGCGAGGATGATTTGCACGGACTTGCTCTCCAGATTGGCCATGCCCGCCGCGGCCCCCCCGAGCAGCGGGAACATCCAGAGGAAGAAGAGGAAGAGCCGGTAGTACATGTCGCCCCTCTTGCCGAACTTGAGCGCAAGATACTGCGCCCCGAACCCGAAATAGGCGACCGTGAACACGCCGATGGCGATCGCCTGCGAGTAGGGGAACCGCGAGGGGTCGATGGCCCCTCGGTTGTTCTTGACGACGGTGGTCGTCGTGATGGTCGCGATCCCGTTGGAGTGCGTGATGTCGGTGGTGGTGGTGATGCTCATCGTCGAGGACGAGAACGGGCCGGTGGCGAAGGTGTTGGTGCTGGTGGTCGTGCCCGGCCGGGGATTCCCGTTGACGACGGGCGTGGTCCGCACCTGGGGAGGCGGCTGGGTATAGTCGAGGACTTGCTCGGCCGAGACGTCCCCCTCGTGCCTCTTCTCGATCGCCTCCCAGCCGATGGTGGCACCCAGGGCCGTGATCGCCGCGAGCCCGTAGATGGCCCATTGATTGGCCGCCGCGTCGCTCCAGACGGGGGCGCGACGGCGGCCGACTCGCAGGGCGCGGCGGATCCCCTTCTGATATTCGCTCAGGTCGGGCGTGACGGTCCCCGCCAGGATCACGCCCGCGACCATCAGGATGTAGATCAGCCCAGGCACGACCGCGAACTTGCCCCACGCCTGCCACAAGGCGCCCACCGCGAGCGTGGCGATGATGGCCATGAACGCCAGCGCCTCGGGCTTGGAATAGGCGTGCATGCGGTCGGCCTTCATCTTCCTCGTGCAGGCGATGAGGAAGAAGAAGATCGCCGTGCCGACGTAGAGGCTGAGGTAGGCCATCCACGGCAGGCGAGCCGCGAAGAACGGGACGCGGAACGTGGTGTCCCCCTCGATCGCCGTGGACGATGCCGAGAGCGCGTACATGATCGCCCAGGACGGGACGATGATGAGGATCACGAGCAAGATCAACGTGCCTTGCGCCGAGGATTTCGCCTTCTTCGCCACCAGCGCCGTGAGCATCGAGAGCGAGTGGAACAGCAGGGCGACCATCACCAGGGGGATCATGAACTCGAAGAATCCGAACAGGCCGATCGGCCCCTTCATGGCGGCGAACAGGGCGAACGGGAGGACCAGCGCGAACATGGCATATTCGCGGATCGGCGCCCCGAGCAGGAATCCCACGGTGAGCCACACGGGCGGCTGGGGCGACACGCGGTGGAAGTCCATGATTCCGCTGTCCTTGGCCCCGCCCACCGCCGAGGCCACCTGCTGCCCTCCCGCCGCGGCCAGGATGAAGAAGCTCAGGCCGAACAGCCACATGAAGCTCGGCCCGGCCTCCAGGTAGCCGTAAGTCAGCCCCGTGTAGACGATCAGCAGGCAGATGCACAGGACCACGGCGAGCGAGGAGACGGCCTGCGCCGGCCGGAGGCGAGAGCGGACGTGCTTCACCAGGACCGGGTTGTCCAACAGGATATTCAGCGGGCTGGACATCTCAGGAAAGCTCCTTCGCGCCGACCTTGAGGAAGAGTTCTTCGAGGCCTTCCTTGCGCACCGAGAACGACGCCACCCGCACGCCCGCCGAGACCAGCCTCTTGAGGACTTCGGACGCCTCCTCGCGCCCGCCTTCGTAGCGGAACACGTACAGGCCGTCGCGGCGGGTGACGGGGCCGGCGAGCGGGTCCTCGGCGATCACGCGATGCAGGTGGTCGTCGGGGCCGATCACGTCCACCTCCAACTCGGCGTGGCCGATGAACTTCCGGCTGACCTCCTCGATCGTGCCCGAGACGACCATCCGGCCCTTTTCCATGATGGCGACGGAGGTGCAGAACTCCTGCATCTCGGTGAGGATGTGCGACGAGATGAGGATGGTCTTGCCCTCGGCGGCGAGGGACTTGATCACGTCCTTCAGGTCGATCCGGCCCTGCGGGTCGAGGCCGCTGGCCGGCTCGTCCAGCATGAGGACCTTGGGCTCGGGGATGAGCGTCTTGGCCAGCATGAGCCGCTGCCTCATCCCGCGAGACAGGTCGGTGATCATCGCGCCCCACTTCCCGATCAGGCCCACCGTCTTCAGGTGGCGGACGACCACGTCCTTCCGCTGCGACCGGGGGATGTCGTAGCTGGCGGCGAAGAGGTCGAGGAACTCCCAGCACATGAGGTCTTCGTACATGGGCGGCAGGTCGGGCATGAAGCCGATCAGGCGGCAGGCGTCGCGAGGGCGCTCGCGCATGTCCACGCCGCCGATCTCGACCTCGCCATAAGTCGGCTCGATCAGGCCGAGCATGGCCCGCATGGTGGTGGTCTTGCCCGCGCCGTTGGGGCCGATCAGGCCGCAGACCTCGTTCGCCCCCACTTCCAGCGAGAGGTCGCTGACGGCGCAGAAGTTGTCATAATCGACCCGAAGGTCTCGCACGCGGATCATGAAGGCTCGTCCCCCGATGCTCGATTCCAGGCCGAAGATAGGGTAAAGTGGGCGAGGGTCGGCGTCCAGGATGGTGTTCGGCGGGGATTGCGGAATATTGTCGGGGCGGGGCGGGAAAGGCGGGCAGATGAGCGTCCGACGGGGTGGCTGGTCTTGTCGTATCCGAACTTGCTCCCCGCCGATCCCTGGTTTTCGATCCGGCGATATCGGCTGATATGGTACGATGGGAAGTGGCGGACCTTCGACGAGGTCCAGAGTCTATGGACGGCGAGGAATCGATATCTTTATGTCGTCCAGGGGGGTGAAGTCTTCGTGGCGAGGGAGAGGGAAGTCATCGATTTGGGCCGTATGGCGGGACACATCGACATCGCGCGGGGCCAGGATGTGGAATACGCCGGCGAGATCCAATTTGGGAGCGGCGAGTTCTTCGCGAGGCGTCTTACGATCTTGGAATAATCAGTCCGGCCATTACCGGCCGACGCGCCTCGGACCATCCCATCGTGTCTCTGCTTCCTGCGTCGGAATTCCGGGACTGGAAAGGAAATTGATCCATGAAACCCAAGGCCGCCGACTTCGTCCACCTGTTCCGAAATTCCAACCAGGAGCGGGAGCTCGCCGCGGAATTGAAGACCTGGCCCGAGGCCGAACGGCTCGCCTTCATAGAGGAAATGCTTCCGCTCCATTCCTCCCTGGCCCTGAGCTTGGCCCATAAGGCCCTCGGCGAGCCCGAGATCGTTCGAAAAGCTGCTCTCCCTCGGCTTGGATCGCGCCGACGTGAGCAGCATCCGGGTATGGCTGGATTCCGCCGTGCCCCGGCTCGGCTTCCGCCGCACAATCTCCGTACTCCATGCCGAGATTGACGAGAATCCGGCGGGAGTGGAGAAGACACTTTACTGGCTCCCCGCCTTTTCGAATTTGCCCGGATATTCCTCGGCGGCCGTGGCGGAACTCGAAGCGGAAGTCGGGAAAAAAGGGATCATGAACACCCCATGAAACTCGGATTCGTCACCGCCATCCTCCCCGAATTCTCGCTCGCCGAGATCTTCCACGCGGCGGCCGAACTCGGCTACTCGTGCGTGGAGGTCATGTGCTGGCCGCCGGGGAAGTCCGAGCGTCGCTATGCCGGCGTGACCCACCTGGACGCCACCTCTCTCGACGATGACGCGATCGCCCACGTCCGCGACCTTTCCGAACTCCACGGGATCGAGATCTCCGGGCTGGGGTACTATCCCAACCCGCTGTCGTCGGACGCCGCCGAGTGTCGCGTGGCCGTCGAGCATCTCCACAAATTGATCGACGCAGCCGCGGCGCTGGGCGTGAACGTGGTCAATTCGTTCATCGGGCGAGACCCGACGCTCTCGGTCGAGGACAACTGGCCGTTGTTCCTGGAGACGTGGAAGCCCCTGGTCACCCATGCCGAGGGAAAAGGCGTGCGGATCGGCATCGAAAATTGCCCCATGCTGTTCTCCAGCGACGAATGGCCCGGCGGGAAGAATTTGGCGACCACCCCGGCCATCTGGCGGAAGATGTTCATCGACATCCCGAACCCGAATTTCGGCCTGAACTTCGACCCGTCGCATTTCGTGTGGCAGCAGATGGACTACCTCGCGGTCTTGAATGAGTTCCGCCATCGACTGGTCCACATCCACGCCAAGGACGCGAGGATCGACCGCCACGCGCTGGACCAGCATGGCGTGATGTCGTACCCGAAGCTGTGGCACACGCCGAAAATCCCCGGCCAGGGGGACGTCCGCTGGGGGGCGTTCTTCGCCGCGCTGGCCGATTGCGGATATGATGGTCCTGTGGCCGTCGAGGTCGAGGACCGGGCGTTCGAAGGGTCGTTGGAACGGCGGCGCGAGTCGCTGGCGATCAGCCGCCGGTATCTCTCCCAGTTCGTGATCGGCTGATCGATTTCATGCTTACGCAACCCGCGACGACCGACCTCTCGGTGCTCGTGCCGATCTTCAACGAGGTCGGCAACGTTGAACCGCTCCACGCCGAGCTGGACGCCGTCCTGCGGCCGTCGGGCTGGAGTTACGAGCTGATCTTCATCGACGACGGCTCGACCGACGGCTCGCGAGCGAAGCTGACGGCCATCCAGGAGGCCGACCCCGAGCACGTCCGCGTGGCGTTCCTGAGGCGAAATTGCGGCCAGACCGCGGCACTCTCGGCGGGTCTGGATTTGGCTCGCGGCCAGATCCTCGTGCCCATGGACGGCGACTGCCAGAACGACCCGGCCGACATCCCTCGCCTGCTGAAGAAGCTGGAGGAAGGCTGCGACGTGGTCTCGGGCTGGCGGAAGCATCGGCAGGATAAGTGGCTCACGCGCAAGGTGCCTTCGCAGGCCGCGAACTGGCTGGTGGCGAGGCTCTCGGGCGTGGGGCTGCACGACTTCGGATGCACGCTGAAGGCCTATCGCCGCTCGGTGCTGGAAGGGGTGAAGCTCTACGGCGAGATGCACCGATTCATCCCCATCTTCGCAACCTGGCAGGGCGGCAAGGTCGTCGAGCTGGAGGTGAACCACCGCCCGCGCACGTCGGGCCGCACGAAGTACGGGCTGGGCCGCACGTTCAACGTGGTGCTGGATTTGGTGCTGATCCGGTTCTTCCAGAAATACTCGCAGCGGCCGATCCACCTGTTCGGCCGGATCGGGCTCTGGTCGTTCCTGCTGAGCTTCCTCACGTTCGCGATGATGCTTTACTTCAAATATCTGTTCGAACCTTCCAAGTCGTTCGTGCAGACGCCCCTGCCGATGCTCTCGGTCATGTTCTTCCTGGCCGGGGTGCAGAGCATCCTGATGGGCCTCCTGTCCGAGATGGTCATGAGGACGTATTACGAGTCGCAGCACAAGACGACGTACCTGCTCGGCGAGGTGCGGCAAGCGACGAATGGGGCCGTTGTGGCGTCGAAATCCACGGACGGGGATCGAGCATCGTAGGGCCGGTTGTTATCGGCCATCTTCTCCGCAGGGGCTCGGCCGGCAATAACCGGCCCTACGCTGGCGACCTGGGTTTGGTAAACTCTTGCGGATCAATGGTCCCGTACAACGCACCGAGAGCCCCCGAGATGATGCCCGCCGTCTGGCTCCTGACCGCCGCACTCTGCCTGCCGCTTGAAGCCCCGAAGGTAGTGGAGACGTCGCCGAAGACCGGCGATCAGCAGGTCGACCCCGCCTTGAAAGAGCTTCGCGTGGTGTTCGACGGGCCGATGAACCGCGAGGGCGGCTATTCGGTCGTGGGCGGCGGCGAGCGGTTCCCGACGATCGTGGGCAAGCCGCGATGGATTGACGACCGCACGTTCCTTTGCAGGATCCGGCTCAAGCCCGATCACGATTATCAGCTCGGCATCAACGGCGGCCGATTCCTCAACTTCCGCGGCGCCCAGGGCGAATCCTCGGTGCCCTATCCGATCCGATTTCATACAAGGCCGGGCGCCGAGATTTCCCGGGACGGGCTGAATCGCGAGGCCGTGGAAGTGCTCCGCGAGGCGATCGACCAGGATTATTCCTATCGCGACCTGCACAAGGTTGATTGGGACGCGGCTTTTCGGGCCGCAACGCCCAAACTGGTGGGAAGCGCGACGGCCGAGGAGTTCGCCCGGGAGGCGTCGTCGCTGATCGCCCCGGCGAAGGATTTGCACTTCTACTTCAAGGCGGGAAGCCAGTATTTCGCCCCGCCACTGCCGGCGATCGCGAGGAATTACGACCGGAAATCGCTCGAGAAGGAGGTCCCCGGCTTCTCGCCTAGAGGGGACTCCATCTTCGCGGGCAAATTTGACGACGGCATCACTTACTTGATGATCAGCACCTGGGAGAATGAGCGAGCGAGGGGGCTGGAAGAGGCCTACAAGGTCCTTGCCGATGCCGACGCAAGCAAGGGGCTGATCGTGGACGTGAGGCCCAACGGCGGGGGCAACGAGAACCTGGCGGCGAACTTCGCCGGCTGCTTCATCGACGCCCCCAAGCTCTACTCGCGGCACGAGATCCGCAGCGGGGGCAAATTCCAGCCGGCCCGCGATCGCAAGGTCGGTCCGAACCGGGCGAAGCCGGGATATCGCGGCAAGGTGGTGGTGCTGATGGGCCCGAACAACGTCAGTTCGTGCGAGTCGTTCCTGATGATGATGAAGCAGGTGCCGGGGTGCCTCCTCGTGGGGGAGCGGTCGCGAGGAAGCTCGGGCAACCCGCAGCCGATCGACCTGGGCAACGGCGTGACGGCGCTCGTGCCAAGCTGGCGAGACCTTTTGCCCGACGGCACGTGCCTGGAGGGCGTGGGGATTGCACCCGACGTGGAAGTGAGGGCGGATCCCAAGGTGTTCGCCGAGAAAGACCCGGTCTTGCAGGCCGCTTTGAAGAAGTTGCGCGGTTCGTGAATCCTTTCGTGAGGAGTTGACCAAGTGTCCGAAACGATCTCGCCCCTGACCAACCCGAATCGAAGCCCGAGCTATCCGCAGCGCGTCCACATCCGCGAGCGCGCCACTGGAACGGCATCCTCGCGGAGTGGGACGCGAAGATCGCCTCGGCGAGGGAATCGGTGATGGCGCCGACCGAGGCGACGTCATTCCTCCTGGCGCAGATGTCGGCGTGCCGCGACCAGATCGCCGACGCGGCCCGCCGCATGCCGATGGAGGTGGGCGACATGTACCACGAGGACATGGAGAGGCTCGAATCGGCCGTGGCGGCGCTGGAACGGCTGTTCGCGAAGTGGACAACCGTGGGCTGAATCGAAAAACGGTGTCAGGAACCGTTTCCCGAAAAACGAAAACGGTTCCTGACACCGTTTCCCATTTCCGCCCGACATTCCGGGTTGCGCAGGCTGAGCCGCGACGGCCGGCGTTGCGGGTGGTATAATGGATCGATCGGGTGGATTGCCGGGAGGGTCCCGGCCCGTTCGATCCCCGCGATGAACCTATCTCCGCATGGGGCTGAACCCCCGTCGAGCCAGGGTTCCCCATCTTGCGCTTCATGCACCGCCCGAGCTTTGGCCTCATCTTCACGCTCTGGGCGCTCCTGGCCCGCGCGGCCCTCGCCGCGCCCGCCGACGAGCCGCCTCGGTCCGCGCCGATTTATGTGTTCGTCGACGGCCCGAATGACCTGGATGCCATCAAGAACCGGCTGAATCGGCCCGATTTCGTGATCCTGAAGGGCTCGCTCTACGATCAGCTCAAGAAGCTGGAGCGTGGACCCGGCATCGCCGAGCCGATCCGCGGCGTGGTGGATTCGGTGGCGATCGAAGGCGAGGTCTTCGGCGACCTCGCGCACCTGACGGCCGAATTCGGCATCTCCTTGACCGGCGCGGAGCCGTCGTGGGTGCCGATCCGGCTGGATGGGCTGGTGCCTCGCGAGGCCCGCGAGGGGGATCGCGTCTTGCCGCTCAGGTCGGTCGAAGGGGGCTGGCGGGTGGAAGTCCGGGGCGAGGGGTTGCACAGGATCCGGGTCGACGTGGTCGCGACCGTGGGCTCGGTGCGAGGCAGCCTCGACCAGAGGAAGCTCGAATGCGCGATCCCCGAGGCGGCCTCGACGCGGCTGCAACTGGTCCTGGGTCCGACGGCCAATGATGCGGCGATTCTCGGGGGTGTCCCGCCTCGCGAGCCGCTTTCGGTCGAGCCGATCGAGGCCGGGCAGAGGAACCGCGTGACGGCCTCGCTCACGCCCCGCCGCAAGCTGGAATTGAGCTGGCGAGTCGCGCCCGATTCGCCGTCGACCGGCCCTCCGTCGGTGAAGGCCCAGGGAGATATTGCGCTTGAGGTCGAGCGGGGCTCGATCCGGGCGGTGTCGACGTGGGACGTCCGCGTGGTCCGGGGGATCTTGAGGCGCCTGGAGCTGGGGATCGACCCGGCCGACGAGATCCTGGGCCTCGAATGGGACGGCAAGCCGGTGGGCAACAGCGAGGCTCGCGACCCGACTTCCGGCACCACGGCGTTCGCGCTGCCCGAGCCGCTCCGCGCGAATAGTTCGGCGAAATTGGTGGTGACCACGCGACGCTCGATCCCCGCCGAGACCACCGCGAGGACCACGTATCGCGGGGTCCCGCTCCTGGGCGTGACGGCGCAACAGGGCAACCTCGTGATCCTGCAACGAGGCGGCGATTCCTGGATCAGCCCCACGCCCGGCCCCGGCGTGCATCAGGTCGACCCGCGCGAACTCGCGCACGCCCGCGCGAACCAACGCGTCGATCATCCTCGCCTACCAATTCGCCGAGCAGCCGTTCGATTTCGGGCTCCAGATCGACCCCGCGCCGCCGTGGGTCCGCGTCGAGTCTCGCACCGTGGTCACGATCGAGGGCAACCGGGCGAAGGTGGATACCTGGCTGGATTATGCGGTCTCGCAAGGGCGGGTCTTCAAGGTTGCGGTGGGCATGCCCGAGGGCCTCACGCTGGATGCCCCGGTCGGCCCCGAGACGGTCGTCGAGGACTGGCAGCAGGCCGATGCGCCCGGCGGCGGCAAGACGGTGACCGTGCGATTGAATCGCGCGTCTCGCGAGGACGGGACGTTCTCGATCCGCCTCTCCGGATGGCAGCCGATCGACGCGGCGAAGCCCGTGAACATCGCGCTGTTTCGGCCGCTGGAGGCGCAATCGCGAGGCGGCCATGTCGCGGTCCTGGCCGGCCGCGGGACGGGCGTCGAGATCAACATGTCGGCGGCCTCGGCGAGCGACTTCGTCCCGGCCGGGCTGGAGCCCCCGGCGAGCTGGGCGTGGCCGATCCGGCCGCCGTCGGCGTCCCCCGCGTTGTGG
Source organism: uncultured Planctomycetota bacterium (assembly GCA_963777705.1). Lineage (GTDB taxonomy): Bacteria > Planctomycetota > Planctomycetia > Isosphaerales > Isosphaeraceae > JAQGHR01. Next base: position 15,368 of record CAVZRT010000013.1, read on the forward strand.
CTGCGACACGACGAGCCCGCCCCGCTCTTGCCGCTCTCGATCACGGCCCGCGACCGCACGGTCTCCGAGGAAACCTCCGTCGAGGCCCGCCTGGAGCGCAAGCGGATCGACGTGAGCCAGGAGACGTCGGTCCGCGTTCGATTCGGATCGCTGACGCGCCTGGATGTCTCGATTCCTCCCGAGATGGAAGCTTCCTGGGAGATCGAAGGCGACGAGGTCTCGCGACGCGAAGCGATGGGCGTTGGGCCCGACGGCTGGTCCCGCTATCGCCTCGTGCTGGCCCGCGAACTGGCCGATTCCCTGCGGCTGAGATTTCGCGGGCGGGTGCTGCTAAGCCCGCCGCTCGAGGCCGATCGCCCGCGCCGCGTGACGATCCCGCGCATTCGCGTCCTGGATGCCTCGTCCGGCCCCTTGAGGCTGCGCGTGGGGGCGGACGAGTCGATTGATCTGGCGCCCGAAGGCGCGGGGTGGTCGGCCGAGGGGGACGACGCGTCGTCGCGTCGCGACACGGGGTTCCTTGCCCGCTGGTCGCGGGTCGATTCGCCCCCGAAATCCCCCTCGTCCGCGATCCTTGCCACGGCCCACGGGTGCGCGAGCGTGCCGAAACTCGTCGCCTCCCGCCTGGCGATCCGCACCGTCCGCGACGCCGACGGCAACCTGCGGTCGTCCGCCCGTTTTCGCGTGGACATGCACGACGGGACGCTCGCCTTCACGCTCCCCGACGGCGCCGAGTGGATCCGCGCCCGCGTCGGTCGCGAGGACGTCGAGGTGGATCGCCTGGGCACGCCCGCGGGCTCGTACCGGATGAAACTGCCCGCCGATGCGTCGGGCTCGGTCGTGGTCGGCCTGGAATACGTGATCCCGGCCTCGCGGGCCGGCGCCGCGTGGGGCGCCCCGCAATTGCTCGACGGGGCGGTCGTGCAGGAGACCCTGTGGGAGATCCGCGTGCCGCCGCAATGGGCCATCGCCGGCGTGCCCGCCGGCTGGGGCGACGAGAATCGCTGGCATTGGAATACTTATGCATTCATGAGAGAGCCCGGCCTGACCCCCGAGGCGTTCGACGCGTGGATCGCCGGCCCCGGGACGCGTCGGGCGGCCGATATGGAGCCTTCGCGAAGCGGGTCGCACGCGTACCTCTTCGGCCGGATCGGCGACCCGATCGCGATCCGTCCCCTGATCCTCCATCGCGCCTGGCTCCTGGGCATTTTCTCGGGGATCACGCTCGGGCTGGGCCTCTTCCTGATCTTCAGCCGGCCGAGGATCAGGTCGATGGGCGTGGCCGCGCTCATCGCCGTGGTGGCCGCCGCGGCGCTGGTGCCTGCGAGCTGGATCATGCTGATCGGCCAGTCGGCCGCGCTGGGCGCGGTGCTGGCGATGGTGGCGGCCGTGACCCAGAGATTCGTGGATCGGAGGCTGCCCGCCGCGCCCTTGTTCGCCGAGCCTAGCGGCCTGGGCGGATCGGTCCCGTCGATCCAGGGCCGCCCGGTTCCCAACGAAGTCGGGTCGGACGCATCGACGATCGTGCGCGCAAGGACGGGTACGACCATCGACCATGCGGCGGCCCGAGCGGCGGCGGAAGGGGACGGTTCGTGACCCGCCCGGCCGCCTTCCTGCTGGCGATCGTCCCGTTCCTGCTCGCGGCCGGCCCGCCCGAGGTCGTCCGCTTGCGCGTCCCCGCGGACAAGGTTGCCACCGTCTTCCCGCCGGGCACCGACGTTCGCGTGATGTCCCAGGCCGACTTCGAGACCCTGGTGAAAGACGCCCGCGAAGGCTACGAGCGCGACGCCGCACGCCGCGAGCGGCCGCGCCCGCTCCGGCGCAGGCATGCGGCGCGTTGGGATCGCGGGGTCCTGGTCGGGACGTCGGAAATCTTGATCGAGGGCGCGAAGAACCCGCCCTCGCGAGCCCTGCTCGACCCGTGGGGTCCGGCGATCGATGCCTCGCGAACCGTGCTCGACGCCTTGCAGGTTGGACCCGACCGGAAGCTTGGCGTGAAGGTTACGGGCGCCGACCCGACGACGTTGGTCCTGGGCTGGGAGCAGGCCGCCCGCCCCGGCTCCGACGGCCGCGGCTTCGACATCGAACTGCCCGCGCTGGACGCCTCCAGCTTCACGCTCGATTTGCCCGCCGATTTCGTGCCCGACCTGGGCGGGATGCTGCGGCAGGGCCCGTCGGCCGGGTCGGCGAACGACCGGCATTCGTGGCGATTCGACGGCGCGGGCGGGTCGGTGCGGCTGCGGCTGGCCTCGCCGTTGGGGGCTGGCCGGGACGGGCCGTCTTGCTGGGTTTCGGGCACGACTCGCGTGAACGTGGGGGAATCGCTGGCGAACTGGCACGCGGAATGGCTGGTCGAGCCGATCGCGGGGGGCTCGCGGCGATTGGAGGCGAGCTTGCCGCTCGGCCTGGAACTGGTCGACGTGGCGGGGCCGGCGGTCGCCTCGTATCGCGTGCAACCGGCGAGCGACGGGACGAACACGCTCTCGATCCGGCTGATCGATTCGGCGATCGGCCCATCCACCGTGGTCGTGGGCGCGATGGCGAGGATTCCGGACGAAGGCGCGTGGCGAATCCCCGCCGCGAAGCCCCTCCACGCCGCATGGACGGGCGGCCGGACGCTCGTGCATCTCAACCCCTCGCTTGCGCTGGGCGGGTGCCGCTTGCTGGCGGGCAGGCAGGTGTCGCCGCGCGCGGATGAGTTGGAGGCGGAGCCGCGAGGCGGTACCCTCCTGGCGTTCGAGGCCACGTCGCCCGACCCGGTGGCCGAGCTGACCCTCGTCCGCCAGACGGCGCTCGCCTCGGCCGATGTCCGCGGGCTTCTCCTCCTGGGTCGCGAAGCGCCGCGGATCGAAGCTCGCGTCACCTGGCGAGTCGATCGCGGCCGGCTGTTCCAACTGGCCGTCGACCTCTCGCCCGGGTTCACGCCCGAACGCGTGCAGGTGCAGGGGGCCGACGCTCCCACGGCATGGCACCTTGAGCCCCGCCCGGACGCCACGTCGCGACTGGTCATCCACATCACGCCCGGCGCCGAGCCGCTCGGCCCGATCGTCCTGGAACTCTCGGCCGTGGCGGGCGAAGGTGGGCGGGTTCGGCCCGCTCGACCTGCCTCGCGTGGCCGCTCCCATCGGCGGCGGCGTGCGGGTTGCCGACGAGGTTTGGCTGGCGAAGGCCGACCCGGGCGTGACCGTGTCGCCCATCAATGCCGTCGGCCTGGCGTGGATCGATCCCGCGACCGCGAGCGTGGGCGACCTGTCGCGGCCGGAATCGCGCGACATGAAGCCCGTGCTCGCCTGGCGATGGACCGCGGGCGACGGCCGGGGCGCGGTGAGGCGGTCGCCCGCGGCATCGGCCCGCGAGGTCGAGACCTGGAACTTCGCGAGGATCTCGCCCGATCGCCTGACGACCGATTGGTACGTCGCCGCGAGCCCCGGAGAGGCCGATGCACCCGGGCTTATCGTCGCCACGAGCGAGCCGCTGGACGCGAAAATCCGCTGGGAAATCCCCGGCGAATCCCCCAGGGAGGTCGAGGCGGTGGCCGTCCCCGCGAGACCTGGCCGCGCTCGGCCTGCCGGCCGGGGGGGCGGCCTGGCGGATCTCGCCCTCGCGCTCGACTCGCGGCAAGACGCTGATTCATGCGCGATTCGAACGGCCGTGGTCGGGCGACGGCCTCCTGCCGTTGATCGCGATCCGGGGCGGGGATTCGACCCGCTCGACCGTCCTCCTGAGCGTCGATCGTGGCCTGCGCCCGAGCGTGGAAGGGCGCGGGATGCGGACACTCGATCCCGGCTCGGCGCTCAGGCAGCTCATGGCCACGGTGCGGCTCCCGTCCGAAGGCAACTGCGCGGATTGCGCCTGGCCATGGCCTTCGGCTACGGATCGACGGCCGACCCGCTGCGGGTCCGCACCGAGGCATTGCCCGCCGCCGTCGCCGGGGGCGTGATCCAGGAGGCCAGGCTTTCGAGCCGGACCACCGGCGCCGGCCCCACGCTCCATTGCCTTTCTCTCTGCGTGGTGCCCGCCGCCGATCGCTCGCTGGAAATCGCGCTGCCGCCGCGATCCTCGCTCGATCGCGTGCGGGTGGACGGCCAGGCGGTGACGCCCAACCGTCGCGGCGATCGGCTCGCGATCCCCCTGCCTGCTCCCGGCGCCTCGCGGGCTCCGCTGGACGTGACGATCGACTACGACGCGCCGGCCTCCTCGGGGAAAATCGAGGCCGATCGTCCGATTTTCTCGATGCCCTGCCTCGGCTTCTCGTGGGAAATTGACGCGCCGACGAGCTGGGAGCTGGAGGCCGGTCAAGCGGGCGTGCGCGTGGCCGATTTCGCCGATCCCGCGGGCGATTCGCCGCGACTCCCCGGCCCGTGGGGGTGGTTCGTCGCCGGTCGCGACGATCGCAGCGCCACGGCCATCCGGGAACTGGGACTTCGCGCCCGCCAGTTCCGTCCCGAAGGCCGGAACCTGGGGAACTGGCTCCGCGGGCTCGACGCCGGGAGCATCCCCCTGGTGATCGATCGCCTCGCGCTCTGCTCCGCCGGGATCGGCCCGCGATCGGCCCTGAATCTGCCCCGCGAGGAGGCCTCGCGCGATGTCTTCGAAATCTTCGCCTCGCTGGGCCTGGTCGCCCAACCGATCGAGGGCGCGATCCTGATCACGACCGGCTGGATTTCCGATCGCTCCGGCCCGGCGATCCGCGCCGCCATCGCCCGGGGGAGCGACGCGAACGATCGCTTCCAGTCGGTCGCCCGCTGGCGGGGCGAGCCCTCGCCGGCTCCGCGAGCCTCGTCCTCGCCGGACGATTCGCCGCGCCGTTTCGTCGCCTCGTCGTGGCCCGAGTCCGGCCCGGTCGTCGGGCTGGTCGATCGGCCGTCGCGGAAGGTGCGGGCCGGCGGGCTCGGGCTGGCGCTGGTCCTGGCCGGCGTGGCGGCGCGACGGGTCTCGCCGCGGAAGCGGGCGATCATGATTGCCCTGATCCTCGCGCCGGTGTGCTTCCATTTGACCTTCATGAATCCATCGTCGAATCCGATCCCACAGGCCATCGCATGGGCAAGCCTGGCGGTCGTAGCGTTCTGGTTCGGGCTGGCCATTCCATCGCCGTCGCGAAGGCTTGCAAGGATCCGGCCCGCGGTCTCGACCATCTCTCGGTGGGGCGGGTCGGGGGCGGCAATCTTCCTGCTCCTGCCCTCGTTGCCGGCCAACGCGCCCGCGTCCGATGCAACGATCATCGCCGTCTTCCCGTACGAGCCGCCGCTCGACCTGGAAAAGCCCGGCGAGGTGATCTTGCGACTGGCCGATTTCGACCGCCTCCGGGCCATGGCCGACGCCCCTCCGATCCGCCCCGAGGTGGCCGCGGGCGCGATCTCGGCCGAGCATGTGGCCGAGCGCCGCGGCCCGCGAGACGTCCGGATTACCTCGACGTTCGAGCTCCAATCCGAGGGTGACGAGCCGTCGAGCTGGTCCTTCCCGATCGAAGGGGTGCGCGGCCTCTCGGCCAATCTCGACGGCCTCGACGTGCCGGTGCGCATCGAGGCCGGCGCCAGGAACGCCTCGATCGTCCTGCCCCGGAAAGGTCGACATCGCCTGATCGTGCGCGGGGCGATCGAGCGCTCGCGAATCGACGGCGAAGACGCGCTGCGATGGGCCGTCCCGCCGATACCGGCGACGCGCCTCGTCTGCCTCGCGATGGCGCCGGGCGAGCGCATCGCGGTGCCCGCCGCGAGGGGCCGCATGGAGTTGCGCGACGGCCGGTTCGAGGGGTTGCTCGGGCCGGTTTCCGAGGTCGAGGTCCGCTGGCATTCGGCGAATGAGGCCGGGCCCGGCCCGCCTCGCGGCGAGGTGCAATCGCTCGCGCTCTGGGACGTCGAGCCGGCCGGCGATCGCGTGCGGATGCGGCTCACGGCCACCGCCCCCGAGGGGCTTTCGCGCCTGTCCTTGAAGCTGGAACCGGGCGTGATCGTGCGATCCGACGCGTTCCGCGGCGGCGCCGATGCCGCGATCCGCCCCCTGGCCGATGGCACGACGTGGGAAGCGTCGTTCGTGCCACCGCTGGAGGCGGGCGAGACCGTGAGCCTGGACCTGTGGAAGCCGCTCGCCGACCCGAAGGCCCCGGTGCGAATCATGCCGCGGGTCGAGCCGCTGAACATGCTGAAATTCGAGGCGACCGTGGGCGTGAGGCGGCCCGAGGACTGGGCCGGCCGCGTGGCCGCGGGGCCGGGGCAAGAGGTGATGGCCGACGAGGTGTTCGTCCGCGAGTGGGGGAGCCTGCCCGCGGGCGCGAAGACCTTCGCCGGTGCCGTCCAGTCGAAGAAATGGGCCGAGGTCTCGCTCGCCACCGGCCCCCCCGAGGAACGCCCGATCGTCTCGCCGCGGGTCCAGATCGGCCTCTCTCCCGGCCGGCTCGACGTGAGGGCCGAGGCGCGCTGGGTCGAGCCCGCGGGCCGATCTCGCCAGGTCGAGGTCGGCATCCCGACCGACCTGCGAATCACGCACGTCGAGGCCGACGGGCTGACCGACTGGACCCGACCGAGCGACGAGCGCCTGCGACTCCGCTTCGACGGACCCAGCCCGCCCGCCTCGCGAAAGGCCGTGATCGAGGGCTGGGTGCCGATCGACAACGACCCGATGGCGCCCGGCCCGGCCCGGGGCGAGGTCGACGTCCCCTGGCCCTCGTGGCACAACATGACGGCCAACCCCGGCGACCTCCAGATCCAGGCCCCGGCCAACGTCGTGTTCCACCTGCAAGTGCAGGAAGGCGTGGTCGCGCTGCCGCCCAGGGGCTTGTACCGCGTCCCGCCGCTCGCATCGCCGGGCCGCCTCACCTGGACCGTCGAGCCGATCGGCGTGAGCGTGCTGGTCCAGGGGCGGCTCACCATCCTCCCGGATTCGGCCGAGTGGGTGGCATCGGCCAGATACCGCATCCCCTGGGGTCCCTGCCCGCCGGTGCAACTGCTCGTCCCTCCCGACTGGGCGGACACGGCGCAGGTGGAGCTCGTGGGCAGCCGCGCCCGCCCCGACGTGGAGAAGACGCCCAGGGGCACGGTCTGGACGTTCCTCCCGCCCGATCCGCCCATCTGGGGCAGCTTGCAGGTGATCGTGAGAGCCGCAAGGCCCTGGCCAAGACGCCGGTCCGCTCGCGTTCCCCGACCTCGTCCCGCTCCGCCAGAAGCCCGGCGATCGCGTCGATTCCTACGTCGCCTTCGCCGACGCCTCGGGCCGCGCGCTCGCCTCCGAGAGATCGACCGGGCTCCAGCAGGTCGAGGCCCGGCTGTGGAACGGCGACGAACTGCCCCTCGTCGCCGGCTTGAATCCCGTCGTCTTCCACGTCCTCCAGAACGACTGGTCGCTGAAATTCCTCAAGCCGCCGCAGCCGGCCGCCACGCTCGACGCGATGGAGGTGCCCACGGTCGCGATGGCCGACCTCACCTGCGTGGTGGCCGAGGACGGCTCGATCCTGGGCCGAGCCGTGTACGACCTGGAGGCCGAGCGCCGCGCCGTTCCTGCCGCTGATCCTGCCGGATTCCGCGCATCCGCTCGCGGCCGACGTCGACGGGATGGCGGCGGTCCCTCGTCGCGACAAGCAGGGGCGAATCCTCATCCCGCTGGCCGACGCCGGCGCCCGCCGCGTCGTCTTCTTGTGGAAAGTCGACGTCAACGGACGCACGATCCCGCTGCCGGCCTTGCTTCAGGGAAAGGTCCCGACCCTCCTGACGGTCTTCACGCCCGATCCGGCGCAGGTCCAGGCCGCGCTCAAGGCCGTCGCGTGCGACTCGCTCGAATTGGGCCGCCTGGAGCGGATGGGGCGAGAGATCGGCGAGCGTGTCGGCAAATTCGACCGGACCTCGTCGCGAGACCGCGCTGCGCTGCTTCGATCGCTCATGCGCTTCGAGATCCAGGCCCGGGCCACCGAGCGAGCCGCCGGCTGGGGCGGGGGCAACGCGGGCGGGATCTCGCCGCAGGTCCGTGCGGCAAGGGTCGCGCTGGCGGAAAGCCTGGCCGCTGCCGGGCTGGACGACTTCACGGCGTCGGCGCGATCACGCGTGGGCCTGGCTCCGGACGACCCCATGCCCGATCAACCCGCGGCGCCCGAGCCGCCCGCGCCGCTCCGCATCCATTGCCTGGGGAATCCGACGTACCTCCTGGGCGAGCAAGTCGAGCCGGGGCGACCGATCGCCGCCTCCCGGGTCGCGGCCGGGGCGTCCGCGCCGTCGCCCTTCGCGAGGGCCGGGCAGGCCGCGCTCGCCGCCTCGCCCGCCTCGGCCGTCGTCCTGTTGACGTTGCTGATCGGGAATCGTCCCCGCAGGCTCCTGCTCGGGCTAGTCGCCACGCTCGCCATCGCGGCCACGCTTGCGGGCGGGGGTCCGGCGGTGGTCGCGGTGGTCGTTTCCGCGGGGCTGGCGGGCTGGCTGGCGTCCGCATTTTCGCGGGGAAGAAACTCGCCACGGGATTGACCTTCGCAATTCGGAGGTTTAGACTTCGAACCTGGTTCGCGGTCCCATCGGCCAAGGAACGGAGTTCCCCATGAGTCTCGGCGAGGGCGGCGGCAGCGAGGTCGAATACGAGACCATTCGCGCCCGCAACTGGCCCACGATCACGCAGTTCTCGGTCTTCCTGGAGAACCGGGTCGGCCAACTGCTGGAGGTCGTCCGCGCCTTCCACGGGTCGAAGGTGAAGATCGTCGGCCTTTCGATCTCCGACTCGGCCGACTGCTGCATCCTCCGCCTCATCCTCAGCCACCCCGAGCAAGGCCGAGAGATCCTCGAGATCGCCGAGCTAGCCTACGCCGAGAACGAACTGCTAGCCGCCGAATTGCCCTCCGGCCCGCAATCGCTGGTCGACCTCTGCACGGCGCTGCTGAGGGCGGAGATCAACATCCACTACGCCTACCCGCTCATCGTCCACCCGCACGGAAGGGCGGCGGTGGCCCTGCACATCGACAACGTCGAGCAAGCCAGCCAGACCCTGCACGCAATGGGGTTCGAGATCCTCAGCGAGGCGGATCTGTCCTCGCATTGAGATGTTTCGAGGAACGACGATCGCCGCTCCTCAACCCGGACACAACCCCGCCAGGTCGCGGATCGCCGCGCGAGCCACCGGCGTCGGGCACGACCACACCAGGAAGAACAGCGCCTGACGTGCCCATCGCTGTGCCGGCTCGGTCTTGACGAACCCGCTCCCCTTGCGGGCCGTCAAGTACGCCTGCGTGGCCCGAAGGACGAGCGCATTGGCCTCGACGCGGATGCTTGCCGAGGGCGGCGCCTCGGGCCGATTCTCTGCGGAAGCCATCAGCTTCGACGCCAATTCTCGCCACGCCTCGAAGAGCGATTCCGCCGGCTCGATCAAATCCTCGCGACTCGTCGATTCCTTCGCCAGCGCCACCAACGCGGCGCGAGCCTGACCCATAGCCACGGCCGACGTCTCCAGCCCGCCCGTGCCGGCCAATCCGGGCGTGCTCATCACGTCCATGGCCGGTCCCGCCAGCACTTCTTCGGGGCGGATCACAACGCCCTCGCAAGCCACCTCGCTCGTGCAAGAAGCCCCCAATGCGGCCAGGTCGAAGGCCGGTCGCACGGACACCCCCGCCCTCTCGCGAGGCAAGATGGCCATCATCTGCCGGCCATCGTCCAGCACGCCGCCGGTCACGAAAACGTCGGCCCGTTCGGCCGCGGTCACCCACGGCATCACGCCATCCAGCACGAATCCGCCCGCGTGTTCTCGCGCGATCATGGCCTGCGCCCCATGGCGTCGCGAGGTCGTCAACTGCGAGATCCCCACGGTCGCAAACGCCTCATTCGCGGCGATCCGATCCAGCCAAAAATCGGCCGTTTTCCGGCCCGTTCCGGACGAAAGCACCAATCGCCGCACGGCCGCATCATGCTGGGTGAGGATGAACGCCGCAGTCAACGAGCCCTCGGCCACGCGAGCATACCGCCGCACCAATCCCGGCCGATCGCCGCCCGAATTCGCAAATCGATCGGGCAAGGCCCATCGCGTGGACCCCGACGCGACCAGCATCGCCCAAAGTCCCTCGGGGAAAACGCCCGCGGCGTCGGCCTCGCCATCGTGTTCGGCAAGACGAGCGGCCAGGAGGCGAAGTTCAACATCCTCAGGGCCATCCCAGTCGGGGATTGCGGCGGAAACCTCGGTCATGTCGTCTCTCGGCTCGGTGCAATTCCGTCTTCCGTCGCGAACGATCCTGTAGGGTGCTCTGTGAGCACCTCTTCTCATTTTAATCGAAGAGGTGCTCACAGAGCACCCTACAAGGCACTCGAATCATTCCCGTTCGCACCCCTCCCCGCTCGCCAACCGCCCACGCCGCCCTTATCATGAGGCACGATCCCTCCGCGTCCTTTGAGATCGCGAGGTCCTCGCCCCATGAACAGGCCGTATTGCTACGAATATCCCCGGCCCTCCGTCACCGTCGACCTGGTCGTGTTCACGCTCGCGCCTGAGGGGATTCGTGCCCTCTTCATCCGCCGCAAGAAGGACCCGTTTGCCGGGAGATGGGCGATCCCCGGCGGGTTCCTGGAGATGGAAGAGGCCGTGGACTTGGCCGCACTTCGCGAGCTTCGCGAGGAGACCGGATTGGCCGACCCGCAGCTTGTTGAGCCGATCGGCTGGTTTGGCGACCCCGGCACAACCCGCGGGGTCGCACCATCAGCCTTGCCCATGCGGCCGTGGTCCGCTGGCCGCCCCCGCAGGTGGAAGGCGGCGACGATGCGAGCGAGGCCGCGTGGCTGGACCTCGATTCGGCCGTGGACCTTGCCTTTGATCACGACGAGATCGTGAAAAAAGCCCGCGAATGGCTGTCTCAAGGCGTGAGCGACGGCCGATTGGTCGCCGCCATGCTCCCCGAAACTTTTGGGCTGGATCAGGTCCGCCAGCTTTTCAAGCAGGCCACCGGATCGACCCGCGGCGCCGCGGTGTGGAAGCCATAAAACCGCCGGGCTTCATGCCACGATCTTGCGAGGCACGGCGCGGCCGGTCTCGGTCGCCGCGGCTTCTTCGTGATACTCGGCGTCGGTGTTCACCTTCCAGGTGTCGAACTGGCCGAGCCCCAAAATATTGCGGGCCGCCAGGAACGCCGTCATCATCGAATGATCCTGATTATTGTACTTGTGCATGCCGTTGCGGCCGGCAAGCTCCAGGTTCGAGAAGTTGGCGAGCCAGCCTCGAATCACTCCCAGGTGGTCGAGGTAGGTCTCGTCGTAGACCGGGTACGCCTTGGGCATGCGGACCACGCAGCCGTCGATGACTTTCTCGGCCTTGACCAGCCCGATCGCGTCGATTTCCTTGCGGCCCAGCGCGATCAGGTCGGCGTCGCTCATGGTCCAGAAGTCGTCGCCTTCGAAGCAGAAGTATTCGAGACCGAGGCTGGACTTGGACGGGTCGGGCACGAGGTCGGGCGACCACTTCTTGAAGTTCTGGATGCGGCCGAGCTTCACCTCGGGCTCGTGGATGTAGATCCAGTTGTCCGGGAAGGTGTCGGGCTGGTCGATGATCAGGATCACCGAGAGGAAGTCGCGATATCGCAGGCCGTTGGCGGCCTTCAGGACCTCGGGCGGCGCGGCCGGGCTCATGGCGCGGATCAGGTTGCGGATCGGCAGCGTGGAGAGGAAGTTCTTGCCGAGATACCGCGTGGTCCGGTCGTCCTGGCCGCGCGTGCACGAACGCGGTGATCGCCGATCCGTCGTGCTCGATCCGATCGACGCGGCGGTCCATGTGGACGGCCCCGCCGTCGCGATTCACGCGGTCGCGGGCCGCTTCCCACATCTGGCCGGGGCCGAGCCTCGGGTAGTGGAAGCGGTCGATCAGCGTCTTGATCACCTCGCCGTCCCCCTTGCCTCGCGAGGGCAGGAGGGCGTTCAGGACGGCGCGGATCAGGTCGAGTCCCTTGATCCGTTGCGCGGCCCATTCGGCGGTGATTTCCGAGGTGGGCATGCCCCAGACCTTCTCGGTGTACGTCTTGAAGAAGATCTCGAACAGCATGCGGCCGAAGCGGTTGACGACCCAGTCCTCGAAGCTCTTCTCGGGGCGGATCGGCCGCATCCTCGCCTTGAAATAGCTGAGGACCACGAGCGACGATCGCCAGATCCCGAGGTTCCAGAGGGCGTTGGCCGGCTTGAGCGGATAGTGGAAGAATCGCTTGTTGTAGTAGATCCGGCTGAGGCGGTCGCGTACGATCAGCTCGTCGCCGAGGATCTCCTTCCAGATCCGGTTCACTTCCTCGCTCTTCGAGAAGAAGCGGTGGCCGCCGATGTCGAAGCGGTAGCCTTTATATTGGTCGGTGCGGCTGATCCCGCCGACCATCGCGGGGTCGGCCTCCAGGACCACGCATCCGTGCCCGTGCCGGGTGAGCTCGTAAGCGGCCGTGAGCCCGGCGGGGCCTCCTCCGGCGATGATCGTCTCGTAGGAGGCGACCACGGCTTCGTCGCGAGGGGAATCGACCCGCTCCCAGCGGTGAGGCAAGATGCCGGCGCGGAGCGATTCCGGCCGAGGCGATTCGGTGCCCATGCGGGACTCCTCAATCCTTGCGGAGCGTGCGAACAGGGGACCGGCGGTAACTCGGGGGATGCGGCCGGCCTCGGAGCCCGTCCTGGGCAAAGGCCGATTCGACAGGGGTGCGGAGTTATGGCCCAATTCGCGGCGAAGGTCAAGCCGAGTCGACGCCCGCGCGAGGGCGCAACCGCGGATTCCTGGTGGGGTCGCTCGGGCAGGGTGGGCCATCGGGACGCTGGGATCTCGCGGCGAACGTGTCGCCGGCGCAGTGGACGGTATCCTCGCCGCCCCCGGCCGCTCCTGGCGCAGTGCGCGGACCCGCCATCGCCGGGGGACGGCGTGGTCCAGGGGTCCTATTTTGGGTGAAATTCCGCATGATTTTACTCGCGGGGCGTCGCGATGATAAGCGTGTGTTCTAACCTCACAACCACACCATCGTTGCCGGAGTTCGGGTTTATTCCTCATTCCAGGGATGGCGGAAAAATCGCCGAATATCGGGTCGCGATCGGGTGCCCGGCGAGCGGGCGGATCGGGGCCGAATCTTGGTCGAGCCATTCGTTTTCACCTGGATTTTCATGATTTACAAACCATTGTCTTCGAAGGACTTGGGTCAATGATATACGATTTTACTCTTGTCGATGAGATGATACGCTACAGAGTGCGACACTCGGGAAATGCCGGGGATTCGTGGGCGAAGTCGGGCTTTTCGGGTGTCTTGTCCAGCAGCGCAGCCAGGGTGAGACGGTTTTTCGACCGTTTTTGACCTGTTTTCGGGGCAAAGTGTTGCGCCAAATCCCTCAAGTCGTGATCGGGCCGGGAGATGCGGCTTGTTGGAAACCTGGACGAAATCTGGACAATCGGGGCCCTGGCGCATCGGTTTTTGGCCCCTTTGTCGCGCCCATGAGGCGCCCCAAATCCTTAGCGGGTAACGGGATGGTGCATTTCCTGCCCTCGATGGCACGGCGCGGAACGTCGTCTCCGGATCGGCTCGGGGGCCGGGGGTCGCCGTGAGGGCTTCAACCCCGGCCGCCCGACCCCGGGAATCCCCGGTCATGCGCCTCGCGCAATCTCAGGAGGACTTCTTCGTTCTTGTCGTCGAATGTTTGCGAGCCGCCCTGGCCTTCTTCGTGTTGGCCACGTGTTGGTGCCCCTTCTTCGATCCCGCGCACTTCTTGGCGTCGGTCGCCTTGCGCTGGGCCGGGGTCATGGCGTCCCAGGCCTTTTTGGGGAGGTAACGCGCGGTCTCGCCGTCGCGGGCGGCGGGCTCGCCGTCGGCGGTCTTCCACTTCTCATCGGTCCAGGTTTCCAGATTCTTCTGATCGCTCGTGCGGCGCGACTTCTTGTAGCCGCCGCCCGCCTTCTTGTAGGCGGCGGCGAGCAGTTGCGACTTGCGGGCATCCACTGGCCCGCCCCGCCTCCCTTGTCTCCGGCGAGGATCTCGGCCTTGAGCCGGTCTCGCACGCGGGGCTTCGTGTAGGTATCGGGCGAGGATTTTGCCTTTGCCTTCGCCACGGCTCAGCCCTCCTTGGACTTCTTGTAGCGGGCGAGCAGTCGCGAGCCTTTTTCGGCGAGCTTGGCGGCGGCCTCTGCGGTCTTCGGGACGGGCTCGCCCCAGGCCCTGGCTTGCAGGGCGAGCCGGGTGGGCTTGCCGTTTTCGTCTTGCAGGGGCCCTCGCAAGGTGGCGTAGTGGCGTCGCAGGAACGAGCCTTTCCGCTTCATCTCGTCGGGGGTCATCTCGCTCAGCGGCTTCTTCACGCCGGGCTTCAGGTCGGCGCCCTCGGTCTTCTTGAAGTGGGCGCGGCCGGCGGCCGTGAGCCCTCCCTTGGGGTCCTTCAGGCGAGGCTTCCTGGTCGCGGCCATTCGGGGCCTTTCGCGGGATCTTGGTCGATCGTCATCGCGGGCGGAGGCCGAATTCTCGGCACGATGGCGGGCGACGCGGGCTCTTTTCTCCCCGAGAATCAGCAACCGACGTGCCGATTCCCGGCGACGGGTGTACCGATGGGTTTTGGCCCGGGGAAGAGGATCTCACCACGGAGGCACAAAGCACGCACGGAGGGGGCACGAAGGATTTCCCCCTCCGTGCTTCCTTTGTGGGACCTTTGTGCCTCCGTGGTGAGATCCTCTCCCGACTTCATGCCAAAATCCGTCCGGCACACCCCGGCGACTCGCCTTGCCTGTCGAGCTTGACCCCGGCTCGATGTCCAGGCTACCATCCGCGCGGGATGCAGGGGAGGCAAGCCGCTGGACGTCGCTCGCGAACGATTCGCCCTGGCCGCGCTGGTGCTCGCCACGATCGGCGTGCGTCTGGTGCATCTCGATCAGCCCATCGTGGAAAATTACGTGGGGCGGCAAGTCCCCACGGCCATGGTCGCCCGCAACCTCGGGCGCGGGTCGGGGTTCCTGCACCCGCAGCTAGACACCGGGCCGTTCCCGAATCTGTTCCTGGTCGAGCCGCCGATTTTCGCCTCGTTCGTCGTGGTCATCCGAAGGCTGACGGGCCTTCCCGTCGGCGCCTCGGGCCGGGTCGTCTCGGCCCTGGCCTCGGGGCTGGCGGCGTGGGGCTTGTATGGATTGGCGCGGAGGCGAGACGGGGTATGTGCGGCATTGATGGCGGTCGCGGCCTTCGCGGTGTTTCCCATGACCGTGCGATATGGCCGGGCTTGCCAGCCCGACATGCTCATGCTTGGGTTCCTGGTCGCCGGATTGCGGCTGTGGGACGACTACGAGGAGCAAGGCGGAGGGTTTCGCCTGGTCGCCGCTTGGGTGCTGGTTGCGCTGGGATTGGCCGTGAAAATTGTGGCGGCGTATGTGCTGGTCCCGCTGATTTTCGTGGTCGCTGCACCGCGATTTTGTAGGGTGGGTCGAGCGTTAGCGAGCCCCACCATTGCCGAGGATGAAGCAGGAGGTGGGGCTCGCTGCACTCGACCCACCCTACAAGTCGTGACCCTCCTCTCGACCCTGCTGCCCGCGCTGTGCTGGTACGCCCACGCGGCACTCGCCGTCCGATCCGGCCGATCGCGGGCGTCGGCCGACAATGCGGCGATCTGGGCGTCGTCGCTCGGCCCGCTGGCCTTGCTGCGAGGGGATGCCCTCGCCTCGGCCGCGCGCTTCCTGATCTTACGGGCGTTCACCCCGCCGGGATTCCTGCTCGCCCTGTGGGGAATTCTCGGGAAAAATCCGCGAGATCGGCTCTGGCTGGCGTGGGGCGCATCGGCCCTTGCGGGGCTGGCAATGGTCGGGGGGAAGCTCCATCACGAATATTACTGGCTGGCGCTCGCCCCGGTCGCGGCGGCGGGCGTGGGACGAGCCCTTGCCCCGCTCAATTGCACGCGAATCGCGATCCTTGTCATGCTTTGCGGATTTTGCCTCTGGCAATCGTCGTCGACTTTCCGCACGCCGCCGGAATGGATCCACCTAACCGAAGCCTCGCAGCAATTCGGCCGGATCGTGCCGGAAAACGGGCTTCTCGTCGCGCCCGAGGCCCTCCTGTTCGCGGCCGATCGGCGCGGGTGTCGCCTCGAATTCGAGCCTCGTGCCATGGGCCGGGCCGCGGGCGAATGGGGAGGTTCCATCGACGCTTCCGATCCCCTGGCGTTGGTCGAATTCTATCGCCATCGGGGCGCGAAATTCGTGGCCGACCTGACGACCGCGTCCGACCCGGAATCTCGGCGGGCCTTGCACGAGGCGATCCGCCGCCGCTACAACGTGATTGTGGATCGCGACGGCGTGTTGATCGCCGAGCTAACCGACCGACCGGGAATCGCCCCATGGCCGCAGACCGCACCGCCGTGAGCCTGCTGGACTTCGCCCGGTGGAAAGCCGAGGGGCGGAAGCTCAGCATGCTCACCTGCTACGACTTCGCCACCGCCCGCCTCTTCGACGAGGCCGGCGTGGACATGCTGCTCGTCGGCGACAGCCTCGGCATGGTCTTCCAGGGGCACGAGACCACCCTGCCCGTCACGCTCGACCAGATGATCTATCACACCGAGATGGTGGCCCGCGCCGCGAAACGAGCCTTCGTCGTCGGCGACCTACCATTCCTCAGCTATCAGGTGTCGACCGAGGACGCGATCCGCTCGGCCGGCCGATTCCTCAAGGAAACCCGCTGCGGCGCCGTGAAGCTGGAGGGCGGCAAGCGAATGGAAACGACCATCCACGCGATGGTCGAGGCCGGAATCCCCGTGATCGGGCACGTGGGCTTGACCCCGCAATCGGTGCGAGGGCTCGGCGGATTCAAGGTGCAAAGGGACGCCGAGAAGATCCGCGCCGACGCCCACGCCGTGGCCGAATCGGGTGCGTTCGCCGTCGTCCTGGAGGCGATCCCGGCCGAGCTTGCCGCGAAGATCACGGCCGAACTGCCCATACCAACCATCGGCATCGGCGCCG
Source organism: uncultured Planctomycetota bacterium (assembly GCA_963777705.1). Taxonomy (GTDB): domain Bacteria; phylum Planctomycetota; class Planctomycetia; order Isosphaerales; family Isosphaeraceae; genus JAQGHR01. Next base: position 32,243 of record CAVZRT010000013.1, read on the forward strand.
GCCCGTCGTGCGACGGCCAGGTGCTGGTTTCGCCCGACATGCTCGGCCTCTTCGAGGGGTTCCGTCCCAAATTCGTCCGCCGATACGCCGACCTGGCCACGACCATCCGCCAGGCGGCGGCGGCCTATGTGGCGGACGTGGGTTCCGGGAAGTTTCCCAGCGAGGGGGAGAGCTTTCGTTGAAGGACAGCAGAAAAGATTCACCGTCGGAGTCAAGACGATGGAAATCCTCACCGCCGATCAATTGACCAGGAAGAAATGCGTCCCCTGCGAAGGGGGCGTCCCCCGGCTCACTCACGAAGAGGCCGAGGCGTTCCTGAAAAACCTTTCCGGATGGACCCTCACGCCCGACGGCCAGCGCATCCGCAAGGAATGGCGCGTGAAGAACTTCATGGCCGGCATGGGCTTCTTCAACAAGGTGGCCGAGGTCGCGGAAGGCGAGGGGCATCACCCCGACTTGCACCTCGTCGGCTATCGCAACGTCGCCATCGAGATCTGGACCCACGCGATCGGCGGATTGTCCGAAAACGACTTCATCCTGGCCGCGAAAATCGACGAGCTGCCGATCGCGGTCAAGGCTTGATCGCGACGCGGCGCCGGCGAGGCCACGCCATCACCAAAATCCACGCAGACCACGCCGCGGCCGAGACCATCAATCCCAGCTTCGCCGCCCGCCCGCGATATTCGAGGGCCACTCGCCAGTTGCCGGCGCCCGGGATCGCCACCGATTGCCAGGCGCCGCCCTTCCTGGTGGGGAAAATCGGGACCGGCTCGACGGTCCGCGCACCTCCGGGCCGATCACGCGGGCTTGCCACTCCGGGTCGTCCAGGATCGAGAAAATCACCAGGCCGGGGCCGTCGCTGTCTAGCTCGGTCTCGAAGCGTTCGGGCGCGGCGGATTGCAAGGGCAGGGGGCGGGCTTTTTCGAAGATCGGGAGGATCTTCCACGGCGGATCGGTCCCCGAGGGGAACCCTCCGGCGGGGCGGTCGCGATTGGCGAGGAACCACGCCCACGACGGCTCTTTCACGGGCTTCCAGAATGCGAACGTCGTCCGCTTCTTGCCTTCGGGGGAGGCCAGCCACTTCTCGCCGTAAATCCAGCCGGTGAGCGTGGGGTCGGAAACCTCCTCGACCACCCGTTCGTCCCTGGACTCGAACGGGTCGAAGATTCGCACCGAGGCGCCAACGGCCCGCAACGCGGCGACCTGATCTTTCGGGCCGAGCGACCCGAACGGCAGGTAAGTGAGCGGGTACATGGCGGGGCGGTCGAGCGTGCGATAGGCGACCAGCGGCGACGCCGTCGCGATCATCGGCAGGTTACGCAGGTTGTCCACCGTCCGCGAACGCGCGGGCATCCCGGCCAGGCGGGCAAGCGTGCTGCTCTGCTCGGTCAGCGGACGAATCGGCGCCGGGCGGATCTCGCGATGTCGCGAGAGCAACAGCAGGTCGATCACCACCAGGCCGAACAGGATCGCCGGCACCGGGCGAGATCGCCTCGCCAGCAGCGGGGCCGCGACCAGCAGGGCCAGGATCAGGCCGCCGGTCTCCGCGAGTTCTCGGAAGTAGATCGAAAATCGCTCGCGGTCGAGCCTCATATGCAGCCCTTGCGAGGGGTTGACCCCCTCTTTCATCAGCCCGGAAATGGCCTGCGGATCGACCGGCGAGGATCGCGCCCCGGCCATGACCTGGCGGAACGTGGGGTCGGCCTTGGTCCGCCACGGGAGCGCCTGGCGGGCCTTCTCGAACAGGCCGGCAATCGCGGGGATGCCAACGCCCTCGGTGCTGGCCAGCGCCAGCTCGAACAGGCCGATGAGTATCGCGATGGAAAAGGCGGCGATGAGGGCAAACCGCGCGGCGGCCCTCCCGCGACGCGGCCAATCCTGCCATGCGTCCCACCCCTTGCCCGCAAGCACGGCCATGGCCAGCGCCGTGGCCATGCCCCAGCGGGCGGGGGCGCGGAAGAACGAGAAGCCCGGCAGGCGGATTAGCAGCGAAAATCCCGGGATGTAAGGGCCCAAACTGAGGAGCAACGTGAGCGCGGCCAGCATCGCGAGCACGCGCGTGGCCCGATCCCTGCGGAACCCGCGACGGATCGCCCCCAGGGCCAGCCATAGCGGGATCAACCCGACGTAGGCCCGGTGCTCCTCGGGCATGGCGTGCAGGGGGGTCCAGACGATCGACCGCCACAGGGCCGATTCGTGGAACAGGTTCGGGGCCACGTAGCTGATCAGGTGCAGCGGCGGCGAGGCGAAGGCCGAGAGGTAGTCGAAATCGCGCTGGGACTCGGCCAATCGGGCGAGCTGCCAGGTGGGCCAGAGCTGCATGGCGGTCAGGGGAGCCGCGGCGATCAGGGCCGCGAACACTTGCAGGACGGCCCGCCAGGTCGTCGCCGACATCGCGATGGCGATCACGCCCACCTGCGTGATGAACGCGAACTGGAAATGGCCGGGGAGGATCTGGATCGCCAGCGATGCGGCCAGGAGCGCGGCCGTTCGGGTGGTCCCCTCGCCTCGCGAGACCAGCCACGCCAATCCCCAGGCCCAGGGCATCCAGCTTGCCGTGGTGTAGCTCCAGTGGTGCGACAGGTGGATCACGAATATCCCCGACGTCGCGAACACGAACCCGCTCAGCGCCGCACCCCACGCCGTTACCCCAAACTTCCTCGCCATCCAGAAACCGCCCATCGCGGCCCAGTAGGCATGCAGGGCAAGATTGGCGGTGTAGGCAAGCTCGGTGGAGAACAATCCATAAAGCACCAGATGGGGCGGGTAATAGACGCCCATCTGGCTCTCGGCGAGGCCGGGGAAGCCGAAGCCCCACAGGTCATTCCATAGCGGAAGCCGGCCGGCGTGGATGGCTCGCGAGAGGCACGCCATCAGCCCCATGGAAAAACTGGTCACGTCGCCGCCCACGGGCATCTTGCCGCCCACGCCGATGGGCCACAACCAGGCCGACACGCCTGCCAGCATGGCCAGGAGCGGGTACGCCGGCCCGACGGGTCGTTGATCCTCGGAAGCAGCCGCCATCGATCCTCCCAGGACAGGTCAATCCAGGGTGGTCGGCCGCGAGGAATTCTTACAAGAGGAAATTCTTACAAACCGACCTTGAGGGAATTCTTACAATCGGGCGAATCGGGCGTTGACTTGTGCGATAATCCCTAATCAGCGTGCGGATCACCGAGTTAGGTTGCGAAAATCCTCTCCGACCGGGCTCCATTCCGCCCGCGGCACGACGGTTGCATTCTCCGGATCTCGCGATGCGGCAACATGGAGTTTGCCGCACTATCCTCAAGGACGAGAGGAGCATCCCATGTTGGTCCTGAGCAGGAAGCTCGGTCAACGCTTCCAGGTCGGCGAAGACGTTCGCATCACGATCGTGAAGATCGATCGCCATGCCGTGCGCATTGGCATCGAGGCACCCGACGACATGACGGTCTATCGTGAGGAGATCCTCCCGATGAAGAAGACCGACATCCGGCTGCCCATCGCGGCCGCCGCAACCGCCGCCTGAAGCACGGCACTGGTGGACGGCTTGCTCGCCCTGGAGAGCGGGAGCTAACTCCCGCTTTCGGTGCGAACAAACCGGCCCGTCCGGGGAAAAGCGGGAGTAAGCTCCCGCTCTCCAGATCGCTCCTCTTACTTCTTCTCGGCCTGCGCCTTCTTGATGACTTCTTCCTGGATCGCGGCCGGAAGCCGCTGGTACTTCAGGAATTCCATCGAGAACGACCCCTTGCCCTGCGTCATGCTGCGGAGGTCGTTCGAGTAGCCGAACATCTCCGAGAGCGGCACTTCGCCCAGGATCACGGCGAATCCGCCGCGGTCTTCGGTGCCCAGGACCACCCCTCGCTTCTTCGAGACCGTCCCGGTGACCGGCCCCTGGAACTCGGTGGGGGTCTCGATCTCGACCTTCATGATCGGTTCGAGCAACACCGGGTCGGCCTTGCGGAAGGTCTCGCGGAAGCAGTCGCGGGCGCAGATCTGGAAGGCCATGTCCGACGAGTCGACGTCGTGATAGGAGCCGTCCGACAGCACCATCTTGACGCCCAGCACTTCATATCCGGCCACGGGACCCTTGGACAGCGAGTCGCGGTAACCCTTTTCCACCGAAGGGATAAACTCGCGGGGGATGCGACCGCCGGTGACCTCGTCCACGAACACGAATTGCTCGGGCGAGTCCTCGGGCAGGGGCTCCATCTGGCCGACCACGTGGGCGTACTGGCCCGAGCCGCCGGTCTGCTTGCGGTGCTTGTAGTTGTAGGGCGTAACCTTCGTGGGGGCCTCGCGATACGACACCTTGGGCATGCCCACGGTGCATTCGACCTTGTACTCGCGCTTGATCCGCTCCACGTAGATTTCCAGGTGAAGCTCGCCCATGCCCGAGATGATGGTCTCGGACGTCTCCTTGTCCACATGGACGCGGAACGTGGGGTCTTCCCGCATGAACCGGTTCAGGGCCTTGGAGAGCTTGTCCTGGTCGCCTCGCTTGGCGGGGGCGATGGCCAGGTCGATCACGGGCTCGGCGGCGTAAATGCTTTCGAGCGAGAGGTTTGTGCCTTCGTCGCAGTAGGTATCGCCCGTGGCGCACTTCGATCCCCATGACCGCGACGATGTCGCCGGCCTCGGCCGAATCGATGTCTTCCTTCTCGTCGGCGTGGACGCGGAGGATGCGGCTGATCCGCTCCTTCTTCTTCTTGCGCGAGTTGAAGTAGAACGTGCCCTTGTTGAGCGTGCCCTGGTAAATCCGCATGTACGTGACCTGGCCGAACTGCTCCTCCACGAGCTTGAACGCCATGGCCACCATGGGCTTGGTGGCGTCGGGCTGCGAGCACGACTTCGGCCATGCCGTCGTCGTTGTCCTTGGCGTGGATCTCGCGGTCGAGCGGGCTGGGCAGGAACATGGCCACGGCGTCGAGCAAGAGCTGCACGCCCTTGTTCTTGTAGGCCGAGCCCATCATGACCGGGCAGATCTCCTGCGCGATCGTGGCCTCGCGGAGCGTCGAATAGATCAGGTCGATCGGCACATCCTGCTCTTCCAGCAGGAGTTCCATGATCTTGTCGGAGACCAGCGAGAGCGATTCGAGCATGTCGTGGCGGGCCTTCTCGGCCTTCTCCACGTACTCGGCCGGGATCGGCTCGCGGCGGACGTTCTCGCCCTTGTCGCCGTCGAAATACACCGCCTCGCGGGTGATCAGGTCGATGATCCCCTTGAGGTTGATCTCGGCGCCCATCGAAATCTGGATCGGGACGGTCGTAAGCCCAAGCTTGCTCTTGAGTTGCGTGATCACGTTGTCCGGATTCGCGCCGGTGCGGTCCATCTTGTTGATGAACGCGATCCGGGGGACCTTGTACCGCTTCATCTGGCGGTCGACGGTGATCGACTGCGACTGCACGCCCGCCACGGCGCACAGGACCAGGACGGCGCCGTCGAGGACGCGGAGCGACCGCTCCACCTCGACGGTGAAGTCGACGTGGCCGGGGGTGTCGATGATGTTGACCTTCTTGTCGAGCCACTGGACGGTGGTGGCGGCGGAGGTGATGGTGATCCCCCGCTCCTTCTCCAGCTCCATGTGGTCCATCTTGGCGCCTTCGCCCTTGACCTCCTTGATCACATGGCTCTTGCCCGAATAGAACAACACGCGCTCGGTCAGGGTGGTCTTGCCCGAGTCGATGTGCGCCGAGATCCCGATGTTGCGGACGTTGTTGAGATTTTCCATGGCAAAGCTTGTGTGATCTGGCAAGGGAGGTTGGTAAAAGGCCCTTGCCCTGGAGGTGCGACCGACGGTCGGGGTCGGGTTCGGTTCGGTCCGGCTCGCCATCCGTGGGCGAGCACGCGGGGATCGTCGAGGATCAGGGGCCGGGAAAGCACACCGTCGCGACGTTCGGCCCGCGAGGACCCGGGTCGGTGTGCCGGATCAAGGAGGTCGTGGGGTGATAGGGTCAGGCGGATGATCTTATCAGGCTTGACCAAGGACGGTCAAGCTCGACTCGAACGGGCGGAAGGCCCTCCGTCCACGGACCCGACGTCATCGAGACGACAATTTCTCGACTCGCCCTAATGATACGGCGGGGTCAAGCGAAAAGTTCGTCCACGGCGAGCGTCCGGGTGCGGCAACGGATTCTGGCGGGACGGGTCATTCCCGCGTAGGGCCGGTTATCTACCGGCCGTCCATGCGAATCCAACACGGCCGGTAGATAACCGGCCCTACGAAATGCCGGAATCCGTTGCCGCACCCGGCCAGGGGACGGGCACGCCGGGGCGGTGGGGTCGCCTACCCCTTCGCAGCTAGTCGAGGGTGGCGGTCGCCTTGCCGCCCTCGACGCGGACTCGCAAGACGGGGAGCGGCGAGAAGCCGTGGAGGGCTTCGAGGATGGGCAGTCGGTCCATGGCCGGCTTCTCGCCCCCCTGGCAGGTCGTCAGGGCCAGGAGGTCGGCGCTTGAGATCGTCGTGCTGATGAAGCGGACCTCCGGGTAGGCGGCGAAGAGGAAGGGTGCGGCCCGGCCGCCTCCTTGGGTGGGGAACGTGTAGGGCGAGGCGATCCCGCCGGGCTTGCCGAACCCCCGGAAATCCGGCCCGACGTCGATGTCCTCGGGCTTCGTCCAGGGGATCTTCCTGCCCGGCTCGACCGAAGAGACCAGCACCGTATTGGCCGGGCCGTCCAGGAACTTGCGCAAGTCCATCCCGCCCTCGTCCAGCGGCAGGTTCGAGGACGGATTTCACCGCGGGTCCGGCAACGTCGGCGACGATCGGGGAAAACTTGGGCAGTTCCCTGGTCATCCTGGCCCCTTCGGGCCGGAAGGCCGTCTTCGGCCCCACGAGCGCGGCGAAATGCGTATACGGGGCCTTCGTGTGGCCGTAGATCAGGTCCGCGTACACGGGCGGCATCCGGTCCAGCAGCGGCTTGTTCCTGGCCGAGTCCCAGGGTTGATCGAAGTCGTAGGCGTTGTAAATCGCGATGTTCGCCTCCAGCTCCGGGTCGAACAGGTCGCCGAGGTACGGGAGGATCAGCACTCGCCACGAGTGCCAGGGCTTGCCGTCGGGCCCGAAGACGACCGCCGGGGGATACTGGTTGTGGTGGCCGTGGAACGTGTGCAGGGCCCGTTGGATCTTGTAGAGCGAGGCGACCTGCCGGTTGCGGGCCGCGGTTTCTCGCGAGGCCGCGACGGCATTGGGGTTGCCCGGATCACGCGCGAAGGGGATCTCGTCCCCCAGCGAGCGGAACCAGGCGGTCGTCGCGCGCCGGAGGCCGCACGAGCGAGGCCCGATCCTTGACCCGGAGCGGCGGCGAGGCCAGGTCGCCCACCTTGATCGTGACCGTCAGGTCCGCGACCTCGTCGACCCGGACCCGGAACAGGCGGAGCTTGCCGCCCGGCGGGGCGGCTTCGGCCGGCAGCAAGTAATATCCCTCGGTGTAATACTGTCCCACGTTGCGCCAACGCGGGTCGATCGAGTCGGAGGCGGCGAGGGTGATCGACCCGTCGGGGGCGACCCTGGTCACGGTCAGGTCGCCCAGGCCGGCGAGGGTCGCCTCGGCGATCGTCCCCTCGGGCTCGCGGGCCTCGGCACAACCCGCGCCGAAGCCCCAGCATACGAGCGGGATCAGGAAACCGCGCCATGGCGAAATCATCGCGTTGCTCCTCTTCCGGGGCCCGGCAAATTCAGGCGAAACGTTCGTCCACGGCGAGCGTCCAGCCCGGCACGGCCGGCTCGGCGTCGGCGACCTGGCCGGGATGGTAAATAACGGGCCGGTCGCGGGCATCGGCCCGGTAGGAGCGGACGCACACCGCAAGCGGATCGACGTCCCAGACCACGGCCGTCCCCGCCTGAAAGTAGTCGGCCCGCTTGGCTTCCCTCTCGGCCTCGGCGGCGTTGCCATGGTCGGACTTGCTGCGGACCTCGACCGCCAGTGTCGGCGGGCCGTGAACGAAATTCATGTCGTTGGCCGGTAACGGGCCATCGTAGTAGGAGGCAGCCGGCGAGAACGACTCTCGCCCCGAGGACAGCATGGGAACGGCGAAGCCCATATTCTCGGTGCATGCAACCCCTCGACCGGTCGTCCGCGCGTACATCTTGAGGCTCACGAAGATCTCGCCGGCGATCAAGTTCGGCCGGTGCCCAGTGGCCATGAGATGGACGATCCTCCCCCCGATCAGCTCCGCCTTGCCTTCGACGCGGTACAGATCGTCGATCGTGTGGACCGGATTCCGCTTCGCCGACGACATGCGGCCCTCCCCTCGATTTCCGACTTGCACCCGGAGAGATAGGTCAACGATTCGACTCTACCACGGACCGAACTTTCGGGCAACCACGGCGTGCCGCAAGCCATTTGTATCATTATGGATAGCCGAAGTCAGGCCCGATGATCGGGGCGGCGAACTTCCGATTGACCAGGTCGGCCGATCTGCTAATCTCCCGGCGCGGAGGACCTTGCCTCGTCGATTTCGCCATCTCGAAGGATCGAACCATGAGTGGACGCCAAGGCTTGTCGGGATCGATGTTCCTGGGAGTCGCCGTCGGCCTGATCGCGACGCAAGGGGCCGTTCGGGCGGATTCGATGTCGACATGGCAGGGGGCGAGCGCTTCGGCAATGGCCTTCAGCGCGAATCCCACCACGAGCCAGGGGAGCAACGCTTCGGCGTCGGCTTCCGGTTCGGTCGACACGATCATTCATTGGTCTCATGAAAATTACGCAAGTCTCAGCCCACCGCTGACTAGCGGAGGGTCAGTCTCGGCAACTGCGACGGGTAACTCGACAAACCTACTGCAAATCAACACCAATCTGGGCGTCCCGTACACCGGGGATATCTACGGAGGAGTTGCCTCGCAGCCCTACGGGATCGCCGCGTCCGCGAGTTGGTCCAACGACTCCGTCACCATCCACGCGCCCCAAGGTTTGGCCCTGCCGTCGGACATCCGCCTCCAATTCAGCTTGGTTTTTAATCCCCAGGGTTATGCAACGGATCAACAATATGGGACCAATACATTATCCTACAATGGCCACACGGTTTCCTTGACCAATACAGGTACTGGGGTTGTCACCCCATACGCCGCTTATAATTTCCCCTTCGACACGCTGACCAACAATTACTTCCTCGATTCATCAGGGCTCCATGAGCTTTCCGGGACGCAAACGGCCACATTCCACATCGATCTCGGGCTCTCCCAATCGGGGATAAGCGAACCCTTCAGCCTTTCCCTACAGTCGATCAATGCGGCCCAACTCGTTCAGGACATGGGCACGTACATGACACAGGACATGACCCTCTCGCTGACGGGCGTGACCACGGCCGATGGGACGCCGTTGCAATCGCTCGGCTACTCGGTCTCGTTCGCCTCGGGGATGGCGTATCCGGTGCCCGAACCCGCCACGATGGCCGCCTGGGGCCTGGTCTCCGCCGCCTGTGGACTTGCTTCCTTGCATCGCGCCTAAGCAAATTGGCCCACTGATCGGGCAAGCCGAAGGCATCTTCCGGTCTTCATGTTCAAGACCCAGGCACGGCGTCGACCTACCTCCCGAGTCCTTCCTCCTCTCTCTTTTGAGGCGGCTCAGTCACGTTCGCGCGGCCCACGGCCTCGCGATCGATGGAAATCGTGCGATAACCCTGGGACGTCTGCCCCGATACTTCCCTCGTCAGGGACCGCGCCCCGCGCAGGATGGTCACGTTTTCGTAGGGCCGGTTCTTACCGGCCGTCTTTGATTTCAACGGAAGACGGCCGGTAATAACCGGCCCTACGAAGATCCGACCGGGCACGCGATTTCTGCGAAACGAACCCAACTCCCCATCGTCTCCTGGGCGGAATAAATCGCAGGTAACGGATGTTAAACCATGATTTTGCAACGAGTTATCGATTACGAGAAGCGAAGGACGTCGGCGTGCAACCGTGCGCACAGGAAGCGCGAAAAAACGCGCTGGACAGGTTGTCGCGGGTATCGAAAGCGTCGAAAAGGAGCGTTCGCCCACCATGCGTGACACCCCGAGCCAACGGGCAAAGCCGCCGATCCGGCCTCGTGGGTCGAATCCTGGATCAAAATTCTTGGAAATTTTCCGGCGGTCGCCGCGAATACCTGGCGAGGGGGATTTCGCTGGCCGGTTTCCTGGACCTTTTCGCAAATTTTTATTCCCCCCTCACCACGGAATTGACAACCCTCCCCGTGCCGATGTATTCTCTGTGACAACTGTACGACTGACGGTCGGCGTCGCGCTCATTTCTTGCGACGTGGAGCGACCCGGTGCGGGCTGCGAGGCCGAAGGAGCGGGGTTCGATGGCTTCATCCCTCTCGAAGGTTGCCCGGGCAAGCGTGAAGGCTTCGTCCGCGCGACGGCCGGCCGGATTTCGCATCCTGGTCCCGGGTTATGCCCAGTGGACGTGGAGTCAGCGGGAGCGGGCGATGGTGCTCTTCGGCACGTTCGCGGCGGCCCTGGCCGTGGCGATCTTCGCGTGGGGGAGCAAGCCGGGGCTGGCCATGCTCGGCTGTGCCTTCGCGATGCATGTGGCGTCGACCGCCGACGTGATCCGCCAGGGCGCCTTCCCCGGATTCGGCCGCTGGGTGCCGGGATTGTCGGCCACGTTCGGCCTGGGCCTGGGATGCTACATGCCGACCCTGGTGCTGGCGTCCGCGTTCGCATGGCCCGATCATCGCGAGGGGTATTCGCAGGACGCCTACCTGATCAACCGCTGGGCATTTCGCGACGAGGGGCCTCGCACGGGCGATTGGGTCTGGTTTCGCACGGCGCGAGGCTTCGGCATCGGCCAGGTGGTGGCGGGGCCGGGCCAGCAGGTCGAATGCCGCGAGAATACGCTCCGGATCGAGGGCCAGCGACTCCTGTGGAACACCAAGGATCGCGGCAAGCTCAACCTGGACCTCTCGCTCGCCGTCCCGGACGGCCAGTACTTGATCGTCCCGCTCGCGGGCACGCCGGGCACGACCACCGCCGCCGGGATGACGCTGATCCCTCGCGAAAACATCGTCGGCCGTCCCTGGGCGCAGGTCTATCCGGTGCGGAAGCGCCACTTCCTGTTCTGAGCCGGCGCGTCGCCGCGATTTTCGCGAATTTCGCAACTGGGATTTGCTCCCCCTCGGGGAAACCGGGTATCATCCAATCCTGGAGGTCCCGGCGGGTCCGGTCCTATCGTCCGGATGGGAAACCCGGCCTGCACGGACATCGTGCATTTCTCCCTCGCCGCGACGGGCCGAGGAATCGATCGATCATGGACCGACTCTGGGCCCCGTGGCGGTCTCAATATATTCGCGAATCCGCCTCGCGGCCGGAATCGGCGGCGAAGGACCCTTGCTTCCTGTGCGAAGGGCTCGCCGGGTCCGACGATCGAGCCAACCTCCTGGCCTGGCGACGCCCGCATTCGGCCGTGTTCCTGAACAAATATCCTTATAATAATGGGCACCTCCTGGTCTGCCCGCATTCCCATAGCGGCACCCTCGGCGAACTCCAGGACGCCGAATTGACGGAGCCGGTCGAAACCTTGCGCCAGGTTGTTGCTATACTAGACCAGATGTTGCGTCCGCAGGGCTATAATATCGGGTTGAACCAGGGGAAGTCGGCGGGGGCGGGGCTGCCGGGCCACCTGCACTGGCATGTGGTCCCGCGGTGGGACGGGGACACGAACTTCATGCCCGTGCTGGGCGAGACGAAGGTGATCGTCGAGAGCCTCCACGAGTTTTACGACCGGTTCACCGCCGAGTTGGCCAAGGCCCCGCACGTCGCGGCGCGAGAGGATCAAGCCTGATGATGCTCAATGTGATCCGCGCCCTGTTCATCCTGGTCTCCGCCGGCCTCGGCGTGCGCCTGGCCCGGGTTTTTGGCGGGACGATCTCCTGGGCCGTGGTCTTCCCGGCAACGGTCTTGATTGCGGTGGGGATCTTGACCGTCGACATCTTCACGCCTCGCAAGCGGGTGCAGACGATCTCGGCCGTGTACATCGGGCTGATCGTCGGGCTGATCCTGAGCAATTACTTCCAGATCGCGGTCGAGCCCGCGCTCTCGCTGTTCTACGACCGCTCCTCGCTGCCGCCCAACTTGCAGCCGGTGGTCTCGGGCCTGTTGACGGTGATCATCTGCTATGTGTGCGTGAGCACGCTCATCCAGACCAAGGACGACTTCCGCTTCATCATCCCGTACATGGAATTTTCCAAGGAGATGAAGGGGGCGCAGCCGCTGGTCCTGGACACGTCGGTCATCATCGACGGCCGGATTGCCGACGTGGCCGAGGCCCGCATCCTGGATCAGCCGCTGGTCGTCCCCCGCTTCGTCCTCCAGGAACTGCAGGGGATTGCCGACAGCTCGGACAAGCTGAGGCGCAATCGCGGCCGTCGCGGGCTGGACATCCTGAACAAGCTCCAGAAATCCCCCGGGATCGAGGTCAAGATCCACGACGGCGAGATCGCCGAGATGGCCGGAATCCGCGAGGTGGACCAGAAGCTCGTGATCCTGGCCAAGCACCTGGGCGGCAAGGTCGTGACCAACGACTACAACCTCAACAAGATCGCCAAGTTGCAGGGCGTGGACGTGATCAACCTCAACGACGTGGCCAACGCGTTGAAGCCGATCGTCCTGCCCGGCGAGGGGCTGACCGTCAAGCTCATCAAGAGGGGCGAGGAGCCGGGGCAGGGGGTGGGATACCTCGACGACGGCACGATGGTCGTGACCGAGCACGGCGTCCATCACCTGGGCGAGGTCGTGCGATTGACCGTCACCAGCGTCCTGCAAACCAGCGCCGGGAGGATGATCTTCGGCCGCCTCGACCCCCCCACCCAACCGCCCGAGCGCCCGCAAGGCCCGGACCGCGACCGCGGCCCCGCACGGACCGCGGCCCCGCCCCATCAGGATCAATACGGGAAGTCGAGCTGAGGCGGCGGATGATCCCCGCGGCGTAAGGATCCGGGAATCGCGACACATCACCCCGCCGGCCCGGCGATCAAATCGACGACGAGCTTGGGGTCCCTGGCGCAAGGGGATAGTGCCCTTCGCCTTCCTTGACGATGACCGTGATCCGCCCGTCGAGCTTCCTGTATCGCTCCTCGACGACGCGCGTGTGGCCGTCGAGCCAGGGATCGAGGCTCCCGCACACGTGGATGAGCGGCACGCCCGCCTTGGCCAGCGGGGCGAGGTTGTCGATCGGCGGCTGCTTCGTCATCAGGCTGTGCAGCGAGGGATTCTCGGCATAGATGCAGGAGACCTTCTCGGGGTTCTCGATCGCCCACGCGTAGGCTTCGCCGGCGGACGCCCCCGCGCCTTCCATCGCCGGCTTCCGGGAAAACCCGTGGTCGGTCATCACCTTGTAGACCGCGTCCCATTGCTCGCGGACCGGCCCCGATTGCGCGACGACCGGCGCCGCGACGATGTGATATCCCCTCGCCAGCAAGGCCAGGTCGACCACGCCGGGCTCGTTGCCGATGCGATCGGCGCGGAACACCCAGGGCTTGCCCGGGGCCGCGACCTTCGGCACGACCACCGTCATGCCGGTGATCCCCCACGGGCTCCTGGTCGTGGCGTCGTACCGGCCATAGGATTCGACGGATCCCGGCCCGCGGCACGTGGCGTAGGTCTTCTCTTCTTCGAGCTTCCGGAATGAGTCCGCGCGGCTGTAGTAGGACGTCTTCACGAACGTGTCGTCGAGGAAATCGGGGCGGTCGCCGCCGGGGGGCCTGGCGTTCTGCTCGATCCAATCGGCGATGATCTTCGGGTTGCGCAGGCTGTGGGGATGGTGCGCCGCGCCTTCCTTGATCATCACGGTGATCCGGCCTCCGAGCTGGTGATACCGGGCCTCGATGGGCAGCGTGTGGCGTTCGAGCAGGAAATCGAGGCTCCCGCAGATATTCAGGAGCGGCACGTCGCGACGGGCCAGCTCGTCGAGCTTCGCGAACGCGGAGGGCCGGATCGCGGGGTTGTCGGCGTAGATGCAGGAGACCTTGTCGGGATGGATCGAGGTCCAGTCGTACTCGTTGATCCCGCCCCGGCTCATGCCGATGAACGCGGGCTTGTTCGACAGCCCATGCTTCTCGGTCAGGTACGCATACCAGGCGTCCCAGGTCTTGTCGGGGTCGGGCGAGACGAACGCGACGTGGAAACCTCGTCGTAACAGCTCAACTTCGGCCTGCGGCTCATGGTCCCAGTAGCAGCCCCGCCACGACCAGGGATTGCCCGGCGCCGGCGTCCTGGGGACCACCACGACGCAGCGCCGCTGGCCCTTCGCAGGCCCCTTGACCCCGTAGCGTTCGTCCTCGTCCCGCTTGAAGGGCTTGATGGCCAGCGAGTCCTCGTCCATCACGAAGTCGTAGCGATCGAATCCCTCATGCCAGGCGGTCTTCTCGCCCTCGAAGGGCGTGGGGTCCGCACCCTTCGTGCCCGAGAAGCTTGCGAAGCACAAGATCGCAGCGAATCCGAGGTATCTGGAGGAGTTCATGGCGTGCTTTCGTCCATCTCTGGGAACGGGTCTGGGCCGGGATCGCGACGCCCCGGCTCGAAACATTCGAGGCGTGGACCCCGTAGGTCTCGGCCAGGATATGTCCGACGGGCCGTCTCGCTTCACAGAGTATTTCCGGGCCGGGTCTTTGCCGCAACCTTCTCCATTATCCAATCCCGGATGGGGATGGTTCGATCGAGCCTCATCCGGCCGGCGGCGGATTCGTTATCTCGGAGCCGGGGGAGTATCTTCGCGGCCCCGGACGGGATAGTCTCGATCCGGGTTTCGCTTCGATCCTCCTCGGGAGTCCCCGTCCATGCGTCGTTTCATCCCTGCGTTGCTGCTCTTGATCCCGGCGGGGTGCGGGGGCGGCGGCGATCGGCTGGACGCTTCAAGCAACGATGCCGTGATCGCCTCGAAGGCCCGGCTGATGGAGAAGATGACCGATGCCCAGAAGAAGCAGTTCGCCGACGACTGCCAGACCGTGATCGCGGTCAGCGCGGCGGATTTTCACGGGAAACGAAAGCCCGGCCCGCCCGACCAGTCCGTCTTCCTCAAGGATGTTGACGGCTTGACGGTCGCCCAGATCCACGAGAAGGCGGAGGCGGCCCGCGCGGAGATGAAGAATCGGATGGATGCCGCGTCGAAGAAGAAATAGCGGGCGAAAATCCGGCAATGCCGCCAGGTCGGCCGGGAAGAAGTCCGGATCATCGCTAATCCTTGACGATGGGCGACTCCTCATAGCGGGCCAGCAGGTCGGCCGGGTCGCGATAGATGTCCATGCATCCGGCGGCCCTCAGGTCGCTTTCGGGGAAGCCGCCGCAGAGCACGCCGACGACTCGCAGGCCGGCCTTGGTGGCGGCCTCGGCATCGTACGGCGTGTCGCCGATGGCGACCATTTCGCGGGGGGACTCGCCGTCGAGGCGGTCAATGACGGCGTGGAAGATGTCCGGATGGGGCTTGGATCTCTCGGCGTCGTCCGAGCAGGTCTCGGCGTCGACCAGGTCGATGATGTCGGCGATCTTCTTGTAGATCTGAAGCTCATCGGCCTTGGCCGACGAGGCCAGGGCGATCCGCTTGCCGTCGGCCTTGATCCGCTCGAACAGCTCGCGGACCGCGTGGAACGGGCGGACGCGGCTGATATAGACCCGCTTGAAGAGGTCGGTCCGGTACTTCTGGATCTCCTCGCCACGGCGCTCGGCCACGTCCTCGGGGATCAGGAACGGGAGGAGCTGATCGCCCCCCTTGCCAATCTGGCTGCGGATGCGATCAAACGGGAGGTCGAAGCCGAAGTGCCTCAGGGCATCCTGCCAGGCGTGGGCGTGGAGGTCGACGGAGTCGATGAGCGTGCCGTCGATATCGAAGATGACAACCTTGGCCATGTCCCCACCCCCAGGACTTCGGATCGGAAAACGTGTCGAATCTATCGCGAATGATGTGCCGGGCTCGGCCATTCGGCCGTGCCGCGCAAACGGGGCGGGGTGTGTCACTTGCGACGGGCCGGCCCGCGGCGCGGTAGGACGGGTCCGATCGCACTCGCTCCAACATCGGGAGCAGGTCCAGCGGCGATCGTACCAGATTCCGCCGAGGAGTCGGGACCCGCTCGGATTCCGTCATCCCGGCCCGGGGAGGGATTGTCCTGGCCCGCCGAATGCCTGGTATAACCTTTGCTGATTCCTCAAATGGACCCCATCGCTCGACATAACGCACCAGGAAGAGGCAAGGGAATGGCCAAGCGGAAGGGAAACGCGCAGTGAGACCGCGCACAAGCCCGAGGACGGAGTGACCGTCGGCGGCGGGGGCGAGACCCACCAGGCGGCCGGCGGCGACACGCCGGTGCTGACCACCCAGCAGGGGATCCCCGTCGCCGACGACCAGAACTCGCTCAAGGTCGGCGCCCGCGGCCCGACCCTCCTGGAAGACTTCCACTTCCGCGAGAAGATCTTCCACTTCGACCACGAGCGCATCCCCGAGCGGGTCGTCCACGCCCGCGGCTTCGGCGCCCACGGCTACTTCGAGAACTACGGCTCGCTCGCCGACGTCACCCGCGCCGACCTCTTCCAGCGCAAGGGGGAGAAGACGCCCGTCTTCGTCCGCTTCTCGACCGTCGCCGGCAGCAAGGGCTCGCCCGACCTGGCCCGCGACGTCCGCGGGCTTCGCCGTGAAGTTCTACACCAAGGAGGGGAACTGGGACCTCGTCGGCAACAACATCCCCGTCTTCTTCATCCAGGACGCGATCAAGTTCCCCGACCTGATCCACGCCGCCAAGCCCGAGCCCGACCGCGGCTTCCCGCAGGCGCAGACCGCCCACGACAACTTCTGGGACTTCATCTCGCTCTCGCCCGAGAGCATGCACATGGTCATGTGGATCATGTCCGACCGGACGCTCCCCCGGTCGTTCCGCTTCATGGAAGGGTTCGGCGTCCACACCTTCCGCCTGGTCAACGCCGAGGGGAAGTCGACCTTCGTCAAGTTCCACTGGAAGCCGAAGCAAGGGCTGCAGTCGGTCGTCTGGAACGAGGCGGTCAAGATCAACGGCGCCGACCCGGACTTCCACCGCCGCGACCTCTGGGACGCGATCGAGGCCGGCGACTTCCCCGAGTGGGAGCTCGGCCTCCAGCTGTTCGACGAGGCGTTCGCCGACGAAGTTCGATTTCGACGTCCTCGACGCCACCAAGCTCATCCCCGAGGAGGAGGTGCCGATCACGCCCGTCGGGCGGATGGTCCTCGACCGCCGCGTGGACAACTTCTTCGCCGAGACCGAGCAGGTCGCCTTCTGCACCCAGAACGTCGTGCCGGGGATCGACTTCAGCAACGACCCGCTCCTGCAGGGGCGGAACTTCTCCTACCTCGACACCCAGATCAAGCGGCTCGGCGGCCCGAACTTCACGCACATCCCGATCAACGCCCCGAAGTGCCCCGTCTCGCACTTCCAGCAGGACGGCCACATGGCGATGCACAACCCCAAGGGCCGGGTCAACTACGAGCCCAACTCGTGGGGTGCCGCCGGCGGGCCGCGCGAGTCGCCCGAGCAGGGCTACAAGACCTTCGCCGAGCCGCTGGAAGCGCACGAAGGTCCGGGCCCGCTCGGAGACGTTCGCCGACCACTACAGCCAGGCCCGGCAGTTCTACATCAGCCAGGCCGAGATCGAGCAGACGCACATCGCCAACGCCCTGACGTTCGAGCTGAGCAAGGTCCAGACCCCGGCGATCCGCGCCGCGGATGGTCTCGCACCTGCTGAACATCGACGCCGGCCTCGCCGAGACGGTGGCCAAGGGGCTGCGGCTCAAGGAGATGCCCGAGCCGGCCACGGCCGCGAAGCCGACCCGGCAGGACCTGAAGCCGTCGCCGAAGCTGAGCATCGTCAAGAACGGCCCGAAGAGCTTCGCCGGCCGCAAGGTCGGGGCCCTCGTGACCGACGGCGTCGACGCCGGCGCTCCTCGCGGCCCTGGAAAAGGCCCTGAAGGCCGAGGGGGCGATGCTCAAGCTCGTCGCGCCGGAGGTCGGCGGCGTGAAGGACTCGGCCGGCACCTGGCACGACGCCGACGAGAAGCTCGAAGGCGGGCCGTCGGTCCTGTTCGACGCCGTCGCGATCCTCCCGTCCAAGGAGGGGGCGGCGTTGCTGGCCATGCTCCCGGCCGCCCGCGACTTCATCGCCGACGCCACGGCGCACCGGAAGTTCATCGCCTACGTCGGCCGACGCCGCGCCGCTGCTGGAGAAGGCGGGGGCCGTCCTCGGACGAAGGGTTCGTCGCCCTCAAGAAGGCTGGCGATTGCGCCGACTTCGTCGCCGCCTGCCGCAAGCTCCGCTTCTGGGACCGCGAGGCCGCCGAGCGCTGAGCCTTGGCTGGCGCCGGGGGACGCAATCCCTCGGCGCCAGCCGCCTCGCCGATAAGGCGGATTTGGCGGGCGGCCCCCTTGCGCTTGTGTTAGCCTGGATTCGCCGTAGCCTGGACTTCCAATCCACTCCAGGGCGAATCGACCATGACCCGGAAAACGTATGCGGTGGCCTGCTGCGTCTTTGTGGCGACGATCTCCGCCGGAATCGCCCAGGATGACGAGGATCGCGATCGTCAGGTCGTGGGTCGATTCCTGACGGTCCTGGAGCGTGCCCCTCGAAAGGGGACCGCGTTAGACCGGGTCTATGGATATCACGTCGAGCACGGGACGCTCGACGCGCTCCTCAAGACGTATCGCGATCGAGTGGCTCTGAAGCCCGACGACGGCGCGGCGTGGATGATCATCGGCCTGATGGAGGCGCATCGGGGCCAGGATGCGGCGGCCGTTGCCGCGCTTCGCCAGGCCGAGCGGCTCCGGCCCGACGACCCCATGACGCCTTATTATCTGGGCCAGACGCTGGTCCTGATCGGCGAGCCGACCGCGGCGGCCGAGGCCTTCGAACGCGCCCTGGCGCGCAACCCGCCTCGCGCCGACCTGCTGGAAATCTATCAGGCCCTGGCCCGCGTCCATCAGCGATCTCGCCGCAACGACCTGGCCCTGGCGGCCTGGGCCGCGCCTGGAAAAGGTGTTCCCCGACGAGCCCCGCGTGCAGGAGCAGATCGCGGCGGCGCTCGCCGAGGAATCGCAGCTTGAGCCCGCCCTGGCCCGATACGAGGCGCTGGCGAAATCCTCGCGAGATCCCTACCGCAAGGTCCAGTTCCGCACCGAGGCGGCCGAATTGAAGCGGAAGCTGGGCCGGCAGGCCGACGCCCTGCGCGACTTCGAGGGGTTGCTCGCGAGCCTCAACCCCGAGAGCTGGCTCTACCGCGAGGTCCGCCGCAAGATCGAGGAGGTATTCCTCCGCGGCGACGACCACGCGGGCCTCGCCAGGTATTACGAAGCCTGGCTCGCCACCAGGCCCGACGACGTGGAATCGATGGCCCGCCTGGCGCGATCGCTGACCGGCCAGGGGCGCGTGGCCGAAGCGAGGTCGTGGATCGAGCGGGCGTTGAAGCTCGCCCCGTCGCGCAGGGACTTGCGGACGGCCTTGATTGAAGGCCTGGTCGAGCAGAAGAAATTCGCGGAAGCCTCCTCGCAATACGAGGTCCTGGTCGCGGCCGAGCCGAACAACCCCGACCTGATCCGCGACTGGGGACGCCTGCTGTTGAAGGACGCCTCGCGGCCGGAAGCCGAGCGGAAGAAAGCGGCGGCGGACGTCTGGCGACGGCTGATCGCCGCGAAGCCCCGCGACGCGGCCACCGCCTCGCAGGTCGCCGACCTGTTGCGGCAGGCGGGGATGACGGACGACGCCATCGCCCAGTATCGCAGGGCCATCGAGCTGGCCCCCGAGCGCCTCAATTTCGCGAGTATCTGGGCGAATATTTCCACGCGATGAAACGATCCGATGAGGCCATCGCCACCTGGCAGACCCTGGCCGAGGCGCCGGGCGCAATGCCGCGAGCCTGACGAGGCTCGGCGAGGTCTTCGCCAATTTCGGGTACAAATCGCGGGCGATCGAGGCGATTGCCGACGCCGTCACGCTCGATCCCGACTCGTTCGACCTCCGCATGAAATCCGCCGAACTCCTGGCGGGCGCCCGACGATTCGACGACGCGGAAGCCCAGCTCGCCCTCGCCGAGAAGCTGGCCGACGACGAGGACAGGAAGGAGGCCGTCCTGGACCGCCGGATCGCCTGCGACGAGGCGTCGGGACGCCTGCTCGAACGGCTCGCCGCCTTCCGTCGCGAGGCCGGCGCCGGCGACGCCGCATCAGCCCGCCGCCTGGCCCGCTACGCCGAGGCGGCCCGTCAACCGCTTGAGGCGATCGCGGCGGTCGAGAAGGCCATCGCGCTCGACGAGAAATCCATCGCGTCGTTGACCCTCGCGGCCAGGCTCTACGAGGCGTCCGGCCGGCTTGCCGACGCCTCGACGATGAACCGGCGGCTGGCCTCGCTCGATCGCCGCTCGCGGACGATCTACCTCGCCAACATCGCCAAGCTGGAGGCACGATTGGGCCGTCGCGACGAGGCCCTGAAGGCCGGTCGCGACCTGCTTGCCGCGGCGCCGGGCAATCCCGAGAACGCGCAGATCTTCTCCGACTTGTGCTTCCAGCTCGGCGAGAACCGGGAGGGCCTGGACGTCCTGCGAAGGGCCGCTCGCGGCGACGACGCCGACCCGGCGACCATCCAGAACCTGGCCGAGGCGCTGGCCCGCGAGCTTCGCCTGGAAGAAGCCATCGAGCTTTACTGGAAGGCGTTCGACCGCGTGAAGGACATGGATTCCAAGCTCGCCCTGATCGCCCGCCTGACCGACCTGCACCTGCAACGCAACCAGCTCGACCGCCTGATCGCCCGCCTCGAACGCATGCGGAACGAGGACGGTCACCGTCGCGAGGCCTCGCTCTTCCTGGCGCAGGCGCACGCGGCATCGGGCGACTTCACGGCCGCCCGTCACCTCCTGGAAGAGTTGCTCGCGGCCAACCCTCGCGACACCGCGTTGCTCAAGCAGCTCGCGGACATGGCCGAAAACGAGGGGGATTTCGCCGACGCGACCAAGTTCCAGAAGCAGCTCTACGAGATCGCGCCCGATGACCGTTCGGGGAATCGACTGGCCCAGCTCGCGCTCCGCTCGGGGGATTTCGAGGTCGCGCAGGCGGTCTGGTCGAAGTATGCCGAGAACGAGGGCGACGTGGCCCGCACGCTCCAGGCGATCGACAACCTCGCCACCCACGGCAATCCCGAAGCCGTCCTGGCCACCACCGGCAAGCTCCTGCGCAAGGACCCCGGCAACTGGGAGGCCCTCTATCGCGAGGCCCGCGCCCTCGACGCGATGGGCCGCGCCGACGAGGCGGCCGAACGCTATGCCGCGATCCTGGCAATGCGCCGCGACGACGACGAGGTGAGCGCGATCGTGAAGGCCAATGCAGGGCGCCGGCGCGACCGGCCGGCACGAGCACGAGCACAACCGCGGCAACGACGATCGAACTGACCACGATCCGCTATCGCATGACCGCAGTCAACTCGATCCGCTACGTCTTCGGCCTGGACCCGGGCGTGGTCTCCCGATTGACGTGGATGCCCAACGACTACGGCCAGGCAAGGATGGCCGCGCTGGCGGCCTCGCTGATGAAGGCGAGGCGCGAGCATGCCGAGGGAGAATGGTTGGCGAAGGTCCGCGACGAGCCCGCGAAGCATCCGCAGGAGACGCGACCGCTCTGGGACGCGCTTTTCGTGGCGATGCTGAGGTACGAGAATCGCGAGGCTTACGACGCGGCCAGGGCCCTGGCCAGGGTCGCGGCCCGGAATTCATCGGCCGACTTTGTGCTGCTTTACACCCTCGTCACTCGCAACAACCCCGCCGGCTCCCGAGTCGTCCGGCCGGTGGAGGGGGCCGGCGTCGAGCCCTCGCCCGCGCTCCCCGGCGACGAACTCACCCTGATCCGAGACGCCTTCGTGTCCGTCGGCAACTCGAATCCCGACTGGCTTTATGGGGCGGTCGCCATCAGCGTGTTCGAGGAACTCGCGAAGGCGGGGCGATCGGCGGAGCTTGACGCCTTCTATCGCGAGTTCGTCGCCAACGCCACCACGCTGGAACGGATCAATTTCGCCAGCACCATGGCATCCGAGAGGGGCGACATGGAAGCGCTCAGGAAGCTCTCGGACGCCTTCTATCGCACGCCGCCGGGCGAGCGGACGCCGGCCAGCTCGTTGCAGCCGTATCTGGTCCGCGGGCCGAAAGGAATCGCGTCGCTGCCCGCCTATTACATCGCCCGCGTGATGCCGCTCAAGGCCGAAGCCAGGGATTATGACGCGATCTTGAGGCTGGTGGACGAGGCCATGACGGCCCAGAGGAACCCCTCTAGAGTGGCCGAACGGAGCCGGGCGGGCATGGTCCCGGCCCTGTCGACAAATGGCGCCCCGGTATTCGCTGTTCCTGACGAAGTCTTCCTGGTCCTCGACGTCCCGCCTTACGCTGATCGACTACCCGACGGCGGGCCCGTACCTCGACGCCGGGACCATCCTGCTGCTGCGTAACGCCTTCGAGCTTTTCCGTCGCGAGGAGGTCCAGGGGACGATTCCCCTCGTCGCGCACATGAACAAGCTGGCCGATGCCGCCGCCGGCGAGCCCACGGCCGAAGTCTCGGGGCGCCTGGCGTTGAGCGGCATGTTGTGGTGGGGCGGCGAGAAGGACGCGGCACTCGGCGAGCTGGCGCGGGCGGTCAAGCTCGTGCCGGGCGACTCGGAGCTGAAGCTCTCGCTCGCCGAGTTGCGGGCGCAGCGAGGCGAATCCGACGAGGCGCTCGCCGTGGTCGATTCGGTCGAGGCCACCGATCAGAAGATCCTGCAACGGCGGGAGCTGCTGGCGCTTCGCGTCGCCGCGCAGGCGAACCAGGGCGATCGCGCCCGGCTCGCCGCCGAGCGGTTGTTCGGCCTCCGCCTGGATAGCACCACGCAGGTCCTGCTCGCGGCGCAGATGCATCAACTCGGCATGCACGACCTGGCCGAGGCCGTGATGAGCCGGGCGCGTCGCCACGCCGGCAACAATGTCGAAGCGATGGTCGCCATCATGCAGCAATATCAACGGCAAGGGAAGGTCGACGAGGCCGCGCAGGTCGCCTACCTGATCATCCGCCGCACCCCCGACGCCGGCTCGCGCCGATCCAGTCGGCGGCCGACCAGACTGAGACCATCGCCCATCAACAGGCCGTGCAGTTCCTCGCCCGATCGGGCAAGCTCCAGGAGACGATCGACCGGCTTGAGGCGCAATTGAAGCTCTCGCCGCAGTCGCTCCCGCTCCTGCAAACGCTCGCGACCTATTACCAGGCCGCGGGGCAGGCGGCCAAGCTGACGTCGACCTATCAGGCCATGGCCAGGAGCCGCCCCGAAGACGCGAAGCTAAGACTCCAGCTCGCCGGCCAGCTCCTCCAGGCCCGCGAGATCGCCGCGGCGCTGGACCTGTACCGCGAGGCGATCCGCAAGGATCCCTCCGCGCTGGCGAGCAACGCCACGGCCATCCAGCAAGCCTTCGACCAGGCCAACCAGTTGACCGAATACGTGAAGCTCCTGGACGAGGTCGGCCTCAAGGCGGCTGGGCAACGCAAGGGCGGTCTCTTCGTTGCTCACCACCCTGTTCAGCGAACTCCCAGCCCGGTCCGACCCCCAGCAAGCCCGCACCTCCTGGGCAAGGCGTGGGAGGCATTCCCCAACGATCGGGAGATGCTCGTCTACTACCTCTACCGCTACGACGGCTTCTGGACGATCCCCGAATCCTATGCCTATGCGAGGGCA
The DNA here is from genome assembly GCA_963777705.1 of uncultured Planctomycetota bacterium. Taxonomy (GTDB): domain Bacteria; phylum Planctomycetota; class Planctomycetia; order Isosphaerales; family Isosphaeraceae; genus JAQGHR01. Next base: position 55,887 of record CAVZRT010000013.1, read on the forward strand.
TTCCTCTTCCCCTCGACGTCGCGAGTCGACCCCTGGTCGGGGTTCTCGACCGCGACCTATATCGGCGTCTTTCGATCGGCCAGCGGCGAGATGACGTCGCTCGTCTCGCGGTTCCTCGATTCCGCCGGTCGCATGGGCAAGCTCGACGAGCTCGCCGGGGACATTGAGCAGGCCATCGCCCGATCCCCGGGCTGGCGAGGCGGCAGGGCGATCCTCGGGCTGGTCCGCATCCGCCAGGGCGCATCGACGACGGGCGGGCCGTGCTGCAACCCCTCCTGGCCGACTCCGCCAACCCCCCGCCGAGTTATGCCGTCGACGTCCTGGGCTCCGAGCTTTACAAGGTCCCCAAGGCCGCCGACCTGGCGATGGCCGCCTACGAGAAGGGGAGCGATTCCCCGCCGGCGGGGTTCGTGACGGAGGACATTTTCCTGGCCAGCGCGATCCGACGCCTCGCCGTCCTCTACCGCGACGCCGGCCGGGTCTCCGAAGCTCGGGCGATGCTCCTCAAGGCCAGGGCCAACGCGAAATCCGGCGCGGCCAGTTCGACGGTCATGGGGTCCGACGCCTACCTGCGGATCGCCCGACTGGTCGCCATCGGCCGCTGCTTCGCGGAGATCGGCGACGCGGCGGACGCCCTGCAAACCTTCGGCGAAATCCTGGACAGGACCGCAGAAATCGACGAGGCGAGGGCCTATCAGGTGATGGATTCGCTCGTCGGCGAGGCGACCCGGGGGGTAACGACCGCCTTGCTCCTGCCCGCCGGGATGAAGCCCGAAGACGCCCTACGGTCCGTCTTGCACCCGGCCGGCCCGAGCCAACCGCCACGCCTCGGCCTGGTCGTCTCCCCTCGCCAGGTCGAGCAATCCGCGGTGACCAGCCTGTTCGAGTCGGCGATGAAAGTCATCGCGAAGGATTCCCCGACGTTGATGCGGCTCAAAGACGAGTTGGAACGATCCGCGAAGTCCTCGCCCAACGACTTCGAAATCCAGGCGGAGCTCGCCCTGACGAGATGCGTCGGGGCCGATCCCGCCGCGATCAACGAGGCCGCCCGCAATCTGGAACAGATGGCAACCCGCTCGCCGCTCAAGCCGGTCCCGCCGGGCACGAGGATCGGCGTCCCCGACCAGGAAGAGGCGGCGCGACGGCTTGGATTCTGGCTCGTGGCGCGAGAGTGCTGGAAGCAGGAGGCCAGCCGAGACGCGGGCGATCGCCTGGCGTCACTGGCGTTCGAGGCCGCTCGCAGACAGCCGGAGATCCTGTGGCGAGCGGCCATGCTCCGCGAACTGGGAGGCAACGCGCTGGCGCGGGGAGATCGGAAGCTGGCCGAGGAGAAGTGGGCGACCTTGCTCGAACTCGTCCTCGATCGCGCGAAGCCGGGCGGGTCGGCCGCATCGTTGACCCCCGAACGGTTCGAGCAGGCGGCGGCGCTGGCCAGGCTTGCGGCCGAGAACGGGATGGACGACCTTTCCATGAGGGCCGTCCGCGAATCGCTCAAGGGAGGGCCGCCCGTCGCCTCGGTGGCGATGATGCCCGCGAGGGCGGCGTCGCGAGCCGGCCTGGGCGTGGCCGTGGAGACCCCCGAGCAGAAGGTCTGGGTGAAGCTCGTGGAGCTCAACGTCCTGTGGACGCGAAACAAGGTCGCACCCGCGGCGATCTACGAGACGCTTTGCGAGGTCCTCATGCCTTCGGCCCGCCCGAAGGAGATTTTCCTGTACGCCCGACCGTCGTCCCGCGTGATCCGCAACGATCCTAACATCGCACCGTTCCAGGATCCCTCGTTGACGAGGGACGCGGCCCGCCTGCTGGCGGAGGCGGCCGTCTCGGCCGGGAAGGTGGACGACCTCCGCGCCCGCATCAATAAGAGGAGGCCGACCAGCCTGACCGCACAGAATGCCGCGAAGGACCTCGACGCGGAAATTGAGAAAGCCCGGAAGAATCGCTAGTCGGCCTTCCTACCGCGTGAGTCAGTTGTTGCCCCGCCTCGCCTTCATGCGATCCCTGGCCGAACTGCCGGTCGTTCCCCGGCTCCCGGCGCGGTTGGTGGTGGTTGTCTTCCGGTCCTGCATCCTTTGTCGCAGCGAGCTGGCACCCTTCGGACCGACCCGGGCGACCGATGAGCTTCCCGACACCACCCCGGCGATCGCGCCGGCGGGCGCGGTGGGGTGGTCGTCGAAGGCGACCATCATTTGTGCCGGGATTTCGATCTTGAGGTCCTTGGACAGCTCGGTGATGAGCTGGCGGTGCTTGTCCTTCAGGTCCTTCAGGCTGTCCTTGACCTTGGCCTGCTCGCCGGGCTTGGTGCGGTAGGTCGTGCGGAGCTTGGTGAAGTTGTCGCTCAGGCGCGTGACCTTGTCCCTGGTCGTGGTGGAGAGGAGCGTGTCCTTCTTGAGCTGCGACATCTCGGGCGCGATCGCGGGGAAGGCCTCCTTGTCGAGCTCGGTGAGGATGCCGTCGATCGTCTGCGAGGCGGTCTTGACCTCGTTCGACGCGCCCCCGGCGGGCGTGGCGGCGATCCGCTTCAGGTCGGCCCCCAGGCTGTAGAGCGCCCCGCCTCCGCTCAGCATCTGGACGGCGACGACCGCGCGGTGCCTGGACTTCGCCTGCTCGGCGTCGGCCGGCTTCTGGGCGGCGGCCTTGTCGATCGCGGCCTTCAGCTCCTCGACCGGGATCGAGAACGCCAGGGCCTCTTGCTTGGAGCTCTTCAGGGTCGCCACGCCGATCACGCGCCCTTGCGAGTCGAACACCGGCCCGCCCGAGTTGCCGGGGTTGATCGCCACGCCCATCTGGTAGAACTTCTGCCCCTCGATCTCGGCCTTGGTGCTCATGACCCCCCGGCTCACGGCGTTCTCCAAGACCACCTCGCCGCCCACGCCGGGGTTGCCGATGACCGTGATGTCCTCGCCCTTGCGGAAGGTATACGCGTCGGCCATCCGCAGGGGCGGCAGGTCCACCTTCACGGCCAGGATCGCCAGGTCTCGCTTGCGGTCCTCGTAGACCAGTTCGGCCGGATATGGCCCCTTCTTGGCCTCGTCGGCCGAGGGGAACGCGACCTCCAGCCCCGAGACGAACTCGGAATCGATCACATGGGCGTTCGTGACGAGCAGGCCGGGCCGGACGAGGAATCCGGTCCCCATCGAGCTCTTCCCCTTCACCAGGGCGATCGAAGGCTCCGATTCCTGCACGATATCGGCCGTCGACTTCGGGGTGTCCCCGGCGAAGGTTGGGGCGTGGCCCATGGTCACGAGAAAGGCCGCGAGAGTGGCGAGGGCGATGCGCATCGTCGGGGCACCTCGATGGATGACACGGGGGAAAGGGTTCGAATTGGGGCCCTCTGCGTCGAGGTAGAGCCCTGCATCCGTTTCAACACGCCGAACATTCTCGGAGATGGCAATCGATCAATCAAGGGGCCTGCCGGGAATCGTCATGTGAAGGCGGGACCGCGTCGACCCAGCCGGGTTTCTCGCCGAGATGACCAACGCGGGCGGGATTGCGACGTGTTTGAGCATGCGGACGCCTTCCCCTTAAAACTTCGTGACGGCCGCCTTCCTCCGGAGCATCAACACCTTGGCGTCGGGATCGACCACGACTTGATTGGGCTCGAAGTCGCATCGGATCGTGACCTCGTCGGACTGTTCGGCGTCGAGCGTGATCGTCTTGCGGGATTCGCGATAGCTGGGGGAAATTGCGCTCCCCGTCTCGGCGAAGCGTTCGCCCGAGGTGGCCGCGACTTCGATGGGCATCTTGCCCGAACCGATGTTCTTGATCCGGCCCTTCACGACCCATTGCTTGCCGTCGCGTTCCTTGTGCCAGTCCGAGAGGTTGTACTCGGGCACGACCACGCGGAAGAACCACTGGTAGGTGAAGGCGTCGAATGCCTTCGGGTCCTCGGCGTGCTTGCGCAGGACGGCGAGGAGGTCCTGGAGCACCGGGTGGTCGGGGTTGGCGTGGTAGAGCTGGAAGAACTCGCGGATTCCCGCGAGCATGCGGTCTCGGCCCATGTGATTCATGAGCATCCACAGGACCCAGCCGGTCTTGTCGTAGGTGACGGTGGTGTCGCCGTCCTTCGTGCCGTCGGTCTTCACGAGCGGCCGTTCCGAGTCCGGGCTACGCTGCTTGCCGTAGCTGTCCTCGATCTGCCTGGCGAACTCGATCCGGCCGCGAATCCCCTTGACCTGCTCGAAGAGGAGCATCGTCGAGAAGTGCGAGGTCCCTTCGGAGAGCAAATTCCCGCCCGGCCCCTTGCCGGGGCCGATCAGGTTGCCCCACCACTGGTGCGCCGACTCGTGGGCGGCGACCATGAACGCGGCGTTCGCCTTCGGGTCGCTCCTGGTGAGGAAGCCGATCGACTCGCTGAAGGTGATGTCGGTGGGGAACCCCTGGGCGTAGCTCGCCAGGGCCGGGAACTCGCTGAGCTTCAATTCCGCCCAGGGATAGGGCCAGAACCATTCGGAGTAGTATTTCCTCGCGGCGTCGAGCGCCTCCACCATCTCGTCGACGTTGTACGGGTGCTTCTTGCTGTAATAGACGGCGGTGCCCTTGCCGCGGCGCACCTCCCAGCGTCCGGCCACGATGTTGAAGAAGTTGACCGGCTGGTCGCTCTCCCACGTGACGGTGCGGCGGCCGTCCTTCACGCTTTCGCTCGCGAGCGTGCCGACCGAATTGTAGGTGAGGTCGGCGGGCCCGGTGATCTTCAATCGCGTCGTGTACGGCATCCTCGCGCCGAACGCCGATTCGGTCACGCCTTCGTAGAATTCGTCGGGATATTCCCTGGATTCGTACGAGTTTTCCTTGTCGACGCCGACTTCCTTCATGTAGCCCACGGCCGGTGCGAAGCTCGTGCCGAAGCTGGTGAGGACCACGCCGGTCGGCAGGATGAATTCGTTGTTCCCGCCCCCTCGCTTCGAGATCCCGCGCGGGTATTGCCCCTGGAACTGGAACCCGATCCGCGTCTTCTTGCCCGGCAGGAGCGGCCTCGGGAGCTGGAACACGTAGAGGCCCGAGCGATTGGCCGGGTCGAAGCGGTTCCCGTCCAGGGTCCACCTGACCGATTCCCAGTGCAGGCCGCCGGTGAGCGGGATCTCGCGGATCGGGCCGGCCTGATTGTTCGCGAGGTCATAAGTCCCCGACGATTTCAGCCATCCGCGCGCCGGGTCGAGTTCCACGTCCATGTCCACGGCGGTGATGTCGGGCAGCTTCCAGTCGAGGTAGGTCGCCAGGTTCTTCCGCCAGTAGTCCTTCACCAGCTTCCTGGTGGCCTCGCCCTGGAACCCGCGATCGACCTTCGCCCAGAGGATCGACCCCGAGACGATCGGCACGAGGGCCACCGGCAGGAGCCAGAGCGCCGACTTGAGCAGGGCGGTCGGGCGGATCCGCTGCATGGTGGCCGCCGCGTCGCTGTCTCGCCGGGGGTAGAGCCTGGTCGTGAGCACGATGAACAGGAGCGAAAGCCCGAGGACCATCACGCGGTTGAGGATCAGCGCCGAGCGGTCGAACTCCAAAATGCTGATGTCGCTCCACTGCACCGAGCCCCACAGCGGCCAGTTGCCCACCCAGTTCATCTCGCCCACGATCTGCTTGTAGGCCGTGAATCCCAGGACCGTGAGCGCGATCGCATAGCTTGCGTAGCGGTTGGACGTGAGGGAGAAGGTCATCATCACGAACGACGTCCACAGGAGCAGAGTGGGCACGAGCAGGAGGCACCAGATGAGCGCGAAGGGCAGGGGCTCGACCGGCACCTTCCCCTGATAGAGCAGGAATCCGAGGCCCACGAGGAACGTGAGCAGGACGACCGCCAGCCCCAGCACGGCGTTGGCCAGCGCCTTGCCCAGCAGGATCGATCCGGTGCGGACCGGCGTGACCAGGCTGATCGCCGCGAGCCTCGTGTATCCCTCGCGGCCGAGCGATTCGACCGTGTAGAACAGCAGGAGCAGGCAGAGCAGCGTCGTCAGCGGGTTGAGCGACCGCGCGGCGAACGTGCCCGAGGTGATCAGCAACGGCGTGTCGAACGCGCCCACGGCGATCAGGTTCGGCCCCACCGCCTGGAGGACGAGCAACGGGACGAACAGGTACAGCCCGGCGCTCGATCGCAGCTCGGTCAACTCGGCCCGCAGGACGGTCCACGTCCCCGAGATCAGGCCCGGCTTCCGCGACGTCATCGCCAGGTCGGCCAATCGGGCAGACGCGAGCGAAGCGGCCTCCGTCGCCTTCCGTGCGCCTCCCTTGCGCCATTTCGACTCCGCGCGCCTCCAGACCCCTCGCAGCGAGGCGCGAAAGTGCCGCTGGGTCAACAATACGGCGCCCAGGCCGATTGCCAGGACGATCAGCCGATTGGCCACGATCAGTCCATCCAGCGGGACGGCCTCGGTGTTGTAATACCGCACCCCGCGATCGACCTTCAGCAGGGTCTCATTGAGCCAGCGGAAGCCCGCCGGGTCGATGAGCATGAGGAGGCGATCGATGCGCGGGTCGAGCCACGCGGGGGACCATTCCCAGAGGAAGAACAGGCAGCTCATGAGCACCGCCAGCGGCAGGAAGAAGACGAGGATCGGCTTCCTCGTGAACTCCCCCATCGCGAACGCGACCCCCGCGAAGAAGATCAGCGTGGGCAGGCTGAAAACGAGCGCAGGGCGGAGGTAATTCCTCAGCACGAGCTCGCCGCGAAACTCCTGCGACTCGCCCGCGGGCACCACGTGCTGGAAGAAGATCATGAAGGCCAGGTGGAGGGCCAGCACGACCAGCACGCACGCCACGACCGCCAGGAACTTGCCCCAGATGTACTCGCCGGGCCGCAACGGCGTGGCGTGCAGGACCTCGCCCACGCGATTCTCGTCGTCCTGGATCAGCGTCATCCCGGCCGCGACCGACGCGAAGAAGGCGTAGATGAGCGGGACGAAGATCATGAGGACCTGCGTGACGGCGAACTCGGACGTCATGTGGGCCTTCACGCCGCCCACCGACGAATCGCCCGACTGGATCCGCACGTTCCCCGCCGACAGCCCCCACGTGAGCAGGAACAGCAGCAAGATCCAGATCCAGAACAGCACCCGCCGCGAGTTATGCGCGACGTCGCGGCCCAGGACCAACCAGAGGCGACCGAGGCTCATGGCCCCACCTCCGCAAGCGCCTTCGCCTTCGCCGGACCGCGCATCATCACAAGATAAGCATCTTCCAGCGTGGAAGGGACCGGCACGAACCCCGGCGGGGGATCTCCGCCCGGCTCATGCACCCGCGTCCGGTTCCGCCCTTCCACCAGGAACGCCTGCGTGACGCAGCGATCGCGCCGCAATTCCTCGTAGGTCTGGGGATCGACCGTGCCCTCGTAGATCGTCCCGGCAATCGACTCCCTCGCCCTCGGGCGTGGTCACGGCCACGAGCCTGCCGCCGCGGATCACGGCGAAGCTCGGGCACAGGACGGCCACGTCCTCGACGATGTGCGTCGACAGGATCACGGTGCGGTCGGCCGCAAGCTCGGAGAGGAGCCGATAGAACCTCATGCGCTCCTCGGGATCAAGCCCGGCCGTGGGCTCGTCGGCGATCAGCAGGCGAGGATTGCCCGCGATCGCCTGCGCGATCCCCAGCCGCTGCTTCATCCCGCCCGAGTACCCCTTGATCTTCCGCTTCGCCGCGAACGAGAGGTTGACGCGCTCGAGCAACTCGCCGCAAAGCTTCTTCAGGCCGCCGGGGGCCTTCACGCCCTTGAGCCGGAGCAGGTAGAGCAGCATGGCCTCGCCCGTGAGGTGCGGGAAGAACCCGAAGTCCTGCGGCAAATAGCCCAGCCTCGCCCAGATCCGCTCGGGGTGCCCGGTCAAAGGCTCGTCGTCCAGGGCCACGGAGCCGGAGGTGGGCTCCAGCAGGCCGGCCAGGATGCGCATGAGCGTGGTCTTGCCGGCGCCGTTGGGGCCGAGCAGGCCGAACATCCCGCGAGGCACGTCCAGGTCCACCCCTTGCAAGGCCGCGACGGGCCCGGGGTAGATTTTCACAAGGCTTCGGATAGTCAACATGCAAGCGCGGTCCCGGCGTTCATGGGCAAGATCCAGCCCGGAGCATTCCGGCCGGACCCAACAAAGCGGCCTCCGGCGAGGTCGAACGTGCTGACACGCCACGCGATCCTGCGCACGGAGGCCGTCCACAAGTCTACCCGCAATTCCGCGCATGTCACTCGATTTCTTCCCCACGCGGCCCTCCCGGCCTCGGGGCAGGCGGCTCGAACATGGGAGGGATTTTTCCAGGAACAGGGCGGACCAGCGGGGCCTTGCGAATTTCCTCCAGGTCACGCAACGATGGTTCGCCACGCCCCCCTCAACCCTCCTGAAGCCGACCAGATCGCCAACTCCGAACGAATCCGCGCGGAAACTGCCCGATCGACCCGTTCCCATGCCCATCAAAAAGTAAACCGCCCGAAACCCCTGTATATGGGAGGGATTTGGGCGTGTCCTGTGCGGCTCCTGACGGCCCTGGAACGGAGAGGGGGGGATTCGAACCCCCGAGACCGGTTTCCCAGTCTAACGGTTTAGCAAACCGTCGCTTTCGACCACTCAGCCACCTCTCCTCGGGGAATCTGATCGGCCGCGGGATTCGTCCCTTTGAGTCGATGAAAGTTACCAAACGATCGGGTCCGAAGTCAACCGCGAAGGCCTTACCGACGGGAGAGTTCGGCGGATTCTGACGTCGTTTGACCTTGAAGCCTTCCCATGCCCGGGGTTATAAACAACGACGCGAGGCATGCTACGCGATTTTCCCGGGGCAGCTCATCAAGCTCAAGTCTTGGAGTCGCGGAAATCCGCGGGACGAGAGCAAGACCCTCCGGAGATCTGCGGATAATGGGGATTGGTGTAACGGTAGCACGCTTGACTCTGAATCAAGTAGTCTAGGTTCGAATCCTAGATCCCCAGTGCGTTGAAGTGAAACCATTTACGACGAAACGCCCGACCGCTGATGATCCGGAAATACACGCTTCGTGCAGGGCCGAGCCGGGGGCTCGCCAAGCCGGACGGAATTGCCGCTCGCCGGCTGCGCGAAGACGGTGAAGTCGGACACCGCGAATTGGCATCGCACGTTCCTCAATAATTTCGCCGCGTTAGGCAAGCCTGAAGCCGATCGAAAATCGCGCCGCGTCCTGTCCGCGCCCGGCTCAACGCCGATCGCAAGCGAGAGCGGGGAAAGAGCACCCACCGCTCCGCGATCATGATCCTCAAGCGCCTTCTGAATTACTCGCGTCATCGGGAAGACCGAGTCCCAATGTTCCAGGCAGGACCGAGCCGCCCGCTCCCCCTGGCTCCCGGTCGAGCCCGATCCGCCCGGTCCGGTGTGATTGGCGGAGTCGGGTCGGGTCGATCGCCCCTTGATCCGGCCGGGGCGGCCGGTCCGAGGTGGGGCTTGCCCGGGTCAATCCCTGTCGTCGTCCATCGCGCGCCGGTTACGCCATGATCGTGTCACCGCCCTGGGCCATGTTCGTGACGTTCTCCGTCTGCTGGGCGACGCTCGATTTCGAGGGGGCGACGATCTTGGCGGTGATCCCGGTGGTGCTCGCCGAGTCGGTTCCGCGGCGGATGGCGAGGTGGAGGCTGGCCTTCCGGCCGGAGTCGCTTACCTCCGTCAGGTTCTCCGCCCCGACGGTCCCGGTCGAGTCGGCGGACATGTCGATGTTGGCGGCAAGGCGGTCCTGCGCCCCCAAACCTAGTTCGTTGACCTCGATATTGCCCTGGTTCAAGCCGGTGTAATTCGCGGAAATCGTATTCTGGCTCGATCCCGCCGCTGGCGCCGACGAACAGGCGCCCGCCGGCGGCGATAGCGGCCGACGAGGTCAGGCTGAAGTTGATCGGACCCGTCTTGGTCGTCGGCAACTCCCCGAAACCATCTCCGAGGGCAGCGAGGACGTCGCCGTCGATGGCGCCCGCGTCGTTGACGATCATCGTTGTCTTCCCTTTCGGATCAGGCGTAGCGACGATGGTAAGGCGGTTGCCCGCCATCACCTCGGCCACGCGGTTCACCGTGAACTGGACGTTCCCGCCCCCCTTCACTGTGGGCATGTCGATTTCCTGCATGCTCGACGAGGAGACGTTGACGGACCGGCCGACCTGGAGGGGGCCCTGGAGGTTGTAGGTGACGCGGTCCGTGCCCTGGCCGGTCGCCACGTCCACGGCGTTGATCGGGGCCGTCGAGGTGAAGGTCGTCCCATCGCCCGTGGTGACGACGATGGCGCCCGCGTCGTTCGTCCCGTTGTCGTAGATCGTGATCGTATCGTTCTTGGACGTCCCGACGATCTGCAAGTTATCGGCTCCGCCGTGGCCGACCTCGTGGATCATGATCCTGGGCGTGGCTTTCGCGAGCAGGACCCGCGTCTCCAGGCCTTCCAGTTGGGGCATAGCCGACCGACGACCGACGCGGGACGTTGATGACGCATAGGGGACCTCGAATCCTGGTGTTGTACGAGAGATCAGTGTCGAATAATGGCGTCGCCGATGAAAGGGCGGATCGAGTCGGGCGGACGCAGGCCCGACATCCCCGACTACGCGATCCGGGGCCGAAACGCGCCAAGAAAAAGCGGAAGAATTTTCCGGGGGGCCGGGACTGTTGACGCCCGTCATCGTCCGGACATCCTTTCAACCGGCCGTGGGGTTGGCGTTTGGCGGATATTTGGCGCGTTCGGCCCGCCATTTCGTAGGCGACTTCGAGCACGGGCACCGCCAGGACGGCCCGCCAGTGGCCCATGAGGCGGCGGTAGTCGAGGATCCGCGCTGCAATGTTCTCCAGGTCAAAGGCCCATCGGATCGATCGATCGGCGCTGTAGCGGCGGCCCTCCTCCTCCGTCACGCGGGTTTGGGACTCGTTGGTCCGCCGCGTGTGCTCGGACGTCGTCGGGCAGGTGCTGGAGGGCCGGCCGATCGCGGGCCATCGCCTCGTCGCCGCGGTCCTGGTGGATTGGCAGGCCGACGAGGTTCGCGTGGATCCGCGCCGACCGCTTGACGTGTCGCCCGCGCTTGGATGCCATCCGCCCGGCCCCCGGCCGATCCCGTCGCGGGGGATGGGATGATCCGGGGGGATTGCCTCTGGGGTGGATTTCCGCATGATTTCCTCGCGGGGCGTCGCGATATTAAGCCTTTGTTCTAGCCTCACAACCACACCATCGTTGCCGGGGTGCGGACTTATTATCTATTCGCAGGAGGGCCGCAAAATGGCCCGTCTCGGGGTCGCGATCGGGTGCCCGGCGAGGGGGCGGATTGAGGCCGAGACATGGCCGATTCATTCGTTTCCACGTGGATTTTCATGATTTACAACCCGTTGTCGGCGAAGGGATTGGGTCAATGGTCAACGATTTTAATCTTGTCGATAAGATAATACGCTACAGAGTGCGACACTCGGGAAATGCCGGGGATTCGTGGGCGGAGTCGGGCTTTTCGGGTGTCTCGTCCAGGGGCGCAGCCAGGGTGAGACGGTTTTTCGCCCGTTTTTGACCGGTTTTCGGGGCAAAGTGTTGCGCTCAAATCCCCCAAGTCGTGACCGGGCCGGGAGATGCAGGCTTTCGAAAACCTGGACGAAATCTGGACATCCTGGCCGTCGGCGCGGGGGTTTTGGCCCCTTTGTCTGCGCCCGTGAGGCGCATTAAACCGTTGGGAGGCAAGGGGATGGTGCATTTCCTGTCCTCGATGGCTCGGGGGCGGCGGTCCCGCCTGCCGGACAGGGTTCGACGCCGACGGCACTCCGCTCGCGATCGACGACCAGCGAGGCGGCGACCCGCACCTGACCTTCCAGGCCGCGAGCGCCGGCGTGTATGACATCGGCGTTAGGATCGCCCCGAACGATCGGTACGACCCGACCATCCCCGGCGGTGGGATCGGCGGCCTCCCGGGCGCCACGACGGGCGTCTACACGCTCGACGTCCGGCCCACGCCCTCCGCGCCGCTGTTGCCCGCCCTGACCGGCGCCTCCTTCCGCACCGGCGCGAGCATGGCCGCGAGCGGCCACGCCGTCCCCGTCAGCTTCACCGTTCAGAATCCTGGGGCCGCCGATCCGGCGAATTTCCGGGTCCAGGTCGTGCTTTCCGCCGACCACAACTTCGAGGGCCCGTCGCGAGTGCTGGCAACGCTAGATCGAGCGGAGTTGCTCCCGGATTCGACGGGTTGCTCGTTCTCCTCGCCCGCCGGCCCGGGCGTGACCCTGCCGGCAGGGGTCGGCGGGGATGAACGGCCGTGGCCGCCTGAAGTCGTGCGGCGAGCAAGCGACGGCCCCGGCCGGACATTCAGGACGACAGCCGCCTCCGCAACCAGGCCGATCCCGACGTCGCGAGGCCGATCCCCATCAGCACGAGCGTCGAAGGCTCGGGCGTTGCCGCGGGGCTCGGCGGGGGCGCCGGCGCAAGCACCGTGATCTGTCCGCCGACATAGGCCACGTCGGTGAGGTTGTCAAATCCATCGGGACCCGTATCCGGGCCGCCCGTCAGGCTGGAACCGGCGGAGAAGCTCACCGGGTCGACGCCGGGTTGGGCGCCGGGATCGACGCTGAAGAAGATTTCCCCCAGCCCGTACGTCGTGTTCGGGCTGATGGTCAGGTCGAGGTCGGCCGCGTAATCGGTGATGGCGGCCGAGTTCGGGTCGGGGGTGTCGGGGAGGTAGGTGAACTGTCCGCTGTTGTCCGAATCGAAGATGTAGGCCTGGCCCGTGCTGGTGTCGGCGCCGGTGAACGTGATCCCCGATCCGGAGGGGGCGGAGATTGCCACGTAGTAGGAAGAGAGTTCATCGGCCGGGGTGCTGGCGTCGCTGACCAGCAGCACGTTCAGGACGTTGTTGGACGTGCCCAGCGTGGCGTTCACGTTGGCGGGCTCGATCTCGATCGTGAGGCCCGCCATCGCCCGGTCGCCGAGGATGAGCGAAAGCCCGATCGCCGCAAGGAGGGTGGTCATCCTGGCTCGTGGCGGGGGTGCGTGACACAGGATTCGGTCGATCATGGATCTGTCCTTGGGAGGTCGATCTCGGGGTCTGGAAGACGGACGGACGGACGACGTTCGACGCGAGTCGGAATCAAAGGGTGTGGCCCAACTGGGCGCGGTCGATGGTGTAGTCGGTCGTGTTCACCACGCCGTCGCCGTTGATGTCGAGGTAGGTCATGGGGATCGTGCTGGAATGGGTCGACGTGTAGGAGAGGATCAGCACGCCCGTGCCGGCGCCGGTGTCGGTGCCGTTGACCGCGAGCGTCCCGCCGTTCGAGTCGTTCCCGTAGGTCCTGATCGTCGCCCCGGCCAGGACGTCTACGCCCGCGTTGCTGCCGTTGCTGCTGGACGTGCTGCCCGTGATCGCGATATTCCCGTCGTTCGAGGAGATCGGCACGCTGCCGCCCTGGAGGTACACGCCGTACGACCCCGAGGACGTGCCCGTGATCGTGATGGGGCCGGCGTTGGCCCCGGCGCCGTTGGTGCTGATCGACACGCCGTTGGTGCTGCTGTCGGTGTACATCTCCACGCCGGCGCCCGAGGAGGCGGTGCCGCCGATCACGATCGAGCCGGCGTTGGAGTCGGCCCCCGAGGTGCTGATCGACACGCCCGAGTACATGAGCACGCCCGCGCCCGAGGAGCTTGCCCCGGCCGTGCCCGAGATCGCGATGTCGCCGTCCACCGTGGAAAGCGAGGTGCTGGCGCCGCTGACATGGACGCCGTTCGCGTGGGCGGAAGTGCCGCTTAGACTGATCTCGCCCGAGTTGTCCCCGACCCCGACCGAGCTGATCGCCACCGTCCCGGAACTGTTTTCGTACATCTCCAGGCCGTCGCCAGGCCCGGTATTCATGCCCACGATCGTGATCGCCGCGGGCGTGGGGTCGGTGCCCGTGGAACTGATGCTCGCGGGCGAGTCGATCTGGGCCCCGGCGTTGCCGCCGCTGGAGCCGGTGCCCGTGGTCCCGCTGATCGTGATGTCGCCTTCCACCGAGGTGATCGAGGAATTGGCGCCCGAGTATTCGAATCCATCCGCCGCGTTCGCGACCCCGCTGATGCTGATGGTGGCGGCGTCCTCGCCGGTCCCGGTCGAACGGATGCTGACGCCCTGGGAGAGCCCCACGCCGACGCCGTTGGTGTCGGATTCCCCGATGATCTGGATGTCTCCGGTGGCGGAGGTCACGCCCGACGGGCTGCTCGTCGTGCTGTAGATCCCGACCCCGTCCTGGCCGCCGTAGGAGTCGTCGCCGCTGGTGCCGTCGATGGTGATGGGGCCGGAGGTGGACGTCACCATCGCGCCCTGGATCATCTGCACGCCGGTGTCGTTCTGGCTGGTTGACGTGCCGCCGGTCCCGTAGAGGTCGATCTCGCCGGTGGTGGTGGTGATGGGGGCCTGGATGTTCAGCCCGATCCCGCCCGTCAAGGTCCCCAGGTCGCCGCCCGAGAGCGTGATCTCGCCGCTGGTGCTGGTGATCGCGCCCGAAACATAGATGCCGCCGGCCGCGCCGACGCTCAGGCCGGCCGACCCGGAGAAGTTCGACTGCGCGATCTGGACGGCCGAGCCCGAGTTATTATTGGCCAGCGTGACGCCGAGGGTCGCGGCATACGAGTTGGTGCCGCTGTTGAGCAGGCTCACGCTCGACGACGAGGCGCCGGAGTCGGTGACCTTGATATTCGTATATTTCGCAACGCCGGACGAGTTCACCGTGAGCGTGTTGGTCCCGAATCCGCTCAGGTAGGAAGCGCTCGCCCCGTTGTTGGTGAACGTGTACGAGCCCCCGCCGAGCGTGAACACGTAGCTCGAGCCCATCGACTGCGAGCTGAAGGTCTCGTTGCTGTCCAGGTGGATGGTGAGCGTGGTGGTGCCGTTGTCGATCACGGTGGCGGGCACGATCCGCCCTTCCATCCTCTCCAGCGACGGGCGAAGTCGCGCTCGGCGAGCCCTGGAGGACGCGGTACGGTCGACGGCCTTCCGGCGACGGAGGGACCAGGTCATGCTCATCATCCCTAATCGGGGTGCGCGGCGCGGCTCATCCGGGAGGGTGAATCCGGCCGGTTCATGGGCGGAGAGGGACGCTAACATTCGAGCCGGGTCGAGCACTTGCGCAGTGCCGCATTCGGCGGAGGGACAGCCTCCTTCTTCCATTAGGGAGAAAGTGCGCGGACTCATCGCAATTTCTGAGTGGATTGTGCTTTTTTTCGTCAATCACGCCGGTTTCGCCGCGGTACTGGCGAGGCTGGAACGCGCCGAAATGTTGAATCGGGAAGGGTTTGGACCTTTCCCGCGATCCCCGCCCAGAACGCCTCCCGCTCGTCCTTCGGGAGCGCGGCCAGGGCTCGCGGATCTCGCACGCCCGCGAATTCTCCCGCGTTTTGCCAGCCCGGAAGACGGACGCGGCGAGCCGACGATCGGGCGACGCCCTCGATCAATGCCAGAAATTTGCGGGATGCTTTGTTCGGCTTTTTGGCATGGCGAAATTAGGCGGGAAATCCCGCACAACCGAGTCCTTCGATGAGTCGGCCTGGAATTCGTCGTCGGACGTCGGGGCCGGCCTGATGGAACGGGAACGGCGCGGCCCCTTCGGTTCCCTGCGTGCGGATCTTTCCCGAATTCGCGATGAATTCGAAACAATCTTCCTTAGAGATCCACGTACGAGAGGCGTTCGCCGTCGCCGCGCCCCGCGAGTCGGGCCGTGGGACGTTCGTCCACGCCGTTCTTGTTGGCACCAAGAAACTTCGAGGATTCTCGACATGATGATCCATCGTCGGACCGCAACGGCATTGATGGCTTTCCTGGCCCTGGCGGTGACCGCGGGCACGGCCCAATCGGGGCAGCAGTTCAGCGTGGTGGCCACCTTCGCGGGCGGCGTGAATGGCCAGGATTCCCTCGGCGGGGTGGTGATCGGCTCCAATGGGAACATTTACGGCACGACGTCCTACAGCAGCAACCAGAACGGGACGGTCTTCGAGGTGACGCCGGGCTCGACCACGCCCACGACTTTGGCCGCCTTCAGCGGCAATTCCGGCGCGACCCCGGGCTCCAGCCCGCAAGACGGGCTGATCATGGATTCCGCGGGCAACCTCTACGGGACGACCCAGTATGGCGGGGCTAAAGGCGACGGGACGGTCTTCGAGGTGACCAACACCGGCACGTTCAAGTCGCTGTATTCCTTCGGGGCGACGTCGGGTGATGGCACGTATCCGATCGCAGGGCTGACGATCGACGCGCAGGGCAACCTCTACGGCGTGACCTCGGCCGGCGGCGCGAACAATGACGGGACCGTCTTCAAGCTGACGACCGGAGCCACTCCGACGATGACCACGATCGTCAGCTTCGCCGGGGCCAACGGGGCGAGTCCCTACGGGGGCCTCGCGATGGACTCCCAGGGCAACCTCTACGGCACCACGGAAGCCGGCGGCGACGCCAATGGCGACGGCACCGTGTTCAAGGTCAACACGGTCGGGTCGCCGACGATCACCACCCTCGCCACCTTCTCGGGCAATTCCGGGGGGACCCTCGGCTCGAACCCGTTCGGCAACGTGATCCTGGGCGCGAATGGCAACCTCTACGGTACGACGCTTTTCGGCGGGACCAACGGCGACGGCACCGTCTTCCAGGTCACGACCACGGGGACGCCGACGTTCACGTCCCTTGCCTCATTCAACGGCACCGACGGCTCCGCGCCGGTCGGCGGCCTGGTGATGGACGCCGCGGGCAATCTCTTCGGCACCACCACGCAGGGGGGTAAGGGGAATGGGACGATTTACGAGCTGAATACCAGCGGGGCGCCGGCCATCACGACGCTGATCAACTTCACCGGCAACGGCGGCGCGGACCCGGGCAGCCAACCCAACGACAGCCTGTACCTGGACGCGAACGGCAACCTCTTCGGCACGACCGCGGCCGGCGGCACGAACACGAAGAGCAGCAAGAATTTCGGCGAAGTCTTCGAGCTGTCGGGAGTAGCCGTGGCGGCGGCACCGGTCGCCACTCCCGAGCCCGCCACCGTGAACCTGCTCGCCTCGGCCGGCCTCTTCCTGGCCGTCTCGCTCTACCGCGCCGGCCGCCGGGACCGCGCCTTCGCTTGATTTGCGCCGGCCGGTGTCCTGAAGGTTGCCCGCAGGATCGATAAATCGCTTGAAGATGCGGCTCGCCAACCACGTTTTGCCGCCCTGGTTTTTTCGTCAATCCCGCGAGAAATCAGCGTGACTGGTTAATCCGAAACGGCCTGGATCCTTCCCGCGATCCCCGCCCAGAACGCCTGCCAGGCCTCTCGCTCATCCTTCGGGAGCACGGCCAGGGCTCGCGGATCTCGTACGCCCGCGAATTCTCCCGCGTTTTGCCAGCCCCGGAGGAAGGAAGCCGCGAGCCGACGATCGGGCGCGGATGTCCCGGCGAGGACTCCCGCGTGGTAGGCGGATTCCTGCCGGAGCCAGTCGAGGGCCTGGTTTCGCAGGCCGGCCCGCGTGGCCTCGTCGGGCGGTTCGGCCTCCTCGGAATGGCCCGATCCGGCCCATGCGGCAAGCTTTGCCCCGACGATGCGGGCCCGTTGATGGGGTCGGACGCCAGCTTGGGGTCGGACGCGATCGCCTCCGCATAAAGCCTGGCGGCGGTCGCGGCAAATCCGACCTCCGCGCAAAATCGTGCCAGGTCCAGCCGCTCGGCATTGTCCCTGGGCCGCAATTCGCCCTTCGCGTACGAGGGCAGGCGTTGGAGGCGATCCATCGCGGCCTTTTCCGCGGCGAGTTGGGCCTCTTCGGGAGACTTCGGCTTGCAGAGCCTGGCCCGCGCTCGATCGCCGCCGAGGCCCTCGCCGTGTCGCGCCGGCAGATGCGGGCGTGGGCGATCTGGATCAGCGGGGCGACCTGATTGGGCGAGGATTTCGCCGCCTCTTCAAGCTCGGAAACGACCTCGTCGAAGCGGCGGAGGCGCGTGAGGTGGTGGATCAGCAGGGTGCGGGCGGAATTCGCCCGCTCCGGCTGGAACATGATGGCCTGGCGGAACTCGTCGACGGCCTCGGCGTCGCGGCCCAGGCTGAAACCGAGCATCATGGCGAGCCTCGCGTGCGCCGGCCCGTTGTCCGGCCGCAGGCGGATCGCCTCGCGATATTCGGCCTCGGCGTCCTCGTGATGGAGGCGCTGGTCCTGGATCGCCCCCCGCCTCATGTGGGCGGCCGACGACCGCGGGCGGAGCGCGACGGCCGTCGTGGCGTAGATGAGCGCCTGGTCGGCCCCGTCGGGTTGCAGGGAGAGCATGTGCGAGAGGTCGAAGTTGATCCAGAAGTCGTCGGGATGGGCTTTTCGCGCCCGTTTCAGGAAATTCGCCGCCGCCGGGACGCCCCTGCCGGCAAGCACCATCCTGCCCATGAGCCACAAGCTCGGGGGCGACTCCCGGGCCACGTCGATCGACCTCGTCAGCCGGAGCGACGCGGCGAAATCCCCGGATTCCAGGCCCTGGCGCAGGATGGTTCGCAGCGGATCGGGGTCGGCCGCGCGGGCTGCCGCCAGCGATGCCCGCCACGCGGGCGGCCTGGCGGCGGGCGCGGCGTGGGAGAGGTGGTCGAGCAGGGTCCAGGCGTCGAGGGCCGAGACGATCGCGTTGCGGACCAGGGGCGGTCGCGCCGCCACGTCCCGGCCGATCCGCGAGGGGTCGCCGCCCCGGATGTCGAGCCCCGCTTTGCGGAAGGAATTCTCATACTGGACCAGCGCCCCGGCACATCCCAGTCGTCGCGCGGAATCGCGCAATCTCCAGGTCGTCCAGGAGTTTGCGATCGGCCTCCGCACGCTTCAAGCCGCCTTCGAGGTCGGCCCCCAGCGCGGCGAGGCGCGCCTGGCCGACGGCGGGGCGTGCGACAGGAGTTGCGAGGCGTTGGCGACCGCGTCGCGGGCCGCGGCCCAGCGCAGGGGGTCGCCGGAAGCGTCGGAGGCGGCTGAATCGCGCAGGCCCTCCAGGTCGCGGAGGATCAGCGCTCGCCGACGCCTCTCGCTCGCGTCGCCGTCCGTCCCAGGCCGCGTAGGCGATTGCGGCGACGATGGCCGTCGCGGCGGAAAGGCACGCCAGGATTGCCCAGAGTCGCCGCCTTTTCCCCTCCTCGTCGGCCCGCGCGCTCGCCTTCGCCTCGGCAAGCTCGGCCTCTCGCAGGCGACACGCCACGCCTTCCAGGTAATCGGCCATGCGGGCCGCGACCTCGCCCGCGTGGCGGGGCCTTCCCGCGAGATTCGGGGACAGGCAATCCCTGGCCAGCGAGGCCAGCTCGGCATCAATCTCCGAGCCCGCCAGCCGCCCGAGGGCGTCGTCCACCTCGCCGCGACGGGCCTTCTCGCAGACCTCCCGCAGGGAATTTCCCCGATACGCCGGCTCGCCGGTGAGGATCTCGCTGAGGATCGACCCGAGGGCGAACACGTCGGACCGCTCGTCGGCGGGGCTCGCGCAGGCGGCGAAGAGTTCGGCAGCCATGTAGCCGGGCGTGCCGATCGCCGTGGCCGGTTTCGGCGGCTCGTCGCCGGCACCCGGCCGTCGCGGTTGGTAAGCAAGCCGGCGATCCCCCAGTCCATCACCTGGACCTCGCCGAACTCGCCGACCATCACGTTCGACGGCTTCAGGTCGCGGTGGACCACGCCTCGCGAGTGAGCGTAGGCGACGGCCTGCGCGACCTTCAGGAAGATCGAGAGCAGGGCGTCGCGCCCCTCGGTTTCTTCGGCGAGGATCTCGCCCAGGGTGCGGCCCTGGACGAGCTTCATGGCATAGAAGGGGCGGCCGTCGTCGAGCGTCCCCTGGGCGAAAACCGGCACGATCCCGGGGTGCTGGAGCTGCGCGGCAATCTTCGCTTCGTCCTCGAAGCGCCTGACGATCTCCGGGCGATCGCGATGCCTTTCCTGGAGCACCTTCACGGCCACGTCGCGGCCGAAATCGGGGTCATATCCGCGGAAGATCACGCCCATCCCGCCGCGGGCGATCTCCGCCCCGAGCCACAACCCACAGGCATTTCCCGCGCGGTTCGAGGGCATCGTCTTCGTCCCCCTCGTCTCGCATCTCTTCATCTTCCTGGGCGGTGAAGCCCAGGCCCATGAGGCAGAGCGGGCACAGGCCGCCTAGTTTGCCCGCCGAACGCTCGACCCGGCAATTTGGACAGCGATCGACTTCGATCATCGTCTCGGCCTGCGATTGGGGTGCCCCCGGAACTCGTCCATCAATCATCCCTAAGGGAAAAAACGGGGAACTCGTCGCGGGATCTACATCGATCCCTCAAAATTAGCGCGCGAGGACTTCGAACAGGGTGCGGATCTCGTCTTCGACGTCGTCCCCGCTTGCCCCGCCGAGCGTGGAGGCCACCTCGGCGCGGAGTTCCGCGCGATAGCGTCCCCGCAGCCTCTGGAGGGCCGACCGGACCGTGGCGACCGTCGCGCCGATCCTGGTGGCCAGCACGGCATGCTTCTCGGCGCCGGGGCCGTCGGCCAGGAGGGGCTTGAGGAGGTCGAACATGGCGCCTCGGCCCGCCTCGGCCTCTTCGCGGCCGAGGCGTTCGAGGGCGCGGGCGAGGATCTCGAACGCCCAGGCGCGATCGAACAGGCGCTCGGGGGACAGGCCCTTGGACGGCTCGATGCAATACCGGCCCTCGGCGTCCTCCACGTCCAGGGACACCAGGGGGCGGGTGCCGCCGCGCTTCCTCGCGCGTCGCAGGTCGCGATGATCGGCCAGGAAATACTCGCAATCCACACGCAGGAGCGACCGGAACCGCCCCTTTTCGCGGTCCGCCACGGCGAGGAGCCGGCCTTCCAGCAGCCTGCGGAAATACTCCTGGGTCAGGTCGGCGGACTCCTCGGACGAGTGCCCGCGCGAGCGGATGAACAAGTAGATGGGATACCAATACGATCGGCATAGGTCGGCCATGGCGGTCCCGGCCTCGGGGGAACCCAACTTGATGGCCTCGGCGACGCAACCCCATTGCGTGGTGGGAAATGAGGGCATGAGTGCGTGTGCTCCGCGTGGGATTCGAGGGCCGTCTCTCGCAGGCGACCGAGCGGGGACATCGCCGAGTGGGCGTGCCCATGGTAAAAATCCAGCCAGCCCCTGGCAAGCACCTCGGGAAATTGCCGGCAAATCCAGGAACGGTGCCTGCTGCTCGGAGGACTATCGTGCAGGATTCAAGGCAACGACGCCGGTCATGGCCGTACGCAACGCGAATGAAACATCAGCGAAAGCCTTGCCCCAGACGCGACGGGCTCTGCTCGCCGCCCTCAAGAGCGGCCCGTCTGGCATTAAGATTGCTGGTCTCTTGATTCTTTGACGAGATTCCCAATGCCGGCGACGGAACTTTCAGCGTCCCCCGTGAGTGCAGCCATCCGCGGCCGGGGATTGGTCCAGGGCACCAAACGCTTGGAGGCTTGCAGATGGCGAGCACGGTTGCGGATGTGTTGTTCGAGCGCCTCACGGCGTGGGGCGTCGACACGATCTTCGGGCTCCCCGGGGATGGCATCAACGGATTCATGGAAGGGCTGCGGAAGATCAAGGACCGCATCCGCTTCATCCAGGTCCGCCACGAGGAGGCCGCGGCCTTCATGGCGTGCGGATATGCCAAATTCACCGGGAGATTGGGCGTGTGCATCGCCACCAGCGGGCCGGGCGCCATCCACCTCTTGAACGGGCTCTATGACGCTAAGATGGACGGTGCGCCCGTGCTGGCGATCACCGGCCAGACGTATCACGACATGATGGGCATGCATTATCAGCAGGAAGTGAACCTGCTGGGCCTGTTCCAGGACGTGACCGTTTACAACCAGGTAGATCAACGGGCCGGTCCATGCCAAGGCGCTGGCCGACGCCGCCTGCCGCACGGCCCTGGGGCGCAAGGGCGTGGCGCATTTGAATTGCCCCAACGACTGGCAGGATCTGACCGACGAGAAGAAGTCGGCAGATGGACGTCGCCGGGCATACCTCGGTGGCGTGGACCCCGCCGATCGTCGTCCCGC
Organism: uncultured Planctomycetota bacterium; assembly: GCA_963777705.1. Taxonomy (GTDB): domain Bacteria; phylum Planctomycetota; class Planctomycetia; order Isosphaerales; family Isosphaeraceae; genus JAQGHR01. Next base: position 77,779 of record CAVZRT010000013.1, read on the forward strand.
AGGCCGAATCGCTCAGGAGTGCCGCCGCGTTGCTCAATGCCGGGAAGAAGACCGTCATCATGGTCGGGCACGGGGCGTTTGGCGCCTGCGACGAGATCGAGAAGATGGCCGATCACCTCGCCGCGCCCGTGGTCAAGTCGCTCCTGGGCAAGGCCGTGATCCCCGACGACAGCCCGTACACGACCGGCGGGCTGGGCCTGCTCGGCACGCTCCCCTCGGAAAAGGCGATGGAGGAGTGCGACTCGCTGTTCCTGGTGGGCACGAATTATCCGTACATGTCGTACCTGCCCAATCCGGGCCAGGCCAAGGCCGTCCAGGTCGATAGCGACCCGGCGCGGATCGGCCTGCGATACCCCGTCGACATCGGCCTGACCGGCGACGCGCCCGCCACGCTCCGGGCCTTGCTGCCCCTGCTCGAGCGCCGCGCGGATCGTTCGTTCCTCGAAAAGGCGCAAAGCCGGGTCAAGGATTGGAACGAGCTGATGAGGACGCGGGCCTCTCGCGAAGAGACGCCCATGAAGCCGCAGGTGGTGGCCGCGGCGGTCAACGATCAACTCCAGGAAAACGCGATCGTGACCACCGACTCGGGCACGATCACCACCTGGGCCGCGCGCCACATCCACATGAAGCGGGGGATGATGTTCTCGTGCTCGGGCAACCTGGCGACGATGGCCCCCGGCCTGCCTTACGCCATCGCGGCGAAGGCGGCGTTCCCCGATCGCCAGGTCGTGGCGTTCGTCGGCGACGGCGGCTTCTCGATGCTCATGGCCGACTTCGTCACGGCCGTGAAGCACAACCTGCCGATCAAGGTCATCATCATCAAGAACAACGTGCTCGGGCAGATCAAGTGGGAGCAGATGATCTTCCTGGGCAACCCCGAGTACGGCGTCGAACTGCACCCGATCGACTTCGTGAAGGTGGCCGAGGCGTGCGGGGGCGTGGGGTTCCGCTGCGAGTCGCCCAAGGACGTCCGGGGTGCGATCCAGGCGGCGTTCGCGTCCGACAAGCCGGCGATCGTCGAGGCCACCGTCGACCCGTTCGAGCCGCCCATGCCGGCGCAGGCAACCGCCGCGCAGGGGCTCAGGCTCGCCGAGAGCCTCGTCCGCGGCCAGCCTCACGCCGGCAAGATTGCCACAACGATCTTCCGCGACAAGGTCTCGGAGCTGCTGTGATGGCCGCCGCGAATCCCACCATCGAAGGCTTACAAGCGGCGGCTTACAAGATCCCGACCGACGCCCCCGAGTCGGACGGGACTTACGCCTGGAATGCCACCACGCTGGTCGTCGTCCACGCGACGGCCGGCGGCAAGGTCGGCGTGGGCTATACCTACGCCGACGCCGCGACCGCAACGCTCATCCGCGAGCTGCTTGCTGGAGTGGTCAAGGGGCGTGATGCGTTCGGGATCCCCGGCGCGTGGGCGGCGATGGTCCATTCGATCCGGAATTTGGGACGCGCGGGGATCGCGTCGATGGCGATCTCGGCCGTCGACGCGGCCCTGTGGGACTTGAAGGGGAAACTGCTGGATTTGCCCGTCGTGACGCTCCTGGGAGCCGCCCGCGAAGGTGCGCCGATCTACGGGAGCGGCGGGTTCACGTCGTACGACAACAAACGGCTCAAGGAGCAGCTTGGCGGGTGGGTGGCCGCGGGAATCCCCCGCGTGAAGATGAAGATCGGCACGCATCCGGAGGACGATCCCGGACGGGTGAGGGCGGCCCGCGAGGCGATCGGCGATCGCGCCGAGCTTTTCGTCGACTCGAACGGCGCGTATTCGCGTAAGCAAGCGTTGGCGATGGCGGAGAAATTCGCCGACGAGGCGGGCGTGACCTGGTTCGAGGAGCCGGTCTCTGCGGACGACCTCGACGGCCTCCGCCTGATCCGCGACCGCGCCCCGGCCGGCATGGAAATCGCGGCCGGGGAATATGGCTATGACCTCTTCTACTTCCGCCGCATGCTCGACGCCGATTCCGTGGACGTCTTGCAGGCCGACGCCAGCCGGTGCGGCGGGCATCACCGGGTTCCTGAAGGTCGCCAGCCTGGTCGAGGCGCATGCGATGGAAATTTCCGGCCATTGCGCCCCCACGCTCCATGTTCACGCCGCATGTGCGGCGCCCAACTTCCGCCATCTGGAGTATTTCCACGACCACGAACGGATCGAGCACATGCTTTTCGACGGCGCCCCCGAGCCGGTCGCGGGCATGCTCAGGCCCGACCTCTCGCGGCCCGGCCTGGGGATCGAATTCAAGCAACGCGACGCCGATCGCTTTGCCACTTGAGGGGATGAACCGACCATGAGCCTGCTCACTCCGTCAAAGCCGTCCGCCCCCCCGCGCCCCACGCCCAAAGGCCCGCTGTTCGTCGATGCCGACCACATCGAGGCCGAGCTGAAACGGGTGGTGAAGGGCGAGGTCCGGTTCGATCGCGGCAGCCGCGCCCTCTACGCGACCGACGGCTCGAATTACCGGCAAGTGCCCATCGGCGTGGTCATCCCCGAGACGATCGACGACGTGGTGGCCACGGTCGGCGTGTGCAGCAAGCACGGCGTGCCCATCCTCTCGCGAGGCGGCGGCACGAGCCTCACGGGCGGTTGTTGCAACGTGGCCGTGGTCATGGATTTTTCCAAGAGGCTCAACCGCGTCCTCTGGATCGACCCCGAGCGGCAGGCTGGCGAGGGTCCAGCCCGGCACGGTGCTCGATCACCTGCGTTATCAGGCCGAGAAGCACGGGCTCACGTTCGCCCCCGACCCGTCCACGCATCAATACTGCACGCTCGGCGGGATGATCGGCAACAACTCGTGCGGCGTCCATTCGCTGCTGGGGCTGGGCTCGGGCCGCACTTCCGATCAGGTTGACGAGCTGGAAATCTTGCTCTACGACGGCACGCGGATGACCGTCGGCGCCACCGAGCCTGACGAGCTGGAAGCCATCATCCAGCAAGGCGGGCGGAAGGGCGACGTCTACCGGCGATTGAAGGAATTGCGCGACCGCTATGCCGACGAGATCCGCTCGCGATATCCCAACCTGGCGGAGGTCCCGCGCAGGGTGTCGGGCTATAACCTCGACGACCTCTTGCCCGAGCGCGGATTCCACGTAGGCCGCGCCCTCAGCGGCACCGAGGGGACGTGCGTTTGCGTCCTGGAGGCGCAGCTCCACCTGGTGCCGAGCCCCCGGTCGAAGTCGCTGCTCGTGCTCGGCTATCCCGACGTGTTCTCGGCCGCCGACCACGTCGAGGAGGTCCTCGCCTCCAAGCCTACGGGCCTGGAGGGGATCGACGACATCCTCGTGGGCGACATGAAGAAGAAGGGGATCCATCCCAAGGACATCACGCTCCTGCCGCCCGGAAACGGCTGGCTCCTGTGCGAATTCGGCGGGACCGACCGCGACGAATCCGACGCGAAGGCCCACGAGCTCATGGACAAGCTCAAGGGCAAGCCCGACGCGCCGTCCATGAAGCTGTTCGACGACGAGACCGAGGAAGAACACCTGTGGGAGGTCCGCGAATCGGGGCTCGGCGCCACGGCCCGCATCCCCGGCGAGCCCGACGCGTGGGAAGGCTGGGAAGATGCGGCCGTCCCTCCGTTGAAGCTGGGCGGATACCTGCGCGATTTCCGCAAGCTGCTCGAAAAGTACAAGTACACCGGCGCCCTCTACGGGCACTTCGGCCAGGGATGCATCCACACGCGAATCGACTTCGACCTGAAGACGGCCGGCGGGGTCGAGCACTACCGCAAGTTCCTCAACGAGGCCGGCGACCTGGTGGTCAGCTACGGCGGCTCGATCTCGGGCGAGCATGGCGACGGCCAGTCCAAGGCGGCACTCTTGCCCAAGATGTTCGGCGACGACATCATCCGCGCCTTCGGCGAGTTCAAGGCGATCTTCGACCCCGACAATCGCATGAACCCGCACAAGGTCGTCGATCCGTACCTGCCCGGCGAGAATCTGCGGCTTGGCCCGCACTATCACCCGCCGCAGGTCGAGACCCACTTCGCCTTCCCGCACGACAACGGCAGCTTCCCCTACGCCACCGAGCGATGCGTGGGGGTGGGCCAGTGCCGCAAGGACGACACCGGCGCCATGTGCCCCAGCTACATGGTCACCCGCGAGGATTCCGACTCGACCCGCGGCCGCGCCCACCTGCTTTTCGAGATGTTCCAGGGCGACCCGGAAAACGGCGGCTGGAAGAGCGAGCCCGTGAGGGAGTGCTCGACCTGTGCCTCGCGTGCAAGGCCTGCCGCACCGAATGCCCCATGAACGTGGACATGGCCACCTACAAGGCCGAGTTTTATTCGCACTATTACGAGGGAGGCTTCGCCCGAGGCATGCCTACGCGATGGGCTGGATTTACTGGTGGGCGCGGCTGGCGTCGATCGCGCCCGAACGTGGTGAATCTGATCACGCACCTGCCGGTCGTGGGCAAGGTGTTCCAGGTGCTCGGCGGGATCTCCACGAAGCGCACCACGCCGTCGTTCGCCCCCGAGACCTTCGTCTCGTGGTTTCGTCGCAGGAGGCCGAGAAACGAGGGGCGGCCGAAGATCCTGCTCTGGCCCGACACGTTCAACAACCACTTCCACCCGCAGACCGCAATTGCCGCCGTGGAGGTGCTGGAGGCGGCCGGATTTCAGGTCACCATCCCCAAGGTTTCGCTCTGCTGCGGCCGTCCGCTGTATGACTTCGGCATGCTCGACAAGGCGAAGCAACTCTGGCGCGAGATCCTCGACGCGCTCCGGCCGGAGATCGAGGCGGGCATGCCGGTCGTGGGGCTGGAACCGAGCTGCGTGGCGGCTTTCCGCGACGAGCTGTTGAACCTCTATCCGATGGACGAGGATGCCAAGCGGCTGTCGAAAAACACGTTCATCCTGAGCGAATTCCTCGTCAAGAAGGCGCCCGATTTCCGGTTCCCGAAGCTGCGACGCAAGGCGATCGTGCAGAAGCATTGCCATCACGACCATGTGATGGGATTTCCCGACGAGGCCGAGGCGCTCCAGAAGCTCGGCCTGGATTTCGACGTGCTCAACTCGGGCTGCTGCGGGATGGCGGGCTCGTTCGGCTTCGAGGCCGAGCATTACGACATCTCGGTGAAGGTCGGCGAGCGCGTCCTGTTGCCGGCCGTGCGCGAGGCCCCCGACGACACGCTGGTGATCGCCGACGGCTTCAGTTGCCGCGAGCAGATCGCCGACCTCACCGGCCGAGGGGCCCTGCACCTGGCGCAGGTGATCCGGATGGCCATGAGGGAGGGTCCCGAGGGCCCGTCAAGCCGGCTGCCGGAGTCGAATTACGAGGCGCTGGGCAAGTGGCAGCCCGAGGCCTTCCTTGGCGGCCACGGCCGCGGTGGTGGGAGTGGGGGTGCTCCTGGGGATCGGCGTGGCCTATGCGGTCAATCGCGGCCGGCGGCCGTCGTCCCGCAGGTTCCTTCCTCAGGAGATCTTCCGATGAGCGGCGAGATCATCAAGACCGAGGAGGCGAAGTGGCACAAGTTCGGCCACGTCCAGCTCTTCGCCCGGCGCGACTGCGCAGGGCAAGCCGACCAGGGCCGACGCCATCGACCAGGACGAGGGCCAGATCCGCGCCCTCGCCGAGAAGCTCCAGCACGCCGGCTACGGGGTCCTGCGCGAGCGGGTCCCCCGCGCCGGCCGCGTCATGTATCGCCTGCGGGCGCTCTGGGTCGGCCCGGGAGACCCCCCCGAAAATCCCCTCGACCTGGGCTGAAACGGAGGGTCCGATGAAGTCGAAATTGATCCACGAGCAGGGCGGCGAACGGACGTTTGCGCTGGTCTTCCAGGCCGGCGACGAGGCCATGGCGGGCCTGGTCGCCTTCGCGGAGGAGCACAAGCTCTCGGCCGCTCGATTCACGGCCATCGGCGCCTTCCGCGACGTCACGCTCGGCTATTTCGACTGGGAATCGAAGCAATACAGGAAGATCCCCGTGGGCGAGCAAGTCGAGGTCCTCTCGCTGATCGCTTCATGAAGGAGAGGACGTGCCCGAACCCGAACCGAAGCTCGCGCCCCAGCAGGTTCGAAGATTCGCTTCCGGATCGAAGGGAACGACGAGAGCTTCGAAGTCCAGCTCACGGGAGGTTGATTCCTCATGAACGCCGACGCTTCCCTCACCGTCTCCATCGCCAACCAGCCCGGCGACATCGAGAAGGCCGTCCAACAGGCACTCGGGCGTGTGCCCCTTGAAGACTTCCGCGACAAGATCGTCGCCATCAAGCCCAACGACACCACGGCCACGCGCGACGACAAGACCGCCTGCACGCAGGCCGATACCCTTCGCGCCACCATCCGCTTCATCAAGACCCTGCATCCGAAGTCGATCATCGTCACCGGCGGGGCCGGGAAGATGGAGACGGAAGATGTGTTCAAGAATCTGGGCTATCCCGAGGTCATCGAGTCGGAGGGGGTCGAGTGGTTCGACCACAACAAGGCGCCTTTTGTTGCGGTGGACCTGACCTTCGGGCCGCAACGTCGCGTGATGGTCAATCCCCGGGTGTTCGAGTACGAGAAGCTCGTGTCGCTCGCTCAGATGAAGGTCCACTCCACCGCGACGGTCACGCTCGCGATCAAGAACATGGCGATGAGCTACCCCGCGGCCGACTTCTACGGCCATCCTCGCGTGAAGCAGGAGCGGCACCCGCACAACATCCTCCAGGACAAGCAGGCGTTCCTCGTCGGGATGCTCATGCGGTTCCCGATCGACCTGGCGATCGTCACCGGCCACCCGGCGATGATCGGCAAGGGGCCGGTGGGCGGCAAGGCGGTCGACACCGGCCTGGTGATCGCCGGCCGGAACCCGGTCTCGGTCGATTCCGTCGCGGCATACTTGCTCGGGTTCGAGACGCTTGCGGTGCAGCACATCCGCCAGGCCGCGGAATTCGGCCTGGGGGTGCCCTACATCCCGATCGGCGGCGAGTCCGAAAAAGGGCGGCTGAAGGTCGTGGGGATCTCCGTCGACGAGGCCGCGAAAATCTTCCGCAAGGCCGCCTATGGCGAGGCGTTTTGAGGACGATCATGGACGGCAAGGCAATACGCGCCCGACTCCCGCTGATCGCGGCCCTCGCGATGGCAAGCCTCCTGCAAGCCGGCACGAGGGGAGCGTCACCCGCGGACGTGGAGCCGAGGGTTGACGAGCTGCTGGGGAAGATGACGATCGAGGAGAAGGTCGGCCAGCTTGCGCAGGCCAGCGGAGAGGTGCGTGGGGCGGCCATGGAAGAAGTGCTCGACGCCGTCCGTGCCGGACATATCGGCTCGTTCTTTGATGTCCATGGGGCCGCGAATGTGAACCGGGTCCAGCGGGTTGCGGTCGAGCAATCTCGCGTCAAAATTCCCGTCGTATTCGGCTATGACGTGATCCACGGATATCGCACGATCGTCCCCGCGCCGCTGGCGATGGCGGCGAGCTGGGACCCCGCCGCGGCCGGTCGAGGCGCCCGGGTGGCGGCGGGCGAGGCGCGCGGCGCGGGGGTCCGCTGGACGTTCGCGCCGATGGTGGACGTCGCCCGCGACCCGCGATGGGGGCGCATGGTCGAAGGCGCCGGCGAAGACCCGTACCTTGGCGCCGCCATGGCCCGCGCAGGTCCTGGGATTCCAGGGGGATGACCCTGGCGGCGACGGCCGGATTGCCGCGTGCGCCAAGCACTGGGTGGCGTATGGGGCGGCGATGGGCGGGCGCGATTACAATTCGGCCGAGGTCCCGGAGCGGGCGCTGCGCACGCTCTATTTCCCGCCGTTCCGCGCCGCTCGCGAGGCGGGCGTGGCGTCGTTCATGACGGCGCTCGAATGCCCTCGACGGCGTCCCCTGCACGGCCAATCCGTTCACGATCGGCACGGTCCTGCGCGGCGAGTGGAAGTTCGACGGCCTGGTCGTGGCCGATTTCAAGGCGGTCGAGCAGCTCATCCCCCACGGGCTGGCGGCCGATCGCGCCGATGCCGCTCGGCTCGCCTTTTCGGCCGGCGTGGACATGGAGGAAAAGAGCAACCTTTACGGAGAGCATCTCGCCGCCCTGGTGACTCGCGGGGAGATCCCTCCCGAACGGCTGGATGAGGCCGTCCGCCGCGTGTTGCGGCTCAAGTTCCGGCTTGGCCTGTTCGAAAGGCCCTACGCCGACGAGGCGAACGAGTCCAGGGTTATGGTCACCCCGGCAAACATGGATGTGGCCTACGACCTGGCCACGCGCTCGCTGGTGCTCTTGAAGAATGACGGGGGCCTGCTGCCCCTGAAGCCGAAAACCCGGTCGATCGCCGTGCTGGGCCCCTTCGCCGACGACCGCATGACGTTACTCGGCCCCTGGCATGCGGCGGGGAAGCCGGAGGATGCGGTCTCGCTGCTGGACGGCGTGCGGACGGCCGCCGGGAAGCGGGGCGGATCGGCGCAAATCACGCATGCCGAGGGGTGCAAGGCCGTTGGCGGCGACACGCAAGGATTTGCCGATGCCGTCGCGAAAGCGCGGTCCGCCGACGTGGCGATCGTGGCCGTGGGCGAGCCCTGGGACATGAGCGGCGAGGCCACTTCGCGGAGCTCGCTCGGGCTCCCGGGCCATCAGCTTGAGCTGATCCAGGCCGTTCACGCCACCGGCACGCCCACGGTTGTTGTGCTGATGAACGGGCGGCCCTTGACCGTCGATTGGGTGGCCGAGAATGTCCCCGCGATCCTCGAAGCGTGGTTCCCGGGCGTCCGGGGAGGGCCGGCGATCGCCGATGCCCTGTTCGGCGAGGTCAATCCCGGCGGCAAGCTGCCGGTGACCTTTCCCCGCGCCGTGGGCGAGGTCCCGCTCAACTACAACCACCGCAACACGGGCCGGCCGGCGTCGCCCACCGACAAATACACGTCGAAATATATCGACGAGCCGCTCGGCCCGCTCTGGCCGTTCGGGCATGGCTTGAGCTATGCGCGATTCGAGGTATCAAAGCCCACGCTCTCGGCGAAATCGATCGTGCCCGACGGAAAAATCTCCGTGACGGTCGAGGTCCGCAACGTGGGCGATCGTGCGGGGGATGAGGTGGTCCAGCTCTACATTCGCGACGTCGCCGCCAGCGTGGTCCGGCCGGTCAAGGAGCTTCGAGGATTCGAGCGGATCACGCTCCAGGCGGGCGAGTCGAAGGCCGTGCGTTTCTCCCTCGGCCCCGCGGAGCTTGGGTTCTACGATCGCAAGATGCAATTCGTCGTCGAGCCGGGCGAGTTCCGGATTTACGTCGGTACGAGCAGCGAGGGATGCCAGGAAAGCTCGTTCCTGGTCGAGGCGCCGGGGCGTCGTCAGGCGCCTCACGGCGACGGGCTGCCGGCCGGCCGAGGGCGGGCGGTAAACTTCTCGTCGGCCATGAGGGGCCGGATGGCCGCCTCGATGCCGCCGTCGGAGAAATAATGCTGGATGACGTCGTCGCACAGGGCGTTGGCGATGGCGGCCATGATCATCCCCTGATCGAGGCGCGAGCACGCCTTCGGCGACCGCGCCGGTCGCGACGTCCACCGAGTCGCGGAAGCCGTATTTCCCGTAGATTTTGGGGTATTTCTCGGCCAGGGTCCGCAGGTTGTCCATCGCCTCTCGGGGCGCGAAGGCCAGCGCGAGGAAGGAAGCGTGGGGGGTCGACCACGCCGTCGGGCATCGCCTTCGAGTCCCCGTTCACGACGGGATCGAACGTCCGGTAGCCGTGGGCTTCGGTCCCGAGCCCGTCGACGCCGTAGGTCCGGTAGCCGCCGGCGGGATCGAGCGCCGGCGAGAATCCCCACACGCCATACTTGCGGACGATCAAGCCCTGCTCGATCTGGGCACGCGTGTAGATCGGATGGTTCACGCCCCAGCTTTCGGGTGCCCATCGCGCCTCGGGCACGAAGAGCGGCACCATCAGCGCCTCGAACATGCTCCCGCCCCAGCTCGGCACGACGTCCATCCCGCGGAATTCGTAATGCCCCTCGAACACCGGCACGCCCCGATAGGTCCGGACCTCGCCCTGGGGCGTCCGACATTGCGGCGACGCGGCCGGGAGCGTGCGAGAGAGGCGGAAGTAGTGATCCGGCGGGACCTGCCCGCGGCCGATCGCGACGTAGCTGGCGATCCTCGGCTCGGTGTTGACCATCCCGTAGTGACCCAGGAATTTGCCGGTGTCGGGGTAGAATCCGCCGCGGAATTGGCCGGGGTGCTTGATCGGATCGGCCGGGTCGAAGGGGTCGTAGAAGAAGGCGAAGTCCATGGGCCCGAGCAGGGCTTCGGTGCGAGGCCGCAAGTTCGGCCGCGCATTGCCGGCCAGGATGAGCGCCGCGGCGAGCCAGGCATTGTCGACCGTCGAGAGGAAGCGGGGTTCCCTGGCGCCGTGGCCCGACACGCGATCGGCAGGCTCGCCGGAATTCGGGTCGTAGCGGTTCAAGAAGAAGCCGTGATCCCTCCGCAATTTGCCCAACGCCGTCAATACGCGGTCGAGGTGCCCGTCGGCGTCGTCGCGCCCGATGATCCCAAGCTTCTCGGCGGCCAGGAGGCTCCAGAGATACGACGCGATGTCGGTCGGGGAGGTCGCGCCGGCGGGGGACGCATGGCCGACCGGGTCGACGATCAGCTTGTCGGCCGGCAGGCCGATCTCCGTCGTCATCGCCTCGAATGACCGCCAGGTGTCGCCCGCGTATCGCCGCAATTCCTGCCGATCCGACTCGGTCAACGCGCATGATCCGTCGGGGCTGAAGCGCAGACCGCCGCGATCATCAAGAAGAAGGTGGCCATGGGAAGGATCATCCTCAAGTCTCCAGGGACCCGGACCCCGCAGGCGACAAGTCCTTAGAAACGCAGAATGCATGCCGACAGCAGTTCTGGATTTGCGAACCCTTCCAGTCGGCCCATTCGCGTAAATCGGTCGTCGAACTCGTGTTTCGACGGAATCTCGATGAACGTCGATGGATGATCGGTCGGGCGGCGCGGTATTCCTACCGCCAGTGGAGGTGCGCCACGACCCCGCCTCGGGCTCGCGTTCGTCGGGGCGGGCGCCCCGGTGATCGATCGCCGGATGTGTCCGGCCTGCAACGCGGTCCTGACGGTGACCGATGGCATCGGCCTTGCAGTCGCAATCCAGCGGACGGCGGCCGAACGCGGCAAGGTCGCAATCCGCTACTAACCGCCGGCGCGGCACTTGTCGCGGTGACAATCGGCGCCGGCTATATGACCTCTTTCTTCGGCTCGTCGAAGGATTCGGGCAAACAACCCTCCTCGAATGAGCAATCCGGCTCCCGGATCAAGCCGGATTCGCGGGGCAATTCCGGGGGTTTGCGAAACGGGCAGGACCGGGGAGGGGGCCGGCCAAGAGGGCGCGGTCGGGCTCGTCCAGCTCGGGGATGACCAGGGCAACGACTCCGATCCGAATGGCTTCGCAGTCAGATCAAGCGTCACTCCTGGCGGCTCATCCCCCCGATCCTAATGGGCGATTCCGCCTGATCGACCGATTCTACGGCATGGTGACGGTCGAGTTCCCGGCGGCTCTAATCGGCTTCTTCACTTGATCGAGGGGCGGACCCCCGATCCGTTCCGTTCAGTGGGCTGGGACGGACTCCGAAAAGAGGTCCATCGGTCTCGTCCTTGATGAGACTGCGCTTGTCGGCGATCACGCCGAAGATGTAGTAGAGGCCGGGGATGAGCAGGACTCCGATCAAGGTCCCCACGAGCATCCCGCCGACCGCGGCGGTGCCGATGGTGCGGTTGCCGATCGCCCCGGGGCCGGTGGCCACCACCAGCGGGAGCAGGCCCGCGATGAAGGCGAAGGAGGTCATCAGGATCGGCCGGAACCGCAGCTTCCCGCCTTCGATGGCCGCGTCCTTCAGGCTCACGCCCTCCCGGCGCCTCTGCACCGCGAACTCGACGATGAGGATCGCGTTCTTGCCGAGCAGGCCGACGAGCATGACCAGGCCGATCTGCGCGTACACGTCGTTGGACAACCCCATCAGCTGCAGGAAGAGGAAGGTGCCGAAGAGCCCGACCGGCAGCGACAGGATCACCGCCAGCGGCAGCATGAAGCTCTCGTATTGCCCGACGAGCACCAGGTAGACGAACACCACGACGATCCCGAGGATGAAGACCGCCGTGTTCCCCTTGTTCGCCTCGTCATACGACAGGCCTTCCCAGCCGAGGCCGTAGCCGTGGGGCAGCGTCTGCTCGGCCACCTCCTGGATCGCCTTGATGGCCTGGCCGGTGCTGTACCCCTTCGCCGGCGCGCCCTGGATGGCGGCGGAGGGATACAGGTTGTAGCGGTTGATCTCGTTCAGGCCCTGCTTCTTCTTGAGCTGCATGAACGAGGAGTAGGGGACCATCTCCCCCTTGTCGTTCTTGACGAACAGGTTGTCGAAGTCCTCGGGGAACCGCCGGAACTCCGGCGACGCCTGGACGTAGACCTTGAAGAACTGGCCGAAGCGGACGAAGCCCTGCTCCCAGGTGCTGCCCACGACGATGGAGAGGTTGTTCATCGCGTCGGCGATCGACACGCCCTTCTGCATGGCCACGTCGTTGTTGATGACGATCTCGTACTGCGGGTAGTTGCTGGCGAAGAAGGTGAACAGGCCCTTCACCTCCTTGCGCTTCTTCAAGGCGGCCATGAACTTGTCGGTGACCTTCCCGAGCTCCTGGTAGTTCATCGTGTTCGTCTTGTCGAGCACGCGGGTGGAGAAGCCGCCGGCCGCGCCGAAGCCCGGGACCGCGGGCGGCTCGAAGAACTCGAGCTTGACGTTGGAGATCTTGCTGCCCTTCCTCTCGAGCTCCTCGATGATCTGGCGCGAGGTCATCTTGCGGTCGGCCCAGGGCTTCAGGTTGATGAGGCAGGTGCCCGCGTTCGAGCCTCGGCCCTCGGTGAGGACCTCGTAGCCGGCCAGCGAGGAGACCGACTTGACGCCGTCGGTCTTCCGGGCGATCTTCGCCAGCTCTTCGGACTTGGCGTTGGTGTATTCGAGCGTCGAGCCCGGGGGCGTCTGGATGATCCCGTAGATCATGCCCTGGTCTTCGAGCGGGATGAATCCGGACGAGAGCTGCGTGTTCACGACGAAGATGCCGTAGCCGAAGCCCATGATGATGATCATGGTCAGGGCGCGGCGCGTGACGATCCGCCGCAGGACCGCGGCATAGCCGCCCGTGACCTTCTCGACGCCGCGGTCGAAGAGGTGCAGGAATATGGCCAGCGGCCCGCGGAATCCCGTGTGGGGCCTGTGGGGCTTCAGGAGCATGGCGCAGAGGACCGGCGTGAGCGTCAGGGCCACGATGCCCGAGAGCACGATCGACATGGCCATCGTGAGGCCGAACTGCCGGTAGAACACGCCGACCGGCCCGGTCATGAAGGTCACCGGGACGAACACCGCCGTCATGACCATGGTGATGGCGATGATCGCGCCGCTGATCTCGCCCATGACCTCGCGCGTCGCCCGATAGGGGGAGAGGTGCTTCTCGGCCATCTTGGCATGCACCGCCTCCACCACCACGATCGCGTCGTCGACCACCACGCCGATCGCCAGCACCAGCGCGAAGAGCGTGATGAGGTTGATCGACAGGCCGAACAGGAGCATGAAGAAGAAGGTGCCGATCAGCGACACGGGCACGGCCAGGGTGGGGATCAGCGTGGATCGCCAGTCCCCGAGGAAGAGGAAGACCACCAGGGCGACCAGCACGAAGGCCTCGCCCAGGGTGTGGACCACCTTCTCGATGGAGGCCTCCAGGAAGGCGGAGACGTCGTAGCTGACCTCGTAGTCCATGCCGGGGGGGAACGAGTCCTTCTTGAACTCCTTGAGCTTCTCCTTGACGCTCTCGATGATGGTGGCGGCGTTGGTGCCGGGGAGCTGCTTGAGGACGATGGCCGCCGAGGGCTTGCCGTCGAGGTCCGAATAGAGGTCGTAGAAAGACGAGCCCAGCTCGACCTTGGCGATGTCCTTGATGCGCAGGTTCTCGCCGTCGGGATTCGCCTTTAAGATGATGTTTTCATACTGCTCGGGCCTGTTGTATCGCCCGACCCAGGTCAGGACGTATTCGACCGTCTGCGAAGTCTTACCCGTCGCCTGGCCGAGCCGCCCGGGCGAGCCGATCATGCTCTGGTCGGCCACCGCCTTCATGACGTCCTCGGCCGAAACGTTGTAGGCACGCATGCGGTCGATATTCAGCATGATCCGCATCGCATACGCGCGGTTGCCGAGGATGTTGGCCGTGCCGACGCCCCGGGTCCGCTTGATCTCGGGCAGGATGTTGACCATCACGTAGTTGTAGAGGAAATTCTGGTCGAGGTCCTTGTCAGTACTGTAAATATTCACATACATGAGCATACTTGTCATGTTCTGCAGGACGATGATGCCCTCGCGCTCGACGATGTTGGGGAGGCGATTCTTCACCATCTGGATGCGGTTATTTACGTTCAAGACGGCCACGTTGGGGTCGGTGCCCGGCTCGAAGATGATCTGGATCGCCCCCTCGCCGGCGCTGGTGGCGGCGGAGGCCATGTAGCGCATGTCCTGGACGCCGTTGATGGCCTGCTCCAGGATGATCAGCACCGAGTCGACCAGCACCTCGGCGCCGGCGCCGGGATAGGACACCGAGACCATCACGCTCGGCGGCGCCACGGAGGGGAACTGGGAGATTGGCAGGGTGTTGATCGCCAGCCCCCCCAGGAACAAGATGAGGATCGAGATGACGATCGCCAACGCCGGCCGATGGAGGATTTTTGCGAACATGGTCGTCGGATGTCCTATCTGGTGTCCATACCGGCAACGCGGTAGCTGGGGCGTGGGAAGGACCGTGGGAGGGGGTGCAAAGACCGGGGCGAATCCGGGCGGCATGCTCGCGCCACCCCGTCAGCCCGCGATGGGATTTTCGTTGATGTCATGCTCGCGGGGCCCCGCGAGCATGACATCCGACAGGCAGTCTATCCTGCCGCGTCAACTCGGCCGTTGTCCGCGGGCCTTACTGTGCCGGGTTCTTCTGGTTCGCCATGACCTCTACCGGATTACGGAACTCGTATTTTTGTTCCAGCTTCTGGCCGTCGCGAACCTGTCGGGTCCCCTCCAGGATGATCTTGTCCTTCACGTCAAGAAACCCCTTCTTGACCACGAAGACGTCCTCCAGTTCGTGCTCGATGACGACCTCGCGCTGATGCACCACGTTATCTTTGTCGACCACGTAGACGTATCGCTTGGCGAGGTTCTCGAACGTCGTCCGCTGGGGGATCTGGATGGCGTCGTGTACCACGTGGTCGATATGCACGGTGCCGGTCTGGCCGTTGCGCAGCAGGCGTTCCGGGTTGGGAAAATCCGCGCGGAAGGGGATGTTCCCGGTCTCGTTGTTGAAATCGGCCTCGACCGCGCCGATGTTGTGCGCGATGTCGATCTTGCCGATATGCGGGAACTCGGCGTGGTTCGCCTGCTCGAGCCGGACATCCACGCTGAACTTATCCCTGCCCGCCTCGGCCATGTATTCGTAATATCGCTTCTCGGTGACGTTGAAATACACCCACATCACGGCGTTGTCGGACAGGGTCGTGAGGACGTCCCCCTCCTTGACCAGGCTGCCCGGGAACACCTTCAGGCGGTTGATGATGCCGTCGAAGGGTGCCTTCACCGTGGCGAAGGTCAACTTGGCCTGCGCCAGGTCCACCTTGGCCTGGGCATGGGCCAGCTTGGCCTTGTAGAGGCTCACCTCTTTCTGCGACACACCTTGCTTGTCGGCCAACGTCTGCGTGTAGGTCAGCTCCAGTTGCGCGAGGTCCCGCTCGGCCACCTCGGAGGCTAGCTCCGCCTTGTAGACGACCTGCATGAGCTCGAACATCGGCTGGCCTTCCTTGACCGCCTGCCCTTCCTTGACCGCGACGGACTTGATATACCCGCTCTCGATCGCACAGACATCGATGTGTTGCCGCGAGCGGATCTGGCAGACGTAGTCCTGGGTGATAGTGGCGTCCTTCGCCAACGGGCTGGTGACTACGATCTCGTGCTCCTCGTGGACGGCCTCCTCCTCGTGCTTGTGAAAAGCCGACTCATACCGGCCGGCGATGCGCCCTTTCAGCTGCTCGGCGGCGCACGCTCATAGCATCAAGATACGCATAAATTTTGGGGGTGTTCAGCGCCGGGATGTCCACACGCATCTTGTACATGGCGATGACCACACCGCCGGCCACGATGGCGGTCATCATCACGGTCTTCACCAGCCGCCGCATGACGGACTTGGTCGCCGCGGCACGTTCGATGACATGCGGGTCGATGGTCGAGCGGCCGAGTTGCGTCGCGTGGTCGTCGACCAACGGCGGATGGGCCATGTTGGGCTCGTCAATCGGATTCATTGCAAGGCTCCTGTTCGACTGGACTCGGTCCCGATCCCTTGGGCAAGCAGACGCGGTGTGAATTGGAGGGATTCGAGTACGGAGGCGATCCGACTCGGTTCGGCGCCAGCAGGGGGAGGGGTGACGCCAGGAAGATGTGCGGGGTGATCTCTCGGCCAGGTTGTCGTCGATCGATCGCAGACGACGGCATCCGATCACGCCGGACCGACGACCACGAGGGACGTCGAGCCCAAGACCTGGCATCGGCGAGGCACGGTTTAGCCGACTCGACAATCTCCATCACGCGTGATCCCCCAGGCCGGGCCTGGACGATGCGTGGAGGACCGGCGACCCTTTAGCGGGCAATCAAAAGTCGATCGGCGGCCGATCAACAACGGAGAGGATAGAAGGCGAGGATCGGGCGGCGGGCGGCCAGTCGCCGATTCGGGACCGTGCGGAACGAGCCAAGGCTCGGGAAGCAAACCCGCGGCTCATCCAGGGCGACGGCCGGGTCTTCCTCTTCGTCCTCGGAAGAAAGGGCATTCGCCTCCTCGCCCGCGTCGGTAGCTACGCCTGCGACGAGGCGGATCGCAGGTTGGTCCGGCGAGACGGCGACATTGCGGCGGGCACAATCGGGCCGAGACGGGACGGTAACCAACCTCGACGTCCGGTCCGGCACGACCAGCACCCACGCCAGGAGTACCAGCGAGCCTGCGAGCCAGAGCGTGAACACGAGGCTTTTACGGTCGAGCATGGCCCCTCACTTCTCGAACGTCGTGATTCGAGGCTCGCTCGCCGGCCGGATCGCTTTCGGCCAGAGGCGCTCCGCAAATTCTCCGACTGGGCGGACGAAGCCCCAAGGTCCCCAAATTGTATACGCTTTCGACGTGGCGAGGAAGCCCCAAAATCGGGATAAACCGAACACAACGACCAAAACGCAAAATTGTTGGCTTCGCTACCGTCGGAAGTCAAGGGGCGGAAAATGGCCGTTCGAAACGCGTCGGCCCGGGGGAAGCGAACGAAATTCGGCAGGTTTTCGGCCGAAAGCTCGCGAATCGCGGAAGATACGGCCGACCCGTCGCGATAATTCCGGAAAGCCGGGTATGCGGCGTGGCTCCTTGACGAGTCGTGGTCGACCGCCAAAAGGGGAGAGACTCCGCACCCCCACGGATGCGCAAGTCTGGACTACCAGTAGGCTCCCGCGGCCATGTTCAGGGGTCGTGCGACGGTCCTTCACGCCTGAGTGGCGGGTAATTTGAAGCGAATCGGCCGGTCACTTCCCTGCCGCCGGCTTCGACGCCGCCGCGGGGGGTTTGGCGTCGCCAGTGGGGTCGATTGCGGGGCTCTTGTCCGCCGCCGGGACGAAGGGGCCGGGCTTGCTTTCGGACGGTAGCGGAAGCGAGGGGGGGACGATCGCCGGTTTGTCGCCGGGCACCACCTCGGGGCCAAGCGAGGGGACCTCTTCGATCAGGTTTGGGTCGAGTTGGTCCACCCGCGGGATGATGATCTTGTCGCCGACGGCCAGGCGGTCGAAGGCGGCGACGGCATCCTTGTTGACTGCCCAGAGGGCCTTGCCATACCGGCCCGTCCGGTAATAAAGCAGCGAGATCGTCCAGAAGTTCTCGCCGCCGCGGACCGTGTGGGTGTACGGGAACTGGCCGCGGAAGTCCGCGGGAGAGGAAATCACCGAGACGCCGCCGCCGAGCGACTGATAGGTGTTTACGATCGCAGCTAGTTGTTCCGTCTTGGTGTCGATCAAGGCCACTCGTGCGTCCCGGAGGTCACGCTGGACGGTCAGCACGTCGAGGAATTCGAGGCGTGCATTCAGGAAGAGATCGTTGGCGAATTCGACCGCGGACTCGAGCGTCCTCATCTGCTGCTTCTTGATCTCGACGCTCTGGCCGTAGTTCTCGCGCCATGTTCATGCGGTTGATGACCTGGGTGAAGGCCTCGAGGATGACGCGCTGATAGTTGTAGACGGCCTGCAATTGCCTGGCGTTCGCGGTGAGATACTGGGCCCGAATCGCCCTCTTGTTGACCAGCGGCCCGACCAGGCCGGCGGCGACGTCGCCGATCACCGCCTGCGGCTCGAAGAGGTGATTGATCACGAAGGAATCGAGGCCCACGCCGCCGTTGATCACCAGCTGGGGGAAGAAGTTGACCCGGGCGACCTTCACGTCGAGCCCGGAGGCCACCAGTTCGCGCTCGGCCTGGCGGATGTCGGGTCGGTTCTGGAGCAACTGCGAGGGCATCCCGACGCTCAGCGGGTGGATTTCCAGGTCGTAGAATCCGTCGGAGATGCGTTCGACGCGCTGCGGGACGCGATTGACGAGGAAGTTGATGCGGTTCTCGCCCTGGATGATCGACTGGTTGATGATCAGCTTCTCGCTCTGATTCCGCTCGATATCGGCCTGGAGGCGGCGGACGGCCAGCTCGGTGGCGCGGCCCGCTTCCTTCCTGGCCTCGGCGATCCTGAGGCTTTGCCTCTGGAAATCGATGATTTGATTCAGGTTCTCAAGCCGCTTGTCGAGCCCCATGAGCCGGTAGAAATTCTCGGCGACGTCCGCGACCAGGGTGGTCACGAAGTAGTTCCGCCTCTCGCTGGCGGACTCATAGCGCTGCCCCGCGGCGTCCCTGGCATTCCGCAATTGCCGATAGATGTCGACTTGCCAGGTGAAGTTGATGCCCCCCCCGAAATCCCCGTGCGCGAGGGAGAAGAACTTCCCGGGGAGGTACGGGTCGTCGATCAAGCCGGCCCCTGCGATGCGTGAAGCGGCTGGCCCTGTCGATCGCCGCCTCGGTCCCGACGCTGACGAACGGGAGGTACGCCCCCGACCGTGCCAGGACCTCGTTGCTGGCGATCGCGACCTCCTCATTCAGGATCCTCAGCTCCCGGTTGTCGACGAGCACCTTCTCGATCAGGCACGTCAACATGCGATCGTTGTAAAATTCTTCGATCCCGAGCTGCGCCGAGTTGTCCGCGCTGCTCGCCCCATTGAAGTCTGGCGGCAGGTTTGGTCCCGGCTGCGGCTGGCGCAGCGGGGGGATCCCGCATCCCGGCAGGGCCAGCAGCAAGCCGCAAGCCATCGCCCCGAAGATCAGTTGTTTAATATTGAAATATCTCTTTGAGAGATTCATCTGCCGCGTCCTTGAGGAGTTCGAGCTTGTCGGCGGACCGCCGGACAAGTAGGAGGCGATCAACTCCCGGCTCGTGCAGGGCCCATCCGTGAGCGTCCTCGGCGAGGCGTCGAGCGGGACATGCCGACGGAGGACTGTAGTTTGATCGGATGGTAGGGATTGTGACTTTAGTAGCGGCTTGCGCAATCGTGCGAATTCGATTCGCGCTTGCCCGCGCCCGCACTCAAGCCCGATCGCCCCGCCTCTCGATATTCCCGACGGAAGCGGCTCCCGGCCGGCGAGGATCGTCCGAGCACGGGGAGGAACCCGGCCTCTCGCGGATCCGGCGATCCCGACGGGGCGACCCATTCGCAGGATGCGGCCTTATGCACTCGTCTATTGCGTTGCTGGTGATCGCCCTGATCGCCCCCGACGACGCCGCCCCCAGGCCGGCGAACCCCGCCGACGTCGTCCTGACGCAGCCCACCCCGCCGAGGCCGCCCTCCCGCGGGTTGTTCGGAAAGCTGCTGGGGTCCAGGCCCGCGAGCCGCGTGCCGTCGCAGCCGACAGCCGATCGCACCGACGCGTCGGCCCGCCGCGCCCAGGCCGGGCCGAGCGACCTGCCCGTGCCCGTCGCGCACCCTGCCGACCGAGCCGGCACCTCCGGTCACCGGCACGCCCCCGGCCGACTCGATCACCGGCCAATCGCTCAGCCTCCAGGCCGCCTTGATCGGCGCGCTGACGAGCAACCCCGACCTCGTGACGTTACGGCAGGGCAACCCGCTGGCCGCCTCGCCCGAGGCCGTCGAGGTCGCCCGCCGCTTCCCCACCACGCTCAACCCCACCCTCTGGATCGATTACCGGCCCATCACCCTGATCCCGCAGAACACCTTCGGCAACGGCAGCCCCGCCGGCAGTAACCGCGGTTCCAACTCCGGCTTCTATCATTACGGCCAGAATTACTTCTACATCTCCTATCGCCAGCCTTTCGAGCTGGGGAATCAGACCGCGCATCGCCACGAGATCGCCAAGGCCGCGCTCGCCCAGCAGCAATGGACCATCACCCAGGCCGAATTGACCGCGCTGGTGCAGACCTACCGCCTCTTCCAGACGGCCGCCTATAGACGCGAGAAGCTCCGCGTGGCCAGGCGCCTCGCCGAATTCGGCGCCCGGCTGGAAGGACCTGAAGAAGCAGCTCGAGGCGAATCAGGTGCAGGCCGCCGACGTGATCCTGGCACGCGTGGAGAACCGCGCCGTCCAGCAGCAGGCCAGCGCCGCCAGGCAGGATTACATGGTCGCGCTGTCCGACCTGCGCAACCAGATCGGCATCCCCGACACGGTGGCGGCATCCGAGCCCCTGGGCGAGTTCACCCTGCCCGCCTACGTCCCGCCGGTGGACGAGCAGGAGATGGTCAAGCTCGCCATGACCGACCGCCCCGACATCATGGCGGCGCAGGCACAGGCCCGGGCGGGGCGCCGCGGTGAGGCTGGCCAAGGGGGACCGCATCCCCTCGCCGATCCTCGGGCCGGAGTACCAGATCGACGAGGCGGGCGTGCAATACGTGGGTCTGATCTTCGTCACGCAGATGCCCTTGGTCAACAACGGCAAGCCGCTGGTCCGCCAGCGAGAGGCCGAGCGCGTTGAGCGTGCGTGGCGGTCGAGGCCGCCCGCCAACGCGTCGTCTCGCAGGTCCGCGCCGCGGTGACCAAGTGGAATGGGGCGTCGGAGTTGGTCAACGAGACCGCCGGCCTGACGACCGACCTGGCCGGCGAGCTGGCGCAACTGGAGGAGCTCTTCGAGAAGGGCCAGACCGACCTCGCCAAGCTCACGCAGGCCCGCCAGCGGCAAATCCAGCTCGAGAACGCCAGGCTCGACGCCGTCTGGCAGGCCACGCAGGCGCAGGCCGACCTGCTGCTCGCACTGGGCTCGCCCGCGCTGATCCACGGGATGCTTAACCAGGCCGAATCCGACGCCCCGCCCGGCCCACCCCCGCCGCCTGGCCTCGCAGGAAATGCCGGCAGACGTTGAACGGCATGACCGGACAAGGAAATCCGTCCCGGCACCCGGCCGCCGTCAAACGCCCGGACGCGTCGGGGTGTGCCAGATCTCGTCGTAAGGCCTGGGTCATGGGGACGACGACCTGTCCGGCCCGGGTAAGCGTTCACGATCTGCGGAGATCGTGGTTCGACCACGCGGCATGATGCCTGACCCGATCGGTCGGCTTCCGTGGGTCCGGATCAAGCCGCCGAACTGATGGTCGCCTTCGACGGCATCGGCGACGGCGGCTTCTCGCCCGAGTGCCCGGCCTGGAAGCAGGCCGTTCAGGTGGTCGAGCAGGCCGACCCCTTGGAAGCGGCCCGTCGCCCGTCCCGTTTGAGAGCCGCTTCTCTTTATTCGCCACATACTTGCGTTTTCAGTCGGGGCGGCGGGATTTGAACCCACGACCTCTTGACCCCCAGTCAAGCGCGCTAGCCAAACTCGCTACGCCCCGATTTTCCTCCGAGGTTTCACCCGAAGGAAAGGGTATTGTAAGATCTTTCGTCCGCATGTCAACGTAACCCTGGCTGAGGTGGGATTTCGCGTATGGGGTTTGCAGGCCGTTTGATGGATGCTTGCTTGCGGGTTGCCAATCCCGTGGTCGTGGGGATCGACCCCCGGGCGGAATCGTTGCCTCGTGGTTTCCTGGATCGATTTCCCGGAAATCGGGCGGGGATCGCCGAGGCGTTCGCGGCTTTCGGTCGAGACGTCCTTGACGTCGTGGCGCTCTCTGGTCCCGGCCGTCAAATTTCAGGCGGCATTTTTTGAGAATCTTGGTCCTGAAGGGATGTTGGCGCTGCATCAATGCGTGCTCCATGCCCGGTCGAAGGGGCTGATCGTGATCATGGATGGCAAGCGCAATGATATCGGGTCCACGGCGGAAGCCTATGCCCAGGCGTATCTTGGGGAAATGGTGACGGGAGAGACGGCGGAAGCCCCCTGGGACGCCGATGCCTTGACCATTAATGCCTATCTTGGCAGCGACGGCGTCGACCCGTTCCTGAAGGTGGCCGCAGCTCGGGACCGCGGCGTATTTGCGCTGGTGCGGACGAGCAACCCGTCGGCTGGTGAGATCCAGGACTTGATCTCCGGGAATCGGCCGATTTATCGGCATGTTGCCGACCTGGTTGCGTCGTGGGCGGCCCCTCATCGCGACTCGTCGGGCTATAGCCTCCTGGGCGCGGTCGTGGGCGCGACTTACCCCGAGCAACTTTCCGAGCTGCGTGAGGCCATGCCGGGCGTGACCTTCCTGGTGCCCGGTTTCGGGGCCAAGGTGGCAAGGCCAGAGATGTTGCGTCAGCCTTTGATGCCCATGGCCTTGGCGCCATCATCAATAATTCGCGGGGGCTGACCTTCGCCTATCTTCGCAAAGACCTTGCCGAGCGATTTGCCAGCAACTGGCAGGGGGCGATTGATTACGCCGTTCGCGAGATGATCGATGACCTCGCCGAGAACACGCCCGCCGGTCGCTTGCGGCGGGTTTGACGGGGCGCTTAAATTTCGGGGAAAGAGCCTTTGCGGACGGCGCGGACAACGAAGAATGCTCCGGTGCCGAGGAGGCTGAAGGGCATGGCCATCATGAGCAAGATGCTGTAGAAATAGCCGTCCTTGAGCCGGGCACCGTCGCCCGTTTGGGCGGCCAGGGCTTCTTTGCAGTTGGGGCAAGCCTGGATCGTTTGGGGGGACAACAGGGTTGCCGCGACGACGATTGCCAGGGCGACACGCTTGACTTTGCTCATTGTCGAGGCTCCAAGAACGGTGCATCTCATGCACCCTACAGGGTTGATCCTGGCAACTCCATCTGATAGAGCATCCAGTAGACGACGACCCCGGTGATGGAGACGTAAAGCCAGATAGGGAATGTGACTCGGGCGATCCGGGCGTGTTCGCTGAAGCGGCCTTTGACCGCCCGGATCAGCGTGATTGTCACGAGCGGGACCACCGCCACCGCGAGGACCGTGTGCGAGAGCAGGATGGTGAAATAGACGAGCCGGATTGGTCCGACGCCTCGGAATGGTACGCTCCCCACGAAGTAATGATAAACGAGATAGGACCCGAGGAACAGGGACGAGACCGCGAGCGACGCGATCATGCAGGCCGCGTGCGGACGGACCTTGCCCGCGCGGATCAGGCTCCAGCCGATGATCAGTAAAACGGCGCAAGTTGCGTTGAGCGAAGCGTTGACCGACGGCAAGCGGAGCGGCCAGCCAAGGTCTTCGTTCCGGTGCTTCTTTTCGAGGCGACGGACGGCCGCCTCCAATCGGACGACGGCTTCGGGGTCGGTCGAGTCGAACGCGCCGACTTCCCGGTTGCCGCGATCGATGAGAACCAGGCGGTTGCTGTGCGAGACGGCCTCGGCCTCGGGCTTGCGGTCTTCGGCCTTGATCTCGGCCACGCTCAGCTTGAAGCGGTCGAGGATGAGCGAGTACACGTCGTCCTTCGGCCCGGTCAGGAAGAGCCATCGCGAGGGGTCGGCCCCCATCCTGCGGGCGTACGACCCCAGCACTTCGGGCGTGTCGAAATCGGGGTCGACCGAGACGCTTACGAGCCGGGCGTTGGTGTCGGCCAGGCGATCTTGCAGGCCTTTCATCACGGCCGTGATGCGGGGGCAGGAGGAGGGGCATCGGGTGAAGATGAAGGCGGCGACCCAGACGCGATTGGCGAGGTCGGCGTCGGAAACCTTTTCTCCTGGTGGCTTTACGAGCGAGAACTTGCCGAGCGGGAGGGGCGCCTCGCCGAAATCTTCGCCCGCCGGGATGGCCCTGTCGCGGCGGACGACCGCCGCGGCGGAGCAGATCACGGCCGCGAGCGAGAGCGTGCCGAGGACGAGGATCAGGCCGAGGCGATAGGGACGGTTCACGGTCGAGCCTGGCGAGGGGCGGGCGGCGGGTCCGTCGGGTTGGATCAGGAGAAGGAAGGTCGCGGCAGGGGCGATGGTTCCAATGAGGAAATGTCTTCTTCCTGCGAGGATTGCTCCTGCTCGCTCGGCTGCATGGCGATGTCGGGGTAGAGGGCCAGGGTCATGATGACGGCCAGCACGCCGGCGGGCACGAGCATGTAGTAGACCCAGTTCCCCTCGAATTTCAGGTGCATGAAGAACAGGCCGACGAGGGTGGCCTTGGTGATGGCCAGGACCATCAGGCCCAGGATCAGCGGGAAGGGCGTGAACCCGAGGACGACGGCCGGGACCATCGTCAGGTATACCCACTTGCGGTTGAATTCCAGCTTGAAGACCGAGGCCGCGATGGCGGTCAGGAGGGTCAGGAACAGGGCCATGCCGATCAGCCAGAACGGCAGGAGCCTCTGGCCGTGCCACTTGGCGAAGATGTATTCCATCGCCGTGTAATTGAGCAGGACGAAGAACAGCGTGATGTAGGGCGCGTGCGACTCGACGTGCTGCTCTTGGTCGAACGTAAGGTTATGCGCGGTCATCGATTAGGTTCCTCATAGGGTGCGTGAATGCCACCATCCCCGGCTCAGATCAGATAGACCACGGTGAACAGGATGATCCAGACCAGGTCGACGAAGTGCCAGTAGAGCCCGGCAAGCTCGACCGCCGAGTGATTCCTCGCGGTGAACTTGCCTCGCATGGCCTGGATGAGGATGCAGGCGAGCAGGATCACGCCGCCGGTCACGTGGGCGCCGTGGAACCCGGTCATGGTGAAGAAGCAGGAGCCGAACAGGCTGGAATTGGGCCGGAAATGGCCGTCTCGGCTGATGCCGATGGGCATCGAGTCGAGCGACATCAATTTCGTATACTCGACCGCCTGGATCCCCACGAAGACCGACCCGATGAGCACCGTGGCGAGGAGGTAGAGGACCAATCCGCGTCTGATTGCCCTTCTGCACGGCCGAGAGCGCCAGGACCATGGTGACCGACGAGCAGATGAGGAAGAAGGTGTTGAGCGCGGTCAGGTCGATCGAGAGCGGGTTGTTCAACTTGTCGTAAGGCTGCGGCCAGTTGGTGGTCCGGAGCGGCTGGATCTCGGTCTTCGCGCCGGCGGCGTCGAGCTGCGACTTCAACGAGGCGGCGTCGGCGGGCTTCATCCCGGCGGTGATCGCCTTGCCTTCGTGGACGAGCTCTTCCAGGCGGTGGTGATAGGCGTTTTCCCCCTCGGCCGTGGCCATGGGGTAGCCGCAGGACTTCGCGAAGATCTCGGCGACTTCCTTGACGTTCTTGCCCGGCTCGACGATCCAGACCGCCTTGGCGTTGGCGAGCGAGCCTACGTTGGTGTCGGCCGGGGGGGTGAAGTTGCTGAACGCGGTGGGAGGCGAGCCGGCCCGCAGGACGATGTACGACCCGATCAGCCCGGTGAAGAACATGATCTCGGTGGCGAGGAACAGCCACATGGCCATCTTGCCGGGCGAGACCGGCGGGGCCTGGGGCGTGGGGCGGGCCAGCGACGTGAGGCGTGGCGTTCTCGTCGGGTGTCGGGGCGGGGTCGTGTGCCATCAGTCGTCCACCTTCGGGGGAACTTCGCGATTGGGTCGGGTCAGGCCGGCATCGGATTGAGCAATAACAGGAGCAGGACCGCCGGAAGATACAGGAAGGACGCCTTCATCAGCCCTCGGGCCGAGGCGTCGTTCACGTCGAGCAGGAACCGGCACGAGGCCATCAGGTAGAACAGGCCGGCGAGCAGGGCGCCGACGAAGTACACGTTGCCCGCCACGCCGACGATGGTGGGCATCAATCCGGCCGGGACCAGGACCAGGGCATACGCCGTGGCCTGGCGAGCGGTCAGGACGCCTTCGGGATCGACGGCCGGGAGCATGCGGTGCCCGCCCCTCAGATAATCCTCGCGGTAGATCCAGGCGATCGCGAGGAAGTGCGGGAACTGCCAGAGGAACAGGATCAGGAAGAGCGCGAACGCCTCGATCCCGATGGTCCCGGTGGCCGCCGCCCAGCCGATGACCGGGGGCAGGGCGCCGGGGATGGCGCCGATGGCCGTGTTCAGGGTGGTGATCGGCTTGAGTGGCGTGTAGATGAGCACATAGAGCAAGAAGGTGGTCACCGCCACCGCGGCCGATGCGAGGTTCACCGCTCCGGCGAGGAGGGAAACCCCCAGCACGGTCAGGGCCGTGCCGAAGACGGCCGCCTCGGTGGGGTTCAGCTTGCCGGAGGGCAGGGGCGCCGCGCCGTCCGCTTCATGAGGGCGTCGCGGTCGCGCTCGATCACCTGATTCCACGCGCTGGCACCGGCCGCGACCAGGCCCGAGCCGAGGAGGGTCAACAGCAGGGTTTGCGGATGGGTCGAGCCGCGGGCGCCGAGCACGAACCCGACGCCGACGGAGAACAGGACCATCACGGCGATGCGAGGCTTGGTCAGGGCGATGAAGGCGGCCATGCGTTCGGAACTTGCGATCGTGTCGACACTTCGGGCGTGGGCCAGGTGGCCCGGGGCGAGCGGCAAGGCGGTCTTCATGCTCATCCTACAGCCTCCATCGCGAAGGCCGATTCGGTGACCCTGGAAGTTTGCGGCGACGTTGCGGGCGAGCGGAGGTGACGGAAGGCGCGGAGGGTGACCACCATGCACGAGCCGAACAGGAGGGCGCCGTTGACGACGTGCCCCGATCGGAAGATCGCCTGGATTCGCGTCACGTATCGGGGAATCCCATCGAACGGCCGCAGGAGCCACCACGCGCCAATCCCCAGGGCGATTTGCAGGACGAGCGACAGGGCCATCCATCGCGACGGGGCGACGAGCCAGGGGGCCATGCCCCGGCTCTTTTCCACCCGCCACCACAGCCAAGCCGCATGGCCGAAGACGGCCGCCGCCATGACCGCGTGCAGGACGAGATTCGCGCCGAAATGGCGGAGCGTGGCCCCGAGGACCATCTGTGCATAGATCATCGCCAGGGTGACCAGCGATCTTCGTCGCAAATGATCGGGGTCGGATGTGATGGCTTTCGGTCCCACCCAGTCGCGACTGGTGAGGACGCACAGGGCGACCAGGAGCCCGAAGACCGCCTGGCCGGTGCATCCATGAATGGCGGCGAAAGTCGTCGAATTCTTCAGGACGCGAAGCCCGCCGAGCATCCCCTGCGTGAGCACGAGGCAGCCGGCGCCGAAACCGAGCCATTTCATCCACTTGCGGCGATCGGCCACGACAAACCAGGAGGCCAGGACGATCATGGCCAATCCCAGGGCCGAGCCGAAGAGGCGGTGGCGATGCTCGATGACCACGCCGAGCGGGGCCTCGAAGAAGTTGTAGAGGAACATGTTCGCGCCGAAGGTGGTCGGCCAGTCGGGCACGGCCATCCCCACGCGGTTGGTGGTCACCTGGGCGCCGGTCACGAGCAAGGGGAGCGTGAATGCCGCCGCGAGGAGGGCGATCCGGTGCGGACCGGCCCTGTATTGCGTCTCGGCGTTGGTCGTGGATCGATTCATGGTCGCTTGTGCGAAGGAGTTGGGCGGGCCTCGGCGGATCGGGCCCGCCCCCGTTGTTTCCGCGGGACGATCAGGCCATGACCGGGTCGAGCGGGCCGGCCTCGGCGGGCCTTGGCTCGGTCTGCGGGAGGTAGTCGGTGGCCACGCCCGGCACGCTGTACTCATACGGGGCGTGGTAGACCGTGGGGATGGTCTGGAAATTGTAATACGGCGGCGGCGAGGTCGTCTGCCAGTCCAGCGTGTTGGCGTGCCAGGGGTTGGGGCTGGCCTTCGGCCCGAAGAACAGGCTGTAGAAGAAGTTGAAGGCGAACGGGATCTGCGCCAGGCCCAGCCCGAACGCGCGAGATCGTCATGAACTGGTTCATCCAGACCACGCCGGGGGTGGCGAGGAACGGGTAGATGGTCGGGTCGGCGATGCGCCGGGGGTGCCCGTGCATGCCGATGATGTGCATCAGGAAGAACGTGCAGTTGAAGAAGATGAACGTGAGGACGAAGTGGACCTTGCCCAGCGGCTCGTTCATCATCCGGCCGAACATCTTCGGGAACCAGAAGTAGATCGCCGCGAAGATGCCGAACGTGCTGCCCGCCGAAGAGGACGTAGTGGATGTGGGCGACGATGAAGTAGGTGTCGTGGATGTGCATGTCGACCGGCGTGGCCGCCATGAAGATCCCCGACAGCCCGCCGATGATGAACATGGCCACGAAGGCGATGGCGTTGAGCATGGCCGTGGTGAAGTGGAGTCGAGCCGCCCCACATCGTGCCGAGTCCAGTTGAAGACCTTGATGGCCGAGGGCAGGGCGATCATCATCGTCGAGAGCATGAACGTGGCGCCCAGGGCGGGGTTCATGCCCGACTGGAACATGTGGTGGCCCCACACGATGAAGCCGAGGCCGGCGATGCCCGCCGTGGCGAAGACCATCGGCTTGTAGCCGAACAGGGGCTTGCGGCTGAAGGTGGAGATGATGTCCGAGACGAACCCCATCGCCGGCAGGATCATGATGTAGACGGCCGGGTGCGAGTAGAACCAGAACAGGTGCTGCCAGAGCAAGGTCTGGCCGCCGCCGACGTTCAGCGGGTCATTGGCCACGGTCCAGCCGGCGGGGGTGAAGAAGCTCGTGCCGGCGATCCGGTCCAGGAGCTGCATGACCAGGGCCGACGTCAGCACCGGCAGGGCGAAGGCCTGCAGCAGGGCGGTGATGAACAGGGCCCAGACGGTCATCGGCAGGCGGAACATCTTCATGCCCGGGGCGCGGAGCATGATGATGGTCGTGATGTAGTTGATCGACCCCATCAGGGACGAGATCCCGGCGAACAGGAGCGCCAGGAGCCACCACGTCTGGCCGCTCAGCGAGCCGGGCGTGGACCATCTTGCGATCGAGAGGATGGGATAGCTGGTCCAGCCCGCCTCGGCCGACCCTCCGGTGACCAGGAACGACATGGCGAGGCGATAGAACGCCGGCCACATGAACCAGTAGCTGAGGGCGTTCAGCAGGGGGAACGCCATGTCGCGGGCGCCGATCATCAAGGGGATCAGGAAGTTACCGAAAGCCCCCGTGAGTAACGGGATGATCACGAAGAAGATCATCACCGTGGCGTGCATGGTGAAGAGCTTGTTGTACGACTCGGGCGGGATCCGGTAGCCGTAGATCGGCCCACAGGGCTTTCGACAGGATCGGGATGGGCGACCAGGGCCAGGCGAGCTGCCATCGCACGGCCAGCGCGAGCAGTCCGCCGAGGACGAAGAAGATCAGCCCCGAGAACAGGAACTGAATCCCGATGACCTTGTGGTCGGTGGAGAAGATGTACTTGAAGAAGAAATTCGTGGCGCCGGGTGGATGTGGTCGTGCGCGTCATGCCCATGAGCATGATCGTGACCGTTCGCGACCGCGTGCGGCATGTTCGGTTGCCGGGAGGGTGTGCTCGCTCATGGTCGTTTATTCGCTCCCCTTGGGGCTCTCGGCCATGGAGATCTGGCTGGCCGATTGATTGCGGTAGGCGGTCCGCATCCAGTCGTCGTATTCTTGCTGCGTGTCGTGGACGGTGACCTTCCCGCGCATCTTGTAATGGCCCCATCCGCACAGCTCGGCGCAGACGATGTCGTAGGTGCCCGCCTTGTCGGCGTCGAACCAGACGGGGATGGTCAAGCCGGGCACGGCGTCCTGCTTGATGCGGAATTGCGGCAGGAAGAACGAGTGCAGGACGTCGGCGCTGTGCAGGTGGATGACCACGGGCGTGCCCTTGACGAAATGCAGGTCGTTGATCACGTGGACGTCGTCGGGCGTGTTCATCTTCTGGTCTTCGCCCGCGTATCGCATGAGCCACTGGAATTGCCGGGCCGTAACTTCCGCGATGGGCTTGACCTTGGGCTGCGACGTGCGGAACTTGATGTTCGACCACGTGCCCATCTGGTACAGGGCGATGAACACGAGGATGGCCGACGGGATGATGGTCCAGATGACCTCCAGCCGCTGGCTCCCGTGGAAGTAGGTCGCCTTGTGGCCGGGCCGGGCCTGATACTTCCACATCACGTAGCCGAGGGCGACCTGGGTGCCGACGAACACGATGCCGGTGATCCAGAGGATCATCACGAACAGGTGATCGACCTCGGCGCCGAACGCGAGAGTCCCCTTGGCGGAGATGTTTTCGGGCAGCCACCAGTCGCCGCCGGCGATCGGGGCATAGATGTACACGCCGGTCACGGCGATGGCCATCAGGATGAAGAGGATGCTCCAGTAACGCACGAGAAGCTCCGGGGCAGGGGACGATTTTCGGGCGGCCGGGGACGGTTCGATGTCAGTGGGTCGCCGAGGGGGGCGACCCGGACGCGGCCAGGGCCGCCGGGGGCACCCTCAGCAGGTCGGGCTCGTAGGGCAGGGCCAGGACGAAGTTGACCAGGTCCCAGATCTGATCGGGCTTGAGCACGTTGGCGTGCGCGGGCATCTTGGCGCCGTTGATCCCCTTGGCGATCCGCCAGTAGATGTCGATCGGCCGCCTCCCGCCCTTGTACATGCCCAGGTTCAGGTTCGCCGCCCGCAGCGGGTTGCCCCACTCGTCGAGCGAGCCCTTGACCCACAGGTCGCGGATCGTGTCGGCCTTCTTGGGATCGCCTTCCGACTTCGCCGCGATATAGTCCTTCAGGCGCGATCCTGCATGGCCGGGTCGCCGCCGAAGACGACCTCGCGGAACATGTCGTAGGGGACGAAGCTGGGGCCGTCCCCCTTGGCCTGCGTGCCGTGGCAGCCGGCGCATTCCAGCTTGGGATAGACCTTCGGGTCGCCGATCCCCAGGAATAAGGTCCGGCCCCTCGCGATACTCTCCGGCGTGGAGGCCGGCTTGGGGATCTCGGGGGCGAGGACGTCGGAATCGGTCGTGTTCCAGGCCTCGAAGACCGCCTGCGCAACCTCCTCGGCCTTCGCCTTGTCGATGGCCGAGGGGGCCTTGGAATCCTTCGGCTCGTCTTCCGAGAGTGGCCTCGCCGATGAGCCTCTTCTCGGTCTCGCCCCGGGCGCTCAGGAAGATCACGTAGTCGATCAGCTGGCTGATCTCGAACTCGGAGAGCGTGACCTCGAAGGCAGGCATCGAGCTATTGGCGATCCCGTTGTGCAGAATCCTCCGCAAATCGTCCCGCGTGGGCTTCACGCTCTTGGTGGAGGTGAATTTGAAGATGCCCGGGCTGATAATTCCGGGGGCGGGGCCAGAGGAACGCGGAGGTCGGCCCGTTGCCGTCGCCGCTCACGCCGTGGCAATGCAGGCAATGCTTCCGGTAGAGGGCGTAGCCCCCCTCGGCATATTCGTATTCATTCTTGCCGGTCGTCTTCTTGACCTTGAGGCGGTTGATCGACTTGTCGGGATACTGGGCCACGTCGGCCAGCCATGAGCCGCCGGCGTTCAGGCCCGCGCCCTTGGGGACGATCATCTTTTGCGGGGTGGGGCCGAAGACCTCGGCGACGGAGGCTTCCACGCGGTGCTGGAGTTCGACCTTGGGCTTTCCCTTGTCGTCCTTCAGGTCGCCCAGGAGCGGCGTGGGCTTGTATTCGATCGGGCCGGCGTTGAAGTCGCTGCAACCGGCAAGGCCGGCCAACCCGGCGACCAGGGCGAGGCGAAACCGCGAAGTCACGCGCGAATCCTCCCCAAACATCGGGTAAGCGCGGACCTTGGCCCGTTTTCGGGCCGTTCGCGGGTCCCTTGAGAGGGGGAAATCCGCGGGAAAGGTCGCGACGCCAGGAAAATACCAAGCTCGCCGGAATGCCCGGCGTCTCGCAAGCTTCGGGCGGAAGAAGGTAATCGGACGGAGGAGGTATTGTGAAGGGAACGGCCTTCATCGTCAAGGCGCTGCTCTCGCCCTCACGAAGGTATGGTAGCGACCCCTCCGCACCCCTACAAGGGCCGGTCCGATTTCATTTCTTTCGAGGATTTCGCAGATTTCAGAATCTTTGCCCGATTCCCGCGAAGCCGCCGCGGTCATTGCAGTTTGATGGCGGATCGGGCCGATCTCCTGGGATGTGAATCCCACCATCAAGACCCCCCCGACGCGACGTTCCCGGCTGCGGTCGCGGTTCGGGTACGACGAGCGATGGTGGGGCAAGGAGGCGAGGCGGCAATCCGCAAATGCCACCTCCTACTGGGCTTGCACCCGCCGGCCGCTGCCGTGCTTGCTGTTCGTCCTGCCTATTCTATTCGCCTATGAAGTGGGCGTGACGTGGATCGGCGGGGAATCGGCCGAGGCCCTCCGTACCGGGGCCGACGCCTGGGCCCGCCAGGCCCTTTCGCGCATCCACCTCACCGATCGCTGGCTCCCTCCGCTTGCCCTGGTCGTGGCGTTGCTCGGGTGGCAATCCGTCGGATCCAGTCGCTGGCAATTCCGGCCGGTTTACCTGGTGGGGATGGCGATCGAGAGCCTCATGCTGGCCGTCGCTCTGATCGGCATGAGCCGATTGCTGGAATTCGGCTTCGATCGCCTGGAACATAAATCGCTGCTCGACGCCTCGGCGATCCCCAAATCGGCCGAGGTCGCGGCGCTGCTGGGCTATCTGGTGCCGGGGTCTACGAAGAGGCCCTGTTCCGTCTGGCGTTGATCCCCTTCTTATATCGCGTCGGCAAGCTCTTGCAATCGCCCGAAGTGGTGTCGGGGACGCTCGCGGTGACGGGCTCGGCGCTCATCTTCTCGCTGGCCCACCACGCCGGGGCGCCGGGCGAGGCTTTCACCCTGTTCGCGTTCGTCTTCCGCTGGCTCGCGGGCATCTTCTTCGCCTGGGTCTTCCTGAAAAGGGGGTTCGGGATCGCCGTGGGCACGCACGCCCTCTACGATATCCTCGTGGGATGGGCCGGGATTCACTTCTAACTTGCAGGGTGTATGAAATGCACCAAATCCCTATCGCGTAAGGGGATGGTGCATTTCATGCACCTTACAAGCGGCATCTTCTTTCTTCGAGACCCATTGTGCGGATTGTGCATCTTTCCGACATCCACCTGTGGCGGCTGAAAATCCACCCGCTTGACCTGCTGAACAAGCGATCGGTCGGGTTCGTGAATCTCCTGCGAGGCCGGGCGCGGAAATTCCGGTTGGGTCGATTGGGGGATGTGGTTCGCCATGCCCTCGACCTTGCGCCCGACCATTTCCTGATCACGGGCGACCTGACGACCACGGCGCTTCCCGCCGAATTTCGGGACGCTCGCGAGGCGCTGGCCCCGCTGTTGATCGATCGCGAGAAGGTGACGGTCTTGCCCGGAAATCACGACCGCTACACGCGAGAATCGGTGCGGAAACGGTCGTTCGAGGCCGCCTTCGGCGCGTTCGCGCCTCGCGTCGAATACCCCTGGCTGCGTCCGCTCGACGCCGAGACCGCGATCCTCGGGCTCGACCCCACGCGGGCCCACCTCACGGCGACCGGCTTCTTGCCGCCCTCGCAGCTTGCCGAGGCCCGTCAGCTCGTCGAAAACCATCGCCCGCGACGCCTGATCGTGGCGTGCCATTACCCGATCGAGGTCCCCGAGCGATATGCTCGCGCGGCCAGGCAGAAACGGCTGGTCAATGTGGGGATTTTGCGGGAATGGCTCGCGACCCTCGGGCCGCACCTTTATTGCTGCGGACACGTCCACGCGGCCTGGGCCTTCCGGCCGCAAAGTCTGCCTGATCAGCTCTGCTTGAACTCGGGGGCCCCGCTCCTTCACGACCCGTCGGGGTTCAACTTCCCCGGGATGATGGAAATCGACCTGCAAGGGGACGACGTGCGGGCGACCCATCACGCATGGACGGGGGCCCGGTGGGAGACCTTTCCCAGGGCGGACGACCGGGCATTTTTCCGATGAGGACGGATTCGGGCGCATTTTCGGGAGACCCCGACGATGATAGCTGGTGGGGACATCGGCCCGATTGGACCGGGTTACACCCCTATCATCGTGATCCGGAGATGTTGGATATCACCGGATCGGGGCAGCACGTCGGGAATTGGGGGGCGATTTTCATCGCGGAAACTCGTCGATTTGCAGCAAATTGCGATCGCCGCAAAGGCTTTCCAGGTAAGGACTTAATGATTGTTGGCCATACAAGCAAAACTTGATAGGCGACAGAGTGCGACACTTTTTTTCCGAGTGATTTCGGCCGGAAATCCGCCCAGTCATGATGTCTGAGGGATGATTTGTCTGAAAGCGCCTACGAAGCGTGCGCGCCGGCACGCCCGCCCGTTTTCATTCGCGGGTAGTTCAAATCGAGACGTGAAGTAAATTTCATGCATTTCACGAGCGCTTCGCGGCCACCCGCGCGAGCGCCCGGGCGCGTTCGAGTGCCGTGGCCTTGATCGCCTGGTCTTCCGCGGTGGTGGCCGATCGCGCCTTGGCCCTTTCGAGCTCGGCCGCCGCCGCGGTGGCGTCGATCTGGTCGGCCGGGATGGCGCGATTGGTCAGGATGGTGACCACGTTATCGCGCACTTGTGCGAACCCGCCATCGAGGTAGAAGCGGCGCGTGTTGCCCATCTCGCGGGTGCGCAGTTCGCCGTGCCCGAGCCGGCCGATGAGGGGGGCGCGGCCGGGCATCACGCCGAGTTCGCCGTCATAGAGCGGGAGCGCGATGAAGTCGGCCACCTCGTCCAGGATCGTCTTCTCGGGCGTGACGACCACGCACTGGAGCTTGTCGGAGACCTTCTTGTCGACGGTGGCCATGATCGCAACCCCTGGGCTTCAGACTGCGGATTCGGGGAGATTTCTACCAATCAGCGGGCCATCTTCTTCGCCTGTTCCTCGGCCTGGTCGACGGCCCCCACGTAGCGGAACGCGGCGACGGGGAGGTGGTCCCACTTGCCGTCGCAGATCTCGCGGAAGCGAGCGGATGGTGTCGGGCAGCTTGGTGTACTGGCCTTCCTTGCCGGTGAAGACCTCGGCCACGAAGAACGGCTGCGAGAGGAAGACCTCGATGCGGCGGGCGCGCTCGACCAGCAGCTTGTCGTCCTCGGACAACTCGTCGATGCCGAGGATGGCGATGATGTCGCGAAGCTCCTTGTACCGCTGCAAGATGGTCTGCACGCGGCGGGCGACGTCGTAATGCTCCTGGCCCACGTACTGGGGGTCGAGGATACGAGACGACGAGCCGAGCGGGTCGACGGCCGGGTAGATCCCCTTCTCGGAGATCGCCCCGCGAGAGCACGATGAAGGCGTCGAGGAAGCCGAAGGTGGTGGCGGGCGCGGGGTCGGTCAGGTCGTCGGCCGGAACGTACACGGCCTGCACCGAGGTGACGGCGCCCTTCATGGTGGAGGTGATCCGCTCTTGCAGGGCACCCATCTCGGTGGCGAGCGTGGGCTGATAGCCGACGTTCGACGGCATGCGTCCGAGCAAGGCCGAGACCTCGGAACCGGCCTGGCTGAAGCGGAAGATGTTGTCGATGAACAGGAGGGTGTCGGCCCCGGTCGAGTCGCGGAACCACTCGGCGTTGGTCAGGGCCGAGAGGGCCACGCGGAGGCGGGCGCCGGGCGGCTCGTTCATCTGGCCGAAGAACATGACGGTCGAGTCGATGACCGACTTGCCCGTCGAGCCGATCTTGGTCTCCTGCATTTCGAGCCAGAGGTCGTTGCCTTCGCGGGTCCGCTCGCCCACGCCGGCGAACACCGAGAAGCCGCTATGGACGCGGGCGATGCGGGCGATCAGCTCCTGCAAGATGACCGTCTTGCCCAGCCCGGCACCGCCGAAGAGGCCGATCTTGCCGCCGCGGACGAACGGGGTCAACAGGTCGACGACCTTGATGCCGGTCTCGAAGACCTCGGTCTTGGGCGAGAGCTGGTCGAACGCGGGGGGGTCGCGGTGGATGGGCCACTTTTCCTCGGTGTGGACGGGGCCGCGGCCGTCGATCGGGTTGGCCCAGCAGGTTGAACACGCGGCCCAACGTCTCCTTGCCCACGGGGACCATGACGGGCCCGCCGGTGTCGTGGACGTCCATGCCCCGGACCAATCCGTCGGTCGAGCCCAGGGCGACGCATCGCACGCGGTTGCCGCCGAGGTGCTGCTGGACCTCGCCGGTGAGGCGAATCTTGACGCCTTTTTCCTCGGTGTCGATCGTCAGGGCGTTGTAAATCTCGGGCAGGTGGTCCTGCTCGTACTCGGCGTCGAAGGTCGAGCCGATCACCTGCACGATCTTGCCCGTCGCGGTCGCGGTGGCCATCTATGATGCTCCGATTGGAAGTGTGATTTATTCGAGGGCCGCGGCGCCGCCGATGATCTCGGCAAGCTCGCGGGTGATCTGCGCCTGTCTGGCCCGGTTGTAGAGCATGGTGAGCGACTTGACCATGTCGTCGGCGTTTTCGGTCGCGCCTCGCATGGCCACCATCCGCGCGATCTGCTCGCTCACGGCGGCGTCGAGGAAGCATTTGAAGAGTCGCACCTTGAACGAGACCGGCACGATCTCGTTGAGGATGCTCTCGGCGTCGGGCAGGAACTCGTACGGGGTGCGTTCGACGGGCCTGCCGTTCTTGCTTTCGGGCGGCCGCTTGCTCGACTTGCACCGAGGTCATGGGCAGGAGGGTCTGCACGGTCGCTTCTTGACGGGCGCTGGAGATGAAGCGGGTGTAGGCCACGTCCAGGCGGTCGATCTGCCCGCTCACGTAGAGCTGGATGTACTCGTTGGCGAGGACCTCGACCTCGTCGAACTGCGGCCGATCCTCGAAGTGCGTGTGGGTGGAATTGGCGGGGAATCCGCGGAACCGGCGTAGGCGATCCTCGCTTGCCGGCGATGTCCAGCGACACGTCACGCCGTCGACCTGGCTCTGCTGATAGGCCCGCGTGGAGAGCCGCAGGACGTTGCCGTTGTAGCCGCCGGCCAGGCCGCGATTGCTCGTGAGGATGAGCGATCTTGCATTCTTGACCGGCTCGTGGGCCTGCAAGAGCGGATGCGAGGCTGCGGCGCCGGTCGTGCCCAGGTCGGCGACGATCTCGGCGATCTTCCGCGTGTACGCCTCGGCCTCGGTGGCGCGATCGAGCGCCTTCTTGAACCGGGCGGTGGCGATGAGCTCCATCGTCCGGGTGATCTTGCGGATATTCTGCACCGACTTGCGGCGCTTGATGATCGCACGAGCCTTGGCCATCGGTTGATTGCCTTGAGGGGCTGAATTTCTTCGTAGGGCCGTTTATCACCGGCCTCTTGAGCGGAGGAGGTCCGGCAGTCAACCGGCGCCTACGGGTCAGAGCGGCCAGGCCTTCGCCATCGCCGGCTTCGCGGCCGGCGTGGCCGGGACGCGGAACCGGGTCTTGAACTCGGTCAGCGCCGCCTTCAGGTCGGCGACGATCGGGTCGCTGAGCTTCTTCTCCTTGATGAGCTGGTCGCGCAGGGCCGATTTCACGGTCGCCATGAATGGAGGAACTCGGACTCGAACCGCGGGACTTCCTTCACGGGCACGTCGTCGAGATAGCCCTCGGTGCCGGCGTAGATGCTCATGACCTGGTCGGCGAAGTGCAGCGGGTGATACTGCGGCTGCTTGAGCAGTTCGACCATGCGATAGCCGCGGTCGAGCTGCTGCTGGGTGGCCTTGTCCAGCTCGGTGCCGAGCTGCGCGAACGCCTCCAGCTCGCGGAAGGCGGCGAGGTCGAGCCGCAAGCCCGCCGGCCACCTTCTTCATCGCCGGGATCTGGGCCTTTCCGCCCACGCGGGAGACCGAGATGCCCACGTCCACCGCCGGTCGGACGCCCGCGAAGAAGAGGTCGGGCTGGAGGTAGATCTGGCCGTCGGTGATCGAGATCACGTTCGTCGGGATGTACGCCGAGACCTCGCCTTCGAGCGTCTCGATCAG
Source organism: uncultured Planctomycetota bacterium (assembly GCA_963777705.1). GTDB lineage: Bacteria > Planctomycetota > Planctomycetia > Isosphaerales > Isosphaeraceae > JAQGHR01. Next base: position 115,839 of record CAVZRT010000013.1, read on the forward strand.
CGGCAGGGCGGTCGAGCGACCCGCCCGACTTGGCCGTCTTGGCGACCTTGTGGCTTGGCGCGAGTTCTCCATGGCCTCGTGGCTTGGCCTCCTCCTCGCCCGGCACGCCCAGGTAAACCTTGCCGTTGACGGCCCAGGCGTCGGTCACGGGATCGGTCGGCATCGGTGGGGGCGTCATTGGGCACGATCACGTAATGTTCGGCCAGCTTGGCCGAGCGTTCCAGCAGCCGCGAGTGGGCGTAGAACACGTCGCCCGGGTAGGCCTCGCGGCCCGGCGGGCGGCGGAGCAGGAGCGACAGCTCGCGATAGGCGACGGCCTGCTTCGAGAGGTCGTCGTAGACGCAGAGGGTCGCCCCGCCCTTCTCGTACATGAAGTACTCGGCCATCGACGTGCCGGCGTACGGGGCGAGGTACTGCGAGCGAGGCCGGGTCGCTGGCGCCGGCGGCGACGACGATCGTGTAGTCCATCGCGCCGTGTCTTGCGGAGGACGTCGACCAGCGCCGGCCGTGGTCGATTCCTTCTGGGCGATGGCCACGTAAACGCAGATGACCCCGGGCCCTTCTGGTTCAGGATCGCGTCGATCGCGATGGCCGTCTTGCCCGTCTTGCGGTCGCCGATGATGAGCTGGCGCTGGCCGCGGCCGATCGGGGTCATGGCGTCGATCGCCTTGATCCCGGTCTGCATCGGCTCGTCGACCGGCTGCCGCTCGGCGATCCCGGGCGCGGGGGACTCGACCAGCCGGGTCACGGTCGGTGGCGATCGGCCCCTTGTTGTCGATCGGCTCGCCCAGGGGGTTGACGACGCGGCCGACCAGGGCCTCGCCGACGGGCACGCGGAGCAGCTCGCCGGTGGCCGTGACGGTCTCGCCCTCGTGGATGTGCGTGTAGTCGCCCAGGATGATCACGCCGACCGACGACTCTTCGAGGTTGAACGCCAGGCCCTTGAGCACGCCGTTGGGGAACGTGACCATCTCGCCGGTCATCACGCCCGAGAGGCCATGGACGCGCGCGATGCCGTCGCCGACTTCCAGCACGCGGCCGACCTCGGAGCGGGTGACCTCGGACTGGAACTGCTGGATCTCGCGCTCGAGGACGCTGAGTGATCTCGTCGGCTCGGAATTTCATCGGAAAAACTTCCTCGGGGGAAGTTGCTGATCGGGTCGGGGAGGGAACCTGCGGTTCTCAGGCGATGACAGTCGCGGCGGTCCTGGACCTCGCGGACCTTGGATTCTACCAGGTTGCGGCGGAGCCGTTCGAGCCGGGTCTTGACCGAGGCGTCGAACAGGTCGTCGCCCACCTGGACGACCAGCCCGCCGATGCAGCACGGGTCGACCTGGAGGTGGAGCATGGGCGTCGCCGCCGGTCGCCGTCTTGAGCCTGCCCTGGAGCGAGGCCTGCTGCGACTCGTCGAGCGGGACGGCCGAGCGGACGGTCACGGCGATGCGGTTCTGGCTCTGGTCCAGCGATCGCGGGCCTGCGAGGCGACCGGCGCCAGCAGGCCAGGCGGCCGTGGTGGTTCAGGACCTTGAGGAAGCGGACGACCGGGGCAGGGCCCGGCCTTCGAACAGCTCGGACGAGGATGCGGTCTTTTTCGTCGGAGGCGACCGTGGGTCGCGCGTCATCAGGTCGGCGAATTGGGGCTGGCCGTGGAGGACGTCGGCGACGATCTCCTCCAGCTCGTCGACCACGGCCTCGGCCTCGTCGCCGGCGGCCGCGTTCACCAGCGCCGCGGCGTAGGTCCTGGCCACGGCCGGCGGCGTCCTCGTCGAAGACGGTCCCGGCGACCGTCGGGCTCGGGGTCAGGCGGCTGACCCCCATGCCCGTGCCGCCGTTGGCCAGCGCCGGCAGCTCGGCCGTCGCGGCCTCGACCAGCCGGCGATGGTCGTCGGGGGTCAGGTTCTTCGAGAGCACGTTGCCGGCGACCGAGACGGCCAGGTCGGCCGTCTTGGTGCAGATCTCGACCAGCGCCTGGTCGCGGGCCGTGCCGATCTCGCGCTCGGCCCGCTCGCGGGACGGCCTCGGCCTCGGCCTGGGCCTTCTCGACGATCGTCGTGGCGTTGGCCTCGGCCTGCTTCTTGCCGGCTTCGATCATCGCCGGCACCTGCTCGGCGGCCTTGGCCATCTGAGGCGGTGCTCGGCCATCAGCCGCTCGCTCTCATGGCCGGGCGTGCTCGGCCTTTCGAGGAGTCGTGCTCGACGTGCTCCTCGCGGTCGTGCGAGGGCCTTCTCAGCGGCCCCCACGCGAACCGCTAGAGGATCAGCAGCAGGACGCCGAAGACGATGATGGTCCAGATCATCAGCGACGGCTGGATGGCGAGGATGTTCGGCTCCGCGTGGCCCGCGCCGAGTCCTTGCCCGCGGCGCGGCCGTGGGCTGTCCTCTTCGCTCGTCGCCGGTGTCGGCTCGGCCGCTGCGCCGTGCGGCCTCCTCGGGCGGCCCCGCGACGGCCTTGGGCGTCGTCGGCCCGGGCGTAGCCGCGAGAGCCAGGGCCAGGGCGAGCAGGCCGAGGGCCAGGAGCAGGGGCCGGATCATGGTGGGAGACCTCATGAGTTCGATCGTTGGGGGCGGGATCGGCGGGCCGGTCGCCGCCGGCCTGCCGATCCCTCGGGCCGATGCCGCGGTGCCGGCGCCGGCCCGTCGGTCAGCTGCGCCTGGAAGATGATGACGATCAGGGCGAAGAACGTGGCACCTTCGATGAGCGCCGCCGCGAAGATCATCGAGTGTTGATCTGGCCGGCCACCTCGGGCTGGCGGGCCATGCTCTCGACGGCCGACTTGGCCAGGCCGCCGATGCCCAGCGCTGCGCCGATGATGACCATGCCCACGGCGATGGCGCGGAGGTCGAGGAACGGATATTTCGGATTCTGGCGAACGCGAGGCGGGCCCTGCCCGGGGGTGTCGTCTGGGCCGAGGCCGCGGGCGGGGCGACGAACAGGAGGCCAAGATCAGGGCGGCGGTCTTGACGAATTTCATCGGACGATCAACTCCTCAGCTCGGCCCTGCAAAGGGCGGGGGTATCGGGACGACCGCGTCCCTCGTGGTTCTGGAAGGACCGGCCATCCCCACGCGGGACGCCGGCCATCGGGGAATCGGACCCGGACGTGCCCGGTCAGTGCGGGTGCGCCGCCGAGCCGATGAACAGCGCCGCCAGAAAGGTGAAGATGTACGCCTGGAGGAACGCGACGAACAATTCCAGCATGCTCGATGGCCACGCCGCCGAAGATCGACGCCGGCGTGACGAGCAGACGCGAGGTGCCTGGGGGCTTGCAGGACGAAGCCCAGGATCACCGCAAGCACGATGTGGCCCGCGAGCATGTTCGCGAACAACCGCACCGAGAGCACGAAATGCTTGATCAAGAGGCCCACCACCTCGATCACCCAGATCATGGCGAACAACGGCGGCCGGAGCAAGCCGGGCACGTCCATCGGCGGCACGATGCCGACGATGAACCCCTTCACGCCCATCGCCTGGACCCCCGCGAACAGGACGAACCCGAGCACGAAGACCGCCAGCATGCCCGTGACGTTGATGTTGCCCGTGGCCGAGGCCCCGCCGGGGATCATCCCAGCAGGTTGTTGAACAGGATGAAGAAGAACAGCGTGAGCAGGAACGGCAGGAACTGGTCGGAAGCCCGGCGATGCGGGGCGTGGAGGTCGTGGTGCCCGTGACCGACGGCGTGGCCATGCTCGTCGTGGTGGACGTCGTTGTCCTCGCCGTCGATGGACGCGCGGGCCACCTTGTCGCGGATGAACATGACCATCACTTCGAAGATGTTCATCCACCGCCCGCGGGTGATCCGGTTCTTCGCCACGTGGCGGGCCAGGGGCACGATGATGAGGATCACGAGCACCGCGGCGACGACTTCCATGATCATGAACCGCGTGACCTGGAAGCCGAACCTCGGCCATCCGATGTACGGCAGGTGGATCTCTTCGGCGAATCCGGGCAATTCCAGCGTCGGGTGGTCGACGACGTGGCTCATCGGGTTGGAATCGTGCTCGGCCATGATCGTGCCGTCTCGGTGCGGTGCGGGAGATTCGTCTCAGGGGCGGCGAGGAGGGTCGCCGTCCCGCGTCTTCGTCTTCGTCGTGTCCGTGCGGGCGAGCGTCAGGAGGTGGAACATCCCCGCGAGGAATCCCAATCCGGCCCCGATCAGCACCCCGATCGGCCGGAACCGCCAGAGGCGATCCACGCCGGCGCCGGCGAGGGCCGGCAGGGCAAACTCCATCGCCATGGTCATCGCCCGAGTGGCCCACAAGTAGCCCAAGGACGTGGAGTTCCGGCGAGGAGGGGTCACGGATCGGTCACTTCGCGCCTGGCTCGCCGCCGAATCCCGGAGGGTCCGAGCGGCTCGATGGGAAGGTTCGCACGCACCCTGATGACCGCCAGGTCAGAATTTGTATCGCTTCGGGAAGGGGCTTGTCAACACCCCGGCGGGGAAGTTCGGGAAATTTTTCACGAAGTCGGCGGCGGATCGTTGCTTGCAATCGCACGTTGAGCTCGCTACGGTCGAGGTTGTGGTTCGTTGGGGAGGTGATAAGGGAAAAGAAAAATGAATGCGGGCCTGCGGATTCGTGTCGTTGAACCCGACAACGATTATCTGGGCATCGAAATTCACGCCTGGAACGAGAGATTTGCGGGTACGACGTTTATTTTCGCGGGTCTAGACGAACTTGGCGAGTTCGCGGCTCGGATAGCGGGCTTCCCTGCACACGCCACCGATCGAAGATCCTACGAATTTGGCAGTTCAAGTGCCCAAATCGCTGGCGGCTTTTGTAGTTTGCGCTTTTCCACATTGGACCCGGCCGGACACGCGGGCGTAGAGATCATGATTGAAGATGATGGGCAGCGGTTTGCGCCCGCGATGTCGAAGTTCAGCATTCCCGTCGAGGCAGCGAATATTGACCGATTCGTCCAGAGCTTACGCCGTGTGGAGCGAGGGCAAACGGGTGAGGCAGCGCTAGGAACATAGGTGTTGCAGGGTTGGTTACCAACCGGCCGTCTCTCAAGAAATCGAACCCGGCCGGTAGAGAAACGGCCCTACAAATACCGGAGAATTTCGCCATGAGTGCGCAGATTGTTTTCGCCGACGTACTCGACGCGGCCGAGCAGCTTGATCCGGAGGCACAGGCCGAGTTGGTGGCAGTCCTGAGCCGCCGCCTGGCCGAGCGAGGCCGGGACCGCGTGGCGGAGGCCGTGGCCCAGGCTCGGCGCGAGTTCGCCGCCGGCCAGTGCCAGGCGATGACGGCGGCGGAGTTGGTGCGAGAGGCGACCTCGTGAATCGCACGCTCTTACGGTCGCCCGCGTTCGCTCGCGACCTTCGCGCCTGGTTGAAGTCTCGGCCGGGGATCGCGGCATCGATCGAGGGGACGCTCGAACAGCTATCGGCCGACGCCTCGCACCCATCGCTACGGACGCATAAGCTGCGCGGGTCGCTGGCGGGCTGCTGGGCGTGCAGTGGGGGCTACGACTTACGCATCGTTTTCGAGTACGTGCAGCACGAAGGATCGGAGGCGATTCTGCTATTGTCGTTGGGTACGCACGATCAGGTCTACTAGACGGAGTTCACCGAAGTTCCGCAACTTCAGGGCAAGACCCTGTCATTTTCAGCCTTACGACCCATCGGTCTTCGTGGGGTGGGTCGAGCGTTAACGAGGCCCACCTGCTTCCGATAATTGCAGATGGTGGGCTTGCCAACGCTCGACCCGCCCTACGATGGAATTGACATCATCCCGGCCTTCGCATTCCGAAATCGACGGCCGAAATCCGGAAGCCCTGGCCGGTTTGGCTATTGACAGCGACGTAGGGCCGGCTATTGCCCGCCTTAATTGAGGACGGTCAGCAATAGCCGGCCCTACATTCGTGTGCGACGCGACGGTGAACCGCTGTAATCAACGGTATTTCGGATTACCCAGGGGTGTTCACGACGCAATGCCCTTCTACTCGGGTAGGATACAGCGAGCCCAGCGTCCGCCTCGGCGAGGCGCCCCTTCCGGTTCGATGGTTCGATGATGGGGAACTTGAGATCGGATTCGTGGACGGCCGGCATTCGCAGACCTATGGGTTTCGTCGCGTTTCAGGAAAGGGGATGGAGTAAGAGTTAAAAGGTGCCGGATTTAATCTGGCTCCTTCCCGCTTGTGTGCGGTCATCTCTATCGATTAGCCTTCGAGTAAGGTCGGATTTTCGGGGCGACCGCCATCCATTGTCAGGGATGTTTATGTCTCTTACTGAGTTGCTGCCGACGCTCCGTTCGCTCTCGCGACAGGACAAGTTGCGCCTGATCGAGTTATTGGCCGGGGAATTGGTGCAGTCCGAGGATCCAAGCCCGATTCCGGCGGATTTGTCTTATCCCGTGTGGTCGCCGGATCGGGCTTACCATGCCGCCGATGCGCTCCTGCGAGCCTTGGACGTGGACGAGGCCCGGCCGTGACGGCCGCCGAGTCGTTTCCTTTCCTGGAGCGCGATCCCCGATTGGGATTGGCCAGTATGGCTCCGATGCTCCCGATCACCCTGGTCGGGTCTGCTCCGGTTTCGGTCTCCGCGCTCCTGGATACGGGCGCCACGGTCAACGTCCTGCCCTATTCGGTCGGTGGCAATTGGGTGCAATCTGGGATCAGCAAACGGTTTCGGTGGAGTTGAGCGGCAACCTTGCCTCGTTCGAAGCGAGAGTCCTGGTCGTGTCGGCGGTCGTTGCTAACTTTCCGTCGGTTCGGCTCGCGTTCGCCTGGACCAAGACCGATACGATGCCGATTCTACTGGGGCAGGTGAATTTTTTCCTGGAGTTCGATGTCTGCTTCTATCGTTCGCATGCGACCTTCGAGTTTCAGCCCAAACGGACGGCGTCGGAATCGACGTGAGCCCGGGGCTTTGTCTCGCGAAATCCGGAAGCCCTGGCCGGTTTGGCTATTGACAGCGACTCGGGGATCTGGTATCACCTTCGTAGCTAGTAAGTGTCTCTCCTGGGAAGTAAAGCCGAGCCAGCAGCGGGGACTAGCGATGCGATCACCCGTGGGCTTCCTCTCCTTGTCGTAAGCTTCAGGGCGATATCCACCTTCATCCTTCGGGTTGGGGCGGGCGGTCGCCCTTGTGCGTGAAAGACCCTGGACTCGTTGATCAGGTCACGGGATTCGATCGGGCATCGCCTGCCGACCGCGTACGTTCCGGTTTGATTCTCGCAGTCCGGACGGCACGGAGTCGTACGGATCGGATCACTCATGGATGAACCACGCGTTCCTTGCACGATCGGCCCGCGCCGCCTGCGTGCCGAGACGGAGTGGCCCCGCATGACCGTCGAAGCGCTCAAGGATTGCAATAAGAAGATCCTGGCCCGGATGGCGAAGGATCAGGGAATCGTCGGCTGGCATGCCATGCGCAAGGATCAACTGATCCGCGCCTTGACGCCGTCCCCGTCGAGCACCAAGAAGGATAAGGCGGCCAAGAAGGGTGCGACGAAGACGCCCCTCCTGCCGCCCGCCGCCAAGAAATCGGCGATCCCCGTCCCCGCCCGGACGCTCGCCCCTTTGCCCAGGCCCTCGCGATCGCTCGACCACGCGTGCAGCAAGGACCGGATCATCTGCATGGTCCGCGACCCCTACTGGCTGCACGCCTACTGGGAGTTGAGCCGCGCCACCCTCGGGCGGGCGCAGGCCGCGCTCGGCCAGGAATGGCACGCCGCCAAGCCCATCCTGCGGCTCATGGACGTGTCCAGCGAGGACACCACCAGCGCCAGCGAGCGTCACATCCGCGACATCGACATCCACGGCGGCGTGAACAACTGGTACATCGACGTGAACAACCCGCCCAGGTCGTTCCGCGTGGACGTGGGCTACCTCTCCAAGCGGGGCAAATTCTTCGTCCTGGCCCGCTCCAACGTGGTCAGCACGCCGCGCGCCGGTGCCTCCGACGTCCTGGACGAGAACTGGTCGAGCGTGCAGGATTCCTACAAGAAGATCTACCACCAATCGGGCGGGGGCGGCACGGGCGGCCATTCGACCGACCTGAGGGAGATCTTCGAGGAAGTCTTGCGACGGCCCATGCACGGGCTCTCGTTCGGCAGCCTGGGCACGGGTGCCTTGCCCCTGCTCGGTCGCGGGTTCCACTTCGAAATCGACGCGGAATTGATCGTCTACGGGGCCACCGAGCCCAACGCCAAGGTCTCGCTCCAGGGCGAGCCCGTGCAGCTCCGGCCGGACGGGACGTTCACCGTCCGCTTCAGCCTGCCCGATTCCCGTCAAATCATCCCGGCCGTGGCCGCCAGCCCGGATGGGTCGGAGGAACGCACGATCGTGCTGGCCGTCGAGCGCAACACGAAGGCCCTGGAGCCGATGATCCACGACGGCAACGAGTTGTAAGGCGTCCCGCGGCCGAATCCCGGTGCTGATCCTCGTCAACGCCTCGCCTCACGGCCCGATCGGCCGAGGGGCGAGGCGTTGAGCATTGTCTCCCCCGCGTCCTCCGCCTAGACTTATTTCGCGGCCGATGATCGCCGCCATGGGAACCCCGCGTCCGCGGGGGTTTGTAACGGGGAGCCACACGCTTGAGCAAGGATATTGGGCCGATACTCGCGGGATGGGACCACAATTCGGAGGAGATCCAGGTCCGCATCATCCCGGGTGACGATGGCCGAGAGAAGCTCCAGATGAGGATCGACCTGGGCCTCTTGCAGATGGAGATGTCAGGCCGGCCCGATGGCGAGAGGCCCGAGGGGGATGAGTCGCTGCTCGACCACCTGGAGATCCTCGCCCGCAAGATGGCGTCCGAGGGGGAGGATTTCTCGCTGGACGGGGCCGCTTGCGCCGCCCTCATGCGCGAGGGCGTCCAGTATTATCAGCGGTATATCGCCCTGTTCCACCTGGAGCGCTACGACCTGGTGGCCCGCGACACGGCGAGGAACCTGCGCCTGTTCGCATTCGTGGTGCGTCATGCCTCGCGGCCTCGCGACCGGGTGCAGTTCGATCAGTACCGGCCTTACGTGACGATGATGCACGCCCGCGCCCGCGGCCTGGAAGCCCTGGAACGCGGCGAGTATGCGGCGGCCTTGCACATGATCGACGAGGGGATCGCCGGGATCCGGGCATTCCTGCGCGACTATGAGCAGGAAGACAATGAGGCCGATTGCCAGGAATTGAGCTTCTTGCAGGACTGGAAGCGCAGGATCGAGCAGGATCGGCCCATGGGCCCGGTCGAGCGCCTGGAGCACCAGCTTGAGCTTGCCGTGAGCAAGGAGCGGTTCGAGGAGGCGGCGCGGATTCGCGACCAGATCCGCCGTCTTCGCGGCGTGAATGATCCGTCGGAAACCCGCTCGAAGCCTTGATTCTCCGGGCATTGTCGAGTAATCTTCATCCGTCCGGCTTCGGCCGGGCATGGCCTCTGCCATGTACGCGAAGGGGTGATCATTTGGCGAACCAACGTTAAACCCGTAGGGGGCCGACGCTCGACCGCTCGGCCCTGGCCAGACGGTCTCAGGCTCCCACTTGAACTGCGGGTTCCCAAAATCATCCTGGACGGCATTGCGGCGGAGGTTTTTTCCTCGCGACCCGACCCATCTGCCAGCAGATGGCGGGTCGTTTTTCGTTGGCCCGGCGCCAGGTTGCCTCCATGACAATCGGCCACCAGAAGCGGGCCATGAGGGCGGCCGTGAAGCGTCGCATCCTCGCCATGGAGCCCAACGAACGGGCCCGGCAGGAGGACGAAATCCGGCGGCTTTTCGGGCAATTGCCCGGTTATGAGGGGGCTGTCACCGTCCTGCTCTACGCCTCGCATTTTCCCGAGGAATTTTCGACCTGGCCGCTGATGGATCTCGTGATTCGAAGCGGTCGCCGCCTGGTCTGCCCGCGAGTCGATCGCGAGGCGAGGCGGTTGGACCTGTTCGCCGTCCGCGATCCGTCTCTGGATTTCGAACGTGCGGAAAATGGCCTCCCCGAGCCATTGGTCGGGTTAATTCGCGTGCGGGCCGACGAAATCGATTGGGCGTTGGTGCCGGGCCTGGCTTTTGATGGCAAGAGATTTCGCCTGGGTCGGGGCGGAGGGTATTACGATCGCCTGATCCCGACCCTCCGCCAGGATTGCCCGCGATGGAGCCTGGCGTTCGACGAGCAATGGGTGCAAGAGGTCCCGATCGAGCCGCATGACCAGCCGCTCACCGGGGTCATCGGGTGTAACCGGGGATTCCCGGGTAGAAGCCCTCACGGCGAAGCCCCGGCTCCCGGGCCGATCCGGTGACGATGTCCCTCCCCGCGACGTCGAGGGCATGAAAGGCACCATCCCCTCTCTCGATAAGAGCCTCTAACTCTACCCATGTGGGGAGGCGGGCATTCTTGTGGGGCGGGCGTCCCGCCTGCCAATTTCCAGGCAGGCGGGACGCCCGCCCCACAAGAATCACTCCGACTTGCCGGTGAGGAAATCATGCGAAAATTCACACGATAGGCAACCCCCCAGATCGCCCCATCCACCGCCACGGCTGGCCCACGCCCCGCGCCGGGAGCCGCGGCCCGATGGCCGACCCTGACCGACCGAGCCCGAGGATCCGCGGTTGCACCCGATTTCCGCGCTCGTGATGGCGTTGCGTGCCCGGTCGGGGTATGGTCAAGGTCGCCGGCCTCCGCTTGGAGGCCCCGCAGTTGTCGCCCGGACTTCGCGAGGACTCCACCATGAGCGTGCTCACCATCGCCATCGCCTGTTCCTTCTGGGCCGTCCCCGCGCCGGACGATGGGCCCGGCGCGGTCTCGTGGAAGAAGACGACCATCGAGGGCAAGTTCCGGTCCGAGGGCGTGGCCGCGGCCGACGTCAACAAGGATGGCAAGATGGACGTGCTGGTGGGCGACTCCTGGTACGAGGCCCCCTCGTGGGCCAAGCATGACATCCGCAAGCCGGGCGAGTACGGCGACGGCCTCCACGGCTACAGCGATTGCATGGCCTGCTGGGCCGACGACGTCAACGGCGACGGCTGGGCCGACGAGATCGTCATCGGGTTCCCGGGCACCGCCGCCATCTGGTACGAGAATCCCAAGGGCGCGAGCGGCTACTGGCCGCGCCACGAGATTGCGCCCAGCGCCTGCAACGAGACGCCGCTCTACACCGACCTGTTCAAGGATGGCCGGCGGGTGCTGGTGATGGGTTCGCAGCCCAAGGGCCAGAAGGACCTGGGCGTGATGGCCTACTTCACGCCGGCCGGCGACCCCACGCAACCCTGGACGATGCGCCCGATCAGCGAGCCGAGCAGCCCCGGCCACGTGATCCCCGGCACCTCGCAGTTCTCGCACGGTCTGGGCGTGGGGGACGTCAACGGCGACGGCCGCAAGGACGTGATCTGCACGGCCGGGTGGTGGGAACAGCCCGCCCGCGAGCACACGAGCACCGTGACCTGGGAGTTCCACCCGGCGAAGCTGGGCGAGGCCGCCGCCGACATGATCGCCTACGACATCACCGGAGACGGCAAGCCCGACGTGATCGCCAGCTCGGCGCACAAGTTCGGGATCTGGGCCTATGAGCAGAAGGGCGAGAAGGACGGCTCGCCCGAGTTCGTCAAGCGCGACCTCTTCCCCGACCTCGTGTCCGAGACCCACGCCCTGATCGCCGCGGACATCAACGGCGACGGCCTGAAGGACCTCGTCACGGGCAAGCGATTCTGGTCGCACGGACGCAGCGAGCCGGGGTCGGATAAGCCCTCGCGGCTGTACTGGTTCGAGGCCCGCAAGGGCGCAGGCGGTGCGATCGAGTTCACGCCCCACGAGATCGACGACCAAAGCGGCATCGGCACGCAATTTACCGTGATGGACTTCAACGGCGACGGGCTGCTCGACGTGGTCACCTCCAACAAGAAGGGCGTCTTCCTGCTGGAGCAGGTGCGAGGGGCGAAATAAGGGGCAATCCGGGAAGGGCATTCGTCCTCGATGGGATGCACGAAATGCACCAACCAGGGGCCGCCATCGTCGGGCGAAAACCCTGCGAATTTTCCAAACTAACGCCTTCCCACGAACGTATTTAAGTAGGGGAAAACGAGACGAAAAACAACGCCGGATGCCGGCCTCAAGGCAAGGTTAAATCGACCATGAGACGCCTCCAGAATTACGTCCGAAAATACGGGCCGGAGTTCGGTCCGATCTACTACCACACGCTCCAGAGCCAGGCCGCGCACGCGGGCGTGAGCGCCCGGTTGCGTCGCAAGCTCGACGTGCTCTCGGGCAAGGTCGCCCCTCCCATCAAGCCGGAACCAATGCCCCTGTTCGACCAGAAGGCGGAGGAGACGCCCGAGCCGATGGCGGTCGGGGCCTGAACGAACCGACCCGCGACCAGGCAGGGCCGCGGGTCGGCAGAGTTCCACTTCGTCACGGCTGATTCGGCCCGGAAGCCTCGTACTCGACGATGTAATCGAGCACCTTGTCGCTCCAGCCGTCGATGTGCAACCACTTCCGATAGCCGATCCCGTTCCTGGCCGACGCCACGTTGATGAGGTAGTTCCTCGCGCCAAAGGCGTCCGCCGATTCGGGGTTGAGCTTCAGGTCGCAGTCCTGCTCGTCGGTCAAGACGATGATGCGATCGGCGGCCTGTTGCTCCTCCTTGACCTGCTCCATGCACTGGGCCAGGAAGATGCCCCCTCCGCCGATCTTCTTCCGCAGGTCGACCCCGGTGATGAAGTCGGACAGGGCGAATCCGCGGCGAGGCGGGATGAGCATGGTCGCGTGCTTGCGGGACGCATCATTGCCCGCCGTGGCGTAGATGACCGACTGCTCGCACCGCTCGCGGGCGAGGACGGCCAGCGCGGCCGCCACGTCCATGCGGCTCATCTCGGACCTGGCGCCCAGGCGGGCGCCCATCGAGCCCGACGTGTCCACGATCAGCACGGTCTTCCCGGCAATCTTCTTCTGTCCCTCCAGGCAGCGTAGCATCATCTCCTCGACCACGTCCTCCCACCCGGGGACGGCCCTGGCCGCCGCGACGAACTGGAAGGGCAGGATGCGATCGATCCGGGCCGATCGGGCGTAAGCGGCGATCGTGGCCTTCTCGATGCCCGCGGTGTGCATGTTGCGCAGGTTCCGGAGGAATGCCAGTGTGCCCAGCTTGCGCTCGGCCATCAGCCGCTCGAACGTGGCCTTCTTGTCGGCACCCCTGGACAGCTCAACCTCCCAGGTATCGGGCGTGGCCAGCTCCCCCTTGACGAGCTTGCGCCACAACTCGGCCTGCGCCTGGTGAGTGGGCTTCGGGCGGGTAATTCGCAGGGCGTCGCGCAGTTTCACGGCCTTCTGGCCGCCGTTGTACTTGGCCAGTTGGTACTCGTCGAACTGGCGGAACGAATCGCCCAGCCACTTCTTCACCTGCTTGGCAAGCGGCTCGTCCTTGCCGTCCTTCCAGTAGATGGCCAGGAATTCGGTGATGTCGTCTGGGCGCAGGATCACTCGCGAAAACAGGTGCCTGGCCTGCTCCCGGCCTTCCTTGGTCCGCATGAGCTCGCGGGCGAGCAGGAGCGGGACGTGGCGCAACCGCATGTCCGCCTTCGCGCCAATCGCCACGCGGGCGACCTCGACGGCGGGCACCGCCTTCACCAATTCGACGATACGCGCACCGATGGCCTGTCCGTCTTCGTAAAACTCCGATTCCCAGAGCAGGCACGACATCACGGATCGTTCGAGCTGGGCGAGCGGGTTGATGGGGACGGCCTGGGCGCCGCCGTGGGTGAATTCCTTCTCGATTCGATTCAGCGTGGCCATGGAATTCCCCGTCAAGAAGACGGGCGGGGAAGAAACGAATAGGGTCTGCACTTAGTTACGATAAGTAACCCTATCCTGCACCACCGCCCTGTTGCGAGAAACCGTGCGGGGAAGGGACGACAAAGGCACAAAGCGCTCTCCCCCTGAGCTACCGGCAGGTCAATCTGCCGGGTGGGATTCGAACCCACGACCTCTCGATTAAAGTCGAAGTAACCCTTGCCTGCACCACCGCACGATGGTTCAAGGGGAGGGGGAAGGACCGGTGAAGGCACATTCTGATGCTCTATCCGCTGAGCTACACCGGCTTGCGCCGGCGATCGGATTCGAACCGACGACCGTCAGATCCTGAGTAGCCCTCATCTGCACCACCCTCCGTCGTCGTAGAGCCGGGACGGACGCCCGAGGTTCGCCCTCCGGTCGGCGAAGATTTGGGGGCGCATCCGGCACGACCGGCGCCTTCGGCCGGGTTCACGCCGACGGGGCTCATCCTCTCGTCGGCTCATGGCCGATGAGTGATGGGAACGCGTGCCGCGAATCCATCCGGTGACGCTCGCAACCGGTGCAGACCCTCTCGCGAAGGGCGATGCCGTGGTCGACCTGTGCATCCACGCCGCGAATCTCTTCTATCTCGCCTCATTCCTGGGGCGAGACATGCTCTGGCTGCGCGCCTCACGCGTCGCCGGGCTCGTCCTGGGAGTCGTGTTCTTCTCGTGCCAGAAGACCCCCATGTACGGCCCGACCGCCTGGCATCTCGTGTTCCTGGCAATCAACGGCCTGCAGATCCTCCGCCTGGTGTCGGAGCGGCGTCAACTCCGGTTGCCCGAGGAGCAAGCGAAGTTCGGCGAGGCCCGGTTTGGCGGCCTCTCGCGGGAGGAATTGCTCGCCCTCCTGACTCGCGTGACGAGCGAGGGGGCGTCGGGAGACCTCGCCATTTCCGTGCCCGGCGAACTCCCGCTGGGGCGTGACGAGATGGTGTTGAGGGACCTCGCCTTCCGCCACCTGACCCGCCAGGAAATCGTCAATCTCCTGACCCGCCGGGTCTGGCACGACCTGCGGCAGAAGAAGCTGGCTCGCTGGCGGTGGCGGCGGCTTCATGGTCGCGGGAAGTCGGGCGAAGAGGCCGCGCAAGAGTCGTTCGCCCGTTGAACGGGACGGAGACAATCGATGAAGGAGGCGCCCATCGTTCGCCGACACCCCTGGCGGTCCTCCGCGGTCCTCGTGCTCTCGATTTTGCCGCTGCTGTCGATCCTGTTGACCACCCCGGCAGCCCAGCCCGTCGCGGGCCATCTCGCACTTTCCGTGCTCCCGGTCAACTTCGACCTCGGCCGCCCGCTGGATTGGCCCCTGCCGAGCCGCGTGCCCCTGGCGTCCTACGAGGCCAGGCTTTTCGCCTTCCTGAACGCCCGAGGATACGCCTCGCTGGGCTGGCGACAGGACAAGGGCGTGCGCGACACCGGCCCCTATGCCGACGGCAAGTCGTTCGGCACGCATCCGGCCGTGCGCGTGTTCTACTCGCCGGGCGTGGTCCGCTGGCTCCTGGGCGGAAGGGTCGGCGCCATCCCCGACGGCGAGATGATCATCAAGGAGCAATACGCCGCCCCCGCCGCCCGGCATGGCGATAAGGGGGAGGAGCAGTTGTGGCAATCGCTGGAATCCTGGACCGTGATGGTCAAGGATTCCTCCGGGTCGCGAGACGGATGGTTCTGGAGCAACCCCGCCAAGGGGCAATGCGTCGTCGATAATCACCGTGATCCGTTCCCGCACCCGATTTCCGGCTTTGGCCACTATTGCCTCCGCTGCCACGCCGCGCCGGCGTCGCCTGGCGAGGCGACCGACTCCGCGGCGAACGAATTCACCTTCGCGGCCCTCCGCAACATCGCCGGATTTCCCGGCGAGCCCATCCGGTTCGCCGTCGACGACTCGTGGCGAGGGGATGCAACGGCCCCGAAGCGCCGAGGCCGACTCGCATTCGCGATGCATCCGGGCGGAGCGCCGGACGTCCCGGACGCGCCCGCCAACCGGCCGTTCGCCGAATTCTTCCGCGCGATCGAGCCCGCCGAACTCGCGATCGTGCAGCACCTCCCGCCGGCCACGCAGGATTGGGTCCCCGCTCGTCGCGACCCCGGCCAGGAGTTCGTCACCTCCAACCAGTGCATGGGATGCCACTCGGGGCTCATGGCCCCGTTCGGCCCTTCGATGTTCCTGCCCGCGGGCAACTCGGCCGAATACGGCGCACCCGGCCGCGACGTGTCGCCGCACGGGGAATGGCGGTGGACCCCGATGGGCCTGGCGGGCGCGACCCGGTGTTCCTCGCGCAGGTCGAGGGCGAGGTCCGCTCGATCCGCGAGGATTTCCGCTCCGATCCGAAGCTCGCCGAGGAGCTTTCCTCCACCCTTGCCGACACCTGCCTTCGATGCCATGGCGCGATGGGCAAACGCCAGTTCGACGCCGACCACGCGGGCTCGTCGGCCCGATTCTCGCCCGACCGCCTGCTCGAAGTGGCCGGGCCCGGCGAGCATCCCGGCTCCGGCGACGCGAAGTACGGGGCGCTGGCCCGCGACGGCGTGGGCTGCGTGGTCTGCCACCGCATGCAGCCGCCCGAACGGCCGCAGGGCGACCCTCGGCCCGACCTGCAACACTTCCTGGAGACGTCGATCACCGGCCATTTCCGCCTGGGCGAGCCGGGCGAGATCTACGGCCCGTTCCGCGACGAGGAGATCGCCCCCTACGCCATGCAGCACGCCACCGGCTTCAGGCCGAAAGGCGGCGATTTCCTCAGGTCCTCCCGGCTCTGCGCCTCGTGCCACATGGTCTCCCTCCCCAACGTCGACATGCCGCTGGACGCCCCCAATTCGGCCCACCACGCCGACGAGCTGGAGCGGATCGAGACCGTCCCCGCGTTCCGCAAATTCCACCATCACGTCGAGCAGGCGACCTACCTGGAGTGGCTCAACAGCGAGTATGAAAACGAAGTCACGCCCGGAAATCCCCGAGGCCGGTCGTGCCAGGATTGCCACATGGACGTCGGCCTGAAGGACGAGCGGCTCGGGATCGACCTCCCGCGAGATCCGCACGAAGATCGCCGCGATCCAGGACACGACCTATCCCGAGGCCGAGAACCTGGCACCCCGCGGCGCAGCTGGACGTCCGGGTCCGCGAGCACGGCTATCGGCGGCACAATTTTTCGGGCCTGAACGCGTTCCTGCTGGAGCTGTTCCGCCAGTTCGACGACGTGCTCGGCGTCCCGAAGCTCGACGTCATGACGGGCTCGACCGAAGGGCCGGCGAATGCCGTGGCCGACATGGCCCGGCGTGCCCGCGAGGACGTGGCAACGCTCGACCTCGCGGCCGAGTGGTCGGGGCCGAACCGCCTGGAAGCCCGCGTGGTCGTGAAGAACAAGACGGGGCATCGCTTCCCCACCGGCGTGGGTTTCCGCCGCGCGTTTCTGGAATTCTCCGTCATCGCAGGGCGAGGAGGTCGTCTGGGTCATCGGGCCGCACCGACGAGGCGGGCGTGCTGCTCGGTGCCGACGGCCGGCCCCTGCCGACGGAGTCGTTCGCCCGCGACCGGGCGAGCGGCAAGCAGCGGTATCAGGAGCACCACGAGGTCATCACGTCGCCCGACCAGGTGCAGGTCTACGAGACGCTGCTGAAGGACGCGAAGGGCCGATTCACGACCAGCTTCGTCCGCGGGTGCGAGGCCGTGAAGGACAACCGCCTGCTGCCCCGAGGCTGGAGGCGCGAAGGTCCCGGCCCGGCGCTCGCCGGCCGGTTCCTGATGGCGACGCATCCCGGCGCGGACGTGGGCGGCGACCCCCGCTACGCCGACGGTAGCGGGTCGGACGAGGTGCTCTACCGGATCGACCTGCCCGCGGGGCTCAAGCCGGGCCAGCTCCGGGTCTGCGCGACCCTCTACTATCAAGCCCTCCCGCCCTACTTCTTGCAAAATCTCTTCGAGGGCGCCCCCGACGGCCCGGCGATCCGCCGCCTCCACAATCTGTGCAGCCGGGTCGACCTGAAGGGCACGGCGATCGAACGCTGGAAGCTGCGGATCGCCTCCCAGGAGCGCAAGATGGACCTCCGCCCAGTCGTCGACCCCGCGAAGTCCCCGTGACGCCGGCTCACCCCTCGACGGGGTAGCCGACCTGGTTGATGATGGCTTGCAGCGAATAGGCCAGCCCGCATGCCACCCGATACGCCCGCTCGACCTCGCTCGCCTCGGGGTCGTCGAGCGCGTCCACGGCGCGGCCCAGGCCGAACACGCGGACCTCTTCCTGGACGAGTGGCTCGTCCAGCGCCCGGGTTGCAATCACCTCGCGCTGCAATTGCAGCAACATGTCCCTCATCCCTTGGCGGACGTGGCCCCAATCATCGCTCCGGATGCCGGCCCGGAAGGCATCGGCGGGACCGGCGGCCCCGATCACGTACCGCAGGGTATCCCCATACTCGCCCGCGTCCATGGTTCGCTCCCTCGGAGTTCGCGCCCGGATGAGTCAATCGGGGAAGCCCGAATGCACGAGGCGGGCCGCAATCGGACGGGCTTCGCAATCGGCGAGGCTACCGACGCCCAAATCCCTAACCATCATGAGGTTGAGCATTGGCGCCAGGCACGCACCGATCCCGCCCGGTGCGGCCGTCGTGGTCGCTAGATGGCCGTCGTCTCGTGCAATATCCACTCACCTCCGCTCATTTTGCATGCTCGACGGATGAGTGCTCGTGAGGGACGCGGGAATGGTCGCCGCCATCGCCGTGCGGCCGGGCTGGGTCGAGCGCGGCGATGCGGAAACGTTGGTTGCGGCAGCATCGCCCATTGCCCGGCGGTTCATGCACTTTGCTGCGACGCGACGGAATCGCGTGCGGCCTAGCCCGCCTTCGAACCGTTTTCGGCGAGCGACCGGGCCAGTTCGCCATCCTCGTCGGCCGCGATGGGGATCTGGCCCCCTCCCGCGATGTCCTTGCGGGCGTCGATGCCGCGGCCGATCACGCGGACCGTCAGCGGGCGGGCGTCCCGTCGCAAGCGTCCGCCCAGAGCGAACCGACGCGTTCGAGCTGAGCCTCGGGACTCTCGGCGCCCGAAGGGCTGAGAATCAGCTCACGGGCGCCGAGGTCCCGGGCCACCTCGATCAGGACCTCGGCCGGCTCCTCGGTCAGGGCGATGACGGGCTTGACCGGCTTGCCGGCAAGCTCGGCACGGTTGACCACGCACGTCAAGAGCGTCCGATCCTCATCGGTCAGCGGGGGCTTCTCCGGCTCGGTTCCCGAGGCGGCGTCGACCTCGGTCCCCACCGGGTCGGCGGGAGGCTGCGGGTGTGCGGCGACGACCAGGATCTCGGTCGTGTCCGGCTCGGTCTCGACCAGGCAGGCTTCGAGCATCGACAGGTCATCGGGCGTGCCCACCGACACGAGCTTGAGGTTCGGCATCGAGAGCCCGAGGTTCTCTCGGGTCAGCTCCTCGGGCGACTCGTAGCGGAACTGCTCGCGATATTTGTGGTCGCTCGTCCCCTTGTCCTCCTCTCGCTTGCAATAGCGCTCCGAGGCCGCGAACGCGGTGAGGAATGTGGCCGTGAACGCCAGGCCGGAGATCGTCGCGGCCGTTTTCGTCATCAGGTTCGCCATCGCGGCAACGAGCAGGACGAGGCAGATCAAGGCCAGCCCGATCGGCAGCTCGCGGCGGCCGATGCGGACGTTGAGCGGGACGCGGTAACCGCGGTGGTGGTCCGGCTGGGTGAATCGGAGGACGACCATCGAGAGGCACTTGAAGACCAGGCTCCAGACCACGCCGAACGCGTACGCCTCGCCAAGCAAAAGGACGTTGCCGCCGCTGAGGATGATCGTCGCCACCTGGAGGCCCGCGATCAGCGTGAGCAGCCGCCAGGTCGTCCCGAACGTCTTGCCGGGCTGCAGGAACCAATCGGGCAGGACCCCATCCTCGGCCACTCGATTGAGGACGCCATTGGCCCCGACGATCGACGTGTTGACCGCGCCGGCCAGGATCAGGAAGCCGACGACGACCACCAGCGTGTTCAGGGCCAGCCTGGCCCAGCCGGGGCCGACCACGCTCATGGCCAGGCCCGAGATCAGGTTGTCCTGATAGTTGGGCCGGACGCGGTCGGGGATGATCATCACGGCGAAGAAGCTGATCAGGGCGGTCAGGAGCAGGCTGTAGAGGAAGACGATGAATGCGGCCTTCTGGAAGTTGCGGAGCTTGGGGGCCTTCACCTCGCGATAGACCTGCGCCAGCGTCTCCTCGCCGCTCATCGCGAGGATCGAGTGCCCGAACGCGATCACGATGCCCAGGACGCCCACGAGGCTCGGCCAGTGGATGCGCTCGGGTCGGAGATTCGGCCCGGCGGGCGTGGCGGCGACCCAACCGAGCGGGTCGGCCTGCTTCCCGGTCACTTCATCGATCTGCGGCTTCCCGTCCCGCTCGACCTTCCTGCCCAGGTCGGGGGCCAGAGGAGGGAGCGCCCGCGACTCGGGGCGCTGCACGAGGGTGATCAGGCACCAACCGATCATGAGCACCGCCATGAAGGTGGTCACCCTCATGATATTCAGCGCCTTGGAACTCGACTCGTGGATGCCCCGCACGTTGGCCTGGTAGAAGTAGAAGACCACGGCAATCGCCACGGCGGCGGCGCCCCAGCGCTCGGGGACGGAGAAATGCACGCGGGAATGACGGAGGGCCTGGTTCGTGAGCCGGACCAGATAGTGGCCCGCGGACACCCCGCTGATGGGGCCGGTCAGGATGTAGTCGAACATCAGCGCCGAGACCGAGAGCTTGGCCATCCCCTGGCCCATCGCCTCCTTCACCACGCGGTACACGCCGCCCCTCACGAACATGGAGCAGCTCTCGATGTACACGCTCCGCACCGCGTAGCTGAACACCATCACCGCGAGGATGAACCACGGGGCCGCCTTGCCGACCTGCGATTCGACGATCCCGCCGATGTAATACGCGGTGCTGGCCAGGTCGCACAGGACGACGGCCGAGGTCCGCCAGAAGCTGATGAAGGCCAGCGTCACGCTCGTAAGGATCAGGAATCGCACTCCGCTGGCGCCGGGCGGCGCGGGCGCCGGCTGCGGCGGAGAATCGTCGGGGGCATCTCGCCGCAACGCTTCGGAGGGCATCAATAGGGCCTTTCGGCAATTCGCATCGATCGGTGAGGCGGCGGCAATGTCCAGGGGAAAGGTCCCCCCGCGTCGGCCGGACGAGAGTGGAGCCGGGCCGATCCGGCTGGGAGCAACCTCGGTGCCGCGCCCGGGGCAAAATCGCAAGTTTATATCCCCAAGAATTTTGACGCCCACTCACCGCGCGAGCGCCGCAACGCCCTCGCGCTTTTTGCACGAGTCCCCGGACAAATGCACTCGCCGGACGGGCAACGTGAGGGCGCCCCTTCCGGAAAAACTCCAGGAATTTATGATGCGATCGGACGCGGCTCCTCGCATTGTGGGTTGAGGCGAGCCCATCGACCCCGCGAGAACTGGCGATGACCGAGGAAGAAATCTTCGCACAAGCCCTGGAGAAATCCCCCGAGGATCGCGCGGCTTATCTCGACGAGGCTTGCGGCGGCGACGACGACGCCTTGCGCCGTCGCGTCGAGCGGCTACTCGTCGCCTACGAGGAGTCCGAGAGCTTCCTCGAATCCCCCGCCCGGGCGCTCGAAGCGACCGCCGAATACGAATCTCAACGGAGCACCGTGGACGTGGTCGCGAGCTGGCCGCTCGCCGAGGGCGTGGGGACGCGAATCGGCCCGTACAAGCTGCTCCAGCAGATCGGCGAGGGCGGGATGGGCACCGTCTTCCTCGCCGAGCAAGAGAGGCCCGTGCGACGCCGCGTGGCGCTGAAGATCATCAAGGCCGGGATGGACACGGCGCAGGTGGTGGCCAGGTTCGAGGCCGAGCGCCAGGCCCTGGCGATCATGGATCACCAGAATATCGCGAGGGTCCTCGATGCCGGGGCCACCGAGGCCGGCCGCCCCTTCTTCGTGATGGAGCTGGTCAAGGGCGTGCCCATCACGGACTACTGCGATCGCAACAACCTGACCCCCCGCGAGCGCCTGGAACTCTTCGTCCCGGTCTGCCAGGCGATCCAGCATGCGCATCAGAAAGGGATCATCCACCGCGACATCAAGCCGTCCAACGTGATGGTCACGCTTTACGACGGCAAGGCCGTGCCGAAGGTGATCGACTTCGGCGTGGCCAAGGCGATCGAGCAGAAGTTGACCGAGAAGACCATGTTCACGCAGTTCGGCGCGATCATCGGCACGCTCGAATACATGAGCCCCGAGCAGGCCGAGATGGGCACACTGGATATCGACACCCGCAGCGACATCTATTCGCTGGGCGTGATGCTTTATGAACTCCTGACCGGCTCGACCCCGCTGGAACGCGACAAGCTCCGCAAGGCCGCGTACACCGAGGTGCTCCGCCGCATCCGCGAGGAGGAGCCGACCAAGCCCTCGACGCGATTGAGCGACTCGAAGGACGCGCTCCCGTCGATCTCCTCGCAGCGCAAGATGGAGCCGGCCCGGCTGACGAAGCTCGTGCGGGGCGAGCTGGACTGGATCGTCATGAAGGCGCTGGAGAAAGACCGCACCCGCCGGTACGAGACCGCGAACGGGTTCGCGCAGGACATTCGCCGCTACCTCGATGGCGACGCGGTCGAGGCCTGCCCGCCGTCGCGATCCTATCGCCTGGCCAAGTTCGCCGGGAAGCACCGCGCGGCGCTGGCCACGGCCGGGGCGTTCATCCTGCTGCTGGTCGCGGCCACGGCGGTGAGCGCCGGGCTGGCCTTCTGGGCCAATCGCGAGCGGATTCGCGCCGTCAAGGCCGAGGCCGCGACCCAGCGGCAGAAGATCCTGGCGGACGAGCAGAAGATCCTGGCGGAGGAGCAGAAGGCCCGCGCCCAGGACCGCGAGCAGACGGCCATCGACGCGGTGAGGCGGTTCGGCGACGTGGTCCGCGAGACTCCCGAGCTGAAGAACAACCCCAGGCTGGCCCCCCTGCGCCAGGCTGCTGAAGGAACCGCAGGCGTTCTTCAAGGACCTCCGCAACCGGCTCCAGGCCGATCGCACGACCACGCCCGATTCGCTCGCCCGCCTGGCAGCCGCGAGCTTCGACCTGGGCCACATCACCGACGAGATCGGCGAGAAGCCCGAAGCCATCCGTGCCTACGAGCAATCCCTGGCGATCCGCGAGCGCCTCGCGCGCGAGTACCCCTCGTCCGCCAGGTATCGGGAAGACCTCGCCCTGAGCTACAACAACCTGGGCGTCTTGCGGAGAGACACGGGGCGGGTGGACGACGCCCTGGCGTCGCTGGAAAAGTCCTGCGCAATCTGGGAAGACCTGGCCCGCGCCCATCCCCGGGAGCCCCGGTTTCGGGCCGGGATGGCCTCGGCTCGCGGGAACCTCGGCAACCTCAAATACGCGATGGGCCGGCTCGCCGAGGCGGTAACGTCGCTGGAAGAGGCCCGCTCCCTCTGGGAGCAAATGGACCGAACCACCCCCCTCGACGCGTTGGGGCGGAGTCACCTGGCCGGGACGCACAGCAACCTCGGCAACGTCCTGCGAGATATGGGCCGGCCCGCCGATGCCCAGGCGTCCCTGGAGAGGGCGCGGGTCATCCAGGAGCGCCTGGCCGCCGAAGACCCCGCGGAAGCCGCGTATCGATGGGGCCTTGCAACCACCTACACGAGCCTCGGCCGCCTGCTCATCGGGGCGGGCCGGCCGGCCAAGGCGATGCTTGCCCTGGAAAAGGCCCTCGACCTCCAGGAGCCCCTCGCCCGCGACAACCCCGCGGTCCTCGACTACCAGCATAGCCTGGCCTTGATCCACATGGGCATCGGGCACGTGAAGGCCGGGACGGGCCGGCGCGACGAGGCCATCGCCTCGCACGAGCAGGCCCGCGTCATCCTGGAGCGACTCACTCGCGAGGATCCCGCCGACGTCCGCGCCCGTGCCGCGCTCGCGGAGTCCTACGGCCACTCCGGCCTCCTGCAGATGGCGATGGGCCGGCTCGACGGGTCGATGGCGATGTTCGAGAAGGCCCGCGCGACCATGGAGCCCCTGGTCCGCGACCATCCCGAGAGCCCCGATTTCGCCAGCAGCATGGGCGGGTACTGGCACAACATGGGCCTGATCGACAAGGGAGAGCGACGGCTGGACGAGGCCCGTGAGAAGCTACTGAGGGCGGCCGAATGGCAGCGCAAGGCGTTGAAGATCGTCCCGAATCACGCCCGTTACCGGGAGAGCCTGACCGGCCACCTCCAGAGCCTCTGCAACGTCCTCCTGGCCCTGGGCCTCCCCGACGAGGTCGAGAAGGTCCTCAACCAGTTGGTCGAGCTGAACGGCCCTCAACCCCGCACGACGAACGCTTTCGCCATGTTGGCCGCGCAGGAAGGCCAAGGACACAAGGGGGACCGGAGCCCGACCCAACTTGCGATCGACGCCTACACGAAGGACCTCTACGCCGAATCGGCCCGCCTCTTCGCCCGGGCCCTGGCCGACGACCCGAAGCTCGCCGCCGACCGCGTGTCCCAGCACCGTTACAACGCCGCCTGCGCCACCGCGCTCGCGAGTTCCGGGCGAGGGAAGGACGATCCGCAGCCCGACGATGCCGCCAGGGCCGGATTCGCGCCGTCAAGCCCTCGATTGGCTCAACGCCGAGGTCGCCGACTGGTCCCGGGCCCTCGACTCCGCGCCGGCTCCGGCGAGGTCCACCATCGTCCGGGTCTTCGAGCACTGGAAGCAGGACACGGACCTCGCGGGCATCCGCGACGAGGCGGAGCTGGCCAGGCTCCCCGAAGCCGAACGCGCGGCGTTCCGGCAACTCTGGGCCGATGTCGAGCGGATCCTGTCGAGGGCGGAACCCAGCAAGTAGGAAACTTCCCACTCAGGCTTTCCGCCTCGGATCGCCCCCTTTGCCCGCCCAGTTCATGCCGGCCGGCGGCCTGGACCCCTCGGGCCACGCGGTCTTCTCGTCGAAATAAGATCCCTCGAACTCGGTCCCGACGATCGACGCGCCGGTAAGGTCGGCCCCGGCGAGGTTGGCATGCAAGAAGCGGGCGCCGTCGAGGTTGGCATCCACCAGCCGGCATTTCTTGAACTGGCCGTTTTCGACGACCACCCCGGAAAGGTCGGCCCTCGTGAAATCGGACCCGTTGGCGTTGGCGTTGTAGAAGGCGGCCCCGGCGAGGTCGCAGCCGACGAACGTCACATCGACGATGCTGGCGCCGAACCGGTCCTTCTCGCCGAAAGCCGCGCCCCGCAACGACGATCCGGTCAGGTTGGCCCCGCTCAGGTAGGCGCCGCCGAATCGGATCCCGTCCAGGTGCAGCCCGGCCAGGTCGACTCCCTCCAGGCCGAACCCGAGCCTCTCCATCTCGGGCTTCGCGTTGAACTCCCGGACGCCCGCCGCGCCGGTCCTCAACGGCGCCGTGCGCCCGTCGGACGCGGACTGCTTGGCCTCAAGCTCCTGCTTCTTGCGGCGATCGACGTCCGCCTTCGAAGGGATCGGGCGGCCGTAGACCTCGGCCCACGCCTGCTCGACGATTAACGGCAGCTTGGCGGGCGACAACCCGCCCTTGCCCATGCTCGCGCAGACCGAGCCGGCGCGGAGGACCGCCGTGGGGAACTTCGCGGCGACCGCCTTGAATGCCGATTCGACATCAGGCACGCCATGCTCGGTCGTCGACAGGGTCTTGCCCGGGCGCACCACGCGGACGCACCCCTGCCTCACCGTGCCCTCGTGGAACCCCATGATGAATTCGACGATCCGGCCATCCGGCAGGTCGAGCGAATTCTGGATGAAGGCGGATTTGGCGGACTTGGCGGCCTCCGTCAATTGCTGGAGCGGCGACGAAGCGACAACCATCGGCAAGCTCCCATGCGAGAGAATCGGCCCGATCGCGAAGTGTACTTTCTAACACCATGGAAAAGGGGCCGCAAGGGGTCGCCGCCTCCCGGTGTTGGGTAATTGGCCCGATGGGTGGCGTTCGCGGCGACGGTCCCGGGCCTCTCGACGGCTTGCCGCGGCGACCGGCGCCGATTATCCTGCAAGGAGCTTGAGTCGCTCCCGACATTCGTGGACAGGGGCTCGCTCCCATGAGGCTTCTCGCCATCGCCTTGACGACCTTGATCGGGTTGCCCGGATGGGCCGTTGCCGGCGACGATCCGCCCGCCAAAAAGCTGGCCATGATGCCGGCCGTTGCGTGCGAGTCGATCGCGGGATTTGAGGATTACGTCCCCCTCGACGAGGTCGTGCTCACCAGGGACGACAAGCTGTTGATCTACTATCGCCCGATCGATTTCCAGCACGAGCAGGTGGGCAAGGAGTTTCGCGTGCATCTGGTCCAGGACGCCCGCCTCCACAAGCGGGGAGCGAAGGCCGTGCTCCAGTCGAAGGACAAGATGGTCGACTACAAGGGCACTTTCAAGGGCCTGCCCATCAGCCTGTTCCTGTCCAACACGGTCGCCCTGAAGCCCCTCCCGCCGGGGGAATACGACCTGGAGATCATCCTGCACGACGAGATCGGCAAGGGGCCCGCGGCGTCCCAGATCCTGCCCTTCCGCGTCTGCACCACCGACGAGAAGGTGAAGGCCAAGGAGGCGAAGGAAAAAGAGAAGGAAAAGGCCGAGGTCAAGAAGAAGGATTCTTGACCCCTACTCGCCCGACGGGTGCTGACTCAGGTAATCGCGCAGGTAGCGGGCGAAGGTGGGGAACCCGGCGGCGTCCCAGGCCGCATCGATCGCCTCCTTGATGGTCGCGTTCTCGGCCTGGAGGGTGCGGAAGGCGTCGGAGTCGGCCGCCATGGGATCGAGGCCGAGCACCTGGTCGTGCGTGTTGACCGAGAGCATGTATCCGGCCGGCGTGTCCCAGGGCTGGACCTGGAGCTTCATGTGCGGGTAGAGCCGGTTGCCCAACCGCAGGGCGTGGATCAGCGGAGAGCCCGGCTTGCTGGTCTTCTCGAAGGGAGCGGCCGAGACGAGCTGCGCGGCGTCGCCGCAAGCCGGCCATTCCAGGCGACGCCGCACGGCCGGCGGCAATTCGCCCGGCCCGTAGGCGACGGCCAGGTAGACGTCCACGGCGCGACGGAGATCATCCAGGCTGAGGCCGCGGAGGTCGGGCGGCGGTTCCTGCAACGCGCGGCTCCGTTCCGACGAGGGGCGGGCATGGAAGGGCGGTCCAGATCCGCCCTGGTGAGCATGCCATTATAGTCCAACCCGATCGCCGATACCATCCACCCGTCACCACGCGGTCTCGATCGCCAGCCTCATGGTATCGACGCCGCCCGGGGCCAGGATGCGCAAGCCGGCGTCGATCCCTCGCGCCTGGAGATGGATGGCGTCGGCCGTCTGCGTATAAGGCTCGACGGCGATCACGCCCCCCGGCCCAGGCGGCGTGAAGACGACGAGTTCCCGGAAATTCCGGTCGAAGACGAGACGAACCTCGGCGCCCAAGGTTTCATCAATCAAGCGGCACACGCCCTGATTGTCCTGGCCATATTGCAAGCCCGTGAAAATCTCGTCGATTTCCAGCCCGGCCATCGATTGGCCCTCACGAAAATCCAACCTTCCGGCCACTGGCGTTTTCTCACCCGTGGGGATGGATTCGTCCTGGACCCAGATTTCCGAGGCGGGCAGGACCACTCTCGTCCTGGCCGGGTCCCCGCCCTTATCCAGCGGTAAATGGAAGTAGGAATGGACGCCAAACCCGTACGGGAGGTCGACTTGCGAGGGATTCTCGACCGTGATGTCGAGCGTGAGGGAACGCCCGCTCAAGGTGTAGCGCATCTCCAGGATCGCGTCGGCCGGCCATCGCCCGACGCTTTGCGGCGATTGCAGCGAGATCTGGAAGCGCCCGAGGATCGTCGCGTACGAGGAACTTGCCGTGAATTCGCGCAGGTCCCACGGGGCATCGATCGCGAATCCGTGGATCGCGTGCGGCGGCTTGTTGGGGATCAATTCGTACGACTTGCCGCGGAAGTCATACTTGGCGTCGCGAATCCGGTTCGGGAACGGGAAGAGCACGGGGATCCCGTTGCGCCCGGGTCGCGTGGGGGATCCCGCGAAGTCCGGATTGGCGAAGATGATCGGGCGGACGGTCCCGGCGACCGGCAATTGCAGGTCGAACAGGTTGAACCCATAGCCGGGGAGGATCGAGGCCACCGCGCCCGAGTCTTCGTCGTGGAGCCGGTAGACTTCCTGCGAGCCGACGGTCACGATGTCCACGCGATACGCCATGATCCGCCCCCCGGCGAGAGGAACCCGTCGTCAGAACGCCGATCCGCAGAGGATTCGCACGTTGGCGTAGGGCGTGAATTCGGCCGAACGGATGATCCCCTTGACCCCTTCGGACTGCTCCTTGAATTCATGGTGGGGGATCTCGTCCACGTCGATGTCTCCGACGATGCGGAGCACCTCCTGGTACAGCTTCGGACTTTCTTCGGACATCTCCGACGCCAGCGAGATCGATTCGATGACCAGCTCGTCGGCCACGGCCCGCAGGACGTCGAGGAAGCGCGGGATGCCCGGCGTGAGCGTGAGGTCGATCACGTGGCCGTCGGGCGGGAGCGCGTAGCCGGCGTCGACGATGAGCAATTCGTCCATATGCCCAAGCTCGGCCAGGAGCGAGCAGATTGCTGGGTTGAGGATGCCGCCCTTTTTCATGACAATACCCCTCTCGCGCCCCACTCAGGCGGGCCGCGCCGCGCATCCGTGCATCGCGTCGTGAGACGGGATGCAAGACTCGCGACCGTCTCGACCCAAAACCCCAGTATATCGGCGCCGGGCGTCCGCCTCCATCCCCCCTCCGGACGACCCGACAACCCGGGAGCTTTGTTCATGGGAGTGCGATCTCCGATCGTGGCCCGGGCTCACCTCCTGCCGATGCTGATCCTGCTCATCGGGACGATCGGGACGACGGCCCGGGGCCAGGGGCTCGACGAGGCCCGCCCGCCCACCTCGCTCTTCGACTTGCGGCTGGCCCGGGTGCGCAAGGCCTCGGTCGCGTGGGAGGCCCGCCGCGGGCCGGCCCGGCAGGTCGTCGATCAGGTGGTCCTGACCTCCAATCTCGCCGAATTCTACGAGGCGATCGCCTCCTGGGACGACTCGCACTGGTTCCCCGTCCTCCTGGAAGACGCCGAATTCACGCCGCGATTCCTGAGGGCGTTCCGCCCGGGTCGCGTGGTCCATTTCCGCGAGCGAGGCGATCGCTCGCGGGCCGGCGGGTCGTGGGAAGCCGCCGCGAGGGCCGTCGAGCGATCCTGGTCGGTGCGCGAAGAGGAAGCGGCCCTTGGACTGAATCCCCCGAAGCCCGGCGTGCGACCGAGGCCGGTCCTCGTGCCCGCCCGATTGGGGAAAACACCCCCGGGCCTGGTCCTGGCCGCGCCCGAATCGCCGAGCCTGGCCGCGGCCGTCGCGCTGGCCGCAGGTCGATTCCAGCCCCTGGTCCCGTGGACGCGCAAGAAGACGGCCGGCGGATCGATCCTGAACGAGGAGGAAGCCATTGCGCTGGCCGCCGAGGTCGAGGCGGCCGTCGCCGCCATCGCCCCTCGCCACGCGTCGCTGGGGGACGACTGCGATTTCCTCACCCTGGCCGCCGACCTGCCCGATCGATACAACATCTCGGGCGGGATGCGCAACGGACATCCGGCGGCGGGCATCGCGGCCTTCGACGACCTCCTCGGCCGCGACCGTCAGACCCAGAAACGCTGGGCGTTCGCCGGGCGGATCGAGGGCGACCCGGTCCCGAGCATCTATCGCTCCATGTGCTCGCTCTTCCTGCGACCCCAATCGGCCCTCTTCTTCGACGCGTATGACCCCGCCAGGAGCGGCTTCGAGACGTTCGTCATGCGGCCGGCCGCGACCAAGCTGGAGCTTCGCCTGGCCACGGGGTTGGTCCAGGGCGAAGCGGCCGACCTCGCCGGCTGGCATCGGGCATTCGGTCGCAAGAATACGCACGAACTGGTCTACGTGAATTCCAGCGGCAACCCCACCTCGTTCAACCTGAGGGGCCGCCAGGGCGCGAACGTGGCCGACATCCCGGCCAGCGTCCCGGCCGTCGTGCTCTTCAATCACAGCTACTCGGCCGCCGAGCCCGGCGACGTCGACACGATCGCCGGCCGATGGCTGGCCGCCGGCGCCTTCATCTACTTCGGCTCGATGAACGAGCCTTATCTCCAGGCGTTCCGCACGCCCACTCTTGCCGCCGAGCTGCTGATCGAGGGCCTGCCCGTCTCGGCCGCCGTCCGCATCCTTCCCGAGGAAACTCGCACCTGGGGCATCCCGTGGAGGCTCACGTTCCTGGGCGATCCGCTCTATCGCCTCGAACGGCGATCGACCCTCGCCGCCAGGCTTGGCGAATGGGGCGATCCCGACGCCTGGAAGCCGCTCGAGATCGCGGAGAAGCGGCCCCTGGACCTGGGCGCCGAGGGGTCCCTCGAATGGTCCCGCAAGGCCACGCTCCTGGAGGCCGCCAGGGGGGAGGACCGGGCGCTTCGCAAGGCGATGGAGGACGCCCTGCTGTCGATCAACCGGCAGAACCTGCGAGCCAGCCTCCGACCGCTTTACGATAGCCTGATGATCGATGCCCTCTTCCAGCCTTCGCCGCGAGCCGGGGAGATCCAGGCTCGCCTCGCCGAGATCGGCCCGCTTGATCGCTCCGCGGCCGTCGCCCGGGCGCTGGAGACCGCCCGGGCCTACGAGGCTGCCGTCGATCCGCGTCGCCGATAGCTCATCGCTCCAGGGGGACCGGCGTGAGGTCGATCGGCTGGCTCGCGCCGGTCGTGACTCGCCCGGTCGGCGGGGCGGTCGCCGTCGCGGCCGAGGCCGGCACGGGCGGGCCCATCAGCTTGGCCTGGATCGCATCCACGGCCGCGTTCAACTGGCGGACCGCCGGCTCGCATCCTTGCGGATTGCCCGAATACGAGAACGAATGCGCCCGCAGCCGACCGAGATAGCGGTCGTACACGACCGCATGAACTTGCTCGATATAATCGGCGGCCGGGCCTCCGCAATGCCCCTTCAGTCGCGTCAGCTCGCCCGACTGGAGCGCCTGCGCGATCGGGCGGAGCAGGTCGGCACCCACCTTGTGGACCCCGTCGCTGTCCATGACCGTGCCGTCGGCGAAGACCTGGAGGAACGCGCAAAACGGCTTGCCGTCGGCGGCCCGGCAGATCGAGATCCGCGTGACGAGCGGGTCGGCCTCGGTCGCCGCCTTCGTGTTGCGAGGCTGGGCCACCAGGCGAGGGCCGGGCCCCGAGGTGCCCATCGAGGTCGTGGACGTGTTGGCCGAGGCGCCGAACCCGTCGCCGGGCCGCCCGCCGGCGAGCCCAGGGACGCGCCGCCCGCCGGGCGAGAGCTGTTTCCCAGCCCGAGCAATCGGCCCAATCGGCCGGGCTCGTCCCCCCAGAGCGTGGTGGCCGACAATCCGGTGGCCAGGACTCCCGCCGCAACCAGAAATGTCTTCGCCAGCTTTCCAGATCCGGCTTTCATCGCAGGCTCCTCTCCATCGATCGAAAGGCCCGAAGCTCCAGGCCGTGGCTCCTCGACTCGCAACCAGCCGTCGCGAACCCGACAACCGGGTTTATCGTCATCTCCCGGCCGCCGGCTTTGCAGGTTATCGCCGGAAGCAGGCGCAGGGTGCATGCAATGTACCAATCTTCCCCGCGAGGTCGGTGGGGCAGGGCGGGCCATCGGGTCGCGGGGATCTCGCCGCGAGCGTGTCGCCCGCGTGTGGACGGCATCCGTGCGGCCCCCGGCCGATCCCGTCGCGGGGCGCACACCGGCCGTCGCGGGGGACGGGGGCATCTGGGGGGTTGTCGTTCGGGTGGATTTTCGCATGATTTCGTCGCCGGGCGTCACGATAATAAGCCTTTGTTCTAGCCTCACAACCACACCATCGTTGCCGGGGTTTGGACTTATTCCTTATTCCAGGGATCGCGGAAAAATCGCCGGTCGCGGGGTCGCAATCGGGCACCCCGCGACGGGGCGAGTCCGGGTCGAAATATGGCCAATCCATTCGTTCTCACATGGATTTTCATGATTTACAACCCGTTGTCGGCGAAGGGATTGGGTCAATGATCGACGATTCTAATCTTGTCGATAAGCGAATACGCTACAGAGTGCGACACTCGGGAAATGCCGGGGATTCGTGGGCGAAGTCGGGCTTTTCGGGTGTCTTGTCCAGGGGCGCAGTCAGGGTGAGACGGTTTTTCGCCCGTTTTTGACCGGTTTTCGGGCCTAAGTGTTGCGCCAAATCCCCCAAGTCGTGATCGGGCCGGGAGATGCGGCTTGTTGGAAACCTGGACGAAATCTGGACGTCCGGGCATGGATTGTGGGGTTTTTCGGGCCTTTGTCGCGCCCGTGTGGCGCCCTCAAGTCCTTGGAGCGTCTAACATTACGGGCAAATCGGAGTGATTCTTGTGGGGCAGGCGTCCCGCCTGCCGAATCCCAGGCAGGCGGGACGCCTGCCCCACAAGAATGCCCGCGTCTGAAAATCCTCGTCGGTTACGATCGAGAATTTTCGCGTCAATAAAATCCCCTTCGGCGAGAATACCTTCAGTGAAATGAGGCCTGCCTGTTTCCCGGGACGGAAGGTCGCATGATGTCGCCGAACGGCTTTGCCCAATTCTTGATCGGCTTCCCCTGGTTCGGGTGGATTGCCATCGTTGCCATCATCTGCGGCGCGATCACCAGGAGCATGGCCATGCACCACGCCCATGTGGAGCGGATCGAGATGATCCGGCAGGGGATGCACCCGGACGGCGGGAAGTCGACGCGGCCGGAACTTTGAGTCGCCGCCAGGGGCCGTTAGAATGGCCCGGGATGGCGACCGATCCCACCTTTTCGAACGAGGCCGACGATGGACAAACTGGAACTCGACGCCCGCGTCGCCCTGCTGGAGCGGCGGCTCTCCTTGCTCATCGCCCTGCTCGTGCTGGCCCTGGCCACATCGATCGCCCTGGCCTTGATGATGACGATGCGCGGTGAGGCGAGGCCGGCCATGATGACCGTGGCCACGCCATCCGCGGCGACCCGCGAGACGAAGGTGGAGACGAAGACGGCCGTCGGCGGCGTCGATCAGCTTGATGCCGAACTGAGGAAGCTCCATGCCTTGCAGCAAAGCGGCTTGATCAACGCCGGCGACTTCCAGGAGAAGAAGGAATTGATCCTCGCCAATCGGATCGTCGTCGGCGACTTCGCCCGCGACATTCAGGTGGCGAGGAAATTGGCCGACGCCGCCATCATCAATAATGTCGATTACGACGAACTGAAGAAGAAGATCCTGGAGATCGGCCACTAGGAGCCTCGAACCTCACCCTCGGCGAGGCGGGCGTCCTTGTAGGCCTGCCCTACGAAATCTAACCTTACCCCCGGCGAGGCGGGCGTCCTTGTGGGGCAGGCGTCCCGCCTGCCTGCAATTCGGCAGGCGGGACGCCTGCCCCACAAAAATCACTTCCGGCTTGCGGGTAAGGTTATACGCTTCAGGGCGGATCAGTCACGCGACGCGACGCGGGCTGACCGGTCAACGATCGACTTCTTCAAGGTCCTTGTTTCGTCGGCTGCCGACGGGCTTGACGGTTGCCTGCTTGACGTTGCATTTGAGCTCGCGGTGTTCGAGCGAGGTGCCCCTCAGGTAGGTGATCGTGACCTCCCCGTCGTCCAGGTAGGCCTCGGCAAGCACCGCCCGCAGGTGGTCGAGGTTGCGGATGGCGTCGCCGTCGACCTTGACGATGATGTCGTGCGGCATGAGCCGGTCCCTGGCGGCGGCGGAATCGGCCGTCACGGTCTCGACGTGGAAGCCGTGGTGCAGGCCCGCCGCCTGGATGTAGCCCCCGAGCCCGAATCGCTCGATGGAATTGAGCCGCGGGCCGCCGGCATGGCTCGACGAGAACGACCCGACGAGGATCAACGAGACGAAGCCGACGACCGTCGCACCGATCGAGTAACGTGCCATGGATTCCCTCCCATGAGAACTTTTCGGCCGCGCGACTTCACGCCCGCCTCCACGTTAGATCGCAAATCGCAGGGCGAAATCGGCGGAATTCGATCGCCTCGCGGGGCGGACCTGAGCATGGGGGCGCTGATGCGGATTATTCGGCCCGCCCGGCACGAATGTTGTGTCCGCCACCGGCTTCTTTCCCGGGGATCGAAGCTAGCTGACGTAGAAGTCCGAGGCCGATTCCAGCAGCCGGTCAACACGGGTGCGGCAACGGATTCTGGGATTTCGTAGGGCCGGTTATTACCGGCCGTGTTCGATTCGCATAAACGGCCGGTAAATAACCGGCCCTACGCGGGAATGACCGGCCCGCCAGAATCCGTTGGCGGCACCCAACGCGCCGTCCGGGTGCGGCGGGGGATTCCGCGGCCTATGCCGGAGGGGTCGGAGGCGGTAGGATGGAAGGCCATCACCCCGGGCATGCCTCGCCCGCATCCTCCTCGAATCCGTTCGCGACCGGCATCGGCGGAGCCTGATCTCATGACACGACGGGTTGCAGCCGGCCGGCTCGGGTCGTTGATCCTGCTCTCGATCGGCGGCCTCGTCGCATCGGCCCAGGGACCGGCTTCGACCGCGACGGATGCCCCGAAAGACCGGGAGGCGATCGGCCGGTTCGTCGAGTCGTTCTGCCTCGAATGCCACAACCGCGAGGACAGGGTGGCCGGCCTGGCGCTCGATGCCCTGGGCGTGGACGACCTCGCCCGGGACGCGAAGGCGTGGGAGAAGGTCTTCCGGAGGCTTGCCACGCGCCAGATGCCCCCCGAGGGGGCGATCCGCCCGACGGGGCGGACCTACGACTCGATCGCGGCGAAGCTCGCGGCTTCCCTGGACCGGGCGGCCTCCGAGCATCCCGACCCCGGGCGCGGCGACACCCTGCGGCGGCTGACCCGCACCGAGTACCAGAACGCGATCCGGGACCTGCTCGCGCTGGAGATCGACGCCTCGACGCTCCTGCCCCCCGACGAGTCCAGCCGGGGATTCGACAACCTGACCGTGGGCGACCTGTCGCCGACGCTCCTGGACCGCTACGTGACCGCGGCGCAGAAGATCGCCCGCCTCGCGATCGGGAGCCCGTCCCGCTCGCCCGGCGGCGACACGATTCGCATGCGGGCGGACGTGACCCAGGAAGAGCACGTCGAGGGCCTGCCGATCGGCACCCGGGGCGGCGCGCTGATCCCCTACACCTTCCCGCAGGACGGTGAATACGAGGTCCAGCTCCGCCTGGCGCGGGACCGGAATGAACACCTGGAGGGCCTCCGCGAGCCCCACGAGCTGGAGGTGCTCGTGGACCGCGAGCGGAAGGCGTGGTTCACGGTGGAGGCGCCCAGGACCGAGCGGGACCATCAGACGGCCGACGGGCACCTGAAGGCGCGAATCTTCGTGGCCGCCGGCCCCCACGAGATCGGCGCGACGTTCGTGAAGGACCCGTCGTCCTTGCAGGAGACGAAGCGTCAGCCGTTCCAGGCCCACTACAACATGCACCGGCACCCCCGGCTCACGCCGGCGCTCTACCAGATCTCGATCACCGGGCCGTATCAACCCCGGGGGCACGGCGACACGCCCGCGCACCGTCGCATCTTCGCGGGCGACCCCGGAGGGCCGGACGAGGAGGCCCGCGCCCGGGGCATCCTGTCCGCGATGGCCCGGCGCGCCTACCGGAAGCCCGTGGCGCCCGAGGACCTCCGCAAGCCGCTGGAATTGTTCCGGGAGGGGCGGGCCGAGGGCGGCTTCGAGGCGGGCCTGGAGCTTGCCCTGGGCGCGATCCTGGTCAGCCCGCAATTCCTCTTCCGCGTCGAGGCCGACCCGCCCGGCCTGGCGCCGGGCTCCCCCTACCGCCTGCCGGACCTCCAGCTCGCCTCGCGCCTCTCGTTCTTCCTCTGGAGCAGCATCCCCGACGACGAGCTGCTCGGGCTGGCCGAGCGCGGCGAGCTGGGCCGGCCCGGCGAGGTCGAACGCCAGGCCCGCCGGATGCTGGCCGACCCCCGCTCCCTCAGCCTGGTGACCAACTTCGCGGGCCAGTGGCTGCACCTGCGCAACCTGGAGTCGATCACCCCGGACCTCCGGCTCTTCCCCGACTTCGACGACAACCTGCGGCAGGCGTTCCGCCGCGAGACCGAGCTGCTCGTCGAGGGCGTCGTGCGCGAGGATCGCAGCGTGCTCGACCTCCTGAAGTCGGACCATGTGGACCTGAACGAGCGCCTGGCCAGGCATTACGGGATCCCGAACGTGTACGGGAGCCACTTCCGCCGCGTGAGGGTCGACGGGGACGCGCACCGGGGCGGCCTGCTCCGCCAGGGGAGCATCCTCATGGTCACGTCGTACGCGACCCGCACGTCGCCGGTGATCCGGGGCAAGTGGATCCTGGAGAACATCCTCGGCACGCCCCCGCCGCCCCCGCCCGCGAACATCCCCGCGCTGAAGGACAACACAATCTCGGCGTCGTCCTCGGTGCGCGATCGGCTGGCCGAGCACCGGGCGAACGTCGCGTGCGCGGGCTGCCACAAGCTGATGGACCCCGCGGGATTCGCCCTCGAGCACTACGACGCGGTCGGCCGCTGGCGGGACTTCGAGGGAGGCAAGCCGGTCGACTCGGCCGGGGGCCTGCCCGACGGGAGCCGGTTCGAGGGCGTGACGGGCCTCGAATCGGCCCTGCTGCGGCGCCCCGAGGTGTTCGTGACCACGCTGACCGAAAAGCTGCTCACCTTCGCCCTGGGGCGGGGCGTTGAACCGTCCGACGCCCCGGCCGTCCGCAAGGTGGTGCGGGACGCCCGGTCGCAGGATTATCGGCTCTCGTCGCTGATCGCGGGGATCGCGACCAGCACGCCGTTCCAGATGAGGAGATCCGAATGATCGTCGCGAAGAAGGCCCTGCCTCGCCGGACGTTCCTCCGCGGCCTGGGGACCTTGCTCTCCCTGCCCCTGCTGGACGCCATGATCCCCTCGATGACGGCCGAGGCGGCGACGGCCGCCGCGCCGGAGAGGCTCCGACGCCTCGGGTTCGTCTACATGCCGATGGGGTGCGACCTCCCGCGATGGACGCCCGGCGGCGACACCCTCGACGAGCTCTCGCCGATCCTCGCCCCGCTGGCGCCGGTCCGGCAGCACGTGACCGCGATCACCAACCTGGAGCTGCGCAACGCCTATCCCGGCACCCACGCCACCTCCAATTGCGGGTTCCTGAGCGCGGCCAGGGCCAAGCTGACCGAGAGCACCGACTACTATCTGGGTACGACCGTCGACCAGATCGCCGCCAGGCAGATCGGCCGGCAGGCCCAACTGCCGTCGCTCGAGATGTCGATGGACCTGCTCTCGACGGTCGGCCAGTGCGACAACGGATACGCGTGCGTCTACCAGAACAACCTCTCGTGGTCGTCGCCCACCACGCCGCTGCCCTCCGAGGCCCACCCGCGCATCGTCTTCGAGCGGCTCTTCGGCGAGGGCGGGACCGCGGCCGAGCGCCGGGCCGCGCTGAAGAAGCGGGCCAGCCTGCTCGACTCGGTCACCGACGAGATCGCGCGCCTCAAGACGCAGCTCGGCCCGGCCGATCGCGACCGGGTCAATCAATACCTGGAGACGGTGCGCGAGGTCGAGCGCCGCATCCAGAAGGCCGAGGCCGACGCCAGGGACAACGACCTGCCGGACCTCGACCGGCCCGTGGGCGTCCCGGCCTCCTACGCCGATCACGCCCGCCTCATGTTCGACCTCCAGGTGCTGGCCCTGCGGGGGGACATCACCCGCGTCGTCACGTTCCAGCTCGCCCGCGAGACCAGCACCCGGACCTATCCCGAGATCGGCGTGGCCGACCCCCATCACCCGCTGACTCACCACGGCAACGACCCCGAGAAGGTCGCGAAGATGGCCAGGATCAACACCTTCCACGTGTCGCTCTTCGCCGAGTTCCTCGCCAAGCTCGCGGCCACCCCGGAGGGCAGCGGCTCGCTCTTGGACCACTCGCTCTACCTCTACGGGAGCGGCATGGGGAACCCGAACCTCCACGATCACGCGAACCTGCCCATCCTGGTGGCCGGCGGCGCGGCCGGCAAGATGCGGGGCGGGCGTCACATCCGCTACGCGAGCCCCACGCCGCTCGCCAACCTCCACCTCACCCTGCTCGACAAGGTGGGCGTCCGTCTCGACTCCTTCGCCGACAGCAAGGGCCAGGTCGACGAGCTGTTCGAACCGCTCTCGATGTGAACGACCGGGAGGCGATCGCGATGGGTAGCTTTCGGCCCGGATCGGGCGTGATCCTCGTCCTCCTCCTGGCAATCGCCGGGCGATCGGACGGCGCGGACGCCCCGCTGGCGGACGCGGCCGAGCGGGCCGATCGGGGTGCGGTGCTGCGCCCTCCTGGTGCGGGGAGCCGACGTCAACCTGGCCCAGGCCGACGGCATGACCGCGCTGCACTGGGCGGCCCACCGCGACGACTTCGAGGCGGCCAGGCTCCTGGTGGACGCCGGGGCCGACGTCAAGGCCGCCAACCGTTACGGCGTGACGCCGCTCTCGCTGGCCTGCGTCAACGGCAACGGGCCGCTGGTCGAGCTCTTGCTGGGGGCCGGGGCCGATCCGAACACGAAGCTGAGGGGCGGCGAGACCGTCCTGATGACCGCATCGCGCACGGGAAAGCCCGCGGCCGTCCGGGCCTTGCTCGCCCGCGGCGCCGAGGTCGACGCCAGGGAGCGGCGAGGCCAGACGGCCTTGATGTGGGCCGCGGCGGAAGGCCATGCCGCCGTGGTCGAGGACCTGCTCAAGGCCGGTGCCGATTTCCGCACCCCGCTCCCTTCGGGCTTCACCCCGCTGAGCTTCGCCGTCCGCGAGGGACGCGCCGAGGTCGTGCGAATCCTGCTGAAGGCCGGGGCCGACGTCAACGAGGCCATGCGGCCCAGGAAAGCGGCCGGGAGGTCGCCCGCGCGCGGCACCACCCCGCTGATCCTCGCCGTCGAGAACGGCCACTTCGAGCTCGCCGTCCTCCTGCTGGACGCCGGCGCCAACCCGAACGACCAGGGGTCGGGCTTCACCGCCCTCCACACGCTGACCTGGGTCCGGAAGCCGAACCGGGGCGACGACGAGAGCGGAGATCCCCCGCCGATCGGCTCCGGCAACATCACCAGCCTCGATCTCGCGGGACGGCTCGTCCGGCACGGTGCGGACGTCAACGCGCGACTCGAGCGGGGCGCCTCGGGACGAGGCGTGCTCAAGAGGGTCGGTGCCACGCCGTTCCTGCTGGCCTCGATGACGGCCGACGTCCCGCTCATGAAGGCCCTCCTCGGGCTCGGGGCCGACCCCAAGCTGCCGAATGCCGACCATTGCACGCCCCTGATGGCCGCCGCGGGCGTGGGATGCCTCGCCACCGAGGAAGAGGCCGGGACCGAGGACGAGGCGATCGACGCCGTCAAGCTCCTCCTGTCGCTCGGCAACGACCCGAACGCCGTCGACGACAACGGCGAGACCGCCATGCACGGCGCGGCCTACAAGAACCTCCCGAAGGTCGTGCAGTTGCTGGCGGACGAGGGGGCCAAGGTCGAGGTCTGGGATCGCAAGAACAAATACGGATGGACTCCCCTGGAGATCGCCGAGGGGCACCGACCCGGCAACTTCAAGCCCTCGCCGGAGACGGCGGCCGCGATCCATCGCGTAATGCCCGCCCCGACCCGGCCCAGATAGCTTCTCGGGGCGGGATGGCACCAAGCTAAGCGTAAAATCTTAGCGGGGCACGGCAGGCCGAGGCCTGCCCTACGAGATCTGAGCATCACCGCCTCCGTAGCCGATATAATTACGCTGCGGACGGAGGTCGACCCGCTCTCCTGGCTTGCGGGGATCGGGCTTTGTTCGCGGGACGGGGTTCGGGAACTTGCCCGATCCGCCATCCTCAAACCGCGGACCAGTCCATGTGGTCGAGGTCTTCGATCATCCCGGCCTTCTGCGTCGGGTGCCATCCCAGCCGCTCTTGCGTCAGCGCGCTCGACGCCGGCATGTCCAGCCCGGCGAAGAACCCCATCCAGCCGAAATGACCGGCGGCCTCCTCGGGCGACAGGGAGACGACCGGGATCTTCAGGCCCCGCCCGATGGCCTCGGCGATCGCCCTGGCCGTCACGCCCTCCTCGGCGACCGCGTGATACCTCGCCCGGTTCGGGCCCTTCTCCAGGGCCAGCCGGTAGACGGGCGCGGCGTCGAGCACGTGGACCGCGGGCCAGCGGTTGAGCCCGTCGCCGACGTAAGCCGCGACGCCCTTCTCGCGGGCGATCGGCGATCGCGGGGGTGACGAGGCCTTGCTTCTCCGTGTCATGCACCTGCGGCAGTCGCACCACCGTCACGCCGCACGCCACGCGCCGCGACCGCCTCCGCCGCGATCTCCGAGGCCGCGCGGGGGTTCGGGTGGTTGGGGTCGAAGTGGTCCTCGGTCGAGGGCTGGCCCGGCACCTTGGTCCCCATCCCGGTGCCGGAGGTGATGACGAAGGGGCGGTCGGAGCCGGCGAGCGCGTCGCCCATCGCCTCGATGGCCCGCCTGTCCGCCTCGCAGACCTCCTGGAACCGCGAGAAGTCGTGGATGAAGCCGAGGTGGATCACCCCGTCCGAGGCCGCCGCGCCGCTCCGCAGGCTGTCCAGGTCTTCGAGGTCGCCCCGATGGACCTCGGCCCCGGCGGCGGCGAGCGCCTCGGCACCCTTGTCCGAACGGGAGAGGCCGAGCACCGAATGCCCCGCCTTGATGAGATCCTGGACGACGGCGGTGCCGATGAAGCCCGTGGCGCCGGTGACGAAAACACGCATCGAAGAAGCCTCCCTGGATTCGAGTCGAACTTTCGGTCCCTTGGTCCACAGGGTAGGCTTCTGACTCGCGACGATCTATGCTCTAGAGTCCAATCTTTCTTCGAGATCGTCCAGGAGTGTGCCATGGACCCGCTCTCAGGCGTGCTTTCGCTCCTGAAACCACAGAACACGATGTGCGGCGGCTTCGATGTCGGGGGCGAATGGTCGCTCCAGTTCCCCCAGCACGACGGCATCAAGTGCTACGCGGTGGTTTCCGGCCAGTGCTGGCTCGCCGTGGAGGGCGTGGCCGAAGCGGTGCGGCTGAAGACGGGAGATTGCTTCCTGCTGCCGCTGGGGCGGCCGTTCCGCCTGGCAAGCGACCTGGACTTGCCGCCGGTCGACTTCAAGTCGATGTATACGAGGCCGCTCAACGGCGGCATCGCCGTCTGGAACGGGGGAGGGGACGTCTCCGGCGTCGGCGGCTACTTCGGCCTCGAGGGCAAACACGCCGGCATCCTGCTGGGGATGCTCCCGCCGATCGTCCACATCCAGGAAGAAGCGGACAAGCTGGCGTTGCGCTGGTCCATCGAGCGGATGATGCAGGAGCTGCGCGAGCCGCAGCCGGGCAGCTTCCTGGTCCTCCAGCACCTCGCCCACATGATGCTGGTCCAGGCCCTGCGGGCGCACCTGGCGGAGGGCCTGAGCGGGGGCGTCGGCTGGCTGTTCGCGCTGGCGGACCCGCAGATGAGCGCGGCCATCCACGCCATGCACGACGACCCCGCCCATCCCTGGACCCTGCAGGAGCTGGCGGAGAGGGTCGGGATGTCCCGGTCGAGCTTCGCCGCGAAATTCAAGGAGACCGTCGGCTCGACGCCCATCGACTACCTGATCCGCTGGCGGATGCTCCTGGCCGGGGACCGGCTGAAGAACTCCGGCGATCCCATCTCGCGTCATCTCGCGATCGCTCGGCTACGAGTCCGAGAGCGCCTTCAGCACCGCCTTCAAGAGGGTCATGGGCTGTTCGCCGCGGCAATACAGCCGTGGCCGGGGGTTGGTCGCGTCTGCGCACTAGCTAGCGAGGGGCGGCGGGAGGGTTCCTTGCGGTCGCCGATGAAGCTCCATCGTGATCGGCCGACCGACGGTGGAATTCAGGTCTTGCCGGTCGGCGTCATGTAGTGGGCCAACCGATTTGTCTTGCGGGGTTCGGCCGGGTCGTTCATGCTTGACGAACCCGGTAGACACTCTCATGCAGCTCCCAAGAATGAACATCGACGACCACTTTGAGGGAGTAGATCGTTGAGCCAAGCCGAGCGGCGTTTTCACCTGTCCGACGCCATCGTCCTCGTCGTGGCGGCGGCGCTCATGCTCTCCGCTGATCGTGCCGTGGGAAAGCTCTGGACCTCGCACATCAGTACATCCGGGACCATTCCATCCTTCGACGCCTGGGAGACGAGGCGTATGGCCTGGACGCTCGGCCTGGCCCTCCTCAACCTGGCGATGCTCTGCTCCACATTGGCACGCCGAGTGGACCGGAGCCGGCTGCGTGGGGGCGCTCCCGGCCTCTTCGTGCATGCGGCGGTCGCTACGGCCATACTGGCGGGGGTCGCCTCCTGGGCATCCCATTCGTCGCTCGGCGCGATGTTCGAGGGGAGGCCGGGCTTCCACCAGCCGCGATGGAGGGGTGAATTGCTGTTCGGCCTCCACATCTCATTCCGGCGGGACGCTGCCATCGCGGTGCTGGCCGGCTGGCTCGCGCTGGTGATCGTCGGGCGATGGAATCCCGAGCGGACTTGGGATGATCGCCTGGGGAGGTTGCTGGGGCTACTCTGGCTGTTCCTCTTCGTCGGGGACCCTTTGTTTGCCCTGCTGCCCTGAAGCCTTGCGGGATGGTGCTGGGCCGGTTTTGATTGGCGACCAGGAGGATCTCGCCATGAAGAAATACCAAGTGACGCTCACCGCCGAGGAACGCCAGCAGCTGCAAGCCACGATTGCCGCCGGCAAGGCCGCCGCCAAGACCTTGGCCCATGCCCGCATCCTCCTGAAGGCCGACCAGGCCGAGGGAGGGCCGGCCTGGCCCGACCATCGCATCGCCGAGGCCCTGGAGGTCAGCGTCGATACCGTCGAGCGTGTCCGCCAACGCCTGGTCGAGCACGGTCTTGATGCCGCCCTGCGCCGCAAGGAGCAAGATCGACCCAGCCGGGAACGTGTGCTGGACGGGCGGGCCGAGGCCCGGTTGGTCGCCCTGGCCTGCTCGGCCCCGCCGGAGGGCCGCAAGGTGTGGACGCTC
Source organism: uncultured Planctomycetota bacterium (assembly GCA_963777705.1). Lineage (GTDB taxonomy): Bacteria > Planctomycetota > Planctomycetia > Isosphaerales > Isosphaeraceae > JAQGHR01. The sequence continues at coordinate 158,574 of CAVZRT010000013.1, forward strand.
CGGCTCCTGGCCGACCGGTTGGTCGAGTTGGAGGTGGTCGAGGCCGTCGCTCCCGAGACGGTCCGCCAGGCTCTAAAAAAACTCGCTCAAGCCGTGGCTGAGGGAGCAGTGGGTAATCCCGCCCAAGGCCGACGCCGCCTTCGTCGCGGCGATGGAGGACGTGCTTGAGGTCTACCACCGCCCCTACGACGAGAAGAGGCCGTTGGTCTGCCTAGATGAGGCGAGCAAGCAACTGGTAGGCGAGGTCGCCGAGCCGATCCCTGCAGCCCCGGGTCGCCCCGAGCGGATCGACTACGAGTACACCCGCAACGGCACGGCCAACCTGTTCATGATCAGCGAGCCGCTGCTGGGCTGGCGGGCCGTCCACGTCACCGGGCGGCGGACCGCCTTGGACTTCGCCGAGGTGGTGCGATGGCTGGTCGAGGAGATCCACGAGGAGGCCGAGAAGGTGGTGCTGGTGATGGACAACCTGAACACGCACAAGATCGCCAGCCTGTACGAGGCGTTCCCGCCGGAGCAGGCCCGGCGGATCGCCGAGAGATTGGAGATCCACCACACGCCGGTGCACGGGTCGTGGCTGAACATGGCGGAGATCGAATTGTCAGCGTTGGCGATCCAGTGCTTGGGCCGGAGGATCGAGTCGAAAGAGGAGTTGGAGCGGGAGGTTGCCGCCTGGGAGTTGGAGCGGAACGAACGACAAGTCGAAGTGAGGTGGCGATTCACGGCCGCCGACGCCCGCATCAAGCTCCGCCAGCTTTACCCCGCAATTCAAACCGGTTAGCCCAGTAGCCCTGGTCTTTCGCCCAATCGAGGAAGCGGAGGTGCCAGGTCCCGAACGGGATGCCTTTTCGCGCGCCGATGCCCCCGCCGTGGCCGCCGTGGCCGTAGATGTGGAGCTCGACGGGGACCTTCGCCTTGAAATATGCGTCGTAAAATTCGACCGTCTGCCGGGCATGAAACGCGTCGTCGAGCCCGGCGCTGACCAGGAACGCCGGGGGTGCATCCTTCGGTATGTGGGTCAGGTCCATGCTCCTCCAGCCGGCGTAGACGAGCACGGTGAAATCGGGCCGGCAAGGGAATCGCTCGACGGGGTCGGCGGCGTCGGCCTTCCCTTCGTCGAACTTCATCGCCACCAGCGCCGCTTGCTCGCCTCCCGCGGAAAAGCCCATGATCCCGACGCGTTTGGGGTCCACGCCCCATTCCTTGGCGTTCGCGCGGATGATCCGGAAGCACCGTTGCGTGTCGGCCAGCGCGTCGACCTGCGAATCGTAGGGGCGGAGCCGGTAGCGTTCGATGAATGCGTGGATGCCCATGCCGTTGAGCCAATCGGCGATGGCGGTGCCCTCGGGCCCCACGTTGCACGTCGTATTTCCGCCGCCCGCGGCCACGACGACCGCCATCCCGGTGGCCTTGTCCGGGGGTGCGAGGTGGACCTCGATCGACGGGTTGTGGATATTCACCACCGACTCGACCCGGCCCGATCCCCCCTGGACATGTTGAAGACCTCGGGCTTATCCCAGCCCGACAGCTTCTTGAGCATCGGCGAACCTTCGGGCCAGAGCGTGACCACCTTCGCCCCGGGGATCAATGGCTTGGGCTCGATCGATTTTGATGGCTCCCCCTTCGCGGGATGGGCTTCCAGGCGAGCGATCGCTTGCTTCAGCTTCTCCTGTCCGGCGGGGTTCTCGGGCAATGCCTCGGTCCCGAACGCGGGGAGCAGTTTATCCCAGATGGCATTCAGCTCGCCTTGCATGTTGCCGGTGTCGGCGGTGATCGCGACGACTGCATCTTTCTCGGGGATCACGACGACGAATTGACCGGCGGCGCCGTCGCCGCGGAAGGCATTGTGGGTGCATTGCCAGAACTGGAAGCCGTAGCCTTGTTGCCAGTCGATCCCGATCTTGGCGTGGGATTCCTGCTCGTTCGGCACCTGCTTGCTCGTCGCCTGCTCGATCCATCGCGGCGAGATGAGTTGCTTGCCGTTCCACTTCCCCTTCTGCAGGTAGAGCTGGCCGAACTTGGCGATGTCCTCGGTGCGGAGCTTCAGCCCGCTGCCGCCGAGCGAATAGCCTTCGGGGCTGGCGGCCCACTCGGGGTCTTCGATGCCCAGCGGCTCGAACAGCCGCGGCTTCAGGTAGTCGAGGGTCGTCTGGCCCGTGACCTTGGTGACGATGGCCGACAGCGTATAGCTGCCCATGGTGTTGTACTGGAAATGCTTGCCCGGCTCGTGGACGAAAGGATGGGCCAGGAATTGCTTGACCGACGGCCCTCCGCCGGAGGATCGGGGCTCGGTGTCGTGCCCGCCGCTCATGCTCAGGAGGTCGCGCACCTTCAGGGCCTTGAGGTTGTCGGAGGGGTTGGCCGGCGCGTCGTCGGGGAAGAATTTCAGGACCGGATCATCGAGGCTCAATTTGCCCTCGGCGATCAGGATCCCGATGGCCGTGGCGTTGAAGCTCTTGCTCACCGAGTGCAGGACGTGCAGCTTGTCCGCCGCCTCCGGCTTCCACCATCCCTCGGCGATCACATGCCCGTGGCGCACGATCATGAAGCTGTGCAACGTGTTGATCTTGTCGGCCGCTTCGACGAACTCCAGGACGGCCTGCGAGGAGATCCCCTGCGCCTCGGGCGTGGACCTTGGCAGCGGATGGGCCGCATGTACGGCCTGAGAAATCATCAGGCCGAGGAAAGCTGCGAGAAGCGATGCGTTTTTCATGGTTGGCTCTCCTCGGGGATTCTGCGTCGTGGGCCGCCGAGCGGTCAGCCCAGGATCGCCCGGATCGGTCCCTTGGTTTCTTCCTTCTCGACCAGCCTCATGGTCCGGCCGAGGACTGCGATCTCCATCTTCGCGTGGTCGAGGCCGAGCTGATGGAGGATCGTGGCGTGCAGGTCGCTGTAGTAGTGGGGCGACTCGACGGCCTTGTAGCCGACGTCGTCGGTGGCGCCGTGGACGACCCCGCCCTTGACCCCGCCGCCGGCCATCCAGGCGGAGTAGCCCCGGGGGTTGTGGTCGCGCCCGGTCGTGTTCTGCGACCAGGGGCTGCGGCCGAACTCGCTGGTCCAGACGACCAGGGTCTCGTCGAGCATCCCGCGCTGCTTGAGGTCGCGGATCAGGCCGGCGATCGGCTTGTCGGTGGCCCGGCAGAGCGGGCCGTGGGTCTCGATGTCGCCGTGGGCGTCCCAGCCGCCGTTGCCGCCGCCGGCGTGGCAGACCTGGACGAACCGGACGCCCTGCTCCGACGAGCCGACGCGCCAGCAGGAGCTGCCGGCCGAAGTCGTCGGTCTGCCGGCTCGCCGATCCCGTAGAGCTCCTGGACGTGCTGCGGCTCGCCGGAGAGGTCGACGACCTCCGGCGCGGCGAGCTGCATCCGGGCGGCCAGCTCGTAGGCCCCGGCGCGGGCCGCGATGTCGGACTCGATGGCGTAATGCTCGCGGAACTCGCGGTTCAGCTCCTGCGAGCGCCTGCATCTGCCGGTCGCGCTCGGCGGCGGTCCCGCCCTTTGGCGGCTTCAGGTTCGGGATCGGCGTCTCGCCCGGCTGGAACGGCGTGGCCGCCACCCTCGCGCCGAGGTAGCCGCCGGTCAACTGGACGGGCGAGGACGGCCGGCCGATGTTCACGAACGTCGGCAGGTTCTTGTTGGCCGTCCCGAGCGCGTAGGAGACCCAGCTCCCGAAGGTCGGGTGGTCGAACTGCCGGCCGCGGTGCCCGGTGCAGGTCTCGATCACGGCCGGGAAGTGGTTCCCCTCGTGGCACCACATCGACCGGACCACGGCGATGTCATCGATCACGCCCGCCGACGTGCGGGAACCAGTCGGAGACCGGGATGCCCGACTTGCCGTGGCGGGTGAACGTCCGCCGGCAGGGGATGACCGGCCGTCGCATCTCGGCCCGGTTGTCGCCGAAGCCGACCGCGTCGATCAGCTTGCCCGCCCACTTGTTGTCCTTCGGGTCGAAGGTGTCGATGTGGCTGACGCCGCCGCACATGAACAGGAAGATGACCGACTTCGCCCTGGGCGGGAAGTGCGGCCCGCGCAGGTCGCGTCCTGGATCTCGCCCGCCTCGGCCCAGAGCGCGCCCATCGCCGCGCCGAGGAAGCCGCCGCCGGCCTGGTGGAGGAACCCGCGCCGGGAGACCCGGCCGCAAGGGAAGAGTGGACTCGTCCATGCCGGATCACCTCACGTAAAGGAACTCGTCCAGGTTGAACAGGAGCCAGGCAGGCCCTTGAGCCGCGCCGGCGTCGCCCTGGAAGTACGCCAGGGCGACCTCTCGTTCCGTCGCCGAAGGCGGGCGGGCGACGGCGACCCGGTAGCCCAGGTCCACCGCCGCTCGAGGTCGCCGCCGGACTCCTTCTTCAGCCGCTCGGCGAACTTCGCGGCGGCCCCGTCGATCACCTCGCTGTTCATCAGGAACAGGGCCTGGGGCGCGGTGACGGTCCGGGTCCGGACGGGCAGGGGGCCCGGCCGTCGTCGACGTCGAACGCCTGGAGGAAGTTCGGCACGACGTCGCGGTTGGTCGCATAGCCGCGGATCATGTAGGCGCCTCGGCGAGACAGGCCCTCGCGCCGCTCCGACGCCCGCCGACGTCGAACGACGGGCCGCCGACCGTGAGATCCAGGTCCCCGGCCGCGGAGAAGACCGCATCCCAGATCGGCTCGGCCTCGAGGCGCCGGAGGCGGAAATGCCAGAGGCGAGCGTTTTCCGGGTCGGCCGCGATCTCGGCCGCCGACTGGCTCGGGTCGACCTCCGAGGCCCGCTTGTAGGTGTCCGAGGTGACGATCAGCCGGTGGATCTCCTTCATGCGGAACCCCGGGCGACGAACTCGGCGGCCAGCCAGTCGAGCAGCGTCGGGTTGGTCGGCGACCCGCCCAGCAGGCCGAAGTCGCTCGGCGTCTTGTGCAGAGCCCTCGCCGAAGTGCCATTGCCAGAGCCGGTTGACGGCCACGCGGGCGAACATCGGGTTCTCGGGCGCCGTCAGCCAGTCGGAGAAGGCCTCGATCCGCCCCTCGCGGAACTCGACCCCCGCCGGGGCGAACGGCCAGCCGGGCGTGACCTCGTTCTTCGGCTCGGGCCGGTCGGGGTCGCCGCTGGTCAGGATGTAGCTTTTTTCCGAGCCTTCTTCGGGTCGACCTCCACGGTCCAGAACGCCGGCAGGGGAGTGCCTCGCCGGTCGCCGACCTGGGAGAGCTTCCGCTGCAAGTCGCGATAGGCACGCCGATCGGCCTCGGACAGGATCGCCTCGATCTTGCCCGTGTCGATCCGCAGGACCGGGAAATAGTCGTCGGCGATCTTCTGCTCGGCGGCCGTGCGGGCCTTCTCGGGCTTGCGGATGACGGCCTGGATGTCGGCCGGGAGCATGCCGATCCGTTCCTCGCGGAGCTTCGCCCGGTAGGGGGCGATCAATCGCCTCGATCGGCCCTTCGATCGCCGCCCGCTTCTTGTCGACCTCGTCGGCAGCACGACCGGCGGCGATGACCTCGGCGGCGGTGGCGAGGGTGATTTTCCTCAGCACGAGCGGGTCGAACAGCGCCTTCATCGCGTAGAAATCGCGCTGCTTGATCGGGTCGTACATGTGGTCGTGGCACTTGGCGCAGCCGACGGTCAGGCCCATGAAGGCGGTGGAAACGGTCTCGACGGCGACGATCGGCAGTTCCCGCGCGTCCTTGCCGTCGCGGACGACCGCGCCCCTGGCCAGGAACCCGAGCGCGAACTGGTCGTCGGGCCGGGGCTCGACGCGCGAGCGGACCCCGGTGGCCGACATCTGGGTCCGCGTCCGGGAGCGATAGCCGGTCAACTGCGCCCGGACGAACTGGTCGTAGGGGAGGTCGTCGTTGAGGGCGCGGATCACCCAGTCTCGCCAGTGGTGGATGCCCGGCGCGGCGATCATCCGCTCGTCGACGTCGGCGTATCGCAGGACGTCGAGCCAGTGCCGGCCGTAGCGGACCCCGTGCTGTTCGGAGGCCAGGAGCCGGTCGACCACCTTCTCGTAGGCGTCCGGCGAATCGTCGCGGAGGAACGCCTCCTGCTCCTCGAGCGTGGGAGGGAGCCCGACCAGGTCGAGCGAGACCCGACGGAGGAGCGTCCGCTTGTCGGCCGGGCCCGACCGGCCTGAGGCCCCCGGCCTCGTACCCTTCCGCGAGGAACGCGTCGATCGGGTTCGACGACGCGGACCGCCCGGCAGCGGACCTCGGGGCGGACGACCGGCTTCAGGACCCAGAGTTCTTCCGCCTCGTCGCCCGCGCCGCCGGCAAGTGCGGGCCAGAGGGCGATGAAGCAGGCCATCCATCGGAAGGTCGATCGCACGGTCGGCAGCTCCCGGGTCCGGACGTCTAACGACAGCGGCCCACCATGATAACCGGTCTCGGGGCGACCTCATAGCAGGCCCGACAAAGATCGCGGCAAGAGGGAAGGCAAAGGGTGCGGCAACGGATTCTGGCGGGACGGGTCATTCCGGCGTAGGGCCGGTTATTTACCGGCCGTCTATGCGAATCCAACTCGGCCGGTAAGAACCGGCCCTACGAAATGCCAGGATCCGTCGGCGCACCCGAAGGCAAATTATCCGCGCCGCATTGCTTCTCCCGGGGGCCGATTTCCGTCCCGGATACCGCCGAGATCCGGACCTTTCCTCCCATGTCCAGCGACCTGCCGCGGATCCCGGGTGCCGAAGGGATTCTTGCGAGGATCGAAGGCGGTCCTCTGCCTCCGCGACCCGAACATCGTGCAGGTTCACGACGCGGACGGGCAGCACGGCCAGCCCTGCAAATCGATCCCAAGCGGGCCGCGGCCCACAATTCAGCCCCGCGGATTGCCGCGAAATTGCATCAATCCGATCCTGACCGATCCGCCGAAAATCGCACCAAGTCCAGTACCGACGGTGGGATTCGAACCCACACGGGAGTTCCCTCCCAGAGGATTTTAAGTCCTCAGCGTCTGCCATTCCGCCACGCCGGCCATGTGCGCAACTTTACCGTCGTCCGCGACGTCCGCCGCGGGCAGATCGGGGCGCAGAGCCATTATGCTCATTCGCGGCGGAAATGCGAGCGGGACGCCCGGACTGCCCTTCGCTTGCGGGAGGGGCCCGGACGTCCCGAGGATCTCGCCGGGGTCGGCTCAGACCGAGTCCTTGAGCGACTTCAGCGGGAGGGCCTTGATGACGTTGCGGGCCGGCTTGGCCTTGATCATCATCGGCTCCTTGGTGAACGGGTTGATCCCCTGCTTGGCCTTCGTGGCCGGCTTGCGCACGACCTTCAGCTTGAGCAGGCCGGGGATCGTGAAGACCCCTTCGCCCTTCTTGTTGCCCAGCTCCTTGTGGATCATCTCTCCGAGGGCGTCGAACACGCCCGCGACGTCCTTCTTGGTGAGCTTGGTCTTCTCGGAGATCATCGTGTAGATCTCGCCCTTGGTGGCGGCCTTGGCCCGAGTGGATTTCTCGGCGGCGGGGGCCGCCTTCGGGGCGGATGCGGGCGCCTTCGTCTCGGCGGCCTTGGGGGCGGCTTTCTTGGCCATGGGTCGTCCTGTCCTCCTCGTTCCGAGGTCGTTGACCTCGGCGGGCCTCTTGGCCTTGCCCCCCCGGTGAGGGCGAAGGCGTTGGCTCCTGCCGAAACCTCATCGACGAGATTGTGAGAAACATACAGCAAAAATCGCGGTTTTCTAGGGGTAGGCCCGCATTTCCTCGCGTTTTTCCGCGGAAAAGACGCCCAGGCGCCGGAAATGCCCCGAAACGTCGCTTTTCTTCCCTAATCGCCCGACGCCCGAGACGTCTCCCGCCTCCGATCGGCCACGCCGTGCTTCCGGCCTGTTTTCAGGTCCACGGCGATCGTGTGGGCGTCCCCCTGCGTCCCTTCCGGCCTCACATCATGCCCTTTTTCCTTGAGCGCGGCCCTCGTGGCGGCGTCCCACGACGGGCCTTCCAATAAGAGACGATCGGGGAACCACTGGTGATGCGTCCGCGGCGAGTCGACCGCCGATCGCCCGTCCATCCCGAACTCGATCGTGTTCAGCACGACCCACAGGACCGTGTTCGGGATCGTCCGCCCGCCGGGAGAGCCCGTGACCAGCCGTACCTTGCCGTCTTGCAGGACGATGGTGGGGGATTGCGACGACAGCATCCGCTTGCCGGGCGCGATCCGATTCGGCGGGGTGCCGATCCGGCCTCGCGAGTCGGTCCTTCCGGGGATCAGGTTGAAGTCGCCCATCTCGTTATTGAGCAAAAACCCGCATCCGGCCACCACCGACTTCGACCCGTACCCCTCCTCCAGCGTGTAGGTGAGAGCCACCGCGTTGCCCGCCGCATCCATGGTGGAAAGGTGCGTCGTGTCGGCCCCTTCGGCCCCTTCGATGCGGAACGGGGCGAGCATCTCGCTGGGCGTGGCGCGATCGGTGATCGTCCTCGCCAGGTTGTCGGCGTAGGGCTTCGAGACGAGCTTGGCCACGTCCACGTCGACGAAATCGGGGTCGGCAATCGCGACGGCGCGGGTGTAGAACGCCCGTTTCATGGCCTCCGTGACCCGATGGATGGTGACGGGGGATCGCGGGCCGTCGGCCTTCAGGTCGAAGCGTTCGAGGATGTTCAGGGCCTCGATCACGATGATCCCGCCCGACGCCGGCGGGCCCATCCCCACGACCTCATATCCGCGATATTTCCCCCTCACGGGCGGGCGGAACTTGGCCTGATAGGCGGCCAGGTCGGATTCGCCGATGATCCCGCCCTTCGCGGCCATGAACCGGGCGATCCGGCGGGCGGTCTCGCCCGTGTAGAACTCGTCCGGGCCGTCGCGGGCGATGCGATCGAGCGTGTCGGCCAGGTCCTTCTGGATCAGCAGATCGCCCGCCTTCCAGGGCGAGCCGTCGGGCTTGCGGAACGCGGCCACGCTCTCGGGGAAATCCCCCAGGCGCTCGCCCTGCGCCCCCAGATCCTCGGCCACGCCGGCCTTTTCCGTGTTCGAGAACAATTGGGCGTTGAGGCTCCTGGCCAGGGTCGCCGACACCGGGAAACCCTCGCGGGCCAGCTTCGCCGCGGGCTTCACCAGGTCGCCCCAGGGCAATTTCCCGTGGGATTTGTGGGCCAATCCCAGCCCGCGGACGGTCCCGGGAACGCCCGCCGCGCGGGGCCCCGCGCGATGGCGGTTCAGCGGCTTGCCGTCGGGCCCGAGGTACATGGTCTCGGTGGAGGCGGCCGGGGCGGTCTCGCGGAAATCGACGGTGACGACCTCCTTGCGATCGGCCAGGTAGGCCACGAGGAACCCGCCGCCGCCCAGGTTGCCCGCCGCCGGGTGCGTGACGGCCAGCGCGAATGCCGTGGCCACGGCGGCATCGATGGCGTTGCCGCCGCCTCGCATGGCGTCGCGGCCCACGTCGGCGGCGTGGGATTCCTGGCAGACCGCCACATGCGAGGCGAATTCCTGCGCGGTCGCGGCGGAGGGCATGGTCAGGGCAAGCATCGCAAGCAACCGGCGAAATCGGGGCATGGTTCGGGTTCCGTCGAGGCGGGATCGGGAGGGCAACGCATCCCGCGATTGAACCATATCGCCGCCCGCCGGGCCACGACGCAAGGTCGAGCTTGCGGCAAGCGTCTCCGCGCCTTGACTCGAAAAGCCGGCGATTTCGACCCCTCCCAGGCCCGGCGAAAAAATCCGGAAAACCAGGGACGCGACGCGACCGCCGAGGGCGCAAATCCCAAGCCGCGAGCGACGCAGGGCAGGGGGCGCACCCTCGCCGGACCGGCAGCCGCCGGGGGCGAAAAACCCGGCCCACGCAGGCCCGATCCGCTTTCGGAGTTCCTCCGCTCGAACGATTGCATTAGCTGAGGAGGGGTGACGGGCGGGGGCCTTCGCCGGAGTTCCTCGGCGGGCTCGAGTGCCATTGGCATTCCTTGAGGTTCGTGGTATCAACACGTCCCAAACGTCCCCCTTGCCGGCGGGCCTCCAGGATGGAATCCCTTGGAAAATCTCTTCCTCGAAATCTCGAAGGATTTATATCACCCCGCCTATCTCGTGGCGGCCATCGCGTCGCTCGCGGTGCTGGCCTGGGCGTTGAGCTACCTCGTCCCGTCCTACCGCCGCGAGCTGAAGGCCGAGGATCGGACCCGCCTCACGCCGCTCGACGGGCTCCGCGGCGTCGTGAGCTTCGTCGTCGTGTTCCTGCATGGAATGATCACCTTCGAATATGTTGACGGCCACCGCTGGGGGCCGCCGCCTTCGGCCTTCTACACCTCGGGCGCCCGGGCTTCGGTCGGCCTGTTCTTCTGCGTGACGGCGTTCCTGTTCTGGCCTCGCGTGATCGCCGGGGCCAGGGCGATGGAGCCGGGGCCGTTCCTCAGGGCGCGGGCCTATCGGATCCTCCCGCTTTACCTGTTCAGTTGCCTGCTGGCGCTGGGCGTGGCCTCGCTGAGGCAGAGCTGGGTGGCGGGCTCGGCGGTCCCGGGGCTGATCCGGATGGGGCTCCTGGGTGCGCGGCCGTGGTCGAATGTTGGCGTGGTGGACATGCTGGCCGTGGATGCCGGGGTCACGTGGACGTTGCAATACGAGTGGGCGTTCTATTTCGCGCTCCCGGCGATGGTGCCGGTGCTCGCGCTCGTGGGCCCGCGACGGCTTGGCATGCTGGCGATTGGCGCGGTGGTCCTGGTGCCGCCCGCCCCGTACCTGGCGTTCCTGCCGGGAATCCTGGCCGTCTACGCGGCCCGCAATCCGGCGCTCAGGGCCAGGCTTTGCGGCCGGGTCGCCTCGCTGGTGGTGATCGCAACCGTGGCGTTGCTCCCGAGTCTGTGGGGCCAGGATTGGGACATCGTCCCGCTCGCGATGATCGCGACGATCTTCGTGCCCATCGCGTGCGGCAATACGCTGTTCGGCGTGTTGACGTCCCGCGGGTTGAGGCTGATGGGCGTGGTCAGCTACAGCGTGTACCTGCTCCACGGGATCGTGCTCTACTGCGCCCACCCCTGGCTCTTGAGGGCGAAGCACGCCCCCTGGCATCCCATCCCCGCGTACTGGGCCTGCCTCCTGGGATGCGCGGCGGTGGCGTTGATCCTGAGCATGACGACCTACAAGTTGATCGAGCTGCCCTTCATCCGCGCGGAAAGCGCGGTCGGCGGGTGCCGGCCACCGAGGGGACGATGATCGGCCAGGGCCCGCATTTCGCGCCCAGGGAGGCCCGGCCGGTGGAGGAGGCGAGCGGGGCGGCGCCAGCAAGCGGAGCATGAGGGCGAGCTGGTCGCGCGGGTCGTCTCCGTACCATGACCCCATCCAGGTCGATCCAGCGCCGAGCCATGCGTCCCGGCATCGCGATGGCGTGGCAACGCCGCGGCCCTTACAATAGTGTCGGCCGTTACAGCGGTTCTCGATCGCTTAGGCTCGGGGGATCTCGTAGGGCGGGCCTCGGCCTGCCGTCCGTGGGCCATCCGGGCGAAAACCGCTGTAAATGCCTTGCCGCCCGCTGGTTTGCCAGGACAGGACCCATGCAGCCGCTGCTTGATTTCTTCCGACCTTCGGTGATGCCGATCCTGCGACTTTCGGCGTGGCTGGCGATCCTGGTCGCCATCTTCGTCCCGCTGGAGCAGCTTTTCGCCGCCCATCCCCGGAAGGTGATTCGCAAGGGGATTCTTACGGACCTGGGCTACTATTTCGTCAATAGCCTGCTCCTGGGCATGCTGCTGGGCATGTCGGTCGGCTGGCTGGTCTGGGCCGTTCATGGCGTCGTGCCTGGCGGTTTCCTGGCGAAGGTCGCCTCGTTGCCGCTCTGGGCTCGCGTGATTGCCGGGGTGGTCGCGGGGGAGGTTGGCTATTACTGGGGCCATCGCTTGAGCCATGAGATCCCTTTCCTCTGGCGGTTCCATGCGATCCATCATAGCGCCGAGCATGTGGACTTCCTGGTCAATACCCGCGCCCATCCCGTGGACCTGGTGTTCGGCCGGTTCTGCGCCCTGGTGCCGATCTACGTGCTGGGCCTTGCCGATCCGGCGCGGCCGCAGGGGAGCCTGGTGGCGGTCGTCGCGACGCTGATCGGCACGATCTGGGGGTTCTTCATCCACGCGAACGTGCGATGGCGGTTCGGCCCGCTGGAATGGGTGATCTCCACGCCCGCGTTCCACCACTGGCATCACACGCTCGACGGCCCGCGGAACCGCAACTACGCCTCCACGCTCCCGTGGCTCGACCGCCTCTTCGGCACCCATCACCTGCCGCGAGAGTTGCCGCAAGCCTACGGGATCAAGGCGAAGGTCCCCGACTCGCTGACCGAGCAGCTTACGTATCCCCTGATGATGCAGCCGCCGACGCCCGCGCCGCTCGCGGACCCGGCAATCGACGCCCGCGCAAATTAGGGCGGGTTTCGGTCGGATGGCCCAGGCGGGTGCCGGCAGGCCGAGGCCTGCCCTACGAAATCCCCCCGTGCCTTATGCGATTGGCAGATTCCGGGTTCGGGGTACCGGCCCCTGCCACACGAGGTCTCGCCCAGCGCCTCTGAAATCGAGAGGCGCACACGATTGAGGTTGACCGAATTTCGGGGAAATTTTATGTTCCGGCCGATTCGCCCTGGAACTTGAGGGGAAATCTCCATCCTCGGCGAAAACGCTCGAAACGAGGCAGGAGGCACGGATTATGGGCGCCAAGGATCGGCGAGGTTGGGTAGCTCTGGCGGCGGCGGCCGGATTCTTCGCCGCGAACCTGGGGGTGGCCTACGCCCAGACTCGCGGCAACGGCAAGGCCACGACGAAGAAGGCCGAGGATGACGACCAGATCCGAGTGGTCGAGAAGCGCGTGCCGGTCCATCCCACCGACGCCGTCGCGCTGGTCAACGGCGAGCCGATCACCCGGCAATCGCTCTCGGACGAGGCGATCATCCGCGAAGGGGAGCGGGTCCTGGAGGCGATGATCTCCAAGAAGCTCGTCGAGCAGGAAGTCCGCAAGAAGGGGCTCCAGATCACGTCCATGGAGGTGGACAAGGAGATCGAGCGGGTCGCCGCGACCTTCGGCCTCTCGCGCGAGAAGTGGCTCGCCAGCCTGTTCAAGGAGCGGAAGATCAGCCCTTCCTCCTACGCCAACGACATCATCTATCCGACCCTGGCCCTGCGCAAGCTGGCCGAGCCTCGCGTGGTGATCACCCCCGAGGACATGAAGGACGCCTACGACGCCTATTTCGGCGAGAAGCTCAAGTGCCGGATCATCATGCTGGCCGACCAGAAGAACGCGGCGGCGGTGTGGAACGAATTGCAGAAGAATCCCGGCAGCTTCGCCTACGTGGCGCAGAATGACCGGCGGTCGATCGACGAGTCGACCAAGTCGATGGGCGGGTTGCTGGAGCAGCCGCTGACCCGGCACGCCTACCCGCGCGAGGTCTCCGACGCCGCCTTCGCGCAGCTGGTGGACGGCGACCCCAAGGACAAGGACCCGAGCCACAAGCCGAAGAACGGCACCATGACCGGGCCGATCCAGGTCCACGAGTCGGCCTGGGTGATCTTCAAGAGGGAGAACCTGTCCGAGGCGCAGATCTACGACCCGAAGGACGAGGGGATGCGGCTCAAGCTCCGCGAGCTGATCTACGAGGCGAAGGTGAAGGAGGAGCAGACCAACATCATGAACGAGGTCTTCGCCGCCGCGGCCATCGAGAACCGCCTGACGGGCCTGGTCAAGGAGGCGCACGAGGAGAAGCACCCCGACCACAAGGTTGAAACCCCGCCGAAGCTGATGAGCGAGAAGGCCTCGCAGGCCAATCCCAGGGTCCTGCCCCCGCCCTCGGGCACGACCAAGGTCCAGAAGGTTGGCGCGTCGGCGGTCAAGCCCGAGGACCGCGCCACTCGGGACGAGATCCTGAAGACCATCGGCAAGCCCGATGCGCCGACCTCGCCCAACCCTCCCGGCACGCCCAAGTAAGCGGGCTGGTCGCGATTTCCTGGCGACTCCGGAAAGCACAACGCGGGCCGGCTCCTCAACCATGTGGGGAGCCGGCCCGACGTTGTTTATCGATCATCCGGACGGAGATCCGGGCGCTGAGGTGTGGGCAGCCCTGGGGGAGTCGTTCGATTTCGGCCCGACGTCGCGGTGGCAAGAGCAACTATCGACCGCAACCGAGCGACGGGTTCGGGAAATCCGAGCCCAGGCCCGGCTTTCGGCCACTTCGCGAGGACTTGAGCCAAAACGGCCCAGGAGGCGCCGGATTCGGGGGGATTGCAGGGCATCCTCGACCGATCCGGCGTCGCCGGGCGCGACATTCTCGCAGGCGCGCACCACTTGGCATGAGGTTCCTGGCAAAAACTGCCATCCCATGGTAAATTTCAGGTGAGGAGATGAAATTCCCATGACCACCATGAATATTTCCTTACCCGATGAGATGAAGGCATTCGTCGAGTCGAAGATCGCCGAGGACGGCTATGCGTCGGCCAGCGAGTACCTGCGGGCGTTGATCCGCGAGGATCAGAAGCAGCGGGCCAGGCGCGAGCTGGAGGCGTTGCTCCTGGAAGGGCTCCAGGGGCCGGCCGTCGTTCTGGATCGGGCGGAGTGGGATTCCATCGAACGGGAAGCCCTTGATGGGTTGGCCGGCGAAGATATCCGCCCATGAGGGGCCATGCCTCCTACCTGGTTCCCGCCCACCTTCATCGCGGCTTTACTGGCATCGTTCCGCTTTGCTGGAGGAGGGATTTCCGATGACGAACGCAACGATCAAGGACGAAGCCCGTCGGCTGATCGAGCGGCTGCCGGAGGAGGCGACCTGGGAGGATCTCCAATACGAGATTTACTTCCGCCAGGCGGTCGAGGCCGGGCTCAAGGACTCGCGAGAAGGTCGAACCGTGCCCATCAAAGAAGCCAGGCGTCGCATCGGACTAGAACCGGGATGAACGTCCATTGGACCGAGTCGGCATTGGCCGACCTACAATCGGCCCGAGCATATATCGCTCGACACTCCCCGCAGTATGCCCATGGCATGATCGAGCGGGTCTTTGCACGCAGTGAGCAGCTGGAGAACCACCCTCATTTGGGGGCAATCGTCCCGGAATTCGAGGACGACTCGCTGCGAGAAGTGTTCAAGACCCATATCGCATTGTGTATCGGGTAGGAGAAGCCCAGATTGACGTCGTGGCGGTAGTCCATGCAGCACGACGGCTGTCGCGCGGGCTGTAGTCGATGTAAAGCTACCCTCCGCAATCCGCTACAACCCGAACGGCAGGGTCCGGTCGAACACCTTCTGCGCCTCGTCGTCGTCGGCGATCACCTGGACGTGGCAGCCGAGCATCTCGTCGACGCTGGCCAGGCCGAATTTGACTCGCCTGGGCGGCTTGTTGGGGTTGAAGGGATTTTCGGCCGAGTTGTCGTAATAGGCCACCACGTCCAGGCGGGTGCCTTTGGGCAGCTTGACCGGCCTGGCGAAGTGGTACTGGCCTTGCCAGTTGAAATCCCAGTCGTCCACCCACATCATGGGCACGATCTTGCCGCCGGGTAGCGTGGCCGTGAGGCTGATCTCCCTCATCAACTGATGGCCGTGCGGCAGGACCGAGACCGCGTGCGAGTCGGCCGCCATGGTGGTGGTGAGCGTGATCCGGTGCCTCTTCTCGCCGGGCGGGATGTCGATCTTCGTCGAGTTGAGCGACACGTGCGTGATCGTGCGTTTGGGCGGCGTCTTGCAGAAGTAAAGGCCCAGGCTGGAGCGATCGGTCTCTTCCTTGCCGGTCCCGTGGTAGTGGATCAGGATGACGAGGTCGGAGCCCTTGCGGACGACCTTGCCCACGTCGGCCTCGGGCCATCGCGGGATCACGCCGGGCGTCCAGGCACCCAGGCCGGGCTTGAGGATGTCGCCGCCGCCGATCGAGGAGAAGCCGGGCTCGGGGTCGGCCGCGTCTCGGAGGCGCAACTCCCTGGATTCGTCCACGAAGAACCTCGCGTGATGGACGATCTTGCGATTCCCCGGGCGGAACTCGACCGCCGCGATCGCCGTGTCCTCGTCGAAGGGCAGGGGGACGACGAACGTGCGGTAGAAGTCGAGGTTGCAGGCCGGCACCGTGTAGGTTTCCTTCATCGAGACGACCACGTCGGGCGTGCCCAGTCGCCAGCCTTCGGGCGGGAACCGGGGCGGCTCGGGCCGGTCGGCGGGGTCGCCCTCGGGGGCGCCGGTCTCGGCCCATCGGGCGAGCGTGGCGAGCTCTCGCGGGCTCATGCGGTCGTCTTCGTAATAATCGCCGTAGCCGTGGACGGTCCGCCACGGCGGCATGCGGCGGCTTGCCGTCACGTCGCGCAAGGACGCGGCGCGCTTGGCCGCGTTGGGATAGGTGAGCAGCGAGAACGGGCCGACTTCCCCCGGCCGGTGGCACGACACGCAATGCTGGTTCAGGATCGGCGCCACATGCTTGTTGTACGTGATTACCGAGTCGCCCCCCAGCGGCCGGGGCTGCGGGAGCGCGCTCGCGGAGGTCGTTTCCTCGATCGGCAGCAGCGCGGATTGGCCCCGCAGGGCCGCCAGGATGGCCGCCTCCAGGTCGCCCGCGCCGTGGAACAGGACGTGGCCTTCGGAGTCGAGCACGGCCGCCTCGTCCATGGATTTCACGCCGAGGTCGGCGGTCAATTCCTGCGACGGGTCGAGCAGGATCGGGAACGATGCGGAAAGCTGGCGGGCGTCCGCGGACGGATCGGGGCAGATCCCGTAAAATCCCACGCCCCTGGGAGCATAAACCCGGGCCAATTTCTCGACTTCCGAGGCCGTCTTTTGCGAAGCTTCGCGCGTGGAACCGATCAGGACCAGGACGATCGCCCGCGAGTCTCGCCAGTCGGCCAATCGATGGACGTGGCCGTTGGTGTCGGCGAGCGCGAAGGGCTCGACGGTTTGCGGGCGCACCGGGTCGCCCGGCTCTCGTTGCCGGAAGATGATCGCGCAGGCGATCGCGGCGATCGCGAGGCCGATCCACGAGATCCGGAGGACCTTGCGGTGACGGGGCAGGTCGCGGAAGCGACGGAACCGCCGCGACGGCCGCGTTTCGGAGGGTCGGGGCTCGGCGCGATGCTCCGGTGGGTTCAAGATCGCTCCTCCAAGAGCGTGGAGGGGACGGAGGTCGCCGGGTCTTCCGGCCGGTCGGCGTGCGGCCCCTCGTAGGAGAATTTGCGCTTCAGGTCCAGCAGCGGCTTTTCCACGTATTTCCACGACAGGACGGCCACCAGATACGCCAGGGCCATCGAAAGGACGCCCAGCCAGAGCGGCCGGCCTCGGGCTCCCAGGGCCCTGAAAATATCGGCGCCCAGGAGCAGGAAAATGAAGTGGTACACATAAAGCCCGTAGCTGATCGTGCCGACGCGGACGAGCCACCGCCGCCGCATCCAGGCCAGCGACGACCGCCCCGCGCCCAGGATCGTGAGCCCGACCAGCCCGAAGAACAGCAGGTTGATCCCCAGGACCGAGAACGCCGAGCCCGCCGGAGGGCGCCCGAATCGCGGCAAATAACCCCGGGAGATGACCACGGCCAGGAACGCGATCGCCGCGAAAGTCGCCAGCAAGAACCCGCGACGAACGGCCGTGACTCGCTCGCCCAGGGATGCCGGATCGGAGAAAATCGCCGCGAGCAATCCGCCCAGGGCGAACCCGTCGGCCCTTGCCACGAGGAGCCAGGTGTCAAACCCTCGCGAGCGGGCGAAGACCGAGGTTGCGGCCATCGCCAGGGCCAGCGGGATCACCGCCGGCGTCCGAAGAGCACGACGAGGGCCGGCCAGATCAGGTAGAACTGCTCCTCGCAGGCCAGCGTCCACAAATGGGCCACATACGGGCTGAATGCGGGGACCTTGCCCGACCAGTACATCGGCAAGTTTTGCAGATAGAGGACGTAATAGCCCAATCCATCCCATTTCGTGGGGACCGGCAGGATGGGGCCGAGGACGACCACGGCGGCGACCGTGAGGTAATACACCGGCCAGATCCGCAGCCCTCGCCTCGCGTAGAAGTTGACCAGCAGGCGAGGCGACCGCTCGTAGCGGATCAGGATCGCCGTGATCAGGTAGCCCGAGAGGACGAAGAACAGGTCGACCGAGGCCCAGCCGAACGGGACCAGGCTCGGCATGAAGTGATAGGCCAGGATGGCCAGGCAGGCGATCCCACGCAGGGCATCCAGCTCGGGGACGCGACGGATCTCCTCGCGACCGGAAGTCGCCAGCGTCCACCCGAGTCTTGCGGCCAGGCGCGTCCTGCGCCGAAGATCGCGCTGTCATGGGAGGGTCGCCCATCCTTGAGGCCTCCCGGGTCGGCTTCGTAGCTGTAGGGCCGGTCATTAGCTATCCGGCTTCGTGTTTCGCAGCGAAAGGGGATCGGCCGGCAAGCTAACCGGCCGATACCAGAACCGATCGGCCTACGGCCCGAATTTGCGGAAAGTACGCCAGGATCGCCGTCCCGGCCAGGGGAAAATCCGGCGACCTGGTTCGCATTGCCGTTTGCTCGGGAATCCTGTAGGGTTCGCCGCAATTGAATCGACGAATCGCAACGGTCCCGTCCCGGAGCCGCGATCATGCCGCGTCGCCTGTCGATCGCGCTTTTGAGCGTCTGGCCTGGATTCGCGCAGATCTGGACGGGCCAGGAAGTCCTGGGCTTGATCCTGGCCGCCATGTTCGCCGTCATGCTGAACCTGGCGATCCTCTCCAAATTCCTCTGGACCGAGGCGTTCGCGCCGGTCTTGCCCGAGTTCTTCGCCGCCGCGGCGGCCTTGACGTGGTTCGCGGCGCTGGGCTACACGCTGTGGTGGCTCTGGCGATGCCACCCCGACCGCCATCGCCAGGCGATCGACCGGCTGTTTCGCGAGGCCGCCGAGCATTACCTCCGCGGCGAGTGGAACGAGGCGAGGCGGCGGATCGAATCCCTCCTGACCATGGACGAGACCGACGCCGACGCCCTCATGCAGCTCGGCACGCTGCTCCTGAGGACCGGCCAGGTCGACCAGGCCCGCAAGACGTTCCGCCAGTGCCTGGAGCTGGAAGCCGGCAGCAAGTGGAAGTGGGAGATCAGCCAGGTCCTGGGCAGATAGACCCTTGCCCGATCTCCCGTCGGGTAGCATGCTGCCCATCACCTGGGGCCGATCACCTGGAGACCGGCGCCATGATCGGCATGATGCCGACGGTGGTGCCCATCTGGGCCACGTTGAGCAGCTCGCCGATCGGCAGGAGGCCTTCGATGAGCCCCGTGGTGGTGTCGGCGTGCTGGACGTCCATGCCGAGCGCCTCGACGGCCGTTTCGTAGGTCGTCACGTCGCCCAAGGCGCTGAGGTCGACGTCTACCTTGCCGTTCGAGGCCGAGACCCCGTCCACCGACGCGTTGAAATCCGTCGCGGTGCCGCCTTCGGCCATGTAAGTCTGGTACTGCTGGTAGAGGCTGGTCAGGGCCGTGCCGGCGATGGCGAGCGGGCCGCCCTGGGCGTTGGACACGTCGCCGGAAGTCGGCGTGAAGCCCGGGGTCGTGCTGCCGGAGGTCGCCGATTGCGTGGGCGAGGTCGTGGTGGTCGTCGGGGTCGGGTTCGGGGCCGGGTTCAGGGTCGTGGGAGTCGGGGCGGGGAATGACGGGTTGGCGACGATGGGGGCGACCGGGGCGATGACCGCCTCGACGCTGGAAACCAGGCGGATTTCCCGCACCTGGGCCCTCGCGGCGAGTGCCGCCTCGCGGGCGGCAAGCCTCGCCGCCCTCACGGCGTTGAGGGCCTCGATCTTCGCCTCCCGCAAGGCATGGAGCTCCTCGACCCTTGCTTCGATGACTGCCTCGCGGGCGGCGAACGACATGCCCGACGAGGGCAGGACGCGGCCGTCGAGGGATTCCAGTTGCGGGCGGGCAGATCGTCGCATTTGGCGGGTGCAGGTCATGGGAGGAAGTTCCTGATCGAGGGTGATTTCCTGTCACGCCTACTCATCGCACGGTGCGCGGATTTGTTGGCGCAGTTTTCCAAAAAAAGCCGATTGATGCCGGCACATCGTCAGGCGGTCCCTCGTGCTTGACGTCGGAGGCCTTATGAACATCCATCCAGGGGATTGGACGGATCGGGCCAATCTGTTTAGAATCGGCCTCTTGATTTTCAACAACCGTATCCGGGATCTTCCTCAGGCCCGGCGACGGCCCCCGCTTTCCCCATCCGTCCGCCTGCATCCTCTGATCCACCCGAAGGGCCCGTCATGACCACCTTGCGGCGCAGTTCCACGTCCTCTCATTACGACAACAACGGCCAGTACAGCCGGACCAGCATCCTGCGATATGAGAAGATCTTCGGCTCGGGCTACATCAGCACCGGGGGCCCCGCCACCACCGATTACCTGTGCCAACTGCTGGGCGACAAGCTCCAGCCCGGCGTGAAGGTCCTGGACGTCGGCAGCGGGATCGGCGGCGCGGCGTTCCACCTCGCCCGCGAGTACGGCGCGAAGGTGGTGGGCGTGGACCTCTCGCCCGAGATGACCGACATCGCGCACGAGGCCACGGCCAATTCGGGCGTGTCCAGCCAGGTCGAGTTCCTCCTCGCCGACGTGCTGGAGACCGAGTTCGACGAGCCGTTCGACGTGATCTGGAGCCGGGATGCGCTCATGCACATCCACGACAAGAAGCGGCTCTTCTCCAAGCTGCATAGCCTGCTGGACGACGGCGGCCAGCTCGTGATCACCGACTACGCCCGCGGCCCGAAGCCCGCCGCCATGCCCGAGTTCGAGGCCTACGCCAAGAGCACCGGCTATCACCTGGTCGAGCCCGCCGTGTACGGCAAGTTCCTGGAGGACGCCGGGTTCAAGGACGTGATCGTCGAGGACGCCACGCCCAGGTTCGTCGAGATCCTCAAGAAGGAGCCGGTGAACCTGGAAGCCAACCGCGAGGACTTCCTCGGCTCGTTCTCCGAGGCCGACCTGAATTACCTCGTCGATCGCTGGGCCATGAAGGTCCGCTTCTGCGAGGCGGGCGACATGAAGTGGGGCATCTACAAGGCCACCAAGAAGGCTTAAGCGACCTCGGGCCGCCCCACATGCGAAGAGGTGCTCGCAGGGCACCCTACAAGGGCGATCAGGCTTCTTGTAGGGTGCCCTGCGAGCACCTCTTCGATCGAATCACGGTTGCATCGCGAGACGCCGGGGAACCGACCATGAATCCGGCCTCCGGCGACGATGACGACCATCACGACCTCGCCGAATTCGGCTACGCGCCGAGCCTGAACCGCACGCTCGGCACGTTCTCGTCGTTCGCCGCCGGATTCGCCTTCATCTCGATCCTGACCGGCCTGTTCCAGATGTTCTATCTGGGATACGGGGCCGCCGGCCCGCGGTTCTTCTGGACGTGGGTCGTCGTGGCGATGGGCCAGATGACGGTGGCGTTGTGCTTCGCCGAGCTCGCCGCGCATTACCCGCTGTGCGGGAGCGTGTATCAATGGGCCGCTCGGGTCGGCTCGCCCGGCCTGGGATGGATGGCCGGGTGGGTCTCGCTGGCGGGGACCATCGTCTCGCTCGCCGCCGTGAGCATGGCCTTGCAGGCCGCCTTGCCCGCCATCAGCCCGATCTTTCAATTCGTCGGGGACAAGCGAAAATCCCGCCGATGCCGCCAGGAATGGCGTGATCCTGGCCTGCGGACTGATCGTCCTGACCACGATCCTGAACGCCCGAGGCGTGGCCCTCCTGGCGAAGTTCAACAACGTGGGCGTGATGGCCGAGATGCTCGGCGCCGTGGCGTTGATCGTCCTGCTTTTCGCCCATGCCAAGCGCGGCCCGGCCGTGATCTGGCAGGATCTGGGAGACGGGTCCGGCGCTCGGGGGAGAAGCCGGCCTGTTCGCGATGCTCCTGGCGGCGTTGACGGCCTCCTACGTGCTTTACGGATTCGAGACCGCCGGCTCGCTCGCCGAGGAGACCGTGTCGCCCCGCACGCGATCGCCCCGGGCCATCCTGAGGGCCTTGGGCGCCGCGGCCGTCCTGGGCGGGCTGCTGATCCTGGCGGGCCTGATGGCGGCGCCCGACCTGAACGATCCGGCGTTGTCGCGACTCGGAGGCGGGTTGACGACGATCGTCGACGAGCTCGGCCCGGTGGTGGGGAAGGCCTCGCTGGTGATGGTCGTGATCGCGATCGCCTCGTGTGCCTGGCCGTCCACACCGGGGCCGTCCGGCTCCTGTTCGCGATGGCCCGCGACGGCATGATGCCCGGCGCGGCATGGCTCACGAAGGTGGGGGCGTCGAAAACCCCCGAAGGGCCGGCCGTGGTGGCGGGCCTCGCCGCCGTGGCCCTGCTCCTGGCCAACCTGAACGCGCCGAAGGTCGTCGAGGTGATCGCCGCGGTGTCGATCGTCTGGATCAATCTCGCCTATCTGTTCGTGACCGTGCCGCTCCTGGCGTCTCGTTGCAGGGGATGGCCGGGGATTCAGGGGCACCGGGGCGGGCGATATCGACTGGGGAACCTGGGGTTCCTGGTCAACACCCTGGCGGTGGTCTGGGGCGCTGGCGGTGGTGATCAACACGGGCTGGCCGCGCGCGGAAGTCTACGGGATCGCATGGTATCGAGCGGTTCGCGGCGCTGGAGGGGACGATCGGGCTGATTTTGCTGGGCGTTTTGTATTATCATATCGTAGGAAGGCGAGAGCACCGCGCCGTCGCCAAGGAGCCGCGAAGATGACCAAGAAACGGGCGAGGGATCGGAACGTCCGGTGGCGGAACGTGGGGGACACGCTCGCCCGCAACCGCGTGGCCCGCTGGATGATCAACCGCGCCGAGATCCGCCGCGAGCGAGGCAAGCGGCTCCCTCGACCGGGCAAGACGCTGGTCGTCCGCTCGCTCGCCTGGGCCGTCCATCTTTACACGGCGCTGGGGCTGGTGTGCGCGGCCGGGATCGTCGCGCTGTTGATCCAGGGCGGCGCGGCGGCGTTCCGCGGCTCGTTCCTGCTGATGCTGGTGGCCACGATCATCGATTCGACCGACGGGACGCTCGCCCGCCGGGTGCGGATCAAGGAAGTCCTGCCCAACTTCGACGGCCGCCGCCTGGACGACCTGGTGGACTGGCTCACCTACACGTGCCTGCCGCTCATGCTGATCTGGAGGGCGCAAATCCTGCCGCCGGGGATGGAAACCTGGCTGGTCGTCCCGCTCATGGCCAGCGCCTACGGATTCTGCCAGACCTCAATCAAGACCGACGACGGCTATTTCCTCGGGTTCCCGTCGCTATGGAACGTGGTCGCATTCTATCTGTACGTGCTGGACCTGCCGGGATCGGTCGCGCTGGGGATCATCCTGCTGCTCTCGATCCTGACCTTCGTGCCCAGCCGCTACCTGTACCCATCGTCGCGACCCGGCCTGTTGAACAAGGTGAGCAACGTGGGAGGGGCGGCCTGGGCCGTCCTGCTGATCGGCGTCCTCTGCCTCCTGCCGGGGACCAGCACGCCGGGGCATCGCGTCTCGGGAACGCTGGCCAGGGGGCTGGTCTGGGCATCGCTCCTGTACCCAATCTATTACCTGGTCGCGTCCTGGGTCGTGTCCATGAAGATCTGGTTCGGAAAGCGTGGGCGTCCGACGAGGGCGCTGGAAGCGAGCCCATGACAGTGAATCGATTCAACTTACAAGCGGGTTTCGTCTGCTCGCTCTTGACGAAAGAAACGGTGTCAGACGAAAGAAACGGTGTCAGGCACCGTTTTTTTGGATCCATGATTTGAGGGTGCAATCTTAAGACGCAATTCTTTTCCAGGCCAGTGATTACGTCTTTCAATCACGAAAACGGTGCCTGACACCGTTTTTTTCGCCGCTCATTTTGTCCTGGTCGGATGCACCTGGGCGGGCTTGGCGAAGTGGATCGTCACGGAATTCGCGCCCGGCACGCTGCTCTTGACCACGAATGGGCCGTAGGGGTTCGTGATCGTGGCTTCGTTGGACTGGCCGTCCCAGCTTGCGGTGATCGTGAGGGATTTCCCGGGTTGGAGCGTCAGGAGGGTGAGGAATTGCGGCTGGACCCCCGGGTTCGATCGCCAGACTTGACGGCCGTTCTCCGACACGCTGAAGCCGTTCAGGCTCGGCCCTTCGGCGACCTGGATGCTTTGCTTGGACGTATTGGTCTCGACGAGCGTGATCACCACCGCCTCGCCACCCTGGTAGACCGCGTGATTGGTGGACAGATGGGCCGTCAGCCCCGTCATAAGACGGCGGCCTTCGAGGCTTTCGACTTCGATCGAGCGTGATCGTCGCATGGGATAGCTCCTCATTCACCTACATCTTAATCAATTCGCCCTCTGGCCTGTCAATCTGGCCTGGACCTTCAGGAGCTCGTCCCTGCCCTGGAGCGCGGCCTGGTGGTCGGGCTTGAGCTTGATCGCCTCGTTGTACTGGGCGAAGGCCTCGGCGAGGCGACCCTGTCGCGAGAGCACGAATCCCAGGTTGTGGCGGGCGTCGGGGTCGTCGGGTCGGAGCTTCACGGCATTGCCGAATGCCTGGGCGGCCTCGGCGAACTTGTTCTGCTGCGCGAGGGCGAAGCCCAGGTCCATGTGGCCGCCCACGCGTTCCGGATCGAGCCGGACGGCCTCGGCGAAGTGCGGCTCGGCCTCCGCCGCCTTGCCTTGCTCGATCAGGACGGCCCCCAGGTTGGTCCTGGCCCCGACCAGGCCCGGCAGGATGCGGACGACCTCGGCGAATTGCTCCTCGGCCTCGGGCAAGCGGCGGCAATTCGAGAGCGCGAACCCGAGGTTGGTGCGGGCCTCGTAATCGCCCGGGTCCATGCGGACGGCCTCGGCCAGCTCGGCCTGGGCCTCCGCGAATTCGCCTTCGGAGAGCAACGCCTGGCCGTATTTGCTGCGGGCATACCCATATCCGGGCGAGAGCTGCACGGCCTCGGCCAGGTGAGGACGCGCCTCGGCCCATCGCCCGGCGTCGCCCAGCGCCCGGCCCAATCCGACCTCGAAGAAGGCGTCGGGCTCCTGCTGGAGCGACATCGCGTGCGACCAGAGTTCGACCGAATCTCGCCAGTGGAGGCACTGCGCCCGGGTCATCCCGACCCAGATCAACACCGAGGCCGCCGCGACCGCGAGCACCCGCTTGCGCCCTTTGCCCAGGCCCCAATCGAGCCCCACGGCCAGCAAGGGCGCGAGCGCGGCGGTTGCGAGATAGCTGTAGCGATCGGCCGCGACCACCGAGATGCTCTTCACGAGCCCCGAATTCGGCGCCAGGATGAGCAGGTATCCCGCCCAGGCCGCCGCGATCGCGGGCTTCCTCTTCCGCAAGGCGAAGGCGGCGCCGGTCACGCCCACGACCCCCAGCAACCCGAGGAAAAAGGCCGGCCGGGACAGCTCGACCTGGCCGCGGAGCGGGTACGCGTGGCACAGGCCGGTCGGCAGGAAGGTCTTGATCACGTAGAAGCACGCCGCGTAGGACGCCTGGAGGATTCTCGATCCCAGGCCGCCCTCGACCAGGGCCGAGATGCCGAGGTCGTGACGGCGGGCGGAGACGGCCACGGCCGCGAACACCAGGCTGATCGCGAAGAACGGGATCTTCTCGACCACGCGACGCCCGAATTCGCCTCGCGACGCGATTCGTCTCAGCGGATACCCGTCCAGGACGATCAGCACCAGGGGCAGGCCGATCGGGTTCTGATAGCACGCGAGCGACCCGGCGTAGAGGAGGACCGACCCGATCAACCACGCCCGCCGCATCGGGCCGCCATCGGCCGATCGCAAGTAGGCGGAAATCGACAGGATCGCGAACAGGGCGCACGGCAGATAAGCCTGGCAGATGGCCCAGGCGACCACCTCGGTGCGGAGCGGATTGACGACGAACGCGGTGGCCGCAATCGCGGCGGCGATCGGCAATCGCCACGGGTTTTCGGGGGCTGGCTCCGGCCTTGCGCGACGGATCAACCCCAGGATCAAGAAGTACAGGGCCACCCCCACGCTCGCGTGCAGGAGCAGGCTGACCACGTGATAGCCGCGCGGATCGACGCCCCACGCCGCCGATTCCACCAGGTACAGCAGGCGGGGCAGCGGCTGATAGGCGTCGATCTGGGTCGAGGTGCAGGCCCAGCGGATGTTGGCCAGGGTCAGCCCGGTCAGGTGGGTGTTGTTGAGGAACCCGGCATCGTCATCGATGTTGATGAATCCATTCGACGCAATCGGGGCGAACGCGGCGATCGCGGCCACGACGATGGGGATCGCCAGCCACCCTGCCATCCGTGGTGGGACCTTTTCCATGGAATCCATTCCCGGGTGATGGAAAACGAGGGCCTTCGCGCCAGGGCGGTGGTCATAGCCGGGGCGAGGCTATTCGTCAATGCCGACGGCGACACGAGGGCCGAAGCCGCTTCCCGGCCCATCTCCCGGATGGTGCGGACGTCGTGGCCCGGGAACTCGCGACGAAGCGGCCGGGGCACACATTCGTCAAGCAAGATGCGCATGATTGACCAGCAAGTCCCGGGCCTGGTCCAGGGCCGCGACCGCCTGCTCTCGCGAGACCGTGGGGAAGTGGTCCAGGAACTCCTCCAGGGAGTCGCCGGCAGACAGGTAGTCGAGCAGGGTGCGGGCCGGGGACGCGAGTCCCGACAGACCGGAATTCCGCCCATGATGTCGGGATCGGTGTGGATCACGGACAGGGTCTCGGGCATGGCGGCACCTCCGCCGATATTGTACCTGGTAGCTGCCTTGCCCACATCGGGAACCAGCGAAATTCGGCCGGTAATAACCGGCCCTACGATCTTCCAATCAATCCGGAACAGGCGGGTTGGGAGCAACGGGCGCCAGGGTTCGCGAGCGGCCCGTTTGTAGATCCGGGATAATTCCCGGTAGTGGGCCGCCTTCGCCTTCCGGTAGGCCTTGTCGTCGCGATGCTTGAGGAAGTCGAGTTCGACCATTTCGGAGTAGGCATCCCATCGCTGGCCGTAGCAGGATTCCGGGGTGAATTGCTTCCAATTCCGTATCGTCGTAGTCGTACGAATACGCGCAATATCTTCCGGCCGCGACATTATTTCTCGGCCTGGATCATCAGGACCAGCATCAGCCCGAGGGCAACGATTACCGCGGCGACGACGATCCATCTCCTGTTCAATCGGAATCGGGGCATGGCCACACCTTCTTGGATTCTTGTGGGTGGGCGTCCCGCCTGCCTCTCTTGAACAGGAAACGGCAGGCGGGACGCCTACCCCACAAGGGGTCGGGTTCAGCCCGCCGCCACCGGCTCCACGTCCAGCCAGTTCGGGCCGCTGGAGATGTCCACCTGGATCGGCACGCTGAAGGTCAGCGCCGTAGTCATGGCTTCGCGGACCATCACCGCCAGGTCCGCAATCTCCTCGTCGGGCGCCTCGAAGACCAGCTCGTCGTGGATCTGGAGCAGCATGCGGGCCTTCATCTTCGACTCTCGCAACCGGCGATCCACCGCGAGCATGGCCATCTTGATGAGGTCGGCCGCCGAGCCCTGGATGATCGTGTTGATGGCCGTTCGTTCGGCTTGATTGAGATTGCGCCCGGTCGTGTTCTTGATGCCGTTGATGGCCCGCCGACGGCCTAGAATGGTTTCCACCCGGCCCGTCTTCAGGGCAATTTCCCTGGCCGTATTGATGAACGCATCCACCCCCGCGTACTGGCGGAAATAGGCTTCGATGAACGTGGCTGCTTCGCCTTGCGTGATCCCCAATCGGCTTGACAGGCCGAACGCGCTGAGGCCGTAAATCACGCCGAAATTCACCGTCTTCGCCACCCTTCGCTGGTTGGAAGTGACCTCCGATTCGGGCACGCCGAAGATTTGCGAGGCCACCACCGAGTGGATGTCGCGGTCCTCGGCGAACGCCTTCACCAGCTCGGGGTCTCGCGAGTAATGGGCGAGGATTCGCAGCTCGATTTGCGAATAATCGGCCGTGAGCAGCGACCAGCCGGGAAAGCCCGCCACGAACGCCTGGCGGATCTGGCGGCCGTCTTCCGTCCGGGTGGGGATGTTCTGCAAGTTGGGGTCGGACGAGCTTAATCGGCCCGTTGCGGCCACCACCTGGTTGAAGGAGGTGTGAATCCGGCCGTCCTCGTGCGCGAGCAGCGCCAAAGCGTCCAGATACGTGCTTTTCAGCTTCTCAAGCTGGCGGAACTGGATGATCAGGCGAGGGCAGGGGGTGCTTGATCGCAAGCTCTTCCAGGACTTCCACCGCCGTGCTCGGCTCGCCCTTCGGCGTCCTTCCCACGATGGGCAATTTCAGCTCGTCGAAGAGGATTTGCCGCAGTTGCGGGCCCGATCCGATGTTGAACTCGCGGCCGGCCTGCTCGAAGATTTCTTTCTTGATCGTCTCCATCCGCGAGCCGAAGTCGATCGAGAGCGCCTTGAGCCGGTCCACGTCCACCTTGATGCCCGCCGTCTCCATGTCGGCCAGGACGCAAATCAAGGGGCGTTCCAGGTTTGCGTACAGGTCCCACAAGCCTTCCTCGCGACACTTGGCCGAGAGGATCGCGTTCAGTCGCCATGCGGCGTCGGCGTCCTCGCCCGCGTATTCGGCGACCTTTTTGACCTCGATCTGATCCATGCGCAACTGGTTCTTACCCTTGCCGATCAGGGCCGAGATCGGGATCATCGTATGGCCGAGCAATCGTCGCGAAAGCTCGTCGAGCCCGTGGTTGCGCTCGCCGCTTTCGAGCAGATAACTCAACACCATGGTGTCGGTGATCGGCCCGTTCAGGTCCAGGCCAGCTCGCTTCATCACCAGGATGTCATATTTGATGTTCTGGCCGACTTTTTCGATGTTCGGGTCGGCCAATGCGGGCCGGAGGGCTTCAATTACGGCATTCGGATCAAGGATGCGGTCGCCGATCGGACCTCGCACGGGGATGTAATAGGCCATCCCCTCTTCCCACGAGAACGAATAGCCCACGATCTCGGCCCGCAGGGGGTCGACCGAGGTGGTCTCGGTGTCGACCGAAAAGCTGGGCAAGGTTTTCAGTTTGGCGGCGAATTCGGCGAGCGAATCGGGCGTGTCGATCGTCTCATACTTCGAGGTTTCCCAGACGGTCTCGGGCGGGTCGTCCGTGGCGACGATCTCGTTCAGGAACCCGTGGAAACCGCACTCGAAGCAGAGCTTGCGGAGGGCTTCGGCGTTGTAGTCGGTCAGCTTGAGGGCTTCCCAGTCGAGTTCGAGCGGCAAATCCTCGCGAAGCTCGATCAGTCGCCGCGCCCTTCGGGCGGTCTCGGCGTGGTCCTTCAAATTCTGCTGCATCTTCTTGCCCGAGACCTTGTCGGCGTTGCTCAGCAGGTTTTCCAGGGTGCCGAACTCGCGGATCAACTTGGACGCATTCTTGGGGCCGATCCCCGGGATGCCCGGGCACGTTGTCCACCGAGTCGCCGGTGAGCGAGAGGTAATCAACCACCTGATGCGGCGCGATGCCCCAATCGGCCTCCAGCCCGGCCACGTCCAGCACGCGATTATCGCGAAGGTTCAGGATGTGGATCTGGTCGTTGAGGAGCTGTCGGGCGTCCTTGTCCGAGGTCAAGATGGTCACGTCCATGCCGCGCTCGGCCCCCCTGCGGGCCAGGGTGGCGATCACGTCGTCGGCCTCGGCGTCGTCGTGCGAGAGGATGGGGACGTGGAAGGCGGTGAAGAGGCGGCGGATGACCTCGATCTGCGGGCGGAGGTCGTCGGGCATGGCCGAGCGGTTGGCCTTGTAGTCCTCGAAGATCTCCGACCGCGACAGCTTGGAACCGCCCTCGAAGGCCGCGGCGAAGTAGTCGGGCCGTCTCGTCCCGCGGAGGTTCAACAAGTCGCGGAACAGCCCATAGACCGCATGAGTGGGCTGGCCGGAGGGGCCGGTCATCATGGGGATGGCGTGGAAGATCTGGTAGATCCGCGAATACGCGTCGAGGATGTAGAGCGTGGGACGACGGTCCATGATTCGGTTCGCCGGGGAGGAGGATTGGAGAGGAGGACTTCACCACAAAGGCACGAAGTCTCCGCGGAGCAAGCACAGGGAGGAAATCTCGGCTCCGGATTCCAGGGCGGCGCCAGGATCGGACGTCGGGTGGCCGGAGTCGAAGCCCCCCGGCCTGGGCTTCGCCTCAGCCACGGGCCGGGGAGCGCCCGGACCGACCGTCGGGCCGCGTGTCGAAACGTGTCGGGACGTGTTTCCGTTGGCTTGGTTCCGCGCGATCCCACGCCCCAAATGCCGACGTGCCCCGACGGAACCCGAGGGCGGACCCCGACTCGCCAAACTCGATAACCCTTGTTGGAATCATGCTTTAGGGCCGCCTTGTTCGTTGGATTTTTCCCGCCTGGCGACGCGAGAGTTTGGGTTCGTTTCGTAAAAATCGCGCGCCGCAAGTTGGGTTCGTTTCGTAAAAATCGCGCGTCCGCTCGGCCGCCGTTGTCGGGCGCCCGGATTTGCTGGAGGCGTCCACGCGGGACGAAGCAACCGGCGCCGGGCGCCAGGCCGGACATGAGGAAGTATCGGGGCCGGTCGCCCCGACGATCGCACGAATGCCACCGATCCAGCCCCCTGAGCGAATCCCTTTGTGTCCCCCCTGTGGAACCTTCGTGCCTCCGTGGTGAGATTTCTTTCCGATCTTGCATCCCAATGGATTGGCCTGCATTTGATCTGAATTCGTTTGACCCGGCGGATTGCAACCCCTACAATCATGCAAGTCGTCGTGTCCGCGGGGCGATTTCTCCCGCCTCCTCGGGCGACGAGGGCCGAAACTCAATTCGGTCGGCCCTTTCCGGTCCATGTGCCATACTATCAGCAAACCGGCGCCGCGCCTCGGGTTCTCGGGGTGCGTCTGGCCGTTCGGAGGCACCCAAGATGGCCGCATCCAACAACGACAACCAGGGCCTGAAGATCGCCGTGGCGTGCTTCGTCATGCTCTCGGTGATCCTGGCCGTGACAACCTATTTCGGCTACTCCAACTACTCGCTCGAAAACAAGAAGTATGAGGCGGCCGTCGCCGAGAAGCGCGGCGCCGACGACGAACTCGCCAAGAACCTCCGCGTGCTGAACGACACGAAGGACATAGTCGGCCTGCCCAAGGTCGCCCCCGACGAGGAGCTTCCCAAGGGCCTCCGCAAGGCGGTCGACGAGCTCCAGAAGAAGGTCACCGTCATCGCCGAGGACAACCGCAAGCTGATCGACAGCTACAAGGGAGCGGGCGGGGCGCTCGGGAAGATGGACGAGCTGAAGCAGTCCAACGACACGATCTCCCAGGGGTTCGCCACGCCGGCCTTGTCGATGATCTCCAGCCTCGAACGCCTGACCGAGCTCCTGAACAACCAGGCCGCGATCGCCACCGCGCTCGGCCTGGAATTCCACGACCTCCGCAAGCAGCATGAGGCGATGAACGGGGTGAACAACTCCGCGCTCCAGGTCGAGATCGCCGCCCTGAAGAAGTCCAAGGAAGACCTGGAGGCCGAGCACAACAACCACGAGACGGCCCGCACCCAGCTCATGGCCAAGGTCGACGCGCTCCAGTCCGAGCTGAACAAGTCCGAGCAGAGGGTCCAGAAGCTCACCAACGACCTCGCGCAGCTCCAGGATGAATCCCGCAAGAACCGGGAAGACCTGCTCGTCCAGTTGAAGGATTGGCGCGACCAGGCGCAGAAGCAGGACACGATCCTGGACAAGAGGGATGGCGTGGTCCAGTTCGTCGACCACACGCTCAACGAGATCCGCACCGACATCAACCGCCGCATGGGCGCCCGCGAGCAGATGATCCTCACGGTCTTCGACCGCAACGCGCCGGGCATCCCCAGCGACAAGGTGAAGGGGACGGTCCAGTTGATCAAGGTCACCGACACGGGCAGCATCGCGAAGATCCTCTCGATGCGGTCGGCGTCCGACCCGATCCGCGTCTACGACCAGCTCTACTCGGCGGCGTGGAGCCCGAACCGCCCCGAGCAGTTCGCCCTGATCGGCAAGATGGACATCAACCGCGACGGTCGCGACGACCGGGCCGACCTGAAGCGGATGATCCAGGCCGCCGGAGGGGTCGTGGCCTACGACCTGCCGCCGCCGGGCGTGGGGCAGGAGACGGGCAAGCTCACGCCGCTGATCCGCTGGTACGTCGAGGACAACCGGGCGCCGTTCCATCCCGAGAACGCCCGCGACCAGAACGCCATCATGGGCGACGCCGACAAGAAGTTCCTGGACGACAAGTCCAAGGCGATCCGGATCGCCAGGGAAGACGGGATCATCCCGATCTCGATCGAGCGGCTCCTGGACCAGCTCGGCTATCACTACAGCGACAAGGTCCCGGGGCGGATCGAGGCGCTCGACGTGAGGGCCAGGGACAACCTGATCCATCCCCGCGGCAAGGTCCTGCGCAGCCCCCGGCGGACCAGCCGCCCGCCGAGCAGCCCCCGGCCGCCGACAAGCCGCCCGCCGCCGACAAGCCGCCCATGGGCGACGACCCGAAGTAAGATAACGACGCTTCTTGATGCGAAGGGTGGGTCGAGCAAGCGAGGCCCACCTTTTCTTTTCAGCATTCGCTCACATTCACCGGGATCAGCACGGCCAGCCCGCCCTCGGACGTCTCCTTGTACTTGACGTTCATGTCCTGGGCCGTGGCCCACATCGACTGGATCGCGGCATCGAGCGAGACCTTGGCCTGCTTCGGGTCGCCCGAGAGCGCCAGGTTCGCGGCGGTGATCGCCTTGACCGCGCCCATCGTGTTCCTCTCGATGCAAGGCACCTGCACGAGGCCGCCCACGGGGTCGCACGTGAGCCCCAGGTGATGCTCCATGGCGATCTCGGCCGCCATCATCGCCTGCTCGGGCGAGCCGCCCAGTCCCTGGCACAATCCCGACGCCGCCATGGCGCTGCTCACGCCGATCTCGGCCTGGCAACCGCCCATCGCGGCCGAGAGCGTGGCGCCCTTCTTGAACAGGCTGCCCACCTCGCCCGCCGTGAGCAGGAAATCGACGATCTTCGCGTCATCGGCCTCGCAAAACAGCGTGAAATAGAGCATGACGGCCGGGATCACGCCCGCGGCGCCGTTGGTCGGAGCGGTCACGACGCGCCCGAACGCGGCGTTTTCCTCATTCACTGCCAGGGCAAACGTGCTGACCCATTTCAGGGTCTCGCGGAAGCTCCACGACCGCCCGCGAATCGCTTCCAGCCAGTCCGGAACGTCGACCGGAACAACGTCGCCCAGCAAGGTCCGGCTCATCTTCTCGCGCGACGGATCACGTCCAGCCCGCCCGGCAAGATGCCCCCCACATGGCATCCCCGAAAGACGCATTCCTGCATGACCCGCCAGATCCGCATCAATCCGTCGCGAATCTCCCCCTCGGATCGCCAGGTTTTCTCATTCTCAAAAACAATCTCGGCGATCGTCATCCCCCCGTCGCGGCAATGACGAAGCAAGTCGGCGGCCGTCTCGATCGCCCGAGGAAGCACCACGGCACGAGCCCCCACCACCGGCTCGCCCTCCTGCACCACAAACCCGCCGCCGACCGAATAATACGTCTCTTCGTGCTGAGTGTCGTCGTCCAGGAACGCGGTGAACGTGAGCCCGTTGGGATGAAACGGCAGGGTGACGGTGTTATGAAAAATCAGGTCGGCCGCGGGATCGTAGGGGATCGATTTCGACCCTTCCAGGAGCATGGTTCGATGAGTGCGGATCGCGCCGACCTTGGCATGGAGGGTCGAAGTGTCGCAAGTAACAGGATCTTCGCCGGCAAGGCCCAAAATGACGGCCAGGTCGGTCCCATGGCCGCGACCGGTCTTGGCCAGCGAGCCGAACAGGTCCACGCGGACCCGCGAGATGCGATCGAACAGCCCAAGCTCATGGGATCGTCGAAGGAATTGCTGGGCAGCCCGCCAGGGCCCCATCGTATGAGAGCTGGAAGGCCCCACGCCGATCTTGAAGATGTCGAAGACGCTGATCGCTTCCATGGATCGAGCCTTTTTGATTCCGATCGGAGAGGAACTGACGCGCCTTCAGGGCGCAATGTCATTGTATCCGATCGGAGTACCATACACCGACATCACGACAAATACGCATCCTCGGCCGCCCTCGCATACGTGCCTTCAAGGTCAATCGCGACCGAATGTTCGACGGTCAGCGGCAAGGGGATCGGCGACAACGCCCGGCCGACCGCAAGCGGCCGGTGATAACCGGCCCCACATGACTCGATCATTCGGGGGTGTGCCCAATCCAGTATCCGGGCTTCCGCTTATGATGGGCGATCGCCGCGATCCAGAGGCGATCATCGAGTTCCAAGAAGAAGAGATTGTACGGGAATTGCTTGAGGCGATATTTTCTCAGCCCGAATTTGCCGTGGATCGGCCAGCGCACGGGGTCGCGACGGAGGCTTTCAACGGCTTTTTCCACTTCCGCTTGAAATTCCAGCCCGAGCCCCTGGCACGCGGCCTCATAATAGGCCACGGCGGCATCAAGCTCGTTTTCTGCCTCGCGATGGAAATCGGCCGGTTTCACGAGTATTTCTCGCGAATCCGCGCGAAGACTTCGTGGGCGGGCCTGCCGGGGGCTTCCCCGCTTCGGATCTCGGCGCAGCGACGCTCAAGCTCCGCATCCCAGGCGGCTTCCACGTCGTGGTCCTCGCCTCCGTCGAGCGTATTCAGCAGAAAATGAGCGATCTCGGCACGTTCTTCGGGTGCGAGGACCGCGAGTTCGGATTTCCACTTCTCGATGGTCGTGGACACGAAACCTATCCTCCCCGAAGGAAATGGAAAAAGCCCCGGGAAGTCCGAAGATTTCTCTTCGACCCCCCGGGGCCTATCATAACCGCGCGTGACTCTTACGTCATTGCTTCTCGGCCACCGCGCCGGGCTGCGCCGGGATCTGCTTGAGCAGCTCCGCGACCCCGACCTCAAGCTGCCGGTCGCGTCCGGCCAGGTTGTCTTCGGGCGAGTTCTCGACGGGGATGTCGGGCTTCACGCCGGTGTTTTCCATGTTTGTTCGGCCTTGATCGGCGAGGTACACGCCGACTCCCGGCGTCCTCACCGTCGAGCCGTCGATGAGCGAATAGCTGCCCGTGCCGATCACCGCGCCCATGGTGGGCGTGCCGATCACCTTGCCCAATCCCAGGGCGCGGAAGCCGGCGGGGAACATCTCGGCGTTGGAGGCGCTCCTCCAGTTTTGCAGGACGACCTTCGGGCCGAAATAGCCCGAGAATGGCCTCTGCGTGGGCTCGGTGCCCCTGGGCTGCCAGACCTGATAGGGCCTCTGGACGAGGATCGCGAGCAGTTCTTGCTCGATGTTCCCGCCTCCGTTGAAGCGCTGGTCGATCACCAGGGCTTCCTTGGTGTGCAGCTCGGCCAGGTCCTTGCGGAAGCGGGCGAGCGAGGGCTGGTCCATGGCCTTGATGTGCAGGTAGCCGATCCGGCCGTTCGAGAGCTTGTCGACGATCGCCTTGCGGTCCTTCACCCATCGCTCGTACACGAGGTTGGCGTGCTGGGCCATCGGGATCGGCTCGATCTTCATCTTCCACGAGCCTTCGGTCGTCGGCCTGGTGTTGAGCGTCAATTCCACCTTCGGATTCAGGCGGCGATTGAGCAATTCCCAGTAGTCGTCGCCCGACTTCAGCGGCTTGCCGTTGAAGGCGAGGATGTAATTCCCCTTGGCGATCTTGCTCCAGTCGCGATCGAGCGGGCTGTCTTCGTAGATATGCTCGACCTTGTAATAGCCTGCCGCGTCGTCGGGCACGATCTCGAAGCCGAGATGCACCGGGCGGCGTGGTGGGCGTCTCTCCCGCGGCGGCGCTGCGGCGCCCGCTGCCGGCGG
Source organism: uncultured Planctomycetota bacterium (assembly GCA_963777705.1). Classification (GTDB taxonomy): domain Bacteria; phylum Planctomycetota; class Planctomycetia; order Isosphaerales; family Isosphaeraceae; genus JAQGHR01. The sequence continues at coordinate 194,193 of CAVZRT010000013.1, forward strand.
CGGCGCCGGTGTGGCTGGCGTTCAGCTCGCCGATCATCTCGTTGATCACGTTGATCAACTCTTCCTTGTCCCCCACGTACTGGACCAGCGGCTTGTACTTGGCGCGGGCCGCGTCCCAGTCAACGTTGTGCATCTTGGGGTCGTAGAAGCGATTCTTCATGGTCCGCCAGGCGTCGTCGAACATCTCCTCCCACTCGGCCGGCTTGTCGACCTGGAACCTCACGTGGAAGGTGACCTGACGCTTGGAACCGCCCCCGGTGTCGCCGCCGGTCGGGGCCGCAAGCGCGGCAGCCAGTCCGCCGCCGCGACCCCCTCGGCCGCCGCCACCGCCACCGCCGCCACCGGCTGCGGGCGTGGTGGGCGGGGTGAATCCGCCGCCTCCGCCACCGCCGCCGATCGAGGCCGAGTACACGCTTTCGCCTTCCTGGAAGAAGACGGTGCGGCCGTCCTTGGTGAGTTGCAGGTTGGTCATCCCGCCGCCACCGCCGCCGAATCCGCCCCGGCCTCGCGGGGTGGTCGCGGCGTCGGGCGTGGCCGAAGCCCCGGCCGATGCGATGCGGGTCTGGCGCTTGCCGTCATCGGTGATCGAGTACAGGCCGGCGCCTCCGCCGGCACCTCCACCAAGCAACGCAGCAATCCCGCCACCACCACCGCCTCCGCCCTCGCTGCCGACGAAGATGAGCGTGCGGGAATCATTGGCGGGGATGAAATTCCTCACCGAGCCCATGCGGGTGACCTGCACCGTGCGGCGCTTCAGGCCGGCCCAGTCAATCTTCGGCTCCTTGGGCTTGGGGGCCTCGGCCGGCGCGTCGCCGCCCATGCCGCCGCGCACCGCCCATGCCCATCCCCATGCCGGCGCCTCGGCCTCCTCGGCCGGCGTTCGCCCCGGCGGCAGCCTCCTCGGGGTCCTTATCCTGCTTTTCGAGGTAGATCACGTAGATGTTGGATTCCATGTTCCGGCCGCCGAACCCGCCGCCGCCTTCGGCCGCCATCATGTTCATGTCCGAGCGGACGAAGTACACCTTCTTGCCGTCGGCCGAGAACTTCGGGTTGGTCTCGTTGGCCGGGTCGAAGGTGATCTTCTTCTCCTCGCCGCCCGTGGAGGGGACGAGGTAGATGTCGCTGGTGCGGGTGGCGTCGTCCTTCGAGATCGCGAACATCTTGCCGTCGGGCGACCAGGCGAAGCGGATCTCGCCGTACTTGGACGACGCGATTTCCTTCTGCTCGCTGCCGTCGGCGTTGACCGTGAACAGCTTGCCGTCGGACGTGGTGAAGGCGATCTTCTTCGAGTCGGGCGACCACGAATAGCTCATCTTCAGGCTGTCCACGTCGGTGATCTTCTTCAGCTCGCCGGCGCCGTCGGACGGGATCACGTAAAGCTCTTCGCGGCCGTTGCGGTCGGATTCGACGCAGATCAGCTTGCCGTCGGGCGAGTATTCCACGTTCTGGTCGCGGTCGGCCGAGTTGGTGATCTGGACGATATCGCCCTCGTCGGTCGGCGCGGTGAAGACCTCGCCCGGATCGAGAACACGATGCGCTTGCCGTCGGGCGCGACGCCGAAGTCGTCGGCCGTGGAGGTGAAGTCGTGGAACTCGGTGAGGGTTTCCTGCGTCTCGGCGGCGATGTCGAACTTGATCGGGGTGACCTGCTTGCTGGCGATGTCCAGCTTGTTCACGCCGAATTCATGCTCGAAGACGATCGTCTTGCCGTCGCTGCTCATGCCGGGGAAACGCACGTCGCCCGAGGTGAAATTCGTGACCTTCTCGGCATTCCCGCCCGAATCCGAGACCCGCCAGATGTTCGTGAGGCCGTTGCCGTCGCGGTCGGAAACGAAGTAAACATGGCCGTCCTGCGACCACATCGGGTGCGAGTCCAGACCGTCGAAATCGGTCAGATCTTTGAAGGTCTTCGAGGCGAGGTCCATCACGGTCACGTCGGTCTGATAGGCACCGCGATAAAACTTCCGCCAGTACGACTGCCCCTTGCGATTGACGGCCAGCTTCGAGCCGTCGGGCGAATACGAGCCGTCGATGCCCATGTCGGGGCCGGCGTCGCGGGCGAGTCCGCCTTCAACGGGGACCGTATAAAGCTTGCCCATGAACCCCTCGCCGCGCTGGCTGGCGAAGAGGACATGCTTGGAGTCGGGCGACCAGCCCAGGACGCGGTCGGAGGCCGAGTGCGAGGTCAAGGCCTTGGGCGTGCCGCCTTCCACCGGGATGATGAACACATCAAGGCTGCCGTTGCGGTCGCTGGAGAAGGCGATGAACTTGCCATCGGGCGAGAATCGCGGATAGACGTCGCGTCCCTTGTGGGCGGTGATCCGCTGGATATTTTTGCCCGACTCCTCGGCGGTCCAGATATCTCCCAGGTAGGAGAAGGCCACCTTGCCGTTGTGATAATGCGGATACCGGACCAGCTTCGCCTCGCGAGCGGAGGCCAGCCCCGCCATGCCAACAATCAGGGCAAAGGCGAGCGAAAGGGATCTCTTCATGATGGGACGTCCTGGGGTGCGGAATCAATGCATGGATCGAGAGGGGAGGGGAGCGGCATCGGTCCCCTGGAGGGAAAGTCAGGGCGGGGAGAGGACGCCCCGGCAATCCCGGACTATTATGGGCGTTTTCGGCGGGACGTTGGGAGGGAATTCCGGCAAATTTTTCCGGGATCAGACCGTTTTCGCCATATTTCGGAGGAATTCACTTCGAAGCTTGGCGGCTCTTGTTACTTTCGGGTGCGTTTGTTCGCCCAAACCGTCGGCGGAAATCTGAAAGTCGTCCGCCGCGAGCATGGCAACACCACGGAGGAGTTGCCCCTTATTGGCGATACCGGCCGCCTTCGCCTCGGTCCATGCCGTTTCCCAATATCGTCGGGGGATCTTGACCGAGAGTCGATGGTTTGCCCTGCCGGTCGCCAGGGGTTTCATCGATCCCTTCTTGATTTCTTGCGCAACCTTGGGGTCGTCGGCCAGGAGGTTGATGTAATAGCGGATGACCGCCGGTCGGACGAGCTTGGGTTCGCCTCCCAGGGATGCCGTTACAAGTTCCAGGGCCTCCAGGATGCCCCGAGGGACGCGGGCCTCGATCACTTCCCGGGAAGATACCTTCTCCTTGCGGTATTCGTTAATCTTGGGCGTCGACTGATGAGGAATGCCCACGACCTCCCCACATCGATCGCACACGGCGACCAGCACATCGGGGACGGTGACGTCCCACCCGGTCGGCCTATAGTCCCGGTACATCATCCGCGTCGTCACTTTCGCCCGGCAAGCTTCGCAGATCCCGGTCGAACGATCGTCGGATTGATACAATCGCATCGCGTTGCCTCCCTCAATCGCCGCACTTCATCTCGCCTTAGCGGTGGACGCTGATGAAAACCGCCGCGATCCCGTCCCTTTCAACCAGGTAACTCTTGATGTACCAGCGAGCCGGGCCGTCGACCGGCCGGAAGATGTGGACGACCTGCGTGCGGTCGAAATGATGTGTGCTCGACCGATGCTGGTCGCCCCGGCATCGTTGCAGAAGGGCGATGACCTCCTCGACGGAAACCTCGCCGGAAGCGAGTAAATTCTTGCCTTCCGCCTGGGCTCGCTCCTCATGCTGGAAGCGGCCGTCCCGGAGGGCCTGGATCGTCGCCCTGCGCACCTCCTTGAAGCCCATCTTTCAGCCTCAAGGAGTCGGTCTCGAAGTCTTATTGTACGACGCCAGTCGTACAATGAAAGCCCCATCCACACAACCGCAAGAACCGTAGGGTGGGTCGAGCGATAGCGAGCCCCACCATCCCAAATTATGGCGGAGGTGGGGCTCGCTATCGCTCGACCCACCCTGCCTTACTCAATTTTCGCAAACGCCGAGACGGCAATCCTCGTAGGGCGTGTGCAACACGCCATCAACATTCGATCAAGATGGCGTGTTGCACACGCCCTACAAGGATCATCGACGGTGAAGGAACCGTAGGGTAGGGCCGGTTATTACCGGCCGCGTTCATTGCAGACAAGAGCCATCCGGTAATAACCGGCCCTACAAGACCGCCATCTTGTCCGGTGGCAATTACCACTCCCGCCATCGATGCGTCAATTCTTTGTGAGCTCCCAGGCCACAGGCATGAACGATGGCTTCAAACTCTACGCAGATGTCTTCACGCTCGTCCGTCTCGATGAACCCGAGGTTGGCGTCGAGCGTGTTGAAGCCTTCGATGCATTCCTGAAGGATCGCCATCCGCGTCTTTGGGTGCATCCCGGCCGAGTTCCAGGAGGCGTTCGATCGTGTTCGTCATCAGTTTTCGAGAGGCACGGATGCGCGGGGAGGTGGGATTTTCCACTTGCGGAAAAAGCGATGTGTCCGTAGGTCTTCGAGGGTCACGTCGTCGAGATACGCGGCCCTTCGCTCCCGCACAACGCGGTGAATTTCGTCTGCCGCCTGCCTTCTAATAGCGTCTTCGGCGAGGACGGCCTCGCGCTCGTGATCCCAGCGCCACTGGAGCAGCGGTTGATCAGTGAGGTGGTCCCAACACCCGTACTTCATTCGCGACAGGGCCTGCTCCGCCGATGCCGGCTCGATCTTTCCCAGGTAGACGAAGTCGCTCGGTGGCTCCTCGTCAACCCAAAGGGTGGCCGGCTCATTGTCCCAACTGTGGTGCTTCATGTGAAGGATGGGTCGCAGGGCCGGATCGTCGACGCTGGGGATTTCCGGGCCAATCCATTCGGAAACGGTCGCGAACACCGTCGGGCTACCCCAATCCCTGGCCTCCGCACTCTGCGCGTCCAGAAGGACCCGACAGACGGAGAAGCGGCCATCGGCAAGGGGAAACGCGAATGCGTCGCCGGTTGCAGGGAGTTTCGGGACCTTTCTCCGCGCCATCGGGTTGCATACCCCTTGATCGATTGGGGAGGAGCCCATGCAAGATAACATGCTTTCGAAGGACCAATGAAGGTCGCAATTACCGATTATCCGCCGCCTTCAACTCCTCCGCCTTGATCTTCTTCGGCACGTCCTTTTCCTGCGCCACCTGCCAGCCCAGCCGATAGGCCGACCTCGCCACCTTCGCCGCCTTGTCGAAATCGGCCTTGGTGAAGTCGTCGGTGGCCTTGTGGTAATCCTCGTGGACCCCGCAGAAGAAGAAGATTACGGGGATCCCCTTCTTGGCGAAGTTGTAGCTGTCGGTGCGGAAATAGTACTGGTCGGCGTCGTACTTGGCCGTCAGGCCTTCTTCCTTGCATGCGGCGACCGCGGCGGGGACGAGCGTGGAATAATCCTGGTGCTTGTCCGAGGGGGTGATCCCGATCTCGCTTGCGTTGTTGCGGCTGACCATGTCGAGGTTGATGTCGGCGACGACCTTGTAGCCTTCGGGCAGGGTCATGTGGTCGGCGAACCACTGGCTGCCGAGCAGCCCCTTCTCCTCGCCCGAGACCCACAGGAACGCCACGCTGCGACTCGGTTTGGGGCCGTCCCCGTAGGCTTCGGCGATCTCGAGCAACGCGCTGGTTCCCGAGGCGTTGTCGTCCGACCCGTTGAAGATCTCGCCTTTTTCGTCCACGCCTACGTGGTCGTAATGGGCGCTGTAGATGACCACTTCCTTGGCCTTTTCGGGGTCGGAGCCGGGGAAGAAGCCGACCACGTTGCGGTCTTCCTTGTGCTCCTTCTTCGCCGCGAAATGGAAGCGGACGCGGAAGTTGTCCAGGAGCCTGGGTGGCGATTCCTGCGTGAGATCGTACGCCTTGGCGATGACCTCCTGCATGGGGTCGGCGAACGTGAACGTGGGGATCTGCATCGGAGCATGGCCCAGCGTCATCGAAGGCCGGCCGAAGCCCGACGGCGGCCGATTATTCTGGGCGTTCTGCTCGCCACCCGGCGCTCGGATCGAGATCACGCCCAGGGCGCCCAGTTCCAGGGCCCTCGGGCTCCCGGCCCCGCCCCCTCGACCGCCCCGGCGCGGCCCGCCGCCATTGGCGTTCCCGCCCCTCCCGCTGTAGACGAGAACGAATCGGCCCTTGACATTCAAATCCTTGAAATCGTCGATGTTTTGATCGGGATTATACCGGCCTCGGCCGGCGAAGACGACGTCGCCCTCGATCTGGCCCGGCATCAGGCCGCGCGTGGTCACGTCCACGTCCACGCCGATCTGGCAGGGGATCACGCGCTTCGACCCGTTCTGCTCCATGACCAGCTCGACCGACGTCCCTTCAAGCTGCGGGGTCACGTATTCGAGCGGGAACGCCTGGAAATACGTCCTCTTGCCCGCGACGGTGTCGCCCAGCGGATCGGCGCCCGCGGCCGAGAGCCGGGTCCCGAGGTATTCGGCGGCCAGGCGGATCTCGGGGCTGCCGGTGTCGCGGCCTCGCATGAGGTCGGACGCGAGGAATTTCATGTGGCCGGAGATCTCCCTCGCGGTGATCCCCTTGACCACGTCGGGGACGGTCGAGGGGGATTGCGGGTCGGCCGCGAAGGCCGCGACCGGGAGGGTCAACAGGGTCGAGATCAGGGGACCGAGGGCGATGCGATTCATCGATGGGGCCGCCGTGCGAGGAGGGGGTCGGTGGGCAGGAACCGACCGGATTCGAAGATGAAAAAGTGGCGATCGAACGATGATCTTATCAGGAGGGCCGGGGATGAAGTAAGCCCGTCGGGGCGAGGTCTTGAGCGACGGATCCTGGCGGCCCGGATCGGGAGGAAGACTTCACCGCAGCCGACATTTTCCGGCTTTCCTGTTGATTCCTGGAGGCAAGTCGATCACACTGAGGCAAGAAATCCGCACAAGGCCCGTCCAAGGTCCGCTTCGCCGCCCATGAATCGCCGCGTCCGAAGGCTCCTGGTTGGCTGGGTGATCGCCGCTTACGGCGCGATGTCGCTGTGCGGGCCGGCCCTGCACGCCTTGCCCGGCATGGGACACGCGAAGGCGTTCGACCGGGGCGACAACTCGACGCAACTGGCCACCTCGCACGACGACTGCCCGGTCTGCCACTTCCTCGCGCAAGGTCAGATCGGCGCCGATTCCGACCACGACCTCTGGACCGACGTGGTCCGCGTCCGCCCGGACGACGACCTCCCGCTCTTCTCGCTCCCCGCCCCCGACGGCCCCTCCTCGCCGCGCGCCCCTCCCCTCGCCTGACCCGCCGACGCAATCCCGAAGGTTCTTGGAGGGTGCCCTGCGGGCATCTCCGCGAACCCGCATGATTGCCGATCCGGCGCACCTCTCCCCGTCAAATCCAGGCAAAAACCCCCGCAAGTCCTGATGCGCCCTCGCGTTCGCGTCACGACCCGGGCCCTTCCCCTACATCCTCGGCCTTCGGATACGGAGCATCCCCATGCGTCGTCGCGCGTTCACCTTGATCGAATTGCTGGTCGTGATCTCGATCATCGGCGTCCTGATCGCCCTGTTGCTGCCCGCCGTCCAGGCCGCCCGCGAGGCGGCCCGCCGCAGCCAATGCACGAACAACCTGAAGCAGATCGGCGTGGCCTTGCATAATTACGTGTCGGCCCTCGGCGTGTTCCCGCCCGGCTACGTCAGCTCGATCGACAGGACCGTGCTCGACGCCTGCAACCAGGACCAGGAGAACCAGCACGGCGTCGACCTGGGCAGCGGCTGGGCGTGGGGCAGCATGATCCTGCCCTACATGGAGCAGCGGCCCCTGTACAACTCGATCAACTTCAACCTCTCGGTCGCCTACCACGACAACGACACGTGCAGCCTCACGGTCGCTGAGCGTCTACCTCTGCCCCTCCGACCCCGGCCCGGCGACGATCCCGGTCTTCGAGGACCCGCCCGACCCGGCCAACCCCGGCACTTATAACGCGACCCACATCGTCGACACGCTCTCGCGGGGGAATTACGTCGGGATGTACGGGATCGGCGAGATCTGCTCGCAGTCGGGCGCGAACGACTCGACCAACAACAACGGCGCCGGGCGACCCGCTGGGCCAGCACGCCGGGATGTTCTACCGGAACAGCCGCGTCGGGTTCGCCGACGTCGACCGACGGCACGAGCCAGACGATCGCCGTCGGCGAGCGGAGCCACAACCTCAGCTACGTGACCTGGGTGGCCCGCTCGATCGACGGCTGGCTGGGCAAGACCTCGCCGATCGAGGGCGGGACCGACCAGTTCAACCCCTCGCCCGAGGAGTGCTGGACGCAGGTCCTCGGCCCGGCGGGGCTGGAGGACGGGCCGCGGACGATCAACAACCCCGAGGCGCACGTCGAGGACTACTGGAGCCGCCATCCCGGCGGCGCCAACATCCTCTTCGCCGACGGCTCGGTCCATTTCCTCAAGGCCGGATCAACCCGGCAACCTGGAGGGCGATGGCCACTCGCAACTTCGGCGAGATCGTGCGGCAGCGACCAGTATTGAAGCCGTCAGGTCGCGTCCTTCGCCGAATGCGCTTGCTTCGTCGCCCGTTCGATCTCGGCCAGGACGTCTTCCGGCCGGGTCTCCATCTCCAGGTCGGCAAGCTCGCTGTCGGCGTCGTTGTCGATCCCCATCTTGTCCTGGATGGCGTCGAGCATCTGCAACACGCGGGTCAATTCGTGCTCGGCGAGCAGGCCGATTTGCAGGTTCAAATCGGCCCGCCGCTCGCCCTCCTCGCTCATCCGGTTCTGGCTGATGAGCACGATCGTGGACAGGAAGATCGCCTCCAGCGACACGATCATCGTCAGCAGGCCGTAAGGATACGGGTCGAACGGGCGCAGCCCGAAGATCCCGCCGTTGAGCAGGAACCACGCTCCAAACCAGGCAATATGCACGTAAACGAACGACATCCGGCCCGAGAACGAGGTGACGACGTCGGCGATCCGGCCCTCGACGCTCCGATCTCGGGCGGCCTTCTGCCTCAGCCGGATGATCGTGGCGATGTTCCGCTCGATCACGTGGCAGAGGGTGTGACCCTCCCCCTCGCCGTCGCATTTCCCCCGCCCGGCGCGTTCACAGGACCGTGCGGAAGTATTCGAGGGTCCGCTTCAACCCCTCGGCGCGATCAATCGTCGGCTTCCATCCCAAGATCTCGGTCGCCTTGGTGATGTCGGGCTTGCGACGCTTCGGGTCGTCCTGGGGCAGGGGGTTGTAGATGATCTTGCTCTTGGATTCGGGCACCATCGCCAGGATCTCCTTCGCAAGCTCCAAAACGGTCATCTCCACCGGGTTGCCGATGTTCACCGGCTCGGAATAATCCGACATGAGGAGGCGATAGATCCCGTCGACCAGATCCGTCACGTAGCAGAAGCTACGGGTCTGATCCCCCTTGCCGAACACGGTCAAATCCTCGCCTCGCAAGACTTGACCCATGAACGCCGGCAAAACGCGACCATCGTTCAATCGCATGCGAGGCCCATAGGTGTTGAAGATTCGCACGATGCGAGTCTTCACGCCATGATAGCGGTGATAGGCCATGGTGATGGCCTCGGCGAATCGCTTCGCCTCGTCATAGCACCCGCGAGGGCCGATCGGGTTCACGTTGCCCCAGTAGTCCTCGCGCTGGGGATGGACCTCGGGATCGCCGTAGATTTCCGAGGTGCTCGCCAGCAGGATCCGGGCGTTCTTCGCCTTGGCCAACCCGAGCGCATTGTGGGTGCCCAGCGAGCCCACCTTGAGCGTGGGGATGGGATGCGCCAGGTAATCGCCGGGGCTGGCGGGGCTGGCGAAATGGAGGATGTTGTCGACGGCGCCATCGATCAGCAAAGGCTCGCTGATGTTGTGCTTGCGGAACGAGAACTTCGGGTTCGCGCCCAGATGCTCGATGTTGCCGATGCGTCCGGTGAGCAAATTGTCCACGCAAAGGACCTCATGCCCCTCGGCAAGCAAACGCTCGCAAAGGTGAGATCCAACAAAGCCCGCGCCGCCCGTGATGACCGTTCTCAAGATGCGTCCTCCGATGCAAGGAAAATTCTGCCATCCGTCAACTCGATGTACAAATCTTTCAAATGCTCGATCAAATCATCGAGCGTGTATCCTTGGGTCCAATAGTCGGGATAATCTTGCAAGTAGGCGAGCCACGCATCGTCTTCCTCCCAGAGGACCTACTTCACATCGGCGGGCATTGCGGTTCCCGAATTGTAGGGCCGGTAATCACCGGCCGCTTTTTCTTGATTGGGAAGACGGCCGGTAATAACCGGCCCTACGAAGAACCATCGTCTTCACGCGACCTGTAGCCGACTTTCCAGCAACTTCAGGCAGAGCGCTCGCATGGACGCCAGTTCGTGCTGAAAGGCCCGATGCGATTCTCCGCCGGGAAGGATCTCGATCACGTCGGGCAACTGCACGCCTCGGCTCATGATCTCGTCGGCGAGCTTCACACGCATTTGTTTGCGGATATAGAGGCAATTCGCCGCGTTGAAGAACAATCGCACGGAGTCCTCGGCGCTCGTGATCCCGTTCTCCATCGACACGAGCAGGCCCATCACGAGGAAGGAGAACATCTCGAGCCTCCGACGAAGCTCCTGCAAGTTCTTCCAACAAAACTTCAAGTTCGATCAGATTTTCATGGGAGTACCTCGTTCAGGAATTCGGAGCGACCGGATGATCCTCGCGCGTGCCACCGGTCTTGATTTCCCGATGACGAGGGACCGCCTGGACTTCTCCGCTGATCGGGTTCCGATACCAGTCGTGTTCGCACCGTGGCGCACCAACTCGCAGCCGATCGCGTTGAGTTCCTGATGAGATCGACTCGCTTCATGAAATAATCAATTCCCCGACCTCCCGGCACTCGGCGATCTTGCCGCCGCTCAAGTCGAGGTACGGGTCTTTCAGATGCTCGATCAAGTCATAGCCTCGCCCCTGGGTCCCGCTCGGGATAATCTTGCAGGTAACCCACCTCCTCTGCCATTTCATTTGCTTGGCACATGTTTGCAATCGCCAGCCTCCGACGGGCGGACCAAGAACGAATCTCCATGAGGTAGCATGAACGAAATCGCGAGGGTCGAAACCGCCGGGCCTCCCTAACGCCTGTTCTAAGAAAGGGTTCACCCCGACCACTTCGCCATCACGCCGGGCAACGGATAATCCGTGATCGGCATCCCTTCCGTCAAGAACACCTCCTTCAATCGCAGATATCCGGCCGTTATGCGTTGCTCCTCGGCAACGACGAACTCGGGGTCGAGGTTCTCCTTCGCGAAAAACCCCTCCATCACCACCGGCTCGAAGCCTTCATGCACGATGAACTGGGCCAGCACCGGGTTGCATCGCAGGTGACGCTCGGGCTGGACGTGCAGGGTCTCGGGGTCGACTTCGCCCACCACGTACCGCAGATACAGGTCGGAATCGGTCAAATCCTCGACGTCCTTGCCGCAGACTTCGCACAAATATCCCTGCTCGCATTGCGCCATCGCGGGTTTCTCATGAAGATCCTAGAAGGTCATCCATCGTATACAACCCTGGAGGCTTGTTCGCCAGGAACCTGGCGGCGTCGATCGCCCCTCGGGCGAAACCGTCGCGATTCAAGGCCCTGTGCGACAGCTCCAGGCATTCGCCCATGAGGCCGAAGACCACCGTATGCTCGCCCGGGTTGTCGCCCGTCCGCAGGGCGTGAATCCCGATCTCCCCTTTGGGCCGCTCGCCCACCAATCCGCCGCGACCGCACACGAATTGATGCGAGCCGATCGCCTTGCCCACCACGTCGGCAATCTTCAACGCCGTCCCGCTGGGAGCATCCTTCTTGAAGTGATGATGACGTTCCACAATCTCGATATCGGCATCCTTTCCCAGCGCCTTCGCGGCCTCGCCGGCCAGCCGGAAGAGCAGATTCACGGCCTTGCTGAAGTTGGCCGAGATCAGCACGGGGATCTTCGCCGAAAACGCCTCTAATTTCCGCTTTTCTTCGGGATCAAACCCGGTCGTGCCCACCACCAGCGGGATGCCCATCGAGGCGCATTTCTGGGCCAGAAGGAGCGAGGCCGAGGGCGTGGCGAAGTCGATCACCACGTCCAACTTGCGGTCGAGCGAAGGCGGTCAAGGCCACGCCTGGCCCAAATCCTCGCCCAATCGCTTGCTGCCCGGCCCCACGACGGCCGCGCCCAGGACCAACGACGGATCTTCGCGAACAAGCTGGATGATCCGCGTGCCCATCCGGCCCGAGGCGCCATGCATGCCGATCGATGAGGGGTTTTGCGGGGGACACGGCGGCGAGACTCCGGAAAATCTTCGTGAGAGGGCTGTCACCTCATGCTACCGCCGGGGATTCCACGCGAGTAGGTCCGACCGCCCGGCTCCGAGCGATCGTCAACCCGGACCACCTCGCAGCAATCCGCCGGCAATGGCCACGATGACCTGCGGCAGGACCAGGACGAGGGTGAACAGGAGTATTCATCCGAAAAACAACTCGGCTGGGACGATGGGAAGGACGACAGGAACGGCTTCGAGATCTCGCGGCCCTTCCCATATAACTCGAAATACTCGTAATGAGTCTTCGGAACTCATCAACACGGCGCGTCCCCACCATGCCGCCAGCCCGAAGACCAGGAAGCCCGAGATGAAACGGCCGAGCTTCGCCACCCGCCGAATGTCGCGGACCATCTTCGCCAGGGGAATCAGCGGAGGCTCGCCACCGGGGTGATCCCAGGGCCGTGAACCGGAGGGATCGGCAATTGTTGATTTCCCGGGCATTGCCATCATGCGATAAGGCAGGCAATTGATCGCGGCCAGCGTAATCACGCCCATCAGGTCGAAGATCCGCACGCGAGGCCATTTCATCGGGTTCCGTCCCATCTGAGGGTGTGTCGAGCTTAGCGAGGCCCGCCATCTCCTGGCGTATGGAACACGCCATCCCCGCCCGTCACGAAGCCTCGGCGTGTTCCACACGCCCTACGAAATTCGCGACTCCGACGAATCGTCAGCCCGGCCCATTTCGCCAGGAAACCGCCGGCAATCGCCGCAATCACTTGCGGCAGGACGAAGGCGATCGCAATCGCCGCATACTCAAGCACGTAGACCGATCGCGGGCTCTGCACCCGGGGCCCTTCGCCCAGCAAGGGCGTCAAGACGGGCTCGATCAGCGTCATGACGGATTCGATATAATTGAAAATCATGTCTTCCCAGCACGTCAACACGCACGATGCCATCATCGCCAGACAGCGCGAAGGCAACGAACCCCACCTGGAACGGCCGGGCCTCGCCGGCCAGGCGAATCCCGCGGGCCATCGCCACGCAGGCGACCATCACGAGGCTGCCCGTCATCGCGAACGACAGCGCCGCGATGTGGAGCGAATTGGACATGTTTGGATCGGCAAGGACGCGGAAAATCACGCAATTGACGGCGACCAGGGCGACCCATCCCATCACGTCGAAGATCCGCACGCGAGGCCATTTCATCGGGCTTCCTCCATGAATGATGTCGGCGATCCTATTCGCTCGCGTCCGAATTCAGCGCAATCATGCGGATGATGTCATCCAGATCATTCGCCACCACCACCGGCCGATTCGCGAACCCCGCTCGCTTCACGCCGCGAGATCCCAGCACTTTTTCGAACTGGTCCTGATCGCCGCTGTGATACGCCACCGTGGCCGTGGGATCTTTCAATTGATGACCCGTTAGAATGCACACGACGCGATCCGAAGGGGCGATCACGCCCTCCTCGCGAAGCTTCTTGGCCCCCGCCACGCTCGCCGCCGAGGCCGGCTCGCAGCCCAGGCCGCCGGTGCCCACGCGGGCCTTGGCGTCCATGATCTCCTGGTCGCTGACCTGCCTGACCACGCCGTCGCAGAAGTCGAGCGCCCGCAGGCACTTCTTCAAATTCACCGGCCGGTTGATCTCGATGGCCGAGGCGATGGTCGAGGCTTTCGAGCCCGATTCGTCCAGCCTCGCATAATAAGAGCTCGTCACCTTCTCGTCGGGAAGGCCGTCGAGCCACGACAGGCCGTGCGACCCGACGAGTTCCGACAGGGTCCGCGCCCCGAAGGCGTTGATCACGGCCAATCTCGGCACGCGATCGATCAATCCGAGATGCTTCAACTCGATGAACGCCTTGCCGAACGACGACGAATTGCCGAGGTTTCCGCCCGGCACGACGATCCAGTCCGGCGGCTCCCAGTTCAGGGCCTCCAGGACGCGATACATGATCGCCTTCTGGCCTTCCAGACGGAACGGGTTGACCGAATTCATGAGGTAGATGCCCAGGCGGTCGGCAATCTGCTTGACGCGGTGCATGGCGTCGTCGAAATCGCCGGCAATCTGGATCGTCAGGGCGCCGTGGTCGAGCGCCTGCGCCAGCTTTCCGTAGGCGATCTTGCCCGAGCCGATGAAGATGATCGCCTTGAACCCGAAGCTCGTGGCCGAGCAGAAGACCGCCAGCGCGGCCGAGGTGTTGCCGGTGCTGGCGCAGGCGACCCGCCGGGCACCACCATGCGGGCGTGCGTGAAGGCGGCGGTCATGCCGTTGTCCTTGAAGCTGCCCGAGGGGTTCATCCCCTCGTACTGGAGCAGCAATCGGCCGGCGTCCATCCCCACGTACTGGGCGACCTTGTCGGCGGCTGGAGGAGCGTCTGGCCCTCGCCGATCGTGACGACCATCTCCGGCGGGCGCGAACGGGAGCAATTCGCGGAACCGCCACACGCCCGAGAAGCAGAGCGGGTCGAACCGTCCGCGACCATTTGGCCTCGAAGTCGCTCAGCCTCTTGGGCACTTCCAGCCGGTCCCAGTCGTAAACCACGTCCAGCAAGTCGCCGCACTCGGGGCAGGCGAACACGGCCTGATCCACGCTCAAGGTGGCCCGGCACGACGGGTTCAGGCACTGCTGATAGGCGAGGTCGGTCGCCACGCTCGTCTGGATCCCGATCGCCATGCGCCCGGCCCTCCTTGCGAATCGCGGCAGACCTTTTTGTCATCTCCGCCCCAATCATTCTAAACGACCCCCTTCCCTTGCGAAAGCCGAGCCGCCACGATGCAGGCAGGCACGTCATGTGCATTGAATGTCCCGGTCGCGTCCACGCATCTCGTCAGGGGGGATAGATCCATGCTCGTCGAGGTCAACACCGACAACCACATCGCGGGCCGCGAAGCCCTCACCACCGAGGTCCGGAACGTCGTGGAGGCCACGCTGGACCGGTTCAGCAACCACATCACCCGGGTGATCGTGCAACTCCACGACGCCAACGGCCCCAAGCACGGCAGCGACGACAAGACCTGCCTGATGGAAGCCAGGCCCGCCGGCCACCAATCGGTCGTGGCCAGCCACAAGGCCGAGACCCTGGGGGAAGCGGTCGACGGCGCCGCCGAGAAGCTGGTCCACGCGCTCGACCACATCTTCGGCAGGCTGGAGCACAAGAAGGGCCGCACGTCGATGGGCGGCGACCAGGTGATCTGAACCGCGAGGATTCCATGACAATCACCCCGGAGCAGAAGCAGGCCGTCGACCGCGCGGGGGAGCAACCCGTGCGGATCGAGGACCCCGAGACCAGGACCGGCTATCTCATCGTCCGCGAGGACGTGTACCGCAAGATGTGGAAGACGCTCGCGGTCGACCATTCCGACCGTTCGCTCTACGAGGTCGGGGATTTCCGGCCATATCCAATAAAGTAAGAGTTACACATTTGACACGTTTCGGGCACCCATCGGTCGTCGAGGGTCGGCTGGGTTAGCTGGCGAAGTCGGCGCAGACCAACATCAGACGATGGGATGCACGTCGCGAGCGACGCCCACCCACCCTACGATGACTTGAGCATCGGAGCGACGCGGGTGGCCCCGGCTCTTGCAATCGAGGCCACCCGCGCCTATGACAGCGTCGCCACGTCAATGCTGACCGCCCGGCTTTTTCGTGCGTGCCACTTGCATGCATGCCTGCGATCGTCGAACATGGTGGCCTTACTTGGCTTCCCGTGCGTCGTTGCGAGGGCGGTTCGATGGCGATCCGTGTAGAGTGTGGGTGCGGGCGGAAACTGAAAGGCGCTGATGAGATGGCCGGTCAGAGCGTGAATTGCCCAACTTGCGGGAAGCCATTGGCGTTCGTTGCGCCAATGTCGGAGCCAGAGTTTACGCTCCCAGCCCCGGCAAGACAGGCCCCCGAAATTGCCGAGCCGGCCCAGGAAAAGGCCCTTCCGCCCGAACGATTTGCCATCTCACGTCGCAATCTGGTTCCCGTTGTCGCCATCGCATTGTTGCTCGCGAGCTTTGCCGTTCGGCTGATTTGGTCACGGCTATTGGCTGTCTCCGCCACCGACACAGTAATGGTCCCGCGAAAACTCAGCACTGAAGAGGTCGTCAAGAACACCGAACAGTCCGTCGGAATCCTCAGCGACAGGGCTTATACCGGGACATGCTTCGTGGTCTGCCCCGGCATCGTCGCCACGAACGCGCATGTCATCAAGTCTGCGCGATCAGCGGATATGACCGTCACCTTCCATCCGCCAAGGAAGACGCGCACGGCCCGATGAAGGTCGACCTGATCTATTTCGACAAGGATCGAGATATCGCGTTCCTCGCGGTGGATAGCCGTCTTCCGCCCATCAAGATTTCCGGGATTCGACCTTCCATCGGGGTGCGGAGGTGGTCGTGATCGGAAGCCCGGCGTCTTATGGCGTGAGGCTGGAAAACGCCGTCACTCGCGGCGTCCTGAGCACGCAAATTGCGATCGATGGGATGGATTTCCTCCAGATCGGCGGTTCAATCAATGGGGAAACTCCGGTGGTCCGGTCCTTGATATGTACGGCGAAGTCGTCGGGATCGCAACGTCGAGGTCCAGGAATCAGGAGTCGATTGGATACACAATCCCTTCCGTCGAGATCCGGGAGATGCCTCACCAACGCCCTTGCGCGGACGGCATCGCAGGTCGCGGAAGCCAAGAGAGCGGCACGCGGCCACGATGAGAAGATTCTCTCGGCCCTGGACCGAAACAATTTGCGGAGATCCTTCGCACGGCGTCCCTCGCGCGGAAATTGGCGATCCTTGAAAAAGGCGAACTTGTGGATGAGGACGAGGACGTAACCATGGCCGTCAAGGATGGTCTCCGGCAAACGTCTTCCTTCTACATCGAGGACGCCGACACCACCGGAGATGCATTACTTCAATTGATATTGAAGCTATTGGACGACAACATTTATGAGTCGCCGCTGAGGCTTCTCGTCGCATTTCGCGACCTTGGCCGGATGGAACCCGTGAACCGGATCAGCGTCTCCCAGGTCTCGAAAAACTATTACGATTGCGCAAGATGGGCCGATCCCACGACGACATCATCAGTATTTCCCGTAAGGGAATCTCTGCCCGCAAGGAAGAAAGGGAGCGCGAAGCCAGCGTGGCAATGCGAAACGCGAATGCAAGGCCCCCCGAGCCTTCGTCCGCGGCCCACGGATCGATGTCCACCGATAAAACCAAGGCCATCGCGAAGCCGCCGCCAACCGTGTCGATGGAGGACGCCTTTGGGCAAGCGGGGGTATCATCAAGAGCACCGAAGGCATCGCCATGGTGGGTGGGAAGCCGCCGTTCGCGAAGACGGGAGAGCGATCCTACTTCAAGGTCGGATATCGAGTTTCGGCCTGCAAGGTCGTGACCGGGGAAGGCGAATGGAGATGGCTGGTTAAATGGATAGACGGTATGTACAACGCGAAACATCAAATCCTGACCGACGCGGAATTTGCCGAGTCGGTTTCCCTGAATCAAGGGGATGAAGGAAAGCCCAAGACGCAATCCAGGCGTAGACCAAAGAAATGATTATCCCATGCTGAGTCCGGTTGGATTAACTGGCCAGCCATGCGCCCTTGCGTCCTCTAGCGAACAGATTCAAGATGGTGTGTGGTGTGGCGTCGTCGCGAGATGATTTTGTGCGGAGTTGACATGACCCAGGAGTCGCCGCCACCGCGACCTGGATGACCTGATGGTCACGACGCCCGAAGTCGTCGTGTCGGGTCGCGTCAGGTCCGCCGGGAAGGCGTTCGATCGCGCGATGACGCAGCATTTCCAGGGCCCCGAGTAGGGAACTCCAGGCTTAGCCGCATCTACGTCAGCCCTCGATGCAGTCGCCTCGCGGGTACGAGCCCAGCACTTCCAGGCGCTCGCACTTCTTCCGTACCGCGTCCAGCGTCTTCTTGACCGCCTCGTCTTCGACGTGCCCTTCCACGTCGATGAAGAACAGGTAGGAGGGGTTCGCCTTGGGCGGGCCTTCGGCCGAGGGGAACGACTCGATCATGGTCATGTTCAGCTTGGCTTTCTTGATCGGGTCGAGCAGCGTCCAGGAGCGACCCGGCCTGGTTGGGCAGGCGGAGCAGGAGCGTGGTCTTGTCGCGGCCGGTGCGGGCCTCGGACTGCTCGGCGATCACCGCGAATCGGGTCACGTTGTGCGGCTGGTCCTCGATGTTCTCGGCCATCACCGAGAGGCCGTAGGCGAGCGCCGCGGGGTGGCCCGCGATGGCCGCGGCCGTGCTCGTCTTCTGCGCGATCTCGGCGGCGTGGGCCGTCGAAACGGCCTCGTGCAATTGGGCTTGCGGCAGGTTCTTGCCCAGCCAGTGCCGGCATTGCGAGAGCGCCTGCGCCTGCGAGTACACGTGCTGGACGTCGGCCCATGCCCCCTTGCCCAGCAGGCAATGATGCACCCGGAGGCGGACCTCGGCGCGGATCTTGAGATTGGGCAAACGGGCGAACATCTCCAGCGTGTCGGCGATCCGGCCGTCGGTGGAATTTTCCAGGGGGACGATGCCGAACTGGACGTGGCGGCGGTTGACTTCCTCGAAGACCGCCGCGATCGTCCCCACCGGCACGTGCTCGACGGCGTTGCCGAACTTGGCCACGCTCGCGAGGTAGCTATAGCTGTATTTCGGGCCCAGGCAGGCCACGCGGAGGGCACGTTGCAGGGACCGGCTCCCGCTCATCAGCTCGCGGAAGATCAGCCGCAACGTATCGGCCGGCAAGGGGCCCTGGTTGGCCGCCATGGCGCGGGCGAGGACTTCCTCCTCGCGGGCCGGCGACCAGATTTCCAGGCCCTGTTTTTCCTTCAACTGGCCGACCTGCGTGGCGATCTGGGCGCGGCGGTTGAGCAGGGCCACAAGCTCCTTGTCCAGCCGGTCGATCTCGGCGCGGAGACCGGCCAGGGTCGGCGCCTTTTTCGCGTCGGCGGGGGGCTTGCGGGGCATGGAGGATCTCGTCGCGAAACGGGTCGGGCCGGCGAGCCGGTTTCGTCCGCAAACCGGCGTGTGATCAGTGGATACAAGAACAGTAGGGCGAAGTCAAGGAAATTCTCCGGCGTTTTGCGGCCCATCCGGCGCGTCGGTTGCTCATCCCGGTTATGTGTCGGCGATTTTTCCTCCCACAAGATCAAGGTTTGACCATGAAAATCGGATCGTTCAGCCCCCGTCACCTCGCGTTCCTGGCGGTCGGAGTCGCAGGCCTCCTGGCCGGATGCGAGGATAAAGGCCCCATGCAGAAGGCCGGCGAAAAGGTCGACAACGCCGTCGACCAACGAGGCCCCGCCGAGAAGCTTGGCGACAAGGTCGACAAGGCCACTGGCGAGAAGTAGGGTGCATGCTATGCACCCATTTCGCTAATCAAGGCAAGGTTCGAAGGCTCATGAGCCCAAAATAGTGGTCGACCCTAGCCTTGGGGTCTTGGGTGGCATGCTTATCGTCTTCGTAAGCATGTCTGGGCCTCGCCTGCAGACATGCTTACGAAGACGTAAGCATGCCACCCGAGCACTGATTCGGCCTCATGATCCTGATTTCTTTGAGCCAACGCAGCCTGCGTCAGTGCTCCCCGGCGGGCAACGGAACCTGGCTGCGTCCCTGGAGATAGGCGAAGAGGTCGCGCACCTGATCCTCGCTCAACGGGCTCAAGATCCCTTCGGGCATGAGCGAGAGCGGCGAAGGCTTCGATGCGCCTCGACGTCGCTTTTTGACACAACCACGGTTGCATCCTGGGTTTGCAGAGTGATGGCGCGGTCGGTCTGGCTGCGGATCATCCCGTTCAGGATGCGGCCGTCGTTCAGGCTCACGATGGTCATGCGGAAGTCCACGCCGACCGTGGCGCTGGGGTCGAT
The DNA here is from genome assembly GCA_963777705.1 of uncultured Planctomycetota bacterium. Classification (GTDB taxonomy): domain Bacteria; phylum Planctomycetota; class Planctomycetia; order Isosphaerales; family Isosphaeraceae; genus JAQGHR01. Next base: position 214,121 of record CAVZRT010000013.1, read on the forward strand.
CAGGTTTTCGAGCAGGTAATCCAGGTTGTCGCGACCCGCGCCGGTCAGGTCGGGGCCGACCTGGCCTCCGTGGCCGTAAAGCGTGTGGCAGGAAGCACATACCTTGTTGAAAACGACGCGACCCCGCCCCTTGTCCGCGTTCGCCAGCGTGGAGGGAGTGAGCCTCGCCCTGATCGCCGCCATCTGATCCCGCTTATCCGATGGCGAATCACGCAGCTCGCCCCAGACTTCGGTGAGCCTGCGGCGCAATTCGGGATCGTCATGCGTGCGGATCTGGCGGGCGTGGAACGCGGTCAAATCGGCGCGGGGGATCGCACCCGAACTCACGGCGTCCAGGAGAGATCGGGCAAACGTGGGGCGGGAAACGAGCGTGTCGAGGATCGCGCCCCGCTCCGACGGATGGAATGTGCGATAGCTCGCCGCCAGGGTCTTGCCGATGGCCGGATCGTCGAACAACGCCAGCCCCCCGATGGCCGTCGTGTTCAGGAACCGGACCTTCAGCAGCCGCTCGCAAATGCTTCGCAGGTCGGGACTTCGGTTATCGATCAGCGTTTGCAACGCCGCGCGACGCATGGTCAGGTCAGCCTTGTCGTCGAGCGGCTAACCGCTTGACCTCATCCAAAGCACGGCCGTCGCCGAACACCACTGCCAGCTCCCGCACAAGCTCGCCAATCTTCGGGTCGGGAGATTGGCCTAACATGGCCGATGAGGCGTCCCAACCGGGCGGTTTCGGCGCCTTTCGCCAGCCTTTCAGCCCTTCGGAGAGGCCCCGGAGGATGTCGATTCGGACGGCATCCGAGGGGTTCTTCGCGGCGTGATCGAGCAAGAGGCCCACGACCTGGGGATTCTTCTCGACGTCCTCGGCCAGGCGGCGGGCGATCAGCTTTCGCGTGGCGGGCAGGCGCAGCGGGGGCGAGATCGGCCAGTTCCCTGGGGTTGGAATCGGCCACCGGGATCAATCCATACCAGACCATCAGGGGCATGTTGTGATCGGTCGCGTCCTCCGACCGCGACGCGAGGCCCGCGGCGATCTCGGCCCGATTTGCGACGGGCAATCGCTGCATGGTCGAGGCCAGGACCAGCCGGACCAGGCCCGAGCGATCCTCGTTGCTCATGCGTGCAAGGTCCGCCGCGAGGGGCGAGGCCACGTCCGAGGGGCGACCGCCGGTGACCAGGTCGAGCGGCAGGCGATCGGTCAGGAGCCGGACGCCCCAGGATCGAATCGACTCGTGATCATGCTTCAACATCGATTGCAAAAGAGCTTCGTCCGTCCCGCCGATGCAATACAGCGACCAGACGGCCCGCAGCTTGTGGACCGGGTTCGGGTCGCTCCGAAACAGATCGTGGAGCAGTTCCTTGGCTTCGGCCAGGCCCTCGCCGCGAGCGGAGCGGTCGGCAAGCTCGCGGCGGCCTTGCCGGGCGAACCAGTCGTTGGCGTGCGTTTGCAGCTTCACGAGGCCCAATTCACCGAGCCTGGTCAAGTCAACCGGCTCGAACGGCTTCCCGTCACCATACGTGATCTTGAAAATCCGTCCCGACGAGCGATGCACGCCGGTTTGCTCGTGGCATTCGCCCGTGTCGCTCCAGTCGAGCACGAACACGCCGCCGTCGGGGCCGCTCGCCAGGTCGATCCCCCGGAAGAACGGGTCGGCGGCGTACATGGGGTCGGGCTCGTGCTTGCCCTCGTAGCCGCTGCCGACGCGTTCGAGGCGATCCTCGTTCAACCGGCGTCCGTGGAAATTCAGCGTGAAGACGTCGCCGCGCATCGAGGCCGGCCACTGGTCGCCCTGATAGATCATCAGCCCGGAATGGGCATGGCCGCCCCCCTTGCGGTCGTGCTCGCCAAGCGCGTTGCGGGAGTCGGACCAATCCTTGGCGGTGTCCCAGTGGAAATGGTCGGCGTGCTGGTCGATCAGGCTGTAAACGTGCGGATTCGGGTCGATCGTGTGGGGCCTCACGAAGTGGCGCCGGTGATCGCATGCCATAGATGACCATTCACCGTATTGATGAAAAACGGCTCGCCGAACTCGTTCCAATCGTGGCCCCAGGGGTTGGTCGTGCCGCTGTTGAGGGCCTCGAAGACCTTCGCCTTCGGGTCGAATCGCCAGAGGCCGCCCCGGAGCGGCACGCGGAGGTTTTTCGCGGTGCCGGGCACGCCGATTTCTCCCGGGGCCGACGCCCCGCAGCGTCCATAAAGCCAGCCGTCAGGGCCCCACCGCAGGCCATTCGCCACGTTGTGATAGTTCTCGGCCGGGACGTCGAATCCATCCAGAATCACTTCCGCGGGGCCGTCGGGCACGTCGTCGCGGTTGCGATCGGGCACGAACAAGAGCTGCGGAGGGCACATGAGCCACACGCCGCCCAGGCCGATTTCCACGCTGGTCAATCGCTGCACGTCGTCGGTGAAGACCATGCGGCGATCGTGGCGGCCGTCGCCGTCGGTATCCTCGAAAATCAGCACGCGATCGCGCAGTTTCGGGTCGAACTTCAACGAGCGTTCGGAATACGTGTAATTCTCGGCCACCCAGAGCCGTCCGCGGGCGTCCCACGCCATGGCGATCGGGTTGCGGACGTCGGGCTCGCTTGCGAAGAGGGTGGCCTTGAAGCCGGGAGGGAGCCGGAACGAGCGGGCGGCCTCGGCCGCGGGCATGGGCAGGGCCTTGCTGGTTTCGGTGTCGGGCGGAGGGGGAATATCGGAAGGGATGGCGATCAGGAGGGCGAACATCCAGGCGAATTGTGTCATGGGGACCTCTTCACGATGATTGGGACGGGGCAAGACTTCACCACGGAGGTCCCACGGAAGAAATAGGGATACAGAGGAATTCTGCAAGCATTCGGCGGAATTCAGTCGGGAATCACGTAACCGTAGGGTGGGTCGAGCGTTAGCGAGCCCCACCTCTTCAGGTCCAAGGTGGGGCTCGCTAACGCTCGACCCACCCTACGGTCATGGCGAGTGCTGAATTCGGCTGAAGGATTACGGGGTTCACTTCATCAGTGCTTGCTTTGTGGGAACTCCCTGGCGATGTCTTTGCATCGATTTCTCCACGCATCTCATCGGCGATTGAAGAGATAAAACGCGATGCCCAGCGTGTCGCCGATTTTCAGCGGCTTCTCCGAGAATTCGCCCTCCTTGCCGCCCGGGATCGGCTTGCGCTCGACCGTGTGGCAGCCCAGGCAGGACTTGCGGGAGGCGCGGATGGGGCGGGCCTCGATCGTCCACGGGCCGAGCTTGCTGGCGTAGGAAGAGTCGCGAGCCTCGAACGCGGCGAGGGCCTTCCTGGCGTCGGCGTGAAGGTCGCGGGGCCAGGGCAACTTCGCCAGCTCGTTCGGATCGGTGATGAAGACGGGGAAGCTGACCGGCGGGTGGGGATTCATGGGTTCCCCCTCTGGGTCGTCGGTATCCGTGAACCCGCCTTCCTCGGCCGGGGGCCGATTCTCGTCCAGGGCCATGCCCTGCCGGCTGCCGAGGTAGAACGCCATGCGGATGCCTTCGGCCTTCAGGCGAGAGAGCGCGGCTGCTTCGGCGGGCGTCTCGGGGTCGAACCCGCGGAAATGATTCGGGGCCACGACCATCCGGCTGATGCCAAAGGTCTTGGTGTCGTCCCGGAAACGCTCCTGGACGCAGCGGTCGAGGGCGTCGGTCGTGGCTCTCCTCGCGGGCGATCGAAGGCGGTGGGCCTGGAGGCCTCCTTGCCGGGCCATCGCCTCGCGTCCCTCGACCCCACGATCAGGGCGGCCAGCGCCACCATGGCCGCGGCGAAAATTCTGCGCTTCATCGCGGGGACCCTCCGGGAGGGGTGATTTTCGATCCGGGCAATCCTTGAGACGGGAGAATCTTGCCGACGCCCCCGGCTCGTCCGTGGAAGCGGGAAATTTGCAGGGATCAACAATATTAAAAGAATTTTGGGATCAGTGAACCACGATCAATCATCGCGGCACCTCGTTTTGCGCACGGTTCCTATGCGCTTCCAGACAAAACACCCGTTTACATGGGCCGCACGCCTTGTTTTAAGCCATTCCGCGAGTGTCGCACTCTGTAGCGTATTAACTTTTGCTTGCGTTTTCAATCTTGATGATTCTCGCCGCAAATGCATCTCGCGAAAACACTTGGGACGAATTCATTTCGACGACGTCCGCGCCTTTTTGGGGTGCCCGCGGAGGGCTGTTTCGGGGACCCAATCCGGCCGGCCGCGGTGGATTTTTTTCGGGACGGCAGATGATGCCAACCCCTCGTCGCGATATTGTCCTTTCGTGTCGATGGTCAACTTCGGCCCGACGGGCTTTGCCATTCGAGGCGGACAGGAGATACTCTCGTGATTAGAGGGTGGAAAATCCCCCATGAATTTCGGCGCAGGGGCGAGGGCTGGTGCGGAATCCCGGAATCGACGGGGATTCCGCCTCCGGGCTCCGGCGTCCCCGAGATCATTCTCGCGGCAAAGCCTTCTTGATACAATCCCCCATGCGTATGATCTGTTCGGGCACCCTGGCATTTTTCGGGACGGCCCGCCGCTGCCGTTTTGACAGGCGGAGGAAATCGTCCCCCGGATGGCCGACCGCCGTTTTGGCACCTTGCGACGATGAGATCCAAAGTTTCGCTCCGGGAGAAATAATCCCAAAGGCAATGCCGAAAAGGATTTAGGGCGGGAACGAAGGACCGTTTCCTCGAACTGGCATCCTGCTTGCATTTGAGGAGTGGGCATAAAATCTTGACAAACAACCTCGGGCGAGCGGCCCGATATTGACTTCCGACTCGCTCGATTTGAAAGGAGACCCCGCCGTGGCTGAAGGTGAAAAGATTATCGGCATCGACCTGGGCACGACCAATAGCGTCGTGGCCGTGATGGAAGGTGGCGACGTGACGGTCATCGCCAACCAGGAGGGGAGCCGGCTCACGCCCTCGGTCGTGGCGTTCACCGATAAAGGGGAGACCCTCGTCGGCGAGCCCGCACGCCGCCAGGCCGTGACCAACCCCAAGAAGACGATCTACTCGATCAAGCGGTTCATGGGGCGTCGCCACGACGAGGTCCACGGCGAGGAGAAGATGGTCCCCTACGAGATCGTAGGCGGGTCGTCCGACTACGTGAAGGTGAAGGCCGGCGGCAAGGAGATGACCCCGCCGGAGATCTCGGCGCTGATCCTCCGCAAGCTCAAGGAGGCCGCCGAGAGCTACCTCGGGCACAAGATCCGCAAGGCCGTGATCACCGTCCCCGCGTACTTCAACGACGCCCAGAGGCAGGCGACCAAGGACGCCGGGCAGATCGCCGGTTTGGAAGTGGCCCGGATCATCAACGAGCCGACCGCCGCGGCCATGGCGTACAACCTGGAGAAGAAGAACGACGAGAAGATCGCCGTGTTCGACCTCGGCGGCGGCACCTTCGACGTGTCGATCCTCGACGTCGGGTCCGACGGCGTGTTCCAGGTGCTTTCCACCAACGGGGATACGCACCTCGGCGGCGATAACTGGGACGACGAGCTCGTCCAGTACATCTCCGAGGAATTCAAGAAGGAGCAGGGGGTCGACCTGCGCAAGGACGCGATGGCCCTCCAGCGCCTGAAGGAAGCCGCCGAGAAGGCGAAGAAGGACCTGTCGTTCCAGACCACGGCCGACATCAACCTGCCGTTCATCACGGCCGACCAGAACGGCCCGAAGCACCTGACGATGTCGATCTCGCGGGCCCAGTTCGAGAAGCTCACGGATAAGCTCTTCGAGCGCTGCCGCCAGCCCGTGATGAAGGCCCTGGAAGACGCGAAGCTGAAGCCCGGCCAGATCGATGAGGTCGTGCTCGTGGGCGGGTCGACCCGCATGCCTCGCGTCCAGCAGATCGTGAAGGATATCTTCGGGAAAGAGCCGCACAAGGGCGTGAACCCCGACGAGGTCGTGGCCATCGGGGCGGCGATCCAGGGTGCGGTCTTGACCGGAGACGTCAAGGATTTGCTCCTGCTGGACGTGACCCCGCTTTCGCTCGGCCTGGAGACCAAGGGGGGCGTGTTCACGAAGCTGGTCGAGCGCAACACGACCATCCCGACCGAGAAGAAGGAGACCTTCACCACGGCCGAGGATGGCCAGACGGCCGTGACGATCAAGGTCTACCAGGGCGAGCGCCCGATGGCGTCGGACAACCGATTGCTGGGCGAATTCAACCTGGAAGGCATCCCGCCGGCCCGCATGGGCACTCCGCAAGTGGAAGTGGCGTTTAACATTGACGCCAACGGGATCCTTGCCGTCTCGGCCCGCGACAAGGGGACCGGCAAGGAGACGAAGATCACGATCCAGTCCTCGGGCGGATTGTCCAAGGACGAGATCGAGAAGATGCAGCGCGACGCCGACTCGCACGCGGCCGAGGACAAGAAGAAGCGCGAGCTTGCCGAGGCCCGCAACGCGGCCGAGCAGAAGGTGTACCAGCTTGAGAAGATGCTGGAAGACAGCAAGGACAAGCTCCGCGAGAGCGACGTGACGGCCCTCCGCGCGGCGATCGAGCGGGTGAACCAGGCCAAGAAGACCGACGACACGGCGGCGATCAACGCGGCCGTGGACGACATGAACAAGGCCAGCCAGGCCATGGCCGAGCACCTCTACTCCCAGCAACCGGCGGGCGCAACGGCCGGCGCCAACGGCGGGGGTCACGAGGGCAACGGCGGCGGCGCGGGCAGTGCCGACGACGTGATCGACGCCGAATTCGAGGAGAAGAAGTAACCCGCATCCCTCCGGAAAACATGCGAACTACGGGATGCCCGGCCGGCAAGGTCTGGCATCCCGCACCCGCGCATCGTATCCTCAATCGGTGGGCCGGGCTTCGCCGGAAGGGCAAGGCCACGGCCCCCGATTCGCTTTTTCCCCTCCGAGGACCCGGGCCGATGTCCCTCGACAACGCGCGAGCGGCGTATCCGATTCTAGTCCAGATCGCGAAGGACCTCTCGTCCGCCGCCCGCGAGCGACGCGCCGCCATTTGGGTCTCCTACGACGATTTCTGCCAGAAGTGCAAGGACGTCGGGATCAAGGAGACCCCGCGCACCATCGCCGCGAAGCTCCTCAAGCCCTTGCAAGCGGTCTGCCTGGAACACAGCCTGCCCGACCTCTCGGCGCTGATCATCCAGAAGCCCAAGGCCCGCAGCGACTTCGGCAACCTCCTGCGCCCCGTCGACGCCTGGTGGGAAATCTACGTGACCAAGGGCGAGGCCGCCATGGCCGACGTGGCCTTCTGGTTCAACCAGTTCAAGACCGCCAGGGATTACGAGAACTGGCCCGAGGCGCCCTTCTTTTGACTCCCGTAGGGTGCCCTGAAAGCACCTCTTCGATCCCGAAGAAAGAGGTGCTCGCAGGGCACCCTACAAGAGGTGTCCGATGGCATCCTCCACCGAACTCGGATCCGCCGGACCGCTCGTCGAGCCCGCGCCGATGGAGCAATGGTTCGACCGGAGTGCCATCATCGCCGCAGTCCCTCCGGCGATGCTCGTGATCGGAGTCCTGTCAAACTCGACACGACGGGGCGATCTTGGTCGCAAGGCGGCCCGATTTCAGGAGCTGGGCATCCCCGAGATTGTTTTCGTGGACCAGAAGGACAAATGCCCGATCGTCCACAAGCAAATCGGCGATGCTCATCACGAGGAGAGCATCGAGCAGGGAACCCGGCTTTCGACGGCCCTCCCCGGCTTCTGGGTGGACACCGCCTGGCTGTGGCAGGACCCGCTGCCGGATGACCTCGAATGCCTCGAACGCATTCTCGCCGGCCCCTCGGCGTGAGGATTTCCGCGACTTTCCGACCCACGGAGGCGATACGTGATGGCCTCGCACCTGGAACCATCGTCCGCGAAAAGGCCGCGCAACGTCCCCCAACCGGAAGACCGACCTGCTGACCCTCGCGAGGCTTACGACTTCCCTCCTCCCAAGGACGTTTCCTCCTGGGAGCTTGACGCATCGCGCGGCATTTATGATCGCTCCTCGCTGACGGGCGACTTCATGGTGATCCTGGAAGATCAGACGTCGGAAGATTTCGAGCGCTACGCCCCCGAGCGACAGCCCTGCGACTACCTGGAGGGAAGAGTCTACATGCCCTCGCCCGCAACGGAGCGCCACCAGGAACAGGTCGGATTTTTCTACTGGCTGCTCGACACCTTCCGCCAGATTCGCGGAGGTTGGAGGGTACTTCTGGGCCCGGCGGTCTTGCGTATCGACGCCGAGCACAAGCCGGAACCCGATATCTTCCTCGTCCCCAATCCTCCGGACCCGGACTTCGTCGCGCCGGCGGCCCTGGTGATCGAAATCCTCTCGCCGTCGACGAGATCGCACGACCTGTCCCGAAAATTGAAGACTTACAAGGATGCGGGAATTCCGGAGGTCTGGCTGCTCGACGAGCGCAACCGGCAACTGATCGCCGAGCGGAGGCAGGGAAAAGTCGACCACAGGCAGGTTTACACAAGCGGGCCGGTCGTGTCGTCCGCCATCGCAGGATTCTGGTTCGACCTGGATTGGCTGTGGCAAGATCCGCTCCCCGAGCCTCGGGTCTACATGGAACGTATCCTCGCCGGCCCCCCGGCGTGATCCTCCATGCTCGACTTCGCCGACCTCCTCCGCCGCGCCTGGCCCGTGTTCCGCGAGGCCATCGCCATGCGACGGACCCTCACCTATACCGAGCTTGCCGGCCGCGTGGGACCTCCGTTGACGCATCGGTTCGTGCATCGCCAATTCTTGATCCCGCTCGGCCAGCGATGCCGAGAGGCCGGCCTTCCCGACCTGTGCGCCCTGGTCGTCCGCAAGGACACCGGCAAGCCGGGCGCCGGCTGGCACGGCCCGGACGGCTCGGGCGACCCCGATCGCGACTGGGCCGAGGCTTTGGCCGAATGCTTCGCCTTCCCGTGGCCCTCACGCCCTCATCCGCGATTGCTTGCGCCGACGGCTTCCTCGTAGGGCGCTCTGCGTGCACCTCTTCCCTCCTCCAAGAAAATTGAAGAGGTGGTCGCAGAGGACCCTACACGACCGGCTTCGGCATGAGATGTTCAGGCATAGATTCCGACCGAAACCGCGAACGTTTGGGAAATGATCTGCGTAGTATTGAGGTCGTACTTCCCAGAGTGAAATTCGCTTCCCAATTCCCGGCGAAACCACCCCGTTTCCGGGCCGTGGAGGAGACCGATGGCGTTCCGTTTCGAAAAGCTCACGCTCAAGAGCCAGGAGGCCGTGCAGAAGGCGCAGGAGATCGCCAGGGAGCGCGGCCATCAACGGCTTGAGCCGATGCATTTACTGGTGGCATTGCTCGATCCCGATCAGGCCGTCGTGCGTTCGTTGCTCGGCCAGCTTGGCGTGAATCCCGCGCAGATCTGCGCGCCGCCGAGCAAGGTCTGGAGGCTTTCCCCAAGGTCTCGGGCGGCGACATCAAGCTCGGCGGCGAGTTGAATCAGGTGCTTGATGCCGCCCAAAATGAGGCCGATCGCCTGAAGGATGAGTTCGTCTCGGTCGAGCATCTGTTGCTGGGGCTTTCGAACGTGAAGGGCCGGGCGCAGGACGTGTTATCCGCCGTGGGCGTGAATCCGAAGGACATCCTGGCCGCCATGCAGAAAGTGCGCGGGAGCCATCGCGTGACCGACCAGAACGCCGAGGAGAAATATCAGGCCCTGGAGAAATACGGACGCGACCTGGTGGCGATGGCCCGCAACGGCAAGATGGACCCGGTGATCGGGCGTGATGCCGAGATCCGCCGCGTGGTGCAGGTGCTCAGCCGTCGCACGAAGAACAATCCCGTCCTGATCGGCGAGCCGGGCGTGGGCAAGACGGCCATCGTTGAGGGGTTGGCGCAGCGGATCGTCTCGGGCGACGTCCCCGAATCGCTCCAGAATCGCAAGTTGATCGCGCTCGACATGGGCGCGCTCGTGGCCGGCACGAAGTTCCGCGGCGAGTTCGAGGAGCGATTGAAGGCCGTTTTGAAGGACGTGACCTCGTCCGAAGGCCGCATCATCCTCTTCATCGACGAGCTTCACACGGTCGTGGGAGCGGGCAAGGCCGAAGGCTCGATGGACGCCGCCAATCTCCTCAAGCCGGCGCTCGCCCGCGGCGAACTGCGGTGCATCGGCGCCACCACTTTGGACGAATACCGCGAGAATATCGAGAAGGACCCCGCGCTCGAACGCCGCTTCCAGCCGGTGATGGTGGGCGAGCCCACCGTCGAGGACACCGTGGCGATCTTGCGCGGTCTGAAGGAGCGGTACGAGGTCCACCACAGGGTCAAGATCAAGGATTCCGCGCTCGTTTCCGCCGCGAAGCTCGCCTCGCGATACATCACCGATCGCTTCCTGCCCGACAAGGCCATCGACCTCGTGGACGAGGCATGCAGCCGCCTGGCGATGGAGTTGCAATCGGTGCCGACCGAGATCGACGTGATCCAGAGGCGCTTGCTGCAACTGGAATTAGCCCAGCGGATGCTCCAGAACGAGGACGAGGAGCATGCCCTGGAACGCCTGGCCGAAGTCGAGGCCGAGATGGAGAAGCTGCGCAAGGAAAATAGCGATCTGCGCTCGCAATGGGAATTCGAGAAGTCGGGACTCGGCGACGTGCAGAAACTTCGGGAGCAGCTTGCCCACGTCCAGAGCGAATACGACCGATCCTATGCCGAGATCCGCCAGGCGGGCTCTCGCGGCGAGCGCGTCGACGAGAAGCAGTATCAGGCCCTGGCCTCGCTGGACGGCGAGAAAAAGGCCCTCGAAGCGAAGATTGCCCGCGCCGAGGCCCAGGGAGATAGCCAGCCGAAAGAGGCTCGTCGCCTGCTGAAAAAAGAGGTCGATTCCGAGGAGATCGCCGAGGTCGTGGCCCAGTGGACGGGGATTCCCGTCGCGAAGATGCTGACGACCGAGCGCGATAAATTGGTGAAGCTCGAGGATCAAATCCACCTGCGGATGGTCAATCAAGACGCCGCCGTGAAGGCCGTTGCCGACGCCGTGAGACGCAGCCGCGCGGGCCTGCAAGATCCCAACCGGCCCATCGGCTCGTTCCTGTTCCTGGGCCCGACCGGCGTGGGCAAGACCGAGCTGGCCAAGGCGCTGGCCGAGTTCCTCTTCGACAGCGAGACGGCGATGGTCCGGCTGGACATGAGCGAGTTCGGCGAGCGCCACAACGTGGCCCGCCTGATCGGCGCGCCTCCGGGCTATGTGGGGTACGAGGAAGGCGGCCGATTGACCGAGGCCGTCCGCCGACGGCCCTATTCGGTGGTCCTCTTGGACGAGGTGGAGAAGGCGCATCGCGACGTGTTCAACGTGCTCCTGCAAGTCCTCGACGACGGCCGGTTGACCGACGGCCAGGGCCGCACCGTGGACTTCCGCAACACGGTGATCATCATGACCTCGAACCTCGGGAGCCATCACATCGCGTCGCTTGCCGAATCGGGCGACGAGGCGCGGATCCGCAAGGCCGTGATGGACGTCTTGAAGGCCGAATTCCTGCCCGAGTTCCTCAACCGGATCGACGAGACGATCATCTTCCACCCGCTGAGGATGCAGGAATTGACAAAGATCGTCGGCATCCAGTTGAAGAAGCTGGAAGCCCAGATGACCGAGGCCGGCCTCACGGTCCGGGTCACGGAGGCGGCCAGGACGCAGCTCGCCGACGAGGGTTTCGACCCGGCGTACGGCGCCCGCCCGCTCAAGCGGCTGATCCAGCAGAGGATCGCAAACCCGATGGCCTCGGCGCTGCTGGAAAGCCGGTTCCCCCCGGGCTCGACCGTGGAAGTGGATTGGGACGGCTCGGAATTCCAGTTCCGCGCGGTCGAGGCGAAGCCGTAGCGGACCCGGCCGGGGCCGGGCGCCCGTTGCGGGTCCCTTGTACCGGAGGGATCCATCGGTAAAAATATGGGCCTCGAAGCGGCGCCGGCGTCCCGGCTCCGCCTGGCGCAAGCCGGCTTGCGGAGCGAGGCGATGAAATCCACGGAGGACGAGGCTGGGCGGACGATCGAGGATTTCCTCGCCCGGTGGAAGCAGTGTCGCGACCTGGGCCGGGACCTGTCGGCCGACGAGCTTGGCTCCGAACATCCCGAGCTGATCGCCGAGCTGGAGCGGCGGATCGCGGAGATCCGCACGACCCTCCCAAGCCCGGGTGCGGGGGCGGCGCCCTCGTTCCGCGAATCGGCCGAGTGCCATGCGCTCTATCGCGACCTGCGATTCCACGCGTCGGGCGGCCTCGGCGAGGTCTTCATGGCCCGCGGGGGCGACCTGAATCGCGAGGTCGCCCTGAAGTTCCTCCGCGGCGAGCGTGCCGGCGACGCCGAGAGCCGCCGCCGCTTCTTGCTGGAGGCGGAGGTCACCGGCAGGCTGGAGCATCCCGGCGTCGTGCCCGTCTACGGGCTGGGCCTGGACGGCAACGGCGAGCCCTGCTACGCGATGAGGTTCATCCGGGGCGAGACGCTCCTCGAGGCCATCTCCGCCTTCCACGACGCCGACAGGCCGGGCCGGGACCCGTCCGAACGGGCAATGGCCCTGCGAGGGCTCTTGCGGCGATTCGTGTCGGTGTGCAACACGATCGCCTACGCGCACAGCCGGGGGGTCCTCCACCGCGACATCAAGCCGGGCAACGTGATGCTGGGCAAGTACGACGAGACGCTCGTGGTCGACTGGGGCCTGGCCAAGATCGTTCGAGCCCGGCCACGAGGCCCGCGACGCGGGCGAGGAGGCGCTGATCGCGTCGTCGGGCGACGGCTCGGGCGACCCGACCGTGGGCGTGATCGGCACGCCGCAGTACATGAGCCCCGAGCAGGCCGGGGGGCGATGGCAGGACGTCGGCCCCGCCAGCGACACGTACAGCCTGGGGGCGACCCTGTATGCGATCCTGACCGGCCGCACCGCGTTCCCCGCCCGCGACATGGCGGAGGTGTTGCACAAGGTCAGGGAAGGCGACTTCGCCGCCCCCATGCAGGTCAAGCCCGAGGTCCCTCCCGCGCTGGAGGCGATTTGCCTGAAGGCCATGGCCTTCGACGCTGCCGATCGCTACCCCACCGCGCTCGACCTGGCGGCCGACGTCGAGCGATGGCTGGCCGACGAGCCGGTCTCGGCCTATCGGGAGACGCCCCGGGCCAGGCTCGCCCGCTGGTCTCGCCGGCATCGCAGCCTCGTCCGCGCCGCGGAGGCGTCGCTGGTCGTGGGCCTGGTCGCGTCGGCGGCCCTCGCGTATCAGCAGTCGCGATCCGCCGGGCGCGAACGCTCGATCGCCACCCTCGCCCAGGGCCGCCTGGTCCAGGTCGAGAAGGCCAATGAATTGCTCGCGTCCATCTTCGGCGACCTGGACCCGCAGTCGAAGGATCGGGACGACAAGGCACTTCGAGAGATCATGGGGGACCGACTCAAGCGCGTCGCCACGCAACTGGAAGGCGAGGCCATCGGCGATCGCGAGACCGTCGCCAAGCTGCAAGGCACCCTCGGGAAAAGCCTGCTCTACCTCGGCTTCCGCGACGAGGCGACGGCCCTGTTCGCCAGGGCCGAACGGACCAGGGTTGCTACCCTCGGCGTCGACCATCCCGACACGCTCTCCAGCCGCAACAACCTCGCCACCGCCTACGCCGCCCAGGGCCGCTATTCCGAGGCCGTCGCCATGCACGAGGCCAACCTCAGAGATCCCTGGCAATCCTCGGGCCGGACCATCGCGACACCCTGACCAGCCGCAACAACCTCGCCACCGCCTACCAGGCCCTCGGCCGCGACGAGGAGGCCGCCGCCATGCACCTGGCGAATCTCCGGAGCCGCGAGGCCACGCTCGGGCCCGACCACCCCGACACCCTCATCAGCCGCAACAACCTGGCCGAAGCCTACATGGCCCTCGGCCGCGCCGCCGACGCCGCGCCGCTGCACCGGGCGAATCTCACACGGCGAGAGGCCACGCTCGGGCCCGATCACCCCGACACCCTCATCAGCCGCAACAACCTCGGCAACGCCTACACGGCCATGGGGCAGGGGGGCGAGGCCGTGGCCCTTCACGAATCCAACCTGAGGCGATCCGAGGCCAGGCTCGGGCCCGACCATCCCGACACGCTCGACAACCGGAACAACCTCGCGATGACCTACCGCGCCCTCGGGCGGCTCCCGGAGGCGCTCGAGCTGTTCCAATCCACGCTCAAGGGGCGCGAGGCCAAGCTCGGGCTCGACCATCGCGACACCCTGGTGAGCCGCAACAACCTCGCCTCCGCCTACTCGGCCATGGGCCGGCACGCCGAGGCCGCCGCCATGCACGAGGCCAACCTCAAGGCCCGCGAGGCCAGGCTCGGCCCCGACCACCCCGACACGATCACCAGCCGCAACAACCTCGCCTCCGCCTACGGGGCACTCGGTCGCTATCCCGAGGCCGCCGCCATGCACGAGGCCAACCTCAGGAGGCGCGAGGGCAAGTATGGGGCCGACCATCCCGAGACGCTGACCACCCGCAACAACCTCGCCGTCGCCTACTTCGGCATGGGCCGCAAGCAAGAGGCGGTCGCCATCCACGAGTCCGTCCTGAAAGGGCGTGAGGCCAAACTCGGCCCCGACCATCCCGACACCCTCATGAGCCGCAACAACCTGGGCGTGGCCTACCGGGCGGTCGGCCGCCATGCCGAGGCGATCGCCATGCACGAATCGAACCTCAAACTTCGCGAGGCGAAGCTCGGTCCGGACCACCCCGACACGCTCTTCGCCCGATTCAGCCTCGCCATGAGCTATCGCGCCGCCAATCGCTTGCCCGAGGCGGTCGCGATGTTCCGATCCGCACTCAAGGGGCAAGAGATCAAGCTCAAGCCCGACCACCCCGATACCCTGACCACGCGAAGCAACCTGGCCGAAGCCTGCCTCGCCGCCGGGGACGAGGCCGAGGCGGTCCGGTTGTGGGAGGACATGATTCCGGCCGCCCGTCGCGTGTTCGGGGCCGGCCACCCCAACACGCTCACCGCCGCCGCCAACCTCGCGCTGGTCCACGAGTCGTTCGATCGCTGGGACAAGGCCGAACCGCTCCGCCGCGAGATCCTGGATCAGCACCGCAAGGTCAACTCGCCGGGGAGCCCCGCCCTGGCCGGCGACCTCGCCACCCTCGGCATGAACCTGGCGAAGCAGCGGAAGTGGTCGGAGGCCGAGCCGATCCTGCGCGAGTGCGTGGCCATCCACGAGAAGGTGGTGCCCGACGACTGGAGGCGATTCAGCCTCACGAGCCAGCTCGGCGGCGTCTTGATCGGCCAATCCCGATTCGCCGAGGCCGAGCCGCTCGTCGTCAACGGCTACAACGGCATGAAAGCCCGCCAGGCCAGGATGCCCCGCGGCGGCAAGATCTGGCTTTCCGACGCCTCGGCGCGAATCCTCCAGCTCTACGAGGCCTGGGGCAAGCCCGAAAAGGCCGCGGAGTGGCGGGCCAAGCTCGGCCTGGCCGAGCTTCCCGCCAACGTGTTCGCCCGGCCCTGAGCATCCATCATGCCCGAGGAATCGCCCGATCCCGCCGTGAAATCCTGCCTCATCCTGCACGGTCTGGGCGGTGGCCCGTACGAGGTCGCGCCCTTGACCGAGGCCCTGCGCGATGCGGGACTGCAAGTCTCGGCGCCGATCATGCCGGGACATGACGGGCCGGGGCCGATCATGCCGGGGTCGCGCTGGGAGGATTGGGCTTCCGCGGTCGAAGCTGCCTTCGACGCCATGGAAGCACCAACGGCCGTCCTTGGGTTTTCGACGGGCGGGACGCTGGCGTTATGGCTCGCCAAACGCCGTCCGGTGGCCCGAATGGTGCTGCTAGCGCCCTTCCTGGCGATCCGGTACAGCCGATGGATCCCGATCCGCCCGGCCCGCTATCTCCGGCAAATCGCCCGGGTCGTGCCCGACCTGCCGAGACGCCCACCGGCCGCTCGCGACCCTCGGGTCCGTCGCGAGATCGCGGCGCAATGGCAATTCCGCACCTTCAGCATCGCCGCCTCGCTGAGCGCCCTGGAGCTGATCGACCTGGTCAAGCCGACCATCCCGTCGATCGACATACCGACCCTCATCATCCAGGGGAAGCACGACTCGGTGGTCGAGCCGCGAGAGGCCTCGTGGATTTACGACCACCTCGGCTCCGCGCAGAAGCGATTTCTCCTCATGAACCAGTCGGATCATCTGGTGGCGCTCGACCATGACCGCGAGCGGGTCAAGGCCGAGGTCCTGGCATTCATCACCGGGTCGGGGAAGACCGCGTGAGCCCTTCGAACTTCGCCCCGAAGTCGCTGGCCGCAGCCCAGGACCCGATTTCCTCGCCCCCGAACCGCTCGCGAAGCCGGGCCAGCAGGTCTTTCCGCCACTCGTCCCCTTCGGCGGAAAACCCGTAAATCGTGGGGCCCCACGAGCTTTGCCCCACGCCTCGCAACCCCTGGCCTCGCATCCAGGCCGCCGTTTCTTCCAGCGCCTTCGACGCGAACACGCCGCCCTGGACGGGTGCGAACCACGACCCCACGCGGTGTTGCATCTCGGAAACCGCGGCGCCGAACGCATCGAGATCCTCTTCGATGACGGCGGGCAGGATTCCGAGCAGGACGAGGCGGCAGAGCCGGTTGGTCTCGGCCTCGGGCATGGGCGGGAGCGTCGCGAACGCCTCCAGCTCGTCGCTCCCATGCCGTCCCGTGGCCATCGGCGGGACCAGGACCAGGACGTGCCAATCGCGGGGGAATCGCGCGTGCGAGAGCAGCGGGGCGATCCCGCCTTCGCGCTTGTGCCCGCCCTCGACGATCAGCCCTCCGCGATCGAACCCGTGAATCCCCACGCCCGATCGCACGCCCCGGCCGGTCATGGTCGCCAGGTGCGGGGCACGCAACTCGTTCGAGCCGGCGAACATGGCCACGGCCCTCGCCACGGCCAGGCTCAACTGCGTGCCCGTCCCCAACCCGACATGCTCGTCGGGCGCCTCCACGATGCGAAGGTCGAGCGGGACCGGCGACAGGCCGAGCGTTTCCAGATGCGAGGCCACCCGGCCGGCAACCCGCAAGGCGCGATCGGCCAGCGGCCCCGAGGCGCCCACGATTCCGATCGCGTCGCTTCCAGGACGATTGCCGGTCGATCGATCATGAGCCCCACGCCGCCGAACTGGCGATCCGCACCCAGCCCGAAAGCCAGCGGGCCGAAGTGCAGGCGGGCCGGGGTTTGGATACGCAGCCGGTTCATGCCGAGAACTCGTCGGGGCCGTGCAACCCGGCCATGACGGCCCGTCCTCGCACGAAATCGCCGAGGATCGCGAACGCCGAACGCTCGTCGGGGCCGCCGGTCTTCTCGACCAGGACCCTCAACTTGCGATATTCGGCAACAATCGCATCCATCGGCAAGAACTCCGTGCGGGTCGCCAGGATCGCGGCCTCGACCACCGCATGCTTGGCCCGATTCAGGCCGAAGAAGTCGCGGAACCGGCCCTCGGCCACCGATTCCGCGACGATCGTGGCGCGGTCGTCGCGATCGTCGATCTCCGTAACGCGAAACTCATGATAGCGGCACGCGCCCAGCAAGACAGACCCCCGGACCACGTCGGCCGCCCTCATGTCCGCCTTGAACTCGCGACCAATCGCCGCCATCGCCAGCATGAGCACGTCATCGGTCACGTGCAAAACCCCCTCGCCATGCCGCTTCAAATTCGTGATAAGTCGAGGCCGTCTTGAAGGGCCGAAGCACGAACCGCGCCATGCCCGGCCCCACGTCCGGCCCCATCGGCGCGATGTTGGCGCGTCCCTCCTCATTCAACGTGGTGACGATGCCTTCAAGGATCACGGCGCGCACCTCGGGGCTCGGTTCGGATGGCTGATCTCGGGCTCGGTCAGGAATCCCCAGTCGAGCGCCTGGTCCTGGCGATACGACTTGCTCAGGGTCAGCGCGGTCTTTGCTTTCATGAGTTCATACCCGAGATAAAAAGCATGCGAAGCGTCTTCCACGCCCATGCGTCCGAAGATCTCGAACGGGTCGGTCCCGCTGAGGAAGTGGTCGCCATTGATCGCGTAAATCCGCCCGTCCTCGGCGAAGATCCGCCAGTTCGAGTCCTTGATTCGCCGCCCCATCTCGGCCAGGTCGTCGGGGCCATGTCGCAGGACTTTCGGGTCGCGGAGCATGACCAATCGCGGCTCGACGTGCTTGGGCAGCGTCTTGTTGGCAACCGCATGATACGCGAGGCGGCGCGCCAGGTCGATCTCGCGGACCGACGAGCGAGCCCAGTTGATCACCTCGGTCGTCAGCACGCTCCGCACGCCCGCTTCCTGGCAAAACCCGACCAGGAGCGTGTTGATCCCGGCCGAATCGCAATCGGTCAACTCGGTCAAGTTGCCCACGCCCATCATCATCTCGGCGTCGGGATGAAGGCGACGAACCTCCAGATATCGACCCAGCGACGCGGCGAATCCGAAGCCGATGGGCTCAAGGATCGGGTCCACGCGAAACGGAATCTTGCAATCGATCAAGTATTCGATCGTCGCATCCAATCCCTCCAGCGAGCCCGCACGATCGGGCAACGCCACCACCTCAACGCCCCAATCCGCGGCCCGCTCGCGGTTCGACGAGTTCACGCTCAGGACCAGCTCGGCGCCGGCGGCCACCGCGTCGCGAACTTCGATCGGATCGAAGCTATCGATCGACACGCGATGCCCCGCATCCCTCAAGGATTTGACCGCATCGCCGACCGCCGACCACGGCCCGCCGGGGTCGCATCCAAGGTCGATCACGTCGGCGCCATCGGCCGAGTACCGAGCGGCGATCGCGAGGATTTCCGACCGCTCCAGCCGAGGCGCATGATTGATCTCGGCGAGGATCTCCAGGTCATAATCGCCGTAATTCTCCATCCGACGATCCTTCTGTCCGAAGAAGCGAGGCAAGTCGCGGAGGTCTTCCGGGCCAAGCTCCACGGGCAATCCGCGGGCCTTCTCGACCACCAAGGCAAGGTCGCCCCGGCAATGGCCGGGCAGGATCACGCGACTCACGCCCTCCGGAATCATCAGATGCCGGGCCACCCACCTCGGGGGCATCAACGCGGCCACGGAGATCGGCAAGACCGCGACTTCCGCGGCAAATCCGGCACGCGGCGCAAGGTCCTCCAGCACGCGACGGAGCGAGACCTCGGCAAGCCGGCCGGTCACGAACAGGATGCGGGGCAGGGGGGCGTTCTCCGCGTTCATCGGCCGCTCCTAGCGAACCGCCCCGCCATTCACGCGGACGATCTGCCCCGTCAAGAACCGCGATTTGACCAGGAACCGCACCGCCTCGGCCACGTCCTCGGGAGTGCCCCATCGGCCCAGCGGGGTCTCGCGCAAGACCCGGTCTTGCCACTCCGACGACGCCCCTTCGCCCCACGACGTCTTGATCCAACCGGGGGCCACGCAGTTGACCCGCACGTCGGGCGCCAGGCTCAGGGACAGGCTGCGGGTGAAGGCCATGATCGCCCCCTTCGTGGCCGCGAAAAGCTCGCCCGAATCCCCCTCCATGCCGGCTTCCGCCTGGTCCCAGCCCATCGTGACGATCGACCCGCCGCCCGCTCTTCATCTTCCGGCCGACCGCCCGACAGAGGCGGATCGTGGCCACCACGTCGACATTCCACAAGATGTCCAACTTCTCATCGAACGGCTTTCTTCGCCGCCGATCCGGTCAGCGTGTCGGCCCCGGCGATGTGGACCCACGCGTCAAGGCCGCCCCAAAGCTCCCACGCCTTCTCGACCAGATCATCGCCGGCGGTCGCGATCGGCCAGGTCGGCCATGAGGACCTCGGACCGCACGCCAAGCTCGCGGCAACGCGAGGCCACCTCGTCGGCCTTCGGCCGCGAGCTCGCCCCGTGGACGATCACGTCGGCGCCCGCCCCGGCCAGGTCCAACGCCACGGCGCGGCCGATCCCCGACGTCGACCCCGGCACGGCCGCTCGCACGCCCATCAATTCGCGATTCGGATTCGCCATGCCCTCCAGTCTAACCCGTCGGGCACGCCGCGCGGGGAGGGTCAAGGCCGAGTGGCCGGATCGCGAGCGTGCTGATACCATGCGCACGGGAGAAATTGGTGCCGCTGCTGGAGGAGTGCAGGATATGGCCACCGTCGCCGAGCCGGAAGTATTCAGGGGCTCGCCCGCGCAGCGATTCCTCCTCCACGGTATCTCGTGGGACGACTACGAGATGATGCTCAAGATCGTCGGAGATCGGCCGATCCGCGTCAATTACGATCGGGGAGCATTGGAACTCATGTCGCCGTCCTACAGGCACGATCGCTCCAAGACCCTCCTCGGACGGGTCATCGAGACCGTGACGGAGGAACTCGAAATCCCCTGCATCGGCGTCGGATCGACGACCCTGCGGCGACAACTCGCCGACCGAGGCCTGGAGCCCGACGAGGCTTA
Organism: uncultured Planctomycetota bacterium; assembly: GCA_963777705.1. Taxonomy (GTDB): domain Bacteria; phylum Planctomycetota; class Planctomycetia; order Isosphaerales; family Isosphaeraceae; genus JAQGHR01. The sequence goes on from CAVZRT010000013.1 coordinate 234,421, forward strand.
CTACCTCGCCAACGCAGGTCGAATCGTCGACAACGAGGAAATCGACCTGGACGCCGACCCTCCGCCCGACCTCTGCATCGAGATCGAGATCAGCCGCAGCGCCCTCGACCGGATGGGAATTTATGCGGGCCTGAACATCCCCGAGGTCTGGCGGTTCGACGGCGAGGCTCTGCGAATCTGCGCCTCCAGGACGACGGCCGCTATGCCGACGTCGCCATCAGCCCGAGCCTGCCGTTCCTGCCGACGGGCGATGTCCTCCGCTTCATGAAGCTGGCCGAAGGGCTCGACCACACGCGATGGGGGCGCCTGGTCCGCCGGTGGATTCGCGAGGAATTGGTCCCCGAGCACGGACCCCGCGATCATGCCGACTGATGACGCTCGCCAGATCCATGACGCCACCTGCACGGCCTGCGGATGCCTGTGCGACGACATCGCGTTGCGCATCGAGGGCAACCGCGTCGCCGCCGCCGATCGCGCCTGCCCGATTGGCGCGAGTTGGTTCCTCGCCGATCATTCGGGGGACGATTCGCCCGCGGCGATCGTCGATGGGATGCCCGCGACGGTGAGCGACGCCATCGACCGCGCGGCCGAGATCCTCCACCTCGCGAAATCCCCCGTGATCTGCGGCCTGACACGCACGACCATCGAGGCGCAAAGCCTGGCGGTCGCGCTCGCCGACGGGATCGGCGCCACGATCGACCCGGCCCATTCGCGCGAGGCCATGCCCCGGCTTCGGGCGGTCCAGGACGTCGGATTCGTGTCGGCCACGCTGGGCGAGGTCAAGAATCGCGGCGACGTGATCGTGTTCTGGGGCGTCGATCCCGTCGCGACGCATCCCCGCCACTTCGAGCGATATTCCGTCGAGCCGAGGGGGCGATTCGTCGCGGACGGCCGGGCCGTGATCGTGGTGGACGACGCCCCGACGATGACCTCGGCAAGGTCCGATCAGTTCGTTCAGATCGCCGCGGAACGCTGGGGTGAGGCACTCGTCTCGCTCCGGGCGATCGTGCGAGGAATCGACCTGCCCGATGCGGACCCTCGCCTGATCTCGCTCGCGAGCACGATGAGGCGAGCACGCTACGGAGTGCTCTTCTTCGGCACGAGCCTGGGACAAGCTCCGGGCGGCCCGGCCGTGGTCGAATCGGCCTTGAAGTTGGTGCGAGACCTGAACGCATCCACGAGGTTCGTCGCGTTGACGCTGGCCGGGCCTGGCAACCCGGGCGGGATCGAAGCCGTCCTGACCTCGCAAGCCGGATCGCCGCTCGCCGTCGATTTCCAGGCCGGTTTCCCCAGATACTTGCCCGACGAGGCCACGTCCGAGTCGCGCCTCGCGCGCGGCGAGGCCGACGCCGCGCTCATCGTCGCCGACGACCCCCGCGAGTTCCTCTCGAAAGACGCGATGGCGCATCTTTCCCGCATCCCCACGATCCGGATCGCGCCGGACGCGACTTCGGGCGCGTGGCCCGCGACCGTGGCCATCGCCTCGGCAACCTACGGCATCCACGCCGGAGGGACGGTCATGAGGTCCGACGGGGTCACCCTGCCGTTGCGACCCGCGTTGACCACCTCCAGGCCGAGCGATCGCGACCTGCTGGCCGCCATCCTTCGCAAGCTAGATGCCCCGACCGGGCTTGAGGTCCAAGCCCCATGAGCGCCCTGAAAATCGCCGGCGGGAGGGTCATCGACCCGGCCAACGGGGTCGACGAGATCCGCGACATCTGGATCGCCGATGCCAGGGTCGTTGCGGCGCCGACCGACCCCGATCCGCGCCGATCGCACCATCGAGCCGGGGAAACATCGTCATGCCCGGCGGCGTGGACATGCATTGCCATATCGCCGGCTCGAAAGTGAACGCGGCCCGCGCCTCCGCCCCGAGGACAAGACCGGCTCGAATCCTCCGCAAGTCCGGCCGCCGATCGGGCACGACCGGCAGCGTGCCGACCACGTTCGCCACCGGCTATCAATACGCGGGACTCGGCTACACCACGGCCGTCGACGCCGCGATCGCCCCGCTCGGGGCCCGCCACGCCCACCACGAACTCGCCACACGCCGGCCATCGACAAGGCGTTCCTCGTCCTGATGGGAAACAACCATTATGTGATGGACCGCATCCGCGAAGGCGATCGCGACCGGCTGCGGGACTACGTTGCCTGGCTCCTCAACGCCACCGGCGCCTATCGGCGTGAAGGTCGTCAACCCGGGCGGCGTGGAGCGATGGAAGGAGGGAAAAGGAAACGTCTCGTCGCTCGATGACACCGTCGAAGGCTTCGGCGTGACCCCCCGGCAGATCCTCGTCGAGCTGGCCCGCGCCGTCGACGAGTTGGGGCTCCCGCATCCCGTCCACGTCCACGGATTGAACCTGGGCCTGCCCGGCAACGCCGCGACCACCCTGGAAACGCTGCAGGCGCCTCGACGGCCACCGCGCCCACCTCGCCCACATCCAGTTCCACAGCTACGGCGGGTCGCTCGACAAGCCGGGCAAGATCACCTCGAATGTGGGAATGCTGGCCGATTACATCAATTCGCACGAGAATTTGACGGTGGACGTCGGCCAGGTCGTCTTCGGCGACACCACCAGCATGACGGCCGACGGCGCCGTCGGGGCAATTCCTCCACGCCGTGACCGGCCGGAAATGGCTGTCCCAGGACATCGAGCAGGAGACCGGCTGCGGCGTCGTGCCGATCGAATACGAGGAGAAGAACCTCGTCCATGCGGTCCAGTGGGCGGTCGGCCTGGAGTGGTTTCTCCGCGTAAACGACCCGTGGCGGATCGCCCTGAGCACCGACCATCCCAACGGCGGCTCGTTCCTCTCCTATCCCAACATCCTCGCCCTCTTGATGGGCCGCGGCCGTCCGCGAAGAGGCCATGAAACGCCTGCCCGACCGCGTGAAGGCGCGATCGGGGCTGGCCGACTTCCCCGCGAGTATTCGCTGACCGAGATCGCCGATCATCACCCGGGCCGGCCCGGCCCGCATCCTTGGCATGAAGCAGAAAGGACATCTGGGGATCGGTGCCGACGCGGACGTGACGATCTACTCACCCGACGATGACCTCGACGGATGTTCGCCATGCCCCGTCACGTGATCAAGTCGGGAACAATCGTCGTCGAGGGCGGCGAGCCGCGTGCGGGCCGCCAGGGATGACCCTGCACACCTCGCCGGCGTACGACGAGGCCGTCGTCCCGGACATCGAGGCGTGGTTCTCGCAATCGGCGTCGATCCAGTTCGCGAACTTCCCGGTGGGCGACGAGAACGAGCGCCATCTCCCCGCGGTGATCCTTCGAACGGCGTGGAGATCGTCGACACCTTCGCCGAGGCCTTCCCGATGACGGCCGCGAGGGCCATCCTCACGGCCGACACGCCCGCACTGGGCCGAGGTCGCCGCTCGCACCATGACCGGCTACGCCACCAGCGTGATCGGGTGCGACGCCGAGGCCGCGATCGAGCGCATCCTCTCGCCCGACGAGACGCCCGACGGCCGCCCCGGCGTGAGCGTCCTGCTCTTCGCCTTCAGCCGCGACGCCCTGGAAAAAGCCCTCGCCAACCGCGTGGGCCAGTGCGTGATGACGTGCCCGACCTCGGCCTGCTACAACGGCCTGCCGATCGGCGAGAAAACGATCGTCGTCGGCGGCAAATTGCGATACTTCGGCGACGGCTGGCAGAACAGCAAGAAGCTCAACGACCGCCGATTCTGGCGGATCCCGGCCATGGACGGCGAATTCACCTGCGAGGAGACCTTCGGCACCACCAAGGGCGTGGCCGGCGGCAACATCATCCTGCTCGGCGACGACCGCGGCGACGACCCTCGCGGCCGCCGAGGCCGCCGTCGTCGCCATGCGAACCGTGCCCGGCGTGATCCTGCCGTTTCCCGGCGGGATCGCCCGTTCGGGCTCGAAGGTCGGCAGCAAATACAAGACGCTGCGGGCCAGCACCAACACCGCCTTCGCCCCCGACACTGCGAGGCCTCGTCGCCACGGATCTGCCCGCCGAGCGTCGAATGCGCCTACGAAATCGTGATCGACGGCCTGACCCTGGAGGCCGTCGAGGAGGCCACGGCCAAAGGCATTCGCGCTCGTGTCGTCCGGGGGTGGTGCAAATCTCGGCGGGTAATTACGGAGGCAAACTCGGCCCGTTTCCTATTCGCCTACTGGACGTTCTTATCCGCTATTGTACGCCGGGGCTGGCGACGTGAAGGGGCCGTCGCGGGAACCCTTGTGGACAATTGGTCGGATCATGCTGGGGATCGCGGTCCTGGCCATCCTTTTCGCCATGCCGTCGGGGGCCCGTGCCTTCGGCCTGGTCTTGCTGATCACATGGGGACTCGGGACCGCAATCAATCGATGGCTCGCCCCCCAATATGAACCTCCATCCGCCCGAATGCGCATATCCACCATCCTCCTCCACGCCGCCATCGCGCTCGACGTATCGGCCTGGCTTGGCGTCGGTTTCTTGAGGCTGTGGCCGGCGGGATTCATCCCGATCATCATGATCTCCTCCTCCGCATGTGGCGACGTCGCGTTCGTGCTCGCCCTCATCGTGATCGCGCTCGCCGGCGGTCCCGAAAGGCGCGGCGAGCTTCGCGCCTGGCCGTCTTGCTGACCTCCTTCCCATTCCTTTTCTGCCTGGGCTGGAACCTCTACCAGCTTTCCGAATGGCTCACCAAAATCACCCCCTGAAACCGCCGACGTCTTGCCGAGCCGGCCTTTCCGAGGTCCAATCTCACCATGCCGATCATCCTGGCCTGGAAACGGGCGACCACCCTCCCCGTCGAGGCCGACACCCTCCGCCCCGATGCCCTCAAGGGGCTTTCGGCCGGCGACGCCTCGCGACTTCGCATGCTCGTCGGGAATGAGTGGGTCGAGGTCGGCGACCTCTTCGAAATCGAGGGTGACGCGTCCGACGAAATCATCCACATTTCGGGCGACCTGCGTTGCTTGAAACGCCTCGGGATGGGCATGATTTCGGGGTCGATGCACATCCATGGCGACGTGGGCGAGCATCTCGGCCGCGGCATGACCGGCGGCACGATCCTCGTCCACGGGTCGGCCGGCGATGGCGCGGGCATGGCCATGAAGGGCGGTTGGATCCACATCCGGGGCGATGCGGGCCATCGGCTCGGCGCCGCCGAGCCGGGCCGGCATATTGGCATGCGAGACGGCGTGATCCTCGTGCATGGATCGATCGGCGACGATGCCGGCTCGCTCATGCGTCGCGGGCTGATCGCCGTCTCGGGCACGGTCGGAGTCAACGCCGGCCGGGGCATGATCGCCGGCTCGATCTTCGCCTTCGGGCCCGTCGGGATCGGCCTGGGGCTCGGCATGAAGCGCGGCACGTTGGCGGTTTTCGGCGGGAATTCCCCGCCGATCGGGCCTTCGTTCGCCCCCGGCGGGCGCGACTGCCCTCCCTTCGTGACCATCTATCTGAAGCAGCTTCGCGGATGGGAGTTCCCCGTCCCCGAATCCGCTTTCGCCGGCACGTTTTCGCGATACAATGGCGACCGGATCGAAGGCGGGCAGGGAGAAATCCTCGTATCCTCCGCACCATGAGCCTCTCCATGCAACTCAACAAGCGGTCGCTCCAGGTCGTCGAAACCCTGCTCTCGCAACGCGAGGAGCACCGCGTCTCCCTGCACGCGATCGAGGGCGGCGGTCGCGCGATCGACTGCGGGATTCACGCCCGAGGAGGCCTCGAAGCCGGGGTGATCCTGGCCCGCGCGTGCATGGGAAATCTCGCCGAGATCGCCCTCACCTCGGGGGACGTCGCGGGCAAACCATGCCCGATTGTTCAGGTAAGGACCGATCACCCGATTGCCGCATGCCTCGCGTCGCAATACGCCGGCTGGCAGCTTGCCGAGGGGAAATTCTTCGCGATGGGCTCCGGCCCCATGCGGGCTTCTTGTGGAAGGGAAGGGATTTTCGCGAAGATTCAATATCAAGAACCCCCCGGCGAGGTCGCCGTCGGCGTGCTCGAAGGCAGGAAGCTGCCGCCCCCGGCGATCTTCGCCAGGATCGCCGAAGCCTGCCGCGTGACGCCCGACGCCATCACCCTCCTGATCGCCCCCACGGCCAGCCTGGCCGGCGGCGTCCAGGTCGTCGCGCGATCGGTCGAGACGGCCCTCCACAAGCTGGCCGAGCTGGATTTCGACCTCTCGCGAATCGTCTCGGCCATGGGCTCGGCGCCGCTGCCGCCCGTGGCCGGGGACGACCTCGCCGCGATCGGGCGGACCAACGATGCCATCCTTTATGGCGCCCGAGTGGTCCTTCATGTGACGGGGGACGACGACAGCCTGGCCGGGATCGGCCCGAGGGTGCCGGCCTCGGCTTCGCGGGATTTCGGCGAGCCGTTCGCCGCCATCTTCGCCCGCTACAATCACGACTTCTACGCCGTCGACCCTCACCTGTTCAGCCCGGCCGAGGTCAGCTTCCAGAACCTGGACACCGGCCGCGTGCATACCTTCGGAAAGCTCGATCCCGAAGTGCTGAATCGGTCGTTCTTCTCATGAAGCACCTCGTCACGCTGGTCTCGGGATCCGGCTGGCACGTGCAGGACCTTCGCCGAGCCTCGGGGATCGTCGGCGTGCAGCTCGACGCCATCCCGTTTTCGCAATTGACCTCCTGGGTCGGAGGGTCGGCGACCCTTCTCGCGGCGAAAATCCCGCTCATGCAATGCGACGGCGTGCTCGTGAGGATGATGCCGCCGGGCTCGCTGGAGCAGGTCGTCTTTCGCATGGACGCCCTGCACCGATTGGCCTCGATCGGCGTGCCCGTCCTGAATCCCCCGGGCGCCGTCGAGGCGAGCGTGGACAAGTACGCCACCCTGGCCAGGATGGACGCCCAGGGCTTGCCCGTGCCCTTGACGTGGGTGGGCGAGTCGGCCGCCGCCGCGATGGACGCCTTCCGAGACCTGGGCGAGGACGTGGTCGTGAAGCCCCTGTTCGGGTCGGAAGGGCGGGGGCTCGTGCGCGTGACCGAAACCGAGGTCGCCCGCCGCGTTTTTCACGCGCTGGAGCGGGTCGGTTCGGTCCTCTACGTGCAGCAATACATCCCCCATAAGGGGAACGATCTGCGGGTCTTCGTCCTCGGGAGTCGGGTGCTGGGCGGGATTCGCCGTCATGCACCGACGGGAGACTGGCGGACGAATGTGGCGATCGGAGGCAGGGCGGAACCCTTTTCTCCCGACGATGCAACCGCATCGCTGGCCTTTGCGCCGCCCGGTCCGTCCATGCGACGATGGCCGGAGTTGATCTCTTGCCCGACAGGCGCGGCGACGTGACCGTGTTGGAAGTGAACGCGGTGCCCGGCTGGAAGGCGCTCTCGGCCGCCACGGGCGTGGATGTTGCGGCCGAGATCCTCGCGTATTTGCGAGATCTTCGATGAGCGCGAAACCTTCTCCCGGCCTGGTCGCCCAGATGGCCTGCATCCTGGAGGTCACGGCCCGCAAGCCGGGCAACGTCCACCGATTTTGCGACTTCGACGATTCGACCTATCTCGACTTCCTCCTGAGCGCCGCGGCGATCGCCAGGCCGCTGGACCTCGCCGTCAAGCAAGCGGTGGGGGCTACCATCCTCGCGGCCGTGCAAGCCACCCGAGGCGTGGTCTCCACCAACACGAATCTGGGGATGATCCTCCTGCTCACGCCCTTCGCCGCGGTTCCTCCGGATGAGGATTTGCGATCGGGAGTAGGTCGGGTCCTCGATAATCTGAGTGTGGAAGATGCCCGGCTCGCCTACGAAGCGATTCGCCTGGCGAACCCGGGAGGGCTGGGATCGGCCAATTCTCAGGATATCTTGGGCGATCCCACGGTCACTCTCCGCGAGGCCATGGCGATGGCCGCCGACCGCGACCTGATCGCCCGCCAGTATGCAAACGGATATGCCGAAGTGTTCGATCTCGCCGTCCCGAGCTTGCAATCAGGGCTCGCGGACCTGCCCCTGGAGGCCGCGATCGTCCGCGCCTTCCTGACCGTCCTTGCACGGATGCCGGATACGCTCATCATGCGCAAGCGTGGTCCCGTTCTTGCAAACGAGGCCTCGAGACGCGCCGCCCATGCCCTCGCGACCGGTGAAATCGACCCCTTCGATCGATGGCTCCGCCAGGACGGCCACGCCCGCAATCCGGGGGCCACCGCCGATCTCATCGTCGCCGCCTTATTCGTTGCGTTGAGGCAGGGGGCCATCGCCATGCCCAGGCCCGCCGGCTCATCCGGATTTATCGTCGGGGAATGCCCCGGTTTCGATGACGGGGACCTCCCGGCATCTTGACGGCGTCTGGTGTCGGCCGATCGCCTCGCGCCGATGCTTGATGGCCTCATCCCTTATAATGGCGGGGGCATCGGGAAATGCGCCGTTTGCCGGCGCCTTGCCCGGGTCTTCTCGCCGCGGGAGCATGCCGATCATGGCCAATTCTCGATACAAGGTCCGCGTGACCAAGGACTCGCTCATCTTCTCGGCGGGCCACTTCATCACCTTCAACGGCGACCATTGCGAGCGGATTCATGGGCATAACTACCGCATGGCCGTCGAGGTGGAGGGGGACCTGGACGAGAATTCGTATGTGTTCGACTTCATCGCGCTGCGGGATCAGTCGATGGCGATCGTGGCGGAGTTGGATCATCGCATGCTCCTACCCTCACAGAGCCATCTGATTCGCGTCGAGGAGGAAGGGCCGAACTTGCGGGCGAGGTACAAGGATCGGTCCTGGAGCTTCCCTCGCGACGAGTGCGTGCTGCTCCCGGTCGCCAACACGACGGCCGAACTCCTGGCGGATTTCATCGCCCGCCGGCTTCGCGAGGGCTGGCAAGGTTCGGGGCTGGGCTTGCCTCGCGTGATGAGGGTCGAGGTGGAGGAATGCACGGGGCAAGCGGCCGAGGTCGAATGGATTCGCGACCCGACCCGACCTTGAGTTGATGGGCCGCAGGATCGCGATTACCTTATTGCCCGGCCGCGACCCGCGGCGTGAACATGGGCTGATCGGTCCCGCGCATGGGGTTCCGCGTTGATCGCCAACTTGAGGGTGGCAATCAACGCCCGTCGTCAGGAAATCGGGCCCGGGAAGGCCGGCGGGATGAGAGTCGATCGGGTGCTGGCGAGACCGATGGTGGGCGGGCTGTTCGTCGCGGTGGCGATCGCCTTGCTGCTGATCCTGACCGAGCCCTACCTGTCCGTCGCGTGGGATGAAGGGTCCACGCTCGGCCGCGAGGAGCGGGTCCGCGCCTGGGTCCGCGCCCTCCGAGACCCTCCCGCCTTCGCGGCCTCCTGGCGACCGATCGACCCGATGTTGGAATGGGTCCAGCCCGACGGGGCGCGGCCGCCTCGGGCCGACGAGGTCGACACCCGCGCCAAGCTTTTCGGCCTCCCCGCGCTGGAATATTTCTGGCCGTTCGCCCGGGAGGAACCCCACGGGCATCCGTCGTTCTATGCCCTGGTCGGGCTGATTGGCGACGTCCTGACCCCGTCGCGGGCCGTCCTGGCGAGGTCCAGGCTTGGCCCGATGCTCGTGTTCGCCCTGGTCGGCGGCGCGGTCTATGCGTTCATGGCGCGACGGTCGGGGATCTGGGCGGGGTTGGCCGCTTCCGGGGCCTGGTCCTTGCAGCCCCGCCTGTTCGCGCACGCCCACTTCGCCCACTACGATGCCTTGCTGACGAGCCTCTGGATGGCGGCGATCCTCGCCTTCACCCTGGCCGTCGACCGGCCGGCCGATGCCCCGAGGCGCCCGCGGTGGGCGTGGACCCTGGCCTTCGGCGTGCTGCTCGGCTGCGCCGCCGGGACGAAGCTGACCGGATGGTTCCTGGCCTTCCCCTTCGCCGCCTGGGCGCTGATCTACCGCGACCGCCGGGCCGCGCTGGCGTTGCTGGTCGGCGTCGTGGTCGCGGCCGTGACGCTCTACGCCATGGTGCCGCCGTGGTGGTCGAACCCGGTTGACGGCGTCGAGCGATTCCTCCGCTCGAACCTGACCCGATCGCGCACGACCCGCATCCCCACGCTGTTCCTGGGCCGCGTGATCCTCACGCCGAAGGACTCCCTGCCCTGGTACAACACCCTGGCCTGGACCTTCTTCGTCACCCCGGTCGGGTTCCTCTCGCTGGCGATCGTCGGCGTGGGCCGCGGGATCTGGCGGGCGAGGTCCGAGCCGCTTGCGACCCTGGCCCCGCTCCACTGGGCGTTCTTGCTGGCCCTGCGGCGCTGCCCCACACCCCGGGGCACGACGCCGAGCGGCAATTCCTGCCGGCCTTCGGCGTGATGGCGCTGCCGATCGGCGCGGGGGCCGGCTGGCTCATCGGGCGGCTCGGGAACTGGGGCCGCGCGATCGTCCTGGCGGCCCTGGCCGAAGGGGCGGTCGCGATCGCCACGATGATGCCGGTCCCGCTCTCCTATTACAGTCCGGCCATCGGCGGCCTGCCCGGGGCGGCCCGGCTCGGCCTGGAGCCCACGTATTACTGGGATGCGCTCACGCCCGCGGCCCTCGACTGGATCCACCGCAACACCCGGCCCGGCGAGAAGATCGTGTTCCCGTCCAGCCCGACCATCTGGAACTATCTCCGCGACACCGGCCGGCTCCGCGTCCCCGGCCGGTTCTGGGAGCCCGGCATCCCGCGCTGGTACGTCCTCCACAACCGGATTGGCGCCTTCGAGCCGCAAGACCGCGCCCTGGTCGCCCGCCTCGGCCCGTCGCACGTCCTGGTCGAGAAGCAGGGCGTGCCCTTGCTCTATGTGTTCCCTCACGAGGAACTAGAACGAGAGAAGGCGAAGCTCAAGCGCCAGTCGACGCCGCCCTGAACGAGACCTTCGGGCAGGAAAAAGCGACGCCGCCGAATTGGCGGATATGGGTGCGGCAACGGATTCTGGCATTTCGTAGGGCCGGTTCTTACCGGCCGTGTTGGATTCGCATAGTACGGCCGGTAAATAACCGGCCCTACGTAGGCAATGACCCGTCCCGACAGAATCCGTTGCGCGCACCCGGCGGATATTGCCCTATTGGCCGTCCCCAATTCCCGAGGGTGTGACCCAATTCCCGAAAGATTCCCGGAATTTGATTGAATCCTCGGGGCAAGCTCGCTATTCTCACCCTCGGTCCGAAATCTGCGCCCGCGATGGATGAGCAATGGATTGCGGCCTCGGTCCTCCGAGGGAATCAGGGGTGAATGGCTTCACCTGAGCGACCAAACCCCTTCGTTTCTCGCAATCCCCTTGCTTGTTATCGCCGTTGAGACGCCCACCAGGCCGCGCGGCCTCGGCCCGGTTATGCCCTTCACGATGTTGGGCATCCGGGATTGTCCGTTTTCGCGCGGCGCGGCACCCGAGCCTCAAGGAGATGAGCCCGATGACCGTGCGCTGGAAACCTTTGATTGTCCTCTCCGGTCTGTTCCTGATGATTGGCGTGATGGGCCTGCTGGCGATCACCTTCGCCCTCGCGCCCGGCAAGGCCGAAGACCTGCTGCCCAAGGCCCGCGAGTCGGCCAAGGCGGGCAAGTTCGACGAGGCCGAGATCCACTACAAGCGGGCCTCGCAGCTCGACCCGAAGAAGGCGTCCATCCACGAGGAATTCGCCGGGATGCTCGGCAAGTGGATGGACGCGGTCCCCGCGAGGCGGGCCGAGCTCCGGATCAAGCGCATCCACGAGCTGGTCAAGGCGTCCGAGAACGACGGCACGAGCCGGCCGGGCCCTCGCAAGAGCCTGCTGGTGGACGCCCTGGCCCAGGATGACCTGGCCGACGCGACCAGGTATGCCGACCAGCTCTTGCCCCTCGACCCCCGGGACGCCGACGCCCATTATGCGAAGGCGCTGGAGGCCCTCCAGAAGCAGCCGCCCGACACCGCCGCGGCCAGGCAGCACCTCTCCGTGCTCAAGGAGCTGGAGCCGACCCGGGTCCGGACGCTCTGGATCACGGCCCGCACCGCCCGCGAGGCCGGCGACGAGACCACGGCGACCGAGGCCATCGCCGAAGGCCGCGCCCTCGACCCCAAGGCCCTGGCCGACCCCTCCGAGCGGATGGCCCGCCTGCAAATCATGCTCATGGCCATCGGCCGCGGCGATGACCCCAAGGCCATGGCCGGGCTGGTGGGCGAATTCGCCGCCGGCGCCCAGCAACTTGCGGGCGAGGCCGAGTCGGCCCCGGCCCGCGTCCGCAACCTCACCGCCATGCTGGAGCAGGTGCAGAAGCAACTGACCTCGCTGGGGGCGAAGGATCCCGCGGCGAAGAAGGACGCGATGGCCCTGTCCGATTCCCTGGAGCCGGTCTCCGAGACGATCTACGCCCGGGCGCTCGCCGCCTTCGGCGCGACCGACCTCCGCGCCCACTGGGATTATGCCGAGCACCTGGCCTTCCGCGACCAGTTCGACAAGGCCCGCGACGTGGCCGACAAGGCGCTCAAGACCCCCATGGCCAAGGCGGAATCGTGGGCCGACGTGGCCAACGGGCTGCGATACGTGGCCATCCGATCGGCCCTCACCAGGGCCGACGACCCGTCGCGATTCGACTTCGTGGCCCCCCACATCGCGGGCCTGATCGAGAGCCAGAAGCCGGAGGCCTCGGGCCTGGGCCATCTCTATCAAGGGCTGATCGCGCTGGATCGCTCGGGGCTGGCCTTCGGCATGACCGCGGCCGACGCCCCGCCCAGGCCGCTGGACAGGAAGCTTCGCGACGAGGCCCTGAAGGAATTGAAGATCGCCGCCGACAAGATGCCCGAGGCCGCCACCCCAAGGGCCCTCTACGGGGTGGTCCTGATCCTGAGCGGCGAGACCGAGCTGGGCCGGCAGCATCTCCAGATGGCGCAAACAGCTTGGGAAGGATCGCCTGGAGCCCCGTTATCAGGTCTTCGCCGCCTGGTCGATCCTGCGCGCCGGCTATCCCGAGGACGCCGCGCCGATCGTCGCGCGGTTGCTGGAATCGGCCGACAAGGGCGAGATCCCTCGCGACGTTGCCCCGACCCTGCACATGCTGATGGGCCAGATCCACCAGGCCCGCCAGGCCTACCCATCGGCCCGCGCGAGTACCAGAAGGCGATCGACAGCGGCCAGGCGCTCACGCCCGCCTTGCAGACCCGGATGGCGCAGGTCGAGCTGATCCTGGGCGAGACGAAGTCGGCCATGGAGCGGATTGGCAAGCTCCGGACCATGCCAGGCGCCGGCGCCTCGGCCGAGCGGCTCATGGTCCAGTCGCTCAACGAGATGAAGAAGCCGGTCGAGGCCCGCAAGGCCCTGGAAGCCGCCCGTTCGCACTATCCCGAGGCCGATGAGCTGGTGGAACTCGATGCCAGCATGTGGCTTGCGGCCAATGAGCCCGAGAAGGCCGAGAAGACCCTGGCCGACTACCTGGCCACCCGCAGCGGCCACGAGGAGCTGGCGGCCCTCCGCGCGGGCATCCTGGCCGGGCCGCTGAAGAAGCCCGACGAGGCCCGCAAGCTGCTGGCCGCCCTGGTCGAGAAGTCCGAGACCTCGACGCCCATGGTCAAGCTCGCGATCCTGGACATGGATCGGGGCGACCCGAGCAGGCCAAGAAGACCATCGCCCAGCTCCGCGCCAGATGGCCCGACGCCGCCGCCGCCGACCTCCTCGACGCCCAGATGGCCATGAACGCCAAGCAGCCCCAGGCCGCCATCGCGTCGCTCGATGCCGCCCTCAAGAAGGACCCCGGCGACAAGGTCGCCCTGTTCTGGAAGGCCATGCTCGAAGACCGCGCCGGGGCCTCGGACAAGGCCGCGCTGGTCTATGAATCGATCCTCAAGGACCAGCCCATCAAGGACCTGGGCGCGGGCCTGACCCTGACCACCGCCGCCAAATGGGCCCTGGCCGACATGGCCCTGCAGAACCACGACATCGAAGGCGCCATCACGCGATTCGAAGGCCTGCTGAAGGGCGGCAATGCGGGCAAGCTGGAGCGAGCCGCCGCTGGAGGCTGGTCGCGGCGCACGAGGCCAAGGGCCAGGCGGCCCTGGCCCGATCCGAGGTCATCAAACTCGTGGCCGCCGCCGACACGGAGCCCGAGGATCGGGTGAAGGCCGCCGAATTCTATCGCCGCCAGGACGACAACGCGGCGTGCATGGCCGAGCTCGATCGCGCCCTCAAGGAGCATCCCGGATACGGCCGGGCCGCGTCCTATCGCGCCCTCCTGCTCGCCTCGCAGAAGAAGGTCGAGGAAGCGGCGGCGACGATCCGCCGGGCCATGGCCGCGGAGAAGCAGCCGGCCGAGATGTACCTCATGCTCGCCGCCGTCGAGAAGCTCTCCCCCAAGGACGGCACCGATCGCGCCCTGAAGGACCTGGAACTGGGGCTGGAGAAATATCCCGACTCGATCGAGCTGATCCAGGTCCGCTACCAGCTCCTGGCCTCGAAGAAGGACCCGAAGGCGGTCGCGTTCGTCGAGGAGAAGGCCAAGGCCAGCACCAATCCGGCCATGAAGCGGGTGCTCGCCGAGGTCTATCGCCTGGAGAAGCGGTTCGACGAATCCGAAACGATCCTCCGCGACCTCCTGAAGCAAGCCCCGCAAGACAATCGACTTGCGGCGGTCCTGGTCGCCATGATGGCCTCGAGGGCCGTCCTGGCCAGCGAAGGCGGCAATCGCGCGGCGGAACGCGAGTTCAACGCCAAGACCGGCGACCTGATCCGCGAGTTTCGCGAAAAGTTCCGCGCCGACCCGATCTTCCTCCAGGCCGACTGCGAATTGGCCGTGAGGACGGGGGACCTGAGCAAGGCGAAACGGCTGTGCGACGAGCTTTCGGAATTCGACAAGGGTTCCGCGGCCGGCCCGATCCTGAAGGCCCGGATCTACGCCACCGAGGGCAAGCTGGAGGAAGTGGCCAGGGCCTACGAGGAGGCGATTCGCCGCAGCCGCAACCGTCCCGACCTCCACCTCGCCCTCGCACAGGTCAATTTGACCATGGGCAAGACCGACGACGCCCTGAAGCAGACCAGGTTCGTGCTCGACATCCAGAAGGAGGAGCCCAAGGCGGTCCTGCTCAACGCCCAGGCGTTGGCCTCGGCAACCGGGACGGCCGACGAGGTCGCAAAGCGTCGCGGGGAGGCCGCCAGGGCCCTGCAAGCGGCGATCAAGAACAGGCCCAACTTCACCGACGCCTACCACCTCCTCTCGCAAATCCGCATCATGCAGAAGGATAGGGCGGGGGCAATCGCCGTGTTGAAGGACGTCCTCAAGGTCGTGCCCAACGACGACGCCGGGCTCTCGTCGCTCGTGCAGATCCTCTGCCAGCCCCGCCAGAACGGCCCCGCGCCGCTGACCGACGTGCAGGAGGCCATGAAGCTCGCCGAAGCCTACGGGGCCCGCGACGAACGAGGGGTGTTCGCCCTGGCCCTGGCGGTCGGGTTCCAATCGGCCGGCAGGACCGACCTGGCCCTCCCCTGGGCCGAGAAGGCGGCCGAGAAGATCGACCAGCCGGTCGTCCACCTCACCTACGGCGACATCCTCATGGCCAAGGGCGAGGCCACGACCGCGCCCGGGGACGCCCGCAAGTCCTTCCAGGACGCCATCGCCCAGTACGACATCGCCCTGAAGACGCAGGCCAACCAGGTCGGCGCCATCAACAACAAGGCCTGGATCCTCCACCACCACCTCGGCAAGCACGCCGAGGCCCTGGAAGTGGCGGAAGCCCTGGTAAGGAGGTCGGACCCGGGCACGCTCCCGTCCGAATTCTTCGACACCCTAGGCGCGATCTACGAGGCCATGAATCGCCCCACGCAGGCCGAGGAAGCCTACCAGCAAGGGCTGAGGAAATCCTCCGAAGGCCCCATGCTGAACTACCACATGGGCAAGCTCCTCGCCACCGACCCCTCCAGGGCGGGCAAGGCGCTCCGCTACCTGGAGAAGGCCCAGGCCAACAAGGCCAAACTATCTCCCGACGCGGTGGCCGACCTGGATCGGGTCATGAAGACGATCGCGAAGTAACGATGATCCCGTAGGGTGCCCCGAGGGCACCATCTTTCTTGCGATTTAACGTAAGGCAACACGCCATCTCCACGTGGCAAGACGTGGGATGGCGTGTTGACACGCCCCACAAGACTGAAAATCGCTTTCCAGTTTGGTGAAGACGCGATCCTGGTCGTCCTCGACGCCTACCGACTTCGATGGCAGCCCATTTCCCGGCTGGTTGGATTCCAGCCACGTCAGTGCCTGCCGGTGCAGGCTCGAATTGGGAAACCTTGGGGAAGTTGGAGGAGATCTACTTGCTTGTATTCATCGATGGGGTTACCCTGCAAACCCTCAAAGTTTCTCGGGGTCCGTGCCCGAGTTAGCTCGGCAAGTGAATAACTCAACCGACGATGCAAGTCATCGAGAAACAGGGTGACTTATGCGTACGTTCGTCCTCGAGTCCGCGGCGGGACGTCAGCAGATTGTGCTCCAGGTCCGCGACCATCACGTCGCCGTGATCGAGCGCAAGGCGGATGGCAGCACCAGCAGGAACAACCGCGAGGTGAATAGCGAGCCCGAGGCTCGCGCCCTCAGTGAGAAGATGGCCAAGGCGCTGATCGCTCGCGGCTTCATTGAGCAGCCCTCCGTCGGTCCCGCCAAGACCCGGCAGGCTAAGGTCGCCGTCGCCACCCGGCCGGTCGCTCGGGCCAATCCCGACGATCTGGACCTTTCCGCCGGGGACGAGGGTGACCCGATCGAGGAGGGCGAGCCGGTCCTTTCCCGCCTGAGCGCCGCTGCGGGGCGCGGCTCCGCCGAGGAAGCCCCGAAGAAGAAAAATCGGAAGAAGAAGCGGAAAGCCGCCGCAACGGCCGGCGATGGCCTCGACAAGCGGGTGATCGCCGGGGTGGGCGCGGCGGGGGCGATCTTCCTCATCGTCCTCCTGTACAACGCCTACGATATCTTCCTGAAGCCGGCCTCGATCGTCGGCAACTGGCAAGGCTCTCGGCTCGAATACGAGATCAGTAAGGCGATCACGCGCGACCAGTACGCGCTGAACCTGGACGCCGACCAGCGGTTCTCCATGAGCATTGATGGCGGCGAGCCGATGGTCGGCACCTATTCGGTCCATGGGAAGGCCCTCAAACTCCGGTACAAGCTGGCTCCGCTCGCGGATGAAGCCCCGACCGATGCCGCCGAATCGACCGATGCCGCCCAGCCCGCCGGGGCTTCTCAACCTAAGCAGGAAGGGGCGGGGGACGCAGGGGTAGGCAAACCGGGAATTTCTGACAGGGAGAAGACGAGCCGGATTCAGAAACGACCGGGGCGCGAGACGCGGAATCGCCGGCCTCCGCGGCGGGGCGAATGGTCGACGGGTTCGCGGAGCTGGAATACAAGATTGAGTTGGGTCGAGCCACTCTCGATCTTTACGATCCGTCAAGCGGCAAGAAAGTCGTCCAACTCGTGCGATTGTCCAAGAATGACTCGGTGGCGAAGCCCGGGACCGCCCCGGCCGCCCCCAAGATGCCGATCTCGCCCGACGCCCCGACCGATCCCAATGCTGACCTGGCGCTGGCCTCCGTTGAGAAAGTGGCCAAGGACGCCGCCTTCAAGCTCCGCCATCCCACGGGCTGGACCGCCGAGACCGGCGGTCGGGCGGACAACAGCTTCTCCTGGATTAAACTGGCCAAGGGGAACGCCAAGATCAAGGTCACCGCCGACGCGATGGGTTCGCTCATGTCCGGCTCGGACTCCGACCACGGCAATCACGCCGAGGGCGGCGAATCGGCCCCGGTCCACCGCGCCCACGTACTGGCGAAGAAGGCGATTGCCGACGAGTACAGCGGCTACGCCGAGAGCGAGCCGGCCACGTTCAAAGGCTCGCGGCTGGGGGAAGGCCGGATCGGCACCTATACCGCCTCGGGCGGCTTCCTGGGGTCGAAGATCACCGGCTACCGCATCACTCTGCTCACCGGAGATCGTCGCGTGACGATCCTGGCCGAATGCCCCTCGGGCGAGTTCGCCAAGACCAAGGACACGTTCCTGGCAGTCGCCCGCAGCCTGTCGCGCTGAGGATCTTTCCCGAATTTGACCCGGCGGGCGCGACGCGTTTACGGAAATCCTGGCGCAGATTCGGCAGAAAAGATTCGACTCCTCAGTCTTGTAGGGCCGGCTATTGCCGGCCGTCTTTTTCCGATCGAAGACGGCCGGCAAAAGCCTGCCCTGACAGCTTTGGTCCTGGAGGATCGGGCGAGACAGGCCACCAAGGTGATTGCACGGCTTGACGGTATTTGCGGAACATGAGGTAGTGCCACTGCGATTGCTCGTTCCTTTTCGAAGTAAGCTGGTCAAGCTGTATCCAGTCCCGCTTGTCCGCGCTCTCCATCATGTGATAGCGCCTGAGTTCGTCAAAATTCTTCGGGCGAAGGACACACCACCAGCGGAAAAGCCCTGGAGGAGATTCCTGCAATGACCACGGCGATCATCAGCTTCCGGACGGCGAAACGCGGTCGCGGCATAAGCGAAGCCTTTATGAAGGCGAGTTAGAAGCTATCCGGGAAGCCTACCCGAAGATTCCACAACTGATTCTCTGTTCAGGACTTGCGGCGAGAAACCGACCCCTCCTCGGATAGCCTCTTACTCCATTTGACCCAATCTCAAGAAGCTCCCGCCTTCCACAGCCACACCGCCAACCCCGCCGCCGCGGCCGTGGTCGCCAGCCACAGGGCCACGCGATAAGCGAGGAATCTCGTCCGCGTTTGCGGCGACTCATCCTCCTTCGTGGCAATCCGCTCCAACCCGCCGATGATATTCAGCCCGACCAGGTGGACCATGAGCAAGACCAGGAACCCGAAACCTTGCTCCATCCAGGCCTTCCAGGGGATCGGCGGCAGGCTTGGTTTCCATCGGGAAGGCGTGGTCAGCGGCGTATCCGACTCGAAGACCACGAGTTGCGTCGGCCGGACCGCCCTGCTGGACCCGTCCACCACTCGCAGGACCAGCTCGGCCGGCCTGGGCGTGCCGGCCCTGGGCGTGCCTTGGATCAGGCCGGTGGCTGCGTCGTAAGACAACCCCTCGGGTAACTTGCCATCGACGGCCCATTTCAGCGGTCCCGACCCTCCGGTTGCCGCCAGGGCCAGCGTGTACGGGTGCCCCGCGATCGCCTCGGGCAGGGTCTCGGGCGTGGCGATCGCCAGCATGGGCGGCTTCGTCGCGCCATCCCTGGACGGCGGCGTGTCCATGACCTTGGGCAACAGGGCCATGATCACCATCGTGAGCAACAGGATGAACAGCAGGGCGCCGGTCAACTTGGTGACCACCACGGCCACGAACGAATCCTCGCCCGACCCGCCGAACTCCATCCCCGAGCCGCCGCCTCGCCTGGAACGCCGCATGGGTCACTCCTTTCGGGTGCGAAAATGTCAACAATCCCCACCCAGGAACGACGTCACGACGCTTCCTCGCGATAGACCGAGAACTTCGACTTCACGATGCTGCGATAAAGCGCGTTCCCCTGCTCCATGCTCACGTTCAGCATGTCCAGCGCGTCCTTCAAACTGCCCAAAGTGCGGGCCAGTTGTTCTTGCGTGGTCCGGCTCGATTTCTCGAAGGCGACGGCCCATTGCGAGGCCAGGTTGTCCAGCGAAACCACCTGACGATCCACGCCGCGGCGGATCGCCTCAAGCTGTTCGTCCTGACCACTTTCGGCCGACAACGCCGCCTCGATCCGGGCCAGCGAGGCCACGCCTTTGCGGATCGCGTCCCCGGCGGCGCCCATGGGCTGGAGGTCGGCGCCCAGGCGGCCAATCGCCTCGGTCCCGCGGCTCAACGCATCCAACGAGGACGGCAAGCGGTCGATCGCCTTCGAGAATCGATCCACGTTCGCGCCCAAACCCTCGCCCAGCTTCTGCGAGAGCGCCGCGAGGTCGCGATGGATCGCCTCGAACTGGACCGCCACGCCCGCCATGGCGTCTTGCGGGGCTTCTTCCTTGCGGGTCGACAGGACGTGATCGACGATCCAGCGATCGACCCGGGCCAGCAAGTCTTCCGATCGGCGATAAACGAGCGTCTGCACGAGCATCAACGCCGCGCTCAAGAACAAGGCCAGCAACGTGCTATCGAACGCGATCTGCAACGCCGACGTGACGCTCGTCAGGTTCCCCATGAACCCGTCAAGGTCCTTGACCATCGGCAACACCCGGCTGATGTTCATCAGCGCCTTCGAGATCCCCTCGACGGTGCCGATAAACCCAATCACCGGAAGGAGATAAAGGATATACTTGGTGATCGTGAACCGGCCCGCCGAGTGCTCCTGATCGAGCCCCGAGGCCTCGCGGTTCAGCTCCATCAACCCGGCCGACGACCCCGCGGCGGTGGTCAATTGCTTCAAGCGAGCGGGCAGGGTCTTGACCTCGCCCACGGCGATCTTCTCGGGATTGGCCAGGAGGGCAGGGGCCTCGTCGAACGACTTCTCGTTGCCCCAGATCCGCAGCAATTCGCGGCCGAGCGCGACCACCGCGTAGAAATACAGGCAGGTCCCGACATATTGTTCCCAACCCCTTTCGAACATGAGGGTTGGGTTGAAAATCATCAGGGCGATCGGGAACGCCAGGGCCAATCCCAGCATGGCAAGCGTGCCGGGATAGGCCATCGTCGAGGTCGAATGGGCGGCGCGAGGCTTCATGCCGAGGTCTCCTCCATGAGCCAGGGGCGCGGGCGTTCATCCATCCCGTTCAATCCGGGAGCGGAACCAGCCCGCGCGGCACATTACGGAAAATCGGCACGATCAGCCAGTCGACTTGAGCTATCGGCCTTGGGCTGTAGGCCTTCGGCTGTAAGCCGCAAGCTGTAGGCTATAAGCCATCCGAATTCGTAGGGTGCTCTGTGAGCACCTCTTCTCCGGCCTACAGCCTGCGGCCTACGGCTTACGGCTTATGGCTTATAGCCTACAGGCCCACAGCCGGGCCTACAGCCCAAGGCCGACCGCTCATGGCCCCTTCCGCCGGAACCGGAAATCGCAGAAATCCGCCCCCTGCATGATCGTCTGCGTCCTCGTCAATTCCACTTCGGGATTGAACCCCTCGATCAGCGCGTAATCCCTCTGGCACGAGAGGCTTGCCCCCAGGTCTTCCATCCCCAGGGCGCGATACATCTCGGCGTATCGGCAGCGGGTCACGTTGAAGTCGAGCCGGTCGGCCGATTGCTCGATCATCTCGATTTCCAGCGCCCCTCCCGCCTTCCATCGCTCCAATCCTTCCGAGAACGCCGGCAAGCTCGCCTCGCCCAGGTCGCGGGCGAGTTCGGCCCCCGCCTGCCGGGCGAGGTCGGAGATGACCGAGCGGACCAATTCCAGCGTCTTCGCCTCGCCCATTTCGTTGATGAAGGCGCGGATCAACGGGGCCACGATCCGGGCCTCGATCTCCCGGCGTTGCAGCAAAGTCAGCGGCGTGGGATCAACATTCATGGACGAAACCTCGCGATGTGCCCGCGAATCCCGCGGACTCGGCCCGATCCGCGAGCGGGGTTGAGGGCCTTGGAATCGGTGAATTCCCAGCCTCGGCGTTGCGATGCTTTCCAACGAGGACTGTTCCCTCGCTGCAAGGGAAACGCAAGGTCGCGGTATGGCCGCGGATTTCTCACCCCTCCCGCGGGGGAGGGTAAGTGATCGCCAACTCCCTCCGCACCTTGCAATCCTCTCTGTAGCGTTGGCCCGTCTCCCCGGTCCTCGAAAAAACGTGTGATCGCCAACGCCGACCGCCCCGATCCTGCCTCTGTCGCGAGTACGCCCCGCGCCATCGCCAGGCCAATCCGGCCCCGGAGAATCGTGGGCGAGCGGGGCGTGATCCTGCCAAACAAACCCAAACGCATCGCACGCCATTTTACGAAACGAACCCAAACTCGCGCACCGGCCGGACCACGCCATTCGGATTTAAACCATGATCGAACAACAAGTTACCAGTTTTCGCTTCGCGGCGGACGTCTCCTCCTCCTTGACACTTCATGCACCCGGACAGGTCGCGGCGCGTGTCCGATCCGGGGTATACCGACGGACTTTGGCGGGCAGGCGAGACGAAGACTTCACCACGGAGGTTCCACAGAACAAGCACATAAGGAAGGGAACTTCCCTCTGTGGAACCTCCGTGCCTCCGTCGTGAGGCTTCCCTCCACCCGAGCCAAAATCCGCCGGCAAGCCCGGCCGGGAGATTTTCGGGATTTCTCTCGATCTTGGCCCGCGAGGGCGATTATATTCAAGGGCATCAAGATGACATGCGCGTCGGATCACAGATCATCCCCTGACGCGGGAGGGCCCGTCGATGCTAGGTCTGTTGATCGTCTGCTCCACCCTGGCGGCCGGACCCGACCTGAACCCCGGCGACCGCGAAACCTATCAAGCCGCCCGCGTCCAGGCCGGCCGCGACGCGCAGCGCACGTCAAGCTCGCCCTCTGGTGCGAGCAGCACGGCCTGACCGCCGAACGCGCCGAGCACCTGGCCATGGCCGCCGCCATCGACCCGGCCAACGCCCTGGCCCGAGGCCTGATGGGCCTGGTCGCCGACGGCGGCAAGTGGCGCAGGCCCGAGGCCATCACCCAGAGGGCGCAGTCCGACGCGGAAGCTTGGCGCCAACCTGGCCGAATACAACCAGAAGCGATCCAAGGCCGAGAACACGGCCGACGCCCAGTGGAACCTGGCCATCTGGTGCGAGGAACACGGCCTGAAGGCCGAATCCGTCGCCCACCTGACGGCCGTCACGCGGCTGGACCCACAGTCGCGACGCCGCCTGGAAACGCCTCGGATACAAGAAGGTCGGCCACGCGTGGAAGACCGAAGGGCAGGTCGCCAAGGAGAAGCTGGAAGCCGAAGCCCAGAAGAAGGCCGACGTCCAGTGGTCGCACGCGCTGACGAAGCTCAAGGCCGACCTGCACGACTCGCGCAAGAAATCGGCCGCCGAGGCGGCCCTCGCCGACGTGACCGACCCCCGCGCCCTGCCCATCGATCCTGAAAGTTTTCGGCACGAAAGAGGCGGCCGATCAGAAGATGCTCGTCCAATTGCTCGGCCAGATCAGCAGCCCGGAGTCGTCGCGGACGCTCGCGATGATCTTCCTCCGGCGACCGACGATCACATCCGCAGGGCCGCCGCAGATACCCTGCGGCTCCGCGACGCCCGCGAGTTCGTCGACCTCCTGATCGCCTCGATCCACCCCATCATCAAATATCGCGTGAATCGCGTGGGCGGGCCCGGCTCCCCCGGCGTGATCGTGATCGAGGGGGAAAAGGTCAACCTCCGGCGGATCTACGCCCCGCCGGCCGCGCCCGTCGTCCCGCTCCTGCCCGGCGACCGGCTGGATTATGACGACAACGGGCAACTCGACCTGGTCCGATATGAGGGCACGACATCCACCGGGTGGATCGATTACCAGCACCGGGCCGCCGCCCTTGGCTATGGCAACCCGGACCTCCTGAAGCGAGTCCCCGGGCTTTCCGACAAGCGCAATCGTTGATCCTCGAAGCCATCAAGGAGCAGATCCCGGTCACGAATGTGAGGAAAGGGATCAACGAATATGGGGCGGTCCGCATCCAATCCGACCTCTATGAACGGATTCCGGTCGGGCAGATGCAGGCCCAGGCGGCGGACGTGGCGATGATGGCCGAACGGCAACTCGAACGCGATGTCGCCTCGATCGACGCCTACAACGACGCCGCCAGCCAGGCGAACGGCCCGGTGCTCGGACTCTTGGAGGCCGTTTCCGGCCAGGACTTCGGGGACGATGTGGCGGCCTGGGCCAAGTGGTCTGCCGACGCGAAAGGCTACGCCGTCGCTTCCAATTCGCAGGCCAGTCCGGTGACGATCGACCAGAATATCCCCCTGGACTTCCAGGCGAGTCCCATCGCCCCCACGGTCGAGTACGGGAAGCAGATCGCGATCACGCATAGCTGTTTCGGGGCCGGCACGCTCGTGCGGACCCGCACCGGCGATCGCCCCATCGAGTCCATCATCGCGGGCGACCTGGTCCTCACGCACGACCGCTCGACCAAGGGCCTGGGCTTCCAGCCCGTCCTTGCCGCCTTCCACAACCCGCCGTCCGCCACCTATAAAATCCGCCTGGGCGACGACGCCGTGGTCGCCACCGGCATTCACCGGTTCTGGAAAGCCGGCCAGGGCTGGACCATGGCGAGGGACCTCAAGGCCGGCGACCGCGTCCGCACCGTCGATGGCGTGTCCCTGGTCTCGGCCGTTGAGCCCGAAAAAATCCAGAGGGTGTACAACCTCGAAGTGGCGCAGGGGCACAGCTTCTTCGTCAGCAAGACGGGTGTCCTCGTCCACGACAACAGCCTCGTCCTGCCCACGCCCGAGCCATTCGACGCCCCGGCCTCCTTGGCCAAACCCGGGGACGGCGGAAAGTGAGCGGCCTTCGGTCGCGGATTGAGGATGAAGCCGGACGCAAGGCGTTGCTCGACATCGCCTTGCGGCTGGAATCGGGAGCGGATGGGGCGGACATTGCCGCCGAGCCGGGAGGCGATCCGATCTCCATCGTTGCCGCCCTTGCCGTGGCGGGCATTACCCCCGATGGCCCGCCTTTGGTGCAGGGCTCGCCCCGTCGTCCGAAATTGAAGACCTCGGCGAGCGAGGCGTCGCTGGCCAAGCTCTTCCCCCGGTCGTCGCGGCCCACCCGGCTGGCCCTTTCCGCCGGACTATTTCAAGTCCTGGACTTCTGGGAAGAGAGCCACGAGGCCGCGCAGGAGGCCGGCGACCTGGGCGAACGCCCGCATTCGGCCTACTGGCACGCGATCGCCCATCGTCGCGAGCCCGATCCGGGCAATGCCGGCTACTGGTTCCGTCGCGTGGGTCCCCATCCGGTCTTCGAGCCCCTGGCACGGGTCGCGAAAGGCTGGCTCGACCATCATGGCGACCCCGGAGTGACCAACCGCCTGCTTCGCAATGGGGCATGGGACCCGATGGCGTTCGTCGCGCTTTGCCGCGCGGGCACCCCCTTCGAAGGGCTGGCCAGGCGCATGCAGGCAACCGAGATGATCCTCTTGCTCGACGCGACGGCCCACGGCCTCGAACCGGCCTAGATAGAGCCATGTGCCGCCGGGGCGGATTCAGCCGGCGGCCACCCTGCGAGGCTGCTCGCCGCGGCTATTGGGCTTCTCGTAGCCGAGGTCGCGGAGGACTTCCAGGACCTCGCTCCACGTCGGGAACATCCTGCCGCTACGGGCTTTATATTCTTGCATGGCCTGCATGAACTCCATCTCCTGGGCCGAGTAGTCGCGGTCGCAGGTGGCCGGGTCGACGAATCGCCGCCGCCCGCTCGCGTGGCGCGCCTGGGCCGCCCGCAGGGCCTGGGCCGAGGCGCGGTGATCGCACCAATCTTTCGGCTCAAGCTCGGGCATGGCGGGGTCGATGACTTCGGGCGAATGCGTGAGGCTCATGGTGATCTCTCCTCAATGAGGACCTTATCCAATAGGGGTCGCACGGGCCGTCGCGAGCAGGAATCGTCCGAAATCAGGCACTCGACGCCGCAACATCCCGGCCCCGTCGCCGACCCCCAGGCCGTGAAGCGAAGGACGCGGGGACGCCCGTGCCGCGTCGACGCCCCGTTCGTCCGGCGATCCGAAGGGACTGTACGCCGCCCGAGTGACACATGGTTGGCAGACCCTCGGGATTCTCCCTTTTTTGGCCGGATTATTTAAGCTTCCTGTCATCGGGCGAAATTCGTCGGGAATGCGACCATTTCCCGTCGCAGGACGCCGACCGACGTGGCTTTCTCGCAACTTCCAACAATAATTCAGCTTCCGACGCCTAAAATCCGGCCGATTGTTCCGCGATTCCGGCCGGAAGGGAGGGCCAATCGGGCGAGAAGCGTCGCTATATGAGTTGTGAGGGTAGGTCGCCGTCGGACCTCCGGGTAGGCGAGGATCATTTCAACTGTCACCAGTCCCCGGTCTTCTTCCCTCGGTTTCGGATTGCTTTTGCCGCTGATATAGAGGAGGACACCATGTCCAGGATTCGCCTCTTGAGTCTTGCCGTCGGGGTGGCTTCGGCCCTGACGTGGGCGGCTGAGCCCTGCTCGGCACAGGCCCCCAAGGAGAAGTCGGGCGACACCACCAAGACCGCGCGGAGCCCCAGGAGCAAGGCCGCCAAGGGTGCCGAAACCGAGAAAGCCCAGGGCGAGAACGCCAATCAACCGGCAAATCCCTTCGACAACCCCGCACAGCAACTGCGAGACCTCCGCAGGCAAGTTGGCGGAAATGGGGGACCTGGCGGCGGCGGACCCGGCGGCGGTCGAGGCGGATTCGGAGGGGGCGGGGGCAATACAGGGGGCCTCACCGCGTTCCTGACCCGTGTCAACAACGAGACCCAGGCGTTCGACTCCCGGTCCCTGGCCCTCCAGGAAGAACTGAAGTTTACCGACGCCCAAAAGGCGCAACTGAAGAAGATCGTCGACGCGAAATCGAAGACCGACGCCGAATTCCGCCGCCAGATGCAGGCCATGCGTGGGCAAGGCGGGGGTAATGGGGGAAATGGCGGGAACGGTGGGAATGGTGGCAACGGCGGAAACGGTGGGAACGGAGGATTTGACCGCGAGGCCATGCAGGCCATGCGCGACCAGATGACCCAGATCGCCAAGGAATCCGACGCGGCCATGAGCAAGTTGCTCACGAAGACGCAAAAGCAGCGTCTGAACCAGATCGAGCTGCGGATCATCGGCGTAACGGCGGTTATCCGCCCCGAAGTCGCCATCAAATTGAATTTGACCGACGAGCAGGTCGCCGACGTCCAGTCGATCATCCAGGAAATGCGATCGGCCCAGCAGGGGCTCATGGGCAACATGTTCGGCCGCGGCCAGAACAACAATGGCAACAATAACAACAACGGCGGCCGGAATCGCGGCGGGAACAATGGTGGTGGCAATAATGGCGGCGGAAATGGCGACGCCGTCGCCAATGGCGGCGGTGGAAACGGCGGCAACGGCGGTGGAAACGGCGGTGGAAACGCCAATAACGGAGGTGGTAACGCCAACAATGGCGGGCGCCGCAACCGGGGCGGTAACGCCAACATGAACAACGGAGCGGGCGCGACCCCGCCGGCCGTCGATGAGGACGGCAATCCCATCGCCCCCCCGCAAGGTGCCGGCCGGAACGCGGCGCAAGGTGGCGGACAAGGCGGACAAGGCGGACCCGGTCAGGGTGGTCGTCCGGACTTCAACTCGCCCGAGTTCCAGGCACAAATGGCCAAGATGAACGAGGATCAGGACAATATCGAGAAGACGGCCGAGGCCGCCATCGGCAAGGTCCTCAACAAAACTCAGAAGGCCAAGTTCAACACGCTCCTTGGGCCCGATTACGACCTGACCAAGCTCTTCCAGGCCCGAGGCGGACCCGGCGGGCCGGGAGGCCCAGGCGGACCCGGCGGGCCGGGCGGAACTGGTGGGCCAGGTGGCCGCGGGAATCGCGGCAACAACGGCGCCGCGGCGACCCCCAAAGGCGATAATTGAATCCTTGACGACGCCGCTTTCGCTATCCCCCTGCCTTCCTCCTTCACTAGGATGTAAGGCAGGGGGACCTGCGTTTCATGACCGCACCAAGCTCGCCTCTGTTCGTCGCCCTGGACCTCGAAACCACCGGGCTCGTCGCCGAGACTGACCGGATCGTCGAGATCGGCGCCGTCAAATTCGACGCCTCGGGCCAGGAACATGGGCGGTTCAGCCGGCTCGTGCATCCCGGTCGTCCCATGTCACCACGCCGCCCAATCCGTGCATGGGATCAGCGACGCCGACCTTGCCGGTGCCCCGAGCATCGCCACCGTCTTGCCCCAGTTCTTCGCGTGGCTCGGAGATCCAGCCTCCGTTACGCTCATGGCGCACAACGCCAGCTTCGATGCCGGCTTCCTCGGCAGGGAATGCGCCCGGATCGGCCTGAACTTGCCCGCTCTTGCCGTCATCGACACCCTGAGCCTGGCCCGATCGTGCCTGCCTCAGGCCCCCGATCATCGCCTGGACACACTCTGCCGACTGCTTGATCTCGACCCCTCAACCCCTCACCGGGCCTTGAGCGATGCCCTCAGGGTCAAGGGACTCTGGCTTGTGTTGACGAGCCTGAAAAACGCCGCAACCCCTCCCGTCTCCTATCCACTCTTCGACCCGATCACATCGCCGCCCATTCCGGAAGGCTGGGAGATCCTGGTAAGGGCGGCGGAGGAAGGCCGGACTGTAAGGATCGAATACGCGGGGGGCTCGCGAGGCGATTCGCCCCGGAACATCACCCCAAGACGCTTCACGCATCACGGCGGGGTCGCCTACATCGTGGCCACCTGCCATCTCGACCAGTACGAAAAATCGTTCCGGCTCGATCGCGTCAAGGCCTGCCAAATCATCGGGCCGCTGGGTTGCTGAATCCAGGTCCTTGATCGCGCCAAGGCAAGGCGGATATGGTTAAGAGTGCCTGGATGACTCACGATCTGTGTCGAGGTCCTGTCCTGATGACGACGCCCATCCTCCTGATCCTGCTCGGGACGCTCGCCCGCCTGGCACCGCACCCGCCCAACGCCACGGCCCTGGGGGCGCTGGCCTTGTACGCCGGGGCCAGACTACCTCGAAGATGGGCGATCCTCGTGCCTCTGGCGGCCATGGTGGTTTCGGACATCTGGCTAGACTGGGGCACCGGCCGGCCGGCCTTCGACCTCGTCCGCCTGAGCGTTTACGGGTCGTTCATTGCCATTGCCCTGCTCGGCGGGTCGATCCGCACGACCTCCGACCCCTGGATTCGCTCGGGGATGGCGGCGGTCAGCTCATGCCTGTTCTTCGTGGTCACGAATTTCGCCTTCTGGTACGTGTACAGCGGCCGACCTGACGAACCGCTCCGCTCCGGGCCCGGGCTTGCGATGACGTATGTGATGGCCCTACCTTTCTTTACGAACATGTTGATTGCCGACGTGGTGGGCACGGCGGTCTTGTTCGGCCTCGACGGAGCCTCACGAAGGATCTTCGCCGCCAGGTCCCAACCCGCCGCATTAGCCCGGTGAAACCGCCAAGGCCCGGCCTGCTCGTAAGCGTCCGATCGGCCGAGGAAGCCCGAGACGCTTACCTTGGCGGCGCATCCGTGATCGACGTGAAGGACCCAAGCCGTGGCCCCCTCGGGGCCGCCGATCCAGCGGTATGGCAACAAGTCCGCCAGATCGTCCCTTCCCAGGTTCCCGTGAGCGTGGCCCTGGGCGAATTGGGGGATTGGAAACGCCTACCACCACCGCCGATCGATGCCTTTGAGGGGGTGGCCTTCCGAAAGCTCGGGCTAGCCCACGTCGGGCCTTACTGGAGCGAGGATTGGGCGGCCTTGCGAGGAGAATGGGGTGGCATAACTCCCTGGATCGCAGTCATTTACGCCGATTGGGAAGTTGCCCGGAGCCCCGAGCCCGATGCCGTGATCAGGGCCGCATCGCGGGCCTCCTGCGCGGGAGTACTGATCGACTCCTGGGACAAGACACGCGGCCCGATTGCCTTTGATGACTCATGGGCCGCTCGGTTTCGGAGGATTCGCGACACCGTGGGTCTCGTCGCGATCGCTGGATGCCTCAACGTCAATTCCATCAAGAACTTACGAACGCTGGACCCCGACCTGTTCGCCGTGAGGGGGGCGGCGTGCGTGGGAGGAAACCGGATGGAAGCGATTGACCGCGATCGCGTGGCGGACCTCTCCCGTAGGGTACATGATATGCACCCGTCTTATCCTGTTTGACTGGTTCAGTTCACGCACCTTACGTGCGGAAATTGACTACCTCCACATTTTCCACAAATCGAGAAATCACAGGAAAATAAGGATCGACCAGCCCGATCCTCGCGGCCTCCTCACCATCGGCCCCTCCGGGCAAACCGGCGCTCTTTAGCAAGATCAACGTGTCGGCCCCGAGCTGCAGCGCAAGTTTCGCCGCGATGCTGTCCGACGTCACGTCCCACGACAAAGGCAGGGGGTCATCGCCGTCGGCCTCCAGGAAAAGCCGGGGCGTGAGCACGGGCACATATCCCGCCACCCACGCCTCCTCCAGCCCCGCCATTTCCTCGACCACCTCCAATCCCGAAACCATGGCAGCGACGATCCTTGCGGTGAGGTCGAGCGATCGTACGGCCAGGCTGTGGGATCGCTCGGGTCCAAGATCGTGGATGCGATCCAGGTCGCGAATCCAATCGGCCGCCCCGCCCCCTCCGATCACTAACGCCAGCCGCTCCGATTTTCGCAACTCCAGCCAGGCGTCCAATTTCGCCGGGAATTCGGGCCAATCCAGCAGACTCCCGCCGACTTTCACGATGGTCATGCTTGAGCCCCCTGAGCCAGGAGCAGCAAGGCATGGGCGCATCCGGCCGACGATGCGTCTCGGCCCCAGGTTCCGGCCAGGCTCACGATTTTTCCCTCTGGGGATTGGACCAACCCGGCCACTCGCCTCGCGAGGAATTCGCCCGATCCCGATACGACTACCGTACTTGCAAGCTCTCCCGTCAGGACCCGTTTCGCCGAGGCTGCCAGGCGAGCGACCAATGCCCGGTCGGCCGCCATGGCAAGCTCGCGGATGTCGTCTGCGGTTACGCCTTCGCGATCGGCCCCGACCATCCTTGCCAGGCGATCGTGGGCGTGGTCCCGCGAGGCGGGCCGCCCGTCGGCCGTCCCCGTATCCGCAAAGTCCTCGCCGATGTCGCCGAGGACGAGATACACGTCGAGAGTGGTGGCGAAAAGCTCGGCGGCGATTCCGATTTGCGATCCCTTATACGGGAATTCGGTCGCCAGGGCGCACACGGGCGTCCGCCGCACTCCCGCATACACAAGCTCCCCCGATCGGAGGCGTTGCATGTCGGTCCGGCCCGCGGGGGCGGCCTTGCCGCCGCGAATCGGGATGAGGTCTGTGGTGGTTGAGCCCACGTCGATGAGCAAGCCGGGCCCCTGGTCCACCAGCCCGGCGACCGCTTCGGCCAGAGCAAGCCAGTTGGCGGCGGCGGCGACTTGCGGGTGTTGCAGGACGAAGGCGACGGGATGGAAGCGGCCATCCGTACCCCAAACGATTAAGGGGGTATCTTCAATTGCTTCAAGGACTTGCGCCAAAATGAACCGCACCCCTTCGGCCTTGGTCGCGAAGCAGTCGCACAATTCGGCCGTCATCGTCAGGGCCACACGGCCCGAAGGCGGGAGCGACGCAATCAGCGCCTTCAAGACTCCAGACAAGTCCGTCGGGCGACTTCCAGAGCTCGAACGGGATCGAGGGCGAGCGGCCCGATCCATGAGCCGCCTTGATGTTGGCACCGCCGACATCGAGCGCAAGCCAATCGCTATTTCCCATGGGAATTTTCGCCCGCCCGCGAGACCTTGCCCCCGGCATCGAAGGCCAGCGGGCGATGATGGATCATGAATCCTCGGTGGGCACAGGGATGCGGCATGACCGTCGGGTCGCGGCAGGCCAGGATCGACCGGGCGAGCCCTCGCTTCGGGACGAGGCGCCGCAGGCCGATATAAGAGGTGGTCACGCGAGGATTGATCTCCAGGATCGTGGCCCGTCCTCGCGACTCGTCCCAGAGGAAATCGACGCCGACCCAACCGCGGAGCCCTTCAATCGCCTCGACCGCTCGACGCGCGGGCGAGACGTCCTTCGCACCCCCCGGCACGACCCCGCCGACGTATGCGAATCGGTCTCCCCGGCGCTCGACCCTTTGATAACTATCGCTGATCATCAGGACGACGTTCTTCCCGAATTCCTCGTAGCGACCAAGGACCAGAAACGACACGCTCATCGGCTCGCCGGGGACGAACGGCTGCAATAGCGCCTCGCGCATCGCAATCGCTTCCCAGGGCACGAGATCGGCGATTTCACGAAGAACGTATCGATCGACCCGGCGCCGTCGATCGGCTTGAGGACGGCGGGATAGGGGAAGTCTCGCGGCAGGCCGTCGCCAGGGACGACTCGACGCCCTTCGGGCAGGAAAATCCCCTCGCGGGCGAGCCATTCGGCAGTCTTGATCTTGTCGCTCGTCAAGGCGATCGACCCGGGGCTGGAACCGAGCGATTTGCCGCCGACTTGCTCGATCATCCCGGCCCGATCGAGTAGAATCCCGCCGGTCTCGGGGGCCACGCACAGGGTGAAATCGCTCTCGGCCGCAATCCGGCGAAACGTCGCAACCTCTTCGCCTTTCATCACTTTCACAGTCGTCCACGGTCCGGGCTCGTCGGGGAAACGGGCGTCGAGCGTCATCACCAGGTCCACGCCGTCCATCCGGCCAAAATCTTCGGCCAGGGCACGCCGCATGGCCGAGCCCTCGGCGGCCCACGACGGCGGCAGCTCGCCGCCGGCCAGCCCGCCGCCGGTCACATATTCGTGGAGGAAAACACGCTTGGAACGACCGGAATGGCTCATATCCTGAGAATTCTACCCGTGCTCGACATCAAGGACGGCCGCGCGGTCCTCGCGCGGGGGGAGATCGCGCCCATTATCGTCCGGTGCGATCGATCTTGCACGAGGGGTCCGACCCGATCGGGCTCGCCCTCGCGTTTCGCTCTCGTTTGGGACTGGACGAAATTTACATCGCCGACCTCGAAGCGATCACCAGATCAAGGCCCTCGTTCGATCTTTATAAAGCGATGAAGGACCTGGATTTGGATCTCTGGGTAGATTGCGGAATCCGCACGGCCGACGAGTTAGCGTCCGTGATCAATTCGGGCGTAAGAGTGGTGATTGCGGGCCTGGAAACGGTGCGAGGGCTTTCCGCCTTGCGAGAAATCATCGACGCCGCGGGCCCCGATCGCCTCGCCTTCAGCCTCGACCTTCGCGACGGGAAACCGCTCGTCGAGACCCGTCCGGATTGGGGCACTGACGACCCGATTCGCCTGGCGGAAGCGGCCGTGGAATTCGGCGTCAAGCGATTGATCCTGCTCGACTTGGCCCACGTCGGGAGGGGGACAGGCACCGGCACTCTTCCGTTGTTGAGGAGCCTTCGCGGGTCCCATCCCCACGTCGAAATCGTCGCCGGCGGGGGCATTTCCGGTCCGGACGACCTTCGCAATTTGCGGGACGCGGGGGCAGCGGCGGCCCTCGTCGGCTCGGCCTTGCATGATGGGAGACTGGGCGCGGAGTCGATCGCTCGCGCGTGGCCCGATTCGCCTTGACCGATCGTTGGATCCGCCGTAAGTTGAACGCCGCAACTTCCGCACGACCCGAGGGATGGACCCCGTGGGTACTCCGCGAACTCACATCCTGATCCTCAACTACAACGGCCGCGCGCTCCTGGAAGAGTGCTTGCCGTCGGTGGTCGCCGCCTCGCGAAATTCGCCCATCGCTTGCGGCGTGACGGTCGTGGACAACGGCTCGACCGATGAATCTCTTGCCTATCTTACTCAGGATTGGCCCGAGGTTGGCATCCTCTGCGAGCCGAACCGCGGGCTGGCGTCGTTCAACTCCGTCCTGGGCCGGATGAGCGAACCGGTCGTCCTGCTGTTGAATAACGACGTGAAGCTCGATCAAGCCGCCGTAGGCCCGCTGGTCGCCGCGATCGATCGCCATCCCGATGCCCTCTTCGCCGCGCCGCAATGCTGGAGTTTTGACGGCTCTGAATATGAAGGCATGCGGACTCGGGTGCGGTCGCGATTCGGATTGGTGCAGGGGATGAGCCGCGTGCCGGGGCATGAGGCGTGGGTCGATCGCGCCGACTTGACGGCGGCGGCCGGGCCGATTCTGGCGGTGAATCGCGAGAAATTCCTCGAGCTCGGCGGTTATGACCCGCTGTATTTCCCCGGCCGGATCGAAGACCTGGACCTCGGTTTTCGAGGCTGGATGGCGGCCCTGCGGGGGTATTACGTGCCGGAGTCGATCGCCTATCACCGCGGATTCGGCTCGTTCGCCCCGGCGTTCGGCCGAGTCGGCTGCGACCTCCTGGCCATCCGCAACACGCTCCTGTTCTGCTGGAAGAACCTGGGCGGATTTCGACTGGCTTCTCACCTGGCGTGGCTGCCGATCCGCCTGGTTCACTCCGTAATTTGCGGCCGAACGGTCTTCGCCTCCGCCTTCCTCCAGGCCCTCGCTCGACTCGCCTCGGTGCCGCGAAGCCCGCCGGGCCCTGGTCGTGGGCACGGTCCGATTGGAACGCCCGGCAGGAAGCGTTTTTCCGACGGTTTCGCTGGTAAGCACGCCACTCATCGACGCACGGACGACACCCAGGTGCAAGGAGGCACCGCGATGACGCGCAACGTCGTGATCGACGCCCGCCCGCGAGGGCCTCGCGGCCCGATGGCCGGCGAGCGGGTCCTCGGCCGCGCGGTCCTGGCCCACCTGGTCGACCTGGCCCGCGAGCTTGGCGACGGCCCGGTGTGCGTTTATGCGAGGCTGGACGAGCATCCCGCAATGCGCAGGCTGGTCGACGGCGACCGCGTCGAGTTCGCCACCGGATCTCCCCCGGAAAGTGCGCCCGTCCTCCGCGCCGACCGGCTCTACGATCGGTCCCGGCTCCATCGCGCCCTCAAACGCGGCCGGGACCCGGAAATCGCCGTGATCTGGCGGCTCGATCGCCCGATGGCGCTGGAATCGGCCGATGCCGAGCTGAGCCGCCGCCGCACCTATCAGCCGCTCGGCCGCTTCTGGTCCCTGGCCCCGGCCCGGACGTTGGCAAGGCTTCTCGTGCCGACGAAAGTCCGGCCCAATGCCGTCACGACGGCGTCTTTTGCCTTGATGATGACCTCGGCAACCCTGGTTGCGTTCGCCCCGGCGACGATCCTGATCCGACTCGCGATCGCCGCAGGCCTTGCTGTGGCCCTGGTTTTCGACACAGCCGACGGCCACCTCGCGCGATTGCAGGGGACGGCGTCCGAATTCGGGCGCTGGCTGGATGCCGTTCTCGACGAGGCCGCCGACCTGGCCTTGCATGCGGCCGTGGCCTGGGCGCTCTACTCGCACTCGGGAAACGTCGGATGGTTAATGCTGGGATGGGTTTATGCCGGCGGGAAATATCTCTTCGTGATCGCGCAGGCGGTGGCGGCCCCGGCGATGTCCGGCAATGCGGCCGGAGGCCCGACCGCCGAGGTCTCGCGGCTCACGAGCCTGGTCCGCTTGCTCGGCCACGCCGATATCCGCTGGCACCTGTGGATCGCCCTGGCCGCCCTCGGCCGGCTTGATCTTGCCTTGATCGCCTATGCCGCCTATTTTCCTCTGCGGACGGTGGCGATTGGCGCGAGGAAGGCGGTGCGTCGTGGCTGAATCGGCCCCTCGACTCTCGGCCTTGATCCTCGCTCGCGACGAGGCCGAAAACCTGCCCGGTTGCGTCGCATCGCTCGATTTCGTCGACGAAATCGTGATCGTGGTCGACCCCGCCAGCGATGATGAGAGTGAGGCAATCGCCCGAGGCCTGCGGCTGTCGCGTGGTGGTCCGCCCGTTCGACAATTTCGCGTCGCAACGCAACGCGGGCCTCGCCGAGGCGTCGGGCGATTGGATTTTTGCCGTCGACGCCGACGAGCGGGCGACCCCCGAATTGGCGGGCGAAATCGGCACGCTGCTCGCTTCCCACGTCCCCTGTGCGGGCTACCGCGTGCCGATTCGCAGCGAGGTGTTGGGCCGTCCGTTCCGGTTCTCGGGGACCCAGCATGACCTGCCGCTGCGGCTTTTCCGCCGGGACGCCGGCCGATGGGTGGGCGAGGTCCACGAGACGGTTGACCTGTCGGGAAACTCGGGCCAGCTTGCCCATCACCTGAAACATCGCACGTTGCCCGACATGCAAACGTTCCTCCGCAAGATCGATCGCTATACCACGCTTGAGGCGGTCCGATTTCGCCAGGAAGGGCGGCCGATTCTCACCTCGGACGTTGCGCTTAGGCCGCTCTGGACGTTCGCGAAGCTGTATCTCGGCAAGCAAGGGTTTCGCGACGGGCTCGAAGGGCTCATGTTCTGCCTGCTATCGGGCATGTCGGTGGCCGTGAGGCACTGGAAGCACCGCGAACTCATGCGGGGGGGGTCCCGCTGATGACCCTTACGCACGAGAAGTTGGTTTACGCGAGGTTTGACGCCATCGAAGCGCAATTTCGGACGGAAGTTGCGTATGACGACGTAAGGACGACGGGTCTCGTGGGTGCAATCGGCCCACTCGTCGGGAAGAAGTTGCTCGACCTGGGGTGCGGCAAGGGGCGTTTCTCGCGTCATTTCCGGGGGATGGGGGCCGACGTGGTGGGCCTGGACCCCTCGCTCGGGATGCTGTCGCGTGCCTCGACCCTGCCCAGGGTGCAGGGCTCGGCAACCCGCCTCCCCTTCGCGGACCACACGTTTGAGATCATCGTTGCCGTCGAGGTTTTCGAGCACCTTTCCCGCGGCGGGTTGGACCTGGCGATCGCCGAGGCATTTCGGGTACTGAAGGCGGACGGCTTGCTCGCGATCATCGACAAGAATGCCTTCGCCCTGAATGCGCAAAGGCCCTATCTTCCGAGCCTCTTGGTCAAGTGGATCGACCAGAGGCGGGGCCGATGGATGTACCCGCCGGGCAGCCCGGTCCGCGAGCGGTGGTTCGGCCCGAATCGCCTGGCTCGCCGGCTCGAAGCCGCGTTTTCGGACGTGACGATCGCCCATCTGCTCTCGCCCGACGAGGCGCGTCATCGCGTCTTCCGCATGATGCCCCGCACCCGCCTGATGACCTTGTGGACGGCACGGAAGCCGGGAAGGGCCTCGCTTGTCTAGCACCTATTTCGCGATTTGCCCGTCTTGCCCCTCTTATTGTGGGGCGCCCCGCCCGGCCTGGAGCAGATCCTGGGGCAGGAGGGGGTGCCGTTCCGCAAGGTGAGTGACCCCCATGCGATGGCCTTCGGCGGCGGGCGGTTCGTCCTGTTCGACGGCCGAGAGGTCTCGTCTCGCAACGGTCCGCTCCCGGCTCTCGCCGCGTCACGTGGCGCTCGATGTCGACGTACTGCGCCGCGAATCGCCCGACGTGGATCCGTTCCTCGCCTTGATCGACCACGAGGCGGCGCGCAAGACGTGGGAGATTCAGGGGAAGCGGCTGACGGAGAGGGTCTCTCGGTTCGACAAGGCGGCGATCCGCCGTCGCCTGATCGAGCGGATTCGCGAGGTGGTCACGAGGGCAGGGGGGGTCTGGGCAAGGCTTTCGCCCTATCCGCATCCCTACCGGTCGGCGTTCAATTTCCGGGCGGATCTGGACGAGCCCTGCCCCGACGATTACTTCCGGTTCGCCCGGGCCCTGAAGCCGTTGGACGTCTTGCAGCACCCTGTTTGTCGTCGACCCACGCTTATGGGCGGTTCCCCGAGGTGATCGAGGACTTGAGGCGGTTCGACGCGCAATCCCACGGGCATTTCCACGTGGTCTATCGCCGCGATCCTCCAATCGCCGCAACATCGAGACGGCCCATAACTTCTTGCGGCAAAAGAAATTCGCTCCGGTCGGCTTCGCGGCCCCCGAGGGACGATGGTCCCCCGGCCTCGATCGGATCCTGGAGGAACTCGGGTACAAATACGCGTCGGATTTCGGCCTGGGGCATGACGACCTGCCGTTCTTCCCGCATCGCGACGGGCGATTTTCGACGGTGCTCCAGGTGCCGGTGCATCCGATCTGCGAGGGGCTCTTCCTCGACGCCGGGGTCGACGATCCTGGCATGATCGCTCGCCATCTGGTCGAGACCCTCCGCCGCAAGGTCGCAAGTGGCGAGCCGGCTTTTGTTTACGGCCATCCCGAGCGTCGCCTCGGGCAGCTTCCCGGAGATCGTCTCGCGAGTGGCCGAGGCGGTGGCCGGGATGGACCTGCTCTGGCGGGTTACCCTCACCGAGTTCGCCCGGTGGTGGCAGTGGCGGGGGCGTCGCAAGTGGTCGCTCCTGAGCCGGGGCGAAGGGCGGTATTCGATCCAATTCGAGGACTGGGACGCGACCTATCCGCTGGCCCTGGAGGTAGTTCGGGGCGAATCACACGGCCTCGCTGCCGATCTCGGGCCCCGAGGCAGCCGCTGAACCTGGCCGACCTGGTCTACGAGCGCAAGCCGCACCGGATCGACCCTCCGCAGCCGCCATACTCCGGCCCAGGCGAGGGCTGAAGGCCGGCGGTGAGGGCCGCGCTCGACTGGGAGACGGTCACCCCGCTCGAAGCCCTGCCGCGAGGACTCGATTCGCGACCGGCTGAAGAAGCGATTGCGGCGATGGCGGGCCCGCGGGAGGGCGGATTGCATGCACCGTATCCACGGGACAAAAGATGGGTGACGATGAAAACGACCGCCTTCACCGCCTCGACTGGCTCGCCGAGAAAACCGCCGGCCCGATGCCCCGGGCTCGGTCTTGCTCCATGCCCCGTCGTCGGCGTTCCAGGCCCCCGGAGGCGGCGAGACGCAGTTGATCCAGACCGCCCGGCAGGTGGAATTGCTGGGCCGATCGGTGCGGCCGTTCGTGCCCTGGGTCGATCGGCTGGAGGAGGCGCGGTTGCTCCATCTGTTCGGGATGAATCGCGAGGGCCTGGAGCTGGCCAGGGTCGCGAAATCGCGGCGGATTCCGGTCGTGCTCTCGCCGATCTGCTGGTTCGAGCCGGGCTGCTTCGCTGACCTGGCAAGGATCGCCGAGTGACAAGTGGGCCGTCCACAAGGCTTTGCCTCGATGGCCCGGGTGGCGTCGGGAGTTGCTCGGCCTTTCCGATCGCGATCCTGCCCAATTCGCTCGCCGAGGGTCGGCAGCTTGTTCGGCTTTTCGGGGCGGACGAGGCGAAAATCCGCCCGGTCCCCAATGGCGTGGAATTGCGGTTCTCCGAGGGCGATCCGTCGCTTTTCCGGCGTCGACACCCCGATCGGGGCGAGTTCGTGCTCTATGTCGGGCGGGTCGAGCCGCGGAAGAATCCTGCTGGGATTGATCCGGGGGGCGAAAATCGCGGGCTTGCCCTTAGTCGTGGTTGGCGATATCGTGCCGGGCCATGAGGCTTATGGCACGGAGCTGCCGCCAGGAAGGCGGCGATGCGGTCGCCTGGCTTGCGAGGCGGGACCATGCCGACCCCTGGTTGGCCTCGGCTTACGCCGCGAGCCGGGTCTTGGCCTTGCCCAGCTGGTTCGAGACGCCGGGCCTCGTCGCGCTGGAGGCCGCCTTGGCCGGGAGGGCCGTGGTGATCACGCCTCATGGATGCACTCGGGAATATTTCGGCGATCGCGTCGCGCTACGCCCGCCCCGATCGCCCCAAGGAGATCGCCCTGGCATTGAAAACGGCCTGGGAATCATGGGCCGCGATCCCGACCTGGCCGACCATGTCCGCCGCGCGTTCCTCTGGTCGCACGCGGGCCGAGCCGACGATGGAGGCGTATGACCAAGTCGCCGGCTGAACCCAGGCCCGTGCCGGTCCGTCGCTATCGCTACAGCAAGCTGCGATGGCGGGTGCTCGTCCACGCGCTCGACGCCGTGGGGTCGGTCGCGATGAGGGCCTGGCGGCTCGCCCGCCCGGCCGCCTCGGTAGCCGATCCTCGACGCATCCTTGATCGCCAGCTCGACCATCTGGGCGACGCCGTCCTGACCAGCCCCATGATCCCGCAACTGCGGACGGCCTACCCGAAGGCGACCATCGACGTCCTCGCCTCGCCGAGCAACCGCGCGATCTTCGAGGCCGATCCGCACGTCGATCGCGTGATCCTGGCCGAGAGGAATTGGTTCGAGCGCCGGCCGCAAGCTGGGCCATGGGGTCGGCGGTCTGGGGCCTCGGCCGCCTGCTCCGCAAGAATCGGTATGACCTGGGGATCGACGTCCGGGGCGACGTGCTGACCGTGCTGGTCCTGGCCATGGCGGGCATCCCCCGGCGAGTCGGGTGGGCCATGGGGGGCGGCGGATTCCTCCTGACCGACGTGGCGAGTGGCTGCCCGGCCGCCATGAGGTGCGGCTCGCATGGAGCTGCTCGCGGCCATCGGGCTCGATCACTTCGAGCCGGCGAGGGTGTCGGTGGGCGTGACCGATGCGGATCGCGTCGAGATCGCTCGCAGGCTCCGCGAGGCGTGGCCGGGCCGGGCCGGTCGGAAGTCGAAGGTACGGGTCGGGCAGGCGGTTTCCTCGCGGCGGATCGGCGCGGCGTTCCGCAGGCGTCCCACCGACGATGCCGAGGTCCTCCACGCGGGCCGGTTCGGCGACGAATCCCCCTTGCTGGCCGTCCACCTGGGGGCGGGGACGTCGGCCAAGCGATGGCCCCCGGCCCACTGGAACGCCTTGCTAGCCCGATTCCTCGGAGATGGCTGGAGGGTCGTGATCGTCGGGGGCGCCGATGACGCGGTCCCGGCCGATCATCGTCCGGCTCACCCGAATTTCCGCGACTGGACGGGTCGGCTGGCCGTCACGCAGACGGCCGCGGTGCTGGAACGCGCCGACCTGTTCATCGGGGCCGACAGCGGCCCGGCGCACCTGGCCTCGTGCGCCGGGGTACCCTCGGTGATCCTCTTCAGCGGGACGAACCGGGCCAGGCAATGGCGCCCGTGGTCGCGGCGGTCACTCGTGCTGAAGCATCGCGTGGGGTGCCGTCCCTGCCACCACAAGACCTGCCCGCTGGCCGATCACCCGTGCATGGAAGGACTTGCGCCCGATCGCGTGTACCGGGCGGCGCCCGGTGGTGGAACCGCCTGCACCGCGACGAGGCGCCCGATCCACCGATCTGATCCCCACCGAAGAATCGCCATGCTCAAGAAAATGCGCCGGAATTGGAGCCGGATCGACGTCAAGGCCTGGATCGCGCTGGCCTGGGCCGTGGGGTTCGGCCTCCTGTACGCCGAGATGGTCTTGCGGACCAAGGCACCCGCGGTCTGGATGGCGGCCCGGCGGTGGATCTCGCGATATTTGGCCTAGCGGGGACGATCTCGCGAGAACCCGAAGTTTATTGCAAGGTCTCGGATACCCGGTAGAATGATTTATCAGTCGCTCAATTCTGATTTCTGGCCCGGTGGGTTGAGGGGGTTGACGCACATGGGAAAGTTGAATCCTCCGAAGGGAAAAAATCCAACCGGCAAATCGGCCTTGCAAGAAACTATTAAGGTGAAATCCACGGTCAAGCTTATGAAGCCTCAAGGACAAATGCTCGCCCGAAAAGACCAGCCGGAAAACCCGATTTCCACGAACTCTTCCGCCCACGAAAAGCTACGGGATCAAGAAGGACATCAACCGAGGGGTGTGGCCGGAAAACGCAAATCAACCAAGCCTGATCGTGCTGCCAGAAATCCATCGTCAACGGGCAAGGTCTCGGGCGGTCAACAAGATCACGTCGTCATTGTTCATGCAGGGTCCAATCTCTCTACGGAATCCTCCCACGACACGGCTCCTCTCCCGACTCTCCTAGAACTCGCCAGGGATGTCCTCGGCAGCGGATCGGAGGCCTGGTTCCAGAGGCCAAACCCCCAGTTCGCCGACCGGCGCCCTATAGACCTCGTGGGGACAGACGAAGAATTCAAAGTCTACAGACTGCTCGGCGCCGCAGCCTATGGGCTCTTTTGATGAAGAAGAGGGCGCGATCCAACGAACTCAAACTCGTTCCGTTGACCGGCCACTGGTTCAGGGCTCTGGATCTCGAGCATTGGAAGACTCGACTCTCGACGGATCACACCAGGGTGTTCGCTAGCCGATTCAGCCCTGCAACGCCTGAATGCCCACGACATCGGGTCTTCTACTTGGCCGAAAACCATCTCGTCGCATTGTATGAGGTGGAGGCGATCTTGGGCAGACTCCATGCCCCGATACCCGATCCCAGCCGATCATGGGCAATCTTAAGTATGTATGTTCAATTGGATTTTGTCGTTGACCTGTGCGATGCGGGACAGCAGCAGGCCGTTGGGACTAATCCGCAAGAAATATCCGGCAATTGGACGAATTCCGCCATCGCCACGCCGACCCAAGAGCTCGGCCTGAAGATTTTCGAGTCTCCCAAAGTGGAGGGTGTCCTCTTTCCTTCTCCCAAACCAGGGGGAGGACGGAACCTTGTCGTTTTTCCAGACAAATTCGGTGCTCGTGGTTGCGTCTCCTTCTTGAACTACATGAGTGACCAGCCGAAGCGAGAAGTCCTCGGGTAACGCGGACAACTCCGTGGACACGATGCATTTTCATCGAATTTAAGTTGGGCAACGCCATAGACCGTCTCTTCCCGCGTGACTTCGGCCGGGAAACATGGTCTCCTGGGGCGATCCATTCCCCCTTACACCTGCGTGGAGCCGCGCCGATGTGTTTCGCCCTGGTCCTCCTTGCCGTTTCTTTGGTTGGCGCCGACAATTCCCCCTCGAATACCCCGCCTCCGGGCTTTATTGCGCTTTTCAATGGGAAGGACCTCTCGGGCTGGGAGGATGGCGGCGGCCACTGGACGGTCAAGGATGGTATCCTGGTCTATGACGGGAAGGGCGGCAGCCTGGTCACGGCCGAGAAGTATGGGGACTTCGAGCTTTACGTGGATTGGAAGATCGAGCCCAAGGGGGATTCGGGCATTTATCTTCGCGGCAAGCCGCAGGTGCAGATCTGGGACGATCCGGTGGGCTCGGGTGGGCTTTATAATAACAAGAAGGGGCCGAGCAAGCCCCTGGTCGTCGCTGATAACCCCGTGGGCCGGTGGAATACGTTCCATATCGTGATGAAGGGGGACAGGGTCACGGTCGACCTCAACGGCAAGCGCGTGGTGGACGGCGTACCCCTGGAGAACTGGCCCGACTACAAGGATCCCCTGCCGGCCACCGGCACCATCGAGCTTCAGCATCATGGGAATACCCTGCAATTTCGCAACATCTACGTCAAACCGCTTTGATCGGATAGGATCCGCGGGGCGACGCGATCGGCATATCATGGCTTCGCGGGGGCAGGCGACGATGACTCGGTGGGGACGATGATGGCCAGGCCACCGCGGCCGGATGCGCCGCGGGGCTGGCGAACCGCCTGGATCGGATACGCCGGCGCGGTGTCGGCGGTCTTGCTGGCGACGGCGGCCCGGGGGGCGATGAACCCTCTGCTCAAGGAGCGTCAGCCGTTCGCCCTGTTCTACCCGGCGGTGATGATCACGGCGCTGTTCGGGGGGCTCGGGCCGGGGCTGCTGGCGACGGCCCTTGCGGCGCTCTCGGCCTCGTTCTTCTTCCTGGAGCCGCGCTTCCGGTTCTCGATCGGCACCCCGAGCAACACGGTCGGACTGCTCCTGTTCATGATGAACATGACGGTGGTCAGCATCCTGTCCGAGGGCCGGGCCCAGGCCCGCCGTCGGGAGATCCGAAGCCGGGAGGAGCTGATCTCCGAGATGGCCGAGCGGCAGAGGGTCGAGGCCGAACTGCGGGACAAGGATCTCCGCATGCGCGCCTTCATCGACAACTCCCCCGCCATCCACATCATCAAGGACGAATCCGGCCGCTACACCTACGCCAACGCCGCCTGGGCCGCGCAGTTCGGCCGGCCGGTCGACGAGCTGATGGGGCTGGACGACCTCGCCCTGTTCCCCGAGTCGACCGCGAGGATCTTCCGCGAGAGCGACAATCGGGTGCTGGAGGGGGGCCGGAGCATTGAGGCCCTCGAGCATGACGGCGGCCGCCACTGGATGACCGTGAAGTTCCCGCTCGACCACGGGGGCCGCAAGTATGTGGGCGGGATCGTGTGGGACGTGACCGAGCGCGTCGAGGCCGCCGAGGCGCTGAGGCGCGTCGAGGAGCGCTTCCGCGCCCTGGCCGACAGCATGCCGCAGATCGTGTGGACCGCCCTGCCCGACGGCACGATCGACTATTTCAACAAGAGGTGGTATGACTTCACGGGCCTGACCGAGGCCGAATCCTACACCGTGGAAGGCTGGCTGAGCGTGTTCCACCCCGAGGACCGGCAGAGGACCCTGGACGCGTGGTTGGCGTCGATCGGGTCGGGCCAGCCCTACGAGATCGAGTATCGCTTCAAGGACCGTCACCGCGGCGGGTATCGCTGGCACCTCGGCCGCGCCCTGCCCGTGCGGGACGACTCGGGGGCCATCGCGCACTGGTACGGGTCGTGTACCGACATCGACGACCAGAAGCGCGCGGAGAATGCCGCCGACTCCGCCAACCAGGCCAAGGACCGCTTCCTCGCCGTCCTCAGCCACGAGCTCCGCACCCCGCTCACGCCCATCCTGCTGGGGGTGTCGTCGCTGATCGACACGCCGGGCGGCGAAGGCGAGGTCCGGCCCATGCTGGAGATGGTCCGCCGCAACGTGGCGCTGGAAGCCCGCCTGATCGACGACCTGCTCGACCTCACCCGGATCATCCAGGGCAAGATGACCTATCACCCCGAGCCCGCCGACGCCCACGCCCTGATCCGCCACGCCGCTGGAGATCTGCAAGGCCGACATCGAGGCCGCGTGTGCCACGATCTCGCTGGAGCTGCTCGCCGGCGAGCATCGCGTGATGGCCGACCCGGCGAGGCTCCAGCAGGTGTTCTGGAACCTGGTGAAGAACGCGATGAAGTTCTCCCCGCAGGGGGGCCGGCTCACGATCCGCACCCGCAACGGACCCGCCCCCGACGACGGCCCGCCCCGGCTGATCGTCGAGTTCCAGGACACGGGCATCGGCATCGAGCCCGAGTTCCTGCCCCGAGTGTTCGACCCCTTCGAGCAGGGCGAGCCCTCCTACCGGACCCGCAAATATGGCGGCCTCGGCCTCGGCCTGGCGATCAGCCGATCGGCCGTCGAGGCCCACGGGGGGACCCTGACCGCGCAAAGCGAGGGGAGCGG
The DNA here is from genome assembly GCA_963777705.1 of uncultured Planctomycetota bacterium. GTDB lineage: Bacteria > Planctomycetota > Planctomycetia > Isosphaerales > Isosphaeraceae > JAQGHR01. The sequence continues at coordinate 278,943 of CAVZRT010000013.1, forward strand.
CCGGGGCTCGACCTTCGTGATCGAGCTGGCGACCGTGCAGGCAACCGAGGGGGCCGCTCGCCCGACGGTCGCGACGGCCGGCGGCGCGCAAGAGTCCGGCGAGAACCTGCACATCCTCCTGGTCGAGGACGACCCGAGCACTCGCCAGATTTTGGCCCGCGTGCTGAAGAGGTTCGGCCATCGGGTGACCACGGCCGACAGCGTGTCGGCGGCGGTCCGGGCCGCCGAGGGGCAGGAGGGGCGGTTCCAGATGATCCTCAGCGACATCAGCCTGCCCGACGGCTCGGGCCTGGACGTGGTCCGGCTCCTGAAGCCGATCCTGGCGGTCCCCGCCATCGCCCTGACCGGATTCGGCACCGACGACGACATCCGCAAGGGGAAGGAGGCCGGATTCTCCGCCCATCTCACCAAGCCCATCGAGGCCGACGTGCTCGAAGCCACCATCCGCCAGGTCGCGCGACCGCGGTTTGAAGTTCGAAGCCTGACCTTCCCACCAACGGAGACCCCCGGTGCCACGCCCGATCTGCCCGCTCCTGATGCTCCTCCCGTGGGGCATGCCCGCCCTGGCTCTTGACGTCCCGCCGGTGATCGCCGCGGCCGAGTCCTCGCTGAAGACGGCGGATGGCCAGGTCCGCCAGCTTGCCTTCGATGGCGACCCCGCCACGTCCTTCGCGGCGGAGAAGGCCGGCCCCGCCGATCATTTCACGCTCGTGCTCGACTCGCCCGTGGGCGTGAAGTCCATCGCCGTGAGCACCGGCCGACCCGACGGGTCGGACAAGCTGGACGCCGGGGTCCTGGAGGTCTCAACCGACGGCAAGGCGTTCGAGGAAGCGGCGAAATTCTCCGACGGCAAGGCCAGGGCCGAGCTTGCGGGCAGGCCGATCAAGGCCGTACGCATCAAGCCGACCGAGGAGATGAAGCACCCGCTGGCCATCGCCGAGATCGCCATCGAATCCGACCCGCCGATCGCCACGTTCCGCTACCCGGTCGAGTTCATCGTGGACGTGGCCGACGCCCCCGAGATGAAGGAATGGGCCGAGAAGGCGGCCAGGGAGTGCGAGCGGTGGTATCCCCGGCTCAACGACGAGCTGAAGAGCGAAGGGTACAAGCCGGCTCGGGTGATCTACATGAGCCTGAAGGCCAATTACAACGGCGTGGCCGCGACCAGCGGGAACCGGATCACCGGCTCGGTCAAGTTCTTCAAGGACCATCCCGACGACGTGGGCGCGATGGTCCACGAGACCGTCCACGTGATCCAGCACTACCGAGGCCGGGGCAATCCCGGATGGCTGGTGGAGGGCCTGGACGACTACATCCGGTTCTTCAAGTACGAGCCCGGCAAGATCGGCCCGATCAACGCAAGACGAGCCCGCTACAACGCCAGCTACCGCACCACGGCGGCGTTCCTCGCTTACGTGACGGACAAGTACAACAAGGAGCTGATTTCCAAGCTCAACACCGCGATGCGCGAGGGCAAGTACAAGGAGGAGATCTTCAAGGAGCTGACGGGCAAGACGGTGCAGGAGCTCGACGAGGAATGGCGGGCCACGTTGAAGTAGGGCGCGGGAAACACGCCATCCCCTCTTGTAGGGTGCTCGCAGAGCACCTCTTCTCTTCTTGCTGGAATGGAATCGAAGAGGTGCTCGCAGAGCACCCTACAAGCCGGCCGACTTACTTCGGCGGGGTCTCGGCCGAATTCTTCAGCTTCTCGCCCGCGTTCTCGAGCCCCTTGCCCCCCTTCTGGATGACCTCGCCGGTGCCCTCGACGGCGGATTGCGTGCCTTCCTTGATCTTCTCGCCCGAACCTTCGATCTTCTCGCCGACCTTCTCGAGGCCGATTTTCTTCGCCCCCTCGCCGACGGCGTTGACGACCTTCTCGGCGCCTTCGCCCACCTTCTCGCCCTTGTTCTCGATCGCCTCGCCGCCCTTCTTGAGCCCCTGGCCCACCTTCTGCGAGGCCTCGCCCGTCTTTTCCTTGACCTCCTCGCAGCCGACCATCAGTGCCAGGCCCAGGACGGCCGGGGTGAGGCGGAGGATCGTCGTCAGTCGGGTCTTCATGGGGATTTCTCCGGGTTGAGGGCTTCGGATCTCATTTCCGCAAGTGATGCTTGCAAGTATACCCGAAACCCGACGCCCCCGATATGCATTCAAGGCCGCGAATCGGGCGGCGAGGGCTTCGGCTCCGTGGCCTTGATCACGCCGATCACGATGTTGTCGGCCCGGTTGGACGTGATCAGGAGCGACCGCTCCCTGTCGAGCGGCCAGAACCCTTCCAGCTCGTCGTGGGGGCTGAAGGTGCTCATCCTCACGCGGACATGAGGCCCCGTCACGCGGCCGTCGGCGACGGCCCGGTCCAGGTCGATCACGTCCAGCCGCCAGCCTCGGCCCTCGATCACGTTCTGCACGCAGGTCAGGCGACGCGACGCTTCATCCCAGTGCAGATTCTGGTTCCAGGGGCCGGAGAGCACGCGATGCACGACCACCTTCGGGGCGCTCGATCGCTTGCTCCGGATCAGCTCATCGGGGTCATATAGCCGCAGCTCGGGCCGGACGTCGCCGTAATCGGCCGTGGCCAGGAGCGTGCGATCGCCGACGGTCACGAACGTGGGGCGGCAGCCGTTGACCGCCACGTCATCGTCGATCACGTCCAGGACCGCATGGTCCAGATTCCCCTCCGTCCAGGCGCGGTCCCAATCGAGCCGATAAATGACCGCCTTCTTGTCCACGGTGTCGCCCAGGAACGTACCGAGGCGGGCGTCCCACGTGAGCCCGGTGGGGTGGAGCAGCAGCGGCTTGTCGTCCTTGCGGAGCCAGACCACGCGGCCGGTCGGCTTCAGGTCCATGTCATATTCGCGGACCACCCCCACGCGAGGGCCGGGCGAGCGGACGTCGCCATAGGCGTAAATCTTGCCACCGCGGACCGCGATCCCCTGCGCGCGCCCAGACCTTCGCCCGAGACCATCCGGGGGGAATCGACCACGGCATCGGCCACCCACGAGCCGTCGGGCGGGGGCTGCGGGACGGGCTGGGCCGTGGCCGTCGAGACCACACCGAGCCAGGCCATCCACCCGAACAGTGCGAGGCATTTGCTACCGACGAAGGTCCAAGACCGCGGCATGATAATCCCCTCCGATTGGGCCTTCCCAGCTCGACAGGACCGATCTTGACACGACTTGCTCGCCGGGTCGAATGAACTTTTCGTGAGGAGGGAAACGTCGTGGGTACGGATCTCTCGAATCTTCAGAGCGACTTCACGCGGCGCGATTCGCCCCGCGTGGCCCCGATGCGTCCCATGTGCTTGCTGCCCCATTCGCACAGGGGTTTGAGCGCCTCGATGAACGACACGCCGAACGGGGTGAGCGAGTACTCGACCCTGGGTGGGACCTCGCGGAAATCTTGCCTCGCCACGATCCCGTCGGCCTCCATCTCGCGGAGTTGCTGGATCAGCATCTTCTCGCTGATCCCCGCGACCGAGCGGCGAAGCTGCCCGAATCGCGTGGGCCCCGCCGAGAGGTTCCACAGGACCAGCACCTTCCACTTGCCGCCGATCACGTCCAGCGCGGCCTCCAGCCCACATCCATAAGCCCCGTCTTTCATGAATTTTCCCCGAACAGGAACCGGGAACCGAAAAACGGTGTCAGGAACCGTTTCTGCCAATGGGAAAACGGTTCCTGACACCGTTTCCTTAATTCATTGCGAGACCTTGATTTACACATTCGGTCCGGAAAGCTTCCCGAGCGGCATTTCCTGCGCTTCGGAAAATCCGTGACTCCGCGGCCGGGTCTTGTTTGCCGCCACTCAAGCCTACTTACCAAAAGGTATGTACTTGCCGCCCCGAAATCAAGGACTAGCATTGCCACCGTCTGCCGGGTCGACCACAAATCAGGGAGATCGTGAGATGTCGAAGAAACTTGAGGGTAAGGTGGCGGTGGTCACGGGGGCTTCCAAGGGGATTGGCGCGGCCATCGCCAGGCACCTGGCCGCCGCCGGGGCCTCGGTCGTGGTGAATTACTCGTCGAGCAAGGAGGGCGCCGACCGCGTGGTGGCCGAGATCCAGGGACGCGAGGGCAAGGCGGTTGCCATTGGCGCGAACGTGGCCAAGAAGGCGGAGGTCGAGAAGCTCTTCGCCGAGACGAAGAAGGCGTTCGGCCGCGTGGACATCCTGGTCAACAACGCCGGGATCTACGAGTTCGGCCCGCTGGAGGCGATCACCGAGGAGCATTTCCACAAGCAGTTCAACGTCAACGTGCTGGGCACGATCCTGGCCACGCAGGAGGCGGTCAAGGCGTTCGGGGCCGAGGGCGGCGCGATCATCAACCTCAGCTCGGTCGTGGCCCTCTCGCCCATGCCGGGCGCCTCGGTCTACAGCGCGACCAAGGCGGCCATCGACGCGCTCACCAAATCCTTCTCCCGCGAGCTCGGACCGAAGAAGATCCGCGTGAACTCGATCAATCCGGGGCTGATCGAGACCGAGGGCGTGCAGGCGGCCGGCTTCATCGGGTCCGACTTCCACAAGCAGATGGTCGGCGCAAACGCCCCTGGGCGCACCGGCCAGCCCGACGACATCGCCCTGGTCGCCGTCTTCCTCGCGTCGGAGGACTCGCAATGGGTCACGGGCGAGACGATCATGGTCAGCGGCGGCATGGCCAACACCTAAGCATCCCGGGCCGGAAAAACGGCTCCTGACGCCGTTTTTCCGCCTGCGACTTGATGGATCGGGCGGAGCGCGTCAAGCTGGAGGCGAGGGTCCGAATCCCTTCGGAGAACTTCGCCATGAGACGCCTGCTCCCGACCATCGCCCTGGTCCTGCTCCTGCCGCTCACGGTCGTGGCCTGCCTGTGGGACCGCGACACCCCCGCCTCGGAGGCCAAGGGGTTGCCCGAGGTCGTTGCGGTGCTCACCGGCCGGTTCGCGAGGAACCCGCCGCTGTTCTACGAGATGCGGCTGGAGCGAGTCGCGACCCACCTCCGCGACCATCGCGACGACCTCGCCGCCTACGACGACGCCGGCGTCGCCTGCGACCGCCTCGGCCGGGGCGACGAGGCGATTTCGTGGATGGGGAAGAAGCGGGCGGAACTGGAGAAGCTCGACGCCTCTCGGCCCGAGGTTAAAGAGCAGTGGTATCGCTATCACGCCAACCTCGGCACGTTCCTGGTTCATCGCTGGATCAGGAACGGGGCCGATCGCGCGAAGATCGACGAGGTAAAAGCCGCCCGCGACGAGATCGCCCGGGCGCTGGAGATCAACCCGGATGCGCACTTCGGCCGCGAGAAATATCAGTTGCTGGCGCTGGACTGGATCGTGGACCCGCCGAAGAAGCCGAGTGACTATGCGATGCCCAACTTGTTGGGCTGGCCTGGCGGCATCACCGGGACAGAATCGATCCCAAGGAGGCCGACGAGGCCGCGAGGGGGCTTGCGGGCCTGATCGTCCTGGGCAATGCCTGGGAGAGCGTCGACGTATTCCAAGCCCTGTGCGTCGCGCCTGCAGCACGACACGCTGGGCTTCGCGAATCATGGTTCGGGCGGTCGCAACACGCTGGCATATCTCGCCCGGCTGCGATCGCTGCGAGTTGATCGACGCGGGCAAGGGATCGATGCTGCCCGGGCCCCGTCGGCCCTGAGCTGAAGTCTCAATTGGACCAGCACCTCTTGCGTGGAAGCCGATGAACTGCTGGATGCCGCATACCCGAAGCTCCGCGCCGAGGCCGACGCCTGGCAAGCGGCCCGCACCGCGTTCATGATGAGGCGGTTGCAGGAGGGCCGTCATCCCGACACCGATCCGAGGTTCTGGGACGGATACGCGGAAGCCCCCGCGCCGGGCCTGCCGACGCAGACCGAGCCGGGGACTTACGGGGCGGCCAGGTCCTGGGCGATGGCGAACGGCAAGCTGGCCTTGTTCCTGGGGATCAGCCTGCCGCTCGTCGCCGCGTGGATGGCCTACAAGGGGGCGAAAATCTGGCGGACACGGCGGAAAGCCGCCCAACTCCCGAGGGTGGGATTCAGCGAATCCCCGAGGTGCTGACGGTCGACTTCGAGAGGATCGGCTTGCCTAGCTTCTTGGGCAGGTCGATGCCGGTGAAGTTGTCGTAGTTCGGCTTCTCGTGCTCGCGGAGGTAGCCTTCCATCGTCTCGCCCTGCTTCAGGCTGACCATGTGCGGGATGTTCGACCCGGTCCTCTCCCACACGACCTTGCCCTGATGCACGAACTTGACCCGCGTCAGGTATTCCTGCACCTTGTACGTCTGGATGTTCCGGAAGCCGAAGCTGCGATAGGTGCGCTCCTGCTGCTTGCCGGTCTCGGTCTGGGCGACCAGGTCGATCGTGCCGTTAGGGCCGACCTGGCAGCCGTTGGCCGCTAGCTTTGCGGTGAGGGCGTCGGACACCCTGGCCCTCTGCGCCGCGTCGCCGATCCCGCTCACGTCCAGCCGGACCGTCGTCCCCGGCTTCAGGATGAAGAATGACGGGTCGGCCACGGCCTTCTCGATCGCCGACCTCGCCCGGGTGCGGGACCTGCGACGGGATGAGCCCGCCCGGGTGGTCGGTGCCGTTCGGCGCGTCAGAACAGGCAGAGGCTGCCGCGCCCGGCCGTGATCGGCTGGTTCCCCGGCTGCGGGTCGTAGCTCCACACCTTCACCTCCTTGGCCACGTCGACGAGGTGCTGCCCGCCCGCCAGGACGTAATCCTCGTCGGGGAACAAAAGCTTGCCGTCGGGATTCATGCCGGTCACCAGCGCCTGGCAGAGCGGGTTGCCGGTCGCGGTGTCGTACACCCACAACTTCTCGATCGAGGCCAGGGCCAGCTTCTTGCCCGATGGGCTGAACGCGAGCACGGGCCAGGGGGATCGCTCGCGGCCCTGGATGCCCAGGACCGCGCCCTCGGCGACATCCAGGACGCCGACCTCGCCGTCGGTGGCGAACCCCAGCAGCTTGCGATCGGGGCTGAGCGCCGGGATGCAGCCGCCGGCCAGGGCCATCGCGTACAGGGGCTTGCCCTTGCCCAGTTCCCACACCGCCAGCATGCCCTTGTTGCTCACCGTGACGATCTTCTTGTCGTCCAGGAACGCGGCCCATTTGACGTCGCGGTCGGGCCCCTGCGCGTCGTTGTAGGGCTGGAAGATCAAGTTCTTCTTGATCCCCGATTCGGTCAGGCTCCACAACTCCAGGCGATCCTGCTTGCCGAATCCGAACTCGTTGCTTTTCATCAGCAGTTGCGACCCGTCGTCGCTCATGGCCAGCGGGCTCATCTTGCCGGGGTTCGCGGCCCACCCGAACGGCTGGGCGTTCTCCAGGTCCAGGACCACCACCCTCGTCACGCCGTCGGGCCGGGGCTCGTCGGTGTTGTAGCCGATGGCCGCCCTCTTGCCGTCGTTCGAGAGGACCACGCCCTCCACCTTCTCGAAGAAATTGGTCTTCGGGGCCACGGAGATCGGCCTCTGCTTCACGCCCTTGGCCGGGTCGGGCGAATCCCCCACCGTCACGTTCCACTCGTTGCCCGCGGGCGCCGGGATCAGCATCCGCACGCCCGACCAGTTGACCGTGACGGTCCTGGCCTCGCCCGCGTCCCCCTTCATCCCCCCCGTCTTGCCCGTGCCCTTGACCTTGGGCTTGAAGGGGTCGTCCTTCTTGGGCTTGAACGGGGAATCGTCGTCCTTCTCCTTCCCCTTGTCGGACACGTATTTCTGGTCGGCCGCGTCAGCTTCTTCAGCTCAACCTCAACCTCTTCGCCGTCCTCCTTCTCCAGGACGACCTTGCCCCCCTCGGTCGACACGAACTTCGCCTTGATCGTGACCTTGCCCGCGGTCCACGTGCGAAGCTCATCGCCCAGGGCCGTCGCGGCCACGGCCAGCACGACGGCCATCGTTGCAAATTTGGAGAACACGGTGCGCATGGCGGAAGGACTCCCTGACTCTCGGAAGGAGCGGACGGGAAGGAAGACTTTCGGCAGGATTCCTCGCACGGAACGCCGCGTCTTGTTTTACAAGAGAAGGCCACGACTACGCAACAACTTTCCCGCGCAAAAAACGGCGTCAGGGGCGAATGCGAATGGCGCGAAGAATCCCATAAGTTGATACAATGTCAACACTTACGCCTCGGGATTCCGCATCGCAACCCGTCCTCCGGGGGTGCTTTGGGGGATTCCTCGTGCCTTCGTGCGACGCCGTTTTCCTAGCGCCGCCAGGGCGGGTCCGCCCCCACGCCCGGGATGCCCAGGTCCTCGGGCTTCGCGCCGGAGTCGATCGCGCGCGACGCGCCCTCGAAGCGAGCGGCCCACTGGAGCCGCTCGGTCGGGTCGTGCAGCTCGCCGGCGGAGATGCGGATCGCCGTGCCGGTCCAGGCATAGGCGCCCACCCATCCGGCCTCCCAGCCGGCCCTGTCCATCTGGAAGTGCGCGCGCGCATTCGGCCGGGCCAAGGTCGGGGGCGAACCCGGCGGGCCAGCCGAGCGAACCGCGTTCGTGCATGGCCCGCAGGACGGCCGCGGCGAGCGCCACGTGGGCCCGGAAGGCGGGATGGTGGGCGTCGTGGAAGAGGTTGAAGTCGAGGATGCCGTCGGTGCTCATGGCGCGGAGGATTGCCGGGCCGTCGATCAGGATCGTCCCCCTGGCGGCCAGGTCTCGGTAGACGTCCTGGAAGGCTTGCGGACACCGGGAGACGAAGCCGTCGGCCTCGCGGGCGTCGAGGAAGTGCCGGCGGGCCTCGTCGGATCGGCCGCGAGCCCTCAGGATCCGGCCCAGGCGGAAATGCGCCTCGGCCAGCCCCGGCCATCGCGAAAGCAGCGATTCGTAGGCCGCCTCGGCGCGGTCGCCCCCGGCGGTGCGGGCGGATTCCAGCTCGCGGGCGACGGCGTCGCGCTCCTCGGCGGTGGCCGAGTCGGGCATGACCGTGCGACTGGGTTCCCAGCCCCCCTCGTTGCTCGGCGGGATGACCAGGATCGGCAGCACGTCGAGCCGCGAGCAGAACGCGAGGATTTGCCCCATGTGACGGCGGAAGTCGGCCAGGCACGCCGCCCTCTCGGCCGCGTCGCACGTCGGCCAGTCGATCATCGGCGGCGCCAGGGCGGCACCGGGAGGGGCGTCCACGCGGTTGGCGTCGATCGCCTCGTCGATCAGCCTCGCGAGCGGCGAGCGTCGCCTCGCCCACGAGGCCACATCCGTCGACGGCCGCACCCGGCGCGCCCAGGGGTAGCGCGTCCACAACTCGTTGTGGCCGGAGTAGATGATCAAGGCGTCGGGCTTGTACTTGATCTGCGAGAGCTTGCGGTACTGCCCCTCAAGGTTCGCGCCCCCATGGGCGAGGATCTCCAGGTCCACCCGCCTGCCGGGCACCGCCAGGCCGAGCCGCCAGGCGACGATCTGCCCGATGGAGAACCGCGGATGGTACGGATAGCCTCGCGCGCTCGAGCCGCCGATGACCACCACGCGCAGCGCATTGTCGGGCGAGGCGGGGAGCGTCCGCGGCAGTTGCGGCTCGGGCGGGGCGATGATCGCCCGCCGCATCGCGAGCGCCCCTCGGCAACGGCCAGCGTCGCCACGATCGCCGCGCAGGATACGAACGCCCGCGCCCAGGCCCGCCAGTTCCCCTTGCGACGACGCGACCTCACGAGCTGGACCCAGAAGACGAGCGAGCCGGCGAGGGACAGGGGGAGGACCACGCCGTATCCCACCAGGCAGCCGAACAGGAAGCCCTCGATGAGCCGGCGACGAGTCGGCCGCGGGACGAATTGCCAGAGGTCGGGCGCCAGCATCGAGCCCGCCACCAGCAGGGCGGCGCCCACGGCGACCGCCAGCCAGCGGGCCTGGCGGCGCCAGCCGGATTTCCGAGGCGGGTCCGCGGTCACGGTCATGATGATACAACACCTGGAGCCCAAAGGTTGGCGAACGACCGCGTCCCCGGATCTCCCGCCCGCGGGCGCGACGGGCGGAGGAAAGTCTTCGGCGTCCACCGGGGGCATTGTAACGCGCATGGGCACGCCATCCATCACGGCAATTCCGGGGCGGGGACGAGGAAGCTCGCGGCTCCTTTCAATTCGAGATCACCCTGGGTTCCCGGATCCATTCCCCGGCGGGGCCGAGGGTTCGCGGAAGTCGCACAGCTGCGCGTAATAACCCCGGGCCGCGATCTTCTCGCCCCTGCGCCCGAGCTGATCGAGGGTCAGGGCGATGAGCCGATCCTCGCGACCTCCGGGGTCGCCCATGTGGGCCGTGAAGACGATCCACACGCGAGGACGCCCCCGGAAACGGCGGGCCACGGCCGCGAGCGAATCCGGGTCGCGCAGCTCGCTTTCGACCAGGATCGGCTCGATGGGTCCGAGCCCCTCCACGCGGGCGTGCGACCGATAGAAGCGGAACGGAGGCTCCGAGGCCCGGTCGACGATCACCACGTCGCCGGGTCGGTGGCGGAGGGCCAGCTCGGCCAGGACCGGGCGGGCGCCGTAAGGCTGGGGACGATCGATCAGGGACGAGCCGGCCTGGAGGGTCGGCAACAGCGCCAACCCCGCGAGCATGGCCGCGCCGAATGCCCTGGCCGCCCGGTCCGGAGACCGCAAGGCCGCGTCCACGCCCGAGGTCATGAGCAGGAGGCTCGGCCCGGCGGCGAACAAGGTCATGCGGACCTGCAACGGGTACTTGTGCAAGATCGACCCGACCACCGCAAACCCCAGGGGCAAGGTCAGGAGCGCGAGCAGGGCCCTGTCGCCCCTGCGATAAAGCACGATCGCGCCGGCCACGGCGGCGATCGCCGCGGGGACGCCCATCCGGCCCTCGATCCCCGTGGCCGCCTGGTAATTCTGGTACATCGACTCGAAGAGCCCGAGGAAGATCGCCACGCATTGACGGACGTCGCCCGCCGATCGCGGGGGGAAGCGGAGGAATCCTTCGCCCCAGAATTGATTCAGGTAGTCGCTCGCCTGCAAATCCTTCAAAGCAAGGCGATAGCTCACGCCAAAGCTCGCCGCCCAGACGATCGACACGCCCAGGGCGATCGCCGCCGAGCGCGGCCGCTTCCGCAGGGCCTCGTGGACGATCAAGGTCGTCCCCGCGCCCGCCAGGAGGAACACGGAAGGGTGCGAGAGCCACACGACGACCGCCCCCACCACCGCCAGCCCGATCGCCCGGGCGGGCGAGAGCCCGCGAGCCAGGGCCTCGGCGGCCAGCGCGGGGACCAGCACTCCCGCCGCGATGTCCATCGCGTATTGCTTCCCCTCGGCGGAGTAATAGATCATCGCCGGCATCACGCAGGCCAGCCCAAGGCCGATCGCCGCCGCGCCCGATCCAAGGTTCCGACGACAGAAGGCCGCCACCAGCCCGAGCGTGGCCAACCCCGCCACGAACGGCACCAATCGCAGCGCCAGCTCCGAAGGACCCAGGCCGATCACGGCCAACTTCGCGAGCAGGAGGAAGCCGATCGGCGCCCCCTGCTGATCGTCCAACGGCAAGAGCAGGCCGGAGGGCGACCGCCCGCAGATGTTGCAGGCAAGCATGGCCTCGTCCAGCCAGAGCGACCGGTTCGCAAGCAACGCCCGCAGCCGCACGGCCACGCCAAACGCGGCCAGGCCGAGCAGCAAAGGGATGGACCACCACGCGCCCCGTCCGCCCGCGCGATCACCCGCGTTCGTCGCTCCATCGCTCAAAGCTGTCGCTCCGTCGTGGCCCAAGGTCGCTGGACGGGCCACTCTATCAAGGGCAAGCCATCGCATCCAGACACCCCGCGCCTTCCATATTCTACGGGACTCGCATCAAACCGCCCAATATCCGGCGTCCGGCCGAGAGCTGGCTCGCCCCTGCGAGGGCGGCCCATATCGGTAGCTTTGCGGCACCGTGCGTGACGCCGCGGTGCGAGCCGGCCTGCAACATCCTGCACTTCGGGTGGCAAATGATGGGGATCGTGAACGGAAGGCGGAGTTTCGCGAGCGATCGCAGGGGCCGAGGGCCGAAATCCACGCCGCGAGGGCCGTCTCGGGTACCGCCCCCGCGAGGGCCGAAAAGCGCACGCTCCGCCTGCGCTTTCTTACAAGTTCATCCCAAGACATCATGACTGGGCGTGTTTTCTGCCTTTTTTCGCGCAAAAAAAGTGTCGCACTCTGTAGCGTATTATCTACTGCTTACGATTTATATCCCCGATTTGATCTTTACAACATCCACCAAGAAAAGCACTTGCGTCTCCGGGAACCCTCGAAGAAATCGCGCAAAAAGGCCGCCGCGGGACCACCTAAACGGCCCGATTTTTTCGCGAAATCGTCTGCGAATCCCACCAGCTTGTTGATGAAACTTGCGTCCCCCTCGGCGCGGGAAGGGCGATAATCGCGGGCCGACCTCGCGATACCTTCCTGCGTGAGGGTGTTTCAACCGCAACCATGGGCTCGTCACCAAAGGGTAGGATCGTGAGCGGAAGGCGGCCGAAATCGGCCATTCGTGGGGAATTTCGCGGAATCTTACCGCCGGCCGGGCACGGCCCAGGGGCACGGCCGGTCCACGGCGCGGTCGAACTGGAGGGAGGCGACGATGTTCAGGAGGACGGCGGCCGATCCATAGAGGATGCACGAAAGAATCCAGGCGAACGCGTGCGACGCGGGGTGGTCGAACAGGTTCCGATTCTCCCTCGGGCCGAAGTACGAGAACGGCGGATCGGCCATGAGCAAGGGCGTGCATCCGGCGAAGATGGCGCCCGATTCGATGCGCATCGGCAGGCAGCAAAACAGGTATCCAATATTGGCGCAAACCAAGGCACCGAGGATGATTCCGGCGATTCCCATCGCCCCCTTCGCCTGGAGCGATGCGAAGCCCCCGAGCGCCGCCAGGAAGCGGATGTAGATGAACAGGCTGAGGTTCAGGGCGACGAATTCGACCGGATGCGTGGCCCCGCAAATCAGCCCGACCGTCCACAGGATAACCATGCCGAGCAGGACCGGCCGGGCACGGCGAATCGCCCCTTTCCGCTTGGCCACGAGGATCTCTTCCCCCTCCAGCGGGGTCGAGACCAGGCTGATCCACGTCTCCTGCTCGCGCTCGGAGAGGATCGACAGCCCCGCGGTGACCGCAACTCCCAGCCCCGTGAAGAGATAGAGCCCCAGCGTGGCCAGGCCGAGGAAGTCGTGGAATTCCTCGCGAGCGGAACCGAAGGGATCCACGCCGAGTCCGTCGCGGACAACTTCCCGAAACGCAGGCACGGCCAGGTAATACGCCTCGACCGACAGCCCGAGCAGAACCACGAAGCTGGCCACGCGGCCCATCGAGGCGATCGGCCCTCGCCATCGCGTGATCCGCGTCTCCTTCCAGATCATGGGGCGGTCGCCGATCGGAAATCCGGGAAAATTTTCCCGCCGCCGAAAACGCGGTTTCGACCATTTCCCGACCCGAAAATCGGACCGCTCGATGATTTTAAGCGCGGCGACAGAAATCCCCGCCAGGAGCACGCCGAGCGCGGCCACTCGCCACGCATATTGGAGCATGGGTCCGACCGGGTCGGCACGGGTGAAGGTTTCGCCGATCGCGATCGGGTCGATCGTCGCCAGGAGGTTGGCCATCGGCTCGATGCGGGCGTGAAATGCGGGAAGGCGATTCTGGATCGGGCCGTTCAGGAACAGCGGGAGCAAGAGCCACAGCAGGGTGATCCCATAAGAAGCCACGATCGCCTCGCGAGGCCCGGGGGCGGCGGTCGAGCACAGGATCGCGATCCCGCCCACCCACACGGCCGAGGCGATCAGGGCCAGGATCAAGGCCACGACCTGGCCCGGCCCCACGCCGCCCATCAGCGTGAGCAGGCACAGGATGGGCAAGCCCACGAGCAGGGTCGTGACGATCGGGACCAGCCGCGCCGTGAGGGTGCCGAGCACGATCTCGGCCGACGAAAGCGGGCTGGCCAGCAACGCGGGCAAGGCCTTGCGCTTCCGCAAGCCGGCGATCGTCCCGGCCACCGAGGCGGGGGTCCAGAGCAGGACCAGCAAACCTTCGGCGCCGGCTATGGTGATGAAGAAATCGCGGAAATCGACGGCCAGGGAGATCCGTCGCGCGAGGTCGATGCTCTCCAGGAAATGGTGGAAGAGCAGGAAAAGGCCGCTGAGCGTGCCCGCGACCATCACCCGGAGATAGTACGTGCGATTCCTGCGGGCGATGGCCCTCAACTCGAACCAGAACAACGGGCCTGGCAGCATGGGGGAGGCTTGTCCTTGCTCGACCCGTCGTCAGGCCAGCGGGTGCGGATCGGGCGGTTTCTGCTTCTTCGAGGGGACGTAAGACACGCCGCGTTTGGGCCGCTCGGCCGCGGAATCGAACCGCTCGATGGTGGCACCCATCAGCGACAACCCGCCGATGAGGTAGCCGCCCGTCCCCACAATGCACGCGATGACCATCCCGACCGTCTCCGCTCTCGGGCCGTCGGGACGCGACCCGTCGAGCTCCCCGGATTGGAACAGCGAGATGGCCTCGATGAACGGCGTGACGCCCGCCAGGATCACCGTCATCCCGCTGTTGCCCGGTCCCATCATCAAAGGGCAGCAGAGCAGCAGGTATCCGCCGTTGAGCAGGACCAGCACGGCGATGGTGATGGTCTGCGACTTCCAGGCCGACTTGGACTTGAGCGAGAAGAACGTGCCGAGCGCGGCCGAGAATCCGACGAAGATGCCGATTTCGATCGCCTGGATGAAGATCGCGACCGGATGGACGGCGCCCGAGATGACGCCCAGGACCCAAAGGAACACGAGGAGGAAGAAGAACGGACGCAGCTTCCAGATCACGCCGACGATCTTCGACCGGACGATGTCCGAACCCTCCAGGGGCGTGGAGATGAGGCTGATCCAGGTGTCCTCCTCGCGCTCGGAGGTGAGCGAATTGGCCCCGCCCATCGCGGCCAAAAGGCAGGAGATCATGGCCACGCAGGTGGTCATGAATCGGAGGTAGCCGTTGAATTCCTGGCGATGGCGGGTCGTCGCGAAGGACGAGCCCGTACTCATCTCGCCCCAGCAATTGAGGCAGAAATAGACCGCCCAGAAGCCCACGCCGACGAAGGCGATCGCGCGGAGGCCCGTCCACAAGATCTGCCCCCAGCCCGATCCTCGCGAGGTGTGCATCTCCTTCCACAGCATGGCGTCGTCGGAGACGGGCTTGCGGGCCGCGATCCGGAATCGCCCCGGGGATCGGAAGCGGACGCCGAGCAGGCGAATGCCCGAGGAACCTTCCTGGTTGCGGAACGTGGGGCGGAGCCGCCGCACGGCCACGGCCACCAGGCCCGATCCCGCCAGGATTTGCAGGCCCATCATCCCCAGGATGGGCCAGAAGTAGCCGCCTTGCGAGCCGTAAGACCGCGACATGGCCTCGATGCCCGCCCAGGGCGTGGCGGCGTACAGGCAATCGTTGACCGGCCGGATGAGGGCGTAAAATTCGGGATGGGAATAGGAGATCATCCCCTTCACGACCAGCGGCAGGAAGAGCCAGAACAGCTCGACGGTGTAGGACGCGATCACGGCCTCGCGGACCCTCTTGCACAGGGTCGAGAACAGGATACTGATCGCGGCGAGGAGGAAGGCGATCGACAGAGAGACCCCGAACGCCAGGACCACCTGCACCGGATCGACCCCGCCGAAGAGGCTCAGCAGGCTGATGATGGGCAAGGCGACCGCGAGCAAGACCGCGATGTGCAGCATGCGGGCCAGGAGCTTGCCCAGGACGATCTCCCCGCTGGAAAGCCGGCTGGCCAGGAGGTAGTGGAGCGTCTTCCTCTGCTTCTCGTTGGCGATCACGCCCGCCACCAGCGAAGGGGTGATCGCCAGGACCGCGCCGACCTGGAGCGCGACCATCGAGCCGAAGCACGTGTTGGCGAATACGGAGATTTCCTGCCGGGTGATCGGGCCGTCGCGGTAGCGGCCAAGGGCGGCATAGTTCGTCCAGATGAGGAAGAGCAGGAGTGCGCCGAAGATCACCCGAGTCACGTAATAGCGGAGCCGCCGCGCCGTGGTCAGGAGCTCGACGTTGAAGACGGGTCCTGGCAACATGGGGGGCTCACGTGTACGGGCCGGGAAGCGGACGGTGACGCCCTACATTACGGCAGCGATCGCCCGTTTCCAACCCGCGGCCCCGCGATTGCGACGAAAAAGCCGGCCGGCCGGCGCCGTCTTGGACGGGCGGCCACAATTCGCTATGATTCCCGCTACGCGCTTCGCCCCGTCTTCCCTCATCTGCCCCCGAACGCGGAGTCCGCGCCCTTGGCCATCCAGGTTCCCCCCACGCACCTCGTCATCTTCGGGAGGCCGGGCAGCGGCAAGAGCAGCCTGGCCGAACGGCTCGGGAACGACTTCGGGTTCGACCTGGTCCGCACCGGCGAGTTGCTCCGCGCCGCCATCCGTCGCAAGGATTTCCTCGGGCAGCGCGTGGAGATCCACCTCGCCAGCGGCAACCTCGTGCCCGACCTGCTCATCTTCGAGCTGCTGGAGCAGGACTTGAAGGCGCCCGGCCAGAAGAAGCTCCTGTTCGACGGCTTCCCCCGCACGATGGGCCAGGTGCCTCTGCTGGAGAAGTTCGAGAAGAAGCTCGGGTTCCTCATCGACGCCTACCTGGAAATCGACGTGACCCGCGAGGAGGCCGAAGCCCGCATGACGGGCCGCCGCGTGTGCCCGAAGTGCGGGGCCACCTACCACGTCCGCAACAAGCCGCCCAGGGTGAGCGAGGTCTGCGACCTGGACGGGACCCGCCTGGAAAGCCGCAAGGACGACCGGCCCGAGATCGTCGCGGTCCGCCAGGAAATCTACGACGAACACGCCGCGCCGATCCTCGAATACTACCAGGAGCACGACCCGGAGAAGGTCTGCAAGGTCGACGGCGCCCAGCCGTTCGACGCCGTGTACGAAGACGCCTGCAAGGCCATGGGCTTCCCGCCCGGCAAATGAAAAAGGCCCGGCATCTCGCGAGAGACGCCGGGCCGAAATTCGCAGGAAGGCCGCTTGGGATCAACCCTTGTGGGCCTTCTTGCTCACCTTGACCTGGCTCAACGCGGCGTCATGGACGGCGAGCTTGTGGGCGGCCGTCGCGGCGACCTTCTTCGCCGCCGCCACCTTCTTCACGCTGGCCGCCTGCGCGGTCCCCTTGCTGGGCGAGCCGACGAGCGACGTGGCGGGCGTGCCCGGCGGGATCACCGGCGAGGCGTAGCCGTTGGTCGGCACCGGGGCGAGCGCGATGTTGTGGTACGCCTCGATCACCGCCTGGAAGTTGCCGCCCGGGATGTTGTTCCCCGAGGGGAAGTAGCCGTAGAACTCGCCGTCGAGCGCGTTGCCGGCGACGTCCTGGACCCCTCCCGAGGTGACGGTGAACGTGTAGAACCCGTGAGGCAGCTTGTGGGTCCCGCCGTTGATCGTGAGCGTGACCGTGTCCACGCCCGTGGCCGAGGTGGCCGGGTTGAGCTGGAGGAGCGTGACCGTGTCGGTGGCGAAGGGCTTGCTCACGCGATAGTTGGCACCGTCGATGATCGACGCCTGGTCCAGCCCGGTCAAGTTGTCCTGGAAAGAGACCGTGATCTGGCTCCCCAGCCGGTCGAAGACGAGGTTGGTGACCTTCGGCCCGGTGGTGTCGATCACCAGGTTGCTCTCGCCGTTGCCGGGGAGGACCTGCGCGGTGGTCGTGACCTGATTGTTCTGGTCAACGGCCGTGGCCGAGACGGTATAGCTCCCCTGCGGGATCGCGACCCCGCTGGTGAGCGTGTAATAGCCGCTCGCCTGCGCGGTGACCGTCCCGAGGGTGATGGCCGTGCCACCGCCGACGGGCGTGGCGGTGATGGTCACGGTGGCGTTGGGCCCGGTGTAGCCCTCGAAGTTGGGCTGTACCACGTTGGTGATGGCGTCGTGGTTGGAAACGCCGCTGTCGCTGGTCGGGTTGAGGATCCCGGCCAGGGGCAGGGGGATGGTGGCGACGGTGATCGGCACCACGAAGGTTTCGAGCGACGGGTTGGCGGCGTCGCCGATCGTGACCTTGGCGGAATAGTCGCCGCCCTTCACGTAGGTGTGGCTGCCCTGGACGGTGGCGATCCCGGTGGGCGAGATCGTGGCCAGGTTCACGGCGGTCCCGTCGCCCCAGTCGACCGTGGCCGAATAGTACGAGCCGATCGGGCTGGCCAGCCCCGAAACGCCGGCGACGATCGTGGAGACCGTGGCGATCGGCACGTTGACCAGCGGGATGCCCTCGGTGGCCGGGACCACCAGGGCGGTGAGGATCGGGGCGGCGACCGTGATCGGGCCGGATGTCGTCGCCACCATCACGCCCTGGGCGTCATAGAGGCTCACGGTCACGGTGTGATCGCCGAGGGCCTCGTAGGTATGACCGCCCGTGGGCACGATGGTCGCGACGGTCGGGGTGGTGGTGGCCACCACGGTCGCGCTCGTCGGGGTCGAGCCGTCGCCCCAATCGACCAGGGCCTTGTAATTCCCGGGGGTCAGCGCGGGGGCGGCAACGGGCACGGTCACCGTGGCGATCGTGAACGGCGAAATCGGCGTGCCGGCAACCGTGACGGCCGGGATCTGCGAGGTCAGGATCGGCGCCGAGACCGTGGCCGCCGCGGAGGCCGTCGCCACGCGGACGCCCGCCGCGTCGTACAGGCTCACGGTGATGGTGTCGCTGCCAGGCGCCGCATAGTTATGGCCGCTCGTCGCCACGTACGTGGTCGGGGTCGCGCCGGTCGTCGTGATCACGTCCGCGGAGGACGGGGTCGAGCCGTCGCCCCAATCCACCTTGGCCGTATACCCCTGGGCGACCAAGGCGGGGGAGCCGGCCGGCACGCCCACCGTGGCGATCGTGACCGCGCCGGATGGCGTGGGAATTCCGCCCGACGCCGTGACCAGCGGCGTCCCGGCGACCGCCGTGAGCGGCGAGACGGTGAGCGAGGGGGCCGCGACCGTCGCGGTGAACGTGGTCGAGGTCGACGCCCCCTGGCCGTTGGTGATCGCCACCTTGCCGGTGAACGTGCCCGGCGCGGCGAACGTGTGAGTCCCGCTCACGGTGACCACGCCGCCGGTCACGCCGATGGTGCCGAGCGAGGTCGGGCCGCCGTCGCCCCAGTCGATCGTGGCCGAGTAGTCCGAACCCGCCTGCGCGCCCGCGGCGTCGGTGAAGGTGGCCACCGGCACGTTGCTTACCAGCGTCCCGGCCGTGGCCGTGACGGTGCCCGCGGTGGCGGTCAGCGCCGCGGGCGTGATCACGGCCGTGCCGTGGGCGACGGCCTCCGCGCCCTCGGCCGAGACGATGGTGACCGTCACGGGCACGGTGCCCACTTGCGCGTAGGTGTGCGTCCCCACCACGTCGTAGATCACGCCGTTGGGCGTCCCGGCGGCCGTGATCGTGCCGGTCGTGAACGGGGTGCCGTCTCCCCAGTTGATGGTCGCCTGGTAATTGCTGGCCGGCTGGTTGGGATTGGCGTCGGAGAACGTGGCGACGATCGTCGAGACCGACTTGCCGTCCACGGCCGTGAACGTCGCCGGCATGGCGGTGATCGCCGCCGTGGCCACGGTCAGGGTGCCCGTCGCCGTCCCGGTCGAGCCCGCCCCCCCGTTGACCGTCACCGAAGTCGTCAGGTTCGTGCCGGCGGCGGCGTAAGTATGGCTGCCGATCACGTGGAACACGCCGCTGGAATCCTCGGTGATCGTCCCCGCGCCGGTCGCGCCGTCGCCATAGCTGATGGTGGCGGTGAAGTCGGACGCCGAGGCGTTGGGGTTGCCGCTGGTGAACGTGGCATACTGGCCGGTGAACGGCAATCCCTCCTGGGCGGTCACGGCCGTGCTCGTCACGCCCCCGACCGAGGAGTTGGTGACGTTGAACGACTCGAAATTGATGAAGCTGAACGTCCCGCCGCCCGCCACGGCGACGGTGCCGGGCGTGGTGCCGCTCGGCTGGACGATCGTCAAGCCGGAGTTGGCGGCATTCACGTCCAGGGTATCGAACCCGGGGCCGCCGTCGAGCGCCAGCGAAGACCCGGCCCCCGCCGCCACGCCCGTGGCCGTCACGTTCACCACATCGTCGCCCGTGAGGGTGTCCACCACCGTCGCCACGCCGGCCGGGCTGGCCGCGATATTGACGAGGTCGTTGGCACTCGGGGTGCCGGGCACGGTGGTGCTGATGGTCAACGCCTTCAGCCCCGCCGCGGCGACCGAATTGTTCAGCCCCACCGTCACGCCGTTCGGGCTATTGCCCGTGGATTCAACCGTCACGTTCGTCTTGTTGGCGAAGTTGATCAGCTCGAAATCGGGCGGCGTGGCCGCGCTGCTGATGGTCGTCGTTTGCACGCCCATGAAGGCCGGGCCGTTGGAGATGTTGACCGTGTCGGCCGTCTCGCTGAAGGTGAAATTCGTCGCCGGGGTGATGTCGTTGATCGGGCTCAGGCCGGCGAAGCCGATGGTCGTGCCATCAAGGAAGATGTCGCCCTGACCCGTGCCGGTGGGCAGGTAAGTCTCGTCGGTGAACGCACCCCCGACCAGGTCCAGCGTGTTCGAGGCCGTGCTGGCGGGGCCGGCCGGCGGCGGGGTCATGGAACTCGTGCCGGCGTTGAACTGGAGCCCGGAAATCGCGATCGGGTTGGACCCAGCGGTTCCATTGCCGAAGTCGACCGTGAGCGTGTTGGAGCCCGTTCCGGCGTCGAGGGTGAGCGCCGTCACCGAGGAATCGAAGTCGATCGGGGCAGGCGTGAATCCCGTGATCGCCCCGGCGCCGATCGTCGCGGAGGTATCGGCCGCGTCGCCCGAATCGTCGATCGTGAGGCTGCTCGTCCCGGTCGTGGCCGAGGCGATCGTCACGGGGCCGTCCACGTTCGCGACCAGGCCATTGAGCCCCACGTTGATCGTGTTCGAGCCCGAGCCCGCGTCCACGCTCAGGGCGACGGTCTGGGCCGACGTGGGCTGCGCGGTCCCCTCGATATCGACCGTGTTCCCGCCCGACCCGCCCACGATCGCGACCGCCTCGTCGGTGAAGGTCGAGGCCACCGTGTAGGTATCCGCCGCCGACCCGCCGAGCAGGGTAACACCGGACAGGATGGCCGGGTCGGCCACGTTGATCCCCGTCGCCGTGACCGACGCCAGCGGGTTGGCGGTGTCGACCGTGTACGTGGTCTGCGAGCCGGAGCCGCTATCGTCCACACCCAGGGTGCTGGTCTCGCCCGAGACCACGTCGTTGTTCACCGTGAACTGGGCCAGGAGCGTGCTCGCGGGCGAATCCGGGGTGCCGAGCGTGATGGCCTCGGTGCCCTCGCCCTGGAACTGGAAGATCTGCACGATCGAGCCCGCATCGGCCGCGAGCATCTGGGTCCCGCCCGTCGCATCATCCCAGTCGTCCGATGGCGTGCTCCCGTTGACGCTGTGCTCAAGGAAACCGTCCACCTGGGTGATCACCAGCGAGTCGTCGGGCGACTGCCCCATGGCCACCGCCGTCGTGCCCGACAGGCTGAAGGAGTAAGTCAGCAGGGTGCGGCTCTCGAGCGGCTCCAGCAGGAGCCGGGCGGGCATGCGACGCCGGCCTCGTCCCGAGGACGGCAGGCGGTGGGTTCGCGGTCGCTTGGTCGTGTTTCGCGGATGGGCGGTCATGAGCGTATCCTCGATTTGGTTCCCAAGGTGCGGTAGTCCGGCGGGGGAGAGACGAAGGAGAGCCGCCAGGGCTAACCGTGCAGCAGATCGACGTTTCGACGGCAGGCCGGAGGGCACGAGCAGCGCCCCCTCTCGAGCATCTCTAGCAAGAGCGGACGAGGAGCGATCGACCCATCGACGCCATGACGTCGACAGGTCCTCGGACGACCTCGCGTAATCCACGGGTTGGGCCTGAAGTCGCCGGCCTCGCGCGGTCGGGCTTCTTCAAAGGTCCCATCGTCCCCGCGAATTTTCGCGGATCTCGTGGGGTCATATCAAGCTTCCAACGGGCCTAGCATGTCACCATGAATAATCGCAACAAACCCCCAAGTCAACAAGAATCCCCAAGATTGTGCATTTTCTTTTCGGAACCCAGCTTACCACGCAGCATCGTGGGAAGCCACGAGGAAACAGGAGCAGCCGGGAGGAAAATTACAAATCTTGTCGGCAGGAGATCTCCTGGAGCAAGTCTCCGCCTCAACGAACCCATGTTTTAAGGTGTTATGTTAGCATTCGTGCAGCAACAACGGCCCATTTCCCATCGAAAAGGGGCGACACCTTGAAGGCCGAAGGCATCCGGGAAACGGCCGTTGCTGAATACCTTGTGTATCACGGATATTCGTAACGGATTGGACGTCCAATCCGTTATTCGATCACGCGGGGCGAATGCGAAGAATCGATCCTAAAGCGTTGCGAGAGAAGCAAGATACAGCGGAGGGGGAGGGAGTCGAACCCCCGGACGTTTTGAGGCGTCAGCGGTTTTCAAGACCGCTGAACAAAATCCACAACATCAAATTTTCTAAAAACTTTGCGGCGAAGTGACGTTACCTCGACAGCGCCGGCTACAGCGCCAAACAAGAATGATCCTGACCTGGCCGTGGTGATCGCGGGATGGGGCCGCCTGCCCGAGGCGTTGCGGGCCGGGATCGTGGCGATGGTAATGGCCGCGCAGTAAGCTTTCCTGCCTGTTTGGCGAAAGGCCCCGAAGATCCGATCCTTACAAAGTCATCGTTATTCGACCGAAATCTCCGGTAAGCTCCTCTCTCCCTGACATAACACCAGCCCTGCGTGATATGATGGGTTGCGAGTCGGAACCGAAAGATTTCGGTTCGGTGATCACAACAGAGTCCGGCCTCCAAAAGTCCGCCATCGCCCGACAGCGTGAAGCGCGGTCGATAGGAGGGTGCCACTTCGGGCCTCCTACTGGGCTCGCGTGTCCCTCCGACCCGGCTGCCTTTCTTCATTCGGGGAGCTGACTTGTGAGTCCATTATCAAGAGGCAAGCGACCACGATTCCAGGACGCGAGAACGAGCCGAGGACGGATGTCATCGGGCGGACGGTCGAGGCCCCTTGTCGAGATCCTTGAGCAGCGCCAACTGCTCAGCAACGTTTTCGCGGTCACCAACACGCTGGACGACGGCAGCACGGGCTCGCTCCGCTGGGCGATCGGCCAAGTCAACGCTGACACGACCGATAGCACCGCCATTCCCGATCAAATCCAGTTCCACATCCCCACGAACGACCCCGGCTATAACGTCGCAACGGGCGTCTGGACAATCGCCCCGACGTCGGCCCTGCCAACAATCACGCAACCGGTGATTGTTGATGGTTATACGCAAATGGGGGCGACCCCGAATACGATCGCGTTGGGCGACAACGCCGTCCTCACGATCCAACTGGACGGGACGAACGCCGGCGCGGATGCCGATGGGCTGTTGCTCACGGGCGGCGGCAGCCTCGTCCAAGGCTTGTCCGTGACGCGATTCAACGACGGGATTCACTTGCAGGGCATCGGCGGTGACACGATCATTGGCAATTTCCTCGGAGTGGCGCCTTCGGGCACCGACGCGGCCGGCAACACGTCGAAGGGCCTGTTTATTGATGATGCCCCTTCCTCAACCGTCGGTGGAACGGCCCTGGCGGACCGAGACCTCATCGCGAGCAATGGACCCGGCGGAGACGCGGAATCGAGCTCCGGAGATGGGATTTACGCCGACGGTTCCGCGAACCTGGCCGTGCTCGGGAGCTATTTCGGCGTCGACCGGACCGGATCGACTCGCCTTGGCTACTCGAACATCCAGATCGACCTCGCCAATTCGCCGTTGGCCACGATCGGAGGACCGGGGATAGAGGCGGGAAATGTCGTTTCGGGGACTGATGGCTACGGCAACTGCATCGATGCCTCGGACGGCAACTCCCCGAATGTCCTGATCCAGGGCAACTTCATCGGCACAGATGCCACCGGCACGAAGGCCATCGGCGGGGGCGGGGGCGCGACGGTCTTCATGGGGACGATCCTCGACAACGTGATCGCCGGCACCAGCGGCGGCGGCCTATCGCTATTCAGTTCCAGCCTGGTGCAGGGCAACTTCATCGGCACCGACGTTACCGGCACCTCGCCCTTGGGCAACCTGTACGGGATTTACGGACTAGGCGGCCACAACACGATCGGAGGCACCGGGTCATCCCAGGGGAATGTCATTTCGTCGAATTCACGATCGGGCATCTTATTTACTACGATGCTCGCCGGGTTCAACGTCATCCAGGGCAACCGCATCGGGACCGACGTTACCGGCTCCGTGGCGCTGGGCAACGGCGGCGATGGGATCACCGATTTCGACGAGAAAGGCAACACGATCGGCGGTCCCTCCGCGGGCGAAGGCAACGTCATCTCGGGCAACGGCGGCGATGGGATCAACCTTTCCGATTCGTCCGCGAGCAACAACCTTGTCGAAGGGAACACGATCGGCGTTAACTCGGACGGCTCCTCTGCCTTGCCGAATGCCGGGGATGGCGTCTATCTAGCGGACTCGTTCAACACGATCGGAGGCACGACCGCCGGCGCCGGCAACGTGATCGCCGGCAATCTTGGCGACGGCGTCACGATGTTGGGTCAGGACGTGCCCGGTTACAACGGGTCGAACCTCATCGTGGGCAACGCCATCGGCACGAACGCCGGCTCGGAGACGCCCCTGGGTAATGGAGGCGATGGAATCCTGGCGTATAACTCAGATAACTCGATCGGCGGGACGACCCCGGCGCGGCCAACACGATGGCATTCAACAGCCTCGCGGGGGTCACTGATCGAGTATGGCTCCGCCGGCAACGTCATCCTGTCGAATTCGATCCACGATAACGTCAAGCTCGGAATCGACCTGGGCAGCGATGGCGTGACCCCGATACTCCCGGAGGCCCGCACTCCGGGCCCAACAACCTCCAGAATTATCCGGTACTGTCCGTGGCTTCTCCCATGACGGGCAAACTTATTCCAGGGGTCGTTCAACGGCACGCCGGATGCCTCCTTTACGATCCAATTCTTCTCCAACCCCGCCGCCGACCCATCAGGATATGGCCAGGGTAAAAGGCTCATTGGCCAAATCGTCGGTGACCACCGACGCCATCGGAGACGCGAGTTTCCTCGTCAATTTGCCCGACGGTTGCGACGGGCGTGGCCACCGCCACCGCGACCGACCCCGGAGGCAACACGTCCGAGTTCTCGGCCAACCTTCCCATCGGCGTGGCATCCGGTCCGATCTATGCCGAGGATGATTTCGAGAAGGTCGATGCCAACGCCTCGCTCACCGTCCCGGCCCCGGGCATCCTGGGCAATGACATCGACCTCCAAGGCGGCAACCTCACAGGCGTCCGAGATCGCCGGGGCGTCGCACGGCACCCTCACGCTGAATTCCGACGGCTCGTTCACTTACGTCCCGACGTCCGACTACATCGGCCCCGACTCGTTCACCTATGTGGCCGAACAAGGTGACCTGTATTCGAACGTGGCGACTGTGACCATCACGGTCTATCCGACGACGTATTACGTTTCCAACGTCGCAGACTCCGGCCCCGGTTCGTTGCGGCAGGCGATCCTGGATGTCAACGCGGCCGGACAGCGCCTCGCCCGTCACGATCCTCTTCGACATCCCCGGCACCGGCCCATTCACCATCGAGCCGCTTTCACCCCTGCCGGCGGTCACGCAACTGGTGGACATCGACGGCTATTCGCAGCCCGGTGCAAGCCCCAACACCCTGAGCCCGGGCGATAACGCGGTGATGGAGTTCAGCTCGATGGGATTGCTCGGCGACAGCCGACGGCCTGGACATCTTGGCCGGTGGCAGTACGGTGACGGGGCGTCTCCGTCACGCCTTTCTCCAACGGCATCCACTTGGAGGGCCGGGGTGAAGATTCGATCCTCGGCGATTTCCTCGGCGTGGACCCACGGGCGCGATTGCCTCGGGCAATTCGTCGACCGACATGCTCCTCGACGGCGCCCCGGCGACGACGGTCGGCGGCGCGTCGCCTGCGGCCCGCGACCTGATCGCGGCAACGCTCTATGGATATTACTACCATCGGGGATGGAAGCGTCGAGACTCGCGCTGGGGTCGACCATCCAGGGCAGCTACTTCGGCATCGAACGGACCGGGACGGCACGCCTCGGCTACACCGATGACGCGGTGGACCTCGTGAACTCGCCGTCCGTCACGATCGGAGGGCTGCGCCTCCTCGTCTCGCAACGTCGTCTCGGGCACCGATTACTACGGGCAATGCATCGACGCCTCTGATGCGAATTCCGCGGAGTATCCTGATCCAGAACAATATCATCGGGCTGGATGCGACCGGGACGCCGACGATCGGCAGGCGCGGCGGCGTGTCGCCTCCACCGGAATATCCTGGACAACATCATCTCGGGGACCGGCGGTGGCGGCCTCGAGTCCGACTCTAACCTCGTAGAGGGGAACGACATCGGGACGGACATGACGGGACAAAGGCCCTCGGCAACCGGCACCGACGGCATCTACTCCCGCGGAGGTTACAACACGATCGGCGGGGCAGTGCCTTCGATCAGGGCAACGTCATCTCGGCGAATCGGGAACACGGGGATCCTCTTCAGCCGGGAGATGACCGGTGACAACGTGATCCAGGGTAACCAGATCGGGACCGACATGACGGGCATGTTCGCCCTCGGTAACGGCGGCGATGGCATCACCATATCGATAAGACCCGGAACACGATCGGCGGGGACGCCGCAGGCGAGGGGAACGTCATCTCGGGCAACGGCGCATTCGGGATCGACCCGCCGATGTCACGCAAGCGACAATCTGATCCAAGGCAACGTGATCGGGTCCAACTCCGACGCCACGGCGGCGCTGCCCAACGGCAAGGATGGCGTGTCCCTCGCGGATTCCCTCAATACGGTCGGCGGCACCATAGTGGGTGCCGGGAATATTATCTCGGGCAACCTCGGCAACGGAATCACGCTATCGGGCTACGGCAATTCGGACCTCATCGTGGGTAATGCCATCGGCACGGACGGAACGGGCACCCTACACCTGGGCAATGGGGGCGATGGCGTCCTGGTAAAAAATCCCGGCAATACGATCGGCGGCACGGCCGCTGGCGCGGCGAACACGATCGCCTTCAACAGCCTGGCCGGGATCGCCGTGGTCAATAATTCCACCGGTAACGCCATCCTCTCGAACTCGATCTATTCGAACAGCCGGCTAGGCATCGACCTGGGCGGCGACGGCGTCACGCCCAATGCGCCGGGCGGCCCGCACTCCGGTCCCAATCGCCTTCCAGAACTACCCGTTGCTCTCAACCTCGCCGGCGGCTCGGCCGCGTCGACGACGATCTCCGGCACGCTCAACAGCACGCCGGACACGGCATTCACGATCCAATTCTTCTCCAGCCCGACGGCAGATCCCTCGGGCTATGGCCAGGGCCAGACGTATCTCGGCGAGTTGACCGCGGTCAGACCGACGCCGAGCGGCAACGCCAGCTTCCTCTTCCTCGCGCCCGTCTCGTCTCTCGGCCAGTTCATCTCTGCCACGGCCACCGACTCCGGCGGAAATACCTCCGAGTTCTCGCAGGACATCCAGTCCGTCCCCCTCCCGGATGTCGCCGTCTCGATCGGCGGCGGCCACCGCGAGCACGAGTCCGGGGGAAGCGTCGCATACACCTTCACGGTCACCAACGACGGGCCGGCACCACGGCGACATAACATCGTCGTCACGGACAGCCTCCCGCCGTCGCTGGCGGAATGTGGTGGCCTCGGCGACCCTGGGCAACATTCCAGCTCGTCGGCGGCGTGTTCACCGACACCGTCGCGAGCCTCCCAGCGGGCGGCTCCTTCCGATCCACTTCACGGCGACCGCCGCATCGGTAGGCAGCATCAGCGACACCCTCGTGGCGATCTCCTCGGCCACGGATGCCGATGCGGCGAACAACTCGGCCACCGCGAATACGCAGGTCGATCGGGCGGCTTCGACGACCTCGCTGGCGGCGGGCCCGAATGCCTCGAACTTCGGTCAATCCGTCACCTTCACCTCAACGGTCGATGCCCCCGACGGGACTGTCATGTTCTTTGCTGATGGGAATCCCATCGCCAGCGTGGCCATCGTCCCCTCCGCGGATGGCCTTCACGGCTCGGCGTCGTTCTCGACGGCGGCTTTGGGAGCGGGCACGCACGCGATCACCGCGTCGTACGGCGGCGATGCGAGCTATGCGCCCTCTCAGGCTCCGCCGGTCCAGGTCCAGGTGAACTCGCCGAACACCAAGCCAATCGCGACCACGGTGAGTCTCAACTCGCCCGCGACGTCTTACACGCTCGGGCAGGCAATCACCTTCACAACCGTAGTCTCCCCGGATTCGGGATCGATCGCGCCAAGCGGGACCGTCACCTTCAGCATCGACGGGGCGGACCAACCGCCGGTGGCCGTCCAGGACGTGGGCGGGACCGTCACTGCGGTCCTCTCGACCTCGTCGCTCGCGATCGGAAATCACACCGTCTCCGCTGCTTATGGCGGCGACGCCAATTTCGCACCCTCTCAGGCCTCGCCGATCGAGATTGCGGTCACTCCGCCGACGACCACCCTGATCCCGACGACGACGACCCTCAACACGCCCGCGACCCTCTATTCGGTCGGGCAGGCGGTCACCGTCACCGCCGTCATCGCCACGACTCCGGGGGCGGTCGCGCCCACCGGAACCATCACCTTCAACGTCAACGCCGTGGATCAGGTGCCCGTGGCCATCCAGGACGTGGGCGGGACGTTCGAGGCGACCTTCACCAGCGACTCGCTGCCGGCCACGCTGCACGAATTCGCCGCGTCCTACAGCGGCGACGCCAACTATGCTCCCTCGCAGTCCACCGCCTTCGTGCTGATCTCCATCGTCGGCGCCCGAGACTTCGACGGCGCTCGCCGTCTCCCAAGGCTCGGCAACGCTCGGCCAGGGCGTGACCCTAACCGCCTCCGTGACGACCCTCGGCCCATCCACCCCCACGGGGAGCGTGACCTTCGAGGGAGGGCCGACGGGGGCAGCGGACACGATCGACGTTTCGGTGCCGCTGGACGCCACCGGACATGCGACGCTGACCATCCCCGCCAGCCAGTTAGGAGTCGGCACGTTCGTCTTCCGGGCGTACTACAACGGGGACGCGAACAATGTCGGGAGCGTCGGGGATGCGGCGACGCTGCAAGTGACCGCCGTCCCGCCCCCCCTCATGGTGACAACCGTGGAACGCTTCGGCTATCACGAGCAACCTACCACCGTCGATGTCACCTTCAGCGCCCCGCTCGACCCGACGAGGGCCCAGGAGGCGATCCAGTACGAAATCTTCCGCCTCGGGCCCAAGAGCCGGCTTGGCCCTCCGATCGCCCTCAAGCACGCCACCTACGACGCGGCGGCCAGCGTCGTGACCCTCGACCCGGCTCGCAGGCTGAACGTCCACGATCGGTACGAGCTTGTGGTGATCGGCTCGGGGCCAAGCGGCCTGATCGGCACATCGGGCCAACGCCTGGCCGGTGCGGGCGGGGTGGCCGGCACGGACTTCACGACGGTGATTGACCGCGCGACGCTCGCCGGGCCATTCACCTCGAAACGGCGGCCGTCCTCGCACAATTTAGAGCCCAAACGGGCGGCGAAAGTGGAAGCCGTATCGGCCAAGGCACTCGACCACCTCGCAACCTCGGGCCATCTCCACGTCGATCGTCGCGCGAACCGGGGTCGCGGGTAGGGCGAAAGCCGCGGGAGGGGGTATTCACGGCCGAATCGGCCCGGCTGGGCCTGTGCCGTGCGAGAGGCTCTCTCGGGTTCCGTCGAGTTTGCATCGGAATCAGGGCTCGCCATCCGTGATTGCAGGATGGCGTTATCGCCGCGATGCGATGCGGACAGGGATCGTGGCGAGGTTCAATGCCGCTTGAAAGATCACTCAACGAATCCGACGGCCAATCCCGTGGCGAAACGTGACAGTTTTGCCCTTTTTATTGGGGCCCGGTTTGTGCAATAACTCAGGCCAGGGACCGCCGCTCGCGCTCGGCCTGGATGATCGCCGCAAGTTCGGACCGAGCCCTTGATCGCCCCGGCGTCCTTCCCCCGAGCCTGGCACCAGTTAGCCGCCGCGTCCAGAAAGCGACCGGGCCGAGGTGGTCCATCCACCATTGCTGCCGCGAGGCCTTGAAGGCTTGCCAACGGGCCTTCCCGGCCTCGGTCCTCGCGATCGTAATAGGCCGAGAGCCTCGCGAGGCGGACCCGCTCGGAGGCCCGGTCGAATCGGCCGGCGAAGTCGTCGAAGGGGGCTCCGCCCCGCCGGCCGCGAGCGAGCCAGTATTGCAGCGATCGCGACCCGAGCCCCGCGGCGGAGGCCGCCTCGGCGTTGGTTGCGCCCGACGCGATATGGGCGACGATGAGGCGGCCAACCTTCGGGTCATACTTCGTCGGCCTTGCCATCTCGGCGCCTCGGGGTTGCGGGTCCGATGGGTGGGGAAATCGCTCGCAGGTTTTGAGAGTTTTCCTAGCAGTTATTCTGCTGCTCTCAGCGAGACGGATTCTCAAAACCTCTTCGTGCCGAAGATCGCGAATCGGGCGACCGCGAGCCCGAATGTCGAGCCGTTTCGAGCCCCGCGAATCGCCCTCGCGAGGTCGGCAAATCGTTCATCGCCGGCCTTGCCGCGTTGCAGCCAACGATAGAGCGTCGAGGCCCCGACCCCCGACGCCCTGGCGGCCTCGTCCCGGGACTTGCCCTCGCCGATATCGGCGACGATCGCCAGGACGGTCGCGGGGGTGAACTTCGAGGGTCGGCCGCCCTTGTTCTTGGGCTTTGGCATTGGTTCAGCCCTGGCGATAGGACCGGGCGCCCGCGCGCATGCATGGCGGATGACGGGGCCTGGGATCTCGCCGAGCCTCTGGGCAGGGAGCGTGAACCGCGATCGCCCTCGACGTGGATCTCCTCCCGGGCGTACAACTCCCCCCTAACCCCCCGGGGGCCATGACATAGAGACGTAGCGGAAACGCCCCTTATTCGATCTGCCGGGCCTCGGCCTTGCCGCCCGATGGCGGGCCATCGCCGAGGTTGACCTGGAGGGCGACGATCGGCAGCTTCCTCACCGAAGCCAGCGCCTTGAGCGACGAGAGATAGCGCCGATGGGCCCGGTCTGCGCTGGCGGGCGGTGTAGTCGGCCTGGCGGATAGCTCTGGTCCTTGGCCTCGATCGCCAGGTAGTCGGCGAAGTAGCAATCCAGCCAACACAGGGCCGCCCGCTCGGCCAGGAGGTGCTCGACGGCCGAGGGGCTCGGGCCGGCCAGCTCCTGGCGGAGCGAGGCGAGGCGATAGCGGACGGCTTCCATGGAGGCGAGCGCAGTCCTTGCCGTAGGATCGGCGGATGAGGCGTTCCTCGACGACCTTGGCGATGTCCGGGGCGATCATGTCGGCCAGCCTCGGGATGGCCTGGATCATCTCGGCGACGTGGGCCGCGGCCTGGCGGTCGCCCGCCTGGGCCTTGTCGATGAAGGCCCGGATTTCCTCCCGCGCCTCCGCCTCGCCGCCTTGGTAACGCTCCGCCAGCTCGGAGGCCGGCTGGCCCGACTTCGCGGGCAATGTCTCGACGCTCATGGTCCGCCGTCGCCTCCAAGGGCCTCGATGGTGTCGATGTAGCCGTCCGCCTCCAGGATCGCCTCGGCCGTGACGGTCAGGAGCCGGCAAGCCCGCTCGATCCGGGCGGAAAACCGCTCCGCCTTCTCGCGCTTCGCTTTGCGATCGATAGCCTCCAGCTTGCGCTGTTCCCGCTCGATGACTTCAAGCTGGGCGATGAGGGAGGCGGTTTCGCCCGAGCCGACGTATCGCGAGCGGACCCGGTCCCCCTCGCGTTCGGATTCGTAAAAGTAGGCTCGACCGCCCCGGGTTTTCCACGGCATTGCGTTTGCCCTACATCGAGAAGAGTTGCCCCACTCTGACCTGTCAATTTTAGGGGCCAATTCGGCTATCTCAAACGGAATGCAGTTATCCTATCCAAAGTTGAGGAATGTTGGCTTTTCTACACAAAAATGGACTTTTTTGCACAACCGTCCACCATCTGGTAGGTGGTGCAACAGAAGATAGTGTTGTTCATCAATTCTATTTAAGGCGTTTTTTTGATCTAATTTCGCTATTTAACGTGCGTGTAAGAAATTGGCGTATTCGGGGAAGCCTGGGTTTGTCTATAATTTGTCCACTGAACGAATTGAGGCAGTCTTCATGCATATTCTACTTTTGTTTCGCCGGGTGGTTATGGCCTTTGGGCCAATGACCCGTTACTCTCAAGGCCGAACGTATGGGCGAGAGGGCGATGCCCGGCCATTCGAGGATGCTATGGAACGAATCGAGTGGAATCTACTGGTCCTCGCCGCCGCAGGTGGGCACCCACTTTCGCCGGTCCAATACCAGAAGGCTCTTTTCCTCCTGTCCAAGAAACTCCCGATCGAGATACTTGGCGGCCAGATTTACAATTTCGAACCCTACAACTATGGGCCTTTTGATTCCGCCGTCTATGCCGACGCGGTTCGGCTCGCAGCAAGTGACCTCGCCACTGTAACCGAGTCGAGTCGTGGGGTGGACGCAATACGCTGCGACCCCCGAAGGAATCACGAAAGCCAAGAAGCTTCACGATCAACTTCCTTTCGAGGTCGTCAAATTCGTTGCGGATGTTGTTGCTTGGGTGCGCGGTCAGCCCTTCTCGTCTCTCTCGTTCTGTTCAATCTATTCCGCTTATCCCGAGATGAAGACACGAAGCGTATTCCGCGATTAGGGAGGTCGGCATATGACATTGCTCGCGGGCATCAAGTGTAGCGACGGCGTAGTATTGGGGGCCGATGGAGCGGCAACCTACGGAGTTTTGGGGCAGGAAACCATCAGACAACCCCACCGAAGAAAGCTCCGAAAGATTGGACCCGGAATCATCATTGGGACATCAGGACCAGTCGGGTTGGGTCAGAGGTTCGCAGGGGTATTGGAGTCGCTCAGGAACGCCAATGCGCTTGTGCAAAATCCTAGTCCTCCTAAAAATATGTACAAACCGACTGAAGTTATGCAGATATTGCGTGAACATTTTTGGAAATACATAGAAGTAGAGGGAAATATCGCGGAAGTCTTCAGCTCAATTTTTCGGTTATAATACCATTCAGAACGCCGCCAGCCAATCAGTAATTGCGCCTTGGCATAGACGGGAAGGCATGCCTTCTGTCGTTCGACCAAACCGCATCGCCCGAGGAAGCAACGGAAGATCTGCCATTCATATCGCTCGGAAGTGGTCAGTTGATTGCCGATCCTTTTCTGGCACTTATTCGGCGGCTTTTTTGGCCGGATCGACTTCCGACCCTTGAAGAAGGGATCTTCGCCGTTTTTTGGACCTTGCATCACGCAGTCTTGACGCATCCCGGCGGAGTGGCCGACCCTAAACAGATCATGATTTTGCACAAGGTAAAAGCGGAATGGCTCGCCGAAGAGTTAACATCAGATCAATTGAAAGAACATGAAGAACATGTCTTGCAAGTCGAATCATGTATTACTAATTTTAATAAGCCAACGACGGCAACTATGCCGCCTCCGAATTTCCAGGGCAAATAACTCGCGTGCCCCAACGACCAGATGAACACGCGGTCGCGATGAATCACGAGTGAGCGATCAAGTCCAAGCCATCGCGGCTAGGTCTTCCTCCTGTTCTAATATTGGCAGCTGTTGGTATTGAGATTGTTCCTTCCCCAAAAACGTCGCCACGATCCCAAGCTCATAAACGCTTTGGATGAGGCAGCAGAGATTGTGGCACAGCACCTTGCAAAGTGCCTCGTTCCGCATGGCCACGTCGGTCTTGCTCCCTGCAAGCTACTTTCTCCAGACTTCGTCCTAACCTTGCTGAACTTGGATTCAATTTTTCGACCGTTTGTTAGGGTGCCATGCTTCGGAGACTTGTCGAGGTTCAGATTGAGATGTTCGTATGACTTGGCGAGTAGGCTGCCTACAACCGCGACAGGTTGAATCCTTGAGCCAAAGATCAAATCGCGGCCAATTCCTTCGTCAGCCGTTGCGGATCGTGGCAAACATGAAAGCCCCAAGTCCCGAGTTGCCGCCAGTTGTTCACGGCCGCAACCCATCGCTTGGCCGACTCATGCTTCGCCTTATCCTCGTCGGGCTCGTAACCCTTAGTTTCCAGGACGATCGTTCGCCCATCATCCAGGCGGACCAGGAAATCGGGCATGTAGGCCCGTGGCGTCCCTTCGTAATCGTAGGGGATGACCAGGCCAAGCTCGTCG
>CAVZRT010000014.1:0-93314 GCA_963777705.1 uncultured Planctomycetota bacterium
TGCACCGGATTTGCTCCGGGAACGAGGCCGCCTCTCATGCGCCCGGCTTGGCCGCCAGGACCTTCGACCGCTCCGTGAGGAACTTCTTCCAGTTCTTCGGATCTTGCCCGAAGTCCTGCTTGGTGATCGTGCAGAGGGCGTCGTAGCAGGCGAGGCGGAAGGCGGGGTCGGGGTCTTCCATGCCGTCGAGCATGACCGTGTCGATGCGCTAGTCGGGTGCCTTCAACGCACCCAGCCCCTCGATGGCGGCGATCTTCACGTCCTTGTCCTCGTCGGCCGCCATGATGTGGACCCTCAGCGTGCAGTCGCCCGGCGTCCCGCAATTGCCCTAGCCCGGGACAGGCCGCGTGGGGGACTAGCGGCCTGGGGTCGGACACGGCGTGAATCAGCGCCTGGTGGCCCTCGGGGACGTCGCAATTCGCCCAGCGTGTGGCAGATCACGGTGCGTGACTTGCGTTGGGCTCCTGGTCCTTCAACAAATACGAGGAGAGCAGCTTCGCGGCCTCAACCTTCTGGTTCTCGTCGTCGTAAACCCGCGACCCGGCGAGCTTCCCGTTCGCGGTGTACCGGACGTTCGGGTCGTTCGTCTCGCGGATGTGATTCATCATGCTGGCGGCGGTCGTCCCCACGTTCGGCGGCATGGCCGTGCAGCCGATGGCAAGCCACGCGGCCATCAGGACGAAGCCGATCCGGCCCAGCGTCTTCGGAGATCCGCCTGACATAGGACGTACCGCCCCGGGCCGCGACCGGCGGCCGAAAAAAGTGGGATGGAGGATCGTCGAACGATCGGCGACGAGGTGCATGGGCCCTGGCGGATGGGCACTCTCAGCGGCATGGCCCCGACCTGCCAAGTCCAACTCGGCGGGCTCGCCTCATGGAAACCGCCGCGGCGGCCGGGTATCCTCGACCGATCGTCCTTTTCGTCCCGTCTCGCATCGATTGAGGAAGACCGATCCATGGCCGAGAATCTCAACCGTCGCACGTTCCTCTCCGTCACTGCCGCGAGCCTCGGCGCCACGGCCCTGGGCGCCTCGCCGCCGAAGGACGTCCGCGAAACGGCCGATTGCCATCGCCAGCGGGAACGGCCTGGCCGCCGTGACCAAGGCCATGGAGCTGATGAAGGCCGGCGCCGATCCGCTCGACGCCGCGATCGCCGGCGTGGCGATCCAGGAGGCCGACCCGAACGACCACACTGTCGGCTACGGCGGCATCCCCAACGAAGAGGGCGTGGTCGAGCTAGACGCCGCCGTCATGCACGGCCCGACCCACGGAGGGGGCGCCGTCGCCTCTCTCCGCAACATCATGCACCCGGCGGCCGTGGCCCGACTGGTGATGAAGCGTACCGACCATTGCCTGCTCGTGGGCGAGGGGGCGCTGAAGTTCGCGAGGATGCACGGCTTCCCCGAGATCGACCTGCTGACCGACAAGGCGCGCAAGATCTGGCTCTACTGGAAGGAGACCAACAGCAAGGACGACGACCGCATCCCGCCCCCGCCCGACGAGGTCGACCCGGTCGTGAAGAAGTTCTTCGGCGAGAAGTACGTGCGAGAGCACGGCACGATCCACCTCTCGGCGCTCGACACGCACGGCGACCTCGGCTGCACCACCACCACGTCGGGCCTCTATTACAAGATCCCGGGCCGCGTGGGCGACTCTCCGATTCTGGGCGCCGGGCCTGTTCCTGGAGAACACGATCGGCTCGGCGGGCTCGACCGGTCGCGGCGAGGCGAACCTGCTGAACCTCTCCAGCCACACCATCGTCGACGCCCTGCGTCGAGGGCTCTCGCCCAAGGATGCCACCCTGGAAGCCTGCCGACGCGTGGCCGCGACCAACAAGCCCTCGTCTGCAAGACGCCAAGGGCCGGCCCAACTTCGACCTGAAATTCTACTGCGTGTCCAAGGACGGCCGCTTCGCCGGCGCCGGCCTGTATCCCGGCGGCAAGATGGCCGTGCATGACGGCGATTCGGCCCGACTTGTCGAGATGGCCTCGCTGTACGACGATCCCCTGATCGAGTGACCTCGGGCTCGGTTGCGCGACTTCGAGATCACCCCGCGTCGAGGCCATCACGGCCCCGGCGCGGGGTGTGTCTTCGGGTAGGAAGAGATCAGGAAGTGGCGGCGGGGGTGGGCGAGCTGCCTTCCTTCGCCGGCGTGGCGAGGTGCTTCTCGCCGGTCTTGGTGAGCATGTAGTGCGGCTTGCCGGTCTCCTTGTTCTTCGCGCCCTTCTTCAGGAGCTTGCGCGTGATCAAGGCTTCGAGCGTGCGCTCCTCGACCTTCTGGCCGACGGGGTATCCGGTCTCGCCCGCGGCGTGGACCTTCTTGAGGATCTCGAGCTGCTTGTCGTTGAGCTTCACGGCGGCCTTCTTCGGCGCCGCCTTCTTCGGGGCGGCCACCGCGGCCTTCTTCACCGCGGGCGCCGCCTTCTTCGCCGCCGCCTTCGGCGTGCCCGACTTGGCCGCCGTCTCGGCCGCCACCTTGCCGCCGGCCTTCTTCACGGCCGTCTTCTTCACCGGGGCCTTCTTCGTGCTGGCCTTGGGTTTGGCCGCCGCTTCCTTGGTGGCCCCGCTCGCCTTCTTCGCTGCCATTGCTCGACGCCCTCAACAGGGGAGAAACTGCCACGGATCGATCACCAAGTTGTCGATCTCGCTGGCAAGTTCTTAGCCAAATATATAACTCGCGGGAAGACGGACATGGCCCGATTTCCCGCGTTTTTCCCCGGTTTTTCGCCGATGTGGCCCCTATTTGCGTAATCATCGAATAATATATAGACGTCATGCAATTTTTGAGATCCACAAAATTAAAATTCTACGATATTGAAATAGTGGACGCATTTCGGCCGATTTTCCGGGGAAATTCGCGTGTTCCCGCATTCACGAGGGGAGACAACATCGCGCCGCGAACACGCTCATCGCGCACCTCGATGAGCCCATCGCGCGAGCTCGACGAGCATCGGAAATTTTTTTCGATTCGCCCGTTTTTTTCTCGCGAGCAACGAAGCGAAACGGCGCGAGATGCGACAAGCTCGCGCATCATCGAGTCGTCGCGCAAGATTTCGAGGGGACTCGCGAGCAGTTCTCGCGCGACTTCGACGAGGTCCATCGCGCAAGCGCAGGAGGATCATCGAGCATCGCGCGAGCAAGTCATCTCCGCTCGCGACGAGAGGTGTCGACGATCACCGCCGAGCAACTTCGCGAGGTCGCTCTGCTCATCGTTTCGCGGCGCCTTCACCATCTCGCACGCTCCTTCCCGGGAACTTCCTCTTCAACGCGCCGCGCCGAATTCCTCGGCCGTTGTTCGAGTCGAAGAGGAGCTCGCAAGGCACCACACGGAGGCGGGTCGGGTGTCTTGCTGGATGCCTTGCGAGCACGTCTTCGGCCCTCGTAGCTGCAAAGATGCGGAGCTTGTGATCCAGGCGCGGCGAAGGAGAATGCGAACTGAATTCGGACGCCTCGATCTCGAACGGCGCCTTTTTCACGCCCCAAATTGGGATGGTCCTGGCCGACATCCCCGTCATAATCCCCAGCGTGCGCATGATCGACGGAAACCACCCCTTGAAGCTTTGGTGATCGTGTGACACAATAGATGGACAAATTGCCAGTTTGCGGATTCGGCAGGAAAGGGCGGGTGGCGCGGTGATCACACAACTTCGCGGGATCCTTCGCGCGGTGGGCGAGGAAGAGCTGACCCTGGCGGTCGAGCCGTTCGACGTCGAGGTGCTCATCCCGGATCATGCGAGGCGGCACCTGCAATCCAAGCTCGGCGAGCTGGTCACGCTGCACACGATCTTCTACATCGAGGGCAACCAGATGGGCGGGCGGATGACGCCCAGGCTCGTCGGCTTCCTCTCGCCCATCGACCGCGAGTTCTTCGAGACGTTCTGCTCGGTGGACGGGGTAGGGGTGAAGAAGGCCTCTCGCGATGGTGAGGCCCGTGCGGGAGATCGCGCGTACGATCCAGGACCAGGACGTGGGGAGCCTCGCGCACCTGCCGGGATCGGCGAGGCCACGGCCGAGCGGATCGTTGCAAAGTTGCGCCGCAAAGTTGGCAAATTCTCCCTGATCGTCGCGGCCGCCGGCGCGACCGATCACGAGCCGTCCACCAACGGCGGGCCGGAAAACGCCGAGCCAGACGTGATCCGCGATACGTTCGCGGCGCTGCTCTCGGTCGGCCACAACGAGAGCCAAGCAAGGCAGGCGATCAACCGCGCCCTCGTCGGCAAGAAGAAATTCCGCAGCGTGGCCGACCTGATCGACGCAATCTACAAGACCCGAGAAGACGATAAGTAAGCTTCAGGCTTGGGGCTGTAAGCTGTAGGCCCCAAGCCGCCAACTAAACGGAGCATCCAGCATGGCAAGGGAGGCGATCATCACCGGCGGGGGCGAGGAGCCGATGCGTCGCGACGACGCGAGGCCCGTTGACGCGATGGACGAGAAATTGCGCCCGCAGAAGCTGAGCGAGATCATCGGCCAGCGGATCGTTGCCGAACGCTTGGCGATCGCGCTCGAAGCCTCTCGCAAGCGGGGCGAGCCGTTGCCTCACATCCTGTTCGACGGACCTCCGGGGCTGGGCAAGACCACGTTCGCGACGGTCCTGCACAACGAGCTTGGCGTCGAGCTGAACATGACCAGCGGGCCGGCGCTCGACAAGAAGATGGACGTGATGCCGTACCTGACCAACGCGGCCGAAGGCTCGATCCTGTTCATCGACGAGATCCATCGTTTGCCGAAAGCGGTCGAGGAATTCATCTACCCGGTCATGGAAGATTTCCGCGTCGACGTGGTCCTCGGCGAAGGCATGAGCGCCCGGACCATCAACCTGCCGCTCAAGAAGTTCACGATCATCGGCGCGACCACGCGAAGCGGGATGCTCTCGGGCCCGTTGCGCGACCGCTTCCACATGCACGAGCACCTGGAATTCTACGACGTCGACGACCTCGCCAGGATCGTCGAGATCAATTCGCCCAAGCTCCGCACGACCATCACCACCGAAGCGGCATGGGAGCTGGCGAAACGAAGCCGCGGCACGCCCCGACTGGCGAACGCCCGGCTGCGATGGGTGCGCGACTATGCTACCGCCCGCGCCGATGGCAACATCACCTTGTCGATCGCGAGAGATGCGCTCGCGATGCAAGAAGTCGACCCCGAGGGGCTCGACAAGCAGGACCGCCGCTATCTGGAAACCTTGATCCAGGTCTTCCAGGGCGGGCCAACCGGAGCCGAGGCGATGGCCGCGACCATGAACGTGGCGATCGACACGCTGACCGACGAGGTCGAGCCGTATCTCCTCCGAAAGCACTTCATCGTCAGGACCCCGCGAGGCCGCAAGGCGACCAACCTGGCGTATCGTCACATGGGGATGCGGGAGCCGGAGCCGGAG
The DNA here is from genome assembly GCA_963777705.1 of uncultured Planctomycetota bacterium. Classification (GTDB taxonomy): domain Bacteria; phylum Planctomycetota; class Planctomycetia; order Isosphaerales; family Isosphaeraceae; genus JAQGHR01. The sequence goes on from CAVZRT010000014.1 coordinate 5,378, forward strand.
TTGTTCGATATCATCGAACAGCCGCGGTTGTTCGAGTAGGGTGCTCTGCGAGCACCTTTTCGCCCTGGATTTTCCGGGAAAACAGGAGGTGCTCACAGAGCACCCTACAAGGGAGTCGTAGGCGCAGCAAGCGATCGCGTATGGCCCGCCACTCAGGCCGGTCGGGCGGGAGGACGACGACGATCATGCTTAGCCCCATCGCGTCCAGTTCGTGCAGGAGCAGGTAGAGCGTGCAGGCGGCATCCTCGGGAGTGCGTGCCTCGTAGCAGGGTGCGAACCGGAGTTTCGTTGGTATATTGCCCGGGCCGAACAGCAGCAGGGCGCACTGGCCCGGCGGCAGGGGCATCGTTTCCAGACTTTGACAGCTCACGCGCACCGCCTTCGTCGTCGGCGCGTAATGGACGGGCATCTGCCCCGGGCTGGTCGCGGCCCCCGGTTCATCGAGGTTCGGCCCTTCATCGACGGGGCGATCGCCGATCGCGCGAGCCAATTCGCGCACGGTGATCGGGCCGGGACGGAGCACCCGGGGACGATCTGTCCGCACGTCTACGACGGTCGATTCCAGTCCCACACTCGTGGGTCCACCGTCCAGGATCAGGTCAATTCGACCGTCGAGATCCTTGGCGACGTGCCCGGCTCGCGTGGGCGATATCCGGTTCGATCGATTCGCGCTCGGTGCGGCGATGGGGCGGCCCAACGCTTTGATCAGGGCCCGGGCCGATGGAGGGTCCGGGATGCGGATGCCCACGGTGACTCGTCCGGCCGTGACGATGTCGGGGATGATCCCGGAACGTGGCAAGACCAGCGTGAGTGGCCCCGGCCAGAAGCGCCACGCCAGCATGTCCGCGGTCCCGGTCCATCCGCAAACGCAGAGCCGGGCCATCTCCATGTCGGCGGCATGCACGATTAGCGGATTGGTCGCCGGCCTTCCCTTCGCTTCGAAGATTTTCGCCACCGCGTCGGGATTGGTCGCGTCGGCCCCGAGCCCATAAACCGTCTCGGTGGCGAAGGCCACGAGCCCGCCATCGCGCAAGATCGCGGCGGCTTCTTCCAAGATCGCCGGGTCCGGATTATCGGTCGCGATCGAGCGTATCTGTGTGCTTCGGAGGGGCATGGTGGTTGTGCCGTCCCTGCGATTGCCGCGAGGCCATCCCCGTGCGGACCTCGCTCGATTGCGCCTGGAGATAGGCTTGCCGGAGCGTCTCGTAACCGGCCTCGCGGCGGTCGTAAAGCCGCTTCAGCGGGCGAGGCTCGCACCTGGCTAAAGCATAAGCGGTCAGCAGCGGCAGGGCGATGGTGCTGTCGGTGTAGCAGGTCACGGAATCGGGCAACTTTTCGGGATCGACCTTGCCCCAGGTCATGGCCTCGGTGGCCGTCGCTCCCGAGAGGCCGCCGGTGTCGGGCCGGGCGTCGGTGATCTGGAGGAAGTAGTCGTGACCGCTCTCGGCCAGCCCCAACACCTCCTGAATTTGCGGCTCGGTCTGGAGGATGAAATTCTTTGGGCTGCCGCCGCCAAGGATCAGCACGCCGGAATTCCCGCCGTCCTGCTTGGCCTGATAAACGATCGAAGCCGTCTCGTTCACGTCGCGCAGCGAGTCGATCTGCAACGCGCCGCCGCCCAAACTCATCGCGGCCAGATTCATGCCGATCGAGCTATCGCCGGGGCTTGAGGTGTAAACCGGGACGCCGCACTCGAACGCCGCCGCGAGCAGGCTGTTCGACTCCTTGCCCATCGCCGCGGCGCGACCGTGGAGGTATTTCCCGACGAGATTGTGAAATTCGGCCGTGCCCATCGAGCGCGCGAATACCTCGTCGCGGATCAGCTCGCGATAGAACGTGTCGGTGTCGAGCAACGTCGAATAATCGAACACGATGTCATAGATGCGGATGATGTTGTTCTCGCGGAGGGCGAAATCGTCCAGGTTCGGCCGGCTCTGGTGCAGGGGTAAATCCAGCGCGTAATGCGTGTCGTGATAGAGGTTGGCACCCGTGGAGACGATCCAGTCCACGAACCCGGCGCGGAGCAACGGGACGAGGCAACTCATCCCGAGGCCCGCGGGTGTGAGCGCGCCCGAGAGCGTCAGCCCGACCGTGCAATCGGGCTGCAACATCTTCCGCGTGAATACGCGGCAAACTTCGCGCAGCCGGCCCGCGTTATAGCTGAGGAAGGCCTCGTCGATCAGGTCGGCGGCCGTGGCCGAGCCTCTTACGCCCGGCGGGGCGATTCGGTGCTGGCTGATGGTTTCGAGGAAGTCCATCGCGCGGGGCTCATTCCTTCGGGGAAATGGTGCATTTCATGCTCACTGAATGACGGTGCATTGCATGCACCCTACTTGTCCGTGGGCCGTTTCACCTGGAGATATTCGGTCTTCTCGACCTCGAACAGCGGCAGGAGTTGCTCGCGACCATACTTGGGCACGAGGATCTCGGTCACCTTCGCCGAACTGAACTGCGCGAACGGCAGGAGGTCCTCGGGTTGGAGCAGGTTGAGCACCGCGTCCCGCCGGGGCGTGAGCTTGAATCGCGATTTCTTCATGACCGAGCCGAAAGGACTCGCTGCGTTGCCGACTCCCTGGATGGCCATCAGTTGTTCGATCCGCGCCTTGATCTCGGCCTTCCTCTTATCCAGGAAAGTTTCCTGGTCCAGCAGCTCGCAATACTCGCGGATCAGGTCGGGAAGGCTGGGCATCGACGGGCTTCCCTTTTCGGTCAGATCACACCAGCAACACGGCCGCGGCAATCACCGTGGACCACAACCCGTCCTTGTTGCCGATGGCCGTCTGCGTGACTTCCTTGGTCTTGTAGATCACGTCGGCGATCTTCCAGATCTCTCGCTTCTCGTCCCACGAGCTGTCGGGGTTGAATTCGACGCCCAGGACGGTCGCGAGCATCTCGGCGGCGAGGTCCTCGGCGTAGTCGGCCGATGACTTGGCGGTCTGCCCGTAGGCGTGGTGCTCGGAGAGGTAGCCGAACGTGGAGCGGTCGCGCGGGATGGCCACCCCTACGCTGGCGGCGATCAGTCGATTGGGCTCGGCCGTGGCGCATTCGCTGATGACCACGTGGACGATCTGGCCGGGTTCGAGCTTCGTCAGCCCCTGCTTGATCGAGACTTCCTCGCAATTGGGCGGGAAGATGCTGGACACGCGGACGAGGTTGTAGCAGGCGATCTTGGCGTCTCGCAGGGCAAGCTCGAAGCTCGACAGCTTCTCGCGGTGGACGCCCACCCCCTTGGTGAAGAACAGTTGCTTGGGTACATACATCTTGGTGTCCCGACGCCTCCCGATCCGGGCCGCCGCGATCTCACGCGACGAGGCCCGGCGACCGCTCGCCCTTTGCCGATGAAACTCGACCGCCGAAGGCGCGCCGCGAAAGGGCGGACGGCAACGCGTAGGCGGCCAAGGTAAGGTATTCTAGCGTCGCATTCAAGGGCGGACGTTGCCCGGACCCCGCAGTGGCCGCGCGGAATCGACGTCCAGGCGATGTTTCCGCTCCCTCCCTCAGACGCATGCCGACAAGATTTCCCCAGGAGGATGTCACGATGATGATCCCGGTGGCCTGCCAATCCTGCGGGCGCAAGGCCCACGTGCCCGACGACGCGATAGGCCGATTGGCGGCCTGCCCGGCGTGCAACGCAAGGCATCGCCTGGAGGCCGCGGGCGAGCCCATCATTCCCCCGCCGGCGGCCGTCACGGAGAGATCGCCAGCATTTCCCGACCCTTCGCCCGCCAGGCCGCTCCGCGTGATCCCAGATGAGCCGACCTGACCGCCAATCCCGCAGGGTAGCCGTTCACAGGGTGGGGTAGGTGAGATCAAGCGGCTTTCGTTGTCGGCTGGCTGGTCGGCAGGAGAGAGGGGATCGGTTGACCGTGATGATCGGCCTCAAAGCACGACGTCAGGTACTCAAGCACGTTGCGGCCTTGCTGCCGGCAGGTCGCTACCACGCTCAGCGTCCGCTCGACGAAGCGGCTCCCCCGGTGGCTATCCGTACCTCCGCTGATCCGTCGCCAGATCACCGCAAAGCGCAGCGCTCGCTCCGCCGCGTTGTTCGTCGGCTCGATCCCTTTGACCCTCGCGAACGTCCACAGCCCCTCTTCGACCTTGAGGATCTCGAAACAAGTCGCCGACGTCTTCGCGCCTCCGCACCTCGATCCTTCCAAGAGGGCCTGGCGAACCTCTCGGCGCAGGCGTGTCATCCGTTTGCCGAACGTCTCCCAGTCCAGCGTCCCGTCTCGCACCCGGTGCCAGTTGTGGAACAGGCGATGGGACAGCTTCAACAACTTCTCGCCCACCGGTCTCCCCTCGCCCCCGCGGTCGATCATCGCCTGGAAATCGCGGCGAAGATGGGCCCAACAGATTTGCCGCCACCGCGCCGCGATCCACTCATAGGCGCTGAACCGATCGCTGCTGACGACCTGATCGGGCGCGCTCCCCAACAAGGCCCTGGCGACCTCGCCCGAACGGTGGCCGGCGATGGTGAAGACCGTAGCGATCCGGGTCACGGTCACCCAGAGCCAGGCTTTCTTCCGATCTTGCCGCCACGAGGTCTCGTCGATGTTTGCCGCGCCGGTGGAGTGGACCGAGACTGCCAGCTCGTGGTACGGGGCCTCCAGGGCGGCGGCACTGCGGCGCTCCAGCTTGGAGATCATCCCGGTGGAGATCGAGAGCCCGAAGAGGTCGGCGGACAACTGCTGGATCTGCCTCTTGCTCAGCCGGTAAGCCCCCGCGAACACGGCCATCACGGCCTGCAGATACGGCCCGAAGCCGCCACGGGGGACACCGGGGGGCAGGGCCCCGCAGGTGGTCTCGCCACAGCCGGGACAGGCCAGTCGGTGGAGCCGGTATTCGGCGACGATCGGCTCGACCTTGGGCAACTCGGCGACTTGATGGATCAAAGGGTCGGGATCGTCGCCTCGAAGTCCCTCCCCGCAGCGGCGACACGAGGTCGGCTTGCAATCGAAGGTCTCGTGGACCTTCTCGGGAGGGACCACGGGACGGTAAGCCTTGCGATGCCCGGCTTGTCCGCCCCGCTTCTTCCCGCTGCGAGGTGTCGGAGGCTTGCGCTTCAAGCCGATCGGATCGGACGAGGGTGGTTTCGACGAGTTGGTCGAGTTGAGCTTGAGCCGAGCCTCAAGGTCGTTGACTCGCGCTTCCAACGTCGCGAGTTGCTGCTCATGGATCTGGACCAGAGCCAGGATTGCCGCCTGAAGCTCAGGCGAGGCACTATTCCAGAGATGATCAGGGAGCGGCGTGGAAGGCATTGCAGCAAGGTAGTGTCATGATTGGCAAACAGCAACCCCACCCTGTGAACGGCTACGGCCCCAAAACCCCATCAAGAAGTTCACGAACATGATGCACATTCGCCTCACCAGTTTGGACAAACACAAAGCCGGTTTCCGCCAGTAGTTCACGCGATGTGGTCAACAATTGGTTTATATAATTCAGGTAGCTATGAACTCCTAGTTTCCATGTGTCGCGAAACGCCTGAATTGTCTCCATCTCGCGGGTGAGATCGGTGTCAACTTCTTTAACATCCCGCTTGTCGATTTCCGATTGAAAATTGCTGGCATACTTGATTCCGTATGGTGGATCGATGTAGATCATTTGGACTTTGCCCGCGAGTTTCTCGCGATGGGCAAGCGAAGCCATGACGGCTCGATTGTCGCCAAGGATGAGGCGATTCGCCCAGTTGACGGAGTGGTGATAGAACTGGACGGATTGCGAATAGGACAGGTCCGACTCGCCGAAGAGGCTACGTTGCACGTCCTTCCGGGCCGCGACGCGCATGAGGGCGCGGGACGAGACCCGTTCATGGAGATGGATCGCCGGGGCATCGACGACAAATGAGGGTTGCTCGCGCTTGCCCGCCCATTCGAGCCACGGCTTGGCGTGGAGGGCCTCGGTCAAAGTGGCCACTTCCTCGGCCGTGAGGGGGCGCTGTTGCGCCTCGGCCATGAGCTTCGCCAGCGGTTCCGTCAGCTCATCGGCCTTGCCGGTAGGGTCGAACAGGAGCGTCGGCGGGCGGTGCGGGTCGTGGTGATACCGGATGCGGGGCGTGGGGTCGACCTTCCCCTCGGCCGAGTTGCCGCCGGTCGGGTTGTTCGGGCGCTTCGCGTGATGGTGGCGAAAGTCCAACGCCGGATCGCCGGTGCCGTCGCCGTGGGTCGCACCGTTCGCGTCCTTGCGGGCGGGCTTCTTCGCCATCGATGACACCGGGGTTGAGGCTTGCGGATTGCGACTCTCGAGCAACGGGCGTGGACGTGGCGGATTCCACGAGAAGCTTGACGCTCATCGGCAAGACGCCGCGGCTCATTTGCCCAAATGCGCGGGTATCGCCGAGCCGGACCCGGAGGGCCGTTACAACCGGATCGCCCGGCAGCCGGCCGATCCACCGTAACCGATCCGAGCCCGAATCTGTGGGGGCCCTCGCGGTTCGTCTCCGAGACCGGGCCTCACGTCCGCGACGGCACGTCTCCCCATTTCTTCGCCTTCGCCAGGGCCATAAGCCCCTGGTCAATCAAGTCGGTAGGCGAGACGTCCGCCTCGTCCGCCCGAGCGTCGAGCCAATCGCGCCATTCCTTCCGCCCTTTGACCGTAAGCACGATTGCCAAAGGCCCGCGATCCGAGGGGGGACGTCCGCGCTTCGGCTTTTCCTCGCCCATGTCGAGTCTCCCGAATGAAGTCTTTTCGCTCGCCATTCCAGTATAGACCAAACATCCGGGATTCGCGCGATAATTCTTGATTTTCGGTCTTGACCCAAATTTGATTGTGGTCTATACTGTAATTGTCAAGGGCGACGTGCCCGAGACGAGAAACAAGAGCCGGCCGGGAGGCTGGAACCCTCCCGACCCGCGAAGGCAACGGCTAACTAAGGAGCCAATCGCCATGACCATCCTCTTCGACGCCACGAAGCCCGTCAAGACGACCCGCAACCGCCCCTTCGGCCTCGGCCTCGGCCGCTACCAGGCCGAGCGCCTGCCCATCGGCCCCTCGGATGCCGATCGGGCATGGGCCGCTTACGAGCTGAACAAGGACGCCCGCGATTACGACGTCTTGGTTTCGGCCGAGGATCTCCGCATCGAGCGCCTCGCCGAAGAGGCCTACCAGATGGACCTTTATTGCCGAGGGATCATCTTCGCCTGATCGCCCCGAGGGGGCCGGACGGTCCGGCCCCCGCCTCATCCTCGACGCGGACCCTCGGGAGCCGACCCATGAACGCCACCACGAATCACCGCCCATGCTGGATCTACGATCGGGCCGACCGGCTCGCCGCGCTGGCGGTCCGGTCCAACGAGAGGGCCGAGGCCCTCCGCCGCGAGCGTTGCGACGCTTGGGGCGAAATCAAGATAGTCTCATCGCTCGACGCCCGGATTGCCGCCCACCGCGAGCGGTTTCATCGACTCGCGACGTGCGCCCGCAAGGTTCGCCATGCGGAGGCCTTTCGGGGAGCTTTGCTCCGAGGCGCACATTTGCTACCCTGAATGAGCGGGTGCGCGTGGCCGTTTGCAAGCGGTCACGCCGAGCGGGTCGGGCCGGAGCGGAGATCCCTATCTCTCCGCCCGGCCCGGCCCGGCCCGATTCGATAGGGCCAATTCGATGCGAACATTGATGGATAACTCGGACGAAGTCCGATCCGAGTTGCATTTCTGCGCCTCGTTCGTGGCCCAATTCCTGGACCGCACACGCACGGTGGCTTCGGCCGTTGATCTCGATTGGGGCAAGGAAGAGGTCGATTCTTTCGGTAGGACAAGGGACGATCCGGCCCGGATTGGGGACCGCCACAACATCGAGATTGAGGAGGCGTTGACGCTCATATCCCCGATGAAGTGGCCCGACGAGGGCTGCGAGCCGCCCGAGGTTTTCAACGCTCTCAACGAGATTATCGCCGAAATCGTCAAGCGCTGGGGATGGCGTTACGGCGATGACAGCGGGAGGTTGCCCTTCGATCGAGGCAGCCCTCCCGGGTTGTTGACTTGCGACGAATACAACCGCCTGTCGCTCGCCCTCCGATCCTTCGAATATTATATCTTCACACTTTCGCGTCGGGTCGATGAGTCCGGTTTTCTCGCTCCCCCGGCCGATCCGCTCGAAGTCCTCACGGAGAATCCCGCGAAGCCGGGCCAGTACGTCTTCATGCCCCTATTCTTCCGCACGTTGCGGCTTCTCGATAAGGACGGCATGGAAGCGGTGCGGCGGTCGCTTGATGCCTTGAGGGGCAATCCGGAGGCGCAAGAGGTCTTCAAGAATTACGTCTTCCGCGACTCCCACCGGATCGGCCAATCGATGCAGCATCCCGACCCTCCCCGACTCAAGCTCATCATCGAGCGATTCCGCGTCTTCCTCCGCGTCCTGGAAGCGGCGATCCCGATCGAGGGCGACCCCGAGCGGTTTGAACGCCCCTTCGGCGTGGATTGGCATACGGCCGAGTTCCATCTCTGCAAGGCAGCGTCCGACCTGTGCGACGTCGTCGATGGCGCCACGGCGCAGGGAGGTCGGGATAGCATCGGTTCGGCGACCGGATGGGACCCCCAGATCAATCTCGGGCTCCAGTGTCTGGAGTCGCAGCTCCATACGTTGCTCGACGCCTGGAAAGCCCACGAGTGGGAGGATCGCCTCGTCCGCGGGGGGCGTGAGGCGAGCCATCCCGTGACCATCAAGGCGGAGGAACTCGCGGGATTGCGCCGGACTTTGGAGACGATCGAGGAAGGCCAGGAGCATCTCGGGATCGCCCCCGAGGCCGTCGAGCAGCGATCCGAGGCGAAGGCGAAACGCGGGAAGGGGGACCGCTTGAAGCGGCTCGCAACGAATTACGATCACAAGGATTGGAGCTATCGCAAGATCGCCGCGGAGGTCGGGGCCGACGCCGGCCACGTCTGCCGCATCGTGAAGCCGCTGCGCAATCGGGACGAGGCGGATCATCGTTCCCGGATGCCCCGAGGCCAGAAGGGACGCGACGGCCAGTTCGAGGCTTGGAGCGGGTGACTTGCCGCGAGGGCCGACGCGTTGCGCCGGGGTGTTGCGCATCGCCCCTCGCGGCGCTGCGCAACCCCTGCAAGCCTTTCTCGCGGCTGAATCCGAACAAAATTCGCGGACGTTGCGCAATCCCGCCCCATCTCTCGGAGGAAACACGGTCCCAATCGAGGGCGAGGAATGGCGACGTTGCGATTGATACGGCCCGAACGGAGCCCGGGGGACGATGGGTCCGGGACGTGGGGCGAGTTGGTGGCGTGGTTCTCGGAATTGGTGATCTGCCTCGACCGCGGGGACCTGGCGGGCGCGGTCGAGGCCCAAGAGCATATCCAGCGATACGGATTCCGCATCACATTCCGACGACCGACGGCCCCGAAGCTCGGAGGGGGCCGGTAATGCAGACCCATACCGATCCTAGCGGCACTGCCCCGTCAAGCAGTCCCGGAAGCCTCTTGCGGCCCAAGGATGTTGCCCGACGTCTGAATATTTCGATTCGTACATTCGAGCGCCTGCTTTCGGCCGGGAAGTTCTTCCGCCCCGACCTCCGAATCGGGCGGTTGACGCTCTGGAAGCCCGAGACGGTCGGGCGATGGATCGACGACGAATCGGCCCGTCAACGCGGGCGGGGGGCCTAACAAGAATGCTCATCCATGACGCATGGACCTTCCGAGCGCTCCTGACCGGACGAGGACCCGACGGCAATATCGCCAAGGTTTCGGAGCCGTTCCGTCCCTTCGCCGAGACCCTGGCAAATCTGAGCCTTATCGATCGCCCGCCGGCCTGGCAAAGCTTCCTGGCGACCCGAACCGACGCGCCGGCGATCATCTCCGCTTTGGCGGAGGTCAACCCCGACGGGCCGGCACCGGAAGTGGGAGAAGACGAACGGGCAGACGGTTGGGAAGAGATCAAGCTGGGTTCGCTGCCCAGAGTCGAGCCATTCCCCCTGGACGTCTTGCCGGCACAGGCAAGGGCGATCGCCGAGGCGGCCTCCCTATCGATTTCCTGCCCCGTCGACTTCGCGGCGGCCGGGACGCTGGCGACCGCCTCGGCGCTCATCGGGCGATCGGCCATGTTGAGGGTCAAGCCCGGCTATCACCAGTCGGCCGCGTTGTTCCTCGCCGTGGTGGGCGGGCCGTCGAGCGGGAAATCCCCCGCCCTCAAGATCGCGCTCGCCCCCGTCTGGGACGTCGCCAACCTCTTCCGCGCCGCTGGAAGTCGCTCATGAGGGAATGGAAGGAAGCCAAGCCCGACGAGCGGGCCGAACCGCCGATCCTGGAACGCATCGTCTCGACCGACCCGACGACGGAGGCCCTCGGCCCGATCCTGGCGGATAACCCCCGGGGGATGATCCTCACGCCGGACGAGATGACCAAATGGATCATGTCGATGGATCAGTACAAGGGCGGGCGCGGGGGCGACCGGCCGTTCTATCTCTCGGCATGGAATGGCGAGCCGATCTACATCGACCGGGCCAAGCGGCCGGGCGAGCCGATCACGGTCCCGCACCCCTACATCGCCATCGCGGGCGGGATGACGCCCGACATGCTCTCGACCTTGCCCGAGGGCAGGGGCGCGATGACGGGTTCATCGCCCGCATGCTCTTCACCTACCCCGACCCCATGACCAGGCGATATAGCGAGGAAGGCATCCCCGAATGGGTTGCCGAGGAATGGGCCGCGCTCGGCTCCCGGCTCTCGGCCCGGCAGATGACCTTCGTGGACGGCCGGCCCGCGTCTCACGTCGTCGGATTCGAGCCGTCCGCCCATCGCGAATGGGTCGATTGGTGCAACGCTCATTTCGCGGAAGTCCAGGCCGATGATTTCCCCGATTCGCTCGACGGGGCCTGGGGGAAGCTCGACGCCTACGCGGCGCAACTGACGTTGATCCTCCATCTCGTGAACCTCGCGACCGACTTCGATCGGCCCTCGACGGACGTGCCCGCGGTCCCGAGGCGAGTCGTCCGGGACGCGGCCCGGCTCATCTCCTACTTCAAGTCGCACGCCCGCCGCGTCCATGCGGCGATCGGCGGGGGGGCCGACGACGGGGGGGAAGACGTTCGCGCCTTGCTCCGCTGGATCGTCCGCAACGAACACGCCACGTTCTCGGAACGGGATGTCCGGCGCAATTTCGATCGATTCAACGACGACCCCGAGGCCCTGCCTTTGGCGCTCGCATGGATGGCACAGAGGAACCTCGTCCGGCCCATCACGCCCGCCGTGGCCAGTCCCAAGGGGGGACGAAAGCCATCGCCCGCCTTCGACATCAACCCGTCCGTGCTGACCTCACCGCGTTTCCGACGCTTCCGACGGAACGGGGGATGATCCGGGGGTTTCGTCGGAAGCGTCGGAAACGCGGCCAACCTGGGAGCAATCATGGCGATCGTCGCTCGCGCATCGAGGGGGCGGCCCCGGGTCGAATGGGGGCGGGTCCGCGACTCGATTGACTTATCGGAGATCATCAACCGCCAGCTCGGCCCGCCGCCGGGACGCAACGGGAACCGCTCGGATCGGATGTGGTGGCGATGCCCATTCCATGACGACCGGAACCCGTCGCTCTGCGTCCGCCAGGGCGAGCGGCGATGGCGATGTTTCGGTTGCGGGGCCAAGGGGGATGCGGTCGATTTCGCCCGACGCCTCCACCCCGCGATGAGCTTCCCCGATATCCTGGCGTTCCTCGCCGGGACGTCATCGTCTTGCCCTACGCTCGCGACGATTGCCCCGCTCGCGCGACCGAAATCGGAGGCGGAGGCACGCCCCGAGGATTGGCAAGAGGCGGTCCGCGAGGCCGTGACCGAGGGCGAGCGCCGGCTCTGGAGCCCTAATGGGGCTGCCGCCCTGGACTATCTCCGCAAGCGAGGCCTGAAGGACGAATCGATCCGCTCGGCCCGCCTCGGATGGTTCGGGGGCGATCGTGCGGGCATCCATCGGGGGATTGCAATCCCCTGGATGAGGGGCGAAAAGATTCTCATGGTGAACGTCCGTCGCCCCGAGGGTTGTCGGCCAAAATACATGGCAATTCCCGGGAGCCGACGCGAGGGGCTTTATCTCGGGGATCGACCCGATCCGGGCGGGACGGCCGGTCGCGATCGTCGAGGGGGAGATGGATTGCCTCTTGCTCGGCCAGGAGCTTTCGGGCATGGTCGCCGTGGTCACGCTGGGGAGCGCCGGAATGCGGCCCGATCCTTCGATCCTCGGGGAGTTGCTCACCGCCTCTCCCTGGCTCATCGCAACCGACGCGGACCCGGCCGGCGACGGATCGGCGAGCGAGTGGCCCGCCTCGGCCCGTCGGGTCCGCCCGCCCTTGCCCTATAAAGACTGGACCGAGGCCTTGCAAGATGGGGTCAACCTCCGCCGATGGTGGGGAGATATCCTCGGGGGCGTGGCCTCGCCCGAGTTGTTCACCGATGAAGAAGCCAACGCTTGGCGATGGGGGCCGGCAATCGGAGATCCCGAGCCCGGGATCGTCATCCCGCGATGCGCCCGAAGGCCGCGACGTCGCATCGAGATAACCTCACCGGATTCCATCAACGAAGGATAGGGGGACGATCATGGCGAGCGTCTACAAGAGGAAGGCCGATCGGGGCCGCAAGGGGTCGAGCTGGTTCATCGCGTATGTGGATTCGGACGGCATCCGCCGGACGGTCAAGGGGTGTCCCGATCGCGTGGCTACCGAACGGATGGCACACAAGCTCGTTGCGGACGCCGCATTGATGAAAGCCGGCCTGGTCGATCCTCGGGACGTCGCGTTCCGCGATGCCGACCTGACGGCAATCGACCCGCACCTTGACGCCTGGAAAGCCCACATGCTGGCCAAGGGACGGTCGGAAAAACACGCGAGCCTCTTCCGCAACCGGGCGGGCCGGGTGGTCAAGCTGGCCGAGGCGAAGCGGCTGAGCGACCTCTCGCCGTCGAAGATCCAGGCGGCCCTCGATGCGCTCCGCTCGTCGGGCCTGAGCAATCAGACGGCAACCCACTCCCGATCGGCGCTGAGGGCCTTTTGCAAATGGGCGAGGGACGACGGGCGGATGCGATCGAACCCGATGGCGGGCGTGGCGGGGTTCAACGCCAAGGAAGACGTCCGCTTGTGCCGACGGACGCTCACGCCCGAGGAATTGGCCAAGCTCATCGAGGCCGCCTCGTCCGGCCCCGCGTATCGGCGGATCGACGGCCCGACTCGGGCGATGGTCTATCGGCTCGCCGTGGCGACGGGCTTCCGGGCGGGCGAGATCCGCGCCCTGACGCGGGATTGCCTCCGGCTGGATTCCGACCCGCCCCGGATCGTCCTGCCGGCCGAGGCGACGAAGAATCGCAAGGGGGCCGACCAGCCCATCCCGAAGGCGCTTGCCGAACTGCTCGCGCGATGGGTCGCCGATCGCCCCGGGGACGGTCCCCTCTTCTACCTCCCCGATTATGAATCCGCCCGGATGATGAGGGTCGATCTGAAGGCCGCCAGTATCGCCTCCGAGACGTCCGAAGGCGTGGCCGACTTCCATAGCCTCCGCGGCTATTTCGTCTCGTCCCTGGTCAAGTCCGGCGCCTCCATCAAGGCGGTCCAATCCCTGGCCCGCCATTCCACGCCCGTGACGACGCTAACCCATTACGCCCGGGTCGGGCTCATGGACATCGCCGGCGCCGTCGAGGCCCTCCCCGACCCATCCGCCAAGCCGCCTGCCCCGGTCCGCGAGCCGATGAAGGCGACGGGGACGGACGGACGCATAGGCAAACTCCGTTACAGCGCATTCGCAGCGCGCGAGGGGCATTCCGGGACGGCGGGCGACGGTGAGGGGCGGGATCAAGGCGCGGTCGCCATGACCCTTCCCCTCCAGGATGGCTCGCCGCAAACCGTTGCCGCGACGGCAGTTGACGGCCATTGTCGGCCCGAGACGGCCACTGTCGGAGCGGAGGGGGAGGGATTCGAACCCCCGGACGTTTTGAGGCGTCTGCGGTTTTCAAGACCGCCGCAATCGACCACTCTGCCACCCCTCCGGCTTGATGGATTCCCGGACTGGAGCCTATCCTACCGGCCGACTCGCGTGGTTTCCATCGGGTTTTTCCCCCGGGTAGCCTTGTTTCCGGCCTGGCCTCGGGAATCATGGGACTGGCGGAGTTTTCTTGCTCGCCCGGGCCCCCCTGACCCGGACAATGGGCGTTGGCCTCGGGGTTCGCGGGCGGGGCGTGTTTTCCCGGATTTGGGGCGGGAGGTCGCGATGCTTCGAGGGCCGTCCCGCAAGAAATCCCGGCTTCTTCCGCTTGGCGGCCCTTCTCAACTGGGTCCGATCAGCGTCCTGCTCGTCGTCCTGAGCCTGGGCGACCTGTTCGTCACGTATCGGCTCTTGTGGAGGGGCGGCCGTTTCTATGAGGCGAATCCGCTGGCTTGCTGGGTCTTCGAACGCTGGAATATTGCCGGGATGACCGCCTACAAGCTGGGCGTGATCGGATTCGTGATCCTGTTGGGCGAGGCCATCGAGCGGAAACGACCCGGCGTGGGCCGGGCCGTCATGGTCCTGGGTTGCGTCGCCGCGACCGCCGTCATCGTCCACGGCCTTCGATTGCTACAACAGGACGGATGAGGGCGGCCTTCGCTCCCGCTCCTCAAGCTCTTGCTTGAGCTTCAGCACCGCGACCTCCTTCGCCTTCGCCTCGACCTCCACGGTCATCGCCCGGCCGAGCCAGAATCCGGGGAAGTCCTCGGGGTCGATGAAATCGTGGTGACGCTCGGGCCTGGGGCCGTGCCAGCCTTCGATCGGGCTGGAGATGTGCATCAGCGGCTCGCGGTCCCAGGTGGCCGCGGCCTGGTCGGTGGCGTGCTCGGCCCCCATGGCGTCGGGATGGCAGCGGTGATGATGGATGTCGTAGACCAGCGGCAAGCCCTCCGACTTGCAGAGCGGCAGGAGGTCGGCGGGGGTGTAGGTCTTGTCGTCGTTCTCGACCGTCAGTCGTTGCCGGACCCGGGGCGAGACGCGTTGGAGGTTGCGGGCGAAGGCGTCCAGGGCCTTGACCTTGTCGTTGTACGCCCCCCCGCCGTGGACGTTCAGGACGTCGGCGTTGACCCATTCCGCCACCTCGGCCTGATATTCCAGCTCGCGGATCGACGCCTCGACGACCCCGGCCTTCGGCGAGTTCAGGACGACGAATTGATCGGGGTGGAAGCAGGTCCGGATCCCCTTTTCCCTGGCGAAACGGCCGCAATCGCGGAATCGGCGGACGATCTCGTCCCCATCGGGTAGGTCTTGCATCTCGTAACCGGCGACGGGATGCGTCTTCAGCGGTAGGATCTGGCTGTTGATCCGGAAGCACCCGATCTTGTTGCGGTCGCAGGACTCCAGGGCCGCCAGGAGCGCCCGGGCGTTGAGCCGGCAGAGGCCGTCGAGTTTGGCCAGGGCCTTTTCTCGAGGGATTCTGGCCATGGCCGTGGCCGTGGTGGTCACGAACTTGATGGGCTCGTCGCGAAAGGCGCAGCATAAGCCGAGGCGTAGCATGGGATTGGATACCTTGCGGCTGCCTCCTAGGCGATGGGGATCGATCTCACTACTCTAGGCACACCGGCTATACCCCCGCGAAATCCACCCGAAGGGACCTCCGATGACCCTCTCCCCGTCGTTCCGCCTGAAACTGTTGCTCGGCTTCATCCTGCTCGGCATGCACTCCGCCGAGGCCGACGACCCGCCGGTGGCCCCCAGGGCGTTCATCGACGGGACCGGGCCGGGATGGACTTCCCTGGGCGAGGCCGACTTCGAGCGGGTCAATTGCGACCCGGAGACCTGGTCGTGGACGGGCGGGACGGTCCACTGCACCGGCAAGCCCGTGGGCGTGACCCGGTCCCGGAAGATGCTGACCAACTTCGAACTGGTCGCGCAGTGGCGTCACCTGGAATCGGGCGGGAATTCGGGCATCTTCGTGTGGGCCCCCGAGAAGCGCGCTCGATGGCCTGAAGCCCGGCACGCTCCCCCGAGGCGGGGTCGAGGTGCAAGTGCTCGACCACGGCTATGCCGAGCAATTCGAGAAGCAAACCGGCAAGAAGGCCGACTGGTTCACCACCCACGGCGACGTGTTCCCGGTGGGCACCTCGAAGATGACCCCGTTCGCGCCGAGGTCGCCCGACGGTTCGCGCAGCTTCCCCTCGAAGCGGCTGAGCAAGGGCCTGAACGAGTGGAACCACTATTACGTGAGGTGCATCAACGGCGAGGTTCGCCTGTGGGTCAACGGCGAGGAGGTCTCGGGCGGGAGCAATTGCGAGCCGCGGATGGGGTACATCTGCCTGGAGTCGGAGGGGGCGCCGGTGGACTTCCGCGAGATTCGCATCCGGGAATTGCCGTGAATTCGCGGATGAATTTCACCCCACCTCATCGATGATATCTTCGGAGACGAAGATCGGGACGTCGACGGTCACGGCCACGGCGATGGCGTCGCTGGGCCGGGCGTCGACCTCGACGATCTCGCCTTCGTGCTTGATCCGGAGCTTGGCGTAATAGGTGTGCTCGCGCAGCTCGTTGATGTAGATGTCTTGCAGCTCGCCGCCGAGCAGGTCGATGGCGCTGGCCAGGAGGTCGTGCGTGAGGGGGCGGGGCGTGGACTGGCCCTTCACGCGACGCTCGATGCTGGTGGCCTCGAACAGGCCGATCACGATGGGGAAATGGCGTTCGCCGTCCACCTCGCGGAGATAGATGATCTGCTGCTCGTTGGTGTCGGAGATGATGATCCGCGTCAATTCCATCTGCACGGGCACGGCGAAGGACTCCATCGGCATCGCCGATCGCGGGCCGGAAAGATGGGCGCGGCGAACGTCGGCTACTTCGATGATAGAGGGCCGAGAGAGGGCGTCAACGCGGCGACGGGGGACGACCGCGATCGGCTTGGAGCGATCGGCGCGTTTCGGGTAGGATGTCGGCGGGAATTCCCCTGCGGAGGTCCGATGGATCAGGTCACGTTTACTTATCGGCCGAAATGCTCGTCGCCGGGGTGTGATCAAGCGGCCATCTACAAGATCGCCGCGCCGTGGAGCTTCGGCGCCGGCCGGGAGTTGAAGAATTACGGGCTGTCGTGCGAGGAGCATCGCCAACCCATGATCGATGGGGCCGCCCTCAAGGCAGGCGAGCTGGCCCCGGCCGAAGGGGAGCAGCTCGGGCAGGTGGGTGCCTACGTCTTGCGGGCGGGTGTGAGGGATGCGGAGTTGAATCGGACGGATTGATCGCCTCAATTCAATGGGACGAAGACTTCACCGCAACGGCACGGAAGTCCCACGAAGTGGGACGCGGAGGAGTTTCTTTGTGCTTCCTCTGGGATCTTTGTGCCACCGTGGCGAAGTCTTTCCCGGCCTCAACAATCGGTCGCAATCCTTCTTCTTTTTCGGGACGGAACCCGTACATGAACCAACCGGCGAGGACGTGGGCTGTCGTGATCGTCTTGCTGCTCGCCAGCCGGACGGGGCAAGCCCTGGGCGATGGCCCGTTCGACCATTTCGACCTGCCCGACGCCTGGGAATCGCGGTTCTGGACCGAGAAGAACGTCGAGCTGCTGCGCAAGATGGAGCCGAAGGCGATCGCCGATCTGGTGCCCGCGCAGGCTGGATTTCGCTACTGCCGTTGCCCCAAGTGCGGCGCGACCGACGGCGAGGATACGCTCCACTGGTCGCTCTTGAAGCCCGACCTGCTGACCTGCCGCAAGTGCGGCAAGACCGTGCCCGATGCCGACGTCCCGGCCAAGGTGGACAACAAGATCCCCGAGGAAGTCGTCGAGGTCTTGCCCCGCCAGTTCCACCATTACCCGTATCACGTGGTCGAGTCGGAGAAGCAGCTCTATCCCGACGAGCGGATCTACCTCCTCGCCAAGCGAGACTACGCGGTCCGCGAATTCCTCGCCAAGTTCGCCCTCTATGCGGCCGTGAGGCACCGCGAGGCGAACGACCCGGCCCTCGCCCTTCGTGCATGCGTGATCCTCCTCCGGTTCGCGGACGTGTACCCTTCCTACGCGACCCACTTCGACCAGCCGGGGCGGCCGAAATACCTCGATCGCGCCGACCTGCCTCCCCCTTATCGCCGCGATTATGGGACGGGCAAGTGGGACTGGTCGGGCTGCCTGGACGTCCCTCTGGATCTGGTGACGGCCTACGCCCTCTTGCGGGCCGATCCTGCGATGGCCGAGGCCGGCCGCCTGCTGGGCGATCCGCATCCGGCCTGCGCGATCGAGAAGAATCTCTTCCGCGCCTCGGCCGAGTTCTTGCGCCAGCAGCCCCCCGAAAGCTCGGCCTCCGCACTTTACGCCGTCCGGGGAATCCTCGCCGTCGGCCGCCTGCTCGACGATCCCGTCCTGGTCCACGACGGGGTGAAGCGGCTCAACACGTTCTTCGATCGTGGCTTCTATCACGATGGCGTGTGGAAGCAAGGGGATGGCGCGGCCCAGCGCCGCGTGCTGGGGCAGATTGACGGCTGGATCGACCGCCTTCTCGCCGGTTATTCCGACCCTCCCGGCTTCGTCGCGGCCGACTTGCCGAGGAGGCTGCAAAAGCTCTCGGGGGCCGGCGCCTTGCCCATGGTCGCGCTGGCCCGTTCGGCCGAGGGCGGCCATCCGATTTCAGGCGGTTCGGCGGACATCCTGCTCGCCTCCTGGCCGACGCAGCCTCCAAAAATCCCCACCCGACGGCCTTCGCTCCTGGGAGGCGCCGGCATCGCTCGGCTCGGGGTCGGATCGGGCGAGGATGCGCTGGATCTCGACCTGCGGGGCCTGGGGGATTTCGGGAATTCTCCCTCCGCTCGACTGTCGATGAGGCTGGGGGTCGGCGGCCGGGCTCTCCTGGGCGACCTGGACGATTCCTCCCCCTCGCCGTGGGGGTTCGACCGCTCGACGGCCAGTCACAACACGGTCCTCGTCGACGGCCTCAATCAGCGAGAGAGCCTGGGCAATCTCCGCGACCCGGCGGGCGGCTCCGACGTGCTTTTCTACGCCGCCGACCCCGATTTCCAGGTGACCATGATGGGCGATCGCGCGGCCTATCCGCGGTCGACCAAAGTCTATCGCGAGATCCTGATGGCCGCCTCGGACGAGAAATCCCGATATGCGGTCTCGGTCTTCGACGTCCGCGGGGGGCTCCAGCACGACCAGGTCTACCACGCGGCGACGGGCAATCCGGCGCGATGGAAGCTCTCGGTCCCGTCGGCTCGCGGGCCCGGCTCGCTGCTCCCGAATTCGATCCCGTTCCTCGCCGGCGCCCGCGCCGAGGACGGGCGATGGTTCGTGCAGGCCATGGGGGCGTTTGCCGACCTCTCGCAGGCGAAGGGGGACCGGCCGTTCCAGGCCGAATTGAAGGCCGACCAGACGCCCGGCGTGCGATTGCACCTGTTCCCCGCCGATTCCACCACGATCTTCACCGCGACCACGCCCGACCCCTCGACCGAAGGCCGGGCCGCGCTGATCCTGCATCGCCGTTCGGGCGACGGCGCGAGCCTGGACAGCGTCTTCGTCACGGTGTTCGAGCCGATCGGGATCTCGGCCCCGCTGAAGCGGGTAGGGAGGGTCTCCAGCCCGCCCGATACGGTCGTCCTGGCCGTCGAGACGTCGGGCGGGACCGAGTTCGTGGTCGTCAACCTGAAGGCAAGCTCGACCATCGAATTGCACCTGCCCGATGGCCGCCCGGTGCGCACCGACGGGCTGGTGGTGCGGGTCACGCCCAGGGGGTCGATCCTGGCCGGCGGTACGTTCGCCGAGGTCGGGGATCGCAAGCTCGCCCAGTCGCGGGCCAGCGGCAAGATCGTGGGCGCCCGGCCCCTGCGCCGGGCGAATCGCTCGGCGCATTCACGACCGAGAAGCCGTTGCCCGACGCGTCCAGCTTGACGGGCCGCGCCCTCCTCATCCGCCACGGCGACGGCACCACGCGCGGCTGGACCATCGCCTCGGTCGAGAATTCCGCGGACGGCGGCGCGAAGCTCTACGTCCGCGAGCGCGTCGGGTTTCACGTCGATTCCCAGTCGGGCAACGCGATTTACGACCAATTCCCCAGCCTTTCCGCGCCCGGGCCTCATGAATTCGGCATTTCGAAGCTGGTCCGCTAAGATTGCGGTTCACGAGCCTCCTTTGTTCGCCGACAGGACCCCGCGAGATGACCAGGCAATGGACGGGCAACGGGCCTTCTTACGAGATCGACTGGTGCGGGATCTCCTGGACCCTGGGGGTCGACCGGCCGTTGCCCGGCCTGCGATCCGACGACTTCGGGCCCCTGCTCGGGCTCGAAGGCGTGGCAAGGGCGGGATTCTCCGAAAACGAGATCCTCTCCGGAGCCACCCTCCTCGGCCACGAATGCCGGTTCGATCGCGTCGAGGCCACCTACGCGCCGCGAGACTGGGGCTCGTTGATCGTGCGGGCGGCGTGGAGCCCTCACGGCGACTTCGGCATGGACCTGGAGGTTCAGGTCCTGGCCATGAGCGTGGGCGAGTTGAAGGCCGTCGAGGTGAAAATCCTGAGCAGCTTGCGCGATTTACCCCCTCGCGGGGTGCATCGCTCGGTCGAGCCGCGCGATCCCCCCTCCGCGGCGCTTTCGTACGACGGCCGCGAGGACGACCTGGATAAGCTCGTCACCGGCCCTCCCGGAGACCCGATGGGGCCGTGGCTGGCATCGAAGACCGGCCGCGACGGCCGGGCGTACGTCGAGATGGTCCGGCCCGAGGACGCCAGCCGCCGCATCAGCGAGGGCAAGCTCCCGTTCACGGCCACCCGCTACGGCCTCTTCGGCCACGACCTGGAAAAAGGCGTGGTCCTGCGCAAGGCTGCGGGGCCTCTGGCTCCCGCTCTCCGGCGTGATGGAGGCGACGGAGGCCGAGTTCCGCGAATTCCTCTCGGCGCCCCCGCCGCTGACGACGTAATCTGAGACGCCGAGTGGCATGCATCTCGATGATCTGTTGGGAGCTTTCCCATGTCCGCCGAAATCTCCGTGCTGGTCGTCGGCGCCGGTCCTGTTGGACTGATGATGGCGTGCGAGTTGCTGCGTCACGGCGTGAAATGCCGGATCATCGACCAGGACTCGGGCCCGACGCCGCTGAACGAGTCCCGCGCCCTGGGCATCCAGGCGCGGACGATGGAGGTCTTCCACGAGCTGGGCATCGCCGATCAGGTCCTCGCAAAGTGCAGGCCCCTCCTGGGAATCTCGGCATTCCACGGGGAATCGCGGGTCGCGCCACCTCACGTTCGACTTCGACGGCCTCGACACCCGCTATCCGCACGTCTATTGCCTGCCGCAATCGGTGACCGAGCGCCTCCTGATCGATCGCCTGACCGCGCTGGGCGGCCAGGTCGAGCGGGAGATGGCCCTGGAATCGCTGTCGCAGGACGACCAGGGAGTGAAGGCCACGATCAAGGGCGCCGATGGCCAGACCCACGAGGCGAGGGCCGATTACCTGGTCGGTTGCGACGGCTCTCGCAGCGTGGTCCGCAAGGCGCTCGGACTGAAGTTCGAGGGCGGCGAATATGAGGAGAGCTTCCTCATCGCCGACGTGATGGTCCGCTGGTCGGTGCCCGTGCCCGACGATGAAATCGTCTTCTTCCTCACGCCCGACGGCCCGATCGTCTGCTTCCCCATGCCCGAGCCCGGCCGCTGGCGGCTGGTCGACACCAGCGGGTTTGACGCGGGCAAGGACCCGGCCGCGATCGTCGCCCGCTTCCAGGACCTGATCACCCGCCACGTCTCCGCGGGCACGAAGCTCGAAGACCCCTCCTGGACCTCGTCGTTCCACATCCACCGCCGCGTGGTGGAGACCTATCACAAGGGCCGGGCCTTCGTGGCCGGAGACGCCGCCCACCTGCACAGCCCGGCGGGCGGCCAGGGGATGAACACGGGCCTCCAGGACGCCTACAACCTCGCCTGGAAGATGGGCCTGGTGGCGAGGGGTCGCGCCTCGCATTCGCTCCTGGATTCCTACACGACCGAGCGACGGCTCGCGGCCGTGGGCGTGTTGAAGGGCTCGGACCAGCTCACGAGGGTCGTCACCCTGCGGAGCGA
Source organism: uncultured Planctomycetota bacterium (assembly GCA_963777705.1). GTDB lineage: Bacteria > Planctomycetota > Planctomycetia > Isosphaerales > Isosphaeraceae > JAQGHR01. The sequence continues at coordinate 27,329 of CAVZRT010000014.1, forward strand.
GCTGGCCAAGACCGTGCGCGACAAGCTCATGGGCGTGCTCGCCGAATTCGAGCCGGTACGGAGGAAGGCCGCGCAGGGGATTTCGGAGCTGACGCTCCACTACCGCGACAGCCCGATCGTCGCCGAGGACCACGAGAGCTTCCTGCACGCGCTGACCCACCCGGGCAAGGGGCCCGGCGTGAGGGGATTGATGGACTTCGCCGCAGGCCCCAGGCCCGGCGACCGGGCGCCGGACGTCTCGCTCGGCGGGGACCGCAGGCTCCTTGATTTCAAGCATCCCACGAAGCACACGCTCCTCCTCTTCGAGGACGCCAGCCCGGGCGAACTGGACGGCGTGGCCAATCTCGTGCGGACCTCGTTCGCCGACCTGATCCATCCGGTCTTCGTCGCGCGGGCAGCTTCGCCGGCGGATGACGTCGCCGTCGATGCCACCGGCCATGCGCACGACCGCTACCACGCGAGGGCCGCCTGCCTCTATTTGATCCGCCCCGACGGCTACATCGGGTATCGCGCCCTGCCCGCCGGCGCCGACGAGTTGAAGCTCTACCTGGATCACTTCTTCCCGAGGACATGACGGCGAGGAAATCGCGAAATCGGCGACACGGTTTCCGCCCATCTTCTCGAAAGAGTAGGATCTTGGCCGGGAGTTGGTCGATATCCTACGCTGAGACGGGGATGTCTTGATTTGGTCGCGGCTTACACGGAGGGAGGGTGCGTCGTGCCCACCATGATGACGCCGATCCAGACCGATTGGCTTCGTAGCGTCCTTTTCGATCGCGGCTACCTCGCCAAGATCAAGGGCGAGGCCATCAAGGTCTATCTGGCGATCCTGGAAGCTTGCGGCGGCGTGCCCGACTCCAGCGTGCGGATGAGCTTGTCGCAACTCATGAATCGCACCGATCTTACGTGCCCGACCGTCCTGGATTCCCTGGCGAGGTTGGAGAGCCTGGGTCTGGTCGTGTCGACCACTCGCGAGCGGGGACGGACCAAGACGTATTACGTCTCCGACCCGCCCTCCATCTGACCCAAGCCGGGACCCTGGCCCCCTTCGGACGCCCCTCCCACGAAGGCGACCGCCGACCCATGGATAGCTTCTTCTTCCGCGTCGAGCACGACTTGCTTCGCTCGGCCTCCTTCCAGTCGCTGGGCGGGTCGGCGATCAAGGTCTACCTGGTCATCGGCCTCTATGCCGACTTCACCTCGGGCTGGGCCTACCCCAGCATCCGCACGATCGCCAAGCAAGCCGGATTAAGCCGACAGACCGTGCTGGCGGCCATCGCCGAATTGAGCAAGGCAGGACTATTGGCCGCGAGCAAGTCCCCCGGGCGTTCGACGGCCTACAAGATCGTGAGCCAGGCACCCCCGCGGCCCTCGGATCAAGAAGGGGTCGAAAAAGAGACCCCCGGTGTCCCAGATTTTTTAGAAGTGACCCCCAAAACCGGTCCAAAATCTTTAGAGGTGCATGCTCCGGGTGGCCCAGATTCTTTCGAGGCTTTGGCCCAGTTCTTCGGCCCGGCAGGCCCCGCCGATAGGCCCAAACGAGAACAAGAAACGAGAGAAGACAGCGCCAGCATCCCCATCCCGGGGACGCCGTTCCGGATCTCCGCCGAGGGGAAGCTGGTTGTTGCGGTCGATTTGCAGGAATTGCTGACAAGCCAGGGCATCCCCCGACGGTTGGCGGAAAAATTAGCGGCGCAGAAAGACCCCGAGGCCGTGGCCAAGGTCCTCCTGAATGCGTTCTACCTGCAAAGCCAAGGTAAGCTGCAAAACGGTCCCGGCTATATTCGCGCGGGGATTGAAGACGGATACGACCTCTTGCCTCAAGTTGCTCATCGCCTGGAAAGTCGCCGCAAGGAACTGGAAGCCAACCTGAAGACCGTGGCTTCGCGGCGCGAGCAGATCCGTCAAGAAGCCGCGAGGGCCGCCGAGGAAGCGGCCATCAACTCGGTCCTGGGGAATTTGGAGGATGGCGAGCTGCAAAGCTTGACCGAACAGGCGATTGCGTCGCTGCCCGGGCCGATCGTCCGGCGCAATCCCACCCTGTCCAACCCGTTCGTCAGGGCCAAGGTGTACGAACTGGCCGGCGGCGAGCCGAACGAGTGACCCGCGCATTCACGCGGGCTTCCTCATGACGAGCAGGTCGCGGACCTGGCCGAGCATCCGGCCTTCAACCCTTGCCCGTCGTACATGTTGCGGCAAATATGCCCCGTCCATCGGGCAACTGATCCGCCTCTCCGGCAAGAAACCCGCCGCGATCAAGGCCTGATAGCCTAAAAAGGCGTGATCGATGTAGCCGTGGCCGGCCGGGAGGTCCTTCTCGGTCTGATTGGCCACGAGCAGGGCCACATACCCGTTTGCCTTGAGCGCGGCGAACGCGTTGCTGGCGAATGATTGCAAGAACGCAATCCACTCGACCAGGGGACGTCGCCAACCCCGGGGCCGGCGTACTTGCGGGCCTTCATCGTGTGATACGGGGGGTCGGCGAAAACGAGATCGCATTCGCTGGCATTCGGGCGGAAGCGGATGCTTTACGTCGTGAAATGCGATGTCGGGGCGGAGGGGTGGAGGTCATACGCCAGGCAGCGGCGTCCCATCGATTGGCTTACGTCCAGCGACGTCCCTCCGCCTGCCATCGGATCGACCACCAGGTCGCCGGGTTGGGTGAAATAGTGGAGTGCATGGGCGATGATTGCCGGCGGGATTGATCCCGGATGCGGGATGCCGAAGGCCGGATCGTGGCGGAAGCTCCACACGTCGTAAGGGGTGGGCCGGAACCCGGCCGTGAAGCGGTCGCGACGGCGCAGGTCTTTATAGGCGGCGTGGATGGTCTTGATCCCCGCGTCGATCTGCTCGACCCCGCTCCGGGCAGCGGACATCCTCTTCCTTCGAGCCGCCTTCCAGATGGCGCGGGCCTGGCGATAGACGTCCTTCCCGCCGATCCCGATCAAGCGGGCGACCGTGGAATCGGTGCGACCGCCTCGATCGTCGGAATTCCGACATTCCACCGAGTCGGGCTGGTTCCGCAGGTTGGCGGTTCGCTTCCGCATGGCCTCCGACGCGATCAGGGCTTCAAGGGCATCGGCCTCGCGCATCGATTGGCTGAAGGTCTTGCGTCGCTGGCGGTTATATTCCAGGACGGCGAGCCTCCGCGCCTCGCCCCGGGGGCGTTCCGAACCTCGCACGGCAAGTCGTCAATCCCCAACGCCAGGGCACACGCCCAGCGACGATGCCCGGAGAGGATCTCCCACGAGTCGCCGTCGCGGGTGATCACCAGGGGGACGAGCACGCCTTGATCGCGGATGCTGTCGATCAGGCCCTCGGTCTCGCCGGCCGGGTCGCCGTAAATTTCCAGGCTGAAAGGGATTGGGATGAAGCCGGTTCGCGAGCCACTTGCCGCGTCGTTGCGTGGGGGGCGATCGCGGTGGTCATGGTCGCAACATCCTTGCCGGCGGCGACGAGGGGGGTCTCGGGGCGGGCAGGATAGCCGAGGCCCTGGCCAGGGTCCAGATCGGAATTTCGGAAGCACCCGCGGCCAATGGTCGAGGGTGTAACCGCGGATTCCTGGGGTCGATCGGGCAGGGTCGGCCGTCGCGTCGCGGGGACCTCGCGGCGAAGAGTGTCACCCTCGCATGGATGGCATCTTCTCGGCCCCCAGCCGCCCCCGGCGCAAGGCGCGGACCGGCCGTCGCGGGGGATGGGGCGATCTGGGGGATTGCCGCTCGGATGAAATTTCGCAAGATTTCCTCGCGGGGCATCGCGATGATAAGCCTTTGTTCGAACCTCACAACCACACCATCGTTGCCGGAGTTCGGGCTTATTATCCATTCCAGGCATGGTGGAAAAATCGCCGGTCGCGAGGTCGCGATCGGGTGCCGCGCAAGGGGGCGGAATCGGGCCCGAACATGGCCGAGCCATTCGGTTTTTCATGGATTTTCATGGTTTACAACCCGTTGTCGGCGAAGGGATTAAGTTAATGATCGACTGTTTTAATCTTGTCGATAAGCGAATACGCTACAGAGTGCGACACTCGGGAAATGCCGGGGATTCGTGGGCGAACTGGGGCTTTTGAGTGTCTTGTCCAGGGGCGCAGTCGGGGTGAGACGGTTTTTCGCCCGTTTTTGACCTGTTTTCGGGGCAAAGTGTTGCATCAAATCCCCAAGTCGTGATCGGGAAGGGAGATGCGGCTTTTCGGAAACCTGGACGAAATCTGGACGTCCGGGCGTGAATCGTGGGGGTTTCGGCCCTTTTGTCGGCCCCTTGTGGGCCCTCAAGTCCTTATTGGGTAAGGAGATGTTGCATTTCGTGGCCCGCATGACGTCGTTTTGCGCAAGTGAGGAATACCGTGGCCGGATCGGCTTGGGGGCCTTGGACTCCGCCCGAATCCGTTGGCGTGCCTTCGGCGCGGAACGTTCAGGGTGTGCCTCGGGTTTCCGCATGGGAGAGAGAATCTCACCACAAAGGCACAGAGGTCTCGCACGAAGGGGGAACACGAAGGAATTCCGCCTTCGTTCCTTCGTGGTGAAGTCTTCGTCCCACCCGGCCGCCAAAATCCGTCGGTACACCCCAAGGTTCGTGCCGCTCTTGACAACGGCACGGGTTTGAGAATAGACTTCGACGACCAGATTGGACGGGGGATTAGCTCAGCTGGGAGAGCGCTTGCATGGCATGCAAGAGGTCAGGGGTTCAAGTCCCCTATCCTCCATTCGTAAGACCAAGATAGATAAGGACTTAGGTGCATCGCCATTGGAACTTATGTAGTCTCCACTGGCTGATTTGTCACCAAGTCTGTTTTTCGACCGCCGACCCACGATCTGAGAGACCGCTTCCACCAAGTGTGCAAGCGGTCTTTCTCTTTTACTCGACCTGATATCGAAGCCACACTGCTAAGCGCCGGTCTTGAAGCGGGCCAGCACTTCCTGGGCAACGGCCGAGCAGTCATAGAAGGACTCGCCGACCTCATCAAGGGACCAAACGGCACGCAGGGCGGATTCCAACGAAATTGCATCGGCTGCGCCGACAAACCAGTCCGCCGACTCGCCCTCCGATGACCAGACCAAGACGCCATGTCGATCCCCTGAGAATCGGTACTGTACGCTGCCCGGCCAACCGAACGTCCTCGGCCGTTCTTCAAGCGATTCGGCCAGGAATTTAAGGCGCTCGGGCTGATCGGACCATTCTCGCTTGCACCAGTGCCGGCCGGCCGAGGACGACGCTGTAATCCCAAACGCATGTATAGACGTAGGTCGAAAACGTCTGGGCTAGCAACTGCCACTTGGAGCCGCCTGAGTCCACGTCCACGAACACCGGAGGGTCATCTGACCCATCAAGGAGGATAGCCCAGATGCAGACCCCTTGATTCTCCCACCGAATAGGGAGTACTCGGCCGACTGGCGATTCTATCGGCGAGAAGTCTCGGACAGGAATCGGCGGGTCGTCATTGCTGTGTTCCGCAAGGATGCGTGTGGCATCTTTGCAGGAGTACCATTCGCGCCACGGAGGTTGGCAGGCGTATCCCGAGTCGCCGCTCGGTGCTCTCAAGAACGTCCAGCGCCGCCTTCGTGGACTGTGAGCGTCGTCTGAGCAATTCATAGGTATTGCTGAAATACGCCATTATCACTTCACTCCGCCAAACTATTTATTGTTCTTCTATTGGCCCCCTATCTTAAGCGGCCACTCCTCGTTTCCAGCATTTGCAACTCGTCACCAATCCGTCACCAAAATCCGCCACCAATCTTACAAAACGCTGGGATTCCTGGTAAACTCTAGAACTGACTGAGGCCGGGATTCGTTGGAAAATACCGACTTACGACGACTCCATCGGTTGCATGGCATGCAAGAGGTCAGGGGTTCAAGTCCCCTATCCTCCACTGGAAGAAGCCTGAGCAGGATAAGACGTTGCGTCGCGGCGGACGGGTCGGCGGATTCGGATCGTCGCCGGCGACACCCGATCCCGGTAGGATCCACCCGGTGGCCCGAGGCGGGGATGCCTGCCGCGTGGAGCGTCCACCCGGCCACCGCTTGCACGGATTCCGGCGGCGGCCCGGGATCGTGGGCGCCCATTTTCCCGCCCAACTCGCGCACTCAAAATCCGCGAGATCCGTATAATCCTCCAGCAGGACCGACCGGCCCGCGGCCGAATCGGGCGGGAGAACCCTTCATTTGCCCCGGGGAGAAGGTGCAATGCGTCTGATTTTTCGAGCCGGCACGGTCGCCTTGATGGTTGCCGGATCCTTGACCTCCGCGCAGGCCCAGCAGCAACCGAAGACCAACGCCAAGCTGCCGCCCGGGCCGTCCAAGGAGACGCTTGCGAAGCTCAACGAGACGCTGGCGACGGTCAACGGCGAGAAGATCACCCGCGGCGAGGTCATCCAGGTCCTGAACACGATCACCGTCCCCCCCGGCGGCGAGCAGGAGTATTACAAGCAGGCCATCGACCTGATCGTGAGCGGCAAGCTCCTCAATCAGTTCCTCAAGGCCAACGGCGCCCGGGTGGACCCGAAAGACGTTGACGCCGAGGTCGACGCGCAGAGGAAGATGCTCGCCGAGAACAACCAGAGCTTCGAGGCCATGCTCAACGAGTCGGGGACGACCTATGAGCAGGTGAAAGACACGATCCGCGAGCGCCTGGTCTGGCGCAAGTACCTGTTGAGCACCGCCACCGACGCCGTGCTCCAGCGGTTCATGAAGGACAACATCGACGTCTTCAACCGCTCGCAGGTGAAGGCCAGCCACATCCAGCTCAACCTGGCCTCCACCGCCTCGGCCGCCGACAAGGCGAAGGCCAAGGAGAAGCTCGCGCAGATCAAGAAGGACGTCGAGGCGGGCAAGATCACCTTCGCCGACGCCGCCAACAAGTATTCCGAGGACCCCTCGAACGTCGAGCAGCCCTCGGGCGGGGACCTCCGCTACTTCCCCCGCAAGAAGTTCGTCGAGCCGTTCGACTCGACGGCGTTCTCGCTCAAGCCCATGCAGATCTCCGACCCGATCGAGACCGAGTACGGGATGCACCTGATCCAGGTCACCGACCGCAAGCCCGGCATCGAGGTCGAGTTCGCCCGCATCAAGGAGCAGGTGCTCAACCAGTTCGCGCTCGAGGAACAAAGCCGCATCGTGGCCGAGATGCGCAAGAAGGCCACCATCGACATCAAGCCCATGCCCAACGACATCTTCGTCAAGGATTCGGACCCCAAGCCCACCGACACGGCGAAGCCCAAGGGCTAGGAGCATCCCTTGTAGGGTGCTCTGCGAGCACCTTCTTGCCCCTCCAGGAGGTGCTCGCGGAGCACCCTACAAGATTCCAGGCCGTCGCTCAGACGCCCCGAAACCGCCGATACGTCTCCAGAATCCCATCGGCCAACGGGGTGCGGGGCAGGGGCCCGAACTGCGCCTCCAGGCGGGAATCATCCAGGTCGGGCGCGATGGGCAACTGGCGATCTCCGTGCGTGACGAGTCCCTGGGCTTCGGGGACGACCGATTCGAGCGTGTTCACGAACGTCTCGATCGGCACGACGGCGCCTCGCACGTTGTAAGCCTCGGCCCCTTCGAACGGGCGGGCCAGGGTGGCGAGGAACGTGGCCGCAACGTCGTCGGCGTACTGCAAATCCTGGACGCCGCCGTAGCTGATCGCATAAGCCTGCCCCGATGCCGCGGCGCGGATCGCCAGCGTGGGCTCGCTGGTCACGCCGAAATCGCGGCCCACGCCGTACACGGTCCACGGCCGCAGGCCGACGCTGGAAACGCCGCGATCGAGCCAGTACACGCGGGCGTTCAGCTCGTTGCAGACCTTGAACGCGCCGTAATGCGTCAGCGGAGAGAGCCGGACCTCGTCGCCCAGCGGCCCGGCCGTCGACGCGTCGGCCGGCCCATGGACGGCGGCCGAGCTGGCGTAAACCACTCGCTGGATCTGCTCCTTCAGGAGCGAGGCGACCTCGAAGACCGCGAGCGTGCCCAGGACATTGACCCGCGCGCCGAGCATCGGATCCGCGCGGCACGTTGGCACCTGAAGGCCCGCGAGATGGAGCAGATGCGTGATCTCGTTTCGTTCGACGGCGGCGCGCAGCATCGCCAGGTCGGCCACGTCCCCCTGCAAGAAGTGGATGCGCGACTTCTGCTCGGCATCCACCAGCAAATCGAGCCGATGGGTGTCTTCCTTCAGGTCATAAATCCAGGCCTCGCGCCCCTCGGCCACCAATCGCCTGGCGACCCAGGAACCGATGCAGCCATAACCGCCGGTCATCAACAGCCGCATGGATGTGCCTCACGAATCGCGGATGAAATCGGCCGCGTAGGACCGGATGTGCTTGCCGTTGAGGATGTGGAACGTCCGCAATCGCTCGACGGTCTGCCCGCTGAAACGTTTCAGCGGCAGGTAGACGAGCTTGCGTCCGAAGCGACGGGCCAGGCGCCTCCAGGAGGCTAGCGGGGGCTTCGGCGAGACGATTGCCACGTGCTTTTCCCGGCTGTGGAGCAGGCCGCCGGCCAGCAATCGCTCCTCCAGCGTGCGGGTGAAATCCAAGGCCCGATCGGTCCAGATGTCGGGGATTGCCCTGGGCGGGAACAGGAACAAGGCGCCCCCGTATTGCGATCGGGCGATGCCCGGGCCCACCATGTCGCTCAAGGAATCGGTGGCGAAGAAGGCGAGCGTGGACTCCTCGGCGTGCTCGGCGTACCACGTGGCCCGGCTCGTGTAGAGGGCGGGGTCGGCGGGCGTGTCGAACAGGAAGACCACGGCCTCGATCGAGCCGCGATCGGGCGGGATCACCTTCACGTACAGGTCGCCCGTGTGCCAGTTGCGCAGGGTCTCGCGCAGGTCGATCCCGTCCATCACGCTGGAGGTGAATTTCTCGGACCTCGCCAGGTCGGCGCCGATCATGGCGCGGGCCTGGTCGCGTACGTGCTTCTGGAAGCTCTCGATGCGGTCGTCCTCGGGGGGCCAGGAGCACATCCCGTACGGGTCCCACCTCTGCTTCCACCGCTTGCGCTCGCGCTCGGGGGGCTTCGGCCGCAGCTTCCACGACCTCCACGACAACGCCTGACCGGGCAGGCGGCTCACCATCGGGGACACCCCGTGGCCGGGCACGTCGGCGCGATCGGTGCTCATGCGAAGGGGCGGCGAATCGTCGATCGGCGGATGGGGATATTCGCGGGCGACCTCGGCCAGGGCCAGGGCGAAATCATCGCCGGCCGTCTGCTGCGCGGCCACCACCAGCGAGTACAGATCCGGCGTGAGTCGACGATCGATCAGCGCCAGATTCCTCGCGTAGCGGAAGAACACCGAAAGCAACTGGGGGGTGATCCGCTGGGCCTCGCGGGGCGAATTCGATTTCAGGCGATCGCGGGCCTCCAGGACCATCTCCTTCACGCCGTCCACCGACAGATTGTCGTCGGGGGTGAGCTCGCGCGCCCCCGTTCATAAAGGGCGGTCACGAACGGGAGCTCGCCCAGGAGGAAGATGAGCGTCTTCGGGTCGACGTCGAACGCTTCCAACGGGGCATAGAACGGGTCGGGGCGTTCGACGTCGGCCCGTTGAAAATAGGCGTCGCGAATCCACGGCCAGTCCAGCAGGGAGCAGACGAACAGGGTCGAGCGATGCCGCCGTTCCAGCTCGCGAAGGCGGGCGCCCATCCAGGCAATCCGCTCGGCATGCTGGCCGGGAGCGGGGGGGAAATTCCCGGCAGGATGGCCGCCGCGAAGGCTTCGGGCCGGACTTTTTTCAACGCGTAGGGGTCGGGAAAAGTCGCATGCTGCGCCTCGAAATGGGGCGTCTCCATGTCGATGAAGTCGCGAGGAATCCGCTCGCCGATCGCCGTCCGGATCGCGGCAATCACGCCCTGGCAGGGATCGATGGGGACGTAGCTGAAGCCGTCGGAATCGCCGCCGACATCGGGCTGGAGCACGGCCGAGACCACGGGCAACCGCTCGACGGCCGCCTCCACGTCGTCCTGGAACGAGGGCGGGAGCGGGACGGCCAGGCAATCGTAAGGGCGCGAGAGTATCTCTTCGCGGGCCACGATCGCGAAGTCGCCCGAGCCGTGGACGATGGGCAGCACGCGGATGCGAGGGCCGATGGCGAGGAAGTCGTCGGCGATGGGCGAGGAAGGAGACATCGTTTCAATCCTCCCCTTCCTCGTCCTCGTCGTCATCTTCATCGTCATCCGCATCGGGATGCATCGGGTCGCCGGGGTCGAAGAACAGGTCGCCCAGGCCCATCGGCGCGTGCTGGCCTCCCATGGCCCTTCGTTTCCTCCTCGACAAATCCTCCAGGTCGGCCGCGTCGTCGCCCAGGACGCAGATCAGGGCTTCGTACCAGGCTTCGTCGCGGCTCATGGGATGGTCGGGGTCTTGCGCCATCCGCTTGATCGCGAACCTCAGCAGGTTGATCCCGTCCCTCGGCGAGAAATCCAGCTTCAGCTCGTGGGCTTGCTGGAGGAACTCGACGGTGAGGGCCAGCAGCTCGGTCTCGGCGAAGGGGAGGTGGTATTTCAGGATCGCCATCTCGTCGTCGCGTTCGGGAAACCCCAGCGTGAGCGTGGGCTGCAATCGGGAGAGGATGTAGTCGGGCACTTCATAGGTGGACTCGTCTTCATTCATGGTCACGCAGCAGCGGAAATCCGGATGGGCAGGGATCCCGATGCCGGCGACCACGCTCTCGACGTAGCGGCGATGGTCGAGCAGGGGCGCGAGGCTGGCCCAGGACTTTTCGTTCATCCGGTTGCCCTCGTCCAGCACGCACACGCCCCCGGCGATCATGGCCGAGACCAGCGGCGACGCGTGATAGGCGATCCTGCCCGACTCGGCCAAAACCGGCGTGACGAGCAGGTCTTCGGGGCGGGTGTCGGCCGTGCATTGGTTGATGTAGAGCGGCTGCTTGCGCAGGCCGGCCGCCGCCATCGCCAGCGTGGTCTTGCCGATCCCCGGGGGGCCGATCAGGCGGGGCGAGAGCGGCCTGTCCCGCGGGTCGACCACCAGCCAGCAGGCGAGGAGCTGCTTGAGGATCGCGTCCTGGCCGATCCAGCCCTCGTCGGTGGTGTCGGGCGAGCTGAGGTGGAGGGTCACGCCGCCGATCTCGGCCGTCTTCGACTGGCTTTGCATGGGCGCTCCATTGGCGGATTGCGGTTCGGTGCAAGCCGGATCTTGCCCCACCGAGAGCGTAGCAGGACGGCCGGCCTCACGCGAGGACTTCGCCGGCCGGGTCGCCGGCCGCGCGATTGCCCTCGGGCCTCGCGACCGCTACCCTGACTTGCGTCGCAACATGCCCCGTGGAGCCATCTCTCGTGGACCCGATCGACCCGATTGCCCCCCAGGGGCCGCCCAAGCCGTCAACCTCGGGCTGGTCGCCCGTGCGAGAGTCGCTTCATCAGCGGCCTGGTCTTCATGCTGCCGATCGTGACCACATGCTGGGTCTTGTATTTCCTGTACCAGACCTTCCGGAAGATCGTCCTGCAGCCCGCCGGCCACGTCGTGCAATTCGTCATGCTGAAGGCCGCGGGCCGCGACGTGGTGCTGGACCTCCCAGGCTGGTGGGAAAACTACGCGTCTCCGCTGCTCGCCGTGCTCGCGGCGATCGGCCTCGTCTACCTCCTCGGCTACTTCGTGAGGACGCGCCTGCTCAATGCGCTGGACTGGCTCTTCCTGCGGATGCCGGGCGTGACGATCGTGTACAAGGCGGCCCGCAACGTGTTCCGATCGATGGAATCGTATCAGGCCAGCCCGGTCTCCAAGCGGATCGTGCTGGTGCAATATCCCCACCCGGGAGATGCGCACGCCGGCCTTCGTCTCGAAGGTCCTGCGCGACCTCGATTCGGGCGAGTCGATCCTCTGCGTGTGGGTGTTGACGAACCCGTGGACCATGGCCGGGATCACGCTCTTCCTGCCCGAGAAGGACGCGATCGACACCGACTGGAAGGCCTACGACCTCTTCCAGTTCGTGCTCTCGGGGGGCGTTACCGCCCCGCCGACGATCCGCTACCGCACCGGAGGCCCCACGCGGCTGATCGTCCCGGGCGTCGACCCCAACGAGCACGGCGCGGCGGTGATCGACACGTCCGCGTGAAGGGTCGCCGGCCCGAAGACTTGGACAATTGCAGTCCCGGACATTTTTTCTCTTGCCATGCGCAGTCGATGCGTTGGATATTGGATATTCGCCGCGATTGGCCCAATTTGACATCCCTGCTTTCAGGATATCTCTCCCATGATTCGCACGAACCCGCGTCGTCGTTCGGCCTTGCGCCACCGCCTGGAATCGCTGGAGACTCGCTCGTTGATGAGCCTCACGGCGACCGGCCAGGACGTCGCCGGGGTGGTCGGCAACAGCGTGATGGCGGAGATCGCTACTTTCACCGACACCGACACCACGCTCATGAGCACCGACCTTTCGGCCAGCGTCAACTGGGGCGACGGCACGACCTCGAGCGCGACGGTGACCTCGGTTTCGGGGACCACCTACGCGGTCAACGGGGTCCACACCTACGCGAATTTCTCGACCGGCGGCGGCTATCCGGTCCTGGTCCTGATCCAGGACTCGAAGAACATGCTCTCGGCCACGGCCGACGCCACGGCCACGATCTCCGACGCCCCCTTGCACGCGGGCAACCCCATCTCGGCGGGCACCGCGCAGCAATTCACGGGCGTGGGGCCGGTGAACGTGGCGGCGACGATCGCCGGCTTCCGCGCGGCCATCGGCGGGGTGGATAATAACTCCACCCCTTCGCCTCAGACTTCGGGCTCTCGGACGATCAACTGGGACGACGTCGCCCTGGACGGGACCGACGACGGCGGCCCGCCCAACACGACGGTCATCACGCAGGGGACGACCGTGGCCATCCCGAAGGCCCGCTATGAAACCCGCGGCGCCTACTTCGATTCCACCTACGCCGTGAGCGGCAACGGCTTCAACAGCGTGAACGCCAACGTCTCGTCGCTGTTCCCGGCCTACAGCGGCAGCAACAGCGTGGCGCCCTTCAATTCGAACACGATGGGGCTCACCTTCGTCGCACCGGCCGCGTCGGGCACGACCCCGTCCGCCGCCGCGGTCAAGGGGTTTGGCGCCGTGTTCCTGAATGTCGAGGAGGCCGACACGACCACCATCCAGTATTTCGACGGCGACCGCAGCCTCGGCCAGTTCTCCGTGCCGGTGGGGACCGCGGGCCAGCCCGAGTTCCTCGGCGAGTTGTTCACCAACCCCGTGATTACTCGCGTCGAAATCACGTTGGGCACCGACGCCCTGTTCTCGTTCAACGGCCTCAATGACACGGCCGGGACCACGGCCGACACGCCCGCGACGGGCCACAACCTGGTGGCCGCCGACGACTTCGTCTATGCCGAGCCGGTCCCGATCGCCAACGCCGGCACCCTCCTCAACGGGGCCGCCGGCACGTCCACCGCGGCGACGATTTCCGCGACGGTTGGCGCCAGCTTCACGGGCACGGTCGCCTCGTTCTCCAGCGACAATCCCGGCGCATCGCCCAGGAACTTCAGCGCCGAGATCAACTGGGGAGACGGCCATCTGACCCAGGGCACCGTCAGCCTGAACAGCCAGGGCGGCTTTGAAGTGAGCGGGACGAACACCTTTGCCGCCACGGCCACCTATCCGGTGACGACGACCGTGACCAGCTTCGGCGGGTCGACCGTCACGATTACCAACACGGCCGTGGTGAGCAAGATCGGCACGTCGGTGATCGTCGGCCCCGGCCAGCCCCTGACCGTGACGCCGGCGGGCCAGGCGACGACCCTGGTGGCGAGCGTGTACACGGATGTTGCGACGGCCTCGCCGGCGACCGGGACCGTGACCTTCTTCGACGGCTCGAAGTCGCTCGGCACCGTCGCACTGCCCTCCGGCGGGTTCGCCTTCCTGACCACCACGCTGGTGGGGATCGGTTCGCATTCGATCACGGCGCAGTACAGCGGCGACTCGACATTCCAGTCGAGCACCTCGGCGAGCTTCACCGCGGTGGTCAGCCCCGACGTGACCGGCCTCTTCGGCATCAACCTGGGCGGCTTCAAGGTCCGCCGCGGCTTCGTCCAGCGCGTGACGGTCAAGAACAACTCGGGCAGCACGATCACCGGCCCGCTCGACCTCGTCCTCGACAACCTCGCCGCCGGCGTGACCCTGAAGAGCGCGGCCGGCACGATCCTGAACACGCCCCCCCTGGGCAGCCCTTACGTGGTCCTGCCGCTGGGCACTTCGAACTCGCTGGCCCCCGGTCAGACCACTTACATCGACCTGGTGTTCGCCGCCCAGCGACCGCGTCTGATCACCTACAAGGTCAGGCTCCTGGCCGGGCTCAGCCAGCCTTGACGACGGCCGGAGTCCCTGGATTTCCGGCCGCCTGTAAACCCTACAAATCGGCCGGAAATCTCGATTTTCGCTCAAGTTAAGCGACACTCCTCGATCGCCTTTCCGGCTCGCGATTTCTTCGCGTCGGGGTGGTCGGATCGTGTCGCTTGCCGGTCCTCTTCCGCGAATGAAAGGTGCGGACCTTGCTCGTGATCGCGGCCCGGAAACGGGCCCGGTGGCGGCGGGGTCAATTCAAGCCCTGGACGCCCGTCGGCAGCCTCATTTCACTCTCCGGAGAAAGGATTCTCATGACCTATCTCATGAATCAGATCAATGCGTCGCTCCGCTCGAAGGCCCGTCGCCCCCTGGTCAAGGCGACGATGGAATGCGAGTCGCTGGAGGGCCGTCAGCTCCTCAGCCACGTATCGCACGCGGTGGTCGCTCGGGCCATGACGGAGGTGGGCGAGCACGCCGCGAGGACCGCCCACGTGGCCCGCCTCGGGCACCACGGGACGACCGCAACCACCACCTCGACCACGGCCGCCACGACCACCACCTCGTCGGCAACCACGGCCGCCACGCCTGCGGCGTCGGATGCCGCCACGACGGCCACGCCCGCCACGACCACGGCCGCGACGACCACCACCACCTCAACCCCGACCACCGGCGGGCAAGGCGGCTCCGGAGGCTCGGTCCTGGGCAGCCTCGGCCTCGGCAACCTGCTGGGTGGCGGTGGCATGAACTGCGCAGGGCGGGTCGAGTTACGGAGGGTCGCAGACGGCCGCCCCGTCGCAGTCCGGGTCCGGCGGCGGCTACGGCGGAGGGTTCCAGGGCGGGAGGGGCATGGACTCCGGCCATGACTTCGGCGGTCGGGGCGGCGGATTTGGCGACTCGGGCCCTGGCGGGATGATGGATTCGCGAGGAGGGTCCGGGGGCGGCGACTGGATGGGTCAGGGGAACTCGGATTCCTCGACGACTTCCACCGCCTTCGCGGCCGTCCAGACCGCGCAACAGACCCTCCAAACGGACCTGAAGGCCGCGTTGCCGACCACGCTGACCTCGCCGTCGGCGACCGCCGAGCAGACGCTCCGGCAGGATACTCGCGAAGCGGCGGACGGGTTGCTCTCGGCCTCGGCGGCGGCCACGCAGCTCCAGACCGACCGCGACGCCGTCCTCACCAGCGCAGGCCTGACCACCGCGCAGGCCACGGCGGTCGACGCGGCGCAGCGCAGCTAGGCACCGACGAGGCGGCGGTCAAGGCCGGCACACTCACCGGCACGACCGAGACCACGACATTGCAGACCGATCACGACAACCTCCTGCTCGCCATCGGCGTGACGCAGGACAACGTGACGAAGCTCGACGCCGATCAGTCCGCCTTGCAGACGGCCCTCCAGGCACTCAAGCCAACCACAACCGCCGCCTCCACCACAACCACGCCGACAACCACGACCACGACCACGACCACCACGTCCTGATTCCTGCAGGGTGGGTCGAGCGTAGCGAGGCCCACCCTATTTCTTCTCGACCGCAAGCCGCGAATCCTGGCGGATCGTGAGGATTTCCCCGCCCTCAAGCGCAATCGTGGCCGTGTATCCCTCTGGCGTGATCGACAACTTGACCGGCGAGCGAGGATCGACCGGCATCTTCAAGGCGTCCATGGAACCGGCCCAGACCTTGTTGTTCTTTTGATATTGTTTTTGTAAATAATAAATTTTCATAAGACGATCGCGTGCCGCGGCCGACGCGTCCCCGCGATAAACGGCCCGACCCGGCGGCCGGGTCGAGAACTGCACGCATCCCCAGCGCTCGGGGCGATGCATGTCGACGACGCCTTGCGGCGACCAGACCCAGTTGTTTTCCGGCTTCTTCGGCACTTTCTTGTACGATTTCCCCTCGATCACATGCTCCCACTCGACGCGAGAAAAATTCACCCGCCACTGGTCGCCGTCTTTCGGCGGGCATGGCCGATGGGCAAACTCGCTCAGGGCTTTCCAGGGGAATGCCATCTCGACGCTCCAGGAACGGTCGGATTGCGAGGGATCGTTGATCACGCCATCCACATGAACGGCCGTCTTCAGGCCGGGGATCTCCCACGCATCGACGGCCGGTCCGCCGTCGCGATAAGGCTTCTTCAGGAACAAATCCCACTCGGTGTTGAGTGCATTGATCTCGATTTCATAATATTCGTGGTTGTCCCCATCGGGATCGATGAACACCTCGAAATCATTGTCGTGGAAGATCACCGAATCGTGCTTCGTGAGCGTGGCCCACACATGGGGTTCTTCCAGCTCGGCGGCCACGTAGAAATAGGTGTCGTCCCAGAGCATCTTCGCGCGAGTTCGGAAGCGAGGTCGCGGCTTGGCGTCCCCTTCGATATCCACGAAATCGTCGGTCCAGGGCGCGTCCTTCCATGCCGCGTCATCGAGCTTCCCATCGATCACAACGGGCGAGACGGCACGGACGCACACATAGCCCTTCGGCGCGGGGTTGTCGTCCAAGGGGATCCACGCGAGCAGCGCGACGAGGATCAACATGGGTATTCCGGCGCGAACAGGGCCGCTGCGCCAGACGGGATCTCTTCCCCGTGTTCGACGCGGTCGGCCAGCGTGCGGAGCCCAAGGGCCTGCACACGTGCGACCGCCTCGGCGTGGGTGGCTCCATAGGCCATCACGCCGGGCAGGTCGGGAATCTCGGCCAGCCAACGGCCGTCTTCTTCTCGCTCGACTTCAATGGGTAACGGCATCGATTCCACCGCGTCCAGGGACGCCCAGATCCGCTTAACCTTCCAGCCCGGAAAGCCGACCCTTGCTGTCGCCGATCGACTCGACCGACGACCCCATGCGGTCGAGCATCGAGAGGTACAGGTCGTTCAAGGGCGTGTGATTGGCGTAGCGGACGTGTCGGCCCGTCTTGATCGTGCCGTTGGCCTTGCCCGCGAGCAGCACCGGCAGGTCGTTGTGGTTGTGGCGGTTGCCGTCGCTGATCCCGCTGCCGTAGACGATCATCGAGTGGTCCAGCAGGGTGCCGTCGCCTTCCTTGATCGACTTCATCCGGCCGAGGAAGTAGGCGAACTGGTCCATGTGGAACTTGTTGATCATCTTGATCTTTTCGTGCTTCTTCGGGTCGTTGCCGTGGTGCGAGAGGTCGTGGTGCCCCTCGGGGACGCCGATGAAGGCGTAGCTCTTGGTCGAGCCCTCGTTGGCGTACATGAAGGTGGCGATCCGCGTGAGGTCGGCCTGGAACGCCAGGACCATCATGTCGCCCATGAGGCGGATGTGCTCCTGATAATCCTGCGGGATGCCGGCAGGGGCCTTGTAATCGGGCGCGTTCGTGGCCTTGACCTCCACGCGGACGAGACGACGCTCGATCTCGCGGACGGCCGTGAGGTACTCGTCCACCTTGCGGCGGTCGTTCGAGCCCAGGCGGCGATTGAGCTGCGCGGCGTCGTCGGCCACGAAGTCCAGGACGCTCTTGCGATGACGCTCGCGACGGGCGGTGTTCGAGTCGTACTTGCCGTCGGAGAACAGGCGCTCGAAGACCAGGCGAGGGTTGACCTCCTTGGCCATCGGCTGCGTCTCGGTCCGCCAGGACATGTTGGACGAATAGGCGCAACTGTAGCCCGAGTCGCAATTTCCGGCCTGGGCGCCGCGCTCGGTGCCGAGTTCCAGCGACGCGAACCGCGTGGACTGGCCGATCTTCTGGGCGGCCACCTGGTCGACCGACGCCCCGACCTTGATGTCGGCCCCGTCGGTCTTCTTGGGGTGGGCCCCCGTGAGGAAGGTACACATGGCGCGGGCGTGGTCGCCCGGCCCGTCCCCCTTGGCCTCGCCGTTTTCCTGGGCCAGGCCGGTCATCACGAGCAAATCGTCCTTGAAGGCGGCGATCGGCTGGAGCAGTTCGGGGATCTCGAAGTCCGAGCCTTCGGCCTTCGGGGTCCACGCCTGCATGTGGACGCCGTTGGGGACGTAGAAGAAGGCCATGCGAAGCGGATTGCTCGGCGCCAGCGCCGCGCGGGCAAAGGTGGGCACCATGGCTTCCAGGAACGGCAGGGCCATGGAGGTGCCCAGGCCGCGGAGGATCGTGCGTCGCGAGAGCGGACCCATCGTGCTCATCCCTCAGTCTCCTTTGACTTTACGCTTCAAGAACGGGTCGCTCCGGACGATCTCCAGGATCATCCGCGAGAATTTGTAACCGTCGCCCGAGAGGCCATCCGCAATCCGGTCCACGCGCGCACCGATCCACGTCATCCAACCCGCGGCCGATCGCATAGGTTAGCATCTTCTCGGCCAGGCAGCGCGTGAATTCCTTGCTCTTGCCCTTGAGGATCGCCTTCAAGGCCTTCGGGCCCTGGAACGTCTTCCCGCCCGGCAGGATCCCCGACGAGTCGATCGGGTAATCGCCGTCCTTTTCCCGCCAGGCGCCGATGGGATCGAAGTTCTCCAGGCCGAAGCCCAACGGGTCCATCTTCGCGTGGCATGTGGCACAGCTGGCGTTGGCTCGGTGCTGTTCGAGGCGTTGGCGGAGGCTGCCCGTGAGGACCGAATCCTTGCCGTCGTTCAGCTCGGGCACGTCGGCAGGCGGCGGCGGCGGGGGCGTCCCTAGAATCTGCTCCAGGACCCACTTACCTCGCTTCACGGGCGAGGTCCGCGTGGGGTTGGAGGTGACGGTCAGGATGCTCGCCTGCGTGAGCAGGCCACCCCGGCGATCGCCCAGATTGGTGACCCGCCGGAACTCGTCGCCCGTCACGCCCTCGATCCCGTAATGCTTCGCCAGCTTCTCGTTGAGGAACGTGAAATCGGCGTCGAGGAACTCCAGCACGCTGCGGTCTTCTCGCATGATGGCATCGAAGAACAGGTCGCGTCTCCTGCCTCATCGACTTCTCGCAGCGCTTCGTCAAACTGGGGGAACTGGGCGGGATCGGGCTTCACGTCGCGGAGGCGGCGAATTTGCAGCCACTGGCTCGGCGAAGTTATCCACCAGGGCCTTTGACTTCGGGTCTTTCAGCATCCGCAAGACCTGGCCGTCCAGCGTGCCGGGCGATCGCAACTGGCCTTGCTTGGCCAGGTCGAGCAACTCGTCGTCGGGCATGCTGGACCAGAGGAAGTACGAGAGGCGGCTGGCCAGCTCGTAATCGCTGATGTAATGCGAGGCCGTGGAAGAACTTGGGTCCAGCTCGACGCGGAAGAGGAAGTTCGGCGAGACCAGCACGGCCTCGACGGCGAGCCTCATGCCGACCTCGAAGCGGTCGCCATCCAGGCGGGCCACCTCGAAGAATCGCATCAGCCGGCCGACCTCGTCGGGCGTGACCGGGCGTCGGTACGCTCGGGAGGCGAACCGGGTGATCAGGTCGCGAATGGTGTCGGTGTCTTGCAGCCCGCGGGGCCTCTTGAAGATGATGCGTTTGTGCGACTCGGGCAGGCGGCCCTTGTCGATGGGGATCGGGCCGACGATTTCCCAGAAGTTCCTGCGCACCAGCAGGTCGCGATCTCGCTTGTTCTCGTCGGGGTTGGTCTCGTCGGAGAAGTCGTTCAGGAAGGCCACGTCGAGCGTGTGGTTGCCCTTTTGAATCTTGAATTTCGCCTCGTAATGGCCGTAATCGGCCTCGCGAATTCGGGTCAGGTCCTTGGCCGAGGCCCTCACGTCGACCTCGTGGATCCGCTTCTTGTCGAGCAGGAAACCCATCTTCACCGGGTCGGGGCCGGCTTGCTGGCCGAACGCCTGGACGCGGAGGATGTAATCGCCGTCGGCCGGAAAGTCGTACGAGACGCCGACTTCGCCGTTCTTCGACAGCCGCCGGGCGTCGCGCCCCACGCTCTCGCCCTGCCCGCTGCCCAGGAAGAGATTCTTCACGCGGGGTTTGGGCGGATTGTCGTCGACGATCGCGCGATTGGTGATGTCCTCGGCCGCCGCGAGGTAGCGTTCCATCAGCAAAGGCGGCAGGGTCAGCACGTCGCCGATGTTGTCGAACCCGTATCCCACGTCGTCGGACGGGAAATCGTCGGTCGGTTCGTAGTCGATGCCGATCAGGTCGCGGATCGTGTTGCGGTATTCGGTGCGATTGAGGCGGCGGAGGGTGACGCGGCCGGGATTGTCCTGGAGGCGGCAATCGGCCTTGGAAAGCTGGGCGTCAATCCACGCAATCGCCTTCTCCACGTCGACCTTGGCGGGCTGGGGCTTGTCTTCGGGCGGCATGGTGCCGGAATCGAGCGCCTCGCGGACGCGATCCCAGGTCTTGCGGTCTTTCTGGATGGATGCGGCGTCGACGAACGCCGTCAGATTGATCCCGCCCTTGGGCTTGGTTTCCCCGTGGCACTTGACGCAATGCGATGCGACGAGTGGCGTTATGTCGGTGCGGAACGCGGCTTCCTCGCCGGTTTCGCCGGCGTGGGCAGAAACGGCCGTGGCGACGGCGGCGACGCCGATGGCAAGCATCCTACGAATTCGCATAATCGGGCAGGACCCCCGGGAGGGCGATGGAGGCGGGTTAGCCGGGACTATTATGACGGCAATTCCGAGAAAAACAATGATGCGATGCGGCGCGAGGAAATATCTTCTACACTTATAGCGTCAGTCTGTCCCATGGAGTCCTTGCAATGTCGACGAAATCGACCGTTTCGCAAGAGCCAACCCCGGAATCCCGCAGTTCCGCGCCTCCTCGACCCTCGTGCCCGGTGTGTGGCGGACGCGTCATCGAAATTCGCGCGAAGCTCCAGTGCTCGCGGTGTCACACGATTTGCGAAACTTGCTGCGAAGGGGGACGAGGCTGACGGACTTGTTTAGCCGGGATGATTCCTACCGGCTTTGGCGAGGAAACCGCCGGGAACTTTCCCGATCCTCCTGAGCGAGTAGGCCGGCTCGTGCCTTCCTCTTCGCCGTGATGTCGTGCCCCATTCTCTGTGGCAATTCGTCCGCCGAATGCTTGCGAATCCAGGACGGCCGGTAAGAATCGGCCCCTATTAGGATTCTGATGCAGGCTGACACGACGTGGCAGTCTGGAGAATCCGAGGGCAGACCCCAAGTTGGGAAAATTGCCCCCGATTCGCACGTCCGGGTTTACGATCGGCCTTGCCCGGTGCCACAATACCGACCGGTGGCCGCTCGCCCCTGCGACTCGGCCTGATTCGTCGTTGTTCATCCCTTCCCTTTCGGGGAAATCCGGAGAATCATCCGTGGCGACCGACCTTTCCGCGGCCCCCGTCCGCAGCATCGTCCCCGCTTTGGGGACGGTCACGATCGGGCAATACTTGATCGAGCGGTTGCATGCGATCGGCGTTGGCCATGTCTTCGGGATTCCCGGCGATTACATCCTTGGCCTGTACAAGATGCTGGAGGAAAGCCCGATCCAGCTTGTCGGCGTGACTCGCGAGGACGGCGCCGGGTTCGCCGCCGACGCCTACGCCCGCGTGAACGGGATCGGGTGCGTGGCGGTGACTTACTGCGTGGGCGGGCTCAGCCTTTGCAACTCGATCGCCGGCGCCTATGCCGAGAAATCCCCCGTGGTCGTCCTGGCGGGCTCTCCGGGGATGAGCGAGCGCGATCGCAACCCCTTGCTGCATCACAAGGTGCGTGGTTTCGAGACTCAATACGAGGTCTTCGAGAAGCTGACGGTGGCCTCGACCGTCCTGGATGATCCCCTGACCGCGTTCGCCGAGATCGATCGCGTCCTGGCCGCCGCGCAGCGCTACAAGCGGCCGGTTTATATCGAAATCCCCCGCGACATGGTCACGGCCCGGCAAGTCATGCCGCACCGGACCCAGGCCGCGCTCCCCCCGAGCGATCCCGACGCGCTCCGCGAGGCGATCGACGAGGCTTGCAAGCTCCTGGGCGAGGCCAGGCGGCCGATGATCCTGGCCGACGTGGAGGTGCATCGCTTCGAGCTCCAGGATGAGCTGGTCGCGCTGGCCGAGGGGGCGAATCTGCCGATCGCCACCACGATCCTGGGCAAGAGCGTGGTCTCCGAGGCGCATCCGCTGTTCGTGGGGGTGTATGAAGGGGCCATGGGCCGCGAGGAGGTCACCAGGTTCGTGGAGGAATCGGACTGCTTGTTGATGCTGGGCTGCTTCCTCACGGACATCAACCTGGGGATCTTCACGGCCAAGCTCGACCCGGCACGTTGCATCAACGCCACGAGCGAGGATTTGCAGATCCGCTACCATCATTACAAGGAAGTTCGGCTGGACGACTTCGTGAACGGGCTTCGCGAGCGCGGCCTCAAATTGCCCAGGCAGGTGATCCCGGCCCATCCGTCGCTCTCGTCCGGGCCGTTCAGGCCGGTGGCGGGGCGGGCGATGACCTCGGCGAGGCTCTTCGAGCGCTTGAATCGGATGCTGGACGACTCGACCGTCGTGATCGCCGACATCGGCGACGCGCTCTTCGGGTCGGCCGACCTGGTGATGAGCCGCCGGACCGAATTCATCAGCCCGGCTTACTATACGTCGATGGGTTTCAGCGTGCCGGCCGCGCTGGGGGCGGGGATCGCCAATCGGGCGCTGCGGCCGCTGGTGATCGTGGGGGATGGCGCGTTCCAGATGACGGGGATGGAGCTTTCCACGATCGTCCGGCAGGGCTTGAACCCGATCGTCGTCGTGATGAACAACAAGGGGTACACGACCGAGCGGTTCTTGCTGGAGGGCTCGTTCAACGACATCCAGAACTGGGCCTATCACCGATTGCCGGAAGTCCTGGGCGCGGGCCTGGGGCTGGAAGCCCACACCGAGGATGAGTTCGACGAGGTCCTGACGCGTGCGATCGCCAATACCAAGAGCTTCACGCTCCTGAACGTCCACCTCGACCCGCTCGACCGCAGCCCGGCGCTGGATCGCCTGGCGCAGAAGCTGGCGCAGCGAGTGCGGCCTCCCGAGTGACCCGAACAAAAGGGCGAGGCCGGCCGACGAGCTCATGCTTGAGCTCGCGGGCCGGCCTCGCCGGGTTGGCCTGGGATCGGGACGATCAGGCGCGATACCGCTTCGTCTTGCCCTTGTAGGCGTGCGTGCCGGGCGACAACCCGCGTGAGGCGACCTTGGTGGGTAGCGTGAACGTGTTATCGGTGCCGTACTTGCTGCCGCTGCGGAGAGTCGGGTTCTTGTATTTCTTCGGGTTGGTGAAGGCCAGGGTACGGATGCCGAAGCCGCTGTTGGGCAGGTATTCCTTGTGGGCGACCGACTTCGGCACGGGCGTGTAATTCAGCGTGTTGAACAGCGCGGCCGACGGGACGAGCTGCTCGCCGAAGGGCAAGTCGGGCTGGGCGCTGGCGCCCAGGCCGGAGAAGGAGATGCCTCGGTTGCTGGCAAGCCCGCCGCCTCCGCCGCCCCCGCCTCCGCCGCTATTGCCTCCGCTCACGGTCACCGCGGTGGTCCCCGTGTAGGTGCGGTTGGCGTAAGGGCTGTTGGCCAGGGTCCTCGCGGTCACGGTGATGTTGGTGGTCCCTGTGCTCAGGTTGAGCAAGGAGCGCGGGTTGAAATCGAAGTAGGCGTCGCGGATGCCGTCGCCGTCCTCGTCGATGTCCTCGGTCCAGGTGGTGGGGTCGGGCAGGGCGATCCCGTTCACCTTGATCGTGGTCGGGTCGATGTCGCGGAACGGCTCGAAGTCGGCCGTGTTCGAGCCGGCGCTGAGGATGTAGATCCTGAGCGCGGGCGGACTTGTGGCATTGATGTTGAAGGGAGCGAACGGGGTCCCGACGCCGATCGGCGAGGTGATCCCGGTGGAGACCGGGGCCACGATCTGGCTGGAGAGCAACCCGCCTTCGAGGATGTACCCGCCGCCGTAGAGGCCCGTGCCGGGCGCCCCGACGGCGATGTCGCCGAGCGTGTCGCTGTCGCCGGTGCGGTTCTGGGCATTGAGGGCGAGGAATCCGCCGACGGACGTGCCGAGGTGGTCCACGGCGCCCGAGGGATCGGTCAGGGTGGCTTCCAGGCCGCCGAGGACGCCGCCGCCGACGGTCGAGAGGTTGTAGACCCCGCCGGAGACCGCGAGGGACGGATTGCCCGGGAGGATGTAGATCGCACCCGCGCCGCCGTTTTCGCCCGGCGACCCGATGAGGATGTCGTTGAGCGCGGAGTTGGTCGTCATGGTGTAGGTGGAACCGACCGACGTGCCGGTGAGCGAGCCGGCGTCGCCGTCGAACTCGATCCCCTGGCCGTTGGTGATCACGTTGTTGAGGCTGATGTTGCCGGTGAGCGCGTTGGTCGTGCCGCTGGCCTGGCCGATCACCAGCGTGACGCGCCCCTGATTCGTGGTCCATCCGGGCGAGCCGATGAGGAAGCTGCTGAGCGTCGTGCCCGTGTAATTGCCGGCCGTCGCGACCGAATATCCGGTCTCGTCGCCGGTCGCGGCGCCGGTGAAGACGGCCCCCGCGATGGACCCTCCCACGTTGTTGAGCGAGACGAAGGTGTAATTGTTGGCCGTGACGGCCGAGTTGGCCAGGGTCTTGCCCGAATAGATCAGGTACGCGGCCCCGGCCCCCGATCCGATCGCCGGGGCACCGACGAGCAGGTCATTCTCGACCACGCCCCCGCCATTCGCCCCGGAGACGTTCCCGGCCGCCGCGACCGACCATCCCGCGTCATCGCCCGTCTGAGATCCGGTCAGGATCACGCCGGGGATGTTGTTGGTGGGCTGGCCGACGCTGTTCAGGTTGATCGTCCCGGTGCGGGCCGCCGTGAGGTTGGTCCCGGCGACCAGGTAGATGGCCCCCGTGGCGCTGCCCGCGATGTTCGCCTGCGGGCGCCGATGGCGATGTCCTCCTGGCCGTCGCCCAAAACGTTGCCCGCGCTGCCGACGGAGAACCCGCTGGCGGCCCCGGAGAGCGTGTTGGCGAAGGTGAGGATGTTCAGGTCGGTGTACGAGGTCGGCGTGTCCAGGTCGACGAGCTTCGTGGTGCGGGTGCCGATCGCGGCATTTCCGTACACGAGGTAGGCCCGTCCCGCCCCGTTATTATTGTTGCTGGAGTCGTTGGCCCCCGGCGCACCGATCAGGAAGTCGGCGAAGCCGTCGCCATTGATGTCGCCGAGGGCGGCGACCGAAGCACCCAGCTCGGACGTATTGCTGGCGCTGGTCTCGAACTGGATCCCGTTATAAGGGAAGCCGACATTGCCGTTGACCGGGTTGTTCTGGGTCAGGTTGCCCAGCGCGGTGAGGTCGCCCACGCGTTGCTGGGTGTTCAGGCTGAGGAAGTCGACGTTACCCGACGAGGCCGAGCTGGACCCGAGGACGAGGTAGGCGCGAGTGCCCGCGCCGAGCCCAGGCTCACGCTATTGTTCCGGTTCACCAGGACCGTGGTGGCGCCGATCACGTAGTCGTCGAATCCGTCGCCGTTGACGTCCCCGACGGCGGTGACGGAGTAGCCCGCGCCCCCCGGTGGAGTTGCGGCCCGACTGGAGCACGCCCAGGGGTGTGGAGGCGACGGTGGAGAGGTCGACCGCCATCAGCTCGCGGTGCTCGAGCAGTTCCGTTCGCGGCCGGAATGCCTCTTTGCGCCTCGATTCCCGGGGCGATCGGGGTAGGTTCGTGCCAAACCGCATGGAGATTCCCTCCTCCTTAGAACACGCGTCCTACGCGCGATCCTGTACCCGGTCGCAACCGTCCCGCACGAATCCACGGCGGGGACGTCCATCCTCGGGGTCTGCGCCGGGCCAGCAAGGCGCCCGGTCAGCCCGTACCTCCCCATTTTCGGCCCCCCGGCGAGGGCCGCTTCACCCAAACCCTTGCGCAGACGCGGAAACCGCCCGCGAGTTCCGGCGGAATCCGATTAACCCCTACAGCCCCCACGACCGATACCTAGGACCATGGCGGGATCGCCGCGCGGTTCTCGGGGCTTCGATCCCCGCGACCCGCGGCGACCGCCGACAGGCTCGATCGGCCCGGGAGGTCTTCTCGCCCCCGGCCCGCCAACGAATAAGATCCGTTTCGGAGGAAGACGCCATGCCCCGTGCGAACCCCTCGACCCCCAGAGACCGCCTCGCGACGACCCGCCTGGCGGTCGTGGGATTGCTCGCGGGCCTGGCCCTCTCGTCTCAGGCCGGATGCAGCCGCGAATTCTTCCGGCAATGGTCCGACCAGGACGTGTCGGAGGCCGTGTACGAGAAGAGCCGCGACCCGCGCTGGTACATGGATACCTTCTCGATCGAGCCGCCGCCCCTGGCGCGGTTCGCCGACCCCTACGACCCGGACCGCCTGCCGGCGCCGCCCGACGACCGGGCAACCGAGGCGCTCTCCCCCACGCCGCAGTGGCCCACCACGCGCCTGCTCGTCCCGGCCGAGGGGACCGGCTACTACGACTTGCTCAAGAAGGGGCCGGTCTACAAGGCCCCGCCCAAGGTGGAGGGGATCGAGCCGACCGACCTGAGGGGCGCCAGCCCCGCGGCGATCCAGCCCCCGGTGGCTCCCGGCGGTGCCGGCCCGTTCAATCCCGGAGGGAATTCCGGGCCGGGAGCGGGCGGGATGTCGCCGAATTCCTTGCCGGCATTGCCGAATACCCCTCCTCCGCCGCCGCGGCCGGGTGGTAACGGGGCCGCCACTCCTCCCCAGGCCCGATCCCCTCGACAGGACTCCGGCGTGCTGCTCGCCGAATTCCAGGCACCGGCCCAGCCCGGACAGTCGCCCCCACCCAGGCCCACGCCCGTCGGCGATCGCACGCAATCGCCCAAGGTCGACGTGGACCCCGGGGCGAAGCTGGATATTACCAGCCCTGGGGTGCCGCTGTTGCCCCCCGGCATTCGGGCGGAAGTGGTCAAGGACGCGGCCGGGTTCGCGCAGAAGCTCTCGCCGGGCCTGGTCGACCTGAATGAGGCCAACGCCTCGGGCTTCGCCTCCAACGATACCCTCTACGTGATGGGGCCGACCGAGGCCATGCAGATCGCCCTCATCAATAGCAGGGCGTATCAATATCACCTGGAGAACGTATACAGCACGGCCCTGAGCGTGACGCTCCAGCGGTTCGCCTTCCAGCCCCAGTTCTACGCCGGTGCCGGGCCGCTCACGCCCCCGCTCAGCGGGAACGGCGGTGCGTTCCCCCTGAACTTCCAGAACTCCTTCGCCTACCGGACCAAGGAGGCCATCGGCGGCCAGGCGTCGACCTTGAGCCTCGGCACGGTGGCGGGATTCGGCAAGCTGCTCTCGATGGGCGGGCGCATCGTGGGCGGGTTCGCCAACCAGACCGTCTTCAACTTCATCGGGAGCAACCCGAGGCAGCCGTCGGTCGCCTCATACCTGCCCCTCACGATCACCCAGCCGTTCCTGCGAGGCGCCGGCCGCGCCGTCACGCTCGAGGCCCTCACCTCGGCCGAGCGCAACCTCCTGTATGAGATGCGGAACATGGCCCGGTTCCGCCAGCAGTTCATGCCGTTCATCATGGCCAACGGGCTCCAGGTCGACACCGAGGGGAACGTCAACGACCCGAACATTGGCTACCTGAACGTGTTGCAGCAGATCCAGGACATCGAGAACGACCGCCGCACGGTGATCGCCTACGAGAAGCTGTACACGATCTACAAGGAATACGCCAAGGGGAGCGCCAGCTCGGGCATCTCGCAGATCCAGGTGGACCAGGTGGGGCAGAGCCTCCAGTCCCGCCGCACGGCCCTGCTCAACGACGAGATCCAGTACCGCCAGGCGATCGACAACTACAAGCAGCAGCTCGGCTTGCCGCCAGACGCGACCATCATCCTCGACCGCAGCGTCATGAAGGCGTTCAAGGACACCTTCAATCAGGTGGAGGAATGGGCCGCCCGCGAGAACCACGACCCCGAGGAATTGCCGGGCATCCTCGACGCCCTGCCCGACCTGGAGCCGATCGTGGTGGAAGATCGACTCCTCTTCAAATACAATGACAAGGGGACCGAGCTGATCCCGGTCTACGCCGATCCCGAGAAGCTCCAGGAATACCTCCTGGCCTGCGAGCGGGTGGCGCTGGAGAATCGGCTGGACCTCATGAACAATCGGGCCCAGCTCTACGACCAGTGGCGGCAGCTTGCCTATACCGCCAACGCCCTCCAGGGCTACTTCAACGTCTCGCTGACCAACACCTTCACCACCCCTCCCACGACGACCAACCCGGCGGGCTTCCTGGACCAATCCAAGCAGTTCTCGCTGGTCCTGAACACCGAACTGCCCCTGATCCGCGTGAGCGAGCGTAACAACTATCGTAGCGCCCAGATCGGATACCGCCAGAAGCAACGCGCCCTGATGGCCCAGGAGGACCAGGTCAAGTTTTCCGTTCGTAACGAGATCTACAACCTGATACAATTGGCCAATTCCTACGAGATCAACAAGACCAACCTGTTCATCACGATCCGCCAGCGCGACATCACCCTCCAGACCATCATCGCCCCGCCCGAGACCAGCACGGGCGTGAACTCGGCCAGCCAGGCGACGCAGACCAACAACCTCATCAGCGCCATCGCCAGCATCAACCAACTCCAGAACTCGACCGTGCAGTTCTGGGTCTCGTTCCAGACCAACCGGATGTCCCTCTACCGTGACCTCGGCACCATGCCGATCGATGAATGGGAGTCTTTCTATGAATTTTTCCCTACAAACCCCACAGGGTCCAAGCCCCTCGCAAGCGGCGGTCGACCTTCCACCGTTAGACCGACCGACCCGACGGGCACGAGCAAGCCGTAAGCTCCCGCTCCTCATCGGCGGGGTGGCCCTGGCCGGGGTGGCGGCGGCGGGCTTCTTCGTGCCGGGCGTGAACAAGACCTTCGCCGGCCTGTTCAAGACGACCTCCTCGGAGGTCGTCCGCTACCGGGTCCAGCCGCTCAAGCTCCCGATCACCGTGAACGAGCGCGGCAACCTGAAGAGCGGCAAGAACATCGACGTCATGAACTTCGTCGAGGGCACGACCACTATCATCTTCATCGTGCCCGAGGGGACGAAGGTCAACCAGGGGGACAAGGTCTGCGAGCTCGACTCGGCCACCCTCCGCGACAACCTCATCAACCAGCGGATCCAGACCAAGAAGGCCGAGGCCGACTTCCTCAACGCCGAGAAGACCCGCCAGGTCGCCGAGATCTCCGTCCAGGAGTACATGAAGGGGACCTACCCCCTGAACAAGCAGACCATCGAGGGCCAGATCAAGCAGGCCGACTCCGAGCTGGCCCGCGCCAAGGACCGCCTGGACTGGTCCAAGAAGATGGTGCTCATCCAGTACGTGTCCGAGAGCCAGAAGATCGGCGACGAGCTGACCTTCCAGAAGGCCGAGATCTCCAAGGCCAACGCCATCAAGGACATGGAGGTGCTCGAGCAGTACACGTATCGCAAGAACGTGACCGAGCTCGAGGCCGCCGTCCAGAAGGCCAAGTCCGACGAGCTGGCCAAGCAGGCGACACTCCAGCTCGAATCCGACAAGGAGAAGAAGCTGGAGAAGCAGATCGAGAACTGCATCCTGCTCGCCCCCAACGACGGCCTGGTCGTCTACGCCAACGACGCCGACAAGATGCGCGGCAACAGCCAGGTCCTGATCGAGGAAGGCGCCTCGGTCCGCGAGCGACAGAAGATCTTCAGCCTGCCCGACATCACCAACATGCAGGTGGACACCAAGGTCCACGAGTCGATGGTCGACCGCGTGAGCAAGGGCCTGCCCGCCCGCATCAAGGTCGAGTCGCTCCCCGGCGTCCAGCTCAACGGCACCGTGCAGACGATCCAGCCCCTGCCCGACGCGGGCGGGTGGATGTCGTCGGACGTGAAGATGTACACCACGCTCGTCTCGGTCGACGGCTACAACTCGGGCCTCCGCCCCGGCATGTCGGCCCAGGTCGAGATCCTGGTGGCGCAGCTCGACAACGTCCTGGCCGTGCCCGTGCAGGCCGTGGTGCAGACCCAGGGCAAGGATTACGTCTTCGTGATGCTGCCGGACGGCGGGTACGACCAGCGCGAAGTCAAGGTGGGCGTGACCAACCAGAGGCTCGTCGAGATCAAGGAAGGCCTGAAGGCGGGCGAGGACGTGGCCATGAACTGGCAAGTCCTGATGACCGAGGAGAAGAAGAACGCCCTGCTCGCCCCCAGCAAGGATTCGGCCAAGGGCAAGGGCGAGTGGTCCAGCGCCGCCGCCGACAAGGCCAAGGCCGTCCCGCCCAAGTCCCCCGGAGACGCCCCCAAGGGCGGAGACCCGGCCAAGGGAGGCGCCTCGGGCAAGGGGACTCGCAAGGGTGGCGGCGGTGGCGGGATGGGCGGCATGAACCCGGCCATCATGGAGAAGATGCAGAACATCCCCACCGAGGACCGCGCCAGGATGCGTGACGCCAGCCCCGAGGAACGCGCCGCGATCCTCAAGGCCGCCGGCTTCACCGACGAGGAAATCCAGCAGATGTCCCAGAGGCGTGCCGGCGGCGGCGGGGGCGGACGAGGCCCCGGCGGCGGTGGTGGCGGAGGCGGAGGAGGCGGCTTCGGCGGCCCCGGCGGCGGAGGGCCCGGACAGTGATCGCAGCCGGTAAACCGATCGTCCGCCTCCAGGACGTCCGCAAGACCTACATCATGGGCCACTCCCCCTCGCGGGGAGGGCCCAAGGAGACCGTCACCGTCCACGCCCTCCGCGGCGTGGACGTGACCGTCATGCAGGGCGAGTACGTGGCCATCATGGGCCAGTCGGGATCGGGGAAGAGCACCATGCTCAACCTGCTCGGCTGCCTCGATCGCCCCTCCACGGGCCAGTATTACCTGGGCGACCAGGACGTGGCCCGCCTCGACGACGACGAGCTGTCCTCGGTCCGCAGCCGCTACATCGGGTTCATCTTCCAGTCGTACAACCTGATCCAGCAATACACCGTGATCGAGAACATCCAGCTCCCGCTCACGTATCAAGGCTCGGGCGAGATCAGCGACGCCGACATGGACCGCACCTACGAGCTCGCCCGCCTCGTCGGCCTGGAGACGCGGTTGGAACACCGTCCCAACCAGCTCTCGGGCGGCCAGCAGCAGCGCGTGGCGATCGCCCGCAGCCTGATCAACGACCCCTACATCATCCTGGCCGACGAGGCCACGGGCAACCTGGACTCGGCCACCTCGGTCGAGATCATGACCATGCTCGGCAAGCTCAACGACGCGGGCAAGACCATCATCATGGTCACCCACGAAGACGACATCGCGCACTATTCCAAGCGGATCATCCGCATGAGGGACGGCGTGATCATCGAGGACGGCCCCAGCCCCCGCATGCTCGATGCCTCGCACGCCGGCATCAGCGTGGCGTCCTGAACCGATCTCATGACGTTGTGGGGCAGGCGAGCCGCCCGCCATCCCAGGAGGAGGGCAGGCGAGACGCCCGCCCCACAAGTCCGCGGAATCCGCCTCACCCAACTTTTCCATAAGAAGCGAGATCGACAGCCATGCGACGCATGTGGCGCAGCCTGAAGCTGGGACTCAAGAGCCTGATGCTCCACAAGCTCCGCTCGGGCCTGACGGTGTTGGGGATCGTCTTCGGCGTGGCGGCGGTCATCGCCATGCTCGCGGTGGGCGAGGGCCAGAGCCGCGACGCCCAGGAGCGGTTCCAGCAGCTCGGGGCCGTCAACATCATCGTCAAGTCCCGCAAGCCGACCGAGGAGTCGCAGGCGGCCGGCGGGAGGCCCGCGCGTATCCTCGCCTACGGGCTCTCCTATGAGGATTACGAGCGGATCAAGGAGACCCTGCCCACGATCAAACGCTCGCTGCCCATCCGCGAGATCGCCAACAAGGAAGTGCGCAGGCTCAATTACAAGACCGAGGCCCGGATCGTGGGCACCACGCACGACTACGCCGAATTCAACCACCTGGCGATGGATCGCGGCCGGTTCCTCACCGACAGCGACGATCAGAACATGCAGAATTACTGCGTCCTGGGCCACGAGATCGCCGCCCAGCTCTTCCCCTACGAGAATCCCCTGGAAGACGAGGGCGGCCACCCGCGATCGGTGAAGCTGGGCAACGACTATTACACCGTGGTGGGCGTGACCAAGGAGCGGGCCGCCTCGGCCGCCATCGGCGGGAGCCTGTCCTCGCAGGAGTACAACCGCGACGTGTACATCCCGCTCAACACCTGCCGGCTGCGGTTCGGCGATCGCATCGTCGACTTCCGCTCCGGGTTCGATGGCCGCCGAGGAGACGCAACTCTCCCAGATTACGCTCCAGTTCGCCGAGATCGACGACGTCGAGCGCAATGACCCGATCGTCCGCCGCGCCATCGAGCCGTTCCACCCCAAGAAGGACGTCGCCTTCGTCGTCCCGCTCGACCTGATCCGCGATGCCCAGCGGACGGCCCGGCAGATGAGCATGGTGCTCGGCACGATCGCATCGATCTCGCTGGTGGTCGGCGGGATCGGCATCATGAACATCATGCTGGCGACCGTCACCGAGCGGACCAGGGAGATCGGCATCCGCCGCGCCCTCGGGGCCAAGCGGCGCGACATCACCGAGCAGTTCCTCATCGAGTCAGTGGTCCTCTCGGGCGTGGGCGGCATCCTCGGGGTCACCCTCGGGCTGGTCGTCCCGTTCGTGATCGTCCACTTCGCCAAGGAGATGAGGGCCATACCCACCCCGCAGTCGGTCGCGCTGGCCTTCTGCATCTCCGTGGCCGTGGGGATCTTGTTCGGGCTCTACCCCGCCAAACGCGCCGCCAAGATGGACCCGATCGACGCCCTGCGTCACGAATAACCCCCGGGGCGACGGGCCGGGCGGAAACCGATCTGCCGTTGCTATTGCATCGCGTGAGGGGTAAGACTAGGCTTGATGACGGCAGACACGACCGCGACTCCGGGCATCGGTGCTCGGAGTCGCGGTGTTTGCTTAAGGTTAGCGAAGCCACGGGACCTATCCGGTAGAGAAAAGCCCAGTCCCTCCCCGAAGAGAGACGTCCTCGGTGCGGCGGGTCGGATCTCGGGCCGCGGCACCCACGAGTTTGGAGCAGCACGGCATGGCCAGCGATCGCATCCCGATGTCGAAGGAAGGCTTCGACAAGCTCATGGCCCAGCTCGACCAGTGGAAGAACGACGACATGCCCCGGATCGCCGAGCAGATCGCCCAGGCCCGCGCCTTCGGCGACCTCTCGGAGAATGCGGAGTACGACGCCGCCCGCGAGGCGCAGGGCATGCTCCAGGCCAAGATCAACGACCTCCAGGGTAAGCTCGCCCTGGCCATGATCGTCGACAAGAGCACCCTGCCCACCGACCGCGTGGTCTTCGGCTCCAAGGTCCGCGTGCTCGACCTCGACCACAACGACGAGGAGGACTTCATCCTCGTGGGCCCCGGCGACGAGGATTACGACCAGAACAAGATCCTCCTGACCAGCCCGATCGGCCAGGGCCTCGTCGGCAAGAAGATCGGCGAGGTCGCCGAGATCAGCGTCCCCCGGGGTACCCTCAAGCTGCAAATCGTGGGGATAGGCACCGCGTAGGGGGCACGCAATGCGCCATCCCCCTTCTAAACAAGCAGCTCACCCAGCAAGACCCGAGCGAGCTCGCGATCTCCCGAACCGATCGCCTCGCGAATCCGCAAGAGCCGAAGCAAGATCTCCTCACAAAATGGGACCCCCCGGCCCGCTCCCGGCGGGTCGATCACCAGGCGACGGGCGATCTCGCCGGCAAGCCGCTCAATCCCTTCGCCCGTGACCGCCGACACGCGAAGGATATCCGGCCGATCCCTCGTCCATCCGGCGGGGAGGTCGCATTTATTCGCGACGACCAACGCGCCGGGCCATCGCCCCGCGAACTCGTCATCCTCGGCGACAAGCGGCGCCGATTGATCGAACACGATCACCACGAGATCGGCCTCGTCCAGTCGATCGCGAGCCAGCCCCATCCCGGCCACTTCCAGGGGGTCGAGCGATTCATGCAATCCGGCCGTATCGGCCAACTCAACGGGCCAGCCCTCGAAGGCGGTCCGAAGCGTGACCACGTCGCGAGTCGTGCCCGCAAGCTCCGAGACGATCGCCCGATCAAACCCCGCCAATCGATTCAACAGCCGGCTCTTGCCCACATTCGGCCGCCCGGTGAGCACGACGCTCCACCCCCGAACCAGGCGGACGCCAACCTCGCCCCGCGAGATCAATGCGTCGAGCAAAATCGTCCCGGCTCCGCCGGCAAGCTCGCCACGGATGGCGTCCAGGTCTCGACGCAAGGCCCCCTGGACCTGGTCGAGCAAAATCTCGGCGGTGCGGATCGTCGAGCAAGCGGCCAGCACGTTTTCGGCCTGCTGCTCCAGCGAAACCCGGCGGACGGCCGCCTCCGACGCCACGACCTTCGCCCCTTCATGGGCAAGGGCCGCAAGCGTGATGCTCGTCACGGCCGACCCGCCATGGCCGTGGATCTCCACTTCCGGCGGATTCCGAGAAAGGATCACGGCCACCGATTCGTCGCCAATTCCCGGCCCAATCCGGCCAAAACGCAAGCGTCCATCGGCGGTCTGGGCGATCGAAGGGCCCTGAGAAACCCGAAATGCGCGATCAACGACCTGGACCGCATCCTCTCCCCAGACCCGAATCACGGCAATGGCGCCGCGACCCTCGGGAGTGATCCGGCAGGCCCACGCGACCGGCGTTTGGCTCATGGTTCGCGTTCCCGTGGGGTGATTTCGGGCGCCGGCGAGGCCCACTTACTCCGGTAGATCGAAAGACGTGGGACGTGCCATCGCTCGACACCACCCTAGGGCGAAACGGTCGAAGCAAGCCCCAGAAGCACGAGATCCGGGAAGACCTGGGCCGACTCCCCCTCGACATGAGGAGCCAATCGGGCCGCGTCACCCCCGGTCCAGAGGACCCAGCGGCACGCCGATTCTTCCTGACGGACGATCAACTCGCGGACCGCGCCCACGGTCCCCCAGAACAACCCGGCGGCCATGGCCGTTTCCGTCGCATTGCCCCACGACGAGGACAAATCGCCCACATTCACCAGAGGTAATTGGGCCGTCTGACGATTCAGGGCTGCGGCCGAGATCGAGAGCCCCGGCGCAATGGCGCCGCCTTCCCAGATTCCCTCTTTTGTAATCCGCTCGACGGTGATGGCCGTCCCGCACGAAACCACGAGCCCACCCTCACCTCGCGGAGCCAGCTTCAAAGCGGCGAGCACCGCCAAGGCCCGATCGGCGCCCGCCTTTTCCGGATGGGGGAGGCGATGGGGCACCGGGACATCGGCCGCCGATTCATACCATCGCACATCCCGCACGCCGCAGTCGCCCAAAAACGCGCGGAGCCTGGACGCGATTTCGGGATGGACCGTGCTGATCGACCAGGCATCTTGCGGAGAGAATTTCCCGCAATCGAACGCCGCTTGCCATTCATGAAGATCATCCAGCGGGAGCGCGATCCGGTCGCACAAATTCCCATCGGGCATGAGCCGGGCCCATTTCAGCCGCGAGTTTCCCACGTCGGCCACGATGCGCATGGATGTTCAAGCCGTCGGGATTGTTGCCGGAACTTCCTTTTCCGCAACCGCTTCCGCTTCCCGATCGAGGGTATCGGCGATCTTGTGGATCAAATTCGGCAGATTCTTGCCCGAGACGGCCGAGATGGCCAGGAAATCCTTGCCAAGCTCCTGGCCGATGCGACGCCCAGCCTCCTCGGCGCCGGTCAGGTCCATTTTGGTGAGCACCAGGAGCTCGGGCCGCTGCGCCAGGGCGGGCGAGTATTGCTCAAGCTCGCCGCGAATGGTGCGATAATTGGCCACGGGATCCGAGCCGTCCATCGGCAGGGCGTCGACCAGGTGGACCAACAGGCGGGTCCGCTCGACGTGGCGGAGGAACTCATGTCCCAGGCCGTGACCGAGGTGGGCGCCCTCGATCAATCCGGGGATGTCGGCCACAACGAACGCGCGATCGGGTCCCGCGTGGACCGTGCCAAGGTTGGGATATTTGGTGGTGAAGGGGTAATCCGCGATTTCGGGATGGGCGCGGGAAATCCGCGAGAGCAGCGTGGATTTGCCCGCGTTGGGCAGCCCGACGAGCCCCACGTCGGCGATCACCTTCAATTCCAGCTCGATCCAGCGCTCCTCGCCCGCCGCGCCGTTCTCGGCCTCGCGGGGGGCACGGTTGGTGGATGACTTGAAATGGGCATTGCCCCGGCCACCGCGACCGCCTTCGGCCACGATCACCATCTCGTCGGCCATCTTCAGGTCGCGCAGGACGTGGCCGCGGTCGCGATCGCGGATGATCGTGCCCACGGGCACGTCGATCACGAGATGTTGCGCCGATCGCCCGGTTCGGTCCGAGCCCTGGCCATGCTCGCCTCTTGCGGCGATCCAGTGCCTCTGGCTGGAAAGATGGGCAAGATTGGTCACGCCATCGGCGGCCCGCAAGATCACGTGGCCGCCGCTGCCGGCATCTCCGCCGTTGGGACCGCCGCGGGGTACGTATTTTTCCTTTCGGAAGCTCACGCACCCGTTGCCGCCGTCCCCCCCTTTCACGAAGATGGTCACGCGATCGACGAACATCGAATCATCCAGGCAGGACGCGCAGGTCCTGGCTCAGACGCCACTTGCGGCGACGGTTTCGGGCGTGGTCAGCGGCAAGACGTTGATGCGCTTGCCTTCCTGGTCGAACTTCACGGTCCCCTCGATCATCGAGAAGATCGTGTAATCGCGCCCCAGGCCAACGTTCTTGCCGGGCTTCCAGCGCGTGCCCCGCTGGCGGCAGATGATGGCGCCGGCGCGGGCATACTGTCCGCCGTAAAGCTTGATCCCCAACATCTTTGGATTCGAGTCCCGCCCGTTGCGGCTCGATCCCTGACCCTTCTTATGTGCCACGTTCGAATCCTCGTGCTCGGCCGGCCCCGCATCGCAACATTGTCTGCCAATGGGCGATCGGAAAATCCCAATGTACCAGAACACCCGGGAAAAATGCAATCGCGGTCAGCGACCCGTCGCGTTCCGGAGGAGTGCGGGCCCCGCGCGGGATTTGAGCGCCCCGGCTTCCTATGATACCTTGACCGATCGTCCGCGATCGAATCCAGTCCCGGCACCAGGAGACGCGCATCATGCCCGAGTTCAGCGTTCCGCCGCTCCCGTACCCTTATGACGGGCTCCAGCCTCACATCAGCAAGCAGACCATGGAGTTCCATCACGACAAGCACCACCAGGCTTACGTGACGGCCGCCAACAATGCCCTGAAGGACCATCCCGACCTCCAGGCCTACTCGGTCGAGGACCTGATCAAGAACCTCGACAAGGTGCCCGAGTCGATCCGCACCGTGATCCGCAACAATGGCGGCGGCCATGCCAATCACTCGCTGTTCTGGACCGTCATGAAGCCGGGCGGGGGCGGCGAGCCGAGCGGGGCGCTGGCCCAGGCGATCACGTCCGACCTGGGCGGGTTCGCGGCCTTCAAGGAGGCGTTTGCCAAGGCCGGCCAGACCCGTTTCGGCTCGGGCTGGGCGTGGCTTGTGGTCAAGAATGGCAAGCTCTCGGTGATCTCCACCCCCAACCAGGACAACCCCTTGATGGACGGCTCGGGCACGCCCATCCTGGGCCTGGACGTGTGGGAGCACTCGTATTATCTCGACTACCAGAACAAGAGGCCCGACTACATCACGGCGTGGTGGAACACGGTCAACTGGGACGAGGTGGCCAGGCGGTTCGAGGCCGCGAAATCTTGAGCCCGGGTTGACGCATTCTCGAAGGTTGCTAAGATCCTCGCGTCCTCGGGCTGGCCCTGGGCCGGCCCCGAGGGCGTCGAAGTCACTTCTTGACGCACGTCGCCCGCGGTCCTTCCCGTCCCTTGCCGGATCGGGGGGATTCGCCGGGTTTTCCCCGCGAAAATACCGCCTTTTATCAACGGAAGGGGTCGCCGATGGACCGGCACACTCGCCTTCGCCTGGCCGCCTGCGGGCTTGCGCTGCTGACTTCGGGCATGGGATGCAAGAGCCTCCTGCATCGTCATGAAGTCCCGCCCGAGCCGGCGGCCGCCCGCGACCAGGCCCCCGCGCAGTTCGGGTCCGACCCGCAGACGCTCCGATTGACCGAGGGCCCGCCGAAGCCGACCGGCCCGATCTCCTCGGCCGCCGGCAACTACGGGCCGCAGGGGACCAATAGCACGGCAACCCCGAACTCCGGCGCCCCGGCCTCGTCGGCCGTCGGCACGGTCGATCCGTTCGCCCAGCAGGCCGGCCCGTCCGCCGGCGCGCTGGCTACCCCGCCCGCGGGGGACGTGGGCTCGATGAATCTTGAGGGCGGGCCTCGCTGACCCTTCTTGCCGGATCTTGGGGCCGAAATGCATCAGGAAATGGTGCATTTCGTCCGCCCCACGGAAGTTACGACCTTGGTGCCCCTGGACGTCCTCTACGAAGATGCTCACCTGCTGGCGGTCTGCAAGCCTGCGGACCTGCTCACGCAAGGACGCCCCGGGGGCGACGACAGCCTGGAAATACGGGTCCGCAACTCGCTCGGGTCGCCGGCCTATCTGGGCACGATCCATCGCCTGGATCGCCCCGTGACGGGCGTGGTCGTGTGGGCGAAGACGCCCAAGGCCGCCCGCCGCGTGGC
The DNA here is from genome assembly GCA_963777705.1 of uncultured Planctomycetota bacterium. Taxonomy (GTDB): domain Bacteria; phylum Planctomycetota; class Planctomycetia; order Isosphaerales; family Isosphaeraceae; genus JAQGHR01. The sequence goes on from CAVZRT010000014.1 coordinate 66,041, forward strand.
CGATCAGTTCGCGCGCCGCGAGGTCGTCAAGGAATATTGGGGCGTTGTCTCCGGCGTCAGGACGCATCGCGAAGGGATCTGGGAAGATTGGCTGCTTGACGCCGATCCTGCGACGGGCCTCGTCCGCGTGGGCACGGCCGATTCGCCGGGGGCGAAGCGGGCGGTCACGCGGTTCGAGTGCGTGGATGCGGTGAGTCTGCCCGAGGACCATCGCTTCCTGCGACTCTTCCCCGAGAGCGGGCGGACCCATCAGCTCCGGGTCCAGGCAAGCTGGCGCGGGCTCCCGATCCTGGGGGATTCCCTGTATAGGTCGCAACAGCCGTTCCCGAAAGGGATTGCGCTTCATGCCCGCTCGCTGACGATCCGCCACCCGGTCCTGAACTCGCCGCTTCAATTCCTCGCCGAGGTGCCCGAATCGTGGCGCAGGCCGGCCTCGGTGGGATGGGCGAATTCGGCCCTGACGGGAACCGGACGCACCTTCCCCCCTCCACGTCGCGCTGATCTTGGGGCGAGGGGCTACCGAAAGCGCTCGCCCGCACTGGATATCATCGCCCGGCCCCGATCCGGTTATCACCGAAATCGCGGGACCGAGGGCCGGGAAAGGCGATGGCCTTGCTTGCGGTCAACCGCGGATTTCTCGGGCTGTCCGATCTTGCAAACTCTTTCCATCAAAGAACTTGCAAATCAATTGACGCCGGATGCGGTTCAGGATGTCGGCGATTTTCCCAGCGGTCACTTGCCCGCGGGAGGCTCGGCCGGCGGGGCGGGGGGGATGCGGTCGAGGTCGGGTCCCGAGGCGTCGGCGTCCTCGGCGAGCTTCACGTCGTCTCGCGAGAGGGTGGCCGGCGAGCGATCGGGCTTCCAGGCGGCGGCGAAGTGGGCGTCGCCGTGGATGGCGTCCTTGTCGTTGGGGCCGACGAAGACCTGCCAGGAGTTCCGGCCGTACTTCACGGGCATGGTGCCGGCCTGCGCGGTGATGTCGCGGCGGTAGGTGTCGATTTGATGATAGATGATCCCGTGGCCGTCCCACTCGATCCGGTCGGAGAGCCGCTCGACGTCGTCCTGGCCGTCCACGCGGAACAGCGGGAGGTCTCGCGAGGTGGTGTCGAGGATCGTGTTGCGGGCGATCACGCCGGCCACGGGCAGGTCGGGGCCGCCGGCGGAGCTTTCGAGGAAGACCAGCCCGCCCGCGAGCCGCGCGGTGACCTGTTCCAGGAAGAGCTTGATGGGTTCGGCGGCCTGTTCCTTCGCGGCCCCGTGGCCGTGGACGAGCGACCCGCCCGCGCCGGCCACCACGTGGATGAGGGTCAAATCCACCCGCCGTCCGGGTGCGACGTCCACGATGTCGCCGCCGCCTCGCAGGAGGCAATCGGTGGCGCGGATTTGCGTGGTGGAGGGCTCGGCGAGGTCGAAGCCTTCCTCGATCGCTTCCTCCGACGTGACCGCGACCACGCTCGAAGCCGGGGAAGGCCCTTCGACGGTGACCGTGCAACGGGTGAGGGTCAGGCCGGTGCCCGACGACACCGCGAACGCGGCCCACGAGGCGCCGATGGGGGCTTCGGCCGCCTCCAGGATCACGTCCACGCCGTCCAGCTCCAGGCTGCCCGAGCGGAGCTGGAACAGCGAGGGCCGATCGCGCGATTTCCGGGGGTCGGCCGGATTGGGGCGGAAGCGGATCTTCGGGCGGGTCGGGCCGGGCTCGGCCTTCAGCACCCATCGGCCCGGCCCGCGAAGCTCAAGGGCCGGCAGCCTCACGTCGGCGTCGCCGGCCAGGCGGAACTCGCCCGCCTTGGCGTTGGGCCGGGCGAGGGCCTGGAGGACCTCGTCGCGGGTGCGCAAGGGGGCGTCCTCGGCGCGAGGTTTTTCTTCCTTCACCACGGCCGGGGGTGCCGCGGGGACGACCGGATCGGGCGGCATGCGCTCCATGGGAGGCGGCATCTCCTCGCCTCGGATCATGGGCTTGGCCTCGGCCACCTTGTCGTCGGCCGGCTTCGGGGGCGCCTCGTCGGGCGGGGCAGGGGGCATGACCTTGACCGTGACCGGCGGATTGGCCGGGGGCATGGCGTCGTTCGGGGCGGCGCGGCTGGCGACCTCCCGCCCGGTGAATCCCGCGACCGCTTCGGAGGCCGAGGCGATCGCGCCGAACGGGCCCCGGCGGGCGCCGGGATCGACGCTCGGGCGCTCGATGGCGGCGAGCGCGAACGAGCCGGCGGGGTTGCTGGCCGAGAGCGTCGCGGGGCCGTCGACCGACGCCCACACCGGGGCGGTGGCCTCGACCGAATTCACCTCGCGGAGCCCGCGCGGGTCGTCCGACCAGGCTGCGAACCCGCGAATCGGGGTCGATCCGGCGAGCGTCCTGGACGGCTGGAGATAGGCCTCGATGCCGTGATAAAGGTTGCCGCGCCCCTCCAGGTCAGCCGGTCCGCCTCGTCGATCGCGACCAGGGTGGCGCCTCGATCGCGGCCCGAGGCGAGGACCGAATCGTCCACCGAGGCCCGCAGGGCCGTCTGCACGGCGGTCACGACCGGATTCCGCCCGGCGCAGATGCTCACATGCTTGAGCGTGAGGGTTGCGGGGACCGGGGACGTTGCGCCGGCGTTGTCGAAGCGGAAGGCCGGGCTGTCGGCGCCGATGGTGGTGTCGCGGGCCTGCACGTCGGCGGGGCCTCGCGCCCAGATCCCGCCCATGCGGCCGTCGATGTGGCAGGCGTCGAGGAGGACGGGCGGCGGGCGATCGTCGCCGTTCGACGGCACCGACCGCGTCCGCACGGCGATGAGCCGGCCCGTCGCGGGGCGATTGGACGCCCTGCGGAACAGGCAGCGGCGCAGGGTGAGGTCGGCCCCCTCGGACCGGATGGCCGAGAGCGGGGCGTCGGTCTCGCCCGCTTCGAGCTGGAATTCCACGTCCTGGACCAGGACCTCGCCGGGGCCGAACCGGAGCATGGCCGGGTCGCCCACCTCGCTCTCGGGCGCGGCCAGGCGGGACAGGCGGATCACCGGATGGGCATCCAATCCCGCCTTGATGGTCAGGTCGCGACGGGTTTGTGGTGGGCTCGTGGCCGCGCCCACGTAATAGGGCCCGTCGTCGACCAGCGTGAGGGTCGACCCGCTCGCGGCATTCGCGACCGCCGACGTCAAATCCTCGCCCGCCTTGATCGCCAGGTCTCGCGATCGAGGGGCGAGGGGAGGATCATCCGATGGCGGTTGCGATTCGGCGGTCGTCGCGACCTTCTCCGGCTTCGTCGCCACCGAAACGGTCGGCCTGGGGGGCGGCGGGACGGTCGATTCGACGATCGGGCCGGGATTCGCGGGCGGTTCCGGATTCGGATTCTGCCCGAACCAGACCAGCACGGCCACGACCAGCCCGAGCGCCATCGCGGGCACGCCCCAGACGAGGTGCCGTTCCCACGAGGGCTGGCCGCCGGGCGACATCCAGACCAGCCCCTCGGGGCTCAGCGATCGCAGGCCGAGGGCGCCGGCCAGCGTGAGCAGGTCGCGCACGAGCAGCTCGGGCGTTTGATAGCGCCGGTCGCGGTCCTTGGCCATCAATTTCAGGAGGATGGCCGCCAGGTCGGGCGGGACCGCCGGGTTGAGCGAGCGGACGTCGGGCGCCGGCTCCTCCTGGTGCTGCAAGAGCTTTTGCAGGACGGTGCCGTCGGGGAACGGCGGGCGGCCGGTGAGCATGTGGAAGAGCGTGCAGCCGAGCGAGTACAGGTCGCTCCTCACGTCCACGTCGCGCGGGTCCCTGGCCTGTTCGGGGCTGATGTAGTCGAACGTGCCGAGCGTCATGCCGCTCTGCGTGAGGCCGTCGTCGGGCGAGATCCGCGCTCGAACTGGCGGGCCAGGCCCATGTCCACCAGCTTCGCCCGCCCCTGCGGCGTGATGATGATGTTGGACGGCTTGATGTCGCGATGCACGACCCTGCGCTCGGACGCATGCACGAGCGCCCCGGCGATCTGGAGCGTGTAGTTGATCGCGTCGCCCACCGAGAGCGGGCCGTCGAGCGCGACCTTCTGCCTCAGCGTGGTCCCTTCGATGTATTCGAAGGCGATGAAGTGATAGCCCTTGTCGTGCCCGATCGTGAACACGCGGGCGATGTTCTCGTGATCCAGCCTCGCCGCCGCGCGGCCCTCCTGGTAGAAGCGCTGGATCACCTCGGGGTCGATCGCCTGCTCGGGCGGGAGGACCTTGAGCGCGACCTCGCGTTCCAGGCGGGTGTCGATGGCCAGGAACACCGCCCCCATCCCCCCCACGCCGATCGATCGGCCCAGCTCATAGCCGTCCAGCCGCTCGCCGGGCAGGGGCAGCGGCAGGATGGACGAGGCGCCTCGTTCTCGCGACGGGGACGACGAGCCCGATCCCTTCGAGCCGCTCAGGAACGTGGCCGGGTCGTCCTTCGCCGACGAGGGTGCGGCGCCCGGCCTGTGAGTGCCGGTGGCGTCGGACGGGACTCGCTGGGAGAAAGGATCGAGATCCTGCATCGGCCGCCTCACTCGGGCCGGGGGAAAATCCCCCGAAACGCAATCCATTGCTATCTACGATGCGGCAACCCCGCGCGATAAATCCAAATGCGCGCATGATGGCCTTAGGTCCAATATAGGCAATTTCTTGCCCATTGTCAATTGTCAAACCCCCGCGCAGGCGACGAACAGGGGCCAGAATCGCGCCGCGGATGGATCGTCCGGCGGAGGCGATCCGTCGCGATGTTCCCGGTGCCAGGCTTGCCAGCGATGGGCGGTTTCCGCATCCAGGAACGCGGAGACCGGCGTGATTTTCCCCTTCCTTGCCATCCACGTCGCGTGGCGGACGATCGCGCCCAGGTCCAGCCCCCGAATCGCCGTGCATTCTTCCACGGAGAACCCGCGATCGAGCAACCGCCAGGTCCATTCCTCGGTCGGGATGTAAGAATCCGCCGAAGGCGGGGGGCTTGCGACGACCGGAGCCTTGACCGGGGCCTTTTCCGGGGGCGGGACCACCGCCGTCCGGCCCGCGTTTTCCGACCCCTGGCGAATGGCGTCGAGCAAGGCGGTCCCGTACTTCTCCATCGTGATCGGGCCCACCCCCTTGATCTGCGCGAGGGCATGGGGCGTGGTCGGCCGCGCCCGCACGAGCTCTTCCAGCACGCGGTTGCCGAAGATCTGGAACGCCTTGACGTTGCTCTCGCGAGCCCAGCCGAGGCGGAGTGTTTTCAAGGTTTGCGTCAAGGGATCGCCTTCGACGTCCGCGGCCGGTGCCTCGGCGTCGTCGTCCGTCACGGCTTTCGGGGGCGATTTCGCCTCGGCAGGGGGGGGCGGGATCACCCGCTCCAATCCGCCGTTGCGGAGCTTCTCGGTGAGGTAGGCGTCGAGGCCCAGGACGACCGCCGGGGGCGACGGATTGCGGATCCAGGCCCAGCCGTCGTCGGAGAGCTTGATCACGGCCATGAACCGCTCGACTTCCTCGGCGACGATCAGCCCCGAGGCCGTGAGCGCGTCCAGGATCTCCACGACTTCCTTCTGCGTGAAGCCGGAATTGGCGAGGATTCCGAACGTGGTGAGGCGGGTCAGGCCCGACCGCTCCATCTTCTCCGAGCCCGACCCCACGAGCATCTGGCCCACGGCCGTCTTGCCGAATCGGCCCTTGGTCCGGGCCACCCCCGAGAGGATCTTTTGCAGCAATTCGCGGCCGGCGGGCGTGTCGATCGGCCGCGAGGCGTTGGCGGACTGCTTCTGCGACACGCTCCCGCAATTGTCGCAACGGCCGCAGCGGTCCGACTCCGAATCTCCGAAATAGCCCAGAATATAAGCCCGGCGGCAATCCTTGCTCTGGGCGTAGCGGATCATGCGCTCGAGTTTCTCGTATTCCTGCTCTTTCCTCTTGTTCATCGAGGCGAAGTCGATGTCCAGGTCGCGCGCCCTCCGCGATTTATCCGAGATCCTCACGCGCATTGCCGCGGAACGGCGGGATGTAATCGAGCGGGAATTCGCCCGCCAGGTGCTTGATGGCCCGGGTCAAGGCCACGCGGTCCAGCCCGAGCGAGGCGGCGAACTCGTCGGGATGGAAATAAATCTGCTCGCCGAAACGGCGATTCACCCACCCGTCCAGGGCCCTTGCGACGATCTTCTGCACATGCGCCTTGTCGCTCACGCGGTCGGCCAGCGGGGGGTCGTCGGGCTCGGAATGGATGCGGACGATCGCCATGTTCTCGCGAGGCCGGAACCGTTCCAGTCCTCCCGCGCCCTCCAGGACCTTCAACGCCGCCCCCACGCCCGACTCGTTCACGTCAACTCCGACCGACTCCTTGATCTCCATCTGCGTCAACTCGATCGGGTCGGCGTCCAGCCCGCGGAGGTAGTCGTAAATCCGGTAGATCGCCTCGCGGGACGGGTATTCATTGTCGATGAACATCTCCTGCAAGATGCGGTCGCCCGGCGAGTACAAGAGCACGCACTCGGCCGGCCCGCCGTCGCGCCCCGCCCTGCCTGCCTCCTGGTAATAGGCCTCCAGGGTGCCGGGCATGTTGAAGTGGACGACCGAGCGGATATCGGCCTTGTCCACGCCCATGCCGAAGGCGTTGGTGGCGACCACGATGTCGGCCTGGCCGGTCATGAACCGCTCTTGCGCGAGCGTGCGGGCGTCGCGTTCGAGTCCCGCGTGATAAATCGCCGTCTTGCGGCGGAGGTGGCCGGCCAGGTACGCCCCCACGGCCTCGCACCGCTTGCGGCTCGACGCGTACACCACGGCCGGGCCGGGGTTTCGTTCCAGCACCTGCGCCAGCGCCGCGAGCTTTTGGTCGTCCTTCTTGGCCACGTCCACGCCGTAGGTCAGGTTCGGGCGGTCGAACCCGGTCACGAACACCGAGGGCTCGCGCAGCTCAAGCTGATCGGCGATGTCGCGGCGGACGATGTCGGTCGCCGTGGCGGTGAGCGCGATGCAGGGCGGCATCCCGAGCGCCTTGCGGGCGTGGCCCAATCCGCGCGTAATCGGGGCGGAAATCGTGGCCCCACTCGCTGATGCAATGCGCCTCGTCCACCGCCAGCAAGGCCGGCCTGATCCTGGCCATGGTCTCGACGAACCGCCCCGAGCGGAACCGCTCGGGCGCCACGTAGACCAGGTCGTAGCGCCCCATCTCGATCTCGGCCATCCTCGCGTTCTGCTCGGCCAGCTCGAGCGTGCTGTTGATCAGGGTCGCGCGGAGGCCCTTGGCCATCAAGGCGTCGACCTGGTCTTTCATCAGCGCGATCAGCGGGCTGACGACCAGCGTGACGCCTTCGAGCAGGACGGCGGGCAACTGGTAGCACAGGCTCTTCCCGCCGCCGGTGGGCATCACGCACAGGACGTCGCGGCCCTTCAGGACCTGCGCGATCACCTCGCGCTGGCCGGCGCGAAACCGCTCCAGCCCGAAGCTCTCGTGCAAGGCCCGATCCAGCTCGGCCTCTTCAACGGCCACGCTCATGAAGGTCGATCCCGGGAGGTGCGTTGCGAGGGGTCGGACCCAATTATAGGGTGTAAGCGTGTACTATGCGAGGCGAGGACGTCTCCGTTCCGGGAGCTGTCGCCGCTCACAGCGAAAGGAGCACCCTGAGCCGATCCTGGACCTCGGCGATCGTGACCGGGGAGGCATGTCCCCAACGATCGATCAGGCGATCCTTTGAGATCGATCGTATGTCCTCGCATTTGACGAAGCTCGTGACCCGGAGCCCGCCCTCCGGCGGGCCTACGAGGACGTGCGATGCGATCCCCTTGGCCACGCTCGTCATCGGCAGGACGACGACCAGGCCGGCAGGTCCGCGGTTGAAGGCATCGGCCGAGACGATCAACGCGGGCCGGACGCCCGCCTGTTCCCGCCCTCGGGTCGGGTTGAAGTCGACGAGCCAGGCCTCGCCGCGCGACGGTTCGGGCACGGCTCAGTCCCCTTCCAGGCCGTCGCCGATTGCGCCTTCGGTCTCGCGACGCTCCTCAAGCTCGGCCGCCCAGGCTTCGGGGTCCGAGCGGAGGGCGGCGAACCCGGCGTTGATCTCGTCGAGCAACCGCATGCGGCGCAGGGCCTCGACGGCCTCGGCGATGACCGACTCCACCGGGCTGTCGCCGGCAAGACGCAGGGCCGCTTCGTACGTCGCGTCGGGGAGCTGGATCGTCTGCATCGGATTCGCCCTCGCCGCGCCGAGTCTCGATCGATCCTTCAGGGTAAACGGCCCGCATCATCGAGTCTACCTCGTCGCTGCATCCTGCCGCAGAATTTCCGATGGACTTCGCGGGCTCGCGGCCGGAGAATCGATGCACGAGCCTCCGTCGGCCACCCACCCGTCCCGGGAGATCCCCTCATGCGACTCCGCTTCCTGGCCCCTGCGTGCTTCGTGCTCGCCTCGCTCGGGACCATGAACGAGGCCAGGGCGGCCATCCCGATCATCTGGGGGCACGGCCCGACGATCGCCAAGGTCGCCGACCTCCCGGCCGGCCACCCGGCCATCGCCATGCACGGCGCGGGCACGGCGGTCGGCTTCAAGTACGAGCGATTCCACATCTACTGGTGCGACCTGTGGACCTGGGGCGGCGAGTTCTGCTTCTACAACGACCTGGGATTCGAGCCGCTGGGGGCGGACGAGAAGAAGGCCGCCGAGACCGCGGGGATGAAGGCATTGAGCAAGCCGCTCCTCTACCACTTCCCGCTCGGATGGGTGCTCATCGCCGCCTTCGTGTTCGGCGCGGTCGCCCTGGACAAGGTCAAGAAGGGCAACGCCCCCGACGCCCGCGTCGAGAAGCTGCTCAGGGACGAGAATTACCAGGAAGCCGCCAAGCTCATCGAATCCAGGCCCGACGGCAAGGAGAGGGCGCTCGACCACCTCATCGGCCGCGGGATCGACCCGGGGAAGGCCGCGGCCAACGTAAACCTGTTGGTCGCTCATATTCGCCGGGCGACGCAGTCGCAAGCATCGGCCTCGGATGAGCCGCTGGAAAGCACGGGCGACCCCATCAACCTTTGAGCGACAGCCCAAAGTCCAGGGTGATCGACCATCCCGCCTCAATCCCTCGCATATCGGCCTTCGCGCCGAGGGGCCGATCGATTAGAAGCCGGCCCGGCCGATTCATGGAGGGCATGGCGATGAGACGAATCAAGGAACTGGACGCGATCCGCGGGCTTGCGGCCGTCCTCATCATCTGGATTCATATCCGCCTGCAACACAAGGTCCCCATCGCCCGCACCGCCATCGACATGTTCTTCGTCCTGTCGGGCTATTTGATCACGACGATCATCCTCGACCAGTCTCGCGGCGAGAATTTCCTGGCGCGTTCTACATCCGGCGATCGCTGCGGATCTGGCCGATCTATTACCTGGCCATCGGGTTGATCTTGCTGACGAACCGACTCCTGCCGCGCCCGGACCCGCTCCAGGGCCTGCCGTTTTATCTCTCGTACACGCAGCTTGTGCAGGGATATGGCCCGTGGAAGGTGCCGCATTTCAGCCGGATGTTCGTGCATTCGTGGTCGCTGGCCATCGAGGAGCAATTCTATCTGCTCTGGCCCTTGCTCGTGTACCGGGCGGGCTGGAAGCGGCTCGCGGTCCTGATCCCGCCGCTGCTGGTCGTCCCCATCGTGCTGCGGGCCAGGGGGTTCGACGACCACCTCTTGCTGGCGCGTTGCGACGGCCTGGGCATGGGCGCGTTGATGGCGGGATTGTTGAATGATCGGGCGCGGTGGAGCGCAATCGCTCGGCCTTCCGCGCGGGGTTCGTGATCGTTGCGGCCGTCGCGATCCTTGGTCCGTTGTGGCAAGGCCCTCTCTTCGCGGGATTGATGAAGATTTGGCCCGCCCTGCCATGGACGACCTCGATCATGCCCTCGTGGGACCTGGCGCGGATGTGCTGGTTCTACTTCGGGATGGTGGGCTGCGTGGTCTGCTGGGCCGGGCATCCGGCGATGGGCTTCCTGCGAGGCCGATTCGTGTGCTGGCTGGGCATGATCAGCTACGGGCTTTACGTGTATCACCCGCTGGTGATCACCTGGACGGGGATCGTCCAGAAGTGGATGGGAATCCCGAATGGGTGGTGGATCGAGGTGACGAAGCTCGGCGGGAGCCTCGCGGCCGCGGCGATATCGTGGAAATACCTGGAACGGCCGATCCTCGCGTGGAAGGATCAATTCGGATACCAGGGCAGGACGGCGCGATCGAAGCCGATCGGCCGCCCGCACTTCGGCACGGTGGATCAGGACGTCCACCGGCCGTCTAACCCTTGATCACGCCCACCGGGCGCAGGCGGGCTACTTTCTTCGAGATCCCCGCCTTGTGCACGACCTCGACCACCTGGTCGACGTCCTTGTACGCCGCGGGTTGCTCCTCGGCCAGTCCCTTGTGACCCCTGGCCCTGGCGATGATCCCGAGGGCGTCCAGCTCCTTGTCGATGCGACGATTCCCGGCCAATCGCACGGCCGCGGTGCGGCTCATGGTGCGCCCGGCGCCGTGGCAGGTGGTGCCGAACGATTGCTCCATGCTCCCCGGCAGGCCCGCCAGCACCCAGCTTGCCGTGCCCATGCTCCCGGGAATGATTACTGGCTGACCGACTTCCTGGTAGGCGTCGGGGATCTCGGGATGCCCCGGAGGGAACGCCCGCGTGGCCCCCTTGCGATGCACGACCACCGGCTTGCAGCAGCCTCCCCCTACGTCGTGGTCCTCGAACTTGGCGATGTTGTGCGCGACGTCGTACACGAGGTCCATCCCCAGCGATTCCCACGTCTTGCCGAAGATGCGGGCGAAGACCTCGCGGGCCTGATGCATGAGCAATTGACGATTGCACCACGCATAATTCGCCGCCGACCTCATGGCCGCAAGATACGCCTGGCCCTCGGGGCTGCGGACCGCGCGCAGGCAAGCTGCTTGTCGGGCAGGGTGAACCCATATCGCTTGGGAGCACCCGCGAACGCGGCCAGGTTATCCTCGCAAACCTGATAGCCCAGCCCGCGCGATCCCGAGTGGATCAGGACCGTGATCTGCCCTTCGCGAAGCCCCATCACTTCGGCCGCGGTCTCGTCCAAGATGCGGTCCACCACCTGGACTTCCAGGAAGTGGTTGCCCGAGCCGAGCGTCCCGCACTGGTCGAAACCGCGAGTGTAGGCGCGATCGCTCACGCGGTCGGGGTCGGCGCCGTCGAGGCGTCCGCCGGCCTCGGTGAACGTCAGGTCGCGGTCCGATCCATACCCCTGGTCGACCACGTATTTCGAGCCCATCTCCATCAAATGAGCCAGTTTCGGCTTGTCGAACTTGTAGTTCCCGCTCTGCCCCACGCCCGTAGGAATATCGCGGAAAAGCTGGTTGACGAGGTCGCGAATCCGCGGCTTCACGTCGTCCCATTCGAGGTTCGTGCGGACGAGTCGCACGCCGCAATTGATGTCGTACCCCACGCCCCCGGGGGAGATCACGCCGCCCTCTTCGGGGTCGGTCGCGGCCACGCCGCCGATGGCGAACCCGTAGCCCCAGTGGATGTCGGGCATGGCCAGGCTGGCCTTCTGGATCCCGGGCAACGTGGCCACGTTCGCCACCTGCTCCGGGCCCTGGTCCTTCTTGATCTGGCCGATCAACTTCTCGTCGGCGAAGATCAGCCCATCCACGCGCATGTCTTCGCGATACGACTTCGGGATCTTCCACTGGCACGGCCCGACCTGTTCGAGAGGGCCGGTATACTCGGAACCCATGGGACCAGACTCCTGGCGACGATCGTTCTTGTGTGACCGGCAGACACGGGCCGATCCGGAAGGTTCGTCCCCCGGCCGGATCAGCCGGCCCGCTCGCCGGTGCGGGCGTCGAACCAGGCCAGATGGGCCGGATTGATCGAGACCACGAGCGAGTCTCCCACGCGAGCCTCGTGCCGCGAGGAGATGCGCGCGACCACTTCTTGCGCCGGCCCGGAGCCTCACGATGCGGTCGAACCCCTGGTCCTCGACGCGATGGACGACGCCGGGGAAGCGGAGGAATGCGTCCGCGGGATCGCCGCCGATCGAGACATTCTCCGGGCGAACTCCCAGGAGGAGCAACCCGCGATCGGCCTTGAAGTCGGACCCTTCCCCAAGGATTTTGACGTGGGCCTCGAAGACTTCCAGGTCGAGGAGATTCATGGGAGGATCGCCCACGAATCCCGCCACGAATCGGTTCGCGGGCCGATCGTAGATCTCGCGAGGCGTGCCGACCTGCGCGATCTTCCCGCGATCCATCACCGCCACGCGATCGCCCAGGGCCATCGCCTCGGCCTGGTCGTGCGTGACCAGCAGCGTGGTGGTGCCGAACCGGCGATGGGCGGCCAGGAATTCCTCGCGGAGCGAGGCTCGCAGCGGCGTATCGAGGTTCGAGAACGGCTCGTCGAGCAGCAAAACCTTCGGCCGACGCGCCAGGGCCCGTCCGAGCGAAACCCGCTGCTTCTCGCCGCCGGAAAGCGTCGCGGGCCGCCGCTTCAGCTTCCCCGACAGTCCGAGCATCGCCGCAACTTCCTCGACCCGCCCGGCGATCTCCTCGCGAGGGTGCCGCCTGGCCCGGAGCCCGAAGGCCAGGTTCTCGAACACGTCGAGGTGGGGATAGGGCACCTGGTTCTGGAAGACCATCGCCACGTCTCGCGACGAGGGCGGCATCCCATCAACGTCGCGGCCGTCGATCTCCACCCGGCCCGAGCCGGGCGAATCCAGGCCGGCGATCAGGCGCAAGAGGGTGCTCTTGCCCGATCCCGACGGCCCGAGCACCACCAGCATCTCGCCCGGAGAGACCGTCAAATCCACCGAATCCACGGCGATCGTGCCGTCGGCGAACGACTTCGAGACTCGCTTCAGGTCCACGATCGACACGGTTGGTCTCGGGGAGATCCCCCCTGCAAATCGAACGATCGCGAAATCGCGGGGGCGGGACTCGGACCCATGAACCGAGGATTATGAGACCGCCGCTCTATCGCGTCAAGTCCCTTCCAGTCAAGAAGAAACGTTTTGCCACCCCTCCATGCGCACCATTCCACGGTGTTGAATAGCTCCTACGTCCACGACGATTTCCATCTCGGATGGATCGTCAGCAATTGGAATTCCCTACCCAATCCATTGCGGAGTGCCATGATCGCGTTGGTTGATCCTTCCTTGATGGATGCGAAAACCCTTCAGGGGCCGGAAATGGGTTCGCCTTTCCGAAGTGGCCAACGGGATTACTGGGCCGCCTCCGTACATGGATTGACCGATCGCGAGAGTTTCAAATCGCGAATCCAGGTCCGGCGCGGCCCCGAACCTGAATGGCTGCCCTCCCACCGCGGCGTTGAGGAACTTTTCTTCGGTCAGGGGCACTAGCTCTTTCGGAGGCTGAATTTGCCTCGACTGGAGGCGACTTCGCTGGATCTTCAGCGAGTAGTTCCTCTTTGCGCAATCGCCCGCACCGATCCGGCCGGTCTTGCGAGCCTTGCTTGAAAGCCCGCGCCTCCTCCTTTTTCTCGCACGAGGAGATCTTGGAGGTCCGAGGAAAGCATGCACCTTTTTTTCACTTTCAAGACCGTGTTCGATTCCATAGATTTCCTGAAATTTCGTCCGAAGTCCATCCAGGAACAGATTGTGGCTTTGCTGGTCTATCTCTTGATCGCGCTCGGGGCGGCACGCGGCCTGTACTTCCTCGGGCTACAACTCCATTCCGTTGTCGCTGGGGCGAAGTCGAATCCGAACCTCCCTCCGAAGGCCGGCCAGGCCCGCGAGTCCGGGCGATGAGCATGCCGCGAGACGCGACGCTTCGACTGCCGGTCACGGTCCTTTCCGGCTTCCTTGGCGCCGGCAAGACCACCTTGCTGAACCACGTCCTGAGAATGCCAATCCGCGCTGGACGAGTGGGACGAGGAATTCGGGGACCGGATGAACGAGCTGGTCGTCATAGGGGTCGAGATGGATCGCGAGGCGTTGATCCGCGAGTTCCACGCCTGCCTTCTCAGCGACGAAGAATTGGCCTCGGGCAAGGAAGCCTGGGCCGGGACGAGCGACGATTTCGGCGATTCGGATCTCGGCTAGGAGTGGATCTTGCCTCGCCGAGAGGGTCGAATCCCCCGACGGCCGCACGCGGGCCGCGGCCTCCGATGCCGGCGCGGTCTGGCTCGTCGATGGCGAGAGACGGATGATCGGTCGAAAATCCCGAGCACGGGTTGACAAGGTGCGGAAGCTCACCGACACTCGTTATTCAATTCGATGGCCCGATCTCGGCGAAACCTGGCGCGTCTCTTGCCTTCTTCCCCTCCGACAGACAGCCCGTGAGTCGTCCCCCGAGCCGAAGGTGTGGCGGATGTCTCGAATCCCTCGAAACCTCCTGATCGTCGCGACGTTGGCCCTCTACGGGTCGATGTCGCTGTTCGGCTCGGGGCTTCATGCGATTACGGGGACCGCTCACAGTTGGAAGGTCGAGCACGTCGGCGAGCACCCGATTGCGTCGGCGAGCGATACTTCCGCATCCGCGGGCCACGATTGCCCGATCTGTGAATTCCACCTGCTGGGGCAGCTCCCGGCCGCTCCCGCGGCCGAAGTCGCTGAACTCTGCTCGCAGCCAAGCCAGGCCCTCCCTCCCAGGCCCCTCCTCGCTCCGCCAGCCGTCTCCGCGGCCCGTCCGCGCGCACCGCCCCTCCTCTCGGCCTGAGCCCGCCAGAAGGCCCCGCGCCGTCCCGGCCCGAGCCGTTCCCCGCGCCTGCTTTCGTTTCGCTCGCCGAAGGTTTCGGCGTTGCGCAAACCCGCGCGCGTGAATCCGAACGCCCCCTCGCCGGCGATTTCGCGGCCAAATCTTCGCACAAACCTGATCGGCATCGGTTCGAACGCCCGCGATCCCCTCGGGGGCGCCCGTTCGTCCCTGGTGCCCCGCGAAGGCACACCGAGACGAGGAATTGGTCATGCTTGCAGTATCCGGGGCGCGTCGCGGACAGTCCAGCCCGGAGGACTTCCGCCCCCCCTACAATTCGCCTTCCTCGGCGGGCGAGGTCAACACCTCCGACCGGCCCAGGCGAACGGCCCGGCGCGGGCAGCCTGGTCACGAAGCGACCTTCGGGGATTTCTCCGACGACTATACCCGGGTCGTGGAAGGCTTCCGCGAGCCCCTGCTGCGAGTCGCCCGGAAGGTCTTGTGCAGGCGAGACCTGGCCGAGGACGCCTTGCAGGAAGCCTTCCTCGCCCTCTGGCACGAACACGCCATGCCACCCAACCCGATCGGCTGGCTCACCCGCGCCGTGATCCATCGCTGCCTGCACCTGAACCGGACCCAAAACCGCCGCCAGGGCCACGAGCAGCGCGCCTGCTGCCATCGCCACGAACACGTGACCGACCTCGTCGCCAGGGAGATCGACCGCAGGGAGGCGGAGCAGTGGCTCGACAGGGCGTTGGCCGAAATCCCCGAGGACTTCCGCACCGTCTTCGTCCTCCGCGAGGTCGAACAGATGGACTACGAGGCCATCGCATCGCTCCTCGGCATCCCGCTCGGGACCGTCCGCTCGCGACTCAACCGCTCGCGTCGCCACCTCCAGGCCATGTACCGACGGAGCGACTGGTACCCGACGAATGCCGGAGGGGAAGACGCCCCGGCCGCGTCGCGAAAGTCGATCCCGGAACTCGGGAGTTCAAGATCGTCGGGGAACTCCGCCTCCGTCGTGACAAGGAGGGCCAGAGCCTCGTCGAGTACGCCCTCATTGTCGCCGGCGTGGCGCTGATCTCCGCCGGAAATCCTGGTGCAAGACAGGAGTGCGGGTAAGCCTTCCGCCGAATTCCGCGATTGCCACGAGTGTTGGGGTGGGTCGATTCGTCCTGAATTCGGCGGAAGGCTTACGAGTGCGGGAACTTGTTGCCCGCGAGCGGCACCATCCTTTCGGAGCGATTTCCGTCGGGATGAGCTTCCACACGTTTCCGCACATTTCCCCACGAAGACCTCGCCATGGCGCCTTCGCCCGCCTGGCGGACGACGCTTGTCCGCCTCCTCACCACCGACTATCTGCCGCAGGTCAACCCGTACATCCGATGGATGTGGAAGCCGGCGGGCGCGCTGAGCCTGGCGGCGGTGGCGTCGGGCCTGTGCGGGCTTTTCTTGCATCCCCATGGCCTGGTGTTGATGTCCTGCCTGCTCGCGATCCTGGCGATGGGCGTGGCCTGGCCGTGGGCCTCGCTGCGCGGCCTGGGCGGAAGTCTCGCCTTTGAACAGGATCGTGCCCGGGAAGGCGAGGCGGTCGGGATTCGCGTGGCGTTGCGCAACCGGCTGCCCTGGGGGTGCTGGGGGATCTCCATCGACGCCGGTTCCGCGGACGTCGACGGCCTCGCGCACGTGGGGGGCTGGAAGACGGTCCTGCACCGCGGCATCGCCGTCCCCGAGCGTCGCGGCGAGTATCCCACGCGCCCGATCCGCGTCCGGTCCGGCTTCCCGTTCGGGATCTGGGAGCCGGGACGCGGGATCGCCGTCGAGCATCCCCTGATCGTCTGGCCCAGGACGTCGGCCGTCGGGCCGATCCCGCAGGCCGCCGGGAGCCTGAGCAGCGAAGGGCTGGTCTCGGCGGATCGGCCGGGGCATTCGGGCGACTTCGCGGGCGTGCGTGGCTATCGTCGCGGCGATTCCCTCCGCCAGATCCACTGGCCGCAGACCGCCCGGCACAACCGGTTAATCGTGTGCGACGCGCCAGGCCGACACGCTGCCGTGGATTCAAGTCGTCCTGGACGTCGATCCCCGCGTCCACCCCGATCTCGGGCCGGACGGCTCGCGCGAGTGGGCGATCCGCATCGCCGCGAGCTTCCTGGAACACTGGCTGGCCGGCGGCGCGAGGATGGAAGCCGTCCTCGGCGGGCAGGTGTTGCCCGCTCGCGCCGGTGCCGGCCAGAAGAAGGCGATGCTCGACGCCCTCGCGCGCTTGCCAGACGGCGGCCCCTGCCTGGACGAGATGCTGTCCAGCCCGGCGTGCCGGCGGTTCGAAGGCGGATGGAAACTCATCATCACCACCGATCTCGGCCTCTCCGCGCTTCCCGCCCGGCTTGCCAGGGGGCCGGGGCAACAGTTCGTCGTCATCGGATCGGATGTCGCGATCCGTCCCGAAAATCTGCCCGTGCGACCCTGGATCTGGGTTGATGACCGCCTGTCGGTGTTCGAATCGATCCGCAATCACCCGAAAGGGGGGCTTGGTGCGGCCTGAACTTCGCGAAGACGGGCGGCTCCGCGTCCTGACCTTGATCTTGACGATCTCTTTCGACCGTGGCGGTCCAACTGGCGATCGCCGAACCGGGGACGCATCCCCTGGTTGCTTTGGGGACCGGGTTGGGATGGTCGATGGCGATGGGCGTGGCGGCTTTCTTCGCAAAGCGACGGCCGTCGCCGGCGCCCGGTGCCGTTGCGATGGCCGCGATGGCGGCCCTGTTCCTGCTTCCGATGGTGATCGAGGCGGCCCGGCATCTGGTCACCGGACAATCGGCACCCTGGGAAATTTTCCTGCTTGCGGGCCTGCGGAATCTCGGCCTGGGCCTCGCCGCACTGGT
This sequence comes from uncultured Planctomycetota bacterium, assembly GCA_963777705.1. Classification (GTDB taxonomy): domain Bacteria; phylum Planctomycetota; class Planctomycetia; order Isosphaerales; family Isosphaeraceae; genus JAQGHR01. Next base: position 83,502 of record CAVZRT010000014.1, read on the forward strand.
GGGATGGCGGGCCGGCGGGATGCTGGCGACGATCGTGAGCCTGTTCCTGACGATCGTCGCGACCGCCCTGGGCGATTCGGCCCTGTCGCTGGGCATCGCGGTCGTCTATTCGCTGGCCGGGACGCTCTGGCTGATGATGGCCTACTGGTCGCGAATCCGCATCGCACCCGCTTCCGGTCGCGGGATGCCGATCATGGCCCCCGCCGTGGTGGTCCTCTTGATCGGATCGGCCGCCGTCGTGGCGGCGCTCGGCCCGTCGCGATCGGTCACGCTTTTGGCGGGGTTCTTCCCGAGTTCCGGAGGCGTGGACGACGCCAATCCGGAGGCCCGCGGCGGCGTGAACGACGGCGACAACGAGGTGAGCGCCTCGCAGAAGCCGCAGAGCATCGGGTTCGCCGACAGCAACGTCTACCTGGAGACCGACAAGTCCAGCCTCTACGACGTCTCGAACGACATGTACGGCGAGCCGTTCCGCCGCAAGAAGTTCGAGAAGATGATCGCGTTGAAGCCGACCGAGGTGACCGAGCAGAAGGAACGTCCCAGCGAAAATCTCCGCGCCGGCCAGCAGTTCTCCATGAATCGCAAGCCCGCCAGGAAGGTGGGACGCAAGCCCTCGCAGCGCAACGCGAAGGCGCTGGTGTACGTGAAGGGGCCGTCGCCGCAGCACCTGGCGCTCTCCACGTTCGACCGCTTCGACGGCGAGACGTGGTCGGACGAAGGCCCGTGTTCGTTCGCCTGCCCGCTGGAATTGGAGCCCGGCACGTCGTGGTTCCACGTGGCCTCGCTCCCCTCGGACATCCACGGCGGCACGGTCTCGCATCAGATCAAGGTCGGCCTCCTCAATTCCAGCCCGATGCCGATCCCCGCACACGTCTCGCGGTTCCGCATCGGGAACGTGAATCGGGCCGACTTCTTCGCCTGGGCGCAGCACGGCATCTTGCGGATGACCGGACGGACCGTGCCGGCGGGGACGACGATCGAGGTCGAGTCGCGGACCGTCGATCCCCGACTCCTCCGCAACATCGGCTTCCCAAAAGACGTGGCGATCGGGGCTCCGCAATATCGCGAACTCCCGCCCGAACTCTCGTCAAGGGCCGTCGACCTGGCCCGGTCGTGGGCGAAGGACAACGATCGAGGCTGGGGTCAGGTCGAGGCGGTCGCCGCCGGGGTCCGCTCGCGATGCACGCTCGACCGCCATGCCCTCGTCCCGAAGGATTGCCCCGACCTGATCGACCATTTCCTCTTCCAATCGCGCAAAGGCCAGGATTATCAATTCGCGGCGGCCACGGCCGTCCTGCTCCGCTCCCTCGGCTACGCGACCCGTCTGGTGAGCGGATTCTACGTCTCGCCGCATCGGTATGATCGTCGCACGAAGCACACGCCGGTGGTTCCCGAAGACGTACATGTGTGGCTCCAGGTCCAGATCCCCAACGGGACGTGGATCGACCTCGAACCGACCCCGGGCTACGAGCTATTCGGGCCGGCCTTGACGTGGGGCGAGTGGGCATTGACCCTGCTCGCCGAGGCGGGCCGCAAGCTGCGCTCCCACTGGTTCGCCCCGGCGGGATTGCTCGTCGTTTTGGGACTGGCCGCGTGGTTCCGTCGCGAGCTGAGCGACCTGGTATTCACCGCGCTCTGGCGGCTGACGAACCGGCGGCCGTCTCGCCGCGGGATCGTGCGGGCGCTGCGGCTTGTGGAACGCCGGTCGCGATGGGCGGGGCATCCGCGGCCGTCCTGGCAGACTCCGGCCCGCTGGTATGGGCGGATCGCCGAGGACGCCGCGCAGGAGCAACGCGACGAGATTCAGGGGTTGATTTCCCTGGTCCAGTGGGCCTGTTACGCCGCCCGAAGGGCCGGGATGGCCGTCGCCTCGCCTCGACGAGGACGTGGCGATCGCCTGTCGCCGGGCGGTTCGCGGCTGGACGCTGGCCAGGTTCCGAACATTGGCGAAGTGTTGAGGTGAATCGAACGTGATCGCAGCACCATCCTCCGGCATGCACCTCTCCGCGTCCCAGGCGATCGGCGGCCTGCGCGTGGCCTTGAATTCCGCCCTGAAGGGGAAGGCCGCGGTCGTCGAGCACGTCCTGGCCTGCCTCCTGGCGCAGGGGCATCTGCTCATCGAAGACCTGCCCGGCCTGGGCAAGACCACGCTGGCCAAGGCCCTGGCCCACGCGATCGGCGGCCGGTTCGCGCGGGTCCAGTGCACGCCCGACCTCCTGCCCGGCGACATCACCGGGTTCCGCGTGTTCGACCAGCAGACGCGCGAGTTCGAGTTCCATCCCGGCCCGGTCTTCTCGGACATCCTGCTCGCCGATGAGATCAATCGCGCCACGCCCCGGACCCAATCGGCCATGCTGGAAGCGATGGCCGAGCGACAGGTCACGGTCGACAACGTCCGGCACACGCTCTCCGAGACCTTCTTCGTGATCGCCACGCAGAACCCGGTGGAGCAGCACGGCACCTATCCCCTGCCCGAGGCGCAGCTCGACCGCTTCGCCATGAAGCTGCGGATCGGCTATCCCGATCGCGGCCACGAGCTGGAGATGTTGCAGGCCGCCGTGGGCAAGCCCGGCCGCAACGGGGACGCCAATTCGACGCCGCTCGGGCTGGGACAACTCCTGAAGTTGCAGGAAGACGTGGCACGCGTGGCCGTCGTCCGGGCCGGTCCGCGAGTACCTGGTCGACCTGGCGAAGGCCAGCCGCACGCACCGGCAAGTCACGCTCGGGCTCAGCCCTCGCGGCCTCCTGACATGGCAGCGCCTGGCGCAGGCGAGGGCCTTCCTCCACGGTCGCGAGTTCGTCACGCCCGACGACGTGCAGGACGTGGCCGGCCCCACGCTCGACGTGCGCCTCGGCATCGAGCCGGAGGCGTCCTCGCGAGCGATCGAGGAGATCCTCGCGTCGGTGAGCGTGCGCATCCCCAATCCGTGAACCGAGGGTCAAACCGATGCAGGCGATCGTGGCATTCTGCGGGGGATTCGTGCTCCGCGTCCTTGAGGTTACCGTCGCCTCCTCGCTCTATCTGCTGATCGGCTTCCTCACGGCGGGCGCCCTGAGATCCCTCGTCGGCCCGGCGCGACTGCGGAACTTCTTCGGCACGGGGCGATGGTCGGGGCCGATCCGCGCCTGGGCCGCCGCCGCGACCCTGCTGCCGGTCTGTGCCCTGGGCGTCTTGCCCGTGCTCCGCGAGCTGCGCCGCGCGGGCGTGCGTCGCGACGCGATCCTGACCTTCGCCCTGGCCGCCCCCATGTTCAACCCGATCTCGCTCCTGTATGGCTTCTCCTACCTCGGTCCGAACTTGCTGACCGTGCTGGCCGCGGGGACGTTGTTCGTGTCGGTCGCCGTCGGATTGATCCTCGGCCCCGGCGAATCGGCGCCATCGCCGGGGATTTCGGAGGAGGTCCCCTCGACGGGGAGCCGACGCCTGCTCGCGGGGTTCATCCACGCCGTCCGAGAGGCGTGCGGGCCCATCTGGATCGACATCGGCATCGGGATTCTCGGAGCCGGCCTGATGGCGGCCTCGCTCCAGCCCACCTGGCTCGCGGAGGGGATGAACTCGGGAGACGTTTGGGCGATCCCGACCCTCGCCGCAATCGCGCCGGCCACGTATGTGACGCCCGAAAAGGCCATGACCATGCTGCCGGAGATCCTCAAATTCGGGCAATCGACCGGCGCGATGTTCTGCCTCATCGTCCTGGGCGTCGGCATGACCGTCGGCCATCTCCGCTTCATCGGCCGGGCCTTCGGCGCGGGCACGGCCGCGCGATGGTTCCTGGTGGCCGCGACGCTCGCCCTTGCCGGCTCCTACGCCGTCGATCACTTCGTGCCCGCGGTGGGCGTGACGAATGCGGACAACGATCATTTCGAGGAATTCACGAATCCGCTCGCGTCCAATCCTTCGGTGACGTTCGGCAGCGAGCTTCGAATCCTCTCCCGAAGCGTCGGGCGGCTGCACTGGTCAACGCTCGCCGCTCTGGGCGGGATGATCCTGGCGGGCGCCGCGTGCCGGATGCGTCGCGTGGATTTCGATCGATTCCTCGACGCGCCGGATTCCGCCCGCGTCCGCAAGGCCTCGAAGCTGAACGCGGAGCTCCCCCGCTCCCTGGTGGCAAGCCTCGCGACGGTCGGTCTGGCGGCCATCCTCATCGTCGGGACCTATGCCTACTTCCCGTCTCCGCAGGAAATCTTCACCGACATGACCATCATCAAGGCCGACCTCTTCGGCGACCTGTCGGCCAATTCTAAGGCCGCTTCGCTGCATCACCTCGACCTCTGGGAACGGCAAGCCGCGCGCTGAAGGTCGGAGCGACGATCCGCCTGGCCGTCCCCGGCGCCGAGGCCACGCGATCGACCGAGGTCCTCAGCTCCGGACTCCGCGAGATTCGCACGGCGATTGAAGCGGATCATCCCGACGAGGCGCGTCGCCTGTGCCTCAAGATGGTTGATACCCTGGGACAATGCCGCAAGGCCTACCACTGCGATTGATCCATCCGCTACCGCGCGATCAATTCGCTTTCTGCACTTTGATGAGGTCGGGTCCATCCGCCTGCACGACGTCGCCGCCGATGCCGACGGCCGTCCCGTCGATGCTGTTGACGAGGTTCACGTCGAAGGAGCCGGTGGACCCGGGCGCCGTCGAGATGGTCGTCGGGTCGATCGAGATGGTCAGGCCGGCGTGGCACGCCGCGGCCCACGGCGGGACGCGGGCCGCTCGGCCGGGATGGATTCGCGAGGTCATGGGCGAGTTCCCTGGGGTGGTCGGTCACGAGTTGAGGGGCGGCAGCTTGGTGTTGACCCGCGCCCTCACGAGCGAGTAGTCGGTGAGGTCGATCGCGCCGTTGCCGTCGATGTCGTAGGAGATCGGGGCGAGGATGGTACTGGCCGAGCATGGCGTTGTGCTCGATCGTCGTGTCCTGGGCGTTGACAAGGCCGTCGTCGTTGACGTCGCCCGGCAGGACGTCGAGCCGGCGGGTGAAGGTCGAGATGCTCGCGTTGCCGATCGTGATGGTCACGCGGTCGGCCGCGCTGATCGGCTGGCCCAGGGTGATCGTGTAGGACGTCCCCGAGCCGGAGAGGGTGACGGCGCCGTAGCTGGCGACGTTGATCCCGGTGACGGCGACGTCGGAGGCCGACAGCGTTTCCGGCTGGCTCAGCGTGATGCTCAGCCGGTTGATGCCCGACCAGGGCAAATCGGTGTTGCGGCCGGAGGGCAGCAAACGAAGGCCGTCGGCGTTGGTCTGCAAGGTCGCGGCGCCCGAGGTCCCCCAGGACACGCCCACGGTGCCGCTCACGGCGGCGACCGACGGCGGGTTGACCGTGAGCGAGACCTTGGCCGATCCGCTGGTATTGGTCCCGTTGTTGGCCGTGAAGGTGAAGCTGTCGGGCCCGACGTAGCCGGCGTTGGGCGTGTAGGTGAGATTCGGCGCCGTGCCCGAGAGCGTCCCGTGCGAAGGCTGGGTCGCGACCGCGTAGGTCAGGGTGAGGGCCGGGTTGTCGCCGTCGGAGCCGCCCAGGGTGATCCCCGCGGTCGAGCCCTCGGCGACGCCGACCGACTGCGGGGCGGCCGTCGGGGTGCCGGTGGCCACGTTCAGCGTGACCGTGGCCGATCCGCTCGCATTGGTGCCGTTGCTTGCGGTGAAGGTGAAGCTATCGGTGCCGTGATAGCCGGCGGCCGGGGTGTAGATGACCGTCGGCGAGCCGGCCGGGCCGGAGACGGCCACCGTGCCGTGCGACGGCTGCGAGAAGGAGTAGGTCTCTGCCAGGGCGGGCGCGTTGTCGTCGGTCGAGGTCAGCGTGATCGCCATGCCCGGGCTGTCGTGCGACACGGGCACGGTCTGGGCGTTGGCCGTCGGCGTGCCCGCGGCCACGTTCAGCGTGACGGTCGCAGGCGAGCTGGGGTTGGTGCCGTTGCTGGCGGTGAAGGTGAAGCTGTCCGACCCTTGATAGCCGGTGCTCGGCGTGTAGGTGAGGTTCGGCACCGTGCCCGAGAGCTTGCCGTGCGACGGCCCGGCGCCGATGGCGTAGGTCAGCGACAGCGCCGGGGAGTCGGGGTCGGTGCCCGAGAGCTTGAACGCCGTGCCCGTGCTGTCGTGCGCCACCGGGACCGTCTGCGCGGCGGCCGCGGGCGTGCCGGCGGCCACGTTCAGCGTCACCGTGGCCGGGTCGCTGGTGCCGTCGGCGTCGGTGACGGTGAAGGTGAAGGTGTCCTTGCCCTGGAAGTTGGCGGCGGGCACGTAGGTGACGGCCCCGGTCTTGGCATCGTTCAGGGTGATCGTGCCGCCGCCGGTCTGGCCCGCGATGGCGAAGGTGAAGCCGGGGGAGGTGAGGTTGGGGTCCGACCCGGAGAGGGTGAAGGAGTCGCCCTTGCTGCCGTGGGCAACGGAGACCGTCTGGGCGTTGGCCTTCGGCGGCGGGGTGACCGTGAGCTTGGCCGCGGAGGTCGTCGTCGAGCCGCCGTAATTGGTGAAGGTCGCCTCGTACAGGTCGCCCGACTGCAACGCCTGGACGTCGGAGAGCGTCAGCGTGGAGGAGGCGAGGGCGGAGTAGGCGAGGTCGCCGCTCGTGGGCGTGGAGGAGGCGGTGCCGGGGATCGCCTGGTAGGTCTTGCCGCCGTCGGAGCTGACGAACCACTGGACGCTCACGGGGTCCTCCGCTTCGGCGGTGAAGGTGGCCGTGCCGCCGGAGACGGCGACATGGTCGACCGGCTGCGACGACACGAACGGGGCGGTCTGAAGCTCAGAGCGCCGAGGTCGATGCGAAAGAGGCCGTCGGTATGGAAGTAGCCGGGGCCGCGCTGGTCGGTTGGGAATGTTCCCACGGCATAGCCCGCGCCGATGGCCGGGCTATTCGGGGCCAGGGCGATGGTCTGCGTCGGGCCGCCGTTGTTGGCCAGCAAGGGCAGGCCGTCCTGGCCGGTGACGAAGCACCCGGTCAGGCCGATCTCGTTATCACTCGCGGGGGTAAAGTTGAAATAATCGGCCGTCTCCGCGACGTAGGTCGCCGGGGCAGGGGCGGAACCGACGTACGGTCCGAGGTAGCGCGAGCCGTCGGAATTGACGGTGTAGTTGCCGGTGACGAGGGAGTCGACCAGGCCGAGCGGATCGCCCGCGTTGTAGACGCCCCCGCAGCCGGAAGGGACGAATATCGTGAGAATCATTGAGGTATGCGGTGAGGTATCCGGGTAGGTTAGGTGGTTCCCAACGTTATCGACGACGGTGTCGAAAATCATCGCCATTTTACAAGGGCGGCTCCACCTACCACTTGCTCTTTCTCAGGGCTGTGGGTGTCTCCGGAGTCATCGTCATTGATGACGGCACCGGCCTGGTTGCCGGTGTTCTGGAAGAAGGTGTCTTCGTCCAAGTCCGCCACCCCGATAGCCGTGCCACCATAATCTGCAGGATTTTATTGAGGTTAAAACGGTGTCGTCCTCATAAGTGTTGAGGATGGCACCGGCGCAGTATGGAAGGAAATCGCCAACGGATCCCATATTATATGGATATACAGCTGGCCAATAATTGTCGGACGTCGTGCCTGCCAGGATGGGCAGGTGGTTGCCGACGAAGGTGGATCCGGTCACACTCAGGTTGCCGACGTTGGTGATGGCACCCGCGCGGATACCGGAGTTGTCGGAGAAGGTGTCGTCGGTCAGCGTCGCCGTGGCGGGCGGTTGGGTGAGTATGCCGCCGTTAACGTACACCCAATGGGTAGAACCCTGGAAGTGGACGTCATTCCAGAAGGCGCCCGCGACCCCGCCGCTGTTGCCGGAGAACGTATCGCGGGTGGACGTCAGGGTGGCGGCGTTGCGGATGGCCCCGGCACCCTCGCCGAGACCAAGTACAGTCGGCGCCCACGCTTTGGTTGTCGGAGAAGGTATCGTCGGTGGACGTCAGGGTCCCTTGATTGTCGATGGCGCCGCCGCCGCCCCCCACGTTGCCGGAGAAGGTGCAGCCGGCCAGCGTCGCCGTGCCATAGTTGACAAGAGCGCCGCTGGAATAAGGGTTTGCTCCGTCGTCATCACGGCCGTCGTCTTGGGAACCCCAAGTCAAGTTGCCGGCGAGGACGTCGTCGGTCAGCGTCAGTGTCCCGTCGTTCCGGATGAAGCTGGATGGCACCACGTCAGGGTTTTCTTGTACCCCCGAGGCTTCGTCGATGGTGAGGTTGTCCAGCGTCAGGTTGGCGCCGGTGGCGACGTAGAAGACCCGGAATTCGCCGGGGTCGGAAATGCTCACGCCCGGCGCCGCGCCGGCGTCGATCACCACGGCATGGTCCACCTCCAGTCCCGACACCGAGATCGCCTGGCCCTTGAGGGCGGGGGCGAACTGGATCGTGTCCTGGGCCCCGCCGGAGTAGGTGTCGGCGTTGGTCGAGGCGACCGCGGCGGCGAGCGAGCCGGCGCCCGAACCGTTGGCGTTGGTCACGGTGTAGACCTGCGGGGCGACCGAGAGCATCAGGCGGCCCTCCAGGGCGTCCAGGCTCGGCCGCATCGGGCGACGGTCGCGGGGGCGGGACGCGGTGGCGGGGCGGGTCGGGCGGCGGCGGGTCAGGTTCGTGAAGTTCATGGGTCGTGGTCCTCGGGGTTGGGGGCTCGTCGTGGCGGTAGCGGGGACGTTCGGCAGCATCGCCGGGCGGTCGGCGGCGGCGGGGATGTCGGGGGCCTGGGAGGTGCGGGGTGGAGCGACTGCGGTCGTCATCCCGTCCCTGCTCCCGGGTGCGACGTCGAGCGGCGAAACTCGACGCATTGGGTGGCCTGTAACTCTCCATGCGATGAGGGGCGGAAAGTCGTCTCACGGCCGGGGAAATTTTTTTTCGCGAGGCCGGGACGGGGCGACGCCGATCGCAGGAGATCGTCGGTTTCCGACGCGTCGGGCCTGCTGGAAAACGTGTCCGGATGTGTCCATGCGCAGTTCTTCGCGCCGACATTCTGGCGGCGTTTTCGATCGATAAACCATTTTCCAGTCATGGCTTGTGTCCCATTTTCGCCATCGATCTTGCCCGCGGATTTGGCTTCGTTTCGCAGGATCGCGCCGCGTCGGATTCGCCCCGCTGGCGCCCGGATCGGCCGAAGTTCGCACGGCGCGTACGGCCGCACGGGGAGGAGTATCGCGGCCGTCCTTGCCGGCGATCACTCGTTCGATCGCGTGCCTCGGGCGTCGCCCGTCGGGGTCTCGGCATCGCGATCGAGACGGAACGGGGTATCTTCGCGTAATCATTCGGGATAGGCTTGACGCCGGGTGCGGCACGACTGGGCACGCGGCGGGCAATCGGTCATGAATGACGTTACTCGCATCCTCTCGGCGCTGGAGGCCGGCGACCGCGGGGCCGCACGCGACCTCCTGCCGCTGGTCTACGACGAGCTACGCCGCCTGGCCTCGCGCAAGCTCGCCCAGGAGGCGCCCGGCCAGACGCTCCAGGCCACGGCGCTGGTCCACGAGGCGTACCTCCGCCTGGTCGGCGGCGACGACCCGGGCTGGGACGGCCGCGGCCACTTCTTCGCCGCCGCCGCCGAGGCCATGCGCCGCATCCTCGTCGAGGCCGCACGCCGCAAGCACGCCCCCAGGTACGGCGGCGGCGCAGGCGCATCGACCTGGACCGCGCCCACCGCGTGCTCGAGTCGTCCGACGACCTGCTCACCGTCGACGACGCGCTGGGCCACCTGGCCGAGGAGGACCCGACGGCCGCCGAGGTCGTCAAGCTGCGGCTGTTCGCGGGCCTGACGGTCGAGGAGGCCGGCGACGCGCTGGGGCTGGCGCGGGCCACCGCCTATCGGCACTGGCAGTTCGCCCGCGCCTGGCTGCGGTGCGAGCTGGGGGACGA
>CAVZRT010000015.1:0-1238251 GCA_963777705.1 uncultured Planctomycetota bacterium
GGAACAGACTGTGAGTCCGCGCACCGATTTCACCCCATGAGCCGAATACCTGCGGCTAATTCCCCTCCGTCGCCCCCTTTCTCAAGTCCGGGCCAAGGGTGTTCCGAAGCATCACAAGGAAACCGCCTCGCTTCCCGCTCTTGAGATTGATGGCCCGGCCGGGATCGGGCATACTCCGACGGACCGGGACGCTTCCGGTCGATTCCCCTCATGGATGGTGGGGTAGTCCTCGCGACGAGCGGCGGGGGCGGGCGTAAAATCCGGGCGAGTTTCGGTCCTGGTCGCCCGCAGGCCCGGTTGAGGTTCGAGGAGGTCAGGGATGACTTGTCGACGCGCCATCTGGTTGCTCATCGGGGTCTCGGCCCTGCTCCGGCTGGCGTTCGCGGCCAGCGTGGGCAGCTTCACCAACGAGCCGTATTACTTCCTCTATGCCCGGCACCTCGATTGGGGGTTTTTTGACCATCCCCCCATGGTCGGGATCGTCTCGGCGGTCGGCCTGAAGCTCGTCGGGAGCTTCGCCCCGGCCCTCGGCCTTCGCCTGGGCTTCATCATCCTGTTCGCCGGCTCGTCCTGGCTCCTGGCGAGGATCACGTCGCGCTTCTACGGCGATCGATCGGCGTTCATGGCGGTGCTCGCGCTCAACATGACGATCTTCTACGGCCTCAAGATTGGGACTCTCTCCGAGCCCGACGGCCCCCTGCTCTTCTTCTGGCTGCTCACGCTCGATCGACTCTCGATCGCGCTGCGATCGGGGAGTCGCCTGTCGTGGATCGCGGTGGGCGCGGCCTGGGGCGGTGCCATGATGAGCAAGTATCACGCGGTCCTGCTGCCGGCGGGGTTCTTCCTCTACTTGATCGCTTGGAAGCCCGCTCGGCGCGTGTTGCTCACGCCCGGCCCTTATATCGCGGCGGTCACGGGGCTGCTCGTGTTCTCGCCCGTGATCTTCTGGAATGCGTCGCATCAATGGATTTCGTTCCTGTATCAAGGGAATCGCGCGGGCGGCTTCCACGGGTTCCAGGTCGACATGTTCCTGGAAGCCCTGGCCGGCCAGATCCTGTACCTCACGCCCTGGGTATGGCTGGGAGTGGTCGCCGTCCTGGTACGCCTCCTGCGGAACGGGCCTCGCGATTGGAGCGAGCCCGAGGCCTTCTTGATCGCACAGACCCTGCCCGCGCTCGGCCTTTTCATGAGCGTGGCGACTTTCCAGAGGATCATGCCGCACTGGCCCATCATCGGGTTTGTGGCCCTCTTTCCGCTCCTGGGCCGGAAGATGTGCGGGCGCTGGATCGAATTCCCGCGATTGAGCCGGATCGCCATCCCCACCATGGCCGCGGTCCCGATCGTCCTGGGACTGCTCACGATCGCGCAAGCTCGGTGGGGACTTTTCCAGGACGGGCGCGGCAACCTCCTGGGCTGCATCAAACCCATCGAAGACCCGACGCTCGACACCATCCGGTGGGGGCAGGTTGCCCAGGAGCTCGGCCGCAGGGGGCTGCTGGATGACCCGAATTGCTTCCTCTTCACGGATCACTGGCGCTTCAGCGCCGAGCTTGCCATGGCCACCGATCGGGAGGCGAAGGTTGCCTGCCTGAACCGGGATGCCCGCAGCTTCACCTTCTGGAGCAGCCCCGACGACTGGGTCGGCAAGGACGGGATTTACGTCCGCATCGAGGAAAGCACGACCGAGCCGCGAGTCTACCAACCCTGGTTCACCCGGATCGAGCCGCTTGCATCGATCCCGATCGTCCGCCGCGGGACCCCTCTGGAGACGATCCGCCTTTATCGCTGCGTCCGCCAGACCGACCCCTATCTCTTCGGCTACAACGGCAAGGGACCCATCCCTCGGCCGGGCAAGGGTCTGGATCAGGCCAGGGTCTCGATGCGAGGATTGTGGCCCTCGCCAACCATTCGGTGAAGATCAATTGTCGGGGTCGATTCGGTAGACGGCGAAGGTGCGATTCTCCAGGATCTTCGCGGGCCCGTGACGGGAGACCGATTCCGGCAAGCGAGACTTGCGATACTTCACCAGGAACAAGGGGCGATTCTCCCACGCATCCAGGAAAACCCCGTCGCGAAACAGGGCTTCCTGTTCGGCCTTTCGATCGGCATATCCGGGCGTCTCCAGGTGGTGGCCGACCCACGACCGCGCGGGCGTCTCGGCGATCGCGAGGTAACCGATCCGTTCGTCCTCGCTCAGGATCAATGCACCCCTCGATTCGGGCCGATCGAGCCGTCGCAAGACCTCCTCGCCGTCGGCCGAAACGCGAACGCCATTGCGGCCGGGCTCGCGAGCCTCGGCAACAAATCGCGCCAGCCAGGTCGCATTATCCGACAGGAACGCCGCCACGAAGACGACCTTCACCAATTTGCGACCCCTCCCGCACGGCCGTTCCAGGAAACTGATCAACGCAGGCGCGCCGAGCAGGAACAGCGCCGTCCACGCATAGCCTCTGGTGAAATGGATTGGCTGACGCGGATTCATCCATAGATCGTGATGGCTAAGTATCAGGGCGACCACTAGCCAGCACGCCATCAGGCGATTGCGAGGGTTGGCGAACGTGTTCGGATTGCGAACCAGGCTGACAATCGCGAACGGTGCGACCAGGACGAGGGCCAGCAATTCGCCGGCCAAGGGCATGTTCCAGGCTAAAGACATCTGGCTCGCCAACTCGCGATGTTCGGCGAAGCCGGCAAGATAAACGATGTAATACAGGAGAAATGCCCCCGCGATTCCCACCACGCCCATGAGGAATCGGGCGCGATGGTCGCGATTCCGCAGGACGCCAACTTCGAGCACCCCCCAGACGCCCGCCGATGCCAGCAATTCGAGCCCGGCGAACGGCGAGCATGCGGCCGTGACCGCGGCCAGCAGGAGTGCCCCCGCATGTCTTCGCCTCACCACCATCAGCACGCAGGCGAGCGTCAGGAGGTGATAGAGCGCCTCGGTCGGGTACACGAGGTTCCGGCCGAGATTCTGGAACCACCAGCCCGCGAACGGATCGAAGGCGAAGGCATCGCTCCACGAGAGGCGAAAATGTGGCGCAGAATCCCGCCAACGAGAGCAATCCACCCCCCCACGCGAAAAGGATCAGCCCGACGCGTTTCGCCCGCGTCTCCAGGCCCACGAAATCCCGATAAACCGCCAGGATGACGCGACCGCACCCCCACGCCGAGACGAACCAGAAGGCCACGAACAACGTCCGCGGCCGAAATCCCGACAGGCGATGGACGAGCCCGAGCGCGAACGTCCAGGGTTGGTGATAGATCCGCGGCTCCTCGCGTGACCCGCCGCACGGATTTCCGTACCACAGATGAAGGCGGCCATCGTCGAAATATTCGCGGGCCTTGGCCATGTAGACCGGCATGTCCGGCTGGATATATCCGGTCGGGACCGAATACGTCTTCCAGAAGAGGAAGTGCGTTGCGTAGGGGATTGCCGCCGGTGCCGTCAAGAGCAGCGCGATTGCCCACGAGCGCAGCTCTCGCCATCCGTGGCTCATCGCGGATGGTCCCTCAAAGCAGGGCCGTCGTCTCGGGGCAACCCGTCATCAGGTTGAAGTTCTGGACGGCCACCCCGGCGGCGCCCTTGAGCAAATTGTCCAGGCACGCCAGGATCACGATCCGACCCTGCACCACGCGTGCGGTGATGTCGCAGAAGTTCGTGTGCGACGAATCCTTCGTCGAGGGGAGCCGGTCGACCACGCGGACGAAGGGAGAACCGTGATAGAAGCCTCGAAATATCTCCAGCAATTCTTGCTGGGACGGGATTTCGCCCGTCGGGGTCGCGTAAATCGTCGCGAAAATCCCCCGATCCATGGGCACGAGATGGGGGGTGAACAGGACTTCGACGCGGCCTTCCGCGACTTCGGAGAGGACCTGGTCGATCTCCGGCTTGTGGCGGTGCCGGCCGACCCCGTAGGCCGAGAAATTCTCGTTGCACTCGGGGAAATGCAGGTTCGGCTTGGGCGAACGCCCCGCGCCCGAGATCCCGCTCTTGGCGTCGATGATGATGCTCGATCGCTCGATCCGCCGTCCGGCCAGCAGGGGGGCCAGCGCGAGGATCGACGCCGACGTGTAGCAGCCGGGATTGGCGATCAAATTGGCCGATCGGATGCGATCGCGGAACAGCTCGGGCAGGCCGTAGACGGCCTCGCGAAGCCCGGCGGCGTCGGAATGCTCGTGTTCGTAATAATCGGCGTAAATCTTCGCGTCTTTCAGGCGATAATCGGCGATCAGGTCGATCACGCGGACGCCCCGGCGGCGAAGCTCGGGCGTGACGGCCAGGCTCGCGGCGTGCGGCAGCCCGAGGAAGGCGAACTGGCACCGATCGGCGATCTTCTGGGCATCAAAGGCGGTGCAATTCAGGTCAGTCCGACCGGCCAGGCTGGGATGGATCGCGTCGAGGCGGGGCGACTCGTCGGCGCGCGAGGTGGCGATCGCGATCCTCGCGGCGGGATGCCGCAGGAGGATTCGGATCAGCTCGAGCGCCGCGTATCCGCTCGCCCCCACGATCGCCACGTCGGTCATTGCCAGGCTCCCGGGCCAAATCCCTATCTCGCCGCCTTCAGGCTCGTCAGGTACGCGATCAAGTCGGCGAACTCCTGCCTGGAAAGTGTATCCACGAGGCCAACCGGCATCACCGAAACGTCCCCCAATCGCCTCTCGTCGATCTCGGATTTGCTCACGCGCAGTTGTCTTCGCGTTGGCGTCGATCAGGTCGATGAACCCGTCGGTCTCGGACCGCAAGAGGCCCGTTACAACGCTCCCGTCCGCCTTCGCGACGAGGACGGGCTGGTATCCCGTGGCGATCCGGCTGGAAGGCTCCAGGACCGAGCGGATGATTTCCTCGCGATCATACTTGAGCGCAAGCCCGGTCAGGTCGGGGCCCACGGTCGCACTCCCCTGCCCGGCCGCCGCGTGGCACTTCACGCAGCCGATCCCGCGAGGATCGAGGAACAGGGCGCGACCCTTCGCCGGATTTCCCGTGTTGGCCCGGGCGAACTTTTTCAACTCCTCCAGGCTCACCGTGCCGGGACGGGTCGCGAACAGCGACTCGGAGGGCTCGGAAATCTGCACGCCGAAGCTCCACGAGCCGATCCCCTGCCTCGTGCGGAGGATCAGGCGGTTCTTGCCTTTTTTCAGGGCCACACGCACCCGGTTTGCATCGGCTTGATAGGGGCGCCCGGCGAAGTTGTTGTAATCGAGGATCCAGTTGCCGTTGAGCATGGCCACCAGCGATCCGCTCGACCCGAAGAGCAGGAGCGCGGGGCGGTCGCGATCGGAGTCGATCTCGGCGACGGCGAAGGCGGCGAGATCGGGAGAGCCATTCGTGTCGTAGCCGAAGCCGCCGCGGTCGCCGGCGCCCCCCTTGAAATCATCCAGGACGACGCGGCCGGTCTCGGGCTGCGCGGTCCGATCAATCCACGCGATGGAGCGGCCTTCGGCGCCGACGTGCGATCGGCCGAAATCGATGGTCTTATCGCCGAAAAACACCTGCGCCGTGGTGCGAGGATACGGCCCGATCACTTTCCAGCTTGCGACGGGCACGAACCTCGTGAGCACGCGATCGATGACTTCCAGCGCCGGGGCCGAGAGCGACCCGGTTCGGGCCTTTTTCTCCAGTTCGCCGGCCACAAGATCGCGGATGCTCAGGAGCGCCGCCTCGCCCGCTCGCCGGACCTCGGCGTCTCGGCTGTTGATGGCGTCGAGATAAACGGGCAAGGCGCGAGGGTCGGGCATGACGGTCAAGGCGGCTGTCGCCTCGGTGCGGGTTGCCTCTTTCCCGGATAGTTCGATCAGCGCCGGGATCGCTTCGCGGAACTTCTGGGCGGAGGCGATGGTGATCGCCACCTTCCGGACCTCGGGCGACGGGTCTTTCAATCGCTCGACGATCGCCTGACGGGCCGTGGACGGCACCGGTTGCCGGCCCGCGAGTGCATCCAGGCAGGCGGCGCGAACTTCTGGCGAATCGTGTTCAAGGAAGCCGAGAAGGTCGTTGGCCGGCAGGACGCCGGTGATCCCCAGCGTGGGCAGGGCCTTGGCGATCAATTCGGGGGGGCTCTTCCTGTCGAACAGGACGGCCAAGCGCAGCGTTGGCCGCCGCGCGACCGGGGATCTGCCCGAGCGGCGTCCAGCGCGGCCGACCGAACGGCCAGGGGCCGGGACGGATCGGCAAGCCACGCGACCAGCGTATTTGCCGACGCGGCGACGTGAAGCCCGCCCATGCATTCCGCGAGCAGTTCTTGATTCTTCGGGTCGGTCTCCCTGCCCAATCTCGCGAGGAACGGCGCACCCGCGGCCGGTCCGGTGGGGATCAACCCCGTGATGGCGAGACGACGGACCGAAGGGTCGGCGTCGTCGAGCGCCCGGGCCAGTCCCACGACCACGCGGGTCATCCCCTCGGGGCTCCACGGGACGGTCTTCTTCGGGAAATCCCCCGCGAGCGGATTGGTGCCGAACCATTGGCCCGACCATTCGGGATACCTTCGGTGCAGGCCGGCAAGGTTAGTCGCGAGCTTGAGACGATAGGCGGCTTCGGGAGTCTTCGCAAACGCCGCGATCAGGGCATCGACCACCGCGACCGACCAGGCCTCGTCGCTCAGTTGCAGGGCGGCGTCGCGGCGATTCGGGTCGAGCAACGCGGCCGTGAGTTCGGCGGTGTCCCACGCCACGAGCGAGCGGATGGCATGCTCGATCGACCATTCGGCGAAGCGGTCGGGATCGCCCAGCGAGGCGTAAAGCGACGGCGCGGCCGATTTATCGCCGATCTTGCCCAGGGCGATGGCGGCTTCGCGGCGGACCGCGGCATCGGGGGCTTTCAGCAATTTGACCAGGGCCGGGACCGCCTCGCGATCCTTGCGGATTCCCGAGCTTCGCGCGGCCTGGAGTTCGATCATCGGGTCGGCGTGGCCCAACAGCTTTCGAATAGCCCCGCGCGCCCCGGGATCGCGGCTTGCATCGAGGACCCAGACGGCCTGGGCGGCGGCGAGGAGGTGATGGTGGCATTCGTCGATGTAGGCAACCAAAGCACTCTCAAGCCCGGTCCGCGACTGGAGCCGCCGCTGGGCGTCCAGTCGGACGTTTCAGAGAGGCTGTCGAGATCCTCGATCTCGAAGGGACGACCCGGGACGCGGATTCGAGGTTCCACCTTCCCCGGCCCGTCATAGGTCATCCTGTAAAGCCGGCCAGTCTTCGGGCCGCTGGCCAGCCAGCCGGTATACGCCCAATCGACCAGCATAGAGCGCCGTGCCGTCGTGAGAGGAAGCGATCGAGAACGGCCGGAAGTCGGCCACGCCCCCCTTCTCCACGAATGGCGACTTGGAGACGAGCTTGAACGTCCCGCCGGCCTTCTCCAGCTTGTAGCGGAAGATGGTTTGCAGGCCCCAATCGCAGAAGAAGAGGTTGCCCCGATATTCTTCCGGCAGGCCGTCTTCGTGGTAGCAGATCCCTTGCGTGCCCGACCCGCCTAGCTGTCCGGCCACGATCGGCAGGCAGCGGCTCGGCGAATGTCAGGAACTGGTAGGGATAGCCGTAATGACCGCCGACGATGTGATGCGTCAGGCTGTTGGGCCACTTCTTGCTGTCGTCGTCGTTGCCGTAGGTGAAAATCTCGTCGGTCGCGTTCAAGGCTACCGAGAGCGGGTTGCGCTCGCCGGTCGAGACGACCTCCAGCCCGGTGCCGTCGGGGCGGATGCGGATCACGCCGCCGCCTTCCACCCGGATCGTGGTCCCGTCCTTGCCCACGCCGTGCGGGATGCCCTTGTCGCCGAATGAGATGTACAGGAATCCGTCCATCCCCAGGCGGACGCCCGAGGGGACGTGGTCGTTGATGCCGTTGAAGCCCGGCAGCTTCGGCCCGAGGCCCGTCATCAGGTCGACCCGCGAGTCGGCCTTGCCGTCGCCGTCGGTGTCCCTCAAGGCCGAGAGGAACGGCGGATGGACCACGTAGAGCGTGCCGTCGAGCCACTCCAGGCCCATCACGCTCCAGAGCTTGTCGGCGAAGACCGAGATCTTGCCGTCCTTGATCGTCGACGATGGAGTCGATGGGCGAGGTGGGCGGCCCCGGCATGTCCATCGGGTCCTGGCCAAGGTAGACCGTCCCGTCCGGCGCCGCGACGATGGCCGTGGGATAGAGGATTCGCGGCGCTTCCGCGACGATTTCAATCTTCCAGCCCGGCGGGACCGAGGGCAAGGCGGCCGGTTCGGCGGCCGTGAGGATCAGGCCAAGGGCGACGGGCAGGAACATGGTGCGATCCCTCGCAATTCTCGGGAAAAGCGAATCCGAATCTCTCTTCGCGGGCCGGGATTGTAACGAAACCCGGCGATCCGCTCAATCGAGCCTCCGAAGCGGCCGGGAGGGAGATTCCCGAGACCGAGTAGGTGACGCCAACGGAAGTGAACCGGCAATTTTGACAATCTGGGGATGCGCAATAGTCTTGCCGTCCCTTCACGCCCGGAGCGAATCGCGTCCGACAGGTTGCCAATGAGCCGGGAATTGGTTTCTTGATCCTACAGAAAGCATCGTGGCCTCGCGTCCGGGAATCCACCGATTCGCGCGGATTTCGGAAAAATGGGTGCCGAACGCGGCATGGATGGCCGTTCGAGCGGCGTCGGCAAGTACGCGACTTTCGCCGCGATTTCCATTAGGATGTTAAGGGTGGCGGTGCGATGTGCGCGAGTTTTCGTCTTCGACAAACGGAGGGGGCGATGGCCGAAGAGTCCACCGAATTGTGTGCCGCGTCCGTCCAGGAGTTGGGCGAGATGCACGAGGTTTACCGACAAGGCGGCCGGGAGCGACGGATGGCGCCTCATATCGTTTATCCTCATGCCGACTGCCCCCACGATGGTTGCAACCACCCCATGCAGGCGATTGATTTTCGCCTGGAAGATCATGGCCGTCCCGTCCACGATCCGCTGGTGAGGGCCTGGTGGGACGACACGGGATTCGCCGGGCGCTGCCCCGGCTGCGGGGGTTGGGTCCATTTCACGATCCGCGACAAGCGGGCCATTTCCGCCGAAGAAGCCGCGAACCTCCCGCAATTGCCGGACTCGTGGTCGAGCGGCGCGACGATCTTGTGATCGTCGGGCGAATCGAAGGTTTTCACACCCCCTGCGAAGATTGCCTCGCCACGAATCGGCGGTAATCCTCGGGCGTGTCGATGCCGATGCTGGGCTCCTCGACGATCCCCACCGCGATCGCGTGACCGGCGTCGAGCACGCGGAGTTGCTCCAGCTTCTCGGCTCGCTCCAGGGGCGAGACCGGCAATCGGGCCATCGAGAGCAGGAAATCGCGGCGGTAGGCGTACACTCCCATGTGCAAATGCCCGTAGATCCCGCCTTCCGGCGCGCCGTCGCGATGCATGGGGATCGGGCTTCGCGAGAAGTAGAGCGCCCGGCCGTCGGCCCGCGCAGCACGACCTTCACGCAGGAGGGATCTCGGTACGTCGGACTCGTCGCGGATCGGCGAGGCGAGCGTGGCCATCGGCGGGTTCGGGGCGGCCCGCATGGCGTTCACGAGGGAATTCAGCGCCTCGGGCGAGATTTCCGGCTCGTCCCCCTGGAGATTCACGATGATCTCGGCATGGGCGAGCGACGCGGCGACTTCGGCCACGCGATCGGTGCCGCTGGGGTGATCGTCGCGGGTCATGGCCGCCTCGCCGCCGAATTTGCGGACGGCTTCGAAGATCCGCATGTCGTCGGTGGCGACGATGATGCGGTCCAGGAGGGCGCACCGCCTTGCGGCCTCCACCACGTGCTGGATCAGGGGTTTGCCCGTGACGGCGAGGAGGGGTTTGCCGGGCAATCGGGTCGAAGCGAACCGGGCCGGGATGACCGCGACGATTTCCGCCATTCGGGCAAACTCCCGCTTGCAGGGCGTCCGATACTGGGAGCAACGCAAGAGAAGCCCCCGATGGATGGGGCCTCGCGAGACGGATGATTGCCGAATCGCCCCGGCTTTGCAATGCGAAGGCCCGGCGGCGGTGGGCAAGTCGAGAGGAACGGAGAGGGGGCGGTGCAATGCCGCCCCCGGGGCGTGGCCTGGAAGGTCGCGACCATCCTTGATCGGGCCCCCGAGGCCCGGTCTCCCGCAGGATGCATCGTTCGCGAGCTTCGCAGGCCGAGGCCCCTCGGTCGGGGCGGATGATGATCGTCCGCCCGCGATCCCCCCGGATCGGCCCGCCGAGCCTTCCGAAATTTCCCACTCGTATGCGTCCCGATGCCGCTTCGCCTCATAGAGGGGGCTGCCGCTCCTCGACCGCCGCGAGACGCCCCACGAAAGGGGCCTTTGCACGGCGGTCGGGCCAGGGAGGGGGGACGTTCACCACCGATCGCGGGGCGGCCATTCGCCAAGGTAAGGCGGCCGTCTGGGGAGCCCGAATCGATGATGCTATTCCAGGCCAGGCGACGCAAAGGCCGCGACGGATGCCGGCCCCGCCTCGAAGCCCTCGAAGCCCGCACGATGATGTCGGGGCCGACGACCGACTCGATCATCCAGGCCTCCGCCACTCGCGCGGCCTACCACGTGGACGGGACCGGCCTGGCCGCCGCGATGATCGACACCGGGGTCGACTATACCCACCAGGCCTTCGGCCCTACGCCGACCAACAACTTCGGGCCGGGCCACACCGTCGAGGACGGCTACGACTTCACCACCAACACGCCCGACCCCTATTCGACCAACAGCCACGGCACCGCCACGGCGGGCATCGTCGCCTCGGTCAGCCCGCTCGATCCGGGCGTGGCCCCGGGCGCGAACATCGTCGCGTTGAAGGTCATCGGGTCGGACGGCTCCGGCAGCTTCCAGAACGTCGTCAATGCGCTCCAGTACGTGGTCAATAACCACGTCAAGGACCACATCTCGGTGGTGAATATCTCGCTGAGCGACGGCGGGGACTATCCTTATGACTTCTTCTCGAATGACAACGGCACGGGGCAGGAGATGGCCGGGCTGATCAACCAGCTTTCGGCGATGGATATCCCCGTGGTCGCCGCGACCGGCAACAGCTTCCTGACCGCCGGTCAGGCGCAGGGGATGGGCCTGCCGGCCATCCTGTCCGACGTGATCAGCGTGACGGCCACCGACCCGAACGACGTGCTCTTGCCCGACGCGGAACGACTGGGCGCCGGCAAGGTAAATACCTCCACCACGCTCGCGGCCCCGGGCCAGAACATCATCGCGCCGACGGCCGACGACGAGTTCACCCCGAACACCGGCACGAGCTACGCGGCCCCCCTGGTCACGGGCGGAATCATCCTGCTCCAGAACATCTACGAGCAGCATGAAGGCGGCGCGTTGCCCTCGGTGGCCAACGTCACCAAGTGGCTCCAGGAAGGCGCGGCCC
Source organism: uncultured Planctomycetota bacterium (assembly GCA_963777705.1). Taxonomy (GTDB): domain Bacteria; phylum Planctomycetota; class Planctomycetia; order Isosphaerales; family Isosphaeraceae; genus JAQGHR01. The sequence continues at coordinate 11,343 of CAVZRT010000015.1, forward strand.
AGATCCACGACGCGACCACCGGGATCTCGCTCGGCCGCCTGGACATCCTCGCATCCGCGCAAGACATGCTCAAGGACATCACGCCCGCGACGCCCCAGACGCAGGTTTATGTGAACGGGTCGCTCAACGCCACGATCCCGTCTTCCAGCGTGGCGGACCCGCTCGCGGGGTTCACCGACGCCTCGGGCAACGCGGTCAACTTCTCGCAGGTGTTCGTGTGGACTTCGAGCGGGGCGACCTCGACCTTGCAGGCCTCGCCTTCGACCACCCAAAGCTCGTCGGGCGGGTCGTCCTACAGCACGATCGACGTCTTCACCGCCCCCAAGGTCGCCGCTTCGTCGTTGAAACTGACGACGACCACGCCGCCCGCGAGTGCCCTGCCCGCCCAGGCGCAGGCGAGCAAACCTGTGGTTTCCTCACCCCCGGTGGTCTCGCTCACGGCGAAGACCACCAACGCGGCCTTGCTCGCGGCCATGAAGGCGGCGAATGCCGCCGCGATTGCGAAGATGTCGAAGTAACTGTAGGATCGGACCCAACATGGCGGCTTCGCGAGTCGGCCTGGCCGGGCGCGAAGCCGTCGGATTTTGCCGGACTCGATCGGGATGGGACGTACCATGACATCCGCCTATGAGACCGCCCTGGTGACCGGAGCTGGCAGCGGCATGGGCCGGGCGATTGCCGAAGTGCTTGCCAGGATGGGCCTCCGTGTGGCCCTGGTCGGCCGCGACAAGGCGAAATTGGAGGCCGTCCGGGATGGACTCGGCCCGGCGGGCAAGCAGGTCCTTGTCGAGCCGGGCGACGTCGCCGACCGCAAGGCGATCGGCGCGATCGTGGGCCGAACGCTGGACGCGTTCGGCTCGATCGACGTCCTCGTGTGCAACGCCGGCACGAACGTGAGGCAGCGGGCGCTGGACGTCCTGGATCCGGCCGACTGGGACACGATGATCGCCACGAACTTGACCGGGGCCTACAACCTCGTCCATTTCGCGCTTCCGAGGATGAGGGAGCGGAAGAAAGGGCTCGTGATCCAGGTCTGCTCGGTGGCGGGCGTGAGGGCGAGCTTGCTAGGCGGGACGGGCTATTCGGCCTCGAAGTTCGGTCAGGCGGTGCTCGGGATCGGCATCGGCCGCGAGGAGCATTCGCGGGGGATTCGCTCGACCGTGATCTACCCGGGCGAGGTCAACACGCCCATCCTCGATAATCGCCCCGTGAAGGTCTCCGACGAGCGCAAGGCGGCCATCCTCCAGCCGGAAGATGTCGCCGCCGCGGTCAAATTTCTCGTCGAGTTGCCCGAACGCGCCAACGTGCCCGAACTGGTGATCCAGCCCACGCTGGACGAGTTCTTCTAAGAGATACAGATGAAGTAGACTGGTCTGGACGACGCTCCGAATTTTTGGATAGAATCCCGCCCGGCCGACCCCTCTAGTGATGCCGTGCTCCATGTGATGCAACCAGGACGGGAGGAACGCGATGGATCGCGTCAAGGAATTGGATGGACTGCGCGGCGTGGCCGCCGTGGTCATCTTGGGTTTCCACCTGCGGCCGGGCGGCGCCTTTCCAATGGGATGGGCGGCGGTCGACGTCTTCTTCGTCCTGTCGGGCTACCTGATCACGTCTATCATCTTGCGGCATGACGCGACCTGGAGCTTCCTCAAGGCTTTCTGCCTCCGCCGTGGCCTGCGGATATGGCCCCCCTACTACCTGGCTTTGACGGCGCTAGTCCTCATCGATTACACCCTCGGTGACCGCCTGCCGCTCGCTTATTTGCCGTCATTCCTCACCTTCACGCAGGGGTTGCCCTGGTTGGCGGGACCCGGCGTGCAAGCCCCGAGCTATTTTGGGCACACCTGGACGCTGGCGATGGAGGAGCAATTCTACCTGGTATGGCCCGCTTTGGTGTTCCTGCTCGGCCGCCGTTGGGTCGGACCGCTCTCGGCCTTGGTCGTCATGCTCGCGGTATACGGCCGTGCCTCGGGATTTCCGCCTCACCTGCTCGCTTTGCGCTGTGACGGCTTCGCCACCGGTTCCCTACTAGCATCGTTGCTGGCCAACCCCGCCCAAGTCGCCAGATTTGCCGGCGTATTCAGAGGGGCCTTCGCCTCCGTCGGGCTCGGACTACTGGCCTACGTCTTGCTCGCCGAGATGGGACCTTCCGTCGGCCTGTTTCACGTCGGCGGATCGCCCCGATTCGTGCTCAACCTCCTCTTTGCTTGCCTCGTCGGATTGATCGTACTTTCCAAGGACGCGGGTTGGCTCAGGCCCTTACGTTCTCGACTCCTGGTCCATCTGGGCCAGATCAGCTATGGCCTCTACCTCTATCACTCTTTGACCTTCTTCCTGGTATTCGTCCTGGCCAAGTGCCTTGGATACAGCCACTCTCTTGGGCTCGACGCGATGGCATTCGTGGCCACCTGGGTCGTTGCGTTGGCCTCGTGGCGTCTTATGGAGCGACCCTTGCTCCGGCTGAAGGAAAGGTTCCCTTACACCTCGGAACCAGAGACGCTGGAGGACGGCCTGGCCCGAGTACGGTCAACTCAGCGGGGTCATAAGGCCAAGCGTCAATCTCATTTGGCGACCTCCGCCTCAAGACCATCTTGACGGCACTGTTGCTGCCAGCCCAGGGGATTACTTCGAGAAGCTCAAGCCCGGATCTTCCGTCCCGCCGCCCACCACTCGGAAGGTCATGTGGTTGGCGTCCTTCCAGCTCACGTGCCCGACCAACGCCGGCCCCTTGGATTGGGCGAGGGTCAGGATCGAGCCGCCGAAGGTGGATTCGCCGGCTAATTCGTGGGTCTGGCCCTTTTGATCGACCTGCCAGGTGAACTTGTCGTCGGGCTGAACGGTCAATTTGATGGTCGTCCCGGGATTCGGCCTGGCCGTCCATATTCCCTTCAGGGTAGCCCCTTCGGGGAGCGGCGTCGCGGTCGTGTCGGCCTGCGCGGTTTGCGAGGGGGTTTGGGGATCGGGCTTCTTCGATAGTTGGGAGAGGAGCTGCGTCGAAATCTGGTCGCTCGGTTTCAGTTTGACGACTTCCTTCAACTCGTTGATGGCGGCGTCGTTATAGCCGGCGGTCAGGTAATTGTAGGCCAGCACGAAGCGGACCGGCGGCCAATCGGGGTGCGCGTCGCTGTAGGCTTCCGCGGCGCGGAGTTGCTCCGTATACACGTCCACGTTGGGATAAAGGCCGATCAGCGTGGTCCAATCCCAGCCCGGCCCGACCGCGAGCACCGAGTAGAGCGACGCGGCCGACTTGTCGTATTGCTTGGTGGCGAACAGGACGACCCCGCGAAACTCGTGCATGGCCGTGTCGTTCGGCGTGATGGCAAGGGCTTGATCGACTTGCTTGAGGGCCTTCGCGTAATCCCCCTCCTTGAACGCGACCCGGGCCGCGTCGAAGACCCCATTCGCGTTACTTGCGACCGATTCCGCGGGGGCCGGGGCCGAGGTGTCGATCGGCTGGCTGTAATTGAAAGCGGGGACCGGATTGTTGACGACGATGGGGGTGTCGATCACCACCGCGCTCGCGTCGTAATACGGGTTGGAATAGTTCGAATAGCCCCAATTGCTGTAGTAGGACGATCCATATCCCCAGGCCGGCAGCCCCCAACCTAACCCGTAACCCAATCCATAGCCCAGCCCGAAGCCCAGGGCTCCCTGCCAGCCCCAGTTGCCATTATTCCAGCCCCAACCCAGGCCATTGCCGTTCCAGTAACCGTTGACCCAACCCCGGTGATAGCCGGCATACGGGCTTCCCCATCGCGAGCCGACGATGTTGGCGTTGTTGAATCCGACGTTGTTGTAGTTGACCCGATTCCCATACGCCGCGTTCAGGTTGTTGAATCCGGCGGAGCGATAGATGTTCCCGCCGAAAGCACCGGCGGTGGTGAAGCTGCGCCGGGTCCCGTAGCCGGCGTTCAGGTTGTACGAGCGGTTGAAGTTCGGGTAGGAGCGATTGCCGTAGTTGAACCCGCCGAAATTCCGATTACCCATATTCCCCATGTTGAAATGATTGTAATTCATTCCCATGGATGGCATGCTGAACGAAGGGGCGAAACACCGGGGCCCGAAAGCCGCCTCCGCCTGCCATTCCGCCGCGAAACCCGCCGCCGCCTCCGCCACGCCCACCGCCGTGATAAGCAAACGCCGTTGAATTCGCCAGGATCGCCCAGGCTAGCAGCGGGGTGAGAATCCGGGTCGTGCGGTTCATCGCGGTTCCTTTGGCGGGTTCGGCGTGATGGCCCTGGTCCTGTCGCGAGGCTTCGGCGGGGTGCGGACGAGGACGAGGTTTTCGACGTCGGGGACCAAGCGCCCGCCGACGATTTGATGGAAATGCGCCCACGTCACGCGGTTCGACGTCTCGGGGGCGAGGATTCGCGTGGCGGACGCAAGCTGGCCCTCGGCATCCACGCCGCTCTGCTTGATGATCCAGCGCTTTCCGTCGCGAGTCCAGATCCCCTCGCCATGCCCGCCCTCGGAATCAAATTCCCACGACTTGATGTGGCGGGTCAGGGCATCCCAACCGACCCGTTGCGAGACCGTCATGGCGGGCGATCCTCCTATCTTCACTACGAACTCGCGGAGGAGAAAGTTCCCGTCTTCCGACCATCGGCAGGAGGCATGGACCTCGGCCTCACTCCCCTGATCGACCCACTCCCCCAGCATCCACTCCAATTCCTTGAGACGGTCATGCGGGCGGATCTTGCGGTCCTCTTCCTCGCGAACGCTGTCGAAAAGCCATTGGTCGGCACGCTTTACGTACAGGACGGTCGCACGCCGATGCATCGGCGCTGCGTCGGTCGGGGTGATGGTCACGGAGCCTTCCTCCAGGACCACGCCGGGAGCCGGCACGCGAAGCGAATCGATCGCGATGGCGATCCGTATGCCAGGATTCGCGGCGAAGGTGGCGGCGAACAGGTGCTCAATCTCGTCGCGGCCGTCGTGACGCATGCCGTCGGCCGAGAGGATCTCCGCGTTCTCGCCGAACTGGGCGGCAACCGCACGGGCATCGCCCGCGTTGTAAGCCTTGGTGAAGGCGTCAACCGCCGAGCGGATCGCGGTCTCATCGGCGGAAACCGGTTGCCGAGCGGGAGCGGCCGTCTCGGCAGGCCTTGCGGGCGCTGGGCGGAACATTCCACGCCAATTGCCAGGCCGACGAACATGACCAGAAGAGCCAGGACTCTCATAAGTATCGTCCCCTGATCTCGAACCTAACGAGATTCCTCGTGCCTCATGTCATCATCCCATCTCGGCCGAACGATGACCAGGGGTCGGGGTGGTGCTGGTTTCGAGGATTTCTCCCCGCGAGCCGCGTTCAGAGGCAGTCAGATAGATGCCAAGGCCGACGAGCAGGCCGCCGGCGACCAGCGTGCCGGTCAACTCCTCTCCGCGAAGCACTCGGCTCATGCCCATCCCGAAGATGGGGGTCATGAAGGCGACCGTGGCGAGCTGGCCCGCCGGATATCGACCGAGCAGGAGCAGCCACACGGCGAAGCAGATTCCCGAGACGGCGAACCCCTGGAACGCCATGCTCGCGCAGGCTCGCGGCGTGAAGTGATAGGCCCCGAACCCTTCGACGATCCCGCTACAGGCGAGGACCATCCCGGTGGCGACGATCGATTGCACGAAAAGCAGGGTCGCCGGGGCAATGTGGGGGAACGTCTTCTTCTGCACGATCGTCTGAATCGCGAACACGATCCCCGAGCCCAGCACGACCAGATCGCCCACGAGGTATTCGCCTCCGCCGCGAAACGACGAGGAAAGGACCATCGCCACGCCAATGGCCGCGGCAATCAGACCACAAACTCCGCGGCGCCCCATCCATTCCCCCAGGAAAATCCATGCGAGCGGGGCCACGATCAATGGATGGACGTTGATGAAGATAGACGACCGGCCGGCCGCGCTATGGCTGGTTCCCCAGGTAAAGGAGCCGATCTGGAGCGCCGCCAGGAGGCCGTTGAAGGCCACCAGGCCCCATAGCGAGCGATCGACCCAAAGTTTTTGACCAACCAACCGGCAAACGATCGCCAGGATCGGCAGGCTGAGCGCGAACCGGATCGCGGCGGCGCCGAGCGGGGGTAGATCGGGCACGGCGTACTTGACTGCAACCGCGTTGCCTCCCCACAGGGCGCAGATTCCCACCATCGTGAAGACGCCATGTGCGTCGAGGCGTTTTTGGGGCATGAGACGGGACGTTGGCGGGTGAACGGGGCGAGCGACGCGGGACAAGGATTGTCGAGGGCCGACGATCATCCTGTCAAGCGTGGCCGCGAGCGACTATCATGGAAGTTATTCCCACGCCCCACGAGAGGCCATCCCATGATCCACGAATACAAATCCTACCGAGGACTACCCACGCTCGCCGGATTGGCCACGATCGAGGAGGCCGCTCGCCCCGGACTGGGCATTGAAGAGTGCGTGAGCCGGCTCAAGCGGTTCCATTATGCGTTCGTCCGACTTCACGAGATTTTCACCGCACGGATCACGGCCGAACCGATTTACGAGCTGAAAACCGCGTTCTCGCACCACGCCTATTTATGTGCCGAGCATGCCTCGGCGCTGAGGACGAGGGTGGGCGAGATGCGCGAGCCTCCGTTGGGGCTTGAGGTCGTGCCCGATGCAAACCTGGAAGTGTTTTTCGACGAGATCCTCGCCGCGCCGACGACCGACGAGCTGCTCGTGGGACTTTATGAGGTCGCCTTGGCGGCCCTCCAACAAGGCATGGATCGATTCTCCGCCGAGACCAATCCGCTGGCCGATGCCCCCTCAATTCGGATCTGTCGGTTCGCCCGTCTTGAACTTGCCGACATGATCGCTTTCGGCCGTAAGTCGTTGGAGTGTTTAGTAGACGCGGAGTCGCGGGACGAGATGGGGTCTTGGGTGGAGCGTCTGAAGCAGTGTCTGGAGGCCGCCGGTAATCTGGATGGTTCGGGGGCGATTTTCGACAGGATTGTGAATCGAATCCACTCGGCGAAGCCCTATCGATACGACCCGGTCCCGCGTCGCGACGAGCGGTTTCAGGATCTTTTCAACCAGGGGGTGAACCCCGAGGCGTTCCTGTACAACCCCGATCTTCCCGACCGCGCCAAGGCGTTGATGATGCTCTTCAAGAGGATTCGCGAGATCGACGTGCCCGAAATGATGGCGAGCATCATCGTCGAGACGAAGGGCAAGCCCTGGGGCTATTATCGCGACATGACCCGGCAATTATGGGACGAAGCCAGGCACGCCATGATGGGCGAGGTCGGTTTCGTCAAGAATGGCGTGGATTGGACGCGGGCGAGGATCACGCATAACTGGTCCTTACGGCTCAATACCGAGTGCTCGCCCATCGAGCGCCACGCGGTGCTTTACTTCATCGAACAAGGACTTATGGCGAAGACGGGCAAACGCTACGAGTGGGAAACCGGCGTGAGGTCGGGCGATCCGCTCATGGCCACGATCCAGGATTTCGACTGGGCCGACGAGGTCCTGCACGCCGCGATCGGCCGCGAGTGGTACATCCCGCAGATTGGCAAGTGGAAGGAGGCTTTGGATTATGGCGATCGGTGCTGGTCGAAGATCGTGAGCAACTGGCTGAGCGTGAAGGAGCAGGGGCTGACCGAGCACGAGAACTGGTGGCCGGCGATTTACCGCCAGGCGTGCGAATCGTGGGGCGTGGAGCCCGATCCGGAAGTGCTTGCCTACAATGAAACCTACGAGACGCAACGCGCCGACCTGAAGGCGGTCGCGGCAAGCGGTTAATTTTTTTCGCGACGGAGAGGGAACCATGCCCGAGAAGATCGAAAAGACCGATGCCGACTGGCGTGAGGAGCTTACGCCCGAGCAGTTCCACGTATTGCGTCAAAAAGGGACCGAGCGGGCGTTCTCGGGCGCGTACTGGGATACGAAGACTCCGGGGGTTTACCTGTGCGCGGGATGCGGGCAGGAATTGTTCTCCTCGGACACGAAATTCGACTCCGGATGCGGCTGGCCAAGCTTCTATCAAGCGGCCGACGACCGGCGGATCGACGAGCATGTGGACCGATCGCATGGGATGACTCGCACGGAGGTCACCTGCTCCCGATGCGGCGGCCATCTCGGCCACGTGTTCCCGGACGGGCCTCGTCCCACGGGATTGCGGTATTGCATCAACTCCGCGTCGATCGATCTGAAGCCGAACGAGAAATAACGGTCGTGGCCGATCTCGGGTGCCTCGGCGGCGCCAGCAGGAACGTGGCCAGCACCGTCAGCCCGAACGCCGAATAGGCGACGACGAAGGCCCATGCGGGCAGACGGAAGAACATGACCTTGTGCAGCGTATTCTCGATGAATCCGAGCGCATAAGGCTCCTGGCCGCCGGCAACGCGCAGGCGATTTTCCCAGGTGGTGAGCGGGCAGGGAATGCCGAGCCACGCCTCGATCACCACAATGATGATCATCGCAAGATGGAGCACCCGCAACCAGAAATTCCGCGCCAGCCTTGACGAAAGGCCAGGCCGATCACGATCGCCACCAGTCCGAAGACCACGAAGCCGACGTAAGCGGCATGGACCAGGACGATCAGGTCGGCCAGCAAGCGATAGGCGTTCACGGCCGTCTCCCGATTCGATTGGGGCGATAATTGCGGGGTCAACAACGATCCTTCGGAATCCGCAAGCCTTCAGCCGTATTCCGTACCGAACGACGTAACCGTAGGGTGGGTCGAGCGTCAGCGAGCCCCACCGTCCGAATTTCGGGCAAAGGTGGGGCTCGCTGACGCTCGACCCACCCTACATTGATGACCACCACAGGATTCGGCTGAAGGCTTACCGGAATCCTTATTTCGCCGTCGCGGCGTGGACGGCCGCCTTCATCTTCTCCAACCCGGTGCGGGCGACTTCGAGGGCGTCGTGCTTCCAGTATTCTTTGTTGAAGAGTTCGAGCGAGAGGTAGCCGTGGAAGCCGATCTCTTGCAGCGTGTGGAGGATCTCGGTGAGCGGGGCCACGCCGTCGCCCGGATAGACCCGCTGGGCGTCGCTGATTTCCGACCTCCGGGGATTGGCGGGATAATCGTTGAAGTGCAGGACGGGCAAGGACTTGCCGTTGAGCAGGTGGATTCCGGCAAAATCCGATCCACCCTTGTACAAATGGTAAACATCGGCAAGGATGCACGCTTTCGGGTGGTTGGCCGCGATGGCCACGTAGGCGGCGTCGCTGAGGCGGGTCAGCGTCTTGGAGAAGCCCCAGACTTCCAGCTCGGGCACGACGTCCATCTTGTCGCCGAGTTCGAGCAGGGCGCGGTAGCGGTCGGCGATCTTGAGTAAATTCATGTCCGAGCGGTCGGTTGCGCCCGACGCGGGCGCGGCGATGCGCTTGCCGCCGATCTGCTTCACTCGATCCATGTCGCGTTTGGCCTGTTCAAGCGCCTTGGCCCGCCTGGCGTCGTCGTCCACGATCCATTCGAAGAATCCGATGCTGGACTCGACGGTGAGGCCGAGGTCGGCGATCTTCTTGCCGAGGTCCTTGAGCGACTTGCCGGCGTCGGCATAGGCGTCGATGTCGCGGAGCCAGGGCTCGATGGCGTGATAGCCGGCCTGGGCCGTGATCTCGATCTCCCGCTCCAGGCCGAGCTTCTGGCCGGAGATCGTGCTGGTGTTGAGGCAGAAGCGGAAGGCGTCGTCCATGGGCGCGGCCTCGGCGGCTTGGGGCAAGGAGGATGCGAGCGCGGCGGCGGCGGGCGTGGCGGCGAGCCATTGGCGGCGGGTCATGGATGGGCTTCCTGGATTCTGCCGGTCGGGTTGGAGGAAATCGCAATGATAGTCGGAATCGCAGGGCGGCTCCAGATGGGGAGGGGAGAGATTCACCGCCGAGCACGCGGAGATCGCGGAGAGAGAAAGAGGAGAAGAATTGTTCTTTTCATTCTCGCTTTTCTCTCTCCGCGATCTCCGCGTGCTCGGCGGTGAATCCCCTTTCCTGGACGAATCGAGATTTCTTGCGGGAGCCCCTCGCATCCCGCGGTTAGCTATGGTCCAATAGCCTGGTCCGCCCGAGATCCCTCCCGCCCTTGACCGAATCCAGCCCGCTTCGGGGAGTTCGCCCGGATGATCCGAGCTTCGATAGGCGCTCTTGCGCTCCTTGCCCTCGCGTTGATTCCCGCCTCAATCTGCCGCGCCGATGGCCCCGCGACGCCCGATCGCCCGATCGTCGCGGGGTTCGAGCGGTTCTACGAGGACGCCGGCTCGGATGCCGTTCGAGGCGGGTTGCTCCTGCTGGGCGAGTTGAATTGCACGTCCTGCCACAAGGCGAACGCGGCAATCGAATCCCACGTCCTCTTGAAGAAGGCGCCGATCCTGGATGGGGTCGGCAGCCGCGTGAAGGTCGCGGCAATCCGCGGCTTCCTGGCCGATCCGCACAAGGCCAAGCCGGGCACGACCATGCCTCATGTGCTGGCCGGTTTGGAGGGGAAGGAGCGCGAGGACGCCGTCGAGGCGCTCGTGCATTTCCTGGCCACCACGGGCTCGACCGTGCAGGGCAAGGCCGATCGCCGGACGGTGGCCCACGGCCGCGAGCTGTATCGCGAGATCGGCTGCCTCGCCTGCCACGGCCCTCGCGAGGACTCGTCGCCGCTGGCCACCTCGGTCCCCCTGCCGGACTTGACCGCAAAATACACGCTCCCAGGCCTGACTGCGTTCCTGGCCAACCCGCACAAGGTGCGACCGTCGGGCCGCATGCCCTCGCTGAATCTTGACGGCAAGGATGCGGCGGCCATGGCGAATTACCTGCTCCGCGGGGCGGGTTCGGAGACGAAGCCCAACGTGCGGTATCAGTCCTACATCGGCGAATGGACCAAGCTGCCCGATTTCGCGACGCTCCAGCCCAAATCCTCGGGGGAATCGCTCGGTTTCGACCTGGGCATGGCCCCGCGGAAGAACGGCTTTGCGATGCGATTCGAAGGCTTCATGAGGGTCGATCGCGACGACGATTTCACGTTCTTCACCACGTCCGACGACGGCAGCAAACTCTGGGTCGACGACAAGCCCGTGGCCGACAGCGATGGCGTCCACCCGGCGCAAACGGGCGCCGGGCGGACGCACCTCTCGGCCGGGATGCACAAGGTGGTGGTGGAATATTTCGACGGGGCCGGGGAGACCGAGCTGGTCGTCGAAGTCGAGTCGTCGAACCTCGCCCGCCAGCCTCTCGAACCGTTCCTCTCGCTGAACGATCAGCCGCCCGAAGGCCGAAGAAGGTCCGCCCCGATTCATGGTCAAGCCCGAGCTTGCCGACAAGGGCCAGAAGTTGTTCTCGACGATCGGTTGCGCCTCGTGCCACGAGCTGAATCGCGACAAGAAGCTGATGGAATCGAGCCTCTCGGCGGCCGACTTGTTGACCTTGAAGCCTGACACCGGCTGCCTGTCGGCCAACCCTTCGCCGAAGGCCATGCATTATGGGTTGAACGAGCGTCAGAGGGCGACGATCGCGGCCGCGCTGGCTTATCTCGCGAAGACGCCCGCCAAGCCCGACACGAAGGAGACGATCGCCCGCACGATGACGGCCTTCAACTGCTACGCATGCCACGCGAGGGACGGAGTTGGCGGCGTGGAAGAGGCAAGAAACGGCTATTTCGTGGCCACTTACGCCGACCTGGGCGACGAGGGCCGCTTGCCTCCGACGCTGAACGGGGTGGGGGCTAAGCTCAAGGAAGATTGGATGAATACCATCTTCCGCGAAGGGTCCAAGGACCGGCCCTACATGAAGGCACGCATGCCCAGGTTCGGCGAGGCGAACCTTTGGTATCTCACGCCCGCGTTCGCGCAGGCCGACCCCCTGCCCGCCGTGCCCCCCGTCGAGCTGGGCCAGAACGAGCGGCGCGTGAAGGCGATCGGCCGTCACCTGGTGGGCACTCAGGCGTTCGGGTGCGTCCAGTGCCACAATTTCAAGGGGGAGAAGTCGGCCGGAATCCCCGCGCTCGACATGACGATCATGACCCGCCGCCTCAAGCACGATTGGTTCGTGCAATACGTGGTCAACCCGGCCGCGTTCCGACCCGGCACGCGCATGCCCTCGGCCTGGCCCAATCCCGAGAGCCAACTAGCCGACATCCTGGACGGAAGCTCGCGCAAGCAGATCGAGGCGGTCTGGGATTATCTTTCCGACGGCACCAGCGCCAACACGCCGGTCGGCATCGGCCGCTTCCCGATCCCCCTCGTGGCCGAGAAGGAGGCGGTCATCTACCGCAACTTCATTTTGGGCGCCGGACCGAGGGCGATCGGCGTGGGATATCCCGAAAAGGCGAATATTGCCTACGACGCCAACAACGGCCGGATCGCCCTCATCTGGCAAGGCGCGTTCATGGACGCGTCGAAACACTGGAGCGGTCGCGGCGAGGGATATCAGCCCCCCATGGGCGACAACGTGGTCAAGCTGCCGGCCGGCCCCAGCCTGGCGATCTTGAAGGACGAAAAAGAACCGTGGCCGTCGTCGCCAAGGGCGGAAAACGGCTACCAGTTCAAGGGATATCGCCTCGGCAAGGATCGCAAGCCCACGTTCTCTTACCTGCTCGGGCCGATCAAGGTCGAGGACATGCCCGACGCCGTACCGGGTAAAGAGGTGGCCGCGTTGAAGCGAACGATGACGATATCGTCCGGTTCCAACACCGACAACCTCTGGTATCGCGCGGCCGTAGGAAACAAGATCGAGGCGGGCGTGGACGGTTGGTACGCGGTTGACGGCGATTTCAAGACCAAGATCGAAGCGGATGCGAAGCCCGTCGTGCGACAAGTGGACGGGAAGGCCGAATTGGTGGTTCCGGTGAAGCTGTCGAACGGTTCGGCCAAATTGACCCAGCATTATCAATGGTGAACCGTAGGGCCGGTTATTACCGGCCGTCTTCGATTCAATAAATACGGCCGGTAATAACCGGCCCTACGGCTGAGCACCCATGAAAGGTTTTATAATGATGCGTTCTTCGATAATTGCGTTGTCCATCGTCGTCCTCGCGAACCTCAACGCCATCGCCGCCGACCCTCCCAAGGAGTCGGACTATTACAAAATCCTCACCTTCAAGCCGCCCTCGGGCACCTCGCTGGAAGTGGGCGGGCTCGAATTCCTGCCCGGCGATAAATTGGCCGTGGCCACGCGTCGCGGGCAGATTTTCCTCGTCGAAAACCCTTACGCCGAGGACCCGAAAGAGGCGAAGTTCACCCTGTTTGCCGAGGGGATGCACGAGATCCTGGGCCTGGCCTATCGCGACGGCTGGCTTTATGTGACCCAGCGGGGCGAGGTTTCTCGCATCAAGGATGAGGATGGCGACGGCCGGGCGGATGTTTTCGAGACGTTTTGCGACATTTGGGACATCAGCGGCGATTATCATGAATATGCGTTCGGTTCGAAGTTCGACCGCGACGGCAATTTGTGGGTGGCGCTTTGCTTGACCGGCTCGTTCACCAGCGACGTGAAGTTTCGCGGGTGGGCCTTGCGGATCACCCCCGAGGGCAAGGCCATCCCCACCACCAGCGGGCTCAGATCGCCCGGCGGATTGGGCATGAACGCGGCCGGCGACATGTTCTATTCGGAGAACCAGGGCCCGTGGAACGGCGCGTGCCGCCGTGAAGCACCTGGAACCGGGCGCGTTCGTGGGCCATCCCGGCGGCCACAAGTGGTATGACCAGGCCCCGAACCTGGGCGAGAAGCCGGAGGACCCACAGAGCGGCTCTCGCATGGCGCCGAGGTGAAGAAGATCCCCAAATTGCGGGCGCCGGCCGTTTATTTGCCCTATGGGAACGACAAGATGGGGCAATCGGCCAGCGGCATTTCTTGCGACCTGACCGGCGGCAAGTTCGGCCCCTTTGCGGAGCAGCTTTTCGTGGGCGACCAGTCGGCCAGCACGCTCATGAGGGTCGACCTGGAAAAGGTAAACGGCCGATATCAGGGCGAGGCGTTCCCGTTCCGCAAGGGGTTCATCTCGGGCTGTTTGCCCTCGCTTTTTGGCAAGGACGGCTCGTTGTTCGTGGGCGAGACCAACCGCGGGTGGGGTTCGCGAGGGACCAAGGAATTTGGCCTCGAACGCGTCGTGTGGACGGGCAAGACGCCGTTCGAGGTCCGCACGATGAAGGCCCGGCCCGACGGTTTCGAACTGACCTTCACCGAACCCGTTGACATGGCCTCGGCGGGCGATCCGAAGTCGTACAAGCTGGAAACTTACACTTACATTTATCAGTCCAGCTACGGGAGCCCCGAGGTCGATCAAACGCATCCGACCATCTCGAAGGTGGACGTCTCGGGCGACGGCAAGACGGTGCGCTTGTACGTGGATAAGCTGGTGGAAGGGCATGTCCACGAGCTTCATCTGGATGGGGTGAAATCGGCGGCGGGGTTGCCGTTGCTTCATAAGGAGGCTTATTACACGATGAACGCGATCCCGAAGAGCGAGCCTACGCCTTGATCTCGTCGCGGCCGGTCGAAAAGCAGATGGTGCATGCCGTGCCATGCCTTGCACCCTACGCAATTCATTGGAGAAGACACTTGTAAGACCACGCCCGGTCGATTACATTTGTCGGACAGGGGCAAATCCTTGGGTCGATCCTGGGAGGCGTGGCGATGCAGGAGAACATCCTGAAGCAGACTCGGCGTCGATTTGGCCTGGCGGCTTCGGCGGCCTTGGTCGCAATCGCGGCGTGGATGTTCTGGCCTGGGTTGCCCGTGATCTGGGAGCCTCGCGCCGATCCCGAGACGAAGGCGATGGGCTTGACCCTCTTCGAGCATGAGTGGCAGCCCCACGACGCGATGGCCTCGGGCGATGGCCTAGGACCGGTCTTCAACGCCCGGTCTTGCGTGGATTGCCACTCGCAGGGGGGCGTGGGGGGTGGCGGCGACATCTCGCATAATGTTCGCGCCTTCGAGGCCGCCCCCACGAAGGAGAAGCCCGAGCCGGAGTCGGGGTTGGTGCATCACTTCGCCGTCGAGAATCGCTTTTTGGAAGGACGCGGCGAGCTTCGCGTGCTGTTCCCGCTGGTCACCAGGGTCGCCACGGTCTCGGGAGGATGCGGCTATTTTTCCACCTTCCGGCGCAATTTCGACCCCGTGCGGACCGAGAGCGTGAACTCGACGGCCCTGTTTGGTGCCGGCTGGATTGATCGCATCGCGCCGGCGGCGATCAGCCATCAGAGCCTGAAGGTGTCAATGGCCCGCGTGGGACGCGAGCTTTCGTCCAACTTCTCGGGCGTGGTCCCCGGTCGCTATCGCGTGTTGCCCGATGGCCGCGTGGGCAAATTCGGGTGGAAGGCGCAGTTTGCGACCCTTGAGGAATTCGTCGCCGCCGCGTGTGCCAACGAGATCGGCCTGGGCAACCCTCGGCGCAACCAGGCCAAGCCGCTTGGGTTCAAGACCTATCCCCAGGTTGCCCCGGATCTGGACTCCAGGCAATTCAACGCGCTGGTCGCGTTCGTCGACACGCTCCCGAGGCCAACCGAGCGCACTCCCGACTCGCCGTCGCTGGCCCATCGGGCGGAAGCGGGCAAGGCCCTGTTCAACTCCATTGGATGTGCCGTGTGCCACACGCCCAATATGGGCGGCGTCGAGGGGGTTTACAGCGATTTCCTTCTGCATCGCTTGGATGATCGCAGCAAGGCGATCAGTTCATCCTATACGCTAGACGCCCCTGAGGTCCCCCTGCCCGCCGAGTATCCCAAGCCCGAGGAGTGGAAGACGCCGGCCTTGTGGGGAGTTGCCGACTCTGCCCCTTATTTCCACGACGGGTCGATCAACACCCTGGAGCAGGCAATCTTGCATCACAAGGGAGATGCCGAGGACGTGACCAAGGAATATTCCAGCCTCTCGCAGAACGATCGCGACGCGCTGATCGTTTTCCTGAAGACGCTCCGCGCCGGCCGATGCAAAACCGGTCGCTCCCGCAAGCCAGGCCGATCTGGCCATGAAGGCCCGCTAATTCGTCACCGGCCAACTGGATGGAAAGCCTTGATTGCAAAGGCGCCCGGGCTCTTCGGAAGCCCAGGCGCTTTTTCCTGCGCAGCAAGTCCGTGAGAAATAAGCTAGGGTTATGTTGCAAGCATGCATCCCGGCGGGGGTGATTGGGCATCAACCCTGGAACGCGGGGTTTCGACTTCGTACAAGGGATCTACGCGAGGCACGAATGGCCCTGAGGGTCGGCGTCTTCCCGGGACCTGAATGCCTTCGGGAAAATAGACCGATCAAAAGGACCGTAAATGCCGAGATGTAACAAATAGCCTGGCCCGTCAAACGGGGCCGGGGTCGTGCACGCGCCCCTTCCCTCCGCTCCGCAGGAATGGCGACGAGGATTGGTCCCCGCCCCTTGAAAATGGGCGGAACGATCGTCGTGCGTCCACTGAACAGGGCGAGGGGGAGTGACGTACCAATTATGTGGACAGATGGATCGGGGTGCGAGCCCGTCCGTCGGCCCCAACCGACGATGGTTTCTCACCCCGGGGAGGCAGCACCCATGCTCCGAGGTGGACTTTCGGCCGCCTTCGGCGTCCTGCTGGCCCTGCCGGTCACAGCTATGGCCGACATCGCCGCCCTTCGCCCGGCCGACCGTGATTTACTGGCTGCGTATGCCCGCGACACCTGGAGGTCGCTCGACACCCTCTCCGACACCGGCGCCCTGCCGAGCGACCACATGGTGCGCTCCTCGGGCGGATGGAAGGCCGCGGCGTACACGTCGCCAACCGACGTGGCCGCTTATCTCTGGTCAACCCTGGCCGCGGAAGACCTCAAGCTGATCGACGGCCCCGAGTCGGGCCGCAGGATCACCCGCACGCTCGCTTCGTTGGCCCGCGTGGAGCGTTCGAACGGATTTTTCTACAACTGGTACGACCCCAAGACGGGAGATCGTTTGCGCATCTGGCCGGGAGGCGGGGCGATTCGACCGTTCCTCTCCTCGGTCGACAACGGGTGGCTGGCGGCCGCGCTGATGATGGTGGCCAACGCCCACCCCGACCTGAGATCGCAGGCGGAAGCCCTGCTTGCCCCGATGAATTTCGGGTTTTTCTACGACCCCTACGACGCGGCCGACCCGGTCACGCATCCGGGGCTGCTCCGCGGCGGATATTTCCCCGAGGAGAACGCGTTCTCGAACTTCCATTACGGGATGCTCAATACCGAGCCGCGGATTGCCTCCTACGTGGGGATCGCACGGGGCCAGATCCCCCCCGACCACTACTTTCGCATGACGCGAGGGCGGGTCGACACGAAAGATGCGAAGGCCTCGTACATGGGGATCTCGGTGGCGGAGGCCACGCAGATCTACCGCGGGTTGCGCTTCGTGCCCACCTGGGACGGCACCATGTTCGAGGCCCTGATGGTCCCCCTTTTCGTGCCCGAGGCCGACTGGGCCGCCGAGAGCTGGGGGCGGAATCACTCGATCTACGTGAAGGCGCAAATCGCGTACGGGCTTGAGGATTCGCGGATCGGATTCTGGGGGATCTCGGCCTCCAGCGACGCCGAGGGGGGCTACCACGCCTTCGGAGTCTCGGCGCTGGGGAGTTCGGGCGCGACGCGACGCCGGGGCGGGGTGGTCACGCCCCACGCCTCGTTCCTGGCCCTCCCCTTCGCCCCTCGCGAAGCCATGGACAACCTGCATGCCATGGCCGTGGCATTCCCGGCCCTTTACGGCCCGAATGGATTCGCCGACGCCGTGGACGTGACGACCGGCAAGGTCTCGGACCACGTCCTCACGCTCGACCAGGGGATGATCCTGGCCGCGATCGCCAACGTGTTAATGGACAACACGTTGCAGAAGAAGTTCTCGGACGCGAAGGTCGAGAGCGCCATCCGGCCGGTCATGCATCTGGAACGATTCGCGTGCGAAACCGGTGCCGCGCAAATCGCGGATCTGGCGACGCCCTCGCTGGCGTTGCCCGGTCGCGTCCCCCTGCCCTCCGACGATGACATCGCCAGGGCGTCCAACATCAACCCGGCACGGCTCTCCTCGTCGTCCTCAACCCGCAGGCCGCGACGGGCCCGCTGAGCGATCTCCCGCGTCGGGCGTGCCCGAGACGCCCGACGCGGGCATCAACACCGCGTCCAGCGCATCGATCGAATCCACCAGATGCGTATGGGGCAACGCGGCAAGCTGGTCGCGGGAATGCGTCCCCCAGGTCACGCCAATCACCCACCCGCAGCCCGCATTCCGGCCCTCCTCCAGGTCGGCCGGGGCATCGCCAACCTTGGCCACTTGCTCGACATCTTCGACCTGAAGCCGCTTCATCAACGCCTGGATCATGTCGGGGAACGGCCGTCCGCGAGGCACCTCATCGCTCGCCACGCTTGCGTCGACGGCCGTCCATCGGAGCCGATCCAGGACCACGCGCGCGATCTCGCGGCTGAATCCGGTATCCAGCGCGATTTTCACCCCTTGCGCCTTCAATCGCTCGAAGAGGCGGCCGATCCCGGGGACTTCTCGCACCGAAGCGTCTTCCCGGTAATATCGAATCATCCGCCCCAAGAAATCGCGGTGAATTTCGTCGATGCGGTCGCCCGGGATCTCACCATCACGCGAACGCTCGATGATCTTGCGGATCGCGAGCGGCTTGGCCAGTCCCATCACCGCGTTCACCTGCTCGAAGGGCACGACCAGGCCGGCGGCGGCGAGGGCGTCGCGGAAGCAGAGATTCACGGCGCCAGGGTCTTCCACGGTCGTGCCGGCCATGTCGAAAACCACCATCGCGGGCAGGCGATCAGGACGCATCCAGCTCCTCCGCAACCAGGCGCTCGGCCAATCCGAAGGAAAGCGTCATCCCCGCGCCCCCCACGCCGGCAACGGCCAGCACGCCCGGCGCAGGCCGACCCACCTGGTAAGCGGCGCCGCAGGCTTTTCGCGTAGGTCCCATGCCATCGGGACGCGATTTTCAGTCCGGGTAGGTCGACGAACGTGCGGAGGTAGTCGAGGATCAATCGATCAATCTCGGGCTTATCGAACGGATCGATCCGTTCGCCGTATTCGTGGGAATCGCCGATGATGACTTCGCCGAGGCCATTCTGCGAGGCCATCACGTGGATGCCGAAGCGGTCGAATTCTGGGGTCTCGCGGGCGACCCTGGCCTTGAGCGCAGGCAAGCTCGGGCAAGCCTCGAACGACTTGTAATGACGCAAGGTCAAGCCCCCGGCGAGCATGGGACCCAGGCGCTGACCGCTATTTAGCGGCTCGGAACGCATCATCTGGAGCTTGCAGCGGACCAGGCCCAACTCCTGGTAAGCGACGGGAAAAAGCGTGCGGAAGTCATCGCCCGCACAGATCCACAGCCGATCGGCCTCCCACACTTTTCCGCCGGCAAGAACTTCCGGCCGATCGTACCCGACGACGGCGGTGCCAAACTCGAAGCGGACGCCATGGCTTTCGGCTAGCCAGGCGGGCAAAGCGGCCAGGACCTGGCGGGGATCGACGCACATCTCGGCCGGGCTGAACACGCCGCCGATCAGGCCATGCTCGCGAACGGCGGGCGATCGCCTCCGAATTTCGCCGCCATCGAGAAAGTCGCAATCAACGCCCGAGGTGTCGGCGAATTCGCGGAGGACCTGTGCCTCGTCTTCGCGATAGGCGAGATGGAGCGAACCCACGCGCTCATGCCAGGTCCCGGTTTGCTTGAGGATCTCGTCCCAGATTGCCAGGCTGCGCGTCGCCAGTTGATGCAACGCCCCCGGAGGCTGGCCGATGGGCCAGAGCATGCCGAAATTGCGGACCGATGCCCCTTGCGCCCGGAGATTTCGCTCGAACACCACGACCGATTCACCCCGTCTGGCCAGGTGATAGGCATGGGCCAGGCCGATGATGCCGGCGCCGACTATCGCGTGGTCGAATCGCGGCGTCATTGCGCCAGGCTTTCGAGCAGGGCGCGATAACGGCGAGGTCGGGCGTGACGAGGTCGGCAACCTTGGCCAGATCATCCCAGTGTCGCAGGCGAACCGCCGACTCGTGATGCGGATGGGCCCGAAACGCGGCGACCTCGTCGCGGCTCATGGGCCCGCCCTGAAGTTCAAGGCTCTTGCGAGACGCCTCCGACAAGCCGTCTCGATACGCCCGATCGATGGCACACAGGAAGCGTTTCGCGGCTACATGCAGCTGGATCGGCGCGACCACGGCCTCGGGGAAATATCCGGCGAGCCACGAGGCTCCGGCCGCCTCGTGGCGGGCGTCCAGGCCGCGGTCGGCGGCATCTTCGGCGTGGCCGGAGATGAGGTGGCCCACGTCATGAAGCAGGGCGGCGGCCACCAGCGAGGGGGTGTACCTCTCCTGCTCGGCCAGGGATGCCGCCTGGAGCGCGTGCTCGGCCTGCGAGACCGGCTCGCCCACGTAGGACGACCGGCCTCGGGTTGCGAACAGGTCGATCAGCGACGCGACAACGTCCATCTCAGGACGCGGCGGGCGCGATCACGGTGTTGACGTCTTCCTGCGTGATCGAGGTCGACCTCTTGTCCAGCTTCTCGCTCAGCCAGCTCATGACCCAGGGGGTGTAGGGCAGGGTCTTGCCCTGGATGGCCGTGAGCATGCGGGCGTCGCGAGCGGTGGCGCTCCCGCTCCTTGCGAGGCCGATTGCGGCGACGCGCCTTGGACGTTTTCCTCTTCCGCTCCGCGCTACCGATCCGACGCATTCCCACGGCACTGACTCCTCGATGAACGTGTCCGGCAAGTCGCCCCGACTAATCAAGGGCCTCAGTGTAGCGTTTTTCCCCCCGCAGGTCCAATCTCGATTGGTCGAGCCAGAAAAACGCGGCGGCCACGCTCGTGAGCAGGGAAATTCCCGCGAGCGCCAGGAACGCCGCGGGCCAGCCTCGTCGGGTCGATAACTCGGCGACCCCTCCGCCGGCGAGCGCCCCGCCGAGATATCCCATGCAGTCGATCATCCCCGAGGCCGTCGCGCTGCCTCGCTTGCCGCCGAAATCCAGCGCGACAGCACCCGCGAGATAGGAATACGGGCCGATCATCACGAACCCGATCGTCGTGACCAGCAGGACCGGCCACATCGTCGACCCGTGGAAATTGACCAGCCCCAACATGGCCAGGGCGAGCGCGGTCAGGATCAAGCCAAAAAACAGGATGACGGCGCGGCCGCCGCGACCAGGCGATCGCTCACGGCCCCGGCGATCAACACCGAGAAGCCGCCGAGCAGCGGGAAGCGTGCGCCGCGATAGGCGGCCTCGGCCTCGGTCAAGCCCACGACATTCTTGTAGTACAGCGGGGTCCATGTGTTGAAGGTCTCGCGCAGGAGCGTGAATCCCATCGACATCGTGCAGACCATGACGAAGGTCGGGCTCCTCAAGAGCGGCGAGAAGAGCGAGACGAGGCCCGTGGGCGAGGGATTTTCCCCCTCCTTCCCATAGACATTGCGCGGGTTGACCTCGGGCTCGCCGAGGCCAAGACGTCCGGGCGATTCCTTCAAGAAAAGCGTGTTCAAGGCGAGCAGGAGGGTCAGGGTTGCCGCCGCGACGACGAAGATGATCCGCCAGGTGAAGCCTTCGGCGAGCAGGAGGCCCATCCCCATGCGGACTGCCCAATCGCCCCAGAGGTAGCTCACGCTGAGGATGCCCATGACCGTCCCGTAGCTCGCGTGCGAGAACCACCGCGAGGCGATCTTCACCAGTCCGAGCCATCCGACCGATTGCAGGAGGCGGTTTCCCACCCACGCCGCGGTGAAAGCCGGCAGCGTGTGGCTGGAGGCGAACGCCAGCGTGCAGACGATGGCCCCCGTCATCCCCGCGAGGAATAAGCGACGGCCGCCCAGCCAATCCGACAACCCTCCGCCGAGGAATTTGCCCAGGGCGTAGGCCAGCGTCCCGTACGAGACGAGATAGCCCAGCCGGACCTCCGCGGCTCGCTTGGACATCCCATCGCGGGCAAGCTCGTCGATGATCCGCGAGGTGCTCACGCTCAGGTTCGACCGGCAGAAGTAGTAGCCCGAGTAGCCCACCACGAGCAGGCTCACGGTCGCGATCCGCCACGCTTGCAGCCTTGAGACGGGACGCTCCGTACTGGTTTTCATAATCCCTCGGGGCGCAAGCGACGGTCGTCCGGACGATCGCGAGAGTATGACCGAACCCTCGGCCCGGTTCCAGGGCCCGAGGTGCAATGCCAGGTAGATGCCCCTCGCGATTTTGGGTTCAGCCGATCCGCGACCATGTGGCCGGGGGGCGGTACCCCGACCTCGGGATCTGCAGGCCGGCGGATTCCGAGGTCGGGGCACCGCCCCCCGGCCACGCGAGGGCTCCTACTGCACCTCGAAGATCGAGCGGGACACCCCTTGGCTGATGATGCCGGATCGGTGGTTGGGTGGAATGTTTACGAGGACGTTAACATTCCATCCGGAGTGCGCAAAGGTTCGGATTCCCACCATCCCGGACTCATGAGCCGACCTTGTAATCCTCCCGGGTGTAATGCCCTGTTGCTTGGACGTGGCCGGCGTTCGTGATAGTCTGGATGGCAAGTTGCCGCCGACGAGCGAGCCCCGGACGAGGACGTTCGCCCATGCCCTCCGCCTCCAGCCGGACGACCGAGGACCACGCCGCACCGCTGGTCGCCGACGTGCTCGGGGAATCCGCGAAGGCCACCCCGACATGGACCCCTCCGCCCGCGGCGGCTGCGGCGGTCGTGACCCGTTCGGACCAGGTGCAGGTCGCCGAGTCTCGGGACCTTTATCACAAACGACTTACGGCCGCGACCGGCTTCTTGTTGTCCGTGCTCCTGATCCTCCTGACGCGTCGGATCCTGTTCGGATTATGGCACTTCTGGTATTTCCAGCTCGCAATCCTCGTCCTGATCGGCGCGATGACGGCGGTCCTTTCGATCCGAGAGCATTTCTCGACGCCGCAACTCAAGGCGATCGAGGCGATCGTCTTCGGTTCGTGCGTCGTTTCATTGCTCTTGCGCCAGCATACGATGATGCTGCTTTCGATCGAGCCGAACGACCTATCGTATCAGGAAGCCATCAAGTCCACGCTGATCTGCTTCCTGATCCTCATGTTCACCTATTGCATGCTGATCCCCTGCTCCTGGAAGAAGGCCGCCGGGGTGGTCGCCGTGATCACCTTCCTGCCGATCTTGACCGAAGCCGCAACCCGGTACACGCATCCGGAGGTGGGCCAATATGTGCATCTAACGGTGACAACTTACAACAGCCGGATCGAGAACGCCATGTTCCTGCTCGTCAGCGGCGGCCTGGCGGTCTTCGGCGTGCATGTGATCAACACCTTGCGGGCCGAGGCATTCGAGGCGCGGCGGCTGAATCAGTATCAGCTTGGCCGGAAGCTAGGGGCCGGGGGGATGGGCGAGGTCTACCTGGCCGAGCATCGCTTCCTGAAGCGGCCCTGCGCGTTGAAGCTGATCCGGCCCGAGGCGGCGGGCGACGCTTATGTGCTGAGCCGATTCGAGCGTGAGGTACGCGCCACGGCCAGGCTTTCGCATCCCAACACGATAGAAATTTACGACTTCGGGCGGACCGAGGAGGGGACGTTCTACTACGTGATGGAATACCTGCCGGGCCGGAGCCTGGAAGACCTCGTGACCGAGTTCGGCACGCTGCCGCCGGGCCGGGTGATCTACCTGCTTCGCCAGGCCTGCGAGGCGCTCTCCGAGGCCCACGCCGCCGGGATCATCCATCGCGACATCAAGCCGGCCAACCTGTTCGCCGCCTTTCGCGGAGGCCGGTGCGACGTGACGAAGGTGCTGGATTTCGGGCTCCTGAAGGACACGAGCGACCAGCAATCGCCGACCCTGAGCGTGGAAGGGACGGTGAGGGGGACGCCGCATTTCATGTCGCCCGAGCAGGTGGTCGCCGATCCCAACCTCGACCATCGCGTGGACATTTACGCGATCGGCGCCGTGGCGTATTGCCTGCTGACGGGCCGCCCCCCGTTCGATCATGATTCGGCCACCCGCGTGATGATTGCCCATGCCCGCGACCCGGTCGAGCCGCCGTCGAGCCTCAATCCGGTGATCCCCGCCGACCTGGAGTACGTGGTCATGCGGTGCCTGGCGAAGAAGCCCGACGAGCGTTACCCCGACGCCCAGTATCTGGCCGATGCGCTGGCCCGCTGCTCCTGCGCCTCCGAATGGGACGCGGAAAAGGCGGCATTCTGGTGGTCGGAACACAAGATCGTGCCCACGGCCTCGCATGCGACCGCGCTCATCACTCGGCCCTGAGCCCGGCGGGACGGCGAGCGTCCACGCCCGCGGGATCATCGGTTCGCGTTCAGGTCTTTCATGTCCTGCATCAGCAGTTTATACGCCGCAACCGCCATGCGGTCGCAGGCTTCGTTCTCGGGGTGGCCGTTGTGGCCGAGGACGATCGAGACCTCCACCTCGTGCTTGCCACCGACCTCGTCGAAGCGTTGCCATAACTCGACGTTGGTCACGGGCTTGAACGTCTTGCCCTCCTTGCGTCGCCATCCGTTGGCCTTCCACCTGGGCATCCATTCGCGGTATCCCTTGCCCACATAAGTGCTATCGGTCACGAGCTCGACGCGGCACGGCCGCTTGAGCGACGCCAGGCCCTCGATGGCCGCCATCAATTCCATACGGTTATTGGTCGTCAAGGGCTCGGCGCCCGACGCATTGGTCTCTCGACCGCTGGCCGGGTGCTGGAGGATGTACGCCCAGCCCCCCGGCCCAGGGTTGCCGCTGCACGCGCCATCGGTGAAGAGGCGGACGAAATCCAGCTCGCGTTTTTCGGGCATCTTCGCTCGGATTTCCTGGAGAGTTGGTCGCGGAAGAGGGCGGCAGGCTCGCCGCATCCCGGTGGAGGATGTCCTACCCTCTTCCGCCAACTCTTTCAATACTTCCGGACGACGCCCGCGAGGATGCCGAGGATCGTCACCTTGTCGCGGAAGATCGGCTTCATCGTCTTGTTGGCGGGCTCCAGGCGGACGCGGTGCTTCTCGCGAAGAATTTCTTGAGGGTGGCCTCGCCGTCGTCGTCCGGACGGCGACGATCTGGCCGTCTCGGGCGTGCTTCCTGCTTCTGGATGATCACGTAATCGCCGTCGGCGATGTGCTCCTCGATCATCGTCTCGCCGGTGACCTGGAGGGCGAACTTCTTGTCGGGATCTTCCCACTCCTCGAAGCCCGAATTCCTCGGCATGCTCGATCGCTTCCAGCGGCGGCCGGCGGCGATCCGGCCGAGGAGCTTGAGCGTGTGGGGCGGCCGCTCGCCCATGGCCGAATCCTGGAGGAGCTGGATGGCCCGCGACATGTTCGGCTCGCGGTGGATCAGCCCCTTCTTCTGCAGGGCCTTCAGGTGGCACATCACGCCGTTGGGGCTCTTGATCCGAACTGGTTGCCGATCTCGCGGACCGTGGGGCCGTAGCCCCGGCCCTGGATCTTGCCCCGGATGAATTCGTAGATTTCTTTCTGCCGGGACGTGAGGGCTTCAAGGTCGGCCATGAGGGGCCTCCGCAAATTCCATGGGTTTTGGGATGATGGAAGGATCGAGCCGGCGATCCGAGTACCTTACGGACGATCACCACCTGAGCCTTTGCTCGTTAATGTACACAGGTTGCCTGGCGCACGCCAGAACATTTTTTGGGAATCGGTGTTTTCACGAGGAGTTCGATCGATGATCCCTCCACGCGTGCTCGCGATCCACGCCCATCCCGACGACATCGAGTTCCAATGCGCGGGCACCCTGGCCCTCCTCGTTCAAGCCGGGTGTCATGTGACCATGGCCGCCATGACGGCCGGCGATTGCGGGAGCGCCGAGCATGACGCCGACGCCATCAGCGCCATCCGACGCGCCGAGGCGAAGGCCGCGGCCGACCTCGTAGGCGCCGATTTTCGCTGCCTGGAATTCCGCGACCTCGCGATCTTCAACGACGATGCCTCGCGGCGGAAAGTCGTCGAATTCGTGCGACGCGCACGGCCCGACATCGTCCTGACCGCGCCTCCCGAGGATTATCATTGCGACCATGAGGCAACCAGCGCGCTCGTGCGCGACGCCCTGTTCGCGGCCTCCGCCCCGAATTACGCCACCCGGCATTGGGAGCCGGCGCCGGCCCTGAAGTCGATCCCCCACCTCTATTTCGTCGACGCGCTTGGAGGGGTCGAGCGGGATGGAAGGCCGGTCTCCGTCGAGTTCCTCGTGGACGTCACGCCGGTGTTCTCGCTCAAGCAATCGATGCTCGCGTGCCACGCCAGCCAGAGGAACTGGCTTCGTCGCCAGCATGGGGTGGATGAGTTCCTGGACATGCAGTCGCGCTGGTCGTCGCATCGCGGGGCGGAGCTTGGGGTCGAATATGCCGAGGCGTTCCGCCAGTATCGCGGCCATCCCTATCCAACGGACAATCGCCTGCTCGAACTCCTGGGAGGAGGCCGCTCATCGGCGTACTTGGCGTGAGGACATCCCCGCGGTATAACCGCCTGGATCGAATTCCCACCCCACCCACCCGCGAGAGGCTCACCGTGCTTTGCCCCGTCACAAGTCGATTGCTCCTGCTGCTCGGATTATTGCTCCTGCCCGCCGCCGCGTCCGGACAATCGAAGCCGGAAACCGACCCGGACGTGCTCGCCATCCAGAAAGTCGGGGGGAAGGTCGAGCGCGAGGAAACGGCGCCGACAAGCCGATCGCGGTGGTGAACCTGGGGGTGACGCAGGCCTCCGACGCCGACCTGGAGCATCTGAAGGGGCTCACGAAGCTCAAGAAACTGACCCTGAACGGCACGAAGATCACCGACGCCGGGCTGGATCACGTCAAGGGCCTTGCAGGGCTCGAGAAGCTCTACCTCGTCGACACCAAGATCACCGATGCCGGCCTGGAGAAATTGAAGGACTTGAAGGAGTTGAAGGTTTTAAGCCTTGTGGGAACTCAGGTTACGGACGCCGGGCTCGATCATCTGAAGGGGCTGGCGAACCTGCAAACCGTCTTCCTGCATGGGACGAAAGTCGGGGACGAGTCGGCGAAGAAGCTCCAGGAGGCGATGCCCAAATTGAAGATCGTGCGTTAAGAAAGCGTGGCCCTATTGCCTTGCGATGGTTTATCGTACAATCATAAAGGTCGCTCGCCGGTCCTCGATTTCGGGTCGCGGAATTCGAGGCGGGCTTGATTCCTTGAGGTTCCCCACTCGATGAACGCGGAGCCGGTCGCGGAGCCCAGCCTTCGGCGGACGTATCGCTCCGAGCGACTGCTCGCCACGCTCGCCCCTTACGGCCGGATCGTCCTGGTCTCGCACGTGAATCCCGACCCCGACGCCCTGGCCAGCATGCTCGGCCTCCAGGCGTTGCTGGAAGCCAAGGAGCCCGGCAGGGACGTGCTGATCACGGTAGATGGGATGATCGCCCGCGCCGAGAATCGGGCGATGGTCGACGTCCTGGAAATCCCGTGCGTGCCCATCTCCGAGCTTTCCATCGGGCCGGACGACGCCGTGGTCATGGTGGATTCGCAGCCCCACACCGGCCGCCGGGCGAGCGAGGCCGCCACGCCCGTGGTCGTGCTCGACCATCACGAGACCCCCGGAATGCTGGAAGGCGTCCTGTTCCAGGACATCCGGCCGCACCTCGGGGCGACCAGCACGCTCGTGACCGGGTACTTGCTGGAGCAGGACCAGCCCGTCTCGAAGCGCCTGGCGACGGCGCTCCTGTACGGGATCGAGTCGGAGACCACCGGGTATCCCCGCGAGGCCAGCCCGGCCGACGACGGTGCCCTCGTCTGGCTGTTTCCCAGGGCCGATAAGGACCTGCTGGCCAAGATCCGCAACCCGAAGCTGCCGCTGAGCTATTACGCGACCTTCCAGCACGCGCTGGCGAATTCGTTCCTGTACGGCGACGCCATGATTTGCTGGTGCGGGACCGTGACCCAGCCCGACATCATCGCCGAGCTTGCCGACTATTTCATACGTTTCGAGCCCGTGTCGTGGTCGATCTGCCTGGGCGTTTACGACGATCTGCTGAAGATTTCGGCCCGCTGCGACCACATGGGCGGGCATTGCGGCGAGGTCCTGCGGGCCGCCGTGAACGGGATGGGGTCGGCCGGCGGCCACGACAAGAGGGCCGGCGGGGCCATCCGCCTGGAGCGGGAAGGCCCCCGCTCGCTCGACGAACTCCTGCCCTCCCTGCGAAATCGGCTGCTGGAGCGGCTCGGCATCAACGAGGGCATGAACGGGGTCCGCCTCCTCGACGCCTGCTCGACGATCCCGGCGCCGTGATGGTGCGGGAAATGCACCATCTTCCCCCCGGACAAGACGCGGTCGCGACCCGCCTTGCTCCCCCGCGAATCCGCGGGGTAGACTGTGGGTACTGACATCCGATTTCACCATCTTTCCCGGGGGGATCAACGAACGATGACGGATCATCCCCCCCTCGATCCGCTCGAAATCTTCCTCCTCGGCGAGATCGACTTCAACGACGCCCAGGTCCTCCAGCGTCGCCTGGTCTACGAGCTCGGAGAGCGGTCGGGCGGCGCCCTGATCCTCTGCGAGCATCCGCCAACGATCAGCGTGGGACGATCGGGCAGCCGGGCGCACATCAGTGCCGACGATGACGAGCTTCGCGAGGCGAAAATCCGGCTCCAGTACGTGAATCGCGGCGGGGGCTGCCTGTTCCACCTGCCGGGCCAGTTGGTCGCTTATCTGCTCCTGCCGCTCGAATCTCGCGGATTGAACCTGAAGGAATACCTCGACGGCCTGCACGACGTGTTGAACGAGGTCCTGGCCGAGTTCGACCTCAAGGGCCATCGTCGCGACGATCTCCCGGGGATCTTCCTGGGAAACGCCCGCGTGGCCACCGTGGCCGTGGCCGTCAATCGCTGGATCGCCTCGCACGGGATCACCCTGAACGTGGGGCCGTATCTGTCCCCGTTCGACCTGCTCGACGAGCCGGGCTTCGGCGGCTGGCCATTGAAGCAAACCTCGATGGAGGCCCAGAGGCAACGCCCCGCCCCGATGGCCAAGGTCCGCGAGAGCCTGATTCGCTGCCTGGAGAAGCGGTTCCACCTCGAAAAGCACCATATCTATACCGATCACCCCCTGGTCCGCCCGAAAGCTCGACCCCATGTCTACGTCACCAGCCTCGGCTGATTTGTCCTTGCCGATCTTGTCCGGAAGCCCCGGCGCCATCCGCGCAGGCGCCTTCCCGAGTGGCTGCGCGCGACCGATCCCCGAAGCGGGCGGGATGTATGCGACGAAGAATTTGATCGGCGAATTGAAGCTGGAGACGATCTGCGAGAGCGGCAAGTGCCCGAATCGCTCGGAATGCTGGACGCGAAAGACCGCGACCTTCATGGTCCTGGGCGAGACCTGCACCCGCCCATGCGGCTTCTGCGCCGTGCCGAGGGGTAAGCCCGAGGCCGTGGCCCTGGATGAGCCCGAACGCCTCGCCGAAGCCTGTGCCCGCCTCGGCTTGAAGCACGTGGTCATCACCAGCGTCACGCGAGACGACCTCCCCGACGGCGGCGCCGAGCATTTCCGCCAATGCGTCCTGGCCGTTCGCGAGCGGACCGGCGCGACCATCGAGGTCCTCACGCCCGACTTCGAGGGCGACGAGCAGCCATCGAAACCGTCCTGTCGGCCTCGCCCGGAGGTCTTCAATCACAACATGGAGACGGTGGCGCAGGCTGCAACGGCACGTCCGCCGCAAGAGCCAGTACGCCGTGAGCCTGAAGGTCCTGGCCCACGCCAAGAAACTCGCGGCCCGACATCCGGACCAAGAGCGGCCTGATGCTCGGCCTGGGCGAGACGACCGAGGAGATTTTCGAGACGCTGGCCGACCTCCGGTCGGTCGGCTGCGACCTGCTCGACGATGGGCCAGTATCTCCAGCCATCGGCCAAGCACCTGCCCGTCGAGCGCTACCTGCCGCCGGCCGAATTCGACGAGCTGGGGCGGCATGGCGCGGAAGCTCGGATTCCTGGAAGTCGCCAGCGGGCCGTTCGTGCGGTCGAGCTATCATGCGGATGAGATGGCCAGGGTCTTGCATTGAATCCGCAGAGGAAGGCAAGGGAGGTGATCCGACGAGGTTAAGGGCCGAGGGGACTGGATCGGATCGACAGCCCGAAAGTCCTGGGCGAACAATGGCACGCACAGCTCGGCCCGGGCATGGGAAGCGATGCGATCAACATCGACGGCACATGGAAGCATGGCAACGGGCCTTTGACGAAAGATCAGGCCGATTTCCTCCGGAAGGCGGGTTGGAACGTATGAGGACGACTGCCACGCTCGCCCGGTCCTTCCGCGGTGTCCTTGCCGAGGGAAATTTCCTGGACCTCTCCCCATTCGGTGAGCTCGGATTCTTCGACGAGGCGCCACTGTATTCCCGATATTCGCAGCTTGATTTCTTGAAGGATCGCCCGGCCGCCGAGATCGATCGGATTGTCTTCAATTTCGCCCTGGATTACCTGGACTTCCTCCTCCGTGATTGTCGCCCTCGAGGCTCATTCCTCGCGGCGTTAACCATCCTGAAGCCGTCAAGAAAAGACCCGATCGTCCCCAGCATCTTCGTCTGCCATGGTCAGGTCGAGGAGCGGGTTTCCGGAAGACTCCCGCTCGATGAACCGAACTCCAGATCAGCGAGACTCATCCAGAAACTGTTGGGCGATTCTCAGGATTCCGCCGATTATGAGATCCTCCAGGACACACGAACGATCTCGCCCGAAGTGCGAGTCTTCGTCGGGCCCAGGTCGCCCGCGAATCTCCTCATGGTTACTATCGGCGAGTTGAAGGCCGAATTCTCCGCCATCCAGGAATTGAGAGGATGAACATCCTCGCCCCCGTTTGGAAGCATCGCAAAATGACCGCCTCTTCCCTGTTCGACAAAGTCTGGACCCGCCACGAAGTCCTCGCCCGTGGCCAGGCCACCCTGCTCTACATCGATCGCCACCTCATCCACGAAGTGACGAGCCCGCAGGCGTTCGAGGGCCTGCGATTGGCCGGTCGCCAGGTCCGCCGGCCCGACCTCACGTTTGCCACGCTCGACCATAACATCCCCACCGACAACCAGCTGACATCCGCGAGCCCATGTCGCGGCGGCAGGTCGAAACCCTCCGGCAAAACTGCCGCGAATTCGGCGTGACCCTGTACGATATCGGCAGCGGCCATCAGGGCATCGTCCATGTGATCGGGCCGGAACTGGGCCTGACTCTGCCGGGCCTGACGATCGTGTGCGGCGACAGCCACACGAGCACTCACGGCGCCTTCGGGCGCTGGCGATCGGGATCGGCACGAGCGAGGTCGAACACGTCCTGGCCACGCAGACGCTGTGGCAAGGCTCGAAGCCGAAGACTTTGGGCGTAGAAGTCTCGGGCACTTGCCCGCGGGGCTGGAACCCAAGGACATCATCCTCGCGGCCATCCGCGCCCTGGGCACCGGCGGCGGCACCGGGCTGCGTGATCGAGTTCCATGGCGAGGCGATCCGCGGGCTTTCCATGGAAGGACGGATGACCATCTGCAACATGTCGATCGAGGCCGGCGCCAGGGCCGGCATGATCGCGCCGGATGACACGACTTTCCAGTACATCGCCGCCGGAAATCGCCCGTTCGCACCCAGGGGCAGCGACCTTGACGCCGCCATCGCCGACTGGAAATCGCTGAAGACGGACGACCCGTCCGCCTTCAACAAGCACATCGCGATCAACGCGACCAAGCTCATCCCGCAAGTCACGTGGGGCACCAATCCCGCGATGACAGTGGACGTGACCGACCGCGTCCCCGACCCGGATCATGTGGCCTTCGCCAGCCGCGAGGATGCCCGCCGGCGCTGGATTACATGGGCCTCACGCCCGGCACGCCGATCAAGGAAATCCCGGTCGATGTGGTCTTCATCGGCTCCTGCACCAACGGCCGGATCGAGGACCTTCGCGCGGCGGCCAGGGTGTTGAAGGGACGTAAGGTCGCGTCGACGGTCCGCGGCCCTGGTCGTCCCCGGGAGCGAGGAAGTTCGCGACCAGGCCAGGGCCGAGGGATTGGATCGGATCTTCACCGAAAGCGGCGCCGAGTGGCGGCAATCCGGTTGCAGCATGTGCCTGGCCATGAATCCCGACAAGCTGACGCCGGGGCAGCGATCGGCCAGCACGAGCAATCGCAATTTCGAGGGCCGGCAAGGCCCCGGCGGGCGGACCCACCTGCTCAGCCCGGCCATGGCGGCGGCGGCGGCCGTCGCCGGCCATTTCGCCGACGTCCGCGAATACCTGAATTGAGGTCCCGATGGAACCCTTCGTCAAGCATCGCGGCAAGATGGCCGTGCTCGACTGGTCCGACGTGAACACCGACCTGATCATCCCCGCGAGGTTCCTGAAGCGGATCGAAAGGACCGGCTACGGCCGCCTCTTGTTCGCGGACAAGCGGTACGCACCCGGGAAATCGGCCGAGATCGACGAGCCCGCGCACCTCGGCCCGGAACTGGCAAATTTCCCGCTCAACCGGCCCGAAACAAGGGACGCGACGATCCTCGTCGTGGGCAAGAACTTCGGCTGCGGGTCCAGTCGAGAGCATGCGGTCTGGGCGGTCGCACAAGCCGGGTTTCGAGCCGTGGTCGCGCCTGTGCCGGGCGAAGGATTCGCCGACATTTTTGAGGGGAACGCCTTCAACAGCGGGCTGTTGCCAATCGAGTTGGACGAAAGCGACTGGAAAATCTTGGCCTCGGGCAACGGGGCGGAGGCGACCATCGATCTTGAGGCCAGGACGATCACGTATCATCAAGATGGAGGGCCAGAACATACCTTCCATTTCGAAGTGCCCGAAGAGAACCGGCAAAGGTTGCTGAAGGGGCTCGACTTCATCGCCGAGACCCTGCATCACGACGCCGAGATCCGGGCCTATGAGGCATCGGCACCGGGCTGGGCGAAGGCGGCCTCGTAGGGCGTGTGCAACGTGCCTTCTCCTATCAGGCGAAGATCCGATCCACCGGCATCACCCACCCCGGAACGGCCGGTTCCGCGTCCGCGACCTGGCCACGGCTGAAAACAACCGGAGTATTTGCGGCATCCGCGCAATATTTTCGGATAAGCGAGCTGACGGGGTCCACGTCCCAGACGACGCGAGTCCCCGCCTCGAAGTAATCGGCCCGCTTCGCCGCAATCGCGGCTTCCGCCGCTTCGCCGCAATCGTTCGCGCTCCGGACCTCGACGGCGAAGGTCGGCGGTCCTTCGAGGAACCTCATCTCGTCGAGCGGGAATGGGCCGAGGAAATAGGACGCATCCGGGGAGAAGGACTGGCGGCCTGAGGAGAGCGGGGTCACCGCGAACCCGGTGTTATCGCCGTAAGCTTCTCCGCGTCCGGTCGCGTCCGCGTGATCATCCAGGCTGCGGAAAATCCGCGAGGCGACCCGGCTCGGCTTGCGGCCCGTAGGCATGAGGTGGATGATCCTCCCGGCGACCAATTCCGCCTTGCCTGCTACGCGATAGAGGTCGTCGAGCGTCGCAAGCACACGAGTTGCGGACGACATTAGGTATCCCCCGCTGGACCTGATTTCGTCGACGGCGGTCGTGACCATCCCATCCTATCGATCCTGTTCATTTCTGCCAATTGCGGCGGCGAGCAGAAAGGATGGTAATCACCCGACTTCCAAGACCTTATATACGCGTATCTTGTTGTAACGACAGTTTCAGCTCGAGGTGTCCGCATGCCTGCCTGGCGCTTTTATGCCAACCGGTCGGGAATGCGGCGTCGAGGATTGCACGGATCGCTCTCCAGCCGTCGGAATCGTCCGTGATGGCGAAACGGGCATTCCAAAACGGCATCGAGAACTCGACGAAGTAGGGATCGGCGCCAATCTGATTCGTAGCTTCGATGAACATCTGCCGGATCAGGATTTTCTGGTCCTCATGACCAAAGGTCGCGACGAAGTAGCCGTCCGCGTCCTGCACCCAGGCAAGACGGCCTTTCTTCGTCTCCTCGCAGACTCGCGACAGCAAAGCTGCCTCGTCGTCGTCCAGCATCGGCGACATCCCCGTCTGCATTACCCGGCCAGGATTCGAACCTGGAAAAGCAGAATCAAAATCTGCTGTGATACCTTTTCACCACCGGGTAGTACGGGCTTGCTTCCCCGCCCGGAGGTAGTTTAGCAATCCGGCCGGGGATCGGGAAGCCTAGCCGGCGTAGGAGATCCCGCCTTTTCGGTTCTGGACGTTGTAGGCCAGGTGCTCCAGTTGCACGCTCAGGTCCACCGCCATCACGCCCACCGTGGGCGGGACGATCAGCGGCACCGGCGCAAAATTCAAGATCCCCTGGATCCCGCAGGCGACGATTTGATCGGCGACGCGTTGCGCGGCTTCGGCCGGCACGCTCAGTATCGCGAGTTCCAGGCGGAGCTCGCTCGCCACCGGCAGCAAGTCTTCAAGGGCTCGCACGACCAGACTGGCGTGGGTCTGGCCGATCTTCTTGGGGTCGTTGTCGAAGAGCGCGACGATGTGAAATCCGCGGTTGCGGAACCCTCGGTACTTGATGAGGGCGCGCCCGAGGTTTCCCAGGCCGATCATCGCCGTCGGCCACACGCGATCGATCCCGAGGATTCGTCGCAGGGCCGTCATCAGCTCCTCGATCCGGTAGCCGATGCCGGGATAGCCGAATTGCCCGAAGAACGCGAGGTCCTTGCGAACCTGGGCGTCGCTGATGGCTAGCGCCGACCCGAGTTGACTGCTGGAGATCGTGGCTTGCCCCTGCCTCTGGGCCGATTCCAGTTGGCGGAGATAGAGGCTCACGCGGCCCACGACCGCCTTGGGGGCCAATTTGTCGGCCGAGGGCTGGCGAAGAGGGTCCCGCACGAGGTCGGTGGCTCCCGAAAGGGGCAAAGGAGGCGTCCGTGTCCACCCTCTACACACATGCATTCTAGCCCCCGAACCTGCGGCCGGTCAAGCGTCATGGGCATGCAACCACGGCCGGTCGAACGTCCCCTTCAGGCGAACATCGCCGTCGAGGCTGCTGATCTCATGACGAATTAATCGCATCGCCTCGGCCATCGAGGCGACCCCCCGACCAACGACCGGCGTGTGAACGGACGGACCGCCCTCGATGATCGGCGCCAGGAAGACGTCCACCGCGTCGACTTGCCCGGCGTCGAAAAACGAGCCGAGCACCCGGCCTCCGCCCTCGACCAGCACGTTCGTCATGCCCCGCCGGCCCAGGATTTCCAGGAGAGAATCAATCGGGACGCCCTCGCCCGATTCCAGGACGATCACGTCACATCCCGCGTCCGCGAGCAGGGCACGACGATCCAACGGGGCACGGCCCGAGACGGCCACGCAGACCGGGATTTCTCGGGCCGAACGGACAAGCCGGCTTTCCAGGGGCAATCTCGCCGAGGAGTCGAGGACCACGCGAACGGCCGTTCGTGGACCCCGGGGCCGGGCAGTCAACTCGGGATCGTCGGCCAGGACGGTGCCGATGCCGACGAGGATTGCGTCCATGAGTCCCCGGACCTCGTGGACGGCGGCGCGGGACCGCTTCCCCGAGATCCATTTGCTGGACCCCGCAGCGGTTGCGATCTTGCCATCGAGGGTCATGGCCCATTTCGCGGTCACATAAGGACGACCGGTCGTCAGCTTCTTCAGATAGGGCGAATTCAGCCTGCGAGCGGCCATTTCCTCCACGCCCACGACGACATCCAGGCCGTTTTCGCGCAAGATCTGGAGCCCCCCGCCGGCCACCCTGGGAAACGGGTCGGCCATGGCCACCACCACTCGGGCGATGCCTGCGGCCAGCACGGCATCGGTGCAAGGCGGGGTCTTGCCGTGGTGGCAACACGGTTCGAGGGTCACGAAAAGCGTGGCGCTCGCGCCGTTATCGCCGGCCTCGCGGAGGGCGTTGATCTCGGCGTGAGGGCCGCCGAACCTGGCGTGATAACCCGAAGCGATCGGCCTCCCGTCTCGAACGATGACCGCGCCTACCAGCGGATTCGGCTCGACGCCCCCGCGGCCCCTCTCGGCCTCGGCCAGCGCTTGCCGCATCCAGGAAGCGTCGTCCATCACGCTCGCCAGCCTTTCCTGATGGGCGTCAAAACGGCTTGGGGCCTGCGCCGGGAGGAGTCGGCGGGGCGGCGGGCTTTGGCTTGTCGACCGCCGGCTTGCTGGCGGCGGCCTTCGGCATGGGCATTTCCTTGCCGTTGGGGAACACGAGACGATACAGGACCTTGAGGCGGCGCTTGGCGGCGTCGGGCGGCATGAAGTCGATCGATTCCCAGGCCCATGGGGGCAACGCCTGCTCGAACCGGGCGAGGTTCGCCGGGTCGATCCTGGCGTTGTCGTGCGCCCTCATGGCCTCGGGCTCCAGCTTCTTCATGTGATCGGTGACCCAGTTCTTGAGGAAATTCTCCCTCTCCCGGGTCATGTAAAGGACGGTGAGTCGCTCCGCCTCGGGCGCCACCCGCTTCTTCTTTTCTTCCGCCGTCTCCCCCTTGAGATTGGCCTTCTTCTTCTCCTCGCGCTGGATTTCGGTGCGGACCCGGATCTCGACCTCGGCCCGGATCTTTGCCTCCTGGACGCGAAAATCGCGGTGCATGGCGAAGAGCTCTTCATCCGTGAGGAATTCGCCGAATTCCTGGCGGAGTTGCTGGGTGAGGCCCCTTCGCTTCCGGCTCGTGTCATCCACGAGCGACTTGCGCTTGACGGGGTCTTTGGTGCGGGCATATTCGGCCTTGAGCTTCGCGTCCTCGGGCTGGTCGAGGCTGAACCAGACGATCAGCTCTCGCGCCGTCTGGTGGAGGCGGCGGGGCGCGAGCGACGACCATTGGAGGTCGTCCGCGTATTTGGCGTCCTCGGCGGCCGTGGCCTTCCGACGTTCTTCGAGGAACTCGACGAGCTTCTTGAGCTTGTCGTTCGGGTCGGCCAGCTTGCTCAACTCCTTGCGGCGATCGTCGGGCAGGCTGTTGTAGATCGTGTGGTAGCGGAGCAGGATCGCCATGTAGCGATTGCGGACTTCCGGCTCCAGCCCGGCGAGCTTGGAGTCCAGCTCCCTCACGGCGTCCTTCTCCTCGCGAGGCAGGTCGTCGAACCGCGCGAGGTTGCGGACCAGGGCTTCGCGCTGATCTCGGGTCATCGAGCGGATTCGGGACAGCGGCTCGGACTCGTCCGCACCCTGCAAAATCGGACCGTAAAGGAGATTTGCGGCGAGAAGGACAACAAGGCTTGCAATCGCCCGCGCATATCCGGCCAGGTCATTTGCCATCGTCAGGGAACCTCGTTGCGGCTTCAAGGCGTGTCTCGAACCCCTCGGGACGACATTACTTGACGTCCTTGTTGAACTCGGGCGAGCTATCCAGCAATTTCAGGAATTCGAACGAGCCGACTTCGCGATATTCGTCCACATGCTCGGCCACCGAGAGGTCGCGGACCAGTCGGGCTGTCGGGTCGGGCCAGGCCCACCGCGTGAGGGCATAGCCGACCGCGAGCGTCGCCGCCGCCGTCGCGGTGCAGGTCAGCACTCGGACGGCGATCGTCGCGGCCCGATTCGCGACTTGGCCGGCTTTTCCGCCCCGGGATTCGAGGGTGCGGATTTCCGTCAAGGTGCGGGTGATCAGGGCTTCGGACGGCTCGGGCCTGGGCAGGAAGTCGAGTAATTCCCAGGCTTTCTGGAGCGCATCCACTTCGCGGCGGCCCGTCACGCTCTGCGTGAGCTTCGTGCTCAGGGCACGCGCCTCGGGCTCGTTGAGTTCGCCGTCGAGATAAGCGACAAGGTTCGCGCGTTCCAGGTCGGTCAGGCGTTGCGTTTCCGCCGCCATCGGAGGGCTGCTCCCGAAGGACTCTCGGACAAAAACAAGCGGGTCGGCGACCTAAACGGTCGGCCGACCCTCATGGCCGTCAATAGATTGAACCCCCGGGGGTATCGCCGGTCCCGATTTGCCGGAGGTTACGCCAGGATAATCCGGCGACTTAGCCGGGGAATCCCATCGGACCACCGAAGCCCGCCGTCCTGGGCGGACCTGAGGTCGCGGTTTTCACCCCGACTCCTGGATTCCTCTGTCGACCAGTCCGAATCGTGGGGAAATAGTTGCCATGGCGATGTGTAGTAGCCGGCCGGCCCCGTGCCGCTCAGGTTCCCGCTGACGATGCCGACCGGGTGCGTCCGCGGCGTGCGAGAACGGCCGCGCTTGTCGCCGAAGGGGCGGGTCGGGTCGAGGTCCGAGTCGGGGATGCCAAACTGGGGGTCATAGAGCGCCGAGCGGTCGGCCTGGGCCTGGATCTGCATGCCGGCCGCGCGGTCTCGGATCGCGTCTTCGGGCTGGGGCTGGGCGGCCCTGGAAGCTTGATAGGGGAGGTAGAAGCCATAATAGAGGAAAAATGGGTCGCTGAAGCCCGTACTTTGGGCCTGAGAGGGGGTCGCGAAGATTCCCAATCCGATCACCACGCCCAACCCGGTGAGGATGTGTCGCACGATCGCCGTCCTTCCTCAATTCGGCCGGGCGGGCCTCCCGACCCTCACAAGAGGGACGGGTGAGGGGATCCAACCCCATCCTCCATCACGCTGGCTCGCCGCAACGCCAGGAAGTAGTATACCCCAAATATCCGGCGGGGCAACCTGGCACGCCCCTGCCCTTGTGTCGACGGAGGCCGCAACCATGAGGCGTCGAGTGATCCACGCCCCCGCGATGGACCCCGCCACCCTGCTCCAGGTGGGGATCTTGATCCTCGCGTTCGTCGTGGCGATCGGCATCGGCCTGTTGATCATCGAGAAGATTCGCAAGTCGCTCGTGAAGGACGACGCGGATTGGACCGACGACCCGCTGTCGACGTTCCGCAAGTCCTTCGAGAAGGGGGAGATGGACGAAGCGGAGTTCCGACGCATCACGGCGTCGCTGTCCGGGCCCGGCCGCGAGTTCTCGCCGCCCGAAAAGCCCGCCAGGCCGAAGGATTTCCCCCTCCCTCGGGCGACGAGGATGGGGGTACTGGCCCGTTAGGCTGACGCATGCGCGATGATGCGTTTTTTCATCGTGGGCGAAGTCAGAACGCTCGCCGCTGTCGCGACGATTCGCGGGCGGGATTGATTCCCAGGCTGGACTCGCGGATGAAGTTGAGGAATTCCGCGACCTCGGGGATTTCGCCCAGGTCGGCTTCGATCTGGTCGAGCGCCGCCAGCAACGCCCGGCCTTCTTTGAAGAGTATGCGATACATGGAGCGGAGCCCGTTGATCGACGCGGCGCTGATCCCCGCGCGTCGCAGTCCGACCAGGTTTAAACCCGTCACGCAGTTGTAGCCTTGCTGGAGGACGAATGGCGGGACGTCCTTGGTGGTCGAGCCCAGCCCACCCAGCATGGCCAGTCGGCCCACGCGGACGCGCTGCTGGATCGCGGAATGGCCGGAGAGGATGCATCCGTCCTGGAGCTGGACGTGGCCGGCCACCAGGGCGCCGTTGATGAGCGTGCAGCCGTCGCCCACCTGGCAATCGTGCCCCACGTGGGCGCCGATCATGAAGAGGTTGCGATGCCCGATGCGCGTGAGCCCGCCGCCGTCGACCGTGCCGCGATGGACGGTGGCGTATTCGCGGAATGTGTTGCCGTCGCCGATCCGGAGCGAGGTCGGCTCGCCGCGATAGGACTTGGATTGCGGCCCCTTGCCCAGGACCGCGCCATGGCCCACGAAATTGTCGCGGCCCATGGTCATGGGCCCGCGTCAGGCTGGCATGTCCCTCGACCACGCACCCGGTGCCGATCCGCACGGGACCTTCGATGATCGCGAAGGGTCCGACCTGGACGTCCTCGGCGATCTCCGCCTCCGGCCCGATCACGGCCGTCGCGTGGATCCGCGTCTCGGTCCCGCTGGAAATCATTCGATACGCCCCCCCTCCTGGATTGGCGTGCGCCTTGTGGGACTTCCTGTCCCTCGCAGATCTCATCGGCAATCGCCTGACTAAAGCTCAAAGCAAACCGATCCAAACCCTCCTTTTGGCACGATTCATCGAATCGCCACTGCCCCTCCGGTCTTCACGCTCCGGACTTCGGCAAGGCAGATGGCCAAAGCCTGCCGGGCAGTCTCCCCCGAGAGCCGATCGGCGTCCTTGCCGGAACGGACCGCGTCCACCGCCGATTGCAGTTCCAGGGTGAACGCCGCGATCGGGTCGCCCGAACCAAGTTCGGGTCGCTCGACCGTCCCATCGGGCAGGATCACCGAGAGCGGGTTGACCATCCCCTCGCCCGCGAGGCTGGCGAACCCGAACGAGAGCGTGGCCCGTTCCAGATAGAGGTCAAACCCATGGGCAAACGGCCGGCCCTTCTGGCTGATCGCGCCCGAGATCGCCGAAACGGCCAGGTTCGGGTCGTCGTACAGATATTGCGTGGTCAGGTGGACGACGGCGTCGCCATCGCTCACCCCGCGCGACTGCACGGCCGTTGGGACGCCGCACAGGAGGCTCACGTAATGCGTGTCGTGGATATGAAGGTCGATCGCCGGCCCGCCCGAGCGGTCGGCGTCGGCAATCCCGCCCGACCAGTCCGGCCGCGAGATCACCCTCGTAAGATGGGCCGCCTGGAGCTTCCCGAACCGGCCCGATTGGACGGCGTCGAGGGCGAACGCGAATTCGGGGAAGAACGGCAAGACGTGGGCGACCATGACCATGCGGCCATTGGCCCGCCCTGCGGCAAGGATGGCGTCGGCCTCGTCCACCGACAAGGCAATGGGCTTCTCAACAAGCACATGCTTGCCCGCTTCCAGGGCACGAATCGCCAGCGGTGCGTGCTCGTCGCTCGGCACGCAAAGGTCAATCAGATCCACCGAAGGGTCGGCCAGCAGGTCCGCCACGTCCCCGTAAGTTGCCAGCCCCGAAAGGTCCATCATCGACCCCTTGGGGCCGAAATTGCCCTGGATCGAGGTCCAGTCGCCGGCAAGCTTGCGCGGGTCGCGGCTGCACAGGGCGTTGACGCGGCCCCCACTCAATCCGGCCGCGGCCAGATAGTGGATCATCCCCATGAAGCCGATGCCGACGATGCCGATATTCGTCATGGAATCCATCGTCCAAATTTCGACGCGATGGTCGGGAGGGGGACCGACCTCCGGCGTTTCGGGGGTGATTTTGCCGTCGAGGGCCAATTTGGGCAAGATCAGACTGCAACGCCGGACGCGGAGGAGGATCGGCGGTCACGCCAGATTGTGCGGCCCGAAAGCGTCGGGCAGCAATTGCGACAGCGGCTTGTGGATGCGACCCGGCCCGTCGCACACGCTGATGACCTCGGCCTCGGGGCCGAACTCGTTGATGACCTGGCGACACGCCCCGCACGGCGAGCTGGGCACGGCCGTGGGAGTATAGACGACGACGGCCATGAGGCGATTCTGGCCCCGGCTCAGGGTGTGAAAGATCGCGTTCCGCTCGGCGCAGATGGTCAGCCCGTAGGAGGCATTCTCGACGTTGCAGCCCGAGAAGATCTCGCCCGATTCGGTCAGCACGGCGGCGCCAACCCGGAATCGACTATACGGGCAATAGGCATGCTCGCTCGCGTCCTTCGCGGCCTCGATCAGCTTGCCCAGCACCTCTTCGGGGATCGCCATGCCAAGGGGCTCCCTGGTGGATGGGGTTTGACGTCGGATCAGCATAACACCGGCGCTGCTCCAGGCAAAGAACTCCCCGCGCGTCCCAAGCCTCATGAGGACAAATATCGCCCCGTGATGCTCGCCGCTGCCGCGGAAATTTCGGCGGGCGGGCCCATGGCGACGACCCGTCCGCCGCCGGGACCACCCTCGGGCCCGAGGTCGACGATCCAGTCGGCCGCGCGGATCACGTCCAGGTTGTGCTCGATCACCACCAGCGTGCAACCGCGATCGGCCAGGCTGCCGAGGACTCCCAGCAGGTTCGCGACATCGGCGAAATGCAGGCCCGTCGTGGGCTCGTCGAGCAGATAGAGCGAGCCCTGCGAAGCCACCCGACTCAGGCCCGCCGCGAGCTTGACCCTCTGGGCCTCGCCTCCCGAGAGCGTGGTGCTGGACTGGCCCAGCGTTACGTAGCCCAGGCCGGCTTTTCGCAGGGCATCCAGGCCGCGCGCCACCTTCGGGACCGCGTCGAAGAACCCAGCCGCCTCGTCGACCCGCATCTCCAGCACGTCGCCGATCGACTTCCCCTTGTATCGGGCCTCCAGCGTGGGGCGATTGAACCGCTTGCCCCCGCAGACCTCGCACTTGACGAAGAGGTCGGGCAGGAACTGCATCTCCACCTTCCGCACGCCCTGCCCCGCGCAATGCTCGCAACGGCCTCCCTTCACGTTGAAGCTGAACCGATTCGGCTTGTAGCCGCGGATCTTCGCCTCGCGAGTCATCGCGAAGACCTTGCGGATCTCGTCGAAAACCCCGGTGAAGGTCGAAGGCGTCGGAGCGCGGCGACGCGGCCGATGGGGGATTGATCGACTTCCACCATGGCGTCGATCGCCTCCAATCCCTCCACGCGATCGTGACGGCCCGGCTCGGCCCGCCCAGCTTGAGGTGACGGCGGATCGCAGGCCCGAGGATGTCGCGGACGAGCGTGCTCTTGCCCGAACCGCTGACGCCCGTCACGCAGGTGAGGCAGCCCGAGCGGGAACGCGGCGTCGACCGCGCTTCAGGTTGTGTTCCGACGCCCCGATGACCCGCAAGGACCCCGAACTTTCCGCCAACCGCCGGGAACTTCCTTCATGGATGGGACGGGTCGACTGGAGGTAAGACGCGGTCTCGGAATTTCCCGACCCGACCAACCGATCGGGAGGCCCCTTCGCCACGACCTGCCCGCCGTCCGGTCCGGCGCCGGGTCCCAGGTCGATCAGCCAATCGGCCGCGCGAATCGTCGGCTCGTCGTGCTCGACCACCATCACGCTGTTTCCGGCATCTCGCAGGTCCTTCAGGCTGAGGATGAGGCGGTCGGTGTCGCGAGGATGCAGCCCACCCGTCGGCTCGTCCAAAATATAGCAAGCGCCGACCAATCCCGACGCCGATTTGCGCCGCCAGGCGGACCCGTTGCAGCTCGCCGCCGGAGAGCGTGTCGGCCCGCCGGTCCAGGGCCAGATAGCCAGGCCCACTCGCTCCAGGAAGCCCAATCGGCCCAAGATCTCCTTCACCAGGGGCGGACCGACGCATCAAGGGGCGGCGCGAATTCCAGGGCGACGAAGTACGCTGCGGCATCGTCGATGGTCATCTCCTCGAGTCGTGCATCGAGCGATCGCCGAGGGTCATCGCCAGCGCTTCGGACCCAGCCGGGCGCCGCGGCAAGCCGGGCAGGGCTCGTCCACGCGGAAGGCGTCGAGGTACGCCTTCTGGCGTCGGTTTTCGCATCGATCAAGCGCGGCGTCCAGGTCCGCGTTCAAGCCCTCCGAGAATTCGACGATCGCTGCCTTTGGCCATTCGGTCAAGGGGTCGATCGGCCGATCTTCGTTCCGCTTCAAGAACGCCGGCAAATCGGGGAATCGGGGCGGCGAACCCTTCCACGGCGACCGCGCCATCGGCGAGCGGTTTCGAGCGATCGGGGATCACGAGGTCCGCGTCGAAAACCCGACGGATCCCCATCCCTTCGCACGCCGGGCAGGCCCCCTTGGGACTGTTGAAGCTGAAGGTTCGCGGCTCGATCTCCTCCAACCCCACGCCGCAATCGGGGCAGGCGAATCGAGTGCTGAGGACTCGATTTTGCCAGTCGCCCGATGCGTCCTGCTCCGACAAGAAGATCATGCCGTCCCCCAGCTTCAGGGCGCGATCGACGCTCTCGGCCAGCCTGGGGCGGATGCCTTCGCGAACGACCAGGCGGTCGACCACGGCCTCGATCGAATGCCTCTTCGTCTTCGCCAGCTTGGGCGGCGGGTCGCCGACCTCGATGACCTCGCCGTCCACCCTGGCCCTGAGCAGGCCCGTCGCGTCGGATCGTCGCGAACGCCTCGGGGTGCATCCCTTTGCGATTCCTGACCAGCGGGGCCAGCACCATCACCTTGCGGCCCTCGTCCATCGCCAGCACGCTGTTCACGATCTGCTCGGGGGCCTGACGGCGGATCGGCTGGCCGCATGCTGGGACAAGTGAGGCAATCCGGTCCTGGCGAAAAGCAGGCGGAGGTAGTCGTGAATTTCCGTGATAGTGCCGACCGTGCTCCGCGGCCCGGCCGCGCCGGTGGATCTGATCGATCGAGACCGTGGGCGGGAGGCCCGTCGATCTGATCCACGTCGGGCGGTTCAAGCTGGTCGAGGAACTGGCGGGCGTAGGACGAAAGGCCCTCGATGTACCGGCGGCGGCCCTCGGCATGGATCGTGTCGAAGGCGAGCGACGACTTGCCCGAACCGCGCACGCCGGTCAGCACCACGAGCTTGTCGCGAGGGAGGTCGACGTAGAGTCCCGGAAGTTATGGACCCGCGAGCCCCGCGGACGCGGATCGACTCGCCGTCGGTAGCCGTCGCGTGCATCGGCGTCGATCTAAGGCCCGTGTGGTCCGACAACCCCCGGCTAGCTTGGACGCGGACCGCGGCGACCCTGGGAAGCGGGGCGATCGCGATACAAGGAAGGATCGCGTCGAGGAGGACCATCCGGGTGCTGACCCGCGTCCGACTGTTCGCCGAAGCCCGCCAGCGGGTGAAATGGCCGGTCGTCGAGGTGGACCTGCCCGAAGGGGCGACCGTCGCCGAGCTCGAGCGGCGTTGGCCGCGACGTGCCCGGCCTGGCCCCGATCCTCCCCTCGGCTCGTTTCTCCGTCGATTCCGAATACGCCCACGACGCCACCCGATCTGGCCCCTGGTGCGGACCTCGCCGCTGATTCC
Source organism: uncultured Planctomycetota bacterium (assembly GCA_963777705.1). Taxonomy (GTDB): domain Bacteria; phylum Planctomycetota; class Planctomycetia; order Isosphaerales; family Isosphaeraceae; genus JAQGHR01. Next base: position 55,919 of record CAVZRT010000015.1, read on the forward strand.
GCCCGTGAGCGGCGGCTCCGAGGATTCCTGGCCGATGATCGAAATCACCGAATCCGCCATCGATTACGCCGCGATCACCCAGGGCGTCCACTCCAACCGGGCCGGTGCCGTCTGCCTCTTCCTGGGGACGGTCCGTGAGATTACCGGGGACCGGCGGACGGCTGGCCCTGGAATACGAATCGTATCCCGAGATGGCCCGCAAGAAGCTGGAGCAACTGGAGACCGAGGCTCGAAGCCGCTGGCCGATCATCGAGGCGGCCATCGTCCATCGCGTCGGCCGCCTGGAACTCGGAGAAGTCTGCGTGGCCGTGGCCGTGAGCTGCCCTCATCGCGACGAGGCGTTTGAAGCCTGCCGATGGCTGATCGATACGCTGAAGCGGCGTGGTGCCGATCTGGAAGAAGGAGCATCTGGGCCGACGGCGCGGAGGCGTGGATTCATCCGGGATCATCGGGCATGGCCGGATCGTAGAACGTCTTCCGCGCATGCGCCTCGGTTTCCGCTGCTGAGTCGCGACCCAGCTTTCCTGTTTCATCGAAGCCGCATCGCATCGACCCCCGGCAACGCATCCCCCTTCTCGTCGAACAGGGCCGTCGATCCGCCGTTCCAAACCCTCAAGTTGGGCATGGCAATGGCCTCGGGATACCAGTAGATCACGCCGACCCCGCGGCCGTCGGGCGTCTCGCGGACCGTCTTGACCAATTGCTTCAGGAACTCGGCCTGGCCTTCTCGGGAAATGGGCCAGTTCATATTCGTTTTCCTGGACCAGAAGCCCGGATCTCGCCAGGGATAGGCGGTCTCGACGACCAGGATATCCTTTTCGAAACGCCGACTGGTGAGCCGGAGATTTTTCGCCAGCGCATCCAGGCCGCCGTGCCACCACGGGTAGTAGCTCAGGCCAATCATGTCGAAGGGCACGCCATGCTCCTGGAGGTGGTCGAAGTACCACTGCGTGGTCGCCTCGTTCCCCCCGCAATCGACGTGGATCAGGATCTTCACGCGGTCGTCGGGGCCAAGGGCCGACTTCACGCCGCGAATCCCGGCCTTGAGCAACGCGGAGAACCGCTTCCAGGGTTCGGCCGCGTTCCCCGATAATTTCCCCTCGGGCCAGAGCATGCCGGGCGTGACCTCGTTGCCGACCTGCACGATGTCGGGCAACACGCCCTCGGCCTTGAATTGCGCGATCACGTCCCGGGTGTATTCGGCCACCTGCTTTTCCAGGTCGTCGAAGCCGAGCCCACGCCAGGCCTCGGGCGTGAACTGCTTCCCGGGATCGGCCCAGGTGTCGGAATAGTGGAAATCGAGGAGGAACCTGGCTCCCGTCTTCTTGATCCGCTTCGCAAGCGCAAGCGTATAGGGGACGTCGTTGACCACGCCGTCGTCCTTGCGGTCGGGATTCACGAAAAGGCGCAGTCGAAAGCAGTTGGCGCCATGGGCGGAGAGGATCGAGATCACGTCGCCGGGCTTGCCCCCGTCGCCAAACCTGCCCCCGGCCTCCTCGATCCGCTGCACCATCGAGACGTCGCCGCCCAGGAGGAATTCGGTCGGCCGCGGAGGAACGCCGTGACCGCTCGCGGCGACCAGCCCGATCAGGATCAGGATTCGAGGGAACATGCGACGCGTCTCCCGGTCCCGGTTGCTCGTCTCGGGATGCCGCTTGATTGTTGCGTGCAAGCAAGGGTTTCGGCAATGCATGGAAGAATGAGTCTCGCCGAGCGATCTCAATCGAACGCCGGCCCCGGAAGATTTATCGTGGCGAATGAGGAGGATGATCCGCGAATCCGTCGGCCGAGAACTTCGAGGCTCCTCGTGCCGGGACCGCACACCTTCGCAACAACCGGCCCCGCGCTCGCCTTCGGTCGCCGCCCCGGCGATCGTGCGATTTTCCGGACCGACCGGCCCCGATACTTTCTGTCGTCCCCGATTGCGCCCCTCGCTGATGTACGGGATCTCTCGCGCGATTCGGATCTTCATCGGGCCAGGCGTGATTTGACGAAACGAAGCCAAATTCCGGTTCGCCCGGCGGGCGGATTTGGCCAAACGAAGGGATCCGAAGGCATGATTTTACATAGGTTTAGAGAATTTCCCGGTGCAGCGTGCGGCGTCGGCCACGACATGCGGTTGCGCAAGAAAGCGCGTACAAACACGTCCCAACACGTCCTGCGCGCTTCAAGTGCATCCAATCGCACGATCGTCGTCGCCCAAGTGTTCCCCCGCAAGCCCGGCGATCTGGACCACGGGACCCGACTCAACGAGGTCCGAGGAATTCGCGAGGTTGGGCCGCCGAAGTGTTCAATCTCGCCAGTCCTTCCGGCTGGCGGATACAATCGAGGGGAGCTTGACGTTTCCAACTACTCGCGACGGCCCACCTCCATGCAACCCCTGCCCCTGATCGACACGTTCGGGCGGGTCCACAACAATTTGCGGATCGGCGTGACCGATCGGTGCAACATCCGCTGCGTGTACTGCATGCCCGAGACTGTCGCCTTCCTCCCGCGGCACGACCTGCTCACGTTCGAGGAAATCGTCCGGATCGTCCGCATCGGCGCGCGGGGCTGGGCATCGACAAGATCCGCCTCACGGGAGGCGAGCCGCTGTCCGTCGCCAGTTGCCCCGATTGATCGAGATGATCTCCGGCGTGGACGGGATCGACGACATCGGCCTGACGACCAACGGGATCTTGCTGGCGCCACTCGCCCGATCGCTCCGAGACGCGGCTTGAAGCGGATCAACGTGAGCCTCGACACGATGGACCCCGATCGATTCTTCACATTGACTCGCCGCACGGGCTTTGAGCGGGTGATCGAGGGGATTCTTGCCGCCAGGGATGCCGGCTTCGACCCGGTCAAGCTCAACGCCGTCGCGATCAAGGGGCAGACCGATGAGGACGTCGTCCCGCTGGCCCGGTTCGCCCGCGAGCATGGCCTGGAACTGCGGTTCATCGAATACATGCCCCTGGATGCTGCCGATTCGTGGGAGCGTGCCAGGGTGCTGCCGGCCTCGGAGATCCTGGAGCTTCTCTCGGCGGAATTCGGCCCGCTGCGGCCCGCGTGCGATCAGGATCTTCGGGCGCCCGCGATCGATTACGATTTCGCCGACGGGAGAGGGCGGGTTGGCCTGATCGCCTCCGTCACGCAACCGTTTTGCGCGAGCTGCAATCGCGTGAGGATCACGGCCGATGGCAAGCTGCGCAATTGCCTGTTCGCCCTCGAAGAGACCGACTTGCGGGCGTTGATCCGCGGAGGGAGCGACGACCGCGAAATCGCCCGCGCGTTCTCGGACAGCGTCCACGCCAAATGGGCCGGCCACGGCATCAACGACCTGGGATTTGTGAAGCCCGAACGCTTGATGCATTCGATCGGCGGCTGAAAACGTGCGGCGTCCGCCCGCGATCATCCGATAATCCCCCGGGTGTACTCGCATCGACCGACGATGGATAAATGTTCAGGAGCGGGCCCATGGATGGGAACCTGGCGGGCATGCGGCCCGGGGACGAGCCGGCTGCGATCACAATGAGGGAACTCCTCGCGGTGGTCGCGGGTGCGGCAATCGCCATCACGTTCGCGTCGAGGTGGCCTTGCGAGCAACCCTCCGGCGGCCTGAACAACGTCCCCTCGCCGGCCTGGTTCCCCCTGTTGGAGAAGACTTATCGGTTTCTGATCGAGGTCGGATTTGCGATCTCGCCCGCCATCGCCGTGCGATTATGGCGATACAATCGCATCTCGAAAGTAGGCGAGTGGAGTTGCCTGCTCCTGGCGACGACCTTCCTCGTCCAGGTGCTGCCCGACCCGTTCGACGTCACATTCCGCCTGAAGAATGAATGGGATTTCAGCTCCCAATCATCGCAAGCCGTCGGCCGAGACTTCGAGATCCTGGTCCTCATCGGCTCGATGACCTTCCTCGTCAGCCTGTCCGCGATCCTCCTTTCCCGCAGCCTTCGCGAGTCGCGATGGAACGCCTGGCGGACGGTGGCCCGTTTGATCGCGGTAGCCGCGGCCCTGTGGGGGCATCTGCGGATATTCGCGTTCTTGTGGGGCAGGAACACCGCCTGGACCCCGCTTCCCGCCCACTGGGGGTATGCGGAATGGGTCGGGCTCCTGCCGTGGAAGTCGCTGGAGTTCCTGGTCAGCTCCCTCGTGTTCGGCATCCCGGTGGCCGTGGGCGTGGTGAACCTCTGCGTGCAACCCCCGGCTCAACGGCCCTGGACGGCCCGGATGGGGTTGGTGCTCACGCTCCCGGCCGGGGCGTGCTGGCTCGCCATGCACCTCGGCCGGCCCCTCGCCGAATCGGGCGAGAGCCTCGCCTCGCCGGAGGTTTCCTCCGCACTGATCATGGATTTCGTCAGGTTCATGCCCGCCGCCATGATTTGCGCTGCCGTCGGCTGGGGATACTATAGGGCGGGGGCGAGGTCGAAAGGCCAATCAATGCAATAGGGCAGGAGATGCGGACCGTGGCTCGAACATTCACCGTCCTGTTTCGAGACGGAAAGACCGTCACCGTTTCCGGCGAGCAGTTGGAGTACATCCCCTCGGACCCTCCCGAAGCGGAACGCGGAGTGGTGGAGGTGCTTGCGAGCGGCGATAAGAAATCGCCGGCCCAGGTCGTCGCGATCTTCCCGCTTTCGCTCATCCAGGGCGTGTTCGAGACGGGCAAGCCGGTGTCCCACTCGGATGAAACTGCTTGATTCGCCCATCAACCCTGCCTCGTGGACAGAATCTTTCCTGGCCGTCCCCTACCATCCTCGCTAAACTCATCTTATGGACGCACCCTGGTATCGCGACGGGCTGAACTTCGAATGCACCCAGTGCGGCAACTGCTGCACCGGGGCCCCGGGCTTTGTCTGGGTCACGCCCGAGGAGATCGAACGTCTTGCCGGTCGGCAAGGGATGACCGTTGAAGCGTTCGGACGCCGCTATTTGCGCCTCGTCGGCGAAGACGTCAGCCTGATCGAGAGGCCGAACGGCGATTGCATCTTCTGGGATCGCGGAGAGGCTGCACGGTATATTCCGATCGGCCCGAGCAGTGCCGGACCTGGCCATTCTGGCCGGAAAACCTTGAAAGCCCGGAGCAATGGGAGCGGGTAAAACGCGGCTGCCCCGGCGCGGGCGCGGGGCGATTGTTCACGATCGAGGAGATCGTGGCGACCGCCGGACGCATGGTCGATTCATGACGAGCAAACCGACGATAAGCGTGCTGAGGGACGAACTTAAGGTCCTTTATAACGACCTCGCCCACGAGGTCGCCGAGGCCGGGCCGACTTGCGTCTTGAGCGGTCGATGCTGCCGGTTCGGCGAGTATGGCCACACGCTCTTTTTGTCCGGTCCCGAGGCCACGATCCTGCTCGCCGATGCCCCTGAGCCCGCCGGCCCGGTCGACGATCCGGCAAGTTGTCCCTGGCAAAATCAGGCCGGGCATTGCACGGCGAGGGAGGCCAGGCCCCTGGGCTGTCGGGTCTATTATTGCGACGAGACTTATCAGGAAAAATCGCACGTATTGAGCGAGACATATCTCGCCCGGCTGAGGGATCTGGCTGACCGCCTGGATCTTGCGTGGAACTATGCGCCGCTGCATGCCCACCTGAAAAATGCGGGATTGGACCGACCGCGGGCGAATCGTTGAGCCGGGACCCGCCGAAACGGGCGGTGTTTCGAGATTCCCCCTTGACACTAATCCATGCTGCCCTTACAGTTGAGCCGATCCTCGCTCGGCCGCGGGCCGGTCCGCCATCCGGAGAATGTCGCCGTGACCAAGAAAGAAATCGTCAAGCAGATTTCCGAGGATATCGGGCTGACGCAGCTCAAGACCAAGGACATCGTCCAGAGGACGCTGGACGCGATCATCAAGACGCTGGTCTCGGAGGAGCGCATCGAGCTCCGCAACTTCGGCGTCTTCGAAGTCAAACGCCGCGCCCCACGTAAGGCACGCAATCCGCGGACTGGGGACAAGGTGAGCGTCCCGGCGAAGAACGTGGTCACGTTCAAGCCCGGCAAGGAGATGGAAGAACTCGTCCGGCAAATGAATCCCGAGAATCTTCCGCTATTGGAAGAGGCCGCGGATGCCGATAACGATCATAACGGACCTATCGACGAGAAGAGCGGGACGTCCAAGCGGAAAGCTTAGGCCCTCGCCGTCCCGGTCGATTTGGGGCGACCGTCCCGCGTCGTGAACTCGGCGCGAAGGGCGAATCGCCCGGGTCTCGGCAAGGCGCGAGATGGCCATGCCCCCCGGATCGGAACCGCGCGAAGGATCGCGCGGCGGGACCGATCCGCGAGGAATCCGACCGAGGCGGGAGGATGCCCGAAATGCGTAAAGCAATGGCGGCCCTGGTCTTGGTGATGGGGGCGCTGGCCGTGGCCGACGGTTGTGCCCCGGTCCCCCTGCCGCACTATGCGGCCAGCCCGACCAAGAGGACCGAGGAGTTGCTCGTCGACTCCGAAAACCTGAGACAGCTCGGCGACGAGTGGGAACGCTTCTGGTTCCTCGACCAGCCGTCGCACCTCACACCGTTCCGAACCCACGGCGGCCTCGGTCCCTGATCGACCGGCCGTTTGGGGTGAGGTGTCTTGAAACATGAATCGGCCGGCCCGGGGAAAGCCCCTGGACCGACCGATTTTTCGTTTTCGTGGGGTGGGCCTCGCTGGCGCTCGACCCACCCTGCCAATCAGTCCGATCAGGCGCCGTCTTGCCCCAGCAGCTTCGTCCGCTTTTCCTTGATCGACGCCATCAGGTCCTCGAACGACTTCGAGAAGCTCGCAACCCCTTCGCGAAGCAACAGGTCGGTCACTTCCTTCAGGTCGATGCCGAACTCGCCAAGCTCCTTGATCTGTTGCCGGGCCTCTTCCACGTTCTCGGTCAGGCTGGGCCGGACCTTGGCGTGGTCGCGGGTGGCGTCGAGCGTGGACGGCGGCATGGTGCTTACCGTGTCTCGGCCGATCAGCTCGTCGATGTAGAGCGTGTCGGGATATTTCGGGTTCTTGGTCCCGACCGACGCCCACAGGACGCGCTGCACCTTTGCGCCCTTGGCCTTCAAAGGCGGCGAATTCCGGCCCGCCGAAGATCTTCTCGTAAGACGCATACGCGAGCTTGGCGTTGGCGATCGCGATCTTGCCGAGCAGTCCCTCCAGCTTCGCCTTGCGGCCCGGATCGGTCTCGGTCTTCAGCTTCGCCTCGATCCGCTTGTCCACCTCGCTGTCGATCCGCGAGACGAAGAAGCTGGCGACCGACGCCACGCGGTCGATCGGCTTGCCGGCGTCGGCCCTTTTCTTGAGGGCGGCGATGTAAGTGTGCGCGACCTTCTCGTACGCCTCGACGCTGAACAAGAGCGTCACGTTCACGTTGATGCCCGCCTCCAGGCTGGCCGCGATCGCCGCGAGGCCCTCCTCGGTGCCGGGGATCTTGATCATGGCGTTGGGCCGATCGAGCTTCTCCCAAAGCTCCTTGGCCTGCTGGGTGGTGCCGGCGGTGTCGTGAGCCAGGGTGGGAGAAACCTCCAGGCTCACATACCCGTCCTTGCCGTGCTCGCGGTCGTAGAGCGGTCGGAAGAGGTCGAGCGCGGTCTGGATGTCGTAGACCGTGAGGGTCTGATAGATCTCGTCGACGTCCCCCCCTTGCCCACGGTCTTCTTGATGTCCTCGTCGTAGTCGGGCGTGTGGCCGATGGCCTTCTCGAAGATGGTGGGGTTGGACGTGACGCCCTGGAGCCCATCCTCGTCAATCAACTCCTTGAGATGGCCGTTCTTCAGGATGCCCCGGCTGATGTTATCCAGCCAAACGCTCACGCCGGCCGCCTGGAGTTCGGCAATGGGGGACTTCGTCGCGGTGGCCATCACGCAATGCTCCTGAGGTTATTCGAAAGTTGTCGGCGCTTCCGGAACGTCGAGGGGTTTACCCCATCATAGCAAGCGAGGCCCGGCGAGACGAGTCGGGACGGGATGCAAGGTCGGGGACACAAGGCGTCCCGATTCGGCGTATATCCACCCGCCCGCCAGATTTACGGCTTCACTCCCAGGTTCTCGAACAGATACAACCCGCTCTTTCCGGGGCAAACCAGGTCGATATCTCCGTCTCCGTCGATGTCCACCGCAGCGATTTCCAGGCCGGTCCCGGCCGTGCCGGGCGGGAAATCCTTCTGGGCGTCGCGGCCCTGCTTGGGTGCGTTCCTGGCGGGCTCTCCCTGGTAGATGGGATATTTGACCCAACGGTCGGACTTCGCGTCGAACTTGAAATAGGCGATCTGCGACGCCTCGACGTCGCCCTCTTCAATCTCGTGGGCGTAAACCCGCTTTCCGGTCAGCATCTCGTCCTTCTTGCCGTCGCCGTCCAGGTCCACCCACAAAAGCGTGTGGACCGACGTCAGCGTGGGATCGATGAGCATGGGCTTGCTCCAGGTCCGCTCCCCGCCCGTTCCCCTGGCCTGCTTGATCCAGTACAGTCCGCGGCCGTGGCCCATCCCGTACACGACGTCGGACAGGCCGTCGCCGTTCACGTCCTTGGCGAGGATCTGAATTCCCGTGGCGCCGAGGTTCCATTCGCCGTGCCAGGTCCAGCCAGGCACGTCGTGGTTGTCGGAGGCCTCGAACCAACCCTTGGGCGTGAGGATATCCGTCTTGCCATCGCCGTTCACGTCGCCCGACCCGACTCCGTGGCCGGCGGCGGCCTTGCCCAGGTCCACTTTCTTCCACTTCGGCTCGGCCGCGGCTTTTTCTAGTTGATAGAAGACCACCACGTTGACGCTATTGGGCAGGATTTCCGGCTTGCCGTCGCCCGTGAGGTCGACCGCCACGGCCGCCTCGCTGCTGCCGGGCTTGTCGATCTCGTGATAGGTCCATTTCTCGCCCGGCTTGCCCGGATTCTGCACCCAGCCCACGTCCTGCCCGAAGTACGAGCAGGAGACGAAATCCATGGATCCGTCGCCGTTCACTTCCATCGGGATCGTGGAGAAGCAGTTGTAATAAGTGCCGGTCTTGGTCACGTCGCGGACGGGGTACGTGGCCTTGAAGTCGGGCCCCTTGTACCAGGTGTTGCCCGACACGATGTCCAGCTTGCCGTCGCCGTCCACGTCGAACACGCCGGCGGCCTCGAACGGGCTTTTGGCGTTGATGTCATGCTTCTTCCATTTCGGCTCGTCGGCTCGGGCGGACAGGCCGAAGATCGCGAGCGAAACCAGCAAGGCGCGTCGGGCGGGCATGCGAGATCCTCCGGGAGGGTCGAGCGAAACCATCAATCTTCCTCGTCGTCGCCCTCGTCGGGATGGATTTCCCATCCCAGGCCGCGGGCGGCTTCCTCGATGAGTTGCAAGGCGGGCGACGGGTCGGGGTCATGGAGCTCGAAATTGATGGCTTCGGGGTGGCCGTTCTCGAAGACCACAAAGCCGCGAAGCCGGAGCGGCGCAGACCTCGATCCAGGCGTCCGACGAGCCGTCGCGGGTAAAAGTCGGCGTGTGGCCAAGCTCGATCAGGCGATCAATCCACGTTTCCAGGCGGATTTTCGTGGCGCCCGACGCGGGAATCGCGAGGAACTCGATCATGCCCGTCCGATCCCCACTGCGTTCGTAACAGAGACCTCGGGTTGTCGCAAGCGAGCACCGGTCATTTGCGAGGAATGGGATTCAAGCTCGCCACAACGGTCCGCCGGCCGCGCAAACGAAACGCCGGCAAGAAAACGGCCCGGCTCATGGTCCCGGAACGCCTTCGGTGCCTTGATGTCTGGGGGCGAAATCCGGGAGGCCCGACGTCGTCTCCTGGGGGCCAATTCGCGGCCTGGGCAAGCCGGGTGTTCTGGGAGTTTTTGACGCATATTTCGCCTCGACTTTCGCGATGATATCTTCGTGGGGTTAAACCGGATTGACCGAGGCATACCGACAAGCATCGGGGCGGGTCGTGCAAAATTATCAGCAATTTCGGAAGGGGGGAAAATTGGCGGCACGACGGGGGATCGAAATTTGCGGATTCAGGGCTCGCGAACGGGTCTTCCAAATGGCCTCTCAGGCGCATCCCTTTTCCTCCCTTCCAATCCTGTCGCACCAAGGACTTGCGTCGATATCCATGTATTGGTCATCCTTAATACGCTACAGAGTGCGACACTTTTTTTCGGGCACAAATGCCCTTGAAAATCGCCCAGACGTGATGACTGAGGGCTGACTTGTAAGAAAGCAGGCGCACCGTGCGCAATTCGGTCCGAGATCTCTCCGATCGGGCGCAACTCGGAATTAATAGTTGTAAACATCCTTTTACGATTGTAAAAATGGATCATGGCCTCGTCCTGGCTTTGACGCCGGACGCCGCTTGCCCGGCCGCCGACACCCATGCGACATCGTGAGTTAGTTCCCTGGCACCCTGGCTGCGAGACGTCGTGATCCTCCCTCAATAACGACGCACCTTGGGATCGACTCGCAACGACCATGCATCGATCCCCCCATCCATGTTGAATACGTTCGCTACCCCTCGCCCAGCCAACCAATTGGCCACGGCGAGCGAACGTACCCCATGGTGGCAATACACCACGATATCTTGATCGCTGACTAGCACCTCCCGCACCCGTTGCGGGATTTGCTTCATCGGGATGTGGACATCGGTGACGCATTGCGGGGCTGCGATCGCGCGAATAGGCCCGTTCGTCCTCCTCGCGGACATCGAAGAGGACGAACGGCTTCCCGGCTTCGAGCTTCCGTTTCAGCTCTTCGGGCGAGATTGACATCATTTCGAGTGCGAGACCGGCAGGCCGAAATCGCCCGGCAGCGATCGGTAGAACGTGTGGATGTGGTTCACGGCGTCCTGGGTCTCATTGAAGTCGATCAAGAGCGTGGGGCCATAGATCCGAAACGCGTGCGGCTTGGTCGGGTCGGCCGGGCCGAACCAGGCGAAGTGGAGGACCGGGTCGCTTTGGGAGATCTGGTCGAGGAGCGATTCGCCCACCTGGGCGGGGAAATTGGCCGCGTAAGCCTGGAGCAACTCGCTCAGCGCCTCTTTCTGGTCGGAATTCATTTTTTCCGAAGAAATTCCCTCGGGCGAACGCGGCTCGAATTGCGCCGAGTTGGGCGTGGTCGTGACGTCGGGCGCTTCTCGGCCACGACGGCAAGTTTCCGCTGTTCTTCAGTCAAAGAAAGCAAGATTCGGTTCGCCGGGTCCTCGATCTCGGCCATATTTCGCAATCCCTTGCGTGATCCCGATTTGACGAGTGCGGGATTGGAGCCGAACATGAACGGCGTCGCGGAGACGACCTTGTTGCCCTTGAGCGTATAGTTGAGTGCCAGGTGGTGGCCTTCGATGCGCCAACCCCATTCCGAGGGGTCGCCGGGAGTCCCGAAAATGCTTATATAGTACAGTTCGGGGTCACGAACCGGCCCTGTCCCGTGCTCGGCCACCCGGAGGATTTCCTCCAGGCTCATGATGGTGGTGGCACGGACCGCGCCCTTGGTGGAAAGGCCCGTGTTCAGGAGGCCGAACGCCAGGGCACGCTGCTCGGGCGTGAGGTTCTTGAACGGGACGCCCTTGCGTTCGCGGGGAATCCAGTGCCAGTTCAGGCGTTCGGGGCTTTCGAAGGAGAAAGTTGCCTTGGATCTTTGGCCTTCGTCCAGGGCGGCGAGGAATCGACTTGCGGCATCGGCCATGAGATTCCCGAGCTGGTCGGCGCGGGCGGAGGCGCGGGCCCCGCTCAATGCCAGGACGATCAGGAGCAAGACGACACGTTTCATGAAGGGTCTCCCGTGAGAGGATGCCATGGAGAGGGTGTTTCCCGCCGGGATGCGAGGGAGGCTTCTGGGGTGATCGTGAGCAATCCGGCGAGTTCGACACGACCACCAGGGAGGGCCTCATCCTAATCCGATCCCCATCAATAAAAAAGAGTGCGCGCCGAATGGCGTGGACCGCCCGGAGTGGAAGAGGGTGTCGGAGCCAAACCCATGTTGATTTTTCGCATTTGCGACGTATTGTTGTCACGGGAGCGTTGATGGAACGTTGCTCAAGATGTAGAGTCTTCGGTCGTTCCCGCGAGGAACGGTCCCCTCGGCGATGGAGGGGTTTCCCGGAAGTTGCGGCGTTGAGCGCTACGCGGGAGGGTCGCTCGTCCTCCCGACACTCCTCCAGAAAAGGGCAAGGGCCACGATGAGCCTTGAGTTTTCGCCGGCGACCACGCGGATCGGCTGGATTGGCACCGGGGTCATGGGGTCGTCCATGTGCGGGCATTTGATCGATACCGGATACAGGGCTGCGGTGTTCAATCGGTCCACGGAGAAGACCAAGGCCCTCGTCGACCGTGGCGCGACCCCGTCCCGCTCCCCCCGCGAGGTCGCGGAAGCGTCGGACGTGATCTTCACCATCGTCGGGTTCCCGTCGGACGTCCGCGCGGTCACGCTCGGCCCGGACGGCACCCTGGCAGGCGCCCGACCGGGATCGGTCCTGGTGGACATGACCACGAGCGAGCCGTCGCTGGCCGTCGAGATCCATGAGGCGGCGAAAGCGAAGGGGGTCCACTCGGTCGACGCCCCGGTCTCGGGCGGGGACATCGGCGCCAGGGAGGCGAGGCTCTCGATCATGGTCGGCGGGGACGACGCCGTCGTGGCGGCTTTGCGGCCCTTATTCGAAGTAATGGGTAAGACAATCGTGCATCAAGGAGGCCCCGGGTCGGGCCAACACACCAAGATGGTCAACCAGATCTTGATCGCAACCAGCATGATCGGCGTGTGCGAGGCCATGCTCTACGCCTACAAGGCCGGCCTGAATCCGACGACCGTCCTGCAATCGGTCAGCAGCGGCGCGGCGGGCTCGTGGAACTTGACGAACCTGGCCCCCAGGATGATCGCGAAGCGGTTCGAGCCGGGTTTCCTGGTCGAGCACTTCCTCAAGGACATGGGGATCGCCGCTCGCCGAGGCCCGTCGTTTGCATCTGTCTTTGCCCGGACTTTCGCTCGCGGAGACGCTCTATCGTGCCGTCGAGGCCCAGGGACACGGGCGTGATGGCACTCACGCCTTGATGCTTGCCCTCGCGAATCTCTCTCATGTCGATTGGGAAAGGACATCCACCCCTTCATGAGTACCCTTTCGCTCGATCGCAGCGGCGCGAAGTGGCCCACGATGCCCCACACCGATCCGATATCCCTCGTCACCCCATCCGGCGACCCGCGGCGCCGGATCTTGCTCGTCGACGACAACGTCGAAGGTTGTCGGGCACTGGCTCGCCTGCTCGAGTTCTACGATTTCGAGGTGATCACCGCGGGCAACGGCACCGCGGCCCTGCAAATCCTGCGCTCGGGCCCCACGCCCGACGTGGTCCTCACCGACATGATCCTGCCGGACCTGGACGGTCGGGAAATCTCGCGAGAGGCGCACGCCCTCCAGCCCACGCCGCTCGTGGTGATGATTACCGGCTGGGATTTCGGCTCCGAGCCGCTCGACCACAAGCTCTGGGGGATCGATCACGTGTATTTGAAGCCCCTGGACGTGTCGTCCCTGGTGACGCTGCTCAAGACCTCGCCACCCCAGCCGAATTGAGGCGAGGCCATCCCGCCTCTTTTCGGCCGAAAACGCCCGGCCTGGCTCTTGCCTGGACGGCGGATCGAGGTTATGCTGTCGATCTTTCCCAGTCCGGGAATTGCTCGGCATTGATCCCGTGTTCTCCGAAGTTCAGGAGCGTGTATGGCCAGCCGCCGTCGAGGGAAAGGTCGTCGCAAAGTCGGAAGGAAGAAGCGCCGGATGCGGAGCCGCATCCGCCATCGCAAGAAATAGCCTCGGCCGCCTCTCGGTCTCATGGCTCTTGGCCAGGAATGTCGGTGGTCGATGCGTCGTCCCAAGGCGGACGATGCGTCGGCCACCTCGCCTTTCTTCGCCCCTGGGCCGCGCGTGGGATTTGGCGGGAAACCCTGCCGGGGCTAGAATGGGAGTGACCCCAGGGCCTCATCCTCGGAGCCTGTCATGGATCATCGCCCTTCGATCGACCTGCTGGAATCCTCCCACACCTTCCCCGGCACGTATCAGATCAAGGCAATCGGGGCGGCGGATAACGATTTCGCGGCGCGGGTGGTCGCGGCCGTGGCCGAGGAGCTTGCCGGCCCCGGCGAGGTCGAGCATTCGGTCCGCGGCACGCAGGGAGGCCGGCATCATGCCGTCACGCTGGATATCACCGTCCAGAGCCGAGCAGGTCCGCGCCATCTACGCGAAGCTTCGCGAGCTTGAAGGCATCACGCTGCTGCTGTAAGAGGGTCCGCGCCGATGAGCCAGGATCCGGGCGAGGCCGAACGCATCGACCTACTCTCGGCCGACGACCCCAGGGACGTCGTCCATCGCGCGGTCGCCTGCCTCGCCCAGGGAGGCGTGGTGGCCCTGCCGACCGACACCGGCTACGGCCTTGCGGCAAGCGCCCTGGACCCCTCGGCCGTGATTCGCCTGAGGGCGGTGAAAGGGGCGAGCGACGACCGCCCACTGAGCCTGGCGATTCGCGAGCCCGATGAAGTGGGCGATTGGGCGCCTCATCCCTCGGCCATCGCCAAGAAGCTCGCCCGGCGAGCATGGCCGGGCCCGGTCACGCTGGTCTTCAAAGGGGACGTCGAACGGGGCCTGGTCAGGAAGCTTCCTGATGCGGTCCGACGGGTGGTGGCACCCGGTGATTCCGTCGGCCTGAGGATGCCGGGTCACGAGGTGGTCCGCGAAATTCTTGACCTCTTGCCCGGCCCTCTCGTGCTGACCTCGGCCCACCCCGTGGGGACATCGCCATCGAATTTCGCCGGCCTCACGCGGCATGACATGGTCCTCGACGAGGACGACGACGCCGGAGGCCGCAACACGATCGTGCTGGTCGACGAGGATCGCTGGAGCATCGTCCGCGAAGGGGTCGTCGACTCGGACTCCATCCGGCGCATGACGGGGATGCTCCTGCTCTTCGTCTGCACGGGCAACACCTGTCGCAGCCCGATGGCCGAGGAGCTTTGCCGGCTCGCGCTCGCCTCTCGCCTGGGTTGCGAGCCGTCCGAGCTGGAATCCAGGGGCTTTGTGGTCGCTTCAGCGGGCCTGGCGGCCGGAACCGGCATGAAAGCCGCGAGCGACGCCATCGCGATCGTCCAGGCCCGCGGCGGCTCACTTCGATCGCATTCCAGCCGGCAAATCAGCCCCGCGATGATCGCGAGGGCCGACTGGGTCATCGCGATGACCCGCGACCACCGCGAAGCCCTGCTCGATGACTTCCCCGAAGCCGAGCCCAGGGTCCGTCTCCTGCACTCGCAAGGCGGCGATATCGCCGACCCCATCGGGACCGACCGCGAGACCTACCGTCGCACGGCCGATGCGATCGAGGCGCATTTGCGAGTGCTCATCGATGACCTCGCCCTGTAGATAGGGATCGCAAAGGCGCGAATGCCGAAATTCGCAATGCCGTAATTGCGTGAGGTTGGATGGCTGCGCAAGGGCATGACGATAAAAACTTGGACATCCGACAGTTACGAGCCGTCCGGGGTGGCCCAAATTGCGAAAAATGTTCGGATGTGTCACTACTTTGCTCCCGCTCCGTTGTTCCATTTAGTATCCCGGGAGGAGGTACTCCCGAAGTCGCGCGCTCGATACCGAGTGCCTCACTCACTGCGAGCCAGCTTCGGCGTACCGAACGTCTTCGCGACGACCTCGTCTTGTCGATCGGGAGGGACCAATGGATCGCACTGAACACTTTCGCGGACGGCTTTTCGCGGGCGACCACACCTTGATGGAGCACGTCGAGGGCCACCTGAAAACCAAGCCGAAGCCCAACAGCGGTAACGGCGAATGGACGGGACACTTCGAGTTCCCGCCCGAGCTTCGGCCCAGCTTCGTCGAAGGCGCCCGCTACCGCCTCGTGTTGATCGACGGCCGGAGCGGCCACATCCATCTTCTCATCAAAGAAGATGATGAAGAAGGGGAGCCGGCGAAGGCCAGCTTCCACGGGATCGGCACGGCCCACCGGCATTAAGATCAGGACGGCGTGGCTTGCGGCTCGGCCTTCTGGAGCGGGACGAGCCGCAGGCGACGCACTCGCGTGGGATCGGCCTGGGTGACGACCAGGTGATGGCCGTCCACGTCCACGCTATCGCCCACGCGGGCCAGGCGCCCGAGCAAGTCGAGCACGAGTCCGCCCGCGGTCTCGGCATCGGTCTCTGGAAGCTCGATCCCGACCGCATCGGCCAGCACATCGAGCGGGCAGGAAGCATCGACGTCGAACGCACCCCCCTCCACCGGCACAACCGGCGGCGTTTCTCGGTCGAACTCGTCCTGGATCGGCCCCACGAGCTGCTCCAGGACGTTCTCCAGGCTCACCATGCCGACCACGCTCCCGTATTCGTCCAGGAGCATGGCCAGGTGGACCTTGTTGCGCTGGAATTCGAGCAGCAGGTCATCCAGGTGCAGGGTCTCGGGCAAGAACGGCATCTGGCGAGAGAGCTTGCGAAGGTCGGGCCGGCCGCCGTTGGACGAGCCGAGGCGGAAGAGGTCCTTGACGTGGATCATCCCGACGACGGTCGTCAAATCGTCCTCGCAGAGGGGAAATCTCGTGTGGCCCGCCTGCCTCGCCACGCGCAAATTCTCCTCCAGCGGTCGCGATAGGCTCAAATAAACGATATCCGGACGCGGGACCATGATCCGCCGGGCCGTCTTCTCTTCCAGGTTCAACACGTTCTCGATCATGATCCGCTCGGTGCGCGAGAGGTGCCCGCCCGCCACGCTCTCGGCCACGATGTGCCGCAATTCTTCTTCAGTGTGGGCCAATTCGGCATGATCGGTCTTGCCCAGGCCGATCAGGTGGAGCGTGAGGTTGCTCGCGCTGTTCAACGCCCAGATCAGCGGCCAGAACATGTAGGAAAACGCCACCAGGACCGGCGCCGTCCAGAGCGCGATCGGCTTGGCGGCCCGGATGGCCAGGCTCTTCGGGGCCTGTTCGCCGAGGGCCATGTGCAGGAAGGTCACGATCGATAGGGCGATGATCGGGACGATGGCCATGCCCGAGGCGTGGGGCATCCCCAGTCTCGTGAAAAGCCCCTCGACGGCCGGCTCGATGGTCGAATCGATCGCCTTCCCGAGCGCCAGGCTTGCCACCGTGATCCCGAGTTGCGAGGCCGACAGATACGCGTCGAGGTGATCGAGCACCTTGCGGGTCATGCGGGCGGCCCAGTGGCCTTCCTCGGCAAGCTGGTCGATCTGCGCGACTCGCACCTTGACCAGGGCGAACTCGGCGGCGACGAAAAATGCGTTGACGAAGACGAGGCCTGCGATGATCAGGAACGGGGCGAGGCCCATCGGAGGTGATGCTCGAGTCGGGGTGGGCGTCAGGCCTCCGCGGGCGGCATACGCGTGGAGAGGGAGTGCCCGCGGATGCCATTGAGTATAACGAGTGACCACGAATCCCGCATCCGGATTTTCGCGGGGGTCGATTTCTCGCCACGTCCGGGGGAGTTGTCGGCCCCTCGACCGATCGGCTACAATCCTCCCTCGTCAGCCCGCATCCCGCCTTGCCTCAAGGATCCTCCATGGCCGTCCCCGACTTGCTGCAAACGCCCCTGCACGCCTGGCATGCGGCCCACGGAGGCCGTCTCGTGGAGTTCGGGGGCTGGTCGATGCCCGTCCAGTATTCGACGATCACCGACGAACATCACGCCGTCCGGACCGGCGTGGGGCTTTTCGACATCAGCCACATGGGCCGGCTGCGATTCAAGGGCCCGGGGTCCTTGGCGTGGCTCGAATACGCCACCACCAACAACGTCGCCAAGCTCCTGCCGGGTCAGATTCAGTACAGCCTGATGGTGAACGAGGACGGCGGCGTCCTGGACGACATCCTCGTCTATCGCGACGAATCTCCCGACGCCTACAGCGTGGTCTGCAACGCGTCGAACCGCGATCACGTGGTCGCCCGCTTCAACCAGACGAAGGGCAGTCACGTGGCCACGTTCCAGGATGCCACGCTCCTGACCGCCATGATCGCCGTCCAGGGCCCAAAGGCGGCGGAAGTCGTCCCCAAGGTGGTCCGGGCCGACCTGGTGGCGCTGAAGTACTATCACCACCTCGTCGGGACGGCCCTGGATTCCCCGATTTCGGTGAGCCGGACCGGCTACACGGGCGAGGACGGGTTCGAGCTGATCGTCCGCGCCGACCTGGCCGAGCGGCTCTGGATTCAACTCCTGGAAGCCGGCGCCGATTGCGGGATCAAGCCGTGCGGGCTGGGTGCGCGTGACACCCTCCGCTTCGAGGCCGCCATGCCGCTCTACGGCCACGAGATGGACGCCACGGTCAATCCCTACGCCGCGGCGCTGGGATGGGCCGTGAAGCTGAACAAGGGCGATTTCCTCGGCCGCAACGCCCTGCTCCAGGCCAAGAAATCGCCCGGGAAGACCCGGATCGGGATCGCGATGGAAGGCAAGCGGATCGCCCGGCAGGGGAGTGAAGTTTTTTTCGACGATCGAAAAGTGGGCGTGGTCACGTCGGGCACTTTCGCGCCCACCATGGGCAAAGCCCTGGCCATGGCACTGGTCGACCCGGGCGCGGGTGCCGAGGGCGCGAGCCTGCAAGTTGACGTGCGGGGCCAGAAGGAAGCGGCTCGCGTGGTCCCCATCCCGTTCTATCGCCGCCTGATTTGATTCCGACAAACGACACGACAAGTTGAGGAGCCACCGGCCGTGATCGACCCGAAGGCCTTGAAGTACACGACATCTCACGAATGGGTGCAGCTTTCCGGCGACGTGGCAACCGTCGGGATCTCCCGGTTCGCCGTCGACCAGCTCACCGACCTGATCCACATCGAACTGCCCAAGGTGGGCTCGTTCCTCACCGCCGGCAGGAGCTTCGGCGAGATCGAGAGCGTGAAGGCCGTGAGCGACCTGTACGCGCCGATCGCGGGCGAGGTCATCGAGGTCAATCCGGCCGTCGTGGCCGACGTCCAGGTCCTGGCCAAGGACCCCTATACCGAGGGCTGGCTCGTCAAGCTCAAGCTCCAGGAGACCACGCTCGACATGCAGCCGCTGCTCGATCACGACACGTATCAGAAGAAGGTCGCCGAATCGCCCCACTGATGCCGGCCGTCGTCCGCCCGCCTTGGGCTTGACCGTTTGCGTCGTATTTCCTAGCCTCCCGTCCGATTCACGATCGGAGGGAGGCCTTCATGAACCTGACGATCAAGCGGACGGCGGTCTCGGCGTTCCTCCTGGCTCACCTGACGGCCGTCGTCGCCTGGAACTTGCCCGCGTGCGCCTTGCGCGAGCGGCTCACCGGCTTCGCGTTCTACTACATGATGGGCACGGGCCAGTGGCAGGCGTGGGGGATGTTCGCCCCCGAGCCTTCCAAGGCCAGCGCCCAGCTTGAGGCGGTCGTGCGCGACCGCCACGGCCTGAACCATCATTTCACCTTCCCTCGCCTGGCCGACCGCTCCGTCGGCGAGGGATTTTGGCTCTACCGGCACGCGAAATACGGCTCGGTGCTGGCCGACCCCGACGCGAAGGCCCATCGCGAGTTCGGGGCGCGCTATGTCCTCCGCAAGCTCGACCTGAAGGAGGACGATTACCCGGTCGACCTGGAGCTTTTCTATCAGGTCAGCGAGACCCTCCCGCCCGGATCGCCCGAGGGCGCGTCGCCTCCCCTGCCCTACCCGCAATCGCTGGAACGCTACCACTTCCCGACCCTCGCGGAGACGAGGCCGTGACGCTCATCCGGGCCTGGAATCGGTTCTGGTTCGCCCCCACCTCGGCCCGGCCGCTGGGGGCGTTGCGCATCCTGTTCGGCCTGATCGTCCTGCTCCATGTGGGACTCCTCGCCAACGATTGCGACGAATGGCTCTCCAACGTCGGCCGCCTCCAGGGGTCGGAGGCCCGCGAGCTTGCCGGCTGGTTCCGGCCGTCGCTGCTCTTCTGGTTCCAGGACCCGATCAGCATCCGAATTGCCCTGGCCCTTACGGCCGCGGCGGCCGTCCTGTTCTCCTTGGGGTGGCACACGCGGATCATGGGGATCATCCAGTACGTGATGATCGTCTCGATCCATCACCGGAACATCCTCACCCTCAGCGGCGCCGACACCCTGCTGGTCATCATCACGTTCTATCTCATGCTCAGCCCGTGCGGGGCGGCACTTTCGCTCGATCACCGGCGGCGCGTGCGGAAGCTGGGGGCGGAATTCGAGCCGTTGATCTCGCCGTGGCCTCAGCGATTGATCCAGATCCAGATCACCATCGTCTACTTCATGACGGCCGTGCTGAAGGCGAAAGGCTCGACCTGGCACGATGGGACGGCCCTCTACTACGTCCTGAGCAACGTGGAATTCCGCCGCTTCACGTTCGGGGTCACGTCCTATCCGCTCCTGATCAACCTGATGACCTACGCCGCCGTGGTGATCGAATTCTGCCTCGCGTTCCTCCTCTGGGTGAAGGCGGCGAGGCCGTGGGTGATCCTGGCCGGGCTGACTTTGCACGGCGGGATCATGTTGACGGTCAACATTCCCGTCTTCGGCGAACTGATCACCGCCTGCTATCTCGCGTTCTTGCTGCCGGAGGAGTTCGACACCCTTTGCCGCAGGCTTGATCCGAGGGGATGGATGGCCTCGCGGGAAAGAGCGGCGATTCCCGGCCGGGTTGATGCGGCCACCGGAGTTCCGCGACCTCATAAGGCGGGGAAGCGGGTGGCGTCGAAGGCTTAGGGCTGCTGGACTCGTCGCGGCGGCGGGGCCTGGGGACGGAACGAGGTCTGGACCCATTGCCTCCAGGCGGCTTGGTCGAAGCCGAAGTTCATGCCGGTCAGCGTCTCCAGGGCGAGCAGCACATCGGTGTTCTGATAGACCATGGTCACGGGCGTGACCACTTCCCGGGGCTGGCTGTTCGAGAAGTTGCCCGCTCCTCCGCCGGGCAGGGCGGTCGAGGAGATCCCGAACGCGATGGCGTGGTCCGACACGGCGACGTCGGTGATTTGCCCGTAGCTCTGGATCGTCGAGAATCCCTGTCCGTAGGCGTGCCCGTAGCTGCTTCGTGCGCCGGAGCCGACCGATTTATTCTGCGTGAACCCGTACGCGCCCGCCGGCCCGCCGGCCCCGCCCCCCTGCACCTGGACGACCGTCGTCTTCTGCTCGGTCAGGGTCAAAGCCTCGACCATCTTCGGCACCGCCGAGGTGGCCCTGAGCCCCGCGAGGGCGAGCGCCGCGTGGCTGACGACGAGGATTTCCCTGGATTTCAGGGCCGAGATCAACTTCGTGACCGCCTCGGGATCTTTCCGGCGCGAGACCTCCTCGATCATCGCCTCGCGGACCTCGATATTCCCCTCATTCAGGAGCAGCGCCACCATGGCCTCGGTGGCCTCCGGGCCCGTGATGGCGCCGATGATCTGTCCGAGGCGGACCCTCATGGCGTCGCCGTCGTTGATGAAGTTCTGGATCAGGCCGGGGATCGCGTTCGGGTCGCGGATCGCGGTGAGCTGGGATTCGGCCTGGATTCGGCTGTTGGTGTTGCCGTCGAGCAGCTTGCGGCGGATCGTCTTCAGCCGCGTGATCCAGGAGATTTGCGCGGCGGTCTTCGCGGCCTGTGCGTCCAGCTTCGCCTTCTCGGCCTTCGAGATCCACTTCCCCTTGTATTTGACGAGCCCCTGCGCCTCGCGTTGCTGGTCGTAGGTCACCCAGCGGGCACCCTGCTGGACGTGGCCCAGCTTCTTGTGGGCGGGCGCGAATTGGGGGTCGAGCTCGATGGCCTTCTGATAGAAGCTGGACGCCGGGCCGGTGATCTTGCTCTCCTCGCACCACATGCCGAAATCGTACTGGGCCTGCGCGGTCTGCTCGACCTTGTCTTTCTGGGCCAGGTAGTCGTCGAGCGGGCCGGGCTCGCGAGTGACCTTCACCACCTGCGTCTTCTCGAACGAAATCGGCCTGGCCGCCGTCTCGGTCTGGATCAGCACATGCGACGGCTGCTTGGGATCGGCCACGACCACGCCCTTGATCTCGCCCCCGCCGCGGAGCGTGATGCGATCGGCCCTCGCCAAGGGCGGGCCCCAAGCCAGCAAACCGGCCGCAATCGCCGCGGCGACCCCGAATCGAACTCGTTCCATCGACGATGCCCCCCTGGCAGGACAACGGGGATCACGGCTTGGACTTTCGCTCCATACACATCTTACTCTCTGCAACGCCGACCGCAATTAGCAAATCCTATCCGACGGATTTGGTCAAATGGGTCATCCGCGAACTGTACGCAGGGTTTTTCACGAGGGCAGTTGCGGCCGAGGCAAGGCCGGCAGGCAAGGTATTTCCGCGTCCTGACTCAAAAAGCCGAGCATCAGCGGCTATTGCCGGCCCTACAATAAAGGCCCGCGAGATCGTAAGCTGGGTCTGGGATCCAGCTCACCTGGTTTCACCCGCGAGGACAGGGACCGATGCCATGAGTTTGAGCGTGCAGGAGCACCGGGCCGAGGCGCCGCGATTGTTGCGGGTTGCCGTGCTGACGGTTTCGGATACGCGCTCGATCGATACGGATGCTTCGGGCTCGCTGATCGTGGAGCAGATGACGGCGAAGGGGCATGTGATCGTCGATCGGCAGATCGTGCCGGATGAGCCCGACTCGATGCGGCTGCTCTTGACCTCCTGGCGTGACCGCGGCGACCTGGATGCGATCCTGATGACCGGGGGGACGGGCATCACGCGACGCGACCAGACGTTCGAGACGGTCTCGGCCCTTCTGACGAAGCCCATGCCCGGGTTCGGCGAACTGTTTCGCATGCTCAGCTACGCCGAAATTGGCCCGGCAACGATCCTCAGCCGGGCCGTCGGCGGGTTGATGGGCGGGGTGATTGTCCTGGTCATGCCCGGCTCGCTCAACGCCGTCCGCCTGGCCATGGAGAAGATTATCCTGGTGGAATTGCCCCACCTGGTGCGGGAGGCGAGGAAATGAGGCCCTTTCGGCTCCATTCATAGAGGGCGATCGCCGTGGCGGTGGCCGCGTTCAGCGATTCGACGCCCGGGGCGATCGGGATTTGCAATCGCTCGCCTGCTCGCAGGTGAGGCGGCAATCCCGGCCCTTCCATCCCCGCGACGAGCCCGAAGCGCTCGGGAAACGTCTTGTTTGCTAGCACTTCGCCGTCGGCCGATAGGGCGAACAGGGGGATCTCCTTCGCGGTCAGGTCGTGGATTGATGGCCCTTGCAAGAACGGCACCGCGAACAGGGCGGGGCCGGCGGCTCGGGCGGATTTCGGGTGGAATGGGTGGGCGGCTTCCTTCAACAGGACGACTCGCGAGACCCCGAACGCCGCCGCCGAACGGATCACGCCGCCGATGTTCTCGGGGTCCTGGAACGGCAGGAAGAGCGTGCAACCGGCGGGCCATTCGGCCTCGTCGCTCCACGCCGGCATGTCGGGCACCCTGACGAGGAGCATCGGGGCGTGCGTGCCGGCCGTATCCAGCTCGGCGAACAGGGCGGGGGCGACTCGCATCCAGATCGGTTGCGACGAGGCTTCCGGGGGAGCGGGGCCGTCCAGCTCGGTCACCCAGGCGAGGACATTCTGCGGGCTCTTTTCCAGGACCTCGGCCACGATTCGACTGCCCGCGAGCAACGCCTGCCCGTGCTTGCGAATCCCCCGCCCGGTCAAGAGATCCCGCGTGACCTTGAAGGTGGGATTGGCGTCGCTCGTCACCTCGCGGATCGCCCCGGAGTAGGCGGACGAGGCCGTCACGACGAGCGGCGCGGGCGAATCGAGCCGTTCGTACACGACCAGGCGGCGCTCGTGAGACGTGTCGGGGATCGTGTAGGCATGATCGGCGACGAGGCGGAACGAGGAGGCGTGCGAACGCGCGGCGTCGCCAATCTCGCCGTCGCAATCGGGGCCTTTCATGAACAGCATCTTGCCGCCGGCGTCCAGGCATGAAGCCACGCGGTCGAGCGTCTCGGGGATCGACGCCACCGCTCGCGTGATGATCCCGCGCGCCTTGCGGGCGAACTTCGATCCCACCTTGCGGGCCACCACCTCCACGTTTTCCAGGTGCAGGCGATTGCAGACGTCCTGCAAGAACTCGGCGCGGTTGGCGCGGGGCTCGGCCAGGATCATCGCCACTTCGGGCCGGGCGATTTTCAGGGGGATTCCCGGCAATCCTGGCCCGGAACCCATGTCGATCAGGGGCGTGGGCAACTCTTCGAACTTCAGGACGAGCAGGCTGTCTACATAGTGCTTCAACACCATGTTTTCGAACTGATGAATCCTCGTCAAATTCAGCGAGGCGTTCGCCTCGCGAAGCATGCGGTGATAGGCCCAGAGGGCGTCGAACTGCGGCGAGGTCAGCGAGAATCCGCAATGACGGAGGATCGATTCGAGCGAGGCGCGGCTGGGGGTCATTCGAGGGGATTTTCCGTGGGAAGCATGGAAATGCACCATCATGTCGGGTGCATCCCATGCACCCTACGGCAAAGTGGAGTACAGGACAATATTGGCGGCGATCCTCATGGCACTTTCGTGCGTGTAGCCGCGGCATTCGAGCACGCCTTGCTGCCGTTCAAGCGAGCACCCGATGTCGTACTTGGAGTAGATCACGGCCCAATGCCCGTTGATCTTCACGCCTTCGAGCTGGGGCCGATCGGTCCCCCCGCCGGCCGCCTTGGTGTACTGGCAGTTCGAGAGGTCGTAGCCTCCCGGGAGCTTGTAAAGCTCGTCCTCGGGGGGGATCGGCACGAGCGGATGCTCGGGCAGTAACTCGGCCAAGAATTTGCGGAACGAGGTGTCGAACGCCGGGCTCCCGCAGGCGGCATCGGCGAAGAGGACCCCTCCGCCGGGCTCCAGGTGACGCCGCAGGGCCTTCATCTCCTCGGCGCCGAACGACAATGCCGCGCGTCCGTGGATGTACACGAGCGGGTAGTAGACGAGGTTCGGGTCGCGCGGGTGGATCGAGCGATGGTTGATGACCACGTCGAGCTTGAACTTGTCGCGGAGCATGGTGGTGAGGTTGGGCACGGCCAGCGGGGCCACGTTCCAATCGCCCGCGTGCTGGAGCTTGGCGATGTGCAGCGATTCTCGCTTCGCCACCTCGTTCGCGAACTTCGTGGTCTCGCGGACCGCCAGCTTATCGGCGGGCATCTCGCGGCCGGTGGCGTAGTCGACGATGTTCTGCCCGACCCGCAGGGCCTTGACCACGTAGGGATGTCTCGGGCTGGACCTCGGCCTGATTCCAGTAGCAGGAGAGGTCTTGCGGCGAATAAATCACCACCGTGCGGCACCCCGCTCGATCCCCCACAGCGGATGGACGTCGGGCGTGAGCAGGTGCTTGGATCGCCAGACCGGATGCTCGGCGGCCAGGGGGTGGAGCTCGGCTTCCTTCTCGGGGAAAAGCTCCTCCATGAGCAGGCGAAAGCCCGCGTCGAACTCGGAGCGGCCGTCGCACGCCTCGGCGAGGATGAACCCGCCCTGTTCGACGAACTCGCGGATATTCTTCTTCGCCTGAGCGTCGAATTCGGGGGCCTCGTGCCCGGTGATGTAAAGGATCGGGGCCTGCATGAGGTCTTCGACGGTGGCCGTCGAGGGGTCGACCACCTGCCACGTCAGCAGGTTCTTCCAGTCCCGGGAGACCACGCCCACGAGGTTGCGAATGTCGTCGCGGTCGTTGTTCCAGTCATTGCCCGGCCCGTGGCGAAGCTTGTTGATGACCACCGGGGCCCGGCCCTTGGCCAGGAACAGGAGCGCGAAGCTGGTGGCGACCAGCGGCTCTTTCTCGTTCGCCTCGGTGCCCGACCAGAACCCCTCCACCGGGTCGCGCTCGCGGGTGTGGACCAGATACTCAGCCCCCAGGCGGTACCAGTCCTTGTCGCCGAAATAACGCAGGCCGGTCAAGCGTCCGGCCCGTTCCAGGCCGTAGAGGTAATAGTATTTCCACAATCCCAGTCGGGGATAGTTCTGGCCCACGTGGAAGTGGCCCGAAAGCCAGTCGATCCCGCGTTGCAGGTTGGTGTTGATCGCACCCTTGCCGCAGTTGCGGATCGTCCCATCGGGCCGCAGCATCTCCTGGCCTTCGAACCGCTTCAGGCCCGAGATGATCATGCTGGAGATGCCCGCGCACGTCATCGAGCTGGTCGTCATATCATTATTGTGCGGGAAATAGCCCCATCCGCCGTCGTTCTTCTGGGCATCTTCCCAGTAGGCCCGCGACAGCGTCCAGACCTCGGGCCTCACGGGCACGCCCGCCTCGGCCGCCGCGTAAAGCGCCAGCAGTGCATACTGCGTGTTCGAATTGTCTCCCTGAGAGCTCTTGCGCAGGTCGTAGGACCAGGTGCCGGGCCAATCGTTGCGATTGTTGCGGTCTCCCGGGCGAATTTGCGCCGTTCCAGCCAGGCCACATTGTTGGTGATGGCCAGCCGGAACCGCTGCGGATTGGCGGCGGCGAAGACCATGGTTTGCAGCGAGACCGAATACGTCGAGTCCAGCTCGGCCGCCGAATTCTGCTGGAGGAAGGCCAGGGCCCTGGAAATCGCCGGGCGAATCGGGGCTTTCGCCGGCCGTCAACAGCGCCAGGGTGACCAGGCTCGTCGTGCCGGTGCGGGCGCGGCCGTCGGCGTCGAACCAGTGCCCCCGAATCCATCTGCTTCTTGATCAGGTAAGAGACGCCCTGCCGGATCGCCTTCTCCACCTCCTCGCGAGTCACCTCGCCGCGAGCCTCGGCCATACATCAACGGGGCGATCACCAAACCCAGGGCGGCCAGGATCAAACTGCGGATACGGATTCGAGACATGGCGCCGCCTCCGTGAGACAGACTTCGGGATCGGTGTCGTACTTTTGTAGTATACTCCATCGGCGGGGGCGTCGGCAAGAATGCGCGACCTTGGAACGAGGAAGCGACGGCGTGAGGCGATCGATCCTGCGGGCATCCCGACCGATTATGAATGATCTTCAAGACAATCAATCAAGAAGAACTGCAAGGCCAATGGAATAAGGTTTGGGGCACGCTCAATCAGAAGCGGGGCCAGCTCACCAACGACGACCTGAACCTCCAGGCCGGCAACGTGGATAAACTCGTCGGCAAGATCCAGCAGAGGACCGGCGAGGGACGCGAGGCGATCGAGAAATTCCTGTCGTCGCTGGCCTCCCCGGCGGAGGGTGGCACGTTTCGGAACGGGCCCGCGACTACGCCCACCGGGCCGGGGAGCCGATTCGCGACCGGGGACACGGGCGCTCCATCCCGAGCGAGGATTACGCTACATTCGCCAGTAGTTTGGCGCACGTTTCCGATCACCCGACCGATCGGGCGGAAGCGGAAAAGGCTCGGTTCCTCGCTCGCCTGCGCGATTCGAGCCGGTATCAAGAAGCGGCCACCTTGGTCATGGCCTCCTCAAAGGAACGCGTCCGGATAGGGTCTCAAAGGCCGGCCGGCAGGGTGGCCACGAGCGGGCCCGGAGTGGGGACCTGGTGATCCAGCCGGGGGACCGCCACGCGGCGGACCAGCCGCGAGCTTTGGTTATTGGGGACGTAGTACAACCATCGGCCGTCGTGCGAGAAGGCCAGGTTGGAAACGTCGCAGTCTTCGACCACGACTTCCGCCTTCGTCCGATCGACCCACGGCTGTCGACCGGGGCCGGCGTCAAACCCGACTCGGGCCACCACCACGTTCCAGGAGTCCTGATCGGGACGGCGTTCCAGGTAGGCCGCGAGGACCTGGCCGGAAGGCGTGCGGACGACGGTCGGATTGCGCTTCTCGGGCCGCGGTCGGCTCCCGATTGGCAGCGCCCGTGAGCGGGCCGGCGGCTTCGATCGATTTCCCTTCGTCATCGAGCTGAACCCACCAGATCTGTGGCGAAGTGCAGCGGAAATCGTCGCGATCTCGGACCTGAAAGCTCATCGAGACGAGCATCCGGCCGCCCAATCCGCGGTCGTCCGGGATGTAGGGATCGATGATCTGATAATGACCTTCTCCATCGCCCGGCGGCGGCACCTTCCAGACCAGGGGATGGGGCCGGGTGTCGCACCCGTCGGGCGACGCATCGCCTTCGGACGACTTCTCGAACGAGAAGCGGTAGAGCGCACCGTCTCCGGCCGCGAAGAGGATCCTGGCGGCCGTGCCGGGGAGCCAGCACAGGCGGCCGGTGGGGGTGATCTCGGTGGGTATGCGGTTGAGCGGCTTGCCTTCGGGGAAGGTGAAGCGGGCGAGCCCGAACTCGTGGAGGACCAGATCGTCTTCCTTGCCCGATCGGCTGGACCAACGCCCCACCACCTGGCCGTTCCCGCGGTCGTCGTGCCACGGGGACGCGGCGGCGAGGTCGAGGGCGTCGCCTTCGGGCACGCCCAGGAGCGATTCCATGCCGCTGTCGACGTCGACAAAGCGAAGGTCGGGCTCGCTGAACGGCCTGGCCGTGAGTGGGAAGTTCACGAACTTCACCCGCTCAAGGCAGCGAGCATCGGGCGATCGGCCGCACATCCGCCCGATCCCGATCGCCACCGCAAACCCCACCACGCCGAGAATCAACGCACCTCGGACGACGGAACCGGACGTCCGGCGGAGCAAGAGTCCCTTCATCGCGGTCGATTTCCAGGATCCCGCAGTGGCGCCGGAAGACATGGATGGGAGCGTCGTGCCATGAAGTTGGCCCAATCCAATTTTTTCGATCCATTCCGAACCCATTCGGAGTCATAGCGAATCTGCTCAAGGTTATGAGGGATGAGAAAGGGGCCGATCAAGGAGCGGGGTTCGGCCAGCAGAGGAGAGGGCAGGCAGGCTCGGGTGGGATGTACTGCTGCTTTTTACAGCAGCACGCTCGATTTGAAGACAGCAGTCGACATCGAATCTGCCTAGCGTTTTTTATGCCAAAGCGGCTTGTGCCCAAGTGAATTTACTTTTGCTCCACAGGCCCCCCGAAGTGCGAATCAAAGCTTTAATATAGTGCTGAAACCGAATTATCCAACTCTCCCGAGCCTGATAGCATGCGGTCCTTGCTGCATGCATGATCTATTACGCAACCGGACAGTTATTGCCCACGCTGTAAGCTTGATCGCTTAATTCGTGGTCGAAGGCCTGGTACTCCCACCGATACCCTTACCAATAAGGTGGGGCTTCCGTGGCTGACGCTGCGTCCCGTTTTGCCCGGAGACTCGGTTGCCCAAAATGGCGTGGTGGACGCTGAAGGGGGCGTGCTTGAATCGAGGTGCGTGCCGCCCCTACAATAGTCGTCCTGGCGACCCGTGGCCGCGCCGGCGTGGCGTGTCCGATGAAATTTGCAATGAACCCCGCCCCGGGCGTAGAGCGGGCGGGGAGATCGCGTTCTTTTCTTCGCCTTCGGGCGGACGGAAGTGGAATCAACCCATGTCGACGGCCGGCGACCGCATCACGCAGCTCCTCGATGAATTCCGCCACAAGCGCGACCAGATGGTCGTCGAGTTGAGCAAGGTGGTGATCGGCCAGAGCGAGGTGGTCGAGCAGATCCTCGCGGCCATCTTCACGCGGGGCCACGTGCTGCTGGTGGGCGTGCCGGGCCTGGCCAAGACGCTCATGGTCAGCTCGATCGCGCAGTATCCTGGACGTCGGGTTCAAGCGGGTCCAGTTCACGCCCGACCTCATGCCGTCGGACATCACCGGCACGAACGTCCTGGAGGAGCCCGAAGCCGGCCGCCGGGCGTTCCGCTTCCTGCCCGGCCCGATCTTCGCGAACATCCTGCTCGCCGACGAGATCAACCGGACCCCGCCCAAGACGCAGGCCGCGCTGCTCCAGGCCATGCAGGAGCGCGAGGTCACCGTCGGCCAGGAGACGATGGCACCTGCCCGACCCGTTCTTCGTCATCGCCACGCAGAACCCGATCGAGCAGGAAGGGACGTATCCCCTCCCCGAAGCCCAGCTCGACCGCTTCATGTTCGACATCCGCGTGGGGTATCCCACGATCGAGGAGGAGGAAAAGATCCTCTCCGCGACCACCAAAGGGGACCATCCCGAGCTGAAAAAGGTCCTGTCGGCGCAGGCGATCGTGAACCTGCAGAAGCTCGTGACCTCGGTGCCGATCTCCGAATACGTGGTGAAGTACGTGACCAAGGTGGTGCGGGCCACCCGGCCGGCCGACCCGCATCCGCCGCAGTTCGTCAAGGACCTGGTCGACTGGGGCGCGGGCCCGCGGGCCGGGCAGAACCTGATCCTCGGCGGCAAGGCCATGGCCGCGATGGACGGCCGCTTCAGCGTGTCGCTCGACGACATCCGCAAGGTGGCCGTGCCGGTGCTGCGCCATCGCATCAGCACCAATTTCCAGGCCCAGGCCGAGGGCCAGACCACCGAAAGCCTCATCAAGCGGCTGATCCAGGAGATCAAGGAGCCGGACGTGCCGAAGTATGACCGGAAGTAGACCTTCGAGGCCCGAGGGAGGGTTCGTCATGGCAACCGGAACACGGACATTGACGCTTGGTCCCGAAGATCACGGCCGGGCGGTCTCGTCGGAGGACTTCGCCTCCGCGGAGTTCAAGGAGCCCTGGATCTACGAGCGGTCCGGAGGGAGGCTGATCGTCATGGCACCCGAAGGAACCGGTCATGTCCGCGCGTCGAACCCCTGGCGAGACCGCCTGATCCTCTACAAATATGAAAATCCGGGGATAATCGAGGAAGTCGTCGGCCAGGCCTGGGTCCGTCCCGATGACGACACCGATCGCATCGGCGATATCGGCGTCTACCTGACGGGCCGCGAACTCCAGATCCCGGAAAATGCCCCGGAATTGATGTTCGAGATCGTCAGCCCGGGAAAAGTCTCCCGAAACCGCGATTATCTGGACAAGCGCGGCGACTATTTCCGCCTGGGCATCCGGGAATACGTGATCGTGGATCGGTTCGCCAGGACGGTGACGGTGCTCATCCTCGGCGACCAGGATTACGAGGAAAGGGTCCTGACCATCGCCGACACGTACACGACGCCCAGACCACCCGGTTTCTCGGTCCGTCTGGCGGAAGTTTTCTAGTAGATAGGATTTAAGAAGTTGGCATTTTGGTAGGGTGGTTAAGCGTCGCTTGCAACGCGAACCCACCAAATCTCTGGCGAAGCCCCATCACCGCCGACAACCATGAGGCAAGTTCCATGGCGACTTCTGCCGAGGCGACCGAGCTTTCCGTGGGCTGGAAGGATCGGGGACGCCACCTGACGGACGAGGAGTTCGCCGAAGCTTTCTTCGACGAGCCCTGGAGATATGAACTCGCCGACGGAAGGCTGGTGGTGATGTCGCCCAGATAGCGAAGAACATGACGATTACGCGGAGCCGTGGCGCGACGAGTTCACCTTCTACAAGAGGGATCATCCGGGCCGTATTCAAAAAGTCGTCCCCGAGGCCTGGGTCCTCGTTCGGGGCGGGACTCAGCGGATGGGCGACATCGGCGTCTATCTCGTCGGCGAACGATCATCGACAGGACGTCCAGCCGCGTCCCCGAGATCATGATCGAGATCGTCAGCCGGGGCCGTCGCAATCGCCGACGCGATTACGAGACCAAGAAGGCCGAGTATCATGCCATTCGCGTCCTGGAATACGTGATCGTCGATCGATTCTCGCGGAAGGTCACGGTCTTCACTTACGAGCAAGATGGATATCGCGAGCGGACCTTGACGCCCGACGATGAGTACACGACGCCGCTCCTGCCCGGTTTCCGCCTTTCGATGGCCGACGTGCTCTCACCCCTCGACTGAACAATTGCCCTCCGAATCGTTCCTAAAGTATCGATACCGAGGCGATTCGCTTGTCCAACACCGCCGAGAAATACCTGAAGCCCGAGGTCATCCGCCAGGTGGCGCGATTGGACCTGCGGGCCAAGTTCATCATCGAGGGGTTCATCTCGGGCCTCCATGCCAGCCCGTTCCATGGCTTTTCCGTCGAGTTCTCCGAGCATCGCAAGTACACCTCGGGCGATAACATCGCTGATATTGACTGGAACGTGTTCGCCAAGACCGACCGGTTTTACATCAAGAAATTCCAGGCCGAGACCAACCTCACCGGGCTATCTGGTGATGGACCTCTCGGGCAGCATGGGCTACACGTATCGCCAGGAATTGACGAAATTCGAGTACGGCGTGAGCCTCGCCGCCGCGCTCGGCTACCTGATGATCCACCAGCAAGACCCGGTGGGCGTGGTCGCCTTCGACCAGAAGGTGCGACAGAGCTTGCCGCCTCGCAGCAAACGCTCGCAACTGGGCAATATCCTCTCGCTGCTGGCCAAGCTGTCCCCTTCGGGCGAGACCGACCTGGCGAAGAGCTTGCAGCAGGTGGCCGGGATGGTCCGCCATCGCAGCCTGATCATGCTCTTCAGCGACCTTTTGGGCGACCCCGACCCGATCTTAGCGCCTTCCATCGCCTCCGCCACGCCGGCCATGACGTGATCGTGTTCCACATCCTGGACGAGGCCGAGGCCCTGTTCCCGTTCGAGGGGATGCTGGAACTGGAGGACAACGAGACCCACGAGAAGCTGACCGTGGACGCCGAGGGGATCAAGGCCGACTATCTGGAAGAGGTCGCCGCGTTCCAGGCGAAATTCAAGAAGGAATGCCTGGGGGCGCGGATCGATTACGTCCCCATCCACACGGGCATGCCGTTCGACAAGGCACTCATGAGCTACCTGACCAGCCGCCAGGCGCAGGGGATAAGGCCGAGTCATGGGATCGATTTTCATCAACGCGGGGCTGGCGGCCGGGGTGGCGTTGGCGGTCGTGCCGGTCATCCTCCACCTGTTCATGAAGCAGACGCCCAAGCACATCATCTTCCCCGCCATGCGGCTGATCCGCGAGCGGCAGAAGCGGTCGCGGAAGAAGCTGCGGGTGAAGAACTGGCTGCTGCTGCTCGCCCGGATGGCTCCTGCTGGCGCTGATGGCCCTGGCGCTCGCCCGGCCGAGGATCGACGCCAAGGCCACCACGGGCGAAGGCCCGGCCGCCGCGGCGTTCCTCTTCGATACCAGCCTGTCCATGGCCTATCGCGAGAAGGACAGGACGCGGCTGGACGAGGCCAAGGAACGCGCCCGAGAGCTGATCAAGAACATGCACGAGCAGAGCAAGGTCTTCATCATCGACTCGTCGGAGCCGGGCCAGCCGATCGCGCAATCGCCCCGAAGGCGCCATGAAGCGGATCGATGCGCTGGCGATCCGCCCCGTCAATCGCCCGCTGAATTCGTCGATGGGCGCGCGCCTACGCGGCGGTCCAGGGCGTCGACCTGCCTCGCCGCGAGGTCTACATCCTCACCGACCTCGCCGCCTCGCAGTGGCAGCTTGGCCAGGAGCTGGACGGCGCCGGCCGAGGCGATCAAGATGAAGAAGAAGGTCGACGCGTTCGTGTTCCGCGTGGGGGCGAAGGAGAGCCGCGACGTGGCCATCCTCTCGGCCGAGACCCTCACCCCCATCGCCACCGAGGACGCGCCGGTCGGGATCCGGGTCAAGCTGCGATCGTTGGGCCCGAAGGTGACTCGCCTGCTGGAACTCACGCTGGACGACGAGACCGTGCCCCGCGAGAAGAGGCAGGTGCAGATCCCCGCCAACGGCGAGCTGGAGATTCGCGACCTGACCACCAGCAAGAAGCTGGACGTGGGGCTGCATCGCATCGACCTGCGCCTGGCCGGCGAGCCCGATGCGCTCGAATTCGACGACCACCGCTATCTGACCGTCGAGGTCCGCCCGGCCATGAAGATCCTGCTCGTCTCCGAGCGGTCCAGGGACGCGGATTTCGTGGCCTACGCGCTCGACCCCATCGCCCGGCCCGAGGGGGAGCCGCGCCCGTTCCAGGTCGAGCGCCTCAGCACGGCGAGGTTCGAGGATAAGATCCGCCTCTCGCCCCTGAAGGGCTACGCGGCCATCTTCCTCCTGAACGTGCGGAAGCTCGACGATTCGTCCTGGACCAAGCTCTCGCGGTACGTGAGCGAAGGGGGCGGCCTGGTGGTGGCGCCTTCCGACCTGGCCGACATCTCCAACTACAACCAGGGGGCCGCGGCGCAGCTCATGCCCGCGACCCTCGGCGCTCCGGTCGTCCACCCTCTGGAAACCCCATTCACCTTCGGCAAGCCCGAGATCGGCCATCCCATCTTCGCCCGCGATCAGAAGGAGCTGCTTGCCGAACTCGGCTCGGCGCCGATCTACAAGACCCGCGAGGTCACGCCCCGCGACGGCGTGCCAGGTCCTGCTCCGCTACATGGACGAGAAGCCCGCGCTGATCGAAAAGGTGTTCCCCGGCACCGCGAGCCGGCAAGGTCATGCTCTGGACCACCGCCCTGTCTCGCGACCCCAACGCGAAACCGGGCCAGGCTTGGAACGATTTCCCCGTCGTCGGCTGGGGATTCCTCGCCGTGATGGACCAGACGGCGTACTACCTCTCGGGGGCCGCGAGCCAGCGGCTGGTCTACGAGGCCGGCGAGGACATCACGATCTTCCTGGACCCCGATCGTCAATTCACCTCCTACTCCGTCCAGGGACCCAAGGGCACGAGTCCCGCCGCGAGCCGCTCATCGGCGCAAGCGGCGGGCCCCTGGTCCTCGCCCCCGAGGAACTGGGGCAGTGGACCGTCACGGCCGAGGGCAAGGAGGGGGGCGTCAAGAAGTACGGATTCAGCGTGAATCCCCCGAGGGGCGAGCTGCAAATCGGCTCGCTCGATCGTCGCGACCTGGACGTCCTGTTCGGCAAGAACCCCGCCGGTCAGCCGAATTATCAACTCGCCGAGAGCGCCGGCCGACATCAAGATCGCCGTTGCGTACGCCACCGTGGGCAAGGAGATCTTCAAATACCTGATGATGCTCATCCTGCTGCTGGTCTGCGTGGAGAACCTGCTGGCCAACACATTCTATCGGGAAAAGACGCCGGTGCGGGCGATGGCTTGAAGCGTAGGGCGTGAGAGACTCGCCGCACCCGCCGCCAATTCCCGCCGTCCTCAAGACCTCGGCGGAAATTTTCCCCTCGTCCTCCGATCGATGCCGCTACACTAGTACGAACGCCCGGCCCCGCACCCGAACCCTCGCACGGATTGCCCGATGAGTGCTTCGATTGACCCGATCGTCCCGTGGCCGTGGGTTGTGGTCCTGGCCGTGGTCATCACGTGGCTCACGCTCTGGGCCTATTCCAAGCGACTGAGCACCACCTCGGGCCGCTGGCGGTGGGTGGCGCTCTCGCTGCGGCTGATGGCCCTGGTACTCTGCTTGATGGCGACCATGCGCCCCTCGATCGTGTTCCAGAAGAAGGACAAGCAGCCCTCGACCGTGGCCTTCCTGACCGACGCCAGCAAGAGCATGACCATCCAGGATGAGGCGAATAGCCAGACTCGCTGGAAGGTCGCGCGGAAGACGCTCTCCGACGGCCTGAAGGCCGCCAAGACGCTGGGCGAGAAGGTCAAGCCGCAGGCCTTCCGCTTCGATGCCGCCGTGAGCGACGACAAGGTGGACGACACGAACGAGCCCAAGGGGGCCGAGACCCAGGTCGGCACCGGGCTGGAGGAATTGCTCAAGCGACTCAAGGGCGGCAAGCTCCTGGCCGTCGTCCTCCTGTCCGACGGCTCGAACAACGGCGGTCGCCCTCCCCTGGTGGTGGCACAGAGGCTCAAGACCCAGGGCGTGCCCGTGGTCACGGTCGGGTTCGGCTCGGAGACCGCCGGCGCCGCGTCGAAGGACATCGCCGTGCGTTCGATGAACGCCGGGCCGACGGTTTACGTGAAGAATGAATTGAATGTGACGGGCATGCTCAGCGTAAGAGGCTTCCCGAACCAGGAGCTCGACGTCGAGCTGTGGGCCGAGGGCGAATTGTCGCCCGTCGATCGCAAGAAGATCCGCGTCAAGGGGAACGCGACCGAGGTGCCGATCACGGGCCTGAAATGGACGCCGCAGAAGGCCGGCGAGACCCGCCTGAAGCTGCTGGTGAAGCCGGAACCTGGCGAACTGGTCACGTCCAACAATGAATACAGCACGTATGTGACCGTCCTCGGCGGCGGCCTGAATGTGCTCTATCTGTCCGGCCCTTACGGGGCGTGGGAAGCGAAGTACATGGTCCGCGGCCTCGACCCGTCGCAGAAGATCCAGGTCGTCTACAAGAGGCTGGTGGAACCCTCGGGCGAGTCGCTCGACGCCGATTTCGTGCCGGGCGCGTACGACGTGTACATCCTCGGAGACTTGCCCGCCGAGATGCTCTCGCTCCGCCAGCAGCAATTGCTGGCCCGGCGAGTCGAAGGCGGGGCCGGCTTGATGATGCTGGGCGGGCGTCACAGCTTCGGCGCCGGGGGCTGGGCCAGGACGCCCATCGGCGACCTCCTGCCCACCAACATCCACCCCGGAGACGGCCAGAACGAACCCGAGGGCGGCATGAAGTTCATGCCCAATCCTCTCGGTTTGGACAGTTACGTGCTGAAGTTGGCCCGCGACCGCGTGGAATCGCGAAAGATCTGGGAGGGGCTGCCCAACATCCAGGGAGCGAATCGGCTCGGGCCGGCGAAGGGAGGCGCCAATGTGTGGGCGTTCGATAACCTGGGCGAGCCGCTGATCGTGTCGCAAGACCTGGCCAAGGGGCGCATCCTCGCGTTCGGCGGCGAGAGCTGGCCGTGGGCGCGATTCTCCGAGGAAAGCCGCCTGGCCCACATCAAATTCTGGCGGCAATCAATCCTCTGGCTCGCCCACAAGGAGAACGAGAACGACAGCCAGGTCCAGCTAACGCTCGATCGCCGCCGCGTGTCGGTGGGCGGGCGCGTCGAGTTGACCGTGGTCGCCCGCGACGCCAAGGGCGAGCCGATCCCGAACGTGAAATATACGGCCACGATCACCCGCGACGATCCCAGGGCCACGCCCGAGGCCGCGGAAGTCTGGCCGCAAGGCGACGAAGGCCGCGGCACGCATTACGTGACGGGCGAGCCGGGCGATTACAAGGTCGTGGTCACGGCCATCGACTCCGGCGGCAAGACGATCGGAACCGACTCCTCGCGATTCATCGCCTATCGCGACGATCGCGAGCTGGAAAATCCCTCGGCCGACCTGACCCTGCTCCGCCAGATTGCCGAGATGACCGGGGGAAAGTTCCTCCCCCCGAGCAACTGTCCAAGTACCTGGAATCGCTCGACAAGGAGGTGGTCTCGGAGTACGTGACGCAAAGCGAGGTGCGGATCTGGGACAACTGGTGGTTCCTGATCGCGTTCGCCACCCTGCTCACGCTGGAATGGTGGCTGCGCAAGCGTCACGGCTGGGTGTAGGGTGGATACGAACGGAATCGGTGCATCTCCTGCACACTACGAGTTGGTCGGGGGCGTCCCCACGAACACGCCCCGGGTATCGGTGGCGAAGATGCCGGCGTGGTCGGCCTGCGTGCCCTTGAAGTCGGAGATCACGCGGCCGAGCACCGTGCCCTCGGTCGGCAGGGGTTCGGGATCGGCCGTGGATGGCGTGCCGATGAAGCTCTGGTTGATCGCGCCGGCCAACACGGTGTCGTCGATCGGCTGGCCATTGGTGCTCCGGAACGGCGGCGCGGTGTAATTATTGTAGGTGAACGGCCCGGTTGGGACGCCCCCGACCGACACGGTCCCGCTGATCGAGCCGGCGGGCGCGTCATAGGTCCCTCGGCTCACGCTCGGCCCCACGCTGGCGGCGATGGCCGCGTCGATCAGGTCGCCGGTGACCTGGAACTTGTCGATGAACCCGTTCGCGACGATCTCCAGGCCTCGCGTCTCGCCCGCCACGATGCGGGTGAACCCGCCCGAGGGGTTGGTCGCGTGATCGCTTTCCACGGTCCCGAAGAAGGTGAGGTTCGTGATCGAGATCCCGGCCGTGATGGTCGAATCGAACACCGCCACGGGGCCGTCGGGCCCGATGTTGAACGAGTCGGCCGGCTTCCCGCCGTCGATGCTGATCCCGGCCGTGATCCGGCTGTTGAAGAGGCCGTGCGAGATGTCCAGGCCCGTGATGCTCTTGATCACTTCCAGGTCGAACTGGTACACGCCGCCGTGGCCCAACTCGGTCGCCGGATTGGCGGCGGGGATATTCCCGCTAACCGTCAGCGAGCCCAGGGTCAGGCCGACGAAGAGGTCTTCCGTCGTCGCGTTGGCCACGGGCGTCCCGGCGTAATGGCCCGTCATCACGCCGGTCACGGCGAGCGCGATCAGATTGCCCGTCACGTAGACCTGCCCGCCGCCGGACGTATCGAGATTTCCCGATACAGTCAGGGTGTTGAGGTTGCGACCGACCGTCAACGTGCTTCCCGACGCGAGCGCGAGATTTCCGCCCACTTCCAGGGTCGCCAAGTCTCGCCCAACGGTCAGGCTTCCGCCGGAAGACGCGTCCAGATCCCCCGGGACGCTCAGCGTGCCCACCACATCCCGGCCGATGGCGAGCGTCCCGCCGGCCAGATTCAGGCTGGCAAGTGTGACCGGGCCCGTGGCGTCGCCGGCAACTCGCAGCGATCCGCCCGTGGCGATCGTCGCGGCTCCCGTGGTCAAACCGGCCAGATTGCCGCCGAAAACCACGTTGCCACCGGACAGATTCACGGTCCCCAGATTGACCGCGCCGTCCACATCTCCCGCGACCGCAAGCCGAACCGTCCGTCACGCTCAGACTTCCCGTCACGCCAAACGTACCGGAGAGCGAGCCATCCACGTAGAAATTCCCGCCGGCCAGATTCACGCTTCCCGCGGCGATGGCGCCGGTCACGTTCCCGGCAATCACGATCGACCCGGTTCCGCCCACGCTGATGGCGTTCGCCGAAAGATTCCCGAGGTTCGATCCGAACGTGGAGCTCACCGCCAGTCAGGTTGATGTTGCCGGCATTGAGGGCAGCGACCGTGCCGTTAAACGTCACATTGCCGGCGGTGAGATCCGCCGTGCCGATCGAGGCCAGTCCGGTGATGCCGCCGGCGACGTTGAACAGGCCGGAGGGGCCGACGGAGAGGTTGCCCAACGTCAAAGCGTTGATCACGCCGTCGAATTTCACGCTCCCGTCATTCAAATTCACGCCGCCAAAATCGACCGTCACGGACGCATCTTGCTCGACCGAAAAGACGCCACCGTCGGAGGCCGTGAGGGTGCCCGACACTCCCAGGCTTGTCCCGAGGACGCCATCAAGTTCCACGTCACCGCCCGACAGCGTGAGCCCCTCGAAATCGACCGGACCGGAAATATTCCCGGCATCTTCAAGGACGCTGTTGGACCCGATCGTCGCGTCGCCGACCGATAGCGACCCCAGATTCCCGTTCAGTGCCACATTCCCGCCGGTCAGGTCCAAGTTGCCCAGCGAAACCGCCCCCGACACATTCCCGGCGAGGTCCAGGTAGCTCGTCGGCGCAAGGTTGATCGCGCCAATCGTGACCGCCCCGAGGCTGCCGCCGAACCCGACATTCCCACCGGTGAGGTTGAGGTTGCCCAGGTTCGCGGTGCTCGCGACACCGCCGGCAACGTCGAGCTCGCCCGAAGGGCCGATCGTGACATTTCCCGTGGTCAGCGAACCGACCGAACCGGAGAAAATCACGTTCCCGCCGGACAGGCTCACGTTCGCGAGCGTGGACGCGCCGGTTAGATTGCCGCCAACGGTCAGGCTGCCGCCCTGGATTGCAGTCAGAAGCCCCGAGATTGTCAGCGAGCTTGCAACGCCTTGGTCGAAATCGATCGCCCCGCCCGCCAGATCGACCGCGCCCAGGCTGACCGGCCCCGTTTCCATGCCCGCGATGTCGATGTCGCTGTTCGGCCCGGCGTAGATGGTGCCGGTCGTCAGTCCGTTGACGGTGCCGTCGAAATACATCTTCGAGCCGGTCAAATTCACATTCCCCAGGCTGACGGAGCCGGTCACGTTTCCGCCGACGTGAATCCGGCCGGAAGGCCCCAGACTCACATTACCGACCGTCAACGTGCCCAGATTCCCGCCCACGTCCAGGACGGCCGACGAGCCCATGCTGCCGAAGGTGATCGCGTTCACATTTCCAAGGCCGAGCGTCGTCCCGTCCAGCTCGGCAAGGCCGGCGTTGATTGACCCGATCTGGCCCGTCCGCACCGACAGTTGCGAGATCACTAGCGTCTCGGCGCGACTCAGGCGGCCCGGCTTCGATTGCGTGATGTTCAACTGCGACGTGCTGTCCGTGCCCGACAGGGTGATCGCCAACCCGTTCCTGGTCATGCGCGACGTGAGAAAACCCGGTCCGGAGACGGCGATGAGGTCGGTTGCGCCGCCGACTCGCACCTTGCTTCGCGTGGGAGCCGCGGTGCTGGCCGCCGCGACTGATCCCGGAGTTGTGGAGACGGAACCCGTTGTGGCCGTCGGGGCGGAAGTGCTGAGGGTCGAGATCGGGGCCGTCGTGGTGGGACTAGCTTCAAACCCCTGGGGCGTCTCCGGGACCGAGAGTGCCGAGATACTCTGGCCGGCGGCGCTAGCCAGCAGGACGCGGCGTTCCAATCCATCCACCGCGAGATGCGTGATCCGACGAGCCGACCGGGGCTGACGCTTCTCCTCCGAATTCATCCCCCGGCTCCTTCCCGTCGCCATCCGCATGTCTCCTCGATACCGAAGGATGCATCGTGCGAGCGTCGCCTGTTTATTAAGGGATTTTCCGGCCTACAATCGCAACCGCTGCATGCCTTGACGATTGTTCTGGACAGGCCCATCGGTTTTGTGATATTTTGTACAGTATACCGTTGCTTGGGGTTGCCCGATCGCGGTAAACTAGGTACGTCATGCGAAATTCCGGGGACACGACGAGCATCGGGGGCGCGACGCGGCGATGGCCAAGCGAACCAAGCAGAATGGGGACGGTCTCCCGCGCCCGAAGCGAGAGATTGAGGACGTGTCGCTCGCCGAAGCGACCCGATCTCGGTATCTCAACTACGCGCTGAGCGTGATCACCTCGCGCGCTCTGCCCGACGTGCGGGACGGCCTTAAACCCGTGCAGCGGCGCATCTTGTACGCGATGTGGTCGGACCTCAAGGTGACGGCCGAGGGGCGGTACATCAAGAGTGCGGCGGTCGTCGGCGAGGTCATGAAGAGCTACCACCCGCACGGCGACCAGTCGATTTACGACGCGCTGGTCAGGATGGCCCAGCCGTTCAGCCTTCGCTATCCCCTCGTCGAAGGCTACGGCAATTTCGGCTCGCTGGACGGCGACCCTCCCGCCGCCATGCGCTATACCGAATGCCGGCTCACGCCGATCTCGCAGGAATTGCTGACCGAGCTGCGCGACCGGACGGTGATCCTCCGGCCGAATTACGCCGCGACGACCGAAGAGCCCGAGGTCTTGCCCGCGCAGGTGCCGAATCTGCTCATCAATGGCGCGTCGGGGATCGCCGTGGGGATGGCCACGAACATCCCGCCGCATAACCTGGGCGAAGTCTGCAAGGCGCTGGTGGTCCTGCTCGACGGCGACCGCGACGTGCCCCTGGAAAAGCTCCTGAAATCGATCCTGGCCCCCGACTTCCCCACCGGCGGCGTGATCCTGAACACGCCCGACGAGATCAAGCAGATTTACGCCACCGGCCAGGGCTCGATCAAGCTCCGAGGCACCTACGAGCCCGACCCGGAGAAGCCAACGCAGGTGCTCGTCACGTCGATCCCCTACGGGATCGAAAAAGACGCCGCTGGTCGAGCGAATCGGCGAGCTGATCGGGTCGGGCAAGGTGCCGCAACTGACGAATGTGAAGGATCTTAGCACCGACGACGTGCGAATCGCCCTCGAACTGCGTCCGGGTGCGAACGCCGACGCGGCGCTCGCCTTCCTGTTCAAGAACACGCCCCTGCAAACCAACTTCAACGTCAACATGACGTGCCTCCTGCCCGCCGAGGGGGCGGAGGTTGCGGTCCCCGATCGCCTGGACCTGCGGAGCATGCTCCTGCACTTCCTCGATTTCCGCATGGTGGTCGTCACGCGGAGGTTGCGCCACGAGCTGGAGAACTTGCTGCGGCGGATCCACATCCTCGAAGGGTTCGCGATCGTCTTCAACAACCTGGACGAGGCGATCCGCATCATCCGCGACAGCAATGGCAAGCCCGACGCCTCGCCCAAGCTCATGGCCCGCTTCGAGTTATCGTTCGATCAGGCCGACGCGATCCTCGAAACCAAGCTCTATCGCCTGGGCAAGCTCGAAATCAACGACATCCTCAAGGAACTCGAAGAAAAACGAGCCCGCGCCGCCGAGTTGACGGCCCTCCTGGACGACGAGCCGGCGCGATGGAAGATCATCCGCAAGGAGCTCAAGGAGATCGGCCGCGCCTACGGCGACGATCGCCGCACGAAGCTGCTGGAAGGCCCGCTGCCGAACGTCGAATTCCGCGAGGAAGACTATATCGTCGACGAAGATACCTGGGTGATCGTCACGCGAGACGGCTGGATCAAGCGCCAGAAGTCGTTCGCCGACGTGCCGAGCATCCGCGTCCGCGACGACGACACCGTGGGCTGGATCTATCGGGCTCGGGCCAGGAAAACGGTCACGCTGTTCACCGATCGCGGGATCGCCTACACGCTGCGCGTCAACGACATCCCGCTGACCACGGGGCACGGCGAGCCGGTGCAGAAGCAATTCGCCTTCGAGGACCGCGAGCACCTCGTCGGCGTGATTTGCCACGATCCGCGCTGCCTGCCCGACGTCTCGCACGCCCCGCCCCCGCCGCCAACGCTCGCGCAGGCCATGCTGCTCGAAGACGTGGGCGAGTCCAACGGATCGGCCAACGGCAACGGCAACGGCCATGCCACGCTGCCGCCACCGCCTTATGGGGTGGCGCTCACGGCCGGCGGGAAAGTCGTGCGATTCGCGCTCGCGCCGCTCGCGACGGTGTC
Source organism: uncultured Planctomycetota bacterium (assembly GCA_963777705.1). Lineage (GTDB taxonomy): Bacteria > Planctomycetota > Planctomycetia > Isosphaerales > Isosphaeraceae > JAQGHR01. The sequence continues at coordinate 98,550 of CAVZRT010000015.1, forward strand.
CACCCGCAAGGGCCGATCCGTCATGAGGCTGGACCCGGCCGTGTCCGACGACCTGGTGGTGGGCGTGGAGGCGAGCGACGGCTCGGAAAACGTCTGCCTCGCGACCAGATCGGCCCGCGTGCTGATCTTCCCGGTCAGCGAGGCCAACGTCGTCTCGGCCGCGGCGAAGGGGGTCGCCGCCGTGAAGCTCGACCCGAAGGACCGCGTGCTAGGGTTCACCCTGGCCGACAGGAAGCGCGAAGGGCTGACCGTCCGCACAAGTCGAGGGGCCACGCAAATCGTCCGCGCGACCAAGTATCCCGTCACGTCGCGAGGAGGCAAAGGCTACGGGATCCTCCAGCGAGGCACGCTCGACGCCATCATCCACGACGAAGCCCGCCCGGTCCCGCCTGTTGAGCAGGTGGAGCCGTAATCCGAGGAGGCAGCATCATGTCGACTTCGCTTTCCGAAGACATCTGCCCCGCGGACGTACGCAATGGCGTCCACTATCCCTCCTCGGATGGCGAACCCATGGGCGAAGGTGACTGGCATTTTACCTCCCTGGTGGAGCTGGTCTGGCCGCTCCGCCAGCATTTCGCCGAGCGAGACGCCTACGTGGCCAGCAACATGATGCTCTACTACGAGGAGGGCAACCCGTCCGCGGTCCGGGCGCCCGATTGCATGGTCATCCTGGGCGTGAAGAACTACAGGCGCCGATCCTTCATGACGTGGGAGGAAGGTGCCGTGCCGTCGGTGATCTTCGAATTGGCCTCCCCCAAGACGTTCCGCGAGGACCTCGGCCCGAAACGCCAGGTCTATGCCCGGATCGGCGTGCCCGAATATTTCCTCTTCGACCCGGTGGGCGATTCCTACCGGACCCGCCGCTTCCGGGGGTTCCGGCTGGAAGAGGGCCAGTACAAGCCGATGAATCCCGAGGAGGATGGGGGCTACATCAGCCCGAGCTTGAATCTCCTGTTCTTCATGGAAAGCTCCACAATCCGCATCATCGACCTGGAAACTCACCACACGCTCCGCACTCCCGACGAGCAAGGCCGACTCTACGAAGCGGAACGAAAGCGAGTGGCCCTCGTCAAGCGTACGTTCCGCAGGCGATTGCGTCGCGCCGAGCGTCAAATCGAAGAGAAAACGCAACTCGTCGAAGCGCAGGAACGGCGCGCCGAGGAGCAGGAACGCATCGCTGAGGAGCAGGCGCGGATCGCCGAGGCCGAGCGAACTCGGGCCGATGCCATGGCGGCGGAAATCGAGCGATTGAAGGCCCTGATCGAAGGCCCTGGCGAGGGACGACCATGAATTTCGCCGCGTCGGATCGGGGCGTCGGGTTGCCCTTTAAGACCGGCGCTCTTCGCCGCCATCACCGGCTTCGCCTGCTGGCGAGGGCGCGGAACTCGGTGGTGGCATCGAGCTTTGAGCCGGGTCCGGAGCGGGAACACTTCGCGGTCCGCCATTCGGAAAACCCGGCCAAATGTTCTTGCTGGATGTGCGGCAACCCTCGGAAATGGTCGGGAATGCCGAGCTTGCGAGAGATCCGCGACGACCTGGACTTCAAGATCGGGGAGAAGCTGATTTAATGGCAACTGGAATTTATAACGCCGAATCGATCACGGTCCTCGAAGGCCTGGAGGCGGTCCGCCGCCGGCCCGGCATGTACATCGGCGGCGTGGACAAGACGGGCTTCCATCATTTGCTCTGGGAGATCGTGGACAACTCCGTCGACGAGGTCATGAACGGCCACGCGTCGCGGATCGTCGTCACGCTAGGGTCCGATGGCCGCACGATCTCGGTGAGCGACAACGGCCGCGGCATCCCCGTCGGCATCCACTCCAAGACCGGCGTGAGTGCCCTGGAGACGATCTTCACCACGCTGCATGCCGGCGGCAAGTTTGACAACGACGCCTATAAGGTGGCCGGCGGATTGCACGGCGTGGGGGCGAGCGTGGTCAACGCCTTGAGCAAGCAGTTGACCGCCGAGGTCCGCCGCGATGGCCTCACGTATACGCAGGTTTATCGGCGCGGCAAGCCCGACGGGCCAGTCCAACCGGGCGAGCCGGCTCGCGGCACCGGCACGAGCATCACCTACACGCCCGATCCGGAGATCTTCCGGGATCAGGTGTATGACCCGACACTCATCGCCGAACGCCTCGACGTGAAAACTTACTTGAACAAGGGGCTGGTGATCCAGTTCGTCGACCAGAAGGCAAAGACCTCGGTCGAGTTCCGCCACGACGGCGGCGTTGCCGACTTCCTCGTCGCCGTGAACGAGGCGCGGGGCGATCAGCGGGTGACGCCGCAGGCGTTCGTGCTGGAACGCGACGACGCCGACGTGAGGGTGAACCTGGCGCTGGCGTGGACCGAGTCCACCGACGAGGCCGTGCGATCGTTCGTCAATACGATCCCGACCCGCGACGGGGGGACTCACGAGCAGGGCCTGCGCAAGGCGGTCGGCGCGGCCGTCCGCAAGTTCATGGATACTCATGAATTGATCAAGAAGGGGATGGAGATCAAGGAGGAGGACATCCGCGAGGGGATGACCGCGATCCTCTCGATTTGCGTCCACGAGCCGCAATTCCAGGGTCAGACCAAGGATCGGCTGAATAATCCCGAGGTCCGTTCGCTGGTCGAATCGGCGGTGCGCCCGTCCTGGAAGGGTTCTTGCTCAAGAACAAGAGCATCGGCGACGCCGTGGCCAATCGCGTGATCCAGTCGGCCAGGGCTCGCGAGGCCAGCCGAGCCGCGGCCAGCCAGGTGAGGCGCAAGACGGCCATCTCGAACCGCCTGAACCTGCCCGGCAAGCTCGCCGATTGCGACAGCAACAGCCCCGAGGAGACCGAATTGTTCATCGTCGAGGGGGACTCGGCCGGCGGATCGGCCAAGCAAGGGCGCGACCGCGACACCCAGGCGGTCCTCCCCCTACGCGGCAAGGTCCTCAACGTCGAGCAGGCCGGCAAGGCGAAGCTGCTGGAAAACAAGGAGCTGACCAACCTCGTCAGTGCCCTCGGCTGCGGGATCGACGACCAGTACGACGCCGCGCGGCTCCGGTACGGCAAGGTCATCCTCCTGTCCGATGCCGACAGCGACGGCCACCACATCGCCACGTTGCTGCTCACGTTCTTCTATCGCCACATGCCGTCGCTCCTGAACGACGGCCGCGTGTACCTCGCCTGCCCGCCGCTCTACAAGGTCTCGCACGGGCAGGATACGCACTGGGCGGCCGACGACGCCCAGAAGGAAAAGATCCTCGCCAAGTTGCCGAAAAACGCCAAGGTCAACATCACGCGGTTCAAGGGGCTGGGCGAGATGCCCGCGAAGCTCCTGTACGAGACCACGCTCGATCCATCCAGGCGAAGGCTCCTGCGCGTGGTCGTGCCCGACGACGACCGCCCCTACACCGAGAGCACCGTGAGCGACCTCATGGGCAAGGAGCCCGAGGCCCGCTTCAAGTTCATCATGGCCGAGGCGTATACGGCGAAAGATATCGACATTTAATCGGGGAGATTCCATGACCGCGGAGGGACTCGCGTCGGATCGGGAGATCGCGGCCTGCTACGACGAAACCCCCTATCTAAGCGTGGCGATCCTGGAGACCCACCCGGATCGCCTCGCCACGGTCGCACGCCTGATGGGCCTGCGGACCGCGCCCGTGGCATCGTGCCGCGTCCTGGAACTGGGTTGTGCGGGCGGCGGGAACCTGGTGCCCATGGCGGTGGGCATGCCGGGTGCGTCGTTCGTGGGGGTGGATATCTCGCCGGTGCAGATCCGCAACGCCGAGGCATTCGCCGAGGCCTGCGGCGCCACCAATGTGCAATTCCACGCGCAGCCTGGCGGAGATCACGCCCGAGTTCGGCACGTTCGATTACATCATCTGCCACGGCGTCTATTCGTGGGTGCCCGACGACGCCCGGTCCGCGCTCTTGCGAGTCTGCTCGGGGAACCTGGCCGAGGACGGGGTGGCGTTCGTCAGCTACAACGTCTTTCCCGGCTGGCACATCCCCGGCATGATCCGCGAGATGATGATCTACCACGTCCGGCGCATTCAGGACCCGGCGACCAAGGCCAAAGCGGCCAGGGGATTCCTCGATTTCCTCGGCAATAGCGCCCCGGACAAGGACGGCCATTACGCCAGGATCCTCCGCGACGAGGCCGTCCAACTGCGGGCCCACGCCGATTCCTACCTGCTCCACGAGCACCTGGAAGACGTCAACGAGCCGATCTATTATCACGAATTCGTCGATCGGGTCGCGGGCCACGGGCTGAAGGTGCTGGGCGACGCGCACTTCCACAGCATGGCGATCTCCGCCCAGCCGCGTTTCGTCGAGGCGCTCGACCGCGTGGCGACGAACCCGGTGGATCGCGAGCAATATTTCGACTTCCTCTGCAACCGGAGGTTTCGCCGCAGCATGCTCTGCCACGCCGACGCGAGGACGGCGCTGCGGGCCGATCTTGAGGTCGTCAAGACGCTCACCGCGACCTCGCTCGTCCGGCCGGCGACGCTCCCGGTCGACATGTCGCCGCGGACGCATGTGAATTTTCGCGCCGCCGACGGAAGCACCCGAATTTCCGCGCCCGATCCGCTCACCAAGGCCGCGTTGATGGCCATGATTGACGCGGAACCCCGCGCCCTCTCATTCGACGAGCTTTCCAACGCAATCCGACGCCGGGTGGACGTGACCAGGCTAGACGCAAGTGACTCGCTGGACCACCTCGCCGAGCGGCTCCTGCAATGCTACGCCGGCAACGCCATCGAACTCCACTCGTATGATCCCCCGATCGAATCCAGCCCCGGCGAACGTCCGCGAGCGTTCCCGGTGGCCCGCATCTCGGCAGCCAACGGGCCGCTCAACATGCCGAACCTCTGGCACGCCTTCGCCAACCTCAGCGAATTTGATTCGCTGGTCCTGCGTCAGCTCGACGGCAAGAAGAACCGCGCAGGAGATCGTCGAATCGCTAGTTTCGGCGGTCTCCGGGGGCAAGTTCACCATCCAGCAAAATGGCCAGCCGGTCATCGATCCAGGGGTGACCCGCCCGCTCATGGAGCGTTCGCTCCCGCCCAGCCTGGCACGATTGGCCGGGGCGGCCCTCCTGATGAAATGAGGCCGCGGCGTCACTTGACGGTCTTCTTCCCCGGCGCCCCAACCCAGCCGCCGCGCAACGCGCCTTGATCTTGGGCGTTGAGATCTTGAGCGCCTTGTCTCGCGCCTCGACCAGGTCGTTGCGAACCTGGCCATCCTTGGTGAAGGCCCACATCAGGAGCGGGTCGCCCATGGGGAGCGGGGTCGACGGGTCGGGCCAGGTGTGCCAGGTCTTGCCCCAGGTGGTGATGAGCTTGCCCATGAGCGAGTCCTCTTCCTCGGCGGGCATGCCGGGGACCATCAACAGGCCCGAGGTCACTTCATAGGTGTGCGGGTGATAGTAGGCCTTCTCGGCCTCGGGCAAGGCCTGGTACAGGGCGTCGCCGATGATGTACTCGACGCCGAGGATCCTGGCGTTCTTGGCCCGCGAGTCGTAGATGATGCACTGATGGACGTCCTCGCGAAGCGGCGAGCAGAAGTGGTGCGCCTCGACCTGAAAATCGGGGTTGGCCTTCGCCACATGGAAGGCGCAGAGGGCCAGGTGGAACTGGCCCACCGGCAGGTCCTCGCCGGGGGCGGCGGCCGGATGATCGCCGCGGGCCTCCTCGCCGAGGGCCAGGCCCGCCGCAACCGCCCCGAGGGTCCCCAGCATGTCCCGTCGCTTCATCGCCAACTCCCCCATCAAGACGTCCTGTTCCCGCAAATTCCGCCGGTATGATAGCCCGGCCGCGGGTCAGCCGAAAGAGGGTACGCCCGCCGGTTGCGTGGTCGGGGTCGAATCGGGCACTTCCACGCCCTCTCGCAGTCCGAACGGCTCACCCGTCAACTCGAAAAGCGGGGTCTCCAGGTCTGGACGAGGCCCAGCGGGCCGGTGGCCGGTGAGGGCGTCAATCTTCCTCCGCAGGCGGGCGCTGACGCCCGCATGTGCCGCCTGACTCTGCAGGGCATGGTACAACCTCCGACCCATTTCCTCGCCGTATTTCCTGGTGTACAGATCAAGTTTTCGCACGAAAAGCCTCCCCGAGGAACCGACTTCGAATCGCGGTTTTTCCCCATTGTTATTACGTCGAAAATCGGCGAAAAGTTCATCGTTCGGCCCCATCAAACGCCCTGATCCTTCAATTCCTAAGTCCTTACTTCTTATCAACTTCGGCATCGATCAAGGGCCGATGCGGGGTCGATGCGAATCACCTTCCGAAACGATGACGCAGGGTCACGGCGGCACGCTGATTTGCGGGGATGCCGCGCCGTTAATTTCTTCTTCTAATAACAGCAGCCGAACGCCAGATTACGGCACTTAACCCACCCGGGGGCCGAAATCCCCTTGACATGGCCTTTGTCCTTGCCTTAACTATTGGGATTACCAATAACACCACCGACGAATTATTGGGGATTCTTGAAGAAAGAACCCCTGGGTTCGTGAACGGTGTGGGAATCTCCATATCTTGCCCGCGAAAGATCGCGTTGCGAGGATCATGCAACTGGAATCGTTGAAAATCTTCTGCGACGTGATTCGTTGGGCCAGCTTCTCTCGAGGCGCCACCGAAAACGGGATCTCGCAGTCTTCGGCGAGCCAGGCGGTGCATCAGCTTGAGTTGCGGCTGGGCGTGAAATTGATCGATCGATCGAAACGGCCGCTGGTCCCGACCGCTCACGGCAAGGTGTTTTATGAGGGCTGCAAGGACCTGGTCGGGCGGTTCGAGGAGGTCGAGAACCGCGTGAAGGCGTTGGAGAACGACCGGAATGTGGTCGGCACGGTGCGGGTGGCCTCGATCTACTCCGTCGGTCTCTATCAAATCACCCGCTATGTTGCCCAGTTTCGCGCACTCTATGCGGGGGCCGACGTCCGCCTAGAATGCTTGCACCCGACCCGGGTGGTGGAGGCCGTCTCGTCGGGCGCCGCCGACCTGGGCCTGATCTCCTTCCCGCGGAGATGGCCCGATCTGGAAGTCACGCCGTGGCGCGATGAGGAGATGGTCCTGGCGGTGTCGCCGAAGCATCGCCTGGCCGAGTATGACGCGATCGATGCGGCCCGGCTTGAGGGCGAGAAGTTCGTGCAATTCGACCCCGAACTTTCGATCCGTCGCGCCATCGACCGATTCTTACGCAAGATCGGCGTGACTGTCGTGCCTTCGCTGGAATTCGATAACATCGAAAACATCAAGCGGGCCGTCGAGATCAATGCGGGCGTGGCCATCTTGCCCGCCCCCACCCTGGCCCGCGAGGTCGAGTCCGGGGCGCTGGTCGCGGTCCGGTTCCGGGATCAGAATCTGGTCCGGCCGCTGGCGATCCTCCACAAGAGCGGCGGAGGGCTGGGGATCACGGCCTCGCGATTCCTCGACCTGTTGACCCAATCCGAGGAGGCCGCGAGGAAGCCCGTGGCGCTCGGAATCCTCTCCTGAACCCCGCCCCACCGGACCCTGTCCGGACGTCATGCGACGCAACGACCCGCTCGGGCCGATGGGCCGTCAGCCCCGGCCCTGCGAGCGAAAGGTAAGACGATCATGAGCAGCGGAATGCCCGGACCCCAGGGCCTCTACGATCCCCGGAACGAGCACGATTCGTGCGGGATGGGCTTCGTCGTCGACATCCGGGGGCGCAAGTCGCATCAAATCGTGCGAGACGGGCTCACGGCCCTGCATAACCTCAACCATCGAGGTGCCTGCGGGTGCGAGAACAACACGGGCGACGGCGCGGGCGTCCTGATCCAGATCCCCCACGAATTCCTCAAGGCCCGGTGCGACGAGATCGGCATCCACCTGCCCGATGGCGGCCTCTACGCCGTGGGCGCGTTCTTCGCCTCGCGAGACCCCGAGCAACTGGCGTTCGGGCAGCGGCTTTTCGAGCGGATCGTGGCCGAAGAAGGGCAGGAATTCCTCGGCTGGAGGCGGCTGAAGGTCGATAATTCCGACCTCGGCAAGAGCGCCGGGACGTCGAGCCGACCATGTTCCATGCCTTCGTGGGGACGACCTGCGAGGACGCGGACAAATTCGAGCGCAAGCTGTTCGTGATCCGCAAGCGGTTCGAGCACGAGATCCTGCATTCGGGGCTGGAAGACCACAAGTTCTTCTACTTTTCGAGCCTCTCCTGCCGGACCCTGGTCTACAAGGGGATGCTCACGGTCGACCAGCTCGCCTCCTACTTCGCCGATGACCTGGCCGACCCGCGGCTCGTGTCGGCGCTGGCCATGTTCCACTCGCGATTCAGCACCAACACGTTCCCCTCGTGGGAACTCGCCCACCCGTACCGCCTGCTCTCGCACAACGGCGAGATCAACACCTTGCGGGGCAACATCAACTGGATGCGGGCGCGCGAGCGGCTGTTTGCCTCCGACCTCTTCGAGCCCGGCGACATCCGGAAGCTCTCGCCCATCATCCGCGAGGGGCTCTCCGATACGGCCGTCCTGGACAACGCCGTCGAGCTGCTCGTCCTGAGCGGATTCGGGCTGGCGCGGACGATGATGATGCTCGTGCCCGAGGCGTGGGAGAATCACGAGTCCATGAGCCGGGAGAAGAAGGATTTCTATGCCTTCCATGCCTGCCTGATGGAGGCGTGGGACGGCCCGGCGTCGATCGGCTTCACCGACGGGAAGAGGATCGGGGCGGTGCTGGACCGCAACGGCCTGCGGCCCAGCCGGTACTGCGTGACGAGCGACGGCCGCGTGATCCTCGGCTCCGAAACCGGGATGCTCGCCGTCGCCCCCGAAGACGTGGTCATGAAGGGCCGGCTGGAGCCGGGCAAGATGTTCCTCGTCGACCTGGAGCAAGGCCGGATCGTCTCCGACGAGGAATTGAAGCACGCGATCGCCACCGAGCAGCCCTACGGCGAGTGGCTTCGCGAGCACATGGTCAACCTTGCCGATCTCCCCGAGGCGCCTCACGTCCCCGGGCCGGATCACGACACGTTGTTGCATCGCCAGCAGGCGTTCGGCTACACGCAGGAGGACCTGAAGTTCATCCTCGGGCCGATGGGCAATCTCGGCGAGGAGGCGATCGGCTCGATGGGGACCGACACTCCGCTTGCCGTGCTCTCCGACCGCCCGCAATCGCTGTTCAACTACTTCAAGCAGTTGTTCGCCCAGGTCACGAATCCTCCGCTCGATGCCATTCGAGAAGAGTTGGTCACGTCCGTCCGGACCGGCGCGGGAGCCGAGGGCAACCTCCTCATGCCCTCGCCCGAAAGTGCCCGGCAAATCGCCCTGGACTCGCCCATCCTGGACAACGACGAGCTCGCGAAGCTCAAGCAACTCGAAGGCTGGCGCGGGTTCAAGTCGTCGGAATTGCCCATGCTCTTCCTCGCCTCCGAAGGCGCCGAGGGGCTGGAACGCTCCTTGAGGCACCTCTTCGAGCGGGCGACCGAGGAGATTGATCGCGGGTCGAATCTGCTGGTCCTGTCCCACCGGGGAGTGGACGCCAAGTACGCCCCGATCCCTTCCTTGCTCGCCGTCGCGGGCCTGCATCATCATTTGGTCCGCGAAGGATTGCGGACGCGCGCGGGCCTAGTGGTCGAATGCGCCGACGCCCGCGAAGTCCATCATTTCGCCCTGTTGCTCGGCTATGGGGCCGGCTCGATCAACCCCTATCTCGCGTTCGAGACCCTCGACGACATGATCGCCCACGGGATGATCCGCGAGGGGATCGATCATTCGCAGGCGGTGGACAAGTACCGCAAGGCGATCAAGAAGGGCGTGGTGAAAGTGATGTCCAAGATGGGCATCTCCACGATCCAGAGCTATCGAGGGGCGCAGATCTTCGAGGCGATCGGCCTCGATCGCGACTTCGTGAAGCAGTACTTCGACAAGACGGCGTCGCGGATCGGCGGCGTGGGGTTGAAGGAGATCGCGGCCGAGGCGCTCGACCCGCATCGCCGCGCCTACGCCCCGCGAGAAGTCGGCCCGCTCCTGCTTGCCGAGGGCGGCCAGTATCAATGGCGTCGCGACGGCGAATACCACCTGTTCAACCCCGAGACCGTGTTCCGGCTCCAGCATTCGACGCAGGCCGGCCGCTACGAGGTCTTCAAGCACTATACGAAGCTCGTGGACGATCAGTCGGAGCGGCAATGCACCCTGCGAGGCCTGTTCGATTTCCGGCTCGATGCCTGCTCGCCGATCCCGATCGACGAGGTCGAGTCGGTCGATTCCATCGTGCAGCGATTCGCCACCGGGGCGATGTCCTACGGGTCGATCTCGGCGGAGGCCCACGAGACGCTGGCGATCGCGATGAACCGGCTCGGCGGGCGCTCGAACACGGGCGAGGGCGGCGAAGATCCGCTGCGATATTTGCCGATGCCCAACGGCGACAGCAAGCGGTCGAAGATCAAGCAGGTGGCGTCGGGCCGGTTCGGCGTGACGAGCGAGTATCTCGTGAGCGCCGACGAGATCCAGATCAAGATGGCCCAGGGGGCCAAGCCGGGCGAAGGCGGCCAGCTTCCCGGCCACAAGGTTTACCCGTGGATCGCGAAGGTGCGGTATTCCACGCCCGGCGTGGGGCTGATCTCGCCGCCTCCGCATCACGATATCTACTCGATTGAAGACCTGGCCCAACTGATCCACGACCTGAAGAACGCGAATCCTCGGGCACGGATCAGCGTGAAGCTGGTCTCCGAGGTGGGCGTGGGCACGGTCGCGGCGGGCGTGGCCAAGGCGCATTCCGACGTCGTGCTGATCTCGGGCCACGACGGCGGGACCGGCGCCAGCCCGCTAACCTCGCTCAAGCACGCGGGCATCCCCTGGGAACTCGGGCTTGCCGAAACTCAGCAGACACTGGTGCTGAATAAACTGCGCGACCGCATCGTCGTGCAGACCGATGGGCAACTAAAAACAGGTCGCGACGTGATCATCGCGGCGCTGCTGGGCGCCGAGGAGTACGGGTTCGCGACGGCCCCGCTGGTGGTGATGGGCTGCATCATGATGAGAGTCTGTCACCTGGACACCTGCCCGGTGGGGATCGCCACGCAGAACCCGAAGCTGCGCGAGCGGTTCGCGGGCAAGGCCGAGCACGTGGTCAACTTCTTCCGATTCGTGGCCGAGGAAGTCCGCGAGTGGATGGCCAGGCTCGGGTTCCGCTCGATTGACGACATGATCGGCCGCAGCGACCTGCTGGACACGAAGCGGGCGATCGGCCATTTCAAGACGCGTGGCCTGGATTTCTCCAAGATCTTCTATCGGCCCCCCGTCGGCCCGGACGTGGCCGTCCGCAAGATGATCGAGCAAGATCACGGCCTCGATCAATCGACCGACGTGCTGGAATTGCTCCCGAGATGCCGGGCCGCGCTGGAACATGGCGAGCCGGTGCAGTTCGAGCTGCCGATCCGCAACGTGTCGCGCACGGTGGGCACGATACTCGGCAGCGAGGTCACGCGGAAATTCGGCGGAGACGGCCTGCGAGACGACACGATCCGCATCAAGTTCACCGGCGCCGCCGGCCAGAGCTTCGGCGCGTTCATCCCCCGGGGGATCACGCTCACGCTGGAAGGCGACGCCAACGACTACGTGGGCAAGGGGCTTTCCGGCGGCAAGATCGTGGTCTACCCCGACAAGAAGGCCGGGTTCGTGCCCGAGCAGAATGTCCTGATCGGCAACGTGGCGCTCTACGGGGCCACCAGCGGACGCGCCTTCTTCCGCGGCAAGGCGGGCGAGCGGTTCGCCGTGCGAAACAGCGGAGCCCTGGCCGTGGTGGAAGGCGTGGGCGACCACGGCTGCGAGTACATGACCGGCGGGACGGTGGTCGTGATCGGCCCGACCGGGCGAAACTTCGCCGCCGGCATGAGCGGGGGCGCGGCGTTCATTTACGATCCCGACGGCGATTTCGCCTCGCGATGCAACCTCGGGATGGTCGAGCTGGAAGCGTTCGAGGACCATCCGGATCGGGAATTGGTCCGAGACCTCCTGATCCAGCATGCCGGATATACCGGCAGCACGGTCGCGGCGAACGTGCTCCACGACTGGGACGACGCCATCGGCAAATTCGTGAAGGTCATGCCGACCGATTACCGTCGCGTCCTGGAGCAGGAGCGCGAGAAGGCGCAACGGCCCGATTCGGGCGTGGCCGTGGAAGTGGCCAGGTAGGGCCGGTTCTTAGCCGGCCATTTTCGCACTTGGAGTCAGTCGATGGGCAAGCCGACCGGGTTCCTGGAAATTCCTCGCGTGACGCCGAGCCGTCGCCCGGTGCCCGAGCGCCTGCACGACTATCGCGAGGTCTACAACCCGCTCTCGGTGGTGACCCTGCGCGAGCAGGGCGCCCGCTGCATGGATTGCGGGATCCCATTCTGCCACCAGGGCTGCCCGCTGGGGAACCTGATCCCCGACTGGAACGACCTGGTCTATCGCGACCAGTGGAAGGCGGCGATCGAGCGCCTGCACGCGACGAACAATTTCCCCGAGTTCACCGGCACGCTCTGCCCGGCCCCGTGCGAAACGTCATGCGTGCTGGGGATCAACGCCGACCCGGTCACGATCAAGCAGATCGAGCAGAGCATCGTCGATCGCGCCTGGAGCGAAGGCTGGATCGTCCCGGAAGCGCCGAACGTGAAGACGGGCAAGACAGTCGCCGTGGTCGGTTCCGGCCCGGCGGGCCTGGCCTGTGCGCAGCAACTCGCGAGGGCGGGACATGACGTGACCGTGTTCGAGCGGGCCGACCGCATCGGCGGCCTGTTGCGCTATGGAATCCCCGATTTCAAGATGGAGAAGTGGCGGCTGGATCGGCGAATTGAGCAGATGGAGGCCGAGGGCGTGGTCTTCAAGACGGGCGTGGCCGTGGGCGTGGACCTGGACGCCCGCGAATTGCTGGCCGGGTTCGATGCCATCTGCCTTTGCGGTGGGGCCACGCAGCCGCGCGACCTGCCGATCCCCGGCCGGGAGCTGAAGGGCATCCATTTCGCGATGGATTTCCTCCCGATCCAGAACAAACGCGTGGCGGGCGACACCGTCACCGACGACCCGCATTTCCTCGCCAAGGGGAAGCAGGTCATCATCATCGGGGGCGGCGACACCGGCGCCGACTGCCTCGGCACGGTCCATCGTCACGGCTGCGCCAACGTGCATCAATTCGAGATCGTGCCGCGACCTCCCGATGCGCGTGCCGCGTTCAACCCGTGGCCGCAGTGGTCGAACGTGTTCCGCGTATCGTCGGCCCACGAGGAAGGCGGCGTCCGCGAGTATTCGATCAACACCAAGCGATTCCTCGGCGAAGGCGGCTGCGTGACGGCCCTGGAGACGGTCCAGGCCGAGATGAAGACGATCGATGGCCGGATGCAATTCGTGGACGTCCCCGGGACCGAGAAGATCTATCGCGCCGACCTCGTCCTGCTGGCGATGGGCTTCGCCGGCCCCGAGCGGGGCGGGCTGCTGGAAGGGTTGGGCGTGGAGCTCGACCGCATGGGCAACGTGAAGGCGGGCGCGAGCAAGCAGACGAGCATCGCCAAGGTCTTCACCGCGGGCGACATGACGCGAGGCCAGAGCCTGATCGTCTGGGCGATCGCCGAGGGGCGTCAGGCCGCGCATTCGATCGACGAGTTCCTGATGGGCCAGTCCGACCTGCCCAGGCCGCTCGACCTGGGCAATCACGCCCGGCCGTTTGCTTGATCGCGGGGCGTCAAGGGGCCACGCCGCTCTGCCGGAAATTGGCGATCCCGCGATAATCTCGGCAGATCGACACATCCCACGCGCCGACGACCAGGCCCCGCTCGATCGCAACCACTCGCGTGGGCTCGGCCGTGCGGAAGACCCCCTTCTTCGCGAGCGCCTGCGCGAAATTCGGCGGCAAGTTTGCGTCCTCCACCACGACGGCGGGCCGTCCGAGGAAGGCTTGCGGGTCGTTGCGCGGGTTGGGATGCCAGAGGTCGTGCTGATTGGCCGGCGCCTGGCCCATCTTGTAGGTCCAGGCCAACGCGTAGGTTTCGGGATGGCCGGGCAGGTAGAAATCCAGCAAAGACGCCATCCCATAGGTGGACGACAGGACGAAGGGGTTGGCTCCTTCGGCCCGGAGCGAATCGGCTGCCTTTTCCACGGCCTCCGCGAGCTGACGATGGCCCCGCATCCGGCTGGTCGGGTCGTAGATCCGCAATGGTGACGGGCACGTTCGCGAGGGAGGAGGGAGCACGCGCGACAGGACCGGGAAGATCCAGTCCGTGTGATGCAGGACCAGCGTTACCGTCACGCACGCGGCCCAGAAGGCGGAGCAGACGAGGGCCGACCTTCGGCCGCGCGCCATCACCTCGTCCACGCGGACCGCGATCAGGACCAGGACCCCGACATAGGCGGGGGCCATCCAGTTGACCTCGCTCTCGCCCAGGGCGGCGGCGGCCAGGCAGGCCGTCCACACCACGCCCCAGGAGGCGAGGAGATACAGCCGGCCCCCGCCGGCCTCGCCCTTCGAGTCCTCTCCGTTGGCTATTTGACGGACTGATCGCACGATCTCGGCCAGGCCCGCGAACCACCAGATCAGCCCGAGCGCGACCATCTCGCCGCCGAGGAATCCCAGGATCACGAGCGGCCCGGAACGCTGGAAGCGATGGACCAGCCCGACGCGATCCGCAAGCTGACCGAACGCGACCCAGCCGTTCCTGGCGTTCCAGAACAGGATGGGGCCGAGGCCGAATCCGAGGCAAATCGCCCCCATGATCCAGAATCCGGGACGCCGGAGATGCCTGCGATGGCTCGGGCTCAACAGCAGGAAAAGCCCTACGGAAACCGGGAACGCCACCATGGTGTATTTGGCCAGGACGCCGAGAGCCCCAATCAAACCCGCGAACGTCCAGCAGGCCAGGCTCTTGCGGGCGATGGCCCGATAGGCCCACACCGCCGCCCACGCCCAGGCAGCACACGAGCGGCGTGTCGATGGTCATCACCACGCCGCCGAGTGCGAAGATCGGGATGGCCGGCAGGAGCAGCACCGCGACCAGGCCCACGCGCGATCGGCCGGTCGTGGATTGGGCCAGGCGGAAGATTCCCCAGGCCGAGAGCCCGCCGACCAGCACGGCGGGCAACCTGCACGGCCGCCATCAGCGAGCCGGTCCATCGCAGGCTCAGGCCGCCCATCAGCTCGGTCGAGCCCCGGATCAGCCAGGCGATCAGCGGCCCCTTGGCGAAGTAGCTCCAGTCGAGCCTGCGCGACCAGGCCCAGTATTCGGCCTCGTCGCCGCCGAGGTCCCAGTCGCAGCCGACGAGGAGGAAGACGGCCTGCAAGGTCATCATCGCGACGATTGCCAGGATCGCGATCCGCGTATCTTGCCCGATCCCGGCGAGGTTGGATCGACCCGGCAAAGTGACGTCGCTTCGTCGTCCGCCCGGCGTTGCGAAGCAGGAGAAGGCCCACGGGAGAATCCTCGTGACAGCTCCGGATTCGAGGCGGCGACTCAATTCGCCTGGTGCCAGGATCGACTATCGGTAGGAAAACTTGGCCATCCGTCGCAAATTCCCCCGACCTGGCAGTCGACCCTGGCGATTGAGCGGACCTTGATGGATTTTCGCCCTCGTGGCGTCATTTCGGAGGGGCTTCCGCCTCCGACTTGGTGGCGGGCGGCGTCCCCGCCTTGGCCTTCGCGTCCTTCCCCTTGGCGGGGGTCCTGGCCTTTTCCTTCGCCTTGGCTTCGACGGCCTTGGTGTCGAGCTTCAGGCAGACCGAATTGATGCAATACCGCAGCCCGGTGGACGTGGGGCCGTCGTTGAACACATGGCCGAGGTGGGCGCCGCAGGTGGAGCAATTCACCTCGATGCGCTCGCCTCCGTCGGAGAAATCGGGCTGGGTGACGACCTTCTGCGCGGTCACCGGGCGGTCGAAGCTCGGCCATCCGGTGCCCGATTCGAACTTATTCTTGCCCTCGAACAGCGGCTCGCTGCAGCACACGCAGAGGAACGTCCCCTTGCCATGATAGGTGGCGTACTTGCCCGAGAACGCCGGCTCGGTGCCCTTCTGCCTCGCCACGTAGAACTGATCGCGGGTGAGGATCTTGGCCCATTCCTCGTCGGTCTTCACGACCTTCTTCGTCCCCTTCTCGTCCGCCTTGGTCGCGGTTTTCGACTTCGCCGGGTCGTCCTGGCCGACGGAGAGATTCCCCACGGCGAGGATCGGCACGAGCGCCAGGCAGGCGAGGATCACGGCAAGACGTTTCATGTCTCGGGGCTCCGGCTGGGGACGTCGGGCGGGCCAGGTGTTCTTATCATAGACTCTACGCAAGCCGGGCGCGGAATCGAGGATTTGTCGCCCGGATTCCCGACGATCTCGCGTCGCTTGCGTCACTTGATGAACAGCATCTCCTGGTAAGTTGGCAACGGCCAGAGGTCGTCGGCCACGATCCCTTCGAGCTTGTCGGCGGCCGAACGGACGGCCGTCATTGCCGGGATCACCGTGTTGTAGGCGTACTTGGCGTGGGCCAGGGAGTCGCCCTCGACGTGGATCTCGCTGGCCTCCGTCAGCCGGTCGATGGCGGTTTGAAGCTCCTCGATCGTCTCGGTCAGCTCGCCCAGGAAGGCCTTCTGACTCTTCGGCGGGGTGACGCCGGCCCCGATCAGGTTGCTGATCGATTCGGCCACCTGCGCCTGGTAGCGGATGGCCGCCGGCAGGATCTGCCTTTGTGCGATCTGCGCCGTGAGCGAGGCCTCGATCGTGATCGTCTTCTTGTAGTTTTCCAGGAGGATCTCGTATCGCGAGTGCAATTCGCGCTCGGTGAACACGTGGTGCTTGCCGAAGAGGGCGACCGACTTGGGCGAGATCAGGTCGGGCAGGCTGTCGATCGTGCTCTTGCGATTGAGCAGGCCTCGCTTGGCCGCCTCTTGCTGCCAGGCGTCGGTGTAGCCGTCGCCGTTGAAGATCACCTTCTTGCTGTCGGCGATCAGCCTGGGCAAGAGGGCCTGGATCTCGGCGTTCAGGTCCTTGCCCGCCTTCACCGCCGCCTCAAGCTGGTCGGCGATGATCATCAGGCTGTCGGCCACGATGGTATTGAGCACCACGTTCGGCCCGGCGATCGACTGGCTGGACCCCACGGCGCGATATTCGAACTTGTTGCCCGTGAACGCGAACGGGCTGGTGCGGTTGCGGTCGCCCGCATCCTTCGGGAGCGGGGGCAGGACGTCGACGCCGATCGTCATCGTCCCGCCCTGCTTGGTGCTCTTGGCCCCGCCTTTTTCGATCTGGTCGACGATGTCCTGCAACATGTCGCCCAGGAACACGCTGATGATCGCGGGAGGCGCCTCGTTGGCCCCCAGGCGGTGGTCATTCGCGGCGGTGGCCACGGCCACTCGCAGGAGGTCCGAATGCGTGTAGACCGCATGCAAGACGGCCGCGAGGAACACGAGGAATTGGGCGTTCTCGTGCGGGGTTTCGCCCGGCTTGAGGAGGTTATCGCCCAGGTCGCTGGACATCGACCAGTTCACATGCTTGCCCGAGCCGTTCACGCCCGCGAAGGGCTTCTCGTGCAGCAAGAGCTGGAGGCCGTAGCGGTCGGCCACGCGCTTCAGGGTCTCCATCACGAGCATGTTGTGGTCGGTGGCGACGTTCGCGTTCTCGAAGATCGGCGCGATCTCGTATTGCGACGGCGCGACCTCGTTGTGGCGGGTCTTCACCGGCACGCCGAGCTTGTACAGCTCCATCTCGGCTTCGAGCATGCAGGCCAAGACCCGCTCGGGGATCGAGCCGAAGTAATGGTCCTCCATCTCCTGCCCCTTGGGCGGCCTGGCTCCGAAGAGGGTGCGGCCGGCGTTCACCAGGTCGGGGCGGGCGAAGTAGAAATTCTTGTCGATGAGGAAATATTCCTGCTCGGGCCCGCACGTGGCGTAAACGTGGCTGGCCTTCGAGCCGAACAGCTTCAAGATCCGCACCGCCTGCTTCGAGAGCGCCTGCATCGACCGCAAGAGCGGCGTCTTCTTGTCCAGGGCCTCGCCCGTCCAGCTACAGAAGGCGGTGGGGATGCAGAGCGTGGTCCCGTTGGGGTTTTCCAGGATGAAGGCGGGGCTGGTGGGGTC
Organism: uncultured Planctomycetota bacterium; assembly: GCA_963777705.1. Lineage (GTDB taxonomy): Bacteria > Planctomycetota > Planctomycetia > Isosphaerales > Isosphaeraceae > JAQGHR01. The sequence goes on from CAVZRT010000015.1 coordinate 116,574, forward strand.
CCAGGCGGTGTAGCCGCGAGCCTCGAAGGTGGCGCGGATGCCTCCCGAGGGGAAGCTGGAGGCGTCGGGCTCGCCGCGGATCAGCTCCTTGCCCGAGAACTCGGCCACGGCCTTGCCATCGCCGGTGGGGGCGAGGAAGCTGTCGTGCTTCTCGGCCGTCAGGCCCGTCATGGGCTGGAACCAGTGCGTGTAGTGGGTGGCGCCCTTCTCGATCGCCCACACCTTCATCGCCTCGGCCACCTCGTCGGCCACCGACGCGTCGAGCGGCTTGCCGAGCTTGACCGTCTCGTGGAGGGCCTTGTAGGTGCTGCTCGGGAGCTTCTCGCGCATCACGTCGTCCGAGAAGACATTGGCGCCGAAGACTTCGCTGGCGGGGGTCTCCTGGAAATTGACGCGATGGCCGTTGGACTTCCACGCCGTGACCGCCGAGATGGCGCTGTGACGTGCGGACTTGCTGGCCATGGTCATCTGCGGCTCCATGATCTTGCGGAGGAAATGGGGGATATCGAGCGGGGAAACTCGACCGACCAGGCCCCGAGGATCGGGGGGAAGAGGCATAGCGGATCGAGGCCGGACGGGGCCGGAATCCCGGTTTCACGAGGGAATCCAGTATAGCCCGGGAGGGAGGGGCATGCTAGACCCCACGGCACCCCGCCGCGATGCCCCGGCGACCTCGCCCTCACAACTCGTATTTCCCGGTCTTCATGGACGTGGCCGCCAGCGCCACGACCATGGCCGTGAGCCCCACGATGGCCGCATCCTCGTGGCTTTCGGGATAAACCAGGGCGAGGGCGTCGGCGCGGTCGGCCAGGTGCCGGAGCAACGGCAAGGTCCGCTCGGGGAAATGCCCCGACCAGCGGTAGGTCTGGGTCGCCAGGTCTTGCTGGAGCCGCTCGATCAACGCCGACGCCAGCCTGCCGGGAGATTCCAGCTCGCCCAGGTCCTCGAAGATCGTCGTCAGCAGGTGGTCCACCCTGGCCGATGTCGGGAAGGTCGATTCCTCGTAGGCTTCATAGAATTCCCCGAGCGTCAGGTCGATTTCGGATACGTCCTCATCCAGTTCCTCCGAATTCACCAGCGGGTCGACGTCGACCAGTCGCTTCATGACCTCGTCGCAATAGACAAGTTTACGCAGGGCTGCGGGCCAATCGGCGTATTGCGCCCGCCAGTCGAATCCGGGCGTCATCCACACGGCGAACGTCTCGGCCCAATCCTCGTCGGGGTGCTTCTGCGCGTACCATCCCGGCAGGTGGCGGACGAAATCGCGGCTGAATGGCTCGGGCCGGTAATCTTCGTGGTAAGGGAGGTCGATCGAACCGAACAGGTGCTCCCATTCGGGCGTGTCGAAGAGGCGATAGGCGTAATTGATCACATGGCCCATCTCGTGACGCAGATAGCGCAAGATATCCTTCGGAGATCGCCCCTCGACGTGCCCCGTCCGCTCGGCATTGAGCCTGGTCAGGTCGGCGCGGGCGAGATAGAACGGGATGGCGATGGCCACGGTGCCGTCGGGCACGCCCCACTCGGTCGAGAGGTAGAGCCGGGGCCGCACCCGTCGGATCCGCCGATGTTCCAGCTCGGCAAGGAACTCCTCCACGACCGGTTCCAGCCGAGAACCGGCGATCGTCAGACCAAGGTCGCGGATTGGCGTCGCCAGCAAGTCGGGATGCTCATCCATGGGTGATCTTGAACCTCTCGTCCAATTTCGGTCAGAGGCCGATGAAAGGCTTCACCACAGAGGAATTCTCTTCTTTGTGCTTGCTCGGTGAAACCTCCGTGCCTCGGTGGTGAAGCCTTATTTCCCCCAAATCCAACGCAACCCCCATACCGCCCGGCATCACGCTTGCATCGGCTGGAAACGCTCCCCCACCGAACCCACGCGGATCATCCTTCGATGAAGATCACGATCTTAACGTATCTGGAATCCGAAACCGCCAAGGAATACGACATCGTCGTCGACCAGGTGGCCGAAGCCCTGGGGAAGGCCGGCCACAAGGCTTCCATCCTCGGCGTCCACGGGGACGCCGGCAAGCTGCTCTCGGGCCTCAAGCGGCGCAAGCCCGACCTCGTGTTCAACCTCCTGGAAATGTTCGGCAAGAACGTCCGGGGCGACGTGGCCGTGGCCGGATTCCTCGACTTGCTCGGACTCCGCTACACCGGCGGCGGCCCCGGCGAGCTTTATTTGCGGCAGGACAAGGGGCTCGCGAAAAAAGCCCTCGCGTTCGACAACATCCTCTATCCCGACTTCGCCGTGTTCTCGCAAGGGGGCATGGAAACCGGCGGGAACCTGCGCATGCCCCTGTTCATCAAGCCCCTGCGGACCGACGCCTCCATCGGGATCTCGGCCGCCAAGTCGCTCGTCCGCGACGCCCCCTCGATGATGAAGCAGGTGCTCTCGATCCACAAGAAATTCCACGACGCCGCGCTCGCCGAGGAATACATCGAAGGCCGCGAGTTCTACGTAGGGGTCCTGGGAAACACCGAGCCCGTGGCCTTCCCGCCCATGGAGATGGATTTCTCCGGCCTGGCGAAAGGAGCCCCCAGGGTGCTCGATTCCAAGGCCAAGTGGGCGAAAAACAGCGCCGAGTTCAAGGGCACGAAGTCGATCATGGCCGACGTGCCCGACGACCTCCGCGCCCGCCTGCAAAAGGTCTCGCTGGAAGCCTACCGCGCCCTCCGGGTCCGCGATTACGGCCGCGTGGACCTGCGGCTCACCGATTCCGGCGAGATTTACGTGATCGAGGTGAACGCCAACTGCTACCTCGAAAAAACCGGCGAGTTCGCCGTCGCGGCCAACGAGGCGGGCATCGATTACGACGCCCTCATCCCGCGCATCGCCGAACTCGCCGTCAAGCGCTACGAGCAGGCCGATTGACCGTAGGGTGCATGCAATGCACCGTCTTGTAGGGTGCATGAAATGCACCATCCTCACCGCATGCAAAGAATTGGTGCATTTCATGCACCCTACAAGACGAATGGCCCCCTCAATCCCGCTTGTAAGTCCCCACCAACTCCCCCCGCGCCACCACATGGCCGGAGATCAATTCCAACAATTCATGCTTCTCGATCCCCTCGGGAACCGCCAGGGCCTCGTCCAGCGCATAGAACTTGAAATGGTAGTGATGGACGCCATGCCCATGAGGCGGCGCCGGGCCGCGATATCCCACCGTGCCCCAGGTGTTCTTGCCCTGGACCAGCCCCGGAGGGGCGCCTTCGGGGAGCGATTTTTCGTGGAACCCGGCGGGCAATCCCTTGGCCGAGGCCGGGATCTTCGCGATGATCCAGTGGACCCACGGCTCGGCCACCGGGGCGTCGGGATCGTCCACGATCAACGCGAATTCGACCGTGCCTGGCGGCGGCGTGGACCAGGAGAGGTCGGGCGAAAGGTCCTCGCCGTCCTCGCCGTGACTATGGGGGATGGGATGACCTTCGGTGAACGCGGTGCTCTTGACGATCAGGCTCATCGAAAAATCGTCCTGACACGGGAGTATTGATGGGGAGGAGGGCGACGCAACCATTGTACGGCACGTCCCGGCCGCGGTCACGACGGGGTTGCATCAATCCTCGTGCAAAATCCACGATTCCGGAGTCTCGCGTCCCTCGCGGCCCGATGCGTTAAGATATTCCCGGGCAACAGTTTGATCCTTCGAGGCGGGCGAGGGCGCGGACATGGTCGATCGGGCGGGGGGTGGGAATCGCGGTGCGCGGCGGCCCGCGAAGAATCGCGGAGGACGACCCGGCGGCATCATCCGAGGCACGAGGCGCGAGCGCGCAACGTGCCGAGTCCGCCGCGACGGACCGGCGGGATCGGCTTGAGACGCGTTGACGGCGACGTGTTCGAGCTGCTCCATCCCAAGTGCGTCCAGGAGATGTGGCCCGACTACGAGGAAGGCCTGGAAATCTGGAAGGCAGGCGAGCCCGAAGAGGCCCGCGACGCCCTGCGATACGCCCTCCAGGGCTGCGGCGATAACCTCTGGGTCCACGTGGCCCTGGGGAAAATTGCCCTCGATTCCTCCAAGGACCCCGCCCTCGCCCGAGGCCACTTCGGCTACGCCTTCGACCTGGCCAAGAAAGCCATCCCCAACGACTTCAATGGCCGATTGCCGCGCGACCGCCCCGCCAATCGCGCGTTTTTCGATGCGATCGAGGGTTTGATCGCCTGCCATGAGGCCGAGGGGCATCCCGCCGTGGCCGCCGAGTTGCGGGTTTTCAGCGAACGGCTGACCGGCAAGCGGCGCGGCCCGGCGCCCGATCGTGTGGATTGAAAGAAATACCTATTGCGACGATCCACCGACTGAGATAGAACGGCCCGCCAGTGCGACATGGCTCGGAAACGAGGCCAGATCGGCTCAACCGGGATGAGGACCAGACGTGCGATCGCGACGGGTACGATGAAATCATGATCGTTCGCCCGCTAGACGATCGCATCGAGGTCCTGGCCCCGGCGAAATTGAACTTATTCCTGGAGGTCCTGGGCAAGAGGCCGGACGGCTATCACGAGCTGGAAACGCTCATGGTGGCGACCGACCTGCACGACACGCTCACCGTTTCCGACGACCCCTCGGGCCGGATCTCGCTCTCGTGCGACGACCCGACCCTGCCAACCGGCCGCGAAAACCTCGTGGTCCGGGCGGCCGAGCGGCTGAAGGAGATGGCGGGCGAGGATCGGGGCGCGAAGATCGACCTCCGCAAGGCGATCCCGGCACAGGCCGGACTTGCGGGCGGGTCGAGCGACGCGGCGGCGACCCTCGCGGCCCTGGATCTCTTGTGGAACCTCGGCACTCCCGCGGAACGATTGGAATCCCTGGCGGCGGAAATCGGCAGCGACGTGGCGTTCTTCCTCAACGGACCGGCTTCGATTTGCCGGGGACGAGGGGAACGGGTCGAGCCGGTCCTCCTGACTCGACGGCTCCACTTCGTGCTGATCTGCCCGCCCGTGGGGGTGAGCACCGCGGAAGTCTATCGAAGGCTGGTCCCTCCCGAAATCCCCCGGCCGATCGCGCCGATTTTCGAGGCCCTGAAGCGAGACGACACGGCGGCCCTGGGCCGCGGCTTGTTCAACCGGCTCCAGCCGGTCGCCCAGGCGATCGAGCCGAAGCTGCTGCCAATCCGGGACGCGTTGGAGTGCTCGGATCGGCACTTGACGGACACCTGATGAGTGGCAGCGGGTCGGCCTATTTCGGGCTGGCCCGCGACGAGGGCGCGGCCGGTCACGCCGCGCGGCACCTCGCGACGCTTGGACTAGGACGGGTCCAAGTCGTGACCTGCGGACCATGAGACCACCCCGCTTCGCGTAAAGGAGTACCGGCCGTGGAGATCACAGAAGTTCGCATCAAGCTCATGGAAGACAACTCGGGCAGCAACGAGCGCCTGCAGGCCTTTTGCAGCATCACGTTCGACGACATGTTCGTGATCCGAGACCTGAAGATCATCGAGGCGCGCAAGGGCTTCTTCGTCGCCATGCCCTCCCGCAAGCTCACCGACCGGTGCAGCCATTGCGGGACCAAGAACCACCTCCGCAGCCGGTTCTGCAACCAGTGCGGCAGCCGCCTGGACGAGAACCGCGCCCTCCGCGACGCCGACGGCCGTGCGAAGCTGCACGCCGACATCGCGCACCCCATCAACTCGATGTGCCGCGAGAAGATCCAGGGCGCCGTCCTGGCCTCCTACGCCGACGAGCTCGAACGCTCCAAGATGCCGGGCTACGTCTCGCGCTACGACGACATCGACGGCGGCGAGTTCGACCTCCCGGTCAACCCCTACGAGACCGCACCGCCGGCCATGAGCGGATCGGGCGAGCCCCCGCTCCGTCGCGGCCCCCTGCGAGGCCACACCCAGCACGCCCGCTCGGGCATGCGAGGCCCGCACGTCTCCCCGCGAAGGGATTCCTCGGTCGAGAACATGGCCTCCGAACGCGGAGAGTCCGCCTCGGGCTTCGGCTCGGGGCTGTAAGCGACGAGTCCCCCGACAACGCTCGAACGACATCCGATGCCTCGACCTTGCCAATCAGGTCGAGGCATCGGATATCGTGCGTTCCTGGGGTGGGCCTATAATGAGAATCATCGAGGGATGCGGCGGGACGCTTCACAGGATCCATCCAACCGAGAAACCACGATGAGCCCCGACCAGACACCCGCGACGAAGCCCCCCGCGCCTCATCGCAAGAAACGCTGGAGGAAGCGGATGGTGTGGATCGTCCTGAGCCTGGCCACCTTCTACACCTTCTTCTGCGCCACCCTCTATTTCCTCCAGGAACAGCTCATCTTCCCCGGCCACGCCTCGCAGGGCCAGCCCGTGGCCCGGGTCGCCGACTCGCCGAATTACGAGGTCGCGACGCTCAAGGCCAAGAACGGCGAGCGAGTGGTGGCCCTCTTCGCCCGCGCCCTCGACGCGAAGGGCCAACTCCGCGAAGATGCCGCGCAACGGCCCACAATCCTCTACTTCTACGGCAACGGCCAATCGCTCAGCAGCACGCTCGGCCGCATCAACGCCTTCCAGCGACGCGGCTTCAACGTGATGGTGCCCGATTACCTCGGCTACGGCCTGAGCGAAGGCAAGCCCGGCGAGGCCGGATGCTACGCCGCCGCCGACGCCGCCTACGACCATCTCCTGACCCGCAAGGACATCGACCCGACCCGAATCGTCGCGGTGGGCCGATCGCTCGGCGGCGCCGTGGCGATCGACCTCGCCTCCAGAAGGCCCGTGATCGGCCTGATCACCCTGAGCACGTTCACGACCATGGCCGACATGGTCACGCAGAACTACCCATTCGTACCTTCGATGCTGCTCGCGCACAAATTCGCCAGCCTCGACAAGATCGCCACAGTCAAGGTGCCCATCCTCATCGGGCACGGGACCAGCGACGACACGATCCTGCCGGCCATGGCCGATCGCCTCGAAAAGGCCGCGAAAACGCCGGTAACCCGCCTGAACGTCAAGGGCGCCAACCACAACGACTTCTACGAGGTCGGCGGCGACACGGTCTACGCCACCATCAAGAAGTTCATCGAAGCCCTGCCCTGAACCTCGGGGATGGTCCGGGTGTCCCTGGACGGATCGGGACGCGGCAACACTTCGCGAAAGCCCCCACGACCATGATTCACGCCGACCTCAACCCGGCCCATCGCGGCGAAAACGCCGGAACAGAGCGCGGTTGACCTGCGATTTCCAATCTCAGATGATGGGGACAGGGGAATACTCGACAACTGGATCAAGGTTCCAGGATTGGCCATCTGGCCCGAGCTTGCGGGCGAATTGTGCCTCCAACAAATTCCGCCACCGAGACTCTTCTCATGATGAAGCAGCGCGGGACGAAGCTCCGCCCGTCCCTGGAATCGCTCGACCGCCGCGAATTGCCGAGCGCCCTGGGCGGGATCTCCGTCGCCGTCCATCGGGCTTCATCGGCGCATCCGATCAAGATCCCGGTCGCGGAGTCGGGAGGGGGGACGGTGACCGACGCATCCGGCACGCCCTCGGCCACGCTTTCGGGCGAGCTGAACGGATCGTGGACCACCGGGTCGTTCGTCGGGACGCTGAATGTCACGTTCCGCAACGCTTCGTTGAAGGGCGCGGGTCGCGGCACGGGGACGATCACGGACTCCAGCGGCACCCTTAAGTTCAAGACCACGCAGAAGCTTGTGCATGGGGACGTGCTCCAGGGCACCCTCACCGTGGTCGGGGGCAGCCAGGATTACGTGGGCTCCGGCGGGAGCTTTCGCACGACCACCACCCTCACGTCCGAGCAGGGGGGGACGTTCACGATCTCGGGCAAGTTCGATTTTCTTGAGGGCAATTAGGACCAACCCAACCCGCCAGCCCTGGAGGCTGGGCCGCGACCCAGCTAGATCTAGATCGGCGTCGCTGGGTCCGGGCCCGGCGTACCCAACTTGCGGCGGGTGGCACTGGTGGCTTGCCCACCAGCCGCCCGCCAGTGCTTCCCGGCCATGCGATCACTGGCGGGCAAGTCTAGCAGGCTGGGTCGCGACCCAGCTCTGTCGGCGTCAATGGGTCCGGACGGGTGCGATCGGGGATTCCTGAGGTCGGGTGACCGGGGTCGAAGCCCGCAAGCCGCGCCTTCGGACCCCGAGCCGATCCGGTGACGATGTTCCTCGCCCCGCAAGGCAAGGGCATGGAGGGCATGCGAAATGCGGCATCCCCTTAACGTGCAATGACTTGGCCGCGTCACACGGGCGCGACAAAGGGGCCGAAAACCCCCGCGCCGAGGGCCCGGACGTCCAGATTTCGTCCAGGTTTCCAACAAGCCGCATCTCCCGGCCCGACCACGACTTGGGTGATTTCGCGCAACACTTCGCCTCGAAAACCGGTCAAAAACGGGCGAAAAACCGTCTCACCCCGACTGCGCCCCTGGACAAGACACCCGAAAAGCCCGACTTCGCCCACGAATCCCCGGCATTTCGCGAGTGTCGCACTCTGTAGCGTATTCGCTTATCGACAAAATTCAAACCGTTGATCATTGATCCAAATCCTTTGCCGACAATGGGTTGTAAATCATGAAAATCTATGGTGAAGACGAATGGGTTGGCCATGTTCCGGCCCGAATCCGCCCCCTCGCCGACCACCCGATCGCGGCCCCACAACGGGCGATTTCGCCGCCCCGCCTGGAATCAGCAATAAGTGCGAACTCCGGCAACGATGGTGTGGTTGTGAGGCCAGAACAAACGCTTATCATCGCGACGCCCCGCGAGCGAATTCATGCGAAATTTCTCCCAAAATACGACCCCCCGGACCACCCCGCCCCCCGGCGACGGCGGGTTCGCGCCTCGCGATGGGGGCAGCCGGGGGACGAACCGGTGCCGTCCACGCGCGGGGGACACTTTCTCCGCGAGATCCCCGCGGCCCGCTGGCCCACCCTGCCCGACCGTCCCCAAGAATCGGCGGTTCCACCCAGCAATTCGCGTCCGCCCGGAGGAAAACGGATTTCGCTTGCGATCCACCCTGCCGCGCCTATCTAATTCGGGATGGCGGGTTGGCGCTTCCCGGACCCGCGGCCGACTTGCCGGAGACCGACCCATGCCCGCTCGCGCCCGCCTCGTGCTGATCGGATGGCTTGTTGCAACGAGCCCTGGCCTCGCCGCCGACAAGCCGAAGCCCTCGACCGGCCGCGAGCCGCTCAGGGGGCACTCGCTGCACGTGACGGGCGTGGCGTTCTCGCCCGATGGCCTCACGGTGGTCTCGGGCAGCGAGGACAAGAGCGTAAGGGTCTGGGATCTTGCCGCGAAGAAGGAGAAGCACGCCTTCAAGGACCTCTCCGAAGCCGTCCTCGCCGTGGCCTATTCGCCCGACGGCAAGCTCGTCGCGGCCGGGATGCTCGACGGCACCGTGAAGCTGTGGGATGCCGCCACGGGGGCCGAGAAGCAGGCGTTCACCGGGCACGAAGACGCGGCCCAAACCCTCGCCTTCTCGCCGGATTCCACGAAGCTGGCCTCGGGCTCGCGCGACCGCACGATCCGCGTGTGGGACGCGGCCAACGGCGGCGAGCCGAAGGTCCTGAGCTTCGAGGACAACATGGCCGAGGTCAACGCCGTGGCCTTCAGCCCCGACGGCAAGACGATCGCCGCCGCCATGGGGGATCGCACCACGTTCTTGTGGGACGCCGACACCTCCGATCGCAAGGCCGTCTTGGGCGAGCCGAGCGAGGAAGAGGACGCCACGTCGGTCGCCTTCTCGCCCGACGGCAAGACGCTGGCCGTGGGCATCGGCGACTCGACGGTGAGGCTCTGGGACGTGAAGTCGTTGCAAGAACGCGCCTCGCTTGCCGGCCACGCGGGCGACATCACATGCGTGACCTATTCGCGAGACGGGGCGATGATCGCCGTGTCCTCAAGCAGCGGCTCGATCACCCTGTGGGACGCCGCCACGGCAAGGGCCAGGGCCACGCTGGGCGTCCGCGGGATCAAGCAGGAAGTCACGTCGATCTCGTTCTCGCCCGACGGCCGCACGCTCGCCTCCAGCGGGGTCGATCGCCTGGTCCGTCTTTGGGACATCGAGCCGGCCGGCAGCGAGCGGAGGACGCTCCAGGGGCACGACGGACCGGCCCAGGCGGTGGCCGTATCACCCGACGGCAAGACGATCGCCTCGGCCGGCGCCGACAAGGTCATTCGCCTCTGGGACGCGCAGACCGGGCAGGTCCGCACCACGCTGGAAGGCCACGGCGACGAGGTCTGGGCCGTCGCCTTCAGCCCCGACGGCAAGCGGATCGCCTCGGCCGGCTACGACATGACGGTTCGCCTCTGGGAAGTCGCCACGGGCAAGCCCATTCGCACCTTCAAGGGCCACACGGCGCCGGTGCTCGCCGTAGCCTTTTCGCCCGACGGCAAGACGCTGGCATCGGCCGGCCGCGACCACTCGGTACGGCTCTGGAACCTGATCACCGGCAAGGAATCGGGCAAGCTGAACGACCCCGACGGCGAGGTCTCGACGGTCAGCTTCGCCCCCGACGGCAAGACCCTGGCCTCGGGCGGATTGGGCGCCGTTGTCCGTCTGTGGGACGTGGCCTCGCTCCAGGAAAAGACGTCGCTCAAGGGGCATACCGGCCCGGTGACTTCGGTGGCCTTCGCCGACGACGGGAAGTCGCTCGCCTCCGCCTCGGGCGACGCCACCGTGAGGGTGTGGCACCTGGATTCGGGCCGCGAGCCGATGGTCCTGAAGGGTCACACCGACGAGGTCTGGTCGGTCGCATTCGGTCCCGGAGGAAGGTCGCTCGCGAGCGGGTCGTGGGACAAGACGGTCCGGCTCTGGGACGCCTCGAACGGGACGCCGAGGGCCACGCTCAAGGGGCATGCCGAGCGCGTGGGCTCGGTCGCCTTCAGCCCCGACGGCAAGACGATCGCCTCGGCCGGTCAGGACGGCGCCGTGAAGGTGTGGGACGTGAATCCGGCCAGGATCCGCGGGATGCTCCAGGCCCATTCCGACAAAGTCTTGAGCCTCGCCTACTCGAAGGACGGGAGATGGCTGGCAACCGGCGGCAACGACCGCGTGATCAAGGTCTGGGACGCCAACGATCAGCGCGAAGTGGCCTCGCTGGAAGGGCATAAAGGCCCGGTCGTGGCGCTGGCGTTCTCGCCCGACGGCAAGACGCTGGCCTCCGCCGCGAGGGACGGCCAGATCCTCCTCTGGGACCGTGAAAAAGGCAAGAAGCGGGCCACGATCAAGAGCAACGGCGCCGTGTGCCTGGCGTTCTCGCCCGACGGTCAGACCCTCGCCAGCGGGGGGAGCGAGAACGCCATCACGCTCTGGGACCCGGCCGACGCCAAGGACATCCGCACCCTGCAAGGGCACGCAGGGGGCATCCTCTCGCTCGCCTTCTCGCCCGACGGCCAGACCCTCGCATCGGGCTCGACCGACGGCACGGGCAGGCTCTGGGACGTGAACACCGGGACCAGTCGCGCCACGCTCAAGGGGCACGGGAACTGGGTCGAAAGCCTCGCCTTCAGCCCCGACAGCAAGACGCTGGCGACATCGGGTTTCGACAAGACGGTTCGGCTTTGGGACGTAGGTTCTGGTAAGCCGATTGTCGTCTTCAAAGGTCACACCGCGTCGATCGAGTCGGTCGTCTACAGCCCCGACGGCAAGTACCTCGCCTCGGGAGGGCGAGACGGATCGGTGCGGTTCTGGGACGCCGTCAAGAAGGTCGAAGCGGGCGAGCTGTCGGGAGACGTGGGCAGGGTCTCGGCGCTGGCGTTCTCGCCCGACGGCAAGACGCTGGCCGTGGCCGGTTCGGAACGAGTCGTGATGTTGTGGGACACCGGGGCGGCGCTCCCGTAGGAAGCGTGGCGCTGGACCAATTTCGACCCGCCGATAATGCCATTGCATTCCCATCGCCGAGGTCTCAATGTTATCTTTAAGGCCTGGGAGCTGATGACCGCTCGGAGACGATCCAGTGAATACAATCGATGCCCTGATGCCCCTGTTTGAAGGACTCTCCGAAGAGAAACGCAGCCTCCTCGTGGATTTCGCCCGGTTCCTCGCGGCCAACGACGAGCGGCGGGATTGGGAGCGATTCGGCGCGTCGCATCTCGCCGCAGCCTATGGCCCCGACGAGCCCGAATATTCCGAGGCCGACATCAAACCCTTTGAAACTCGATGACGCCGGGCGATGTGGTATTAATTCCCCTCGTCCAGTTCGCGGGAGGGCCGCCCAAGCTTCGGCCAGCCCTCGTCCTGTCCGCGCTACCCGGACCTTATCAGTCGCTCTTGGTCTGCGGGATCAGCACGCAATTGCATCAGCAGCAGCCGGACTGGGACGAGTTGATTCAGCCCGGAGACGCCGATTTCCCATCGAGCGGACTGCGACGCGGCTCGATCGTCCGCCTGAGCTACCTCCATTCCACCGACCCGAACGAGGTCTCGGGCGTGATCGCGGCACATCGATCCGACGCGGCTGGAACGGTTGCGGTCGCGGCTGGCGGATCACCTTCGGTAAGGATCGCCGGGTGGCATCAGGCACGAAGATTGTCGGCCTTCTACAGCCGCACGAATTGATTCCCCGGCATGCGTCGGATCAGGCGTCGCATCTCCAAAATGCTCAAGGTGGCCATTACCTGCGACGCCGTCAAACCCGTCCGCACGATGACCTCATCGGCCGGCTTGGGCATGTCGTCGAGCAGTTCCAGGACGGTGCGTTCCTGATTGGTGAGGACCAATTCCGCCTCACTGCGAGCGGTCTCGCCCGGCTCGGCGGGCTTCAAACCTCGCACCTTGGCCTTGATCTCGTCGAGGATGTCGTCGGCCGTTTCGACCAGCTTGGCACCGTCGCGAATCAGGGCGTGACATCCTCGGCTCAACAGGCTATCCACCGGCCCAGGCACGGCGAAGACCTCGCGATTTTGCTCCATCGCGTGACGGGCCGTTGCCAGCGATCCGCTTTTCGGCGCGGCCTCAACAATCACCACGCCCAGGCTCAACCCGCTGATGATCCGATTCCGGCGAGGGAACAATTCGGCCAGCGGTCCTTGCCTCATCGGCATCTCGCTCACGACGGCACCGGCCTCGGCAATCTCGTCGGCAAGCTTCGCATGTTCGGGCGGATAAATCTCGCTCAACCCGTTGGCCAGGACGGCGATCGTGCGGCCTCCGGCCTTGAGCGCGCCTCGATGCGCCGCGGCATCAATCCCGCGAGCCAATCCCGACACCACCGTCAGGCCAACCCTCGCCAGCGAGGCCGCCAATCGCTCGGCGATCCGCACGCCGTAAGACGTCGATTTCCGCGACCCGACCAGCGCGATCGCCAGGTTGTCTTCAAGCTTGAGCGTCCCCTTCACGTAGATCAGCGACGGCGGATCGGGTATGTCCCGCAACGGAGCGGGATAGTTCGAGTCGGCCGGCGCCATCGGCGTCACGCCATGCTGGCGGCATTCGGCAAGCTCGGATTCGGGGTCGAAATCGTCGCGGGCCGACGCGATCTTGGCCGCGATGACCGGCCCCACGCCCTCGACTTGCTTCAGCGAGGAGATCGACGCGCCCAGCACCTTTCCGGCCGTGCCGAAATGTTCGAGCAGGGCCTGGCACGTCAACGGCCCCACGCCGCTGACCATCGTCAACTGGATCAGGTCGCGGATCGCGGCTTCATCGCCCATTCTGCATGCTCACGATCATGTCTCGGAGGATCTGCGAATCGATGGGATCGGTCATTTCCACGTGGCCAAGCCGCCGGGGCAGGACGAACCGCACGGTGCCGTCGCGGTTCTTCTTGTCGCGGCGTCATGGCTTCCAAAATTTGGTCAGGATCGAGGTTCGTCGTCGAAGTCGGAAGTCCGAAGCGCTCCAGCAAGGCCACGATTCGCGGCGTGATCTCGGGTCCGATCCAGCCGATGCGCTCGGCCAGGCGAGATTCGGCGACCATCCCCGCGGCCACGGCCTCGCCATGCTGATACCGCCCGCCGTATCCCGAAACGGCCTCGATGGCGTGGCCCACCGTGTGGCCGAAATTCAGGACGGCGCGAAGGCCGGTCTCCTCGCGCTCGTCTTGAGAGACGACGTGTGCCTTCAACTCACAACAGCGTGAGACCACCCGACGGATCATCTGCGAATCTTTCGCGAGGATCGCGTCGGCGTTTGTTCCAACTCGGAGAAAAAGTCGGCATCCAGGATCACGCCGTATTTGACCACTTCCGCCAGCCCGCATCGCACCTCGCGATCGGGCAGGGTGTCGAGCGTTGCCGCGTCCACCCAAACGCCGGCGGGCTGATGAAACGCGCCGATGATGTTCTTGGCGCGGGGGTGATTCACGCCGACTTTCCCGCCCACCGAGCTATCGACCTGCGCCAGCAAGCTGGTCGGGATCATCAAGAGCGGCAATCCGCGAACGAAAGTCGCCGCCACGAATCCCGCAAGATCCCCCACCACGCCTCCGCCCATGGCGATGATGGCGAAATGGCGATCGGCGCGAAGCTCGATGAGGCGATCATACAACGCCGAGGCTTGCTCCAGGCTTTTCGAGGCTTCGCCCGGCGGGACGATGCTTACGGTGGTAGCAATTCCGGAGCTTCGCAGCGAATCGGCGAACGGCTTGGCGAGCGGGGCCACATTCTCATCGGTGATGATGAGCCCGCGACGGCATCCGCGACCGGCCCAGGAAGCCATGAGTGCATTTTTCGCGAATGGCCCGAAGCGATCCGATCCGCCTTCGACCACGCGGATTTCGTAGGACCTCGGGCCGAGCGAAACCGGCACGGTCGTTTCGTCGTGGTCCATGCCTCAGACCACTTCGGGCACGACGTAAGGCGCGCGATAATGCCGCGTGAGCATCGAATCGGCCTCGCTGTCGTTGACGAAAGTTTCCTTCGCCGGGTCGAACTTGAGGCGGCGATTGAGGCGGAATGCGATGTTTCCGAGATGCGCGAGGCCCGAGCTTGTGTGCGCCGTCTGGACCGGGGCGTGCAGGCCGCTTCGCGTCGCGGTTTCGCACGGCGTCGATGAAGTTGGCGAAGTGCTTGGCCACCGGGTCGCCGTCCTTGTTCTTCGGGCCGGGCTTGCCGTCCTTGCCGAGGAACGACTCGTACGTGTTGTATCCCTTGATGACGAGGTAGCCGTCGGACCCGTAGAAAATATTCCCCACGCCGGCTCCGTTCTCGGTGTTCGTGGCCCAGGGACGGACCTCGAACTCGATCATCTGGTTGCGATCCTTGAAGAAATAGCTGCTGGTGAGGACGTCGGGGGTCTCCTTGTCGTCGTCCCAGAGGAACTTGCCGCCCATGGCGGTGATCTCGTCGGGGAACGTGTCCAAACCCAGGCCCCACAGGCACATGTCGGTCTCGTGGACCCCCTGATTTCCCACGTCGCCGTTGCCGTAATCCCAGTGCCAGTGCCAGTTGTAATGGACCAGGCGCTTCGAGAACGCCCGCGACGTGACCGGGCCTTGCCAGATATCCCAGTTCAGGCCCGGCGGGACGGTGTCGGGGTCCTTGGCGTGGCCGATCGAGGGCCTTTGACGAAACACCAGACCGCGGGCCATGTAGACCTTGCCGATCAGCCCGTTTCGCAGGTGGTCGACGGCCTCGCGGACGGCTTCCGAGCTTCGCAATTGCACGCCGTGCTGGACCACGCGATCGTATTTCTTGGCCGCCTCCACCATCTTGCGGCCTTCGAAGATGTTGTGGCTGCCGGGCTTCTCGACGTACACGTCCTTGCCCGCCTGGCAGGCCCAGATCGTGGCCAGCGAATGCCAGTGGTTGGGCGTGGCCACGCTCACAACGTCCACGTCCTTGCGGTCGTAAACCTTCCGCAAATCGGTCTCGGTTTCGGGCCTGTAGCCGTACTTGGATTCGAATCCCTTGAGCGTGCTGGCCAAGACCTTCTCGTCGGGATCGCACAGGACGGCCACCTTCACGCCGGGCGTCCCGGTGAACCCCTCGATGTGCGTCTTCCCACGGCTGTTGAGGCCGAGGATGGCGGCGCGGACGGTGTCGTTGGGGCCGTCGGCGGAAGCAGAGCGCCGCCAGGCCTCCGGCGACCGTGGCGGCTGCCGAGGCGATGAACGTCCTGCGGTTCGGGTTGGTCACGATCGCCTCGCCTTTCGTTGGATGACGAATCTCAAGGGAAGGATTCGAGCATAAACGGCACGAGGCGGGCGGACAACGGGAATCTTTTTGCGATCGGCTCGGGGCTCTCGGCTTTGAGCTGTAGGCTGTAGGCTATAAGCTCGAAGATAGGTGAGTCGCTGTTTGGCGTCCGATGAATTCGGATAGCCTACAGCCTACAGCCACCAACAAACAAAGGCCGGGCGAGACGGCCCGCCCGGCCCGTGCGAATTCGTGATTTGGTGCCGCGAGATGGTCAGTCGCGCGAGCTGATCGAGAGGATGCGGCCGGACGGCTCCCTCACGTAAATTTCCCTGGAGCCGAACGGCGTTTCTCGCAGCGGGGAGACCACTTCGATCCCCTCCAGCCGGGGCAGGAGCTCGTCCAGGTCGTCCACTTCCAGGTAGATCACGACCCAGGGCGAATGCAGGTCCGTGTCGACCAGGCCGGGCGTGTCCAGATGCAGGCTGTCGACCGTCCGATACACCACCTCGACCTCGTCGCGGCACAGGGCGACGAATTCCAGGTGATCCTCGCCCTCGACCTGGAGCCGGACCTCGAAACCGAGGCGATCGACCCAGAATTCCAGGCAGGACTCAATCCGGTCGACCAGCAAGACCGTCGAGAGGCGACGAAACGCGGACTTGAGACGTGGGAAGGCCGCAATTGCGGTCATCAAAGACACCTCTATTTGGGGGAAAAAACCTGATTCGGTGGCGATTCAGGTGGGTGGATCGAACCAA
Source organism: uncultured Planctomycetota bacterium (assembly GCA_963777705.1). Classification (GTDB taxonomy): domain Bacteria; phylum Planctomycetota; class Planctomycetia; order Isosphaerales; family Isosphaeraceae; genus JAQGHR01. The sequence continues at coordinate 133,354 of CAVZRT010000015.1, forward strand.
GCGGAGGGGAGGCCGGTGGTGGGGCGGGTTACATCATTCCAAGACCATGCAGGACCGGCGCGAGGGATCTTCCCGAAACGGGATTCATCCCAAGGCACTCACCGTGCCAGATGGACGGCAATCCGGGTCGCAATTTCGCAAGTAGCTTAGCAGGAACGACTTGCGAGCCTGAGCTAGCAAGCCTAAAAAAGGCCGGCGTGCCTGACCTCTCAACAGCCGTGCCCATCCTCTCGGCACAAGCCGCACTCTTTGAGGCGGACGGCGTGCGAGGCGACCGGCCGCCGGCATGTTCGATTGCCGCTTCTGCGGTTCTGACAGCGGGTAACATGGCGGCATCGGCTTTGCACCAGGAAGAGAGGTGTTGCCATCGGGTGTCCGCCCGCTTTCGATGGCTTGCTTACGGCATACCAGGCCCGTCCTCGTCCCGATTTTTCGCGGGAGGCGGCCGGTGTACCAGGGGAAGGTGGAAACCGATGCGTAGTGGCGTGAAGAAGACGCTGGCCTGGACGGCTGCCGGCGTCGGCGTGGCCCTGGCGGCGCGTGCGTTCGTCCGATCTCGCCGGTCGATCCCGCTCCGGGGGCAGGTGGTGCTGATCACCGGAGGGTCTCGCGGCCTTGGCCTGGTCCTGGCGAGGGAATTTGCGACGGAAGGTGCGAGGCTGGCGATCTGCGCCCGCGATCCCGAGGAACTGGAGCGAGCCCGCGCCGATCTCGCGGCGACGGGAGCCGAAGTCGTCGCGATCCCCTGCGACGTCACCGACCGAGCCCATGTGGATCGGGCCGTGCAGTCGGCGATCGACGCGCTCGGGCGGGTGGATATCCTGGTCAACAACGCGGGCGTGATCCAGGTCGGTCCCTACGACGTGACGACTCCCGAGGACTATGAGCATGCGCTCAAGACCAACTTCTGGGGGCCGCTTTACACCACGCTCGCCGTCCTGCCCGGCATGCGGGAGCGACGCGCCGGGAGGATCGTGAATATCTCATCGATCGGCGGCAAGGTGAGCATGCCCCACCTGCTCCCCTATGGCGTGAGCAAGTTCGCCCTGACCGGGCTCTCGGAAGGGCTGCGGGCCGAGCTGATCCAGGAGGGGATTTACGTGACCACGGTCATCCCCGGCCTGGTCCGCACCGGGAGCCCGCGCAACGCCGATTTCAAGGGGGATCATCGCGCCGAGTACGCCTGGTTCAGCATCGGCGATTCGCTCCCGGTGCTTGCGGTGAGCCCGGAGTCGGCGGCAAGGCAAGTCGTGGATGCCTGCCGCCACGGGGATGCGGAAACAATCATCGCTTTGCCGACGCACCTCGGCGTGCGTTTCAATGGGCTCTTCCCGGGCCTGACCTCCGACCTCCTTGGCCTGGTGAATCGCTGGCTTCCGGCGTCCGGCGGCGTGGGCACGGCCAAGGTGAAGGGCCGCGACAGCGCGTCCAAGCTCTCGCCCTCGTGGCTGACCGCCCTGGGTGAAATGGCCGCCGCCCGCAACAACGAGATGGGGACGGGGCGGCGGTGAAGGAGTCGGGCCGTCGGTTGACGGCCCGTATGTGTTGATCGAAGTCCCGCTCAAGAGCTGGACTTCGCCTCCTTGTTCCGCTTGCGGGTCTCGGCGGCTTTCCTGGCCGAGGCCGATCGCTCGGCCGCGGTGCGAGAGGCCGAGGCCGCCCCGCCTTTCTTTCCGCCCTTCTTGCTGGACACCTTCGTGTCGGCCTTCCCTCGCCCGCTGCCCGACTTGTTCCCGCCGCCGGATTCCTTGTTCACCGTCGCCCAGGCCCGGCTCTTCGCCTCCTCCTCGGGCACGCCGCGCTTCTCGTAGCCCTCCTCGATGTGCTCGGCCTTGCGCTTCTGCTTGTCGGTGTACTTGGATTTGTCGCCCTTCATCGGCGTCTCTCCGGGTTCGTACCAGGGATGGGGCCAACAAATCCAGGGGCCAGCAATCTTTGTACCAATCCCGCTGTCGTGCAGGTTCAAGGGTCGACGCATGCTTGCGTCGAGACGTCGGATCGACCAAGATCACACGCGTCCTCTCCCCTCTTTGGAGTCCCGTCCATGGTGCGCCCCGCTGGTTTGCTCCTTCCCGCCCTCTCGCTGGCCATCCTGCTCGGCGCGGGTCCGGCGGCGGCGCGGTGACGACCCGCCGAAGAAGGTGGATGCGTCGTTGGTGATCCTCACGCCGATGGAGATTGCCGCGGTGTCGGTAATCGACCCGAAGGCGCCGGGCAACGAGGCGTTCATCAAGTGGGTCAAGCCGGTGTTCGCCGCCGTCGAGTGCAGTTCGCGGGCGAGACGAAGCCCCGCACGGTCGTCGTGCAGATCACGCTCCATCCCGACCGCGAGGCCGAGGTCGTGGCCTCGGGGCGACCCGCCTTGAGCGATCCCGAGATCAAGGCCTTGCTGAAGGTGGCCGACGCCTCGAGGGCGCCGCGGTCCCGCATCGTGGACTGCTCATTCCGCGTCGTCGCCAAGATCAACGGCGGCGACCCCGACGCGGATCAGCCGCTGAATCCGCCGCTGAAGACTCCCCTTGAGCAACGCCTTTCCGAGTTCGCCGCCTTGAAGACGCCCGCGAAGCTCGCGTATCTGAAGCGATGGGCGCGGACCGAGGCCATCCCGCTGATTGCCCAGATCGCCTCGAACGTCGAGCCGAAATATCAGGGCGTCCGCAACCTCGGCAAGGCCCTGAAGGGCGTGAAGCCGGAGGGGGCGATCGACGTCGCGGCCCTCGCCGACAAGAACCCCGATTTCTGGCGGGCCATGCTGGAGATGGCACCCGGCATCCCGCTCATCCCCGCCACGGTCGTGATCCTCCACGTGGCCGACGGCGAGATCGATTACGCGAAACGAGTCGCCGATATGTTCGCGACGTTCGACCGGAAACAATCCGCCTACAGTGCGCTTCTCGGCGAGTTCTCGGCCATGTCCGGGTTGTTCTACAAGGACGTGGAAGGCCGCATCAAGGAGGGCATCGAGCTGCACGACGCCGGCAAATTCGACGACCTGCGCTCGCCGTGTATGAGGGGATCCTGAAGGACTATCCCCGATCCGCCTGGGCCCATTACGAGAGATACCAAAGCCTGCACGTCAAGTCGCTGAAAGCGAAAGACGCTGCCGCGCCCGATTGGGCCGCCACTGCGCAAGGCGATCCTCGAATCCGACCCCCTGTACACCTCGATGGCACAGGCCAATAACGACGTCGAGCTTTACGACCTGATCCTGCGGCGGGAGATGGCGGAGCTGTTCCGCGAAAAGGGGAAGTCGGTACGCGACCTCCTCCGCAACGCCGAGATCGCCACCGACCTGGGCCAGCCCGCGTTCGCGGCGATGATTGACTGGAATCTGCTGACGAACGTGAAGCCCGCCGACTACCAGGATCGCGACCTCATCGAGGACGTGCTCTATTGCCTGGAACAGCTCGGCTGTGGCGGGCTGAAGGCGAATTTCAAGGGGGACCACAAGGCCGAATTCGCCCGCATCGACGCCGAGCGGGCCAAGGCGGCAGGAATCCCCCGCGAGCAGGGTCATGAAAGAAAAGGGCGAGCCGAAGAAGTGACGACGGCACGCATCCCACTCCCCCGACGAGGCAACGCATGACGATACGCTCCGCAACCGTCGCCGCGTGCATGCTCACGCTCGCGGCGAATCCCGCCTCCTCGCAACAACCCGCCGCCGAACCGGCCCGGACCCACCGAGCTCAAGGCCTCGCCGAAGACCGTGGCATGGGGCCATTACGACGCCAGGACCCCGCCCGTGCTCCGGATCAAGCCGGGCGACGCCGTCGAGGTGCATACGCTCATCACCAGCAGCCCCGCCGCGGCTCGAACGCGGGCGTGGCGGCCGGGCGAGGTCGAGCAGGCGCTGCGCGACATCCACGCCGAGGTGACCGACAAGGGCCCGGGCGGGCACATCCTGACCGGGCCGATCTACGTCGAGGGGGCCGAGCCGGGCGACACGCTGGAGGTGCGGATCGAGGCCGTCAAGCTGGCGATCCCCTATGCCTACAACGCCTTCGGGCCCCGCAGCGGGGCCATCCCCGAGGACTTCCCGCGCTCGAAGATGCGGATCATCCCGCTCGACAAGGAGAAGATGGTCGCGAAGTTCGCCGAGGGGATCGAAGTCCCGCTGCGCCCGTTCTTCGGGAGCATGGGGGTGGCACCGCCGCCCGCCTCGGGCCGGGTGAACAGCGCCCCGCCGGGGATCCACGCCGGCAATCTCGACAACAAGGACCTCGTCGCGGGCACCACGCTCCTGATCCCGGTCCACGTGCCGGGCGCCCTCTTCCAGGTCGGCGACGGCCACGCGGGCCAGGGCGACGGCGAGGTGGACATCACGGCCCTGGAGACTTCGCTGGACGGCACGCTGCGGTTCTTCGTCCGCAAGGGCGCGACACCTGAACTGGCCGAGGGCCGAGACCCCGACGCACTTCATCGCAATGGGCATCGACAAGGACCTGGACGAGGCCATGAAGATCGCGGTCCGCGAGGCCGTCGACCTGATCGTGGCCGAGAAGAAGCTCGACCGCGACGACGCCTACATGCTGTGCAGCGTCGCGGTCGATTTCCACGTGACGCAGGTGGTGGACGGGACCAAGGGCATCCACGCGATGATCCCGAAGTCCATCTTCAAGAAGTGAGCCGGGCGGGTTGCCGATCCTGCCTCCCGGCCGCCGCTTTCGGGTACAATGGCGCGACCGGCCTGATGCGTCCGGACCTCGAACTCTCCTTGAGGCACGCACATGAATGGTGATATGCGACGACGTCAGTTCTTGCAATCCGCCTCGGCCCTCGGCCTGGGCGCGGGACTCGGCGGTTTCCCGGGTCTTGCCGAGATCACCCCGGCCCGAGGTGCCGAGCTGGCCGTGGGGCCGGACGCCGTCCGGTTCCGGCCCGAGATCGAGCCGGTGGTCGCGTGGATCGAGGAGACCCCCCGCGACCGCGTGCTGGAAGTGGCCGTCAACCACCTGAAGGACGGCCTGTCGTACCGCGACCTCCTGTCCGGGCTGTTCCTCGCGGGCATCCGCAACATCCAGCCGAGGCCGGTCGGGTTCAAGTTCCACGCGGTGCTGGTGATCAACTCGGCCCACCTGCTCGGGCAGACGGCTTCGAGCAAGGAACGGCTCCTGCCCTTGCTCTGGGCCTCGACAACTTCAAGTCCTCGCAGGCGCAGGACGTGAAGGAGGGGGACTGGTCGCTCGGCAAGGTGGACGAGGCGAAGGTCCCCGGCCCGACCGCGGCCAAGGCGGCGTTCATCCGGGCGATGGATGCCTGGGATTCCGACGCGGCCGACGCCGCCACCGCCGGGCTTGTGCCGGGGCTCGGGCGCGGCCGAGACGATGGAGGCGTTCTGGCGATACGCCGTGCGAGACCAGCGCGACATCGGCCATAAGGCGATCTTCGCCGCGCAGTCCTGGCGGACCTTGCAGGCGATCGGCTGGCAGCACGCCGAGCCCGTGCTCCGCTCGCTCGCCTTCGGGATGCTCGACCGCCAGGGGGACAACCGCCCGGTGGCCGTCGGCCCCTATGAATCCAACCTCGACCAGGCGAAGAAGATCCGCGACGACTGGCAGGCCGGCAAGCCCGACCCGGCGGCCACCGTCGCCCTGCTGGAGGCGATCCGCCAGGCCACGCCCGAGGCCGCGTCTGTCGAGGCCGTCCGCCTGCTCAACGCCGGCGCCTCGCCCGCCTCGCTGTGGGACGCCGTGATCCTTGCCGGGTCGGAGCTGATGATGCAGAACCCCGGGATCGTGCCGCTCCACGCGGTCACGGCCGCCAACGCCCTGCACTTCATCTACGGGGCCAGCGGCGACGACATGACGCGACGGCTCGCGCTGCTCCAGGCCGTCGGCTGGCTGCCCATGTATCGGGGTCGGCCGGCACGAGACGGCGCGATCAAGGTCAATGCCCTGGAGGCCATCGCCCCCGACTCGACCGGCGAGGAGGCGGTCGCCGAGCTGTTCGCCACGGTCTCGAAGGACCGGACGCAGGCCGCCGAGGAAGACGCTCGGCTACCTGGCGAAGGGAGGCTCGCCCGAGCTGGTCTTCGCCGTCGGCTCGCCGGATGATCTTCCACAAGGGCAAGGACAGCCACGACTACAAGTACGGCGCCGCGATCTGGGAGGAATGCCAGCTCGCCACCGACCCGAAGTGGCAGCCCGCGCTGGCCGCGGGAATCATGTCGCACGTCCCCGGGGCCGAAGTCCCCGACAGCCCCTTGATGAACCGAGCCCGGGAGGCGGTCGCCAGGGTCCTGGGGTGAGGCGTGGGTATTCTTCCTTCGGAGGTGGTGGTCGACTCCCCCGCGTCGCCCACCTCCGCCGAAGCTCCACCCGTTGGTGGGTTGCGCCGCTCCGTGGGCGGCTGACCCACCATCTACGAGTAAGGAAGCATGCGTCCGACCCGGCGAACTCCGCTGCGGGATCGGCGACGAGTACCGCCGCGAGCGGCGAATTTTGCCAATCTGGGGATGCGGAAAAAGCCACTCCGTCCCGCGTGGTGCAAGCAAGTCGGCGAATCGCCCATGCGCCGGAGCGGGCACCCATGCCACTGGGAATATCGTGACCGGGGATCCCGGACTTCACGAATTCGCGTGCGACCTGTCTACGGCCAACATCCCAATTGCCGCGAACGGCTGGACAAGGCCGGACAATTGTCGCAAGATCGCCTGGGGCGGTTTACGGACGACGCAGGAGGAATTGCATGATCGCCAGCCATCGTCGCGGATTCCTCATGGCCGGGATCGGCCTGGCCGCGTTCGCCCGCGACGTCGTGCCGTGCCTGCTGCGGGCCGAGGAAGTTGCCGAGGGGCGTCGGGTCGACGATGTGGCGGCGGCTCGAGGACTACTGGGCCGAGATCCGCCGGGCCTTCGACGCCGACCGGACGCTGATCAACCTCAACCACGGCGGCGTCGCCCCGGCCCCGCCGGCCGTGCTCGAGGCGATGATCCGCGACCTGCGGTTCGCCAACGTCGCGCCCGCTCACCAGATGTGGGACGTCCTGGAGCCGCGGGTCGAGTCGGTCCGCCGCGAGCTTGCCCGGGAATTCGGCTGCGACCCGGGCGAGGTCGCGATCACCCGCAACGCCTCCGAGGCGATGCAGATCCTGATCGCCGGGCATCGACCTGAAGCCCGGCGACGAGGTCGTCATCTCCGACCAGAACTACCCCCGGATGCTCACCGCCTGGGACCAGCGCGCCCGCCGCGAGGGGATCGTGGTCAGGCGGATCTCCCTCGGCGGCCCGACCCCGTCGCCCGACGAGGTGGTCGCGCGATTCCGCGCGGCGATGACCCCGAGGACGCGGGTGGTCGAGGTCACCCACGTCGATCAACCTCACGGGGAACATCCTGCCCGTCCGCGAGATCTGGTGGCGATGGCCCGCGAGCAGGGCGTCGAGACGTTCGTCGACGGCGCCCACGCCTTCGCGCACTTCCCCTTCCGCCGCGACGACCTCGGCTGCGACTATTACGCCACGAGCCTGCACAAGTGGCTCCTCGCGCCGGTCGGGACGGGCTTCCTCTACGTCCGCAAGGCGAAGATCCCCAAGATCTGGCCGCTGATGGCGGCGCCGCGAGACTCGACGGCGACATCCGCAAGTTCGAGGAGATCGGCACCCACCCGGCGGCGAACCACAACGCGATCGCCGCGCTCGCTGGCGTTCCACCGGGCGATCGGCGCCGAGCGCAAGGCCGCCAGGCTCCGCTACCTCCGCGACCGCTGGGCCTCAGCGCCTCGCCCACGCCAAGCCGAGGGCCTCGCTCCTCTCGCCCTGCGAGGCCGATCGCTCGTGCGGGATCGGCCTGCTGCACGTCGACGGGATCGACCCCAAGGCCCTCAAGGAGCGACTCTGGGAGAAGCACCGGATCATCACCACGGCGATCAAGCACGCCGAGTTCTCGGGGCTCCGGGTCACGCCGAACGTGGACACCGCGGCCGAGGAGATCGACGTCGTTCGTCGACGGCCGTCCTGGAGGCGATCAAGGCGATCGGCTGACGCGACTCATGCCAGGATCGGCTTCAAGACGTTGCCCTCCACGTCGGTGAGGCGGAAGTCTCGCCCCTGCGAGCGGAAGGTCAGCCGCGTGTGGTCGAGGCCCAGCAGGTGGAGGATCGTGGCCTGGACGTCGTGGACGTGGGCGCGGTCTTCGACCGGCGCGAAGCCGAAGTCGTCGGTCGTGCCCAGCGAGAATCCCGGGCCTGACGCCGCCGCCGGCCATCCACATCGTGAAGGCGTCGACGTGGTGATTGCGGCCGACCTGCTCGCGGATCTCGCCCATCGGCGTGCGGCCGAACTCGCCGCCCCAGACGACCAGCGTGGAGTCGAGCAGCCCTCGCGCTTTCAGGTCGCGGATCAGGGCCGCGCACGCCCTGGTCGACCTCGCGACAGACCTTGTCCAGGTCGCGGCCGAGGTCTTCTCCGGGCCCTCCGTGGTGGTCCCAATTGGTGTGATAGAGCTGCACGAACCGCACGCCGCGCTCGACCAGCCGCCGGGCCAGCAGGCAATTGTTGGCGAACGAGGGCTTGCCCGGCTCGGCCCCGTACAGGTCGAGCGTGGCCCGCGATTCGCCCGCCAGGTCGATCAATCGCGGGGCGCTGGCCTGCATCCGATAGGCCATCTCGTAGGAGGCGATCCGCGCGGCGATCTCGGGGTCGCCGGTCACGTCGAGGCGCTCGCCGTTGAGGTCGCGGATCGCGTCCAGGGCGCGCCGCTGGCGAGACTCGTCGATCCCGGGCGGGCTGGCGAGGTCGAGGATCGGCTCGGCGCCGTTGCGAAGCGGCACGCCCTGATAGGTGCTGGGGAGCAAGCCGTTGCCCCAGTTCACCGCGCCGCCTCGCGGGCCTCGGGGGCCGGATTGCAGGACCACGAACCCCGGCAGGTCTTCCGCCTCGCTGCCGATCCCGTAGGTCACCCACGACCCCATGCTCGGCCGGCCGAATTGCTGAGAGCCGGTGTTGGCGAACAGCTTCGCCGGCGCGTGGTTGATCGGCTCGGTGGCCACGGCTCGCAGGAAGGTCAGCTCGTCCACCACTCCTGCGGTGTGCGGCAAGCACTCCGAGACCCAGCGCGCCGGACTGGCCGTGCTGCGCGAACTTCCGCGACGTGGCCAGGAGCTTGGGCCGCTCCTTCGAGAACGTATTCATGAAGGCGAACCGCTTGCCCTCGACGAACGACTCGGGGATCGGCTGGCCGTGATGTTCCTTCAGTATCGGCTTGTGGTCGAACAATTCGAACTGGCTAGGACCGCCGGCCATGAACAGGTAGATGACGCTCCGGGCCCTGGGCGGGAAGTGGCCCGGACGCGCCGCGAGCGGGTTCGTGCCGGGGTCGGCGGCGGCTCGCTTCCCCGCCATCGACGCCAGGGCCATCGATCCGATGCCCAGGCCGCAACGTCCGAAGAAATGGCGGCGGGTGAGGTCGAGCAGCGGGTCGGGGGTGGGCATGGTTCGGCTCACTCTCGGGTGATGAACTCGTCGAGATTCAGGAGGACCCGCGCGACCGTGACCCAGGCGTCCGATTCGGGGTCGGATTGGCGGGCGTCGGCCAAAAGGGCGGCCAGGCGGCGCGATTCCTTGTCGGCCGGTTGTCTTGCAAGGGCCAGACGGAAGGCGAAGTCCAGCCGGCCGGCGTCGCCCGACGGCCCTTGCGCAGGACCCTTGCCGCGAGCGCCTTCGCCAGCTCGTGATAGGCGAGATCATTGAGGAGGGTGAGCGCCTGGAGCGGAGTGTTCGAGCGCATCCGGCGGGTGCAGGCTCGCGAGGCGTCGGGGGCGTCGAACACGACGAGGGCCGGATGCGGCGTGGCCCTCCAGGAGTACGTGTAGAGGCCGCGGCGATAGCGGTCGGGCCCCTCGCTAGGAACCCATTCGCGACGGACCTGGCCGAGCGCGAGCACGCCATCGGGCTGGGCGGGAACACGCTCGGCCCGCCGATGGTGGGCGTGAGCACGCCGCTGGCCGAAGCGCGGCGTCGCGGATCAATTCGGCGTCCACCCTCAGTCGCGATTGCCGCGCCAGCCGGCGGTTTTCCGGGTCGATCTGGGCCAGGTCGGGCCGCACTCGCGAGGCTTGCCGGTAGGCGGCCGAGGTGACGATGAGCCGGTGCATGGCATTCACGTCCCAGCCCTTGCCGGCGAATTCGCACGCGAGCCAGTCGAGCAATTCGGGGTGCGAAGGCGGCGAGCCCTGCGTGCCGAAATCGTTCTCGGTCTCGACCAGGCCCCGGCCGAAATACGCCTGCCAGATGCGGTTGACCGCGACTCGCGACGTGAGCGGATGCGCCGGATCGACGATCCAGCGGGCCAGGTCCAGCCGGTTCGGCAGGGGAGAGGTGGATCTCAGCGGGGGCAGCGGCCTCGGCACGCCGGGCGAGACGGGTTCGCCCAATCGCGTGAAATCCCCCTGGATGAACAGGTGACTTTGCCGGGGCTTGGCCCGCTCGCGGAGGACCATCGTGGTGACGGGCTTGGGCGGCCTTGCGGCGGATCTCGGCCACGGCCTTGCGGGTCGCCTTCGCGGCCGTAGCCTGTTCGACGAACGCCTCGAACACCACGCGCTGGCGGGCCGGGTCGCGGTCGTCGAAGGGCACATCAAACGCGCCCCTCACGGCCTCGGATTGCCTCTGCCTCCCGGCCATGTCGAGGCTTTTTTCCCAGTCGCGCTGGGCCTCGCGCAGGGTTGCATCCTTGGACCGGACGTCGTCGAGGAAGGCGTGGACGTCGGCCTCGGCCTTTGCCTGACGCTCCAGCTCCTCGGGCGAGGCGAGCGGCAGGTCGGGCTCGTCGGCGTTGTTGAAGAAGGCGAAGAGCTGGTAGTATTCCTTCTGCGTGATCGGGTCGTACTTGTGGTCGTGGCACTGGCAGCAGCCCACGGTCAGGCCGAGGAACGCGGTGCCGGTGGTGTTCACGCGGTCGATGACCGACTCGATGCGGAACTGCTCGGGGTCGATGCCGCCTTCCTGGTTGATCGGCGTGTTGCGGTGGAACCCGGTGGCGACCTTCTGGTCGAGCGTGGCGTCGGGCAGGAGGTCGCCGGCCAGTTGCTCGATGGCGAACTCGTCGAACGGCATGTTGCGGTTGAGGGCGTCGATGACCCAGTCGCGATATTTCCAGATCGAGCGCGGGCCGTCGATGCTGTAGCCGTTGGAGTCGGCGTAGCGGGCGAGGTCCAGCCAGGGCCTTGCCCATCGCTCGCCGAAATGCGGGGAGGCGAGCAGGCGGTCGACGACCCGCTCGTAGGCGTCGGGGCGATCGTCGGCGAGGAAGGCGGCGACCTCGGCGGGCGAGGGCGGCAGGCCGATCAGGTCGAGGTGGACGCGGCGGAGCAGCGTGGTGCGATCGGCTTCGGGCGAGGGCTCGATCCCGTCGCGCTCCAGCGGGGCGAGGAGGAATCGGTCGATCGGGTTGCGTACCCACCCGACGTTCCGGACCTCGGGCAAGGCGTGCTGCCGCGGCGGGACGAAGGACCAGTGCGGGACGGGCACCGAGGGGACTTCCTGGGCCGGCACGGCGGCGCCGGAATCGATCCAGGCGCGGAGGGCTTCGACCTGTTGGGGCGGCAGCGGCGGCCTGCGCAGGGGCATGCGTTCGCCGTCCCCTTCGCCGATCACGGCAAGATAAAGCGGGCTTTCTTCGGACTTGCCGGGGACCACGCCCGGCCCGCCCCGACCTCCCTTGATCGCCTCGGCGGCCGTGTCGAGCCGCAATCCCGCCTTCGGCCGCTCCGCCCCATGGCAGGAGACGCAATGCCTTGCAAGGACCGGCTTGACATCGCGAGCGTATCGGCGCCCGCGAAAGCATTCGAGCCGCCGGGGAGGGACGCGAGGCTGATCACGCAGGCGAAGAAGACTCGCATCGGCGCACTCCACTCGTCGACCACGCGCGGCCGCCCGCCGGTCGAAAGACTCGTCCGTCGTCGCGTTGTCTCTCCTGGAAACGGGAAAGCCCCAGCATATCCGTTACGCCCTCGATCCAGCCACAGGAATTTCCGGCCCGTCAACTCACGGGATGGGGGCAATCCGTCTGAGAGCGCCTACAAGGCTTTGCGCTTTTTCGCCTTTTTTCGCGGTCAGGTGTTGCGCGCGAAATACCCAAGTCGATATCGGGCCGGGAGATACCGCTTTTCATGCACCTAGACACGCGGCCCGGACTTGGATCGAGGGAAATGACTTAACTTCTTATGAGAAAACAGATAGCGTCTCGCAGACCCTCGGAATAGCGGTGCCCTTGACGCAGCGGGGATTTCGTAGCGCAGGCCTCGGCCTGCCGTACGTGCGCCATCCGAGCGGGAACCGCCGCAATAACAACCTCCTACGGATACCCCTGCCGCTTGGCGCGGCGCACGTGGTACACTCATGGGGTCATCCAAGTACCCCCATCCTTCCCTCGCCGTTGCGGGAGACGTCCCATGGCTCGATCGTTCGGCGCGTTGCCGGCGCGATTGTCGTCCTGCTGATCTTGTCGGCGGGCGCGCAGGGGCAGGGCTTCGACAAACAGGTGCTGGACCAGGTCAAGGACGCGACGGTCTTCGTCAAGATCAAGTCGGGCAAGACGCAACTCGGCAGCGGGTCGGGGTTCGTGATCAAGGGGATCGCCGACACGGTCCTCATCATGACCAATCGGCACGTTGCCGTGCCCGACCCCGCCGAGATGCCGAAGGGGGCGAAGATCGAGCTTTCGGTCGTGTTCCGCAGCGGGACGCCCCAGGAGCAGGAATTGCCGGCACGGCTCGTCGCATTCGACGACCGCGAGGATCGCGACCTGGCCATGCTCGAAGTCAAGGGCGTGAACCGCGTCCCTCGCCCCATCCAGGCCGAGCAGGCCGCGCCCGAATCCGAATTCTTCGAGACCATGCCCGTCTACGCGCTGGGATTTCCGCTCGGCTCGCGGATCCAGGAGGTCACCGATAATCGGGGGACGAACCCGGCCATCACGGTCACGCAGATGTCGATCAGCCGCCTTCCGCGCGACGCCGCCGGCAAGCTCAGCCTGGTCCAGCTCAGCGGGGCCATGATCGGCGGCAACAGCGGCGGCCCGGTCCTGGACGTCAAGGGCCGGTTGATCGGCGTGGCCGTGGCGCGGATCAACGGCGAGAGCGTCGGGTTCGCGATCAGCCCGAGCATCATCGCCGGCTTCCTCGGCGGCGACATCGGCATGCCGGTGGTCGAGGTCTTGCCGCCGCAAGCCGGCAGCGCCCAGTTGAAGGTCGGGGTCCGTCTGGTCGACCCGCTCGGAAAGCTCAAGGGAGTGGCCGTGAGATTCGCGCCGCAATCGTCCTCGGGGCCAATCCAGCCCGACTCGCGCGGATTTTCCCGATCTTGCCGGGCGGGACGAGCGTGGCGCTCTCGCTGGGCCAGGGCGTGGCCGTCGGCGTGGTGGGCGTGCCCGTTTCCAGCCCCGATTCTCGCAAGATCCTCCTGCAATTCGTCGTGACCGACGTCTCCGGGCGGGCCGGGACCACCAAGCCGATCGCCGTGACCATCCCCGACCGGCCCGGCCCCATCGCCGGCCTGGGGACGCCCGCTCGCCCGCCCAAGGCGCAGTCGAAATGGTCGTGCGAGGTCAACGTGGCCGATGGGGTGAAGGTCCGCAACCAGCCCGGCATCACCACGTTCGAAATGCCCGGCGGTACGGCCATGGTCAACGCCCCGCAGGCCAAGCTCTGGAACGCCCCGGGCGCCCTCGTCCGGCTGGGTGGCGACTTCCAGGCGGCCGTGGTGGTGGACGCCGACTTCGACCCGGGCAGCGAGAAGGTGCCCATGCCCGACGGCAAGATGTTCCCGCTCACGTTCCAGTCGGCCGGGCCTTTTGATCTGGCAGGACGAGAAGAATTTCATCCGCTTCGAGCGCTCGAAGCAGTCGACCGGCGGGCTCCAGGTCGTCAGCCGGGTGGTGGTCGAGATGTACAAGGACGGCAAGGAAGTCGGCCTGTTCTACCGGAATTGCGCCGAGGTGCCGATGGCCCTGGTCGCGATCCGCAAGGGCGGCAGCGTGCAGCTTTTGCTCGCGGCGCAAGGCTACAAGCCGCTGGTCTTCCAGGAGATGGCGGTCGACTTCCGCGACGAGGTCTTCGTCGGCGTGTCGGCTTCCAACCTCTCGAAGCGCCCCTTCAAGGCGAAGCTGGCGAACTTCATGCTCGCGAACCTGGAAGGCGCGGAGATCGAGGTCAAGCCGGTCGCGATGACGAGCCTGGTGAACGGCGGGATGGTGAAGCGGGACGACGGCTCGTGGGTCCTGGAAGGGGCATCGATGAAGGTCGTCAAGACGGTGGGCGGGCCGGCCGCCCCGCAGATGAACATGTCCGAGTTCTCGGGGAAATGGTCGGACGACCGCCAGTTGCTCTGGAAGGCGGCCAAGACGGGCGAGTCGCTCACGCTGGAAGCCCCCGTCGACGTCGCGGGCAAGTATGACCTCAAGGCCAGGTTCACCCAGGCCCCCGACTACGCGCAGGTGAAGTTCGAGCTCGACGGCAAGCCGCTCAACCAGGGCAAGCCGCGTGGACCTGTACGCCGAAAATACCCGGCTGGCCGGATTGATGCCGCTGGGCTCGCTCACCCTGAGCAAGGGGAAGCATCTGTTCAAGGTCACCGTCGTGGGGAAGAACGCCAGCTCGGGCGGCTTCCAGTTCGGCCTCGACGAGATCCAGCTCATCCCGGCTCGTTAAATCCGTCCCATCGGGAGGAGCCGTTGAGCCCGGAAAGGCGTGGATGACCTTCCCGTCCGGAGCTTGTCCATGGCCGTTCGATTCCGTTTTCGCCTCCGAACGCTCATCGTTCTCGTCTTGATCGTCGGCGGCATGATGGGTTGGATCGCCTACAAGTTTCGGCAGGCCCGGCGGCAGCACGACGCGGCCGTGGCCGTCGTGTCTCGATATGGGACGGTCGATTACGGCCGGCATTTCCGCCTGGATGCCTGGACCGGCCGGTTGCAGATGAGCCCGCCGCCCAACCATGTATGGCTGCGCAAATGGCTTGGCGACGACATGTTCGACACGGTCACGGTCGTGTCGTTCTTCCGCCAGAAAGGCGTGACCGACGCCGACATGGCCCTCCTGGATGCCTTCCCCGACCTGGAGGATTTCCATGTGAGCATCGCGCCGGTGAGCGACCTGGCCCACCTGGCCGGGCTGAAGAAGCTCCGTGGCCTCACGCTCATCGGGGTGCCGATTGCCGATTCGGACCTCCGGTCGATCGCGCGGCTGCCGGTGCTGACCGACGTCTCGCTCGGCGGGACGCGGATCGGCGACGCTGGCGTGGCCATGCTCGGCACGATGCCCCAGCTTCGCACGCTCGATCTCGAATGGACCCGGGTGACCGACGCCGGCGTGGCCCACCTGGCCGGGTTGAAGCGGCTTGAATGGTTGCAGTTGACTTGCACCGAGATTACCGACGCCGGCCTCGACCACCTGCGGGGGCTCAAGTCGCTCAAATTCCTGTGGATCGGCGCGACCCGCGTCTCGCCCGAAGGGAAAGCCTCGATCGAAGCCGCCTTGCCCGGATGCCGGGTCGTGTGGTGGGAGAGGCAAGGCGACCTCAGCCAGGCGGGGGGCAGGCCGGAAATCCCGGAGCCCCAGCCGACGGGCCGGGCCGCGAACCCTTGAGCCTTCACGTGTGCGAACCGTCGGGTCAGGGCTTCGATGCCCCGGCCTGGTGGAGTTTCACGCCCTCCTTGACGATGCGCCCGCGCGTTCGGCCCCGTGCCGCCCCTTCACTTCGAAGCGTTTCCCCGCGGCCAGGTTGTATGAGGCGAAGAAGTGCTCGATCTCGGCGACCAGGTTGGGGCTGAGCTGGTCGATCTCTCGGACCTCCTTGTGATTGCGCGAGCGGCTGGAGACGGCGATGAGCCGGTCGTTGCGAGTGGTTTTTTCGCCCTCGGTCTGCTCGGCCTGGATCGCGCCGATGAGCCGGCACTCGACCAGGCAGCCGACGAAGGCGGGCTCGTCCATCAGGATGAGCACGTCCATGGGGTCGCCGTCCCCACCGAGCGTGCCCGGCACGAACCCGAAATCGTACGGGAACACGGCACCGGACGGCAGGACCCCGCTGAGCCGGAAGAGTCCCAGCTCCTCGTCGAACGCGAACTTGTTGCGGCTGCCCTTGGGCGTGTCCACGACCACGTTCAGGTCGCCCGAGTCGGGGCTGAAGCTGGGAAGTCGGTCATACGGCGAATCGGCGGCCATGTGGCACCTCGTCGGTTGAATTCGCGGAGGATCGCACCGGATGCAACCGGCATACCGCGGATCCATCGCCCTGGAGCCGCACGACGACCTCTCGCACACCTCCACGATTCGTCTCACGTCCCTTTGCCGGACGGGACCGTTGGTTTACCATGCATCCCCCTCCCACGCGAGTTGCAAGATTCAGGAGCGCGGACATGAAGCGGATCGCCGGGACGCTGCTCACGCTGGCTGCATGGGCCGTCGCCAGCCCCGAGGCCGTCTTTGCGGCCGGACCCTCGGGCTGGAAGGCGGGCGTGGCGCGAGTCGACACGACTCCGACCGAGCCGGTCCGCATGGCCGGGTATGCGTCGCGGACCATGCCCTCGCGGGGCGTGTCGCACCCGCTCGCCGCCAAGGCGCTCGCCCTGGCCGACGCACAGGGCCACCGCCTGGTCATCGTCACCTGCGACATCATCGACCTGCGACGCCCGCTCACGGAGCGAGTTGCCCGTCGCGTCGAGGCCGAGCATGGGTTGAAGCGGGCCGACCTCGTCCTGTTCGCCTCGCACACCCACGCCGGTCCGCAGCCCGTCGACCCCGACGAGCCCGCCGCCGCGGGATTCGAGGCCAATCTCGCCTACACTCGCGGCCTGGAAGAGAAGCTGGTCGGGGTGATCGGCGCGGCGCTCGGGAAGATGCAGCCGGCCGAGTTGACCTACGGCGTGGGCCGCGCCATTTCGCGTTGAACCGTCGCGAGCCGACGGCGACGGGGATCAAGCTCGGCAAGAATCCGACCGGCCCGACCGACGAATCGGTGCCGATCCTCCGCGTGGGCGACTCCTCGGGCAAGCCGCTGGCCGTGGTCTTCGGCTACGCGTGCCACAACACGACCCTGCGCCCCGACATGATGAGCATTGACCCGGACTTCGCCGGCTACGCCCAGGACCGCGTCGAGGCCGACAACCCCGGCGCAACCGCCTTGTTCGTGACCGGCTGCGCCGGCGACGCCGACCCCCATCCGTTCGGCACCGTGGCCATGGCCCGGGACCACGGCGAGGAACTCGGGGCCGCCGTGAAGCTCGTCCTCGATCATCCCTCATGGCTCGCCCCCGTCGCGGGACCGATCCGCACCGCCTACGCCGAGACGACCCTCCACTTCGCCGGACCGACCGACCGCGCCTCTTACGAGAAGCTTTTGAACGACCCGAACTCGGGCCGCAAGCAGCACGCGAAGCGGATGATCGAGGCCATCGACCAGGGCAAGCCGATCCGCAAGGATTATCCTCACTACGCGGTGCAGGCCGTCGCGCTGGGCGATCGGTTGACCCTGCTGGCGCTCTCGTGCGAGGTGGTGGTCGACTACGCCATCCGCCTCCAGAAAGAGCTGGGCGGCGAGCGCCGGGCGCTCTGGGTGGCCGCCTACGCGAATGACGTGATCGGCTACATCCCCTCGGTGCGAGTCCTGAAGGAAGGCGGCTACGAGGCGGGCGAGGCGTATTATTACGGCGGCACCTGGCCCGCGCCGCTGGCCGAGGACGTCGAGGCGATCGTCATCAACGCCGCCCGTGAAGTGGTCAAGCAGGTTCGGGGCGAGTGACCTGACCGATCCTTTGGGAGACCTTCGCGTGATCGCACGATTGCCCTCATGGTCCTGGCTGATGGCCGGGCTGCTGCCCGCGATGCTCCTCGGCGACGAACCCACCCGCCCCGGGGAGGTCGTCCGCCTCTTCAATGGCAAGGACCTCGCCGGCCTGACGACCTGGCTCAAGGACACCGGCGCGACGACCCGCGCCGCGTGTTTCGCGTGACCGACGAAGGCCAGGTCCGCATCACGGGCGATGGCTTCGGCTACCTCGCCACCGATCGAGCTTATCGCGACTATCGCGTGGTCGTGGAATACCGCTGGGGCGAGAAGACCGACGGCGGCAAGTCCGTGCGCAACTCCGGGATCCTCCTGAACGCGATCGGGCCCGACGGCGGCGCCGGCGGCGTGTGGATGGCGTCGGTGGAGTGCCAGCTTGCCCAGGGATGCGTGGGCGACCTGATCGTGATCCCGGGCGATCCGTCGACCCCCGTGAAGATCACGGCCGACGTGGTGCTCGGCCCCGACAAGCATCCTCGCTGGAAGCCCGGCGGCTCGCCCCGCACGTTCACCGGCGGCCAGCTCTGGTGGTCGCGCCACGACCCCGACTTCAAGGAACTGCTGGACACCCGCGGCAAGGACGACGTCGAGAGCCCGAGGGGGGAATGGACCCGCGTGGAATGCACCTGCGAAGGCGGCCGGATCTCGGTCGTCGTGAACGGGGTGCTGGTCAACCAGTGCCGCGACGCCTCGCCGCGCGGCGGCAAGATCCTGCTCCAGAGCGAAGGTTTCGAGCTGTTCGTCCGCAAGTTCGAGCTGCATCCCATCCCGTGAGGACCGACCATGCGACCATCCGTCCTCTCGCCGAGAGATCCTCAAGGCCGCGGCGCTCGCCGGGGCCCTGGCCGCGCTGCCCAGGCCGCGCGGCTCGTCGGCCGACACGTTGCGGGTCGGCCTCGTCGGGTGCGGCGGCCGGGGCACCGGCGCCGCGACCCAGGCGCTCGCGGCCGACCCCGACGTCAAGCTCGTGGCGATGGCCGACGCCTTCGAGGACCGGCTCGTCGAAAGCCTCTCGATCCTGCAAGGCGACGCGAAGGTTGGCGCGAGGGTGGACGTGCCGCCCGATCGCCGCTTCGTCGGGTTCGACGCGTGCGAGAAGCTCATCGCCTCGGGGGTCGACGTGGTCCTGCTCTGCACGCCCCCGCAGTTCCGCCCGCTGCACCTGCGATTGGCCATCGACGCCGGCAAGCACGTGTTCGCCGAGAAGCCGGTCGCCGTCGATGCCCCGGGCGTCCGCTCCGTCCTGGAGGCGTGCAAGACGGCCGACGACGAAGGGGCTCTCGGTCGTCTCGGGCCTGTGCCTGCGCTACGACATCGGATTCCGCGAGACCGTCAAGCGGATCCACGACGGCGGCGTGGGCGAGGTCAACGCCCTGCTCGCCAACGATTACCGCGGCGGACGATGGGCCAAGCCCCGGCAGCCCGGCATGACCGACATGCGTTACCAGATGCGGAACTGGTACAACTTCACCTGGCTCTCGGGCGATTTCAACGTCGAGCAGCACGTCCACCACCTCGACGTCTGCGCCTGGATCATGAAGAATCAATACCCCGTCAAGGCCATCGGGATGGGCGGTCGCCAGGTGCTTACCGAGCCCGAATACGGCCAGATCTACGACCACTTCTCGGTCACTTACGAGTATCCCGACGGCGCCAGGCTCGTTCAGCAATTGCCGCCAGCAGCCGGGATGCAAGAACGACATGAGCATGCAGGTGCTGGGCACGAAGGGCCAGGCCGAGCTTTCCGAGCGCCGCAAGGGGCTGTCGATCCGCGGCGAGGGCGGGTCGTGGACCTACGAAGGCCCGAAGAACCAGATGTACCAGGCCGAGCACGACGAGCTTTTCGCCTGCGATCCGCGCCGGCAAGCCGATCAACAACGGCGACTACATGGCCCGGAGCACCCTGCTCGCCATCATGGGCCGGATGGCCGCATACACCGGCCAGGAAGTCACCTGGGACATGGCCATGAACTCGAAGGAAGACCTCAGCCCGGCGCGGTATGACTGGGACGCCCCGCCCCCCGCGTCGAGCGTGGCCACGCCGGGTCAGACGCCATTTCGCTAGGGACATTGGAGCGATTCTGATGCCTACGACCGGGATTGACGATCGTCCGTTGCTGGGGCGTCGCGATTGGCTCCGCATGGCCGCGCTCGGGACCGCCGGGCTGGCCGCCGGCGCCCTCGGGCGAGGATCGACGGTGGCAAATCCCCCGACCCGATTCCAGGTCGCCTGCATGACCCTGCCCTATTCCCGCTTCCCGCTGGACCGCGCGCTGTCGGGCATCCAGTCGGCCGGCTACCGGTTCGTCGCCTGGGGCACGACGCATCAGGAGGCGGACGGGTCGCGGCCGGTCCTCGCGCCCGACGCCCCGGCTTCCACCGCGAAGGAGCTGGCTCGCGAGTGCCGCGACCTTGGCCTTGAGCCCCTGATGATGTTCTCGGGCGTCTATCCCGAAGCACCCGGCGCCCCCGACGTCCTGGCCGCGAGGATCAAGCAGGCCGAGGCGGCGGGCATCGCTCAAGTGCTCACCTTCGGCCACACCAAGGGGGGGAATCGCAGGCTCTGGGTCGAGCGCTTCAAGGCCCTCGGCCCGATCGCCCGCGACCACGGCGTGACGATCGTCGTCAAGCAGCACGGCGGCGAGACCGGCACCGGCGCGGCCTGCGCCGAGATCGTCCGCGAGGTGAACGACGCCGGAATCCATGGTCAATTACGACGCCGGCAACGTGATGGATTACCTCGACGTCGACCCGATCCCCGACATCAAGGCCTGCGCCGACGTGGTCCGTAGCTTCTGCATCAAGGACCATCGCAACTTCCCCAGGGACGAGGATTGCGGCCCCGGCTTCGGCGAGATCGACCATTACCGCCTCCTGCATCCGGTGGCCTCGCGAGGGATCGACATGCCCCTGTGCTGCGAGAACATCTCGGCGCCGCTCCTGCCCGCGCCCACCAATCCCGAAGGCGTGGACGCCCTCGCCCGTCGCGCCCGCGAGTTCCTCGATGTCGTCATCCGGGGGCTGCAAAAGGCCTGAAACCGTCCATCGTCCGGCATCACGATCCGGGGCGCAGGACGCAGTCCCGGACGGGGGAAGCTCGCGGCCCCTGGCCCTGCCCATCGCAATATCGACCGGGTTGGTTGGAGGTGTCGTCATGCAAGTCACCGACCCAACCACGATCCGATGCCACGGCGGTGAACCGGGCACAGCCGGTCCGTGCGAGCCGCTCCTCGATGGCTTCGTTGGTTCCGATCAACATGGAAATTCGGTGGAGTGTTGCAAACCGAATTGCGATGGTGTACAAGACGCTAGTTCCGATGTCCGAGAGCTGCTCGCGGGAGGATGGGTCTAGCTTGGTGCTCTGCACCGGGGCGGCGTTGCGCCGCCCGAGCGTCTGGCGTCTCATGCATCACAACGAAGGCTGTTTCAGGCCCGCTATCGACCGGGATCACCCCGTGCAATTCACGGGCCTGGGACAACCCCGCCGATCGGGGTTCCGTGAATTGCACGGGGTGATCCCGGTCGGCGGGCCAGAGAGCCTTCGATGTCCCAGGTCTAGTAGTAGATGACCCTCCCCGAGCTTCGAGAGCGGGCCGGCCGGAAAGCCGACGGTCGGCCCGCTCTAAATTGATTGCCCTGTCGTCGTCGGCGCGAAAGCATGCGCCGGGAACGTCCCCCTTCGAGGGCAGCCGTCGTGTCGACCCACCTTCGCCTGGATGACGTTCGCCGCGCCTGGGATTCGCACGACCCCGATCTCGTCGGGCTCGTCGTCGAGCTGGCCGGGCAATCCGACGACGCGCCCAAGACGCCCGTCCGCGAAGGTGCTCCTACCCTCGGTAAGTTCCTGGCGGAGATCCGCACCAAGCCCTTCTTCAAGACGAAGACGCCCGACGAGCAGCGACTCTATCGCGCCGAACGGCTCAGGGCCCTGGAATCCCCCGATGCCGAGGTCCCGCCGCCCGAGCGTTTGCGCCTGCACGAGATCGTTGCGGCCCTGTGGGAGGACAAC
Organism: uncultured Planctomycetota bacterium; assembly: GCA_963777705.1. Taxonomy (GTDB): domain Bacteria; phylum Planctomycetota; class Planctomycetia; order Isosphaerales; family Isosphaeraceae; genus JAQGHR01. The sequence continues at coordinate 155,143 of CAVZRT010000015.1, forward strand.
GGCCCGTACGCCCGCACCTGCCTGCTGGAGATCATCGCGCGAGTGCCGTTGCGTTACGGCGCCTGGAAGGCCCTGAAGCGAATCTTCAAGGAGGCCGAGGCGCGCGACGATGGCGAGATCTTCGGCGCCCTCGCGGCCCGCTTCGACGCGATGCCGGCCCCCGGAATTCACCCAGCGGAAGTAGGCGCCCTGACGCTTTCGTACCTCCGTCGCCGTGCCTGGCGATATCTGCGCACGATCGCCCGCACCCGCCCGCCGTGCTACGCCGACGCCGCGGCCGATGTCCTGGCGCATTACCCGGAATCGACCCGGTGGGACCAGACGCTCGTGGCCAACCACATCTTCTTCCACGAAACGGGCAAGTACGATCGCTCCAGCTTCCACCTGGGTCGGCCTCCGTCGGACCTGCTGAAGGACCGGGCGTTCGCCGACCTGTGGCGGAGGAGCCCGCGCCCGCTCTTCGGCCTGCTCGAACGGGCCAGGAGCGATCGCGTCCGCCGCTTCGCCGCCGAGGCCCTCAAGGTCGATTTCCGCTCGTCGCTGCGCGAGGTCGAGCCCGGCTGGGTGGCGCGGCTGATCGGCGTGAAGAGCGCGCCGGTGGACGAGTTCGCGGTCTGGGTCCTGGGCAACGTCCCCCGCTTCGAGCAATCGGCCTTCCGCACGCTCGGCCTGCACGAGGCCGTGCTCCGCCTGTTCGATTCGCCCTCGAACGCGGCGAGGGCCTACGCGGCCGAGTACGCCCGGACCCACGCGCGGGACCTGCCGATCGACGAACTGGTGAAGCTTGCCGACAACGACGAGGTGGCCGTGCGCCGGCTGGCTTCCGACCTGCTCCAGTCGCACGACCCTCGCCGCGAGGTCGGCCTTGATGCGTGGGGAAAGCTGCTGGAATCGGGGCACGGGCACGCCCTGGCGGCGAGCGTGATCCGCAAGCATTTCGGCGCCCGCGAGCTGACGCCCGAGTGGTTCCAACAGCGCCTGTTCACCGAGGATGATGCGGCGTTCGAGTTCATCCGCACGCTCCTGCTCCAGGTCCACCCCGCACCGTCGCTCGGCCCGGATTATTTCGTCGGGCTGATCGAGGCCACCGACTCGCTGGACGACCATGATTCGGAGGCGCTGGTCGGGTTCGCGATGGGGCAACTGGCGAAGTTTGACGTCAACGCGCTCGCTCCCGACGTGCTCCGTCGCCTGGCGCTCCGGCCGCTCTCGCGCCCGCTCATCGGCCGGTGGATCGACGAAGGGCGGCTCAAGCCGCAAGCCCTCGGCCTCGATTTCCTCCGCGCCCTGGCCTACCATCCCGACTGGGAAGCCGACCCGTGGATCGGCTCGCTGCGCCGCGAAGGCCCGCCGTGGGGCCGCGAGATGGTGTTCGATCCGTCCTGGTCCGAGCGCGTGCTTGCCTGGCTGCGCGACGTCCGCCGGTTTTCGCCGGCCGACCTGGGGTTCGAGTGGCTCCTGAAACTAGCGAGCCGGTCCGAGCCGCGCTACCACGGTTTCGCCGTCGACACCATGATCAAGGGGTTCACCCCGGCCGATTTCGCCGCGAAAATCGAGGCGCCGGCCGCGCCGGCCGACGTCGGAAAAGTGCACCTGGGCGGCGCCTCGTTCCTGTTCACCGGCAAGATGGCCACCATGCAGCGCAAGGAGGCCGAGGACAACGTCCGCGCCCTGGGCGGTTCGGTGGCGTCGGGCGTGACGAACAAGCTGCATTACCTGGTGATCGGCGACGAGGGCTCGTCCCTGTACGGGCACGGCAAGAAGGGCACGAAGCAGGTCAAGGGGGAGGAACTGAACGCGGCGGGCGCGAACATCAAGATCATCTCCGAGACGGCGTTCCTGAAGATGCTCTCGGGCCGGTCGCCGCAGGCTTCGGGAGGCTCGTCCCTCGACGGCAGCCTGCGGCTGTGGGAGATGGCCGGCGCCCCGGCCCGGCCGACGAGCCGCTTGTGCGATTCGCGATCCAGTACATCCGCCGCCATCATCCCGACATCGCCCTGGCCGAGACCGATCGGCCCGTGGACCCCGGCTCGGAGATCCCCGCCGAGTTCCTCACCTTCGAGCGCGTCGAGCCGTGGTTCCGCGAGACCCGCAAGCCGCTGCGAGACCTCGCGTTGGAGCTGGCCCGCTGGGAATTCGCCCGCTGGTCGCCCCCTTCGGACGAGCTGGTCCGGATGGCCGAGAGCCCCCACGGCGACGTCCGCAAGTTCGTGGCCGATGCCCTGCTTGCCGACGACGCGCCCGAGCATCGGCGGTATCGAATCGACCCCGAGAAGCTCGGCGCGGCCGCCGTGTTCCGCTTCTGCGAGTCGGGCGACGAATCGACCCGCGAGCTGGGCATCCGGCTCATCGGGCGCTCGCCCCGGTTCCGGCTCCCCGAAGAGCTATTCCGCCTGACCGAGAGCCCCGATCGCCGCGTCCGCGCCTTCGTGATCCGCGTCCTGTGGTCGCTGTACCGGGACCGCGGGATTACCAGCGACTGGAAGCCGCACATCCCGCCGCCGCCCACGATTGCCGCCGCGGCCAAGAAGGCGCGTCGCCCGCGCCGAGGTCATCGGCACCGGCCCTCCCGCTCGGCCCGAGGATCGCCCGGCCCCGTCGAAAGACCTCTGGTACTTCCTGCGGCGGACCCTGTTCGAGATCCCGCCGCCCCGGCCCGAGAAGCGCCAGGATTCCGAGCCCGACGCCGGTGGCAAGCTCAAGCCGCTGGCCGCCCGCAAGGCGAAGTTGGCCCTCATCGACACGATGCGCGACCTGGCCCTGGAAGACGCCGAATTCGCGCGCGGCGTCCTGCCCTTGCTGGCGGAATTCATGGCCTCCCGAGGCCGGAGCGAGCGAGACGCCTGCCTCGTGGCCGTGACCCGCTTGCGGCATGTCCACCCCGCGCTCGTCCAGAATGGGCGGGGAGGCGAGCCGTGATCGCAGAGAAGTTCGCGAGCTATCGGGGCGAGATCAAGGGCCTCGTCGCAGTCGGCGGGTCGCTGGCGTTCGTCACGACCAATCCCGAGGGCGGCGAGGCGGGGCTTTATCGGCTCGACGCCGACACGCTGGCCTTATCTTTCGATCCCCTGCCCCAGGGCGGCCTCGCGATCGTCGCCGACGGCGCAGCCTTGTGGGCGGCCGGCGGCGATGGGGTCGTGTATGAGGCGTCGACCGGCCCGCCGAAACCTCGCGGCGCAAAGCTGGAAATTGCCGCTTCGGCGATCGCTCCGCTTGCCGACGGCCGGCTTGCCGTCCTGTGCGGCCCCCGGCTGCTGATCCTGTCTCGCAAGGACGGGAAGGCGATTCAATCGCTCGAACTGAGCGAACCCGGCACGAGCCTGGGCGTCGACCCGACCGGGCGATGGCTGGCGGTCGGGACCTCGAAGGGAATGGTCTCCGTGTTCGACGCCGAGGGGAAGGACGAGTTCCTCCTGAGCGCCTCGGGCAAGCTGCACGAAGGCGCGGTCTCGGCGATCCTGTTCGAGCCCGACGACCTGCGGTTCTTCTCGGCCGGTGCCGATCAGAAGCTGCTCTCGACGCACGCCCGAGGGAAGCTGGAGCCCGAGGACAAGGGCGCGGCAACAACCATACCGACCTCGTCACGGCGATGATCTGGGGGCCGGCCGAGCGGCTGTACTCGGGCAGTCGCGACGGCTCGATCAAGTCGTGGCCCAGGGCCGGCGCGGTCAAGCCGTCCACGGTCAAGGACGGCGTGGGCCGGGTCGTCACCCTGGCCATCGTGACGGTCCACGATCGGCCCCGACTGGTCGCGGCGTGCGACGATAACTCGCTCCGGTTCTTCCCGATCGACGCGGCGGGGAAGATCGGCGAGGCCTCGTTGCGGGTGCTCGACGCCTTCGAGCGGGCCAGGCACGAGCTCTCGCAGGACGAGGCCCCGCGACGCGAGGCCGCGCTCAAGTCGCTCGCCGGGTTCGGCGACGCCCGCAGCCTGGAGCGGATCGCCGAGCAGGCCGGGTCGGACCCCGATCCTGCCCTCCGCCTCATGGCCGTCGAGATCCTGGGTGCGTCGGGTCATCCGAAGGCCACGACGGTCCTCGAAAGCTGCCTCAACCATCGCGACGAGGCGGCCCGCGTGGCGGCGTTCCGGGGCCTCCGTCGCCAGGCGGGCGAGTCGAGCCTCCGGCCCATCGACCTGGCCCTGAAGGCCGGGAACTCCGACATCGGCAAGCTGGCGATCGCGGCCCTTGAGCCGCTTGCCGGGAAGGACGACCAGGCGCTCGCCCGCCTCCGCTCGGCGCTCGATTCGAAGGCCCCTGACGTGCGGCTCGCGGCGCTCGTGGCCCTGGAATCGACCTACGAGCCCGGTTCGCCCGAGGCGAACTTGCTCGCGCTCGGCTCGAAGCACGCCGACGTCCGTCGCGGGGCCCTGGACCGGCTGTTCCGCCGCGGATTGATCGACCAACCGAGCGTACAATCGGCGCCTCCGCCGCTCGCTCGACGACGCCGACCCATCGCTCCGCCTGTCGGCGTTCCTGCTCACACTACGATCTCGGACCCGGCTCCTTGAATCGCTTCGATCGCGCGATCCGGAGTTGAATCGCCAGCTTGCCGAACAGGAGGGGACCGCCACGGAAGCCGCGGCCCCGTTGAAGGAGGCCAGGAAGCCGAAGGGGAAGGCCGCCGCGACCGCTCCCGACGCCGCCCCGCTTGAGGGGGCCGTCTTCGAGCCCTTGCTCCAGGCGTCCGCCGCCCGCGCGCTTGATACTTGCCTGCGAGGGGCGGCGCGGGCTCGCGATCCTGGGCGATCCGCGCGCAGTTCGGCCTCCTGCTCCAGCTCAGTCGCGAGGACGACAAGGCGGCGAGGGCCGAGGTCTGCCGCGCCATGGCCGCGCTGGACGACCCCCGCGCCATCGAACGGCTCCGCTCGCTCCTGCACGACGGCGAGGCCGAGGTGCGCGACGCGGCATTCACGGCGATGGCGAAGATCCACCACTCCGAGCCCCTGCTCGCGGCCGAAGCCGGCCTGAACGCGTCGCACGAGGACGTCCGCCGCCGCGGCTTGCAAGTGCTCGTGGCCGAGGCCCGCAAGCCCTTGGGCGGCGAGCCCGCGCGGCAGCTCCTGGCCCGCGCTGTCAACGACAGCTTCCCGGCGGTGCGGTCCGAAGCGTTCAAGTCGGCGCTGGGCCTCCAGGTCGGAGGCGGCGGGGCGAATTCGCTGCGATTCGCGAGCCGGAGCATCCACGCCGACGTCCGCCGCGAGGTGCTGAACGAGGTGATGGCGCAGGTGGCCGAATCCTGGGGCCTCGACCTCCTGCTGGAGTTCTTCAACGACCCCGACCCGGCCCTGCGGGACGAGGCGTTCGCGTTCGCCCTGAAGAAGACGAAGGGCCTGGAATTCCTCGAAGCGGCGCTCGGCTCTCGCCATCCCGACCTGCGAAAAAAGGCGGTCGAAGGGTTGATCAAGAAGCCCTCGGCCGCCTCGCAGGCGCTGCTCGTCCGCGCCCTGGACGACGAGGACAAGGCCATCCGCCGCGCGGCCCTGGGCTCGCTCGTCGATGCCGACGCTTTGCCGGCGCTGGCGAAGGCCCTCGACAATGCCCACCCCGACGTCCGACTCCTGGCCGCGAAGGCGCTGGCACGCTGCGGCGACCCGAAGGCGTTCGCCCCGCTCGTCGAGCTGGCGACGGCACCCGAGCCTGAGGAGAAGGAACGCCAGGCCGATTGGCTGGCCCTGGCCGAATCGGCGCTCGACGGCCTGGGCGAGCTGGGCGACCCGGCCGCCCTGCCCCACCTGATCCCGGCGGTCGACAGCCCGCATGCGGCGATCCGCAAGGAGGCCGCGATGGCGATCGCGCGCGTCTCCCCGCCCGGCCAGACGGACCCGCTCCGCCATGCTCTCCAGCATGCCGACCCGGAGGTCAGGTATCGGGCCGCGTACGGGCTCGCGTGCCTGGGCGACGCCTCGGTGGCGTCGCTCGTGTTCTCCGAGGCCGGCGGCAAGATCATCGCGGTGGGAGGCCAGGTCGCGGCGGCGATCGCGCTGGGAGATGCCGGCGAGGATCGGCTGGTCGTCTTCCTCGACGACGCCAGGGACGAGGTCCGCTCGCGCGGCCTTCTCTTGCAAATGATGAGGGAATGGAAGGCGCCTCGCGGCACTGCCGCGCGGGCCCTGGCCTGCCTGTCGAGCCGCACGCCCCGACTTCGCCTCACCGCGGCGAGGGGCATCGAGGTGCTGGCCGACCCGCCCGCCTTCGCCCGGTTTGTGACCAGCCTGGTCAATGACAAGGGGGACAAGCCCGATTGGAAGCTGACCGAGGCGACCGTGGACGCCCTGGCCGAGATGCTCGTCCACGGACCCCCGGGGCTCCAGGTCCGCACCGCGAGGTTCCTGCGCCACCTCGCCGCCGACGAGCAGGACGCGTTCGATCAGGCCTGGAAGGTCCACGAAGCCCGCTTCGCCCCCGAACTGGCCGAACTCCGCCAACAGGCCCGCAAGCGCAAGCCGGCGCCGCTCCAGTACACCGCCGAGCAATTGCACGACCTGGCCTTCGGGGCCTACGTGGGGCTCGTTCGCGAGCAGGCCGCCCCCAGGGGGAAAAGCGGCGCGGACCCGCAGGCGAGCAAGGTCCGGCAGTCGGCGCTTGGCCACCTCCTCAAGCTGGCCAATGCCGACGCCCGCCACGCGCAATCGGCCCTGCCCGTGTTCGTCCAGGCCCTGGGCGACCCGAACCAGGCTGTCCGCATGCAGGCGTTCGATCAGGCTCTGGCGCTGGGCATGCCCGCGACGAGCCTCGCCGCCGAGGCGCTGGCCTCCAGCCATGTCGACCTGGGCGTACGCGGCCTGGAATTGCTCACCGGAGGGGCGACCGAGGCCGAGTGCCGCGCGGTCCTCGAGCAAGCCATGCTCGCCCGCACCGATGACCTGGCAATCGAGGCGGCCAGGCTGCTGATCGCCAAACTTGGCGCGGTGGCGGTCGGGACGCGAGCGCTGGAGGCCGCCAACGAGCGGCTCCGTCGCGAGGGCGTGGCATGGCTTGCCGCCGAGTATGCCAGGGACCCGAACGCCCGCGAGCCGCTCCGCGGCGCCTTGCGGTCGCGCTACGCGGCCATCCGCGAATCGGCCGCGTTCGAGCTGGCCTCGCAGAAGGACCCCGCGGCTTTCGACGCCCTCGCCGCGTTGCTGACCGCGGCGAATGATCCCAAGATGCAGCGCCGCGTGATTCAGTCCATCGAGTTCCTGGGCGACTCACGAGGCGCCGCCGCCCTGCTCGATCGCGTGACGGTCGACCCGGCCGGCACCGCGATGGCCGATGAGCTGATTATCGCCGCCGGCCGGTTCCGCGACCCCGGCTCGGCCGACCGCCTTCTATCGATCCTGGAGAAGGAACCGAAGCGTCGCGAGGCCGCGTTTGCCGCCTTGCTCGCGGTCAGCGGCTACGATCAGCAGATCATCGATCCCGAGGACAAATCGCCCGATGATCGCTGGGTGCGCGACCAGCACCCGCGCCGCGATGATTTGCTGGCCCGGATGCTCGATCGCCTCTCCGCACCCAGCGATGCAAAGCTGCTAGGGCGCCTGATCTCGGCCGCTCGCTGGTCGCGATCCAAAGAGGTTGACGCACCCCTGGGTTTGCTGGCGAATCATCCGGACGATTCGGTCCGCCGCGACGTGGTCAAGGCCCTCGGCTGGCGGCTCAAGAATCGCGAAGGCTCGGTTGAGCCGCTACGGAAGGCGCTCGGCCATCGCGACCCGTCCACGCAATCGCTAGCCGCCGAAGGGCTGGCCCGCGCCGGCCGTCCCGATGGCCTGAACGTCCTGCTGGCAAGCATCGATTTCGCGACCGACCTGGACGACCGCCGCAGGGCCGTGCTGGCGTTGGGCGAACTCGCCGACGAGCGGGCATTCGAGACCCTGCTGAAGCTCGCGAGCGAGGACGGCCACGCCCTCCAGGAACCGGCCGCCGAGGCGATCGGCCACATGGGACGCTCGCCGCGAGCCGAGCAGGCTTTCAGGCTCCTGGAACGGCAGGTCAAGGGGGATTCCGGCGTGGCCGTGTCGGCTCTCAAAGGGCTGAGATGGCTGAATACCCACGCCGGCTGGGACCTGATTCGCAGCCGCGCGGCCGATCGATCCAATCCGCACCGCGGGTCGGCCATCGAGCTTCTCGGCTACAACGACGATCCTGCCACCCGCGACCTCCTGCTGAAGTTCGCGGCCAGCCTCGGGCTGCAAGATGTGAGAGGTTCCTTTGACCTATCGTTCCTCGCCGCCCGCCGCGTGTTCGGCCCCGACTCGTTGGAGCCCGATTATGCCGTGCTCCGGAACGAAGATTTCAGCTTCCTTGACGAAGCCGACGAGGTCATGGAGCGGATTCGTGACCGGGGCGAGCCGGCGAGGCTATTCGAGATCCTGCCGAAATGCCCGGAGGATGTCCGCGACGACCTCCGCAAGTGCCTCCTGAATCGCGCGGACCCGCCCATCGTCGAAGCCAGGGCCGCGCTCGATAGCCCCGACGCCTCAACCGCGATGCTCGCCGCGCACATCCTCGGCCGGGAAGGCCGCAAGGCGTCCGAGGCCGGCCCGGCCGTGGCCGCGGCACTCGCCCGATGGCAGGCGCAATGGGCGAAAACGGACGAGCCTGCGGACGTCCTGACGCGCCTGCGTCCAGATCCTTGTGTGGGCCGCCGGTCGCCTGGGCGTTGCGGGTGATGTGCTTGAAGCCGTGGCACGGGATCGGCCCGAAGATCCCGGATATCGGCCGATTCGCCGCGAGGCCGTGCTGGCCTTGGCCTCGGGCGAGGCGAACGCGGGTGCGACCAGGGCGCTGGAATCGGCCGCCGAGACGGGCGACCTCGAAACCCGCTCCGGCGCCGCCCAGGGCCTGGCGCGGCTCGATCCCAGGCGCGCCGGCGCGATCGCCGCGAGCCTGATGAACGATGCGGTCGTGTTCCGCCGGCTCACGCTGGAAGGCGAGGCGCCGGTGGGCGAGGTGGTCCGCTCGGCCGCGGCAGCGTCCATCATCAAGGCGTGGTTCTCCCCGCACTGATCGACGGGCGCGACGTGGCCACCCTCTCCGCCGTGGTCGACGACAAGGTCTTACCTGCCGCAACCCGGTTGGGCGCCCTGGAGGGCCTGGGCGCGATGGCCGTCGAGCCGGCCGAGGCGGTCCTGAGCCGCATCGGCGCCGACGCGAAGGAAGATGAGGAGATCCGCAAGGCCGCCTGGCGGTCGCTCCGCCGCTCGAAGCGGGCGAGGCAGAAGGCAGGGGTGAAGCCATGAGCACGGGAGAAACGCCGGCAGAAGCCGGCACGGAGCTTGAGCCCGCCGCGCCCGAGGCGACCGAGGTCCACCTGTCGTATGCGGGCGTTAGCTCGCTGGTCACCACCGAGGGGACCGCCCGCCTGGAGCTTGCGGGCAACCTCCGCCGCGATCCCGTCCGCTTCGAGGCCAAGATCAAGGACCCGCTCCGCTTCCGCGAGGCCATGGCCGCGATTTACGCGGTCGTCGCGGGCGATTTCCGCTACGTCCCCAAGGATCGGACCGCGTACCTGGCCTACCAGCGAATGCGGCGCGAATCTTCCTCGTTGAACGCCTGGCAGGCGCAGCGCGAATATTTCTCATGGCTCCTGCGGAACGACCCGGTCGCCTTCATCGTCCTGGACCCGGTCATCACGGTCCATCCCGACCAGGTCCTGTTCGAAGTCTTCAGCAAGGACGAAGGGGCGTACGCCAAGCTCGGCATCGACCTCGACGCCTTCGAGCCGGCCGGCTCGCCCACGTTCGGCACGACCAATATCGACTTCAGCCAGGCCTTGTTCCGTGGGATCCAGCAGATGAGGAGCTACCGCGAGACCCGGCTCAGCATCGGCCAGGAGGGCGTGAAATTCGCCACCAGCACGGCAGGCGAGGTGCTGGAAAAGCAGGTCCGCGTGCCGGATTCGTGGCTCCGCGGGTTCCTCCAGGTGCAATCCTCGGCCGCGTTGCCGCGCGATCGGCTCTCGCTGGCCCCCATCGACCTCTACAACGCCCTGAGGCACCTGCGGATGCACGCCGACCGCAAGGGGCAGCGGCGAGGGATGCGCATCGAGCTCGTGCCGGGCGAGGCGCCGAGGCTTGTGCTAGAGCCGTGGAACGAAGTGATTTCCGCCACGGGCGGCCCGTATAAGGGGAAGCGGGCGCGGGTCGTCCGGATCTGGGGCCGTCGCCGCCTCTCGCTCCTCCAGCGGTTCCTGCCGTTCACCGAGGAGGTCGAGGTTGACGTCCTCGGCAGCGGACTGCCGAGCTTCTGGGTCTTGCGGGGCCGAGGGATGTCGCTCACGCTCGGGTTGACCGGGTTCACCGCCGCAAATTGGTCGCAGGCGTTGAATTTCGACCTGCTCTTGCCCCGCAAATCGGAGGCGACCACCGGCCCGCTCGACGCGGTGCTCGGCCACCTCCGGAAAGGCTGGTCGGCCGGTCCGGGCGAGCTGGCCAAGGCCACCGGCCTGGCGTGGCCCGCGATGATCGAGGCCCTCCAGCTTGGTTGCCAGCAGGGCCGGATCATGTACGACCTTGCCAACGATGTCTACCGCCTCCGTCCCCTGACCGACGCGCCAATTGACCCGGCCCGGCTCGAGTTCCGCGATCGCCGCGAGCGGACGGCGTTCGACCTGCTGGCGCGTCGCGATGCCGTGAAGATCGTGTCCGAGAATCGCATCCCGAACGCGGGCCTGGAATTGACGGGCCAGGTGGTCGTGGCCGAGGACAAGCGGGAATATCGCCCGCAGATGCTCCTGAGCGACGAGGGGCAGGCGGCGAGGGCCGAATGCACCTGTGCCGCGTTCCGCAAGCAGGGGCTGAAGGCCGGTCCGTGCGTCCACCTGATCGCGCTTCGGCTGGCCTACGCGGCCCAGGAGGCGAAGCGGCTCCAGGGGGCCGACCCGAAGCGGGCAATCGTCGTCGAGACGCGGTCGTTTTCGCGTCGAGGCGACGCGGGCGAGGAGGTCTGTCAGGTCTCGCTCGACCGTCGCCGGCTCAAGATCCGCTGGGGGCTCGACGACTCGGCACCTCGCCTGCAAACCATCGCATTCGACAGCAACGAGGCGGCGAGTGCCGCCTATCTTTCGAGGGTCGCAGACCTGGAATCGCGCGGGTTCCTGGACGCGACGTCGGGTTGAACTGGAGGGGCGTCCGGCATGGCTCGAATCCGTCAATCCGACCTCATCGACCTCTGGCGAACCGTCGAGCAAGCCGGCGGCGTCCGGCCCTACGTGCAGGCGCAGCTCGTCGAGCGCGGCTTCGTGGTCCAGCGACGCGAGACGGACCAGATGTCCGACCGCGAGAAGGACGTCTACAAGAAGTCGCTGAAGGCCGAGGCCGAGGAGCGTCGCAAGCTCAGCCGTCAGGCATGGGCCGCGCACAAGGCCACGCACATCGTCCACCTTGGCGAGGGGATTTACTGGAACGACGGCCGCGAGCCCGACAAGTGGGACTTGCCCGACGCCGAGGCCCGCGCCGCCGAGAACGAGCTGCCCCCGCTCGACTCGCCCGCGCAACTGGCCGAGGCCCTCGGCCTGACCGTGGCCGAGCTGCGATGGCTGACTTATCATCGCGACGTTGCCTCGGCCATCCATTACGTCCGCTTCGCGATCCCCAAGCGCGACGGGACCGAGCGGGCGATCTGGGCGCCCATGCCCAGGCTGAAGGAGGCGCAGCGCTGGATCTTGCGGAACATCGTCGAGAAGTTGCTCGTCCACGGGTCCGTCCACGGATTCCTCGCCGGCCGTTCGACGCTCACCAACGCGTCGGCCCACCCCGACCCCGACCTCGTGGTGAAGGTGGACATCAAGAATTTCTTCCCGACCGTGACTCTGCCCAGGGTCAAGGGGATCTTCCGCAAGGCGGGTTATCGCGACGGGATCGCCACGCTCCTGGCGATGCTCTGCACGGAGTCGCCGCGCGAGGTGGTCCAGCATGAAGGGAAGACCTATTACGTGGCCCTCGGCCCGCGATGCCTCCCGCAAGGGGCACCCACGAGCCCGGCGCTGACCAACACGCTGGGGCTCCAGCTCGACCGTCGCCTTTCGGGCCTGGCCCGGAAGCTGGGCTGGCGATACACGCGGTACGCCGACGACCTCACGTTCAGCCTGCCCGCCGGCCACGCCGGCCCGCCGCGAGTCGGCACGCTCCTGGGCTCCATCCGCCGGATCGTCGAGGGGGAAGGCTTCTCGATCCACCCCGCCAAGACGGCCGTGGCCCGCCGCGGAGGCCGGCAACGCATCACGGGCCTGGTGGTCAACGGAGACCGCTCGCCGCGAGTCCCCCGCGACCTGAGGCGCCGCCTCCGCGCCGCCATCCACAACCGCCTCCGAGGCAAGACCGGACCCGAAGGCGAGTCGCTCTCGACCCTCCTCGGGTGGGCCGCCTACGTCCACATGACCGACCCCGCATCGGGCGAGAAATTGGCCGCCGAACTCGCACGCCTGGACGGACTGGCGGGCGTGGCCGCGGCAAGATCGGACGATGATGCCCGCGAGTTGGGACCTTGAGCCGCGGCGTCGACGCAGCCGTTACGGGACTTGCATGACGGCCGGCGATCCGGAAATGATCCTGAGAATGAGGAATCCCTTGCCGGTCCACGAGGTCCACGTCTGGCGAATCGATCTCGGCCGGCCCGAGAAAATTCCCGGACAGGCCCTCGTCCTTTCCGCCGATGAGAGGCGGAGGGCCGATCGCTTCGTGTCGCCTCGCGACCGCGAGCGATTCATCGCGGCAAGGGCGGCGATGAGGATGATCCTGGGGGATTATCTCGGTAGAGACCCCGCCGGTCTGACGATCGAGGCATCCCCCTTCGGCAAGCCCAATTTGGCCGGAGATACGAGCCTCCAGTTCAACCTGAGTCATAGCGGGGACCTGGCCCTACTGGCGGTGGCAGGCGGTCTTTCGCTGGGGATTGATCTGGAGACAATCCGCCCCATGCGCGAGATGGCCGGCATCGTGCAACGCTACTTCGCCGAGGCCGAGCAAGTCGCGTTCAGCGCGGCATCCGGCGAGGCCAGGCCGGCTCTATTCTTTCGCATGTGGACCCGCAAGGAGGCGTATTTGAAGGCCATTGGCGTCGGGTTGAGCGGCTCGCTGGAGTCGATTGATCTGGGCGTGGGCGAGGCGCCCATGACGTTCACGGAAAGACGGCTCCTCCTGGACTCTCGTCGATCTCGAAATCGGCGACGATCATCGAGCATCGCTTGTTGCCGCGGGGCAGGATTGGAGCGTGCGGATTCGCGAATTCTGACCGCCTCGCGCTCGCGTGGTTCCTCGCGCTATTCGTAGCGGAGGGCCTCGATCGGGTCCAGTCGCGAGGCCTTCCAGGCCGGGTAGTAGCCGAAGATCACGCCCACCGTCACGGAGACGGAGACCGAGGCGACCAGGGCCGCTAGCGAGGATTCGGTCGGCCAGTGCGCGAGGTGCCGGACCAGGAGCGAGGAGGCTCGGCCGACGAGGATCCCCACCGACCCGCCGAGCAGGCACAGGACGATCGCCTCGACCAGGAACTGGCGGAGGATGTCCTGCGGCCGGGCGCCGACGGCCATGCGCAGGCCGATCTCGCGATACCGCTCGGTCACGCTCACGAGCATGATGTTCATGATCCCCACGCCGCCGACGATGAGCGAGATCATCGCCACGCAGACCAGCAGGCCGGCGACCAGGCCGACGGTGGCGTGGACGGCCTCGATGACCTCGGTGAAGTCCTGCACGGCGAAGTCGTCGTCGCGGCCCGGCCGCGATGCGATGGCGCTCGCGGAGGAGGGCCTTGATCTGCTCCATGGCCGAGGCGATCTCCTCGGTCGAGGTCGTCTTGACCAGGATGGCGTCGACGTTCGCATGCCTCTCCAGGCGGGGCGAGTCGGCCTCCTGGACCGCCGACGCCGCCGGGAACAGGGCTGGCATCGCTCCGGGGGTAGCGGCGGCGCAGCAGGTTGATCTGCTCGGTGGCGTCGGCCACGCCCGCCGATCGAAGGCCGCCGGCCCCGCCCGCCGGGGCGCTCACGCGGTATTTCATGGTCGTCCAGGGCAGCAGGAGGATGTCGTCCTGGTCCTCGCCGATGATGTCGGCCCCCTTGCGCCGCAGGACGCCCGCCACTCGCAGGGGGACGCCGTTGACCGTGACTTCCTGGTTGATCGCCGGACCGTCTTCGAACAACTCGCGGGCGAGGGTGTGGCCGATCAGGCAGACGAGGCCGCCGTCCCGCACGTCGGATTCGGTGAACGCGTCGCCATCGGCCATCTCCTCCCAGTCGCGGACGACGAGGAACTGCGGCGTCGTGCCCATCATGTTCGCGGGGACCCAGTTCTTGCCGCCGCGGACGACCTGACCGCGGCCGTTGACGATCGGGGCAAGTGCCTGAGCCGACGGGCATTCGCGGGCGATGGCCTCGGCGTCCTCCGGGGTGAGCGACTTCACGCTGCCGCTGCCCAGGCTCACTCCGTTGCGGCTGGCGGCGCCGGCCTTGACCAGCACGTTCTCCACGCCCATCTTGGTCAGGATGCGGCGGATCTCGGCCCACGAGCCCTTTCCGACCTCGGCAATCGCGATCAACGACGCCACGCCGATGATGATCCCAAGGGTTGTAAGCGCCGACCTCAACGGGTTGCGTCTCAGCGAGCGTAACGCCGTCGTCATGGCTTGCGGCAAGTCGCGCAAGACGCCCCGCGCAGGTGCGCGAGAGGATGCCGGCAGCGGATTCGCTGGCTCGCGTTGGACCCGTCCCGGCGAAGGCTGGTCCTCGACGATCAGGCCGTCGGCCATGCGGATGATCCGATCGGCGTGGGCGGCCACGGTCGGGTCGTGCGTGACCAGCAAGATTGTCAGGCCGTCCTCGCGATTGAGTTGCCGGAACAGCGCGAGGATCTCCTCTCCGGTGCGCGAATCGAGGTTCCCGGTCGGCTCGTCGGCGATGAGCAGGTCGCCGCGATTGATGAGCGATCGCGCGATCGCGACCCTCTGCTGCTCGCCGCCGGAGAGCCTCGCCGGCTCGTGGTCGAGTCGATCTTCCAGCCCCACGCGGGCGAGCAACTCCCTGGCTCGCCCTCGTCCGTCGTCGGCGAAGGCGCCGGCCACGTAGGCGCGCGGCATCAGCACGTTTTCGAGCGCCGAGAGGCGGGGGAGCAGGTTGAAATTCTGGAACACGAAGCCGATCCGCCGGCTTCGCAGCCGCGCCCGCTCCTCGACGCCCATCGCGCCGACGTCCATCCCGTCGAGTTGATAGCGACCCGCGGTCGGCCGGTCGAGGGCGCCGAGGAGGTTGATGAGCGTCGTCTTGCCCGAGCCGGACGCACCCATGAGCGCGACCATCTCGCCGCGCTCGATGGCGAGCGACCCGCCCTTGAGCACGGGCACGGAGAGCTTGCCGCGGAAGTAGGTCTTCTCGATGGATTGCAGGTCGATCAGGGGCATATCTTAGGGCTTCTTCTTTTCCGGTGGTTTCGTGTGAGGCAGGAAAGTCGATCCGTCATCCGCCGGATCGGACCGATCCACCCCCGTGACGACCATCGTGCCCTCGCCCAGCCCGTCCCCTTCGACCTCCGTCGACACGCCGTCGGAGATCCCCACGCGGACGACGATCGGCCTCACCGACGCGCCGGAGGACGTCCAGACCACGCCCTCCGGGCGCGAGCGGGAGACGGCGGGGGCCGTCTGTTCCGCCACGTCGTCCCGGCCGGGCTTCCATCTCAGGGCGGCCTTGGGCACGCGCAGGACGCCCTTGCGGCGGTGGACCTCGAACGCCAGGCGTGCGGTCAGATACGGCAGGAGCTTGCCCGCGGCATTCTCGAATGAGACGACGACCGTGTAGGTGACCACGTTCTGGACCATGCTGGCGTTCAGTCGCACCTGCGAGACCACCCCCTCGAACGTCTCGTCCGGGAACGCGCCGACGGAGAACCTGACCGGCTGGCCCACGCGGATCGAGCCGATGTCGGCCTCGTTCACGCTGGCCCAGATCTCCATCCGGCCCAGGTCCTTGGCGATGAGGAACAGGCTGGGCGCGTTCAGGCTCGCCACGACGGTCTGGCCGATGTTCACGCGGCGGTCCAGGATCACGCCCCTCACGGGCGAGGTGATCGTCGTGTATCCAAGGTTGGCCGAAGCCTCCTCCAGGTTCGCCCTGGCCACGGCCACCCCGCTGCGAGCGACCTCGACGGCCGCACGCGCGATCTCGGCCGCCGAGATCGCGTTGTCGCTCTCCTGCGGGGCGACGATGCCGGTCCCCTTCGATCGCAGGGTGCGATTGCGTTCGAGGTCGCGCTCGGCCTGGCGGACCTTGGCGTCGGCCTGCGTGACCTCGGCCTCGGCTTTCAGGAGTTCCGCCCTGGCCTGATCGACCCTCGCCTTGAAGAGCTTGTCGTCGAGCCTCGCGAGGATGGTGCCCTTCTCGACCGGCGTGCCGAAGCTGATGGTTTTCTTCGGGTCGCGCGGGTCCTCGCCGAACCCGACGATTTCCCCGGCCACCTGCGCGCCGACATCGACGACCTCCTCGGGCTCGATCGTGCCGGTAGCGGTGATCGTGGCCTCCAGGTCGCCTCGCGTGACCTCGGCCGTGCGATACCGGGGCCGGGGCGTCGTCGCGTCGTTGTAGTACCAGTAGGCCGCGGCCCCGCCGCCCCAGAGCACGACGAGCATCAACAGGAGCTTCTTCACGGCGCGTCCCTCCCGACGGCAACGGCGGCCATCTCCTCGACGAATTGGCCGTCGCGGAGCCGGATCACGCGGTCGGCGACGTCGAAACTTTCCTCGTCGTGGCTGATCACGAGGATGGCCTTCCCCTCGGCCCGCAGCTCGGGCAGGATGTGTTGATAGAACAGGCGTCGCCAGGACGGATCCTGGTTGGCCGCCCACTCGTCGAAGATGAGCACGGGACGATCCTCCAGCAACGCCGAGACCAGGGCGAGCCGTCGTCGCTGACCCTGCGACAGCTCGGTGGTCGAATAGGCGTTGTCGATCAAGTGGACGCGCTCGGAGAGGCCCAATCGTGCAAGATCGTCCTGCGCGGCCCGTGCAAGATCGGGCCGTTCCAGCCCCGCGAGATCGGGGAAGAGGTGGCCGTCGACGAAGACGACGGTGAACAGCCCGCGATAGGAGGCGCGATCCTCGGGGCCGACGACCTCGTCGTCGCGGAACACGGTCCCGGCGGCCGGCTCGTAGAGCCCGGCGAGGAGCTTCACGAGCGTGGTCTTCCCGCTCCCATTCCCCCCGTGGAGGACCACGATTTCGCCGGCGCGGAGCGTCATGTCGAGCGGGCCGAGCAGGAAGCCGGCACCCTCCTCGTCGAACGGGTACACATGCGCGGCGCGTTCCAGCCGGATCGATTCGCGGAGCGTCGGCACGGACGCCGCCCGCGACGATTCCGGTCCTCGCGTCGTTCATCGAGGGCAAGCAATTCCTCGATCCGGCGGATGGACGACCGGGCGCGGCCGATGACCGGGAGCCAGGTCAGGATCACGCCCAGCGGGCCGATCACGTAGAGCACCACGAGCACCATGCCGACGAGCGTGGATCGGTCCAGCGGCCGGAAGCTCGGAAGGACGAACAGGAGGAATCCGAGGAAAGCGAAGAAGGCCATCTCGCCCCAGCCCTCGGCCAACGCGAAGAACATCTGCCCGGCGATCGTGCGATCGCGCACGCGCGCCGCCGCCGGGACCAATGCCCGATCGGTGAACGCCGAACGTCGCCCGTCGTGCAGTTTCAGCTCGCGGAAGCCGTCGATGAGCGATCGATAGTGGCCCACCAGGGCATCCTGGCCGGCCCTCGCCGCCTCGAAATGGCTCATCGCGGGGTTGACGAGCGCAAGATAAATCGCAGACCGCGGCCGCCGCGAAAACAACCCCGCAAGCCAACACCACGGGCGAGAGCCAGCCGACATACACCAGGCATACGGCGACCAGCGGCAGGTTGATCGCGATCTGCGGCACGCCGGCCAGGGCGCCGGCGACGATCGTGACATCTTCGGTGAGCACGGCGAGCAGCGTCGACGTATTCAGGGCCTCGAACTCGGCCAGGGGCAGTGCCAGGGTGCCCCGGCAAAGCCTCACGGCCATCTCGGCAACCGCCCCCTGCCCCATCCGGGCCATGCCCGCCTGAGCGGCCACGCGAGCGCCCGCCACCAGCAGGCATAAGCCGGCAAACGCGACGCCCAGCGTGCTAGCGGACGGGTCCGTCCGGCCAAGTTCGGCGTGGATCAGCGCGATCAACCCCACGCCGCCGAGGCCATTGATCGCCGCGGCAGCGATCGCCAGCCCGGCCGCGCCTCGCGATCGCCTCAGCAGGAATCCAAGGAGGTTCATCGCGAGATGTCCCCCCGGGCATCCATCTGGCGTCGCAAGATCGCCGCCATCTCGCGGACGCCCGGCTCGGCGAGGATCGTGGAATGATCGCCCGCAATCACATGCCCGGTCGCGCCCCCGAGGGCCAACGTCCCCCAGCCCAAAGTCGGGTCGATCCGGCCCCTCTCGGATGCCGAGAAGACGATCACCCGGCCGGGATAAGGCGACGAGGGCTTGTAGCGGACGCCCGCGAGCACGTTGGCGCGAAGCACCCGGAGCAAGGCCTCCGCCGATCCCGACGAGGATTCGCGCGGGTAGAGTCGGTCGAGCCCGAAGTGCCGGAGGACCGCGTCGCGACGGGACTCGACGGCGAGATCCTTCAGTCGATCCAACCATCGGTCCAGGCCGCCGAACCATCGCCCGTACATCTCGCCCGCGAACACCGAAAGCACCAGTGCATCATCCTCGCGGTCCGCCGAAGGGCCCCCGAAGAGGTCGAGGTCCGAGATCTCCCCGGCCCGCCGCCGCAACGACTTCGGCAGCTCGTAAGCTCCGGGCCGCGGGGCGGGGATGTCGATCAGCGCGAGCGTAGGGGCCGTCTCGCCGCGATCGACCACGCGACGCGCCATCTCGAACGCGACCAGGCCACCGAGCGACCAGCCCGCGAGGTGGAATCGCCCGCGGCGGACGCCCTGGACGGCCCCGAGGTAATGGTCCGCCATTGATTCCACGCTCAAGAGCGGCGGGCCTTCCCCGTCCAACCCGCGGGCACGGAGGCCAACAACCGGCTGGTCGCCGCCGAGCGAGCGGGCCAGAGCGAGGAACCCGTAGGCCACGCCGCCGGCCGGGTGGACGCAGAAAAGCGGGTCCCGCGACCCCTGCTGGATCGGGACGAGCGGCGAACCGCTTGCGACCCGGGAATGATCTTCGCCGGCTTCACGAACCAGACTCGCGAGGCCCTCCACCGTGGGCCGGCGAAGCAAGTCGCTGAGCGCGATATCGCAGCCCATTTCCCGCCGGATGGCGGCCAGAAGGCGGACGGCGAGCAGCGAGTGGCCGCCGAGGTCGAAGAAGTCGTCGGAAGGGCCGACCGGCCGCATTTCCAGCAACTGCTCAAATACGCCGATCAACCGCCGCTCGCACTCGTCGGCCGGATCGCGGTGCGATTTCCCAGTGAGTTCGTCGCGAGGGATCGCGGCGAGCGCCCGACGATCGATTTTCCCCGTTGGCGTCAGGGGCAAATCGTCGAGAACATGCACCCAGGCGGGGACCATCGCCCGCGGCAACTTCTCGCGCAGGTGAGCGAGGAGGGAGTCTCCGGAAACCGATTCGGCGACGACGAACGCGGACAACGCCGGCTCTCCCGCGGCCCCCTGCCGCGCGATGACCACGGCCTGCGCCACGCCCGGGATTGCACGCAGGGCCGCCTCGATCTCGCCCGGCTCGACCCTGTGGCCGCGAATCTTGACCTGATCGTCAAGCCTGCCCAGGAATTCCAGCTCGCCATCGGCCCGCCATCGTGCCCGGTCGCCCGTCCGATAGAGGCGACCGCCTGGGCGCGCCGTACGGGTCGGGCACGAATCGCTCGGCCGTCAAGCAAGGGCGTCGATGGTAACCGCGGGCCACGCCCTCGCCACCAAGGTACAGCTCGCCGGGGACGCCGATCGGCGCGGGCCTCATGGAAGCGTCCAGCACATACGCCCGCACGTTGGCGATCGGCCGACCGATCGGGACGCCGCCGTCGAGCGGCCCCGAGGGCTCGTGAGCCGTCGCGATGATCGTCGCCTCGGTAGGCCCATACGTATTGACCCATCGCACGCCGGGACCGGCCACGCGGCGCCAGGCGTCTAGCGAAGCCGCCGAGGCTTCCTCGCCTCCCACGACGACGAGCCGAAGCGATGCCGGCAGGGCGCGATGGGCCTCGACGAGATCGCGGACCCACGCGTGCCAGAACGCCGTCGGGAGGTCGACGACCGTGATCCCCTCGCGGTCAATTCGTTCGGAGAAGCGGGAAGTGTCCAGGAATTCATCATCGCGGAATATCACCGCGGCGCCCGAGATCCACGCCGGGAAAATCTCCTCCGCGGCAAGGTCGAAGGCGAGCGATCCGAACTGGAGGACGCGATCCTCGGGCGTGAGGCCGAATAATCGGGCCGCCGCGACGTTATGGTTGACGAGCGATCGATGCGAGACCACCACACCCTTCGGCTCGCCCGTCGTCCCCGAAGTGTACAGCACATAGGCGGCACTTTCCGACGAGCCTGGAGGGCTTGCGAAGTCGACGCCCGCCGGCAGGTGATCCAGATCAAGAATCTCGGCGGAGGTCTCGGGGAATCTGGCCCGCAAGCCTCGCCGCGTGAGGATGAGGCTCACGCCCGCGTCGGCCACGATGCGTGTTATGCGATCGGCGGGGAACGCCGGATCGAGCGGCACGTAGGCCGCGCCCGACTGCAGGATTCCGAGCAATCCCGCCGCCATCTCGGGGCAGCGGTCCATGAATAACCCCACGCGAGACTCGGGTCCCACGCCTTCGGCGCGGAGCACGCTCGCTACCCGGCGTCCCTCCTCGACGAGCCGCGCGTAATTCCAGCAGGCTCGCGCCCGCGACCACCGCCACCGCGTCGGGCGTCCGGTCCGCCTGGGCCTCAATCAGCTCGTGAAGGCAGGAACTGCGGGGGAAATCGGCGTCCGTCGCGTTCCATTTGCGGACCAATCGATCCAGCTCGCCTTCGTCGATCATCGTGATCTGCGAAACCGGTCGCGACGGGTCGGACAGGGCCGATTCGATCAGCCGGAGGAAGTGGCCGCTCATCCGCCGGATCGTGGGTTCGTCGAACAGGTCGGTCGCGTATTCCAGCGAGCCCGAAAAGCCGTGGTCGGACTCGGCCAGGCCGAGCGAAAGGTCGAACTTCGCGGTTCCGGTCCCTTCGGTCACGCCGAGCGATGAGATGGCGAGGCTCGTCGACGAGGCGTCGGGCATGACGGTGTTTTGCAGGACGATCATCGCCTGGAAGATTGGCGTCCGCGACGGGTCGCGTTGCGGGCGGAGCGCCTCGACCAGCACATCGAAGGGCAATTCTTGATGCTCGAATGCCGAGAGCGCGACTCGCGCACGCGCGTCAGGAGTTCGCCGAAGGAGGGGTCTCCCCGGAGGTCGGCGCGCATCGCCAGCATGTTGACGAAGTAGCCGACCAGGCCCTCCAACTCGGCCCTCGGGCGGTTCGCTACCGGCGTCCCGATCGCGAAATCGACCTGCCCGCTGTAACGCGACAGGAGGACTTCGTAGGCGGCAAGGAACGCCATGAACGGCGTGACACCCTGCTCGCGGCATACCGCACGCAATCGGTCGGAAGTGGACCTGGAGAGCGTGAACTCGCACAGACCGCCGAGATCCCCCCGGATCGGCGGGCGCGGGCGATCCGTCGGCAATTCGAGGGCGGGGACGCCCGCGAGACGCTCGGTCCAATAGCGCGTGAATCGCAGGAGCGTCTCGCCCCGCATCCGATCGCGCTGCCACCGCGAATAATCGCCATACTGGATCGCGAGTGGCCGCAGCGGCGACGGCCTGCCCTGGCGAAACGCCTCGTAGAGCGTCGACAATT
Organism: uncultured Planctomycetota bacterium; assembly: GCA_963777705.1. Taxonomy (GTDB): domain Bacteria; phylum Planctomycetota; class Planctomycetia; order Isosphaerales; family Isosphaeraceae; genus JAQGHR01. The sequence goes on from CAVZRT010000015.1 coordinate 176,986, forward strand.
CGGCCGCGGCCACGCCGAGCGACCACCCGTCGGTGACGATGTGGTGCATCGTCAGGCCAATCGCGTGGTCCTCGTCGCCGAGGCGAATCACCGCCACTCGGACCAGTGGCGCCATCGACAGGTCGAAGGGCCGCCGCATCGAATCGGCGATGAGGGACTTCGCCCGGATGGGTCGCTGCGAAGCTTCGACCGGACCGAGGTCGATGTCATTGATTTCGACGTCAAGGCGCTCGTGGACCTGCCCGTCGGTCGCCCGCCGTCATCGGTGAAGCTGGTGCGCAGGGATTCGTGACGCCCGATCAGTGCCCAAAAACTTTGCGCCAGCGCCTCCCGATCCAGCGGCCCCGAGATGCGGAACGAGGCCGTCACATGGAACGTGGGGCGGCCCGGGGACAGGCGATCGAGATACCAGAGCGCCTGCTGGGCGAACGAGAGGCGGCGAGATCGCCGCCCGGCCGAGGGAGGATCTCTCCCGATGGCGCGGGGCGGAATGGCCGCGAATCTCGTCGATGCGCCCGGCCAACTCCGTGACCGTCGGGGATTCGAACAGGGTTCGAAGCGGGACATCGACCCCGAGGCGATCCCTCAACCGCGACACGACGCGGGTCGCCAGCAGCGAATGACCGCCCAGGTCGAAGAAGTGGTCGAGCACGCCGACCCGATCGACTTCCAGCACGGCTGTCCATGCCTCGACGATCGCGGCTTCAACGGCATTCCTCGGGGATTCGTAAGGCGCGAGGATGGCCGCGCGACCGGCATCGACGGCCGGCAACGCTTCGCGGTCCACCTTGCCATTCGGCGTCAAGGGAAGCGATTCCATCCGCACGAATGCCGACGGGATCATGTAGGCCGGGAGTCGGGGCGTGAGCCAGGCTTTCAGTTGCGACGCCGGGGGATGGTCGCCCCGAGTGACGACGTAGGCCACGAGCCTGCGGTCCCCCTCGGCCCGCCCGTCGCTCGTCACGACCGCGACTTCGCGGACCTCGGGATGCGACGAGATCGCCGATTCGATCTCGCCCAGTTCGATGCGAAATCCGCGGATCTTGACCTGCTGATCGGCGCGACCGATATACTCGATCTCGCCATCGGCGCGGCAGCGCGCCAGGTCGCCGGACTTGTAGAGGCGGGCGCCCGGTCGCTTCGAGGTCGGGTCGGGCACGAAACGTTCCGCGGTGAGCGCGGCCGGTTCATGTAGCCGCGCGCCACGCCCGCGCCTCCCAGGTAAATCTCGCCCACCGCGCCGACGGGCACCGGGCGCATCCGCCCGTCCAGGAGCAAGAGGCGAAGGTCGGGGATCGGGCGGCCGATGGGGCTGGATGCGGGATTTTCGACGAGGTCGGACGCAGCAATCGGCCGATAGGTCGCGTGTACGGTCGTCTCGGTGATCCCGTACATGTTGATCAAGCGAGGGCAATCGTCCCCGTGCCGCTCGAACCACGCGGCGAGCGACGGGAGGTCCAGCGCCTCGCCGCCGAAGACGACGTAGCGGAGGCTCAACTCGCGCGGAATCCGGGCCGGATTCGTCGGCCCTCATGAGCTGGCGGAATGCCGACGGGGTTTGATTCAGGACCGTCACACGCTCGTCGATGAGCAGGTCGAGGAAGCCCTCGGGAGACCGGCTGACCCAGTAGGGGACGATCACCAGCCGCCCGCCGTAGGCGAGGGCACCCCAGATCTCCCAGACGGAGAAATCGAAGGCGAACGAGTGGAACAGGGTCCATACGTCGCAAGAATCGAACCCGAACCAGCGTTCGGTCGAGGACATGAGGCGCGAGGCGTTCGCATGGGTCACCCCCACGCCCTTGGGCCGCCCGGTCGAACCCGAGGTGTAGATTATGTAGGCGAGGTTCCTCGGCGAGGCGACCTCGACTCGAAATTCGCCGGCCGCCGCGTCCTCGATCGAGCGCTCGTCGTCCAGCAGCACGACGCGGCCGGACTCCTGCGACAGGCGTTCCCGGAGCGGCGTTTGCGTCAAGATGACGGGGGCGCGGATGTCGTCCAGGATGAGCCGGAGGCGTTCGGGCGGATAGGCCGGGTCGAGCGGCACGTACGCGCCGCCGGCTTTGAGGACGCCGAGGATGCCAATCACGAGGTCGAACGACCGCTCCGCGAACAAGACGACGGGCACCTCCGGCCCCACGCCCAGCGCCCGCAGGGCCCGAGCCAGGCGATCGGCGCGGGCGTTCAGGTCCCCATAGGACAGATGACGGCCCTCGAACGTGAGCGCGATCGCCCCCGGTGCGTCGTGCCGCCTGGGCCTCGAACAGGCGATGGAGGCAGGCGACCGGGGGTCGATCCACCGCGGGCCGCTTCGCCACCAATTCTCCGCGAGATGTGCGACTAGCCATCGACGGTGAACCCCTCTTCGGTCGTTTCGCCGAGCAAGGCGGCGAATTCCTCGGCATCGATGTCGCCCCACTCGTCCGCCCCTGCTTCGAGCATCGCCCGTTCGGCCTCGCTCATCATCGGGATGGCGCCGACGGTCTGCGTGGGGTCCGCGACCATCTCGCGGAGGATCGCGGCGAAATGATTGAGCATGCGGTCGATGGTCGCGACGTCGAAGAGGTCGGACGCGTATTCCATCCTCGCTTCGGCGCCCTTTCGTTCTCCGTGAGGGAGAGGACCAGGTCGAATTTCGCCGTCCCGCTCGTCGCGTTGAGGATCTGGATGGCCATCTCCTCGGTCGCGGGGATGGCCATCGGCGCATTCTGGAGCACGAACATGGCCTGGAAGAGCGGCGATCGCGACGGGTCGCGGGCAATCTCCATCGCCGAGATGAGGCGGTCGAAGGGGACGTCTTGATGGACGTAGGCCCCCAGCGCCTCGGCCCGAACGCGGCCGATCGCCTCCTTCACGCTCGGGTCGCCCGAGACGTCGCAACGAATCGCCAGCGTATTGGCGAAGTATCCGATCAACGATTCCCACTCCGACCGAGTCCGGCCGGCGATCGGCGACCCCACGGCGAAGACGTCCTGGCCCGAGTAGCGGTGGAGGAGGATCTCGAACGCCGCGAGCCCAACCATGTAGAGCGTGGCGCCGCACTTCCGACCCAGGCCCTTCACGCCGTCGAACACGTCCGCGGGGATCTGGATATTCCGCTCGCCACCGCGATGGCTCATGGCCGGGGGTCGCGGGCGGTCGGATGGCAATTCCAGCGCGGTTACGTTGGCGAGCCGTCCTTTCCAGTACCCGAGCTGGCGGTCCAACGCCTCGCCGACGAGCCAGCCCCGCTGCCAGGCCGCGAAATCGGCGTACTGGAACGGCAACTCGGGCAAAGGCGACGGTTCGCCCGCGTGGAACGCCGCGTACAACTGGGCGACTTCATGGATCAGGAGCCCGATCGACCAGCCGTCGGAGATCACGTGGTGCATCGTGGCGACGATCACATGATCGCGATCGCCCAGCTTCAGGAGCCTTACTCGGAATAGCGGGCTGCGGCCGAGGTCGAAGGGGTGCGGGCTTCCTCGTCGATGCGACGCTGCAACTCGGCCTCTCGATCCGCCTCGGGGATCGCGGTCAAGTCGTCGAGGGGCACCGAGAAATTCACATCCTCCGCGATGACCTGGATCGGCATCCCTCCGCGATCCTCGAAGCTCGTGCGAAGCGACTCGTGCCGGCGAACGATCTCTTCAAGTGCATGCGTCAGCGCGTCGCGATCCAGGTCGCCCGACAACCTCACCGCGCAGGGGATGTTGTAGCCCGCGCCGTGGGGATCTAGCTGGTCGAGGAACCAGAGCCGATGCTGCGCGAACGACGCCGGCAGCGGGGCGGAGCGATCGGCCTTCCGGATCGGCGGGATCGTCACGCCGGCTTCCAGCGTCATGGCCTGTTCCACCTGGCGGGCAAGGCCGGCGACCGTGGGGGCATCGAGGAAATCGCGAAGGGACGGGTCGACGCCGAAGGTGTCGCGGACGCCGCGCGACGACCTGCGTGGCCGAGAGCGAGTGGCCGCCAAGGTCGAAGAAGTTGTCCATCACGCCTACGCGGGGGATGCCCAGCACGTCGGACCAGATGGTCGCGAGCGCCTCCTCGATCGGCCCGCGAGGCGGGACATACGGCTGCACGGACGGCCGCGACGGCGGCTCGGGGTCCGGCAGGGCATTCCGGTCGATCTTCCCGTTCGGCGTGAGCGGCAGCGAGTCCAGGGCGACGACGGTCCAGGGCACCATGTATTCCGGGAGCGTCCGGCCGACCCACGCCCGCATGGCGGCAACGTCCAGCGTCTCGCCGGGTCGGGTCGCGACGTACCCGACCAGCGCGTTTTCGCCGGTTGCATCGGGCCGCGCCGCCGCCGCCGCTTCGCGGACGGACGGGTGACGCCCCAGTACGCTTTCCACCTCGCCCAGCTCGACGCGGAATCCACGGATCTTGACCTGATGATCCACGCGGCCAAGGCATTCGAGCGTGCCGTCGGTCCTCCTTCGTGCCAGGTCGCCCGTGCGATAGAGGCGAGATCCGGGGGCCTTCGTGAAGGGATCGGGGACGAACCGTTCGGCCGTCGCCGCCGGGCGATTCAGGTAGCCGCGGGCCACGCCCCTGCCGCCGATGTACAGCTCGCCCGACACGCCGAGCGGCGTCGGCCTCATCCTCGCGTCGAGCACGTGCAATTGCGTCTTCGCGATCGGCGAGCCGATGGTGATCGGTGCCTCCGGCGCCTCGATCTTCGCCGCCGAAGACCAGATCGTCGTTTCGGTCGGGCCGTAGAGGTTCCACAGGGCGCGGCCCTTGCCGGCGAGGCGCTCGGCCAGCGACGGCGTGAGCGCCTCTCCCCCGCAGAGCATGGTCAGCCCCGCGTTCCCGGTCCAACCGGCGTCCAGGACCATACGCCAGGTGGCCGGCGTGGCCTGGAAGAAGGAGATGTCTTCCTTCCCAAGCCGTTCCGACAGCCGGATGCCGTCGGTGGCCACCGTCCGGCTGGCGATTTCGACGCGAGCTCCCACCGTCAGCGGCAGCAGGAGTTCCAGGCCCGCGATGTCGAAGCAGAGCGTGGTCACGGCGAGCAGGGCATCGTGTGACTCGATCCCGAGCAGCGACTTCATCGAGGCCAGGAAGTTGCTCAGGGCATCGTGGGTAACCGCGACCCCCTTCGGCACCCCCGTCGATCCCGACGTGTAAATCACGTAAGCGAGGTTGTCGGCCGAAGCGTGGTCGGCCGGGGGACTCGCGGGCGAATCGGTCGACAAATTCCACTCGGAATCGAGGCAGACCACGGCGGCGTGGTTCGCGGGCAACGTCTCTTGCATCGCCCGTTCCGTGAGGAGGACGGAGAGCCGCGAGTCCGCGATCATGTGGGCGATCCGGCCTTCGGGATAGGCCGGGTCGATCGGCACGTAGGCCCCGCCCGACTTCAGGATGCCGAGGAGGCCGACGACCATCCAGGGGGACCGCTCGACGCACAGGCCGACGAGCACCTCGGGGCCCACGCCCAGCGTCGCGAGATAACGCGCCACGCGATTCGCGGCGGCGTCCAGCTCGCCGTACGTGAGCGATTGATCTCCGCACGTCACGGCGATCGAGTCCGGGGCCTGTTTCGCCCGCGAGGCGATGATTCGATGGGCGAGGTCGGTTGCAGCCTTCGATTGCAAGAGCTTCGCCAGCAATGCCCGCTTCTCCTCGACGGAGAGCGCCGCGAGGCGTTCGTGGGTCGTCTTCATGCGGTATCCCCGTCGGGCATCGCCCGTGGTGCGTTGATCAACAAAGCGTCGAGTTCGTGCTCGGTGAATTCGTCCAGGTTCTCTTCGTCGATCGGGGCCAGGAACCGCTGCTCCTCGTCGCGTGCGGCCTCCCCGTCGAATCCCAGCTCGGCGAGGCGACCGCCGGGCGTGGCCGCGATGCCGGCGATCAAAGAGACGAAGTGGTCGAGCATGCGACGGACCGCCTCGCCATCGAATCGGCTGGCGTCGAAGGCGAGCCTCAGCGACATGGTCGGCTCGGGCACGACCGTCAGGGTCAGGGCATAGCTGGTGCGGTCGTCCAGCCTCGGCTCCCGGACGCCCAGCCGCGTGGCGGTCGCCTCCAGGCCCGCCTCGCGCGGCATGTTCTGGAACAGGACCAGGCTCTCATAGACCGGACGGCCGCGCGGCACGCCGCTCCACGATTGAATCGAGACCGGCGGGGTCGCCTCGAACCGCCTCGTCGCGACCTGATTGGACTGGATCGCGCGGAGCCAGGGCAAGATCGGCGTCTCCTCGTCCACCTCGACCCGCAAGGGCAACGTGTTGATCAGGACGCCGACCATCCCCTCGACGCCGGCAAGCTCGGGCGGTCGCCCCGAGACGGCGATCCCGAAGCACACGTCGTCCCGCCCGGAGTAGCGCGACAGGAGCAAGGCCCATGCCCCCTGGACGATCGTCGCGAGCGTGATCCGCGACGCCCGGCAGAGGGCGATTAGCTGCAAATGCACGCCGACGTCGAGCGAATCCTCGACCTCGGCGAATGGCCCGGCCGCCGTCCCCCGCGGGGGGGCTGGGAGGGCCAGCGGCGTCGGCTCGCGGAAGCTCGCCAGGGCCGATCGCCAGAACGGCTCCGCCTCGGAGAAATCCCGGCCGTCGAGCCACTCGACATACTCGCGAAACGGCCGCGCGGGCGAGAGTTCGGCGGGCCGGCCCTCGACCTCGGCCCTGTAGCAAGCAAGGGCCTCGGAAAGGAGGATCGGCAAGCACCAGCCGTCAAGGATGATGTGGTCGCTCGTCCAGATGAGATGGCGACGCCTTTCCTTGAGCCGGACCAGCGCCAGGCGCGTCAGCGGGGCGAGCGTGCGGACGAACCCTCGCGTGCGGTCTCGCGAGAGGATTTCGCGGAGGCGGGCTTCTCGCGCCGGCCCGGCCCACCCCCTCAGGTCATGATATTGCACGGGCAATTCGGCCCGCCCCGCAACGACCTGGATTGCTCGATCCGAGTCGATCCACCGGACCGAGGACCGCAACGCGGGATGCCGGGCGACGACCGTCCCCCAGGCCCGCACGAACGCGGCCTCGTCCAGGTCGCCATCGAGGCGGCAGTGGAATTGCTCGACATAGGCGCCCGAGCCTTCCTCCAGCAGCCCGTGGTAAAGCATCCCTTCTTGCACGGGCGTGAGCGGATACGCATCCTCGATCCCCGGATCCTCCGCGATGGCGGCCTCACGAAGCTGCCGGAACGGGTCCGCCCTCGGCCGCGAGGGCGGGGCGATCGCGTCGGCCGAGCCTAGATTCGCGGCCAATCCGGCAATCGTCGGCGTCCGGAACACGCCGAGCGGGTCGATGCGAATTCCTTGCTCGCGTGCCCGCGAGACGAATTGGATGATCGCGATCGAGTCCGCTCCCAGGGCGAACAGGTCGTCCTCGACGCCGACGCTCGGGAGGTTCAGGACGCCCGCGATGATGCCCTCAAGCGCGGCCTCGACCCCGCCGCGAGGCGCGAGGCCACCCTCCCGCGCGGGCCTGTCGCGGCCCGCCATCGCCTCCAGCGCCCGCCGATCCACCTTACCGTTGGGGGTGAGCGGGAGCGCGTCGAGGAACGTGATCGATCGCGGGATCATGGGATCTGGCAGGCGACCCACGAGCCATTTCCGGACCTCGCCCGGATCGGGCGCGATCCCCGGCCCGGCCACGACCCAGGCGCCGAGACGATCCTGCGACGCAACGACCGCGGCCCGCTCAATCCCCCGCATTTGCAGGAGCGTGGCCTCGACTTCCCCCAGCTCGATTCGATGTCCCCGGATCTTGACCTGATGGTCGCTCCTGCCGAGCAATTCCAGCGTCCCATCCGGTCGCCACCGGGCCAGGTCGCCCGTGCGATAGAGTCGCGATCCGACGATGCCGGAGTACGGGTCGGGGACCATCTTTTCCGCGGTCAGGCGCGCTGCGCCGAGATAGCCGATCGCGACCCCGTCCCCGCCGATCATCAGCTCGCCCGCCACGCCCGGTGGGACCGGCTGGAGGTGGCGATCTAGCACGTAGACGCGACTTCCCGGGAAGGGCCGCCCGATGGGCACGGCGCGATCGGCGCGAGTTCGGCGGCGGACCCTTCGAAATAGGTGCTATCGATCGTGGCCTCTGTCACGCCGTAGGAATTGACCACCCGGACCGAAGGCCCGAAAGTGCGGCGGAGCCGCTCCAACTGGCCAACTCGCCACGTATCCGAGCCGACGGCGATCAATCGCGGCGAATCGAGCCTCGTGCCCGATCGATCCAGGAAATCGGCGAGCGCATCGACCACGGCCGGGACGAACTCGGCGACCGCGATGGCTTCGCGATCGATGAGACCCGCCAGCTCCTCGGGATCAAGCAGGGTCTCCCTCGGGCAGAAAACCAGGCGTGCCCCGGAGCAAAGTGCGCGGGTCCAGTCGCCGGCGAAGACGTCGAACGCCACGCCCGCCATTTGAAGATGCGGACCCATCTCGGGGCCCAGTCCGTAGACCTCTTCCCACGCAAGATACGCCGAGACTAGCCCGCGATGCGACACGATCACGCCCTTCGGCCTGCCGGTCGAACCCGACGTGTAGACCACATACGCGGGATCATCGGGACGGGCGATGGGGGCGAGGTTCTGCGAAGATTGATCCGCCAAGGCTGCCGCATCGGCATTAACATCGAACACCGAGCCTGAGAAACTGTCCGCAAGATGCCGGGTAGTCTCATCGACAATCAGGGCCGCGGGGCCTGAATCTCGCAGGATCTCGCCGAGGCGATCAACCGGGTGCGAGGGGTCGAGCGGCACGTAGGCACCACCCGCCTTGAGCACGCCCAAGACGGCCGCCAGCAGCCTCGGGGATTTTCGCAAGCAAATGCCGACTCGCAGGCCGCGTCCCACGCCCTTCGAGCGAAGATGCGCCGCCAACCTATTCGCAAGTGCGTTCAACTGGCCGTAGGAGAGCGCTTCCTCGCCCATCGAGACGGCAACGGACTTGTTGGACGCCGCGATATCCTCGAATAGCTCATGGATGCACCGGTCTCGCCTCGGATCGGGCCTGGCTTTGCACTCGCCCCACCCTTGGAGGATGGTCCGTCGCTCCAGGTCGTCCATCAGCGGGAGCGAGGAAATTCGCACCGACGGGTTAGAGACGATGCAGGCGAGCAGGATGCGGAGCCGCTGCAAAATTCGATCGGCGGTGGCCGGGTCGAACAGATCGGCGTCGTATTCGAGCGCGAAGCCCAGGCGGTCGCCGACGGGGGCGGCCATGAGCGTGAGGTCGAACAGCGAACTCCCCTTATCCAGGGCGACCGACTCCAGCGAAAGAGGGCCAAGTTCCAGGTGATGACCAGGAGCCCCCAGCGCGAAGGGATTAAGTCCACGATCGCCCAGGCGTTGCGCCTGCTGGTAGATGAACATGGCCTGGAAGATCGGCGACCGGCTCGGATCGGGATTCGGCCGGACGGCCTCGACCATCTTTCCGAACGGATAATCCTGGTTGGCAAGGCCTTCGTGGACCGATTTCCGCACCCCGGCCAGGAACTCCGCGAATCTCGGGTCGCCCTCCAGGCTCGCCCGCATGGGCAGGACGTTGACGAAATAACCGACCATGCCTCCGAGGCCGGCCCGCGTGCGACCCGAGACCGGCGATCCGACGATCACCTCATCGTCGCCGCTCAGGCGGGCGAGCAGGATCTGGAACGCGGCGAGGAGCATCACATAGGGCGTGGTCCCGAGCGTCTCGGAGAGTCGATTCAGGGCCGAAGACGAGCGCCGGATCGAGGTCCATGTGGCGGACCCCTCCGCGCTGGGAACGGATCGGGGGTCGAGGGCGATCGGTCGGCAGGCGAAGCTCGGGCAACGGGGCGGCGAGCCGGGATTTCCAGAACGTTGCCATCCGGTCGCCGACCGGACCGGTGATCAGGTCGGCTTGCCAATGGGCGTAGTCGGCAAATCGCAGGGACGGTTCGGCAAGCGATGCGGACGTCCTGCCGATTTCCTCGTCGTAGATCCGTCCAAATTCCTCCAGGAGGATCGCCACCGTCCAGAAGTCGGCGGCAATGTGGTGGATCGCCAGCAGGACGACGCGATCACGACCCGAGCGGGTCCACAGCACCATCCGCAGTACGGGGCCGGATTGCAGGTCGAATGGCCGGTGCAGATTCCGTGGCGATCGCCGCTTCGAGCGACGCTTCGGACCAGCCTCGTGCATCGATCACGCGCAGGCCGACGCCGAGCGAGGCATCCACGACCATCGTCGGCCGCCCGTCGCGCCGGGAAAGGTTGTGCGGAGGGCCTCATGACGTGCCACGAGCCGGCCGAAGGCGCGATCGAACGCCGCCTCGTCGAGTTCTGACGTGATCCTGGCCGCACCGGCGATGTTGTAGGCGCCGGGGTCCTGCGAAAGGTGATGCGCGTACCATAAGGTCGATTGGCCGACCGTGAGGGCAGGCTCTCGCGACACGTCCGCCCGCGACAAGGGGCATCAGGTCCCCGCCGTCCCGGATGACGAGAGCGAGGAAACGGCCGCGGCGGTCAGCGCATCGAGGCTGGGGCCATCAAGGATGAAGCCGAGCGGGACATTCGCACCCCACTCGGAATCGAGGGCCGCCGCGAGTTCGACGGCGCGGAGCGAATCCAGCCCATATCGCGTGATCGGGCACGTCCGGTCGATCGTCTCGGGGTCCAGGCCGGACGGCCCGGCAACGCGAGCGGCCAGCCAGGTGGCAAGGTCGGCAACTCTGGCCACATCCCGGGTCAATTCCGGACTTCCCGAAGCCGCCGTCCACGAGGCGATCGGGCGAAACTCGCCGCCGGCCAACGCGTCGCGGCAGGCGTGGCGACGCACCTTGCCGCTGGACGTTCGCGGGAGGCTCATCGGCCGGATCAGGTGGACGGCCAGCAAGTCGACGTCATGCCCTTCGGCCACCGCCTGACGGATCGAGGCGAGGAGTGCATCGTGATCGCCGCCCCTCCAGGAGCGATCGACCTCGTGGACCAGGACCACGCGTTCCGCCCCGTCTTCCTCCACCACGAACGCCGCACCCTCGCCGGGACGGAGCGCGGGATGGCAGTTGCCGGCGGTCCACTCGATGTCCTGCGGATAGAGATTGCGGCCCCGGACGATGATCAGGTCTTTCCGGCGTCCGGTGATGAACAGTTCCTCGCCCCGGAAGAAGCCGAGATCCCCGGTGCGAAGGTAGGAGCCGTCGTCCGAGTCGGCCCGCCTTGCGGCGAACGACGATTCCGACTCCTCGGGCCGACCCCAATAGCCCCGGGAGACGCTCGGGCCTCGCACCCAGAGTTCTCCGACGCGATTCTCGGCGACCGCGATCCGCGACTCGGGATCGACGACAACCACCCGGTGCCCGTCGACCGGCGACCCGCTGCCCACGAGCACCCGGCCGTCCGCCGCCCCCGGCCGACTCGACCAGGCGGGATTCCAGTGCCGTGGGATTCGCGAGGAACGTGGTCGCGCCGGTGCCCGCCTTCCTGCCGGAGACGAGTAAGGTGGCCTCGGCCAATCCATAGCATGGCAGGAACGCCTCGCGGCGGAATCCGCAGGGCTCGAACGCCTCGGCGAAGCGCTCCAGGGTCGCGGCGCGGATCGGTTCCGCGCCGTTGAACGCGACCTGCCATCGGCTCAGGTCGAGGCCCGCCTTCATCTCCGGGGGAATCTTGCGGACGCAGAGATCGTACGCGAAATCCGGCCCGCCGCTGATGGTCGCGCCTGTACGGCTGATCGCCTCCAGCCATCGCAGGGGCTTCTGGAGGAAGGCGAGGGGCGAGAGCAGGAGGCTCTGGCCGCCGCAATCCACCGTTTGCAAGACCCCGCCGATCAGCCCCATGTCGTGGAACAACGGGAGCCAGAAGACGCCGCGACTGGTCTCGTCGGACGCGAAGCTCGCGGATCCGGCCCGAATTCGCGAGCAAATTGCCGTGCGAGATCATCACGCCCTTCGGCGCGGCGGTCGAGCCCGACGTGTACTGGAGGAAGGCCAGGCAATCCGGCGTCAGGTCGGGCCTTCGCCAGTCGTCGCAGAGGCGTTCGTCGACCTCGTCCGTCGCGATCCGGACCACCCCCGCCCAATCCGGCACGTCGGCCGCCCAGCGGGCGGGTCCGTCCCCGAGTCCCGAGGTCGTGAGAAGCGCGCCGTGGGGAGCAATCGGCCACGATCCCTCGCAGGCGATCCATCCCGCGATCGCGACGGGGCAGGCTGCACGGGACGGCGATGACCCCGGCATACAGGCAACCGAAGAACGCCGACGAGGAATTCGAGCCCGTGCGGGTAGAGCAGGACCGCACGCTGCCCACAAAGCCCCTCGGCGACCAGCCTCGCGGCGATCGACCGCGCCTTGCGATCCAGGTCCGTGTACGAAAGCCGATCGCTCGAAGTGCCGTCGTCCGACTCGGATTCGAACGCGAGCCCGCGGGCAAGTCGTTGCGCACGATCCCGCAAGACATCGACGAAGGTAGGGTGCTTGATTCCGGGGGTGTCTTCGCCAGGTCGCATCATGGTCAGGAGGGCTCGCCCATCCGCGATCGCAGGCTGAGCGGACGCATGTCGGTCCACACCTCCTCGACGAACGCAAGGCATTCCTCGCGGGTCCCTGCCTTGCCCGCATCCACCCACCCGTCGGGGTTCTCTCGATCCAGGAACCACAGCGAATACTGCCCTTCGGGATTCACGACGACCTTATGGGATGCGGAATCCAGGTTCACTTGATTATCCACCGTTCGCCTCGTCGTCATGTGTCCGGGGACTTGCACAAAGTTGCAATTCTATGAGCGCGGCGTCACAAATCCATTCCATCGGAAATCTCCGCTGCGAAAGACCCTCGCATGGCAAAACCGCCACGGTAAGTCGTGGCCAGCAACTCGATCCCGCCTGGAGATGCCGCGAAATCCCTTAATCCCGGCCGCTCAGGATTGACGCTGCAGTCGGATGTCAAAATCAGCGCGAGTCGACACACTTGATCGGGAAATCCAGCCATGGGAACGACAGAGACCCCCTAAATTACATTGACAAACCAAAATACGCAAGTTTCCTAATCGGCAGTTCTCACTTAATGGAAAAGGTCGGCGGATTTGCCGCAATTTTGACGCCGGGATGATGAAAAATGATCGAGGTCCAGTTATTCCTATCCAATGAATACCCATAGAGCGGTAACTTGGAATCGGTGGCAGGACCTATCCCTGGTGACGCAACCTGTTCATTACTAAGCGCTTATCGCCTCAGGATCCCGATTTGGCCGAACCAGTGGAATGTGGCCGGCCGGTACCGCGAGCGGGGGCTGTATAGCCATCCGACCTGCGTCCTGACGTCCCTTCATTCCTAGGCGTTTGTGATGGACAGCCTCGGCGAAGCGGAGCCGCAGGATTGCCCCAAGAACTAGTTTGAGAGAATTAGTTTGCAAGCGGAGGACGGGCCGACTACATTTGTGACACCACTCAAACCAGGCCGCGAGATTCGGGCGGCGAGGTTGGTCGCGTCCATTGCCATTAGGGGACCATGCCATCGTGATTCGGATAGCGATGATGGCGATGATAATGCTGGCGGGTCCTGGCCTCGCATCGGCCGCGGACGAGGAACCCGAGAAGATTTCGAACGATCGGCCCGACCGGCCCCTGCAGATGCCGGCCGCCTCCAGCGAGAGCAAGGAGGCATTCGACGACTTCGAAAGATTTGCGCGGCGAGGCGCCTGGGAAAGGGCGACGAAGGCGCTTTACGCGATCCCCGAGGAGCAGGCCACGCGCTTCGTCGACGGGCGGGACGGGTTCATCATTTCGGTCTCGCGCAAGCGCCGCGAGGTCCTGGCGGGGCTTTCTCCCGAAGGTCAGGCGGCGTATCGGCTCTTCTACGACTCCGATGCCAAGAAGCTCCTGGACCAGGCCGAGGGCACGGCGGAACAGGCGACCCTCGAACGACTTTTTTCGTCCTACTTCCTCACGTCCGTGGGCGACAATGCCGCCGATCGCCTCGGCGACCTGTACTTCGAGAAGGGCCAGTTCGACCGCGCCGCCAATTGCTGGCTGGCCGTCCTCCGCGAACGGCCCGATTCCGAGATCCCCCCCGGATTGACGACGGTCAAGGCGGCGCTTGCGTTGAGCCGCGCCGGGCGGCAATCGGAGCTGGACGCGCTCCGCGGCGAGACGGCCGACCGCTTCGCCGACGAGGTCGTCTCGGTCGGAGGCCGCAAGGCACCGGTGGCCGAGCATCTCCGCAGCCTGTCCGGCCGGACCGGCCCGACCAGCGCCCCGGCGGCGAATAACAATGATCCGCCGCCCGATCTTTCCGCGACGATCGCGGCCGACTGGCAAGTCCGATTCGGCGCCTCGGTCACGGCGGGGATGACCCCCGTCGAGCTGACGCAATGGGAGGCGACCAACTTCAGCGGTGCCGTCCCTCCGGTCGCCATCGAAGGCCAGACCCTCTACGCAAATTACCTGGGCCACGTGTTCGCGCTGGACCTGGCGAGCGGGAAGATGCTCTGGCGATCGGCGTCGTTCCACAACCTGGAACTGGCCACCATGCAGGGCCAATCGCAGATGATCGACCCGAAGAAATTCGCGATCCTGGCGGCGCCCGGCTACGTGTGGACCCTCGGCAAGGACGTGAAGGACGCGAACTTCCAGGCGCTCTCGCACCTCTTTTGCCGGCGGGCGCAGGATGGCGAGGTCGTCTGGAAATCGACCGACATCCCCGACTATGCCGGCATGGACCTGGTGGGGATGCCGATCCTGGCCCGCGACACCCTGTTCGTCGCCGGGAAATCGTCGATGATTGAGGGCGGCCAGGGCAACGCGTCGCGCCAGTTCCTCCTGGCGATCCGGCCGCATGACGGCAAGCTGCTCTGGAAGACCGAAGTGGCCATGTTCCGCGAGGCCCAGCAATATTACTACTACTATGGGATGTCGGACACCACGCCCCAGCCGCGATTGGCCTATCGTGCGGGCTCGGTCTATATCGACACGCACAACGGGATCCTCGCGAAGCTCGACGCCGAATCCGGGGCGATGGAATGGGGTTATGGCTACCCGACGGAGCCCGTCCAGGGGCAAAGCCGGTTCTTCTTCTTCCGCGGGATGCAGAACCAGGCCCCGACGCCCGCGGCCACCGTGCCCTTGCTGGCGGGCGACGCGATCCTGATCAAGGGGGCCAAGTCGGACCGGATTCTGCGCTCGACCCGGACCGGATGAAGGTCCTGTGGGATCGCCCGATCGCCAAATCGGCCCGCCTGCTCGCGGTGGACGACAAGGTCCTGTACCTCGGCGGCCCCGAACTGGGCGCCCTCGACCTCGGCACGAAATCCCTGCAATGGTCAACCCCCCTGCCCGGCGAGAGCGATGACGGGAAGGTGCTGGTCCGGCCCGACGGGATCTGGCAATTCACGCCGCGGGGGATCTTCGAGGTCGATCCCAGGACGGGCCAGGTCCGGCGGATCTTTCGCGGGGAGGATGGCGGGTCGATGGGGGGAGACCTGATCCTCCTCGACCGCTGGCTCGTAGCCGTCAGCAATCGCACGATCTCGGCCTACCCGCGTGGGTCGGCCGGAGGCGGTCGTGCCCTCCGTGCCGACGCCGCGGCGGCAGCACCCAAGTCCGGGAGGTCGGATGAGTAGGTCGAACGTCGCGATGTTGATTTCCATGGCGATGGCGGCGGTCGCGAGCCCCGCCTTCGCCCAGTCGCTCGACCCCTCCAGCTCCCAGGCGGGGAGCATCGACGGGTTCGTCGTCGCGGGCAAGGGGATGGTCGCGGCCAGGCCGAACCGGCTGGAGATCGACCTGGAGATCTCGGCCGCGTCCGAGCTGTCGGCCGACGCGATCGTCAAGTATCGCGACGCTAAGAAGCGGCTCCACGACGCCTTCACCACGCTGAAGATGTCCAACGTGACGATCGAGGAGCGAGGCCTGAACATCGACCAGAAGGGGCAGGTCTTCAACCCCTACATGATGGACATGCCGCCCGCCCGCCGCGGCAAGGTCGAGGTCCAGCTCAAGAGGAAGCTCGTCGTCACCTGCTCCGGCATCCGCGACATGCAGGAGGAAGCCCTGCTGCAACTCGTGGCCAAGCTCCTGGACGTGGCCCAGGACGCGGGCGGGAAGGTGGGCGGGCAGCCCGACATGAACCCCTACTCGTACCGGTACGGGAGCCAGGACAACGGCCTCGTACGGTTCATCCTCGACGACTTCGACGCCCTCCAGGAGAAGGCCTATCAGGCGGCGATCCTCGACGCGAAGGCTCGCGCCGGGCGCCTCGCCAAGCTGAGCGGAGTCGAATTGGGCCGGGTCGCCGGGGTCCGCGAGACGCTGGTCTCCGGCGAGAAGGCGGCGCAAGCAACCTCGTTCTCCTTCTACGGGTCGCCCCCCGCGAACGACGACGAGGTGCCCCGCAAGCGCCTGGAGTCGCAGAAATTCCAGGAGATCCCGGTCAAGGTCGAGCTGCAAGTCCGCTTCGAACTGGCCGCGGCGCCCAAGGCCGAGCGGCGGGAGGGCAATAAATGAATGCCCTGCGTGATACGATGGCGTCCGACCCCGGCCGCCGAGCCTTCTTGCGAAACTGTGGCCTCGTCCTGGCCGCGGGCGGCGCGGGGCTGTTGCAGGACCGACGCGCGGAGTCTCAGGAGAAGGAAGTCCTCCCGAAACACGTGACCTCCGAGGCGCTCCGGGCGGTCATCAAGGGGCTGGATCACCTGGCGACGACCCAGGCCGACGACGGCTCGTGGATCGCCGGGGGCGGGCAGGCGTATCCGGTAGCCATGGCCGGACTGGCCGGCACCGCGTTCCTCGCGCACGGGAACTCGCCCACCCGCGGCAAGTATGCGAAGAACGTGCAGGGGGTCGTCGAATACCTCGTACGATGCTCCACGCCGACGGGGCTGATCACCGGGCCGGGGCAAGATAGCGGCATGCCCATGCACGGGCACGGCTTCGCCCTGCTGTTCCTGGCGTCGGTGTACGGGATGGTCACCAAGGCATCGCTGAGGCGGCAGGTCGGCGACGTGGTTCGAAAGGCGGTCACGCTGACCAGCCAGGGGCAGAGCGGTCCCGGCGGGTGGACCTATACGCCGGGCACCGGGGACGAGGGATCGGTCACCGTCACGCAGGTCCAGGGGTTGCGGGCGGCGCAGAACGCCGGCTTCCTCGTCCCGAAGGCCGTGATCGAGTCGGCGGCGGGCTACCTCGAAAAATGCCGCACGCCCGAGGGCGGGATCCAATACTCGCTCTCCTCGCCCAGCGGCCCGAGGCTGCCGATCTCGGCGGCGGCCGTGGCCACCCTCTACAATGCGGGCCAGTTCGACAACCCGATCGCCACCGATTGCCTGAAATACGTGTGGGACCAGTTCCGCGCCAGCCCCGACAACTTCAGCAAGGGCGGCGGCCACGACTACTACACTCACCTTTATGCATCGCAGGGCTTCTACATGGCGGGCGACACTTACTGGGACGCCTATTTCCCCAAGACCCGCGACCAGCTCATCGCCCTGCAAGGCGGCGACGGCTCGTGGTCGGGCGACGGCATCGGCCAGGTCTACGGGACCGCCATCGCCGTCATCATCCTGCAACTCCCCTACAAGTATCTGCCCGTCTTCCAGCGCTAGTCCTCCGGATACATCAGGCCGACCCATGACCAATCGCCTCATTACAATCGCGGCCTTTACGCACTGGCGATCTCGAACCATTCGGCGGCGCCGCGTGCCAAGTTCGAGCCCGCCGACGGCGTGACCTACCACGGCGTGTGCCTGTCCGGCTACTGGAGCGACGAGGATTTCGACAAGCGGCTTAAGGCGTATCAGGCCGCCGTGCCCGAGAAGCCGGTGGCGCTCTACTCGATGTTCGCCCACGCGATGGAGAACGGCCACTGGAACACCTGGCGGTGGATCAAGCCCACGCCGGACGGCAACTGGGGCAACGGCGTGGGGATCAACATCGAACGCGCCCGCGCCCGCGGATTCGTGCCGATCGTCGCCTGGACCTGGATGGACTGGCATCAGATGAAGGACTCGCCCCGGTTGCAGGACGTCCCGGCGGGCAAATACGACTGGTATCTGGACGACTGGATCAAGGGGCTGAAGGAGTTCAAGACGCCGATCTTCATCCGCCTCAGCCACGAGATGGACGGCGACTGGTATCCCTACTCCGAGGGGTACAAGCCCGATCCAACTCGCAACACGGCCAAGGATTACGTGGCCTACTGGCGATACGTGGTCGACCGCTTCCGCAAGGCGGGGGTCGACAACGTGGCGTGGGTCTGGTGCGTGAACGGGGACCGCTCCGGCGGCAAGGACTGGCCCGACTATTATCCGGGCGACGACTACGTGGATTGGCTTGCCATCGACCTCTATAGCGCCCGCAATCCTCGCGATGTCGTGAAGCAGTTCCTGCACGTCTATGGAAAAACCGGCAAACCAATCATGATCCCCGAGGGCGGCACCGGCCAGGAGACCACCCGCTGGAACACGAAGTTCGCTGGCAACGCCGCGTGGACCAGGGAGTTGTTCGACGTGATCGAAGCCACGCCGCAGATCAAGGCCGTGTGCTGGTACGAGTGGGACGAGACCTGGAATCTCGGCCGCGACCCGGCGCAACTGGCCGAGTTCCGCAAGCGGATCGCGGCGGCACGATATGCGGGGAAGTTCGCGGAGGGCGGCCGGTCGCCCAACAAGTAGACGCCGGATCGAGGTCCCTAACTTTTTCCCGACCCCGGGGGACGCGACGTTGAGCACCCAGACGATGACGATAGCCGAACCCGACGTGGCCGAACTCGACGAGCTGCGCTCGGTCCATCGCCAGATCCGCGAGCAGATCGCCAGGCAGATCATCGGCCAGGACGAGGTCGTGGACCAGCTCCTGATCGCCGTGTTCGCCCGGGGGCATTGCATCCTGGAGGGCGTGCCCGGCCTGGCCAAGACGCTGATGGTCCACTCGCTGGCGCAATCGCTCTCGCTGGACTTCAACCGCGTCCAGTTCACGCCCGACCTCATGCCCTCGGACATCACCGGGACCGAGGTCCTGTACGAGGACCGCGCCAGCGGCGCCCGCGAATTGAGGTTCGTCCATGGCCCCCTGTTCGCCAACCTCGTCCTGGCCGACGAGATCAACCGCACCCCGCCCAAGACCCAGGCCGCGCTGCTGGAGGCCATGCAGGAACGCCAGGTCACGGCCGGCGGCCACAAGCACAAGCTGCCCGACCCGTTCTTCGTGCTCGCCACGCAAAATCCCATCGAGCAGGAAGGGACCTACCCCCTGCCCGAGGCGCAGCTCGACCGCTTCCTGTTCAAGATCTTCATCGGCTACCCGACCAAGGACGAGGAGCGGAAGATTTATCGGCTGACGACCGGCGCCGAGCAGGCCGAGATCACGCCCTTGATCACGGGCGAGCGGATCGCGGGCCTCCAGAAGATGATCCGCCGCGTGCCGGTCTCGGATTACTGCATCGAATACGCGATGGACCTCGTCAGGGCCACTCGCAAGGCCGACGAGGGCGTGCCGAAGTACATCGCCGAGTGGGTCTCCTGGGCGCCGGCCCCCGCGCCGGCCAGTCGCTGATCCTGGCGGCGAAGGCCCGCGCCGCGCTGGCCGGTCGGCCCAGCGTGGGGATCGACGACATCAAGGCCGTGGCCCGGCCGGTGCTCCGTCATCGCGTCGTGCTCAACTACAACGCGCAGGCGGCGGGCGAGACGAGCGACACGATCATCGCCCGGCTCCTGGACGACATCCCCGTCCGGAAGGGGGCCGCCGATGAGCACGTCGCGGGCGTATTCCGATCCTGACGCGATCGCCGAGATCGCCGACCTGACCTTGCGCTCGCGAAGGCTCGCCGAGGGCGCGATCAGCGGCCAGCATCGCAGCCCGTTCCACGGGTTCAACATCGAGTTCGCCACCTATCGCGAATACACCCCCGGCGACGACCTCCGCCGCCTCGACTGGCGGGTCGTTCGCCCGCTCCGATCGCCACTACATCAAGCAATATGAGGAAGAGAGCAACGTCCGCGTCACGTTCGTCATGGACGCCAGCGCGTCGATGAATTACAAGGGGTCGCGGGCCGCCCTGAGCAAGTTCGACTACGGCGCCACGCTGGTCGTCGTCGCTGGCGATGCTCCTCGCCCGCCAGCAGGACCCGGTCGGCCTCGTCCTCTTCGACGAGGCAGGCCGGCACGCTCCTGCCCGCCAGCGCACGGCAGTCGCAGGTCGCGCGTCATGGCGGATCTCCTGCAGGCTGCACGCCGGCCCGCAAGACCGAGCTGGGCGGCCTGCTCCGGTCGCTCACCGACCGGATCAGGCGTCGCGGGCTGCTGGTGATCGTCTCCGACCTCTTCACCGACCTGGACTCGGTCTACGACGGTCTGAACCGGCTCCGGTTCCTCGGCCATGAAGTGCTCGTGCTCCAGGTGCTCGACCGCGACGAGCTGGACCTCCCCTTCGACGGCCCGACCGTCTTCCAGGACATCGAGGGGGACGAGGAACTCTTCGCCGAGCCCGGCGCGCTTCCGCCGGGCCTATCAGGCGGCGATGACCGAATTCCTCGACGACGTCCGCCGCGAGTGCGGCGGCCGGGGCTACGACCACGTCCGCTTCTTCACCGACGAGCCCCTGGGCGCCTCGCTCGGCCTCTTCCTCCGCTCCCGCGAGGAGGCGGCCCATCACCCGGGCGGTTAGACTCTGACCCATGTTCAACTTCCTGAGCCCACTGCTGATCTGGGGGACGCTCCTCGGGGCTCATCCCCCTGATCATCCACCTGCTGAACCGCCGGCGGTTCCGCCGGGTGGAGTGGGCGCCGATGCGCTACCTGAAGCTGACGATCCGCCGCAACCGCCGGCGGATCCAGATCGAACAACTGCTGCTCCTGCTGCTGCGGATCGCCTTGCCGATCCTGCTGTTCCTGTTCCTGGCCCGGCCCGTCCTCAACCCGACGGGCCTGGAAGGTTGGCTCGTCGGGGGCGGCCGGTCGAGCCAGGTCGTCCTGGTCGACGACTCGCTGAGCATGGGCTATGCCTCGGGCGGCCCGCCCGCCTTCCACCGGGCCCGCGAGGTCGCCGGCGCGGTGCTCTCGGCGGCCGCGCGCCGCAGGACCGCTGCACGCTGGTCGCCGCCTCGGCCCCGCGGACTCCGGTCTTCCACGAAGTCGAAGGGATTCGCCGCGAGGAGCTCGCCGGCGACGCCCTCGCGATGCCGATGACCGAGACCCACGCCGCGTGGCCGACCGTCCTGGCCGGGCGTCGACGAGGTCGTCCAGTCCTGCACGTATCCCACGCGACAGCCTGACGATCATCACCGACCTGCGCAAGGCCGGCTGGGACGCCGGGGTCGCGGCCGTGGCCCGCAAGTGGAACGAGCAGGGCGTCCGCGTCCGGATCGTGGACGTGGGCGCGGACGAGGTCGCCAACGTCGCGCTCGAATCGCTCGTTCCGCTCGATCGGACCATCCTCGCCGCGGCCGAGACGCACTGGGAGGCGGTGATCCGCAACGACTCGCCCCGCGTGCTGAACCGCGCCAAGGCCATCCTCCGCGTCGACGACCGGCCGACCGAGGTCACCTTGCCCGAGATCCCCCCCCGGCAGGTCGTGCGAGTGCCGCTGACGGTCCGGTTCCCGGCGGCGGGGATGCACGACCTGTCGCTCCAACTGCCCGAGGACGAGCTCCCCGGCGACAACCACCGGTGGGCGGCCGTCCCGGTGAAGGATTCGCTCCTGATCCGCCTGGTGGACGGCGAGCCCTCGTCGGAGCCGTTCGGCTCGGAGGTCGATTACCTCGCCGCGCCGCTGTCGATCGGCGTCGGCGACGCGGAAGCGTGGCGGGTCGAGGTGGTGCAGGAGGAGGACTTCCTCGCTCCCCGGCTCGAACCGGCCGACGTGATCGTCCTGGCCAATGTCGCGGCGCCCACCGTCGAGCAGGCGCGCAGGCTCGCCGAACTCGTCCGCGGCGGGATGGGCCTGATGATCTTCACGGGCGGGAAGCTCGACACCGGCCTGTACAACGAGCGGCTGTTCCGATCGGCCGAGCCGCTCCTGCCGGTCTCGCTCAAGGCCCAGGTCGACGAGGCGATCCGCGGGCTGGTCATCGAGCCGGTCCGGCCGTCGCCGATCGAGAAGCTGCTGGAGTTGAAGGCCCTCGGCGCTGGAGCGGGTGCCGGTCCGCCAGATCATGGCCGTGGAGGAGCCCCCGGCCGGCTCGAACGCGGTCCGCGTGCTCGCCCGCTGGAACGACCCGGCGCGGTCCCCGGCGATGGTCGAGCGGGTCGTCGGCGAGGGCCGGGTGCTGCTCTGGACGACCACCGCCGACCGCGCGGGCAACGACTGGCCGATCGAGCCGAGCTTCGTGATGGCGGTGCGCGAGGCCGTCCGGGGCGCGTCGCGGCCGACCTCGTGGACCCACACCGTCACGGCCGGCGAGCGGCCCCGGCGGGTGGTCCATTCGAGCCATCAGCTCGCGAACGTCCGCCTCACCCCGCCGGGCGGCGGCGAGCCGAAGGCGCTCGTGGCCGATCGCGCATCGACGACCGCGCCTCGGGCGACCCGTCACCCGCCTCGGCGATCGACCTGCCCGACACCCGCAAGGCGGGCCTCTACCGGCTCGCCTGGGACGAAGGGCCGCTCGGCACCCAGCAAGACCTCTTCGCGGCCAACCCCGACCCTCGCGAGAGCGCCCTCGAGCGGATCGCGGCGCCCGACCTGAAGACGCTGCTCGCCCCGCTCAAGGTCGAGGTCGCCGTCGCGAAGGGCGACGGCACCGACGCCTCCTCGACGACCGGCCGCGAGATCTGGCACGAGCTGGCGTGGGGGCTGCTCGGCCTCCTGATCCTCGAACCGATCCTCGCCGCCTGGGTGGGCCGCTCCC
This sequence comes from uncultured Planctomycetota bacterium, assembly GCA_963777705.1. Taxonomy (GTDB): domain Bacteria; phylum Planctomycetota; class Planctomycetia; order Isosphaerales; family Isosphaeraceae; genus JAQGHR01. Next base: position 199,720 of record CAVZRT010000015.1, read on the forward strand.
GATGAATTCGCATCGTCCACGTTCCCCTGGCGGAAGTCTATGAGCCGGATCTGGCAGACACTCCTGGGGATCGACACCGGTCGCCGGGCACCGCGCCGATCGGGCGGGACCACGCGGCTGGAGCTGACCGCCCTGGCCCGGCGGGGGCTGGGCCTGCTCGTGGCGGCGCTGGCCGTGGCGACCCTGGCCCTGCTCTGGTGGCTCCCCCGCCGCGAGAGAAGCGAGACTTGTCGTGGCCGAGGCGGGCGTTGCTCGTCGGCCTCCGGACGCTCGTGCTGGCGGCGGTCGCCATCATGCTGGTCGAGCCGGTCCTGGTCTCGTCGCACCGCGAGACGATCCGGTCGCACCTGCCGATCATCGTCGACGACTCGGAGAGCATGCGGTTCGCCGACCCGTACACCGACGAGACCCGGGCCGCCGAGTTCGCCGCGGCCCTGAAGCTGAAGTCGCGAGAAGGCGGCAATCCCCGATCGATCGGCTCCGCGAGTCGCCCCGGATGGACCTGGTCAAGGCGGCCCTCGGCCCGCACCTGGACGCGCTGGGACGCGGCCGGGACGTCTTCCTCTACGACCTGGAGTCGGCCGCCAGGACCGGCACGGCCGGGCCGGCGCGGACGCAGCAGCTCGACGAGATCCAGCCCAAACGCTCCGTCTCGCCGCTGGGCGACGCCCTCCGAGGTGCCCTCGCCGCGCACCGGGGCCGGCCCGTCGCGGGGATCGTGCTCGTGACCGACGGCCGGTCGAACGCCGGCGAGGACCCGATCCGCGTCGCCGAGGCGGCCGTCCGGCTCGGCATCCCGATCTACCCGATCGCCGCCGGCGCCGAGGAAGGGCCGCGGAACGTCCGGCTCGCCGAGATCGAGGCCAGCCCGGTCGTCTTCGCCCGCGACCCGATGACCCTGGGCGTCGTCGTCGAGGCCCGCGGGCTCAAGCGACGCCGAGGCCGACCTCATCCTCGAAGCAGCGGGTCAACGGCGGCGACTGGGAGCCGGTCGCCAACCAGCGGATCGCGCTCGGCGAGGACGGCATCCTCAAGCGGACGACGTTCCGGATCGTCCCCAAGGTCGTCGGCCAGTACGAATATCCGCGCCCGGGTCGAGGACGCCGGCCCGGAGCTGACCCAGGACGACAACACGGCCACCGCCGCGGTCCGGGTCGTCCGCCAGCAGATCCGCGTGCTGATGATCGCCGGGGCGCCGTCGCCCGAGGTCCAGTTCCTCCGCAACGCCCTCCAGCGCGACCAGCACGTCGAGTTCGCCGCCTGGCTCCAGCACGCCGACCCCGGCTACCGCCAGGCCGGCGACCGGCCGATCACGCGCCTGCCCAACGACGCCGAGGAACTCGGCCGGTACGACGCCCTCGTCCTGATCGACCCCGACATGCAGGCGCTCGGCCCGCAGTGGCCCGACCTGATCGCCAACTTCGTCGGCAAGGACGGCGGCGGCCTGATCTTCATCCCCGGCGAGCTGTACTCGCAGCAACTCTTCGAGGCCGACGACGCCGAGTCGGACTCGGGCGGCAAGTGGACGCGGATCCTGCCCGTCGTCCGCGAGCCCGGGCCTGTTCCGGACCGAGGCCGAGGTCCGCCTGAGCACGCAGACGACCTACGTCCTGGACCTGACCCCCGAGGGGCGCGGCGACCCGATCTTCGAGTTCCACCCCGACCCGATCCGCAACCGGACGATCCTGGCGAGCCTGCCCGGGATGTACTGGAGCTTCCCCGTCACCCGCGCCCGGCCCGGGCGCGACCGTCCTCGCCCGCCACGGCGACCCCCGGATGCAGAACCAGTACGGCCGCCACGTCCTGCTCGCCTCGCAGCTCTACGGGCCGGGCCGGACCGTCTTCATCGGGTTCGACAGCACGTATCGCTGGCGATACCTGTCCGAGGACTATTTCGACGGCTTCTGGGCCCGGCTGATCGACCGCGTCGGGCGGAACAAGGCCCTGGGCGGCCGGTTCCCGTTCCAGGTCCACCTGGGCAAGTCGGCCTATCGGGTGGGCGACCAGGTGCACGGTCGGCGTCCGCTACACCGAGGCCGCCGCGGTGGCCGAGGCGTCGGGCCTGGCGGCCGAGCTGGAGGTCGAGGGCCAGCCGCCCGAGCCGCTCCGGTTTCGAGCGCGCGGCCGACGACCCCGCCCTGCTCACGGCCACCTTCCCCGCCGAGCGTGCCGGCGCCTACACGCTCCGGATCACCCCGGCGACCGGCGTCGACGCCGGGGCCTCGACCCGCGTCTCGACGACCACCTTCCGCGTCGAGCCGCCCCGGCGCGAGGTCGACGAGCCCTCGCTGAACCGCGCCGCTGCTGGCCGACCTCGCCCGGATGACCGGCGGGCGCGTCTTCGACCTGCCGCAGGTCGGCCGGCTCGACGAGGCGATCCCGATGCGCGAGGTGACGCGGACCATCGAAGACCGCGACGAACTCTGGGACGCGCCGCTCCTCTATGCGACCATCATCCTCGGCCTGACGGCCGAGTGGATCTTGCGCAAAATCTTCCGCATGGTTTGAGGCCGCGACCGACCCGATGACCCCATGCCGACCAGCGACCGACACCCCCGACCTCGGCTCGCTCCGCGAGGAGCAGGCGCTGCTGCGCGGCCGGCTCGCGCAGGCTGCGCCGGCTCGCTCCGGCTCCAGATGGCTCCTGGAGTTCGCGCTCGACGCCGTCGGCCGGCCTGGTCATCGGCGGGGCGGTCCTGGTCGCGCTCGACGCTGGCTTCCGGCTCGGCCTGCCGGCCCGGCAGGTCCTCCTGGGCGTGCAGCCTGGTCGGGCTCGTCGGCGGCCCTGCTCGTCCGCTCGCTCCCGCGGTTCCGGGCCGCGCGGCTGGATGACCTCTCGCTGGCGATGACGCTCGACCGCTACCGGCCGGGGACCGGCCAGCAGGTGGCCGACGTGCTCCAGCTCCCCGAGCAACTCGACGAGACCGGGCTCGACGGCCTCGCCGGCGCTGGTCCGGCTGGCCGTCCGGCGCGCCAGCGAGGCGCTCGCGGCCGGCCGACTGGGGGGCGCACTGGAACTGGGACGGACGGCGACGCGCGCCCTGGCCCTGCTCGTCGCGCTGCTCGTCCCGGTCGGCGTTCGCGCTGCTGGCCCCGGCGCGGCCCGGCTGAGCGTGGCGCGGTGGCTCCGGGGCTCGAACGAGCGATGGCCGCAGAGGACGTACCTGACCGTGACCGGCCTCGGCGACGCGCAACCGGCTCCTGGCGCCCCGCGACGAGCCGTTCGCCGTCGAGGTCCGGGCCGACCTGCCGGACCTCGCGGCCCGAGGCGACGGGCTGGACGTCCCGGGCCGGGGCGAGCCGCTCGCGATCCGGCACGAAGCCCGAGACGCCCGCGATCCCCGAGACGGTCCGGCTCCGCGAGCGGACCGCCGAGGGGGCCGTCCGCGACGCGGTGATGACGGCCATCGGCCCCGGCCGGTTCCGCCACGAGCTGCCGCCGTCGTCGGCCTCCTCGACGTTCGAGCTGATCGGCGGCGACGACTGGCTCGGGCCGATCCGGGTCGAGCGGGTCGACCGGCCGTCGCTGGAGGCGATCAGGCTCCGCGTCCGCGAGCCGGGCGTCGCCGAAGGGGCGAATTCCGCGACGATCGAGGACACCCGCCAGCACCTCGATCTTCCTGCCCGACACCGAGGTCGAGCTGACCCTGGTCGGCACCGAGCCGATCGCCCGGACCCGGGTCGACGTCCACCCGGGCAAGCCGCCCGGCCTCGATCGCGCGTCGACCCGAAGACGTTCGCCGCCCGCTGGACCCTCCGCGAGGCGACGACGCTGGAGATCCAGCTCACGTCCGAGCGGGACCGGGCCTGGCCTCGAAGCCGACGTTCCTGTCGCTCGGCCTGCTCAAGGACCGCGAGCCGCGCGTCACGCTCCGGGCCCAGGGCGTCGGCGCCCACGTCACGCCGGTCGCCACGATCCCGCTGACCCTGGCCGCGACCGACGACCTGGGCCTCGCGGCGCATCCGGCTCCAGGTCGAGCGGACGACCGACGCGCGAGGAGAAGGCCGAGCCGATCACGACCGAAGCAGACGATCCCGCATGCCCCTCGCCGCCGACGGCGGCCGGGCGGTCCTCGACCACCAGGCGCGGCACGACGTCGACCTCCAGGCCGCGCCGCCGCCGATCGGCGCCATCCTCCGGTTCCAGGCCGAGGCCGAGGATCGCTGCGCCCGGGGGCCGCAGGTCGGCCGGTCGGGCGTGCGTCCACATGCCAGGTGGTCTCGCCCGACGAGCTCTTCTACGAGATCCTGATCCGCCAGCGTGCCGAGCGGGCGAAGTTCGTCGCGGCCCTCGACGCCGCCGAGAAGCAGACGCCGACCCTGGCCGGCTCGCCGACGCGCCGAGGACTACACCGACCGCCTCGCGGGCGCTGCACACGGGCACCCGCCAGCTCGACCAGATCGCCTCGCGGATCGCCGACTCGCTCCAGGAGATGAAGCTCAACCAGGTCGGCTCGCCCAAGTCGCACCGGCTCCTCCAGGAAGGGGTCATCGACCCGATCCGCGCCCTCAATTCCGGCCCGGTCAGCGAGCTCCGCGGCGTCCTGCAGTCGCTCGCCGGCAGCGGGCCGCGGACCCAGGCCGATGCGGAGAAGGCCCGGCGGCTCCACGGCGAGGTCGTGGCGCGGATGAAGACGATCCTGGACCAGATGTCGCAGTGGGAAAGCTTCGTCGACGTCGTGAATCAGGTCGCCGAAGTCATCAAGATCCAGCAGAATGTGCTCAAGGCCACCGAGAAGGCCCGGGAATCGCGCACGCAGGAGGTCTTCGATGACAAGCCGTAGCCCGCATCCCCGACCGCCCCGGGTCGGCCTCGTCGCGATGGTCGCGGTGCTCGTCCTCGCCTTCGCCATGCCCGTCGCGCATGGAGCCGAGGCGCCCAAGGCCGACAAGGCGGCGCGGCGTCTTCGACGACGACAAGCCGACTCCAAGGACGACAAGAGAAGGAAAAGCCCAAGCCCGGCGCCCGGCGGCGACCGCCGACCGCGACGCGCATCGGCTTCACCCAGGAGAACGCCGCGGCGCAGATGACCGAGCTGGAGGAGCGGATGTTCCGGCTCTCCGAGGCCCTCCGCGGCCTGGAGCCCGAGAACGCCTCGCGGCTCCGCCTGGCGCTGAAGTTCTCCCGCGAGGAGCTGATCCTCGAGCAGATGCGCGAGACGCACAAGATCCTCAAGGACGCCCAGTTGAGCAAGGCCGAGACCGAGGTCCGCGAGCTCCTGGCCAAGCTCGAGCACCTCCGCAACGTCCTGCTCGCCGAGGACCTCGACTTCCAGCTCAAGCTCGCGCGGCTCCGCCAGATGCGCGAGACGCTGGCCCAGCTCGACCGGATCGTCAAGGAGGAACGGCGCGAGCTGGGCTGGTCGCGGTTCGCCATCGAGCAGCGCAAGCTCGCGGAGAAGCTCGCCGCCCGCCGGCCCGACCTCGAGGCGCTCGCCCGCGACCAGAAGGCCCTGATCGCCGACACCAAGGCCGGCCGTCGCCGCGACCGCAAGGCACTCCGCGATCGCGAGGCCACGGTGGGCAAGGCCGCCACCGCCCTCGCCGCCGACCCGCTCTTCGCCGACTTCCAGCCCTCGCAGCTCCGCAAGGCCGATGGCCACCTGGCCGACGCCGTCGCGGGGCTCGGCGGCGACGACCTCGCCGCGGCCGTCGCCGCCGAGGAGAAGGCCGAGGGCGTGCTCCAGGAGAGTTGAAACTCCTGGACGCCCGGATCGCCGAGGCCGACCGAGACGTCGCCGAGGCCGAGTTCCGCCGCCACGAGGCCGACCAGGTCAAGAACCGCCACGCCGCCGAAGCCCTGGGCGCGGCCTCGGCCCGCCTGGGCGACGCCGGCGTCGCCCTCCAGAAGGACCTGATCCGCGCCGGGGGCTCGATGCAGGCGGCCGAGAAGGACCTGCTCGAGGACCGCCGCCGATCCCGCCGCCACCGACCAGGTCGGCCGCGCTGGACATCCTCACCAAGTCCTCCGACGACCTGGCGCAGGGCCGACCGAAAAGCTGCTCGTCCAGCTCCGCACCGAGCTGCAAGCGCGGCTCATCGCCGAGCTGACCGAGATGCACGAGATCCAGGCGTCGATCCGCGAGACGACCCAGGCGCAGGCCCCTCGGCTGGCGCAGAAGTCGCGATCGGCGGCCATCGCGGTGGCGGGCCTGTCGCAGAAGGAAGGCGAGCTCGCCGGCCCGCACCGAACAACTGCTCGCCCTGGTCGAGGAGACCGAGTTCGGCATCGCCCTGCCCACGACGCTCCGCGTCCTGTCGCGAGAGATGCGACGGTGTCGAGGGCTGGCTCAAGGACGGCGACGCCTCGGATCGCACGATCGCGCTGGAGCAACGCATCGAGGACGACCTGCTCGGGCTGCTCCAGGCGATCCGCCGCCTCCCGCCCACGACCCCGCCGCCGCCCGGCTCGCCGCTGCCCTCGGACCTGCGCGAGCGCGAGCGCGAGCTGAACCGGCTGATCGCCGAGTTGAAGATGATCCGCCTGCTCCAGACCCGCCTGAACGACGACACCGTCGGGGTCGACAAGACCCGTCCCGGCGCCGCCCCGGCCTTGCCCGCCGATCTCCGCAGCGAGGTCGAGGCCCTGGAGTCGACCCAGGAGGAGATCCGCGAGTCGCTGTCGAAGATCGCCGAACGAATCGAACAGCCTTGATCACCCGATGAGATGCGTCCGAGGCCTTTTTTCCAACCCCGAACCGACGAGGGAACCATGAATCGAAACCCGAAGTCATTCGCCGTCGCGGCCCTGCTGGCGGGCCTGCTCTGCGCGGCGCCGCGCGCGCCGACGACCCGAAGGCCGACGAGATCGCCGCCAAGATGGGCGGCGTCGTCGACGACCTCGGCAAGAAGCAGACCGGCACGCCCGTCCAGGGGGAGCAGAAGGCGATCGTCCGCGACCTGGACGAGCTGATCGCCTCGCTGGAAAAGCAGTGCGAGAACTGCCGCAACGGCGATCAAGCGGAACAACCCGAGCCAGGGGATGGACGACTCGTTCATCCGCTCGGGCACCGGCGGGATCGGCCCGCTGACCAACCCCGACGACGGCGGCAAGGACTGGGCCAAGCTCTCGGATCGCGAGCGCGACCGCATCCTCCAGTCGATGACCGAAGGCTTCCCGCCCGAGTACCGCACGGTGCTCGAACGCTACTACCGCCGACTGGCCGAGGAGAAGTCGGCCAAGGCCGCGGGCGACGGCGCGAAGACGAAGGCCAAGGATGAAGCGACGCCGAGCAAGCCGGCGGCGAAGCCCTGATCCACGCCCGCCATGGCAGCCCCCGGGCCTCGCGCGAGGCCCGGGGTCGCCTTACATCCGAGGAGAAACGATGCTCGGCGCGGCGATCTTGTGGATCGGCCTCGGGTCGGTCGGCGCGGGGGATTACCTCCGCCCGCTCGGCGCCAAGGCGTTCGATCAGGCCACGCTCGACGCCGAGGGCTTCGGCGACAAGAAAGGCGCTGACGCGCGAGGACGACGGCCTGCGCGTGACGCTCAAGCCGGGCGAGCCCGAGGCCGGCTGGAAGACGCCGCAGGCGCTCCGGATCGGCGGCGACTGCACGATCTCGGCCACGCTGTCCGTCCGCAAGCTGCCCAAGCCCGCGCCAGGAAGACGGCGCCGCGATCGGCCTGGCCGTCGCCACCCAGAACATCGACCAGCCCGACGGCCACGCTCCTCCGCGAGATCGAACCCGACGGCAAGGAGGTCTACCGGCCCATCGACAACGGGGCTGCGGCCGCGCCCGGGCCGCAGATGATGATGAATCGGCGGATGATCTACCCGTTCGGCGGCAATCCGATGCCCGCCAAGCCCGCGAAGCCCGACGCGGCACACCTTCCCCGCCGAGGGCAGGCGATCCGCCTGGAATTCCGCCGCGAGGGCCAGACCCTCCGCTACCAGGTCTTCGACGACCTGTCCAGCCAGCCCCGCGAGATCGGCCAGTTCAACCTCGGGCCCGGCGACATCGCGGGCGTGAAGCTGTTCGCCTCGAACCGCAACGGCGCCGAGCCCGTCGACGTCCTCTTCCGCGACCTGACGATCCACGCCGACCGGATCAGCGGCCTGGGCACGGCGGTCCGCACGGTCTTCGGCACGGTCGTCCACGGCGACCCGACCGCGACTCGGAAGGCAACGTCCTGGTCGTCGGCGGCCCGCCGCCCGCGGCGCCGGTCACCGCTCCCGCCGCGAATCCGGCAGTCGCCACGCCGACGCAGGCAACCCCGACGCAACCGGGTGTCGCCGTCGCTCCTGCTGCTCCGGCCGCTCCTGCCACCGACTGCGCCTGCTACTCCTGCGGCGCCCGCCGCTCCGCCACGTCGCCCCCGCCGTCGTGCCCATGCCCCCGAACACCGTGCCGGCGCAGGTCTTCGCGAATCAGCCGGGCAACGCGGCCCCGCCGCCGCCGCAGCCCAAGGCCCGCATCCCGCTCGACGAGGTCGAGAGCATCGCCTTCGAGCGGTCGGCTGTGCCCTCGGCCCGCTTCCTCGGCCAGCCCAACGTCGACACGACCGGGCCGCCCGGCGCCGCCGAGCAAGGACGGCGAAGGACGAAAAGAAGCCGGCGCCGGCGACGACCTGTCGGCCCCGCCGCCCGGGACGGCCGCGCCGCTCAAGCTCCCCGAAGGTCGAGCCCAAGCCGAACGGCATCCGCGACCTCCACCTGGCCCTCTCCGGCCTCCGCGAGGTGGCCATCCAGCAGGTCATGATCCAGTGCCAGACCGACAAGGGACAGGCCACCTGGCAGCTCGACACCACCGGCTCGCCGGACTGGCCCCTGACCCTCCGCCGCGCCGGCATCGAATCGTGGGCCGACCTGTTCCTGGAGCCGCCCGCGGGCGACTGCCACGACAAGGAATTCACGATCAACGTGACCTACGCCGACGGCCAGACCGCCAACGCCAAGGTCAAGGCGACCGACCACACCGACCCCAAGCTCGCCTTCGACCCCGAGGCCCCCGCCCCGCCGCTCGACGCCCGGGTCTACCTCGCGGGCGACGAGCAGCTCTTCGGCAAGCTCGAAGCGATCACCGAGGAAGCCCTGACCCTGACCACCCCCTGGGGCGACCGCCTCGACGTGCCCGATGGCCCGCGTCGTCGGCGTCTACATGGGGATGCCCGACCACAAGGAGATCGCCCGAGTCGTTCGCCAAGCGGCTCAAGTCGCAGGGGCAGCGAGGACCTGCTCCTGGCCCGGGCGAAGGACGGCGAGGTCGTGGCGATCGCCGGCGTCGTCGAGGGGGCGAAGGCGAACAAGCTCACGTTCGTCTACCAGGGGAAGGCCCGGACCCTCCCCCTGAAGCAGGTCGAGGGGCTGTCCTGGCGGCCCGGCCCGAGCCGAAGCCGCCGACCGAGGTCCGGCCCACCTTCACGCTGGCCGGCGGGATCGTCGTCTCGGGCCGCTGGACCGCGATCGAGGCGGCCGTCTGGAAGGTCGAGACCCCCTGGGGCCAGGCCCTGAAGCTCCCCGCCGCCGACGTCCGGCGGCGTCCGGTTCCGCGGCGGGCAGATGGCCTACCTGTCGGACCTCGAGCCGAGCCAGGTCGAGGAGACGCCCTATTTCGGCCGCCGGTCGCCCTATCGCAAGGACGTGAACCTCGCCGGGGCGCCGCTCAAGCTCGACGGCCAGGCCATCGAGAAGGGGCTGGCCGTCCACTCGCGGTCGGTCCTGACCTACGACCTCGACCGCCGTTACGCGACGTTCGAGGCCCTGGTCGGGTTCGACGACTCGGCGAAGAAGAAGGGGCGGGTCGATTGCCGGGTCTTCGCCGACGGCAAGGAGCTGTACGCCAACCCCGACCTCCGCGCCGACGCCCCGCCGGTCCGGCTCGCCCTGCCCGTCGCGGGGGCCGAGCAGCTCAGGCTGGTCGTCGACTTCGGCCCCGACGAGGACACCGGCGACCGCGTGATCTGGGCCAACGCCCGCCTCTACCGTCGCCCCGGCCCGGCACGGGCCACGACCCCCGACCCGCGAGCGGCCCATGAGTCGAACCCTTCGCACTCCGTCGCCGGCTCCGCCTGGCTCGTCCTGGCTGGTCTGCTGCCGACGCTCGCGGCCTCGCGGCGGCGACGACCGCGCCGCAGCCGCCGATCGAGGTCTACGAGTGGTCGGTCTGGGTCGGCAGCCCGGCGCAGAACTACGCTGAACGCCCCACGCGTCTACCGGAACGCCATGCCCGGCTCGGTCGGGACGAGCCGGCCGAAGGTCGAGGGGCCGGAGCTGGCCCGGAAGTTCGCGGTCGCGCCGATCTCGGTGGTGCAGGCCTTCGGCGAGCCGACCAAGGACGTCGACTTCGACCTCCGCGTGAAGAAGGGGACGTCCTCGCCCACTGGCCGCAGGGGACCGAGCGGAGCGGCGGGCTCCGGTGGTTCAAGTCGAACCTGCTCGCGGCGCCCCGGCGGGCATGTCGCCGGGCTACCTCCCCGACGACCACTGGTTCCAGAAGCTCCGCAGGTCCGATCCGCGCCCTCTTCCTCAAGCACGAGACGCGGGTCGAGCGGTTCCTGGCCTACGACACCGAGCTGGCGATCCCGATCCCGGTCAAGATCCGCGGCGGGCCCGACGAGTACACGCTCCAGAACCTGACCGGCCACAAGCTCCTGGACGTCGCCGTCATCGCCCCCGTCGAGGGCGGCGGCTACCGCGTCGGCTGGCTCGACGCCCTCCCCACGGCCGTCCCCGCCGAAAGGCGGCCGAGGAGAGCGGCCAAGGCCAAGGAGAAGGAGAAGAAGGAGAAGGAGAAGGACAAGCCCGAGGCCAAGGCGAAGGCGGCCGAGGCGGTCTTCGAGGCGGCCGAGGCCGAGCCGAAGCCGAAGGACAAGGACAAGGACAAGGACGAGCCCAAGCCCCTGCCCGCCGAGGGGGACGCCAACATCCGGGCCCGGGTCGACCAGGTCCTGAACCGGCCGGTGACCGTCAGCGTCGAGACGGGCCCCCGCAAGGACGTCCTCGCCCTCGTCGCCGGCCAGGCCCGGTTCCGCTACGAGGTCGACGACCCGACGCTCGCCAAGGCCGACGTCGACCTCGGCCAGCCGATGACGCCTGAAGGCCGGCCAGCATCGCCGCCCGCGACGCCCTGGCCGAGGTCCTGGGCAGCGGTCGGCCTGAGCTACCGGTCGCCGAGGACGGCACGCCTCTTCATCACCACGGCCGCCCGGCTCGCCGCGGAGACCGGCAAGAAGGCCGTGATCGAGGGGCCGCCGGTCAAGCTGACCCTCTCGCCAGCCGATCGAAGCCGTCGGACCCGTCCTACCGCGAGGCTGACCCGCGACGCCTACGCCCGTCGCCTGGCCGCGCAGGGGATGCGGACCGAGGTCGTGCAGACGTATCTGGACCAGTACGCCCGGTCCTCTTCGAGCCGAAGGGCCTGATCGTGCTGGCCCACCTCTCGCGGGAGGCGATCGACGAGGTCGTGCTCCTCGACGTCTTCCCCGCCCCCAAGAAGTTCGTGCGGATGGCGGCGTCGTGGTCGCGCACGGGGTCGACCCCCGGTTGCAGGACCAGCGCCCGGGTCCTGGTCAAGCAGCTCGGCGACGTCGCCCCCAAGGCCCGCGAGGCGGCCGAGACGCAGCTCTTCGAGATGGGCCCGGTCGCCGTGCCGGTGCTGGAGGACGCCCTGAAGGAGAAGGACGTCGAGGTCGTCTTCCGCGCCGAGCGGACTCTTGCTGCGGCTCAACCGCCCGGTGCCTTGACCGCGGCCGCGGCGGCCTCGGCCTCGTCGGGGCCGATCAGGCCGTCGCGGTCGCGGTCGAGGCGGTCGAACTGCTCGCGGGTCCGAGGAACTCGCGGCGCGAGACGTCGCCGTCGCGGTTGCGGTCCATCTTGCGGAACCAGGCCGGGCCGGCGGAGGGCCGGTCGGCGCGACGGCGACGGGGCGACGGCCCGCCGGGGTCGCCGGGGCGGCGACCAGGATCGAGAGGTCGCCCCGCGACGAGGATGAGCTGGATGTGGTGGGGGATCTCCTCGGGGGCGACCCGGCCGTCGCGGTCGCGGTCGCACGCCGAGACGCGGGCGAAGGTGTCGAGGACCTCGCGGGCGCCGAGCTGGCGGTCGCGGTCCAGGTCGAGCATGCCGAACAGCGCCCGGCCCTCGTTGGAGGCCGTCAGGGTCAGCCGGCCCCGCGCGGCGGCGGCCTGGCAGGCCACGTAAGTCGTCGAGCTCGCGCGGGTAGAGCTTGCCGTCGCCGTCGCGGTCGAGGGCCTGGAAGAGGCCGGCCAGCGGCGAGGGCTGGCCGTTGTCCTGCGGCGTCAGCTCGTCCTCCTCGAGGTAGCCGTCCTGGTTGGCGTCGGCGGCGTCGAACCGGGCGCGGAGCGCCTTGCGGGCCGCGTCGGCCGCGCCCGCGCCGTCGTCGACGTGGATGTCGAGCCGGATCGGGCCGAGGTCGATCTCGACCGACCGCCTCGGCGAGCTGCCGGACCGCGAAGCCCCGCGGCGACGCGCCCGCCATCGCCGCGGACCCGGGCCGACGGCGCGGCCCGAGGCGTCGGGCGAGAGGGCGACGTCGAGGATCGCGTCGCGCGGGGCCTTCGCGAGGTAGCCGCGGAGCTCCTCGGCGTTGAGCAGGCCGTCGCCGTTGGCGTCGGCCGCGGCGAACGCCGCGGCCGGGATGGCGAACTCCTCGGGCGAGAGCCTGGAGTCGGGCTTGCCGGGGCCTCGGCTCGACCCGGTGTCGTATTTCTTGAGCAGGAGCCGGACCAGCCGCGACGGGCGACTCGCCGGCGGTCCAGCTCGACGACCGGCGGCACGCGCCGGCGTCGCGGGCGGGGCGGCCCATCATCGAGGCCGGCGCGAGCGGGGTCGCCCGGCAGGCGACCTCGTCGGCGCCGATCAGCTCGTTGTCGTCGCGGTCGAGCCGGCGGAGCGAGCCGGCGATGGCCGCCAGCTCGGCGCGGGTGAGCTGGCCGTCCTTGTCGCGGTCGAGGTGGTCGAAGAGGGCGTCGGTCCGCCGGTCCGCCAGCCCGTCGACCTGGACCCGGAACGGCCCGGACGGCCGCCGGAGCGCCTCGGCCAGCTCGTCGACCGAGATGACGCCGTCCTTCGGGTTGACGTCCGACCTCGACCCGGCCCCGCGCCGTGGGAGCCAGGCCGGCCGGGGTCAGCGAGCAGGGCCAGGCCGCCCGCCTCGGCCTCCTCGACGGTGAGCTTGCCGTCGCCGTCGCGGTCGAGCCGGCGTGGAGGCCGCGGGAATCGCGTCGACCCAGGCCGCGCGGAACGGGCGATCGCCGATCATGACGCGGAGGCGGAGCAGGATCGGCCGGGTCTCGCCCAGGATCACGAGGTCCTGCGTGGCGTCGTCCCCAGGGCGGCGAACGCCGGCAGACCGTCGGCAGGGCCATCGAGGCCGAGTCAGAGGCCGGCGTGGTCATCCGAGGACCTCGGCGATCGGCTTCGCCTTGGGGTCGACCAGCCGGATCGGCCGGCCGTTCTCGGCGACGTTCTGCGGTCGTCGGGTCGAGGCCGAGCGCCTTGACGACCGTGGCGAGCAGGTCGGGCACCGACGACGGGGCGGTCGCGGACCTCCATGCCGTCGGCGCCCGGTGTTGCCGATCGCCTGGCCGCCCTTGATCCCGCCGCCGGCCAGGACGGTGGACCAGGCGTTGGGGAAGTGGTCGCGGCCGGCGTTCTCGTTGATCTTGGGCGTCCGGCCGAACTCGCCCATCCAGACGATCAGGGTGCTGTCGAGCAGCCCTCGCGACCGGAGGTCGGTCATCAGGGTGCGCCCAGCCGGCGTCGAGGACGCCGCCGAGCGCCTTCACGGCGTCGAAGTTCTGGGCGTGGGTGTCCCAGCCGAGGTCATTGTTCCGGCCGTCGACGCTGGAGAGCGTGACCTCGACGAACGGGACGCCCCGCTCGACCAGGCGACGGGCGAGCAGGCATCCCTGGCCGAACGGGTTGCGGCCGTAGGCGTCGCGGACCGCGTCGGGCTCCTCGTCCAGCTCGAACGCCCTGGCGGCCGGCGATCGCATCATCTTGACGGCCCGCAGGTAGGCGTCGTGGTGGCTCGCGGGCGAGACGCCCGGGCGGGTCGCCTGGAAGTCGCTGCGCGAGCGACTCCATCAGGTCGAGCCGGTCGTCGGCCCGCTCGCGGCCGACGCCCGGCGGGCAGGTCGAGGTCGTCCACCCGGAACGGCCGGCGGCGCCCCTGCCCCGCTCGCCGACGATCAGCGGGGCGATACCGCGGCCCGAGGAAGCCCGGGCCGTACGCCGCCGGGGCTGAACGCGCGGGCCGGGGCGATGCTGACGAATCCCGGCAGCTCGGCCGAATCGTCCTCCAGCTCCTTCGCGACCAGCGAGCCGAGCGTCGGGTAGCGGACCGGGCCTTGCGGCAGGTAGCCGGTGCGGAGGTTGTAGGTGGCCCGGCCGTGGTCGCCTTCCTTGGTGCTCATCCCCCGGATGATCGCCAGGTCCTTGACCTCCCGGCGAGCTTGGGCAGGTGCTCGCCCAGGAGGATGCCCGGCACGCTCGTCTCGATCGGCTTGTAGGGGCCGCCGTTGGCGTGGCCGGGCTTGGGGTCGAAGGTGTCGATCTGGCTCGGCCCGCCCGACATCCAGAGCAGGATGCACGACTTCCGCCGCCGGGGGTCGGTGGCGGCGTCGGCCGCGAGCGTCTGGAGCCAGCCCGAGGCCGAGCGCGCCCACGATCCCGGCGGAGGCCAGGCGGAGCATCTCGCGACGAGTCAGCACGGCATGGAAAGCGGTCCATGGCAGATCCCCCGATCGCGGCTCAATGATTGATCCGGAACTCGGGCCCGTTCAGGAGGGCCCAGAAAGCGTCGGACAGGGCCCGGGCACGCCCCGCCGGCCCTTCGTGGCGGTCGATGTACCGGCGCCGCGAGCGACGCTCGTCGGGCTCGGGCCGACGGGTCAGGGCGGCGAGGTAGAGGATCTCGACCCGGCCGGCGGTGTCGAGGTAGGGGGCCTCGGCGATCGCGCCGAGGACGTCGCCGGTCTCGGGGCTGGTGGCGCCGGCGACGAACGAGCCGTTCATCAGGGTGAGGGCCTGGAGGATCGAGGTCTGCGACTCGGTCGGCCGCTCGTCGCGGTCGGCGAAGAGTTCCAGGAACCGCGGCGCGGGTCTCGCCCAGGTCGGCGCCGGTGGCCTGGGCCAGGCTGTCGATGAACTGGCCGGGCGAGAGGCCCCGCACCGGCATCCGGGCGAAGAAGGGCGGGGCCGTGGATCGTGCCGGGGTCGACCGCGCTGGAGAGGTTGTAGGCCCGCGTCGCCGTCAGGGCGCGGATCAGGTATTTCAGGTCGTAGCCGTGGTCGCGGAACTGGCCGGCGACCTCGTCGAGCAGCGCGGCCAGCGCCGGGTCGCCCTCGGCGTCGAGGTCGTCGACCGGGTCGATCAGGCCGTTGCCGAAGAAGCGGGCCCAGGCCCGGTTGACGGCCGCCCGGGCGAAGTAGGGGTTGCCGGGCGCGGTGATCCACTCGGCCAGGACCTCGCGGGTGTCGGCGCGGGGCCGCCAGGCGGGCGGGGCGTGGTCGAGGTGGGCGGCCTTGACGACCGTCGTGGTCCCCGGGATCGTCAGCTCGCGGCGGTCGGGGTCCTCGCGGGTGATCCTCGACGGTCGGCGTTCCGTCGGCCTGCGCGGAACGCCCGGCGAAGAAGGCGGCGAAGCCCCAGAACTCCTCCCGCTTCCACTTGGCGAACGGGTGGTTGTGGCACTGGGCGCATTCGAGGCGGATGCCGAGGAAGGCGCGGGCCGAGTCGGCGGCGAGCGTCTCGGGCTTGCCGCCCTTGGCCGCGTAGAAGGCGGCCGGCGAGGGCTCGACCGCGGCAGCCGCCATCATGTCGTTCGCGTCGCGGCCGGCGAGCTTGGCGGAGAGGATCTCGCGGACGATCCGGTCGTAGCCCGCCTCCTCGGCGATCTTCTTGCTCGAGCCAGGCCTCGAGCCCGCCCGAGGCGACCTGCCCCTGGTCCTCGGCCTCGGGCAGCAGGAGTTGTCGCCAGAGCATCGCGGCCCGCGCCGCGTAGGCCGGGCTGTCGAGCAGGCGGTCGACCAGGGCCGCGCGCTTGCCGGGGTTCGGGTCGTCGAGGAAGTCGCGGGCCTCGGCGGCGGTCGGGATCCGGCCGACGAGGTCGAGGGAGGCCCGGCGGAGGAACTCGCCGTCGTCGGCCCTCGCGGCGGGCCGGACCCTCGCCTCGGCCCACCGGGCGGCAAGGCGGGCATCGATCCGCGACGTCAACGACGGAAGCTTACGATCGCCGCCACCACGGTCGGGACGCTCCGTCCCCCCATCTCCGGCAAAGGCCCCGCCGAGAATCAGGAGGGTGACGAACCAGGCTCCGAGCACTCGCATGGTGGCTCTCCCCCGAAAAGGCCCGTGGACCACGCCGCTGCGTCCCTGCATGCTAATCGGTCGGACGACAACTGTCCAACTCCGAATTCTTAAAGAGCGGAAGTAAGCCGATCCCGTTGATGCTCTCGGGCGATCTCAACGCGGGCGGACCGATCCAAAGTCATCCCGACGAAGCAAGCCTTCGAGTTGTTCGATGCGCTCGGCGGACGGACAGGCCTGGGCGAAGTGGAAAGGGGTGCGATGCAAGGCACCTTGGGAGAGACGCGTCTGAAGGCCGCTCCACGATCCTGCAAGGTCGTACGCATCACGTATCGTGTCATACACGTCGGACACGGGTATGTCCGCAAGGACCTCGACGGCGGAGAAAATCATGGCGCGAAGGTCGTCGGCGAGGCGAAATGCCTCCGACATGTGCGTCATGTGAACCGTGTCGAAGTCAAACCAGCGTGCCTGCGCGTTCCGGGGTCGTAATGGACGTTGTGAAGCGTGGCATCGCCATGGCTGATTCGCTGGCAATCACCGCCGGCCCCCGAATGCAAGGACCTCAATGCCTGGCTTGCGGCCGCGAGCGCCATGAGCCGGTTATCGGCCGAACGCCTGGTATCTCCGGCATACCGGCCGACGGTCACGCCCGGCCATTCCGGGAGGATCAACCACCCCCGCGCATCCGTTTCACAGCGATGACCGTAGACCTGACTGTGAATGGCGAGTTCTCGCGCCCGCCAAGTGGCGGTCTCCCAGGACCTGCACCCCGGAACCGATCCAGCGGAGATAGAGATTGCCCGGGACGATCAAGGCCGGGCTATACCAACGCCGTCGCTTGGCGATGAGCGGCAAACCGCCGGGGGATGTCCTCCGCTCTATCGCATTGAGCCGCACCCTGGCCAGGATCGGCCCGATCCACCTTGCGAACGGGACGGCACCGCCGGGAATTTGCGCGGGATGGGCCGAGATGTCATCGTTCCGAGGGGCGGGCGCCCCGTTCGTGTGAGGAGGATGGGGCCGCGGGTCCGGGATGGCGGATGTGATCGGGGTAATCGACCCGCCCGCGGGGGCTCAGGATCGCCCACACATACTTGGCGAAGGTCCGGATGTAGCCGAAACGTTGGAGTTCCATGCGACGGCTGGAACTCAGTGCCGTCATCGAGCGGTCATACACGAGGCGGTGGGGGCGCTTCGCGATAAAGCCCCGCCAGGATCGGCCATTCCTCGCCGATGGCCACGTTCACGTCAAAGGGGCCGAATTCCGAGAATGCGGCACTCGTGCAGAACATGCAGGCGGGCATGGCCTTGGCACGCGCCAGCGGCAGCCTGCGGACGATGTTCCAGAACGCCCACCAGCAACGGGCGCGAGTGCCGCCGTCGAGCGGGCCGAGCCGGCAAATTCCTGCCTCATAGTGCCCTTCGTGGCAAAGCTCAACGAAGCGGCGGATGGCGCCCGGGGGCAGCCGCGTGTCGGCGTCCAGGAACACGAAGATCCGCCCCACGGCGAGGCGGGCACCGAGGTTCCTCGCGCGGGCCGCACCCAGGGCTTCGCACTTTTCCGTGCGGACGCCCGAGGCGGCGAACCCGGCCAGAATCCGCGCCGTGCCGTCGGTGCTGCCGTTGTCGATGACCAGGATTTCCACCACGGCCTCCGCATGGTAGGACGCCGTCAAAGATTTCCTTCGCCACCAGGACGGATTGAACCGTCGCCGCGATCAACGTCTCCTCGTTTCGGGTCGGGATGATCACGGAAACGGACGCACGAGGAGAAGGCAAGCGGGCCGGCGCAGACGCGGGGGTGATCGACGATGACCAGGTCCCGGGAGATCGAGGCGAAGCCGATTTCGGGCTCGATTTGCCCGACGATTAGCCCGGCTTCGGCGACGATCGCCTTGAGTTGCTGGCGAGAGATCGGCTTCAAGTGCTGCGAGGGCAGCCTCGCGGGCGGGACGAGGCCGAGGAACCGGCAGAGCCCGAAGGCAAACCGGCCCTGGAGCCAGTTCCGAGCCCGATAGACGACCCAACTCCGGGGAATTTCGCAAGTGGATTGGAGCAGCAAGAGAGGGCCCGACGTCACCCTCCCCGCCTCGCGAAGCAGCGACACCGGGTCCGGCGAGTAGTTGAGGACGAAGGCAAGCAAGCAAACGTCCACGGCCCCGTCCGCCAGCGGGATCCGCGACCCATCGAAGAGGATCGGGCCGGGGCCGACCACATGGAAGTCGACGACGTCCATCTCCAGACATTCCCCGCCGGTCGCCAGCCGGAACGCCCGGGCGTTGTGACCCGTGCCAGAACCGATGTCGAGCAAGGTCGCACCCCGCGGGACGTGCGGCGCCACGCGTCGGGCCAGGCGTTCGGCGCGGCGAGTCAACGAGCGATGAAACAGGGCCAGGAGCCGCGCCATCACGCGAACTCCTCCGACGGCCATGAAGGTGCAAGCTGGGAGAACGTGACGGGGGTGCGCCCTGCGCCCGCAGCCCCTCGATGATCCGAATAACGCGTGGGATGTAGCCCCGATCCACGTCCGCGGGATGGACGGCCACGCAAGGCAACGCCCCGGGCCGGAGCCGGTGATAATGACTCCCGTAGCATTCGCCCGCCCGTCCCAGCGAAGCCGCGATCCCCCAGTCCCACGACCAGGTCACGAGCGGGAGCGGACGTGAGCCAGCAAAGTGGATCGCGTGGAATTTGATGAGATATCGAAAGCCGAGGCGGGACAATTCGCCCATGGACGCCCGCCCTTCCTGCCAGGCGGGGGGAGAAACCCGGCGGCGGCAGCTCCGAACGAGAGGCGCAGGATTTCCTGCCCTGCGCCAACCGACGCCGCATCTCGGTGCTCGACAGGCCACTCAGTTCGTTGGCGCAGACCCGTGAAGAACGAGATCAAGCCGGGCCGGGCCTGCCGGTGATCATAGCCATGCTGCAAGATCTCCCCGAAACCCGCCTTGATCAGATGCACGAATTCCATCCCGGTCCCCGCTCCCGCCGGTGCCAGGGGATCGCCGTGCCAGCATGGGACAACGGCGCCAGGATCTTGCCCCCGACGTGAGGGGCCAGGGCGTCGAGGATCGTGGTCAGTTGCGAGCGATGAATCGGCGCGACGTCGTGGACGACCACGCTGAAGTGCCGCGAGCCATCGAAGGCCCCTGGCCCGTTCCGTGAAAATTGCGAACCGCCCGCGGAAGTCTTCATGATGGACCAAGTATGCGATAGGCCCGGCCGGATGTCCCGGATTTTCCGCCGATATCGCCCCCATCGCAACCAGAGGTTCAGGCCAAATCGATCAATTATTTTAGGCTCATGATGGATTCCGGCGTGGCCGGCAAGAGAGAACCAAGGCTTCACCACGAAGGCACGAAGGTCCCACGGAGGGAACACGGAGGGATACTCTTCTTCGTGCTTCCTTCGTGGGACCTTCGTGCCTTCGTGGTGAAGCCTTTTTTTCGGTCTAATCATCGCGGCGACCGGCTACACCCCGGTATCCATCATGAGCCTCGTAAGATATACTCGATGCCCGAATTGGGAAACTTCTCGGGTGACCGCGTTGGAGACGGTCGACAGCGGAAAGATCGGCTGGGTCGCGAACCGGCTTACCTATCGTGATCCGGAAGTTAAGAAGGAGACCTCATGGCCGCGATTCGATCTTCCCGGATCGTCCTCTTCGCGGCCATCGGCCTCGCTTGCGCGACGGCGATTTTCCTCGCCTACGCCGGGCATCAGCAGACCCTGAGGCGACAGCAATTCGAGATCCCGCGCGTATGGGCTCGGCTTGCGCCTTATCCCGATTCGGCCAAAGACCTCCGCGCCTCAACCGCGGGAAGCGCATTCAGTCGCTCCTTCCGCGTCTCGTTCTCGGCCCCTCCGGCTGACATCGAGCGATGGCTGCAAGCCTCGCCCGGCACGCGAGAGGCCACTCCCGATCGCCCGTTGCCCGGGATTCGGCATTTCCTCATCAAGCCGGGGGGCGGCGCCCAGCACGCCGAGGTTGACCTGGACGACACCTCCGGCGTGGTCAGCATTTACGTATATTGGAGTTGATCCAACCCCGTTAACGGACCCCCGCAACCTCGTATCCCACCTCGATTTGCGGGGGATGCACGAGCGTCTGATACACCACGCAATATCGCTCCGTGAGCTGGATCAATTTCGCCACCTGGTCGGGATCGGCCGTGGTGCGGAGGTCGAATCGCAGCCGGACGTTGCGAAATCCTACCGGCGCCGTCTTGTCCACGCCCAAAGTCCCGCGGAAATCCAGGTCGGCCTCGGCCGAGATGGTCCCGCCCGGCACTTCCAGGCCCATCGAGGTCGCCACGGCGCGGAGCGTCACGCCCGCGCAGCCGACGAGGGCTTCCAGGAGCATGTCGCCCGAGCAGGCCCACGAGCCGTCGCCGCCCGTGGCCTCGTGGAGCCCCGCTTCGACCAGCCCGCGACCGGTCTCGACCTTGCAGGTCAGGTTTTCCGAGCCGATTTCCCCCTTGGCCCTGAGCGTGAAGACGGCCGACGCGGGATCGTCGCGATATTTCGCCTTGATGGGCGCCTGCAAGGCTCGCAAATCGGCCGAATCCATAGCAAATTCCCTCGCGAGTGGGGCAGAATGGGGCGACTCACGTGATTCTATCGCCCCGAGGGACCGTCGGTCGATGAACGAACTCAGGAAAGCCGTGGTCCTCCTGAGCGGAGGGCTCGATTCCGCCACCGCGATGGCCGAGGCCCGCCACCAGGGCTTTGCCACTTACTGCTTGACCGTCCTCTACGGGCAGAGGCACGCCGTCGAGAGTCTGGCCGCGCGAAGAGTGGCCGAATCGCTGCGGCGCCGCCCGCCACGTCGAGCAGGTGATTGATCTTCGCGCCTTCGGCGGCAGCGCGTTGACCGACGCCATCGACGTGCCCCGGGGGCGAAATCCCGAAGAAATGGCCGAGGGCATCCCGATCACCTATGTGCCGGCGCGAAACACGGTGTTCCTCTCGCTCGCCCTGGCCTGGGCCGAGACGCTCGGTGCCTTCGACATCTTCGTCGGGGTCAATTGCGTCGATTACTCGGGATATCCCGACTGCCGGCCCGAGTACATCGACGCATTTGAAAAGCTGGCCATCCTGGCGACGAAGGCGGGAGTCGAAGGCTCGGGGCGATTTCGCGTCCACGCCCCTCTAATCCGCTTGACCAAGCCCGAGATCATCCGGAGGGGTCTGGCGTTGGGCGTGGATTACGGCCTCACGCACAGTTGCTATGATCCCGACCCGCAAGGCCGGGCCTGCGGCGAGTGCGACTCGTGCCGCCTGCGATTGGACGCATTCGCCGCGCTCGGCCTCAAAGATCCGGTATCCTACTCATCGGCTCACGGGTAATACGTCCACTCGTAGGGTGGGTCGCCGAGGTGGATTTCCTTCTCGAACGGCTTGAAGCGGTCGCCGGGGCGGAGGAAGTCGAGCCGGAGCGCCTTGTATCGGGTGTAGGGCTTGGCGCCGTCGGGCGGCTGCACGACCTGGTTGCCGTCGGACAGGCCGCGGACGAACACCTTGAAGGCGTCGGCTTCGACGTCCACGTCGTCCCACACGGCGACCCCGTACACGGCGTCGTCGATCCCCTCCTTCGTGCTGGGCGGGATGTATCCGCACACGGTCACGGCGCCCACCACGCTGCCCTTGGCCCTGGTCGGCTCCTCGCGGGCCTGGATGTTCTCGACGGCCTGCGGCATGACCACGTCTTCATAACGCTTGCCGGTGTCGGTCACCAGGGTGAATTGCGGGACGAACATCTGCGGCTTGCCGGTCCGGTTCACGACCCGATATGCCAGGTAGTGGATGCGCTTCCGCCCCTTGCCGGGGATCTCCACGTCGATCATCCGCACCGGCTTGAAGGCGAACTCCAGGACCCAGATCCCCGCCCGATCGCGAGGCAAGGCAACGGCTTCGGCCACCGTCCAGCCGGGGCCGGGCGCCTCGCGCAGACCGGATGCGTGGGGAGCGTGGGGCCCAGCGGGACCTCGGGAATCGGGTCCGGCCCGGGCTTCTTCTCCACCTTCTCGTTCAGGTCGACCTTGCGATCGACTATCTCTTGAGCGGACGCGGACGACGCGAACAACGCCACCGAA
Source organism: uncultured Planctomycetota bacterium (assembly GCA_963777705.1). Classification (GTDB taxonomy): domain Bacteria; phylum Planctomycetota; class Planctomycetia; order Isosphaerales; family Isosphaeraceae; genus JAQGHR01. Next base: position 222,090 of record CAVZRT010000015.1, read on the forward strand.
ACGACCGCCGCAAGCCCGGCCCGCATGGATGTCAGGCGCATGGAATAAGATCTCCCCAGCGTCGGGTCAAGGGACGTGAATGGGACGAGGGGTTGAGATTCTAGCGATGATGGGTCAACTCTACCCTGAATTTAACACCGTCGCGAAGATTCGGTCAAGCGGACATCTTTTGCAAGCTGCACCGGTCGGGTACGCAGGAAACTCGCGGAGACCGCTTGCAAATCCGGCAAATTGCGTTAGGATGAAATTTGCTCCGCGGGGATCGGGAAGACCGCCTCACGCGATCCGTGCCGGGACGCCCCTCGATGGACGACTCGCCGATGCGTCTGGCGTTGAGCCTGGCCCGCGAGGCCATGGATCGCGGCGAGGTTCCCGTCGGTGCCGTCGTGGTCCGCAACGGCCTTGTTCTTTCTCAAGCCTACAATTTGCGGGAAAGCTCGCACGATCCCACGGCCCACGCCGAGCGATTGGCCCTCACCCTCGCCGGCCAGGCCCTGCGAACCTGGCGGCTGGAAGGCTGCTCGCTTTACGTGACCCTGGAACCCTGCCCCATGTGCGCCGGCGCGATCGTCCAGAGCCGGATCGCCGAGGTCATCTACGGCGCCGCCGACCCCAAGGCGGGCGCTGCCGGTCGCTCTATCGGCTGGCCTCCGATCCCCGGCTCGCCCATCGTGCGATCGTTCGAGGGGGCATGATGGCCGAGGAGTGCGGCGCGATCCTCTCGCAGTTCTTTCAGGAGCGGCGCCCGCCCAGGCGGGCCGAAGACGAAGTTTCCCGGAGGGGTGCCTGAGTGGTTGAAAGGGCTAGTCTCGAAAACTAGTGAACCCCTTCGGGGTTCCGTGGGTTCGAATCCCACCTCCTCCGCTGACAGTAAGTGCATGCAAGGCGCCGATTGGATTCGTGAATCCAATCGGCGCCTTGCATGCACCCTACGGATTCCCGCTTCAGGCGATGATCTCGCGCACCACCTCGCCCGACACGTCGGTCAGGCGGAAGTCGCGGCCGGAGTAGCGGTACGTGAGCCTCTCGTGGTCGAGGCCGAGCAGGTGCAGGATGGTCGCGTGCAGGTCGTGGACGCCGACCCGGCCGTCGACGGCGCGGAAGCCGAACTCGTCGGTGGCGCCGTGGATGTGGCCGCCCTTCACCCCGCCGCCGGCCATCCACATGGTGAAGCCGAACGGGTTGTGGTCGCGGCCGTCGCCGTTCTCCGAGACCGGCGTGCGGCCGAACTCGCCGCCCCAGATGACCAGCGTGTCGTCGAGCAGGCCGCGCTGCTTCAGGTCGGTCAGCAGGCCCGCGATCGGCTGGTCGATCTCCTTCGACTTCTTGCGGATGTCCTTGTTGATGTTCGCGTGGTGGTCCCACCCGCCGTTGACGACCTGCACCATCCTCACGCCGTTCTCGACCAGTCGCCGGGCCAGCAGGCACGTGTTGGCGAACTTCCCCTCGCCGTAGAGCTTGCGAGTGGCCTCGGTTTCCTTGCGGATGTCGAAGACCTCGGGCGCGGCGGTCTGCATGCGGAAGGCCGTCTCCATCGAGCGGATGCGGGCTTCGAGCATCGCGTCTCCGCCGCGATCGGCCAGGTGATCCGCGTTTGATTGGCGGAGGAATTCGAGCTGGCGCCCCTGCCGCTCGCGGTCGAGCTTCGCGTTGCGGAGATGGCGGATCATCTGGTCGGGGTTCGGCTTGTCCAGCTCGATGGACGTCCCCTGATGCTCGCCGGGCAAATATCCGTTCCTTGCCGACGAGGTGAACGTGTTGCCGAGCGAGACGAAGCCCGGCAGGCTGCGATTCTCGGTCCCCAGGCCGTAGGAGACCCAGGCGCCCAGGCTCGGGTGCGTCTGGTCGATCCGGCCCGAGATCATGAAGTTGGTCGCCGGCCCGTGATTCGGGTTCGACCCGTGCACGGCGCGAAGGATGCAGAGGTCGTCGACGCAATTACGCAGGTGGGGCAGCAAATCGCTGACGTCGATCCCGCTCTCGCCGCACTTCTGGAACGCGAACGGCGAGGGCAAGAGCCCCCCGGTCACGCGTTCGGTGCGGAGGGCCACGCCGTCGGGCCGCTGGCCGGCATGCTTCGCGATCGCCGGCTTGGGATCGAGCATGTCCAGGTGGGACGGCCCGCCCGCCATCAAAAGGAAGATCACCCGTTTGGCCCTGGGGGCGAAATGCGGCCGGGCCAGGTCGGCGCCCATGACCCCTTCGGAGCAGAGGAAGCTGGCCAGGCCCAGCCCGCCCACGCCCGAGGCCAGGGATTGGAGGAAACCTCTTCGCGTCGATGGGGCGGGATGGAGCACGGGAATCCTCGGATCGGAAAATCGGTCAGTCGACGAACAAGAACTCGTTCCCAATCAGGAGCGCCTGCGCCAAGACGGCCCAGGACTCGCGGTTTTCGGTCCCGCCTTCGGAGTCGATCAGGCGGAGCGCCCGGTCGATCTCGTCCCGGGTCGGGTCCCGGAGCAGGATGGTTTGATAGAGCGCTTCGACGAACTCGCCAGCCGACGGCTGGCGGTCGGAGATCCGGCTTGCCAGCCGTGCGGAATGAGCTAGAAGGAATGGGCTGTTGAGGAAATAAAGCTGCTGCAACGGCGTGGTGGTCGCGTCTCGCCCCTCGCCGTGGCGGTTGGCGTCGGGGAAGTCGAAGACTCGCAACACGTCGGCGACCCGCTGCCGGCTGACCTTCCCGTACACCGTCCTGCGGCGGAATCCGACGTCTTCCAGGTTCCCGGACGGGCCGCCCATGGCCGGGTCGAGCGAGCCGGTCACCTGGAGGATCGCGTCCCGCCAGCCTTCCACGTCCAGCCTGCGGCGATTCGCCCGCCCGAGCCACCTGTTCTCCGGGTCGAGCGAGCGGCCCGCGTCGTCACCCCGGCTGGATTGACGGTAGGTGCTGGAGAGGACGATCTCGCGATGGAGGGCCTTCAGCGACCAGCCCCCGGCGAGGAAGCGGGCGGTCAGGTCGTCGAGCAATTCCGGGTGCGAAGGCGAGTCGCCCAGCTTGCCGAAGTTGCTCGGCGTGGTCACCAGCGGACGGCCGAAATGCCAGCCCCACACGCGATTCACGATCACGCGGCCGGCCAGCGAGGCCGCGTCCCCCACGATCCCATCCGCAAGCTCTTTCCGCCCGCTCCCCGCGCCGAAACTCCGCGGCTCGCCCGGCGAGAGCACGGCCGGGAACCTGCCGCGGGACGATCGCGCCGGGGCTGGCCACGTTGCCGCGGACGAAGACCGGCAGGTCGCGCGAGGCTCCCGCCCGGTAGTCCAGCACGGTCCAGGACGGATCCTTGCCATCGACCCAGAGGGCGGCATCGCGGACGGCCGGCGCCGTGGGGCCGTCGAACGGCCTGGTCGCCTTCAACGCCTTGATCCGAGATTCCAGGTCGGCGATGGTCGCGTTGTATCTCGACCCGTCTTCCTTCTGCTTGCCGGCTGTCGACTTCATCTCCCTGGCGTAGCCGAGCCGCAGCTCCAGGTCGACGATCTCGGCGCGGAGCCTCGCGAGCGTCTCCTCGACGGCCGGCGGGGCATCGACCAGGGGCCTTTCGACGAGCTGGGTGCTGGCCATCACGCCGGCCAGGGCGTAGTAATCGGCCGTGCCGATCGGGTCGAACTTGTGATCGTGGCAGCGGGCGCAGGCGACGGTCAGCCCGAGGAACCCTCGCGTGATGGTGTCGACCCGCTCATCCCACTCGTCGGCCACGATCGTCGAGATCACCTCGGCCGAGAGCTTCGGCTCCTTGTGATAGACCGGCGCCAGGCCGATGAAGCCGAGCGCCGCAAGCTCCGATCGGGGCAGGCCCGGCATGAGGTCGGCCGCGAGCTGACGGCGGACGAACTCGTCATACGGGAGGTCGTCGTTGATGGCCCGGATCACCCAATCGCGGTACGCATGCGGGTTGCGAGGCGCCTTGTTCGTGGCCTCGCCGGTCGGGTTGTCCTCGGCGTAACGGGCCACGTCCAGCCAGAACCGGCCCCAGCGCTCTCCGTGGCGGGGCGACGCGAGCAGCCGATCCACGAGCTTTTCATAGGCGTCGGCGGAATGGTCGGAGACGAACGCCTCGACCTCCGCGGGAGTCGGCGAAAGGCCGGTCAGGTCGAAGCTCACACGGCGGATCAGCGTGCGGCGATCGGCCTCGGGCGAAGGCTTCATCCCGCGGTCGTCGAGCCCTTTCAGGACGAACGCATCGATCCGGTTTCTCGGCCATCGCGGATCGGAAACCGAAGGCAGCGGACTGCGCGACGGCGGGGAGGAACGACCAGAACTTGCGGCCCTGCGCGAAGTCGATCGCCGCGCGATTGGCGGCCGATCCGGCGGCCTTATCCTCGGGCAGAGGGGCGCCCATCTCGACCCAGCGGCGGAAGTCGGCGATCACCGGGTCGGGCAATTTCCCCTGAGGAGGCATCTCGGCCACGCCGCCTTCGTGGGCGATGGCGTCGATCAGCGGACTCTCCTCGACCTTGCCCGGCGCGATCACCGGCCCGGAATCGCCCCCCTTCCGCAAGCCGGCCGAGCTATCCAGCCGCAGGCCGCCCTTGGGGGCCTTCCCGCCGTCGGAATGGCAACGGTTGCACCGCTCGACCAGGACCGGGCGGATCTTGGCCTCGAAGAACTCCATCCCGTCGTCCTCGGCGGACGAGGGCACGGCCCACCAGGTGGTCGCCAGCAGGAGGGCCAGGAGGGGGAGGGTTCTGGGCATCGATCACCGTGCGAGGGCGGTTGAACCGGCGGCGGGACTCGCGCGAGGGCAAGTCGGGGGTGAGGAAAGAGAGTTTACCACAGTCCAGCCCCAAGCGTTCAAGCGGAAAACCGGGGGCGGGACCGGAAAACGGTGTCAGGAACCGTTTTTCTCCCTTGAAAACGGTTCCTGACACCGTTTTTTCCCGGCGGCGAGGATCGCCGCTCCTCGGGCGATTGTGCCGGGCTCCTTCGCGTGCGATAACAGTGGTCCGGGGTCTCGGCAAGCAACCATTTCGAGGAAGAGACGACCGATGTCCTGGCATTCCCTCGTTCGAAATCACGTGGCAATCGTGTTGCTGGCGACGGCCCTGCCCGCGGTCGCGGACGATGCCCGCCCCAATGTGGTCCTGATCGTGGCCGATGACCTCGGCTGGGCCGACCTTGGATGCTACGGCAGCAAGTTCCATCGCACGCCGAACCTCGATCGCCTGGCCGCCGGCGGCGTCCGATTCACGCAGGCTTATGCCGCGAGCCCCGTCTGCTCCCCCTCGCGGGCGGCGTTGCTCACCGGCAAGCACCCGGCCAGGCTCCACCTGACCGACTGGCTGACCGGCCGGCCCGATCAGCCCTCGCAGAAGCTGCTCCGGCCCGCGATCGAGATGCAACTCCCCCTGGCCGAGGTCACGCTTGCCGAGGCCCTCAAGCCGTCCGGCTACGCCACGGCCCATGTCGGCAAATGGCACCTGGGCGGCGACGGATTCAGCCCCGATCGCCAGGGCTTCGACCTGAACATCGCGGGCGACGACAGCGGCTCGCCGCTCAGCTACATGGCGCCGTTTTTCAACGCGAAAAAGGCCATGCCGGGGCTCAAGGATGCCCCCAAGGGCCAGTACCTGCCCGATCGTTTGACCATCGAGGCCGAGCGATTCATCGAGGCCAACAAGGCTCGCCCGTTCTTCCTGTACATGCCGCACTACTCGGTCCACCTGCCGATGGTCGCGAAGCCCGACATGGTCGCCGGGTACGCGAAGTGGGACGGCACGCCGCACGGCCGCCAGGAAAACCCGATCTATGCGGCCATGCTCGAAAGCCTGGATGAAAGCGTGGGCCGGATCGTGGCGAAGCTCGACGAGACGGGCCTTTCCGACCGCACGTTGATCGTATTCACCAGCGACAACGGCGGGCTCGCCACGCTCGAAGGCGCGAACTCCCCGGCCACCTGCAACGCCCCGCTGCGAGAAGGGAAAGGCTATCTCTACGAGGGCGGAATCCGCGTCCCGCTGATCGCGCGATGGCCTGGCAAGATCCGGCCGGGCGTCGAAAACACCCCGGTCGGCGGCGCCGACCTCTTCCCCACCCTGATCGAGCTTGCCACCGGGGCCGATGCCCCGAATTTGGACGGCGTGTCGCTCGCGAAGCTGCTCACCGATCGCAACCCGATCGCCCCCCGGCCGCTGTTCTGGCACTATCCGCATTACAGCAATCAGGGAGGCCGGCCGTCGGGCGCGATCCGCGAGGGGGACTGGAAGCTGATCGAGGACTTCCAGACCGGCCGCCGCGAGCTGTTCCACCTGGGTCGCGACCCGGGCGAATCGCGGAACCTTGCGGGATCGGAGGCGGAACGGGTCCGGACGATGGCCGCGAAGCTGGCCGCGTGGAGGGACGAGGTCCACGCCCAGATGCCCACGCCCAACCCCTCGTATTCGCCCAACCCGCAGGCGAAGGACGGCAAGATCACCCTCCCGGCCCGCACCGCCGAGGTCCACGGCATCATGCTGCGGTTCGAGCCCTTGCCCCACAAGAACACGCTCGGTTTCTGGGTCAACGCCGACGACTGGGCCTCGTGGGAATTCGTCGTGACCCAGCCCGGGACGTTCGACGTGGAGGCGCTCGTCGGCTGCGGCCAGGGGAGCGGCGGCAGCGCGGTCGAGTTCCGCGTGGAGGGCCAGGTGCTCAAGCTGACGGTGCCCGTCACGGGCGGTTTCCAGAAGTTCGCCCCGCAGAAATTGGGGCAGGTCGCGATCGATCATGCCGGGCGGATTCGCCTGGAGGTGCATGCGACCTCGAAGCCGGGCGCGGCGGTGATGGACCTCCGCCAGGTCGTGCTTGTGCCCGCGGAGAAACAGGTTCGATGACCCTGAGGAACCTGCTGGATCGAGACCGCACCATCGCCCCGCCCGGGTTCAATCGCTGGCTGATCCCCCCGGCCGCGCTCGCCGTCCACCTGTGCATCGGCGAGATCTACGGGTTCAGCGTGTTCAACGTCCCGCTGACCCGCGTCCGCGGGATCACGAGATCGATTCCCGGCGAGGATTGGACCATCCCCGAGGTCGGCTGGATCTACTCGATCGCGCTCATCATGCTCGGGCTGTCGGCGGCCGTCCTGGGGCGATGGGTCGAGCGCTCGGGGCCGCGAAAGACCATGTTCGCGAGCGCCTGCTGCTTCTGCGGGGGGTTGTTGATCTCCGGCATCGGCGTGCAGACCCATCAGTTGTGGCTCATTTACCTGGGATATGGCGTGATCGGCGGGATTGGCCTGGGATTGGGCTACATCTCGCCCGTTTCCACGCTGGTGAAGTGGTTCCCCGACCGCCCCGGCATGGCCACGGGCCTGGCCATCATGGGATTTGGAGGCGGGGCGCTCGTGGGTTCTCCGCTCGCCGTCGACCTGATGGCCCATTTCAAGACCCCCACGTCGGTGGGCGTGCGAGAGGCATTCCTCGCGATGGCAGGCCTCTACTTCGCGTTCATGATGCTGGGCGCGGCCCTGGTGAGGGTGCCCGCCACGGATTGGCGACCCGCCGGTTTCGTGCCCTCGACGGCCCCGCGCAAGCTGGTCACGACCGCGAACGTTTCGGTGGATGTGGCCTGGAAGACGCCGCAATTCTGGCTCTTGTGGACGGTTTTGTGGCTGAACGTGACCGCCGGCATCGGCATTTTGGGCCAGGCATCGCTCATGAGCCAGGACATGTTCGGGGTCTCGGCGGCGGTGGGCGGCGGGTTCGTCGGCCTGCTCAGCCTGTTCAACATGGGCGGCCGATTCTTCTGGTCGTCCACGTCCGACCTGACCGGCCGCAAGCGGATTTACGCGGCCTATTTCAGCCTCGGCGCGGCCCTGTATCTCCTCGTCCCGTTCACCCAGAAGATCCACGGCGTGGGATGGTTCGCGCTCGTCACGGCCGTGATCATCTCGATGTACGGGGGCGGTTTCGCCACGATCCCGGCCTACCTGCGCGACCTCTTCGGCACGATGCACCTGGGTGCGATCCACGGGCGCCTCATCACCGCGTGGTCGATGGCCGCGGTGTTCGGCCCGCAACTGGTCACCTACGTGTCGGACTATCGGATCAAGCACGGGGTGCCGCGGGCCGAGGCCTACAACGCCACCATGTACCTGATGGCCGGCCTGCTCATGGTCGGCTTCGTCTGCAACCTGTTCGTGAAGCCCGTGGACCCGAAATATGGCCACGCCGAGGGGGATCGCAAGGAGCCCGTCGCCGATTCGTCGGGAGTCGCGAAGGTCGAGGATTCTCCGAATCCCGGGCGAACGACCACGCCTCCGGTAGCAATCGCGCTCGCGTGGCTGGTGGTCGTCGTCCCCCTGGGCTGGGGCGTTTACGAGAGCGTGGTGAAGGCGCTCCCGCTCTTCCGGACGGCCGAAACCCGCCCGGGGCCGCTCAATTCCCTTCGGGCGTCTTCACGCGAAATTCGCGCGACTCCATGATGAGTCCCGAGAAGGCCGCGAGGCGCCAGGATCGCGCCGGAGAGGACGAGGAGGCAGTACGAAAGGCTTGGGGCCAGGTCCATGTCGATGGTGAAGGTGAATTTGTCGGCCCCTGCGCCGGCCAGAGGTCCGACAGGTGCATCCATCGCTCGCACAGGATGCGGAAATAGTACATGACCGTGGCCTTGCGGATCACGAAATCGACGAACGCCATCACGCCTTCCAGCAGTCCGATGTAAGCGATCCCGACCAGGAAGGCCCGCTTCATGAGCAGGCTGAGGAAGGCGAACATCGGGTCATACGCCGCCAGCGAGAGCGAGAAAAGCGCGATCGTCTTCAACATCCGCTCCAGCCCGCCCGAGCCCCAGTAATTGGCCTGGCCCCAGCCGATCAGGACGAACGTGATCGCCGTGAAGACGGCCGTGAGGGCGATCGTCACGACCATCGTGGCCGCAAGCTTGGCGACGAAGATCGACCATCGCGGCAAGGGGCGGATCAGCAGGTAAGTGATGGTCTGCTCCTCGATCTCGTCCTGGATCAGGCCCGACGAGTAGACCAGCGCCGTGAACGGGAGGAGGGCCTGGGGGATCAGGCGGAAGATCACGAGGAATTCGCAGAATATCGGCTCATAGTCCGCCGTGGGGTCCGTGAAATCCCGCATCGCTGTAGCGGATCGAGCAACGTGAAGGCGACGGGCAGGAGGTACAACACGGCCATGACGAGCGACCGTCGCGAGAGCGCCTGGCGAGCCACCGTCATCGCGAACAGGGCCCAGATCGAGTTCAGGACCGAGGTCCGCCCGATCGTCTCGGCCTTTTGTTCGAGGGGGAGTTCAAGGGTTGCCTTCGTCATTGGCTCACCAGGTATTTGAAGACGGCTTCCAGGTTGTCGTCGTCCGACGCCACGCTGTCGACCCGCGTGTCGGGCTCGAGGGCGAGCTTCGCCAGTCGCCCGTAGAAGGCGTCGGGCGAGCGGGTCTCGACGAGGATGGAGCCGTCGTCGCGGCGAAGCTCGACGCCGACCACGTCCTCGTACCTGACCAGCTTCGCGGCCAGGGCGCGGCCGTCGGGGGATTTCAGGACGATCCGATGCGGATGGGCGTCGATCATGTCGCGGATCTGCCCGACGTTCCCCTCGGCCACCAGCCTCCCGCGGTTCAGCAGGATGATGTTGGGCGTGACCGACTGGACCTCGTGCAGGACGTGGCTGGAAAGCAGGATGCTCTTGCCTTCGCCCGCCAGCCGCAGGACGATGTCCATGAGGTCGCGGCGGGCCACGGGGTCGGTGCCCGTCATGCGGCTCGTCGAGGAAGAGGATGTCGGGGTCATGCACGAGCGATTGCGCGATCTTGGTCCGCTGCCGCATCCCCTTGGAGTAGCCGCGGATGGCCCGATCGCGGGCGTAGGTCATGCCCACCTGCTCGATCGCGCCGTCGGCCCGCTCGCGGGCCTCGCGCGGGGAATAGCCGCCAAGCCCGGCGCAGAACTGGACGAATTCGCGGCCGGACATCCATTCGTAGAAGGCGTCCTGCTCGGGGCAGAGGCCGATCCGTCGATACAACGACGACGAGCCCCAGGCGTGCTCGGCCCAGGACGGTGACCTCGCCCTGGCTTGGCCGGAGCTGGCCGGTCGCGAGCTGCAAGACCGTGGACTTGCCCGCGCCGTTGGGGCCGAGCAGGCCCGTCACGCCGGCAGGCAGGCGGAACGAGAGGTGGTTCACGCCGATCACGTTGCCGTACCACTTCGAGACGGATCGGAATTCGGCGACGGGCATCATCGGAGTCGGTCCAGCGATTTCACGCGGGTGGTCAGGATCAACAACGAAAGCCCCACCGATCCCAGCAGGACATAGGCCGCCCAGGACCAGGGGTAGTCGTGCCGAGAGGGTGAAGGCAGGCGGGGCCTCGAAACGACACGCCCATGTTGGCGTAAGCCAGGCCCAGCGGTGCCCATGCCGCGTCGTTGCCCATGAGGACCTCGCGCGATTCGCGAGACGTCGTTGGTGAGCAGGACGGTCGGCCCCCACTTCATGTCGAGCGAGTCGGTCGAGGATCCCCGAGGCGATCGCGCCGATGAGCCAGATCCCGATCCAGATCGCGGCCACGTTCCGGGTGTTCTTGGACAGCGAGGAGATGGCCAGCATGAACAGGCCGAGCACCAGCACCACGACGGCCCCGTAGGCGATGCTCGCCAGCAACACGCGGTACGTGTCGGGGATGATGCTGACGCTGAGGCTGAAGCTCACGCCGATGATGTAGCTCAGGATCGCCGGGACGATCATGACCATCCCCAGGAACGCGCCGATGGTCCCAGCTTCCCGGCGAAGTAGTCGAAGCGGGTGAGGGGGCGCGACAGGTACAGCGGCATGGCGTTGAATCGCATGTCCTGGCTGATGAGGTTCGGCCCGACGATCAACACCAGGACCATCGCCACGTAGGTCTCGGCCAGCAGAAACATGGAGAACAACAGCGTCCAGACCGGCCCGCGAAACGCCTTCGGGTCGGCGAAGACGCCGCGAGGCAGGAAGGGGAACCAGGCCTGGAAGCCCTCGGCGTTCTGCTCCAAGAGGCCCCACAAGGCCAGGAACAGGCCGAGCGCGAGGGCCGGCGACAGCGAGAGCAACAACGCCATCCGCGTCCAGCGGTTCTTCAGGTGCGACCGCACCCCGCGCCTCGCCACGGCCACCCATCGCCAGGCGTGGCCCGACCTCTTCCCGTCCCAGTGCTGATACCCCTGATCGAAGATCGGCATGTCTTACGCCTTGTCCCCCGAGATCGCTTGCAGGAACACCTCTTCCAGGCTGCTTTGCCTCGGCCGCAGCAGGCGGATCTGCTCGCCCGAGTCGACCGCGGCCTCCCACAAGATGGACGTGTCGCGGCCCTCGGGCAGGTCGACGAGCAGGAGATCATCCCTCGTCTCGACGGAAAGCCCGACCTCGCCGAGTCGCCACGCCAGCCGCGCCGGATCGGCCTTCACGCGGACCTCGACCTGCCTGCGATCGGTCTTCTTCAGGTCCTCGATCCGCCCGCTTGCCAGGAGCTTCCCGCGGCCCAGGACCATGATGTAATCGCACACGGCCTCCACGTCGGGCAGGAGGTGGCTGGAAAAGAGCAGGCTCATCCCCTTGCGTCGCGTGAGGTCGCGGGCCAGCTCCAGCACCTCCACGCGGCCGGCGGGGTCCATGCCGTTGGTCGGCTCGTCCAGGATGAGCATCTTCGGGTCGTGGACGATGGCCGAGGCGATCTTGAGCCGCTGCTTCATGCCGGTCGAGTACGAGTCGACCTTGCGATAGCGCGCCTCGCCCAGCCCGACGTAATCGAGCACCTCGTGCGGCGCGCTGCATGGCGTCGCTCGGCCTCATCCCGCAAAGCTCGCCCGCGTAGCCCACGAACTCGACGCCGTCCACGCCGGGAAACAGGCATTCATCCTCGGGCACGAATCCCACGGCCTGGCGGATGTCCAGCCGCCGCGAGCGGATATTCATGCCCAGCACTTCGCCCTCGCCCGAGTTGATCGAGATCAGGCCCAAAAGCGTGCGGATCATGGTCGTCTTGCCCGACCCATTGGGGCCAAGCAGGCCGATCGCGCCGGTGGGCACGGCCACGCTCAGGTCGCGAAGCGCCTGGACCTTGCCGTAATTCTTCGTCACACCCTTCAGCTCGAACAGCATGGACTTACCCGGGGCGTTCACGCGGTCGTTCTCGCGAATTTTCAAGAGATTAACGTGGGGTCGGAGCGATGACAACTATTTTTTTAGGAGTTTGGAAAAAATCGAAGAGGTGCTCGCAGAGCACCCTACGAAGAGTCGCCCGGCGTCCTCGTAGGGTGCTCTGCGAGCACCTCTTCGATTTTCGACTAATCCACCTTGTTCGCGACGTCGATCTCGGCTTTCGTCAGGGGACGAATTTCCACCTTGCGGACCGCGCCCCCCGTCTCATACGTGGCGAACCCGAGCGGCTCGTTGGGGTGGACCTCGATCCTCGTGCTGATCTGGCGATCTTCGTGATTGACGGCGTAGATTTCCTTGCCGTCGATCGCGTAGCGGATGACCTTGTCGGTCACCTTCACGCGGAACGTGTACCAGGTCTTGTCCTTGTACTTGATGGACTTGCTCGTCTCGTTCTCCGACGCGTCCGAGCCGTTCAGGCTGGAAAGCCCCGTCACGTTCCCTCCCCACCCGCCGTTGACCAGCGTGATGCAGGACTTGCCCACCGGGAAGGTTGCGGCGGCGAAGAAGTCGGAACCCTCGCGCCTCATCGCCTCGTAAACCAGCTCGTAATTCGTCCTGGGAATGTCGGTTCGCGAGGTGGTGATGCCCGTCATCGGCCGGCCGGGAGGCATCACGATCGCGCCGTCTTCCACCTTCACTTCGCCCGGCTTGTAGAACGCGGTCTTCTTCCAGCCTTCCAGGCTCTTGCCATCGAACAGGACGATCGTCCCGGTTTCCCTGGACGCGGGCTTGTCCTGGGCCTCGGCCGCCCCCGGCGCGATCGCCAGCAGGCAGAACGGGATCATCAGGGATCGATGAAGATGCATCGCAATCGCTCCTCTCGCCGAGACTCGGCCTACGATCGGGCTTGACTCGATTACTATCATCCAGGCGACCGCCCGCGGACAAGAGACGAGTGCGCTAACTGCGGAGGATGATTTCCATGCACAGGCGCCAATGGATGCAATCAAGCGTTGGAATGGCAGCATCGCTCCTCGTGGCGGGACGAGCAAACGCCGACGACCCGATTGATGACTCGGACCCGGCCCCGCTGCTCAAGGGCATGGGGCCGATGATGATGAAGATTCCCATCCAGGTGGCCGAGATCGCTCCAGGACTGCATCTCATCTCGGGGCCCGGCGGCAACATCGCGGTCCTGCCCGGACCTGATGGGCTCGTCGTGGTCGATTCGGGCGTGCCGATGCGTGCCAAGGACATCTTCAAGGCCGTCAAGAAGCGCGGGAGGCAAGCCCGTCTCACGCCCTGATCAACACGCATTGGCATTTCGATCACGCGGGCGGCAACGAGGTCTTCGGGCAGGGCGGCGCGAAGATCATCGCCACCGAGGCCACTCGCAAGCGGCTCGCGACCGACCAGTACACCGAGGTGTTCAAGATGAACACGCCGGCCTCGCCCGCCGTGGCCTTGCCCACCGTTTGCGGCGACGAATTCACGCTCCACGTGGGCGATGAGACCATCCACCTCATGGCCGTCCCGCCCGCCCACACCGACGGCGACCTGATCGTCCATTTCACCAAGCGGGACGTGATCCACACCGGCGACCTGTTCAGCAACGGGTTCTATCCCAACATCGACGGGTCGAGCCGAGGCTGGATCGGCGGGATGGTTGCCGCCGCCGACCGCATCCTGAAAATGGCCGGCCCGAAGACGAAGATCATCCCCGGCCATGGACCCCTCGCCACCACCACCGAGCTTGCGGCCGCTCGCCAGATGCTTTCCACGATCCACGATCGGCTCGCGACCCTGCTCGACGCCGGCAAGACCATGGAGCAGGCGATCGCGGCGAAGCCGACCAAGGACCTCGATCCGACCTGGGGCAAGGGCCTCTTCAACGGCGGCATGTTCACGAGGGTGGTCTACGACGGCTTGAAGAAGCACCGCGAGGAGAAGTCGGGACGGACATGAGTGTTGATCTTTCTCCGGAATCCTGACAATCTATCGCGTGCCGACAGGCTCGCCGATCAGACTCGTCCCGGAGAGAGGCCCGCATCCATGACCGCCGATCGCCTGCCCGTGCTGGGCGTGTGCAGCTGGAGCCTCCAGGTCACCAGCATCGCCGAATTGCAGGGGTTGCTCGCGAAGCTCGGCGTGGATGCGGCGCAAATCGCCTGCGGAGATCCGCACCACGCCAGTTGGGACGAAGGCGACGCCATGCCCGAGGCGGCCCTCGCCTCGGGGATCTCGTTCACCGGCGCCATGCTCGGCTTCCCCGGCGAAGATTACACCACGCCCGAGACCATCAAGCGCACCGGCGGATTCGCCGACCCCGCACTCCGAGCCGAGCGCCTCGACCGCCTGGCCTGGGCGCTGGATCGGACCGTGAAGCTGGGCCTGGCCGATCTCACCTTGCACGCGGGCTTCCTGCCCGAGCCCGGCGACCCCGGACGGTCCGCGTTCCTCGACACCCTGGCGAAGGCCGGGAGCCTGGCGAAGGAGCGCGGCGTGACCCTCGCCTTCGAGACCGGCCAGGAGACCGCCGAACTCCTGCGGAAGACGCTGGACGACCTGCAATCGCCCAACGTGAAGGTCAATTTCGACCCCGCCAACATGCTGCTCTATGACATGGGCGACCCGATCCGCGCCGTCGAGATCCTCGGCCCCGACATCCGCAGCATCCACGCCAAGGACGCCCGCCGGCCGCGAAAGCTGGGCGAATGGGGCGAGGAAGTGCCGCTGGGGCAAGGTGAGGTGAACATTCCGGAATTTTTCGGTGCGCTCGAATCGCGTCGGATATCGACGGGCCCGTGGTCATCGAGCGCGAGGCGGGGGACAAGGCGTCGCGTTTCCGCGACATCGAGCACGGATTGGGCGTGATCCGCGCCTGCTTCGCCGCGAATCGTTGAATTTCCCCGCCGATGTCGCGGAGAGCGTGCCGTCCTCGAATGGAAAAGGCCCGGCCGATGATCGGACAGGCCTTTTTCGCATCAATTTACATGCACTGAGGACATGCCAGCGAGGTATCGGAGATGGGACGCGAGCATCGAGCCAGATTCTCAGCCAACGATCGTGTTGACGACCTGGGCCAGCTCGCGACCGGCCTCGGTGAGGTAGTAGAAGTTATGCTTGCCCGAGCGGCGGGGCTCGATCAGGCGGCCGTGGCGGAGCAGGGCCAGGTGATGGCTCACGGCGGGCTGGCTCTGCGTGCCGAGGTCGGCGCACAGCTCGGACACGTTGCGCTCCTTCTCGGTCAGCAGCATGAGCACCTGGAGGCGCGTCGGGTCCGACACCTGCTTGAGCAGGTCGGCGGCCTGGCGGATCTGGCTGGAAGGGCGCTGCACGGTGGCGGCTTTGGACGTCTTCTTCGTGGTGGCGGCCATGGGAATCCTCAGGGGGACTGGGCCGCAATTGCGGCGCGGGAAGGGCGGAAGGCGTGCTGCGTAGGCGGAGCGTTCACGCTCTCATAGCAGAATATACCTGCAATGCTCGGGCGTCAAGCCTAACTCACGCGGTTCCTTCCCGAATGTCGGAATGCGTCCTAATTCAACCCATGTTCAAGACTTTTTCAAATCGAAACCTCCCCGCATTGAAACTGATCGAACATGGGTGATACTCCGATCCGGGCCAGGCGTGACGATCCCCCGGCGAGATCCGGGGGCCGGGCGATGCGAAGCCCCGGCCCCTGGTCCGATCCGAGGACGCCGGCCATCCCCAAGCCGTGGAGGGCAGGAAAAGCACGATGCCGTTACCAGCTAGGCCGCGTCGCACACGAATGTAGGGCCGGCTATTGCCGGCCGTCTTCGCATATAAGGCCGGCAATAGCCGGCCCTACGTGTCGCATCATGTGCCAGCCGAAGCTTAACCCCTGTAACGACTTGGGGCGCCTCATGGGCGCGACAAAGGGGCCGAAAATCGCCGCGCCGCACGCCGAAACGTCCAGATTTCGTCCAGGTTTCCGACAAGCCGCATCTCCTGTCCCGATAACAACTTGGGCGATTGGCGCGCAACACTTCGGCCCGAAAACCGGTCAAAAACGGTCGAAAAACCGTCTCACCCCGACTGCGCCCCTGGACAAGACACCCGAAAAGCCCGACTTCGCCCACGAATCCCCGGCATTTCCCGAGTGTCGCACTCTGTAGCGTATTAACTTAGCGACAAAATTGAATTTATTGATCATTGACCCAATCCCTTCGTTGACAACGGGTTGTAAACCATGAAAATCCAGGCGAAGCCGAATGGGTCGGCCATTTCTCGACCCAAATCCACCCCCTCGCGGGCCGCCCGATCGCGACCCCGCATCCGGCGATTTCTCCGCCATCCCTGGAATAAGGAATAAGTTCGAAACCCGGCAACGATGGTGTGGTTCGTGAGGCTAGAACAAAGGCTTATTATCGCGACGCACCGCGAGCAAATCATGCGAAAATGCACCCAGAATACCACCCCCCAGATCGCCCTATCCCCCGCGACGACCGGTGCACGCCCCGCGATGGGAGCAACCGTGGGCCGCAGAGGTCGCATCCATACGCCGGAGACACTTTCCCCGCGACCCGATGGCCGACCTTGCCCGACCGACCCCGGGAGTGCGCGGTTGCACCCGAGGCGCGTCGCCGGGGCGTTGGCCTTGGCGGACGAATCGCGGTTTGATACTCTCTTCAGTTCCCGCATGGCCGCCCCGGCCCTCGCTCCCGAGAGGGCGACGGGGCTGCCCGAGCATCAGAGGTCGCGGATGATCATCGTCTTGAAGCCGAATCCCACCGCCGAGCAGGTCCGCCACGTGGTCGAGCGGATCGAGGAACTGGGGTTCGTCCCCCACCTCAGCCAGGGCGTCTCGCGCACGATCATCGGCGTGATCGGCGACGAGGAGAAGCTCCAGGCCGAGCCCCTGTCGGCGATCGACGGCGTCGAGAGCGTGGTGCCGATCCTCAAGCCGTTCAAGCTCGCCAGCCGCGAGTTCCACCCGGCCGATTCGGTGTTCGACATCAAGGGCGTGAAGGTGGGCGGCGGACACCTGATGATGATCGCGGGCCCCTGCGCCATCGAGTCCGAGTCCCGCCTGATGGAGATCGCCGAGGCCGTGAAGGACGCCGGCGCGAACGTGTTGCGAGGCGGGGCCTTCAAGCCGCGGACGAGCCCTTATAGCTTCCAGGGACTGGGCGAGGACGGGCTGAAGATCCTCAAGGCCGCGGGCGAGCGTTTCGGCATGCCCGTGGTGACCGAGGTGATGGACCCCCGCCAGGTGGAGCTGGTCGAGCGGTATACCGACATCTTCCAGGTCGGCGCCCGCAACATGCAGAACTTCGACCTCCTCAAGGAAGTCGGCCGCACGAAGACGCCCGTCCTCCTGAAGCGGGGCATGAGCGCCACGGTCAAGGACCTGCTCATGTCGGCCGAGTACGTGCTCTCGCAGGGCAACCGCGAGGTGATCCTCTGCGAGCGCGGCGTGCGGTCGTTCGAGGACTCGACCCGGAACATGATGGACCTTTCCAGCGTGCCGAACGTGAAGGGCCAGAGCCACCTGCCCATCATCGTCGACCCCAGCCACGCCACCGGCCGCCGCGACCTGATCCCGGCCATGGCCCGCGCGGGGCTGGCGGCGGGGGCCGACGGCGTGCATGTCGAGGTCCATTCGTGCCCCGAGAAAGCCATGTCGGACGGGCCGCAGGCCCTCCTGCCCCGGCAATACGCGCAACTGATGCAAGAACTTCGCGCCCTGGCCGAGTTGATGGGCAAGACGATCGAATCCCGCGAGGAGATCCCCGCTTAATCATGCGTCCACTCTTCATCGCCGGCAACTGGAAGATGAACCCGCCGTCCAAGGCGCTGGCCCAGGCCCTGGCCCTGGAGATCAAGCAGGGCGTGGGGGCCGAGACCACGCCCAGGGTCGCGCTCTGCCCGCCGTCGGTCTACCTCCACGCCGTCGACGAGGTGCTCTCCGGCTCCCCCATCGGCCTGGGCGCCCAGAACATGAACGCGCAGGCCGAAGGGGCGTACACGGGCGAGCTCGGCGGCCCCATGCTGGTGGACGCCGGCTGTACCCACGTGATCCTCGGCCACAGCGAGCGACGCCACGGGATGGGTGAGACCAACGCCCAGGTCAACGAGAAGCTGTTCGCGGCGCTCAAGGTCGGGCTGATCCCGATCGTCTGCATCGGCGAGACGTTGGCCGAGCGCGAAGCCGAAGAGACCGAGGCGGTCGTGGCCTTCCAGCTCGCCGGTTCGCTCGCGGGGATTGACCCCGAGGTCATGGGCGGGATCGTCCTGGCCTACGAGCCGGTCTGGGCGATCGGCACGGGCAAGGTGGCCACTCCCGTCCAGGCGCAAGCAGGTCCATTGCTTCATCCGCGATTGGGCGACCGCCGCCTTCGGGCTAGCGACCGCCGACCGCCTGGTTGTCCAGTATGGGGGGAGCGTGAAGGCCGACAACGCCCGAGAGCTGCTCTCCTGCCCCGACATCGACGGCGCCCTCGTGGGCGGGGCCAGCCTGAAGCCGACCGAGTTCCTCGGGATCATCTCCGAGGCCCGCCTGGTCGACCCCACATTGAAGAAGTGAAACTCGTCCCGCGGCCGCTTTTACCCGATCCGAAGTCCCCCTAGATTGCCATCCGAGGAACCCGGCCGTGAACAACCTGGCAGGATATTTGATCGGCTTCGCCAACGTGCTGATGGTGGTCACCTCGCTCTTCCTGATCTGCCTGGTCCTGATCCAGCGAGGCAAGGGAGGCGGACTGGCCGGCGCATTCGGCGGTGCCGGCGGATCGAGCGCGTTCGGCACGAAAGCGGGCGACGTGTTCACCCGGGTCACGATCATCGTCGCCGGGTTCTGGTTCCTGCTCGCGCTCTTGCTGGTCTATTCGAACAACCGGGGGACCACCAGCAAGTTTGGCGAGGGGGAGACCCCGGGAACCTCCGTGCCCGACGTCGACCTCCGCGGCCGGGAAACCAGCCCGCGAGACAAGAACAAGAAGACCGTGCCCCCCGTGCCCACCCCGCCCGACGTCGACAAGAGCGTGCCGCCCGTGACCCCGGCATCGCCCGCGGGCAAGGCAACGCCGCCCACGGTCCCGCCCTCGCCGCCCGAGGCAACCAAGGCGCCGGCAACTCCCGCACCGCCGCCGGAAACCCCGGCGAAGCCCAAGTCTTAGAATCCCGCAGGGTGGGTCGAGCCTGAGCGCGGCCCACCGGTTCCAAGAGATAAGAGACGGTGGGCCTCGCTCACGCGCGACCCACCCTACATCGAGATTCCCACCGAAGGACAAGGCCCGCGTGCTCGTGAGCATGACCGGATTCGGCGAGGCCCATCATGTGGACGACTTCGGCACGGTCCACGTGGAATTCCGCGCCGTCAACAACCGGCACTTGAAGCTCGTCGCGAAGATCAGCGACCCGTTCGCCGCCATGGAGCCCGAGATCGAGCGGATGGTGCGCGAGCTCGTCCGCCGGGGCACCGTGCAACTCTCGTTGAAGTTGGACCGGCCCCGTCGCGAGGAAGATTTCCGCATCAACACGGTCGCCCTGCAAAGCTATTACAAGCAGGTGAAGGCCGCGATGACGCCGCTCACGGCCTCGCCGAAGTGGGATCACGTGATGGCCAGCCTGCTCACGCTGCCGGGTATCGTCGAGGCCCGTCGCGACAACGCGGCCGAGGATCATCGCGAACAGTGGCCCACACTGGCGAAGGTCGTTTCCGAGGCCCTCGCCAAATTCCAATCCAGCCGGATCGAAGAAGGCAAGACGATGGGGGTCGAGCTGCTTGCGCTCGGCCAGCGCTTCGCCGCCCATCTCGATCGCGTGGCCGAGCGTGGCCCGCAAATCGTCTCTTCCTACCAAACCAGGCTGGAAGAACGTGTGCAATCGCTGGTCGCGGGACGAGTCGCGATCGAGCCCAAGGACCTGATTCGCGAGGTCGCCATCCTCGCCGAGCGTGCCGACATCAGCGAAGAAATCGTCCGCCTGCGAGCCCATCTGACGCAATATGAAGAGGTGATCCACGAGGCCGAAAGCTCGGGGCGGAAGCTGGAATTCGTGGTCCAGGAGATCGGCCGCGAGACCAACACGATCGGCTCGAAGGCCAACGACGTCGAGATCAGCCGCAACGTCGTCGAGATGAAGGGGATCCTGGAGAAGATCCGCGAGTTGATCCAGAATGTGGAGTGATGGGACGGCGACCGTTCCTAGAGCCACAGCGGGTTCACAAAGGAATTCTCTCGGTGCTTGCTCTGTGTGAACTTTGTGCCTCCGTGGTGAAGTCTTTTCCAAGCTCTGGAGCAAGATGGAATGTGGGTGGAGGGTTATGGCGAATTGCCGGGTCACCTGATCGTGGTTTCCGGCCCATCCGGCTCGGGAAAGACGACGATCGTGCATCGCCTGCTCGATCGGGCCGCCCTCAACCTCCACCTTTCCATCTCGGCCACGACCCGGGACCCCCGCCCCGGCGAGAAAGACGGTGTTGACTACAAGTTCTTATCGAAAAAGGATTTCCATCCGGGGGAAAGTTTCCTAGAATTCGCCGAGTACAATGGCAACTTCTACGGGACGCCGAAAGAACCCGTCCTGAAGGCCATGTCGGAGGGGAAGAACGTCCTCCTGGAAATCGAAGTCCAAGGCGCCGTCAAGATCCGCCAGATTGCCCCGGAAACCCTCTTCGTTTTCATCAAGACCAAGGCCTTTCGCGACCTCGCGGACCGGCTCCACAGCCGCGGGACCGAGTCTTCCAGCGCGATCCACAAGAGGCTCGTCCGGGCCCGCCAAGAGCTTGCCGAATCGCACTGGTATGACGTGGAAATCCTCAACGAAGACCTCGACGTTGCCGTCGAGCAACTTGCCGCAACCCTGACCCACTACGTTCGCGGAGGCTAGATTTCCGATGCTTGAAGAGTTGAAGGAAGAAGAGATCGTCAACAAGGTCGGCGGCCGGTTCAAGCTCTCGACCCTGATCCAGAAGCGGATGATCGCCCTCAACCAGGGCGCCCGGGCGCTGGTCGACCTGCGCACCCCCGACAAGATGGCGATCGTGATCCAGGAAATCATGCAGAACAAGATCTATCTGGACCTGACCGGCAACCTCCAGACCCAGGAAGCCACCGAGGATGAAGAGGGCGGGACGGTCGACCTTACCCAACCCGCAGACTGATTGCGGACGCCCACCAACGTGGCCAGTCTCCCGAAGAAGAATCAAAGCCCCCAATTCCCCACGACCGATGCCTGATAGGTTGGTTTGACGCCCAGCAGGGACGTTTGCGCCATTCTATCGGCCCGGTTTGGGGGATTCATGGACGACGGGACTCGGCGGAGATGGCCCGGCCGGGAGCTTCTGCTCCTGTTCGCCTGCCTCTTCCTGGCGCTGAGTTTGGTCGGCTACGACCCTGCCGATCCCCCGGGCTCGTCGGCCCTGCCCGCCAACTCGCCGGCCAGGAATCCATGCGGGCCGGTGGGTGCGTCGCTGGCCCACGTCCTCTTCACGTCGATCGGATGGGCCGCGTTCGTCGTCCTGTACGCGATGGGCGTGCTGGATGGATTGGCGTTCCGCCGTCGCGTGATCCCCGAGAAAAGCCAGCGCCTGGCGGGATTTGCGCTGTTGCTGGCCGTCGTTGCGGCCTTGATTCAGAAATTCGCGCCCGGCCTTTCGCCCTGCCATCCGGTGGGATCGGGGGGATATCTGGGCGCAGTCGAGGTGGCGTTCCTCGGCGGCCAGTTCGGATCCGTCGGCATGCTCTTGATCCTGGGAGCGGCCGGGCTGATCGGCCTGGCCCTCTGCGCCGAAGTGCTTTTCGCCTGGCCCCTCCAGGAAATCGCCCGCTTGTGGCGTCGCCAGACGACTGCCGAGCCCTCCGTCCCGCCGGCGATGAGCGCTTCCCCTTTGCCCGCCAAGAATTATGCGATGATCGAGGCAACACAAGCCCCCTTCGACGCGGCTCCGCCGCGCGCCGCCTTGCTCCGTCCGGCAAACCCCGCCGATCCCCGGCCTCCCCTTCATGTTCATGGGAATCGCCCGCAAGCTCCCGCGCCCCGGCCCACGGTCCTGCCATCGCCGGCCGATGGATCGTTCCAGCTTCCTCCGCTCGACCTCCTGGAACCCGCGCCGCCGTTCGCCATCCACGAGCACGAGGCGAAGATCCAATCGCGGGCCCTTCTGCTCGAAAAAACGCTGCTGGAGCACGGCTGCCAGGTCCGCGTGGTGCAGATCGACACCGGGCCGGTCATCACGCAGTTCGAGATCGAGCTGGAGGCCGGATTGCGGGTCTCGAAGGTCGCCGGGTTGTCGAACGACCTGGCCATCGCCCTGGCCGTGCCCAGCGTCCGCATCGTGGCACCGATCCCCGGCAAGACGACCGTCGGGATCGAGGTCCCCAACGAACGTCGCGGGATGGTGAAGCTGGGCGAAGTCCTGGAGGGGGCCGGCCCGCGACTGTCCAAGCTCCGCATCCCGCTGTTCCTGGGCAAGGACGTGAAGGGCCAGCCGCTGGCTTTCGACCTGGCCGACATGCCCCACCTGCTCATCGCGGGGCGGACCGGGACGGGCAAATCGGTCTGCTTGAACGCGATGATCTTGTCGATCCTCATGACCAAAAGGCCCGACGAGGTGAAGCTGCTCCTGATCGACCCGAAGATGGTCGAACTGTCGCAGTTCAAGCGGATCCCCCACCTCATGCACCCGGTCGTCACAGACATGAAGAAGGCGGAATCGCTGCTGGCGTGGGCGTGCGACAAGATGGACGAGCGATACGGATATCTCGCCCGCGCCGGCGTGCGCAACATCCAGACCTATAACGCCCTGGGCGCCGAGGAGATCCTCAATCGCCTCAAGCCCGAGAGCGAGGAGGAAGAGGCGCGCATCCCGACTTACATGCCCGCCATCGTGATCATTGCCGACGAGATGGCCGACCTGATGATGACCGCGCCGAAGGAAGTGGAGTCGCACATCGTTAGATTGGCGCAGAAGGCCCGCGCCGTGGGGATGCACCTGATCGTGGCCACGCAGAAGCCGACCGTGGACGTGATCACGGGCCTCATCAAGGGGAATTTGCCGGCAAGGATCGCCTTCCAGGTCTCCAGCCGCAACGACTCCCGCGTGATCCTGGACGAAATGGGCGCCGACAAGCTCCTGGGCAACGGAGACATGCTTTTCTTGATCCCCGGGACGTCCCATATCGTGCGGGCGCAAGGGACTTACGTCTCGGACGTGGAAGTCACGCGGGTCTGCGAGCACCTGGAGCAATATCCGGTCGAATTCAGCCGGGAACTCGTCCAGTTGAAGGTGGGAGGGGGCGGCAAGGACCGTTCGGCCGCCCTGAAGGAGCGCGACGAGCTTTACGAGCCCGCCATCGAGGTGATTATTCGCGAGGGCCGCGGCTCAACCTCGTTGCTGCAAAGGGCCTTGGGGATCGGATACGGCCGCGCCGCCCGCCTGATCGACTACATGGCCGAGGACGGCATCGTGGGCGAGTACAAGAGCGGTTCGGCCCGCGAGGTCCTCTACAATTGGGACGAGTGGGAAGCCATGAAGAACGGCGACGAGCCGCCCTCGTCGGAGTCGGCCGCGTGATGCCACTCCCTCACCGCTCCAGGACGCTTCGCCATCGCCGGGGTACCGACTCGAAGGCCAGTCGATAGGTCTCCTCGACCGGGACCGCCACGTATCGGCCCGGGTCCAGGAACAGTGGCATGTCGATCGGGGTGTCGCTCACGCCGACCGGCTCGACGAACGCACGCACTCCCGCGCCCGACTCGTAGGCCGCCAGCGTGAGCGGCTTGTCGGCGGGGCGCTCGTAATCCTCACCGGCCACCTCGTCCCAGATCGCGCCGTGGATTCCCTGCGGGTCGCGCGTGGTAGGGGGTTGCAGGTCGAGGATGAGAAGGTGGACCCCGTGCGAGAGGAATTCGGCCGCCTTGCGGAGGAAGTCGGCGAACGCCTTGCGGCCGGATTTGTTCCCCTTCGAGACCACCTCGACGATCGCGACCAGGGAATCGCCCGGAAACGTGGCGGATGGCCACCACATCCTGCTTGCGGCGGTAGAATTCCAGGTCCGTCTCGGCCTTCACGCGGACGCGGGGCTCGGCCACCAGGATTCCGCCGCCCCCTCCCGCGGCCTGGCCGTGCGGCTCGGCTCGCATCGTCCGAATCGTTCGTACCGACGTTCCTAAGCGTGAGGACGTCCGGCTCGAACCCGGCCCCTTGCTGCTCCGAGAGCGCGTAATATTCGCCCGGGAGCAGCCCCCGATTCAGGGCGTCGGTGATCTCGACGATCCATCTCTGATGAAAATGGTGGAAGATCCTCGCATCGACCCGCGTCCAGTCATGAATCGCCATCGACCTGCCCTCCGCCGGGAAGGATGTTCCCCCACCATCATCAACCTTTCGATCGACCCGACGGGCCGCCTCCTCAGGAGAATTGAAGGTCGTGTACCCCCACGAATTCGATCTTCACGCGGTCGAAGTCGGCGTGGCTGCGGCCTTCGACCATGCTCGTCATCAGGACCTTGATCACCACCCCATGCGCCACGACCACGACCGTCTTGCCCCGCTCACGATCAAGGATTCTCTGAAATTCGGGGACGAGCCTTGCCCTCATTTGCGTATACGACTCGCCCCCTTCGTGCGAGGCGTCCAGGTCGCCGTCGATCCAGCGGGCCTTGGTCGCGTCCCAGATCGGCCTGGATTGCTCCCAGGATGATTGGCTGAGCGGTCCCATGATGCGTTCGTGCAGCGCCGGGACAATTTGCATCTTCAGGGCGCATGCCGTCTCGATGAATCCGGCGGTCTCGATCGCTCGTTTCATGGCCGAGCAGTACAGGGCGTCGGGATTCTCGGCGGCGAGGACCCGGGCGACATCTGCGGCCTGTTCCTTCCCGCGAGGTCCAAGTTCAACGTCCGACTCGGCCCCGTGGATCAGGTGGGGGGCGGCGGTCTCGGCGTGGCGAAGGAGCAACACTCGGGTCATCGCTGCGGGGGCCTCGGGTTGGGGAACGGGGTTGCCGAAGCGGGGGTCGAAGCTTCATGATAGATTCTTGGTTCCGGGCCGATGATCGCCCGCCCTCCGGAATTCCTCCCCGAATTCCGCGAGCGTCCCCCGGCCCGCGAGCGAGGCTGCTTGATTATGAAGACCGCGTCCGGCTCGAAGTATCGCACGATCCTCCTCTTCGGCATGCCGGGCAGCGGGAAAGGGACGCAAGGGATGGTCCTGGGCCAGCTCCCCGACCTCGTCCATGTGTCGTGCGGAGACATCTTCCGGAAGCTGCCCAAGTGGGGCGAGCTGGGCCGCGAGGTCGTCCGCTATACCTCCTCGGGCCTGCTCGTCCCCGACGACTTGACGGTACGCATCTGGAGGCGCCACGTCCAGATCCTCGAATTGCAGGAATTGATCCTCCCGCAGCAACACACCTTGATCCTCGACGGCCTCCCGCGCAACTATTCGCAGGCCGAAGAGCTGAACGACATGCTCGACGTGATCCAGATCTTCCACCTGCACATCAACGACACGGTGAAGGCGGGCGAGCGGCTCAAGGCCCGCGCCCTCAAGGAAAACCGCCTGGACGACATCAACGAAGAGGTCATCAAGCGACGCCTCAACACCTATTACGAAGAGACGTTCGCCACGCTCCGCTTCTACGACCCCTCGATCATCTACGAGGTGGACGCCACCCTGCCGCCGCTGAACGTGCTCAAGTCGATCGTCGATCGCATGGCCGAGCTGAACCGCGGCCGGACCTCGGTGAGGCCCTCGACCATGTCCGAGACCGGCGCTGACCGGCCCGGGGGCTTGCACGGATCGTCGCAGTCGGTAAGGTGTTGGGGAGAGAATCGGGGCGATCGCCGCCCCGATTCGCCCGAGGTTTCCTCCCAAACCTCACTTCCAAATGACACCCCCTGACAACCAAGCACGCTGGGAGCCGCGGCATGTCGGTCCATACTCCGGTCGAACCCCTGGCCTCGCAGGCCACGACTCCCCCTCACGAGCCGTATATCCCCGACTCGGCCAGGTTGCCCGAGCTGACGTTCTCGGCGCTGCTGATGGGTGCGTTGCTCGGCATCGTGTTCGGCGCCTCGTCGCTCTACCTGTCGTTGAAGGTGGGGATGACGGTCTCGGCGTCCATCCCGGTGGCCGTGCTCTCGATCGCCCTCTTCCGGGTCTTCGGCAAGGGGAAAGGCCGCATCCTGGAGAACAACATCGTCCAGACGGCGGGATCGGCCGGCGAGTCGATCGCGTTCGGAGTCGGCGTGACCATGCCCGCGCTGATGATTTTGGGATATGAACTCGACCAATCCCTATTCAACATCGGCGGATTCCCCGTGACGCGGGTCATGCTCGTGGCCTGCCTCGGCGGGCTGCTCGGCATCCTGATGATGATCCCCCTGCGAAGGGCGTTCATCGTCAAGCAACACGGGACGCTCCCTTATCCCGAGGGCACCGCCTGCGCCAAGGTCCTCGTGGCCGGAGAGGCCGGCGGGGCCAGCGCCAAGCCCGTCGTCTTCGGCCTGGTTCTGGCGTTCGTCTATCAGGTGCTCATGCAGGGGTTGAGGCTCTGGAAAGACACGCCTGCGGCCGTCATTAAAGGGTTCCGCGGCGCCTTCGTGGCCAACGAGGCCACGCCCACCTTGCTCGGCGTGGGCTACATCATCGGCTACCGGATCTCGGCCATCATGGTCGGCGGAGGATTGGTCGCCTCTCTGGTGTTGACCCCGATTTTCGCCATCTTCATGCCCGACCCGCCGCTCGACCCCGGCAAGACCCGCACCGCCCTGGAAACCACCGAGGCCCTGTGGGGCAACATCCGCAGCGAATACGTGCTCTACATCGGCGCCGGTGCCGTGGCCACGGGCGGCTTGATCAGCCTCCTGCAATCGCTCCCGCTGATCTTCTCGGGCCTTGTCGGCGGCATGCGCGACATCGGCGGACGCGGCAGGTCGGCCGAGAACGGCGACGGGAGGGCGACCACCCGCACCGGCAAGGACCTGCCGATGTGGCTCGTCCTGCTCGGCGCCGTCGGCCTGATCGCCGCCATCGCCGCCGCGAACCTGATCCCCACCACTTTGCCGGGTCGGATCGTCGGCTCGGTCTTGATCGTCGTCCTGGGCTTCCTCTTCGTGACCGTCTCGTCACGATTGACCGGGGAGATCGGCTCGTCGTCGAACCCGATCTCGGGAATGACCGTGGCCACCCTGCTCGTGACGTGCCTCGTGTTCTACCTTCAGGGCTGGATTGGCATGGGCTATCAGCTCGCGGCCCTGTCGATCGCCGGCATCGTGTGCGTGGCCTCCTCCAACGGCGGGACGACCTCGCAGGACCTGAAGACCGGCTACCTGGTGGGCGGGACGCCCTGGAAGCAACAGATCGCCATCCTCGTGGGCGCGCTCACGTCGGCCATCGTGATCGGGTTCACGATCCTCCTCCTCAACAGCGCCAGCACCGTCTACACCAGCAAGGCCGAGAACCTTCCGAAGGTCTCATGCCCCGCCGACAAGCTCGCGAAAATCGAGGAGACCGAGACCTACAAGGATAAGTCCTACAAGGTCTGGCGGCTCGACAAGAACATGCAAGCCCCCGATAAGTCCGTGCTAGCAATCGCCGGCAAATACCTGGTCGATCCCGCCTCGGGCAAGGTCGATTGGCTGGTCGATCCGGGCATCAACGGCCGCGTGAAGGCTCGCGACGACGGCAGCGAGGTCATCAAGTACGCCGCGCCCAAGGCGTCGCTCATGGCCTCGATCATCCGGGGGATCATGGGCGGAGATTTGCCCTGGAACATCGTGATCATCGGCGCGGTCATCGCCGTCGTCCTGCACATCTCGGGGGTGCCCGCGCTCGCGTTTTCGGTGGGGATTTACCTGCCCCTGTCGACATCCATGCCCATCTTCATCGGCGGATTGATCCGCCTGTTCGTGGACAGGATGCGGAAGACCTCGGCCGAGGATTCCGACTCCAGCCCGGCCGTCCTCCTCTCCAGCGGATACATCGCCGGTGGCACGATCGCCGGCACTCTGCTCGCGTTCCTCAGCTTCAACTCCGCGGCCTCGTCGGCCATCAACCTCTCGCGATTCCTCCCGGCCGCCTACAATGAGTCCCAATGGCCGTCGGTCGTCGCGTTCGCCATCCTCGCCGCGATCCTCACGTTCGTCGGCACCGGCCACTTCCTCAACTCGCCCGAGCCCGCAGCGGTCGCCGAAGGCATGAAGGGCCACGAAGACTCCATCTGACGATTCCCCGAAGATCATCATCCCCCAGGAGCCTGTTTTCATGCGATCACATCGCAAAATCGCCGCCCTCACCCTCGCGACTCTGCTGCTCGGAGGTCTCGTGCAAGCCGACGAAGGAATGTGGGTCTTCAACAACCTCCCGCTCAAGACGCTCAAGCAGAAATACAACTTCGAGCCCACCAAAACCTGGCTCGACCACCTGCGACTCTCGTCGGTCCGGTTCAACTCGGGCGGATCGGGGTCGTTCGTCTCGGCCGACGGCCTGGTGATGACCAACCACCACGTCGGCGCCGACACCCTCCAGAAGATCAGCACCGACAAGAAGGATTTTTATAGGGACGGGTTCCTGGCGAAGACCAAGGCCGATGAGGTCAAGGCCCCCGACCTGGAATTGAACGTGCTGGTCGGCATCGAGGACGTGACCGACAAGGTCGTGGCCGACGTGAAGCCCGACATGGACGACGCCTCGGCAAGTATTGCCAAGCGCAAGGCCATGGCCAGGATCGAGGCCGAATCCAAGCAGAAGACCGGCCTGCGCTCCGACGTGGTCACGCTCTACCAGGGCGGCCAGTATCACCTCTACACCTACAAGACTTATACCGACGTCCGCCTCGTGTTCGCGCCCGAGTTCGACATCGCCTTCTTCGGCGGCGATCCCGACAACTTCGAGTACCCGCGCTACGACCTCGACGTCTGCTTCTTCCGCGCCTACGAAAACGACAAGCCCGTCAAGGTCGAGCACTATTTGAAGTGGAGCAAGGACGGCTCGAAGGACGGCGACCTCATCTTCGTGGCCGGCCACCCAGGCCGCACCAATCGCCTGAATACCTTCGCCCACCTGCAATATCTCCGCGACGTCGGCTACCCGCTCCAGCTCCATTTCCTCCACGATAAAGAGATGGCGCCTGGGCGAATACGGCAAGAAGAACGCCGAGTCCCTCCGGCAGTCCAAGGAAGACCTCTTCGGCATCCAGAACAGCCGCAAGGCTCGCATCGGCGGCCTGGGCGGGCTGCGAGATTCGGCCTTCATGGACGCCAAGGAGTCCGCCGAGAAGGCCCTCCGCGGGCGGCATCATGGCCGACCCCGCCAAGCGAGCGAAGTTCGGCGACGCCTGGGAAAAGATCGCCCAGGCCCAGAAGACCGCCGAATACGTCCTCAAGCCCTTCAACTTCCTGGAGCGCGGGCTGGCGTTCGACTCGCAACTCTTCCAGGTCGCCAGGGTGCTCGCCAGGCTCGCCGAAGAGGGAGCAAAGCCCAATTCCGAGCGGCTCCGCGAATACCGCGACTCGGCCCGCCCGTCGCTCGAACTCGCGCTTTTTTCCGACGCCCCCATCTATCCCGAGTACGAGATCTTCAAGCTCGCGCACTCGCTGGAATACTGGAAGAAGCTCGTGCCCGGCGACCCCATGATCGAGCGAGTCCTGCACGGTCGCACCCCCGAGCAGGCCGCCAGGGAGCTGGTCGAAGGGTCGAAGCTCGCCGACGTGAAGGTCCGCAAGAAGCTGGCCGAGGGCGGGTCGCAGGCGATCGCCCAGAGCGACGACCCGATGATCAAGCTGGCCCTGGCCATCGACGCCGAGGCCCGGGCGTTCCGCAAGGTCCGCGAGGAGCAGGTCGAGGGCGTCGAAGCCGCGCAATACGCCCGGATCGCCCGCGCGATCTTCGAGGACCAGGGCGACTCGACCTATCCCGACGCCACGTTCACGCTCCGACTCTCGTTCGGCACGGTCAAGGGCTATACCGTTGGGGCCAAGACAATCCCCCCCTACACCACCATCGGCGGGGCCTTCGAGCACGCCCGGGAGCACGGCAACAAGCCCCCCTACGAGCTGCCGCCGAGCTGGATCGCCGCGAAGGACGAGAAGCGACTCGACCCGGAAACGCCGCTCAATTTCGTCTCCACGGCCGACATCATCGGCGGAAATTCGGGCAGCCCGGTGGTGAACCGTGACAACGAAGTCGTGGGCCTGATCTTCGACGGCAACATCCAGTCGCTCGTCCTGGATTTCGGCTACGAAGACCGCTACTCCCGCGCCGTCTCGGTCGACTCGAGGGCCATCATGACGGCCCTCAAGGTCATCTACCGCGCCGAGGACCTCGTGCGCGAGCTGAACCCGTAGGGCACTGGAAATAAGCCGTCATGTCGGGTGCATGAAATGCACCATTGTATTTCTACAGTGGTGCATTTCACGCACACCAACATCTCGATCACACCAAGAGAACGAACGTATGTGGAACAAGCTCACGCCGGTCTACGTGGTCGATTGGATCGAGCCGTGCGTCGAATTCTGGACCAAGCGATTCGGATTCGTGAAGTCTATCGAGGTCCCCGAGGGCGACCATCTCGGATTCGTGGCGCTCCAGCGGGACAACGTCGAGATCATGTATCAGAGCCGGACTAGCCTGATCAACGACATCAAGGACCTGGGCCACTACCCGCTCGAAGACTCGTCGATCGGCTACATCGAGGTCGGCGCGCTCGAAGAGGTCGAGGACAAGCTCGAAGGCGTCGAGATCGTCGTCCCTCGCCGCCGGACATTTTACGGCTCGGTCGAGATCGGCATCCGCGGCCCGGGAGGCCGGATCGTCATCTTCTCGGCGCCCGGCGAGCAGGCGTCGGCCATCGTGCCTAACCCGCTTTCCACAGCGACCTGATTGCACCCGAGACCCGCCGGACCTTCCTCGCAAACGCGATGGAATTCGCGCCCAGCCCCTCGACCGACGCAAGCCGACGCTCCAGGTCCGCCGTCCTGGCCTTCTCCTCTCCAAGCTGGTCGCGAAAATGGTCTCGTTCCCAGCGAGCATCGCGCAAGGCTTGCTCGTGCTCGAAATAGACGAACTGGTCGAGATAATTCGCGGGAGCGGCCAGCTTGGGTAGCCAATCCCGATCTTCGGCGCGGACGTAATACCGATTCAACCCATCGAAAGCTGCGAGCAGATAATCGGCCGAGAGCAAGACGCTTTCCCATTCAAAACCGCCGGTCGATTCCACGAGCACCACGCGGGCCCGGTGCCGTCGCCAGTCTCCCCCGGCGATAACCTCCGCCTCGTGCGACTCGACATCGATCTTCAAGAAATCGATGGTCTCGGACGCATATCGATCGCAGACCGTGGCCAGCGTGAGCACGGGAACGGTCGTCTCCCTCACGGGGAAGCCGTCGCGTACCAGTCCCGACGCGAAATCACGCGAGAACGTGGACATGCCCAGGCTGGTCGTCGCCTCGAAGAACGCCAGCACGCCCTCGCGGTCGGAAAGGCCCAGGTTCAGGTTGATGTCGCGGGGCCGAGCCTCGGGCAGCATCGCGAAAACCGGGGGCGAAGGCTCGACGTTCACGCCGTTCCAGCCGAGGTCATAGAAGTGCCTGGTCACGGAGTGATACGTCGGATGATTCGCCCCCACGTCGACGTAGAACCCGCGATAATCGCGCGGAAACAGCCGATCGAGCAGCACATCCTCGGCATTCTGGGCGTAGGAAATCATCATCCGATTCGGCTCCTTGCTCACGCCGTCCACGACCACGCGTTGCGGCGATACCACGCGGCCGACATCGCCCGCCACTTCCGCTCGGCCAGCAAATCCCAATCGAAAATCGACTGCAACCGGCGCCGATCCGAGACCGCGTCGGCGATCGAGGCGCGGTTCCGCTCCACCTCGTGCTCGATGATGTGGGCCGTCTCCCAGATCCGCTCGGCCGGGCAGAAATGGGCCCCTTTGAACCCGGAAAACAGGCTCTCGGTCGCCTCCAACTTCGAGAGGAAAACCGGAGTGCCGCTCGCCAACGCCTCCAGGATCGGGATGCCGAACGCCTCGAACTCCGACAGCAAGATCAAGGCGAAACTCTCGGCATAAGCCTCGCGAAGCTCGGCCTCCGACACATATCCCCGCAACTCAACCGCATGCCGCAAGCGGTCGGGGATCAGGTCGATCGCCGAATCCGTCTTATTACCGATCACGACCAGCCGAAATTCGGGCCAACCCTTCAAGATCAATTCCAGCGCGACCAGCACGCGATCGAATCGCTTGCGAGGCTCGGCAAGGTCTCCCACGAACAGGAATTGCGGCTTGCGGACGGGAGGGCCCGGCCGATGCGTGCGGAAATCGCAACCGAGCGGAACATAAGTGCAATTGCTCCGATGAGGCGCACGCCGCTGCACTTCCAGGCGTTCCCACGGCGAATCGCACAGGACCAGGTCGGCCCGCTCGATCGTGCGGCGATGCACGTTTTCCGTGAATTCCGCCTGGCCCGCGCCCATCGGGACGGTCCAACTCGGCTGGTCGTGCGGCGTATACACGAGCGTCGCAGGGCCGATCGAATCGAGCAACGTCGCGTTGGTCGCGGCGTTCGCCCAGCACAACGTCTCGATCACGTCCCAGCGGTTTTCCCCGAGCAGTCGCGACAGATCGGCGTTGCCATTATCCAGCGCGTTCGCCCTGACGAAGCCCTTCCCGACATGAACGCGAAACCCATGCTCGGATGCGAACTCGGCCACGCGAGCCACGGTTTTCGGGTTGCGATCGTCGATCGCGAACTCGAAATCCGCGCGATCTTTCAATCGCGACGCCAGCTCGAAGACGGCACGCCCGATCCCCGAATACATCTGATTCGAGGACGAGATCACATTCAATATTCGCATTCGACGGCGCATCACCCGGCCTCGGCGCGGCGGTGGGAATCGTGCAGGTCGGGGAACGGCAACGCAAGCTGGCGGTCGTCCGTCAACCGCAATTCCTCGCGAGCACTCATCGCCTCAATCCGATCTTCGAGCGCGGCCAGGCGTCGTGCCATAGCCACATAATCCCATCCAAACGCGAGCGCCGCCTGCATCTCGTCGGATCGCGCATCCTGCCGTGCGATCAGCCCGGCGATCGCGCGATCGCTCGCATCAAGCCGCTCGGCCGCCTGGCGCATCCATTCCGCCTGCTGCTGGAAGATGGGCCGGAGCACGCGCCGCAACAGGCGACGGAACGGCACGATGACCCGGCGGACGCCCTGCGGGCCTTCGTCGCCGGCATTGTAAAAAGTATGGTCCGTCACGCTCGGCACTCCATGGAACATCCCGCGTGCATCCTTGCACGTCACGCAACCGCTTGCTGGATCATCACCTTCGACAACCGCTCGGCAAGGACGGCCAGGCGATACGCATCCGCTGCCGTGCCCGCGCCCTCGCGACCGGCCCGCGAGGCCGTCATCAAGGCATGCTCGATTCGAGGGATGATCGCGTCGAGATGGAAGTCCCGTTTCACCACGGCCGCGACCCTGCGCCCGATCGACGAAAGCTCGATCGAACCTTCCAGCATCGACGAGAACGAGCGGGCGAACGCCTCCGCGGTCCTCGTCGCCTTCAGCACGTGGACGCCATGCACGAACCATTCGGCGATCCCGCACGTGTGCGACATGACCGGCACGCACCCGCGAGCGGCCGCCTCCAGCGGGGCAAATCCGAACGGTTCGCGGGCCCGAGTGGGGAACGCGAACACGTCAGCCTGCGCGAACAACGTGGAAAGCTCGCCCTGCGTCCGGCTTCCCCGCAGGAACACGAGATCGCCCAGCCCGTATTTTTGGATCAAATGAGGGCAATATCCATCGGTCACACGCCCGTAAATCTCCACCTGAAATTTCTCATGGCCAAGCTCGCGCAGCCTCGCGGCAGACTCGATCAGCAGGTCCATGCCCTTGTCAATCTGCCGATCGATCACGCTCGCGGCCGAGATGATCTTCAGAATCCCGCCTTCAAGGTAAGATTTTCGACGCGGCAAGTCCGGCCCAACGACCCAGTTCGGCAAGATCTCCACGGTCCCGTTCAGCCGCACGCCGCCCAAGCTGATCTCGTCCGCAAGCTGCTGGCTGCACAGGAGATAATGACCGCGAAGCTGCCGGGAAAACTCGCCGGCGAACGTAGGGACCAGCCTCCCGGCCGACTTGCACAGCATGACCGGCACGTCATCCATCAAATGCCATACCCAGGGTATCCGCAAGTGATGCAGACACGCCATCAAACCCAGGCCTCCGACTCCCACCAGCATCCACACATAAACCACATCCGGCTGGAAATCTTCGATCTCCTGCAAGAGCGCATGGACATTGAAGGCGCTAACCCGCAACGATTCGCCCTGATCCAGGTGCGCCGTGACCGGCGCACTATGCACGAACAGGTAATGGCTCCACGCATCCACCAACTTGAGCGATCGATGCACATGAGATTCGCGATCGACCGGCACCTTAGGCGCCGACGTGACCACGCGGACCTCATTACCTCGCGAGCGGAGCGCATCGACGGCCTGCCGGCAGCCCAATTCGTAGCCGCCCATCACGTCGGGGGGATAGAGATCGGTCAGCACGAGGACCTTCACGCGGCCACCTCGCGACGCCCTTGCCAGAGCGATTCGTAGATCGCCACCATCTTGCCCCCGGCGACCGCCAGGTCAAATTCTGCCTCGACGACTTGACGGGCCCGACGCCCCATCGCTTCGACAACCGTAGGATTGTTCGCAAGTTGAAGCAATTGCGCCGTCAATTGTTCGAGCGAGTCATACACAAATCCGGTCTCGCCTTCGCGGATGAATTCCGGCATGGCCCCCACCCGCGACGCGATGCCCGGCGTGCCGCACGCCATCGCCTCCAACAGGGTGAAGCCCATCAATTCGGCGCCTCGTGCGTGTTGCCGTCGCAGTCCAGATAGACCGACGACAGTACGTTTGCCCACGATCGGGCATACAGGCCGCGGATCGTCTCGTCATCGGCGTCGGTGATGAATTCGACCTTCTTCCCCTCGGAAAGCCGCCTCAATTGCCCGAAAAAC
Source organism: uncultured Planctomycetota bacterium (assembly GCA_963777705.1). GTDB lineage: Bacteria > Planctomycetota > Planctomycetia > Isosphaerales > Isosphaeraceae > JAQGHR01. The sequence goes on from CAVZRT010000015.1 coordinate 257,153, forward strand.
TCGGGGTGATAGGGCCTCCCGCAGACGGTCAGGGGCAATTCCGTCGGCAACGCTGCGATCAACCGGTCAATACCCTTATGCGGCAACAAACGGCCTACGAACAGGACGCGATCGCGTGCCGGCCGCACCTCCGGGGGCGTGAAATGCGCCGCATCAACCCCACCCTTGACCACATGAATCGGCCGATTGGTCCTGTACAGCGACGCGCCAAAATCGGAGTAAGCGATGATGCGATCGGCGAGTTCCAGGTGCCCGATCTCGCGGCCCAGCGTGCTCGTGGCACCGCCGTGGTCGGTCACGCACACCGGCTTTTGTTGCTGGCGCGCGACCAGCAATCCGACTTCGGAGCAACGCGTGTAAGCTTGATGAATATGAATCAAGTCGAATTCGCAGATGGCGGCGGGCAAGGCCCACGAGACGACGTCCAGCGGATTGGCGGGCTTGCAGACGGCGGGCAACACCCGGAGCGTCACGCCCTCGGCCAGTTCGAGCCTGCGGTCGGCGTCGCCGAACGAGATGAGTTCGACGCGGCACCGCCCGCCCGAGGCCTTGTACACGCCCCTCGCCAGATTTAGCGGGTAGCGCTCGCCGCCGCCCAGGCACGACGCCTCGTCGAAATAGAGCGGCGTGAGATACGCAACCTTGCGAGGGGGCATGGCCGATTCCTTCGGGCGCGGCTCCACGACTCGCGGGTTCTAGCAAACCGCCCTGAAATGGTCAACGCCGATCGCCCCTCGCTTCAATGATCGGTCTCGCCCGCCTTGCCCGGCTTGAGGCGGAACTGGTCGGGGCGTTCCTCGACGACTTTTCGCAGCCACTCGCTCGAATAACCCACGCCCCGCGACCGGCCTCTCGCATCCTTCACGTATCCGTCGACGTGCCTGGTCAGGATGGTCTCGGCAAGCCCTTGCCAGCGGCGGAATACGCCCTCGCCCGTCGAGACCGAATAGTTCGTGAGGAACGATTTCATGAGCGTCGGATCGGTCGCGGCCAGCTTCGCGGCGGCCTCTTCGATGATCGGCTGCATGGTCAACAAGGCGGATTCCTGCTCTTTTTGCGCCGCCTGGATGTCGGGGATCACGCGCGACCAGCGGTCATAGGCGAGGTTGGAGACGAGGTTGGTGACCCACCAGGCCGATTCCCAGGAAAACTTCTTGTAGTCGCCTTTTTCGTAGGGCGCGGGCAGCGCGGCGATGTCGCAATAGAGCGGCGTGAAGCAGGAGGTCGAGGCGTCGTCGGGCGTGAACCAGGTCACGCCTCCCACTGCGTCGGGCAGGGCTTTTCGGCTCTGCGTGACCACGACGAAACCTGCCTGCTGCGTCGAGATCGGCCGCTCCCACATGAAATCCTTGCCGTCGATCGAGAACTTCAACTCGCGGAAGCGGTACGGCGAGCCGAACGGGCCGGCGTCCACACCCTTGGTCATATCATAAGGCGTGCCTTCGTAATGGTCCCGCATGAGGTCCATCACGTCCTTCACGCCAAGAGGCGTGTCCGGTTTCACGAACAGGGGATAGTCCTCGGCCGTCTCGTCCTCGCCGCGGAAGAAGGCGTCCGAGAACTTCTGCGAGGGTGCCGCGCGGCGGCACACGCTCCACACCCGCCCGGCGCAGGCACGCTTCTGCGACGCTCCCAGGTTCGGATGATAGGCATCGCGATAGCTGAAAGGCTTGCCCGCCTCGGTCTTGTAGAACCCTTTCTCCACCGCGAAATTGATCACGTCGGCCGAATACTTCCAGTTCTCGGGATCGTTGAGCGGGAAGGTCGTAATTCGGCTCATGTTGGCATGCGAGGTGATCATGCCCTCGGGCACTCGGGCCGCGACCCAAACGATCCCCTTCGTGCCGGGGCCCTTGCCGATCAATTCCATGATCCAGGCCTCATCCTTGTCGGCGATCGAGAAGGTTTCCCCGGAACTTCCGTAACCGTATTCCCCGGTCAAGTCGTCGATGACCTGGATGGCCTCGCGGGCGGTCTTCGCCCGTTGCAAGGTCAGCATCATCAGGCCGTCATAGTCGAGTTGGCCGTCTCGATTGACCAGCTCGCGGCGCCCTCCGGTGGTGGTCTCGCCCAGGGAAAGCTGATGCTCGTTCATGAGGCCGACGACCGTGTACGTCCGCGAAGCCTGGCGGACCTTGCCGCGAATCTGGTCGTTCTCCCAGCCCACCACGTCAATCATCGAGCCTTCCGGATGCGAGCCGCCGGGGACGCGGAGCAGTCGGGGCATGAAGGGGGCGTCGGCCGAGTACGTGACCATGACCGACCCGTCCTTGGAGGCCCCCCGGCTGACGACGATGCTCGTGCAGGCGTGCGAGTTCGCGGCCGAAAAGGCGGCCATCAACGCGACGACCCGCGTGGTCCAACGATTCCTCATGCCCGGGCTCCCGGAATGGCTCGATCGATGTGCGACGAGAGGTCCCCGGAAGATAGCCGAGCGGCCTCGCCGGGGCAACCGCCCGCTGGTTTCTCGGACGGGCTCAGCGGGCCGAATCCAACGCGGTCGCCAGCCACGATCGCGCGTAAGCCCACTCGCGAAACGCCGAGGCCGCGAGACGCCCATGGCCTCGGCGGCCTCCTCGATCGACAGGCCCGCGAACAGGCGATAGCGGGCGACATCGGCCGACGTGGGGTCCTCGTCGGCCAGCCGGGTGAGCGCCTCGTCCAGGTCGAGCAGGAGGTCGGGATCGGCGGTCGGGAGCGGCGAGTCGGACTCGAAGACGACGGTCCTGGCCCCTCCGCCGCGCTTGCCGGCCTTCTTGCGGCGGGCGTGGTCGACGAGGATGCGCTGCATGGCCACGGCGGCGGCCTGGAAGAAGCCGCTGCGATCGGCAAAAGCGGCGTCGCCCAATCGCAAATAGGCCTCGTGGACGAGCGCGGTGGCGTCCAGCGAGTGGCCTTGCGCCTCGCCTGCGAGCCGCGCGGCGGCGAGCTTCTTCAGCTCGTCGTAAACCTTCGCCCAGATCTCGTCGCGTGGCGGCATCCGCTGGACTCCTTCGTCTCAACTCCTGATCTGTTATAATAATATCGAATCACCCGAACGACAGGGGCCGATCGTGGACCCGCCCATCAAGTTCCCGAGCGAGTCCGAAGTGATCTTGGAAGACGTGGGGAGATTTCGATCGCTCTCGCAGGAGAAACGGGTCCGCTCTTACCGTGGTTTCTTGAACACCGCAGCGGGCTCGAAGCCGCCATCGCCCGGCGGGTCGTCCACCGTCAGTGCGCTTCGCTCCCGATCCGGGATGAGGGTCGCATGGGATGACGGGAGATCGCACGGGCTTTCACGCCAAGAGGGAGAACAGAACATGACGGACGATTCGTCGCCGAACGCCGAAGTACCGGAGCCGGCCGACTCGATGGATGCGGTGATCGCGGTCTACAAGAGGGACGTCGACCGGACCCTCCTGCGCGAGAACCTGAAGCTGACCGTGGGGGAACGGATTCTGAAGGCAATTCACATACATCGCTCCGTAGATGCGTGGCGGAAGGCCGGGGCGCGGCGAGGATAAATTCCCGGAGGGCGAGCACGCCATGATCGCATCGTTGGAAGACGTGGCCCGGGTTCTCAACGAGCACGGCGTCCGCTTCATCGTGAGGTGAGGTCGCCGGAAACGGCACATAGACAAACTGCTCCCTGAGTCGCGCGAGGTCACCACGCTGGGCGTGACCGTCCGGGTGGTCACGCTCGAATGCCTGATCCGACTGAAGCGCGCCGCCGGACGGCCGAAGGACTTCGAGGCGATCGCCGAGCTGGAGATCCTCCTGGAAGAAGGGCGGCGGCGCCCCTCGGAGGAGGTTTGAGGCCGCGTCGGGCGGCGTGCTCACTTGTTTTCCGCCGCGGGCTTCGCCCCGGCTGACGGCTTCGCCCGCTCGGCCTTCCACACCTTCACCTCGTCTGCCTTGCCCGTGGCCTCGGCAAGCTCGATGAGGCGGTCGAGCGATTCCTCCAGGAGGAATTGCTCACGCCAGTCGTCCTTGGTGAGCTTCCGCCTCAGCCCCTCGTAACCCTGGCGCAGAAGAGGCCCGGCCTCGTCGTATTTCTTCCGGCCGAGCAACGCCGCTCCGATCGCGTAATCGATTTCGGACGCCTCCTTCTTGGGAAGCCGGCTCGCCAGGCGGCCCTTCCGCAGATCATGGAGGATGGCCTCGGCCTCGGAGTAATCCCCCTGCCGCAGGTGGACCCAGGCCAGCCAGAACGAGGCCTTGAAGCCATCCTCCGATTCCGGCCCCCTGGCGGCCTTGGCGCGTTCGACGGCGTCGCGGAGCGTGGCCACGGCGGCCTCGGGCTTGCCGGACCCCTGCTGGATCAGGCCGAGGCCGATGCGGGATTCGATCCTCGTCGCGTCCAGCTTGATCGCCTCCTCGGCCAGCGCCAGGCCCTCGTCGAATCGGCCCGTGAGGCAGTCGCCCCAGGCGAGGTAGTCTAGGCACTGCAAGCCGTTCCGGGGAGGCCGGGCCGAGGACGGATTTGAACAGACTCCGCCGATTCCCGGTTCAGCCGGAAGTACCGATCCCGATCGCCGACGAGCCAGGCGTGATGGGCGAGGTTTGCCCGGGCGTACTCGATATACCCGCGGATCTCCCGGGTCGCGGGCTTGGCCTGGACGATCCGCAGGGCCTCTTCCCAGAGGCGGCCGGCGCGGTCGAGGTCCCCCTCGGCCCGGCGGGCGATGCCCAGGATGCTCACCGTTTCGGCCCTCTGGAGGGAGTCGGCCTTCTTGGTGGAGATCCACAGCCGGTCCGCTTCCTCCAGCAGCGACACGGCGCGGCCGAGATCGCCGGCGAGGATGCAGGACCATCCCAGGTAGCTCAGGAGCACGATCGAACGCTCGTCCTCGGGGCCGAACTTGGCCTTCCAGGTCGCGGTACAACTCCTCTCGGAGCTGGACCTCCTGGTCATAGAGTCCGAGGGCCCTCAGGGTCCAACCCAGATCCGTGGCGGTATCGATGGTCGTGTAATTTGTCGGCCCGGTTTTTTTCTTCAGCTTGGCGTAGCAGTCCTCCAGGAGGGGCAGGGCCTTTTCGTAGAGTCGTTCCCCGGTATAAAAATTCGAGAGGTCGCTTTGTGCGTTGAGGGTATAGAGGTGATCCATGCCGACCTTGGCCCGATAGCTCCGGAGGGACTCCTCCATCAAGGCGATGGCCCGGGCGCGATCCTTCCCCGACTCGAAGTAGGTCCTAGCCAGGTGCCCCGCGATGGTAAGCGTCCTGATATGAGCGGGGCCGAGCTTCGCCTTCGACAGCGCGAAGGCCTCTTCCAGGAGCGAGCGAGCGCGATCGAACTCGCCGGCGGTGTTGCGCTGGTATCCAAGGGTCATCTGGGTCCGGAGCGTCTCTTCGTCGTCCGGGCCGAAGGTTTGCTTCTTGAGCCGGAGGGTCTCCTCCTGCATCGCGTTCGCCTTCTCCCTCAGCCCGCGGATGGCTTGCGTGGTCTCGGCGGACCCGTCGTGGATGTTCTGACGGAATTGGGCCTGCTCCCAGTAGCACAGGGCCAGGTTGCCCCGGATCAGGATGGCATCGCGGTGGCCCCTGCCCAGCGCGGCCTCCGCCCGGGGGAGGAGCGATTCCAGGAGGGACGCGGTGCCATTGACGCTCGCCGCTCTCGCGGAGGGCGCGGGCGATCCGGTAACCGGCCTGGATCGCCTCGGGCGAGTCGGGGCCGAGCCGCTCGGCGAACGTCTTCTCCGCCTTGGTCAGCAACGCGAGCGACTTGGCGTAATACCCGAGCGCGAACTGGGAGCGGCCCAGGGTCGCCTGCGTCCGGGCGACCGACAGGGCGTCGCCGGTCGCCTCCCCTTCCAGCTCCGCGGTCGCGCGGTCGAGGTGCTCGCCGAGGACCACCAGCAACGGCTTGCCGTCCACCTCCGATTGCTTCCAGTCGAGGTCCTCGAACACCGACCCGAGGATCGCGTTGGCCTTCTCGGCCTGAGTCAATCGCTTTTCCGCCTGCCGCCGCTGCTTCGTCGCCTCGACCAGGCCGAAGGTCGTGCCCACGATCCCGCCCACCATCGCCAGAAGGACCAGCGAGGCCGCCACCACCCGGCCCCGGTTCCTCCTCACGAACTTCCGCAGCCGGTAGGCCGCCGCCGGCGGGCCGGCGACGACGGGCTCATGGTTGATGAACCGCTCGACGTCGTTGGCCAGCCCGATCGCCGAGTCGTACCGCCGCTCCCTTTCCTTGGCCAAAGCCTTCATCACGATCCAGTCCAAATCCCCCTTGACCAGCCGAGACAGCCGGGCCAGTTCGACGTGACGCTTGGCCGCAACGCTCGGCAGCGTGTCGGAGGAGCTGATCCGGCTCGACGGCGTGGGCGGCTCGTCCTCGCGGATCACCCGCAACATCTCGTCGAGGGCGGCCCGCTGGAACGTCTCGCGGCGGATCGGCGTCGAGCCGGTCAGTAGTTCATAGAGGATCACGCCCAGCGCGTAGATATCCGCCCGCGTGTCCACGTCCAGCGCGCTGAAATTGGCCTGCTCGGGCGCCATGTACAGGGGCGTCCCGGTCACGCTGCCGAACGCCGTGAACAGGCTATGCTCGGAGAGCTGCATGCCGCTGGTCGCCTTCGCGAGCCCGAAGTCGATCACCTTGGGAACCGGACGGCCGTCGTGGTCCTCGACCAGGATGTTCGTCGGCTTCAAGTCCCGATGGATGATCCCCTTCTGGTGCGGCATGCTGCACGGCCGAGCAGATCTGGCGGAACAGGGCCAATCGCTCGGGCAATCCCAGCCGATGCAGGTCGCAATACTGCGTGAGCGGGATGCCCTTGACCAGCTCCATCACGAAGAAGGGATGGCCGCCCTCGGTGGTGCCGGCGTCGAGCACCTTGGCGATGTTCGGGTGGTCCATCAAGGCCAGCGCCTGGCGCTCGCTCTCGAACCGCGCCAGGACCGTCCGCGAGTCCATCCCCGCCTTGATCAATTTCAGCGCGACCATGCGCTTCACCGGCCGGGTCTGCTCGGCCAGGTAGACCGAGCCCATGCCGCCCTCGCCGATCTCCTGCCGGACCTTGTACCGGCCCGCCACCACGCCGCCGATCAGCGAGGCCGGCGCAGGCGCGGATTCCGGCACGAAGCTGACCGTCCGCCCCGCGTCGGCGGAAGGCCCGGCGCCCGCGGTCGTCGGCTCGTCGCCCGGCGCCAGGAGGCCCTCCAGGTTGCTCGGGGGCCGGTCGTACGCGGCAAGCAGGTCGTCCAGGCGGCGCCGCAGGTCGCCGTCGTCTCCGCATTCGCGACCGAGGAACGCGGCCCGGTCGGCCGAGTCGGGTAGGTCGATGGCCGAGTTGAACAGGGTCTTCACGCGGAGTGGTTCGAGCGGCATGGCAAGATCCTCCCAGGGTTGGTCTCACTTCTTCCCGGCCGTCGGCGCCGCGGCGTTCAACTTCCCCCGCTCGGCCTTCCACGCCGTCACCTCGTCGGCCTTGCCGGTCGCCTCGCCCCAGGCGATGAGGCGGTCCAACGCCTCGGGCAGGTGCGAGCGGTAATAGGCGGGCAGGAGCTCGCGGTTCGCGGCCAGCCCCTCGTAGCCGGATCGGAGCAGCGGCCCGGCCTCGTCGAGCCTCCCCTGCCCGAGCAGGGCGGCGCCCAGGAGCGAGCGGTCGTCGTGGATCTCAAAGGGGAAGCTCAGGGCGGTCTCGTTGATCGCCAGGGCCTCGCGCAGAGCCGCCTCGGCCTCGGTCCACGCCCCGGTGGCGAGCAGGGAGCGGCCCAGGCTCCGGAGGTCGAACGCGAGCCTCCAGCGCGTGTCCGACCTGCGGCGTCCCCACTCCACGGCGATCCGATATTCCCGCACGGCCCCGGCGGCGTCGCCCCGCGCGTCCAGCACGTAACCGAGGCTGTTCTGCGCGGCGACGGTGACGTTGTGCGTCTCGCCGATCTGCGCGCGGAGGTCGGCCACGACGGCGCGGAGGGCCGACTCGGCGACGTCGAGGCGGCCGAGGCCCATGTCGTTCTCGGCGCGGCCGACCCTGGCGTAGAGCATGATCCGGTGGTTGTCGCCCAGCTTCCTGCGGATGGACGTGATCAGGGCCTCCCATCCGGCGTCGGCCCGCGCAAATTGCCCGGCACTATTCAGCATACACTGGTATTGGTACATGGCAAAGATCGTCTCCTGGTGGTCGGCGCCGAGCTTCGCACGCACCAGAGCTCGATCGCCTCCTCGTCGAGTTCGATGGCCCGATCCCACCGGGCGACGCCCGCATAGGCATCCGCCAGGATGTTCATGGTGACGATGGTGGTCGGGGCGTCGTCGCCGAGCTTTTGCCTCGCCAATGCCAGGGCTTCCTCGCCCAGCGGGATGGCCCGGGCCGGCTGCCGGAGTGCGCTGATAGGCGCTGGCGAGCTCCCGCAGGGCTCGGATGGTCTCGATGTTGTCGCGGCCGAGCTTCGCCCGCATCGTCGGCAGGATCTCCTCGAAGATCCGGACGGCCCGGTCGAGCTGGTCGACTATCGGGTAGGCGGTCGCGAGGTTGAGGAGGGTGCGGAGCGTCTCGGGATGGTCGGCACCGAGTCGCGTCCGCTGCAAGCCGGCCGTCTCCTCGAAGAGCGCCACGCTCCGTTCGTGCTCGCCGGCCCATCCGTAGGCCTGGGCGAGGTGGAACATCGAGCGGAGGGTGTCGGGGTGGTCGGGGCCAAGCCCGGCGGCCAGGGTGGCGCGGGCCTTCTTCAGGATCGGCATCGCCTCCGGGAATCGGCTCAGGCTGAGGAGCGATCGGCCCAGGGTCACCTGCATCCGCGCCACCGCGATCGGGTCGCCGATGGCCTCGCCCTCGATCTCCGAGGCGGCCCGGTCCAGCCGCTCGCCGAGGATGGCCGACAGCGGCCTCGTCTCCTTCTCGGGCCGAGACGGGTCCATGTCCGCGAAGATCGAGCCGAGGATCCCGTTCATCTTCGCGACCTGCGCCAGCCGCTTCTCGGCTTGCTGCCGCTGCGCCTCGCCGGCGATCGCCCCTCTGCCGCCTCGCCTCGAAAAGCCCCAGGGTCGTCCCCGCCACGCCGCCGATCAGGGCGACCAGCAGCACCAGCGCCGCCGCGATACCCGACCCCGGTTCCTCCTTACGAACTTCCGCGAACCGATACCGCGCCGTGGGCGGGCCGGCCGAGACCGGCTCGTGGTTGGTGAACCGCTCGATGTCGTTGGCCAGGCCGATCGCCGAGTCGTACCGCCGCTCCCGCTCCTTGGCCAGCGCCTTCATCACGATCCAGTCCAGGTCCCCCTTCACCAGCCGCGAGAGCCGCGCCGGCTCGACATGCCGGTTGGCCGCCAGGCTCGGCAGCGTGTCGGAGGAGCTGATCCGGCTCGACGGCGTGGGCGGCTCGTCCTCGCGGATCACCCGCAGCATCTCGTCCAGCGCCGCCCGCTTCATCGTGTCGCGGCGGATCGGCGTCGAGCCGGTCAGCAATTCGTACAGGATCACGCCCAGCGCGTAGATGTCGGCGCGGGTGTCGACGTCGATGCGCGTTGAACGTGGCCTGCTCCGGCGCCATGTACAGCGGCGTGCCCGGTCACGCTGCCGAAGGCCGTGAACAGCGAGTGCTCGCTCAGTTGCATGCCGCTGGTGGCCTTGGCCAGGCCGAAGTCGATCACCTTGGGCACGGGCCTGCCGTCGTGGCTCTCGACGAGGATGTTGGTCGGCTTCAGGTCGCGGTGGATGATCCCCTTCTGGTGGGCGTGCTGCACGGCCGAGCAGATCTGGCGGAACAGGGCCAGTCGATCGGGCAGGCCCAATCGATGCTGGTCGCAGTAGTCGGTCAGGGGGATGCCCTTGACCAGCTCCATCACGAAGAACGGGCGGCCCTCGTCGGTGGTGCCGGCGTCCAGGACCCTGGCGATGTTCGGGTGGTCCATCAAGGCCAGGGCCTGGCGCTCGGACTCGAACCGCGCCAGGACCGTCCGCGAGTCCATGCCCGCCTTGATCAGCTTCAGCGCCACCTCCGCTTGACGGGCTTGGTCTGCTCGGCCAGAAGACCCGGCCCATGCCGCCCTCGCCGATCTCCTGGCGGATCTTGTACTTCCCGGCAATCACGCTATCCACCAGGCTTGCGGCTTCCTCGCGATGGTAACTAAGGGTCGGCCCGTCGGCGTTAGCCTTCGGCCCTGACGCCGGGGTTACTTCCTGCGTGGCCTCGGCCGCGTCACCCCGGGCATCAACGGGGCGATCCAGGACGTCATGCGGGTGGTCGAAAGCCGCCAGCAACGCCTCCACCCGCCGCCGCAGCGCGGCGTCATCGCCGATTTCGCGGTCGAGCCATTCGCGACGCTCGGCGGGATCGCCAAGCTCGATGGCCGCCTGGAAGGTTGCCTTGACTCGTGCAGGATCGATCTCCATCGATGCGTCCTCCAAGAAACGGGTCTCTCCCCTATCCATGGCGTAAAGTCGCGACGATTCGTCTCAACCAGCGGCGCGGATTTTCCTTTCGAACGCTTGATCATTCATCGCACGATGGAATTACTGACTGCAGCGTGGCTAACGGGACTAACAACGTAAGCGGACGGGGACCTTGGCATGCCTGATGAAAGCGGCCAACAACTCGGGCTTGCCGCGGAGATACCCGAACTCCTCGACCAGTTCCGCCCTCAACTCCGCCGTGTCCTCGGGCGTGAAGTTCGACAGGCGACCGTGCTTGGTGTGCTGCCACACCATCTCGTCGGGGTTGGTCTCCGGGGCGTAGCCGGGGAACTTCTCGGTCACGATCTCGGGATGATCGGCGAGGTACGCCCGCACCAACCTCGAGCGGTCGTGGATGTTGCCCCGGTCCCACAGGATCGTCAGCGGCCCGGGCAGGTGCCGCCGCAAGTGCTTCAGGAACGCCACCGTGTCCTCGCCGTGGGCGTTCACGTCGTCGGGCAGCAGGCGGAAATACAGCCCCAGCCGCCTCCGCTTCGGGCTCACGGTCACGGCGCTGATGGCCGAGATCCGGTCGTGCCGGTCCCAACTCTTGATGATGGGCGTCTTGCCCCGGGGGGCGAGGGTGCGCCTCACCGTCGGGGTGAGCATGAACCCCGACTCGTCGAGGAAGACCAGGTGCGCCTTGCGGCCCCGGGCACGGCGGATGATCTTGGGCAGCTCCTGACGCCTTCAGTGGTCGATGGCGACCTCGTCCCGCTCCTTGGCCTTCCGCTGCGGCTTCTGGCTGGTCCACTTCAGCCGCCGCCTGAGGAGCTTGCGGGCGTGCTCGGGGTGGAAGCGGACCCGGAAGTGACGATCGATCAACTCGGCGGCCCGGGCGGCGGTCCACAGCTCGGTGCGCCATCCGTGCATCTTGGCCCCCTTCAGGAGGAGGGCCTCCAACTCGACGAGTTGAGCGTCGGAGAGTCGTGGCTTGGGGCCGGGGTGTGGCTTGGCGGCAAGGTTCTGCGGGCCCTGCCCGGCGAGCTTGACCCAGGTGTAGACCGAGGAGCGTCCGCAGCCGAGGAAGTGGGCGACATCCTCGGGCGATTCTCCCTGCTCGACGAGTTCGACGGCACGGATGCGGCGGCGTTGAAGTTCTTCGGCGGTCCCGATAGGTCTCATGCCATTGATACGACAGAAACCCTTCAGAGTTCAGTTGGCCAGGCTGGAGTCAGTATCATCCGCCGTCGGGGATCAAGCCCCGAAAAAGCGCAGCGGTTAATGCGCACTTCCGTAAACTCCCCGTCAGAGATTATTGCTGGGCCGTTTTCCGGCCGAGTGCGAGCGTAGCGACCTGTAATTTATCAAGGTTTGCCCTTCCGATAAGATCGCCGCAAGTCCTTTCCCCTGAAAAAGTTTACAGCAAATGAATCGGCGGCAAGCCTGACCAGTTTTCACCGAAAAATCTTCCCCGTCTCCCGACCCCTGTCCCCCGATTTTGTGCGATCGAGCCGCGAGTCATCGCGATCCTATCCGGTGTCGCCTTATCGATCGGCGGCCGATCGCGGATTCTTCTTCCAGGACTTATGATCGTGTTCCCTGGGGGAAAAAAGCGGGGTATCGAGGAATTCTCCCGGGTATCCGGCCGTCAATCCCCCTTCATGACGAAACCCGGACCACGAGGAGTTTGCGGCCCATGGCAACCAAGCCCACCCGACAGCAAGCCCAGGCCCGCGACCATCTTGTGGAAGCCCTCGCCCTGATCACCGAGGCCGCGAGGCTCGACGGCAAGGCGTCGTTCGACGCGGCCACGCTGGGCGAACTCGCGAGCCGGATGGCCAGAGCCTCTTCGGCGTTCTCGCTGGACGAGATCGTCTTGCAGGCCCTCGAACGACGCGGCAAGCTGCTCAACCTGCGGTCGGGCACGGCCGAACTGCTCACCCTGTTCGACGCGGGGATGACTCCCCTGGAAATGCTGCGGATTTCCGACGACGAGTTTCGCGCACTCGCGGCCCGGATGGACGAGGAACTGGGCGATGCCTGAGGCTCAAATTTCGGGATTCCGCGACGTCTCGGCGATGGCCGCGCGGCTCGGGCAGGGCCTATGTGCCTCGGTGAAACGATCGGGATTCAACAACGCCTCGACCGTCAAATCGGCGCCCTCCGGCCGAAGCCCGGCGACGCGCCCGATGGCCCGCTTCATGAGGTCGCGATCGATCTCGTTAACATCCACCGGGTCGCCCACGCCTCGCAGCATGGTCAGGGTCAGCCGCCCGCCCAGGTGCTGGCGGAATTCTTCCAGTCCGCTGAACAGGGTGTCGGTGTCTTCCAGGATCGGATGTCCAAGCCGGAAACCGAGTCCGGTCAGGCACGCGACGATGCGATCGGCGTCCTCGGCGGGCATGCCCAACGCCAGGGACGAATAAATCGCGTCGATGGCCACGCCGATCGCCACGGCCTCGCCGTGCCGCAGGCGGAAGTTGGTCATGGTTTCGAGCTTGTGCGCCGACCAGTGGCCGAAGTCCAGCGGCCGGGCCTCGCGGGTCTCGAACGGGTCGCCGCCCTTGGTGATGTGGTCCAGGTGCATGCGGACCGACTCGCGGATCATGGGCATGGCGGCGTCGAGGTCGCGAGCCCGGATTCGCCTTGCGTCGCGGCAAAGGGTGTCGAAGACCGCCGGGTCTTTCAGGAGCGAGACCTTGACGGCCTCGGCAAAACCGCACGCGAAGTCGCGATCGGGCAGCGTGGCGAGCAGCCCGGCGTCGTTGATCACCGCCCAGGGGACCGCGAACGTGCCCATCCAGTTCTTCTTGCCGAACAGATTCACGGCATTCTTCACGCCCACGCCCGAATCGGCCTGCGCGAGCGTGGTCGTCGGCAGCCGGACGAGCCGGAGCCCGCGATGGGCCACGGCCGCCGCGAACCCGACGGCGTCCAGCACGGCCCCGCCGCCGATCACCGCCACATAGCTGCGGCGATCGAGGTCGGCGTCGTGGAATTCCCGGAGCATCCGCTCCACGTGACTCAGGTCGTTCTTGACCAACTCGCCGCCCGGGACCATCAGCGGAGGGCCGGTCAGCTCGATCCGGCCGGGGTGGGATCCGGCGAGCGATTCGAGGAGCGGGATCAGGTCGGGCCGGGCGTCGCCCACGTGCTGATCGACCCAGAATTGCACGCGGGCCGGCCGATCACCCGACGGTTCCAGGACTTCCAGGAGGGCGTCTTGCTCGGAACCAATCACGTCGCGGGTGAATCGCAGGCGATGCGTGAACGCGGCGGCAAAAGCGACTTCGAAACCTTGAGTGAGAGTCATATTTCCTGCCTCGTCGGGCGGACCGGGTGCGGCGGGATTTGCGGGCGAGAACTTCGGGGCGGGGCTTGCGAAAAATCCTGCATCCACAATCGGAACCGTTTCGCGGCCCAAGGTCAAGGGGCACGATCGATTTGCGACAATGACGAATCGTCAGAACTTGTCACCGGCTTACAATCACCTCAAGAATTCGTACCCGCCTCCCCTCCCTCGCAAATGGGCGACTTTCATGCATCTGGTCTGGCACCGCGCCGAGCTTCGTACCCACGACCATCCGGGGCTGGCCGCGGCGGCCGAATCGGGCGAAAAGATCGTGCCGCTGGTGATCATCGACCCGATCATCTTCGCCCGTCCCGCGACCACCCCCCGCCGCCAGGCCTGGTTCCTGGAGAACGTGCGGGCCTTGCGGGAGTCGTATCGCAACCTCGGCTCGGACCTGATCGTCCGCGAAGGCGTGCCCCACAAGGTCCTGGAACAATTCGCCCGCGAGCACTCAATCACGCATGCGCACTTCATCGCCAATCATACCCCCTACGCCAGGCAACGAGATGCCCAGGCGACGAAATCGCTGAAAAACGAGGGCGTGGAAGTCCTCGTCTATCCCGGCCAATACACGCACCCGCCGGGCCAGATCTTGACCGGCGCCGGCAAGCCCTACGGCGTGTTCGGCCCCTACGCGAAGACGTGGACCAAGGCACCCCGGCCCGAATTGGCACCCGCCCCGACGAAGCTGCCATCGGTATCATCGAGGATCGCGCGGGGCGAGATTCGCAAAATCGAGAGCGGCATCCCGCTGCCTCCCGTGGGAGAAAAGGCCGCGATCGCCCAGCTTGAACGCTTCCTGGACGAGGGCGAGGCTTCCTACGCGACCTCGCGAAACCTGCCGGCGCGAGTGCCCAGCACGTCACTCCTGAGCATGTACTTCAACATCGGAGTGCTGAGCCCTCGCATGGCCGTGCAGCGGTCGCGCAACGAGAAATGGCGGTCGGAGCTGGCGTGGTGGGACTTCAACGCCGAGGTCCTGGACCGCATGCCCGAAGGCGCGACGCTCGAATTCAAGGAAGCCTGGCGAGGTTTCCCCTGGAGGCAAGACAGGGAGGAGGCCGACCGCTGGTCCGAAGGCCGGACCGGCTTCCCCATGGTCGACGCCGGCATGCGGCAGCTCCAGCAGACCGGATTCATGCACAACCGCGTGAGGATGATCACGGCCAGCTTCCTCACCAAGCATCTGCTGATCGATTGGCGGATCGGCGAGGAGATCTTCCGCGGCCTCCTGCTCTGCGGCGACTCGGCGCAAAACATCGGCAACTGGCAATGGATCGCCGGGTGCGGATTCGACGCCTCGCCCTATTTCCGCGTGTTCAACCCGGTCGCGCAGGGCGAGAAATTCGACGCCGACGGCGATTACGTCCGCCGATGGGTGCCCGAGCTGGCGGATTTACCGAAGAAGCTCATCCATCGCCCCTGGGAGGCGGCCGAACCCGTCAAGGATTACCCGCCGCCCATGATCGACCTGGACGAAGGCCGCGACCGATTCTTGCGCACGGCCAAAGCCTTCCTGGGACGAGGTCGCGAATGAGGTCGCGCCTTCCCGCGATCCTCGAAATTCAGCCGTTCGCGCTCGATCACCAGCGGCCGTTTTCGGACTTGTGAGTGGATCGCGGCGATGTATTCGCCCAGGACTCCGAAGAAGAACATCTGCAACCCGGCGAAGAAGAACACGGCCACGATCAGCGTGGGAATCCCCGGTGCCGCGAGCCTTCGCCACATGAACAGGTTGAGCGCGAGGGCCACGAACGCATAAAGGAAGCTCGCCATCGCCACCACAGGCCGAACCCCATGCAAAGCCGCAGCGGGACCTTCGTGAACGAGATCAGCCCGTTCAGTCCCTGGTCGATGCAGTGCAGCAAGTTGTTCTTGGAAAAACCTTTCCGCCTCGCCCTCATCGTGAATTCGACGCCCGTCGCTGCGGAACCCGCAACTGGCGATCATCCCGCGAATATACGGATAATAATCATCATAATTTCGCAGGGCATCGACGACCCTTCGGTCGATGAACTGGAATTCCCCCACGTCCACGGGAATCTGGATGTTCGCGAATCGGCTGACCAGGCGATAATAGAGTTGGCGGAAGCGCGTCATGACAAAGCTCCCCTCGCGAGCCCTGCGCACCCCATGGACGACCTCGTAACCCTGCTCCCACAGGGCCACGAATTGCGGCAATAGCTCGGGAGGGTCCTGCAAATCGGCCGGCAGGAAGACGAGCACGCCGTCCCCTTGCGAGGCCATCAGCCCGTTGAAATTCGACGCCATGGGGCCGAAGTTGCGGGCGTTGTAGATCACCTTAACGCGAGCATCCCGGCTCGCCATCTCGCGCAAGATCGCGGGCGTGGCGTCGGTCGAGCCATTATCGCAGAAGATGTGCTCGTGATCGTACGAGGGTAATTGCTGGGCGAAGATCGCCCGCACGGCCTCGCGGCAATCCTCGACGTTTTCCGCCTCATTGAAGACGGGCGAGACGACGCTGATGAGTTTTTTCATATCAAGTAGCCTCCATGTCCAGGGACGCAACCAGCGGCTCCATCTCCGACACGGGCCGGCCGAACGCGAGCTTGGGATACGCGTTCGCGAACGTGTCCACGATCACTTCCAGCAGGAACGGGGCGCCGGGTTCACTCCACAGGGAATTCAGGGCTTGAAAAACCTCGGTCGGCCCGTCCACCCTGCAAGAATCGATCCCATAGGCCTTCGCGACCATCGAGAAATCGGGCGTCGAATAGCCGTCGCGGGTCGACTGGTAGCGGCCCTCGAAATACGATTGCTGGAACTGCCGGACCATCCCATGACACCGGTTGTTGATCACGATCATCTTGATGGGAAGATGATTGCGCGCGATCGTCTGAAGCTCCTGGATATTGAGCTGAAAACCGCCGTCGCCTGCGATCATGATGACGGGGCGATGCCGGACGGAAATCGCCGCCCCGATGGCTGCGGGCAGGGCGTAGCCCATCGCGCCCATGCCTCCCGAGGTGAGGAATCGCTGATCGGGGCCAATCTCCAAAGACTGCGCCGCCCACATCTGATGCTGCCCCACGTCCACCGTGTAGGCCGAGGCGTCTTTCGACCCGTCGTGTCGCGAAAGCTCGTGGAAAAACGCGTTCGGATTGATGCCGGGGATGTCGGCAAGCTCGGCCACGTCGGGCCAGGAATTTCGGGCGGCTTCGATCTCCCGTTTCCATCGCGAAATCTCGATCGCTTCGCCTTCGAAAGCATGCAATGCCTGCAATAAGAAGGAGCCGAGATCGGAAGCGAGCGTCCGGCAGCCCCGGACGCGATTATTCATCTCGCCGGGCTCGCAATCGACGTGGAAAATCGTCTTTCCCTGAGAGAAACTCTCCGCCTGAGAGCCGGTCTGGCGGACGTCCATCCGGCTGCCCAGGACGAGCAAAAAATCGGCGCGGGCCATGGCCTGATTCGCCCAGCGATTGCCATAGGTGCCGATCATCCCCACCCGCGACGGATGGCCGAAAGGCAAGACATCAACGCCCATCAAGGAATGCACGACGGGCACGCCGGCAAGCTCGACGAATTGGCGAAACGCGGGGATCGATCGCGAGGAACGCAGGCCGCCGCCGGAAAGGATAAGCGGCCTTTCGGATCGTTTGAGGCATTCCAGCATTTCGGCGAGGAATTCCTGAGCGAGCGGCGATGTCAGCGGTAGATCGGGGTGGAAGAGGTGCTCACAGAGCACCCTACAAGACGTCCGATCCGCATTCGTAGGGTGTTCTGTGAGCACCGCTTTCCTGACCTCGATCTCGCAGCGCTGAACATCCATCGGGATATCAATCAAAACCGGGCCGGGCCGTCCGCTCATGGCCACGGCGAACGCCCGATCCAGCACCTCGGGCACTTCCTCGGGAGTCTGCACCAGCCACGCCATCTTGGTCACGGGCGTGGCCATTGCGACGATGTCGGTCTCCTGGAACCCGAGCTGGCGGATGCGGCGATTTCCCTTCTGTTCGTGCCGATTGACCTGGCCCGTGATGAACACGGTCGGCACCGAGTCGAAGTAGGCGCCGCCGATCGCGGTCAACAGGTTGGTCGCGCCCGGCCCGCTCGTGGCCATGGCCACTCCCGGAATGCCCGTGATCCGTCCGACGGCGTCGGCCGCGAATCCGGCGGCTTGCTCGTGGTGGACCGAGATCACGCGGACCTTGCCGGCCCGGCCGAGCGAGTCGACGAGATGCGTGATCATCCCGCCCACCAGCTCGAACACCTGCCCCACGCCCCGCTCGTGAAGGAACGCCGCCACATAGTCGGATACGGTCATCGCAAGGCTCCGGCGAGGGATCGCAGGGTCCGCGAGAGGCCCTCGCGCAAGGTCGTCTCGGGACGGTAGCCGAGGAGCATGCGGGCCTTGGTCAGATCGGGATAGGCCCGCGAGGGCGAGCCTTTCAGGTGATCGGGAGGCGAATCGGTCGCGATCATGACTTCCAGGCGAGGCGAATCCAGCCCGGCCACCACCTCGGCAAGCTCCCTGATGGAGACGACCTCGCGATCGTCGCCGATGTTGAACGACTCGCCGTCATGATTCGACAACAACGCCTGGAAGAAGCCAATGGTGGCATCGGCCAGGTAACAGAACGTGCGCAGAGCGCTGCCGCCACCGAGTACGCGAATCGGCCGACTTTCCACGCGATCGCGGAGGAAATCGGCCACCACGCGGCCATCGCCCAGCCGCATGCCGGGCCCGCACACGTGGAACGGGCGGACCATCTTCACGCGGACGCCAAATTGACGCCAGTAAGTCGCACACAGGGTCTCGCCGAATCGTTTCGACTCGGCATAAATCGCCCGAGGGCTCGTGCAATCCAGATTCCCGGCATAGCTTTCGGGGGTCGGCACGCGATCGGCAGGGACCTCGCCGTAAATCTCGGC
Organism: uncultured Planctomycetota bacterium; assembly: GCA_963777705.1. Taxonomy (GTDB): domain Bacteria; phylum Planctomycetota; class Planctomycetia; order Isosphaerales; family Isosphaeraceae; genus JAQGHR01. The sequence goes on from CAVZRT010000015.1 coordinate 275,726, forward strand.
GCTGCTGAAGAACAGGACGCTTTCGCAGCGTTTTTCGCGGGCGAGCTCCAGCAATCGTCGCGTCGCTGAGGTGTTGGCGTCGATTGCGTCCAGCGGGTCTTCCAGATACGATCGCGGCGACGCCCGCGAGGCCGCGTGGATGACGAAGTCGACCCTGCCGGCAATATCGATCGGGTCGCGCACGTCCTGCACAAGAAATGTCACGTCGGGCCGGCCCATCAAGTGCGCGAGCCGGCTGCCTTCACTAATCGGCGAGCGGACCAGCGCGATCAAGTGGCAATCGCGCGAGAATCGATGGCGATTGAGCCAGCCCACGGTTTCGGCGATATAGGCCGGCAGCATCCCCGCCGCGCCGGTCAGGAGCAGCGTCTTCCCCTGCAGCGTGTCGAGCCTGTCGAGCAGCGAATCATGGATCAGCGCCATGTCGGCGTCGATCACCCGGCGCGTCGCATCGAGTCGGTGCATGGACGCCCTCCCGCCGACTTCGCTCGCCTCGCGGCGTCGTGGAAGACGTCCGCTACATGATCGATCATCGCGTCGGAAAGGCCCGGATAGACGCCGACCCAGAAGGCTTGATTCATGACGAAATCCGAATTTTCAAGATTGCCCACCTGCTGATATCGCACGCCCTGATAGGCGGGCTGCCTCACGAGGTTGCCGGCGAAAATTTGCCGGGTCGCAATCCTGGCGTCGTTCAAGCGCCGGACGAGGTCGTTGCGATTGAAGGGGGCATCGGGCCGGACGGCGATCGGGAATCCGAACCAGCTTGGGTCGGAGTTGGGCGTGGGCTCGGGCAGGACGACGAATTCTTCGAGGGGCTGCAAACCTTCGTAGAGTCTCGCGAAGTTGCGCCTCCGCGACGCAATAAAATCATCCAGCTTGCCCAGTTGCGCCACCCCGACGGCGGCCTGCATGTCGGTCACTTTCAGGTTGTAGCCAATATGCGAATAAATGTACTTGTGATCGTAGCCATAAGGCAAATCCCCCATCTGCTGGCCGAAGCGTTGCCCGCAGGTGTCGTCTTTTCCGGGAGGACACGAGCAGTCGCGGCCCCAGTCGCGGAAGCTCTCGGCGAGCTTGCGGAGCAGGGGGCGATCGGTCATCACGCACCCGCCTTCGCCCATGGTCAGGTGATGCGCCGGGTAGAAGCTCACGGTCGCGAGGTCGCCGAACGTGCCGACCGGCCGGCCGTTGTAGGTGGAACCCACGGCGTCGCAGCAATCCTCGATCAGCCACAATTTATGCTGGCGGGCGAACGTGGTGACCGCGTCCAGGTCGAACGGATTGCCCAGGGTGTGGGCGATCATGATCGCTCGGGTCTTGCTCGAAAGCGCCGCGTCCAGTTGGGTCACGTCGATGTTGTAAGTCGGGATCTGGACATCGACGAAGACCGGCACCAGGCCGTTCTGGACGATGGGGTTGACCGTGGTAGGGAATCCGGCGGCGACGGTAATCACCTCGTCGCCCGGCTTGAGCCTGCGCTGGCCCAGTTTCGGCGAGGTCAGGCACGAGAGCGCCACGAGGTTTGCCGACGAGCCCGAATTCACGAGCATCGCGTAACGCGAGCCGAACTTCTGCGCAAACTCGGCCTCGAATTGCTCGGCGAATCGTCCCGCGGTGAGCCAGAAATCGAGCGAGGAATCGACCAGGTGGACGAGTTCCTCGTGGTCGAACACCCTCCCGGCGCACGGGACGGCGGACTGCCCCGCGACGAACTCGCGATCGGCGAATTCGGCCGCGTGATAGCGCTTGACCAGCTCCAGGATCTCGCTTCGCAGGCGATCGGCCTCGGTATTCATGACGCGAAATACTCCCGATACCATGCGATCGTGCGGTCCAGCCCTTCGTCGAGGTTGAACAGCGGGGACCACCGCAATTCCCGCCGCGCCTTGGCCGCGCTCAGCGTCTGATGGACGATCTCGTTGCTCGCCTCATTGCGAATATCGGGCTTGAGGTCGCTTTTCATCCGCGAAACGATCTTCTTGACGAGATCCAGCACCGTCACGCCGTTTTCGTTCGCGAAATTGAACGCCTCGCCCGCCAGTCTCGGGCTTCGCGGCCAGGGCTTCGGCGAGCGTCATGTAAGCGTTCGCACCGTCCTCGACATAGAAATAATCGCGGATGCAACGGCCGTCGGAGCGGATCACGGGACGCTCGCCGCGGAGGATCGATCGGATTGTTCCCGGCACGATCCGGTTCCAGTTCAGGTCGCCGCCCCCGTAGAAATTCCCGCAACGAGTGATCGCCACGGGCAGGCGGTACGATACTGCATAAGTACGGGCGATCAAATCCGCGCACGACTTGCTGACGTCGTAGGGGTGCGTCCCCTGCAAGGGCGTGGATTCGTCGTAGGGCAAATTTTCCTGGTCGCCATAGGCCTTGTCGGAGGACGCGACGATGATTTGACCCACCAGCGGCGAGCGTCGGCAAGCTTCGAGCGTGCTCCACGTCCCCTTGATGTTGCTCTCGAAGGTCGAGACCGGGTTGCGGTTGGCGATCCCGACGATCGTTTGCGCCGCCAGGTGGAAGACCGTGACGATTTCGTGCTCGCCCAGCACCCGCTCCATCGTGCTTTGATCGGCGCAATCGCCGTCGGCAACCTTCACGCGATCGACCAGCCCGGTCCGCTTCAATTCGCATCGCGGAATGCCGTCGCGGACGAGGCAAACCACATCGGCCTGCGCGGCGACCAGCCTCTTGACGAGCCATCCGCCCACCAGGCCGGTCGCGCCGGTGACCAAAACGGGCCTATCCCGCCAGTTGATAGCCGGCACGGCCGCCTCCGCGTTTCCAGGCCGACCACGGGGCCTCGTCGCGCTCCCACAACTCATTCAGGAGCTTGCATTCGCGATAGGTGTCCATGGCGAAGAAGAAGCCCTCGTGGCGATAGGCGACGAGTTGCCCCTCGGCGCTCAGGCGCTCCAGCGGGTCGCGTTCGAGGATGCAGTCGTCGCCGCCATTCAGATAGTTAAAAACTCGCTTATCGAACACGAAAAAGCCGGCGCTGGCCCATCCGTCCACCGTGGGCTTCTCGGCGAACTGGGTCACCCGGTCGCGGTCGTCGATGCCGAGCAATCCGAATCGCGACGTCGGCCGCACGGCGGTGACCGTGGCGAGCTTTCCGTGGGACTTGTGGAACTGGACGAGCTTGGCGATGTCGACGTCGGCCAGGCCGTCGCCGTAGGTGACCATGAAGGTCGAGTCATTGCCGATGTAGGGGCGGATGCGGCGGATTCGGCCGCCGGTCTGCGTGGTCATGCCGGTGTCGGCCAGGGTGACCTGGAAATCCTGTTCTTCGTGCTCGCCGTGGAACTCGATGCGGCGACGGCCGCCCAGGTCGATGGTGAAATCGTTGTTCATCGCGTCGTAGTTCAGGAAATAATCCTTGATCATGTTGCCGCGGTAGCCGAGGCAGAGCACGAATTTCCCGAACCCGTAGTGCGCATAAGACTTCATCACGTGCCAGAGCACGGGGCGTCCGCCGATCTCGACGAGCGGCTTGGGGCGGAATTCCGTCTCCTCGCGGAGCCGCGTCCCCTGGCCTCCGCACAGGATGACCGTCTTCATGGAAGCCCCCTCCCTGGAGCCGACATTTTCGCTAGGCTGCCGCGCTTATAGTCCAAAACCCCGGACCCGACAAGGCCGGAATTGAGGGTCGCGTGAGGTCATTGATCGGAATCCGACAGGAAAGGGCCGATGGCCGTCCACAGTTGATCCTTCAACTTCACGAGCGGCGGATTGGGCAGGCGTTCCGGCCGACTGACCTCGTTGGTCTTCGTCGCGAGCATCCCGATGGTCAGCTCGCCGTCGGTGAAGTAGCGGTCGCCGCCGCCGTTGTGGCCGTTGAGCGTGGCCCCCACGCCCGTGACCTGATAGATCCTGGTCAAGCGATCGATCGCCACGAGGTTGGCGATGAGCCCGTTGCGTTCGGCGTCGATATTCGGCCCGATGTGGTGGGTGATCTGCCCCGTCGTGTGGCTGAAGCCCACGCTCCTGTCGAACGTCACCGATCCGATGAACAGGGGCACGCCTTCGCGGCCAAGTTCGTCGGATTTCCAGAAGCGGACGTGATGCCGCTGCTTCGCGCTGCGGCCGACCGGCTTCTCGAAGGCGAGATCCTGATGGCGGCCGAACAGGAAGAGGTTGCTCACGGGCGCATCGGCGTCGGGCCTGCGGAACGCCACGCTTGCGGCGATGCGCAGGCTGCTGCGCAGGGTGATCGGATCGGCCGGGCTCCAGCCCGCGGCCAGCATCGCCGAGACGACCTCCTTTTCCGTGCCGATCAGCCCCACGTTCAGCGGATCGCCGGGGATTCCCTGCGCGGTCCGCGTCGTCTTGGGGGCGTCGGCAAGCTTCGGCTGGTGCTCGTAATGCCTCCACACGAGAGGCAGGATCAGGTAGGCGGCCAGGAACCAGATGGCGACCACGACCAGGAAGATCTTCAGCCCTCGAACGGTCCGGCGACGGAGCTTCGACCGCTCCTTCAAGGGGGCGGGCGGTTCCACCTTCGCGGGCGGATTGGAAATCTCGGGCGGATCTGTCATGGGGGCACCTGCGAGCGATTGGCACGATGATTCCGAATTCTCGCCGCCCATCTTACTCAACCCGGGGATTCGCCGCTCGCCTCGTCCCCATTTTCCACCTCAATGCGGCAATTCGCCCCGTTTACCCGGACACGATGCGGGTCGCCTGCTCCTTTACGCCTAAGGGCTTGCCTGATACGCTCGACTAGGCGGGGCGCCGTTTTCGTGCGGGAAGCATCCAACCCCTCCGGATTTATCGAGACACACGCATGAGTTCCCAGATCGCGGTCAACTCGATCGACGGGCTGAAGGACCTGCGGGCCGCGATGGCCGTTTATGGCGAGGATACGCTTGGCGCCCTCGGCGCGGTCCTCACCGAGGTGCGCCGGACCAATCGCTGGTTGCAGGCGGACGGGCCGGCCTACTGGCAGGACCAGATCAAGCGACGGCGGGAAAAGGTGGCGTCGGCGCAGGCCGAGCTTTTCCGCAAGAAGCTGGCCAAGAATGCCTCGATGTCCGAGCAGGTGGAAAACCTGAAGCGGGCCGAGGCGCACTTGCAGGACGCCGAGAAAAGGCTGGTCATGACGCGGAAATGGGCGACCCAGTTCCAGCATGCGGTTCTGGAATATCAGGGGAGCGTGCGACGGCTGAAGACCATGGCCAGCGGCGAAATTCCCGCGGGCATGAACCTGTTGAGCCGGTTGATCGACGCGCTGGAGGCGTATCTTCAAGTATCGGCGCCGACCACGTCCTCGATCCCCGATCCCACGGCCGTGCCGGCGGCGATGGAATCGATCGCGACGAAGATGCTCGACGACGAGCCTCCGCCCAGGGAAGATTCGGACGAGGAAGAGCCGGCCGAAGACCCGGCCGCCGAACTCGAAGGGCTTGCTTAAAGGGGGATTTCGCATGGCGAACGCGAAGGTTTTGACCGGTTCGAGCCGCATCAAGCAGAATGTGCGCGCCCTGCGTGATCAATGGCTGATCGTCGAGCCCACCTGGAACGACTCGGTGCGGAAGCGGTTCGAGGAGCGCTATCTGGCGCCTCTGGAACCGGCCGTGGATGCCGCGGTCTTCGGCATGCAGAAGTTGTCGGATGTGCTGGATCAGGTCCGCCGCGACTGCTACGACCGGAGCGATTCCCTGTGAGTTCTTCTTCGCTGGAAACGCCCCTCGGGCTGCAAATCAACGCCAATCCCCCCGCCGCCCCGGCCGAGCCCGACCTGATCCGTCGCGAGCGTTCCGTCCTGCACGAGATCCTCCGCCTCGTGGCCGAGCGGGCCGCCGCCGAGGTCAAGGTCCGCGATACGCGGATCTCCAACGACACCAAGGCCGACACCGAATACGAGAAGGCCCGCACGGCGCTCGTCGAGAAGTTCCAGAAGCTCGAACGCGACGCCGTCTCGGCCGACGAGAAGAGGCGGAGGAGCATCGTCGACACCGCGATGGCCGGCACCTCGCAGGCGAACGCCGAATTCAGCAGCTCCAGCCGCCGGATCGCCAAGGAATTCGACGTTGTCCGCGAGACCGCCAAGAACGACCACGCCCGCGAGCGATCGACCGCCGAAAACACCTGCGCCAACAGCCTGCGCAAGGCCGCGAAGGACCACGCCGACGAGACCAAGCCCATCAACAGCGCCGCCCAGGCCGCCGACGTGATCCGAGAGCGATTGACCACGCTGGCCACCCGCTACGCCAAGCTCGGCATCACGCCCGATGCGCCCGACGCCGCCCGCGAAAACTACTCGCGATACAACGACCCCCTGGCCGAAGTCCTCGCCCGTCACTCGCGGATGGAGGCCCCGCTCAAGCTGGTCGAAGGGCTCATTTTCCCGAAGATTGTCACCGGATTGGGCAAGATCTGGCTCTACGCCTCGCCGATCCTCGTGGGCGTCCTGATCGCCATTTTTGTCGTCGGAGCCGACGTGGTCCCGATCGTCGCCGCGCTGGTGGTGGGCGCGGCGATTGGCGGGATCCTCCACATGCAGCTCATCAAGCTCTCGAAGGCGCAGCTCGCCAGGGATTACAACCCGCTCATGCAGACCCTCGCCAACGCCGATGACCTGATCCTCCACTGCCGCGCCCTGGCCGACGATCGCCTCAAGAAGGCGAACGAGGCGGCCGATCGCGCGTCGCGAGGAGGAGTTCAAGCAGGCCAAGGAGAAGCACGCGAAGACCATCGCCGCAGGCGAGGCCCGTCGCGACGAGCAGATCCGCAAGATCAGCGAGGCGTTCTCGGTCCGATCGGTCGAGATCCAGACCACGCAACAGCGCGAGTTGCGCGAAGCCATCGACGTCCACGACCGCCGCATGGCCGAAATCCCCGTCCAATCGGCGGCCAGCCTGGGCAAGCTCGAATCGCAATACAAGGGGGTCAAGGACCAGATCCTCGAACGCCACCGAACCTCCTGGAACACCCTGGCCGATCGCTGGCGAGACGGCATCCGCCAGGCTTCGGCGCAGCTTGACGAGATCCATCGAGAAGTCGACGGCTATTGTCCCTCCTGGGACAATCCCGCCTGGAAGCAGCGGACCGCCCCGGCGGAGATCCCGCCCGTCCTGCGATTCGGCACGGTGACGAGTCGACCTTGCCTCGATCCCGAACGGGATCTCGGCCGACGCTCGCCTGATGGATGGCCTGCCCACCGCGTTCGACTTCCCCGCGTTGCGGCCGTTCCCCTCGCAGGCCAATTTGCTCATCGAGACGCCCTCGGAAAGCCGCGCGACGGCCATCACGGCCCTGCAAACCTCCATGTTCCGCCTCTTGACGAGCCTCCCGCCGGGCAAGGTCCGATTCACGATCGTCGATCCCTCGGGCATCGGCCGCAGCTTCGGTGCCTTCATGCACCTGGCCGATTTCGACGCCGACCTCGTGAACAATCAGGTCTGGACCGAGAACCGCCAGATCGAGGAAAAACTGGCCGAGCTTGCGGGACAGATGGAAGTCGTCGCGCAGAAATATTTGCGGAACGAATACGCCACGATCGACGAATATAACCGCGTGGCCGGCGAGGTGGCCGAGCCGTACCGCGTGCTCGTCGTGGCCGATTTTCCCGGGAGATTCGAGGAGAAAGTGGCGGCGAGGATCGCGACCATCGTCTCCGGGGGCGTCCCCTGCGGCATGCTCACGCTGATCGCCGCCGACCCCTCGAAGCCGATGCCCCTGCACTTCGAATTCGACGACCTGCGCGCCCATTGCACCACCTCAAGGCGGAAGACGGCTCGCTGGCCTGGGACGACCCCGATTTCGGGCAATTCCCGCTCGCGATCGACCCGCCGCTCAACGCCGAATTCTCCACCGAGCAGATCCAGAAGGTGGGCAAGGCGGCGCTGGTGGCCAAGCGCGTGATGGTCCCGTTCGAGTACATCGCCCCGCCCGACGGCGCCCTCTGGACGCAGGACAGCCGCAACGGGATCGACATCCCGCTGGGCAAGGCCGGCGCGACCAAGAGGCAGAACATGACGCTCGGCCAGGGCACGTCGCAGCACGTGCTCATCGCCGGCCGCACGGGCTCGGGCAAGTCCACGCTCATGCATGCGTTGATCACGAATCTCATCCTGAATTACAGCCCCGACGAGGTCGAGCTGTATTTGATCGACTTCAAGAAGGGCGTCGAGTTCAAGGTCTACGCGACCCACGAATTGCCGCATGCTGGCCGTGGTGGCGATCGAGAGCGAGCGCGAGTTCGGCATCAGCGTGTTGCAGCGGATCGACGCCGAATTGAAGCTGCGGGCCGACAAATTCCGCGACGCGGGCGTGCAAGACATCAACGGGTTTCGCAACGCCACCGGCACCCCCCTGCCCCGGATCATGCTCATCGTCGACGAGTTCCAGGAGTTCTTCGTCGAGGAAGACAAACTCGCGCAGGACGCCGCCCTGTTGCTAGATCGCCTCGTCCGCCAGGGCCGCGCCTTCGGCATCCACGTGCAGCTTGGTTCGCAAAGCTTGACGGGCGCGTTCACGCTGGCCCGCAGCACGATCGGGCAGATGGCCGTGAGGATCGCCCTCCAGTGCAGCGAGGCCGATTCGCACCTGATCCTCAGCGAGCAGAACCCGGCGGCGCGGATGCTCTCGCGGCCCGGCGAGGCCATCTACAACGACGCCAACGGGGCGCCCGAAGGCAACCACTTCTTCCAGGTCGTCTGGCTCTCCGACGAGCGCCGCGAAGCCTATTTGAAGCAAATTTCGGCGTTGACCGTCGAGCGAAAGCCCGTGCTGGCCCGCAAGCCGATCGTCTTCGAAGGGGACGCGGCGGCCGACCTTTCGCAAAACCCGCTCCTGAACCGCCTGCTGGACGCGCCGACATATCCCGAAACTCCGCGAATGTCGTTCGCATGGGTGGGCGATCCGGTCGCGATCAAGGAACCGACCTCGGCCATGTTCCGCCGCCAGGGAGGCAGCCATCTGCTGATCGTGGGGCAGCAGGAAGAAGCGGCCATCGGCGTCGCCGCCTCGGCGCTCCTGAGCCTCGCCGCGCAGTTCCCGCCGGCCGGGGATCGAACGGTGAGATCGGGAGCCCAGTTCTACATGCTCGACGGCACGCCCGAAGGCAATCTGCACGCCGATGTGCTTTCCAAAGTGGCCCGATCGCTGCCCCATGGGGTCACGTTCGGCGGCTGGCGAGAAGTGCCAAAAATCCTCGCCGAAGTCGCCGCCGAGTACCAGCGCCGCAAGCAGGTGGACGGCGGCGACGGCCCCGAAATCTTCCTGTTCCTGCACGATCTGCCCAACTTCCGCGACCTCCGCCGCAAGGAGGACGATTACAGCTTCTCGAAGAAGGACGAGCCGACCAGCCCGGCCGATCACCTCGACGCAATCCTGAAGGAAGGCTCGCGCCTGGGGATTCACGTGATCGCCTGGTGTGATACGTCGAACAACCTGAACCGATACTTCACGCATCAGGTGTTGCGCGAGTTCGAGATGCGAGTCTTCTTCCAGATGAGCGCGAACGACTCGGGCCACCTGCTCGACTCGCCCATCGCGAGCAAGCTCGGCCCGAATCGGGCGTTATTCGTCAGTGAAGATCAAAATCGCATGGAGAAATTCCGCCCCTACGGCATCCCGGGCGAGGAATTGCTGGCCAGGATTGCCGAGCGGACGGGCTCGCGCGGCTGAACGACTCGTTCCCACGCTCTGCGTGGGAATGCCATCTTCGACGCTCCGCGTCGTCTTTTTCCGGCAGGGTTAACGGAATGGGGCGGAGCCGATACAAGCTCGGGCTGACGGCCACGCCCACTTCCTCACATGCACCGTGGTGGGATGGCTCCCGGTCTTCACGCGGCCGGAAACGGTCCAGATCCTCTTCGATTCGTGGCGTTTCCTCCAAGATCAGGGGCGGATGGCCCTACTCGGTTATGTCGTCCTGGAGAACCACGTCCATTTCATCGCCTCGGCCGAGGATCTGGCGAAGGAAGTCGGCGACTTCAAGTCGTATACGGCGAGGAAGATCATCGATTACCTGCGATTCCGCAACATAGGTACGTTGCTGGATGGCCTTGAATACCATAAGTTGCGTCATAAGACGGACCGGGAGTTTCAGCTCTGGCAGGAGGGGAGCCACCCGAAATTGATCGAGACCGAGGCGGTGATGAGGCAGAAGCTCGAATACATCCATTTTAATCCGGTGAAGCGAGGATATGTCGGAGATCCGACGGACTGGCGGTGCTCCAGCGCCAGGAATTACGCGGGGATTGAATCCCTGGTCCCGGTGACGACGGACTGGTGATCGGGGATTGAAGGCGACGCGGAGCGTCGAAGACGGCATTCCCACGCGGAGCGTGGGAACGAGTCGTTCAGCCGCGCGTGGTGGCGCAAGCAACACGCCTCCTGGGTCTTGCGAGTTGGGCGCGGGAACGAGTTGTGACGGCCGCCGGTCATGGCATTCGCGGTGGACGGATCGCGGTTGGAAATCACTTCGCGAACTTCCAGCTCGCCTCGTAGTCTCGCTTCACGGGGGCGTTTGTCAGCAGGACGCGGACCATCTCGATCGGCATCCGGCCGGATTCGAGGATGCGGTCGTGGAACTTGCGGTCGGTCATCTTGCCCGCCCCTACGAGATCCTCGTGCAACGCTCGCAGTTGCAGGCCTCCCAGCATGTAGGCGGCCTGGTAGAGCGGCGAATAGCCGCCGGAGAACGAGCGACGGACCTCGCCCTCGGCGCTGAACCGCTCGTGCCCCACGCGATCGACGAGGTAATCGATCGCCTCCTCGGGCGTCATCTGGCCGAGGTGGAACTTGAGCGAGAACACGATCCGGGCGCAGCGGTGCATCCGCCAGAACAGCATCCCCACGCGGTCCTCGGGCGTCTTCGGGAACCCCTTGTCCCACAGGAGCATCTCCCAGTACAGCGACCAGCCCTCGGTCCAGAATGGCGTGTCGAACACGCGGCGATGCGTGTTGTATCGCGAGGTCATGAACACCTGGAGGTGGTGCCCGGGGATCAGCTCGTGATGCACCGTGGCCCGCGAGAACGGGATGTTGTTCGACCGCACGCTCATGATCCGGTCGGCGTACTCCATCGTGTTGGTCGGATAGGAGACGATGATCCGATCGCCCCCCAGGAAGAATGGATTTCGCCTCTGCGCGGCGGGCGACATCATCTCCAGCGTCCAGTCCTCCTTGGCCAGCGTGGGGACGGTCACGAGGTCGTTCTTCTCGACGAAATCGACGGCCTCCTTCGCCAGGTCGCGCACCAGCCTCGGCTGGTCGCCGGGCGGGACGTGCATGGTCTTGACCTTCTCCAGCGCGGCCTTCCAGTTGTCGCCGAATCCCATCTCTCGCGACGCCTTCTTCATCTCGGCGTCGCACCAGGCGAACTCGCGATCGGCGATCGCCAGCAATTCCTCGGGCGAATACGGGATCATCTCGGCCTTGAGGTCTTCCTTCAGGCCGTCCAGCCCGATCGGCTCGCCCACGATCGTCTGCTCGTCCCCTTCGCGAAGCCCGCCGACCTGCGTCCGCAAGATCCTCGCGTATTCGCGCAGGGCTTCCTCGGCGCGGCGGTTCAGGTCGCGCGTCCACCAGGAGAACATCGGGTCGTAGCCGTCGTAATGGGTGAACCAGCCGTTCAATGCCCGCGTCATCCCGTCGACCGCCTCCGCGGCTCGGATTCCCGCGAGCTTCGTCTTGGTGTCGCCCTTCGAGTTCTTCCCGATCGCCTTGCGGGCGGCATCCACCTCAAGCTTGATCCCGTTCAGGGCTTCGGCGGATTTCTCGCCGTCGACGGGATCGAGCCGCATCCGGGCCTCCAGCAGCCCGTAAATTTTGGGGGCGAACGGGATCAGGGGCTCGATCTCGGCGTATTGGCGGGCGTCGCGGTCCAGGCGGTCGATCTCGGCCTTCAGCTTGTTGTCGAGCAGGAGGTAATCGACCTTCCCCTCGGTGCTCAGGGCCTCGAAGTCGGCCTCCGCGAGCCGCTTCCTCCACGCCGAGGAGAACTCGCGGAGCCGTTCCCTCCGGCTGGGCATCACCTCGACCGGATAGCGGCGATTGAGCCCCATGCGATCGGCCGACCAGCGACCGACCACCGACGCCATCTCGCTCGAAGGGCGATGGATCAGCGGCTCCAGCGGCCCGACGACCGGGTCGGGCTCGTCGGCGCCCGCGGCGAAGGGCAGGAGCATCACGAGGCAGGCAATCCAGGGGCGAATCGTCACGGTCGTTCCTCCGGGGATCTCGGTTCCGGCCCACATCATAGCACCGACCCGATCCCGGCACGACGCCTCGCGCCCCGACAATCTTCGCCGCCCATCTCGAACTCGCGGCACGCCCTCGGGCGAAGCTCATGGTGCCGGCATCGCCGCTCGTCGCGATCGAACCAGAGGCAGGGCGACCCGAACGAGGGGTCTCCGGCGAGCTTCGCACCCTCTCGTGCGCGAGGACCTCGGCGAGCAGGTCGGGCCGTTCCCACCGGAGCCGTTCCCACGCCTCCTCGCCCGCCTCATCGAACACGCGGCGGAACGGCGGGCTGGTGACGACCTGGCAGCACGCCCCGCAGGACTCGCACGACTCGATCACCGGGAGCGGATTTGCCATGGATGGACCGGGAAAGGGCGACCCCGAGCGACGGGTCCAATATGCCGTCGGACGAAATATGTCCGTAGGCGCGATGCGGCTCGCCATTTGCTCCAGGGTACCCGATTATCCCCGTCCCTGTGCTCGCGGTCAAAGGGGCGATATAATCGCCTGTGACCCCGAAAGAGGCGGGGCGTTGGTGGTCGGCCCCGGCAGGCCTCCGCGCCGGAAATTCTCCCGGAATGGGACCTCTCCCGTCCGAAACGAGGCCCGGCATCCAGGATCGTTGGGTGCGCGGGCTTTTCTTGAAGGTATTGATCCAGCATGCTCCGCGTGTCGAACTCCCCGGCCTGGCGATACGGGGTCGCCGTTGCGGTCACGGCCGCCGCGGCGGCCGTGCGCATGGCGCTCGATGGCTGGCTGCACGAGCAACTCCCGTTCATCACCTTCTTCATCGCCGTCATGGCGGCGGCCTGGTACGGCGGCTTCGGCGCGGGGGCCCTTTCGGTCGGCCTTAGTTGGTTAACGGCCGCCTTCTTGTTCCTGTCGCCGCGGTACAGCTTCTCGATTCGAGGGGCGGAAGATCGCGTCGGCTCGATCCTCTTCGTCACAGTCGGGCTGGCGATTGCCCTGATGGGCGGCCGCATGCGCATGGCGTGGCGGGTGGCCCAGGCGCTCGCCCGCGAGGCGCAGGAACGATTGATCGAGGAGCAGGCGCTCGCCGATCGCCTCGCCACCACGCTGAGGAGCATCGGCGACGCCGTCCTTTCCACCGACGATCAGGGCCGCGTGGTCTCCATGAACCCGCAAGCCGAGGAGCTGACCGGCTGGCGGGCGGACGAGGCCCGCGGTCGATCCATCGACGAGGTCTTCCGCGTGGTCGACGAGGCGACCGGCGAGCCGGCCGAGACCCCCGTGGCCCGCACCCTCCGCGGCGGGATCGCCGACCAGACGTGTTCGCTCGTCCTCATGCCCAGGGGCGAGGCCGGGCGCCCCATCGAGGAGAACGCCTCGCCGATCCTGGGCGGGGACGGCGCGATTCGCGGCGTGGTCCTGGTGTTCCGCGAGATCGCCCGGCGCAGGGCCGCCGAGGCCACCATCGCCGAGCAAGTCCGCCTCGCCGAGTTCGGCAAGGCCATGGGCGTGGTCCTGACCGAGAGCGCCGGCCTCGTCGAGATGCTCGACCAATGCGCCAGGGCGACCGTCCAGCACCTCGACGGCGCCTTCGCGCGGGTCTGGACCCTGGACGAGTCGGGCCAGGTGCTGGAGCTTCGCGCCAGCGCGGGCCTGTACACGCACATCGACGGCCCGCACGCCCGCGTCCCGGTCGGCATGTTCAAGATCGGCAGGATCGCGCAGGATCGCGAGCCCCACCTGACCAACTCGGTCCTCGGCGACCCCCAGGTGCCGAGCCAGGACTGGGCCAGGAGGGAGGGCATGGTCGCCTTCGCCGGATATCCCCTCGTGGTCGACAACCGCCTGGTGGGCGTGTGGGCGATGTTCGCCCGCCACACGCTCTCGCCGGCCACGATGGAGATGATGGCGTCGGTGGCCAATCAGATCGCCCTCGGGATCGAGCGGAAACGGGCCGAGGAGCGGCTGCATCGCGAGCGCGAATGGCTGCGAGTGACCCTCTCCAGCGTGGGAGACGGGGTGATCGCCACCGACACCGAAGGCAAGGTCACCTTCCTCAACCAGGTCGCCGCGAGCCTGACCGGATGGACCCCCGCCGAGGCGCAGGGCAGCCCGCTCCAGGACGTTTTCCACATCGTCGACGAGTCGAGCCGGAACGCGGTCGAGAATCCCGCCCTCGGGGCCGTCCAGGAGGGCGTGATCGTCGGGCTGGCCAACCACACCATCCTGATCGCGAGGGACGGCACGGAGCGGGCGATTGACGACGGCGCCGCGCCGATCCGCGACGAGCAGGGGACGGTCATCGGCTCGGTCCTGATCTTCCGCGACGTCGACCAGAAGCGTCGGGCCGAGCGCGGCCTGGAGGAGAGCGAGGAGCGCTACCGGAGTTTGATCGAGATCTCCCCGCAGACCGTCTGGATGGGGGCGCACGACGGCTACATCACCTATTGCAACAAGTGGTGGCACGATTACACCGGCATGACCATGGCCGAATCGGAGGGGAACGGCTGGATCGAGGCCGTCGAGCCCGGCCAGCGCGACCGCGTCCGGGACGTGTGGCTGGACGCCGCCGCGCGGGGAGGGTACTACGAGCTGGAGGTCCCCTTCCGCCGCGGCTCCGACGGCTCGTATCGCTGGCATCTCTCGAAGGGCTCGCCCGTCCGCGACGAGGCGGGCCGGGTCGTCAAGTGGATCGGCGTGGCCATCGACATCCACGACCGCAAGGCGGCCACCGACAAGCTGCAAGAGAGCGAGGAATTCAGCCGCAGGGTGATCGCCAGCAGCCGAGATTGCATCAAGGTGCTCGACATGGACGGGCGCGTCCTGTCGTTGAACGAGGGCGGGCAGCGCCTGCTGGAAATCAAGGACGCCTGCACCTATCTCGGCAGCTCCTGGCTCGACTTCTGGCACGGCGACGACCGCGAATCCGCCCGGGTGGCGCTCGCCTCCGCCGCGGCCGGCGGGAGCGGCACGTTCGAGGGCTTCTTCCCCACCGAGACCGGCAAGCCCAAGTGGTGGGACGTGATCGTCACGCCCATCCACGACGCCCGAGGGCAGACCGGCCGCCTCCTCGCCGTCTCCCGCGACATCACCGAGCGCAAGAGGGCCGAGCTTCGCATGGGGTTCCTCGCCGAGGCCGGCATGATCCTCGCCGCCTCGCTCGATTACAAGCAGACGCTCGGCAACATCGCCAGGCTCGCGACCAACGGATTCGCCGATTTCTGCTTCTTCGACCTGGCGCTCGAGGACGGCAAGCGCATCGAGCGCGTGGCCTGGGCAAGATCCCCCTCGCTCGACGACGATTCGAACCGCGTGGGAGAAGCCTTCAACGGATTCGAGGCGCATCCCGTCTCCCGGGCCATCGCGACCGGGCAGACCGAGTTCGTCCCCGACGTCGACGAGCCGTCGTCGCGAAATAACGGCTCCGACCGCATGAATGTCGAGTCGATCAAGCACTGGGATTCACCTCGCTCATCACGGCGCCCGTGCCCGTGGAGGGCCGGACCCGAGCGCCTCACGTTCTGCCTGGTCGGGCGCGGGCGACGCTTCGACCCCCTCGACGTGAAGCTCGCCGAGGACATGGGCCAACGCGCCGGCATCGCCCTGAAGAACGCCCTGCTCTTCCAGGAGGCCGAGGAGGCCAACCGCGCCAAGACCCAGTTCCTCGCCGTCCTCAGCCACGAGCTGCGGACCCCGCTCAACCCGATCCTGCTGGCGGCCTCGTCGATGCTCGATCGCCCCGACCCCGCCCGAGGACTTCCGCCCGACGCTGGAGATGATCCGCCAGAACGTCAACCTCCAGGCCCGGCTGATCGACGACCTCCTGGACGTGATGCGGATCGTCCGAGCGGCAAGATGCCCCTGCACTGGGAGGTGGCCGACTGCCACCGGTGATCCAGCACGCCGTGCAGGTCTGCCGGAGCGAGGTCTTCGGCAAGGTCATCCAGCTCGAAGCTCGACCTGGCGGCCGAGAATCACCACGTCAACGCCGACCCCGCCCGGCTCCAGCAGGTCTTCTGGAACCTGATCAAGAACGCCGTGAAATTCACGCCCGAGGGCGGGACGCGTCACGATCCGGAACCTACGACCGGCGACGGCGAGGAGCCGAATTGATCGTCATCGAGGTCTCGGACACCGGGATCGGGATCGAGCCCGACGATCCTGCCCACCATCTTCGACCCGTTCCAGCAGGGCGAGACCACGATCACCCGCAAGTTCGGCGGCCTGGGCCTGGGCCTGGCCATCTGCCGGGGGATCGTCGAGGCCCACGGCGGGACGATCGCCGCCGGCAGCGAGGGCAAGGGCCGCGGGACCACGTTCCACAGTCGCCCTCAAGGCCCTTCCGGCCCCGATCGTCGACGAGAATCGCCAGGCACCCTCGCTAGGCAATGGCGCCGACGACGCCCATCCGGCACCGCCATGCTACAAGATCCTCGTCGTCGAGGACGAGCCGGCCACGCTCCGGCTGATGGCCCGGCTCCTCCGGGGCCTCGGGGCACGACGTCACGACCGCGAACACGATCGCGCAGGGGATCGCGGAGTCCGAGAACGGCGCCTTCGACCTCATCATCAGCGACATCGGCCTGCCCGACGGCAGCGGCCTGGAGCTGATGCGGCGGGTCGTCGCCGCAACCGCGGCCCGGTCCCCGCCATCGCCCTGACCGGCTACGGCATGGAGGAAGACATCCGGCGAAGCCGCGAGGCCGGCTTCACCGCGCACCTGACCAAGCCCATCGACTTCACGAAGCTCGAAGCGATGATCCGGCAGATCGCGGGGAAGTAGCCCTCAACGCGATCAATCCAGGTCGATCACGAACGGCTCGTCCTCGTCATCGTCGATGATGAACTCGTCCAAATTCTCGATGATTTCCTGCGAATCCGAGTCGGTCGACCCCCCCGGCAATCGGCCCGGCGCCGCGACCGCCGGCATGGGCGCGAGCGGCGCGAATCCGGGCCTGGCTTCGGGCGTTGCCGGCCTGGCCACGGGAACTGGCGCGGCCTGGCGGGCCGGCTTCTTCTCCGATGGGCTGGGCGCCTCGTCCGACCCGAGATACACGCGGAACTTGCACCGGCCTAGCGTGAGCTGATCGTTGGGCAAGAGGGCCGCCCACATGATCTTCTGGCCATTCACCTTCGTCCCGTTGGTGCTCACCAGGTCGCGCACCATCAGGAGCCCGTCGGTCCTCACCAGCACGCAATGCCGCTTCGAGAGGCTCGCGTTGTCGAGCTGGATGTCGCAATATTCGCGGCGCCCCACCACCGTCAGGTCCTTGGTGATCGGGATCGAAGGACCGCCGTCGGTCGGCACCAATTCAGATTTCATGGGAGGACTCGACCCATCGTGAGGAGAGACGACTGACCCTCTTCATTTAAGGTTACTCAAAACCGCGAACGTGGCAAGTCGAGAAATTGCATCGTTGCAAGATTGCATGGCGCCGATCGCCGCGAGATTCTGAAACCAGGGCAGGCGGGCCCGGGTAATGCCTGGCGAATCCTCTGAGGGAACAACGTGGCGAAGGGGCTGACGATGACCGGATGCGTGTCGAAGCGGGGGATCTGGGCGCTGGTCGCCGCGTCGTGGCTCGCGAATGCCGCGATTGTGCAAGCCGAGGCGCCGAAGGCCTCGCGATGGGCCGGCCCCGGGGCCTATCTTTACGTCGAGATCACCCGGCCCGAGGTGCTGATCGACCGCGCCAGCAGCGACCGCATCAACGGGCTGCTCAAGGCCGTCCCCGGCTACGCGAAGGCGCTGGAAGGCGACCAATACCGCACGTTCCGCACGGTCGCCGACGTGGTCGCGGGCCAACTCGGCACGACCCCCGAAAAGGGCCTGCGAGACCTGACCGGCGGCGGGATCGCGCTGGCGATCGAGGGCGCCAAGGGATCGGAAAAAATCTTCGTCGCGATCACCCCCAAGGATGCGGCCTTCCTGACCCGGGCCCACGAAAAACTGCTCGAACTCGCCCGCCAGGACGCCGCCACCAAGGGCAAGGCCGACCCGGTGGCCGTCTCCGAATACCGGGGGATGAAGCTCTACACGATCGCCCCGCAGGAGATCCACGCGATCGTCTCCGGGTCGCTCGTCCTGGCCAATTCGCCCGACCTGCTCAGGGCCGTGATCGACCGCGCCTCGGGCGAGGATTCGAAAAGCCTGGCCGAGAACGCGAATTTCAAGGCCCGCCACGAAGTGGCCGACTCGAACGCCGTGGCCTGGGCCTTCGCCCGGCTCGACCTCTTGCGGGGCCTCGACCCCAACGCCAAGAAGCCCGACGCCGGCGCCCTCTTCCTGCTCGGCCCGTGGATCGAGGCGGTCACGAAGGGGGACTGGGCCACGGCAAGCCTCGGCTGGACGGGCGATAAGCTCTCGGCCGAGCTGACGCTATCCGCGCCGCCGTCCGGGCGTTCCGACGCCATGAAGCGATACGTCCCGAATGGCCCCGACGGCGCCCCGCAGCCGGTCCGCGTCCCCCGGCAAATCGCCTCGGGCGGGTTGTGGCGTGACCTGTCGTCGATCTGGGAAGTGCGGGCCGAGATCTTCCCGCCCGAGACCGTGCAGGGGCTCGCGCAGCTCGACACCCAGGCCGGCACCTTCTTCGGGGGCCGCGACTTCGGCACCGGCGTGCTCGGCGCCATCGGGTCTCGCTGGCGAGTCGTCGTCGCCGATCAGGATTTCGACGCCATGAAGCCCGCGCCCGACGCCAAATATCCCGCCGTGGCCATCATCCTCGACCTCAAGCCCGACGACGAGGAATTCGCCACCCGCCTCAAATCCGCCTTCCAGTCGTTCATCGGCCTGGCCAACCTGGGCGCCGCGCAGACCAAGGCCCCGCCGCTCATGCTAAGCTCGGAAGAATGCCAGGGCGCGACCATCTCCACCGCCAAATTCCTCCCGCCCGGCAAGGCCGAGGCCGGCGAGCCCGTGAACGCCCGCTACAACCTCTCGCCCTCCGCCGTGCAGGTCGGGAATCACTTCGTCCTCAGCACCAGCCTGGGCCTGGCCCGAGACCTCGTGCCCGCGCTCAAGGCGCCGGTCCAAAATGTCGACGCCACGCTCATCGCCGAGGCCGACGGCGCCACGCTCGCCAATCTCCTGGGCCGCAATCGATCCCGCCTGATCACGCAGAACATGCTGGAAAAGGGCAACGCCAGGCCGAAGGCCGAGGGAGAGATCGGGCTCATGATCGAGCTGGTCAAGTACCTGGGCCACGCGTCGCTCAAGGCGCAAGACCGCCCCGATTCCACCACGATCAAGCTGGAATTCCTCCTCGACAAGTAGGGCCGGCCACTTACCGGCCATATTTCCACGGAAGATGCCCCGATGAAACCGCGCCCGCACCGCACCGACCCCGATCGCGCCTGGTCGCCGTACGAGCCGAGCCAGGACGGCCCCTGGGACCTCGCCCGCGCGGCCCATCTCCACCGCAGGGCCGGGTTCGCCGCGTCGTGGAGCGCCTTGAATCGCGACCTGAAGGAAGGCCCGGGCGCAAGCATCGACCGCCTCCTGAACGGCGAGGAATTCAGCCTCGACGGCACGCCCGCGAGCGAGTTCGACGCCCTCATGGACACGATGGCCGGCACCAGCGCGGCCCTGCCCCGCCTCCAGGCGTCGTGGCTCTACCGGATGATTTTCACCCCTCATCCGCTCAAGGAGCGGATGACCCTGTTCTGGCACAACCACTTCGCCACCAGCGACGCCAAGGTCAAGAACGTCCTGCTGATGAGGCGGCAAAACGACCTGTTGCGACGCCACGCCCTCGGCGATTTCTCCGCCCTCCTGTCCAGGATGAGCCGCGACCCGGCCATGCTCATCTGGCTCGACTGCACGGCCAATCGCAAGGCGCAGTCCGAACGAGAATTACGCCCGCGAGGTCATGGAATTGTTCACCCTGGGCCGGGGCCGCTACACCGAGAAGGACATCCAGGAAGCCGCCCGAGCCTTCACAGGCAGCTTCATCCGCGACGACCAGTATGCCGAGGTCCCCTCGCAGCACGACGGCGGCGAGAAGACGATCCTGGGCAGGACGGGCCAATTTCGCGGCGACGACGTTTCGAAGATCCTCCTCGATCAACCCTCGTGCGCCGAATTCGTCTGCGGGAAGCTGTTCGCGCACTTCCTCAGCGAGGTCGAAAAGCCGTCCAACGCCCTCATCAACCCCCTGGCCGAGGCCTTCCGCAAGTCGAATTACGACATCAAGGCCCCCGTGGCGATGATCCTGCGATCGAAGCTGTTCCACGACGCCGCCTCGCGCCGCAAGAGGGTGAAATCGCCCGTCGAGCTCGCCGTCGGCACCCTCCGATCGCTCGAGATCCTCTCGCCCACGGTCTCGGCCGACGCCCTCGCCAGTTCTTGCGACCAGATGGGCCAGGCACTCTATCTCCCGCCCAGCGTGGCCGGATGGGACGGCGGATCGGCCTGGATCAACACGACCACGAGCCTGGCTCGAAGCAATTTCGCGCTCGGAGTGGTCGGCAAGGACGCGAAAGGGATCGGCGGACGGTTCAACGCCCAGGCGCTGATGGATCGACACGGGGCCAGGGACGCCGGGCGATTTTTCGTGGAATTGCTCGTGCAGGATGCGTTCGGCGAGCAAAGCCTGGGACGCCCGATCAGCAACGCGGCCGACGCAGCGACTCTGGTCCTCTCGTCGCCCGAATATCAGTTGGCCTGACTCACGCAAGCTTCGCGATGGCGGCATCGCAAACGTCAGCCACCACCTTGCGGAGCAATTCCCAGGTCGCGCGATGATAGGCCTCGGAGAAGTCGAGCCGATCGCCGTCCCGGCCGCGGGCAAGGCTACCCGCCTTCGATTCATACGCCTTGTTCGCCACTCCCCGGTTGTGGACGAGCGTATCTCGCGAGGCCTTGGCCTCCGCGAACCGTTCGATTTCATCCATCGAAGGGCAGCCAAGGCGGATCTTCTCGTCCAGGTAAGGGAACCATTCCGCCGGTCGATTCCGCATAGTAATCATGAGCCGAGATCAGATCGGCCAGGACCCGATCCCGGAGCGCCCGGACATCGTCGGATGAGACCATCTCCTGTCCTCGAATTAACGCTCGCCGTCCAGGACGGCCTGGATGGCCTCACCATCGGCCCCTCGACCCAGGTGGATGATCGTGGTTTCCGGCCCCCCGTCAAACGAGACGGCATATTCATCCACCTTATATCGGACTTGGTGCTTGTCGAGGATCTGGCGGAGTTCGGGCAAATGGCTCACCTCCACCCGAATGTAAGGCCAGGTCGTCCCCGCTCCCGGGACCTGAAACGGCTTTCGGGTCGTCGCCTCGGTCATGGTTTGATTCCTCCCGGAACGCTCCGGACGTCCGTCCATTTCGCGTCTCCAATTCCCGCGTTGTACACCAAACCCGAGGAAAACGAGGTCTCCTCAACACCCTCGCCTGCGGGACCGACAATCGAATCCCGAAATCGGTTCGATGGCGCCAGGAATTCCGGAACCATGGCCCGATTGCCGGGGTATCCTCGCTCGACCCGACCATACCCGATCGGAAACCTTCGCATGAACACGCGCCGCGACTTCCTCAAGACCGCCTCGTTGATCTCGATGGGCGCGAGCACCGTGCCCGGGTTCCTCGCGAGGTCGGCCAACGCCGCTTCGGAGGCGAAGAACGATCGCGTGCTCGTGGTCGTGCAGATGCTCGGCGGCAATGACGGCCTCAATACGGTCGTCCCGCACGACGCCGACGGCTACTTGAAGGCCCGCCGCGCCCTTCGTTTGCCAAAAGCCCAACTGCACAAAATTACCCCCGAGATCGGCCTGCATCCCGGCATGGGACGCATGGCCAAGCTCCTGGAAGACGGCAAGCTCAGCATCCTCCAGGGCGTGGGATATCCCAACCCCGACCGCTCGCACTTCCGCTCCCAGGAGATCTGGGAGACCGCCCGCACCGAGACCGGCGCCCTCGAAACCGGCTGGCTCGGCCGTGCCCTCGACGCCTCGCCCAGCCCCGCGGGAGGCGACATCGCCGCCCTGCATGTCGGGGGCCGTCGCCTGCCCCTCGCCATGAAGGCGAAGAAGGCGGAGGTCCCGAGCCTGGAGACCCTGGAGCAATATCGCCTGCAACTCTCGGGCGACGCCGACGCGAAGCAGAAGACCCGCGCGGCGATCGATCAGATGGCCCGCGCCGATCGCGTAGACGACCCCCTGCTCGGCTTCCTGCGGAGGAGCACCCTGGCGGCTTATGATTCCAGCCAGCGACTGGAAGCGATCGCGGGGAAATCCTCGGGCAGCGTCCAGGTACCCCAATTACGGCCTGAGCCGCCGCCTGGAATTGATCGCGCAGGTGATCAAGGCCGGCTTCAACACGCGGATTTATTACACCACGCTCGACGGGTTCGACACCCACGCCAACCAGATCGGCGCCCACGCGGCCCTCTTGACCGAATTATCCGACTCGCTCGGCGCCTTCCACGCCGACCTGGCCGCCGCCGGCCACGCCGACCGCGTGAGCGTGCTCAGCTTCAGCGAATTCGGCCGACGAGTGGGCGAAAACGCCTCGGGGGGCACCGATCACGGGGCCGCGGCCCCGGTTTTCCTCGTCGGGCCGGTCGCGAAGGCCGGGCTGATCGGCGATCATCCGCGATTCGACGACCTGGACGACGGCGATTTGAAGCATCACACCGATTTCCGCCGGATCTATGCCGGCCTGCTCGAAGGCTGGCTGGGGATGTCGGCCGCGCCCATTATCGGGGGCGGATTCGACCCGTTGCCGTTGTTCCGCGCCTCCTCTGCGTGAAGAGATTTCCGTCGTAGGGTGGGTCGAGCGCCAGCGAGCCCCACCTTCTCGATTTTCGGAGAGCAAGAGGTCGGGCTCGCTGGCGCTCGACCCACCCTACAACCCATCCCGCCCAGTTGTTACGATTCCACCCATCTCGCGCCGAAATGAAGGCCGGCCCGCGATTTTTCCGTGAACGATTCAGCGGATGTGCGGATTGTTGGCGGCAAGCATAGCTCGAATTCCGGACGAGTTTCGATCTAGGGGCCAGATTCGCTCGTAGGATATGGGTATCCTGGAAAAGAGACGCCGCACGTCCCGCTCCCGCGGAGGTTCCTCCGGTGAAAATCGCCCCCCTCTCCCGGCTCGGCATGAGCCTTCTGGGCTGGTCGCTCGCCGTACCCGCCATGTCCCTCGCGCAGGATCTGCCCGCCCCGCTGAACCCGCCCGCGGACTCCGCGCCGAAGAACGCGGCCATCCAGCCGCTCATGGAAGGCCCGATCCACGAGGCATTCCTGTCTCCGGCCAAGAATCGCGACCCCGAACGCGTGGCCAAGGCGCCCCCTTCGCCGCTGATCGAGCGACCGGGCGTGGACAAGCCCTCGGCCGATGCCCAGTGGATTGAAGGCTACTGGTCGTGGGACATCCGCAGGAACGACTTCGTGTGGGTCACCGGCACGTGGCGGGTCGCGCCTCCCGGGCGGTTCTGGGTGAACGGATACTGGAAGCGCGACGACCAGGGCTGGTATCGCGTGGCCGGGTTCTGGAGCGATCGCCAGACCGACCGCATCGACTACCGCAAGACCGGCCCGCCCGCCAATCACCCGGCCGACGAGCCCGGCCCCGCGCCCGGCCAGGACTACTTCTACGTGCCGGGCCAGTATCAGCCCGACGGCGACGGAGTGGTCTGGAAGCCCGGCTTCTGGGCGAAGGCCCAACCCGGATGGGCCTGGGTCCCCGCGCAATGGGTCAAGCAGCCCGAAGGCTGGGTCTATCAGGCCGGCTACTGGGACCGGACCCTGGAAGACCGCGGGATCGCGTTCACGCCCGCTCAGGTCAGCCCGGGGGCCAATCCTAATAATTTGACCTATCAGCCGCTCTCGCAACTCTCGCCCGAGAGCTACGCCCGGCTCTACGGCGCCTACGGACGGCCCACAACTTACTACGACGGCTATCCCGGGGTTTACTACGACTCCAACGGAAACTACTACGGCTACGCCAATTACGGCTCGATCGGCCTCTACACGGGCTATCTCGATTACCCGTACTACGGCTCCTACGGCTATCCCTACGCGGCCTATGGACAAGGGCTGGGTGGCTACGGCGGATATGGCTACGGCGGGGGAGGATACGGCGGTTACGGCGGAGGTGGATACGGCGGTTACGGTGGGGGAGGATACGGCGGTTTCGGCGGGGGTGGATACGGCGGTTACGGCGGAGGTGGATACGGCGGAGGCCTGTTCAACAGCTTCGCGGGTGGCCTGGGCTTCGGGCTGGGCTATGGCCTGTTCAACCCTTACGGCTACGGGTTTGGGTTCGGCGGTTACGGCTACGGCTATCCTTATGCGTTCGGCTTCGGATCGCCCTTCGGACTGCTGGGATACGGCTACGGCGGCTTCTATGGATATGGTGGTTATGGCTACGGTCGATACGGCCTGGGCCGGAACCTCGCCAACTATCCGTTCCATCCCGGAGGCAACCGGATCGGGTCGAACATCAACCGCTCGACCACCGTCAATCGCACGACCAACGGCATCAACCGCAAGACGACCACGACGGTTACCAACGGCCGGGCCACCAACAACCTGGCTCGCGCCGGGGCCGCCGGGACGCGACCTATGGCGGCCCACAACGGCGGCACGCACGCCGGCGCGGGCTCGCCTTATGGCAACGCCTTTCATGGATCGTCGATGGCCAATCGCAGCGGCGGGCCGCTGGCCTCGGGCTCCACGCCCGGCTATAACGGCGGCCACTACAGCCACTTGCAGCAAGTCGCCTCGCGAGCTAACGCCACGTCCACGACCCATCAGGCCAATGCCGCCATGGGAAGTCGCGCCGGCGTGGCGGGTGCCAGCCCGGCCGTCCGAGGCGTCGGCGGCAGCCTTTCCGCCCCCGGCCGAGTAGGGGGCGGGATGGCGGGCGGGACGTCCCACCTCGGCGGCACGGGCGGGATGGCGGGCGGGACGTCCCACGTCGGCGGGATGGGCGGGGGCTTCGCTGGTGCCGCGCCCCATGTGGGAGGCTTAGGCGGAGGCTTCGCCGGTGGCGCCCCCCACGTCGGAGGCCTGGGTGGAGGCTATGGCGGCGGCATGGCTCCCCATGTCGGCGGCGGGATGACGGGCGGCGGTCACATCGGCGGATACAGCCCGCCGGCGCATGTGGGCGGCGGCTTCAGCGGAGGCCACATGGGCGGCTTCAGCGGGGGCGGCCACATGGGCGGAGGAGGAGGCGGACATGCCGGCGGAGGTGGCGGCGGGCATCGTTGATCCCTGCCCGTAGGGCGACTTGGGTATGCCCACGGATTCTCGGGGCCGTCCGGGAGCGGTCCCATGCCTTCTCCCCGCGGGAGAAGGTGCCCGAAGGGCGGATGAGGGGTGCTTTTCTCCCGGATGCTTGCTAAAAGATCCCTCACCCGTCGCTTAGCGCCGACCTCTCCCACGGGGAGAGGCGATCGCCATCCATCGCTTCACCAAAGAAAATTCGGTCACACCCGTGCCCCGGCGCCCCGGGGTGCGCCAACGGATTCTGGCGGGACGGGTCATTTCCGCGTAGGGCCGGTTATTACCGGCCGTCCATGCGAATCGAACACGGCCGGTAATAACCGGCCCTACGAGATGCCAGGATCCGGTATGACCGGCGATTCCTGGGTTCGACGCCCATGCCATAAACAGCACGAAGTGCAGCATCCCCTTACCCACTAATGGTTTGCTGCGCCTCTCGGGCGCAACAAAAGGGCCAAAAACCCCCGCAAAGCATCCCCGGACGTCCAGATTTCGTCCAGATATCCGACAACCCGCATCTCCTGGCCCGGTCACGACTTCGGGGATTTGCGCCAACACTTCGCCCCGAAAACCGGTCAAAAACGGGCGAAAAACCGTCTCACCCCGGCTGCGCCCTGGACAAGACACCCGAAAACCCCGACTTGGCCCACGAATCCCCGGCATTTCCCGAGTGTCGCACTCTGTAGCTTATTCGCTCATGGACAAGATTAGAATCGTCGATCATTGACCCAATCCCTTCGCCGACAACGGTTTGCAACTCATGAAAATCCAGGAGAAGACGAATGGGTCGGCCTTGTTCCGGCCCCAATCCGCCCCCTCGCCGGGCACCCGATCGCGGCCCCGCGCCCGGCGACTTTTCCGCCATGCGTGGAATCCGTGATAAATCCGAATCCCGGGATCGATGGTGTGGTTGTGAGCCTAGAACAAAGGCTTATCATCGCGACCCTCCGCGAGGAAATCATGCGAAAATCGACCCCAAATGTCACCCCCCAGATTACCCCGCCCCCCGCGACGGCCGGTTCGCGCCCCGCGACGGGAGTGGGCGGAGGCCACGAAAAGATACCGTCCACACGCGGGCGACATTTTCCCCGCGAGATCCCCGCGGCGCGATGGCCGATCCTGCTCGACCGACCCCAAGGATCCGCGGTTGCACCCGGCGCCTTGAACACGCCATCCTGGCCGCATGGGGATGGCGTGTTGCACTCGCGCTGCGTTATGGTGACGACCATCACTCGCATCGCCGTGCCCCGGGGACCTGGGATGGATTGGAACGCCCTCCGCGAAGCCGAGTTCCCCGTCTCGCAGAAGTGGGCCTACTTCGACCACGCCGCCGTGGCCCCGCTGCCCCGTCGCTCGGCCAATGCCCTCCGCGAGTGGGCCGCCGACCAGGAATCCAACGGCGTGGTCCACTGGCTCTCCTGGGAGAAGAAGCTCGACGCCCTCCGCCGCAACCTCGCCACCCTCATCCACGCCCAGGCCGACGAGATCGCCTTCGTCCCCAGCACCACGCACGGGATCGGCCTGATCGCCGAGGGCTTCCCCTGGAAGCCCGGCGACAACGTGGTCACGGCCTCCGAGGAATACCCCTCGAACATCTACCCCTGGATGAACCTGGCCGATCGCGGCGTGACCTTGCGACTCGTCCCCGGCCGGGACGATCGCGTGTGGACGGAAGACCTGGCCAACGCCATCGATGATCGCACGCGGGTGCTCACCATCAGCCACGTCGAGTTCGCGTCCGGATTCCGCAATGACCTCGACGCCCTCGCCGAGATCTGCCGGAATCGCGGCGTGGCCCTCTTCGTCGACGCCATCCAGGGGCTCGGCCCGCTCCCGATCGACGTCTCCAAGACGCCCATCGACTTCCTCTGCGCCGACGGCCACAAATGGCTGCTCGGGCCCGAAGGCGCGGGCCTGCTCTACATCCGCCGCGAATGGATCGATCGCCTCCGGCCGATCGGCGTGGGTTGGCACAGCGTGACCTCGTCGTACAACACCCCGGGGGTCGATTTCACCCTGAAGCCCAACGCCCAGCGCTGGGAGGGCGGCTCCTACGTGATGCCCGGCTTGCAGGCGTTCGCCGCGAGCGTGGGGTTGCTCATGGAGATCGGCCCGGAAGCCGTCTCCGCACGCATCCTCGATCGCGCCGAGGCCGTGCGGGAGACCGCAAGGTCCGCCGGCTGGACGGTTTGCGGGTCGAATCGCCCCGAGGACCGGTCGGGGATCGTCCCCCTGACGAAAGCGGGCGTCGACCCCAACGCGTTCGCCCGCGACGTGCGAGAACGGGGGATCGCCCTGGCGTGTCGTCGCGAGCGGGTCCGCATCAGCCCGCATATTTACAACGATGCGGCGGATCTGGAACGGCTTGGCGAGGCGCTACGTTCGGTCTAACCAGGAAGGCTGGTGCATCGCATGCACCCTACAAGGACCGCCGTCTTTACCGGCACGTTCGACCCGCTCACGCTCGGTCACCTCGACGTGATCCGGCGCGGGATCACGCTGTTCGATCACCTCGTCGTGGCCATCGGCGTGAACCCGAACAAGGGCAGCCTGTTCGACATCCATGAGCGCGTCGAGCTCGCCCGGGAAGTCGTGAAGCCGTTCCCGAACGTGACGGTCGAGCCGTTCTCCGAGCTCGCCGTCCAGTTCGTCAAGAGGATCGGCGCCCGCATCATCCTCCGAGGGGTCCGCACGCTCTCGGACATGGAATACGAGTTCAGCATGACCATGACCAACCAGCGGCTCGACCCGACCATCGAGACCGTCTTCCTCATGGCCGACGGCGAATACTCGCACGTGTCCAGCACGCTCATCAAGCAAGTCGCCATGCTCGGAGGCAAGGAATCGCTAGACAAGTTCGTCCCGCCCGAAGTCGTAGGGCCGATCTTGGCCAAGATCCGCACAATGGGGTTGTAGGGTGCATGCAATGCACCGTCTTCATTTACAGTCGACGAAAAGGGGAAAAAGGTCGGGCGGGTGGCATGCTTACGAAGACGTAAGCTCCATCCTGCACCTGGTTTGGGGCAGATTCGGCCACGCATTCAAGATTGGTTGTAGATCTGGGTGTCGGGGGTTCGAATCCCCTCGCGCACCCTCGACACAACCCTCTCGCCAAAAACGCGTTAGGTGCAGCTTCAGGTGATCCCGGAGCTGTCACACGTGCGGGCGGCCTGCCGCTGCTCGCTGCCAGGGGAATATCCCGCGACCAGCCGGTCGCGGTCGGCCGCAGCGGAACCCACGTCGTTCTCCACACCGGGTCGCGGGCGATCGATCCGGGGCCGCACCCCGACGCCCGCTTCCCGCGGCTTTACCAGGTCCTACCCGCTGAGAGCTCCGCGACCACGCGGTTGCGGCTCGACCCCGCCACCGGGCCGGGCGGGTCGGCCTTGGGGTGTGATCCCCCTGGCTTGGCCCCCCAAGAACTCGCCGAGATCCGCGCGGAATTTGATCGCCGAGGGCGACACCAGGCGGTGGAGAGTTCACTTCTTGTCGGCCCCCGGCTTCGGGGCTTCGGCAGGGAGCTTCGCCCGCTCTTCCTCCCACGCCTTCGCGTCCTCGGGCTTGTTCGTGGCCTCGGCCAGCGCGACGAGCCGGTCGACAGCCTCGCGGAGGCGGATCTTGGCCGGCGGCGGGATCTGGCCCTCCCTCGCTTTCATCCCCTCGTAGCCGGATCGGAGGAGGGGCTCGGCGTCGGCGTATTTCTTCTGGCCGAGCAGGACCGCGCCGAGCATCGACCTTGTGTTGAACGTCTTCCAGTCCTCGGGCTCGGCCCTCTCGCGGATCTCCAGGCACTCGCGCAGGATCGGCTCGGCCTTGTCCCAGGCCTTGACCTCCAGCAGCTTCAAGCTCATTTCGGCGAGGAGCCCGGCCAGTTGCGGGCTGCCCGCGGGCATCGAGGCGCGGCCTTTGGCCACCAGCTCCTCGGCGATCGCGGCGGCCTTGTCGGCCTGCCCGGTGTGGGCGTAGGCGTCCAGGAGGGGCGGCCCGACGAATTGCAACGCGGGGTTGCGGCCCCTCGCCCGGTACGCCCCTTCGAGCAGGGGCAACGCCTCGTCCATCCGGCCCGCGTCCTTGTAGTTCACGCCCAGGTTCGCCCGGACGGCCCACGTCTCGGGGTCGTCGGCCCCGGACTTGGCGACCCGCAGCTTGAGGGTCTCCTCGAAGAGGGGAATCGATCGGTCGAGTTGCTTCGCCGACCAGTAGGCCACGGCGAGGTCGCTCATGCTCGCGAGCGTGTCGGGGTGGTCGGGCCCGAGCTTCGTCCTCCTCGTCGCCAGCACCTCCTCGAACAGCGGCAAGGCGCGGTCGAGCCGCCCGGTGGCCCGGCAGGCCGAGGCGAGATCGGTCATGGCCGCGAGCGTGTCGGGGTGGTCGGGGCCGAGCTTCGACTTCAGGATCGCCAGCCTCTCTTCATCCAGGGCACAGACGCGGTCGAGCTGCCCCACGGCGATGTAGCCGGAGGCGAGGTTGCCCATGCTCCTGAGCGTTTCCGCATGGTCGGGGCCGAGCTTTGCCTTCATCATCTCCACGGTCCGCTCCAGCAGAGGCAGGGCGCGGTCGAACCGCCCGGCGAGGGCGAGGGCCACGCCGAGGCCGTTCATGGTTTGGAGCGTGTTGAGGTGGTCGGGGCCCAGCTTCGCCTTCATCCGGGCCAGCGTATCCTCGAAGAGCGGCACGGCGAGGTCGAGCCGGCCGGAATCCCGCCAGTTCGCGGCGAGGTTGCTCATGGCCTTGAGCGTGTCGGGGTGGTCGGGGCCGAGCTTCGCCTTCATCCGGGCCACCGCCTCCTCGAAGAGCGGGATCGCCCGGTCGAATCGCCTCATCGACCAGTGGTTCACGGCAAGGTCGCACAGGACCTGGAGCGTGTCGGGGTGGTCGGGCCCGAGCTTCGACCTCTTCCTCGCCAGCGTCTCTTCCAGGAGCGGCAGGGCGCGGTCGAACCGGCCGACGGCCTGGTAGCCCGCGGCGAATTTGTGCATGGTTCGGATCGTGTGGGGATGGTCGGGGCCGAGCTTCGTCCTCATCAGGGCCAGGGCCTGCTCGTAGAGAGGCAGGGCGCGGTCGGCCTTGCCAACGTCCACGTAGCCGTCGGCGAGGTTGCTCATGCTCCGGAGCGTGTCGGGGTGCTCGGGGCCGAGCTTCGACTTCCTCAGCGCCAGCGTCTGCTGCAGGACGGGCAGGGCCAGGTCGAACTTGCCGGCGGACGTGTAGTCGATGGCGAGGTTGTTCATGCTCTCGAGCGTGTCGGGGTGGTCGGGCCCGAGCTTCGACCTCTCCAGCGCCAGGGTCTGCTCCAGGAGGGGCAGGGCCAGGTCGAGCTTGCCGGCGGACGAGTAGGAGGCGGCGAGGTTGCTCATGGTCTTGAGGGTGCCGGGGTGGTCGGCGCCCAACGTCACCCTTTCCCGCGCCAGCGCCTCCTCGAAGAGGGGGATCGCCCGGTCGTATTGCTTCATGGACCAGTAGCACGCGGCGAGGTTGGCCAGGCTCTGGAGCGTGGCGCGGTGGTCGGGGCCGAGGTTCGCCCTCGCCAGCGACAGGGCCCGCTCGTGGAGCGGCAGGGCGAGGTCGAACTTGCCGGCGTCGCGGTAGGCCGAGGCGAGGAGCTCCGTGCAGAAGATCGTGTCGCGGTGGTCGGGGCCGAGCTTCGCCTTGAGCATCGCCAGGGTCTGCTCCAGGAGAGGCAGGGCGAGGTCTTGCTTGCCCGCGTACAGGTAGGCCACGGCGAGCCGGTTCATGACCCCGAGCGTGTCGGGATGGTCGGGGCCGAGCTTCGCCGCGTAGGTGGCCCGGGCCTTGGTGAGCAGGGCGACCCCCTTGTCGGCATAGCCCAGGCTGACCTGGGATTCCCCCAGGACCGCCTGCATCCGCGCCACCCCCAGCGGGTCGGCGATCGCCTCGCCCTCCAGCGCGGCGGTGGCCACGTCGAGGTTCCGCCCGAGGCGGTCCGACATCGGCAGCGTCGCCGCGTCGCCTCCCCGGATGTCCAGGTTCGCGAAGACCGAGAGCAGGATCGTGTTGGACTTGTCCCGCTGCGCCAGCCGCTTCTCGGCCTCCTTGCGACGAGCATCGGCCAGGGCCCTCTGCTCGTCGGCCTTCTTCGACTGCGCGACCGCGAAGCCGCGCTGCCGGTTGGCCTCCAGAAGCCCGATCGTCGTCCCGACCACGCCGCCGACCAGCGCCAGCAGGACCAGCGCCGCGGCGATGACCCGGCCCCGGTTGCGCCTCACGAACTTGCCCATCCGATACCGCGCCGTCGGCGGCCCGGCCGAGACCGGCTCGTGGTTGGTGAACCGCTCGATGTCGTTGGCCAGGCCGATCGCCGAGTCGTACCGCCGCTCGCGCTCCTTGGCCAGCGCCTTCATCACGATCCAGTCCAGGTCGCCTTTCACCAGCCGGCGAGAGCCGCGCCGGCTCGACGTGCCGGTTCGCCGCCAGGCTCGGCAGCGTGTCGGAGGAGCTGATCCGGCTCGACGGCGTGGGCGGCTCGTCCTCGCGGATCACGCGCAGCATCTCGTCCAGCGCCGCACGCCTCAGCGTGTCGCGACGGATCGGCGTCGAGCCGGCCAGCAATTCGTACAGGATCACGCCCAGCGCGTAGATGTCGGCCCTCGTATCGACGTCGACGGCGTTGAACGTGGCCTGCTCCGGCGCCATGTACAGCGGAGTGCCCGTCACGCTGCCGAACGCCGTGAAGAGGCTGTGCTCGCTCAGTTGCATGCCCGCTGGTGGCCTTGGCCAGCCCGAAGTCGATCACCTTGGGCACGGGCCGGCCGTCGTGGCTCTCGACCAGGATGTTCGTCGGCTTCAGGTCGCGGTGGATGATCCCTTTTTGATGCGCGTGCTGCACGGCCGAGCAGATCTGCCGGAACAGCGCCAGCCGCTCCGGCACATCCAGGCGGTGCTGGTCGCAGTAATCGGTCAGCGGGATGCCCTTGACCAGCTCCATCACGAAGAACGGCCGTCCGTCGTCGGTGGTGCCGGCGTCCAGGACCCTGGCGATGTTCGGGTGGTCCATCAAGGCCAGCGCCTGCCGCTCGCCCTCGAACCGGGCCAGGACGTTGCGCGAGTCCATGCCCGCCTTGATGAGCTTCAGCGCGACCATGCGCTTGACCGGTTGGGTCTGCTCGGCCAGATAGACCGAGCCCATGCCGCCCTCGCCGATCTCCTGGCGGATCTTGTACCTGCCGGCGATGACGACCCCCTCGACCCGGGCCGCGGGGCCCGGTGGCGGGGCGGCGGCCGGGGGCTCGCCGACGTCGAGCGTGGCGGTGCCCTCGGGCGCGGCGGCGCCGTGGGCGGCGGTGGCCGCGAGGTCGTCGGCCCCCGGGGCGTCGCCGTGCGTCGCCCCCGGGCCGCTGAGGAACGGCCCCGGCTCGTCGTCGGCCCTCAGCAGCGCCTCGACGCGCCGGCGCAGGGCGGCGTCTCCGGCGCAGGCCGAGTCGAGGTAGGCGTCGCGGTCGGCCCGCGGTCGGTCCAGCGCGGCCAGGAAGATCTCTCGGGCATTGCTCGTGGGTGCGGCCATCGTCATCCCCCGTGTACGGTGAAGCCTTTCCCTTCAATGCGATGGCGGGGGCGGAAGTGTCTCACGCCCGGCGAAATTATCCCGCCGCGTCGGCAGCGAAGAAGTGGCCGCGGCCGTCCTACAGCGATTCACAGTCGCGTTGCACACGAATGTAGGGCCGGCTATTGCCCAATGGCACTAAGTTTGATTATGCACCTCCGGTTAATTTGCTGGGCTGGCGGCGTTTCCCATTGCCCTTGTTGAGGACTTTGGTGTCGTGCGGGCGGGCGTAATGGCGGCCGGGACGGACGATGACCCGGTGGCGGCCGATCGCCGCCACCAGCCGAGGCAGCAGCACCCGAGCGACGTGCTCGCCGCCGGAGATGATCAGCAACGCGTCCATCCGCCTCAACTCGCGCTGCGCCTCGGTGAAGCTCACCCGCAACGGGCTCAAGCCCGCCAACCCGGCCGCCTCCACCATCAACCATCGCGTCAGCAGGTACAGGACCACATGCCCGGCGACCTCGTAGGCGATCCCCTCGCGGGTCCGGCTCCGCAGCCCGGACTCCATCCCCTGAATCACCTTCAACTCCTTGAACGTCGTCTCGATCTGCCAGCCATGGTGCCTCCAAAGCGAGAGCCTGTCATCGATCGTCACCCGCGGATAGATCGATCTGAGACTTGGGTATGATCAGTTGCCGAACCTTCGGCTGATTGTCCCAAGTGCGGGGGCAAGACCGCAATTGTCTCAGGCGTTCGAGCTCGTCGGCGTCGGCCCAGAGGATCCAGCGGCCCCGAGAGTCGTCGTGCTTGCGGCCCTGGACCCAGCCCACGCGACGCCAACGGTGAAGCGTCTCCTTGGGGACCTTCAGGTGTTCCGCCAGGTCGGCCAGGTACCATTCGTCGGGTCCCAACGACTCGCGGTCTTGCTCTGCGGTCGGCAGGCGGGGCGACAGGCCGCAACGGTTCAGGAGTCGGTGAATCATCGACTTCCGGAATCGCTCCGTCCGCTTCGGGGGGCGGAACCCCTCGCGGTTCACGGCGTCGGCGATCTGGGTCGCCGAGCGGCCCTCGCGTCGGAGTTCTTCCAGCCGGGACAACAGCGCGGGCCAGTCACGCCGCTGGTCATAGCGGCTCACCGCCTTGACCAGACGATGCGTGCTGACGAAGCCACCGGCCCACTCCAGCCGGACATCTACCTGGTCGCTCTTGCCGACCACCCCCACCACGACCCGGTCGAGCAGGAGTCGCGCGATTCGCTGCCGGTCGGCCGGCGTCGTAGTCGAGGCCCGCCAGAGGCCGGGCAGGTCTTGCGCCAGGCGGAGGACCTCGGCCCGTTCGGCGTCCCCCAGGGGGCCGGGGAGGCTCCTTCGATATCTTTCATGGTCATGCCGGAGGGCTTGTTCGTTCCTCAGGGCTTCTTCCCAGCGTCGCTCGAGCTCCCGCCCCACCAGTCGGTTCTCGGGCTCGATCGCGTGATATTGCCGGGCCGTTCGCCCGGCCTCGTAACGGGCCCGCTCCAGGCGTTCGCGCCACTGATCGTCGAGTTGCCGACGTTGCTGTTCGACGTCGGCCAAGGCGGCGAGGCTGGCCTCGAGCGCCGCGGGCGTCATCGCCGCCAGGATCTGCTCGGCGGCCAGATCGTCGAGGAGCCGGCCGGGGATCGTCTGGCAGAGGGGCTCGGCATGGTCAGACGCGCCCCGCGAACAGTTGTAGCGAAGGGTCCCTTTCGCGCCACTGTAACCGATGATCATCCGCCGGCCGCAACGGCCGCAGGCCAAGATCCCTCCCAGGAGCGAGGGGCCCGGTCGAGGCGCCCCTTTCGAATCGGCTCGGGCCCGGTCCTCGGCCAGCGTTCGCCGATTCGTCTCGAAGCGATCCCAATCGATGTAGGCCGGGCAACGGTCGCGGATCAGAACGGAGCACTGCTCGGCGGCCCGGATCAGTCGGCCGGTGCTGGGCCGGCCCGGGACCTTGCGTCGCGGATCGATCGGCCGGTATCCGTAGCGATAGGCGCCGGCGTAGATCGGGTGATGGAGCAGGTTCTGGAGCGTTATACGATTCGGCCGACGCCACTCGAGGCGGTCGAGCTGCCCGCGTCGATGCACGCGCACCGGCATGAGGATTCGGTGATGGACGAGGTAGCGGAGCAGGCCGTGGAGCGTCCCCCGGCGATCGAACTCGTCGAAGATCAGGCGAATCGTGGACTGGACCTGCTCGTCAGGGTCGATCTCGAAGGCGCCCGACGGGCCTCGGACATAGCCGATCGGCGGCAGGCCGTAGAGCTCGCCCCGCCGCGCCTTGTTCCACTTGCCGCGATTCATGCGATCCTTGAGGATATGAAGCTCCGCCTCGCTCATGATGCCGGTCAGGCCGAGCAAGAGCCTGTCGTGGTAGTCGGTCGGGTCGTAGAGGCCATCGGCGTCGGCCAGGAGCGTGCGGAATCGCGCGCACAGCTCCAGGAGCTGATGCCAGTCCTTGCAGGACCGGGCCAATCGGCTCATCTCCAGGCCGAGGATCAGGCCGACGCGGTCGAGCGCGAGCTCGGCCAGGAGTCGCTGGAATCCCGGGCGTCCCTCGGCCGACTGGCCGCTCTTGCCGAGATCGTCGTCGATGACGACCACTTGATCGCGCGGCCATCCCAGCTCGACGGCACGGTCGGCGAGGGCGTACTGCCTCGCGGTGGATTCGCGATGGTCGAGGACCTGCTGGGGCGTGGATTGCCGGACGTAGACGACCGCGATTCGTGTCAGGTGCCAGTTTTGAAGCTTGGGCGAGCGGTCCTGGGACGCGGGGTCATTCATGGCCGCCTCCCGGCCGATCGGCCAGCAGGCGCCGGGCCATCACCTGCCCGAGGAGCCGGAGCAGTCGCTGGCGACGCGGCTCCGGGAGCGTGCTCCAGGGCGAGATGACCAACGGAGAGCGAGTTGCTCTCAGAGCAGGTTGGCGCGGGGGGGAGCGGCGTCGGGATCGCGAGCGGTTCGTGACATGAGGGGACTCCGTTCTCATCGCCCGAGGCCATGGAATGGCAGCACCGAGCAACTCTCAGAAGGGCATCAACCGCCACGATTACCGGATCAGGCGGCCGGTGACAACCACCATCTTGAGGAGTAGTCTGTTTGGGAGTTCTCGATCTCCCAGCGGCGATGGTACAGGCCGCCTTCGAGCACCCCGCCCGCCGGGGCCGCCGCGAGCCCCGCCCATTGCTCGCGCGAGATCGCCTCGGGGTCGAGCAAGTTGGTGACGATCGCGCCGGGGCGGAAGCCCCGGACTTGATACGACATGATGCGCAGTCGGATCGCCTCGGGGAGGCCCTGCTTGCGCCAGCGGGGGTCGCTGGGCCTCCAACTCGCGATGAGGTCGCCGTCGCCCAAGGCCTGCACGGTCGTCGGCTTGACCCCCGGATACAACCGGATCGCGAAGGAGGCCCCCTGCTGCTGAATCTGCCGGAACAGGCCGTAGCTCCAGAACCCCTGATCCATGAGCACCAGGTCGTTGGCCCGCAGGCCGTCGAGCAGGCCGGCCGCGACGGTGCGTTCCCCCTGCGCCAAGGGGACCAACTCGTACCGCAAGGGCATGCGGACCAGCGGCAGCTGCAGCATCACCATCCGCGCCTGCGCCGGGCCGGCGAAGCGGCCGTTCTTGGCGGTGCCGAAATGCGCGGCCAGCGCCCGGGATGTGGGCAGGTCGATGCAGGTCCCGTCCAACGCCAGGAGGCGGAACCCCCGGAAGCCGGCCGCGTCGGGGTGCTCGGCCTGGAACGCGTCGGCGAGGGCCGCGATCAGGGCGACCCAGAAGCCCAGGGGCAGGCGCTTGCGGGCCTGGACGAAGGCCTCCTCGGTGACGGCCGTGGGGTCGCTGCCGCGGGGGTCGTGCTTGGAGCGTCGGGGCGAGCCGGGCCGCGCGGGCGTCGGGGGCAAGAGGCTCTCCTGGCGGAACGATTCGCCGTCGCGGAGCAGTCGCAAGGTCAGGCCGAGGGCGCCGGCAAAGGATTCGCCGCGATGGCGGGCGGCAGCGATACCGAGCCAGACCAGGCGGATCGGATTCAAGGGATGTTGGCGGATCGTGAGGGCCGCCCGCGAGGCGGCATCGGCGAAACGAGCCGGCGTGAGGAAGCGGTCGAATTGACGGAGGTCGGCTTGAGCGATACGCTCGAAGACGCGGGCACGTGGTGGGTCGGTAAACATGGAGTGGGTCCTCTGTGGCGAAGTTGCTCGTGATAAACAACTTCAGTCAAAGAGGACCCCTCCGTGTCAAGACAAGCTTAGTGCCATTGGGCTATTGCCGGCCGTCAACGAATAAGACCGGCGATAGCCAGCCTACGTCCCGCATCGTGTGCCATCCGAACGTTCACCGCTGCGGAAGGACTGCAAAATCGAGGGGGACGCCGCTTCGTCCGCGGGTCGCGGGGGGAAATCGAGAATGCGTCGGCAATTGGATGGATTTTCCTGATCCCTGTCGCGATTGTCTCCCAAGGCGCCGGTCCCTCGACGCTCCTTGACATCTCGCATCCGCCCGGGGCGTTAGCGACGTCGGGCTCTGGAAACCTTTCCATTCCCAGATTTCCCGGTTTCTCCCGGAAATCGTGGGCAAGGCGTTGGCGGGATTGGCCTTGCAACGGATCGACGGTCCCTGATGACGGACCGAAAGGCCAATCTCTTGCCACGAGACGTGGGGCGGTCGCGGTCCCGCAGTACGACCTGGCCATCCTCCTCGCCTCCTCGACACGACGCGAATGCCTATGATAAAGTCGCCACCTGGGTCTTCACGGGCGATTTTCGCGATCTCTCCCTCCGGGGCATTGCTCAGCCATGACACCGAGACATCCGTTGCTTGTTTCCTCGCTCTGTGCCCTGTCCGTCCTCGGGACGATCGCCGCGGCGTCGGCCGACGACAAGAAGCCGGTCGTCGTCATGGAAACCTCGATGGGCAACGTGACAATCGAGCTGGAACCCGCCAAGGCCCCCAAGACGGTTGCGAATTTCCTGAAGTATGTGGACGACGGGTTTTACACCAACACCACGTTCCACCGCGTGATCCCCACGTTCATGATCCAGGGTGGCGGTTTCGACGAGAAATACAAGGAGAAGAAGACCGGCGAGCCCGTCCGGAACGAGTCGCCCATCTACAACAAGGACGGCATGAGCAACCTGCGAGGCACCATCGCCATGGCCCGCACCGGCGACCCGCACTCGGCCACCTCGCAGTTCTTCATCAACCTGTTCGACGAGAACAACCGCCTGGACACCTACGAGAATCAGGGCTATACCGCCTTCGGTCGCGTGATCGACGGCATGGACGTGGTCGACAAGATCGCGAAAGTGGAGACCACGCGTAAGGCCCTCCTCACTCCGGAAGGCAGGAGTCACCCGGAACCGGACGTGCCGGCGAAGCCCGTGATCATCAAGAGCATCAAGCGTAAATCCTGACGGGGTCATCCTTGAAACGAGAGGAACGATGGGCAAGCGGGTCGTCCTGGCGATGAGTGGCGGGGTGGATAGCTCGGTGGCCGCGGCCTTGCTGAAACAGCAGGGCCACGAGGTCATCGGCCTGTTCATGCGCACCGGCGCCACGGCCAATGAGACCGAGCGGAGGGCCAAGACCTGCTGCTCGGCCTCCGACGCGATCGATGCGCAAAACGTTGCCGATCGCCTCGATATCCCGTTCTACGCGCTGGATTTCGAGAAAGATTTTGCCCGGATCATGGATCAGTTCGCCGACGAATACGCCATCGGCCGGACGCCGAATCCCTGCGTCATGTGCAACATCTGGCTCAAATTCGGCAAGCTTTGGGCTTACGGGAAGCAAGTCGGTGCCGACTATGTCGCCACGGGCCACTACGCCCGCATGGTCGCCGACTCGCACGGTCAGGCCCGCATCGCCCGCGCCCTCGACGCGACCAAGGATCAATCCTACGTCCTCTTCGGGCTGCGTCGCGAATTGTTGCCCAGGGTCCTGCTCCCGGTCGGCGAGTTTCACAAGGCAGAAATCCGCAAGATGGCCTTGGATCTGGACTTGCCCGTCCACGACAAGCCCGACAGCCAGGAGATCTGCTTCATCCCCGACGACAATTACCTGCGATTTGTGCGCGATCGCCGCCCCGACCTGGACACCGCCGGCCCGATCGTCGATCACGACGGGACCCCGCTCGGCGATCATGGCGGGATCGAAGGTTTCACGATCGGCCAGAGGCGAGGATTGGGCGTTGCGGTCGGCTCTCCTCGCTACGTGGTCGAGATCGAGCCGATCACGCGGACGGTCAAGTTAGGCCATCGCGAATCGCTCCAGAAATCGGGGCTGGTCGCCTCCAATGTCAATTGGCACGTGGAGTGTCCGCCCGGGCCGGTCGCATGTGATGCGCAAATTCGAGCCCGCCATGTGGCGGTTCCCGCGACCGTGGAACCGGGCGAAGGTCAAACGGCCGTCGTGCGATTCCAGGCCCCCCAGCTTGCCGTCACGCCCGGCCAAGTCGTCACGCTTTACGATGGCGATATGGTCCTGGGCGGCGGGTGGATTGATGGCTCGCTGGAAGTCTAAGTCCAGTTCGTTCCTCATGTTAACTCGCCCGATCGCCTTGCAAAAGGAGCGCCCTCCGTGGTAACCGTCGGCATGTACTACGATGTGATCCCCGAGAAGGCGGAGATGTTCACGACCCGGTTCCGCGAGGTCATCGCCCTACTGGGGACCATGCCCGGCCACAAGGAAACCTTCCTCTATCACCGCGTGGACGACCCGTATTCGTTCGCGATCATGAGCGAGTGGGAAGACCGCCAGGCGTTCCTCGACTTCATCGGTTCGGAGACCTTTCGCCAGACGGTCTCCTGGGGCAAGGAGCAAGTCCTGCGGGGCGCCCCCCGTCACAAGATCTATCCGAAGTCGGAGGACATGGGGCGTCCGGCTCCGCGTTGATTTGCGGAGACCGCCGGGCAAGTTGCGTTGTCAAATCCGGTCACGCGGTTTAGATTGAGGGCACATTCGTCGTTGCCGGCCCGTCATCGGCGGGGGCCGCGCCCCCAAGTTTGCACCTCCGGCTCGCCTCCCCTCCCTCCCTCCGCCTCGACCCTCCCCTCGGAGCTTCGCGACATGGCCCGCGTGAGTCTGATCCTGCCGGTAGCTCCCGGAGACCCTCGTCCCGAGGCCGCGATCCCCGCTTATCGCCAGGCCCTGGAGCAGTCCGGCCATCAGGTCGACGTGGTGATTGCCGTGGGTCCCGGCGCGAGCTCGATCCCCTCCGAACCCGGCCAGTGGCGGACGCTTGTGATCACCGATTCGGGGCTGGCCGCGGCGGCCGTGGCGGGATTGAACTCGGCCGACGGCGACATCCTCCTCGTCGTCGATCCCTGCATGGGCTACACCGCGGAGTCGCTGCCTCGCGTGGTCGAAGCGATTCAGGGCGATGGGGCCGATCTCGTGATCTCCAGCCGGTTCATGGCGGGAGGGGGCGGCTCGCGAATCGGCAAATGGGCGGGGAAGCTGTTGAAATGGATGGGCACCACGACCGACCCGCTCTCGGGGCTGATCGGGCTATCCAAGACCTTGCGGGACGACACCAAGCACAATTTCACGGCCGCCGGCACCAAGTTTTCGCTCGAACTGCTCAACAAGCTGGAGGGGCGACGCGTCGACGTGCCGGTCTCGACCCGGGGACCCAGCCGCAAGTTCCGGCCCGATCTCGACGAGATCCGCCATCTGAAGCGCATGGCCGACCACCGCTTCGGGAGCGCCTCGCACCTGATCCAGTTCTGCCTGGTGGGTGCCTCGGGCATGGTGGTCGACCTCTCCTGCTATCTCGTCTTCCAGTTCCTCTGCAACCTCACGCCCCTCGCCGGTCACTTCGTCCCGAAGACCGAAATCACGTTCTCGCTCGCGACGGCACGGGTGATGGCCATCGCGGTCGCCCTGGTCTGGAACTTCTCGCTCAATCGCCGGCTCACGTTCAGTTATGCGAGGGCAGGGGCAATCCTCCCGCAATTTGCCACTTATGTGGCCAGCAATCTGCTCGGAATCCTGGTCAGCCTCACGGTCAGCCTGGGATTGCCGGCGAGGGTGCCGTTTTTCGCCGCCCACAAGCTCGCGGCGGCGGTCGTGGGGATCGTCCTGGCTACGGGGATCAGCTTTTCGATGTCGCGATGGGTCGTCTTCCGCAGGAAGAAAGTCGCCACCCCGGCCGAGGAAACGACGGCGGACGCGACGAGCCGGGACGAGGACGGCATCACTCCCCGAGTCCTCAACTCGTTGTCGATCGAGCAGCCCGCCTCATGAGAAACGTCCGGATCGCACTGATCGTCCTCCTAATCGCCGCCCCATGCACCGGGCCGCCGACCTGCACCGACTCCACGCCGATGGGACCAGGATCGTGGACGATCAAGGCAGGGGCGTGGTCCTCGGCGGGGTGAATCTGGGCGGATGGCTCGTCGAAGAGATGTGGATGATGCCGTTCCAGACCAGGCCGCCCGAGGACTCGAACCTGCCCGAGGTCAAGGACCACGTGAGCCTCTGGCGGGTGGTCGAAAAGCGGCTGGGCACCGGCGAGATGACGAAGATACGCGACTCATTCCGCAACGCCTGGATTGCCGACGCCGACTTCCGCAGGATTCACGACGCCGGGATGAATTGCGTCCGAGTCCCGTTCACATACGACCTGCTCGAAGAACCCGACGGCTTCGCCTGGCTCGATGGCGCAATTCAAAGGGCCGCGAGCCAGGGGTTGTACACGATCCTGGACCTCCACGGGACGCCCGGCAGGCAGAGCGGCGAACATCATACGGGCGAGTCGAACGTCGATCGCCTCTTCAAGGATCCCGAGGCGGTCTCGGCGACCGAGAAACTCTGGGCCGAGATCGCCCGGCGCTATCGCGACCGGCCCGAAGTCGCGGCCTACGACCTCATGAACGAGCCGATGGGCGCACCCGACCCGTCCTCGCTCTACCTCGTGCAGGATCGGATCTATCGGGCCATTCGCGCCGTCGATCCGAAGCATCTGATCGTGATCGAGGACGGCTATAAGGGGATCGACACCTTCCCCCGCCCCGCCCTGGCGGGATGGAAAGACGTCGTTTACAGCACGCACCACTACAATTTCCAAGCCAAGTCACTGCAGGATCAGGATTCGGCCGCCGATTCGTATGTGGAACGGGTGAAGAAATTCCAGGAGACGCGGCCGGTGCCGTTCCTGGTGGGCGAATACCAATTCGAGCCCCACGGCACGCCCGAAACCCATGCGAAGTTCGCGAAGGCCATGGAACGCAAGGGCCTGAGCTGGACCGTGTGGACCTACAAGACCGCAATGAAAGACGGCGGCGGCGGGATGTGGGGCTGGTATGCGGCGGCAAGCCGTTTCGATCCCATCGACCCGTTCCGCGACTCGGCAGAAGCGATGATCCGCAAGATCGAGCAGGTGAAGACCGAGCGCCTGAGCGAGAATCGCCAGATGACCCGGGGGTTCAAGGCTCGCCTGGACTGAGGGGCTTTCCCTCGACCTCCGACAAGCGCACCGCCCTCCCCTCCACCACCACGGCCGGGTCGAGCCATCGCAGCTTCGGGCTAACTTTGGGCACGAATCCCTTCATGCATTCGGGGCGGAAATTCTCGATGTTCTCGAGCGCATCCAGGATGCGAGGTTCGCCGCTCGCCCTCAGCCGGGAGAGGACGTGGGCGTCGTCCCGCAGCAAATCCTGCTCGCGAAGCGCGCCGATCTGGAGCCCCTCGCGCAGGGCGTCGGCAAATTCGTTGTAGATGAACGACTCGACGTCCCCCGCCCAGAACTTGCGGTTCATGACGGCAAACCGCTCCGCCGTGTCGCGGGCGATCGCCACGTCGGTGAAGGCGATCTGATCCTCCACGACCGCCAAGCTGCCCACACCTCGGGCCACGCTCTCGGGCGAGGAGACGCCGCAGGTCACGCTGTCTCGGAAGAAATAGTCGAGGCGATCGGCACACAGGGCGGGCAGCGGGCGTTCCAGGAGGGGATAGATCGCGTCATCGAAGAAGTCCGACGGCTTGTAGCCCATCCGGGCCAGGATCGACGCAATATCTTCCCGGCGGAGGAATTCGGGCTTGAGCTTCTCGTGATAATCCTGCTCGTCGGAGTGGAACACGAAATCCACCGCGTGCGAGAACGCGGTGTGGGAGATATCGTGCAAGAGCCCCGCGACTCGCTCGTCACGGGTCGCGCCGAGGCGGCCCAGCAGGAGGAAGACGCCCAGGCTGTGCTCGAACCGGCTGACCGTCTTGAAAGGGAAGGCGAAGGCCGACGGCCCGGCCTGGCGAATCCCCTTGAGCCTCTGGAACGTGGGGCAGCGGATCAGGTCGAGGATGTCCGGGTCGTCGATCGTCACGTCGCCGTAGACCCGGTCGGTCCAATGCATGAGGTCCCCTCGGTCTCCGCGCCACCCCGCCCTTCGAGATCGCCCGTTCCCTTCGAATCATCGAGTCGCGACGCGTTTTTTTCAAGGGGGGCCGGACGCCTGCGCGGGGCTTTTCTCGCGATCGGGCACTCAAGATTCGGCCTCGTCCTACGACTTCTCGTCCGCGACGGGCTGCTGACCCTCGTCGAATTCGTCCCACCATTCGATATCCTGATGGTCGGGGTCGGCCTCGTGGACCTCGGGCGAGGCCGCCTCGTGGCACTGGACGACGACCGTGGCCCACCCCTCGGGAAGGCCGGCCGGCAATTGCAGGAGGATGGTGCGATCCGGCGGGATCAAGATCTCGGTCCGATAACGTCGCACGGCGAACCCCGGAAAAGAGGTGAAATCGAAACATTCACGGCGAGGGCGTAGGCGTCGGCGATCGCGCCTCTTCCCGCCCACGCACGAGCGTCTGCGTGAGGCCCTCCTGGACGGTCGCCCCGTGTTGATTGATCAAGCGGCGATGCCAGGTTACCAGGCCGCGTCGCCCCTTCGCCTTGGGCTCCAGGGCGACCACGCGGGTCAGGAGCTGGACCGTGTCGCCGAAGGCGA
This sequence comes from uncultured Planctomycetota bacterium, assembly GCA_963777705.1. Classification (GTDB taxonomy): domain Bacteria; phylum Planctomycetota; class Planctomycetia; order Isosphaerales; family Isosphaeraceae; genus JAQGHR01. The sequence continues at coordinate 319,592 of CAVZRT010000015.1, forward strand.
TGGGCGCCACGAATTTCCATTCGAGCAGGGCCAGGAACGCGATCGTGTCGACTCGGGGGGCGTTCGTGCCCAGCCCGCTGGCGATCGCCAGGCCGAGCAGCCCGTGCGCGACCGGCTTGCCGAACACGCCTGCCGCCGCCGCGTGATGGTCCATGTGGATGGGGTTGAAGTCGCCCGAAAGCCCGGCGAAATTGACGACGTCGGCCTCGGTCACCGTCCTGCGTCCGCTCTCCCACTCATCCCCCTCGGCGAGGTCCTGGAACACGAGGGGCTCGATTGCGTGACGTGGCATCTCGACGCATCCCCTTTCGATCCCGTTGCACAAAAACCCGGAGTTATCATACGATTCCGGTTTAGGTACGGATTGTGCAAGGTCATCCATGAAGCGTCAAGCGGGTCGGACCCGGGCGGATCTCGACTCTTGCCCTTCGCCCGATCCGTGTCCAGAATGGGAACATCGCGACGACGCCAGTTTTCGAAGCCGCAACGGTGCTCGTCGCGACCCGGCAATGCGTACGTCCGCGAAGGTGACGGCGCGAGGGGGTATCGTCCATGAATCGCCTGTGCAAAGTCTTGATAGCGGACGACGAGAAGCCGGTCGCCGCGGGGCTCCAGGGCCAGCTCGAGGCCCTGGGATACGACGTGGTCGCCGTGGTCGACGACGGCCAGAGGGCCGTCGAGGTCTGCCGCCGCACGTTGCCCGACGTCGTCATGATGGACATCGAGATGCCCCGCCTGGACGGGCTCTCGGCCGCGCGCCAGATCGCGCAAGATCCCGGCACCCCCGTGATCATCCTCACCGCCCACGGGCACCCGAACCTCGTCGACCAGGCCGTCCAGGACGGCGTGATCCAGTACCTGCTCAAGCCCGTGACCAGCCCGAGCCTGCACGCCGCCATCCAGACGGCCGTGGCCCGCGCCCGCGAGGTCAAGAGCCTGCGAGAGAGCGTGAACGCCCTCGAATTGACGCTCCGCGAGCGGAAATTGATCGAGCGTGCCAAGGGAATCCTGATGACTCGGAGGAATTTGAACGAGCCCGAGGCGTTCCGGTTCCTCCAGAGGCAGAGCCAGGATCGCCGCATGCCGATGGCCAAGCTCGCCGAGTCGATCGTCCAGGCGGACGAGCTCCTGGAAAGTCCCCCCTCCACGCCCTCGCCGGCCCATGGGCCGATCCCGATCAATCGTTCCCACCGATCGAGCACCGAGGAGCCGATTTGAGGCCTCGTGCTCGCGTCTTCACCCGGGCTCGTCGGCTCGCCGAGTTGATCTGGAGGTCAACTCGCCCCTTCATCCGCGGCAATTTTCACCAACGAGCCGAGAGGTCCACATGGATGTGACACAGCGTCGGAATTCGGACGCATCGGACGATCTCGTGGTCATGCTCGCCCACTTCGGCGAGGTCTTCCGCGCCCCCTGGAGACGATGGGCGCACGGATCGGCGAGATGCGGTCCCTTGATGGAGACTCCGGCAACGGCGACCGCCATGAGCACTTGCGCTCCATGGCGGGCTTGTGCGATGAGTTGCTAGGCTTAATCCGCGAATTCGCGGAATATTCCGAGATTGCCGCCGGGAGTTCTGGCGAAACTGCCCCGGCCATGCTCTCCGAGGTCGTGGCGGATATCGATCGCCGCTACGCCTCCAGGGTTAGCTCGCGGAGATTAACCTGGTCGTGTGGTCTGGTCGGGCCGGATGCGCAAATCATGCACGACCCGGTCCGTATTTCGCCAGATTGTGGGGCAAATCCTCAACTTCGCCGTGAACGCAACTCACGCGGGCGGAATCCTCCGGTTCGAGGCTGCATGCCTCCCGTCCCGATGGAAGTGCGAAATCCTCGGGATCGGCCCCGGCTTGCCCGACGAATCGATCGAGCGGGCCTTCGCGCCCCTGCACCAGATCGCTCGGGAGCGGTCGGAGGAGGGCGCCGATCATTCCGGGTTGGCGATCTGTCGCGACCTGATCGAGTCGCTTGGCGGAGACTTCGAGATTCGCACGATCCCGGACCAGGATCGGCGGATCACCATTTCGTTCCCGTCGTCGCCCGCCACATATTGACTCGTAACGGACGCGAAATGCCCCGGATTTCAAGGGACATGGAAGCCGCCTTCGATCGGGTCGACGCACAAGCGGACCGTAGTGCCGTCGTCCTGCTGCGTTCGGATCGCCATCGTCCCGCGATGGCGCCGCCAGATCCCGTTGGCGATGCTCAGGCCCACCCCGAGATGGCCGTTCTTGGTGGTGAAGAACGGCTCGACGGCGCGTTCCTGGACGCCCGGCGCCATGCCCGGCCCGGTGTCGCGGACCTCCACCGAGATCCACCCGCGATCGTCCAGCTCGGCGGCGAGGGTAATCGTCCCGCCAGCCCCCCCCAGGGCTTCCTCGGCATTGCGGACGAGGTGGCCGATCATCGCCCGGATCTGGGGAGCATGGCCCCGAATCAATGGGACGGGCTTGGACTTGGCCAGATAGACGACCGGCGATGAATCGTCGTCCTGGTATTCGGCGGCTATTTCCTCGATCAGGCGGTCGAGTGCCACGGTCTTCGAGCCGATCGTGGTAACTGGCCGCGTGTAGTCGATCAGGCGCCGGGCCACGCCCGAGGCGTCGACGGCCGTCCGCACGATCATATCGGCAATCGCGATCGGGTCGACGGGCAGCCCGGCCTTGGCGGTCAGCCGCAAGATCTCGGCATTGCTCACGATCGCGCTGTAGGAATTGATCACGCTATGCCCCACCGCCGAGGCGAGGTGGGCAAGGCTGGTGAACCGTTCCGGGGTCGTATTGGCCTCGTCGTCGTTGGACATATTCGATACACCCACTCGACAGGGGAAAAATGAACGAGAACAGGAGCAAGATCGGGCCGGGCTCGTGCCGAAATCTGCAAATCCGGCGATCATCGCGCCTGGCGGATGATTCGGCGCCTCGACCCAGTCGGCGAGATCCTGGACGTCGCCCCTCTCGCCGAATTCGACCGTGAGGATGAGGGCACGCACGCCCTTCAGGTCGATATCGACCGCGATCGGGGCGTCTCGCACGGTCATCGGCGGCGACATGAATCGTTCTTCCTTCCCGTTGACCAGGACGCGGAAGACGACGCTGCCCAGGGGCCCCGCGCCGTCGTCAAGCCCCACCAGGGCCTGGAACCGGCTCGCGTCGGGGTCATCGATCCGATATGCCAGGAGGGTCCGCGAATAGGTGCCGAGGCCTCGCTCGTAAGGCTGGCCGCGCATTCGCAGCGTCCGGCCATCCACCGTGCGATCGCGGGCGTATCTCCCCCGATGCGAGCCGAGATAGCCGACGAAATCGGCCAGGGCTTCCTTCTTTTCGGAGAGATAGACGATGGAGTTGGAGCGGACGTGGACGCGGTCAAGGTCGGCGAGCGCGGCTTGATCGTGGCCCCGAATCGCGTGGTCGCCACCAACTGGCCACCCTCGACGCGGCAATCAGTCACGCCTAGCCGCGAGCCGTCGTGGAAGCTCAATTCCAGGTAAGTCCCCTTCGGCCGGGGGTAGACCGCCTGCGCCGGATCGAACCCGATGGCCACCACGGCCGATCGCTCGTAGGTGGCGGGCTGGCCTTCGCGCTGGAAGGTGACTTTCTGGCCCGTCACGCCGAGGAAATCCCCCTCCTGGCGGTCGCCATTGGCTAACCACAGGACGCTTGACGTGCGAGGCTCGTCGGTCAAGCGATGGAGGAGAGATTCCTGGGCTTCGAGGTCGGAAGTGGGCGAGAGGAGAAGCGCAAGCAGGGCGTCGAGCGGGATCGAGACCGTGGTATCGCCCAGGATCTTCGGGGAGACTTCCAGCGACGTCTCGCCCGAGCCGTTTACGAGCGCGACCAGGCGGTCGCCATCGGGGAGGACGACCACGCTTCCCTCGGGCGGGCTCGCGGGCGACTCGCCCTCGCGTGTCAGCTTGAAGAGTTGCGCGATGGGGATGGTGGTTTCCTTCGACCCTTCGGTCAGAACCGCCTGGCCGTCGGGGCCGAGCTGGCGAATCCGGCCGGAGACCGTGGTCCCGTCGAGCCTGGTGGCCTTGAAGACGGGATCGGACGGGAGCGGCGAGCCGGGCGGCCTCGGGTCCTGGGCGAGGGCGGAGGCCGGGATCACGGCGACGAGGCACGCGATCAGCAAGGGCCACCGGCTCGCGTCTTTTCGGCGAAACATGACGTTTTGATCCCTTCCCGCTTTAAGCTCCCTCGCACCCGATCAACGCTGGAAGATGGGGAGGTAATTGTTGGGCATCTGGAGGATGATCAGGGCCATGGCCGTGCCGTACTCGCTGCCGACGTTGTCGAACCAGTTTCCCTGGCTGGTCTGGCGATGCGACAGCTCGTCGCGGATGGCCGGATACCACTCCAACCAGTCCTCGCCCCCGCGAATCCACATGGCCTGCGCCGCGTAGTAATGCCCATAATAGTAATTCTGCGCCGTCCCGCACCTTTGATCTGGTTGAGATTCTTCTTTAGGTAATCGATCCCCTGGTCGACCTCCTTCGAGTCGTAGACCGCGGCCGAGTACAGCGCCACCACGCCCGCCGGCGCTCCGGGGAAAAGCACTCCCGCCCCCCGAGAGCATGTAGCGGAAGCCGCCGTCGAGGTTCTGCGACTGCTTCACGTAGCGGATGCACGCCTCCACCGTCTCCTTGGGCACGAAGATCCCCGCGTTCCGCGCCGCCCTCAGCGCGTTGATCTGGCAGATCGTCACCGACAGGTCGGCGTCCGCGCGCACCGGCTGGTACCGCCAGCCCCCCTCGCCGTTCTGGGTGTCGACGATCAGGCGGATGGCCTTCTCCAGCTTCTCGCGGATCTCGGGGCGGCGCGTCATCCCGTACGCCTCGGCCAGGAACAACGCGCCGAACCCGTGCGAGTACATGGGGACGTTGTAACCCCCGGCGTTCTGCGACGCCACGAGCCCCGAAGTGCTGGTATTGTCGAGCACGTACTGCAGGGCCTTGTCGATCTGCGGGCCGTAGGGGCCTCGGCCGGGGCTGGAGCCCGAGGCCATCATGGCCAGCGCCGACAGGCTGGTCACGGCGATGTTGCCCCGATAAGTCCCCGAGCCATAGGAGCCGTCGGGATTCTGCTGCTTGGAGAGCCAGGCCAGGCCGAGCTCGATCGATTTCTGCGTGTCGGGCGTGATCAATTCGGCCGCGCCCTCGGGCAAATCGCCGGTCCTGGCCTCGGCGAATCCGCTCCGCTCTTTCTTGGGCTCCTGGGCCAGTGCCGTGCCCGCCAGGAGCGGGAGGAGGGCGAGGAAACCGGCGACGAGGCGGGAGGACGAGATGGCCTTTGCAAGACTCATGGGAGATCGCTCCTGATGGATCGTCACGGAGTTTCGCGTAGCGTCGCGACCCCCAGGGCTGACTTCTAACGCTGGAAGATGGGGAGGTAATTGTTGGGCATCTGGAGGATGATCAGGGCCATGGCCGTGCCGTACTCGCTGCCGACGCTATCGCTCCAGTAACCCTGCGACGTCCGCTTCGAGACCAATTCGTCGCGGATGGCCGGATACCACTGGATCCAGTCCTCGCCCCCGCGAATCCACATCGCCTGCGCCGCGTAGTAATGCCCGTAGAAATAGTGACTGTAGCGCTGGCCGAACTTGATCTCGGGCATGTACTGCTTCAGATACGCCACGCCCTGATCGACCTCCTTCGAGTCGTAGACCGCGGCCGAGTACAGCGCCACCACGCCCGCCGCGCTGCGAGGGAACTGCGCTGGCACCTCCCGAGAGCATGTAGCGGAAGCCGCCGTCGAGGTTCTGCGACTGCTTCACGTAGCGGATGCACGCCTCCACCGTCTCCTTGGGCACGAAGATCCCCGCGTTCCGCGCCGCCCTCAGCGCGTTGATCTGGCAGATCGTCACCGACAGGTCGGCGTCCGCGCGCACCGGCTGGTACCGCCAGCCCCCCTCGCCGTTCTGGGTGTCGACGATCAGGCGGATGGCCTTCTCCAGCTTCTCGCGGATCTCGGGGCGGCGCGTCATCCCGTACGCCTCGGCCAGGAACAACGCGCCGAACCCGTGCGAGTACATGGGGCCGTGCGTCGCCGCGTTTTGGACGCTGATGAACCCCGACGGGCTGGTGTTGTCCATCACGAATTGCAACGCCTTGTCGATCTGCGGGCCGTAGGGGCCTCGGCCGGGGCTGGAGCCCGAGGCCATCATGGCCAGCGCCGACAGGCTCGTCACCGCGATATTCCCGCGATAGGCGCCCGAGCCGTATGACCCGTCCGCATTTTGCTGCTTGGAGAGCCAGGCCAGGCCCGCTTCGATGGACTTCTGAGTTTCGGTCGTGATGAGTTCGGCGGCGCCCTCAGGGATGTCGCCGGTCCTGGCCTCGGCGAACCCCGTCTTCTCGGGCTTGGTCCCCTGCGCCGGTCCGCCGGGGGCCTGCGCGAGCGAGGTCGAGGCGAGCAGGACCAGGGTCAAGCCGGCCGAGAGCAGCCAGGATCTGCGCAGAGGTTCCATGGTCCTCATGGGCGTCAGTCCTTTCCGGTCGCGGTGGCCTTCTTGGCGACGGCCTCGTAGTAGCGGCCGATCTTCGCGGCGTAGCGCTCCAGCGGCTTCTCCGCGAATACGTTGTCCATCTCCTCGCGGAGCTGCGCCGGCAGGTTACCCCAGGTGTTCTTGTATTTCTCGCCGACGAGGGCGGCCACGTTCTCGGGGGTCTTCGGCTTCATCGGCCTGGCGCCCTTGGGGTCGTTGTTCGCCTGGGTGCCGGGCTGGTTATCCTGCTGGCCGGGCTGATTGTTCCTCTGCTGCGTGCGGCGGCCCGGCCTGCCCTGCTGTTGCCCTTGCTTCTTGGCCTGGGCGATCATCTGGTCGAGGTCCTTGACGATCTCGCCCTGCTTCTTGCGAGTCTCCTCGCCGGTGTCGTCGTCGCCGAGCTTCTTCTGGACCTCGCGCATCTTCTTCACGGCCTTGGTGATGGGGTTGTTCTCATCCATCTCCTCCTCGCCGTCGCCCTGCCCTTTCTTCTTCTTGATGCGGCCGGTCAGCTCTTCCAGGCGGGCGTCGGTCTTCTTCTGCTCGTCGTTAAGCTTCTCGCCGGCGACGTCCTTGGGCTTGTCATCGGGGCTGGGCGGCATGTCGCCCTCGGCCGAGGGCTTGCCCTCGGTCTTGGGCGGCATCCTTGGTCTCGCCAAGCTTTTCGAGCAGGCTGTCGAGCGTCTTGTCCTTCGGCTCCTCGACGGGGGCCGGCTTCGCCTTGGGCTTGGCGTCGGCCTTCGCCTCGGCGGCCTTGTCCTTTTCCTTCTCCTTGGTCTTGGTCTCGGGGGCCGCGTCGGAGGGCGCCGGCTTGGTCCCTTCCAGGCGTTCCAGTAGGCGATCGAGCGTGTCGTCTCTGGGCTTGTCCTGCGCCAGGGCGAGGCCTGACCAGCCCATGCCGGCGGCGAGTGCAATTGCAGCGTATCGGGGACGAAGCATCGCTCTAATCCTCCAGGTCGGACTTCTTGGGCTTGGTCAGGTCACGCGCGATATCGGCGATGCTCCGCTGGTCGTCGGCGAGGCGTTCCAGCTCGGCCTGTTGATCGGGGGCGAGGTCCTTCTTGCGGAGGCGGATCTCGTCGATTTCCTCGGTGCGGTCGTTGATCTCCTGCTGCATGAGCTTGAGGACCTTCAACTGCGCGGCCAGCGAGATCCCGTCGCCATTGCCCGCGCGGCCTCTGCTGGCCGGGGGGCTGGTCTCCGCCGCCGGGCGGCGGTTGCTGCGGCTGGGCCGCGCCTGGCGGGGCCTGGTCGGGCTTGAGGGCGTCGAGTAGCTGCTTGAGCTTCTTCGACGCCGTGGTCTCGACCTTCTGGGTCTCGTCGTCGGTCTTCAGGGTGTGCAACCGCTTCGAGGCGACGTCCATGGCCACGACGGCCCTTTTCAGGCTCAGCACGTAGGCCGGGGCGAATTCGAGCTTCTCGACGAGCTCGGCGGCCTCGTCCTTGAGCGCGTCCTGGGTGCGGCCAAGGGTCCTCACGCTGGCCTTTTGCGGCAGGGTGAGCGCCTTCTCGGTCCGCTTCTTCTCGTAGACGACGGTTTCCTCGACCACCTTATCCTGGCGTTCGGAGAGGCCGAGCAGGTTGTCCTTGATCTTCGAGAGCTGCTCCATGGCGAGCTGCTCCTCGGCCTCCTGAATCTTCTGCTCGATCTCGTCCTGCACTTCCTCCAGGCCGGCGAGCGCCTCTTCCTGCTGCTTCATGGCCTCCTCGGCCTCGTCCTGGTCCATCTGCTCGCCGGCCTGCGCCATCTTCTGCGCGGCCTTCGATGCGGCCTGGGCGGCCTGCTCGGCGCTGAGCTTCTGCAGCTTCAGCAGGTCCTTCTTGAGCGCCTGCTGGATCTGCTGCTGCTCCTTGGAGAGTTTCTGGAGCTGCTCGGCCCGTTCCTTGGGGTCCTGCATCTCCTTGGCCTTGGCGGTCGCGTCGCGATTCTGCTGCTCGCGTTTCTTCAGGTCCTTGATGTCCTTGTTCGCATCCTTCAGGTCCTTCAGGAGCCGGGCGAGCTCGGTTTCGCGGCGATTCTGGAGCGACTCGACGAGCTTCTTGAGGTCCTGCTGGGCCTTCTTCTGGCCGGCCTGCGCCTGGCCCATCTGATTCTTCTCGATCCCCTGCGCGGCCTCTTCCATGGTGTTGGCCGTGTTCCGCTTGCGGCTCTCGGCGGCGGCCTCGCGGAGGGTATCGGCGGCGCGCTGGTCCTTCTTCTCGACGCGGTCGGCCACCTGGTCCATCTTGTTTTGCAGCTCGGCCAATTCCTTGGCCACCTGCGCCTGGCGGTCGGCGGCGTTGGCCAGAGCGGCTTTTTCTTGCGGGGTGAGCGCCTCGGCCTTCTTGCCGTTGAGCTCGGGCTTGGCTCCCTCCTCGGCGGCGGCCCTCATGGCGTCATCCTGGGCCTTGCTCAGCTTCTTGCTGTCCTGGATCATGGCCTGGATGTCTTCGAAGTCGCCGAGCTTGTCCAGCATCTTCTTCAACTCGTCGGCCACTTGCTGCTGATTCTTGGAGGCCTCGGCAAGCGCCGCGCGGGGGGCCGATTTCGAGGGCGAAGGGGATTGCCGCTGGCCCTTCTCGCTCGCCTTCGGCTGGCCCTTCGAGGCCTCACCCGACTTCGACTCACCCGACTTCGACTCGCCGGACTTCGACTCGCCGGATTGGCCTTTTTCCTCACCCGACTGGCCCTGCTCCTGACCCGATTTCGACTGGCCCGACTTGGATTGTCCGGACTTCGACTCGCCGGACTGGCCCTTCGACTGCCCCGACTTCGATTGTCCGGACTGGCCCTTTTCCTGGCCGGATTTCGAATCGCCGGCCTGACCTTTCTCCTGACCGGATTTCGATTCGCCGGATTGGGCCTTTTCTTGCCCCGACTTCGACTCTCCGGACTGGCCCTTTTCTTGACCCGACTTGGCCTCGCCCGATTGGCCTTTTTCCTGGCCCGACTTCGACTCACCCGCCCGGGCCATCTCGCCCTTGGCAGCGTCCGGATTCTGGCCCTTCTTGGACTCGGCCGACTTGCCGGCCTGATCTTTTCCGCTCGCGCCGGACTTCGACGCGTCCTTGCTCTGATCGCCCGCGGAGGTCCGCTCGGCGTTGGCCTTTTCCTGGTCGGCGTTGGACTTTCTCGTCCGCGATTGGCGGGATTTTCGCCGTCCATCGCCTTGTTGGCGCGGTCGAGGTTCTGCTCGGCGGGGCCGAGGTTCGTGTCGCGGATCTGCTCGATCCCGCGGAGGAGTTCCTCCATCTGCTTCTGGTCGTCGGGGGCGTCGAGCTTGAGATTGGCGAGGTCTTCGAGGTATCGCCTCATCTTCTGCTCGATGCCGTCGGCCTTGCCGGTGATCCGGTTGTTCACCTGGTTCTGGATGGTCTCGGCGTTGCGCAGCTCGTCGCGGGCCTTGGGGTCGAGGCCGCCGGTCTGGTCGAGGATGCGGATGGCGTCCTTGACGGGGGTGATGGCCTGTTTCTCCATGGCGTGGGCGCGTTCCAGCTCCTCGCGGATCGCCTGCCGTTGCGCGGCCACCTGCCGCTTCATGTCGTCGGGCGTGACGACCCGCAGGCGAAGCTCGCGGCTCTTGCCGAGGTTCGGCCCGGACAGGTTGTCGAGGTCGCGGGCATCGGCGTGGAACGTCAGGACCGATCCGGGTTCGAGCTTCAACTGCGCGAGATTCCAGAGGTGCGGGATTTCCTTGTGTTTCTCGCCCGCGGCCGACTTCTTCGCGTCGGCGGCCCACAGCGGGATGATCGTCTCGGGCGAGGGCTCCGAGCCTCCGGTGGCCGTGTTGTAGACCATCCGCACGCGGTCGAGCCCGTAATCGTCGTCGGCCAGCGATGCGGATCGGCACGTCGGCGTTAGCCGTCACGTCGCGGTCGTTGGCCGGCTCCTCGATCACCACGCGGGGCGCCTCGTCCTTGATCGCGCGGAGGTCGAATCGCAGGGCGTCTTTCTCCTGCGAATGGAACCCCTCGGTATCGGTAAGATCGAAGACCAGCGTGCCGGAATCCTTCAACTCGAACTTCGCGGAGAGCCTCGTCCCCCTGGCGTCGGTCATCACGTTGAGCGGGGGCAGCCCCTCGCCGCGAATCAGCCTGGCGGTCCGGATCGGCTTGTTAGCGACGGCCTCAAGCTCGACGACCGTCCCGCGGACGGCGCGAATCTGCGTCTTGCCGGGCGAGAGCCGCTGAGGGGCTTCGCCCGTGTAGGCCGGCAGGTTGAGGCGGACGCTGGATTCGGTCACGACCGGCGGGTCGACGGCCACGACCTGGAAACGGCCGATCGAGTCGTCGCCCGCGTCGACCTGGAACTCGAAGGATTTGTCGACGGCCTCCTTGCGGCCGTGGAACTTGTTGCGGTCGTCGGGGCGGAGGAATTCGGTCGTCTTCTCGCCGCCTTCGTAGAAATACGTGACCTTGGCCGAGCCTGGCGCCGACTCGCCCTTGCCTACGCCCACTTCGAGGACGAACGGCTCGCCCTTGGCTACCTTCTTCGCGGCCTGGAGGATCTCCAGGTGGGTCGATTGCGGCCAGGGATTCGAGGCGAGCGGCATGAAGAGTCGCTTGAGTGCGAGCGAGCCCAGGTCGGGATGCGCCCAGAACGCCATCAACCCCGCGGCCACGGCGCCGAAGGCCACGAACACGGCCCTGCGGGCGGGTCGAGGGTCGACGACCTGGCGGAAGTCGATCGTGTGGGTCTCGGCCAGGGTTTGCTCGATGGTGGCATCGCGCATGGCCCGCGAGCCGAACGTGTCGGACTGGTCTTCCTTGCGCTCGACCTCGCCCACTTCCAGGAACTGCACGGTGCTGGCGAGCCGGTCGTTCAGGCCGGGCCATCGCCTCTCGATTTTCATGGCGATGTCGAGGTCGCGGAACCGCACCACCAAAGGCGCGACCACGTGGCGGATCGTGAGGTAAGCGACCATGCCGGCCAGCCCGATCAGGAGGGCTACGCGGACCGGCCCCACCAGATGCACGAAATAATCGGCCAGGCCGACGGCCAGGACGAAGAGGGCGAACCCGGCCAGGACGAGGCTGAGCCCATGGAGGGCCAACAATCGGCGAACTCGACCCCTCAGGGCCGCAATCCGTGCATGCAGCGGGCTTCGCATGGTCAGTACCCTCCCGTCCGGCGGAAATGGCGTGCCGGTCGCGGCCTTAAAGGAATCTCAACTATACCATCTGCTTGCGTTTGCGTAAAACCCATTCCATCGCAGCGACCACCAGGAACATCGCCAGGACGGGCCAGGTGTTCCAGAGCGGGATGGGCGGGTCGGTGTCGAGCGGCACCTTCTGCGGCGCCGGCAGGTCGTCCCAGAACGTGGAGAACGTGGCGGGCGTGTAGAACTTGCCGCCCGAGACCTCGGCCGCCCGGCGAAGCTCGGGCTCGTTCATCTGCACCCGCTCCATCTCGCCGGCCGGGGGGTCCACGCGGAAGGTGGTCGAGGGAAGCGTGCCGGAGAGCACCGGCGGGGGCAAGAGCTGCACTTCGTATTCCCCCTCGGGAAGCTGCGGGACCACGCCTTCGAACACATTTTTCGCGCCCGTCCCCACCTTGAGCGTCAATTTGCGCGGGTTCTGCCCTTTCTTCTGGACCTGAACGTTCACCTCGCCCTTGGGCGCGATGCCCGGGTTGGGGAAACGCACCTGCACCTGGATCGACTGGTTCCTCGTATATCTCTTACGATCGGTGGTGACCTCGGCCTGCTTCTGTCCAAGGAGTTTGGAACGCGCCAAAAACCGGATGGTCTGGATCCAGAACCGGCCGAAGGGGCCGCTGTCGCCGGTGCGGAACCGCCATCGCCAGGTGTCGTCCACGGCGTTGAGCATGACCTTGCCCGCCCCGCTGAACTGGTACACGAAGATCGGCACCCCCTGCCCGTCCGAGCCCTTCAAGGTGGGATGGACGGCCAAAACAAACGCGGCGGGCTGCTTGCGGGGGGCTTCCAGGAACCAGTTCAATTCGGGCAGGTTGTCCCAGATGCGGCGGCTCTCGATGTCGTCCCGGCCGAAGCGGAAGATCGGGTGCGAGCGGCCCTCGGTGGTCAGGACAGGGCGGAACGCGTTGATGGACTGGCCCGCGGAGACGGGGTTGCGGGCGTCGGCAAGTTGGATGGGCAGGAGCGGTTCGAGAGGCGTCCTCTTGTAGCTGAGCGGGTTGAAATTCTCGCCCGCGACGAACAGCAATCCGCCGCCCTTCTGCGTGACGAACTCGACGAGGTTTTTCATCTGCGCCGCGTTCAGCGAGCCGGGGTCGGCGTCGCCCAGGATCACCACGTCGTACGAGTAAAGCCCGTCGGGGCCTTCCTTTCCGGCGGGGAACACGCTGAGAGCGTAGGGGTCTTGAAGGGCGTATTCGGGGTCGGCCGAGAACAGCAGCACGCGCAAATCCACGGTCTTGTCACGTTCGAGGAAATTCTTGAGGTAGCGGTACTCGTAGCGCGGCTCGCCGTCGATCAGGAGCACCCGCAGCCGCTCCTGCCGCACGTTCACCACGCGGCTGATGGCGTTGTTGTCCTTGTGCAGCTCGTTCGGCTTCTCGACCACGTCCAGAATGTAGGTGATCTCGCCGGTCTGGCGGGGACGATGGACGATCTCGACCTTCTTGGCCTGACCGTCGGCGGGCGCAGACCTCTTCCTTGGTCTCGACGTCTTCAATCACGTCCGAGCCGGGCATCTTGCGACGCAATCGGATCGTCACGTTCTGGCCGGCGAACCCTCGCGACAGCAACCGGGCCTCGAATCGCACCACGTCGTCGACGAAAACCACCTCATCGACCAGCAGATCGGTGATTTCCAGGTCCTTGGCCGGTTCGGGATCGCCCAGTCCCAACGCGAAGATCGGCACGCCCTTTTGCCGGGCCAATTCGGCGGCTTTCGCCAGGGTCTCGCCGTCGGTGGTCTGGCCGTCCCCCTGATACAGGATGGCCGTGGGCGGTGCGCCTCGCAATTCGGTCAGGATGTCGCGCACGCCGTTGCCCAGTCGGCTCTGGTCGCCGGTTGCCTCGATCTTCTTGAAGGCATCCAGCGCAGGCTTCAAATCCTCGGTCCGGTCGATCTCGCTCACGGTGCGGGCGGCGCCCGACACGGCGTAGAACTTGACCTTGTGCGCCTTCTGGAGATTCTTGATGAGCTTGGCGTCGTCCTTCAGCAACAGGCCCTGCGCCAGCGAGAGGCGGTCTGGCTGGGACTCGGGCTTTCCCGCGATCTTGGCCAGCGCCGAGGCGGCTTCTCGCGTCTTGGCGTCGGCATACTGGTCGCGCACGCCCGAGCTTGCCGAGTCGTCGGTCATGATGATGAAGTAGGGCAACCCGGTGCGTTCGACCGACAGGACGGCCTCGGACAGCATGAACATGGCGAGCAGGATCAGGATGATCCGCAGGCAGGCCAGGCCCATCTTGTAGAACATCGACGCCGAGCCTTCGCGGCGGTACAGCCAGACGATCAGCGCGACCGAGCCGACCAGGACCAGCAAGAGCAGCCACTGCGACCAGGGCTGTTCGAACTGGAGCTTGGGGGTGATCGCCTCGCCCGGCTTGGGCGGGGCAACCCCCAGTTGATCGGCCAGACGTCGCATCAGCCAGTCCATCAGAATCTCCAGGTCGCAGGGTCAGGCGTCGGGCGCGGCTTGTTGAACGGCCGGCATGAGGTCGTTAACTTCTTCGATGCGAAGCATGCGGATGTCGCGCACCGAGGCGGAAAACCAGGGAGCGCCCGCGAGAGTTCGATGGTGGCCAGGACGCAGGTGACGGCGTTGATCCCCTCGCCGCCGAAGTAGACGCTCCCCTGCTGCCAGGTGAAGCCCTGCTTCTGCAAGACCTTTCGGATCTCGCTATAGGCGTTGTTGTAAGGGTCGCCGTAATGGATCTTGAGTGACTCAATATCCATATCGAACGTGATGGCGTACAAGCGGCCCCCGTTTTTCGGAATCGCCGGGGCCTCGTTCAGCCTTTGAGCGGCCAGCGGCCTGGCGAGGGTTTGGGTCGTCATGGAAGGCCCTTAAGAATTGAAGTCCAGCGTACGATGCATGAAATGTACCGGTCTATTCAACCAAGATGCTGCATTTCATGCACCTTACATGACCGCCGCTCCTCAACGATAATGCCCGAACCACCACCCCAGCACCGACTCCACCAGCAACAAGATCAATACCGTCCACAGCAACGGCCGATGAATTTCGCCCCTCGCCCCCAGGGACGTCGCGTTCTTCTCCAGCCCGTGCCAGTCGTTGTCGTAGAAGAATTTCCAGTTCGGAACCGCCTGCTTCAGCCCGTTCTCGTCGAGCTTCGCGGGGTCGCTCTCGATCGGGTCGGGGTTGGCGGCGAAGGCCGTCTTGAGGTTCAGCGGCGAGCCGATCTCGACGTTGTATACGCCGGAAAGGTCGGTGTCGTCGAAGGTAAACTGGCTCACGTCGCCGGCCGACCTCAACTTCGTGGCCGCCTTCTTGCCTCCCGGACGGGTCACGCCCGCCTCGGCCCCCGTTGCCGTGGGCGGGAAGGCTTGTAATAAGGGCTGCCCCACGCGGACGTTGCGGTCCTCGAACTTGCCCGAGGCCGCGAGCAGGACGATTTGCTCCATCACGGGCGGGAAGCTTGGGTGCAGCGGCCAGGTGGTCCAGTCGCGATCGGCCGAGGTGGCCACCTGCACCACCCTCCCGCGATGCCGAGGTGCCTCGACCACGGCCACATCGCCGTTGGTGAAGCCAAGCGCGACGCGGGCGGTCGAATCCTTGGGCATCTTGAGCTTGAGGTAGCGCGACGTCTTCACGCCCGTCACGCTGGCCTGCTCGCCCGCGGTCGTGTCGGCGAAGTCGGAGATGATCGGGTGCTTGAATCCGAGCGGGTCGAACCCAAAGGGCGTCTCCTGCTTGGCCGGGTCGCCCACGGTCGCTCCGTAGGCCGCGGGCAGGAGGCCCTTGCCGTCTTTATATAAGAGACGGTCGTAATTGTCGGGCTGCACCTGGTCGCCCGCGAACACGACGAGCCCGCCGCCCTGTTTCATGAAGGCTTCGAGCGCGGAGACCTGCGCCTCGGTGAACGAGGCCACGTTGCACAGGACCACCGCGTCGTAGGTGCCCAGGTCTTCGAGCGAGAGCCTCGCCTCGGGGACGACCGTCGTGTGGATGGCCGACGCCTCGCTCGGGTCGGCCGAGGGGTCGAGGTCGGGGTTGAGCGCCTGCGCGAGGAAGTCGGTCTCGGACCGGAACGCCTCGGACTTCGGGTCGCCGTCCACCAGCAGGATGTTCACCGACTCGCGCACCGGCACCACGATCCGCCGCGCGTCGTCCAGCTTCAAGGCGTCGTCGTCGATCGACACCACCAGCGGCGTGGTCCCGGCCGCGGGGAAGCGGGTGCGGAAGCCGACGGTCTCGTCCATTCCCGCGCCCAGGCGGATCGACTGCTCTTCGACGATCTGGTCGCCGATCGAGAGCCGGACCTTGATGTCACTGGGCTCCCGCCCGAAATTCTTGACCGTGGCCTTGGCCACCACGGGCGCCCCCACGGTCACGATGGGCGGGTCGATCGCAAGCGAGACCACCGCGCGATTCTTCCCGCCGGCCGCGCCCAGGTCGATCACCTGCGAGCGGGCCCTCTTGGACTCCAGCCTCGCCAGGATCGTCTTCAGGCCATCGTCGTTCCCCTTCAAGTCGGGCCTCTGCCAGCTCGCCTTCTGCAGGTCGGTCAGGAAGACGACCTCCTTGCGGGGGATGGACGAGGATTCCAGCACCTCGTCAATCTTGCGGAAAGTGGCCGTGAGGTCGGTGCCCCCGTGCGGGAGCGTGATCGCGGCGATCTCGCTGTCCACGGCCTCCTTGTTGATGGCCGGTTCCTTGATGATGACCTTGGGAGGGTCGGCCATCAAGACCACGCTGATGGCGTCGGCGCGGCGGGCGTCCTTCACCAAACGGCGGGCGATCTCCTTGGCCTGCTCGAATCGCTGGGCCTCGGCCACGCGGTAATCCATGCTCAAGGATCCGTCCAGCACGAGCACCCAGTGCCGCGTCTGCCCCTGGAACAGGTCGACCGCGCCCATCTGCTCCAGGAACGGCTTGGCCATGGCCGTGACCACGAGGATGATGATCAGCGTGCGGATCGCAAGCAGGAGCCACTGCTCGATCTTCACCCGCCTCTGGTTCTTCTGGATCGCCGACATGAGGAACCGCATGGCCGCCCACGGGACCTCGCGGAACTTGCGCTTGTTCAACAGGTGGATCAGGATCGGCAGCGACGCCGCACCCAGTCCCCAGAGCATGAGCGGGTTGGCGAACACGGCGAAGATGGGGGGCGGTAACAAGGTTGGAGCCTTAATGTAAGGCCGGTGATTACCGGCCGTCTTTCCCGGAAAAAAGCCGGTAATAACCGGCCCTACGAATTCATCGGACTCTCATACTTCGCGACGCCAGGTAGCTGGCGAGCGGGCCGTCCAGGTCCTGATCGGTCCTCAGCGGCACGTAATCGATGTCGATCATCTGGCAGCCCTTCTTCAGCTCATCCAGGAATTCGCGCAGCTCGTCCTGATAGGCTTTCCGCAGGGCGTGGGGCTCGGTGAGGATCTCGGGCAGGCCTTCCAGCCCCTTGAAGAGGGTGGTTTGCCGGAACGGGAACTCGATCTCGGCCGGGTCGAGGATGTGGAACACGATCACCTCGTGGCGGCGGTGGCGGAAGTGCCTCAGCCCCGAGAGGATCTTGGGCACGTCGTCGAACAGGTCGGACAGGACGACCACCACGCCTCGCTTCTTGAAGCGCTCGGCCAGGTCGTGGAAGATCACGCCCAGGTCGGACTTCCGCCCGGCGGGCGCCGAGTCCATCAGGTGGAAAAGCTCCTTCAGGTGCGAAGGCTGGCCGCTTGGCCGCAAATACCTCTGGACCTGCTCATCAAAAGTGGCCAGTCCGACCGAATCCTGCTGTTGCAGGACCATGTACCCGAGCGCCGCCGCCACGAACTGGGCGTACTGGAGCTTGGTCACGTTGCCGTCGGAGGCGTAGCCCATGCTCTCGGAGGTGTCCAAAAGCAGGTAGGTGAGGAGGTTGGTCTCCTCCTCGTACTGCTTGAGGTAATACTTGTCAGTCTTGGACCAGACCTTCCAGTCGACGTGGCGCACGTCGTCTCCGGCCACGTACTCGCGGTGCTCGGCGAATTCGACCGAGAAGCCGTGGTAGGGGCTCTTGTGCAGGCCCGAGACGTACCCCTCGACGACCATGCGGGCCTGGAGGTCCAGGCCCTGCAAGCTAGCCAAGATTCGCGGATTTAAATACTTTGGCGACTTTTCCACCCTGAACCGCCTCGCTCTCGTCCACGGGGACGACCTTGATGAGCCTCGCGAGGATGTCGTCGGGCTTGAGCCCTTCGGCCTCGGCGTTGAAGTTGGTCACGATCCGGTGCCGCAGGACGGGGGCGACCACCGAGCGCACGTCCTCGGTCGAGACGTAATAACGCCCGTGAAGGACGGCACGGGCCTTGGCCGCGAGCACCAGGTACTGGCTCGCCCGCGGGCCGGCGCCCCAGCTCACGTAGTCGCGGATGAAGTCGGGCACCTGCTCCTTGCCTCGACGCGTCATGCGGGCAATCCGCACCGCGTACCGGGTCACATGGTCGGCCGCCGGCACCTTGCGGACGATGTCCTGAAGCTCCAGGATGTCGGCGCCCGAGAGCACCTTCGTCACGTTCGGCTTGAACGACGAGGTGGTCAAGCGGACGATGTCGAACTCCTCCTGCTCGTCGGGATAGTCGACCAAAATGTTGAGCATGAACCGGTCGAGCTGCGCCTCGGGAAGGGGATACGTCCCTTCCTGCTCGATGGGGTTCTGCGTGGCCAGGACGAAGAACGGGTCGGGCAGGCGGTGCCGCTCGCCGCCGACGGTCACCTGGCGTTCCTGCATGGCTTCGAGCAACGCCGCCTGGGTCTTGGGCGGGGTGCGGTTCACCTCGTCGGCCAGGACGATGTTGGCGAAGATGGGGCCTCGCAGGAATTTGAACTGGCGGACGCCGGTGGCCTTGTCCTCCTGGATGACTTCGGTCCCGGTGATGTCCGACGGCATGAGGTCGGGGGTGAACTGGACGCGGTTGTAGCTCAGGTTCAGGGCGTCGGCCAGGGTGTGGATCATCAGCGTCTTGGCCAGGCCCGGCACGCCCACGAGCAGGACGTGGCCGCGGGCGAAGATCGCGATCAGCAATTCTTCAAGCACCGCCTGCTGGCCGACGATCACCTTGCCCATCTCGTTCTTCAGGCGGTTGAAGGCATCCTTGAGCCGTTCCACGGCGGCCAGGTCGTCGCCCTTCAATTCCTCGGTCGCGGTCGTCTCGTCGCTCACGGGCTCTCCTCGGTGGGGATGTCTTTGCGCGATTCCCTCGATAACTTCACAGCTTATCGGGGGGGGGAAGCTCCGTCTACGCCCTGGGCGTCTCCCAGGGACCACAGCGCCGCCTGCGTGGCGATCAGCACCCCGCGAGGCGCCATCTGCACCGCGAGGTTCGTCACGGTCACGGGGAAAGAAAGCCTCTGCACCAGCGCGCCGGTGTCCCGGCGGCAAATCTCCAGCGGGAGGCTTTCCAGGGAATTGTCCATCGATCGCGCGGGGCTGGGATAGGTCGCGACGTGACGGTCGGTCAGGGCCACGACCCAGCCGGTGGTCGGCCCGGCAAGCGGGCGAGACCAGAGTGGCTTCCCGTCGCCCAGCGAGTAGGCCGACAGCGTGGCATTTTCCTTGATGATCGAGTTGGCCTCGGTGGCAGGGACGGAGGCGCAGTAGAAGCGGTCGGCGTCGAGCGCGAACGCCTCGGGCCACTCGCTCAGGTTCTCCAGGCCGAGGGCGCGGGTCCACAAGGTCCGCCCGGTCGCCGGGTCGTGCCGGACCAGTTGGTTGCCTTCGTAGAGCACCAGGAGGCGCTCGGAGTCGCCGAACAGCCGGGGAGGGCCGTTGAGCGGGAGCGGCGAGGGAAGCTTCTTCGTCCACACGTAGCATGCCTTGCCCTGCGAGACGCTCTGCCCCACGTCCAGGCGGGCGACGGTCCTCGCGTCCAGGGCCACGATCAACTGGTCTTCCTCCAGGATCAAGGGGGACGGGCCCAGGGCCGACTGGTCTCGTCCTCGGCCCTTGGCGCGATCTCGTTCCGCCTGCCGGTGGCCGTGTCGAGGATGACCAGCGCGTCGGGCTCGACGACTTGGAGGACCACGCGCGCTGGCGCCGATGGAGAGGAAGGGATTGATCGCGCCGTGGACCGGCGCGAAGCTCCATTCCACCTCTCCCGACTCGCCGTCGATCGCCAGCAGCTCGCGGTCGCCCCGGAGGCAGAAGATCCGCCCGCCGACGATGCGGAAATCATGCAAGGGGTCCCGAAGCTTGCTCGGGCTTCGCCCCGACGCCAACGGCCCGTGCGAACGGGTTGGCCATCGGCCTGTTCGATCGTGCGGGGCCGTCGGGGAAGCTCCAATGAATCTCCCCTTGGGGCAGGTCCAGCGAGACCACGCGATTGCTCGTGGCCGCGATCACGCGATCGGCGAGGTAGCCCACCCAGATCGGGCTGGCGCCCAGGTCGCGCGACCAGGCCGACTTCCCCGAGGCCGGGTCGACGGGCCGAAGCTCGGTCCGCTCCGCCAGGAAGATCCGGCCCGACCCGTTCGTCGGCGGGATTCCCCGGCCTCCAGCGGCTGGACGGTCGCCTTCAAATGCTGCTCCCAGACTCGGGCCAGCGGGATCGGGAGCGATCGGCTTCGATCGCTCCGCATTCGCGGCGGCAATCCCCAGTTGTTCGAGGCCCTTGGTCGCGGCCTCGCCCACGGTCTCCCCCCGGCCAGCTCGGGCAGGTGCGATCCGGCGTACAGCGCCCGGGCGCAGGTAAACGCGTCTCGCGCCGAAATCCTCAGGTCGGCCGCCTGGTACGATCGGCCGAGCGCCGAGCCAGCTCCTCGCAAGTGTCATGTCGTCGGTCGCCACGCCCAGGAGATGGCGATAGACCCGGGATGCTGCCGCGAAATCCCTGGTCGATTCGTGCAAGGACGCCGAGCGCGAGCAGGGCCTCGGGGACGACTCGCGACGAGGGATAGTCTCCGCCGAGCTCCTCAAGCTGGCGGACGTCCTTCGCGGCCCTCGCCTCTTCGAGCATGGCCGACGGCCTTGCGGTCGTAGGGCTCGTAGAGCTCGCGGCCGTTGGCCTTGAGGATCGACTCAAGCTGTTCGGCGATCAGGAGGTCGGCGCGGACCGGTCCATCGATCGTCGTACTGGACGGTCAGGGCCCGCACGCTTCGGTCGATC
This sequence comes from uncultured Planctomycetota bacterium, assembly GCA_963777705.1. Taxonomy (GTDB): domain Bacteria; phylum Planctomycetota; class Planctomycetia; order Isosphaerales; family Isosphaeraceae; genus JAQGHR01. The sequence goes on from CAVZRT010000015.1 coordinate 340,309, forward strand.
AGGAGCGCCTGGAGGGTGGCGACCGCGTCGCGAGGCTTCCCCGATTCGAGCTGCGACCGCGGCCAGCCGAGGCGGGCGGAGAGCCGGTCGCGGTCGGTCCGCGAGGCCCTCGGCCGCCGCCTCGAACCGGCGCGGCCGCCAGGGCCCAATCCTTCGCCAGCGTGGCCTTGGCGGCCAGCCTCATCAGCAGCCGGTGCAGGCGGTCGCTGGCCTCGTCGCCCAGCGGCTGGCCGTCGATCATGTCCGACTGCCGGGCCCTTTGGACCGCGTCCTCCAGGCTTGCAAGCGCCAGCTCGTCGTCGCCCGTGGCCTCGGCCAGCCTGCGCGAGCTGGTAGTAAAGCTCGGCGCTGATCGGGGGCCTTGGCGATCTCCTGCCTCATGCGGTCGATCAGGCGGCTATTCTGGCAGAACACCACCATCTGATTGGCCTGCGCGATGACCAGGTAGCCGTCGCCCGACCGCCAGGTTCCCGCCGCCGGTCTCGTAATGTTCCTTCAGCGGATCTGCTCGCGATCGCCGGGCAGCCCCGGTCGCCTGGTCGAGGACGCAGATGTCGGTCTTCGTGGGCCAGTAGATCGAGTCGCCGGCCAGGAGGCCGCGGCCGTAACCCTCCGACGCGGTCGCGCCATCCGGCCAGGCGCGGCCTAGCTTGCCCGTCCTTGACGTCGAGCAGGTAGACCCGATCGCCGGTCGCGACCAGGTGCCCCTTGGCCACGCCCAGCAGGTGCGCGAGCTTCTCCAGCGGCGGCTCGGTCTTCCAGAGCCATCTGGCCGGTCGCCGCGTCGAAGGCGAAGATCGGCAGGGCGTCGTCGGGGGCGATGATGACGAGCCCGTCGTGGACGACCGCCGGGTTGAGCCTCGCGCTCGCGAGCTGGGCAGCTGGGGATCGCGCGGTCGGGTAGGTGGCCAGCCAGTGGATCGAGCCGGTTTCCGCGTCCAGCGCGGCCACCGCGCCGAGGTTGGTCTGATAATAGATGGTCTGGCCGTCGAGCGACAGCAAGCGGTTGCCGATCTCGGCCGACATGATCCCCATGCCGCCCATCCCGCCGCCGAAGCCCATCATGCCGTTGGCGGGCGCGGCGCGTCCCGAGGAACCGCACCCAGCGGACCGCGCCGGTCTCCGCATCAAGGCACGCCACATAGCAAGACGTCTCGGTCGCGCTCTCGGTCAACCCCACGTACACATTGCGCGAATCCGCCACCGGCGTGCCCTCGAACACGCCGCTGAACCGCGTGGGGGCGTCGGGTCGGGTCTTCGGGAGCGGGATCTCATTGGAGAATTTCTGCCAGATCAGCTTCCCTTCGATGTCGCGATTATTCCGGACGGCCATGATCGAACTCGTCCCGGCCGATGAGCGGCCGAGCCCGCCTTGCCTTGCGAATACGCGATCGCCCGAATACGTGAGCGTGAATCGCGGGGCGCTCCCACGCTCCGCGCCGTCGGCGCCGAGTTGGAGGAGACCGGCGGCTGGGTCCAGAACACGTCGGGACCGCCCGTGTCCGCGCCCTCGGCCTTCTCGCCGCGACCGTTCAGCAAGTACGAGGTAATCTTGCCCTCGTTGCATACGACCACCTGGTCGCCCACGATGATGGGGAAATACGCGAGCTGATTCTCGGCACTGATCGACGGGGAGACGGGCATCATCCCGAATTGATTTCGCTGCATCGTGTTGCGCGAGATCACGGGGGCGTCCAGCGGGATCTTCCACTGGATCTGGCCGACGTCAATCGGCCGAGGCGCGATCCGAGACCGCGACGCGGCACCGGCGAACGTGGGCCAGCGATTGTCCCCTTGCGAGGGTGCCTGGAGGCGATCGCCGCCGATCGCCTCGGCCAGCGTCTTGGCGAACACGCCGTCTCGCCCGGCAAGCCGCCCCGCGTGCCCCCGGATAGGCCGAGGCGTAGGCGCGGAGGTCCGTCGCCGTTGGGGTGTCCACCCCCGCACATTCCCGGCAGAGGATCTTCTTCGCGGCCACGCGGGCTGGGTCCACCTGCGCGTCGATATAGACCAACCCGGCGACGCTCGCCGGGTCGTCGGGCACCAGCCGCCGATAGAACCCCAGGGCCTCACCAAACTGGCCTTCCTGGAACGAGAGGTCGCCCAGGAGCTCGAGCGCGTCATCGCCCCAACTGCTGCAAAAGAATTGGTCGATCACCTTCCGCAGGGCCGCGCAATCCCGCTGCATCTTCCCCTGCTGATAAAGCCGCTCCGCCTGCGCATCGACCCGCGCGCGGTAGAGCGTCAACGCCTCGGCGGGGAGCTTCGCAAGGCGTGTCTGCGCGTAATAGCGGGCATCGACGAAGAGCTTGGATTCGCCCTTCCCGTCGGCGATCGCTTCCCCCTTGGGGACCTCGGTCATCGCGTTGGCGTATTGGCCGATGATCTTCTGGTAAAGCTCGATCGACTCGGCCCATTGGCCTTGCTGCGCCTGGTCGGCGGCCCGTCGCAGCTGCGTCACGGCCGAGTAGCTGGATTCGGGGGTGAATGTGCGGGAGGATGCCGGCCCCTGCGCCACGCCCTCGCCCGCGATCAGGCCGACGAGCAAGAATCCCGACAACAGGGGCCACGACTTCGTGCGATGCTCAACCTCAATCATGAAAAATCTCCATGCGCAGGGGGCCGAAAGCTCGGCCCGGCCGGCAGGGCTTCGGAGGTTCGGGCGAAAAATGATGACCGGGCTCGGTCCTCAACCCACCTCCTCAACGCGTAACATCGCAACCCGCCCGGAAGGAAATCATCGATATCGGATGCGAAAGATAAGTGCGACTCTTCCTATTGTCCGGGCTTTGCTCCCCGGAGACAAGCCTCCTGAGCAGAAACAGCCCAAACAAATGCCGAATGGACAGGCAAAATTAATGCCATATGAGTTATGTCTGCCCTCGTCGCCGCCAGCGAGCGTAGTTTCCACCGTCCCAACCCGCAATCGTGCAACCAAATGAGGCGATACCCGCCACAATCACGGGCAATAGGAAAGAATTCGGATGTCGAAATCGCAGGACGCGTTCAAAGGCGAGGTTGGAGCGAATGGCCCAGGTAGAAGACGAATCCGCCAATCACGGCGATCATCAACGACTCGCCCAGCGTGACCTGGTCGTTCAACTCGGCCGAGATCGCCAGGATCGGGATGATCAAGCCGAGGAGTTGCAGGCTCCGGGCAAACGCGTAGCGATTCATGTTCTCACAAACAAAGGTCATGGCGGGATCCGGCCGAATGCCCCGAACATCAACCGGGTTTAATTGAGCGGAAACATCGGGCCAAGCCCTCTGCTGTCGGAGTGGTTCCAGTCGATCCGGCACTCGGCCGGCGATTCCAGCACCGTCCGCAACGTTTTCACGCGTCGATTTTCGACGCGAGGAAGTCGGGCCACCGCGATTTTGGATCTTCGAGCAGGGTCGCTCTGGACCCGGTGAGGGTGTCCTCGACGGCATACGAGTCCCGGTTTCGCGACTTGAGGTAAGCGATCACGGCCTTAGCCCCTTCGTAATCGCCCTGGGCGACCAAGATTTGCGCCGCAAGGCCAGCAGGCGGGCACGCCTGGCGGGCGCGGCGGCGTTTTCCCTCATCTCATCCACGGCCTTCATGGCCGTTGGGTAGTCCTTCGCCAGATACGCCAGGGCCGCGCGGGTTTCGAGCGAGCGGATCGGGCCAAGGTCCAGGGCCTTGCGCGCCAGACGTCGCAGGCGTTGGGCGTTGCCATCGTTCTCGTCCAATTCACCCGCCGCGGGCAGGAGCGTGGGACGCTCCACCGAGAGCTTCTCGTCGCCCACGGTCGGTTCGGGGATCAATTCGGGGGTCTTGAGAATCTCCGCGATCGTCGAGCGCGATCCGACCCTGCCAGTCGGCCCGGCTGGCCTCATCGGGGGCGAGCAGGAGGAAATTGGCCGTGATCCGGGTCGAGGACGGCGGGCGGCGACCATGAGCCGAAATTCCCAAACCGCAAGGCCAGCGCCCGGCCGGAAGGGCGCGCCGCGAGCCCGCCCAGCAGGGACGTCTCGTCGTAAGGATTCAACCGACTCTTGATCTCGAGCGGCTTGTTGCCGTCCTCGCACCACACGAACTGCGAGGACCTTTGACCCACCGAGGCCGTCGCGTAGTAAAGGTCCTTGCCGACGGGATCGATGGTCAGCGAGGCGCCCAGCCATTGCTTGCGGTCGGGACCGGCTCCAGGCTCAGCTCGCTGGTCGATTCCACCATCCCGGTATTCGCGACGACCCTCACGATCTGCAACGCGAACTTGCCCCGATCGTCGCTGCTGGCAAGGGCCAGTCGAAGGAACTGGACGTGCGCGCCGTCGTGCGACCAGATGGGCGGGGGCAAGTCGTCGGAATCGCCCGAGGTGAAGGCCGCGAGCTTCTTCGGCTGGCCCAGGATCGTCTCGATCACGAACAAGCCACCGTCCGGCCCGTCGCGGAAATAAGCGAGCTTGCCCCCCTCCCGCGACCATTGCGGCCGAGTCGCGCCGTCGATCGTCCGCACCAGGCGGCTCCCATCGGCGCGGACGATCCGCACGCCCGGCGGGGAGACGCGAGGGACGGCGAGCAAGCGGCCATCCGGGCTGAACGCGGGGGCGAGATTGCGAATGGCCGCCTCGGAGGGTTCCGGACCGGCGATCGGCTCGCGAAGCACGACCCGCCGATGATCGGGCGAATCCTGGATGACTACTTCCCATTGTGGCGGCCCGCCCTCCGACCCGATGACAACCTTCCCATACACGAGGCAGGTTCCATCGCTCGCCAGGTCGGGGGGGAAATCCGCGAACTGGATTCCAGGAGCAGGACGGAATCGTTCGTGTCCGGCCGGGTCGCCCACAAGCGAAATTGCTTCGGAACGTGGGCGACTTTGGCGTCCTCCTCAACGCCGTCATCTTCGCCAAACATCCAGCCCGGCCGAGGTTGCTCAATCGTCCCAACTTCTTGCGTATAAGCAACCCAGCGGCCATCGGGCGCCACGACGGGGGTGAGGGAGGCGCGTCAGGTCCGGCAAGCGAACCCAGGGAAACGATCCAAAGGCAGGCGAAGCGCATTTGGACGATACCTCTGACGAAACATCCGGGCACGGGCCAGCCCGACATCGCCGGGGCGGCGACGATTTCATGCCTCCATTATAGATGGGGGGATGCCGCTTCGATACCTGCTCCCGGAAAATCCCGACTGCAAGACGGCGTCAGGCACCGTTTTCAAGGCGTCAAGATCCCGCAAATCAGCAAAATGGGTAACATGCGAAGACATTCTTGACATTTCTTGTTCTCTCTTCGCGATGGAGGACGACATTTAAGGATAATCCAGGTCGTTCCATTGCGGAGTCTGGCTTGCGATGAGCCGGGCCGGGTCCTACAATGTGCAACTTCTCCGCGAATGAGTCGTAAACTTCTCGCGACGGAGTGGACCCTTCCTCCGGTGCTCGCCCTTCGAGATTTTCCATGCGATTTGTCTTGATCGACCGGATCCTCGAGCTCGTCCCCGGTCAGAGTTTGGTGGCGGTGAAGAATCTCAGCCTGGCCGAGGAATATCTCGCCGATCATTTCCCCGGCTTCCCTGTCATGCCGGGCGTCCTCATGCTCGAGGCGCTCACCCAGGCCGCCGCGTGGCTGATCCGCGAGACCGAGGACTTCTCCCACAGCGTGATCGTGCTCAGATCGGCGCGAAACATCAAATACGGGAGCTTCGTCGAGCCCGGTCGCCAACTCCAGATCCGCGTGGAAATCGACAAGCAGGGGCCCGTCGAGACCACCTTCCGCGGCGAGGGCGTGATCGACGACCAGGTCATGGTCAAGGGACGCTTTACCACCACCCGCTACAACTTGCGCGATAAGAATCCCGCCCTCGTCCACACCGACGCTGCCATCGTTGCCTCGCTCCGCGACCTGTATGCGACTTTACGCAAAGGCTCGGTAGGCACCGCGCCATCCTCCGAAGCCCTGCGGAAAGGTCCTGCGAACCCGCCATCTCCCCCATCTCCTCATCTTGAGCCCGCGAAAAGTTCGGCCGCTTCAGTTCCCCCGCCTTCGCGACCGATGATGTTGCAAGGTCGATCGATTTTTATCAAGATAGGCCCGTCAAGTCGTGCGGAATGTCCCGATGGGGACTAGCCCGTCTACTATACTTGTCTACCCAGGTCCAGCTTGCCGGCGCCTCGCTGGCTCGCGCCCGTCAAATTCAGGCGGAAATGACCGGGAGCGGTCTCCCGACGGACGATCGCAGGAGTTCCCGCGGTGGGAAATGGGACTGGCCCCACGCACTTTCGAGGACGCTATGCCGACGCAAGACGAAATCTTTGAGAAGGTCCAATCCACCCTGGTCGACGCCCTCGGGGTCGACGAAGAGGACGTGACCCGCAAGGCGACCCTGTTCTCCGACCTCGGCGCCGAGTCGATCGACCTCCTCGACATCGTCTTCCGACTCGAGCGCAATTTCGGCATCAAGATCCCCCGCGGCGAGCTCTTCCCGGAAAACGTGTCCGACCCGGACATGGTCCAGGACGGCAAGCTCACCACCAAGGGCCTGGCCGAGATCCAGCAACGCATGCCCTATGCCGACCTGACCGAATTCTCGTCCAACCCCGAAGTCGACAAGCTGTTCGACCTCTACACGGTGGACATGCTCGTCCAATACGTGGCCAGCAAGGTCGCGGCCTGAAGTTTTCCCTGCCGATCGACCCAAGTTCTCGTCCATCTTTGATTTAGACCCTGGGAGGTCTGCCGGCACCGGCGGCGGGCCGAGAACTTCGTCCTGCGGACACCCCGTATCATGAGATGGATCTGGATCGACAAGTTCCTGGAATTCCGCAGCGGCCAGTTCGCCCGCGCCATCAAGAATCTCTCGCTGGCCGAGGAGCATCTCCACGACCACCTCCCGGGCTACCCGGTCATGCCCGCCAGCCTCATCATCGAGGGCGTGGCGCAGGCCGGCGGCATCCTGGTGGGCGAGGCCGGCGGATTCCGCGAGAAGGTGATCCTGGCCAAGATCTTCCAGCGCCGAGTTCCACGGCGTGGCCTGCGCGGGGGATCAACTGATCTACGAAGTCACGCTCGTCGACCTCCGCGCCGAGGGGGCTCGCGTCGAGGCGAAGGTCTTGCTCGAAGGCGAGTTGCTGGCCGAGATCGAGCTCATGTTCGCCCATCTCGACAACTCCAGGTCCAACCAGATCTTCGGGCCGAAGAACTTCGTCTTCACCCAGCAGTTGCTCGGGGTCCTGGACCTGGCCAAGGCGCAGGAACGCGCCCGCGAGATCGATTCCCGGGCGCCGCGGCATCCACCGCCGATGCCCCGCCCACGGCCTCGTCCAACGGACATCCCGTCCCGAGCGAGACCTGAAGATTGATGGTTGAACGCGCGGTGGACGATCTATCTTTCCATCCGGGTCAACCACGATCGATGGCTCTTGAGAGTATCCCATGCGGAATGACGAGCGGCGCGTGGTGATTACCGGGCTGGGCCTGATCAGCCCTCTGGGCATCGGCACGTCCCCGAACTGGGACGCGCTCGCCGAAGGCCGAGGCGGGATCAAGAAGCTCCAGGCCTTCCCGGTCGAAGGCCTGCCCAACGACGTCGGCGCCGAAGCCCCGCACTTCGACCCGAAGTCGCTCGCCGTGCCCAAGCACCGCAAGCCGCTGGCCAAGAGCCTGCGAGTCATGGCCCGAGACATCCAGCTCGCCGTCGTGGCCGCCGAGATGGCCTTCGCCGATGCCGGGCTCGTCGATGGCGGCGTCGATCCCACCCGCTTAGGCGTGGACCTCGGCGCCGGATTGATCTCGACGGAGCTGGACGAACTGACCCCCGCGATCAATCGCGCAACCCGGCCAGACGGCTCGTTCGACTTCGACACCTACGGCCGCGAAGGCATCCCGGAGATCCCGCCGCTGTGGCTCCTGAAATACCTGCCCAACATGGCCGCCTGTCACATCTCCATCCTGTGGGATTGCCAGGGGCCATCCAATTCCATCACGCAAGCCGAAGCCGCGAGCAACGTTGCGATCGGCGAGGCCACGCGCATCATCGCCAAGGGACGCGCCGACGTGATGGTCTCGGGAGGGTCCGATTCCAAGATCCACCCCCTCAGCATGGTCCGCGCAACCCTCGTCCACCAAATGTCTAGCTGGAAGGGCGACCCGTCCGCCGCCTGCCGCCCGTTCGACAGGCAGAGGAGTGGCTGGGTGCCCGGCGAAGGCGCGGGGATTCTCATCCTCGAAGACCGCGAGCATGCCCTGGGCCGAGGGGCGAAGATCCACGGCGAGATCCTCGGATACGGGTCGAGCTGCGATGCCCGCGCCGGCGGAGGGATCGACCCGGAGGGGTCGGGGATCGAGAATTCCATCCGCGCCGCCCTGAGAGACGCCGGCCTCAATCCCTCCGAGATCGGCCACGTGAACGCCCACGGCGCGGCCACGCTCGCCATGGATGCCGCCGAAGCCAGGGCCCTGCGTCGCGTGTTCGGGGATTCCGTCCCGATCACGGCGATGAAGGGATATTTCGGCAACAGCGTGTCGGGTTGCGGCGCCATCGAGCTGATCGCCAGCCTCCTCGGCGTCAATCAGGGGACCATTCCCAAAATTCTCAATTGCGACGAGCCCGACCCCGAATTCGCGCTCGACTTCGTCACCGGCCAGGCGCGTTCCAGCACGAATCCGACCTTCGTCTCCGTGAATCTGACCCGGCACGGCCAGGCCGCCGCGGTAGTCGTCCGCGGGAACAAGCCGGAATAAGGATTGACCCATGCATCGCCGAGTTGTTGTGACGGGTATGGGGATGGTCACGCCCGTCGGGCGCGACGTGAAATCCAACTGGGATGCGCTCGCAGAACGGCCGGGGCGGCGTCGATCGGATCACGCTGTTCGACGCCTCGACCTTCCCGACGAAGATCGCCGCCGAGGTCAAGGCGTTCGACCTCTCGACCTACATCCCCGACGCCGAACGATGGCGCGAGCACTCGCGCAACACGCAATTCGCCCTCGCCGCCGCCGGCATGGCCGTGGACACCTCGGGCCTGAAGGAATTCGAGAAGCTTGACCGCACCCGGTTCGGCATCTACCTCGGCTCGGGCGAAGGGCAGCAGGATTTCCCCCGCTTCGTCGACCTCGTCCATCGCACCAGTTGCAAGGACTCGGTCCAGACCGCCCAGTTCACCCGCGAAGGCGTGCGCTTCCTGCACGCGATCAAGGAATCGGAGCAGGAACCGGGCACGCCCGCCGGCCATCTCGCCGCCGTCTTCGGCGCCCAGGGGCCGAACGCGAATTGCCTGACCGCCTGCGCCGCCAGCGCGCAGGCGATCGGCGAGGCGACCGAGACCATCCGTCGCGGAGACGCTGACGTGATGCTCACCGGCGGCACTCACAGCATGATCCACCCGTTCGGCGTGACCGGTTTCAATCTGCTGACGGCCCTATCGACCCGAAACGACGAGCCCGACCGCGCCAGCCGCCCGTTCGACCGCGATCGCGACGGGTTCATCCTGGGCGAAGGGGCCGGCATGCTCATCCTGGAAGATTACGAGCACGCCAAAGCCCGGGCGCCGATAATTCACGGCGAGATCGCCGGTTACGGCTCGACGGCCGACGCCTTCCGCCTCACCGACACGCACGACGAAGGCCGAGGCGCCATCGCCGCCATCCGCGAAGCCCTCGCGCAAGCCCGCCTGAACCCCGAAGACATCGACTACATCAACGCCCACGGCACCAGCACTTCGGTCAACGACTCGGTCGAGACGCTCGCCATCAAGCGGTCGCTGGGCGAATCCGCCTACAAGATTCCGATTTCCAGCACCAAGAGCATGATGGGCCACCTGATCGCCGCCGGAGGCGCCGTCGAGGCAATCATTTGCCTGCTCGCGATCCGCGACGGCGTGTTGCCGCCGACCGTGAACCTCGACAATCCCGACGCCGATTGCGACCTCGACTACATCCCGCACGAGGCTCGTCGCAAGGCCGTGGACGTGGCCCTGTCCAACAGCTTCGGGTTCGGCGGTCAAAATATCACGTTGATCCTGAAGCGGTTGGCCGGTTGAGTCGGACCGGTCGTGCCGACAAGGCGGTCTGCTCCGCGAAATTTCCCGCCGTCGATTTGAATTTAGGTCGTCCAGGCAGGATAGTTGCTCATCGAGAGTACGCGTAGATTCCCCTCCTGAAATTGCCCCGAAGCGACGCCCCGGAGTCGAGACGTGTCGAGTTCCGTACTTTCGGCCTTCCTCATGGCCACGGCAATCCTGCTGGCGGCCCTTGTCAGCTTCTTGATTTACCTGTGGATTCGATACGCGCCCAAGGTGGCCAGGATCTTCGAAGACGCCCCGGTCTTCCGCCCCCTCCGCGTCGACCCGCCCGACGACGGCGAGTGCGTCCGCTTCCCGACCGCCGACGGCCTCTCGCTCGCGGGGACCTACTACCGGCATCGCGGCGCGTTCGCGAGCCGGCGTGATCACGTTTTGCCATGAATTCCTCGGCGATCGCGGGAGCGTGGGGCCGTACGCCGACGCCCTGCGTGACCTCGGGTTCGACCTCTTCGCCTTCGACTTCCGCAACCACGGGGAGAGCGACGCCGAGCCCGGCTACACTCCGCTCCAGTGGGTCTCCAACCGAGAGACCCGCGACCTGAAGGCCGCGCTCGCGCACCTCCGCTCGCGCCCCGACGCCGACCCGGCCGGGGTGGCGCTCTTCGGGGTGAGCCGCGGCGGGTCGGCGGCCCTCTGCGTGGCCGGCCGGGACACGCGCGTGTGGGGCGTCGTCACGGACGGCGCCTTCTCCACGAGGGGAACAATGCTGGCCTATATCCTCCGCTGGGCCGATATCTATGTGGGCAGCGGGACCTTTTATCGATGCCTGCCCTTGTGGATGTTCAAGTCGGTCGCATGGGCCGCGAGGGTCCGGACCGAGTTCACGCGGAATCGGAAGTTTCCCGACGTCGAGCGGGCCACCGCGAAGATCTCGCCTCGCCCCCTGCTGATGATCCACGGCGAGCGCGACGGCTACATCGGGCCCGACATCGCCCGATCGCTGTACGCCGAGGCCGGCGAGCCTCGCGAGTTCTGGCTGGTGCCCGGCGCCAAGCATAACCTCTGCCTCAAGGTCGATCCCGAAGCTTATCGATCGCAGGTCGAGTCGTTCTTCCGGCGCTATGCACCTCGCCGCCCCGCCACCGCGCCCGAGGCGCCCTCGTCCGAGGATCAAGATGTAGCCATGGCCGTCTCGTCGTAGGGCCGGTTCTTACCGGCCGTCATGCGGGAAAGGAAGCGGCCGGTAAGAACCGGCCCTGCGAAACTCCCATGTTCGATCACGTCCGCAAGGTCGTCGGGCTTCCGCTGGAATGGTCGGCCCGTGCGCTCGCCTCCGAATTCCTGCGTCAGACGCAGAAAACGGCCGAGGTTCAGCGTGCACGGCTCCTTGAGCTGATCGGACGCAACGCGGAAAGCGGGTTCGGGCGCGATCACCATTTCGCCGAGATCCGCAACGCCGCCGACTTCCGCCGCCATGTGCCGATCCGCGGATACGACGGCCACGAGCCGTACATCGCCCGCGTTCGCGAAGGCGACACGCAGGCGCTCTTCGGTCCGGGAACCCGCGTGCTCATGTTCGCAATGACCTCGGGCACGACCGCGCGGCCGAAGACCATCCCGGTCACGCGAGAATCGCTGAACGACTACCGCGAAGGCTGGAAAATCTGGGGAATCCAGGCCTTCGATGCCCATCCCGAGATCATCCGCCTCGGCCTCCGTCCCATCCTGCAACTGGCCAGCAACTGGCGAGAATCATTCACTCCGGCGGGCATCCCCTGCGGGGCGATCACGGGGCTGACGGCCTCGATGCAGAACCCCCTGGTGCGCATCACCTATTGCATGCCGCCGGTCACGATGGGGATCAAGGACGTCGAGTCGAAGTATTACATGGCCCTGCGGTTGTCGATTCATCGCGACCTCGGCGCCACCATGGCCGCCAATCCCAGCACGCTCCTGGGGATCGCCAAGCTCGGCGACCGCGAGAAGGCCACGCTCATCCGCGACCTGGCCGACGGCACGCTCGACCTGCGATGGGACGTGCCCGAATCCGTCCGCAACGCCCTCCGATGGCGGCTGCGTCGGAAGCGGAAGACCGCGGCGAAAAAACTGGAAGCGATCGTCGGCCGCACCGGCCGACTCCTGCCCAAGGACTACTGGCCGAACCTGGAATTCCTCGGGAACTGGACCGGCGGGACGATGGGCGCCTACCTGCGGCAGTATCCCGAATACTTCGGCGATCGCCCCGTGAGGGACGTGGGGTTGATCGCCTCGGAAGGCCGGATGACGATCCCGATCGAAGACGGGACGCCGGCCGGCGTGCTCGACATCCGCCACCACTACTTCGAGTTCCTCCCCGAAAACCAGATCGATCGCGAACAGCCCGAGACCGTCGAGGCCCACGAGCTGGTCGAGGGGCGTCGCTATTACATCCTCCCTACCACGTCGGGAGGCCTCTATCGATACCAGATCTTCGACCTCGTGCGATGCGTCGGGTTCCATGGGACGGCCCCGTTGATCGAGTTCTTGAACAAGGGGGCGCACATCTCCAGCCTGACGGGGGAGAAAATCTCCGAATTCCAGGTCGTGAGCTCGGTGGACGCGGCCACGAAGTCGCTCGACCTGAAGATCAAATCCTACGTGCTCGCCCCCTGCTGGGATGACCCGCCCTATTACAGCCTCTTGATTGAAGAAGACGACCTCACCGCGCCGGGGCAAGCCGAGCGATTGGCGGCGGAAGTGGAAGCGAGGTTGATGGTTGCGAATCTCGAATACGAGAACAAGCGCGCAACCCTCCGGCTCGGTCCGATCCGGGTACGCAAGATTGCTCGCGGCTCCTGGCTCCAGTTCCAGAAAAGGCGACTGGCCCAGAGCGGCGGGACGGCCGAGCAGTACAAGCAGCCCTGCTTGCTCTCGGATGTCCATGCCATCGAAGCGTTTACGCTACAACCCGAGGTCCCAAACTTTTCCGAGAATCCGAAAACGGTGTCAGGAACCGTTTTCTCCCTTCCAGAAAACGGTTCCTGACACCGTTTTCAAATCCCGTCCTCGCTGGCGTTTCGGATTGCTTGAAACGCCGATATGTGATACGAGGATACCTGGCCGTCCTGGATGCAAGGTTGCTCCGGGACCGGGGATGGAACCCCTGGGGAAGTGAGCCCGAAGCGATGGATCGCAACCGATTGCCCCATTCCCGGATCTGCTCGTGCGTCGCCGTCCTGGCAAGCCTGGTGCTCGCCGGCCCCGGCTGCTCGCGGATGAGGACCTATCGCGCCCAGGATTCCCCGCTGCCCGTCCTGGGCCTCTTCGGGCGAGTCGATGACCGCGTCGGCAGCCAACTCGGCCGCGAATCCGACCCGCTGAAGCCCATCGTCGCCTGGAGCGGCGAGCCCAATCTCTCCCAATCCTCGCCCACGATTGCGGGAGTGAAACCGGCCGAATCCGTCGAGAAAGTCGCGGGGACCGCCACTCCGGATGCAAACGACCCGGCAATGGGCGAGATCGAGGCCCTCGTGAAGGCGGGGCGCGCCGAATTCGCCCGCATGACGAGCTATCAGGTCGCCGTCCACCGCCAGGAACTGCGCCGGCGGGACCCTGCAACCGGCCGAGGACGTGCTGTTGAGCATCCGCACCCAGCCGCGAGCCGTGCGACTGGAGTGGCCCGACGGCTCGCACAAGGGGCGCGAGGTGATCTACTCGACCGCCGAGACGGCCGGGATGATGCGCATCCACATGGGCGACAGCATGATCCCCGTCCCCGACCTCAGCATGCGCCCGACAGCCCCATGGTCATGAGTCACAGCCGCCACCCGATCACCGAGGCCGGCCTGGACGCGATCCTGGAACGCCTGGAAACGGTGCTCAAGGACCGCACCCCCGGCGACAACTCCATCACCGACGGCGGCCTGCAAACGCCCCCGGAAGTAGGCAAGACCTGCCGGAAAATCGTGCGGAAGACGCCGAAGTCCGAGGTCTGGACCGTCTTCCTCGATGCGTCCACCGGCATCCCGGTCATGGTCCATGACGTGACAACCGGCGGCGAGCTGCTGGAACTCGACGTGTTCCGCGACCTCAAGCCCAACCTACCCGCCCTGGCCGAAGCCTCGGCGTTCGATCCCTCGCTGAGATGGAATCAGGGACGCGGCCTCTTCGGACGCATGGCGGGCGGAAACTCCCCGGCCACCGTGCCCGATTCGGCGCGTAAGTGACTGCCAAAACGGCCCAATCGTCCCCATCCCATCCGTCCGTTTCGCCGAAAGCATGTGGACTTCGTCGGCCTAAATCAATAAGATGAATGGAAATGAGTCGAATCGCATTTTTGCGTTCGCAACACGGCTTGAAATTTGCGGTCTTATGAATCGTTATTTACTCCTACCGTTCCCGGTCGTCGCCGACCCCGGGATAAGTCTCCGATCATGACCTCAACGTCCCACCACCATTATTCGCTGCTCATCACCGACGACGATCGTCGCGGCCAGGGAGACGCTGCGCGATATCTTCGAGCCGGCCGGGTATCAAACCTTCCTGGCCGAGAGCGGCGAGCACGCCATCGACATCGTCCGCCGCCAGGAAGTCCACCTCGCGTTGATGGACATGCACATGCCGCGAGTTGACCGGCCTGGAGACGATGGAGATCGTCCGGCAGATGAACGGGATGTTCCCCACCATCCTGCTCTCGGGCGACCGAGACGAAAACCTCGTCCGCAAGGCCTTGTCGGCCCAGGTCTTCTGCGTCCTCGAAGCCCATCAGCCGTCACGTGATCACTCATGCGGTCTCGCGGGCGATCGAGAAATTTTATTGAGCGAGAGTTCGGATTCCGATCCCTTCCCGGTGGGCGAGGCTCGCCAATCACGTTTCGGGATCGGCTTGACCGTCCGTTCGCTCGATCTCTATCACCTGGCGGTCCCGCTCGAAGACCAAGATCCGCCACGCCTCGCACGAGCGCACCGTCAGCGAAAGCCTGATCGTGCGGGTCACGCTGGACTCGGCCAAGTCGGCTTCGGCGAAGGGGTTCCGCGCGACTACGTGACGGGCGAGACGATCGAGACCACGTTCGCCGCGCTCTCCGGTTCGACGCCGCAAGGGCCGTCGGGCGTCCGAAGACCTTTGAGGAAGCGGCGTCACGGCAGCTCGCCGACGATGACCCTGCCCGAGATCGAGTCCGACCCCCGCGGGATGAGCGGAAACGCCGCCCGCTGCGCCGCTGGAACTGGCCCTGCTGGACGCCTATGGCCACGCGTTCGGTCGCTCGGTGGCCGATGCCTTCGTGGCCGGGCGACGCTCGGAGGACCCGCTTCCTCGATCGACCCCGATCCGTCCGCTACAGCGGGGCCATCACGGCCGATTCGCGCGAAGAAGAGCGGGTTTCCGCCGGTCAAGATGCGGGTCTATGGCTTCCATCAGGTGAAGATCAAGGTCGGCGTGGAGGGCCAGGACGACCCGGCGCGGCTCGAGACGCTCCGCCGGATCCTCGGCCGTCGCATGGATTTGCGGATCGATGCCAACGAGGCGTGGAAGCCGCGGAGAATTGATCGAGAGGGTCCGTCCCCTGCTCTTCGCCCGGCCGACCGCTTTGGAGCAACCCGTGCCCCATGCGGAGGTCGAGCCGCTCGCCGAACTGCGCCCGAAGCTTGGGATTCCGGTCATGCTCGACGAATCGCTGTGCGGTTACCCCGACGCGGTCCAGGCGGTCGAGATGAAGAACGGCCGATTTCCTCAACGTGCGGCTCTCCAAGTGCGGGGGATCTTCCCGCTCGCTGCGGATCATGTCGCTGGCCAGGCGATCGGGGCTGGGATTGCAACTTGGCTGCCATCCGGGCGAAACCGGCCTGCTCTCGGCCGCCGGTCGACACGTCGCAACTCGCGTCGAGGGGATTCGTTACGTCGAAGGTTCTTACGATCGCCACGTCCTCGCCGAGAACCTGATCGTCGAGGACATCACCTTCCGCTACGGAGGCCGGGCCCGGCCGATTACCGGGCCGGGCCTGGGCGTCCGGGTCGATCCCGAGGCTTTGAAGCGGATGACCGTCGACCGATCGCGAGATCCGCTATGATTGAGCCGCACCTATCGACCTGGACGGCCTCCGACGGCTACCCGATCCACCTGGCGACGTGGCTTCCCGAAGGCCCGCCTCGCGGGCGGGTGGTCGTGCTGCACGGGGTGCAGAGTCACGGCGGCTGGTATCACGGCCTGGGGCGTCGCCTATCGGAGGCCGGTTTCGAGGTGCTTTTTCCCGATCGCCGGGGCTCGGGGGCGAACGCGCGCGATCGCGGAGATACGCCCAGTGTACGGCCAGTTGATCGAGGACATTGGCGGCTTGATCGGGGATTCTCAGACGCCGCGACCCCTCGCTTCGTACCACCTTGTGCGGGATTAGCTGGGGGGGCAAGACCGCCCTCTTGACCGCCGCTCGCTACCCCGATCGGGTGCAGGCGTTGGCGCTGATCTGCCCCGGGCTTCACCCTCGCGTCGGCGTCCCGCTCGGCGAGCGGTTGAAGATTGCATGGAGCTATTTCACCGATCGCAAGAAGCGATTCCCGATCCCTTTGAGCTGACCCGGCCCTCTTCACGGACAGCCGCGAGGGTCAGGAATTCATCGCAAATGATCCGCTGGGCCTCCGGACGGCCACCGCCGGCCTGCTCGCGGCCAGCACCTTGATCGACCGCGCGGTGGCGCGCTGCCCCTCGCGAATCCATCAGCCGGCGTTACTCATGCTGGCGGGTCGAGGACCGGATCGTGGATAATTCGAGGACGCTCGCCTTCTTCGAGCGTCTTGCGTCGAAGGATCGCCGGGTGATCGAGTATCGCGAGGCCCATCACACGCTGGAGTTCGAGCCCGACTCCGGACGCTATGCCGACGATTTGGCGCGGTGGGTCGACGCGGCCATGTAAGGGCCCTCGGGATCGTCGAAGGGAGTGGCCGCTCCATCTCGGCCTTCCATGTTGAAGCCCCCCCATCCCAGATCGAGCCTCCTGGACCTGGCCATCGCGGCTCGGGATCGCGGCCGGCGTGTTCGCCAGCCTGGTGGCGACGAGCCGGGATTTCGGCCTGGCCTGGGACGAGGCCTTGACCATCGGACGCGAGCGAGACCTGGCCACCTGGTTCGGTCAGGTCTTCGACCCGCCGTTCTCGGGTGCGCGGGCCAGGGCGTTCCGGGAGGCGTCGCTCGATCGCTACTGGCGCTTCAGCCGCGCCGAGCCCGATGGGCACCCGCCGTTCTATGCCTTGCTCGGGCTGGTTGGGTGGAAGCTGACCCATCGCTGGTGCTCGCCGCTCCTGGCCTATCGGCTCGGGCCGATGGCGTTGATGGCGGCGACGGCCGGCTTCCTCTGCTGGCATCTGACCAGGCGCCACGGGCACGTCGCGGGGGTCCTCGGATCGCTGCTGGTGGTCTTCCTGCCCAGGAACTTCGCCCATGCCCACTATGCCCACTACGACGAGCCGATGACGTGCTTCTGGTTGTTGTCGCAGGCCGCCTTCGCGGCCAGCCTGGACCGACGAAGGTGGATCGTCCCGTTCGGGCTGTGCCTGGGCCTGGGTTTGGGGACGAAGTTCACGGGAATTTTCGCCCTGGCGGCCCCGGTGGCGTGGGCCATGCTTTTCGAATTGCCGCCGGCCCTCGTCGGGCCGCCCGGCCATCGTCGAGAGAAGCCGGCGACCCGGGCCATCCTGTGGGGGATACCGATAGCGATCCTGACCCTGTATGCGATCCAGCCGGCCTGGTGGATCGCGCCCTGGACGGCCCGATCCGGTTCCTGGCGTCGAACCTCTCGCGACGTCGCATTGTGCCGATCCCAACCCTTTATTTCGGCAGGATTTACGCGTACTCGCTCCCGTTTCATAACACCCTGGTGCTCACCGCGATCATGACGCCGGTGAGCGTCCTGATCCTGGGCGCGTACGGGCTCGTCGGGAGCCTGATTCTGCGCGGACATCCCCCCGGCTCTTGATCTGGCCGTTAAGTTGGGCGGTCTTGATGGCCGTTCGCGCCCTGCCGATGGCGCCGGGTCATGATGGCATCCGCCTGATCCTGCCCAGCGTGGCGAGCTTCGCCATCCTTGCGGGGCTTGGGGCCTCGTTCCTGGCGCAACGGTCCCGTCGATCCCTCGTCGCCTGGCTCGTCGCCCTCGCCTGCCTGGGAGAATGTCTCGTCGGGATCGTCCGCCTGTATCCTTATACCGACTCGTACTACAACGCGGCCTTCGGCGGGTTAAGCGGGGCGGAACGTCGCGGCTTCGAGCTGACCTATTACTGGGAGACCGCCGGGCCGGAATTCCTCCGCTGGGTCCGCCGGGAGTCGGCGAACCGCCCCCTGGCCCTGAGCATGGAGATCCCGCAGGACTTCCATGACTTGCTCCATGAATGGGGGGAATTGCCCCCGGGCGTGCGGATCACCCTCCCCAACGTGGTCGGCGCCCTCCATGTGTATCAACGCCGCCGGGCCTTCTGGATCATCTCCCCGCAAGATTGGTGGCTGGACCAGCACGGGACGCCGCTGTTCGTCATCCGGCGGGAGGGGGTGGATCTGCTGAGAGTCTATCCGCACGAGCAATGGAAGGAAGCCATGAGGCGCGCGACGCCTGCGATCCTTCCTCCTCTCGAAGGGCCTTGACCCGCGCGAAGTCCGCGGCCGATTTCGGGGCGGTCAGCACGTCAAGCACGGTCGGGTACCCGCCCTCGTTCGAAAAGGTGCCGTGGCATTCCACCACCTGCTCGGAATAGTTGACGTGACGCCGCTTCAACAGGTCATGAAGCTCCCCGAGGCGATAGTGCGGGACGGCCGGGAAAAGATGGTGCGGGATGTGCAGCCCCTGCCCATGCACGAAGACCGCCCATTGCGTCAACGGATCGCAGAAGAACACCCGCGAGTGCGTGAACCGGCCATCATCGGCGTTCGTGTGCTGGTAGATGTCCCGCAGGAGCATGAAGAACATGAAGGACGTCCCAACCGGCACGACCCAGAGCAGGAAGAAATAGAGCGTCGACCTGCCGCCGGTGACGAATCGCATCTGCGAGAGCAGGAGCAGCAAGACGGTATAATATCCAGGCGCAACACCCCGCCGAACCGCGGCGAATAGGGCTCGCGGAAGGGCGATCGGAAGAAAACGCGATCGGGCAGGGCGGCCGCCGCAAGTCCTACGACAACCATCCCCAGCAAGCATGCCGGGACGAGCCATTCCGCGACGAGTGGCCGTTAGCAGGACAAGGACCGCATCCAGCACGATCAGGTACAGGATCCCCAGGACCGTGCCGGTCCGCGGCCAGATTGAGGCGGCGTCGCCGTCGGGAACGCGCCTCATGTAGACGTTGTTGCCCTTGCCCAGCGTGTTCAGGTAGAGATACTCGAACTGATAGCGCGCGAAGGAAAGCGGCAGGACCAGGCCGCGCAGATAGACCGTCAGGATGGTCTTGGGCGCGACATGGGGAAGTCGTCCACCCGCTTTCCGGGGCCTAAATTGGCGAGGTCGGGGTCGAGGTCCGGGTCGTTGGTGAACTGGTGGTGCGCCATGTGGAAGAGGCGGTAGAAATGCACCGTGCCGATGATGGGGAAGAAGCAGAACAGGTCCGCGATCAGGTCGTTGAGGAACTTATGCCGCATCAGACTGTAATGGCTCGCCTCGTGACCGAGCCCGGCCAGGCGATGCTGGAGGCCGCCGATCAGCACGATGGCGGTCGCGAAGACCGGCACATTCCAGGCCCACGGCAGGCCCCACCGGCCTCGGGATTCGGCGAATACGACGGCGCCGGCGATCGTGGCCGCCAGGCAGAGGTAATCGAGGGCCAGGTAGCCCAGGTTGGTGAAATTGTCGGGGCGCCGCAACTCGTGGATGGCCTCGTTGAGCGATCGGTCGTCGAAGCGTGGCCGAGCTTTCGTCCCGGTCATGATCGAATTTCTCCCGCCTCTCGGTGCGAAATCGAAGACCTTTGCCGAACCCCTCGAAGGGCATCCACGCCCGATCAACGCATAAAATCCTTTCGGAAGAACATCCTAGTATAGCCTTCACCGCCGGAAGACAAGGTATGCGAGCATGAATTTTCCTTGACGAAAAACTGGGACATCTGGGAGACCTGGGGAAATGCCGCCAAAATTCCCCATAAAAAGCTTATCTACCGCAAACCTCCCAGTCAACCAACGCGATCTCAGGCGTCGGACAGATCGTGCTATCGCCCGGGGGGCTGGCAACGATACTTCTCTCGTCCAAGACTACGCCCCGCGCCGGTCGGGCGGTTTCGGGCGAGCAGGCCGACACGCCCCGCACATTCGGCCGGGCTGGATTCTGCGAAACAAAGCCAACGTCTCCCGGCGCGATTCTGCGAAACAAAGCCAAATCTCGAATCCGGGACGCAGCAGAAAACGGAGCTTAAGTCGTGATTTTGCAAGGCGTTATCGATATCGGAATCGCGAATCGCGTTGGCGATGGAGGCGCGCAATGGCGCACAGCCGAGGGGCGCAAGATCACGTGCGGACACGTTTTTGCGCAGGTGCGGCACGTCGAAATCGGGCGGTCGGCGGCGACGGCAGCCAGCCCGAACCGACTGGCGAAGCCACCGATCCGGCCTTATGAGCCATTCCCCGCTAATCGGATCGCCTTCCCACGAAATTCAAGGAGACGGGCCGACATCGGCGATTCCTCGCCCCGGCCCGGGTATGATATTATGTCCCGGCCGCGAGGAGCGCCATCCTGCCCCTTCTGAGCGAGATTCTGTGCCCATGGCGACAACGAAGCGAGATTACTACGAAGTGCTCAGCGTGAAGCGCGAGGCGACGGTCGAGGAGATCAAGAAGAGCTATCGCCAGATGGCGATGAAGTTCCACCCCGACAAGAATCCGGGCGACGAGCAGGCGGAGCGGCCGATTCAAGGAAGCGGCCGAGGCGTACGAGATCCTTTCCGACAGCGAAAAGCGGCAGCGATACGACCGCTACGGCCACGCCGGGCTCGACGGCGCCTCGGCGAACGGGTTCCGCAACGCCGACGACATCATGTCGGCGTTCTCCGACATCTTCGGCGGGGGGCTGTTCGGCGACGCGTTCGGCCAGAGGAAGCGCGGGCCTCGGCCCGGCCGCGACCTTCTCATGAGGCTGGAAATCGATCTGCTGGAAGCCGCCCGCGGCACCACCAAGACCGTCGAGATCCATCGCCAGGAAAACTGCGCCGACTGCGGCGGCTCGGGGGCCCGCAAGGGTACGGTCGCCACAACGTGCGACTATTGCAGGGGATCGGGCCAGTTGATCCAGTCTCGCGGCTTCTTCCAGGTCGCGACTACCTGCCCATCCTGCAATGGCGAAGGGGTGACGATCAAGGATCGTTGCCCGTCCTGCAAGGGTTCGGGGCGGATCGGCCAGAAAGTTGCAATCACCGTCAACGTCCCGCCAGGGATCGACACGGGCCGGCGGCTCCAGCTCCGAAATCAGGGAGAACCGGGCGATCCCGGCGGCCCCTCGCGGCAATTTGCACATCGAGGTCCACCTCCGCAAGCATCCGTTCTTCGAGAGGGCGGGCAACGACCTGTTCTGTCGCGTGCCCATCAGCTTCGCGCAGGCGGCGTTGGGGGCGGAAGTCGAAGTCCCCACGCTCGACGGCCCGGACCGGCTGAACGTCCCCCGGGGCACCCAAAGCGGCGAGGTCCTGAAGCTCAAAGGCCGAGGGATGCCCGACCTGAACGGACGCGGACGCGGCGACGAACTGGTGGAGGTCGTGATCGAGACGCCTCACCGGTTGTCGGCAAGGCAGGAAGAGTTGCTCCGGGAGCTGGCCGAGCTTGACCACGAGGACGTGTCGCCTCGCCGTCGCGGTTTCCTCGATAAATTGAAGGATTTCTTCACCGAACCGGATGATTCTCGCCCCAAGGAGCCGGAGTAAATCCAACTCGCGGCGCTTCGTCCCGAGCTTTCCCCCGGAACGACCCCGAGGATTCCAACCATGAACAACACGAACAATCCCACCGATACGCCCACCGCCGAAGGCCAGGAGGCGACCTCGATGCCCGAAGAGCTCGCCCAGGCGATCAAGGAGCGCGACGAGTTCCTCGACCAGCTCCAGAGGAGCCGCGCCGACTTCGCCAATTATCAGAAGCGATCCAAGGCGCAGGCCGACCAGAACCAGGCCTACGCCGTCGGGAGCCTGGCCCAGGACATCGTGGCCGTGCTCGACAACTTCGATCGCGCCCTGGAAGCCGCGGCGAAGTCGCCGGGCGCGTCGGTCATCGTGGACGGGCTGGCCATGGTCCACAAGCAATTGCTCGGCGGCGCTGGCCAAGCACGGCGTGGAGCCGATCAACGCCCTCGGCCAGCCGTTCGACCCGAACCAGCACGAGGCGCTCACGCAGATGGATTCGCCCGAACACCCGCACGGCACGGTGGTTGCGGAACTGGGCAAGGGATATCGCCTCAAGGACCGCATCCTGCGACCGGCCAAGGTCGCCGTCTCCACCAAGCCCGAATGAAGGCCCATTAATGCCCACGTACGACTACATTTGCGACGCCTGCAAGCACGAGTTCGAAGCGTTCGAGTCGATCAAGGCCGATGCGCAAAAGGTCTGCCCCGTCTGCGGCAAGGAGACCCTGCGGAGGAAGATCGGCGCCGGCGCGGCGATCCTCTTCAAGGGCTCGGGCTTCTATCAGACGGATTACCGCAGCGATTCCTACAAGAACGCGGCCAAGGCCGACAAGCCGCCCGAATCCAAGCCGGCCGACTCGGGCGGTTCCTCGGCACCGAAGTCGTCGGAAGGCTCATCCACGCCATCCACGTCGGGAAGTTCCGGGACATCGTCATGATCCGAGGCCGATGCCCGATCTGCAGCAAGGGTTTCGAGACGCCCTCGCTCGACGAGTGGCCCAGCTTCCCGTTCTGCTCGGAACGGTGCAAGCTCGTCGATCTGGGTCGATGGATCGACGGCGATTACGCGATCCCGGAGAAGCCGCAGAATCCGGCGGAATCCGCGGAGGAGATCCCCGAGGAAGACGAATACGAAGATTGACCCCTTGTAGGGCGTGTGAAACACGCCATCCGCCTTTTCCAAGAGAGGAGGGCGGACGGCGTGCTTCCCACGTTGTATCAAGAGAAATGTAATTCAGCTCATATATCGATCCGCCCGGCCGATCAATTCGACGATCGGCAGCCCATGCGGGCAGGCAGCTTCGGCGGCCTTCAGGTCGGCCGAGGCCAGGTCGCGGGCCTCGGCGGGAAGGGCCTGGTACAACGCCCTTGCCTCGCTCCTCTTGCCGTAGACCGAGTAGTACCGCAGGTATCGCAGCACGGTGGCCACGGGGACGCCCTTGGCGGCCGTCTCGCACAGATGCCCGCAGCCGTGGCAATAGAGGTGCGCCGTCTTCTGGCGGTGCTCCTCAAGCAACTGGGCCTCCTTCTTGGTCAAGGGCGTGACGGTGGCGGCCATGTTGTCGCGAAGCTGGTCGCGGTTGACCATCTCGCTCACGACCACGTGGAAGCGTTCGTCGGCGAACACCGACTTGATCGCCGCCTGCTCCTTCTTGAACCCCTTGTCGACGAACTCCTTGAACTTGGGCGAGTCCTTGCCTTCGCGGAACGAGCCGGCACCGCCCTGCGTCTTCATGGCAACCAGGCCGATCTTGGCCTGCGAAGCCTTATCCACGGCCTTGCGGACGGCGTCGGTGTCCATGGTGCGGTAATTGAACTGGATCATGATCTGGTCGATCCAGCCGGCGGCGGCGGCGGCCTCGACGACTTCGGGCAGGCGGCGATCGTGGCAGGAAAGCCCGGCGAATTTGATCTTCTTGGAGGCCTTCAACGACTCGAACGCCTTCTTCATGCCGGCGTCCTGGAGGAGTCCCATCCGCTCGCCGGTCATCCCATGCAGGTAGTAGGCGTCCACGTAATCGGTGCGGAGCCGCTCCAAACTGGCGGCGAGCTTGCCTTCCAGGATCTTGAGCGCGCCTTCGCCCCGAGCATTGTTGTAGCCCTGGGTCTTGGTCACCAGGAACACGTTCTTGCGCTGCTTGGTCCGATCGAGGACCTCGCCAACCGTCTTCTCGGACTCGCCGTGCTCGTACCCTTCGGCCGTGTCGATGAACTTCACGCCGGCGGCCAGCGCGGCCTGGACGAAGCTCGGGGCCACGTCCCAGCTTGTGCCCATGCCCAGGCGGGTCACGGTTTGGCCGGTCTTGCCCAGCGTGATCGTGGGGAACTCGTCGGCCGCGAGCAAGGTCTGGGGTGTGATCGCCGCGACTGCGGCACCCGAGGCCACGGTCGCCTTGAGGAAATGCCGCCGGCTCCCGCCGCCACCGCCGCACGGAGTGCTCATCGAGGCCCCTTCCGGTTCGAGGTCGCCAAAGGCCGCCCCTGGCGGGCGGCGTATCCACGGCTTATTCTGAACGACGGGATGGAGGTAGGTCAATCGAGTAGACCCGGATCGGATGGCAGAAGGAGGTCCGAGCATGGAGGACATCAGGCTCGGCGAAATCTCCTGGGAAAGGATGATCCGCGCCGTGGAACGCGTTCGTGAACGGATCGGCGCGGGCCGAGAGGGCCCTGGAGCGCGCAGGCATCCCTTATGCGGTCGTCGGCGGTAACGCGGTCGCGTCCTGGGTTTCTCGGGTCGACGAGGCGGCCGTGAGGAACACGCAAGATGTGGACATCGTGATCCGTCGCGAGGACCTGGAAGCGGCCAAGCTCGCCATGGCCACCGAAGGGTTCATCTTCCGCCATTCGGCGAGCATTTCCGTGTTCCTGGATGGCCCCAATGCCAAGGCGCGAGACGCCGTGCATCTCCTCTTCGCGAATGAGAAGGTGCGACCCACCGACCCCCTGCCGGTGCCCGACCCGTCCCAGAGCGAAGTCTCGGCGGGGACGCGAGTCATCTCCCTGGAGTCGCTCGTTCGGATGAAATTGACGTCGTTCCGCCGCAAGGACCAGATGCATCTGACCGACTTGCTCGACGTCGGCCTCATAGACGAGACATGGCTTCCCAGGCTCCCGCCCGAGCTGGCTTCGCGTCTTCAGGAAATCCTGGATACCCCGGACGGTTGAGAAGAATCGTAGGGCGCCGGCGAGGCCACCCTACAAGAGCGGAAAAAGCTCGGGGCCGGGGACTCTTGATCGAGTCGCCGGCCCCGCATGCTCATTCCTCAAACCGTCCTTAATTACCAGGCAATGCGGGCAGGTCGTCCTTGGGCGGATTCCCGGGCAACGGGGGGTTGCTTTCGGGCGATCCGCCGGTCGTCGCCGAGACCGGGACGGCGTTCGGGTCGTTCGTGGCCGGGGAGCGGCGCGAGAAGCTCCCGAGGTTTCCGGCCGGCGTGGTGGGGGCCGATGGCGTGGGCGGCCTTCCGAAGGGTCCGGCCGGGGCCGGCAATCCGGGACGGCCTTCATCCTTGATGTCGGGCGGGGCCATCGGGTTGACAGGGTCGAGCTGGGGCGGGCTGCTGATCGGGTTCGGCTGATAGGGGCCGGGCTTGCCGCCGAAGATCGACTGGCCGTGGGCCTCCTGCTGGTCGCGGGCCTGGCGGTACGCCTTTGCCGGCCACGGGCCTTCGGCCATGGCGATGTTGTCGTAGGCCAGCAGGGTCCCCTTGGCTTCCTCCAGGGCGACGATCGACGTGTTGTATCGCGTGCGGAAGTCGGCCTCCTGGGCCACGGCCGTTGCCCAGCGATTCACCGCGTCCAGGTAGCGGTCGATCGTGATCGTGCCGTTCTCGTAGAACGCCGCCTGGGCGTCGAGCCTCTGTCGGGCCGCTTCTTTCAGCCGCCCGGCCGTCTTGAAGAGCTTGTAGTTGGAGTCGACTTCCAGGAAGAAACGAGCCAGGGAGTGCGTGGTCTGGTGGACGACCTGCTGGAGGAACGCCCGCTGCCTCAACAGCGTGTACTGGGCATTGCGGTTGTTGGCCAGGGGACCACGATAGCCGAGCGGCATCTGGAACGTGAGGCCGACCTGGTAGGTGTTGAAGTCGTTCAGCCGCGACGGCGACGGGTTCAACCCGGCGTTACGCTGCTGGAGCTGCAAGAGCGGGTTGATGACCTCGACCGTCCGGCCCGTCATCACGCTCTCCGCCTGGTCCAGGTGGTGGCCGAGGCCGTTGAGCTGGTACAGGGCGTTGAAGTTCAAGACCGGCAGCAACTGGTTGCGGGCCACGAGCAACTGAAGCTCGGCAACGCGGGTCAGGAGCTGGTTCTGGACGATGTCGGGCTGGAAGGTGACCATCTGCGCGAGGCTGGCCTGCCAGTTCGGCTCCAGGCGGGCTTCGGTCGGGGCGGTCACCGGCACGATCCGGCGATTGTCGGTGGGAGGCAGGCCGAGGATGTTGCGGAGCTGACGTTCGACGGTGATCAGGTTGGCCGTCTTGTCCACGTAATCGAGGCGGAAGCGTTCGAGCGTCTCGGCGGCCTCGGCCAGGTTCGGCAACGCCCCGGTCCCGACCAGGTACCGGGCCTCTTCCTTCTTGAGGGTCTGCTCGCCGAGGTCCACGGCGGTCTCGCTGGCCCAGTACTGGACCTGTGCCTGCGACACGGCCCAGTACTGCTGCTCGATCGACCGCACCATCGCCATGACTTCCGACTTGAACCGCCAGACCGAGACGTCGGCCTGCAACCTCTGCACGACGATCGGCGCCCGGTTGGCCTCCAGGCCCACGGGGTTCGGGTTCGCGTTGAAGGCGTTCGGGGCCGAGCCCAGCAAGGGCTGGGTGACCTGCATCTGGAGGTTGGTCGTGTAGGCCGACGGGAACACGTTGGACGGGCTATTCGAGTAGTTGTACGTGATGTTGTGGACGATCGACAACGTGGCCCCGGTCGCGGTCCTCTTCTGCAAGGTCAGCGCCGTGCTGGAGCTTTCCTGGGTGAAGACGACCGGGTTCTTGGCCCCGGCGATGAACGTGCCCGCGGTGATGGCGTTGTTGAAGGGGGCGACGTTGCGGTTCCAGAAGATCGTGGCCGACAGGCTGGCGTCGAACACCGACAACGCCTGGGCGATGCCGGTCTCCTGGATCGCCGGGTCGTACACGGTGGTCAACGTGCCCGTGCCCAGCGCACCGCCCGCACCCGTGTTCAAGGGCGTGGGCTCGAAGCCGCCGATCGGGATGCCCTGGGCACCGAGGGCGATCACGCGGACCACCTCCGAGTTATCCAGGCCGATCTTGATGGCCTCTTCCAGCGTCATGTTCCAGATCTCCTGGGCCTCCGGGTTGGAGGTGGTCCGGGGATCGGTCATCTTCGGCAACGGCAGCGACAGGTTCGCTTCGTCGAACGTGCTGGCGCGCTTGACTTGCTCATCCGCATCGACCATCCGCGTGGTCTCGTGAGGGACCGGCTTGGTCTGGTCGATGTAGGTGGACCTCCGACAGCCGAATCCGGGGGCGATGGCCCCCATGATCGCCGCCGCGAGTGCCAACCTATTGCCGAGAGTGGTAAATCGCATGGCCTAACCGTCCTTGGACTTAGAACGCCATGGGACGAAGGGTCAATCGAGCGTCGATGGGCTGATCGCAACCCCTCGGCGCACGAGAGGCCCCGGGCCGTCCACGGCGGAGACCCGCGCCTCGGTCGATGGCCGGCCGCTTCCCTGCGGCTCGGCTCGCACTGGTCCTTCCTAGGCAAGGCAACGAACGGCGATCCCCCGCAGGTAACCCACCGATCGTGACGTTTTCCTGGTCCGCGGTCCCTTGCCCCGATGCCGGTTCCCCGGCGCGAGGGCACGAATCCCGTCGGTTCGACCTGTCAAACTTTATCGGATGTAGCGGTTCTGCTTCTTGACATGATTGGCCGGATTCTAAGGATTTTACCGAAGAGATCCAGCCCAAACCGCCGACACGGCGCACCGACGAACCCGCCGGATAGCCTCCGTCCGGTACAAGGGGACAAGAAGACCGGAGGGATTCCCGCCACCGCCCGACGGAATTGCCGGGCGGCTTCGCCCGTCGGCCCGGGATGGCGTCCGTCCTGGCCAACGCCCGGTTCCCGACGCGCCAGAACGTGTCCGGACGTGTTTTCGCACGCCTCGGTGCGCCAATCGTGCGCAGCCTTTGCCGACGCGTCTCACCCTTTCAATCTCGATAACTGTCTGCAAAATCACGACTTAAGCTCCTTTTTTCGATTCGACCTACGCCGGAGATTTGGCTTCGTTTCGTAGAATCGCGCCGCGAGGCATTGGCTTCGTTTCGCAGGGATTGCATCTCCGGTCGGCACTTCGCGGGGCGGCCTATTACCGGCCGTCTTCCGCTCCGATCGAAGATGGCCGGCAAGAGCCGACCCTACGAAGGCCGGCCCATCCGGGCGAGGCGCACGGCCGGACAAGAGGAGTATCGTTGCCGGCCTCCCCGGGCGATCGCACGATCGATCGGGCTCCGGAGACCCCAAAGGGTGGCGCGGCCGGGGACCCTTGCCGCGCGAAACCCGCCGATCCGGCTTCATGAGCCTTCGCACATTTCATGCATCCTACGAAAATCGCATGTGGTACGATGCCATGCGTGATCCGCTCCATTACGGAGGCCATCCCATGCCGCCGACCTTGTCCGAATTGGGGATCGATCGCCTCAGCGTGGAGGACCGCATCGCGCTGGCCCATGAGCTGTGGGACAGCGCGGCCGAGGAGGCCGCACGCGCCCCCCTCGGTCAAGCGCAACGACGGGAGTTGGAGCGAAGGTTGGCCGACAGCATCTCCCGGCCCGATGCGGTGGTGCCGTGGGAGGAACTCAAAGCACGAGCTCTGGCAAGAGCCAAGCAATGAGCCTATCGGTCGTCTTGCGGGCCGAAGCGGAAACCGAGTTCGACGAGGTTAAGTGTCCGCGATTCCCTCGTCGATGTAGTCACATTGGTAGCAATGGTCATCGGCCTCGCGAAACTTGCTCTGGCAATCGGGCGAAGTGCAGCAATACATGGTAATTTCGGTCATGCAGCCGTCGCCGATGTCTTCGATTTCGGTGCGGTGGAGCGTCAGGAACCACCGGCCTCGCTTCGCGTTATCCTCGGGGTAGTAGGTCAGGACGAACGGTCGTTGCTTGCTGCCGTAGCGACCACCACAGACCGCACCGACCTGGATGGCGTCGTCGAAGTCGAGGATGAGATCCGGATCGTGCCTGGCCTGCTGGATCAGCTCGAACACCTCCCGCAGCGAGTCCCGCAACTCGCCCGGGATGGGCACCTTTCGACGGTCCTTGAGCCTCGGTTGTAGACGACGAGGCATCGATCAATCCACGCTGCGTGATCAGTCCCTAAGCCACCCGCCCCGGCGTGGCCTCGACCGTCCCCAGCCGTTTGCGGATGAAATGGCGGATCTTCCTGCGTAAGTAAGCGATCTCGCCCGGCTCGGTGCCTTCCAGCGCATGCCCCAGGAACTGGATCAGATACCCGCCGAGGAATAGCCCCGCCGACAGCAAGAAAATCGGCGCCGAGAGCATCATCACGTAGATGGGCACCATCAGCACGCCGATGATCGTGGGCGGGATGCCGAGGATGTGGAGCGTGAAGCTTACCGGGTTGCGGTGCCGCTCCAGCCAGTTGATTACCAGGGGCGCGGTCGTCAGGGGTGGGCAGATCATGGATGGGGCGCCGCTTGACGAGCAATCGGGGTGTACGGTAGGGTGATCGCGTCCATCGATCGGACCAGGATACACCGCGTCGGAACCGCGACGCAACAGATTTTTCTCATGAATCTTGTTTGACCGGCCGCCCCGACGCGAGGCCGGTAGAAAGCCCCTCGAATCATGGCCCACCAAGTGACATTGATCCCCGGCGACGGGGTCGGACCCGAGCTGGCCGAAGCGACCCGGATGTGCATCGACGCCACCGGCGTGAAGATCGACTGGGACATCCAGCACGCCGGCGTGGACATCATGGAAACTGCCGGCACGCCAGTGCCCGACAGCGTGTTGGAATCCTGCCGCCGCACCGGATGCGCCCTCAAGGCGCCCATCACCACGCCCGTCGGCACAGGCTTCCGCAGCGTGAACGTATATTTGCGACAGGCCCTGGACCTCTACGCATGCGTCCGCCCGTGCAAGCAGTATCCGGGGGTGCGCACGTTCTTCGAGAAGTCCAAGATCGACCTCGTGATCGTCCGCGAGAACACCGAGGACCTGTACCTCGGCTGCGAGTTCGAGCAGGGCAAGCCCGAGACGGCCGAGTTCATCGCCGACGTGAAGAAGCTGAACGGAAAGACGCTCCGTCCCGACTCGGGCATCTCGGTCAAGCCGATCTCGATCACCGGCTCGGAAAGGATCGTCAAGTACGCCTTCGAATACGCCCGAGAGCACGGCCGCAAGAAGGTCACGGCCGTCCACAAGGCCAACATCTTGAAGTATTCGGATGGGTTGTTTCTTGAGGTTGCGCGGGAAGTGGCCAAGCGTTACCCCGATATCGAGTTCGAAGATCGAATCGTCGACAACATGTGCATGCAGCTCGTGCAAAAGCCCGAGCTGTACGACGTGATGGTCCTGCCGAATTTGTATGGGGATATTCTGTCGGACCTGTGCGCCGGCTTCGTCGGAGGGTTGGGAGTGGCGCCAGGCGCGAACATCGGCGAGAAGGGCGCGGTCTTCGAGGCCACGCACGGATCGGCCCCGAAGTACAAGGGTCAATGGAAGATGAACCCGGTGGCGCTGATCCTCTCCGGGGTGCTCATGCTCGAACACCTCAAGGAGAAGGAAGCGGCCCAGAGGCTGGAAGCGGCCGTGGCCAAGGTGATCAAGGAAGGCAAGGACGTCACCTACGACATGAAGCCGCACCGCGACGACCCGACGGCGGTGGGGACGAAGGAGATGGCGAAGGCGATCATCCGGGCGATGGGGGCGTGAATTTGCGCGGGAACGACCTAGACCCGGATGCCGCCATCTGGCCGAAGTCATAAGTAGGGTCGGTTATTACCGGCCGTCTTCCATTCCCGAAGGCCGGAAATAACCGGCCCTACGACCGCTCGCGTGAACGAGGCCGATTTCCTCCGCCTGGTCCGGGGCGAGACTCGCGGATTCTTCGCGACTTCCGCCCGCTTGGCCCTGAGCGCGATCTCCCAACCGTATGGCCTGATCGTCGGGCTTCGCAATGCGTCTCTACGACCGGAAATCGGTCGCGGGCGTCGAGATACCCGTGATCTCCATCGGCAACATCACGCTTGGCGGCACCGGCAAGACGCCCATGGTCGAATGGGTCTGTCGCTGGTTTCGATCGCGGAACATCCGGGTGGCCATCCTCAGCCGAGGCTATGGCCAGGATCAGGGGATCAACGACGAAGGCCGCGTGCTTGAGGAAAACTTGCCCGACGTCCCCCATCTTCAAGGGGCCGATCGCGTGGCGCTGGCCCGCACGGCCGTCGAGGAGCTGGATTCGCAAATGCTTGTTTTGGACGACGGATTTCAGCACCGAAGATTGCGGCGCGACCTCGATATTGTCTTGTTGGACGCCCTCGAACCGTTCGGCCTGGGCCGCATGTTCCCTCGGGGATTGCTCCGCGAGCCGGTGAAATCTTTGAGACGCGCCGCCGTCGTGGTGCTCTCGCGGGCCGATGCCGTCGACGAGGCCCGTCGCCGCGAAATTCGCGACGAGGCCGAGCGGCAATGCGGCCCGTTGCCGTGGGTGGAAGCGATTCATGCCCCTCTGGATTTGATCAACTTTCAGGCTCAATCCGAATCCCTCCCAGGCCTATCCGGGAAGAAAATCGCCGCGTTCTGCGGGATCGGCAACCCGGAAGGTTTTCGAAAGACGCTCGCCCGCCTGAACATCACGCCCATCGGCTTCCGCGAATTCCCCGACCATCACCCTTATTCCGCGAAGGATGTGGCCGATTTGACCCGTTGGAGTCGCGACCTGGGTGCCGATCTGGCCTTGACCACTCAGAAGGATTTGGTGAAGCTGCGCGTCGATGCGTTCGCCGGGGTGCCGCTCCGCGCCCTGCGGATCGGCCTGGAAATCAGGGAAGGCCGGGCGATCCTGGACGCGGCCCTGACGAAACTCCTGCCGGGGAAGGATTCCCGCGATGAGCCTCCGCGACCTGGACCCGATTGACCTGAATCAGCTCCATTTCGAGCCCCTCGCCGATCGCCCAAGCAAGGTCCATCTGACCGATTTGGGACGGCCCGCCGCACCCGATGCATCGCTCGAATCGGTGCTCGACGGCCTGCCCGACCAGCTCGGCGGCCGAGCATTTCGCCGCCTGCGAGATGCGATCGTGACGGCCCATCACGAAGGCCGCCCGGTCGTCGCCGCGATGGGCGGCCATGTGATCAAGACCGGATGTGCCCCTATCTGATCGATTGGGTCGAGCGCGGCGTGTTGAGCGGGCTTGCCCTCAACGGATCGGCCGCGATTCATGACATGGAACTCGCGATCGCCGGGCAGACAAGCGAGGACGTGGGGCCTCGCCTCGCGGCCGGCACGTTCGGTTTCGCTCGCGAGACCTCGCAGCTTTTCGCATCGGCCTGTAAATTGGCACAAAAAACCGGCTGCGGATTGGGCGCCGCGCTCGGCGATCTGGTGATCGAGCACGGCGGGCCGGGGATCGATTCGAGCCTGCTCGTCGCGGCCCGTCGCCACGGCATCCCGCTCACCGTCCACGTGGCCGTCGGCACCGACATCGTCCACATGACCCCCGATCTCGACGGCGCATCGCTCGGCAAGGCCACGCTTGACGATTTCCGCTCGCTTTGCAACGTCGTGGCGAACCTGGCAGGCGGCGTTTGGCTGAATCTGGGGAGCGCCGTCGTCCTGCCCGAGGTCTTCCTCAAGGCCGTGGCCATCGCCCGCAATCTGGGTCGATCGCTGGACGGATTGACCACCGCGAACCTCGATTTCCACCAGCAATATCGCGGCCTCTTGAACGTATTGCAGCGGCCGGGGGCCGAGGGCGTGGCGCTGACGGGGCATCACGAGCTGATGATCCCTCTCTTGCATGCGGCCGTGGTCAATCGCCTGCGTCCGCAATCGCCCGCAGTTGCCCGCCCGCATTTCCGGGTCCCTTCGCCCAAGGCCTGAAGCCGATGAAAATCGCCGTCTTCGCCCCGAATCTGATCGGCGACACGGTCATGGCTACGCCCACTCTGCGCGCCCTGCGAGCCGGCTTTCCCGACGCCGAAATCGCCGTCGTGATCAAGCCCCAGGTCGCCCCCACGCTCGACGGCGCACCGTGGATCAATCGCGTGATCCCGTTTCATGCGAAGTCGAAAGACCGCTCGCAACGATCGCTTTCGGTGATAAAAAAATTGAGGGCCGGACGCTTCGACCTCGCCGTGATGCTGCCCAACTCGTTCCGATCGGCCCTGATCGCGTACGCCTCCGGAATTCCCCGCCGCGTGGGTTATCGACGCGGCGGCCGGGGCCTGCTCCTCACCGATCACCTCGAACCGCCTCGCGACCAGCGCGGCAATTACATCCCCACGCCGATCGTGGCCTATTACCTCGAACTCGCCAGGCTGCTCCGCTGCCCGATTTCCTCGACGCGCACGGAATTGTTCACGACCGAGGCCGATGAAAACGCCGCCGATCTGGCGTGGGAACGCCTGAATCTCGCGATCGGCCGCCCCGTCGTCTGCTTCAACACCGGAGGCGCCTTCGGGCCGGCCAAGAGCTGGCCGAATCCTTCCTTCGCCTCGCTCGCCCGCCGTTTGGTGAACGAACTGGACGCGTCGGTTTTGGTGGTGTGCGGGCCCGGCGAGCGCGACTCGGCCCGCGAGATCGTCGAGCGATCCAATCATCCCCACGTCGTCAGCCTGGCGGACGAACCGATGTCGATCGGCTTGACCAAGGCGTGCGTGCGGCGATCGTCGCTCATGGTCACCACCGATTCGGGGCCTCGCCACTTCGCCGGGGCGTTCGGCGTGCCGGTCGTGAGCCTGTTCGGGCCGACCCACATCGAATGGACCCGCACGAACCTGCCCAACGCCGTCCACCTGCGGCACCCCGTCCCCTGCGGCCCGTGCCAGCAGGGCGTGTGCCCGCTCGTGCATCATCGTTGCATGGTCGATTTATCGTCCGATTCGGTGTTCAAGGCCGTCGCCCGCGCCTGGAAGTATCGCCCCGCCGTTGCGCCGAAGGAGGCGAAGAACAGGATGAGGATATATTGACCGATGTGGCGATAATGCACATATTCGGGCGAAGGCTCCCAGCTAAGTCCCAGAGGGATCGGATCCTTGATGCCGGGATTGAAGAGGGGCTGGAGCTTGAGCATGATGGCCGTGGTGAACAGGTTCGGCAGGGGATAATTCTGCATGGTGGACCAGTAATTCTGGTAGAAATGAATCGCAAGCCAGCCGAAACCAGCGAAACCGAGCCACGGCAGGCGGGCCTCGCCGCGATGCGCGAACACGCCGAGGGTGGCCACGCACAGGGTCGCATACACGCAAAGCTGGACCAGCGCGGCGAGCATGGGCGAGGAGTTTCGCAGGCACGCCAGCAGGAGCGCGACCAGGAAAACCAACCCCATCAGCCCCTTGATCGAGAACGTCGGGCGAGGCATGCGCGATCCTCCTGCGGTCGATCTCCGGAACGGTCCCCGGTCGATTATCGGCGACAACGAAACATTTAGGAAGACCCCATGATGGCCACATGGCTGGTGACGGGAGGCTCGGGATTTCTCGGCGGGTCCATCCTGCAATGGCTTGCCGGCGGGGCGGACTCTGGGTCGCGCGTGATCGCCCTCGGACGCAAGCATCCCGGCGGCTGGCCGCGCGAAGACTTCCTCCGCATGGACCTGGATGATGTCGACGGGCTTTGCCGGGCAATCGAGGAAATCCGGCCGCAATGCGTGATCCACGCCGCCGGAAAGACGCCGCCCGCGCCCTCGGCGGCGCTCTATCGAGCCAACACGCGGGTCACGGCCAATCTCCTCGCCGCGATGAGGGGTTTGCACCAGAAAGCCCGCATCGTGCTCGTGGGATCGGTCGCCGAACTCGGCCCCCTGCCCGTCGAAATGCTCCCCGTGAGCGAAACGCACCCATGCCGGCCGGTCGATGCTTACGGACTCAGCAAATGGGCCGCGACGCGGCTGGGACTGGCCGAGGCTCCGCCGCTTGAGGTCATCGCGGCCCGAGTTTTCAACCCGATCGGGCCGAGGCTGCCGACCCTTCAGGCGTTCGGCCGCTTCGCATCGCTGCTTGCGGAAACCGGCCCCGATCCTCTGATCCTAAAAGTGGGAAGTCTGGAGACCCGGCGAGATTTCATCGACGTGCAAGACGTGGCCGCGGCGCTGGTCGCGCTTGTCAATAACGGACGGCCCGGTCAGGTCTATAACATCGCGACCGGCCAATCGCGCAGCATTGGCGACGGGCTGCAAGAGCTAATCCGCCTGAGCGGCCGATCCGTGAGGATCGAGGTCGAGCTTTCCCATCGAGGTCCGCTCGAATCCCGCGCCGACATCGCGAAGATCCGGCGCGATACGGGATGGGCGCCGAAGGTTTCGTGGGAAGAGAGCCTGGCTAATCTGTGGGATGATGTCCGTCGCCGCACGCAAGGTCGCCGGGTGGCCTGATTGCCATTGCCCGATCGCCCCGTCCGGCTACAATGCGGCCCTTGGCCAAGGGATTGCGCCGAGGTTTCGTGCATGGATCAGGGAGGATCGTGAATGGGCCGCCGCTGGGTCGTCCCGATCGTTGGGCTCGCGGCGATCCTGCACGCGATCGGCGTCGCACGATCCAGCCTCCCGGCGCAGGACGGCCTCAAGTTCCTGCGAGTCGCCCGCCAATTCTCGTCGCGGCCATGGGTCGAAGTGATTCGAGCCAGCGACCAGCACCCGCTCTATCCGGCGGCCATCGCCTGTGTACATCCGCTCGTGGAAATCTGGGCCGGCACCGACGCGGAATCGTGGCGAATCGCGGCGGGCACGGTCTCCATTATTGCCTCCATCACCCTGGTTTTTTCGCTGTTCGGGCTGACGCGAGCCCTGTTCAACGTGCCCACGGCGTTGCTGGCGACCTTGCTTTTCGTGCTTTTGCCGATACCCGGCGAAATCGGCCACGATACTCTCAGTGACGCCCTCGCGCTTCTGCTGTTCGCATTCTCGTTGCGACTGGGAGAAGTCGCCTTGCGCAGCGAGCGTTCGGCTGCGGCAATCGGCTGCGGGCTGGTGGCCGGATTGGGCTATCTGGCCCGCCCGGAAGTCGCGCTCGTGCCGATCGCCGTGCTGGTCTCGGCCGCCGTTCGTTACTGGCCCTGGCTGGCGATGCAGCATACCGTTCCCAGGAATGGCGGGTTCGAAGAGGTGCTTACAGAGCACCCTACGAAGACGGGTCGGGCTCCCCGTAGGGTGCTCTGTGAGCACCTCTTCGAATCCGACAACGAGAGGGTCCGAACCCGGCCAACAAACTCGTGGCGATTCGCCGCGATGGCCTTCTCACTCTTCGCGATCGTCGGCGTTTACGCCACCGTCAAGGGCGAACTCTCGGAAAAGCTCGCCCTGCGACGCTTCGCCGCCATCGCATCGCCGCACGACTTACCCGCGAAAAGCACTCCCACGCTCCCGCCCGGCCTGGACGATCCGCGATGGGATTTCTCCGCCAAGGAGGAGTACGGCGATGCCGCGAGGCTCGACTTCCCGGCAGCTTCGGCCCGGCTTTTCACAAAATATGCCGAAGCCATGGGCTGGTTCGGCGTCCTGTTCGCGATCTGGGGCGTTTATCGCGCCCGATCGAAATCCGGCGGACTGTTGATCGCCGTGTTCGTGGCGATGTTCGCATTCGTGTTGATCCGCCACGCCATGTCGCTGGGCTATCTGTCATCGCGACATACGCTCTCCCTCGTCGTGGCCACGCTGCCCTGGACGGCGGCCGGAATCCTGGACGTCGCGGGCCGGGTTCGATCCAGGTTTTCGCCAGGTACCGATGAAAACCTGAATCGACGCCGCGTTGTGGCAATCGCGATGATGATCGCCTTCGGCGTCGGAATCCAGCTCTACCGCTCGCCTCATGCCAGCCGCTTCGGACATGGCGAGGCCGGCCGCTGGGTGGCGTCGCATTCGGGGGAATCCGACAAGGTCCTCGACACGCGAGGCTGGGCCGCGTTCGTCTCGGGCCGTCGGGCGATGGATTACTGGCACGTTCGCCAGGCCTTGATCGATCCCGATCTTGCCTTCATCGTCGTGAGCAAGGACGAGTTGAAGGCGCCGACCCGTCGCGCCGCAACCCTTCGGAGCTTGCTCGCGTTCGCCGCCGAGCCGGTCGCCACATTCGCCGATCGTCGCGGCAGTTCGCATGCGGACGTGCTCGTCTATCGCTACCATCGCCCGGCCGACTGGAGGGGCATGCTCCCATGACCATCCGATCGCGTGGGAGCTTTGCAGATCGCCTCTTCAAAGGAGTCCGCTGGACGTGGACTTCCGCCGATTACCGCGCCGCGCTCCCGGCGGACCTCGATCAAACCGTCATGTCGCTGGACGCGACCGATCGCCTGCACGCGAAGCAGGGCCGATCGACGGCCCGGGTCCGGTTCGATTCGCCGTGGGGGCCGCTTGCGGTCTACTTGAAGCGACATTATCGCCTGCCCTGGCCGGCCCGAGTGGCGGCCCTGCTGCACCCCTCCGGACGTTTCACCCCGGCCGCTCACGAGCTGGCCCATCTCGAACGCGCCCGACGCCTTGGCGTGACCGTGCCCGATGCCGTCGCGGCCGGCGAGCGGATTGGCCCGTGGGGCCGCTTGCAAAGCTTCCTCATGGTCGCCGAATTGACCGGATCTCGCGAGCTGAACGAGATCCTGCCCGACCTCGCGGCCCGGTTAAACGCTCAAGAATTCGCCCGCCTGAAGCGCGAAATCATCGCCGAGATGGCCGCGATTTCCGCCCGCCTGCACAGGTCGAACACGTTCCACAAGGACCTCTATCTCTGCCATTTCTTCCTCGATCCCAGGCTCAAGGACAGCCCCGGCCATCGCCTCACGCTCATCGACCTGCACCGCCTTGCCGAGCATCGCCTCACGGCCTGGCGATGGCGATGGAAGGACCTGGGCCAGCTCCTCTATTCCACCTATGCCCACCCGGAAATCGACGACCGCGACCGCCTTCGCTTCTGGATGCACTATCGCCGCAGCCACAAACTCCCTTTCGCCCGCTGGCAGCAAAGGCGCAGTGATGGCCAAGGCCGCGCACTATCTCCATCACAATTCGCAGGACGCCGTTTGATGCGATTGGCCATCACGTTCCAGCGCGTCGATCCCACAAAAGGCGGCGCCGAAACCTACGTCGCCGACCTCTGCCGAGGGCTCGTCGCTCGCGGCCACGAGGTGCATCTGTTCGCGAACGAGTGGAACGCCGACGAGCTGCCTCGCGACGTCGTCGGCCACAAGGTTTCCGCCCGGGGATCGACGAAATGGCGGAAAATCCGGGATTTCGCCGCGAATTCCGAATGCGAACTCAAGACATCGTCCTATGACTGCATCCTCGGATTCATCAACACCTGGCACCAGGACGTTTTGATCCCGCAAGGCGGGGTCCACGAGGCCAGCCTGGAG
Organism: uncultured Planctomycetota bacterium; assembly: GCA_963777705.1. GTDB lineage: Bacteria > Planctomycetota > Planctomycetia > Isosphaerales > Isosphaeraceae > JAQGHR01. The sequence goes on from CAVZRT010000015.1 coordinate 378,687, forward strand.
GCGAACTCGAAGCGGTTCCCCGAAGGCTGGCGACGCTCGCTCTATCGGCTCGCGAAACGGATGAATCCCAAGTCGTGGTGGCTATATCGCTCGATCGAGGCCAAGCAGTACGACCCGGCGCGCAGGGTTCGCGTGGTGGCCGTGAGCGAGATGGTCCGCAATCACTTGCAGAAATACCATCGCGTGCCTCCCGACCGCATCCGCGTGATCCCCAACGCCATCGACGCCCACCGCCTGGTCGTGGCCGATCCGCAAGCGTCGCGGGATCGCGTGCGAGGGTTGCACGGGCTCGCCAATGACGACCTCGTCGCTCTGTTCGTCGGCCACAATTTCCGCCTCAAGGGCTTGCCGGCGTTGCTGCAATCGCTCGCTGCGAGGGCGAAACAAGGCCCAAGTGGCCGGAAAATCCACCTGCTTGTGTGCGGCGGCGGGCGACTGGGGCCGATGAAGCGATTGGTGGAACACCTCAACCTCTCCGAAACCGTCCACCTCGTCGGGTTCGCCGACGACATCCGCGACTACTACCACGCGGCCGATTTCTTCGTCCTGCCGAGCTATTACGACCCCTGCTCGCTCGTCGTGTTCGAGGCCCTCGCGTGCGGCCTGCCCGTGATCACCACGGCATGCAACGGTGCGGGCGAATTGATCGCGGAAGGCCGCGAAGGCTTCGTCATTTTCCGGCCCGACGACCACGCCGCCATGATCGCCGCCCTGGACCGCATGACCGACGACTCGGCCAGGAAAGAGATGTCGCGCCACGCGATGGAACTGGGCCGCGCCCAGTCGTTCGATCGGCACCTCGCGCGCCTGCTGGATCTCTGCACGGAAGTGGCGGCGGCGAAGTCGAGTCGCGCCTCGTCGCGAACCCCTCACTTCAAGGAGGCGAAGGATGCAAGCCATCGTTCTTGCCGGCGGTAAGGGCACGAGGCTCCGGCCGTTCACGCACGTGTTTCCCAAGCCGCTAATGCCGCTGGGCGAAGACAACCCGATGCCGATCCTGGAGGTCGTGTTGCGGCAACTCGCGCCTTCGGCTTCGACGACGTGACCATCATCACCGGATACTTGACCGAATACATCGAAACCTTTTGCCGAGATGGCCGCCGCTTCGGCACGCGCATCAGCTATCGCCGCGAGGTCACGCCGCTGGGCACCGCGGGCGGCCTGACCATGATCGATCGCCCCAGGGCCCCGGCGCTGATCATCAACGGAGACATCCTCACCACGCTTAGCTTCGGCGATATGTACCAGTTCCACTGCTCGCGCAAGGCGCAGGCCACCATCGCGTCGTTCCCCCGGACCGTGAAAATCGATTTCGGAGTCCTGGATTTCGACGACGACCCGCACATCCTCGCGGGCTATCGCGAGAAGCCCGAATTTTCGTATCAGGTTAGCATGGGAATTTATATCCTCGACCCGTCGGCATGGGACTACCTCACGCCCGGACAACCGTTGCCCATGCCCGAACTGCTCGAAGCGATGAGACATGAGGGCCTGCCAATCCACTGCTACCGAGAAGATTGCGAGTGGCTCGACATCGGCCGCCACGACGACTACGCCGCCGCCAACGAGATGTTCCAGAACCGCCGCGCCGCCTTCCTTGGCGAGATCGATCGGCCTCGACTCAAGATTGGATGAGAAGAGGGATTCGCCGCATTCCCGAGACAAGCCCATGAACCCGACCACGCTGGCAACCCTGTTCATCGTCCTCGCCTACCTGATCGGCTCGATCCCGTTCGCCTACGTCGTGGTGAAGGCGGTCCAAGGTGTAGACATCCGCACGGTCGGGTCGGGGAACGTGGGCGCCACCAACGCCGGGCGATTGCTGGGCCTGCGATACTTCGTGCTTGTGTTTTTCCTCGACATGCTCAAGGGGCTCGTGCCCACGGTCGCGTTCCCGCTGCTCGTGCGAGCGATGACCGGCCGCGGCGTGATGGACCTCCCGGTGATGATCGCCCTTTCTACCATCATCGGGCACAACTTCCCGATTTACCTGAATTTCCAGGGCGGAAAGGGCGTTTCCACGAGCCTGGGAGCGGCCTTCGGGTTGGATTGGGCCGCGAGCTTCGGGGCTACCATCGTGTTCTTCGTGGCGTTGCGAGCTTGCGGATATGTGTCGCTTTCCTCGGTGCTTGGCGCAGCCGCCTTCGTGATTGTCTATTTTGTTCATCTGCTCGTCTTGAGGAAAAGTCCGTGGGATCGCGAGCATGTCGCGCTCACCGTCTTAATCCTTGGACTCATGCTCATGCTGGTCATCCGACACCGCAAGAACTGGGCAAGGATTCGCGAAGGGACCGAGCCTCGCGTGGGGCGTCGCTTCAAGAGGCCGGCGTCGGGCTGCGCGAAGGTTTGGCTGGTCGTTGCGATTGGCATTCTGGCCATCGGCTCGCTGTTGCTCCTGCGGGTCGCGCGGCCGCAGGCCCTCGATTGCGGCGATTTCACGCTCACCGACCTGGGACGAGTCCAGACCGGCCACCAGCGCGCCGATCGCCTCGTGTTCGCCGATTCCGGCAAACGCCTGGGCGTCTTGTGCCCGCGATATAACCGCCTGATGATCTATCGCGTGACCGAAAACCCGTCGCTGGAACTGGCCCACGACGTCGAACTGGAAGGCCAGCCCGTGGCCATCCGGACGTTCGGCGATCGTTTTTATCTCCTGCTCCGGCCGTCCGGCGACCTGCGGCACATCCACAAGGGATTCTTGCAGCCGCTCGACCTGGAAGGCCGTCCGATCGGGGCGAAAATCGAGGTTGGATTCTATCCCACCGACTTCGCCGTCAACGGTTCAATGGCCTACGTGCTCACCGCGGGCCGCGCCGAAGGGGCTGCCGAGATGCCCCCGCCGGCCATGGTGACCATCGACCTGACTTCCGGCAAGACGACCGGCGCGATGGCCTTCGATTCGCCGGGCGACGACCCTTCGCGGATCGTCCTGTCGTCGTCGGGCCAATGCGCGGCTGTGACTTTGCGGGGCTCAAATACGGTCGCGGCGATGGACCTGACCACGCCTTCAAGCCCGACCCTCATGAGCCGATCCCCCCTGCCCCCGCGATTGATTCCGTACCCGTCGATCACCTCGCAGGATTGGATTTTGATGCCCGTGAGGTCCGATCGCGAGGCGGCGGTTTTCTCCATCCCCGGCCTATCCTTGGGCACAACGCCGTTGCAAGATTTCCTCGTCTCCACCATGCCCGAGGAATCGGCGATCGAGGTGCAGAAGGTGGCGTCTTCCGCGGCGATCGGCCGCCTGCCGTTGCGAGGCTCGGCCCATGTTGGGTTGATCAAGCCGACCGCGCTGGCCGTTTCGAGCGAGCGGGGCCTGATCGCGGTGGCGAATCGTTCGGGAGGGGTGAACCTGGTGGCGATCGAGGCGGGCAAGACGACCAGGAAGTGATCGGCCGGGTGGAGTCCATCCATTGCCGCCGCAGGGCGATCCGATTAGGCTCAATCGTGAAGCGAAGCCGCCCGATGGATCGGATTTCCGCGAGACGAGTGGACGTGATGCCCGCCAGAAATGCAATCGCCGCCAATTTCTGCCCCGTCTGTCGCAAGCCGGGCGCGCCCGATGCGTCCCTGTGCGACGAGTGCGGCGAGACGCTGCTGGACCAGGGATTTTGCCACGTCTGCAACCGTCACTGGCGGATGAGGGCGGGCGAGCTTTGTCCCAAGCATGACCTCCCGCTCGAAGAACCCCCTCCGCCCGCCTCCTGCGAACCCTCCGAGCCGAAATTCACCGACTGGGTCTCCGTGGCCGGCTATCCCCACACCCTGGCCGCCGAGGCCGCGCATCCGCCTGGAGGCCGAGGGCATCCCCACCTTTTTGGAAGGCTCGCGGATGGGCGAGCACGGCGTGTATCAAATCGCCACCGGGGGCGTGCGGTTGCAGGTCCCGCGCGACCTGGAAGGCGAGGCAAGAATCCTCCTCTCGCAAACCTGGGCCGAAACCCCCGAGCTTGACGACGACCTCGAAGACGCCTGGGAAGACCTGGCGCCCGAGCCCGGCTCAAGGCGCCGCACGATCATGAAGATCGCCATCGTGCTCATCCTCGCCTTCCCCCTGTTCCGGCTGATGTTGATGCTCCTGGGGGGGAAGTAACGCCGTTTTCCGCGGGCCGAGGAAGTTTTCACCACGGAGGCACAAAGGATGCTTTTCCTCTGTGGAACCTTTGTGCCTCCGTGGTGAGATTTTTTCTTCCCGCCACGCCATCTGTCGCACCAGGAAAAACTTGATATCCTGTTAGGTCTCCCCACGCCGAGAGACTGCCAAGGAGCCGTCGCACAATCATGGCCGACATCGTGCTGATTAACCCGCGTTTTGAGGTCTCCTACTGGGGCATGGAGCATGCCCTCCCGCTCATGGGCAAGCGCGCCAACCTGCCGGTCGCCTGCCTCCCCCTGCTGGCGGCGCTCACGCCCGAGGGTCACACGGTCACCTTGATTGACGAGAACGTCGAGGCCATCGACTTCGAACGCTGTGCCCGCGCCGACATCGTCGGCCTGACCGGCATGAGCGTCCAGCGCTTCCGCATGCGGGAAATCCTCACGGAGTTGAAGCGACGAGGCTGTTTCACCATCGTCGGCGGCCCGCTGGTCACGGTCCAGGAAGACTATTTCGACGGCCTGGTGGACACGATTTTCATCGGCGAGGCCGAGCAAACCTGGCCGCAATTCCTCAAGGAGTGGTCGCAAGGGCTGCATCAGTATCGTTATGAGCAGATCGAAAAATCCGACATGAGCCTGCTCCCCACGCCGCGATTCGACCTCCTCAAGATGAGGCACTACGCCTTCGGATCGCTCCAGTTCTCGCGAGGCTGCCCGTTCCAGTGCGAATTCTGCGACATCATCGTCACCTTCGGCCGCAAGCCCCGCATCAAGACCTCCGCGCAGATCTTGAAGGAGCTGGAAGCGATCCGCGACCAGAAGATGCGCATCGTGTTCATCGTGGACGACAACCTGATCGGCAACAAGAAGGCGATCAAGGAAGTCCTGCACGACGTGGCCGACTGGCAGAAGGCGAACGGCTACCCGCTCACGCTCTTCACCGAGGCCTCGATCGACCTCGCCGACGACGCCGAATTGATGGACGTGATGGTCGAGGCCAACATCATCTCGGTGTTCATCGGCATCGAGAGCCCGAACGAGGAATCGCTCCGCGAGACCAAGAAGTACCAGAACGTGCGGGCCGGCGGGACCATGCTGGAGAAGGTGCATCGCATCCAGGACGCCGGCATGGAGGTCTGGTGCGGGATGATCATCGGGTTCGACAACGACGACGAGATCCATCTTCGAAGCGCAAAAGAAATTCATCCAGGACGCCCACATCGCGCTCTCGATGACCGGCATGCTGTACGCAATCCCCAAGACGCCCCTGCACGATCGCCTCGCCGAGGAGGGCCGGTTGGACCGCGACGACGTGCCCGAATTCGGCACCAACGTGATCCCCCTGAAGATCGGCCGCGAAGAATTGCGCGAGGGATACATCCACGTGATGGACGACCTCTATCAGAGCGATCCGTTCTTCGAGAGGCTCGAAAAGCTCTACCTCGACCGCAACCTCACGGTGGGCCGCGGCCGATCGCGCTGGTGGAAGCGTCACCGCATCAATCAAGTGACCACCGAAGGGCTATGGCTCTGCCAGGCCATCGGCCTGTTTTTCCGATTGATGACCCAGGTGCCCGAGGCCTACCTGCGAGCCGAATACCGCAAGCGGCTCTGGCGATTCCTCAAGAAGCGGCAAAATCCCGGGACGCTGTTGCTGTACGTGATCCACATGGCGCAGCATTACCACGCCCACACGATGGCGAGGCAGATGGCGTCGGGGCGGTCGCCGGTTTACAACTCGTGGTGAAGCGACTCGTCTTCTTCGCGATCAATTTCAGCGTCGCGATCCTCTTCTTCGACGCCTGCATCATCGGCCTGGTTGTGCCCTTTTATGGTGACGGTTCGGCCGCGGGGATCTGCGGCGGCATTCTCTTCACGATCCCGTCGGCCCTGTTCGCACGCGCAGAATGGCTCGCCTTCTATCGCGGCGACGCGGTGCGAGAGAGGCGACTCGGCCGGGTCTGCCTGGGGTTGGCGGCGTTCGCGGCGTTCGCGGCCGCAATGGTTACGGGAGAGGCTCTCACGAAATCGTGGCCGCAAGGCTTCGGCTGGTTCGTCGCGATCTTGCTTTCGTTCTCGGCCTATTTCGCCGCCTGCGGGTTCAGCCGGTTCCGCAAACAGCCCAAGCCTTCCAAGGAAACGTCTTGGTTCGAGGAGATCGAATAATCGTCGCTTTACCGCACCCGGCACCAAGGCAGCGACCGCCGCAGCTTCTTCTTCCCCTCGGACGAGATCCTGGTCCCCGAGATCGTCAGCTTGCGCAGGTGTTTCAACTGCGCGAGCTGGTCAACCCCCGCGTCGCTGACCTGCGTGCCCTTGAGGTCCAGCTCCCGCAAGTGTTCCAGCCCTTTGAGGCGGGCGATCCCGGCATCGGTAACCTGCGTGTCCTTGAGGCCGAGCACCTTCAGGGACTTCACTCCTCCGACGTGAGCAAGCCCGGCGTCGGTGATCTTCGTACCGTCGAGCCCCAGGACCCACAGATCCTTCAGGCGTTTCAGATGGACCAGATCCCCATCAGAAGCCGTGGTCCCCTCGATCACGACAACGCAGCCCCCGGGAAAAAGCAGGCCCTGCGGACTGACCCATCCCCCCACCCGCTCGATCGCCTCGACGGCCTCGACCTGCGCCGGGTCGGGCTCGCCGCCTCGGGCCCATGCCCCCGATCCGACCAACCCGAACGCCGCCACCGTCGCGATCTTTAACACGCACGTTCGAATACGACTCATCGCAGGGCCTCCGTGCCGGGAGAGAGAATCGCGACGATCGTATCCCGATCCGCACGACGTGTCTATGCGAGGTCGTCAATCGTGCAAAGACCGCGCCGTGCTAATGATCAAATCCGTTCATCGCCCGCCTCATCACCCCCGAAATTGTAGCCGAAATCGCCTCAACCTAGTAAACTGATGAACTCCCCCGAGGACGGCTTTCGCTTGATTTCGCGGGGCCGTGACTACAATGCCAGGCGTTGTGGGATTTGCATCCCCGATCGATGGCGATTCCGGACGAGGCCGCATGCCGATCATTGAAGCCCTTGGGCTGAGCAAATCCTATCGCGTGTTCCAGAAGAAGGACGGCCTCCTTGGCGCCCTCAAGGGGCTGTATCGCCGCGAATACAAGGCCGTCAAGGCCGTCGACGGGGTGAACTTCTCCATCGAGCCGGGCGAGATGGTCGCGTTCCTCGGGCCCAACGGCGCGGGAAAGACGACCACGCTCAAGATGCTCTCGGGGCTGATCTATCCGAGCGCAGGCGCCGCGCAAGTCCTCGGCTTCACGCCCTGGGAACGCCGCGACGCCTTCCGCCGCCAGTTCGCCCTGGTCATGGGCCAGAAGAACCAACTCTGGTGGGACCTGCCCGCCGAGGACAGCTTCCAACTCCATCGCGAAATCTACTCGCTTCCTCCCGCCGATTTTAACAAGACGCTGAAAGAATTGACGGAATTACTCGGCGTCGAAAAGCTGACGCGCCAGGCCGTGCGGGAATTGTCACTCGGCGAGCGCATGAAGATGGAATTGATCGCCGCCCTGCTCCACCAACCGCGATTGCTCCTGCTCGACGAGCCCACCATCGGCCTGGACGTGGTCGCGCAGGTGACCATCCAGAAATGCCTGAAGGAATATCACGCCCGCCGAGGCGTGACCATGCTCCTCACCAGCCATTACATGAGGGACGTGGAAGCCCTGTGCGACCGTGTTCTTGTGATCACCCATGGAAAGCTTTTGTATGACGGCGAGCTTGCCGGGCTCACCGACCGGTTCGGCCACGACAAGCTCGTGAAGCTGGATTTCGCCGACGGCGTGCCCGAGGATCTTGGCCGATTCGGCGACGTGACCCGAAAGGACGGGCTTTCCGCCGATTTGAAGGTCGATCGCGAGAGGATCGCCGAGGTCCTGGGCGCGATCCTCGACAAGTACGCGGTCCTCGACCTCAGCGTGCAGGACCCTCCCCTGGAGCAGGTCATCGCCCGCGTGTTCCAGGAGGGGAAGGCCGAAAATGACGCCGCCTGAGACCATCGAGGCCCCCGCTCGCCTCCAGCCCTCGAACGAAATCGCCGAGGATCGGCCGCGTCCTGGTGCTAAGGCCATCGCCCGCAAGTACTTGAAGATCCTCCGGGCCACGCTCATCGAGCGCATGACCTACCGCGCCGACTTCCTGCTCGGCACGTTCCTGCGCTTCCTGCCCATGCTCACCACAATCCTCTTGTGGCAAGCGGTTTACGCCAACGCAAGGCCCGACTCGCTGACCGCCTCCGGCCGCAAGGAGCTTGCCGGCTTCTCGCAGAATGAGATGATCGCTTATTTGCTCCTGGTGAACATCAGCCGCATGTTCTCCAGCATGCCCGGCCTGGCCGGAGGGATCGCCAAGGACATCCGCGAAGGGACGATCAAGAAATACTTGCTCCAGCCCCTGGACATGATCGCCTATTTGTTCTCCTATCGGATCGCTCACAAGCTCACCTATATCGTCTCGTCGGCCGTGCCGTACGCCGTGCTGTTCTTCCTGTGCCGGGGGTATTTCGCCGGCCATGTGCCGATCGACCCGCTCACCTGGGTCGCCTTCGCCGCCTCGCTGGCGATGGCATTCGTGATCGGCTTCTTCTTCGAGGTCTGCGTGGGGATGGTCGGATTCTGGTTCCTGGAAGTGACTTCGATTTTATACATTGTCATGACCTTGAACTTCTTCATCTCGGGCCACATGTTCCCGCTCGACCTGTTGCCGCAGCCCTGGTCGACGATCCTCAAGTCCTTGCCGTTCCAATATTTGGCCTACTTCCCGGCCGCCGTCTTCCTCGGAAAAATCCGCGGCGCAACCCTCGCCTTCGAGCTGTCCAAGGGGCTGCTCTGGTCCGGATTCTTCGTGCTCCTAGGTCGATGGCTCTACCGCCGCGGGCTGAGGCGCTACACCGCCTTCGGAGGCTGAAGAAGTCCCATGGTCGCAACCCTCCGCTATTTCCGATTGCTGGGCGCGATGGGCCGCTACGCGCTCGCTCGCGAGCTGGCCTTCCGCGGCAACTTCCTCGCCAAGGTCTCGGTCGAGGTCCTCTGGCTGGGGATCATGATCGCGTTCTACGAGACCCTCTTCGGCCGCACCGGCAGCATCGCCGGGTGGGACAAGCAGCAATATCTCTTCTTCGTCGGCTGCTATTTCGCCCTGAATGGCCTGATCGAAACCCTCTTCCTCGAAAATTTCGACGGCTTCTCCGAATTGATCCGCACCGGCGACCTCGACTTCCTCCTCGTCCGCCCGATCGACGAGCAATTCCTCATCTCGCTCCGTCGCATCGACTGGTCCACGGCGCCCAACGTATTGATGGGCGCCATCGTGATGGCCTTTGCCCTGGTCAACATGCACTGGCAATTCGATCCGGCAAGGTTCGCGGCCTTCCTCGCCATGTTCGCCTGCGGGACGGCCATTGCCTACGCCTTCATGCTCATGTTGACCAGCGTCTCGGTCTGGCTCGTCCGCAACCAGAGCCTGATGGAGATGTGGTGGCTGTTTTCGAGTTTGGCGAGATATCCGAAGGAGATCTTCTCGAAGACCTGGGCCGACCCGATCGGCAAATTTTTCACCTACGCGGTCCCGATCTTACTGGTGGCGAACGTGCCCGCGCAGACAATGGTCAAGTCGCTCGACTGGCGGATCCTCGCCTACACGGTCGCCGCCACGGTCGTGTTGCTGTGGATCAGCCGGCGGTTTTTCCAAAAGGCGTTGCGGTCGTATCGGAGCGCCAGCAGTTAATGCGTAGGGCGTGTGCAACACGCCATCCCTTTTCCGAAAGGGATGGCGTGTTGCACACGCCCTACGAGAATTCACGCCGCCGGCGTCACCCTGAGCGAGCGGAACTCCACCGTTCCGTGATCCCCCTGGATCAGGATCGGGCCGGGCTGCGCTTCGTCGCTGTCGAGGGCTCCTCCGGTGATTCCGGGGATGACCTGATTGTCGACCACTCGCTCGCCGTTGAGCACGATCGTCACGCGGCGGCCGACGAGCGTGATGTCCAGGGTTTGCCACTCGCCCGCCGGCCTGGCCGCGTTGATGCTGGGCGTGAGGAACCCGTAAATCGCGCCCAGCCTGTGGCATTCGGGCTCTTCGCCGTAGTTGTCCTCGATCTGCGCCTCGTACCGGCCCCGCAGGTAAATTCCGCTGTTGCTCCCCTTCGGGATGCGGAATTCGGCGTGGATCTGGAAGTCGGTGAACTTGCGATCGGTCATGAGGTTGTTGCCCGGCTCCGCGTTCACGAGGGCGCCGTCGATCACCTTCCAGCCGTTCTTCATGCCCGGATTCTGCGGCTTCCAGCCCGCCAGGTCGCGTCCGTTGAAAAGCTCGATCGGCGATCCCCACGATTTCGGCATCGGGCGATCGAGCGACGGCGCCCGCCGGGCTTCCCACGTGATGCGATGGCCCGAGTCGTCGGTGGTCTCGCCCTTGATCACGTCGCCATCGAACTTACCCTCATAAACGACGTCCGTTGTGCGACGCTCCCATTGCGGGGGCACGACGAACCGCAATTTGCCGTCCTCAAACTCGACCTTCGAGATCGGCCGGGCGCTGCCGAACTGCCCCACGTAGCTGCCGACCAGCGTGCGACGCCCCGACAATTTGACCTCGAACCATGACGGATACGACCCGCCCGTCCCCTGCACGGTCACGTCCCAGCGCCCGATCACGCTCGGGGCCGTCTTCGATTGGCCCAGGGCCACGACCGCCGTCAGGCACCCCAACGAGATCAAACCGACCCCCAAGCCCGACCACCGCACGAATTTTGCCACCGTTGAAGCTCCGTGGATTCTTCCCGAACGCGACCCCCGGGCCTTATACTACCCGCTCTGGCACGAAGCGACCAACAGGGGAGCACGCACCATGGCCGATCGCGCGAAATTGGTGATCGTCGGGATCGGCGATGATGGACTGGGCGGGCTGACCGAATCGGCCCGAAAACTCTTCCGCGAGGCCGACGTGGTCCTCGGCGCCGAGTCCACCTTGCGACTGCTCGACGAGCTAAACGCCCGCAAGGTCGTGCTCGACCCCGACATGCCCGCCGCGCTGCGACAGGTCCGCGAGGCGCTTTCCGCCCGCCGTCCCGTGCTCGCCAATTACGGCGACCCCTTGTTTTACGGGGTGGCCCGGTACCTGGGCGATCGCCTGGGCAAGGATCAATTCGAGGTCGTCCCGCACGTATCCAGCATGCAACTGGCGTTCGCCCGCGTGAAGGAAAGCTGGGAGGATGCTTATCTGACCAGCCTTGCCGGCCGACCCATCCACACGATCATCGACCGCATCCGCATCGCCGAGAAAGTGGGGCTGTTCTCCAGCGACGACTGCCCGCCCGCCCGGCTTGCGCATGCGTTGCTGGACGCTGGGATCGACTACTTCCGCGTGTACGTGTGCGAGCACCTGGGCCAGCCCGACGAGCGGGTCACGCAGGCCGATCTGATCGAACTCACGTCGATGGAATTTGATCCCGCTCCATGTGATGATCCTCGTCCGCAAGCCGAATCATCCCGATCGCGCCGCCCGTTCGGGCCGCTATCGCCTCTTCGGCAACCCCGATCACGTGTTCGCGCAGAGCCAGCCGAAGCGCGAATTGATCACGCAGGCCGAGGTGCGATCGATCGCTTTGGCGCAATTGGATGTTCGCCCCACGAGCATCGTGTGGGACATCGGCGCGGGCTCGGGATCGGTGTCGATCGAGGCCGCGCAACTGGCGTTTCAGGGCACGGTCTACGCGATCGAGCCCGACCCGAACGACCTGGCGCTGATCGCCTCCAACACCGAGGCGTTCGGCGTGCCGAACGTGGTGCCCGTGGCCGGCAGGGCGCCCGAGATCCTCGCCGGCTTGCCCGAACCCGACGCGATTTTCGTGGGAGGCACGGGCCGTCAGGTCGACCCCGTCTTGAAGGCGGCTTACGCGAAGCTGGCCCTCGGCGGGCGACTGGCATTAAATGTCACGGCCATCGACAGCCTCGCCGCCGCCTTGCAAACCTTGAAGGAACTGGCAGGCGAAGTCGCCCTGTGGAACGTGAGCGTGTCGCGAGGCATCGAGCAGATGGACCGCGTCCGGTTCCAGGCCGTGAATCCGACGTTCTTGCTGGCCGTGGTGAAGCGGACGGAACCGGACGATTGACGTTTTGTGCAAAGAGGTGCTCACAGAGCACCCTACGAAGAGGCCGATCCGCCTTCGTAGGGTGCTCTGTGAGCACCTCTCCCGCAGAAATCACGTAAAGTCGAACATCTCCAGGTCGCTCGATACTTCGTGCAATCGGGCGTTCAAATACGAGCGGATTTCCTCGCTCGTCTTCAACTGCAAGACCTGGTGCGCGAACCGCTCGGCCTGCGAGGTGGTCACGGCGTTCAGGAGCGACTTGATCGTGGCCACGAAGGCCGGGCTCATGCTGAATCGTCGCAGGCCCATGCCGAACAGGACCAGCACCGATCGCGGCTGGCCGGCCATCTCTCCGCAGACCGTGACCGGCGTTCCCGTGCGCCGGCAGGCTTCCAGGACCATCTGCAGGATGCGGAAAATCGCCGGCGATAGCGGCTCGCAGAGATGGGCCACCTTGGGATTGTCGCGGTCGGCGGCGACCAGATACTGGATCAGGTCGTTGCTGCCTATGGAGATGAAGTCGGTCTCTCGCAAGATGGCGTCGATGCAGATCGCCGCCGCCGGGACTTCCACCATCACGCCAGTCTTCACGTCCTCGCCGAACGGGACCCCCTCGCGTCGCAGGTTGCGGCGGGTGTCCTCGACCATCTTGTTGACCTGCCGCAGCTCTTCCAGCGTCGTGATCATGGGAAAGAGCATGTTCACGCGACCGTGGCGGCCGGCGCGCAGGATGGCGCGGATCTGCCTCTCGAAGAGGCGAGGGTGCTCGAACGAGAGCCGGATCGATCGCCAGCCCATGAACGGGTTGGCCTCGTTGCGTCGGCCTAAATAGGGGACCGTCTTGTCGCCGCCCAGGTCCAGCGTGCGGATGGTCACGCGGGCCGGGCGAGGCCTCGATGATCTGGCGATAATGCTCGTACTGCTCCTCCTCGTCGGGCACGTCCTGGTGCGTGAGGAAGAGGTACTCGGTGCGGAACAGCCCGACGCCGGTCGCGCCCACCTTCACGGCCGCATGAGCATCGGCAAGATTGTTGATATTCGCCAATAATTCGACCGGCACGCCGTCGGCGCTCACGGCGGGCTGGTCGCGGTTGAGGACCAGGCGGTCCTTGAGGTTGAAGAACTCGCGCTGCATCTTGCGATAGGCGGCGATCGTCTCGCCGTCGGGCCGGACGAGGACCACGCCGTCGCGGCCGTCGACGATGATCGTGTCGCCCGACCGCACGTCGGCCGTGATCCCCTCGCACCCGGAGACCGCGGGGATCCCGCGACTTCGCGACAGGATCGCCACATGGCTCGTGCCGCCGCCGGTCTCGGTCACGATTCCCGCGATCGGCAGATTGCCCAGGCTCATGGCCTGGCTCGGGAGGATCTCGTGCGCGACCAAGATGATCGGCGATTCGCCGTCGGGCTGCGGGCCCTCGGCCGACGCCGACCCGTCCCGCACCGTCAGGTGCGAGCCGATCCGCGAGATCACGTCGCGGACGTCGGCCAGCCGCTCGCGGAAATATTCCTGCTCCTGGCGGGCGAACGTCGCCGCATAATCTTGCAGGACCGATTGCAACGCCGAGAGCGCCGTGAGCTTGTGCAGTTGGACCAGGTCCCGGACCTTGGCCCGCAACGACTGGTCCTGCACGATCGTGAGGTGCGAGCGGAAGATCGCCGCCTCGGCCGCGCCCAATTGCTGGCCAACTTTGGCGACGATCGCCTGCAATTCATCGGCCGAAGCGGCGACGGCGCGGTCAAACCGCTCGATCTCGGCGCCGACAAGCGCCGGATCGGCCAGGCTCACAGGCTCGCCGGTGCCGAAGACCGACTCGACCCGATGGACCACGCCCACGACCACGCCCGGACTGACCGCGATACCCTTTTGCATGAGAAACAGTTTAGCCTTGCAGGCCATGGGGCACAATCGGGCCGGCGGCAAGAAAAACGGTGTCAGGAACCGATGGGTATACCCGCGGATTCCTGGTGCCGGTCGGGCAGGGTCGGCCATCGAGGCGCGGCGATCTCGCGGCGAACGTGTCGCCCGCGTGTGGATGCTACCGGCGCCGAGCCCGGCCGCCCCCGGCGCGGTGGCGCACCGGCCGTCGCGGGGGACGGGGTGATCCGGGGGGTAGCATTTCCGGTGCATTTCCGCATGATTTCCTCGCGTTGCGTCGCGATGATAAGCCTTTGTTCTAGCCTCACAACCACACCATCGTTGCCGGAGTTCGCACTTATTGCTGATTCGAGGGAGGGCCGCAAAATCGCCGGTCGCGGGGCCGCGATCGGGTGCCGCGCGAGGGGGCGGATTCGGGCCGAGTCTGGGCCAACCCATTCGTTTTCCCATGGATTTTCATGATTTGCAACGCCTTGCCGGCGAAGGACTTGGGCCAATGATCAACGATTTGAATCTTGTCGATAAGATAATACGCTACAGAGTGCGACACTCGGGAAATGCCGGGGATTCGTGGGCGAACTCGGGCTTTTCGGGTGTCTTGTCCAGGGGCGCAGTCGGGGTGAGACGGTTTTTCGCCCGTTTTTGACCTGTTTTCGGGGCGAAGTGTTGCGCCAAATCCCCCAAGTCGTGATCGGGCCGGGAGATGCGGGTTGTCGGAAACCTGGACGAAATCTGGACGTCCGGGCGGGGATTGTGGGGGTTTTTCGGCCGTTTGTCGCGCCCATGTGGCGCGCCCAAGTCGTTATCCAGTAACGGGATGGTGCATTTTTCCGCCCTGCATGGCCCTGCCTTGCGCGGGGAGGAACGCCGTCATCGGCTCGGCTCGCGGGCTTGCCTTGCGGGCTTCGACCCCGGCCGCCCGACCCCAAGAATGCCCGGTCACACCCGGAACCGTTTCCTGGTATCCAGGAAACGGTTCCTGACACCGTTTTTCCTGATTGCCTACACGGCGTGGGGCTCCTCGCCGTGGTCGGACGATGGCGCCGTCCCCGTCCTCCCCAGGATCAGCAGCACCAACGCCGCCGCCGCGTAGGCCGCCGCCCAGTGATAGGGCGTCTGCGACCTCGTGGCCCCGCCCCTCCCCGCTTCCTCCACCTGCTTCATGGCCTGGTTGGGCAGCAGGATCGGCGTTGAGGGCAGCGGCGAATGGATGATCCCGAAGAGGGCCAGGACCCCGCCGAGCAAGAGCGTGCCGGCCGCCGCCTTCATCTTGCCGTCGATTAATTTGGCCAGCGCCGTTCCCCATAAGAGGCTGGTCACGATGAACCCGCCCGCGAGCAGCGTGATCGTCTGCACCCAGTGCTGGACTCCCGGCCTCAGCGCGAGGAATTCCGACGGGATGGGTGGTAGGAGTTGATCGAGGTTGACCTTGGCCAGGTAGGCCAGCGCCGGCACGCACGCCAGGGCAAGCGCCGGGTAGTGCTTTCGCGACGTCGCCCGGAACGATTGCGAGGTAATCTCCAGGCCGACGAAGATAAGGATCGGGAAGACGACGGCCTTCGGAAGCAGGTAGAAGATCCACTCGAAATAGCCGAAGACGCCCGCGCCGCCGATGAAAAGCGCGGTCGCCAGCGTGTAGGCCGATCGCGCCCCCATCGCCTTGTAGGCGGGATGGCCGATGTAAGGCGTCGACTGGATCACCCCGCCGAACAGGCCGCCCACGAGCGTGGCCACGCCTTCGGCCGCGATGATCGGCCCGGTCGCGTAGTCGTCGCCCGCCGCCGCGGCGCTCTCGGCGCAGTCGATCCCGCCCACGACCGTCCCCAGGGCCAGGGGGATCGCCACGGGCAGGTAGCTCGCGGCCTCGCCGCCGAACTGGCGGAACCACTCCCACCAGGGCTGCATGGGGATGGGCAAGATCGCCCGCAAGGCTGTGGTCGGCATCCGCCCTTCCGACCACACGATCGGCCACGCGCCCCATCCCAGCTTATTCAGGCCCAGATGGACGAGATTCACCAACCCCAGGGCCGCGCATCCCAGCACCACCGCCGCCAGTGCGCCGGGATCTTCCTCGGCAATTCCCACCCCGCCGTGAGCGTGGCCAAAATCAACGCCAGGGCCACGAAGCCCGCGATCGGCTGCGCGGCCACGTCGATCAGGGGCAGGAAGCTGATGATCACCAGCGCGATCGCCACGAGCGACCCCAGCAACCCCGCCCGCGGCACGACCCTGCGAATCCACCCGCTGAATGGGGCGCAAAGCAGCTTGAACAGGCCCGAGGCGAAGATCATGGCGATGCCGATGAACCAGGCATGGCGGGCCGCGTCGTCGGCGCCCATGCCCAATCCGCCCTTGCTCGCCGGCTGGATCGCATGCGAGAACGCCGGGCCGAGGATCAGGAACACGGCGCCGAACGTGCTCGGCGTGTCCAATCCCAGCGGCATGGCCGTCACGTCGCGGCCGATCCTCTTCGCGAGCCGGAAGGCCATGAACGTGTAGATCAGATCCCCCACCATCACGCCGACGGCGGTGCCGGGGATCATCCTCGTGAGCACGAAATCCTTGGGGAACTGATAGATCGTGACCAGCAGGCCGGCCATCAAGATCATGTCGCCCACGTTGTCGAGCATGAGCCCGAAGAACGCGTTCACGTCGCCCCGGGCCGCCCATCCATAGCGATTCCCGGCCGCCTGGGGGGCCGATTCCAGTTGCGTGCTCACCGTCGAGGCACTCCGCGCGAAGGGCAAGATCGAGGCGGGCCGAGGTGGAGGGAGAGGGTCGGACCGCAAGGCCCTTCCCAGATACCAATTCCCGGGGCACGAGGAAAGGGGCTAGTGCGTCGAACTTCGCGCAGGGGGTGGACGTCGGAGGTCGTTCATCCTGTAGGGTGCATGAAATGCACCAATTTGTTTTTATACAACAAAATGGTGCATTTCACGCACCCTACGGGGACGGATCGGGATCTGGGCACCTCTGCGTACGGTTTGTTTGTGCTTCCATACAACCCCCCCGTCAGACAATCTGACTGGGCGGTTTCCAGGCCGAATGCGAATGTCTTGCACCGTAACTTATTATCATTTTCACAACAATTTTTTTGATATAAATCCTTGCCGCGAAATACTTTCTATTATTCAATCGTCATCGAACGACGATAGTCGCTCTCGGCCGTTTCGGGGCCCTCGATGACGGTGGCGGCGTTTCAATGATACGAACTCGGGACCTCACCGATGATGATAAGATAGAGCGGCACCAGTTGCGGGCCTTCCCAATCAGCGATCATCGAAAAGGCCGAGGGAAAACGACCCCGAATGCGACCGCCAGCCGTGCATCCGCCCGCTCCCGTCGCGAAGCTGCGCGGTTTGCGGGGTCAATCCGGCGCGAGGCCGCGATGGAGGGCCGATGCGGCCGCGTCTCGCTCGATCGTGTAGCGGGCCACGATCACGGTCACGTTGTCGTTCGCGCCGCGGTGCAATGCGTCCAGCATGAGGGCACTGCATGCGTCGGACGAGGCCGGGTTCTGGTTGAGGATCGCGGCGATTTCCTCGTCGCTCATCATCCCGTTCAGGCCATCCGAGCAGAGCAGGAGACGGTCGCCGTCGCGGAGCCGCTCGTGATGAATCTCCACCTCGACCGCGGCGTGCTTGCCTCCCAGGGCGTTGGTGAGCATGTGGCGGACCCGGCGCGCCTCCCACGATTCGGGATTGGCCTTGCCCGCATCCACCAGGACCTGGGCGAGGTTGTGGTCGCGGGTCAGCCGGCGGAGCGCCCCGTCGCGATGGAGATAGGCCCGCGAGTCCCCCGCGTGCATGACGAACAACTGGTCGCCGGTCGAGTAGCAGATGGTCAGGGTCGTGCCCATCCCGGCCAGTTGGGGCGACTCGCGGACCTCGGCGCGGATCGTTTCATCAATCAGCCGGAAGAAGGCCTGGGCCTTCTCGTCCAGCTCCGCCATCTCGCGGGGATTCATCTTCATCGTCCACTTGATCTCGCCCGCGCCAAGGTCCCAGCCGGTCGTCAGGGCGATCAAGCTCGCGATCTCGCCGAAGCTGTGGCCGCCCATCCCATCGGCCACGGCGAACAGGTACGCGTAATCCTCGGTGCAATCCAGGAGTTCGCGAGGCAAGCTGGTGGCTAGGATGTCGCGGCCTCGATAGCGCCTCACGGCCAGATAGTTGTCTTCGTTATTGGGCCGGACCGTGCCCGGGTTGGTCTTCGCGCTGACCTCGACCTTCGCCCGGCTGCGGGGCTCGACCTCGTAGAACCGCGAGAGCGAATTCGCGGGCTGCGGATATTCGCCCGTCTCCGGGACGTTGCCATTGTCGGGAGAATTCATGGGAAGTGCCTCGCAAAGAGGTGCCCGGATGAGCCGATCGCATCCTCTCCCCCGCCCAAACTCCGGCTTCCAACTTCGGCCCCCGATTCCGCTCTTTCCGGTCGAATCCAGGAGTCTCGTCCAACCCGGCGGGGAACACCAAAGTCTGCGCAAACCCTTGCCGGCCGCTATTTTATCCGAGCGTGTCGCATTTGCAAGCGTCATCCCACGGCCGCGGGGAGTCGCAACGGCACGGACGAAACGAGCGTCGGCCGCCAGTCGTCTTATCCATTCGGGTGATCGTCGTCAAATCCGCGTCCATGACGATTCGAGCCGAGGCCGCAATGCCGACCCCGGCCGGGTCGATCGCGATCCGATCCCACGCGACGCCCTCGTGGATCGTGAATCGCGGCTAGCCGTCGGCGGCGAGCGTCACGTCGACCGTGCCTGTGAGAGTCGTGGGATCAATCTGGGCTCAATCGGTGGACCGGCCCAACCGCCGGAAACGCTCCAGGACCTCGCTAATCAGGTCGTCGTCACCCACGCTCGTGATCAATCGGGCATCGGCACCCGGGGAGCGGCAAGGCCTCGCGTCCTCGAAGGTATCCTGGCTGTCATTTGCGATCAATCCATCCGCGTCGCACGCGAATCGTGCGGCGCCGATGTGCCACATTCGGGTGAACGCCGATCGCCTGCGAATCTCCACCAAAATACGAGCATCGGCCATCTTCGGGCAAGAAAGAAGGGGCCGCGTCTTTCGACGCAACCCCCTATCCTGCATCAGTGCCGGAGACAGGACTTGAACCTGCACGGCCTTGTAAGGCCACCAGCCCCTCAAGCTGGCGCGTCTGCCAATTCCGCCACTCCGGCGACGCTTCGATGGCTGACTTGCGAGGGAAGTACCATCATAACGGGGGCCGTCGAGGCGTCAAGCCGGTCGGCGGCGGCTTTCGGAGATCCTCGGGGAAATCCTGCGCCTCGGGACATTCGGGCTCAAGCCTGGCGAGGCCTGCATAACCCGCTCAATCGGGTGAAGCCGGACCCGTTCCGCAACCGATCGTATGGCTGTCAAGATCGGAATCGGATCGGCGGGGCCAAAGCAGATGCGATCTTCACGCCCTCGACGATTCCTTGCCATTCTCGCCTCGATTTTCGCCTTCCTGGGCTCGATGGGCCCGGTCGTCGATCGATCGCACGACCGCCGAGGGAGACTGGCCCGTCGGCCAGCCCGTGCCGATCGCCGTCGTCGACGGGTCTTGCCGGTTCGTGGTCCCGTCGCCGTCCCCCGGCTCGCGAACCCTGGTCGTGGTCTCGGCGTTGACCCCCTGCCCTGGCTCGTATCCGATTCGCATCGATGCCCGCCCGGCCGGGCACGCCGGACCGCCGATCCTCGCCGGCTCGTCGCCAGGACGTCCGCCCGATCCCCCGTCCCGTCCAACACTTCCGCTCCCCGACCCGCCTCCCGATCCGCCCCGCCCGGAACGGACGTTTTTCCTCCAGGATCGCGACGGCGACCCCTCCAGCTCGAGCAATTATCGCCAGATCCATGCCTGCCTCCGCGCCTTCGGGCCGAGGATTCAGGTCTTCGTGGACGAGCAGGATGTGGAGGCGGTCGATCCCGAGACCCTGGCCGACGTGGTGTCCACGTTCGAGGACCACGTCTTGCCCGTCGCCCGCGAGCAAATTGGCGTGGCGAGCGACGTGGACGGCGACGGCCGATTCTCGGTGCTCATTTCCGGCAAACTGGGCCAACTTGCCGGCGGTCGGCTGAGCGTGGACGGGTTCGTCCGGGGTGCGGACTTCGAGGCCAACATGGCGGCGCCGCTCGGCAATCGCTGCGACATGATGTATTTGAACGCCGCGATGAAATCCGGGCCGCACCTCCGCACGGTCCTCGCGCACGAGTACACCCACGCGGCCCTCTATTGCCGCAAGGTCCTGCTCGACCGCGGGACCGACGAGGAAGGCTGGCTCGACGAGGCGCTCGCCCACCTGACCGAGGATCTCCACCACTTTTCCCGCACGAATATCGACCATCGCGTAAGCGCGTTCCTCGCATCCCCCGAGCGTTACCGCGTGGTGGTGGCCGACTACGCCTCGGCCGGCCTGATCCGCAGCCACGGGCACCGCGGATCGACGTACCTCTTCCTGAAATGGTGCGTGGATCGGCACGGGACGGGCCTGATCGGCAGCCTCGCCAGGTCGCGACTCCGCGGGGTGGCCAATCTGGAGGCCGCGACCGGATCCAGCTTCGCCGACCTGTTCCGGGGCTGGTCGGTGTCGCTCTTCCTGGATCGAATTCGGGGGACGACGGGCCATCCATTCCCGGCGTTCGGGCCAAGGTTCTCGACTATCATGGC
Source organism: uncultured Planctomycetota bacterium (assembly GCA_963777705.1). Classification (GTDB taxonomy): domain Bacteria; phylum Planctomycetota; class Planctomycetia; order Isosphaerales; family Isosphaeraceae; genus JAQGHR01. Next base: position 399,441 of record CAVZRT010000015.1, read on the forward strand.
GGGAGGCAAGCCCGACCGCTGGACGGCCGACGCCACGACCGCCCATTACGCGATCATCGAGCCTTCCAGCTCGGGTGCCGTCTCGGTGGAAGTCGTCGGCCCTCCGGACGCGAAGCTTCAAGTCACGGTCGTGCGACTGCCGGAGGATCTGCCGAAAATCGACGTCAATTTCCCGATCGATGCGAATCGCGCCGAGATTCGCCACGCGGGAGGCCGGCCGGTCCGCATCGTCTCAATCGGCTGGGAATGTTCCTCGCAGCGACGGGCGCTCTCGGGCGATGCCTTGACGGCGGTCCTGGGATGCGACAGGCTTTCCGGCGGCGACAAGATCGTGACGACGCCGATCGCGTTGCCCGAATTTCACGCCGGCGATGGCCCGCTCTTTGTACGGGTGCTTGCGGTGGATGATCGGGGGCGGAGCGTCACCTCGTGGGCGGAAGCCCGCCCGTTTGGCCAATAACGCTTCTCGAAAAACTCGCGTTGACATGCGGGCGGCCCTTGCCGATACTCTCGTCGCGGCGTGCCGGAGTGGGAGCACTCGACACGCCCGACCGCGACGGTTCGCACCAGGAGACAAGGCCGCACGGACGGGGGCCTGGCCGCGAGAAATCCTCCGTTTCGCCTTGCCGAACCTTACTACCCTCGACACGACGTCCAGGCGCGTCAGTTTCACCACGGATGGGCTGCATCATGCGCATTCTCGTCACCGGCGGAGCCGGCTACGTTGGTTCCACCCTCGTGCCCATGCTCCTGGAGCAGGGCCACCGCGTCCGCGTGTTCGACGCGCTCAAGTTCGGCGGACACGGCCTCCTGCCCTGCTGCCAGAACCGCGACTTCGAGCTGATGAAGGGCGACGTCTGCGACGAAACCGCCATGAAGAAGGCGCTCGTCAACATCGACGCCGTCGTCCACCTCGCGGCCATCGTCGGCTACCCCGCGTGCAAGAAAGAGCCGCACGTGGCGCAGGCCACCAACGTGGACGGCACGCGCAACCTGCTCGCCTGCCGCAAGATGGACCAGAAGGTCATCTTCGCGTCCACCGGCAGCATCTACGGATCGGTGCCCGACTACATCTGCAACGAGACCACCCCCACGGCCCCGATCACCCTCTACGGCGAGACCAAGGCCGCGGCCGAGGACATGATCCTCAACGCCGGCAACGCGGTCGCCTACCGCTACGCCACGGCCTTCGGCGTGAGCAACCGCATGAGGCTCGACCTCATGCCCAACGACTTCACCTACCAGGCCGTGAAGAACCGCAACCTCATCGTGTACGAGGGCGGCTTCAAGCGGACTTTCGTCCACGTCCGCGACATGGCCCGCTCGATCATGTTCGCCCTGGAGCGATGGGACGACGTGCGCGACGACGTGTACAACGTCGGCCACGAGTCGATGAATTTCACCAAGGAAGACGTGGCCCGGCAGATCCTCAAGCACACCGATTACTACCTCCACTTCGCCGAGGTCGGCACCGACGCCGACCAGCGCAACTACGAGGTCTCGTACCAGAAGATCCGCGAAAAAGGCTTCGAGACGACCGTGGATCTGGATCGAGGCATCGCCGAACTGGTCCGTGCCGCCAACCTGATCGAGTTCCAGAACCCGTTCGCGAACGTCTGAAAAAAGGGGCCGGGGACGCTCTCTCCATCCCCGGCCCCAACTTCCTTTCTTGAGGACTCACCATGAAGAGCTACTGGTCGGACAAGAAGGTGACGGTCACCGGAGGCGCAGGGTTCCTCGGCCAGCACCTGGTCAAGCGGTTGGAGTCGATGGGCGCGAAGGTCTTCGTCCCTCGCCAGAGGGATTACAACCTCACGTCGCTGGACGCCTGCCTGAAGTGCTTGCTGGAACACCCTTGCGATCACCTGTTCCACGCCGCCGCGTATTACGGCGGGATCGGCATCAACCAGGCCGAGCCGGCCACGCTCTATTACACGAACCTCGTCATGGGCGCGAACATGATGGAGGCCGCGCGGCTGGCGAAGGTGAAGAAGTTCGTCGCCATCGGCACCGCTTGCAGCTATCCCGGCTACCTGGAAGGGCATTTGAAGGAGTCCGACCTCTGGTCCGGCCCTTGCCATGCCAGCGTGGTCAACTACGGTTTGACCAAGAAGATGATGGCCGTGCAGGCGCAAGCGTACAAGAAACAGTACGGGCTCGACTCGATCCACCTGATCCTGACGAACCTCTACGGGCCGGGCGATAGCTACAACCCCGAACGCTCTCACGTCGTGGCGGCCCTGGTGCGGAAGTGGGTCGAGGCCGACATGAAGAAGGCGCCCGAGGTCGAGGTCTGGGGCACCGGCAAGGCGATCCGCGAGTTCATTTACGTCGAGGATTGCGCCGATGCCATCGTCCTGGCGGCCGAGACTTACGACGATTGCTCGACCCCGCTGAACCTGGGCACGGGCATCGGCACGTCGATCCGCGAGCTTGCCGAGACCCTCAACGACGTGGTCGCGTTCAAGGGCAAGATGACCTGGCTGACCGACAAGCCCGACGGCGCCCCGCTCAAGGTCCTGGACGTGACCCGGATGAAGCAGGTCCTCGACGGCTGGACGCCGCCGACCTCGCTGCGCGATGGCCTGGCCAGGACCGTGGCCTGGTATCGCGCGAACAAGGCTGTTGCCGACGCCAAGTGGTGAGCGATCGCGAGTTTTCCCCCACGAAGGCCACAACCCATGAACGCACGGAAGCGTCTCCGGGTCGATTCGGCGGATGCGCCGAAGAAGATCCTTTTCATCAACCAGTATTACTGGCCCGATCGCGCAAGCACGGCCCAGCACCTGACGGACCTGGCCGAATCGCTCTCCGATCGCGGCTACGAGTGCCACGTCTTGTGCTGCAAGGGCGGATATCAGGGCAACCGCTCGGAAGTGCCGTCGAACGAGGTCCACAACGGCGTGCATATCCATCGCGTAGGGTCGACCGCGTTGGGCCGGCGCTCGACCTTGCGGCGGATGGTCGATTATTTGAGTTTCTACTTCGGCGCGGTCATCCGGCGCTGCTCTTGCCGCGATGTGACGTCTCGGTCACGCTCACCACGCCGCCCATCATCGGGCTGATCGGCGTGATTCTCGGGCGTTTGAAGGGGACGCGGCACGTCTTCTGGAGCATGGACCTGCACCCCGACGCCGGGCTCGCGCTCGGGTTCCTGTCGCGGCGAAATCCCGCGATCGCGACGCTTTCCTGGCTCTCCGACGCGGTCTACAGGGCGGCCGATCGCGTGATCGTCCTCGGCCCGTACATGGCCGACCGCATCGCCGCGAAGCGCGTCCGCGCCAATCGCATCGAGGCCATCAACGTCTGGAGCCGGGAGGACGAAATCTATCCCATGCCCCGCGACGGCCACCCCTGCGGCAATCCCTCGGCCTCGAAGGCAAGTTCGTGGCCATGTACTCGGGAAACATGGGCATGGCCCATGCGTTCGACGACTTCCTGAAGCCGCCCGTCAGTTGCAGCATCGCGAAGACATCGTGTTCCTGTTCGTCGGCGACGGCCCTCGCAAGAAGGAAGTCGTCGCCGCCAAGGAGGCCGACGGGCTGGGCAACATCGTCCTGATGGACTACTTCCCCCGCGAGCAGTTGCACGCCTCCTTGACGGTGGCCGACGTGCATCTGATCTCGATGCGTCGCGAGATGACGGGGATCGTCGTCCCGTGCAAGCTGTACGGCGCGATGGCCTCGGGCCGCCCGTCCCTCTTCGTCGGGCCGGAGCATTGCGAGACGGCCGACACGATCCGCGAGAACGGCTGCGGCTCGACGGTCCGCCTGGGCGAGTCGTCGGTGCTGGTCGACTCCCTCCTCGCGATGGCCGATGATCCCGCAGCTTGCGCGGAAAGAGGCGGACGTGGCCGGAAGGCGTTCCTCCGCGAATTCGAGCGGCAGGGATGTTGCGACCGATGGGCGCGCGATGATCGGAGAACTCGTCGGCGATCGCAGCGTCCCCGTAACGGCTGGCGCAGCCTCGACTCGCGCACGTCGGCCGAGGAGCCTTGCCGTGCCCGTGCCCTCGCGTGTCCGCGGGGCATCGTGAAAATGTCGATTTCTTGATACGATCAAGTCATTGATTGCTCGAAGCGAGGGATCGTCGCCGATGAGAAAACCCGCGCCACGCCCCCGATTTGACGCGACAAAGCGCGCGATGGACGTGATTGGAGCGTCCCTCGGGCTCGTCCTCCTGGCTCCGCTCCTGGCGATCATCGCGGCCGGCATCCGCCTGGGTTCGAGGGGCCCGATCCTGTTCACGCAGGAACGACCGGGCCGTCGCGGCCGTCCGTTTCTCGTGTACAAGTTCCGCACGATGGCGCCGGACATCCCGGCAACGGCCAACCGAGAGGCGATGGCCGATGATCCCCGGATCACCCGCGTGGGCCGCCTGCTCAGGCGGACCGGGCTGGACGAATTGCCGCAGTTATGGAACGTCCTCCGCGGCGACATGAGCCTGGTCGGGCCTCGCCCGCTGCTGGCGTGGGAGAACGACCTCTGCGATGATCGCCAGGCCATGCGATTGGACGTACGCCCCGGGATCACCGGCTTGTCGCAGGTGAGGGGCCGGAACGCGATCCCGTGGGATCAGCGGATCGAGTGGGACCTCTGCTACGTCCGGGATATGAGCGTGGGGCTCGACCTCTGGATCGTCCTCCTCACGATCCCCACATGCTTGCTGGGCCGCAACGCCTATGCGCCCACGATTGTCGTCGCGAACGACCACGTTTCGTTGCCCCGACACGTGGCGCCCACAGGCTCGGATGAGATCGAGGCTTCAAAGGAAGGTTTCCATCATGATTCGCATGCCGAGCTTCGTCGCCCTCCTGATTCTCGGTCTCGGGTCGGCGTCCCTCGCGCAGACCGGCCCCCCGTTCAACAAGGTGTCGGACCTGCTGGAGGCGCACGACCGCGCCCTCGTCCGCGACCTGTCCGAATACGCCAGCACTCACCCGAAGGCCGACGATCTGGATCGCGCGCTTCATGACCCTGTTTGAAAAAGTGATCGAGCGCGATTGGTATCTTGAGCATGAGGCCATCGCGAAGAGATACCTGGCCGAGAAGCCGGACGGGTCGGTCCGCCCTTATGCCCAGATCGTCGCGACCATGGCCCGCGCCAGGACGGCAAGTTCGCCGACGCCCTCGCGTCGTTCAAGGAGTTGATGAAAGGGCTCGGGAAGGAGCAGGAGGAGGAATTCGCCGCGAATTTCGCCGACAACCTGGCCACCTCGGCGATCTCGGCCGGCGAGTTCGACGTGGCCCGCGACGTCTACGTGGAATTGTTGAAAAAATTCGGGGACGACCCGAAGCTCCGCGCCAAGGTCAAGGACGACCTGGCACGGATCGCCCTCGTCGGCAAGCCCGCGCCGCTGGTGGCCGTGAAGAGGGTGTCGGGCGAGGTCTTCCGCCTCACCGACCTGAAGGGCAAGTACGTCCTCGTCGACTTCTGGGCAACCTGGTGCGCCCCCTGCCTGGCCGACCTCCCGCAGCTCCAGGCGGCGTACGCCAAGTATCACGCCAAGGGGTTCGAGATCGTCTCGATCAGCCTGGACGAGACGACCGCGCCGCTGACCGAGTTCCTGAAGACGCACAAGATGCCCTGGACGCAGATCCACAACACCACCAGCGGGGGCGACGTGGTCGAATCCTTCGGCGTGAACACGATCCCCGCCACGTTCCTGATCGGCCCCGACGGGACGATCTTGCGATTGGAAGTGCGCGGGGCCGCGCTGGATAAGGTCTTGTCGCAAGTGATGAAGTAAGCGGGATCGCGACGGGATTGGCTCACGGTCTCTCGGCACGCTACAATCATCGTCGATCACCCCAACGACGGAGACGGCGATGGCGGAACCGAGGACGAGGTTGAAACGGCCGCAGGTCCAGGACCCGGTCAAGGAACGCGATGACTGGCTTCAACTCCTCAACGAGTTGGTCGCGCAGGTGCAAGGCTGGATTCAACCCGAGTGGTCCACTCGCGTGATTGAAAAGGAGATGTTCGACCCGGGCTGGGCATTTATCATGCCCCCGCGTTGCTCATGCAACGCGAGATTCCCCGCCTGATCCTGGAGCCGATCTCACCGTTTCCTGCCGGTGCGGATGGTGTCGTCGACCTCTACTTGATGCCGGCCTACGACGACATCGCCAGGCTCGTCCGTGTGGATGGCCGCTGGGACCTGTATTACGCCTTTCGGGGTGAAAAGCAAGTGGCCGGGATGAGGAACAATCCGGCCGTGCCCCTGAACGAGGAGAATTTCCTCCGGGTCCTGGAGTCGATCGGCGGTCATGCCGTCTAGACGATACGACTGGCAATCGCAGATCAGGGCGGCAGAGCGCAGTACCGAGCCGTCCGAGTCGCCCTGGACCTGCTCGGACGCGCGACGATCGAGGAACGCCACGAGCTTACCGACGAGAGGGGCTGGGATGACCTGGCCGCCACGGAAATTTATGCGGCCGAGCGGAATCTGGATGCAACCTACCTGATCCGCATGTACTCGACCTTCGAAAGGGCGGTCGGCTCTTTCTGGCGGCGGCTGCCCGGCAACGTCCATCGAAGGGCCGATGGGGACGTCAAGCTCCAGGAGGTCGGATACATCCAGGGGATGGCCCGAGGCGTGATCGATACAGCCCAGTTGGTGCGGACCCATCGGAACAGACTGGTGCATCAACAAATCGAGAAACACGCCGAAGTCATGGACATTCAGGACGCGAGAGAGTCGATGCTCCGCTATCTGAACCAATTGCCCGCGACCTGGATGTGATCGCCTGGCTCTGTTCAGGGCCGCCGCTTCTTCGGCCGGTTCGGCTCGTCCTTCACGTCCCCCTTGATCATGTTGAAGAAGTCGTCGTCGGTCTTGGCCGCCGGCTCATCCTCGTACTTGTCGGGGATCGGCTGGTCGAACGATCCCTCGTCGGCCGAGGGCCGCACGACGCGCTCGGGAGCGGCTTGCGGGCGCGATCGCTGCTTGCTCGCCGAGTCGTGGCCTTCCAGCCCGGCCAGCTCCATGAGCGAGGCCCGCTTCGGCGCCCCGCCCAGCTCTTCGCCCATCTCCTCGCCGAGCAACAGGTTGGCCGTGGCGGCGGGCGCGGCGGCGTCGTAGTCGAGCTTGAAGAAGTGCCCGGCGATGCCCAGCGCGTCGTCGGGCAAGACGCCGTGCTCGCTGTTGATCCGGGTGCCGTTGATCGTGGTGCCGTTGGTGCTGCCCAGGTCGCGGACGTGCCAGGTGCCCTTGTGGTATTTGAGCACCGCGTGCTTGCCGGAAATATTCTCGAAGTCCAGGCGGATGTCGCAGTTCGGTCGGCGGCCCAGGATCAATTCCTCTTTCTTGAGCGGTATGGGGTCGCCGCCGCCCAGGGGACGCATCACGCCGAGGCTCTTTCGCGGACTCATCATGGCCTGGCCCTCTCCTGCGAGACCTGAAGGCACGGGACGGAAGGAGGACGAAGGTCTTCCACTTGCACGCAAGGAATCAGGGATAGGATACCATCGGGATTTCTCGCGTGGCAAGTTCCCAAGGCGACCGGAAAACGGCGAAGTCGCACGCGGCGCCCTTTTTCCGAGGGCGTCGCCGCGAATGGCGGAATTCCCCGGAGCCCGGTCACGATGCTTTCCATGGGATCGGTCGCCGGACCCGGCTCCTTGACAACTCGCGGTTTCGCTTGAACCCGACGGACGGAGGGACTTTACGCATCCCCAGATTGGCAAAATTGTCGGCTGGCGTTGGCCCTCGATCCGGGCTGGTGGGGTTGGATGCCTCGGCCCGGGGGGCATACCGGGATTGGCAATCCTCCCGTCCGACGCTGGCAACGCGGCCGCGGTTCGGATAGCCTCACCAGGCGACGGCCCGGCCGCGGTTGGCCTCGTCCGGACTCCCGCCCAGACCCGAGACCCTCTCCCGGAGTATCTTACGATGGAAACCCGAACCGTGACCCGCCCGAGCCGGCGAGAGGCCCTCGCCGTCGCGCTCGCCGCCGCCGGATCGCTCGCCCTGGGCGGGAAAATCCGCGGCGACGACTCGCCCGAGCCCTCTCCCTACGGCCCGTTCAAGATGGGCCTCCAGAGCTACTCGCTCCGCCATTTCAAGTTCGAGGAAGCGCTGGCCATGACGCAGGAACTGGGCCTGCACTACTGGGAAGCCTACCCCGGCATGATCCCGGCCGACGTCTCCAAGGCGAAGTCGATGTCCGATGCGGCGGAGAAGCATGGCGTGAAGGTCGTGGGCTGGGGCGTGATCGGATTCTCCAAGGACCATGACGCCAACCGCAAGGTCTTCGACTTCGCCAGGGCGATGGGCCTGTCCTACATCTCGTGCGACCCCTCCAAGGATTCCTTCGACAGCCTGGACAAGCTGACCGCCGAATACGACATCCCGGTGGGCATCCACAACCACGGCCCAGGCCACCAGTACGCCACGATCGACGGCATCATGAAGGCCATCAAGGACCACAGCCCGAAGATCGGCTGCTGCATCGACACCGGCCACTTCCTCCGCTCGAAGGAAGACCCCGTCCGCGCCGTCGAGGTCTTCGACAAGAGGATTTACGGCGTCCACCTGAAGGACGTGAAGGACGCCAACACGTTCACGATCCTGGGAGCCGGCGACCTGCGCCTGAAGGACATGCTCAAGGCCCTGGCCACGCGGAAATACTCGCACAACCTCGCCCTGGAATACGAGGAGAACGAGAAGGCCCCCATGGACGACATCCGCGCCTGCCTGGCGGCGCAGAAGAAGGTCGCGGCCACGCTTTGACGAAATCCCCGTAGGGCGTGTGCAATGCACGCCGTCTTCTTCCCCCTCGGGAAGCGGCGTGTTGCACACGCCCTACGAATTCCCTCATCGAGGCTTCCCTCAATGAACGCTCGCGGACGGATATTTCCTGGCTTTGGTGGTGTCTGGCGGGTTGTGCAGAATCCAGACGATAGGAGTCGCGTCGAAGAGCCAAGTGGCGAGCCAAGACATATGACCCGGCCGCGGCCGGAGAAATGGCGATGGCTGCCCGGCTCTACCCCATACGTAGCTCGTGACCGACTCCCCATGGCCGACCCCCACGGCGGCGAGGAAGCCGAGGCGAAATCCGATGCCCCTCAAAACGCATCGCGCCCCCGCCGAACGTACCCCGCAAGATCATCTACAAATCCCAGGTCACCATCACCGTCGATGACTTCGCCAAATCCGAAGCCGCCATCGCTCGCCTCGTAACTCTCTACCACGGCTACATCGCCGATTCCAGCCTGAGCGGTTCGCCCGGTGGGCATCGCTCGGGTACGTGGGTGATTCGCATCCCCGTCGACTCTTACGAACGCTTCACCGAGGATGCCGTCCGCCTGGGCGAATTGCAGAGCCGTCGCCTGGAATCGCAGGACGTTACCGAGGAGTTCTTCGACCTCGACGCCCGCATCAAGAACAAGAAGGTCGAAGAAGCCCGCCTGCTCAAGCACCTGGAAGCCTCGACCGGCAACCTCAAGGATATCCTGGAAGTCGAGCGCGAATTGTCCCGCGTCCGCGAGGAAGTGGAGCGCATCCAGGGCCGCCTGCAACTGCTGGCGAACCTCACGGCGTTGACCACCGTCACGCTCTCGGTTTACGAGCGCCGGGCGTACATCCCGCCCGAATCGCCCACCTACGCCACGCGGATGTCGCGGAGATTCTTCGGCTCCGCGCGATCGCTCGCGCTCTTCCTCGGGAACGTGCTCCTGAACGTGGTCTCGGTGATCCCCTGGCTGCCGGTCTGGGTCGTCGTCCTGGGGGCGGGCTGGCTGATCTATCGCCGATTCGTGAAACCCAACCTCAACCGTCGCATCCTGATTTCCGCATCCGATGTCCAGGGGCCTTCCACCGCATGATCCCGCGCATCCTCGAACCCGAAGCGATGGACACGGCCGAGGAGGCCGCATCCTACGACGCCATGGGCCATCAGGCCGTCAACACGGCCTTCGTGGTCGACTTCCTCCGATCTCACGGCCCATGTCGGGGAGGGGAAATCCTCGACATCGGCACGGGGACGGCACGCATCCCGATCATCCTGTGCGAGCAGGACGCGGACGCGCGGGTCCTGGCCATCGACCTCGCCGAACACATGCTGGATCTGGCCCGTAGGAATGTCGAAGGGGCGCAGCTCGGCGGGCGAATCGCGCTGGAGAAGGTGGACGGCAAGGGGCTCCCGTATCCCGATGGCCGGTTCGAGGCGGTGATCTCCAACACGATCCTCCACCACGTCCCCGAGCCCTCGGCGGTCATGGCTGAGATGGCCCGGTTGGTGGCGCCGGGCGGGACGTTGTTCTGTCGGGATCTGGTCCGGCCCGATTCGAGCGAAGAGCTGGATCGCCTCGTCCGCCTGCATGCCGCCGGGGAGCCCGAGGATTCGCGGAAGCTATTCGCCGACTCCTTGAATGCGTCGTTGACCCTGGACGAGGTGCGCGAGGCCGAGTCGCCGCGCTGGGGCTCCCTCCCGGGGGCGTCGAAATGACCTCCGACCGGCACTGGACGTGGTCGTGGAAGCGGATTGGAGATGGAACGCCCTCATGAGGCAAGATTTCCCCCTGCGATCGGCCGACGGCACCGACCTCCAGGCCAGGTTCACCGCGGGGATCGAGCCCCGCGGCACGCTCGTGATCTCGCACGGGCTGGGCGAGCATTCGCTCTGCTACGACGCCCTCGTGGGCACGATCGCAAGCCGGCCGGGCCTGGCCAACGTCCTCGCCTTCGACTATCGCGGCCACGGGGCCAGCCCGGGACGTCGCGGCTACGTACGCACCTATGAGAACTTCCTGGACGACCTCCACGCCGCCCTCTCCTGGTGCAAATCGCGCAATCCGGGGCTCCCGATCCACGTCCTCGGGCATTCCAACGGCGGGCAGGTTGCCCTGCACATGGCCGGCCGCCCCGAGAACCTGATGGACGGGCTGATCCTCTCCAATCCCTCGCTGCGAGTCCTCGCGCCGGTGCCGTTGCACAAGCTCCTCGCGGGCAAGGTCCTGCGACGCCTCGCGCCCACCGTCACGCTCGCCTCGACCGTCCTCGACGAGGAGCTTTCGCGAGACCCCGCCTACCTGGCTTCCCGGAAAGTCGACCCTCTGCGCCATGGACGCATCGGCGCCCCGCTCTATTTCGGGATGGTCGAGGGCGGGGCGAGGATCCTCCGCTCGGCCGAGACGATCCGCCTGCCGCTCCTGTTGCTCCTGGGCGAAGCCGACCCGGTGGTCGATGCCGCGGCCACGAAGGCGTTCTTCTACCGCGTGGCGAGCCCCGACAAGACGCTCCGGCTCTATCCCGAGATGTACCACGAGCCGCTCAACGACATCGGCCGCGAGCGGGTCGTCGTCGACCTGATCGATTGGCTGTCGCAACACCTGCCGAGTCCGGACGTATCGCGATAAAATCGAGGCTCGATCGGCGATCCGCAGTGTGCGGGAAATGCACCGATATCTCCCACCCACAAGGGAATGGTTCACGGCATGGAAACCCCAGGCGAGAGCATGGCGGCTGGCGCGGATCGGTCCGACCGCGACCCTTCGACCCCCCTGAGCCGCAACGTCCCGCTCCTGAAGTGGGTCGACAAGATGTTCCGCCTCGTCCAGCCCTCGGCGATCCACTGGGTCGACGGCTCGCGGGAGGAATACGACCGCCTGTGCGAGCAGATGGTCGAGTCGGGCACGTTCATCAGGCTCAATCCCGAACTCTGGCCGAACTGCTATTACGCCCGCTCCGACCCCGGCGACGTGGCCCGCGTGGAGGACCGCACGTTCATCTGCTCGCTCTCGAAGGATGCCGCCGGGCCCGACGAATAACTGGGAAGACCCGTACGGGATGCGGCGCAAGCTCAAGGAGCTTGTTCAGCGGCTCGATGCGGGGCCGCACCCTGTACGTGCTGCCGTTCAGCATGGGGCCGATCGGCTCGCCGATGTCGCAAATCGGCGTGCAGTTGACCGACTCGCCGTACGTGGTCGCCAGCATGCGCATCATGGCGCGGATCGGCCTGCCCGTGTTCGCCGAGATCGACAAGGGCGAGAAGCGAGTCGTCCCCTGCATGCACACGCTCGGGTGCCCCGCTCGTCGCCGGGCCAGAAGGACGTCCCCTGGCCGTGCAATCGCGGAGAAATACATCGTCCACTTCCCGGAGACCCGCGAGATCTGGTCGTATGGATCGGGCTACGGCGGCAATGCCCTGCTCGGGAAGAAATGCTTCGCGCTGCGGATCGCCTCGAACATCGCCCGCGACGAAGGCTGGATGGCCGAGCACATGCTCATCCTCGGCGTGGAAGACCCGAAGGGGGAGAAGACTTACGTGACGGCCGCGTTCCCCTCGGCCTGCGGCAAGACGAATTTCGCCATGCTGATTCCGCCCGCCGGTTTCGAGGGCTGGAAGGTCTGGACCGTCGGCGACGACATCGCCTGGATCAAGCCCGACGCGAGCGGTCGCCTGCAGGGCGATCAATCCCGAGGCGGGATTCTTCGGCGTCGCGCCCGGCACCTCGAAGAAGACCAACCCGAACGCGATGGCGGCGCTGTCGCGCAACACGCATCTTCACCAACGTGGCGCTGACCCCCGAGGGCGGCGTGTGGTGGGAGGGCATGACCGACGAGCCGCCCGCCGAGTGCCTCGACTGGCAGGGCAACGGTGGACGCCCCGAGATTGCCAGGGAGACCGGGGCGAAGGCCGCGCACCCGAACTCGCGATTCACCGCGCCCGGCCTCGCAATGCCCCACCATCGACCCGGCGTGGGAAGACCCGCACGGCGTGCCGATCAGCGCGATCATCTTCGGCGGCCGCCGCGCCACCACCATGCCGCTGGTGCTATCAGGCGTTCAACTGGAGCGCCGGCGTTTACATCGGCGCCACGATGGGCTCGGAGATGACGGCGGCGGCGGCGGGCGCGGTGGGCAAGGTCCGCCGCGACCCGATGGCCATGCTGCCGTTCTGCGGCTATCACATGGGCGATTATTTCCGCCACTGGATCCGCATGCAGCGCGAGCTTTCGGAGACCCCCCGGATCTTCCACGTGAACTGGTTCCGCAAGGACGAGGACGGCAAGTTCCTCTGGCCCGGATTCAGCGAGAACATGCGAGTCCTCAAGTGGATCGTCGACCGCGCCCGAGGCCGGGCCGCCGGCAGCGAGACGCCCATCGGCTGGATGCCCCGCTACGAGGACATCGAGTGGCGAGGCCTGGAATTCCCCAGGGAGAAATTCGAGAAGCTCCAGGCCTGCGACCGCGACGCCTGGAAGGCCGAGGTCCTCGGGCACGAAGAACTCTTCATCGAACTGCACGACCGACTGCCGCCCGAGACCATCTACGAACGCGAGCTACTGATCTGCCGGCTCTGAACCGATTCGCACCCGTTCGCCCTCGACACCGGATTAACGCCCTGCATGCGGAGCCCCCATGCACCCGATCGACCTCGCCGTGATCGCCGTCTACGTCGTCGGTTGCACCGCGCCTGGGCGCTCGGATCGGCGGCGACGGGCGACGGGCTCAAGGGGTATTTCCTCGGCGAGAGCAACATCCCGGCGTGGGCGGTGATGATCTCGATCGTCGCCACCGAGACCAGCGCGGTGACGTTCCTGAGCGTGCCCGGCATCGCCTACCGGGGCGACATGACGTTCCTCCAGCTCGCGTTCGGTTACATCCTGGCGCGGATCGTCGTGGCCGTCGTCCTCCTGCCGGCCTACTTCAAGGGGCGAGATCTTCACGGCCTATCAGGTGCTGCGAGCGGCGGTTCGGCGGCGCGACCCAGAAGGCGGCGTCGGTCCTCTTCCTGGTCTCGCGGACGCTCGGCGTCGGGCCTGCGGCTCTTCCTCGCGGCCAAGGTCCTCGAGGCAGATCACCGGCTGGCGACCTGCGGGCCTCGATCGTCGTCGATCGGCGCCTCGACCGTGCTCTACACCTTCCTCGGCGGCATCAAGGGCGGTCATCTGGGCCGACGTGCTCCAGTTCGTCATCTACTCGTCGGCGCCGGCTTCGCGCTGGCGATCCTCCTGAGGAAGATCCCCGGCGGCTGGCGACGATCTGGGAGCGGGGCACGGCCGCGGGCAAGTTCCGCGTGATCAACCTCGGCACGTGCGGGTCGTCCCACGGTGGCGTCGACTAGCTATGGCGATCCTGAGCAAGCCGTACACGATTCTGGGCCGGCGTGATCGGCGGCATCGTGCTCGACACCGGCGACCCACGGCGCCGACCAGATGATGGTCCAGCGCTACCTCGCGGCCCGCTCGCAACGGCAGGCGGCGTGGGCCCTGATCGCCAGCGGGTTCGTGATCCTCGCCCAGTTCGCCCTCTTCCTGTTCATCGGCGTCGGCCTCTGGGTCTTCTATGAAGTCCCCGCCGACGCGATCCCGAAGCTGACCGCGAAGTTCGCCTACGTTCATCAAGGATTATCTGCCGACCGGGCTGCTCGGGCTGGTGATCGCCGCGATCTTCTCGGTCGACGATGGGCACGCTCTCCGGCTCGCTCAGCGCCTCGGCGTCGTCGACGGTCAACGACCTCTATCGGCCGCTGCCGCCCGAGCACGGACGAACGCGACTTGATGCGAGCTCTCGAAGGCGCTGACGGCGGCCTGGGGCATGCGTCTAGATGGCCGTGGCGATCGGCGCGCGATCGGGCCTGGAGCAGAGCGTGGTCGACAACGCCCTGGCGATCGCCTCGTTCGTGATGGGCATCCTCCTCGGGCGTCTTCCTGCTGGGATCCTGACGAAGCGGGTCGGCCAGCGGCCGGCGTTCGTGGGCATGGTCGCGGGGATCGCGGCCGTCTCGGCGTGAAGTTCGGCACGCCGCTCGCCTACCCTGGTGCGCGCTCGTCGGCTCGTCGACGGTCTTCCGGTCGGCGCTGGTGCAGTCTACCCGCTCCCTGGCCGAAACCCCTCCTCAACCCGCATGGAGCTCATGAAACGCTCGCCGCGATCCTGCTCCTGATCGTCGCCTGAGCTGCTCCGGTCCGAGGCCGGCCTGCCCGAGGCCGCGCCCGCCAGGTCGGCCTCGACCCCGCTCGCCTGCGCGATGCTGGATGACGTCGTCGACGCAGCGATCGCCGACAAGGCCGTGCCCGGGCGCGGTCGTGCTCGTCGGCCGCGACGGCAAGATGCGTCTACGCGAAGGCGTACGGGCTTCGGGCCGTCGAGCCGGCGCCCGAGCCGATGACGCGCGACACGATCTTCGACATGGCCTCGCTCACCAAGCCGATGGCGACGGCGACGTCGGTCGATGATCCTCGTCGAACGAGGGCAAGATCCGCCTCGACGACCCGACTCGGCCAGCTCCTGCCCGAGTTCGACAACCACGGCAAGGGGGCGATCACCGTCGAGCAGCTCCTCCGCCACCGCGCCGGGCCTGATCGCCGACAACCCGATCGGCGACTACGCCGGCGGCCCCGAGGCGCATGGAAGAAGCATCGCCGGCGCTGGACCTGGTCCACCCGCCGGGCACGTCTTCGTCTACAGCGACGTCGGCTTCATGATCCTCGGCCGAACTCGTCGAGAGGGTCGCCGGCAAGCCGCTCGACGCGTTCGCCCGCGAGCGGATCTTCGAGCCGCTCGGGATGGGCGACACCGGCTTCCTCCCGCCGGCGGCGATCGGCCGGGTCGGCCCCGACCGAGCGGAGCCGGCGGCGAGATGCTCCGCGGCGTGGTCCACGACCCGCGGTCGCGCGCCCTCGGCGGCGTGGCCGGCCACGCGGGGCTGTTCTGCACGGCCGACGACCTGGCGGTGTTCGCCCAGATGCTCCTCGACGGCGGCACGGGCCCGAACGGCCGACGCATCCTCGCGCCGCTGACCGTCCGCGCGATGATCGACCCCGGCGACACGCCGGCCGCCGGAGCGTCGCGGGCTCGGCTGGGACGTCGACACGTCCTACAGCGGCCCGCGGGGATCGCTCTTCGGGCCGAGGAGCTTCGGCCACACCGGGTTCACCGGGACGAGCCTCTGGGTCGACCCGGAGACCGAGACGTTCGTGATCGATCCTGACCAGCCGCCTCCATCCCGACGGCAAGGGCGACGCCGCCCGGTCGCCCTGCGATCGACGATCGTCGCCCTCGCGCGCCGGCGTGCCATCGTCGGCACGCATCGCCCCGCGCCGCGGGAAATCGGTCCGAGCCGGTCCCTCTGCGGGATCGACGTGCTGGCCCGCGACGGCTTGCGCCGCCTCAAGGGCAAGCGGGTCGGGACTGGTCACGAACCATACCGGGCTGGACGCGCGACGGCGTGTCGACGATCGACGCTCCTGCACAGGGCGCCGGGCGTCAAGCTCGTCGCCCTGTTCAGCCCCGAGCACGGCATTCGCGGGCTCGTCGACGCGGAGGTCGCCGACGGCCGCGACGAGGCCACCGGCCTGCCCATCCACAGCCTCTACGGCAAGACGCGCAAGCCGTCGCCCGAGATGCTTGAAGGGGTCGACGTCGCTCGTCTACGACATCCAGGACATCGGCGCCCGATTCTACACCTATATCAGCACGCTCGGGCTCGTCGCTGGAGGCCGCGAAGGCGAAGGGCATCCCGCTGTACGTCCTCGACCGGCCCAACCCGATCGGCGGCGTAGACGTCGGCGGGCCGGTCCGCGACCCCGATTTCGCCTCGTTCATCGCCTATCACGCGCTGCCCGTCCGCCACGGGATGACCGTGGGCGAGCTTGCCCGGATGTTCAACGCCGAGCGATCGATCAGCGCCGACCTGCACGGTCATCCCCTGCGAAGGCTGGGCATCGGAGCGACCTCTACGACCGCACCGGCCTGCTCTGGGTCAACCCGTCGCCCAACATGCGGAGCCTGACCGAGGCCCTGCTCTATCCCGGCGTCGGCCTGCTGGAGGCGAGCAATCTCGCCACCGGGCGCGGGACCGATACGCCCTTCGAGCGCGTCGGCGCCCCCTGGATCGACCCGAGGAAACTCGCCGAGGCGCTGAGCGGCACTGCAATCGCCCGGCGTCGCGTTCCTGCCCGTCCGGTTCACGCCGGGCGAGCGCCAGTACAAGGGCCAGGTTTGCGGGGGAGTGTATCTGGCCATCACCGATCGCGAGGCATTCGACCCGATCGCGCTGGGGATCGGCATGGCGTATGTCCTGCATCGAGATTACGCGATGGATTGGAAGCCCGACGGGTTCCTCAAGATGCTGGCGGACCATGCTTCTTATGACGCCCTGCTCGCGGGCCGATCGCCGGGCGAGATCGCGGACGTGTGGCGGGCGGAACTGGACCGTTTCCGCGAGATTCGCTCCAGGTACTTGATCTATGACTCCCGGGGCCGATGAACTTCCATGACGCTCGATGAAGGCCTCCTCACGGAGTCGCGAAATCCCGGTTCCGAGGCGATCGACCGCCTGTCCGCTCGCGAGATCGTCGCGCTGATGAACGACGAGGACGCGAAGGTGGTCGCGGCCGTCCGCGATGCCTCCGACGCGATCGCAACGGCCATCGATTGGACGGCCGAACGTTTTCGTCGGGGCGGCCGCTTGATCTACGTCGGGCGCGGGGACTTCCGGGCGTCTCGGTGTGCTGGACGCTTCGGAATGCCCCCCGACCTTCAGTACCCCACCCGAGCTGGTGGTGGGGATCATCGCCGGAGGGGCCACCGCGCTCACGCGAGCGGTCGAAGGGGCGGAGGACGACCCGGATCGCGGCAAGGCCGACCTCGCCGCAATCGGCGTGGACGCCCGCGACCTGGTCGTCGGGATCGCCACATCCGGCCGCACGCCGTATGTCCTGGGCGCCATCCGGGGCGCGAGGCCTGGGGCGCGTCCACGGTGGGCATCGCCTGCAATCGCCCGAGCCCGCTCGGCAACGAGGTGGACCTGGAGATCCCCCTGCTGGTCGGCCCCGAGGTGATCGCCGGTTCCACCCGCCTGAAGGCCGGCACGGCCACGAAGATGGCGCTGAACATGATCACCACCGGGGCCATGGTGCGGATCGGCAAGACCCTGGGCAATCGCATGGTTGACCTGTCCCCATCCAACGAGAAGTTGAAGATCCGCACCCGCCGCATGCTCCGCGAGCTGGCCGGCGTGAGCGACGAAGCCGCCGCCGAGATCCTCGCGCGATGCGGGGGCCGATTGAAGCCCGCCCTGGTGGCGGCGATCGGCGGCGTTGCGCCCGCCCGGGCGCAAACGCTCCTCGATTCGCACGGCGGCCAGGTCCGCGAGGCGATCGCGGCGGCGGGACGGGAGTGGACGCCCTGAAAGGAGCGAGCGACGGCCCGCCCGCGGATTTTCCCCGGAATCCGGACGGCCTTACTTCGTTTCCCGGGGTCGGGATCGCGAGTTGGCTCGGTCTCCCGGATCAGCCGGGCGTTCTGGGGGATTTGGACGCATATTCCGCCTCGACCTTCGCGATGGTGATCTTCGTGGAAACAAACCGGGCGAGCCAGGATTGCTCCGGGGTACATCAACCAGCATCGGGGTGGGTCGTGGAAATTATCCGCAATTTTCGCAGGGGAGGAGAAATCGTTGCCGCGAGCGGGGACCGGGACCGGCGGATTCGAGGGCCGCGAACGAGGCCCCGAATCGCCGATTTTGCGCCCCAATCTGTTTTCCTCAAGTCATTTGAAATTCAGAGTTTCTGTCAAATTAAAATGAATACAGATAGTTAATACGCTACAGAGTGCGACACTTTTTTTCGGGGCAAAAATGGCTTGAAAATCGCCCAGTCATCATGTCTGAGGGAAGATTTGTAAGAAAGCGCATACGAAGCATGCGCGATCCGGTCGCAATTTTTCCGATCCATGTCCACTTTAAATCATTAATCGTGAATTTGTAGTTTTGATCATACATAATGGATGATGCAGCGGGCGCCGGGGGGACGAGGTCAAGTTTGCCGATCAGGAGGAACGTGAGACCTCAGCCGGTTGCGCATGCGCGTCCCGACGGTGGGCGAATCGATTCGCCCCGCGCGGCCACTAATGCCGATCTTGATGGCATGACTGCGCCGCCTCGGATCGCCCTGGCCTTCGCCCTGCTCGCGATCTCGTGGTCGGCGACCACGGCGCAGGGGCCAGGGATTGGGCGCGTCGGCCCGGGAGCCTGACCAGCCCTCGCGACGCTCAGGCTGAACCTGGCGGTGGGCCAGCGGATCTTGCCATGAGGCGAGCCCGATGCCGCGGCGAGACGCGCCGGACGCGATTCCTGCGGCGGCTCACAGTCGCGTTGCCGCGTTAGAGCGGTTTTCGATCGAGGCTGGCGGCTCGATCTTGATGTAGGGCCGGTTATTACCGGCCTCTTCGCCGGGAAAGGCCGGTAATAACCGGCCCTACAAAGCGCCAAGCCGCCGCCCGGACATGTCAACCGCCAGGGTCAAGACGAAACCGCTCTAATGTAGGGCCGGCTATTGCCGGCCGTGATCGGATAAGGCCGGCAATAGCCGGCCCTACGTCTCGCATCGTGTGCCATCCGATGGATAACCGTTGTAGTCAGCGGGGCCGCTCTGCCCTGCCGTCGCGGAGCCCGGCTTCCGCGAGCACGCCGAGCAGCTCGTCGGGGACGACGGGCTTGACCAGGTAGTGGCGGAATCCCGCGTCCTCGGCACGCCTGCCGGTCCTCCGTCTGGCCGTAACCGGTCACGGCCGCGAGCACCGGCGAGGCCGTCGCCCAGCTCGGCCGAGGCGGCGCGGGCCACGTCGTACCCGTTCATGCGGGGCAGCCCGATGTCGAGGAAGGCCACGTCCGGGCGGATTCGCCGCACCGCCTCCAGCCCCGTCACGCCGTCGTAGGCCGTGTGGACCTCGCATCCCCAGGTCCGGAACAGCAGCGCGAGCGTGTCGGCGCCGTCGACATTGTCGTCGACCAGGAGCACCCGGAGCGGCGCATGGCCCCTGGCGACCGCGCCGCTTGCCTCGGGCGGGGCGACGGCCTGGCCGATGGCCGGGAGGCGGACGATGAACTCGCTCCCGAGGTCCGGTCCGTGGCTCGTCGCCTCGACCGAGCCGCCGTGCTGCTCGGCCAGCGACCGGACCAGCGTGAGCCCGATGCCCAGCCCGCCACGCGACCGGTCGAGCGATCGGTCGGCCTGGGCGAACAGGTCGAAGACCTTGGCGAGGGTCTCCGCGTCCATGCCGATCCCATTGTCCGCCACGCGGACCTCCGCGGTCGGCCCATCCCTGCGCGACGATGACGGTGATGCGGCCGCCCGGGTCGGTGTACTTGGATGCGTTGTTCAGGAGGTTGGTGAAGACCTGCTCCAGGCGAGTCGGGTCGACATGGACCCCGACCGGGTCGGCGGGCAGCTCCAGGGAAAGTTCATGCCCCTGGGATTGGACGAGCGGCCGGATGGCCTCGACGGCGCGGCGGACCAGGGCCCCGAGCTCGACGTCCTCCATCTTGAGGGAGATCTTGCCCCGGGTGATGCGCGACACCTCCATCAGGTCGTCGACGAGGCGGGCGAGGTGCTTGACCTGGCGGTCGGCGATGTCGACCGTCTTGAGCGCCTCGGCGTCCAGGGGGGCGAGGTGCCGCAGCAGGTAGAGGGCATTGGCGACGGGGGCGAGCGGGTTGCGCAGCTCGTGGGCGAGCATGGCGAGGAACTCGTCCTTGCGGCGGTCGGCCTCGGCCAGTTGGTCGGCGCGGCGACGGGCCTCGGCTTCCAGGCGTTCGAGCACCCGGACCCGTTGCTCTTCCTGGACCCTGCGGGCGGCCAGGCGCTCGACCGCCTGCTCGATGGTGGCGTGGAGCGTCTCCGGGCTGAAGCGGCCCTTGACCAGGTAGTCCACCGCGCCGTGCTTCAGCGCCGGACCGCGATCGACTCGTCGCCGCGGCCGGTCAGCATGACGACGGGGAACGGGGTGATGCCCGTGCCGCCGGTCAGCTCGTCGAGGAATTCGAGCCCGTCGGCGTCGGGCAGCGAGTAGTCGAGCAGGAGGCAGTCGATCCCGGCCGAGCGGCAGAGGGCCAGCCCCTCGGCGGCCGTCCCCTCCTCCAGGAAGCGGTACGGCGTGCCGCCCTGCGACAGCGCACGGCGGGCGGCCATGCGGTCCTCGGGGCTGTCGTCCACGATCAGGACGAGCCGCTCTCGGCCGGGGACGGCGTCGCCGGTTGCCCGGTGGGCGCGCTCCCGCTCGGCGCGGAGGCGCTCGATCCGCCGGGCGGGCGGCGAACTTGGCGATGGCGTCGTTGACCGTCTGCCGGAGCTTGCTCGCGCTGAAGCTCCCCTTCACCAGGTAATCCAGCGCCCCGCGCTTCAAGGCCTGCACGGCCACCGCCTCGCTCCCCCGGCCGGTCAGGACGACGATGGCGAATCGCGCCGCCCCGGTCCCTCCGGTCAGGCGTTCGAGGACCTCCAGGCCGTCGGTGCCCTGGAGTTCGTAATCGAGCAGCAGGCAATCGGGCGCCGAGGCCCGGCACGCCGCCACGGCGTCCTCGGCCGACTCGTATTCGACCAGGCGGTAGCCTTCGTCGCCCTGATCCAGGTAGCGACGCACGGCGGCGCGATCCTCGGGGCTATCGTCGACGATGCTGATAAGCCGTCCGTGCGGGGGGGTCATAAGCTACTCCGCGGGGAGGACCACGGTGTCGAACCAGTAACTCTTGAGGTTCTCCACCGCCTCCAGGAATTTGTCGAACCGCACGGGCTTGATGATGTAGCTGGCGGCCCCCGTGCTGTAGCAAAGCCGGATATCGCCCGGATTGGACGACGTGGTGAGCACGACGACCGGCAGGACCTTGAGGTCCGCGTCCGCCTTGAGCTGGTCGAGCACCTCCCGGCCGTCGGTCCCGGGCAGGTTCAGGTCGAGCAGGACCACGGCGGGGCGCGGGGCCGACTCCGGGTCGGCGAAGTCCCCGCGTCGAAACAGGTAGTCGAGGGCCTCGTCGCCGTCGTTGCATCGGCGCACGGGATTGGTCACGCCGGTTTTCTTGAAGGCGCGGCGGATGGCCTCGAAATGTTCGTCACTATCCTCGACCACGAGGATGAGCTTGCGATGATCCATCATCACGGGCGATCAGCCCCCCAGCGTGAAATAAAAAGTCGTCCCTTCGCCCGCGGTCGATTCGACCCAGATGGTCCCGCCGTGGCGATCGACGACCTTCTTGGCGAACGCCAGCCCCGCGCCGGTCCCGCCGCCGAACTTATCGCGGCCGTGGAGCCTCTTGAACATCCGGAAGACCGCGTAGCGGTGCTTCTCGGGGATGCCGATCCCATTGTCCCGCACGTAGAGGACCGGGCGCGCGGTCGGGGCCGTCCACCGGCTCCTTGAAGCCGACTTCCACCCACCTGGCGGGCTTGTCGTTGTACTTGATCGCATTGGTGAGGAGGTTGGTGAAGAGCAGCTCCGCCTGCGTCCTGTCGCACCGGACCACCGGCAGGGGGCGATGGACGCGGACCTCGACCTCCTCGCGATCGAGGGTGAGCTTGAGCAGGTCGAGCACGCCGGAGAGGACCGGGTTCAGGTCGGTCGGCTGGACGGTGAGGTCGTCCCGCCCCAGCCGCGAGTATTGCAAGCAGGGACTCGACGATGTCCTCCAGCCGTTGCGACAGCCGGACCAGGGTCCGGAGCTTGTCCTTGCCTTCGTCGTCGAGCCTGTCCTCGTAGTCCTCCATGAGGAAGGTGGCATAGTTGTTGATCCCGCGGAGCGGTTCCTTCAGGTCGTGCGACGTGATGAAGGCGAAGGCGTCGAGGTCGGAATTGCTCCGCTCCAGCTCGGCGTTCAGCCGCGTCAGCTCCTCGGCGCGGCGGACCACCACGGCGATGATGGCGTCGCGGAGCAGGCGGGCGGCGTCGACCTCCCACTGTCGCCAGGGCAGGCATTTGAGCCTCACCTCCTCCCGCCACAGCTCGAACGAGCGGCGGGGGCTCAGCTCGCCGGACGGCGTGGCATGCTCGACGGGCTTGCGCGGGTCGCCCCCCCAGTTGACCGTCTGCACGACTTCGGGGCGGAACCAGAGGACGTAGTGCCCCTGCACCTTGGTGGTGGCGATCGCGACCAGTCCGCTGGCCACGTCCTTGAACTCGGCCGCCTCGGGGTACAGCCTCGCCAGGCTGTCGGTGTGGAAGACCTCGCCCTCGGCGTGGACCCGCAGCCAGGCGACCAGCCGCTTCACCTGCTCCTCGGTCGGGGTCGTGCCGGTGAGCATGCACGAGCCGTCGTAGGCGATCGCCGCGCCCGCCGCGCCGGTGAGCGCGAGCAGGTCGTCGCCGGGCAGGCCCCGCACCAGGTCCCCCTCGGCGCTCATCCGCTGGAGGAGCCGCTCGCGGACGGCCTGGAGCTGGCCCCGATACTGATGCCCCTCGGAATCCTCCTTCACGGCCAACTGGGCGGAGACCACCTGGCCCAGGAACTCGCAGGCGTCCCGCACCCCCGGCGTGACGTACCGGGGGCCCGAGTAGTGCATGCACGAGAGCAGCCCCCACAGGCGTCCCTCGCGCAGGAGCGACACCGACATGGAGGCGTGCGCCCCCATGTTCTTGAGGTACTGGATGTGGACGGGCGAGACGCTGCGGAGGACGGAGAAGGTGAGGTCCAGCGGGCGGCCCGTGAGCGGGTTGAGTCCCGGGATGAGCGGGACGGCCTGGGCGTCCGCGTCGGCGATCAGGCGGATCTTGTTCAGGTGGTAGAGCTTCCGGGCCGGCTCGGGGATGTCGCCGGCGGGGAAGTGGAGCCCGAGCAGCGGGGCCAGGTCGTCTCGCCTGGCTTCGCCGTAGACCTGCCCGTTCCAATCCGCATCGAAGCGGTAGACGATCACGCGATCGAAGCCGGTGAGCGTGCGCATCTCTTCGGCGGCCACCCGGCAGAACTCGGAGAGCGAATCGGCGGCCTGGAGCCGCCCCATCGCCGTGCGGACCGGGCGGTAATCGGTCGGGCATGCGTCCTCGGGCCTCCCGCCGTTCTCCAGCTCCAGGATGAGCACGCCATCATGCCGGTGCGCGGTGGCGTCGAACACCCGCGTGCCCGCCGCGAGCCGGATCGGGCCGGCCTCCCGCACCCCCGGCGACTGGAGCCATCGCCGGCACCGCTCGGCATCGCCGGCGGCGACGAGGCGGTCGATGGTCAGGCCGAGCAGGTCGCCCCGGCCAAACCCGATCACCTCCGGGGCATTCCCGCTCGCCTGGACGACGGCGAGGTCCGGCTCGCGGAGCGCGAAGAGCGCGCCGTGCCCCTGGATCCGCCCCGGGACGTGGATCGGCTCGCGGTCGCAATTGGATAGGTCGACGGCCTGGCCGTCGTGGTGGCCCGGCTTCATGTCCGGACTACTCCCATGGTCAGGGTGCGACGGCGGCCGTCCTGCGCGAGCGAAGCGAGTTCCATGGACCGTCCTTGGCGGGCTGTGTTCGTCCTCTTCCCCTGAAGGCCGGCGGCGCTCCGTCCCGTCGGGCGCGATCCGGCCAGGCCGTGAAGATCCGATCTCCATCGCAGAAGTGGCCACCAACGATCACCTGGCGGACCGGAATCTCCCTCATCATCCCGGCGCCGGAGCATCTGCCCGCGAGATGCGGATTGACCCGACGGCCATGCCGAAAATCGGACGATGCCGGGATAGGGGACGCGCTTACTCCTTGCATGATTACACGATTTTGCGCGTTTTCGCGAAGGAGTGTATGGAATGTCGTGCCGAAAGGCAAGCTACCCAGGAAAAATCGCCGGGACGATCGCAAGGCCCGGCGATTGGGAGGCTCAGGACGTTTTATGACGAAGCCGCGGGCGAGGGATCCTGATGGGATTAGGCGAACCCGGCAATCTGAGTTCTGTAGGCCGAATCTGGAGCCAGCTTGCCCTCAGGGAGGATTCCCGCCAAATCGTGAGTGATCACCCCAGCCCGTATTTCCGCATCTTCTGCCGCAGGGTTGCCCGGTGGATTCCGAGCATCTGGGCGGCGGCGGCTCGGTTGCCGTGGCATGCTTCGAGGATGGCCCGCAACATCGGCGGCTCGACCAGCCCGAGGAACCGCTCGTAAAGCGGCGACTCGACGGCTTCGGCGCCCGCCTGCGCGGACTTCCTGCCTGGTCCAGCGGGCGATTTCCTCCTCGATATTTGGAGTGCCCGATGTCCCCGCGGAGGCCACGGGCGAGGCCGCCGGGAGGTGCTCCACGCGGATCGGGCGGCCCCGGGCGACGATGGCCGCGTGCTCGATGGTGTTGCGCAGCTCGCGGACGTTCCCGCCCCAATCGCGGGACCGGAGTTCGGCGAGGACCTCGTCCGCGAGGCGGGTATCGGCGACGTTCGGCAGGTTGGATTGCCGGAGGAAATGCTCGGCCAGCGCGGGGATGTCCTCGCGTCGCTCGCGGAGCGGCGGGATGTGGATCTGGAACACGCTGAGGCGGAAGAAGAGGTCCTCGCGGAACTGGCCGTTCGCCATGAGTTCGGCGAGCGGCCGGTTCGTGGCGGCGATCAGCCGGATGTCGGTGAGCCGCGGGCGGGCGTCCCCGACCGGCGTGACCTCGCGATGCTCGATGGCCCTGAGCATCTTCACCTGGAGCGAGAGCGGGACGTCGCCGACCTCGTCCAGCAGGACCGTGCCGCCGCTCGCGAGTTCGAGGAGCCCCTTGCGGTCCTGGATGGCCCCGGTGAACGACCCTTTCGCGTGCCCGAAGATTTCGCCCTCGACCAGCGCCGGGATTCAGGGCCGCGAGGCAGATCGGCAGGAACGGGCCGTCGCGTCGCCCGCTGTGGCGGTGGATGGCCCGCGCCACCAGCTCCTTGCCGGTCCCGCTCTCGCCCGTGATGAGCACCGGCACGTCGGCCGGCGCGACCAGGGCGATGCTCTTGAACAGGGCCTGCATCGCGGGCGACGAGCCGACGAGCGTTTCCGGGCCGATCGTCGCGGGCGGGCCGGCGCCGGGCTTGCGGGCCTCCTGCCCTTCCAGGGCCCGCTTCACCACGGCCGTCGCGCGGTCGAGGTCGAACGGCTTGACCAGATAATCGAACGCCCCGCCCTCCATCGCGCGGACGGCCGTCTCCAGGTCGCCGAACGCCGTGATGATGATGATGGGGGCCGGGCCGATGCGCTCGCGAAACGCCTTCATGGCCGTGAGCCCATCCATGCCCGGCAGGCGGACGTCGAGCACCACCGCGTCGGGCCGCGCCCCGGCGGCGATCTGCAACCCCTCCTCGGCCGAGGGGGCGACGTCCACGAGGTGCCCTTCGTCGACGAGGGATTCGCGGAAGGCCCAGCAGATGCTCGCCTCGTCATCGACGATCAGGATCCGGCTCATGCTGCCCCCTCCGCGGTCACGCCCGCCATCGGCAGGGCAAGGCGAAACCACGTCTCTCCGCCTCGCCGGCTCCAGGAAAGACGCCCGCCGTGCTCGGCCGCGACCTGATGGGCGATGGCCAGCCCGAGCCCCACGCCTTCCGGCTTGCTGGTGACGAACGCCTCAAGCAGGGTCTCGGCCACGCCCGGCGGCGGGCCCGGCCCGGTGTCGCCGACCTCGATGGTCACTTCGCCGCCTTCGGTCGACGTCCCGAGCTCGACCACGCCCGCCGGGCCCGGCCGCCTCGATCGCGTTCATGGTCAGGTTCAAGACGGCGGCCCGGAGGCCCGCCTCGTCGGCCATGACGCAGGGGCGGGGCATCGTCCGCCGAGCGTCGCCGGAGATCGACCCTGGCGTGCTGGCACGAAGGGTCGACCAGCAGGGCGATATCGCCCAGGAGCCGCCCGAGCTCGCACGGTGCGTGCGTGCCGACGCTCGACGCGGCCGAGGGAGAGGAGTCCCTTGACCTGCTCCTCGGTCATGGCGAGTTGGCGGAGGGCGACGTTCAAGCGTCTCGTCGCCGGCCGGCGGCGGGGAGCGCTTCGCGTGGAGCTGGACGCTCATCCTGGCCCCGGTGAGCGAATTCCGGAGCTGGTGGGCCAGGCCCGCCGCGAGCTGGGCGAGGAGCCGGGTCCGCTCCGACTGCCGGATGGTCCTGCTGCATCCGCTTCAACTGGTCGCACATGCGGTTGATGGAATCGGCCAGCTCCTGGACCTCGTCGATCGCGGGGCCGCGGGTCGAACCGCTCGAAGTCGCCCGGCCGCGATCCGGGCGACCTGCCGCTGCATCGCGCGGATCCGGACGCTGATCCGGTGGGCGATCCAGCTCGTGACGGCCGCCATGCAGCCCGAGCGTGCCCAGCCCCACGGCCAGCGGCGGGGTCGCGGCCTCCCATCTGCGCCTGCCGCCAGCTGGTCTCGGGGTAGAGCACGAGGAGCGATGGATCGTGCGGGCCCGCCCGACGCCCTGAGCGGCACGGCGAAATAGCGGGTGCCGTCCACGCAGGAAGCGTCGGCGAATCGCCGAGCGAATCGAGCCGCTCCATCGGCCGGATGGCCCGCACGCGCGGCGGGCAGGGCATCGAGGTCGGCAAGGTGGCGTCCGTCACCCGGCCATCGCTCGTCAAGACGGCGAAGTGGGCCCCCGAGAGGCCTGCGCATCCTGGCGAGCACGCCCGCCGTGTAGGGGAAGTTGGCATGCCCGAGCGTCGTCGATGACCCCGTTCAGGCGGGCGATGATCTCCCGCTCGCTCCGCCCGGCGGCGAGCGTCGCCGTGGTGAGGGCGATGGCCGTCACCGCGACGGCCTGGATGCCGATGATCGGGATCAAAATTTGATTTCGTATCGACAATTGCATGAAAGCGGTCCCGGCCCGCTCTCGGCATCCGCCCGAGGCCTCGGGCCTCTATCCATGAGACGCTCCGAGGGGCGTCGTCCGCAAGGGCTTTCCGGCATTCCCCGGGGCTTGCAGTCCTGGACGGCGAAATTCTCGCCGCCCCCGGCGAAAAGATCGCCAGGTCCGGGGCCAGCCATGCCGGATCTCACCTGGCATAAATCCCTGTGAAATAGGGACTTCCAACCGAAACGCTCCGGGAACGCGGTTTGCCTTACGCCGCTGGTCTTCCCCGAAATCGGCTTGAGGGTCCGGATGATGCGACGACGCGGCTTCACCTTGATCGAGCTGCTGGTGGTCATCGCCATCATCGGCGTCCTGATCGCCCTCTTGCTCCCGGCGGTCCAGGCGGCGCGCGAGGCGGCGCCGTCGGGCCCAATGCACGAACAACCTCAAGCAGATGGGCATCGCCCTCCAGAACTACCACGATGCGTTGCGGGACTTCCCGATGGGCTACCTCCCGCGGGCCAAATTCCTCGACGGCGCGACCGACATCGTCCCCGGGCTGGGGCTGGGGGATCGATGATTTTGCCGCAGCTCGAACAATGGCCGCTCTTCGCCTCGGCAAACTTCTGGCTGCCGGTCCAGGCCCCGGCCAACACGACGGTCACTCGATCGATCTTGACCGTCTACCTCTGCCCGTCCGATCAGCGCCCTCGGGCGGCACGTTCGCCGGTCGGGCGACGCATTGGGAGGGACCATCGCGACCGTGGGGCCGACGTCCTATGCGGCGTGCGTCGGCGACGATCCGTCCGACGTGGCGCTGGGCTTGAACAATGACGGGCTGGGCAGAGGCGTCTTCTTCCGCAACAGCCGGACTCGCATGGCCGACATCCTGGACGGGACCAGCCAGACCATGCTGGTCGAGGAGCGGAACTGGGGGATCTCCGAGGGCACCTGGGCCGGGGTCGCCGCCCAACGGCGTGATCCTTCGCGGCCCGGCCAATCCCTGCCCGGGATCGGCCACCGCCACTTACCTCGCGCCCGCCCTGGTGCAGGTCCACATGCACCTGCTCAACACCAATTCCGACAGCGACAGCGGCCTGGACGACCCTTCCAGCCTCCACCCCGGCGGGGCAAATTGTCCTCTTCGCCGACGGCTCGGTCCACTTCCTGAAGAACGTCCTGAGCGACGGTGCCCTCACTCGCGACGGGACCTACTACACGCCCTCCAGTCGCGTGCAACAGGCGCCTCGGGACCCGCTCGGGGGGCGAAGTGGTGAGTGCCGATGCCTATTGAGTTCCGCGCCGCGCCCGAGGGAATGGCTTTCATGAATCGATTCACCCGCCTCTCGGCAATCCTCCTGCCGGCTGCCCTGATCGGATGCCAGGGCGAGCCGCGAGGCCCTTTGCGTGCGGGGGGCCGCGAGGTGAGCGCATGGGTCGCGGAGATCCACGCCAAGGACCCGAAGATGCGTCGCCTGGCCGTGCTCAAGCTGGGGAACGTGGGGGATGCCGACCCCGCGGCGGCGCCGGCGATCGCCGAGGCCCTGCGAGACGCGGACGCTCAGGTCCGCCACGACGCGATCCTCGCCGCGTTCAAGCTGACGAAGCCCTCCTCGACAATCCTCGCCGAGCTCGAATCGATGAGCCGGAACGACAAGGATGCACGAGTGAAGGATGCGGCCGGGCGAGCCCTGTCCGGCCTCCAGGCTCGGAGATGAAGTCCCGTCTTGAGGAGGGTGCCCCTCTCCAGGATCGCCGGGAAGACGGTCCCTTGTGCCGAGAGTCTGCCGCCCGCCAGAAGGGTGACGCTCATGGCAAGACGGATCGTCGTCGGGTTGGTGATGGCAACCGCGCCCGTGTCCGCGTGCCTCGCGTGGCAGGTAGCCGGGCAGGATCGGGCCGTTGGATGCGGCCAGGGTCGCGCCTGATCCCGAATCGTCCGCGAGCCGATCAGTCCTGCGGCCAGGGCTCCAGCCAGGACTTCGGGGCTTCGTCCTCCGACTCCTCCGAACCCGCTTCCTCCGAGGCCGGACGGCGTCGACGCGAGGCCTTGGGCGAGTCGGGGGAAATCCGCGGGGGAGGGCCGGCGAGGTCGTAAGACCCGCCAACCTCGGCCTCGAAGGTCGCATCGCATCCTTGACACTGCACCGGCTGGCCGGTCAGCGTCTCGTCGAACTTGTTCTCCACGCCGCAGGAGGGACATTCGACGAAGATGGACGGCATGAATGGTCCTCACCAAGACGGCCAGGGTCAAAGCCACGTAAACCCTTGAGCGACATCATTTTACCGGGTCGGATCCCATTTGCAAGCGCGAATCTACCGCCGCAAGAATTCGCGAGAAATCGCGGCATGCAGGATGCGGCCCCGCCGTTCACGACCCGCGAATCCGCTACGCATCCAGGTGCAAACCATCGTTAAGGCGGCGGTTGGCGGCCTTGCTGGCGCGGCCAGGTTGGCGTCGGTGGTATCGGTCGACCCGTCGCCGTTGGCGTCGCCGAAGATGGTGGAATCGGACTCGGCCATGGCGATCTGGTAGGTATCGTTGCCGTCTACCACGTGGTCGCCGTTCACGTCGCCCAGCAGGCGGTAGAAGAACAATTGCGTCTCGACTCCGGGGTGTGCCGGGTCCAGCTCCAGGTCGAGCTCATAGTAGCCGTCGCCCAGGATCATCTTGTTCCAGTAATCGGCCGAGCCGGAGGTGGCTGATTTCGCGATCCCGCCCAGCCCGTACTGGCCGAAGAAGAGGTCGAGGACCTTGGCCGGGTCGCTGGCCGAGACCGTGTAATTCGACGCCGGGACCACGGTCCCGCCGCTCCCGTCCAGATTGTGGCGGATCAATTGCACGCGGGTCGAGCTGTTGGCCGCCAGGTCATCCAGCGGTTGGCCGCCCAGGTTGAACCCGACGTCGATGCTCTGGAGGAACGAGCGTTCCTGCACGCCGTCCTGCACGACGAAACTGGTGTTCTGGAAGGTGGTCTGCGAGCCGAACTGCGCCGACGTGGTGAATTCCGGCTGGCTGGGAGCGGCCTCGACATTGCCGGCGCCGTCGGTGCCGATGCTGTAGAAATTGTAGGTGTGCATGGCGCCGTCGACGGTCGCCTGGAAGTTCGCCACGGCCGAATATGGCTTGCCGGGTCCGTTCGGATCGCCGGGATTGGCCGCGACGGCCGGGACGTGGGCGAATCGCGTGTAAGGCCCGGCGTTGTCGATCTGCACATAGAAATCGAACCAGGCCAGGCCGGAGTTGCCCGCGTCGGTCCCCGTGGCCTGGATGGCGAACTTCGACGTGGTCACGTCCGATCCCGGCCCCTGGACCGAGGTCGAGGGCGGGCTGAGGTCGGGGACGTAGGTGGTGGTCTCGGCGGCATTCTTGGCCTCGACGTTGCCGGCGAGGTCGCGGCCGATGCTGTAGAACGAGTAGAAATGGTTGCTCGTCGCGGTGAATGCGGCGACCGGGTTGGAGGCGGGCACGGTGGTCCAGAGCGTGAAGGCTCCGCCGTCGACCGACACGTAGAGGTCGAACGACGCCAGGCCCGAGCCGACGTCGCTCCCCGAAGCGGCCACGTTGAACGTGAGCGAGGCCTGCGACGACCCGAGCGGGGTCACCTGCGAGGTCGGCGCGACCGTGTCCATCACCCAGGGGACCGCCTGGCTGCCGACCCCTGCGTTGCCGAGCAGGTCGCGGAGCTTGGTGGCGTCCACCGTGAGGACATAGGCCCCGTCGGCCGAGGCCAGCGAGCCCAGGTTGATCGCGTATTCCGCGGGATGCCCGGCCACCTGCGAGATGCTCGCGCCCGTGAGGCTCACCGCATTCCCGTTGAAGGTGAGCGTGAGCGCGGCGGTCGTGAACGAGTTCGGGTCGATCGGCTCGGACAGGGTGACGATCACGGTCCCGACCGCCTGATTGGTATACGGCGGGACCGGCGAGATCGAGGAAATCGAAGCGGGCGTGTACTCGTCCACGGCGAACATGACGCTGGCGTGCTGGTCGGTCGGGTCGTAGATGGTCACGGTCACATGGTAGAGGCCGGTGGTGGCGTAGTCGTGATCGAGCGTGAAGGTGAAATCCTGCTGGTCGATGGTGAGGGACTGCGGCCCGTTGCCGTCGCCGTAGTCGACGGTCCCCGTGTACGTGTAGCCGCTCCCGGAAGGCGTGAACGATCCCTGGACGTGCAGGGCCGCGGGGAAAATCTGGGTGATATCGTCGATGGGATTCACCGAGAGGGACGAGAAGCTCACCCCCACGTCGAACGTGGCGGCAAGGCTGGTCACGCCGTTCGCGTCGATGACCATGATCGTCCCGACGTAGTCCGAATTGTCGGCGTTGGGCGAGGCGTAGAGGTGGTAGACCGCGCCGAGCGAGCCGGGCGTGACTTCCGAGAAAGTTTGCGAGGAACCGTCGCCCAGTTCACGACGATCGTGAACGGGCCGTTCTGCGGGCTGGGGTCGGAGAACGACCCGAGCATGAGCTGGGTGTTGACTCCCGCCTGCGCGGCCTGCCGATCGGGCGGGGTGACGACGGGGACCACCGGATCGACGGTGATGAGCAGCGGCGTGGGCAGGGTCACGGGCGGGTTGATGCCGTCGTCCACGCTGAATTCGATCGTATAAAGGCCCGGCTGGGTCGCCATGAACGAGAAATCTTGCGTGGTCGCGTCGGGGATGGTCACCCCCGCCGGGGCGCTCACGACGTGCCAGAGGAAGCTGACCTGCGGGTCGGGGTGGATGTCCTGGAACGTGCCCATCAGGGTGACGGTATCCCCCTCGTTCACCGCCAAGTTCGGCCCGGCCGAGACGTTCGTGGGGGGAGCAGGTCGACGGTCAGTGCATCGCCGGAACCGTACTCGACGAGGTCCTTGGCGGGGTTCGCCTCGATCAGGTCGTTGCCCGACCCGCTCACGATCAGGTCGTTGCCGGTCCCGCCGATGAGGGTGTCGCCGGTGGCGAAGCTCTGGCCGAGTCGGAAGGTGGACAGGAACAGCTCGTAGTCGCCGGTTTGCGTGTCGGTGGTGCCGGGGGCGAAGTAGGTGTCGACCTGGATCACGTACTCGCCGGTGATCGGCAGGATCAGGTCGATGATGTCGGCGTCGGTCGTCTGGAATCCGTTGTCGTTGACCGCCACGCTGCCATAATACGGCACCAGGACGGGCTGGCCGCCCGGCGTGGGGAAGTAGTAGACGCGAAGGATGGTGTCGATGGGATCGGTGATCCGCGAGACGGCCGCCGAGAAGACCTGCGTGTTGAGGATGTCGCCCGCGGTGCCCTGGAACGAGTAGAAATCGCTCTCGGACGCCCCGTCGGCACCCAGCCCGATGTGGCCGATCACGTCGGCCGCATGCACGTTGAACGACTGGCCGACGTAGATCCCCTGGAGGTCGGTGTTCGGGACGTTGATCGCGGTGAGCGCGAGCGGCTGGGCCGTCGCGACGCTGTAATTCGGGCCTTGCTCGTCGATGGGCGACCCCTGGTTGTCGTACGCGAGCTTGAGGGATTCGCCGCTCGCCGAAGAACGTGGGGCCCACCGAGTCGAATAGCGAGGTGTCGGTCGAGGCGCCCGAGGCCAGGATGTGCATGTTGGTCTCGTCGGCGTTCGACGGCCCCGGATAGGGGGTGACCAGGTAGAGGTGTTCGGACTCGAGCGTGGCCTGGTCGACGATCTGGTAGGGGCTGACGGCGGGCGGGATGCCCGAGCCGATGGGGCCGAAGGCGTCGGAATGTTCGAGCCCCTGGAGGTGGCCGAGCTCGTGGGCCACGACGGTGGTGGTCATGCCGATGAAGTCGGCATCGTTGGCGAGCGGCTGGCCCTCGTGCCCGAGCAACCCGTTCACGTTGACCGAGGCGGAATCGTCGTGGTCCAGGTTGCGGAAGTCGATCTCGTCGGCGACCCCGCCTTCAAGCCCCATCAACGCCGGGTCGTTGATGAAGATCGTGGTGTAGGAACCCGAGGTCGGCTTCGTGAGCGTGAAGCTGTAGGAGAAGGCGGCGTAATCCTGGACCAGGTTCGCGAGGATCGCCTTGCGGTCGGCCGCGGTGTAGTCGTAGAGCCCATACGCGGCCGGGTTGTCGTGGTCCATCGTGTCGAAGTCGAGGAAGACGACCTGGAAGTTGCCGGCGATCAGGGTGTTGTTGCCCGAGGCGCCTACCAGCTCGTCCTGGCCCGACCCGCCGATCAGCGTGTCGTCCAGGTTGTTCCCGATGATCGTGTCGTCGTAAGGGGTGCCGACGACCTTGTCAATGGTCGAGCCGTCGGGCAGGGTGAGCGTGAGATTTCCGGGGCTGATCGCCTGCGGCCCCGCCTTGCTGAGGTCCAGGTTCACGCCGCTGTCGAAGTCGGAGAAGTCCAGCGAGTAATGGCCCGGATGGGCGGCCCTCGTGATGGTCGCCGAGGTGGTTGGCGATCCGGTCCCCACGAAGACGAAGGTCGTGTCGCCGTTGCCGCCGACGAGCGAATCCATCCCCGAGCCCGCCTGGAGGGTGTCCTCGCCCGACCCGGCCAGCAAGGTGTCGTTGCCCGGCCCCGCCACGACCAGCACGTCGCCCGAGAATCCCGGAGGCGTCGAGGATCTCGTCGCCGGACCCGCCGATGATCTGGGCCTTGCCGATCATGTGCAGGTGGTCGTCGACCCTCCTGACGTTGCCGGCGTCGGTGCCGATCAATTCCGAGTCGGTGAGCGTGAAGTTGAGGTTGCCCGACTCGTAGACCGTATTCTCGCCCGTGCCGCCGAAGAGCAGGTCGTCCCCGCCGCCGCCGGAGAGCGTGTTGTCCCCCGACCCGGCGACGATCGAGTCGTTGCCCGCGGCGCCGAAGAGCAGGTCGTTGCCCGCGCCCCCGATGAGGGTCGAGGACATCATCCCGGCGGTCAGGGAGTCGTTGCCCATGCCCGCGACCAGCATGTCGCTGCCCGAGCCGCCCACCAGCACGTTGCTCCCCTGGGCGCCCGAGCCGGAGACCAGCGAGTCATTGCCCGCCCCGCCGAAGAGGAGGTCGTTGCCCGATCCGCCGATCAGCGTATTGCCGCCGTTCGCCCCGGAACCCGAGACCAGGCTGTCGTTGCCCGAGCCGGCGGTGAGCGTGTCCATGCCCGTCCCGCCCACGAGCGTGCTGTTGCCGGTCCCGCCGTAGATCGAGTCGTTGCCGATCCCGCCGAAGAGCAGGTCGTTGCCCGAACCGCCCACCAGGGTGCTGGGTCCATCGGCCGGCTTGATGATGATCTGACCCATCGCCCCGACGGTGTAGGTGCCGGACACGATCGTGTCGTCGCCCGATCCGCCGAAGAGCAACTCGGCGCCCGAGCCGCCCTCGATCGTGTCGTTGCCCGAACCGCCGATGATGGTGTCGGGGCCGCTGGCCCCGAAGAGGAGGTCGTTGCCCGAACCGCCCACCAGCGTGTTGCCCGGCCCGGCAGCCACCGAGCCCGACATGATCGTGTCGTTGCCCGTGCCGCCGAAGAGGAGGTCGTTGCCCGAGCCGCCCACGAGCGTGCTGTTGCCGCTCCCGCCGATCAGCGTGTCGTTGCCGACGCCGTTGGCGGCGGTGAGCGAGTCGTTGCCGATCCCGCCGAAGAGGAGGTCGTTGCCCGAGCCGCTGACGAGCGTATTGTTCCCGGTCCCGCCGAAGAGCGAGTCGTTGCCGATCCCGCCGAAGAGGAGGTCGTTGCCCGAGCCCCCCACCAGCGTGTTGCTCCCGCCCGCCAATGATCCGGAGACCAGCGAATCGGTGCCCATGCCGCCGAAGAGGAGGTCGCTGCCCGAGCCCCCCACCAGCGTGTTGCCGCCCCCGGCGGTCGACCCGGAGTAGAGCGAGTCGCTGCCCGACCCGCCGAAGAGGAGGTCGTTGCCCGAACCGCCCACCAGCGTGTTGTTGCCCGATCCGGCCATGAGCGTGTCGGGGCCGGAGGCGCCGAAGAGGAGGTCGTTGCCCGATCCGCCCACCAGCGTATCCGAGCCCAGGCCCGCCTGGAGCGTGGAATTCCCCGAGCCGGCCGAGAGCGAGTCGTTCCCCAGGGCGCCGAAGAGGAGGTCGTTGCCCGATCCGCCCACCAGCGTGTTGCTCCCGCCCGGCGGCCGAGCCCGAATAGATCGTGTCGGGTCCGACGCCGCCGAAGAGGAGGTCGTTGCCCGAACCGCCCACCAGCGTGCTCGGCCCGGTCGACCCGGTCACGACGATCTGGCCCATCGACACGGTGAAGGTGCCGGCGACGATCGTGTCGTCGCCCGATCCGCCGAAGAGCAAGTCGCCGCCCGAACCCCCCTGGATCGTG
This sequence comes from uncultured Planctomycetota bacterium, assembly GCA_963777705.1. GTDB lineage: Bacteria > Planctomycetota > Planctomycetia > Isosphaerales > Isosphaeraceae > JAQGHR01. The sequence continues at coordinate 435,181 of CAVZRT010000015.1, forward strand.
GTCGGGCCCGCGCCGGCGGTGATGGTGTCGGGGCCGCTCCCGCCGAAGAGCAATTCGGTCCCGCTGCCCCCCATGATGGTCGTCTGGCCGGACCCGGCCATGATCGTGTCGAGCCCGCCGCCGCCGAAGAGCAGGTCGGCGCCCGAGCCGCCCATGATCGTCGCCTGATTGCCGCCGGTCGAGCCGGAATAGATCGTGTCCTGCCCGTTCCCGGCGAACAGGAGCTCGCCGTTTCCGCCCCCCCCGCGAATCACCTCGTTGCCCGAGCCTCCGCGAATCGTGTCGCCGTGGCTCGTGCCGATGATCGTCTGGAACTGGCCATTCAACTCCAGGGCGACGCCTCCGCCGACGATCTGCATGGTCCCGTTCTGGCCCAGGTTGAGGTCCAGGCCGAAGCTCGTGCCGGAGAAGTCGAGCGTATTACTCGTGCCGTTGGCCGTGATCACGGGGTCGGTCTTGAGGTCGAGGACGAAATCGTTGGTCCCCATCCCGCCGACGATGTGGTCGTTGCCGCCGATGCTGATGAACGTGTCGTTGCCGGTGGCGCCGGGCATGGTGTCGCCGATCAGCGTGTTCGAGCCGGGACCGCCGATGAGCACGTCATCGCCCGAGCCCGCCTTGAGCGTGACCGAGGAATCGGCGGTGTTGTTGGAGGAATCGAGCGTGAGCGGCGCGGTCGTCTGCGAGGCGTCGATCTCGTAGCTGCCGCCGTACGTGATGACGATCTCGCCGATGCCCGAGGGGTCGGGGGCGAGCACGACCAGGCCGCTGGAGGAGTTGGCCGTCACCACGTCGACCACGTCCGACCCGGTCTCGCCGTAATTGTCCTTCACGGTCAGCTTGACCTTGTAGAAGTTGCTGCCGTCCCCCTGGAACGTGAACGTCGGGTTGGTCCCGGTCACCGTCGTCCCCGAGAAGAATCCGCCGCCCGCGTAGGTGAGGCTCCACAGGTAGGAAAGCCCCCGGGCGCCGTCCGGGCCGGGCTCGTACACGTCGGAGAACAGGTTGATGTTCAGCGTGCTGAAGTTCTCCGAAGGTTCCTCCGAGATCGTGACCTGGGGCGCCACGTGGATGACGGTCTCGGTGAAGTCCGCCGGCGCGGTCGAGCCGCCGTCCTTGTCCGTCACGTACACGCTCAGCGGATAGGCGCTCGACATGGACTCGCCGAGGGTCGCCGCATAGGTGTGGGTGTACGTGAACGTGGAGAAGCCCGGCGCGAGCGTGTGGGCCTCGAACGAGGGCTCGTTCGTGCCATCGCCCCAGTCGATGTGGACCACATGCGAGTCGAGGGTGCCGGGGTCGGCAAACGTGCCCGAGACCGTGACGACGGTGCCCTCGTAGATGGTCGCCGTGTCCGGCGTGACCGTCAGGGTGCCGAACACCGGCGCCACGTTGGCCACCGCGATGGGCACGCTCGCCGAGGCCACGTCCTCGCTCGGGTCGGTGATGGTCACGCGAATCGTGAAGCTGGAGGCCGGGGCCTTCGGGTTGTCGCGATAGGTATGCGACAGCAAGTCACCGCCGAACGAGGTCACGCCCGAGACTCCCGTCGCGGGGAGGAAAACCTGACTGTCGATCGAGCCGTCCCCCCAGGAGACCGTCACGGTATGAGATTCCTGGCCGCTCTCGTCCTGGAATTGCCCCGAGAGCGTGATGGTGTCGCCCTCGTGGATCGAGTAGGCCGAGAGCGTGATGTCGCTCGCCGAGAAGACCGGGGGCTCGTCGTGGACGCTGATCGAGAGGGTGGTGGAGCTCACGCCGCCGAGGGCGACGCCGTTTAGGTAGTCCGTGACGGTCGCCGTGACGATCCTCGGGACCGCCGAGGCCGAGGCGTAGGCGTGATTCGCCGAGAAGCGGAGCACGCCCACGGCCAGCGAGATCGTCGAGGTCTGGCCGTCTCCCCAATCGAGCGTGACCTCGTGCGATTCCTGCTTGCCGGGGTCGAGGATCGTGCCGGCGACGATGATCGAGGTGGACGTGCCGGAGGCCTGCGCCACGGCGTCGGAACTGAGCGTGAGCAGGCTATTCGCGGGGAACAGGAAGGCATGACCCTGGCCCGAGGCGAGCGGGGCGCCCGCCAAAATCATCGACTTGACGAAGGCGATGCTCGTGCCGAACGCCTCGCCCGGCTCCGGGTTCGCAGCCTGGACGCCGCCGATCGATTGGCCGAAGGTCGTGCTGGTCGGGTCGCCGTCGTACAGGTAGGCGGCGCCGGCAAGCCCGTCGCCCAGGTTGCTTGCCGGCGCGCCGATCAGGATGATCGAACCGGTGCTGGCCACGGAGGAGCCGAAGCCGGGGTTGCCCGCCTCATCGATGGGACTGACGAACGTGGCGAGTCGCTGGGCGGCGAACGGGTCGTAGAGATAAGCGGTATTGATCCCCGGCGCGCCAATTACCAGGTCTTCGCCGTCGGCGGCGAGGCTCTGCCCGAAGAGGGCGCTCCTCACGCCCGCGCCCTCCGGGGCGGCGAACGCGGAGATCAGGGCCGCCGGGTTGGCTTGCGCATTGAACACGAAGACGGCCCCGTCGGGCGAAGCGGACGGCTGGCCCGGGATCACGACGGTTGCATGCGGGGCGCCCACGGCGAAATCGGCCGCCGAGCGCGGCCAGCGACTCGCCGAATTCGTCCCCTCCCACGTCGTTCGGATCGAAGGTGGGTTGCAGGAGGGTTTGGCCGAAGGTCGGGCTGGTGGGGTTGGCGTCGAATTCGTACACCGCCCCCACGGCGATCCCGTGAGAATCGAGCATCCCCGGCGCACCGACGAGGACATCCAGCCCGAATCCGGCGACCGAGGTGCCGAACCCGTCGCCCTGCTCGCCGGGCTGGCTGGCGGGCAGGAAGGCGGCCAACTCGTCGCCGAAAGTCGGGCTCTGCGGGTCGGCGTCGAACAGATACGCCGCGCCGTTGCCGAAGCCGGTGAGCGAAGAACCCGTGCCGGGCGCGCCGATGATCAGGTAGAGGCCGTCGACGGTCGCGAGCAACGCGCCGAAGTCGTCCGAGGCCCCTCCGCTGCCCGGGTCGCTGAAGGTCGTGCGGACCTTCCCGGTGGACAGGTCGTAAAGCGTGACGATCCCATCGCCGGGCGAGGCCACCGCGAACCGATCGTCGAACCCCGCGACCGCGGCCCCATATCCGCCGATGCTCGACCCTCCGCTGAAGGTGATCGGGTCCTGATAGCCGGTGGGGGCGAACGTCGGCGCCACGTTGGCCACGACGGCGGTGACCGTGGCCGACGACGACTGTCCGAAGCCGTTGTCCACCGTCAGCGTCGCGTGATAAGTGCCCGGCGCCGTGAAGATGTGCAACGGCTCGGGGCCCGTCACCGCGGGCGTGCCGTCGCCGAAGTCCCAGGTGTAATTCAGCGTGTCGCCGTCCTGGTCGAGCGATCCCGACCCATCGAACAGGATGGGCGTGCCCTCAACGCCCGTCACCATCGACGCCGCCCTGGCCGTTGGCGCGTGCGAGATCCCGATAATTCCGGGCGTACTCGCTGGTGGAGAGCGTGGTCAAGTTCGTCGCGGTGGCCGACAGGACCGGGTGCTTGGGCAACGCTCCCGAGACGCTCAGCAAGAAGTCGGCGTGGCCGTTCGAGTCGGTCGTCACCATCACGGAGCCGAGCAGCGTCTGACCTTCGCCGTAGCCCGACGGGTTGGCGGTCGCGAGCTTGAAGACCTCGATCTGGTAAGGCGTGTTCGCCGCGGCGTCGAGCGTGCCCGCGTAGTTGGAGAGGTTGTTGACGGCATCGTAAGTGGCGGACAGGATCACGGGGTAATTCGTCGCGCCCATCGGGCTGTTCGGCAAGGGCGTCCCGGAACCGGTCAGGTCGATGCCCAGACCTGACGTTGGAATAAGTGCGGTTGTCGCTGATCAGGACCGGCCCGCCAAGGGCCAGGATGCCCGCCGTGACGCCGCCCGCGGTCGACCCGTTGTTGGCGATCAAGTTGCCCCCGGCGGGGCCGCCGATCGTCACGCTCCCGGCGTCCGACCCCACTTCGATCCCGCTGCCGGCGTTCCCCAGCGGGGTCGTGCCCAGCAGGTCGGTGCCGATGAAATTCGACTGGATGAGGTTCCCCGAGACGTTCGGCCCGAAGAGCATGATGCCGTCCGCGCCGTTCGCGGAGATGATGTTGCGCGAGCCGCCGACGGTCCCGCCGATCACATTCGCCTTCGATCGGATCGCCGCCGGATCCCCCGATCAGGATGCCCGAGGTGCCATTGCCGAGCGCCGCGGTGCCCGCCTGATCCGTGCCGATGTAATCGCCCTCGATAAGGTTCGAGGCCGATCCATCCTCGAAGACGACCCCCACGAGCAAGTTGCCGGAGATCACGTTGCGGGCGCGGAACGCCGTCCCGCCCACGGTGGTGGACGTCGCGCCGTCGAGCAAGACCCCATAGCCGTTGCCCACCGCCTTGGTGCCGGTGGCGTCGGTCCCGATGTAGTTCCCCTCGACGATGTCCTGGGCCCCCTCGCGGACCCACACGCCTTCCTGGCCGTTGCCCGAGATCACGTTGCCCGCACCGAACACGCTGCCGCCGACCTGCACGCCCTCGCCTTCGATCAAGACCCCCGCCGTGCCGTTGCCCACGGCCGCCTCGCCGGTGATGTCGGTCCCGATGTAATTGGATTGGATGATCACCGCGGTGGCCGTGGGGTCGAGGAAGATCCCCGAGCCGAGGTTCCCCGAGATCACGTTCCGCGAGCCCGCCGCCGTGCCGCCCACCGTGATGTTCGACGAGCCACCCTCGATATCGATCCCGTAGAAGTAGTTGGGCACGGCCGCCAGGCCCGATCGATTGGTGCCGATCAGGTTGTTGACGATCGTGATGCCCGAGGCCGAATTCAACAGAGAGATTCCGAAGAAGCCGTTGCCCGAGATCACATTGCCCGCGCCGATGGCGGTTCCCCCGATGGTCTCGCTGAGCGGGCCCGAGAACCCGAGGGCGACCACGCCGTAGTAGCTATTGGGGACGGCCCGGGTCCCGGTGATGTCGGTGCCGATCATGTTACCCTGGACCACCCCGCCGACATCGCCGAATTGCACGCCGAAGCCATTCCCGGAGATCAGGTTGCCGACCCCGGGCGTCCCCAAGATGTCGTCGGTCCCGTAGAGCGTGACGCCCGTGGTCGGTTCGAGGCCCGCCGCATAAGTCACGGCGGCCGTACCCTTGGCGTTGGTGCCGATCAGATTTCCCAAGATCACATTGGACAAGGCGCCCTGCACCACGACCTGACCATTCGTGCTGCCCGAGATCAGGTTGCCCGCGCCGGCCACCGACCCGCCGATGGTGGTGTGGTCGGCGGACAAAATGACCTGGACCCCGATGCCGTCGCCGATCGCGAACATGCCGGTCGCGTCAGTCCCGATCACGTTCCCCTCGATCAGGTTGCCGGTCGTCCCTTGACCGGAGATGTCGATCCCGTATTGCGTATAGCCCGAGATGAGGTTGCCCGCCCCGGCCATCGTGCCGCCGATCGTATTGTCGGAGGCCGTGTAGTCCATCGCGACTCCCCGGTGGGCATCGAGAACGGGGTCGGTGAAGGCCGCGCCGAGCGCCGCATTTCCCGCCGCGTTGACCCCGACGTAATTCCCCTCGAAGAGGTTCGACGACGCCGACGCTCCGGAAAGGAAGACCGCCAGATAAGCGTTGCCGATGATGTTCCGGGGCCCTGGGCCGGTCGCGCCGATCGCTTCGATCCCGCCGATCGTGTTGTGTCCCCCGGTGATGTAGATCCCCTCGCCAAGCCCGTCGCCATCGGTGGCCGACCCGTCGGGCGTGGTGCCGATCATGTTGCCTGCGATTAGATTGTCGTTTGTATCGACCTCGATCTCTTCCTGGACGATGTTCGCCGAGATCACGTTGCCGGCACCGGCCGAGGTGCCGCCGATGGTGTTGCCGTCGCCCAGCGCGAGGGTGATGCCCTGGCCCCGGTTGCCGAGCGGTCCGCCGTCCTTGTCGAGCCCGATCCAGTTCCCCTCGATCAACTCGCCGGAGGGGCTTGGATTCCCGTTCACGTCTACATAGATGCCCGTGCTGGCGTTGCCCGAGATGATGTTGCGGGCCCCCGTCGCGGTCCCGCCGACCGTGCTCCCGACCGCATTCGAAAAATAGATCCCATAATCGAGGTTGGCCAGCGCGACCAGGCCGGTCTCGTCGGTCCCGATCAGGTTCCCTTCGATCAGCGCGAAGGTAGGCCTGTTGGCGATATCGTTACTGGCGATCTGGATCCCGAAACTATTGCCCGAGATCACGTTCCCCGCGCCGGCGTCGGTCCCGCCGATCGTGTTGTCCGGGGCGTCCAGTTCGTAGATGCCGGCTTCCGTATTCGCGACGGCGATGGTCCCCGTCGCGTCCGTCCCGATGTAGTTCCCCTGGATCAAATTCCCCGTGACCGAAGTCCCATGCAGTTCGATGCCCGCGACGTTGCCCGAGATCACGTTCGTATCGCCCGCGGCCGTCCCGCCGATCGTGTTGTCCGCGGCGCCTTGATCGATTTCGATGCCGGCGCCGTGGTCGGTGATGGTCGTCACGCCGTCCGAGCCGACCCCGACATAAGTCCCGATGACCAGCGCATGGGTCGCCTCCATGAGGTGGATGCCGATCTCGGTGCCGTTCCCGTGCATGTCCGTGCCGTTGCCCGAGACCACGGTGAGGGCCGAACCGAGCGTGCCGCCGATCGTGGTCCCCGACCCCAGGACTTCCTGGATGCCGTTGAAGGCGTTGCCCAGGGCGATCGTCCCCGAGACGTCCGTGCCGATGTAGTCGGATTCGATCAACAATCCGGTGGCCTGCGAACTGGTGTTCATCCCGATGGAAATGCCATCGCCGCCGTTGCCCGAGATGATGTTGCGGTCTGCCGCCGTGACCCCGCCGATGGTCGTATCCAGCTCCGAATTGCTCTGGAGGAAGATCCCGGAGCCGGCGTTCGCGATGGCGGCCGTACCGCCGAGGTTCGTGCCGACGAAGTTGCCCGAGATCAAGAGATCGGAGTAGTTGTCGCCATCGATCCCGTCGCCCCCGTTGCCGGAGATGAGGTTATCGATGATCGTGGTGCCCGAGCTTGAGGTGGCGTAGATGCCATCATTGAGATTTCCCAATGCAGTCTGGCCGGATTGGTCCGTCCCGATCAAGTTGCCCAGGATCGCGACCCCGCTCTGCGGCGCCGGGAGGCCGGAATTTTCGATGTAAATCCCGACATCGTTGGCCGAGATCACGTTCCCGGCGCCGGCCGAAGTCCCGCCGATCGTATTGCCGGTGGCGTTCAGGTTGAAGACGCCGTAGCCGTCGCCGATTCCGATCGACCCGGTGTATTCGGTGCCGATGTAGTTCCCCACGATCAGGTTCGCGATCGCGTTGGCGCCGTCCAGCCGGATGCCGGAGGCGAAGTCGCCGGAGATCACGTTGCGTGCCGCCGCCGTCGTGCCGCCGATCGTATTGTATCCGGCCTGGATCAGCACGCCGTCCTCCTGGTGGGTCCCCAGGACCAGGGTGCCGCCGCTATCCAGCCCGATGTAGTTCCCCTCGACGACGTTGCCGACCCCGCCATTCACGTCGCCGACGAGGGCGACGCCATCCCCCGTATTCCCCGAGATCACGTTTCGCGAACCGGCGGCCGTCCCGCCCACGGTATTCACGTCCGCGAACGAGATATCGACCCCATAAGTTTGACTGACCAGCTCGGTCTCGCCGGTCGAGTCCGTGCCGATGAAATCGCCCTCGATGACGTTGCCATTCGCCCCGGATTGGAGCAACACGCCGGCAAGCCCGTTGCCCGAGATCACGTCGGCATCGGTCGCGTCGGTCCCGCCCACGATGTTGCCGAACGACGCCACCTCAATCAAGATCCCCGCGCCGTTGTTCCCCAACACCGAGCTTCCGTTCAGGGCCACCCCCACGTACGTCCCGATGATCGTGGTCCCGGTGCTGTAGCCATCAAGCTGAATCCCGGCCCCCTGATTCGTCGAGGCCCCGATGCCGTTGCCCGAGACGATGGTGGCAACGCCGGCCACCGTCCCGCCGATCGTGACGCTGATCGCCCCTTGCTCCAGAATCCCCTGGGCGAGGTTGCCCAGCGCATTCGCGCCCGAGATGTCCGTGCCGATGTAGTCGGATTCGATCACCAGGCCCGTGACGCGGAAAGCGCTGATCCCCACGCTGTTGCCCGAGATGATGTTCCGCGCGGCCGCCGTGGTGCCGCCGATGGTTTCCATCGAGCCGAAGAAATCGTAGATGCCCTCCTGCCCATTTCCCAACGCGTACGTGCCGCCGAGATTGGTCCCGATCAGGTTTCCGGCGATCAGGTTGTTGGAGCCTTCGCCGATGCCAATTCCCTCTTCCCCGTTGCCCGAGATCACATTGCCGACGATCGTCACCCCCGACGTCGACACGTTCAGGTCGATGCCCTCCTGTTGATTCGCGATCGCCACCTGCCCGGATGTGTCCGTGCCGATCAAGTTGCCGAGGACGAAATTATCCGTGGCCGTGATGCCGGTGATCGAGACGCCGTCCGTGTCGTTGCCGGAGATCACGTTGCCCGCCCCGGCGGTGGTGCCTCCGATCGTCGTGCCCGTGATGTCTCCCGTGGTCCCGTCGAGCGCCACGCCGGGTCCGTGGTTCCCCAAAGGGTGGCCGTAGGAATCCAGGCCGATGTAGTTGCCGACGATCACGTTCGCGGTGATCGGGAGCTGCAATCCCAGGCTATATAAGTCGATGCCCGCATAAGAATTGTCGGCGATCACATTCCGGGCGGCGGCGATCGTCCCGCCGATGGTGTTGGAGCTTGCCCCGTTCTGGATCGAGATGCCTGAGAAGCCGTTTCCCAGGCCCGTTTGCCCGTCGTAATGCGTGCCGATCAGGTTGCCGAGGATTTCGTTGTCCGTCGTGGTGATGTAGTTGAGCAGGATGCCGGAGCCGTGGTTCGCGGAGATCACGTTGGCCGAACCGGCCACGGTCCCGCCGATCGTGTTATTGGCCGACTCGAAGAGGACCACGCCGGCGCCGGTATTGCCCAATGAGCTTGTCCCGCCGGCATCGGTGCCGATGTAATTCCCCTCGACGACATCGAAGCCGTTGCTTTGAAGCTGGACGCCGTCGCCGGCATTGCCGCTGATCAGGTTGCGGGCATCGGAAGTCGTGCCGCCGATGGTCTCGTACGACGCCCCGAGCGTGACGATGATCCCTTCGCCGATGTTGGGGACGCGCATTCGCGCCGGTGTGAATCGGTGCCGATGCGATTCCCCGCGATCACGTCCTGGTCCGTGCCGCTGTCGCTGAGCCGGATGCCGTCCTTGCCGTCGGAGGCGGCGCCGATGTATCCGTTGCCCGAGATCACGTTCCTCATGTCGGCGGCGTTGCCGACCCCGTCCCACCCGATGGTGTTTCCGGCGGCCCCGCCGCGTGAGTAGATCCCGCTGTAGGCGTTGCCGATGGCGAACGTCCCGCCCGCGTCCAGTCCGATGTAGTTGCCCGCGATGAGGATGCCCGTGGTGCCGGAGTCTCCGACGTAGACGCCGCTATTCAGGTTGCCCGAGATCACGTTCCGCTCGCCCGCGTCGTCGGCATCCGTCCCGGTGGTCCCCACGCGGTTGTTGCTGGGACTGTAGCCGAACGAGATGCCGGAGCCTCCGTTGCCCAGCGCCGTTTCGCCGGTCATGTCGACGCCGATGTAGTTGCCGGCGACCGCGTTCAGGCTCGTGCCGAAGTCGGTGATCCGGACGCCCTCGAAACTATTGCCGGCGATGACGTTGCGGGCGCCGGCATCGGCCGTGGGGTCGGAGCCGTCGGCGCCGACCAGGTTGCCGGTGGCGCCGTCGTGGATGTTCACGCCCGCGCTGTTCGCCACCGCGATCAAGCCGGTTTGATCCGACCCGATGTAGTTGCCCTGGATGAGGTTGTTGTCGCTGTCGTCGATCTCGATGCCGTCTCCCGAATTCCCGCTGATGACGTTCCCGGCCCCCGCCGCCGTGCCGCCGACGGTGACGGCCGAGGCCCCCTGGTCGATCCGGATCCCATCGGTGTCGTTGGCGACGGCCACGGCCCCGTTCATGTCCAGGCCGATGTAGTTGGCGGCGACGAGGATGCCCGTGGAGTTCATGCCGGTGATGCTGACGCCTGCTTGTGCGTTACCCGAGATCACGTTGCGATAGTCGGCGGTCGGCCCGCCGACGGTATCGCCGGTTTCTCCCTGGATGACGACCCCGGAAACCGAATTCGGGATGGCGTAGGCCCCCCCCTGGTCGGTGCCGACGAAATTGCCCGCGATCAAGAAGCCGCCCGATCCGGCCGCCAAGGTCAACGCCGTCGTAGGTATTGCCCGAGATCACATTTCGCGACCCGCTCGCCGTGCCCCCGATCGTCGTGTCCGCGTCGCCGGCGTCGCCGTAGATGCCATCCGTCGTGTTTCCGATCGCCGACGCGCCGTTCGAGTCGGTCCCGATGTAATTGCCCAGGATCACCGTCCCCGTGGAATTCAGCAGATAAATCCCGTCCCTGCTATTGCCCGAGATGACATTGCGGTCCGATATTGAGGCGCCGCCGATGGTCGTGTCGACGGCGCCCGCCAGGAAGATCCCGTCGGGGAAGTTGGGGAGGGCGTTGCCGCCGGTGGCATCCACCCCGATGAAGTTTCCGCCGATCGAGTTCCCCATCACGTCGCCGGTGCCGGAAAGTTCGATGCCGGCGCCCCCATTGCCCGAGATCACGTTGCCGCCGCCGATCACGTTGCCCGACGCGGAATTGCCGATCAGCACCCCGCCAAGAGTGTTGCCCAGGGCGGCCTGCCCCGTCGAATCAGTCCCGATCCAGTTGTGGGCGAGGACGTTGCCGGTCGTCGACTGCGACAGGAAGACGCCGACATTCGAGTTGCCCGAGATCAGGTTCTGGAAGTCGGAGGTCGGCCCGCCGATCGTGTTGTTCGCGCCGAATTCCAGGACGATTCCGGTCCGGCATTCGGCACGGCGGTGGCGCCCGAGCGTGTCGGTCCCGATGTAGTTCCCGCTGATCAGGTTCGAGGAGCCCTGGATCACGACCCCGGCAATCGAATCGCCGGAAATAACGTTGCCCGTGCCGGAAACCGATCCGCCGATCGTGTTGCCGTCGGCGCCATAGACGATGTCGAGATCGTAATTGGTGTTCGGGAGCGCCAAGGCTCCGGATTGGTCGAGGCCGATCCAGTTCCCCTCAATGAGGTTGTCGTCCGCCCCCGTCCCGTCGAGGTCCACGCCATCCCCATTGCCCGAGATGATGTTGCGGGCCGCGGCGGTCGAGCCGCCCACCGTATTGCCGCCAGCCGAGGAATCAATCTCCACGCCTATGTAGACGTTGGGGATGGCGACGGTGCCGGACTGGTCGAGTCCGATCCAGTTCCCCTGGACGACGTTGCCCGTGGTCGAATTGTTGGCGAGGCGAATCCCTTCGGTGGCGTTGCCGGAGATGATGTTGCCGGCGCCGGCCATCGTCCCGCCGATCGTGTTGTCTTCTCCCGCTTCGATGGTAATCCCGGCATTGTTGGGGAGCGCGGAATTGCCGTCCGCCGTGAGGCCGATCAGGTTGCCGGCGATCACGTTCCCGGTGGGATGCAGCAGGGTGAACAAGATCCCCTGGCCTTGGTTCCCCGAGATCACGTTGCCCAGCCCGGACCCCGGGGTGGACGTCAGGCCGCCGATCGTGTTGTCGTTCGTGCCGGTATCATAGAGAGCAATGCCGGTCGCAAAGACGTTGGCAAAGCCGATGGTCCCGGAGATGTCCGTCCCGATGTAGTTGCCCGCGATCACATCCCCGACCGCCCCCACGACGAAGAATTGGTCCTGGGCATTGCCCGAGACCACGTTGCGGGCGCCGGCCGTCGACCCGCCGACGGTCGTGCCGGCGTCGGATTCGAGATAAATCCCCACCTGGGTGTTGCCAAGGGCGACGGTACCCGTATCGTCGGTGCCGACCAGATTCCCCTGGATGAAGTCGCCGGCCGACTGCGTCACCTGGATGCCGTTGTAATTGCCGGAGACGACGTTGCCCGCGCCGGCGACGGACCCGCCGATCACGTTGCCGGAATCGGAGAATCCGAGGTCGATACCCGAGTTCACATTCGCGACGCCGATCGTCCCCGAGATGTCGGTCCCGACGTAGTTGCCTTCGACGATATTTCCGGACGTGTATTGATCGTAGATGACAACGCCGGCATCGGTATTACCCGAGATGACGTTGCGTGCGCCGGCCACGGAGGCGGCGATCGTGGCCGCGACCAGCCCGCCCACCGTGTTGTCCGAGGCTTGGTCGGCGATCTGCACGCCTTCGGTATTGGGCAAAGCCGTCAAGCCCGTGGAATCGAGGCCGATCAGGTTCCCCGCCACCAGATTGTTGGACGTGCCGGAATTGGTGATGAGAACGCCGTCGAAGCTATTGCCCGAGATCACGTTCCCGGCACCGGTTGCGGTGCCGCCCACCGTATTCGCGTACGTGCCGTTGTCGATCTGCACTCCGATGTATTGATTGGTCAGGGCGGTGCTGCCGTCGGCGGTCGTGCCGATGTAGTTCCCTTCGACGAGATTGCCGGACGTGCCATAACCGGAATCCGTGATGTAGACGCCGAATCCCGCATTCCCCGAGATCACATTCCGCTGGTACGGCGATGTGCCGCCGATGATCTCGCTTGACGCCCCATTCTCGATGAGGACGCCGTAGGAACCGTTGGCAATCGAGCCCGTCCCGTCGGGGGTCGTCCCGATCAAGTTCCCGGCGACGACGTTGTTCGAAGTCCCGACGTTGGCGATCGACAAGCCATCGATGGCGTTGCCCGAGATCACGTTGGCCGATCCGCATGGCGACGCCGCCGGTGATCGTCGTGGTCCCGCCCACCGTATTATTCGTGGCACTGTTCTCGATCGCCACGCCCTCCCGGCCGTTCGGCAGGGCGGCGGTGCCCGCGGCGTTCAGGCCGATGTAATTGCCCTCGACCTGGTTGCCCGAGGTCCCCGCGCCGTCGATCACGACGCCGGAATAGATGTTCCCGGAGAGCACGTTGCGGACGCTGGCGGTCCTGCCGCCCACGATGTTGCTCGACGCCCCGCCCGAGATCACGATGCCGAAGTTGCCGTTGGGGATGGCGGTACATGCCGGAGGGATCGGTGCCGATATCATCGTTCGCAATCGTATTGGACGTGGCGTCCGCGGTCTCCAACCTGATCCCGACCTCATCATTGCCCGAGATCACGTTGGCAGGGCCGAGGGAGGAGTCCTCGCCGATCGAATTTAGTTCGCCAAAGTCATCGATGCCGTCGTCGTTCGGCACGGCGCCGGTGCCCGCCGCGTTGATGCCGATGGAGTTTCCGATGAGCAGGTTGTAGGCCGAGTTGACGCCCTCATTCCCGAGGTAAACTCCGGAAGACATGTTGCCCGAAATCAAATTCCCGGAGAGCGTGTTGCTGGCGGACTGGAAGATCGAGATGCCGTCAAGGTTGCCGGCGGCCGTGCTGCCGGTCGCGTCAACCCCGAGGTAATTCCCCTCGATGTTGCTGTCATCGGAGCCCACATCCAGCAAGATCCCGTTGCCGCCGAAATTGATGATATCCAGCCCGACGATGACCGTCTGACTCTGGACATCCAGGCCGTTCGCGCCGGCGCCCGCGGACGTCCCGGAGATCACGATCAGCGGGGAATTCGCATAATCGGGTTGGGAGTTCCCATTAATGATCTGGTTGCCGGTGAGCGCCGGGAGCGGGGTGAGGGGCGTGATCGTTTGCACGCCCGAACCGGGGATTTCGAAGTTGATGATATGGGGGCCTTCGCCGCTATTGGTCGACAGTATCGCATCTCGGAGCGAGCCGGGGCCGCTGTCGTCCGTATTCATCACGATGGCCGTCGTGAGTAATTGGCGAGGCTCCAGGGCGAGCAGCTTTTCCAGCTTCACCGATCGGTCAGCCCTTCGATAGGCGCGACGTCGCGCCAATAAAGCCCTCGGATCGAGGCCCCAAACGGAGAAGCGATTCTTCGATGTCATGGAATGAACCTTGTCCCGCGGGGTAAGCTCGTCCGCGGATATGGCGAGGACGATCAAGGAATAAATTCAGAGGCAAGAAACCGGCGGCGCGAGTTTTCGAGACTTCCGGAAATGCGCCCGCATGACCCGGGGCTCGCGCCTCGCGGTCACCGTGGCACGGCCGCATCGCATGGCGACCCGTGGAAGTCGAATTGGCCCGTAGGCAAAAGAACGAGGGGGAACGGGCGTGACTCTCTCGTGCAACCGCCCGCGATCGCGTCCAACATCGGGCGAATCCCGAACCCGACGCCCATCCTGGTCTTGAGAGTTCGTCCTGGGGAGGCTTGGGCGGTCCATCATGGAAGAGACGGGACGGGGATATCAAGAGAATTTATTCGCCTACTTAAATTTTCAACGCCAAGAGTGTTCTCGCGATTATTCTCCGTCAAAGAAGGCCAAATCAGGTCCATGACGAGGTGCGAAGTGCTCCCCAGTCACTGGTCAATTGCACAAGAGGTGTAGGCTCATGAGTCCGGAATGGTGGGAATCCGAACCCTTGGCGTCTGCGGGTGGCATGCTTACGAAGGTGAAGCCGTCGCCGATCGAGGCCACGAGTGATCGCCGGGCCTAATCGGCGGGCGTCGCGCGAGGACTCACGACGGACGAGTCGCAGGGGCGTCCAATTCGATCCGGCGCAGGGCCTCGCGGACTTCGCGGGCCGCCGCCGGACGGCCTTCGGGATCCTTGGCCAGGAGGCCGAACCATCAGGGCCGGCCGGTCCACGCCCAGGGCCGTCACCATCCGATACAGCCCACGTAGGGCAGGCCTCGGTCTGCCGACCCAGGCGGGAGACGGCAGGCCGAGGCCTGTTCTACGAAATTCGCCCGTGCGTCAGGCGATCGGGAACCGTTGTCATTGCGTCGAGTGGCGCGGCCGGAGTCGAACCAGCGACACGCGGATTTTCAGTCCGCTGCTCTACCAACTGAGCTACGCGCCCGAGTCTGATACTGATGGCCGCAATCCGGTTACGGTCGCGGCGACCAGCTTCGTTTCCACCTTCAAAACACGATCTTTCCGCACCCTGCCCGCCGGTGGATGGATGTTAAGTTAGCGGACGACCTGTCGCTTGTCAACCGCCCCGGGCGCGGAAACCTGGCGAGAATTCGCGGCGAAAGTTCTCTTTTCCGGCTCCGACCTCGTAGGTTGCATTTGGGCCTCGTTCCGTTCGGGATTGGGAGCACGTCCCTCGTCATACCGTCCGGACGCGATCATGACCAAGACCTCGAATTCCCTGGGCCGGGTGCAATTGGGGCGATTGCTCCAGTTGATCCTCCTGCTGCGCGGGCCGTTTCCCGAACGCCGCGGTGCTGGCCGAGTCGTGCGAGGTGAGCCGTCGCACCATCTATCGCGACCTGCACACGCTCGAAGCCGCCGGGATCCCCGTCCGGTATCGGGCGGATGCGGGCGGATATGAGATCTCGCCCGGTTTCTTCCTCGAATCCCCCCACCTGGAGGAATCCGAGGCCGTTTCGCTGGTGATTCAGGCCATGCGCCCGAGCCCGCCAACCGGCCCCGATCGCGGTCCGGCGACCTACCGGGCGATCCAGAAGATCGCGCAGGCCTTGCCGGACGGGATTCGCCAGCACGTCGTCTGCCTGGTCGAAGCCCTGCGAGGAGACGCCGAACCCCGCGACGCCGACCCGGATCGCGCCCGCATCCACGAGGCCTTGATCAACGCCCTGGCGAGGAAGCAGACGCTTCGCATCTGGGTCCGCGAGCCCGGCGGCGTCGGGGTGGTCGCCACCAAGATCTCGCCCGTCCGGCTGGCCGTGGAGGGGGATTCCTGGCGGGTGACCGGCCGATCGACCCTCCATCGTCGCGTGGAGACCATCCGCGTGGCCTGGATCATCCGGGCGATCGAGACGGGCGAGCCATCGCTCGAAACCCGCCCTGGCTCGCCGACGCGGCCGTCTCAAGGCGCGCGGATCACGGCCCGCCTGCGATTCGATGCCTGGATCGCGCCCGAGATCCTGGATGGCCGCTGGCCTCGCGACCGTCAACTGGAACTGCGGGAGGACGGGTCGCTCGACATGGCCCTGTCGATCGAGGACGCCGACGTCCTGGCCGGCTGGATCCTGGGGCTGGGGGACCGCGTCGAGGTCCTCGGGCCGGCCTCGCTGCGCGACCGGATTCGTGAGACCGCCCGTCGCGTGGCAAGGCTCAACGCGTCGCCGACGGACCGGGCCGAGGCGAACCCGCTCACCATGGAGGCGGTGGGTCGTTGACATCCGCCGAGCCCGAATTACAATGGGTGACGAAAGTCAAGCTGAGGCGCATAGCTCAGTTGGCTAGAGCGCACCCCTGATAAGGGTGAGGTCCGAAGTTCGAATCTTCGTGCGCCCATTGTGAAAATGCTCCGCTGCAAGGCTTTACGTCGCGGTAGCTTTGTAGCGATGTTTTCGTAGCGAACCGGGAGGGCGGCCGTTGTCATGGCGGACGCCCGGCTCCCCGTTCCGGACGGCGGCCGGGAGATGTACATTCGGGGTCGCAGGCTGACTCGTCGATCGCCGTCGGTCGATCAGGGGGTAATCATGGAGATGCCGACCTCCCAGGATATGGAGGAAGCCGTCGCGGCGGGCCGGCCGTCGCGCGCCCCTTCCGTCTCGCGGCCGTGACCTGCGGCGCGACCATGGCGGCCCTGGGGATGATGGCGCTCGTTGGCTGGGCGACGCGGCAGCCTGTGCTCATGGGCCTGCGCAAGAGCTACATCCCCATGGCCCCGAACACGGCCCTGGGATTCCTCGCGATGGCGGCGAGCCTGGGGGCGATCGCGGCGGGATGGCGGAGGCTGTCCGGGGGGATCGCTCTGGCGGTAGGGACGGTGGCCTCGATCCGCCTCGTCGAGTATGTAAGCGGCCTGGACCTGGCGGCCGATCGCCTGATCGTGAGCGTCCCTTCGGGGCGATCCGCCCTGGCGCCGGTGGGCAAGATGGCCATGCATACCGCCATCGGATTCCTCGCCGCGTGCCTCTCGATGTGGGCCTACGCCTCGGGCGGGCGCCGGACGAGGGACCTCGGGGGCGTTGCGGCCCTGATCGCCGGCGGGACTGGCCTGGTCTTCAGCCTGGGCTATCTCTTCAGCCCGAATGCGCCCCTGATGTATGGTTCACGGGCGATTCCGATGGCGCTGAACACCGCGATCGGCTTCGTCGTCCTGGGCGCGGGCCTGGTCGCCGCGGCGGGTCCGGCAAGCTTCCCGCTCCGGCCGCTTTGCGGCCCGACGACGCGGGCGCGGTTGCTCCGGGTGTTCCTGCCGCTGGTCACGGCAACGGTCGGCCTCGTGGCGTGGCTCACGCATGTGGTGGACCGTTCGGCGGGCGCCTCGTCGGCCGCGATCACGTCCGCCGCCCTGGCCACGGCGTCCATCCTGGTCTTCGGCGCGATCTGCGAGCGGATCGCGGGCCGGGTCGGCGCGGAACTCGAACGCGCCGAGGCGGAGTTGCAACGGGTCAACGAGCTGCTGGAGCTGAAGGTCGAGGAGCGCACTTGCGACCTCCGCCGGGCGTTGCGAGACCTCCAGCAGGGGCACGACGCCCTCCAGGCCGCGCACCGCGAGTTGAAGGACGCCCAGGCCCGGATGCTTCAACAGGCGAAGATGGCCAGCCTCGGGCAGACCGCCGCCGGGATCGCGCATGAGATCAATAACCCGCTGGCGTTCGTCACCAACAACATCGCGGTCCTGAGGCGCGACGTCTCGGACGTCCACGACATCATGCGGCTGTACCAGCAGGCTGAGCATACCCTGGCCGAGTACCAATGCGACCTCATGGCCCGCATCCGCCTGCTTTCCGAGGAGGTGGATCTGCCGTACGTGCTGGGCAACCTCGACGGCCTGCTCGACCGCTCCCGCGATGGGCTGAAGCGCATCCAGAAGATCGTCGCCGACCTTCGCGATTTCGCGCACCTGGACGAGGCGGACGAGGCGGAGGCCGACCTGAACGCGGCCGTCGCCACGACCGTCGGCCTGATGCGTTGCGCCTCGGCGTCGCGCGGGGTCGCGCTGGAAACGGACCTGGCTGAGATCCCGGCCCTGTGGTGCTCCGGCGCGAAGATGAACCTGGCCCTCCAGAACCTGGTCTCCAACGCCATCGACGCCTGCTCCGAGGGCGGAAAGGTCGTCGTGTCGACCCGTCGCGACGGCGAAGGGGTGCGGATCGAGGTCCGCGACGACGGCGCGGGGATCGACCCGGCGATCCGGGACCGGATCTTCGACCCGTTCTTCACCACCAAGCCGATCGGCGCGGGACGGGCCTGGGCCTGGCCATGACCTACGGCGTGGTGCGCGACCACGGCGGGACGATCGAGGTCGAATCGGCCCCCGGCGAGGGGTCACGCTTCTCGATCCGACTTCCCGCGACCTCGGGCTACCACTCCAGCCCCTCGAAGAGTCTGTCCGGGATGTCCCTGTAGGGTGCGTGAAACGCACCGACTCGTTTCCCGGCAAGGGCATGTGTCATTTATGCACCCGACCAGGGGGGAATGGCACATCCCGGACAGCCTCTTACTCTTCGTCGTCGTCCTCGGCTTCCGCGTCGGGATCGGCGTCGGCGTCGAGCTCGTCGTCGTCATCCACCTCCTCGTCATCGATTGCGGCGGCCTTGGATTTGACCGCGGCGGCTACCGGGACGGCGGCCGGCTCGGGACGCGGGATGGCCGCGCCGAGGCCGGGGGCGTTGTCCGGCATGGCCTCCTTGACCTTCTGGACGAAGTGCGTCCCCTTGCCCTTGGCCGTGAGCTCGGCGGCGCGGGCCTCGGCCGCCTCCTTCTGCGAGTATTCGAAGGTGGAGAGGGTCTTGAAGGCGTCGTTGACCACCGCCCACACGATCCTCATGCGGGCCGCGGGCTTGGGGACCTTCACGGCCTTCGGCTTGGCCTTGGAGGGGGCCTTGGCCTTCTTTTTCGGCTTGCGTTCGGCCTCGTCATCGTCGCCACCGTCGGCGTCGTGATCCTCCGACTCGTCCTCCATGGGATCGAGCGGCTCGGCCGCTTCGTACTGGCGGCGGAGTTCCATCCGGTTCTGCGGTTTCCCTGCCATCGAGACGCCCCTCGGAGATAACGACAAGACGCGCCGACCCCGGCGCGGAATTCCATCCGTGGATTCTAACCAATCCCGGCGACGCCCGCCACGGGCCGTCGTTTTAGCCGGCCGATGCGAGCCGTCGGGCCTGGGCGGACCGTAAAGCCGCGACGAATTCGAGGGTTGGATTCAGATACGGGGCGAGCGCCGGCTGCGAGACGACCCACTCTTCGGCGAAGTGGGCGGCCTCGTGGACGATCCGCCCTCGCCAGGTCGTGCGGTTCACGACGCCGCGATCGACGAGGAAAAGCAGCAGCGCAACCCGGCGAGAGAGCGGGGCTTGCGACCAGTAAGTCGATTGCACCAGGTCATTCTCGAGGTGCAGGCCCGTGAACCGCAACGCCTCCTCGATGAGGGCCTCGCGGTGTTCATCGTTGCGATGGAGACGATAGGGCGCGAGGCGGCCATTCCATTGGCGGGACAAGGCGCGGGCCGATCGGGCGGGCAAGGCGGACATCTCGGTTCTCAGAGCAAGAGGAATGGGGCGATTGTGCGGAAGATTTCCCGTTCATCGTCGTCATTCTACCCCGACCGGCAAGCCCAGGGCGCAGGATCATCGGCCGGCCCCCCCGATTCAGGGACTCTTGGGTCCTAACGCCTTCTCCAGGTCTTCCAGGGGCATGGACTGCATCTCGCCCCCCAGCAAGGCGCTCAGTTGGAGGCCGACCACGGCCTCGCTCGGGCTGGTATGCCGCGAGATCATGTCCAGGAACGGCTCGGCGCCGATCAGCACGGCGCGGGGCTTCCCGTGGACCGTCAGCACGTAGCGGACCTCCGGGCGCTCCAGTTCCCGCAGGATCACGGGAAGATGCTGGTGCAACTCGCGGCTACCAATGATCCGAACCGGCGAGTCGGCCGATTTCTCCGCCATGACAGCCGGCCCTCGGGAGGTGCGAATCGAAGGGTACGCGCGGCCACCCGGAGCGATTGCGGGGGCTACGGTCGTGAAGGGAAAAGGCGTACCGAAGATGTGAGGATCAAACGCTCGCGCCCGGCAATCGAGGGAAATCTTCCGTTCGACCGCCAAGCACCAATCGAGGAGAGGAGACTTGAGCCCCTGACCTCTTGCAGGACATGCAGACGTGAGGACCGTCGCGAACCGACGATTCCCGGCCTGTGCCCGGATCCATGTATACCGCCCTCCCCACGCTTTTGCAAGGTTGGTGAGGGATTTGGTGGCGAATTGGGTATACCCGCGGATTCCTGGGGCCGGTCGGGCAGGGTCGGCCATCGAGGCGCGGCCATCTCGCGGCGAACGTGTCTCCCGCGTGTGGATGCTACCGGCGCCGAGCCCGGCCGCCCCCGGCGCGGGGGCGCACCGGCCGTCGCGGGGGACGGGGTGATCCGGGGGGTAGCATTGAAGGTGCATTTCCGCATGATTTCCTCGCGTTGCGTCGCGATGATAAGCCTTTGTTCTAGCCTCACAACCACACCATCGTTGCCGGAGTTCGCACTTATTGCTGATTCGAGGGAGGGCCGCAAAATCGCCGGTCGCGGGGCCGCGATCGGGTGCCTGCGCGAGGGGGCGGATTCGGGCCGGAACACGGCCGACCCATTCGTTTTCACCGTGGATTTTCATGATTTACAACCCGTTGTCGGCGAAGGACTTGGGCCAATGATCAACGATTTGAATCTTGTCGATAAGCGAATACGCTACAGAGTGCGACACTCGGGAAATGCCGGGGATTCGTGGGCGAACTCGGGCTTTTCGGGTGTCTTGTCCAGGGGCGCAGTCGGGGTGAGACGCTTTTTCGCCCGTTTTTGACCTGTTTTCGGGGCGAAGTGTTGCGCTGAAATCCCCCAAGTCGTGATCGGGCCAGGAGATGCGGGTTGTCGGAAACCTGGACGAAATCTGGACGTCCGGGCGGGGATTGTGGGGGTTTTTCGGCCGTTTGTCGCGCCCATGTGTGCGCGCCCAAGTCGTTATCCAGTAATGGGATGGTGCATTTTTCTGCCCTGCATGGCCCTGCCTTGCGCGGGGAGGAACGCCGTCATCGGCTCGGCTCGCGGGCTTGCCTTGCGGGCTTCGACCCCCGCCGCCCGACCCCAAGAATGCCCGGTCACACCCGGCGAATTGGGTATACCCGCCGCCCCGGCGTGCCGTCCCCCGCTTGGGTCGCCAGGACGGAGGACTGCCCTACGGGCGCTGGTTGGGCGGCCAGGGGATCTTCAGCGGCTCGATCCGCTCGCCCAGCAGTTGCTGGAAGGTCTCGTCGGGCCAATCCTGGATCACTCGCCAGCTCAGGTAGCTCAGGAGCGCGTACATGCCCAGCGTGGCCCAGGGCGACGGCGCCCAGAGCTTGATGGCGGTCCCGAACGAGGTCTTGATCTTGGCGTTGTTCAGGTCGACGCTGAACATCTCGTCGAGGATCAGGTGCGACATGAACCCGAGGACCACCGCCGACGCCATCATCACGCGGATCAAGGGGTGCGTGGAGGGATAGTACAGGTAAGCCGCCATCCCCCACGCGGCGCACGTGGGCAAGCTGTGGCTGATCCCGCGATGGACCATCAGTTTGGCCAGGACCCGCCGCATCCCGTAGCGGATGAATACGTACGTGAGGACGACGGCCCAGAGGTGAAGCTCGAACGCGAGGTCCGGCTCTTGCCTGGCCAGGCGATTCCACACGGCGACCGAGAACAGGACGCCCAGGACGCCCGTGAGCCCCTTCAGCTCGACCCCGATCGGGTGATCGAGGTCGGGCAGGAGGCCGCTGATCGTGGCGAGGAGGGCGGCGACGGTCCCGTAGATCCAGTGCAGCCCGCCGAGCGACGTAAACGCCCCAGGCGTAGATCACGCCCAGGGCGCTGGAGAACGTCAAGTGTTGTCGGTAGTTACCCACAAATCCGTTCGCGGCAACAGGCTACGCCGCCGAGAGCCATCGGCGGATCGATCCCAGGTCGCCGGCCCAATCGGGCCCGGTCCGTCGGCGACCGTAGGCATCGTACAGGAGGTCGAGGGTTTCGACCAGATGTCTCAGGCTGTCGATCCGTGCCACATGCGCTTCTGCGCCCGAAGCCCCTTCGGCCTTCGGCAACAGCAGGCCCGAGACGGCCAGGGACTCGGCCTGGAGCGTCATCTCGTACTGGGTCCCGTGGCGGACGAGGATCAACCCGGCCTTGCGAGGGAGCTTGCCCGACTGGAGGGCGCGGAACGCCTCGGGCAAGCGGGTCGGGCCCTCGTCGGTCAGGCTGTCGCGGCCGGTCTGGCCCCTCGGGCAATCGAGCGTGAGCGTCTTGTTCATCATCACCGCCACGTCCGAGCCGTCGGGCAGCGGGATGGTATCCCCGACGTTCTGCAAGGTGTGCCAGAGCCACATGAGGAATTCGTTGCCCCAATAATCGGGCCGGGTGGGGTCGGATTCGGCCCAGGCAACCTGCGAGACGTCGTCCCCCTGGCCGAGATAGGCGATCGGCAAGAAATCCTCGACGGGCCGGGAGTCGCCGCGGGTCTCGGCCTGCGACGAGGCCAGGCTCCCCGAGGTGATCGGCTCCAGGTGGCGGTCGAAGGTCTCGCGGAACAGGACCTGGAGTCGGTCCAGGACCGACCCGCTGCTCGTGCCGGCGTAGAGGGTGTTCGACTGCCCGTCCCAGAGCACCGGATAATGCTTGCGGCGACGGAAGCGGCCATCGGCCGACTCGGCCTCGGCGCGGACGCGGGCGGCTTCCTTCGCCTCCAGCTTCTGGGCCTTGTTGGCGAAGCCGCTGGGGTTGAGCTGGCGCGGGCGTCGGTCTCGATCCGCGTGTAAGCCTTCAGCAGGTCCGACGGGATCTTGTCGGTATCGACCCGGATGGCCAGGTGGAGCGCATCGTTGAGGATGTTCTTTTCCAGGGCGAACGTCGTGTCCAGGACATGATCGCCGCCCGACCATCCGAACGTGACGCCGTCGGGAGCGTCGGCCGCGCCGTGCTTGCCGATTGCGTGAAGCCCGACTTGTTCCAGGATCTCCTCGCCGAACGGGAGCGCCCCCTCGCCGCCGACCCGAAACCGCGTGTACGTGACCCTGCCGTTCATGAAGCCCATGGGAGGCCCTCCTTAGCCCAAACCTTCGGACGATCGCCTTGGAAGGATCGACCTTTGCGGCGGAGGGATTCGACCCAATCGAGTTGCGAACGGCAGGATTCGTCGGCGCGTGCAAGTTAGCGAAGATTTGCCGGTCGGGCGAACCGGGATGATCCCGGGGCAAGCCTCTTCGCTACTTCTTCGGTTTCTCGGCGTCGGCCTTCTCGGCCGGTGGGGTTTCGACGGCCTTGGCCGGGGCGTTGGTGCTGGCCTTGGTGGAAGCCTTCTTCGCCGGCTTCTTCTTGGCGGCTTTGGCGGCGGCCTTCGCGGCCTGGGCTTCCATGGCCTTCTGCTCCTGCTCCTGGATGGCGATCATGCGGTCGTAGGCCGGGTCGGTCGGCTGCCCCTTCGCCTTCTTCGCCGCCTGCTCCTTCACCCACTTCTGGAAAGCCTGCTGCTGCTTGACGTACTCCTGGTTTTCCTTGTCCATCTGCTTCTGCTGGGCGGCCATGTATTTTTGATACATGATCTGTTGATAGACTTCCAGATTGCCGCCCGCCTGCCTCCACTCGGCCGACTGCGTGACGTTCTGCTCGGGTCCCCAGGGCGTCTGGACCGGGCCGTTGCGATATCGCTGGGCCTGGGCCGCCTGCGGCAAGGCCATGGCCATCGTGGTCAGGAAAGCCAGTCCAAGGAAGCGCTTCAAGGTCTCCCCCTTCCCAATCTCGATTGTCGTTGCAGGAAAAACCGGCGGGCACTTTCCCACGGGGCTTACACACAGATTAACCCGGACGGCCCGTCAAGGTGACGGGAAAAATGGGAAATCGGATGGGTGCGGCGATGAATGCACGGATCGGACGATCGGAACCCGCCGCCGAATCAGTGCGGGAAATCGACTCAAATCCATTTCCCATCATCATTTATCGCAAGCTCACTCGCCCACGCTGACCTCGCGCGGCCGGGTGATGTGGGGCTTGAAGTCGGCCTTGTCGATGCGGTAGCGCCGGAGCTTCTCGCTGATGCTTCGGCGCGAGAGCCCGCAATGTTCCGAGCAATGGTCGATCCGGCCTCGGTATTTCTCCAGCACGCGCAGCAAATACACCCGCTCGATCCGCTCGGTCAACTCGTCGGTGATGTCCAGGAGGGGACGCGAGGGGTCGAATTCCAGGTTGAAAGGCTCGTCACGCGTGGCCACGATTTGCGGAGGCAAGTCCTCGGGGGCGATCACCGGCCCGGGGCTGGTCAGGACGAGCTGCTCGATCAGGTGCTCCAGCTCGCGGACATTTCCCGGCCATTCGTGGCGAGCCAATCGCGATAAAGTCTCGCGGGCGAAGGTCTTCGAGGGGTAGCGCCGCTCTTCCAGCCTGGCGAGGAAATGGTTCACCAGCAGGGGGATGTCCTCGGCCCGTTCGCGAAGCGGCGGCAGCTCGATCGTGACCACGTTGAGGCGATAATACAGGTCTTCGCGAAATGTGCCGGCCGCGACCGCGCTCTTGAGGTCGATGTTGGTTGCCACCACCACGCGGGCATCCACGGCAATGGCTTCCGATCCCCCTACCCTCTCAAATTGCCCATCTTGAAGCACACGAAGCAGCTTGGCTTGCATGCCCAGGGGCATTTCGCCCACTTCGTCCAGGAACAGGGTGCCACCCTCGGCCAGCTCGAACCGGCCTTTTTTCTGCCGGTCCGCGCCCGTGAACGAGCCTTTTTCATATCCGAAAAGCTCGCTCTCCAGCAGTTGCTCCGGCAACGCGGCGCAATTGACGGCGACGAGCGGACCCTGGTTCCTGGTGGCGTCGGCATAATGGAGGGCCTGGGCAACCAGTTCCTTGCCCGTGCCCGTTTCGCCCTGGATCAGGACGGAGCAGTTGGAGGACGCGATCCTGGACACGCGTGCGAAGACCTCTCGCATGCGAGGCCCGCCGCCAAGCAGGTTGTGGAACGAGAATCGTTGATGCAGGCCGCGACGCAGGGCAGCGACCTCGTCGTTCAGCTTGCGATCCTTGAGCGCCTGGTCGACGAGGACTTCCAGCCGGACCGGGTCGATCGGCTTGGACAAATAATCGTAAGCCCCGAGCTTCATTGCCTCTACGGCCGAATCGATCGAGGCATGGCCCGTCATCACGATGGCCGTCACGGGCAGATTCTTGCCCCGGATCTCGCGGA
Source organism: uncultured Planctomycetota bacterium (assembly GCA_963777705.1). GTDB lineage: Bacteria > Planctomycetota > Planctomycetia > Isosphaerales > Isosphaeraceae > JAQGHR01. Next base: position 460,460 of record CAVZRT010000015.1, read on the forward strand.
TGAGTTCGAGGCCGTCGATCCCCGGCAGGCAAAGGTCGGTCAGGACGAGGGAGAAATTCCCCTCGGTCAACCATTCGAGCGCCGCCGTCCCGTCGTGGGCGACCTTGATGCGCCGATCGGGGCGGGCGAGCAGTTCGGAGACCTGCTGGCAGATCAGCTCGCTATCATCCACCACGAGAATGCGTCGATCCATGATGCACTCATCCACTTAATGGCGCTCGTCCGTGCGGCCTGTTTCAATGCATAAGGCTACGAGTTTCCTAACCGGTGTCAAGGTGAAGTCGTTGGCTTCGCCGACCAATTGTTCTAAGTAGTTTCGCGACCACGATTTGTGCGGCCGGTGATTGCCAACGATCCGACCTCGGGACGAGATTGGCCGTCAACAACCGGCCCCAACGTCGTCCCGTTGGACGGCATGCGATCTGCGTTCCCTGGGGTGCCGTGACGGCCGATCGTCATCTGGCGTTGCAGCCTGGCTACCGATCTTGCCGATCATACCCAGAGACGCGATCGCGACGATGGCCGGGGCTGTGTCGTTGGGAAGATTTTTCCCGATCTGCACGATTCCGTGTCATTTTTACCGAGGGAACGACCCGCTTCGCCGAGTTTGGCTTTGCGCATTTCCGGCCAAAGCCAACCAAAAGGAGCGGATCCGGAATGGAAGGAGAAGCCGATGCGGCCGCGAAGGACTTGGTTGGCCCTGGTTTCGGTGTTGGCGATGAATTCGGCGGTAGCCCTGGCCCAGGCCCAGGTTACGCCCGAATTCCTGCTCACCAACTACGTCCCCGTGAACAAGGGGATCGACTACGACATGCCCTTCGCGGCGGTGAAGGCGGCCGACGCCGACATGAAGCGGGCCATCGACGCGTGCAAGGTCGAGGCGACCGAAAAAGGCTACATCCTGCGAGACGGCCAGGGCCGGATTTTGCGGCGATTCCTCGACACCAACGGCAAGACCTCGCAGCGAGACGGTGAGAAGAAGCCCCGCACCCACCTGGACCAATGGAGCTATTACCAGGATGGGTTCGAGGTCTACCGCGAGGTGGACAGCGACGACGACGGTAATCTGGATGAAGTGCGATGGATGAACGGCGGCGGGACGCGGATCGCCAGGGTCCACCCCGTCGACGTGAAAGGTGGGAAGGTGTCGCGGATCGTGGCCTGGAGCCGGATCTCGGCCGAGGAGGCGTCCAAGGTGATGGTCCAGGCCATCATGGCCAACGACCCGGGCCTGCTCGACACCGTGATCGCCTCGGTTGAGGAGATGAAGGAGCTGGGTTTCCCCGAGACGACCCTGAAACGGGCCGGGGAAACCGCGGCCAATCGCCCGGCCGCGCTCTCGGCCCTGCGGAAATCGCTCGGGGCCGGCGGCTGGACGAACAATACCACCTGGTCACGGTTCGACGGCACCATGCCCCACGTGATCCCGGCCGATGCGGCCGCCGGCCTGAAAGGCGAAGTCCTCCTCTACGAGAACGCCGTGGTCTTCGCCACCCCGCCCGATGGGGCCACGCCCGACGCGGTGGCGAAGATGGCCTACCTGAGCGTGGCCGACGTGATCAAGGTTGGCGATTGCTGGAAGTTCCTCGACCTCCCGCACCCGGTCGACCCCCTCAAGCCGGCCACCAGCACGCTGGTCAGCCTGCGAAGCGACCTCATGACGGGCGGGAGTGCGGAAAAAGCCAAGAATCCCGAGCTTGACGCCGCCCTCAAGGAACTCGCCGCGTTCGACGCGGCCGGCCCGCCCGCGCCCGGATCGGGCAAGAAGTCCGCGGCCGAATGGCACGTCTCCCGCCTCAGGATGCTGAAGAAGGTGATCCAGGCGGCCGACGACCCCGCCGACAAGCTCGCCTACAACAAGCAGGCCGTGAGCAACGCCGCCGAGGCGTGGAAGACCGGGGCCTATCCCGAAGGCGCCGCCATCGTCGACACGTATATCAAGCAGGGGGGCAAGATCGGCTCGTTCGCCTCGTATCGCAAGGTCTTGACCCAGTTCGACATCGAGGCCGACGAGCCGGGCGCGAACTTCATGGAAGTGCAGAAGGCCTGCCTCGCCCGCTTCGAGAAATTCCTGGAGCAGTACGGGACCTCCGACGAAGCCCCCGAGGTCCTGTATCAGCTCGCCTCGCTGAACGACTTCAACAGCGACGAGAAGGCGGCCCGCGACTGGTTCGGCAAGCTCGCCAGGGACTTCCCCGAGACCCCCGCTGGCAAAAAAGCCGCCGGTGCCCTCCGTCGCCTCGACCTCGACGGCAAGCCGCTGAAGATCGCCGGTCCCGGCGTGGGCGGGAAGCCCGTGAGCACCGAGGACGCGCGAGGCAAGTCGGTCCTGGTCGTCTACTTCATCAGCTCGATCGAGACCGACCAGAAGGACCTCCGCGAGCTGGCCGCGCTCAAGAGCAAGCTCGGCGGCAAGCTCGAAGTCGTGGGCGTGAGCCTCGACGACGACGAGAAGGCCCTGCGAGCCTACCTGAAGGAAGCCTCGCTGCCGTGGGAAACCATCTGGGAGCCGGGCGGGATGGACAGCAAGCCGGCCAACGAGCTGGGGATCATCTCCACGCCCACGATGATCCTGGTCGATGCGCAAGGCAAGGTCGTGAGCCGGAAGCTCCGCAAGCCCGCCGAGGTGGAAAAGGCGATGGAGAAATCCCTCGCCGGCCGAGGCGTGGGGGTGAGCCTGGGCGTGAAGTGATTGACGTAACCGTAGGGTGGGTCGAGCTTTAGCGAGCCCCACCTTTCCAGATTATGGAGACGGTGGGGCTCGCTAACGCTCGACCCACCCTACGGCTAATGTGCATTCGTTGCTGTTTTCGAGAATGTGCCTGTTTTTTCCTGAAATTGCAAGCGAGAGCCGCATACCGTGCAAATTGAATGGACCCAACGAATCCATCGGAAACGAGTTCCCGGGTGTACACGACGGATCTCGGCGACGTGAGCTTTCCAGCTTTCGTCAGCTTTTTGTACTGACTCGACCCCGAGAATTTGCCCACACTCCGGACAGACCTCGCTCTTGCCCGCGATCATCAAACGATGTCTGTAAATCAGGTGCAGGATGCACGCAAGCGGAAGGATGACGGGGAGGGCCACCAGGAATACCGCGATGAACAGAGGTATGGGAATTCGCATTAGAAGTAGCCCTCCGCCATGCAAAAGAACCTGGAGGAAAGTCGATCGAGATCCTTACCCCTCCTTCTCCAGCTCCTTCATGATCCCCGGCAAGAGCGCCGGATCTTTCTTCGAAAGCAAGTGCTCAACGCGAGAAGCCGGGAATTCCAATTTCGTCAAAATCTCCGCCACCCGCTTCCACAACCGATCGCGGGCCTTCCCCTCGGTCAAATACAAATCCGTCGCAAGCTCGGCCAGCCTTTGCTGCTGGATGGCGTCGTAGTTTCGGTAATACCGCTTGATGATCTTGTCTTGATACGGCGTGCGATCGGCCATCTCGGTTGGACCTCCATGAATCAGTCGAAGTCGGGCTTCCTGCGGAGCTTCTTGGCGGCCGATCGCTTGACCTTCTCGTCCACCCGGCGCACCTGCGACCCGTGCGTGGGCCTGGTGGCTCGGCGGATCTTGGGCGGCTTGCTTGCGGCCAGGACGATCAGGCGGACCTTGTCGAGGCAGGCCTCGATGTTCCGGCCCTGGTCGCGGGTCTCCTGGGAAGTTATCAGCAATTCCCCGGCCGTCGTTAAGCGCGAGGCGACCGCCTTGAGCACCCGCTCGCGCACGGCCGGGGGCAGGCTCGGGCTGGTGGCCGGCGTCCATCGCAGGGTCGCCTTGGAGGCCACCTTGTTCACGTTCTGGCCGCCCGGCCCGCCCGATCGGGCGAACTCGAACGCGAATTCGTCCAGGGGGATCGAGATGCGGTCGTCGATGAGGAGCATGCCGGCCTCGCCATGGGCTTGAGTAGTCCGTATTATAAGTCTCCGCCCCGGATCGGGAGCAATGGGACACTCCGTCGTGTCCGGCGGTTCGATGGATCGGGAGCTTTTTTCGCCGTGGACAATCCGCCTGACGAGACCAGGCTCGATCGCACCTGCCGGATACTCCTCGGCTGGCCGCTCTCGGTCGCGGTGCTCCTGCTGATCCTCGCCATGCTCGCGACCTGGTTGCCGCACTACCTGCTCTGGCCGTGGTGGCCCGACCTGGACGCGTGGGCCACCATCGCCCAGGGGTGGGACGCCGGGATTCGCCCCTATCGCGACGTGGTCATCTTCAACTTCCCCGGGCAAATCGAGATCCAGTACGTCCTGGGCAAGCTGTTCGGGTGGGGACGGACCGCGCCGGTCTACGCCCTCGACGCGGCCATGCTCATCGGGCTCGGCGCGCTCCTCTGGTCCTGGAGCTGGCGACGACTCGGCAGGTCCCTGCCGGGCCTGGTCGCATTCGCCGCCTTGGTCTCGCTGTACACCAATCTCGACTACACGGCCGTGGCCCAGCGCGACTGGCAAGGCCCGCTCCTGGCAATCGCCGCCCTGCTGGCGATCCAGATCGGCCGAGGTTGGCCGAGCCTGACCGTGGCCGCCGCCTTGATGGCCATGGGTTTCGCGATCCGCCCTCATGTGGTCCTGTTCGTGCCGCCAGCGGCCCTTGCCGTGCTTTCGCGAAAAGCGGACGGCGAGACCTGGAAAACCGCGGGTTTGAGGGTGGTCGGATGGGGAGCCGCCTGCGCCGGCTTCGTCTTCCTGATCTTCGCGCCCCTGATCTTCCAGGATCTGCTCGGGGACCTGCTTCGTGGGCTGCGCAAGGCCAGCTACGGCAGCAACTACAACGAGACCAGCCTCCGCTCGATCGCCAAGGGCGTGAGGAAGCAACTTGCCCTGGATAACGTGCGATGGCTCATCCCCGGGCGGAGTCCCCGGCCGTTCCTGGAGGAGCTTGCGAATCGCCTGGAGGGGTGGAAGACCATCGCGATCCTGCTCGCGATGATCATCCTCGCGTCGCGTCGCGACAAGGCTTCCAGGAGGCTTTATGGCCCCTGGCTGGTTGCCATCCTGCTGACCCTGCTCTACGAGCCGTTGCATCCCAAGCGGCATCTCTATCTCGTCCTGCCGCTGCGGCTGGTCGCGTCCTGTTGCCTCGCCAGCGTGATTCACGGATGGATTCAAGCCACGAAGCGGATGCCGATGCTCGGGGTTTGCGGGGTGATCGCGATCCTGGTCGTGGCCATCCCGCGCGTGCCGGCCTTTTGCTCGGTGAACGCGACCCTGCGTGCCTTCGACGACTGGAAGCGGACCGACGAGCCTTCGCAAATCCCCATCGGCGCCGAGAACCTGTTCCGATCGCCCGCGCCCGGACTGCCCGGCTACGACCTCGCCTCCTACACATGGGACGACTATCGCCACACGGTCGATTATCTGCGCCGGAACACGACCGAAAGCACGAGAATTGCCAACGGTCTGCGAGGCATCCCGTTCCCGTCCATCAACGGCGCGGTGGGGCGGATCTCGCCGTTCCCCGCCGAGTCCGGCCTGATCTGGATCTGGTCGGTGGACCCCTCGGCCGAAGCGGCGTTCGTCGAGAATCTGGAGAAGACGCCCGCGGGATCGGTGGTCGTATGGGCGCCCGAGGATCAGGCGTTCGACCCAAGGTTGCGGCTCGATCGCCTCCGCGCCGCGATTCGCCGCGATTTCCGGATGGAAAAACGTTTCGGACTCATCGAGGTCTGGCGGAAGCCTGGTTGAGGGGTTCGCCACCAGGTGGCGAATTCTGTGACGATGGTTCGCAGTCACGTCGCACACGACTGTAGGGCCGGCTATTGCCGGCCGTCATCAAATACAGCGGTCCCGCACGGGGAGATTTCGTAGGGCAGGCCTCGGCCTGCCGTGCCACGCCCGGGTCGGCAGGCCTCGGCCTGCCCTACGGGTACCATCCGAATGATGACCGCTGGAGGACGAGAAACGTCTACTTTTTCCCGGCCATGAGCGGGGGCCGATCGGGCTCGAAGATGGCCATCGCGGGCGAGATGGTCTCGGGGATGTAGCACGATGCGAATTGCTTCCGCTCGCTCAATTCCAGCACCCGGCCGCACACCGTGTCCTGGAAATCGTCGAGCGAGAGCGGCTGGCCCGCGTCGATCCACGATCGCGACTGCGCCCGCGTCCTGAAGGTGTCCAGGATGCCCTGGGCGAAGGCGCCGTGCCCCTGCGAGTCCAGCCGCCGGCTCGGCCCGTCGGTGGACGCGACGAACACGATCACGTTCCGCCGGGAGAGCGAGCGGACCCAGGCGTCCAGCCCTTGCACGCACTCGCGAGGCGAGCCGGGATGGACCGAGTCGATCAGGAGCATGACCTTGCTGCCCGCCGAGGCGATCTTCGCGAGCGAGTCGCCGATTTCCTCGATGGTCGGCGCGTTGGCCGATGTGGGAATCGAGCCGGTGTCGGATGCGAGCAGGAAGCGATCCTTCCCGCCCATCAGGATGTGCGTCTCCATGGCCACGATCACCGTGACGGAGGGATCGGCCGCCTGGCTGACCAGCCGCTTCAGGGCGTCGCGCAGGCCCTGGCTCGTGGCGGCAGTCCCGACCAGCGGGGTGAGGTCGGCCACCTCCTGGAATTTCCGGCTCCCGCCGGGCTTGATGGCGAATTCGAACAGCTCCCTGGCGTCTTCCTGGGCGTAGCGAATGGGCGGGAATCGCGGGCTGCTGAAGGGCCCGGAAAGCCCCACGCTGAGCACGAAAAGCGTCGGCGTCTTCGCCTCCGGGACGAGCGAGATCACGTCGAACCCCTCCGATCGCGTCCTGCCCTGATTATTCTCCCCCTCGACGACCACTTTCTGCCGCCCTTCCTGCAGGGGTACGGCAACGTCCACCTCGGCCACCGCCACGGGCGGGTTGAAGACCCGCGCGGGGCCGACCGCGCGGCCGTTCACCATCACGCGGATCGATCGGACCAGCTCGCGCCCCTCGGCCGAAGCCCGCGCACGGATCGGCACCACCGCGCCCGCCACCGTCCAGGCGCGATCGATCGGCCGCTCCTCTTGCCCGGTCACTCCGATCACCGGAGGCGCTGCGCCGCGACCATCGCTTCCGCCACGAGCGCCGGATCGTCGTTCGCCTGGAGCGCGAGGCCCAGGTCTCCTCCGGTCTCGAACAGCCTGCGGAGGACCTGCGGGCGCCGCAATTCCTTCTCGAATTTCTCGGCCGAGAAATGGTCGGTGTCGGTCGCGGCGTTCAGCACCACGTTGTTCTTGTGCCAGCCCAGGTAGCGGCGGTCCCCGGCGATCGAGGTCTCGTAAAACCCCTGCGGCATCCAGGCGACCCACTCGTGATCGTCCCCCACGAATACGGACAGGGCGGGCGAGTCGCGTCGCGTGGTTGGGACCTGGAATCGCTCGGCGCCGCGGCGGATCTGGAACCCGATGGTCACGCCGGGCGGGACGTCGGCAAGCGGGCGGAAATCGATCGGGTTGCGGACTTCGCGACCCACGGCGAGGATCTCGACCACGTCGCCCACCTTCATCCCCATCGCATCGGCGAACCCTCGCGGCTCGACGGTCGCCACCACGGCCTCGCCCGCCGCGTTGCGGATGGACGTCGCACCAAGTTCCGGCCGAGCGTCGCACCCGGCCAGCCTCCACAGCCTCGCCGTCTGGTCGACCGAGCCGGAGAGCAGCCAGCGACCATCGGGCGAAGCCGCGATCGCGTACACCGGGCCCAGATGCCCGTTGAAGACCCGGGTCCGCTGCCCATCTTCCAGCCGGAAAATCACGATCCCCATGTCGCAGGCCACGGCAATCGTCGGCTTCGGATGGCCGGGCCCGGGGGGCAAGAAGCTGTAGCCCCACCAGCGGCGATCGAGCGCCGGGTCCAGGGTGATCTCGAACGACTTCCCCGCGAGCGAGCCTACGCGAAGCCGGTGAGGGTCGATCGGCTCGACCCGCCATCCGTCCCAGGTCGTCAGCGCACCATTCCATCCCTGGCCATCATCGGGCCGGAAGGCGATGGAGGGGAGGTCGAACGCCACCGGCAGGCTGCCCGGCCGCGAGAGCCGGATCGAACGGTTGTCGGCCCCGAAGGCAACCTCGCGGACCGTGGCCCCCTGCCCCTTCAAGACGAGCGGCTTGCGGGCCGGCTCTCGCAAGTCGCGGAAGACGATGGCCTGATTCTCCCCTCCCGAATAGGCCAGGAAGCGGCCATCGGGGCTGAAACCCAGGGCCTGGACCAGGTTGTCGGCCTCGAACGACCCCGGCTCGAGCGCCCCGTCGGGCATCCGGCGAATCTGCACGTCGCAATCGGGCCGGGGCCGCGGCCGCGTTCGGGAGGACTTCGCGAATCAGGCTCACGGCCAGTCGCGTGCCGTCGGGGCTGAACGCGAGGCCCTCGATCGCGCCTCGACGCTCGCCGGGCTTCTGCAGGAACGTCGGATTCGCGAGCCCATCCCCTTCATAACGCGTCAGCCGCCCATTCTCGCGGCCGATCACCACGAAGCGGGAGTCGGGCGAGAGGGCCACGTGCGTGATCATGTCGCCCAGGGGGTCGGGCGGGATGCTTTGCTCGCCGGCGACCGGGCCTCGCTGCGAGAGCAGGGCGCGACGGGCGACGTCGAAGAGTCGCACGATCCCATCTCGACCCGCAACCGCGAGCCTCCGGCCGTCGCCGCCGAGTGAGATCGACGTGACCTCGGGCCCGCCCGCGATCAGCTCCGCGACCACGCGAAACGTGGCGAGGTCCCAGAGCAACACCCGGCCGTCGTTGCCTGCGGAGATCAAGGATTTCCCGTCCGGCGTGATCGCCAGGCCCGTGACCACGTTATCGTGGCCGAAGGGGGCGGGATCCCTCGGATTTCGCGAGGGCAAGCGGGCGATCAGGTCGCCGTGGGGCCGGGCGGGGGAACCGGGGAACGCATAAAGCCCCATGTCGCCCTGATTGGCGGACACGCCGTATCCGCCCACGGCCAGGATTCGCTGCCCCTTCGCGTCGGCCACCGGGGAGAGCGCCATCGCATGAATCGCCCCCGATCGCCCCCTCCAGATGGGCGGGCGGATGGTCCGCGAGAGCCTCACCCGGCCTTCCTCCACGGCCCACACGCGGACCACCTTGTCCATACCCGCGGTGAGCAGCCCCGACCCCTCGGCCGTGGTGAAGACGATCGCCTGGACCGCCCCGCCATGGCCTCCGCCGTCGAGGACCACGAAAGGTTGCGAAAAGTCGCGAAGCTGCGCCTGGCCAAGCGCGCATGCGCGGCGAATTCACGAGTCCGATCGCGAGCCAGGAGAGGGAAAGGATCGCCAATCGGCGGGGATTTCTTCCCGAGACCATGAGAAATCCCTCCGGGTCGCGGGGCGTGGCCAGACATCCTCCGCCGCTGCCCATCTTTATTCCTCTCAATCCCTAAGGAAAAAGCAAGGGTATTTCGTGAAATGCACGATATATGAGGAGAACGGGCACAAGACCGACGACCGGCGCAATCGGAAGGACCCGAGGGGGCGGATGAATGCGACGACGCATAGTCACGAAATCAGCCGCAACCTGGGCCGTCCTGGTCTCGATGATCACGTCTCAGGCACGGGCACAGTCCCAGCCTCCGCCCCGACCCTCCGCGCAGTCGGAACCCGTCGTTTCCAGCCCGTCCAATTTGAATATAGGACCGAACGCCGCGGGGACCGCGACGCCGGGGACGTCGCCGTCGACGGCCCCCGGCGCCGCCAGCGATCCGAACGCCGCCGCGGCCGATGCCATCGGCACGTCGCCGGCATCGGGGCTGGGCGGCGTGGGGTCGGGCAACAGCGGCAGCTATTTCGGGAACATGATCGGCGACCAGCCCCCCCTGGGAATCGAGCGGATCTTCCAGGCCCGCCCGCCCGGAGTCCCCAGGCCGCCGACGATCCCCGGCGTCCCCGTGCCGCCGCCGCAACTGACGCGGAACAATCGCCGCGCGGTGGCCATCCTCCCGTCGATTCGCGGGTTCAAGATCGCCGACAACCAGAGCCCGCAGCCGCAGGATCGCATCTATTCCTCATTCAATTACTACGACAATTTGAACGGAAGCGTGAATTCGCGGCTCAACTCCCCGCTCAGCGATTTCCAGGTCTACCGCTACATCGTGGGATTCGAGAAGACCGTCCTCGACGGCCAGGGCTCGGTCGGCCTGCGCCTGCCGATCGACAACCTGTCCACCAAGAGCCGGATTGCCGGGCTCGGCGGGACCTCCACGTCCACAGGCGACCTTGCCGCCATCTTCAAGTACGCGCTCATCAACGACGCCATCGGCGGGCGGATCTTCTCGATCGGGGCGGTGGTCGCCATGCCCACCGGGCCGAACTCGTTCGCCGGCGCCAGGGGATTTCGCTCGCCCCACGAGGCCGCCATCCAGCCCTATCTCGGCTTCCTGCGAACCTTCGGCAACCTCTACGTCCAGGGCTTCTCCTCGATCGACGTCCCGTTCAGCCCCAACGACGTGACCATGCTCTACAACGACCTCGGGGTCGGATATTACATCTATCGCGCGGAGAACTTCGACCAGCTCATCACGGCCATCGCCCCGACCGTGGAAATCCACGTCAATACGCCGCTGAACCACACCAACCCATACATCCTCTCCGACCGGGCCGGGAGCTACGACATCGTCGACTTCACCTTCGCCACGAATTTCCAGATCCGCAGGCGAGGCTACCTCTCGCTCGGCGTGAACGACCCGGTAACCGGCCCGCGCCCGTATCAAGTGGAAGCGATTGCGCAATTTAATCTGCGATTCTGATTCGCATGTCACCTCTTGATTTCTCCGCACCAACAGCCGATATTCTCACAATAGCCCATCTTAACGGCAGGAGGCCGGGTGCATGAACGATGGCGTGCAAAGTCCGCACGCCGGGAGCCTCCTGCCATGTCCGACCGCCGTCCGTGGACCGAGCGTGCTCCCATCGGTCGCAATCGCCGCACCTCGCATGATTCGAAAGCCCGGGTCGAGATCCTCGAACCGCGGACGTTGCTTGCGACCTTCCTGGTCACCAACACGGACGACAGCCGCGCCGGGTCGCTCCGCCAGGCGATCATGGATGCCAACAGCGCGGGCGGGGTTGCCACGATCGATTTCGCGATCGCGTCCAACGGCCCCACGGTGGAGACCATCGCGCCATTTACGCCGCTGCCCGCGCTGACGGTCCCCACCTTCATCGACGGCTATTCGCAGCCCGGTTCCAGCATGAACAGCCTGGCAACCGGGGACAACGCCACGATCCTCATCCAGATCAATGGAGCATCGATCGACGGCTCGGCCGACGGCCTGACCTCGGCCAGGGGAAGCGCGACGATTCGCGGGCTTGCGATCGACGGCTTCACCGCGGACCCCTCGTCGGGCCAGGGGGGAAACGCCATCGTCCTGTCCAGCGGAGGCGACCTGATCGCCGGGAACTTCCTCGGAACCGACGCCAACGGCACCACAACCGTGCCCGACGATGCTTCGGGCGTGAAGGCGATGGGCCTGAACGAAACCATCGGCGGGACCACGCCGGCATCCCGCAACCTGATCTCGGGCAACTCCGGCGACGGCATCTTCCTCGGCGTAGGCTCGGGGCAGGATCTGATCCAGGGCAACATGATCGGTTTAGATGCCACCGGCACGATGGCCCTTGGCAACGCCAACGGCGTGACGTTTTCCGACGCGGGCAACAACACCCTTGGTGGGACGATCGCAGCCGCAGGCAACGTAATCTCGGGCAACGCGGGCGTGGGCATCCATCTCATGGGAGCTGCCACGTCCAACAACCTCGTCGAGGGGAATTTTATCGGGACCGACGCGACGGGTACCCTTGCAATTCCGAATCAAACCAATGGAATCGAAATCGAAGACGCCGCGATGAATACCATCGGCGGGATGGTCGCCGCGGACGGCAACACAATCGCCTTCAACAGCCTGGCCGGCGTGGCGGTGATTGGCAACGGAGCGATCGGCAATCCCATCCTCGGAAACGCGATCTTCTCCAACGGCAAGTTGGGCATCGACCTCGGCGGCACCGGCACCCCGTCGACGAACACGCCCGGCGGGCCTCACGCCGGTCCGAACGACCTGCAAAATTATCCCGTCCTCACGAGCGTCGTATCTAGCGGCGCGTCCGCCACCATCTCCGGCACGCTGGACAGCACGCCCGGCCACTCGTTCCGCATCGAGTTCTTCGCCAATCCCTCCGCGGACGTTTCGGGATACGGCCAGGGTCAGCAATCCCTTGGGAGCACATTGGTCACGATCGGGCCGAACGGCGGGACCTCGCCATTCAAGGCCGTCTTGCAATTTTCGTCGCTTGTGGGTCCGGTCATCTCGGCAACGGCGACGGACCTCGGCACCGGCGACACTTCCGAGTTCTCGTCCGACGCAACTTTCATCGACCAACAAACCCCGCCGTTCATCGTAACTCGCGCCGACGACGGCACAACCTTCATCCCCGGCCAGTTGACATTACGGCAGGCGATCACCCTCGTCAACGCGGGTGACTACGCGGGCGTCCCGCAGATCCTGTTTGCAATCGGAAAGGGCAAACAGGTTATTCAGCCAAAATCACTCCTGCCCGTGCTCACTCGCCGGGTCGACATCGATGGATCGGCGCCCCTCGCTTATCCGAGCCAGTCTATCGTGCTCGATGGAGCTTACGACCCGGGCGACAATGGGCTGACTTTCATGGCCGACGGGAACACCCTCAACGCATTGACGATCAGCGGGTTTCATCTAGAGCTGAACACCTCGACCGGCGGCGGCGTGGGTGTCGTCCTGGACGGCAATGACAACCTGATCACCGGGTCATTTATCGGTGGTGATGTCACGGCAACTTTCCCTCCGAATGGCCAACCTGGACAGGGAAACGAGGGAGGTGGACTCCTGATTCGGTCCAGCGGTAATACGATCGGCAGCACAGTCGGCGGCGCTCCCCAAGTAATCGCGGGAGACCTCAACTACTGTGTCGAGATTTCCGGCGACAATTTGGAAGGAAACATCCTCGTCGGGAATGACCTCGGGTTAGCCGGCTCTATAGACGGATTTGGGGTCTTCGTCACGAATACCAGTTCGACGCCGGGCGACGCGGTGGAAGCCGTAATAGGGGAAGCCGCCCGTGCCGGAGGCCCGGGATTTGCCTCCGGAGGAAATGACTTGTTCGGCGACGAGCAAGCCGCAATTTATGTGAAAAATGCTGTCGTGCAAATCCAAGCAAATCTTATCGAGCAGAATTTCCAGAGCGGGATCTACTTCTCCGAGGGAGGTGATATCGCGAGCACCGTGGGGGGAACGAACTCCGGAGATGGAAATATTATCACATCTAATGGCTTTGAAGTAAACACAACCTTGAATTCACCTATATATGGCGATACTGGTATTACCGTACTCGGGGATACAGGCGAGGTCGTCATTCGAGGCAACAGCATCTACGACAATACCGGCTTGGGGATCGAACGCAACACTTACTTCGCGCCTTCTCCCAATCGCCCCCCAACCTCGCTGTCCGATCCCGCTCGATTCCCCAATTATCCTGTGGTGGCGTCGGCCGTGGCAGGACCGAGCGGATTGACCGTCGCTGGAACCTTCGACGGCACGGAAGATGTCCTGACGACGGTGGACGTTTTTTCCAATGCCGCGCCGGACCCGAGCGGCTATGGCGAAGGGCAGACGTACCTCGGCTCGTTCAGCTTCATGACCAATTCGGCGGGCCATGCGGACTTCTCGACGACGCTGCCCGTGACGGTGCAGCCAGGTCAGTACATCACGACTACAGCCACGAGTTTTGCCACCTCGGAATTTAGTAAGGCGGTCCTGACTACGAGTGCCCCTTTACGCGCCTAACTTCACGCTAAACCTCAGTGGCTCGCCACAGTCCCTCTTCACGGGCCAGGTTGTGACCTACACCCTGACCGCCGCGAACAACGGGACCGCCGCCACAACTTCGGCAACCTTGTTCAACACCTTGCCCGCGGGGCTGGCGATCACCTCCGATTCGGCGGATGCAATTCGCCGCCATGGGCGGCTCGATCACCATGACCAATGCGGGTCAGACACAGGTCCAACTTCCCGTCGGTGCCGTGGCCGTCGGGCAATCGGAGACGCTGACCGTTGAGGCCACGGCCTTGATGGCCGGCACCTTGACCGATCAGGCGGGCGTGACCTATCTCAATGGGTCTGCGACTCAAACCACGCTCGCCTCGGTCAACACGACGGTAGCGATCCCGACGAACCCTGGCTTATCGCTGAACCTGAATGGCTCGCCCCAGGCTATCCTTACGGGCCAGGTGGTGACTTATACCCTCATCGCCACCAACAACGGTACGGCCGCAACTAGCTCGGCGAGCTTGTTCAACATCCTGCCGGCCGGGCTTGCGATCACGTCCGGTTCGGCCTCCGCGATCCGCGCCATGGGCGGCTCGATCGCCATGATCTCCGAGGGACAGACGCAAGTCGAGCTTCCCGTGGGCGCCGTGGCCATTGGGCAGGCGGAAACCCTGACGGTCGAGGCCACGGCCCTTGCCTCCGGGACCTTCACCGATCAGGTTGGCGTCACTTTCCTGGATGGGTCGACGTCGAAGACCACGCTTGCGTCGGTGAACACCCAGGTGACGAGCCCGATCGTCACGAACCCCAGTTTCGCCGTTGCCCTGGACGGGTCGCCCTCGCCCCTGTTCGCCGGACAGGTCGTCACCTACACGTTGACCGCGACGAATCATGGGACCGCTGCCACTAGCTCGGCAACCCTGGAGCTCCTCCTGCCATCGATCGTGGAAATCACGCCCGACTCGTCCGCCGCCATCATCGCCATGGGCGGCACGGTCACGACGACGATCTCAAACGAGACGCAGGTCGACCTGCCCGTCGGGGCCGTGGCCATTGGAGGGACGAAGACGCTGATCATCCAGGCGACGGCCGTGGTCGCCGGCTCGATGTCCGTCGATGGGAAGATTATCTATTTGAACGGGTCCGCCACCGAGTCCGCGTCGGCGACGATCGCCGCGCAAGTCGCCTACTCGTTCGTCGTCATCAACAACAACGACGGCGGATTCGGCTCGCTCCGCCAGGCGTTGCTGAATGGGAATCAGTTCGGTGCTCCGGTCACGATCTCGTTCGACTTGCCCGCCGATCAGCTCATCATCCAGCCACCCTCGGCATTGCCCATCATCACCGCGCCCGTGACCATTGACGCCACCACGCAGCCCGACTTCGCGGGCTCGCCCATCGTCCAGCTTGATGGATCGAAAGCACCCACCGCCACCAACGGCCTGATCATCGCCCCTGGCGGCGTGACCGTGCGGGGCTTGAACGTGGAAAACTTCGGCGGAGACGGCATCTTCCTCATGAATGGCGGCGACAACCGCGTCGTGGGCGACCTGCTCCAGAACAACGGCGATTCCGGCCTTTATCTCCAGGGGTCGCTCGGCAACACGATCGGCGGCGCCGATCCCGCCGACCGCGACGTCCTCTCGGGCAATGAATTCGTCGGCCTGCAACTGACCGGCGGGTCGGCCTTCAACCTCGTCCAGGGCAACTTCATCGGGCTGGGCAACTCGGGCATCTCGGCCGACGGCAACGGTCTTGACGGCATCTTGATTTCCAACTCGTCCGACAACTCGATCGTCGGCAACGCAATTGCCGCCAACGGCGAGGTGGAGATTCAGCTTTACCAATCGGGCGCAACCCGCAACCTCGTCGCCGGGAACGTGATCGGCCTGGACGCGACCGGGTCGGCCGGTTTCTTCTCCGCCGCGGTCGCCTCGCGAGGCGAGAGCAACGTCGGCATCTTCCTGAACGACTCGCCCGGGAACACCATCGGCGGCTACACGGCCCGGCCAGGAACGTGATCTCGGGCGACGAGGTGGGCGTGGAGCTGTACCTGCAAGGCAGCTCCGGGCAACCTCGTCGCGGGCAACCGCATCGGCACCGATTCCTCGGGCTCCCAGGCCATCGGCAACTCCATCGGCGTGTTCGTGAACGCCGCGCCGGCAACACCATCGGCGGCTACGGCCAGGCGGCGAGCAACCTGATCTCGGGCAACACGCAGGTCGGGATCCGCCTCGACGGCCCGGCGCGTCCGGAAACTGGCTCGCGGGCAACGTGATCGGCCTCGACGCCTCGGGCATGCATGTCCTGGGCAACAAGATTGACGGCATTTATCTCGACCAGGCCGCAAGCAACACCGTCGGCAGCACGGTCCCGGGAGGCGGAAACACCGTCGCCGGCAGCACGCAAGCGGGCATCCAGGTCTTCGGCTCGCAGGCCTCGGGAAACCTCATCCTGGGCAACAATGTGGGCGTGATCGGCCTCGGCGCGTCGGGGGGCAACGGGACCGTGGGCATCCTCCTGACCGATGCCGTCGGGCACCTCGGTCGGCGGCCCTACCTCGGAGGCGGGCAACCTCGTCGTCGGGAACCGCGAGGTCGGCATCGAGGTCGTGGGCGGGTCGGCCGCGAACAACATGATCGCGTCCAACACCGCCCGCGGCAACGGGATTTACGGGATCGCCGTGGAAAATCTCCGATCCAACACCGTCGTCCAGTCCGGCCCTGCCGCGAACGTGGTGGACGGCAACCCCGACGGATATTACTACCTGCCCGCCTCGGGTCCTACCGTCGTCTCCACCACGCCGGACGCCGTCGGCGGCATGTTTTCCGCGATCACCATCACGTTTTCCTCGCCCCTGAACGCATCGGCGGCGACGAACTTGAAGAACTATCAGCTAGTCATCCTCAACGCCCGGTCGCAGGTGACCGGTCATGTGACCATCACATCGGCCGTGTACGACGACGCCTCCATGACCGTCACGCTCGCGCTCGGCGTCGGCATCCCCGAGGCCAATTCCTATCGCCTCACGCTGGTCGGCCAGGGCAAGCACGCCATCGCCGATCCCGCCGGCAACAAGCTCGACGGCGCGAACCGGTTGAAGTCGGGAAGCAACTACGCCTTTAATTTCGGCGCCGCATCGGCCAAGATAACGGCAATCGCCCATCGCCACGGGCCGAAGGTCCGACACGCCAAGAAATAAGGTCCTCCTTGATGCTCATCTCGCTGCTCTTGTCGGTCACGTTGATCTCGGCGAACGAAGCCCCCACGGTCGGCCCCAAGGAGGGCTCGCTGGTGATCGTGGGAGGAGGCGGGATGCCTCCGCAAATCGTCAAGAAGTTCGTCGACCTGGCGGGCGGCCCCGACGCCGAACTGGTCGTGATCCCCACCGCCATGGAAGACCAGGAGATCGACGAGAAGCGCGAGCAAGCCCAGGCCGCCCGCATGTTCGGCATGAAGAAGGTGAAGGTCCTCCACACCCGCGACCGCGCCAGGGCCGACACCGAGGAATTCGTGGCCCCGTTGAAGACCGCCAAGGCCGTCTGGTTCGGCGGAGGGCGGCAATGGCGGATCACCGACGCCTACCTCGGCACCCGCACGCAGAAGGAGATCGAGGCGGTCCTCGAGCGAGGCGGGACCATCGGCGGGAGTTCGGCGGGGGCCACGATCCAGGGATCCTACCTCGTGCGAGGCGCCCCCGAAGGCCCGCAGATCATGATTTCGCCCGGCCACGAGGTCGGATTCAGCTACCTGAAGGACGTGGCCATCGACCAGCACCTGATCGCCCGGCATCGCGAGGCCGACCTGATCGGCGTGATCGAGAAATATCCCAAGCTCCTGGGGCTCGGCCTGGACGAAGCCACGGCGGTCGTCGTGAAGGGCGACAAGTTCGAGGTGGTGGGTCGCAGCGTCGTCGGGATCTACGACGGCAAGGACCACGACGGCAAGCCGTATTACTTCCTCACGCCGGGCGAGAAGTTCGACCTGAAGGCGCGCAAGCGGGTGCCGTGAAGCATTCAGTCTTGTAGGGCCGGTTATTACCGGCCTCCTCAAGGGCAGCGGCCGGTTATTACCGGCCCTACCTGACTGCCGGGAAGCGGCCGAGAAGAACTGGTTCTACAAGACTCGGACTTTTTGTGCAAAGCGGTATACAGGCGAATTCCGCGGACCTACCGGTTGACATCATCGGCTCGATTGCCTTGGAACCCGGTTATCACCGGGGCAGAAGAACTCTTTGGATCAACGACCATGCCGCGATTCCGGTTCAGCCTTCGATGGATGATGGTCGTTGTGGTTATCTTCGCGATGGGGTTCGGCTTCGAGGTCATGAGGAGACGCCGAGTGCAATACCTGGCATTGGCGAAAGAGCACGCACTCTGGGAAGGTGTGTGGAATAAGTCAGCCGATGATATGTTAGATAAGGCCGGATGGACGCGCGAGCAGTTGGGGAGAGTGCGGATTTATAAGGACAGAGAACGCGCCCGCGAACACACGCCGCCCGGGTTGCGGATCTTCGCCCCGGCCGTCATGATGTTGATCGATCGCGAAGGCGTCATCTCGATGCTCCGTGCTGATCTTGCATCATGAAGGAAATGACGAGACGGATGGTCGATCAAAATGGCGAAATGGCCGAAATCGTCGCTACCAAGCGGACCGCCCTGGGCCAGGTCCTCCTGTGCCGTGGGTGCTGCTGCGGGCGGCCCGACCGGGGTTATCCCGACGTGCCCGTGGACCGCATCAAGGCCGCGTGGAAGGCCGGTAAGCTGAACAAGACGATCCAGTTGACCATCTCCGGCTGCCTCGGCCCGTGCGACGTGGCCAACGTGGTCGCGGTCGCATCCTCCTCCGGGATGACCTGGCTCGGCGACTTCAAGGACGATGCGGCCTATGATGTTCTGCTCGGCTGGGCCGAGGCGTGCCGCGACGAAGGCCGCCTGCTCCCCCTGCCCCACGACCTCGCCCGCCGCCGCTTCGACTACTTCCAGCCCGAGCCCACAGGATGAGCATGACCAGCGCAGATCGCCGCGTCCCCGTGACCGTGCTGACCGGGTTCCTCGGCGCGGGCAAGACGACCCTCTTGAATCACGTCCTGACCGCCGAGCACGGCAAGAGAATCGCCGTGATCGAGAACGAATTCGGCGAGATCGGCGTCGATCAGGAACTCGTGATCAACGCCGAGGAAGAGATCTTCGAGATGAACAACGGGTGCATCTGCTGCACCGTCCGCGGCGACCTGATCCGCATCCTCGGCAACCTCATGAAGCGCCGCGACCGCTTCGACGCAATCCTGATCGAGACCACCGGGATGGCCGACCCCGGCCCGGTGGCGCAAACCTTCTTCGTCGACGAGGAGATGCAGGGGAAACTACGGCTCGACGGCATCGTCACCGTCGTCGATGCCAAGCACGTTTGGAATCACATCGACGACTCCGACGAGGTGAAGGAGCAAATTGCCTTCGCCGACGTGATCTTGTTGAATAAGATCGATCTCGTCACCCCCCACGAGTTGGAACACCTGGAAGCCCGCATCAAGGGCATGAACGCGGCGGCGAAGGTTTATCGCACCCAGGATTCGCTGGTCGAGATGGACAAGATCTTGAACGTCGGGGGGTTCGACCTCGCCCGCGCCCTCGAAGTGGACCCGAAGTTCCTGGAACCCGAATATCCCTTCGAATGGGGAGGGGTTTACGACCTGACGCCCGGCCTCTACGAATGGATCATGCAGCCCGGCCCCGATCCCTCGATGGGCGTTTGCCTCCTGCCGATGGATCGGGCATCGGCCGAGGCGCGCGACGCCGCGGTGATGGATGCCGTGCTCGCGTTTTCGGACGAAATCCCCCGGGAAACGGCCGACGGCAAGCCCATCACGCCCGGCAAACACCTGACGGAATTGCAACTGGGCGACGGCATCTCGCGATTCCCGATCACGGTCGAAGCTCCCTCCGCCTTCGCCCTCTTCACCGAGCACCACCCCGACGAATTCTCGGCCTCGCTGAGCGGCCCCGAAGGCGTGGTCGAGCCTTTGCATGCCCACGAATACAAGCCCGATCATGAACACGACGAGGAAGTCACGTCGGTGGGCATCGAGGTCGGCGGCGACCTGGACGCCCGCAAGCTCAACAGGTGGATGAGCGGCCTCTTGCAGGAAAAAGGCGTGGACATCTTCCGGTCCAAGGGCGTCCTGAGCATCGAGGGGGACCCCGATCGCTACGTGTTCCAGGGCGTCCACATGCTGTTCGATGGCCGGCCCGATCGCCCCTGGGGCGACGACCCGCGGAAGAACCGCATGATCTTCATCGGCCGGAACCTGGATCGAGAGTCGCTCGTCGCGGGGTTCCGCTCGTGCCTGGCCTGAGCGGCCGATCCGGCCTGGAAATCGCCTGGAACGGCGAGGCCGACGACCATGTGATCGCCCTGCAATGGTCGCGCGACGGGTCGATGCTGGCGGCGGCCTCGGTGACGGGGCCGATCGCGATCTTCGACGGCCAGGCCGGCCGGATCATCACCCGCCTTCCCGGTCATGGGTTCGGCACGACGGACCTTTCCTGGAACCACGATGGGACCTTGTTGGCCTCGTCCGGCCAGGACGGCACGGCCCGAATCTGGAGCATCCCGGCGGGTCCCGAACGATCACGCCTCGAAGCCGGATCGGCCTGGGTCGAGCATGTATCCTGCAGCCCAACCGGCCGGTTCCTCGCCACGGCGGCCGGCAAGAAGCTCCGAATCTGGGACGAGCAAGGCACCCGCATCATCGCGTCCCGCGACACCACGACCACCATCGCGGCCATCGCCTGGCAGCCCGATTCCGACGTGCTGGCGGTCGCCTCTTACGGCCGTCTCGAAGTGATCGACCCCGAATCCGATCGCTCGACCCGCGTCTTCGAGTGGAAAGGCTCGATGCTCGCGATCGCCTGGAACCCCGACGGCCGCACCATCGCATCGGGCGATCAGGACGCCTCGGCGCACCTGTGGGACGTGGAAACCGGCGAGAGTCTGCGGATGTGGGGCTATCAAACCAAGGTCCGCCAGCTTTCGTGGGACCGCTCGGGCCGCTACCTGGCGACGGGCGGAGGCCCGCAAGTCACCATCTGGGATCGGTCGGGGGTGGGCTTGCAAGGGTCCGAGCCGATCGCCCTCCGCAATCGTCCGGCGGCGACCGTCTCGTCGGTTGCCTTCGAGCCGGATGGCGTGGTGCTGGCCTCGGGCGATCTGGAAGGCGCGGTCGCCCTCTGGGAAGTCGGGAAAATCTCCGGGCGGCTCGCGAATCGGCAACTGGGCTCCGAAATCACGCAACTGCGGTGGCATCCGAAAGCCAAACAACTTGCCGCCGGTACCGCCGCCGGGGGAGTGTTTGTCTTCGATCATGGCCCGTGACCCGATCGCGTCCAACCATGCATGAAGTTCGTGAAGGTGTGAGGCGTTTTCACCCCGGATTTGACTTTCGCTGGCGTGCCGATGACGGCATAATCTTCCCTGGAGTGGCCCGCGAAATCGGGGCGGTACCGAACTACCTGGTCGATTCCAGCGAAGGAACTCTGGCGGGAGTCTCTCCCGGCAGAAAGGACTTTGTGTTCATGAGAGCTTCTTGGAAAATCGGCCGGATCGCGGGGATTGACCTTTTCCTGCATCCGACGTTCCTCTTGCTCCTGGCCTTCATCGGCTGGCGGGGCGACCTGTCTCAGCTCGTCCTGTCGATGGCGGTCTTCGGATGCGTGGTGCTCCACGAGCTCGGGCACGCACTCACGGCCCGGCTTTTCGGGATCTCCACACGCGACATCACGCTCTACCCGATCGGCGGCGTGGCTCGCCTTGAGCGCATGCCTCGCGCCCGGGCGCCGAGCTCTTGATTACCCTGGCCGGGCCGGCCGTGAACGTGGCCATTGCCTTCGTCCTGGGGGCTGCCTTGTGGGTCGCGGGGAACTGGGAGCCCTGGGCATCGGCGTCGCCGGGGATGGACTTCGCCGAGAGCCTGATGGGCGTGAACATCCTCCTGGCCATCTTCAACATGATCCCGGCGTTCCCGATGGACGGCGGTCGCGTCCTGCGGTCGCTGCTCTCGGCGCCCCTGGGTCGGCTGCGGGCCACGGAAATCGCGGTCTCGGTGGGAAAGGTGGCCGCCGTCTTGATCCCGATTGGCATGTTCTTCCTGACCGGATCGGCGAACTTCATGCTCGTCCTGCTCGCGGCCTTCGTGTTCTGGGCCGGCGGCGCCGAGCTGGCGCAGGTCCGGGCCGAGGAATCGCGCCGACTCGTGGGAGCCGGGGCGGGCGTGTGGACCGCGCCGGCGGGATATCGCTGGGTCCATCGTGGCGAGGGGGCCTGGCAGCTCGCCCCCATCATCCTGCCTTCGCACGGCGCGGAGGCGCATCGGTGGATCTGACGCCCATCGTCGAGCTGGGCGTGGCCGAGGCGTACGAGATCCTCTCCGAACGCTTCGGCCTCGCCGACTTGCCCCCGCTTGAAGCGATCGAGAACGAAGATTGGGGCCGGGATTACCTGCTGTCCAGGTTCCTGGAAATGAGCGAAGAAGATTTGGCCCAGGTCGGGTGCGTGAAATGCACCGGCCCTTGATCATCCCCCCCACGGCCTCACCAGGCACTTCGCCGATAGCCCCGAGCGATCATCCGCCTCGATCTCGAATCGCAGCCCCGGCTCGACCGGCACGGCGCGGCTCAATCGCAGCCGGACGCATGTGCAAACCCGCTCGTCGAACGTGCCGAGCGGCGTGCGGTTGATCACGGTGGCGGCGACCTCGGCCGTGCGGACGCGGGCCGTCCAGGTCGAACCCGGCACGCAGCGGTCGAGGAAGCCGTCGATCAAGCCTTGATCCCCCAGGACGGTGACCAGGGCCTCGATCCGCGTGACTTCTCGGGAATCGGGGTCGGTTGGCGAGGTCATGGCGCAAACGCCCTCCGTTCTCTTCTCTCTTCGATCCCTCAACGCGGCAGGATGGCGGCGGCGTAGCGGACCGGGTCGCCCTGCGCCCTGGCCACCTCCGCCAGGCGATCCCGCCTCCCGGCTCGTTCGCAAAGCACCGAGATGCCGGGCACGCCCAACGACGTCTCGGGCACGCCCGCAAGCTGCTCGGCCGAGACCGAGATGGCCTCCTCGAATCGTTTCAAATGGACCAGGAGCCGGACCAGGACCTGCGCCGGCACGATGTCGCCGTCGCCGTCGGGATCAACGGCGGGTAATTTCTCCCGGAAATGGGCGATCGCCGCGTCCACGTCCCGCCCCATCATGGCCCGCAGGAACACGCCATGGTCGCCGTAGAAGTCGTCGAACGGAGGGTCCCCCTCGTGACGGTATTTCTCCGACAGCCTCTTCCCATAATCGGTCAGCTCGACCGCCTTTGACAGGATTTCCGGGCTTGAAACCATCGGCGCCAGCCGCGTGACGGCCGCCAGGTGCGACGTGTCGATGTGATACGCATCATCCTCGAACAGCCAGGCGTGGGCCTCGACCAGATCGGTGATCGACGTCCCTTCGGCGGGCGCGGGCAGCCCTCGACGACGGATGTCCTCTCGCAGGCTGTGGGCGAGTTGATCGTGGAGGCTCTTGATCAGCTTCTCGGCGCAGGCAAGCCGGATCGCCTCATCGGGCGGCAGGCTGTCGAACGCCGTGATCGCGTTGCAGATGCCGTGATGCTCCAGGATCCACGCGTACCCCTTCACCGGGTGCGCGCCCTGGTTGAAGGCCACGTCGATCAAGTCCTCGGGCGACTCGCCCGCGATCGATTCGTGCCCCTCCAGGGCCGCCACGACCGGCTCCTTCTCGCCGATCGCCCGATAATACGGCCAGGCCCGCGCGATTGCCCCTTCGTCCAGGAGCTTCTTGCCGACGTGGCGGATCGCTTCCACGTACTTCTCTTCATATTGCGAGCGTTGCGGCTCGGGGATCTCGGCCAGCGTGCTTGACTGGACCGAGGGCAGGCCCAGGTCGTGGCGCGCCTTCAGCAGGAGCGCGTCGAGCAACGAGTGCGGGTCGCCGCGCCCCTCCATCGCGGAAACCAGCCGATCGACGGCCGCAGACGGGCCGGACTCCTGGAGCGTCCGGTCCAGGTCGTCGAACAGCTCGGCATGTCCTCGGATCTCGGTCGTCATCGCCAGGTTCACTCCGCGTCGGACTTGCTGCGATCGGGGGCCGTCGCGGGCGCCCCGGGCGGGTCGGAATCGAGCTTCGCGCCCTTCGACTTCTTCCACGTATTCCAGCACTGTTGGTTGTAGCAATCCACCATGATGTCGCGAATCTCGTCGGTCGAGTCGGTCATGATGAGCAGATTCATGTCCTCGGCCGAGATCATCCCCTCGCCAAGCTGGGTCGATTTGACCCAGTCCAGCAGCCCCCGCCAGTACTCGGTCCCATACAGGACGATGGGGAACCGGTGGATCTTCTGCGTCTGCACCAGCGTGAGCGCCTCGAATAGCTCATCCAGCGTGCCAAATCCGCCGGGGAAAATCACGAACCCTTCGGAATACTTCACGAACATGGTCTTCCGCACGAAGAAGTAGCGGAAATTCACCTTCAAATTCACGTACTGATTATCGAATTGCTCGAACGGAAGCTCGATGTTGCACCCCACCGACCTCCCGCCCGCCTCGAAGGCCCCGCGATTCGCGGCCTCCATGATCCCGGGCCCTCCGCCGGTAATCACCGCGAACCCGGCCTGCGAGAGCTTGCGCCCCATCTCCAAGGCGGCGCGATAATAGGCATGATCGGGCGAAACCCGGGCCGACCCGAATACGGACACCGCCGCGCCCAGCTCGGCCAGGGCGTTGAACCCGTGGACGAACTCCCCCTGGATGCGCAGGACTCGCCAGGGGTCGGTGTGGATGAAGCCCGCCATCTCCGGCGCGTTGGCCCGGGGAGTGGGCGGGACGGGGCGATTGAGCAGCCCCTCGTCCTCGGTCGGGGATTTCCCCTTTTCGGGAACGACCCGATCGGGCGCCATGATCCGCTTGGCGACGATCGCGAGGGGAGGCTTGCCGTTGGTGGTATCGCGACGATCATTCGATCGAGTGGGGAGCAATTCATCAGCCATCGCAAGAACGTCCGGTCCTGTCGCTCGCTGCATGTCCGAATTTGGACGGGCCGGACCATTGCGGTCACGGCCGGGGGGAAACGACCTCGCACCCGACCATTCTACGTCCGCGCGGGCCGGGCGGCCTACCCCGGTTCCGGTCGCGTGTCGCTTC
This sequence comes from uncultured Planctomycetota bacterium, assembly GCA_963777705.1. Classification (GTDB taxonomy): domain Bacteria; phylum Planctomycetota; class Planctomycetia; order Isosphaerales; family Isosphaeraceae; genus JAQGHR01. The sequence goes on from CAVZRT010000015.1 coordinate 485,400, forward strand.
AGGGTGCAGCCGCGAGTCGTTGCGAGCGGTCGGGCAGGGTCGTGGGGATCGCGGCGGCGAAACCGTCGCCGGCAGCATGGACGGCATCTTTGCGGGACGCATCCGCTCCAGCGGCAGGGCGCGGACCGGCCGAAGCGGGGGTTGGGGTGGTCTGGGGGGTTGCCTCTGGGGTGGATTTTCGCATGATTTCCTCGCCGGGCGTCGCGATGATAGGCTTTTGTTCTAGCCTCACAACCACACCATCGATGCCGGCGGCCGGACTTATTACCTATTCCCAGGATGGCGGCAAAAGGGCCGGTCGCGGGGTCGCGATCGGGTACGCGGCGAGGAGGCGAATTTGGCCGAAAGATGGTCGATCCATTCGTTTTCTCCTGGATTTTCATGGTTTACAAACTATTGCCGGCGAAGGGTTTGGGTCACACACATAATGAATTCAATTTTGTCGATAAGGGAATACGCTACAGAGTGCGACACTCGGGAAATGCCGGGGATTCGTGGGCGAAGTCGGGCTTTTCAGGTGGTTTGTCTGGAAGCGTAGCCAGGGTGAGACGGTTTTTTGCACGTTTTTGACCTGTTTTCGGGGCGAAGTGTTGCGCGCGAATTCTCCAAGTCGTGATCGGGACGGGAGATGCGGGTTATCGGAAACCTGGACGAAATCTGGACGTTCGGGCCCTCGGCGCGGGGATTTTTGGCCCCTTTGTCGCGCCTATTTGCCGCCCCCAAGTCCTTTGGGCGTATAACATTACCAGCGAGCCGGAGGTGATTTTTGTGGGGCAGGCGTCCCGCCTGCCGAATCCCAGGCAGGCGGGACGCCTGCCTCACAAGAACGGGCTCCCATGGAAGGAGAAGATGCGTTTCCTCGGCGGAATGACCTTGCCTTGCGCGGGGCGACCCCAGGAATTCCCGGTCGCACCACGTCCGTTCGTCGGAAATCGTGCCTTGAAACGGTTCGGCAGGTGGATCTTTGGGATTTCCCTGGAAGCCGGCATTTCTTCGCGTTGAGCAAATCGACTAGGATGGCCTGCTCCTCCTCGATCTCGATCTCGCGAAAAGCTGCCCGTCCGAGCCGTTTCCATGCCCGACCCGGTCTCCAGCCCGTTTGTTGGCCTCCGCGTGGTGGCCTTCGAGAATCGCCTTTCGGGGCCGATGGCCGAATTGATCCGGAAACAGGGCGGCGAGCCCGTCGAGGCCCCCGCGCTCCGCGAAGTCCCGCTCGGCAACAACCCGCTGGCCGCCCAGTTCGCCCGCAGGCTCGTTGCCGGCGAGCTCGACATGGTGATTTTCCTCACCGGGGTCGGTTCCCGCTACTTGCTCCAGGAAATCGAGACCGCCCTCCCCCGCCAGGCTTTCCTCGATGCCCTCCAAACCGTGCAGGTCGTGGTCCGCGGGCCGAAGCCGTTCGCCGTCCTGCGTAATGAGTGGAAAGCCCGCGTGGACGTGCAGGTGCCCGAGCCGAACACCTGGCGAGACATCGTCGCCGCGCTCGACGCCCGGGGCCCCGTTGCGGGCCTGCGAATCGCCGTCCAGGAATACGGCAAGCCCAGCCACGACCTCGTGAAAGCCCTGGAAGATCGCGGCGCAACCGTCGACAGCGTCCCGGTTTACCGCTGGGAACTCCCCGAAGACGTCGGGCCGCTCCGTCAAGCCGTTCACGACATGGTGGCTGGCAAGATCCACGTGGCCATGTTCACTTCGGCGCCAACAAGTTATCCATCTCCTCCAGGTTGCCGAACAAGAAGGGCAGGCCCAGCGTCTGCGGGCGGCCCTGACCTCGTCGATCCTCGTGGGATCGATCGGCCCGACGACGACGGAAACCCTGGTCGAGCAAGGTCTAACGCCGCACGTCGAGCCCGAACATCCGAAGATGGGCCACCTGGTCGTCGCCGTGGCCGATTTCGTGCGCAAGCGGAAAGCCGAGGGTTTTATCCAGCTCATTTCCGGCGAAGACGCCCCCCGATCGGTGGTCTCCGATCGCACTCCTCCAGAGCCCGTTCCTCAAGGCCTGCCGACGCGAGCCGACCGACATCACGCCCATCTGGCTCATGCGTCAGGCCGGGCGTTATATGGCCGAATATCGCTCCGTGCGCGCCAATGTCGGCTTCCTTGACCTCTGCAAGACGCCTGATCTGGCCACCGAGGTGACCGTGACGGCGGCCGAACGGCTGGGCGTGGACGCCGCCATCCTTTTCGCCGACATCTTGCTAATCCTGGAGCCGATGGGCCTGGACCTGGAGTTTTCCAAGGGCGAAGGCCCCGTGATCCACAACCCCGTGAGGCAGGCCGGGGACGTGGACCGCGTGCGTCCCTTGCCCGACCCCGAGCCGCTGAATTATGTCTTCCGGGCGGTGAAGCAGATCCGTCAGGCCCTGCCGGCGGACCTCCCGCTGATCGGTTTCGCCGGCGCCCTGTTCACGCTGGCCTGTTACGCGATTGAAGGCGGATCATCGCGCCATTACGAGAAGGCGAAGGCGTTCATGTACGCCGATCCGGGGGCCTGGGACGCCCTGCTCTCGCGGTTGGTGGAGGCGACCGTGGCGTACCTGAACGCGCAGGTCGATGCCGGGCGCAGGCCGTGCAATTGTTCGATAGCTGGGTGGGGAATCTCTCGCCCGACGACTATCGCCGATTCGTCCTCCCGCACATGGCCAGGTTGTTTGCCGGGATCCGCAAAGGCGTGCCCACCATCCACTTCGGGACGGACACCGGCTCGCTCCTCGAACTCCAGCGCGATGCCGGGGGCGACGTGATCGGCCTGGATTGGCGCGTCGACCTGGATCAAGCCTGGGACCGCCTTGGGCCGAATGTAGGGGTGCAGGGCAACCTGGACCCGACGGCCCTGTTCGCACCCCTGCCCGAGTTGAGGCGTCAGGTCGAGGCGATCTTGAAACGAGCCGCGGGCCGAAACGGCCATATTTTCAACCTCGGCCATGGGATCTTGCCGACCACACCCGTGGATTCGGTCCGCGCCCTGGTGGACATGGTGCACGCCGCCCCACGTCTTCATGATTAAGAAACCTGTGGTTGGAAAAGAAAAATTCGCGCAGTGCTTGCTTTCACCATACTCACCCATTATCTTACTCTGAGGTTCAGATTGCGGGACGCGCAACATAACGGCCGGATTGTCATTCGGACAACGGTCGACGCGGCGTACCGGGATCAGCCGCCTGGGCTTGGATGACTCCTCTCTCCCTTTGTCATTCAATCTCTATTGTAACTTCTCTTCAACCCTCGGGCGGTTTCGCAACGATGCGAATCATGGCTTGAACCTGCCTGATGAGACGTCAGGCCCCCTGCCTTGTATGCCCCCGTCCCTCGCCGTTGTTCGTGCAGAAATGACGGTTTCTGCCCCCGCCTTCTTTCTTTCCTTTCTCAAGGAGATCCTGGACATGTCCGGTCGCAAGGCTTCGAGACGAGGTTTCACGCTGATCGAGCTGCTGGTGGTCATCGCGATCATCGGCGTGCTGATCGCCCTGCTGTTGCCCGCCGTGCAGGCCGCCCGCGAGGCCGCCCGCCGCGCCCAGTGCACCAACAACATGAAGCAGATCGGCTTGGCGATCGCACAACTACGAGAGCGCCACGGGCAGCTTGCCGATGGGCGACGTCCAGTACTCCCGCGCCATGACGGTTGCGTCACCTGGTTCGCCTGGGGCTGGCACGACTACATCCTCCCGTACATGGAGAGCGGCAACCAGTACAACTCGATCAACTTCTACCTCGCCTACAACTACCGGGCCCAGTTCACCGGCTTCCAGACCCGCATCGCATCGCTGGTCTGCCCCGACGACACGCCCAACGTCGACCTGACCACGCAGGGCATCATCGCCTGCATGCAGACGTCCTACTACGGCATGCGTGGCATGTCCGAGAACCTGTACTACTCGTGGGGCACCGGTGCCACCGCGCCGAACGCCAACCGCTGCGGTGCCATCGACGGCGAGGGCATCTTCGGCCGTAACATCGCCTACCGGATCGCGGACATCACCGACGGCACCAGCGGCACCATCGCCGCCGGCGAAGTCGCCCGCTTCCGCAACGAGCCGCCCAACTCGCCGTTCAACTTCGGCAGCGCCGCCGCCGCCTGGGGCGGCCCGGACTGGGTGAACGGGGCGACCTGGCCCGGCGACATCCGCCTGAGCAGCGGTGCCTACTCGGTGCCCAAGATCAACTCCGCCCCGGTCCTCAACGGCGGCCCCGCCTGCCTCACCGGCTCCAGCCCCTTCTATACCACCCAGTACGGCAACCCCGGCTGGCCGAGCGGCGGCTGGGCAGCCGCGAGCAACGGGTCGACCACCGCGCCGCCGGTGTGCCAGTACCTCGGCCAGTTCGGCTTCCGCAGCTACCATCCCGGCGGGGCCAACTTCCTGTTCTGCGACGGCTCGGTCCACTTCTTGAAGGATTCGATCTCCTACAAGACCTACTGGGCACTTTCCTCGCGTAACCTGGGTGAAGTGATCGACCAGAGCTCCTATTGATCTCGGGCCTCGGGGCTCGCCCATTCATCCCTCACTTTCAGGGTCCGGGGAACTTGTTCCCCGGACCTTCTCGTCAAGGAGATCGCATGCGTTCGAAATTCGTGGGGCTCCTCGCCGTCTGCGTCACACTGAGCTTCTTGCCTGGTTGCGACACCAGCGGCGGCAGCCAGGAACACGCCCCGCCCGCGGGCTCGGCCGCCCCCGCTCCCCCGCCAGGAAAGTCGGAAGCCAACGCCAAGACCGTCAAGGGTGCCAGCCTCCCGCCCCCGAAGCTGAAGGACTGACCGTCCCCAGCCCGATGATGGGCCTCGGCACCGGCCGAGGTCGTCCGGCTCCGACGGATTCCCCGCCCGATCGGCGGTTCGGCCCTTGTTTTTTCCCGGGCTCCGACCTGAAATAGAAGCAATCGCACTCTCGCCCCCTGCGGTACGACCTGTCGGTCCTGCCGCTCGCGGGCGATTTTGCCATTTCTTGCCCTCCGCCGGAAAATGCCTGCATCCATCCCTCAAGTTGGCGTCAAAATCCCCGGACCTGTCCTGTGTCGGGGAGGAAGAATCGGGAGGATTCATGGTCGATCGGTCGTCCTCGCACCGGGTGGTGATCGTGGGGGGCGGGCTCGCCGGCCTGGTCGCCGCCCACAGCCTCGCCACGCCCGCCGACGGCCGCCGATCGCCCGAGATCGTCCTGCTTGAAGCCAAGCCGCGCCTGGGAGGCGCCATCTGGACCAGCCACCAACAGGGATTCACCCTGGAAGGCGGGGCCGACTCGTTCATCACCAACAAGCCCGACGGCGTGGAGCTTTGTCGCGAGCTCGGGCTGTCCGGCCGGATGATCGGCACCGACACCGGGCGAAGGCGGTCGTTCGTGGTCCGCGAGGGCCGACTGGTGCCCGTGCCCGAAGGGTTCGTCCTGATGGCCCCGTCGCGGCTCGGGCCGCTGCTGACCAGCCCCCTGTTCTCGATCCGCGGCAAGCTCCGCATCCTGATGGACCTGCTCATCCCGCGCAAGGCCGAGGACGCGGACGAAAGCCTCGCGTCGTTCGTGAAGCGAAGGCTCGGCCGCGAGGCGCTCGATCGCCTGGTCCAGCCGCTGGTCGGCGGGATCTACACGGCCGACCCCAACGAGCTGAGCCTCAAGGCCACGCTCCCGCAATTCCCCCGCATGGAGAAGCTCCACGGCGGCCTCATCCGCGGCGCAAGGCGCCAGGCCAGGGCCGACCGCGAGGCGTCCGGGGCCCGGTATGGCCTGTTTGCAAGCCTGGACGAAGGCATGGACGTCCTGACCAGCACGCTTGCGTCCCGGTTGCCGCCCGGCTCGGCCCGGGTTGATACGCCCGTCAGGCGGATCGTGCGGCCCGAAGCGGCCGGCCCCTGGCGAGTCGAGTTGCTCGACGGACGCGCGCTCGAAGCCTCGGCCGTGATCCTCGCCACCGAGGCCCACGGCGCGGCAAGGCTCGTGGACGGGTTCGACCCGCAACTCGCCCTCCACATGCGATCGATCCCGTACGCGTCGTCGGTCGTGGTCAACATCGCGTATCCCCGCGACGCCGTGTCCCACCCGCTCGACGGCTTCGGCGCGGTCATCCCCACCATCGAAAACCGCTCGATCCTCGCCGTCTCATTCACCAGCGCGAAATTCCCGCAGCGCGCCCCGGCCGGCACGGCCCTGTTTCGCGTGTTCGTAGGGGGCGCCACCCAGCCCGAGCTCTTCGACCTGGACGACGCCGCGATCGAGGCCGTGGTCCGCCGCGAGCTGGAAGAACTCCTCGGCGTTTCCGGCCCTCCGCTGCTGGTCGACGTCGGCCGTCATCCCCGAGGGATGCCGCAATACACGCTCGGCCACCTCGATCGCGTGGAGACGATCCGCAGCCTCGTCGCCAACCACCCCGGCCTGTCGCTCGCGGGCAACGCCTACAGCGGGGTGGGGATTCCCGACTGCATCCGCTCGGGTCGCGCGGCCGCCGCCAACGCCCTCGCGGCCCTCGTCGAGGCCGACCGCAAGGCGGTGGCCTGACTTGGCCACGGACACGAGCGTCCGCCGGTTCGACCCGCGACAGCCGCTCCCGCCCGAGCTTCTCGACGCGATCTTGAAGGCGGCTGCGCTCACGCGGTCGACCTACAATCTCCAGCCCTGGCGATTCCTCGTCGTCCGCTCGACGAGCAACAAGAGGAAGCTGCTTGGCTGCACGTTCGGGCCGCCATTTCTCGCCGATGCCCCCGCGATCCTCATCGTCCTGGCCTTTCGCAATCCGCATCGGGCCGACCTGGACCGGATCGTCGATCAGGCCGGGGAACTCGGCGCCCTCTCGCCGGACGAAGCCCGAGCCCGCAAGGCCATGGCCCTTCGTGCCCTGGAAGACGACCCCGACCGCGAGACCTGGGCGGCTCGCATGGCGTCCATGGCGGCCTCGTCGCTCGTAATCGCGGCCGACCGCCTCGGGGTCGCCTCGGAGGCGTTCGAATGCCGCAAGCCCGAGCAGCTTCGCGAGGCGTTCGGGATTCCCGACGATCATGCCATCTGCGGTATGATCGCACTGGGCTTCGCGTCCGAGGCCATGCCGTTTCCGGGCCGGCTTCCCCTGGAAGAAATCGTCTATTCCGAGCATTTTGGTCAACCGTGGGCGTCGGGCGACGGCCCCACGCACTCGTGATCCGTCCCGGCGCTTTTCCGAGGATTTGGGATGTGCCCGCGCCGATGGAATCGAAGATCCCGGCTCATCGCCTCCCTCTTGATCCTGGGGTCGGCGGCCTCCTGCTCGCCGGACCGCGGCGGCACGGCGACTCGACCCGTGGCGGTGACCGAGATCGAGAGCTGGATGGCCCGTCATCGCGCGAATCTGGAACGCGCCGCCCGGAAGGACATCGACCTGCTCTTTTTGGGTGATTCCCTCTGCGAGAACTGGAAGGAAAACGCCGCGTGGAAGCGCTATTACGCCCCGAGGAAGGCGGCGAATTTCGGCATCGGAGGCGACCGCACCGAGCATCTCCTGTGGCAGATCGATCACGGCGAGCTTGACGGGATCGCGCCGAAAGCGGTCGTCTTGTTGATCGGGACGAACAACCTGGGCTGGAATTCGAGCGACGAGATTGCCGAGGGGGTCAAGGCCGTGATCGCCGGCATTCGCCGGAAGCTGCCGGACGCCCGGATCCTGCTTCTGGGCGTCTTCCCCAGGTCCGCCATCCGCACGCCCGAGTTCATCCGCAAGCATGAATCGGCCGACCCCGATCCTCGCACCCGCGCCTCAATGCGAAACTGGCGAAGCTGGCCGACGGTCGCACGGTCCGGTTCCTCGACCTGGAGCGGGCCTTCCTGGACGAGGACGGCAAGGTCCCCAGGCGCTCCTGCCCGACTTCCTCCACCTTTCCGACGCCGGCTATCGGGCGTGGGCCGAGGGGATGGAACCCACGCTTTCGGGGATGATGAAGTAGCTCGCCACGCTACAATTGGGGGAGATGGCCCCGTCCTCCCGGAAAGAGCGAACACGACATGGCGCTGTTGAGTCTCAAGGATGTGAGCCTGGCCTTCGGAGGTCCGAAGCTCCTCGACGGCGCGGCGTTGCAGATCGAGCGAGGCCAGCGCGTCTGCCTCCTCGGCCGCAACGGCGAGGGCAAGAGCACGCTCATGCGGCTGATCGCGGGCGAGATCGAGCCCGACGAAGGGGAAATCGTCCGCGCCCAGGGCCTCCGCGTCGGCCGCCTGGAGCAGGACGTCCCGCAGCACGAGAGCACCAGCGTGGCCCGCGAAGTGGCCGAAGGCCTGGGCGCGGACCCCGATCATCGCGTCGAATCGATCCTCTCGCGGATGGGCCTGGACGGCGAGGCGCGATTCGACAGCCTCTCGGCCGGGATGAAGCGTCGCGTCCTGCTGGCCAAGGCGATCGTCTCCGAGCCCGACGTCCTCCTGCTCGACGAGCCCACCAACCACCTGGACATCGAGGCGATTCGCTGGCTCGAAGACTTCCTCCTCCGCTACGGCGGCACGCTCCTGTTCGTCACGCACGACCGCGCCTTCCTCGGCCGCCTCGCCACGCGAATCATCGAGCTGGACCGCGGCAAGCTGTTCGACTGGGCGTGCGACTACGCCACGTTCCTGAAACGTCGCGAGGAAGTGCTCGCCGCCGAGGCGCGCCAGCAGGCGCTTTTCGACAAGAACCTCGCCCAGGAGGAGGTCTGGATTCGCAAGGGCATCCAGGCCCGCCGCACCCGCAACGAGGGCCGCGTCCGCGCCCTGAAGGCGCTCCGCGAGGAGCGGAGCAAGCGCCGCGAACGCCAGGGCACGGCGAAAATGCAGGCACAGGAAGCCGAGAAATCGGGCAGCCTGGTCATCAAGGCCGAGGGCGTCGAATTTTCTTATGGAGAAAAGTCCATCATTCGCGGGCTCACCACCTCCGTCGCCCGCGGCGACAAGATCGGGATCATCGGCCCCAACGGCGCGGGCAAGTCCACGCTCCTTCGCCTGTTGCTCGGCCAGCTTGAACCGTCGCAAGGGACGATCCGCCTGGGCACGAACCTGGAGATCGCCTATTTCGACCAGTCCAAGGCAAAGCTCGACGACGAGAAGACGGTCCAGCAGAACGTGTCCGACGGTTACGACAGCATCGTGATCGACGGCCAGGCCCGCCACGTCCTCGGCTACTTGCAAGACTTCCTCTTCCCGCCCGAACGCTCGCGAAGCCTCGTCAAGGTGCTGTCGGGGGGAGAACGCAGCCGGCTCCTGCTGGCCAAGCTCTTCACCAAGCCCTCGAACGTGCTCGTGCTCGACGAGCCGACCAACGACCTCGACGTCGAGACCCTGGAACTCCTCGAAGGCCTGCTCGTCGGCTATCAAGGCACGATCCTCCTGGTAAGCCACGACCGCGCGTTCCTCAACAACGTCGTCACAAGCACGCTCGCCATCGAGCCCGACGGCGAGGTGAAGGAATACGACGGCGGATACGACGATTTCCTCAGGCAAAGGCAGGTCGAAGCCCCGACCGAGACGGCCGCGATCAAGCCAGCCGCGGCTCCCAAGGAAAAAGCCAGGAAGATGGGCAACAAGGAACGTCGCGAGCTGGACGCCCTCCCGCTCAAGATCGAGACGCTGGAATCGGCAAGGCACGAACTGCACGCAGTCATGGCCGACCCGGCATTCTACCGCAAGGAAAGCGGCGAAATTGCCGAGATGACCGCCCGTCTGGCGGCCCTGGAGGCGGAATTAGCCGTGGCCTACGAGCGATGGGAGATCCTGGAAGGGCAAGTGGGCTGAAACTCGTAGGGTGCTCTGCGAGCACCTCTTCGACGGGACGAAAGAGGTGCTCGCAGAGCACCCTACGAGCATGCCTGCTCCGTCACTTCGCCGGCGTCTCTTCCTTGATCGTGGCCAGGTTCCGCTTCAGGATGATCGCCTGCACGGCCAGGGCTTCGTTGATCTCGCGAGTCCAGTATGCCCCGTTATGCACGCCCTCCGACTCGGCGAACGTGAACGGGATGTGCTTCTCCATCAGGAGCTTCGCGAATTCCTGGCTGGCGTTGATCAGGCGGTCCTCGGTCCCGCAGTCGAGATAGATGTGCGGGAGCTTTTCCTTGGGGACGGTCGTGATCAGGTGGAACGGGTCGTACCCCTCGGCCTGCTCGGCGGTGACGAAGAGCTTGCCTTTCGGCGTGCGCTCGGCCTGGCTGCTGAAGCCGGGGATGCCGATGCCGGGGATGGGGTCGTTCGACGGCTCATTCCTTCGAGCCGGGCCGGTTTGACCCGACTTGATGCGTTCGCCGGCCTGGCGGGCGAAGGCCAGGGCCCCGCTCTCGCTCCCGATGGCGCAGAACAGATCGGGATGACGCAACCCGAGCATGATCGCGCCGTAGCCGCCCATCGAGAGGCCGGTGATCGCTCGCCCCTCGCGGGCGGCCACCGTGCGATAGGTCGCGTCCACGTGGCCGACGAGGTCCTTGACGATGTAGTCTTCCCACTTGTTCGGCTTGTCCCCTTCGGTCTCGGCCCAGTTGGCGTACCAGGTGTTGCCCGCGTCGGGCATGACGACGATCACGTCATGCGGCCTGGCCGCCTGGCCCGCGCCCATCCTGGCCCAGTTGTGGAAATTCCCCGTGAGCCCGTGCAGGAGATAGACCACCGGGTAGCGCTTGCCCGAGGTCTCGTACCCCTCGGGCAGCGACAGGCTGTACTTCATGGTCCGGCCGACGGAGGGGGCCTCGAACTCGACGACTTTCGACGTGGGTTGCTGCGCCTTCGAGACGCACGGGACCGAGAGCAGGACCGCCATGGTCAGGGTGGGAAACCACTTGCTCGCAATCATGGATGCTTCTTTCTCGATTGTCGGTGAAGGAGGCTCATCGCTCCAGGATGCCGGGCCTGGGGATGGCGAATCCCTTGACCACGACCTCCATCTTCGGCCAGACCTGCGCCTCGGTCACGACCTCGTAACCGCGATCATCGATCACGACCGTGTCTTCCGACCGCGCCGACCCGACGCTCGGGCCGCCAGCACAGGGCGGTGTCGGCGGCCAGGGCGAGGGGGCTTTCGGGGACGAACGCGACCTCACGCGGGGAGTAGGCGATGATCGCCGCCCTGATAGTCCAGGGTCCATTCGTCGGAGTGGTCGAATTTCTCGTAGATCCGCCGGGCGCGGCGGAACGTGCTGGCGACGGTCTCGCCCGGGCGCGAGAAGTAGATGCAGGTGGCGTCGACCATCGCCGCAAGCCCGTGCGCCTCGCGGAACTCGCTTGGCGATCGGGCCGAACGAGACGATGCGCGTGACCGACGGCGCACAGGCCATGACGGCGGCCCGACCGCGGTGATCGTGGCCCTTCGGTTGATCTCGGCGGACTTGAAACCCGGCTGGCGGTAGCGGGCCAGGCGGTCGTCGCTGGCGACCCGCAGGTCGACGGGCACCACGCCCTCGCGCAACAGGCGATGCGCCAGGTGTCCGGCGATGTCGGCCTCGGTCTCGCCCGGCTGGAAGTTGCGGCAGGTGGCCTCGACCGCCAGCGTGAGCGTCCGGCCCAGCTCTCGCATGCGTCTGCCGCTCCAGCCTGGTGAGCGAATACCGCAGGGGACGGAGCCGGGCCAGCTCGTCGGGCAGCCCGGGCACCGCAGCCGTCGCAGGCCACTCGCTTGTTATGGCCCAGCTCGTCGACCACCTTGGCGGGATCGTCGTACCAGGGCCGTTCCTTGAACTGGAAGCCGAGCCCGGCAAGCTCCTCCTCGAAGACCCGGGCGCTCTGGACGTTGTCGGCCACCACGGCTCGGCTGTGCCGGTTCAGGAACAGCAGGACCGATCCCAGGTCGCCGCCCATCGTGTACTGACCGAGGTCTCCGCCCGAGGTGAACCAGGCGATCGAGTCGGCCCGTCCCAGCACGAGGGCCTCGTACCCGGTCCGCTCCAGGAACTTCGCGACCCGGCCGTGCTTCTCCTCGACGTCGATGCGACGCGCGGCCAGCACCGGATCAAGGTGGTCGGCCGCCGGGTCGGACATGACCGGCAAGGTGTCGGTGTTCGGGCCGGTCGCCGCCGCGATCGATACGACGCGGTCGTCATCCGCGTAATCGGGGAAGTCGAGATCCCCGGGGATCGAAATTCCCAGGCCGTTCAGGTGGATTTCGGTCGACACGACCTCGCCTCCCTACCCAGATTATCCAAGCTCTATGCCCGCACACCCGATGCCGGGAAGCCGCTGGCGCCGAGAGGAATCGGGAGAGACCCTCGGCGGCGCCAGGCGGACCGGGCCGGATCGCATGTCCCGCGCGATCGGGCCCCGGAAGACGGGAAGGGTGAATCGGACTTTCCGAAGGGAACGACCAGGGCCCGCCATCGCGACCGAGGACCGGCGCGGCGACGACCCCGTTCTGATTGGATCGATGACTCCTATCCTTCCAGGATCCCGCCGGAATTGCAAGGATCTCTCGGGAATCGCAAAGCTTGCTGGTTTGCTCGATCGAGTACTCTTTACTCCGAGAGAATCGCATCGAGCTTTGGCGCGGGAAGTGCGTAGGAGGGTCCATGCAGTAATGAGAAGCGGCCGGACGGCCCAGGCGTGAGTGTGTCCAAGAAGGCTCGACTCGAGTCGGCCGCCACTCAAACCGTCGAGGGATCAATCGTGACCAACGTCATCCCCCCCAAGACCGTGGGGAATCACCTTCGTGTCCTGCTAGTCGAGGACGCACCCTTCCTCCGCTACGCCTTCGGGCGATTGCTGCGGATGTACGGGTTCGACGTCCGGGAGACCACCGACGGCCGCGAGGCCCTGGAAGCGGTGGGCGAATTCCAGCCCCACCTGGTCCTGACCGACCTGATGATGCCCGTGATGGACGGCGTGGAATTAATCCGCCGACTCCACAACGATCCCAATACCGCGTCGATCCCGGTGGTCGCCATCACGGCCGACGCCACCGACCAGGCCGACCGCCAGGCCCGCGAGGCCGGTGCCATGGACGTGATCACCAAGCCGATCGACCTGCCGGCGCTGCTCGACCGCCTCCGCGCCCTGGAGGTCTTCGACGACTCGGATTCGCTGGAGGAGAAGATCTCCGAGGCGCTCTGAACCTCAGAAGTAGCTCCACAGGTCCTTGATCAGGACGGCGGCGAACAGGCACAGGACGAAAGCCACGCCGATCAAGGTCGGCCAGTTCACCGCCTGGTCCGGGAGCGGACGGCCGCGGACCTTCTCGGCGATCAGGAAGACCATCTGCCCGCCGTCGAGCGGGGGGATGGGCAGGAAGTTGACGACGGCGAGATTGATGCTGATCATCGCGATGAATCGCAGGAAATTGCTGAATTCCGAATATTTGGCCACGGTGAAGGCAATGCTCGGCGATCTTCACGGGGCTGATGAAGGCCTTGGGGCTGAGCCGGGCCTGGAAGAGGCTTCGCAAGGTCACGTAGAACGAGAGCGTGGCCTCACGGGCGTCGCGAGCCCCCCGGCGAATGGCCTCCCCGAACGGTTGCGGCGGGAGGCGGACGGTCAGCCCGAGTAATTCCAGGTCCTTCATCGGGTCGAACCACTTCTCGACCGGGGCGGCGGAAAGCTCGATCTCCCCGGAGGCGCCTTCCAGCTTGATGCGGACCGGGCTATCCAGGCCCTGGACCATCCTGAAGGCCGCGGGCCACGCGATCCCCTCGGCATCGAGCGGGATGAACTTCTTCTCCCATTTGATCTCTTGCGGGCCGTCTTTCTTCGGCCTGGTCGAGAACTGGAGGGACGAGACGACGGCGCCCGGCTTGATCCCCGCCCTGTCCGCGGGCGAACCCGGCACGACGGCCGCGACCTTGGGGATAATCGGCAAGGCGAGGCCGAGGCCGGGGATTTCCAGCGGCGTGGTCCCGCCAAACTGGTCGACCCAGATCGGCGAGTCGTCGGGGGTTGCCGTCAGTTGGACCGTTTCGGCCCCCTTCCCTTGCCCCTCGCGACGAACTTCGAAGGTCATCGGCTGGCCCGCCTTCGCGGCCACGATATCGGGCAATTTCATCGGGTCGAATGACTTGTCGTCGCCGATCGAGACGATCCGATCCCCCTTGCGAAACCCGGCCACCGCCGCGGGCGAGCCGGGCCGGACGGCGACGATCGGCCCGGGGGTCATCTGCATCCCGAAGTCGCGAAACAGGCGGGGCGGGATCGTGGCTTCTTCCCGCGTGGTCTTGCCCTTCTTGCCATACAGGGGGGATCGCTCCACGACGACCGTGAGCGGCCGATCGCGGTCCTTGACGAGTTCGCGGAACAACTCCTGGACGTCGGCCACGGGCCGGGGCTTCTCGCCCTGGGGGCCGATGGCCTTGATGGTCGAGTTGCTGGTCTCGGTGCTGCCGATCCCCCCCGGGATCAGCGGGTCCTGGGCCAGCGAGAGCGAAGGGCTGTACATGACGCCGATGGTCGGCGTCATGGCCTTGGCGGCCCTCATCGGCTCGACGTCGATCGTCACCACCTCGTTGCTGCCCGCATGTTTCACGTCGAACCGGACCTTCTGCCCGGTCCCGCTGAGCGCGACCGCCTGCTTGAGGTCGGTGTACGTGACATCCGTATGCCCGTCGATGGCGACGATGGAATCGCCCGGACGGAAGCCCGCCTCATACGCCGGCTGGTCGGGCACGATCGTGCCGAGGACCGCCGCCACGTCTTCCACCCCCAGGAGATACATCCAGATGTAGCAAAACAGGCCGAAGATCAGATTCATCACCACGCCCGCCGAGATGATCACCATCCGGCGCCGACCGGCCGATTGGGGAAGGCGCGGGGATCGGCCGATTTCTCGGCGTCGCCGCCCGGGTCTTCCCCCAGCATCTTCACGTATCCGCCCAGCGGCAGGGCGCGGAGCGAATATTCGGTCTCGCTCACGGCGGCCGCCCCCTCGGGCGTCTCCAGCGCGGCGGCGAATTCCTTCATGGTCGAGCCGAGGCGGAACCCGATCCCCTTGCGGAACGAGAACAGGACCGGGCCGAACCCGATGGCGAATTTCTCGACCTTCACCCCGGCCCACTTGGCGGCCAGGAAGTGCCCGAGCTCGTGGATGAAGATGACGAAGCCGATCCCGAAGGCCACCAGGGCCACGGCATAGGCGTTGGTCAGGGCATTGGTCAGGAACGTCGCCAACGGGTTACCTCCTGCCGCGCCCAGGAGTCGACCTTCCACAGGTCGTCCAGGCTGGGGTGGGCATCATACTTGTGGTGATCCAGCGCGGCGCGGCACGCGCGGGGGATGTCGAGGAATTCGATCGAACCCTCCAGGAAACGGCCCACGGCGGCCTCATTCGCGGCATTCAAGGCGGCGCCGGCGGTCCCCCCGCGGCCCATGACCTCGAACCCCAGGTCCAGGCAAGGGAAGGTCTCGCGATCGGGGGGGTCGAAGTGCAGGCAGAGCGACCGCGACAGGTCCAGCAGGGGGCACGGGCCGGGCACGCGGTCGGGATAATTCAACGCGTACTGGATGGGCAGGCGCATGTCGGGCGGGGAAAGCTTCGCGATCACGCTCCCGTCCACGAACTCGACCATCGAATGCACGACGCTCTCGGGGTGGATCACCACCTCGATTTGCTCGGGCTTGAGGTCGAAGAGCCACCGCGCCTCGATCACCTCCAGCGCCTTGTTCATCAGGGTGGCGGAATCGATCGAGATCTTCGGCCCCATCGACCACGTGGGATGCCTGAGCGCCTGTTCCCGCGTGACCGTCTCCAGCTCCTTGCGAGACTTGCCCCGAAACGGCCCGCCCGAGGAGGTCAGGATCACGCGGCGGACCTCCTTCGCGGTCCCGCATCGCATCGCCTGGAAGATCGCCGAATGCTCGCTGTCCACGGGCAAGAGCGTGGCGCCCGTGCGGCGGGCGAGGTCGCGGACCAGGGGACCGGCCACGACCAGCGTCTCCTTGTTGGCCAGGGCCACGGTCTTGCCCGCTTCCACGGCGGCCCAGGTCCCCCGCAACCCGGCGGCGCCGACGATGGCCGTCAATACGCGGTCGGCCTCGGGATCGCTCGCAAGCCGCTCGATCCCTTCGGGGCCGACGAGCAATTCAATGCCCAGAGCATGTAATTCCGCCTTCACAAGCCCCGCGGCCGAAGGGTCGGCCATCGCCACATAGCGGGGCCGGGCGGAACGCGCCTGCGCGAGCATGAGGTCGGCATTGGCCATGGCGCCGAGGCCGAACGCACGCAGGCGACGGCCGCCGTCGTGCTCCAGCACGCTCAAGGCGCTGCGGCCCACCGAGCCGGTCGAGCCCAGGACCACGACGTTGGTCAAGCGATGCTCATCTCGTGTGCTGTCAAGGCCTTGCGGCATCGCGTAGGGGGCCGATCGGGAAGGCTTCGGGGCCAGGGGCTCGCGACCGATTATAAGGTCGACCCCTGCCCCTCGGCAAGCACACCTTCCCGGCGGATCAAGCGTCCATCGGTTGGCCCCGCGTCACGTCCAGCCCCTCCACCCGGGCCAATTTGACGAGCTTGTCCGAAGCGGCCGACTCGTAAATCGCCTCCATGAGGCGATGATCTTGCATCCCCTCCTCGCCGGGAGTGCGGGGCTTCTTGCCCGATCGGACGCAATGCGCCATGTGGTCCAATTCCAGCGCAAATTGATTCTTTTCGCCCAGCTTCCGCTCCTCCAGGAACTCCACCTTGCCCGCGGCCCGACCCACCCGCATTCGCAACCCTTGATATGAAAACGCCGGGTCCAGCTCGGCCCATCCCGATTCGCACATGACGCGATACCGCCGCGTCTCGTGCGCGGAGTAGCCCGATTGCATGGTGGCGATCACGCCCGACGGGAATTTCAGGGTGAAGGCCACGTTATCTTCCACCTCCTTGAACCGCGGGTCCGAGCGATCGGTCTGGATCCTCGCGAAGACCTCGACGGGCTCCTCGCCCGTGAGGAATCGGGCCGCGTTCAATCCATAAATGCCGATATCCGGCAAGGAACCGCCCCCCGCGAGCGACTTCTTGAACCGCCATTGCGACGGGTCGCCCATGTTCTGGAAATTCGCCAGCTCGATCTGCCGGGCCGGCCCGAACTCCTTGCTGCGGACCAGCCTGGTCATGGCCAGATTGTACGGCTCGTACTGGCATCGATAGGCGATCATCAGCGTCTTGTTGGCCGACTTGCACGCCTCGATCATCTCGCCGCACTCGCGGGACGACGTGGCCATCGGCTTCTCGCAAAACACGTGCTTGCCCGCCCTGGCCGCCCTCACCGTGAATTCCAGGTGCATCGAGTTGGGCAGGACGATGTAGACGGCCTCGACCTCGGGATTGTCGCGAATCCGGTCGTAAGTCTGGTAATCGTAAAGGCCTTGCGGCTTGATCCCGTAGGATCGCGCCACCTTCTCGGCCTTCGCCGGGTCGCCGCTCACGAGCGCCACGGGCCGCGCGAGCCTGGATTGGGCGAACGCCGGCATGATCTCTTCCAGGGCCAATCGACCGAGGCCGACGATCGCGAATCCCACGCGTTGATCGGGCGGCAGGGCCAGCGGGGGCGGCGGCTCGTCGCGTTCGGTCTTCGCCTCCATGGGGGTGAACCGGATCGGGCTCGGGGGTTCGGAAGGCTTCGGGTCCTGGGCCTCGGCAACCTGCGACGCCACGCCGGCCGCAACCAGCCCGGTGCCGGCGGTGGCCAGGAAATCGCGCCGGGTCTTGCCTTTCGTTTCGTTCATGATCGCGTCTCGACGGAAAATGCTGGGCGGTTGCGATCTCCTCCAAGGAAGTCCCGTTCCGTAATCCGCCCAGGCCGTCGATTTACTTCCGTTCGCCCGGCTCGATCCCGTGCAGGGGCCTTGCGTACAGCTCCTTCACGTCGTCGTCGTCCATCCCCGGACGTTCGCCGTTGCGCGACGTGGGTTCGCCCGGCTCGTACAGGGCCACGAGGTCGGTGATGTCGCGGTCGAGCTTGCCGATCAGGTAGCTGTATCCGGGGTCGAACGAGCGGTTCTTGGCCGAGAGCCGATATCCCTTGGGCTCATACGCGCGATTTTCGAACACGAACGACACCTGCGCCGTGGTGGTGGGCAGGCCATCGACGGCAAACCGGCCCTCCTCGTCCACCGGGCATCGCTGCGAGGCTCCAACCCCCTTCAACGCTCACGTGGGCGACCGTCCCGGGCGGCACGGCGCGGCCGTCGGAGAACTTCAACACGCCCGCGACCTTGTGCGAGGGACCGACCTCGATGTCGCTCACGTCCACTTGCAGCGACCGAGGCCCGACCTTCGCGTTTCGCGGGGCGATGGCGCCGAAGTTCCTCAGGCTCGCGATCGAGAAATACAGGTCGAACTCGTGGCCCTTGGGGATGTCCTTGAAAGTGAATCGGCCGTGGCGATCGGTCTCAGCCTTCCAGTCGCCCAGGAACACGGGCATGATCCGGTCGGACGCGACCAGATTGACCTCCACATCCTCCAGCGGCCGTCCCTTGTAAAGGACGCGACCGGAGACCGGAGCCCCTTCCTGGAGGCGGATCGTGGAATCGCCGTCGGATTTGGGCACGAACATCTGGCGAGCCAGCCCGGCGGCCTCAACCCTCACGGCCTGGCCGGTGATCATGGCGGGAGAATCGTCGTCCGGGATCGGCTCGATGGTGAAACGCCCGTCGGCATCGGTCAGCACCGTCGGCGCCTTGTCATCGAGCCGCAGCGGAGTGACCTTTGCGCCCGCGACCGGCGTGCCATCGGGTCCAACCACCCTTCCGCTATACGTCTTGCCAGGCTTCTCGACCGCGCGAGGAGCGTGCGGTTCCGGCACTTCGGCGGCCGGCTGGTCGTCGGTGACGGCCTTCATGACCCCGCGTTCGCCAAGAAGCTGAGCAACTTGCTTCTCCAGCTTCGCCACTCGCCCCGCCAGCTCGTCGGCGTCGGGCTTCTCGCAACGACGGAGGAAATCCTTCTCAAGATGAACCACCTCGACGTGATGCTCGGACTGCTCATGAGGTAAGGGGGCGTCCAAGCTTGTGATCACGTCGTAGTAGACGGTGCATCGGTAGTGGCAATGGACCAACTGGCAAAGGCCGGCAAGCGGGTAGACCTTGGGATCATCCGCCTTGTCGCCGGTCTTTTCGATGAGGAACCGAACGTTCTCTCGCCTGACCTTCGTGCGACCCGAGGGATCAGCCTTCGGCGCGGGAATCTTGTCCCAAATCTCCTGCTCGGTCGGAGGAGGCAAGTGAGCGGCAGGCGTCCACGGGTCCAACATGGGAACGCGATCCCGGGTGGATGGGGGCTCCTGCAAACCCTCGGGCTTTGCCGCCTGGCGAGCCAGGGCGGTCCCCTGGGCGATCAGGACGAGGCATAATCCAACCATCCAGGCATTCCGGTGCCGAATCATGGTGCCGCAACTCCCTTCCCGAAGCCGAGGGGCGATCCCGTGCCGCAAAATCCATCGCGGCACGCATGATAAGGGGGATCGAGCGGCAGGTCCAGACGATCGCCGGTACAGCGATCCACCGTCGCGTCGCGCACGAATGTAGGGCCGGCTATTGCCGGCCGTCAACGAAGAAGGCCGGCAATAGCCGGCCCTACGTCGCGCACCGTGTGCCATCCCCATCGGTTGTGCACGTTGGATCGAGCACCGCCTTAGCGGGGCATCAGTTCATCCTTGTTCGTGCGATCCCGGTCCAGGGCTCGGACCATGCCGTCGGACACGCGGCGGCGGAGGGTGTCGCGGAACTGGGGGGGCGCTCGGTGTTAATCCAGGCGAAGGCCGCCTGGTCCAGGCGACGCTGACCCTGGCTCTCGGCGATGGTCCCGAGGGCCGCGATTTGCCGTTCCTGCGTCGAGTAGAGGGGGATGCAGGCGCGGGCGTCGTCGAATCGGCCGACCGAGATCAGGCTGTCGATCAGCACGCTGTTCAGGATGTCGCGGGGGTCGGCGATCCGGATCGAGGCCACGGCCTGCGCGGCCTCGGTGTACGTGGCCGTGGCGTCGGCGTTCAGGTTCCTGCGGGCCTGCGACTCGGCCAGGCGGATCAGCGCGTCGCTGCGATACTCGGGATGGGGGATCCTCCGAGAAACCTCCAGGCCGCGGGCAAACTGCTCGGAGCTTGCCGCCTCGACGGCAATCGTCACCATCGAGCGGTCTCGCCACACCGGCTTGGGGATCTTGGCCGCGTCGTTGGCCGCGAACACGATGCCGCGATCGGCCATCCGCTTCAAGGCATCCTCGGCGCCGACCAGGTCGTACCGCCCGCTGCGGCTGGTGATCCGATTGCCCCGGGTATCGGTCAGTTCCTTGCCGTCCTTGTCGAGGATGGGCGGGAAGTCCTTGGGGTCGACGACCCGGAGCACCTCATTGGCCACCTTCTGGCTCGCCTGCGACTCGTTCTCGACCACGCGGTAGAGCATCTCGGCCAGGAAGTTCGAGCTTTCGAGCCTCTGGGCCGTCTCCGAGGCGAAGGCCCGCTCCTGCTCGGCGCGGACGAGCAACCCTACGCGATCCCTCACGGTCATCCTGGGCAACGCGACGTCGCCCGAGGGCTGCCTCGTGGGGCTCACCGCTCCGTCGTCGACGTCCAGGGGGATCAGCGGCATCGACTCTTTTTCGAGGATATACGTCTCGTCGTACGTCCCCAGGCGGGTGAACTCGTCGCCGAGCGTGAGCGCGGTCCGGACGATGGCCAGGTATCGCAGGTCGCGGATGATGGATTCTCGCACCATCATGGCCGCCTGCAAGGCCTCGCGGAGCGCGTCGTGGGCTTCCTCCAGCTTGTTGTCGCCCGCCACGTGCTTGAGCACCTTCTGGCGAGCCACGCGTTCCAGCGCGAGCGACCTTTGCGACGGGTCGTTGATGCTGCGGGCGTCGGGCAGGAGGCGAGCTTCCAGCGTCCGAGACTCTTCTGGGCTCAGCGGCCTGCCGCTATTCGGGTCGAGGGGCATCGGCAACTCGCCGCCGGGCAGGATGAACGCGTCGGAACGGCCCCCGGAGAAGTTCGGTCCCGCGCCAGGAACGAGCTCGCCGGGCGTGCCCCCGGGGATTTGGGAGGGCACCCCCGGGCGCACCGTGTTGGTGTTGGTCGAGCTGGGCGAAGCCCCCGCACCCACGCCCGGGGACGTCCCTCGGCCGCTGCCCGTCGAGAGGTTCCCGCCGCCGTTGCTGATCGAAGGTTGCCGCGCGGACGGAAAGCGGCGCGGAGAAGGCCAGGCCAAGGGCCATCATCGTCGAGAGCGCTCGGGGGTGACGCAGGGGCGACATGATGTGGTCCTCGAAAGTCGGCAAGCGTGGCGGGTCGAACGACGGGCCCAGGATGCTCAATCATTCCGCCGCATTCCGCATCGGGTCAAGTCGCGACGGCCGAGTTCTCACGTTCCCGCATGGCGCCCCCGGCCTCGAAAAGCCGTCGCGGATTCTCAGCAACAGGAGCCGTGCCAGGTCCAGGGCCCTCTCGG
The DNA here is from genome assembly GCA_963777705.1 of uncultured Planctomycetota bacterium. Lineage (GTDB taxonomy): Bacteria > Planctomycetota > Planctomycetia > Isosphaerales > Isosphaeraceae > JAQGHR01. The sequence goes on from CAVZRT010000015.1 coordinate 506,705, forward strand.
CCGACCATCCGCGCGACTTCCTCGTGTCCGCCAGGGTCTCCGCCAGGATCCGCCGGTACATGCCGGAATTTCGGCAGGACGAACTCGAGCTTGTAGGCGTCGGAGTAGTAGCCGATCAGCTTCGTCTTGGGCACGGCCTCGAGCCGCGCCTTCAGGTCGGCGGCGATGAAGGCTGGGCACGTTCGAGTACCACCAATGCCCATGCGGCACCACGTTCGGGAAGATCCACGCGTACGCGACCAGCTCGGCCGAGGCGTCGGGCGACAGGGTCGAGACCGGGAACGTCACGTCCGCGAAATGGTTGAACAGGTCGCGGTAGTCGTGCAGGCTCACGCGCCGGTCGAACAGGTCGCGCCGCCGGCCACGCCCTGCCGGGTAAAGGTTGCGGATCGGGCCGATCATCAGGTCGAACGGCAGCTTGTGGTCGCCGCAAAGCTCGGCCAGCGACCAGAGGACGCACGCGGCGGATCTCGTCATGCTCATCCGGCCGCAAATCCATCTGATGAACGGCCCTGCGGACGGGCGTCACGGCCCGCCTGGGCTCGCTCGGCGCGGGGCGAAATCCGGGGGCAGGCTCACGGCCATCGCCCTCGCCCCGCGGTCCACGAAATATTGCACGATCGCCGCCAGCGCAAGCCGAAGGCTGGCCAGGTCCTGCACGTCCACGTTCGTGGCCTGGCGGAGCCGGTCGAGCGTGCGAGGTTCGTGCAACTTCAAGATCAGGTCATCCACGCGAAGGCACGGGACGTATTTCGAGGTCTCCCAGCCGGTCAACGGGTCGTCGAAGTCGTTGGTCAGGAAGACGGCTTCCAGGTTGGTTGCGTCCCAGACCTTCTTGTCCCACGCGTCGCCGTCTCGCGAGTGATCGGCCCGGCGGATCAGGTCCTCGATCGTGTCCGGGCCGATCCGGTCGTGCGGGAATCCGTGGAAGGTGTGGGCGATATCGAGGAGCCAGGAGGACTGCGCCGTGTTGTCCAGCCGATCCAGGTATTCGGCGAGGTGGCGGACCCGCGTGAGCGGCTCGACATCGGGTCCGACCAGCTCGGCCGGCATCCCCGCGGAGTGGGCAAGCTCGGTATAGTAGTGGTATCCGAGGATCTCGGAGATGTCGCGCGCGGCCGGGCGATGGGCGTCGATGTGCGAGTGGCAGTCGAAGATGGGCCAGCGGCTCATCTCGTCGTAAAGCTCTCGGGCGAGCGGGTCGGGAGGGGTCGCGAAATTCGTCATGAGCGGGCCTCGATCGGCGATCAATGATCCGGGCCAGGCTAGCCGCGTGCCGATCATCTAGCAAGGGGCCGAGGGGGGCGAACGGTCATGAACGTGGTGGTGACCGGGGGCGGGACGATCGCGGCAATCGACGACGTCCGCCACATCGCGAACGTCTCGACGGGGCAATTCTCGGCCCGGATCACCGAGGCATGCCTCGCCCGGGGCGCCACCGTCCGGCACGTCCACGCCCCGACGGCAGCCCTGCCGTTTCATCGCCTCGCAAGCCTGGATTTGAACACGGCCCATGTCGAAGACGAGCTCGGACGATTGAAATCGCTCCACGCGTCCTATCAAGCGGCCTCGCACCGCCTCCATCTCCGCCCTCTCCGCGAGGGGACCGTCGAGGATTACCGCAACGACCCTGCGAGAAACCCTCCGCGAGGCGCCCATCGACGTCGCTTTTCTGGCCATGGCGGTCTCCGATTACGAGCCCGAGCGATCGGCGGGCAAGCTCGACTCAAGGGCCGAAGATCGCCTGCTTCGCCTCCACCGCACGCCCAAGGTCATCCGATCGGTCCGGGATTGGTCGCCGCGGACCTACCTCGTCGGTTTCAAGCTGCTCTCGGGGGCGTCGCCGGACGAGCTGATCGAGCAAGCCGAGGCGGCGTGCCGGGCCAATCGCGTGGACCTCACGGTCGCCAACGACCTGCAATTGCTCCGCCAGGGCCGGCACACGCTCCACCTGGCGCGGCAAGGCCACGAGCCGGAGACGATCGGGCCGGGCGAATCGCTGGCCCAGGCGCTCGTCGATCGCGTGTTCGATTGGGCGATCGGAAACGATGCCCTGGATTCGCGATGAATGAAGCCGAAGGCGCGCCACGTCGAGGCGAGATCTGCCCGACCACGATGGCGCCGGCTTCCGGCCCTTAATTATGGATTCGAGCGGCCATTCCTCCGATGGAAACGGAAGAGGGAGCCGGGTCCGGTCCCGGCCGTCGCCCCGATCGATCCCGCGAATGGATCCCCCCGTGAAACCCTTGCCGACGATCGCGCTCGTTGCCACGCTGGCGGCCATCCATCCGGTCAGGGCCGACGTTTTGGAGCCGGTCGAGGGCGGCCGTCTCCGGCTCCCAGCATCCGTCGATGGCGATCGAGTCCTCCTGGAAACGCCCGATGGCCCGTTCGCGTTCCCCCGGGGGGATTTTCGCAAGATCACCTCGGAGCCCTGGCCGGCTCGCGACTGGCCCTCGAAGAAAGCCGCCGCGATGCTCCACGGGGCACCCGAGCGGCTCGCGGCGGCGCTCTGGGCGCTCGATCGCGGCCTCATCCCCGAGGCAGAGCTAATGCTGAGGGCTGCCCACGAGGCCGACCCCCTGCACGAGCCCACGGCTCGCCTGGTCAAGGTCGTGGACCGACTCAACACGCCCCTTCCCGACCCCGACCTGCCCCCCCTGCTCCTCCATCTACCCAGGCCGATGTTGACGGCGCGAGGCCCGCACGTCCTCCTTTTTCACCAGCACTCGCTCGCCGAGGCCGCCGAGCGCATCGACGTCCTGGAGCGGGTCATCAAGGCCTATTACTTGACGTTCGCCGCCCTAGGATTCGACCTGCCGGCGCCGACCCATCGCCTCCCGTCCGCCTGGCTCGCCAGGAAGTCCGACTATCTCGCCTATTTGCACGCCGAGTCCGCGGAAGCGTTCCTGAACACGCGAGGGTTCCATCACCCAACGCGAGGCCTCGTGGTCGCTTACGACTGCCGGAGCGATCCGGGACGAGTAGCCGCAAGGGTCGCGATCGAAGCCAGGCGAGGCCAGCGAGAAACGGCATCGACCGAAGGCCTCGATCGCCAGCTCGACCGCGAAGAAATCCGGATGGACCTGGATCGTCGCGAGATTGACCTCGCCGTCGCGGCCCACGAAACCGCGCATCAACTCGTGAAGGCGTCCCGCCTCGCTCCTGGCCCGGAAGCGTTCCCCCACTGGCTGAGCGAAGGCCTCGCCATGCAATTCGAGGCCATGGAAGCGGGACGCTGGGCCGGGCTGGGCCCGCCATCGTCGCTCAGGCTCGCCGATTACGCCCGCATTTCCCAATCCACCCGCCTCATCCCAATCCTCCGAGACGCCGGTTTCGGCCAGGGTTACCGCCAGGACGCCTACGCCAAGGCCTGGGCGCTGACCTATTACCTGAGGATCGAGAATCCGCAAGCGCTCGTCGCATACCTCGACGCCCTGCGAGTGCCGCGTCCCCCCGAGAACGATGCCAACCGCCACGAGCAAGCGTTCCTCGGGGCCATCGACGGCCATCCGGCGGAATTCCAGTCGCGATGGCAAAACTACATGAGATTGCTAGGACCCACGCAAGAATCGGACCCGAAATGAAATATAAGAGATGCAAGTTCGATCACTAATCAGGAAGGATTCACCCTCTCCCCCTCTCCCCGCGGCCAAAATCATTCGGATTGACAGGCCGCAAGGTTTCGCTAAGATTCCATGCGAGTCATGAACGATCGGGGCGTAGCTCAGCTTGGCTAGAGCGCACGGTTCGGGACCGTGAGGTCGGAGGTTCAAATCCTCTCGCCCCGACTTTTCCCAAGTCACCCGCCGAAGCCGGTTTAGGTGTACCTGCCGGCGGTCGGGCAGTGCGGCCCAGAAGCCTTTCAACTCCGGTAGTCTACCGGATTGTGGCCGACAGGGACTGCATCATGCCTGCTCGAATCCCCTCCTACCGAATCCACAAGGCGACCGGCCAGGTCGTCGTTACCCTCTCCGGCCGCGATCATTATCTCGGCCGGCACGGCTCCCCGCAGAGCCGCGGCGAGTACGAACGCCTGGTCGCCGAATGGCTGGTCGATCGTCGCGGTGCGCCGAGGCCCGCGGCCTCATCCTGCGACCTGACCGTCAATGAGCTGCTCATGGCCTACTGGGGCACGTGGAAGGCTACTACGTCAAGGACGGCAAGCCCACGTCCGATCCCGAACGCCTCCGCATCGCCCCGTTGAAGAAGCTCTTGAGCATGCCGGGGATTGAGGATCTCTTGACCCTGCATCGTGCCATCGCGGCGGCGACGGAGGGCGATATTGCCCATGTGGAGTATTGCGAGCGTTACCTGCGCCAGCAGCCGGACGGTCCCATCAATCCGCCCCCGCTGTTGACCGGGCACGACCTGCACGATCGCGGGTTGAAGCCCGGGCCCCGGTTCCGGGAGGTGCTGGAAATGGCGTATGATGCGCAGCTGGAAGGGGTCATCGATTCGAAAGAGGCGGCATTGGATTGGATTGCCGAGCGTGTGGCCCTTTAGCGCTGATAACTTTACCGCGTCGTGAGGCTTTCCTGGGTGGCATGCCACCGGGGGTGCGGCAATGGATCCTGGCATTTCGTAGGGCCGGTTCTTACCGGCCGTGTTGGATTCGCATGGACGGCCGGTAAATAACCGGCCCTACGCTGGAATGACCCGTCCCGCCAGAATCCGTTGCCGCACCCACCGGCGTAAACCCTACTTGATACGGCACGCTGCGGCTCCTACAGTGCATCGTTCTTTTCGTCACGACGTCGGCCGCCAGTTCAGCGGTACGGGAGGGACGGCTATGGCTGGGACGAATAAAATCCTCATCATCGTCACGAACCACGGCGAGTTCGAGAAGGTTGGGTGCAGGACCGGGCTGTGGCTTGGTGAGATGACCCACTTTTGGGACGTGGCGGAAAAGGCGGGCTTCCAGATGGACATCGCCAGCCCTTCGGGCGGCTACGTCCCCATCGACCCGGAAAGCCTCGCCCCTGCGGTCCTCAAGATGGGCGGGACCGATAAGCGGTATGAGGACCGTACCTACATGAACCTGCTGACGAACACGATGAAGGTCGCCGACGCCGACGCCGCCAACTACGACGCCATCTACATGACGGGAGGCCACGGCGCCTGCTTCGACTTCTCCAGGAGCGACGACCTGGCGAAGCTGACGGCCAGGTTCTACGAGTCCGACAAGATCGTGTCCGCCGTGTGCCACGGTCCCGCTGGCCTGATGGAAGTGAAGCTGACCGGGGGAGACTACCTGATCGCCGGGAAGAAGGTGACCGGCTTCTCATGGAACGAGGAGGTCAAGTTCGGGCGTGAGCAGGCGGTCCCGTATAATCTGGAAGAAGAACTACAAAAGCGTGGAGCCAGTTACAGCAAGGCATGGTCAGCCTTCGCCTCTCATGTGGTCGAAGACGGTCGCCTGATCACGGGCCAGAACCCCGCCAGTGCCGAAGGGGTGGGAGAGGCCGTCGTCAAGAAACTCCAAGAAGCCAGGTAGTCGGGACCATCGCCCACGTCACTGCGAAAACCGCGATCTTCCGGAACTGCTGAGCTTGGTCGTTACGCGGACGTCGACGCGCACTGCGCAAGATCTTCTGCGGCGCGGGGCTGTACCATTCCGTGGGACCTGCGTGCCTCCGCGGTTGGGCTTTCCTCCGCCGGCGCCAAAGTCCGTCTGCGCACCCTGAAAGCGACCTCCTGATTGACGAACCGTGTTGGCGTTCGTACAGTCAATGTTAACGCATCCACGCTCTCGATTCGGCGACCACCGCGTGGTTCGGGGGGCTCTTGCATCATGGCTTTGCGCACCGGTTTCTTGGCCGCGATCGTGGCCGTCCTGGCCGTTTCTCCCTCGCTCCGGGCCGCCGACGAGGAGATGTCTCGCGAGGCGAAGCAAACCCTCAAGTACATCCAGGGGCTTCGCGAACGCGGATATCACGACCTGGCGCTCGAATACCTCGAATCGCTGCGCAAGGCGACCGACACGCCGGCCGACTTGAAGGTGGTGCTCGATTACCACGAGGGCCGTGGCCTGCTGGAAGAGGCCAGCATCACCAACGACATCGAGAAGAAGACCAGGCTCCTCGACTCGGCGGCCTCGCTGCTCGACAAGTTCACCCGGGAGCAGCCCAAGCACCCGCTCGCCCCCGAGGTGCTCACGCAACTCGCCCGCCTTTATGTCGAGCGGGGCCACACGGCGACGCTCCAGGGCAACGACCTGAAGGACGGCGAGGCGAAGGCCAGGTACGAGGCCGCCAGGGCCGCGTTCGCCCAGGCCCGCGCCCTGTACGATCGCGCCCTGCCGCTCCTGCTCACGGCCCATGATGCGTTCCCCAAGTTCATCCCCGACGGGAATCCCAAGAAAGAGGCGAAGGCGAGGCTCACGGCGCTGGTCAACGCCAGGCTCCAGCGGATCGTGGTCGACCACGAGGACGCGCTCACCTGGCCCGACGGCTCGAAGGAGCGCAACGCCCTGCTGGACACCGCGGGCGAGGGGTTCGAGAAGGTGTACAAGGACCATCGCAGCCAGCTCGCGGGCCTCACGGCGCTGATGCTCCAGGGCAAGTGCTACGAGGAGAAGGGGGAATTTGGCCGCGCCATGGGCATCTATAACGAGCTGGTGGCGCAGCCCATGAACGACCCGCAATTCAACGAGATGAGGCGGACGATCGGCTTCTACCGGATCATCGTCGACGGCAAGCGCCAGGAGCATGCGCTGGCGCTGGACGAGGCGTCGCGATGGCTCCAGGAGAACGTGAACCCCCGCCAGCAGCCCACGCTCAACTCGCTGGGCGTGCGGCTGGAATTCGCCAAGGCGCTCATCAGCCTCCTGCCCGAGACCAAGGAATCCGACCGCGAGGAGGCCACCCGCAAGGCCAGCGCCCAGCTCGACGAGGTCGTCAAGTACCTGTCCCCCTACAAGGCCGAGGCCCTGGAACTGCGGCGCAAGTTCCGCCCCAAGAGCGAGCTGAAGGACAATCAGATCCTGGCCATGAGCTACGACGACGCGATCGGCCAGGGCCGCTCGGCCGTTCAGTCTTACGAGTGGGACCGCGCCATCAAGCTGCTCAAGCACGCGGTCAAGCGGGCCGATCCGGCCAAGGAGCCGAACAAGGCGAACGAGGCCCGCTACCTGCTTGCCTTCTGCTATTACTCGACCGGCCGCTATTACGACGCCGCCGTGATTGCCGAATTCCTCGCCACGCGCTACCCCAAGTTCGAGAACGCCGCGAAGGCCGCCGAGATCGGCTGGGAAGCCTATCGCATGGCCTACGTGAATTACAGCCAGATCGACGCGCAGAGCGACCTCGACCACATGAAGGCGCTCGCCCTGTACGCGGCCGAGACCTGGCCCGATAGCGAGGTCGGGGACTCGGCCCGGATGATGATCGGGGCCATCGAGATCGGCGTGGGGCACAACGCCGAGGCCGCCAAGGCGTACGAGGCGGTCCGCGCGACCTCGCCCCGCAGGCTCGACGCGCAGGTCAAGGCGGGCGAGGCCCACTGGCGGATGGCCGGCCGGTTCCGCGACGAGGGGAAGACGCCCGAAGCCCAGGCCGAGGAGCAGGCCGCGTTCCACCTGACCAAGACGGCGCTCGACGCCCGCAAGGCGGCCGGGGGCTCGATGGCCGACGCGGCGGTGATCATCAACACCAACGCCCTGGCCGAGATCTATCGGGGCACCGGCAAGCCCAAGGAGGCCGTGGCGCTCTGGAGCCGCTCCAGAAGACGCTCGCGGGCCAGAACCTCTCGGCCGAGGTCGCGCCGCTCTACGAAGGGCTCGTGACCGTCCTGCTCCAGGCCCACATCGCCGACGGCCAGACGAACAAGGCCGTCGACGACATGAAGATCCTGGAGAAGGCGGGCGGATCGAGCGCCAAGCTGACCGAGCTTTACGTCCAGTTGAACAAGTCGCTCGAGGCGCAGATGAAGGCCCAGCAGGCCCGCAACGACACGGCCGGTTACAACCGGACTCGCGAGGCTTCCAAGAACTTCTTGAAGGCCCTGGCAAGCAGCGAGTCGGGGCAGACCTTCGCCTCGCTCGCCTTCGCGGGCCGGTCGATGCTGGACCTGGGCATGGCCGAGGACTGCGCTCGCGATCTTCGACCGCATCCTCAGCAAGTACGAGAAATCCGCCGAATTCCTCAAGGCGCCCGGCGCCGCCTCGAACCTCCTCGTGGTCAAGCTGAAGAAGGCCGAGGCGCTCCGCAAGGCCAGGAAATTCGACGCGGCGCTCAAGCTCGACGACGAGCTCATCAACGGCAACCCCACCTTCCCCGAGCCCCTCATGGAACGCGGCTACCTGCTGGAAGACTGGGCAACCGGCGAGAAGGACAGGCGGGAGGTGCCCGGCCGGTGGAACGCCGCCTACGACTACTGGAAGAGGATCACCCCGAGGTTCGACCGGCGCGGCCCCGACGAATCGAATACTATGAATGCGTCTATCACATGGCCGTGGCCCTGTCCGCGATGGATCGCAAGGACGACGCGAAGAAGACGCTCAAGGGCGTGATCACGTTCACGCCTTCGGTCGGCAACCCCGAGATGAAGAAGAAATACCAGGACCTGATCGCGAAGCTCGGAAATTGAAATTCGCTACCAATGCATGGAGAGGTCGTCGAGTCATGCAACGAACCCTTTTCAAGGCCCTGGCCTCGGTCGCCTTGCTGGCCGGCCTCGCCGTCGCCGATGAAGTCGTCCTGATCCCGAAGTCGACGGTGAACGCCGCCGGCGGCCTGTTGCGGGGCCCGATCACGTCCGAGACGCCCACCGACGTGAAGATCCGCGCCGCCGCGGGCGATCAAACCGTGCCGCTCGACCAGATCGCGTCGATCACCTACGACGGCGTGCCGGCGACCTACAACCTCGCCGAGCTGAGCGTGAAGCAAGGCCAGCTCGAACAGGCCGCCGACCAGTTCAAGAAGGCGGCGGCGGAGGCCTCGGGAAAGCCGCTGATCGCGCAAGCGGCGCTCTTCCGCCGCGCCGAGATCCTCTCCGACGCCGCCATGGCCTCGCCGGCGAAGCTGAACGAGGCGATCGGCGAACTCGACGATTTCGTGAAGAAATACCCGACCAGCCGCCACCTCAGCCCGGCGCTCGAAACCCTGATCCGCCTGCATCTGCAGAAAGGCGACACGGCCAGGGCCGATGCGGTGCTCGCGACCCTGGGCGAACGAATCCCCTCGGCCGTCGATCGCGCGGCCGTCCTGAAAGCCAGGGTGCAAAGCAAGTCGGGCAAGAGCGACCAGGCGATCGCCGGCCTCGACAAGATCATCGCCGCGAACAAGGGCCCGGTGCCGGTCCGCGAGGCCAAGCTGGTCAAGTCCGAATGCCTCGTGGCCATGAGCAAGTTCGACGACTGCGCTCGCGCTCGTGCAAGAAGTCATCAAGGAGGCCCCGCCCGAGGCCGTGGACGTGCAGGCGGTCGCCTACAACACGCTGGGAGACTGCTACATCGCCGCTGCGCCGCCCCAAGGACGCGCTCCAGGCGTACCTCCACACCGACATCCTCTACGACAAGGACAAGGAAGAGCATCCCCGGGCGCTTGCGCACATCGAGCAGCTCTTCCGGGACCTCAAGCAAGACGGCCGCGCCGAGGAAGTCCGCGAGCGACTGCGGAAGGAGTATCCGCAAAGCCCATGGACCAAGGGCACGAAGGCGAAATGACTGTACGAGATCTGCGGACGAGTCATGATCCGAGACTCGATCTCGCCTCGATTTGAGATTCGGCGTTCATGGCGAGAGTCCTCACCGTCGCTCGAGCTGTCGGGGTCAAGCCGATCAGGAATACACCTTGGGCTGCAAAGTGTTCGGCCCACACCTCGCGCCGTGGGTGAAACAAGAGAGCAATCGCGCCGGTCTCCGCATCAATGCCGGTGAGATTCGGGCCTTTGTGGAGGTTGCAATGGTGAGAGGCGAGGGCCAGATTTTCGGGAAAGTCCTCGCCGCCATGTTGTTTGGCGACCACGTGCTCGATATGGAAAGACGAGAGCGGCAACGCGGTTTGTGGCAGGCCGCAATACTCGCAACGGCCCATCGCCCGCTCGCGGACGAGCCGTCGAGTTGCCTCATCCATCAGGGCATCCCATTGCCGGCCAGGATGCGAGCAGCCTTCCTCTGCAAGATCCCGATCACATGGATGGCGGCGACGATTCCCTCATACTCGGCGCGTTCGTCGGCCGAGAGCGTTCCTTGATTGCATTTCTCGGCGAGATCGTCGATCTTCGCCTGGACCTCGGCATCGGCGCGAAGCCCGACGAGTTCGCGGGCCAGGTCAGGACTGATCGAACGGGCCACCGGTTCCATAAGCCGATCGAGCACGGAGGGCGGGTGAAGTTGCGTCATAATTTCCCGCTAGAAATTTCCCAACGATCATGGGATTGAACACGCCACCTTCCTGAGAGGAAGATGGCGTGTTGCACACGCCCTACGAGGATTCTCTTACACCTTCTCCGGCATCACGAACCCCGACCGATACTGCCGCGAGAGCATCGTGTCGGCCTCGGGGTCGTTGAGGAATTTCTCCTCCTTGGAATCGAAATTCATGCCCTCCCCAGGCGGTAGCTGATGTTGGCCAGGTGGCAGAGCGAGCTGGAGAGGTGACATTCCAGGACTTCGGCGTTGAGCATCTCGGGCTTGCGGGCCTTCACCGCCTCGATGAAGTTGCCGAAGTGGTCGCCGCCTCCCGATCCCTTCGGGCCGGGCTCGTTCTTGTGGCCGAAGAACGTCTCCCACTTGTCGCCGTTGATTGCCATGCACCCCTTCGGCCCGTAGAACAGGTTGCCCGACTTGATCCCTTGCTCGGGATTGGTGGGCAGGCCGCGGACCTCGAATTCGAGCATGCAGTCGTCGTACTTGAACGCCGCGATCTGCGTGTTGGGCGTCTGGCCGTCGTCCTTGTACCCGTATCGGCCGCCCGAGGACATGATGTGCGAGGGGTGCTTGTCCACGCCCAGGCCCCAGCGGGCGATGTCCATCTGGTGGATGCCCTGGTTGCCGATGTCGCCGTTGCCGTAGTCCCAGTTCCAGTGCCATTCGTAGTGGAACCGGTTCGGGTTGAACGGGCGCTCGGCGCGGGGCCGAGCCAGATGTTGTAGTCGACGCCCTCGGGCACCGGCGCGTTGGCCTTGATCCCGATCGAGTTGCGCGGCTTGTAGCACACGCCCTTGGCCATGTAGACGGGCCCCAATCCGCCGTCGCGGAGGAACTGGATGGCCTCGCGGACCCCCTTGCCGCTGCGATTCTGCGTGCCCGCCTGGACGATGCGGTCGTACTTGCGGCGGCCTCGGCGATTCGGCGGCCCTCGACCACGTTGTGGCTCACCGGCTTCTCCACGTACACATCCTTGCCCGCCTGGCAGGCCCACACGGCGGCCAGCGCGTGCCAGTGGTTGGGCGTGGCGATGGTGACCACGTCGATGGTCTTGTCGTCCATGATCCGGCGCAGGTCGGTGACCACCTGCGGCGCCTTGCCCGTGCGGTCTTCCAGCTTCTTGGCGGAGGCGTCGAAGAGGCGGCTGTCGACGTCGCAGAGGGCGACCACGGCGGCGTCTTTGCGGCGAGAGAACTCGGAGATATGGTCCTGGCCGCGCCCGTGGATGCCGAGGACCGCCACGCGGATCTGATCATTGGCCCCGGCGGCGCGGGTCGTCGCACCCAACGCCAGGGCGGCCGCGCCCGAGCCGGCGCCGGCCAGAAACGTCCGACGATTGACGCCCGTCATAGGTCATAACCCCCTGAATTGTCGTGACAAGCCGGAAGAGGAGGGTCCGCTTTCGCGAACGGCGGCGGACCGATCGGAAGGAATGACCTCCGATCCTAAACCCGGCCCCGCCCGGCGTCAACGACCTCTCGCAAGTTCCACGTCCGTCGGAAACGGTGTCAGGAACCGTTTCCGACTCCCGGAAAACGGTTCCTGACACCGTTTTTTTCTCGCCGTCGAAAGATTTGCACCGCGACTCCCGACGCGATAGGCTGATGTGGCCGATGACGGATTCATACCTCTCTCTGTCGCGAGGTCCTTCGATGGATTCCGATCGGAACTTCCTCTTCGGCCTGGCGGCCGTCCAGTCGGGCCTCATCGACGCGGGGCAGTTCGTCCAGGCCGGGGCCGACTGGCTCGTCAACCGCCATCGCCCCCTGATCGACGTGCTCGTGGAGAAAGGCTGGATCTCGGGCGAGGGGCGATCGACCCTTGAGGCTCAGGTTCGCGACCTGGAGCGTTCTACCCTCGATGCCGGCAAGAGCACGGTCGAGCCCGGCCTCGCCGCCCATGCCGACGGATTCCTGCAATCGGTCAATGGCGAGGGGCACGCGGACCAGCCGTCCACCTTCGCGTACCCGATTCGGGGTGACGCGGACACGAACGGCCGCCGGGGGCAACTCGATCCCGGGGACACCTTCGGGTCGCGCTATATTGACGCCACGGTCCACGCCACGGGCGGGATCGGCCGCGTGTGGCGGGTGATGGACACCGTCCTTGGCCGCGAGGTCGCGCTCAAGGAAGTCCGGTCCGACCGCCTGCACATCCCCACCATCGGCCGCCGCTTCCTGGAAGAGGCGCGGGTCACCTCGCAGCTCGAACACCCGAACATCGTCCCCGTTCACGATCTGATCGACTGGTCCTCCCGGCCCTACTACACGATGAGGTTCCTGGGCGATCATACCCTGCTTGCGGCCGTCCGCGACTACCACCGCAAGCACGCAAGCGGCAAGCCACCCATGTCCGAGTTGCGGTCGCTGCTGGAAGCGTTCGTCGGCGTGTGCAACGCCATCGCGTTCGCGCATTCCAAGGGCGTGATCCATCGCGACCTGAAGGGCCAGAACGTGATCCTCGGGGAGTTCGGCGAGGTGATCGTGCTCGATTGGGGCCTGGCCAAGCGGCTCGACTCGTCGGACGACCCGCTCGCCGAGCCGGTCCCCGGCATGCCCACCGGCCCCGATTGCTCGATCTGCGGGACCCTGCCGGGCCAGGCCATCGGCACGCCCAATTACATGCCCCCCGAGCAGGCCGCCGGCGACCTCGACCGCGTGAATGAAAAGAGCGACGTCTTCGGCCTCGGCGCCATGCTCTACCTCATCCTCACGGGCCGCCCGCCCTATGATGGCGGCGATTATCTGGAGGTGATCAAGAAGGCGATCCAGGCCAACCCCGACCCTCCCCGAGCGATCAACCCGAGCACGCCGCCCGCGCTCGACGCCATCTGCATGAAGGCCATGCAGGCCGAGCCCGAGGGCCGGTACGAATCGGCCAGGGAGCTGGCCAGGGACATCGGCCACTGGCTTGCCGACGAGCCGGTCTCGGCCTATCGCGAAGGCGTAATCGCCAGGACCGGCCGATGGTCGCGGCGACACCGGACGCTGGTGGCCTCGGGCGTGATGCTCTTGGCCGTGACCACGGTGGCGCTGGCGGTCGGCGCATTCCTGGTGAATCTCGAGAAGGACCAAGTTCGCGACGCAAAGGGGAGGAGCGATCAGTACGTCCAGATCATGCGGGAGATGATCGAGAAGATGTTCGATGGGGTGTTCGGCTCCAGGCTCCCGAACATCCCGGAAGCCGACGAGTTGCGCCACGACTTCGCCAGGCAGGGACTGCGGCACTACCGCATGCTCACGGAAAACAGCCCCAACGACAGATCGGTCGTGGATCTCGCCGCGAAGGGCTATCGGCGCATAGGGATGATCTTCCGATCCCTGCGAGACTTCCCGAAGCGCTCGAAGCTTACGATGCGGCGGTGCGCCTGCTGACGCGGAGGCCGTGGCCGGAACATCGCAACCTGCTCGCCAATGCCCGGATTGACCTGGCTTTGATCCTGGAACTTCAGGGCCGCTTCGTCGACGCTGCGCAAGGAATTGCTTGCCGCCCTGGAAGTGGCCGACGCCCTGAAACGAGAAGGCCCGAACGATCCGGAACAATGCGCGATTGCAAGCCCGCTGCCTGACCCGGCTGGCGGACCTCGATCGATCGACCGGCGACGCTTCCGCCGCGCATGGCCGCTTCGGTAAGGCGGCCGAGCGCTCCGTCCCATCGTGTCGGGGACGTCATCCCGCCTGGAAGATCATTTCGAGATCGTAAATCTCCTGGTTGCCTGGGGAGGCAGCCTTCGCGAGGCCGGGAAGCCCGATGAGGCCAAACCGATCATCGTGGAGGCCGTCCGGCGTGGGAGGGTTGCGGAAAAAGTCCCAGGGGCCATCCGCGACCATCGGTTCGTGGCCGCGCTCGCATTGGAGGAGCAGGCGAGGCTGCTCAGCCTCGACGCCGCTCGGCTGGGCGAGGCCGAGGCGATCCTGACCGAGGAGATCAAAACGGTGCGGAAATTAATCCGCGAATACGCCGACTTCTACCGCTACCGGGAGGCGCTCGCCATCGCGCTGGACGTGCGTGGGGTCGTGCGATCGCGGCTGGGGCCGAAGAGGACGGAGGACGCCTGGTCCGACGGCGACGAGGCGCTCACCTTGTTGAACAAGGTGCTCGCGGAGACCCCCAATAACGAGAACCTGCACGGGGACCTCGGCCGCGCGGCGGGGCACCTCGGCCTGCTCGAGGAGAGTCGGCGCAATCACGACGCGGCGGAGAAGCTCCTGGGGCAAGCGGTCGCGAGTCTGAAGCGATCGGTGAAGTTCAACCCGAAGCATCCTACCAATGGAAAAGATCTGGAGGCGTTCGAGGCCGAATTCATGCGAATCCGGTCGCGCCAGCCGGGCGGTACGATCCCGAAGCCGGGGGACAACGGCCGTCAACTATAGGCGGCGTCGCACGAGTTCGTGTCCGACTGGTACGGGGCATTTCCCTCGGTCACGGTGCTCACGATGTTGTCGCCCGTCCCATTCATCGAGATCACTCCGGAACCGAAATGCTTCCGGAAGAAACTGCCGATCCACTGGAGGAAACTTGCCTCCGTGGGCTGCGAATTGACGGTGACCTGATAATTGGCCGGCGAACCGGCTTCGCTGAAGCCAACGGCCCCGACTTTGAAGGGGCTCCCGCTCCAGGCGACCGTCTTCTTGCCTTTCTTGCCGGAGAGCGCGACCGTGACCGTGCCGGGATCGACCTCCCATTCGAGGAGGATCGTGATAGGCTGGGCGCCGCTCATGCTGCACGGGAACGGCCTGGCTCCCTTTGGTCCATGGTTCTTCTTCGCCATATGATCCTCTCACGTGAACGTGCTTTGGGTCCGGGACGGTCCTGAGAATCCTCAGTAGATGGCTTCGAACGAGCTGGTGTCCGTCGTGGGCGGGTTGTTGCCATCGGTCACGGTGGTGGTGATGTTGTCGCCGATGATTCGCCGTCGGAAGAAATTCAGGAGGCGTTGCAGGAGATTGAATCCGAATCTCCTCGGGATCGCCGTGAACGTGACGGTGTAGAAGCCCGGCGAGCCGGGGACGGGCGTCGAGGGGAGGCCAAATTGCGCCGGGGGGTCCCAGAGGATGATGCTCAACCCACCCCGATTCTCGACGGCGAGGGTTACCGAACCGGGATTGACGTCCCATTCCAGGACGAGGTCGATGGTGTGGGGACGACCCGGCGGGTATCGGAAAGGAGGGGTTCCCCTCGGCCCGCGATTTTTCCTTGGCACGCGCTGTTTCCCCTGGAATGAGCCGGCAAATCCCTCGCCGAATCCGGGACATCGGCCGAAAGGCCGGCCCGCTCCTCATAATGGCGCCGGTCGGGACGTCGACCGGATGGCCTGACTGAAGCACAGCGATGCTCAATACTTCGCGCCCTGATTGTTCGTGTCCGATTGGGGCGGATTGCTGCCGTCCGTCACGACCGTCGAGATATTGTCGCCGGTCCCATCCCTGGGCTTGCCCCTGATGGGCTTCAGCAATTTCCCCAGGCAGCCGCCGGGGGAATGGCTCGGGGTCGATTTGTAGATGACCGTATAAATCGTGCCCGTCGAGGTGGCGTCACCCTTGGAGAATTGACGGGACATCGGAGTCCAGCGAACCCCGCACTCGGTCCACGTCCTCAGCTCCACGGTCACCGGCCAGACCACGTTGTCGGAATCAAAGGTGATTTCGAGCTTAGCCTCCTGGTCGGCAGGAAAGTTCGTCGTCTTCGGGCCGTGATTCTTCAGCATGCGGATGTCTCCAACGCCGTCGCTCGTCGTCGGCAAGCATGATTCAAAGAGATCATACCGGTGGGGATGGGATTCTGTGCCAGGAAAAATAGGGAGTTTGCGGGATTACGTCGGAATCCCGCGTGATTGCCATGCGGAAATTGCACGGTGACTCTCCCGGCGATACTCTGGAAGGACATTTCCTGGCCCCCTTCCTCCGTGCCTCGCGAGCCGACCTCATGGACTCCGATCGCAATTTCCTCGTGGGCATGGCGGCGCTCCAGTCGGGCCTGATCACCGCGGCGCAGCTTGCCGAGGCGGGCACCGAGTGGATGGCCGATCGGCATCGGCCGCTGCTCGACTTGCTGGTGGCAAAGGGCTGGATCTCGGTCGATGACCGATCGACGCTCGAGGCTCGCGTCCATGACCTGGAGCGTTCGACCGTCGAGGCCGTGCCTTCCGAAGGGTTTGCGCGCGGGGACCAGGAGGACGACCAGCCGACTCGCTCCTGGGATTCCAATGGCGATCAGGCCTCCTTCGGCGGCGGCCCGGGCGGCCTGACCGAGGGGTTCGGCCCGCGTTATATCAATGGCGTGTTGCATCGCGAGGGGGGGCTGGGGCGGATCTGGCGGGCCCACGATACCGTGCTCGGGCGCGAGGTTGCCATCAAGGACCTTCGGCCCGACCGCGTCGCCGAACTCCAGCCCAACTCGCGGAGATTCGTGGAAGAGGCGAAGATCTCGTCGCAACTGGAGCACCCCAACATCATCCCGGTCCATGACCTGGTCGATTGGGCGTCGCTGCCGTTCTATACGATGCGATTCCTGGGCAATACCACGCTCAAGACGGCCATCCTCCAGCATCATGGGCTGGTCGAACGCGGCGAGGCCGGCGTGGGCGATTGGTCGCTCCGCGGCCTCCTGGAGGCGTTCCTCTCGGTTTGCAACGCCATCGCCTTCGCGCACTCGAAGGGCGTGATCCATCGCGACATCAAGGGCCAGAATGTCGTGATCGGACAATACGGCGAGGTGATCGTGCTTGACTGGGGACTGGCCAAGCACGTCGACTCGGCAGACGACCCGCTGGCCCACCCCATCCCCGGCGCCGAGCTGGCGCCCGACCGCTCGATCAGCCTTCGGACCCAGAAGGGTCAGGTCGTCGGCACGCCCAATTACATGCCCCCCGAGCAGGCCGCCGGCGATCGCGACCGGATCGACAGGCGGAGCGACATCTTCGGCCTTGGGGCCATGCTCTACGTGATCCTCACCGGCCGCCCGCCGTTCGTGGGAGGCGACACGCTGGACGTGGTCCGCCAGGCCCGCGAGGACACCCCTCCGGCGCCACGATCGATCCATCCCAAGACGCCCGCGGCGCTCGAATCCATCTGCCTCAAGGCCATGCAACGCGAGCCAGACGAACGGTATCAGCAGGTCACCGACCTCGCCGCCGACGTCCGCCGCTGGCTGAACGACGAGCCGGTGTCGACCATGACCGAATCGGTCATCGACCGCGCGGGCCGATGGGGCCGGAAGCACCAGCCGGCGGTTGCGGGGACGGTGGCCCTGCTGGCAACGGCCTTGATCTCGCTGGTCGTCGGCGGGTGGCTGGTCCTTCGGGAGAAGGACAACGTGATCCATGAAAAGGAGAATGTCGTCCGCGAAGCGGAACGGACCAAGGAGGGCCTTATTTCGGCGGAGATGAGCTTGGAGTACAGCATTGCCGCGATGAACCATTGGATGAAGGTGGTCCAGACAGAGTTGCCGAGTGTCAACGATCCGGCGACCGAACGGGTACGCCTGAATCTCGCCGAAACCGCCACGAAATATGTCCGAGGATTCCGTCTTGCTGAGTCACGCGAGAAGCCCAACCTGCAACGCCTCCTGGGCGACACCCTCCGCGAGGCGGCGCGGGTCCATCAGCAGGCCTATCAATTCAACAAGGCCGAGACCTTGCTCAAGGAGGCGATCCAGGGCCTGAATTCGCTCGGCGAGGCGGCCGAACGCGATCCGACTACCCTCGACCGCCTGTCCGAATATCACGTCGAGCTTTCGGGCGTTGCCAGCCTCCGTGATTGCCCCAAAGACGCGGAGCCCCCGGCATTGAAGGCGCTGGAGCTTTGCGAGAAGACCACGAGCCGGCTCCCCGGAGAACCCATGTATCAGCGGAGCCTGGCCCGAAGTTTGTTCAGCCTGGCCCACGTCGAGCGGGAACTGGGCAAGGCGGATCGATCGATCGGGAGCTTTCGCAGGGGACTTCCGCTCGTCCGGATGCTTGCCGGCCGGCCGAACCCCCACCCCAACGACGCGACGATCCTGAACATGGGCCAGATGGACATGTCGACTTCGTTGCGGCACGCGGGGCAGCTTGACGACGCGTTGGCCAACTTGAAAGAGGTCGCGCCCGGATCGAGGCCCTGCTCGCGAAGGACCCGAAGAATAACGACCTCCGCTACATGCAGGCCATCCTGCGGATGGAGAATGCGAAGATCCTGGCGGCCGCGCCCGGCGACCATGCCGACGCGATCCGCCTGGATGGGCAGGCGATCGAGGCGCTGGACATCCTCGCGAACGAGCGTCCGGGGGTCGTCATCTACCGGAAGAATTTCGCCGAGGCGCTGACCGACCGGGGCAATCTCCTCATCGAGCAGCGGTCGTACCCGAAGGCGCGCGAGGACTTCGACCGCGCGAAGACGGCCCTGGAGGAGATCCTGAAGCGGTCCCCCGAGGCCGCCGGGATTCATGGCCATCTGGCGAGGGCGTTGTGCGGGCTCGCGACGATCGACCTGGAAGAAGCCCGCCTCGCCGAAGCCCGCGGCGGGCTCGACGAGGCCGGCAAGGAGATCGAGATCGCCCTCAAATCCAACGGCACCGGGCCCGATCACCTCGCCACCTCGCGGCGACTGGCCTCGGTGCGCGAGAAGCTGGAAAAAGCCCCCGCGAAGCCGTGACCCTGCGCCTACTCCGGCACGGGCAGGAGCGTCGGGTGAATCGGCGGATTGGGGTTGAGCACGGGGATGACCTGGATGGTGACGTTTTGGGAGGTGAAGCCCGTATCCGGGTCGCCATTGGTGATCGTGACCGTGAGCGCGGTCTGGGCCTCGGTCTGCGGCAATTCGATGATGCCGACGGGCGTGGGAGTGGGAGTGGGCGTTGGGATGGTCGCCGTGAATTGCCCCTGGATGTTCGTGGCGGTCTGGCCCGGCGACACGGAATAGTTCGAGTAGATCGTGCCCGCGTTGTCCATGCACGAAAAGGTCGCGCCGCTGTCGAAACCCGTGCCGTCGATCGAGATCGTGTTGGTGACCCCGTTCGAATTCTCGAGCAGCTCGCCCGAGAACGACATCGAATTTTGGTTCAGCGTGAAATCGGTCGGGTTGGGGCCGGTGGTCGTGCCCAGCACGGGCCCGCCGGGGCCGGTCGAGGCCGGCTCGCCGTCCTTGACCGTTTCGGTGTGGATGGCGGTCGCCGAGCCGTTGGTCACCGTTACCGAGAGGCTCACCGACGCCGGGGGATTGGTCCCGGTGGCCACGAAGCTGCCGAGCAACGCGCCCGAGATCCGCGAATAGACCGTGAACGCGGCGAATTCCACGTGCGGGCAGGCGGCGACCGGCGTGAGCGAGACCGAGAAGTCGGCGGCGGTCAGGTCAAAATTCGAGCCTAAGATCAGGAGGAAATTCTCGGCCCCCTTGGGCGTGATTTCCAGGTCGGTCTCGAGGAATTGCTCATCTTGAATTTCTACGATGGAGAAGCTACTCACGGTGGGGGCGGGCATCTTGATTTCCTCTTCGAACTCACAAGTTCGGTCGTAAGACACATGATAAACGGGTCGCGCGGGGGACGTCGCGAGAATATCCTGCCGACCTTGATAGCTGCGTCCCGGCGGATTAGCAAGCGAAAACCGGCCACAACGCCGGTCCAGCCTTAACTTCGAACTTGCGTCACTCCACCGTCACGCTTTTGGCCAAATTACGCGGCTTGTCGATGTCGCAGCCGCGAATTTGCGCGACGTGATAGGCGAGCAGTTGCAGGGGGATCACGGCCACCAGCGGCTGGACGACCTCGTCCACGTGCGGGATGGGCAGGACGTGATCGGCGATGCTGGCGAGCGACTCATCCCCCTCGGTGCCGACGGCGAACACGGGGCCCTTGCGGGCGCGCACTTCCTCGATGTTGCTCAGGGTCTTGGCGTGCAGGGGGCCCTTGGGGGCGACGAACAAGCAGGGCGTTTGCGGGTCGATGAGCGCGATCGGGCCGTGCTTCATCTCGGCGGTGGGATATCCCTCGGCGTGGATGTAGCTGATCTCCTTGAGCTTCAACGCGCCTTCCAGGGCCACGGGATAATGCACGTCGCGGCCGAGATACAGGACGCTTTTCGCCGGGGCAATCGCCCGCGCCGCCTCGATCACCGCGGGCTCGTTCTGGAGCGCCCGGGCGATCGCCTCGGGCACGGCCTCGATCGCGTCGATCACGGCCATGCCGTCGGTGAAAGGCAGGTGGCGCAGCCTGCCCAATTGGAGCGCGAGCAGGGTCAAGACCATCACCTGCGCCGAGAACGCCTTGGTGCTGGCCACGCCCACCTCGGGGCCGGCGTGCAGGTAGATCCCGCCGTCGGCCTCGCGGGCGATCGTGCTGCCCACCGTGTTCACGATCGCCAGCGAAGGATGGCCGCGACGCTTGGCCTCGCGAAGCGCCCCAGCGTGTCGGCCGTCTCGCCCGACTGGCTCAGCACGAACACGAGCGTGCGGTCGTCCAGAGGCGCGTTGCGATAGCGGAATTCGCTCGCATATTCGACTTCCACGGGCAGATGCGCCAGGCGCTCGATCAGATATTCGCCCACCAGGGCCGCATGCCAGCTCGTCCCGCAGGCCGCGAACACCACGCGACGGATGCGGCGGAGCTGCCTGGCCGTCAGGTTCAGCCCGCCGAACTGCGC
Source organism: uncultured Planctomycetota bacterium (assembly GCA_963777705.1). Lineage (GTDB taxonomy): Bacteria > Planctomycetota > Planctomycetia > Isosphaerales > Isosphaeraceae > JAQGHR01. Next base: position 527,695 of record CAVZRT010000015.1, read on the forward strand.
CGTGGCCTGGTCGCGGCGCAGTCGTCCCCGGCAGGCGTCCAGAACCGTGTTCGGCTGCTCATGAATCTCTTTTTGCATGTAATGGGCATATCCGCCCAGCTCGACGGCGTCGGGCTTCCAGTCGAGGCGATCGATCCTCGGCGTGATCGACCCGCGGTCGCGATGGCGGATCTCGAAGTCATGCGGCGTGAGGCGGACGACCTCGCCGTCTTGCAGGTAGGCCACGTCGGCCGTGTGCGCGACGATCGCGGAGGCGTCGCTGGCGAGGAAGTGCTCGCCTTCTCCCACGCCCACCACGAGCGGAGAGCCGAGCCTTGCGCCCACGATCAGCCCCGGGGAACTCGGGCTCACGACGGCCAATCCGTACGTCCCTTCCAGCCGCGGCAAGGCCCTCTGGACGGCCGCGAACAGGTCCTTTTGCGGGTCGGTTCGCAGCTCCCGGGCGATGAGATGGGCAATTGCCTCGGTGTCGGTCTGGGTGTGGAATTGAAAGCCGTCGGCCTCCAGCTCGGCCTTGAGGATGGCGTGGTTTTCGATCACGCCGTTGTGGACGACGGCCACCTCGCCGTCGCCTCCCACGTGGGGGTGTGCGTTGCGGTCGCTGGGCGGGCCGTGCGTGGCCCATCGCGTGTGGCCCATCCCGCACGACCCGTTCGCGGGCTCGGCGGCGAGCGATTCTTCCAGGATTCGCACGCGGCCGGCCTTCTTGCGGACGTTCAGCCGGCTTTCGCTCACGATGGCCACGCCCGCGCTGTCGTACCCGCGATATTCCAGCCTCCGCAACCCGGCCAGCAGGACGGGCGACGCCTCGTGAGGGCCCGTGTATCCGACGATCCCGCACATGATCGCACCTCCGTGTCAAGGCGTTCCTGGACCGTGGCGATCATCGCCTCCTCGGCCCGGTTTGCCAAGGTCGCTTGCCGCCGCGGGGGTCGGGACGGGCGAACCATGACGGCTCCCGAGGCCGGATCGGTGACGTTCGCAAGGCAACGACCCCGGGTGCCAGAAAAAACGAGCGATTGAAGGGGCCGACCGCCTCGATCATGCCTGTGTCGAGTGTGCGTACTGCGCCGCGCCGCGGCCAATCGACCCTCGGAGGATCGCCGGCGAGCGGGGCGCGATCCTGCGAAACGAACCCAAACCCGGCGCGTGGCATTTTACGAAACGAACCCAAACCCGCGCGGCGACCGATCCTCGCAGTCTGGAGATAAACCATGATATCACAACAGGTTATCGAATTCCCAACGGCGGAGGATGTCTCTGCGACCTGGTCAGTTTTTGCGCCGTCGTGCGTCAACCGAACCCAAAAAAGCATGTCCGGACACATCCGGGCGCGTGCTCGAACCTTCGAGACGCGCGACCCTCGGGCCGCCTCGCGACGCCGCGGATCCGGCCTCTTGCGCCGAACATCGCCGGGAAGGCAGCAATTCTTTCCGATCAAGCCAGGCCGATCCGTTGCCCTACTTCTTCGCCTTCTTGGCCGCCCCCGCCTTCTTCGGCGTGGCCCTCAACTTCTGCTCCGGATGCGGGTCGAGCACCGTTCGGCCAGCAGGGCGTCGACGGCCCTGGCGATCGAGTTCTCGTCGGCGACCCCCGCGAGCTTGTAGCGGATGATCCCCTTGTGGTCGACGACGAACGTGGTGGGAAACTGCGCGACCTTGTAGCTCGCGGCGATCGGGCCGTGCGACCCGTCCCACCAGTTCGGGAAGGTGATCTCCTCGTTCGCGAGCGCCTGGCGAAGCACCTCGGGCGAGCCGTCGCTGTTCACGCCGAGCAGGAGCACCGGCTTGTCGCCGAATCGATACTTGAGCGAGCGGGCGAAGGGATAGATCTCCCGGCAATACGGGCACCAGTGCCCCCAGAAGCTCAGCACCCTGACCGAGCCGTCGGACTCGCTCAGCCTCATCCGCTGCCCCTTCACGTTCGGCGAGTCGATCTCGGGCGCCTTCTGGCCGACCTCGATCCCTTCCTCAAGCGCGGGGGCGCCGTCGCGGGGCTTCGCGCCGAGCTTATCCAGCCCCTCGCGGGAAAGCGTGCGATAGGTCTTCGGGCCGGGAATCTTGACGTCGCCATGGTCGGCGCCCAGCGACTGGAAGAGCGATCGCGCTTCCTCGTAGGGAGCGGCCCCCGAGCCGGCCGCGGCCTCGCGCCGTACCCTGGCCGCGACCATTTTGGCCAGCGCGAGCGTGGCGTGGGCCTTCACTTCGGGGGCCTTGCTCGTGTCCTTCGCGGCCCGCAAAAGGTCTTCCAGCGCCCGCGTGGGCCACTCGACCAGGCCCACGAGCGGTCCCGCGAGCCTGACGTCGTCCAGGTGGTTGCGGGCGAGGAGCTTGAGCCCCTCCTCGGCTTCCTGACCTCCGGGGGCGTAGGTCAGGATCCAGAAAATCGCATTCAATGCGGCATCCGACCCGGGCGATTCGCGGGCGACCTCGTAGAACTTCCTGGAGAATTCCGGGACGCTCGGCATGAGCCCCATCGCCTCGCGGTCCATCTTCGGAGTCCTCGCCCGATAGATCGCCCCGACCGCGTCCTTCTGGGCGTCGTTGAACTCCTTGCAAAGCTCGCGATAGCGCGATTCCGCGTCCCTCGGGCCGTCCGCACCGAGGCCCACGATCGGCATCAAGCACGAGATCAAGGCGGGAAAAATGCCGCGCATCGGTCCTCCTCATCGAGGACGCGAGAGGTCGCCGTCGTCGGTGAACCAGGGGGGAATCACGTCCGCACGCGGGTCAGACGCGGTCGCCTCAAGGATTATTCGAAGACCGGCAAAAAATCCTTGAATTCAACAATTGCTCAAATTGGTGGCGCTTTTCGAAACCCGGGCAAACCGTCACGGGCCGACTGCCAGCGTGAGGACCCCGGGGACCGGGCACTGGACGCGAATTCGTTGGCGGACCTCGTCGACGGTCCAGGTCGCCCGCGGGTTGTTCGTCGCGATCGACCGTCCCGCCGGGAACCGGCATGTCGGGACGAAGACCTCGGTCTCGCCGCGATCGGGATGGTGATCCCACGAGAACTCGCAGGAGGCGCCGCGACCGTTCACGTCGCCTGGAACGAACCCGAAGCGGATCGGGACGCCCGCCACGGCCACCGGATGCGGCCTCGGGCGGAAATTCGGCCTCAGTTGGCCGGTCGCGGGCAGGTAGATGTTGAAGTCCTCGCCGTTCCAACCGTCCTTCGCGGCGGGGTTCCACATGGGCGTGTAACCCCACTGCGCCGCCCGAGAGCAGCGACGCGTCCAGCTTGTCGTAGATCGCGTCGACGTAATCGCCCACGCGAAACGTGCCGGCCGAGGCGCCGAATTCGCCCAGAAAGAGCGGCACGCACCATTGCGCGGCCTTCGACGTCATGTGATGAAACGCGGTGTCGATGGTGATCGTCCCGCCGTGCCATCCCCCGGTCAAGATGGTCTCGACCTTGTAGAAGTGCGGCGCGTACGCGAAATTCGCGAAGCCCGGTGCGGCAGGCGGGTCTGGAGGCCGGTATTGGTCGAAATATGCCCCTCGACGAACAGGATCGCGGCGGGATCTTCGGCGCGAATCGCCGCGGCGGCGTCTTCATAGAGCCGAGAAAGCTCGGTCCGCTCGTCGCCCCAGGGCTCATTCATCAGGTCGTAGCCGATCACGCCGGGCTCGCGCGAGAAGGCGCGGGCGACCGCGCCCAGCATGGCCAGGTAATGCGTGCGGACGCCCTGCGCGTCTGCGAAGAACGCGGACCAGGACGCATGCATGCCCGGATCGGTGATCATGCGAACGGCCCAGTTGCGGCAATCGGGGCCGTTGTCCGGCGGATAGGTGCGGACGCCCGGCTTGACCGACCAGAGCGGGAAGCCATCGCCGGCGCCTTTGGACAGATTCCGCGAATATCCGTCCTGATGATTATCGAGGATCACGTACAGGCCACGCGCCCAGCATTCGGCGGCAACCTTGCGGATTGCGGCCAGGTAGGCCCAGTCATACCGGCCGGGCAGCGGCTCGAACGCCTCCCAGGTCCAGAGCAGGCGGACCACGTTGAAACCGAGCAAGGGCAAAGGGTCCAGCTCGGCCGGTTCGCGGATCGGGAGGAACGGCGGGACCTTCGAGTTGCCCGCCAGGTTGATCCCTCGCAGCACGATCACGCGGTCGTTTTCGTCCAGGAACCAGCGTCCCGAGGCGCGGAGCTTCGGCCGATCGGCGTCGGCCATCGCTGCGGCCAGGGACGCGAGCAGGAACTGGCGTCGAGAGGGGCCAAACCCGGCCGTCGGCATGTTGCTCGCGTCCTTGCCGGGAAAGGTCGCGTTCCCTCGCGACGATTGGACATATTGTGCGGAGAATTCGACGATCACGCAAGGTCGGGTTCGGTCGAGGCTCGTTCGTCGCCGGCTTTTCCGCTACGATCTCCCGACTTCGTCCGAGGACGCACCCGAATTCCCGGTAGAGGCGGACATGATGGATTTCATCGATGCGGCCATTCCGCTGGCGATTGGCCTGTTCCTCCTGATCCGACCCCAGGCCTTCTTCAAGCCGACGGGAGTTGCGGAAGACGAGGCGAAATCGGCCAAACTCCGCAAGATCGGCGTCGTCCTCGTCGGGGTTGGGATCGCCTATGCGGTGGTCAAAATGATTGCCGGAAAATCGGCCGTGGGGCCCTGAGTCCTCGTCCGCCCCATGTCCTGCAAGCGATCGGCTGGGCACTGGCCAAGTGCGGGTGGTCCGGTTACGATCGGGGATTCAGGCGTCGCGGAAACTCCTCTCTGTCCTCGACCAAGGATCGCTTCAACATGTCGCAAGACCCCCTCTCCCGCCGTGAATTCGTGGGTGCGATCGGCGCCACCGCCGCCGCGTCGACGCTGCTTGGATCGTCCGCCAGGGCCGCATCGGCCGCCGAGACCGTGCGCCTGGGCATCATCGGAGCGGGCAGCCGCGGCAACCAGCTCCTGGACCTGTTCCTGCCGCACAAGGACGCCGAATTCGCCTACGTGTGCGACGTGGACGACAAGCACTCGCACGACACGGCCGAGAAGATCAACAAGGCCCACGGCAAGATGCCGAAGACCTGCCGCGATTATCGCGAGATCCTCGACGACAAGAGCATCGACGGCGTGGTGATCGCCACGCCCGACCACTGGCACGCCTTGCCCACGATCCACGCCTGCCAGGCCGGCAAGGACGTGTATTGCGAGAAGCCGGTGGCGCATAACGTGATCGAGGGCCAGATGATGCTCAAGGCCGCGCGCAAGTACGATCGCGTGGTGGCGATCGGCACGCAGCAGCGGTCGAGCGAGAATTTCCAGAAGGCCGTGGAGACCGTGCAGTCGGGCAAGCTCGGCAAGATCTTCTGGGTCCAGACCTGGAACTTCGAGAACATCAGCCCCGTCGGGATGGGCCGATATCCCGACACCGCCCCTCCCGAAAACATCGATTACGACCGCTGGCTCGGCCCCGCTCCCAAGCGAGCTTACAACCCGAATCGCTGCCACCTCCTGTTCCGCTGGTTCTTCGACTACGCGGGCGGGATGATGAGCGATTGGGGCGTGCATCTGAACGACATCGTCCTGTGGGCCTTGAACGAAAAGGGGCCGCAGGCCGTGAGCGCGGCAGGCGGGATCCTCACCACCGACGACGACCGCGACACGCCCGATACCCTGCAAGTCGTGTACGACTTTCCCGGCTGCAACCTCACGTACTCGATGCGCAAGGGGAACGGCCTGGCGTTCAACGGCCACAAGTACGGCATCCTGTTCTGCGGGACCGAGGGGAGCCTCATGCTCGACCGCTCGGGCCACGAGATCACGCCCGACACGGTGGAGTTGCCGTACGGGATCAAGCTCGTCCACGGCGACCGGCCGATCCGCAAGATCGACCTCCAGAAATCCAGCTTCAAGGCCAAGGACGACGGCGGCCCCACGCACGTCGAGAACTTCCTTGAATGCCTCAAGACCCGCAAGCGGCCCACCGCGGACATCGAGATCGCGCATCGATCCACGATCACCACGCACCTGGGCAACATCGCCTACAAGCTCGGGCGCAAGCTGAAGTGGGACCCGGAAAAGGAGACCTTCCCCAACGACCGCGACGCCGTGGCCCTGCTCGGCCGCGAGCCTCGCAAGGGGTACGAATTGCCGAATATTTGAGCGAGATCGGCGAATTCCTCCGGGACACGGCCGCCGGTTGATCCCGCCGGCGGCCCGTTCCCGGAAAACGAGACCACGATGAACGCCAACGCGACGATGACCAAAGTTTGCCCCTATTGTGCCGAGGAAATCCAGGCCGCCGCCGTGAAGTGCAAGCACCGCGGGTCGTGGCTGGAAGGGCATCCGGAAATGTATTCTCCGATCAGGAACAACGGCCACGCTTCCCCCGCGTTCGGCGGGAAAACCCGCCTTTGCCGGTCGACGACCGACGTGAAGCTGGCGGGCGTTTGCGCGGGGATCGCGCACATGCTGCACGTCGATCCCACGTTCATCCGCGTGGCCTACGCGATCGCCACGCTGTTCACGGCCATCGCGCCGGGGGTGATCGTTTACATCATTTTGGCCATGCTGATCCCCAAGGACGACCAGGTCGCATGAAAATCAAGTCGCACCGCGTCTCCAGGATTCCCGCCCGATGAAGCCCACCACCGGCGCCGTCCTGCGGATGCTCGGCTACGTTGTCGAGATCGGCTGCCTCTCCCTCTGGATGCGGACGGGCGCCGACGGGCGCACGATCGCCGGGGTCCCCGTCCGCAGCCTGCTCCTGGGCGGCGCCTTCTGCGGGATGCTGATGATCTTCCTGCCTTATTTCCTGGTCAAGAAGACGCAACGAGCCCAGAGGCCGCCGCGCGACTTCCTGCAATAGGGCCGGCACGGTAACACGCGATGATGCGATCCCTGCTTTATCCGCCGCTCTTCCTGCTGGTCTTCGCGGCCATGTGGCTGGGGATTCGGACAATCGAGCCGCGAGATACCTGGATTGAGTGGCCTCGCGCCATTCCGCGTCGGGCATGCGTCGACCGTATCTCGCATGCCTTCGGATTCCGTTGGCACGCACCCGCGTCGGCCCTGGTTTGTGCGGCGGGCCGATCTATGGTGAAATCCATCGGTTGCGAACCGCCGCCCGAGTCCCCTCGCTCCGAGGCCCCATGAGCCTGCCCCAGTTCCCTCCCGGTTTCCTGTCCGACGGCGAGGAAGCCGCAGCAGCCCCCTCGAAAAAAGGCCCCCGAGTCTACAAATATTATGACCTGATCATGGCCGCCTTCGTCACGGTCCTGCTCTGCACGAACCTGATCTCGGCATCCAAGCGGGTCGTGATCGGCCATTTCTTCTTCGGCGCCGGCGTCCTGTTCTTCCCGATCAGCTATCTCTTCGGCGACATCCTGACCGAGGTCTACGGCTACGCCCGGTCGCGAAAGGTCGTGTGGGCCGGGTTCGGTGCTTTGGTCTTCGCCACGATCGTGAGCCAGGTCGTCCTGAAGATGCCGCCCGACCCGTCCTGGAGCCAGGGCGTTGCGGTCGTGAAGGGGCATGTGGTGCCCGCCGACAAGGACTCGCCCATCAAGCTCGACGGCCAGCTCGTCTGGGAGACGGCCTTCGGCGGCACCTGGCGGATCGTCCTGGCGTCGATGATCGGCTTCTTCGTGGGCGAGTTCGTCAACAGCTACACGCTGGCGAAATTGAAGCTCCTCACGCAGGGTCGCTTCCTGTGGACCCGCACGATCGGGTCGACGATCACCGGCGAGCTGGCCGACTCTCTCCTGTTCTACCCCATCGCGTTCCTGGGCAACCCGAACTGGCCGGTCGAGAAGGTCCTGATCGTGATGGTGACCAATTACGGGCTCAAGGTCGGGTGGGAAGTTGCGGCCACCCCGATAACTTATGTGGTTGTCAACTTCCTCAAACGAGCGGAGAATGAAGATTACTTCGACCACGGGACCAACTTCACGCCGTTCTCGCTGCAAGGCTAGATCGGCCCGGGGCAATCCATGAAGCACCGAACGCTCGCGACGACGGCGGCAATGGCGTTGATCCTCTCGGCGGCGGCCCTGGCCCAGCTTTCGCCCTCGGGCGCTGCTTTTCCTCGAAATCGACGTCGGCTGCCAGCCAACAAGCCACCATCGAGACCGCGACGATCGACATGGTCTATCCCGATCGGTACGCCATGCCCGTGGTCCTGGAGCCGAATCGCCGGTTGTTCGTGATGGCGTCGTCCGACGGGATCGTTCGCGGCGTGAGCGTGCCCGTGGGGGCGACGGTCCGCGAGTCGCAGGAGATCGTCCAGCTCGACCGCTCGGAGGCGACGGTCCGCCAGAAGATCGCCGAGGCCAGCGTGAAGGAGGCGGAGGCCGCGCTCGCCGCCAGCAGCACGAACCCGGTCCTCAAGGCCCGGCTGGACGCCGCGCGCGCCAACGCCGAGCTTTCGCAGCTTGAGCTCGATCGCTGCACCCTGCGGGCGCCATTTCCCGGCCGCCTTGTGTCCACGACGGTCGCCCCCGGCCAGTACATCGGCAAGGGGACGAGCATCGCCGAGCTTTCCGACGTGACCACGCTCAAGGTCCTCGTCCCGGTCGATCGCACCACGGCCGCCGCGGGGGGGAGCCTGGACCTCGTGGTCGAGGGCAAGACCGTCTCGGGCAAGATCCAATCGGTCGTCCCGCTGCCCGAAGCCTATGCGACGCTCCGAGAACTGGTCATGCCGTGGGCGGCGGCCTGGGTCTACATCGACAACTCGAAGAACGCGTGGGAGCCGGGCCAGAGGGCGCAGCGGCCCGTTCGCGATCACGGCACCCGTCGCCACGATCCCGTCCCGGTCGCTCAAGACGTCTCCCGCCGGCGTGACGGTCGTCCAGGTGATCCGCAGCAACGTCTTAATTGAGCTACCGGTGAGGGTCATAGGCGACGCCGGCTTTGACCGCACGCAGGTCTCCGGCGCCTTCCTGCCCAACGACGCCACCGTGGTCGAGTCGTCCATCCCCCTCGTCGCCGGCACGGTGATCCGATTCAACGGGGAAGCGGCGGTGTCGGGGGCCGCGGGGAGTCACCTGCCGGGCACGATCATGGATGTGACGCTCCCACCCGGCGCCCAGGCGCGATCGGGGCCGGGATCGGGAAAGGTCGCGCCGATCGGGTCTCCCGGGACGAGCTCCAGCAAGCCGGGCTCCAGCCCCAAGGCACCTCCGGCCAAGCCGTCAAGCTCGCCCGGGGCCCCGCCGCCGTTCTGATTTGCAAGCGATTCAGCGCCGCAAGATCTCGGCCAACGACCTTCGCGGGGCGGAAGGGACCGGCGCGGTGTTCTCGGGCAGGCGTTGCGAGTTCGTCGTCCGCCAGATCTCGGCGTCGGCGGTCAGGTTGGCCGATTGCAAGCCGACCCGGGTGAGGCGGGCCACCGTCTTGTCGAAATCCCCGCGGAAGCCGCGCCTTTTCAGGTCGGTGGGATAGAAGACGAAGACCGCGGCAAGCGAGGCGGCGACCATCGCCAATCGGATCGCCGACTTTCGATCCCGGACCGTCCCATCCGCCAAAATCGGCCCGATCCCCAGGGCCATCAGCGCCACCAGGGCCGGCACGTAGTGGAACGCGTAGCCGGCCACGCCGAAATGGATCAGCAAATGCATGGCCATTGCGGGCACGACCGAGAGGATGAGCAGCGCGACGAGCACGCCCCCGCCCGGCGATCGAACGGTGCGAAGGAGGCCGCGAGGAGTGAAGAGCAGGCCGATTCCCAGCGTCCAGGCCAGGGCGAGCCCGGCCTTCACCGCATTCCGCAGGGTCGCGTCGATCAGGCCGAGCGACCAGACCGAGTTCTGGTATCCCGCCTTGTCGGCAAACTTGCGCGTGGCCGCGAGATACGCGTCCAGCCCGCCGGCGTCGTGCAACATGGGGATCAGCCACGCGAGATTCAGGATCGCGAACAGCAAACCGGCCTGCAAGGCAGCGATCCAGCGATGATGCCACAAGATCACGAGCAAGATGGGCATCCAGAGCGTGCCGATATCCTGCCGATACCCCGTGCCCGCGGCCAGCACGACGGCGGCAATGTACGGATGCCACGCTTTGGGCGCGGTCCGACCCCGCCAGGCAATTCCCAGCAGGAGCGACCCGACGAGCGGGATGGCCGCATAGTTCGCCGCCATCGCCCCATATGCCCAGAACACGGGGCCGACGCCCAGCGTGATCGTGGCGGCAATCGCCGTCCTCGGCCCGACCAGGCGCGCAGGAACCACCAGACCGAAGCCATGGCCAGCCCGCTTACCACCACGTCCAGCAGCACGAACCCGCGATAAGGGTCGCCGATGGCCAGGCCGATCACGCGGGCCGCGGCCAGGAAAAGCGTGTGATGCATCGGGAACGTGGATTCCCGGATCATCTCCAGGTAGCCGAACTCGTCGAAATCAAAGGCCGACGAACGCGCCACCGGAAGCCGCGTCAGGGCGACGAATACGAGGAAACCGGCCACCGCCACGAGGGTGGAAGTTGGCGACGGTTCCGAGATCGAGGAATTATCCGGGGCGTCGAATGCCATCCCTGTCGCCGGCATCGAGGGGTCCTTCCCAGGAGGCGATTGATGTGGGTTCTTCGGTGCGAAAGCTTACTCGAAAGCGACCGAGGGCCGCAAGGCAAACCTGCCCCGCGGCCCTCGGTGCGAATGTTCGATCGACTTCGGCCCCCATCAGGCGCCGACCGCTTCGGCTTCGAGCAAGGCGGGATCCACGTAGCCGTCGGCCGAGCGGACCAGCTCGGTGAACGTCCCGCCGCGATCGACGAGCTCCTCGTAGGTCCCCGTCTCGACGATCTTGCCTTCGTCAAACACGAGGATGCGGTCGGCGTCTTGCAGGGTGGTCAGGCGGTGCGCGACGAGGATCACCGTGCGGTCGGCGCGGGCGGCGTCGATGGCCCGCTGGACCCTGCTCGCTGATGTTGTCGAGCGCCGAGGTCCCTTCGTCCAGGATCAGGATGGGGGGATTCTTGAGGAAGACCCTCGCCAGGGCGATCCGCTGGCGCTGGCCGCCCGAGAGGTTCTGGCCGCGCTCGGCGACCCGGGCGTTGTACCCGCCGGGCATGGCCGTGATCTCCTTGTGGATGCAGGCGAGCTTGGCGGCCTTCTTGATCTGCTCGTCGGTCGTGCCCTCGCTCCCGTAGGCGATGTTCTCGCTCACGGTGCCCGAGAACACGAAGGGATTCTGCCCCACGTAGCCGACGGTGCGGCCGATCGCCTCGCGGGAGATCGTCTCCAGGGCCACCCCGCCCAGCGCGGCCGAGCCTTCGCTGGGATGCGCGAGCCGCATCAGCACGCGGAGCCACGTCGTCTTGCCGCAGCCGGAACGGCCCGCCACGCCGATCGTCTCGCCGTGGTAGAGCCTGGCCGACACGCCGTCGACGGCGCGTCGCAGTTCGCCCGCCGCGGTGCGATAATCGACCACCAGCCCGTCGCATTCGAACACCGGGGCGCCCACGGCCAGGACGGGCTCGCGGGTGGCCGACGCCGCGAACGAGCGGTCCTCCGGCTCGTCCATCAGGTCCATCAGGTCGCCGATCTTGAGGCTGCTCTCGTGGGCCTCGTCGATGAACCGATGCACCTCGTTGAGCGGGGCCATCACGTTGAGGAACAGCATGGAGAGCGCCATGATGTCGCCGTAGTTGATCGTCCCCTGGAGGAACAGCCAGACGGCGAAGCCCACGACGATCAGGTGGAATGCCCCCTCGTTGAGCGCCTTGCCCGAGCCGAACAGGGACATCTCGAAGTGGTGCCGCAATTCCTTGGAGCGGCGGCTCTCGGCCACCTTCTCCACGCGGGCGATCTCCTGGCTATAGGTATTGGCGGCGCGGACGTAGTCGATCCCCGCGAGCTGCTCGACCACCGTGCCGTCCATCTTCTCGCGGCATCGCAGCAGGCCCACCCGCACGCCCCGCTGGGTCATCAACTGGCAGATCGTGAGGACCAGGGAAATTGGCGCCACGCACAGCATGGCCAGGGCGATCTTCGGCTGCTTGGCGAGGGCCGCGACCAGCGCGAACGAGCCGGTGAGGATGGCCGGGACGAAGTCGAGGAAGCTGATCCGCAGGAAACGGACGAGCCCCTCCACGCTCCGCGAGATCCTCCCGTGCAGGGCGCCGACCTGCTCGTGGCTGAGGCGGCTGAGGTCGACCCTCATGAGGTGCGACACCAGCTTCACGCACAGGTCGCGGTCGATCCGCGTGCAGGTGCTCTCGACGAGATATCGCCGCAGGACGTTGAAGGTCTCCCGGATCAGGTACGCCAGGCCGATCAGGGCGAGGTACCAGAACGCCACGGGCCACGCGGCCGAGACGGCCGACCGATCCTTAAGGTCGATGTTCACGGCGTTGACCAGCCAGCCGATGCCGAGGAAGATCGACGTCGCCGCGGCGCTCGCGACCGCCATCACGACCACGGCGCCGCCGAGCGCGAGCTTCTGCCTCGCCGGCACGATGCGCCACACCTGCACGCCGCGACGGGCGATCAGGCGGATTTCGGATCTGAGACTGCTACCCGCGGGCTCCTGGACCTGAGACATGATCGCTCCAACTCGGGCGAATCGAGGGACTGGGGGCGTGGTGGATACGAGGGAGACGTCGTCCGCGGACCGAGACGACGATGCATGATGGGGATCTGGGGGTATGGTCGAGGGAGATTCAAGGACGTTAGCAAGAAGCATGCCTTTTCATCGGGATGCTTCCGACGAAAGAATTCGTGGACAACCCGCGCCGCCTTCGCTACCCTATTTACGGGCCGGTCGGGCGCGTCGCCCGGCGGTTCCCCGTGAATTTTGGATGAGCGTCGCGAATTTCCCCATCGTCTACTACGAAAAAGTCGTATTCTAGGTCGAAGAGTAGTCCGCCCACTTCTCGCGATTTTTCCGCGGGGTGACGGAAGCACGGGCGACCCCCAAAGGTCGTCAATACTTCTTCCTGAGAATCATTTCTATGGATTCTCAGCGCATCGATAGATTTCGCAACTTGCGAGATGCCCACGAGCAACATCTTTGACGATGATCGGCGCGATTTTTGCACTCAGTCCTGGCGCCCACCGACGCTCCGCGTCTCGTGGGCCGGATCGGACCTCCCAAGGGAAGGGTTGCCCCAAATGATCAAGAGCGACACCCGGATGGGCACCACGGAGCCGTTTGTGAAGCTGACGACCGCCACCCTCGGCAATGAAATCGACTCCTCCCGCGCGGCCCGTACGCCCGAGAGGTCCCCCCTGGAAGGCCGCGCCGTCCTGATGAGCGAGGAGGAAGTCCTCATCATCGACGACCGCTCCGGCCTGAGCCCTGCCCAGGCCGTCGAGAATAAGCTCTCTCGCATGCTCATGCAATCGTCCCTGCCCGTCAGCCAGCTCCAGATGCGAGGCATCCTGCGCGCCCGATGACGTGGGAGGATGGAGGACCGGGCACGCCCGAGATGCCCGGTTCCGACGAGCTTTTATCAACGCAATTTAGACAGGTCCCATGACCACATGGACCTGGTGTTCGCCGCCGTCGTCAACCAGGGCGATCGTTCGCCCCTGGACCGCCTGGCCGTCGACAATCACCTCGCGCACCCCCCGTTCCAGCCCGTCCGGGTTGGTCACCCCGATGCGGTACGTGCTCGACTTGTGGCGATACACCAACTCCCAATCTGTCCAGGACTTGGGAACACAGGGTGCGATTTCCAGCGAGTCGCCCCGTAATCGGAAGCCAAGTATCGATTCCAGGGCCACCCGGTAGAGCCAGGACGCCGACCCGGTGTACCACGTCCAGCCGCCTCTCCCCTCGTGGGGAGGCCGTCCGTACACGTCGCCGGCCATCACATAAGGCTCGACCTTGTATTTCGCCACGGACTCGGGCGAATCGCCGTGGAGGATCGGGTTCAGGAGGTCGAACAGGGCCATGGCCTGCTCGCCTCGCCCCAGCTTCGCCTCCGCCGCCACGACCCAGACTGCCGCGTGGCTGTACTGGCCGCCGTTCTCGCGAATCCCCGGGACGTATCCCTTGATGTAGCCGGGATGCAGCTTCCCCCCGTCGAACGGCGGGTCGAACAGGAGGATTACCTTCTCCTTCCGCTTCACCAATCGCGCCGCCACCGAATCCATCGCGGTCGATGCTTTCTTCGCATCCGCCTGGCCCGACAGGACCGCCCAGGACTGCGCGATCGAATCAATTTGACACTCGTCGTTCTGAGAAGAGCCAAGCGGAGTCCCGTCGTCGAAGTAGGCGCGGAGATACCACTCGCCATCCCATGCGTTCTCATCGACGGATTTGCGCAATTCCTCCGCGCGATCCCTACACCAGCTTGCACGGGTGGCGTCGCCTCGTTTTTGAGCAACCTCGGCGAACTTGGGCAAGATGGAGAGGGTGAACCAAGCATCCCAGACGCTCTCGCCCTTGCCCTCGGACCCCACGCGATTCATCCCATCGTTCCAGTCGCCCGTCCCCATCAGGGGCAGGCCGTGGATGCCGCGGTCCATCCCGTGTTCCAGGGACCGGACGCAATGCTCATACAACGATTCTTTTTCCTCGGCCACCGTGGGTAGCCCATAATCCTCTTCTTGCCCAGTTTTCAGCAGCGCTGCCTTCAAATAGGGCACCAGCTGATCCAAAATGGACTCATCTCCCGTTGTGTAAATGTAATGAATTGTCACGAACGGGAGCCAGAGGTAGTCGTCGGAGATGCGGGTACGGACGCCTCGCCCGGTGGGCGGGTGCCACCAGTGTTGCACGTCACCTTCGAGAAATTGGCGCGAGGCCGCCCGAATCAACTGATCATGCGTAACCTGGGGATCGGCAACCGCCAGGGCCATCACGTCCTGGAGTTGGTCGCGGAACCCGTAGGCCCCTCCCGACTGATAGAGTGCCGACCTTGCCCAGACCCGGCAGGAGAGCACCTGATAGAGCAGCCAGCGATTGACGAGCACATCCATGGCCGCATTGGGCGTGCGAACCTGGACGCGAGAGAGGATCTCGTCCCATCGCTTACGGACCTCTTCCAGGCTGGCCCTTGCCAGTCCGGGTTCTCGATAGCGACGGATCAGCTCGTGTGCGGACTGGAAATCTTCGGATTCGCCGAAGAAGAAGATCACCTCGGTTTCGGCGTCTGGCCCCAGTTCGAACTTCGCCTGAATCGCCGCGCAGGGGTCCACGCCGGCGACGGCCCGGGAGGAAAGTTCGAGCCGCTTGAGCGCGGCGGGCGCAGCGGGCGAGCCGTTCCGGCCGAGGAATTCGCCGCGATCCGTGGTCAGGGTGCGCGGCCGGCGGTCGGTGGCAAAAAAGGCGATCCTTGAGCCGAAGTCGTCCGGGAAGTGGTTGCGGGCGAGGATGGCGCCGGTGTCCGCGTCCTGCTCCGTCACCACATGCATCGAAGAGGTTTCGCGATTGGTCCCCAGGACCAGGTCGGCATAGAAAGTCGCCGAAATCTTCCTCGCCTTATCGCCCAGATTACGCACCTTCAACAAGATGATGGTGACGGGGTCGTCTGGCGGGACGAAGACCGTCATCTCGTGGCTGAGCCCGTGGGAATTTCGTTCGTAAGTCGTGTAACCCTGGCCATGACGCACCAGCGTGGCCGAGGGGGAGGGGACGGTCCGCGGAGCGGGCGTCCAGTATTGGCCGGTCGCTTCGTCTCGCAGGTAGACGACCGCGGCGGGCGGGTCCAGGACCGGGTCGTTGCTCCAGCTTGTGAGCCGATTGGCCTGGCTGTTGACGGTCCACGAATAGCCGATGCCCGACTCCGAGGCGATCACACCTGCCGACGGGTTGGCGATCACGTTGATCCAGGGGGCGGGCGGCAGGACGGCGTGAGGGACCGGCTCGGCGTGGGTCTTGCCGTTGCGGCGGACGTCGGGCGGGCTCTGGTTGCGGACGAGCACCACGTATTCGCGGCCGTCGGACGTAAACCCGCCCAGGCCATTGGGAAAGAGCAGGTCGTTGGGGAGCACGGCGTCGGCGTCGTGGTGCGAGATCGGCTCTCGCGAGGGGGTGAGGGGCGGCGGCAGCACGGGGTTCTTCTCCGTGCGGTCGAGCTGATCGCCGAGCAGGCCGCGATCGCCCACGAACACGACGCGGGCCGCGGCCTGGAGCAACGCGCGATCGTCTTCCTGTCCCTGCTTGGCCTTGAGCACGAAGACCCCGCCCGGCTTGTCGAGCATGTCGCGGGCGTCGCTATTCCTGGCCATTTCTTGCAAGGCCCGATGGAGTTCGTGGACGTAGGTGACGGCCTGCTCGTCGAGCAGGAGCAGGTCGAACTCCAGCCCTTTGGAGCGTAGGTACGTGTGGGCGTCCAGGAGTTGCCGGGCCAGGTTCAGGTCTCCCATGTCCCCCATGCGGACGAGCACGATCGGGAGGTCGCCGCTGACCCCGTACCGCCAGAGCGACGTCTGTCCTAGCTTGTTGGACGCGATCACGGCGGCCTCGGCACGCAAGGCCGGGCCCGCGAATACGATGTGGGCGGCGAGCCTCTGGAACAGGTAGATGTCCTCGGGCGAATAGTTCTTCTGGCGATGCTCGACCTGGCTATGCGCCAGGAGACCTCGAAGGCGCGCGCCGCCGCCGACGACTGGCGATAATGATCGGCCATCGCCACGGCCTCGGCGCGCGAGTCGGCGACCCCCGTGCTGAAGGCGACCACCGCGGTCCCGGCCGGATCAATCTTGACGCGTTTCCTCAGGCTCACGATCGGGTCGAGGACCGGGCCGGTCGTGCCCGAGAGCGAGACGCCCGGGTCGAGCGCCGCCGGGCTGGCCGGCGACCGGCCGCGACCGAGGAATCGGGCGCGATCGGTCTCGAACTGGATGTCATTGGCCGAGGGGGTGTCGGAGGCCACCACGTGGACGGCCCAGATCGGGGCCTGGTCGGAGGCTCGGGGCCGGCGACGGCACAAGAGGGCCTGCGACCCGGCCAGCCATTCGGTCTCGACGAACAGCTTGCCGAATGCCGGATGGGCGAGGTCGGCGCCTCGGCCGAGCAGGACGACCTCGGCGTAGCTGGTCAGCTCCACTTCGTGCGGCCTGGTGTCGTGGTTGGTCAGGGTCACCCGGCGGACTTCGGCCAGCCCCTCGGGCGAGACGGTGACCTCGGTCAGGGTCTCGATCATCCCGTCGCGACGGCGGAACGCGGCCTTGTCGGCCGAGAACACGACCTCGTAGGTGTCGGCCAGTCGGCCCGTGGGATGGTGCGCCGACGACCACAACTGGCCGGTCCCCATGTCGCGAAGGTAGATGAACTGGCCCCAGTTGTCCCGCGTGATGTCCTCTCGCCAGCGGGTCACGTCCAGGCCCCGGCAGGTGCTGTACCCGCCCCCGGCGTTGGTCAGCATCACGTGATATTGCGTGTTCGAGATCAGGTGGACGCGGGGCGCGGGCGTGGCGGCCGTGGTCAGCCGACGACTCATCAGGGGAGCGGCCTTGGCGGTGGCAGTTTCGGGGCTCTGCGCGGGGGCGATCGCCTCCGAAGGCTCGATGATCGTGGCGTCCCTGGGGATCCGTTCCTGCAAGAGCAGGTCGACGGCGCGGACCATGGGCACGGCGTGGAATCGCCGCGGCATGGGCTCGTCGAGCAGCGAATTCGCCAGCCCGACCAGGCTCATGCCCTGGTGATGCGCCATGTATTGCTTCACCACCACGCATCGCTTGCCCTTGGGCACGCGGTTCGGCGTGAAATCCACGGCCTCATAGAACCCGTAGGGGCCGAGGGCGCCGTCGGCGGCCAGGCGGCGGAAGTTGTCGACCGCCTCGCGAGGCGCGATCATCGTGGCGAGCGCCGTGGCGTAAGGCGCGACCACATGGTCTTTCTCCAGCCCCCGCTTCAGCCCGAGGCCGGGCACGCCGAACGATTGGTACTGGAAGTCGCCGTCGATGTACTGGGCGTTGAAGGCGGATTCGGAGATCCCCCAGGGGAACCCGGTCTGCACCCCGTATTCGATCTGGCGGGCCACGGCCGTCTTGTTCGCCTCGGCCAGGAGCGTCCCGGCCAGCCCCTTGATGAGCAGTCGGGGCATGAGATATTCGAACATGGTCCCGCCCCACGACATGAGGCCGACCTCTCCGGCCGCCTCGATGAACGGGCGGCCCAGGTGGAACCAGTGGCGGCGAGGCGCGTCGCCCCGGGCGATCGTCAGGAAGCTGGTCAGGCAGGATTCTGAGGCGAGCAGGTCGTAGCAGGCGCCGTCGAGCCGCCCTTGCGTGAGGTTGCAGCCGATCGCGTAGAGGTTGCGATCGGCCTTGTAGAGGTGATCGAATTCCATCGCCGACGCATGGGCCTCCGAGCGATCGGCCAGCGAGAGCAGGCGATCGTGGAGGTCGGCCGCCGAGGAAGTCGCGATCGCCCGGGCGACCTTGCTCAAACCTTCGTCATGCAATCCCTCCAGGCGATCGGCGAGCGCTTCGGCGAGCGAGACATGCCGGGCCAGCCCGGCGGGCGTGACCAGCTCGGCCCGGATCGCGGCCCATCGCGAGGCGGTCTCCTCGTCGGGCCACGCGTGCGGGCCGGCCGCTTCCCAATCCTTCAGCGGGACGATCCACGGGGCGAGCGCATCCAGGTCGGCGCGGCGCGAGGTGACCTCGCCCGCGAACCGCCTGGCCCAGGTCTCCAGCCCTTCCGGTAGCTCGGGGATCGCCTCCTGGAGCGCCTTGATGCGGCCGATCAGGCCGATCGCCGCCCAGTCCAGCCGTCCCAGCCATTCGTGCCGGCCGATCAGGTCGTCCGGCTCCGAACTCAGCTCGCCGGAGAGGGATTGCAGGTCTTCGACTAGCTGGCGATGCGTCGCCTGCGCCTTCTCGGAATTCGGCACCGTCACGCCCTTGAGCGCCTCGGCGACCAGGGCCAGGCTGTCGCCAAGGCCGGCTTTGGTGGGCGGGAAGAAGGGACCTTCGGCAAGCTCGACCAGCGCCTGCTGCAGGGCCACGAGGCATCCGAGCAGGTTGCCGCTATCGACCGTGGAGATGTAGAGCGGCTGCAAGGGCTTGAGCGTGGTCGTCTGATACCAGTTGTAGAAATGCCCCCAATGCTTCTCCATCTTGTCGAAGGTGTCGAACGACTTGCCGAGGCGATCGACCAGGGTGCGGATGCCGATGTAGCCGAAGTCGTGCGCGGCGAGCGTGGAGAGCAGCAGGAGGCCCTGGTTCGTGGGCGAGGTGCGATGCGCCACGCGGCCGTCGGGGTCTTCCTGGTAATTATCGGGAGGGAGCCAGTTGTCGGCGTCACCCACGAAGGTCTCGAAGAACAGCCAGGTGCGGCGGGCGACCTGGCGAAGCTCGGCCACGTCGACGGGCGTCAAGACCGAGACGACCTCGGCCCTCGGCCGGCTCAACCAGTAGGCCAGGACGGGCGAGAGCAACCACGCGATCAGCACCGGCGCCGCGGCCGGCAGCGCCGGGGGATTTCGCAGCGCGACCAGCGCCGCCGCGGCCACCGCGATGGCCGGCGCGGGCCACATGCTCGAGCGCGAAGTGGAAGAAGCCGGTGCCGAGCCGCCGCTCGGTGGTGGCGGCGGTCTCCCATTCCAGCATGTTCTTGTGGGTGAAGAACAGGCGGACGAGCGTGCGGACGGTGGCATCGACCAGGGTCCTGGCCTGATCGGCGAGGAACGAGATCGACATCCCCACCTGCCCCAACGTGGCCGGCAGGCTGTCCCGCCAGACCTTGAAGCCGCCCAAGGACCTGCTGCGAATGCTGCCGACGATCGTGCCGAACACGAGCTGGACCAGCGAAACCGCCGGCACCGCGAGCGCCAGCACCGTCCAGGCCCAGGCCGGGCCGGGCAAGATCGTCCAGCCCAGGACGAGCAACACGACCAGCGCCGGCGGGACGAGGCTGCGGCGCAGGTTGTCGAACAGCTTCCAGCGCTCCAGCGCCGGCAGCGGGTTCTTCCGCGGGCCGTCGGGCGTGGGGACCTTGCCGAACAGCCACGGCAGCAATTGCCAGTCGCCGCGCACCCAGCGATGCTCCCGGCGGGCGTAGGCGTGATATCTGGCGGGGAAGTCGTCGAACAGCTCGGTGTCGGACAGCAGGCCGCAGCGGGCGTAATTGCCCTCAATCAGGTCGTGGCTGAGGATGCGGTTCTCGGGGAACGTGTCGCCCGTGGCGGCCTCGAAGGCGTCGACGTCGTAAATCCCCTTGCCCGTGAAGCTGCCGATCCCGAACAGGTCCATGTAGGTGTCGGAAGCGGCCGACGAGTAGGGGTCAATCCCTCCCGACGAGGCCAGGAGCGCGGCGAATCGCGAATGCGTGGCGGCCGTGAGGTGGAAGCTCACGCGAGGTTGCAAGACCGCGTGGCCTTCGATCACGCGGCCAAGCTTCGGGTCGAATTTCGGCTGATTGAGCGGGTGGGCGATCGTCCCGACCATCCTCCGGGCCGTGTCGCGGGGCATCTGGGTGTCGGCGTCCAGCGTGATCACGAACCGCGCGTGGGGCAACTTCGCCGGGTCGGCGCTGAGCGTGGCATAGCTGGTCGAGCGGTCGCCCCGGATCAGGCGATTGAACTCGGAGAGCTTGCCACGCTTCCGCTCCCAGCCCATCCAGACGTCCTGGACCGGATTCCACAGCCTCTTGCGATGGAACAGGAAGAACTTCTCCGGCTTTCCGGCCGCGTAACGCTCGTTCAAGGCGCGGACACGGTCCAGGGCGTCGCGGACGTAGCCGTCATCTTCGGGCATGTGCTCGGAGGGGGCGTCGGCGAAGTCGGTCAGGAGCGCGAACCGCAATTCAGGGTCGGGATTGGCCAGATAATGGATTTCCAGACGTTCCAGCAACGCCTGGGCACTCGTGGGCCGGATGAGCATGCTGGGCATGACCACGAACGTGGCGGCTTCGGGCGGGATCCCTTCCTTGAACTCCAATTTCGCCAGCACGCGAGGCGGGACGAACAGCGTGATCACATGATTGACGAGCCCGACCACGACCTCGCTCAGCGGCAACACGAGCGCAGCGCGGCCAGGACCAGCTTCCACCACGCCACGCCCAGCGTGGCCAGGCTTCCCACGGCGATGAGCAGCAGCAAACACAGCACGCCGATGATCGAGCCGAAATAGACCGTGCGGGGGTGCTCCAGGATCCACGCGAGCAACCGTTCCTGCCCCTCGGGCTTGTACGCGAACGATTTCCGGAGCTTCGGGAGGCCGCCATCGACCAGGTAATAGCCGATGTGGCCGCGAGAATCCCCCCGGCCCACGCCTTCGCGGGCCATGGTCACCACGCGACGCGCCACCTCCTGCTCGTCGGCATTCGATCGCCGGGCCACCTTCTCGACCGACCGGCGGTAGCGGTCCCTCGTGGCGAAATCCTGGAGCGGGTACACGT
The DNA here is from genome assembly GCA_963777705.1 of uncultured Planctomycetota bacterium. Classification (GTDB taxonomy): domain Bacteria; phylum Planctomycetota; class Planctomycetia; order Isosphaerales; family Isosphaeraceae; genus JAQGHR01. Next base: position 548,938 of record CAVZRT010000015.1, read on the forward strand.
TGGCCGGGTCGTCGCGCAAGATCGCCTCGACCCGGCTCACCCGCTCGAAGAACGTGTTCCAGTCGAGCGCCGAGATCAGTCGCAGGCTGATCACGCAGTTGCCCACCGAGACCTGGTTGGCCGCCTGGCGGCGATGCTCACGGCGCAGGGTCTCGTTGGTGTCGATCCCCCGCGATTCGAGGTAAGATTCCAGCCGGTCGAGCGACGACGACGCCTCGGTCCCCTGGTCGCGAAGCAACTGCATGGCCCGCACGACGAACGGGTCGGAAGGCTCCGGGAAGGCGCGCAGGAGGGCCGCGTTGATCTCGCCGCCCGCGGCCAGGACCTCGGCCGCGAACCGCTCGGCGCGTCGCCGCTCGTCCCAGCCCCAGATCATCTGCTCGGCCAGGCGCCTCAGGTTCTCCAGGAGGACCAGGCGGAACATGGTGGGCAGGGCCCACAGCTCGCCGATCGTGAGCGGCGAGGTCTCCTGGAACACCTCGACGAACCGCGTGACCCGGTTCTCGTCCAGCTCGCTGTCGGTGTGCGAGACGAGCGAGATCGCCAGCGCGTAGACGCGGGGATATCCCTTCCACGGCGGCTCGGCCAGCTTGGGCAACTCGCTGTCGTAGCCCGGCGGGAGGTCCTGGCGGACCTCGCGCAAGGTGTCCTCGACGATGTGGAAATTATCGGCAAGCCACTCGGCATCGATCCCGCGCGCCTCGTCGCGGTCGGGGTCGGAGATGATCCGAGAATGGGCCTCGACCAGCACCTTGCCGTTGCTCTCGAACCGCTTGAGAAGGGGGGACCCCTGCTTCTTCGGCGGGAGGAGGGTGAACGACGCCCCGATGGCGCGGGCTTGCCCTTCCAGGCGATCGAGGCCGAAAAGCTCGCCCCGGATCGGGCCGTCGGCAAGCGGCTCGATGGGCGAACCGTTGAAGGGCGGGCTGGGGGCGATGGCGGACGTCTCGACGGAAGATACGCTCATCCCGGTCTCTTGCTCCCGAAGGACGACCCCGGCGGCGTGGGAGGGAAGGATACGCCGCCTTGCGCGACGGGAGGGCCTGGGTCGACCCTCCCGCCGCGAGTCCCAGCTTACCATCAACCGACCAACCGGAGAACGCGAGCCTGGTCCCCGCAGCGGAGTTCGTCGCCCTGTGGCGCTGAATGCGTGCATGGAAAAACCCGAGAAGTCCGCTTCCGGGTGCGGGGCGTTGCGGTCGCCCCGGGACGCAGATACAAAAGGAGGGCTCCACCCTCCGGCGCGTCGATTCGCGGATTGAGGCGACTCGTGATCCCAAACCGTCCGAACTTCCGGGCCGTCGGCCTGACATCCCTCTGGCTCGCCGCAAGCTTGATCCTGATCGCTCCGGCGCTCGGACAGGAGACGCGACGGCCGAACATCGTCCTGATCTTCAGCGACGACCACGCCTATCAAGCGATCGGCGCCTACGGCGACCCTCGCAAGCTCATCGAGACGCCCAACATCGATCGCCTGGCCCGCGAAGGCGTGCGATTCAATCGCTGCCTGGTGCCCAACTCCATCTGCGGGCCGAGCCGCGCGTCGGTCCTGACCGGGAAATATTCGCACAGCAACGGATTTTACAACAACACGAACAGCCGTTTTGACGGGTCGCAAACCACGTTCCCGAAGCTACTCCACGACGCCGGCTATCAAACCGCCCTGATCGGCAAATGGCACCTGGTGAGCGACCCCACGGGCTTCGACGAGTGGCACATCCTGCCCGGCCAGGGCGTATATTATCACCCTCCCATGATCCACGACGGCCGCAAGGTCGAGCACACCGGCTACGTGACCGACGTGATCACCGACTTGAGCCTGGATTGGCTGAAGAAACGCGACAAGTCCCGGCCGTTCCTCCTGATGTCGCAGCACAAGGCGCCTCATCGCGAGTGGGAACCGCCGATTCGCCTCCTCGACCATGATCAGGATCGTGTCTATCCCGAACCCACCACGCTCTTCGACGACTACGCGAATCGGGGCAAGGCCGAAATTGACCAGGATATGACGATCGCCCGCACGATGACCCCGAAAGACCTCAAGCTCACACCCCTGATGCGGCTGACTCCCGCAGAGCGTAGGGCCTGGGTTGCCTACTACGGGCCACGGAACGAGCATTTCCGCAACGCCAAGCTCGAAGGCAAGGATCTCGTCCGCTGGAAATACCAACGCTACATGCACGACTACCTCGCGTGCGTGAAGGCCGTGGATGAGAACGTCGGCCGAGTGCTGAAATTCCTCGATGACGAAGGCCTGAGCGAGAATACGATCGTGGTCTACGCCTCCGATCAAGGCTTTTTCCTCGGCGAGCACGGCTGGTTCGACAAGCGATGGATCTTCGAGGAATCGCTGCGGACCCCGCTCCTCGTAAGATGGCCCGGCGTGACGAAACCCGGCGCCGTCGACAACCATCTCGTCTCCACGATCGACCTCGCCGAGACGTTCCTCGAAGCCGCCGGCCAGCCCATCCCGCCCGACATGCAGGGGCGCAGCCTCGTGCCGCTGTTGAAAGGGAAAAGCCCGGAAGACTGGCGGAAAAGCTTCTACTACGAGTATTTCGAATACCCCGAGCCCCATCACGTGAGGCCGCATTACGGAGTGGTGACCGACCGCTACAAGCTCGTCCATTTCCAGGCGTCCGACCTGGAAAGCCTGGGAGCTTTTCGACCGGGAAACCGACCCGCACGAACTGCGGGACGTGTACAACGACCCGGCGTATGCGAAGATCGTCGCGGAGCTGAAGCCGGAGCTGGACCGGCTTCGCGAAGAATTGAAAGTCCCGGCCAAGCATCGCGCCGAAGCCTACGGGAAGCCGTAACGTAGGGCAGGCCTCGGCCTGCCGTCGCCGAATCGGCAGGCCGAGGCCTGCCCTACTCAAGGGGAGATTTTCGCCATGATTCGCCAATTTCTCGTCGCCGTCGCCATCCTCCTGAGCGCCGGCCTCGCCCGCGCCGAAGACCCGTCCTATCCCACCCTGCCGCTCGGTTCCAAGGCCCCCGATTTCCGCCTCACCGGCGTGGACGACAAGGAATACACGCTCAAGGATTTCGACCAGTCGAAGCTCCTGGCCGTGATCTTCACCTGCAACCATTGCCCCGCCGCGCAGGCCTACGAAGAACGCCTGAAAAAGCTCGTCGCCGATTACAAGGACAAGGGCGGTTGCCGTGGTGGCCATCTCGCCCAACGACCCGAACTCGATCCGCCTGGACGAGCTGGGGTACACCGACCTGAGCGACGGTTTCGAGGACATGAAGCTGCGAGCCAAGGCCCACAAGTTCAATTTCCCCTACCTTTTCGAAGGCGACGCCAAGGGCGTGGCAAGGGCCTATGGGCCGTCGGCAACGCCCCATGCGTTCCTGTTCGACTCCGACCGCAAACTGCGTTATGTAGGCCGGATCGACGACAGCGAGCGCGAGGAGAACGTGAAGGTGCAAAACCTCCGCAACGCCATCGACGAATTGCTCGCGGGCAAGGAAGTCTCGGTGAAGAAGACCAACGCCTTCGGCTGCTCGACCAAGTGGGCGGGCAAGGCCGATCAGGTCAAGGCGTTCATGGCCAAGATCGCCAGGGAGCCGGTCTCGGTCGAGCCGATCAGCATCGACGAAATGAAGGCCCTGCGCAAGAACGACACGAAGAAGTACCGCCTCGTGAACTTCTGGGCCACCTGGTGCGGCCCCTGCGTGACCGAATTCCCCGAGCTGGTCGAGATCAACCGCATGTATCGCGGCCGTCCCTTCGAGATGGTCACCGTCGCCGCCAATTTCCCCGACGAAAAAGACGAGGTCCTGAATTTCCTGAAGGACAAGCAATCGTCGGGCAAGAATTACCTGTTCGGCGACAAGGACAAGTACAAGATGATGGAAGCCTTCGACCCGCAATGGAACGCGGCGCTGCCCTATACGATGCTGATCGCACCCGGCGGCGAGGTCCTTTACAAGGTGCAAGGGCCGATCGACCCGCTGGCGCTGAAGCGGGCCATCGTGAAGGCGGTCGGGAATCGAATGTAGCGCGAAACTGGGTGTGGCACATGAGGTGGATCTGGAGCCGACTCGCGGCGGCGCCGCTCGTGTCCGGATGTGTTTTCGTTGGGTTGGTTTCGCACGATGGCACGCGCGAATCGCCCTCGGGCGATGTCCCGGTGGCGGTCGAAAAGTGTGCCTCGTGAGAGTCGTTAACCCCTTCTGAAATCATGATTTAGGATCGCCTTGCATGGTTGATTTCGCCGACCTGGGCCGTGTGCGAGTTGGGTTCGTTTCGTAAAAATCCCGCGCCACGGCTTGGGTTCGTTTCGTAAAAATCCCGCGCCCGACTCGCTGCCGACCTCGGGCGTCCGGGTTCGCTCGCGTGCCACCATCGTATCTCTAGGGCGGCACCGAATTCATTCCGCTGCCAGGAAGTATCCCGATCGATCCGCCGGGTTATCGCATGATCCGATCGATCGAGCGGAGATCGTCGCCACGCGGATGCCACAGATCCGGCCCCAGGAGTCATATTGACTGACCGCAGTTCGCCTTCAAATCGCGTTCGTTCGCAACGGGCGACGGCCTTTGCGAGCCCAGAAGATTCCGCCTCGTCGCGGACAATATTCGAAATCCGGCTCTGCATCGAATCCCTGACGTCAACACGAATGGCGCGATTTGGGTACTTTTGGAAAATTGGAAAGTCTATATTCAAGTCCTCCAAACCGCTCAATCACACCTAAGTTTAATGATAGTTCCATATTTGCTATTGCCCCCATTTTACCTGCTCCTTTGGAATTGACGGACATCAAGCCTTTCCTTACTTTCTGACGCGTCGCCTTGGACTGGGCGATGAACCCGCAGGGGGCGGCGATGGCCCCGACCTAGGAAGGGGATGGCCGTGAGAACGACCTTGACTTGCACCCGGATGCAATACCTGCGCGTTATTGGCGTCGTGCTCCATGTTATCGGCCTTCGCGGCGTCGGCCAGGGCCGATGGTATGTATACGATCACCGAGCTCGGCTCCTTGCCGGGGGCCACCAGCACCGCGGCCACCGGCATCAACAGCCTGGGGCAGGTGGTGGGCGAATCGGGCGTCTTCGGCACTTCGTATGCGGCATTCCTCTACAGCAACGGCACGATGGCCGCGTTGAACACCGACATCCCGTCGGCGATAAGCGACACGGGCAAGCTGGCCATCGATCAGGCTGGATTGAAAGCCTACGGGATTAATGCCTCCGGCGTCGAAGCCGGATATGTCGGCCCCGGCGTGGCGGCGACCGCGTTCAACGGTGTCGCGACGCCGATCCCCGGCCTGTACGGGTTCAGCCAGGCGAATGCCATCAACGACGCCGGCGAGGTGGTCGGAATTATGACGACCGGCTACAACAAGGACTACCACCCGTTCATCTACCAGGACGGCAAGCTGACCGACATCGGCGCCATCGCTGCCGGTAGGCGATCGGGCGGGGGCAAACGCGATCAATAACCTGGGGCAGGTGGTGGGCGGGTCGTATGGCGGTTCCGGCCACGCGTTCCTGTACAGCTACGGCACGATGACCGACCTAGGAACGCTGGGGGCGGGCGACAGGAGCTGGGCGACGGGGATCAACAACCTCGGCCAGATCATCGGGTATTCGACGCTGGGAAACGGGTATACCGACGCGTTCCTGTATCAGAACGGGAAGATGACCGACCTGACCATGCTGGTGCAGTCACTGGGCCTAAAGATCGACTCGGGCCTCGTGGACGTAGCGGGTATCGATGACGCCGGACAGATCGCGTTCAACGCGTCGGTCAATGGGCGAACTCAAGCATTCCTGCTGAATCCCGAGACGGTTCCCGAGCCGTCAAGCATGTTGCTGATGGGCCTGGGCGCCGCGACGCTCATTGCGAGCCGGCGGAGGTTGAAGGCCCGTGGGGAAATGGTGACGTCACCAAATTAGGTCCCGATTTTTCCTTCGCTGGGGAATCGCCTATAAACTGCGGCCAGCAACGTAACGTCGCGTAGGGTGCATGAGGTGCATCGGATTTCTGCAACAGGAAGGCGGTGCCTTGCGGACGTCCTACGGGGTTGACCTCCGCGCGGTCGTTGCGGACAATGAAACGATCCTCCGTCGTGACTCCCGCCTGCCTTGTTCCGCCCTCCGGACGATACACCCATGCGCGTCCTCGTCGTCGCGGCCCTCGCCCTGGGCGTGGCCGGTCCGGCCCTTGCCGATGAACCCGTCGATTTCGCCCGCGATGTTCGGCCCCTGCTCGAATCCAAATGCTTCTCCTGCCACGGGCCCGAAAAACAGAAATCGGGCCTGCGGCTGGATCAAAAAGCGGCGGCCCTCAAGGGCGGCGATTCGGGCCCGGCGATCGTCGCGGGCAAGGCTTCCGAGAGCGACCTCGTTGCCCGCGTGATCAGCGCCGACGATGACGAGAAAATGCCGCCCAAGGGGGATCGGCTCACCCCTCCGCAGGTGGAAATCCTGCGAAAGTGGATCGACTCGGCGCGAAATGGGACGAATCGGCCTCGGCCGCGAAAAATCCCCGCGATCACTGGGCGTTTCGCCCGCCCGTCCGTCCCGCCGAACCGAAGGTAAGTGATTCCGCGTGGACCCGCAACGCCATCGATCGCTTCGTCCTCGAGCGCCTCGAAAAAGAAGGGCTCAAACCCTCGCCCGAGGCCGACAAGGCGACCCTCCTCGCGCGCCTCAGCCTCGACCTGATCGGCCTCCCGCCCACGATCGCCGAGATTGATGCGTTCCTGGCCGACTCCTCGCCCAATGCCTATGAAAAGGCCGTCGATCGCCTGCTGGCGTCCCCTCATTACGGCGAAAGATGGGGCGAACACTGGCTCGACGCCGCCCGCTACGCCGATTCCGACGGCTACGAGAAAGACAAGCCGCGATACGTGTGGTTCTATCGCGATTGGGTCATCAACGCCCTCAACCGCGACCTGCCCTATGACCAGTTCCTCGTCGAACAACTTGCGGGCGACCAGTTGCCGAACGCCTCGCAGGATCAGGTCGTCGCCACCGGCTTCTTGCGGAATTCGCTGGTGAATGAAGAGGGCGGGGTCGACCCCGAGCAGTTCCGCATGGAGGCCATGTTCGACCGCATGGACGCCATCGGCAAGGCCATGCTGGGCCTGACCATCCAGTGTGCCCAGTGTCACAACCATAAATATGATCCCACCACGCAGGAAGAATATTACAAGCTGTTCGCGTTCTTGAATAACGACGACGAGCCGGCCGTGGTCGTGTACTCGCCCGACGAGCAGATGCGGGTGGCCGACATCCGCCGCAAGATCAAGGAGATCGAAGGAAACCTGCGGCACACCGCGCCCGACTGGGCCGAGCGGATGAGCAAGTGGGAAGCCTCGGTCACGCGACAACCAGCCCGAATGGCAGGCCTGCGCGGCACGTTCGACGAGGAATCGACCGGCGGGCAGAAGTACAAGCAGCTTGACGACGGCTCGTTCATCGCGTGCGGATATGCACCGACCAAGCACACCGGAAGGTCACGGTGAAGACCGACTTGACCACGCTCGGCGGGTTCCGGCTGGAATTGCTCACCGATTCCAACCTGCCTGCCAACGGGCCGGGACGCGCGGTCAACGGGACGTGCGCCCTGAGCGAGTTCGCCGTGAGGCCGCGCCGGCCGACCATCCCGAGAAGAAGGATTGGATCAAGATCACGAAGGCGACCTCCGACATCAACCCGCCCGAAACCGTGCTGGGACCGATGTTCGACGACCGCTCGGGCAAGCGGCGGGTGACCGGCCCGGCCATGATGGCGATCGACGGCAGCCACGAGACCGCATGGGGGATCGACGCCGGTCCGGGTCGCCGCAACGTGGCCCGCAAGATCGTGTTCACGCCCGAAAAGCCCGCGAAGTTCGAGCACGGCGCGATCCTCACGTTCTCGCTCGAACAGAACCACGGCGGGTGGAATTCCGACGACCTGATGACCAACAACCTCGGCCGGTTCCGCATCTCGGCCACGACTACGCCCGACGCAACCGCCGATCCGCTGCCCGCTGCCGTCCGCGAAATCCTCGCAATCTCGGCGGATCAAAGGACGCCAGCCCAGATCGCAACCGTGTTCTCGCACTGGCGGACCACCGTCCCCGAATGGAAGGACGCGAACGCACAAATCGAAGCCCTGTGGAAGGACCATCCCGCCGGCACGACCACGCTGGCCTCGAAGGCCGGCCGGTCCCGCGGACGACGAATATCCTCAAGCGAGGCGAGTTCCTGAAGCCGGTCCGGCCGGTCTCGCCGGGCACTCCCGCGTTCTTGCATCCGATGCCCTCGGACGCCGAGGGCTCGCGGCTCTCGCTGGCGAAATGGCTGGTCGCCCCCGAGTCGCCCACGACGGCGCGAGTCTTCGTGAACCGCATGTGGCAGGCGTATTTCGGGACGGGACTGCGTCGCCACGTCCGAGGATTTCGGCCTGCAGAGCCGACAAGCCCAGCCATCCCGAATTGCTCGACTGGCTCGCCGTCGAATTCATGCAAAAGGGCTGGAGCATGAAGGCCCTGCACCGCAAATCGTGACCTCGGCCACCTATCGGCAATCGAGCAAGATCACGCCCGAGATGCTCGCGAAAGACCCGTACAATCGCCTGCTTGCCCGAGGCGCCGAGGCACCGCGTGGAGGCGGAGACGATCCGCGACATCCAGCTTTCGGCAAGCGGGCTGCTCAACCCGAAGATCGGCGGCAAGAGCGTGATGCCGCCCGCGCCCGCGTTCATCTTCCAGCCGCCGGCAAGCTACGCGCCGTTCCCCTGGATCGAGGAAACCGGTCCCGATCGCTATCGCCGCGGGATCTACACATGGAAGCGGCGATCGACCCCGTATCCGCTCCTGAACACGTTCGACGCGCCCGACGCGTCACACCTCATGCGTGCGGCGGACGCCGATCGAACACGCCGTTGCAGGCGCTGATGACCTTGAATGAGACCATGGCGATGGAAGCCGCGCCGAGCCATGGCGCGTCGCCTGCTGAAAGACGGCGGATCGAACGATGCCGACCGCCTCGCCTATGGATTCCGCCTCTGCACGGGCCGCGTCCCGACCGATCCCGAGCGTAACGTCCTGCAATCGCTCTTGCGGAAGGAAGCCCAGCGATTTGCCGACGGCTGGGCCAGCCCGTGGGAGGTGGCCACGGGCAAGAACGACCGACCGATCGACGTGCCCAAGGGGGCCACGCCCACGCAACTGGCAACTTACACGCTCGTGGCCCGCGTCCTGCTCAACCTCGACGAGACGATCACCAGGGAGTGATGCGGATATGAATCTCTTCAATCATCTTCGCGACGAGCAGCGGTCGTACCTCGACGCGCCGCTGGTTCTTCCGCGATTGCGGGGTGGGGCTGGGATCGATCGCGCTCGGCTCGATCCTGGGATCGTTGGCGAGGGGCGATTCGGTCGCCCCGACTAGCCCATTGGCCCCGAAAGTCCCGCATTTCCCCGCGAAGGCGAAGCGGGTGATCTTCCTGTTCCAGGCGGGTGCGCCCAGCCATCTGGACCTGTTCGACCGCAAGCCTCAGCTCGAAAAATTCAACGGCACGCTCCCCCCGGCCGAGCTGCTCAAGGACTATCGCGCGGCGTTCATCAACCCGAATTCGACCCTGCTGGCGCCCAAATTCAAGTTCGCGAATTACGGGCAGAGCGGCGCCGAGTTGACCGAATTGACCCCCGGCCTGGCCGAGATCGTCGACGACGTGGCGATCGTCAAATCCATGGTCACCGACGCCTTCAACCATGCTCCTGCACAGATTTTCATGAATACGGGCAGCACGCAATTCGGCAGGCCCAGCATGGGGGCGTGGGCGTCGTACGGGCTTGGCACCGAGAATCAGGACTTGCCCTCGTACGTGGTCTTCAGCACGGGCCAGAAAGGGACCAGCGGCGGCGCAGGCAACTACGGATGCGGGTTCCTGCCGACGGTCTACCAGGGCGTCCCGTTCCGCGGCCAGGGCGACCCGGTCCTCTATCTCTCCAACCCGGCGGGGATCGATCGCGAGATGCAGGGTGATTCGCTCGACGCCCTGAAGCAGTTGAACGAGCAGCGTCTGGGCGTGGTGGGAGACCCCGAGATTGCCACGCGGATCAACTCGTTCGAGCTGGCCTATCGCATGCAAACCAGCGCGCCGGAACTTGTGGATCTCTCGAAGGAAGACCCGGCCACGCTCGCCATGTACGGCGCCGAGCCGGGCAAATCGTCCTACGCCAATGCCTGCCTGCTAGCCAGGCGACTGGTCGAGCGCGGCACCCGGTTCGTGCAGGTTTTCCACGAGGCGTGGGACCATCATGGCGGCCTGACCAACGGCCTGAAGGAGCAATGCGCGAAGACCGACAGGGCGAGCGCCGCGCTGGTGAAAGACCTGAAGCGGCGCGGGTTGCTCGACGATACGCTCGTGATCTGGGGCGGCGAATTCGGCCGCACGCCGATGGTCCAGGGGGGCAACGACGGCCGCGACCATCACCCCAACGCCTTCACCATGTGGATGGCCGGCGGCGGGATCAAGCCGGGCGTTTCCCTGGGAAGGACCGACGATTTCGGCTTCAACGCGGTCGAGGACAAGGTCCACGTCCACGACCTGCACGCCACCATTTTGCACCTGCTCGGATTCGATCACACCCGGCTCACGCACCGATTCCAGGGCCGCGATTTCCGCCTGACCGACGTGAGCGGAGAGGTCGTCCAGAAGCTGCTGGCCTGATCGATCGATCCCCGGGCAAGGTTCGGCTTCAACGAGGCGGCAGCAAGGGGCTGTCCGGCGGCGGGCCGCTACCAATAGGGCCGATCGAGAGCATCTGGTTTTCGCCCTCCGTAAGCCGCGACGGAGCGCGTCGACTGACGTCTTTTCCGCCACGGACTCCGCCGATTTCACGACTTGAGAAGTCGCAACCGCCGGTACTGACGCGCGGTCCTGGTTGAGTGAACACGCCTGAATAAGCAATTGCAAGCCCAACGCCGGTGCCCGCAAGCACCGCCAGGCCGAGCGAACCGGCAAGCAACGTTCGTTTCCCTATCCCCGGAAGGGGCGGACGCTCGGCGGCTCCGGCCTCGACGACCAGGAGGCGTCCGCAAATGGGACACTTGCGACGCGTGCCCGCCGCCAATCCCTTGGTCTCGAATCGGACCCCGCACTTGCAGCGTACAACAGGATTCATGGCGACCGCCTTTCATGTCGGGTGAATTGCACGACCCCAACATTTGGCTCATTTAAGATCGCCGACGGACCCGGTCATGTCAAGAAATTTCCGCAATTGCAAAAAGTTGATTGATGTCGGAACGTTTTCGTGGACCGAGGTACTTCGCCGCCAAAAACTTACGATCATCGGCCGGGAGTGGCGGCTCGCCACCATTTCGTGTGCGAGTCCCCCAAGAACGAACGATCTCAGGCAATTTCCGCTTGTCCTCCGACGTCCTCCATCGGCGCCAGTTGCGATCCGCCGGGATTACCCGGGCGCGGGGTTGCGGGCTCGCCCATGCAGGCACGGCCGAGGATGATCCCCAGCATCACGGCCAGGAAGCCCCCCGCCACGCTGGAAAACATGTAGATCAAGGATCGACCGGTCTGCCGGCCGAACCAGAGCGTGCAGGATTCCAGGGCGAACGTGGAGAACGTTGTATATCCGCCCAGGAACCCCACCAGGGCGAGCAGTCGGAGTGGGTGGTGGGCGTCGAATCGGCCCCACACCGTCGCCAGGAATCCCAGCGCGAACGCGCCCGAGACGTTGATGAGGAAGGTGGCCCAGGGATAGGATTTGCCGAGCCTTGCGTCGATCCACACCGCGAGCCAGTACCGCGCATTGACCCCCAGGGCACCCCCGAGGGAGAGGACGAGGATTCGGCCCCAGACGCCCACTATTCCATCCCCAGGAATTTCCCTTCGGGGGAGACCTCGACTTCCTTGATCTTGCCCGAGGTCGTCTTCCCCTTCAGCTCGATGCTGTCCTTGCCCTCGAACTTGTCCTTGAACGCGGCGTAGAACGTGACGCCGGGCGCGGCATCCTGGGCCGCCTTCATCACGATTGCGGGGACTTGATCCAGCGGGATCGATTTCTTGGCCACGGAGGTCGTTTCGTCGTCGTTGTCGCCGCAACCGCCGAGCAGGACGGCCAGGGAAGCCGCCAGATACCAACGCTTCATGCCACGCTCCCATTCAGGATCAATAGTCGTTCGAGATGACCTCGCCGCCACTTCTCGTGGCGAGGGCGCAATAGGTCTTGTAATCCATCGCAGCCTTGAGGAAGGACACATGCCCGTCGGTGAAGAGGAAGTTCGCCCCCCGGACGCCATGCAGGCTGTAGAACTGGTTCGGCTCGGAGAGCCTGTCGCCGGGCCCTTTCCCCTCGCCTGCGTGGCCGAGGATCATGCCGGGGCTGGTCTCCAGGTCCGTGCTGCCGATGCTGTCGCCGTCGTCGTCGTAGAGGAGCGCGCCGACGACCGAGCCCGTCCACGTGGCCACGCCCAGCAGGTGCGATCGCTCCCCGGCGGCGATCGTCTGCGACAGGCCGTCGGTGATGTCGCGGAAGCCAATCTTGCTGTCCCGGAAGAACACGCCTTCGCCGTCGGACCCCGGCTCGCTCGTGCCGTACATCCCGACGTAGTTCGAGGGCGCGACCCGGCAGATCTCCTGCGTGACGGCGCCGGTTTGCATGCTGCGGACGACGGCCGGCCAGGACGCCTCGACTCGATCCGACGGGCAGAGGAAGCCGCTCAACTGCACGAGCCGCGCGGTCTGGTTGGCCGTCAGCTCGATGTTCAGCGAGAAATTCACCGCCGCGAACGCCGACGGCTGCTCCAGGTCGGGCAGGATCATGGCCGCCCAGCCCCAGCCCGGCCCGAGGTCGTTGCCCTGGGCGTCGATCGACGACACATACCCAGGCGGCAGGGTCTGCCGGGTGCCCTCGTAGTTGTGCAAGGCGATCCCGACTTGCTTCAAATTGTTGACGCACTGGGCCCGGCGGGCCGACTCCCTCGCCGCCTGAACCGCCGGCAAGAGCAACGCGAGCAGGACCCCGATGATCGAGATCACCACCAGCAATTCAATGAGCGTGAATCCCCTCGGGACGGGGGCGCTTCGTGGACGGGGGCGAGTCATAAATCTCACTCAATCTCTGGATCTCACGGTGAAGGGAACGATACCCATCGCCGTCCGCAAGGTCAAGCCTGGCTCAAGGTTCCACTTCGCGAGGCTTCACCCCGCGCGTGCCGTCCAGGATCGGGCCGTGCTGCATCCATCCGTACCGGGCCGCGTAGAATGAGCAGCCGATCGCCACGGCCGCGATGGCGTTGCTGGCCACAACCGCGAGCGCCGTGGCGAGGAAGGCGGCGGCGTCCACCTTCCTCATGCGGGGCAGGCGTCGCCAGGTGCTCCATTCGAGCAATCCCAGCCCCACGAACGCGGTCACGCCCGCGAGCGCGGCCAGGGGGACCCGCGCGATCAGCCCCGACCCATAACCGACCATCGCCAGCAAGAAGGCCGCGTGCAGGAAGTTCGAGACCCGCGTCCGCCCCCCGCACCGCACGTTCGCCAGGCTGCGGGCGGCAATCCCCACGCTCATCGGGCGCCCGGATCGCGCCGCGCACAGGTTGGCGATCCCATAGGCCCCAAGCTCGGCGTCGGCGTCGGCGGGCTTGAGGTGGGGATGCCTCCCGCGGAAGTGCTCCAGGACTCGCGAGGTGATGAGCACGTTCATCGAGGTCACGAACGCCAGGCCGAGGCCCGCGGGCAGGACGTCGGAGAGGTCGGTAGGTTTCCACGCGATCCTCACGAACGCCGGCAACTTGAGCGGGATCACACCCACCGCCTGCTCCCGCCAGCCGAGCAGGCTCGCTACCACGATCGCGAGGCCGATGCCCATCAAGGTCGCCGGGGACCTCGGGTATTTCTTCGAGACCAGCGGCCGCGCCGCCGATCACGAGCAGGCCGATCAGGAGCGGCTCGTGACGGACTTCACGCAGGTGCATGAGCGTTTGCGCGAGCTGGCTCAGGGCGTTTGCCGAGGTGTCGCCGAAGCTGGGAGGCAGGCCGAGCAGGGTGCGGAGCTGGGTGAGGATCATCATCGCCCCCACCCCGCAGGAGAACCCCGAGACCACCGCGTGGGGCACTTTGGACACATATCGGCCCAGGCGAAGCAGGCAGAACGCCAGCATGAAGACGGCCGCGACCAGGCAAACCTTGGCCGACCCGCCGATCCCTTGCATCTTGACCGCCGAGGCGATGAACGGCACGGTCACGCTGGACGTCCCGCCGATCAGCACCGGATTTCGGCCGAGGAAGGCCGTGATGGGCGCGGTCACGATCGACGTCCACAGCCCCATCTCGGGCGGCAAGCCCATCAATCTGGCCATGGCCAGGCCATAGGGGAGCGCGATCAGGGCGGCGATGGCGCCACCCGATGCGTCCCCCGCGAATCGCCTCCATCCGTACCCTCGCCAACCCTTCGCGGCCGGTTCAGGCATGGACCACTGCGCTCGAACGCGGCCTTGAACTTCTTCATCTCCTCGCGCGTCCCGATCGTCACCCGGACGTGGTTCGGCATCGAGGGCCAGCTCCGGCCGATCGCCACGTCCTGCTTGAGGAGGGCGTCGAACACCTGCCGGCCGGGCCGCTTCACGTCGATCATGAGCATGTTCGCCTCGGACGGGAGGCAGGTGAAGCCGTCCTTGTCGAGCCACTCGGCGGTCTCCTCGCGGATGTCGGCGATGATCTTGCGGCGAGCCTCGACCAGCCCCTTCACCTTCAGGCTGGCGGTCGCGCCCACCATCCCGGTCACGGGCATGGCCCCGGCGCCGAACCCGCGAATCCTCTCCAGGAGGTCGGGCCGGGCGAACGCTGCGCCTGCCCTCAGCCCGGCCATCCCGTAGAGCTTCGAGAACGTCCGCAGGATCACCACGTCCTTGTCGGCGGAGACCCAGGGCGTGCCCGGCTCCGCCGTCTTCGAGAGGTGGATGTAGGCCTCGTCGAGCAGGACGATCGCGTCCTTCGGCTTGTTGGCGATCAGGTATTCGATGTCTTCCTTGCGGGTGACCGAGCCGGTCGGGTTGTTCGGGTTGCACACGTAGATCAGGCCGGCGTCGGGCGCGATGGTGGCCATCGTGTGGGCGTCGTGCGACGCGTCTTTCCGCAAGGGCACGCGGACGACCTTGGCGCCGATGAATTGCGCGGCGCGCTCGCCCGCCTCGTAGCCCGGATCGGCCGTCACCAGGCACTTGCCGGGCGAGGTGAACGCCAGGACCGCGCGATGCAGGGGGTCGCTGGAGCCGGCGAACGGGAGGACGTGGTCCTTCGCCAGGCCTTCGACGTTCGCGAGCGTCTCGACGAAGGTCGTGGTCTCGTTGTAGAGGTAGCGACCGCCCCTGGTGACGATCTTCTGGATCGCCTCGACGGCCTCGGCGCACGGGCCCATCGGGTTCTCGTTGGCGTTGATCCGCACGGCGTCGGGGGACAGGTTCGGCAGGGCCGAGAGGCCTTGCGCCAGGCTCGCCTCGTTGTAGAACGGCAGGGCGGCGCCGGCCGTCATCAGGGCCGCGATCCGTGCGAAGTCGCGGCGAGTGAAGCCTCGGCGGGCGAACTCTCGGCGGCTTCCTCGATCCAGTTGGCTTTCCATCGCTGCTCCTCTGATGCCCTGAAAGGAAGATGAAATGACGACGCGATCGGAGGGGGAAAGGCGGGGAGTTGCCCGACCCGGGAGGGATGGGCCATCGATCGAGAGGGCGAGTCGTCGCGATCCGAGGAGAGGACGGAGCGAGCACTCACCGGGCCGATGCAGGCAAGGGGGCGGGACCGGCCCGAAACGGCGTACTTGAAGTTGCGGTGACCATTGTAGGACCTGCCGACGATGACGTAAACCACCCTCCCGAAATTGGCCGGGACAGGGAAACGGTGTCAGGAACCGTTTCTCTTGCCGTTTGCAAAGCACACCCGCAATTGACTCATTACTAGGGAGCAGTTTGACAAATGTCAGTGACCAGGAAAATAATTCCAAGACAGGTTGCGACCAGATTCAAGACTAACCAAATACGTTGCACCGTGTTGCGCCATTTCGGCCGAAAACAAGCCGTTTTCCGATGAATTGGGCGGATTTGTCAGAACCGTAGGCAAAGAGTGTGCTTTCTCGGCGCCTTTTTGTGGATTTTTCGCGATGAGATCCTGATTTGAGCAATCGTGCGATTATGGAAAACCGGGAAACGGTTCCTGACACCGTTTCCCGCTCGCGGTGCCGATCCGAATAAACGCCGAGGCTCGGCCGTCCAGTGTTTGTTGGGCGGACGACGCGACTTCCTGCCCTGTGACCGCGACAACTCGCTTCCTCTTCGTCCCCGGCTTGATCCGGGGGAGGGACTGCTCATGCGCGCCCCGAAACTGGCTCTCGGCCTCGGGATAGGTGCCGTCCTGGTCGGCCTCGTGCCGCCCTCCTTGCATGCGGGTGAGTTGACCCGTCGCGAGAAACTCGTGGTAGGCAAGGAGCTTTTCTTCCGCGAATGGGTGGCCGATGACCCGAGGGCTCGCGGGGGCGACGGCCTGGGTCCGCTCTACAACGCATCATCGTGCGTGGCGTGCCATTTTTTGGGCGGACCGGGGGGCGCGGGCACGAACTCGCACGACGCCGAGATCGCCATCGCCTCGGTGCGGCTGAACAAGGACGAGGACCCCGAGAAGGTCCCTCGCGACGAGTTGATCAAGGCGCATCCGGGGTTCCGCGACGGCTCGGGCGTGATCCTGCATGCCCATGGGGTGTATGGGACTTACGACCGCTGGCGGGATCACCTGCTGGCGAGCGAGCACGGCCGTTTCCGCGTGACGGTGACGAAGCGGAACACGCCCGCCCTGTTCGGCGCGGGGCACATCGACGCGATCCCCGAGCCGGAAATCCGGCGGATGGCCGCCAGGTCGCACCCCGAGGCGCCCGAGGTCCAGGGCCGCTTGAGCCTCCTGGCCAATGGCAAGATTGGCCGGTTCGGGTGGAAGGGGCAGACGGCCTCGCTCGATGACTTCGTCCGCACCGCGTGCGCCGTCGAGCTTGGGCTGGAAGTGCCCGGGCATCCCCAATCCCCCTCGCCCGACGACCGCGACGCCAGGGCGCCCGGCCTCGACCTCTCCGACGCCGAGTGCTCGTCGCTCGCGGCGTTCGTGGGAAGCCTCCGCAAGCCGGGCGTTCGCGATCCATTCAACTCGGCACAGGCCCAGGCCGAGCAGGGCGGGAGGCAACTCTTCGCCTCGGTCGGATGCGCGGCGTGCCACTCGCCATCGGTGGGCGAACTCGACGGGCTTTACAGCGACCTGCTCCTGCACGACATGGGCATCGCCCTGGTTGATTCGGGCGCGATTACGCGCCGCCCACCAACCTCGCAACGTCCTCGAAGGGGGACATGGCGACCGAGGGGGAGTGGCGGACCCCGCCCCTGTGGGGCGTGCGCGACTCGGGGCCCTACATGCACGACGGTCGCGCAGCTACCTTCGAAACCGCCATCCTCGCCCACG
The DNA here is from genome assembly GCA_963777705.1 of uncultured Planctomycetota bacterium. Taxonomy (GTDB): domain Bacteria; phylum Planctomycetota; class Planctomycetia; order Isosphaerales; family Isosphaeraceae; genus JAQGHR01. Next base: position 566,395 of record CAVZRT010000015.1, read on the forward strand.
GCGGCGAGGCAAGGCTGACCGTCGAGCGCTACCAAAAGCTCACACCGGCCGAGCGAAACCAGATCCACGCGTTCCTCAACTCGCTCGCGGCCCCTCAGCCGGAAAAGCAAGGCAAATCGAGCACCGAGGAAGCCAAACCGGCGCGGTCGCGAACGAATGGGCGTGGGGCCGTCACGCCGAGGCCCTTCTAGACGCGTCTAACTTTCCCGCATCGAGCATGGGAAAGCAATGATGATATCTCCGATTATACGATCAGGGATTGCGGACCTCTTCGGCCGTAATCCTTGAAGAGGTCCGCAATAGCGGATCCTGGAGATTTTGGACTTGGGTATTCGTCGGCACATACCGTGAGGATTCGTCATGGACTTGTGCATTTCGTGGAAACGCGTATGATCCGCCGCGTTTCGAACGTCCACGACACAAGGAGGTGTCCAGTGCGACGAGTTTGCCTGGCGTTGATCGCCCTTTCGTTCCTGGTTGCCGGCTGCGCCTCGACGGAAAGGCTGGAGGCGAAGAAGCGGAAATTCCAGGAAGCCCTCGGCTCCGTCGAAAGCCCGCAATGCGGTGATGATGGCGCGGACAATGGGCCGCCTCGAAGCGGGGCGTGACACGCGGAAATCGGGATTTGCGGGCACGGAGGCTCGGCGTTTCATGGACGGACATCGACCGGATTCGCGTCGGGTGGATCGCCTCATCTGGGGCTTCGTCGCGCTGGGCGTGGTCCTGCGATTGGCCCGGTATGCGATGGATTTCCCGCTCTGGTGGGACGAGGCGTTCGTCGGCGTGAACTTCCTCCGTCGCGGCTATGTCGATTTGCTCCGCCCGCTCGATTACGGGCAGGTGTGCCCGCTGCTCTTCCTCTGGATCGAGTTGACGGCCGTGAAGCTGCTCGGATTCAGCGAATGGTCGTTGCGGCTGTTCCCCATCCTATGCGGAGTCGGCAGCGTGTTCCTGTTCCGCCACGTTTCCGGGCGGGTCATGAGCGGCACGCCGCGATTGCTCGCCGTGGCCCTGTTCGCGGCCTCGTTCTACCCGATCCGGCACTCGGCCGACGTGAAGCCCTATGCGTCGGATTTGCTGGCGGCGCTCGTCTTGATCGGCATGGCCTTCGAATGGCTGCGGCAGCCGGGTAAATCGGGCTGGCTGTGGGGACTCGCGGCGGCCGGGCCGGTGGCCGTTGCCCTGTCTTATCCGGCAATTTTCGTGGCGGGAGGCGTTGGGCTGGCGCTCTTGCCGTCGGCGTGGAAGGCGGGCCGATCGCTGCCTCGGATCGCGCTCGCCGCGTTCGGTTTGGCCACCGTCGCGACGTTTCTCGCGCTTTTCGCGGTGACCACGCAGGGCCAGGCCGCCGCCACGTTGCCGGCGATGGCCTCGGAATGGGTGGATTCGTTCCCTCCGCTCCGGAATCCCTGGAGATTGGCGGGTTGGCTGATCGCAACCCACACGGGCGACCTGTTCTCCTATCCGTTCGGGGCGTTTCGAGCGGCCAGCACGTTTACGTTCGCCCTCGTCGCGATCGCCGCGGTTTCCTTGCATCGCAGTCGCCAGAAGACCGCGATGGCGGTGTGCCTCCTGCCGTTCGCCATGGGCCTTGTTGCCGCCGCGTTACATCGCTACCCGTATGGAGGATCGGCGCACGGCGGCTCCGGTCGATTCATGCAATACCTGGCGCCGAGCATCTGCTTGCTCGCCGGTTTCGGAGGGTCGATCGCGCTGGAATGGGTCCGCTCGCCGGGACGCCGGGGCCGCCTGTTACGCCTCGGGTTGATCGGACTCGCCGGCGCCGGGATCGTGCCCGTCTTGCTGGACGTGGCCCATCCGTATCGAGCCATCCAGGCCCGGAAGTCGCGCGATTTCGCGCGCGAGTTCTGGCCCGCTATGGCCAGGGATGCGAAGGTGCAATGCCTCCGCTGGGACGTGGGCGTGAGCCCGTGGGAATCGATCCACCTGAACGTGGCCGTGGCGCTGTGCAACCAGGCGATCTACTCGCCGCAACGCATGGATCGGGAGCGATCGCGAGACGCCGGGATCGAACGATTCGTCCTGTGCGACGCGCAGCCGGAAGACGAGGTGCGCGTCGGCGTGTGGGTGCAAGCGATGACGCGGCACCGACGGCTTGCCGGGGATCGGACGATCGTCCTGGAAATTGGCGATGCGGGGGGACGTCGGATCGAAGAGAAGTATCGCTTCTTCGATTTTGCCCCGCGACCTGTGGTGACTGTTGGCCTTGGTGGATGCAACTGAAGAGGTGCTCACAGAGCACCCTACGAAGGCGGATCGGCCCCTTGTAGGGTGCTCTGTGAGCACCTCCGCGAGCGTTTGGCATCGCCGGCGGAACCTGGAATCAAGTCTCAATAACCGACGCGTTCCTCGACCCTTCGCGAGCCGTGGCCTTCGGTGATCGAGTGGCCGCCGAGGAGTTCCCCCACGCCCATGATGTAGCCGCGCTCGCCGTGCTGCGAGAGGTCCAGGCCCACGGCCTCGTCGTCGGCCGACGCCCTCAAGCCGATGGTCATGTCGACCAGCTTCAGGATGACGAACGTGACGACGAAGCTGTATCCCGCCGCGGCCAGCACCGAGAGCGATTGCCAGAGCACGAGCGCCGGCTTGCCGTCGACGAGGCCGCCGACGTCGCCGGGGATGCCGGCGAGGGCCGTCAAGGGGGCCGTGGCGAGGAGCCCGACCGCGACGGCGCCGAACATCCCCGCCGACGCCGTGGACGCCGAAGACGTCGAGCGAGTCGTCGTAGCCGAATTTCCCCTTCATCAGGATCGCGCCGTAGCAGGCGAAGCAGACGAACAGGCCGATGCCGATGGCCCCCATCGGCGTGCACGAATCCCGCGGCGGGGGTGATCGCCACGAGGCCGGCGACGGCCCCGGTGCAGGCGCCGAGCACGGTGGCCTTCCCCTTGTGGAACTACTCGATCGCCGCCCAGCAGACCGTGGCGGCCGCGGCGGCGGCGTTGGTGTTCACGAAGGCCGCGACCGCCGACTTGTTCGAGGCGAGCGCGCTGCCGGCGTTGAATCCGAACCAGCCGAACCAGAGCAGGGCCGTGCCGATCGCGGTCATGGTCAGGTTGTGCGGGTGCATCTCCTCCTGGTCCGAGCCCGTCGACGCTTGCCCATGACCAGCACGCAGCAGAACGCCGCCACGCCGGAGATCACGTGGACGACCAGGCCGCCGGCGTAGTCGAGCGCCCCGAGCTTGGTCGCAGATCCAGCCGCCGTCCCCCAGACCCAGTGGGCGACGGGATCGTAGACGAACGTCGCCCAGAGGAGCGTGAAGGCGAGGTAGGCCGAGAACTTCATCCGTTCGGCGAACGCCCCGGAGATCAGGGCCGGCGTGATCACCGCGAACATGAGCTGATAGACCATGTGCAGCTGGTGCGGGATCGTGCTGGCGTACTTGGGGCCGGGTCGAGCCCGACGCCGTCGCAGGCCGGCCCAGTCGAGATCGCCGATGAGTCCGCCGAGGGTGTCGGGCCGAGAAGGCGAGGCTGTAGCCGAACAGCATCCACTGGAGGGCGATCACGCCCAGCATGATGAAGCTCTGCTGGAACGTCGCCAGGACGTTCTTGCGGCGGACCATGCCGCCGTAGAACAGGCCCAGGCCGGGCGTCATGAGCATGACCAGGGCCGTGCTGGCCATCATGAAGGCGGTATCGGCGCCGTCGACCTTCAGGGGCGCCGTGGGCGATGCCTCGTCCGCGAAGGCTGCGGGCGTGGAGGCCGAGAACGCAAACAAGCACGCAACTGCCAGCATCGCCCAACGCCCGATCCGCATCGCGCAAATTCCTTGCCAGGATGCCCCTCTCACCGCGAGGCCGTCGACACCCTGCCCATGGTCGCGAACGGTCGCGATGCGAGAGATTGGTGCTGGATCGACGGGGGGTCGAAGAGGGATCTTAATCCGGACGCACCAACGAAAACAGTGTGCCAAGCCCGTCCGGGCCACGACGAAACCGGGTTTTCCGGACGTTACTTCTTGACGGGAAAGAACATCGGGCGATTTTTCGGGGGCAAGCTTGCCGCATTCAAGGCGCGGTTATCGCCCAGCAAACTCGCATTCCTGCCCGTCGACGCAGCACTCGGGAGCGTGGCGGAAGTCCGGACCACACCGCTAGCGACGGGTTTGGCGGCCGCGGGCTGCCCGGAGTCGGCGGGATCGGCGGCGAGCGAGAGCGTGAATCCGAAATTCTTCTTGTCCACGCCCTGGAATGGGTCTCGCAGGCGGACCCAATCGGCGGGGAGCGCGGTCGTTGGCGAGAAATCGGCAACGCCGTGGCCGTCGCAAACTCCTCCGCCTTCGGCCGTTATGATGAAGTCGGCCACCATCACGTACCGGCCCATCGGCAGCCCCGCGACCTTCACCGGGGGTAGGTGCTGGTTGCAAAGCCTCCCGTCGTTGCCTTCCACGGCTTGCGCCGGATGCGAAATCAACATGGCCGGCGCGACGACATTTTCGGTCAGCGGAGAGACCTCGGCGCACGCCTTCACCATGCTCGCGCCCGCCTTGTGGCGAGACCGGATGTACCCGACCAGGGCACTATCGAGCGTGAGGTCGGCGGCCTTCACGGAAAGGTCGGAGCAGGCGAGCTCGAATTCCTGCACGAGGTGGAAACTCTGCGAGGCCGAGCCGGTCGAGGTCAAGAACGCGTTGGCGGCGGTGGTCCCGGTCAGCGTGGCCGAGAGCGTGTTCCCGGCCACGCTCACGTCGATGATCCCGCCATCGGCGCGGGCCTGCCCCCTGGTCTTCGGGGTCACGCAGGCGGTGCGCCCTCCCAGCGTGACGGTGATCGTGGGAGGGGCGGCGGCCGTCCCCGTGATCAGGATCAGGGAGCGCCGCCGACAGTCCGCACAGCTTCCTCGCCATCGCGGTCCCTCCTCAAAACTGGACGATCACGTCGAAGGCCAGGGTCAATTGGCTGCCCCGAGTGCCATCGTTGAACGGTTTGGTGAACTGGGCCCAGTCGTACCGGGCCTCGGGACGTATCCACAACCAGGGCTTGGGCTTGTAGACGGCCCCGATCGTCTGCTCGTAGAACGTGTCGGCCACCCCGGTCGCCGCCCCGTTCTGGTCGCGGAAGACTTCGGCCCTCCACACGCCCTGCACTTTCGAGTTGAACTGATAGAGATACCAGTGGGCGAAGCCATACCAGGCGGATTCCTTGTTCACCCCGCCGCGAGGCCCCAGCCCGTAGACATTCTGCTCGTGGACGAAGAAGGTCTCGAACGCTTCGGTGAACCTATCGGACCAGTTCCGGGTGAGGACGTGATCGTTGTAAACTCGGTAGCTGCCGGCGTAATACGGGTCGAATTTCCCCTGGAGCGCGGGCGTCGTGACGACCCCGGTAGGCAGGAAGGGCGAGTTCGCGGGGGCGAACCTGGGGAGTTGATCGGGTCCCACGAGGACGAAGCCCGCATAATTCCACTTGCCGTCGCGGGACGTGGCCGTGACCCCGCCGATCCCGCTCCACTTGTAGTTCTTATCGATCCAGCGATCCCATCCGTTGAAAGTCCCCCCGTAAAGATTCACCCGCTCGTTCACATGCAGCGTGGCCGAGGCCCCGAACAACGTGAACGGGGTGAAGTTGAACAGATACGGGACCGACAGCAGGGGCCGCTTGATCGCCTGCACGTTCTCGAAGCCCGCGGGGCTGTAGAATCGGCCTCCGCGGATGTCCAGGCCGTTCTTGGTCAGGACGGGCAGGTGGACCTCGCCGTAGATCTGCGGGAAATCCAGGCCCCCGAAATGATTGTTCTCGAAAGCTCGATCGAACAGGCCATAGCTCTTGACGAACTGCCAGTCGTTGCCGAAGAGGGTGTCGAAGCGGAAGCCGAGATTGACGTAATCCTTCTGCTCCAGCGCGTTCTCGACGATGAAATAATACTGATTGCCCTGCCAGGAGTCGGCGGATCGGTTGGGGAATACGCCGAAATTAAGCCCGTTCCTGGGCCTGCCGTTCGCGTTACCGGTATAGCTGTTCTGGAGCCATCCGTAGATCTGGACGGGAGAATCCTGGATCTTGAGGAAGCGGGCCAGGTTATTCGTGTCGGACCCCGCCTGTCTCGCCTCCTCCGCCTGGGCGGTCGTGGGCGCCACGGTGGCGGCGGAGATCTGCGAAGGCCCGCCCCCTCCGGCCGACCCGGCGTCGAGCTGCGACGCCCGTCGCCCCGTGGCGGGCAATGGCGGGAGCGGATTGGGCAACGCCGCATCGTCCGACGACGATGGCGATTGCGCCGCGGCGAGCCCGCACGCGGAGCAGACCAGTACCAGCCCGACGAGTCGCGCGAGCAGGGCAATCCCGTTCCCGATCGACATGTAAGGAATGCCCCGACGTCCCGCACGATCGGGGACTGGAATCAGCCTTCGGCCGCCCGCTCGGGCGTGCAGACTGCCCGGCCCGTCGTGCATATCATCGGGTGCCGATCGGTGGGCCGATCACCTTTTCGGGATAATCCGCAAGGCTTACCACATCCCCCGCTCGTCGGCGAACGGATGCGACGGCCCCTCCTGCCTTGGCCTGGGCATGGCCTGGAGGATGGCCGAAGCCAGCCGCAAGTCGGGCGCGGTCGTGATCTTGAGGTTGAACGGCGATCCGTCCACCACGCGGACCGAATGGCCGATCGCCTCCACCAGTTGGGCATCGTCGGTCACCTGGCACACGTTCGATCGATTGGCATAGGCCTGGACCAGCCAATCGCGGCGGAACGCCTGCGGGGTCTGGACCGCCACGAGGCCGGCCCGAGAAACCGTCTCGCTGATGATCCCGTCGGGGCCGACGCGCTTCAACGTATCCGCGACGGGGACGCCCGGCAGGGCCGCGCCGTGCTCTCGCGCCGCGGCGAAAACCGCATCGACGACTTCGGCCGTGAGGCAGGGCCGCGCGGCATCGTGGACGGCGACGAACTCGCACGCAGGGTCGACGACTTCGAGGGCCCTTGCCACGGTCTCGTACCGCTCGGCGCCGCCGTCGACCACGCGAATGTTCAGGAAAGCGACGCTGGGCCGATACCGCCTCTCGAACAGTTCGCGATCGTCGGGCGAGATGGCCACGATGAGCTGCGCCACGTCATCGCGATTCAGGAACGGGTCGAGCGCCCGCAGCCAGACGGCCCGGCCGTCCAGCTCGGCGTAAATCTTCTTCTGTTTCGGGTCGCCAAACCGCGACGATCGGCCGGCGGCCGGGAGGATCACGGCAAACGGTCCCATCATGGTCCTCCCCTCGGCGAGCAAATCGATGGTTGGCGTGTGACCCGCCCTACCCCGCACCTCCGAGGAGACGTCTCCTCCCATCCGACGGCCCCGCGACTTTTTCCGATTGTGCCCCCGACGGACGCGGCAAGTCAACCGAGCGAGGGCTTGCGATCGCGACCTCCGGGTGTGATGCTGTACACTTCCACCCGAATCCCCGATCAGGAGCCGATGGACGCAATGGAATGTCTTGGACCGCAATGCGCGTCGATGATCCTGGAATGGATCAAGTCGCAGGACGCCGGGACCGCGACCTCGACCAACCAGGGCACGCTCTGGACCTCGTCGCCCTATCAGGACGACGCCCCGGCAATCCGCTCGATGGCCGAGCTTCGCCGGCGCGATCGAGCACCTCGAATACGCCATCTTCCGCCGGTACGAGAACCAGCTCACCCGCGCCGAGCGTGCCCGGCTGGACAACACGATCGATAACGCCCTGTTCAAGGTCGATCGCTACCTGCTCGAGCTCGACCCGGGCCGATCGCGCGGCCGTGGAGGCCGAGATCCAGGGCCCTCCGCCTGGCCGTCGTCACGGGCCGGGAGCGGCACGAGCGGCTGCGGACGCAGGCCAAGCGCGCCGACCTGAAGCTGGCGCAACTGGGCAACCTCACGCCCGAGGGGTTCGAGGAGTTCGTCGCGCGAGTTGTTCGAGGCGCTGGGCTACCACGTCGAGCGGATTGGCGGGACCGGCGACGAGGGGGTGGACCTCCGCGCGCCCGCGGGCGGGCTGATCGGGATCGTCCAGTGCAAGTATCACCGCAAGGGCGTGGTGGGGTCGCCCGAGCTCCAGAAATTCCTCGGGACGATCCATCACACGAAGAGTCACAAGGGCTTTTTCGTCACGACTCGTACTTTTTCGCTTGCGGCCGAGAAGTTCGTCGCCGATCATCCCATCGAGCTGATCGACGGGCCTCGCCTGGTCGAGCTCGTGCAGGAGGCGATGGGTCCGGGCGCGAAGCGAGAGCCCGAGCCGGCGTGGTTTTGAGGACGTGCGCGACAAAGGCGCGACAATTGCTTGATTGCCCCATGGCAAAGTGACCTACGATGGATGATAGACGATCCTTGACGAGGCGCCTTGACGCTTGACTGGGGATTGGGACGCGGCTAGTGTGGACCCCGCACGTCAGGACTTCGTGCATCCGTCTCGTTCCCCAGCCAAGGAGGGTTTTCTTCGATGGCCACCTGCGAGCGAAAAGCCCAATTCATCTCCCTGGACATGCCGGCCGAGTTCGAAGACCTTGAAGGCCTGCTCCAGGCGGACATGCAAGCGATCGTGGCCATGCTGGCGACCCGCGCCCACGAGCGATTGTTCCTCACCCGTCGCGAGTTCCAGGGCCTGCAAGAGGCGCTCTGGAACAAGATGGCCGACGCCATCAACGAGACCATGACGCCGCTGTCGGTCGAGAACCGCTGAAGGCCCGAAGATGGCCAGGATACTCCTCGGCGTGACCGGCTCGGTGGCGGCGATCCGCACCCCCGCGCTCGTCAACGCGCTGCGATCGGCCGGCCAAGAAATCCGCGTGATCGCCACCGAGCCGTCGCTGCACTTCTTCGACCCGAATGAGCTGGGCGAGGGCACCCTGTTCCGCGACGCCGACGAGTGGCCCGCGAAGCCGTGGGAACGCAACGACCCGGTCCTGCACATCGCCTTCCGGGACTGGGCGGACCTGCTCATTGTGGCCCCGCTGGATGCCAATACCTTGGGCAAGTTCGCCCTGGGGCTGTGCGACAACTTCCTCACCTGCGTGTTCCGCGCCTGGGATTTCCGGAAAAGCGTGATCCTCGCGCCGGCCATGAACACGCTCATGTGGCAAAATCCGCCGACGACGAGGCATCTCCGCATGCTCCTCGAAGATCATGGCGACGGGGAGCAAGGGCGGGATTGGACGCTGGGCGAGGCGGATTCGATCTTCGCCCGGCACGCCCCGCGGATCGTCCTGATCCCGCCGCAAAGCAAGCGGCTGGCGTGCGGGGATGTGGGCGTGGGGGCGATGGCGGAGGTGGTCACCATTGCGGAGACGGTGATGCGATGCTTTGAAACGACTTGAATCGAGCGATGGATTCCGCGGGAGATGGGCAGGTCGAGGCGCCGATCAGCGATCCGACAGCCTCCGCATCAGCCTCGGGCGGGCGATCCAATCAATCTGCATCGCGTCCTCGGTGGACGACAGCGCCGCGATTCCCGCCCGTCGCAGCTCGCACAACATGGGATGGCCTTGCCCGGTCGTCAAGAGCCCGATCAGCTCGCTGAGGTGGGGATTGTGCCCCACGAGCATGAGGTTTTCCTCGGCCCTGGTCTTGAGCCAGGAGGCGATCACCTCGGCCGGTTGATCGGCCTTCAGGGCGTCGGAAACCTCCAGCAAATCCGGGTTTCCCAGGATCCTCGCGAGGATCTCGGCCGTGCGATGGGCGCGGGGCAGTGGGCTGGTCACGATCCGATCCAGGTCGAGCTTCAGCAGCTTCCATCCGTAGGCCACCTGACGGACCCTCTTCTCGCCTTTGGGGGTGAGGGGCCGCTCCTCCTCGGCGTAATCGGGGCTCCCGTGCGGGACGGCGATTCCGTGGCGGAGCAAGTACAGGCGCATGGGTGGAGTCTCAAAAGGGATCGCATGGGATCAGCTCGCGGCGGCCAACGACGGCCGCTTCCACGAGGCCGCTTCCTCGCCGTCGAGCCGGAGCGTGAGGCATTTCGCGCTCCCGCCCGACTTGATGAACTCGGTCAGGCACAGCGGATGGGGCTCGTAACCCGCCTCTCGCAGCGACTTCGCCAGCCGGGGCGCCCGGAGTTCAGGACGACCGAGCGGCCCACCACCACCGCGTTGCAACTGAAGGAGACCGCCTCCTCGGCCGAGGCCTCGATCAGGTTCTTCACGCGATGGGCGAGCACCGAACGGCCATAATCGTCGAAGGCGCCGGGATAGTAAATCGCGTCGGTCTCGCTCAACGGGCAGAAGCACGTGTCCAGATGATAAAACCGCGGGTCGACCAGTTCCAGGGGCAACGCCTCCACGCCCAGGCGATCGCCCAGGCGCAGGTGGCTGCGGGCGTCGCTGCGGAAGCGATATCCGGCGAACAGCGATTCGCCGCAGAACAGCGCATCGCCCGCGCCCTCGAAGAACAGCCCCTCCGGCAGCGATTCGACGCGGAATCCATGCGACCCGAACCATTCGTCGAACAGCGGCGTCTCGCCCTGCCTCACGCCGAATCGGAATCGCGAGCTGATGAACAGGTTGTGATGGATGAGGCCGGCATTCGCCGTGAACACCAGGTCGGGCAATCCAGGGGCCGGCGGGAGGATCTCGACTTCGGCACCCAGGTCGATGAGCGTGGCCTTCAACCCTCCCACTGGGCGTGAGACGTGGAAGGGTCGCTGCCGATCTGCCGGTTCATCCAGGGGTTGATCTCGTACTCGATCCCATAAAAATCGGGCGGACACATTAATATGCGAGGTGTAGACATAAGATTCGCCTCCCCGGGTTAATCTGGCGGGCCTGCACGCCTTACGAGGGATTTTCGACCAATTCGCCCGCCAAACTCCTCAAAAATGGCTCGACGTCCGTGACCAGGCCGATCGTCTGGAACGTGCCGCGGTCGGCAAGCTTCGTCACGGTGGCCGGGTTGATGTCCACGCACACGACCTTCACCCACGCCGGCAGCAAGTTGCCGGTGGCGATCGAATGCAACGCGGTGGCGATGCAGATCGCGATGCCGACGTCGCGAATCGCCTCGCGCATCCGCCTCTGCGCGGCAAGCGTGTCGGTGATGACCTCGGGCAACGGGCCGTCGTCGCGGATCGACCCGGCCAGCACCAGGTCGACGTCGTTCCGGATGCATTCGTACATGATGCCCGACTTCAACACGCCCTTCTCGACGGCCTGCCGGATCCCTCCCAGCCGCCGGATGGTGTTGATCGCGCGCAGATGATGCTCGTGGCCGTGCTCGATCGCCTCCCCCTTGCTCATCGACACGCCGAGCGACGTATCGTAGATCGCCTGCTCGACGTCGTGGGTGGCCAGCGCGTTGCCGGCGAACAGGGTCTGGATCCAGCCCTTGCGGATCAAACCGGCGACGTGCTCGACCGAGCCGGTATGGACGATCGCCGGGCCGCCGACCAGCAGGACCTTCTTGCCCGACTGGCGGACCTCTCGGATCGTCTGGGCCACGGCGCGGATGCTGATTGCCTTGGGCTTCTCGCTCGAAACGCTGGAATTCATGAACCCGAATGGCGAGGCCTCGCGAGGCCGCTCGACCGGCAGGACTCGCACGCCTTCGTGACCGACCACGATCGGCATTCCGACCGTGACGTCGGTCATGGCCACGCATCGGGCGGCCTTGGCGTCGCGATCGACGGCGATCCCGCAATCCATCTCCTGGTCGGAAACGTCCACCCATTTCCCCGCGAGGCGAATTTGCGTCTTCTGGTTGGTTGTGCTGTAGAATGCATCGGGGAAGGCCCCGGAGATGTCGGCCGGCTCGGTCCTCGCGTCGTGGATGTCGACGGGCGAGGCGCCGTGTTCGAGCAGGTCGCCGAGGATGGCCTCCAGCGCGGCGGAATCGGTCGCCATGACCGCGATCCTCGCGTGGCTCGGGTCGACCCTCCGGGCGCCGATCTTGCATTCGCGGATCTCGAAGGCGCCGCCCATCTGGAGGATGCGATCGAGGATCTTGGGCAGGAGCAGCGAGTCGATGATGTGGCCGCGGACCTCGATCTCCTCGACGGCTCCCGAAGGCTGCGAATCGACTCTGGCCATGGGATGGACCTCCTGATCCGGGCGACCGACTCGGGCGTTCCCTCTGCTTCCATTGTAGGGATGTTTCCCGGTTTCCTCCATCCTCGCGCCTTGCCTCCGACCATTGTCGGCGGTAATATCGAGAGTTATCCACTTCCCTCCCGGCCTGCAAGATCCTCCGACCCAGGACCCCTCCGATGACCGTGCGCCCTGCCCCGCGATCGCGATTCGGCTTCACCTTGATCGAATTGCTGGTGGTCATCGCCATCATCGGCGTGCTCGTCGCCCTGCTCTTGCCGGCGGTCCAGGCGGCCAGGGAGGCGGCTCGCAAGACCCAGTGCGCCAACCACCTCAAGCAAATCGGGCTGGCACTCCATCAATACGAGGGGTCTTACCTCGCGTTCCCGCCTGCGATGATCTACTCGGGCAATTGCGTGGCATCGAACGGCGGTAAGGGCCTGGTCCTGAACACCACCGGCTTCGTGATGATCTTGAACTACATGGAGCAGGCGCCCTCTACGCGGCCTACAACTTCAGCCAGGCTTCCAACGGGGCCACCAACACGGTCAACACCACGGTCGTGGGCAACCCGGCGGTGAATTCCACGGTCATTACCACGATCATCGACACCTACCTCTGTCCTTCGGACTCCTCGCAGGTCGGGCCGATCACCAATCTCACGACCGGCCCAACCTATGTGGGCCAGGGGATTCGCAGCAATTATCTCCTGGGGGCCGGCACCACCAGCGACGCCGATTGCGTGGCCGAAGGCCGGCCGAACCCGAAGCAGCAGGGGGCCTTTTACACCGACATCTCGGCCCTCCAGCGCGACTTCCGCGACGGGATGAGCACCACCGTCCTCGCCGGCGAGTCCGTCCAGATCAAGATCAACACCTACTTCGGCCCCTACTGGGCCACCGGGGCCCAGGGATCGACTCACGGGCTCGGCTTGCCGATCAACAACCTCTCTTACAAATTTTACCTGCCCAACGCCCAGGCCCCCGAGCCGAACCCAACCAAGGCGCCGGCGCTTACGTGTTCTCCAGCAAGCATCCCGGCGGCGTCCAGATGCTCTTCGGAGACGGCTCGGTCAAGCTGATCAAGAACGGGATCGACGCCGCCACCTGGTACGGCATCCAGACGATCAAGGGCGGCGAGATCATTCAGGGCAACAACCTGGATTGATCGCGATCGCAAGTCCTTGCAGGGCGACGAAGTACTCGCCCTGCAAGGCGGCCTTTAAGGGTCGACGCGGAGCGTCGCGTTCAGCTCGACGGGCGGCTCGTCGGCCAGGTCCGTCGTGATTCGGAACGTCCTGCGCAAGTCGCCTCGCATCGAGGTGGGCGTGGCGCGATAAGTCACCGTGACCACGTGCATGGTCTTGCTCGTGGTATCGTCGGCCGAGATCGCGAAGCCCTCCCCTTCGCCTTCCATCGCCTTCAGCGCGAACGGACGGGTGCCGCGGACGAGGAATCGCCCGACCGCCCCGTTATTCGTCGCCTTGCCCATGGCCAGGACGCTGGGCGAAGCCGTGACCGTGCCCTGAATCTGCGCCGTCACCAGGACCGGCACGCTCGGGCTTTCCGCGTCGTTGGTCCCGATGCGGATTTCATCGCGAAGGTAGCCGGCGGCGGCCGTGGGCTTCAACGATACGGTCAACTGGTACGCCACGCGGCTGGCCGATCGTTCCAGCTCGTCCAGGCGGGCGTCGACCGATTGCAGGAGCTTGCCCGTCGCGGTCATCTTCGTGAATCGCCAGTCGGGCGCCCCCACCCGCTCGATGGTCATCACCAGCTTCGGGGTCTGGCCCTTCGCCAGCGACCCGAAATCGATCGTGCCCGGATTCAACACGATATCGGGCAAGATGTTGGACACGACGGCCACCTGAGCCTCGCCCGACTGGCCCGAGGCCGTCATCAGGGTGATGATCAGCTTCGTGGCCTTGCGTCCGACGAAGTTCCGCGTGTCCATCTGCGCCTCGACATAGGCCGTCTTTCCCGGCTCGACGGTCGTGGCGCTCGCCTTGCCCGAAGTGCATCCGCACGACGCCCTTACGTCCAGGATCGTGACGGTTTCGGAATAGCGATTGGTGAGCAAGAATTGGTGGCGGACCACGGCCCCGCGGGGCACCGGGCCGAAGTCGAAGCCATGCTCCGTGAATAATCCATCCGCCCAGGTTTGCTGGGCGTGGGCCGGTGACGTCCCGCCAGCAACCGCCGCCATCACCAGCAACGCGGCAACCCCAATGCGCCGACTCATCGCAGCCTCCTGCTCGCCAGCGGACCCGAGGGCGATCCATCGCCCCGCCATTCCTCCTCCCTATCGTCCGGAATCGGGCCGCGCGGTGAGATTTACTAGCCAACGCCCGTCACCACGACGATCCTTCTCCGCGCCGTTTCTCCAGGCTATCCAGGTTAACATCGATGGTGCTCGCCGGGCTCTCGAAAGGTAGCGATCGTGCCTTGCCTGGCACGGGAATTGACGCCTCAATCCAGTGATCGCGCCGAACCCACCCGCCCGGAGGATGTCCCATGGCCGCCGAAACCTCTCATGAATTGACCGCCGACGGCGAGTATTACGAATACAGCAAGGCCGCCAATCCGATCGGCGCCGGCCTGATCCCGGGCGTCCCGCTTGCCGACTTCCCGGCGAGGCTTCACCAGGAGGGGCCGACCCGCGTGATCCCGTTCGACCTGAGCGAGAAGCTGGCCACCGAAAGCCCCGCGACCAGCCCCGCGCTCTGCTCGAACTTCGTCCGCATCCTCAAGGGCGAGTCGATCACGACCCATCCCAACGCCACTTCCGAGCTATTTCATGTGATCCGCGGCCGGGGAAACACGCGGGTCGACGGCCTGGAGATCTCCTGGGAGCAGGGGGATTTCCTCACGCTCCCCGCCAACGGAGGCGCCGAGCATCATGCCGAGGAAGACGCGGCCTTCTACTGGATACATGACGAGCCCCTGCTGCGATACCTCGGCGTCCGCTCGCACACTCCCCGCTTCCGCCCCACGCTCTACCCCCGCGATCGCGCGATCAAGGAGTTGGAGAAAGTTGCCGAGGACCCCGATGCCAGGAAGAAGAGTCGCGTGAGCGTCCTGCTGGCGAACAAGCAATTCCCGCAGACCCGCACGATCACGCATGTGCTGTGGGCGATGTTCGGCGTGTTGCCGAAGAAATCGGTGCAGCTCCCGCACCATCACGAGTCGGTCGCCCTGGACTTCATCATCGACTGCCCCGAAGGCTGCTACACGCTGATCGGCCACGAGATCAACGACGACGGCACGATCAAGGACCCGAAGCGAGCCGACTGGAAGCCGGGCTCGGCCTTCGTCACGCCGCCCGGCCTCTGGCATTCGCACCACAACGAATCCGACGCCAACGCCCACCTCATGCCGATCCAGGACGCCGGGCTGCACACGTACTTGCGGACCCTGGACATCCACTTCGTCCACAAGGACCCCAAGGTCTACATCTCGCAGAAGTGACCCGCCCCGAGCCCTTCGGGCCGCTTGGCAAGATCCCTCGCCAGGGATTATGCTCTGGGAGGACCATGACGAGGCCGCGACCGGGGAGGCGCATTGAACTGGCACGCAACCACCATCTTATCGGTGCGCCGGGGGGAAAGTGGCCCTCGGCGGCGACGGCCAGGTCACCCTTGGCACGACCGTGATGAAGGCCGACGCGGTGAAGATCCGCAAGCTCCTGGACGGCCAGGTCCTCTGCGGATTCGCCGGGAGCGCGGCCGACGGCTTCGCCCTGCTCGAACGCTTCGAGACCAAGCTCAAGGAATACCCGCACAACGTCCCCAAGGCCGCCACCGAGCTGGCCAAGCAATGGCGGACCGACCGCGTCCTGCGCAGGTCTGGAAGCCCTCCTGGTCGTCGCCGATGCGCGTCACAGCCTGCTCGTGAGCGGGATGGGCGACGTGATCCAGCCCACCGACGGCATTTTATGTGCAGGATCGGGCGGGGGCTACGCCCTCGCGGCGGCGCGAGCCTTGATCGCCCACACCGAGCTATCGGCCTCGGAAATCGTCCGGCAATCGCTCCTGATCGCGAGCGGGATCGACATCTACACGAACGATCATCTCACGGTGGAGGAATTAGATAGCCGGGCCTAAAGGCGTAGTTTATCTCAAATTGCGTGACCCTCGCAGGGAGTCGACCGATCCGAATCGATAAGGTTGTCGGGCAGTTTGAAGTCTGGCTGGATGACTCGTTCCCATTCGCCAAAATGAAGGTCAAGGTCCTGGAAAGATCCTCCGGAGACCTCCTCGCCGTTCCGAACGTGTTTGTCCGTAGCATCTTGGATCAACAAACAGTGCATGTCTCAGGACTCGGTAGTTCGATTCAGGAGGCTCTTGATGACCTGCTAACGAGATTCGGAGCGGATGTCCGAGAGAACACGCCGCCCACCGGTCTAATTGAAGCAAACTTTGAATGGGCGGCCCATGAAGATTTTTGAAGGTCATTTGTACGCGGAGGAGCTACTTTGCCCGACCTGACCCCCCGCCAGATCGTCGCCGAGCTTGACCGCGACATCGTCGGGCAGGACGATGCCAAGCGTGCCGTGGCGATCGCCCTGCGCAACCGCTGGCGGCGTCAGCAACTCCCCGACGAGCTTCGCGCCCAGGTCACGCCCAAGAATATCCTCCTGATCGGCCCGACCGGCGTGGGCAAGACGGAAATCGCCCGCCGGCTGGCGAAGCTCGTCGGCGCCCCGTTCGTCAAGGTCGAGGCGACCAAGTACACCGAGGTTGGTTATTACGGCCGCGACGTCGAAAGCATGATTCGCGACCTCGTCGAGGCGTCCATCACCCTCGTGAAAGCTACCGAACGCGAGAAGGTTGCCGGCGAGGCGAAATCGCGCGCCGAGGAGCGCCTGCTCGAACTCCTGATCCCGCAAACCCCAACGTCCTATGCTCCCGAAGGTTCGCCCGAGGCGCAGGAAGCCGCCGACCGCAAGAAGCGGACCCGCGAGAAGATGACGGCCCGGCTGGAAGCCGGCGAGCTGGAAGATCGCGAGGTGGAAATCACCCTCCCCGGCCGCGCCGTGGCGCCGGTTTCCATCCTGGGCGCGGGCAACATGGAACAGATGGAGATGGACTTGCAGGGCATGTTCGAGAAGATCATGCCCAAGGCCTCGCAGACCCGCACCCTGACCGTGAGCAAGGCCCGACCCGTGCTGATCGCCCAGGAGACCGAGGCCCTCATCGAGCCCGACAAGGTGCACCAGGCCGCCATCGCGCTGGCCGAGGAATCGGGCATGGTCTTCCTCGACGAGATCGACAAGATTGCCGGCGAGGACGGCGGCGGCAAGGGGCCCGACGTCTCGCGCCAGGGCGTCCAGCGCGACCTCCTGCCCATCGTCGAGGGCACCACCATCACCACCAAATATGGACCCGTGAAGACCGATCACGTCCTCTTCCTGGCCGCCGGCGCGTTCCACCGCTCGAAGCCCTCGGACCTCATGCCCGAATTGCAGGGCCGATTCCCGATCCGCGTCGAGCTGAACGACCTCACGCGGGACGACTTCGTCCGCATCCTCCGCGAGCCCCGCGCCTCGCTCATCAAGCAGTATCAAGCCCTGCTCGGCACCGAAGGCGTGGAGATGGTCTTCACCGACGACGCCATCGACGCCATGGCCGACCTGGCGCATCAGGTCAACCGCTCCACGCAAAACATCGGCGCCCGACGCCTCCACACCATCCTGGAGCGCGTGGTCGAGGGCATCAGCTACGACGCGCCCGATTGCGCCGAGAAGCGCATCACGATCGATGCCGCGTTCGTCCGACAGCGTCTGGAATCCCTCGTGAAGGACGAGGAATTGAGCCGTTACATCCTCTGACTTGGCCCGAGCGAAATCCCCATGCCCGACGAGCAAGCGAATCCGTATCTGAACATCTTCGAGGTCGAGACCGAGGGGGGGACGAAGCATTTCGTCGGGTTCATCGACCCCGAGCTCGCCGAGGCCCGGGGGATCGACTCGCGCTGCCTCATCGGCGAGTTCGAGCCGATGCCCGACGGCGAATTCGACGTCCACACGTTCGTGGCGAACCCCGAATTCCTCGCCGCCTTCGTCGCCTACATGAATGACGGGCCCATCCGCGCCGAGGACGTGATCGAATACGCCAGCACGCATCCCGGCGAGCCGCTCTACATCGTCGACCCGCGAAACATGAGCAATCCCGAGGAAGAACCGCCCGACCACGACGTGATGGGGCTCTTCCAGGTCGACCCGGACGGCCAGGTCATCCCCAACTCGTTCCAGTATCACGAGAAATACGAGTGGTTCAGCATCAGCTCGGGGACCTCGGGCCTGCTGGAAGACCCAAGATTCTACGAATGGATGCACAAGCAGGATGCATGAAAAGCACCGATCCACCGGCACTCGAAGCAGACAAAGAGGGTTCGACCGAAGTTTGATATAAAGTAAATCCAATCTTCGCTCAGGTTATGAGCCGCCTGTCTTTGCAGTCCAACGACGCCGTCAGGAACGGTGTGCGGTGGAGGCTTGTCGTCTGGATCCAGCCTATCCGATCCCTCCATGTCTACCCAGGAGTGGAAGAGCGATCTGGGCACCCTGATCAAATCACGCGTAGCCGATCCGGTCCTTCCATCGAAGGATGGGCCGCTCGATCAGGTGCCAGGAGGCGGACGCCACGATGAGCGTGAGCCCGACCTTCTCGGCGCGAATGGTCCAGGATGGGTTCTGGACGAACTTGCCTCCGTCGATCAGCCAGAAGATCACGTAATGATACAGATAAATCCCGTAACTGATCTGGCCCAGGTAGACCAGCACGCGCCATCGCAGAGGGGCCAGCGCGAGCGATCCGGCGTAAATCGCGACCAATCCCACGAGGCCGCAATACATGACCCCCACGGCTAGAATCGTGGTCGATGGCCGCGCCGGCGTGGGGAGGCCGAGGAATCCGTTGCCCCCTTCCAGCACGCCCCAGGCGATGTAGCCCGTCCCGCCGAGCGCCGCGAGCCACACTCCGCGACGCGCCTTCGGGCTCGCGAACCTCGCCACCGACGGATTGCCCAGCGTGGCCGCGAGCAGACCCCCGAGCGCGAAGCCGTCGCATCGGGCGATCAAGATCCGCTCGCTGAACGGCGATCGGCTCAGGTAACCCCCTTCGCGAGCGACCACCGCGAGCACGATCGCCCCCAGGCATAACGGGATGATGCGCTTGCGGCGGCCCAGGAGCACCAGGCCCGGCCAGATCAGGTAGAACTGCTCCTCCAGCGCGAGGGTCCACGAGTGGTCGAACGCCTTGAGCGACGGGGCCGAGCCCTTCCAGTAAAGCGGCAGGTTTTGCGTGTAGGTGAGGTAATACGGCAGGCTCGCGAGCGACTCGGGATGGGCGACTCGCGAGTTGATCGCCACCAGGAAGAGGAGCGTGAGATAATAGATCGGCCAGATCCGCAGGCCCCTCCTCGCGTAGAACGTGAGCAGGAATCGCGGCGAGTGGCCGTGGTCGAGGATGATCGCGGTGATCAGGTAGCCCGAGAGCACGAAGAACAGGTCCACGCCCGTCCAGCCGACGGCGAATGCCGCCGGATTGAGGTGGAAGACCACGATCGCGATCGCGGCCAGGCCCCTCAGCGCGTCGAGTTCCGCGACCCTGGACGGCTTCAATTCTTCTCGACCAGCGAGTCGAACACCCGGACCTTCGCCCAGTTGGCCTTCTCCTCCTCGATGAACTTGAGGTGGAGCGGGGCCGTCTGATAGAGGTCCTGGTTGGCCGGGGTGTCGAACACCACGTGCAGGGCCACGTCGAAGTCGCGGTCGTTCACGGGGCGATCCAGCTCCTCGGCCAGCGTGCCGGCGGCGAAGAAGATCACGCCCGGATGGTCGGCCAGGTACTTCTTGCACGCGGCCACGAGCTTGGCCCTGGACAGGTCGGAACGGTCGTGGAGCGCGAAGTAGACGTTGTGCGCGAGCATGGGTGCCTCGTGTCAGGAAGACGGATTCAAAGCCTGTTCGACCATGATCTTCAGGCCGCCGGGCACTTCCAGGCCCATGGCCTTGCCCTTCGCTAGCGCCTCCGACGGCTTCCAGCCGTGGACGCGGGCCTGGTGCAGCAGGACGAGCGCCGCGGCGCGGCCCCCGCTGCGGCAATGTACCAGGACCTTGCCGTCGGCGTGCTGGTCGAGGAACTGGCACACCGAGTCCACCGCCTCGGGCGTGAACGGGGCGCCGCCGAACCCCTGATGGAGGTAGTCGAGCCCCAGGCTCCAGGCGAATTTCCCCTCCGCGGCCGCGGTCAGCGGCTGGTCGGGCTCGCCGTCGTTGCGCAGGTTCACGATCCCGGCATATCCGGCCTTCTTCAACGCTCGAAGGTCGTCCTCGGTCGGCTGACCGGCAATCGCAATGGTGGGCGTGATCGGCCTGAGCGTGTCCATTCGAAGAACCTCCCTTTCCAGAGATGCCCCTAACCTACTCGGCTGAAGGGGACCTAGGCCAGGGGTCGGGGGCCGGAAAATGGAAACGAAAAATCTCGTCTTGACGTTGCGGGCGTTCCTTCTAGAATCGTGAAGTTCGATTTCCGAATGATTCGATTCGAGAAAACTTCGAGAAATCAATGGCAGATGTGATGGATGCACGGGACGTGTTCGAGGCGAAGGTGCGAGAGCTTCGCGAGCACGTGCACCGGATCTCGCGACGGATCAAGGCGGTCGATGCGGCCTGCGTGGGGCAGGTGGCCAGCGACGTGACCTTGCCCGAGATGCGGGTGATCGAGGTCCTGGGCGACCATCCCGGCTGCATCATGCGAGAGCTTGCCGACCACCTGCTCGCGGCGGTCAGCACGACCACGGGCCTGGTGGACAAGCTCGTGCAGAAGGGGCTCGTCAAGCGAGAGAGGGCGGACGACGACCGCCGGATCGTGCGGGTCGAGCTCTCCGAAAGCGGCCGGCAGATCTACGACGCCGTGATGGCCATGCACCTGGGATTTTGCCGCGGGATGCTCTCGGCCCTGAACGACGACGAGCAGGAAATCTATCTCGTGCTGATGAAGAAGATCGCGCGTGGGCTGAACGCGGAAGATCCATCCTGAATAGGGAGCTGGTTTCGATGGAAGTCGCCGAGAATCCTTTCGCCCCGCCGGTGTCCGAGCCCACCCCGATGGAGTGGACGCCCGCCCGGGAGCGGGCCTTGCTCATCATCCTGGCGACGGTCCAACTGGCCAACATCATGGATTTCATGATCGTGATGCCGCTCGGCCCGCTGTTGAAGCGGTCGCTGGACATCACGGCCGACCAGTTCGGCTGGATCGTGGCGTCGTACACGTTCAGCGCCAGCGTGGCCGGGCTCTTGGCCGCGCTGGTGATCGACCGATTCGATCGCAAGACGGCGTTGTTGACGCTGGTCACGGGCTTCACGCTGGGGACGTTTTCTTGCGGCTTTGCGCCGAGTTACAACGTGCTGGTGGCGTCTCGCGTGGTCACGGGCGCGTTCGGGGGCGTGCTCGGTGCCCTGATCTTCGCGGTGATCGGCGACGTGTTCCCGGATTCCCGGCGAGGCGCGGCCACCGGCACCGTGATGGCGGCATTTTCGCTGGCCTCGGTCGCGGGCGTGCCGTTCGGGATGTTCCTGGGCAACCTCTACGGGTGGCAGGCCCCCTTCTACCTGCTGGGCGGCCTGGGGGTGGTCGTGGGGATCGCTTCCGTGTTGACCATGCCGAGCCTGAAGGGCCACATCGCGCAGGCCCGCCGGCGTAACCCGGCCCGCGAGCTGTTCGGCCTCCTGACGCATCCGAACCATTTCGCGCGCCTTCTCGCTGATGACCGCGGTCATGTTCGGCAGCTTCGCGGTGATCCCGTTCATCAGCGTGGCCTTGGTCGACAATTCGGGCGTGAAGGAGTCGCAGCTCCCGTTCCTCTACGTCCTGGGCGGCGCCTGCACGCTGATCTCCTCGCCGCTGATCGGCAAGATGGCCGACCGGTTCGGCAAGCTGCGGGTCTACCAATTCATGGCGGTGTTCTCGATCCTCCCGTTCGTGCTGACGACCAACCTGCCGCGCGTCCCCCTGTTCGCGGCGATGATGGTGGTCGCGCTGATGATGGTTTGCAACTCGGGCCGGATGATCCCCGCGGTGGCGATGATCACGGCGAGCGTCGAGCGCTCGCGGCGCGGGGGGTTCATGAGCGTGAACGCCTGCGTGCAGCACCTCGCGGCGGGCCTGGGCACGGCCGCCGCGGCGAAGATCCTCGGCAATTCGGGGCTCGTCACGCCCGACCGCTTCCGCATCGTCGGGCTCGTCTCGGTGGTCGCGGTGCTCGTCAGCCTCCCGCTTGCCGGACGGCTCCGCAAGGCCGACGAGACCCCCGAGAAGCCGATGGGTCTGGCCGAAGAATGCGGATTCGCGGCCGAGTTTTGACCTCCTTTTCCCCGGACGACGTGGTTCCCGACCCAATCGAGGGCAAAGCCGTGGCGCGATTCCGAGCGAAATTCCTGGCGGGCGGCCCTTGCATGGCGGCGATCCTCATCGCCGGGTGCGGGCACAAGGCCGAAACCAAGGCGGTGAGCACGGCGCCAAGACCCGTGCCCGTCACGATCGCCGAGATCGAGCACCGCCCCGTCGAGCGCGCCGTGGACGTGGTCGGCTCGCTCAAGGGGCTGGAGGAGGTGACCCTGGGCGCCAAGAAGTCGGGCCGGGTCATGAAGGTCCACCACGACATCGGCGACCGCGTGCAGCCCGGCGATGTCCTCGTCGAGCTCGACCCGGTCGACGCCCAGCTCGCCGTGGACCAGGCGAAGTCTCGCTTCCTGGGCGAATTGGTCAAGCTCGGGATCACCGAGAAGCAGGCCGAGGCCCACATGAAGCGGTACGGGATCTCGCAAGAGCTGCTCCAGGGAGCCGAGATCGACAAGTCCATCATCGAGTCGCCCGGCGTCCGCCAGACGGTCGTTGCGGTCGAGAAGGCGTCGCAAAACCTCGATCGTCAGCGCAAGATCAACGGTCGAGGCATGGGCTCGCTGCAAGACCTCCAGAACCTGGAAAACGACTTCCGCGCGGCCGAGGCCACCCGCGATTACGCCATCTCGACCGCGCGGAACGTGATCGCCACGGCGCTCACGGCCAAGGTCGCGCTGGACGTGGCCGAGCGGGCGCTGGTGGACATGACCATTTATGTCGCCCATGCCCTCGACAAGGGCGAAAAAGCAGGAGATTCCCATCGTCTACGCGTTGACCCGCCGGCAGGTTTCCGAGGGGCAATGGATTCGCGAAGGCGACCCGATCATGGACGTGATCGTGGAGGACCCGCTCCGCCTCTGGGCCAACGTCCCCGAGCGCTACACGACCGACGATCGCGGTGGGCCAGCCCGTGCGGGTCCACGTCGCGTCGAGCGCGACCGACAGTTCCCCGGCAAGGTCTCGCGAATCAACCCGTCGGTCGACCCGATCAGCCGCACGTTCCAGGTGGAATCGACGATCCCGAATCCGAAACGGCTGCTCCGCCCCGGCGGGTTCGCCAAGGCGCCGATCATCACCAAGACCGACGCCGACGCCACCATCGTCCCGCTGGAAGCGGTCGTGAAGTTCGCCGGCGTGACCAAGGTCTTCCTCGTCGAAGGCAAGAAGGCTGCGGTCCATCCCCGTCGTGACCGGGCTTGGAAGGCAAGGACTGGATCGAGGTCACGGGCGATTTGCCGTCTAGAGGCGAAGTCGTCGTGAGCGGACAATCGGCGCTGGCCGACGGCACGCCGATCGAGATCCTGAAGGAGCCCGCCGTGCCGAGGTCAAGACGGCCTCCGAGTAACTGTCTCCTTGTGGGGCAGGCGTCCCGCCTGCTTGCAATTCGGCAGGCGGGACGCCTGCCCCACAATGATCGGGTCCGACCGCTTCTCTACCGGGAACTTTTCCATGACGATCTCGGAAGTCTGCATCAAACGCCCGGTCTTCACCTGGGTCCTCGTGGCGATCCCCGTGGTCCTGGGCGTCGTCGCGTACAACCGGCTCGGCGTGGACCTGTTCCCCAACGTCGACTTCCCCGTCTGCACGGTCACCACGGTGCTCCCGGGCGCCGGCGTCGAGGAGATGGAGACCTCGGTCACGAAGCCGATCGAGGACATCATCAACACCGTCTCCGGGATCGAGGAACTGCGATCGACCACCAGCGAAGGCGTGTCGGTCGTCACCGTCCAGTTCCACTTATCCAAGAATGGCGACGTGGGCACTCAGGAGGTGCGCGACAAGGTCACGTCGATCCTGGCCGACCTTCCCGACGGCACCGAGACGCCCATCATCGACAAGTTCGACACCGCAATCCATGCCCGTGGCCACCATCGCCGTGTCGGGCCGCCGCGACTTCCGCGAGGTCACCGAGATCGCCCGCAAGAAGATCAAGGAACGGCTGGAAACCGTGGACGGCGTGGGGGCCGTGAACCTCGTGGGCGGTCGCACCCGCGCCATCAACGTGGTGGTCGATACCGACAAGCTCGCGTCCTATAACCTGTCGGTCGAGGACGTCGCACCGCCCTGCTCCGCCAGAACCTGGAAGTGCCCGGCGGCCGCATCGACCAGGGGCCTCGCGAGCTGGTCTTGCAGGACCCTCGGGCGGTTCAACACGGCCGAGGAATTCGACGAGCTCGATCATCGCCAATCGCAAGGGATATCCGGTCCGGGTCAAGGACGTCGGCCGCGCCGAGGATTCGAACGAGGAGCCCCGCACGATGGCCCGACTCGACGGCGAGAACGCCGTGAGCCTGGTCGTCCAGAAGCAATCGGGCACGAACACCGTGGCCGTGGCCGATGCCGTGTACGAACGCCTTGATGAAGTCCGACGCCGAGCTTCCGCCCGACATCAAGACCTAGCTCGTCCGCGACCAGTCCCGCTTCATCCGCAAGTCGATCGAGGAGGTGAAATTCCACCTCCTGCTCGCCGGCGTGCTCGTGTCGGCGACCATCCTCGCTGTTCATCCGCGACTGGCGGACGACGGTCATCGCCACGCTGGCGATTCCCACGTCGATCATCCCCACGTTCCTGATGATGCGGTTCATGGGATTCACGCTCAACAACATCACCATGCTGGGACTGATCCTCGCCATCGGCATCGTGATCGACGACGCGGTGGTGGTCCACGAGAACATTTTTCGACACATGGAAGAGCACGGCCTGGACGCGATGGAGGCCAGTCGGATCGGCACTCGCGAGATTGCGTTGCCCGTGTTCGCCACCAGCCTCTCGCTGATCGTGATCTTCCTGCCGATCGCCTTCATGGGAGGGATCGTCGGCCGGTTCTTCTCCAGCTTCGGCGTGACGGTGGCGTTCGCCGTGGCCATGAGCCTGTTCGTCTCGTTCACGCTCACGCCCATGCTGTGCAGCCGGTTCCTCAAGCTGGAACCGGGCGAAGGGGGCCACGCCAAGAGCAAGGATGGTTTCGTCTACAAGATCGTCGATCGCAGCTATGGCGGGATCTTGAAGTTTGCCCTCCGATTCAAGTTCCTCATCGTCCTGCTCACCATCGGAGTGATCTTCAGCACGGTGCCCATCGGCCAAATCATGGGCTTTTCGCTCATCCCTCGCGACGACCAGAGCGAATACGAGGTGTCGATCCACACGCCCGAAGGGTTCAGCCTCGATCGCTCGAACAAGGTGTTTTCCGAGCTGGAAGCCCGCCTGAAGACCCTGCCCGGCACGGAGCACATCTTCACCACGATCGGCCAGAACTCCGGCGGTCGCGTGATCAAGGGCCAGGGGGACGTCACGCGAGGCACCATCTACGTGCGGATGACCGACCTGGAGCATCGCAAGTACAGCCAGTTCGCCGTCCAGGAAGAAGCACGAAAACTCGTCGATATGTACCGCGATTTGCGCATCGGCGTGAACGACGTGTCGCAATTCCAGGGGGGCGACCGCCCGCAAACCTTCCAGGTCAATCTCGGCGGCCCCGACCTCGACAAGCTCGCCGAATACGCCGAGACGCTCAAGAACCGCCTCGGCCAGATGGGCGGGATGACCGACCTCGACACCACCCTTTCGCTGCGAAAGCCCGAAGTGCAGGTGGCCGTCGACCGCGAGGCCGCCGCCGACCTGGGCATCCCGGTCGGCACGATCGCCGACACGCTGCGCGTGCTCGTCGGCGGGCTCCGCGTGTCCAACTTCAAGGACAAGGGGGAGCAATACGACGTCTGGTTGCGGGCCCAGCCCGAAAATCGCGCCTCGGCCGAAGGTTTGTATGGCCTGACCATTCCGTCCCCGGTGGCGGGACTCGTTCGACTTTCCAGCCTCGCGCGACTCGAGCGAGAAGACCGGGCCGACGTCGATCGAGCGCTACGGTCGCCAGCGAATCGTGACCGTCCTTGCCAATCCCGAGACGATCTCGCTGGGCGAGGCCTCCAATCAATTCGCAGAAGATCTTGAAGGAGATGAACATGGCGCCGGGATTCTCGGCCGTGCTCAGCGGGCAGGCGAAGACGCTGGCCGAGACGGGTTATTTCATGATCCTGGCGTTCGCGCTCTCGATGATCTTCATGTTCATGATCCTGGCGGCGCAATTCGAGAGCTGGATGCAGCCGATCGCGATCCTGATGGCGCTTCCGGTGACGATCCCCTTCGGCCTCCTGTCGCTCGTCCTGTTCGGCACTCCCATGGACATTTACGCCATGTTCGGGCTGTTCATGCTCGTGGGGATCGTCAAGAAGAACGGCATCCTCCAGGTCGACGCCACCAACCAGAACCGCGCCAAGGGGATGAGCCGATACGACGCGATCCTCGACGCCAATCACACGAGATTGCGGCCCATCCTGATGACCACCGTCATGCTCGTGGCGGCCATGGTCCCGATCGCGCTGGGACGAGGCCCGGCGCAGGGGCCCGCGCCAGCATGGCCAAGGTGATCATCGGCGGGCAGATGCTCTCGCTGGTGCTGGCCCTGGTGGTCACGCCGGTGTTCTATCTCCTGCTGGATCAGATGGTGAATTACCTGAGGCGGATCGGATTCCGGCTCTCCGTCGAGCCGAGTCCGAGGCGCGATCGCGAGGCGGAGCCGGCGTCCCTCAAGAAGCCCGAGGCGGCCGAGTCGTTCGCGTGAACGATCGGCCGGCCCGCGAGCCCGGCATCAACGAAGGGTCCGGGGCTGGTTCGCGACCTGCGAGTCATCCATCCCGACCCGGGAGGCGTCGATCACGCGGGCCGTCGGCGGCACGGCCAGGTGGTCGATCACCTTCATCACGCCTCGCGTGTCGCGAGCGAGCGCGACGGCCCGTTCCTTGTCGTCGGCGTCGACAACTTGCCCGCGCAGGACCACCGTGGTCTCGTCCTCGACGGTAATCTCGATCTGCTCGGCTTCGAGGTTCTTCTCCTGCCGCAACCGGGTCTCGACCTGATGGACGAGGCTGCGATTGCGGACCGAGGTCCGCGCATCCGAGACCTTGCCGCGGATGCCGCGCATGAGCGTCGCGAACATCCCGGTCGATCCGTCGTCGTCCTGGAACAGCCCCGCGCCGACGGCCATCGACAGGCCCAGCATGGTGCCGACCACGCCCCACCGCATCCGCTTCATCAGGCGCCCCGCGGCCTTCCGCTCCCCCTGCGAGTCGTCGAGTGTTGCCCTGCTCATCGCCGCAACCTCCCTGGATTTGTCGTTGCCATCCTGCGACCTGATGCGTCCAAGTAGTGACGAGTATCGTCCTTTCGCGACGCGTGCGGATGGCGGATTCGGGCCGACGGGAAGCCGCGAAGATCGATCCTGGGGCTTGCGACGGTCCTCGTGATCGGGCAAGGACCGATGGCGCCAATCGGGCGGGTTGGGAAGCCTCGCGAGAATTGTTCCGATGATGGACCACGCGATGCGACCGAGTTAGGGTAGGATGTTGGCCCAGGACGGCGGCGCAGACGGCGCCGCAAGGTCCCCGGGATCGAGCCCGAGCGGGAACACCAGGAGGCGCGACGATGCAAGCGAGGCAGCGGCGGTCCGAAGCCAGCGAAGATCCCACGGCCGAATACCTGACGATCACGCCGAAACCCCCGCGGGTGATGGTGGATTTCGCGGCGGTGAGCCACCCCGGCAAGGTCCGCGAGAAC
Organism: uncultured Planctomycetota bacterium; assembly: GCA_963777705.1. Taxonomy (GTDB): domain Bacteria; phylum Planctomycetota; class Planctomycetia; order Isosphaerales; family Isosphaeraceae; genus JAQGHR01. The sequence continues at coordinate 594,414 of CAVZRT010000015.1, forward strand.
AACGAGGACAGCTTCCTCCTCGCCAAGCTCGCCAAGTCGATGCGGATCTGCCAGACCAACCTGAAGGAGGACTGGGCCACCCGGTTCTCCGACGAGGAAGGATACCTGATGGTCGTGGCCGACGGCATGGGGGGCGCCGCCGCGGGCGAGACGGCCTCGCGGATGGCCGTGAGGACCATCGAGTCCTTCAGCCTGAATGTGGTGAAATGGTTCCTCCACCTCGACGGCGAGCAGGCCGAATTGATCGCCGAGTTGCAGGACGCCTTCCGCCGCGCCGACGCCTCGGTGATCGAGCGCGCCAGGATCGACCCATCCACGCACGGGATGGGCACCACGCTGACCATGGGCTTCAGCGTGGGGCGCGACCTGTTCATCGTCCACGCCGGGGACAGCCGCGCCTACCTGTTCCACCGCGGCGAGATGCGGCAGGTGACCGACGACCACACCCTCGTGAACATCCTGGTCAAGGGCGGGCAGATCTCGGCCGAGGACGCCAAGCACCACAAGAGGCGGAACGTGGTGACCAACGTGATCGGGGGCCCGAACCAGGGCGTCCACGTCGAGGTCCACAAGGTCGAGGTCGAGGACGGCGACGTCCTCATGCTCTGCTCCGACGGCCTGACCGAGCCGGTCAACGACGCGGCCATCGCCAGGATCCTCGCGCAGAACGCCGACCCCGACATGGCCTGTCGCCGCCTCCTGGACCTGGCCATGCAAGGCGGGGCGCCCGACAACGTGACGGTGGTCGTGGCGCGATATCAGGTGCGATGATAGAATGGCGGAAGGACGCCGGCGGAAGTCGGAGAAAGGACCATGATGATCGTCTACGTGGAACCGATCGAGGGCCAGGGCTTCCGCGCCTCGGTGGAATCCCCGATCCCGCTCGTTGCCGAAGGCCCGACCCGGGACGAGGCCGTGGGCCGGCTCAAGGCCCTGATGCAGGACCGCCTGGATTCGGAGGATATCTTCTGGCCGCCCGGGGACCAAGAAGACAAGGTCCGCATCCTGAGACAATTCGCGGGCGACATGAAGGGCGATCCCATCTTCGCCGAATATCGGGAGGCGGTGGCCGAATACCGAAGGGCGGTCGATGCCGCCGACGCCTTGGAGGGTCGGGCCCGCGAAGAAGCCATCAAGAATCTCGATCCGAGGCCGGCAGGATCGCCCCGCTCCTTGGGCGCCAATCCGGAGGATGAATGTGAAATCGAGGGAGATCCGCTCGCCCGCTTCGATGGCGACCTGAAAGACAACCCGATCTATCAGGATTGGGTGGGATCGATGGCCGAATATCGCCGCAGCGTCGAGACGGACCCGACAGGCGCTTGACGTGTTGCAATATCTCCTCGACACCGACTGCTTGACGCTCTTCCGCTACGGTCACGCGACCCTCGGGCCTCGGATTCGAGCCTCGCGACTGCGGGGTGAGCTCGCGATCAGCGTGATTAGCGTCGAGGAGCAAGTCACCAAATAGTATAACTCGCTGAGGAAGGCGAAAGATCCCGATGCCTTGGTCGAGTCCTACCGGCAGCTTGGCAATTCGATTTTCTTCCTGTCCTGCTTCGACCTGCTTCCCATCACGCGATCAGTACTGGCACGCTTCGAGATGCTGCGAGGACTGCGTTTAAACGTCGGTTCGATGGACCTGAAGATCGCCGCCATTGCCCTGGAGGCGGGCCTCACGGTCGTCACCCGCAACCTCCGCGATTTCCGCCGCATCCCGGGCCTTTCGGTCGAAGACTGGTCGTCCTGAAGGGAGTTGCCATTGATCACGCCCGACCCCGCCCTGTTCCGCCACCTGTTCGAATTCATGAAGTGGGCCGACATCGAGCTGATGGACGCCGCCCGCGCCGTGGGCGATCACGCGTACTACGCCGATCGCGGGTTCTCGCTGGGCTCGATCCACAAGCTGCTGGTCCACGCGATGGGCGCGCAAAAGCTCTGGCTGGGTCGATGGGACGGGACGGGCCTGGATCGCACGCTCACCGAGACCCACGCCGAGTACCCGTCGCGAGAGAGCCTGGAGGCCGGATGGCCCCGGGTCCACGCCGGCCTCTTCGCGTTCCTCGACACCCAGACGCCCGAGACCCTGTCCAGGCCGATCGCATGGACCAACTCGCTGGGCGAGCACTACTCGCGGCCCCTGGCCCACCTCATGTATCACGTCGTCGATCACTCCGCCTACCATCGCGGCCAGCTCAATTCCATGATCAAGCTCGCAGGCGGCGAGACGGCCCGGCCGTACTATTCGCGATATCCGCCCGGCGATGCGCAGTAGGACGTCGTTCGCCCGGGTTGTCGATCCGGCGGGTTGAGGTCACAATACGCTCATGACCCCGCGGGACGGACCCGCCCGGCTTGCTCGTGCCTCTCACGGATCGACCTTTCATGTTGCTTCGCATCGCCGCCCTGATCGGCCTCCTTGCCCCTCCGCTCGCCCTTGCCGACGCCCCGAAGCCGCCCGACCTCGCCCTCGAATCGTACATCCTGCCCAATGGGTTGAAGGTCGCCCTGCACCGCGACCCCACAGTGCCCCGCGTGACCGTGGCCGTGGCCTATCACGTCGGCGCCAAGAACGAGCGCGCCGGCCGCACCGGATTCGCGCACTTCTTCGAGCACATGATGTTCCGGGGCACCAAGAACGTCCCGAACTATGACATCCCGCTGCAAGAAACCGGCGCGCAGACCAACGCCTTCACCACCGAGGACATGACCGTTTACTACGAGACCGTGCCGAGCGATTACCTGGAGCGGGCCCTGTACATGGAGGCCGAACGGCTCGCGTTCCTGCCTTCGGCGCTCGACCAGGAGAAGTTCGACACCGAGCGCGAGGTGGTCAAGAACGAGCGTCGCCAGTCCTACGAGAACCGGCCCTATGGGCTGGCCGAGGAGACGATCCTGGCCAACCTGTTCCCGAAGGGGCACCCGTACTCGTGGTCGGTCATCGGGTCGATGAAGGACCTGGATAACGCGACGATCGACGACCTCAAGCGGTTCTTCGCCGAGTTCTACCACCCCGCCAATGCCACGCTCGTCCTCGCCGGAGACTTCAACCCGGCCGACGCCAGGGCGATGATCGCGAAGTATTTCGCGCCGTTGATCCCCGGGCCGAAGCCCAGGCCGGTGGCCGTCTCGCCCGTCGCTCCGACATCCAGGAAGATCGCCCTCGCCGACGACAAGGCTTCGCTGCCTCGCGTGTACTGGAACTGGCCGAGCGGCCCCGACGACCACCCCGACGCCCCGGCGCTCGACCTCCTCGCCGTGATCCTCGCCGGCGGCGAGACCTCGCGCCTGCACAAGGCTTTGGTCCTGGAATCTCGCATCAGCAAGGACGTCTCCGCGAGCAACGACACGAAGGAAGCGGCCGGGTATTTCGAGTTGCAGAGCACGGCCGCCGAGGGGAAGAATCCCGACGAATCGCTCGCCGCGATCGAGAAAATCTTCGCCGATCAGATCGACAAGCTCCAGTCCATCCCGCCCACCGCCGCCGAGCTGGAACGGGCGCTCGCCCGCTTCGAGCTGTCCGAGTTCGGCCAGTTGACCTCGCCGCTGGGCCGCGCCGTCGTCCTGGGCATCGGCTTCGCGCAGAAGGACGACCCGACCTATTACCGCAAGGAATTCGCGAGGTATTACACCGTCACCACGGCCGACCTGAAGCGCGTGGCCAGGCAGTACCTCACGCCCGAGAAGGTCGTCCTGCGCGTCGAGATGCCGAAGCCAGGCCAGAAGGAAAGCGACGCCGTGCAAGCCGGGCCGAATCCGTCGGGCGAGCCCGATTTCCCCCTGGTCGTTCGCAAGCCCAACCCCGGCCCCGACTGGACGAAGATGCCCGGCCCGTCGTCCGCCCAGCCCTTCAAGGCGCCGAAGTTCGTCCGCAAGACGCTCTCCAACGGCCTGGACGTGTGGATCGCCTCGTGGAAGACCTTGCCGCTGGTCAGTGCCCGCTTGTCGGTGCCCGCCGGCACGGGCGACGACCCGCAAGGCCGCTCGGGACTGGCCACGCTCACGTCAACCCTGCTCACCCAGGGCACCAGGACCAGGACGGCCACCGAGCTTGCCGAAGCCCTCGAGCAGATCGGCGTGTCGCTCGGGGCCACGGCCGGCGTGGACCACACGTCCATGGGATTCGCCACCGTCGCGCGCAACCTGGAACCCGCCTTGAAGCTGCTGGGCGAAGTCCTGGAGACGCCGCGATTCGACCCCCTCGATTTCGATCGCGAGCGCAACCTCCAGCTCGCCGAATTAGTGCAGGGCCCGGATAGTGCCGGCTGGATCGCACGCGAGGGCCTTCCGCGCCATCATGTACGGGCTCGACCACCCCTACGGCAACCCGTCCGACGGCTTCCCCGACACCGTGAAATCCATCTCGCTTGAAGACGTGAAGCGGTTCCACGCCGAGAAATTCGGCCCCAGGGGCGCCAGGCTGATCGTCGTGGGCGACGTCGACCCCGAGGCCCTGGTGGCGTCGCTCGAATCGGCGCTCGGCGCTGGAACACGCGGAATCAGCCGCCCGCGGCCCGTCCGGAGCCGAAAATCCAGGTCGAGCCGGGCGTGGCCTATCTCGTGGACAAGCCGGGCGCGGTGCAAAGCGTGATCCAGGTCGGCCGCCGCTGGGTCGACCGCTCCGACCCGCGCTACCTCGCCACCATGATCGGCAATCGCATCCTCGGAGGCGACTTCCTCAGCCGCCTGAACCAGAACCTGCGAGTGACCAACGGCTTCACCTACGGGGCCAACTCGGGCTTCAGTTTCCGCCGCACCGGCAGCGTCTGGTTCGTCAGCACGCAGGTCCGCCGCGACGCCACCGTGCCCGCGCTGAAGGAGGTCCTGGCCGAGCTCGACGGGCTCGCGGGGGGCAAGCCGTTCACGGCCGAGGAGATCGGCACGGCGGTCCAGGCCGAGCTGCAATCCTACCCAGAGACGTTCGAATCCCCCGGCTCGATCGCCGGAATCCTCGAAGAAATGGCCGAATTCGGCCTCCCGCCCGACTACCTCGACACCTTCCTGACCAGGCTCCAGAGCGTGAAGCCCGGCGAGGTCGGCCAGTCGATGGCGCAGGTGCTCGCCCCCAAGGATCGCGTGGTGCTCGTGGTGGGAGACCGCAAGGTGATCGAGCCCAAGTTGAAATCGCTAGGCTTCCGCGAGGTGCGAGTCGTCACGCCCGACGGCAAGCCGGCCGCGAAATAAGTCCCGCAGGCCGGGTCGAGTCCCGGCAATTCCATCGACCGGCGGCGGGGCGGAGCGAACCCCGAGGACGACCGACCATCGCCCAACCCCTTGGTGGCATCCCCCGCCGTCCCGTCCCGGCTTGTCGCCCTCCAATCCGGGGGATAGGATACCATTGATGGATCCTAACCCAATCACGGGGGCCACCCGATGAACCGCCACGTCCTCGCCCTCGCGCTCCTTGCGTTGACCGGCTGCGGCAGCCACCGGGAAGCCGAACCAAAGCCCGCCGTGGCAATCGCCGCGTCGGGCAGCCCGAAGGCCCCGGGAGAGGCGCCCTACGCGATCATCAGCGACCGAGACGAAGGCCCGGAGAGGAGGGAGGTCGAGGTCAGGCTCGACTCGAAGGTCACGCCCGAGGCCCTGCGTGAGATCGCCCTGAAAGTGAAGGCCAAGGAAGAGCGCCAGCACGAGCGGACGGCGATCTTTTACTACCTGCCGGCCGTGTTACCCGAGCTTGCCGGTCAAGCCTGGGCGACCACCCACTTCAAGCCCACGCTCGAAGTCAAAATCCTGGGCCTCTCCGAGCAGGAAGAGGCGGAGATGCGGAAGCTACCCCTCGATCACAAGGGGAAGCGGATCGGCGCCTGGTTGCCGGACGACCAGTACAAGACCCTGGATTTGATCTATGAACAGGACGGGGCGGTCAAGATCGCCGAGATTCGCTCGGCCACCGAGCGTTCCGATTCCACCATGACGGAGCTGCCCTCGCTGAACGGGCGCCGCTTCATGAAGGCGAGGGGCAGCAATTACTACGACGTCGACTACGCCGGAAACCTGCGGATCTCAAACGCAGTAGGCCAGGTGATTTCCGCGGCCAAGCCCATACGGTGAAGCGAGCACCGTAAGATGGGTCGCGCCCATCCCACGAAACTGGTTCACATAAGTGGACGGAAGACGGTGGCACGGAGCGAAGGTCGTCGCAGCGTCCGAGCCGCACGGTCCGACCGGAGCCGCCGGCCCGAGAGTCCATGAGATCGGTGGAGAGGTGTCCGACCCGAGAGGTCCTGGGCCCGAAAGAAATCCGCGCGGCCAGCGGCGAGAGAGGAAAATCAGTCCCGGGGCTTGACGTCAGCGCCTTCATAGAAGGCGGCGGAGCAAGTCACTTGGCCTTGGAACGCTCCAAGGTGATCTCGACTTCCAGGCGGTCCGCCTTGGCCTTGAGGGCATCCGCGTACGAGGCCCTCGCCGCATTGCGACTTGCCTCGACAGACCTCTCATAGTCCCTGGCCTCCGCCAGCATCTTCTCCAGGACCGCCGCACGCTCCTTGCCCGTCTCGCAGAGGTCGAGTTCGGCATTGAGCGCCGCCCGGTTCGCCTCCCCGACCTGACGGAACGAGGCCGTCCCATTCTTGAAACCCTCGCTGGTCGCTTGCGCGGCCATCTCAAGGGTGGCGTGCCTCTCCTTGAGCAGCGCCTTCACCTTGGTGTCACTCCCCTCAGCCGCAGCCGCGTGGGGCGAGGTGCCGCACCAGGCGGCGACGCCTCCCGCGAAGACCAGCACCGCGAGGCCGAGAGCAACGAGCCTGACTCCGCGTGAAAGCATGAGAACAACCCTTGTAGAAAAGTGATCGTGTGCCGCCTTTCCACGAACCGTCCCTTCGCGTTGAGGGGCCGATGACTCGATCGTAGCGGAGATCGTGGGACTTCGCCAGGAACCTCCCCCTCCCCGGGCCGTCTCGTGCCGGAACGCGCCTCGAGGGCTCCTTGGTCACGGCTCCCAAATGGAAAAGGGGGACATAGCGCGCTTTTATTGTTCTTCAGTCTCAAAAAGTGCTATGTCCCTCTTCTCCCCTCTTTTGCTCCCCCGAACCCCCAGGCCCCCGGAGGTGGTCGAGATACCTTATCTTAAAGCCTATGTCCCCCTTTGATTTCTGTCCCCTTTAATTTCTCCCGGGGAGGCGTCGGGGACCGAGGGGGGTGAGGGCCCCCGGACTCCCGCGATGAACTCCCGCCACTCGACCAGCTTGTCCCCCGCCTGCTCGTCATCGGGATCGACCTCGACGGCTCGCTCGTAAGCACGCTCCGCCAACTCATACTCGCCCTGCTCCCGGTACAGGTTCGCCGAACACCAGTGGGCTACCGCCAAGTCCGGCTCCAGGGTGATCGCTCGATCGAACAACTCGCGCACGTAATGCTTGTCGTCGCAGAGGGTCAAGAGTGTTCCAAACTTGAGGCAGGTCCACGGGTCGTCGGGATTGAGGCGGAGGGATTGCATGTACGCTTTCCACGCCGCCATCAGGTCGCCCCGCCGGAAGTACAGCTCGGCGAGGTGCTGGTATAATTCGGCGTCGTCGGGCCGCATCTCCAGCAGCGCGATGGCTTCCTCGACCGTTGCCGGTTCCACGCTTCAGAAACCTTTCGCCGCCTAACTTGTACTAGGCGGACTAAAAAGCGTGTTATAACACGCCCTCGGCATGTCGATAGGTCGCGTAGTCGCGGACGGCGACATCGCGAGCCTATCGCCGCGATGGCGCGGTGTAAATAGGCGGACGGCGTGGACGCGCGGATCTTGCCCGCCTCCTGACGACCAAGCCCGGCGGACCTGTCGCGGCCCGATGATTTCGAGGGCTTCGTGGGACGGGTCCGGGCCCGGCAATCCCGTTCGATGAGCTGGGGCACGACCCTGGAAAAGGGGGACATGGAAAAGGGGGACATAGCTTTTATTGTTCTTCAGTCTCAAAAAGTGCGATGTCCCTCTTCTCCTCTCTTTGCTCCCCCGAACCCCCGGGCCCCCGGAGGTGGTCAAGATAGCTTATCTTAAAGCGCTATGTCCCCCTTTGATTTCTAACCCAGTCCCCCTTTGATTTAAGTCCCGCCGATTTACCGAGGCCCACGGATGCCGTCGGATACCTTAGCGTAAGCTGGCGGAGTCCCGGCGGGAACTATCCCATCAATGGAACATAAAAGCAAACCCAAACATCTGGACACGATCATAGTTCACGGAGGAGGCGGTATCAGGAGCCTGCGTCTTCGTCATCGGTCCGACGGAGCGAGGGCAGCGATGAACGATCTCGGAATGCCTCCTCAGCTCTTCGACGAGAGACGGACACGATGTCCGGAACGGTCTCGACGATCGACACTCAGGATCCTCCGGCGTGGCCTGTCCAGGCCAAGCTCGACTCGGGTAGACGCGCTGGCCCAGCCCCATGTCGGCCGCCATGCCAGGGATGATCCGACATTGCGGCTGAGCGCCGTACCGAAAGCGTGCATCAGACTCTCGGCGGCCAATCTGCTCGCGGACTTCGCGGAGGGTTCGACGAAGTAGCTTCCAGTCCGAAGCGGTGACCTCGCCGAGCCGTCCCCAGACGTAAAGCGATAGAGGCATCTCGCTCGCGATTCCCCTCGCTCCAGTAGCGGTGCCGTTTAGACGCTCGCGACTGCTGGCACGCCTGACGGGTCGATCAGACGGATCTCTCGCGTTGTGGGGTCCATCGCATCCCGTCCCCTCCGCCGCCTAACCTGTACTATACGGACTAAAAAGCGTGTTATAACACGCCCTCGGCACGTCGATAGGTCGCGTAGTCGCGGACGGCGACATCGCGAGCCTATCGCCGCGATGGCGCGGTGTAAATAGGCGGACGGCGTGGACGCGCGGATCTTGCCCGCCTCCTGACGACCAAGCCCGGCGGACCTGTCGCGGCCCGATGATTTCGAGGGCTTCGTGGGACGGGTCCGGGCCCGGCAATTCCGTTCGATGGGCTGGGGCACGACCCGGCCTATGCCACTCCGAATCGCGGGAGAATTCCGCCCCTGCCCCTCGATCATACCCGGCAGAGGAGGACTCACGTCATTTCTAACCCCCGCCGAGGGCGGGGACGGCACCCGCTCGCCCCGCCTGACCGGGGCCCGGCGCGGGTCCGAGAACCCAGGCGCCTGCCCACCGAAACCCCTTCGAACCATGACCACCCCCGAGAAGGTCGCCTCCAATCGCAAGAATGCCGCGAAGAGCACCGGGCCCAAATCCCCCGAGGGCAAGGCCCGCTCCGCCCGCAACGCCGTCACCCATGGCCTGGCCTCCGACCCCGCTCGCAACCCGGGCGACCCCCCCGAGGCGTTCCAGGACGCGCTCAAGCAATGGTTCGCCGACCTGAACCCGCGCGGGATCGCGCAACGCACCCTGGCCGAGCGCGCCTGCCGCGCCGCGTGGAACCTGCGGCGGTGCGACCGCTTCGAGGATGCCTCCGCCGCCCTGCGCGACCGCGACGCCGCCGAGAGGTACGACCAGGCCGAGGCCGACCGCGTCGGGGCGATCGGGCGGCGGCTGGTCGGGATCGCGACCGACGAGGCGGGCAACATCATCGAGGAGGGGGACCCGGCGGCGCTGGTGGGCGAGCTCCGCACGACCGCCGCGGGCGTCGAGTGGCTGCTGTCGCAGTGGGCCGAATTGGGCCGGACGCTCCAGGATTCGAGGGACTGGGACACCGACCGCCAGTTCACGGCCATCCGCCTGCTGGGCCTGCGCCCCGAGGCCGACCGCCACCACCCGCAGGTGCGGAAGATCCTGCCGGCGCCGCCGGACCCGGGCGTGGAGGTGCCGCAATTCGGGCTCGGCGACCCGCTGCTGAGCGGGATGCTGCGGTCGAGCGAGGGCTCGGGCGTCGACGTCAACACGATCTGGGCGGCCTACCTCGCCGCCGTGGACCGCCGCAAGCGGGGGCTCCCGGTCTCGGCGGCGGAAGCGGCGAGGATCAAGGCGCTCAAGGCGCTGGTGCGAGCGGAGCGGACGAAGCTGGCAAGGCTCCTCACCCGCGCGTTCCGGTCGCGCGCGGCCGAGGACCGCGCCGGCGCGGCGGATCGCGCGAAATTCGGCGACGGCCGCGCGCTGTCGCTATGCCTGCGCTACGCGACGGCGGCAAGCCGCGACCTGCACCGCACGCTCGCCGACCTGGCGAGATTGCAAAAGGCCTCCGAAGGCGAAAATCCCGACGAAACCCCCGAGCCGCCGACGCCGGGACCGGGTCCGGAAGGCCCGCCGCGCGACGACGCAAATTTTCAGAACGAAGCCAAATCCGCGCCGGCAACGAGCCCGTCGAGCGATGCCGATTTCCTCGCCCCCGCCCCATCCGTTCGAGCGTCCGCAGGTTTTTCCGGAGACCGAACTTCGCGGAACGCGCCTTGTTCCCACGCCGAGCGTGGGAATGCCGTCCTGGACGCCCTTGCGCCGGCATTTTGCGACGGCGCCGAAGGCACGCTGAGCGGTCGGGTGGCGCTGGTGGATTGCCCGTCATCGCCACCCGACCGTCTTTCATCATGCAAAAGGCGGCAGATTGCCCCGAACGCCCATTTTCACGCGGCAAACCGAGTCGATCATGGTCATGGCCAGGACGTCCCCTCCGCGCCGCACCAGGCGAGGTTGGACGGTCGTTTGGGCGTGGAGATGATCCCGAGCAACGTGCCGTCGGCCGCGTAGACCCACACGCCCAGCGCCACCGCCACGTAAACCCGGCCGTCGCGATCGACCTTCATGCCGTCGGGACCGCCCTTCTCGCCGGGGTCCATGGTGGCGAACACCCGTCCTGTCTCCTTCCTGAGATGCCCCTGGTCGGTCACCTCGAAGGCGCGGACGTGGTAGCGAGCGGTGTCGCAGATGTACAAGGTCCGCTCGTCGGGCGAGAATGCCAGGCCGTTGGGCTTCTCGAAGTCGTCGATCAGCACGACCGGCTGCGTCCCGTCGGGATCGATCCCGAAGACCGCATTATAAGGCAGCTCCTTGGCCTCGGGCGACGGCACGCCGTAGGGCGGATCGGTGAAGAAGACCCGCCCGTCGGACCGGCTCACGACGTCGTTCGGGCTATTCAATCGACGCCCGCCGAACGTCTCGATCACGGTCGCCACGTTCGACCCGTCGCGATCCATCCGCGAGACCCGGCGGCCGTTCTGCTCGCAGAAGATGATCCCCCCGCGAGCATCGAAGGTCTGGCCGTTGGCGGCGCCGGTCGCCTCGCGGACGACCTCCGCCTGGCCGCCCTCGCGGACCCGGTACGAGCGTTCGGCCTTGATGTCCTGGAACCAGAGCGAGCCGTCGGGATGCCAGAGCGGCCCCTCGGTGAACTGGAAGCCGGTGGCCACGATTTCCAGGTCCCCGGCCACGAGCGACGATAGCCCCTTGTCCCTGAGAATGGAGGCGGCCATGGTTTGCGTCCTAACTCCCGGCGCATCGGGCTGAGGATTCTGATAAGATCGGACAAGCCCCGCTCGCCTGTCGCCACCTTAAGCGGTGGGCTCCCGCGGCGGGGCGTACCTTTGGTTATACTGGAAACTCCCCAGCGAGGGGAAATCTTCGTGGGGCGGGCGAGTTGGCCGGGCCTTGGGCCGATCCGCCGACTTCGTGCGAGGCCCGCGAGTTTCCCTCCGTTTCCTTGGTCCCAGAAGTCGAAAGGGTGGCGACGATGGCCGGGTCGTCGGGCGGTGCAACCAAGAATGCGCAAGCCGAGTCGTTCTTCCAGTACGGGAACGACGCCGACGCTCAAGAGCAACTTCGACTACGCGATCACCATGTATCGCGAGGCCCTGCAAGCTCGATCCAGGCAACCTGACCTATCGCCAGGCCTTGCGAGGCGCCCAGCGTCGCGTGTTCGGCAACGAGCCCTCGAAGGTCGGCCGGATGGCCGGCGCCGGCGTCCAGCCGATCAAGCTCGGCATGAAGACCGCCAAGAGCCGGAGCAAGTGGATCGACGTCCTCGAAGGCTGCGAGGACGTCTTCAAGCACAACCCCTGGGACGTCGGCGCCGCCGAGGACGCCGCCGAGGCCGCCGAGCACCTGGGACTCCACCCGTGGCGCAGTGGTATCGATGGAGTCGGTCGTCGTCCAGGCCGGCGACAACGAGCAATTCTTCATCCACCTGGGCCGCACCTACGAGCTGAACCAGAAGTGGGAGCAGGCCATCGGCGCGCTGGGAGCGCGCCGGCAAGATCGACCCGAACAACGAGGAAGTCCGCCGCAAGGTCCGCTCGCTCGCGGCCAGCTCGACCATCAGCCGGTCGGGCCTGGAAGGCTCGCTCCGCACCTCCACCGAGAGGAACAAGCGCCGCCGCAAGAGGCCGCGCTGGCCGAGGCCGAGGAGCTCAAGCGTGCCTCGCAGACCCCCGAAGAACGGATGCTCAAGGAGATCGAGGCCGACCCCGCGCACGTGGGCACCTACCTCTCGCTCGCCGAGCACTACAAGGCGTCCAACCGCCTGGACGAGGCCGAGAAGATCCTCGCCCGAGGCCGCAAGGCCGTGCCCGACGACGACGTGCTGAAGACCGTCCACGCCGACATCCAGCTCTCCCGCCTGCGGAGGGCCATCGACGTCTGGACCAAGAAGGTCAAGGACAATCCCGACGACATCGAGGCCCCCGACAAGCTCGCGAAGATCAAGGACATGCTCGTCCAGTACGAGCTGAACGAGTATCGCCGCCGCGTCGAGCTGCACCCCGAGGACGCCCAGCTCCACTTGCACTACGGCCGGCTCCTGGCCGCCGCTGGCAAGCACGACGAGGCCATCGCCGAGTTCCAGCAAGCCCGGTCCGACCCCGATCGCAAGGTCCAGGCGCTGCACCAGTTGGGCCTCTCGTTCGAGGCCAAGAACCTGCCGAAGCTCGCCGAGAGGAACTATCCAGGAAGCCCTGAAGCTGACCGACCCGGCGACACGCAAGCTGATCAACGCCTTGAACTACCGGCTGGGCCGCGTCGCCGAGACGCCAGGGCAACTGGAAGGCGGCCGAGGAGTACTACAACGAGGTCGCCGCCAAGGATTACACGTACCTGGACGTGGCCGAGCGGCTTCGGGACTTGAACACGAAAGCCCAGTCGTGATAGGACTCGTCGACCTGATCTCGGCCGGACAGGCGCGAAGGCCCCGGCGCGTTGCCCGAGTCGATCTCGATTCGAGACCCCGGACCCCGCCATGCCCAACACGCCTTCCGCAATCAAGCGCCTCAAGCAGAGCCAGAAGCGTCGGCTGCACAACCGGATCGCCAAGAAGATCATCAAGACCCTCACCAAGCGGACCCTGCTGAACGCCACCGCCGGCGAGAAGCGAGAAGGCCGAGGCCGACTTCCGCGCCACCGTCGCCAAGATCGACAAGGCCGGCGCACGGCGGGTCTTTCACCCCAACACGGCCGCCCGCCGCAAGAGCAAGCTCACCCGCGAATACACCGCGGCGCTCGCCTCGGCCAAGGGCTGAGGGACGGCCTGGACAGGGTTACGCCCCGGGCGGGAGGTAAGGCTCCATGCCCTCGCTGCACGAGATCTATCCCGAGATGCGCGACGCCCTCGCCCGCTCGCTGAAGGCGTCGCCCCCTCCATCGGCCCGCCCGGACGGGCTGGACTTCGGCACGATCCTGGCCGCGTTACTCTCGCGGTCGTCCTCCGATCAGAAGGCAGGCGAGGTCGTCGAGGCCCTGCGGGCGAGCGGCCTGGAAACGCCCGAAGACCTCGCGCAGGCCGACCTTTCGGAGCTCACCGAAGCGACCCGAGGCCTACGCGGCTCAAGCCAGCCGATCTCGCCCAAATCGATGAAGCCGTTGCAACTCCTCTCGCGATGGATCGTCGCGCGAGGCGGGCTGGATGCGATCGCGGAGGCCGCCACCGAGGACCTTCGCGACGACCTGCGGGCGATCCCGGGCATCGGCCCTGCCGCGACCGACGCCCTCTTGCTCCACGGGATGAATCGCGCCGGTTTACCCCGTCGATCGCGCGACCTATCGCATCCTCGCACGTCACGGCTGGATCGACCCGACGACCGATTACGACGAAGCTCGCGCGACGGTCGAAGCCCTCGAATCCGGCGATGCCCGCGCCCTTGCGGTGCTCGCGAACGACCTTGGAGAGGTCGGCAAGCAGTATTGCCGGGCCACGGTGCCGCGATGCGAAAAGTGCCCGCTCGCACCCTTCTTGCCCGAGTCGGGACCGTACGACTCCGGATTCGATCAGTAGTGAAATCCGTTCTTGCGGATGTGGACCATCGGCTCGGCCTCGGCGTCGAACAGGGCTCCGGCGACGATCCTGGCCAGATAAATCCGATGGTCGCCGCCCTCGACATGACCTACGACCTCGACGTCTAGATAGGCCATCGCTTGCGAGAGGACGGGTCCGAACGCCTCCTGATCGCGCAGCGACACGCCCGAGAAAGCGGGCTCTCCCGGCTCGAATCCCTTGCCGAAATGCTTGAGCAGGGCCTTGCCGGAAGTGGGGATCGCGTTGAGCGTGAAGCGGCCGGTCTCGGCGATCCATCCCGCCACGAAACGATCCGATCGGACGGCCACGGTGACCATCGGCGGGTCGAAGCCTGCCTGCTGGACCCAGCTCGCCAGCATCCCGGTCTCGTCCGGCCCTCGACGCACCGTCAGGAGGAACAAGCCGCTGGGAATCCGGCCCAACGCCTGCCCGATCGACGTCTTCTCGTGCTCGCTGCTTTGCGTCATCGGTCCTCTCCACGTTTCCGAAATCCACCGGCCATCGGGCGACAATCCCCGCCTCGCCGAGTTAGACTCCCAGCATAGCGGATGGACGCAAGATCGCCGAGTCCCGCCCGCGGAGCATTGATTCGGCCCGCCGCGCCGAGTAGGCTGAACGCTCACATCCTCGTCGCGGCGTCTTTCCCGCCGCGACCGAGCGTAGGATCGTCTTTTTTCCATCCCTCCCGGCCCCACATTCCCCCACTTCCTCTTATTAAGGCCGATTCTTCGAGGAACGAATCATCGGCGCCCGAGGGTATCCATGTCGCAGGCGACTTCGTCCGTCCCGAAACTGGCCGAGATGCAATTCCGGATCGTCCGGCCGCTTGGCAATGGAGCCGGCAGCTCGATCTTCCAGGTAAGCGACACCAAGAAGGGCGGATATTACGCGCTCAAGGTCGTGAAGCGGCAATCGGCCGACGACGACATCTACGTGGCCCAGGCGCTCGATCGAGGCCGAGGTCGCCGCCAAGTTCAATCATCCCAACTTGCTGAAGATTTACGACAGCCGCATCAAGAAGGCCTGGTTCAAGGTCTCGGCCGTCGAGCTGCTCATGGAGTTCGTCGAGGGCCGCACGCTCGACGAGCTGGAGATGCCCGAGCGCGGCCAGATGGTCCTGGTCTTCATCCACGTGGCGTCGGCGCTCAACCACATGCACAGGCGAATGGTGTATCACGGCGACCTGAAACCCGGCAACATCATGCTCTCGAAGGAAGGCGCCGTGAAGGTGATCGACTTCGGCACCGCCTGGATCAAGGGCGAGTCCAAGAACCGCGTGCAGGGGACGCCGCAGTATATGGCCCCCGAGCAAGTTAGGGATAAAGTCGTGGACGCCAAGACCGACGTCTACAACCTCGGCGCCACCATGTACCGCATGTTCACGGGTCACCACGCCAACGGCGCCGGCCTGCCCGGCGAGGACGAGATGCTCGGCCACCGAGGCAAGCTGAGGGCGCCGGTCAAGCTGGAGCCGACGATCCCCGGGGCCCTGAACAACCTCATCATGAAGTGCCTGTATCCCAGCCCAACCGAGCGTCCCGGCCCGCACGAGATCCAGCAAGAGCTGGTGGCCATCGCCAAGTCGATGAAGCTCAAGCCCGAGGATTTGAAGGGATTCGACGAAGACGAGGAATGACCCCGTCTGGTCGGGAGGGCCGAGCGTTAGCGAGGCCCACCTTTCTATCTATCGCAAGAGGTGGGCCTCGCTATCGCTCGACCCGCCCGACGATGCCTTCCGTGGTGAAGTCGTCCTGCTCATATCTCTTGCTCGGCGACGCGTGCGCGCTGCCTTGTCCCACCCGCGATGACCGGTAAAATAATCCTGCATGCGGCGGCCCGCGATCGTTGAAGTCGATCCCAGGGAGTTGCACCTCCGGCCATCCCAGGCCGGCTGTGCCGATCCCTATAAACTCCAAACGCAGATCGCCCGCTTCGGGGCATCGGCCGCCGGGATGCCGCCGCCCTGGGTCTATCGTGGGTCGGATGGCGGGTTGGTGCTCTACAACGGCGTCACGCGGGCGATCCGAGTCGCCCGCCACGCCCCCGGCACGTTGATACGGGTCGAGGTCGTGGGCGAGATCAAGCGACCCGTCGCCTCCTACCCCAAAGTTGAAGACATTCTGCCATGATCGACCCGACCCGGCAGGAACTTATCCGGTTGATCGAGGAATTGAGCGAAACGTGCCCCGAGTATCGGTTCGGCCAACTGGTCTTGAACCTCGCGTTCCTGTGCGCGAGGACGGCGACAGTCTCGCCTGGCACATCCAGGATGCGGAGTTCGTGGAGGCGGCGCGCAAGCATCTGGCCGATTGGCGTGCGGGACACGGACCCCTTGCGAGCACCTCCCAGGCGGCCCTGGCACAAGGCTCTTCATGAACTTTGCGCCTTGGAACGGCCGTTAGTACGCACCCCTGCAATGGCTCCGTGCCTCCGCAGTGAACTCTTCCGATCATCCCTACCAATTCCCGCCTTGCGGCCCGCAACGCCCCCGTCTACCATGGCGGGATTGGTCCCCGATGAATGACGATGCTCGGGGGTTGCGTCTGGAACGGTGCCCGGCTGGCAAGGAGCCCATGCAGTACAATCCCACCAATCCCCTCATCGTGCAGGGCGACCGCACGGTGTTGCTTGAAGTGGATAATCCGCTCTATCCCGAAGCCCGCGACGCACTTGCTCCGTTCGCCGAGCTGGAAAAAAGCCCCGAGCATATCCATACCTATCGCCTCAGCCCGCTCTCGCTCTGGAACGCCGCCGCCGCCGGGCTCAAGGCCGAGGCGATGATCTCCGTCCTGACCCGCTTCAGCAAATTCCCCCTCCCGCCCAATTTGCCGGTCGACCTGCGCGAGCTCGTGAGCCGATACGGCCGCGTGAGGCTCGAACGCCAGGGCGAGCACCTCGTCCTAATCACCACCGATCGTGCCCTGCTGGAAGAACTGGCCCGCCAGAAGAGCCTCAAGAATTACCTTTACGACCGCATCGACGAGACCAGCTATCGCATCGACGACGGCGATCGCGGCGTCCTGAAACAAGCCCTGATCTCGGTCGGATATCCCGCCGAGGACATCGCCGGTTACACCGAAGGCGCCTCGCTCGCCATCGGGCTGCGAGAGGTGGCGCGATCGGGCTTGCCGTTCCGGGTCCGCGATTATCAGAAGATGTCCGTCGATGCCTTCCATGCCGGCGGAGACGTCCGCGGCGGGTCGGGCGTGATCGTCTTGCCCTGCGGAGCCGGCAAGACCATCGTCGGCATCGCCGCCATGGCCGCGCTGGGCAAGCAGACGCTTGTGCTGACCACCAGCACCACGGCCGTCGAGCAGTGGCGTCGCGAGATTCTGGACAAGACCGACCTCGACGACTCGCTGGTGGCCACCTATACGGGCGACGTGAAGGAGATCGCCCCGGTCACGGTGGCGACCTATCAAATCGTGACCTATCGACCCAAGAAGGACGGCGAATTCCCGCATTTCAAGCTGTTTAACGAGCGCGATTGGGGCCTGATCGTCTACGACGAGGTGCATCTCCTGCCCGCGCCGGTGTTCCGCGTGACGGCCGACATCCAGGCCCGCCGCCGACTGGGACTCACGGCCACGCTCGTCCGCGAGGACGGCCGCGAGGAGGACGTGTTCAGCCTGATCGGCCCCAAGAAATTCGACGTCCCCTGGCGGGTCCTGGAACAACGCGGCTGGATTGCCGAGGCCCTGTGCCACGAAGTCCGCCTGGCCATGCCGCATCAGGAACGCATGGAGTACGCCGTGGCCGAGTGGCGCGACAAGTTCCGCCTGGCCAGCGAGAATCCCTCCAAGGATGACCTGGTCGAGACCCTCTTGGAACGCTTCGACGGCCCCGACGATCGAGTGCTGATCATCGGCCAGTATCTGCGACAGTTGCGCCGGATCGCCGAGCGGTTCGACCTCCCGCTCATCACCGGGCAGACGAGCAATCCCGATCGCGAGGACCTGTACGGCAGGTTCCGCAAGGGCGAGATCCGCAAGATGGTTTTATCCAAGGTCGGCAATTTCGCCATCGACCTGCCCGACGCCAACGTGATGGTCCAGGTCTCGGGCACCTTCGGGAGCCGCCAGGAAGAAGCCCAGCGATTGGGCCGAATCCTGCGTCCCAAGGACGGCGCCGAGCCGGCTCATTTCTACACCTTGGTCACGCGAGACACGCGAGAGATGGATTTCGCCCACCATCGCCAGTTGTTCCTCACCGAGCAGGGGTACAGCTACGAGATTCTGGACGAAACGGAAGTGATCGGGGCGGCGGCCACGAAGTGACGATTCACGGCGATCGGGAGGGACCCATGCGAATCTCCGTGGCCCTGTGTACCTACAACGGCGAGCGGTTCTTGCGGCAGCAACTCGCCAGCATGGCCGATCAAGATCGCCCGCCCGACGAGGTGGTCGTTTGCGACGACGGATCGACGGATGAAACGGTCTCGATCCTGGAAGACTTCGCCGCGAATGGGCATTTTCCCGTGAGGATTCATCGCAACGCCCAGAATCTCGGGTCGACGAAGAATTTCGAGCGGGCCATCGGGCTTTGCGAAGGCGATGTAATCGCGACCGCCGATCAGGATGATCGTTGGCTCCCGCGGAAATTAGCCGCGATCGCGGAAATCTTCGAAAAATCGCCCGACGTCGGTTTAGTCTTCTCAAACGCGGAGTTGATCGACGAAGACGATCGGCCAATCGTCGGCTCGCTGTGGGAATCGGTGCGATTCGGGCCGGGGCGCGAGCGTCGGATGAGAGCCGTTTCGCCCGTCCGCTCAAGGCATGTCCCTCGTTCCCACGCCCCGCGAGGGAATGCCGTCCTGGCCGCTCCCGCGGCGTCTTCCGTCGTGCCAGGGCCGGACCCGGACGACGCAGGGGCGTCGCAGACGGCATTTCAGCGAGGTTACGTGCCTAACATGTGTCCGGATGAGGGTGGCCCCGGTCCTCGAACCGGGGTGGCGCAGCCACAGGAGGCCGATGGGCCGGCCACGCGTCCCATCCCGCGCGAAAGCAACACCGGTGGCGTCGCCGCGATCAACGAGACGCGAGCGGGCCGGGCGATGCCGGCTCGTGGCCTCGTGTGGCTGCGCCACCCCGGATCGAGATCCGGGGCCACCCAGGAGACCGAGGCCCATGCACTAGACTTGATCCCATGCTCTGCGCGGGAACGAGTCGGACAACCGCGGTGGGATCGCGGAAACGCCTTCGCAGAACTCCTGAAACGCCCCACAGTCACCGGGGCCACGATGGCGTTTCGATCCCGATATCGCAACCTCCTCCTGCCGATCCCCGCAAGCTGGGTCCACGACGAATGGATCGCCCTCCTGATCGCGGCAACCTCGCGAATTCAGCCGATCCGAGAGCCCCTCATGCAATATCGTCGGCACTCGCAGAATCAAGTTGGAGTCTCGGGCGTGACCATCGGTGAGCGTTCCAAACGATCGCTGGCGAGGCCGTTTGCGGAGTATGGAATACGCTCGGAAGCCTTCGGCCAGCTCCGCCAGCGGATCGCCGAAAAGCTCCCCGAATCCGCCGAGCTTCTCGCGCAGATCGACGGCAAGATCCGCCACTTCCGCACGCGGGCCGATCTGCCGGAACCGAGAGTGTTCCGGCTTCCCGCCATTTTGCGAGAGTTGGTGACGGGCCGCTACGCCCGCTTCTCGGGGACGGCCGTCAGCTCGATCCGAGACCTGGTAGCCGGACGATGAGGCGGCGGATTGATCGAGATTGATGGAAAAAACCGGTGCATTTCATGCATCTTACAGGTGATTCATGGCCCAACCTCTCCTCCGTTTCCCGGTCAAATTGCACCGCCAGGTGTCGTTGATCCGCACTTCCGAGCCGATCCTGGCCGAGGAATTGCTGGCCCGCAAGACCCTGGCTCGCCTGATTGCCGGGCGGTTGTCCGAGACGATCTTGCTGGTTCGCCCCGAGGAAGAAGACGCGATCCTCGACGAGTTGCGGCGGATGGGTCATACTCCCCGGGTGGTCCGATAAGAGGACGGATGCGCGACGATGACGCTCGAATTGCAGCCGATCGCCCCCGATCGCCCCACCAACGCCGCCGACCTCTACCGCGCGGCCCTCGTGCGAGTGCCCGTGGCCACGCTCATCGACATCTTGCGGGCGCTCGGCCCCTACGACCGCTCGGTCAAGCCGCCCGAGCTGGTGGCGGCGATCGTCGATCGCCTGTCCGACGCCCGCTTCGTCGAGGGCCTCCTGAGCAAGCTCGGCCGGGGCGCCCGCATGGCCATGGGCCTGTTCGCGCTCACCGAATCGCACTCGTGGCCCGCGAGCGGATTGTCCCACGCGCTGCTCGCCCTGGGCGAAAATCCCGAAGCCGCCACATCCGAGCTGATGACCCTCGGCCTTCTCGTCCCCCGACGCAACGACGACCTGCCCAGCTCGTACAACTCGCCGGGGACCGACCTGGTTGCGCCCGCGACCGCGCCGGCGGTCGCCCGCACGATCCTCCCCGAGGTCGACGCCCCGCCGACGACCGAGACGATCCGCCAGGTCCGCGAGACCGACGGCCTGGAGCCGATCCTGCGCCTCGCCGCGCTCTGGCAACGCGTGGACGAGGCCGCCATGCGTCGCACCCAGCAGGGCTCGCTCTACAAGAGAGACCGCGAGCGCATGGAGGACGACCCGGTCCTGGTCGGCCCCATCGCCGACGCCCTCGAACCCCTGCCCGACATGGGCGGATTGTGGCTGGCGCTGGCCCGGGGCGTGGGGTTGGTCGTGGACGAGGCGCATTCCGACCGCACCATCGCGGCCCCCTCCGGCTTCTGGTCCGACAACGCCTTCCACCTCCCGCAGATGGTGGCCTCGCGATGGCTGGGCCTCCGCACCTGGCACGAGCAAGGCGGATTGCAGGAGGACGACGGCCCGGTCAAGCTCGCCTCGCCCTTCCTGCGGCCCGCCGCGCTCCTGTGGCTGGCCACCCTGGGCGAAAACCAATGGGTCGCGATCGAGGACCTCGCCGCGCATCTCGACCGGCTCGACCCCGAGCTGGTCCGCCTTCCTGCTCGCCGAGGGGGACGAGAAATCGTCACGCACGCGAGGCCGGATCGACGAGGGCCAGCGGAGGAAAAAGAACGAGGCGGGATCTCCCGGGGGCGTGAACCTGCTTGCCTCGATCTTGCTGGGGCCGGCCTATCAGCTCGGGCTCGTCCGCGCCGCCGAGGAAGACCCGAGCGGCCGTCGCGTCGTGCAGTTGACCGCGCTGGGCCGCTATGCCCTGGCGTTGGGGCCGCCTCCGCCGCCTCGCTCCACGTTCGAGCACTTCCTCTACGTGCAGCCGAACTTCGAGATCATCGCCTATCGCCAGGGCTTGAACCCGGCTTTGATCGGCCAGTTGAGCCGGTTCGCGCTCTGGACGCAATCGGGCGCGGCGCTGGAGATGAAGCTCACGCCCGAGGCGATTTATCGCGGGCTGGAGGGCGGGCTCACGCCCGAGAAGATGCTCGATCGCCTGGCGAGGCACTCGGCCAGGCCGCTCCCGCCGGGCGTGGCCGAGGCGATGAAGACCTGGTCGTCGCGGCGCGACCGCATCACCTATTTCGCCGCCGCCACGCTCGTCGAATTCACGTCGCGAGAGATGAGGGACGAGGCCCTGAAGCTCTGGCCGCAGGACGATGCAAAGAAGCCCGTGGTGGTCTCCGACCGCATGCTCCTGGTCGAGGACGAGTCATCCATCCCCTTCGATAAATTTCGCCTGGCCGGCTCGCGAGACTACCGCCGCCCGCCCGAGACCTGCATCGAGGTCGAGCCCGACGGCGTGACACTCTCGCTGGACCTCGGCCGATCCGACCTCTTCATCGACGCCGAGATCGCCAAGCTGGCCGACGAGATCCCCGGCGAGGATCGTCGCGACGGCCAATCCCCGCCCCGACGAAGATACCGGATCACGGCCGCATCGCTCTCGCGCGCGGTGGAGGACGGCATCACGCCAACCCTCATCACGAAATGGTTCGCCCAAAGGGCCGCCGCGGAAGTCCCGCCGGCCGTCCGCCTGCTCCTCCACGCCGCCGGACCAAGGCCCGAGCCGCCCCGACTTTCAAGGCCGATCGTCCTGACCTTGCCGGCGGCCGACCTGCTCGATGGGCTGCTCCAACACCCCTCCACCCGCAATTCGCTGGGCGAACGCCTGGGGCCGACAACCGTGGCCGTCCCCGAGGAGAAATTGCAGCAACTCCGCAATGCCCTGGCCGAATTCGGGCTCGGACTGGAAGGGCCGTAAGTCCCGGCGCTTGATTTAACTGTAGATTTAGCAACAAGATAGAAAAACGGTGTCTGACACCGTTTTTCATGTCGCCCAGCAGGCGGAGCGTCGCCGCGTCTCGATTTCCCTGGAAAGAGTGCGCGAGCACCCGTTCGAACACCGACCCGGGGGGCGACACGCAGGCGAACAAGGTCGCCGCAAGATTTCAGCTTCATGTCGTCGGGGGAGCCGAAGATTTCCAGGGCCGAACGCCCAGGAACGCCCAGGGCCGCCTCGACGCACTCGACCAGACGCGGCCCCAGGACTGGGTGGCTCACGTACGCCTCGGCCTCCTCCCGGCTCTTGATCGCATAGAACCGGGATGTCGAGCTGGACCCAAGCCCCGCGAATTGCGGGAAGATGTACCACATCCAGTGCGACCGCTTCCGGCCGCTCCGGACCTCGGCAAGCGCCCTCGCGTAATCGTCCGCCTGGGCCTGCACGAATCGGTTCAAGTCGAACGGATCGTCCTCGCTTGCGTTGGCCACGACCAACCTCCCCGCGCCGTCGGCCGCACTGGAGCCGAATCGGGAGCGAACCTCTCCGCGCCCTCCGCAAACTTAGCGACGCACCCTGAGCGGAGCAACGCCTCGCCCGAAATCCCTACCGATTCACCCGATCGCCGCCATTCGCCTGCATGGGCTGGGCGGGCCGCCACACGCTGGACGACCTCGGCTTAGTCGGGGGGGGCGAGACCGGTCGCGGGGCCGACCGCGCGGGCGTCTTGGCGTCGGCCATCCCGTCGAACGGGTCGGAGCTTGCGCCGGGCTGCATCTTCATCTCGGTCGTGCGAGGGCGATCGTCGTCGTCGGCCTGGGCGACCTCGTCTCGCGACGGGGAAAACCGGCCGCGAGTGGCGTCGCCCGCCGCGATGGTCCGGCTCCCCTCGGGCTTCCAGGGCGATTTCGAACGATGGTCCGAGGCGCGGGCTTCGGCATCGTCGCTCGACGCAATCTCGGGGACGTTCAACTGCTCGGGGGGCGGGATCGTCAGCTTCTTCGGCCTGGCTTCCGGCTCCGACGAGCTCTGCGCCCGCACCTTCGTGTTCGTCTTGTTCTGGACCATCATCGGGCCGCCGGCCGGCGGCCTGGCCGCGTCGGGGGCGTAGCAGATGGTCAGCTTGTTCTTATCCAGGAATTTGTGGATGACCCGCGGCGACGCGTACAGGCCGTGCCCTTCGGTGGGCTCGGCGAAGTCGCACACCCCGGCGAGCATCCCGTCCAGCGTGTACAGGCCGCCGCCCGATCGCCCCTGCTTGGGGGCGTAGGCGCATTCGATCGCCTCGTAGCCGGGATTGTCGGCCACGGCGCCCTGGATCAGCGGCTTGGTGACCCAGGTCGACCAGGCCGTGGCGTCCCGGCTTTCGGAACATCCCACGGTGGTCATGGGCGTGCGAGGCTTGGGCGACCAGCCCGCCGGGACCACCGGCGTTGCCGCCAATTTCCGGCCGGGACGGATGCGGATCAGCCCCACGTCGTGGCCGAAATCGTAGTCGATCGCCTCGCCCTTCACGCTCTCGGCGTAGTGGACCATCGCCGGGTTGGTCCCGTGCAACTGGCCGTCGAACAGGTGGACCTCGATCGGCAAGTTGAAGCGGCTGGGCGGGATCTTCGGCCCGCGCTCGCCCACCTTGAAGATGTGGCGCAGGTGAGGATGATCGCCTCGTCCTCGGTGCTGTAGATGACCGTCCCGGAGCCGAATTCCATCATCCTCTGATTCACGATCTTGATCCGGACCACGGTCTCCCACGGCAGGGGATTCTTCCGCTTCGCGGCAGGCCCGGCCGGCTCGTCATCGGCCGCGGGCACGGCCGCCGGGCGGACCTTCGCCGGGCGTTCGCGATCGTCGTCGTCGGCCGGGTCGCGATCGAGCTTGGCCTTCGCCTCCTTGTAGAGCGCGACGAGGTCCGAGCCCGGCCGATAGCCCGAGATCCGCCCCAGCTCGCGCCCGTCGGGAGCAACAGCCACGAAGGTGGGGACGGCGGTGATGTTGTACTTGTTGACCAGCGACTTCTTGCTGTCGAAGTCGACGGCCTTGATCGGGTAATTCTTCTGGACCAGTTGATCCACGACCGGCCGCATCTGCTGGCACGGCCCGCACCAGGTGGCGGTGAAGTCGAGGATGACCGGCGAGTCGGCGTCCTGGCCGGTGGTGGCGAGCAGGGCCAGGAACAAGGTTGCGATCGTCATGCCGCGTGGACTCCTTTCCCCAGGGGCGATCGGCCGCACGACGCGAAGTCATGGGCGAAGGCGCGCGACGTTCGCGGGGAACGCCGGGGGGCCGGACGATGCGAGTGGGTGCCTCGGGACGCCACGAATCGCCGAACGGCGGCGATGTGGGACCGATCCGCCATCGCCGCGAGGGCGGACGGCGGGGTCAAGCGAAGGAGGGGGGATTGTGCGAGGTGAGCAGCACGCCGGGACGAGGCCCCGACCCTTCGAGCGACCGGCCTCGAATCGAGGGCCCGACCTCCCCCCATCATGGGGGGACGCCGACCGCCACAATCGAGGAACGAAGCTCCCCGAGCGGGCGGCCCCGCGATGCTGGACACCTCCGTGATCCGTGACCTCCCGGTCCTCATGACCAGGAACAATCGAGGCAACGAAGGCATCGCGTTCACCGCGGATGGCCTCTTGTAACCGGAGCGGACATGTTCGACCAGATCAGTTATCGACTTTCTTGCCCGACTACTTGAGGCTTTTCGATAATCGTCGGAAGACCGGCACGGCCCACCGCATCTTGCAGGGCGCTCTGCGAACACATCTCAATTAATTGATGATTCGAGTGCGACCAGTGCCACCCGCCCGCTGAGAGATCACATCACTGTTCATTGTTTATTTATCGTATGATGAAATCATTAACATATTTTAATCCGAGCGCAAGGCACAACTCCGCCTTCTTTTATTAAGTTAATATATCAATATATAAAACTTTTAAATAAATTAATTAACAATTGCACTTCGCGGCACCCTCGAACACATTCCTGCGAGCGCTGTCGTGCGGCGACAGCGCGGTCGGAATCTCCGGTTGGCGCAAATCGGAAAATCGCCGGGATAATCAAGAGGGTCATCCCATTGCGAACCCGGAGCTTGTTACCATGACAGCAATGTGCATCGCCAAACTGGCAAGGATCAAAGAGGCCCTGATGGCCCGACTGACGTCGAAGTTTTCGGATTACGGCATCGACGATGATCCCGAGATGATCGTCGATCGTTTCGTTAGCCTGCTCGCGTCGATGTATCCGGCATTCACGCTCGACAATTTGCTCGTGCGTCCCCGCGAGGCGCTCCGGTTTTGCGATGAGGTCAGGCGCAGGGAGAACGCCTATGACCTTCCGGATGATGTGATCCTCCAACCGCTGATGAATCGCCGCAAGCACGGCTAACAATCAGCGAATTCGCCCCGCATGGCAACCAACCATGCGGGGCGATGGAATCGTCAAGCGGTCAAGAGCAACGAGGATCAACGGTCATGCCCCGATTCCGGTTCGCCATACGGCGGATGATGGTCGTGGTGGCGGTCGTGGGGATCGCGTGCGGGTTCGAGGTGCTGAGAAGGAGGCGTGACGACGGGATTCAAAAGGTTGCGACCCATGGCGATAGGGAAGCATTCTTCAGGGCGGGTGCCGAGTTCCGTGCAGAGCCGCGAGACGCGAGGCGTGAGGAAGACATCCGCCGCAAATCGCTGGCGGCATCCAGGCGCCATGCTAGGCTGAAACTCAAATACGAACGTGTCGCCCGCTACCCTTGGCTCCCCGTCGAACCCGACGAGCCCGCGCCGAACCGATAATAGACTGAACAAACCTACATGATATCCCAAAAAAATTCCGGACACAATAAGACCACAAAGCCTGTCAGGCACCGTTTCTCGGGTTGAGAAACGGTGCCTGACACCGTTTTTTCGTTTTTTTATCCAAACAAACCTCAACCCGGCACCGGGCAATCCGCCCGCTTCCGCGTGATGTTCGGATGCCTTGGCGCCTGCTCGGCGTTGATCGCGATGAAATCACGCATCTCCTCGGGCACGGCCGACTCGTCGAAGATCGCCGACACAGGGCATTCGGGGATGCAGGCCTCGCACGCGGTGCATTCCTCGGGGTGGATGTACAGCATCCGCTCCCCTTCGTAGAAGCAGTCGACCGGGCAGACGACCACGCAATCGGTGTACTTGCAATCGACGCACGCCGCGGTGATGACCGACGCCATGAGCGGGCCCTCCGAGGGAGGCGCGGCCGCACCCGCGACCGTTCCCCCTCGGGCATCGTAAAGGCGAGATCCGCCGGATCAATGCGCTTTCCGAATTTTATCCGTTATGATCGTTTCGCCCTTTTCGGAACGTTCAATCAATCCAGGACCTTGATCATCAGGTCCTTGAACCGGACCTCCATCGGCTCGCCCGCGTGGCCTTGCAGTGCGATGATCCCTTCCTTGTCGAACTTCGGGTCGGTGCGGTCGATCACCCTCGTCCCGTTCAGGTCGATCGTGAGGTGATCTCCCTTCATGGTGATCACGTATTCATTCCACTGGCCGTTCTTGGCCAGGAGCTTGGCCTTGTCCTCGGGGTAGCGTTCCAGGATGCCCCGGCCGCGCTCCTCGTAGAGCAGCCCGTAATAGCCTTCGGCGGCGTCGGCCTGCGGGCCGGACACGGCGCCGTCCTTGGCCCTCTTGCTGCGGAACTGGATGCCCGAGTTGTGGTTGCGCAGGTTCACCTTCGCCTTCAGGATGAAGTCCTTGTAAGGCTTGTCGGTGACCAGGAACTCGTTCTTCTTCAGCTTGCCGTCGGTCTTGCACAGGATCACGCCGTCCTCGACGGAGAACAGCCCCGGCACGTCGGGCTGGACCCATCCGGTCAGGTCCTTCCCGTTGAAGAGCGGCTTGAAACCGTCGTCATCGGCCAGGGCCGCGGGGATCAATGCGGAGGCAAGCAGCAAGGGGGCGATGCGGATCATCGGCGTGAATCTCCGGGGGCGATGGGAGGGGTTGCGCCCGCCGATTGTGACGGGCAAGCCACGCCGGGTCAATCGCCCGCCACCCTGGGCAGGTGCGACGGCCTTCGGTAGAATCGACGGCTCATCGAAGGAACTCCTCGAAACCGAGCGGTCCATGCCCTTCCTCGACGACCTCCGCCTCTACGGGCCCGAGAGCACGAAAGCCGCGTCTCCCGACGAGGCCCTCGCCTATTGCGCCCGGCTCACGGCCTCGCATTACGAGAATTTCAGCGTCGTGACCTGGCTCACGCCCAGGCCGCTTCGCCCTCATTTCGCCAGCATCTACAGCTTCTGCCGATGGTCCGACGACCTGGGCGACGAGGTGGGCGACCGCCAGCGATCGCGCGACCTCCTGGCCTGGTGGCGGGGCGAGCTTCGCCTCATGTACGAGGGCCACGCCCGCCATCCCGT
Source organism: uncultured Planctomycetota bacterium (assembly GCA_963777705.1). Classification (GTDB taxonomy): domain Bacteria; phylum Planctomycetota; class Planctomycetia; order Isosphaerales; family Isosphaeraceae; genus JAQGHR01. The sequence continues at coordinate 622,236 of CAVZRT010000015.1, forward strand.
CTTCGTCGCCCTTCGCGAGACCGTCGACCAATTCTCGATCCCCATCGACCCGTTCGAGGCCCTCATCTCGGCGTTCGAACAGGACCAGGACGTCCTTGAATACGACACTTATGATCAGTTGATGGATTATTGCACGCGATCGGCCAACCCGGTCGGGCAATTGGTGTTGTACCTGGGACGTAGCTTCGACGAAGAAAACGTGGCGCTCTCCGACAGGACCTGCACAGGCCTCCAGCTCGCGAATTTCTGGCAGGACGTGGCCCGAGACCTCGACATCGGCCGCATCTATTTGCCCCGCGAGGACCGCGAGCGATTCGGCGTGGACGAGGCTTCGTTGCGGTCCAAACGATTCACGCCCGGGTTCGCAAAGCTGCTGGAATTCGAGGTCAATCGGGCCAGGAAGCTGTTCCGGGACGGCTGGCCGCTCGTCGGCAAACTGCCGCGTGCCCTCGCCGTCGACGTCGACCTCTTCACCCGAGGCGGGATGGCGATCTGCGACCGGATCGAAGCCCAGAATTACGACGTCTTGACCAGGCGTCCCAGGCTCGGCAAGCTTGCCAAGCTTGGCCTCCTGCTCCGCGCCGTGCTCGGACGCGCCGGCTCGGCGGGTCGCGAAAAACCGACCGTCTCGGCCGCCGGCGAGGGGGCGTGAATGGACCTTGCCCTGAAGGAAAGTTACCGCTTCTGCGCCGAGATTTCGCGTCGCGAGGCGAAGAATTTCTACTACAGCTTCCTGCTGCTCCCTCCCGAGCGTCGCCGGTCCATGTGCGCCCTCTACGCGTTCCTCCGCCGCACCGACGACCTCGCCGACGAGCCGGGGCCGGTCGACGGCAAGCGGGTCTCGCTCGATCGCTGGCGAGGCGACCTGGACTCGGCCCTTTCCGGCAAATCCGTCGCCTGGCCGGGCCTGCTCGCGATGGCCCATACCGTCCACCGGCACGGCATCCCGGCCCGGCACCTGCACGAGGTCCTCGACGGCGTGGGGATGGACCTGGAACCTCGCGTGTTCGCGAAATTCGAGGACCTTTATACCTATTGCTATCGCGTGGCCTCGGCCGTGGGATTGAGCTGCATCCACATCTGGGGGTTCCAGTCGCAGGGCGGCCGCGCCGAGGCCCTCGCCGAACAGTGCGGCGTGGCCCTGCAGCTCACCAACATCCTGCGGGACGTCCGCGAGGACGCGCGGCTCGGCCGGATTTACCTGCCCCAGGAAGATATGAACCGATTTTCCGTCTCGCCCGACGACCTCGCGTCCGCCGCGGTCGCCCCCCACGTGCGGTCGTTGTTCGAATTCCAGGGCCGCCGCGCCTATGATTTCTACGCGAAGGCGGCGCCCCTGACCGGCATGGTCGCGCCCGTGGGCCGCCCCGTCCTGAGGGCCATCGTGGGGATTTACCGCTCGTTGCTCGACGAAATTGCCCGCAGGGACTGGAACGTGCTGGGCGGTCGCGTGGCGTTGCCGCCGTGGAAGAAGGCCGCGATCACCGTGGGTGCCCTCGCGGGATTCGGGCGATGAACATCGCGAAACGGCCGCCGAAACCGCACGTGGTCGTCATCGGTGGAGGGCTCTCGGGCCTGGCCGCCGCCGCGTCTCTCGTCGATCGCGGCCTGAAAATCACCCTGCTCGAAAGCCGCCCTCGCCTGGGAGGACGCGCCGGCTCGTTCACCGACCCCGCAACCGGCGAGCTCGTCGACAATTGCCAGCATGTGAGCATGGCCTGCTGCACGAATCTGGCGCATTTCTGCGAGAAGGTCGGCACCCGCGAACTCTTCCGCCGCGTCCCGGGGATCGTCTTCTTGAGCCGAGAAGGGAAGATTTCCACGCTCAAGGCCGGCCCCCTGCCCGCCCCGTTCCACCTCTCGGGCAGCTTCCTGCGGGCGAATTATCTGACCCTGGGCGAAAAGCTGCGAGTGGCCTACGGGCTCGCCCGCTTGCGGTTCGCCACCCGCGAAAACCCCTCCATCCCGTTCGCCAACTGGCTCCTGAAGAACGGCCAGACCCCCGCGACCGTCGGGAAATACTGGGGCACCGTGCTGATCTCGGCGCTGAACGAGCGCCTGGAGCAGATGGACCTCGGCCACGCCCGCAAGGTCTTCCTCGACGGGTTCTTGCGCAATCGCGACGGGTTCGCCATGGAAGTCCCGCTCGTCCCGCTGGGCGAGTTGTACGGGACGCGGTTGGAATCCTGGCTGAAGGCCAAGGGCGTGGACGTGCGGCTCACCACGGGCGTGAAATCCGTCGAGATCGACGACGAGGGCGGCGTAAGAGGTGTCGCTTTACGTAACGGAGAGCGAATAGATGCCGACTTTTCCGTCTTATCCGTCCCGTTCGATCGCGTAAAGAACGTGATCGGCGATGCGGCGGAAGAACTCGTGCCCTCGCTCCGGGAAATCCGACGGATGGAGGCCTCGCCCATCACGGGCGTGCATCTCTGGTTCGATCGCCCGGTCTGCCCGCTCGAACATGCCGTGACCGTGGGCCGCACCGTCCAGTGGGTCTTCAATCACACGGCCTTGCAGGGGCGCGAGGCCCCCGCGGGCGGCGGCCAGTATTTGCAACTGGTCATCAGCGCGTCGTACGACCTCGTCTCGAAGCCCAAGGAAGCGATTTTGGAAATCGCCCTGAAGGACCTGGCCGACCTGTGGCCGGCGACTCGCGAGGCGAAATTGCTCCGCTGGTGGGTCGTGACCGAGCATGGGGCAACCTTCGCGGTCCGCCCGGGCGTGGACGACCTTCGCCCCCCGCAGCGTACGCCCGTCGAGGGCCTCTTCCTCGCGGGTGATTGGACCGCCACGGGCTGGCCCGCCACCATGGAAGGGGCCGTCCGCGCCGGCTACCTGGCGGCGGAAGGCGTGCTCGAAGACCTCGGCAACCCCGAACCCCTGCTCCGGCCCGACCTGCCGGACGGGCCCCTGGCCCGATTCCTGCTCGGCCCGCCGTCGCCGCACCGGCCCGATCGCCGCGTGATCCCGGCGAAGGTCCGCGAGGTGGCCGCCCCCGGGAATCCTTGAGGGGTGGTCCGGGGTGTTTTTCGCGGCTTGGACTCTCACGCCCTCCCGAGGCTACAATTCCATTCCTCCCGTCATTTGGCGAGAGTCGAGGATGAGGGTCGCCCGATGGGCCGTTCGGAAATCAGGATCGGGATCGTGGGCGCAGGCCAGGTGGCCCGGACGAGGCACCTGCCGGGCTTCCGTGATTTGCCCGGCGTCAAGATCCGCGGCGTGTGCAACCTCCACCGCGAGTCCTCCAACCGGGTCGCCCGCGAGTTCGACATCCCGAAGATCTATCATAGCTGGGAACACCTCGTCGAAGACCCCGACATCGACGCCGTGGTAATCGGCACGTGGCCCTACATGCATTGCCCGATCACCCTGGCGGCCCTGGAGGCGGGCAAGCATGTGTTAACCCAGGCCCGCATGGCCATGAACGCCCGGGAGGCCCAGCGGATGTACGACAAGTCGCTGGAGCATCCCGAGCTGACCACGATGATCGTGCCCAGCCCGTACGGCCTCGCGGGAGAGAAGTACGTCAAGTCGCTGATCGTCGGCGGCTTCCTCGGCAACCTCCGCGAGGTCCACGTGACGGGCTTCTCCGCCGGCCTCGCCGACAAGGATTCGCCGCTCTCGTGGCGGCAGGTCACCAAGTATTCCGGGTTCAACATGCTGAACCTGGGCATCCTCTATGAATCGGTCTCGCGGTGGGCGTCCCCGGTGATCCAGGTCCGCGCCAATGCCTCGAAGCTGATCCCCATTCGCATCGATCCCGAGACCGGCCGGAAAGCCAGGGTGGGGATCGCCGACGCCGTCCAGGTCCTGACCGAGCACAAGGATGGGTCCGTCGGCACGTATCGCGTGAGCGGCGTGATCCGGCACGTCCAGGAGATGAACGTCCTGCTCTGCGGCACCCGGGGGACGCTTTCCTACGACTTCCAGCGCGACGAGCTCCAGGGCGCCCAGCACGACGCCAACACGCTCCAGCCCATGCCCATCCCGGCCGACATGCGCGGAGGATGGCGCGTGGAGGCCGACTTCGTGGACGCCATCCGCGGCGAGCGCAAGGTCACGCACACCAGCTTCCACGGAGGGGTCCACTACATGCAGTTCACCGAGGCCGTGGCCCGCAGCTCGCGCCACCAGAACCCCGTCACGCTGCCGCTCAAGGAGTTTTCCAACCCGAGCTTGTGAATCAATCGCCCACCAGGGCCAGCTCGGTGATCTCCACTCCCTTGCGCGCCCTGGGCTTGCCCGGACGACTCTCCTCGGGCATCCGCCCCAGGCAGCGGTTGAAGGTGGCCAGGGTGAGCATGAGCAGGATCGCCGCCACCGACAGGTAGGCGAGGATCCAGAACGACCCCCAGGCGATCTGCGCCGCGTACATCCGATTCTGATACGGATGGTCCCGCACGAGCAAGGAACTGGTCCAGGCGATGCCCATCCACGGGCTGCCCGTCATCAGGCCCGACCAGAGCCCTTGCGCCCCCGGGCCGCTGGAGAGGACGCCGATCACGAAGCAATAGGCCACCGTCATCATCACATACAGGGCCACCGTCGTGCCCACCGCCCGCCCTAGGCGCGCGATCCACGTGGCCATCGCCAGCCCGAGGCTCGTGAGCGCGGCCCCGTAGGCGATCGTCAATCCCCAGACCAGCGCCACCCCAAGCCAGCGAGTCTGCGGAAGGCCGGTGATCCCGGTCTTCTGCGGATTGGCCCAGGTGTCGTAGGCCGCCGAGAGCGCGAGGATCGTGGGCAGGAGCGCCAGCGCCGGCACCGTGCGGAACGTCCCCCACCACTTCCCCCACACGATCTTCCCCGTGGATAGGGGCGTGGACATGAGCACGTCCAGCGACCCGCGCACCCGCTCCTCCGAGAGCGGCGTGGAGGCCGCGGCGCTCAGCAACAACAGGCCGATGGCCACCTGGAACCCGTTGACCAGGATGAGCGCCGCCTCCTTGCTCCCCAGCGCGTCGGGCATGAGGCACAGGTACACGCCGAAGGCCGTGCATCCGAACGCCGTGATCCCGAACGCCCTCCAGATCAGCCGCGTCCACCCCGAAGGCCGCTGCCGGTGCCATTCTCGCCAGGCCACGGGGTTCGCATCCAGCGAAGGGCCGGGGAGGAAATCCAGGGGCCTCGCCAGCTTGCTCAGGACGCCGCGATCCCCAACCCGTCCTCCGCGGGGTCCACTTGCCGGGTTCCTTCGGCACCCCCTTGCCGCGCCCGAACAGGCGCCAACCCTTCTTCTTCGGCGCCCCGTAGCGGCTCGCCACGGCGCGGACCCGGAACGTGGCCAATCCGGCGAAGACCACCGACACCGCCAGGCATCCCAGCAGGAAGAAGAACGGCACGTGTAACGGGAGGCCGCCGGGCCTCTGATCCATCACCAGCGCGAACGGGTTGGGCTTCGCGAACCAGTCGGGAGGCTCCAGGATCGTGCCGTTGATCTCATGGAGCAGGAGACCAGAGCGGGTACGCGAGGAGCCACACGATGATCATCAGGTAGGCCATCATGATGACCTCGTGCGTCTTCTTCGCCCAGACCGACAGGCAGATCGCCAGCGACGCGACCATCACGGCCACGCCCCCCATGATCAGGAAGCTGCCGAGCAGCCCCATCGGGTCGGTCCCGCCCATGAGCGTGGCAATCGCCGCCACGCCCATCGTGCACAAGACCAGCCCCATCGTGGGCACCAGCCGCGCCGCGAGCTTGCCCAGGACGATCTCGGGATTGCTCAGGTCGGTGGCCATCAGGTGCGCGAGCGTCCCTCGCTGCTTGTCCAGGCAGATGGCGCCGGCGGTGGCCGCGGGGGCGGCAAGCAGGATCAGGGAGAGCCCGGTCGCGATGATCGACGTCGAGAACGCCCGCCCGGCCTGCGCCTGCTCCTCGATCGGGCTCGGCCTCGGCCCGTAGCGATTCGTCTCCATCGACCACGACATCAGCGCGAGGACCGCGAGCAACGTCAGCCCGAACACGAACCGCAGGAAATAGACCGACTTCTTCCGCGAGACGGTCAGCCACTCATAAGCGAAGACCGGACCCAGGCCCACCTGCATGGTTCACCCCCCCATCCCCCGCGAAATTCGGTCGCACCCCATTCTTAACGAAATCGTTGGAGGAAGGAAGGGGCTGAGGCCCGCTCCTCGGGGATTGCCAATTTCCCGGCTCATCAGGCCGGACCGGGAGCGATCCCACGATCGTCGGGCGGGTCGGCCCCAATATTCCTCCCATCCGGCCCCGGCGAGGGAAGGCCGACAACCGACTCGCAATTGCGGGCGGACCAGGTTCCACCAATCCAACAGTCATGACCCTCGGAATGTTCACACGACCCCATGAAAGAAATTGGCGGTCTGGGCAAGAAGTGGTCGGCACTCCGAGGCGATTTCCAGAGGAAACCAACTTCCCGGGCAGGATCGATCGCGAAGACGGGACCCAAGTCATGATTAGGAAAGGATTTATGGATCGAGAAAGCCGGCCGGCCCCGGCATCCATGGCGCGAAAAGTTGCGTACGAAAGGCGCACATGGATACATCCGGACACGTTTTCGAGCATGCCCGACGCGTCGGAAACCGGCGATCTCCCGCGATCGGCGTCGCCCCGTCCCGTCCTCGCGGAAAAAAATTTCCCCGGACGTGAGACAAATCACCGGCCGTTCTCGCATGGAGAGTTGCAGGCCGCCCAACGCGTCGAGTTTCGCCGCTCGACACCCTGCCCGATTGACGCGTTGACCGTCGTGGGCGAGGCGTCCGCTGGTCCCTCCCGATGGAGAAAATTCTCATTGACTCTGATATGCAATCTTGCATAAAGTCGTCATGCCAGCCGATCTTTGCGGGACGAACCCCAGGGTCGGTGGCGATGAGTCCGACTCGCATGATTGCGCCCGCCTCGCGACGACAGCCCAAGGCATAGCTCGGCGCAAATTTCTATCGACGCGACACACAAGACGGAGGCCGCGCAGGCCTCCCGTGGAAGATAACCCCCTCTGCTAGGAGCACCCGATGAGTGGATCTTGGATTTGGCGCGGTATGCGGCGATCGGACGCGAAGGCCATTGCGAGGCGGTTGCGCCGGGCACGGCCATCCCTGGAAGGGCTGGAAGATCGCGTCGTGCTCAGCACCGTCATCAACGAGTACGTGCAGCCGGGGGGGACGCTCGACATCGACCCTATCTCCTCCATCTTCCCCAGCAACGGTGTCAACTACCAGCGCATGGACGTCCTCGCGACGTCGGCGCCGTGGACGACCTACGGCACCTTCTACCTCAACGAAGGCGCCGGCAGCCTCTATCCCTGGGGGACGGACGGGGGGAACGACTTCGAGCCGGCGGCGAGCCCCTCATTTAATCAGAACCGGATCTCCGCCGGCTTCGGATTCGAGTATCAGGCCAACTCCAACGCGCCGCTCGGCGCTTCGGACACGATCCCGGTCGACTTCAACGACGGCTTCGGCAACATCCTGGATGCCAGCCTGGTCATCACGATCCAGGCACAGAAGCCGCCGGAGATCACGAATTTCCCCACCCTGTACGAGGTCGCCGCGGGCAGCACGACGACGCTCAGCGTGACGGCGCAGAGCCAGGTCAATGCCCCGCTATCCTATCAGTGGTATAGCGGCCTGACCCCGAGCACCGCCAACCCGATCGCCGGGGCGACGTCGAGCACCTACACCCCTCCCGTCGAGACGTACAACCCCTCGGCCAACCAGTTCCTCTACTGGGTCAGTGTGACCGACAGGGGCGGCACTACCGATAGCCTGAACGCGACGGTCAACCTGGAGTCGCCCACGCACACGACGGCCCAGAACGTCTCCACGAGTTACAGCACCGCGTCCCAAACGGTCAACCTGCCCGTGACCGTCACGGCCGACGACATCAGCCCCCTGAACGAGGGGAACGTCGATTTCACCATCCCGAAGATCAGCAACAACTCGACGCGATCGTCGACCGTCGCGAACAACTCGGCCTCCGCCTCCTACGCGATCCCGGCGGGCTTGGCCCCCGGCGTCTACCCGATCGACGCAACCTACGTGGGCCCCGCCGAGGTCGCCGGCAGCTCCGACGACACCAAGACGCTCACCATCAACAAGGCCAACCAGACGATCACGGGCTTCGGCGTGGGGTCGACCGGCTCGGGCGGCCAGACGTTCACGCTGACCGCGAGGGACACCTCGGGCCTGCCGATCACCTACACCGACCTGACCCCCTGGGTCGCGACCCTCTCCGGCAGCACGGTCACCTTCGTCGGCCCGGGAACCGCGGTCTTCTCCGCCTCGCAGGCGGGCAATGTGGACTGGAACGCGGCGCCGACCGTTTCCGAGGCCTTCGCCCATTCGGTCAGCTCCGTCCTCACCAACCCGGCCTTCGACGTGACCACCACCAGCGAATCGGCCACCTCCGGCCGGCTCCGCGACGCGATCACCTCCGCCAACACGGCCGGCGGCGTGCCGGTCATCGTCTTCGACCCCACGATCTCGGGCCAGACGATCGCCCTGGCCAACACACTGCCCTCGATCACGGCGAACATGACCATCGAGGGCAATCCCACCAGCCCCCAGACGATCCAGGGCGGGTCGCAATTAAATGGCAGCATCCTCCAGATTAACAACGGCGTGACGGCCACCATGTCTAGCCTGAGTTTCACGAGCGCGAACTCTTCGAACTCTGGCGGCGCGATCTCCAACGTCGGCACGCTGACGGTCACCGGCAGCACGTTCTCCGACGACTCGGCCTCCGGTGGCGGCGCGATCTTCAACAACGCGGCACGCTGACGGTCACCGGCAGCACGTTCTCCGACGACTCCGCGGCCAACGGTTACGGCGGCGCGATCTTCAACGGCGGCACGCTGACGGTCACCGGCAGCACGTTCTCCGACGACTCGGCCGCCAGAGGCGGCGCGATCGCCAACGCTGGCACGCTGACGGTCACCGGCAGCACGTTCACCAAAAATACGTCGTACTACCCCGGCGGGGCTATCGACTTCGCGCAGAGAGGCACGACCAACAACATCGTCGATTCTCGATTCTTCAACAACACGGCCGACCAGGGCGGCGGCGCCATCAGCAACCTGGGCGACACCGTCACCGCGAACGACAACTGGTGGGGCGCCGACGCCTTCCCCGGCGCCTCGGGCACCGACAGCGTCGTGACCACGGGCGGCACGACGACGATCAACACCCGGCTGGCCCTGGCGCTCTCGCCCGCGTCGGCGACGATCGGCATCAATGCCTCGACGACCCTGACGGCGGAGATCGTCTCCACCGGGGCGCCCACCGTACCGATCGCCGGCACGGCGCTGGAGGGCCTGGCCTTGGAATTCGCCCCCGGGACGCTCGGCTCGGTCCTGCCCACAACCGGCACGATCTCCAACGGCACCGCGAGCACGACGTTCTCCTCGGGCTCGTCCTACGGGACGACCGACCCGAGCGTGACGCTGGACAACGGCACCAAGGCGACCGCCATCACCATCCTCGGCGTCCCGACGGCCACCGCGCAAACGGCGAGCGTGGACCACGACAGCTCGGGGACGTCGATCACGCTGGCGGGGACCGATCCCGACACCCCGGCGCCAGGCCTCTCGTACAAAGTCGGCGCCAATCCCACCCACGGGACGCTCTCGGGCACGGCGCCGAACCTGACCTACACGCCGAGCGCCGGCTATCACGGGGCGGATAGCTTCACCTTCACCGTCAGCAACGGCCCCGAGACCAGCGCTTCCGCCACGGTCACGCTCAACGTGGCCACCGGCACCCCGACGGCGGGCGCGCAGACGGTGGCCGTGGCGCACGACAGCACGGGTAAAACGATCACGCTGACATCGACCGACGACGACTCGCCGTCCCTGACCCTCACCTACGCCTTCACCCAGCCGGCGCACGGCACGCTCTCGGGCACGGCGCCGAACTTGACCTACTCGCCGACGCCGGCTATCACGGGTCGGATAGCTTCACCTTCACCGCCACCAACGGCACGAACATCAGCGCACCGGCCACCGTCACGCTGAACGTGGCAACCGGCACCCCGACGGCCAACGCGCAGTCGGTCGGCGTCACTGAGGGCTCGACCGCGGGGATCACCCTGGGCGGCTCCGACGGCGACAACCCGGCCCTCACCCTGACCTACGCGGTCGCGACCCAGCCGTCGCACGGGACGCTCTCGGGCACGGCGCCGAATCTCACCTACACGCCCAACGCCGGCTACGTCGGTCCCGACAGCTTCACGTTCACCGCCAACAACGGGACCAATACCAGCGGACCGGCCAAGGTCTCGCTCACGGTCAGCCCGCCGTCGGTCGCCGCCGTGAGCGGCACCGTGGGCGTGTCCTGGGGGACCTCGGGCGCCGCCACCTTGCAGACGGCCGGCGACGGCCTTCGCCTCCTGCCCTCCGGCCGCAACACCGACCTGCCCTGGTCCGGCATCAACCAGTTGAGCATCACGCTGAGCCAGCCGGAGACGCTGTCGGCCTCCGACGTCACCGTCACCGGGATCAACGTCGCCAGCTACGGCGCCGTCACCCTCTCCGGCTCGGGGACGTCCTACACGATCACCCTGGCCCAGCCGATCAGCGCGGCCGACCGCGTGACCATCACGATCGGCAACGCCAGCATCGCGACGTTCACCCGCCGGCTCGACGTCCTGCCGGGCGACGTCAACGACGACGGCGCGGTCAACGCCCAGGACACGACGATCGAGCACAACGCCGTGCTCGGCCAGACCATCCTCGCCCCCATCTTCTACGACATCGACGGCAACGGCGCGATCGACATCACCGACTACACGCTCGTCCGCGCCCGGGTCAACACCAAGCTTCCGACCCTCAACTCGTGACCGACGCACCCCGACCCTGAACCCGAACCCCGAGACCGACCACCCCAAGGAAACTCGCCCATGACCTCACGAATCCGTCCCGGCCGAGCGGTCCGCGTCCTGCTGTGGGCCGCGGCGTCGGGCCTCGCCGCCCCGGCGTGCCACGCCGGCCTGACCATCTCGATCGACCCGACGACCATCTCGGCGGCGCCCGGGTCCACCGGCTCCTTCGACGTGAACCTGGTCAACAGTATGGACGGGACGGCCGCCTACATCGGCGGCGACGTCGTGGAGATCGACCTTGTGGGCGGCTCGGGCATCCACTTCACCGGCGCCGACACGAACACGGCCGCCGCTTATATCTTCAGCCTCTCGGTCGACGACAACTACGGCTCCTCGCTCGGGGCAGTCGGCACGCCGGACACGAGCATCACGATCTCCGACAACGACGACGCCGGGGTCGACAGCGAGACCACCGTCGCCGCGGGCTCGACCTTCGGGCTGGCCCGCATCTTCTACTCGGTGGATGCCGTCGGGTCGGCGTCGGCCTCGCTCTCGATCGCCAGCGAGGACAGCGGCAACTCGACGCTCGTCAACGGCACGGGGACCGTGTCGTATGCCTTCGGCACCCAGGGTGGCACCCTCGACGTGCCCTCGGCGGCCGCCACGCCCGAGCCCTCGACGCTCGTGCTGGCCGGCATCGCCGGCGCGATGGGCGCGGCCCGCGCGTGGCGACGTCGCAAGCAGGAGTCGGCCACCTGACACAGGCCTAGGGAGGCCGCGACGGGCCCGAATCGGGAGGCGACGGGGGAATGGACGCCCTCCCGCCGTCGCCGTTCCACCTCATGACTTCGAGCAGGGCGTCCACCACTCGCCGGCGAACCGCGAGCGCCTGGCGGAGTCCGAGTCGGCGATGCGAGGTCGATGCGTCCCTGACACCGAAGCGAGCACTCGGGGCTGCTCCGCGAGGGCGTTCGTTCCTGGGATGGCTCGGGAGGGATTCGAACCCTCAGCATCTCTCGGTCTGAGCGAGAGTGGTCTGCCTGTTGCCTACCGAGCCATGATCTTGCCCGAGGGGGGATTCGAACCCTCAATCACCCGGTTTTAAGCCGGGCCGCTCGGCCGATTGGCGTACCCGGGCGTTGCTTCTTCGGGAGTTCCGGGGGCTGGAATCGAACCAGCGGCCTCCTGGGTCAGAGCCAGGCGTCACTACCAGCAGCAACTGCCCCGGAAGATGAGGAAAAGACGGCGCATTTCATGCACCCCGCGAGATTTCGGGGAGGAGGATTCGAACCTCCACCGTCCGGTTCAAAGCCGGAGCAGCCTGCCGATTAGCCGATCCCCGAGAGTGCCCCGCGGGAGTCGAACCCGCCTGTCCGGTTTGGAAGACCGGTGCCTCGGCCGCTCGGCCAGGAGCACATGAAGAAATTTCAGCGGAAGGAGAGGGAGTCGAACCCCCAAGGCCCCGTTACCGGGGCTCGACCGTTTTCGAAACGGGTGCCATCGCCCATTGGCTTGCCCTTCCCAATCGCCGAGCACCGGGGGCAGGAATCGAACCTGCGTACTTCGCTTTAACAAAGCGATGCATGGACCAGCACATGCTACCCCGGTAAACAAACCGTCAGTCGAGGTGGCCGGATTCGAACCGGCGATCTCCTGGTCCCGAACCAGGCGGATTCCCAAACTTTCCCACACCTCGATGACTGCAAAAGTACCCAGCGGGAGTCGAACCCGCACTTCCGCCATGGCGAGGCGATAGGCTGCCGCTACATCATGGGCACTTCTTGCCTTTGAGGGGCCGAATTGTCAAAGAGAGCACCGGGCGGGACTCGAACCCACGTTTCCGCATTACGGGTGCGGAGTCTTCGCCGCTAGACGACCAGTGCAGGAAAGAGCATGGGACCAGAGGGGCTCGAACCCTCACCGACCCGGTTAAGAGCCGGGCGTGCTGCCGCTAACACCTTGGTCCCAGGGTTGCGCGAGTCGGCCCCGGAGGAGTTGAACCTCCGTCTCCCGGTTATCGGCCGGGTGCTCTCCCGTTGAGCTAGGGGCCGGCGAATCTTGATGGGGTCGGAGGGACTCGAACCCCCGCCTCCCGGCTTAAAAGGCCGATGTGCTGCCTTTACACCACGACCCCGGATGGTTGGTCGGGGTCGATCGTTTCCGTCGCAGCATCCGAGGTCTCCTTTCCGAAAAATAAAGGCATAACTTTACCAATCAGGGCGGCCGGATTCGAACCGGCGATCTCAAGCTCCCCGAGCTTGCGGAGTACCAGGCTTTCCCACGCCCTGAAACTGCGAAAACGAAGTAGCCCGTGAGGGAATTGAACCCTCCTCCCCGCCTTGAAAGGGCGGAATCCTGCCCGATAGACGAACGGGCCATGCTTGCAGGTGGGCCGGGTGGCGCTCGAATCCACGTCTGCGACTTTTCAGGTCGCCGCTAGACCGTCTCAGCTACCGGCCCGAAACGGGGGACAGGGGACGGGGATCGGGGGATGGTCGTTCGTTCAACGACGAGGCCCGATGTTTGGTGGACACCGGGCCTCGACGAGCCATCTCGAAGATGTCGCCCCGGGCGTCAGCGTCGCTTCGGATAGCTGCGACCTGGTCCTTGATTCAGGGCGGACATTTCAACCTCTCGGTTCGTCGATTCCTTCGCGTCTCTGCCCTACCAGACGCCCGACCCCTCCGGGATGTTCGCGCGATTCTCGGATTTCTTGGACGGGGGTGGAGGGAGAATTTCACCACACTTGCTCCGCGGAGGTTCGATGGTGAGAGGAACTTCCCCGGCGCACGCACTCGGGAAAGACCCGGTCCAGTCCGCAACCAGGACGAAGCGGGTGCGGGCGAGGGGGCAATCATCCGCGAAGGGCGAGGAGCGGATAATTTCTCTCACCCATCCCGATGTTGTGGGGATAGAGCCGTTCCGCACGCGACAACGGGTCGCATCGCGAGCCGACTTCCTCCCGCAGAAACCCACGACCCCGCGAGGTGCATCATGGCGAAGCGCAGCACGACCGAGGCCCAGGACACCCCATCGCCGTCGACGGCCGCCGTGATTGATGATGTTCATGCGAACATGCCAGAGCCGTCTCCCGCCGACGCCCCGGAACCGGCGAAATTGGGGCGGCCGATGGCGACTATTGCGCATCCCCAGATTGGCGAAATGGTCAAGCTCTTGTGCGCCGGACAGGGCCGGGTCTCGGCGTGCGCGACCCTGGAAATCACGTACAGGACCTTCTTGAGGATGATGAGGACGGACTCGGGATTCGCCGACCTCATCCGCATGGCCGAGGCCACCCGCAAGGAGGGCGTCGAGGCGAACCTCTATTGGATCGCCACGCGGAAGTACGTCTGCCCCATCGTGGTCCGCGCGGCGCTGGGCTACCTCGGCCGCCGGGACAAGATCGACGCCGCGAGCAAGGCGAGGCGGGCCAAGGCCAGGCGATCCGAGATGGATTTCCACCTCAAGGCGCTCGAAGCTCACCCGCAAGGACAACGGAGAGGCGTAGGCGGTCGCGACCCGGCCCGCGCCTATCGAGCCGCCGGTTCGAGGCGCGTGGCCGTGCGCGGCGGGGTCGCCGGGACGGGGAGATCCTCCCGATCGGCATATCGCCCCGGCGGCTTTCGCAGGATGTAGACCCAGGTCGCGATCCCCGCCGTCAGCAAGATGGCGCTGATGATCTGCGAGAGCGTGAACCCGAGGAACAGCCAGTCGTCGTCGGCGCGAAGCTGCTCGGTGAAGAATCGCGAGATCGCGTAACCCACCATCAGGATGCCCATGACCTCGCCGTCGCGTCGCCTTTTCGGGTAGTACCACATCATCACGGCGAGCAGGATCAGCCCTTCCATGGCCATGTACAGTTGCGTGGGGTGGATCGGCAGCGATTGCAGGGCGTGCGGCGAGATCAACCCGCGATGGACGTGCTCTTGCCAGGGCAGCGACCCGGCGGGGAAGGTCTCGGCCCACGGCAGTCGGCAGGCCGATCCGAAGCAGCACCCGTTGAGCCAGCAACCGACCCGCCCGAGCGTGACGCCGATGGCCAGGGCGCACGCGACGGCGTCGGCCATGGGCAGGAACGGGAACGGGCGGCGGAAATAGTAGATCATCGTGCCGATCAGCCCGCCGATGATGCACCCATAGAAGACGATCCCGCCTTGCCAGACCTTGAACACGTCCAGAGGGCCGTGGATCGCCTCGGGATATTGGATCAGGTACAGGATCCGGGCGCCGATGAACCCTCCCGAGAGCAGCCACACGGCCAATTCGTACACCGACTCGGGGTCGATCTTCTCGCGTTTGGCCCTCCATGCCGTGATCAGGAGGCCGGAAAGCCCTCCCAGGGCCATGAACAGGCTGAAGCTATAGACGCGGAATCCCAGGCCCGGGATCTCGAAGAGGATCTGCCTCATGGGTCGCCCTCGCGCAAAAAAGAGCCATATGCGCCCGCGAGGATGCCGTGCCGTCCCCTTTTGGGCAACCCCAAGATTCATGAGTCGGGAGGAGAAATTTAGGCGGGGCCTACGCAATGCCGATAAATAACTGATACGATCCGTTCCGGCCCCGCGACGACTCGGGGCTGCCTCCCTCTCCTTCCTCAAGGATGACTCATGGCCCGGATCTGCCTGATCAACCCCAAATTCCCCACCTCGTTCTGGGGGCTCGAACACGGCTTGCCCTTGCTGGGCAAGAAGGCCAACATGCCCGTCCTGGCCCTCCCCACGCTGGCCGGGCTCACGCCCCCCGAACACGAAATCGTCCTGATCGACGAGAACATCCAGGACCTGGATTTCGACGCCCTCCAGCGCTTCGACATCGTCGGCCTCACCGGCATGACCGTCCAGCGCGACCGCATGCGCGAGATCCTGGTCGAGCTGCGCGCCCGGGACGTGTTCGTGATCGTGGGGGGCCCGTGGATCACCGTGGCCGAGGGGTGGTTCGAGCCGGGGTTGATCGACGTGGTGTTCGCGGGCGAGGCCGAGGAGACCTGGCCGCAGTTCCTCAACGAGTGGAAATTCGGCCTGCACCAGCCGCGATACGAGCAGGTCGAGAAGACCAACATGGCGACGGTCCCCCTGCCCCGTTACGACCTCGTCCCTTACCGCGAATATGCGATGGGGTGCGTGCAGACCTCGCGAGGCTGCCCGTTCCAGTGCGAATTCTGCGACATCATCGTGATCTTCGGCCGCAAGCCCCGAGTGAAGACGCCCGAGCAGGTGGTGGCCGAGATCGAGGCGCAGCACAAGCTGGGCGTCCGCGTGATCTTCCTGGTCGACGACAACTTCATCGGCAACAAGAAGCTGGCCAAGGGGATCTTGAAGGCGATCATCGAGTGGCAGAAGCAGAACGGCTATCCGCTCGCGTTCTTCACCGAGGCGTCGCTCGACCTGGCCGAAGACGACGAATTGATGCAACTGATGGTCGAGGCCGCGCTCGTGGCCGTGTTCATCGGGATTGAAAGCCCCGATGAGGAGGCCCTGCGCGAGACGAAGAAGTTCCAGAACGTGAGGGGCGGGACGATCGTCGATCGCGTGAAGAAGGTCCAGGATTACGGCCTGGAAGTGTACGCGGGGATGATCGTCGGGTTCGACAGCGACGACCCCGGCGTGTTCGATCGCCAGTACAAATTCCTGCAAGAGGCCCGAATCGTGGGGGCCATGGCCGGCATGCTCTCGGCGATCCCTTCCACGCCGCTTTACGACCGCCTGGAAGCCGCCGGGCGACTCGACAACGCCGCGGCCGACGACCCGAACATCGCCACCAACGTGATCCCGCTGAACATGACCCGAGAGCAGCTCCGCGACGGCTGGGTGGACCTGATGGGCCGCCTGTACGCCCCGAAAACTACTTCGAGCGGTTCAACTCCCTGTTCGTCGAAGGGCGATTGCCGCTCGGCTCGGCGAAGATCGACTGGCTGCGCAAGAATCGGCCGCTCTCGTACCTGAAGATCCAGTCGCTGACGATCCTGGGCGCCCTGGGGATGCTGGCGAAGGTCTGGACAGACCCGAGGACGCGGCCGTATCGTCGGGTTTACGGGAAATACCTCCGCAAGATGTTGGCCGCGCGTCGCCCGCCGCGTTATCTCTTCCAGTTCGCCTGGAAGTGCATCCTCCACACGCATTTCGCCACCATGACGAGCAACATGACCAAGGGCGAGACGCGCCTTGTGAACACCTGATTACGAAAACGAGCCCTCCCATGGAAACCATCGCCCCCATCCGCCGCGCCCTGCTGAGCGTGACCGACAAGACCGGCCTGATCGAGCTGGGGCGAGGTCTGAGCGGCCACGGCGTGCATCTGCTGGCAAGCGGAGGCACGCGGATGGCGCTGGTGGCCGCCGGGGTCGACGTGACCGAGGTCTCCGCCTACACCGGCCAGCCGGAGATCCTGGGGGGTCGCGTAAAAACGCTCCATCCCAAGCTACACGGGGGGATTCTTGCCAGGCGCGACGTGCCCGAGGACCTCGACGCCCTGGAAGCGCAAGGCATCGAGCCGATCGACCTCGTGGTCGTGAATCTCTACCCGTTCGAGGCCACCGTGAGCCGTCCGGGGGTGGCCGACGAGGAGGCGATCGAGAACATCGACATCGGCGGCCCGAGCCTGATCCGGGGCGCCGCCAAGAATCACTCGCACGTGGCCGTATTGACCGATCCCGAGCAATACGAATTGCTCATCAGCGAATTGATGACGCACGGAGGGACCACCGCACGATTCCGCCGCGACCTCGCCCGCGCCGCGTTCGAATTGACGGCGAGATATGACGTGAGCATCTCGAATTACCTCGAAGCGACCGACAAATCGGGCGCCGAGCCGTTCCCGCCCGTGCTGAACCTGCGTTTCGTCCGCGAGCAGAACCTGCGATACGGCGAGAACCCGCATCAACGAGCGGCCTTCTACTTCGACAGCAGCGAGGCCGGCTCGTTCCTGAGGATCGACAAGCTGATTCACGGCAAGGAATTGTCGTACAACAACCTGCTCGACCTCGACTCGGCGCTGAAGCTGATCCGCCAGTTTTCCGAGCCGTCGGCATGCATCCTGAAGCACAACAACCCATGCGGCGCGGCCGACTGGGAAGAGTCTTTCCGAGGCCTTCGAGCGGGCCTACGAAGGCGATCCGGTGAGCGCCTTCGGCGGGATCGTGGGCGTGAATCGGACGGTCGACGCCGCCACGGCCGAGCGGATGGTGGTTAGCGGCCGATTCCTGGAAGCGATCGTCGCGCCCGGGTTCGATTCCGACGCGTTCGAGATCTTGACGACCCGTCCGACCTGGAAGAACAGCGTCCGACTGCTCGACCTGAAGGCGCCGATCGGCCCGCAAATGCCGCCGCCGATCGGCTTCGACCTGCGACGCGTCGAGGGCGGGTTGCTCGTCCAGGATTGGGACGCGATGGAGCACGATCCCGACGTCGGGCCAGATTCCCACCGGCCGGAAGCCGAGCGAGGCCGAGCGGGCGGACCTTGCCTTCGCGTGGAAGGTCTGCCAGAGCGTGAAGTCGAACGCGATCGTGCTGGCGAAAAACGGCCAGTTGATCGGCGTGGGCGCGGGCCAGATGAGCCGGCTCGACTCGGTGCGGATCGCGGTAGAAAAGGCGGGCGATCGGGCCAGGGGAGCGGTGCTCGCGTCCGACGCCTTCTTCCCCTTCCGCGACGGACCCGACCTGGCCGCGAAGGCCGGAGTGACGGCGCTGATCCAGCCCGGCGGATCGAAGCGAGACGCCGAGACCCTGGAAGCCTGCGACGAGCACGGGATGGCCATGATCCTCACGGGCCGGAGGCATTTCCGGCATTAGGAGGGTGCATGAAATGCACCAATTCTTTGACTAACCGATCAACATCTTCATCCGAATGAGCGGCCGTCAAGCCGACCCGCAACCGCGAGGTCCCCGCCGGGACGGTCGGAGGCCGGATCGCGCCGACAAGAATCCCTCGCCCGCGCAATTTCGCGGCAACATCGACGGTCAACGACGCGTCCCCCACAAGGACCGGCACGATCGGCCCCGTCGAAGGGAGGATTTTGCATCCGATTCCTACAAGTTTAAGGCGCAAGTCCTCGCCCAGACGCCTGACCCGCTCGCGCCGCCAGGGCTCCTCGCGCGAGATTCGCAGCGCCTCGCGGGCCGCCGAAACCGCCGCCGGCGGCAAGGACGTCGAATAGATCAGGCTGCGAGAACAATTCACCAGATGATCGATCAACCGTCGCGAACCGGCCGCGAATCCGCCGATCGAACCCAGCGCCTTGGAGAGGGTCCCCACGCGGATCGGGACCCGATCGCAAACCCCGCATTCCGACGCGGCGCCGCGACCATCGGGCCCGAAAACGCCCGTCCCGTGGGCCTCATCGACCATCATCATGGCGCCGAATTCCTCGGATAGACTCGCGATCTCGGCCAGAGGAGCCAGGTCGCCATCCATGCTGAAAACGCCGTCGGTGGCGATCAACGAGCGGCGAAATCGGCCGCGATCGCGAGCGAGGATCGATCGCAACCGCCCGGCGTCGTTGTGCGGATACACGCGAAGCGTGGCACCCGAGAGCCGCGCGCCGTCGATCAGGCAGGCGTGATCCAGGCGATCGACGTAAACCGCGTCGCCTCGCCCTACTACCGCCGCGATCGTCCCGAGATTCGCTGCGAAACCCGACGGAAAACAGGGCCACGGCCTCGGTTTTCTCGAACTCAGCGAGGTCGCGGGCGAGCTCCTCATGGGGCGAGAGCCACCCCGAAACCAGCGGCGAGGCGCCCGCGCCCCAGCCGAATTCCTGGGCCGTCTGGCACGCCGCGGCGATGACCCTCGGATCACGCGCCAGCCCGA
Source organism: uncultured Planctomycetota bacterium (assembly GCA_963777705.1). GTDB lineage: Bacteria > Planctomycetota > Planctomycetia > Isosphaerales > Isosphaeraceae > JAQGHR01. Next base: position 641,839 of record CAVZRT010000015.1, read on the forward strand.
GATAATCGTTCGACGCGAAGTTGATGAGCCCTTCGCCGTCCCGGGCGATCAGGTGCCGGTCGAGCCCGGCCGCTCGTCGTCGCGTTGCCGCTTCATCCAGGAAGTCAAACATGGGGGTCGGGGTTCGGAGGACGGGGGACGGGTGGACGTTTTGGACCGTCATAGCGTCCCAGGACGGCCGCAGCGAGATGGCCTCCGAATCCGATCGAGAGCTTTAACGCGGCCCGGATGGTCCGAGATTTTCCCACGTTAGGCGTGCCGTCGAGGTCGCACAGCGGGTCGGGATCGTCCAGATTCAACGTCGGCGGGACGAATCCGTCTCGCAGGGCGAGGCAGGTGATGGCCAGCTCGGCGGCGCCCGCGGCTCCCAGCAAATGCCCGATTTGCGGCTTGTTGGCCGAGCAGGAAATTGAATCGGCATGCGACCCGAACGCCAGTCGAATGGCCCGGCATTCGAGCGGATCGTTCTGGCGGGTGGCCGTGCCGTGGACGTTGATGTGATCGATGTCGGTGGGTTCTACTCCCGAATTCCTCAAGGCAAGCTGGATCAGATGGGCCAATCCCGCAGGGTCGGGGTTGAGGTCGGTGATGTGGTAAGCGTCGGAGCCGAAGGCACCGCCCGCGAATTCGGCGTAAGCGAGGGCGCGTCGCGAACGGGCATGGTCTTCGCGCTCGAGGACGAGGATGGCGGCGCCTTCGCCGATCTGGAATCCCGAGCGGCGGCGATCCCATGGTCGGACCGAGCGGGACGGGTCGCCGCCCGGCGAGGCGGTGGCCTTCATCCTGGCGAAGGCGGCGAGCATGAGGGGTTCGAGCGAGGCGTCGGTGGCCCCGCAGATCGCCACGTCGCACACGCCGCGACGGATCAGGTCGGCCCCTTGGATGGCGGCGATCAACCCGGTGGCGCAGGCCGCCACGGGGGCGAGCGACGGGCCGTAGGATTCGATCCCCGTGCCCGCGGCGGCCGAGTTGGGCAGGCACTGTGATTGCCAGACCGGACCGATCCAGCCGGGAGTCTGGGGATCTCGAATCCGCGCCGCGACGAGTCCGAGGCTTTGCAATCCCCCCTTGCTCATCCCGATGATCGTCGCCACTCGCTCAGGATCGGCGTCGATCCGCCCGGGGTCTTCCGCGAGCAGGGAATCCCGCAAGGCCTCCCGCGTCGCCAGGCGGCTGAGGGTGAGGGCGGGCTCGTGGTGCGTCCTCGCGCGGAACTTGGCCCCGGCATGGGGCAGGAAGTCGAGCGGGCGGATGGCGGATTTCCCGAGGCGGATCGCGTCCCAAGTGGCTTCGCAAGTGTCCGCCAGCGCCGTGGCCAGCCCAATGCCCGTGATCAGGACGCGAGGTGTGGACTCCGGGGGGCTCAAGCCGTAACCGGGTTGGCGGGCCTCGGCCTCAATCCCAGGGTGGCGAACATGCGGCGATCGGAGTCGGCCTCCGGGTTCGCGGTCGTCAGCAACTTCTCGCCCGCGAAGATGGAATTGGCCCCGGCGAGGAAGCACAACGCCTGGTCCTGCTCGCTCATGTTCAAGCGGCCCGCCGAGAGCCGCACCATGCTCGTCGGCATCAAAATTCTCGCCGTGGCGATCATCCGGACCATCTCCCAGATCGCCACCCTGGGGCGATCGGCGAGCGGCGTGCCTTCCACGGCCACCAATGCGTTGATCGGCACCGATTCGGGCGGCTCGGGCAGGGTGGCCAGGGTGTGGAGCAGGCCGATGCGGTCGTCGTCGGTCTCGCCCATCCCCACGATCCCGCCGCAGCAGACGGAGATCCCGGCCTCGCGGACGTGCGAGAGCGTACTCAGGCGATCTTCATACGTCCTGGTGTGGATGATATTGGAGTAATTTTCCGGGGACGTGTCGAGGTTGTGATTATAAGCATCCAACCCCGCTTCTTTCAGTCGTTCGGCCTGGCTTTCGGTCAGCATGCCCAGGGTGCAGCAGACCTCGAGCCCGCCGATCGCCTTCACGCCGCGGACCATGTCGAGCACGCGGTCGAACTGGGCGTTGTCCTTCACCTCTCGCCAGGCCGCGCCCATGCAAAACCGCGTGGCGCCGTTGCCCTTGGCTTGATTGGCGGCCTCCAGCACCGCGCCCACGTCCATCAGCGGCTCGGCGTCGACGCTCGTGTGATAGCGGGCGGCTTGCGGGCAATACGAGCAATCTTCGGGGCATCCGCCGGTCTTCACCGAGAGCAACACGCAGACCTGGACCTCGCCCGGCTCGTGGTACCGGCGGTGGACCTCGCCGGCGCGGCCCATCAGCTCGATCAGGGGCGAATGATAGAGCTCCGCGACTTCGGAGCGGAGCAACGGGGAGGTGGTTGCCATCATGAGCGTGGGAAATCCTTTTCAGCCTGGATCGGGTCGGGTCGCATCAAGAGCGTCGCGACGACTTGCACACGGCCATGATCACGATCACGGCGAACACGGCCGTGCCGAGGTAGCCGTACAGCGGGTCGCCTTCGCCCTCCACCGGAGGAGGAGGAGGCACGGAGCCCGCGATCGGGTCCTTGCTCGCCTGCGCATGCGCGGGCGACGTCGAGAGGCCGCAGGTCGCGACCACGAGGGCGAAGGCGGTCAGGAGGCGGCGGATCATCGATCATTCTCCCTGGTCAGCGCGGTGCGGGTGCGATTGCGGGGGTCATGGGCAGCCATTCGGTCAAGGGGCGGACGCGGCGGCGGAACTCCCTGCGGGCCATGGCAACGGCCTTCCAGGCGGGGCCTCTCGACCGCAGATGGCCGAGGTAATCGTCCAGCTCGACCCCCCAGAAGCGATAGAGCCGGTTGCGGAACGCGAACGAGCCGTCGCCCGGCGGCAGGGGGAAGGCGGGGGCTCGCTCGGCGTACACGAAGGCGAGCAAGGCGCGAAAACCTGGCCCGAACATCGCTTGCCAGCGGACCAGGCCGTCCAGGTCGTCGGTCGTGACCCAGTTCTCCCACGCCCTTCGGCCCGCGACGGTCTTGCCCAGCTTCCCCTTCACTTCCACCACCAGGTTCAAGGCCCCTCTAGGATACAATAAAAAATCGGGATTCTTAAGGGCCCCCTCCACCGAAACGGCGCGTTTGGCCTCGTCCACGGCCACGCACGGGACGCGGAGCGACCGGATGAACCCTTCGAAGGCGGCCTCGTAGTGGTTGGACCGATCGGCCATGATCAGGCCTCCACGCCCTGGCCCAGCACCACTAGCGGATTCGCCGGGGCCTTCTTCCTCCGCCTCGGCGGCAGCACGGCCTCGGCATATTCCCAGATCTGCTCGGGCGTCTCGAAAACCTTCTCGAAGCCCCAATCGGTGTCGTATTCACACACGTCGGTGCTGTAATCCTTGCAAATCTTCGGGCGGTTATAGTAGATCCCGCACCGCCCATCCTTCGTCAGATAATTGCAGTCGCTCATGACCACGAGATACCAGACGGTCTTGCCCTTCTTGGTCTCGGTGTAGACGAGCGTCTTGCCATGGGCCAGATACCAGCGGATCGAGTCGTAATCGTCCCAGTTTGTCGGGGTCTCGATCGGCAGGGCGAAATAGCGGCAGCACTTGGCCGAGCAATGGTCGCACAGGCACTCGCCACGTTTCAGCTCGTCGCGAGTCGGCTTGCGTTTCTTCGTGGTGGCCACGGTCGTCGGCTCCGCAATCGTCTCGGATCAGGCAAGCAGCGCGTCCACGACGTTACCATGAACGTCCGTGAGGCGGAAGTCGCGCCCCTGGAACTTGAAAGTCAGCCGGGTGTGATCGATCCCCAGCAGGCGGAGCACCGTCGCGTTCAGGTCGTGGATGTGGACGGGGTCTTTCACCACGTTGTAGCAATAATCGTCGGTCTCGCCGTGGGTGATCCCGGGCTTCACGCCGCCGCCGGCCATCCACACGCTGAAGCATCGCCCGTGGTGGTCGCGGCCGTAGTTGTTCGCGGTGAGGGCACCTTGCGAGTAGACCGTCCGGCCGAATTCGCCGCCCCAGATCACCAGCGTTTCATCAAGCAATCCGCGCCGTTTCAAATCCTTGATCAACGCGGCGGCCGGACGATCGACGTCCTTGCACTGGCCGCGAATCTGCTGGGGCAAGCTGCCATGCTGGTCCCACCCGCGATGCATGAGCTGGATGAACCGCACGCCGCGCTCCGCCATCCGCCTGGCCAGCAAGCAATTGCGGGCGAATCCGCCGTCCACGTTCGAGCCGTCGATCCCGTAAAGCTCCAGCGTCTCCTTCGACTCGCCCCTCAAATCGGTCAAGTCGGGCACGCTGGTTTGCATGCGATAGGCCATCTCATATTGCGCAATGCGTGTGTTGATCTCGGGATCGCCGAACGACTCGGCGGCCATCGCGTTCAGCTTGCCCAAACCGTCGAGCATCCTGCGGCGATCGTCGCGGTCGATCCCCTGCGGATTCGAGAGATAAAGCACCGGATCATCGCCCGAGCGGAACCGCACGCCCTGATGCTTCGAAGGCAAGAATCCGCTGCCCCAGAGCCGCGAGAAGATCGGCTGATCGGTCTTGTTGCCGCTCCCCTGGGAGATCATCACGATGAACGCCGGCAGGTCGCGATTCTCGCTGCCCAAACCATAAGAAAGCCACGCGCCCAGGCTCGGCCGACCCGGTTGCTGCGAGCCGGTCTGGATGAAGGTCGTGGCCGGGTCGTGGTTGATCGCCTCGGTATTCACCGACTTGACGATGGCGATGTCGTCGGCGATCGAGGCTATGTTGGGCAGCAGCTCGCTGACCCACGCGCCCGACTGGCCATGCTGATCGAACTTGAAAATCGACGCCGCGCAGGGAAAAGAAGCCTGGCCCGAGGTCATGCCGGTGATCCGCTGCCCCATGCGGATCGACCCGGGCAATTCCTGCCCGTTGAACTCCTTCAGCTTCGGCTTGTAATCGAAAAGGTCGATATGGCTGGGGCCGCCGCTCATGAACAGATAAATGACCCGCTTGGCCTTCGGGGCAAAATGGGTGGTGTCGAGCACGCCATCGGCGGCGAACAGGCTCGGATTCAGGAGCGAAGCGAGCGCCGCGCCGCCGATCCCGGTGGCGGATCGGCCGAAGAATTGGCGGCGGGTGAGCTGGTTTTGATATTCGCGGCGGGGGTCCATGAGTTTCAACCTCTTTACGCGGGGGGTTCGTCGGTGTTTTCTTTCGAACCAAGAACCGTCAGAAAAGCCTCGGGCGTGAACACGGGGATGGGCGAGGTCATGAATCCGCTTGGGTCTCGGGTGATGATGGCATTCATTCCACCTCCCATCGCGCACGCAACCTAGAGGGCATCTTCGAAATCGGAGATAGGCAAATCGAAAGCATCGCGCAAGGTCGTCGCGTCCACGGCGAGGATCGAGAGCCGTTCGAGGCAGAGTCGGACGATTTCCCTCGCGGTGGCCCGATCTCTCAACTTCTCCGAGATGTAAAAAATATCGGTCAAGGACGATGCCGAGATGTAAAGGCCCAATCGACCCTGCTCCCCGGCCAACCAGATCGGTTCGGCCTGGGTAACCCAGGGTGATCTCTGGAGCATCGCATCGAGGACGACGTTCGTATCAAGCAACGCGCTCAACTCGGCAAGATCGCTCATTGGCCGTACTTTCGCATACGCTTTTCCTCGATCATGGCACCAATCTCCGCGTCGGTTGGCGGCGGACCCTCCGTTTTCAGTATCCCTACCAGATCACGAAAGGACTTCCTCCCGGATTTGTCCGTCGGTTTGGCCTCGTCGGCGATGCGGGTCAGGACGAGTTTGGTCAACTCGACCCTCTTCTCAATCGGCCAGGCGTTCACCTGTCGCAGGGTCACCAAGAATTCATCGGCTGACGGTTCGGTCATGACTTCGTCTCCACGTCAAGCCGTCCTGGCTATGGTCTGAGATGTCGCCTCGGCCATCAAGTCGTTGGCCGCGAGGAGTTGCATGTCTCGGAACCGGATGCGGACTTGCCAGCCGTTGCTGAGGAGGATTTCATGCGAAAACCCCTGGCCGCCCCGGATCACGTCCAGTTCATCATAGAGCCAGCGGACGGCCTGGGAGCAGTATTCGCCCGGCAAGACATCGTGCTCGATCGTGGGAGGCTGGACGAGCGAATAGATCAGGAAAAGCAATTCCTGTGGGGGCGATTCCGGGCGGATTTCCAGGATGAACGAGTCGTCCAATCGCGCAATCCGCAGGACCTCGGCGTCGTGGAGGTAATAGCCTTCGATGAAGTCTCGGATCGGCGGGGGCAACGCGGCCTTGATCTTCCTCAACCTTCGCGAATAGCGATCGGAGGCGTTTTCCCACGCCAGGTCGGCCGCTTCCATCGCGCCATCTTCGCCGGCCTGGAGCTTGACGAATAATTCCGGCGTGAAGTATTTCACGATCGTTTCGCCTTCGAGATACTTGCCATTTCAACCCCTGGTAACCACCTCATCCAGGTTCAAAATCACCCCCGAGACCGCGCTCCACGCCGCCAATTCGGCCGCGTCCAGCGTCTCGTCTCGGGCCGATTCCCCCACGCCCAGCAATTTCATCGCCTTCTGCGGGTCCTTGCGGAACGACGCAAGCTCCTCCTCGAAAACCTCCCGAAGCACGGCCATTTCCTCCGGCCTGGGCGATCGAGACGTCAGCAACCGGAACGCGAAACCGATCCTTTCCTCCGGCTTCGACCCGCCTTCGTTCATGACCCTCTCGGCCAGCTTCCGGGAAGCTTCGACATAGGTCGGATCATTGAGCATGACTAGTGCTTGCAACGGGGTGTTGGTCCTGGCTCGTTTGACCGTGCAGGTCTCGCGGTCGGGCGCGTCGAACGTGACGAGCGAGGGCGGCGGCGAGGTGCGCTTCCAGAACGTGTACATGGTGCGACGGTAGAGGTCGTCGCCGTGGCTTTGCTTGTAGGTTTGCGCCGACCAGTTCGCGCCGTCGGACCGCGACATCAACTCTTCCCACAGGCCCGCGGGTTGGTATGGGGAGACGCTGGGCCCGCCGATTTTCTCCTTCAGCAGGCCGCTTGCGAACAGGGCCTGATCGCGGAGGAATTCAGCCTGCAAACGGTGCCTCGATCCCCTCGCGAGATAACGATTCTCGGGATCTTTGGCGATCATCTCGGCCGATGTGGCCGACGTCTGGCGATAGGCCGACGTCATGACCATGGCCTTGATCAACCGTTTCACGTCCCACCCGGTTTCGCGGAATTCGACGGCCAGCCAGTCGAGCAATTCGGGATGCGACGGCAATTCGCCCTGCGTGCCGAAATCGTCGCTCGTCCGCACGATCCCCGCGCCGAAGATCGCCTGCCAGTAGCGATTCACGGCCACGCGAGACGTGAGCGGATGGCTTGGATCGACCAGCCATCGCGCCAACCCCAATCGATTCGCGGGCGCACCCGCGGGCAAGGGCGGCAGGAACGCCGGCACGCCCGCTTCCACCTTCTCGCCCTTCTTGTCGTACTGGCCGCGGACCATCACGAAGGTGTCGCGCGGCCTGGCCATCTCGGCCATGACCATCGCCGTGGGCAGGTTGGTTTCGATCGTCGTTTTCTGCTTGCGAAGCTCGGCCAGACGGTCGCGAATCGGGGTGAATTCGGGGGCCACGTGGCTTCGATAATACGACTGGATGGCGGCTTTCTGCGCATCGGTGCGGGCCGACGGCTCGATCGCCAGGAACTCGCGAACTTCCTTCGGAATCGCGTTCACGCCCATCGGTTCCGCGGCATTCGTGGCCGAAACGCGGAAGCGTCCCGGCTGGTGCGAGGCGAAAGGCGACTGGAACGCGAGCCTGATGCTCAACCGGGCGCCGTCGGCCTTCTTGATCGGCTCGCCGAAGGCAAAAACGGCCTCGTGAGCCTTGCCGAACTCGGGAGAAATCGCCCATCCGCTCGTCCGGTTGCGGTCGATCGCCTTCGCGATCGGGAAATCGTCCTGGCTGAAATCGGCGTGCGCGTCGCGAATCGAAACCGCTCGGGATCTCCCCTCCTTCGGGACAACTTCCACCTTCACGTCGGTCAGCACCACGTTGCCGTTCACCGACCGTCCCGGCCCGCGATTGACCAGCCCATCGTCGGGCAGGATCTCCAGCCTCACGCCGCTGATCGATTCAAGGTCGGGCGAATTTATCAACGTATAGACGTCTGTGGCTGAATTCGTGCCGGTGGCGAGGATCGAGCCGTCTTCCTGGCGGACGAGATTGGCCCCCCCGCTCGATTTCATCTCTGCGGGATTGAGCGTGGTCCATTCGACGCCTTTGGACTTGAGATCCGCCTCCCATCGCACCTGCGAGGCATCCGAATCGGCGTTGGGTCTGGTCAATTCCGCTTCGGCAAGAACGATCTCCGACGAGAGCCGATCGAGCGCGGCGGAATCCTCAGCCGAGGGCGTCTTGATCACGGGCGACGCGTTGCCCTTCGACCCGTCCAATCCGCTCTCGGGCACGTTGTGGAAGAAGGCGTAGAGGCCGTAATATTCCTTCTGCGAGATCGGGTCGAACTTGTGGTCATGGCACTGCGTGCAGCCCACCGTGAGGCCCATCCACACGGTGCCCGTGGTGTTCACGCGGTCGATGATGTACGTGGCGAGGAATTCCTCGGGGATGGCCCCGCCTTCAAACGTGATCATGTGGTTGCGATTGAATCCGCTGGCGATTTTCTGCTCGAGCGTGGCATCGGGAAGGAGGTCGCCGGCGACCTGCTCGACGGTGAACTGGTCGAACGGTTTATTCGCGTTGAAGGCGTTGATGACCCACGCCCGCCAGCGGGTCATGTCGCGGCCGGAATCGATGTGGAAGCCGTGGGTGTCGGCGAACCGCGAGGCGTCGAGCCAGTCGACGGCCATCCTCTCGCCGAACCGCGGGGATTTCAGCAGGCGATCGACCACGGTTTCATAAGCGTTCGGCGAGGTGTCCGCGAGGAAGGCGTCAATTTCCCGGAGCGTGGGAGGCAATCCGGTCAGGTCAAGCGTGAGGCGGCGGATGAGGGTCGGGCGATCGGCTTCGGGAGACGGTTTCATCCCCTCGGATTCCATCTTCGCGAGCAAGAAGCGATCGATGGGGTTTCGCGACCAGGACGTGTCTTTCACCGAGGGAAGCTCGGGCCGTCTCGGCGCGGCGAACGACCAGTGCGTTGTGTATTTCGCCCCTCCGGCGATCCATCGTGCGAGCGTCTGGCGCTCAACGTCACTGAGAGTCTTGTTCGATTTTTCCGGGGGCATCGCGCCCTTCTTGCGATCGGGAGCGATGCGACGAATCAACTCGCTTTCCTCGGGCTTGCCCGGCACGATCGCGGGCTTATCGGAAAGCTCGGCGGGCGTGATGGCCTCGTCGCGCACATCCAGGCGAAATCCCCCCTCGCGAGCCGCCTCATCCGGGCCGTGGCAGGCGAAGCATTTGCCCGCCAGGATGGGCCGGACCTCGCGATCGAAATCCACCGGCACGTCGCCCGCCATGGCGGCGAGGATCGGGATCAAGAAGGGGGAAATCATGGACGCAGCACTCGCGGAGGGTGAAGGTCGAGGACGGTCAATTATCGCCGCTCGACCCTCCGCATGCAATCGCCCGAGGGAGGCAGGATGGCTTGCGGCCGAAAACGGCCGGTAATGTAACCGTTTAGCGTGTGTCCGGATGAGGGTGGCCCGGGATCGAGATCCGGGGCCCCCCAGAAGACCGAGGTCCGAGCGCTGAACACATACCCGGCAATGGCCGGTCCTACGATGCTTCCAGGTTCTCCAGCAGCTTGCGGATGGCCTCCAGTTGCGCCAACAACTCCGCCACCTTCGCACGCATCTGGGCCACGACCTCCGCCGGGGCTCGGCTCACGAAAGCCTCGTTGGCGAGCTTGGCCTGATTACCGGCCAGTGGCTTCAGGATGTCGGCCTCTTGCTTGCGAAGCCTGGCAACCTCCGCCTTCTTGTCGATCAACCCGGCCAGGGGCAGCACGATTTCCACGTCGGCAAGCACGGCCACGGCGGCATCCGAGGGCCGCTCGGCTTCGGCCGTGATTTTCAACCCGCCGGCCTTCGTCAGGCTGGTGATGAACGCCTCGCCCAGCTTCAGGCGATCGGCGTTCGCGCCCGGGCGATCAAGATGGGCGAGATCGACGCCTCCTTGGGCACGTTCTTCTCGGCCTTGAGGTTGCGAATGGCCGCGATCACGTCTTGCCACAATCGCACGGTGAGCGTCGGCTCGTCATCCGATGGCAGCGGATACGACGGCCACGACGCGATGCACACGCTCTCCTCGGCCGATTGCGGATAGGGGAACCCTCGCGACGGCGCCACCTCGCCCAGGGCTTGCCACACCCCTTCGGTCACGAACGGCATGATCGGATGCAGCAACCGGCACAGTCCGTCCAGCGTGGCCGCGAGCACGCGCTGGGCCACGGGACGCGCCTCCGGATTGCGCAATCGCGGCTTGAGGAATTCGACGTACCAGTCGCAGAAATCGCTCCAGGTGAAGTCTCGCAGCCCCCTGGCCACCTCGGCAAACTTGAACGCCTCCAGGTCGGCCGTGGTTTGTTTGGCGACCCTCGCAAGCTCGCCCAGGATCCAGCGATCCTCGATCGGCAGCGAGTCGAAATCGATCGGGCCCGGCTCATATCCTTCCAGGTTCATCAAGGCGAATCGGGATGCGTTGTAGAACTTGTTCGGGAACGTCCGGCCCTGCTCGAAGCGTTCCGAGGTGTTGACCTGGCGGCCGTCGGGCAGGGTGGTCTGATCGACCGGCATGCGCAAATCCTGCGTCTCGGTGGCGGCCGAGGCCAGCGTGAACCGCAGGGCATCGGCCCCATAAAGGTCGATGATGTCCACCGGGTCGATCCCGTTGCCCAGCGGTCTTCGACATCCGCTTGCCGTTGCCGTCCTGGATCACCGGATGGATGAAAACGTCCTTGAACGGGACGTCATGCATGTTGAACTGGCCGAAGATGACCATGCGCGCCACCCAGAGCGTGATGATATCGCGGGCCGTCGAGAGCACGCTCGTCGGGTAGTATTTCGCGAGTTCGGGCGTGTTCTCGGGCCAGCCGAGGGTCGAATGCGGCCAGAGGGCCGAGGAAAACCAGGTGTCGAGGACGTCGGGATCTTGCGTGAGCAAATGCTCCGGTCCAAGCAAATCGGTGCGAGGTCGGATTCGCCGCAGACGAGCCATCCGCCCGATTCGGACGGACGCCAGCACACGTCTTCGCGGTCTGCGAATGCCTTTTTCAACTCCTCCTCGGAGCAGCCATCGCAATACCAGATCGGGATGCGATGGCCCCACCACAGTTGCCGGCTGATGCACCAGTCGCGCTTCTCGCCTAGCCAGTCGAGGTAGCTTTTCGCGTAGCGTTCGGGGTGAATCTTCACCGCGCCGGAGGTCACGGCGTCCATCGCGGTTTGCGCGAGCTGAGTCCATCCTCACGAACCATTGGTCCGACAGATACGGCTCGATCGGCGTCTTGCTGCGGTCGGAAAGCCCGACGTTGTTGGTGTGCGGTTCGACCTTCGCGAGCAATCCGGCCGCCTCCAGGTCGGCCACGACTCGCTTGCGGACTTCCTTCACCGGCAGGCCCGCATAGGCGCCGGCGTTCTCGTTGTAGGTGCCGTCGGGATTCAGCAGGTTGATCATCGGCAGCTTGTGACGCAGGCCCGTTTGGTAGTCGTTCGGGTCGTGCGCGGGCGTGACCTTCACGCATCCGGTGCCGAACTTGGGATCGACCAGGATCGGCGTCGCCGATGATCGGGATCTCGCGATTCATGAGCGGGAGCGTCACGGTTTTCCCGATGAATTGCTTGATAACGCGGGTCTTCGGGATGGACGGCCACGGCGGTGTCGCCCAGCATGGTCTCCGGGCGAGTTGTGGCGACGAGGAGCGATTCTTGACTGCCCGTGATCGGGTAGCGGATCGTCCACAGGCTGCCCTTCGTCTCCTGATATTCGATCTCGTCGTCGGCCACGGCGGTGCGGAGTTGCGTGTCCCAGTTCACCAGCCTCTTGCCGCGATAAATCTTGTCGTCCTTGAACAGGTTGAAGAACGTGGTGCGGACCGCGTTGGTGCACATGGGATCGAGCGTGAACCGGGTGCGGTCCCAGTCGCACGAGCAGCCCATCAGGCGCAATTGCCCAAGGATCCGCTTTTCATATTCATCCTTCCACGCCCAGATGCGTTCGACCAGCCCCTCGCGGCCGACGTCATGGCGGGTCTTGCCCTCCTCCTCGCGGAGCCGTTTCTCCACCACGGCCTGCGTGGCGATCCCGGCGTGGTCGGTGCCCGGCATCCAGAGCGCATCGTAACCTTGCATGCGTCGCCAGCGGATCAAGATATCCTGGATCGTATTATTGAGCGCATGTCCCAGATGCAGGGCGCCCGTCACGTTCGGCGGCGGGATCACGATGGTATACGGGGGCTTGTCGCTCGACGGATCGGCGTGGAAATAGCCCTTTTCGAGCCAGAAGGCGTACCAGCGGCGCTGGGCTTCTTGCGGTTCGTAGGCCTTGGGGAGTTCGGCGATGCTCATGGTTTAGACTTCTTCGATGGGTAGGGCGTGAGAATCACGCCTTCTTCTTTTCAACTCGTTCCCACGCTCCCGCGTGGGAATGCCGTCTTCTCCGCTCCGCGGATCTTCCGCCCCAACCGCCTCGCCGCTCCCGCTAGGGACGCGGAGCGTCGAAGAGAGCATTCCCACGCAGGAGCGTGGGAACGAGAGACAACGAGTCTCAAAGCGAGAAAGTCCACAGATAGAAACCGCAACCGGATATCAGAAAACCCACGATCGTCCAGGCGAACGCGCGTTGCCAGGTTCCCCGAAGCCATATTGGCAGGGACACCAGCAAGACTACGCTGGCGATTCCCAGGAATGTCCCTAGCAGAGCCTCCCGCCCTGCGCCGCGAAGGTGTCGCAGTTGGTCTTCGTCAACCGGAGACTTGCGCTCCATTGCAGAACAAGCATTGCGGATTGGTAATATACGGTAACCATAAAGAAGAGGAAAAATATTGCATAAGAAGCGACGACAGCCGCGGGAATATAGAGTAAGCGGGACGGCCGAGTACGAGTCGCTTCGGGTTCATGCTTCGGGGCTTGATACGGATTGTTGATGGCTTCATTCATCGCATGGCTCCAAACGCCGCGAATAAATTGGTCTTGTGCAGCACATCCACCGCCGAAAACCCGACCTCGCGAAGCAACTCCGTCTGAAACAACAAGGTATGGGGCGTATCTTCCCTATCCACATAAGCAAAAACCTTGTCGCGATACGCCAGGCCTTGAAAACCGACAAGATATTCGCCCCATCGGGCGTGCATCATCGCCTGGATCTCGGGCATTTCCTCACGCAGATGATCGACGATCCAGATCGACCCTCCCGGCCTCAGGCAGCGATGAAACGCCGAGAAGACCGCGCGCCATTCGTCGTCGGTGCGGAGGTGATGCAGGACCATCGCGGCGAGGATCACATCGAATCTCTCCTCGCCGAAATCAATCTCGCGGACGTCGCCTTGAATCGTCTCCACCCGGCCCGAAGTCGCCGCCGAGACCCGCTGATCGGCGCGGTCGAGCATGGGCCGACTCAGATCCACGAGCGTACATCCCAAGCCCGGCAACTTTTCCAGCAACTTGAGGCGTGTAATTGCCCGCGCCGCAGCCGATATCCAGCACCGCCTTCGCATCCGGCGATGACCACCGACGCCGCCTCGGCAACCATTTCCAGCATCAGCGGCGAGTCGATCGTGGCCGATTGGCCGGTTTCCAGGTTCGAAAACCGCTCGACGTCGTGGTCGAAGCGCTCGCGGATCTCCTCAACGGTGGACTTTGTTTTCATCGGTCCCTCATGCGGCCGTCATCGCGGGCGGCTTGCCGTAGGTCAGGGTCCGCCAGAGCCATTCCATCGGGCCGAAGCGGAATCGCTTCATCCACCAGTTGGAATAGAGCACCTGGATTGCGTACAGGCCGAACGCGATCGGCAGGCTGAGGGCCGGCCCCACGCGGTAGAACAGACCCATCGCATAGCCGTAGAACAGCGTCGAGAACACCACCGATTGCATCAGGTAATTCGTCAGCGGCATCCGCCCGACCAGCGCCAGCGGTGCCAGGACGCCGCGGAATCGTTCGGATCGCGCCATCAGAGATCAGCGCGCCCATGTAGAAGTGCGCACAGGATGGGCCGGCCCAGGATATAGGCGTGCCCGCCACCACGGCCAGCGGAGTGACGTTCTGTTCGCCGGGCGGCGCGACGAGCGCCAGGCGTGGCGAACACGACCGCGATCGCAACGCCCACGACCCCGCAGATGATCGTCCATTTCCGGATCTTCGGCAGGTATCGCGGGATGTCCTGGAAGATCCCGCGACGGCCCGCGATAAACCCGATCACAGCGTCGTGCCCAGGATCGGCCAGAACCACACGGCTCCCTCGCGATAGCCATGCAGCCACTCGGCCACGCGGTCGGACACGACACGCGGATAGGTGCTGTGGGCGACGACCTCGACCGGCGGCGCGATCGGAATCGCCTCGCCGGCCTTCGTCTTCGTCTTCTTGACCTCGGGATCGACGAACGCCGGGACCGTATACGTCCCCTTGCCGTACACCCGCAGCGACTCGACCGCCCGCTCGTAGCTCTCCCTCGGCGACCGCGAGGGCTTCTCTCCCAGATACGCGGCGACGCCGAACCGGGCGATCGGCACGAGCAGGCACAGGGCCGACGATCACCCAGAGCCAGCGGTCGCGCAGGGTCCGGCACAGCACCAGCGGGCAGGCCGATCGCCGCGTAAATGTGCAGGACGTCGCCGTCCCAGAGCAACGCCACATGCGCCAGGCCGAACAGCATGAGCGCGAGCAGCCTTCGCAGGTACATGGACGCGAACGGCGCCCCCTTCGCCGAGGCCCGCCCCATCTGGATGGCGAACCCGACGCCGAAGAGGAACGAGAACATGGCGTTGAACTTGCCCGAGCCGAACAGGTTGACCAGGAACTCGGCCGTGCGGTCGTACCACGCCGGGAATAACGGCCTGTCCCCGCTCACGCCGTACGGGCCGAGGAAGCTCTGGAGGTTGATCACGCCGATGCCCAGCAGCGCGAACCCGCGCAGGATGTCCAGCTCGGCGATCCGCTCGCTGGCCTTGATCGGGCCGAGGTCGATCGGGCGACGGCGTCGGCCGGCGTCCTGGGGTCGTCGGCCAGGGGCACGCTTGGCGCGACGGTTCCAGGGATCTCTCCGACGGCGAGCGAAGGTTCAAGGGCAGCTCCTCATCGGACGGAGTCGGGCTCAGTCGCTCGCGTCCTTCGACAGCTTGTGCTCGATGGCGTCGGTCAGGGCCAGCCAGCTCGCCTCGATGATGTTCTCGCTCACGCCCACCGTGCCCCACACCGAGTCGGAATCCTTGCTCTCGATCACCACGCGGACCCTTGCCGCCGTGCCGGCGCACTCGTTGATCACGCGGACTTTATAATCGACGAGCTGCATCTCTGCAATCGCGGGAAGTGGCCGTCGAGGCGCCTTGCGAAGCGCCCCATCCAGGGCATTCACCGGGCCGTCGCCCTCGCTCACCGTGTGCTCGGTCCGGTCGTCGACGCGGACCTTCACGGTGGCCTCGGTCAGCGGGTTGCCGTCGTCGCCGTTCTCCACGCTCACGCGATAGCTGATCCGCTCGAACCAGGGCTTGTAGATCCCCGCGAGCTTCTCGACCAGGAGCTGGAACGACGCCTCGGCCGCCTCGAATTGATAGCCCTCGTTTTCCAGGTCCTGCACGCGGTCGAGCACGCGGGCCATGAGGGCGGAATCCCCCTCCAGGCCATATTCGCCCAGCTTCTCGGCCACGTTGGACTTGCCCGAAAGCTCGCTCACCAGCACGCGACGCTCGTTGCCCACAAGCTGAGGGTCGATGTGCTCGTAGCTGGATGCGATCTTGCGGATTCCGTGGACGTGCATCCCGCCCTTGTGCGCGAACGCGCTCGCCCCCACGAACGGCTGGCCCGAGCGGAAATTCATGTTGGCCGTTTCATACACATAGCGCGAAACCTCGGTCAAACGGGCCAAACTCCCGGGCCGCAGGACCTCGTACCCCTTGTGCTTGATCGCCAGGTTGCCCACCACGCTGCACAGGTCCACGTTCCCGCACCGTTCGCCGATGCCGTTGATCGTCCCCTGCACCTGGGTCGCGCCATTGCGGACGGCCGCCAGCGTGTTCGCCACGGCGAGGTCGCCGTCATTGTGCGTGTGGATGCCGATGGGCACGTCGATCGAGCGCCGGACCATCTCCACGGCCGCGGCCACCTCTTCGGGCAGGGCGCCGCCGTTGGTGTCGCACAGGACGAGCCAGCGGGCGCCGTTGTCGGCGGCGGCCTGAAGCGTCTTGATCGCGTAATCGGGGTTATGCTTGAAACCATCGAAGAAATGCTCGGCGTCGTACACCAATTCCGGGCAATTCGCCGCCAGGAAACCGGCCGAATCGCCGATCATGCGCAGGTTTTCTTCCAGGGACACCCCGAGGACCTCGATCGCGTGCAGGTCCCAGCTCTTGCCGACGACGGTAATCGCCCGGGTCTTCGCGGCCACCAGCGCCTTCATGCCGGTGTCGTCCTCGGGCGCGATGTCGCGTCTCCGCGTCATGCCGAAGGCGGCGATCTTCGCGTGCGAGAGGTCCAGGTCGCGAATCACGCGGAAGTATTCGGCGTCCTTGGGGTTGGAGAGCGGGTAGCCGCCCTCGATGTAGTCGATCCCCAGGTCGTCGAGCCGTCGCGTGATCAGGAGCTTGTCCTGGAGCGAGAAGTTCACCCCTTCGCCCTGGCTCCCGTCCCGCAAGGTCGTGTCGTAAATCGAGATCCGCGTCATGAGAATTTCACCAAGCGTCCCGCCAGGCGGCCCGATCGAGCCGGATTCCCCACGATCTTACCAGATCCGGGCACCGACCCGACACCCGGCGGGGAGGGAGGTTCGCAAGCGGGGGTGTGCCGCCGGATCTTGGGGTCTCACAATCATTGGACCAGAAGATCGGCTTAAGGATTAAGTCGCTTCCAGGTGAAACTTTGCATCCAGTATCGCGTGCTTGAACCTGGATCGGAAGTGTCACAAACCTTCCGGTGGCAAGAGAAAGTTAAAGGTCCGGCACCTCGATCTCGACCAAGTATTTTCTCTTTGCACTTTTCCCCGACCGGCGCAACCGAGGCTTAACCCGACTTTCTGGTCCAAATCACCGACGGGGCGAATTGCCCGAGGGCCACCCCGAGCAGCATGGCGAGAAAAATCCAGGGCGTCAGGAACCTATCGAGGAACGAGAGGCGACCCGACGCCTTCGGATGGCAAGTCTCAATCGTGGTGGTCATTTTCCCGCCGACTCCTTCGAGGCCAGTTCGCCACGAGCCTGGACCATCACCGAGAGCATGAGCCGGCCGATATCGTCCCGCCGCTCGGCATACTTCGCCGTCTCGTAAGCCCCGCCGTCGAAAATCTTCGGGTCGAGGTAGGGCATCGAGAGCCGGAGGCTTGCACCCTTCACGAACGGGCACCCCTCATCGGCTTCGCTGCAAACCATCAGGGCCGCAAAGCCCTCTTGAGGGTTCGTCTTGTCGCCGTAGTGCTTCGAGAATTCGAGCGTCTCGAATCCCTCGCCCCACAGACGCGATAGACCGAGTTCTCCGTCTTGGGCTCACCGCGAGGGGCTTCCTTGCCGGTCGGCTCGACCTCGAAGCCAATCGCCTTGAGCGAGGCGACCGTCCGCGGGTTGAACGCCGTCGGGGCCGTCCCGCCGCTGTGGAAGCGAATCTCGGGCATCCCGTAATAGGCCGCGGCGAGGTTCCCCATCGATGAGCCGAGGATGCTCCGGCGAGAGTTCCCCGTGCAGACGACCATGACGTGAAGCGGCTTCCCCGGCACGTAGTTCGCCGCAATCCAGCGAGCGAGCTTCTCACCCGCCTCGCGATGCGTCTCGTCAATCATGTCGAACGTCGTCGAGAGGTAATCGGCGTGAGCCCGGAGTTTCGGAGCGAGCTTCGCACGGCTCTCGGGAGTCGCGGCTTCAAGGGCACGCACCGTCTCGGTCGAGTCGAGCGAGGCATCGGGGCCAGCGAGCTTATTGAAGGTGTCAGGCTGCATGAATCCCCCGAGTTCCTTGAGCGTGATCACGCCGTCCTTTGCGACTGCCTTCGAGAGGGCCGCCTTGACCCGTTGGTCGTTCTTCGGGTCCAGCGCTTCGGCCGTCCCGTGCCGCTGGACGAGCCAGAGCGAACGAACGAGCGGGCCGACGTCGGGGGTTTCGGGCGAGCCCGCGAGGGCCACCAAGGCGAAGAATGGGAGGTGCATCGGCGATTGGCTCTCTCATAGGGTGTCCGAAGGCTTCACGGCGAAGACCTTCACGCTTGCCGCGTACTCGTTCAGGTCGTGGAGGCGAGCGAGTTCAGCGAGCCGCGTGAGCAGCTCGGGCGTCTTCGACTCGGCCGGAGAGCAGCACGCTCCGCCGATGGCGACGGGCTCCAGCGGCGTGCAGCACTCGGAGCTTCCGGCGGGAGCCGGAGTGCAGCACGACGCCGCCCCGATGCTCACCGGCTCAGGCACCATCTCCCCGCCGCAGCAGCCGACCTGGCCATCAATCTGAGCGTAGGCGTTCAGGTCGGCCCCGGAGTCGATGATTTCAACGTGAGCGAAGCCCGCTTCCTTGAGGCCGTCTCGATACTCTTCGATGGGGATGGCCCCGGCGATGCACCCGACGTAGGCGAGGAGGTCTTCGCCAATCTCGGGAGGGAGCGGCTTCTTGAGGGCGATATCCGAGACCGCGACCCGGCCGCCCGGCTTCAAGACGCGGGCCATCTCGCGAAACACCGCCCGCTTGTCCGGGGCGAGGTTGATGACGCAATTCGAGATGATGCAGTCGGCCGAGGCATCCGCGAGCGGCAGGTCATCGATGGTCGCCTTGAAGAACTCGGCGTTTGTCGCCCCGGCTTTCTCGGCGTTCTTCCTTGCCCGGTCGAGCATCTCATCGGTCATGTCGATGCCGATGGCCCGGCCTTCCGGCCCGACCCGCTTCGCGGCGAGGAGCACGTCGATTCCGCCGCCGGACCCCAGGTCAACGACGACCTCACCAGGTCGAAGATTGGCCGTCGCGGTCGGGTTCCCGCACGAGAGGCCCATGTTCGCCTCGGCCGGGATGCTCCGGAGTTCCTCGGCCGAGTAGCCAAAGGCCTCGGCCACGGCTTGAACGCCCGTGCTCTCGTTCGTGAGCGTGCTCGCGGCGACCGCCGCGTATCTGTCCCTGACGAGTTCTTCGATTTGCTTAGACATCGTGACTTCCGTTCTCTGGCTTGGGTTGGCCCTCGTCTTCCATCAGGCAGAGGGCGAGGTCGAGGAGCGGTGCAACGCAGCCGTTCACGACCCGGTAATACATGTTGTTTCCGTCGCGGCGAGACCGGAGCATCCCGGTATCCGAGAGCCGCGTGAGTTGGTTCGACACGGCTTGCGGCTTCATGCCGAGCGTCTTCGCGAGGTCGCTGACCGTCGCCTCTCCTCTCCTCACCAAGTGGTGCAGGAGCCGAATGCGGGTGTCGTTGGCCATGACCTTGAAGAGGGCCATGACCTTGACCGCCTCGACGAAAGAGAGGAGCGGTCGGTCAGCGAGCGGCAGCCGCGAGGAGCAGGCGTCATTAGGCGGGCAGCAGGCGGCTTCGGCCGGAGTCGATGGCTTTCGCGTCATGGGCTTTCGTCCTCCTCTTCAACTAATACACTGTATCGTGTATCCGTGGCAAGAGGACCAAGCATTTTCTCTTCCCACTTTTCCCCGACCGGCACAACCGAGGCTTGACCCGACTTTCTGGTCCAATGATTGTCGGACCCCATCTAGTCTTGTAGGGGGATCCGGATCTCACCACAAAGGCACAAAGGTCCCACAGATAGAGGAACACGGAGCGGAGACGGTCGTCTTCTTTGTGTTCCTCATCTGTGGGGCCTTTGTGGTGAAGTCTTCGTCTGGTCCTCCGAGCGACCGTTCTACCCCGCTCGGCTGCAAGATCGCCACCGATCGTGCGATCGCCGGAGCTGGCCAGCCCCGATACTTCCTTCGTCCGAGGCTGCGCCCGGGTCAATGGACAGGGCCCGGCAGGCGAAGGCCGGCACGCCCCCGGCGCATCCGGGCGATACGGTTCCTGCGAAACGAAGCCAAATCTCGCATCGCGCGATCGGCGGGGTGAATCGGAAAAGGTGAGCTTAAGCCATGATCCTGCAACGAGTTATCCATATCGAGACCGTAGACGATGGCGGCGAAGGCCGTGCGCCGATGCGCGCAGCGACGTCCGCAAGAAGACGTCCAATCACGGTTTGGCGCATGTGCGGCGCGTTGAAGATGGGCAGCCCGGCAGGACGGTTCCCGCCCGGAGCCGGCCGGCGAAGCCACCGATCCGGCCTCATGAGCCGATCTCGTCAGGCCGGGGTTTTGCAGACGGCGTGCGATGTGCAAGAATCGGGAGCCTGGCCCGCCCGCATCGATCCCGCTCATCGAGTAGACGCCATGCCAACCGTTGCCGAGCTGATCGAACACGTGGGCCGCGAGGCTCGACGCGCCGAGTTTCCCGTCGATGCGCCCGTGTACGAAAAGGCCGGCAAGGACCCGCTCGTCCCCGTCCTGTACGCCGGGAATCTGGAAGCACCCGTGGCGATCTTCGCCCGGGACCTGGGCAAGGACGAGGTCGCCGCCGGCCAACCCCTGATCGGCGCGGGCGGGAGGCTCGTCCGCGAGGGGATTCTCAAAGTGCTGGCTGGCGAGACGCCTTCAAAGGCCGATCGGACGCTCCAGAAGGCCCTGGATTACGCGATATTAACCAACACGGTCCCGTACAAACCGCCCGGCAACAAGGCGTATCCCGATCGCGTGAAGGAGCGATTCCGGCCTTTCCTGGCCGAATTGCTGGTAGATCACTGGAAAGGCAACCGCGTGATCAGCCTGGGGACGGAGGCGTTCCAGTGGTTCGCCCGCTATGCCGAGCCGGGCGCCGCCGATGTGTTCTGGAAGCGGGACGATCGCTACGAGGCGGAATTGCCCTGCGAGCTGGTGGTAAAGTCGGGAAGCAAGGAGAAGCGTAAGGCCATAACGCTCTGCCCGCTGCCACATCCGTCCCCCCTGAATCAGAGGTGGTACGCGGCGTTCCCCGAACTCCTGGCCGCGAGATTGCGGGCGGCCGGCGCGAGAAGAATTCCGCAAAAGGTTGAAGCCAGGAACCAACTTCGGGCTTCTCGCGGCGAGTCCGAAGCTGCTCGGAGGAAAATTCCTGAAACCGAGATGCTTAAGGGTTGTCAATGAGGAGCTTAGGGGATACGCTTGGACCATTCGGCAGATCATCCATCCCTTGGGGTCGTCCCACAATGCGTAAAGTCCAGATGGTGACCGACCGCGAGCTGGAGATCCTGAAGGTTCTCTGGGCTCGGGGTCGGGCGAGCGTTCGCGAGGTCCAGGAAGACCTGGACAAGACGGCCGGGCCGGTCGCCTACAGCACCGTTCAGACCTTGCTGAACATCATGGAAGAGAAGAAAGGGCTGGTCCGCCACGTCGTCGAGGGCCGGACGTTCATCTACGTCCCCAAGAAGTCGTCGGAGCGGACGATCCGCGAGCTGACGCACCGTTTCGTCGATCGCGTCTTCGACGGCGCCCTCGATCGCGTGATGGTCGCCCTGCTCGACACCAACTCCCCCAGCCCCGAAGAATTCGACCGCCTGCGAGCCATGATCGACGAGGCGCAAAGCAAGCCGCAACCCAGCCAGTCGAGTCCTAACCGTACGGCGGGTCAAGCGTTAGCCAGGCCCGCCTTTTTGTTTTCCTGAAATGAGGATCGACCAGGCGGAGGCGCGTTCCCGCATGGGGGGCACGGTCGATCGGCTGGGATTCGGCGTCTCTCGATGGCGCCGTGGCGGCCACGGCGCTGGTGGGCCTGATCGCCCTGGTCATGATCGGATGCGCCCAACCCGCTCGCCGGACCATCCTCGCCAGATTAGCCATCTTGGGTGCCCTCGCGGTGTTTCCGCTTGCCAGGGTTACCCCGATCCCCCGGCTTCACATTGCGACGCCCTTATTGGATCTGGTCGACCCCTATCGTCCGGGGGCGGTCCAGCCGGGATCGCTGATGGTGTTCCGCACGGCCCGGCCGATCCTGCGGCCATTCGTGGTCATTTCGGTGGCCGGCACGTTCGTTGGGTTAGGTTGGCTCTTGCTAGGCTGGTGGGGGTGTGTACGGCTGATCGGCGGAACGATCGAGCCCTCGGAAGAAACCCGGGCGATCTACGACGATTTGGAGTTCTACGGGTTCGGTCGTAAGCCGCGACTGCGAGTCGCGGCCCCCATCGGTCGCCCGGTCCTGATGGGCCTGATCCGCCCGACGATCGTGATCCCGACGGACCTGGACGAGCCCGGGCGTGAAGGGCCCCTCAAGCTCGGATTGATCCACGAACTGGCCCATGCCGAGCGCCTGGATCCGTTCTTCACGCTCTGCGGATCGCTGCGCAGGCCGCCTGGTTCGTCGTCCCGCCGCTGTGGTGGATCCGTCGCCAGATGCGGCTCGATCAGGAATTCCTCGCCGATCGTGTGGCGGCAAGTCGTTACGGCGAGACGATTTCCTACGCCTCGTCGTTGGTCGCGCTGGCCCAATCGCCTCGCGAGTGGGTGGCGAATGCCGAGGTCCAGATGCCCCGGCAATCCTCATCCATCTCGGCCCTGTTTCAGCGCGTGCTCATGCTCGTGAAATGCCCCTTCCCGGTGGAAACCCACCCGCCAAAGTGGTGGCTCTTGACCACGATTCCTCTGCTCACTTGCCTCACGGTGCTGGCCTCGGGCCTGACCCTGCAAGGGAACCCGGATCATCGCGCTTGTGCAAGCCCTCATGACGCAAATGGGGGTCACGGCCAGATCCACTTCCAGAAGCTGGCGCCCGAGACCGACCCGGCCGACGAGAGGCCGGCGAAGACCTTCAACCTGCTCGACACCTTACCGCCCCGGTTCGAGCTGGAGGGGGAAATCTGGGCCGACCCCAACGATTTGCCCGGGATCGCCATCGCCGGCCGGAAGCTGGGGCCAGTGCCGCCTCTTCCCGGAAGTCCCGCGCTGGTCGAGGGTTATCACAAGCTCCGCATGGTGCGAGACCAGCAGGGCATTTCCCTGTGGCTCAATCAGCAGCCCATCCCGCACCATCCGGACGACGCCCCCCTACCCGCCTCACTGTCGGTCCAATTGACGCCTAATCGCACGATTCGATTCCGCGATCTGCGGATCGCGTGGTAAGGACCGAATGCCAGAACGGCAGAACATGGGTCGCCTGCCACGACTCGGTTTTTCGTATGTCATTACGGCAGTTTTTCGCCTCCGTCTACTTACACGACATAAGACCCTAGAGGAAATTGAAAGACTGAAAAAGCCTTCTATATAGCGATTTGCGGCAATTCATCGGCTGCCATTTTCGCACAATCACTCTGTTGGCATCTATCGTGCTTGTTGTCCCTGACGTGGTCCTTATCAAAGGTCCCGTCAGGGAGATGTTAGCGATGAAGACACGAGCTTTTCCGATCCCGCGTGAGTGGAACCCGTTTCAGGATATCGAGCGTGAGCTCGGGCGGTTTTTCGAGAGCCTGGAGCCGGTGCAATCGGTGAGGGTGCCTCGCCTGTTCCCTCCCGTGAACCTTTATGAGAATGGCCCGGAGTACATCCTCACGGCCGAGGTCCCCGGGATGGAGCCCGACTCGCTTGACCTCTCGCTGGTCGGCGAGACGCTCACCCTGAGGGGTGAGCGAAGAGGCCCGAGGGGGTCCGCGAGGAGAGCTATCGCCGCCAGGAACGCCCGTTCGGCAAGTGGTCGCGCTCGGTCACCCTGCCCGACCGCGTGGACGGCTCCAAGGTGTCCGCGGCATTATGCCCACGGGATCCTCACGGTCACCCTCCCCAAGACCGAGGAAGCCAAGCCTCGACAGATTGCCGTGACCACGACTCCTTGAGAGAGATGATGACTGGCGGGAGATCGATCCGTAACTTGTTCCCGGAGAATAACTTAAAATGAATAACGAACAGCGTTCGATCCACGTCTCGGCCGCCCCCGCATCGAACGGCTCCCGGCCCGGCAAGGAGGCCGCGAGGCCGTCGCCGCCCGCCGGTGCGATCACGCCGGCCATCGACATCCACGAGAATGCCGATGGACTGATCCTGGAGGCGGACTTGCCGGGGGCCAACGAGTCCTCGTTGCGAGTCGAGCTTGAACACAACGTCTTGAACCTGCACGCCTCGGTAACCCGGGCGCTGCCGGAAACCGCCCGCGCCGTCCATCAGGAATCGGGCGTGGCCGAGTATTTCCGCTCGTTCATCCTCAGCGACGAGGTCCAGCGCGACGAGATTCGCGCCGAGTTGAAGAACGGCGTGCTGCGCCTCACGCTGCCCAGGGCCGAGCGCGAAGCCCCGCCGCATCGACGTCAAGGTTTCGTAACCCCTTGCCTACCTTCCACTTTCACCAGGAGGTGGAACGCCTGGAGGAAGCGCTCGAAGCTCTCGGCCGAGATTGTCTCGGGCGCCCTCAGGCGGATCGTCTTGCCCTGATCGTCACCCCAGAGCCGCAGGTCCAGCCGCACGTCTCGCGAGGATTCGCGGCGTGCGACCGGATCTGCGGCTTTGGGAGCGTCGGGCAAAGGGGGCGCGAGTGGCTCGCCTTGAGGCCGGAAAATCCCCTCATCGCCCAGGACGCCGGCAAATCGGGCCGACTGCAAGAAGGTCTCGGCCGCGGCATCCTTGGCGGTGGCGATGATGTGATGCTGGTGATAGAGGACATTCGCCAGGATGGCGGCCTCGGGCACGCGCTTGTCCGCCAATCGCTGGGCAAGCTCGGCATATAAAGGCGGTTCGAGCAAGGCTTTGCGATGCAGTCGCGGCAATTCGGCCGGGTCGACGGGATGCAGGATGGACCGGGCCAACTGGGTGAGCGAGTAGGCATCATCCTTGAGCGTAAGCAGGCCAAATTGGCGTGCGGCGCTCAGCGGGGCGGAGAACGTATTGGTCTTCACGCTCTTGTAGCCCATGGCCAGGGCCACCTCGGTCGCCGGCAGGCCATCCAGCCCCTTCGTCTCGATGAAGCGCGCAAACTCGATGCATTCGGCCAGCGGGCTGCCGGGATACCTCGTGCTGCGCTCTCGCTTGCGAACCGCGACGTTGTCATCGTCCATGAGAAATTTGCCGGAAAGGACAGGGGAGATAAGGACCAAGTTCCGCCGATGCTGGTTTGGTCCTGGAAGCCTGGAATCCGCGAGAAATGCCCGTCGCGACGGCATCAAAATACCTAGCCGGACCTCGCAAGTCCCACCGCAGCAAGCAGGGCCGCCAGGACCGACCCCACCTGGTTGATGTACCGCCGCGCCGGGTCGATCACGAGCTCCTGGCCGTCGAGCCGCAGGAATTGCCAGTCCTCGCCCGTCGTCACGCAGCCGAAGATTGGCCGACCCGGTTGCCCGCCTCGCTCATTGAAGATCTGGGCCGCGACCATCTGGGCGGCGCACTGTCCCAGGCCCGCCTCGATGTCGTTCTTCTTCGCCTCCAACACCGCCAGCAGAGGCGCCCGCAGCCGAGGCAGAGGGTCGGAGAGCGACAGGAGGAAGTCGCACTCGCCCGAGAGCCTGCGAGCCGGGTCCACGTCAAGTCGAGGGCCCGAGAGGATGGCCACCCGGCCACCAGACAACTCGCGCACCGCCAGCAAGATGGGAGCAACGATGAACTCGCTCCGCGCCTTCTCGCTCACCAAGGCCAATTCCATGCCGCGGGCAAGCTGGTCGGACAACCACTGCGGCGGTGCGACGTCGTGCAGGGCGGGAAAGAGGGGTCCAGGGCGTTGGCCAACGCCGAGATCCGCCTCAACCGAGTCGAGGGTAAAGTCCGTATACGCCATCGCAGCCCTCGCGCCCGACTCGACCCTCTGGATGCCAGAGTACAGGATCGCAGTCGCGCCGGCAAGCGGCCCGCGCCTCCAGCGGTTCTTCATTCTGGGTGTCACCGGCGGCTTGCCCGCCAGTGCGTCCGGTGCCACCCGCCCGCGGCAGTGAGGGGATACGGCCGCACATCAGTCGGTGATCTGGAACACGATGCGAACCCTATCGACTCCGTGGATCTCCTCGGCGGCCCTCATCGCCATCAGGACGAGCTGAACAGCACGACTCAGGCGGGGGACCTCAACGTCGTGATGGGCCAACGCGGATCGGACCTCGGCGAGGGTCAACCAGCTGACGTTGTAGTCGTCGGCCAGATCCATGAGCCGCTCGCATGTGCTCTGGACGGGAGGGAGCCCGCGCCAGGGGAAGAGGGGCTCGATACCGGTGATGTTGCGGATGCCGCCGATCGCGGCGAAAAAGGCGTAGTCCTTGGAACCGCCCAACCCGAGGTCGTTCGAGAGGTCCCAGGTTGATGGGTCGTTCGTGAACGGGGGCTGGTCCGGCGCGGTATTGTCATCAATGAGAAGAAACGCGAGGATTTCCGCACCCATTGTGGGACCCTGCCGCCCAATCTCGTCGTAACCGGATGGACAATCCTGGCATGGGTCAGGCGCCAGCGGGGCCCCGTGCCCTCGAAAAGTGGTCAAGGTGGGACTCGCCGGCGCTCGCCCCACCCTACCTTTGCGGCGATGCTCCCCTTCTCACGGTTTCTTCGCCTCGCCCGGCTTTTCCTTGAGGGTTTCGAGGTAGGAGATCAGGTCGGCGAAATCGCCTTGCGAGAGCCCTTCGGCCAGGCCGTTGGGCATGAGCGAAACGTCGCTGACCTTCTTGGCCTCGATGTCCGCCTTCGGGATCTTGATCCGCTTGGCCTCGGCGTCCTGGATCTCCAGCTCGTCGGCCGTGTCCTGCTTCATGATCCCCACCAGCACGCGGCCGTCGGTCAGGGCCACGCTGATCGGCTCGTATCCCGAGAAGATTTTGGCCGAGGGGTAAAGGACAGACGTGATCAATTCTTCCTTGGGATAACGGCTGGCGATCCCGGCGAGGTCGGGGCCGACGTTGCCGCCCTCGCCGCCCACGGCGTGGCACTTCACGCAGGCCAGCCCCTTCAGGTCGGCGAACAGGTGCTTGCCCTTGTCGGGATTCCCCTTCGCCCGGAGGGCATGCTTGCGGTAGGCGTCGGGATTGAACGCCCCGGAGGGCGCGGCCTTGAGGAACGCGTAATCGGAGGTCTCGCCGATCGCGGCCGAGAATTGCCACAAGCCGCCGTGGTTGCCGCACTTGACGACGATCCGGTTCGTGCCGGGGGCTAGCTCAACCTCGAAGCGGTCGGCGTCGAAGCTCCAGCCTCGCGAGCCTTCGTGCTTCGTGACTTCCTTGCCGTTGAGCCAGACGGTGATCGTGTCGTCCGACCCGGTGAGCATCTCGGCCTTCCGGGACGACGGGCTCCGGATCTCCGCATAGGCGAACGCCGATCGCTCGTCGTTGGAGCCCTTGTAGACCTGGTTCAGGTCCACCATCCCCTTGTTGTCCCCCCTGGCCGGCTTCCACGAGACCATCTTGTCGCCGATCCCGGGGAAACTGGCCTTCGCGTCGATCGCCTTGTCGACGGCGAAGGGCGGAGCGGCGTCGACCGCGAACGGGCCGACGACCTGCCATCGCATGATCGGCTTGTTACCCGCGAAAATCTTGACCAATTCGGGCAGGGCGGCGGGATTCAATTCGTGACGTTCGGCCAGTTTTTCGAGCACCGGCGCCGCCTGATCGTGAATCGCCGTGATGGCCGACGCGCTCGCCTTGCGGAGGTCGCCGTTTCGCTGGGTCAAGCCTTGCAGGTAGATTTGCAGGGCGCGGAGGTCGGGCATGGCGGCGAGGGCGGTGCTTGCCTCGAAGGCCGTCTCGGTCTTGTCGGCGGCCTGGACGAGCGCCGGGATCGCGTCGCGATCCTTGACGGTGGCGAGGGCGTCAATCGCCGCCTTGCGGACGTCCACGCTCTTGTCGGCCAGTAATTCGCGGAGTTTCGGGGCGAAGGTGTCCACCTTCTTGCCGATCTTCGCCAGGGCTTCGGCCGATGCCGCTTTCACGCTCGCCGAATCGCTGTCCAGCTTCTCGACCAGCGGCTTGATGGCCGTCTGCGACTTGGATTTCCCGAGCGCGGCGATCACGCGGGGCTGGCGATCGGCGGGCAGGTCGGGCCGGTTGAGCAGGTCCAGCAGGGCCGCGACTGCTGATTCGCCGCCAATCGCCTCTACGGCGGTCAAGGCGGCCTCGCGAAGCCCCTCGGGCGCCTTCGCGTCCTTCATCGTCGAGACCAGCATGGGCAGCGCGGTCTTGTCTTCCAGCTTGCCCAAAGCCAGGGCGATTTCCTTGCGGACGTCCAGTTCGGATTCCGCCTTGAATCGCTCGCGAAGTTTCGGGAGGGCGTCGCGGTCCTTGGTCTCGACCACGGCATGAATGGCGGCGAGCCTTACGGGCGGCTGCGAGTCGCCCAAAGACATTGCGACCGCTTCCAGGATGGTCTTCGTGCCAACCCATTCCTCCACTTTCTCGCGAGGGCCGTGGGTGGCCGGGCGCGTGCCCCACCACTTGCCATCCCAGGGCTGGGGCTTGCGGTGGACCTCGGCCGCATAGGTGAGGGCCTTGGCCCGCTCGTCGGCGGGGTGGTCGGGCTCCATCGCGTACTGGAGGAGCGAGCCGACGGCCAGCGAGTCGTATTGCGTCTCCATGGCGTCCAGCAGGGCGAGCCGGAGCTTCGGATCGGCCGACTTCAGCCCTTCCCTGGCGTCGCCCCAGCAGTCGAGCCTTCGCAACGCCTGGCGGGCCGAGAAGCTGATGAAGCGGTCGGCGTCGGTCAACATGGGCAGCAGGGCCGGCACCACCGAGGCGTCGCCCGATCGCCCGAGCGCGATCGTTGCTTGCAGGCGGACCGTGGGATCGGTGTCCTTCAAGGCGTGGATCAGTGCGGTGAAGCCTTTTTGATAGGGGCGAATCCCCAACGCCCGCGCCGCCTGCGCCCGAACTTCGGGCGGATAGCGATGTTCCAGGGCGTCGATCAGCGGTTCCTTCAGTTTGGAATCGCCCAGCTTGTCGGCGATCCCGTAAATCACCCACACGAGATGCACTTGGCCGTCGCGTCGAGTTTCGGGTCGTCCAGCGCGGCAATCGCGGGCTTTTCGGCCTCTAATCCCTTCGCGATCAGGGCGTTTTCGGCCCTCATGCGCTCGTTGAAGGAGGGGTGGTCAAGCTGCTTGATCTGGTCGGCGATCGGGTCGGAATCGTTGCCTCGCGGACGGGTCTCGACCTTCCCGGTGTAGGTGATGGCCCACACGCGACCGACTTTCTCCTCGGGCTTGCCCCATCCTCCCATGCCCCAGTCGGCCACGTACATGGTCTTGCCGTCGTAGGAGACGGCCAGGTCGATCGGGCGGAATTCGAGGTCGCCGTCCTTGATGGCGAAGTCGATCATCTCGCCGATCTTGTACGACGAGCCGTCCTTGACGAACTTGATCCCCTGGACCTTGCCCTTGCCCCACTCGGCCCAGAAGCCCATCCCGCGGTACTTCTCGGGCCAGGCGTCTTCCTTGTAGAAGATCGCCCCGCAGGGGGAGCCGCCGCCGTATTCGGCCATGCGGGGGAGGTGGCGATCGGGCCGGGGGTGGTAGTCGTAGGGATAGCCGTAGTAGCCGCCGTCCACGTGATGCGTGACGCGGGTCCACCAGCCGAGGCCGTCGTCCGTGTTGTCGTAAGTGAACACGTTGTCGAGCGGGTCGAGGTTCACTTCCAGGTGGTTGCGCGTGCCGGTCGAGTAGACCTCCAGCATGGTGCCGTCGGGCTTGCATCGCAGGCTGCCGCCGCCCTCGATCTGCGCCGTGCGGCCGTCGGGGCCGGTGGCCCTGGGCACGCCCTTGTCGCCGACGGAGATGTAGAGCAGGCCGTCCACGCCGAACTGGATGCCCGAGACAATATGGTCGTTCAGGCCCTGATTGTTCGTGGGGCCGAGGTCCTTGAATAAATCCTTGCGCGAATCCGGCTTGCCGTCGCCGTCGGTGTCCTTCAGGACGGTCAGGAACGGCATGTGGCACACGTAGAGGGAGTTATCGTGCCAGGCCATGCCCTGGATCGCGCGAAATTGATCGGCGTAGAGGGCCGGCTCCTTGCCTTCCTCGAACTTGAGGATGCGGCCCTTGAAGCTCTCGTAGGGGCCGACCTGGTCCATCGGGTCTTCGGCCACGAACAGGGCGCCGTCGGGCGCCGTGGCCACCTGGCAGGTATATTGGACCGCCGGGACGGCCGCGACGAGGCGGGCCTCGAACCCTTCGGGCAGCTTGGGCTTGGCGGCGAAGGCCGGGGCGGCCACCGCCCACGCGAAAAGGACCGCGAACAACGCGGGCAAGGCCCGCGGTCGGGCGGCGATCTGCATCGTTCGTTCCCCGTGATTCAGGATCGGGCTGGGCGGGAGGGTGCCGGCGGGCGACGCAGTCGATTCTACACGCCACGCCCGCCCCGTTTCAATCCGGTAGGAACGGAGAACCCTCCCGCAACGGGTGCGTCAATTTCTTCAGCCGATCGATCCAAGCATATGAATGGTCGAAGCCTATACTCGGGCCGATCGACGCGGCTTGACATGCGGGACGGGCGTGAGAATACTGAATGACGGCCGGGATGAGCCGCGACGAACCCTGGCGGTCAACCCCCGACCCGGCCGACGCAGTGACGCGAAGCGTTTTCCGCCCACCTGAACTCCGTGTGACCCACCTCCGCAGGATTCGGATCATGAATGCACCCGCCATGGTGGCGGATCATCTGGATACCCGGACCGACGCCCTGATCCAATCATGGCGAGACCGAGTACACCACGATCGCGACGTCACGCGGTCGGAGTCGCTCACGTACAGCGAATTCCTCGACCACGTCCCTCTGCTGATCGACCGCATCGCCGACCGGCTGCGAGGCAAGCCGACCGACATCTCGGCCGCGGCCGAGGAGCACGGCCACGCGCGGTTCAGCCAGGGCTACGACATGACCGAGGTCGTCGCCGAGCTGGGGCACCTGCGCACGGCCTTGATGGAATCGACCTTCGCGTTCGCCCGCGAGCATCACTTCGACCTGTCGGCGCTGGAGAGCACGCACGCGGCCATCCACCACGTCCTGAACGAGACGACCGTCGAGAGCGTCCGCAGGTTCGACGAGGATAGCCGCGCCGCCGCCAGCATGGCCATGAGGGAGGTCGAGCATCGCAATCAGGCCATCGAGAAGGCGAGGTTGCTGGCCGAGCAGGAGCGCGCCAAGCTCGGCATCCTCCTGGACAACCTGCCCGTGGGGGTCTGGGTGTTCGACGCCGAGGGGAAGGTCATCGCGCTGAATCGCGAGGGGGAGCAGCTCCAGCAGTTTCCCGCCTCCCAGGCCGTGGGCCGGATGACGCTGGCCGACCTGGCCCGGGTCTACAAGATCCGCCACCCCGACGGCCGCGAATACCAGCCCGACGACATCCCCATCGTCCGCGCGCTGCGGGGCGAATCGGTCGCCCAGGAGGAGATGACCTGGCACCAGCCGCGATCCACGAAATACATCTCGGCCAGCGCCGCCCCGTTGCGCGACGCCTCGGGCCGGATCTTCGGCGCCGTGGTCGTGGCGCAGGACCGGACCTCGAAGAAGCAACTGGAGGCGAGCCTCTCGGCCGCCTCGGCGCAGCTCCACGCGATCGTCGAGCAGTCGCCGGTGATGATCTGGCGGACGGGGGTGGACGGGCGCGACGACTTCGTGAATCAGACCTTCCGCGACTTCCTCGGGACCGTCGAGGATTCGGGCGAGGGCGGGAGCTGGTTCGCCGCCATCCACCGCGAGGACGCCGCCGCCACGCTCGCCGAGTTCCGCGAAGCCTTCGACCGCCGGGCCGTCTTCTCCCGCACGTTCCGCGTGATCGGCAAGGACGGCCAGCCGCGATGGATCGCCTCGCGAGGCGTGCCCTATCAGGACGACGCGGGCAAGTTCCTCGGCTACCTCGGATCGTGCCTGGACGTGACCGACCAGACCGAGCTGGAGGCCGCGCTCGGCAGGCAGAAGCAGATCGCCGAGGAGGCGTCGCAGCACAAGTCCCGCCTCATGCTGGCCCTCTCGCACGACGCCCGGACCCCGCTCAACGCCGTGGTCCTCTCGGCGCAGCTCCTGGAAATGCACGTGCAGGACGAGGACGATCCCGAGGTCCAGGAATGCCTGCGGACCATCCGCAACGGCGTGAAGAACGTGCTGGACCTGCTGGGCGACCTGCTCGACCTCACGCGGATCGACGCCGGCGCCATGCCCGCCGAATTCTCGCAATTCTCGCTGGAGCCCACGCTCTCGGAATGCGTGTCGAGCATCGAGCCGCAGGCCCGCTTGAAGGGGCTGGATTGCCGCGTCGAGCTGGACGGCCTGGCCGGGCTCACGCTCTCGACCGACCGCGCGAAACTGAAGCAGATCCTCGCGAATTTCCTCTCCAACGCGCTGCGATATACCGACCGGGGGCACGTCCGCCTCTGGGGCGATCGCACCCCCGAGTCGATCAAGATCGCCGTCGAGGACACGGGCATCGGCATCGCCGCGGCCGACCAGGCCCGCGTGTTCGACGAGTTCGCCACGCTGGAGAACCCGCGACGCCCGGGCGGCGAGGGGACCGGCCTGGGCCTGGCGATCTGCCGACGCCTCGCCGGCCTGCTCGGCGGGACGATCACGATCGACAGCGAGGTGGGCCGGGGCACCACCTTCACGCTCGTCCTGCCCGCCTCGGTAATCGCGGAGGCCCCGGCGAACGAGGCCAAGGTCCCCGCCGAGGTCGCCCGCCCGGCCGGGGGGGCCATCCTCGTGGCCGAGGACCACGACGACAGCCGCCGCACCCTGGTCCGCCTCCTGAAGCGGATGGGCTATCGCGCCCTGGAGGCCGCCGACGGCCGCGAAGTCCTCGAACAATGCCGCGCCGAGCGCCCCATGGCGATCCTCATGGACGTGAACATGCCCGGCATGAACGGGATCGACGCCACGCTCGCCCTGAGATCCGACCCTTCCCTGGACGGCCTGCCCATCTTCGCCCTCACCGGCGACGTCTCCGCCGAGAACCAGAGGCGGATCGGCGAGGCGGGCGTCGACGGGTACATCCAGAAGCCCGTCACCGGCGACGCGCTGAAACGCGCTTTGGGATCGCTCGAAAGCCGCGAAGCGTAGGGCGTGTGGAACACGCCTTTCCTTCTCGGACAAACGAAACGGCGTGTTCCACACGCCCTACACGATTCGCCACGCCAGCCATGCCAGCGCGGCCGCAAAGAAGACGATCCGCCAGGGACGCAGCCTGAGCGATAGCTCGACGATTTTCGCAAGGATGCGCCGGCCATCGCGAAAAGCCCGCAGTTTGCTCGCGGTCCCGGCGATCCGCGGATAATACGGGACGGGGATCTCGACGGTTTTCATGCGGCGAGCCACGGCCTCGCCGGCAAGCTCGGTCTCGATCTCGAAGCCCGACGATCGCAGGTGGACGTCTTCCAGGAATCGCGCAGAGAACGCGCGATATCCCGAGAGCAGGTCGCCCGGCCCGCGCCCGATCAGCACGAAAAACGCCGAGCGGATGATCACATTGCCGAACCCCCTCACGGGCGACATCGCCCCGGCCTGCGCCACCGGCCTCCTGGCGCCGATCGTCATGTCGGCCGACCCGTCCAGAATCGGCGCGATCAGCTTGCGGGCCTCGGAAGCCGGATAGGTCCCGTCGCCGTCGACCATGATCACGGCCGGTCGACCGCGAAGCGTGGCGAAGATGGCCTGGACCGCATGGCCCTTGCCCTGGTCGGGGACCGGCACGACCTTCACGCCGAGATTTCGGGCAAGGTCGCCGGTGCCGTCGGTGGAATTGTTGTCGAAGACCACGATCTCGGCTTCGGGCAAGGCGACGCGCCACGACGCGATCACCGATGCGATGGCCGCGGCCTCGTTGTAGCAGGGGATGGCGACGGCCACGGGGGGATTTTCGTCTGGAACGGACACGCGGCGGTCTGCTTCCGTCGGGGGATGGTGGGCCTCGCTCACGCTCGACCCACCCTACGAGATCGCCTATTTCGCCTCGCTCGGGCTGAACTCGATCGGCCGGTTCGCCACGAAGGTTGCGACCAGCGAGGCCGCATTCCCGCCCGGCATGCGGATCACCAGCTCGGTCGTCCCGGCGGGCAATTTCACGGTCGTCGCGCGGGGCTCGCCCTCGCTGGCAACGGGTAAATCCAGCGGCTTGCCGCCGAGCCAGGCCTTGATGTCGGCCTTGGTATCGAGGACGACCCGCACTTCCTGATCGACGGGCGAGGTGACCGGCGTGAGCAAGTACCCCGCCTTCGAGGCGTCGGTGCCGAGCAGGGGAATCATGTCGACGAGCCCTTCGGCATTGGCCGAAAGCCGTCGCCATTGCAGCAGCTTCCCGCCCTCCCCTTCCATCGGGGCCTTCGGGTCGATCTTCACCGTCGGGTCCATCAACTTGCGGTCGAGGCTGTCGCCAACCGGCCCGAGCACGCTGAACTGGCCGACGATGCTGACCGGTTGCTTGAGCGTGGTCAGATAAGTCAGCAGGTTGACGAGGTCTTGCTCCTGCATGGCTTGCGCCAGGCCCTCGGGCATGAGCGAGATCTCGGCCATCTTGCGGGCCTCGATCTCGGTGGGGCGGAGCGTGACCCGTTTCCCTTCCGAGGTCTTCAACACGAGCTTTTCGGGCGTATCCTCGACCATCAAGCCCGTGATGACCTGGCCATCATTCTGCGCCACGACCAGGCTGCGATAGTTGTAGCCAATCGCCGCGCTCGGGTTCAGGATCGAGCGAAGCAGCTCATCCTTGCCATATTTCGAGCCGATCGTGGACAAATCGGGGCCGACCCACTGGCCGCGTCCCTGCACGCGGTGGCAACTGGCGCAGGTGGTGGTGCCGCCCTTGAAGAACACCTCGCGACCCCGATCGGCCTGGCCATCGCGACGGATCAACTCGCCGTTGGAGGGCAAAGGCCGGCCGCTTGCCGACACGATGGGCATGGCCCGCAAGGCGGCGTTGCGAATCCCGCCGTCGGGATGGCCCCGCAGGACGGTGGCGGCCTCGGTCTTCAGCGAATCGGGCAGCTTCTTCTCGGTCGCCATGGCCAGAAGCATGCGGGCGCCGTCGTTCTGCGTGGCGAGCGTCCGCAACGCCTCGCGACGCAATCCCAGCGGGGTTTCGTCGGAGTTCATCAACTGCATGAGCTTCTCGCGAGCATTGCCCAATCGCGGGAGCGAACGCACGGCGGCCTCGGCGGCGGGGCTGGACGCCTTCGCGGCCGTGGCCTTGGCGATCAGGTCTTCCAGGACCGTTTTCGCCTTCGGAGTACGCAATCGGGCCAGCGCCTCGACGGCCGAAGCCTTCACTTCCTCGGGCGCCTTCGGGTTTTCGATCTCCGAGCCCAGCGCGTCGGCGTACTTCGCATTCCCCGTGACGCCCGCCATCTGGATGCCCTGCGTCTTGGTCTCGGGATCTCGCAACGCCATCTCGATCGCCTGCGAGACCTTCGTGTCGCCCTGGGCCTCTCGCCAGGAGCCGTCCAGCTTCTTCGCCAAGATCCCTAAAATCTGGCGGCGACGGGCCATGTCGGTGGTGGTCATGGCCAGGTCGGCGAGGGTGACGGCGCCGCTCGACCCGGAAATCTGCTGGATCACGTCATCGGCGGCCTGTTGAATCTCGGGGGCATACAGCTTGGGCATCACGCGGGCGATGATCGGCAGGACTTCGGGCTTATGGACCATCCACGCCAGGCCCAGGGTCTTGGTCAGGGCATTCGCGGGGGGCAAATCGGGGTCGCTGGCCGAAATAAAGGCCTCATTGCGATCGACCGGGAAATACGGAGGCAGGGCCAGGTTGCCGAGCTTGCCCGTGTTGTCGAGGTCGAGGTCTCCGTAGAGGTTGCCGTCGAAAAGCTCCTTGAGGAAGGCCGGCTCGCGGTTCTTGAGGGCCAATCCCAGGGCTTCCAGATACCAGCGGTCCTTGCCGTCCCAGGATTTGCAGAGGGTTTTCAGGGCTTCGCCGACCTTTTCGGTGGGCATGTCGCGGAAGGCGAGGATTAGTTCGCGGCGGACGCCGGCGTCGGGGTCGTCAACAGTGGCGAGGAGCGCGGGCAGGTTTGCCTCGGCGGTCAGGGGCTTGCGGGCTTGTGGGTCCGCAAGCTCCACGTGGCCGTCCCGGCTGACGTCACGGCCGAGGATTCGGATGGCCTGCTCGCGAATGCGCGGATCGAGTTTGCCGAAATTCGGGGCCTTCTCGGCCATCGCTCGGGCGAGCGACGTCAGCATGTCCGACCCGGGGATGTCGGCGTTAACCCACATCGTTCGCGCCATGAAGGGGACGTCGGCCGGCTTGACGGCACGCAGGATCGCCCCGACCGCGTCCGGCCCGCATGCGATCAAGCCCCGACGGGCTGCGTCACGGGCCGACACCACCGGCGACTTCAACGCCTCGATCAAGCCCGGAATCGTCCCGAAATCATAAGCCACCTTCTTCGTCTTAACACCCGTCGGAGCCACCCGATAAATCCGCCCCGTCGTCTGGTCGCGGAACGCGTGGCCGCCCACACCGGCGTCGTACCAGTCGGCCACGAACACCGAGCCGTCCGGCGCCGCCGTCACGTCCACCGGGCGGAACCAGGGGTCGTCGCTGGCGAGCATGATCTTGTATTCGGTGCGGAACGCCGCGCCCTTCCGGGTGATCGGGAAGTAGTTGATCTGCCGGGGTCCGGCTTCGGCTTCCAGCACGGCGCCTTGATACTCCTTCGGCAAGCAAGTCGCCCTCGTAAACCATCACGCCGCAGGGAGATCCGTTGCCCGTGCCGACGAGCTTCGGCACGTTTCCCGGCACGTCCTCGCCCCAGTGGCGGGGCGAACCGGGCGTGCGATAGCCGTACTTGCCGCCTTCCATGACCCAGATCACCCGCGACCCGCGGTTGCCGTCGTCGTCGTTGTCGCTGGTGAAGATGTTTCCGAACGAGTTCAGGCAGGTTTCGTAGTTGTTTCGCTGCCGATCGGCGATGATCTCGAACTGCGTGCCGTCGCGATTCACCCGCAGGGTATTGGCGAGTTGATCGCTCCAGACATGCCGGCCGGATTTGTCCGTTACGTTGAAATTCCTGTCCCTGTGCGAGCCGTCTTGCTCGGACGAACAGCAGCCGTCGCCGTGGGTGAAGTAGAGCTTGCCGTCCATCCCCAGCGTCATCCCGTGGACGCCGTGATCGGAGTCGACCCCTCCAAACCCGGTGAGCAGGGCCTCGCGAGAATCGGCCTTGTCATCGCCGTCCTTGTCCTCGAACACGAGCAGGTCGGGGCTGTTGCCTACGTACACGCGGGCTCCCAGATATTTGCCCTCCTTGCTCCACTTCTCCTCGACGGCCAGGCCCATCGGGATCGGCCAGATCTTGTCGGCGAACACGGTGACCTTGTCGGCCTTGCCGTCGCCGTCGGTGTCTTCCAGGATCTTGATCTTGTCGGCGTCCTCGTGACGCGGCTTGCCGCCCCCTCCGTGCGTGGTCCGGTAGTTCAGGCCCTCGGTGATCCAGACCCGTCCTCGCGAGTCGATGTCCATGCTGGTCGGGTTGATGACCATCGGCTCGGCGGCCCAGAGCGTGGCTTCCAGTCCGGGGGCCGGCTTGAGCTTCTTGGCCGATTCCTCGGGCGAGACCTGCGCCGAGGCGGTGGCCGCGAAGCCGAGCGCGAGGGATACGGTCGTCCAGAAGGCGAGCCGCCCTCGTGACGACGGGGTACGATCAACCATGGTCGAGGACTCCTTGAGCAGCTTCGCGGAGAGTTCCGGGCGGAGAGGGCCCGATCCACTCGCCTTGATGGCGACGACCGGGCCATGGACGCCATTGTGACGCCACGGCCGCCCGCCGTCCAGAAGCTACAAGAGGAGTTCGCCAGGTCAGGAAATCGCCCCTCGGCGCGATCGAGCCCATCGCGTGAGCCGGGAGGAACCCGCCGCCACCGAGCCCACGATCAGCAGGGTCAGGCTCCCCGGTTCGGGGACGGCGCTGGGCACGAACCCGCCGCTGGGCGTGATCCCGCCGCCTCCCGTGGCAGCCGAGGGGGACGGCGTGCCGATGGCGGTCGTATCCTGGGGTGCGGTGATCGTCGGCGGGATCAATTCGCCGGCGACGCAGCCCGCCATGATCGCGCGCAGCCGATCGTCCTCGGCCAGCAGCGCCCCGAGCGCGGGGTGGTAGTGATCGAACCGCTTCGGGTTCAGGTCGCGACGATAATGGAGATATCGCGTGAGTGGCGTGTTGGCGAACAGGCCGCCCATCCCCATGCACCCCTGCGAGATCGCCGCCCGCAGGCGCTCGTCCATCGCCAGATAAGGGCCCAGCTTGGGATGAAAATGGTCGAACCGGACCGGGTCGACGTCATATCGGGCAAGGAGATACGCCAGCCGGGCTTGCGGCGAGAGGTCGCCGAAATGAGCCGGGACCGGCCCGGGTCCGGCCGTACGCTGCTCCTCGCGGACGAGCTTCGCCTCGTGGAGGTGGGCCTTCCACGCATGACGAGCCTCGGCCGCCGAGGCGCCTCGCGGGATGCCGGCCAGGATCGCGACCACAAGAAAGCGTACACAGTAGCCACGCATGAAGAACCCAGCATTTCCAGGGAGCGACGATGTTGCCATCGTCTGGGGGGAGGCTTCAAGGGATCTCGGGCTCCATCCATTTGGAAATCCATGATTGCACTACTGCAATACTATGGACGCAGGGGGACATCGACTAGATCAAAATCTCCATGAATTCTTGTGTTTTCTAGAGAATAGGAACGCGGTCGGTGTCATGATTCCCAAGATCAACGTTCTTGTTGATTCTATGGCATGGAGATTGTAGGCGAGGCGCCCGGCGCACCGCCCCACCCCCTCAAGTTCAACCCTCCGATTGCATGGCGTCCCCCGAGGCGCGATCCTGTAAGGATCGAGCCCGTCGGTCGCCCTCATGACGCGAATCGGGTTGCCTCGCACTGAAACGGAGGAGGGAAGATGTGATCTTTCCCACGATCGCGTCGGGAATGCAACCGAAAAAACCCCTGGATTCGTCGAATTTTCGAGAACAGGCAGGATGTCGATTTCGCAACTCGCAGGAAGGCCGTCATGTCCAGGTTTTTCTTGATCGCAATCGTATCCCTGGTCGGCGAAAGCGGGCACGTTGCCGCGGCCGAGCCTCGGGCGATGGCTTTTCGCGAGGTCTCGGCCGGGTCGGGCGTGCGGTTCTCCTTCCACTCTGGGTCTCGCAACCGGCACGACCTTCCCGAGATCATGGGGGGCGGCGTGGCCGTGATCGACGCCGACGGCGATGGCCGACTGGACCTCTTCCTGTGCAATGGAGGGCCGATTGTGGCCGAACCCGGCAAGCCCGACCCCCCTTGCCGCCTCTTCCTCAACAAGGGCAACGGGCAGTTCGAGGACTTCACGGACAGGGCGAACGCCCCCGGCCCTCCTTACGCGATGGGAGCCGCCGTGGGGGATTTCGACGGCGACGGCCGCGATGACCTGTTCGTCTCCGGCTGGCGAGACCAGCGGCTCTATCGCAACCTGGGAGGCGGGCGGTTCGAGGACGTCACGCGAAACGCCGGCCTCGAATCGCACTTGTGGAGCACCTCCGCCGCGTTCGCCGACCTCGACGGCGACGGCGACCTCGACCTGTTCGTGGCCACCTATGTCGATTTCGATCCGACGAAGGCCCCCTATTGCGCGGCGCCCGACGGCAAGCGCGATTTCTGCGGCCCCGAGGAGTTCTCGCCCCAGCCCGACCGCCTCTACCGAAATAATCGCGACGGCACATTCACCGATATCTCCCGATCCGCCGGGATCGAGGCCCCCGACGGCCGCGGCCTGGGGGTGGTCGTTGCCGACCTCGTGGGGGACTCGAAGCTCGACATCTTCGTCGCCAACGACGGCACCGCTTGCCGCCTCTTCGAGAACAAGGGGGGGTTGCGGTTTGCGGACGTCGCCGGGACCGCGGGCGTCGCGGTCGATGGGGATGGCCGCCCGCTGGCCGGGATGGGCGTCGCGGTCGGGGACGTGGACGGCGACGGCCGGATGGACCTGCTCGCGAGCAATTTCCTCGGACGCGGCACCGTCGGCTTCCGCAACCTGGAAAACGGCGTGTTTTCCGACGATTCGGGCGCCATCGGCCTCAAGATGGCCACGCGATCCGTCCTCGGGTTCGGGCTGATCCTGGAGGACTTCGACGGCGACGGCGACCTCGACCTGTTCCAGGCCAACGGCCACGTGCTCGACCGCCAGAGGCTGGGAGAGCCGTTCGCCATGCCCTCGAAGCTGTTGCAAAACGATCGCGGGAGGTTCGTCGAGGTCCCTGGAGAGTGGCTCTCGCAACCCCGGCTCGGCCGAGGCGTGGCGGTCGGGGACCTCGACGGCGACGCCAGGCCCGATTTGGTGGTGAATTCGCTCGATCAGCCCGCAAGCGTGCTGCGAAATGAATCCACCGGAGGAAACTGGCTATCGCTGGAACTGGTCGGAAAAGCGCCGGCCTGCCGCGTGCCAATCGGGGCGAAAGTGCAAGCCAAGATCGGCGCGAAGACGATAGTTCGCGAGCTGATAGCCGGCGGAAGTTACCTGTCGGCCTCCGATCGCAGGCTGACGATCGGCCTGGGCCCGAGGCCCGATCTGGGAGCGATCCAGGTCACATGGCCATCGGGGCACGTCGAGCGGTTCGCCATCCCGGCGGGGTCGCAATTCGTGCGGATTGTGGAAGGGGCGGGATTGTAGGGCCGGTTTGCTCGGCCGATCGGGACGAACAAGGATCGAGTAATGATCTCCGTCCCCTTTCCGTTCGCGTGCCGCCTCCACCACATCCGTCTACACATACAACTTGTCGATGAGGTTCTGGAGAGCACGGCCCAGGGCAGTGAGCTTGTAGTCCTGGTCGAATCCAGAAACCTGTTGCCGTTCGATGCAGGCATCGCGAAGATCGTCCCTCTCATCGTCAGTCAACTCAAGGAGGATGCTGGACTCCTTGACCGCAGTGCCTGAAGCGGCGCCGAGTTTGCTCGGGGAAGAAGCTCACACCGTCCAATGACATCCAGCTCGTCGCCGCTGATCTTGAGTCGCACGATCATTCTCCTAAACCGAGTTCCCTCAGCAGACGAATTCGGGTTTTGGTGGAGGTCGGGTTGACGGACAGGACCATTCCCGTCTCAGGGTTCACGACGAGTTCGGCGGACCGACCGACGATTCTCCGGCTTGGCCTACCGAGATTATCGATCCGGATGGGGTAAGTCTTCAAGGGCCTCTTGAGCGCGTCGAGAATTGAGGAGGGGCTCACGCCACGGCCGATGATTCGATCGATGGCATGTTGGACGAAACCAACGATCCCGGCGACCGGCTTGCGAACGCCAGGAATCCCCTCGGGGTTCGGGTTTTCGCAGCCGTTTGCAAGGCTGTTACGCACGAGAACCCCGCCTCAGCCAGCACCGCCCACGAACTACGGCGGTACACGATCGGGTCGGGCACGATCTTCTCGTGGGGTGGGCGTCCCGCCCGCCGATCCCGTGGCGGGCGGGACGCCCACCCCACAAGAAGCGGTGACATGCGACCGTGAACCGCTGTAGGTGCAAAATCCACCAGCCTCAATCTTGTACAACTCGATCAGCCCTAAGCGAAGCGGAGTCTTCCGCCGACATCCCCGGAAGTGCCATCGACCCACTCGGAAGCATCGGCCTCCCGAGCCTCGTCGCTTGCCATCTCATGAGGCCGGCCTTGCAATCCGGCAGGCGCCCCACCTGCCCCACAAGAACCACTCCCGACTTGCGGGTCATGTCTCCTCACTTGGGATAATCCCGCCAGATCCACCGCAGGATATCGGGCAAGATCGCCCCTCCGTGGTTGTCGGAATGGCCGCCTTCGCCGAATTCGTATTTCATGTCGTAGCTCTTGTCCTTGCACGCGGCGACCATGGCCCGATTTTGCAGGTGCCAGTCGCGCTTCGGATTCTGCGCGTTGCGGTTGTCGTTGGCGCCGTCCTGGATGAAGATTCGGATCGGCTTGGGATCGTTCTTGCGGATCAATTCCGGGTAGACGTGACCGCCTTTGATGTCGGTGAATGAGCCGATCAGGCTGATCACCTTGCGGAATTCGTCGGGGCGCTCCCAGGCGACCGTGAAGGCGCAGATGGCGCCGCTGCTGGCCCCGCCGATCGCCCGTCCGTTGGGGTCCTTGGTCAGGTTGTACTTCTTGCCGACCTCGGGGAGCAGCTCCTCGACGAGGAATCTTGCGTATTTGTCGCCCAGGGAATCGTACTCGACGCTTCGATTGTTGGGGTTGCCGGTCCCGATCGTGTCGGGGAA
Organism: uncultured Planctomycetota bacterium; assembly: GCA_963777705.1. Lineage (GTDB taxonomy): Bacteria > Planctomycetota > Planctomycetia > Isosphaerales > Isosphaeraceae > JAQGHR01. The sequence goes on from CAVZRT010000015.1 coordinate 684,033, forward strand.
GTCCTCGCCGCGCTGGCCGGGCGTGATGAAGATGCCGATCGTCACGGGCATCTCCTTCTTGTGGATCAGGTTGTCCATCACGACCGGCACTCGCAGGGCGCCCCTGGGATTGATGGCGCGGGCGCCGTCCTGGAACACGAGCACCGCCGCCGGCTTGTCGGCCTTGTATTGCTCGGGGACGTAGATCCAGTATTTGCGGACCGTGTTGGCCAGGACCTGGCTCTTGAAGAGGAACGGGCCTTCGACCTTCCCCCTGGGCACGCCATCGTGCGGCATGGAGTCGGGCCCGAGCTTCTCTTCCGGCAGGGGTTCCTTCTTGACGGCGGCCTTCTTGGCGGGCGGTTCCTGCGCGAGGCCTTGGTGGAGCGAGGTCAGCGACAGGATGGCCACGAGGAGATGGCTTCTTGTCTTCATGGGAGGGTCCCGTGGGCGAGGGGATGGTTTCGACTCCTGCACCGTACAAAGTTCCGGGTGCCCGCTCAATATTGTGGCGGGGCTGGGGTAAGATAATGAACTCGGGGACGATGGCGTCCCCGTCTGGAGTGGCTTGTCCGCGGAGGATTGCGATGCGGGTGGGTCCGTATGCGGTGCTGACTCAGATCGGTGCGGGGTCCGACGGGATCGCCTATCGCGCCCGAGGGGTGGACGATGGTCGGCCCGTCGAGGTCCGCGTGCTTGACGGGGCGAAGGCCGATCCCACGCGATGGGCCGCCCTGTGCAAGCGAGTCCGCACGGCGGCGCTGATCGACGACCCGGCCTCGGCCCGCATCCTTGAATTCCAGGACTCGGGGGATCCGCCCTATCTGGCCCTGGACGGGGCGGAGTCGCTCCCGTTGAGCGAGGCCCTGGGCGACCGGCTCCCGATGACCGAGCCGGAAGCGATCTCGATCGTGCTTTCTCTGACCCTGGCCACGGCCAAGGCGCATCGGCTGGGCTTGAATCACGGCTCCATCTCGCTCGACGAGGCGCGATTTGAGGTCGGCGGAAGGCCGTTCCTGGACTTCACCGGGACGTTGACCGGGCCGTCGCCGCCGGCCTCCGTCGAGATGGCCGACGACATCCTCGGATTGGGCAAGATCTTGCACGGGCTGATGGCGGGGGCCACCGACGTGGACGATTCGTCCCCGCCGGACGCGATTTCGAAGGAGACGATCAATTTCGTGGCAAGTTCTTCGGACGTGACGGTGACCCTCGATCGCCTCGTCCGCGAAATGCTCGCCGCCGACCCGGCCGACCGCCCTTCGGCCCGCGAGGTGGCCGCTCGCCTGGACGACCTGGCCTCGGCCATGAAGCTCCCGGTCCCCATCGAAACGATCGATTCGGCCGTCGGCTCCGCGCTGGCACAATCCGGCGAGTCGGGGCATCCTTTCTCGTTCGTCGGCCAGGATTCCCGAGCCGCCTTCACGCTCAAGTCCTGCGATTCGGCCGGCAAGGCGAACGGAGCCTCCAGGGTCGCAAGCATCGACATCCTCTCCCGCGAGAATCTCGGCCGATATCGCATCCTGGAGAAGATCGGCCAGGGCGGGATGGGCGCGGTGTTCCGGGGCGAGGACCGCGCCGATGGGACCGTGGTGGCGCTGAAGGTCCTCCGCCCCGAATGGGCCGCGAAGCCCGGCGCGATCCGCAGGTTCCACAAGGAGGCAAGGCTTCTGGGCGAGGTGAATAATCCGTTCGTGACCAACTTGCTCGAGGTCAACGAGGACGACGGGATTCATTTCCTCGTGCTGGAATACGTATCGGGGCGGAGCCTGGACAAGATCCTCGGCGAGCGTGGCAAGCTCGACGAAACCGAGGCGCTGGGCATCCTGGCCGACGTGGCCCGGGCGCTGACGGACGCCCATGAACGGGGCATCATCCACCGCGACGTCAAGCCCGACAACATCCTGCTGACCACGCCCGCCGACGGCTCTCCGCCGCGGGTCAAGCTGTCCGATTTCGGGCTGGCCCGCCACGTGGTCGAGAGCGAATCGCTCCAGGTCACCCAGCCGCAGGCCGTGGTGGGCACGCCGCAATATATGTCGCCCGAGCAAGGGTCCGGGGCGCCCGTCGGGCCGGGCGCCGACGTGTATGCGATGGGCATCACGCTCTATCACATGCTTGCGGGTCAAGTCCCGTTTTCCGGCACGAGGCTGATGGACATCATCGCCCTCCACTGCAACGAGCCGCCGCCTCCGCTGGAAAAATACAACCCGGCATTGAGCGACGGCATCAAGAGGATCGTCGACCGCGCCCTCGCCAAGACGCCCGAGGCGCGGTATCCGGATGCCACGGCGCATCCTTCTCGACCTGGAGCGGCAGCTCCGCGGCGAGCCCACGCCCGACGCCGCGCACCCGAAATTGCCCGATTGCGACGCCAAGGACCTGCTCCAGTTCGATTTCTCGTGGGACCTGGAGTCCTCGCCCCGCATGCTGTGGCCGCTGGTCACGAACACCGAGAGACTCAATCGCGCCATCGGCCTGCCGCCGGTCACCTTCCGCATCGAGGCCGACGCCGCCGGCCAGGTGCATCGCTTCGGCGAGTCGAAGCAGGGCGGGCTCACGGCGGAATGGGAGGAGCATCCCTATGAATGGATCGAGCCGCGACGCATGGGCGTCCTGCGAGAGTATCGCCGGGGCCCATTCAAATGGATGGTCAGCGCCGTCGAGCTGACGCCGCGAGCCCGAGGCGGGACGACGCTCGTCCACCGCGTGCGAATCCTCCCGAGGGGCGCCGTGATGAGGGCAGTGGCCTCGCTGAAGGTCGGTCGCGACTCGAAGCGTGCCCTGGAGCGGGTCTATCGCCGGATCGACGCGTCGCTAATGGGCAAGCTGTCCGAAGGCGCCACGGCCGACCCGTTCGAAGGCGCGGCCCCGCTCCCCTTGCCGCGCCGCCGGAGGCTGGAACGCCTGCTGGACGGCCTGGGACGGCACGGGATCCATCCGTCGGTCGTCGAGCGATTCGGCGATTTCCTCGCCACGGCGCCGTCGCAAGAGGTCACGCGAATCCGCCCGCTGGCGCTGGCCCGCCGGCTCGGACTGGATGCCTCGCAGGTCACGTCGGCCTGCCTCCACGGCGCCCGCAACGGGCTGCTCGTGCTCCTATGGGACATCCTGTGCCCGATCTGCCGGGTTCCGTCGGAGGTGAAGGATTCGCTGCGGGCGCTCAAGGATCACGGGAAATGCGAGGCGTGCCACCTGGATTTCGACCTGGATTTCGCCAATTCGGTCGAGATGATCTTCCGCATCCACCCCGAGGTGCGCGAGGCCGACCTGGGCGTGTATTGCATCGGGGGCCCCGCGCATTCGCCCCACGTGATGGCCCAGGTCCGCGTGGCCCCCGGCGAGCGCATCGACCTGGAACTGGGGCTTTCCGAGGGGACCTATCAGATTCGCGGCCCGCAATTGCCCAACGCCTACGAGTTCCGGGTCGAGCCGTCGAGCGGGCCGAGGTTGCTGGGGCTCGACCTCGGCCGGAACACGCCGACCGACGGCAGGGCCACGCTCCGCGCCGGGTCGCAGACGATCTCGCTCAAGAACGAGTTCGAGCACGAATTGATCGTGCGAATCGAGCGGACGACCTCGCGAGACGACGCGTTGACGGCGGCAAGGGCCTCCACCCTGGCGCTCTTCCGCGAGCTGTTCCCCGGCGAGATCCTCTCGCCCGGCCAGCTCATCAGCATCGCCACCACAACGCTCATGGTGACCGGCCTCGAAGGATCGGACGACCTCTACGCCACCATGGGCGATGCCCGCGCCTTCGAGGCGATCCACGAGCATTTCCGCCTGCTGGACGAACGAATCCGCCGCGAAGGCGGGGCGATGGTGAAGACCGTGGGCGAGGGGATCCTCGCCGCGTTCGCCGAGAGCGCCTCGGCCGTGAAGGTCGGCCTGGAGCTGGCGGGAATCCTCGCCTCGGGGGCCTTGACGCGAGGGCTCGCCATCCGCGCCGCGGTGCATCGCGGGCCGGCCATGGCGGCCACGATCAACGAGCATCTGGATTACTTCGGCCTCACGGTCGCGCAGTCGTCGGCCCTGCTGAAAGAAGCCGGGCCGGGCGACCTGATCCTGTCGCAAGCCGTGGCCTCGGACCCCGGGGTCGTGGCCGCCTTGAGGGCCAGGCGGGCCGAGGCGCAAGTCTTTTCGGCCCCGCTGCCGGGAGATCCCGGCGCGGCCCTCCACCGGCTGGCGATGGAGCGAAACCCGGCCGTGTCGGGTGCATGAAGCCCGCCGATCCGCTATGATGCCAATCCCCGCGGCACCATCAAGGAAACTCATCATGATCGCCTCGAAAGCCGGGATTCTCCTGCTCCTCCTCGCCCAGGCGCCCCCGACCTCGCAGGAAAAGCCGCCCGCCTATCCGCCCGTGGCCGAGGTCCGCGAGTCGTTCCTGAAGATGCTCGATCGGCCCCGCGTTGCCCTCGACCCCCAGCCCGAATCGGACAAGAAAACCGCCGATCTGGAGGAAGAACGACTCTCGATCGCCACCCAGAAGAAGGCCGACGGCACGACCGAGCGCGTCCCCATGCTCATCGTCCGCCCGACGCAGCGAAAGGGCCGGCTGCCCGTGGTCATCGTGTTGCACGGGACCGGCGGGAGCCGCGAAGGCTCGCGCGATTGGCTCACCCAGTTCGCCCGCCGGGGGATCATCGGCGTGGCGATCGACGGCCGCTATCACGGCCTGCGAGGCGGGAAATCCCCCGTGCCGATCAACGCCTACAACAAGGCGATCATCGACGCCTGGCACGCCAGGCCGGGCGAGCCGATGGAGCATCCCTTTTACTATGACACCTGCTGGGACGTCTGGCGGACGATCGATTACTTGCAGACTCGCGACGACATCGACCCCGAGAAGATCGGCCTGATGGGGATCAGCAAGGGCGGGATCGAGACCTGGCTCGCCGGCGCGGTCGATCCGCGGGTGAAAGTGGCCGTGCCGGCGATCGGCGTGCAGAGCTTCCGCTGGAGCCTGGACAACGACCGCTGGCAGGCGAGGGCGAACACGATCGCCGCATCGCACCAGGTGGCGGCCAAGGATCGCGGCGAGCCGAAAATCACGCGAGAGACCTGCCGGGCCTTGTGGGGCAAGGTCATCCCCGGCATCCTGGACCAGTACGACTGCCCGAGCATGCTGAGGATGTACGCCGGCCGGCCCCTGCTCATCGTCAACGGCGAGAACGACCCGAATTGCCCGCTGGATGGGGCGAAAATCGCCTTCGCCTCCGCCGAGGAAGCGTTCAAGAACGCCGGCGCCGCGGACAAGCTCGCCATCGACGTGGCCAGGGGCTCCGGGCACACGGTCACGCCCGACCAACATCAACGCATCCTCGACTGGTTCTCGAAGTGGCTCAAGGATTGATCCCGCAGGGTGCTCTGTGAGCACCTCTTCATCTCCCCACATGAAGGTGCTCACAGAGCACCCTACAAGAGGCTCCTCATGAATCGAATCCGCCCGCTTGCCCTCGCATTCTTGCTTGTCGGCGCGACCGCCTGCGCAAGAAACCAAACTCTCAACCAACTTCCCGCCGCCCGAATCCAGGGGCGGTTGGCCCAGCCTCGTCCCCGACACGAGCGAGCCCGACGCGGCCGCGAAGGCGAAGATTCGTGACCTCGGCGTCGATTGGGACAAGCTCAAGGAGGCGTGGGACTGGACGTGCAAGGCCGACGGCAAGACCGGCCTGATCGTGATCCGCAAGGGCCAGGTCGTGGGCGAGTGGTATCGCGACTGCGACCGCAAGACCGATTTCAACATCTATTCCAGCTCGAAGGCGTATACGAGCCTGGCTTACGGGCTGATCCTCGATGATTTCGGCGGCAAGTTGCCGGACGGCAAGACGCTCACGCTCGACACCAAGGTGTGCAACGAGAAGTGGCTGCCCGAGTCCCTGCCGCTGCCCGACCCGAGGAAGGCCGACATCACCGTGCGACACCTGCTCAACATGGCCTCGGGCCTGACCGAGGAGCAGCCCAACGAGAAGCAGCCGTTCGAGTCGTCGCTCGGCCATCTGCCCAAGTCTCCCTTCATCAAATTGAAGGCCGACCCGGGCAAGGAATTCCACTACAGCAACGCGGGCGTGGCGCACCTGGTCCTCGCGTTCCACGACGCCACCGGCCGGGACGAATTCCCCTTCCTGAAGGAGAAGATCTTCGGCCCAATCGGCATGGAGCAGGTGGACTGGATGCAGGTGGGCGGCAAGGACGGCGCGATCGGTCCCTACAGCCAGGGTTTCAGCGGAGTGATGACCAACCCTCGCGAGCACGCCCGCTTCTGCTACCTCGCCCTGCACAAGGGGGAATGGGCCGGCAAGCGGCTCGTGCCCGAGTCCTACTACGATTTCGCCTGGAAATCCAGCCCCGCCCAGAAGACCTACGGCGCCCAGTGGTGGCTCTATCCCCGCTTCCCCGACGCCCCCAAAGACGTGTACCAAACCGCCGGATTCAAGGCGAACGACGGCTTCGTGGTCCCCAGCCTGGACCTGGTCTTCGTGCGACTGGGCGACGGCGGGCGGTTGCCCAGGGACTTCGAGAAGGAGCTGGTGATGAAGGTCCTGGCGGCCGTCGAGAAGGCGCCCGACGTCAAGTGAAACCGCCCGAATTGATCCTCGCGAGCACGTCGCCCTATCGGCGTGCCCTGCTCGATCGCCTGGGGATCGAGTACCGCGCCGTCGTGCCCGAGGTGGACGAAGATTCCTTCAAGGCATCGATCGCCAACCCTCGCGCCCTGGCCGAATCCCTGGCGATCGCCAAGGCCGAGGGCGTGAGTCGCAGGTGGCCCGATGCCGTGGTGATCGGCTCGGATCAGGTGGCGGCGATCGACGGCCGCGCGCTCGGCAAGCCGGGGGACCAGGCGACGGCCGCCGAGCAACTCTTGCAAATGCAAGGGCGCGACCACGAGTTGATCACGGCCATGGCCGTGTGCCGCGGCGATTGGCAGGCCACCCATGTGGACGTCACGCGCCTCACCATGAGGGCGTTGAATCCCGACGAGATCACGAGGTACGTCGCGGCCGATCGCCCGCTCGATTGCGCCGGCTCTTACAAGCTGGAAAGCCGCGGCATTGCGCTGTTCGAACGGATCGATTCGGCCGATCACACGGCGATCATCGGGCTGCCTTTAATCGCGCTGACGACGATCCTGAAAGGGCTGGGTTTCGGGGTCCCATGAAGTATCGTAGGGCAGGCCTCGGCCTGCCGGCATTTTCTTCGTCCAAGCGACGGCAGGCCGAGGCGTGCCCTACCATCCTTCCGAAGTCGCCGGGGTCATTCATGAAAACGCTTCAAATCTCGTTGATCCTTATTCTTGCAAGCGCGGACAGATCCTCGCTCGCCGCAGAGCCGCAGTACGAGCTTAAGATCAAACCCTCGCGGCGGGTGAACGCCGTGCTCGCGACCAAAATTAAGGCCCCCAAGCTCAAGGCGAACGAGTGGATCTTCTACGTGCCCGATCCGCCGTCGCTTGCCGGTCAGGAGGTCCACGAGGCGAAGCTTTCGCCCGAGAGTCGCAGGGTCAAGGAGCTGAGCGACGCCCATCAATCCATCCTGCTTACGAGGGTCAAAGTCAAGGCCGACGCCCCGAAGGATGCGATCGAATTCAAGGCCGAATATGACGTCACGCTCAGGAGTCGGAAGCTCGTGCGCCTGCCCGCAGGTCGCAAGGGTCCGGCCTCCGCTCCGCCCTCGGCCGAGGAGAAGAAGCTCGCCCTCTCGCCATCGAAGGAGTATGACTTCAAGGCGAAAGAGTTCCGCGATTGGCTCATCGATCACGGCCTCAACCGGAAGCCCGATGAGGCGGAAGTCGACTACGGTCGCCGGGTTTTCTCGTTCATCAAGTCGAATTATCAATACGAGTATACCGAGACGCTGGATCGCCGAGCGTCGCGCGTGTGTACTCATCGACGCTCGGATTGCGGCGGTTTGAGCGTCCTGTTCATCGCGATCTTGAGGGCTAACGGCATGCCGAGCCGGATGCTGGTCGGCCGGTGGGCAAGTTCGGAGAAGGCCGGCGACAAGGTCGGCGGAATCCCTTACGCACAACAGCACGCCAAGGCCGAATTCTTCGCCGAAGGCGTGGGCTGGGTCCCCGTCGATCTAGCCTCCGCCGTGCTCTACGACAAGACGCCCGAGGGCCTCGTTTTCTTCGGCAATGACGAGGGGGATTTCCTCGTCATGCACGTCGACGGCGACCTCGTCCTCGACACGATCCACTTCGGCAAGGAGACGGTGGAAGTCCTGCAAGGCGGCGCCGTGTGGGTCACCGGATCGGGCTCGATGGAGGGGTTCACGCAGGACGAAAACTGGCAGGTCCGCAAGGTGGCGCGTTGAGCCGATCAGGCGACCAGGTCGCGGGCCCATGAGGCGTCGGCCTCGGAGAGCGGCGGGGCGACCGCCTCGGCATAGTCGATTTCCAGGTCATACCTCGCTCGTTCGTAAAGGGCGTGGAGGATCCCGTTCAGGTCAATTGCCGGCTCCGCGTCTTCGGGACGCAGCGGGATGGGGATCGCGGGGAGCGGATCTCGCAGGCCGAAGTGATAGAGATGAGAAGGGCCGACACCACGGCGGATCAGCACGCGATACTCGCCGCGCACCTCGGGTCCGATCACGGGAAGCGGCTCGCCCTGCCGCAACAGGTCGATCTCAACGAGGTTCGTCATCGACCCGAAAATCTGGTTGCGCTTCGACTCGTACTCGCGCCGCCCCCTGGCATTGGTCTTGTTCACGGGCGAGAGGATTTCAATGGTCGTGATGAGGGCACCCTTGCCCGTGCGGATTTCCAGATAAGATTCCGAAACCTCGTCCAACACCGGCACTTCCACTTCGACCAATCCAATGCCCGCGCCGGCGGCGCGGCCGGGATTCGCGGCGGGTCCATCCGCCTGCGCGAGAGGATGGCGATGTCGGGCAACCCGACGAGGTCGAGGTCGTCTTGATGGAGGAGGTAGGCGCGTCGGTTGAGCCGGGCCACGTATTTCGGCGCGAGCCGGGGCGAGAGGTCATCGCGAATGGCCGCGATCAAACTGTCGTGGACGTCAGGCCAGATGTCCGGCTTTTCGAGATACGGGTCCATTCCGGGGAATGGTGATCGCATCGGTGTCTCCCTGGAAAGCTTTCGTAGGGCAGGCCTCGGCCTGCCGTGCCCCGCCTGCGTCGGCAGGCCGAGGCCTGCCCTACGGGTGCTGGATCCAACTATTCCCCGATCACCTTGATCAACACCCGCTTCGCCCGATTCCCGTCGAACTCCCCGTAAAAAATCTGCTCCCACGGCCCGAAATCCAGCTTCCCCTTCGTGATGGCCACCACCACCTCGCGGCCCATGATTTGACGCTTCATGTGGGCGTCGGCGTTGTCCTCGCCCGTGCGGTTGTGGTGGTAGCGCTGCGGCGATTCGTCGAACGGGGCGAGGCCTTCGAGCCATCGGCGTGTAGTCTTCGTGCAGGCCGGGCTCGTCGTCGTTGATGAACACGCTTGCCGTGATGTGCATCGCGTTGACCAACGCCAATCCTTCGCCGACCCCGCTCTTGCGGACGGTTTCCTCGACCTGGCGGGTGATGTTCAGGAACCCCATCCGGCCGGGGACCCGGAACGTGAGGTATTCGGTGACCGATTTCAAGGCAGACCTCCGTCGCTGGGGCTCGTTCGCCACCCCGAGTTTAGCAAATCTCCGGGCAAGAAGCGGGACCGATTTGCATGGCGCAAGAAATGCGAATGCGACCGGGAATTTCCCGGGTCAGGCGGCCAGGGTCGAAGCCCTCACGGCGAAGCCCCGGACCCGGGCCGATCCGGTGACGGGATCCCTCCCCGCGCCATCGAAAGCACGAAATGCATCATCCCCTTACCCCATAAGGATTTGAGTGCGCCTGACGGGCGCGACAAAGGGGCCGAAAAACCCGCGCCGACGGCCAGGATGTCCAGATTTCGTCCAGGTTTCCGAAAGGCCGCATCTCCCGTTCCGATCACGACTTGGGGGATTTGGCGCAACACTTTGCCCCGAAAACCGGTCGAAAACGGGCGAAAAACCGTCTCACCCTGGCTGCGCCGCTGGACAAGACACCCGAAAAGCCCGACTTCGCCCACGAATCCCCGGCATTTCCCGAGTGTCGCACTCTGTAGCGTATTAACTTATCGACAAAATTCAATTCATTGATCATGGACACAAGCCCTTCGTGGACAATGGGTTGCAAATCATGAAAATCCATGCGAATACGAATGGGTCGGCCATATTTGGGCCCAAATCCGCCCCCTCGCGGGCCGCCCGATCGCGACCCCGCGCCCGGCGATTTTTTGCCATCCCTGGAATGGGTCATGAGTCCGAACTCCGGCAACGATGGTGTGGTTGTGAGGTTAGAACAAAGGCTTATCATCGCGACGCCCCGGCGAGGAAATCATGCGAAAATCCCCCGAGAAGACCACCCCTCGGACCACCCCGTCCCCCGCGACGGGCGGTGCGTCGCCTTGCGCCGGGAGGGGCCGGGGGCCGCGAAGGTACCGTCCACGCACGGGCGACACGTTCGCCGCGAGATCGCCGCGCCGCGATGGCCCACCCTGACCGATCGACCCCATGGATTCGCGGTTGCACCCGGAAATGCCGATTTCAGGATGCGATTATACGCCCGTCCTTTCGGGTGCGTGATATAGTGGGTAAAATGGATGATTCCTATCGATCGACCAGCCCATGCGATGAGGACGCGTCCATGTCCGCGCCGAAAGCCGGAGTTGCCCTGGAGAATCGTCCCGAATCGGTCGGGGCGAAGCTTCCTGGTACACGCAAGCGGCGGCAGTGGGCGCCGCGGATCTGGCAGGGCCTGGGGTTCGGGGCGTGGGTGCGGCTGGCGGCCCGCGACCGCCTGGCGCTCGAGCTGGACGCATTCCTACATGGCCGTGGTGATCACGGTCGTGAGCCTGTTCCATAGCGTGCTGAGCCTGGTCGAGCGTGCGGTCTTCGGCCGCAAGGTGGCACGGACGCCGATCCGCGATTCGCCGATCTTCATCGTGGGCCACTGGCGGACCGGCACCACGCTCCTTCATGAGTTGCTGGCCCTGGACGATCGCCACACGTATCCCACCACTTATGAATGCCTGGAGCCGAACCACTTCCTGCTGACCGAAGGGTTCTTCCGGCGCTGGGCCGGGTTCCTCATGCCGTCCAAACGGCCGATGGACAACATGGCGTCGGGGTGGGACCGGCCGCAGGAGGACGAGTTCGCGCTCTGCATGCTGGGCCAGCCCTCGCCCTATCTCACGATCGCGTTCCCGAACCACCCGCCTCACGACCCGAAATACCTGGACTTGCAGGGGCTCTCGCCCCGAGAGCTGGAGTCGTGGAAGCGGACCTTCGTCGGCTTCCTGCGCCGCGTCACGTTCCGCCGCCCGAGGCGGCTGATCCTGAAATCCCCCACGCATTCGTGCCGGATTCCGGTCCTGCTCCAGCTCTTCCCCGACGCCCGCTTCGTCCACATCGTGCGAGATCCTCACGTGGTGATCCCCTCGACCATCCACCTGTGGGAGACCCTGTATCGGACCCACGGGCTGCAAACGCCTCGCTTCGAGGGGCTGGAAGAGAAGGTCTTCGAGGACTTTCAGCGGCTTTATAACCGGCTGGAAGAGGGCAAGGCGCTGGTCTCGCCGTCGCGATTCCACGAGTTGCACTACGAGGACCTCGTGGCCAATCCGATCGGCTGCATGGGACGGCTTTACGAGGCGCTCGGGCTGGGCGGATTCGACCGGGTGCGGCCTCGCCTGGAAGCCTATTGCGAGGCCAACGCCGATTATTCGACGAATCGCTACGAGACGACCGAGGCGCAGCGACGCGAGATCGATCGCCGATGCGCAGGCGTGATCGAAAGGTACGGGTACGCGTCTGCTTGACGCTTCAGGGCAATTTCGTATCATGAATTGAGCCGTCCTCCCGCCCCGCTTTCGGGAGATCCCCGCCTTGCGAGCGTTCCTGTCCCTCCTCCTGATCGGATTGATCGCCTCCTGCCCGATCGTGTGCGGGACGGCCCACGATCCGTCCAGCGACGACGGGCATCACCACGCTTCCGGCGGCGATCACCCGCTGCCCGCCCCGGTCAACGACGATTGTTGCGTGTGCAACGGCGCACTCGCGTGCTCGCCCGGGAACGCCTCGCACTCGCTCGGGCTCGACCTCTCCGCCGGCCCTCATCCCTGGGACGTCCCGTGCATCCTGATGGGGTTGCTGCCCACGCTCGTCGATGCAACGACCCATCTCGCCCGCATCCCTTCGCCCGGCGATTGCTCGCCCTTCCAGCGAGGTTCCGCGCGCCTGCCGTTTCTCCGCTGCTGAGGCATCCCCACCGCGAATCGTCCCTCCCGTGGCCGGACGGCCGGCCCGTCGGATGGGACCCCGCGTAATCCTCGTGTTCGTCACGACGCCCGCGCCGGGGTTCCGGCCGGCGGGGATTTTCGATCGAGGGGGCGCTCTTCATGCTCTTGCAGCGGATCCTGTTCGGTTCGATCGCGGTCGTCGTCCTGGCCTCGGCAAGCGTGTTCGGCATCGCCAAAGCGAAGCCCGAATTATTGCCGCCGTGGGCCCGGAAATATGTGACGAAACCCGTCGAAAAGCCCGAGGCCGAAGAGCCGCCCACGTCGTCGCTGGAGGCCAACGCTCCCGACGACGGCTGGTGCGAGCATGTCGGCAAGAAGCCGGGGAAGGACTGCCTCCCGTCCCGCCCGACCGTGCGCCTGGCCTCGCCCGACGTGGCCGAGAAGATCGGGCTGGCCACGACCAGGTCCGTCTCGCGCCGGATTTCGCCGAAGGTCGCCGGCAACGCGGAGATCACCTACGCCTCGCACGATTACGCCCACGTGACCTCGCGGGTCGCCGGGCGCATCAGCGCGATCCCGAAAGACGTGGACGAGGGCAGGACGGTGAAGAAGGGGCAAGTCCTGGTCATCATGGACTCGGCCGAGGTGGGCTCGGCCAAGGCGAATTACCTCTCGCTCCTGCCGGTCTTGCAACTTGCCCGCGAGAACTACGAACGCGCCGAGAAGTTGCGCACCAGTCAGGCCGTGTCCAAGAAGGAAGTCCTTTCCGCCAAGGCCGACCTGAACAAGGCCGATGCCGACGTGATGAAGGCGCGTCAGCAGCTCCTGAACCTGGGGTTCGACGCAGATCAGATCGCCGAGATCGAGCGGACGAAGGAGACGTCCAACTTCCTGAACGTGATCTCGCCCATGGATGGGACGCTGGTCGAGCGCCACGCGATCGTGGGCGAGGCGGTCGCGCCGCCGATGAGCGGCCTGGCCACGGGCCCGGCGGCGTCGCTGTTCGACGTGACCAATTTGCATCACCTGTGGTGCTGGGTCGACGTGAACGAGGTGGACGTGGCCGAGGTGGTGCCGGGCCAGAAGGTCACGTTCACGATCTCGGGGACGACCGCGCCGGTATTTTCGGGAGTCGTCGAGCTGATCGGCTTCGCGGTGAATCCGGCGACCCGCACGGTCCGCGTGAGGGCCGAGCTGGAGAATATCGACGGCCGGTTGCGATCCAACCAGTTTGGACGTGCCGTGATCCAGATCGGCAACGAGCGCGACGCGGTGGTGGTGCCCCGGGCGGCCGTGCAATCCGACGCTGGCGAGGAGTTCGTGTTCCTGCCCCTGGGCGACGGACGCTATCGCACCCAGAGGGTGCAGACGCGGCCGACCGAGGCCCTCGATCAGGTCGAGATCGCATGGGGGTTGAAGCCCGATCAGGAAGTCGTGACGACCGGCTCGTTCGAACTGAAGAGCGAATTGTTGAAGTCATCCCTGGGCGGTGAGTGAGCGAAGACGACGCAAGCAAGGAGATCCGCCCATGCTCAACGCTCTCATCGGCTTCAGCCTCCGTAACCGCTTCGTCGTGCTCCTCGCGGCGGCGATCCTGATCTTCGTCGGCGTGAATTCGGCGATGAACCTGCCGCTCGACGCCTTCCCCGACACGACACCGAATCAGGTCCAGATCAACACCGTGGCGCCGGCGCTGTCGCCCGAGGAGATCGAGAAGCAGGTCACGTACCCCGTCGAGCTTTCGCTGGGCGGGATGAAGGGCCTGAGCGAGGTTCGCTCGGTGTCCAAGCTCGGGCTCTCGCAGGTGGTCGCCATCTTCGATGACGACGTCGACATCTATTTCGCGCGCCAGCAGGTGAACGAGCGCCTGGGCGATTTGCAGCTCCCCATGGGGATCGAAAAGCCCGTGATGGGCCCGGTCGCGACCGGGTTGGGCGAGGTCTATCACTACTATTTGAGCAGCAACGTCCTGGACCTGACCGAGCTGCGCACCCTGCACGACTGGGTCGTGCGTCCTCGCTTGCGTCGCGTGCCTGGTATCGCCGAGATCAACACGCTGGGCGGGCTTTCCAAGCAATACGAGGTCCAGGTCGACCCCAACAAGCTGGCCAAGTACAACCTCTCTCTGGATGACTTGACCACCGCTTTGAAGGACAACAATCTGAACGTGGGCGGGGGGCCGGTCGAGCGTGCCGGCGAGGTCCGGCTGATCCTCGGCCAGGGCCGCGTGCGGTCGATCGACGAGATCGCGGCCATCGTGATCGCGACCAAGGATGGCGTGCCGATCCGCGTGAGGGACGTGGCGCAGGTCGGCGCTCGGCCATGCCATCCGTCGCGGCGGGACCACGGCCAACGGCAAGGGCGAGGTCGTGCTCGGCCTGGCCTTCATGCGAATGGGCGAGAACTCGCGGGACGTGACCATCGCCCTGGAAAAGGCCATGGGCGAGATCCGCGAGCAGCTCAAGGGGAAGGCCGAGGTCACGATCCTGTACAAGAGGACCGACCTGGTCGATCAGGTCCTGCACACCGTCGAGAAGAACCTCTTCGAAGGCGCCGTGCTGGTGATCGCGGTCCTGTTCGCCTTCCTCGGGAATTTGCGGGCCGGCTTGATCGTCGCGTCGGCCATCCCGCTTTCGATGCTGTTCGCCGTGACGATGATGCAGAAGGTCGGGATCGCGGGCAGCCTCATGAGCCTGGGCGCCATCGATTTCGGCCTCGTCGTCGACAGCTCGGTGGTCATGGTCGAGAACTGCGTGAGGCACCTCGCGCACCAGGACCACGGCAAGGACAAGCTGGAGGTGATCACCGAGGCCGCGGTCGAAGTCCGCAAGCCCACGCTCTTCGGCGAGCTCATCATCATGATCGTCTATCTGCCGATCCTGACCCTGCAAGGCGTCGAGGGGAAGCTGTTCCGGCCGATGGCGTTGACCGTGGTCTTCGCGCTGGCGGCATCGATGCTCATGTCGCTCACGCTCATGCCCGTGCTGGCGTCGTTCGGCCTGAAACGCGGGATGAAGGACAAGGAGACGCTCGTCGACCGGTTCTTCTTGTGGATCTACCGGCCCATGCTCCACGTCGGGCTCAGGGCGCCGATATTGACCCTCGCTTGCGTGCTAGCCTTGACGATCGTGGCCACGCTTCTCGGCTTCACGCTCGGCTCGGAGTTCATCCCCAAGCTGAGCGAAGGGACGCTCGTGTTCAACACCGTGAGGCTGGCGAGCGTGAGCCTGGACGAGTCGCAGCGCTACGGGACGAAGCTGGAGCAGTTGCTGATCAAGGAGTTCCCCGACGAGGTCGAGCACGTGTGGACCCGGACCGGCACCGCCGAGGTGGCGACCGACCCGATGGGGCTGGAATTGAGCGACGTCTTCGTCAGCTTGCGGCCGATGAGCGGGTGGAAGCGGGCCAGGTCGCAGGAAGACCTGGTGAACCAGATGGCCAGGATTACCGACACCCTGCCGGGGATGGTCTCGGTGTTCAGCCAGCCGATCGAGCAGCGGATCAACGAGATGATCGCGGGCATCCGCGCCGACCTCGGCGTGAAGCTGTTCGGCGACGACCTGGATGTCCTCAAGGCGAAGGCCGCCGAGATCGAGGCCGTGCTCAAGAAAGTACCGGGCAGCGCCGACGTCGCGGCCGAGCAGATCACCGGCTTGCCCGTGATGAGGGTGGAGGTCGATCGCCAGGCGATCTCGCGATACGGGGTGAGCGCGAGGCAGGTGCTCGACGCCGTGGCGCTGGCCGGCGGCACGCCGGTCGGCGAGATCTTCGAGGGTGAGCGACGCTTCCCGCTGGTCGTCCGCCTGCCCCTGCGCGACCGCTCCGACCCCGACGCCTTGAAGAGGGTCCTGATCACCACCGCGCGGGCCAGCGGATTCCGATCACGCAATTGGCGAGATTCGAGACCGTGGAAGGGCCTTCCACCATCCAACGCGAATGGGGCAAGCGTCGCATCGTGATCCAGGCCAACGTGCGAGGCCGCGACGTCGGCTCGTTCGTCAAGGAGGCGCAGGCGAGGATCGCCAGGGAAGTCATCCCGCGGCTGCCGAGGAGCTACACGCTCGAATGGGGCGGCCAGTTCGAGAACATGGTCCGCGCCGAGAAGCGACTGTACCTCGTCGTGCCGCTGGCCCTGGTGCTCACGCTCAGCCTGCTCTACCTCACGTTCCACTCGCTGCGGGATGCCTTGATGATCTTCAGCGGAGTCCTGTTCGCGCGGGTCGGCGGCGTCCTGGGGCTGTATCTCACCAATCAACCATTCACCATATCGGCGGGCGTGGGATTCGTCGCCCTGGCCGGGGCTTCCATGCTGGAAGGGCTGGTGCTGGTCGAGCGCCATCCGAGATCGCATGGCCCATGGGCTGGCCAAGCGGGCCGCGATCGAGGAAGCCGCGATGGCCCGGTTGCGCCCGGTGCTGATGACGGGCACGGTGGCGGCGCTGGGATTCGTGCCCATGATGCTCTCGACGGGCGTGGGGGCCGAGGTGCAGAAGCCGCTGGCCACGGTGGTCGTCTTCGGCATGGCCTGCGACACATTCCTGACCATGCTCGCGCTGCCGGCGCTTTATCTGTTGTTCGGAAAGAGCACGATTGCGCCCACCGTCACCACGCCTCCGATCACGCGGTCATCGCCGAACGAAATCCCAGAGCAGGATCAGCAGCAGCCAGACCAATCCGGCGGCGGCAATCGGCAGGCCCGCGATGAAGCAGTAGCTGGCGATGGGTACGATCACATCGGCGTGAGGGCCGCCCGCGTCGCCAACGCCCAGGCCGATTGACAGCCCACCGATCCACAGCAGCAGGCCGATGGGAATCAGGCTGAAGGCAGCGACGACGGACTTTCTCGGCCATCGAGGCGGCT
The DNA here is from genome assembly GCA_963777705.1 of uncultured Planctomycetota bacterium. Taxonomy (GTDB): domain Bacteria; phylum Planctomycetota; class Planctomycetia; order Isosphaerales; family Isosphaeraceae; genus JAQGHR01. Next base: position 701,152 of record CAVZRT010000015.1, read on the forward strand.
GCTCGCGGATCGGCTCGGGGTCGGGTGGTCCGGTATAAATGGGATCTTGCATCACCGGTTTTTTGTTCCTTTCGCAATCGAGGACGATGGCGCAAAGCTCTTGCGAGGGCTTGCGAGCGAAGTTTGATTTGCTGCTCCGGATCAATTTCTCGTCGTAATTCATGGATCGCTCCCCAGGATGGACCAGAAGCGCAATGCCCACTCGGTAGCGGTCGTCTTCGAATCAACGTGGCGGAACCGCGTTGTCTCACACATCGTAATACAGCGCAAATTCATAAGGATGCGGACGAACCCGCACCGCATCCACTTCATGCGTTCGTTTATACCAGATCCACGTGTCGATCACATCCGAAGTAAAAACATCGCCACGCAAAAGGAATTCATGGTCGTTGCCGGAGCGCATCCAAAGAAGCTTCCAGGCTTCGGGGCGTCTCGGGCACGTCCTCCAGCTCGTCGGGCTTGAGGTCGTAGACGTCCTTGTCGAGCGGCTCGCCCGGGTTGGCCTTGGTCTGGATCCCGTCCAGGGCCGCCATCAGCATGGCCGAAAACAGCAGGTACGGATTCGCGGCGGCGTCGGGGCAGCGGTATTCGATGCGTCGACTCTTCGGGCTCGGGCTGTAGATCGGGATGCGGATCACCGCCGAGCGGTTGCGTCGCGAGTACGAGAGCTTCGTCGGGGCCTCGAAGCCGGGGATCAATCGCTTGTAGCTGTTGGTGGTCGGATTGGCGAAGGCACAGAGCGCGGGGGCGTGCTTCAAGAGGCCGCCGATCGCGTGCAGTCCGAGGTCGCTCAGGCTGGCGTAGCCGTTCCCGGCCAATAACGGCGATTCGTCCTTCCAGAGCGTCATGTGCGTGTGCATGCCCGATCCGTTGTCGCCGAACAGGGGCTTGGGCATGAACGTGGCCGTCTTGTTCTTCGTGCGGGCCACGTTGCGGATGATGTACCGGGCCAGCATCACGGCGTCGGCACTTTGAACGAGCGGCCGGTCGACGAGGTCGATTTCCGATTGCCCTCCGGTGGCCACTTCGTGATAGTGCGCCGAGGTCGCCACGCCGCAATCGGCCATGATTGCGCCATCTCCGTCCGCAAATCGGCCAGGCTGTCGGTGGGCGGGCTGGGGAAGTAGCCGAGCCCCGATCCGGCCTTGTATCCCAGGTTCGGGCTCTCCTTGCGGCCGCGATTCCACGCGCCTTCGGCCGAGTCGACGTAATGAAACGCCTCGTTGCCCGTCTGGCTGAAGCGGACGTCGTCGAACACGAAGAATTCGAGTTCGGGGGCCAGGCGGCACGCGTCGGCCAGGCCCGTGCTCCGCATGTACGACTCGGCCTTGCGGGCGATGTTGCGCGGGTCTCGCGTGTAATCCTGCCGGGTGATCGGATCCTGGATGTTGCAGATCATCGTCAGCGTGGGGCGCGCCGCGAACGGGTCGATCAGCGCCGTCTCCGGCTGGGGGACGACCAGCAGATCGGCCTCGTTGATGGCCCTCCAGCCGACCACGCTGGAGCCGTCGAAGGGGATGCCTTCCTCGAACGTGTCTTCTTCGAGGGCGTCGGCGGGGATCGAGAAATGCTGCCAGACGCCGGGGAAATCCATGAAGCGGAGGTCGACCGTGGCAACCTCTCGCTGGCGGATATACGCCAAGACCTCTTTGGGAGTCACCGAACCCAGTTCCTTTCCGACGAGTCGAGCGGCAGGAACGCCGCCCTTGATGATTCCAAGGTAAACCACGATCCGGTCGTGGGCTAGTGCCTGAACCGGGCTTCCGGGATTTCGAAACCCCGTTTTCCTCGCAACGGCCGGGATGCTCAATTGCGAGCGGATGCGAACGAGGGGCGAATTTTGCCAATCTGGGGATCCGCTAGATCCAGGTCGGCCCATGAGGCCGGATCGCTGGCTTCGCCAGACGGCTCGGGGTGGCATCCGTCGCGGCCAACCGCCTGATTCCGGCGTGTCGAACACGTGCAAGAACGTGTCCGGACGTGTTTTTGCGCGCCGCGATGTGCGCGGATTGCGCGCCGTCCTCGCCGACGTCGCTCACCCTTCCGATATCGATAACTATTTGCAGTTTCAAGAGTTAAGCTCCATTTTTCGATTCACCACGCCCGGGAGATTTGGCTTTGTTTCGCAGGACTCGCATGTCCGGTCGGATCCTCGTAGGGCCGGTTATTACCGGCCGTCTTCGATCCGATCATGAGAACGGCCGGTAATAACCGGCCCTACGAAAACCTGCCCATCCGACCCGGTGCGTACGGCCGGACAGGAGGAGTATCGGGGCCGCCCTGCCGGGCAATCGCGCAATCGATCCGGCACCGGAGATCGCGAGTCCGTAGGCCGCGTTATCGCGACCGATCCGGCCTCATGAGCCGTCCCAGTTTCGATCACGTTGCGACGGCCATGGGGCGAGTTCGGATCGCTGACGAAACAACCTCCCGATTTGCGCAGTCAAGTGGCAACTCGTTCCCAGGGTCCTCCGTGGGAATGCCGTCTTTGACGCTCCGCGTCGGTTTTACGTTTGCAAGAAGTCCAGCGCAGGCATTCCGTTGCGTCGAATCAAGAGGACGCAGGGCGTCGAAGATGGCATTCCCACGCTGGAGCGTGGGAACGAGGAAGAATCCTTAAGTCGCGTCAAATAATAAGAATGTTTTCTTGGACTCCCCCACGTCAATCTCAGAGTTCTATTGCACAGTAAAGGCAGAATGACGTGCGAGGTCGGGAAAATAGTGGGATAGGATCCGCCCCGCCATCGCCTCCGTCTTCGCCCCCTGGCAGTTCGTCAACACGACGATCGTCAGTCCGTCGTCCAGGTACCGGAGATACAATGTGGCCACTCCTCCATTGAAAGAGGCGGTCCGGTGCCCGGAGGAATCCGCCACTCTCCAGCCCAGACCCATCCCGAGGGTCCGGGTGCCGTAGACACGCATGCTCGCGGGTGCGGGAGTCCACATCGCCGAGAGGGATTCCGGGGTCAGCAGCTTGCCCGAGACGAGCGCGGCCTCCCACTTGACGAGGTCGTCGGTGCTCACGTTCAGCGTCGCCCCGACGTCCTGATAGGGGGGATTGTCGAGGCCGTCGTCGGGTATCGGGGTATCCAACTCCTCGGCGGTCCGCCAGGTCCCGTTAACCCACTCGAATTTCACCCTTTGATATTGCGCTGGCCGGTTGCGGACGATGCTCCGGCGATTGCCGTAGGCGACCGACGACATCCCCAGGGGTCCGAAGACGTCCTCGGTCATGTAGCGGGTGAAGGGCTTTCCCGTCACCTGCTCGACGATTTTGCCGAGCAGAACGTACCCCGTCTGGATGTAAGCGCATTCCTCACCGGGCTTGGCGATCATGGGCCGGTTCGCGGCCTTCCTGAGGGCCTCCTCGCGGTCCTCGCTCACGTACAGTCCCGTCAAGGGGTCAAGCAGGTCCGGCAGGCCGGATGTGTGCGAGAGCAATTGCCGCACGGTGATGGCCTGCCACGAGGGTTGGATGTCGGGCAGGAATTTGACGATCGGGTCATCCAGCGCGAGCTTGCCTTGATCCACCAGCCTCAGGACGCCGACGGACGTGAACGTCTTGGTGATCGAGTAGATTGGGAAGACAGTGCTCGTCTCCGCGGAGACGGACGGATCAAGCCGGGCCTTGCCGTACGCCCGGTGCTTGAGGACTCGGCCATCTTTGAGGACGAGGATCGAGACAGCCGGGAGCTTCTGCTCGTCCATGGCCGAGATGATGAAGCGATCGACCTCATCCTCGGGGGGCCTCGCCGTGCCGGAGCATCCCACAGTCGCCAGCACGGCCAGGAGCAGGATGCGGGGCGGTTGCACGGCTGGAGTCTCCTCAGATGGATCAAAGCCACACTGGCTAATCCTAACTTGCACTAGCCCCCAATTCTATAAGACGATCCTAACTGGGACCCCGCGTCTCCAATTTACACCTTAAATAGAGATCAGTTAGTTAGGTTGGATCGTGACCCAGACCACATGTACATTACTACGGGATCCGGATCATGCCCCGTTTTGCCGTCCTTGAACATGTTTGGAACGGCGTCCACCGGGATTTCCTGCTCGAACGTGGCGAACTGCTTCGCACCTGGGCCATCGACGCGGAAATCATCGCGGACGTACCGCTTCCGGCACGGTCCTTGCCCGATCATCGACTTCTCTATCTGGATTATGAGGGACCGATTTCGAACGATCGCGGCAGCGTGCGGAGGATCGCACGAGGCACCTATCAACCCATCGTATGGACCGACAACCGCGTTGTTGTCTTGCTGGAGGGCGATCAGCTAATTGGCGAGGCCGAATTGTCTCGCGAAGGCGGCGACGTGTGGTCCTTCTTCCTCTCGGGGAAGGTGGATTGAAGCACCTTTCGCTTGGGCAGGGTGGGCGTGGCCACGGCACCTCGGGCCTTGCTGGATCGGCCCGCGAGGCGAATCTGGCCGTTGAGGATCTGCAATCGCTCCAGGATGATGTCTCGGCGTTTCATGCTGGGCGTGTATTTGACCAGCGCCATGGGCAGGTCGCCGTCGTGCTCCCAGGTCACTTCCAGGCCGTGCGAGCGGGCGCTCTCGGTGATCTTGTCCAGCAGTTGCTCGGCCGGGATGGGCACCACGCCCGCGCGGATCTTCTCGATGGTCAGCGCGAGCTGATTCTCGCTGGGTACGCGGGCGCGGGCCACCACCCACACGACCGACCGGACCGGCCCCTGGTCGAGCTGGAAGGCCATGGTCATGCGGTCGTTCTCGAAGACCACTCTCGGCTCGTGGACGCCTTCGGGGATCTGCGTGGCGAAGGTGGCGACGAGGTCCTCGGCGAGCCAGGCGTTCACTTCCTCGTCGCTGAAGGCGGCTTCCCAGCGGGGCTCGTTCACGATGTCGTTGCGAAGCTGGAGGCTCTGGGCCATGAATCTCTTGGCCTCGGCCTTCCGCCTGGCCTTGGGCATGGCCGAGGCGGTCCGATAGAACTCGGGCTCGTGGGTGAGGGAGACCCAGAGGACGGTCGGGATCGCGACCGCGGCCAGGAGGGCCAGGCCGACCACCGTGCAGATTCTCTTGGCATTGCACATGAACTGCGCCCTGTTTCTGCGGGACCGGGGGCGAAGGGTCTGTTCCGGCGAGGACCGCGATCCATCGGGGCGAGGGGAGCGGAGGAGCGGGAGAGAGGTCGCCTTGCAGATTACGAGCCAAACCGGGACGAGTCAACCCGAACCCGGGCGGGGCGAGATCGGCAATCGGCGTGCAACGCGTCCTGCTCCCCTTGTTAGTCGTCGGACTCGCTCCGTATAGTTGAAGGAAAGCGCCCGAGGGGATTCTTCTTCATGCCCAATCGCGTGGCCTGCGGCGCCATCCTCATCTTCTGGACGATCGCCGCGGGGGCTTTGTTCACGCGACGTGCTGCCCACATGGCTGATCGGGCCCCCGCCCGATTTGGCACGATCGCGCTTTCCGACGAGACGACGGGCCCGGTGCGATGGTCGATCCTCGCCGCCAACGAGGGCCACAGCCAGAACTTGCTGCGCCGTCGGGCAGATCACCACCCTGACCAAGAGGCAGAGCGACGGGTGGGTGCGGATGACCAGCGACGCGTGGCTGGACCTGGGCGAGATGATGCGGAAATCCGCCAGCGACACCACCCCGGCCAGCCGCGTGGGGGTGGTGGGGGCCTGCGAGATCGACACCTCGGGCAACCTCAGCCACTTCCGCGTGGCCGTCCGCGAGGGGGACAACCCGCGAGGCACCGACGTCCTGGTGCTGGAAGGCAGGCGCCGCAAGGAGATCCTGGACGTGACCGCCAAGGGCCTCCTGATCCTGGGCGAGCGGACCTGGAGCCTGGCGTACCGGCCCCGCGGGATCGTGCAGAACAGCCTCGGGCCGCTCGAACGCATGCCCGGGTTGCAGGTCGGCCAGAAGTGGGAAAGCCAGGTGATCAGCCCCCTGAGCGTGATGCTCGGCTGGGGGAACCAGATCCAGACCTGCCACGTCGAGGTCGTCGCGGTCGAGCACATGGTGTGGAATAACGACACGATCTCGGTGCTCAAGGTGGTCACGAGCACGGGGGGCTTCTCCGTGTCCACGTGGGTCCGCCCCGACGGCCTGGTGATCCGCCAGGAGCTGCCGTTCCCCTCCAAATCGGGCAAGCTGATCCTCGACCGCCTCCCGCCCGAAGACCCCGCCCCGTCCAAGCCTCCCGTGGAATTGCACCGATGATCGACCTGCGGGGCGTGACCAAGCGTTTCGGCACCAAGGTGGCCGTGGATAAGCTGGACCTCCACGTCGGGTCGGGCGAGCTTTTCGCCTTCCTCGGCCCCAATGGCGCCGGCAAGACGACCACGATCAAGATGATCTGCGGGCTGCTCACGCCCTCCGCCGGCAAGGTCCACGTGGGCGGATTTCCCGCCTCCAGCCAGGAGGCGCGGCAGGTCATGGCCTATGTGCCCGACCAGCCTTATATCTACGAGAAATTGACGGGCAGGGAATTCCTCAAGTTCGTCGTGGAGATGTACGGGATCGAGCGCGTGCGGGCGAAGCAACGCATCAACGAACTGGTCGACGTCTTCGAGATGGGCGACTTCATCGACGAGCTGAGCGAATCCTACTCGCACGGGATGAAGCAGCGGGTGGTGTTCGCCTCGGCGCTCGTGCACGACCCGAAGGTGCTGATCGTGGACGAGCCGCTGGTCGGGCTGGACCCGCAGAGCGCCGGATCGTGAAGGACCTGTTCGTGTCGCAGGCGAGGTCGGGCGTGGCCGTTCTCATGTCCACCCACCTGCTCTCGATCGCCGAGGAGCTTGCCGACACGATCGGCATCATCGACCACGGCCGGATGCTCACGCGAGGCTCGCTGGCCGAGGTCCGCGAGGCGGCGCAGATCCACCACGGCCCGCTGGAGCACCTGTTCCTCACGCTCACCGGGGGGGATCGCCCCATGCCCACGCCGAGGCCAGCCCTGCAAGTGGCGGGCGAAGGGGGCGCCTTGTGAGGAACCCGCCCACGGCCGCCCGCGCCTTCGGTCGGCTGCGATTCCGCCTCGTGACCAACCAGCTTCGCGGCCTGGTCGCGGGCTCCAGGCTGCGGTTCGGCATGATCCTGGGGTGCAGCGCCGTGTTCTGGACGGCGCTCTTCCTGCTGTTCTTCGAGGGGTTCCAGTTCCTCAACAACTACGGGATCCAGGGCGAGGTGATCGAATATCTCTTCGGGATGTTCTTCCTCTCGCTCCTGATCCTCCTCGTGTTCTCGACCGGGATCATCCTCTACACGGGGCTGTTCCACTCGCGAGAGGTCGCCTACCTGCTGACCACGCCCTCGCCGCCCGACCAGGTGTTCGCCTTCAAGTTCATCGAGGCCATGGCGTTCTCAAGCTGGGGATTCCTGCTCCTGGGAAGCCCGATGATGGTCGCCTATGGGATCGATCGCAACGCGTCGGCCGGGTACTACCTGGTCTTCCTGGCATTCTTGATCGGCTTCGTCCTGATCCCCGGCAGCCTGGGGGCCATCGGCGCGATCTTGGTGGCGAATTACCTGCCCAGGAAGACCAAGGCCGTGCTCGCGACCCTGGCCGGGATCCTCCTGGTCGCGGTCGGGCTCCTGTTCCAGCGGATCTTCCAGACGCATGGCGAGGTGCTCACCCGCGAATTCTTCGACGGCCTGATCGGCCAGCTCGCCTTCAGCCAGCACCCGCTCTTGCCCAGCACGTGGATGGCCAAGGGGTTGATCGGCGCCGCGAAGGGGGACTGGAGCACCGGTTGGTTCTACCTGATGGCCACCACCTCGCACGCCGGCCTGGCCTACCTGCTCGCGGCCGTGGCGGCGAGGGATCTTTACCGGAGGGGTTACAGCCGCGTGCAGGGCGGGCGGTCGTCTCGCAAGCGAGGCGGGCTCTACTGGCTCGACGCCCTGTTCCACAAGGCGTTCTTCTTCCTGCCGGGGCCGATTCGCCTGCTGATCCTGAAGGACCTGCGCACCTTCCGCCGCGACCCCGCGCAATGGTCGCAATTCCTGATTTTCTTCGGGCTTTTGGCGTTCTACTTCCTCAACATCCGCCGACTCGGATATGGCGATCAGGCGTCCTACATCCAGCGGAATCTCCTGAGCTTCATGAACCTGGCCGTGACCGCGCTCATCCTCTCCACTTTCACCACGCGGTTCATCTTCCCGCTGCTCTCCCTGGAAGGGCGCAACCTCTGGGTACTCGGGCTTTTGCCGCTGCGACGCGAGGCCATCCTGTGGGGGAAATTCGCGTTCGCGTCGGGGATTTCGCTGGTGGCGACCGAGGTCCTGGTCATCCTGAGCGACCTGATGCTGCGGGTGGGCGCCACCATGCTGCGCGGTCCACATGATCCTGGTCGCCATCCTCTGCTTCGGGCTGTCGGGGATCAGCGTGGGGCTGGGAGCCCGCCTCCCCAACCTCCGCGAGGAAGACCCGTCGAAGATCGCCTCGGGCTTCGGCGGGACGCTCAACCTCCTGGTCAGCCTGGTCTTCATCCTTTTGGTGGTGACCACCCTGGCGCTGCCATCGCAGTTGTATTTCTCGGCGGTGCAGGCCAACGACATCCCCTACGCGCAGATGATGTCGCTGGACACCGTGAAGGGCTATCTCGCCCTGTCGATCGCCCTCAGCCTAATCTTCGGGGTCATCGCCACGGTGGTGCCGCTGCGGATGGGGATCAGGGCGTTCCAGAAGATGGAGTATTGAGGGCGCGACGGTGTTGGTGAACTCGGCGATATCGACGCCCGCGATCCCCGGGGCTTCGCCGGCTTGCCGACTCGTTGCGGGTTACGGCCTGGGCACCGGATTCGGCCGGGTGTAGCCGTCGCTGAGGATCTTGAGGAAATTCACGAGGTCGGCCTCTTGCGACGCCGAGAGCCCGAGGTTTCCGACCTGGCCGTTCGATTCGACCTCGCCCGTGGCGTCGTCCGGGGACACGCCGGCGACGTTCTGGACGTTGTCGAGGACCTCGGGCGGGGCGAACAGCGGGGTGTAGCCCCGAGGAGGGCCGACGCGGAGGTCGAAGGCCACTTCTTGCCGCCGGCCATTCACGGCGATGTTCCGCTTGTTGTAGAAGCGGACGACCTGTTCGAGGCTCTTGAAGACGCCGTTGTGCGTGTAGGACTTGACGAAGTCCGGCGACGGCCGCATGTCGACGTTCCGCAGGCTCGGGGCCTTGAACAGGCCGCGAAACGCGGCGATGTCGCCGGCGGTGTTGTTGTAGAAGAGGGTGCCGTCGGGCGGCGGGGTTGGGGTTGGAGCCGAGGCCGTAGTCGACGAAATTCGCCCCTTGCGTGTTGCAGCCGTGCGGATTGGTGAGGCGGTCCGTCTGGGTATAGAACGGGTTGTTGGGATTGATCGGCACGCCGACATTGGCGAAGCAGTACATCGTGAAGGTGTCCTTCCCCTGCGTCTCGTCCGTCACCGCGGTGAGGGTCGCCGACGAATGGCAGGCGGAGCACTGGGCCGCGCCGAAGAAGAGCTGGCGGCCGTTCTCCTCGGACGCCGTCAGCCGGTAGAAGTTCCTCGCCGGCACCCCGTACTGGGACGCGTCGTACTTCGAGCTGAACTGGATCGATCTCGCCCGAAGCTTCATACGCCGCGATGGCCGTCGTGGCCATCTTCGTAGAGTTGGAGGTCGCTCGACCTTGCGGATCGTCCCGTCGCCGAAGACGGCATCGATCAGGTAGGAATACGGCCTCTTGACTCAAGCTTCTCGGCGACGAGGTGCGAATAGCCGCCGGCGAGCGGCGGATAGGGCCCGTCGGGGAGATTGTTCATCTCGTTCGGGTTGACGAACGGCATCCTCGCCTGGGTCGAGGTGTCGGTCACGCGGCCGTCCCAGAAATTGCCGCCGAGCCAGACCTGGAGGTCGTCGTCATAATACGGCCCGCTCGGGCTGAACGCCGAGTAGCCGACCGCCTGCGGCTTCCGGAGGCCGGCCCGGCCGGGGACGACGCCCGGAGACCGGACCCGTCAGCAGGTTCATTCAACGAGTTCGGCCCCGTGAACCCGGCCGCCGGGACGTGGCAGGTGGCGCAGGCATAGCCCTCGGGGCTCGAGAGCGTGTTGTCGAAGAAGATGTTCTTCCCAAACTGCTCGGCCGCCGACAGCGGGACCACGTTCGGCGGCTGCTGGGTGCGCGGGCAGCATCGGCTTGAAGCTATCGGCAGGCGGATCTTGCACGCCGCCCGCCGAACGATGGGATTGGAGGATGGAAACGCCGAGACAAAACGAGGCGAATCCGACGAATACGACCGCTGCCGGCGATTTCCGCAAAATCATCGCAGCATCTCCTCTTGCTTGCAAGGAACGTCCTCCCCGTCGTCAACGCCGGGGATATTACCCATCTACCCAATCTTCCGCATCGACACGAGTCGAAACTGAGACTCAATATCACGATCGCGTGACTGTAAAGCTTTGTCAAGAAGCCGTCACAGTAGTTGCGCTTGAATCCCACCCGGTTCCGGCGTACAATTCGTTCTGAACGTTCCGACAAAAGAAGTCGGAAACGTCGGGGAGGGACCCGAGATGGATCGTCCCATACGAGTCGGCGTCGTCACCTATCTGAATGCGAAGCCGTTGTACTACCGGTTGGAGGAGTTCGCGCCGCACGTCCGATTGTCGATGGACTATCCGAGCGTGCTGGCCGATCGGTTGGCGACGGGCGAGCTGGACGTCGCCTTGATACCTTCGGTGGAGTATTTCCGGGGGGCAGGCGGGGGGTATGAGATCGTACCAGGGTTTGCAATCGCCGCCAAGGGGCCGGTGCGGAGCGTGAAGCTTTTCAGCCGCGTCCCGTTCGAGGAGATCCGGCGATTGGCCCTGGATGAAGGGTCGCGGACGAGCCAGGCGCTCTGCCGGGTGTGGCTGGACGAGGCGCACGGCGTGCGACCGGCGATCATCGAGCCGTTGTCACTGGGCACGCCCGTCGAGGAGAGCACGGCCGACGCGGTCCTCCTGATCGGCGACCGCGCCATGAGGGTGTCGCACGAGCCGTTTCATCAAGTAATCGACCTGGCCGAGGCATGGAACGCGATGACGGGGCTGCCGTTCGTGTTCGCGCTCTGGGTGGCCCGGTCGGGGGTGGATCTGGGCGATTTGCCCGAGGCCATGGCGCGATCGCGGTCGGAAGGGCTGCGTCATGCCGACGACCTGGCCTGGTTGCATGGACCGCGACTGGGGCTCGATCACAACACGTGCGTGGAATACCTGACCGAGGTGCTATCCTACGACCTGGGAGCGGCGGAAGTCGCGGGATTGAACCTGTTTGCCAGCAAGGCCGCCGCGCTGGGGCTGGCCCCGAGAGGAGTGGACCTTGTCTTCCATCGTCGCCTCGATCTTGCGTCGCGTAGTTGAGGGCAACCGCCTCAGCTTCGACGACGGCGTGACCCTCCTCAAGCAGGGCGACCTGCTCGCGCTGGGCGCCGCCGCCGACGCCGTGTGCAAGCGGCTCCATCCCGAGCCGTTCCGCACCTACAACATCGACCGAAACATCAACTACACCAACGTTTGCGCCGCCGTGTGCGACTTCTGCGCCTTCTACCGCAAGGTGGGGGATTCCGAGTCCTACGTGCTCGATCGCGACGTCCTGTTGAAGAAGATCGAGGAGACCGTCGAGCTTGGCGGCGACCAGATCCTCATGCAAGGCGGGCTGCATCCCGACCTGCCCCTGGAGTGGTACGAAGACCTCCTGCACGACATCAAGTCGCACTTCCCGCAGGTGAACATCCACGGGTTCAGCCCGCCGGAGCTGCACTTCTTCCACAAGAAGTTCAAGATCCCCCTGAAAACCCTGCTGCAACGCCTCAAGGATGCGGGTTTGGGCAGCCTTCCCGGAGGAGGCGGCGAGATCCTGGTCGATCGCGTGCGGGCCGCGATGACCAGGGGCAAGGTCATGACCGACGACTGGCTGAACGTGCATCGCGTGTGGCACGAGCTTGGCGGTAAGTCCACGGCCACCATGATGTTCGGTCACATCGAGACGCTCGAAGAACGCATCGAGACCATGGAGCGAATCCGCCAGCTCCAGGACGAAACCGGAGGGCTCACGGCGTTCATTTCCTGGACGTTCCAGCCCGACCACACCGAGATGAAGGACGTCCCGCCCGCCGGGGGGTTCGAATATCTGCGGACGCAGGCGATTTCGCGGTTATATCTGGATAACGTGCCGAACATTCAATCGTCCTGGGTCACGCAGGGGGCAAAAATCGGCCAACTGGCGCTCTACTTCGGCGCCAACGACATGGGCAGCCTCATGATCGAGGAGAACGTGGTGGCATCGGCCGGGACGGTGCATCACCTCACGCTCAATCAGATCAAACGATCGATCCGCGAGGCGGGATACATCCCTCGCCAGAGGAACGTGTTTTACGAGTACATCGACGCCGAGCCGGCGGAGTTGATGGCGGTTTGAACGGCGGATCAGCCGCCCAATCCTTCGAACAGGGTGGCCATCGAGAGGCGAAATCCGGGCAGGACCTCGCCTCCGTCGATATGGCCCTCGCGGGTCACGACTTGAATGTTCGTGAACGAATGGAAGACGTGGACCACGCGTAAGACGGGATAGACGAGCCAGACGGCCCGGACGCCGGCATCGAGGTATTCGGCGATTTTCGCCAGGAGCTCCTCGCCGCGATCGGTGGGGCTGACGACCTCGACGGCGAGGTCGGGGACTACGCGGAAGGCCGCATCGCTGTTGATGCCCTGGCCTCGCGGAGAGCGTTCGTAAGACAAGAAGGAGGCGTCGGGACGTCGCCGGTTGTCCTCGTCCTCGTCGATCAGGAACAGCATCTCGGAATCCGCCTCGCCCAGGCCACTCTCTGCGGCAAAAACGGTGAGGCGCACCGCCAGACGATTCCTGATGCGATTCGCGAGCACGGACATGGGCGGCAACTTCACTCTCCGGCCCTTGACGACTTCGTAGTAACGCTCGTTCTGATACTCGTCGAGGGCAGGTTCCGCCGTCGTGATGGTGGCCATGACGATGGGCTCCGAGATTTTCAACGTCTCCAATCCCCATCTTAACACGCCCGCCGACGTCCATCCCCCTCGATTTCGCGACAGGGGGTTGCGATCGCGGCCTACATCTTTGAACATGGGGGGACCGTTGCGTCTCCCGCTTGCTTCGTCCGATTGGGTCGTCGCGTGATCGTCGTCGAAAACCTCTCGAAATCGTTCCTCGACTATCGCCGAGGCTGGGTCCCGGCCGTTCATGGCGTTAGCTTCGAATGCCGACCCGGCGCCATCTTCGGCCTGCTTGGCCCCAATGGGGCGGGCAAGACGACCACCTTGCGCATGCTCTCGACCGTGCTGAAACCCACCGGGGGCCATGCCACGATCGCCGGTTTTGACGTCGAGACTCAGCCCGAGAAGGTCCGCCACAATATCGGCTACATGTCGGCCAGCACGGGCATTTACGACCGGATGACCGCGTGGGAGCTGGTCGAATACTTCGGGAGGCTCTACGGGATCACGCCCGATCGCCTGAAACAGCGGATGGAGGCGATCTTCGACTGGCTCCAGATGAACGACTTCCGCGACGTCCTGGGCTCGAAGATGTCCACCGGGATGAAGCAGAAAGTCTCCATCGCCCGCACGATCGTGCATGATCCGCCCGTGCTCATCTTCGACGAGCCGACCGCCGGGCTGGATGTCCTGGTCGCCCGCGCCGTGTTGAAGAAGATCGCCGAGCTGCGCGACCAGGGCAAGACGATCGTGTTCTCCACGCACGCCATGCACGAGGTCGAGAAGCTCTGCTCGCGGGTTGCCATCATCCACAAAGGGCGGGTGCGGGCGGAGGGGGAGCCGAACGAGCTTCTCGACCGCTATTCCCAGCCCGACCTGGAGGAATTGTTCTTCTACCTCGTCGAGAAGGCCGAGGACCTGGCACCGCTCGTCGAGCGTTGATCTCGTCTCCTCCAAGGTGGCGTCGAGCGAAGCGAGGCCCACCCATTCCCGCATGACAGAAGGTGGGCCTCGCTTCGCTCGACGCCACCCCACGATTCGGATCGCGAACGCCGGTGTCCGGCCCTCCTTGACCGCGTCCCTGAACCAAGGTTTTCCCTCCCCATGCGATGGTCGATCATCCGGGTCATCTTCAACCGCGAGATTCGCGACCAGCTTCGCGATCGTCGCACGCTCTTCATGGTGCTCGGCCTGCCGATCCTCCTGTACCCGATCCTGGGCATCGGCGGCGCTCTCGATGGCGACGGCGTTCGAGAAGAAGCCGCTGACGGTGGTGGTGGTCGGGTCCGAAAACCTGCCCGATTCGCCCCCGCTCTTGAACGCGTCTCGCGACCGTTTTCATCGCGACCTGCTGGAATCATCCTCGCCCGAGGAACGGGATCGGTTGATCGTGAAGACCGAGCCCGCCAGCTCGTCGTGGGGCAATCCGAAGTGGCGGCAGGCCGCCTTGCACGCGGGGCTTGCCGACTCCGTGGTCATCGTCCCGCCCGACACGAAAACCGTTGTCCTCAAAGGAGATGCGGCCCGGCTTCCGGTCGCCTACAACGGCGCCGACGAGAAGAGCCAGACGTGCAACGCCCTGGTGCGGGCCGTCCTGGCCGAGTGGAAGGACCACATCGTCCAGGGACGCCTGGAGCGCGACCAGAAGCCCGCGTCCTACATCGAGCCCGTGAAGGTGGAACGCCAGGATATCGCCACCCGCGACGAGATCAGCGGCAACATCTGGGCGAAGCTCTTCCCGTTCCTGCTGGTGATGATGGCCCTGACCGGCGCGTATTACCCGGCCATCGACATCTGCGCGGGCGAGAAGGAACGCGGCACCATGGAGACGCTCCTCATCAGCCCGGCGAGCCGCGAGGAGATCGTCCTGGGGAAGTTCTTCACCGTGGTCCTGGCCAGCGTGGTCACGGCCTTGCTGAATCTCCTGAGCCTGGGCCTGACCGGGTGGCAGATCGTCCGGCAATTCGGCACCATCCAGCCGGCCGGGCCGTCGGGCAAGAGCCTCGACGCGGTCTTCGGCGCGCCGAACCTGGAGGCCACGGTCTGGATCGTGGCGCTTTTGATCCCGCTCTCGGTCTTCCTCGGGGCGTTGAGCGTGGCGCTGGCGGTTTTGGCACGCAGCATGAAGGAGGGGCAATATTACCTCACGCCGCTGTTCCTCTTCGTCATGCCGCTGACCATGATCACGCTCATGCCGGGCCTTGAGCTCAACCTGTTCACCAGCCTCGTGCCGATCACCGGGGTGGCCCTGCTCCTGCGGACCCTCATGCAGGGCAAATACTACATGGCGGCGCAATTCTCGCTGCCGGTGCTGGTGCCCACGATCCTGTACGGGGTGTTCGCGCTCCGCTGGGCGGTCGAACAGTTCCAGAATGAGGCGGTCCTGTTCCGCGAGTCCGAACGGTTCAGCGTGCGAGACTACCTCCGCCACCTCATCCGCGATCGCCGCCCCCGGCCCAACGCCGCGATGGCCATCCTCTGCTTCGCGCTCATGCTCACCTCGGCGTGGTTCCTCTCGCCTTACCTGGGGGCGAATCCGACGAGTCTGATCCTCGGCCAGGCGATCTTCATCCTCGGCCCTCCCCTGGTGATGACGTTCCTGCTCACGTCCGACCCCCTGGGGACGTTGCGATTGCGGCGGTTTTGCGCGATCGATGTGGCGCTCGCGGCCTTGCTGGCGATGGCGATTCATCCGCTCACTTCCGAGCTTCGCCCCGTGGTCGAGCGGCTATTCCCGGTCCCCGAGGCCATCAAGGCGATCCTGACCAAGTTGACGAGCGCCTTGCCGAACCTGGGCGCGGCCGTGTTCGCGCTGGCCGTGGTGCCGGCGGTCTGCGAGGAATTCGCGTTCCGCGGGTTCATCCTCTCGGGCTTGATGCGGAGGAATCGCAAGGTCTCGGCCATCGTGCTCTCGGCCCTCCTGTTCGGCTTCCTTCACGTCTTGCTGAGCCTGTTCCAGCAGCTCTTCAACGCCACGCTCCTGGGGCTGATCCTCGGCCTGATCGCGGTGAAGACCGACAGCCTATGGCCGTGCATCGTGTTCCACGCCTCGAACAACGCGCTCGCCGTGCTCGGCGGGACGATCCTGGCCGATCCCCGGTGGAAATCGCTCGCCGCGTCGCTCTATCGGTCCCCGAAAACCGGCCAGCCGCAGGGCACGTTCCAATGGCACTGGATCGTGCTCGGGGCGATCGTCACGGCCGCGCTCCTGGTCGAACTGGCACGGCGATCCGACCCGAAGGAGGTCGGGGTGGAGGTTGCATGACGCCTCCTCAACTCACGCTGGCGGCCCGTTATGTCTTCCCCGTCGAGGGGGCGCCGATCGCAGGCGGCCACGTGAGCATCGATCGCGGCCGGATCGCCGCCGTGAAGCCGGGCAAGCGGGCCAGGCCCGACGTCGACCTCGGCAACGTGGCCATCCTCCCCGGATTCGTGAACGCCCATACGCATCTGGAGCTTTCCTCGATCGATGGGCCGGCGACGGGCGTGGAAGAGGAAATCCAATGGCTCGGGCGCGTGATTTCCCAGCGACGCGGAGGCTCGCTCGACCTGCTGCGCCAGGCCGTGGAGACCAACGTGAAATCGGCGATCTCCGCCGGCACCACCCTGATCGCCGACACCACCTCGGCCGGGCTGAGCTGGCCCACGATCGCCGAGGCGCCGATCCGCGCGGTCGTCTTCAGCGAGGTGATCGGCCTCAAGCGGTCGCGGGGCATCGAGACGGTCAAGAACGCCTTCGAATGGCTCGCCTCGATCAAGCCCGAGACCCAGGTCATCGCGTGCAGCCGGCCGGGATTGAGCCCGCATGCCCCCTACAGCACGGCGGGATGGATCTACCAGCGGGCCGCGACCGCCGGGTTGCCGCTCTCGACCCACCTGGCCGAGATGCCCGAGGAATTGCAGCTTTTGGAGCGTCGCGACGGCCCGTTGCGGAGATTCCTGGAAGACCTCGGGGCCTGGGACGACGAGTGGGAACCGCTCGGCTCGCGGCCTTCGGACTACGTGCGGAAGGGCGACTTGCGCAAGGCCGATTGGGTGATCGCGCACGGCAATTACCTCGATCCTGAGGATTACTGGCAGCTCCGCCCGGAGGCCGCGCCGAAGGCCAGCGCGTGGGCGTGGCGTATTGCCCGAGGACTCATGCAAGGTTCGGTCATAAGCCGCACCCGTATCGATCGATGATGGAATCGGGCGCGATCGTCTGCCTGGGGACCGACAGCCTGGCGTCGTCGCCATCGCTGAGCATCCTCGACGAGGTGCGATTCCTCCACAAGCTCGACCCCTCGCTGAGCGGCCCGCTCTTGCTCACGATGGCCACGCTCTTCGGCGCCTGGACCTTGCGGGCCGAGACCGTCACCGGCAGCCTGAAGCCGGGGAAATCGGCCGACCTGGCGGTGATCGCCCTGCCCGACCGCGACGAGGCCGACCCGCACGCGCTGATCCTCGATTCCGACCTCCCGGTGATCGCCACGCTCTTCGAAGGCCAGTTCGTCGCCGGGAGTCGTGCGTGACGAGGCCGATCCATCCTCTCGACGTGGAATTTTTCCTTCGACAATCACCTCCTCGCCGATATCCTATGCAATTGCAGGCATGAACTGGCGGAGACCGGGGGAATCGACGCGATGGCCATCTCTTTTTCCTGTCCCTGCGGCAAGGCATTGATGGCCCGCGACGAGATTGCCGGCAAGAGGACGAAATGCCCCGATTGCGGCACGATCCTCACCATCCCCAGGCCCGAAGTCGACTTCGGCGACGAATTACCCCCCGGACTGGAAGATCCCGAGCCCCGGCCCCAGCCGCGAAGCTTCGAACGCCCGCCGGACTTCGACGACGAGCCTTATGCCCCGCCCTCCACGTTTCATACGATCGCCTCGGCCCCGAGGTACGAGGCCGAGCCGCCTTCCACCCCGAAGCCGCGATATCAGCCCGAGGAGACGGCGTCGACCTCGTCGCTCCGCGAATATGCGTACTGGCTCCTGTTCTTCGCGCTCGTCCCGCTGGTGTTCTCCCTGATCGGCTCGAAGGACGAGAAGTCGATCAAGGATCGCATCGAATCGACGTTCGAGAACGCCAGCGAACAGCAAATCGAACGCGCCAAGGCGGCGAAGACGCTCCCCGAGCTGCTCGCGGCGGCCCCTGAAGGGAAGATCGAGGGCGCCCACCTGGCCCACGATTCGACCATGCATTGGGTCTACGCGGGCATCGCCATCGTGGGCTTCTTGCTCCTGCTCCTGCTGTTCTTCTCGGTCGAGCGGGCCAACCCGCTCCACCTGCTCGGGATCGGCCTGTTCACCGGGACGGTCGGGATCATCTTCCTGCTGGTGGTGCAGTTCTGCTCCGGCTTCCGATTCGGCATCCGAGGGATGCGAGGCGGCTGGATCACGATCATCCTCCTGATCCTCATGTTCATCGGCTGGTCGTACAGCTCGGCGCTCGACCCTGACAGCAACTTCTTCCTCAGCGCGTTCGGGTTCACCTTCGGCGTGGGGCTGTGCGAGGAGCTGACCAAGGCCATCCCGCTCTTCTTCTACTTCAAGCGGGACGCCGCGATGGGCTGGCGCGGTGCGTGCCTGTGGGGCCTGGCCTCGGGCGTGGGTTTCGGCGTGTCCGAGGGGATCATGTATTCGGCCAATCACTACAACGGGGTGAGCGGCGCCGACATGTACGTGGTGCGGTTCGTCTCGTGCGTGGCCTTGCACGCGATGTGGGCCGGCGCCGTCGGGATCGCCATCGCCCGCAGGATCGACGACTACGAGAACGTGTCGGAGGCCCAGGAGTTCGGCCTCTTCATGCTCCGGGTCCTCGCCGTGCCGATGACCCTGCACGGGTTCTACGACACCTTGCTGAAGATGGACATGAACCTCTGGGCGCTGCTCGTGGCGATCCTCTCGTTCGCCTGGCTGGCGTTCCAGATCGAGATGGCACGAGGCGCCCACCCCCACGCCGGCGCCATTCGCGCGAAGAGGAAGCGGCAGCCGTTGTATTGACGAGGCGGGATGGCTACGGGCGATCGCCCACGGGAGCTTCGGTCTTCCCGGCCCCGACGTCCTCCGGTCGCGGCGGGTCGGGCACGAAGGCTTCTTCGGACTCGTCGGCCCCGGCCACGTCGTGGAACGGGGCGCCGTCGACGTCGTGCCTGAGCAGCAGGTAGATCATCGTGGCGGCCGTCCAGAAATAGCTGTAAAGCCACGCGTGGGCCACCCACCGCACCACCGACACCCAGAACCAATGGATCGCCGTGGGCGCGTCTTGCATCGGATTGCCGGCGTGATAGAGCGAGACGACCCGCTGGGCAGGCGCCCGAAGGCCAATCCCCACTGGGCCATGTGGAGGATCAAGGCGGCAAAGCCCGCCGACCACGAAGCTCCCCGCCCAGCCGGCCGCCCAGGCGATGGCCGCATACAGGGCGTACTGGGCGGGCCTTTGATAGACGTAGCTGTACGCCCGGCTGAGGGCGTCGAACGCGTCCTCGCCCTCGATCGAGACGGTCGCGACCATCAACGGCCAGCCCAGGGCCATCCCCACCAGGATCAGCGACATGACCAGACCGGCGAGCAACGGCAGGAAGGTGAACACGCCCGCGATGGTCGTACCGGCAGGTCCGGGGATGCGATAGAGCAGGCCCATGATGGCGCACAAGGCGGCAAAGAAGCCGATCCCGATCAACGGGCTGAGCGGCGCCCCGACCAGCGCAACCGACCGCGTGATCGCGAACCGAAATGCCGAGGAGATCCCCAGGCGTTCCCCCCTCGCCAGCCTCAAGGCCGCGACGCGAGCGATCGCGCCGCCCACGATCCCCCACACCCCCACGCACCAGATGGCCGCCAGCGCCGAATGGCAGGAAGTGCGGAAACCCGCGTCGATCGCGAACAGGCCGAGGAACGGCGAGGCGATCACCTGGAACGGCCGTGCCGGTTGCCCGCCTTGCGCCCACGGGATGGCCCCTTCAAGAGACGCCGACCGGGCGAGATCCGGGCCAACCATCGGCCCGAACCGGGAGGCACCGAAGGCGGCGTCAAGGCCGGTCCATCCCGCCCAGAGCAACACGAGCCCCAGCGCAGCGAGGATCATCGACCGGCCGTCGAGCGACACGCCCACGCCCCGGAACAGCTGCAATGGCGGGAGCAGACGCGTGAGCGAGATCGGCGGCGAGCCGACCGGTTCCTCTTCCATGCGATCGCCCTTCCCTTCCTGGTCGCCAACGTCCGCGGGGATCTTCATGGGACCACGCAGGTCAACAAGGTCGCCTCGCCCCGAGGCCGGACCGTGCATCCACCAATCGCGGCCGGGAGCAGGTAGGTCTGGCCCATCTCGATGCCGTAAGGTTCGCCCCGGTGGACGATCTCGGCGGCACCCTCCATGCCCAGGACCAGCGTGAATCGATCGGTCGAGCCGACCGCGGCCTCGCCCGACAACTTCAGCCGCTCGATCGCGAAGAATTCGCACGAGGCGAGCGACTCTCGCGAGCCGCCGGCAATCGGCGTGACGGTCCCGCGAATCGGGTCGACCGGCCCCATCGCGAAGTTGGTCGATTGCAGGGCTTGCAGCTTGTGCAAGGCCCGCGGCTTGCCATCGGGGCCCACGCGGCCCCAATCATAAACGCGAAACGTGGCGTCGGACATCTGCTGGATCTCGGCGAGCACGATGCCCGAGCCGATCGCATGCACGGTGCCGGCGGGGATCATCACGCAATCGCCCGCTTTCGGCTCGAAGCGATGCAACAACGGCTCGACCTCGCCGGTTTCCATGGCCTGGGCGAACGCATTTTCCGTAACGCCCGGCCGCAAGCCGCAATAGATCAAGCTGCCTGGCTCGGCATGGAGCACCACCCAGGCCTCGGTCTTGCCATTATCCTCGGCAAGGATCCGGCCCTTCTCGTCGTCGGGATGGACCTGGACCGAGAGGTCTTGATGGGCATCCAGGAACTTGACGAGCAGGGGGAATTGATGGGTTTTCGCGAGCGTTTCGCCCAGGATCTCGGCCCCGCGATCTCGGACCAATTCGCGGAGGCTCTGTCCGGCGAGGGGTCCGTGGGCCACGCGGCTGACGTCGTGGCGATGGTCGGCAAGCTCCCAGCTCTCGGCAAAGTCGGATTCGGGGCCAAGCGGCTTGTTCAGGACCGAGCCCAGCCGCCGGCCGCCCCAGAGCAGCCGCTTCAGGATCGGTTCGAATCGCAGGGGATAAAGGGGTGCGACGTCCATCGAAGTCGTGGCGCTTCCGTTTTCTGGTGGATTTCGCGACCTGGATTTGACTTGTAACGGCGAAGGGCCGCGTTGTCCAGCCGTTTACCCACGCAATGCGGCCGGCGGAGATGACGAGGAGCAGCGCGGCCGGCCGCGATTTGTCGCCACTCACATTGATCTTGAGCCTTTCCTCCCGCTCTGCTAGATTTCGCCGCGACGGTTCCCCTCGACGCGATCGCCCGGCAAGGAGGCCTTGGCATGAATCGGCGGATGGCCCTGGCTTTAGCCTTGCTTAGCGGCGGCCTCGTCCCCGCCCATCTCCTGGCCCAGGATCCGGATTTGCCTCGCGACGCCTCCACGCCGAAGCGTCGCAAGACGGCCGGCGCGGCGAAGCCCGCCAGGGCGCCGACGATATCCCGGGGGCCGACGACACCGAACCCCCCGCCGAAGACTCCGCCCCGCCGGCCGACGTCCGGCCCGAGCCCGGTCATACGAAACAAGTCTGGAATATCAGCCGATATACGTCGCTCGCGGCCACCTCGCTCAACCCGCATCCCGAGGCCCGCATCATCGACTGGATCTTCCGCAGCCCCGGCACCGGATCGGCCGAGTGGCACGGCGAGAAGCTCTCGATCCTGTCGGCGTCCCGCACGCAAATCGTCGCCTATCAGACCGCCAAGGTGCTGAAGAAGGTGGACCAGGTCGTCCGCCGCTTCACGAAGCCGGCCGGCAACACGAACGTGCTCAATATCCGCGTGCGATTCGTCCGCGCCGCCGACACGCGATGGCGATATCTCTCGCACACGCGCATGAATTTCATGGGCAGCGGGCCGCAAGGGCAGCGGATCTGGAACATGACGCCGGCCGACGCCCAGACGCTCCTGCTCCAGATGAAGGAGTTCAGCGGCTTCGAGATCGTCGAGGACCAGAAGCGCAAGGTCGTGAACGGCCAGAACTTGCACGTCGACCGCTTCGCCCCGGCCAACTACGCCGCCAGGGCCGAGCGCGACGGCGCGGCCGGCCTCGGATTCGCCCCCGCCTTCGAGCAACTGGAAGAGGGCGTGTGGCTCACGATCAGCCCGCTGCTCACCTACGACGGCGACGCGATTGACCTGGCCGTCGACCTCAAGACCAACGTGATCCGTCGGCTGATCAAGACGTCGATCCTCACCCGTCGCGAGGTCGGCCCCGGCGACCTGGCGATCGACGTGCCCGAGGTGACCGAGACCCGCCTCAATCAGCCGATCACCGGCTGGGAGCTGGGCAAGACGCTGGTGATCTCGTCCGGGATCACGCCGGGGATCTTCGAGCCCAAGAACGGCTTCTTCGGCCTGCCCGGCACCAAGCCCAGCGATCGCGAGCTGCTCGTGTTCCTCGACGCCGAGCCGGTGGGCGACTCGCCCCGCTCGGCGCGAAGTCGGGATTGAGGAAAGCTGGCAAGATCTGCGGCGGCGGGGCATCAGCCCAGGCCTCGCACTCTCGCCAGAGGCTTCCCCAGCGGGTATAACCGACGGATCGATTGCGCGATCCGAGGCACCCGCGAGACGTTGGATCCATGACGAATCCGTATGCGCCCCCCGAGGCGGCTCCCGACGCGTCGGCGTCGATGGCCCGCGGGGCGGTTTATGCCCTCGCCGTCCTGTTCAGCATGAATCTGCTGAATTATGTCGATCGCTACGTGTTCGCGGCCGTCGGGCCGGGGATCATGCGGGATCTCCGCATCAACAAGCTCCAGTTCGGCTACCTGGGCTCGGCGTTCATCATCGTGTACACGATGGTCTCTCCCCTGATCGGCGTCCTGGGCGATCGCTTCGATCGCCGCAAATTGCTGGCCTTCGGGGTGGGATTGTGGAGCGTGGCCACGGTGGGCACGGCCTATGCCCGCAGCTTCAATCAGATGTTCCTGGCCCGCGCGATCCTGGGCGTGGGCGAGGCAAGTTACGGGATCGTCGCCCCCACCTTGCTGGCCGACTTTTTCGATGCGAAGCGTCGCGGGCGGGTCATGGGGATCTTCTACCTGGCCCTGCCGGTGGGCACGGCGATCGGCTACGGCGCCGGCGGGATCATGGAGAAGCTCGCGGGCTGGCCCTCGGCCTTCTGGGTGGTCGGGCCTCCGGGCTTGCTCCTGGCCGGGGCCGGATTGCTGATGAGGGACCCCGGGCGAGGGACCATGGAAAGCTCGAAGGCGACGGAGCAGGCCCCGCCGGGCCTGGCCGACTATCTCACCATCCTCAAGACCCCGAGCTTCCTGCTGAACACCGCAGGCCTGGCCGCCGTCACGTTCACGACCGGGGCCTTCGGCCACTGGATCCCCTCGTATTTCGAGTGCGTCCACCACACGAAGCCCGAGAACAAGGCCTATCTGGGCATCGCCCTGGCGCTGGCCGGATTGACCGGGGTCATCATCGGGATGATCCTGCCCGATCGGCTCCAGAGATGGACCAAGCGGGCCTATCTCCTGTGGGCGGGCGTCGCGGTCTTCCTGGCGGTCCCGTTCGGTTGCCTGGGCCTGCTCTCGCCCAGCCTGGGATGGTCGCTGGGCCTGCTCACGCTGGCGAGCGTGCTGATGTCGTCCTGCCTGGGGCCGTGCAACACGGTCACGGCCAACGTGGTGCCGGGATCTCGGCGGGCGGCCGGGTTCGCGATCAGCATCTTCTTGCTCCACCTGCTGGGCGACATCCCCTCGCCGCCGTTGGTGGGCTACGTGGCCGATCGCCTCGGGCTCCCCGGCGCGGGCGAGACCGCCCTCGGCCGTTTCTTCGAGGGCCTCGGCGCCCTCCCCGTGATGGTCGGGCACGATCGGGCCAATATCACGGCGGGGATGCTGCTGATCGCGCCGGTGTTGCTGATCGGGAGCCTCTGCTTCTTCCTCGGCGCCCGCTTCCTGCCCGCCGACCAGGATCGGGCGCGGGCCCTGAGCCAAGGGCACGACGATCATTCGGTCTTGCACCTATAGGATTCATGGAATGCAGCACCTTGCGGAATCAAGGTCGTGGATTCCATGCACCCGACTACGCCGCCAATCTAATCCGACGAATATAGACGTTTCGGTTTGATCCGGACGTCCTCGGCCTTGAATCGTCATTGGCTCAGGACTACATGAACGCCTTCCCCAACAAGATCATGCCGATCCAGGCCAGCGGCCAGGTGAAAAGCAGGCCGATCGCCGCGTGATGGGTCCAGCCGGGCGGCGTGTCCTTGCTGGTGGGGCGGCTTTTCCGGAACAGGCGCAATCCCACCGCCAGTACCACCGGCAACACGCCCAGGAGCGGATTTTCGCGCAATCGGGCCGGGACGATGAACAGGGCCAACCCGATCCAGTACGCGCCGATCATGAGCCAGGCCGTCTCGGCCCAGGTGTATCGCGAGACCGGATGAGCCGGGTCCGAAGGCGGAGCCGCGCGGCGATCCAGCAACAACACGAGCGGCCCTCCCATGGCCATGCCCAGCCAGAGGTATACGAGGGCGAGGATCACCCCCGACGCCCGATTGGGCAGTCCGCCTTCGGGCCAGAACGATTTCACGAGGACGGCCGCCGTGCCGTAGCCGACGATCAGGGCGCCCATGTCGAAGATGCGCAGTCGTCGCGGCGAGGCCGTTTGCGTGCTCACAACCCGTCGCCTCCCGCCATCATTGCCCCGCCGCGATGGCCGGGAGCGACTCGGAATCCAGCACCACCAGCAGGAACCCGCACTGGAACGGCCAGGCGATCGAGATCGCCAGGCCCAGCCGATCGGTCCATCCCAGGGACGGCTCCGCCTTCTCTCGATGCTCGGGCGAGGTGATCACGAACGACTTCCACAGGGCACACACGACCACCAGGCAGGCGGCCGATACGCCCATTGTCAGGGCGGCGCCATAGAAGTCGAACAAAAGGGCGGCGACCGAGCCGCTTGCGGACCTCTGCAGGGCGCGGCCAGGATCCAGGGCAGCCCGAGCAAGGCCCATAGGCGATCCCCCAGCCGGGGATATCCCATCGGCCGGCGGCCGAAACGTCGCACCAGATACACGAACGTGCCGCCGGACGTGAGCGCCACGCCGGCGAACGACAGCCACACCAGCGCCCATCCGACGCCGTGGACCTCCCGCACCGCAACCCTCATGTGGAGCGACGCGAACGCCGCCGCGACCACCATCGCCGCGCCGTCCAGCACGGTGAATCCATCGTTGCGGTTGCCGACAACGTCCACTTGCGCCTCGTCCGTCGCTGAAAACCACCCCGCGCGACCCGCAACCCGCCTTGTCCCGCGTGCAGCCGCTCCTATAATAGCGAATCGCGGACGAGCGGTCATCCCGGGGCCGGTTTTTGCGCCTCGGGACGGGGCGACGGGCTCGTCGGCAACCCTCCAAGAAATCGCCCCGGCCCCTCGCCGCGGACGTGGACACATGCCCCTACCCAAAGTCGTCATCGTCGGCCGGCCCAACGTCGGCAAGTCGTCGCTCTTCAACTGGCTCGCCGGTCGCCGCATCGCGATCGTCGACGACGTCTCGGGCGTGACCCGGGACCGCGTCGGCACCCTCATCTCGGCCGGCGACGACGTCGACGCCACCTACTTCGAGCTGATCGACACCGGCGGGATCGGCATGGTCGACCGCGACGACCTGACCGAGCACGTCGAGCGCCAGATCCAGGCCGCGCTCGACGAGGCCGATCTCATCCTCTTCGTCGTCGACTGCCGCGAAGGCCGGATGCCGCTCGATGAAGAGGTGGCCACGCGCCTCCGATACGTCGACAAGCCCGTGATCCTCGTGATCAACAAGGCCGACGACGTGATGATGGACGGCAAGGGGGAGGAATTCTACAAGCTCGGGCGCGGCAAGCCCGTCTACGTGTCGGCCCACCAGAACCGCAACAAAGACGCCCTGTTGATGCTCATCGAGGAGCGCCTGCCCAACCCCTCCGACGTGAAGCCCGCCGAAGAGGAGATGAAGATCGCCGTCGTCGGCCGCCCCAACACGGGCAAGTCCACGTTCGTGAATACCCTGGCCCGCGTCGAGCGCATGATCGTCTCCGAACGGCCCGGGACCACGCGCGACTCGGTCGACGTCCGTTTCGAGCTCGACGGCCTCCCGTTCATCGCCATCGACACCGCCGGCGTCCGTCGCAAGGCGAAGATCCGCGACGACCTGGATTTCTACTCGGTCCATCGCGCGGAGAAGTCGATCCGTCGCGCCGACGTGGTCATGCTCTTCATCGACGCCACGCAGGGGATCGCCCGCCTGGACAAGCAGCTTGCCGACTACGTGGCCAAGCAATACAAGCCCTGCGTGTTCGTGATCAACAAGTGGGACCTGATGACCAGCGACCCGGACGCGCCGTCGTCCGAGACCATGGGCAAGTTCGCCTACGGGGTCCAGCACGCCTTCCGCACCATGGCCTACGCCCCGCTCGCGTTCATCACGGCCAAGACCGGCCGCAACGTCAAGGCCCTGCTCAACTTATCGCAGGCCATGTTCAAGCAGGCCCAGAAGCGAGTCAGCACCGGGACGCTGAACAAGATCCTGCGAGAGGCCGTCGACGCCCACCCGCCCGCCATGCGGGAGAACCGCGCCCCCAAGATCTATTACGCCACACAGGTAGGCACGGCGCCGCCGACGGTCGTCCTGTTCGTGAATTCCCCCTCGCTGTTCGACGCCCCCTATCAGCGATACCTGCTGAACGTGTTCCGCGAAAAGCTCCCCTTCAAGGACATCCCGATCAAGCTCTATCTAAGGGCCAGGACCCAATCCGACCCCAACGCCCCCACGCCCGAAGATCCCTCGATCGACCGAGGATCAAGAGTAAGGGCAGCCAAGAACGGCCGAGATTCCGGGCTGGACGCGATCCTCGAACACGAGCTGGACAGCGAGGTCAACGACTTGCTGTCGGACCTGGGGAGTTGATATGCGCCCTATTTCGCGGGGACACGATCTGGGGGCGGATTCGGTGGGCGTGATCTCAATGGAGACCTTGAGCGAGGCGGTGCGTTCGTACCAGCAACTCCGCCGCCAAGGCCTTCGATTGACAATCGGATTTTTTGCATGCCCATTGGTTTTTGCAATTACATTCGGCTTCGCCCTTGTGAATCGACTTCATGCACTCGCTTCCGTCCTTTTCTTGCTGGGAATCCCAGCATATGTTTTGATCTTTGTGTACATCATCATCATCTCGTTCGCTCTCCAAGGTTTTCTGTGCCCGAGGTGCGGAGAACGGTTCTGCATGACGTCGTGGAGTTATCGGGCGACCAACCAGTGCTTGCACTGCGGCCTCGATCTCGGTCCCGCGGCAATCATTGCCAGGAAATCATTCGTGGGTGATGAGCTTTGGGAATAGGCTTCGCCGGCCTGATCGGGCAATGGGGTAGGCTGGGTCCGGACACCGTCTACAGAACTGGGCGGTCAGGCCCTGGGATTGGCAGCACCATCCCCTTTCCAGGGCACGCGTTGGTGCGTCTGCGCATCCCGCAGGGAGATGCCGGACAGCCTCCAACTGACTCAAAATCTTCTCGCGGCGCTGCGTGGCACGGGGGTTGCCGCGGATCAGGAAAGCCGAGGGACGGGGACCCGGCGGCCTCTCGTCGGGCCCGGCCGTCCCCCGATAATCGTAGCAGGAGGTCCGACTCATGGCCGACGACATCTACCGCGAGCATAAGCTGGCCGACGCCGTCCCCAGGCCCGAGCCAGCGGGCCCGCACGCGGGCGGCAAGCCGGAGGCGACCCACGCCACGGTCGCCGAGCAGGAGCGCGAGAAGCAGGAAGGCCAGCAGGCCCACAACGCCCAGGGAGATGTGAAAGACCGCCTCGTCGACATCGGCAAGGCCAACCATACCGCCGGCCGCGGCAACGGCCGCGTGAGCGACTCCTGACGGTTCAGGCCCTCGTAAGCATGCGGGCAGCACGATACCTGAAAATGGAAACGGATGCTTGCGAGGGCCTAAGCACGCCGCCCACGGGGCGCGAAATCCGTCCTCCTCGTCGCACGGGCCCGATCGGGCCGCGGAAATGGCGCCGACGACTTGCTCGCCTCGTCGCGCCTTGCGTTTTTTCGTCGCAAGGCGCGACCTTGGGCTGTTGCCTTGCGAATCCGGCGGAATATTGCTCGAATGGGTGCTCGTTTCCGGTCGGATTGCGAGATGGTCGTGCTGGGAGTCGTCGCTCATGCTCGTTGGAGTTCCGAAAGAGGTCAAGTCCGACGAGTATCGGGTGGCCATGCTCCCCGTCGGTGCCGAGGAACTCTCGGCCGCGGGGCATACCGTCATGGTCGAGGCGGGCGCGGGACTCGGGAGCGGCATCCCCGACGCACTTTATGTCTCGGCGGGCGCGAAGATCATCGATGATGCCGCCGAGATCTGGTCCAAGGCCGACCTGATCGTGAAGGTCAAGGAGCCGCAGAAGGCGGAATGGCCCTTCATGCGGCCCGGCCAGGTCGTCTTCACCTATTTCCACTTCGCCGCCGACGAAGCCCTGACCATGGCCGTGATCAAGAGCGGGATCACGGCGATCGCGTACGAGACCATCCGCGACGAGAAGCGGACCTTGCCCCTGCTCACCCCCATGAGCGAGGTCGCCGGCCGGATGAGCATCCAGCAAGGGGCGAAATTCCTGGAACGTCCGCAGGAAGGCCGCGGGATCTTGCTGACCGGCGTGCCGGGAGTTGCGCCCGCCGAGGTGGCCGTCCTCGGGGGCGGGATCGTCGGTTCCAACGCCGCCAGGGTCGCCGCGGGATTGGGCGCCAACGTCCGGATCCTGGATATCAACCTCGATCGCCTCCGCTACCTCGACGACATCATGCCTCCCAACGTGACCACGCTCTATTCCGACCGTCACACGATCCTTGAGTCGATCGAGCGGGCCGACCTCGTCATCGGGGCCATCCTCATCACGGGCGCACGGGCCCCGCGACTGGTCCGCAAGCAGGACCTCCTCCGCATGAAGCCCGGCGCGGTGATCGTGGACGTGGCCATCGACCAGGGCGGATGCGTCGAGACCAGCCGTCCCACCACCCACCGCTCGCCGGTGTATCTGGTTGATGGGATCGTCCACTACTGCGTGGCCAACATGCCCGGCGCCGTGGGGCGGACGAGCACCTATGCGTTGAATAATGTCACGCTCCCGTATACTCTCCAGATTGCCAAGCACGGGTGGCGAAGCTTCGCCACCAGCAATCCGGGCGTGGCCGAGGGCGTGAACATCGACCAGGGCCGCGTGACCAACCGCGCCGTGGCCCAAACTTTCGGGCTGGAATACGCCGCGCTGTAGAATGCGTCCAGAAGGTTCCTCCGTTTTCCAACTCCGAGACGATCATGAACGACGAGCACGAAGAGCACGACCACGAGCATCCCGAAGGCGGCGAAGAAGGCCTGGACCTGGAGCTCGATACGCAAAGCCGCATCTTCCTGGAGATGCGCTCGCAAAACCTGGAGTTGCTCAAGATCGCCTCGCAAGTCGCCGGCTTCGGCGGCCATCACGGGCCCGTGAAGCCGGGCGATTTGAAGCACGCCATGAAGGGCATCTGGGAAATCTACGCCGAATTCTATTCCTGGATCGACCCCGAGGAATCCGGCGACGACGACGAGGAGGATGAGTGATCGTCGCCCGGCCCGCCGACGAGCCGCTTGAGACCGTCTCCTGGGTGGGGGACGCCGCCACCGGGTTCGTCCGGATCATCGATCAGACGCTCCTGCCCACCGACTTCGTCCGCATCGACCTCCGCGAGGTGGACGAAGTCTGGGAGGCGATCAAGAGCCTGAGGGTCCGCGGCGCCCCGGCCATCGGCATC
Organism: uncultured Planctomycetota bacterium; assembly: GCA_963777705.1. GTDB lineage: Bacteria > Planctomycetota > Planctomycetia > Isosphaerales > Isosphaeraceae > JAQGHR01. The sequence continues at coordinate 731,032 of CAVZRT010000015.1, forward strand.
GCGGCGGCTTACGGGGCGATTCTCGGTGCCCGCGCCGGTCGCGAGGCGTACTTCCAGGCCACGTCCCACCTGCGGACCAGCCGGCCCACGGCCGTGAACCTGTTCTGGGCGCTCGACCGCATGGATCGCGTGGCCCGGGAGGTAGAAAAGCTCGACCCTCCCGCCTGGATTGATCGTCTCCTGGACGAGGCCCGCGCCATCAACCAGGAAGACAAGGCCATGTGCCGCGCGATGGGGGCCTTTGGCGCGGCCCTCATCAAGCCCGGCCAGGGAGTCTTGACCCACTGCAACGCCGGAGGGCTGGCGACCGCCGACTACGGCACGGCTCTGGCCGTCATGTTCGCGGCCCATGAGCAGGGGAAGTCCATCCACGTGTTCGCCGACGAGACCCGGCCGTTGCTCCAGGGCTCGCGGCTCACGGCCTGGGAATTACAGAGGCGCGGCATCCCGGTCACGCTGATTTGCGACAACATGGCCGCGCAGGTCATGAAGGAAGGCAAGATCCAGATGGTCGTCGTCGGCGCCGACCGGATCGCGGCCAACGGCGACACGGCCAACAAGATCGGCACCTATGGCGTGGCCCTGCTGGCCAGGGCGCACGAGATCCCCTTCTACGTCGCGGCCCCCTCCAGCACGTTCGATCTATCCATCGAGGACGGCGGCTCCATCCCCATCGAGCAGCGCGACCCTCGCGAGATCACCCAGGGCTTCGGCAAATCGACCGCGCCCGAGGGGATCGCGGTCTACAACCCCGCCTTCGACGTCACGCCCGCTCGCCTGATCGCCGGGATCATCACCGAGAAAGGCGTGATCGACCCGGTGAATCGCGAGACCATCCGCGCCACGCTCACCAGCCCGGGTTGAGCGCCGCGAACAGCTTCCGCAGCCCCTTCTTCGGCGGCGAGGCGTCGGGCAATTCGCACAGGCGGAAGAGGTCTTCGAGCTTCCGCCGATACGACCAGTCCTCGGAGAGCAGGAACAGCCGATCGTATTCGGCCTTGCACATGAAGCCGCGGAAGCTGAGGCGACGCGTCGCGGCGTCGTAGCGGAACCGATCGGCGAAATCGCCGGGAATCCGGAAACCCCTGGGCAAGGAGTCGAGCAAGACGAAGTGATCCATCGAGGAATCCTCCATCCGACAAACCAGGATGTGCCGCACGCAAGCCGAGGTCGGGGGGAAGGCGCAGAGGATGCTCCGACGCATACCTCGTAGATCAAAATCTATCACCGCGCCAAGGGCAATGCAAGCATCTGTCCGCCGAATCGGAGGGGCAGGACCGCGCACGGAAAGACCCGAGGCGAGGGGCTCGTCTCGGGTCGCGGGATCTTATTCAAGGCGCCGCCCGGATTCGAACCGGGGAATAATGGATTTGCAATCCACTGCCTTACCACTTGGCTACGGCGCCGCTGCCCCTCAAATCGTATCGGCCGGGGCGTTCGGTAGCAAGGCTGTTCGGGTCAGACTTGCTTGATCGGCACGACCCCGTGCTTGCCGACGAACTTGTAGAAGCGTCCCCTTCGGCGGCATGGGCTTGGTGCTGAACAGCTTGGTCGGGTTCACGTTCACGTGCTTGCGCTGGCCGACCGCGGGCGTGCCCGTGAACAGCAGGTCCTTGCCCGTGTTGGTGCCCCGGACGAACTTCACGTCTCCCGGTCCTGCCGATGAGGGCGTCGTCGATCTTGCCGGGGCTGGCGATGAGGATGTTCTTGCCGAACCAGCCGTGCTCGGTGGTCGCAGCGCCCCCGGCGGTGATCGTAGTTCACGCCGTCGCCGTGGCCGCCGTCGAGCGTCGCCGGGATCGTGACTTCCGGGCCGACGGTGATATTGTCGCCGTTCTTGGAGCCGTAGACGTCGATCAGGGATACATTCGACGCCGCCGGGCTCTCGGCGTCGATCTCGCCGTTGACGGTCACCTGGACGTTGCCGCCCACTTCGTCCACGCTGATCGTTGTTCTTCGACTTGTCGCCGGGGGCCTTGGGCAGCGGCGTGACGATCAGCGATGTTGCCGATCAGGCGGACGGCCCCGGTGTCGGCGCCGGTCACGGTGATCGTCTCGGTAGCCGGGGCACTCGTCAGCGTGGTCCCGGCGTCGCTCGTGTATTGCACCTGGAAGGCGAGGGCGTCGCTGCCGGTGAATCCGCTGTTCGGGGTGTAGGTGAACGTGCCCGTCGAGGCGTTGAAGTTCGACACCGTCCCGTTCTGCGGCTGATTCAGGAGCTGGTAGGTCAGCGCCTGGTTGGTGGCCTGCGGGTTCGCCGTGTTGCCCGCGAGCTGGATGCGTGGACGAGGTGTCGGTGACGACCGTGGCCGTGCCGGGGGTGGCGATCGGCGTGAGCGTGGTGGCCGCGCCATTGGTGACGGTCAGCGTCACGGCCTTCTGATCGTAGTTGTTGATGTTGTCGATCGTCTGGCCCGTGCCGGTGCCCGAGCGATTCACCTGGTCGCGGACGCCGACGAGGAAGCTGATCGTCCCGGTGAAGCCGGAGGCGGGCTTGACGGTGACGATGCCGTTGGCGTCGACCGTGGCCGTCCCGTGGGTGGCGGGGATGGCCGTGAAGGCGGGATTGGTGGCGTCGCCGCAATTGACGCCCACGTTGTAGGTGAGCGTCTGGCCCGGCGGTCGCGTCGATCGCCGTGAGCTGGAAGACGTCGGTCTGGCCCGCGCCCGACGACCTGGTTCGGGACCGGCGCGAGGAACGGCGGGTCGACGACGGCGGCCCCGGTGCTGTCGTTGTTGGCCACCACGTTGGCCTGCGAAGGTCTGCGAGGTCGGTCGCCCCGGCCGGCGTCGGTGGCGGTGACGGTGACGTTGGCCGTCTGGCCGGCGGCGCGCCTGGTGGTGTCGATGTGGATCACGCCGTCGGGGTTGGTGGTGGAGAGCGTGGTCGAGGTGAAGAGGATCGGGTCGACCGGCGTGGTCCCGTCGGAGCTGCTGGCGACCTGGGTCATGTCGCTCGAGGATGTCGTGCCCGCGACGAACTGGCCGAAGATCGTGTAGTTGAAGTCGAGCGACCGGGGCTGGCCGGTCGTGATGAAGAACTGCGAATCGTTCGTGTTCTCGCCCGCGTTGGCCATCGCGAGCTGGCCGGTGCCGTTGAAGACGAGCTGCTGGTTGAACTCGTCGGGGAACGGGAATCCGGGCTGGCTCAGGCTGCCGGTGCCGTCGCCCGATTGCGAGCCGCCCTGCACGATGTAAGTCGGTGGCGTCGCGGGAAGCCGCTTGGCGACCCGGTGGAAGTTCTTGCGTCGAGAACATCGAGCTGGAGCCGGTGGTGGGCGACGTGTAGAAACCCTGCTCGACCAGTTGCTCGATCTTCGAGACCGTGGTCGGGCGTGAGGTCGCCGAAGAGCTGGAAGGTCATGGTCCCGGTGAAAGGCGGGGTCGCGCCGCCCGCTGGAGGCGTGGCTGACGCCGATGGTCAGGAACTGGCCCTGCGCCACGGTTGCGGTGACCGCGGGATTGCTCGGAGGTGACCGTGTAGGTCTGTGCGCCGGCCGTCCCGCCGTCGAGCGGGACCTGATAGCCGGTTCCCGTCGGGACCGAAACCGCGCCGATGGGGGCCAGGCTCGCCATGAGGGCCCGGCCTTCGAGCAGTTCCAGGCGCGGGCGACTCGTCCTTCGCGAGGAAGGTCGCGTGTCGCCCGGCCGGCTCGCCCCGTTCCGCTTTCGGTCAAACATCCAACACCTCCGGCGCCTCGACCCATCCGACCGCCACCGAAGGGAGAACCCTCGGCCCGGTTTCGTTCCTTCCTTGGGTATCGGTCGTGACGGTTGCGCGGCTTGAGGAGAACCCGTGCAAAATGGGACGGCGGCGGGCGGATTCCTCCGACCGCCGCCGTCCGGTGTTCATGGGATCAATACGGCACGCTCAGGGGGTCGCCTTGCGGAGCACGAACTGGGTGATCGTGAACCCCTGCTCGTCCATCACCGCGAAGCCGCCGCCTTGCGACAGGTACTTGGCGAACACGGAGAACTCGGGCAGCTTCTTGGGGTCGATCATCGGCACGTCGCCGTTGCCGCCGTTCGGATTCGCCTGCTTGATCGCCTGGTCCAGCTTGCCCGTCTTGACCATGTCGTACAGGACCTTGTACTGCTCCTCGGTGCGGGTGAACGAGGTCATGCTGCTCTTCTCGGGGAACTTGCGGGCCACGGCCAGGAAGTCGGGATTGTCGGCCAGGCCGGGCTGCCCCCGAGCGGAGCGCCTGCTCAAGCAGGGCCGGCTCGGTCGACACGAAGAAATGCCCCTTGGCGATCGTCGCGCTGATCGGCCCCTTGATGGTCAGGCCGTTATTGGCCGGCATGGCGGGGATGTCGAAGTCGTAGATGGTCGAGCCCTGGAACTCGCGCTTCTTGGGGGACGCCTTGGCCACGTCCAGCAGGGTGTTGAAGGTGTTCTGGAACGCCTTGGCGTCGTCCAGCGCGATGGCGAACAAATATCGCTGGCTGTCCTCGGTGGCGGGCTTCTTGAAGTCCGAGACCACGGTCATGCGGTTGCCGAGCGGGCCGAACAGGTCCTTCTTCAGGTCGAAGTCGGGGCCGATGCTCTTCTGCGCCTGGTCGATGAAGCCGCCCACGCCGAACTGGTCGGCAAGCTCGTTGATCGCCTTGTAAGCGTCGTCCAGGTTCCACGAGAACGACGAGTAGCTGAACGCCGAGGCGGGGACCCACGGCTGCGGCTTCATCTCGATCGCGGGCATCGAGAAGATCTTCAGGATTCCCTGCGCCGGGCCGGGCGAGTAGGCGAAGGTCTTGAGGACGTAGTCATAGTCGCCCGAGCCGAAGGCGAAGCTGCCGCCGACCGACTTCAGGCCGTTGATCCCGGTCAGTTGGAGCTGGGCCTCGATCTGCGCGCCCATGCCGTTCGGGTTGGCCGCCGAGACGAGCTTGAGGACCTGCGAGAGGTCGAGGAACCAGGTGAGCTGGCTGTCCTTGGCCAGCCCTTTCAGGGTATTCGTGTAGTTCTCGTTGCTCGCCAGCGATTCGGCCCGGCCCGAGGTGTTGGAGATGTAATCCTTCAGGACGTCCAGGTCGCTGGAGACGTGATAGACGGTCCCGACCTTGGTCCAGATCAGCGGGGTCTCGTCGGCCTCGTTGTCGCGGACGATGGTGAGCTTGAGGTCCTTGAAGGTCTCCTTGGCGACCTTGCCGCCCGACTCCTCGGCGAGCTTCATCGCCTTGTCGATCACCTCGGACATCTTCGCGTCGTTGGTCCCGGCGTCGAGCGACGCGAGCAGGGCCACGGGGACCTTGCCTTCCTTGCCCACGAGCGCGATGCACACCTTCCCTTGCGGCAGGGTGAGCAGCTCGTCGATCGTCACGCCGATCTTTTCCTTGACCTGCTTGTTGGCGTCGGCGAGCTTCTCGAGGAAGTCCTTCTTGAGGTCGGCCAGGGCGGGGTCGGCGATCATCTGGCCGAGCTGGCTGGACTTGAAGGCCTCGCGGAACTTGGCGATGTTCTCGATCTTCAGGAGGCCGAACGTGGAGGGCGGCAGCGCCTTGTCCCCGGCGTCGGCGGCGCGGGCGGGCGCGGTCAGGCAGAATGCACCGGCCAGCGTCAACCCGCCGAGGAAGGCGAGCGAAGTTCTGGGCCGCAACGAAATGCGCATGGCGTGGTCCTCATCCTTCTGCGAGAGCGAGTAGTAGACGGGGAAATCCGTGGAGATCTGGCCCGAGGGACAGGCAGATCACGTCATCCGCATGCAAGATCAGCGGCTCGTGCCCGGCTTGGTCGGATTGGGCTTCATCCTGCGGGGCGGGTCCAGGTAGCGATATCCGGTGTTCGGATTGTCCTTGTCGAAGGCGAATGCCTCTCGATTGCGGAGGAAATCCTTCACATAGGGGATCGGGATCGCGAAGCCCAGGTTATCGGCCCCGCGGAACCCCATGTTCGTCACGCCCACGACCTCGCCCTTCATGTTGAACAGCGGGCCGCCCGAGTTGCCGGGATTGATGGCCGTGTCGGTCTGGAGGTAGACCAGCCCGTCGAAATTCCGGTTGAGCGTGCTGATGATCCCCTGCGAGACGCTGCGTTCCAGGCCCAGCGGGTTGCCCACGGCGAACGCGCCGTCGCCTGCGTTCAGGTCGTCCAGGCTACCCAGCGTCACGGCCTTGAGTTTCAAGTCTTTCTGGGGCGGCAACTTCAGCAAGGCGAGGTCCACGAACGGGTTGAGGGCGACGATCTCCACGTTCTCGATGCGCTTGCGGACCAGGCCGCCCTCGCTGTTCATGTACAGGACCACGGCGATCTTGGTCTCGCCCTCGATCACGTGATTGTTGGTGACTGCGTAGCCGTCGTCGTTCACGATGAAGCCCGAGCCGAGGCCGCCGGGGGTCTCGACCAGGATCACGCCCTCTCCGTAGTCGCGGACGAGCTCCTTCACGGGCCGGGCCTTCAGGCCGCCGACCTTGTAGAAGCCTTTCGCGTCGGAATCGGTGACGACCACATTGGTGGCGCCGGGGGTCGCGGACGCCTTGTGACGGCCAACCACCTGATCCTTGGGGACCTTGAGGACGTCGTAGCCCAGGTCCACGTACAGGGCGTTCGCCTTGTCGGCGACCACCTCGCCGGTCACCGAGTGGCCGTCTTTCAGCAAGATGACCTCGGGTTCGCCCGCCATGCCGCGGCCCGAGACGGCGAGGAGGAGGGTCGTGATCGTCAAGGCCGTCCATGACTGGCGGGTGCGGGGGATCAAGGGCGCGTTCCTCTGGTCGATGCGGGGTGTCGGGGTCCTAACCCCCTCATTGTAATAACCCCGCCATGAAGTTCAACGCGTTGTCGCCGCGGAACCGGTAGATTCGTCAGATCCGGCATGCCATCGACTGCAAATGGACTTGCCAACCGGGAGATCGCCGGAAACTTGACCCAGTTTCCCCATTTTTCTGAAAAATCATTTGCGAATTCGATCTTATTCTCTATCTTACACTGCGTCCGGGTTAGAAATTCTGCCTGGAACCACCAAAGTCTCCAAATCTTGGAGTTGAATCATGCGACGTGCCGTCCTGACCCTCGCCCTTGCCACCTTGTTCGGCGGTTTCCTCACCAGCGGCACCGCCTCGGCGTGTTTCTGCCACAAGAAGAAGGCCGCCTGTGCCCCCGCCCCGGTGGCCTGCGAGCCCTGCGCCCCCGGCCCCGGTCTACACGACCTGCGCCCCCGCCCCCAAGAAGTGCCACAGCTTCAAGATGCCGAAGATGAAACTGGGCGGCTGCTTCCACCACAAGAAGGCCGTCGTGGCCACCTGCGAAACCTGCTACTCGGCCCCGGTGACCTACGCCACCGGCCAGTCGACCTACGCCGCCCCCCAGGGTTACTCCACCCCGCAGACCCTGTCGGTCCCGCAGAAGTAACTCGAATCGCCTCCGCGACAGGGGGACGAAGCCCGCGACGCAAGTTGCGGGCTTTCGTCTTTCATCCGGCTGGACTTTACCTTGGGGAAGAATCCAACGACTACCCCCAATGCAAGGTACTTCTCCAGCAACGCCAAAACGGCAGTAGCAAGCGATCGCTTATCAGCGAGCGGCGGGCGTGTTATAACACGTCTCTTGGTCCACCTGGAGACAGCCCGGGCGGCAAGCCAGGAATCGGCGCGACGCCGCCGTCCGCCGCTTTACACGCGCCGCAGCGGTGATAGGCTCGCGGCCGACGCCGTGCCACGACGGTTACCGCTCGCCTATCAGGCCAGCGGTAGGCGTGTTATAGTACGCCCTTTAGTCCACCCAGTTGTGGGTTAGGCGGCTCCACAAGAGTAGGATTCAAGCTCTGCCATGTCCGCCAACGCGCTCCAAGAATGGTTCGCTTTCGGCGTCTTCGCGTCCTGGACTTCGGCGTTGCTCGTCACTCAACTGATTCGCCCGTCGACGGGTCTCTGGGGTGGCGAGGATGCCGTCCGCTTGGCTCCGTTCATCGGGCTCCTCGTCGTGGCCGCGGCCCCGCTCTATCTCCGCACCCGCTCGGCTCGGCATCATCAGTACCGCGATCGGTTCCAGTTGCCGCTCGCCCTCGGGATCTTGCATGCCCCGCTCATCGGCGGCACCATGTGGCTTGCCGAGGCAACTTGTCCCGCATCGGTCCTCGGGGCCCTGCTACTGACGGCGATGCTCGGTTGGCCGATCCTGCTCGGAGAGCTTGCCTACCGAGCCTGCCGGTTGGCCTCTTCATGAACTCTTTGGCCTGAAACGGTCGACCACACGGGGGGAGCAAAGGGGGACATAGGGGGAGCAAAGGGGGACAGGCGAGCAAAGGGGGACATGGGGGACGCTTTTCCAACTCGGCGTCGGCGATCCGTGCGACGGCGCAGGCGAGCTGTCGAAGCTGTTATGGGAGGGGCAAAGGGGAACATAGCGATTTAAGATAAGGTATCTTGACCACCTCCGGGGGCCTGGGGGTTCGGGGGAGCAAAGAGGGGAGAAGAGGGATATAGCACTTTTTGAGACCGAAGAACAATAAAAGCCCTATGTCCCCCTTTTCCAGCCTATGTCCCCCTTTTCCAGCCAGGGGAGATCCCAGGGCCGGGTCTTCGCGTCGTCGAGGCAGGGGACGACCGATCAGGCCCGGGGCTTCCCCTTCAAGTTTGACGGATCTGACGACCGATACGGGTCGATATTCCCATCTTGGGCGACGTGTGCCCGGGGCCCGCAATGGTCGATCAAGCGAGGATGCCTGTCATGCATCGCCCGGCTCGTCAATTCCGGGCCCAGCTGTCGGAGCTTGAGGGGCGATGGTTACTGTCGACGGCGCCCGCGTTGACCCACGCGCCACCACCGTACTGGCAAACGGGCGTAAGTTTCGAGGAGTCGAGCCAGATTGCCACACAGCAGGACGGCGCAGCGATCGTAAACGTGCATCGGTACGTGATAAGGTATCCGTCGGCGGACACAACGCAGCCCATGCCTTTGCAGCAAGTTCGGGTCACAACGGACCCCTCGCCGGCCGTGGGCGTGAACGTCGCCCCTGTGGACCAGATTCTCACCTTTGCCACGGGCCAAACCGACGCTTTGCTCTCGGTTCCGATTCTTGCTGGAGCACCCAATCCCGGCGAGGTGGACGTCACGCTGACACTCACGCCGATCGATCCGCCGCCCCAATCTCCCACCACAAGCCTTTCCACCTCAGGCCCGTTGGAGCTCAAGATCCGCGCCTCGGAGGCCCAGATACCCCCGACGATCGTCTACTCGAAGTACACACCGCAGGGAGTTGCGTTGACCTTCAGCAAGCCGATGGACCCGGCCGGGGCCTCCAACGTCAATAATTACCGCTTTGATGTATATATGGGTATATTTGTCAACCCTCGACCTGTCAAGATGAAGGCCGCGCAGTATGATCCCTCGACCTATACGGTCAGCCTCGTCCTCGCGGGGAAGCATCAGAGTAACCTGTCCGTCTACGGTGGCCGAAATCGTCGGCGTAATGCCGGACCACCCCTTGCCGACGTGGATGGAAACCTGATCAACGGAGACACGACGCCCGGACAGTTTTTCTTGAACGCGATGCAAATCGGACAGTCTAATCCGAACGCGACTTTTTGACCGCGGGTGTGAGCAAAGGGGGACAGTGTGAGCAAAGGGGTACATAGCGATTTTCCAACTCGGCGTCGGCGATCCGTGCGACGGCGCACAAGCTGTCGAAGCTGTTCCGGCACCTGATGACCAGCGGGGAGGCGTACCGCCGCGTGGACCCGGCGCAGGAGGAGGCGCGGCGGCGCGAGCGTCGGCTCGTGTCGCTGAGGCGCCAGGCGTAAGGGCTCGGGATGGCGCCGTCGCCGCGGTCAATCGGCCCGCGTCGGGGAGCCGTGACCAAGGAGCCCTCAAGGCGCGTCCCGGCACGAGACGGCCCGGGGAGGGGGAGGTTCCTGGCGAAGTCCCACGACCTCCGCTACGATCAAGTCATCGGCCCCTCAACGCGAAGGGACGGTTCGTGGAAAGGCGGCATCCCGCCATGTACTGCCCACACTGCGGGCGACCGATGACTTCGCTCGATGGCGTGCTCACGTGCACCGCAGGCGACATGCCGCTTAGCCCGCGATTGCAAGCCATCCTATCGGAGCGGTTTCCCATAGCACGGCCGAGGCCGCAGCCCGTCGAGGTCGGCTGTCGCCCCGGTGCCTGCTTCTGCCCGGGTTGTGGCGTCCCGCTCGCGGAGGCATTAAGCTGCTCATCCTGCGGCCATGATCTGAATGACCTGCGAATCGACTTCGTCGAGCTTCATCCCCACCGCGACGAGAACGGCCGGTGGTAGGCCGAAGACGCCTCTTCATGAACTCTTTGGCCTGAAACGGTCGACCGCACGCAGACCTTCCCCCTCCCCCGGCCTTGCGGCCGTTGGATCGAAGCACCTCGGGCTCTCTCCTCCGCGAGCGACGCTCAAGCCGCCTGCGCCGCCATGCGCACGCGCCTGGCCCACGCGGTTCTTGCCCGGCCGCGGCGAGCGACGCTTCTCCGTCTTGTTGCTGCGGCTGGTCCGCGGGCATAGCCCCAGCCAGCTGGCGAAGTGCTTCTTCGAGGGGAACCGCCCGACGCCCGGCCCGACCTCCGCGAGGGGAAGAAAAGGGGGATATTCCGCTTCCGAGGACCCTTGGAAGCGCAGAATGTCTCCTTTCCCATGGGTGCGCCAACGGATTCTGGCGGGCCGGGTCATTCCTGCGTAGGGCCGGTTATTTACCGGCCGTCCATGCGAATCGAACACGGCCGGTAAGAACCGGCCCTCCGGAATGCCCGAATCCGTTGCCGCACCCGTTTCCCATCCTCACCGATTTTTCCATGATTGCACCGGCGCCATCGTGACGATACTACCCTGTGATACCGATCCGCGGGCGCAGTCCGATGGCCTTGGCACGCTGGCGACGTTTGGCCGGCGCACGAGAATCAATGCCGTCCGAGGATGTCCCTTTTTTCCTCAAGCAATCGAGGGACGATCTCTGCGGTTCTGAGCCATTCCGGTCGTCTTTCCCCCCCACGATGAGCGTTTGAGAGGGGGCGAGCGATCACGAATCCAAACTCCCCGGATCGAGGTACGGCCATGCGGCGACGGAGCCAGCCGAGCGTGGAAGCGCTGGAATCCCTGACCATGTTGAGCACCGTGCCCGGCGGACATGGGGCCGTGGCCGCCGTCGATGGGTTGCATCGCGGACACGCCGCGGAGTTTCGCTTGCAAGCGAGCGGAAGCGACGCCCTGGACCTGTCAACGACCTCGAGCGAGCCAACTACTTTCGACGGCTATGGTCAGGTCCGTCCCCTGGGGCCGGTCCGGGTGACGGGCACCTTCCACCTCCTCATCACATCGGGAGTTCCCAGTGGCACCGTCACCGTGTCGAACTCGGAAGGGAGCGTCGAGCTGCGATTGAAGAGTCCCGGCTTTCCCGCCTCTAATGGTTATTTTCATGCACCGACGGTATTCACATACACGATCGACGGAGGCACGGGGGCCTACGCTGGCGCCAGTGGCCACGGCCGGGTCCACTATGATGGGAACAATTTGGAGGCAAGGGGGACCTGGCAGGCCTCTTGAGCTTCGAGCCTCCATGGCTCACTCGGCGGTGCGGGTCCGCTGAGCTTTGTCGATTTGCGGAAGATCGAGGCATTTGGTTGCGATGATACGGGACAGGGCGGACCGGATTTCCGATTGGCCGAAATGAGGTGCGGGGCGGGGCTTTTGCGCATCCCCGCGTTGGCAAAAAGCCTGCCCTATGGCTTGCCGGAAGCTTCGGCGAACGGTAGTTGAGCCCACGATCGCGACCTGGCCACTACCGGCCTATCGCCGACCTTCACGAACAGGGCCGCGACGCCCGGCGTGTGCTCGATCAGGGGCATGCCGCGATCGGGCCCCATCACGTAGACCGCCGTATCCAGGCTGTCGGCCGTGATCCCGTCGCTTGCCACGACGGTCACGCTGGCGCGGGAGACGATCCCCACGCCCGTCCTCGGGTCCACCACATGGGCGTAGCGGACGCCGCCGATCTCGACGAATTGCTCGGCGTCGCCCGCCGTTGAGACCGCCGCATCCTTCAGCAAGATCGTCTGCGAAGGATGGGCCGGATCGCCCGTCGGTGACGCCACGTCGATCGTCCAGCCTCGCAGGCCGGGCGGGGCGTCCGACGCCACGATGTCGCCCGACCCGGCGACCAGGGCCGACGTGATCCCCGCCCGCTTCAGGGCGGCGATCGCCTCGTCGCACGCGAACCCCTTGGCGATCCCGCCGAAATCGAGCTTCATGCCGGGCTTGAGGAGCTGCACCGTCTTCCCGGCCGGATCGAGCCGGACGTTGCGATACCCCACGAGCGATCGGGCCTTTTCCAGGGCGAGCGGATCGGGCAAGGCCTTCGTGCGACGCGCCCGCCTCCAGAGCCTCACGACCGGCCCGACCGTGACGTCGAAGGCGCCATCGGTCTTTTCGGCGACCGCCTGCGCCCGCTCCAGGCAGCGGAACAGGTCGTCCGAGACGGCGACGGGAGGCCCGCCTGCCTTGTCGCAGAGCCTCATGGATTCGCTCTCGGGATCGTAATCCGAGAGTGCCCGATCCAGGGCGGCGATGCGGGCGAAGGCCAAGTCGGAGGCGCGTCTGGCCTCGGCCGCGTCCGTCGAGTATAAAAGGATTTTGAACTCGCTGCCCATGTGCGTCTGGCGGAACTCGAACCGGGCCGGCTCTTTGGCCCGCGACGTCGAAATCAGCCCGCAGTGGAGCAGCATCACGACCGCCCACACGCGCCATCCGGCGGAATCTGGTCGATCTCTCACGGTCGCCTCCCGGGCCTTTCCCACGGAGCCAATCCATCGTGACCCATGCCCCGCGAGACCGGCGTTTCTGGGCCATTCCCGTCGTCGCAAGCCTCATTCTAGCCGCGCAGCCGGGATTCGCCCAAGACGCACCCAAGGACAAGCCCGCCCCGCCCGACTTCAAGCCCTACACCGAATCCATAGCCGGCACCGACCTGAAGTTTGACATGGTGCCCATCCCCGGCGGCGAGTTCGTCATCGGGAGCCCCAAGGACGAGCCCAAGCGCAATGAGGACGAAGGGCCGCAACGCGCGGTCAAGATCGCCCCGTTCTGGATGGGCAAGTACGAGGTCACCTGGGACGAGTTCGACCAGTTCGCCTTCAGCCTGGACATCAAGAAGAAGACTCGGGGCGGCGTGAACCTGGAAGCCCAGGCCGCCACCGAGAGGGCCGCCGACGCCGTCACGCGCCCCACGCCCCCGTATGCCGACATGACCTTCGGCCTGGGCCACAACAACCAGCCTGCCATCTGCATGACGCACCATTCGGCCATGGAATATTGCCGGTGGATCTCGGCCAAGACGGGCAAGGCGTATCGCCTGCCGACCGAGGCCGAATGGGAATACGCCTGCCGGGCGGGGTCGAAGACGGCCTTCTCCTTCGGCGACGATCCCGAGCAGCTCAAGGACTACGGCTGGTACGTGGAGAACTGCGAGAAGCCGCAGCCGGTGGGCAAGAAGAAGCCCAACGCGTTCGGTCTTTTCGACATGCACGGGAATGTGGCGGAGTGGTGCCTGGACCACTACCTCGCCGACAGGTACAGTCAGTTACCGGCCGACAAGCCCGCCCTCGGCCCGGTCCTCCTGCCCGACGCCAAGGAATATTCGTACGTGGCCCGCGGGGGCTCGTGGGACGACGATCCCGACGCCATCCGCTCGGCCGTGCGCAAGTCGTCCAACCCCGAATGGAGCGTCCAGGACCCGAATCGGCCCCAGAGCATCTGGTGGCACACCGACGCCAAGTTCATCGGCCTGCGAGTGGTCCGCGCCCTCGACGAGCAGGAGGATTTGCGAGGGATCAAGTCGCTGGTCGTGAAGCGAAAAGGCACGAAGTAAGTTCGCATATCCACCCCACCCCGAGGAGCCTCTCCAATGACCGATCCGACCGGGAAGAACCGCCGCGAATTCCTCAAGGTCTCGTCCGCCGCCGCGGCCGGGCTCGCCTTCCTGCCCAACGCGCACGCCGCCGGCTCCGACACGGTCAAGGTCGGCCTGATCGGCTGCGGTGGGCGAGGCAGCGGCGCCGTCGAGAACCTGTGCGAGGCGGCCGGCGACACCTACAACGTGAAGATCCACGCCCTCGGCGACCTCTTCGAGGACCATCTCAAGACCGCCCGCGCCAGCTTCCAGGGCAACAGCAAGGTCGGCGACAAGTACGACGTGAAGGACGACCGCTGCTTCGTCGGTTTCGACGCCTACAAGAAGGTGATCGACTCGGGCGTGGACCTGGTGATCCTCGCCACCCCTCCCGGCTTCCGCCCGATGATGCTGGAAGCCGCCGTGAAGGCCGGCAAGAACATCTTCACCGAGAAGCCCGTCGGCGTGGACGGCACCGGCATCCGCAAGGTCTTGAAGGCCGCCGAGGAGGCCAAGAGCAAGGGGCTTTCCGTCGTCGCCGGCACGCAACGTCGCCACCAGGCCGGTTACATCGACAGCATGAACCGCATCCACGACGGCGCCATCGGCGAGATCACCGGCGGCCAGGTCTACTGGAATCAGGGGCCGCTCTGGAGCAAGCCCCGCGAGTCGAGCTGGTCGGACATGGAATGGCAGGTCCGCAACTGGCTCTACTTCGTGTGGCTCTCGGGCGACCACATCTGCGAGCAGCACGTCCACAACCTCGACGTGGCCAACTGGGCTTCGGTGCCCACCCCGAGCGAGTCGTGGGCATGGGCGGCCGTCAGGTCCGCACCGAGCCACAGTACGGCAACATCTACGACCACTTCGCCACCGACATGGAATACCCCAACGGCGTCCACGTGTTGAGCATGGCCCGGCAGATCGACGGCTGCGAGAACAACGTGTCCGAGACGATCGTCGGCTCGAAGGGGACGTTCTACTCGGGCGGCTACCGTTTCACTGGCGCGGCCAAGGGGCAACGGTTCCGCGGCAAGGAGATCAACCCCTACGTGCAGGAGCACATCGACCTGCTCGCCTCGATCAAGGCCGGCAAGCCGCTGAACGAGCTGAAGCAGGTCGCCGAGAGCACGCTCACGGCCATCATGTGCCGCATGAGCTCCTACACCGGCAAGGCCGTCACCTGGGACCAGGCGCTGAACTCGAAGCTGGACACCATGCCCAAGGAACTCGCCTTCGGCCCGCTGCCGGTCGGCCCGGTGGCCATCCCGGGCGTGACGGAATTGATCTGATCGACGAGGAATCGTGAACCCCGTAGGGCCGGTGATCACCGGCCGTCCCCCAACGTCCGCGGGCCGGGACGGCCGCTGATGACCGGCCCTACAACTCTTCTTCGAGGCCCCACCGATGAAAAAAATCCTCTCCCTCGCCTTGTTGACTGCGTTTTGCGCCCATCCAGCCCTGGCCGACGACAAGACCAAGATCGTCCTCGTGGCCGGCAACCCCAGCCATGGCCCCGGCGACCATGAATTCAACGCCGGCATCACGCTCCTGGCCAAGTGCCTTGGCGACATGCCGGGCATCGAGCCGGTGATCGTCCGGGGCGGCTGGCCGAAGGATGAATCCGTCTTCGATGGCGCCAGGTCGCTCGTCTTCTTCATGGACGGAGGCGGCGGCCATCCCATGATCCAGGGCAAGCGCCTGGAGAAGCTGCAATCGCTCATGGACAAGGGAGTTGGCCTCGTCTGCCTGCACTATGCCGTGGAGGTCCCCAAGGGCAAGCCGGGCGACAAGTTCCTGGACTGGATCGGCGGCTACTACGAGACGGGCTTCTCGACCAATCCGCACTGGACGGCCGAGATCAAGGCCCTGCCCAAGCATCCCATCACCAACGGCGTGAAGCCATTCGCCGTGAAGGATGAATGGTACTATCACATCCGATTTCGCCCCGAGATGAAGGGCGTGACGCCCATCCTCGTGGCCTCGCCCAACGACGACACCCGCAAAGGCGCAGCGCGTCGCCCAGCGGCCCGCTCAAGCACATCGTCGAGGCCAAAGATCGCGACGAAGTGCTAGCCTGGGCGGTGGAACGGCCCGACGGAGGCCGCGGCTTCGGCTTCACCGGCGCCCACTCGCACAAGAACTGGGGGAACGACGACTTCCGCACCCTGGTCCTCAACGCGGTCCTCTGGTCGGCCAAGCTCGAAGTGCCAGACGGAGGCGCGAAATGCTCGCTGTCCGAGGACGACCTCAAGAAGGACCTCGACAAGAAGGGGCGTTGATTCACTCGCCGAGTTCGCCCGGGAACTGCCGCCGCAAGAACTCCTTGATCTCGCGGCGGACATCCGCCACATGCCCGAACAGGCTGCGGGATTTCGCCGTGATCTCGCGAAATTCTGCGCCGGGATGGCGACGGCCAGGGCCTCGGCAATTGCCATCGGATGGAGCGGATCCTGTCGATTGGCAAGCACGAGCGTGGGCACCGCGATCGACGCCCATGACTCCCGGTTTCGGGTCGGCGCGTCGCCCACCATCCGCTCGAACTTCTCGGCCGTCTCCGCGATTTCCGGCGAATCGAACAGGCCCAGGAGGGTGCTCGAATTGTCGCTCGACTCGCGGGCAATCGCCCGATACTCGGCGGATTCTTCGAACCGCTTCCGGGCCTCGGCCGGGCCGCAATCGCGGATCAATCGGCCGATGATGGGGAACAATTCCAGGTTTTCCGGCCAGGGCGAATCCAGCCACGCCGGCCGGGACAGGATCAGTCCCCTCGTGCGATGGGGATGGCGAAGCCCGAAGTTCAGCGAGATGCCCGCTCCCATGGAAATCCCGCCGATCACGGCCCGTTCGATCTCCAGGTGATCCAGCAGGGCCAGCAAGTCGTCGGCAAGGGCGTCGAATGAGAGCTTTCCCGGATCGCCCAACGGCCGCGTTTGTCCATGATAGCGGGCGTCGAACGAGATGCGACGAACCCCGTCCGGGGGCGGGAAAATCCCGCACGGGGCGGATAGATCACCCCCGAGCCCGTGCTGAAAAATCACGGGCAGGCCTTCTCCCTCGTCGCGATAGTGGAAGTCAATGTCGTCATGGCGGAAGGAGGGCATGCGTAGTGTCCGAGGATTGTCCCAGCCGTAGGGTGGGTCGAGCGATGGCGAGCCCCACCTTCACCATCTCATCGAGAAGGTGGGGCTCGCCATCGCTCGACCCACCCTGCAAGTTCGTGGTGAGTCTCGGTGTTCCGCCGCTCCCCCGTCAAGCCAAAAGCATCGCGGCCGGGGCGGTTCCCCACCCTTTCGAAAGGGGAGGAGATCCGCACCGGCCGCGTCCCGACATCCTTGTCTTGCTTGTTTCGATTACCAGCCGCTCAGTTCGTCGAGCAGCCGGTCCAGGGCCATTTCCATCTTCTCGGGGGTCTCGTAGATTCCCGAGGAGATTTGCTGGCGGATGCCCTCGACCTTCTCATGGCGGATTTCCGGCAGGCGGCCGATGCCGTCGAGCATCTGGCCGAGCGGGGAAATCTCCACGTGGTCGCGGGGTACCCCGGCGTGGACCGTGCCCCCCGCCTCCACGCTGAAGGCGGCCAGGCGAGGATAGATCGGTTGGGGACCCTGGGTCCCTCCGGCGCCGTGAATTTCCATGGTAAGTCTCTCCTTGGGATGCAAATCTGCCGGCGGTCGGGCGGCCGGCTTCGCTGTCGACCTCGGGACTCGCGACGAGCCCCTCGTGAGGTCGATCCGACTTGCGGTCTCGGCCGCAAGCCTCCTCCGACACTATTCATCGGCTAACCGGTGGTCCGAATTTAACCCAAGGCGCGAAAATCGTGATTGGGCAACTTCCTGATCAACGCCGCGCGGGGCCTTGCAACCCCTCCGACAGGGCCTGCTGGGTTTGTCCCAACGATTTCGTCAGGTTGTACGCCTTCTGGAACAGGGCCTGATACGCCTTGCGGTCAAGCTCGGTCATCGTCGGACGGCTTTGCATCGCCTGGAGCGACTTCACGGCGTCGTTCAACTCCTTGGCCCCGGTCATGAAGGTATTGGCCGAGTCGTAAATCTCCTGGGCACGCAGGTCGGCGGCCGTGGGCTTGTAGAAGGGGCTGAGATAGAACGGGTTGGCCAGGAGCTTCTGCACGAGCTTCACGCCGAAGTCGCTGGCATCGCGGGCATTGCCCATCACGCGCTCGATATCGCCGCGATTCTTGGCCATGATCGCCGCGCCCGTGCCGGTCAACGATTCCATGTTGGCAAGCGTGCGGTCGGCCTTGGCGCGAGAGGTTTCCAGCCCGGTCAAGAGCTGATCGATCTTGGGTTTCTCGCTCCTGGCAAGGTCGTTGGCCGTCGTCGCCAGGGCTTCCACGCTGGTAAGGGTGGTGCCCAGCTTGGGCCGGGTTTCCTTCAGGATCGCCTCGGCCTGTTGCGTGAGGTTGCGAAGACTGGCGGTGATTTCCTCGATCTTCCCCTGATCCACCTTGCCGGTCAGCTCCTCAACATGGCTGATGGTGGCCAGGACCTTGGGCTTGGCCCCGTCCACGGTCTCTTGAATTCCCGTCGCGGCGTCCTGGAGCGATCCCAGGGTACCTCGCAACTTGGGACCGACCGAATCCACCGTATTGCGGACCTCGGCGATGGTGTGGCTGAGGTGGCTGCGTTCGACGGGGCCTAGTCCCACCTGCTCCAATACCGGGTCGAAGAACGAGGATTCGACGCCCTGGACCAACTGGCCCGGCACCAGGGCCACGCTCGATCGTCCCGACGAGACGATGTTGATCGTGCTCTGGCCCGTAAGTCCGGTCTGCACCGCAACTTTGACGTCCTGTCGCAGTTTCACCGCGAGCGAGGACGGGATTGCCAGCCGGACGCGGGCTCGCAGGGTCCCGTCCAGCTCGGCTAGGTCGACCGAGACCACGCGGCCGGCGTCGATCCCGGCGACCCTCACGGGAGATCCGATGCGAATCCCCTGCCCGTCCCGGAAGACGACGTCGATCGTCTTCTTCGACGCGAGGAAGCCCACGCCCCCGCCCGCCATGCTCATCAACCCGCCCAAACCGGCGGCGGCTAGCAACACGACCACGCCCACGGCAACGTCTCGACCACTCGATCGGCTCATCGAACCACCTCCTCAACCGGCCGGCGCCGCGACCACCAGGGGGCCGTACGGCTTGCCGGCGAGGTAGATCACGTTGAACCAGGAAAGATTCATCAGAAGGATGAGGAAAATCGCGCGGACGGCCGCGCGATGAGGGTTCGGCTCGCACCCGGCATCGAGCGGCCGAAGCCCCTCGAAGCTCGCCACCAGCGCGGCACAACCCGCGAAAGCGGAACCCTTTACGACAATCCCCGCCACGTCGCACGGCAGGAGCATCTCCATGAACTTGCCGATGAAGATCGAAGCGCGCAGGCCAAGCATGGTCTTCGCCACCAGCATCCCCATGCACGAGCCGACGGCCGAACCAACCATCGTCAGCACCGGCCCGGCCAGGGCGGCGCCAGCGATCCTGGCGAACACCAACCTTCCCGCATCGGCCTTGGGGCGATCATCGGGCCGAAGTCCTTGAGACGCCTCGCGATCGGGCACGCTCGCCGGGTCGTCATCCAGGCCCGGCCGAGGCCCTCCGCGTAGCTCGGTCGTGACCTTCGCGGCAATCAACCCGGCCACGATGAACCCGGTCAAAAGCGGGGCCACATTGCGGATCAGGCCCAGTCCCACGACCGGGCCCGCCGCCTCGGAAAACGTCGCGCCGTAGAACGACTGCATCGCAAGGAATGAGCCGATTGAGAGATGCGTCAATCCCACAATCGGAAACCCGGCCGCGATCAACCACGAGGCTTGCCGGATAGTCGCTCCCAGGAGTGGCGGAGCGTCGCCCCGTCGGCGAAACGGGGCCGTCATCGCCTCGACCGCGAGCGAGGCCGTCCCGCCCAGGTCGGCGACGAGTTTCAATCCCGGAAATCCTGGCCTCGTCGACATTTCGGTCGAAGCGGTCCTGCTCATGGTCGGCGTTCCTGGACGGAAACCGTCTGGATCTCGGCCGGAGGCGCCTGGCGCTTCTTCGGCCGGGTGCGCCCAGCAAGGGCTGTCGCGATTGCCACCAGTTCTTCCAGTCGGCCACGGCCGAAGCCCGTTCCTTGGGCTCGGCAAAGGGGACGAAGCCGAAATCCTGGCCCGTCCGCTTCTTCAATTCCTCGAAAGCGGCCAGGCGGACGACCTGATCCTTGTCGTCCAGGTGATTGATCAAATTCGGCACGACCACCTTGTCGGGCAGGTTGCGACCGAGCGGGATGGCCCGCGCCGAACCAGCGGCGCATTGTTCTGGATGCCCTTGAAGTTCTTGGCGCAAGCGAGCAGCCCGGCAGGAGCACGAGCAGGCCAATCATCATCGCGAGACGTCCCTGTCCCGAACGATTTGCCACCGGGCCTCCGTGTGCCAGGGCCATCCGGAGCATCCATGCCCCGAACTTGAGTCAAACTTGCGGGAACTTACCGTTTCGCAAGTTTTCGGTCAATCACAGACCGATGGTGACATTGGAGGGCTCAGAGCGGTTGCCTTCCCTTCTTGCGGGCGTCCCACGCCCTGCGTTAGTGTGAAATGATCCGATCAACCAACCGGCACGGGCCTCGCCATGAGTATCAGCATCACGCTCACCCCCGCGGAAGAGCGGAAACTTGGGGAACTCGCTCGCGCCCGCGGTAAGGACCCGGCGGGTTATGCCCATGACGTGGTTTCCGCCTATCTAAAGGTGGCGGAGGAAACAGGGAGCCGATCGTTTGCGGAAATCCTCTCGCCGATCTGGGAGGAGTGGCGCCGCAGCGGCTTGACTGATGCGGAGGTTGACAACTTGTTCGAGCAAGAGCTTCAAGGGACTCGGAGCGAGCGGCGATCCGCGAAAGGAACGCCGTGAGCGAGGCGAGCATCCCGCGTGTCGGGAAATGGTGTCAGTTCATTTCGCGCAAAATGAACTGACACCATTTCCAGTCTCTTTCACTCGATGAGGATACCAAGGATGAGCGAAGACGATTTGATCAATACATGTGTTGATGAAATTCGTGCAATGGCTTTGATGGGTGAAAATATTCCGACATTACTGCACAAGGTGCAGGAATTGTTCAAACGGAAAGACTGTAAACTCATCAGTGTACGATGTTTTCACAAAGCATTTGGTGCGGATATCTCGTTAATCTCGGCCGTCGCGGGATGGTCTGGGTTTGGTGGCGAACTTGACGACGATAAAGTCGAATTCTTCGTGTCCCCCGTGGTGCAGGAGTTTCGAGATCGTTCTGGAAAGGACCGTTCAGGGAATCCCGGCGGATAGGAAACCGATAGAGGATCAGTTTGGTAGGCTGGGTCTGGACCCAGCTAAGTTGGCGTTGCTGGATCCCAGACCCAGCCTACAAGGAAGTCAACCGTCACGCTCCATGGAAAATCGCTCGGACGCTCGACCAAACCTACCTTTTCGCGGAAGAGAACAAGCCCGGGTTGCGATAGTTTCGAAAGGGCGTATCGCGTCCCGACTTCTTTGACAATTCGATCCAGCCGCGAACCTGCCTCGAAAACGGGCAATTAAAGCGGAAATTATGCAATCCCCAGATTTCGGAATTTCCGTCGGAAACCGCGAAAATCCTCCATGCATGCAGATGTGTGGATGAATCGAACGATTCGGGTGAGTAAGAAAGGGGCGTGCCGGCCGTATAAGCCGGATTCTGTGAGGGGCCTTTCAACCCCCGATGGCCATTTCTCTGGGACGGCGGTCTCCCGCCGCCTCAAGCGACCTACCCGGAAGTAGTAACGGGCCGGGCCGACCCGCGCATCGCGGCTTTCGTCGCGATGCTCCTCCCCTATTTGGCCTTGCTCCCGGTGGGGTTTGCCAAGCCGAGGGGATCACTCCCCCCGCTGGTGAGCTCTTACCTCACCGTTTCACCCTTACCTTCCCGGCGCCCGAAGGCTCCGGGCGGGCGGTCTGTTTTCTGTGGCACTTTCCCTTCCCGGCCGAAGCCGGGCGGTGGGCGTTACCCACCACCGCGCCCCGCGGAGTCCGGACTTTCCTCCCCAGCACGTCCCCAACAACCTTTTTCAAGATTCCGAGCGCCGAGGCGGCCATCCCGGCCGGCACGTCCCATACAGTTGTATGGAGGAGGTCAAGCGATTTCCCGCCCATCTGCGCACGCCTCGGCCGATTTGCGAGCAATCTTTATCCTATCTTGCCCAGATTACCTAAACGAGCTATACTGTCCAATATCACCTGGCCAATGCACCGAGGGGAGAAGGACGATGGACATTCGCGGCTACCTTCGGAACCGTCATGTGCCGTTCTCGCACCTGCTGCACAGCCCCATGCCGTCGGCGGCGAGGCGGGCTTCCAGCATCCATGTGACCGGGGCGAGGGTGGCCAAGGCGGTGCTGGTCAGGGCCGGCTCTCGCCTGATCCTTGCGGTCTTGCCGGCCACGCATCGGATTGATTTCGCGAAGCTGGCGAAGGTCGCGGGCGTGACCGAAGCCTCGCTCGCCCCGGAAGACGACCTGGAATCGATCTTCACCGATTGCGAACGCGGGGCAATCCCGCCGTTCGGCCGGCTTTACGGGCTGGAAACCTTCGTCGATGCAAGCCTGGCCGGCGGCAACGAGATCGTAGTCGAGGCGAACACGCGGCATGACGGGCTTCGGCTGCGTTATCGCGATTTCGAGGTCCTGGAGCAGCCGATCCGCGCCAGGTTCGCCGACCCGATCGAGCCGCGGCGACGACGGGTTTCGCATCGTCGGGCAGGTTAGTATCCAGCGGAATCGAAGACTTCACCACGGAGGTCTCACAAAGGACATTTGTTTGGGCTCCGTGCCTCCGTGGTGAGGTTTTTGTCCCCGATTAAATGCCGGCAGCAGCCTCCACCGCAACCGGCTCCGAAATCTCCAGGTCGGGTGCAAACCCTCGCCGCATCGTGTTTTCGGTCAGAGTGCGGGTGAGCAGGAACTCGCGGAGATAATCCGAGCCGCCCGCCTTGGTCCCGATCCCCGAGAGCTTGAATCCGCCGAACGGCTGGCGATCGACCAGGGCGCCTGTGATTGGCCGATTGATATAAAGGTTCCCCACGCGGAACTCTCGCTTCACCTGGTCGATGTGCGCCGGGCTTCGCGAATAGAGGCCGCCGGTGAGCGCGTATTCGGTCCCATTGGCGATGGCGAGGGCGTCGTCCAGATCCTTCGCCCGGATCACCGCGAGGACCGGGCCGAAGATCTCTTCCTGCGCCAATCGGGCCGAGGGCGAAACGTCGGCCACGACCATCGGCGAGACGAAGTTCCCCCGACTTGCCAGCTCGCCCACGTCCACCCTGGCCACGATGCGGCCCTCGGCCTCCGCGAGCCGCTGATACTTCTCGATCCGTTCGCGGGCCTCGGGGTCGATCACCGGCCCCACGTTCGTATCGGGATCGTCGGCCAGCCCCACCCGCAGGGCCTTGGTTGCCTCGGCAATTCGGGCGACGAAGGCGTCGTAAATCCCGTCCAGGACGATCGCCCGCGAGCAGGCCGAGCACTTCTGGCCGGCGTATCCGAACGCCGAATGCACCACGCCGACCACGGCCTCGTCGAGGTCGGCATCGTCGTCGATGATGGCCGCGTTCTTGCCGCCCATCTCGGCGATGACTCGCTTCACGTGGTCCTGACCGGGCCTGGTGTCGGAGGCGCGGCGGTTGATCTCCAATCCCACGGCGCGCGAGCCGGTGAAGCTGATCAGGTCGACGCCGGGATGGTCGACCAAAGCCTGCCCGACCACTTCCCCTTTGCCCGGCAGGAACGCGAGGACGCCTTCGGGCAAGCCGGCCTCTCGCAAGATGGCCACGAGATGCATGGCGATCACGGGCGATTGTTCGGCCGGTTTCAGGATCACGGCGTTGCCCGCGACGAGCGCCGCCACGGTCATCCCGCAGGGGATCGCCAGGGGGAAATTCCAGGGCGGGATCACCACCACCACCCCTCGGGCGATGTGCTCGATGCGGTTGGTCTCGCCCGGCACGTCGCGAGCCTCGCCTTTATCCAGGCGGATCATCTCGCGGGCGTAGAACTCGCAGAAATCGATCGCCTCGGCCACGTCGCCGTCGGCCTCTCGCCAGGGCTTGCCGCACTCGAACACCTCGACGGCCGCCAGGTCGAACTTACGCTCTCTCATCAACTCGGCGGCGCGAAGCAAGACCGCCGCACGCTCGCGAGCCGGAGTGGCCGACCAGCTTGCGAACGCCTTGCGGGCCGACTTCACGGCAAGGTCGGCGGCTTCGGCCGTGGCATTCTTGGCTTCGCCGATCACGCGATCGAACTTGCCCGGGTCGAGGGATTCGGTCGAGCCGTCGCAGGGGAGCGGCTCGCCGTCGCCGAGGTCGGGGTTGAGGATCATGCGGCGGCCGTGGTCGAAGCTGTTGCGGGCGTCGTCCAGCGCGTGCTTCATGGCCTGGCGATTCTCGGGCCGGGTGAAGTCGGTGAACGGCTCGTTGCGGAACGGGGGGAGCGAGCCGTTAAGCTCCGCCGACACCTTCGCCTGACGCTTCCGGCCGAACATCTCGCCAGTCTCCTCGGGGTTCCGCAAAAGCTCGTTGATCCGCGATTTCCCGCCCGCACTCGCCTTCAAGAACGACTCGTTCGACGTGTTCTCCAGCAGCCGCCGCACAAGATACGCCATGCCCGGGAGCATGGCCCCATAGGGCGTATAAACCCGACATCGCAGGCCTTCGGCGGCGAGGGCGCGGGCGATCGGCTCGCCCATCCCGTGCAGGACCTGGACCTCGTAGGCGTCTCGCGGGACTTCCAGCGCCTCGGCCACGGCCATGCCGAAGCTGAGGCTCCGCAAGTTATGGCTGCCCAACGCGGGCCGCAGGACGCGATAGTTCTCCATCAAGAAGCGGGCGCATCGCTCATAATTGGCGTCGGATTGCCACTTCTCGGTGTAGACCGGGATCGGCCAGCCGAGCTGCTGGGCGTTCAGGACCTCGTAATCCCAGTAAGCCCCCTTGACGAGCCGGATGGTCACGGGCACGCCCCTGCGCTCGACCCAATCGCGCATCCGTTCCAGGTCGTCCATGGCCTCGGGCAGATAGGCCTGGCAGACGATCCCGGCGTTCGGGAAGTCGCGGAATTCAGGCTCCTCGAAGACCTGCCGGAAGATGGCGTAAGTCAAATCCTTGTGGGCGTACTGCTCCATGTCCACGTTCACGAACGCCCCGACCTCGCGGGCCGTCCGCAAGATGGGCCGGAGGCGGTTCAGGACCCGCTGCGTGGTGGTTTCGGCGTGGAGTGCATCGAATTGGGTGGTCAGGCTCGTGAGCTTGAGCGACAGGTTCACGCGAGGGATGGGGCCGTCGTGGTCGCGGTCGATGGTGGCGATCTCGGGGGCCGCGTTGAGCGGGCCGGCCAGCCCTTTCAGCAATTCCAGGCAGGTCTGCTGATACGAATCGGCCTCGTGCTCGCTGATGACCGCCTCGCCCAGCAGGTCGGCCGTGAAGGCGAGCCCCTTCTTGCGCAATTTCTGGACGGTCACGAACGCCTCATCGGGCGTGGAGCCGGCGATGAACCGCCTGGCCATGGTGGTCGCGGCGAATCGGGCCATCCCGCCCAGCATGCGATCGCCCAGGCGCCCGGGAGGGGTCAGCGCCAGCGGCATGCCGATCAAGGCGGGGACGAAATCGCCCGCTTCCTCCAGATATTCGACCAGGTGCCGGCGGACCGTCTGCGGATTGGTCAGCGTGGGCAAGGCATCAATGAAGCGGAAGAGCTGGACCTTGGTCTCGGGCGCGTCCATGGTGAGGGCCATCATGCGGTCGTCCCACCAGGCGCGATTCCACGGCCTCGGACCGCCGCCGATCCTCGCGAAAAGGTCGCGGCCGATGGCCCGAGTCCTCTCCTCAATCCCCTCGGCCGATGCCGACGACGAACCCCCGGCGGTCGAAAGCGCGGACATGAACCCAAACCTCCCTCGTGACCGGCCAGGTGCGCGACAACTTACCCGCGATCCTTAAGTGTAGACGGCACGAACGAGATTTGCGCAGATCTCGGGCCGAAATTTGCCGGTACACCGCTACTTCCGCACTAGCAATCTGTTAGAAAAGACATCCGCCGCCCCACTTCGGGACGGCAGGTCGTCAATGCTATCACGATTGAGGAGATGTCCCATGCAACGTCGCCTGTTCCTGCGCCATCATCTGCGGCGCGGCCGCACTCGCCGTCATCGCGGTCCCGGTCCTGGCCGACGAGCTGTTCGGCACGATCAAGAGCGTGGACGTGGACGCCAAGAAGCTGAAGGTGACCGAGAAGGACACCGACAAGGAGATCGAGGTCACCGTGACCGACGCCACCGAGTACGAGACCAAGAAGGGCAAGTCGAAGATCGACCTGGAGAAGATCAAGAAGAACCTGGAGAAGAACACCAAGGGCATCAACGTCCAGATCACCCACGAGAAGGGCGTCGCCAGCACCATCAAGCAGGTCCAGAAGAAGAAGGCCGAATAATCCGGGCCCGACCGGGGACGAGGCCGAGGCGGTCGACGTCCGGCAAGGCCGGCGGGATCGAGCACGCGGCCACGTCCCTGGAGTCCTTTCGACTTGCCCGCTGGCGGTGGACGGAACGGTCCTGCACAACAATCCGACCGCCGGCCCGCCCCTACCTCGTTTCCAGGACCGACAGCAACGCGGCGTGGTCCAGCGGCTTGACGAAGTGGAAGTCGAACCCGGCTTCCTTGGCTCGGCGACGGTCCTCGTCCTGCCCGTAGCCCGAGATGGCGACGATCAGGGCGTCCTTGCTGTCGGCTTGCTTGCGAAGCTCGCGGGCGACCTGGTACCCGTCCATGCCCGGCAGGCCGATGTCCAACAGGACCACGCCTGGCACGTAGTCGGCCGCCACCGCGAGCGCCTCCTCGCCATCGCCGGCCGTCCGGACCTCGTGCCCGAGGAGTTTCAAGAGCCGGGCGAGCCCGCGGGCCGAATCCACGTTGTCGTCCACGACCAGGATGCGGTGGGCGTTCTCGGCCCTCGCCTTGCGGTCCGACGCCGACAGGCCGGCTTCCGAACCGCGCGTCCCGATCGCCGCCGGCAGCCTCACCACGAATTCGCTCCCCTTGCCGGGGCCTTCGCTGGTCGCCGAGACTTGCCCGCCGTGCATCTCGACGAGGCTCTTGACCAGCGTAAGGCCGATCCCGAGCCCCCCTTCCGAGCGGGCGATCGAGCGCTCTCCCTGCACGAAGAGGTCGAACATCTCGGGCAGCCGATCGGGATTCATGCCGATGCCCGTGTCCCGCACCCGGATTACCAGGTCGGCCCCTTCGCTCCCGGCGTGAAGCCAGATCCGCCCGCCGGACTCGGTGTATTTCGCGGCGTTGGTCAGCAGGTTCACGACGACCTGTTCCAACCGGACCGGGTCCGCCTCCACGCGCAGGGGGCCGGGGCCGTAGATGGTGGAAAGCTGGTGCCCCCTCGTCTCCGCGAACGGACGGACGGTGTCCAGGGCGCTGTTGAGGATCGGGACGACATCCACGACCTCCTTGCGGAGCTGGATCTTGCCCTGGTTGATGCGGGACACGTCCAGAAGGTCGTCGATGAGACGTGACAGGTGCCGGACCTGGCGGTCGATCACGTCGGTCGACCACCGCAACGTCTCATTCAGCTCGCCGTCGCGCCACCAGGACCGCGTTGCTGACGGCCGAGAGCGGGTTGCGGAGCTCGTGCGCGAGCATGGCGAGGAACTCGTCCTTGCGCATGTTCGCCTCGCTCGGCGCCCGGGCGGTCCGCTTCTGCTCGGTCACATCGCGCCCGACCTTGGACGCGCCGACGATCGTGCCCGCGGCGTTCCTCACGGGCGAGACGGTCAGCGAGACGTCGATGATCGTGCCGTCCTTGCGGCGCCTCCGGGTCTCGTAGTGGTCCACCTTCTCGCCTCGGCGGATCCGGTTGAGGATCTTCGTCGTGTCCTCCATGGCGTCGGGCGGCATGAGCATCGAAACGTGCTGGCCGATCACCTCCTCGGCCGAATAGCCCAGGATGCGCTCGGCCCCCTTGTTCCAGCTCGTGATGATCCCGTCCAGGGTCTTCGACACGATCACGTCGTCGGACGATTCGATGATGGCCGCCAGCAGGCTCCGATCGGTCTCCGACCGTTTCCGATCGGTCACGTCCCGCGTGACCGCCAGGTGCATGAGCCTCCCCTGCGCGTCGGGCATGGGGATGGCGGTGCTCTCCATGTTCCGGCGCGTGCCGTCCGGGCGGATCATGTCGAATTCGAGCGAGCCGCCCACCCCGCCGCACACCTGGGAGTTGAACTCGCGATAGGCGGGCCGGTGCTCGGGGGCGATGAGGTCGTACACGCACTGGCCGATCACGTCCTCGGCGTGATCGATGCCGATCATCCGCAGCCCGGCGGGGTTCATCTCCAGCAGGATGCCGTCGCGGGACAGCATCTTGACGCATTCGGGCGTGGCCTGGACGATGGCCCGGAACTTCGCGTCCCCCTCGCGCAGCTTCTCCTCGACCAGCTTCCGCATGGTGGAGTCGGACATCGTCTCGTCGGATCCGGTATCGAGGTCCATCGCCGTCACCCTGAGGTCCATGCGGCAAGCCAGTTCCCGCCGGCGGGCCGCCTGGAATGATTCTAGCACGATCGCGCCCGGTGAACACGGGCGGGGCCGATTGCATCTATATCCATGCAAACATCGCACCCGCGATTCGCCATCTCGGGCCCGTCCCCGAGAACGATCCGCAAATGCGACATCCGTGACGGATGAGGGCTTTCCACCGATCCGAGGCCGCCGATGACGAGCCAGGAGGCCGCTTACCACGAACTGTGCTGCTACACCCTCACGCTCGGCGATCCGGCATTCCTCCATCAGCACGTGGTGGATGCCTTCGCCGCGCAGGATGCTCGCGAGCAGGACAGGCCGATCCGATTGACCTTCGCGCTCATCGGCCTTTACCTGCACGTGGAGCAGAAGCTCTCCGGCAAGCAGGTCCAGCGCGTCCACATGGCCCTGGCGCGACGGAAGCGGCCCTGGCCCTCGTTCGCACGCCCGGAAGATCGCGGGGTGATCACCGCCGCCGACGTGCTCGCCGTTCCCGCCGGGCCCGGGCGGGACCGCATGATCCACGACTGGTGTGCTTGCGTCTGGGCAGCGTTCCGCGAGAATCGACCGCTGGTCGTCGCCCTCCTTGCGGAACACGCGATGGATGTAACCGCGGATTCCTGAGGGCCGTCGGTCGGGGTCGGCCAGCGTGTCGCGGGGATCTCGCGGCGAAAGTGTCGCCCGCGCGTGGATGGCAGCGCCTCGTCCATCGCCCGGCCCCGTCGCGGGGCGCGGGGAGTCCGTCGCGGGGGACGGGGTGATCTGGGGGATTGCCTCTCGGGTAAAGTTTCGCATGATTTGCTCGCGGGGCGTCGCGATGATAAGCCTTTGTTAGAACCTCACAACCACACCATCGTTGCCGGGATTCGGGTTTATTCCTTATTCCGGGGATGGCGGAGAAATCGCCGGATGCGGGGCCGGGATCGGGTGCCCGGCGAGGGGGCGGATTTTGGCCGAAACATGGCCGAGCCATTCGGTTTCGCCTGGATTTTCATGATTTACAACCCGTTGCCGGCGAAGGGATTGGATCAATGATCGACGATTTTAATCTTGTCGATAAGATAATACGCTACAGAGTGCGACACTCGGGAAATGCCGGGGATTCGTGGGCGAAGTCGGGCTTTTCGGGTGTCTTGTCCAGGGGCGCAGTCGGGGTGAGACGGTTTTTCGCCCGTTTTTGACCTGTTTTCGGGGCGAAGTGTTGCGCTCAAATCCCCCAAGTCGTGATCGGGCCGGGAGATGCGGGTTGTCGGAAACCTGGACGAAATCTGGACGATCGGGCTTGGACGCGGGGGTTTTCGGCCCCTTTGTCGCGCCCATGAGGCGCCGCAAGTCGTTAGCGGGTAAGGGGATGAACGCCGAAACGTCGTTCGGGGCATGCGCCAACGGGTTCCGGCGGTCGGGCCTCCCGTGGGGCCGGTTATTTACCGGCCGTCTTGGATTCGCATGACGACGGCCGGTAATAACCGGCCCTACGAAATGCCAGAATCCATTGACGCACTCGCGCACCCCTAACCGTTTTCGGCCCCTTGACGAATGGGGGTTCGTTTGGTACAGTTCGGGTATCATAATTCGGTGCGCATCTTATCCAGAGTGGCTGAGGGACGGGCCCGACGACGCCACAGCAACCGGTTCGCCTTCACGGCGGACGCAGGTGCTAACTCCTGCCCAGGCTTTTGCGGAAAATCTCCGCGAACACGCCGGGACAGATAAGATGGAACGTGGTGGGTTGCTCACATACCGAGCAATTTGCCGCTTCCCTCACAATACAAATCCCGTCTCCTCGACAGCCTCCTGGATGGAAGCGCGCCGGATGCGTCCGCCAACTCGCGGACGTGACCGACGATTTCGATCCAGGAGCATCCTCCGGTGTCCACCGAACTCGCCCTCGGCCTGAAGTGTCGCCTCTGCGGCAAGCTCTACCCCAAAGAAGCCCTCAACTTCTGCACCGACGACTTCGGGCCGCTGGAGGTGGTCTACGACTACGAGGCCGTGGGCAAGACGCTGACGAGGGCCGCGATCACCTCCCGCCCTCGTAACATGTGGCGTTACCGCGAGTTGCTCCCGATCGACCACGAGCCCACCGTGGGCAAGAACGTGGGCGGGACGCCCCTGGTACGGGCCGATCGCCTCGCCAAGGCCCTCGGAGTGGCCGAGCTCTGGGTCAAGAACGACGCGGTGAACCACCCGTCGCTCTCGTTCAAGGATCGCGTGGTCGCGGTGGCCCTGTCGAAGGCCGTCGAGCTGGGCTACACGACGGTCGGATGTGCCTCGACGGGCAACCTCGCCGGCAGCGTGGCGGCCAACGCCGCGGCGGCCGGGTTGGAAGCATACGTGCTCATCCCCGACGGCCTGGAAGCCGGAAAGATCCTGGGCGCCACGATTTACGGCGCCAAGGTGATCGCCGTCCACGGCAATTACGACCAGGTGAACCGGCTTTGCTCGCAGATCGCCTTCCGCTACGGGTGGGGGATCGTGAACGTGAACCTGCGGCCGTTTTACGCCGAGGGTTCCAAGACGATGGGGTTCGAGATCGCCGAGGACCTGGGCTGGCGGACGCCCGACCACGTGGTTGCCCCGATGGCGGGCGGCAGCCTGATCGGCAAGATCTACAAGGCGTTCAAGGAGTTCGAGCAGCTCGGATTCGTCGGCCCGGTCTCCACGAAGATGTTCGGCGCGCAGGCCACCGGCTGCAACCCGATCACGAACACGGTGAAGACCGACGCCTTCAAGGTCAAGCCGGTGCGGAACCCGAACACGATCGCCAAGAGCCTGGCCATCGGCGACCCGGCCGACGGCTACTTCGCCTCCAAGCTGATGAGGGAAACCGGAGGCTGGGGCGAGGACGTGTGCGACGACCAGATCATCGAGGGGATGAAGCTCCTGGCCGAGACCGAGGGGATCTTCACCGAGACCGCCGGGGGGGTGACGGTGGCCGTCACGCGAAGGCTGATCGAGCAAGGCAAGATCGACCGCGACGGGTCGACGGTGATCTGCATCACGGGCAACGGCCTGAAGACGCAGGAAGCCATGCACGGCAAGATCGCCCAGCCGATCGTGATCCGCCCCAGCCTCGAAGACTTCGAGGCGTTGGTCGGCTCGCCGCTTGGGGAATTGGTCGGCGTCTGATTTTCGTAGGGCCGGTTATTACCGGCCGTTTCAACCCGAAAGGCCGGTAATAACCGGCCCTACAAGAATGGGTCTTTCCATGGCCACCGTCCGCATCCCCACGCCGTTGCGAGGCTACTCCAACGGCAAAGACTCGGTCGAAGCCGCCGGCACCACCGTCGGCGAGGTCCTGACCGCGCTCACCACCGCCCATCCCGAGCTGAAGGAGCGAGTCTTCGACGGCGAAGAAGTCCGCCGGTTCGTGAACATCTACATCAACAACGAGGACATCCGCTACCTCGACGATTTGGCCACCCCGGTGGCCGAGAAGGACGAAGTGGCGATTATTCCGGCGATTGCCGGGGGATGAACCAATCCCCGCGAACGACATCCGGGACAACGCCGCCGGGATTAAAGATGACACATACTGTGTTATTCTGGAATTACAATCCCAGCAAGGCTGATGAGTCGTCCCGGCCCCTCGGCGAGGGAGAGCAGGCGGCCACCGCGGCCGGGCTTGCCGCTGAGCAGGAGGCGGACCTGGTCGTCCTGGCAGATTGCAAGGTCTCGAAGGATCTCCTCCTCCGATCGTTCCGGGATGTGGATCGGAATTTCGACATTTACGAGGGTAGCCACGACAAGGTCATGTTTTTCGCACGCTTGCCGGGTCGTCAACTGCGAGTCGTCAGCGAGGATGGCCGGACCTCGATCCGCCGCCTGAGCGATGACTCGGGGAGACATCAGGACGTGCTGCTGGCCGCGACGCATTTCATAGACGCTTACAGCAATTCCTCGCACAAGCAGATGAGGGCCGCTGAATCCCTGGGCGAGTTCATCATCGAAGCGGAGGAACGTCGGGACGTGGGGCACAAGAGGACGATCCTGTTCGGCGATTTCAACATGAACCCGTATGACCTGGGCATGACCGACCCGAAATGCCTGGGTGCCATGATGAGCCGAGAGCTCGCGGAAAAACATCAGGATTATGCCCGTAAGTCGACGCACCGCTACCCGGACCGTTTCTACAATCCAATGTGGTCGAAGATCGGCGACCCGTCATGCCCGGGCAAGTATTACTGGGAAGATGACGAGCCATTCAACCCCTTTTGGAATACCATTGATGGCGTACTGATCCGTCCGGAGATGTTAACCTTCTTTCCGGACGGCCCGGATAACCCGGCGATCGTGAGTTCGTATCGCGATCGCGAGGGGCATCTTCGGTCGCTTTACCGCGTCGCCAGGAAGCACTACAAGCTCGCGTTCTCCGATCACTTGCCGATCCGATTCCGCTTCACCCTTCCGCCTATCACAGGAGGATGATGATGCCCACGACATCCCGGCGAGATGTGGCCGACCTCTGGGGTGCTCCGTTCGGCGAGAAGAGGGTCGTGTCCGAGCCCTTCGAAGACCTCCAGAAACAAGCGGAGAGCCTCACGCATCGCACCAACGGCCGCATCGTCGGCCACGCTCGCGAGACCATCCGCGGCGAGACGGTTTGGATCGGCCTGTGGGCGAAAGTTCCGGCCATGGGCGGATACGAGTACAAGCTCATCACGGTCGCCCATCCCCTCAATGTCGTCGATCCCCGCAGGCCTTACCCGTTGGAAGCCACCTACTATGCCGGCAGGATCACCGACATTGCCGAACATGAATCCTGGATGTCCTGGTTGGCCGACGTGCTCTCGTCCAACGGCGCAATGCCGCTTATAGATCGTCTCCTTCAAATCGGCGCCGATCGCGAATCGGACTGAACCGCCCATCGTACCGAGAAAGGCCCGCTCGATCATGGCGTTCGAGGAAAAGCCGCACGACCCCCTGGACCGCTACAGCCGACAGGTCCGCTTCCCCGGCATGGGCGAGGCCGGGCAGAAGAAGCTGATGGCGTCTCGCGTGACCCTGTGCGGATGCGGCGCTTTGGGCACCGTTTTGGCCAATCACCTGGTCCGCGCCGGCGTGGGGTTCGTCCGCGTGGTCGATCGCGACTTCATCGAGACTCATAACCTCCAGCGGCAGATCCTTTTTGATGAACAGGACGTGGCCGACAACCTGCCCAAGGCCGAGGCCGCCGCACGCAAGCTTCGCAAGATCAACTCGACCGTGACCATCGAGCCGGTGGTTACTGACATCGATCACACGAACATCCTGAAGCTGGTCGAGGACGTGGATTTGATCCTCGATGGCACCGACAACTTCGAGACCCGCTACCTGATCAACGACGCCGCCGTGAAGCTGAATAAGCCGTGGATCTTCGGCGGGGTGATCGGCAGCGAAGGCCAGACGATGACGATCTTGCCCGGCCAAACCCCCTGCATGCGGTGCGTGATCGAGGACAGCCCGCCTCCCGGGATGACTCCCACTTGCGAGACCGCCGGAGTCCTGGGTCCGGCCGTGGCCGTGGTGGCTTCCTTCGAATCCGTGGAGGCGATCAAGATCCTGAGCGGCAATTATGAATCGCTGAACAAGAAATTGATCATGTTCGACATCTGGGACTGGTCGTTCCGCGAGTTGAAGATTGCGAGCCTCAAGGATAAGGTCGATTGCCCCTGCTGCAAGCATCGCAAATTCGAGTGGCTGGACGGCGATCAAGGTTCGCACACGACCACCCTGTGCGGGCGCAATGCGGTGCAGATCGCGACCCGCCGCAAAGACCCCTTGAACTTCGCCGAGATGGCGTCGCGCCTGGCGTCCCTGGGCGAGATCCGCCACAACGCCTTCATGCTGCGGTTTGCCACCGAGGGGCACGAGTTCACCGTCTTCCCCGACGGCCGCGCCATCATCAAGGGCACGAACGACATCGCCAAGGCCCGCACCCTGTACTCGCAATTCGTGGGAAGTTGAGCCCATCATGATCTACCTCGACAACGCCGCGACCAGCTTCCCGAAGCCCGAATCGGTGTACCGGGCCTCGACCACTTCGCCCGGTCGGGCCTGGCCAACCCCGGCCGCGGGTCGCACCGGATGGCCCTGGAGGCCGAGGAGCAGATCAAGTCGGCCCGGCATGCGTTGAATCGATTCTTCAACGGCGAGTCGCCCAACCGCTGGATCTTCACCCACAATTGCACCGACGGCCTGAACATGGCCATCAAGGGCGTGGTGAAGCCGGGCGATCACGTGATCACGTCGGACCTGGAGCACAACTCGATCAGCCGCCCGCTCGCCCGCCTGGCGAAGGACGGCGTGATCACCCTGACTCGCGTGAAATCGCACGACGGCTACCTCGATCCCGACGAGATTCGCGACGCATTGCGTCGCGAAACCTCGCTCGTGGCGATCACCCACGCCGCCAACGTCCTGGGCACCGTCCAGCCGATCGAAATCATCGCGCCGATGGTTCGCGAACACGGCGCCCTCCTGCTCCTCGACGCCGCGCAATCGGCGGGCGTGTTCCCGATCGACCTCGAACGTACGCCCATCGACCTGCTGGCCTTCCCCGGGCACAAGGCCTTGTACGGCCCGACCGGCACCGGCGCCCTGTATGTGGGGCCCGCGCCAGGCTGAAGAACTGGCGCGAAGGCGGGACCGGCGGCGATTCCAAGACCGAGATCCAGCCCGAGGAATTGCCCCATGCGCTCGAAGGCGGGACGCCCAACGTTCTGGGCGTGGTCGGCCTCGCGGCGGGGATCGCGTGGGTCGAATCGCGAGGGATCGAGGCCAATCGGCTCCACGAGGTCGAGCTCCTGGAGAAGATCGTGGATTGGGTCGGCCAGTCGTCCGACGGCTGGAAGATCGCCGGGCGATGGGAGCCGCAGACCCACGTGGGGGCGGTCTCGCTGGTCCTGCCCGACCCCGACATGGTCTCCCCCCAGCAGCTTGCCATCGCGCTCGACACCAGCTTCAATATCGCCGTCCGCCCCGGCCTGCATTGCGCCCCTTATGTCCACAAGAGGCTGGGCACCTTCCCCGATGGGACCTTGCGGATCAGCCCGGGTCCGTTCAATACTCCGGAAGAGATCGACATCTTCCTCGATGCCCTCACCCAGATCACGGCCGGCGTGATGTAGCGCCGGGCTTCGTCTGGTCGACTCGGCCTCCTTCGATTCGAGGACGTAACGGCATGATCATCGGCGTTGCGTGCCCCAATTGCGGCAAGGCGTACGACGTGCCCGGCAAGCTCGCGGGCAGGCGGGTCCGCTGCAAGCAGTGCTACGCCAATTTCCGCGTCCCCGTGCCGTCCGGAAACCCCAGCACCGCCGACACGCAGAAGCTTGAGCCGGCGGGCAATTTCGATGAATTCTTCGACGTCGATACCGAGCCCGAACCCTCCCCGCTGGCCGTCCTGGGCGACCCCCGATCGAGGCCAAAGGGCGCGATCCCCGACCTCGGCACCAGCCCCGCCTTCCTCGTCATGTTCGCGGTCGCGATCGCCGGCCTTGCCTACCTGTCCGTCCGCGGCCCCGGGTCGAATCCCTCCTGGGCGGCACTGCTCTTCCTGCTCGTCGGGGCGTTCGCCCTGGTGTCGTCCGCTGCGAGCTGGGAATCGTTCGATAACTCGCTTCGATTCCGGGTCCTGGCGCCCCTCCTGGGCACGAACGGGGCGAAATTCGCCCATAAATTGCTGGCTTGCGCCCTGCTCGCGACCGCATTCCTGATCTTCACCGGGCTGGTGGAATGGCCGTTCGCGCCGAGCACGCCGCCACCGAGGAAGTGCCCGAACCGGCCGCGAAGGCCGTGGCCGCGCCGCCGTCGGAGTCGAGTCCCGAGCCCGAGAGCCCTTGAGGACGCCCTGGTTTCCGGCTATACTGAACGTGCATTCAAGGCCCAACTCTTGAGGGCGGCCATCGTGTCGAGCCGGGCTCGTCGGGACGTTGATCGGTCATGGCGGCAACGGCAGGTCGTGGCCTCCTGGGTTGTCATCGCCTCCGTTTCGCTCTGGTTCTCCAACCCGCCGGACCGGATCACGAGGCGGTTTGCAACGCTCGTGGTCGACCCGAACCGCGTCGCCGTGCCCGTCCTCGGGGCGCTGCCGGGCATCGGCGCGGCCCGAGCGAAGGCGATCGAGGAGGCGAGGAATCGGAGGCCGTTCGGCTCGCTCGACGACTTCGATCGTCGCGTGAAGGGGATCGGCCCGGCCATCATCGCCGAGCTGAAGCCCCACCTGCGTTTTGACACTTCCACCCCTTGATCGAAGCCCATCATGCCCGATTTCCAACTCGTCAGCCCCTACGAGCCGGCCGGCGACCAGCCCAGGGCGATCGAAGAGCTCGTCGCGGGCCTCAACGCCGGCAAGGCGCACCAGACGCTCCTGGGCGTGACCGGCTCGGGCAAGACCTTCACCATGGCGAACGTGATCGCCCGCATGGGCAAGCCCGCGCTCGTGATGTCGCACAACAAGACCCTCGCCGCGCAGCTCTACGGCGAGTTCCGCGAGTTCTTCCCGCACAACGCCGTCCGCTACTTCGTCAGCTATTACGACTATTACCAGCCCGAAGCCTATATCCCCCAGCGCGACATCTACATCGAGAAAGACTCCTCGATCAACCAGGAGATCGAGCGCTTACGCCTGCAATGCACCGGCGCGCTCGTGAGCCGCAACGACGTGGTGGTCATCTCCAGCGTTTCGAGCATCTACGGCCTCGGCTCGCCCGAGGATTATCGCAAGATGACCGTGCGGTTGACCGTCGGCCAGCAGATCGACCGCGATGAGATGCTCCTCAAATTCGTCGACATCCAGTACGAACGCAACGACGTGGCCTTCGAGCGCAGCAAGTTCCGCGTGAGGGGCGACGTGGTCGAATTGTGGCCCGCCTACGAGGAGATCGCCTTCCGCATCGAGCTGTTCGGCGACGAGGTCGAGAGCCTCGCGATCATCGACCCGCTCACGGGCAAGGTGATCGAGAAGAAGCAGGAGATGTACGTGTATCCGGCCAAGCACTTCGTCATGCCCGAGGACCGGATTCAAGGTGCCGTCGCAGGCGATCCAGCAGGAGCTTGACGAACGCCTCCAGCAGATGAAAGAGCAGGGGAAATTGCTGGAGGCCCAGCGGCTGGCCGCCCGCACGCGGTACGACATGGAAATGCTCCTGGAAGTGGGCTATTGCTCGGGGATCGAGAACTACAGCCGGGCGCTCTCGGGCCGCAAGCCGGGCGAGACGCCCAACACGCTGCTCGACTTCTTCCCGCCCGACAGCATCATGTTCGTCGACGAATCGCACGTGAGCATCCCGCAGATTCGCGGCATGTTCGCCGGGGATTTCAGCCGCAAGTCCACGCTCGTCGAGCACGGGTTCCGCCTGCCCAGCGCCCTGGACAACCGCCCGCTTCGCTTCGACGAATGGGAGAAGAAATTAGGCCCGCACATCTACGTGAGCGCCACGCCCGCCGATTACGAGATCACCATGAGCGGCGGCGAGGTGGTCGAGCAGGTCATCCGCCCCACCGGGCTCGTCGACCCGATCATCCGCATCGAGCCGGCCACCGGGCAAGTCCCCGCGCTCATGGCCGAGGCCAGGAAACGAGCGGCGAGCGGCGAGCGCGTGCTCGTGACCACGCTGACCAAGCGGCTCGCCGAAGACCTGTCGAGATACCTGAAGGAACAGGGCCTGCGCTGCAAGTGGCTGCACTCGGAACTGGACGCCTTCGAGCGGGTGACGATCCTCCGCGAGCTTCGGGAGGGGGCGTTCGACGTGCTCGTCGGCGTGAATTTGCTGCGGGAAGGGCTGGACTTGCCCGAAGTCTCGATGGTCTGCGTGCTCGACGCCGACAAGGAGGGCTTCCTCCGCAGCGAGACCTCGCTCATCCAGACCATCGGCCGCGCCGCCCGGCACATCAACGCCGAAGTGGTCCTTTATGCCGACAAGATGACGCAATCGATGCAGAGGGCGGTCGACGAGACCAATCGCCGCCGCGCCCTGCAACTCGCCTACAACGCCGAGCACGGGATCACGCCCGAGACGATCAAGAAGGCGATCAGGAAGGGGATCGAGGAGGAGATCCAGGCCAGGAACGAGGCGAGGAGCGCGGTCGGCACCGGCGAGGTCGAGGAGGTCACGCTCGACTACCTCCACGCGCTCGAGGCCGAGATGCTGCAGGCGGCCGAGAACCTCGAATTCGAGCGCGCCGCCGCCCTCCGCGACCGCATCATGGCCATCAAGTCGCAGCAAGACGGCGGCCCCGCCCGGCCGTCCGCATCGCCCCAGGGCACGAGCGCCCGCGCCAGGGCGAAGGCGGGCGGCAAGAAGACGCAGCGAAGGCCGAAGCCATCCATGTAGGGGCCCTGAACGGCACCATCCTGGATTCAACTTCGCGAGGCTCGCTTCCCCTTCGCCTCCGGCCGCGCCGTCCACGGATCTTCCGGCCACGAATGCTTGGGGTATCGCGATCGCAGGTCCTTGCGGACCTGAAAGTACGCGGACGTCCAGAAGCTGCGGAGGTCGTCGGTCACCTGGACCGGCCGATAATTCGGCCCGAGCAGGTGCAACAAGACGGGCACGCGCCCGCCCGCCACGCGAGGCGTTTCGGCCAGGCCGAACAACTCTTGCAATCGCACGGCCAGGATCGGAGGCCGGCCCGGTTCATACTTCAGGCGAATCCGATTGCCCGTGGGGACCTCAATCGCCTCGGGTGCGTCCTTGTCCATTTTTTGCGATTGTTGATAGGAAAGCCGCCCCTTAAGGAGGGGCACCAGCGGCACGCGGACCACGTCGTCGATGGTCCTCTTGCCCATGCAGGCGGACGCCAGGATTTCGCCCAGTTCCGCATCGCCAAGCTCGGGCACGTCCGCCTCGGGCATGGCACCGCGGAGGAATTCCAGGCGATCCAGCCAGTTCGCCGCCGCCTCGTCCCTGGCCACGAATTCGCGGGCGCGGGGCATGAGCCACTCGGCCATCGCTCGACTTGCCTCCTCCGGCGAGACCGCGCCGTGCTCGTCCTCTTTCAGGGTCAAGTCCTTGTAGAGGAGCGAGTCGAAGGCGACCGGGCGGCGTCGATTTTCGTCATAACGGACGGATCGCTCGCGGCGAATCGACCCGGGAAACAGGCGGAGCAGCCATCCCGGCTCGATCGCGCTGGCGACCCTCACGCGGGCCTCTCGCTTGCCGGAATAGGTCGCCTCGAACGGATCGAGGGCGACGAAAAATTCGGCGTCGCGCACGGTCGAGGCAGCGTCCATGCGCACCCCGCGACCGCCCACCATCCGCGCCGCAAGCGGGTCGGAATCGCGACGGCGGCACACGCGATCGGGATAGGCGATCAGCACGAGCTCCAGCAACGTCTCGTCCGATTCCTCCGCGGCGGACATCGTCCCGGCCCCGACGTTCGAGCCGATCCTTGCCAGGTCGCGGCGGACCTCGTCCACTCGACGCGACGCGATCGGATCAATCCCTCGCTCGCGCAATCGTGGCGAGAAACGCTCGCGACGCGCCTGCTCCAGCGCGTCCATCCGCACCAGTAGATCGGAAGTCCCGCGGGCAATTTCCGCGGGATTCCGGTCGCCGCCTCGCCCCGCGGGGATCAGCAAATCCTTCTCGGACAGGATCGCGGCAAGCGAGGCCCCATCTTCCATTCGCCCGCGATCGGCCGCCTCGATGATCAATCGGCCCAGCCTCGGGTGGACGGGCAAGGCGAGCAAGCGTTGCCCGATCGGCGTGAGGGCTCGCGTCGTTGCATCGACCGCGCCCAGGTCGATCAACAACCGTTCAGCCGCCTCGATCGCCGCGGGGTCCGGCCTCTGGAACCATCCGAATGTGCGACGGGTCCGCATGTCCCCAGGATTTGATCGCCAGGATCGTGCCGGCCAGGTCGACGCGAAGCACCTCGGGCTCGTCGAACTCGGGACGGCCGCGGTCCTCGCGCTCGGCCCAGAGGCGGATGCAAACGCCCGGCGCGGTCCTTCCGGCGCGGCCGGCCCTTTGAGCGGCCGAGGCGCGGCTGATCCGCCCCAGTTCCAGCTTGTCCAGCCCCTTCGCCGGGTCGTGGCGGGCGAATCGGGCCAGCCCCGAGTCGATCACCGTGGTCACGCCGTCGATGGTCAGCGAGGTCTCGGCCACGTTGGTCGCCAGCACGATCTTCCTGCGATCGGCCGGCCGGATCGCGCGATCCTGCTCGTCGGCCGTGAGGCTCCCATGCAGGGGGAGGACGAGCCAATCGTTGCTCGCGGCGACGGGCTCGATGGCACGCGCCGATCGGCGAATTTCCTCCACTCCCGGCAGGAAGACCAGCACGTCGCCCGAGCTTTCGCGCCCGGCCTCCACGGCGACGGCCGCGGAAACCCGCTCGGCAATCGGCGTCTTCTCGGGAGACGGCCGATACTGGATCGTGACCGGGTACGTGCGCCCCTCGACGCGGACGACCGGGCATCCGCCCAGGAATTCGGCGACGGGATCGGCGTCGAGCGTGGCCGACATGACCATCAGGATCAGATCTTCGCGCACCTCGCTCGCCGACTCGCGGACCAGGGCCAACGCGAGGTCGGAATGGAGGTTCCGCTCGTGGAATTCGTCGAGGATCACGGCGCCGACGCGATCGAGGAACGGGTCGTGCAGCAATTGCCGGGTGAGGATGCCTTCGGTCAACACGCGGACGATCGAGCGCGGCCCGATCCGCCGATCGTTGCGGATGTGATAGCCGACCTCGTCGCCCAGTTTCCAGCCGCGCTCCTCGGCGATCCGCGAGGCCGCCGCGCGGGCCGCCACTCGACGAGGTTGCAGCAGCACGACCGCCGGATTTGCGGGCGAAATGGCCCGCGAGGCCGCCAACGCGGGCGCCACGCGAGTGGTCTTGCCCGAGCCGGGAGGCGCGACGAGGACCAATCGCTTCGTCTCGGCCGCGATGGCCAGGATCTCGGGGATGGCGGCGTCGATCGGGAGCGTTTCCATGGATACGACCATACCGGCCGACCCGGCATCCGGCCAGCGTCCCGGTCGCGGAAAAAAGAACGGGCGGATCGTTGCCGGGCCGACTAGAATGGCCTCTGCCCGCATGGAAGGGAAAGGTCTTCGCCCGATGACAGCCACGCTGAATATCCCCCGGATCGACTGCTCGCACGAGGACGCCCGCGAGGCGATCCTCCAACTGCGTCGCCAGCTCAGCCCCAGGGGCGACGTGGTCAGCACCCGGGACCGCGAGCGCACGATCGCCACCTTCGGCGAGCCGCTCTCGCCGCAACAGGTGGTCGAGAAAATCTGCGCCGACGTGCAATGCCGCGGGCTGGAAGCGGTCCTCGACTACACGAGGCGAATCGACGGCGTGGACCTCGACCCCCGCTCGATTCGCGTCTCGCCCGACGAGTTGCAGGACGCCTTCCGCGCCGCCGATCGCTCGTACTTGAAGACGATCCGACGCATCCGCGACAACATCCTCGCGTTCCAGTCGGGCATCCTCCATCGCGACGCCGCGATGGCCGGCGGGAAGGGGTGCGAGCTCCGCCTCCGGTATCGCCCGCTGAGGAGAATTGGCGTGTGCGTGCCGGGCGGGGCGGCGGCCTATCCGTCGTCGCTCCTGATGACGGTCGTGCCCGCGCAGGCCGCCGAAGTCCCCGAGATCGCCGTCGTGGTCCCTCCCACGAAATTCGGCGGATATAACACCGACTTGCTCGCCGCCTGCCACGCGCTGGGCGTGACCGAGGTCTATCGGATCGGAGGCGCCAGGCAATCGCCGCGCTCGCCTACGGCGTCGAGGGCCTGGCCGCCGTGGACAAGATCGTCGGCCCCGGCAACCTCTTCGTCGCCCTGGCCAAGCGTCATGTGTACGGGGAAGTGGACATCGACAGCATCGCCGGGCCGAGCGAGGTCGTGGTGATTGCCGACTGGACGGCCAACCCGCGTTATCTCGCCGCCGACCTGATCTCGCAGGCCGAGCATTCGCCGGGCGCCAGCCTGTTGATCACCTGGGAGCCCGACCTCATCGATCGCGTGGCCGATGCCCTGCACGCGGCCCTCGGCACGCTCAGCCGGGGCGACCTGGCGAGGCATTGCCTCGAACAATTCGGCGCCCTGATCCTCGTCCGCGACGAGGAAGAGGCCGTGGAATTGACCAACGCGATCGCACCCGAACACCTTCACATTTCGACCTCGGACGCCGACCGATTGGCCGATCGGCTGACCAACGCCGGTGCGATCTTCCTCGGCCACGAGACGCCCGTGGCGGTGGGAGATTACGCCGCCGGCCCCTCGCACGT
The DNA here is from genome assembly GCA_963777705.1 of uncultured Planctomycetota bacterium. GTDB lineage: Bacteria > Planctomycetota > Planctomycetia > Isosphaerales > Isosphaeraceae > JAQGHR01. The sequence continues at coordinate 773,678 of CAVZRT010000015.1, forward strand.
GCTGCCCACCGGGGGCACGGCGCGATGGGCGTCGGGGCTGTCGGCGAACGATTTCCTCAAGAAGACCAGCATGATCCGCGTCGACCGCGAGGGCCTGGCACGGCTCGCGCCCGACATCCGCATGCTGGCCGACAAGGAAGGGCTCTCGCGCGCACCGATACAGCGTCGACGTCCGCCTGGAAGACGAGGAATAGACCGCCATGGCCACGATTCGACCCGCCGTGCCCGACGACTCCGAGACGATCGCGAACCTGATCCGCGAGCTTGCCGTCTACGAGAAGCTGGAGCACGAGGCCAGGGCCTCGCCCGAGATGATCCGCGAACACCTCTTCGGCCCTCGCCCGTTCGCCGAGGTCCTCATGGCCGAGGAAGACGGCCAGGCGGCGGGATTCGCGCTCTTCTTCCACAACTTCTCCACGTTTCGCGGGCAGCCCGGCCTCTACCTGGAAGACCTGTTCGTCCGCCCCGAGCATCGCGGTAAGGGGATCGGCAAGGCGCTGCTGGCGGGCGCTCGCAAGGCTTGCCGTCGATCGCGGGTGCGGGCGGCTGGAATGGGCCGTGCTGGATTGGAACGCGCCGGCGATCGGGTTCTACAAGTCGCTGGGGGCGCGGCCCATGGACGAATGGACGGTTTTTCGCGTCGATGACGAGGCGCTCGTCGACCTGGCTTCGTCACCCTCGAAGGCTAAGTAGCAAGATGTCCTCCTACTTCCTCCCGCACATCGATCGGATGACCGGCTACGTGCCGGGCGAGCAGCCGCGAGGCGGCAAGCTCATCAAGCTCAACACGAACGAGAACCCCTATCCGCCGTCGCCGCGAGTGGCCGAGGCCATCAAGTCCGCGCTCGACGGCCGCTTGCGGCTGTATCCCGACCCCGTGGGCACGGCATTCCGCGAGGCCGTGGGGCGTCGTCACGGGGTCGATCCCAACTGGGTGCTCGCGGGCAACGGATCCGACGACATCTTGACCATCGTCACGCGGGCCTTCGCCGGCCCCGGCCACGTGGTGGTCTATCCCTCGCCGAGCTACATCCTTTACAAGACCCTGGCCGAGTTGCAGGATGCCGAGGCCCGTGGAAATCCCCTTCGATGCCGAGTGGTCGCTCGATCCCGATCGGTTCGCCGTGCCCGGCGCCAGGCTCGCCTTCCTCGCCAATCCCAACAGCCCCTCCGGCACTCGCCTCGCGACGAGACAGGTCGCCGCGATTGCCTCCAGGCTCGCCTGTCCCTTGATCGTCGACGAGGCCTACGCCGACTTCGCCGATTCCGACTGCGTCGCGCTGGTCCGCGAACACCCGAACGTGCTCGTCTCCCGGACCTTGAGCAAAGGCTCAAGCCTGGCGGGCCTGCGGGTCGGCTACCTGATCGCGCGTCCCGAGATCATCGAGGGGCTGCGGAAGGTGAAGGATTCGTACAATTGCGACACGCTCAGCCTGCTCGGTGGCGCCGCCGCGCTCGACGACACCGGCGCACCGCGAGGCGACCCGCTCGCAGGTGATCGCCACCCGAGACCGGCTGACCGCCGCGATGCGTGCCCTCGGCTACCACGTCCCCGAGAGCCAGGCCAATTTCGTCTGGTGCATGGGCGGCCGGCCCGCCGCCGAAGTCTACGAGTCCCTGAAAGGCCGGAATATCCTCGTCCGGCTCATGCGTTACCCCGGCCATGCCGACGGCATCCGCATCACCGTGGGGACGGATGCGGAAATCGACCGACTCCTTGAGGCCATGGGGGCGATCTATCAATTGTCGTAGAACATCGGGCCGGGATAATATTGCCCGCCGGGATACATCCCCAGCAGGGCCTCGGTGCGGGTCACGCTCTTGGCGTGGCCGTCCAGATAGAGCACGTTCGACACGTTCCCGTGGATGTTCCAGGGGATCCACGTGTCCAGGATGAGCGTGCCGAGCCAGATGTCGTAATCGTCCTGCCGTGGCTCGCCGCTGTCGGGGGAATTCAGGATGCCGAGCGCGTTTCGCTCGTTGTAGGCGACCATGCTGGAGAGGCCGATCTCCTGCTCGAACCGGGTCCAGGTATAACGCCCGTACCGCCTCGTCTTGTGCGAGAGGAGCGAATTCATGAGGTAGCTCGTGCGATTGGCGATGCCGTCGATCGTCCCGTCCGGATTGACGAACGGGGCGGGCGTCGAGACGTCCGACATGCATCGATAGATCTTCTCCTCGGAGATCTGCACCCCGCCCTTGGCGATCGCGTCGTTGGCGAACGTGGGGTTCACGTAGGGCATGATCTTGTCTTCCCAGTAGATCTCCGCGAACGACTCGGAGGCCTGGACCTGCGAGGTCACGTCGGCCTCGAACGGATGGTGGAGGAAATCCTGTCCGCCCCAGTCGTCGAAATACTGCATGGTGCCGATGCCGATCTGGTGCATGTGGCTCAGGCAATCCATCCGCCGCGCCGCCTCGCGGGCGGACTGCACCCCGGGCAACAACAGGGCGATCAAGACCCCGACGATCGTGATCACGACGAGCAGCTCAATCAGCGTGAAGCCCCGGCGAATGGTGCGATGCATCGAACTACCCGTGGCCATGAAGTCGTCGGTGTTACGATTTTCGATATTGTAATCACGGCATCCCGGAAGGCAAGTGGTGGGAAGTGGGGCGGGAAATTTGGTAGGTTACTCCATCGCAATTCCAGCAACCCGAGGGCGAGTGGAACTCCGTGGCCAATCGAACCGCCGAAATCCGCCGTGAGACCCGCGAGACGGAGGTCGTCCTCACGCTCGACCTCGACGGCTCCGGCCGGTCCGAGGTCCGCACGGGCGTGGGGTTCCTCGATCACATGCTTGAGCTGTTCGCCAAGCACGGGCTCTTCGACCTGACGGTTGCCGGCAAGGGCGACCTCCACGTGGACTCGCACCACACGACCGAGGACGTGGGGATCTGCCTGGGAATGGCCCTGGACCGTGCGCTGGGGGAGAAGCTCTCCATCCGCCGCTACGGGCATTGCATCCTGCCGATGGACGAGGCCCTGGTGACGGTGGCCGTGGACCTCGGCGGGCGGCCGTTCTGGGCGTGGAATGCGCCTCTGCCCGCCCAGAAGATCGGCGATTTCGACACGGAGCTGCTCGCCGATTTCTGGCAGGCGGCGGCCTCGCACGCGAGGATGAATTACCACGCGATCCTGCACCACGGGCGCAATACGCCACCACATCGCCGAGGCGATCTTCAAGGCGTCGGCCAGGGCCATTCGCGACGCGGCCGAGATCGACCCGCGCGGGCAGGGCGTGCCCTCGACCAAGGGGACGCTATGACCATGGCCGTAGGCAACCCGGAACCGGCCACCAAGACGGGCCGGAAGTCGTTGATCGTCAACATTTCCCTGACCCTCCTGGCGTTCGCCCTGCTGGGCTGGACGGTCTACAGGAACTGGGGCAAGCTCCAGGACGTGTTCCGCCAGCAGCCGAACCTGGGCATCCTGGGGATCGGGCTCGTGATCTACCTGGTCGCGCTCCTGATCACGTTCTATCGCTGGTATCGCCTGGTGAGGGCGCTGGACCTGCCGTTCCGCCTTCGCGACGCGATCCGCCTCGGGTTCATCGGCAACGTGTTCAACCTCGTCATACCGGGCGCCGTGGGCGGCGACGTGATCAAGGCGGCGTTCCTGTGCCGCGAGCAGGAGAGGAAGACGCAGGCGGTGGCCTCGATGGTCATCGATCGCGTGGTGGGGCTGCTCGGCCTCTTCGTCCTGGCGGGATTGGTCGGCATGTTCGCCTGGTCGGGCGCCTCGTCGCAGGCAAGGCGGCTGATCGTCGTCGCGTGGATCATGACCCTGGGCGGATTCGTCGGCCTGGCCATCCTGTTCACGCCGGCCCTGTATCGACCGCTGCTCTCCCTCTTCGGCCGCGAGGGCAAGCTGGCGACCGTCCTTGGCGAGTTGGTCAAGATGGCCGACGTGTACCGACAGAAGCTCGGCGTCGTGGCCTTCGCGCTTCTCACCGCGACCACCGGCCACGCCCTGTACGTGTGCGCGTTTCTTCGCGGCCAGCAAGTCGTTATTCCACGGGAAGGCCCCCGGCCTGCTCGCGCATTTCCAGGTCGTCCCGCTCACGCTGCTCTCCACGGCCGTGCCGCTCCCGTTCGGCGCCCTGGGGCTGTCGGAAAACCTGTGCGAAAGCCTCTTCATCTCGCTCACCGGGTTCGACGCAGGCGCCATTTCCATGATTGGCTATCGCGCCATCATGTACGCAAGCGGGCTGATCAGCGTCTTCGTCTATCTCGCCAACCTCCGGCAGGTTCGCACGCTGAAAGAGCGATGAGTCTCACGTCAGAACGGTTATCATCCGGCTGGCACGCGATGCGAGACGTAGGGCCGCCAATAGCCGGCCCTACATTCCCGAGCCCGCGCTCCCGGCAGCGTTCAGGCGCCGAGGGCCTCGAGCGTCCCCGTGCTGTCGCCGAAGGACCCGGCGGCCACGCCCATCCGGGCGAGCAGCGACAGGTGGAGGTTCGTCAGGGGAGTCTCCTCCGGCAGTCGTATGTGGCGGCCCGGCTTCAACGTCCCGCCCCCGCCCCCGGCGAGGAGGATCGGGAGATCCCCGTGGCGGTGGGAATTCCCGTCGCTGATCCCGCTCCCGTAGGCGATCATGCATCGATCGAGCAGCGTGCCGTCGCCTTCTCGGGCCTCCTTGAGGCGGCCGAGGAGGTAGGCAAATTGCTCGACGTGGAATCGGTTGATGGCGCCGATCTTCTCGAGCTTGCGGGCGTCGTGCCCGTGGTGCGACAGCTCGTGGTGGCCCTCGGCGACCCCGATCCGGGGATAACTGCGGTTGCTGCCGTCGTTGGCGAAGACGAAGGTGGCGATCCGCGTCAGGTCGGCGCGGAAGGCGAGGACGAGCAAGTCGGCCATCACGCGGAGGTGTTCGCGATAATCCCCCGGGATTCCGGACGGGCTGGCCATCGTCGATTGGCCGACCTCGATCGAGGGCTTCGCCGCGTCAATCCGGCGTTCGATCTCGCGGACGCCGGCCAGGTACTCGTCAAGCTTGCGGCGATCGGCCCCGCCGAGCCTGGCTCGCAGCCTCCGGGCATCGTCGTCGACGAAATCCAGGAGGCTGCGGTCTCGCCGCTCGCGTCGGACCGCCGACGGGTCGGCCGCACCGCGGATGCGGTCGCCGAAGAGGCGATCGAAGACGAGCCGCGGGTCGACCTCCTTGGCGGCCGGTGCGGCCTCGCCTCGCCACGAAAGGTTGACCTGGTAGGCACAGCTATAGCCATGATCGCACTGGCCCGAGTCTCGCCCGCCTTCGCAGCCGATCTCCAGCGACGCGAACCGCGTGGCCTGGCCAACCTGCTTCGCGGCGAGCTGATCGACCGAGATCCCCGCGCGGAGGTCGGCGCCGCCCGTCTTCCTCGGATGCGTGCCGGTCAAGAACGTGGCCATGGCGCGGGCATGGTCGCCGCCGCCGTCGCCGTGGGCGCGGGCCGGGTCGAGCGCCAATCCGCTGATCACGAGCAGGTCCTCGCGGACCGCCCGCAAAGGCTCCAGCAAGGGCGGCAATTCGAAGCCGCGGCCGGTGGTCGCGGGCGTCCAGTCGGGCATGTTCACGCCATTCGGCACGTAGACGAAGGCCATCCTCGTGGGGAATTTCTCGGGCTGCGCGGCCCGAGAGGTCATCGCTTCCAGCATGGGGAGGGCCAGCGCCGCGCCGGCCCCCTTGAGCAGGGTGCGACGGGAAAGCGTCTTCATGGATGGTCCTCCGAAGGCGAGCGATCCTGGAACGCGGGGCTTTCGACGACGGCCGACACCACGGCCGAAAAGCGTCCATCGCCCCGCTGGGTTTTCCGGACAATTTCCTCGACGAAGCAACGATCCGAGGCACCTAGCCCGCGGCCGATCGCATAAGTGAGCAGCTTTTCGGCGAAGCATCGCACGAACGCCTCGCGGCGAGCTACCAACACGCCCCGCAAGCCCGAGGCGCCTTGAAACACGTCGCCGCCGGGGAGTTTTCCGCTCGCGTCGATGGGCTGGCCCTCGTCGACGGACCGCCTTGCGCCAATGGCGTCGAACTCCTCCAGGCTGAAGCCAAGCGGGTCCATCCGCGAGTGGCACGACGCGCATTTCGGGTCGTCGCGATGCCGCTCCATCCGCTGGCGGAGCGTCTGGACCGTCCTCTCATGCCCAACTGCCTTCAGCCCCTCCACGCCATCGGGCGGCGGCGGCGGAGGCATCCCGAGGACGTTATCCAGCACCCATTTTCCCCGCTTCACGGGCGAGGTCCGCGACGGGTTCGAGGTGATCGTCAAAATGCTCGCATGGGTCAAGATCCCTCCGCGATCGGTGCCCGCCAGCGAGACCTTCCGGAACCCCTCGCCGGCCACCCCCGCGATCCCGTAGTGGCGCGCCAGGCGATCGTTGACGAACGTGTAATCGGCGTCGAGGAATTCGGTCACCGGGCGATCCTGGCGGAAGATTTCGGCCACGAATCGCGAGGTTTCGCCGAGCATGGCCAATCGCAAAGACTCGTCGAAATCGGGGAACTGTCGAGGGTCGGGCGTGGCGTCCTTGAGGGCCCGAATCTGGAGCCATTGCGCGGCGAAGCCGTCCACCAGGGCGCGCGAGCGATCGTCTCGCAGCATGCGGCGGACCTGCACGGCCAGGTTGTCGCCGCGACGCAATTCGTTGCGACACGCAAGCCGGAAAAGCTCGTCGTCGGGCAGGCTGCTCCAGAGGAAATACGACAGGCGAGCGGCCATCGCAAATTCGTCGACGGGCTGACTCTTGCCGGTGCTTTCTTCTTCGACCAGGAACAGGAAACTCGGCGAGATCAACACGGCCTTGAGGGCGTGGCGGATCGCGTGATCGAGGTCGTCGCCATCCTTGCGGGCCGATTCGACCAGCGTGACCAGGCGGTTCAACTCCTCGGCCATGACGGGGCGACGAAACGCGCGATCGGCGAACCCTTGCAGGATGTCGCGGGCACGTCGCAGGACGAGCATCTCCGGGTCTTCGACCGCGACGACCGGCACGGGGCGGCCGATCCGCTTGGTGGGCTCGTTGCGGGCCTCGTAAATCGGCTTGCGGAGTGCCGGAGGGACGACATCGGGCGCCGGATTCATGATCTTCGACCAAACTCGCGGCGAACGTGCCGCCTCGGCGATGGCCAGATCGGCCGCCTTCAAATATCTTTCCATCAAGAGCGGCGAGAGAGACAGCACATCGCCGACGTTGTCGAACCCGTAGCCCACGTCGTCGGCGGGGAAGGCGTCAGCGAGGCGGAGGTCGACGCCGAGCAGGTCGCGGAGCGTGTTGTTGTATTCGGCGCGATTGAGCCGCCTCATGGTCACGCGGCCGGAGTCGGCGTCGGGCGACGAGCAGCCGAAAACCTCGGCATTGAGCCATTCGTTGACGGCGGATAGTTCGGTCGATGACGGTCGCGGATGCCCGTCGGGCGGCATGATTCCGGTCCGCAGGGCGTCGGCGACCCGGCCCCAGGTCTTCCGATCGGCTCCCGAGTCTTCCAGGGCAATCCCGCCGCGTTTCGAGGCGGAATCGTGGCATTCGAGGCAATAGCGGTCGATCGTCGGCGCCACATCAGCCTCGTAAGTTGGCTTCGGCCGAGGGGCCATCGCCACGGGCGGCGAAGGCGATCGCCGCAACCGGCAATCGTCGTCAGTCCGATCAAGATCGTGATTCTTCTCATGGTGGATCGGGCCGAGGTCTCGGACGCGCCGCGGCCCTCGCGTGATGGCGAGGGCCGCGGCGAAAAAGGGGTGTTGGGGCGGGAAGGCGCGGATCAGTAGCTGTCGCCGCTGAGGATCTCGCCGCCGGCGCGGGTGACCAATGCGGCCACGATCGGCACCGTGAGCGAGTCCTTGAGGAAATGCACCGAGCCGTCGGCGAACAGGGCGTTGGCCCCGCCGGGGTGGAACGAGTAGATCTCGTTATTGCTCGTGCAATTGATCATGCAAAGGCCTCCCCGGATGCCGTTCTGGCGGCCCTGGGCGCCGGCGATGATCGAATAGGTGAACTGGTCGGCCCACGCGCCTCCGGCGCTGCTGACGGGCTCGATCACGCCGTCGACCGGCAGGCCGTTGACCTCCGACATGTAGATCTGCCTCTTGCCGTTGAACCCCATCGGCTTGCGCCGCACTCCGAGACGATCATGGTGCTGGACGTGCCGTCGAGGATCGACGCGATGCGGATCTGGCCGGCGATGGCGGGGTCGACGATGGTGCCCGAGTTGATCGCCGGGGTGCTGGCGGTCACGGTGACGGGGTTGCCCACGGTGGCGATGTACGTGGGGTTCATGCCGGCGGCCAGGAGCGGGACCTGCGAGATCCCCGGCATGGGGAAGTAGTCGGATCGGCCCCAGATCTGGACCGGCGGCGGGTTCAGGTTCGTCACGCCGTTGCTGCCGCCCGAGCCGGTGCCGGGGATGCAGGTGTCGCCGCCTCCGTTGCCGTACGGGCCCCAGTTGGCGTTGTAGTAGTTGATCGTCGCCGGGCCGGGCGACGACGGGCAGAGGAACGAGTTGATCGCCACCGAGTACGCCGAGTTGTTCCCCGAATGCATGCCCGTGCACGGCGGGAGGTTGGCGGTGTTGAAGATCGACTGGCTGAAGTTGATCTGGTTGTAGATGTTGTTCTGCTCCATGAAGGGCAGGATCTGCGACAGGTACGACCCGGCTGCGGTGGGGATCGCGGCCTGGGCGTCGGCGTTCATGTCGGGCCTGGCCAGCCGGAGCACGTCGCCCGGCAGGCTGTTGTAGGTGCTCTCGAAGTTCATCGTTCCCAGGCCGATCTGCTTCAGGTTATTCACGCACTGCGCCCGCCGGGCCGCCTCGCGGGCCGCCTGGACGGCGGGCAGCAGCAGCGCGATCAATACCCCGATGATGGCGATCACCACCAGCAGCTCGATCAGCGTGAAACCGCGACTTGCATTCTTCCGAAGGGCCTTCATCAATCGCTCCATGACCATGAGATGGGGGGCCGCGCACGGCCCCGATGCCAGTTGAGGTGCCAAGAAAATGCGGATTCGGTCGGCCTTCGCGGCCCAGGGATCAGTCCGTGAGCTCGAAGGCGGGGAGATTGTTGCTGCCCGGCTTGACCTCGGCGGAGAGTCGGGGATGCGCGAGGTCGGCGTAGCGGCCCTTGAGGCGGTCGTCGGCCATCAACAGCGGCTTGCGCTCGCGCGCCGCCGCCTTGCCCAGCGACTTCGCCGTGTCGGCGCGATGGGTCCGCAGGGGCCCCTGACGCCACTCGACGAGGACGCTGTACTGGCCCGGCTTCGCGCCCGGCCCCAGGTCGCCCGATTCCAGGCGGAACGAGCCGTCGGGCTCGACCTGGGCCCTGGCGATCTGGCCCCCGGCCGCGGCGTCCTTGGGGTGGAAGGATACGGTCGCCCCGGCCGCGGGCTCGCCCTTGTAGTCGGCCCGGCCGTGGACCGGGCAGAGCCCATTCGACCCCCCGCAACCGGCGAAGGCGCAGGCCAGGACGAACGCCCCGCATGCAGAAGTCAGGTCTCTTGTCATGTTCGTCGATGTGCCCTCCTCGATAGCTCACGCCCGCGGCCCTCGCCTACGGGCGATGCCGAAGCCGGGTCGTCGGAGCATGGATCGATGATCCAGGCATTTCCCACGCCATTGCCCGGAGGATTCGCGCATCCAGTGAACCGGAAAGACTTTGCGCGAAGCGGTCGTCTCCTGACGCCGGCCATGGCAAATCGCGATATCACCGCCGGTTGCCCGAATGCCATTGCACTCCGCATGATTCCGGCGGGAGCCAGGCCCGTCCCCGCGACGTCGGTGTCACGGAGGCTCCCTCCCGACATGAGGCGTTGGAGCGACGAGCCGGCCGGCCCCTCAGGGTGCTGGGTTCAGCCTGCACATCCGGGCGGCGGGAGCGAGAATATTCCTGCGGCTGTTAGGACTGCTCGCGGGTCAGTCCCTGATGTTGAAGCCAGGGCCTCCAGGCGGTGGAGGGTTCACTTCCCGCCCGTCACGGGCTTCGATGCCGGGGGTGTGGGCAGGTTGGCCTTCTCGGCTTTCCACGCCCTCGCCTCGTCTGGCTTGTTCGCGGCCTCGGCCAGCTCGATGAGGCGGTCGAGGGCCTCGCCGACGCGGAATTTGGCCTGCGGGGGGATCTTTTCCGCTCGCTGCTTCATCCCCTCGTATCCCGATCGCAACAGGGGCTCGGCCTCGGCGTACTTCTTCTGTCCGAGCAACGCCCCGCCGAGCATCGACCTGGTGTTGAACGTCGTCCATGCGTCGGGCTCGTCCTTCTCGCGGATGGCGAGGCACTCTCGCACGATCGGCTCGGCCTCGCCCCACGCCTTGACCTGCAGGAGGGCCGACCCGGCCTCGGCCAGGATTCCGGCCAGTTGGGGGCTACCCCCGTGCACGGCGGCGCGGCTGATCGGGAGCAACTTCCCCACGAGGGCGACGGCCTTTTCGGCCTGGCCGGTGCGGACGTAGGCATCCAGGAGCGCCGGCCGGACCCAGGCCAGGGAGGGGTGCTCGAAACTCGCCCGATACGCCCCTTCCAGCAGCGGCATCGCCTCGTCCAGCCGCCCCGCGTCCCTGTAGTTCACGCCCAGGTTGGCCCTGGAGATCCAGGTATCGCGATGGTCGGCCCCGGACATGGTGGTCTGCAGCGAGAGGACTTCCTCGAAGAGGGGGATCGACCGATCGAGCCTCCCCGCCGCCCAGTAAGCGCCGGCGACGTTGCCCATGCTCGCGAGCGTGTCGCGGTGTCCGGGGCCGAGCTTCGCCCTCCTCCTCGCCAGCGTCTCCTCATGGAGCGACAGGGCGCGGTCGAATTGGCCGGCGGCCCGGTAGTCCGAGGCGAGGTTGCTCATGCTCAGGAGGGTGTCGGGGTGGTCGGGGCCGAGCTTCATCTTCCTCAGTCCCAGCGCCTCTTCGCGAAGAGGGACGGCGCGGTCGATCCGGCCGAAATTCCGATAGCCCGAGGCGAGGTCATTCATGCTCGCGAGGGTGGCGGGGTGGTCGGGGCCGAGCTTCATCCTCCTCAGCGTTAGGGATTGCTCGAGGAGCGGCATGGCGAGATCGCCCCGGGCGACGGCCATGTAGCACCTGGCGAGGCTATTCATGCTCGCGAGCGTCTCGGGATGCTCGGTGCCCAGGCTCGCCTTGCTCCTCGCCAGGACCTCTTCGAGGATCGGCAGGGCGAGGTTGTTCTTGCCCGCGAACATGTAGCCGGCGGCGAGATTGTTCGCGATCGCGAGGGCGTTGGGGTGGTCGGGTCCGTGGAGCGACTTCATCCGGGCCGACACCTCCTCGTGGAGCGGGAGGGCACGGTCGAATCGGCCGATGTTCTGATAGTCCAGGGCGAGTCCGCTCATGGCCGCGAGGGTGTCGGGGTGGTCGGGGCCCAGCTTCGACTTCATCCGGGCCAACGTCTCCTCGTGGAGCGACATGGCGCGGTCGAGTTGGCCGGCGTCCCGATAGGTCTCGGCGAGGTTGCCCATGCTGGCGATCGTGCCGGGATGATCGGTGCCCAGGATCTTCTTCCTGAGCGCCAGCGTCTCCTCGTGAAGCGACATGGCGCGGTCGAACTGGCCACCGTCCCGATAGCATTCGGCGAGGTCGTGCATGGTCCCGAGGGTCTCGGGGTGGCGGGGGCCGAGTCGCGACGTGAACGTGGCCCGGGCCTTGGTGAGCAGGGCGGTCGCCTTCTCCGAGTTGCCCAGGCTTCGCTGCGACTCGCCGAGGTAAGTCTGCATTCGCGCCACGGTCAGCGGGTCGTCGGTCGCCTCCCCGTCCAACTCGGCCGTCGCCACGTCGAGCCGCTTCCCCAGGCGCTCCGCCAGTGTCCCCTGGCCGCCGCCCCGGAGGTTCAGGTCCTTGAAGATCGAGAGCAGGATCTCGTTGGCCTTGTCCTTTTGAGTGAGCCGCATCACCGCCGCCTTCCGCTGCCGATTCGCCTCGAAGAGGCCCAGCGTGGTGCCGATGATCCCGACCACGAGCGCCAACATCACGAACGACACCGCGACCACCCGGCCGCGATTGCGCCTCACGAACTTCTTGAGCCGATACGTCGCCGTCGGCGGCCCGGCGCTGACCGGCTCGTGGTTCGTGAATCGTTCGATGTCCTGCGCGAAGGCGATCGCCGATTCGTAGCGCCGGTGCCGCTCCTTCGAGAGCGCCTTCATCACGATCCAGTCGAGGTCGCCTCGCACGAACCGGCTCAGCCGGGCCGGCTCGATGTGGCGGGTCGCCGCGATGTTCGGCAGGGTCTCGGAACTGCTCAGCCGATGGCTGGGCGCGGGCGGATCGACCTCGCGGATGAGCCGCAGCATCTCGTCCAGCGCCGCCCTCTTGAACGTGTCCCGCTGGATGGGCGTGCTGCCGGTCAGGACCTCGTAGAGGATCACGCCCAGGGCGTAGATGTCGGCCCTCGTGTCGACGTCGACGGCGTTGAACGTGGCCTGCTCGGGCGCCATGTAGAGCGGCGTCCCGGCCACCGTGCCGAAGCCGCTGACCAGGCTGTGCTCGGTCAATTGCATCCCGCTGGTCGCCTTGGCCAGGCCGAAGTCGATCACCTTGGGCACCGGCTTGCCGTCGTGCGACTCGACGAGGATGTTCGTCGGCTTCAGGTCGCGGTGGATGATCCCCTTCTGGTGGGCGTGCTGCACGGCCGAGCAGATCTGCCGGAAGAGTGCCAGCCTCTCGGGCAACCCCAGGCGATGCTGGTCGCAATAGTCGGTCAGCGGGATGCCCTTGACCAGCTCCATGACGAAAAAGGGGCGGCCGTCCTCCGTGGTCCCGGCGTCCAGGACCCGGGCGATGTTCGGGTGGTCCATCAGGGCCAGCGCCTGGCGCTCCCCCTCGAAGCGCGCGAGGACCGCCCGCGAATCCATGCCGGCCTTGATCAGTTTGAGCGCGACCTGCCGCTTCACGGGCCGCAACTGCTCGGCGAGGTAAACACTGCCCATGCCCCCTTCGCCGATCTCCTGGCGAAGCTTGTAGCGGTCGGCGACCACGCGGCCGATGAGCGGCGATTCGGCCTCCCTGCGGTAGGAGACCGTCCCCTCGGCGGGCGGCGGGGGGGATTCGATGGTGGCGTCTCCTTGCCCGCTCCGTGCCGCCGCCTCGACGGCCATGAGGTCGCGGAGCAGGGCATCGCGATAGGTCTCCTCGACGTCGCCCAGGAAGTCCTCGGCGCGCGGTTCCTCGCCGCGTTTCCAGGCCGCCTCGAAGCGGTCACAGGCCCGGTCGATCCGGTCGAGGACGTCGAGCGGCAATCGGCTGCGGTCCGGGATCGTCTCCTCGCTCATGGCCCCGCCCCTCCCTCGTCCTGCCAGGTCCTGCGGATCAGTTCGAGCTTGCGGGCGACGCCCCGCAGGCTGCATCCCATCCGCTCGGCGACCTCTTCGTTGGTATAACCTTCCATCTTGAGCTGGGCCACCCGCCTCAGGCCGTCGTCGCGGAGCCTGCCGAGCAACCGGGCGCACTCGTCGGCGACCATCGCGGCGAACTCGGGCGTCGGCTCGGGCGAGGCGGCCCCCCTCACCCCTAGATCCCCATCGAGGAGGTCGGGCGTGCCAAGAATCTTTCCGCCGCCCCGCTTCTGCCTCCGCTCGCGGGTCGCCTGGTCCAGCGCCTTGCGCTCGGTGATGACGACCAGCAGCTTCCAGAGGTCGTCGCGGTCGCCGAGCCGGGGGTAGCGCCCGCCCGCGGCCCCCTGGCAGAAGCTGTCGAAGGCGCTCAGCGCGGCGTCCTCCTCATCGGCCACGGCGAGAGGCGACCCCCGCAGCCGCATCCTCGCGAGGCGGATCAGCCCCTCGAAATAACGCCGCCAGAGCTTCTCGGCCGCCTCGGCGTCGCCGTCTTCCAGCGAGCGGAGCCAGCAAGTGACGGAATCTCGATCGGACCCTTCCATCGATCCACCCCGGCAGGCTCACGGATCTGTCGCCCCAAGACATTTGGGATGATCTTATCGCGCCCCGGCCGGGAAATCCGCGAGAAAACGGCCCGGATCGCCCGCCCCGCGAATTTTCCCGGCAGGGTGGCACGTTCGCCGGCCGGTTTGGGGATGAGACGGTTGTGGAGCACGATCGAAAGTTTCTCTCGCAAGTCCCCGGAGGCCTCCCATGAATCGCCGACGCTTCTTCGCCATCGAGCAACTGGAGTCCCGCGACACGCCCAGCAGCATGGTCCTCTCGACCGGGATCGTCGCGTCGCCGATGCCCGTTCGCGTGATTGAAGATCCGAATATCGCACCGCCCATGCAGGTCTCCGCGCCCCAGCTCATCGGCCTGGGCCATCAGCCCGCCTCGCCGGGGCAGACGGTCGGGATCATCGCCATCTGAGGCGTTCGCCGCGACCCGGTTCGCTTCCCCCCCATCCCTTCAACGATTGGAGCCCTCGATGACCTCGCTCAAGGCCGCGTCCCGGCTCGTCCTTTCGGCGTCCCTCGTCCTCGCGGCCTTCGCGGGCCGGGCGACGGCCCGGGAGGGCGGGAATCCGAACCCGCAGGTGGTCCCGCCCTCGCCCGAGTACGCCAACCTGAGCGCCCGATGGTGGCAGTGGGCGCTCGACCAACCCGTGACGCCGGACGACCCCGAGACGACCAACCCCCTGGTCGACACCACGGGCAAGGCCGCCCGCAACGGCCAGCCCGACGACGTCTTCTTCCTCTGCGGGCTGCTCGCGTTCGACTCCGGCCTGGACGCCACCGCCGAGAGGACCGTCACGGTCCCCCGGGGGCGCCGCCTCTTCTTCCCGCTGCTGAACTCCGAGCAGGACAACGTGGGGGTCAGCCCTCCGATGACGGTCGCCCAGCTCCGCAAGGCCGCCGCCCTGGGCGCCACCCAGGTGACCAGCCTGTTCGCCACGATCGACGGCGTCGAGCTGCAAGACCTGTCGAGCTACCGGGTCATCTCGCCGGTCTTCTCCTACAAGCTCCCGGCGAATCAGGCCGCCGCCGGGCGCGAGAGCATCGTCCATTACCTCACCGGCGGCGCGGTCACGATTACCGGCGTCCAGAAGCCCGCCGTGGGGGACGGATTCTACCTCCTGCTCAAGCCCCTGAATCCCGGCCGCCACACGATCCATTTCGGCGGCACGAGCGAGACGACCGACGGCGACGGCAACCCGGCGGCGTTCCGGCTCGACATCACCTATCACATCACGGTCCCCCCGCGCATTGAGGGGCGCGGCCCGGCGTGTCGCAATGATGATAAGTATTGTGCGCGCCAGGTCCGCGGCTCGTCGTCCCCCCGCCGGCACGACGAGTCGCGAGCCCGGCCCGCCATGTTGCACGCCCGACTCGGATCCGCTTTAATCGATCCCCGGAAAACATCGCGAGGAATGGGACCCGTGGCGGAAGACGCGGCCGGACCGTCTCGACGCGAGAAATCCCCCGGATCGCCGCGGACACCGAACTACCCCGAGGTGCGTCGATGGAGATGCCCGCCCTCTGCCCTTCCTGCGGCAAGCAATTCCTGCTGGACCTGAAGCTTTCGGGGAAGAAAGGACGGTGCGGCCAGTGCAAGCAGGAATTCGTGATCCGATTCCAGGCAGCGGCGCCGGACCAGCCATCGCCGCTGCCCCCCCCGCGAGCTGCAACCCCGCCGGGAAGGCCGAAGCCGGCGATGGCGGAGACCCAGAACGACATGGGGCACTCCAGCCCGGCGAGGGCGAGCGACGACCTGTACGCGCTCGACGAGCCCGTCATTCCGGACCCCGCTCCCGTCGCCCGGCCGGGACCGCCCGCCTCGCCGGGTCGCGCGCCCCTTTCTGCGACGGGGCGTCCCGCAGAGCCCGTGAAAGCCTGGGACGCCCGCAAGATTCGTACGCTCGCGGGCGGAGGGATTGCGGCGGCGGTCATGTTCGTCGCGGTGAAGATGATCATCGGCGGGCTCTTCCCGGGGAAGGTCGAGCCGGCGCCGGAGGGGGCCGAGCCGGCGGTCGAGGTCGCCCACGCCCCTGCCGTGTCGCCGCCAGCACCGGCACGCGACGCCGCGGAATCCGGGGGCGTGGCCGCGGTACGCGAGCCCGAAATTGACGCCGGCGAGGGTCCGGCCGCGACGGCGCCAAAGGCCTCCAGGCCGCGACCCGACAAGCCGTTGGAAACCACCGAACTCGTGGCCCGTTGCGAGCCGTCGGTCGCCCTCATCCGGGGGAAGCAAAGCGGCGGCACGGGCTTCGTGATCGCCCCGAGGATCGTGGCGACGAATGCCCACGTGATCCGCGGCGAGGTCATCTCCAGCATCGAGGTCCGGTTCCCCTCGGCCGAGAAATCCAGGCAAGGGCCGTATCACGCGAAGTTGCTGCATCGCGACGAGGGCAAGGACCTCGCCTTCCTCGCCGTCGAGACCGACCTTCCCGCGCTGGACGTCGCCGAGTCGGTTACTTTCCGCAAGGGGGACGACGTGACGGTCATCGGCAACCCCGGCGTCGGTGCCAACCTCATGCTGGAGAACGCCATCAGCCGGGGGATCGTCAGCTCGATGGCCAAGATTGACGGGCGCGAGCTCTTGCAGCTCGGCATCTCCGTGAATCCGGGCAATTCCGGCGGCCCGGTGCTCGATTCGCGGGGCAGCGTGATCGGCGTGATCAAGTCCAGGGCCCGCCAGGAGGGGATCGCGTTCTGCATCCCGGCCCAGGAATTCCGGCCGGCGCTGGAGCTTGCCATCGCGGCGGCGAAGGACCCCGGCGCGGTCGCGAAGGGAGGGCCGCCGGGCACGGCGTCCCGCGACGAGGGCGTCGGGGGATTGCAGTATGGGTGGAAGCCGGGACAGACCTACGTGTACGCCGTGGAACTCTCCATCGAGGCCGGCTCGCTGACCGTCAACCTGGAAGGGACCAGCATCTATCGGGCGAAATCCGACGACGAGGAGGGGGTTTCCTTCCGCCATCAGAGCTGGGTGACCATGCGCATCCGGGACAAGGCCGGCCGCCTGACGGCGGGCGGAATGAGCGGGCCGTCGATCAAGTCGGGGGCCGAGCTGAAGGTCGATCGCAGCGGGAACGTCCTGAGCGCATCGGGCGCCACGCCCGTCCCGCTGCTCGGCGACCTCGCCTTGCTGGTGATCGAGCCGTTCCCCGACTCGCCGCAAGCGACCTGGGAAGACGCGAAATCGATCACCCTGAACGAGGTCGAGAAGGTCCCCGGGGAGCAGGGCGGGATGCCGCGGCTGGGGCGGCCGGACCTCCGCGGGATGCCGATCGGCCCGCGACAGCGGCTCGGATCGGCGAGGCAACGATCGAACGCCCGGAACGCCCCGCAACAGAAGCCGCAGCAGCCGCCCTCGCAGGTCAAGGTGACCGTCCACCCGGCCGAGGAGCGGACGACTTATGCCCTCGGCGCCCCGGACGGGGACGAGATCCCGATCGCGAAGACTTACGAGCTGGTCACGCAAGATGGCGACGGGAACAAGCCGAGCTTCAAGATGACCGGCACCGGGACCATGTCGTTCGATCGCAAGGCGGGCGTGGCGAGCCGCGTGGATTTCAAGGCGATGGTGGTCGCGAACGGCGACAACGTGACGGTCCGCATCCCGATGAAGCTGCGGTGCCGCCTGCTCTCGGGCATCGAGGCCGAACTGCGCCCTGCGGACCCCGGTCATGCCCCCGACTCCCATGAATCCCATCGACATCGCCACGCTCAAGAAGGTGGTGGGCGAGCTTGGTATCAACGACGTCAACCGCCGCCGCAAAGCGTGTCAGACGTTGTCCGAATCCTGCGCCGATCGAGGACCGGCGGGAGAGCGTCGCGCGGCCCCTGGAACGCCTGCTCAAGGGCGGCGACAAGAGCCTTCGCGGCGAGGTCATTCGCGCTCGGGCTCTGGGGCGACGCAAAAAGTATCGAGGCGCTGGTCATGCTGCTCGATGATCCCTCCTCCGTCGCCCGCGACGAGTTGTTCGAGGCGCTCGGCCGGATCACTCCCTCCGAAGTCGCGGCGACCGCGGTGGCCAGGACGCTGGAGAAAGAGGGCGAACGCGCCTCGCGGACCCTGCGGGCGATGGGGAGCATCGCCGAGAAGCCGGTGCTCGAAGTCCTGCGCGGGTCGGATCCCAAGGCCGCGCTCCTGGCGTGCCGAGTCCTCAAGGAGATCGGCGGTGGCGAGAGCATCCCGGCCCTGGAGTCGCTAGCCGCCCTGAAGGACGCGGTCGAGGTCGGGCGGATCGCCGACGAAGCGATCAAGGCCATCCATCGCCGCCATCCGGGCGACGACGATTGGGCCGCCATCGAGCAGGATGCCCGGGCGGACGACGCCAGGCATCGAAGGCAGGCCGCCGAGCGGCTCCAGTCGATCTCGCCGATCAAAGAGCGGCGCGCGGCGGTGATCAAGCTCCTGGAAACGCTCGCCGCCGACCAGGACGGAGGGGTCCAGGGCACGGCGGTGAAGGCGCTGGCACGCTGGGACGACGGGTCGGCGCGTGCGTTCTGGCTCGGCCTGCTCGCCGACCCGCGGTTGCGGCCGTTCGGGGAAGTGATGGAGGTCGCGCGGAAGATGACCCCGAAGGATCGAGAATTGGCCGAGGGGGTCGCCCGCGCGTACAAGCGGGATCGCCGGATCGTGACGGAGATCCTCGCCTCGATCGGCCCCGCCGCCGAGCCGGCCGTCCTCCAGCTTTTGGACGGAGAGAGCGACCGCGTCGCCGTGCGCGACCTCATCCGGCACCTGGGCAGCAGCGGCACCAACGCCGCGCTGCCGGCATTGCGCGAGCTCGCCCAGAAAGACGGCCCCGCCAGGGGGGACGCGCAACGCGCCATCGCCCAGATCGAAAGCCGCGCCGGGGACAGCGGGCAAGACGTGGCGGCGATCCTGGCCAACCTGAAGGGGTCCGACCGCGGCCGACGAAACGAGACGCTCAACCGCCTCGCGAACATGTCCCCGGAAGGCCAGCCCCGACGCGCGGAAGTCACCCGCGTGCTCGAATCCTTCCTGGAAGATCTGGATGTCTTCAGCAGCGGCCCGGCGATGAAGGCCATCGCGGCCTGGGGGGACGAGAAGACCGCCGCATTGCTCGCCGATCGCCTCGAACACGGGGATCCCCGCGATTGGAAGGAGACGCTCCAGGCCCTCGCGGCCCTCAGGCCCGACGCCCGCACGGCGGGGCTCGCCGCCGGGTGCTTCCCCCGGGACGCCCGTTTCGTGCTCCAGGTCCTCCGCTCGAACGACATCCCGTGCGACGCCCCCTTGCTCGCCCTGATCAAGTCGGGGGCCGACAAGGACGCCCGCCTCTCCGCCTGCCGCGCCCTGGGCGAGGTCGGCACTCCGCGGTCGATCCCCGATCTCCAGTCGCTCGCGGTCGCCGCCGGCAACGAAGGCCTTTCCCGCGAGGCCGAAGACGCGGTCAAGACCATCCAGTCGCGTCAGTGACCGCCCGGGCGGAGGAAATGCCAGCCTGGGCCACTCTCCCCGCCTTCCACACCGCACCGCACGGTCCGGCCAGGTGGCGCTCGCCGGCATACATCGGATGCGAGCCCCCTGCCCTAACGTGAATCAGGAACGGCCCGGCCTTTGGAACAGCCAGAGTCCGACGCCCAGCGCCACCAGTGCCGGGAGGAACGTCCCGACCGCGCGGCTGACTCCCAACCCCGACGCGTCGCCGACGGGGAGGGCCTGCCGCGAGATGGCATTGATGCCGCTCGCCAGGAACGCCGCCGCCAGGACGAAACAGGCGATGCCGCCAATCCGCTTGCCATTCATGGACCTGCCTCCCGTTGCCCGATTGGACTGCGTACCGCGACCGAAGCCCCGGCAGGAAGGTACGGCCCGGCACCGCTCCCCGCAAGAGGCCAGTCTTCTGCCCGAGCCCGCCGAATCCGCCTGAGCAACGCGTGCTGACCATGTCGGGCAAGAAGGCGGTCGAGGCAGCGCAGTTGTAAGGATGGGCCGGGTGAGGGCGCGATCCCACGATCGTCGCCGCCGGGGAGCATGTCGGCATGAATCGGCGGGAAATCTGGGTGCCGGCGGAATACCTCGCGGGTGCTCCGTACATGACATCAGCCCGGCCCGTGAGCGGCCGGGATTGGATCCCAACCCGGAGGCTTCCATGCGTCCTTACCTGATGATCGCCCGCCGCTGCACCCTCGCCCTCGCCCTCGGCTTCGCCGCCCTGACCCTCGGCGGCCGTCCCGCCGCGGCACAAAGCTTCGACCAGCAGTTCAACGCGAACCTGAGCAGCCTGATGGCCCAGAACAACAGGTCGATGGAGCAGCTCTGGCAGTTCCACCTGAAGCAGAACGGCCCGAGGCTCAAGCAGCAGTACCGCCAGTTCGTCGCCGCCGGCGGCCAGGGGGATCTCCTACGAGCAGTTCGCCTATTATGACCTGATGACCGCCGCGGGCACCAACGTGGCCGGCGGCATGCAGGCCCAGCAGGACCAGTTCCAGGGGCTCCAGGCCGCCAACCGGACCCGGCAGTCGGGCTACGCCAGCTACAACGCCGGCTGGCAGCAGAACACCAACCGGACCTCGGCCGCCCTGGCCAACTACTCGAACCAGGCGATCCGGGGCTACTCGCCTTATATCGACCCGAACACCGGGGCCACGAGGATGCTCCCGTACTCGCTGCCGGCCGGCCAGGTCTATAGCTGGGGCGGCACTTCGTACACGCGGGATGCGTCGGGTACCTTCTACCAGTGGGACGGCAACGGCTGGAGCCGCATGCAGGCCGGCCGCTGAGGCCGACCAACGGGCCTGCCCTTCCGTCCCCTGCCCGGGTGGCATCCTCCCCATGTCACCCCGGCTTCCCATCCCCGCGGGAACGAAAAAACCACTTAATTCCCGGGGGTTTCGACGCCCGGGCCCTTGCGACGCTCGCCCCCGACGGCTATATTCCACCCGTCGCAAGGACGCGACGAGGCCGATGCGGAAGGATCCGCGAGAGGCCGGCGGAAGGACCCGCACCCGGGCCGATGGATTGGCCTCGCACTCATCGATCGATCGCCGCGACCACCCGCCCGACGGCTCCAAGGCCGAGGCGGGATCGAGCGGCAGGGCAAGCCCGGCGTGGGGACCTCCCCTCGGCCGGGCTTCTCGTCGTTGTGGCGATCCGCCCCCATCAATGCAATGCGATTCCCGGCCGGGATCCTCGGCGGACGCCGATCGGGGGCACGGTCTTGATCGCGTGGCCTCCGTGGCCGTTGCACGCCTGCACGACCGCGGCGAGTGGCCCGCCATCGAGGCGTGGCGATCTCGCGGCGAACGTGTCACCCGCGCATGGATGGTGTCCTCGCCGCCCCCGACCATCTTGGGCGCCGGCGCACGCTGGCCGTCGTGGGAGATGGGGTGATCTGGGGGATTGCCTCCGGGGTGCATTTTCGCATGATTTGCTCGCGGGGCGTCGCGATGATAAGCCTTTGTAAGAACCTCACAACCACACCATCGTTGCCGGGGTTCGGGCTTATTCCTTATTCCAAGCGGGGCGGCAAAATGGCCGGATGCGGGGCCGGGATCGGGTGGCCGGCGAGGGGGCGGATTTGGGCCGAGAGATGGCCGACCCATTCGGTTTTGCATGGATTTTCATGGTTTACAACCCGTTGCCGGCGAAGGGATTGGGTCAATGATCGACGATTTTAATCTTGTCGATAATCTAATACGCTACAGAGTGCGACACTCGGGAAATGCCGGGGATTCGTGGGCCAAGTCGGGCTTTTCGGGTGTCTTGTCCAAGGGCGCAGTCGGGGTGAGACGGTTTTTTGACCGTTTTTGACCGGTTTTCGGGCCTAAGTGTTGCGCTCAAATCCCCCAAGTCGTGATCGGGCCGGGAGATGCGAGCTTTCGGATATCTGGACGAAATCTGGACGATCGGGCGTGGATCGCGGGGGTTTTTGGCCCCTTTGTCGCGCCCATGAGGCGCCCCAAGTCCTTATCAAGTAAGGCAATATAGGAGACGGGCCTTCATCCGCCCTGCGGGCACCTCCTCCCGCGGGGAGCAGGCACGCGTCCGCTCCCGGACGGCCCAAGAATCCCCGGTCGCACCCAATCCGGCGGGGTGTCGGGCAGCCCCTTGACAGGATCCCGGCGGCCGGATTTAATAAGATGGGTTTATTTATATGGGATGGTCTAGACTGATCGGTGTGGATCCGGGCCGCCGAAGCCCCTGACGTCGATCTCCTCACACCGCGAGACGAATCATGACCAAGGCGAAGAGTGCGACGACGATGCTGCGGCGGATGGTCATGGCGGCGGCGCTCGCCGCGTGCGGGCTCGCGGGCACCGCCCGGGCCGGGGTGGTGACGGACCTCTTCCAGTTCGACAACACGTCGACGCTGGGCGGGACGGTCTCGGGCACGTTCAGCTACGACGATTCGGGTTCCTCGCCCTATACGGTGACCAACTTCACGCTCTCGGACAGCGCCGATCCCGGGTTCAGCTTCAACTCCGCGACCGACTCAGTCAGAGATACATATCTTTTCTTCAGCAACGGCTTCCTGTTTGGAGACGTTAATGAGACCATTGACCCGAGCGGCAGCAACCCTAGCTACGAACACACCTCAGGGTCATTCAACGGCGTCCTGAACTTCGGTAATGATAATCGCGGCGACGCGGTCCACGGCTCGATCACCATCACCCCCGAAGCCGCCGCGACGCCCGAGCCGGCCACGCTCGTGATGGCCGCGGGCGCCGCGACGATGGCCCTGGCCGGCGCCTGGCGACGACGCAAGCCGCGCCGGGTCGAGGCGGACTGATCGACGAAGCGCGGCCCGGCCGAGGGTCGATCCCGGGGCCGGGCCGAGGACGATCGCCAGGGCGGCCGGCGTGCGGAGGAGGCCTGCGCAAGCCGCCGCGAGTTCCGGGCGTTTCCCGGCAAGCGGCGGAGGACAAGGCCCGTGGGCAGTCCCGCAGCCGCAGGAATATCCTCGCTCCCGCCGCCCGGGTATGCAGGCCGAACCCAGAGCCTTGAAAGGCCGGCCGGCTCGTCGCTCCCACGCCTCGCGTCGGGGGGGAGCGTCCGTGGCACCGCATGAGGTGCGCGCCGCGTCCGAGCGGCGGATTCCGGGGTCGGAGCACCGCCCCCGGCCACACGAGGAGCCGTAAGCTTTAGGGCGGTTTCATCTTGACTCTGGCGGTGGACATGACCGGGCGGCTTGACGCTTTGTAGGGCCGGTTATTACCGGCCTTTCCCGGCGAAGAGGCCGGTAATAACCGGCCCTACAATCAAGATCGAGCCGCCAGCTTCGATCGAAAACCGCTGCGGGCTGTAGGCCATAAGCTGCAGGCCGTAAAGGTATTATTCAGGAGCCTGTAGCTTATAGCCCACAGCCCACAGCCCACAGCCCACAGCCCACAGCCCACAGCAGCCCACAGCCCACAGCTTAAAGGAGGATGCCTTATACTGGTACAAGCTCCGCCGGTCCGAGGCCGCGTCGGAGCCGCCGGATACCTCCGCCTGAGTCGTCGGATCCCGAGGACGTCGCTCATGACCCCAAGCAAGCCGGTTTTCGGCCCCGCCGAGCGGGCCAATGCCGAAACCCTGATCGACCTTGCCCTTGCCGAAGACCTCGGGGCCGCGGGCGACATCACGGCCGAGGCCACCATCCCCGCCCAGATGCGGGGCACCGCCCTGTTCGTGGCCCGATCGCCCGGGGTGATCGCGGGCTTGCCCGTCGTCGAGATGATCGCCGCCCGGATGGGGCTGGCATCCGGCTGGCATCCCTTGATCGAGGACGGGGCGCCGGTCGATCGCGGCACCGTCGCGGCGCGAATCGAGGGGCCCATGCGGGCGATCCTCGGGATGGAGCGGCACGGCGCTGAATTTCCTCCAGAGGCTCTCGGGGGTTGCGACCCTGACGGCCCGGTTCGTGGCGGCCGTGGCCGGGTCTCGGGCCTCCATCCTCGACACGCGCAAGACCACCCCCGGCTGGCGAATCCTGGAGAAATACGCGGTGCGATGCGGGGGCGGGCGCAATCATCGCATGGGCCTTTTCGACGCGGTCCTGATCAAGGACAATCATCTGGCCGCGCTCGCCAGCCTCGGCAACCCGATCGGCGGGGCGATCGAGGCCGCACGCCGGAAGGCGCCCATGGCGGCCTTCCTTGAGGTCGAGGTGGACACGCTGGAACAGTTCGAGGCCGCCTTGATGTCCAGCCCCGACATCATCCTCGTCGACAATCTCGGGCCTGAATCGCTTGCGGAGGCCGTGCGACGCCGCGATGCCGTGGCCCCGGCGGTCCTGCTCGAAGCCTCGGGCGGGATCACGCTGGACACGGTTGCCGAGCTGGCCCGCACCGGCGTGGACCGGATCAGCGTCGGGGCGCTGACGCACTCGGCACCCTCGCTGGACATCGGGCTGGATTACAAGGCGTGAATATCGCTCTGCTGGAAACGCTCAGGGCCAGGGCGGGGGCGTTCGTCCCGATCGCCGACATCCAGGCCGATCCGATCCGCACCTCGCACGACCTCGACGAGCTGGAGAGGTTCGGATTCGCGCTGGAACGTCATCCCTATCGGGGCGTGGCCTACCGCGGGCCGGCCGACCGGCTCTGCCCGGACCAGATCGAATATGAGCTGAATCCGCGGCGAATCGGGCGGCGGATTTCGGTCTGGTCGAGGGTCGGCAGCACGAATGACGTGGCGGCGGCGGCGGCCGGATCGACGGCCAACGACGGCCTGGTCGTCCTGGCCGAGGAGCAGACCTCCGGGCGAGGCAGCCGGGGCCGATCGTGGGTGGCCCCGGCGGGGTCGTCGCTGCTCATGTCCGTCCTGCTCTTCCCGAAAGGGGCGATCGCGGAACCTTCCTGGCTTACCGCCCTGGCCGCCGTCGCCACGGCCGACGTGCTCGCCGAGCTTGCGGAGATCGACGCCCGCATCAAGTTCCCGAATGACGTGAGGGTGGACGGCCGGAAGATCGCCGGCATCCTCGTCGAGCGAGGCGCGGGGGTCGTGGTCGGGCTAGGCCTGAACGCGAACGTTGCGCCGGACGCCTTCCCCGAAGCCTTGAGGGCGACCGCGACCTCGCTCCAAGTCCTTACGGGCAAGCGGGTTGATCGCTCGGAGCTTGCCCGCGCCTTGATCCGTCGCATGGATCAAATCTACGATGAGGGCCTCCGGGACGGCCCCGATCCGCTGGGCCGGGCCTGGCGAGAGCGGCTGGAAGGACCGGAACCCGATCAGGGTCCGCCAGCCCCTGGAAGCCCGCCAGGAGACGTGCTAGACTCCGCTTAGAGCGTCTAACTTCGCCCGCAAGTTGAAAATCCGCCCGTCCTCCCCACCGCCGGAGGCTCGCCATGCGGCCACGTCCTGTCCGGGCCGTCGTCCATGCCGGGTTGATCGGCACCCTGCTCGCCCTCGGCTTCGCCCACCCGCCCCATTGCCCCGCCTGGACCAGCCTCGGAGAGTCCCCCATGCTCGAACCCCACACTGCTTCACTCCTGGTGGATTATTTCGAGACGTTCTTGCGAGACAAGGACATCGAGGTCTTTCATCGCAGCGTGATGGCGAGATACACCGAGGGGACGCTGGTGCGGCTCGCGAGTTCGGGCAGCTTGCAGGCGAGGCGGGCTTCCATGCTCGCGCGCTCGGGTTGATCGGCAGCTTCCAGAGCAATTCGGCCGTCGCCCGCGGCCTGCGAGATTCCGACCCGGCCGTCAGGAATCTCGCCCAGAACGCGCTCTGGGCCATCTGGTTTCGCGCCGACACCCCCGAGCACAACGCCATGCTCCAGGAGGTCCGCGACCTCATCGGCCGCGAGCGATATCGCGAGGCCGAGGACATGGCGGGCCAGTTGATCCGCAAGGCCCCCGCCTTCGCCGAGGCCTACAACCAGCGGGCCATCGCCCTGTTCTTCCAGGGGAAGATCGCCGAGAGCGCCGCCGATTGCCGTCGCGTGCTCGATCGCAACCCCTATCACATCGGCGCCCTGGGAGGCCTGGGGCAAAGCTACCTGAAGCTGGGCAAGCGACGCGACGCCCTCTCCACGTTCCGCAAGGCGCTCGTGATCCAGCCCTACAGCGCCTCGTTGAAGCAGACGGTGCAGGCCCTGGAAGCCGACGAGGATTGATCGCCAAAAATGATCGGCGGCCCGGCGGTCCCGACCCGCGCCGTTCGCCATGCCTTCCCCCCCGGGAGCACGACGCCCGAACGCGGGCCGGGGCCGTCGGGCCGCCGCTGGACGACCCGGCTCGATCTCAAACCCGGCGATGCGTTAATTCTTCTCCAGCATGCGCGCGACACACCGGGTTCCCGCGAGCTTCCCATGGCCGTGGACGACCGTCATGCCGATGGTGGCGAACGCGATCGGAGCCCGGAGGTTGCTTCAGCAGCGAAGCAGGGCGGATCGGGAATCCCGGTCGCAACCGACCAGGCCCTGGCGCAAGGCCACGACCTCGCACGGCAGGGGGCCCCGGCACGCGAGCGACGGCGGGCGGAGCTCGAAACCCCAGAGGCTGGGCGGGTCGCCGTCTTCTTCCTCGCCTTCGTTCGCCCGGGAGTCTTCCGAGAGGCATTCCTGGCGGGTAGGATCGTCTCGCGGAGGGTCGTTCGCCACGAGGATGGGGGCGTAAATGCTCACCTGGTTGAAGCACGGGCCGCACGCCGAGTCGAGGGACGACTCGGTCCCGGCGTTTGCCGCGATCAGGAAGACGGCGAGCGCAAGCATCATGATCGGATGGACACTCATTCCAGGGATCATACGGTGACAGAAGCTCACTTTAGAGTTCGCCAGTGAGGGTTGCAAGTCCGTTTCGCATCCTTTTTCGCAAATTCGCTCCACACCCACAGCAAGTCGCGTCAAAGGGGTCGCCAGCGAACCCTTTGCAATATCCTTCGCGAAAGGGGCGTCAACGGCGACAAATCCGGCGCGGGATTTCCGAAAGAATTCTTTTTCGTCGATTCCTACCGGGGATCGCCGGCCGATTCCCGGTCCTGGAATCGGGAAAATCCAGGAGAATGGCCCGCATTTCCATGCCTAGAGACCAGCAACCCCTGCCGCGAGGCGTGACGTCGCTCGATCGGCCTCGCGGAGGGCGGCCGTATCGTGCCTCCATCCGTCATCGGGGCGTGGAATGCCATCTCGGGCTTTACGAGAGCCCCTATCTTGCGGGCCTTGCCTATCATCTCGCGGCCGAGATGGTGGGCCGTCGCTCTTCTCCGCCCGACGAGGAGCCGGGCACGCCTCGTGCCTCGGCCTCGCAGATCCGCACCCTGTCCGCCCGCGTGGCTTCTCGACTGGGGATCAAGCCGACCGCGCGGCTTCCCGTCGAGGAAGCCCCGCCGATCCAGGCCCTGATCACCTTCTTCGAGGTCACCGTCCTCGGGTTCTGGAAGCAGCAGGCCGCGAGCGACCACGCCGACGCCCCCGGCTCGTCGCTCGACTCGGCCGCGTCCCGCGTGGTCGAGGCGGCCGACCTCCTGCTGATCGGACGCGCGGCCGTCATGCCGCCACCGCTCGAAATGCTGGTCGACCTGCTCGCCCGTCGCCTTGACGTCGAGTTCCGCAGGAGCGACCTGACTCGCGAGATCCTGGACGACGACGGCGACGACCCGTGGAGGGTCGCGCGCTGGCTCGTCTATCCCGAGCATCTGCCCACCGGGCGCGGGTTTCGCCGCGAGGTCTCCTACCTCTATCCCGAGTTTTTCGCCGAGGATCCCACGGGGCGTCCTGGATGGGCCGAGGTCCTGGGGATTGTCCCACCTTATAGCATCGAGAAAATCCGCGACGCCTATCGCCTCCGCTCGAAGACGGTGCATCCCGACAAGGGCGGGAGTGCGGCGGAATTCGTCAGGGTGCAGGAAGCTTATGAGGAAGGCATGTCCGAACATCGAGGCTTCGGCTCATAAGAAAATCCGATCCTCGCGACCTATCCGGAGGGGAATTCTCGTGGAATTCGAGCAACGCCTCAAAATGGCCGCCGAAGCGATCGCGCAGGCCGACGCCCTGGTGATTGGCGCCGGCGCGGGCATGGGGGTCGACTCGGGCCTGCCCGATTTTCGCGGCCCTCGGGGGTTCTGGAAGGCCTATCCGCCCTACGAAACGCTCGGCCTCCAATTCACCGACCTGGCCAACCCGCGATGGTTCCGCTCCGACCCCGCATTCGCCTGGGGATTCTACGGGCATCGTTTGAACCTGTATCGCCAGACCCGGCCTCACGAAGGCTTCCAGATCCTCCGCGATTGGGGAGAGCGGAAGCCGCTGGGCCTGTTTGCATTCACTTCCAATGTCGACGGCCAATTCCAACGTGGCGGATTTGACCCGGATCGCGTCGTGGAGGCTCACGGCGCCATCGACTGGCTCCAATGCACGGCCTCCTGCGGGGTCGGCATCTTCCCGGCCGACGGACACGAGGTCGCGGTGGATGAGGCCACGATGAACGCTTCGGACCCCCTGCCCTCTTGCCCCAGATGCGGCGAACTTGCCCGGCCCAACATCCTCATGTTCGGCGATTGGGATTGGGACTCGTCGCGCACCGACGGCCAGATGGAGCTCTATCAGGACTGGGTCGGGAAGATCGCCGGCAAGCGGGTGGCGATCGTCGAGATCGGCGCGGGTTCGGCCGTCCCTACCGTCCGCAACCATTGCGAGCGCTACACCCGATTTCCCGATGCGATGCTCATCCGCATCAATCCGCGCGAGCCCGAAGTCCCGCGCGGTCAGCTTGGATTCGCCATGGGCGCGGTCGAGGCATTGCGGCTGATTGCCGCCCGAATTTGAGGCTACTTCCCCTTCGCCTTGGCCTTGGCCGCCGCCTCGGCGAGGATGGCTTCGGGGTTCTCGTCGAAGAGGTCCTTGCAGCCCGAGCAGCATACGTAATAGGTCTGCCCCTTGTACTTCACGGGGATCGTCCCGCGCCCCTCGGTCACGATGCAGGCCGGCGAGGAATCCCCGGCGGCGAACGCCACGCCTTGCCTCGTGTAGCCGACCTCGCCGAGCCGGCCGAAGTCGCCCGCCGCGTCCCGCGATTCCAGGAGCATGAGGAATCGCGTGTCGTGCAAGGGGGTGAGCGTGATCCGCGCCGGCCCTTCGTCGGCGGGACCTTCGGCCGACAACGTGACGACGTTGCGGGCGCCGGCCTTGCCCTTGAAGGTGCGTTTGCCGCCGGCAGCCAGCGTGGCTTCCATGCGATAGGTGCCGGCTTCGGCGCCCGGATGGAGCGTGGCCGACTTCAGGTATTTCCCCTTCTCGACGGTCAATTCCAGCGCGGCCGAATCGGGGGTGAGCTTCCACGCCCAGTCGCCCTTTTCCACCCACGATCCCCGGCGCTGCCCCGCTGGGGCATGCCGGTCCCCTTCCACTCGCCCACGAGCCCGCCGAAGGGCTTGAGCGCCGCCTGATCGGCCTGGCGTTTGGTGGGAGGGTCGGCCGCGACCGGGGCGAGCAGCGCGACGAGGATTATCGGGGAGATCGGGCGCATCGGAGGATTTCCATCGTGCGAAAAAAAGCCTCGGTCATGCGGAGTTTAACCCCGCTTGACCTCAGCGGTTTCGATCGGCGCTTCGCCCTGCCCTCGGGCTCGATCGCGTCCAGGGGCGATTCGCCGTTCGCGATCGCCTCCTCCACCAGGGCCGACCGATCGAGCTTCGTCCGCAGGAGGGACGAGACGGTGCGGGTTGCGGGCGAGGAGAAGTCGGGGGCAATCGGCTCGCGATCCCAGGTCTTCACCGATCGATCCTTGGGGACGAAATGCCGATCGTCTTCCTTGCCCGAAGCGTCCCAATATCGCCCGAACATCCCCCGTTTCAGGCGTTGCCCGCACTCCCCGCAGCGATAATAAGAATAGCTGCGAGTGGAGACCCCCAGGCGTCCCACCCGCTTCTCGCCGCAAGCCGGGCATCGCCGGGCGGTAAGCGACTGGGCGTAGAGATTCGCGAGCAAGAAGGAGGAAGAGGCCACGCAAACCCACATCGCCGTCTTCGGATCGACGCGATCCAGGCGAGAAAGCCAGCAAGCAATCGCCACGATCCCGACCAGCCACATGAGCGAGCTGATGGTCGGGAACGTGGGGCGTGATTTCACCGATTTCGTCGGCTGGCCCATGAAAAAAGCCTCGCCGTGAAGGGGCATGGTCTAAGGTCATTATCCCCGCATCGTAGGGCGTGTGCAACACGCCGGCTTCTCTTTACCGGGAACTGGCGTGTTGCACACGCCCTACCTCGGGGGCAACTTCGGCGTGGCCGCCAGGTTCTTCGGGACGAACTCGTAAATCACGTAGCGATCCTCGAAATGGCCGCCCTGATCGCTCGCGCCTTCGTTGACGACCGTTTCCGTGCGCGATCGCAGCACGAAGCCGTCGTCCATCGACCGCAGCCAGCGGTTCACGCCGGGCATGTCGGAGGGCTTCTCCTGGAAGACCACGCATCGCAGCGGGCGACCCGGCCCCACGCGGTCGATCGCGACCGGCTTGTGCCCGCGATGCCGGGGCGAATAGATCGCCTGATGGCACAGGTACAGGGCGGAGCGGTCGTTCCGCCAGCCTTTCGGGTCGAGATCCACCCGGAAGTCGGTGCGGCCGCACGCAAGCTCCGCGTCGGGATCGGCCCAGAGCTGCCGGGCGAAATCGCGGCTCGGCCCGTCGAATTCCGACTTGTACGGATGCGAAACGTCCCAGCCCACCATGCCGATTCCCGACAGGAAAAGCGCCAGCATGGCAAGCCGAGACGCCCGAGGCCCCGGCACTCGCGAGAGCAGGGCCGCGGCGCCCAGGCCGGCCATCAGGCAAATCGCCGGGGCCACGTATTGCATGATCCGGGCACTCCCGCCGTAGGGATATCGCCCGATCGCGGCCGCGATCAACCCGAATCCGAAGGGGGCCAGGCACAGGGCGAGCACCGATGCGCGAGCCCCGTCGCCAGATGGCCACGATCGCCGCGACCACGCAGCCGGTCGTCAGGCTGCTGGCTCCGCCGGCCCCTCCCGCCGGATAGGCGAACATGTGGCTCGTGTGGACCGAGGCGAGCCAGGCCAGCAGGTCGGGGATCTTTCGCGGGGGGAACGCGCCCGCCCAGTACGCGTTCATGAACTCCATCACGCTCTCGCTCTGCGACTGATTCACGGATCTCAGCAACCACGCGAAGGTCGCCAGGGTGCCGATTCCAAACAGGGCGAAGGGCAGGTAAGTCGAGGCCGATCGAGTCTTCAAGACCGGCACGAGCAGCACCACGCCGACCGATCCCGCGACGAAGATCGCCGGATGCGAAAGGCCCACGGAGATCGGCCCCAGGGCCGCCAATCCCCAGAGGAATCCCGCCCTCCAGGGCGTCCTCGCCCATTCGATGGCAAGGCCGACGAGGGCGAGCGCCAGGAGGAAGTCGGAGGCATACGGCTTGACCTCGCCCCCATGACGGATCGGCACATAGCCGACGGCCAGGATCGCCACGGCAAGGATAAGGCCAGGTCCACGAACCACGCGACCCGCGACATGACGGAACAGGAACAAGCCGCCGATTGACGCCAGGGTCGGCACCAATCGCAGCGAAAGCTCGGAGAACCCGAGCGCCATCACCGCGGCCTTTTCGATCCAGAGGAAGAAGAGCGGGCAGACCTGCGTGTAATCGAGCGGCTTCATGAGGCCGGCGAAGTCGCGGGCGATGAAATTCTCGGCGAGGAACGCCTCGTCGCCCCAGAGCGGATACTTCAGCGCGTACCGGAGCACGCGAAGCACCACGCCAAGGACGACAAACGCCGTGGTCCATCGCCGCACGAGGGCCGCGGTCCAGTACGGGTCGTCGCCGAACCGGCACGCCTCCAGCGGGCGGATTTGCAGCTCGCGTTCCATCGCGAAATCACGGACGTCCCTGTCCGCCCCTCTCTCTTCCACAATTCTTGTGGGGCAGGCGTCCCGCCCACCAAACTTCAATTCTTGTGGGGCAGGCGTCCCGCCTGCCAAGTTTCGGGCAGGCGGGACGCCTACCCCACAAGCGGACGGAGGAACCTTCAACTTTGCTGCAACTGGTTGATCTTGTTATAGAGCGTCTTCAGGCTGATCCCCAGCTCCTTGGACGCCGCGGGCTTGTTGCCGTTGTGCTTCTCCAGGACGACCTGGATGTACTTCATCTCGATGTCGCGCAAGGTCGGGGTGCCGTCGGGGATCTGGAAGTGCGGGCCCGCCACGGCCGATGGCGAGGCCGAGGTTGCCGTGCGACGGATTGCCGGCTGGGTGGGCAGGTGCTCGGGGCGGATCGGCCCGCCGCCGGCGAGGATGGTCGCACGCTCGATGGCGTTGGCCAGCTCGCGAATGTTGCCGGGCCAGTCGTGCATCTGCAAGGCTTCGATCGCCTCGGGCGTGAGCGAGGTCTCGGCGCCTCCCCGCCTGGGGGCGAACCGGCGGAGCATGTGGCCGGCGAGCTGGGCGATGTCGCCCTTGCGATCCCGCAGCGGGGGCAGGTGGATCTCGAACGTGTTCATGCGGAAGAAGAGGTCCTCGCGGAACTGGTCGGCGGCGATCATGTCGCGCAGGTCGCGGTTGGTCGCGCACAAGATCCGCACGTCCACGCGAAATGGGTCGTTCTCGCCCACCCGGCGGATCTCGCCCGACTCCAGGAACCGCAACAGCTTCACCTGGACGTTCTTGTTCAGCTCGCCCACTTCATCCAGGAACAGGGTCCCGCCGTTGGCGACCTCGAAAAGCCCCTTGCGATGGACGTCGGCGCCGGTGAAGGCGCCCTTGCGATGGCCGAAAAGCTCGCTCTCGACGAGGTTCTCGGGCAAGGCGCCGCAGTTGACCGGGATGAACGACCCGCCCGACCTCCGGCTCTTGTCGTGCAGGTTGCGGGCGATCAATTCCTTGCCCGTGCCGGTCTCGCCCAGGATCATCACGCTGGCGTCGGTGGGGGCCACGGTCTCGATCAGGCGGCGCACCTGGAGCATCGCGGGGCCATCGCCCACGAGCGTAGGGGTGCCCTCGGCGGCCTTCAATCGGGTTTCCAGGGCCACGTTCTTGTTGGAGAGGTCGCGACGCTCGGCGACGCGGGCGAGCAGGACTTCCAGCTCGGCCCATTTGCAGGGCTTCGTGAGATAATCGAACGCCCCGAGCCGCAGCGCCTGCACGGCCGTGTCGACGGTGGCGTGGCCGGTGAGGATGATCACCTGGGTCTCGGGGCTGATCTGCTTGACCTTGCCGAGGACTTCGATGCCCGTGAGGCCGGGCATCTTCATGTCCAGGAGCGCGGCGTCGTACGGGCCGCGCTCCAGGGCTTTCAACGCGGCGGCACCGTCGGGGCAGACGGTGACCTCGTGCCCCATCCGGGGCAATTCCATCTGCATCAGGTCGCGGAGGTGAGCTTCGTCGTCCGCGAACAGGATGCGGAGGCCCCCCGGATGTGACTTCTCCATGACCGTCGTCTCCTCCTGAGACCTTCTGACCAATCCGTGACGCCGTCGCCCTTACTTGGCGGCCTGGCGCTTCATCGTGAACATGAGCTGCTTGTCGCCCGCCTTGGTCTTGAACTCGGCGGGCAGGATGCCGCCCTCGTAGCAGTAGACCAGCTTGACCGTGTCGCCGTCGTTCTCGATCAGCCCGACCGCCTTGGCCCCCTTGCGCCCGCGAGGCCCGGTGGTCTCGGTCATGTCGATCCGGTACGGCTTCTTCGCGGTATTGACCTTGTAGGTGGTCGCATACCGTTCGTTGTTGTCCTTGTCCTTGACGACGATCGTGTCTGCGGTGATCGTGACGGTGTGGTCCTTGATCCTCTCGGCGGGGGCGGGCTTGCCGTCGTCCTCGCCCGAGATGATGTCGTACTTGCCGATCAATCCCGCGGGATCGGTCGCGGACGCCTTCGCGTCCTGGGCTCGCGCGGGCCCGGCGAGGAAGAGGGCCGACATTCCGACTAACATGGCAAGACGCATTGGGTTGCTCCTGGGACGGGTCCGATCTCTCGGGCGGAAAGACCTCATCCCCCTCCCGCTACAAAATCGATGCCGTTGCAGGGTCAAGCCGCCCATTGGCCGGCCGTCACGAGGCTCGTCGCCACCTCCGCGGGCCGGACCGGCAGGCGGACCGTGAACGTGGCGCCCAGCCCCTCGCCCTGGCTCGTCGCCGTGATCTCCCCCTGATGCTGGCTCACGATGTTGTGCGTGATCGCCAGCCCCAAACCCGTCCCCTTGCCCACCTTGCGGCGTGTATAGAACGGCTCGAAGATGTTCTCCAGGACTTCCGGCGGCATCCCGCATCCGTCGTCGGCGAACACCATCTCGGCCATCCCCCCGGCGTGCCGGAGGTCGATGCGGAGCGTCCCGCCCGATTCCATGCAATCCAGCGCGTTGACGACCAGGTTGAGGATCACCTGCTTGATCTCCTGCTCATCGGCGTGCGCGACCACCAGCTCGCGGGGCTGGAAGGCGATGTGCTTGTTGCGATACTTGCCCATGTGACGCACCATCTCGACCACGCCGCCGATCAGGTCGGCCAGGTCGGTCCTCTGGCGCTGGATGTCGCCGCATCGCGAGAAGTCCAGGAGCTTCTCGGTGATCCGCTTGCAGCGGAACGCCTCCTCCTGGATCATCCGCAAGTAATTGGCCACCACCTTGGCCTCGCTGCCTCCGGAGTCGGCAAGCATGTCCTTCAGGCGGTTCTCCATGGCCTCGGAACAGAATGCGATCGAGGCCAGCGGGTTATTGATCTCATGGGCCACGCCCGCGGCCAGGAAGCCCACGCCCGCAAGCCGCTCGGACCTCACGAGCTGCCGGCTCCGGTCGCGGACCTGGCTCTCCAGGTCGGCATAGGTTGCGCTCAGCCGCGTGGTCATGTCGTTGAAGGCCTCGGCAAGCGCCTGCATCTCGTCGCCGGTGGCCAGGTCGATGTGATAATCGAACGAGCCGCGGGCCACGCGCCGCACGCCGCGTTGCAACAGGCGGACCGGGTACAGGACCCAGCGATGGAACAGGGCCGCCAGCCCGCCCAGCATGGCAAGGACGGCCATGGCCGACATCCATACGATCACCCGGCTCAGCTCATACTGCCGCTTCGAGCCCTTCAGCACCTCGAAGAAGTCGCGATGGAGGATCCTCGGGAGGCTCATCACGCGCTCGTTCAAATGGTCGATGCGCGCGCCAGGTTGATCGGTCGCCCGCGAGCATCGTCCTGCTCGGGATGCTCGCGGACCCAGCTCTCGGTGTTGGGCAAGATCGGGGTGATCGGCGTGGACGGGTCCAGGTCGTTGAGGATCGCGGTCAGGTCGTGGTCGATGCGGAAGGCCAGGCCCAGCTCGTCGCGGATGTCGGGCCGATTGCCCCGGCTGTTGTTCCCCTTGAGCTGCTCGCAATATTCCCGGAGCGCATCGCGGGCCTCGACCACCTGCTCGTGGAGCTGCTTCCGCTCGGAAGCGGTCTCGCCTCGCAGGGCGTCGATCTTCACCGACAACCTCAGCAGCTCGGACGAGGCGCCCAGCTCGCGGAGCTGGTCCGTGAGCACCAGGTTGCTCAAGTGGAACGCATGCAGCCCGAACATCGAGCCGCCCATCAAGGTCAGCATCATCCCGATCACCAGGCTCAGCCCGGCGATCAGCTTGACGCGAATGGGCCATTTGGGCATGACGACCTCCCTGTCGCGGCGATCCTACGGCCCGCCGTCCCTCTTGGAGGCAGGATGTCCCGGTCCAACCGGACCGGGAGCGGACTATACCAGAGGATGGCCGATGCTCAAAGGCGGGTCGTAAAGAATTCCTCAAGTCGCCCGCCATCACATCCGCAGCACCCGAGCCGCGAACCATGCTCAGCCAAACCCCCCAGAACTCCCAAACCAACCGGCCGTGTTGCGTTTCGGAATCGATCCAGCAACACTTGCCCTTAATTTGATGAATCCCGGTCGAAATTATGTTTCGGAACAGCAAGGCAACCGGGTAAGCTCGTGTACGCATTCATCGAGGCATTGCAAGAGATCCCGAACGATTGCAACGGCGTCCGCCGGGGCCGGGCCTGGCCGGGTTCGTCCCCCGGCGCGTTCGTCCCCCGATCCATCCCACCTTGGCATCCACCTTGAGGCAGAAAATGCGCCGTCCTTCCCGACGAAACCTCCGCCCTCGCCTTGAGCGATTGGAGGCACGGACCGTCCTTAGTCTGAATTTCGCGCCGGTCGTCGCGCTGAACTCCGCCGCGGGCCAGATCACGGCCAAGGGCGTGGCCGTCGACTCGGCCGGCGACATCTTCGTGGTCGGCTCGGTCCTGGGCGGCTCCACCAACCTCAATCCGGGGGGCAGCGAGCCGGTCTCGACGTCGACCAGCGAGGGCTATATCGCGAAGTATTCGCCCCAGGGGCAACTGCTCGGCGACTCGGAGTTCTCCAGCACCACCACCGCCGGGGCGGTCCAGGGCACCGGGCTCTCCCTCGCCCTGGACGCCCAGGGCAACCCCGTCGTCGCGGGGACCTACGGGGGCCGCATCTTCACCGAGAAATTCAACGGCCAGACGGTCAAGCCGACCTTCGGGATCTCGTTCGGCAATAGCGCGAGCGACGTCGCCACGGGGGTTTCCGTCGACCAGACGACCGGGAACATCTTCCTCACGGGCACGTTCGTCGACGCCAACCTCCCCTCGGGCGGGACCGCGGCCGTCCTGACCAGGACGGGGGTGCAGGACGCATTCGTGATGGAGTTGAACAGCAACGTGAGCCCGGTATGGGCCACGGACATCGGGACCGCGGGCGCCGCCTACAACGGCCGGGCGGTCGCCAGCGACGGCAACGGCGGGGTCTACGTGACGTCCCAGTATCAGAACTCCAGCAATCAAAGCCAGCTCTACGCGGCCGAGTTGAACAGCACCGGGGCGATCTCCTGGTCGCACTCCTACGCGATCTCCGCCGGCTCGGACTTCGGCAACGAGATCGCCCAGGACGGCTCGGGCAACGAATACCTCGTGGGGACGCTCGTCGGCTCGGCCAACTTCGCCCCCGGCAACGTGGGGACGATCACGGCGAAAGGCGCGTCCGATCTCCTGCTCCTCGAACTCAACGCCGGCAACTCGGTCTACGCGACGCAGATCGGGAGCGGCGGCACCTCGAACGTGGGCACCGGGATCGCCATCAGCACGGGGGATCACACGATCGACGTGGCCGGCTATTCGCGGCCCATGTCGGGCTCGACGTCCACGCAGAGCGTCCTCACCGCCCAGTTCGACTCGCAGCATAACCTCCTCGCCACCCAGACCTTCCCCGGCACCGGCACGCTCGCCCAGGCGACTTCCGTCGCGGTGAACGCCGCGGGCAAGGTGGCGGTCGCGGGGGCGTTCAACGGCAATATCCCGCTGACCGGGAGCACCTTGACGGCCCCCTCGTCCGACGCGACCAACGCCTTCGTGATGGCGACCGGCCTGGTGGCGCCCGTGGCCACGGCCGATTCCTTCCAGGCCGTGCAGGGCCAACCGCTCACCGTGGCGGCCCCGGGCGTGCTCGCCAACGACTCGGCCCCCACCGGGCTCACGCTCACGGCCGCCGCCGGCTCGACGCCGGGCCACGGCTCGGTCACCCTGTCGTCCAACGGGTCGTTCACGTATACCCCGGCGCCCTACTTCACGGGCACGGATTCGTTCAGCTACACCCTCGGCGACGGCACCTACCTCACCTCGACGACCACCGTCCAGATCACCGTCAAGCCGCCCACTTCCAGCACCGTCCCCATCGGCTTCGACGAGAACTATTACCTCACCGAATACCCGGCGGTCGCCGCCGCCGTGGCCGCGGGCAAGTACACCTCCGGCTACCAGCAGTACGTGATGGTCGGCCAGTACCAGGGGAATAACCCCTCGGCCTTCTTCGACGAGAAATACTATCTCGCCGAGAATCCCGACGTCGCCAAGGCCGTCTCCTCCGGCGCGATCGCCTCCGGCTTCCAGCATTTCCTCATGTACGGGCAGCAGGAAGGGCGGAACCCCTCGCCCTACTTCGATGAAGCCTTCTACATGGCGCACAACGCCGACGTGGCCGCCGCCGTCAAGGCCGGCACGTTCGCCTCGGGATGGCAGCACTTCGTCGAGTACGGCCAGCTCGAGGGCCGCGAGCCCAACCCCGTGTACGACGAGACCTATTATCT
Source organism: uncultured Planctomycetota bacterium (assembly GCA_963777705.1). Lineage (GTDB taxonomy): Bacteria > Planctomycetota > Planctomycetia > Isosphaerales > Isosphaeraceae > JAQGHR01. The sequence continues at coordinate 811,569 of CAVZRT010000015.1, forward strand.
CGCGCAAAACCCCGACGTCGCCGCCGCCGTCAAGTACGGCACCTTCAGCTCGGGATTCCAGCACTTCCTCATGTACGGCCAGACCGAGGGCCGAAAAGCCTCGCCCTATTTCAACGAGTCCTATTACGACTCGCACGACCCCGACGTGGCCGGGGGGATCGGCAAGCCCGATGCGCCGGGCGGAGAGACCCTGGTCTCGGGCTACGAGCACTTCCTCCTCTACGGGCTCACCGAAGGCCGGATCCCCATCTCGAACTGGAGCGACCCGAGCTACCTCGCGGCCAACCCCGACGTCGCCGCCGCCGTCAAGGCCGGCACATTCGCCTCGGGCTTCGAGCACTTCGTCCTCTACGGACGCTTCGAAGGCCGATCCGGCGGGCTCACCTGAGCGTCGGGCAGGATCTCCACGGGCGTGGGAAGCACGCCATCCGCCCCTTCAAAGACCCTACGTTCGTCGGCTGGGCCACGTCACGGCCCAGCCGACACGACGTCCTCAACCGCTGATGATCCTCGTAACCTCCGGCCCGGCGAGCGAACCAAGGAACTCGCGGATCTCCGAGAGTTGCGCACGAATGCCGGCATGATCGTTTCGCTTGTCGATCCGGATGCGGCCGCAAGTCGTGGTCACGATCTCCTCCTCACCACGCAGGTCACGCCGTTCGACGAACCGTCCCCTGCCATCGGGATCGACGGCCATCTTGAGGAGGTAACACTCATCGACCCCGGCGTGGATCGCATACCGGTGCGTTGGATCACCCGGAAGTTCGAGCCCGCTCCGCCCCCCGGTGACGAAATCCTCATCAATCGGCCAGCGACTCCCGTTCAAGAGCAGGTACTCCGCCTTGAACATGAACGTGTACGGCAAGAGGTAGGGTCGGCTGACAAGGAAGTCGTCGATCCGGCCGATTGCCGCGAGCAGATTGGCGACGGATAAGGTCACTTCCTCGCCGAAGTCGGCGTCGGCGCCTCCGACGACCTCGGCGACGGCGTCGGGGAGCAGCACCTCCAAACGGGCAAGCGTGTCGGATTCCGCGATCGAGAAGCGGGTGCTGAACTCCCGGCCGTCGCCCGTGAAGATGAGATCAACCCCCATCGTGCCTCCATGAAAATCCGCCGCCAAACGGGCATTCGACACAAACTTCCCATTTGGCAGGTCTCCAGGACGAGCGTGGGCCCAGGACCACGATTCATCGGAACAAGAGACCATCTGCGAGGAAATCAACCACCATGTTCGATCGAAGATTGCTCTGGCGAGCCTGCCGAGCAACACGTCGGCAGGAAACGATTGGCGGCGGGGCGAAATCCCTCGATTCGTCCGACTATCGCATCGCATGCCGCAGACACTCCAGGCTCTGCACGGCCGTCTCTTCGGCCCCGGCCGAATAGTCGAACACCTCGACCGAGACCCAGCCTTCATATCCCGATTTCACCAACGCACCCATGATGGGATGGAAATCGACCTCGCCCATGCCGGGGCCGCGTAAGTTGGTGTCTTGTACATGCACATGGCCGGCCATCCTGGCGTGCTTGGTGAATAGTTCGACCACCGACCCGCCAGGATCTCCGCTTTGTGCCTTCACGTCCAGATGCAGGAGGAAATGAGGGTGGTCGACCCGGCGGATCAGGTCGTTGGCTTGCGCTATCGATGTCAGGAAATTCGTCTCCGTCGATGCGAGCGGCTCCAGGCATAGCTCGACCCCGCACGCTCCAATCGCTGGCATGACCGCCGAGAAGACCTCGGCCGCGTAATCCATGGCGTGGTGGAAATCGACGCCCGGCAACAGGTCGCGCTGCTTGGGCGAGCCGAAGACCATGATCTTCCCGCCCAGTTCCTGCGTGGCCTCGGCCAGCGAGACGAGGTAATGCGCCGTCTTTCGCCTCACCTCGGGGTCGGGCGAGGTGAGGTAGAATCCCTCGGTTTTTGCCAGGAGCCAGTGCAGGCCGATGGTTTCGAGGCCTGAATCCTCGACGATCGTGCGCAATTCCTTCAATCGCCAGTGGGGGAGGTCGGTGATCTTGGGGGCAAGGGTGAAGGGGGCGATTTCCAGCCCTTCGTAGCCGATTTCCTTGACCGTGCGGCAGATGCGGCCGAAGTCCCAGCCTTCGAAAAGCTCGTTGCAGATGCCCAGGCGGATCATGGCGTGAGTTCTCCGGGCAGGGGGATTCCGGCCGATTGCGCCGTGGCCTCGATCGCCGTCCTTGCCATCACGTACACGATCCCTCCGTCGATCGCGATCACGGCGAGCACCATCAACCATACCAGAGGACGCAAGGGCCTCAAGAATGTGCTCAAGAAAAAGCCCGTGAACCAGATCCCGGCCAAAATCGCGACCACCCCCGCGAAATCGCGGTGGCACGCCACGGCCATCGACCACAACAACCCGGCCCATCCCCGGAAAAACCCGGCCTGTTCCAAGCCTCCCGGAAGCATGGCCGCCCAGTAGGTGGGGACTAGCCGGTACGTCAATTGATGGCCGATCACGAGGCCGATGGCCAGCACGATCGGTGAGGTGGAGAACCGCGAACGCTTCGGCCGAGCCGGTCGAGTCATGGCCTTCATGGCCCGATCCAGGGCTTTTTCGGTCGAGGACTTCATGGATGGGCCAGCTTCGCGGCGATCAGGGTATTTTGCAGCAACATGGCGATGGTCATCCGACCGACTCCGCCGGGGACGGGCGTGATCCAGGAGGCGACCTCGGAAACGCCGGGGAAATGGACGTCGCCGCAGAGCTTCCCATTGTCGCGGCGATGAATCCCCACATCAATGACCACGGCCCCCGGCTTGACCCATTCGGCCGTGACCTGCTCGGCCCTCCCCACGGCGGCGATCAGGAGATCGGCCTCGCGGGCGATCGCCGCGGCGTCCTTCGTGGCCGTGTGGCACACGGTCACGGTGGCGTCGCCGCCGGGACCTTTCGCCATCAAAAGCATCGCCATCGGCTTGCCCACGATGTTCGATCGGCCCAAAACCACGGCGCGAGCCCCTGCGGTCTCGATCGCGGCCGAGACGAGCATGGTTTGCACCCCCAGCGGCGTGCAGGGGACGAATCGCGGGCGGCCGATGGCCAGCAGCCCCACGTTTTCGGGATGGAACCCGTCCACATCCTTCTTCGGGTCAATCCGCTCGATGATCTTCTGGTCGTCCATCTGCTTGGGCAAAGGGAGCTGGACGAGAATTCCGTGGATTTCGGGGTCGGCGTTCAGGCGATCGACCAGGTCGAGCAAGGCGGATTCGGGGGCATTGCCGGGCAGGCGTTCCAGGCGCGAGGCCATCCCGGCGGCCTTGCAAGCCGCCTCTTTATTGCGGACGTAGACCTCGCTCGCGGGGTTGTCTCCCACGAGCACGGCGGCCAGGCCCGGCACGAATCCGGTGCGGGCCTTCCAGAGGGCCACTTCCTGCGCGATCTCGCCGCGAAGCGTGTCGGCCAGCGCCTTGCCGTCGAGGATGTGGGCGGGCACGGGGGATTCCTCGGGGACGAGTTGCGATCGACCGGGATTGGTGCGATTTTCGTTCCGAGGCCGCGCGAAAGTCAATCGCCCGGGGCCGCGTCAGAAGGTCTTCATGAGCCAGAAGATCGCGTTCTCCTCGAATGGCCTCCGCCCGGTCACGGGGACTTCCACGCCTCCCAGGGCGTACCAGTCGCGCCCGAGGTGCGTCCTGAACCCGGGCGTGAGGGTCGCGGTGTTCTTCGAGGCGCTGACGGTGTTGTAGGAGTTCGCCGAGAGATAGATCGTGAAATCGCCGAAGAGCGGGACGTCGTGCGGCGTGAACACGTGGCCGAGCGCCAGTTGCGACAAAAGGGTCGTCCCGCCGGCTCGCGGGTTCACCCCCACGCCCGCGTTGAACCCGCCTCGCACGATCCATCCGGGGGCGTAGTTCCACCAGGATTGGATGCCCGGCGTGAGGATGGCCTGGCCGGAACCGGTGGGGCGGTAGCCGGTGGGCGTCTGGATGGTGGTCTGCACGTTGAGCGAGAAATCGTCGGTGTCGATCAGCATCACGCGAGGCGTGAAGCTCATGTCGCCGAACCCCGCCGACGTCCCATGGCGGGTCGGCTGCGAGGGATTGACGAGGCTCTGCTTCCCCACGCTGAACGTGGGTTGCGAGGTCACGAACGGGATGTTCGTGATCAATTCCAGGCGGCGGCTCAGGGGCGTGTAGACCGTGTAGGCGCCCGTATGGCCGTCGCCTCCTTGCGAGAGGTGATTCGTGAACGTGTACGAGAAGAAGTAAAGCCGGTAGAAATTGCCGTCCGCCGCATTGATCCAGCCCTGCTGCGCATCGCCCGAGTCATTCGGCTCGGCAATCCACGGCTCGTCCCAGCCCTCGGTGAAGAGGGTCTGGAGCGACAGGGGTCGCCACGGGGCATAGTCGGACGGCCCGAAGGTGGAAGCGAGGGCGACGTCGAGGAAGCCGGTCGGGCGGCTGACCGGAGGCGTCGCATCCTGCGCCAGGAGCGGGTTTGCCGCGAGGGCAATCAAGCCGAACGCCAGGATTCCCCGCCAAAGCCGACGCGTGCCGACACTGGCCTTCGGTCCGTCTGTCGGCATGGTCCTACGATCCCGTTTAACGCCATGATCGATAAACTCTCAAAGCAAGTTATCGAAAAGCAAACGCGCCCAACTTGAGCCGGCATGAATTGTTGCGGAAACCGACGATGTTGACCGGGCACGCGATCCGATAGCCCAAAGCCATGATCACGCTTCATCGCAGCCCGGTCCGTTCCGATCCCCAGGTCATATCGGGCATAATCCTGGCGTTTTTCCCCTCGGTTGAAAGCAACGACGCCGTGGAATTCCTCCGCCGGGGGCGATGGATTAACGCGGATTGTCAGCCAACCCGTAGGGCCGGTTCTTACCGGCCGCTTTCCGCAAATAGAAGGCGGCCGGTATTAACCGGCCCTACAAGTTCCCACTCACGGTGTTCATTCCGGACCGAAATCTGCTAGAATTGACCTCGAACGAACCGCCGGTCCCCCCGCCTTGATCCGCCCGCCCACCCCGCCAAGGTCCGCCACGCATGAAACTCGCCCCGACACCCTCGGCCCGCCTCCGAACGATGTCCTCGCGAATCGTGGCCGCATCTTTTGCCCTGATATGGATTTGTGTCAGATCGGCCTGCGCCGATGCCCCCTCCGCGGCCGATGCCGACTTCTTCGAGACCCGCATCCGCCCCGTCCTGATCGAGCATTGCGTGGCCTGCCACGGCCCCGAGAAATCCAAGGGCGGGTTGCGGCTGGATGGTCGCGAAATGGCGCTCCGGGGCGGCGGAGGAGGGCCTTCGATCGTCCCGGGCGACCCCGAAAATAGCCCGCTGGTCGAGGCCATTCGCTACGAATCCGACCCGAAGATGCCCCCCAAGGGGAAGCTTTCGCCGCAGGCCACGGCCGACCTTACCGAATGGATCAAGCGCGGCGCCCCCTGGCCCGACGGCAAGATGACCTCGGCCAAGGGCGACCCTCGCAAGACCCACTGGGCGTTCCAGCCGATCCAGAATCCGCCGATTCCAGTGGTTAAGGCCGAATCCTGGGCGAGTTCCCCCATCGATCGCTTCGTCCTGGCCAAGTTGGAAGAAAAGGGCCTCACGCCCTCGCCGCCCGCCGATCGCCGCACCCTGATCCGCCGCGCCTCGTTCGACCTGATCGGCCTGCCCCCTTCGCCCGAAGACGTCGCCGCCTTCGAGGCGGATTCCAGCCCCGACGCCTTCGCCAAGGTGGTCGATCGCCTGCTCGCGTCGCCCCGCTACGGCGAGCGATGGGGCCGTCACTGGCTGGATGTGGCCCGATATGGCGATACAAAAGGCTATGTGTTCGTCGACGACCCCGAATATCCCTGGGCGTTCACCTATCGCGACTGGGTGGTGAAGGCCCTGAACGAGGATCGTCCCTACGACGATTTTATCGTCCGCCAGATCGCCGCCGACCGCCTGGTTTCCCCCTCGGGCGAAGGCAAGCGCGACCTCCCGGCGCTCGGGTTCCTCACCGTCGGCAGCGCCTTCATGAAGAACAATCAGGACGTCCTGGACGACCGCATCGACGTGGTCACGCGCGGGCTGATGGGCCTGACCGTGGCCTGCGCCCGCTGCCATGACCACAAGTTCGACCCGATCCCAACCGCGGATTATTACTCACTTTACGGTGTTTTCGCCGGATCGGTCGAGCCGAACGTGCCGCCCGTGTACGAGGACCCGTCGCCCAGCCCCGAATACGATCATTTCCTCGCCGAGCTGGCCTCGCGGGAAAAGTCGCTCGCCGATTTCCTCGCGCAGCAGCACGACGAGCTTGTGCAGACCTCGCACCGCCGCGTGGCCGATTACCTCCTGACCGCGCAAGGCGTGGTCCCCGCCGAGGACGACGCCAAGGAGTCGAAGAAGCTCAACCAGGTCGTGAATCGTCGCTGGAAACGCTACCTCGATCGCACGCGAGACAAGGGCGACCCCGTCATGAGCGCCTGGCACGCCTTCGCCGCGCTCCCCAAGGAGGAGTTCGCCGCGAAAGCCAAATCGACGATCGAGGTGCTGGAAGCCGCCCCCGATTCGAGGAAGCCCATCAACGCCGTGATCCTGCGAACGCTCCGCGAAGCCCCGCCTTCCAGCATGGCCGACGTCGCGAAGCTCTACGCCCGCGCGCTCAATTCCACCGAGCTCATGTGGCAGGAATATTCCGAGCGGGCCTGCGCTGAACGGGACGCCGGCCAAGGCCCTCCCCGACGAGGCGTATGAGGAGCTTCGCCAGCTTTATCACGGACCCGAGGCGCCCGGCGAGGTCCCGCTGTCGCCCCGCGGCGACGCGAAGATGATCACCGAGAAATCGGCCCAGCAGAAGCTGAAGAAGCTGCAAGATGCCGTCGATTCCTGGAAATTGACCGGCCCCGGCGCCCCTCAACGGGCCATGGTGGTCGAGGATTCGCCCCGCCCGTTCGACCCCCGGATTTTGCGACGAGGCAATCCCGGAAATCCGGGCGAGCACGTCCCGCGACGCTTCCTCGAAGTCCTCTCCGGGCCCGATCGCCAGCCGTTCCGCGACGGCTCGGGCCGCCTCGATCTTGCCCGCGCCATCGTGTCGAAGGACAACCCCCTCACCGCGCGGTCGATCGCCAACCGCGTGTGGATGCACCACTTCGGCCGCCCGATCGTGAACACGCCGGGCGATTTCGGGCTCAGGAGCGACCCGCCCTCGCATCCCGAGTTGCTCGACCACCTCGCCTCCTCGCTCATGGCCGACGGCTGGTCGCTGAAGCGGCTGCATCGCCGGATCATGCTCAGCTCGACCTATCAACAGGCGAGCGACGACCGGCCCGATTGCGCGGCCGTCGACCCCGAGAATGTGCTCATGTGGAAGCGAAACCGCCTGAGGCTCGACTTCGAATCCACGCGCGATTCCTTGCTGGTCGCCGCCGGCCGCCTCGACGCGGCCATCGGCGGCCGGCCGGTGCCGGACATCCTCGCACCCTCCTCCAACCGCCGCACGCTCTACGGGAAGATCGATCGACTGAACCTGCCCGGCGTGTACCGCACCTTCGACTATCCCGACCCCGCCGGCACCAATCCCCGCCGCGACCAGACCACCGTCACGCCGCAGGCCCTCTTCTTGATGAATCACCCGTTCGCCATCGAGGCGGCCCGCGCCTCGCTCAGGCGTCCCGAAGTGGCCGGCGAGGCCGAGGTCCCCCGCAAGGTCGACCGCCTTTATCATCTCCTCTATGGGCGAAGTGCGACGACCGAGGAGTATTCGCTGGCGAAGGATTTCCTCGGCGATGCGAGCCCGAAGGCGTGGGAGCAGTACGTCCAGGGGCTCCTGCTCGCCAATGAATTCGTCTTCGTGGACTGATCCCCGCACATGAACCAGCTCCCCGCCCAGGAATCTTCCGGCCGCCTGCTGTCGATCGACGCCCTCCGCGGCTTCGACATGTTCTGGATCGTCGGCGGCGGGGCGCTGGTCGAGGCGATCGCGCGATGGTCCGACTCGAAAATCGGCCGCGCGATCGAGACGCAGTTGAGTCATGTCCAGTGGGACGGGTTCCACTTCGAGGACCTGATCTTCCCGCTGTTCCTCTTCCTGGTCGGCGCGGTCCTGCCGTTCTCGCTGGGCAAGTTAGGACCGCATGGCCGGGCGGCGTACGCGAGGATTTTCCGCCGGACGTTCCTCCTGTTCGCGCTGGGCCTGATCTGCAACAAGATCCAGGATTTCCGCTGGGCCGAATTGCGCGTGGCGGGCGTGTTGCAACGCATTGCCGTGTGCTATGGAATTGCCGCCTTGATCGTCATGCATACGAAGATTCGCGGGCAAGTCATCCTGTTCGTCGCGATACTGATGGGATACTGGGCGTTGATGGCGAACGTAGGCGCGCCGGGTTCGACCGCGGGCGATTATTCGGCCGCGGGCAACCTGGCGGGATGGGTCGATCGCCACTACTTGCCGGGCGACATCAAGCCCGAATACTACGGGTTCGGCGACAACGAGGGGCTGCTCTCCACCATCCCGGCCGTGGCCACCGCACTGCTGGGCGCGCTTGCCGGGCAATGGCTGCGATCGGGCCAATCCCCCTGGCGGAAGGCGGGCGGGCTGGCGGTCGCGGGCGTGGGCTTCCTGATCGCCGGGCTTTTGTGGGGCGGGAAATTCCCCGTCATCAAGAACCTGTGGACCAGCTCGTTCGTGTGCGTGGCGGGCGGGTTCAGCCTGCTCTTGCTGGCACTTTTTTACGCGATCATCGACGTCCTCGGCTTCCGCCGCTGGGCGTTTTTCTTCGTCGTGATCGGGGCCAACGCGATCACCATCTACGTGGTCCCTCGCTTCGTCGACTTCGAGAAGATGGCCCGATTCTTCCTCTCGGGCGTGTATCGACTGTCGGAAACGCACGGGTCCAGGGACCTTCGCCAGATCGTCGCGGCGGCGGGCGTCCTGGCGTTCGAGTGGATTTTCCTGCTGATTTTGTACCGCAAGCGGATTTTCCTCCGCGTATAATTCGCGAACCAAGCAAGAACGAACCGGAGCCGATCATGTCCCACCACCAGCCCAACCCGGAACATTCCTTCCTGACCCGCCGCGAACTCCTGCGACGCGGCGGGATGGGCTTCGGCATGCTCGGCCTGGCCGGAGTGCTCGCGGGCGAGGGGATGCTCGCCCCCGAGGCCCGCGCCGACACGAACCTGCACCCGCTCGCCCCCAAGAAGCCGCACTTCGCACCCAAGGCACAGCGGGTCGTCCACCTGTTCATGAATGGTGGGCCGTCGCACGTGGACACGTTCGACCCCAAGCCGCTCCTGGACAAGTACCACGGCAAGCCCCTCCCGTTCGAGAATCCCCGCACCGAGAGGAAGACCGGCGCCGCGTTCCGCTCGCCGTTCGAATTCAAGAAGTACGGGAAGAGCGGCATCGAGGTCAGCGACCTGTTCGCCAAGACGGCCCAGCACGTCGACGACATGTGCATCATCCGCTCGATGACCGCCGACGTGCCCAACCATGAGCCGTCCTTGATGCTCATGAATTGCGGCGAGTCGCGCCTGCCTCGGCCGAGCATGGGGTCGTGGGTCACCTACGGGCTGGGCAGCGAGAACCAGAACCTCCCCGGCTTCATCGCCATGTGCCCCGGCGGATACCCCATCACGTCCACGCAAAACTGGCGGTCCGCCTTCCTGCCGGGTGCCTATCAGGGGACCTACCTGGACACGCAGCACAAGGACGTGCAGAAGCTGATCGAGAACATCCGCAACACGGTCGAGAGCCCCGCCGAGCAGCGCAGGCAGCTCGACCTCGTCCGCAAGCTCAACGAGGCCCACTCCGAGCGCCGCCAGCGAGACGCCCAGCTCGAAGCACGCATCCAGTCGTTCGAGCTTGCTTATCGCATGCAGGGCGAGGCCGAGGACGTGTTCGACCTCTCGAAGGAGTCGGCCGCGACCCGCGAGATGTACGGCGAGGGCGTGAACGGCCGGCAGCTCCTGCTCACCCGCCGCCTGCTGGAGCACGGGGTCCGCTACATCCAGGTCTACAGCGGCGAGGGGCAGCCGTGGGACAACCACGACGACATCGAGAAGGAACATAAGAAGATGGCCCGCATGTGGGACCAGCCCATCGCCGCCTTCCTCACCGACCTGAAGCAGCGAGGCATGCTCGACTCCACGCTCGTGGTGTGGGGCGGCGAGTTCGGCCGCACGCCCACCGTCGAGCTGCCCACCCCCGGCTCGAATGCCGGCAAGGTCAACGGGCGCGACCACAACCACTACGGGTTCAGCATGTGGATGGCCGGCGGCGGGGCCAAGGGCGGGTACGTCCACGGCAAGACCGACGAGGCCGGCTTCGCCGCGGTGGAGGACAAGGTCCACGTCCACGACCTCCACGCCACCATGCTCCACCTGCTCGGGTTCGACCACGAGAAATTAACCTATCGTTACGCCGGGCGCGACTTCCGCCTCACCGACGTCCACGGCAAGGTCGTCACCAACTTGATCGCGTGACGTTTTCAAGCTGCATGCGTCCGGGATCATGACCCGAAATCGCTCCTGCCGCAGCCTTCTCCGGCTTGCGGCCCGCGAGCATGTCCACTAAACTCTTCGGAGACAACCATCGCAAGCGAAGCGGGGAGGCCCTCCCATGCGGCTGAATGTCCCCCTGATCCCGATCGCGATCACCATCGAGCGGCGCCCCTGCGCGCCCCACAATTCCGCATTCGCGACGCCTTGATCCTGGTCGCGCTGGTGGCGATCGGTCTTTTCGCGTCGCAGCTTGGGGCGAGGGGCCAGGCCTATCGCGGACGAGCGGCCGACCTACCGATATAGGGCGTCCGTGGACCGTTATCTGATCGACAGTTCCAGGAAATCGCTGGCCGTCCTGGAAGCGGAGGCGAAGACGATCGGGTCGAAGACACCTCGTGAAATGGCCGACCTTGCGTCCCGCGTGACCCTCTTCCGCGAGGCCGTCTCGCACTGGGCCAGGCGGGCCGAATATCACTCCCGGATGAGCGACAGGTACACATTCGCCGCCCGATACCCCTGGATTCCGCTCCTACCCGACCCGCCCGAGCCGTGACGGGATGGGATCGTGCGGTCAACCGGGCGGTGCATTCCGATCATACGGGATGATGTTCTGCCACTCGTCGGCGTCGGACCTGGCCACCACGGCCACCACCGGATCGGTATCGCTCAGGTTGGTGACCTCGTGCGGGACGCCCGGCTCGATGTAAATAAAATCCCCGGCGGCATTATCGACGATATTCTTCAACCCGTCCCCGTATTCGTGCCTCACGCGGCCCTGGAGGATATAGAGCATCAACTCGAACCCCACGTGAATATGGGCGAACGCCACGCCGCCGGGCGGGATGGTCGCCACGTTCATCGACAGCTTGGTCGACCCCACGTTGCTCGGCCGACATGCCGACCTTGTAATGGATCCCGTTCCAGTCGCGGCAGTTGCCCGAGGCGCGGATGACCGAGATCCCGTCGCGCCCCTCGACGTCCCGCGTGAGGTCGATCGCCTCGGACATGCCGGTCAAGCCTCCGGGACTCAAGGCTGGGCGAGGATTTCCAGCGTCCGCTTCACGAAGGCGGAGGCGGCGGACAGGTTCTCGGCCGGCGGCGTCTTCAGGCCCTGCGCCCGCTCGAAGGCGTGGACGTGATTGGGGGCCAGGATGCCCGGCTTCACGTAAAGATGTTCGCACGCGAGCATGAGGCACCGCAGGCCCATCTCGCGATATCCCTTGTTGTACACGAGCGCCCGAAGGCAGGAGAACATGGCCTCGTAGCTGAGGAAGCTGATGTCGGCCGGGTCGCCCTGGCCGGTGTAGTTGATGTTCGCCGCGGCTTCCAGGCGGTCGGCCGCGGTGGCCATGAGCGACCCCACGCGCAGGTGGGCGTCCTTGTCCTGGATCAGGTAGGGACTATCCAGACATTTGGGGAAGGTATTGACGATGGCCATCGGCGTAAATCTCGTCTTCGCGTAACCTTATGACAAGAAGCGTGGCTCGGTTTGCGGCCCGGCGATCATTTCGCCTTCGGCCCGGCGCCGGGCGCCTTGGGCGAGTCGGGCGGGCTCGCGTTCGCATCCTTCTTGGGCGTGCCCTTCGACGAAGCCCCCGGAGCACCGCCGGCGCCGCCGGCCCCGGGGTGGAAGACGTTCCCGGTCCTTTGGTCTTCTTCGTACTGCTTTCGATTCCTCTCGGCCCGCTCCTCATCCGTCACGATGGTCTTCGGGTCAATCTCCGTGGATTTGGCTCGGGGGGAGCCCGTCTGGAGCATCGGGATGGCGGCTTCTTTCATGAGTTCAACCACGGGGCCGGGATAGAGCCCAAGCCCGGCGGCCACCAGCGTGGAAGTGACGATTGGGACGATCACGCCCGCGGTGGCCGGCAGCAGGGGTTTGCCCACCTCGGGACGGAGGAACATCGCCTTGAGGACCCGCACATAGTAGAAGGCCGAGACCACGCTATTGAACAGCCCGATGGCCACCAACCACGTGAGCGTCTGCCGGGTGACCCAGTGCGAGGGTCGGCCGAGCGCCCGTATTGATGGCTTCCATGAACATGTAGAACTTGCCGAAGAACCCGCCCAGCGGCGGCATGCCGATCAGCGAAAGCATGAGCAGGAGGATGCAAACCGCCAACGCGGGCGAGCGGGCCGCCAGGCCGTTGAGGTCGGCGATGTCGTCGCGAACCCTTGTCGCGGGCCAGCCAGGCGGCCACCGCGAGGGCACCCACCGTGGTGAACGAGTAGACGACCAGGTAAAACAGCACGGCGCCCGCCGCCGCCGACTTGTTGACCGAGGCCGCCGCCGCGAGCACCCCGACCAGCATGTAGCCGGCATGGGCGATGGACGAATATGCCAGCATCCGCTTCAGATTCTTCTGGGCCAGGGCCGCGAAGTTGCCGTAGGTCATCGAGATGGCCGAGATGACCGCAAGCACCCCGATCCAACCGGGCGTGGATAGATTGCCCAGGCCCGCGGTCTGGTCGAGGCGATTGTAGGCCCAGAAGGGCAACGCTCCGAGCAGGACCTTCATCAACGCGACGAACGAGGCGATCTTCGAGCCGGCCGCAATCCAGGCGGTGACCGGCGCGGGGGCGCCTTCGTAGGTGTCCGGCGCCCATTGCTGGAACGGGACGGCGGCGATCTTGAAGCCGAATCCGACCATGATGAGGAGCAAGGCGGTGGCCGCCGCGATATTCTCCTTGAGCCCTCCCGCGCCGATGGCCCCGATGGCCGAGCGGATTGCCTCGAACCGGGTCGAGCCCGTGAGGCCGTAGAGCAGGCTGAGGCCGAACAGGAAGAGCGCCGAGGAGACCGACCCGTAGACGAAATATTTCAGGCCCGCCTCGGCCGACCGCCGCCTGGTCTTCTCGAACGCCGCCATCATGTAGAGGCAGAGCGTCATGGTTTCGAGCGTGAGGAAGAGCGTGAGCAGTTCCTCCGCGGCGACCAGCAGCATCATGCCCACCGAGGCCCAGAGCAGCAGGGCGAAATATTCGCCCCAATGCTCGGTGAAGCCCCACGTCATCGAGAGGCCGATGACCAGCAGGAGCAGCCCGAGGATGAGTATGTTGAGCACGGCCGTCGCGCTGTCGGCCGCGAGCGTGCCCGCGAAGAGGCCCCAATCCTGCTCGCTCAGGTCGAGCGCGAAGCCGCCGAGGAACGGGAGGTTGGTTGCGGCCGATCGCGGCACGATCGAGAGGATGGCCAGGATCAGCGCGAGGAACGTACCCACCAGGCTGACCCGGCCTAGCACCTTCACCCGAGTCGGCCCGTCCATCTTGCGCAGGAACGCGAAATCGGCGATCAGGACCAGCAGGCCCCAGGTCGCCAGCAGGATCTCGGGGGCGATGTAGAGGAGTTCTTTGGTCTGGAACAGCGGTGCCATGAGGGGCGGACCTGGTCGATGGATGCGGTAGGCAAGGCCCACCGAGGTTCCGGCGGCGGGTACCGGCCGCCACCTTTTCCGGTCGCGGAATCTCAGCCGGCCATGCTGTCGTAGCGGTCGACGTCGGCCGCCTTCCAGCGGCGGTAGCAGAGCAGGATCAGGCCGATCCCCACGGCGACCTCGGCCGCGGCGATCGTGATCACGAAGATGGCCATCATCACGCCGGTCATCGGGCCGTCGCCGCCGGCGGGCGTGCCGTATCGCCAGAAGGCGAGGAAGTTGATGTTCGCCGCGTTGAGCATGATCTCGATCGCCATCAGCACGGCGATCGCGTTGCGGCGGACCAGCACGCCGAACAGGCCGATCGACGAACACCGCGGCCGCGAAGTAGAGGAACCAGCTCAGCGGGATGTCGGCGCTGTCATGGGTCAGGGCGTCTCGCTGCTGGGGGAGAGTCGGGCGACGGCCGGCGAGGCGGGATGGCCGTTGGGGATGCGGCCGGGGCCGGCGGTGGTTCCGGTCCGCAAATTCGCCACGGCACCGAGGCGGGCGGGCTCGTCGGGCTCCTCGGATCGGGCCAGGGCCACGGCGCCGACCAGCGCCGCCGTGAGCAGGATGCCCGCGACCTCGAACGGGATCACGAACCGCCCGAGCATCTCGTTGCCCACGCCCCGGCTCATGTCGTCGATGGCCAGGGTGCGGGCCGCGTCGCCCGGCGCGGTGTCGCGTGCCGGCGGTCGCCGACCACGCGGCGCGGTTGCTTCAGCCCCGTCTCGCGGCCGATCCCCACGAACAGGATCGACAAGAGGCCGCAGGCCGACCGCGGCGGCCGGTAGCTTCGGCAATCCAGTGGCCGCCGGTGGTCTCGTCCCCCTGGATGTTCCTGCGTCAGCATGATCCCGAACATGAGGATGATGGCCACGGCGCCGATGTAGACCAGCACCTGCATGGCCGCGAGGAATTCGGCCTCAAGCATGACGAACTGGCAGGCGACCAGGAAGAAGAACGCGACCAGGAACAGCGCCGCGTGGACGAGGTTCCGGGCCAGGACCGTCCCCAGCGCCATCAAGATCCCGAGCGAGGCGATCAGTCCGAACAGGATGCGAATCACGGAAGTCGATCTCCGAACCTATCGGGAGGCATAGGATGGGCGGCTTGGGATGCGGGTCGGGGTCAGGGGGACGACGGTCGGCTCGGCGGTGGCGCGATGGATCCAGAAAACCGTGGCGATGGCGACGATTTCCAGCACGCCGGTGACGACCCATCCCATCAGGGCATGCTTGTTCAACAAGCCGAAGAACAAGGAATCGTCGGGATGGGTGCCGGGGAGGAACGAGGGGTTGTGCTCGAACACGATGTCATACCAGATCGCCGCGACCACGATATTGACGATGGAGAGCGGCACCATGATCTTCCACGCGAACGCCATGAGCTGGTCGACCCGCAGCCGGGGCAGGGTCACGCGGACCCAGAACATGAAGAACACGTACAGGGCGACCTTGGAGAAGAACACGCCCGCGCTGATCGCATTGACCAGGAGGAACGAGGCGGTGAAATCGGTCAACTGGTCGCGGAGGTCGAAGAACGGGATCGACCCGCCGCCGAGGAAAAGGCTCGTCCCCAGGCAACTTACGCCGAAAACGCTGAGATATTCGGCGAGGAAGAAGAGGCCGAACCGCATGCCCGAATATTCGGTGTGATAGCCGGCGATGATCTCCGACTCGGCCTCGGGAAGGTCGAACGGGCTGCGATTGACCTCGGCGATGTTGGCGATGGTCAGGATCGCGAACGAGACCAGCCCCGGAGGCGAGAAGAGGAACCAGCCCACGTCCAACTGGCGGTTGAGGATCGCCACCAGGCTCAGGCTGCCGGTCCACAGGATGATCGGCACCGTGGCCAGGACTTGCGGGACCTCATACGAAACCAGTTGGGCGACCGCCCTCATGGCCCCCAGCAGCGAGTATTTGTTCCGGCTTGCCCATCCCGCCAGGAAAATGCCCAGGCTCGACATGCTCGAAACCGCGATCAGGTAGAGCAATCCCGAAGGCAGGTCGATGGCCGCAAGTCCTGTAAGCTGGTTACCTATCTTGCCACCGAACCCGAACGGGATGACCGCGAGCACCAGGAACGCCGACACCAGCAAGATCACCGGTGCCAGCAAATGGACGGCGGCGTCGGCCGATCGGGGGACGATGTTTTCCTTGGTGATCAACTTGAGGGCATCGGCGATCGGCTGGAGCAACCCGAGCGGCCCCACGCGGTTTGGCCCGATCCGGTCCTGGAACCGGGCGGCCACTTTGCGCTCGGCCCAGACCATGTAGGCGACGATGCCGGGGAAGAGCCCGAAGAACCCTAAACCCAGCCAGGCCAACCAGATCCAGTGCTGCCGCGTCATCCAGCCGACGGCGGGCAGGTCGGGGAACAGCGGCGTGTCCATCCACGACGTCTCGGTCGTCAACTGGGCCAGGATCGTCGGAAGCGAGAAATTCACCGGGAAAAGCTCCGAGGCCGTCGCGATGCTCTCATCAAACCCACTTCAGCATGCCCTTGGCCCACACGTAGGCCAGCCCCACGGCCAAAATCGCGAGGAAGATGACCATCTCGACCAGCGCGAACGACCCCTTCGACATCCCGTAGACCGTGGCCCAGGGATAGAGGAACACGGTCTCGATGTCGAAAACCAAAAACATCAACGCATAGATGTAATACTGGATGCGAAACCGGACCCAGGTCTCGCCGGTGGTCAGCAATCCGCACTCGTAGGTGTCGCCCTTGGATCGCGACCGCTTCCGCGGGGCCACGATCGCCACCAGCGCCAGCGGTGCGAGCGCAAACCCGATCGCCCCGAGCAGGAGCATCCCGACGAAGAAGTATCGCGAGAGGATCACAGGGGGACGACCTCCGTATGTTCGTCGACGGCCACCACGGTGATCTCGCCGTCGTCCTTGCGGAGCCGGAGGGTGGGCTGGCGGACGTACATGGCCTTGCCGCCCATCTCCATCCCGCCCACGGGGCGCATGCCCTCGGCCTCGACGGTGCCGACGAGTTCGGTCGTCCAGCGGCGATGCCCCACGCGGACGAACTGGGTCACGCGGACCTTCGTCCCGGGAACGAACTTGGGTTGTGGGGGGCTGGGAATCATGGTGCCTCACTCGA
This sequence comes from uncultured Planctomycetota bacterium, assembly GCA_963777705.1. Classification (GTDB taxonomy): domain Bacteria; phylum Planctomycetota; class Planctomycetia; order Isosphaerales; family Isosphaeraceae; genus JAQGHR01. The sequence continues at coordinate 828,570 of CAVZRT010000015.1, forward strand.
TTGGAGCGGTCATCTTACAGGCGAGGTCGGGCCGGGGCAAGGGGCCGGGCTCGATTAAACTTTCACGGGTTTGGCGGCGGGCTTGGTGGCTGCAAGTGCCTTCTGCAAACGCTGATCCTTCTTCTTCTGGACCTTGCCGCGCTCCAGCACTTCCTCGGCCGAGGCCCAGGCGTCGGGGTGGGTCTTGGCGTAGTACTCGCTGGAGACGAGCAGGTCTTGCAGGCTGTAGATGTGCGTCTGGTGGCGCTCGTAGTTGGAAAGCTCGAAATTGTGGTCCATCTTGATGGCGTCGAACGGGCAATATTCGGAGCAGAGCCCGCAGTTCATGCACACGTCCATGTCGATGAAGAAGTCTTCGGGCAGAGGGACGGGCTTCCCATCGGGGCCTTGCGCGTGGGTCATCCAGATGCATTGCGGCGGGCAGACCTTCGCGCAGATATTGCACGAGGTGCAGCGGACGTTGCCGTCGGCGTCGTCATAAACGAGGACCGGCAACAGGCGGAACCGCTCATAAACCGGCAGGCGTTCGTCGGGGTATTCGACGGTGAACAGCCCCTCGGTCTTGGCATCCTGCTGGATGGTGGGCTGCGTGCCGCGTTCCTTGGAGCCGAACCAGAAGTCCAGCGGCTGATGGCCGCCGCCGCGACGCTTGAGGGTCCGCCCGGCGCCGACGGCGAAGGTGCGGAGGAAGCGCCGAAGCGTGACGAGGTGGCCGATGACGAGGCCCTTGCCGAAACTCATGTCCTGGGTCCTTTTTCGCTGATCGTGGGTCTCTGGTTCTCGATGATTTCTGGAGCCGCACCAACAATGGAGATATCGAGGTTGGGGGCTTCGTTGGGCGTGTGAAACACGCCGTCCCTTTACCGTTATAAGACTTGGCGTGTTTCACACGCCCCACGCAGAGTTGGTCCTTTTCGCTGATCTTTCGGGCGCAAGTCGCCGTAGCCCACGGCGTCAATCCTTCACCGGCCGGAGGTTTTATCCTCACCCTTCGGATTGCCCGTCTTCTTCGTGCGACTATTCTTCGATTTCGCGGGCGAGGGCGCCGGACCCTCGCTCGGCTTGTCTTCGGCCAGGGTGGGGTCGATCTTCGTGAGGTCGAACGGCTCGCCCAGGAGTTCGTCGAACGATTCCCTCTGCTTCTGCGTGAGGACCTTGCCGATTTGCTTCGAGGCGGCCTCGCGCACCACGCCGACTTGCTTCCTCATCTCGGCGAACTGGCCCGGGTCGAACTGGCCGTTGGCGGCGGCCTGGCGGACGACGAATCCTAGCTGCCTTTGCGCCATCCTCCATTGATCGACGGCGTCCTGGACCTGCTGATATTGCTTGGGGCTGAGCTTGAGCTTGGCCGAGACCTCCTGGCGGGCGATGCTCAGCGGGCCTTCCACGCGGTAGACGATCTGCGCAAGTCGTTCGGTCTGCTTGGGTTCGAGGATCTTGGCGACGGCCTTCTCGTTCTCCTGGCGGAATTTGAGGAATTCGGCCATCATCGCCTGAGGGTTGCCCGGCCCGCCCATCATCGAGGCTCGCATGAGGTCGGCGCCCTTCATCTGGGCGTCCTTGACCACCTCGAAAAGGTCGGTCTTCTGCTTGTCGGTCATCTTCAATTCGGTCTGGACGCCCGGCGCCTGCGAGATCATCAGGATATTGGCCCCCTCGGGGCCGAGCACGCCCATGCCCTTGGGCGTAGCCTGCGCCATCGCCGAGGCGGCGAACGCGGGTGCCAAGATCACGAAAGCCAGGATGCGGACGCGTCTCATGTTCGCCCCTTCGGGTCGGGAAACTCCGGGACCGCCATCGTCGGCACCATTCTCACGCCGCGGCGCCCCCGACGCAATGGAGCAGGATGCCGAGGATCTTGGCGATCTGGTCGATTGCATATTCGTGAAGGTCGAGCGAGACGACCTGACCTTCGAGCCGGAGGAAACGCCAGAAGGTGCCCGAAGTGACGACGCCGTAGACGGTGTCGATCTCAACACCTTCTCTTTTGTTGAAAATGCGAGCCGCGACCATCTCCGCGCGCACATTGGCCGAGACCGCCGAGGAGATCTTCTCTTCTTGGCTTCAACGACGGCCAAGACGGGTGCGGTCAGGGTGAGCATCGCGGGTGATTTCGTAAGGAGATAATCGCAATATCCGCTGAGGCCCAGCGAGGGGTCGACATCGAATTCGATGCCCGAGAAGAAGCCGATGGTCCGATGCATCCTGCGCCGCACTTCCAGGAGGACGGCGCGATGATCAATTCCGATCGTGCCTTTCTCCGTGCCGAGGGCGGAGGCCATAGGAACTACTCCTCCAGCAGGCTGCCTAGGGACGGGCCAACTTGGACCTCCCCTATCTCTGCGAACAGGTCTCTCACCTCATCCGAGGTCAAGGAGAACTCTTTCCAGATTCGCGACAGGGTGAACTGGTGGTACGCCATCGGCCCGGACCCCTTAACGATCCACCTCGCCAAGCACGATATCGAGACTTCCCAGGATCCCGACCACGTCGGCCACCGTGTGACCGAGGCACATCTGCTCCAGGGCCGTCAGGTTGATGAAGCTCGGGCTGCGGACGTGGTAGCGATAGGCCGTCCCCGAGCCGTCGGCCAGCACGTAGAACCCGAGTTCGCCCTTGGGCGCCTCCGACCTGGACAACGCCTCGCCCGCCGGCACCTTGATCTGATAACTCTTCTTGCCGGGCAGGATCGGGCCTTCGGGGATGTCTCGCACGACCTGCTTGAGGATCTTCACGCTTTCGCGCATCTCCAGGAGTCGCACGTAGTAACGGTCGTAAAGGTCGCCGTGCTTGCCCGTGATGACCTTGAAGTCGAGGCGGTCGTAGATCGAATACGGGGCCACGCGGCGGATGTCGTAATTCACGCCCGAGGCTCGCAGGACCGGCCCGGCCGTGGAGAAATTGGCCGCCTGCTCGGACGAGAGCACGCCGATCCCCTTGCAGCGGTCGAGGATGATCTCGTTGCCCGAAAGATAGCGGTCGAGCTCGTCAATCTTCTTGTCAAGGCGGTCATTCACGATCGCCCGGCAGCGCTCGATCCAGCCCTTGGGGAGGTCGAACGCCACGCCTCCGAAGCGGAAGTAGTTGCACATCATCCGGCTGCCCGCGGCCCATTCGAAGAGGTCGAGGATCAGCTCGCGCTCCTCGATCGCGTACAGGGCCGGCGTGAAGAAGGCGCCGAGGTCGTTCAAGAGGAAGCCGATCGACCACATGTGGCTGGCCACGCGGGTCAATTCGGCCATGATCACGCGGATGTACTCGGCCCGCTCGGGCACCTTGGCGTCGTCGCCCATGAGCTGCTCGACGGCCAGCGCGTACCCGAAGTTGTTGCACATGCTGGTGAGGTAATCGAGGCGGTCGGTGAACGGGAAGTTCATCAAGAACGTGTTCCGCTCGCCGATCTTCTCATGGTTGCGATGCATGTAGCCCATCACGGGCTTGAGGCCGACGATCATCTCGCCGTCGACCCGCAAATTCATGCGGAACACGCCGTGGGTGCTCGGGTGCTGAGGCCCCATGCTGATGATGAACTGATCCGTGTCCAGCTCGGAAACTTCGGCGCCCGAGGGCAGCAGATACTTGCCCTTGGCGTCGTCGCCGGGGTCCAGGTTCTTCCAGCCGGTGAAGTCCTTGGGGATCTTCGTGTTCGACCCGTAGGGATTGAACTCCTCGGCGCGGAAGTGCTGGCCGTCTTCCACCCGGCTGTCCAAAACCTTCGTGGGGCCTTCGTAATAAGGCTCCAAAAAGTCCTTCCGCAGCGGGTAATAAGCGAACCCTTCCCACATGAGGATGCGGGTCAACTCGGGGTGTCCGGTGAATTTGACCCCCATCATGTCGTAGACTTCGCGCTCCTGGAAATCGGCCCCTCGCCAGACCGAGTTGACCGACGGCACCTCGCCCTTGCCCTCGGCCTCGTCGCATCGCACGCGAAGCTCGATCAGCTTGCCGGGCCGGGTGGTGCTATCGAGGTGGTAGTTCACTTCGATCGCGTCTTCGTAATGGACGCTCTGCAAGCTGACGAGGTAATCGTACTTGATCGGGTTCCTGTCGCGGAGGTAAAGGCAGACGTCCACGAGCTTTGCGGCGGGAATCAGCAATCCGGCCATCACGATCGAGGCCGTGCCGGCGCCGAATTCCATGTTCAGCCGCGATTCCAGCTCGACCAATCCGGCGTCGCCCAGCCAGACCATCGACGGCTTGGCTTCGGCCGTCTTGACCTTCTTGGCCGGCTTGGCGGCGGGCTTGCCGGTGTCCTTGACCGGAACGGGCACGGCCGCGGCGTCGGCGTGCTCGCTGCTGGCTTCGGCCTTGGCCGGATCGGCCTCGGCCACGTTCTTGCTGCGGGCCTTGATGAGGTCGAGCTTGCTGGGGGCCTTGCTTGCGGTCTCCGCGGGCTCGGGGGTGGGGACTTCCACCGAGGCCGGGGCGTGCGGTTGCGGCGCCGGGATCTTGGCGGGCTTCTCCAGGGTGGCCTCGCGAGCCTCGACCAACCCGGCAGCGGTCTTTTCGGCCGTCATCTCCAGCAATCGCAGGTCGATCAGGTCGGGCCCGAGGACCGGGATCATCACGTCTCGCTCGACGTCGCCGCGATACCAGGGCGCGGCCGTGAACTTCTCGCCGTCGATCTTGCGTTGCAGCATGATCAGGCCATTCAAGAGGGCCTGCGGCGAGGGCGGGCAGCCGGGGACGTAAACGTCGACCGGCAAATACTTATCGACGCCCGAGACGACGTTGTAACCCTCCTTGAACGGCCCCCCGCCGTTGGCGCACGCGCCCATGCTGATCACGTACTTCGGCTCGGGCATCTGGTCGTACAGGCGGGCGATCATCGGCATCATCGTCTTCGTGACGGTGCCCGAGACGATCATCACGTCGGCCTGCCGGGGCGATCCTCGGAACACTTCCGCGCCAAACCTCGCGATGTCGAACCGGCTGGACGCGGTGCAAATCATCTCGATGGCGCAGCAGGCGAGGCCGAAGCCGAGCGGCCATAAGCTGGAGCGGCGTCCCCAGTTATAGACCGTGTCGATGATCCCCCCGGTGGAGATCAGCTTCTGCCAGGTGGTGGTGAAGACGTACTGTTCGAGCTCTTTCTGCAACGCCGGGTCGATCACGGTCATCCATTCGGGGCGGATCGTCGTGAGCGGCTGGCGAGGGTCGGCGATGGTGGACATGGGTGGTCGATACTCGGCGACTATCGGGGGATCGCAAGGGAGGGCGGGGCCGAGACCTCGGCCGATGCGGTTATCGTAAGCGGCAAGCCCCCCGCGTGCCAGGGGGTAGCGTCGTTGCGGGAAGATGGGTCCAACTACTTCGCGCCGGGTTCCGGCCCTTGCTTGAGGATCTGCTCGATCGCCGCCTTGTCGTCGGGCAACAGGCCAACCCCAACCAGCCGAGGCGTCAAGGTCCGCCAGTTCGGGTCCATCTCGAAGACCTTTCGGAACAACGGCAGCGACTCGTCCACGCGCTTCATGTTGACCAGGGCGACGGCGTGCCAGTAGATCATCTCGGCGTTGTCGGGCACGAGGGCTTCGGCCCCCGCGTAAGCCTTCAGGGCCGCCTCATGGTCCTTGCGTTCGACGGCCAGGTCCCCCTCGTTCATGAGGTTGTAGGCCCTCTGGAACTTGACCAGCCGCCGCAACTCGCTCACGGGCTCGGGATGATCGTCCACCCGGAGGTCAAACACGCGATCCTGCCAGGGCTTGCCGGTCGGCTTGCCCGAGACCACGATCAGGGCCGCCGACTGCTTGCCGCGGATGTCGCCGCCCGCCGCCTGCGCCGCCTCCAGGGCCACGAGCATCCGTTCGGCCAGGTCCCCCCTGGCCGATTCGAACGCCCTGGACATGGCGGGCCAGACCTTTTCGTCGAGCATGAGGTTGGCCTGGACCGAATAGCCCTCCCCCACGTGATGCCCGGCCATCGGGATGCATTTCGATCCGGTGTGGGCGGCCACCTTCCCCTTGGCGTCGATCATCGCCACCTGCCGGACGTCCCGATTCTCATCGGCCGCAAGCAAGCCCTTGAGAGCATCGGGCCCCGGGCGGCCGGCCTTCATCAGGTCCAATCCCAGCTTGCCATAGCTGGCATCGACGAAGGACTGGGTCGCAACCGCCCCGACGCCGGCCTCGGCCCACGGCACGAGCGGCCCGACGGCAAACCAGTGCGACTGCACCGCGACGCCAAGCTCGCCCGTCTTGTCGTCGCGAGCGACGATCGAATAGGTATGGACGGGCCGAATCGGCCGGGTTGTTGACGGTTCGCCTGCGTCGACGAGGCGTGAGGCGATCGATCCGAAGACGACGAGGGTTGCGAGGGAGATCCGTGCCATGAAATTCTCGACAAAGATGAGGCTCAGAACGCCGAGAACGGCGTCGGATAGCGCACCTCGCCCTCGACCCCATCAAGGGGGCCCGGCACCAATTCCATCGCCAAGAACGCCGGCCCAGAATACGGGGAATTGAGCCGTTTGGCCAGTTCCGTGGAGAAACCGAATCGCGGATAGTATTCGGGATGACCGAGCACGATGACGATGCGGTGCCCGGCCTCCCGGCAGGATCGCAGCCCTTCCCGGACGAGCAGCGAGCCGATCCCCTGTCCTTGACGATCGGGGACCACGGCCAGCGGCGCCAGCGCAAGGGCTTCGATCGCACCGCCACTCGTCTCGATCGGCAACTGGCTGAAGAGGATATGGCCGATCACGCGGTCATGGTCCTCGGCGACGAGGGACGCCCGGATGTGGCCGCCGTCGCGCAGGGCGTCGACCAGGCAAGCTTCCGCCTCGCCGCCGAAGGCGAGTTGGTTGACCTCGCGAATTGCGGCGAAGCTCGGCGGGCAATTCCGGGCCGGATGACCAGGCTCATGGAGTTCCTCCCCTCACCGTCGGCCTTCCGATTCGAATTTCGCCGGAATCGCGTTCGCCCCCGATTTTACACGTCGAGTTTATCCCACATTCCCCCGGAAACCAGGTTCTGGACCATCGGATTGGCGTAGAAATCGTGCGGGAAGCCCAGCTCGACCTGGCTGGCCGCATCGAGTCGATCGATTTGGTCCCTGGCCAGGGTCAGGTCGAGGGAGGCCAGGTTATCGCGGAATTGCTCCAGCTTCCTGGCCCCGATGATCGGGATGATCGGGATGGAGCGGGTCTTCAGCCACGCCAGCGAGACCTGCGCGGGCGACCGGCCGACCTCTCGGGCCACGGCCTGCACTTCGGCAACGACCGCCTTCACCCGATCCTCGGCGCGGCCCTGCCGGAAATTCTTCATCATCTCGCTGTTCATGCGGGCGTCGTCGCCCGCCTTGCCGTCGGCGTATTTCCCGGTCAGCAGGCCCCCGGCCAGCGGCGACCATGCCGTCACGCCCAGGCCCATGGCCTCGGCCATCGGCAGCAGCTCGCGCTCCACGGTCCGCTCGACGAGGCTGTACTCGATCTGCAAGCCGACGAACGGCGTCCATCCCCGCAACTCGGCCAGCGTGTTCGCCCTGGCGACCGACCAGGCGGGCATGTCCGACACGCCCGCATAGAGGATCTTGCCCTGCGCGCACCAGGTCGTCGAACGCCCGCATGACCTCCTCGATGGGCGTGATCCTGTCCCAGATGTGCAGCCAGTAGAGGTCGATGTAATCGGTCGGAGCCGCTTCAGGCTCGCCTCGACCGACCTGCAGCATGTTCTTGCGATGGTTGCCGCCGGCGTTGGGGTCGGTGCCGGGCATGGCGTTGGTGTACTTCGTCGCCAGGACGGTCGGATCCCGATTCCCCTTGAGGAATTCGCCCAGGAGCGTCTCGCTCGTGCCGTTCGTGTACACGTTGGCGGTGTCGATGAAGTTGCCGCCGGCCTCGAAGAAGGCATCGAGGACCTGGCGGCTCTCGTCCTTCGACGATCCCCAGCCCCAGTCCTCGCCGAAGGTCATGGTCCCGAGGCAGAGTTCCGAGACCCTCAGGCCCGATTTGCCGAGCAGTCGATAACGCATCGCTAGATCCCTCGTTCTGGTTGGGGTGGTGGTCGGGACACGTCACTTCGGGCCGAATCCGGGGATGACCAGCCCGAGCCCGCCGCTGGCCTCGAAATACTGACCGGTGACCCACGCCGCCTCGGGCGAGGCGAGCAGGGCGGCGGCGTCGGCAATGTCCTCGACCTTGCCGACCCGGCCCATCGCGGTCATGTCCGCGAACATCTTCTCGAAGCCCGGATGACTGCGGTAGGAGGCGTTCAGGTCGGTCGCGGTGAGGCCGGGGGAGAGCGTATTCACGGTGATCCCCCGATGGCCGAACTCCCCGGCCAGCCCCACGGTGAAGTTGTCGATGGCCGCCTTGCTCATGCAATAGACCAGGCCCTGCGCCATCGGCCGTCGTGACAGGTTCGACGAGACGTTGATGATCCGCCCGCCGTCGCGGAGCCGCGAATTGGCGTGCTTGGTCACGAAGAACGGCCCCTTCACGTTGGTCGCGAAGATCCGGTCGAAGCTCGCCTCGGTCGCCGTGGTGAGGGCGCCCTGGTCCCTGTCGGTCACCCCGGCATTGTTGACCAGGATGTCGAAATGGTGGTCGTCGCGGCGCGATTTGAACTCGGCGTCGAGCGCCTCGAAGAATTCGCCGAGTTGCGCGACCGAGCCGACATCAGCCCGCAGGGCGAACGCCTCGCCCCCGTCGAATTCGATCTCCTTGACCACGGAGCCCGCCGCCTCGGCATTGCTGTGATAGTTCACGCACACCAAGGCCCCATCCCGCGCCAGCCGCAGGGCGATGGCGCGGCCAATGCCTCGCGAGGCGCCCGTCACGACGGCGATCTTGCCCTTGAGCTTCATGGATCTCCTCCCCAGGAAAGGAACGTACAATCCCCCAGGACCCGGCTTCGACGCTCGAAGCGGGACCCTCTCCCACGTCCTTCTTGCCGCGGAAATCGACGACGACCCTTTCAGCCTTCGCCCTCACGCGAGGCGAGGTGCCTCACGATCCGGTCGAACGAGGCCGCGTCTTCGGCATCGAGTCGACCCAGGCGTTCGCCGAACACCCTCCCGAGCGAACGCTGGCCTTCCTTGATCGCCCGATCGCCGGGTGCGGTCCGGACGAGGCGGAATTTCCGCAGGTCGCCGGGCTCGGGCCGCCTCTCCAGATATCCCTTGGCCTCCAGTTGCTTGACCAGATAGGTCACGGTCGGCGGCGGCACGTGCATCGTCCGAGCAAGCTCGGCAGGGAACGGATGGTCGCCAACGGCCTCCAGCAGGAAGAACGCCTTCTGCGAGAGGCCCAGGGCTTCCAGGGCAGGCTCCGAGTCGTCCATGACGGCCCGGATCAGCTGCCAAAGATTGGCCAGGACCTCGCCGACGGCCAACTCCTCCGCATCCGACGACGACATGGTAGACCCGCCGATTTCCGAAGTCAAATAGTTCAACAATGGAATTATAGCACGCGACCGGTTTCGCCCCGCAAGCAGATTCTGCATGCCAACCCGTTATCGCCCAAAGGATCGAAACCCGCCAGGGTGAGGCGGTTGATCCCGGGCGCAAACAGAAAGCCCACTTGCGATCGCTCGCAAGTGGGCTCTTCAGTGGAGGCGGCGGGAATTGCACCCGCGTCCCGAGATTCTTCTGTGAAGGCGTCTACGTGTGTAGCCAAGCGTTTGATTGTCGGCCTGGGGGCCCTGTATGGCGAGGTCCCCTTTGGCTTATCCCGTCATGAATTTAACCCGAGCCGCAACGGGCGGTTAGGATCGGGCTTACCCGCATTGGCGTCACCGGGCGGCCCTAGCGGGTGAAGGGACGCCGCGATGCCGTTCTGCTGTTTCTTAGGCAGCGAGACGGAGAGGGGTGTATCCCTCGGCAGCTAAGTTGTGGTCCGCTTTTTACGAGGCCTGCTGACCAACCTCGACACGCAGCCAGACACTTCCGAGATCCGGTCGATCCTGGTTCGCCCCCGTCTTGTCAAAGAAACGGGAGTGATGCCAAGGCAACATCCCCGTTCGTTCATTATTCCTTCTACGAGGCCAAGGTCAAGGGGGTTCGCTCATCCACGGCGGATGGCGCGGTCGATCTCGCGCTTGGCGTCCTGCTTCTTGAGGGCCTCGCGCTTGTCGAAGGTCTTGCGCCCCTTAGCCACGCAGATCTCCACTTTCGCGATCCCCTTCTTGAAATAAATCTGCAACGGGACGAGTGTCAAGCCTCGCTCGGACGACTTGTTGGCGACCTTCTGGATCTCGCTGCGGTGCAGGAGCAACTTCCGGGGCCTCTTGGGCTTGTGATTCATCCGGTTGGCCTGGAGGTACTCCGGGATGTCGCAACCGTAGAGGTAGACTTCGCCGCCGTCGAGCCCCGCGTAGGCTTCTTCCAGGCTGGCCTTGCCGGTGCGGAGGCTCTTGACCTCGGTGCCGGTGAGGACGATGCCAGCCTCGACTTTTTCGAGCAGGTCGAATTCGAAGCGGGCGCGGCGGTTGCGGGCCACGACGAGAAAGCCGTCGGACTCTTTTTCCTTCGCCTTGGCTTTGCCAGCATCCTTCTTGGCCATCGTCGCCGCTTTCTTCGGATCGCGTCGGGAGTTTCAGTGTGATGGAATTATAAAGGCGGGGTGCGGCGAGCGACAATCCAGGGCTAAGGATTCTCCCGGCCGGCCCGGATCGCGGCGCAGGCGGCGAGGATGCCTTCGGTCATGATCTCGATGTCGTCCTTCGATGGGCGGATTTCCGGAGGGTCCCGCGTCATGAACTCATCGAGCATGGGTTGCCATGGCTCCGGACGCGGCCAGAGGACGGGCGTTTCGATTCTTATCGGGTAATCCTGCGGGTGTCGCTGCCGGTACCGATGAACTTGCCCATACGAATAGGGATGCGTGGCCACGATGACCGTGGGTTGGACCACCCGGCGGCGTGCCTCCAGGAATTTCTCCCGCCAAGCGGCGGACTTGCCCTTTCGGAACACGCGGTCGCCATAAATGCAGTCAAACCAGAAGTCCGTCACGATCCATCGCTCGCCGGTCCTCCATTTCCGGGCGTCCCATTCGGCGGTCCTTTCTTCCAGGATGGCGTCGAAGTCGGGCTCGGCGAGGAGGTCCGCCTGGGCCTCGTAGCTGGCTTGGCCCCTCGATACGTCGTGGAGTCCTGTGGCCGAAAGTTCCCCTAGAAGGCGGTTATAAAGATCGAGCGTGTCGGGGCCTATAAGTAAGAGGAGATTGGGCCGACGATCGAGGTTCGCGAGCAATTCGGAGACCGTGCGACCGGTGAGGGGATCGATGGCATCGGGGGCGATCTCGGCGAGCGGGGCGAGGACGAAGCGCCGCACGGCCATTCTCGGGTGAGGTACGGTCAATTCGGGAGTTTCGAGCGTCGTTTGGTCGAAGAGGATCAGATCAAGGTCGAGCGTCCGTTCGCCCCAGCGGACCACGCGAACTCGCCCCGCTTCTTGCTCGATCCGCTTCAATTCCGCCTGCAATTCGGGCGGGGACAGCGAGGTTTCCAGGGCTGCCGCGGCGTTGAGGAATGGTCCCTGGCCGGATGGGCCTCCGACGGGGGGCGTTTCGTGGTAGGAACTGACGGCCTGGACCGCAATTCCGGGGGTGGATGCGAGCGCGGCGATTGCGCCATCGAGGATCGCCTTGCGGTCGCCCAGATTGGAGCCGAGGCCGACCCATGCCCGTGATTTCATGGACGGGACCTGCCCCACATTCTAGCCGAGAAGGCAGCGGATAGCGGCAACCCATCGCCTTCGTCGCCAGGACACGAAACGATAGACGCGCCCCGTAGTCGTCTCCACGGCGAACGAGTTGGGAAGCACGGGCAAAATTCCAAAAGCCCGGGTCCAACATGGCTTGACCTGCCGGATGGAACACGTGGGGATGAATGAGCGGCCGCTCCGCCAGTTAAATCGGTGCGGAGTGAACGCCAACCAATCAGGAGACAAGGCCAGCCATCCGCCCGCCGCCTCCCATTTGTGCTGAAGATTGGCCGGCCCCTCAAGTATCAGAGGTTGACCGCCAAGGGCGGCGATGGCCCGGCGTCTTAGCGTCCGAAGCTCGCGTGCAAGATTCATGGCCGGCGACGCCTCGTTCTAAATCACCACAAAAGCTTCCCAATCCGCTCCACCGCTTCCACCAATCGCGGCGTGGGGACGGTCAGCGTGGCGCGGATGAACCCTTCGGCCGTCTTGCCGAACCCGATGCCTGGCGTGGTCACGACGTCGGCCTCTTCCAGTAGCTTTGAGCAGACTTCGGTGGACGTATATCCGGCCGGGCAGGGAATCCACATGTAGAACGTGGCTTCGGGCGATGGGACGAACCATTCGATCTTGCGGAAGGCCTTGACGAGGGCGTCGCGACGCTCCTTGTACATGGCTCTCAGCGGCGGGGTGATCTGGTCGTACTCGTCGAGGGCGGTCTTGGCCGCGAACTGGATGGCCGTGAAGATGCCCGAATCGGTGTTGGCTTTGACCTGGCCGAGCGCCGCGATCATCGGGCGCCTCCGACCGCGAAGCCGACGCGCCAGCCGGTCATGTTGAAGGTTTTTGAGAGGCTGTGGAACTCGACGCATACGTCCTTCGCGCCCGGGACTTGCAGCATGCTGGGCGGCGGGGTTTCGTAGTACATCTCGTTGTAGGCGGCGTCCTGCGCGACGATCACGTTGTGCTGTTTGGCCCGCGCGACGACGTCGGTGTAAAACGCCAGGTCGGCCACGCTTCCGGTGGGATTGTTGGGGTAGTTGAGGAAGAGGAGCTTCGTCTTCGCCCAGGTTTCCTCGCTGATGGCGTCGAGGTCGGGGAGGAAATCGGAGCGGGTTGATGCGGAATCCACCTTATGCACCAGCGGCATGAGGTGCGGCGTCCCTCCCGCGAACATGGTGCTGGACCGGTAGACCGGATAGCACGGGTCGGGCACCAAGGCCACGTCGCCGGGGTTGAGGACGGCGAGCGGGAAGTGCGCGAGGCCTTCTTTCGAGCCGATCAGCGGGAGGATCTCGCTGGCCGGGTCGAGGTCGACTCCGTATCGCTTCTTCATGAACGCGGCGATGGATTGGCGCAGTTCCGGGCGCCTTGATCGAGCGCGTATTGATGAAACGCCGGGTTCTCGACGTGGTGCTTGAGGCTTTCGATGATCGGGCGCGGGGTGGGCTGGTCGGGGTCGCCCACTCCGAGGTTGATCACGTCTCGGCCGGCGGCGATGGCGGCCTTTTTCTTCCTGTCGATCTCGGCGAACAGGTAGGGCGGGAGCTTCTGGAGGCGCTCGGCCTTCTCGAACTTCGTGGACATGGATGACCCTGGGTTTTCTCGACGCGGATGGGAGTGTTGTGGGGCGGGACGTCCCGCCCGCCACGAATTCGGCAGGCGGGACGCCCGCCCCACAAGGGACGTCAAGCCAACGCTTCTTCCGGCAGGTTGTCGTTGGCGAAGACCGCCTGCACGTCGTCGTTCTCTTCGAGCATGTCGCGGAGGCGGATCATCCTCTTGGCGTTGTCCATGTCGAGGTCGACGTAATTGGCCGGGATGTAGGTGATCTCGGCGCTTTCGGCCGCGATCCGGGCGTCTTCGAGGGCTTTCTTCACCGCGTCGAACGCCTTGGCGTCGCAGGTGATCTCGAAGTAGTCGCCGTCCCTCTTCAGGTCGTCGGCTCCGGCTTCGAGCGCGACTTCCATGAGGTGATCCTCGGCCGCGTGCTTGGTCTCGACGAGGAACAATCCCTTGTACTGGAACAGGTACGACACGCAGCCGGTGGCCCCGAGATTCCCCCCGCAGACCTCGAACGTCTTGCGAAGCTCGCCCGCGGTGCGGTTGCGGTTGTCGGTGAGCGCCGAGCACATGACGGCGACTCCTCCGGGGCCGTAGCCTTCGTACATGAGGTCTTCGAAGTTCTCGCCGCCTGCCTCGCCCGAGGCCTTCTTGATCGAGCGTTCGATGTTTTCCTTCGGGCAGCTATAGGACCTCGCCTTGTCGACCGCGAAGCGGAGGCGGATGTTGGAATCGGGGTTGGGGTCGCCGTTCTTGGCCGCCACGTAGATGGCGCGACAGAGCTTCGTGAAAAGCCTCGCCCGCTTGGCATCTACGATTCCCTTGCGAGCGGCGACGTTGGAGGCGTGCGAGTGGCCAGCCATGGAACCTATCTACTCCGAGGAGGCGGAAAGATGTGGAAAAGGGGGCGCGATCAGGGCCGATCGCCGTTGCCGGGAGCCTTCGCGGCCGGCGTGGGGCCGAGCTTTTCGAGGTCGGAGAGCTTCTTGCGGATGTCGGCAAGCCGCTTGTCGGGCGGGGTGGCCTTGGCGGCGTGGGCTTCCGCCTTCCTGTAATAATCCTTGGCGCGGGAATAATCCTGGAGGCGGAACAGGACGTCGGCCAGGTGCTCGCAGATGGTGGCGTCGGCCCGGCTGGCGGCGGCCTTCTCCAGCGGCTCGACGGCCTCCTTGGCCTTGCCCCTCTTGAACAGGACCCAGCCGAAGCTGTCCAGATACGCCGGCTCCTCGGGCTGCTCGTCCAGGGCCTTGCGGATCATGGCCTCGGCGCGGTCCAGGTTCTTCCCCTGATCGGCCCAGTAATAGCCGAGGTCGTTGTTCACGCCGATGTCGTCGGGGTCCTTCTTGTAGAGGGCTTCCATCTCCTCCTCGTACTTGGCGTTATCCCCCTTGCTCAGGTAGCAATTGCAGACGTTGATCAGCAGGCGACGGATGTATCCCTCGTTGTCGCCGTTGACCGGGCCCGCTTTCTGGATCAGGGCCTGATACATGGCGATCGCGTCGTCTTCCTTGCCCGCGCGACTGAGGTAATAGGCCAGCATGAACAGGATTTTCGGGTTGTTCGGCTCGAGCCTGTCGGCCTCTCGTCCGGTGGCCACGGCCGCCGTGAACTTGCCGCCCGCGGATTGGACCCCGGCGAGATAGATGAGGTTGTCGCCGGTCCGCTCGGCGGGATACCTGGCGAAGAATTCCTCGGCGGCCTTCTCGGCGGCGTCGAACTGCTCGGCCACCTCCATGTCGGCGAACATCTCTTGCAGGTTCTTCGACGTCGGGGACTGCTTGAGGATCGCCCGGTCGAGCTGCACCAACTTGTCGAATCGCTTCGCCCTCCTCGCCACGAAGACGAGGACCTTGCGGCATTCGTCGGAGAGTTCGGCCGGGTTGTCGGCGAGGAGCTTCAGGCCCACGTCCAGGCACTTGTCGACCAGTTCCCCATCCTTGGAAAGCGCCTCGACCTGGGGGCCGACGGCATCGGCACTCTTCAATTTCGCGAGACACTCGCCCAGGATCTTCACCAGGTCCTCGGCCCGCTTCGCCTTCAGGTACGAGGCCGCCAGCGCCCCGTAAAGCTGGGGCTCGCTCTGGTTGGCCTTCACCCTCTGGAGGACCGCGTCGGCCTTCTCGACCTGGCCGTCGGCGCGATAGTGTTCGGCGAGGAGGAGCTGGAGGCGGAAATTGTTCGGGTCGAGCCTGGCCAGCTCGATCAGGCGGGGGAGGATCTGCCCCTCCTTCTTCAGGGTCTTCAGGATGTCGACCAGGACCTCGTACGCCTCGCCGCCCGCGGGCTGCCGCTTCAGGAATGCGTCGAGGACCGCGAGCGCCTCCTCCGGCTTGCCGGCCTTGAGCAGGGCCTCGGCGAGGTAGCGGGGGATCGAGGCGTGATCGGCCTTGTACAGGAGCCCCTTGCGGAAGGCGCGGATGGCCAGGTCCACCTTCTTGGCTTGGAGGAAGGTCTCGCCGAATTTGAGGTAGGAGGCCGCCTCGTCCCCCTCCAGGATCCGCTTCTGGTCCAGGGCCGAGAGCGCGTTGGCCGCCTTCTGTTCCAGGGCATCCATCAATTTCGCGTAGGCGTCGGCGGCCTTCTCGGGCTGACTGAGGAGGTCGGCGTAGAGGTCGCCCAGGTTGCGCTGGATCACGAAATAGCCGGGCGAGGTCTTGTCGAGATTGGGGCTGGAGGCGACCTTCTGGAGCAATTTCTCGGCGGCGTTGGCGTCCCCCTTGCGCTCGATGTAGTGGGCGATCAGGAGGCTGAGCGTGGCCGAATCTCCGGGGTCCAGCTCCAGGAGCTTCCGACCATAGGCGACCGCCGGCTCGTTCCTGCCGACGAGGAAGTTGAGCTTGGAGAGGCGGCGGAGGATGGTCACGGACTCGGGGTCGAGCTTCTGCGCCTTCTCGAGCAGGCCGATGGCGTCGTCGACGGGCTGCCGGAAGTCGCCGCCCCTCGGGCCCGTCCCGATCTGGAACTTGTCTTCCAGGGCGCGGGCCGCGGCATAGAGGCGGAGGGCCTCGATGCGGTTCTGGTCGTCCACGGTGCGGGGATGGAGCGGGACGAACGGCGTGGGGGGGTCGTCCAGCGTGCGCGGCGCCTTCGCGGCCTTGGCCTTGTCTTTCTCCTTTTCCTTGTCCCTGGCGGACGGATCATCGGCCCTGGAGGACAGGAGTCCCGTCGTCATCGCGACCGTGATTCCCGCGAGGATCGCATATTTTCGGAACGAGTCGACCATGACCGCGCCTCCCCTTGCTCGCAATCCCCACCGTCGCCAAGATTCGGCCCTGGTCCGGGCCGTCGCTTCGGACATGTCATGCTAACACGGCCCGAAGGACTGTGCCAAGACCCACTAAGCGCCGCCTGGAATTGGCGATCGGGGACGAACGCCGCCGGAAGACGGGACTTTTGCCAATCTGGGGATGCGCGAAAGTCCCTTCGATACCCCTACATCCAAACCAAGCGACGAGCCGGCAAGGAACGGAAGCGGGCGCCCGCTCCAATCGGGGAATATCGTGGCCGCGCATCCGAAAATTCACCGAAGCTCATGATGGATTCCAGGGAGGTGGGTCCTTATCCCCACGAACGACGGTTCGTAGGGTGGGCCAGCGAGCGCAACCCACCGAAGTCGTTCCAGGAACACGAGTTGCGCCTCGTTGACCCGCCCTACTATGGCTTCGGTCGACGGCTTCTTGATCGAGCAAGAGGCCACTACCCTGGGATTCCATCATCAGCCTTTCGCGGCCTGATCTCACAGGATCCAGCTGAAATTCGCGCGCGGCTGCTTGGCGATCGCGTCGTTGATCTCGTCGGCGAAGCGGCGATAGCGGTCGCCCTGCTGGCAGAGGTATTCTTGCGCCTTGGCCGCCTTGCCCGAGAGCGACCGATGCGCGATCCCCCACGACTCGACCAGGTGCTCGATGATCTGGGCGTAGGCGAAGGCCGTGTAGGCGCCGATGCGTTGCGAGACGGCCGCGAAGTGGTCGAACAGGTCGGGGTCGTGGCCGTCGAACATGCCGCGGCCGGGCATGGCGATGATGCCGCGGAGCATGTTGCGGAACGAGATCACGCCCGCCTCGGGGTCGCAATCCATGGCCCTGGCGACGACCCTCGTATAGAACGTCTCGTGACGGGCCTCGTCCCCCGCGATCCTCCGGCAAATCCTCGCGAGCGACTCCTCGCCCTGCTCACCCGCCATGCGGGCCACATTGCCGTGGGTGACCCTGGTGGCCCGTTCCTGGAAGGCGGCGTAGATGAGCCCCGCCAGTTGGTCCCCCTTGTTGCCGGGGTTGAACCCGTTGTTCAGGAGGTGATGGATCGTGCGTTCGACGGATTTCATGTCGACGCGGCCGGTGAGCCTCAGGTAGGCATTGAGCAGGTCGCCATGCCGGTTCTCCTCGGCCGTCCAGCCCCGAAGCCAGCGGCTCCAGGGGGCCTCGCCGGTGCCGGATTCCTGGCGGATCACCCGGTTGAGCGACATCGAGTAGCTGGGCAACGCCTCTTCGGTGACCATGTTCCCGACGAGCACGACCAAAAGGTCGGGCGAGACGCAGCGGGCCGATTCCCGGAAGGCGGAGACCTGCTCGGACCAGTTCTCGGCGGTGAAGTCGGGGAGGAAGTCGGTCGGCTGCCAGGCCTGGTCCACGGGCGTGAGCAGCGTGAGGTTTTCGCCCACAAATCCTTGCAAATCTTCAATCAACGTCATCTGCCGAGGCCCCAGAAAGGGAGAGGAGGGCCGAGGTCCGGGTGAGCGGTCGCAGCCATCGGGTGGGGAAATTGCTTTGAGTGTAGCATTTTTCGACTGCCTCATTCAACGCATAAGAAATTCGATTCGCATGGGCCTTTTCGCGGAATGGAAAAAAACGAGGTGCGGACAGGGTTCCTGTCCGCACCTCGTTTCCACGGCCAATCGAGCTGGAAATCCGCTCAGTCGCCCTTGGCCTCGCCCTCGGGCGGGCCGCCCACGGCGACCGGCTCGGCGTTCTTGGACGAAGGCTCGATCTTCAGCTTCTTGATCCCGTCGGACTCTTCCAGGGTGACCGACAGCGTGTCCATCCCCTTGAAGGTGCCGCGGAGGATCGACTCCGAGAGCGGGTCCTCGATCAGGTTCTCGATCGCCCGGCGGAGCGGACGGGCGCCGTAATCGGAGTTGAACCCCTTCTCGATGATGTATTCCTTCGCCGGGTCGGTCAAAATCAGCTCAAGCCCGCGATCACGCAGCCGGCTCCGAACCTTGGACAGCTCGATGTCGACGATGACCTTGAGGTTTTCCTTGTTGAGCTGGTGGAACACGATCACGTCGTCGAGCCGGTTGAGGAACTCGGGACGGAAGTAGCGCTCGACGGAGACCATCAGGCGCTCTTTCATCTGCTCGTAACTCGCGGCATCATCTTGATTTCGGCCGAAGCCGAACACGCTGTTGGTCGAGGTGCTCTCGGCCCCGGCGTTGGTGGTCATGATGATGATCGTGTTCTTGAAGTCGACGTTGCGGCCGAAGCTGTCGGTCAGCCGGCCCTCTTCCATGATCTGGAGGAGCATGTTGTACACGTCGGGGTGCGCCTTCTCGATCTCGTCGAGCAGGACCACGGCGTAGGGGCGGCGGCGGATCTTCTCCGTGAGCTGCCCGCCCTCCTCGTAGCCGACGTAGCCCGGAGGGGCGCCGATCAGCCGCGACACGTTGTGCTTCTCCATGTACTCGCTCATGTCGATCTGGATGAGCGCGTCGGCATCGCCGAACATGAACTCCGCCAGCGACTTGGCGAGCAGCGTCTTCCCGACGCCCGTGGGGCCGGCGAAGATGAAGCAGCCGATCGGCCGCTTGGGGTCTTTCAAGCCGGCCCTGGAACGACGCACCGCGTGGCTGATGCGCTTGATCGCCTCGGTCTGCGAGATGACCTTCTTCTGCAATTCCTCTTCCATGCGCAGGAGGCGAGCGGTTTCCTCGGCCTCCAGGCGGGTGAGCGGAATCCCGGTCATCTTGCTGACGACCTCGGCGACGACTTCCTCGTCCACCGTGCCGTCAACCTCTTTCGACCTTTCGCGCCACTCGCGGTTGATCTGCTCCTTCTTCTTCTTGAGGCGGTCGGCCTGATCGCGCAGGGCCGCGGCCCTCTCGAAGTCCTGATTGGCGACCGACTCTTCCTTGTCCTGGTTGAGCCGTTCGATTTGCTCGTCCAGTTCCTTCAGGTCGGGCGGGCGGGTCATGGCCTTCAATCGCACGCGGGCGCCGGCCTCGTCGATCACGTCGATGGCCTTGTCCGGCAGGCATCGACCCGTGATGTAGCGGTCGGACTGCTCGACGGCGGCTTCGAGGGCCTCGTCGGTAATCTGCACGCGGTGGTGCGCCTCGTAGCGATCGCGTAATCCTCGGAGGATTTCCAGCGCCTCGGCCTTGGAAGGCGGATTCACGTCCACCCTCTGGAACCGTCGCTCAAGGGCGCCATCCTTCTCGATGTATTTCCTGTACTCATCGAGGGTTGTGGCGCCGATGCACTGGACCTCGCCGCGTGCCAGGGCGGGCTTGAGGACGTTGGACGCATCAATCGCGCCTTCGGCGCCGCCGGCGCCTACCAGCGTGTGAAGCTCGTCGATGAAGAGGATCGTGTTCTTGGCACGACGCACCTCGTTCATGACGGCCTTGATGCGCTCCTCGAACTGGCCGCGGTACTTCGTGCCGGCGACCATCATGGCGAGGTCGAGCACGACGATGCGGCGGTCGCGGAGCAATTCGGGGACGTTCCCCTCGACGATCATCTGGGCCAGGCCCTCGACGATCGCCGTCTTGCCCACGCCGGCCTCGCCCAGGAGGACCGGGTTGTTCTTCGTCCTTCGCGAGAGGACCTGCACCACGCCGCTCAATTTCATTCTGGCGGCCGATGACCGGGTCCAGCTTATTTTGCCGGGCCAGATCGGTCAGGTCGCGACCGAACGAGTCCAAGGCTGGAGTCTTGGACTTCCCCCCCTTGGCGGCGGCGCGTTCTCCGCCCTCGCCGCCACCGCCGCCAGCGTCCATCCCGTGACCGAGCAAGTTGAGGACCTCCTCGCGAACCTCTTCGAGCTTCAGGTTCAGGTTCATCAGGACTTGGGCTGCCACCCCCTCCTGCTCGCGCAGGAGTCCGAGGAGCAGGTGCTCGGTCCCAACATAATTGTGATTCAGGTTCCGCGCTTCCTCGATCGCATATTCAATGACCTTCTTGGCCCGGGGGGTCTGGGGCAATTTCCCCATGGTGACCATATCCGGCCCGGATTGGACGATTTTTTCAACCTCGACGCGGATCTTCCTCAGATCGACGTCCAGGTTCTTCAACACGTTGGCCGCGACGCCGCTGCCCTCCTTGACGAGGCCCAGCAAGACGTGTTCGGTGCCGACGTACTCGTGGTTAAACCGCTGGGCCTCCTGATTGGCCAGCTGCATCACCTTGCGGGCACGATCGGTGAAGCGCTCATACATGCCAGACGACTCCGACGGGTTCACCGGACCGGACCCTCTTCACTTCCCTCACGCTCATTCTACACGGAACGGCGAGTCCCGACGTATTCCGACGCGCGAAGCAAGCCGGTTAGACCGACGAGGACCAACCCGAATCGTACACGTTGCGGCCGACCTTGGCAAATCGATCCGAGAGAAAGCAACGAAAACCCCGTTCCCGGTGGATCTTGGCAGCGGAGAGATTTCACCACCGAGGCACCAAGGCACCACGTGAGGGGCGAATTCCTCTGTGTCCCCTTCGTGAGACCTTTGTGCCTCCGTGGTGAAGTCTTCTCCTTCTCTTCCCTTCACATCGCAACGGCCCGTCCCGATCCTCCGTCCAGACCGTGCCTGGCCAAGCGATATTTCTCGAAATGGACGTCGGCATAACCGCGATAATCAAAGTCCAGGTCCGACGCCACCGTCTGCACCACCGACCACAAAGCCTCGCGAAGCAGGCTCGCGGCCTTCAGGATGTTCAAATCAAAGAGATCTTGCGGGCGAAATTCGCCTCGATACGCCGCGAGGAAGGCCATATCCGCCTCCCGATCCAGCCCGCAGTTGGCCGACACCCCTGCCAGGTCGAACAACGGATGGCCGATCCCGGCATACTCCCAATCCACGATCCACACACGACTTCCGTCATCCAGGACGTTCGCGGGCAGCATGTCATTATGGCAAAGCGTGGGGATGAAAGGCCCGAGGCGACGATGGACGACCTTGAAATCCTCCATGATGGCGTCAATGTCGGGCGGGAGGGTCGCCCCGAGCCGCCTGGAGGTCTCGACATAGGTACGGCAAGCCTGGAACGGCGAGAACGCAAGCATATCGCCCGAGAGCGAGTCCCAGCCGTCATGAAGTTTCCGCAAGATGGCGGCCAATCGCGAGGCAAATCCTCCCTCACGAACCCCTTCGGGCGAAAGCGTCCGGCCCTCGATGAATCGCGTCACGAGGATCCCATCCTGCGCCAAGACGACCGCCGGGGCCACGCCCAGGATCTCGGCGGCGCGGTGGCAGACCAGCTCATTGCGACGATAAACGCCAAGATCGGGCAAATCGTCGCCAAACCGCACGGCGCACGCGGCCTGGCCGTCGCTCGCGACGAAATTGCGGTTGGTGATCCCGCCATGCAAAGTCTCAATCCGGACCTCGCCTCGCCAGAGCCCCAGGGCTTGAATCTGCGCTCGGACAGGGTCGCCGATCATGCGCGTTTTCCTCGCCACGAATGCGCGGCAGACGTCCGCCTGACCACAATTCCGATGCGAGGATAGCGACGGAATCCACGAATTGCAAAGAAGTTGCACCTGAACTTGTTCTCGAAGTGCGACTTGTGGCGGTCGAGCGTTCGATTACCGACATTCAGCTCCAGCTTGCCGGAAAGTTCATCTCCCCCAACTGGTTCGACGAGGTAACCGGCTCGATCACCGATGAAGCGGCCTTCCGTGAAGCGCTTCAATTCGCGTTGAAGGCCATGAATGAGGTATCTTCCCAATACCGATCACATCAGCACCCGTAGGGCAGGCCTCGGCCTGCCGACCCAAGCGGGGCACAACAGGCCGAGGCCTGCCCTACGAAATTCCCCGGGGTGCGGCAACGGATTGTGGCGGGACGGGTCATTCCTGCGTAGGGCCGGTTATTTACCGGCCGTCTTCGATTCGCATGACGACGGCCGGTAGTAACCGGCCCTACGAAAATGCCAGAATCCGTTGGCCAACCCAATTCCTCGTTCGCCCTGCGATCGGGATCCGCTGTAGATCTTCAAGGATGTCCCTGTTTTGCTCGCCGAACTCGAAAGAACCGTGGCGGCCCCCTTGACAGGGCCTCCGCGCGTCGTCGACGATTTGCCGACGACTTCGAGGCTGCTGGGGAAGGGGCTTGAGCTTGCTGCCGACGCCGGGGATTCGCCTGGGATGGGCGTCGGCGATTGGCCGGGCCGTGCAGGATCTCTTGTATCCTCATTCGTGCGTGATGTGCGGGACGGACTCGGGCGATCGGCCGTTTTGCCCGGATTGTTGCGATGAACTTCGCGGGGCGAAGTTGCGGGCATGCCCTCGATGTGCCCAACCCATCGGGCCGTTTGCGTACTTGAAGGACGGGTGCTCGCAGTGCCGGTCGCGTCGCCTGGGATTTGACGGGGCGGTGGCGCTGGGTCCTTATGAGGGGCCGATCCGCGAGCTTTGCCTGCGGATGAAGACGCTGGACGGCGCGTGGCTGGCGAAGTGGGTGGCCGACGTTGTGCTGGAGGTGCAGCAGGAGGCCATCGCCCGATCGCAGCCCGCGGGCGTGGTGGCCGTCCCGCTCCACTGGCGGAGGCGGCTGGTCCGCGGATATAACCAGGCCGAAGCCCTTGCGGACGGCGTGGCCGGCCGCCTGAATTTGCCGAAGGTCGGCGGCTTGAGGCGTATCTTGCACACCCCCAGGCTGGCCGAGTTGACCCGGGCCGAGCGGGCGAAGACGCTGGGGAGATCCTTCCGCACCGGCCCAGTCCGGGGCTCGCGGGGCGTACAATCTTGCTGGTCGACGACATCCTGACCACCGGCGCCACTTGCAGCGCGGCGGCCCGGGCCTTGAAGAAGGCCGGGGCGGCCCGCGTGATCGCCGTGGTCGTGGCCCGAGCCTGAAGCGGAGCATTCGCCTTGGACGAAACGCGCCCCTCGTCAATCCGGATCGGCACCCGAGGCAGCCACCTCGCCCGATGGCAGGCAACCTGGGTGGCCGACCAGCTCCGCCGGGCCCACCCCGGGCTCGAAATCTCGCTCGTGGAGATCAAGACGCACGGCGACCGCGACCGCGAATCTCCCCTGGCGGCGATCGGCGGGATGGGCCTGTTCACCAAGGAAATCCAGCGGGCCTTGCTCGACAGGACGGTGGAAATCGCCGTGCATAGCCTCAAGGACCTCCCCACCATGGGTCCGGACGGGCTGACCCTGGGGGCCGTCCCCCCTCGCGAAGACGTGGCCGATGCGTTGATCGCCCTCGTCATGAGACGCTGGAATCGCTCCCCGCCGGCGCCCGATCGGCACGGGCTCGCAACGTCGCCGGGCGCAGGTGTTATACGCGAGGCCCGACGTCGAGGTCGTCTCCTTGCGGGGCAACGTCGAGACCCGGCTCAACCACGCGATCGACGGCCGGCTGGATGCGGTGATCCTCGCCTTCGCGGGCCTGCATCGCCTGGGCCTCGATCGCCACGTCACGCAAAGGCTCGGGCCGCCCGGGTTCCTGCCTGCGGTCGGGCAAGGAGCCCTGGGGATCGAGTGCCGGGCCGACGACCACCCGACCCGCGAATTGCTCGCCCCGCTGGACGATCCGGCCACGCATCGAGAAGTCCTCGCCGAGCGGCAACTCCTGCTGGAGCTCGAAGGAGGCTGCACGATCCCGCTGGCATCCTGGGCCCGCGAAGAGGCCGGCTCGCTCGTCCTGGACGGGGCCGTGTTCGACCTGGACGGCAAGCAGCGAGTGGCCGCCAGGCTAAGTGGTCCGCGCGATGACCCCAACGGCCTGGGCCGGCGAGTGGCCGAGGAGCTGCGCCGGCTCGGGGCCGAGGAGATCTTGCGGGCGGTACGCGGTTGAAAACGGTGTCAGGAACCGTTTCCTGAATCGCCGTAACGGTTCCTGACACCGTTTCCGCAAAGAGGTCGGAGAATCCGCTGCAAGAAGCGAACGCGTTGTAGGCGCCTCGGACGGGTTGCCCTCCGACAGGCGTTTCGCCCACGAATTCCCGCCGTTTGCTGCGCAACACTATGTATCGCATTTTCTTTTTACCACATCTAAATTTTGCGAATAAAATTTACTAAATTGCTCCCAGAAAACAACTTGTGTCAAATCCACCAACTTTGAACTGAGCGGTTTTGACCCGCTGCGCACGAGCCAATTTTCCGCCTCGAAATGCACCCCTTGGACGCCCCCGCGGCGGGTCCACGAGGGAGGTTTTCGGGGCGAGGTTAGCGAAGTGATGATTGAACTCGTCGTCCCCAACGATGCTATGGGTGTAGGGCCGAATTTCCGGCCGAAAACCAAGCGGAGGTGCGAGGGGAAAATGCCTCATGACCGCCGAAAAGCCCTCATCTCGACCAGCCAGAACGCGGGTTGCGCCCCCGGTGCGGGCCGTGCCGAAAGGCGTGAGTCGGGGGGCTGGAAGCGGGATTTCGTTGAGTCGAAGTCGGGAGACAGCAGCGGGCAATTTCCGCGAAAGTTGCCCTCCCCTTCCCCTCTCCAGCCCGAACCTGGATTCCTGCGCGGTCGACCCGGCCGGGGCGAACGTGGTGGCGAAATGGCCAGGATGGAACGGAGGCTGCCTCCGCAAGCCGCGACTTCGATCGCGTCGCGATCGACCGTCGCGAGCGGCCCAACCGGCAAGTCCACTTCAAGCCGGTCTCCTCCCGGCCTTGAATCGGACCAGGATCGCTCGGCGGCGATCCGATATTCTTCCCCGGGCATTGGCGGCGACGTCGGCCCTGTTCCTGATCCCTTGGAGCCCTTCGGCGTGCGAGAAATCCCCCCTCCCAACCATGAAGCCGCATGGCCGCAGCCTCGGGCGAAGACGCTCGGGATGCGGGCCGTGGCCGCTCGGGTTTGCCTGGTGGGGATGATCGTGGCGACCGCGGTGGTCCTGGGGCAGAACGTGTCGATGTGGCTCGTGCTCCCGTATCTCCTGCTCATGGGCTGGCTCTTGCTGGTCCCTTCGCCGCGAGATCCGGCCCGGCACGAGGCCGTTGCCCCATCGGTGCCGGTCGAAGCTCCCGTGGTCGACGAGGTCTCGGCCCCTCTCGCCGAGGAGCCGGGCATCTCGCCTCCCGTGGAAGTTTTGCCGGTCCCAAGGAGACCTTGCCCGCTCCCAAACCCCGCAAGGGCAAGGGGCGAGGCAAGGCCAAGGGCAAGGACTTGACGGAACGGCCGCCCGCGACCTGGGTTCGCGTGGGGCCGGGCAAGTTCGTGCGGGTCGAAGGGGGCGAAGCCGCTCGGCCCTTCGAGGTCGACCCGGAAAATGCGACGCAGGACGGCTTCCCCACCTTCGGCCGGATCGATCCCGCCGGAATCGGGAGCGCCGCTTCCTATCGAAGGAACTCGCGATCAGGAAATCGTCGAACCGCCCGGCCTCCAGGGATCTTGCATCGCGCAAGTCGCCCCGGAGGCAGAAACGTTCGAGCCCGCCCCGATCGCGAATGATCCGGAGAAGGGAAAGTGCGGTTCCCGACGAAATCGCCGACCTGGCACCCGACACTGACGAAGTATCGGGGCTGGAGGTGGTCGAATCGTCGACCGTGGAGGTGATCTCGCCTCCCGAAGCACTCGGGATGAGGCATCCACCGAGGAAAGCCCGGATGTGCATCGTGCTCGATCAACCTCGTGGCTGCGGCATCTGGGCCCGAAACGGGGGAGTTCGCCCGCTCGCAATCCGCGGTCTTCCGGCCGCATGCGGACTTCACGCCCGCCTTGCCGACGGCCCGCGGGCCGCGTCGGGGCCGCACCGAGAGTCTTGCATTCGCGGGCGCCGCCTCGGCGCTTGATAGGTTGCCTTGAGACGAGTTCGGGGGGAGGCTCGCGATTGACGTCGCGAGCCTCCCCCCGAATTTCTTGAGGACTTCCCGATTGTCGGCTCAGGCCCGATACGTGCTGAACGAGAGCGAGAACTTCGGCCCGCCTCCGCTGATTGACGACCCGGCCAGGACCTGCGTGAACGATGCGGTGCCCTGGGCCTGGTAGCCCGCGTAGCCACCGGTGCTGCCGATGATCTTGAAGGTGTACGGGAGCGAATTGCCCGAGAGATGCGGGGGATACTGGCGGGTCAACTGGACCGTGATGGTGCCCGCGCTGGTCGAGAACACGAGCGTCCCGGACCCGTGGCCGGTGCCGACCACGCTGTTCGAGAGCGTCCCGCTCACCGACATCGTGCCCATCAGGCCAACCGAGGCCGAACCGCTCAGCGAGACCGTATTCACGGTGCTGCCCAAAGTACCCGACAACGACCCGGTCGCCGTGTTGTTGAACACGATCTGGGTGGTGGCGATGGCGGCGGCGGAATGGATGGCGGCGACGCCCGCCGTGAGGAGAGTCCGACCTTCCATCAACTCGACGCAGGGGGAAAGCTGGAAGCGGCGCATCGGCGTAGTCCTCAAGAAAGTGGTGGATCAAGCTCCCTGGGGCGGATTTTCCGGAGCCATCTTGCTGGCTCCCTTTTTCGAGTAGGCGGCTAATGCACATCGCGCGCCAATTGCAGAAAAGGCCGGCCATTTCCTCATCACGGCCCGCCAATCTCCCCCAGGGACCTCGCCTCTCGGGACGGCATCGCCCGCCGTGGCACGGGCACCGTCACGCGGGGCCGCGACATGGAACTGTAATGCGAGCCGGCGGTCAAGGTGCTCTCGGAAAGATATCGCGAAGAACGCGAAATATTCCGCGTGTGGCGAGATTTCTTCCTGGATTCAGGGTCGAACACCTGCCCCGGAGCGGGCAAGACGGGCATAATCGGCATTGCTCCGCCGCCCATCTGTTCGACCGAGGATCGCACCGTGCCCATCGAGACCGACCCGAGACGTAACGCCGAGACCCTCCGGCTGGCCACCAGCGAATCGCGAGACGCCGACTGGAAGAACTGGGGTCCTTACGTGAGCGAGCGGGGTTGGGGCACGGTCCGCGAAGACTACTCCGAAAGTGGCGACGCCTGGACCTATTTCCCCCACGACCATGCCCGCAGCCGGGCCTATCGCTGGAATGAAGACGGCCTCGCGGGCTTCTGCAACCGCTTCCAGAACCTGTGCCTGGGCCTGGCCTTCTGGAACGAGCGCGACCCGTATCTCAAGGAGCGGCTGTTCGGGCTGTCCGGCCACGAGGGCAACCACGGCGAGGACGTCAAGGAATACTATTTCTACCTCGACGGCACGCCCACGCACTCGTACATGAAGATGCTGTACAAATACCCGCAGGTGGAATATCCCTACCGGCGATTGATCGACGAGACGGCCAAACTCACGCGTTCCGACCGCGAATTCGAGCTCTTCAACGCCATCGGAGACGACCTGCGGGCCGGCCGCTATTTCGACATCTTCGTCGAGTATGCCAAGCTCGACGAAGACGACATCCTCTGCCGGATCAAGGTCGAGAACCGCGGCCCGGACCCCGCGCCGATCCACGTCCTGCCGCACATCTGGTATCGCAACACCTGGTCGTGGGGCCACGATCCGCGGAAGCCCGAGCTGAAGGCCGCCGGCCTGAGCGCGGTCGTCGGGTCGCACCGCCATCTCGGCGAACGCTGGTGGTACGTGGATGGCGACGTCGAGGAACTCCTCTTCACCGAGAACGAGACCAACAACGAACGCCTCTTCGGCATCGCCCAACGCAAGCCCTTACGTGAAGGACGGCATCCACGAGGCCGTGGTGGGCGGGGACAGGGATCGCGTGAACCCGGCCCGGACCGGAACCAAGGCGGCGGCCCACCTGAAAGCCGTGGTCGCCCCGGGCGAGACCTTCACGGTCCGGGTGCGGTTCACGAAGCGGACGGCCGCGAACCCGTTCGACGAATTCGATTCCACCATGGACCTGCGACGCGAGGAATGCGACGATTCCACGCCGCGATCCAGGGGCCGGACCTCGGCCCGGAGGAGCGCCTGGTGCAGCGGCAGGCGCTCGCCGGCCTGCTCTGGTCCAAGCAGTTCTACCACTACAGCGTCGAGCTGTGGCTGAACGGGCGACCCGGCGACCCCGCCGCCTCCGAAGGACCGCGCCAAGGGCCGGAACGCGAATTGGGGCCACTTCTACGCGCTCGACGTCCTGAGCGTGCCCGACAAGTGGGAATATCCCTGGTTCGCGGCGTGGGATACGGCGTTCCACTGCATCCCGCTGTCCATGGTCGACCCCGAGTGGGCCAAGCGGCAAATCATCCTCATGCTCCGCGAGTGGTACATGCATCCCAACGGCCAGCTACCGGCCTACGAGTGGGACTTCGCCGACGCCAACCCGCCCGTCCACTCCATGGCGCGCGTCGCGTGTACGAGATGACGCGAGACGCCGACGGCAACGGCGACGTGAATTTCCTGGAAGAGGTGTTCCAGAAGCTGCTGCTCAACTTCACCTGGTGGGTCAACCGCAAGGACGTGAGCGGTCGCAACGCCTTCCAGGGCGGATTCCTGGGGCTGGACAACATCGGCGTGTTCGACCGCAGCAATCCCAATTCCCTGCCCGATGGCGCCTCCTGGAGCAGGCCGACGGCACCGCGTGGATGGGCCTGTATTGCCTGGAAATGCTGGGGATCTCGCTGGAACTGTCCAAGTTCCGACCCGCCTACGAGTCCATGGCGACCAAGTTCTTCGAGCATTTCGTGGCCATCGCGCACGCGATCGTCGGCATCGGCGGCCGGATTGGCATGTGGGACGAGCAAGACGCGTTCTTCTACGACGTGATCCGCAACCACGACGGCTCGCATCAACCGATCCGCCTGAAATCGTTCGTCGGGCTGATCCCCCTGTTCGCCGTCCTGGCGCTCGATGCCGACCTCCCCGAGCGGCTCCCGCACTTCTGGAAACGGGTCCTCTGGTACGACAAATATCGCCCCACGCTCGTCGACAACGCCAAGCTCCTCAAGGAACCCGGGCCCGGCGGCCGTCGCATGCTGGCCATCGTCGATCGCAAGAAGCTCGAAGCCGTGCTCTCGCGGATGCTCGACCCCGACCAGTTCCTCTCGGACCACGGCCTGCGGTCGCTGTCGAAGGAGCACGAGGCATCCCCCTTCCAGTGCGAAGGCCAGACCGTGAAGTACGAGCCCGCCGAGTCGCACACCCCGATGTACGGGGGGAATTCCAACTGGCGGGGGCCGGTCTGGTTCCCGGTGAATTACCTGATGGTCGGACGCCCTGGCGCAGTTCCACCGCTATTACGGCGACTCGTTGAAAGTGGAGGTGCCGCGAGGCTCGGGCCAGATGCTCGACCTGAAGCAAGTGGCCGATCAACTGGCCGCGCGGCTGCATGGGGATCTTCCTGCCCGATCCCGGGACGGGACGCCGGCCCGTCTTCGGGGACAACGACCTGTTCGCCACCGACGAGAACTGGTGCAACTACATCCCGTTCTACGAATACTTCCACGGGGACGAAGGCGCGGGCCTCGGCGCGAGCCATCAAACGGGATGGACCGCGCTGGTCGCCGACCTCATCGCGCAGAGCCGCCAGGGGATCACCACTCTGGAGCGAGGCCCGCTCACCGACCTCCCGCCTCGCCTGCGCCCGCCCTCGCACGATCGCCCCGCGATCCAACCCACGACTTGAGCCAGGATCAGGCCTTGCGTGCAAGCGCCTTTTCGATGTACGGGATCGCGTCGGGCGTCTTGCAGCCCGTATCGCCGTGATCGACCACGACCTTCCCGATCCGGGACGCCGCGTCCATCGCCTGCTTGCGAACCCCTTCGTTCGCGATGGCGATCGCCATCAAGGTCCCGTTCATGCAATGCCGGACGCGATTCTTGGCGCCATGAATCGTACCCTCGATCGTCTTCAACCGAGCTTTCAGGAGCTTGGAATCCAGCTCCACGCCTCGCGTTGCCATGAAGGCCAAAATGGACCAGCCCGCGCCGCAAATCCACTCGACGTCGGAAGCGGTCCAGCGCTCCATGATCGCCATCGCGGCGGGCGAGTCCGCGGCGAGGCCCGCAACGGCGTCGGCCAGTACGTAATTCGTGACGTCTTGTATCCAGCCATCAAGCGTGTCCACCGAGATCGTCTTCGGGTCGGCGATCATGGTTGCGAGAATGCGGGCGTCGTGATTGCCGCTGTGCCAGAGTGCCTCGGCCAGGGTTTGGCTGGTCTTCAGCGTCTTCTTGAATTTCTTGAAGTCGGCATAGCTGACGCCATGGACGTTCTCGTCGGCCCCATGGCGGCGATACGTCTTGCGGTTCTGCTCGGTGCCGCACTTCTCAAGCTGCTTCAAGACTTCCGACGCGTCCATCGGCGTTCCCTCGCTCGCCCTTTATCCCCAACTCCATTCTTGATGCGAGATACCCGAGGGAAGCTCGGCTGTCCAGGACAGTTTCCGGCTCGCGCGATCGAACGTCGGCGGAGGCGCCGCCGGGCGGGCGTTCCATGGGCCGAGGTCGGGCAATCCGGGGCAGGCCACCTCGACCCGGAGCGTGGTCGGGCGATTCAGGTTGGCGTCGACGACCAGCCGGTGCGCCAGGCCTCCGACCGGCCTTTCCAGGCGATAGGAGACGTCGCCGCAGGCAAAGCTGCCCGAGAGCCCGATTTGCGGCCACGCGGGCGGCAACGCCGGATTCAGGATCAGGCGGTTGGCCGCGAGGTCCAGGTCGAGGCCGGCCAGGTCCAGCATGGTCTCGATCAGCATGGCGTGCAGGCCCCACACGCCGGGCGCGGGCCTGGTGGTGTCGATCGGGCCGTCGCCTCGGCCCATCTGCCCTCGCAACGCCAGGCCGAGCGGGCCGAGACGGCCGAGGATGTCGTCGAGCATGGCGAGCGCCCGATTCCATTGCCGTCCTTCGCCCGTCTCGCGTCCAAGTGCGATCAGGTACCTCGCCATCCAGAGCGTGGCGAGGCTCGATGCGTCGTATTGATGCATCTCGCTCGGGGCGTCGCGGGCGTCGCCGCGATCCGGGTCGGGCGACCAGCAGGTCAGGGCGTTCGGGTCGCCCCCGGCCGCGTTATAGCGCAAGATCGCCTCGGCCGATCGCCGCAAGTGCGTGTCGGAGGCGGGGATCAGGTCGAAGGGCACCGACGGCCCGAGGAGGCTGATATCCACCGCCGCCGATCGCTCGACCCACTGCTCGGGCCGGTCGGCCCACAGCCCTCGCCGCGTCGAGAGCCGTCGGGCTTCGAGGAATCGGCCGCCCGGATCGGTCAGGAGATGGCCCGAGATCCCCTCGTCCCAGATCCGATCGGCCAGGGCGCTCCACCGCGAGCCCGCCTCGTCGCGATTGAGCAACCCGGCAAGGCGCGAGGCCGACCTCAGCCCGGCCACCGCGGCGGCGTTGGAATAGAGGAACGCGCCGTAGCGGTTGTTCCAGATCCCCGCCGAGCTGATCAGGTTCAGGTCGTCCAGCCATCGCAATCCCGGATGCCCCGAATTCCCCGAGCAAACCGCCGCGGCCTGTTCGATCATCGGCCAGGCGGAGGCGATGAAGTCGAGGTCGCCGGTCCGCCGATGATGCCGCTCCAGCGACCAGGGGATCATCGCGGTCTGGTCCAGGGCCGGGGTCTCCCATTCCGGCCAGCCGTCGATGGTGTATTTCTGGAACCAATACGTGTACGGTCGGCTATGGCCGCGGACTCGTCCCAGCCACTCGAACACGCCGCGACCGATTTCCGGATGGCCCTGCGCGAGCCAGCGCCCCGCCGGCCCAGATGGCGTCGCGCGGCCAGCAATAGGCGTTCAACCCGCGATCGAACCCGGCGGCCATCCCGCCCCATCGCGCGTCGGCATGCATGGCGGCGGCCAGTCCCGAGCGTCGCAGGCTCACGGCGTAGGCCGGACGGGGGAACGTGAGCGTGGGGAGCGGCTCGACGAACGCGTCCCAAAACGCGGAGGCCTCTTGCTCCACAAGGTCCAGGTTCGACCCGCGAAACCACGCCAGGGCCGGCCGCAACCAGTGGTCGAACGTCCCATGGTCCCCGCTCCAGCCCGTGAAGGCGCCGCTGATCAGCAAATCGACGTTCGCGGAACCGCCGGCCGGGATCTCCAGCGAGCGGAGCATCATCGCCTCGCTCGGCCCCGTCGGCTCGCACTGGACCGGGCCGCGATCGTCGAGCGCCAGGGCGAACTCCACGGTCGAATCGCGGGCCAGCTTGCGGTTGGAATGGCTGTGGCCGCGGTTGAACGCGAGCAAGGCCCGATCGCCGTCTTGCCAGGAAAGGCCGGGCTCGCCGATCCCGCCGTTGATCTCGGCCTGCACATAGATCCCGAACACCGCCTGCCGCGGCTCGTCCCCCTCGTTCGTGATCCGGAATCGCTTGATATACTGGCCGGGCGACTCCGACCCGCCGGCCGTGCGCGGGAGGTCGGGACCCGTGGCGACGAAATCGGTGGACAAAACGCGAATCGGGCCGTGACGCCACTTCAGCTCGGTAACGAGCACATTCGTCGCACCCTGGTAGCGCTGGAACACCTCCCAGGCCAGGCGCTCGGCGAACCAATCCAGGCGGCGCCCCACGGCGAGGCCCGCGCCGATCCCCCGGAAGTGCGAGCGGCTTTGCGGCAAATCCCCCTCGGCGGGCCGGACGTCCGAATGCAGGCCCACGGTGGGGAAATAGACGTCATGAGTCGATCCGCGGGCATCCACGCGGGCCGTCATCATGCGATTGCCGACCAGCGCCTCGGGCGACGAAAGCGTGACGCTCTCGGTGCGATCGGGCAAATTAGGCCGGACGATCACGTCCTGATTCGGGCTATAAACCGGGTCGAACCCGTCGCGACGCGCCATCGACCGATATCGCAGCCGGCTGCCCACGGCCTGCGGCGGGATGGGAACATGCCAGAAGCTGTTCACCCCCTTGTTTTCCAGCCAGTACGACGGCAACGGCCCGAGCGGGACGTCGTCGGCCGAGATCTCCAGCCAGACTTCCTGATCGGCCTCGACCGGATGCGTCCCCACGACCACAACCGACCACATCCCGGCCCGCACGGCCCCGCCATGCCGGCCCTTCGCAGACGCCTCGATCCAAGTCGCGACCATCTCCCCCCCGCCTGACCGCTTGCATGCACGCCCGGAGATCGGCCGCAAAATGCGGACGCGAAACCGACGACCCGGAATTATGGCATGATTCTGGGCAATCCGCGAGGGCCGCGCCAAGGGGAAGGTTCGCGGTAAAGCGTCGGCCCGCGACGACTTGCCTATTTGTGTTATGTAACGCGGGAGCGTGACCAGGGATTTCCATCGATCATTCGGGGGTGATTTCCTTGGTTCACGAGGCCGAGTCGGTAGCCTTGGGCGGCGTCCCGAACCGGCACGCATCGCGGCGCGACCATGGCCGGCGGAAGCGCCACGCGAACGATCGGACTTCCGCCGCGACGTGTCCCGGCGTGTTCTTGTGGGCTTCTTTGCGCAAAACCGCTCAATAAACGTCCAGCGTCCGGAGACGTCGGCCGCGATGCGAGGATGGATAACCTGTTTTGCGGTCATGGTTTATCTCCGGACAGCGTCGTTCGATCGCCTCCCGCTTTTGGCTTCGTTTCGTAAAAATGAGCCCTGGAGCGTTTGGGTTCGTTTCGTAGAAATGCGTCCCACGGGCCGACGATTCTGCGAGGCCAGATTGGCCTGGCGACGGCGCGGGACGCAGTCCTCACGGAAGCAGGATCGAGCCGGCCCGTCCCGGCAATCACACGTTTTATTGGGCGATGGGGAGGGTGGTCGGCGCGGTCGGAGGACGTCGGCTCACGAAGGTCGCGGATTCGGCCCCATGAGTCGTCGTCCGATCGTGGTCTCTGGAGGCTTCACACACCCGAGAGGTTCTCTCACCTCGCCACGGGGCGGAGGACGGTGGGTGCTTGTCATAGCTTGCGCAATTCTGTCTGCGTTTCTACGCATTTTGGGCGATATAGGTAGACCGCGAAGTTGGCATCAATCTACCAAGCACGACGCTGGCATGACAACCCAAAAGGATGATTCCATGCATGCATTTTCGTCAATTTGCGGATTGAGAGGCTTAGATTCCCTCGGAACTACTTCTCCGGTAGATATGCAGGGAAGTAAACATGGCCGAGCCACTGGGACGAAAAAATAGCTTATTTTACCGGACAGTAGATGGACAAGCCACCAGTGCCACCCGCCGGTGGGTTGCGATTTGCTGACCCACCCTACAGGGCGGGCTTAAGATGGGTAATAGAGTCTTGGGAATCAGGCTTTCTTTTTTCTTGAACTGGCCTAAAAGTGTCATAGATCATTGGCGATATTAAGTTACTCTGATGATAATTTGCGTAAGTTTGCGAGCATGGAAGAATTCCTTTGCCCGGTGAAGTTCGAGAACTTATGATCCCGCCAGCGCACTTTCGGCACATGCGCCGGGCTTCCTGATTTTCGCCGATCCCCCCACCGAAAGGAACACCTTAAATGCGATCCAGGGTCTTTGGATTGCTCGCCGTCGTCGGCTTCTTGGCCTCCACGCGCGAGGCCGATGCGGATTTCTCGCTCTATGTTTCCTCCTACAGTGGGAACTCGGTCACGCTGTTCCACCAGTCGGGTGGCGGGGTTAACTTCGTGCCGTCCATCGTCCAACCTACCGGGCTGACCCTGGATAGCTCGGGGAACCTCTACGTCGCGAGCCAGGGTACCAATGCCATCACGGAATATTCCCCGTCCGGTTCGCTGATCAATACGTTCGGGTTGACGAACCTGATCAATGGTATCGAAACGATCGCAAGGGACTCGTCGGGCAACTTCTACGTCGCGACGGGTGGCTCGCCCTCGGCCGCGGTCAACCTCTATTCTCCCACGGGCGCGTTCGTGAAGGCGTTCGCGCCGGGCCTCCTGTTTCCCATGGGCATCCTGATCGACGGGTCGGGGAACGTCTACGTGTCGGGCGGCACGAGCACCAATTACATCAACGAGTATTCGTCGACCGGGTCCCTCCTCAGGACGGTGACGTCGAACAGCCTGAGCTACCCGTCCTCGATGGTCCAGGACGCTTCCGGGAACATCTACGTGACCAACTACCTGAGCGGCACGATCGAGAAATTTTCGTCAAACCTGACGGACCTCGGGACCTTCGCCACGGGGGGCAGTGGTGCGTTCGGGTTGGTCTACGACCCGACGTCTCAGACCTTCTTCCAATCCAGTATTACCAACGGGACGATTCGCCAATATTCCTCCACGGGGGTGTTCCTGGGCAACTTCGCCACGGGCCTGAACGGGCCGTTCCTGATGGCGATCGCGCCGCTCTCGGTTCCCGAACCCGCCAGCCTGACGCTGATGGCCGTGGGCCTCGTCGGTGCCGCCGTCGGCGCTCGCCGCCGTCGGGCCGCGGTCGCGAGCTGAGCGCCATAAACCCGTCCGCTTCCGGCCCAGCTTCCCTCGCCTGGCCGATGGAACTTGATCCGAAGCGGGCGGGGTCCGCGGCTTGGTGATTATTCCCATGTACGCAAGCTTCAACGCCCGCGCCGTGGGTCTGTCGCTCCCGACCCACGAAACCATCGCCCTGGCCGCCCAAGCCGGCTTTCGCGGCGTCGATTTGATGGTGCGCGACGCCCTGGAGGCGGGCGACGACTTCAAAGTCTTGCGAGCCCGGATGGACGACCTCGGCCTGCGGGCAGGCGCCTTCCCTTTGCCGATGAACTGGCGGGGGGATGAGGCCGCCTTTGAGGAGGGGGTGCGGAAACTACCGACTTACGCCAGGGCCGCCGCCGATCTGGGCCTGATCCGCACGGCCACCTGGGTCATGCCCGAGTGGGTTGCCGAGGATCATGATCCGAGGATCTCGGCCCGCGAATTTCATGTCCGGCGGCTCGGGAAAATCGCGAAAATCCTCGACGATCACGGCGTCCGGCTTGGCCTGGAGGTGATCGGCGTGGATTCGTCGCGTTCGGGGCGTGGCCTGCCGTTCGTCCACCGGTTGGCGGATGTTGAGCCGTTGCGGGCGCAAATCGAAGCCGAGGCCGGGGTTCCGGTGGGAATCCTGGCCGATTCCTGGCATCTTTACGCCGCCGGCGAGCCCGCCGAGACGGTGCTCGGGTGGGAGGCCCGGCAGATCGTCTGGGTCCACGTGGCCGACGTTGCCGTTCACGATCCGGCGGACCGCCATCTCCTGCGCGATGACAAGCGAGGCTTGCCCGGCGAGACGGGTCGCGTGGAATCGCGAAGGCTGCTCGAAATCCTGCAATCACGGGGCTACGATGGCCCCGTCACGGCCGAACCCTTGACCAAGTGCCATGCCCTGGCCGGGCTCGACCCCGCTCGGGTGGCTCATGCCACCTTCAAGGCCATCCAGTCCGTATGGCCCTGAACCAACCTGTCCGACCTTCGCTCAGCGACCCGAGGCGACCAGTTCCGCGGCGCTTGCATCCCGAACGGGGAGGATCTCTTCGCGGTACACCGGCACGTCGGCGGGTGCTTCGATCCCGATGCGGATCTGGTTGCGGTCGATCTTCACGATCGTCACCACGATGTTGTCGCCGATCACGATCTTCTCGCCAAGCTTCCTGCTGAGGACCAACATGGTATCGCTCCGTTGCTTCCCGTTGTGAGACTGCGAAGGTCATCCCTTCCGTGTGACGGTAAGCAGAAGGCACACCGCATGCCAACGTCGAAATATCGGGCGTAGTTCCGATTCTAAACATCAGTTGGATAACAGTTTAAATCCATTCATATCGAATCCTGCGGGAAACTGGCAATCTGACGGAATGTCAACTCCACCGCTACTTCTCCTCCGGCAAATGTAAAAAGGGGAAGCCAGGTTTACTTCCGGCGAGAAAGTGACGATGGCTTGTCGCCGCTCCTGGGCCTGTCACGGTGACAGCCGCAAGGGACGAAAGCCGATGGCGTCGGCCGCCACGCAGTAGTAGCGGACGCCGCGAATCTGGCCCTGCGCGGCCGTGCCCCACTGTCCCTGGGCGTGCAGGTGCCCATAGAGGCAGGACGATACTCCGATCGATTCCAGGCGCGACACGATCGGGCCGGGCTGGCCGAAGCGGTCGAACGGCGGGTAGTGCCAGAGGACGAAGATGGGCGACGAGGTTGCATCCCGGAGCCGCGAGGCCTGGCTCAGGGCGCGATCCAGCTCCAGGAGTTCGCGGGCCTCGGCGTCCCTGGCCATCCGATCCGACTCGTCGAAACCGGTCGGGGCGCCAAGGGACCCGCAAACGATCGCGCCGGGCAATTCCAGGGCGTCGCCGCCCACCGCCGCGATCGACTTTCGCAAGATCGGGCGCACTTTCTTCACGCCGTTCCACCACCCGTCATGATTCCCGGCCGAAATCACCTTCGTGCCGGGGAGGCGATCGATCCACGCCAGGTCGGGTTGGATTTCGCGGTGATTGCGGGCCATCGAGACGTCGCCGGGGATCAAGACGAGGTCGTCCCGGGCGACGACTTGCCGCCATTCACGCTCGATCTTCTGGGCGTGGTCGCGCCAGCGGCCGGCGAAGCGTTCGCGGGGGTCGTCGCGGGCGAAGGAGAGGTGGAGGTCGGCGATGCCCCACACGTTCATGCCAGGCCCTCGGCTCATTGCTGATCGCAACCGGCCGCTTTATAATACCCTTCCCGCACGAACTTGCCCGGCTGGAAATCCTCCATGAGCATCGACTGGTCCCCGCTTTCCCACCTCATCGCCGAGAACGACCGCTTCCTCGTGACCAGCCACGTCCGCCCCGATGGCGACGCGCTCGGCTCGGAAGTGGGCATGGCCGGCCTGTTGCGGCATTTCGGCAAGGACGTGCGCGTGGTCAATTCCAGCCAGGTCCCGCCTCGGTACGACTTCCTCGACCCTGATTCCACGTTCTTCGCGCATTTCGGGACGGCCGTCCAGCCCTCGGACCTGGGCGACCGCCAGGCGCTCGTGATCCTCGACCTTTCCAGTTGGGGCCAGCTTGGCGACATGGGGGAATTCGTCCGGAGCTTTCCCGGCCCTCGCCTCGTGGTCGACCATCACGTGAGCCAGGACGACCTGGGCGCCACCTTCTTGAAGGACACTTCCGCCGAATCGTGCGGGACGCTCGTCCTTCAAGCCGTCCGGCGCCCTCAATGTCCCGATCACCGAGACCATGGCCACCGGCTTGCTGACCGCCATTGCCATGGATACCGGCTGGTTCCATCACCCGTCCACGAGGCCCGGGACCCTGCGAGACGTGGCCGAATTGCTGGAAGCCGGCGCCCCGATCGACCAGGTCTACAAGCTCCTCTTCGAGCGGAATACGATCGGCCGCCTGAAGATGATGGGCGAGACCTTGGCCTCGTTGCAGACGGACCTGGACGGCCGCATTGCGTACGCCACGGTCACTCGCGAGGATTTCGATCGCACGGGCGCCATCCCGCCCGACACGGAGGACCTGGTCGACTTCACCGTGAGCCTTCGCGGGGTCGAGGTGGGCTTGCTGTTCATCGAGCAGAAGCGCGGCGGGATCAAGCTGAGCGTGCGATCTCGGTCGGGATTCGATTGCTCCAAGCTCACCGGATTGTTCGGCGGGGGCGGGCACCGCGCGGCCTCGGGTGCCATGCTGCCCGATCCCCTGCCCGAGGCCGTGGAAACGGTCCTGAAATCCGTCCGGGCGGCCCTGATCGCTTGATTATAATCACGAGAGGGCGACCCGAATGACCCGGCGCGACTTCTACGGCTTCATCACGAGGATCCTGCAAGCCGCGATCGGCCTGCTCCTGATCGTCCCCGGCGTGGCGTTGCTGCTCGATCCCCTGGGCAAGATGCGGAAGGGGGCCAAGGTCTACGAGTTGTGCCGGATCGATGAGCTGGAGGTGGGCGTCCCCCGGTCGGTCCCGATCATCGATGCCCGCCAGGACGCCTGGGTGCGCTATCCCAGGGAGCCGATCGGCCTGGTCTGGCTCGTCCGGCAACCGGAAGGGACTCCCGAGCGGGTCCTGGCGTTCTCGGGCGAGTGCCCGCACCTGGGCTGCGTGGTCAAGCTCTCGGCCGATCGATCGAGCTTCCAGTGCCCCTGCCACAACGCCGAATTTGCCCTGAACGGGAAGCCCGAGAACCGCGTGGCGCCGCGCCCTTT
Source organism: uncultured Planctomycetota bacterium (assembly GCA_963777705.1). Classification (GTDB taxonomy): domain Bacteria; phylum Planctomycetota; class Planctomycetia; order Isosphaerales; family Isosphaeraceae; genus JAQGHR01. The sequence continues at coordinate 867,878 of CAVZRT010000015.1, forward strand.
GGATCGCCTGGACGTCGAGCCCATGCAAGGGTCCGATCCCACCATCCGCGTGCAATTTCAGCGCTTCCGCGCCCAGGCCTCGGAGAAGATCCCCCTTGCTTAAGTCCCTGCACGCCTGGTTCGAGTCCCGCACCGATCTCTCTCGCTTCCTCCGAAGCTGGCGAGACCGGCCGATCCCGGGCGGGGCGCGCTGGCGATACGTGTTCGGCTCGTCGCTGGCGGTCCTGTTCCTCGTCGAGGTCGTCACGGGCGGGCTCCTGATGGGCACCTACAGCCCCTCGGCGTCCACCGCGTGGGGAAGCGTGTACTACCTGAACCATCAGACCGCCTTCGGCTGGTTCGTGCGGGGGATTCACCGCTTCGCGACCACCGCGATGGTAATCCTGGCCCTGCTCCACCTGATCCAATCGGTGGTTTACAGGGCCTATCGAGCCCCTCGGGAGTTCCTCTGGTGGTCGGTCCTGGCCCTGGTCCCCTTGACCATGGCGCTGGGCCTGACCGGCAACATGCTGCCCTGGGACCAGCGCGGTTTCTGGGCCGCCACCGTGGAGACGACGATCGCGGGCGGGACGCCCGTGGTCGGCCCGTCGATCCAGAAATTGGTCGTCGGGGGCCCGCGGCTGGGGAACCTGACGATCACGCGGATGTATCTCCTGCACGTCGCGGCCCTGCCGGTCCTGTTCCTGCTCGCCTTGAGACTCCAGGCCGGCCAGATCCGCAAGCATGGCGAGCCGTCGGTCGCCGCCGATGGCCGCGACGACGAGGCGTACTGGCCGAATCAGTCCTTCCGCAATGCCGTCGCTGGCGCGATCGTCCTGGGGGCGATCGCGTTCCTCGTGTACCAGGCGAAGGGGGCATCGCTGGACGCGCCTGCCGACCCGATGGCGACCGATTATCCGGCCAGGCCCGAGTGGTATGTCCTCTGGCTGAATCGCCTGCTGAGCTTCCTCCCCGGCGAGGCCGAAGTGATCGGCACGGTGCTCGTGCCGGGCGCGATCGCCGCCGTCTTGTTGAGCCTGCCCCTGCTGGACCGGTGGTTCCCACGCAAGGCCGTCCACGTCTTCGCCACCGGATTCCTGTTCGCGATCCTGGGAGGCGCCGGCTATCTCATCTACGACGGTTTGAAGGCCGATCGCCTGAACGCCTCCTATCAGAAGAGCCGCGCCAGGGCCGATCATCTGGCCGAGCGGGCCGTGTGGCTGGCCGATCATCCCGATCTTGCCGGGATTCCCCCCACCGGCGACATGGACTTGCTCCGCACCGACCCGCTCTCGCGAGGCTCGGCCATCTTCGAGCAGAAATGCCTCGGCTGCCACGCTTATGGCGACAAGAAGCCGGCGGAGGACGGCCCGCTTCGCGGGTGGGACCTGAAGGGGTATGCCTCAAGGGCCTGGATTCGCGACCTGTTGAAAGATCCCAGCTCGTCCAGGTTCGTCGGCCACGTGCCCAGGGCGGCCAAGTCGAAGCAGACCACCGAGGCGCCTTTGGGCGGCATGCAGGCCTGGAAGGAGGCGACGGCGCTCGAGAGCAAGGAACTGGACGACGTTGCCGACTTCCTGGCCCTTTTCGCGAAGACCCCGGCCGATGCCAGCTTCGAGGAATGGTCGGCCGATCCGAAGCTCAAGGAGCATCCCGGCTACGAGTCGTTCGTGGAGGACTGCTGCCAGTGCCATGTCGTCGGGACGTGGGGCGAGGAGCAAAAGACGAAGAAGGCCCCTGCCCTGTTCGGCTACGGCTCGCCGCCCTGGGTCTCGCGGATGATCAAGAAGCCGGGCGCGAAGGGATTTTACGGATACCTGAAGGCCCACGAGCAGATGCCGGGGTTCGAGGAGCATCTCACCCCCCTGGACCTGGAGATGATCGTGCGTTTCCTGCGAGACGATTATCCGAAATCGACACCCGCGCTTCCGATTCCAGGGGAAGGCAAAATCCCCTAAAAATCCGCGATATTCGCGGGATTTTCCTTGAGTCGGCGGAGTCGCGAAGCTAGACTCCACCTACCTCAGAAACGAGGTCGCAACCAGTAGTCGCCGGGTGACCCGCACTCGCGACAGCCTTGATTTCCCCCCTCAGAAGAGAAGCAGCAGCAGACCTCGATTCTCCTGGCTTGCCGCCCCCAAAAGCTTCGGCCCGCCCGGCCTATGGATAGGTCAGGGTTGGCCCGGGTGGGGGCGGATGATGACGAACGGACTTCGCTCACGCCAAAGCAAGGAAGGGATGCCATGACGAAGGATCGCCCGCTGATCGGAATCAATGCCGATTTCTTCACCCCGGCCCACGGTCGCAGCCCGCACAGCGTCCTGCACAGCGGCTATTACGACTGCCTGCTGACCGCCGGCGCCCTGCCGATCGTGATCCCCCCGATGACCCGCGCCGACGACCTCGGCCCGGTCCTCGACCGCCTGGACGGCGTGATCTTGACCGAGGGGGACGACCTCGACCCCAAGAAGATGGGCCTCACGCCGCACCCGTCCATCAAGCTCGTCTCCGAGCGCCGCGAGACCAGCGACCGCCTGCTCTGCAAGCTCATCCAGCAGCGCAAGATGCCCGTCCTGGGCTGCGGCCTGGGGATGCAGGAGATGAACGTGGTGTACGGGGGCGGCAACTTCCTGCACCTGCCCGAGGACATGCCCAAGAGCATCCCGCACCGCGACCCGCAAGGCGGGGTCCATCGCCACATCGTCATCATGGAGAAGGGTTCCATGATGGAGGACATCTACGGCGAGGGCGAGATCCGCGTGAACAGCTACCACCACCAGGGGATCCGCAAGATCGCCCCCGGCTTCCGCGCCGGTGCCCTGGCCCCCGACGGGCTGGTCGAGGCGATCGAGTGGAAGGGCGAGGATTGGTTCTGCGTGGGGGTCCAGTGGCACCCGCAGAACGAGGGGAACATCTCGCTCGACATGCAGTTGATCGAGGCCTTCGTGAACGCCTCGGCCAAGGGTTCGAGCATCAAGGTCCGCGGCCTCAGCCTGGCCAAGGCGGGCTGATCGCACCCGGAATTGACCACGAAGGCACGAAGTCTCCGCGGAGACTTCGTGCCTTCGTGGTCAATCTTGCCTTGATCTCGCCGAGTTATTGCCCCGGCTTCTCCTCGCCGGGCGGCTTGTCCGCTTCTCCGGGCGGCTTGTCCGCCTCGACCGGCGGCACGATGGGCGGCGTGACCACGTCGGGAATCCCGCCTTCGGGGATGAAGCCGAATTTCGGCCCCTTCGGATCTCGGAGGTTCGTGGGCGCGATGGCCCCGATGTGCCTCAGCGCGATCACAAGCCCGTTGGGCGCGGCGAAGTAGAGCCGATCGTTCTGGCGATTGGTCGTCGGGACGGAATACTCGCGCAGATCCAGGCCGACCCGTTCGCGGGTCTCATGCGAGTTGGAGATGATCCGGCCCGTGGCGCGGTCGAGGATCACGAGATCATGGTCGACCGTGGCGATGAAGAGCTGCGAACCGGCGAGCGCCACAAGACGGTAGCCAGGAGTCCTCTGCGACCAGTTGACCTTGCCGTCCCGCGCATCGACGCAGAAGACCTCTCCCATGGCGTTGATCACGAAGATCGTGTCGCCGGCGACCAGCGGCTCGCGCCTCAACGGCGCCCCGGTCGGCACGGTCCACTTGGTGTCGCCGGTGAAGAGGTCAACCCCATAGAGGACCTGGTCTTCGGAGGGGACGATCAAGGTCCGCTCGCCGTGGGTGCCCATCGACGCCGAGATGGGTCCGGCCGTGAGGTAGCGGAACAGGAGCGTGGGCGGGGTGTCGATGCACACGTAGACCTTGTGGTCCTGGCTCGCGAAGGCCACGACCCGCTCGGCCGGGATGGGGCGACTGGTGATCGGGGCGCTGGTCTGCCAGGTCCAGGCGAGGGTCCCGGCCGACCGCGCGGCCGTCCTCGACGTGGGCGGGACCTTGCGGGCGTTGTAGGCCACCAGCTTCCCGCCGGCCAGGCCGACCATCACGCGGGTTTCCGTGGCCGCCGGGGGCCCCACCGCCGTCGCCCCCTCTCGCGACACGTTGGCCACGGTGATCCCCAGGTCGCCCACCCAGTTGGTGCGGCCCGTCTTGCGGTCGAGGCAATGCAGCGTCCGGTTGTTCGTCACGAACACGCAGTCGGAATTGACCGTCGCGGGCTTCGTGTCCCTGGTCTGCGCCCGAGGCTCACGTTCCAGAGCGGCTTGCCGGTCTCGGCCTCGTACACGAACATGTTGCCCAGGGTCGTCTGGACGAAGAGCAAGTCCTCGGCCAGGTTGATCGTGGCCACCTTCTCGGTGATGCTGGTGAGCGGGACCGCCGTATACCAGAGCTTCTCCAGCCCGATGCGTTCGAGGGCGGCGCGGGTGGGGAGGATCCTGTGCGAGCTGAACTCCTGGGCGGAGGCGCTGGCGGCCATTGCGGCCAGGCCGACCAGGGCCAGGGCGAGGCGACGGGTCATTGGCCCGATCCTTTCGAAAACCGAACCGGGGGTCGATCAGGGGACGCCGCCGCCATCGGGATCTCCGCGACGGGCGATCACCCTTTATCCTTCCCGACGCCCCGGGGTTCGTCAAGTTGCCGGGGTGGGGGAAATGGGCAAATCCGCGATTTTCGGGACGGCGGCCAGGCATTTCTCGCACGCATCCTCCTCCCCCACGTAGGGCGAGGCGCATCGCGGGCACAAACCCGCGCTGCGACGGAGCGTGGGCAACGCCGCCCGCAGGCTCGCCCCTTCGGGCAGGTGGCCGAAGCTTGCCGCCGCCCTCGCGGCCAGCGAGGCCACGTCTTCGCGGACGCTCCCGGCACGCATCCTCTTCATGAGCAGCATCATCAGCCAGCGGACGAGGTCGCGATCGATGGCCGCAATTTCCTCGAAATCGAGCAAACCGGCCAGCGCGTCGCGATGGTCGAGCACGGCGATCGGGTCGTTCACGCTTCGCGCCGCATCCATCCGGGCGCGGTGATCGACCGTGAAGGCCCGCCTCGCCTCCTGATATTCGTCCCGGAGCTTGATGGTGTCGGGGGCTTCGGCCTCGGATTCCTGGAGGGGTTCGAGCAGGGACTGGGCGTGGGCGAAATCCCTGGCGTGGATCGCCTCGCGAATCTCCGCCAGCAAGTTCGCCCGGGGATCGGCCGCCTCGGGGGCTCGAATCCCCGAGTTGCCGGCTTCCAGGGCGGCGGCGATCCGCTCCAGCGCCGGGGCCACGCGGCTCGCGATGAGGTCGGCGATGCGGGCGGCGGCGGTCGCCAGGTCGGCGGAGCTTCTCAACTCGTCTTCGAAGAGGTCGGCCATGGGTGGGGTCGGGAAGGGGCGAGTCCGGGGTCGAAGGACGATCATCGGATTATAGGCGATGCGTGATGCATCGCCACGCCCTGCCCAAAAACAAGTCGCCGCCGCCATCCCCAAACCTGGGGGACGGCGGCGGCGATTGGGAGAGAGGATGTCCGAGGTCGTTCAGCTTTCCAGCCGCTTGGCGATCCGATTGACCGGCCTGGGCGAGAGGTCGTCGGCCTCGGATTCGTCGAACAGGTATTGCATGATATAGGCGTCCTCGCCCGAATCCTCGTAGAAGTCTCGCATGACCCCGGAGGCGCGAAACCCTTCGATCCGGAAGAAGAGCTGGGCGTTCAGGCAGGTCTCGCGGCAATGGAGCGAGATCTTCGTGCGGCGGTGGCTCGACAGCTTGCCGACGAGCTTCGCGACCATCTGGTGGCCCACGCCCATCCGGCGGAATTCGGGGGCCACGGCGAAGTTCAGGACCTGGAGCTTGCTCTTGTGCAGCTCATAGATCATGAACCCGACCACGCGCTCGCCGTATTCGGCCACCATGCCGATGCAGTTCCTCTGGCGGAGGACCCGGAGGAACTCCTCCTCGCACCAGGGGAATTCGAAGCTGCGGTGCTCGATGGCGAGGACTTCGGGCATGTCGCGGCGGATCATCCATCGAATATGGACCCGGACCTGGGCCTTGGGGGTCGGGACCGCGCTCATCGAGCCTCCTTCCATGGACTTTGGTCGGCGGCCCGCGCCGGGGCATGGGCGAAAGATGCCCCGGAATCCTCGGGCCGGCACTTCAAACCGCGAGACGAGCTGGTCGGCCGGCCCCTTCCCTGGGCTGCCGGGCTAACCCCCCTGGGCGAGGCGGATTCTATCGAACCCGCACCCCTCTGCCAAGGTCGCTTATCCTCGCGTCCGGAACCTTCAACAGCATCGTTTATCGGCCCGCGCCCGCGAGGTTCGTGAGGATTGAAGCGATTCTGACCAGGAGTCCGGCAAGATTTGCTTTCTTGAGGCTTTCTCGTCAAAACCGGCCGAAGGAATAGCTCGAATTCGCCGGGTCGAAGTCCTTCTCCTGGAGCCCGACGTTCAATTTCAACTTCGAGTAAATATATTCCTCGACAAGCTCGGGCTCCTTCCCGCCCCTGGGCCAATCGTACGCCTCGAAGCGGATCGGCATGTTGTTCTCGACGTCGATGTAAACCTTCACCTTGTGGAACATGAAGTTGGGCCGCTTCTCCGGGTGGATCGACTCGATCAGCACGCACGGGCGGTCCCCGACCGAAGCCCCCTCGTGGAAGATGATCCTCGACTCCTCGGGATGCAGCTCCTTCGACCATGCGGTCTCGATCGTGTCGATCATGTGGCCGATCCCGGCCTCGGTGATCGGGTGCCGGCAGTCTTCCATCGCCATGCTGCCCTTGGGGTCGAGCTTCAGGGTGCCGGCGATCAGCTTGCCGAACCCCACGTCATGCACGACCGCCTTGTTGGTGTGCCGGCCCGCCACGTAGATCGCCTCGCGGCCCGCGTCGGGCTGGACGAACTTGAAGTAAAAGCTCGTCGGCTTCGTGCGGGCCTTCATCACCATGATATTCTGGCCCAGCAGCTTGCCTTCGACCCGCTCTTTCTTGAAGAACGTGCAGGAGTAGTCGGTGACCTTGGCGAAGTCTCGCTTGCACGAGGCGATCGCCTCGCACGCCCGATCGATCGCCTCGGCTTCGGCCGCGTAAGGCGAGCCAGGGGCAAGACTTCGGGGCGGCCTCCGCGAGGTCGAACCGGGATTCGCGTCGCAACTCGCCGGCTCGCGATCGCCCTGGCGGGGGGGGGATTTCGGCTCCTGACCAAGGGCAAGCGAGGGGGTCAGCAGCGCCATGGCGAGCCAGAATCGCAAGCCTCGTCGACCTTGCTTCTTACTTAGGCGGGCCATCGTATGTCCTTCCGCCGACCCCAGCCGGCCGGGATAGAGAACGGTCGAGATGGCCCGCGGGAGCATGGACGAGTGGCGAAGCTGGGGGCCTTGCGGCCAATCAAGGCACTTTCTTTTGCAAGCCCTGCGCCAAAGGCAACGATTCGCCATCGGCACGGACCCATTGCCCAATCCAATGAGCCAGGCCGCACGATTTGCGAACAGGCTTTGTCGAAATTACCAGGCGGGCTGGTCATTCTTACAAGGCGAGGGCTGGAGGCGGTCGCTAGTCGAGGGCCGCACCCGATTGCTAGACTACGCCGGCATCACGGGGGTTTCCGGAAGGCAACCGCAACGCGAGACCTTCTCGCCGGGGAGTGGGCATGAGCGACGCATCGTACAAGATCCTCACGGTGGTCTCGGAGGCGTTTTCCCAGAACGCTTATGTGTTGTGGCGGATCGGCGACAACCGGGCGATCGTGGTCGACCCGGGCCTGGACGTCGCGAAGCTGATGGACGTAGTCCAGCATCACCACCTTTACCCCGCGGCCATCCTGAACACCCACGGCCATTACGACCACATCGCGGGCAACGCCCCCTTGAAGCAGGTCTATCCCGAGGTCCCGCTCATCATCGGGCGGAACGAATCCGACTTGCTGACCAACCCCGACGCCAACCTCAGCGGCAAGCTCGGCCTGCCCATGACCAGCCCGCCGGCCGACCGCCTGGTGGACGAAGGGGAACGCCTGGAGATCGCCGGCTTCTCGTTCCTCGTCCGCGAGATCCCCGGCCACAGCCCCGGCTCGGTCGTGTTCATCGCCGACCAGGAAGCCCCGCCCTTCGTCCTGGCCGGAGACGTCCTCTTCGCCGGTTCCGTGGGCCGGGCCGATTTCCCGGAGGCAACGGGACGACCCTCCTGGGAGGAATCCGCGAGAAGCTCCTGCCCCTGCCCGACGAAACCCGCGTCTACTCGGGCCACGGCCCGGCCACGACCATCGGCACCGAGCGGCGAAGCAACCCGTTCGTCGGCACCAACGCGGGCCGCACTTTCTAGCGAATCGGCGGCAGCGACGGCGTGCCGCACTTTCGTCCGCGCCTCAGCGGTGGATCGAAAATCCGTCGGCGATCGGATGAATTCCCCGGGCCTCCGTCGCGATGGTTTTCCGAGGTGCCGGCCCCTCCGGGGTCGATCGGTTCGTCCCATGACCGTTCAGAGGAATCGGGCCCTCTCCGCCGGCGCGGGGAGGTGGCACGTCTCCGCCTTGCCGAACCATCGGTAGCGATTCCTCGCGATCCAGTCGTACACGGGATCGCGAGATTGGGGGATGATTCGGAAGACACCGCCGAGGTTCCAGGGGAAGCCTAATAAGGCTGCGATCCGCAGGCCGGCCGAGGATTTGGAGCGAATCTTGTCGCCTTCGACGAGGTACACGCTGGAGACATTCTCGGGATCGATGCCGAACTTCTTCAGGAGGGCCGCGCCGCTTCCGACTGGTTCGAGGCGAACTTGAGCCGCTGATGGCGGTCGTGCTTCATCAGGAAGTGGACCGTGGCGTTGCAGAAATTACAAACGCCGTCGAAGATGACGATGGCTTCCATCGGCAGACCTTATCGTGGCGAGGTGCGACGCTCATCGACCCAGTTTTCCAGGCCGAACCGCGTGGGATATTTCGACGCGATCAGCCCGACGAGCAGGAGGCAGGTGATCAGCGGGATGGCCCCGCCCTCCAGCAGATAGGCGATCGCGTTGAAGAATGCCGCGCCTTCCAGCAAGCCCACGCCCACAATCATACTCTCCCGGGCAATTTCCAGGAGGCGACCAGTCTCGGTCTCGGGCCGCTGGTAGGGGCCTTCCGAGCCGTCGTAAGTTGAAGGCCGATCCATCTTCCGGATCAGCGAGCTTGCTTGAAGGCCTGGCAGGATGAAGGAAAGCACCGCGGCCACGACTGCCGTGCCCAGAGCCATTGTCCCCAGGGGCAGGGTCAATCGCCAGGGTTCCGGGGCGAACCATCTTCCCGCCCGGATCACGGTGAAGGCGACGACCAGCATCAGGCTCACGCCCACCAGCAGCACGACGATGACAATCCGCATGGCCCGCAGCGTGGCTTGGTAAAGCTGGTCGTCGGAAGGGGTTGGCATGGATGGGCTCGCGTATGGAGGGCCGTTCAAGCCGGATTGACGGGCGCAGGGGATAAATCCGCGTGCGGACCTGGCTGGCATAATGGACCAGAGGGGGCGTGTCGGGCCGGACCAACCCCAGGGCGGCGAGCAGCGACTCCTGGAGGAATTCCAGCCTTGCCGGTTGCAGCGGGTACGGCGAGTGGTGAACCCGGCCGCTCATGAGCCCTTTCGGTCCCTGGGCATAGAGGATGTAGCGCTCGGCGAGGAAGTGCTCGATGGTCCCGGGCTCGGAGGCCTTCGGCGTCCCCTCGATCGAGAAGGAAACGTTGCAGCCCGCCGGGACCGGACCGGGCCATTTCCGGTCGGAGAGGTACGAGATCGAGCCGTCCAGGGAGGGGATCAGGTCCATTCGCGCGAGATGGTACGGCAGGTGGAAAAATTTGCGGGCCAGCTTCACGGCGATCGGGTTGGCGGCGTCCAGGCTGAAGAACCATACGCCGGGGTCGCGTCCCCGGGAGTGGACGTAGGTGCGGACGTTGGTTTCGAGGAATTTCGACAATCGCCAGACCGGCGGCGACCACCACGGCCGCACGCCTTTCATGGCGAACGGGACCAGGCCTATGTAAGCATCGCCGTCGAAGGTGTCGATTTCCAGGCTTTGCGGGATGAGCGGACGCAGCGCCTGGGCCGGGATGGGCCAGTGGATGAAGAGGAGGTCGGCCAGGTCTGCCGCATGATCGCCCGGCCGGCGGGCCGGAGCGTGGGGGAGATGCGGTCGATCGGGTCGTTTTCGGGCAACACGGAAGGCCGTCCTCGCCGATCCGGGCAGGAAGCGGCGGGGCCTGGGCGAGAGCTTTCGCGGCGAGGAGCACGACCCGAGTCTTCGCCGGATTGCTCGGATCGCCCAGGCCTCCGTCGCAGTTGAACGTAGCACGTCCGGGCGGGCGAAGCAACGCGTGACGCGGGGAACCTTTAAGTGGTGTAGGTGTCGACGCGGAACATGGCGAGATTCTCGCGGACCCAGGCGATGGTGGCGTCGAGCCCGGCGTCGAGCGAGAATTTCGGCTCCCAACCCCACAACTGCCTCGCCAGCGACGTGCCCGCGAGCAAGCGGCCGACCTCGCTGGCCTTGGGGCGGATTCCTGCGGATCGGCTCGACCTCGATCGGGCGGCCGAGCCGGGCGGCGATCCGCTCGACCAGCTCGCCGATGGTCAGGTCGTCGCCCCGGCCGATGTTGACCACGCGGCCGATGGCGGCGTCGCAGGCGGCGATCGACACGAATCCGCCCGCGGTGTCCTCGACGTAAGTCAAGTCCCGCCTTGGCTCCAGGCTGCCAAGCTGCACCCTGGACCTTGCCAGTGCCTGGCTGATGATCGTGGGGATGATGGCGCGGGCCGATTGCCGCGGGCCGAACGTGTTGAACGGGCGGAGGACCGTGACCGGCAGTTGAAACGCCTTGTGATAGCTCAATCCCAGCGCATCGGACCCGATCTTGGACGCCGCGTAGGGGGATTGCCCCTGGAGCGGGTGTTCCTCGTCAATCGGCACCCTGAGCGCCGTCCCGTAGACCTCGGACGTGGACGTGAGGATGACCCTTTCGAGGAAAGGGCTTACGCGGCAGGCGTCGAGCACATGGGCGGTGCCCACCACGTTGGTTTGCACCACGTCGAGCGGGTTTTGATACGAATAGGGGATGGCGATCAGGGCACCGAGGTGGAAGACCCATTCGCGGTCGTCGACGGCGCGGCGGACGGCCTCCGGGTCCTTCAAGTCGCCGCGATGGACCTCGACGGCGGCGATCGTGGCCGCAGGAAGCCGGTCCAGGTGGCCGCGGTCGTCTCGCCCATTGTAGCGGACGAAGGCGCGGACGTGGTGGCCGTCCTTCACCAGGCGTTCGACCAGGTGGCTGCCGATGAACCCGCCCGCACCCGTGACCAGGACGCGTTTTCCCATAGATCGAATCCGCCCCGAAAGCCGGCCTCCATGTCGACCCGATCGCGACTTGCGCCCTCATCCTACGATTTTTCCCCGCCTCGACAACGGGAATCGCTTCCCTTGACATCACTGCTTCGCCACGCAGAAATCTTGACTTCAACCCCGCAAACACCCCTTGCTGCCTAAAGAGTCCACTCCCCGTGGTCGATAATGTTTAACACCGAGCTAGAGAAGCTCTCCTCCTTTTTGACATCCCTCTCGACCGCTCACGGAGTCGCTCCGATGGCCCTTCGCATTTTTCTGGTTGGAATTGTGGCAAGCCTGGCGCTGGAAATTCCCGCGGATTCCTGCTGGACGGCCCGAAGCCGGTCGGTTTCGGTGGACCAATCGCGGCAAGCGGACCTCGCAATGCCCAACGGCCGGGACGCCTTCGCGGCCCAGGGGACGGGGCCCGGCGTGTTCGAGGCGGTTGCGTCGGTTGCGTCGGTGAAAAGCCAGGAAGCGGTTGAAGTTGTGAAGGCGGATGTGCCGGCGGTGGCGGCCTTGCCGATTGTGACGGTCGCCGCGGCGGAGAAGATCGAAATCGAGCTGATGCCGATGCCGGCCCCTGCCCCGGATGCCGTTGTGATCCGCGAATCGTCGATCGAGGTCGTGGACCTGCCCCCGGCCCCGGCCGCCGAGGAGTTGAAGAAAGCCCCCACGATCGAGGTGGTGGACCTGGACGTCCTTGAGCCGAGCGATCCCGACGCCGGTTTCAAGGCGGTGGTCGGATCGATGGCCATGGCCTTCGCCGCCGACGTGTCCCCGGTGCCGCCGGTCGTCGAGCCAGTCCCGGTCCTGGTCCAGGACGAGGTGAGCGAGGGCGTTGTGGTCGACCTGGACCCGGCGCTCGCGACGCTCCCGGGCTATGAGGCGGAAAAAGCCGCCGCGAGCGAGCCCGAAGGATGCGTCGAGCCGGAAGTCCTGGCCAATCCGGGAGTTGAGCCCGTCCGATCGGGCCGATTGACGCAGGCGGTGCGGCTCACCGGCATGGCACTGGACGCCTGGGGCAGCCTCCTGCGACCCGATGCGTCGGGCGCGAGCCTTCGTCGCTGAAGACGATCGTAGGGCGCAAGAAACGCACCAATCCCCTACAAGGCAAGGGGATTGGTGCGTTTCCTGCATCCTACACTTCGGACGAAACCATTTCTTCGTCGTCGGGCACCATTTGCACGTAGCCTAGCGAGCGGGCGATCCGGAGGGCGTCCCCATAGGATGGGAAGGTCTTTCCGGTCTGACTCTTGTATTGCTGCATGGCGTTCATGAACTCGATCTCGTCTTCGGAATACTGCTTCTCGAAGGTGGTCGGGTCGATCCGCCTCCGCCGGGCCTTGCGGATGCGGCGCTCGCCGGGTGCGACGGGTTCGGGCGGCTTGGGATTCCGGGCGGCTTCCTCGGCGGCCTTGGCGGCGAGGTCGGCGCGGCGATCTCGGCCGTCTCGGCGCTCGTGGAAGAGCGTATCCGGGGGAAAGGCGGAGAAATCGAATTTCGGAGAGACGCCGGGCGTCTCTTCTTTGTCGGGCATTGCCCTGGCCCTCCGGTTCTTGCGGTCCTGACGATCGATCGAGCCTGAAGAACTCGTAGGACGGCCGGTGTTTCCTGTCAAACGCCCGAGCCCGGGTCGTGTGCCATAATGAAGTCTGACGCCCCGACTTCCACCGTCCCGTGAGCACCGCACCTTGTCGGCCGCCTTACGGTCCGGTAAATTCTACTGTGATGCCTCGCGCCTGAGCCGGCCCCCATCCCCTGCGAGCCGTCTCCCATCTCTGGAGATCCAGACCATGTCCCGAACCGCGCGATTGTGGAAGGGCGCCGGGTCCCTGACTCTGGGCGGCCTCCTGCTCTCCGGAGCCGTCGCCCTGGCGGCAGACCCGTCCGCCGATCAATTCGTGAACCTGGGCAATCAGGCCAAGACCATGGGCCGCTCGTCCGAGGCGGCCAAATTCTTCGAGCAAGCCCTGAAGCGCGACCCGAAGAACGCCGACGCCAGGCGAGGCCTCGAATCGTTGAAGCTGGTCCGCCGCAACTTGCAGGACCCGCCGCCCCCTCCGCCGCCCGGCGGCGTGCCCCCGGCCCCCCGGCCGGCGACACGCCCCCTCCGCCCCCGGCGCCCGGCGGTGCTGACACGCCCCCGGCCTCGCCCCCCGGCGACAATCCCTCGGCGACCATCGAGCGGGCGCTCGAGACCGAGAAGATCCTCTCGCAGCAGCTCACGGCCGACGTGAACGACCGCATCGAGCGCGCCCGCGAGCTGCTCAATCGCGGCGCCTACGACGAAGCCCGCGAGACCCTCCGCAACGGCCTGACCGCCGTCCGCGGCGAGACCAACGTGGGCGATACCACGCGCAACTCGCTCCTGAGCCGCCTGGGCGCCCAGCTCCAGGCCACCGACCGACGAGCCGACGAGCTGGAAGTCCAGCAGATGGAATCGCTGAGGCGCCGCAACCAGTCCGAGGCCCGCATGCGGGTCCTGGACGCCCTGGCGATCAACCAGGAGAACACCAGCGCCTTGATGACTCGCTTCGACACGCTCATGAACCAGGGGCAATACAACGTCCTGTTCACGGGCGGCACCGGCGACATCTCCAAGGCCATCGCGCCGTTCGCCGAGGCCCGCCTCTACGCGGTCCAGGCCCGCGCCAAGGACCAGAACGCCACCGCGCCTGCGCCGGCATCGAGATCGCCATGTTCGAAGGCTCGCTGGCCACCGAGCTGATGAACGAGGAGCTGAAGGAATATCGTTTCCTCCTGACCCTCAACGACGTCACGCGGGCCAGCGTCCCGTTCCCCGACACGCTGACCATCGAGTACCCCGAGGCCGAGCACTGGCGGGAGATCTCGGAGAAGCGGATCAAGCGATACGAGAGCGTGTCGCTCGACAGCCGCGACCCGAAGACCCAGGGCATCCTGACGGCGCTGGAGAAGCCGGTCAGCATGCCGTTCGCCACCGAGACCTCGCTCGAAGAGGTCATCAAGTACATCAAGACCACGACGGCCGACCCCCAGATGCCGCAAGGCATCCCGATCTACATCGACCCGGTCGGGCTGAACGAGGCCGAGAAGACGATGCAATCGCCGATCACGCTGAACCTGGACGGCGTGCCCCTGAAGAAGTCGCTCAAGCTCCTGCTCAAGCAGCTCGACCTGACCTACACGGTCAAGGACGGCCTGATGACGATCACCTACTACAAGTCGGGTGACCAGCAGACCGAGATCCGCGTCTACCCCGTGGCCGACCTCGCCATCATCCCGATTTCGCTGCTCACCGGCGGCGGTGGCGGCGGCATGGGCGGTGGCATGGGTGGCGGCGGTATGGGCGGCGGCATGGGCGGCGGCGGTATGGGCGGTGGCATGGGCGGCGGCGGCATGGGCGGCGGCATGGGCGGCATGGGCGGCGGCATGGGCGGCATGCGGTCGATGCCCGTGGCCCCTCCCCAGCAGGACCCGGGTGCCGCGTTCGCGGAAAAAAAAAGCAACTGAATGACGGCAAGGCCGTCCAGGTAAAACCCGCCAAATCCCCCGCGCAGGGCCGGAACGCTCCAGGCGTCCCCGGCCCTGCGGTCGTTCCGGCGGCGAACAAGCCGATGGGGGCCGCGGGGATCGCCGGAGCGGGCAATCCGCTCCAGGTCCCGAAGGATTTCGACGCCTTCTACAAGAACCTGCCCGACGTGACGGCCGCGCAGTTCCTGGTCGACGTCAACTTCCTGAAGAACCAGAAGCGGTTCGCCGAGATGGAGCAGGCCGTCACGGCGTACCTGAAATACCACGGCAAGCACGCGCTGCCGTGGATGTACGAGACGCTCGGCACGGCGATCGTCGCGAACAAGGGGGAATTCGGCCGCGCCCGCACGGCATTCGGCTGGGCGGCCTATCTCGCCAGGCAGTCGAAGGACCCCGTCGAGCTGATCGCTTCCTGCGACGCCCTCTTGCTCCACAAGCTCTACCAGGTCGACCTGCCCAACAAGTCCCCGATCCGCCTCGGGGAGATGCTCGACCTGAGCATGGACGCGGCGCCCCACCGGGCCGAGCCGATCCTCATGTCCATGCTCCTCGCCGAGCAGGTCAAGGACGGCAAGCGCATGGGCGACACGATCGACCGGCTGCTCTCGCTGGGCTGGCCCGGCGTGGACGAGATGTGGCGTGTCGCCTCGCACGAGAGGGCCGTCGCGCTCGCGAAGATCCTGACCGAGGACGGCAAGGACGCGCGAGGCCAAGGCGCTGATCGCCCGCCTGCCCGCGATCGAGGCCCGCGACGTGGTCGTCCGCCTGACCTGGACGGGCGAGGTCGGGCTCGGGCTGAACGTGGACGAGCCGCTGGGTGCCACGGCGAACTACAAATGCCCCCGCACGGTCTTCGGCGGGACCATCGTGAAGGAGGGTCGCGGGAAGGATCGCGAGTCGCTCTACACCTGCCCCCGCGGGTTCGACGGCGAGTACACGGTCCGCGTGGAAACTCTGTACAACGACGAGAAGAATCCGGTCCGCACGGCCAAGGTCGAGGCGATCACGCACGAAGGCTCGCCCGACGAGCGCAAGCAAGTCTTCACCGTGAACCTGGCCAAGCCCGAGCCGGTGAAGTTCTCGCTAAGCGGGGGGCGTCGCAAGGACGTGTTGCCCTACGAATCGCTCCCCCGAGTCCTGCCCGACCGCGAAGAAAAGCCCAAGCCCGCGAAGACCAAGGATGGGACGAAACCGCCGGCGGGCACCGCGAAGCCGAAAGCGTGACGATCGGCTGTGGACCGTAGGCTGTAAACCGTAGGCCGTAGGCTTTAGGCTCGAAGCGGGAAGAGGTGCTCGCGGAGCACCCTCCTACCGATCCCACCCCAGAGCGATTTTCATGGAACGTGACGGTGGACTTCCTTGTAGGCTGGGTCTGGGCCCAGCAACGTCGGCATAGCTGGGTTCAGACCCAGCCTACAGGTCTACAGCTTATAGCTTGTAGCTTATAGCCTACAGCCCACGGCCTAAAGCGTACAGCCGACAGCCAACAGCCCAAGTCCGCCTCTTGATGATCGGCCGGATCCCAAGTAAAGTGGCTGTCCTGGGATTCCCCTCATGGCCGCGGACGATCCAGGAGGGATGGCCATGGCTGCCCGCTTCGCGTGGATTTCCTGCCTGCTCCTGGCAACTGCCGGGCCCTTGCACGCCCAGGCGCCGCTTCCCGAGGCGGACACGCTTTCGGCGTCGATTCGCACGTCGGCCCGGAAGGTCTTGCCCGCCGTGGTGACGGTGCGGGGCTACGGGATGGTCCCTCCGCCCGCCCCGCTCGGGATCTCCCGGGGTCAATTCGGCGCCTGGGTCGGTCGCGAGCCTCCCCCCGACCTGGGCGGCTCGGGGGTGGTGGTCGACGCCGCCAGGGGCCTGGTCCTGACCAATCATCACGTCGTTCCCGACGCCCCTCGCTTGGTCGTAACCCTGCCCGACGGGCGCGAGCGCCTGGTCAAAGGGGTTCGCCGCGACCCTCGCAGCGACCTGGCGCTGCTCACCATCGACCCGGCCGGATTGGTCCAGGCCGAGTGGGGCGATTCCGACGCGCTGGACCTGGGGGACTGGGTGCTTGCCGTGGGCCAGCCGTTCGGCCTTGCCGGCACGGTCACGGCGGGGATCGTGAGCAGCTCTCGCCGCACGCTGGACATCGACGGATATGAAGACCTGATCCAGACGAGCGCCGCCATCAATCCCGGCTCGTCGGGCGGCCCGTTGATCGACCTGAAGGGCCGGATCGTGGGCATCAACGTGGCGATCAAGAGCGTGGGCGGCGGGTACGAAGGCGTGGGCTTCGCCGTGCCCGGGTCGCGGGCGAAGCGGGTCGCGGCCGACCTGGCCGAGTTCGGCGGCGTGCGACGCGCCTATCTTGGGATTGCCACCGAGCGGATTCCGCCCGAGACGGCGGTCACGCTGGGGGTTTCCGGCGTGAGGGTCGTCTCGATCGGCCCGCAAAGCCCCGCCGAGGTCGCGGGACTGCTCCCCGGCGATCTCCTGCTCAAGATCAACGACCGCGCCGTCCGCTCGATCGGCGAGGTCCGTTCGATCGTCGAGTTCGCGCCCGTGGACGGCAATCTCTCGCTCACGATCCTGCGCGAAGGCTCGCGGAAGGAGCTGAGCGCGAAGGTCGCCGCCCGGCCCGAGGATTCGCGGCCTTCACTCCGCTGACATGCCCCCTTGCACACGGATTTCACCCCGGGACACGGAGGATTTTCCCATGACACGCCGCATCCTCGTCGTCGATGACGAGCTTTATGCCCGCGAGCACCTGCGGATCTTGCTCGGGCTGGACGGCTTCGAGGTCGAGACCGCGGAGGACGCGCGGACGGCCATCGAGATGGTCCAGCGATCCCCCTATCATCTCGTGATCACCGACCTGAAATTGCCCGACATGAATGGGCTGGAATTGCTGGTCAAGTTCCGCGCCGACAAGAGGCCCTTCGGCGTGATCTTGCTGACCGGCTACGGCGACACGTCGATCGCGCTCGACGCGATGAAGGCCGGCGCCGACGACTTCGTGACCAAGCCGTTCGAGCCCGACCCGTTCCGATTCCTCGTGCGTCGCATCCTGGAACGTCGCAGCCTGATCGACGAATTGGAAGGCTTGCGGCAGCGGATGCGGCAGGATTACAGCTTCCACAACATGGTGTCGAAATCGCCCAGGATGCGGAAGATCTTCGACCTGATCGAGCAAGTCGGCCCGCACGGCTCCACGGTCCTGATCCACGGAGAGACCGGCACGGGCAAGGAACTGGTCGCGCAAGCCCTGCACGCGGCGCGAGGGGCGAACGCCGGGCCGTGGGTCGCCTTCAATTGCGCGGCGCTCACCGAATCGCTGCTGGAGAGCGAGCTTTTCGGCCACGAGCGGGGCGCGTTCACGTCGGCCGATCGGCGGAAGAAGGGGAAATTCGAGATGGCCGACGGCGGGACGCTGTTCCTGGACGAGATCGGCGACGTCTCGCCCGGGATGCAGGTCAAGCTGCTGCGAGTCCTGCAAACCGGCACGTTCGAGAGGCTGGGCGACACCAGGACGATGAAGGTCGATTGCCGGATCATCGCCGCCACGCACAAGAACCTCGAACAGGAAGTGAAAGCCGGCCGCTTCCGCTCCGACCTGTACTACCGCCTCAACGTGATCAAGATCGAGCTGCCCGCGCTCCGCGAACGGCCCGAGGACATCCCGCTCCTGGCGGCGCACTTCCTCGACCGCCTCAAGCTCAAGAGCACGCCGCCGGTGACGGACATCCACCACGAGGCGATGCAAGTGTTGCTCGATCACGCCTGGCCGGGGAACGTGCGGGAGCTGGAGAACGCGATCAAGGCGGCCGTGGCGATGGCCGACGGCACGATCATCTGTCGAGACGCCCTGCCCGCCACGGTAGCCCCGCCCACCGGGCGTCGCGGGTCGCCCTCGCTGGTCGACATCGATCGCCCCCTGCCCGAAG
Source organism: uncultured Planctomycetota bacterium (assembly GCA_963777705.1). Taxonomy (GTDB): domain Bacteria; phylum Planctomycetota; class Planctomycetia; order Isosphaerales; family Isosphaeraceae; genus JAQGHR01. The sequence continues at coordinate 886,556 of CAVZRT010000015.1, forward strand.
TGACCGACGACCTGGTGGCGCAGGTCGAGCGCGATTATTTCTCGCAGCTCCTGGTCAAATACAAGGGGAATGTGGCCCGATGCGCCAAGCATTCGGGGCTGTCGCGGCGAAGCGTCACGCAGAAGTTGCAGAAGCTGTCGCTGGATCGGATGACGTTCAAGACGCCACACGAGATGTCGGCGACGGACGCGGAGGATTGACGGCGGACTCCCTCCCCGTAGGGTGCTCGCGAGCACCTCTTCAATTAATCCAATTGAAGAGGTGCTCGCAGAGCACCCTACGGGTTCCATCACGGCAGCTTCACGTCCTTGAACTCGAATTCCAGCGGGATGACCAGCACCTTGCTCGGGGTCTCGTACACGAGGCCGTAGCTGGAAAGCTTGCCGGGGACCTCGACGAAGAGGTATTCGAAGCCGAGCTTGCCGCCGTCGGCGCCGGTGTTGTTCAGGCCTCCGTTGTGCTCGAAGCGTGAGCCGTCGGCCTTCTGGAGCCAGATGCGGTTGTTGAAGAGACCCTGGCGGTAGCTCTCGAAGGCCGGCCCTTCGCCGGGCATGTCCAGGTTCACGCGGACTTTCCAGATCTGCTCGTCCACTTCCGAAGATTCGAGCGTGACGGCCACGTCGCCCTGCTTGATCGTGGAATCGGTCACGTCCAGCGAGGGGAATTTGAACGAGCGGACGCCCGCCGGGATGCTCACGTCGGCCTTGACCTTGAAGCTCTTGAGCGTCTGCGCCTTGCGGTCGGGGGCGGTCATGTTCACGTTCACCACCGCGACCGGGCTCTCCTGCCGGAGGACCACGCTGCTGGATTCGCCCATCACGCTGGGCATGACCGGCTCGCCCCGGTCGTCGACGATCGCGATCTGATCGGCCTTCAAGGCGAGCAGCATGGGCCGCAGGCGAGGCTCCCACGCCACCTCGAACTCGGCGTTGGCCGAGGTGGTGCCCGAGGTGATGTCCTTGGCCGCAACGTACTGCTTGAACTGGATGCGGAACGGACCGGAGTAGACGATCATCGGGCCGGGCGGGGTGTCCAGGCCGATCTGGTCGGGCAAGTCGGCGGCGCCGGCCATGATGCCGATGGTGCCGTCGCCGGTGTAGTAGTTGTAGCTGATCTCGGCCTTCTTGCCGAGCATGTCGAGCGCCTCGAAGAACGGCTTGTCGACGATATCCAGATCCAGCGCGGGGTTGGTAACCTCGGCGCCGTTGGCCTCGCGCAGGTCGGTGATGCGGTTGCCGCTCTGGATCTGCATCTGCTTCATGGCCTCGGTCAGGCGAATCCCCTTGCCCTTGATGGTGATCTTCGAGGCGACCAGGGCGGCCTTTTCCTGCTCCTCGATCAACCCCATGCGGATTTTTTCCAGGCGAGCCTTCGCATCATCGCCGGTAACTTTCCTCGTGTCGGGAAGCAGCGGGAGGGCCTTGGGTCCGAGGCCGATCAGTGATTTCTCGGCGGCCGCGCGTGCGGATTCGTCCTTGGAGTTGAGCTTCTCGATCAGTTGCTCCACGCGGTCCTTGAGGGCGGCGTCGGAGGACTGGGCGAAAGTTGAGGCCGGGAGGGTGAGGAATACTAACGCGATTAGTCGTTTCATGATGATCATCCCGGGAGATGAGGAGGGGGATTCACTCGTTCCCACGCTCCCGCGTGGGAATGCCGTCTTGCACGCTCTGCGTGCTCTTGATGCCGTAGTCCAGAAGGTGCTCGCAGAGCACCCTACAAGAAGTCCGATCCGGCTTCGTAGGGTGCTCTCCGAGCACCTCTTCAATCGCGGAAAAATGCGGACGCGGAGCCGAAGACGGCATTCCCACGCGGAGCGTGGGAACGAGTTCTTCTTGCTCGCACAATGGCGAGGGGATGGCCCATTCCGGGCTGGCTATTTGGAAATATTTCATGGCTTCGGGACATCGGGGCTTGCGGAAATTACTTCTTGTCCTTGGATTCGTCGAACTCCCTCAGCTTGATGGATGCATTGATTTGTTCGTACAGTGCCACATTGATATCAAGAACAGGCCCAGGTCCATTTCCTGTCCGCCAATTATTCGACTCTCGATCGACCCTCGAACGCATCCTCTTCAGGTGATCCACGATGGCGGTCCTCCGCCCGTCCCGGGAGGTTGCGACGTAGATCTCGGCATCCCAGTCAGGTTCTTCGAGGCCGATTACGTAATGATCACTGCTGATCATGCCGATTTCGCCTCTGGATGAGATGTCAGGACGTCGCAGCGATCTTGACGCGAGTGCACGTTGTCGCTCGATCGATACGCGTCATCCTCACCCCCATCAGCCTTCACCTCCCGGATGACCATATACCGTTTGCCGGTCTCGGCTCCCTTTGGGACATCGATATCGAGGGTAAGCTGTTTGGTCTGGCCATCGATCTTGATAACCCGACCGACGGGCTTCTGCCTCTCCTCAACGTCGGGTTTTGCTTCCTTCGCATCTTTGCCATCCTGCGCCTGCAACCACGATCCAGATCCGCCAGCGATGACGACGGCCGAAATCGCGAGGCACATGCCGGCGGCGATGAAGCCGAGCCTGGTCGAGACGCGAGCGAAATTCATCGGTCGTCCTCCCTCAGGTCGTCGCGGCCGCGACATGGGTTGCCGCGGAACCCAATTGAGACAGCCCGTCATTCCCCGTAAGAATTCATAGTAGACAATCCCCCCGCTTGACGCAACGCACCGCCCGATCGAGAATCGGGGGATCGCTTTCGACCGCCCCCAGAGAAGGACCTTCGCGTATGTTGTCGCCCCGGATTCGTTGCCTCGCCATCGCCCTGGTATTACCCCTGGCCTTTGCCCACGGCGACGATTACATCAGCCCGGCGCAAGCCCGCCTGAAGGCCGACGTGGCCTATCTTGCCGACGATGCCCGCGAGGGGCGTGGCCCCGGCACGAAGGGCCTGGACGCCTCGGCCGATTATATTGCCAACACGTTCAAGGAATTGGGGCTGAAGACCGCTCCCGGTGCCGACGGCTATTTCCAGAATTTCGAGCTTGGGGCCGAGCGTCGCCTGGGCGAGCCGAATAAGCTGGTCACTCACGTCAAGGACAGGACCTTCGAAGCCGCCGGCAAGGCCGATTTCAGCCCCCTGGCGTTGGGCGGGCCGGGCGAGCTCAAGGATTTGCCGGTGGTTTTCGCCGGTTATGGGATCACCGCGAAGGAGGAAGGCGCGAAGCTTCGTTACGACGACTATGACGGGATCGACGCGAAGGATAAGGCCGTCCTGATCATCCGCCGCCGCCCTCAGCAGGACAAGGACGACAGCGATTTCGGCAAGAAGGCCGATACGCCCGCTTATGCCACGTTCAACCACAAGGTCGCCAACGCCACGTCCCACGGCGCGAAGGCGATCTTGCTCGTCAACGACGGATTTTCGACCAAGGAGAAGGATGAGTTGCTCGATTACCAGGCGGCCGGGGGCGGCGGCACGGCTCGCATCCTCGTTTACATGATCTCGCGAGACTATGCCAACAAGCTGCTGAAGGCCGCCGGTCAGCCCGAGCTTTCCGAGCTGGAAGCGCAGATCGATTCGGATTTGAAGCCTCGCAGCCGCGCCCTGGAAGGCGTGACCGTCGACGGCACCGTGACCATCGACCGCAAGCCGCTCAAGGTCAAGAACGTGATCGGCGTTTTGGAAGGCTCGGGGCCCCTGTCCGAAGAAACCATCGTGGTGGGCGGCCATTACGACCACCTGGGTTATGGCGGATTCGGCTCGCTGGCGTTCGGCAATCGCTCGATCCACAACGGCGCCGATGACAACGCCTCGGGCACGGCCACGGTGATGGAGATGGCCCGACGATTGGCCCGACGCACCGACCCCCTGCCCCGCCGCGTGGTATTCATGCTGTTCTCGGCCGAGGAACGCGGGCTGATCGGCTCGGACTATTACGTCAAGCACCCGCTCTACCCGCTGGACAAGACCGTGGCCATGGTCAACTTCGACATGGTGGGCCGATTGAACACCGCCGGCGATTTGCTCGTGTACGGGGCGAACAGCAGCCCCGGCATGGAGAGCCTGGTGGAGTCGCTTTCCAAGGACCAGGCGATGAAGCCGAAGATGATCGGCGGCACGGGCGGCGAATTCGCCGCGAGCGACCACTACTCATTCTACCGGAAGGACATCCCGGTCGTCTTCTTCTTCACCGGCACGCATCCGGATTACCACCGGCCGACCGACGACACGAATCTGATCAACTTCGAAGGCATGGTGAAGGTGGCCGACGTGGGCGAATTGCTCCTGCTCGACGTGGCGCGTCGTCCCGAGCGTCCGAAGTTCGTCAAGCTCCAGTCCTCGGGCTTCAACCTCGGGGGCCTCAACGTCACCGTGACCCCGACCCCAAGCGCCAGCCGGAGCAGCGGCGTGTACCTCGGCACGCAGCCCTCGTACGCCGACGTCCCCGAAGGCGGAGGCGTGAAGCTGGACGGCGTGACGGCCGGCTCTCCCGCGGAAAAGGGCGGGATCAAGGCGGGCGACATCATCATCAAGTTCGACGGCAAGGACGTGAAGGAAATCGAGTCCTACATGGCCGCCATGTCCACCCGCAAGCCGGGCGACGAGGTGGAGATCATCGTGAAGCGCGACGGCAAGGAAGTGCCGCTGAAGGTGAAGCTCGGCACCCGGCCGACGAGCACGCAGAACCGCTGATGAGGGGCTCCTCGACCCGCAATTTCCTGATGATCGCCGCGATCCTGGCCGGTTGCTCGCCGACGGGCGACCGGCTGGTGATCGCCACCAACTGGCCTGCGGACGAGTGCGAAGCGTTGGGTCGATCGCACCCGACGGGGCCGGAAAATCGAGTGGATTCGCGTGAATCCGGCCGACGATCCGGCGAGCGTGCTGGAGCATGGAAGGGCCGTCGACTTCCTGCTCGGAGGGCCCGTCTCCGTCTACCGCCAGCTTGCGGAAGCTGGACGGCTGTCGGAGTGGTCCGCGGTCCGCCCGCCGTTCGTGCGCAACGACCCGGGACGATGGGCCGTAAAGTCGCTCCTTCAGGCGAAAGATTGGCGAGCGGCGTACGCGAATCTTGTGATGACCGACGCCCGGCCGATGGGGGGCGATGCGATCGAGGGCGTAGGGGTGGTGATGGGATCGCGGCATGAGGTCGAAGCCATGACGTTTCTGCGCTCGTTGCCGGATCGGGAAAGGCCCGCGGAGAAGTCGCAGGCCGATCCGGGCGTTGAGCGCCTTGTCGCCACCCTGCTTGACTGCGTCTTGGTGGAGTCTCGGGACGAGTTGAGGACGGCGAGAGAAGTGCTCGCGCTCGAAAATCACCCCAGGGCGGCGGTTACGCTGATGACCGAGTCGCCGCCTTGGCCCCCGGCCTCGATCCTGCGAATCCGGGCCCAGCCCGATGGCGGCGCGCTCCTCGCCACCTTGGCCGAGCAGATCGCGCCCGACCCGCCCATTCGAGCCTGGCTCGTTTCTTCATGGAATCGCGACCCGGTCCCGATCGATGGCGCGGTCTTGCACGCGATCGCGGACGCGGCCGGCGGCGGCCTCGTCGCCGAGCCTCGATTTCGCTCCTGGCTGCGCACCGAGTGGACGGCGTGGGCGAGGCAGCGATTCCGACGGGTCGCCATCCGCGCGGGGGCCGGAGATTTGCCATGATTCGCGTGACGATCGAAAGCCTCGTGAAGGCCTACGAGGGCGTGGCCGTGGTGGACGGGGCCTCGCTGGAGGTGCGGCCCGGCGAGTTGCTGGTCGTGCTCGGCCCTTCGGGCGCCGGCAAGACCACGCTCGCCCGCCTGATCACCGGACTGGAGCGGCCCGACTCGGGGGACGTACGGTTCGAGAATCGCTCGATCCTCGACGCCCGGCCCGAGCAGCGTCGCATCGGGTTCGTCCCGCAGGAGGATGCGTTGTGGCCGCAGATGAAGGTCTCCGAGATCGTGGGATATGGCCCCAAGGTGGGCGGGATCGCGCGTCGCGACCGCCGCAATCGCGTGTTCGAGGCGATGAGCGCGGCGCGAATTGATGGCCTGGCCGATCGCCATCCCGAGGGCCTCTCGCCCTTGCAGCGGAGGCGGGTGGCGATGGCGCGGGCGCTGGTCGTCGACCCGCAATTGCTCCTGCTGGACGAGCCCATGCATCGGCTGGATGCCCGCGCCCGGGCCGAGCTTCGCGACGAGATCCGCCGACTGCATTCGGAGACCGAGACGACTACGCTCCTGCTCACGTCCGACCCTCGCGAGGCCCTGGCCATGGCCGACCGCCTCGCCGTGATGGACCTGGGGCGGATCGTGCAGAGCGGCCCGCCCGGCGAGGTCTACAACCGCCCGGCCGATGCCCTGGTGGCGCAATTGCTCGGCCCGGCCAATCTCCTCCAGGGTCAGGCGGAATCGGGCGACGCTCGGGGCGAGGTGATCGTGAAGACGCCGCTGGGCCGCTTGATCGGCTCCGCCTCGGGAGGATCGGTCGCGGCCGGGACGCCGGTCACGGTGATGATCCGCCCCGAGACCCTGGGCCTGCATCCGCCCGTGCCGACCGACGCCAACCGGTTCGCCGCCACGGTCGAGCGGCAGGTCTTCCTCGGCGCCACCAGGCAGGTCTGGCTGCGAGGTCCGGGCGACTGGCCGATCACCGCGATGGCGCTGCAAGGGCCGTCGCAGGGGCTTCGCGAGGGGCAGGGATTGACGGTGTCGGTGTTGCCCGAGCATGTGGTCGTCCTGCCCGGCAAGGCGGCGGGCGCGGGGTCGTGAGGCGGGGATTGGGCCGCAAGAATCGGCCCCATCCGACGCCCGATTCGCGTAAGATCGTGCGGGCGAATCGTGGCGATCGGGCGAGGGGCGGGCGGGATGATCTTGCGACGGGCCTGGGAATGGGTGTGCGGTCTGGCGAGCTTCGCCGTCGTCGCGGGTCCTCCGCTGTTGATGGCGTGCGCGATCGTTGTCGACCACGGCCGCGACGGATTCGCCCGCGTGACAGCCTTCCCGCTCGCCCTGGCCGCTTCCGATCCGACGGTGTGGGAGGCGTCGCGAAACAGCGTGATCGTGGCCGCCGCGGTGGCGGCCGGTTCGCTCGTCCTGGGGGTGATCCTGGCCCGCGCGTTCCGTGCTGAGGCGGTTTCGAGGGTGCGGGGTGCTGGCGAGCCTGGCAAGGGCGTCGGGATGGGTCCCGCCCGCGTTCGCCGCCCTGGGATTGCTGGGCTCATGGCGATTTTTGCCGGCCGCAAGCCACTTTGCCTCGCCCTGGCTGGCGTTGATCTGGGCCGAATTGGGCTGGGGCGTGCCTCGCGTTGCCGTTGCGGCTTCCGTCGCGCTTCGCCGGATCGACCCGACGTGGGAGGACCCCGCGAAGCTGGCCGGGGCCTCGGCCTATCGGCGATGGAAGACCGTGACCTGGCCGCTGGTCCGGCCCGCGGCGGCCCGCGCCTCGGCCGACGTGTTCCTGGTGGCCCTGTTCGAACCGGGCGCCCCGCTCGTCCTGGGCGTGCGGCGGACCCTGGGATTCCAGGCCGTCGAAGCGGCCACCTCGGGGAGCGACCTTCCACGCGCCGCGGCGCTGGGTTTGATCGCGTGGATCCTGGCCGTGGTCGGTCGCGGGTTCATCCGGGCCTGGGGCGGGCCAAGCTGGTCGCTTTCCTCGGCCGAAGTGCCGAAGCTGCGCCCCCGGGCGTCGTGGTCTCAGGCGATGAATTCCGGGATGTTTCTGGTCCTCATCGCGGCCGTCGGATGGATTCCCATCTTCGGGCTGGTCGCCACGTCGATCGGCCTCGCCCGCGATTCGAACCCGTCGGCCTCGGCATTTCGGGCATTGGTCCACCGCGTCGAGGCCCGGGAAGCCGCGGCCCATGGCCTCATGCTCGGCGTTTTCGTGGCCGTTTTCGCGTTGATCCTGAGCGGGAACGTATGCAGGCATCCGCGATGGCGACGCCTGGCCATGTCGGCAAGGCTCGTCCCGCCGCTGATCTTCGGGATCGGACTGGCGGTTGCGCCCCCTCTGCTTCGGGGCATGTCGCAGGCGATCCCGGGAAGTTGGACCTTTGGTTCTCGGGCGATCCTGCGGCTTGCCACGGAACTCGATCCGTACGCTTCGCCCTGGCTCGCGATGGTCCTCGCGATCTCGGCCGTGCGATTGCCGGAAATGATCCGGTCGATGCGTGCGGCCGATGAGGAGATTTCCGACGTCGAGGTCGCGCGAACCTTGGGCGCCTCGCGCTTCATGGCGTGGAAGACGGCGCGGTCAAGGCGATGGGTGCGATTGCTCGCGAGGCTATTCGGCTGGACCGTGATCCTGGCCGCGCTCGACGCAGGTCCGGCGTTGGTGCTCTCGCCAACCTCGTCTGCACGGCCGATTGTTCCGGGCTTGCTCCTGATTTTATCCGAACCGGAGGGGTTGAAACTCGCCTCGGCGCTCGCCGTGATGGCCTTGTGCTTGCCGATGGTTGCTCGGGTCGTGTTGGGGCCACCACCCGGCACGATTCGCGAGTAGGGCTGGCGATTTCCGATGACGGGAAGCTCACCACAAAAACACTCCGGTTCCACGGAGGAATTCACTTCTCTGTGCCTGCTTTGTGCCTCCGTGGTGAGCCTTGGGCAGGCGCGGGCCCTACACCTCGCTTGACGCGTCGGGTATCCTTTAGGGATTCGCGACGCGATTTCTCGGCACGAGCGGCCTTCGACATGCCCCTTGCAAAACTTGCCCTGGAAGACGGGACGGTCTACACGGGCCGGGCGTTTGGCGCCCTTGGCGACGTGGATGGCGAGGTCGTCTTCAACACGAGCATGACCGGCTATCAGGAGATCTTGACCGACCCCTCGTATCACGGCCAGATCGTGGCGATGACCTATCCCATGATCGGCAATTACGGCGTGAACGTGGACGACGAGGAGAGCGGCCGGCCCCGGGTCCGCGGGTTCATCGTCCGCGAACTCTGCCCCGTCGCCAGCAACCATCGGTCGACCGAGAACCTGGACGCCTATCTTGCCCGCCACGGCATCCCGGGGATCGAGGGGATCGACACCCGCGCCCTGGTCCGGCGGCACTCGCGAGCTTGGCTCGATGAAAGGCATACTCTCCGCGACCGACCTCGACGATTCGCGCCTGGTCGAAGGCGCGCAAGGCCAGCCCCGGATTGGTCGGCCGCGACCTGGCGACCGAGGTCATGCCTACGGCCGATTCCAACTGGGACCTGGGGCTGGCGGATTCGGAAAGGCGTGGCCGCGACGGGCCGGAAGCCTCACGTGGTGGCCATGGATTTCGGGATGAAGTGGAACATCCCTCGTCACCTGGTCGAGACCGGCTGTCGCGTGACGGTGGTGCCCGGAAATCTGCCGGCCGAGGGGGTGATGGATCACGAGCCCGACGGCATTTTCCTCTCGAACGGGCCGGGCGACCCGGCCGCGCTGGGCAAGGCCGTGGGGCATTTGCAGACCCTGATCAAGACGGCCGCCGAGTCGCGCGGCATCCCGATTTTCGGCATCTGCCTGGGGCATCAACTCCTCGGCCAGGCGGTGGGGGCGAAGACGTTCAAGCTGAAGTTCGGCCATCGCGGTGCGAATCACCCGGTCCGCAACGAGCTGACGGGGAAGGTCGAGATCACCACGCAGAATCACGGATTCGCCGTCGACCCGACCACCTTGCCGCCCGACGTCATGCGCACGCACATCAACCTGAACGACCAGACGCTGGAAGGGCTGCGACATGCCCGCCTGCCCGTGATGGCCGTGCAATATCACCCCGAAGCCTCGGCGGGGCCGCACGACAGCCAGTATCTTTTCGCCGAATTCCGCCGGATGATGGCTTGAAACGCCAACCCGAACAGGCCCCGGTCGCCCCGCCCGCCGAGCCGTCCGAGTGCGAGTTGTGCGGGCGACACGTCCCGCTCACGTTTCATCACCTCATCCCCCGCGCCGTGCATCGCAAGCCGAGGTTCCAGAAGCGATACACCAAGCAGGAGATGAAGGATCGCGGGTTGTGGATCTGCAACCTCTGCCACGGGGGCATCCACAATCTGATCGAGGACGAGAAGGAGCTTGCGGAACGCTACAACACGAAGGAATTGCTGCTGGGCCATGAAGGCGTGGCGAGGCATATAACATGGGTGCGGAAGCAGAAATAAAAAAACGGTGTCAGGAACCGTTTCCGGAAAAGGGAAAACGGTTCCTGACACCGTTTCTCTCGGCCGTTGGTTTGGCGGCCGTGGTGTTCGCTTGCCTGGTCTTCACGGGCCGGGATTTCGGCATGGTCTGGGACGAGGCGTATACGATCCGTCGCGAGCAGGTGCTGGCGGTCTGGTTCGAGCGGATTGCCGACCCGCTCTCGCCCGACTCCCGCCGCCTGGCCTTCGGCCGCCCCATCCTCGATCGCTACTGGCAATTCAGCCGGGAGGAACCCGACGGCCACCCGCCGTTTTATGCGTTGCTTGGGCTTGCCGGATGGAAGCTCTCGCACGGGCTGCTCGCCCCGCTGGCGGCCTATCGCGTGGGGCCGATCCTGCTCACGGCGATTGCCTCGGGCGTGGTGTTCTTCCACCTCGCCAATCGCCGCGGTTGGCTCGCGGCCTTCGCCGGATCGCTGTTCCTCCTGCTCATGCCCCGCGTGCTGGCGAATGCCCATTACGCACACTACGACATGCCCATGACTTGCCTCTGGCTCATGGCGCAAGTCGCGTTCGTGGCGTCGCTCCGGTCGCCGCGATGGATCATCCCGTTCGGCCTCTGCCTGGGCCTTGCGGCGGGCACGAAGTTCACGGGATTGTTCGCGATGGCCGGCCCGGTCCTCTGGACCGCGCTGTTCGAGGTCTCGCCCTGGGCCAGGAAGCAATCCCGATGGCCGGGAATGCGAGCGTTGATCGGCGGCGCCGTGGTGGCGGTCGCGACGTTGTATGCGATCCAGCCCGCGTGGTGGGTCGCGCCGCTGGAAGGGCCGTGGCGATTCCTGGCCTCGAACCTCACGAGGCACAAGAGCCAGCGACTTCCGACCGAATACCTGGGGCGGTTCTATGCGTTCTCGCTGCCGTGGCATAACACGCTGGTGCTCACGGCCGTCACCACGCCGTTGGGCGTCCAGCTCTTAGGGCTGATCGGCATCGTCGGATGTGTGAGGCGAAGCCGGACCGCCCCGTGGCTGATGATCTGGCCGTTAAGTTGGGGCCTGTTGATGCTGATCCGGGCCTTGCCGAATGCTCCAGGGCACGACGTGGTCCGGCAGATTCTGCCAAGCCTGGCATCCCTGGCCGTGCTGGCGGCGCTGGGAGTTTCATTCGTGCAGGAGCGATTTCGCCGCAAGTGGCCGGCGGTTCTGATCGCCGCGGTCGCGCTCGCCGAATGCCTTGTGGGCGTGATCCGGACCTATCCCTATACCGACTCGTACTACAACGTGGCGATCGGCGGGTTGCCCGGCGCGGAACGGCGGGGATTCGAACTGACGTATTACTGGGAGACCATCGGTCCCGAATTCCTCCGCTGGGTCCGTCGCGAAGCCAGGGAGCGGCCGATCGGCCTGAATCTGACGATTGACCCTCCGCTCCCGAGCCTTTTGGCCGAGTTTGGCGAACTTCCTCCCGGCGTGCAGACCGCCCCGCCATCGGTCCCCACCAATCCCGATTACGTCCAGCAGCGGCGCCGGTCGTTCTTCTATCCCGAAGACTGGTGGCTCGAAGCCCACGGACATCCCCGATTCCTAATCCGCCGCGAGGGCGTGGATCTCCTCCGCGTCTACCCGCACGAGCAATGGGTCGAAGCGATCCGCGCGACCAGAGCCCAGCCGCTTCCGCCTCATTTGTACCGCTAGGACTGAAAAACGGTGTCAGGAACCGTTTTCCCAACTCCAATACGCATCCCCAGTTACCGCGGGTTCAAAAAACGGTTCCTGACACCGTTTTTCGCGTGTCGTTCGGCCGCCTCATGGTTGACCGTTTGGGTCCATCTTCGCTAGATTATCTCTTTGCACTGCAAAGGGCGCCTAGTGATGGGAAAGCGAGCTACCTGTGGGATCGACGTGCGTCGTGGGCCTTCAGTGGGGCGACGAAGCCAAGGGGAAGATTGTTGATCTCCTGTGCGACCAGCATGACGTGGTCGTCCGCTACCAGGGGGGCGCGAACGCCGGCCATACGGTGGTCGCCGATGGCGTCACTTACAAGCTTTCGTTGATCCCCACCGGCATCCTGCGGCCGAACATCGCGTGCGTGATCGGCAACGGCGTGGTCGTCCATCCGCCGGCCTTGTTGAAGGAAATCGCCACCCTCTCGGCGCAGGGCGTGAATTTCTCCGATCGCCTGATCATCAGCGACCGTGCCCATGTGATCTTGCCGCACCATCTGGCCGAGGAGCGATTGACCGAGGAATCGTCGTCCGCGGCCGATCACCTGGGCACGACCCGTCGCGGGATCGGCCCGTGCTATCGCGACAAGGTGGGCCGCGTCCACGGCGTCCGCATGGGCGACCTGTATCATCCCGACCGCTTCCGCGAGCACCTTTCGCGGATCGTCGAGTACAAGAACCGCCTGCTCGCGGCCATGCTCCCCGATTTCACCCCGATCAACGCCCGCGAAGTCGCCGACGAATACCTCGATCATGCCGAGAAATTACGCCCCTTCGTGCGAGACGCCACGAGCTGGCTGCATCGGGCGATTGGCGAGGGTCGAAGGCTGATGTTCGAGGGGGCGCAAGGCTCGCTGCTGGACGTCGACCATGGCAGCTATCCCTATGTGACCAGCTCGAACAGCAGCGCGGCGGGGATCGCGGCCGGCTCGGGCGTGCCCACTCGGCTGATCGATCGCTGGATCGGGATCGTGAAGGCTTATACGACCCGCGTGGGCGGCGGTCCGTTCCCGACCGAGCAGGACAACGCGGTTGGCGAGCGGATTCGCCGCATCGGCAAGGAATTCGGGACGGTCACGGGGCGTCCGCGACGGTGCGGCTGGTTCGACGCCGTGGCCGTGCGATATTCGGCCCGGGTCTCGGCGGCGACCGAGATCGCCGTGATGTTGCTCGACGTGCTATCGGGGCTCGAAACCTTGCAGGTGGCGGTCGGATATGAAGACGAAGCCGGCCGCCGGGTCGAGGATTTCCCGGGGCACCTTGCCGATTTGGAGCGATGTCGGCCGGTGTATGAGACCTTGCCCGGCTGGTCCGACGACGTGACCGGCTGCCGGTCGTGGGCGGATCTGCCCGTTGCCGCGAAGGAGTATGTGCGATTCCTGTCCCGCCAGGTGGGCGTGACGGTCAAGATCGTGTCGGTCGGCCCGGACCGCACGGCCACATTGATGGTGGATTAAGCTCATGATTACCCCCGAAGGCCTGCAAATCCTCGGCGAGCTTGGGCTCAATCCCGAGCAGTTGCCGAGACACGTGGCGATCATCATGGACGGCAACGGACGATGGGCGCAGGGGCGCGGATTGCCCCGCGTCCTGGGCCATCGCCAGGGGATTCGCAGCGTCCGCGCCGTGGTGGAGGAGGGCGTGAGGCTCGGGCTGGATCAACTCACGCTGTATTGCCTGTCGGTCGAGAACTGGAAGCGTCCGCCCCGCGAGCTGAAGTTCCTCATGAGGCTCCTCCGGCACTTCCTCGTCGTCGAGCGTGCCGAGTTGATGGAGCAGAACGTGAAGCTGGCGATGATCGGGCGTCGCGAGGGCCTGCCCGCCGAGGTCCTGGACGAATTCGATCGCGCGACCGAGCAGACGGCCGGCAACACGGGAATGACGCTCTGCCTGGCCGTGAACTACGGCGGGAGGACCGAGATTGCCGACGCCGCGAGGGCGATCGCCCGCGAGGCGAAGGCCGGACGCATCGACGTCCGCGAGATCGACGAGGCGATGGTCGCCTCGCACCTGGATACGGCCGGCATGCCCGACCCGGACCTGATGATCCGCACGGCCGGCGAGCTTCGCGTGAGCAACTTCCTGCTGTGGCAGATCTCCTACGCCGAGCTTTACGTGACCGACGTGCTCTGGCCCGACTTTCGCGCCGGCGATTTGCGGGCGGCGATCCTGGCGTTCGCGGGCCGGAACCGGAAATTCGGCGGGTTGGTTTCGAGCCGATGACGACGGTCGCGGTATGATCGGTGTCGCGAAACCGGGCTCGCCCCTCCAACCCATCCACGGACCCTCGCGCCGATGCTAGCCAAACGCCTTGCGACCGCCGCCGTGATGATCGCGATCCTCGTCGGCGCCCTGGTTTACGACCAGCGATTCTCGCCGTGGTATCCGGCCTGGTTCGTGGTCTGCATGGTCGTGATGACCGTGTCTGCGGGCGAGGTCGTCATGCTGTTGGGGGAGACCTCGGCCAAGCCGTGCGGCAACACGGTGATCGGCGGCGTACTGGCGCTCCTGGTGGCGAACTGGGCGCCCCACCTGAGCAGCCATATCGGGTCTTCGGGGCTCGTCCTGAGCATCGACGACGGCGTGGGGGCGTCGCAGGTGTTCTCGTGGCCGCTGTGGGTCTTCGTGGCGATCGTCATGTTCGAGTTCGTGAATCAAAGCCTGCGATACCGCGAGCCCGGCGAGATCATGGCGAGGATCTCGGGGACGGTGCTGGCGATCGCCTATGTGGGGCTGCTCGGCAGCTTCATCGTGCAATTCCGCTGGCTCGACGGCCCGCAGGATGGCCTGCTCCCGCTCATCTTGCTCATCGCCACGGCCAAGGGGGCCGACACCGGCGCGTACACGATCGGGCGCATCTTCGGGCGGCACAAATTGTGGCCGAGGATCAGCCCGAAGAAGACGATCGAGGGCTCGGTGGGCGGGATGTTCTTCGGGGTGGGCGCCGCCATGCTCGTGATGGCGATCGCGCGACATAACGGCCACAATGCGATGAGCTGGGGGGCGACGGCCGGGTTCGGCCTCCTCGTCGGGTCGGCGGCGCAGGTGGGCGACCTGATGGAATCCATGCTCAAGCGGGACTGCGCCCGCAAGGATTCGGCAAGGAGCCTGCCCGGCTTCGGCGGCATGCTCGACGTGGTCGACTCGCTCCTGTTCGCCGGCCCCGTGGGATACGGATACTGGCTCTGCTTCGGCCCGTAGGGTGCATGGCATGGGCCCTACTTCCTCAACCGCTGCCCCTCCGCAACCGGCGCCGGATTGGGCCGCAATTCCATCAGGGTGATTCGCGTGAGCGCGTCGGCCTGGTCCAGCGTCTCGGATCGGCCGAGCGGCTGGACCTTCTCCGCGACGAGGCGAGGTCCGACCACGTACACGGGCTTCCCGGCGGGCTCGCGATCGAGCCATCTTGCGAAATCCTCCTGGTTGTCGAACCGTTTCATGGGATACCGGAGGTAGAACACGATCTGCGGCGAGGGGATTTCCACCAGGCAGATCGGCGCCCCTTCGGGCACCCGGGCGTTGATCCGATGCGCCAGCTCGGCCTGGGGCCGGTACAGGTCGAAGCGCGGCAGGATGAAGGTTTGATTCAGGATCACGATCACGCCAATCGTCCCGAAGAGACACGCGGGCGTCCATTCGATGCGGCCCGCTCGCCGCAGGCGGAACGCCAGCGCGAGGCCCGTGGCCGCGAGGATGGCGAAGATCCCCGCGAACGTGATCAGCTCGTTCCCGCGAGAGGCGCCAAGGGCCAGGGTGATCGCCCCGCCTGCCGCCAGGAGGATCGAGAACACGCCGGCGGGCGAGCGCCCCTGGGCGAGGCCCGCTTCAGGTACAGGTCCAGGCCATAGGCCGCCACGATCGACAGCGGCGGGAGCATGGGCAGCGGGTAATGCTTGTGCTTCCAGGCCGAGCTCTGGATGATCGCCAGCCCCACGCCGAACCAGCACGCCAGCAGCTTCCATGGCCCCTCGGGGCGGGACTTGTCGCGGCAGAGGGCGACCAGCCCCGCCACCATGACCGGGGTCCAGGGCAGGAGCGTGGACGGGATGATGTAGAGGTAGAAGAACGGGTTCTCGCGGCCGTCGTAGGCCCCCGTGAAGCGGTCGATATTGTGGACCCGGAGGGCGTCGAGGAGGGTCGGATCGACACGGTACGCGGCGATCGGCCACGCAAGGCTCAGGGCGGCGAGCAGGACCAGGCCGATCGGGTCGAACAGCGTCTTCCAGACGAGCTTTCTCCGTTCCAGGAGGGCCAGGACCAGGCCGGCGCCTCCCAGGATGGCCGGGCCGACCGGGCCTTTGATCAGGGTCGAGATCCCCGCCGCGAAGAAGTAGCCGAGCCTGCTCCACCGCCCCCCCTGCCCGCTCGCGGCGAGCGAGAGGCGCGAGCATCCCGCCCGAGACCGCCGCGCACAGGGGCATGTCCGACTCGGCGAGCCGTCCCATGAACAGGATCTGGTACGTGGTGAGCTGGATCATCCCGGCGAATCGGCCCGCGCGGTCGCCCAGCCAGCGCGCGGCCAGCGCGGCGATGAACAGCGAGTTGAGCACGGTCGCGAGCAACGAGGGCAGGCGGACGGCCCACTCCGCCTCGGTGCGAAACAGGGCCATCGAGGCCGCGATCATCCAGTGCGTGAGCGGCGGCTTCTGCCACGAGGGATGGCCGCCCACTCGCGGGATCAGCCAGTCGCCGGTGCGGAGCATCTCGCGGGCGGGCTCGGCGAAGAACGCCTCGTGATAGGTGAGCGACCAACCCGGGCCGAAGTTCACCAGGAACAAGGCGGCGCCGAACGCCGAGATGGCGACGCAAGACCGCCACGAAAGGCGATTGGGCTCGGTCGTCGCGAGGATCTGTGCATCCATGCCGGTCCTCGGGTCTTCCGGGGGGATCTGGCCCTCTTGCCGGCAGATCATAGAGGAAGATCGGATTCGGGCAAGGTCACTCGTGCGGTGGGGGTGTAACGAGGGCTTTCGGCGGCCGGGTGGGACGAAGACCTCACCACGGAAGCAAACCCGGCAACCATGGATGTACCCGCGGATCGTGGCGGTCGGTCGGTCGGGGTCGGCCAGCGTGTCGCGGGGATCTCGCGGCGAAAGTGTCGCCCGCGCGTGGATGGCAGCGCGTCGCCCATCGCCCGGCCCCGTCGCGGGGCGCGGGGAGTCCGTCGCGGGGGACGGGGTGATCTGGGGGATTGCCTCTCGGGTAAAGTTTCGCATGATTTTCTCGCGGGGCGTCGCGATGATAAGCCTTTGTTCGAACCTCACAACCACACCATCGTTGCCGGGATCCGGACTTATTCCTTATTCCAGGGATGGCGGAGAAATGGCCGGATGCGGGGGCGGGATCGGGTGCCCGGCGAGGGGGCGGATTTGGGCCGAGAGATGGCCGACCCATTCGGTTTTTCATGGATTTTCACGATTTACAACCCGTTGTCGGCGAAGGGATTGGGTCAATGATCGACGATTTTAATCTTGTCGATAAGATGAATACGCTACAGAGTGCGACACTCGGGAAATGCCGGGGATTCGTGGGCGAACTCGGGCTTTTCGGGTGTTTGTCTAGGGCGCAGACAGGGTGAGACGGTTTTTCGACCCATTTTTGACCTGTTTTCGGGCCTAAGTGTTGCGCTCAAATCCCCCAAGTCGTGATCGGGCCGGGAGATGCGGGCTTGTCGGAAACCTGGACGAAATCTGGACGATCGGGCTCTTGGCGGAGGGGTTTTTGGCCCTTTTGTTGTGCCGATGAGGCGCAGCAAATCATTAGCCGGTAAGGGGATGTTGCACTTCGGGCTGTTTATGGCGCGGGCGTCGACCCCAGGAATCCCCGGTCATACCGGATTCTGGCATTTCGTAGGGCCGGTTATTACCGGCCGTCGTCATGCGAATCCAAACACGGCCGGTAATAACCGGCCCTACGCGGAAATGACCCATCCCGCCAGAATCCGTTGGCGCACTCGTCGCGTCCGGCGCGTTTCGGGTGTGACCGAATTTTCTTGGGGGAAGCGATGAATGGCGATCGCCTCTCCTCGCGGGAGAGGTCGGCCGCTCGCGGCCGGGTGAGGGATCTTTGCGCGGCGCATCCGGGAGAAGAAGGGCCCTCATCCGCCCTTCGGGTACCTTCTCCCGCAGGGAGAAGGCAGGGGACCGCTCCGGGACGGCCCCGAGAATCCGTGGGCATAGCCCGCATGGTGTCATTTCCAAACCCGCCGTTGCGTTTTTCCTGCTCTTCTGTGAAAATTGACCATCCGCCGCCCCTCCCCCGTGCGGCACTTGCGCCGTCAGGATTGTTCCGTCGCGTGCCGGACGACCCGGGCGCGGCATAAGGGCATTCGATGCCGGAAGCCACGATCAGCTTCGAGAATCACGACGAAGAACTCGCCGTCTTCGGCAGCCGGGACCAGCTCCTGCGGCTGGTCCGCGACACCCTCCGCGTGAAAGTGCTCGCCCGCAACGGCGAGATCCGCCTGGAAGGCGAGGGCGTGCGAGTCGACCAGGCTCGCCGCGTCTTCGAGGAGATGCGAAGACTTTACCGCCGCCAGCGCACGCTCTCCGCGGGCGACGTGGCCGCCGTGATCGACTCCATCGCCGGGCGGGAAAACGACGACCCTCGCGACACGGTCGAGATCCGCGAGGGCGGGTCGCACACGGTCCGCGCCCGCACCGAAGGCCAGGCCCGCTACCTCCGCTCCCTCCGCGAGGACGAGCTGGTCTTCTGCATCGGACCGGCCGGCACGGGCAAGACTTACCTCGCCGTGGCGGCGGCCGTGGCCATGCTCCGCCGCGGCCAGATCAAGAAGATCGTCCTGGTCCGGCCGGCCGTGGAAGCCGGCGAGCATCTGGGCTTCCTTCCGGGCGACCTGGAAGCGAAGATCAACCCGTATCTTCGTCCGCTACTCGATGCCCTGCATGACCTTATGCCTTACGACCAGATCCGCCGCTACACGGGCAACGACCTGATCGAGATCGCCCCTTTGGCTTACATGAGGGGCCGCACGCTGAATGACGCGTTCATCATTTTGGACGAGGGCCAGAACGCGACGGTCCCGCAGATGAAGATGTTCTTGACCCGGATGGGCCAGAATTCTCGGATCGTGGTGACCGGCGACGTCACGCAGGTGGACTTGCCCAGCGAAGTGACCAGCGGCCTGGCCGACGCCGTCGATCGCCTGCGGGCGGTGCGCGGGATCGGCGTGGTTGAACTCGACAAGACCGACATCGTGCGTCATCCTCTCGTGCAGGCGATCGTGGACGCTTACGAGGCGCCCGAACCGCCCTCCCGCAGACCCCCGCCGCCCGCCGAAGCGATTATCGAGATCCCGGGCGACCCCGCACCGATATAGGTCCAGCAGACGAAGGCGGGAGCAGTCCCGCGGCCCTGGCCGACGTAGGCGAGGGCCATCCCGGCGCAGTCCCGAAACCAATTTTCGGGGCGCATCCTCGGCCGAGAAGACCCCCATGAGCATTGGTAAACGTCGGATTCGCCCCTCGCGGGCCCAACTCCGACCGGCCAACCCGATCGACATCCATGGCGGCAGGATCGCCCAGAAGCGCGCCCGCCTGATCGGCCTGACCTTGCTGGCCGGCTCGATCCTCGCCACCGCCGCCATCGTCCACGGGTTCGGCCCGCCCTTCACCTACCGCGTGGGACAGAAGCCGGGCCGCGAGCTTCGCGTGAACGTGGTCGAGTTCCGCCGCAAGGACCCGCTCAAGACCAACGCCGATCGCCAGGCCGCCGAGGCCACGGTTGCCCCACGAATGGCGCACGACCCGGCGCCCATCCGCGAGTTGCAGGAGCAACTGGAGGACCTCGTCGACGAGGTCTCCCGCGCCGCCACCATCGAGGGATTGCCCGAGCCTTCGATGACCCTGTGGGGCCTCGACGCCACGGCCTTCAACGACCTCAAGAGCGCCTCGGACACGCCCGAGCGCCGCGACGACCTGCATCGCTGGATCACCAGGGCGTTCGTCCCCCTGCTGAGGGACGGCGTGCTCGGCCCGCAAACCCTGCCGGTGAGCGAGGAGTCGCACTTCACGCTCATGATCCGCCCCGAGGGCGCCGCTTCCGCGGCCTCGCACGAGGTCCACAAGGACCGCCTCCTGCCCGAGCGGATCAAGAAGCCCGACGGCCTGGTGGCGAAGGATTTCATCGCCGCGTTCGGCAACCCGCGGCTCGGCGCCAGGATTTTTTCGCTGGTCGCCGAACGGGTCAAGGGGACCCCCACGCTCCGATATGAGGAGATGACCACGCTCCGCGATCGCGAGACGGCACGCAATCGGGTCAAGGACGCCTTCAAGACCTATCAGCTCGGAAATATCCTGGTCGCGCAGGACGAAAGGATCACCGAGGATCACCTCGCCTTGCTGCGCCTGGAACACGAGACGGCGGTGGCGTCGCTGACCATGGGCGAGCGATTGCGACGGATCGCGTCGGTGATCGTGCTGGTGGCGGCCCTGTTCGCGATGATGGCGTACTACATCGTGCGCCATGAGCCGAAGATCGCGAACAGCCCCAGGAAAATCGCCGAGCTTTGCGGATTGGTGGTCGCCGCCCTGGCGATCGCCCGCCTGCTCGCCATGCAGCCGTGGGACGCGGAGTTGATCCCGCTGGCGCTCACGGCCATGATCCTGGCGATTGCCTACAATCCCCTGCTGGCGCTCACCGTCAGCTTCTCGCTTTGCTTGCTCTGCAGCCTGTCATTGGGCGCGGGATTGGTCCATTTCCTCGTGCTCATGGGCGGTACGGCCGCGGGAGTCCTGCCCTTGCGCGAGGTCCGCACGCGGACCAAGCCGATCATGGTGGGCGTGGCGGCCGGGCTGGGATACCTCGTCCTGACCCTGGCAACCGGTCTGTTCCAGGACCAGCCCCTGGGATTGGTCGCCACCGACGGCCTGTGGCGAGGGTGCTGGGGCCTGATGACCGGCTTCTTCCTGGGAGGCAGCCTGCCGTTCCTGGAAAAAGCGTTCGGGATCGTCACGGGCATCAGCCTGCTCGAATTAGGCGACATCACGCATCCCGCTCCTGCAAGAACTCGTCCGGCGGGCGCCCGGCACGCACAACCATTCGGTCACGGTGGGGACGATTGCCGAGGCCGCCGCCGAACGCATCGGCGCCAATGCGCTTCTGGTGCGGATCGGGGCCTATTTCCACGACATCGGCAAGATGCTCAAGCCGCATTATTTCGTGGAGAACCAGGCGGGAGCGGCCAGCCGTCACGCGAACCTGGCCCCCGCCATGAGCACGCTGATCATCATCGGCCACGTGAAGGACGGCGTGGACCTGGGCCGTCAACATCACCTGCCCGAGCCGATTCTGGATCTGATCGAGCAGCATCACGGGACTACGCTCGTCGAATATTTCTACCGCGAGGCCACGCGACGCTCGAACGACGACCCCGACGGCGCGACCGTGCAGGAAAGCGCCTTCCGCTACCCCGGGCCGAAGCCGCAGACCAAGGAAGCCGGCATCCTGATGATCTCCGACTGCGTGGAGAGCGCCAGCCGCACGCTCTCGGAACCCACGCCGTCTCGCATCGACAGCCTCGTGAATGAATTGATGCGAAAACGCCTCGAAGACGGCCAGTTCGACGAGTGCGGGCTCACGCTCCGCGAGATCGCCGAGATCCGCGAATGCCTCATCAAGTCGCTCATCGGCATCTACCACGGCCGCGTCAAGTATCCCGAGCAGAAGACCGCGTAACACCCTTCTTTCTATCCATAAATAAATTGCACCCGTGGACATCGAGATCACCAACTCGCAGACGCATCTCACGGTCAACCCGAACACGCTGGCCGGCCTGGCCCGTCGTGTGCTGGAGCGGGAAGGCATCGCCTCGGCCTCGATCTCGATCGCGCTGGTGGACGACGCGAAAATCCGCGAGATCAACGCCCGGCACCTCGACCACGACTGGCCCACCGACGTGATCACGTTCCGGCTCTCCGACCCCGAAGATCCACTGGAAGCCGAGCTGATCCTCTCGGCCGAGATGGCGGCGACGACGGCCGGCGAGGCCGGTTCGGACCCCCTGGCCGAGCTGGTCCTGTACCTGGTCCATGGATTGCTGCACCTTTGCGGTTATGATGATCGCGACGATCATGAAGTGACAAGAATGCGCGAACGCGAGTCGGAGGTCCTGGCTCGCGAGGGCTGGGTCAACACGTTCCCGCACGTCGGGCCGATCGCGGCCGACGCCCGGGGGCGAGGGAGTTCGCGGTGTCCGGCCTGAATCTGGGTATCGGGCTGGTCGGTGCCTTTTTGGCGATGGGCGTCCACCTGCTTTCGGTGGCGCTGACCCGGGCGTTGCGCGACCTATTCGCGCAGCCGCCTGGAGGAGATTTGCGAGCAGAACGGCCGCCCGGAACGCGCCGTGGCGATCGCCCACGACGACGAGAAGGCCGAGCGCGCGGCCGAGGCGCTCGCGGTGGTCTCGGGCCTGGCCCTGGCGGCGCTTTTGGGCGCGAATCTGCCCGACGATCACCCCGCGCCGCCGGTGCTGATCGTGCTCCTGATCGCGCTGGTCGTCGGCGGGCTCGGCTACGTGGCGGCGGGCGTTTTCGGCCGGGTCTACGCCGAGGCGGTGCTCGACGCGCTCTGGCCGGCGGCGGTGATCATCCGTCGCCTCATGTGGCCGTTGACGGCGGTCGCCGGCTTGATCGAGGCCACGGTGTATCACCGCGCCCGGCGCGGCACGTCGTCGCGACGCCCGCAGAGCGTGGAGGTGGAATTGCACACGGCCACCGACTTGCCCGAGTCCGACGTCGAGGCCGATCTGCCCGAATCGACCCGCGCGATGATCGAGCGCGTGGTGGAACTCGGGCATCGCGACGTCGAGTCGATCATGACGCCGCGGTCGGCGATGGTCGTGCTGCCGGCGTCGTCGTCGGCGCTGGCGGCGGCGCAGTTGTTCACGGCGTCGGGCAAGAGCCGGGTCCCGCTCTTCGGCGAGCATCGCGACGACATCGTGGGCATCCTGTACGCCAAGGACCTGTTCCCCCACCTGATCGCCAACCCCGATCCGGCCGCGATTTCGCTCCGCAAGCTGGCCCGCCAGCCCATGTTCGTGCCCGAGACCAAGAACGCGTCCGAATTGCTCGAAGACTTCCGCATCAACCGCGTGCAGATGGCCATCGCGCTCGACGAATACGGCGGGGTGGCCGGGCTGATCACGCTGGAGGACCTCCTGGAAGAGGTGGTCGGGGCGATCGACGACGAGCACGACATCCCCACCCCGTCGGACACGGTGGTCTGGCTCGGCGAGTCGCGGTACGAGGTGGACGCGTCGGTCTCGATCGAGGACCTGAACGAGCGATTGAACCTGCATTTCCCCACCGACGAGGATTTCCAGACCGTAGGCGGGCTCGCCTTCGACACGCTCGGCCGATTGCCCGAACCGGGAGCCACCTTCCGCCGCGACGGCGTCGAGTTCACCGTCCTGGAAGTGGCCGATCATTCGATAAGAAGGCTGCGGATCGACCTCCAGCCCGCGGCGCCGGTGGAGGGGTAGAATTGCCTCGCGATCGGTCGATACCACCCTATAATGGCTCTTGCGACCGATCACCGAAGCCAAGGAGGAATTCGCCCGATCATGAGCACTCAAACCGCACCCTCCCCGCTCGCGCGAGGTTCCCGAACTCGTCGTTCTTCCTTCGAGCCGGGACGAAGAATCACCGCCTTACCCTCTGGAAAACGGCGACAGACTTTCGCTGGCCGAGTTCGAGCGCCGCTATGAGGCCATGCCCCACACGAGGGCCGAGTTGATCGAAGGAATTGTCTACATGGGTTCACCAGTCAGCCCCAGGAATCATGGCATCCCCCACACTCAAGTGATGGGTTGGCTGGATCGTTTTGTAGAAGCAACTCCAGGGGTGGAAGCCGCCGATAATTCCACCATCCGGCTCGACTTGAACAACATGCCCCAACCCGACGCCTGCCTTTTTATCCTGCCCCAAGCTGGCGGTCGAATCACGTTCAGCGAGGATGGCTACATCGCGGGTGCGCCGGAACTCATTGCCGAGGTCGCGTCCAGCAGCGCAAGCTACGACTTGCACGCCAAACTTCAGGCTTACCAACGTAATGGAATTCCCGAATACGTCGTCTGGCGAACTCGCGAAAAGGTCGTGGACTGGTTCGTCTTGCGCGATGGCGAATACCATCGCCTTGAACCGGGCGAGGATGGGATCTATCGCAGCGAGGTCTTTCCCGGCCTGTGGCTCGACTGGAAGGCTTTGGTGGACGGGGACCGATCGGGCACGACTCGGGCTTTGAATCTGGGATTGGCATCCCCCGAACACGCGGCGTTCGTCGATCGCCTCAAGCCCCGGCAGGCGTAACGTCATGGCGACTGAGGGTGATTTCGGGACGGGTGGGACTCGCGATCGCTCGACCTCACCCTACAATTGATCCTGCGATCGAGGGCCGTCACGAAGGAGGATTCGCCCGATCATGAGCACTCAAGCCGCAACCTCCGCGCTGCCAGGGATTCCTGAATCGGCGATCTCCGCGACGGAGATTCAAGGTCGTGAGGAGATCCCGCCCCTCGAAAACGGCGACCGCTTGACCCGGCCGGAATATGAGCGGCGTTACAACGCGATGCCGAACCATCGCGCCCAACTCATCGAAGGGATCGTCTACATGGCGTCTCCCGTTTCCCATAGGCGTCATGGATCGCCGCATGCCCGAGTGCTCGTATGGCTGGGCCGCTACGCCGACGCGACGCCCGGAGTTGAGGAGGGTGCCGAGTCGTCCTTGCGGCTCGATCTCGACAACATGCCCGAGCCGGACGCCTTCCTTTACATCGCGCCCGAGCTTGGGGGCCGCATCCGCATCGCGGAGGACGACATCATCGTGGGGAGTCCGGAACTGGTCGTCGAGATTGCATCGAGCAGCAAGAGCTTCGACCTCCACGCGAAGCTCCAGGCCTACCGCCGCAACGGGACGCCCGAATACGTGGTCTGGCGGACGCGCGACCGCGCCATCGATTGGTTCCTCCTGAGGGACGGCGAGTACATCAAGCAGGATCTCGGGGCCGATGGTCTCTACCGCAGCGAGATCTTCCCCGGCCTGTGGCTCGATCCGGCGGCACTGATGAAGAACGATCGCCAGGCATTGATCCGCGTGAACCAGCAGGGCGTGAACACCCCCGAACACGCGGCGTTCGTCGATCGCCTCAAGCCCCGGCAGGCGTAACGTCATGGCGGCCGTTCGATCGATGGCTTTGGTGATCCGCTCGGTGGACGTGTTCGAGACGAGCACGGTGCTGACCCTGTTCACTCGCGAGCTTGGGCAGGTCTCGGCGCTGGCGAAGGGGGCTCGTCGTTTGAAGTCGCCCTTTGCTTCCGGGCTTGACCTTTTGAGCCTTTGCGATATCGTGCTGCTGCACAAGGCGAGCGACGCGCTGGACCTCCTGACCGAGGCCGTGCTCGTCGAACGCTTCGAGCCACTTCGCCGCGACCTGTCGTCGCTCTATGCCGGCTATTACGTGGCCGAGCTGCTCCACAACTTGACCGACCACCACGACCCCCACCCGCGTCTGTTCGACGCCGCACGGGTCACGCTCCGCCACCTGGGTGACCCGGCCTTGAGGGCGCGTCGCGTGTTGCGGTTCGAGCTGGCGTGCTTGCGAGAACTCGGCCACATGCCGGCCCTGGAGGCGTGCGTCCATTGCGGAGACCCGATCGATCCCATGGCCGAGTCGGTCGCCTTCGGCCTCAGCACGGGCGGGGTCCTGTGCGACCGCTGCCGGCCGGGCCACCCGCACGTGGCCACGCTCTCGGGGCCCACGCTCGCCGCCATGAAGGCGCTGGGCGAGCCGGGCAACGCGTGGCGAGACCCTTCGCTCCCGATCGCGTCGGTCCGCTCGATCATGGATTCCGTGGTGAGCCACCTGATGGGAAGGCGTCCGCGGATGCTGTCCTATCTCTGAAAGAAACGACGAGGGGTTGATTCCCGATGATCGATCCCCGGCCGATTCGCGAGGCGTGCCCGATGTCCCGATCCCCGACCCTGGCGAGATCCCGCGCCACGATCCTGCGAGCCGGGCTCTGCCTCGCCGCGTCCGCCGCGATCGGCTGCCAGGGCAACGTCGGGCCGATCCGCCGCTGGGCCTCGGCGTCCGACACCACCATGGCGCAGGCCGATCACCAGCGAGGAGCTGGGCGACAATCGCAACTTCGTCCAGAAATGGCTGTCGCCCCAGGCTTCCACCCACGCCGCCGACGCCAGGAGGGTCCTCACGCCCACCAAGCCCGACCCCCAGACCGAGGCCGAGATCAAGACCGCCGAGGCCCTGTATCAGCAGGGCAAGCTGGCCGAGGCCGAGGAGGCCCTGGTCAAGCTCGACGCCAAGAACGTGATGGACCGCAACGACAAGGACATGGTGAAGGCCGACGACAGCGTGATCGGCAAGATCAAGGAGATGTCCGGATCGGTCTTGAACGGCTCGAATAAGCCCGGCCAGGCCACCTGGGGCGAGAAGGTCCTGTTCCTCCTGGCCGAATGCCAGTACCAGCAGGGGGAGTTCGTGAGGGCGAACGAGACCTATCAGAAGCTCGCGACCAGCTATCCCGGCAGCCCCCACATGGACACGGCCGTGAAGCGGGTGTACGCGATCGCCACCGAATGGCTCGACTCGAGCAACGCCGACGCGAAGCCCGAGCATCCTCCGTCGTGGCTCGACCACTTCAACGGGCGCAAGCCGCTGGTGGACGTGGACGGGTACGCCATCAAGGCGCTCGACCACCTCCGCGTGTGGGACCCCAACGGGCCGCTCGCCGACGACTCCGTGGTGAAGGTGGCCGATTATTACCTGTCCAAGGGGAACTGGGACGACGCGGCCTATCACTACGACCAGATCCGCACCGACATGCCCAAGAGCCCCCTGCTGAAGAAGGCGCAGCTCGGCAGCATCGAGGCCCGCATGAAGGCGTTCAACGGCCCCGACTACGACTCGGCCGGCCTGGAGCAGGCCAGGCAGACCATCAACGAGACCCTGAGCAACTTCCCCGATCGCGACCCCGAGACCGTCAAGGACCTCCATCACAAGCTCGACGTCATCGCCAACGAGATGGCGCATGTGTCCTACAACAACGGCATGTTCTACAAGAGGACCGGATACGTGTCGGGCGCCGAGTATTACTTCGGCGAGGTCCGGGCCAAGTATCCCAAGAGCGAATGGGCCGAGAAGTCGAAGGTCGAGCTCGCCAGCCTGGCCAAGGCCCCACGGAGGATCGCCATGCCGAGCAAGATCCTCACGCTGCCCGGCGCGCCCGACCCCAACGCCATGGGCAACAGCATGGGCGCCATGAACACCATGCCCGGCGCCGGCGGGATGCCCGGCATGGGCGGCAGTATGCCCGGCTCGGGGAGCGGCCAGTGATCGGTTGGATTCGTCGCTCGCCCCTTTCGGCCTGCGGACCCAAGGAGGGTCGTCCGTCATGCGGAACCGTCATGTTCGCGGCCTGATCGTCCTGCTCGGCGTCGCGATCACGCTCGCCTCGGGCGGGTGCGGGTACACGCTCCGGCCCCCGTTCAACAAGACCATCAAGACCGTGTACCTGCCCACCTTCAAGTCCACAAGATTCCGGCGCGACCTGAATCTCCAGTTGACCGAGATGGTCAAGACCGAGATCCAGAACCGCACGCCGTTCACCGTCGTGGGCAGCCCCGAAGGGGCCGACGCCACCCTGCAAGGCGTCGTCTCGTTCGACGACAAGACGCTCATGCTGGTCAACCCCGACAACCTGCCCCGGCAGCTCCAGGCCACCATGTACGTGACGGTCTCGTTCACCGACAATCGCACGGGGATCACGACCACGACCAAGGCGCCGGCCTCGATGGTGGCCGAGATCTCGCAGTTCTTCCCCGAGATCGGCGAGACCGCGTCGCTGGGGTTCCAGAAGGCCATGCAGAAGCTCGCCCGCGACGTCGTGAACATGATGGAAGACCCCTGGGGCGACGAATATCGCGTCGATCCCGACATGCCCAGGGTCGACCCCGACGACGTCCAGGCCCTGCCGCGACGGTCCAGGGGCTTGATCTTCAATTGAGCCGAGACGTAGGGTGGTGTCCGGCGCCGCCGACACCACCCTACGTCTCGACGGCTGGACCATGACCTTATTTCAAACGCCGTACTGGATCGCGCGGCCGCGAGATCGTGGCGGGCCGCGCCCCTCGCGTGATGGGGATCGTGAACGTGACGCCGGATAGCTTCTCCGACGGCGGCCAGTTCCTCGCGATCCCCTCGGCGGTGGAACGCTCGCGGAAGCTCGTCGAGGAAGGCGCCGACATCCTGGACATCGGCGGCGAATCGAGCCGGCCGGGGGCCGCGGTCGTCGACCTGGACGAGGAACTGCGTCGCGTCCTGCCCGCCCTGGAGGCCATCCGCGAGGCCGTGTCGGTGCCGATCTCCGTCGACACCACCAAGCCCGAGGTGGCCCGCCGCGCGCTGGCCCTGGGCGCCGAGATCATCAACGACATCGGCGGCCTTTCCGACCCCGAGATGATGGGCGTGATCGCCGAATCGAACGCCGGCGCCGTCATCATGCACATGGCCGGCACGCCCCAGACCATGCAAGTCAATCCGTCCTATATGGATGTATTCGGGGAAATTTATAGATTCCTGGCCAGGAGGCTAGAACTTGCCGATCGCCTGGGGATCGCCCGCGAGCGGATCGCCGTGGACCCCGGCATCGGGTTCGGGAAAACCACTGCGCACAATCAAGCACTCTTGCGGAACGTCGAGCAATTCGCCAAACTAGGATGTGTCGTGCTGATCGGGACATCTCGCAAAGGGTTCCTCGCGAAGCTGACGGGCAGGCCCGACGCCGATCGCGTGACCGGCTCGGTGGTCTCCTCTCTGGCCGCCCTGGCCAGGGGGGCGAGCGTGGTCCGCGTGCATGACGTCGGGCCGATGGCCGACGCGATCAAGCTGTGGGAGGCGCTCCACGGATGGGGATCGATGCCATGAGCGATCGGGGCGAGACGGGCCCGCTCCTGCAAGAGTGCCGGGGCATGGCCGATCGGGCGAAGCTCGCCTCGCGACGCCTGGCGATCGCCCCGGGCGCGGCGAAGGATGCGTGGCTGATGGCCTCGGCCGCGGCGATCGAGGCGAGGGCCGACGAGATCCTTGCGGCCAACGCCCGCGACGTGTCCGCCGCGGCCGATTTCGGCCTGAATTCGGCGGGCGTGGATCGCCTGCGGATCGACCCGCAACGCCTGGCGAAGATCGCCGCCGGGGTCCGCGAGGTCGCCGCCCTGCCCGACCCGATCGGCGAGGTCGTGCGCTCCGGCCGCCGCCCGAACGGGCTGGACGTGTCGCAGATCCGCGTCCCGCTCGGCGTGATCTTCATGATCTACGAGAGCCGCCCCGACGTGACGGTCGACGCCGCCGCCCTGTGCGTGAAGGGCGGGAACGCGGCCATCCTCCGCGGCGGCAAGGAGGCCCTCCACACCAATCAAAGCCTGCACCGGATCATGGCCGATCAGCTCGAAGCCGCCGGCCTGCCCGGCGCGGCCGTGCAGCTCGTGGCGACCACCGACCGGGCGGCCGTGGGGCACTTCCTGACCATGGCCGACCGCATCGACCTGGCCATCCCTCGCGGGGGCGAGGAGCTGATCCGCCGCGTGGCGGGCGAGGCCCGCATGCCCGTCTTGAAGCATTACACGGGCAACTGTCACGTTTATGTGGACAGGCTCGTAGATGAAGATATGGCGACAAGGGTGGTCGTGAATTCGAAGGCACAAAGGCCGGGCGTGTGCAACGCGGCCGAGACCCTGCTCGTCCACCGCGAAATCGCCGGGTCGTTCCTCCCCGGGGTCGCCCTCGCCTTGCAGGCCCAGGGCGTGGAGCTTCGCGGCGACGCCGCAAGCCGGGGCCTCGTCCCGAGCATGAAGCCGGCCGTCGCGTCGGACTGGGACACCGAATTCCTCGACAAGATCCTGGCCGTCGCGGTCGTCGATTCGCTGGACGAGGCCCTCGCCCACATCGGCCGGCACTCGTCGGGCCACACCGAGGCGATCCTGACCTCCGACCTCCAGGCGTCCCGCCGCTTCGTCGCCGAGGTCGACAGCTCGGCCGTGATGGTCAACGCCAGCACCCGGTTCAACGACGGCCATCAGCTCGGCCTGGGCGGCGAGATCGGCATCTCCACCGACAAGGTCCACGCCCGCGGCCCCTGCGGGCTCCGCGAGCTCACCTCCACCAAATGGGTCGTCGTGGGGGATGGCCAGGTCCGGACCTAGCCCGTCCATTTGCACAATTGCGAAAATATCCGAGTTCAATCCTGCTCGCGTTTTCGAGCACTAGAGTTGCATAGAGAATCGCCCCTCCATTTCTTGACGAAGAGACGGTCCCGTGAGGCGTATCTCGGTCTATCTATCCCGGCAGACGTATCGGAGCCGGTCCGGCTACGAGATGACCGTGGCGGAATGCCGCCTCGGCCGCTTCCATCCCTCGGACCAGTTGATCGCGGAGATCCGGGCCCCCTTCGGCAGCCGGATCCGCCGGACGAGCAAATTCGGGCCCGACGAGTTGCTCGTGCGCCGCAGCCCGTGGCCGTGGACCTGGTTCTTCAACGGTTCGATCGCGATCCCGGCCAAATACCTGGTCGAGGACGCCCGCCGGGGCAACTACGGGCTCTCGCTCGTGCCGTCGCAGACCAAGGCGATCGTCTGAGGGATCAAGCCCGGGCTACTTGACCTCGCCCGCCCAGGTCGCCCGCAGCGATTGCGGCAGGACCCGGCCGCAGCTCTGGTACGAGTGGAAGCCGTTGTCCTTGAGGAACTCGACGTCGTAGCCCTTCTCGCGGAGGGCGGCGTCCATCGCGTGGTTCGCCTTCCACCAGTCGCCGAACGGGTTGATGAGGTCGTTCGAGCCGTCGTAGAGGAACACGCGGATCGGCTTCTTGGCCTCGCCGCGGACCAATTCGGGATAGGCGTTCCCGCCCCGGATGTTGGTGAAGCTGCCGATCTGCGAGCACACGCGGCCGAACAGGTCGGGCCGATGCCAGGCCGCGGTGAAGGCGCAGATCCCGCCCGACGAGGCGCCCCCGATGGCGTGGCTGGCCGCGTCGTCGCGGAGGTTGTATTCCTTCTTGATGCGGGGCAGGACCTCTTTTTCGAGGAACGTGACGTACTTGTCGCTCATGGTGTCGTACTCGACGCTGCGATTGCTCTTGCCGTCGTCGTTGGTGCCGGGATTGAGCAAAACGAGGATCGTCACGGGCATGGCGTTGTCGGCGATCAGGTTGTCCACGACGTCCCCTACGTGCTCATTCTTGTAGGCGTCGCCATCCTGGAACACCATGAGCGACGCGGCCCTCTGGTTGTCGTACGAGGCCGGCACGTACACCCATCCGGTGCGGTTGTTGTCGAAGACCTCGCTGCGGAACTTCATGGCCTTGTACACGCCGTACCTGGCGTCGGGCCGTTGCTTGGATTCGGGAGGGGCGTGGAAATCGGGCATCTCGACCCCCGCCCCGCCCACTCGCTTGCCGTTCACCTCGAAGTTGTAGGAAAACTTGGTGTCGGTGGCGATCGTCTCCACGCGGGCCCAGAGGGTCGTGTCGCCGATCTGCGTGAGATCCGCGCCCCGCCCATGATTGACCCCGGTCACGCGCGGCGACGAGTTCCTGGGCGCCTCCAGCACGAAGGCGACCGCATCCTTCTCGACGAGGTGCGCCCCCTTCAAAAGATCCTTCTTGGGGAACATGGCGCGGATCGAGTCGGCCAGGTCCCTGGCGGATTCCTTCGGGATCGGCTCTTGCAGCGCCTTTTGCAGGGAGATCGGCGTGAGCGGGTCGGCCAGCGAGATCAGGCAGAGGGCAATGGCGTACATGGTCGGATTCCTCGTCAAGCCAGGTCGTTGATGGCACCCGGAGGCCTGGGCTTGGTCCGCTGGAAGATCAGGAAGGCGGGCACTCCGAGGAAGATGATCCCCAGCCCGGCCATCGACTCGAACTTGGTGCGGTTGAGCATGTCGTAGATTAGCAGGAGCGACGCCGCCACGTACACCATCGGCGTGATCGGGTAGCCCCACGTGCGGTAAGGTCGATTCAGGTCGGGCCGCGTCCTGCGGAGGACGAACACGCTGGCGATCGCGAGCGTGTAGAAGATCGTACCGCCGAAGATCACGTAGGTGAACATCACGTCGTAAATTGGCTTCTTGTGGAATTCGGCCCACGCTTGCAGGAGAGGTCCGGGCAGCACGCCCGACGACGGCGGGGTGATCACCAGGAACGCGGTGGCCGAGATCATCAGCAGGATCGACCACACCGCCTGCGCGATGATCGCGTTGGCCGGGGTCTGGAACCTCGGGTGGATCTTGCACAGGGATGCGGGGAACAGGCCGTCGCGGGCCATGGCGAAGTAGGCGCGCGGGCCGGACAGGGCGTTGCCGTTGAGCGAGATGAGCGTCGAGCACACGACCACCAGCGAGATCGCCAGCACGCCCGCGTTGCCCAAAAGCACCTTGCAGAACACGGCCGCCACCTCGCCGCCCGAGCCCTTCTCGGCCGTGTAGCTGCTGGCCACCACGTCCATGGGCAGGACCAGGTGATACACGAGCGTCATGCCGAGGTAGATCGAGATCAGGATGGCCATCGCCTGCATGAGCGACCGCGGGACGTTGCGGCCGGGATCGGAAACCTCCTCGGCCATGCTCGAAGTGTTCACCCAGCCATCATAGGCCCACAGGACGGCCACGATCGCCGCCATGAACTTGCCCAGGAATTCGGCATTGATCGCCTTCGGCCACATGGGCGAGAGGTTGGAAACGTGCCGCCTTGCCCATCACGAACGGCAGGACGATCATCGTCAGCAGGGCGCCGACCTTCAGGATCGTGCCGACGACCTGCACGGTCCCGCTCGCCCTGGTGCCGATCACGTTGATCACGGCGACCGCCAACATCGCCCCGCACGCCAGGATGCAATGCCAGACCGTCAGGTTCATCCCCCGAGGCGCCGGGAACAATTGCGGTTGCGACAGGTAGATCGCGAACGCCGAGGCGAGCGTGGCCACCGATCCCGAGCGGATCACCAGGAATTCGGTCCACCCGAACAGGAACGCGGGTAACTTCCCGTAGGCTTCGCGAAGATACACATAGGGACCGCCCGCGCGGGGGAGCATCGCGCCCAGCTCGGCCAGGGTGAGCGCGCCGGCGAGGCTGAAGATGCCGCCGACGATCCAAAGGGCGCCGATCCCCACGACCGACGGGACGTTGTGCGCCACCCAGGCCGGCACGAGGAAGATGCCCGATCCGATCACCGAGCCCACGATCACGCACAGGGCGGCCAGCGGGCCGAGCGTGCGGGGCAGGTCGTCGGACTTGGTCGCGGGATTTTCGGAGGTCACGGGCACGATTCCCCATTCTTGCGGTCAGAACGCCTCAATCAGCCCCCGTCTTCGCTGCAAATTGCCCAGTTATTGGGAGCAACGGCGGGGATTGTTGAGCAAAAGACAAATACCTCGATCAGACCCTTGACAGGACCGGGGAGTCGGACGCAAACTTGCCCTTGGGTGCGAGTCGAGGCGGCTGGTCCGAGAAGGATACGCGGAAAATCGCGGCGAATCCAGCCCCCAGCCCCTCCGGCCCACCCATCCCGTCTTGCCCGCCCGGAAAGGGACCTGGTGAGGTCGTCGCCAGGCAAGTCCTCCGGGCCCGGGCACCCCAATTGTTCCGGCGTCGTTGCGTGAATGGTCGGGTCCATCGCCAGGAAGAACTCCCTCGTCACCGATTTCTTTCGGTCGAAGGCGGGAGTACGGAGGCACTTTCATGGGTCTGAATTGCACGGTCGGTGGCGCGAGGGGGATGTTCGAGGGCCGCTTCGCCAGCGAGGTGGCGGGCGTGCTCGACCAGGCATTCGGGGCCGAAGGGGACTGGGAAGGCAGCACGCCCCGCCCGTTCGGCGAGATGGAAGGCACAAGCTGGGCCGACCTCCAGCACATGGCGGCCGAGGAGCTGGGCTGGGAGGAGATCCCCAACCTGCTGGCGCTGGACGCCGAAGGGCGAGGCGTGTACCTGCCGGCGCACGTGCGGGCGGTCACCCTGCCGCTCTCGGCCGGGAACCTGCGATGCGCCAGCCTGCCGGGATTGCGTCGCGAGCTGGCCGAGCTGGCCGAACGCTGGGACCTGCCCATCGACGACGAAGCGTTGGAGGACATCCTCCGGGTCCGCCAGGACCCCGACGACGGATGGGTGGCCGACGCCCCCGAGGTGATCACGTTCGCCCGCCTGGCCCTGGCCGCGAACGAGGCCGTGAGGCGCGATTGCCCGCTGTGGCTGGTGGGATAGAAATCGAACGCCTCACCACAAAGGCACGAAGTCTCCACAAAGCAAGCACAGAGGTTCTCTCGTTCCCACGGTCCTCCGTGGGAATGCCGTCTTTCACGCTCCGCGTGCCCTCGGCGCGAGATCGAAGAGGTGCTCACAGAGCACCCTACGAAGACACCGATCCGGCTTGTAGGGTGCTCTGTGAGCACCTCTTCCCCCTCCTCCTCCGCGAAATGCCGACGCAGAGCGTCGCAGACGGCATTCCCACGGAGCACCGTGGGAACGAGTTGAAGTGGAGTCGCCACAAAGGTCGCGCAGGGGACTTGCCTTCTCCCTGCCCCCTCCGTGGAGACTCCGTGCCTCCGTGGTGAAATCTCCCGCTCCCGAATTTCTTCTAAGAACCCTCCCGCTCGTCCGTCATCCCCAGTAGGCAAGGTCGATCCGACGTTCCCGGAGGCGGGATGAAGGGCCAACCCAGGGCCGAGACCACGGAATGGGTGCGCGGGGCGGTCGCTCGTTTCGAGGGCCCGCTCACGCTCTACGCCGCCCGCTTGCTGGGCGACGCCGACGCCGCTCGCGACGTGGTCCAGGACACCTTCTTGAAGCTCTGCCGCCAGTCTCCCGGGGAGATCGACGGCCGGCTTGCCGAGTGGCTATTCACCGTCTGCCGAAACCGGGCGCTCGACGTCCTGAGGAAGGAGGGCCGCATGAGTCGTCTGACCGAAGAACACGTTCAGGTCTGCGAAAGCCACGATCCCGACCCGGCCGAAATGGTCGAGGCCAGCGATTCGGCCGCGCGAATCTTGCGAGAGCTGGAGGGCCTCCCGCCCGGCCAGCGCGACGTGATCCGCCTGAAGTTCCAGAACGGATTCTCGTACCGCGAGATCAGCCGGATCAGCGGATACAGCGTGTCGAACGTCGGTTTCCTGATCCACACCGGATTGAAGACCATCCGCCACCGCCTGGCCGACGGCCACCCCGCCGGCCTTCACGCATAAACCACCCCAGCAGCAAGAGGAGGACCGCCGATGCCCTTCGATCCCGACGATCCCCGGCTCACGGCCTACGCGCTGGGAGAGCTGGAAGACCGCGAAAAAGCCGCGTTCGAGGCGGAACTGGCCGACTCGGACGAAGGCCGGAAATACGTCGACGAGGTCCGCGAAACCGCCAGGATGCTCACGCTCAGCCTGGCCGACGAGCCCGCGCCGAGGCTCTCCCCGCACCATCTCCACGGAATCGAGGCCGAATTGAAGCCCTTGCGAACGCTCCCCCTGCAAAGATGGGCCGGGCTCGCCCTGGCCGCCTCGCTGCTGGTCGGATTCGGCGTGTCCGCCGCGTGGTTGGTGCGGGGAGACGGCAGCCCTCGGCCGGTCGAAATTGCGATGAGATCGCCGCCGCGACCGAGGGCGCCGTCCGTGACAGCGAAAGGCGGGCGGAACTGATTGGAGTGAGGCACACGCCGGCCGTCCCGCTCGTCGCTCGGGCCAAGCCACAGGAAGGGGGGACGTAGGACCTTATATGGTAAGCCCGATCCGAGACCATACCTCGGGAGCCGGTTCGCTGGTCGATGGGGCACTCGGGCCAGGGCCGGGACCGACAACGGAAAGCCGGGCGAATGCGGCCCCCGATTTGCAAGTTCCGTTCACCCAGGGAGGGGCGGGCGGAAGACTCCGTTCGGGGCCGCTGCCAACCGTGACCCCAAACAAAATCAGGCCCAGGATTTCGCCTTCTGCGCCCCCGCTCAAACTCCAGAACGACAACGGACGAAGGGACTGCAGCCCGTCAGCAGCCTCGGCGACGCCTGGCGCTGACCAGCGATCGTTGTTCTTCAGCACTTCGCGATCGGGCCCCCATGCCGGGCCGCGGGCCGGGCGGACGCCTCCGGGGAGAAACGAAGCAAGCGTTATCACCGAGATGGCAAGCCGGACCAGGCGGCCGAACGATCGACGCCGGCCTTGCGAGACAGCCGCCGGGCTCGTGGCCGACAAGGCCGAGCCAGCGCCAGAGCGGTCAATCTCAGGAGCAGGACACCAGCAGCAGGGCGAGGCCAAGCAGAACGCTGATCCGAAATCCGGAGGACCGATCGCCCTGGCCGACTCTTTTCAGCAGCCGGGGATGGGAAAGAAGGATCGCGCCAAGAACCCGACACCGTTCCGGACGGCGGGCGGGTTGGGCGAGGACGTTACCTTGAATAAATCCGGTGTTCCTCAGGCCGAAGGCGAGGTCAAACGTCTGGAAGCGAAGCTCAAGCAACTGAAGGAACAAGAGGGCAAGCCCGGCGCGGCCGATGCGTTGAATGTCCCCGCCAGCCTCAAGGCCGGGCTCGAAGATCTCACCTCGGAGAAAAGGGACAGGATTCCGATCCTCGACCCCATCCCCGGCGAGCCCGACGCCAAGCCCGCCGTCGAGGCCCTGATCCCCAACGAGGCGTATCAGCCGATCGTCGACAACCCCTTCAAGTCGACCACGGCCGAGCCGCTTTCGACCTTCTCCATCGACGTCGATACCGCCTCCTACGCCAATATCCGCCGCTTCTTGACGCAGAATTCCCTGCCGCCCAGGGACGCCGTCCGCATCGAGGAGATGATCAACTATTTCCCCTATGCCTACGAGCCGCCCAAGGGAGACGACCCGTTCTCGGTGGACGTGGAGCTTGCCCGCTGCCCGTGGAATGCCGACCATCAGCTTGCCAAGATCGGCCTGAAAGGGCGGGTGGATGCAGAAGCGCAAGATGTCCAACTTCGTGTTCCTTGTGGATGTTTCGGGGTCGATGAACGAGCCGAACAAGCTGCCCCTGGTCAAGGCATCCCTGCGGATGCTGGCCGATCAACTGGGCGAGAACGACCGCGTGGCCATCGTGGTTTATGCGGGCCATGAAGGACCTGGCGCTGCCCTCGACCGCCGGGCATCGCAAGGGGGAGATCGCCTCGGCCATCGATCAACTGGAATCGGGCGGTTCGACCAACGGCGGCGCGGGGATCACGCTCGCGTACAACGTGGCGATCCAGAACTTCATCAAGGACGGCGTGAACCGCGTGATTTTGGCCACCGACGGCGATTTCAACGTGGGGATCACCGATCGCGGCGAGCTGGACAAGCTCATCAAGGAGAAGGCCAAATCGGGCGTGTTCCTGAGCGTTTTGGGCTACGGGACCGGGAACGTGAAGGACGCCACGATGGAGAGCCTGGCCGACAAGGGGAACGGCAATTACTCGTACATCGACTCGCTGACCGAGGCCCGCAAGGTCCTGGTCGAGCAGATGGGCGGCACGCTGGTCACGATCGCCAAGGACGTCAAAATCCAGGTCGATTTCAACGCCGCCAAGGTGGCCCAGTATCGCCTGATCGGCTACGAGAATCGCGCCCTGGAGAACAAGGATTTCGCCGACGATACGAAGGACGCGGGCGAGATCGGCGCCGGCCACACCGTCACGGCCCTGTATGAGCTGGTCCTGGCCGACAAGGCGGTCGCGGCCGCCCCCGAGACCGAATCGAAGTACGCCAAGGCGGCCAAGCCGGGCGACCCGTCCAGCCCCGAGTTGCTCACCGTCCGCCTGCGATACAAGGCTCCGGATGGCGACAAGAGCAAGCTCATGGAAAAGCCGGTGGCGAACGCCTCGAAGGACTACGCGAACGCCTCGGCCGACTTCAAGTTCGCGGCGGCCGTGGCCGGATTCGGCATGATCCTGCGAGACTCGCCGTACAAGGGCAATACCACGCTACCCGCGGTGATCGAATGGGCCGAGGCCAGCGGCGGCAAGGACCCTTCGGGATACCGCCATGAGTTCGTCGAGCTGGTGGGCAAAGCCCGTTCGCTTTCTCCTTCGAAGTGATGAAGGAAACGAAGATTTCACCACCAAGGCACGGAGGTTCCACAGGGCAAGCACAGAGAATGAATTCCTCTGTGTTACCCTCTGTGGAACCTCCGTGCCTTTGTGGTGAAGCCTTTTACTCCGTCGTTTTCGCCTTACGCGAAAGCAGATGCTCCCGATCCAACGTCATCTGGAGGAACCCGATGCACATCTCGTTGGTCGTCTGCTCGCCCCAGCGGACTTCGACGGGCGGATGCGACGGATTGGCCGGGTTCTTGTCCGAATTGTCGAAGTGGGCGAGCATGTCGATCTTCGTGCCCGAGGGCAGGGCGATTGGCTCGATGAAGTCGTAGGTATCCTGCCAGTTGAAGTCCCAGCGATCGACGCGGATCAGCGTCTTCTTCGAGCCGTCGGGCAGGGTCGCGGTCATCACGAAATCCTTGCCCAGCCAGTGCATGTGCGGGATCACGGCCGTGATGTGGACGTCCTCGTCCAGGACCGTGTGGCCCTTGATCTCATAGTTCGCGTCGCCGGCCGGGATGAGCAGGTCGGGGCGCGCGAACAAGCCCTTGGTGGGAGGGACGACCATGCGACCGCGCACCCTCTTGTCCACCGGCTTCTTGGAGAAGTACAAGCCCACGCTCGTCTGGTCCACCTCCTCCTTGCCGCTGCGATGGTAGTGGACCTGGAGCAACAAATCGCTGTTGGCCGGCAGGAAGCGGCCGGTGCCGTCGGGCAACGCCCTCGGGGCCTTGCCGGGCGCCCATCCGCCGAGCCCTCCGCTGGGAATCAGCCCGAACCCGGCGAACGAGTGGTAGCCGGGCGACGGGGTCGGCCGCGTCCAGCTTGCGGGCGCGCCCGGCGGAGTCATACGCGAGCAGGATGTGGTGGACGACCTTCGAGTTGCCCGGCCGATAATCCATGGCGCTGATCCATTTCCCCTCGGTCAACCCGGTGGGCAGGACGAAAACGCGTAGCTCGTCCTTGCCGTCGGCGGCGAGGGTGTAGGATTGGGGCATCTTCACGACGAGGTCGGGCGGTCCCAGCGGCCATTCCGAGGCGAATTCGCGGGGCGGAGGGGCGTCCTTCGAGTTGCCCTCGGGGGCGCCGGCCTCGCTCCACGCGGCGATCGT
Organism: uncultured Planctomycetota bacterium; assembly: GCA_963777705.1. Lineage (GTDB taxonomy): Bacteria > Planctomycetota > Planctomycetia > Isosphaerales > Isosphaeraceae > JAQGHR01. The sequence continues at coordinate 925,529 of CAVZRT010000015.1, forward strand.
TTCGATCTCCGATTTGGTGAGCACGCGGGCATCCTTGAACGGGCCGCCGTCGGCAATCGAGGCATGCCACGGCGGCATCTGCTTCTCGGCGGTGATGGTGGCGATGTCCGTGGCTCGTTTCCGCGCCTGTTCATAAGTCAGCAGAGAGAACGGCGCGACCTGTCCGGGTCGGTGGCAATCCTGGCAATTCTTCTGGACGATGGGCGCGATGTCCTTGTAATACGTCGGCTCCGAGGCCCGGGCGGTGGCGCCGGCGAGGGTTGCAATCGCCGTCAGTGTGAAGAAACGTCGCATGGGCCTCTTTCCTCCGGTGTTTCCTGGATCGTTCGTAAGAGATAACCCCGCGCGAGCGGGAAAAGTTTCGGGAACGATCTCCGTGCCTCGCGATGGTGAAGTCTTCGTCCCTCGCATATCAAACCGCCTCCTCAATGCCAGGACGCCGAAAATCGGGCAACAATCCTGCCAGCTTCGTCGTATCGAGCGACAAATCGCCCGGACGAGGCTCGGGCGAAGGGGCATCCGCCTGGCGATTGGCCCGCACGAGGCCCGGGTCGAGTCCCATGGCGACGGCGATCCTCCTCATCAACTCGAATCGGCTCACGCGCCCGGCCCCTGCCACGTGCAACACGCCCGAGACGTCGGTTTCCAGCAGCTTGACGAGGATTTCGGCGGTCGTCTTGTAGTCCAGAGGGGTGCGGAATTCGTCCTCGAAAAACGCGCGAGGCTCTCCCCTGCGCATGGCCTGGATCGCCTGGTCGAAATACGCCATCCGTCCGTTGCGAGACGGCCCGAAAAGGAGCGAGAGCCTGGCCACCAGCCCGCGAGGCGCGGTCGAGCGCCTGGATTTCCCCGTCGCGCTTGGTCCGGCCGTACTCCAGGACCGGCGAGGTCGGGTCGTCCTCGCGATACCACGGCTTCGTGCCGTCGAAGACGAGGTCCGTGGACGTGTAAATCAATCGTCGATCTTCCCGGGCACACCATCCGGCAAGCAACCCGGTCGCCGCCGCGTTCACGGCCGAAGCTCGCGAGGGGTCTCGCCTGGCGACGTCGGCCGAGCTGATCGCCGCGAGGTGGAAAATCGCGTCGGGCCGGACGCGATCCAGCTCGCCGAGCCAGCCTCGTCCCGTCAAGTCCATGGGAAGGAGCGTCACGCCCGACAATTCGCCGGTCTGGGTGGCCGTCCAGGCGATGACCTCCTGTCCAGCCTGTGCAAGCGTGTCAAGGAGATAGGCGCCCAGGTTCCCGCTCGCTCCCGTTACCAGGATTCGCATAATCCGATCATCCAGAGGTGCGGTGAACGACGATCCCACGCTTTGTAAGACCGCCTCGCGGGTTCTTGGCCGAAATCGCGGCAAGCCCCGGGCGTCCCGAGCCGATGCTAGTCCGGGACAGGGTTCCTGGCAAGGTTCGGCGATCACGCGGCGAAGCGTGGAAGGGGCGGGCGATGGAGATTACCGAGGTCTTTCTCGAAGATGTGGTGCTCGACCCGGCCCTGAACCTGCGCGATCGTCTCGACGACGACACGGTTCACCGCTACATGGACGCCTGGGGCCGGATGCCGCCGGTCACGATCTACGAGGTCGACGGCAAGCTCCTCCTGGCCGACGGCTTCCACCGGCACGCCGCGGCCGTGAGCCTCGGGCGCAAGTCGATCGCCGCCGAGGTCCTGCTCGGCACGTTCGACGACGCGCTCGACTACGTGGCCGGAGCCAACCTGTTCCACGGCCTCCCGCTCACCCGCCTGGAACGGCGAAGGGCGATCGAGGTCAAGCTGAGGCTCCACCACGACCGTTCCGACCGCCACCTCGCCGAGGAGCTGAGCGTCGGGCGGGAATTGATCGCCAAGATCCGCCGCCAGCTCGTCGAAGCCGGCCAGATCCCCCTGGGGACGTCGCGAGTCGGCGCCGACGGCAAGACCTATCCGAACGCCTTGCCCAAGGATCCCGGCGAGCACAAGCCGAAGAAAACGGAAATGTCCGGCCAGGAAGACCCGCGCGATCGCGGAGGCCGCGAGAGCGACAAGGCCCCCTGGGACGACACCACCGACCCCATGCCGGCCGTCGACGAAGCCCGCCGCACCCTGGGACGAGGCCGCCGACCTCCGAGTGGTCGCGCAGAGCCCGCCCGTGCAGGTGGCCGCGCCCACGATCGAGGAGATGCTCAACCTCATGACCCGGCAGATCATGGAGGTCGTCTCCTGGAGCCAGGCCGAGGGGTTCGCCGACTCCTATCGGACCGCCAGCGGCAACTCGCGAGGCCTGTTCCAGACCTCCGTCATCAAGCTCGCGGCCCGCGCCGATCAGTTGCGAAAGGCGTGATCGCCATGCATTGCCGGGAACCCCTCCAGCGATTATCATGCACAGATGTGCAGAATATCGCACGAGGGAGGCGGCGGTGGCGTCATCAGGAAGGCGGAGGCCGAGGGCGCCCGGGGTGTGCGTGGGGATCGACCTGGCGGGCGTGCCCCATCGCGAGACGGGCGTGGCCGTCCTGCGGGCCGGGCGGCTGGAGTTGCTCACCTCGGCCCGCGACGACGAGGAGATCCTCGCCCTGGCCCGCCTGGCGGGCAAGCGGGGGACGATCGCCATCAACGCGCCGCTGACCCGCCCGCTAGGCCGATGCTGCCTGGACGACGATTGCCGCTGCCGGACCGACCCCGGCACGCGCAGCCGACAGCTCGAACGCGAGCTGGCCCGCATGGGAATCCCCGCCCTGGCCACGGCGCTCATCAAGGTGCTGGCCCGCCGCGGCGCGGCCATCGCCGCCCTCCTGCAAGGACAGGGTTACAAGCCGCTGGAGGTCTACCCCTTCGCCACGCTCCGGCTGCTGGGGCTGCCCTGGCAAGGCAAGAAGACCCCGCAAGGACGCCGCAAGATCCACCGGGCCCTCAAGCCGCTCGTCCCCGGCCTGAACCACCCCAGGGCCTCGGAACACCAGCTCGATGCCATCGTCTGCGCCCTGACCGCCCAGCTCTGGCGACAATGCCGGACCCGCACCGTCGGCATCCCCGAGGAAGGGCTGATGACGATCCCGGATATCGGGGCGTAAGAAACACGGCGAATGCCCGTCGGATCAAGTGTGATCCCGAAAATCCGTTTCGAATATTTCGTTTGGAGGGCGATCTGTTATACAATCCGTTAGCCCAGACGTAATAGATTGTGGGCCTGGAGGATCGCCATGAACGCCTTGCTCGACCACCCCGAGACGATGGCCCCGACGGAGGAGCAGCGCCAGGCGGCTCGCGAGGCGAGCGAGAAACTGTCCGAGTTCTTGGGCCTCCACGATCAATTCAAGCTCCAGCCGGTCGAGTTCGAACGTCCCGGCGAGGCCGTGATTTTGCCGGCCACGGCCGTGGAACTGCTGCGCAAGGTCCTCGCGCAGATGGCGGCGGGCAACGCGGTGAAGGTCGTCCCGATCCCTGCCGAGATGACCGCCCACGAGGCGGCAGATTTCCTGAACGTATCCTCTCCGTATGTCTTCAAGTTGCTCGAATCGAAGAAACTGCCGTTTCGCGAGGCCGGCACCCTGCGACTCATCCGGTTGCAAGATTTGGTGGATTACAAGCGTCAAAGCGACGCCGAATGCGAGGCGGCTTTGGAAGCTCTGGCGGCACAGGCTCAGGAACTCGGCCTGGGCTACTGATCCCGGATTGATAGGCATCCCTCGATGTCTGCGGCCTCCGACCCGCACCGAGGTCTCATCATGGATTTGCCCACCGAAGACGACTGGCGTCCCGACCTGCGGGATTCGGAGGTGGCCAGGGCTCGCGGGGCCTTCCCCGAGGAGACGGAGGAAGAGGCCGTCCGGCGATTTGATCCCGACCGGGCCTGGGCGTACAAGATTTTCCGCGGGAGGACAAGAGACGAGGCCATTCGGCTCTTCGAAGATGCCGACCTGACCTACAGCGAAGCCTTGATGTACATGCCGAGCCGGGCTTTCGGATTCTATTTTTCGGCCTATGTCGAATTCGCGAGGTCCGATGTCGCGAGGGACGATTGGTTGGTCGCGAGAACTTTCTTCTCGACGATCGGCTTCTTTTCCGAGCACGAACCCGAGAAGGTCCGCCCGTTCTGGTCGGAAATCGAGCCGGTGCTCAAGGAGATCGTCGAGAAATACAATGACCAGGACCCGGAATTATGGCTACGCTGCGGCTGCTTCCGCGCCGAGGTCCACAAAATGGTGCTACGCGGATTCGCCGTCTCGTTCGACACCTCGGCCCCGGAAATCGTCCCCAAGTTGGTGACCATGCGGCATCTGTCTGGCCCCAAGCCCTTCTCCTGGCCGGTCGCCGTCCAGACTCTTCCGCAATTCCGGCATCGCAGGCGTGGATGCCGGCTCGACGAAGCCCGATATCCTCCGCGTGTTCGGGCCGCCGGAAGCGTCCGGCGGCGGAGTCCATCCAACCTACGGATTCATCCCGCATTGGGTGCGTTTCCGGTGTCAAGGGTGTGGCATTCGGATTGGCTTCGATGAGGACAGGATCTCGTCGGTGATGTTCCTCGACGGACGCCATCTCGGAGACTTGCGTCGGCTCCTGATGAGAGATTCGGAGCCGTTATAACAGATCCGTCATCACGCAATCCGCCAGGAACAAGCCCTCGCGACTGAGCCGGATGCGCCGTCCATCGTCTTCCAGAAGACCGCCCGCGACGTGCTTGCGCACGGCCTCTCCACACAGATCATCGAGATCGCATCCGGTCCGCATCCGGAAATCGTCGCGGTCGATCCCGAGGATCGTCCTCCTCAACATGAGCACCGCCGTTTCCCGGGCGTGCGATTCGCCGTCGAGTTCTTCGGTCGGGCCGGTCGGGTCGTCGTCGGCCTCGATCCGCTTCATGTAGGCCATCAGGTCGCGGGTGTTCGAGGCCCGAATCCCGTCGACGTATCGGGCCGCTCCGACTCCTACGCCGAAATACGGGTCATTCGCCCAGTAGACGAGATTGTGCCGGGATTCGTGGCCTGGCCGGGCGAAATTCGAGATCTCGTACTGATTCAACCCGTCCTCGGCGAGCCTTTCGACCGTGTGCGAGAGCATCGACCGCTCGTCTTCCTCGTCCACTTCCAGGACCAGCCCGGCGTCTCGTTGCTTTCGCAGGGGCGTGCCTTTTTCGAACACCAGTCCGTAGCAGGACAGGTGCGAGGGGTCGAGCGCGAGCGCCGTCTCCAGGTCGTCTCGCCATTGCTCGATCGTGGAGCCGGGGACGCCGAAAATCAGGTCGAGCGACCAGGTTGGGAAGCGAGGTCGCACCAGCTCAATCGCCCTGGGCACGTCGTCGGGGTCGTGGTTGCGTTCGAGGGTTGCGAGCAGGGGTTTCTGGAACGATTGCGCCCCCAGGCTCACGCGATTCACGCCGGATTCGGCCAGGACGTCGGCCTTCTCGCGATCGATCGTGCCCGGGTTGGCCTCGACGGTCCACTCGCCCCCTTCGGAAAGCGGATACCATCGCGAAATCGCCGCCATCAGCCGGCCCAATTGCTCGGCCGAGAGCCTCGTCGGCGTGCCTCCGCCCACGAAGATCGTGTCGACCTCCCGCGGCGTCTTCATCCGCCCCATTTCGACTTCAATGGCCGACAGATAGCGGTCGGCCAGGTGATCCACGCCCGCGAGCGAGGCGAAGTCGCAATATCCGCACTTGTGCGCACAGAACGGGACGTGGACATAGGCCGCGCGGGCCTGCGTTTGGGTCAAGGGACGGCCTCGATGAAGCGGACTTCGGGCACGCGGGCCTTCAGCACGCGGCTCGATGCCCATCGTCAGCGTATAAACCGACGACGAGCAGCCCTGGCAGGCCCCCAGCAATCGCACCTGCACGATGCGATCGTCATCGATCCCGACCAGTTCCACATCGCCGCCGTCGGCCCGCAGGCCCTCGCGGATCTCGGCGTCAAGGACCTGCTCGATTCGCCCCAGCAGGGCCGTTCGCGAGGCTTCGGGATCGGTCGCGGTATCGTTCATCGCCGTTGAAGTCTCTCGGATTCCCGGGAAAATCCACCCCACAAGCTTCATTCTAGCGAAAACCGCCGCACCTGTCTCGCGGCCGGTGAGATTGCCCTTGGTGGACCGGGCGTCGCCGGTTAGCCTGGACCGCGACCCGCCGTTTGGGTCGTTTCGCTTCCCCCGGAAAGGACTTCCGTCCATGGACGCCTCGGCCTCGAAGCTCGATCAATTCGTGACCAAGTATCGCCGCGACCACACCCACCCGGTCAACCACGTGTTGCACGTGGGGGTGGGCTGGCCGATGGTCGCGGCGTCGCTCTTGCTCCTGCCCTTCAAGCCCTGGTGGTCGCTGGGACTGTTCGTGGGGGCCTACGCCTTCATGTTCGCCGGGCATTTCCTCTTCGAGAAGAACAAGCCCACGATCCTGAAGCACCCCAGCACCCCGTTCGTGATGGCCTGGGCCATCGTGCGCGACCTGTTCCGAGGCATGGCGCGGCTGGCCTCGCCCGGTCGAGGGCGGTAAGATCGAGGGATTGCCCCTTCGAGGAGGATTTGAGATGGCCACCGTCACCGAGCCGTCGCCAGCGATCGCTGCCCCGATCGTCCCCACGCCATCCTTGCAGGACCTCGCACGACCCTGCCGCGTCGGGCCCGATCACCACGGCCGGCGCATGTCGTTCGAGGACTTCATCGCCGCCGATTTCGAGGACGGATGGCTCTATGAACTCACGAGGGGAGTCGTTGTCGTGACGCGCATACCGGGGCCGCATCACGGGTTGATCGTTTATGCGGTCGACAGACTGTTCGTCGCCTATGACCTGGCACATCCCGGCCTGATCAAGTTTGTCGCCGGTGGCGGAGAATGCCGCCTGCGCCTCCCCGGCATGCAATCCGATCGTCATCCCGACAAAGCCGTTTATCTCACGCCACCCCCCGAAGGCCCCGACCCCTGGACGCGCTGGATCCCCGAGATCGTGGTCGAGGTCGTGAGCATCGGCGGCGAGGAGCGTGATTACGCCGAGAAGCGCGAGGAATACCTGCGGGCCGGCGTCCGCGAATACTGGATCTTGAACCCGAAGACGCGGATCCTGCACGCCCTTCGCCGCGCCGGCGACGTGTGGGACGAGAAGACCGTCACCGCCGACGAGGTCTACCGCACCACCCTCCTGCCCGGCCTGGAAGTGCGGCCCGGGCGGCCTGCTCGGCCCTGCCGAGGTGCTCTAGGGACAAGACCATTGAATTAACCTGAACCTTGCCCCCTCGGATCTCACCAAGAGGACCCATCCCCATGTCCATCGCGCACGACCCGGAGGCACCGACGGCCCCCCACGTCCCGCCACTCTCGCCCGACGAGATGGCCCGCCGGAACGCCGAAGCGATCCGGCTCCTCGACGAGTGGATGAACGAGGGGGACCAGGAAGAGCAGAGGGAGACGATGGCGGTCCTCCGTAAGGCCCTCGGCCCCGACCGCGTCATCTCGTCAAGGAGCCTCTTCCCTTGAGCTTCTTCTATCTGCTCGACGCCGGACCGCTCGGCCTGGCCACGAACCCGCGAGCGACCGCCCAGGCGAAGGCCTGCCGGGACTGGCTCAAGGCCACGCTCGCGACCGGCGACCGGGTCATGATCCCCGAGGGTGCCGATTACGAGGTCCGCCGCGAACTGATCCGCGCCGGCAAGGCCAAGGGCCTGGCCAGGCTCGACGCCCTGGGAGAACAGATCGGCATCTTCCCGGTCGACCGGGCGGTGTGGCTCAAGGCGGCGGAGCTATGGGCACTGGCAGGAACACAGGGCACCCAACGGCCTCGGATGCGTCGCTCGACGCGGACATGATCCTCGCGGCCTGCGCCCGGGTGGCGGCCGACGAGGGCGAACAAGTCATCGTCGTCACGACCAACGCCAGGCACCTGGCGCCCTTCGTGGATGCCAGGGATTGGGAGTCGCTCTGACCGAACGCAGAGAAACGCGAGGAATACCTGCCGCACCGGCGTCCGCGAATACTGGATCCTGAACCCGAAGACGCGGATCCTGCACGCCCTTCGCCGCGCCGGCGACGTGTGGGACGAGAAGACCGTCACCGCCGACGAGGTCTACCGCACCACCCTCCTGCCCGGCCTGGATGTGCGGCCCGGCGACCTGCTCGGCCCCGCGGAAATTTCCTAGACACGCGTTCAGACAACCCGCTTGACACGCGGTCGCGAATCCCGCTAGGATGCCGACGGCCCCCGTCCCCAAGCTCGACCTTCCCGAGGCGACCGAAACATGGCCGACCCCATCGCTTACGACGACTTTGCCAAGCTTGAGCTTCGCGTGGCCAAGGTCCTGGAAGCCCGCCCCCATCCCAATGCCGATAAGCTCTTGCTCCTGCAAGTGGACGTTGGCGACCAGCAGAAGCAGATCGTGGCGGGGATCAAGGCCCATTACTCGCCCGAGCAGCTCGTGGGCAAGCTGATCGTGATCGTGAACAACCTGGCGCCCGCCATGCTTCGCGGCGAGGCCTCGAACGGGATGCTCCTGGCCGCCACGTCGGGCGAAAAAGTCGTCCTGCTCACGCCCGACGACCCCGATTGCATCCCCGGCGCGAAAATCAAGTAAAGTCGGAGATCCCATGGCGTTCGCGACGGTCAACTACTTCAGCCGGTCGCTGCTCAAGGCGTCGTCGTTCAACATCGTCTTCCCCGACGAGCCGAACGTACCCAAGCCCTGGTCGGTGTTCTACCTCCTGCACGGCTTGTCCGACGACCACACCATCTGGATGCGTCGCACCAGCATCGAGCGCTACGTCCAGGGCCTCCCGCTGGCCGTGGTCATGCCCGACGGCGGCCGGGGGTTTTATACCGACGCCGCCGAAGGCCTGGCCTACGAATCCGACCTGATCAAGGACGTGGTCGGCCTGGTCGATCGCACCTTCCCGGTGAAGGCCGAGCGCTCGGGCCGGTGCATCGGCGGCCTCTCGATGGGCGGTTACGGCGCGATCAAGCTTGGCGTGAAGCATCACGAGATGTTCGCCAGCGCCAATTCTCATTCGGGCGCCCTCGGGTTCGTCCACGAGCCGTTCTGGGGCAAGATGGGCTCGCCCGAATGGGTCCGCGTGTTCGGGAAAACCCCGAGCGGCGGGTCGAACGACCCGTTCGGCCTGGTGCAGAACGTCGACCATGGCCGGCTACCCGCCATCAGGATCGATTGCGGCACGGAGGACTTCCTGCTCGACCAGAATCGTGCCTTCCACAAGCACCTGGAAGGCCTGAGCATCCCGCACGAATACCAGGAATTCCCGGGCTCGCACGACTGGGGCTACTGGGACAAGCACGTCCAGGAAGCGATCGCGTTCCATGTGAAGAACCTCAAGCTCCGTTGACGACGGGTGGAGGTCGGAAGCCATGCGGCCGTCGAAAGATCTTGGGATTGCCGTGCTTTTCTTCGTCGTGATCGCCGGATTGTTGACGGCGAGCCTCGTTCCGCTGGGGCGACGTCCCGCGCCCATCGGCGTCCAGGACGACCTGGATGATAATGCGGTGGCCCTGCGACGAAGTTGGGCCAATGCCGTCGCCCAGAACCAGCGGCTCCAGGTGCAGACCTGGATTCCCTCGCCGCCGCAGTGGAATCCGAATGGCGTCGTCTTCACGGGGCTCCCGCAATTGCCGGCGCCCTGAAGCGATTTGAATCCCCGGATGGATGGATTGACCTTCGGAGATCTCCCGTGCTCCGCGAGCTCTCGGTTCAGAACCTGGCCTTGATCGAGGACGCTCGCGTCGAGCTTCATCCGGGCTATTGCGTCTGGACGGGCGAGACCGGCGCGGGCAAGAGCCTCTTGTTGACGGCGCTGGGCCTCGTCCTGGGCGGGAAGGCGTCCTCGGACCTGGTGCGAGCGGGCAAGGCCGAAGCCCGCGCTGCGGCGGTCTTCGACGTGACCGAAGCTCGGCTCCGAAACGACCTGGAAGCCATCCTCGGCGGCCCGATCGACGGCGACGAATTGATCCTCACCCGTCGGATCACGGCGTCGGGCAAGAGTTCGGCCATGGTGAACGATTTGCCCGTGACCGCCGGCACCTTGCGGCAGCTCGGCGACTGCCTGATCGACATCCACGGCCAGCACGAAGGCCGGGCCTTGCTGGAGCCCGATCGGCAGCGAGATCTGCTCGACTCGCACGGGAAGCTCGGGCGATTCGTGGCCGAATATCGCGCGGCCAGGGCCCATCATGGGACGCTTCGCCATCGCCTCCTGACCCTGAGAGAAGCCGCCGAACGCCGGCAACGCGAGCGCGACTTGCTGGAATTCGAGCGCGACGAGCTTGCCGCCCTCGACCCGAAGATGGGCGAGAACGACGAGCTGACGAAAGAAGCGCATCGCCTGGCCAACGTCGAGCAGATCCGCTCGGCAACCTGCGAGGGTTACGCCGCGCTCTATGAGGCCGACCATTCGGCGCAGGAGATCCTCGACTGCGTGGGCCGGAAGCTCGCGCCCTGGCGGACAGCGTGCCCGAGCTGGCCGAGATCACGGCCGAACTGGCCCGCATGTGCGGCGAGGTCCGCGATCTCGCCTACGTCCTGAGGGACCTCGGGCGCGATCGCGACGACGACCCCGAGCGCCTGGAAGCCGTCGAAGCCCGATTGGCCCATTATCGCCGGCTCTCGTCGCGGTTCCGCTGCCCGCCCGACGCCCTGGAGGCGCACCGCCACGAGGTCGAGTCGCAACTGGCGGCGATCGAGCACGACGAGACCGACCTGGCGCTCCTGAATGGCCCGCTCTGCGAGGCCTGGGATCGGCTGAAATCGGCCGCCGCGGCGCTCGTGGACGCGAGGAGGAAGGCGGGCAGGGAATTCGCCCGCGCCGTCCAGAAGCACCTGAAGACGCTCTGCCTGGCCGACGCGAGGATCGACGTCCAGGTCGACTCCGCGAACCTGGGCGATGACCCGCTGTCGCCGCCTCCCGGCGAAAACGGCGCGGATCACGTCGAGATCGTGTTCTCGCCCAACCCCGGCGAAGAGCCTCGGCCGCTGCGGAAAATCGCGTCGGGCGGCGAGCTTTCCCGCGTGACCCTGGCGGCGAAGACCGTGCTTGCCGAGGTCGATCGCGTGCCGACCCTCGTCTTCGACGAGATCGACACGGGCGTAGGGGGGCGATTGGGTGCGGTCCTGGGCCGTACGCTCGCGAAGCTCGCCGCGCACCGGCAGGTCCTGTGCGTGACCCACCTGCCGCAGATGGCCAGCTTCGCCAAGCATCAATGGGTCATCCGCAAGCAGGTGGCGCAGGGGGCGGACTCGCACCTCGATCAGCCCCCTGAACGAGCCCGACCGCGTGGCCGAGCTTGCGGCCATGCTCCGCGGCGACTCGGCCGCCGAATCCACCCGCGCCGAGGCCCTCGCCATGCTGGCCGAGGCCCAGGCGGCCTCTTGATCGGCGGACCTCCACGTGAAGCCAACCAACGGATCGCCCGCGAAACCCTGGCATGCCCGACCGGCCGGCCGGCCGATCGCGCTGGGCCTGGCCGCGATCATCCTCGTCGTGCCCGCGGGCTTGTTCTGGGATTCGCTGGTCAATTACCGCCTGCATAGCGACGACTTCGCCTACGTGGCCGCGTCCCGCAACTTCCCCCGAGCCTGCTCGAACCTGTTCGTCCCGCACAACACGCACATCGTGCCGGCCTGGCGGCTGCTGACCTGGTGCATGTCGGCGGCGGCCGGCTCGCTGGCGAATTTGCAGCCCGTGCTGGCGATCGCGTCGTATTCGATCCTGGTCGTGGTCATGATCCTGATGGGCCGGATTGCCCGGCGGGAGACGCAATCGACGGCCACCGGGCTGCTCGCGATGGTCGCCGTGGGCGTGACCTCGCTCGAAAAAACCTCGGCGACCTGGTACTCGGCCGGGCAGACGCTCTGGGCCGGGCTCGGCGTGCTGATGATGCTCCTGTCGCTGCAAGGCTGGCGGAAATCGGGAGGCGCCTGGCGGCTCGTCGCGGCGGCGTTCTGGGCGTGGTTCGCGGGCGCCATGTGGACCATCGGCCACATCGCCGGGCCGGCGGGCGCGGTCTATCTCTGGTTCGACGGACGTCCGCAATCGCGTCGGGCGGCCGTCGTCCCCCTGGCGGCCACGGTCGTTTCCATCCTGCTGGCACTGGGGCTGGGCGCGAAGAAGATGGATGCGACCGTCAGTTTTCACGGGAGGACGGCGAAAGAAGCCTTCAGCGTGGTCACCGGCACCTCCTACACGCTCCAGGCGATCCCCGAAAACCTGATCCTCGGCAACCTCGGCCTGACCTCGGAGACTCACGCCGTCCAGGGATTGGTGCTCTGCCTGGCACTGCTCGCGGGATGGGCGTGGACGATGAGGACGAGTCGAAGCCCTTCGCCGCTGGAAGCCGCCGGCGCCGTGATCGTCGCGGGGGCCTACGTGGTGGAGTGGAGCTTTCGCGCGTACATGCCGTTCCGATATCTTCGCGGGATCGTGCCCTGGTACGACACCATCCCCCACCTGGGCGCGGTCCTGTTCGTGGTCGGCCTGTGGGGGCGAATCCGGCATCTGAAGGAGCGCGAGCCCCTTTCCTGGGGCGAATTGCTCGGGATCGTGGGCGTGGTCTGCGCCCTGATCGCCGTGCATCAGCCGAGGATCACCGCGTGGATCATCCGCGACATGCCCGAGATGAGGCCCGAGGAGAAGGAGCTTTACCTCATCGAGCCGCTGCAACGGTTTCGCGGCGTGATCCTGGCGAGCGAATTCGCGCACTGGCAGAAGCTGCACCTGGCGCGACTCGATCGGGCGGAGCCGGTCGCGAAACGCCTGGGGATCGGCCGCGGCTTGATCCGCCAGGCCTTCGGCCGCGTGCTCGCGCCCGAGATCCCCAAGGAATACGATGCCGCCGACATGCTCGACCTGCCCGAGAAGGGTCGCGAACACGACCCGGCGGTGGCGAGATCGGCACTCGCGCGCTATTTCACCATGGAACCCGAGCCTTTCCTGCCCCTGCCCGCGCGACCGGCCCCGAAAGTCGCGGGCGGCGCGAAACCAGTCGGCCCGCCCTGATCACGAGCGATGGCGATTTCGGGCCGCCCCGGCGATCGATGGCGTTCCGGCCTCGTGAGCCGGGATTTCTAGAGAATATGCAGCAACTTTAGCGTCATCAGCAGCATCGCCCAGATCACCCCGCTGAGGCCGAGGACGGCCAGGGCACGCAGGGCCCCCCGGGCGTTGACCAGGTTCCGCGAGACCAGCACCGCGGTGCTCGGCACGTCGAGCCCCTTGGAGATCACGACGTTGGAGGCCGGGACCGACACGGCGAACGCGATCGCGACCGAGATGGGCACGCCGAAATTGCGGAGGAGTCCGAACGCCCCGGCCGAGATCACGACCAGCCCGACCAGCGTCCTCAGCTTGAATTGATACCAGGGCGGCCGGTCCTCGGGCAGCGTGGCCAGCGGGGTCTCGGGCAGCTCGGCGGCCATCCACCACAGGAGGCCGGCCACCACGAGGGCGTGGTTGATCTTGCCGTCGCGGATCATCGCCGGCACGTCCCGGGAAGGGACCAGGACGACTTCCACCTCCTCGCCCTGGTCGAGTCGAGGCTTGCTCACCGGCTCCGCGTTGAAGATCACCAGCGTGGTCATGCGCGAGGTCAGGATCGACGGATTGGCCCAGACCGTGCCCAGGACCCAGGGCGTATCGCCGGCGTAGCCCGTCTCTTCCAGGAGCTCGCGAATCCCGGCGGCGACCGCATCTTCCCCCTCGTCGATCAGGCCGCCGGGCGTCTCCAGGCTGTCGGTTTCCGAGCCGGCGCGGAACTGGCGGACGAGGACGACCTGGCGATCGGTGGTGAGTGCGATCACGTTCACGGCGTCGGCCAGGTGCATCACGTAGTAATCATGCGCGAGGCCCGACCTCCGCGAGCGATACCGCTCGCGACGCAGTTGGAACAGCCAGTTGTCTTCGAGCGTGCGGTCGTCGGACGGCTCGCGGGTCCAGCTAGAATCGGCCATCGAGGCGGCTTCTCCGTTCGATCATGCAGGCTCCACGCGGGGCCGGAATTGGCGATGCACGCCGACGCCCAGGCACGCGATCGCCAGCAGGATCGACCAGGTGGACGCGGGCAGGACGATCGCCCGCAGGAACCTCCCCCAATGGCCCACGTCGTGCGACCACGCCTCCACCATCACGAGGAAGCGTTGATACATGAAGAGGGTCGCGATCAGGGCCGCTGCGCAGGCCGCGAACGGTCGCGACCGTCGCGCAGGCAGGTTCCGCGCGAGCCCCAGGCAATACGTCAGCGGCACCGCCAGGATAACGGCGTCGTAGACCCGGTGGTAGAAGAAAACGGCCGCGTAGAGCGAGATGAGCGAAATCGCCGCCCCTCGCGGACACCTCGCGTCCAGTGCGATCCTCGCCACGAAAAGCCCCAGCAGGGCCACGGCGGCGAACTGAACCTGCGCGATCAGGCCGCGATCGCGCAATCCCACCCGGTAGAAGGCGTGATCGAGCGCGATCATGCTCGTGTGCGACGGCCCGGCAAACGAATAGTCGTTGACCCGGCCCTCCTCGGCCATGGCCTGGATGTCGCGGAAGTTGTTCTCCAGGCGCCCGGGAAGGTCGGCGGCGGCCCCCGTGAGGAGGCACAGGGCCAGGCCCGCGCCCGCCATGGTCGCCCAAGAGGCGAGATCTCGCCTCCTGAGGAACAGGAGCAGGAACGGGAGCAGGGTGACGACCTTCACGGAGGCCACCGTCAGGCACAACCCGGCGAGGATGGGCCGTCCCAGGTCCTGGAACCGCAAGGCCAGGAGGATGGCCAGCGTGGTCAGCAGGGAAAGCTGCCCCAGAGCCAGGTTGCTCAGGCACGCTTGCGAGAGCACCACGACGGCCGTCAGCACCGCCAGGATCGCGCCGGGAGCTTCGCAATCGGGTCGCCGGCCCGGCCTTGCAACATCCGGTAGGCCAGGGGGACCAGCATCAGCCCGGAGACGGCGTTGGCCATGGTCCAGACCCTCGCCCCCTTGCGGAGCGTGAAGCTCGCGAAGAGTTCGAACAGGGGGAGCGCCGTCGGCGGGTTGAGGACCAGTTGCCGGCCCGATCGGGGGTCGATCGCGTAGTAATCCATGCCCGCGAGCACGTCCTTCCCGCACAGCCAGAACAGCTTGTAGTCGTAGGGGATCTGATACTGGATGTAGAGCAACGCGAGGAAGCAGCCGATCCCGCCAATGGCGACCACCCAGAGCCAGCGCCGGCCAAAATTCCCGCGCAACAGGAGCGCGACCAGGGTGAGGAGGGCCGTGGCCGCCGCCAGGTAATAGAGCAGGAATTCCGGGATGCTCATTTGCGTCGCTTCACGGCGGGGGAGGCGAACACGCCAAAGGGATCGGCATCATAACCCGTTCTCCATGCCTGAGAAGTCGAGATCCCTCCCCCAAGCACCGACGACCCCGCGGCGAACCCGGATTACCTGGAATCGCGGCGCAGTCCCCGAGGCGGATCATGGTCGCATGCCGCTCGCGACGTTAAGATGAGAAGATATTGCCAGGCCCCGCAGGATCAAGACGCGATGCGGGCGGGAATCTCGGGGGGTTTTCGTCGATGAGCGGACGTGTCCGAACGAATTACGCGTGGATGCTCGGATCGATTTCCTTGATCGTGTGGGTCGCCGGCTGCGACAAGGCAGGCCCATCGGCGCCCGGATCGCGAGGCGTGGTCGAGCCCCCCTCGCAAACGACCACCGTGGCCGTGATCCTGCCCGCCTCGGGGCCCGTGGAGCTGGAAGTGTGGGAGCAGGCGGCGCGGAGGCAGGAGGCGACCGAGCGCGCCCTGGTCGAGATCTCTCGCCTGAAGCCGGGCGAGCCGGCGGCGAAGCAGGTGGACCTGATCAAGGAGGCCGTGGCGAAGGGGAACTCGGCCATCGTGATCCTCGCCGAAGATCCCGCGGCCGTGGCGCCGGCGCTGGTCGACGCACGCAGCGCGGGCGTGGCCGTGGTCCTGCTCGATCGCGCGGTCCCCGTCGAGGGCAAGCCGTTCCCGCTCGTCCAGTACGAGCCCGAGCGCGAGAGCGCCCGCAAGCTGGCCGCGGCGGCCGTGGAGGACGCCAAGGCGACCGGATTCCCGCCGGGCGGCCCGGCCCTGTTGCTCATCAACGGCCCGGCCGACGATCACGCGAAGGCCCGGCAGAAGGCCATGAGGGAGGCGCTCGAGGCGGCCGGGGTGAAGGTCCTGTCCGACGTCATCTTCGCCGGGATGAGCGAGCAGGGCGAATCCGCGCTCAAGGCGGGCTTCTTGATGCATCCGCCGATCGCGATGGTGATCTGCGACGAGGATCAGGGGATCAGCGGGGCGCTGAGGGTCCGCCACGCCTTGGATCACTCCAAGAAGCGATTCGTCCTGTCGGGCTACAGCGCGGACCGGAGCGTGGTGGACCTCGCCCGCAAGAACGTGCTCAACGGCGTGGTCGATCGCAACATCAACGAGCCGATGGTCAAGGCCTTCCAGGTCGCCCTCGCCATGGTCCGCGGGGAGACCGTCGCCGATCGCGTCGAGATCCCCACGCCGTTCGTCCGCTCGACCGGCCTCCCGGATGATAAGATGATCACCGATTTCCTGGGCACGCCCGTCCGGTCGAACGTGACCGCCCCAGGCGGTCCGGAATCCAAGGCCCCGGAATGATCGGGCACGCGGCACTCAATGGGCCGCGATGCCGGGCCGGCCGCGCCGGCCCCTCACGCTCTCGGGGAACATGGCTTCCTGGTCCAGCCAGCCCGCCTCCGAGAACGGGATGGGCAGGAAATCGGTCGCCCGGACCAGGTAAGGATTCCGGTCAATCTCCGCCTCCAGCGCCGGCGAGGCCCAGAGGGTCTTCACCTCCAGCGTGTTCGGGATGACCACCACGCGGGCCTCGGCCGGGTCGATCCTCCAGCAAGTTTCCAGGGCCACCTGGAACACGTCGCGATCGGTCGGCAGGGTGATCGGGATCCGGGCGCGTTCCAGGCAGCAGGACGTCAGCACGTTGATGCGGAACGGCCCCGGGTCCAGCTTCGCGACGAGCCGTTCGGTGGTGAGGTCGGCGAAACCGACCCCAACGATGTTGCCGTGGGCCTCGTCCGAGGCATCCAGCACGACGAGCCGCGTGACCACGGGCTTCTCGAAGTCGTCCTGCGTCTCGATCATGAGGCGGCCGATCACGTTCGGGTCCATCCCCGACCCCGAATAGTTCTTGCCAAGCTCCCCCACCACCAGCACGTCAATCTGGTCGAAAGGCAGGCGACCCATGAGCTTGCGGGCGCGTTCGAGCAAATTCGGCTCGACGTCGAACACCTGCTCGGGCTCCATGGCGACGATCTCGGCGGGCAGGTCGTCGGCGTTTTCCAGGATCGCCAGGCCGAGCGAGAATTTCATGTTCTCGATGAGGAATTTGCCGACCTGCGGCATGAATTCCACCATCCCTCGCACGCCCAGCTTGTGCATCTGCTCGGCCCCGGCGCGCTTGCCCAGGCCGATCACCATCATCTTCAGGATGCCCGACTCGAACCGCCCGCGAAAATCGGTGTGCGACTTCACCCGGCCGAGCAAGACGATGCCGTCGGCCGAGTGGGCATTGCGATCGAAATGGATCGGCAATCCCACGGGGCTGGTGCCCACGACCACGGTATCCATCTGGGTGCGGACCTCGACGCCCATGGTTTCGGGCGTGATCCCGTAGCCGGCCAGGAGCTCGCGCTGGCCTTCGGGCGTGGCCCCCCCGTGACTGCCCATGGCGGCCACGATGAAGGGGCGAAATCCCAGTTCCTTGAGCGTATCGACGGCCGCGCGGGCGATCACGCGAATGGCCGAGATCCCGCGACTTCCCACCCCCACGGCAATCGTCCCGCCCGGCTTGACGCGATCGCGAATCCGGCTGTCCCGGATCAACCGGCGGACCGTGCCCGCCACGTCCTCGACCTGGGGTTGTGGGATCGTCTGGAGGATTCGTGCGAGCGGGGGAAACGCCATCGTGGGAACTCCTGCGCGGACCGCCCGGTTGCGGTCGTTGAGGCCTGGAGGCATGATCGATCCATGAATACGGCGATCGTGATCCTCTCGCCCGCCAGCCTGAACCTGGCGAGGAAACTCCTCGGCTCGCGGCCCGGCGCCACGATCTTCGGCCCGTCGTGCGTGGTGGAAGCCTGCCGGAAGCCCGATCCGCCCAGTCTACAAAAAACCTTCGCGACCGACGAGCCGGGAGTCCGCGGCTGGGTCGGCCCGTTGCGGCTGGCCTTCCCCGAGATCTGGGCCGATCACGAGGCGATCATCGCCGTGATGGCGCTCGGGATCGTGGTCCGGCTGGTCGGCCCGCTCGCCCTGGACAAGAGGAGAGACCCGGCGGTGGTCGCCGTGGACGACGCCGGACGGTTCGCCATCGCCGTGCTCGGGGGCCACGCGGCCGGCGCGAACGACCTGGTGCGAGACGTGGCGTCAATCCTCGGTGCCCTGCCCGTGATCACCACCGCGAGCGATGCGCATCGCCTGCCCGCCGTCGATCAGATCGGCAAGCGGCAAGGTTGGCGGATCGAGCACGAGGAAAACCTCACGCGCGTTGCCGCCGCCGTCGTCCGCCGCGAACCCGTGGCCGTCTATCAAGATTGCGGCGACCGCGATTGGTGGCGCGAATTCGGCGCCTGGCCGATGAATCTTTTTCGCATCACGTCCTGGGACGAAGCCGGGAACCTGAATCCTTCGGCCATCCTCGCGATCACCGATCGCCTCGTGCCGGACGACGTGCCGGCCGATCGCCTGATCGTCTACCGGCCGAAGACCCTGGTCGCGGGCATCGGCTGCAAGCGAGGTACTTCGCCCGAAATCATCGGAGATCATGTGGCCGAAGTCTTCTCCAGATACGGGCTTGCGATCGCAAGTCTCGCGACGGTCGCCACCGTGAGCCTCAAGGCCGACGAGCCCGGATTGATCCGATTCGCGCAGGATCGAGGAGTTCCGCTCGTGGCGTACCTTCCCGAGGAGCTGGAATTCCAGCCGGGGATGGAACGCCCCAGCGAGAGGGTCCGGGCCAAGATCGGCATCCCCGGGGTCGCCGAGCCGGCGGCCCTGAGGGCGTCGGGAGCGACCCGGCTAGTCGTGCCGAAGCAAAAGGGGCCGGGGGTCACCCTGGCCGTTTGCCGGAAGGCGGTGGATTGAAAAGGAATACGTTCGTGCTTCGGCGGTGGATCGGACCCATTCAGTACGCAAACGATCCCGCCGCGCCAAATCCGGGAGCGTAATAGCCCATGGGGACCGACCCCCCGTAAGGCAGGGGACGGAACGGCACCGGGAAGGTTTGGTAATAGGAGGTCCCATAGACATAACCCGGGGCCTCGAATCCGGGCCTCCACAGTCCAACCCCATAACGCCCCGGCAAGAATCCATACGGCGGATACCCGTACGCGTAGCCGGGACCGAATGAGGACGAATACGACGAGTAAGTCCTCGGCACGCCATAACTAGCCGAGCCCCAGGAAGTTCCGTAATTGCCGGGGCTCCCGTAAGGCGAATTCGGCCCCGAATAGACGCCCGTAATCCCGCCTCGACTATCGACCGGCGAGCCAGCGTGGACGTTTGGGCCGTTAGGCCCTTGGGCTCGGACCCCTTGCGCCGCCGTCAAAGCCAGGAAAAGCGACAAGATCGCCGGGAGCCGCTTCATGATCTTGGTCCTTGGTCGAAGAGTCCTGATTCCGACGTTCAACTCTTCATTCTACGCGACGCCACCGCATGAGCCCGCCACCGATCGGAGGAAATCACGCAACCAGGCGTTTTTGGTCGACCAAACTTCCAATTTCGCCAATTATCATGAATCTTCTCCACATCTCCAAAACCCCAGCTTGTGTTTTCCATGGAGGGGAGTTAGGTTAAGGAAGGAACTCCGGGTTTGGACGATGCTTTCCAGTAGGTTGAGGAGCTTTAGGCGAATGGGCTTATTTGTCAAGAATGACGAAAATCAGCGGTCGCTGGACGAAGTCCATCGCACGGTGAAGACAACTCACGCCAACCCGTTTATGCGGCTTTTCGCCTATCTTGGCCCGGCTTATCTGGTCAGCGTGGGGTACATGGACCCGGGAAACTGGGCGACCGACCTGGAGGGGGGGGCTCGATTCGGCTATTCGCTGATCTGGGTCCTGCTCATGTCGAACTTGATGGCCGTGCTCCTGCAAACGCTCTCCGCAAGGCTGGGCGTGGTCACGGGTCACGACCTGGCGCAGGCATGCCGCGCCGAATATTCGCGTCCGGTGAATGCGGCGCTCTGGTTCATGGCCGAGATCGCCATCGCCGCCACCGATCTTGCGGAAGTCCTCGGCACGATCATCGCCCTGAATCTGTTATTTGGCTTACCCATGCTGTGGGGGTGCGTGGTCACGGCTCTGGATACCTTCCTGCTGCTCTGGCTCCAGAAGTGGGGCATGAGGAAGATGGAAGCGGTCATATTAGTCCTGGTGGCGACCATCGGCGGCTGCTTCCTGATCCAGATCCTCATGGCGCATCCCGATTATGGCCAGGTCCTCCGCGGGTTCCGGCCGGGTTTCCCCCAAGAGAACGGATCGATCGAGGGGGCCCTGTTCGTGGGGATCGGAATCCTTGGCGCCACGGTCATGCCGCACAATCTGTATTTGCACTCGGCGCTGGTGCAATCGCGCCGGATTGGCAAGGACGATGCCAGCCGCAAGGAGGCGTGCCGGTTCAACCTGATCGATTCGACGCTCGCGCTGAATGCGGCATTCTTCGTGAATGCGGCGATCCTGATCCTGAGCGCCGCGGTCTTTCATGCCCATGGAGAAAAGGTCACGAGTATTGAGCAGGCGCATCTCCTGTTGAAACCGCTCCTGGGGTCGTGGGCGCCGATCTTGTTCGGCATTGCGTTGCTTTGCGCGGGGCAAAGCTCCACGCTCACCGGCACGCTGGCGGGGCAGATCGTGATGGAGGGATACCTTCACTTGCGGATCGCCCCCTGGCTGCGCCGCATGGTCACTCGCGGGCTCGCGTTGCTGCCGGCGGTGATCGTGATCTGGAGGTCGGGCGGCTCTCAGTCCCAGACGCAGCAACTCTTGATCTTGAGTCAGGTCATCCTGAGCCTTCAGCTCTCGTTCGCCGTGATCCCGCTGATTCATTTCACCTCGAACCGCAGGAATATGGGCAAGTTCGCCAATCCTCGCTGGGTGCGGGTGCTGGCCTGGGCCACGGCGGGGATCATCGCCGGGCTGAACGGGAAGCTCGTGCTGGATAAGATCGCCGATTGGGTGGCCGCGTCGCGAAGTGCCGGGCGTATCGGATTTCTCCCGGTTTCCTCCGTGGCGGCAATCTTGCTTTACGGGGCCTTTGCGGGCGCCGTGGCCTTGCTGGCGTGGATCACCGTCAAGCCGATGTGGAAGCGGTCGCCGGCGTGGGTCGAGGCCCCGACCATGGAGCTGGACTGGGCCGATGCCCTGCGGCCCCGGCAATTAAGCAGCATCGGGGTTGCGATGGAGCACAATGCCGGCGACGCGGAGATCCTCAGTCGTGCCCTGAGCCTGGCCGTGCCCGAGCGCACGCGGCTGGTCCTCCTGCATGTGGTGGATACGCCATTAACGGGCGTTTATGGGGCCGATACCGCCGACCGCCATTCGGAGGCGGACGAACGCTACCTCGACGACGTCGTCCGTGCCCTGACGGCGCGGGGATATCAGGCCCGGTCGGTCCTGCTGCATGGCCCCGATCGCGCCGCCCAGCTCGTGCATCGGTTGCGGAAGGAGCCGGTGGACTTGCTGGTGGTGGGCTCGCACGGACACGGCCTGGTGCGCGACCTGCTTTTCGGGCAGACCGTGGACAAGGTGCGTCATGGCCTGGATGTGCCGATGCTGATCGCCCGACCCGATCGCTTCTCGGTTGATCCGCCCGCCACCGCCGCCCCGGCGGCCGTGGCGGATGCGGCCCCGGGCTGAAACGATCTGGCCTCGGCGCGAGTCGTGAGACTCGTGCCGAGGCCATTTTCAGGATTGCTTTCCGGACGGGACTCAGGAGCAGCTATCAGTTGCTGACCCAGTCGCCGGGGACGACTTCGCCCATGTTGATCGTGCCGATGGCCTGCCAGGTCTGGAACGACACGCCGCTCTTGGCGAACTTCACCGAGCCGTCCATCATCAGCACGTTCACGCCGCCGGGATGGTACGAGCTGGCGCCGATGATCGTGTCGAAGCCGCCGGGGGCCGCGCAGGCCTTGCGGTTGGGGGTCTGGATGTGGAAGTAGCCGCCGCCTCGGCCCGAGTCGCTCTCCATCCACGCCTCGCCCTTGTAGTCCCACGAGAACGTCGTGGTCGACTGGCACTGCTGCGAGGTCAGGAAGTCGCCGTTGGCCTGGTTGTACGCGAACGCCGTCACGCTGCCCGAGTAGACCATGTGGAGGCCGTCGGTGTTGTTGAGGCCCTTGCCCTTGACGTACTCGCTGAACGCCGCCGTCTGCGACAGGCCGTCGGTGATCTTGGCGAAGGTCACCGTCTTGTTCAGGCTGTTGTCGCCGCCGAAGTAATACGAAACCCCCGAGGCGGACCAGCTATTGTAGTAGCGGCCGATCCCGCGGTTCTCGCCGTAGCTGGTCTGCGGCCACTGCTGCGCCGGCGGCGAGCTGTTCTCGTTGGCGTCGGAGGGGCAGATGTAGCTGGTGATCTTCGAGCCCCGCGCCGTCGCGTTGATGTACTGGCCGTCGACGGTCGAGTAGGCCGTGCTGTTGTTCCAGCAGGCCGAGACGTTGAAGTTGATCGAGTTGTACATGTTCCCCAGCTCCATGTACGGCAGGATCCGCGCCTTCATCGAGAAGTTCTGCGGACCGTCGATGCCGTTGGCGGGGACCGGGTTGCCGCTGCCGGCCTGGCCCGAGGGGGGGAGCGAGTCGAGCGACGAGTTGTAGTTGTGGATCGCCAGCCCGATCTGCTTCAGGTTGTTGACGCACTGGGCCCGCCGGGCCGCCTCGCGCGCCGCCTGGACGGCCGGGAGCAAGAGGGCGATCAGCACGCCGATGATCGCGATGACCACCAGCAGCTCGATCAGGGTGAAACCGCGACGCATACGCTGCATGTCAAGGCCTCCTCGGACGACAGAGAGGATGGGAGAGATCTTCCGAATGCGGCGCCCCCTCAAGCCCGATCACGGGATATCCGTGACGGCATACGTACAGATGACGGCAAAGGGTTGGCAGCACATTCAGAAAGGCACGACAAGAAACAATTCTCACTATAACTTCAAGCTCATCGGACGGCAAGTAGGATGAGTCGAGCAATTCCCACGATTCTCCCGGACGTGGGGAGCTGATGCCGACCCCGCCTTCGAGGACTCCCATCCCCTCGGATTCCCCCGGGCGTTGGGATCATGGCTGACCCAGTCGCCGGGGATGACCTCGCCCATGTTGATCGTGCCGATGGACTGCCAGGTCTGGAACGACACGCCGCTCTTGGCGAACTTCACCGAGCCGTCCATCATCAGCACGTTCACGCCGCCGGGATGGTACGAGCTGGCGCCGATGATCGTGTCGAAGCCGCCGGGAGGCGCGCAGGCCTTGCGGTTGGGGGTCTGGATGTGGAAGTAGCCGCCGCCTCGGCCCGAGTCGCTCTCCATCCACGCCTCGCCCTTGTAGTCCCACGAGAACGTCGTGGTCGACTGGCACTGCTGCGAGGTCAGGAAGTCGCCGTTGGCCTGGTTGTACGCGAACGCCGTCACGCTGCCTTGATACGTGTTGTGCAGGCCGTCGGAGTTGTTGAGCCCCTTGCCCTTGACGAACTCGCTGAAGGCCGCCGTCTGCGACAGGCCGTCGGTGATCTTCGCGAAGGTCACCGTCTTGTTCAGGCTGTTGTCGCCGCCGAAGTAATAGGCGATCCCCGAGGCGGACCAGCTATTGTAGTAGCGGCCGATCCCGCGGTTCTCGCCGTAGCTGTTCATCGGCCACTGCTGCGCCGGCGGCGAGGCGCTCTCGTTGGCGTCGGAGGGGCAGATGTAGCTGGTGATCTTCGAGCCCCGCGCCGTCGCGTTGATGTACTGGCCGTCGATGGTCGTGTAGGCCGTGCCGTTGTTCCAGCAGGCCGAGACGTTGAAGTTGATCGAATTGTACATGTTCCCCAGCTCCATGTACGGCAGGATCCGCGCCTTCATCGAGAAGTTCTGCGGGCCGTCGATGCCGTTGGCGGGGACCGGGTTGCCGCTGCCGGCCTGGCCCGAGGGGGGAGCGAGTCGAGCGACGAGTTGTAGTTGTGGATCGCCAGCCCGATCTGCTTCAGGTTGTTGACGCACTGGGCCCGCCGGGCCGCCTCGCGCGCCGCCTGGACGGCCGGGAGCAAGAGGGCGATCAGCACGCCGATGATCGCGATGACCACCAGCAGCTCGATCAGGGTGAAACCGCGACGCATGCGATGCATGTCAGGGCCTCCTCGGAAACGGGGGGATGGGGAAGAATTTCCGAAATGTGGCGCCACTCGCGGCCGACCACGGGCAGCCCGTGACGGCGTACATAGAAGGGAAAACGACGATGTGATGGCGGCACATTCAGAAAGGCACGACGACGGACATCGCTGACAATACCGCCGCGCGAACCGCGCGGCAAGTAGGATGATCCAGCTTTTCCGGCGAAATTTCCTCGATTGCGTAACGGCCGATTCTGGCGGTCGTTCGGTCGGGGTCGGCCAGCGTGTCTTGAGGATCTCGCGGCGAAAGTGTCCCCCGCATGGACGGTGGCGCCTCGTCCATCGACCGGCCTTGTCGCGGGCGCAAGCCGGCCGTCGCGGGGGGACGGGGTGATCTGGAGGATTGCCGCCGGGGTGGATTTTCGCATGATTCGCTCGCGGGGCGTCGCGATGATAAGCCTTTGTAAGAACCTCACAACCACACCATCGTTGCCGGGATTCGGACTTATTCCTTATTCCAGGGATGGCGGAGAAATGGCCGGATGCGGGGCCGCGATCGGGTGACCGGCGAGGGGGCGGATTTGGGCCGAGAGATGGCCGACCCATTCAGTTTTTCATGGATTTTCACGATTTACAACCCGTTGTCGGCGAAGGGATTGGGTCAATGATCGACGATTTCAATCTTGTCTATAAGATAATACGCTACAGAGTGCGACACTCGGGAAATGCCGGGGATTCGTGGGGGAACTCGGGCTTTTCGGATGTCTTGTCCAGGGGCGCAGTCGGGGTGAGACGGTTTTTTGACCGTTTTTGACCGGTTTTCGGGCCTAAGTGTTGCGCTCAAATCCTCCAAGTCGTGATCGGGCCGGGAGATGCGGGTTGTCGGAAACCTGGACGAAATCTGGACGGTCGGGCTGTCGGCGCGGGGGTTTTCGGCCCTTTTGTCGCGCCCGTTTGGCGCCCCAAGTCGTTGGAGAGTAAGGGGATTACAGCAATTATCGTTCGGATGGCACACGACGCGAGACGTAGGGCCGGCTATTGCCGGCCTTATCCGATCACGGCCGGCAATAGCCGGCCCTACATTCGTGTGTCGACCCGACTGGGAACCGCTGTAGAGGGTGGAAAGCTCCATTCTGGATGGCCTCTGACCGAATTCTCCCGGGGAAGCGGCGTTTTCCGATCATCCTTGCTTGCGGACGTCCCCTGCCCGTCGCGTTGCGAGCGATTCGGAGGGGTTGCCCCTTGCCGGCGTTCCGGGAATGATGGAGGGGAGGAAAATTCGGAACGCTCCTGCCTTCGCGGTTCGAGCAACCCGGCCGCCCCGCTCATCGATCCCGAGGCTTCACGCCATGCCTTCCACGACGCTTCTTGCCCTCGCGATGCTGAGTCTCGGCGACCCTCCGGCGCCGCTGGACGTGGCCTCGGCGCTCGAGACCGTGATGGTGGAGGCGATCGCCCGCGCCCGGCCCTCGGTCGTTGCCATCACCCGCGAGCGCGGCGACGACCCCGACCGGACCACGGCGATCCGCGGGCAGTCGGATCGCGACGCCTTCTTGCCCCGCAATCGCGAGCTGGTGGGCGGCCGCGCCAATCCCCCCGGCGAGCGGGCCTCGCCGGGCGATTTCAGCTCGGGCGTGATCATCGGCGACGCGGGCGAGATCCTGACCACCTATCATTCGCTCCGGGGCGCGATCCGCATCTGGGTCCGCACCGAGAAGAGGCAGGAATTCGAGGCGGAGATCCTCGCGGCCGACCCCCGCAGCGACCTCGCCGTGATCGTGCCGAGGGAGGGCCAGGCGCTCGACCTTGCCAGGCTGCGGCCGATGGCCGTGGGCGACGCCTCGGGGATGCGCCCGGGCACGTTCCTGATCGCGCTCGGGAACTCCTACAACGCGGGACGCGACGGCAAGGCGTCGGCGAGCTGGGGCATCCTCTCCAACACCGCCAGGAAGGTCCACGCCCCCGAGGCGGGCATGGTCGGGGTGCGCAACCAGCTCTTCCGCTACCAGCCCACGCTGCTCCAGCTCGACACGAAGCTGAACATGGGCATGAGCGGCGGGGGCGTGGTCAACATGAAGGGGGAGCTTGTGGGGCTGACCTCCGCCGTGGCCGACGCCGTCGCTTATGACATCCAGGCCGGCTACGCCGTGCCGATCGACCGCCTGGGGCGTCGCATCGTGGAGACCCTGAAGCAGGGCAAGGAAGTGGAGTACGGGTTCCTCGGCGTGGCCCTGAGGGAAGAGATCCCCAACTGCGTGTCCAGCGTGGGGCCGGGCACGCCCGCCGACCGCGCGAACATCGTGGCCAACGACATCATCGTTGCCGTCGGGGACCGCCAGCTTGACGAGGATGACGGCCTGACCATGGCCCTGGCGCTGGTCACGCCCGGCGAGAGCGTCCCCCTGAAGCTGAGGCGGGACGGGCAGATCGTCGAGACCAGGGTGCTGGTGTCGAAATTCCCCGTCTACGGCCAGGCCATCTTCACGAACAGGCCGAAGCCCTGGCGAGGGCTCCGCGTGGACTTCACCAGCGTGACCGGCAACGAGCCCCTGGCGAACATGGGGCACGAGGGCGTGGGCGTGCTGGACGTGGAGACCGGCAGCCAGGCCGACGCCGCGGGCCTGAAGAAGGGGCAATACATCACCGAGGTCGATGGCCGTCGCATCGCCACCCCGGCCGACTTCCAGAAGGCCGTGGCCGAGATGGGGGACAAGCCCGTCACGCTCACCACCTTCTCCAACGATACCTTGAATCGCGTCACGATCAAGAAATGACCCGATCCGGCCCGCGTAGGCCCGCAATCCTCCGACCCCCGCACGATCGAGATCCAGCCCGACCATGACTACCGACGAGCTTCGCGAAGCCTACCTCGATTTCTTCGCGTCCAAGGGGTGCGTGAAGAAGCCCTCCGACGTGCTCGTGCCCAACGACCCGACGGTCCTGTTCACCCCGGCCGGGATGAATCAGTTCAAGCGCGAGTTCATGGGCCTGGGCGACCCGAGCTTCACCAAGGCCACCACCTGCCAGAAGTGCATCCGCACGGGCGACATCGAGAACGTAGGGAAGACCCCGCGGCACATGACGTTCTTCGAGATGCTCGGCAACTTCTCGTTCGGCGATTACTTCAAGAAGGAAGCGATCCACTGGGCGTGGGAGTTCCTGACCGACACGCTGAAGATCGACCGCGAGCGCCTGACGATCACGGTCTACCTGGACGACGACGAGGCGTTCAACATCTGGAACCGGGAGATCAAGGTCCCGGCCAGCCGCATCACCCGCATGGGCGAGGACGACAACTTCTGGCCGGCCGGCGCCCCCACTCACGGGCCCAACGGCGTGTGCGGCCCCTGCTCGGAGATTTTCTACCACGGCGACGGCATCGAGGAAGTCGAGATCTGGAACCTCGTGTTCACGCAGTTCAACCGCGTGGGGCCGGGCCAACTGGAGCCATTGCCGAAGAACAACATCGACACCGGCATGGGCCTGGAGAGGATGGCGGCGGCCATGCAGGGCGTGCGGTCGAACTTCGACATCGACATCTTCCGCCCCATCGTCGACGCCGCCTCCGACGGACTGGGCCTGAAATATCAGCCCTACGACCCCCAATCGGGCGGGTTCAAGGAGTGGCTGCAACAGGATCAGGGGATCGCCATCCGCAGGATCTCCGACCACGTCCGCGCGGCCAGCTTCTGCATCCACGAGAATGTACGGCCCGGCCCGAATGAGCAATCCTACATCGTGCGATTGCTGCTCAGGAGGGCGCTGGTCGATGCCTACCGGATGCGTCCCCAGGCGAGCCGCGACGAGCCGTTCCTGTACACGCTGGTGCCGGTCGTGGCCGACGCGATGAAGAAGTCGTATCCCGACCTGCAAGAGAGCGTGGTCCGCATCCAGAACGTGATCCGCGAGGAGGAGAAGCAGTTCTTCCGCACGATCGAAAACGGGATGAAGCACCTGCAAGCGGCGATCCAGAAGACGAAAGCGGCCGGGTCGGAGGTGATCGACGGCGCATCGGCGTTCGACCTGCTCTCGACCTACGGGCTGCCGATCGAGGTGACCAAGGCACTCGTCGCCGAGCAGAATTTGCGGGTCGACCAGACCGGATTCGACGCCTCGCAGGAGGAGTTCGCCAGGATCTCCCGAGGGACGGCCGAGGCGGCGAACGTGTTCTCCACCGGCCCGCTCGACGCGCTCAAGCAATCGTACCACCACGGCAGCGACTTCCTGGGCTATGAGGCGGTCTCGGTGCAGGGCAAGGTGATCGGCATCCTCGCGCAGAATCAGCTCGTCGAGAAGGAAGCGGCCGGGGGCGGCGCCGGTCGCGCTGGTCCTCGATCGCACCCCGTTCTACGGCGAGAGCGGCGGGCAGGTGGGCGACACGGGCACGATCGTCGGCCCCGGCTTCACGTTCCGCGTCGAGGACACGAAGAAGGAGAGCGATTTCACGCTCCACGTGGGGCACGTGACCGAGGGGGTGGCCCAGCTTGGCGTCGAGGTGAAGGCCGAGGTCGATCACGCCCGCCGCCAGGCGATTCGCCGGGCGCATTCGGCGACCCACGTCCTGCATCATGCCTTGCATATCCATCTCGGGAAGCACGCGCAACAGGCCGGGTCGAAGGTCGAGCCCGATCGCTTGCGATTCGACTTCTCGAACCCCGAGGCCGTGGGACAGGGCCGCCTGAAGACGATCGAGGAGACGGTGAACGAACTGGTGTTGCAAGGCGACCCGGTCTCGTGGAGCACCATGCCGATCGCCGACGCGCGGAACCTGGGGGCGATGGCGCTCTTCGGCGAGAAATACCCGGAGAACGTGCGGGTGGTCTCGATGGGCGAGTTCTCGAAGGAACTCTGCGGGGGCACCCACCTGGACAACGTCGGGCAAGTCGGCCTGTTCAAGGTCGTGGGAGAGGAATCGGTCGCGGCCGGCACGCGGCGGATCACCGCGCTGACCGGAAAAGCCGCGCTCGATTACATCCGCCAGGAAGAGGCCGCGCTGGGCGAGGTCGCCGCGACCCTCAAGGTCCCCACCGGGCAAGTTGCGGGCCGCGTGACGGCGCTTCTGGAAGAGTTGAAGGCCCTGAAGAAGCAGGCCTCGCAGCGCAAGACCGAGGCCGCGCCCAAGGTCTCGTCGGACGACCTGTTCGCGTCGGCCGCGACTTTGGGCGAGCTGAAATTGATCGCGCAGGCGGTCGAGGCCGCATCCCCCGACGACTTGCGGCAGATGGTCGACGTATTGCGGAGGAAATCGGACGGCAAGGGCCTGGCGGTCCTGCTCGCCTCGGTCGTGGACGGCAAGGTGAACCTGGCGGCCGGGTTCACGCCCGACCTGGTCTCGCAGGGATTCCACGCCGGCAACTGGCTGAAGCAGGTCGCGCCAGTTGTCGGCGGTGGGGGTGGCGGAAGGCCCGACCTCGCGCAGGCGGGCGGCAAGGATGCGACCAAGATCCCCGAGGCCATGGAGAAGGCGGCCGAGGCGATCAAGGCCATCCTCAGCACTCGGTGAGTCGTTCGCCTCATTTCGGATGCTTGACGGCACGGGCCGCGGCCTTCAGGGCCTTCATCGCATTCAACGCCTTGACCAGGGCCGCACGGGCCGCGGCCTTCGGGGCGGTTTTCACGACTTTCGGCGCCTTCACCACCTTCTTGACCGGCTTGCGGGCGGTCAAATGCGGGGCGGTCTTGCTCGCCGTCGGCGGAGAAGCGGCGATCGGACCTTGCGGCGTCGAGGGCGATGGTTGCGGGGCGGCGATCTTCAGGGAGGGATCGAATGAGCCGCCCTGGATCGCGAAGGTGGCCTGCTGGCCGTCGTCGTAGCGAATCGTGACCTGGAACGGACGGCCGGTTTCCGCGGCTCCCGGCTGGAAAAAGACGTTGGCCGTGGTCGCTCCCGCGGATTGGGCGAGATAAGCCTGCCAGACGCCCGCCCCGCCCCCAAATTGCCACTGGCCGCCGCCCTGACCTTCGATGTCCAGGAAGGCGATGGCGTGGCCGGCCCGCAGTCCCGTCAACGCAACGTCCACGTCCTGAATCCCGTCGCCTCCCGGCGTGGAAGACGGCCCCACAACATCATGACCGTCCTGGCCCAACCAGGTTCCCGAGGGAGTTGCAATGGGGGCGCTGGGGTCGGGGTTGGGGTTGGCGAGACTACCGGCGTGGGGGTTGGGGACGGGGTTGGGGTTGGGGTTGGAGGGATCACGACGGCGGCCGGCACGGCGATCGTTACGGAAACCGCCGGGGAATCCGACGCGTTTCCCGCCACATCCACGCGGTGGAGACTGTACGAGTACGCGCCATTGGCAAGCGAGGCCGGATCGGTCAAGGTTCCCGGCCCCACTCGCTCGGCCACTTCCGCGCCGTTCCTCATCAGCTCGATCGTGTCGCCGGCATCTCCCGCCACGCCGAACACGGGCGAGGCGACGGCGATGGTCCCGCCGGCGTTGGTCGTGGCCAGCGAGGGGGGATCGGCGGCGGGCGGGGCGGTTTGCATCGTGAAGGTGATCGAGGCATCGGGGCCTCGATTTCCGGCCGCGTCAAAGCCCCTCACGTCGACCACGTTGGCCCCTTGCACCAGTCCCGCGGGGAGGAATCCCGATGGCGAAGTCACCGGCAGGTAGGTCGTGGAGCCGGAGAGCCGATATTCGTATCCCGCGGCATCGGGCGAGGTGGTGAAGCTCAGCTCGCCGTCGTTGGTGATGTCATCCGAGGTGCCCGACCCGGAATCGACGACCAGTTGCAGGCTCGCGGGAGCGGGCGGGCCGGGCGGCGGCAGGGTCTGGGTTTGGTTGGTCGTGGGAGAGCCGTTGATGGTGGCCGAGACCACGTCCAGCGTAGGGGATGTGGCGTTGGCCGACACGCCGACATTGCCCGAGACCGAGAGCACCATCTCGCCCGGATCGAGCGACCCGGGGACGCCCACGATCAGGCCGGAGATCGTGGTGTTGGGATGGGCCGCGAGGAATGCGGACGACCAGGTCACGGTGTTGTCGGCCAGGGTCCCCGAGAAATAGACGCGGCCGGCGTCGCTCTTGATGTACTGGGAATGCTCGACGCTGATGGTCCCGCCGTCGAGCGCATCGCCGATCGTATTCCCCTCGATGATCGCCCCCAGGAACGGGGCGTGCGACCAGCCCCAGATGTCGGGCGTTTCGGTGGGCGCGGCCGTGATCTTGAACGCCTGGGCGCCGCCGAGGAACTGATTATCCTCGATCTTCGTGCCGAAATGATTGCCCACGAGCACCATGTCGGCCGCGGCCGACGAGCCTCGCGAATCGATCGTGTTGCCCGTGAAACTCTCGCCCACGAAGCCGGTCGCGATCGAGACGGCGTAAGAGCCCTGCGGCAACGGGCTGTCCAGGAGATAGGTCTGCGAGTCGATCGCCTGGCGAAATCCGCCGATACTGGCCGGCGTCGGGTCCGGAGAGGATCGCGACCTCGTCGCCGGTCGATGCGGCGCTGCCTTGCGGGGTGGGGATCTGGAGGATTTGCCCGTTGTCGGTGATCGAGGTCGGCATCCCCTCGAAATGGAGGCTATACGCTTCGGTCAGGATGACCTCGGCGGCGTTCGCGCCCGAGGTGTCGGTATCGCGCGGCCCGATGGCCGTCACCAGATTGTTCGCGACCACGTCGCCCGCGCCCGAGTCGGTCAGCGCGAGGAATCGCCAGGCCTTGCCCGATCCCGCCTGCGGCTGGGCCGTGTTGCCCGCGATGGTCACGTCGTGCGTCCAGTGGCCGGCGAGGACCCCGTAGGTGAACGTGCCCGGCACCGTGCCAATGTAGTTGTTGTTGACGATCGTCCACGGGCCGCCGACGAACTCGGTCGTCCCGCCGTCGAGCGTGTTGTCGGAGATCGTCCCGTCCAGCCCCGAAGTGAGGCGGATCAGGTCGGGGGCCTGCACGTTGGAGCCGGCCGGCTCGGGACTGGTCTGGAGGTCGAGGTGCGTGAGCGTGAGCCCGGCGACCAGCCCGGATGGGCCGGTATCCTCGTCGTCGGTCGTCCCGATCACCGCCCCTCCGTAGTTCACCGTGCTCGACCACTGGACCGGGCCGGTGAACCGCACCGCGAAGCCATCGAGCGTGACGTGGCCGGCGCGAATCTTGATCGCGGCGGTCCACGGGGCGGAATTCGCCGGCTGGGTGAACTCCAGGGTCACGCCGGGGTCGGCCAGGATCGAGACCGGCTGGAGCAACACGAGCGGCTGACTGAGGTTGTACTGGCCGGCCGAGAGATGGACGGTCCCATAAAGGTTGGCCAGCGCGTTCAGGTCGTCGCCGGGATGGGCCACGACCGAGGTGCTGGCCGGCATGGGCGCCCGCAGGCCGGGATCGGTCGCGCCGGCGACGACCTGCGCGAGGGCCGTCGTCCCGTCGTCGTAAATCAGGCGGATCGTCAGGGTTGCGCCGGCCTCGTTGCGATCGGGCGGGAACGAGAGGTCGGCCGAGGTGGGCCCGCTCGACTGGAAGGCCAGGGGGTTGGCGTTGGGATCGACGTAGAACGAGGGATTCGGGCTGGTGTGATAGACGAAGTCCGCGCGTTCCTGGTCGCTCAGGATCACGCCCACCACCGTCCGGCCCGCAGGCAGCCCGCTCAGGGTAATCCTGGCCGCCCCCGGGCCGACGAGGTCCTGGCCGTCCTGACCGATCCACTGCGCAGTGGGAGACGTGGTCATGGTGGGCAATGCGGGGGCCGAGATCGGCTCGGCGAGCGTCGGATTGTCGTGGCCCGCGACCACCGTGGCCGTGTCGGTCTTGCCGTTGGCGTAGGAGATGGTCGCGGTGAGGGTCTGGCCCGCCAGGTCGACCAGCGGCTGGATGTAGAGGTCGGCCCTGGTCGGGTCGCTGGCGTTCACGATAAGCTCGGCGTTGCCGAGTCCGGCCGGGTTCATCCCCGATGCCCAGGATTCGCCGCCCGAGGCCGTGATCGTGACGAGGTTGACGGCGGTCCCCTGGCTCAGGTTGGTCAGATTCAGGTGGACGTCCTGGAACCCGTCCGGCCCGACGGCCGCGGTCGGCCCGACCAGATCCCGGCCGTCCTGGCCGATCCAGCCGAACTGGGCCTGATCTTGCGGCATGCGGAGGTTCGGGTCGGCGGCGCCCCCGGTGACCCAGAGCGATCCCGTCGAGTTGTCGGCATATCGCAGGGTGATCTGGAACGGCCGGCCGGTCTCGGTTTGATAGGGCTCGACGTAGAGGTCGGCGGTCGATGCGCCGGGATTTTGGAGGATGTCGGCGGCCCAGGCTCCGCTGCCGTTGAATTGCCAGTCGCCGCCGCCGAGGGGCTGGATATTGGCCCAGGCGATGGCCGACGCCGGCAGGTTCGAGAGCGCGATGTGGATGTCCTGGACCCCGTCGGGCCCGATCGTGGACGAGGGCCCCACCAGGTCGTGGCCGTCCTGGCCGATCCACACGCCCGACGGGTTGCCGTCAAGCAAGATGCGCCCCTCCAGGGGCAGGACAACGGGGCGAAGGCGGTGCGACCGACGGCGTGAAATCTTCATCCGGGAGGACTTTCAAGGTCGCAACCTCCCTGGGCGACGAAAAGGGCAAGGCTCCCTCCGAAGGGAATGTATAGGTCATGCTTCCCGACGCGCGGGATCGGGCGAAGATTCCCTCAAGTCCAGGGCGCACCACGACCGACGACGCGTGCCCGTGGGTCCGCGATCGGGAAAACCGCGACGAATTGGAAGACGAAGACGTTTTGCCGGGATCGGGCGGTATGGTTCGAAGTGACTTGCCGAGGATCAGGTTCGGGCGATGGGAGCGAATGCGAAAGTGGGCATTAGATGACCAAAGTTTCCCACGACGCCCATCACTTTAGCGGATTCCGGCAATCTGGGCAGGAAGACTTGAATCTTTTTTCCCGCATGTTGATTTTTTTAGACATACCTTGGATGCATGGCGGTCCGGCGATGGGAAGACTGCGAAGCGTGCGAAAATGTAGGGCGACGTCAAAACCAACGGCTCACGAGCCGTCCGATGGCACCACCTCGCCGCCCGCCCTGGTGGAGATGGCCTGCCACGTCGCGTAGTTGATCCCGTTGGTCAGGAATCGCACGTGGCCATCTCCAAAGAGGAGGTTCACGCCTCCCGGGTGGTAGCTGCGGGCCGCCCTCCATCCGGGATTGTGATAGGTGGCGCAATCGGGTTGCGGGGCATTGGGCAGGAGGTAATGGTTGTAGAGCGTGTTCAGGTAATCGCCGTCCCACCACGACCCGCCCTTGTTCAACAACCAGCCGGCACCCGACTGGCGCACGAGGCGTCGGTGAGCGGGGCGGCGCCCACGCGGGCGAAGGCCCTCACGAGGGGCGAAGGCACGGGCAGCGACGTGGTTTGCGTGTAGGGGCCGACGATCCCCAGGACCGACTCCGTCGCGAAGGCCGTGCTGCTCGACCCGTCGAGGATGTCCCTCATCGAATAGGACGGGCCGAGCGTGAAGCTGCCGTTGGCGCCGGTGGCGTCCCCGCCCTGCGAGCCGTCGCCCGAGCAAAAGGCGTAGTTCGTCGGCCCGGAGCCGTCGGCCGGGGGCGCCCCGCCGTCGCTGGGACAGAGGAACGTGGAGACCTGGACCGCCATGGCCGTGGCGTTCTGGACGTAATAGGGCCAGAACAGCGACGTGCCCGAGGTCGGCTTGTGCGCGATCGGAAATTGGAAGTTGAACGCGTTGTAGACGTTCGATCCTTCCAGATAGGGGGCCATCTGCGCGAGCACCGACCAGCGATATTGCGACGCCGAGGTCTCGGCCGGGAACGCCCCATAGTTGTAGAGGAACCCGACGGGAAAGCCGCCCAGCGCCGCATGATAATTGTGCAGGGCCACGCCGATTTGCTTCAGGTTGTTGGTGCATTGGGCACGTCGCGCGGCCTCGCGGGCCGCCTGCACGGCCGGGAGCA
The DNA here is from genome assembly GCA_963777705.1 of uncultured Planctomycetota bacterium. Taxonomy (GTDB): domain Bacteria; phylum Planctomycetota; class Planctomycetia; order Isosphaerales; family Isosphaeraceae; genus JAQGHR01. The sequence continues at coordinate 960,701 of CAVZRT010000015.1, forward strand.
AGAGCGCGATCAGGACGCCGATGATGGCGATCACCACGAGCAATTCGATGAGCGTGAATCCCCCGACGGGGACTAGCGGAGGTCATCGTGCGAGTCCCGTCTCGATCCAGATCGGCTGCGAGAAGGCGCCGTTGCAGGCGACGTCCCAGGCCTCGACGCGGACCCACTTCCGGCCCGTCAGGTCGAGCGATTTCGCGAGCGTCTTCTTCCCGAAGGACCCGGTATCGGTGAGATCGATGCGCTCGCGGAAAACCTTCTGGCCATCCCCCGAGATCACCTCGACGAAGTTCATCGGGAAGGTCCATTGCAGGTCGAGCTTGAGTTCGGCCCTGGCGGATTGCAGCGTCTCGCCGCTCGTCTTCCCGCCCACGCTGACGTGAGGCATGAGGACCTCGCCGGTGGTCACGAAGAACTTGCCGCCGCGGAGGGCGTCCAGCACGGGGGACCAATCCTCGTCGTACTTCGGCTGGCGATCGAGCTTCACGTAATTCACGTTCATGTGTCCGTAAAGCTCGTGGGAGTGGTCGATCTTGAACACGTCCACCTCGCCGATCGCGTATTTCTTCCGGCCCCAGTTGGCCATGTCGTCCAGCAGGTCCAGGCAGCGTTCGCCCAGGCGATCGCGCGAGAGGTCGGCCGGCATGGCCTTCCAGGTGGCGCCCAGCCAGGAGTCGGAGCGATAAAAGGCCTCATCCTTGTAGCTGTCCGGCTGGTAATTCGAGGATTTGATGCGAGGATGGGCGGTCCAGGCCAGCCCGTGCTCGATTTCGAGGAGGCGGACCATGTCGGCGATGCTGCCCACGCGATAGACCGTGCCGTACTTCGGATCGGCCTGGGAGAACGGCTCGTCCTTGCCGCGTTTCATGATCCAGTACACGGGCTTCGGGAACAGGTAGAGCCAGTGCCCGGCGATGTGGACGTTGGCCTCCTCGCCGGGCAGGAACAGCAGGCTCTCGTCGGAAAGCCGGCGGCATTCGGCGAACATGGCCTCCATCTCCGGCAGCCGGAGCGGTCCCGGGTCTTGCGGATGCCCGTCGCCATGAAACTCGGCAAGATGCACGATGTTGACGTCCATCTCCCGGAGCATTCGCACGGCATCGGGCAGCGTCCGGGTCGAGTTCCTCTTCTGCTCGGCCATCGCGGCCACGGTAAGCGCCATGTGCCAGTGGCTGGTGACCTTCTTGTAGCCGGGCAGGGTTTCGAAGCGGTCGCCGTGCGTGTATTTCAGGGCCTCCGCCAGGGCGTGCTCGGCGTTACCTCTGGTCAGCAGATAGAAAACACCGAGGCGCTGCTCGGTCCCGGGCGGCGCATTGAACCAGGGCGTGAAATTGCCGCCGCCTTTCTCGGTCTGGCGGATGCCGAAGCCGGTCTTCTCTTCCAGACCTCGATGGTTGCGGCCGAACCACACCGTCTTCTGGTTATCGGTGAAATCGCGAGGGTAGAAGAACTGATGCGGCGGCGGGAAGCACGCCACCGACCCGCCCTCGCGCTCGGCCACGATCGCCCGGTGCCGGACCTGGACGGCTCGATCTTGCGACCCGAGATCGGCCGCCTCTCGACGCAACTTCCCCTCGGTGTCCGTCCACGCAAATCCTTTCCAGGAAGGCATTTCGCCGACCAGGCCGGAATCATAGACGATGGCGCGGCGATCTTCGGCTCGTCTTGATGACGGCCTCGACCTGCACGAGTCGCGAGCCTTCGTAAACGGTGAATTGCCACTCGCCCGCGAACGAACCGACGGTCAAGCCTTCCACTCCGATCACGATCCGACCCACTCCGGGCGAGATCCGGCCGAGCTTGGGCTTCAATTGCGAGCGAAAGGTTTGAAAAGGCCGGGTTGGCGGGTTGTCGAAGAAGATATTGAAGACGCTCATGCCCGGCGGATGATCCTTCGGCGCCGATCGTTCGCCGACGGTGAGGAAGATTTCCGGCCCGACGTCCCTGAATAGTTCGGTGGCGGGGCCGTCGGCGGTGGGCGCGATCCCCAGGGATTCGATCAAGGGCCGATCCTGGCGAGGGTTCAGCACGAGCCGGCCGAATTCGGCTCCCGCGATCGGCCAGGTGATCGCGACCCGATCCCCTTCGCGCCTGACCTCGATCCCGGCTCCGAAGGAATTGGTCGTCGCGGCGATCAGGCCGGCGATCGCACCGAGGAACGCTGGCCGGGTGAGCATCGGTGTGAGCCGCCTTGGGTCGAGAGGGATGCCGGGGTTACTTGGGCGGGCTGCCCAGGAGGATCGACCAGAAGGGAATGCCGTCGGAGTTCGCCGCCAGCCCGACCCCGACATCCTGGAAGTCGCCGAGCAGGGCCTTGCTGTTTTGCGGGGTGCTCAGCAGGGATTTGACCACCTTCTCGGGGTTGGCGTCCCCCATCGAGGCCGTCCCGCTCATGGCCGAATAGGCGTAGCCGTCGTCCATGGCGCGCTGGATGGGCGTCTTGTCCTCGTCGTCGGTGCCGAGGAGCTTCCCGGCTTTCGCCATGGCGCGGGCGTGCCGGCTGGCGGCCGTCGTGAGCTTGTCGTTGAGCTTGAGCGGCCCGAGCTTGGCCTTCTCGCGCTCCTTATTGAGGACATCGATGAACGCGGCGGGATCTTTCGCCAGATCCACCTTGGGCCAGGGCTTGCCGAACGTGACGCACCAGTACGGGTCGCCGTCGTCGGTCACGTAGCAGGCGGCGCCGATCTGCGTGTAATCGCCGAGGATGTTTTCCTTGTGATGCGGGCTGTTCATCCACGCCTTGACCACCTCTCGCGAGGATTTCTGGCCCGCGGCCACGTTCTCGCCGGCCTTCATGTACTTGTAGCCGGCCCGCTCGATGCGCTCGGCCGGCTTGGAGCCATCGGAGCCGATGTGGGTCATCGTGGCGTGATCGCCCATGTCCTTGGCATGCGCCTTGGCGGCGACCTCCAGCAGCGGGTCCGCCGAGAGCGGCGGCAACTTGGCCTCGGCACGCTGCTGATTGTGGAGCTCGATCAGCAGGGGGATGTCGATGGGGTCCCGCCGGGGACGCTGCGCGTATCCGGTCGAGACCAGGCAAAGGGTTACGCCGAGGATCGTGACGACGCGCATGGTGGTCCTCCCGCTCAATTCTTGAGCACAATCGGCGCCGTTTCAAGGGCGATCCGCCGCCCGATTGCTCTTTCTCGCGCGGCGGGTTCCCCGTATAAGGAGGCCCAGCCTGGAAGACCTCGGGACGAAAGGAGTCGATCATGCGTCAAGCGACGCTCGCCGTTTTGCTGGGATGGATCGCCGGCCCAAGCTTCGCATTCGCGCAAGATGCCGAGCCCCCCTGCCCGATTCGCAGATCGGGCATCGGGTGGCGCAGATCCTCTTGCTGACCCGGCCCGACGTCCTTGCCGACCTGGGGATGAGCAGCGACCAGATCAAGAAGGCGCAGAGGACCGCCACGGCCTTCTGGCTCAAGGCGAAGGACCTGGCGGGCAAGCCCGACGCGACGTTGATCGACGCTCGTCGCAAGCTGAACTTGCAGATGACCCAGTGGATCGAGGCCGAGCTTTCGACCGATCAGGCCTCCAGGCTGGAGCAGATCAGCCTCTGGTGGGAAGGCCCCTCGGCGTTCGTCACCCGGCCCGCGGTTGCCATGACGCTCAAGCTCTCCAAGGAGCAGAAAGAGGCGCTCCAGGTCGCGGTGAACCAGCGAGAGGCCGCGCGGGCCAAGGGCCATGACGAGGAGCGATTGCTCGCCGCAAAGGCTTTGGAGGTCTTGACTCCCGAGCAATTGATCACCTGGAAGCAGCTCCTCGGCCGCGAGTTCGTCCCGCAGTTGGCGGCGCGTGCGGCCACGACCACCCAGAGGCGCTGAGAGCCGGCTCAGGCGGATCTTGTCCCGCCGGCCGTCAGCCTTGCGAACTCGGCGCTGGAGCGGAGGGGGTCGAAATCGGCCTCTTCGTCGATCTTCTTCTGGAATTCCGGGTCCAGCTCCAGGGCAATTGCGAGCGACTTGAGCGCCTTGGTCAGGTTCCCCGCCAGGCTCCAGTAGCAGGCCAGGTTGTAGTGGAGCAAGGCCTCATCGGTATGGGCGATCGCGGCTCGTTCGAGCGCATCGATGGCCTGGGCAAGACGATGCGTCCTCTTGTAGCACCAGCCCAGGGCCAGGGCCGTGGCCATGTCGGTCGGTCGCAACGCCGCGGCGGTCTCCAGCGGCTTGAGGGCCTCGCGATTCCGACCGAGCGCCCGCAGGGCCTCGCCCGTGAGGTAACTTGCCTCGAACTGCATGGTCGCCCAGTCGTCGCGGGCGCGGAGGATCTCCAGGGCGCGTTGGGGCATCTCCAGCATGAGATAACCCTCGGCCTCGTCAAGCTTTCGGACGATCTGATCTTGACCGATTCCCGCCATTGGGCCACATCTCCCCGCACCCCATGGGCGGTCAGGGACTTCTTGCGTCGGCGATCTTTGCCACCGAAACTTTATCCTACGAATCGGCCCGCGGGAAGGGGTCAGACCCTACGCATGCCTCAAAGTCGACGATTTGCGCCCAGGTCGCCGCCGTTCTTCTGCAAGGCCAGCAAGTCGTTGCGACAGCAAGCCTCGCGGTCGCTGAGGCGGCGCTCGGTCTCGATCAGGTCGGGGATATTCAGGCCCCGGGCCGATCGCAGGGCCAGCCCCTCGGCCCGCAGGGCGATCCCCTCGCGGTTCTGGAGGCCCTGGAGCAGCCGCTCGCTGATCCCCCGCTCGCCGTAATGGGCACCGGCAAACGCGCCGAGGATGGCCCCGGCCGTGTCGGCATCGCCGCCGAGGTTGATCACGTCCAGGATCGCCTCCTCAAAACTCTCGGTCGTCAGCAGGAGATACAGGCAAGTTGGGATACATGCGGGGGGGAATCCCATGGTCGGCCGGCGACACATGGGCTCGGCCCCGTGACGGTTGGCCTCCTCGACGAGCGCGGTCAGGGCGCGATCGCGGGGCTCGTCCAGCAGGCTCTCGGCGTGGGCCAGCGACGAGCTGACGGCGTGGCGATGATCGGCGAGCGAGGTGACCTCGGTCGGGAACCGCTCGGCGATGCGATCCTCGGCCGCCTTCACGTCGGCCGCCACGCGGAACAGGAAGCTCGGGTCGCGATCGGCCCCGCCCATCAGGCGACGGACCGCGAACGCCACGCTCATGGCCCCGGCCAGGCTGCGGATGTCGCGATGGGTCATCAGGCTCGCGTCGATCACCGCCTCGAACAGGGCGTCGGTGTCGTCGCCGCAGTAGAGGGCCGCGGGCGCGATCCGCATGGCCGCGCCAATCCCCGCCGATGCCTGCCCGCTATGACGCGGAGACACGCCCCGTTCCAGGTCGGCCAGGACCATGCGGAAGCTGCGCCCCACGCCCCGGTCGGCGCCGAGATACGCCCCCTTGGGCGTGGCCATCGCGAGGTACACCTCGGCGAGCCGGTCGGCGTCGGCCCTTCCGTGCTCGAGCAGGACGTCGGCCAGGGCGAGCGCCTGCTGCGTGTCGTCGGAATACAGGCCCGGCATCCGCCAGCGATACGGCTTCTTCTTCCACGCGAGCGCCCCGTCGACAAAGCCGCTGACCTGACCGTAATGGGCGCGAATCTGCTGCGGGCTGAGCCCTTCGAGCGGGGCACCCAGGGCGTCCCCAATGGCAAGCCCCAGCAGGCAGCCCCGGGCGTGGGGGATGCGGGTCGAAATCGGCATCGTGGCAAGGCTCCTTCGGACTTCGAATCGAGGAGGACCCCCGGTCCGGCGAGATGGAACGAACTTAACGACCTGGCCCGACCACGCAAGGATTTTTTCCCCAATCCGGCCAAAGCGGCCGGCCCAGCGACGGCACCCTGGCATCTCGGACTTCTGGCGCCTTCACCACTTAGGTGGCCTCGCCATGCCACGAATCCGAGCGGGCAAGTCCTTCGGATTTTTTCGCGCGACCTCCACCGGATGCTCACAACCCGGCGCGGGCCTCGCGGCAATCGCCTCACGCATGATCAGCTTGGCCGGGCGTCGATAGCCCTTTTCACACCGCCCATCCCCTTCCGGCTCCCCTCAACTGATATCGGCCGGTCGCTTGCCGCGGACCCAGGGCGTGACGACCGATTCTCACGCGGACATGCTTGCCCGACGGCGCAACCCCGAGGAACCATCCAACGCAAAACCTGCGGCCATCCGGCCCGAGGCGCCTGGGATTCGGAGAAATCACTCGATGGTGATTGCATCGAGGCTCGCGGTCGATTATTGTTGGAGATATCCGAGGTTCGGCGAAGTAGCGTTCCAACGAATTAGGGGTTCCCATGCGACGGATCTCCCAGGGAAGCCGGTCCAGGGCTGGTTTCACGCTGATCGAGCTGCTGGTCGTGATCGCCATCATCGGCGTCCTCGTCGCCTTGATCCTCCCGGCCGTGCAACAGGCCCGCGAGGCGTCGTATCGGACCAAGTGCATCAACAACCTCCACCAGCTCGCGCTGGCCGCGCTGAACTACCACGACGCCTACTCGGCATTCCCGCAAGGCTGGGTCTGCGACGCCGTGAACGACCCCAACTGCATAACCACCGGCCCCGGCGCCGGTTCCACGGCTTACCCTTATATGTGGAACGGCCTGACCGGGCTGTTCCTCAAGATGGAGCAGGAGAATCTCTACAACGAGATCAACTTCTCCATGCCCGTGAACGACCTCTCCAACACGACTTCGGTGAGGCGCAACCTCGACGTCCTCCAGTGCCCCTCCAAGGGGAAGGCCACGACCTCGGCCAACTCGACCACGACCAACACCACGAACACGACCACCACGGGCGTGGCGATCCAGTACGGTCGCAGCGATTATCGCGGCAGCATGGCGGCCGGTTGGGTCCCCGGGTGCACGCCCGCCAATGCGAGCGACACCTCGTGCAACATCTACAACAACGGCGTCCTGTACCAGAACTCCGAAGTCTCGATGGCCGACATCCGCGACGGCTCGTCGCAGACGCTCCTCATGGGCGAGGTCTCCAACCTGAAGACCACCGGCACCTGGCCCGACGCCACCAATTGCTGCGTGAGGACCACCTACGATCGCAAGATCAACCAGGCGGTCTACGTGCCGAGCGGCACGGGCGCGACCGGCGGCCAGTATTACTGGATCTACTGGTCGAGCAACCACAACGGGATGGTCATCTACGCCTTCTGCGACGGCTCGGTCAAGCCGATCAATAACACGATCAAGTCCGTCGTCCTGGTGAAGCTCGCCACGAGGAACGGCGGCGAGGCCCTCTCGGCCGACGAGATCCGCTGATCGATCGATCCCAGGCGACCGAAAGACAATTCCCCCGGAGGCCTTTGCCAAAGCCCCCGGGGGAATTCGTTGCGCCAGGCTTAATGCTGGGCTTTATTGCAGGACTCGCCTTCGAGCGCGTCCTTCTTCTCGGTGATGACCGGGCACTTCCCGCTCGCCGCCTCTTCGGCATTCAGGGCGGTGAAGTCCTTCCATTCTTCCGGCAGGTTATCCTCGTGGAAGATCGCCTCGACGGGGCACTCGGGGACGCAGGCCTCGCAGTCGATGCATTCCTCGGGGTGGATGAACAGGATCTGGGCGCCCTCGTAGAAGCAATCCACGGGGCAGACGACCACGCAGTCCGTGTACTTGCAGTCGAAGCACGGCTCGGCGACCACATGAGCCATTGACGGAAACTCCTTTCGTTCAGAGCCGGGACGGACGACGAGTCGAATCTGGGCAGGGGCGGTTCGCCCGAACAGCGACCATCTTAAAGGGCCGGGAAAAAGGGGTCAAGCACGCCGCGACCCGCCAAGGGGGGATTGCAAGGTCTAATCCTCGGCGAATTTGGCGAATCGCTCCAGGCAAATCGGCGACGGCCCGGCCGTATCCCCGGAAACCTCGGCGGTTCGCCGACTTGCGGGTCACGCATCACGCGGAAACCGGGCGACGAACGGGACCCCGGCCCCGCCGGCAAACCCATCTACATCGCCCGCACTAGGGCCCACCACGGCCGGCCATTGGACGCGATCGATGCCCGGGGGTTCTTGAGGGGCGTATCGCCTTCTTGCGCCGCGCTCAGTGCGAGCGAGGCTCGACGTTCAGGAGGTGCCGCACGAAGAAATCGCGGCGGCGGCGCTCTCCGTAGGGGGACGATCCCGCCCCGTGGTCGGCGCCGGGGAACACGACGAAATCGAAATCCTTGTTCGCCTTGATGAGTGCCGCGACCACCTGCATGGTGGACGACGGGTCGACGTTGTGGTCCAGCTCGCCCACCGTCAGCAGGAGCTTGCCCCGGAGCTTGTGGGCGTTGACCACGTTCGACGAATCTTCGTATTCCCTCCCCACCGGCCAACCCATCCACGCCTCGTTCCACCAGATCTTGTCCATGCGATTGTCGTGGCACCCGCAATCGGCCACGCCCACCTTGTAGAACTCGGGGTGGAACAGGAGGCCGCCCATCGCGTTCTGCCCGCCGGCCGAGCCCCCATAGATCCCCACGCGAGTCAAATCCATCGCCGGGTCCTTCTCGGCCGCGGCCTTCATCCACGCGATGCGATCGGGGAAGCCGGCATCGCCCAGGTTCTTCCAGCACACGTCATGGAACGCCTTCGAGCGGAAGTTCGTGCCCATGCCGTCAATCTGGACGACGATGAACCCAAGCTCGGCCAAAGGTTGGGCACCCTGCACGGGAGCGAAATTCTTCGGCACGAACGCCCCCTGAGGCCCCGCGTAGATCGCCTCGATCACCGGATATTTCTTCGACGGGTCGAAATTCGTCGGCCGATAAATCACGCCGAAGATGTCGGTCTTGCCGTCCCGCCCCTTGGCCGCGAACCGCTCGGGCACCTTCCACCCGGTCGCAACCAGTGCCGACATGTCGCCGTGTTCCAGCCCGCAAACGAGCGAGCCGTCCTCCACGCGACGAAGCTCCGCGACCGGCGGCATATCCACTCGCGAATACGTATCGATCAGGAACCGCCGATCGGGCGAGTAGCGGACCGCGTGCGAGCCGTCCCCCTCGGTGAGGACGACCAGCCCCGTCCCATCGAAATTCACGCGGGCGAAATGGATGTAGTACGGGTCCTGGCCCGGCCGGATGCCGCCCGCGTGGAACCAGACCTGCCGCTTCTCCGGGTCCACGCGATCGACGCCCCGCACCAGCCATTCCCCCCGGGTGACCTGGTTTTTCACGGTCCCGGCGATGGCGTCGATCAGGTAAAGATGGTTCCAGCCGTCGCGCTCGGACATCCACAAAATCTCATTCGTCCCGTCCAGATATTCATGCCAGCCCTTGGTCGAATAGTCGACGAACGTCTTGCTCGTCTCGTCGACGACCGCCTTCGCCTCGCCCGATTTCGCGTCGATGGCGACCACGCGGACGGCCTGATGCCCCCGCTGATTGAACAGGAAGGTGAACCGCGACGAGTCGGCCGACCAGCGATATTCGCCCATGCTGAAGGGGTTGGCGAACAGGTCGTCCTTGACCTCGATCTGCTTGCGAGAATCCACGTCGAAGAGCTTCGGCTTCGAGATCGGCACGCGATCGCCCGGCTTCAGGTAGTCGTAGGACGAGGTCCTCGGTTGCAGTTGGTTTCGCGGGGACGACTCGATCAAGTTCACCTTGCGGTCGTCGCCGGGGGTCGTCTTCAAGGCCACCAATTTCTTCGAGTCGGGCGACCAGAACACGCGAGGCTCGTAGAAGTCCTTCTCGGCCCCGTCCTCGCCGATGGCGATTTCCTCGCCCGTTTCCTGCACGCGAAGGTACAAGTTGTGATTTTTCACGAATGTCGAATATTTGCCATCGGGAGAAGTCTCGCGACGGGCCGAGCCCGAGAAACGGTTGCGCTGGCCGGGGCGGCGCGGCTCGGCCGCCGGCTCGTCGGCCTTCGGCGCCTCGGCCTTCTCCAGGCTGCCGTCGGACGGATTGAAGCGGAAGCCATCGTCCGAGGTCGCAAGCCGGATTTTCCCGCCGTCCTCCAGGTCGATCGCCGTGATCGGCAAGCGGGTCGCGTCGACCGGCTTCCCGAGGGTTTTCGACAGGGCCTCGGCCAGCTTCGCGTGATCGAAAGCGGGCTGTTTGGTCCCCTTCGCGGCGTCAACTACCACGAATTCCCGCACGCCGTCGGCCAGGTCATTGCGATACCAGAAGCGATTCCCGTCGCCCGACCAGTGCGGGTCCACATGGTCGCGGACGACCTTCCCCTTCGTCGTTGGCGCAGGGAATTGGCCCTGGCGTAGTCCTCGTTCGTCCCCTGCCCCAGGGCCGGTGCCAGGATTGCCAGGAAAACACAGCCAGGCGCCAGCATGCGAGCGTTTTTCTTGATGGCGAAAATGCTCATGTCGGAACTTCCTCAAGGAGAAGGGGTTGGAGGATCCGGCCGTCCCATCCGACCGAGCAGCTTGGACACGATCGATTTCTGGGCGCGGATGTGCTCGACCAGCACGCGACTCGCCCGCGGCCAGTCCCTTTCGAGCAGGGCTCGGAGGATGTCCCGATGCTGCCGGGCCATCTCCACGACCTCGTGCGCCTCGGGCGTGGCGTAGTCGAACAGGCATGCGTAATAAGGGCCGTGGCGGTCGAAGAAGTCGAGGATGTAGCGATTGCCCGACTTCCGGACCAGGTACGCATGAAAGTCGTTATCGATGCGCGGCGCCCGGGCGTCGTCGCAATTGCCGTCCAGCATCCTTCGCAAATCGTCGTCCTTCAGATGCGGCCAGGCCAGGTCGAGCGCCGTCTTTTCCAGCGTCTCGCGGACTTCCAGGAAGGCGGACAAATCGGCCTCATCGAACGCGCGAACTTTCCAGCCGCAGCGAGGGACATGGACGATCAGGCCGCGACCCGCGAGCCGACCGAACGCCTGGCGGATCGCGGTCCGACCCACGTTATACCGCGCGGCCGTGGCCTCTTCGCGGAGATAATCGGTCTCGCCGCGCAGGCTGCGACCGATCAATTCGGCCGAGAGCCTGTCTTCCAGGATCGAGGCATCGACGGGAGGCGGCGGAGACTCCTCGCGCCTCGCCTTCGCCTCGCCGACGCGAAGCCTCCCGTTCTCCTGCTTCTGCAACACGCCGGCCGCCAGCAGGTCGCGAATCGCCTCGCGCACGGGGGTCGGGCTGACGCCATAATGCCGCGAAAGCGCCGTGAGCGAAAGCTCCGAGGGCGGCCCCGCGCCCGAACTGAGCCGGCTGGCCAGGTCATTCCCGATATATTCGCGGATCGTCGTCATCGCCGGGAAATCCACGTCCTTGACATTGCGTGCAAAATCACTATCGTTGTTTTTGCACGCAATGTCAACAACCCCGAGGGCGGCGAAGATGAAAGCGAGCTGGCAGGGCGTTTTCCCGGCGGCAACCACGCAGTTCCATGCCGATCAGTCGCTGGATCTGGACGCCACGATCAACCACGTGGAAGCGATGATCGAGGCCGGGATTGACGGCGTGATCATGCTCGGGACGGTGGGCGAGAATTGCTCGCTCGACCCGCACGAGAAGCGCGAGATCCTGAAGGCCACGGTCGACCGCGTCGGCGGGAGGATCCCCGTGCTCTCGGGAGTGGCCGAGTACACCACCCGCCTGGGCTGCAAGTTCGCCGAGGATGCCGGGGCCATCGGCCTCGACGGCCTGATGGTCCTGCCCGCGATGGTCTACAAGTCGGACCCTCGCGAGACGATCGCGCATTATCGCACGATCGCGAACGTGGCCGATTTGCCGATCATGGTCTACAACAACCCGGTCTCGTACGCCGTGGACATCTCTCCCAGCATGTTCGCCGACCTCGCCGACGAGCCGAAACTGGTCGCGATCAAGGAATCGTCCGAGAACGTGCGACGCATCACCGACCTGAAGAACACCTGCGGCGACCGCTATACGCTGTTTTGCGGCGTCGATGACCTCGTCCTGGAAAGCATCCTGCTGGGTGCCTCGGGCTGGGTTTCGGGGCTCGTGAACGCCTTCCCCGCCGAGAATCGCCTGCTGTGGGACCTGGCCACGAGCGGCCGGTGGGAGGAAGCTCGCGAGGTCTATCGCTGGTACACCCCCCTGCTCCACCTGGATACTCACGTGAAGCTCGTCCAGTACATCAAGCTCGCCGAGCAGGAATGCGGGCTCGGGTCGGAAGTCGTGCGCGCCCCGCGTCTCACGCTCGAAGGCGGCGAGCGCGAGAGCATCCTCGCGATCATCCGCCAAGCGATCGCCACCCGGCCCGCGGCGGTCTCGGGAGGGGTGGCCTGACGTGCCCGACCGGAAAATCTCGCGAGTCCAGGTGATCGACACGCACACCGGGGGCGAGCCCACCCGCGTGGTGATCGCCGGCGGCCCGGACCTGGGCGGCGGCGACATGGCGGCAGCGTCGCGCCCGGTTCCGCGACGAGTTCGACGCCTTCCGCTCGGCCGTGGTCAACGAGCCGAGGGGTTCGGAAGTGATGGTGGGGGCCCTCATTTGCGAGCCCGTCGACCCTTCGTGCGCCGCCGGCGTGATCTTCTTCAACAACGTGGGATACCTGGGCATGTGCGGTCACGGGACCATCGGCGTTGGCGTGGCCCTGGCGCATCTCGGGAGGATTTCGCCCGGCGTGCATCGCCTGGAAACGCCCGTCGGCGAGGTCTCGATCACGCTGGAAGATCCCAATAATGTAATCATCGAAAATGTGGCAAGCTATCGATCACACAAAGGCGTCTCGGTGGACGTTCCAGGCCTCGGGACCGTCTCGGGAGACGTCGCATGGGGCGGCAATTGGTTCTTCCTCGTGGAAAATCATGCCGAAGTGCTCACGATGGCGAATGTCGAGCATCTAACCGATGTGACCTGGAGAATCCGCCAGGCCTTGCATAAGGCGGGCATCAAGGGGGACGACGGCGGCGAGATCGACCACATCGAGCTTTTCGGCCCGCCCGGTTCGCTTGTGGCCGACTCGCGGAACTTCGTGCTATGCCCCGGCAAGGCCTACGACCGCTCCCCCTGCGGCACCGGCACGAGCGCGAAGGTCGCGTGCCTGGTGGCCGACGGGAAGCTTGCCGAGGGGCAAATCTGGCGGCAAGAGAGCATCGTCGGAAGCCTGTTCGAGGCCTCGGCCCGCGTCGTTGACGGCCGCGTGTACCCGCAAATTCGCGGGTCGGCCTACGTGAACGCCGAGTCCACCCTGATCCTCGACTCGCAGGACCCGTTCGCCATGGGCATTCGCGAATGAGCACTGCAAAGCGCAAGGTGATCATCATCGGTGGCGGGGTGATCGGCACCGCCTGCGCCCACTTCCTGGCGAAAAGCGGCTGGCAAGTGACGGTCCTGGATCGAGGCCGATTCGGACAGGGCACATCAACCGGGAATTGCGGGCTCGTCTGCCCCAGCCACGTCCTCCCCCTGGCCGAACCGGGCGCCGTGGGCAAGACCATCAGGGCCCTGTTCCAGAAGAACTCGCCGTTCAAGATCAGGCCCAGGCTCGACGCCGCGCTCTGGTCCTGGTTCCTTCACTTCGCCCGCCGCTGCAACCATCGCGACATGATGCAAGCGGGCCGGGCGATCCAGCCTTTATTGGAATCATCGTTGCGGTTGTACGAAGAGATCATCGAAAGCGAGGATCTTGAATGCGAGTGGGAGAAGCGCGGGCTGCTGTTCGCCTACCAATCGCCCGCGATGATGGACGCCTATGAGGGTACGAATCGGCTCCTCGCCGACTCCTTCCACTGCCCCGCCAAACGCTACAACGGCGAGGAAATTGTCGAACTGGAACCTTCGCTCAATCCCGGCCTGGCGGGCGGCTGGTATTACGACGACGACGCCCACCTGCGGCCCGACAAGCTCATGAACTCGTGGAGGCAGGCGCTCGAATCGAGCGGCGTCGACTTTCGCGAGCAATGCCTCTTCGAGGGCCTTCGAACCAGGGATGGCCGGTGCGAGGCCGTCGCAACCGATCGGGAAGAATTCCCGGCCGACGCCTTCGTGGTGGCCACGGGGGCCTGGACGCCCCTCCTGAATCGCCACCTCGGATGCCGCATCCCGATCGAGCCGGGCAAGGGGTACAGCCTGACCATGCCCAGGCCGTCGATCTGCCCAAAAATCCCGATGATCTTCCCCGAGACGCGAGTGGCCGTCACGCCGTTCCAGTCCGGCTACCGCCTGGGATCGACCATGGAATTCGCCGGCTACGACACGACGATCGACCCGAAACGCCTGCAACTGTTGAAGGACGGGGCCACGCCCTACCTGCAAGAACCCTACGGCGAGACCATCACCGAACAATGGTACGGCTGGAGGCCAATGACCTACGACAGCCTCCCGATCATCGATCGCGCACCAATCGCCCCGAACGTGCTGATCGCCGCCGGCCACAACATGCTCGGGCTATCGATGGCGCCGGCCACGGGAAGGCTGGTCGCGGAGATTCTGGGGGACGATTCGCCGCATATCGACGCCTCGCCGTATCGCGTGGGGCGGTTTTGATCAATGACGCGGCAGACGCCTGACGCCCAGGATGGCGACCATGCGATCTTCCTCATTCACCTCGAAGACGACGGCGAGGTTTCCAGATGACGGTGAAGTACATTCCGCATCGAGTCTGGCGAGGACATCGCGCGTGGTCCGTCCGCCGGATTCGTCGCGAGCCCGCTGGATCTCGGCGTCCGAGAACGCCCCCTCGGCCCATTGGTAGTCGCGATCGAGGCCCGACCGGGGGATGAAATAGCCCAGGGTCCGGCCCGATTCGTCGCAAAACTCCATCTCCGCGTCGAGGCCATGCAACCGCGACCGGATCGTCGATTCGATAAGGACACGATCCACGGGTCAATCCTCCCAAACTCGCGATTTCGCCAGCTTGATCATACGCGTGACAAGCCCCGCCGGCAACGTCATGTTGCCGGCTGCATCTCGTTGCCGGGCTTCCGATCGCACAACCGATGGGTGGCTGAGATCGAAGCACGACCGCTGATGCCCAGCCCGACCGCGCGGGGGGGCCGCGTCGCGGCTTGAACCCGGGCATGCACCAGAACAACGGCTAGTCGCCGTCATGCCAGGTCTCGGGGCGAACGCCCGAGGCGATCAACCGTTCCAGATCGGCCGTGCGAGGCGTGACCTGCTCGGCCCGGGCGCGGGCATCGACCTCCTCGGACGAGTCCGATGGGCCGGCAATCTCGCCCTCGTCGGCGAGTTCTTCCAGGATCAACGCCGCCAGCCGGAGCCGCTCGGATCGAGGCAAAGGCCGGACGGATTGGTCGAATACCTGATGGGCGAGGCTCATGGCATCAAATTACCGAAGGGGACTTCTGGATCGCAATCCGTTGGTTTCAGGCGAGTCTTTCGGTGACTGATTCACCCTACTTGACTCACAAATCCAATTTCCGCTTGTCGAGAGAGGGATCTAACCGATAAGCCTCCTTGAAATCCGCGTCCGCCTTCGCCCGCTCGACCCTTCCGCCGCCAAGTCTCGCCCCGATTGTAGTACGCCGTGGCCAAATTCGGGTCGAGCTCGATCGCTTTCGTGAAATCCGAGATGGCTCGATCCAGTCGCCCTGCCTGGCCAACGCAACCCCTCGGTCGACATAACGCATGGCGGTTGAAGGGTCGAGGCGGATGGCGGCGGTGAATCTTCGATCGGCCCTTTCAGAGTTCCCCTTGGCTTCCACACACTGGCCCGCTCTCGCTGAAGGCTTCGGGATTGTTGAGGTCGAGTCGGATCGCGGCGTTACAGTCGTCCATAGCCTTCTCGAAATCCCCTTTCGTCGCCCATACCGCTGCTCGGCGCAAGGAGAGGAGCTGGATTCTTCGGTTCGAGCCGGATGGCTTCGTTACAGTCGGCGAAGGCTGCGTCGAAATCCTTCGTTTCCGCCCATAGACCCGCTCGTCGCAATGTAAGAGGACGACATTTTTCGGATCGAGTTTAATCGCTTCACTGAAGTCGGCAATCGCCTCGCGAATTTGCTCCCTTGTCTGCTCGGGCATTTCCTCGATTTCGATAGAAATAGCTCTCGTTGGGATCGAGGCGGATGGCTTGGTCAAAATCGGCGATCGCCTTGTCGTGCTTCCTCTTTTCGGCCCATGCAGAGCCTCGGTCGCCGTAGGCGAAGGCATTTCGGGATCGAGGCGGATTACTTCGGTGTAGTCAGAGATCGCTTTGTCAAATTCGTTTCTCTTGGACTCCGCAATTGCGCGCTCGAAACAGGAATCGGCGCTCTTGGGATCGATGCGTATCGCCTCGGTGAAGTCCACGATCGCACCTGGGAAGTCTGCTTTGTTGAATCGGGCCAGCCCTCGATTGTAATAGAAGTCGAACTCGTTGGGATCGAGCCGAATGGCGGAGTCGAAGTCGGCGATGGCCTTGTCGTATTCCTCCAAGTCGCTCCATGCGAGCCCACGGTTGAAGAATGCCAATTCGAATTTGGGTTTGAGTCGAATCGCCTCGGTGAAATCACCGATGGCTTTGCCGTATTTCTCAAGGCTGCTCCAGGCAATTCCTCGGTTGTGGAATGCACAGCCCGTTTTTCGGATCGAGACGGATCGCTTCGTCAAAATCCTCGATCGCCTTCAGGAAGTCCGATTTTGCGGCCCGGGAAACCCCGCGATTGAAGTACGTGTCGCCCTGCCCGGGCTTCAGCCGCAGGGCCTCGTCATAGTCCGCGATGGCCTTGTCGTATTCACCCTTATCATTGAACGCCGCTCCCCGATTGTGATAGGCGTCGACGAACTTGGGGTCGAGGCGGATCGTCTGGGTGAAGTCGGCGATGGCCTTGTCATAGTCATTCCTGGAATCCCAGGCGATGCCTCGCTTGAAGTATGCCGATGCATCCTTCGGATTGACGCGGATCTTCTCGCTCAGCTCGGCAATTTCCTTCTCGGTTGCGGGATCGTCGGCGGCGATGGCGGGGCCGATTCCCGCGAGGCCGAGCAACATCGCCGATAACCACGCGACCCAGGCTAATCGCATGAACCCGCTCCCCGACTTTGGCTGGAAGAGATTCGACATCCGTTAGTATCGTCAACCCGTTCGAGATTTCCAACGAAAATGTGCGGCTTCGCAGGGTTTGGAGGTTCCGCGAAGATTCCGCCAGAAACCATTCCCGATTCGCCCCCTCCCGGTGTAACCTGGACGCATGCGGTCTCGCGCGACCGTCCCGCCCCGGCTCGATTTCCTACAACCCGATTTGACAGGCCGACCATGCCCTCACTGCGTACCTGCGTCTCCGCGGCGCTCTTGCTGGCCGCCTCCTCGGCCTTCGCCGCCGACCCTCCCAAGCCGCTTCGTGTCCTCCTGGTCACGGGCGGGTGCTGTCATGACTACACGAGGCAGAAGAAGATCATCGCCGATGGCCTTACGGAACGGGCTCATGTCGAGGTCACCGTCGTCCAGCAGGGCGGCAACGGCACCCATGCCGAGATCCCGCTTTACAAGGATGCCGATTGGTCCAAGGGGTACGATCTGGTCATCCATAACGAGTGCTTTGCCGACGACAAGGACCCGAAGTGGACGGCCGGCATCTTGAAGCCCCACAAGGAGGGCTTGCCCGGCGTGGTGATCCATTGCGCCATGCATTGCTATCGCGACGGCACCGACCAGTGGTTCCAGTTCTGCGGGGTGACCTCGCGACGCCACGGCGCGGCGTACCCTCACGAGGTGCTCAACCGCGACGCCGAGCATCCCATCATGAAGGGGTTCGGCCCCGCCTGGGCCAACCCGGCGGGCGAGCTTTACTGGATCGAGAAGGTCTGGCCGACGGCGCATCCCCTGGCCTCGTCCAAGAACAAGGAGAACGGCCACGACGAGGTGTGCGTGTGGACCAACCAGTACGAGAAGGGCCGCGTGTTCGGGACGACCATCGGGCACCACAACGAGACCATGGAAGATCCCGTTTTCTTGAATATGCTCACGCGAGGCAGCCTTTGGGCGTGCGACAAGCTGAACGACGAGTACCTGAAGCCGGTGAAGGCGAAGACCGTCCGCGTGAACATGGCCAGGGGCATGCCCGTGCTGGCCTCCAGCGAGGAGACGGGCAAGGGGAACGTGGCGGCCAATGCCGTCGACGGGAAGGGCGATACCCGCTGGTGCGCCAATCGCGCCGACTCGGGCGAATGGCTGCAAGTGGACCTCGGCAAGGCCACCAAGGTGGGCGGTCTCAAGATCGATTGGGAGAGCTCGGACACCTCGTACAAGTGCAAGGTCGAGGGCTCGGCCGACGGCAAGCAGTGGAAGCGTCTGGCCGACTTCTCCACCAACAGCATGCCCGGCCCGAAGGACATGGAGTTCCCCAACGGCGACGGCGTGCGGTTCGTCCGCGTGACGTTCCTGGGCTCCAGCACGGCCTCGTGGGGCAGCATCCGCGAGATCCAGGTGTATGGCTCGGACACGACCACGCTCAACGAGATCGACGTGCGCGGGGAGGCCGAAAGGGCCTCCCTCATCGACGTGAAGGCCCCGCAAGGCTACGAGCTCACGCTCGTGGCCTCGCCCCCGGCGGTCAGCTATCCGGTGTACGTGGCCGCCGCCCCGAACGGGGATCTTTACGTGTCGTCGGACAAGAACGGGTCGCTCGGACGAGGCCCGCATCGGGGCTCGGTGATCCGCCTGCGAGACCTCGACGGCGACGGTCGCGCGGACGAGTCGAAGCGGTTCGTGGCCGACGTGGACTCGCCCCGCGGGCTGGTCTGGGACCACGATCGCATCTACCTGATGCACCCGCCCCACCTGAGCGCCTTCATCGACAAGGACGGCGACGGGGTTGCCGACGAGGAGAAGATCCTGGTCAAGAACATCGCCTTCACGTTCAAGGATCGCCCGGCCGACCACACGTCCAACGGGGTGACCCTGGGCATCGACGGCTGGCTTTATCTAGCTATCGGCGACTTCGGATTCATGGAGGCCGAGGGGGCCGACGGCAAGAAATTGCAGCTTCGCGGCGGAGGAGTGGTGAGGGTGAGGCCGGATGGGTCGGGGTTGGAGGTTTATTCTCGCGGGACTCGCAATATTTTAGAAGTATCCATGGATCCCCGATTGAATGGTTTCGTGCGTGATAATACGAATGACGGAGGCGGTTGGGACATTCGTTTGCATCATTTTTCCGGCATGGAACATCATGGCTATCCGTCTCTATTCAAGAATTTTGGCGACGAGATTATCCAGCCTTTGGCGGATTACGGCGGGGGGTCGGGCTGCGGCGGTCTTTTCCTGAGCGAGCCCGGTTTTCCCGACGGCGACGGCGATGCCCTCTACACGGCCGATTGGGGCCGCGAGCGGGTTTTTCGCCACCACGTGACGCCCAAAGGCGCCACGTTCACGGCCGATCAAGGCGAATTCCTCACGCTGCCTCGCGTGACCGACCTGGACGTGGACGCAAATAGCCGGATTTATGCGTCGAGCTGGAAGGGCGCGGTCTTCGACTATGCGGGCGAGAACGTCGGGTACATCGTGCGGCTCTCGCCGAAGGGATACACGCCCGAGCCGTTGCCGGATTTCGAGAAACTTTCGAAGGCGGAACTCGTCAAGCAACTGGAATCGCCGAGCGCCCGGCGACGGTTGGAGGCTCAACGCACGCTCCTCCGGCACGGGGTGGATGAGGCGACGACGAAGGCATTGACGTCGCTCGCGGCCGATGGCAAGAAGCCGCTCGACGGCCGGATTGCCGCCATCTTCGCCATCAAGCAGGGGCTGGGAGCGAGATCGGCGGAGATCCTAGCAAATCTCGAGCATGATGCTTCGATCCTGGAATACGTGGTGCGTGCCATGGGCGACCGGCC
Organism: uncultured Planctomycetota bacterium; assembly: GCA_963777705.1. Taxonomy (GTDB): domain Bacteria; phylum Planctomycetota; class Planctomycetia; order Isosphaerales; family Isosphaeraceae; genus JAQGHR01. The sequence goes on from CAVZRT010000015.1 coordinate 980,347, forward strand.
CGACGAAATCGTCGGCGCGTCCACCGGGCCGATTTACGATCACCTCCGAGACCTCAATCCTCGCGTGCGATTGCAGGCCGCTCGGGCCATGGTCGCGCTTCGCAAGAAGTCCTTGACGCGATCGCTCACGCTCCTCCTGTCCGACGCCGATCCCATCGTCGCTCACACGACGACCCACGCATTGATCGAACTCGGGGCGGCGCCCGAATGCCTGGCCATCCTGGAGCGACCGAGTTCAACACCGGGCGAAAAGCAAGGCGTACTGCGGGTCCTCCAGGCCATCCACACGAAGCCGGTCGTGGATGGCCTGATCGCCCGTCTCGAATCCGAAAAAGATCCCGCGACTCGCCGCATGATCGCGACCGCACTTTGTCGCCTCTACCACGTCGAGGGCAAATGGAAAGGCGATAGCTGGGGCACGCGGCCCGATACGTCCGGCCCGTATTATCAGCCGGAAACCTGGTCCGAATCTCCGAAGATTGCCGGCGTGTTGAAATCTACGCTCGATCATGCCAGCGGCGATGAGGCGGGGGCGTTGCTCAGGGAGTTGACCCGGCACAAGATCAAGCTCGAAGGCGGATTGGACGCCGTGATCGCCATGGCCGCGAAGGATTCTTCGCTCCTGCCCTCGGCAATCTCGCAGCTTTCCGGGAGCGATCGAATTCCCCCGGCCGCCGTTGCCTTGCTGGTGAAGGCCGCGACGGCGAACGAGACCGCCGCGTCCGTGAGGTCGCATGCCGTGGTGGCCCTGGCGAAGGTGGACTCGCCGGAGTCGTTCGCCGCGATCCTCAGGGCCATGCCGAGGATCCAATCCGAAGCGAAGGGTCGCCCCGAGTTTTCGCAGGCGAAAACCGCCTTCCTGACGGCCTCGAAGCTCGGCAATCATCACGCGTTTCTGGAGGAGGCCGCCGCGAAGATGGAAGGGTCCGAAGGGGCGTGGGCCGATGCCGCGTTGCTCGTGCTCTTGGGCGACAAATCGGCCTCGCCCGAGGCCCGCGAGGCGGCGAAGGCGTCGCTCGATTCGGGCTGGAAGGAAGCGAAACGCCGCGCCCAGATCGTCCACGCGGTCTCCCTGGCGGGATATCGCCCGTATGCGGAAAAAGTCGTCGCGGCGATGACCGATCCCGACGCCTCGGTGGCCTCGGCGGCGAAGTCCACCGCCAGGGAAATGAAGCTAGCGACCGGCGCGAAAGCCGCGTTGCCGAAAGGCCCGCCTAGTCGGCAGCATGAAGGCCGATCAGGTGGTCCCGCTGATCATGACGACCAAGGGGGATCGCTCGACGGGCGAGGAGATTTTCACCCGGCTCAACTGCGTGAATTGCCACACCGTCCGCTCCGACGAGATGCCCAAAGGCCCCTACCTGGGCAACATCGCCACCACCTACAAACGCAACGAGCTGGCCGAGGCGGTATTGATGCCGAGCAAGACCATCGCGCAAGGGTTCGTCACGAATGTTTTCGCCATGAAGGACGGCAAGACGCTCTCGGGGTTCGTCGTGCAGGAGGCGGCCGACGCGGTGACGATTCGCACCCCCGAAGGCAAGGAAGTGAAGATCCCCACGAGCGAGATCGAGGAGCGAGGGAAGTCGCAAATCTCCGTCATGCCCGAAGGCGTCGCCAACCCGTTGACCGTGGCCGAGTTCGCGTCTTTGCTGGATTATTTGCAGTCTCTGTCGCAGAAGTAGGGTTTCGAGCACGCCATTTTGTCGTGCCCGAAGGACCTTGTAGGGTGCTCTGCGAGCATCTCCTAATTGATTTCATCGAAGAGGTGCTCGCAGAGCACCCTACAAGACCACATGCGGTACCGATCGTGCAATTTATATCGATCGCGCCCACGATAGTATCCGAGGCGGCCCGTCCAACGCCGCGAGCATCCGGGGTGTGGTGTATCTTTGCCTGACGACGCTCAGGACCCGCCCCAACTCCGGCCCGGACATGACCCGCCGAACCTTCCGACCCGATTGCGAGCGGCTTGAGACTCGAGACCTGCCGGCTTCGGGCGTTGGACTGGTCGCGCTTGGGTTGGCCGTTTATCAGTCGGCACCCGTAGCCACCTTGCGGACCTTGGCCCTGGGCTGCAACCTGGGGAAACTTGCGTGGACGGGCCGCGCCAAGTTCGCGTTCGGGCTGGTCCTGGTGGCGCAGCCGTTCCCGCTTGCGGCCTGGAAACGGCTGCGAGCGCGGCACGCGCGGCGAGGCGGGTCGCACCGGGTCGATGTGGGCTCGACCCCTCTGAAGCGCGAATTCAGCGTGCGCGTGGGGCCGATATCCGTGGCCCCTTCGCGGGCGCTCAAGCCTACTTCGCGGTCGGCGAGGGCGGCAGATAGGCCCTCGGGGGCGGATACCTCCTCGGGTCGTCGCTGACCTTCCAGACCTGCCCGCCCCGCAGATACATCCGCCTCTGCTCCTCGATATTCAGCGGACGCGCCCCCACCCGCCCGAACACGCCGATCTGATTGCCGCCCTCGTCCACCGCGCGATCGCGATCCAGCCCCTTCGCAATCGCCAGGGCGTGGCCGTGGTGCGGGATCTCGTAGGTGGCGATCATCTGCGGCGTGGGCCTGGGGCTGAAGCCCATGTTTCCGGGCGTCTCGGGCGACGTAAGTTGCACGATCCGCATCCCGTTCTTGCCGTCGGCCAGGTAGGCGAATTCGCTCGAATACGTGATGCCGAGCTTCACGTCGTGGAGGTCGTTGATGCATCCACCGCCGTTGAAAACCTGGTCGACGCGAGGCTGCGAGGGGTTCTCGATGTTCAGGATCACCAGCCCCTGCTTGCCCGCCGCCACGTAGGCGTAAGTGCGGGCGAGGTACACGTTGTGGGCCTCGGCCATGGGCAGCGACGCGACCGGATGCGGGTGGGCGAGGTCGGTCGTGTCCAGGACCTTGATCCCCTCCTCGTCGCAGGCATACCCGTAGCGAAATTGCACCTGGAAGGCCCGCGGCTGGTGCAGGAATTCGTCGCCCACGATCGACGTGATCCTCGGGTTCCTGGGGTCGTCGATCGACACCACCACCAGGCCGGCCTTGCATGTGATGTAGGCATACGTGCCGGCGATCGTGATGCTCCTGGCCCCGCACAGGATGCCGCCCGGATTGAAGGTGGTCTCGCGATCGATGAAGTTGTTCAGCGGATTGCCGTCGAGCAGGGTACCCACCGGCACGGTGATCAGGCCCTCCTCGCGATCGGCGATGTAGATATAGCCGAACATCGCGTGGACGGGTTGCTCCTTGTTCTCCGGCTTGTGGGTGCGCGTCGGGTCGGGCGCGGGCGTGCAGGGTGCGGCCACCGCCGTGGCGTACTTCGTGCGGACGAAGAATTTCTGGCCCATGGGCGACACCGGCGCGGTCACGATGCGCTCGGAGAAGCCCTTGTGATCGACGAACGCGATGTCGAAGATCCGCACGCCGTTCTCGCCGCAGGCGGCGTAGAGGTACTCGCCGCGATTCTGGAGGTTGAGGATCTCGGGATGGCGGAATCGCTTCACCAAATTCTCGCCGATGTCGATCCCCGGATGCTCATGGGCATGCTCCAGCTTACCGCCGCGCTCCTCGTGCTCCTTGAAATGCTCGGGGAACGCGAGCTTGTGCAGCGAGCTGCCGATGACCGCCTGGGGCTCTTCCCGCTCCGTGGCAACCACGCCCAGGAACCCCTCCTCGCCCGCCGCGACCCACGCGTATCGGCCGATGAAATTCACGTAGTTCGTGCCCTGCATGAGCAGTTGGGCCATGATGGCGTTGTTGTCTTCGTTCGCCGAGACGTGGCAGTCGGTGCATTGCTTGGTCTCGCCGCGACCGGGCAGGTAGTTCTCGGCGAAGATGGGCCGGCCCTTGTCCGGGCCGGATTTGTTCAGCGACGGGCCGCCCCGGACCGTGTGGGGCACGTTCGTGCTGAAGGCCACGCCGCTCATCCCCTCGGCAGAGATCGTCTGCTGCTGGACGTAAATCGACTCGCGGTTGGCGTTGTAAGATCCCACGTGGATGGCGCAGGACGACCGCGCCGGGCCGATCTTGTTGCCCGTGTAATCGCCGTCTTTGGCTAGCATGAAGACGTCGTCTCGCAGCGTCTGGAAGTTGTAGGAGACGTAATTGCGCGACACGTCCCCCTCGTTATGCAGCGAGGGCATCTTCTTGTTCGCCTTCTGCGGCAGGTGGCAGCCGAAGCACGACGGATTCCATGCCGAGTGGCAGGCGATGCAGCTCATCTTCTCGTTCGAATGCGCGGTGTCCTTCTCGCAGCCGTTGGGCAGGTCGCCCCAGAGGAAATTGCCGTCTGCGCCGAATCGCACGGTCTTGGCGATGCGAGACTTCTCGTTGTAGTGATCGCTGCGGGGGTCGAGCGTGTCGGCCGTCTGCACGACCTCCCATGACAGGTCCTTCTCGACCACCGAATTCTGATAAAGCTTGCCGTCGCGGACCTCGAAACGACGACGGCCCGACGGCGTGCTCAGGGTCCGCAAGTTGCGGCCGTTCGGCCCGCTCGTGTAGGAGGCGGGGCCGGAGGTCATCAGGTTCGTCTTCCTGTCGGCCGTCCCGTGGCAGTCCACGCAGGTGATCTCGATGGCCGCGCGGACCTCGCCCTGCAACCGGCCGTTGCCGTGCATGTCCTGCACGAAGTGGCAATCGACGCAGTGCATCCCCTTCTCCATGTGGATGTCCATCATGTGGACGGGCACGCCGTCGCGATTGGGCGGAGCGACCTTCTTCCCCTCGCGATATTGCTCGCGGACCAGCTCGGGCATCTTGATCCCGGCCATCATCCCCTCGGTGGACGCCTGGCCGATGTCGCGGCCCTCGGCGTCGAGCATGTTGCCGCTGCGGTCCTTCTTGAACACCGCCCGGAACACCCAGCCGTGGCCGTGGAAATCGGCGAATTGGGTGTGCCTGGCCTGCGGATTCAGGTCGGCCACGTGGTCGAGGAAATCCGGGTCGGACCACAATCCACGCGCCGCGGCCTCGTCGGGGTTCGACATCTGCGCCTGCGCGAACTGCTCGGCGGTGAGCTTCTTCTCGTGGTGCGGATACATCAAGTCGCCGTCGGTCTCCTCGTCCCACCAGGTGTAACCCAGGTATTCATTCAACACATTCGTGCCGGGATGGACGTGGCAAACCATGCACTGGCTTGTGGGGATCGAATTGGTGAATCGATGCTCGATCGGGTGCCCGCGCTCGTCCTTCGGGATCATGGGGTCTTCGCCCTGGGTCGTGCCCAGGTGGCCGAACTTGGCATAAGGCCCGGAATGCACGGGCGAGCGGTCGTTCGCGTACACGACGTGGCATGCGGTGCAGCCGCTGGAGCGGTAATCGCCGGGGTGGTCGTTGGTGCCGAGGAAGTTGAGCGTGGGGTCGAGCAGTCGCGTCTTGGTGAGGCTCACGAGCACGGGATCGGTGCGGTTCTTGGTGCCGAGGCCGCGATCGGAGAGCGCCGATTTGGGCTTGCCGGGATCGGCGAACGGGTTTGGCAGGCCGATCTCCGCGATGCCTCCCCGGCCGCGCTCGAACGGCCGGAGGACGTTGCCCGGCTGGCTGGCCTCGAAGTGCGGCAGCGGGTCGACGTAAGCCAGCACGCCCCGTTTGGTCATCTCCCACTCGGAGGGAGGCGGCACGGTCTGGATGCGTTGCGGCGCCCCGTTCATGCTGTAGCTCTCGCCGAAATGCGAGTTCTTCAGCGGATACGAGCCATTATTGTAGAGCGCCGCGCCCCAGAGCATGGCGCCGTGGGTCATCATGCTTTTCTTGTTGGTGGCCACCTCGCTCGGGTGGCAATTCATGGTCCCGCAGCTCAGGTGGGCCACGCGGAAGTCGCCCGGATTGACGAAGCGGATGAAGTCGGGCGACTCGTGGTTCATGAGCGCGTAAGTGCGCACGGGATTGGCCGAGGTCGACCAGGCGTCGGGGAAGCGGGGCTGGACGTGGGCATTCTGCTTGACCACCGTCGAGGCGTCGCCGCCGTGGCAGTCGGTGCAGCCGATCCGCACCGTGTCCTTGAAGTGGGGATCGTGCGAGTTCGCATGGCAGTTGATGCACCCGTTGCTCTTGGCCGCCACCAGCTCGGCGGGCTGATTCGAGAGGTCAATCCCCCGCAATTCGGGCGGGACCGGATAGGGCACCGGGGCCGGGGCCCTCATGACTTGCGGGGCCGAGGGGACCTGCGCAGGACGGCCCGGGGTTTCGGGCCGACGGTCGAGGCGATCACGCAACCGAGCACCAGGGCGACCACCCCCAGGGCGGACGCGGCGCGGATTCGTCGCGGGGGCTCGGGCCGGTGCATGAGCGGAGGACCTCCGTGTCCTGAGCCGAGGGCGATTGCCGTGGGCGCGCGGCGTCGCATGCCGACGAGTAACGTGTTCTGTATCAGAATCCCAGGATGCGTCAAGCCGGATTGGGATTCGTCGCCGGCAACCTGGTAAGATTGCGTTGAGCGGCGACCATTTCCCCCTCGGAGCGATCTCGCATGGATCGCCCATCTCCCGAGCTCGTGAATTGCCCCCATTGCGGGGCGATCAACCCGGTCATCGAGGACGCCTGCGGCTCGTGCGGGCAACCGCTGGCCATCTTCATCGGCCCGAGGCCGAAGGTCCGCACGTTCACGGCTGGCCGATGGGATGTGGTGGATCGCGGCCTTCTCGATCTGTTTCGCGGCCATGCGGGCGGCCCTGCGCCTGGCATCGTCGTGCCTCGTGCTCGGGCTGCCCGCCGTACTTGCGAACAGTCGCTCTCCGATCGCCGAAAGGAAGCTGGATGCGAGGGCCATGTCGAATGGGATGAATGCCTGGGCGTCTTCTGGCTCTCCGTCGGGGTCGATGATCGCGATCGAGGGTCCGGCCATGCTCGCAATGTCCGGCGGCAGTCTTGGTCCTTGAATCCACGCTGCCCTGATGACCAGGGATTACATTCGCACACCCGTTCATCGCTTGCTGTTCGCTTGCCTCGGCGGCGGCCATCGCCGGCATCATCGTCAAGAGGAAACTCTGGCCCCGCCGGGATTGATTCCCGCCTCAGAACGCCAGGTTCAGGTTCGCGAAACCCGCGACGAGCGCCCCCACGCGGCCGTCGAAGCTGTTGTAAATATCGCGGAATCCTTGCCCCGAGATCAGCGTCGAAATGCCGCAGATGAAGACGATGTTGTCGCTCAGGAACGGCTTGTATTCGAGCCCCGTGCTCAGGTCGGTGCCGATGAAGCGGTCGATCCGGCCCTGGAAGAGGAAGCGTTCGAGCGGCGCCGTCTGGTCGAAGAAGATGATGTTGCAGTTGTTGATCGACTTCAGCTTGGGCGTGAGCTCGAAGTCCACGCCGCAATTCGGCAGGATCAGCCCCGGATTCACGAAGTTGGCCTGGCCCTGGAACTTGCTCGATCGCAGGTCGGGCACGAGGCTCAATCGCTGGGTCAGGTTCACGCCGAAGAGGGGGATTTGCTGGCGATTCCAGAAGCTGAACGGGCCGCCCGCGAAGTTCGGGGCGTCCAGGATCGTGTCGAACCCCGTCGCGTGCGAGTTGTTCGGATTCTTGTCGCCCGACGAGTAGAAGAACGAGGCCTTGAACCGCGCCCAGTCGCGATCGTACGAAACCTCGATCGCCGCCATCTGGGCGCTGATCGTCTGCGCCTGGCCGGCGAGCGGATTCATGCTGTCGCGGCCCACGGCCCAGTAGAATTGATGCGTCAAGTTGTACCGGCCGAAGTGGCCGTCGCCCGCCCAGCCGAAATACCCCACGTTCACCGAATGCGGCTGGAACACGCCCACCGGGTCGGGACGCACGAGGAAGCGGTTGTTGTCGAACTTGAACGATTTCGGGTCGTTGTCGTAGTTGAAGCTGACCTGCGCCGTGTAGCCGGGGACGAGGAAGTCCTGGCGGTAATAATTGAGGAAGACGAGCGTCTGGCCGCGGTCGTTGAAGGTGTTCAACTGGCTGTTCGTGTCCTTCTCCCACTGGCGGAAGAAGGCGAGGTTGTACTGGTCGCGATTGCCGTTGCGCGTGCCGAAGAACCGGACGGCGCGGTTCACGTCGGCGAAGAGGAACCCGCGGAAATCGGAGATGAACGGCTGAGTCCCGGCCCTCACCGAGAGGAAGTCATATTCCGTGCTCGTATCGGCGAGCTTGTACTCGACGAACGCCTCCTGCAACGCCCAGAATTCGCGGGTACGCGAGGTGCCCTGGAGGACGTTCGGGCTGACGATGCCGCGCTCGTTCACGTCCAGGTTGTTGATGTTGAACGTGGGGGTCATCTTGATCCGCCAGTTCACCGGCTTGAACGCGGCGTCGCCGTTGAAGAGGTCGAACGAGAGGCTGTAGTAGTTCGTGGTGAAGAACTGGCTGCTATTGCCGAAGAACTGGAACTCGCCGGGCCTCGCGGTGCTCTCGAATCCGCCCGACGCCGGCGTGGGGATCTGCCTCGGCTCGAAGAACATCGAGGCCAGCCCCGAGAGGTCGAAGAACGTGTGCTGGCCCAGGATCGGGTAATCGGCCTTGAAGACATTTTGATTGAACGGGTCGAATTTCCGCCCCGGCATGTACGGGTAATCATCGAGGAACGGATGCCCCTTGCCGTAGCGGTCCCACTCGGGGAATCCGACCCGCCAGCGGTCCTCCATCGGCACGAAATCGGCGGTCTCCTGGCCCTCCGAGGGCATCACGCCCGAAGGCCCGGTATAACCGATGGGCGGGAACAGCGGAGTGCGGAAGGGCGGGCCGTCGGGCTGGAAATAATCGGTCAGCGGCGGCACGGAGATCGACGAATCGGGCTCAAGCGGCCGACTCAGGGCGGGCGGTCGCGGGCCGTCGGGTAAGTTCGTCGTCGCAGGATCCTCGCGAGGCGATTCCGGACCCGGTCGGATGGGCGCGGGCAACGGAGGCAGGTCATCGGCCTTCGCGGAGGCCGGGTGCAAGCACCATGCCGCACCTCCGATCGTGAGGGCCAACGCGACGACACGGGCCATCCGGGTCCCAGCTTTGGCCGGCGCCATCAAGCGGCCTCCTTCGCCGGAGGGTTGGGGGGTTGCGCATCGTCGACGCGACGTAATGATACTGAGTTCGGACGGACACCCCCGACGCCTTGAACGGATATACCGATTTTGCATGAGACGCGGGATTTTCCGATCGGTTGATCGGGATGTTAATGCCGAAGGGGCCCGAAACGCGGAAAGACGAGGTTGGGCCGAGTTTTCGGGAAATTCGTTGAGCGCCGTTCGCATCGGCTACCGAAATAAACGTCGAATGAGGAACGTCCCGATTGCTCGTTACCAAGGACCCGAAATCGTGGACCGCCTCCCCATCAGGAACCGGCCCGGTCGCAGGATGACGGCGCTCGCCCCGGTCTTCGAGGGGCTGGAAGCCCGCGCCCTGATGGACGCCGCGGCGGCCTCGGTGACGACGCAGGCGAGTTCGAGCACGCTGCTGACGACCGCCGACGTGAACACGCTCCTGGCCCGCGCCTCCGCCGCCACGGCCAGCGATGATGCCATCGTCGCCGTGGTCGATCGCGCGGGGAATCTCCTGGGCGTCCGGGTCGAAGCCAACGTCTCCACCGCGATCACCGGAAACACCGAGAAGCTGGTGTTCTCGATCGACGGGGCCATCAGCGAGGGCGCACCGCCGCGCTCTTCGCCAACGATAAAGCCCCGCTGACCTCGCGGACCATCCAGGACCTCTCGCAATCGACCATGACGCAGCGCGAGGTCGATTCCGACCCCAACCTGGGCGACCCGAACTCCACGGAGCAGGGCCCGGGATTCGTGGCGCCCATCGGCTCGAAGGCGCATTTCCCCGAAGGCGTCATGTACACGCCGCAGGTGGACCTGTTCGAGATCGAGCACACCAACCGCGACAGCATCCTGCACACCGGCCCCGACGGGAATCGGGCGAATTATGTCGCCAACGACACCGATCTTAGCTACACGGGGGACGTCCTGCTGAGCACCCCGACCGCCGCGCCCGCTCGGCTCCGAGCGGTTCAACATCAACAACGAATATGTCCCGGCCGGGCAGACCTTGACGGCGCCCGAATCCTACGGGTTCACCTCGGGCCTGCTGACGACCGCGCAATTGCGCGGGATCGGGACGTTGCCGGGCGGGATCCCCCTGTTCAAGGGCACCACGCTCGTGGGCGGGATCGGCGTGTTCTTCCCCGGCACCACGGGGTATGCGAGCGAGGAGAATTCGAACCTCAACGCCGCCCAGTTCCGCGACCCGAGCAAGCCCGACCTCTCGAAGGAGGCCGAGTACATCGCCTTCGTGGCCGCGGGCGGCAGCAGCGGGGCCGGCGCCGGCTTCAACACCCCGCAGGTCAACCAGAAACTCGGCCTCCCCTCCTTCCCCGACACCAATTCGGCCGACAAATTCAACCTGCCGTTCGGGCGGATCGACCTCGTCGGGATCACGCTGGACATCTACGGCGCCCACGGCGCGCAAGGCCCGAAAAACCTCGTGGATTACGGGTCGCAATTCGGCAAGGGCGACCCCAACAGCGGGGTGAACGAGCCGCTCACGCCGGGCGCCTCGGCCGTTTCCGCGTCGGTGGTCGATGCGAATCTATCCGCCTCGACGACCGACGTGATCGGCGGCGTGAACGCGCCGCAAGGCTGGCTCGTCACGCCCCACGATGCCGAGGACGGGTCGGGGCTGACGGCGGACGACGTGACCGCGATCATCGACCGCGGGATCGCCGAGGCCAAGACCGTCCGCGCCGCGATCCGCCTCCCGCTGAACTCCAATGCCGAGATGGTGTTCGCCGTGAGCGACAAGAGCGGCAACATCCTCGGCATGTACCGCATGCCCGACGCCACGGTGTTCTCGGAAGACGTGGCCGTGGCCAAGGCCCGCAACGATACTTATTATGCCGACCCGGACCAGCTCCAACCGCAGGACCAGCTCTCGAACATCCCGGCGGGCGTGGCCTTCACCAGCCGATCGTTCCGCTACCTGGCCGAGCCTCGCTATCCCGAAGGCATCGACGGCAATCCGCCCGGCCCGTTCTCGATCCTGAACGAGCAGGCCCTGAGCAATGCCGGGGGCGTGAAGCCGGCCAACGCCTATCAGACCGTGCAGGGGTACGACTCGTTCAACCCCACGACCAATTTCCACCAGCCGTTCTTCGAGACAATCGACGGCGTGAGGACGGAGGTCGGGCTGAATCAGAACGGCATCGTCTTCTTCCCCGGCAGCGCCCCCCTGTACAAGGAAATCAACGGCACGAAGGCGCTGGTGGGAGGGCTTGGCGTGTCGGGCGACGGCGTGGACCAGGACGACGACGTGACCTTCGCCGCCTCGAACGGTTACGGGCCGGCGACGACCAATCGGGCGGACGATTATTTCTATCGAGGTGCCCGCATCCCGTACCAGAAGTTCAACCGCCAGCCGCATTTGCCGCGGAAATCCGTCAAGAATCTCCCGCCCGATTCCAAGCTCCCCGGCGGCACAACCCCGGTGCTCCCGACCAGGGGTCCGCTGGCAAATAAGTAGGAATAGGGGCAGCGAGCCGGGGCGGATTGCCGATCCTTGAGGGTTGTCCGGCCTTCGACCCGCGGCCTCCGTCCTGTTTCGGAGTAAGAGAGATGCGTTCCCGACTCCTCCTGCCCGGCCTGCTGGCAATCCTGATCGCAGGAGCGGGCGAGGTCCGCGCCGGGCTCTTCTTCCACCGCGACAAGCCGCATCCCACGCCCGAGCCCGGCAAGCCCAGGCATTTCTGCGACAACATGGAGCGAGCAGGAAATCCGCAGACGCTCTCGCATTGGCTCGAACCCACCAACACGAACGAGTGGTGCGGCCAGTACGTCGGCGGAGGAGGAGGCCACGGCGCGGGGCCGCGATGCCGAACCGAAGGCACCTGGGGATGGGATTACACGGGCCGGATCTACCCCCGCAAGGCGTTCCTCGGCTGGAACCACGGCCGATACCCGCAAGGAGGGACCGGCTCCTACCGGACCGACGACCCGTTCCCCATCCCCAACATCTTCACGCTTGACCTGCTCGGCTCACACGACTGAAAAACGGTGTCAGGAACCGTTTTTGGATATTGGAAAACGGTTCCTGACACCGTTTTTTGATTGGGACGGAAAAAAAGCCGAAAAATAGCAGATTTTGCGGCGTCAACCTGGAAACGGTGTCAGGAACCGTTTTCATTGGCGGGAAACGGTTCCTGACACCGTTTTTTGATTTGCCATCGCCATTGCCGTGCGGGACTTCGGGCGATACCCTGGCGAGGAACGTTGTTTTGACACCGCAGAAACTTCCCATGACTAATATCCTCGACGAGATCGTAGGCCAGAAGCGCCTTGAGCTGGCCCAGGCCAAACGCCGCATGCCTTTGGATGAGCTGGAGGCGCAGGCGCTGGAAGCCCCGCCGGTCCGCGATTTTCGCGGCCCCCTTGCCGGCCCCGGGCCGATCCGCCTGATCGCCGAGGTGAAGAAGGCCAGCCCATCGGCCGGCGTGTTGCGGCCCGATTTCGACCCCATCGCCATCGCGCGCACCTATCAGGCCCACGGCGCCTCGTGCCTCAGCGTCCTCACGGACGTCAAATTTTTCCAGGGCCACCTCACCTACCTGGCTCGCATCCGCGCGGCGGTGGCCATCCCCTTGATTCGCAAGGACTTCCTCATCGATGAGTACCAGGTGGTCGAGGCCAGGATGGCCGGCGCCGATGCCGTTTTGCTGATCGCCGAATGCCTGGACGATGAAAACCTGGCGAGGCTTCAGGCTCGCGCCCGCAGCCTTGGCATGGCCGCACTGGTCGAATTCCACGACCCCGCCAACCTGCCCCGAGTCCTCGCCTCGGGTGCCGACCTCATCGGCATCAACAATCGCGACCTCAGCACGTTCGTGACCGATCTGGATTTGACGTTGCGTCTTCGCGACCGGATTCCGCCCCACGTGGTCCTGGTCAGTGAAAGCGGAATCCGCACCCGCGCGGACGTCGAGAAGCTGGAAAAGGGCGGGATCAACGCCATCCTGGTCGGAGAGTCCTTGATGAAGGCCCCCGACCTGGGCGAAGCCGTCGAAGCCCTGCTGGGCCTGATATCGTCCCCCCAATCGGGTAGCCCCTGAAAACCCACGATCGCCTGCTTTCGCCTCATTCGAGCAGCAACCGCCCCAGTTTTTCCAGTTCCTGCTGGATGGACTTCGGGTCGTAAAGCCCGTCGGCGTCGAGGCGTGCGGCGAGGTCTTGGTTGATCGACTTCTTGTCCCCGGGCCTCAATTGGACCTTCAAACGGGCGATCAGACCGTTCAAGATCGCCTCGATTTCTCGATCGGTCCTGGGCTTCGGGTCCAGCTCCTCATAAATTGCCTGGAACCCCCATACTAATTGACGGGCCGAGGCATGATCGCGAGGGCGAATCGAGGCGATCTTGCTCAGCATGCGAAGGGCGGCCGGGCGATCGAGCTTCGTTGCGTCCAGCTCCGCGATCAGCGTATCCGCCCATGAGGCAAGGGTTTGCGAGCCTTGACCGATGCCCCGGTGTCGCCGAAAGGCCGATTGCCGATGGCCGTTTGGAGCGCGTCCAGGCCCGAAGCCAGCTCCTGGGCTCGTCTTTTCGCCTTCGATGGGTCGCCCCCTTCAATCGCCACCGTTACCAGCGTGGTCGGCCACTCGGCGACCGGCGGTCGTCCGGGGGCAGAACCCCCAAATCCCCGGGCTTGCCGGAAGGATTGATCCGAGACCCGCAATTCGTGGTGGCACGAGGCGCAATTGAAGCGGGCGAAGTCGGGGCTTCCCTGGCCATGGGCGGTCTCGGCGAAGAGTTTCATGGCCTTCCGAAACGACACAACTCCTCCGACGGCAACGAGTTTGGCAAAATGCGTTGCCGATTGATCGATCCCGTATTGCTCGCGGAGCCCCGCATTGTTTGGTCTCTGGAAGTAGGGGACATCCTTCATGGGCCACCAGTGGGGCGGCTCGCCCTTGCTGAACGTGGCCACTTCCACGCCCGGAAGCGGGGGATGACCGGCGGCATACATCGAATGGGTGATGACCCGTCCCTTTTCCCTGTCCCCCACATGGCAAGATGCGCAGGTTTCCGCCCTCACGGCGGGGTCGCGCAGGTCGTTCATCCCGAAATTGTCATGCTTGTCCCGGGGCGACCTACGGATCCACTTATCCTGGTCTTTGCGGATGGCGCCCGCGCCGTGGGCGACGGTCCATTCCTTGAAGGCCCCGTGGCAGGCCACGCAGGACACGCCTTCCTCGATGGTACTCTGGGCGGTCTCGGGGGTGTTGAACGCGGGCCCGTGGCAGGTCAGGCAGGCTTGATTGGTGGTCACGTCACAGTGGAGCTTCACGCCCATGCGGGCGGCCAGGGGGCTTTTCAGGTTCGCGAAGGCGTCGCTGTGCTTGTCCTGATTCGACCAGATGTCGACCTCCTTGAGGGCGACGAAATCGGTGATCTGCGTCCGCGTCCTGCTGGTCTCGCGATGACAGGTCTCGCACTGGCTGATCTCGGCCCAGGTAGGGGTTAGGCCGGCCTGCTCGGGGGCGATTCTCGCGTCCTGGACGGCCGGCGATCGCGGCGGATCGCCCCGGCCCACGGCGACCATCATACACGCGAGGAGGCCGAGCAGGGGCGCGAGGATGGCGACGGATCTGCCTCGGGTCGCTGGCCGTTTCATGACGAGAACCCTCCTCCGGCTTCAAAACGTATAGGTGTGGCCGGGACGGCAGATCTTCACCGAGTCGAGCCCGAGCGCGTGCAGCTCGGCGGCGATCTGCGCCTCGTATTTCGGCTTGATGTGGACCGCGAAGATGGGGGTTCCGGGCCGGATCTTCCGAGCCTCGCCGGCCAGGAGTTCGGGCGTGAGGTGCTTGGAGACCTCGGCAAGCCAGCCCAGTTCATCCGGGAAGGCCGATTCGAGGAAGACCGCCTTGAGGTTGGGCGAGGCGTTGGCCAGCGCCCAGATCTCATCAGTCGGCCCGGTGTCGCTGGCGATCACGATCGAGCCGTCGGGGGCCTCGACGATGAGCCCCACGGTGGGCACGATGTGGTTGACGGCGACCGGCAGGAAGCGAAGCCCCTCGACCTCGACGGCCCGGTTCGGCTCCAGGACCGCGAGCTTGAGGAACGGGCGATCGGGGCCGCCCAGGCGGAAGAAGTCGGGCCAAACGCGGTCGTTGAAGATGTCGCGCCGCAGGCAATCCAGCACGGGCTGCGTGGCGTGGACCGTGACCGGCTCATGGCCGACCTCGAAGATGTTCTCCACGAACACGGGCAGGGATGCGATGTGGTCGATGTGGGTGTGGGTGAGGAAAACGTGCTTGATCCGCGCCTGATCTTCGGGCAATCCGTGGAGGCCGAGGCTCCCGGCGTCGATGGCCACGGCGTCGTCGATCAGCCAGGTCGTGAGATACTGGTTGCGCTCGCCGCCCGGCGAGGTTGAGGACGGGAGCAAGGTGACCTTCACGACGCAGCCCTCCCCACCACCCTGCGCGACGCAATCGCGCAAACCAGGGGACGTGAACGCAATGTGTTGAAGTATAACCGTTCCCTCGCCCCGACAAGCGAGAAAGCGGGGAGGACGTGCGGGATTTTCGGGCGGACGTAAGCGGCCCGGACTCATGGGGCCGGATCGGCGACCTCGCCCATCGGTTCGGGCCGTCATACTCCGCTCGCAACCGGCGAGTTTCGATGCGCCCCTCATGCGCAATAGCGTGTCCGGACGTGTTCTCGCGCATTCTCTGCGCACGATGCGCACAGCAAATGCCAGTGTCCTACGCCTTTCGTAATCGATAACGCCTTTCGGAATCATGGTTTATAGCCCATTTTTCGCTTGATCCCGCCCGGGGATTTGGGTTTGTTTCGTAGGATCGCCGCGCGGCGAGTTGGCTTTGTTTCGTAGAAACCGGACCGACCGGGTTCACGAGTGGCCCGCTCGGCGGGGCCAGTCCAGGGGAACGGCGACGTACCGCCAGACATGAGGAATATCGTGGTCGGCCTATCCGGACGATCGCCCGATCCATCGGATGGCGGAGGCCGCACGGCACCGGGCCGTGCGAACGCCACCGATCGGGCGTGGTGGGCGCGGCGGTTTATCCGCCCAGGACGATCTGCGCGAGCGATTGGGCCACGGTCATCGTGCGATGGAAGATCGGGTCGCGTTCCCGGTCCGAGAGCTGGCGGCCGACGAGTTCGGACAACGGCTGGGGCGGGTCGGTGAGGGTCCGGGGCGCAGCCTGGCCGTTTTCGAGCACCGCCAGGAGCCTGCGGTCCTCTTCCTCGGGCGTGATCACGAAGGAATTCGGCTCGTTATTGATCCGGCAGGCGATGCGGACCTTGCGGATGCCGCGGGGCGCCTCGGCCAGCCGATGAATCCTCACGTGGCGTGGCCCGTGGGTCGACTGGAAATGCCAGTTGATCTCGACGCCCGGCTGTACCTTCGCGCCCACCGCCTTCCAGCCGAGGCAGAGGGCGAGCCAGCTTGCCAGGGACCACGCCGCTCATGACCGAATGCGGCCCGTGTTCCAGGCTTACGTCGGTGATCGATTCCAGGGCGCCCGGCACCGAGGCCGGGTCCAGGACCATGCCCAGCAAACGCCTCCAGGCCCGCAGGCGGCGCCAGGTGAGGTCGCTGACCACGCGATACGGCCCCTGCCCCGGCCCGCGCTCGAAGCGATCGAGCCAGGAGGCCGTGGTCATCATGCCGCGCACGGGCTCGGGCCACCCGTAACTATCGTAGAGGACCTGGTCTGCGTGCTCGGAGAGGTCGTAGAGGAGCGAGCCGGCCATGGCGGGCGGTTGCGGTGCGGCCCACCAGAGGTTCGTGGGCAGGTCGCCGATCAGGAGCGTGCGGACGGCGTAGGTCAGGTGCTCGACGGCGCGGCCCTCGGCGCGCAACGTGACTTGCTCGGAGAAGGCGCGCAGGCCCGTCCCCAACTTGTGGACGCGGCTGTGGACGGTCGCCGTGACCTCGGGCGAATTGCCCGACGGCTCGTGCGCAAGAGGAGCACGCGAGCGGGGTGGATGGCCACGATCGCCGGCACCTCGCGCCCGACCTGCTCGGCCAGCGCCGAGCTGTTGCAATAGATCACCAGGTTGGAAAGCCCCGCGCGTACCACCGGGGCCACGCCCGGCCCCTGCATGCACTTGAGCTGGCGGTTCAGCTCGCGCTCGACCTGGCGGATCGGGACCGTCTTTGCGTCGCAATCCTCGGCATGGTCGGTGGTCGTCACAGCGTCCTCCATCGCCGATTATCCGCCTCGATCAGGCGATCGGCTTCGAGCGGTCCCCACGTCCCCGCGCGATATTCGGGCAGGTAGCGAGTGTGGCTATGCTCCCAGTTTTCCAAAATCGGCATGACGAATTGCCAGGCCGCTTCCACGGCGTCGCGACGCATGAACAGCGTGGCGTCGCCGGCCATCACGTCCAGCAGGAGCCGTTCGTACGCCTCGGGCGTGGTCCCGCCGAACGAGCTGGAGTAGTTGAATTCCATCTTCACGGGATAAATGCGCGACCTTGGGACCGGGCAACTTCGAGGCGATGCGCATCGAGAGCCCTTCCTCGGGCTGGACCCGCAACGAAAGCACCGTCGGTTCCAAAGGCACGTCGGGATGGGCGTTGAAGAGGACGTTGGGCACGTCCTTGAACTGGATGGCAACTTCGCTCGCCCGTTTCGGAAGTCGTTTGCCCGTGCGCAGATAGAACGGGACGCCGGCCCATCGCCAGTTGTCGATGAAGAGCCTCATCGCCACGAAGGTTTCGGTGGTCGAGTTCACCGAATCGGGCGGGACGGGCTTCTTGAGCATCTCCTCGTAATAGCGGCGGACCTCGGTGCGATAGCCGGGGACGGCGCGGCCCATCTCGTCGCCGTCGATGTATTGCCCCGCACCACGCTGCGGTTCACGTCGGCGTCGGTCATGGGCCGCAGGCAATGCAGGACGCCCGCCTTGGCGTCGCGCACCACGTCGGGGTCGAGCGAGTAGGGCGGCTCCATGGCGGTCAAACAAAGGACCTGGAGCATGTGGTTCTGGAGCATGTCGCGGAGGGCGCCTACGCCTTCGTAGTAGCCGATCCGGCTTGCGGTCATCTTGCCCTGGTCGTCGAAGTGCGACACGCCTTCTTCCTCGGCCACGGTGATCTGCACGTGGTCGATGTACTTGCCGTTCCACAGGGGCTCGAAGATACTGTTGGCGAATCGCAGGACCAACAGGTTTTGCACCGTCTCCTTGCCGAGGTAGTGGTCGATGCGATAGGTCTGGTTTTCCGAGAACGCCGCCCCGACCGCGTTGACGATGGCGCAGGGCGCTCTCCAGGTCGCGGCCGATCGGCTTCTCCACGATCACGCGGGTGAATTTGCGGGCCTCGTGCGGATCGGCGACCAATCCGGCCGTCTTCAATTGTTCGACGCAGATGGGGACCAAGGTCGGCGGGATCGACAGATAAAACACCCGGCTGCCGGGGATGCCGAATTGCTGGTCGATGGCGTCCAGCCGCTCTTTCAGCTTCTCATAAGCCTTGGGATCGCTGAAGGAACCTTCCACGAAGAACAGGGCGCGGGCGAAGTCTTCCCAGTGCAAGTCATCGAGCGCCTGCCGCGAATTATGGGTGATACCGTCCTTGGCCCGGTCGCGAATATAAGCGTCGGGATCCCCCTCGATCGGGCCATCGGGCTTCATCCCAAACCCGACCACGGCGAAATTTGCCGGCAACGAGCCGTCCACGTTCAGGTTATAAACGGCCGGGAGCAATTTCCGCCACGAGAGGTCGCCCGCGGCGCCGAAGATGACCAGTGCGCACGGTTGCGGCAGCAGCGACTTGGGCGTGCCGTCGGACAGGGGATTGGAAGATTCGGTCGCCATAAAGTCCCTCGGGAAGCGATTGCAAGAAAGTCTTTTCCGTCCCCGTCCCCGTCCCCCGACTCCCGGCCCCGCGATCAGCCTCCGGCTGCTCGCTCGACATGGCCGCCGAATTCCTTCCTCATGGCCGACATGAGCTTGTCGGCATAGCTCGACTCGCCGCGGGAGCTGAACCGCTCGTAAAGTGCCGTGGTCAACACGTGGGCCGGCACGGCCTCGTCGATGGCGGCCTGGATGGTCCATCGTCCCTCGCCCGAGTCGCTCACGCGGCCGGAAAATTGGTCGAGATTCGCATCCTTGGCCAGGGCGTTGGCGGTCAAGTCCAGCAACCACGAGCCGATCACGCTGCCCCTCCGCCAGTTCTCGGCCACCTCGGCGAGGTTGAATTTGAACTTGTAATGTTCGGGATGGCGCAGGGGCGTGGTCTCGGCGTCCTGGGCGTGCTCGCGGGTGCCGATGTCGGCGTTCTTGAGGATGTTCAGCCCTTCGGCGTAGGCGGCCATCACGCCGTATTCGATCCCGTTGTGGACCATCTTCACGAAATGCCCCGCGCCGTTGGGCCCGCAATGCAGGTAGCCGTCCTCGGAGGTGGATTTGGGCATCTTGTCGCGGCCGGGGGTGCGTTCGGGGGCGGCGGCCATGCCGGGGGCGAGGGTCTTGAAGATGGGGTCGAGGTGTTTGACCACGGCCTCCTCGCCGCCGATCATCTGGCAATAGCCGCGTTCCAGGCCCCACACGCCTCCGCTCGTGCCCACGTCCACGTAGTGCAGTTTCTTCTCCTTGAGGCGGGCGGCGCGGGCGATGTCGTCGATGTAGTACGAGTTGCCGCCGTCGATGAGGATGTCGTCGGGCTCCAGCAAAGCCTCGAACTTCTCCAGGGTCGAATCCACGAACGCGGCGGGGATCATCAGCCAGACGGCGCGGGGCTTCTCCAGCTTCTGGACGAATTCTTCCATCGAATCGCGCACCTTGGCGCCGTCCGCGGCCAGATCGTCCACGGCCTTGGCGTTCATGTCAAAGACCACGCAATCATGGCCGCCCTTCATGAGTCGGCGGACCATGAACGCGCCCATGCGGCCCAAACCCACCATTCCGAGTTGCATGTTGATGCTTCCTATCGATGAAGGCCGCCAGGGCGGTCAGTAAAGTTCCAGGATGTGCTCGCCGCCGTGCTCGGGGTTGCCGATCAAGCTCTGTCCGGACGGATTGACGACGAAATCAAGCATTTGCAGGAGTATTCGTCCGATGAGGACCGGGCCATCATCCGGCATTTCCACCACTTCGCTGAAGCAATCGCGCCCCTGGATCGTGAGCTTCACGGCCCCATAAACCTGGACATCCACGGTGCCGGCGCTCGTGCGAGCGCGCCCCGACTTCTGCCACATCAGGCCGAGCTGCTGGATGAAGCGGCGGGGCATCGAGAGGACGGTTGCGCCCGTATCGACAACGGCATCGCCCACCTCGACGCGACGTACCTCGTCGTCCCGGATGGCGCCTCGGGCGACTTGAAAAAGATCATCCAGGTTCTCGATTCGGGCGGTCACCAGGACCTTGCCCATCAATGCCATCTCCATCGGCTCCTCCTTCAAACCTGGGGACGCCGCAAGACTCGCGCCGAATCCCCTTCGCCCACGATCACCACCGATGTCATCCCGAGGAACAGCCCCGTGTCCAGCACGCCGGGGATGGCCAGGATGGACCTTTCCAGCCCGGCCGGGTCGGGAAGGGCCGAGATGCGGCAATCGAGGATCGGGTTGCCGTTGTCGGAGACGTAAAGCTGGCCGTCCTTGATGCGGGGCTCGGGCTTGCACCCCAGCGCGGCGAGCTTGCGGCGGACGAATCCCAGGGCGAACGGGACGATCTCGACGGGCAAATCCCCCTTGTCCCCCAGGGTTTCCACCAGCTTTTCCGGGCCGACCAGCACGACGAATTGCTTCGACGCCGCCGCCACGATCTTCTCGCGCACGAGGGCGCCGCCGCGCCCCTTGATTAGCTGCAACTTCGGATCAACCTCGTCGGCGCCGTCAAACGCCACGTCGATCGATTCGATGTCGTCGAGCGACACCAGCGGGATCCCGAGCGAGGCGGCCAGGTCGGTCGAGGCCTTCGAGGTGGCGACCCCGCGGACGTTCAAACCCTCCTGCACCTTCGGCCGAGGGCCCGGATGAATTCGGCCGCGGCGCAGTCCGGTGCCGAGGCCGAGGACCTGGCCATCGCGCACGTACTCGAGGGCGGTTTCTGCGGCGTTCATGATGGAATCAACGTCCCTTCGGCTTCGCGAGCTGCTCTTTCGCCGCTTCCGCCACCTTCTCCGGCGTGAAGCCGAACTTGGCCAGCAGCGATTTCAACGGCGCCGACGCCCCGAAGGTGTGCATGCCGATCTTCGCCCCGGTCGACCCGGCGTATCGCTCCCATCCGAACGTGCTGGCCTGCTCGACCGTCACGCGGGCCGTGACCGTCGGCGGGATCACCGAATCCTGGTATTCCTGCGGCTGGTGCTCGAACAGGTCCCAACTGGGCAGGCTGACCACGCGGGCCTTGATCCCCTCGGCCGAGAGCTTTTCATACGCCGCCACGCAGTGCTGGACCTCGCTGCCGGTGCCGATCAGCAGGACGTCGGGCTTGCCGTCGGGGGCGTCGGCCATGATGTATCCCCCCTTCGCCAGGCCCGAGGCCGGCGCGTACTTCGAGCGGTCGAAGACCGGCAAATCCTGGCGGGACAGGACCAGCGCGACCGGCTCGTGCGAGAGTTGCATGATCACCTTCCACGCCTCGCTGACCTCGTTGGCGTCGGCCGGGCGGATCAATCGCAGGCCGGGCACGGCCCGCAGCGAGGCGAGCTGCTCGACGGGCTGGTGCGTGGGTCCGTCCTCGCCCACGCCAATCGAGTCGTGCGTGAACACGTGGATCGTGGGGATTTCCATGATCGCCGACAGCCGGATGGCCGGGCGGGCGTAGTCGCTGAAGATGAAGAACCCCGAGCCGAGGGCGCGGACCTTGGTCAGCGCCAGGCCGTTCAGGACGGCCGCCATCTCGTGCTCGCGGATGCCGAAATGGAGGTTGCGGCCGGCGTAGCTGCCCGGCTCGAACGAGGCTGCGCCTTCAATGTCGGTGAAGGTGGACTCGTTCAGGTCGGCCGACCCGCCGATCAGCCACGGCACATTCTTGGCCACGACTTGCAACACCTTGCTCGACGCCTTGCGGCCGGAAATCCCCTTCGGGTCGGCCGGGAACGTGGGCAAATCCTTTTCCCAGCCGTCGGGGAGCTGCCGCTTCTGGATGCGATCCAGCTCGTCAGCCTTCTCAGGATTCGCCGCGCGGAACTTGTCGAGCAGGGCGAACCAGGCCTCGCGATGCTCCTTGCCTCGCTTCCCCACGCCTTCCTTGAACCGCTCGTAAACGCCGTCGGGCACGCCGAATTTCTCGGCCGTCCAGTGGAATTTCTCCTTCCACGCCTTGATCACGTCCTCGCCCAGCGGAGAGCCGTGCGCCTTGTTCGTGTCCTGCTTGCTCGACCCGTACCCGATGTTCGAATTCACCAGGATGAACGTGGGGCGATCCTTGGCGTTCTGGAACGCGGCGAAGGCGGAATCCAGCTTCTCGATGTCGTTGGCATCGTCCACGCGATGCACGTTCCACCCGTAGGCGGCGAACCGGGAGGCGGTGTCCTCGCTGAAGGTGAGCGAGGTCGAGCCGTCGATGGTGATCCGGTTCGAGTCGTAAATCCAGCAGAGGTTATTGAGCTTCAAATGGCCGGCGAGGCTGGCGGCCTCCGACGACACGCCCTCCATCATGTCGCCGTCGCCGCAGAGGGCGTACACGTTGAAGTCGAAGAGCTTGAAATCGGGCGTGTTGTAGTGCGCGGCCAGCCACTTCGAGCCGATCGCCATCCCCACGCTGGTGGCCACGCCCTGGCCGAGCGGGCCGGTGGTGGTCTCCACGCCCGAAGTCAGGCGATATTCGGGGTGGCCGGGGGTCTTCGAGTCGAGCTGGCGGAATTTCTTGATGTCGTCGATCGAGACGGCGGGCGTGCCGAGGATCTCGTACTTGCGATTCACGCTCTTCACGCCCGCCAGGTGAAGCAGCGAGTACAGGAGCATCGACGCGTGGCCGATCGAGAGCACGAAGCGGTCGCGATTGGGCCAGATCGGGTCTTCGGGGTCGAATCGCAGGAAGTTCTGCCACAGGGTGTAGGCCACCGGCGCCATGGCCATGGGCGTGCCCGGGTGGCCCGAGTTGGCCGCCTGGACCGCGTCCATGGAGAGGGTGCGGATGGTGTTGATGCAACGGAGGTCGAGTTCGTCTTGGACGGCCATCGGTGTTTTCCCGGATGGGGCTCTGTCGTCGATATTCGATCGAAAACAAAGGATACGGGGAAACCCGGCGGCATCCAAGCCTCTACCGACCCGGAATCAGGGCGGCGAGGGCCGACGGCGAGCCCGGAACATGGTCGGTTGGAAACGGGCGTCCGCTCTTGTAGGGCCGGTTATCACCGGCCTTTTTGCGGGAAGACGGCCGGTTATAACCGGCCCTACAGCATCGCATTCGAAGTAGGACGCTTGCGGTCAGGGGAGCCGATCGGGCCGGAAATTGCCGCTTGGGGCGTCGAAACCTTTCGGGAACCCGAGTTCCTTCAACATCTTCTCCAATTCTTCCTTGCCGGCCGGGTCGCCCGGCCTGTGCGACACGTGGAACGCGGCCAGGGCGAGATAGACCTGTGCGGCCGAGTCCCAACCGGTCACGACCGACCGGCGCCCCCCTCGACCCGGCGATCCAGGGCCTTCTTGATCGATTCCAGCTCGGCGGGGGCGAGCGGGCTTTCCTTCATGGCCACGAGCCAGGAGTCGAGGGCCGCTCGCAGGGCCTTCGCCTCGTCCGCCGCCACCTTCGGATCGGCCTCGAACCGGCTCATGGTGGCGCGGAGCCTGGTCAGGCTTGGCGCCAGGCCGACCGGATGATCCTCGGGGGCGGACTTCATCAGGACGTTCACCATCGGCAGGTTCCAGGAAGCCCAGGAAGGCATGCCGATCTCGCCCGGGTCGTCGGCATCCCGAAGGCCGCGGAACGCGTTGGCCCTGGGGTCGATTTCCTTGAGGGCGAAGTGGCAGGAGAAGCACGAATATTCGGCGAGCTCGGGCCAGGGGGCCTGCTTCGCGGAGGCGAGCTCGGCCCGCTCGCGGAGCAAATCGACGGCCGCCCGCAGGGTGGCGACCTGGCCGATTTTCCAGAGGCGGGCGGGGAGGTCGGCGGGCTGGTGGCTCGTGTCCCAGTGCTTGGGATAATTCGCCACGTAGGCCGAGAATTCGAACGTGAGGCGCGGGTGGCCGGCGGCGATCAGGTCGTGATTCACGTCTCGCAGGGGGATCCCGCCCCCGGCAGGCGCCCCCACGTGGCAGCCCGCGCACACCTCGGCGCGGCGGGTCAGGTCGCGCAGGTCGTTGAAGCCCGAGGCTTGCTTGCCATCGGCCGATTTCGAGGCCCAGTCATAAGTCGTGTGCTCGGAGGCCCATCGGCTCGATGCGCCGTGGCAGGACTCGCAGCCCACGCCGTCGCGGAGCAGGATCGATCGCTCCTCCGCCACCGCCGACCCGGCCGAGGGCGTGGCATGGCAGGCCAGGCAACGGGCGTCTTCCCTGGCCGAGGCCTTTCCCAGATTCTTCGCGATGGAGGCCGATCGCGGGCTCGATAGGACCTCGTAGGCGGAGGCGTGCGGATCTCGCGTGATCCATGTCGTATGTTCGTTGCGGAGGGCCTTCGAGTTGCTCAAATAAAGCGGGACCGCACTCCCGTGGCAGGCCTGGGCCGAGCAGGAGCCGGCGCCTCGGGGGATGAAGGGGGACGCGTGGTTGCGGATCGTGGCCGCCGGCATGGGTTCGGGCAGCGGGTCCTGCGCCGGGCCTGCCGCCAGCGCGATGATCCCGAGCGTTGCGGCCGCGGCCACGGCTCCCCCGAGACTCCACACCCCTCGCATGCGTCGTGCCTCCCCGGCTTCGGGCCGTCGCGACCGCTCGGCCTGCCGATAGTCTACAACTTTGTCGCTTCAACGGGCTCGAATCAAGGAAATATGACTTACCCGTTGGCTTTCGCCATAAATTCGCTACGATCGAGGCGAGTTTTATAAGGCGGGGGATGATCCCGACGTTCGTACCGTAGAATTGGACCCGCGACGAGGTCGGCAAGACAGGACCCACCCCGCCCATGCTCATCGACCGAGAAAACTGGCGGCGGCACCGGTCGTGGTTCCTCTTCTTCGCGATCATGAGCCTGGGGGCGACCCTCTGGTACGCCCTGGCCAGCCTGTCCCGGTCGCGTCTCCTGGGCGGGGGCAGCTTGCCGGGGTTCACGTTCGGCGTGGTCGGGGGCTCGATCTGCCTGTTCGAGTTCCTGCTCTGGCCGCGGAAGAAGCTCCGCGTGTGGCGGCTTGGCAAGGTCAAGCTGTGGATGACGGCGCACATCTGGCTCGGACTGCTCAGCCTGCCCCTGCTCGTCATGCACAGCGGATTTCGCCTGGGAGGCCAGCTCAGCGCGGTCCTGATGGTCCTGTTCCTGGTCGTGATCGCCAGCGGGGTGTGGGGTCTGGCGCATCCAGAACGTGCTGCCGAGGAAGATGCTCGTGGACATCCCGGCCGAGACGATCCATTCGCAAATCCCCCGCATCCTCGACCAGTTCCGCGAGGAAGCCGGGCGGCTCGTCCTGGCCACCTGCGGGCGGGTCGCGGGCGAGCCGGCCGTCGAGGCGGAAGCCCCCGAGGACTCGACCGGGACGCATTACCTGGTGGTCGGGGCCGTCCGATCGGCGGGGCGGGTGAGCGGGAAGGTCTTGCAGACGCGGGCGGTCGTCGCGTCGGTGAGCGGGTCCGAGCCGTTGCGGCATTTCTTCGAGTCCACGATCGCCCCGTTCCTCAGCGTGGAGGGGTTCGCACGCTCGCCGTTGAAGCATCCCGACCGCTCGGCCGCCATGTTCGCCGACCTCCGCACCAAGCTCGACCCTCGCGCCAACGTCGCGGTGGATTCGCTGGAAAGCCTCTGCGAGCAGCGCCGTCAGCTTGCCGAGCAGGACCGGCTGCACTTCTGGCTGCATAACTGGCTGCTGGTCCACCTCCCGCTCTCGATCGCGCTGATCGCCCTCATGGTCGTGCATATTTTCGCGGCGATGAAGTATCTTTGAAAGAAGGCTCGCGCCGCGGGCTTTCGGGGATCGATCGATGGCCAATCGCACGACCGGCAAGCAGCGAGCCTCGCGGATCCCGCTGGATTACTACAAGAAGCCGGACCGCCTGACGCGCATCAAGCTGGCCCTGACGGCCCTGGCGCTCTTCGCCGCGCTGGGCTGGTGGGCAAGCGGGCTGCGGCCCACCCGGGCGAACTGGCTTGCCGAGGACGACGCGGCCGTCATGCGGTATTCGCACGGGCCCGTGGCGAACGTGCATGCCATGTGGGACAGCCGCTGCGACGCCTGCCACGTCTCGTTCCGGCCGATCGGCGAGCAGTCGTGGACGAAGCACATCGGCATGAATTCGCAAGCAGGCCGAGGAGAAGTGCATGGGATGCCACAAGGTGGAGGACCACCACGCAAACCAGCTCGCCACCGCGTCGCCATCGACCGCCTGCGCAAGCTGCCACCGCGATCATCGCGGGCGGGATGCCTCGCTGGTCAGGCTGCCCGACGGCGACTGCACCTCCTGCCATGCCAATTTGAAGGCGCATGCCAGGGTCGCGCAGGCCGAATTCCGGGACGTGACCGCGTTCCCCTCGGGCCATCCCGAGTTCGCCCTGTTCGCCGGCAAGGCCAGGCCCGTCGACCCCGGCACGCTCAAATTCAACCACAAGGTGCATCTTGCCAGGGGCTTGAATCCGGCAGCGGGGGGCATGCCGATCCTGAAGGTCGAGCAACTCTCGGGCGCAGGGCGCGAGCGATACGCGAACGGCCGGAAGCTGGACGAGGGGGTGCAACTGGAGTGCATCTCGTGCCATCGCCTGGAGAGCGGTTCGAGGGCGCCATCCTCGTCGCCAGAGGGCAGCCTCGCCGCGCTCGCCAACCCGCTTCCCGGCACGGGGGCCTACATGCGGCCGATCTCCTACCAGACCGACTGCGCCGAGTGCCATACGCTGACCGTGCCCATGACGCAGGGGGATGGCACGTCCACGCGGGTGGTCCAGCACCGCTTGCAGCCGCCCGCGCTCCACGATTTCTTGACCAACGCCTCGATCGGGATCACGCTGGAGAAGGACGAGAAGCTGCTCGAAGCCTTCACTCCCTCGAAGCAGCTTAGGCCGGGCTTCGCGGGCCCGGCCGAGCAATCGGCCTCGAAGGAGGTCGAGGCCCGCGTTTCCAGGGCCGAGAAGATCCTCTTCGGCAAGGGAGCGGGGACCTGCACCGAATGCCACAATTACAAGGTCGCGGGGGCGACGCGGGCCTATCCGGATTTCGACGCCCCGCTCGCGTCGGCCGCGATTTCTCCGACGTACGTGCCGACGATCTGGTACGAGCATGCCCGTTTCGACCATTCGTCGCATCGCGCCGTATCTTGCAAGGAATGCCACGCCTCGGCGTGGAGTTCCGCCACCAGCGAGGACGTGCTGATCCCCGCGAAAGACTCGTGCGTGAAGTGCCACGCCCCCGCGTCCCGCGACCCCGCCGGGCAAGTCCAGGGCGGGGCCGGTCATTCCTGCACCGAGTGCCACCGATACCACGGCGCCGACCACAATTCCGGCCCGTCGATGGCGAAAGACGCGGATGCGCTGGAGGTGTCGCGGTTCCTGAGCGGCAAGACCAGGCCGAACGTGAATTCGAGTTCGATCCGAGCGACCCCCCCATGATCCAGCAAGAACTGCACGCGATCCAGCACGAGTACGGCTACCTGCCGGCGGAGCAATTGCGGGCGCTCGCCGAGCGGATCGACGTCCCCCTGCACCGGCTGCATGAGGTGGCGAGCTGCTTCCCGCATTATCGCCTGAAGCCGCCCCCGCAGGTCGAGTTCCTCGTCTGTCGCGACATGGCGTGCCACCTGCGTGGCGCCCCCGAATCCATGAAGAGCTTGCAGGGCCTGGCCGACGAGCTGGGCGGCGATCAGGTCAAGATTTCCGGGGTCTCCTGCCTGGGCCAGTGCGACGCCGCCCCGGCGGCCATGCTGGGGCATCAGGTGCATCGCGGCAAGTCGATTTCCGAATGCCGCGCCCTGCTCCGCGACGCCGTGAACGGCCGTTCCACGTCGTCCGGGAATCCCGAGCCCGCGATCGTCGACCCGCGCCCCACCGGCTGGCTGATCGACCCCTACGAAGGCCGCGAGGAATATGCCGCCGCCCGCAAGCTGGCCGCGTCGATGGACGGCAACGCCCTGATCGAGGCCCTCAAGGTCTCGGACCTGCGCGGGATGGGGGGCGCGGGGTCCCGGCCCATCAAAAATGGCAGGACGTCCGCCAGGCCCGGGGCGACCGGAAATACGTGGTCGTGAACGGCGACGAGAGCGAGCCGGGCACGTTCAAGGACCGCGAATTGCTGCTGCGTACGCCGCATCTGGTGATCGAGGGCGTGATCCTGGCGGCCTTGCTCACCGGCGCCGATCGCGGCTACATCTACATCCGCCACGAGTACGAGCCGCAGATTGAAGCGGTGAAGGCCGCGATCGCCCGGGCCGAGCGATATGGCGCGTGCGGCGAGAATTTCCTGGATACGGGCCGGTCGTTCCCGGTGGAAGTCTACGTGAGCCCCGGCGGCTACATTTGCGGCGAGCAAAGCGCGCTGATCGAGGCCATGGAGGACAAGCGCGCCGAGCCTCGCAACAAGCCGCCCCTGCTCGAAACCAACGGGCTTCACGACAAGCCGACCTTGCTCTCGAATGTCGAGACGTTCGCCTGGGTCCCCGCGATCTTCCACAAGGGGGGCGAGTGGTATCGCGACCTCGGCGTGAACGGGTGCAAGGGGGCGCGGTTCTTCTCGATCTCGGGGGACGTGGCCCGGCCGGGCGCTTACGAAGTGCCCAACGGGATCACGCTCGGCCAGTTCATCGGCAAGTATGCCGGCGGGATGCGTCCGGGGACTCGCCTGAAGGCGGTGGCGACCTCGGGGCCGTCGGCCGGATTCCTCCCCGCCCGCCTGCCCCTGGAGGATTTGCCGAGGGCGGCCAAGGAAAAGCTCGGCGGCAAGCCGTTCCTGAACATCCTCGACCTGCCGATGGACTTGCAGGCGTTCCGCGACTACGGATTGATGCTCGGCGCCGGGCTGGTCGTCTATGGCGATCGGGTGGACATGGCCGACCAGGCGCTCAATGCGACCGAGTTCTTCCGCAACGAGTCGTGCGGGAAGTGCGTCCCGTGCCGGATCGGCTCGCAGAAGCTCGTCGAGATCGGCACCGACCTGCTGGGCGGTCGCTACGACGGCCAGGGGCTGGAGCCGGTCGAGGACATGGTGGCCGACCTCCGCCAGGCCATGGAGATGTCGTCGATTTGCGGGCTGGGGATGGTCGTGGCCAACCCGCTGGGGTCGGTCGTCCGCCACTTCCGCAGCGACCTGGAAGCCTATGTCCGCACGGCCATGGGCCCGATCCTGGAGACCAAGCCATGAGCGTCCTCTCCGCAGAAATGGCCCGCCGCGAGGAAGAGGAGGGCCTCTTCTCGCGCGACATCGACGGCCGATTGGTCCGCATGGACAAGGTCACGGCCGAGGACCTGGACCGCGACATCACGCTCAAGATCGACGGCCAGCCGGTCACGGTCAAGAAGGCCGTGCCCAAGACCGACGCTCAGGGCAATATCCTGAAGGATGCCGCGGGCCTGGTGATCCCCCGCGCCACCACGATTTACGACGCCGCCACCCTGCTGTTCGAGGGCCGGACCTCGATCGGCAGCGCGGGCATCCCCGCCAACCCGATCCCCATCCTGTGCCATCGCGAGCACATGGAACCGGTGGCCGTGTGCCGCCTGTGCGTGGTCGAGATCTCGAAGGTGAAGCGCGGCAAGATGCAGGCGGAGCGGAAGCTCCTGCCGGCCTGCCAGCACCGCGTCGAGGAGACGATGGAAGTCGCCTCGATGGCCACGAGCCAGAAGGTGCGCGACACGGTCAAGACGCTCACCGAATTGCTCATGGCCGACCACCCCAGCCCCTGCTCGAAGCAGGGCCAGACCGGGGACTGCGAGCTTGAGGCCCTGGCCAAACAATTCGAGGTGCGCGAGCCCCGTTTCAGCCGCCGCACTCCCCGGCCGAAGGACGATTCCTCGCTCGTGATCGCCGTCGACCACGACGCCTGCATCATGTGCGACCGCTGCATCCGCGGGTGCAACGACATCCGCAATAATCAGGTGATCGGCCGGGCCAACAAGGGGTACAAGGCCCAGATTGCCTTCGACCTGAACGACCCGATGGGCAACTCCTCGTGCGTGGCCTGCGGCGAATGCATGATCTCGTGCCCGACCGGAGCCCTCACCAACAAGCTCGTGGTGGGCGCGGCCCCGTGGGAAGACGCGACCCCTCGGCCCGAGAAGGTCGCCGCCGAGGAGTTGATCCACCACCCCAACGACGACATCCGCCACGCCTTCCGCGGGACGTCGCCCGCCTTCCTCCGGTGGAATGAGTCGTCGATCGTCCGTCGCCGCTTCAAGAAGGGCCAGATCATCTGCCGCGAGGGGGAATTCGGCTCGTCGGCGTTCATGATCGAGTCCGGCACCGTGGACATCTACCTCAGCTCGTCGCTCGACCACGTCAAGAACACGAAGTCCGGCGGACTCTTCGGGTTCGCGAAGAAGCTGACGGTCAACCTCGTCTCCCGCCGCCAGGACCACCGCGAGGACGAGAGCGAGCGCAATTACATCTCGATCGACGCCCCCGTGGCGCTCGCCTACGCCCGGCCCGCCGCAAGCCTGGGACCCGGCGACATCTTCGGCGAGATGACCTGCATGAACTCCTATCCAAGGTCGGCAACCGTCAGCGCGGCCGAGGATTGCACCGTCCTGGAAGTCCTCCGCAACGTCCTGTATCTCATGCAGAGAAGCCGCGCCTTCCGCGTGAAACTCGAGGAGAAGTATCGCGCCAGGGCCATCGATAATCACCTGCGGAGCGTGAATATCTTCGCCACGATCCGCCGGGACGAGGCGCAGTTCAACCGCTTCGTGGACGGGTTGCGGCAGACGGTCCGCCTCACGCGCCGAGACCCCGGCGAGGTCATCTTCCGCCAGGGCGACCGCTCCGAGGACGGCTTCTACCTCGTCCGCACCGGGTTCGTGAAGGTCTCGCAGATGAGGCCGGGCGGCGAGCACGTGCTAAGCTACGTCGGGCCGGGCGGATATTTCGGCGAGATCGCCCTCATGTCCGAGGTGCCCGAGGTCCGCGCCCTCGCGCCTCCCGGCTTGCGGACCGCGACGTGTTCGGCGCTCGACCACGTCGACCTCGTGCAGATCAAGGCGGCCGATTTCCGCGAGGTCCTCAAGGAATTCCCGCAAGTCCGCGAGCCGCTGATCGCCGAGGCCATCAAGCGCCTCGAAGAAAACGCGGCGGCCGCAGAGGAGGGCCGAGAGCCTCCCGCTGGGCGAGTTCCTCAGCCAGGGCCTGATGAACGCGAACAGCCTGCTCGTGCTCGACCTCCAGAAATGCACCCGATGCGACGAATGCACCAAGGCCTGCGCCGACGCCCACGACGGCGTGACCCGACTCATTCGCGAGGGCCTGCGGTTCGACAAATTCCTCGTGGCCAGCTCCTGCCGATCCTGCCTCGACCCCTATTGCATGGTCGGCTGCCCGGTGGGTGCGATCCGCCGTCGCGGGTCGCTGGAGATGCGCATCGAGGACTGGTGCATCGGCTGCGGGAAGTGCGCCGAGAATTGCCCGTACGGCAACATCAACATGCACTCGTTCGCCACAGACAAACGCACGGACGATCCCGAAAGGCCAGGCAAGACGATGGCCGTAGTCCAGCAAAAGGCCACGCTCTGCGACCTCTGCCAGGACGTGGGCGGGCAACCCAGTTGCGTCTACGCCTGCCCGCACGACGCCGCGCATCGCATGACGGGCAAGGAGCTGATCGAGTTGGTCGAAAAGGGGCATCTCTCGGAGGGTGCATGACGGGCATGCGACGGCGCCCTAAGTCTAAGAGCGTCTAACTTTACCGGCGAATCGAAAGTGTTTTTTGTGGGGAGGCGTCCCGCCTGCCTGGGATTCGGCAGGCGGGACGCCTACCCCACAAGAAGCCCCGTCCGGTCGATCGGTAATGTTAGACGCTTTAATAGGCAACTTGACCGAGGTTGATCGTTTCTCCCCCGTTGATCGTGATGAGGGACCGCACGGCCGCCGGCGTGATGGAAGGCTTGAGCCGCTTTGTGGACCCGTCCAGCAGCACGACGCCGGGCAAGGTTTCATGCTGATGGGAGGAGATGCTCGGCCGCGCCGGGTCGTTCACCTTGAAGCTCATGGTCGCCGTGTCGAGGTCTTTCGGCTCGGCCCAGCGGATGGTCGAGTCGGCAACTTCCGCAAGCAGGATCGTGTTGTTGCCGTCCGTCACGCCGGCCGCCGTCATCTTCGCCCCACCCGGCGGGAACAACGTACCGGGGCCCGTGATGGCGACGTAATTCGTGGCGGCGGGCCATTTTGCGAAGTCGCGAGCCTCGGGGCAGCAGAAGACCGAGATATTCGTGGAGGATATCCAGAGGTTGTCGGGACCGTCCCACGGCTGGCGGAAGTTGAAGGCATTGTAAAGGTCGTTGGCGTCGACATACGGCAGGATCAGCACCCGCCAGCTATAAAGCGGCTTGCCATCCTCGTCCGCCACATAAGCCGGCGGAAAGCTGCCGTAATGTTGTTCATACTGGATCAGGGCGAGCGGAATCTGCCGGATGTTGCTCTGACAGTATCGGCGGCAGTTGGTCCTCCGCTGCCAATTCACCAGCGAAAGCAAGCGGTCCAACCATGCGGAGTCGGCCGTCCGAGTCCAACTGACCTGAGAAAGCAAGAGGGCCACCGAGCAGAGGCATACGCACGCGAGCACGAGGCTCATCAAGCCCCGGACCGTCGTCAAGAATCGTCCTGCGGGCGGCATTTTGGGTGGCCTCCTCGGCGTTCGGCGTCATGCCCGGATCGGGTTGGGCGGAACATCCGTCGAATCTGACAGGAAGTCCCGGCCGACGCAAGCCCGCACCCTACTTGCCGGGCACCACGAACACCGGGTCGAAGGTCTCTGCATCCACCAGCGCCCCCACCACGCGGCTCAGGAGCACGAGCGAGGGGCCGTCGTCGTGGTGCTCGCTGTAACGGTCTCCGCTCAAAAGGTTGGCGAGGATTCTTGCCGCGATGTTGAAGTTCTTCCGCTCGAATTCTTCAAGTGCCGATTCGTACTCCAGGCGCATGGCCTCGAACTGACCCGAGCCGGGCACCGAGAGCTCGTACAGATACACCGGCTCGGCGATGTTCACCACGCTCACCTTGCCGATCTTGCGGGCGGAGAACTCGGGGTTGAGCCGCGTCCGGGTCGCCTCGGTCACCAGGAGCCGGACCTTGAGATATTTGGTCACGCCCTGCACGCGGCTGGCCATGTTCACCATGTTGCCGAGCGGCCCGTACTTGAACTTGCGGTGGCAGCCCGTGTTTCCGACCCTGGCCAGGCCCGTGTTGATGCCGATCCCCACGTCCAGCGGCTCGCCCAGCTCGTCGCTCCATTGCTCGTTCAATTCGGGCAAGAGGCGGATCATGTCCTGCGCGGCCCGGCAGGCCAAAATCGGATGATCGGGCTGTTCCTCGGGGGCGCCCCACATGGCCATCAGCTCGTCGCCGATGTAGTCGACCAAAACCCCCCGGTGGGCGATCACGCAATCGGAGAGGGCGCCCATCACGCCGTTGATCCACTCGACGGTCTTGGCCGGCCCGAGGCGTTCGCTGATCCGGCTGAACCCGCGGATGTCGCAGAACAAAAGCGTGATCTCGCATTCCTGCCCCTGGAGCAATTCGGGCCGGATGGCGATCTGATGGGCCAATTCGGGCGTGAAGAACTGCTCGAACTGGACGCGGGCGGCCATGGCGAGCTTCTCCGCCTCCATCCTGGCCAGCCCCGAGGCCACCCCGTTGGCCAGGAGCTCGACGAGCATGGCGTCGAGCTTGGAAATCTTCGGCGACAGGCCGGGCCCGCGATATTTGCGGCGGTCGCCGTAGAGGACGCCGATCACCTCCCCCTTCTCGTCGAGGAGGGGCGAGGCCACCACGGCCGTGACCCCCATCAGGCTGTCGACCCCGATGGATTCGGGCGTGGCCCAGAGGGTGCGACGCTCCTTGCAAACCTGCTTGAGCACGCTGCGGCTGGGCATCGCGTCCTTCTCGGACGCCACGCCGGGCAAGGCCCAGTAGGCGACCGGCCGCCAGTTGTCCCCTTCTTGCAGGACCACCCGGCCGGTGTCCAGGCCCACGTTCTCGACCACCGCGCGGGCGGCCTTCTCGAAGAAGTCGGAGCTTGAGGCCGAGCTCTGGAGCACGTCCATGGCCGCCTTGAGCCAGCGGATCATCTCCTCGGCCTGGATGTTCTCGCCGCCCGACGACAGGGTCAGGGAATTGTAACTGGAAGGCGTGGCGAGCAATGCGCCGGAGACGTGGCCTCGGGAAGGCCCTGGAAGACCATCGTCTCCTGCTCGACGATGCGGATAATCTTGCGGCCGAGGGTCAAGACGGTGGGCAAGTTCAGGTCGCAAGACGCGTTCGCGGCGAGCTCGCTGCCGTCGCTCAGGCGGATCGGCACCTTGTTGCTGATATTCTTCAGCCGCGCGGCCCTCCCCGACGGCACAAGCTCGACCAACGCGTGCTCGCGAGAGACGCTGTCCTCGTACCGGCTGGCCACGACGAGCCGCCACGAATCCTCGCCGCGGAGCCGCGACCTCTGATACATCTTCTCATTCTCGTCCTTCTGGCGGCCCAGCTCAACGCTGCCCGAGAAGTCGCTCGTGCAGACCTTGTGCTGGTTGTCGAAGACGAGGATTTGCCAGGAGTCGGCCATGGGGCGAAAGCCGTCGCTCGATTGGGGAAGGACGGGGCAAGAGAGGGCTTGCTCGCGGGCTTGCCGGGCCATGGTAGTAAACTAGAAATCCTAATCGGACGCAGACGACAGGACAAGCATACGACATGGGCCTTGGGCTGCAAGCTACAGGCGACAGGCTGCAAGCTACAGTCTATACAGAGGTTCACAATCGCGTCGCACACGAATGTAGGGCCGGCTATTGCCGGCCGTCCTTGATCAAGGCCGGCAATAGCCGGCCCTAACGTGTCGCATCGTGTGCCATCCAAAGAATAACCGCTGCAAGCTGAAGGCTTTCGGCTGATACCTTTACAGCTTACGGCTTACGGCTTACAGCCCGCAGCCCACAGCCTACACAACCCTACTGGGATTGACGAAGCTACCGGGCGGGATAGAGTTTTCCCGATTCGGTCCAGCAATCCCGCGAACATGCGAGGTCGTCGGCGGATGGATTCGCTCTCGGTGGACGCCCGGTTTCGGGAGGAAAAGCATCCGGGTCGATGGCGGCTTGGGTCGAGGCGACTTCGCCTCTGCCTCGTCGCAATCCTCCTGCTGATCGCGGCTTATGCGCTGCGACGCCCCTTGTTCTTCGGGAATTTCGCGGTCGTCGAGCCCGGCCGCGTGTTCCGGTCGGCCCAGCCGGACCATACCCTTGAGTCGGTGATCCGCTCGCATCGGGTGCGATCGATCGTGAACCTGCGGGGCGGCAGGCCCTCCGACTCGTTCTATGCCGATGAGGTGGCCACGGCGAAGAAACTTGGCGTGGAATTCCACGACCTGCCGCTGAGTGCCACCCGACGGCCCACTCGTCGCCAATTACTGGACATCCTTGACCTATTTGGGGAAGCCAGGTATCCACTCCTGATCCATTGCAAGTGGGGCTCCGACCGCACCGGCCTGGTGAGCGTCCTCTATCGCCTGGCCGCCCTCGGCGAGCCGCCCCGCCGGGCACTCGGCGAGTTCACCCTCTCCTATGGCCACGTCCCCCTGTTCGGCCCGCAACACCTGCACGAGCCGATCGAGGAATATGACGCGTGGCTTCGCGATCGCAAGCTCACGCACTCGCCCGGCCTCTTCCGCGGCTGGGTCGAGCGGGAATACCGCGATCTAACTCAGGCCGACGCCATGCAATAGGGCAATTGGTCGGCCTCATCCATTGTATCGACAACTAGCGAGGCAACGAGCCACTCCAGGGGGATTTCCAGCCGCAGGGCCTCGTCTCGCAGGTGATTCAGCAGGTCGTCGGAGAGCGTCACGGCCAGTTCGGGCGAGGCATTCATCGTCAGGGTCCTTCATGGATGGGTGCAACCAGGTCCTCCACCACATTCACCCTAAGTCACGTTCGCTCGTTTGTCTCATAAATCGGGAAAATCCTGGATGACATTCGAGCGATCCGAGAACGACCGGCTGACAAATGCATTTCGCGTGCCGAACCCGGCCAAGAGCCAGGAAGTTCCTCCCGTCCATCCGGCGAAAACCCCATGAAATTCACCCCGCGCGAACCCGGGAAAATCGTCCTTGGCCTGGCGTTCGTCCTCGCCGGCGTGAATCATTTCGCGATGCCCGCCGTCTACTTGAAGATCATGCCGCCGTATCTGCCCTGGCACCTGGAGCTTGTATATCTGAGCGGCGAATGCGAGGTCGCCCTCGGGATTCTCCTGCTGGTCCCGAAAGCCGCGCGGCTGGCCGCCTGGGGGCTGATCGCCCTGCTGATTGCGGTCTTCCCCGCGAACGTTTACCTGTATCAACACCAGGAGATCTTCCCGAAAGTCCCCCCGTTCCTTCACCTCGCCCGCCTGCCCCTGCAAGGCGTGCTGATCTTCTGGGCTTATCTCTACACGAAGGCCCCTCGCACCGGCTCCGCGAAAAAATCGGAGGCCGGCGACGACCTGTCCCTTTAGGCGATCAAGGTACGCCTGATGCACAGGCCTGGTTTTCAAGACATCCCGTAGGGTGCTCTGTGAGCACCTCTTTCAATTATTCCTGGGGAAATCAAAAAAGGTGCTCACAGAGCACCCTCGAAGACCCTTCACTTCTTGCCTTCCGCCGGCTTCTTGAGATACAAATCGAACCAATCCGCGATGGTGGACATGTCGCGGCCCATGGTCAGCCAACCGTGGCCCGCCCCGGGCTTGACCACGAGCTTGGTCTCGACGCCGGCCGCCTTGAGCTTCTCGACCATCTCCTGCGATTGCTGGAGCGGCACGAGCGTGTCGGCGTCGCCGTGGAGGATGAGCGTCGGCGGGTCGTCGGGCGAGACGTAAGTGACGGGCGAGATCGCCCGGGTGATCTCGCGGAGCTTGTCGGGGTCGGTCACGGGCGTCCACATGTTGGTGTCCTTATCGATCTCGCGATAGTCGAACGCGGGCCGGAACGGCTTGCCCATGTCCTTGGCGCGGATCAGCGCGATGCCGGCGGCCCCGTAGTTGAGCAGGTCGGTGGGCGGGAAGAAGCAGGCGACGGCCTGCACGCGGCTGGATTCGCGGTCGACGGGGTCGCGGGCGTTGGGGTTCCCCTTCTCGCCGGCCGTGCCCAGCATGAGCGACAGGTGCCCGCCCGCCGAAGCCCCGGTCACGCCCAATCCGGTCGGGATCGATCCCGTAGTCTTTCGCATGATGGCGAATGAATCGCACCGCCCGATTCACGTCCACGACGATTTCCGGGATCGTATAGCGGGGCTGGCTCCCGTGGACGACGGCGAACACGGTATATCCGCGGTCGAGCAGGGGCAAATAAAGCGCGGGGAAGATGGCATCGTGCGACGAGAGGTAGCCGCCGCTCACGATCACGATCACGCCCGCGCCGTTGGCATCCTTCCTCGGCCGGAACACGTCCATGGTCAGGGCCATGCCGTCCTTGCGGCCGTAGATCACGTCCTCGGCGCGGGTGAACGAGGGCTCGTCGGCGGCGAGGCACGGGGTCGTCGCGAGGACGAGGAGCGAACAAAAAACCGGTCTCATATTCACGTTTTCACTCCGCAATCAAGTTGCACAAGGGGCGGTCGGCGGCCGTCCCATCATATCGCGAGCGCGGCAAAAGACGCGACGTGCTTGGGGCCGGCCACGCGGGGACCGGCGATCGATCACCGGCCGTATGCGACGAATTGCGGCGAGGACATGCCCGAGGTTCGCCGTGGGAAATGTGGGCGATGGGGCCGCGGTCGACCCGATAGGCCCCGCTCCTCCCGGTTTCTCGAATCGAACTTGACAGGCGTGCCGATAATGCAGATAAGGCGACCCTGCGCGCGGGCATGCCCCGGAGCGGGCGGGGTCTGTTCATTCATCCCGTGGTCTAATCAAGGACGATTCCACGATGTCGACACAGGTGAGGCGGGACGCCGCCGAGTCTCCTTTGCTTGCGAGGGCCAGGCGGCTCTCGTCGCGGTTCCGGGCCACGGCGAGCGAGCAAGGGCTCGCGGTCGCGTGCGGCAAGGCCGCGAGGAAGATCTGGGGCAAGCTCGACGCCTCCCGGTCGCCCTGGGAATCCACTACCCAGCCCGAAACGCCCGCCGGCACGTCGTGGGGCGGTCGGCAGCCGTATGAACGCGAGCGATCGTTCGACCTCAAGGACTTGCTCGCCTGCCCGCAATGCGCCTCCGACCGCGTCGAGATCGGTGCGGAGCATGTCCGTTGCCGGAAATGCGGCGCGTCTTATGAGCGAATCCTGGGGACGCCGATGTTCCTGGTCCCCGGCGTGCCCGCCATCTCTCGCCTGGACGAGCCGCATTTCACCCACCCCTACGGCGAAGACGCGCAGGACATGATCCGGCGGTACGCAAGCGGCGTGATCCTCGATTACGGGGCCGGCCACACGCACCCCGACCACCTGCATCCCAACGTGCTGCTGCACGAGGTGGTCCAGTACAACACGATCGACGTGGTGTCCTTCACGCCTCGCCTGCCGTATCGCGACAACAGCTTCGACGCGATCATCAGCCAGGCGGTGTTCGAGCACGTCCCCCGCCCGTGGGAAGTCACGGCCGAGCTGCATCGCGTGTTGAAGCCGGGGGGCGAGATCCACATCGACACCGCGTTCATGCAGCCGTACCACTCCGACCCCTTCCACTTCTTCAACATGACGATCCCCGGGCTGCGCGAGATCTTCCGGCCGTTCCGCGAGGTCCGTACCGGCGTGAAGCCCTATCAGCTCCCCTCGTTCGGCTATCGCATGCAATTCGACGTGATGCTCCAGCACCTCGCCCCCGGGCCGTGGCGCGATCGCATCCAGGCGCTCCGCGACGAGCTGGAGCGCGACGGCTGGGGCCTGGATAATTCGCTCACGCCGAACGGCCAGCTCTTCCTCGCCGCAGGGGTTTACTTCCACGGGACGAAGTAAGGCCGATCGAGGTCCTTGGATCGGCAGGACGGACCCTCCGGGAAGACATCAACGCGATGTCGTCCCGGAGGGTTTCTGCTTTGCATCGATCGCGCAGGGTGCTCGCAGAGCGGTTACGACCGGGGATTCCTAATGCACCATCCCCTTATTCCTGAACGACTTGGGGGCGCCACACGGGCGCGACAAACGGGCCGAAAACCGTCCCGCCGAGGGCCCGGACGTCCAGATTTCGTCCAGGTTTCCGAAAGCCCGCATCTCCTGGCCCGATCACGAGTTGGGGGATTTGCGCAACACTTCGGCCCGAAAACAGGTCAAAAACGGGCGAAAAACCGTCTCACCCCGACTGCGCCCTGGACAAGACACCCGAAAAGCCCGACTTCGCCCACGAATCCCCGGCATTTCCCGAGTGTCGCACTCTGTAGCGTATTAGCTTATCGATAAAATTGAATTCATCTATCGATGACCCAATCCCTTCGCTGACAACGGGTTGTAAATCATGAAAATCCATGCGAAACCGAATGGGTCGGCCATGTCTCGGCCCAAATCCGCCCCCTCGCCGGGCATCCGATCGCGACCCGATATCCGGCGATTTCGCGGCCCCCCTTGGAGTAGGTGATAAATCCGAACCTCGGCATCGATGGTGTGGTTGTGAGGCCAGAACAAAAGCTTATCATCGCGACGCACCGCGAGGAAATCATGCGAAAATCCACCCGAGAGGCAATCCCCCAGATGACCCCTGCCCCCGCGATGGGGCCGGTCGATGGGCGAGGCGCTGCCGTCCATGCGCGGGTGACACTTTCGCCGCACTCGACGCGACCCCAGGAACTCGCGGTTACACCCCTCGCAGAGCACCCTTTACGAGACTGTGGAGGAGTCCCGCGGCTCAGGCGACTTCGCGGCGGGCCAGCCCCGGGATTGGACCGGGTTCTTCGATCCGGTCACGACGGCCTCGAAGTAGATCCGCTCGTATTCCTGGACCATCTCGGCTTCCGAGACCATGCTGTTGAGGGCACAGAACGCCGCCTCGCCCAGCTTCTTGCGCTCGGACGGATTGTCGAGCAGGCGGGTGAGGTGCTGGACGAGCTTGGCGACGTCGCCCACGGGGAAGGTCAGGGCGCTGATCTCGTTGACGACCTGCTCGGCGATCCCGTAGATGCACGTGGTCACGATCGGGAGTCGGAAGGTCATCGCCTCCAGGATCACGACGGGGAAGCTCTCGTTGTTCGAGCAGACGACGAAGATGTCGCTGGCGCGGAAGTACAGGTGGACGTCGTGCGTCTCCTCGATCAGGTGGATCTCGGCGTGGTCGGCGATCATCTGCTGCAACTGCTCCTGGTAGGGAGACGGCCGCGCACCGACGATGTAGAAGACCACGTCCTGCCTGCCGCCGCGGAGCAGTTCCAGCGCGGCCTGCGCGAAGATCTGCTGCCCCTTGCGCTCGCAGACCGTGCCGATGATGGTGACGACCAGCTTGCCCTGCGGGCAACCAAGGGCTTCCCTCGCCGCCTCGGGGGTCCAGGCTTCCACGAACGCCTCGATGGCGTCGATCCTCAGCCCGTGGTGGATCACGTTGAAGTGGTGCTCGGTCTCCAGCGGCCGGAACATGCCTCGCGTGGCGTGCGCCGTGAAGACCGCCTGGTAGATGTGCGAGAACGCCCGCAACGCGGTCTCGGCGCAGTTGGGGCCGAACTGCTGGAAGTAGTGGCGATAATCGACGCTCTCGTGGATGGTCCAGATCGACGGCACGCCGGCCTCGTGCGCGGCGTTGATGGCGAGGAAGGTGTTGAGCGTGTTGCAGTGGACGACCTCGAAGTTGCTCTCGCGAATCCAGTCGGCGAAGTGGCGGATGTTGTTGGCCAGTCCCTGGCGAGGGTCGGAGTCGCTGGCGCGGAAGTCGAACACGTGGACGGGGATGCCGGCGTCGCGGTACTTGGCGGCAAGCGGCCCATCCACGGGCGAGAGCACCTCGGGCTCGATCCGGCCTCGCGAGGCGAGCTCCAGGGCCAGCCAGTAGAGGTAGTGCGGCGCCCCCTCCAGGTTGAGGTTGTGGCTGCAGAACAGGACGCGGACCGGCAGCCAGGAGGCCGGCAGGCGCACGCCCGTGCGTCGCGTGCCGATCGGGAACCGCTCGTTGTCGATCGCGTGGTTGGGGTTGTAGAACGGGTCGCGGTCCTGGCCCCACTGCTTGCGGTATTCCATGACCTCGCGCGGGTTGTCCCGATTGCCTCGCGAGGCGCTCTCGTGATGGGTCAGCTCGGCGCGGGTGCGTAGACCGATCGCCACCCGCCCTCGCGGAGGCGGAGGCACAGGTCCACGTCGTTGTAGGCGACGGCGAAGCGTTCCTCGTCGAACCCGCCGATCGAGAGGAAGAGCTCGCGAGGCGTGAGCAGGCACGCGGCGGTCACGGCGCTGTAGTTGCGCGAGACCATCGTGAACCCCATGTAGCCGGGGTCCCAGCAGGGCAGGAGCTTGAACGCGGGCAAGGGCAACCCGTCTCCGTAGCCGGTGACCACCCCGGCATGCTGGAGCCGGCCGTCGGGGAAGATGAACCGCGCCCCCACGGCACCCACGCCGGGGATCTGGGCGTATCCCACCATCTGGCTCAGCCATTCGGGCCGACGCACCTCGGTGTCGTTGTTCAGGAAGAGGATGTAGTCGTGATCCAGCTCGGCCACGGCCAGGTTGTTCAGCCTCGCATAGCTGAACTTGCCGTCGATGCTGGCGATCCGCATGACCCGGCAGGGATGCCCGAGGCTCTTGAGGTAGCGGAGCGTGGCGGGGTCGTCGCTCTCGTTGTCGATGACGATGATCTCGTAGTTGGTGTACGTGGTCTTCTCCAGGATCGACTGGATGCACGGGCGGATCAGCTCCAGCCGATTCTTCGTGGGCACCACGATCGCCACCGACGGCCCTTCGTCCGCGAAATCAATCTGGAACAGGCCGAGATTCCCCTCCTCGGCGAACCCGGGCCGCGAGACCCGGCCGGCGATCTTGCGGCGGTCCAGCGCCTCCTGGACGGCGCGGATTCCGCGATCGAACGCCTCGGGCTTGGCCGCTCCCGAGGAGGCCGTCGAAGTGGGCAATGCCCGCCAGTGATAGAGGATCTTGGGGATGTGGGCGATCCGGCCGGTGCGCTCGGTCATCCTGAGGGCGAGGTCGTAATCCTGGCAGCCTTCGAACCCCTCGCGGAACCCGCCGACTTCCTCGAACAACTCGCGGCGGAAGCAGAACACGTGCGTGATGTACATGTACGCGAGGAGCAATTCAGGCGACCAGTCGGGCTTGAACTGCGGGCCGAATCGCTGCCCGTGCTCGTTGATCTTGTCGTCGTCGGAGTAGACGATGTCGGGGTCGCCCTCGCTGGTGATGGCCCTGGCCAGCTCGAGCAGGCAATCGGGCGTCAGCTCGTCGTCGTGGTCGAGCAGGACGATGTACTCGCCGCGGGCGAGCTCGGCGGCGGCGTTGCTGGCCACGCTGATGTTGCCGTTCTTGGCGAGATATCGCACGCGGATGCGGGGGTCTCGCGACGCTACCCTTTGCAGGAAGGGGCGGACGTTGGGCTGGGTGGAAGCATCGTCGGCGATGCACAGCTCCCAGTTCGGGTAGACCTGGGCCTGGACGCTGGCGATCGCCTTCTCCAGCCAGAAATCCTCGATGTTGTACACCGGCATGACGATCGAGAAGCGGGGGCGGCGGGGCAGCTTCCGCAGGGCGTGTTCGGCCAGCATCATCGCCTGGTCATTCCAGCGATTATTCCGCAGCCAGGCCTCGTAAGGCGGCATCTCGGCGGGGAGGGTCAAGGCGGGCTGCTCGTAATAGGCAACCTCGGCCTGGATCGGCGCCTGGGGCGTCCCTATTGGCGAGAAGTCGTCCTGGGGCGGATTTTCGGCCGCAGGCTGGGGCGGCGGGAGGTCGACGGGCGGACGTCGCCTCACCATTCGTCCGGCGATCCGGACCGCCTTTCGCGTCCCCCTGCCGACGAAGGTGGGGAAGCCCTCGCGCTTCCATACCAATGCGCCCTTCAGGGCCAGCCGCAAGGTCGCGATGGCGGATGGTCCCGTGCGGGGCGGTCCGGCGCGGGCCTTCTGCATGGTGCGGGCGACCTTCCAGGCCATGCCGGACTGGAGGTATTCCAGGTCTCCGGCCAGGACGCCGATGGCCTGGTCCTTGGCGGCGTTCTCGGCCTGGATGGCGGCAATCTGGGCGGAGAGGGCCTCGATGGTCCGCTCTTGCTGCGCGAGCGGGAGCGACTTGGCCTCGATCGTCCGATCCTTCACCCGAATGGCGCGGTCCCTGGCCTCGACTTCCCGGCACCTGGCCTCGATGGCACGGTCCTTGAGTGCGAGCTCGCGATCCATGGCGCGATCCTTGAGTGCGAGCGCGATCCATGGCGCGATCCTTGAGGCCAAGCTCGCGGTCCTTCGCCTCGATCGTCTTCTTCTGCTCGTCCACCCGCGCCGACAGATCCTCGATCGCCCGCGTCTGGCCGTCGCGAGTCGCGGCCAGGGCCTCGATCTCGCGTTGACGGTGCTCGGTCAGCGCGCCGAGGGCCTCGATCTGCGCTTCCATCCCTCGCCGAGCGCGGCGACGCCTCGACCTGCTTTTCACGATCGGCCGCCTCGTCGCGCAGCCGGGCCGATTCCTGCTCGATCTCGCCGACCTTCGTTTCGAGCGCCTTCTGCTCGGCTTCCAGCTCGTCGATGTCGTTGGCCAGGGTCAACTGCCTGCCCAGGTGGTAGAAGAACGGCGGAAGTGCGCCGTCTCCTCTTCATTGGCGTCGAAGAACGTGCGGATCAGGTCGGAGGGGATCTCGCCCGTGGCCAGCACGCCCAGGCCGTGGCCGTGGATGAAGTCGAAATGCGGATATTTGCCGCGGACTTCGGCCCAGAACTTCCAGACGCCGAAGCGCGTTCGCGCACGTTGATGTCGTGGAAGATCACCACGCCGCGGTCGCTCATCTTGGGCAGCCAAGTCTCGAAGTCGTGCTTCACGGCCTCATAAGTGTGGAAGCCGTCGATGTGCAGCAGGTCGATCGAGCCGTCGGCGAATTGCTCGACGGCCTCGTCGAAGGTCGTCTTCAGGAGCGTGGAAAACCCCTCATAGAGCGGGTCGTGATGCTTGAGGAGGTCGGCGTACACCTCGGGGCCGTATTCGCCCGAATGCGGGTCGCCGTTCCAGGTATCCACGGCGAAGCAATTCGTGCCCAGGCAGAGCGTCTTCACCGCCTGGCAGAAGCTGCAATAGGACTGCCCGTAATGCGTGCCCAGCTCGACCAGGACTCGCGGCTTGATCGCCTCGACCAGGAACATGGCGAACGGGACATGCTCTCGCCAGGCGGAGATGCATTTG
Source organism: uncultured Planctomycetota bacterium (assembly GCA_963777705.1). Classification (GTDB taxonomy): domain Bacteria; phylum Planctomycetota; class Planctomycetia; order Isosphaerales; family Isosphaeraceae; genus JAQGHR01. The sequence goes on from CAVZRT010000015.1 coordinate 1,024,786, forward strand.
CGTTCCGAAGTCGCGAAGCAGATGGGATGGTCGAGCGGATTGAGCATGAACAGGCTCCAAGGGCAAGATCCCGCCGGCCGACGGGCCGGGAGTGCGATTCCCCGACCATGGCCGGGCACAAATTCGGCGGAATGGTCCGTCGAGACGCGGGCGATCCCGTCGTCATCGCGCCGGGCTGGCGGGCGACGGGGGCGCGTTCCGCGGGGCCTCCTCGCTCTCACCCCGAGCCCTGAGGCGGGGACGATTGATAAGCGATCGCACACTCCTTTGTGACAATGCTTTCAGTCGTTCTGGCCGGGTCACGTCGCCTGCCCGAAAGGATCTCGGCGCGGCGAGGATCGGCGCGGCGGATTTGACCCGAGATCGCCGGGCCTTGCAAGAGCGATTCCGCACGAATCGGCCAAAGGATCGGCATCCGTTTAGCGGAACCGCGAGACCCCTGATTTCATCAACCATGGCATCGCATTTCCCCCATTTCCTCCGCATTTTCGTCAGGATCGGCACGACGGGAACCGGCCCAGGCCCGATGGCCTTGCACGACGGTCGGATTTTTGCTAATCTCTATCGTGTAAGGGGTTTGGGTCAAGTTTGACGACAAGGTTGCCCCGATGAGCGATCAGACCTCCCTTTCGTTCCTCGAAGCGTGCGGGACGTCCACCCCCGTGCGGCTGGGCATCGAGGAACCCGGCGTGTCGGGCATTGCCTGGCGGGTCTTCGATCGGCCGTTCCTGGTGGTCGGCAGTCACCCGAAGGCCGATATCTGCCTGCGCGACCCCGAGGTGAGCCGCCGTCACGCCTATTTCCAGGTGATCGCCGGCCGCCTGTTCTGCGTCGACCTGCACAGCCGCACCGGGACATTCTGGGACGACTCGCAGGATTCCTGGGGCTGGGCCAACTCGCAGGCCCTGGTCCGCATCGGTCCGTACCGATTCCGGCCCTCCGAGACCGTGGAAGGGCAGGCGCCTTTGCCAATCTCCAGGTCGTTCCAGCAGCTTTCGTTGCCGGAAACCACCCTGGATTTCATCGATTCGCCGATGGATCGGCCGAGCTGGCAGGCCAAGCGGGCCTTGATCCTCCTGGGCAGGTCGACGGCGTGCAAGGTCCAGCTTCCCGGGCCGGGCGTGGCCAACGTCCACGCGGCGATGGTGAGGACACCCGCGGGGGTCTGGATCGTCGATCTGCTGGCCACGGGCGGGATGGTCGTGAACGGGAGCCGGGAACGAGCGGCCCGCCTCGATGAGGACAACGAACTACACATCGGAACTCATCGCATTCGCGTGCGGATCGGCCCGCTGGTCGATCACAGCCCCACGCCCGCGCTTCGAGAATCGCGGCAGACGCAGCCGGGTCCGATGGGCGACTGGTCGGCTCCGGATCGGATGGATTCGCCCGAAGCATTGGTGCGCACCATGTTCGGCGAATTCACGAAGATGCAGCAGCAGATGGCCGACCAGTTCCAGCAGGCCCTCATGATCATGTTCCGCTCGTTCGGCGAGATCCACCAGGACCAGAGCACATTGATCCGCGAGGAGCTGGCCCGCATCCGCGAGCTGAACGAGGAGCATCAAAAACTCCAGCGCAACTCGCCAGGCGCGAGCAGGTTGCGGCCGGGCCGACCAGTTTGCGACTGGTATCGGGCGAGTCCTATGCTTCTCGCGAGGGCGGGACGCCGGCCCCGACGATCAACCCCCGATCGCTCGTCGGCGATTTGCCCTTGAGCGGGCCGGGCGCCAAATCATCTGGAGAAAAATCGCCCGTGGGCTCGCCGGTGTCGCCCTCCGCCAAGGAGGGTCGCCCGGTTCCTCCCTCGGAAAAGGAGGAGGTCGAGTTCCAATCGCGGATCTTCGAACGCCTGGCGACGATCCAGGGCGAGCGGGAAACTCGCTGGCAGCGTCTCCTCAATTCCGTGCTCGGCAAGCGGTGAGGTAAGTCTCAGGTCCGCAGCGTCTGGAGTGAGCCGGAGTCGGCCAAGATCAGGTCTTGCGCGTCGGAAGAGGGCCGGTCGAGGCCGGGGAGGTTCAGGACGGCCCGGATCGTGTCGAAGGGCACGCCCATGACCTTGAACACCGTGGCCATGAGGATCTTGAAGTCAAGCCATGCTCCCATCTGCCGGACGTAGCAAAGGTCGCACTGGACCTTGCGACGGACGTCGTCGGTGCTCTCGTCCGGGGGCAACTGGACTTGCGCCAGGCCGGTGATTCCGGGGCGAATGGCCATCCGCATCCGATAGTTGGGGATCTCGCGCTGAAGCTTGGTGACGAACTCCGGACGCTCGGGCCGCGGCCCAACCAGGCTCATGTCACCCTGGATCACGTTCCACAACTGGGGCAACTCGTCGAGATGGCTGCGGCGCAGGAAACGCCCGAAGCGGGTCACGCGAGGATCTTTGGACTTCGACCATTGCGGGCCGGTCAGTCGCTCACAGTCGTGGGCCATGGTACGCAGCTTCAAGATGTAATAAGGCTGGCCGCCACGGCCGAGGCGAAGCTGCTTGTAAATCGCGGGGCCTCGCGACGTTGCCTTAACCAATGCCATTAGGATGCCGATCAATGGGGCGGCCACGAGCAGGAAAAGGAAAGCCACGGCGGTATCGGCCGCAGCTTTGCAGTGGTCATTCCAGGGGCCTTGCGACGTCGCGGCACCAAGATTGCTACTCGTTTCCGATCCCTCAGTCACATCGCCACCTTGAACGGTTCTCATGGAGATTCTCTCGGTTGATTCGAGGTTCCACACCATCATGGTGCTTTGGAGTCGGAGATCAGATCATCCCACGATTCAAGCGTGTAGAGGATCTAAGTACGAGAGCCGGGGTGGCAATTTTTCTCGCCGCCATCCCATCGGTCATCGCGGCGGGCATGATACCAGTCAATCGTGCCCAATCGCGAGGCACAGTCTACGTTCTCTTCCGTGGGTCTTCAAGAAAAATCCTTGCAGGAAGCCTTTTGTGTGCATTTTGTCATCATTGATCCCTGTCATGCGTCCCAAATCCTGCTACGGTCCGAATCATCTCCCGGCACGTCTTCTTCCTAATAATGCCTCCAGGTCCGGTTGTGGGGTCGGGGACAGCGAGCCCAGCAATCCCGCTTATCTGCGCGATCGCGCGGCAGTAATCTGCGGAAAAGGGCAGTTTATCGGGGAGACTCCGATCCCAGTTTCTGGAGTGGCCCGTAGACATCTTTCGCAAGAGTCATTATTCTAATTTGGCGAAAAAGACTTTTCGGTCAAGTCGATGCAAAATAGGAACACGCCCAGGAACCGGCCCCCTGGACGATGCCCGAAAGTTTTCCTCGTCGGTCGGCTCAATCGCGAGATTCTCTTCGCCAATTCGGAGGAATGTTCTAGAGTGAGTTGAGCAGAGCAGCGGAGGAGAAGAGACGTGGCCGGCTTCGTCGCGTCCCTATTCGTCGGATCGATTGCGAGATTTCGCGGGGCGGATGGTCCTTAGGTGTCTGCGGTCCTGCTTTCACGGGGAGGGTCCTTCCGTGGATTTCCCATCACCGGTCGACGACGGAGAAATGACGCAGTGCGGGTGGCTGGTGCTGGGTGCAGTCCGCCTGGTGTCGGTACCGTTCCTCCTGGTCGGATTGGCTATCTGGGCGCTGGTCTTCGCCCTCGCCTACGTGACCCTTCGAGTCGTAGCGGCGACCTCCGCCATCTACGCGTGCCGCCCGATCCGCTGGAAGGGCGCCCTGGAAAGGCCCGTTGGCGTCCACGATGCCTGAGTTTGAGATCTTCTTGCCGGCCTGATCGACCTCCGCGAGGCCTGCGGTGGTGTTCGTCATCTCATGCCATTCCCATCCGGATATCCGCGTCGAATGGCCATAGTTGGCAATCATAGGATTTGATGGGAAGAATCAACAAAATTACTTAAGAAAACACTTGAAACCAACCCGGCGAGTCGTCAAAGATGATTGGGTCGTGCAAGCCTCCAGAGACTTGTCCTTGAGATGCGGCGGCTGACGCAATTTCGCAAGCTACATTATCTCCATCGCTTGGGGGCGGCCATGTCCCGAGGCGATGTTGCCTTCCTCGGCCTTGAGCGAAATCGGCTCGAATTTCGCCGAGGATTCTCGCGTAGAAACCAGGCTCTCGGCGGGGCAACTCTCCCCCCATGCGGCGGGTCACCGTAGGACTCGCAACCTAACGAAAAGTCGTTTAACGCAAGAATCCGGGGAAACTCCTCATGATCTACCGCAAAGCCTCCCCTTATCTGAATGCAAGGGTTATCGATCGCGCCCCGCCGCGAGGTTGCTGCCCGCGCCCTTATCCCCTCCCCTCGGGCCAATCGTCGGAAAACGGCCCTGAGCCTGCTTGCTATCTTTCCCAAACTTATTCACGCGACAAGACCTCGTCCATCGGGTCAACCCTGGCCCGAGGGTCGAGATGCGGGATTTCCATCAGCCTGGCTGATCCAGGCCGGGCATAGTGAGGGTTATTGCAACCCATGGGCACGGAGTGCGCGATCGTGAGCGATCCGGGAGCGAAGCCGCAACGTTTTGACGCCTCCGCCCTGGGAGTACTGGCCGTTGTGGCCGTGCTGGCCTGGTCGGACTGGCCGGCAATCGCGTCGATGGTGGACCGGTGGCTGACGGACGCGAGGTACTCTCATGGATTCCTCGTCCCGGCGTTCGCGGCTTACCTGCTGTGGCGGCGGAGGCGCCTATGTCCCGGCCCGGCATTGCGGCCGGTCTGGTGGGGACTGGGGGTGGTCGCCGCCGGTGCGGCAGTGCAACTGGCGGGGGCGCTGACATATTACGGGTGGTTCGAAGGCCTGGCGATCATCGTCGTCCTGGCCGGGTTGGCGGTGCTCTGGGGGGGATCCGAGGCGCTCCGATGGGCGTGGCCGTCGTTGTTCTTCCTCGTGTTCATGCTCCCCCTGCCCTATCGATTGGAAGTCTCGCTGGGCGGCCCTCTCCAGGCGTTGGGTACGGTGGCCAGCACCTACGCCCTGCAAACCCTGGGACTGCCCGCCGTGGCCGAGGGCAACATCATCCGCATGGGCGACAAGGCGGCGATCGCGGTGGTCGAGGCCTGCAACGGGCTCGGGATGCTCGCGGCCTTCGCCTGTTACGCGACAGCGACCGTGATGGTCATGGAGAAGCGAGATATCGTCAGCAAGGTGATCGTCCTCCTGAGCGCCGCTCCCCTGGCGTTGCTGGCGAACGTGGCACGGATCACGGCCACGGGCGTGGCGCACGCCAGCCTGGGGGGAGGCGCGGCCGACGTGGTGTTCCACGACCTGGCCGGGTGGCTGATGATGCCGCTTGCGGTGGTCTTGCTCTGCGGCGAGCTAGCCTTGCTGAAGGCCTTGATCGTGCCCGTCCGCGACGAAGAAGATTCCGTGGCGATCGCCGTGCGGCGGAGCCTGTTCCCGACCGCCAATCGTCCCGGTTAGCTCCGAAGGATTGGCAACGACGCCCCTGGAACGCTTCCGTCCCGCGACCTCAACGTTATAATCTCCGGTGGCTCGAAGCCGTTCCGGTCCGGGTCCGCCTCAGGACAGACAACTGCGAGGCCCTGCAGCGATGTACCCCACGCCCCCCGACAGCGATCCCCTGGCCTCGCACGCCGGCTTGCCGGCCCCGATGCCCCCGCAAATGCCCTCGCATCGCCTCCCGACCGCAACCCCGGCGGGGCTGTCCTCGGCGCCGGACGCGCAGAAACTGCTCCTCGCCTTGGCAAAACGATGGCCCGTCGCGGTGCTCGGCGGCCTTGTGACGGGCATCGTGATGGGCGTGGCGGTGTACTGGCTCATGCCCAGGCCACGCTACACCGCCCGCGCGGTGCTCCTGGTCGCTTCCAACCCGCCCAGGATTATCTTCCACACCAGCGAGAATAACCCGTCTTTCCAAACTTACCAGAGGACCCAGGCCACCCTGGCCAAGACTCGTCCGGTGCTGGCCGCAGCCTTCCGGCAGCCTGAGGTCACGAGCCTCCGGCTCGGCGCGGATCAGGCCGACCCGATTAGTTGGCTGGACAAGGAGCTGAAGGTTGATTTCCCGGGCGGCGCCGAGATCATGACGTTCACGATGACGGGCGAGGACTCGCGGGCCGTCACGACCCTGGTCAACGCGGCGTGCGATGGTTACCTCCAGCTCGTCGTCGAGGAGGAAAGGCTGGACCGCTCCAAGCGATATGACAGCCTGAAGGGCCTGGTCGAGAAGCTCCAGGGCGAGCTGAAGGAAAAGCGGAAGATTTATAGGGCTTCGGTCGAGGACATCGGCGTGACTGATCGCTCGAGCGTTGCGATCCGCCAGCAGTCGGCCTCGCAGAACCTCGGCCAGCTCCGTAGCGAGCTCACGCAATTGCAGGCCGAGATCCGCCAATTGCAACGCAAGGCGAAGCTGGCGGCGCCCTCCTATGACACTAATGGGCCGCCGCTCACCGAGTCGGTCGTGAGGGACGCCCTCGCCCGCGACGGCGAGCTTGCGGAATTGAAGAGGAATCGGACCGCCGTCGAAGCCCGGTTGGCCGAGGCGCAAAGGTTGAGTCGGAAGGCTTCCGACCCGTCGATCCGGAACCAGCAGGATCGCCTGGCCGGGGTCGAGCTGCAAATCAAGCACCGCACCGAACAGGTACGAGCGTCGGCAATCGAGGCGGCGGCCCGCTCCCAGTCCTCGCAGAAGAAGGACGAACGGGCGGAGATCCAGCGGCTCCTGGAAATCCTCACCGATCAGGAGAAGATGCTCCAGGAACAGGTCGCCACGATGGGGACGGACCTGAAGGCGAGCAACGTCAAGGCCGTCGACATGAACTATCTGGATGACGAGATCGCGCTGGCGTCGCAGGCCGCGAGGACGGTGGGCACCGAGGTCGAGGCGCTGAACGTCGAGATGTCGGCGCCGCCGCGGATCAAGGTGATCGAGCGTGCCGAGTCGCCGGTGCTCAGCGACCCCAGCCGGAGGTATAAGATCGGGGGGATCGCCGGCCTGGCGGGGTTCGCGCTCTTCGCCGGGGCGATCACGTTCCTGGAAGCCCGGGCCCGCCGCGTCACCTCGCCCGAGGAGGTCTCCTACGGCCTGGGCATCCGCCTGATCGGCGCCCTGCCGGCGCGGCCCAAGGGGCGTCAGGTGGAGAAGGACGCGGAGGCCTGGCAGCGGATGCTCGGCGAGTCGGTCGACGCCGCCCGCACCCTGATCCTCCACGCCTCCCGACGCGAGCCGATGAAGGTGATCATGATCGCCAGCGCCGTCAAGGGCGAGGGCAAGACCACGCTCGCCTGCCTGCTCTCGGCCAGCTTCCTCCGCGCCGGCAAGCGGACCCTGCTGATCGATGGCGACCTGCGATGCCCGGCGATCCATCGCCTGCTCGACGTCCCCCACGGCGCGGGCCTGTGCGAGATCCTCCGCGGCGAGGCGACGGCCGAGGAGGCGATCAGCATCGCCGAAGGCCCCGGCATGGACTTCCTGCCGGCCGGGCAGGTGGACGCCAGCGCCTTGCGGGGCCTCGCCGATGGCCGCCTGGACGGCCTGCTCCGCGTCCTGCGAGAGCGATACGACCAGATCATCATCGACTCGCCGCCGGCCCTCTACGTCCCCGATGCCCTGATGATCGCCCAGAATGCCGACGCGACCGTGATGGCCGTGCTCCGCGACGTGAGCCAGGGGCCCAAGGTCTACATGGCCCACGAACGCCTGGCCGACCTGGGCGTCCGCATGCTGGGGGCGATCGTGGGCGGGTCGAAGAGCGAAGAGTCGCGCGGATACGCCTACCAGTATTCGCGGGGGTCGCTCGAGCAATCCGAACTGAAGGAGGAGAGCCGTGGCGCGGAAGCCGTCTAAGCCCCTGCTCTTCGCCTGCTGGACGGCGGCGGTGGCCATCCTGGGGACCACAGGGTGGGTCCAGGGCAAGCTTACCGGTCGGTGGGCGACATCACCCGACCTGGAAATGGCGGCGGCCCGCCTCGGCCAGCTTCCCGCCACGATCGGCACGTGGAAGGGGGTCGACATGGAGATCGACCAGAGAATGATGCAGCGGGCCGGCATCACGGCCAGCGTCCAGAGGCGCTATCACGATTCGGTGACCGACGCGAACGTGACGGTGTTGCTCGTCTGCGGCCGCCCCGGCCCCATCTCCGTCCATACCCCCGACGTGTGCTACGCCGGCGCCGGATACGAGGCGGCGGCGCCGCCGTCCCGCCCAATCCCCGGCTTCTTCGCCGCCCGCATGATCCGGGCCAATGCGGCGATCTCCGAATCGCTCCAGGTCTACTGGTCCTGGAACGGGTCGGGGCAATGGGAGGCTCCCGACAACCCCCGCCTCCGATTTGCCGCACGTCCCCACCTGTACAAGCTCTACGTGATCCGGTCGACGGCCGTGTCGGACGCCAACCTGGAGGCCAGCCCCGCAGCGGAGTTCGCCCGGCTCCTGACGGCCAACCTGAGCCTGGCCCCCGCCGCGGCGACCGCCGGCGGCCCCAAGCGTTAGAACGCCCGGCCGAGAGTCCCGACCACCATGGATTTCCTCCTCTTCCTCCTGGTCAACGCAACGCTGTTCATCCGGCCAGCCGAGATCATACCCGACCTCTCGACGTTGCCGATTTACAACGTCCTGATCCTCTCGAATCTGGTCGTCGCCCTCCCGAAAGTGATGGGGCGGGTCTCGCTGCAAGCCCTGAAGACCGAGCCGATCACCGCATGCGTGATCGGCCTGCTGGCCTCGATCTTCCTGTCGCACGCCTCGCATATCAATTTCTACAACGCACGCTCCGCAAGCGTCGATTTCCTCAAGGTGGTGATCTATTATATCCTCCTCATCGCCGTCCTCGACATGCCCGCGAGGTTGAAGCAATTCCTCGCGGCGCTCGTTATCTACATCGTGATCTTGACCGTACTGGCCATGCTCCATTACTACGGGATCGTCAATATTCCCTCGCTCGAGGCGGGGATCGGCATGGACATCGACCCGGCGACGGGCGAGCTCTATAAAGTCGAGCGGCTCTGCTCGACGGGGATCTTCCAGGACCCGAACGACCTGAGCCTGATCCTGGTGGTGGGCGCCGCGACGTGCATTTTCCTGGCGGGAGCAAGCCCCGGCGCGCTGCCCCGGCCCTACTGGCTAGCCCCGATCGGCCTCTTCGTCTATGCCCTCACGCTCACCTACTCGCGGGGCGGGTTCCTGGCGCTCCTGGTCGGGATGCTGTCCCTGTTCTATGCCCGCTTCGGCCTGAGGAAGGCCGCCTTGCTCGTGGTCCCGGCCCTGCCCGTCATGTTCGTCCTCTTCGGCGCGAGGCAGACGAGCATCTCCGCCGGAGAGGAATCCGCGCAGGAACGGCTGCAGATCTGGGTCGCCGGCTTCACCATGCTGCGCGAGGCGCCCCTGTTCGGCGTGGGCCAGGGCGTCTACCCCGAGCGAGCCGGCCTGGTGGCGCACAATTCCTTCATCCACGCCTACGGCGAATTAGGATTGCTGGGCGGCTCGCTGTTCCTCGGCGCGTTCGCGTACGCGGCCCGCACGCTGCTGGCCCTCGGCCGCCGCCCCGAGCTGATCGTCAACCCCGACCTCAGGCGAATGCGGCCCGTCCTGCTGAGCATGATCGCCGCCTACGCGTTCGGGATGCTCACGCTCTCGCGAAACTACATCGTCCCGACCTATATGCTGCTCGGGATCGTCACGGCGTACCTCGGCCTGGTCGCCCGCGACTCGCCGGGCCTCGCCGGGCCGGGCCGGCCAATCGCCTGGGTAGGCCGTCGCCTGCTCGTCCGATCGGCCCTGCTCACCGTCGCGTTCCTGATCGCCGCCAACGCCTTCATCCGAATGTTCGTCCGTTGGGGATGAACCAGCCAACCCGCCCCGCAAGGAGCACGGCCCCCGCGGGCCCTACCCGATGACGACGCTCGCCGAGACACCGATCACGCCGATCCACGAGCACGCAACCCCCGTCCCGCCCACGGTGATCGAGCCGCCCAAGGGCTGGCAGGTCCTGAACGTCGGCGAATTGTGGCGGGCCCGCGAGTTGATCTTCTTCCTCGCCTGGCGGGACGTGAAGGTCCGCTACAAGCAGACGATCCTGGGCGCCGCCTGGGCGATCCTGCAACCGATGATGATGATGGTCGTCTTCACCATCTTCTTCGGCAGGATGGCCAAGGTCCCCGCCGGCGACGTGCCCTACCCGCTGTTCGTCCTGGCGGGCCTCCTGCCCTGGACGTTCTTCGCCTCGGCGGTCTCCGCCGCCGGCAACAGCGTGCTGGGCTCGGAGCGGCTGATCACCAAGATCTATTTCCCAAGGTTGGCCGTCCCGCTCGCCTCGGTCGGCGCGGCGATGGTCGACTTCGTGGTCGCGTGCGGCCTCTTGGCCGTGATGGCGGCCTATTACCGAGTCCAACCCACGGCGAACCTGCTGCTCGTGCCACTCACATTCGTGCTGATCGCCACCCTGGCGCTGGGCCTCGGGCACGCTCCTGGCGGCCTTGAACGTGTCGTACCGCGACTTCAAGTACATGATCCCGTTCATGATCCAGCTCGGGATGTTCGCCACGCCGACGGTCTACATGGACCCGACCAAGGCGGTCGCGGGCCGATACGGGTGGCTCCTGACGCTCAACCCGATGACGCCGCTGGTCGCCACCTTCCGGTCCGCGACCCTGGGAGGCCCGATCCCCTGGGGGCCGCTGGGTCTCGCGGCCACGGCGTCCTGCACGATCCTCCTGTCGGCTGCCTCTACTTCCGCAAGGTCGAAGACTCGTTCGCCGACATCATCTGAGCAGGAAACCGCATGCCTCCCGCCATCCGAGTCGAAAACCTGGGCAAGAGCTACCGAGTCGGCCGCAACCAGAACCTGCGCGGCTACCGGACCCTGCGAGAGAGCCTGGTCGAGGGGATCAAGTCGCCCATAAATCGCCTCCGCCGGCAAGGAAGAAGCCGCGAAGGACGAGGAATTCTGGGCCCTGAAGGACGTCGACTTCGAGGTCCAGCCGGGCGAGGTCGTTGGGGTCATCGGCCGCAACGGAGCGGGCAAGAGCACGCTGCTGAAGATTCTCTCGCAGGATCACCAAGCCGACAACGGGCCGCGTCGAGATCGCACGGCCGAGTCGGAAGCCTGCTCGAAGTCGGGACCGGGTTCCACCCCGAGCTGACCGGTCGCGAGAACATCTTCCTCAACGGCGTCGATCCTCGGGATGAGGCGGACGCGAGATCGCGCGACAAGTTCGACGAGATCGTCGCCTTCGCCGAGGTCGAGAAATTCCTCGACACGCCGGTGAAGCGGTATTCCAGCGGCATGTACGTGCGGCTGGCGTTCGCGGTCGCGGCGCATCTTGAGCCCGAGATCCTCATCGTCGACGAGGTTCTCGCCGTCGGCGATGCCGAATTTCAGAAGCGGTGCCTCGGCAAGATCAAGCAGGTCTCAAGCGAAGGTGGTCGGACCGTTCTTTTCGTTAGTCACAATGTCCTTGCAGTGCGGACCCTTTGCGATCGGGCGGTGCTCCTGCGGGACGGACGTGTCGAGCTGGACGCTTCGGCCGAACAAGCCGTATCGGCCTACTTAGCGACCGCGGGATCGGCTGGAGCGTCGTGGCGGATCGCTGACGAAGTCGACCGAGCGCGACCTGTGATCCAAGTGCGTGAAATTGAGGTTCGAAACGACAAAGGCGCCGCCGCCAGCATAGGAACCGGAGAGTCGATCGAATTCCAGATTGGCGTCCGTGCCGCGAGGGACGTCGAGGGGGCTCAGGTGGCGATCCGCGTCTCGAACCATGAGGGCGTTGCTGTCTTCACGACGGCTACGACCGACCATCGTCGGGAACCCGGGATCGATCGCGGGGATCACCTCTACCGCGTACGAATTCCCGAAAGGTTCCTGGCACCAGGCCGTTACAGCCTCGTCGTCGCCGCCCATATTCCACAGCGGGTCTGCTTCCACTTGGTGAGCGACCGTGTGGCTTTCTGCGTGGAAGATATAGGCCCCGGGGCGGCTTACTTGCAAGACGGCCGGTGGGGAATCGTGACGCCGGTGCTCGAGTGGCATGAGGTGGTGGCATGAGCACGCCCCCGGCCCCCAACGCTCTTGCTTCCTTGTATTACAAAGCCCTGGTGCGAACCTGCGGCAAGAGTCTCAACGGTGGGACCTTTGCTCGATGGTGGTGGAAGGCTTGGACTGCGAGTTGTTCGAGATACTCATGCCCGGTCCGGGCGACGATCCACGGCCGGAAGGTCGTGCTGAATTTCGGTAATACCTATCCCATCAACTCGCGGCTCTTTCCGGCGTATAACGCGCCGCTCGTCGAGCTCATTTACCAGGCGTACAAGGCGAAGGGCGCGAAGATTACGTACGCGGACGTGGGAGCCGCCACGGGTGATAGTGTCTTGCTGGTCCATGCCAATTGTGGAGACATGGTTGCGCAAACATACTGCGTCGATGGTGACGCCGAGTTTAGCCGATATCTACGGGTGAATATCGCCGGGATCCCCGGCTGTAAGACGCGATATACGCTACTCTCCGCATCGGGCGGAGAGGTCGGCGAGTTGGTGCGTACCCACGGCGGGACCGCCAGCGCAGGGGATGACCACCGTACCATCCACCACACTGGATCTCGCGACCCAGGAGGATGGCGTGGGCGCCGTTGATGTCCTCAAGATTGATGTCGACGGATTCGACGGGCAGGTCTTACGCGGTGCCGACCGGATCCTGAGCCGTGATCGTCCGGCAGTGATCTTCGAGTGGCACCCGATCCTCTGCGAGCGGACTTCCAACAACTGGACCGACCACTTCGAGGCCCTGAAATTCAAGGGATATGAGCAGTTCGTATGGTTCACGAAATATGGAGAATTCAGCCATTTCATGTGCGGTTACGACCCGACCAATGTCGCGATGCTCGCCGAGCTATGCCTGAACAGCGAGTCTTACGACGACCTGCACTTCGACGTCGTTGCATTGCCGCCCGGCTCAGTGACGTCGCCCCAAGCTTTGGCCGACTTGCCTTCGCACGAAAACGCCCGTCCAGATTCTGAACGGGCTCGAGTTTTTCAGCGGTCGAGAGAGGGCAGCTGACCTTGAGGATTGCGGTCTGGCACAATCTCCCCAGTGGCGGCGGCAAGCGTGCCCTTTTCGACCACGTCCGCGGGCTGACGGCCCGCGGCCATCACGTCGAGGCGTGGTGCCCGCCTACCGCCGATCTCCGCTACCTGCCACTCTCGGAGTTCGCCACCGAACACGTCGTGCCACTCGATCGGCCCAAATCGAGGCGGGGAGACCCTGGGCTGGGTGACGCAAGCCTCCCGGGAAATGGCCGCTGAAGTCGAGGCGATGGATCGCCATTCAAGGCGGTGCGCCGAGGAGATCCAACGAGGGCCGATTCGACCTCGTCTTCGCTAATACCTGCCAATTGTTCTACGCCCCATTCATTGGGCGTTACCTGAACATGCCCACGGTCCTCTATCTCCAGGAGCCGAATCGACTCCTGTACGAGGCACAATTTCAACATGGTGGCGAAGGTTTACCTTGGGTTCGATTCTTCCCACCGTCGGCCGCCAGAAGGGGGATTACCGGTTGGAGGCGACGGGCTACCCTGTTCGCTCACGAGATTAGCAAGCAGGATGCGATGAGGACCAGAGCGAGAGCCGAGTTCACGAACGCCAGGAGTTTCGGGGTCATTTTATGTAACTCCTTGTTCAGTCGGGAGGGTATTCTCCGTTCCTACGGGCTCGACCCGAAGGTGTGCTATCTAGGCATAGACATCGAAACCTTTCGCCCTTGCGTCGAGTCGAAGGAACGTTTCGTGGTCGGATTAGGAAGCTTCCTCTACCATAAGGGTATCGACTTGGCCGTGCGTGCAATCGCGACGATCGAACCGAGCGCACGGCCCGACCTAATATGGATCGGGAATATGGTCGACCAGGGTCATTTACGCGAGCTGGCTGAATTGGCGAACTCCCTCGGAGTTAACTTGATTCCTCGGATCATGGTATCTACCGACGAATTGAGGGACGTGCTGGGGCGGGCTGCGGCGATGATTTATACATCCAGACTGGAACCATTCGGGCTCGCACCCCTAGAGGCAAACGCGTGTGGGACCGCGGTCGTGGCCGTTGCAGAAGGCGGAGTCCGGGAAACCGTCCACGACGGCATCAATGGCATGCGGGTCCTCCCGGGGGATCTCGCTGCGTTGGGCCGGGCATTGCAGGTCTTCACGGACGACCTCGAGGCGTCACCCGCATCGGGCGGATCGCCCGGCAATATGTCGTCGATAACTGGAGCGTTGATGCCGCCGTGGATCGCCTCGAACGCGAGCTATTCGCCGCTTGCGCAGACCCATGCGCCCCGCCTTGACACATCGCCGATCGGGTCGATCTGACGGATCAGGCCGGTTCTTGAACTTGATCATCCAGAAATGTCAACAATTCCAGTCGACACCAATCGGGGCGATTCGCGGCGACAGGCGGGGGAAGGCGTGAATACTCTCGCCCCGGTCGGACTGCGCACGATCGCGTTCTGTCTGCCCCAGTACATGCGATCCCCGAGAATGACGAGTGGTGGGGCAAGGGCTTCACGGAATGGACTACCGTCCCGCACGCCCGTCCCCTGTTCAAGGGACATTATCAGCCGCACATCCCCTCCGAACTCGGGTTCTACGACCTGCGAGATCCCGAGGTACGCGCGGCCCAGGCCGAGATGGCCGGCCGGTTCGGCATCCACGGGTTCTGCTACTATCATTACTGGTTCAACGGGCGGCGACTCCTGGAACGCCCCTTCAATGAGGTGCTGGCGTCGGGCGAGCCGGATTATCCGTTCTGCCTCTGCTGGGCCAACGAGAACTGGACCCGGCGATGGGACGGGGGCGACGACGGAAATCCTCCTGGGCAGGCCTACGCGCCGGACGACGACCTCGCCCACATCCGGAGTTTGTTGCCTGCCTTCAGCGATTCGAGATACATTCGCGTGGATGGCAAGCCGCTCTTCCTCGTGTACCGGGCGTCTCTCCTGCCCGATCCCAGGGTGACCACCAAAGTCTGGCGGGAGGCGGCACGCGCGGAAGGCATCGGTGAACTGTTCCTCTGCTTCGTCGAGTCATTCATCTCGGAACGTCGTCGATCCCCCGCGGAACTCGGCTTCGACGCCGCGGTGGGGTTGCGCCGGATTGGGAGAACGTCGGCCCGCTCATGCAACAAGGTCGTCGCTGGGACTGGCTACGCCGCCTGCGCCTCGCGGAGCCTGCATTCACCCGGAACTCCATCCGTCCCTATTCGACCATGGCACGCCTCGCCATGGGCTAGTCAGAGCCCGCCTTACGACTTCTTCCCTTGCGTCACGCCGGGGTGGGACAACACTGCGCAGTCGAGCGAGCAGGGGGATGGCTTCCACGGTCTTCCATGGATCAACGCCCCAGTTATATGAAACCTGGTTAAGGGACGCCGCGAGTGCGGGTTGTCGCGAGGCCGCGAGATCATCGGATCGTCTTCATCAACGGCTGGAATGAATGGGGCGAAGGGAATCACCTGGAACCGTGCCTGAAATGGGGAACGTCTTATCTCGAGGCGACAAGAGATGCCTGAGCGACTTCCAGGGAGATCGAGGGGCACGTGACCATGCAAGTCCGCGAGTGGCGAGAGATCCTCGCATGGCCCACGCCCGATGCTCGATCCCCCCGGGAGGCAGAGCGTCTCCGTCGTTATCCCGACCTATAACAGCGGGCATTTCATCGCGGAAACCCTGCGTTCGGTCTTCGCGCAGACGCTGCCGCCTCTGGAGGTGATCGTCTCGGACGACCGCTCAACCGACGGCACCCCCGGACTGGTCGAGGAGATTGCCCTCACGGCACCAGTCCCGGTCCGCCTCATCCGGGCGGATTGCAACAGCGGCGGCCCGGCCGGGCCATTGAATCGGGGAATTGCCGCGGCGCGCGGCGAATTGATCGCCACCCTGGACCATGACGATTTCATGCTGCCCTTGAAGCTTGAGCGGCAGGCCGCCTGCTTCGCGGCGAGCCCGGGAATCGAGCTCGTGTTCGCGCGCTGCCGTGTCCCGGGCGAAGATCAACGGTCGCGGGAGATCGAGCGGGTCCAAGCCTCTGCCCTCCGCGGCCTCGGCGGGACTGAGGTCGGGCCGTCGGCGCGGCGGATCGCGGGTGCCGACGTATATGCGGGATTGTCCGCCTCGAATTTCGCCCTGACTTGCAGCAATATGCTTTTCCGGGCGGAGACTTGCCGCAGGCTGGGGGGGTTTGACGAGCGATTTCGGCTGTCGGTGGACCATCAGTTCTGCCAGAAGATGACCCGTTGGGCAGATATGGGATTCGTCGACGAGGAGTTGACCATCTGGAATTTGAGTCACGAGAGCCTCTATCGCTCGGCGACGGAGTTCGAAGATATCGTGAGGCCTACATCATCCTCCAGGACTTCGATCGCTCTTGCCTACCACCGAAGGTCCGCCGCGAGGTTCGGGCTCGCCTGCGGGATGAAGCCCTTGATCTAGCGTATATGGCCCGCGATCGCGGTGAATATCGCACTTCCCTGGGCTACTACGGCCAAAGTCTACTCAGCGGGGGCTTGTCGGCCGATGCAGTTCTTGGGATCGTCAAGCTGCTTCCGCACTGGCTGTTGGGCCGGCTGAACCGCAATGATCCCCGCAAGCCTCGGCGAACCACGGCGATCGATGCGGTCTCCCATCCGGACGCTGAATCGCCCCCAATCATCGGCGCCGAGTCAATGCGATGAGCGAGTTGGCACCCAGGATCTCGGTCGTCCTGCCCTTCCATAACGGGATGCCGTACCTGCCGGAAACCGTCGACAGCGTCCTCGCCCAGACCTTCGCCGACTTCGAACTGCTCCTGATCGACGACGGCTCCGACGACGAGAGCACGGCGTATGCCCGGTCGCTGGGCGATCCGCGGATCGCCTATCATCGCCTGGAGAAGTGCGGGCTGGTCGGGGCCTTGAACCACGGCTTGGAGGTTGCCCGGGCGCCGCTCATCGCCAGGATCGATGCCGATGACGTGGCGTTCCCGGGGCGGCTTGCGAGGCAGCACGACGTGTTCGTGGGGCGATCCAACCTGGTCCTGCTCGGATGCAATTACAAGGAGATCGACCACGACGGCAACGCGATCGTCTCCGACGACCGGCTTTGCACGGAAGATCCGGCGCTCCGGTGGCAACTGCTGTTCGAGATCGGCTTCCTGCATCCGGGCGTGATCTTCCCCCGCGACGCGGCGCTGCAAGTCGGCGGCTACCAGAAGCAATACGACGTGGCAGAAGACTACGGCCTGTGGACCAGGCTCGCCGCGCTCGGGGCGATCGCCAATACCACCGAGGACCTCATGTACAAGCGGGTCCATGCCAACTGCGTGTCGATCGTCCATCGCAATCGCGGGCTCGACCAATCGGGCGTGATCTGCGGCGATTACGCCGGCAGGGTCGTCCCCGGTACCCTCGCCAGGGATTCGGGCGAGCTTTACTTGTTCTACAAAGGTCGCCGGGCCAATGCCGGGCGGCTGGACGTCCTGTGCTCGACCTTCGAGGGCTATGTGAAGAAGTTCCGATCGGAATTCGACGTCAATTCGGACGAGCTTCCCGCGGTCATCGCGACCACGCGTCGCAGGCTTCGCTGGCGATGCCTGGAGCAAGTCCGGCCTCGCTAGGCAACCCGAAGGCGTTGCTCGCCTATCTAGCGGCGGCCCGTCGGTTCGACCCGGAAGCGGGCGGGATTGTGGATGCGATCCGGAGGAGGATCCTCGGGCGAAGCCGACCTGCTTTGGTGACCGCTGCGGGAGAGGCGGCTCAATGAACGTCGGTATCTACTCGCCGAGCTATCCGGGATTCGGGTCCGAGGGCGGCGTGGGCACCTATACACGAGACCTCGGCCATGCCCTGTCGGCCCTGGGGCACTCGGTGCATGTGCTCACGCCGGGGAAGTTCGCGGCGTCGAACGACGGGGCGGTCTCCGTCCACCCGACCCGCAAGGAGCATTTCCGGGGCGTCGAGAGGTTCTTGCCCGGCTCGGGCCCGTGTTACCGCATCGGCGCGGCGATGAAGCGGCTGGTGCGACGGTGGGACCTTGACGTCGTCGAGTTCTCGAATTGGGAAGGGTTCGGGCTCGGGTACGCGTGGAGACGCCCCACGCCATTGGTCGTGCGAGTGAGCACCTCGTCGACCGTGACCAACGCCATCGACGGGGTGACGCGGCCCAAGGTCGCGGCCTGGGACGTGAAGCGGGAACGGTGGCTCTGCCGGGCGGCCGACCGATTGATCACCCATTCCGACGCCCATCGCCGCAAGACGGCCGTTGAGCTGGGGATCGACCCTGGGCGGATCGACGTCGTCCCCCTCGCCGTCCCGATGTTCCCCGAATTCCGCCGGCCGGAACCATCGCCCGGCGAGCTTTCGGTGGTCTACCTGGGTCGTCTGGAGAAGCGCAAGGGCACGATCGGCCTGATTGACGCCATCCCGGCCGTCCTCCGCGAGGTGCCTCATGCCCGTTTCACCCTGATCGGGGCCGATCGTCCCCATTGCCCCGGCGGCCGGACTCATGCCCAGGTACATCTCCGATGAACTGCCCGCCGAGGCCCGCGCCGGATCACTCTTGCCGGACGGCTCCCCGACGCCGAGGTGGATGCCCACTTGCAATCGGCCGACCTGTTCGTCGCGCCCTCGATTTATGAGTCGTTCGGGCTGATCTTCCTGGAAGCCATGCGGTGGGGCACGCCCGTGATCGGCACGACTGCGGGCGGCATCCCCGAGATCGTCCAGGACGGGGAATCCGGCCTGCTCGTGCCCCCCGACGATCCCGCGAGGCTCGCGGCGACGATCGTGGGAGCCTTGCGGGACGAGCCGTTGAGGCGCCGCCTGGGCGAGGCCGGCCGTCGCCGGGTTGAGTCGTGTTTCACCGTTGAGCAGATGGCGCGTCGCGACGCCGCAATCTATGAGGAGGTCGTGGATCGGTGGAAGCATCGACCGAAGGCGACGCGGCCGGACCCGCGGCTCGCCGCCGTGGGGGATCGGCCGTCATGAGCGGTTCGACCCCGGTGCCCGGACTGGTCTCGATCGTCATCCCCTGCTATCGCGGGGCACGCTACCTTGCCGAGGCGATGGAAAGCTGCTTGCGTCAGGCTTATCCGGCCATCGAGGTGATCGTGGTCGACGACGCCAGCCCCGACGACTGCGCCTCGATCGCCGAGGAAGTCGCCCGCCGCGATGGCCGGGTCCGCGTGATCCGGAGGCCCGAGAACGGGGGGGTATCCCGCGCCTTCAATACCGGGTTCGAGGCCTCCCGCGGCGAATACTTGACGCGACTGGCCCAGGACGACGTTTTCGCCGAGAATGCCGCGTCGGCCATGGTCGCGCAACTCGAATCCCGCCCGGATGCCGGCCTGACTTATTGCGACTTCCTCCGGATTGACGAGCGAGGGGCCGTCCTGGCCCGCTGCCCCGTGCCGGGACCGGAGGTCGCCCTCCGAGGCCGGAACGACATCGGGCTTTGCGTGATGTGGAGGCGGTCGGCCTGGGAGCGCGTCGGCGGGTTCGACCCCCGCTTCGACACGGCCGAAGATTTCGAGTACTGGGTGCGGATCGCGCAGGAATTCCCGATCACCAAATGCCCCGGCGTGGCCCCGCTGGGGTTCCGGCACCATAAGGCCATGGGCTCGTCCCACCATTTCGAGCGGCAGGAACGCGCGAGCCTGGAAGTCATCCGGCTCATGTATCGCAAGGATCGGTCGATCGGGCGCCGCCTCCAGGAGCGGAAGGCCCTGTCCTACGTCCTCTTCTCGTCCTCTCGCGACTACGCGGCGGACGGCCGTTACTGGCGGGCCCTGGCGGGCCTGGCGCGGTCGTTCTTGCTGTGGCCCCTGCCCTACAAGCGGGCGGAAGTCCCCTCCACGGCGGCCCGGCTCAAGTCGCTGGCGGCGTTCTCGCGACGGCTCGTCTTCCCGGGCAATCGCCCCAGCCCCGCCGGGGAAGCCTGACGCGATGAAGACCGTCGGGAGCATCGTCCATGGCGCCTATGGCGACTATTATGAACAAATGATTTGCCTCAAGGATCTCAAGAGGCGGCAGCCCGGCACCAGGCTCGTCCTGTTCTTCGCGTCCCCGCACCGCCTCCGCGAGATGGGCGTGTTCGACCTGTCGTTCGCCGACGAGATCCATCCCGCGTCCGCCATCCCCGACGTCCCGGTCGACTCGTTCCATCAGTTCCAGGTCCTGGACGGCGAGCTTCGCGAGGAGGTCCTCGATCACCTCCCGCCCGAGATCCTCGCCAAGATCGACACGCAGGCCAACCACAAGCCCTGGCAGGCGATGAAGGCCGTCGATTTCCGCGACCCGGGGGCCGCGATCGGGCTCGGGCAGGAAGGGCGGGAGCGGCTCGGCTGGTGCATCCGCGAGAACGGGCTGGACGGGGTGGATTTCGAAGATCGATTCACCGTCGGCTTCCTGTGGAGGTTCCGGACCGGGTCGGGCCACATCACCTCGCGGTTCCAGCCGCCCGAGGCCGAGGTGCGCGGCGAGATGGCTCGACTGCTCTCGGAACTGATCCGCATCAAGAAGGCGCACGTGATCGTCTCGGGCATGAAGTTGCCGGTGACCGAAGAGAACCAGTATCGCATCGACGCCAAGTACACGCAGGACGACCTGGGGCTCGACGGATCGAATTGCACCTACCTGAAGGGGCTGAGCTGGGGGCTGGAGCTGGAGATCTTCCTGCGCTGCTCACTGTGCCTGGTCATGCCGTCTGGCTTCTCCGAGGCCGTATGGCTGCGGGGCAAGCGCCCGACCCTGCTCGTCGCCACGCCGCCGGTTTACCTCGCCCGGCTCCTGTTCAACAAGCCGCCTTTGTTCGACATCGGGCCGTCGGAACTGCCGTTTCAACTGCTGGGTTCGCATCGCTCGAAGGCCATCCTGGGGCGATTGAGGAAGCAGGGCATCCTATGAGTGAAGGGCCCGGGCCCGCCGGTCCGACCCGCGTGACGCACGTGGTCATCTCGCTTGACGTGGGCGGATTGGAGCG
This sequence comes from uncultured Planctomycetota bacterium, assembly GCA_963777705.1. Lineage (GTDB taxonomy): Bacteria > Planctomycetota > Planctomycetia > Isosphaerales > Isosphaeraceae > JAQGHR01. The sequence goes on from CAVZRT010000015.1 coordinate 1,045,718, forward strand.
GATCGTGCTGGACCTGGTCCGTCGCGGTCGCGACCTGGGGCAGGACGTCGCGGTCGTCTGCCTGGAGCGGCCCGGCACCCTGGCCTCGCAGGTGGAGGCGGCCGGAGCCTCCGTGTGGTGCGTTCATAAGCCGCCGGGCCGTCGCCCCGAGACCATGGGCAAACTCCGCGAGGTCTTCGCGCGAATCCGGCCCGACGTGATCCATTCGCACCAGATCGGCGCCCTCATCTACGCCGGCCCGGCGGCGAAGCGGGCGGGACGGCCCGTGGTGGTCCACACCGAGCACATCAATCATGCGGCGAAGCGGACCGGCGTCGCCGATCGGGTCAAGATTCGCCTGCTCTGGGGCCTTGCGGGCCGATATGCGGCGCGGTTCTTCTGCGTGTCGGAAGACATCGTCGAGGCGGTCGCGGCGTTCGGCGTGGTGCCAAGGCGCAAGCTCTCGGTCGTCCGCAACGGGATCGACACGGCCGCGTTCGCCCCGTCGGACTCTTCCCGCGCCGAGGCGTTCGAAGTCTTCCACACCCTGGGCGTGCCGGCGGATTCCGAGATTGTCGGGAGTGTAGGCCGTCTCGCCGAGGTCAAGCGGCAGGATGTCCTGATCCGCGGCTTCTCCATGATCGCCCGCGAGCGGCCCCGGGCGCATCTGGTCCTCGTGGGCGACGGCCCCGAACGATCGAGGTTGCAAGACCTCGCGCAATCGCTGGATATGAGCAATCGAGTGCATTTCGCGGGATATCAAGATCGCCCCGAGCGCCTGGTGCGGGGCATGGACGTGTTTGCGTTGACAAGCCGCCTTGAAGGGCTGCCGCTGGTGATCCTTGAGGCGTGGGCGGCCGGCGTGGCGGTGGTGGCCACGCCCGTCGGCGGGGTCGCGAGCTTGATCCGCGACGGCGAGGATGGGCACCTCGTCCCGGTGGGCGACGCCGAGGCCACCGGCCGCGCGATCGGCGGCCTCCTGGCCGACCCCGAACGGACCCGCCGGATCGGGCGGGCGGGGCAAATCCGGGCGACCTCCGAATATGACGCGGCGATGATGGCGGCGGCCTACGACCGCCATTATCGCGAGGCCCTGGTGGGCCGTCGCCTCGCGGCGAGGGCTTGAAACGCGATGCGTATCCTAGCGATCACCAACCTGTACCCGCGTCCCGGCCACGAGACCCTCGCGCCCTTCAATCGTCAGCAGTTTGCCGCGATGGCCGCCCGTGATGACCTGGCGGTCCTGGCCCCGGTCCCTTGGACCGAGGAACTGCGCGACTGGCGGAACGGTCGACGCACGCCGAGATCGTATCGTTCCGCCAAAGGGATCGAGGTCCGGCACCCTCGTTACTACTTCACACCCGGGATCCTCCGCGCCTCCTACGGTCGGTTTTTCCTTGCGAGCATCCAAGGCGAGGCCCGCCGCCTGATCCGGGAATTTCGACCGGAAGTGGTGCTGGCCTGCTGGGCGCACCCGGACGGATGGGCGGCCGTGGAGATCGCCCGCGAGGCCGGATTGCCGGTGGTCATCAAGGTCGTCGGCTCGGACGTCCTTGCTGTCAACAACCCGTCACGCCTCGCCCGCACGGCCGAGGCCCTGCGAAAGGCTCACGCCGTGGTGGCCGTGAGCCAGGACCTGGCGAACCACGTTGCCGCACTCGGGGTCGATCCCGATCGCGTCCATGTGGTCTACAACGGCCTGGACATGCAGAAGTTTCGCCCCGGCGATCGTGCCGCGGCACGGGCCAGGCTGGGCCTCCCCCCGGACGGCCCCATCGTCCTGTTCGTCGGCAATCTCCTGCTGACGAAAGGGGCCGGAGTCCTGCTCGAAGCGATGGACATTTTGAATCGCGAGGGCAAGGCGCCCCGGTGCCTGGTCGTGGGACGCGGACGCGACGAGAATCGCCTGCGAGAGATGATTTCCCGACTCGGCCTGGACGGCGTGGTTGGCCTGGTCGGCCCGAAGCCGCACGATCAGTTGGCCGATTGGTATCACGCCTGCAACCTGCTGGCCCTCCCCAGTTTTTCCGAGGGGATTCCCAACGTCCTGATGGAAGCCTCCGCCTGCGGGCGCCCATTCGTGGCCACGCACGTCGGCGGCATCCCCGAGATCGCCAGGGACGCGGCCTGCCGCCTCATCCCGCCTCGCGACCCGCAAGCCTTGGCCGAGGCCATCACCGAAGTCCTGGCCTGGGGTCCGGTCGAGCCGACCAGGAGCATCTCGTGGGAGGAATCGGCCCGCCACCTGGTCGAGGTCCTCGGCCAAACCCTGGCCAGGGCCCAGGTCCCCGCCTAAATTCGCAGCCAGCAAGCCGATCGTTCCCGGAGCCCGATTCATGAAAATCGTCATCGCCTCGGACATCGCGCCGCGGCGAATCAGCTCGTTCGAGCGTTTCATCTTCGGATGCGTGGATTCCCTGGAGGGTATGGGCTGGGAAGTGCGGTGCCTCTTCAGCGGCCCGCTCGCCGATCACGTGAAGGCCAAATTCGGCGTGCGCGACGAGACGATTTTCGATGACCTCGGCCGGCCCGACAACCGCTCGCGCCGGGCAATCTGGTTCGATCGCATCCGGGCGGAGCGCCCCGATGTCATCTGGAACCATTTCCTGCCGATCGTGGGGCCCTATGCCCTGGGCCAGCGACGCGCGGCCCCGAAGGCGGTCATCTGCCAGACCGATCACATCTCGCGAGGCCCGCTGCGTCGCGGCTTCTTGAAGGCAATCCTGCATCGCGTCCGGGCGGCCATCTGCGATCATTGCATCGACCATCACGCGGCCGTGTCGCAGTTCATCGCCAATCGCCTGATAACCTCCGACGGCGTCCCCGCCCGCAAGGTCCAGGTCGATTTCAATGGCGTCGACCTGGACGTCTACCAGCCTTCGTCACCTCGCGGCCCCTACCTGGTCCAGGTCTGCTATATGAGGCCCGAGAAGGGCGTCGACGTCCTCCTGGAGGCGCTCGCAAGGCTCAAGCGGGAGGGCATGGAACCGCAGTGCCAGATCATCGGCGACGGGCCCTGTCTGGGCCAATATCGAGCAGCAGGCGCGGGATTCCGGGCTCGACAAGGTCGAATTCCTGGGCCTTCGCGACGACGTCCCGGCATCGTGGCCAGGCGAAGATCGCCCTGGTCCCTTCGATCTGGCCGGAGGCGGGGAGCTACGCCGCCATCGAGGCCCATGCCGCCGGCGCCCCGCTGGTCGCGACCAGGGTCGGTGCCCTCGGCGAGATCATCGAGGATGGGGTCACGGGCCTGCTCGTCCCCCCGCGAGACCCGGCGGCGTTCGCCGAGGCGATCGCCGGCCTGATCCGAGATGACGCGCGTCGCGAGGCCATGGGCCGGGCGGCAAGGGAGCGAGCCGAGCGCCTTCTCGGGCTCGATCGCCTGATCGGCGAGATTCGGTGCAATTCCTCGCGGAAGCCGCCTCGCCGGTGCGGTCGGGCCGCGCCCGATGAGACCTCCAGATTAAATGCCAGCTCCCCGACCCATCGCCGCTCCCCCCGGACGCCGCGGCCATGCTCCGCGGCAGGGACCTGATCTGCTTCAGCAACGATTGGGACGGCGACCCGCTCTCGAAGACCCACCTGATGCGACTCCTGGCCCGCGACAACCGGGTCTTGTGGGTCAACTCGATCGGGTATCGCACGCCCACGATGTCGTCGCGGGACCTGGGGCGGGTGTGGAAGAAACTCCGCAAATTCTTCACGCCGGTCCGCGAGGTCGAGCCGAATATCTTCGTCCTCAACCCGCTCGCGGCCCCGTTCTATGGGGACGTGGGGCGCGCCCTGAATCGCAGGCTACTCCGCGCCCAGGTCTTGCGGGCGATGCGCCGCCTGGGGTTCCGCAGGCCGATCACCTGGGCCTTCTTGCCCGGCGCGGCCGTGGTCGCGGGCTCCCTGGGCGAGGAGTGGCTCATTTATTATTGCGTCGATGAATTCTCGGCCTTCTCCGGCGTGTCGTCGCGGGCCATGGCCGACCTGGAAGCCGACCTGCTCGCCCGATCGGACCTCGTCGTCGTCACGGCCGATCGCCTCTACCGCTCGAAGGCATCGGCCAACCCGAGGACCAGGCTCGTGAGGCATGGAGTGGACTTCGACCACTTCCGGCGGGCACTCGACCCGGCGACCGAGATCCCGGCCGAGATCGCCCACCTGCCCCGGCCGATCCTCGGCTATTTCGGGCTGATCGCCGAGGACTGGATCGACCTCGACTTGCTGGCCCACCTGGCCCGCCGATTCCCCGAGGCGTCGCTCGTGATGCTGGGCAAGTCCACCATGGACCTCTCGCCGCTCCAGGCCCTGCCCAACGTCCACCTCCTGGGCCGCAAGCCGTATCAGGCCTTGCCCGCCTATTGCCGCGGGTTCGACGTGGGGCTGGTCCCCTTCCCCGTGAGCGAACTGACCCTCAATGCCAACCCCTTGAAGGCCCGCGAATACATCGCGGCGGGATTGCCGGTGGTCTCCACAGCAATCCCCGAGGTCGCCGTCCTGCCCCATTGCCGGATCGCCGCCGATGCCGAGGCGTTCGTCCTGGCGGTCGAGGCGGCCCTTGCCGATCCCGCGACCCGCGAGCAGCGGAGCGAATCCATGAGGTCGGAGAGCTGGGCGGCGCGGCTGGATGAAGTCCGCGCCCACTTATTCGAGGCCTCGATCGACGGCATTCATCCGGCGTCGTCCCATGCTTCGCACGTTTGAAGGTCCGAATTCAAGGCCTTGGCCTTCTCCAGGAGGATCTGAGCCTTGCCCCTCGTGTCGATCGTGATCCCTTGCTACAAGGGCACGAAATATCTGCGGCAGGCGATTGAAAGCTGCCTGCGGCAGACACATCGCGAGCTTGAGGTGATCGTCGTCGACGATGCAAGCCCTCAAGATGACGCGGAGATCGCCGAGGCCTATGTACGCGCCGATCCTCGGGTCCGACTGATCCGTAGGCCTGTGAACGGCGGCGTCTCTCGGGCGTTCAACGCCGGCTTCGCCGACGCGAGGGGCCGATATTTCACGAGGCTGGCCCAGGATGACCTCTTCGACGACGACGCCCTGGAGATCATGGTATCGCACCTGGAAAGCCGGCCGGATTGCGGCCTGGTCTATTGCGACATGAAGAGGATCGACGGCGAGGGGCGCGTGATCGGGTTCGAGAAGACCGAGGAGCCGGACCGCGCCCTCCTGCCCGTCGCCCGTGCCGGCCTCTGCGTGATGTGGCGGCGAGACGTCTGGGAGGCGGTCGGCCCGTTCGATCCTCGATACGACACCGCCGAGGATTATGAATTCATGCTGCGGGTTTCCAGGCAGTTCAAGCTGGAAAAGCGACGGGATTGCGCCCCCTTCTTCTTCCGATATCATCCGGATCAGGGCGGGAAAGTCTTCGAACTGCGGCAAAATCTCACCTTCACGACGTCGCAATTCGCCCATCAATGGGAGCTGGTCAAGCGCCGTCCCTGGGACATGACCCGGTGGAAAAGCCTGGTCGGTTGCCGCGTCCGGATCTGGAACCGTCGGCTCCGACTCGCCCTCTCCAGGCCCGACGGCTATGCCAAGGCGGACGCGTAGGGGCGGCCGCTCGCACCATCAACGAGGTGTAATGCTCGTGGATAGGCTCCCGATCCTCGTCTTCTGGGCATGCTTCGGCCTCGTCTTCTACGCGTACGTGCTCTATCCGGCGCTCGCGTTCGCCCTGTCACGCCTCTGCGGGCGGCCGAATCCGGCGGCCGTGCCGGGCCCGGACGGACTCCCTCACGTCTCCCTCCTCCTGGCCGCGTACGACGAGGAGACGGTCCTGGCCGATCGCCTGGAGGGCGCGATCGCGACGGATTATCCGGCCGGTCTGTTTGAGGTGGTCGTGGGCTCCGACGGCAGCACCGACGGGACCGCCGCCATCGCCCGATCGTTCGCCGATCGGGGCGTCCGCCTGCTCGACTTCCCCGAGCGCCGGGGCAAGGCCGCCGTCCTGAACGACGCCATCCTCACGCTTCGAGGCGAGATCGTCGTCCTGTCCGACGCCAACACGCTCGTCGATCCCCGGGCCGTCTCCAAACTCGTCCGCCACTTCGCCCGGCCGGAGGTCGGCGCGGTTTGCGGCCGGCTGGTCCTCGTCGACTCGGCGACCGGGCGCAACGCCGACGGGCTTTACTGGCGATACGAGACGTTCATCAAGAAATGCGAGGCCCGCCTTGGCGCCCTGCTGGGGGCCAACGGGGCGATTTACGCAATCCGCAGGGATCTTTACGTGCCGATCCCCGCGGGGACGATCATCGACGACTTCGTGATCCCCCTGCTGGCGAAGATCCGCCACGGGTGCCAACTGGTCTACGAGGCCGAGGCGACCGCCGTCGAGGAGACGGCGCCCGACATCGCCGCCGAGTTCCGCCGGAGGGCGCGGATCGGCGCGGGGGGATTCCAGAGCCTCGGCCTCCTGTGGCCCCTGCTCAACCCGCTGAGGGGATGGGTCGCCTGGGCCTTCTGGTCGCACAAGGTCCTCCGCTGGCTCTGCCCGCTCTTCCTGATCGGGATGATCGCGGCCAACCTGGCGATGATCGGCTCGCCGCCCTGGCGATGGGTCCTGGCGGCCCAGGCGACGTTCTATGCGATGTCGGTGGCCGTCCCCTCGACGGCCTATCGCTTGCCCTGGCCGCTTCGACTGGCCAGCATGTTCACGAGCATGAACGCGGCGCTCCTGGTGGGCTTCTTCCTCTGGGCCTCCGGCCGGAACCGCGGCACATGGCGCCCGACCGCTCGCGCAAACCCCGTCGCGGCGAACGAGGAGGCACGATGACCACGGGGGCCCCTACCCTCACGGCACGTCCGGCCTTCAAGAGCGGCCATACGCTCTACGTGGAGGCCGTCAAGGACCTGTTCCGCGACGGGTGCCGCTGGCTCGATGCCGGCGGCGGGCATCAAATCTTCCATGATTCTTACGATGGAGAAGCCGACCTCGTCCGGCGCTCGGCCGTGGTCGTCGCGTGCGACTATGACGCCGACTCGCTCGCGGTCCACCAGAGCGTGGCCAACCGCGTGCGGGGCGACCTGTCCCGCCTGCCCTTGCGCGATTCCGGCTTCGACTTCGTCACCTGCGGCATGGTGGTCGAGCACCTGTCCGAGCCAGCCCGGGCGATTGCCGAGCTTGGCCGCGTGATGGACCATGGGGGGGTGCTGGTGATCCACACGGTCAACCTTTGGGGTTACGCCACGCTCATGGCCATGGCCTCGAAGCTGATCCCCTTCGGGCTGCGACGCCGGCTCATCGCCCGCGCGACCGGCCGCCAGGAGGATGACATCTTCCCCACGCTTTATCGCTGCAATACGGGGCGGACCATGACGCGCCTGGTCCATCGCGCCGGCTTGACGGTCCGCGAACTGCGATACCTCCAGGCCGGTCCGGTCTTCCGCTGGGGTCCGCTCCGCGCCATCGAGGTGGGATATCGCCGGGTGATCGACGTGCTCGGGCTTCGCCTGCTTCGCGGCCAGCTTTTGGTGATCGCCCAGAAACCCGAGGCCCCTCGATGATCGCCGCGGGGATCATCGCCGCGGGGGCCGCGATGGCGGGCGCGGTCGGTGTGATGGGGCTGCGGTCGCGGGGCCTGGAGAATTGCTTCCTCCCGTATCTCCGCGACATCCCCGCAAGGACGCCGATCGGCCGGGGCGAGCCGGTCCACGTCCTGCTCTGCATCGCCGATCATTATGAGCCGAAGCGCGGCGGGGCTTCGCCCGAGGTCGCCTCGCGTCGCGTGGAGTCCTGGATCGAGGCGTATCCTCGGCTCTTCTCCGAGTTCCGCGACCGCGACGGCCGCCCCCCGCGGCACACGTTCTTCTACCCGGCCGAGGAATACGAGTCGGAGTATCTGGACGCCCTCGCCCACCTCTGCCGCGACGGGTTCGGCGAGGTGGAAATCCACCTGCATCACCACGACGACACGTCCGCCAACCTCCGCCGCACCCTGGTCGAATTCAAGGAGACCCTCGCGGGCCGGCACGGGCTCCTCGCCCGCCGGAGAGACTCGGGCGAGGTTGCCTACGCGTTCATCCACGGAAACTGGGCCCTGGACAACTCCCGCCCCGACGGCCGGTGCTGCGGGGTGAATGACGAGCTGGATATCCTCCGCGAGACCGGCTGCTACGCCGACTTCACCATGCCGTCGGCCCCCGACCGCTGCCAGACCCGCACGATCAACCGGATTTACTACGCCGTCGATGACCCCAAGCGTCCGAAGTCGCACGATCGCGGGACGCCGATCGGTCGCGGCCCGGCCCCCGACAACTCGCTCTTGATGATCCAGGGTCCGCTGGTCCTCGACTGGTCGCGCCGCAAGTGGGGCCTTGCCCCTCGCCTGGAGAACGGCTGCATCCAGGGGAACCAACCCCCTTCGGCAAGCCGCCTGGACCTCTGGCTGCGGGCCCGAGTCCAGGTCGCCCGCCCGGCCCGACTGGTTCTTCGTGAAGCTCTACACCCACGGCGCCGAGGAATCCAACCAGCGGGTGCTCCTGGGAGAGCCCATGGTCCGGTTCCACGAGGCCCTGGCCGAACGGATGGCGGACGACCCGGCGTTCCACGTCCATTACGTGACGGCCCGCGAGATGTACAATCTCGCGATGGCCGCGTCCGAGGGATTCCCGGGCACCGTGGATGAGGCCCGCGACTACTCGCTGATATCCAACATTCTCGACACGGCGGCGACACCGACGAGGGACTTCTCGATGAGCTCGATCTTCGATCGCAGGACGTTCTGCCTGGGGGCGCTGGCCATGGCGGCCGGCGGCGACGGGCCGCCAGGCTCGCAGGGTCAAGCTGGGCGTGGGGGCGAGCCTGGGCGGGGTCCGGCCGTTCAAGGATACCGACCCCTGGAATCGCGACATTTCCAGGGAGCCGGTCGACCCCAACTCGGCCGACGTGGCTCAAGAGCATCGGCCTGGACAAGGGCCTGCACGCCGACTTCGGCACCGTGTACGACAATCGCCCGGTCGGCATGCAATACGTGGTCGTGCCCGGCTCGCAACCGCGGGTGCCGATCAAGTTCGTGAGCTACCCCGAGGAGAGCGACCCCGGCCCGTACCCATTCCCGCTGGATGCACCCATCGAGGGCGGTCCCAACGCCGCCGGGCGACACCGACCGCCATGTGATCGTGATCGATCGCGACGCCTGGAAGCTCTACGAGATCCATGCGGGGGTGCCCATCAAGGGAGGCTGGCAGGGCAGTGGCGGGGCGATCTTCGACCTGGCCAACAACACCAATCGCCCCGCCGGCTGGACCTCGGCCGACGCCGCCGGCCTGCCGATCTTCCCCGGCCTGGTCCGCTATGACGAGGCCGTCGAGGCGGGCGCGATCCGCCACGCCCTCCGGTTCACCGCCGCGAAGATCCGCCGCGCCTACGTCCCACCCGCGAAGCACTGGTCCACCAACGACAAGGCACCCAGCCTCCCGCCCATGGGGATGCGGGTCCGGCTGAAGTGGAATACCAAGACCGACGGCTTCCCGCCCGTGGTCCGGACCATCCTCGAAGGCCTGAAGACTTACGGGATGTTCCTCGCCGACATCGGGTCCGACTGGTTCATCTCCGGGGCCCACGACATGAGGTGGGACGACGACGCCCTGGGATCGCTGAAGAAGATCAAGGGCCGGGATTTCGAAGTGGTCAAGACGGGCCGGATGGTCGTCGGCTGACGGCAAGCGTCGCAATGATGCCTCCAGGCATCATACGCCCTGCGTCTTTTTCGATTCATCCCTCGGTTATATTAAGGAATTGTTTTTATCACCACGATCTCTGATCTTGACGTGCATCCGGGGCGTAGGCCACACTACTCTCATCTTCCCGCCACCCATCCCCAAGATAAACCGCCGCGTCCGGCCAGGCCCCTAAAGATCGTGGCGCGAAGGAGTGAACGCCGATGTTTCCCCCACCAGCCCGACGAATCTTCTCGGGCCTGATGATTGCCGGCCTCGGGCTGATGATCACCACCTCGCCGGCGTTCGCCGACCTCCAGCTCACCCTGACCGTGACCGGCAACGGCTATGCGGCGCCGCAAACCGAGACGACCACCGCCAGCTCCGGCTCGGAAATCTACATCGTGAATGGCTTGCTGAACACGAGCTCCAACAACGCCTTCACGTTGTCGTTTGGTGGCTTCACGATCAGGTCCCTCGACATCGACTCGACCCTGTCGACCCGGACCCTGTACATGAGCCCGTTTTCTGTGACCAACACCGGCTCGGGGGGGACGCTCACGTTGACCGTCTCGGACGACGGCTTCGCGACGCCGGGGGCGTACGAGCTGGGGCTCGTCAGCACCGCGACCGTCAACAGCAGCACCGGCCCCACGACTTTCCAGACGTTCGGGGGCAATACCCTGGACGACGAGGGCGGCGACTCGACGGCGCAGCAGATGTTCGCGGCCACGGGCACGGGCAATAGCAATGCCAGCGGCGTGGCGACGGATGGATTCTACCCCTCGGGGTCGACCTTCTCCATCACGAATGTCACGACGATGACCCTGGGTCACAGCGGGTCGGTCTATAATTTCAGCGGTACGTCGATCGTGACGACCCCCGAGCCGGCCACGATGATGATGGCCGCGACGGGCCTGTCGACGCTGGGGCTCGGCCTCTGGCGGCGACGCCTCAAGTCGTGTGCCTGATCCCTCGCGTGACGAGGTCTCGGGGCAGCTTGGTTCATGATGATGGTCTTTCGGCGAGGGGCGGCGGATGGCCACCCTTCGGCCGATTTTCCGCGTTTCTTCGTCGGCATTCATCCAGGTACTCCAGCCATGAAATATACGGTCAATTATAAATTAATGATCGGGTTGATCGTCGCGTGCGTGGCGATCCTGGGTGGGGTGCATGTCCTGCATGGATATCAGGCGAAGCGTAGCGCCGGCTCCCTGCTGGAACGGGCCGACAAGGCCGGTCGGGAGGGGAAGAAGAAAGAGGAAACGGACCTCCTGAAGCTCTATCTCGCCTATCGGCCCGATGCGACCGACGTGCTGGCGAGATATGCCATGATCCTGACGGGCTCTTCATCGAGGGACGACCTCACCCAGGCGATGGAGACGCTGGAACGGGTGCTCGCGCGCGATCCCAACCGCCCGGAAGTCCGCAGGAAGGCGGCGTCGCTGGCGATGAGCCTCGGCCAGACGGAGGTGGCGAGGTCGCACTACGAGATTCTTGCCCAGGCCGCCGGCGGCGATGCCGACGCCGAGGAGGCGCTCGGGCAATGCGAGGAGCAGGTCAGGCGGTTCCCCGCCGCCGTGACCTGGCTGGAGAAATCGATCTCGCACGACCCCTCGCGGGTCTCGGCCTATGCGAGGCTGGCCCGCCTGCTCCGCACCCAGCTCAGGAAGCCCGAGCGGGCCGACCTTGTCATGGATGCCCTCCAGGTCAAGGACGGATTGATCGCCGCGAATCCCAGGTCGGCCCGCGCCTTCCTCGAACGCGCCTTCTATCGCCGCCAGTACCAGATTGCCGGTGCCGACGACGACGTGAAACGGGCGTTGGAGCTGGCCCCCGACGACGCCGACGTGTTGATGACCGCCGCCCCGATGGCCCCGCACGACGAGGCCGTGAAGCTGCTCAGCCGCGGGATCGAGGCCCATCCCGACGACCCGCGATTCTATCGCGCCATCGCGATGGCGGAAGTCGGGGCGGGCAAGATGGATCGGGCGATCGACTACCTGAAGAAGGGCCTGGAGAAGCGGCCCGAAAACCTCGACCTGCGCTGGTTCCTCGCCGAATTCGAGATCGACGCCGGCCGCGCCGAGGAGGCATCGGCCGAGATCAAGTCGCTGCGGGCCGCGAGCTTCCCCCGCGAATTGCTCGACTTCCTCGAAGCCCGTCTCAAGTTCCTGGCGAGGAACTGGACCGAAGCCGCCCAGATGCTGGCCAGGATCGCCCCGACCCTGGAAACCCGGCCGGGCACGTCGGTCCTGACCAAGCGGGCCTTCCTGATGCTGGCCAGGTGTCATCAGCAGCTCGGCAATCCCGAGCTGCGATACGCCGCAGCTCGCCGCGCGGTGGCGGCGGAGGTTTCCGACCCCGCGCTGGCGGCATCCGCCCGCGTGGAGCTGGCCGCGGCACTCGCGGCGCAGGGGCGGTATGATGAAGCGATCGATGAAGACCGCCTTGCCCTGCGAATGCCCGGCGCCGCGGCGGGAATTCGCGTCGACCTCGCCCGCTTGCTCGTGGTCAAGAACCTGAGATTGCCCCCGGCGCAACGCCGATGGGATGAGGTCGGCCGCGCCCTGGGCGAGTTGGAGGCCGCCATGCCCAAGTCGGCCGACCTGGCCATCTTGCGATCCGAGATCCTCGCCGCCCAGGAGAAACTCGACGAGGCCGGCGACCGGCTCCAGAAGGCCGTGAACGACAACCCCCAGGACGTCGCCCCCCGCGTGGCCCTGGCCACCCTGGCCGAGCGACGAGGGCGGTCGGGCGAGGCCCTCGCCATCCTGGAGGACGCCCGCAAACAACTGGGCGACCGCCCCGAATTGCTGCTCGCGCTCATCCGATACTGGTCGGCAAGGCCCACGTCCTCAAGCTCGCAGGCGCTCGCGAAATTGGTCATGACCGCGACGAACGTGAAGGACGAATCCGAACGCCGCGCCCTGCTCATCGCCCTGGCCGACGGCCTCGATCGCATCGACGAAGCCAAGACGGCCGCCACGATCCGCGAGCGACTGGTCGCCGAGCAGCCCGACCATCTCGGCGTCCGCCTCGCGCAGTTCGAGGCGGCCATGCGGGCCAACGACCGCACCGAGGCGAGCCGCATCCTGGCGGAGGTCCGGCGGATCGAGGGGGCCGAGGGGACCTTGTGGCGCTACGGCAAGGCCCAGATGCTGATCCAGGCGGATCGCAAGGATGACGACGACAAGGGCCTGGCCGAGGCCCGAGCCCTGCTCGCCGAGGCCCTGGAGCGGCGGCCGGGTTGGAGCCTGGCCACGCTCGCCGCCGCCGAGGTCGACGACCGGAGGCAGGAATACAACGGGGCGCTCCGCGGATACCTCCGCGCCATCGAGGACGGCAACCGCAACCCCGGCGCGGTCCGCCGGGCCGTGCAATTGCTCTACCGCGCCGGGCGGTTCGACCAGGCCGAGTCCGTGCTCCGCCAGGTCCAGCAGGACGGGCCGCTCTCGACCGAGTTGAGCCACCTGGCCGCCGACGTGGCATTGCAGACCAGCGGCGACGATCGCGCCATCAACCTGGCCCACGCGGCCATCGCCGGCAAGCCCGACTCGGCCGCCGACCAGACCTGGCTCGGCCAACTCCTGTTCATCGCGGCCAGGAAGGCCGAGGAGCGGGGCCAGGCCAAGGAGGCCCGCGCCCGCCGCGAAGAGGCCGAAAAGGCCCTGGCCCGAGGCGCCGAGCTGGCGCCGGCAGATCCGCTGGCCCAGACCGCCTATATCATCTCGCTCGCCGCCTCGGGACGGCTCGATGACACCAAGGCCGCCATTCGCAAGGCCGAGGCCTCGCTCAAAGGCCCCGAGGGCGAGCTCACCATCGCCCGCTGCCTGGCGGCGATCGGCCAGGCCGAAGAGGCCAATGCCCGATTCAACGCCATCTTAAAGGCCAGGCCCGAAGACGTGCCCACGCTCGAGGCCGCTTCGATCAACTTCATCAGGCAGGGCCGGATTCGTGACGCCGAGCCGCTCCTGCGCCGCCTGATCTCGCTGCAGAGCAAGACCCCGAGGCAGGCCGCATGGGCCAAGCGGGTGCTGGCCCTGGCCCTGGCGAGCAATCAGGGCGGGTCGGCCAAGGCCTTGGAACTGCTGGGATTGGACGACGCGGGCGCCGGGACGAAGGGGGACGACATCCCGGCCAACCTCACGGCCGAGGACCTCCGAGCCCGTTCGCAGGTGCTCGCCCGTCAGCCCAATCGGAGTAATCGGCGGAAGGCGGTGGCAATCATCGACAAGATGTCCGCCCGGCAGGAGGCCCAACCCTCTGACCGCTTCCTCCGCGCCCAACTCCTGGCCGCCGACGGCGACTGGAAACGGGCCCGAGCCGAGGCCCAGGGCCTCCTGGCCGAGGACCCGGCCAATCCCCTGCTCCTCCAATTCCTCGCCGGAACCAGATTGCCCGGGGCAACCCCGACGAGGCCGCTCCCTGGCTCGACGCCCTGGCTCGCATCCGCCAGCAGGGGCCGGTCGTCGCCGAGCTGAAGGCCCGCATGCTCGTCGCCAAGGGCAAGCCGGCCGAGGCCGTCTCCCTGCTCGAGGACGTGGCCCGAACCACCCCGTTACTGGCGCCGAACGTGGCCGGCATCCTGGAGGACCTCGGCCAGTTCAACCCCGCCGAGAACCTGCTCCGCAGCCTGGCCGCCAAGCCGACGGTCGCCACGCCCCAAGGTCGTGCCAACGCTACGCTTGCGCTCATCGGGTTCCTCGGCCGTCGCGACCGGCATGGCGAGGCGATCGACCTCTGCGAGAAGCTCTGGGCCGACCCATCCGTGCCGCCTTCGCGGGTCTCGTCGGCGGCCGTGATCGTCCTCTACTCGGGGCGGCCCTCGGCAGGGGAGTTCAAGCGGGTCGAGGCCGGCATCACCGAAGCCCTGAAGAAGGCGCCCTCCGACGTGGTCCTGCGGTTCGACGCGGCCAATCTGGACATCCTGCAGGGCGATTATGCAGAGGCCGAAGCGTTCTTCCGCGACCTGCACAAGGCCAAGCCCGATCTGGGGGCGCCGCTCAACAACCTCGCGTGGCTCCTGGCCCTCCGCGGCGTGAAGGGCCCCGAGCCGCTCGACCTCATCGATGAGGCCATCGCCAAGGAAGGCGCCACGCCCGACTTGCTCGACACCCGGGGCCTCATCCTCACCCTGATCGGAGAGCCTGAGAAGGCCATCGACGACCTGGAGGAATCGCTGGCTGCAAGCCCCACCCCCTCCGGCTACGTCCACCTGGCCCACGCCCTGAAAAAAGCGGGCAAGGTCGCGGAGGCGGCCGAAGCCTTCAAGAAGGCTCGCACCTCCGGCCTGCGTCCCGGCGAGATCCATCCCCTCGAGCAGCCCACCTACCGCGAGCTACTCGCCGCCTTCCCCGAAGCGAAGTGACATAAGTCTCGCGACATAACAAGCCGACTTCAGAAGCTTCACCGCGCAGTTCGCGGAGAAAACGGCGAGAGATTCGGAGGGAAAACCTCCCTTCCTCTCGCCTTTTTCTCCGCGTGCTTCGTGGTGAAGCTTTTTTTATCTCAAATCCCGGCCGGCATGGCCCGGATCACCCGGGCGCAGCGATCGCAAAGCGACGGATGCTCCGCATCCTGGCCGACGGTCGGACGCAAATTCCAGCAACGTTCGCATTTAGGATGCGTCGACCGTCGAGAAGTGACGGCATCGGCGGCCTCGCCGGGATGGGCCTCAATCTCGACCTCCGACACCATGCACAGCGTGGTCAGCAACTCGGGCGAGACCCAGGACGCCAGTTGCGGGCCGGTTGCCACGGTCAATGAAGCTTCCTGGCTGCTGCCGATCACCTTTTCCCTTCGCAGACCCTCCAGATTCACCATCACCACGTTGCGAAGCTCGATCAATCGCTCCCATCGGGCATCTCTCGCCTCGTCTTCCCACCGCGGATCCGCATCCGGCCAATCCGCCAGGTGGACGCTGGCCGGCTTGCCCGCCGATTCCGGCACCAAGTCCCAAATCTCGTCGCAAGTGTGCGGCATGATGGGGGCGAGCAACCGGGCAAGCGTTGTATGGAGTTGCGCCATCACGAATTGCGCCGCGCGGCGCTCGGAGCCTTCGGGCAACTCGGCATAAAGCCGATCCTTGAGGACATCCAGATAGAAGCTGGAAAGATCCACAGCGCAGAACTGGTAGATCCTCTGGAAAACCTTGTAGAACTCGAACGTCTCGTACGAAGCCGTCACGTCGCGGATCACCTTGTTTAGCCGCCCAGCGCCCACAAGTCGATTTCCTGCAATGTGTTGGGGTCGACCGTGACGGGATCGAACCGGGCGTAATCTTCGAGATTTCCCAGCAAGTAGCGGAACGTGTTGCGGATCTTGCGATAAGCTTCCGAGGCTTCCTTGATCCCTTTTTCGCTCATCCGCACGTCATCGGCGTAATCCAGGCCGGCCACGTAAAGCCTCAGCACGTCGGCCCCGTATTGCTCGGTGGCTTTGACCGCACCGATCGCGTTTCCGCCTGATTTGGCCATTTTCTTGCCCTGGTCGTCCACCACGAAGCCGTGGGTCAGGACTTCCAGGAACGGCGCGCGGCCTCGCGACCCCACCGACGTGAGGATGGACGACTGGAACCACCCGCGATGCTGGTCGGAGCCTTCGAGATACAGGGCCGCGGGCGAACCCCCAAGCCCGTACGACGGCTCGTCCAAGACGCTGCGATGGCTCGAACCCGACTCGAACCATACGTCCAAAATATCGGTGCCCTTGGTCAAAGTTTCCTGGGGAAATCGCGACCGATCCAGGTCGGGCGGGATCAGGTCTTCGATGGGCTTCTCGAACCACGCATCGGCCCCTTCGCGACGGAACAAGTCGCGATAAAACCTGACGGATGCAGCGGTCAGATGAAAATCGCCGGTCCGCTCGTTGAACAGGACGGGGATCGGCACTCCCCAGGCACGCTGCCGCGAGATGCACCAATCGGGCCGATTGCCGACCATCGCGTCAATCCGCGATCGGCCCCACGCCGGGTGCCACTTCACCCCGTCGATTGCCTTCAAGGTCTCTTGCCGCAAGCTGTTGCGCTCGACTCCGATGAACCATTGGTAGGTGGCGCGGAAGATGACCGGCTTCTTGCTCCTCCATCCATGCGGGTAACTGTGGCGGATGTCTTCTTGATGGAAAAGCGCCCCAGATTCGCCTAGTATGGCCACAACCTCGGGATTGGCGGCAAAGACGCCCTTGCCCCGCAACCGCTCGGGGGCTTCGTCGGTGAACCGGCCGGAGGCATCGACCGGGCTGAGCGTCTCCAGCCCATATTTCTGGCCGGTTTGATAGTCCTCGGCCCCGTGTCCGGGGGCCGTGTGGACCAAACCGGTGCCGTCGTCGGCACTCACGTAGTCGGCCAGGACGAACTTGCCGATGCGGTCGAGGAAGACGTGGCGGTAAGTCGCACCGTCGAGGGCTCGGCCCTTGAACCGGCCGACCTCGCGAAAATTGTTCAAGTTCTTCTTGCCGAACACCTTATCCACCAGGTCCACGGCGAGGATCGTGCGGATTTCGGCGCCCGAATCGGGGTCGGTATAGGCAATGCCTGCATAATCCAGATTCGCGTGCGCCGCGATCGCCACGTTGGCCGGGAGGGTCCAGGGCGTGGTGGTCCAGATCATCGCATGCCAGCGGCCTTCGCCTAAATTGGCCGGGACGCCACCGACCATGGGGAAATTGACGAAGACCGTGGGCGAGGTCACGTCCTGATATTCCAGCTCGGCCTCGGCCAGGGCCGTCCGATCATGGATATCCCAATGAATTGGCTTTAATTGCCGAAACACATAACCCTTCTCGACCAGGTCGGCCAGGACGTCCATGATCCCGGCTTCGTAGCGGGGATCGAGCGTGAGGTAAGGGTTTGCCCAGTCGCCCGAGATCCCCAGGCGGAGGAACTGATCGCGCTGAATGTCGACCCATTTGAGGGCCTCGACGCGGCATTTCTCGCGGACCTCGGCGGGCGTCATGCCGGCGATTTTTGACCCGAGATCCTTGGCGACCTTGTGTTCGATGGGCAGACCGTGGCAATCCCAACCGGGCACGTAGGGACTATCGTAACCGGCCATGGTGAAATATCTTACGACCACATCCTTGAGCACCTTGTTCAGGAGGTGCCCCATGTGGATGTCGCCATTGGCGTAAGGTGGGCCGTCGTGGAGGACTTTGCGAGGTCGTCCCGCGCAGTTCCTGCGAATCTGCGCGTACAGATCCATCTCACGCCACTGCGCTTGACGCTGGGGTTCCCGCACGGCCAGGTTCGCCTTCATGTCGAACCGGGTCACGGGGAGATTCAGGGTTTCTTTGTACGGCTTGGTATTGGTGGACATGGCAACATTCTAGCGAAATCGACCGGATCCGCGTAAGACGGGCGGGCGCCCCTGGATAAGATACCGTGAGTTCCGTTCCGGTTCACCTGGAGACCCTCGACGATGAAGAAGCGGATGCTGGGCAAATCGGGGCTTTCGGTCTCGGAGATTGGCCTGGGTTGCATGGGCATGTCGGCGTTCTATGGGGTTCGCGACGATTCCGAGTCGATCGCCACCATCCATCGGGCGCTGGATCTGGGCGTGGACTTCCTCGATACGGCCGATATGTACGGTCCCCATACCAACGAGCGACTGGTGGGCAAGGCGCTCGCCGGACGTCGTCATAACGCGATCCTGGCGACCAAGTTCGGCATCGTGATGGACCCAAACGATCCGGCCAAACGGGCGGTCAACGGGCGTCCCGAGTATGTGAAGTCCTCTTGCGATGGGTCGCTCCAGCGCCTGGGCGTCGATCACATCGACCTTTATTATCAACATCGCGTCGATGTTAACGTCCCGATCGAGGAAACGGTTGGGGCCATGGCCGATCTGGTCAAGGCGGGCAAGGTGCGATATCTCGGGCTTTCAGAGGCCGGGCCGGCGACGATTCGCCGGGCGATGGCCGTTCATCCAATCGCGGCCTTGCAGACCGAGTACTCGCTGTGGAGTCGCGACCCGGAAGATGAGATCCTGCCCGTTTGCCGCGAGCTGGGCGTCGGGTTCGTGCCTTATAGCCCCCTGGGGCGGGGATTCTTGAGCGGCGAGATTCGCTCGATTGACGACCTGCGCCGGATGATTATCGCCGGCATGCGCCCCGATTTCAGGGGGAGAACTTCGCGAAGAATCTCGATCTTGTCGGCAGGATCAAGGCGATTGCGGCCGAGAAGGGCTGCACGGCCTCGCAACTGGCGCTGGCGTGGGTGCTGGCTCAGGGCGAAGACCTGGTGCCGATCCCGGGGACCAAGCGGCAGGCCTACCTGGAAGAAAACCTGGCCGCGGCGAACATCTCGCTTTCGCCCGAGGATTTGCGGCGGATTGACGAGGTGGCGCCGCGAGGGGTGGCGTCGGGCGATCGCTATCCGGCGAATATGATGGCGACCGTGAATCGTTGAGCGAGAGACCTCGCCGCCCTGCGGAAACGGAACAAGCGTGGGGTGGGCCTCGCTACCGCTGGACCCACCCCACGATTCCTATTCCGTTGTTCGCCCTCAACTTGCGTCGAAATGGTTGTCGATTTCCTCGACGACCACGCTGAAGGCGAGAATCTTGGTGCCATCGGGCAGGTTGGGGGCGTGGATTTGCATCTCGTCGCGGGCGTCGTCGTGGTCGGTGAAGACCAGGGCGAAGTCGGAGAGGTGGGCGATCGTGCCTATGGGCCCGGTGTACCAGACGGCCGGGTCGTTGAGCGTGGAGTCCTCGCCGACGGTGGGGATGCGGCCGTCGGGGGTGACCACGGCGAAGAAGTGGAAGGTCCCGTCGAGTTCGCCGAATTCCGCCATGATGGTCGCTCCGTTGAGGGGATCGCCGGGCTCGAAGCGGGGCGGAGGGGTTAGTCTAGCGGTTGCGGCCGGGATCGGATACACGCGGCCGATCGCCGTCAACCACAAGCATGCCACGGCGACGGAGGTCGCGGCGGATTCCCGGGAGGAAATCTTGTGCATTTCCGCCCCAACCCCCTCGATAGATAGAAGACCTGGACCCGGTCACGACGAGTCGGCCCGATGGATGCGGCCAACACCATCACCATCGATGCGCCGAACCGGGATTATCACCCATCCCGAGAAAATTCTACGGCCGGAATGCGTTAATTGAATTAATAAAAAATATTATCAAATAATAATTCATTTATAATACAGGGATTCTCGCCGGATCGGGCACTCGGCCGGGGTGGGGCGTGGTGGCCGATGGACCGATCGCTTAACCTGGGTGGCCTTGGTTGCCCCTGCCGGTGGGGCGATTCGCGGATCTGCCGAGGGCCCTCCGATGATCGCGGCCGACGCTCCCCCCGTCCCGGGTCGATCCACGACCTGGCGATGGTACATCTGCTTCCTGCTCCTGCTGGCCACGGTCGTCAATTACATGGACCGGCTCACCGCCAATACGCTGGCGATCGAGATCCAGCGGGAATTCCAGCTCGACAACGAGCAATACGGCCAACTCGAACTCGCCTTCGGGCTCGCGTTCGCGGCGGGGAGCCTGCTGTTCGGCTGGCTGGTGGACCGCGTGGGCGTGTTCTGGCTCTATCCGGTGGCGCTGGTGGGATGGTCGGCGATGGGGTTCCTCACGGGCCTGAGCCGTTCGTTCCGGGACCTCATGATACTGCGTGCGTTGCTCGGCCTCTTCGAGGCGGGGCAATTCCCGTGCGGGCTGAAGACGATCCAGCTCCTGCTGGCCCCCCGCGACCGGGCGCTGGGCAACAGCATGTTGCAGAGCGGGACGGCGCTGGGGGCGATCATCGCGCCTCAAGTTATCAAGATGCTGTTAAATAGCTCGGGGTCTTCTTGGCGGATGCCGTTCCTGGTGATCGGGGCGGGGGGATGCGCGTGGGTGATCCTGTGGTTCGGCTCGATCCGCCCTCGCGACCTGGTCGCGACGGACAAGCCGAGCGACCAGGCGTCGGAGCATCCCGGTTGGATGTCATTCTTCCGGGTGGTGTGGTCGGCGAGGTTCCTGGCGCTGGCGATCATGGTGGTCTGCATCAACCTGAACTGGCACCTGTTCCGCGTGTGGCTGCCGAAGTTCCTGCGCGAGGCCCGGGGTTACGAACGCAACGACATGCTCAATTTCACGACGATTTATTACATCGCGGCCGACCTGGGCGCCCTGACGGCGGGGGCGGTCACGGGGTTGCTGGCGCGTCGGGGATTCACGGTGTTTTCGGCGAGGATGTGGGTCTTCGCGGCCTGCTGCGTGATGACCACGCTGACCACGGCCGCGGCCCTGTTGCCGGCGGGCCCGTTCCTGCTGGGAGCCTTGCTCGTGGTGGCGTTCGGCGGCCTGGGATCATACGCCGCCTACTACTCGCTCGCCCAGGACCTCTCGCGGACGCACGTGGGGAAGGTCACGGGCCTCTTATCCACGATCACCTGGCTGGTCACGGCCGCGTTCCACCCGGTGTTCGGGCGGTATCTGGACCGGACCAAGAGCTACAACCTGGTGGTGGGGGCCATGGGCTGGCTTCCCCTGGTGGCGCTGGTGGCGGTGATGGCGCTATGGAAGCCGCGGGAAGCCCGAGCCGGATGACGAGTTGTAGGGCCGGTTATTACCGGCCGTGTCCCCTGCGATCGAAGACGGCCGGTGATAACCGGCCCTACCCGACTCATCGAGAGTACGCTCAAGGTGATTGGGAAGATTGAGGAACCGCTCGCATGGCCACCGAAGTTCCGTCGATCGGAGACCCCCATCTCGCCCTGATCCGCGCATTCCTGTGTTGGGTCTAATCCGATCGGAGGCGGAGCTGGATCGGGCGATTGCGATCTTCGATGGGCAGCTCGACCGGGGCGAGGACGGCCTCCTGCGGGAAGGAGAAGATTACCTCCTCGTCCTGGGAACCCTGGTCGAGCAGTACGAGGACGTCCATCACGCGATGCCGTTGGACCGCGAACGAACTTGAATTCGACGACACGCCTCCCCAACCCCGGCGGGTTGACCTTGCCCCGACTGGCGGTTAGGCTCGACCTCGGTGGGCGTCTTCCTCCTCCGCATCGGGGATTCGCGACGTGGCCTCGTTGTTCGTGATCCAGGGGCCCGATCAGGGCAAGCGGTTCGAGCTGAAGGCCCGGCCGATGGCCCTGGGCCGCGATGCGTCCAACCCGATCCGATTGCATGATAACGAGGTCTCGCGACGCCATGCCGAGGTCCGGTTCGTCGAGCCTTCGAGCTATCGCATCGTCGACCTCGGCTCGGCCAATGGCACCTTCCTCAACGGACGGCCCGTCGACCAGGCGCCCTTGAAGCTGGGCGATCAGGTCCGGCTGGGACAGACCGTGGTCGTCTTCGGCGAGGCCGGCGCCCCCGAGCGTGACCTGACCGAGCGGGTGGATTTGCTCAGCAAGGCCAGCCCCGAGGACCGCTCGGCCATCATCCGCAGCATCCCGGCCGGCGACGGCTCTCGCGTGCTGGAAGCCTCGGGATCGGCCGGCGACTGGCTCAAGGTCCGCCTGGCCAACCTGTCCGTGCTCTACCAGGCCACGCAGGCCATCAGCCACATCACGGACGTGAACGCGCTGTTGCCGCAGATCCTCCAGCTCGTCTTCGAGTCGATCGGCGCCGATCGCGGGGCCATCCTGCTGACCGACGAGGAGACCGGCGACCTCCGGCCCAAGGCGGTGCGGTGGAAAGGCCCGGCCGACCCGGATGAGCGGATGACGATCTCGCGGACGATCGTCGACCACGTCCGCGAGCAGGGCCAGGGCGTGATCACCTCCGACGCCTCGGGCGACACGCGGTTCGGCCCTTCGCAGTCGATCGTCGATTACGCGATCCGCGAGGCGATCTGCGTGCCGATCCAGGGCCGCCATACGACCCTCGGCGTCCTCTACGCCGACGTGCGGTCGGGCAACGAGTTCGCCGAGACCCCGGCGGGCATCCCCACCCCGAAAAGCCGGTTCACGCAGGAGCACCTCACGCTCATGGTCGCCATCGGCCACCAGGCCGGCCTCGCCATCGAGAGCACCGCGTTCTACGAGGCCAAGCTCCAGGCCGAACGCCTGGCCGCCGTCGGACAGACGATCGCCACCTTATCTCATCACATCAAGAATATCCTGCAAGGCATCCACGGCGGGTCGCACCTGATCGAGATGGGCCTGAATTCCAAGGACGAGGGGATCGTCCGCCGCGGGTGGACGATCGTCGAGAAGAACCAGGCGAAGATCTACAACCTGGTCATGGACATGCTCTCGTTCTCGAAGGATCGCGAGCCGGCCATCGAGCCGAGCGACCTGAACGCGGTGGTCTCCGACGTGATCGAGCTCATGCAGTCGCGCGCCGCCGAGCTGGGCGTGCAGCTCGCCTGGGAGCCGGGCAAGAACCTGCCCGAGATCGGCCTGGACCCCGACGGAATCCACCGCGCGGTGCTGAATATCGTGACCAACGCGATCGACGCCTCCGAGGAAGCCACCGACGCCAGGGTGGTGGTCTCGACGGCGTGGGACCCGGCCACCAACACGGCGAGCGTGGCGATTTCCGACAACGGCGTGGGGATCCCCGAGGAGGCGCTCGGGTCGATCTTCCAGGTTTTCGCCTCGAGCAAGGGTTCGCGGGGCACGGGGCTGGGCCTGCCGGTCTCGCAGAAGATCATTCGCGAGCACGGCGGAAAAATCGTGGTCACGTCGGTCGTCGGCCAGGGCTCCAGGTTCGTGATCGAGTTGCCCGCCCACCCGATCGAGCCGCACGCAACCTCGGCCATGGCGACGATGGGTTGATCGCACTCGCAGGGCGATTTCGCGAGATTGCGGGAACAAACCGCGTTCTCGCCCGTATCAGGGAGGGGATGCCGCGAGGGGCCGTCACTTGCGGATCGCCAGCAGGCGTTTCGCGCGGAGCCTCAGCGACGACCAGGGCTCCGGGAGGGTCTCGTCCGCGGGATCGCCGCCGGATTCGAGGGCGGAGGGGCGGCTATTGGCGTCGACCTGCACGAATTGCATCAGCCCTTCCATCCAGGGGCCCGGCCGGCCGGGGAGATTCGACCCGATCAGGGCCACCACGATCATCGCCCTCGCACGATCGACCTCCCGGCTGCGGATCTCCACGACCCGGCCGATCGCCACCGGCTCGAAGCATCGCACGTCCAGGACACGCTTCAGGACGAGGTTCGCCAGCGGTCCAGCAGCCCGATAGGCATGGGAATACCCCGCCTCCAACGCCAGGGAAAGCAAGACCCCGGCATACAAGGAGCCATGGTGATTCGCATCACGTGGCAATATTAAGCGGTGCGTGAGCGTTTCTCCAACCATTTAGGCGAAACCTCGTGCCGGAGGGACGTGGGAAAACCTCATGGTCCGCGATGTTTGGCGTCGACGAAGGTGCATGGAAGCCATAATTGTCCTGAAATTCGCATCATTTGGCCGTTTAGAGCAACGAAGCTTTTTTCCCTTGCTTGTTTCCTTCCTCAAGTGTGACAATCAGTCGATGAGACCAACAATGCCGATCGGGATGTTCGAATTTCTTCGGCGAATCGGGCGTTTGTCTTGGAGTTTCGCGGAAATTTCTCACGGCGCCCACCCTAATTGCATGATTGCTAGGAAAATGGATTCGTGGAGGAAAAAAGGTGTCCCGGAACGCAATCGTGGTGCGTAGCAAAGGGGAAGTCAGGCCGCCATTTCGGGCCGCTCCGGCGCCGAAAGCGGTAGCCTCCTCTTTTTAGGCAGAGTCGGACGAGCTTGCGGATTCCTCCGGAAATGCCGCGAGACCCGTGATAACCACCCCCCCTTCAGGTATCGGGTCACGTGATTGCCCGGTGTTGCCGATCGTTATTTAAATTCCGGATGCCGTTTCGTCGATTCCTGCTCCTTCCTTCTCGCTCGCCGAATGCTCGATCCGGCCGATCCGGCCGGATTTTCCCCGAATGGACGATGGATCGTCGGCCGCCCCTGCCGGGACTCCCGGGAGGGCGGAGATCCCGGCCCTGTCATGCCGGACTCCAGGCGCCCAATGATCCTCGATGAAGAGGTGGTAGCATGGCTCCTGCAATCGATATATTCCTAAATCACCTTCGCGACGACCGAGGGTCCTCGGCCCACACGGTCCGTTCCTATGGCGAGGATCTGGCGATTTTTGCGCGTTATTTGGCCGAAACCCTGGGAGAAGGGGCCGATCCGCTTGCGGCCGACGCGAAGCGGCTTCGAGCCTATGCCGCCTGGATGAGCAGCCAAGAGTATGCTCCAAGCACGATCGCGAGGCGGCTCGCTAGCCTCCGGTCGTTTTTCCGGTTCCATCGCCGCCGAGGGTCGGTAGCTGGCGACCCGGCCGGCGGCCTGAGGAATCCGAAGCAACCGAAGCGCCTGCCCGAGCCGCTCCGGGCCGACCAGGTGATCGAGTTGCTGGAGTCGATCCCGACCGTCGAACCCCCGGGCGTGCGCGACCGTACCATGCTGGAAGTCCTTTACGGGGGAGGACTTCGAGTATCCGAGCTTGTGGGCCTGGACCTCGCCGACCTCGACTTCGATCAGGAGATGGTCCGCGTGAGGGGCAAGGGGCGACGCGAGCGCATGAGCCCCCTGGGCCCCGTGGCCATGGACTGGCTGGGACGCTGGCTGAAGGTGCGGCAACCGGCCGCCCCTGAAGAAAAGAGCGTCTTCCTGAACCGATACGGCACGCGAATTTCTACGCGGAGCGTGGGCCGTTTGTTTGACGGCTATCTTAAGGGGCAAGATCTCGACATGGGATGCAGCCCACACACCCTGAGACATAGCTTTGCTACCCACCTCCTCGATCACGGCGCGGACCTCCGGAGCGTCCAGGAACTGCTGGGCCACCGCCGCCTGACCACCACCCAGATCTACACTCATGTGAGCCAGGAGCGGCTGCGTGCCGCCTACGACGAGGCCCATCCCCGCGCCTGACGCCCGTCGTACCCCTTATTCCCTCCAACTGAGCTTATTTTGCGAACTTTTCCGATGAGATGTGATGATTGGCTGAGGAATTGCATGCGGGAGTGTGTCTTGTTAGACGTGAGTTTAAGTAATTTCGCTCCTGCACGGACCAGGATGGGCCGTATCGAACCGACGAGGTGTCCCCGTCGCACGGATTCGGGGGCTTTTGACGACAGGCCATGCGTGATGTATATCCCTTGCAACACCGCCGCGGGGCGTCGCCTGATAGACGCCCCTTACGAGATGTTGAAGATAGATCGGGGTCGCCCTGACCGGGCGACTCGCATGGGGTCCCGACCCATCGTCCCCGGGCTGATGTCCGGGTTGAGTCTGCCATTCCATCGTTTTCAGGGATGACCGACCGGCCCCCGCGACTCGGCCGCGCCTTGGTACGGCCCACGTGGACGCCCCTTGCGAGAGAGAGTTATGAACCAGACGCGCATCTTGATCGTTCACCATGACCCGTCGGTCGGTAAGCTGATGACGTCGATGCTCCAGACCCTGGGGCACAAGATCGACGAGGCCCCCAACGACCGCGTGGCCGTGCGCATGCTGGAGCAGGCGCCTGCCAATCTGGTCCTGGCGGGGGCCGAGCCCGACCATCCCGACGCGTTGGAGTTCCTCACCTGCTTGCGGCGCAAGTACCCGCACATGCCGGTGATCCTCCTGTTCCCCGGCCCCCATCCCGAGCGGGCCAGGGACGCCATGGTCCGGGGCGCCGCGGCGGTATTGCGCTTCCCCCTGCCGGCGACGGGCCTCCGGGCCGCGGTGGCCCAGGCGCTGGGCGAGCCCGAGCCGTTCTCCGGCAGCAAGCCCGCCGGGGGCGCCGTCGGGTATCCCACCGGGGCCGGCAACCTCTCGAATTACAGCAGCACGGCGATCGGCAACGGGGTGGGCAACGGCGTGGGCCATGCCAATGGCGGGCACGGCTACCGGAACGGCCTGTCGTCGCCGATTTCGGCCATGCCTAACGGGCTGGGCAACGGGTACCGGCGGATCGACGTCGGCCCGCCCATGCCTTCCTCGGCCGCTCCGGGCCGCACCGAGGAAATCCCGGCTCTGATCACCAACGACCCGGTCCTCCGCCAGGTCGTCGAGCTGGCCTCGACCATCGCGCCGACCAGGGCCCCGGTCCTGATCGGGGGGGAGAAGGGCGTGGGCAAGACGCTCCTGGCCCGCACCATGCACCGCCAGGGGCCGCGGCCCGACGCCCCCCTGTTCGAGATCTCGTGCTCGACGATCAAGGAAGCGCAACTGGAGGCCGAGCTCTTCGGCCGTCGCGGCGACGGGATCACGTCGCCGGATGTCCCCGGCAAGATCGCGGCGGCCAGGGGCGGCACGATCGTGCTCGAAGAGGTCTCGGCGCTGTCGGACAACCTCCAGGAGAAGCTGCTGCGGCTCCTCCGCGACAACCAGTACGAATCGGCGATCTCGGGCACGACCGAGGCGGCCGACGTCCGCGTGATCATGACCACCCGAGAGGACCTGGCCACGCTCGCCCGCGAGGGGATGTTCCGGCAGGACCTGTACTACCGGATCAGCGTGGTGGCCCTGAAGCTGCCCCCCCTGCGGCACCGCGAGGACGACATGGATCGCCTGGCCGACCACTTCCGCGCCCGGTTCGCCCGGCAGATGGGCAAGGACGTGACCGCGTTCTCGCCCGAGGTGGTGGACGTCCTCCGCTCCCACCCATGGCCCGGCAACGTCCTTGAGCTGGAGCAGGCCATCGAGCGCGCCGTGGTGGTGTGCCGGGGCGTCCGCATCGAGCCCAACCACCTCGCGCTCATCAACCGAGAGACGGGCATGGGCCGGCCCTCGTCGCGCCCCCGCCGGCCGCACGTGAACCTCGGCATCCTCCCGCTGAAGGAAGCCCTGGAAGGCCCCGAGAAGGAGCTGATCCTCCAGGCCCTGGAGGCGCTCAACTGGAACCGCCAGGAAACCGCCAGGGTGCTGGACATCAACCGCACCACGCTCTACAAGAAGATGAAGAAGTACGGGCTCCTCTTCGACGAGCCGGCCTGGGCGAATTGAGGCTGGCTGGGGCGTTGAGCTTTGGGCTGTAGGCTAAGAGCTGTAGGCTGTAGGCGTTAAGCTATAAGAGGCCGCCCGGAAAGGCTCTCGGTCCTCGTAGGGTGCAGGAAATGCACCGTAAGAGGGACATCCCGCATAGCCTCCGAGTGCCCTTCGAGTTCGAATGGCCTATAGCCTATAGCCTACGGCTTATAGCCAACCGCCAAGCGCCAGCAGCCTCAAGGATTGATCTCCCGGGCCTCCCAGCTCGGCGGACCTTCCCAGCGGGTCCGCCGATGAGGGTGGCCCGTGAGGTCCAGGTGGTCGACGCGGTCCGGCCGGACGAGCATGGCCTCGAAATTGTCGGGGATCGGAGCCTCCCTGGGCAGCCCCTTGGGGAACGGCTCGTCCGCGCGGGGGCGTCCCGGCGCGGGCCAGGCGAACAGGGCCCTCGCGGCGTCGGAGAGCTCGCCCCATAGCTCCGTCCGCTCCAGGTCCGTGGCCCGTCCCACCGATCCCGCGACGCGGAATTGCTCGCGGAGGCTAGGGAGCCAGAACACGACCTCGGCGAAGGGGGATTCGCGGACCTCCCCGGCCTTGTCGCTGCGCCCGTCGGTGCAGAACCAGAGCGAGCCGTCGGCTTCAATCCGGCGGATCACCATCGATCGGGCTCGAGGGCGATGATGGCCGTCGACCGTGGCCAACGAGGCGATCATGGGCCCGGTGTGGAACTCGGCGGTCAGGGCCGCCTGGAGCAATCCGACCCATTCGATCATGAGTGTCCTTCCACTTCCACGGGGCTCGAAGGGATCTCGATCGGCCGCGTCGAAATCGTCTTCTCGCCCAGCTTGTCCAGCGGCCCCAGCCGCGCGATCTCGGGCCATTTCAGGACCGTCAGCGCGACCACGACCAGGCATCCCACGCCGCCGAAGACGACCGACGGCACGGTGCCCATGAGCCACGCCGCGGTGCCCGACTCGAACCCGCCCACCTCGTTCGACATGCCGATGAAGATGCTGTTCACCGCCGACACCCGGCCTCGCATCGAGTCGGGCGTGCGCACCTGGATGAGCGTCGAGCGGATGACCACGCTGATATTATCGAAGGCGCCGGTCAGGATCAGCAGGAAAAACGAGAGAAGCGGATCCCGAGACAGGCCGAACGCGATCGTGGCCACGCCGAAGCCGATCACCGCAAGCAGCAAGTCGCGCCCGGCCCGCTGCATGGGAGGCCGATGCGCCACGATCAACGCCATCACGAGGGCGCCGATGGACGGGGCGCCGCGGAGCCATCCCAATCCCACGGGGCCGATTTGCAGGATGTCCTTGGCGTAAACCGGCAAGAGCGTGACGGCCCCGCCCAGCAACACAGCGAACATGTCGAGCGTGATGGCGGCCAGGATGAGGCGAGAATCCCTCACGTAGCGGAATCCGGCCAGGAGCGAGTGCCAGGAGATCGGCTCGGACTCCTTCTTCACATAAGGGCGGCCATGGATGGAGAAGATCGCGAGGCAGACGGCGATCCCGCAGCAGCCGTCGGCCAGGTACACGTTCGCCGGGCCGAAGCGCCGAAGAGGAATCCGCCCAGGGCCGGGCCGAGCATGGCCGCGACCTGCCACGCGCTGGTCCGCCAGGCCACGGCGTTGTGGAAATCGGCCTGCGGGACGAGTTCGGGCATGAACGCCCACCGGGCCGGGAACGAGAACGCGCCGGCCACTCCGATCAGCCCCAGGCAGGCATAGACCAGCAAGATCGGCCCATGAAACCACGAGATCGCGGCCAGGCCGAACGACCCGCACGTCATGGCGGCGGCGGTGGCCAGGACGATCCACTTGCGCGGGAAGCGGTCGGCAAGATGCCCGGCCGGGATGGCCAGGAGCAGCACGGGCAACGCCTGCACCAGCCCCACGAACCCGAGCGCAAGGGGGGAATCGGTGCGTTGATAGAGTTCCCACCCGACGGCCACGCTCTGCATCTCGCCGCCGACGGTGGCCATGACGGAGCTGAGCACATAGAGCAAGAAATCCCGATGCCGCAAGCGCGGCATAGGCATCATGCTTGGCGGGGTCGGGAGGCCGGCCGTCCAGGTCGTCGTCGTGTAAGTCGCTCATCCGTGAGATTCTATCCGGGGGTCCAGCGGGCGCTCACGCGTCGGGCTCAACGCCGAGGGCACGAAGCTGCGCGGCCAGGCGTTCGGCACGCTGGGCTTCGGCGTTGGCGCGTCCGGATTCGGCCTCGGCGCGCCTGGCTTCGGCCGCGGAGTTCTCCCAACCTGATGGGAGCAAGATTCCGCCGGCATCGAACCATCGCATCCAGGGAAATTCGAAATTCTCGACCGTCCCAAACCACACGCCCAGCTCCACGCCGAGTTCTTCGATCGGGAAGTGGCCGCGGTCGTTGGGGGTCATCGGCCGGAACTTGCCGCGATGGTGCTCGTACATCTCGATCTCGCCCGGCTCGACCTGGTAGATCCCATAATAGATCGGCCGGATCACGGTCTCGTAGACCCAAAATTTGCCCGAATAGGGCGTCCGGTCACGTTCCTCGGAGCCATTGCCCGAGGCGAACTCCAGGACGATCAACGGGGCAACCAACTCCTTCCACATCACATACGACCGCCGATAATGGCCGTCGAGCGTGGGAGGGACGTCGGGCACGTAGAACCAGTCCGGCACGGTCACGCCCTTCAAGGGGGGATCGGTCGGGTTCCAGTAGATCCCGCAATCGCGCCCGATCGCAAAATTCCCGTCCGGATGCCTGCGGAGGAGGACGGGCATGAGCGGGTCGCTCAGGATCTGCCCTGCGGGTTTTCGAGGAAGTTTTCCGCAGGTTTCCCGTCGGACTCCGGAAGTTGGAGATGGTCCGGGCAGGTTCGTGTCGACTTCCGGTGGAGCGATTTCGGCCGTGCTCATGAATCCCTCACGGCAAGAGGTCCTTCACGCGAATCCGGCCCACTTCGCGACCATCGAGGACCACCGGCACTTCCTCGTCGGGTCCGAACGGCGTGCATCGCGTGTAGGCCCCCTCGGCGGGCTCGGAGATAGACTTCGAGGCGGCGGCCCGGGAGATTGACGATCCAGTAAATGGGGATGCCCTCGGCGGCGTAGGTGAACGCGAGCTTGCGATCCTCGGCGAGCGACGTGTCGGTGACCTCGATCACGAGCGGGACATCGGCCGAGGTGGGAAAGCCTTCCCGGTAATCCGCCGATCGGCCCCGGACGAGTTTCACGTCGGGCTCGGGGACGCTCGGGCTGAGCCTCAAGGCCATCGGGGCTTCCGACTCCGGCTGATATCCCGCGATCCGCATCAAGAAAAGCCCGTCGTAGGTATTCTGCACCGCCAACGTGTGCGGACGGTTCGTACCCATCTTCGTCGCCAGCCCCCCATTCCAGAGATAGACCGGCTCCTTCTCGCCGATGATGCCGTGACGGATCATCTCGGCATACATGGCCACGGTGATCGGCCGGAACCTCGTCTCGACGGCTTCGAACGCAGGGGCCATGCTCATCGCGATTCCCCCATGGTCAGGGCAAGAGGTCTTTGACGCGAATCCGGCCCACCTCGCGGCCATCCAGGACGACTGCAACCTCTTGCTCGGCGGAAAGGAAGGTAATCGACGTGTAAACGCCGTCGACCGGATTGGCGTAAACCTCCAGCCGAGCTTCCGGCAAATTCAGCAACCAGTACACCGGGACCTGCTCGACCGCGTAGGTCGAGGCGAGGGCACGATCCTTGGAGAGGGTGGAATCGGTCACTTCGACGACTAGTGGGACGTCGGCCGTCGTGGGCATCCGGGGGTTGTAGTCCTCGCATCGGCCACGCAGGACCTTCACGTCCGGTTCCGGGGCGCTGGCGGCCCATCGCAGGGCCATCGGCATCTCGCTTTCGGCGTCGTAGCCGTCAAGGCGCAGGCCAAGCAGCGCGAGTAATACGTGCTTGACGGCGAGGCCATGCGGCCGATCGATGCTCTTCCTTTGGCAAAGCCTCCCGTTCCAGAGGTAGACGCGACGATGCTCGCCCAGGATGCCCGCCTCGACGATCCTCTGGTAAACTTCCAGGCTCATCGGCCAGGACGGATGATCTTCGGCCGCGATCGGAGGCACCACGACGGCCGATGGCGTCGCGTTCGAGGCGGGGATCGGCGTTATCTGCGCCATCGTGCTCATCGCAGCCACCCTTCGCGTTAGCTCTTGATGATCTCCTTGACCGTCCCGCCCGCCGGGATCATCGGCAGCACGTGCTCTTGATACGGGACGAGCACGTCCAGCACGTACGGGCCGGGGTGGGCGATCATCTCCTTGAGGGCGGCGATGACTTCTTCCTTCTTCCTCACCTGCTTGGCCGCGATCCCGAACCCGTTGGCGATCTTCACGAAGTCGGGATAGGTGACTTCGGGCAGGTCGCCTTCGCCGTGACCGGTGTATTCGGGGTGGTCGATCGGCCCGAGGTAGGTGTGGCCCCGGTTTCCTCCGTGGAAGCGGTCCTCCCACTGCACGACCATGCCGAGGTGCTGGTTGTTCAGCACGATCATCTTGATCGGCAGGTTCTCGCAATGCAGCGTGGCCAGCTCCTGGATGTTCATCACGAACGAGCCGTCGCCGTCGATGTCCACCACGAGCTTGTCGGGGAACGCCGCCTGCGCCCCCATGGCCGACGGCACGCCGAACCCCATCGAGCCCAATCCGCCCGACGTGACCCACGTCCGCGGCTTGACGAACTTGGTCCACTGAGCGGCGAACATTTGATGCTGACCCACGCCCGTGGTCATGAGGAAATCGCCGTTGGTGATCTGCGAGAACTGGTCGACCACGTATTGCGGCAAGATCGCGTCGTCGCGCTGGTCGTAGGTCATGGGGTCGGCCTCTCGCCAGGCGTCGACCTGCTTGTGCCAGTCGCGGTAATCGCCCGGCTCGACCTTCGGGTTGATCGCCTTCAGGAACTGCTTCACGTCGGTGTGAATCGCCAGGTGGGCGGCCTTGTTCTTGTTGATCTCCGAGGCGTCGATATCGACATGAACGATCTTGCCGTGCTTGGCGAACTCGGTGAGTTTGCCCGTCACGCGGTCGTCGAACCGCACGCCCAGGGCGAGCAGCAAGTCGGCCTCGTTGATGGCCACGTTCGAGTACACCGTCCCGTGCATGCCCAGCATCCCGAGCGACAGATAATGATCGCTGGGGATGGCTCCCAGGCCCTGCAACGTCATGGCCACGGGGATTTTCGTCTTCTGGACGAATTCCAGCAGCTCGTTCGCCGCTTCCGAGCCGATCACGCCGCCGCCACAGTAGATGATCGGCCGTTTGCTGGCCTTGATCGCGGCAATCGCGGCGCGAATCTCGTCGTCGGTGGGAGGCTTCGTCAGGTGATAGCCGGGCAAATCCATCGCCACGTCGTAATCGGGGTTGTGGACGATCGTGTTCTGGATGTCCTTGGGCATGTCGATCAAGACCGGGCCCGGCCGGCCCGTGCTGGCCAGGTGGAACGCCTCTTTCACCACTCGGGCAATATCTTTGGCATTCTGGACAAGATAGGCATGCTTGGTGACGGCGCGGCAGACCTCGACAGTCGGTGTCTCCTGAAAAGCGTCGGTGCCGATGACCTTGGTGGGGACCTGTCCGGTGATGGCCACGATGGGCAGGCTATCGAGCTTGGCGTCGGCCAATCCAGTGACCAGATTCAGGGCCCCGGGGCCGCTGGTGGCCATGACCACGCCGGGCTTGCCGGTCACGCGGGCGTACCCTTCCGCGGCGAAGATCCCGCCCTGTTCGTGGCGCGGCAAGATGGTGCGAATCTTGTCGCGGTAACGAGTTAGGGCCTGGTGCATGGGCATGCTGGCCCCGCCCGGATAGGCGAAAAGCACCTCGACGCCGTGACGGGCCAGCGACTCGACCAGGACATCGGCGCCGGTCTGCGGCTTGCGTTCGGTGCTGGTCTCGGCCCGTTGGGTGTCGATGGAAGCCATTGGATGCAAACTCCTCAGCAAAGCGAAATGCATGGCCCGCGACGATCGCCAAACGCAATCGCCCGCGCGGGTCGTCTATTGTATCGATAGGACAAGGGCGGGGACAATCGGAGGTCCGGATTGGTTCGGGAGCAAGCTCAATTCGTTCAATTCGTGGGGACAGCCCAGCCATTAACGGGCTGTTCAGATCGGCATTGCCTCTTCACGTATTGTTAAGTAGGATCTGACTGCGGGAACGGGATATTTCGGATTTCGGATCGAAGAAATTCGACCAAGGACGCGGGACGCGCCTTAAAGTGCTCAAAGGTTGGTCTATTTTAACTAATGCTTAAAATGAAGAGCATAGCAAAGATAACATTCATTGTGGACGACTCGATGGGTCCTCCCACCAAGTCTTTGTTGGTAGATTATGACAATGGAGAAACGCTTGGTTACGAAAAAAAACGTTTGAGTTTATTAATATCATGGCTTCGCGCTCAAGAACCTAGTCTTGCAGATCGTATCGAGAGAGAGTTGTTTGCCGTTGGAAATCCGAACAACTACGAGTTGATCATCTTTGATCGAAATCAAGGACTTTAACACCGATTGAAAGGGGCTGGAGAATAGGAAGAACGCATGCGCGTAATCTCGAAGCATCCCAAGCTCTCCGAATTTTGGACGGAACACCCCGACGCTGAGACGCCGCTCCTGGCCTGGCACCGCGAAGTGGAGCAGGCGGGCTGGAAGAACTTAGCGGATGTTCGAAGTCATTATTCACACGCCGACCAGGTCGGCCGATACGTCGTCTTCGACATCGGCGGGAACAAGTAACGCCTCGCGGTGGTGATTAGCTACCCCAAAGGCAACGTCTACGTTCATCGCGTCATGACTCACAGGGAATACGACCGTGGCGACTGGAAAGAAGACTGACGCGCCGACCCTGAGTCTCGAAGACTATCGATTCCTCGATTGGAATCGTCGGTTTCCTCTGCACCCAATCCGCACAGACCAGGATCTGGCCAGGGCCAAGGCGATCATCGCCGAGTTGATCCATCGCGACGACCTCGACGCGGCCGAGGAGGATTATCTGGATGTCCTCGGCGACTTGGTCTGGAAATATGAAAGCGAAGCCCACCCGTTCCCGACGGTTTCCGGCGAGGCCATGCTGCGACATCTGATCGAAGCGAGAGACGTGACGCAAGTCGAGGTCGCACGAGGTGCGGGGATTGCCGAACCGACGATCTCGGCCATCCTCGCCGGCCGACGGGCCCTGAATCGCGACCATATCGCGGCCCTGGCGAAGTATTTCGAGGTCAGCCCGGCCTTGTTCGTGCCGAAGGCTTGACGGCGAACCGATCGACAAGAATCTTGATTCGCCGCGCTTTTCTTGCTCGCTACAGCGGTTCCCGACCGCATGGCGCACGGGGGGATTTCGTAGGGCAGGCCTCGGCCTGCCGACCCCGCTCCGGTCGGTAGGCCGAGGCCTGCCCTACGCGGGCCATCCGAGCGAAGACCGCTGTAGACGCCCTGCAGCGGTTAGCATTCGGATGGCACACGATTGTGGCGATGGCCAACGGCTCGGTCAAATTCATCGCGGATTCGGTGGACCCGAGGGTGTTCGAGGCCATGTCCACGATCGCCGGGGGCGAGAAGGTGCCGGATTGATCGCTCTCGCCGGGCGGGGGCGAGGGAGATCATCGCGAGAAATCGTTCGCACCTTCATCGAATCGGGGACCATCGGAAGGCGGCCGGGCTCTAAGGCCCCCGCCTCGGACGGGCTTCGACGACGGCCTTCCATCCCCGTGGGATGCCCGGAAGCCACCCTCGCCGGGAACGCCGAAAAGGAATTATCTCCGCGTCTTATAACGACTTGCGGCCGTCTTCCGCGCGAAAATCCCGACGGACCGCCGGGATTTCGTCCAGGTTTGTTGGATGATCCATCTCCTTACCGTGTAACGACTTGCTCCGCCCGCGCGCAACACTTTGCGGCCGAAACCCGGCCAAAAACGCCCGAAAAGTGTACCCTTTGTATGCGCTTCTTTACAAACCACCCCGAAAGCCCGACTCCACCCGAGAATTCCCGCCATTTCGCGAGTGTCGCACTCTGTAGCGTATTACCTTATCCAAATAATTTCGATCATTTATAATAATCGCAAGTCCTTTGTGGTCAAAGGATTGCGAAACATTCTTGCGCAATTGAATACGAATGGATCGACGCACCCGGCGCGGGGATCGCCCCTCTCCGGAGGAGCCCGGCGGCGGGCTCGGAGCCAATGATTTCGCGGCCGGGCTCGGAAGAGATGATAACACGATCCCCTCGCAACGATGATGGGAGCAAAGGTGTCCAACAAAGGACAATCATCGCGACCTGCCGCGAGGAAATCATGCGAAATTCTTGCCCAGATTCCCGACATCGGAGTTTACCGACCCCCGCCTCGACCGGTTCGCGCCACGCGCCGAGTGGGTCCATGTGGCGAGGCGCCGACATCTCGGCGCGGGAGACAATGCTCCCGCGATGTCGTCGCGACGAGAGGTCGCGCCCGACCGACGCCCGGAATCCCCGGTCACGCCCCCGATCGGTGAAAATGTCGAATCGCCGCGCTTTTTGCTCGCTAATGCGGCGACCTCGCGGTATTTTCGTCGCTCCTCTCCCGGTTCTCAGGTGGCCTTGCGGGTCCTCCGCGAGGTTGCGTCTTTCTCCCCCAATCCGTTTGCAAGGAGACGCCATGAGCATGGGATTGCGCGCGCGACGCCCGGGATTCACCCTGATCGAGCTCCTGGTCGTGATTGCGATCATTGCCCTGTTGATCGCCCTGCTGATCCCCGCGGTCCAGGCGGCGCGCGAGGCCGCGAGGCGCACTCAATGCGTGAACAACCTGAAGCAAATCGGCATCGCCCTGCATAATTACCACTCGGCGATGGCCTCGTTCCCGGTGGGATTCCAGTATCACCGCACCGACGGCGGGAGCCTGGGCACGATCACCGCGCCCGATGGCCTGGAGCTGCATTATCGCTGGTCGGTCCTGGCCCAGGTCTCGCCGTACCTGGAACAGACGCAGGTCTTCAACGCCTTGAATTTCGACTGGCCGGTGGACTCGGGGCCGTATGGGGTCTGGGGCACCAATCCGTATACATCGTTCCCGGCCAACGACACCGTGAAGGCCGTGATCGTGGGCGGGTTCCTGTGCCCGAGCGACCAGTTGCAGGGCCCGAGCCCGATCTCGGGGCCGTCGAACTACTCGTTTTGCAGCGGAGACGGCCAGCATGCGGGCGACGCCGGTTGTGCCAACGGCGCCTTCGACATGCCCAACCCGCAATCCTTCGGCTCGATCACCGACGGGTCCAGCACCACGGCCGCCGCAAGCGAGTCGCTCCTGGGGATCTCCGGCGTGGCCGACCAGACCAACCCGAACATCTGGCCTCGCGACCCGAAACGCGCCTTCGCCCGCTCGTCCAGCACCGTGTTCTACGACGGCGGGTGCGCCCTGGCCTCTTCGGGCTGGCGGTTCGACAAGGGGCTGGGCTGGTACGACGGCGATTATCGCAGCACTTTGTATAATCACTATTACACGCCCAACTCGAAGAGCTACGACTGCCTCGGCCCCACCAATCGCCACAACCCCGCGTGGAAGGCGGCCCGGAGCATGCATCCGGGCGGCGTCAACCTGCTCTTCTGCGACGGCCACGTCAACTTCATGAAGGACGCGATCAGCCCGGTCATCTGGAAGGCCATCGCCACCCGCAACGGCGGCGAGGCCATCGCCGACGGGAGTTTTTGAGTCCGTCGAGGGCGGAAAATTGACGAGCCAATTCGACCTCCAGGGCTTCGCGATCGTCGCCGAAGTCGTCCCCTCCGAGACGATCGATCGCCTGATCGCCGCGCTGGCCGAGGCCCCTCACGCCGTCCGCAACCTGATCGCAAATGTGCCCGAAGTGGCCGATTTGTGCCGATCACGCCCGATCCGCCAACTCGCACAATCGATCCTCGGGCCGGATGGCTTCGCAGTGCGGGGGATCTTCTTCGACAAGACCCCGGAGACGAACTGGAAAGTGGCCTGGCATCAGGACTTGACGATCGCCGTCCGCGAACGGATCGAAGTGGAAGGCTTCGGCCCATGGTCGGAAAAGGCGGGGATCGTCCACGTCCAGCCGCCCGAGGCCGTTTTGCAACGGATGGTCACGCTGCGGGTCCATCTGGATCCTTGCGGGGTCGACAATGGCCCGCTCCGCGTGATTGCCGGCTCTCACGAGGGCGGGAAACTTGATGCCAACGCGATCTCGCGAATCCGGGAGACGTCCACCGAAACCGCCTGCCTGGTCGATCGCGGAGGCGTGGTCATCATGAGGCCGTTATTGCTCCACGCCTCGTCGCCCGCAAAGCTTCCCGCCCATCGCCGCGTGATCCACCTGGAATTCGCCGCCGAGGCGCTCCCCGGCGGCCTGGAGTGGCATGGTCGGTGGTAACATGTTTTCGTCGATGGGATCGATTTCGAAATCGTTGACAATCTTGCGGACCGGGGGACACAATTCCCTGAGCGAGGACAAGCCTCTCGGGAATGAGGTGAACCATTGCCCTGGAACGAGAGATGGCGACCTATCAGGCCCATCTGCCCGATTTACTCAATCACGAGGGAGATTTCGTCGTGATCGCGGGCGACCAGGTTGCCGGCACCTGGCCTACCCTCGATGAGGCACTGGAGGCGGGATACGATCGCTATGGGCTCGACCCTTTCCTGGTGAAGCAGGTATGGCGGGCTGAACCGATCCAGTATTTCTCCCGAGACCTGCCCGCATGCCCTTCCTGACCGGCCTCATCGAGCCATGCGGGCCGATCGTTGAAGTTGAGGTTGGTTAGAGCCTCCGACGTATCGTCGCGTTGAGGAAGGCCGGCCAGGCGATCTCCCGACCGGTCCTGGTGCGGGCGTTGCTGGATACCGGAGCAAGCTGCTCGGCACTCGATCGCCACCTCATCCCGATGCTCGGCCTGGAAGTTCGCGGACGGACCTCGATCCATACCCCCTCGACGGGCATGGCTTACGTGGTGCGGGACCAGTTCGAGGCCCATCTCGTGCTCGGTGCGGCGGGGAGAGATGCCTTGTCGCAGACGCTGCTGGTGATCGAATCCGATTTCGCGAACCAGGGGTTTTTCGCCCTTGTCGGTCGCGACCTGCTCGACCTGTGTGTGTTCCACTACGATGGCCCATCGGGGCGATTTCGCCTTCGTTGGTGAAAATCGACCGATCAAGCCGGCATCTCTGCGAGTTCCGGCGCCGCGGGCTTCATGACCCCGTTGTGCGAGATGGCCCGAGATCCCGCCGTGGGATCGATGCTCCCCCATACCCCGACGGCGATCAATGACGAGCCGAGCAGGAAGGCCAGGATTGTGAGGATCATCGGCCCGGCGGACTGCGCGGGCGGGTCGATCTTCATGGTCACCTGGGGCGTGATCGTCCAGTTGATGTTGGCCGATCCCATGTTGGGCGTGTTGCGGGTCGTCTGCTGGATGGTCTGATTGGTTTGCTGGGCCATCGCTTGCATGGCCTGCGCGAACTCCGCGTCGGGCCTCATGCCCTTCGCCGACCAGGCGAGCCAGAGCGAGACGACCACGCACAGCGTCCCGCACCCGATCAGCGTGATCGACACGACGGGCGCCGGGCGCGATTGGGCGTGCTTGAGGGTGGCCACCGTCGTCCCGATCAGTCGCAACATCGGCCCGATCAGCGCCACGGTCAGGGCGAAGAGGATCGCGCCGCTGAACGAGAGGATCGGCGCATTCTCGGTCGAATAGTTGGGATTCTCCTTGTAGAAACCGGCGGCCTGCGCCAGCGGAGTCGCCCCCACGAACGCCACGGCAGCTGCCACGGCCACGCTCAAGAACAGTCGCTGAAAGACGCCGCCCATGATCGCATCCCCCTTTGCCATGGAGAACCGCCCTGGCACGAATTCGCACCGAGCCTATAGTCTTTTCCGTCCCGATTCCACAACATAAGGCCATTTCCGCCCGGGAATCGGGCCAACATCGGAGTCTTCGCGTGAAGCCTGGAAATATTGCGGTCGTCACGGGCGCCTCCGCCGGAATCGGCCGCGAGCTGGTGGTTCAACTCGTCCGCGACCGCGGGATGACCGTCCTGGCCACGGCCCGCAGGATCGATCGCCTGCAATCGCTGGCCGCCGAATTGCCGGGCGGGAAGGTCCACACCCTCGCCGGCGACCTGGCCGACCCGGAATTCCGCTCGCAGCTCTGGACTCACGCCGAATCGCTTTTCCCCCAGGGGATTGACGTCCTGGTCAACAACGCGGGCCTCGGCAATTACAGCGAGTTCGCCGACCAGGACCAGCACGCCTGGCGGGCCATGATCGAGGTGAACATCGTGGCGTTGATGGACCTCACGCAGAAGGCCATCGTCCACATGAAGGCGCGAAAATCGGGGCAGATCGTCGAGGTGGCGTCGGTCCTCGGGTTCGTCGCGATCCCGTATTCGGCGGTGTACGTGGCCACCAAGCACGCGGTGATCGGGCTGGTGAAGGCGCTCCGCTGCGAGCTGGACGGGACGGGCGTGAAGGTGTGGGCCGCGTGTCCGGGCCGGACCGAGAGCGAATTCTCCAGCGTGGCCGCGGGAGGGCCGATCGCCACCGATCGCGGGCCGAAGGCCGAGCCCACCGACCGCATCGTAAGGTCGCTGGTCAGGGGGTTGGATCGCAACAAGATGATCGTGATGACCAGCCCCACGGCATGGTGGGCCGTCTGGTTCGCGCACTGGTTTTCCGGGCCGTTCCACTGGGTCATGGAGCGGTATTCGCGCGGGATTTTCCGCAAGGAATTGGAGATGACGGGGGCGAAGCGGTCGTGAACGGGACGGCGAACGGCCCATTTGTAGGGTCGATTTCCGGGTTCGAGCAAATTTCTTGAGATTTCTGGAAGAAATCACCGCGATCCTGCATAGTACCGGCGAATATCCCGCCACGGAGGAGACCACGGATGGCCATCGCCCCGGCGAATCGTACGGATGACTTTCGGCACCTTGATGCACTTTTCGGCTCCGGCACCGTCGCCGGCATGACCGATCGCGAATTGCTCGATCGGTTCGCTTGCGCCGAGGGCGAATCCTCGGAAATCGCCTTCGCCGCGCTGGTTTCGCGACACGGGCCGATGGTCCTCGGCGTTTGTCGTCGCGCCCTGGCCGATCCCCATGACGTCGACGATGCGTTCCAGGCCGTTTTCTTGATCCTGGTCCGCAAGGCGAAGACCGTGCATGCGGGCGATTCTCTGGGGCGATGGCTTTATGGCGTTAGCCGGAAGGTCGCGGCTCGGGCTCGTTCGGTGGCGTTGAAACGGCCGTTTCCGGCCGGCGAGCAGTCGGAATTCTGGGAAGATCGGGCGGCGTCTTGCGACGACCTCGGCCCGATCCTGGACGAAGAAATCGGCCGCTTGCCCTCGCGGTATGGCGAAGCGGTGCGATTGTGCCATCTCGAAGGGTTGGCGTTGAAGGACGCCGCCGAGCGGTTGGGATGCGCCGTCGGCACCGTGGGCAGCCGTCTGAATCGGGCGAGGGATTTGTTGCGGTCGCGATTGATCCGCCGCGGACTGGCGCCGGCGATGGTCATGGGCCTGGAATCGGGCCGCGTGCGGGCGGCCGTCCCCGAGGCGTTGCGCAGTCCACCTGGAAAATCGTGGCGAAGGGCGCGGCTGGCACGGTCCCGGCGGCCGTCGTCGTGTTGGCTTCGCATGGGATGAGGAGCATTTTGATGTCAAAGGGATTGGTCATGACGGCGGCCGTGCTGATCGGCCTGGGCTGTTTGGGCGGGGGCGCCGCGGTGTTTGGTCGCGGAGAGCCGCAGGCCCCGGCCGCCGCGAAGGACGAGCCGAAGTCGAAGGCCGACAAGCCGTCGGTGGCCGACCAGTACAGGAAGATCCTGGCGGAGTTCGAGGCCGAGCAGAAGAAGCTCGCCGAGGCGGTCGAGGCGGCCAAGTCTGAGTTCGAGGGCTGGAAGCTCTACGGCACCATGTCGCCCGACGACGCCGCGTATTCGAGGCGGATGGTCGACCTGGCGCTGGCCCATCCCAAGGACCCCGCCTCGCGAGACGCCCTGGTCTGGGTGCTGAACAAGACCTATCGATCGGACATCGGCGACTACGGCGACCAGTTCGCCCGCGCCGTGACGGCCCTGGTCAATAATTTCGCCGACGACCCGGAGGCCGTCCGCGTGGCCCTCTCGCTCGACAACGTCCTCTCGCGGCACCGCGACGCCCTGATGGATGGGCTGTACGTGGGGGCCCAGTGCCGCGAGGCGAAGGGACTGGCCCGCTTGCGCCTGGCGCAATATCTCCAGAAGAAGCTGCTGATTGCCAGGGGATCGCAGACCGTGATGGATCGGCACGAGATCCACTTCGAGACCTACGACGACACCGGGAAGATGGTGAAGAAGTCGATCACGCCGTCCAACGACGAGGAAGGCTATCGCGTGGGGCTTCGCCTGATCGAGCCCGACGCCATCCGTCGCGAGGCCGAGCGGCTGTTCGAGGAGGTAAGCTCCGACTACGGCGACGTCCCCTACGTCAATACGCATATGCGCAAGTTGCAGGCGATGCTGAAAGAGCCGGTGCCGATGCACAACAACAAGCCGCTGACCGCCGAGGAGATCAAGCAGGTCGAGGCGATGGTCAATCGCAAGATCACGCTGGCCCAGATCGCCAAGGGGCACCTGGACGAGATGCGCAACATCACCGCGGGCAAGCCCGCGCCGGAGATCGACGGCAAGGACATCGACGGCAAGCCGCTGAAGCTCTCCGACTATCGCGGCAAGGTGGTCGCCCTGGTGTTCTGGGGATCGTGGTGCGGACCCTGCATGAGGGAAGTGCCCCACGAGCGGGAGCTTGTGGAAAAGTACAAGGGCAGGCCGTTCGCGATCCTGGGCGTGAACTGCCGCGAGAAGGCCGATTCCGCGAAGAAGACGATGGAATCGGAGAAGATGACGTGGCCGCAGTGGCACGACGGCGATGGGGACGGAGGGCCGATCGTCGAGAGGTTCCACGTCCGCCACTATCCCACGACCTTCGTGATCGACGCCAAGGGGATCATCCGCTTCACGGATGCGATCGGCGAGGGCCTGGATCAGGCCGTCGAGAAGCTCATGAAGGAGATGGAATCGGCCAAGCCGTGAGGTTCTGGCCAAATCTTTCGAGGGAAATCCGGGTCGCGGCGGAATGCCCGCGGGCTCGCCCGTATGAGGAGGCGAAGGGGGACGAGACGAGACGGCCCCGCCAAGAACCTTCCCCCGCGGCCCGATTTTCCTGGAGAGGTGTGCCATGTCGGACAAGATCACGAACGCCCCGCGGACGCTCCTCGCCCTGATGGTCGCCTCGACGGCCCTGATGATGGTGGCCCCGGCGGCCCGAGCCGGCGAGCCTTCGCCCGACGACTCCTACTCACCTCGATTGGCAAGCCGATACCGGATCGTCCAGCTCAAGCAAACCAAGGTCGCGGTCCTGGTCTCGCCCGACGCCGCTTCCCCGCTCCGCCAGATGCCCGTCGACCCGGACAGCTTCGACATCGTCGTGCTGATCGACGGCCAGGAGATCACCGACGCGTCCAGCATGGAGAACCATTACGGGCGGACCTCGCTGGCCCTGATCAACCCGCAGACCAGGGAGACCCGGACCTGCTGGATCGACCTCGGCCCGCTGCAAGCCGGGCAGGTCGCGCCGGCCGCCGGGAAGATGCTGGGCGTTTACGGCGACAATTGCGTCCTCCCGATCGTCAGCCCGAACGGGCCGGCCGGATACCGCGGGCTGGTCATCACGGGGATCGTGCCGAACAGCCCGGCGCACCGGGCCAACCTGCGAAACGGGCTCATGATCGCCGCGTTCAACGGCGAGCGGATCATCGACATGGACAGCCTGCGGGACGCCGTGGCGAAGTCGGGAAGGACGGCCAACATCCTCGTCTACGCCCCCGACGGCCGGTCCAGGCGGATCAACGTGGTCCTGAGTGCCAGGTAGGGCCGGACTTGCTGGGGATGAGGACGCGAAACGGACGCCGGGAGTCGCCGAAATCGGTGACCCCCGGCGTCCTGCGTTTCGTCTCGCTTCGCGGCGATTACATCACTCCACTCAATCCATCGGCACCTTTTCCGACCGGACGAAGTGGTTGTCACGCGTCTTCGCCTTCATCTCGGCGGCGAATGCCTCGGCCTCGGCCTTCTCGGGATAGTCGAAGGTGCGGATCGTCCGGCCGCCGAGGTCGCACACCGCCCAGACCACCTTCATGCGGCGCACGGCCTCGGGCTTGGGCCGGCGCTCGACCGGCTCGGCGCGGGGCTTGCGTTCGGCCGGGGTATTGATGCCGAGGCGCTCGGCCGCCTCGACCTGGGCTCGCAACTCGCGAAGGTTCAGCGTTCGTCGTGCCATGGGCGGGAAATCACCGGAAGGAAAACGGGTCTCTGCACAGGGGATTGTACGCCGATTCCCGGAGGCATCAAGCTCGCCCGCCAATCATCGGGAAGCTCGCGTGATCCGCGCCGCGAATCCGCCCGACCGAGGCATCTCGATCTTGAGCGGCTCGGGCGCCGAGA
The DNA here is from genome assembly GCA_963777705.1 of uncultured Planctomycetota bacterium. Classification (GTDB taxonomy): domain Bacteria; phylum Planctomycetota; class Planctomycetia; order Isosphaerales; family Isosphaeraceae; genus JAQGHR01. The sequence goes on from CAVZRT010000015.1 coordinate 1,089,759, forward strand.
TCGCCCGCTTGCTCTTGGTGAGCGCGTTGGGTCCGCCTTCGGGGCGATCGAGGTACAGGTCGGCCTCGAACGACCCGGCGCCGAGGAAATCCGTCGGCAGCGAGAAATTTCGCCCTTCGGTCGCGGTCATCCCGCCGAGATACCAGGTTTCCCCCTTGCGGCGGGCGATCACCAGGCACTTTCCCATCTCGGCGTGCAGGACTCTGGTCTCGTCCCAGGTGGTCGGGGCCTGGACGATGAAATCCAGCCCGTCCTGTCCGCGATAGGCCGCCGGATAGTCGCTCATCATGGGCAGGTGATTCTGGTAGATCACGTACATGGCAATCTGGGCCCCCCGCGTCCCCTGGACCGACGGCGCCTTGTCGTGCGGGACGAAGTCCTCGGGCAACACGCTCCGCATCCCCCCCTGGTGATAGTCGAGCGGCCCGGCCAGCATGCGGATGAAGGCGATGTCCAGGTTGTGCCCCGGCGGGGTGCCCGGCTCGCCCAGCTTCTCCCACTTATCGTATTCCTGGTTGAGCGCGGCCTCGTAGTTCAGCACGTTCGGCCACGTCCGCTCCATTCCGGTGGGCTTGTAGGCGCCGTGGAGGGTCACCGTCAGGTGGTGCTTCGCGGCCTTTTCGGCCATCTCGTAGTAGAAATGGACCATCTCCTGGTCGTCGCGATCCATGAAGTCGACCATCACCCCCTCGATTCCCCACTCCTCGTAGACCTTGAACGCCTCGTCGATCTGCGGCTTGAGCGCCTGCCAGTGCAGCCAGAGGCGGAGCCGGACGTTCTTCTCCTTCGCATGACGAAGTAATTCGGGCATGTCAATCGACGGCGCGGCCTTGGTAATGTCGGTCTTCCCCTGAGGCTGGATCCCGCCGCCGTACCAGGCGATGTCCAGGCCGTCGAGCGAGTGATAGGGGATGCCCTGCTCGCCGCAGAAATCAATGTAATGCTTCATCGTGGCCGTGTTTACGCCCGGCTTGAAATCCACGCCCTTGAGCACGTAGCCATTCCACCACGGGAAGGTGGTCTTGCCCGGCCTGATCCACGACGTGTCCTTGATCGCGGGCGGGTCGCTCAGGTGGAAGACGATGTTCGACTCGATCAGGCGGCCGGGGTCGTCGGCGATCATCAAAACCCGCCAGGGCGAGACGAAGGGCGCCTTGCCGAGGACCTTTGCGCCATCGTTCCGGCCGGGCAGCGGCGAAAGCTTGGCGGCGAGGACCCCGGCCGTGTCCTCGACGGCCGAGAGGTACATGCCGGCGTAGTCGGTCAGGTTCGCCTCGGTCACGGCCACCCACGACCGCCCGGAATTCCCCTCCAGCAGCAAGGGCATCCCGTACAACTGCTTCGGGTCCATCCTCGCGACCCGCAGGGTCTGGTAATAATTCTCGTAGGAGGTCGTGTAATTCTTCATCGGGAGCGCATGGGCCAGCGGGCCGCCCTCGAACGAAAGCCGAGTCAGCTCGTCGAGCAGGATGAACTCGCGGAGCGGCCCTTGTTCCGGGATCGCGTAGCGGAAGGCCACGCCGTCGTCGAACGCCCGAAACGCAACGTCCAGCTTCCGATGAGGCTCCGCTTCTTCCTCCAGCGAGACCACCAGTTCGTTGTGCCGGTCCCGCGCCGAGGATGCCTTGCCCACGGGGATTGCATACGTTTCATCGCGATGGGCGTGCGTGGTCCCGACAATCTTCAGCCGATCGCGCAGGGGCCCCGATCCCGCGAGATCCAGCCCGAGCGCCCCGCCGGCGATTTTCTTCTCGCCGAGCGACGCGACGAAGCCGGGCCGGCCGCGATCGTCGAGCTGGAAGCTCACCCGCACGCGGCCGTCGGGCGATTCCAGCGCAAGCGGCTCCGCGGCGAGTGCCGTCGCGGCAGGTCCGATCAGGATCAGGGCGGCGAGAAACCTGTGGCGAACGGTCATGGCGGCCTCGTTGATGGGAGAGGTGGAGGATTCCCAAGCTAACACCCCACGCGCCGGCCATCAATCAAGGGGTCGCCCGGCACGGGAGGATTGCAAAGTCCCGATTTCGGCCATGGTTTCGTGGCTCGCCCCCTGCGGGAGAAATCGGCCGGAACGGTAGGCGGGGGTCATGAACCAAGCCTAACTGCAAGGTGGCATCATCCTCGCCTCGGCAATTCCGAGATTCCGCGTTTGATCCAGGGCGTCAAGCCGACATAACCTTGTGGAGCGAAGGCCGACCGCGACCGAATCGCTTGAGTCCCCGCGAAAGTTGCGGGTATAACCGTCACCAGGCCATCTTGCATCGATCAGGCGCAGTCCTAAAGGAGTCGGACCCGTGCCCCCACCGCTTCGCAAGTTCCTTTCCCTTGCCCTCATTTTTCCAAGTGGGCTGATCTCAACCAATCTCGGGGCACAGGAGCCCGGCCAGCGGGTTGCGGCGAAGGATTCTCGCCGCGTCCCCGAGGCGCTCGGCTTCGCCAATGGCCTCTTGCGCGACCGCAAGTACGACCTGGCCGCCGACGAGTTCGAACGGTTCCTCAAGTCCGACCCCTCGCCCGCCGATGCCAACGACGCCCGCTTCGGCCTGGGCCGTGCCCGGCTCTTCCTCCATCAATATCCCGAAGCCCGCCGGCAGTTCGAGGAATTCCTCCGCGCGGCCCCCGACCACCCCAACGCCCCGACGGCCCTGTTCCGCCTGGGCGAAGCGTCGTTCCTGATGGGCGACAACGCCTCGGCCCGCAAGGCTTTGGACGAGTACGTGACCAGGCATCCCGATGGCACGCATCGCGAATCGGCCCTCCCCGAGCTGGGCGACGCCTGCTTCGGGCTGGGAGACCTGGCCGGGGCTCGTCAGGCTTACGAAAAGGCGCTGGAGGCCGATCCGAGCGGGCGACTGGCCGGCCGCACCCGATTTCATCTGGGACGGACCCTGGCCGCTCAGGGCGAGCCCGAGGCCGCGTTGAAGCTGCTCAATGCCCTGGTCGAAGCCGGGGACGCGGAATGGTCGGGCCGCTGCCCGCTTGCAAATCGGCCAGATCCTGGCGTCCACGGGCCATCTGGACGAGGCCGTTGCCGCGTTCGCCGAGGTCGAGCGATTGAAGCCGGCGGGCGCCTCGGTGGCCGAGGCCAAGCTCCGCCGCGCCGAGGCCCTCCTCAAGCTCGATCGCCGCGAGGAAGGCGAGGCCGCGCTCACGTCGCTGGCCAACGAAGGCCCGCGCAACGTGGCCATGCCCGCGGCCTATTCGCTCGCCGGTTCGTTGCTCGATCGCGGCAAGGCGGAAGAGGCCGTCGCCGCGTGCGACCTGGCCATCGGCCGCGCCGCCGATTCCCCCTGGCTGCCTCGCCTCCTGTTCCGATCGGCCGAAGCCGCCCTGAAGCAGGGCAAGCCCGACGACGCCCGCGCCCGATTCCTCAAGGTGGCCCGCGAATATCCCAACGATGCCTGGGCGCCGGTGGCGATGGTCCGCGCCGCCAGGGTGGCGCTCGATGCCCGCGACCTGGAGGGCGCCTCGTCGCTCGCCGATGAGTTCCGAGCCAGATTCCCCTCGCACCCGCTCCGGGCCGACGCCCGGTTGATCGCCGGCCGCGCCTCGTGGACCGCCGGCAAGCCGAAAGAGGCGATCGCCACGCTGAACGCCCTGCTTGCCGAGGACAAGCCGAACGCCGAGGTCGCGCAATCGGCCGCCTATTACCTGGGCCTGGCCTATCGCGCCGACGGCCAGGACGAGAAGGCGTCGCAAGTCCTCGATAACCTCGCCAAGATGCCCGGCGCCACGGCCTCCACCGACGCGCAGCTCGTGATCGCGTTCGGTCATTTCGAGGCCAAGCGTTACAAAGAGGCCGCCGAGGCCCTCGACAAGTATCTATCCGCACGTCCCAAGGGAGACGACGCCGCGCAGGCGCTCGCCTATCTCGCCTTGAGTCGCGGCGCCCTCAACCAGGCCGAGGCCGCGCAAGACGCCCTCAACCGGCTGGAAAAAGGCTGGCCGAAGTCCGACGCCCTGCCCAGGGCCCGCCTGCTCTTGGCCGAATCGGCCCTCGACGCCAAGAAATACGACGAAGCCGCCGCCATGTTCCGGCCGCTGGTCGAGTCGGAAGGCTCAAGCTGGAAGCCCCGGCGCTCTCCGGATTGGGCTGGTCGCTCTACCAAGGCGGACACCCCGAAGAGGCCGCCGCAACCTTCGCAAACTTGCTAAACGTTGCCCCCGACGACCCGCTCGCCGCCGACGCCGCGCTCATGAAGGGCCGATCGCTGGAGGCCGCCAACAAGCCCGACGAGGCTCTCGCCGCGTTCGGCATTGTCCTGGAAAAATACGCGAAATCGGGCCGCGCCGTGGGCGCATTGCTCGCCCGCGCCCGCCTCATGTCCTCGCGGGGAAAGCCGGCGGAAGCGTGCGAGGATTTTGGGCGATATCTCCAGGAACCGCCCAGGGACGGCCCCGCCCTCGACGCCGTGCTCGTCGATTACGGCTGGGCCTTGCACGACGCCGGCAAGGAGCCCGAGGCCGAGGCCGCATTCCGCCGCGTGATCGACGAATTCCCCGACGGCCCGCGAGCGGGCGACGCCCGCGTGTACCTGGCCGAGTCCGAATTCGCCGCCGGCAAGCTCTCGGAGGCGGTCCTGAAGCTCGCGCCGGTGGTCGTGGAAGGGTCGAAGGCCGACCCCGAGACGATCCAGGCGGCGCTCTTGCGCCTCGGCCGGATCGGCCTGGTCCGGGGCGAGTTCGGCTTCGCCACGCATCATTTCAACCGACTGCTCAAGGAATATCCCGAGGGGAAATTCCGCGCCGAGGCCCGCTTCGGCAACGCCGAGGCCCGCCTGAAATCGGGGGATCCCTCGGGCGCCGAGGCCGAGTTCGCCGCCCTCGCCACCGACTCGGGATCGCTCGCCCCGCTGGCAAAATTGCGGAGGATTCAATGCCTCGTGGCCATGGAAAAATGGGCCGACGCGCTGTCCCGGGCCGACGCGATCAAGGACGAGCAGCCGAAGCTCGCGCAGATGGCCGAGCTGGACTACGCCCGCGGCCGATCGCTGCAAATGCAGGCCCGCTTCGACGAGGCCCTGCGCCGCCTACCAGGCCGCGATCGCCGCCGCGCCGGGCTCCGAGGTCGCGGCCATGTCGCAGTGGATGCGAGGCGAGGCGTACTTGCATCAAAAGAACTACACCGAGGCCCTGCGAGAATTCCACAAGACCGACCACGCCTACCAATCGCCCGAATGGCAGGCGCTGGCCCTGCTCGAAGCGGGCAAGATCTACGACCAGTTGAACCGGCCGATCGACGCCATCGACGTGTACGAGAAATTCCTCGCGAATTTCCCCACGGACAAGCACGCCAAGGACGTGAATCGCCGCAAGAACGCGGCGAAGAAGAAGCTGGCCATGCCCGCCGGAGATCGGTGAGGAAATCCCCCGGGCGGAAGGGGAAACGGGACCGGCCGCGCCGCGAGATCGACGGCCCCGGAAATCCCCGAGGTTTTCGGTCGTTCGTGGGGCGTGTGCAACGCGCCGATGGGTTATGATCGAGGGGGTTAAACCCATGAGACTCGATGGTCCTCTGACCATGCGATCACCCGGAGGATCATCAACCAGATGACCGAGGACATCGTCCCATACCAGTCGCGAGTCGAGCTGGAATCGGCCCGCAAGACGTGAACGCGAACGACGAGGAAACCGAACCTCCGCAGGAATTTCACGATGGAACCCACCCAAGACGTGATCGATGCCATCTACCGGGAGAAGGTCCTGCGTGGCGCAGCGTGCCGATCGAGGCCAAATTTCTTGCCGGGGCGGAGGTCTTCGAAGATGTTTGCGAACGCATGGCCGCCGGCCTGCGGAGGGAAAACCCATCCGCCGATGAAGCGACCATCCGCCTCCTCCTGCGGCAACGCCTGGGACGACTCCAACGGTTGAGGTCCGAAGATGTCCGGCAATGACGCCACGCTCGCGGTGATCGACGCGATGATGTCGCTCGCCATCCCTTACGTACTGGTCGGGTCCTACGCCAGCAATGTTTACGGCGTCGATCGCGCGACCCAGGATGCGGATTTCGTCGTCGAGCTGGGGAATGCCTCCCTAGGCGAACTCTTCCGACGCCTCCGTCCCAAGATCCGGTTCGATCCCCAGATGGGGTTCGAGACCGTCACCATGACGCGGAAGCACGTCGCGGAAGTAGTCGACAGTGAGTTCAAGATCGAGCTGTTCCAGCTTAGCGAAGACCCCCATGATCGCGAGCGATTCCGTCGCCGGCAGGAGGTTGAGATGCGCGGCCGCCGGGTATTCATCCTCAGCGTCGAGGACGTCCTCATCACCAAGCTGCGATGGGCCAGGACCAAGGACCGCGACGACGTCCGCGACGTGATCGCCGTCCAGGGCGAGCCGGCGATCGATTGGGATTACGTGCATTCCTGGACCGACCGCCACGGGACGACCGCCCTGCTCGAAGCCATCCGCCGCTCGATCCCGCCGATCTGATCGGAAATCGTCGGGTGGCGAGCCTCCGATCAGGTACGCACGCGGATCACGGCGGAGGTGTTCAAGGTATTTCCGGCTGCGTCGAGCGCCTTGACCTCGAAGAAGGGTCCTGCGGTCGTGGTGGTCATCGCCGTCTCGAAGCCCGCGCGGGGCGTGACCGACACTTCCGAGAGCGATGCACGACTCGGCCCCGCGAGCAGCTCCCAGGACTGCGCCTCCGTCGAGCCGTTCCACGACGCGTACACGGTCGTTTGCCCGTTCGCGGCGAAGGCCGCCACGGACGGCTTCGTGAGGGGAACGCCCACCCACGGGAGGCTGAACGCGCGGTAGGAAATCTCCCCGCCGCCCAGGAGGTAATCGGAGAGGACCGACCCGTCGCCGGAAAACTCCGTGAGATACGAACCTACCCCCCCGCCCGACAGGGCATCCAGGCCCCAGCCGATCAGCGCATCGCCGTTCGCGAGGTCCTGCAAGTTCCCCTGGCTGTTCGCATAGATCGCCGGGTTTTGAGAGTCGGGCGGGCTCGCGAGGCTCGCATCGTGGTTTTGCACGTTGAGGTTCAAAATCAAGCCCCGCGACTGCGCCGTAGGGACCGCCATAAGGCGGCGCCCCCGCGCCGGCGTCGTCGAAGAGGCTGATCCCCCCGGAAACGAACCGGGCGTCGTGCTGATACTGGAACGTTGAGCCGAAGGGGCCTGTCACCAGGCTGGACGGCAAGGAGAACTGGTCTTGCTTGCCCCCGAGCTGCCAGAGGAGCTGGCCCGTCGTCTGGCTGACGTCGTAGATCCCCCACGTGTTACGCGCGGAGAGCAGGACCTGCGAGCCGTCGGCGCTCACGTCGATCGAATTGAGATGGTAGGGGTCCCAGATCTGGCCCGCGGTCGTGGGGACCGGGATCACCGTGTCGCTCAAGGGGACGTGCGCGGCCATGTCCCAGGTGGCGATCGTCCTCCCGGTCCGCAGGTCCATCTCGCGGACTTGCGGGTCGACGTACGCCCCCTTCGTCGAGCCGCCGTAGGCGGACAGGTTCGCCTTGACGGTCCTGTCCGTGATGAAATAGGCGAGACCTTGTGGCGTGAGCAAGAGTTCGTGCAAGTCCAGTGAGGACCCTTTCGGCGCCCGAATGGTCTTGATGATTTTATAGTTCTGATTCGCGATCACGAACTCTCCCGACACCGCGGTGCCCGCGGCGCCCTTGCTCGATGTGGTCTGCAAGAGCGTCCCCTGCCACCAGGTCAACACCGGCCGGCCGAACAAGGTCTGGGCCTGGAAGCCAAGCACTTGCTGGCGACTGTTGGTGGAGACCGGATCGAACCAGATCGGATTCCCGTTGGCGTCCACGATCAACGGGCCGGTCTGGCTGGTCGCTCCACCCGAGCCACCGTACGGCGCGACGAAGATCGGATCGACTGACGCGCCGGGCTTGCGGGTCAGGACGTCCACTTTCGCAGGATGGAGCTTCGGCGCGCTCGCAAAACTCCAGACGCTGCTCGCGTCGCTCAGGAGCTCGCGACTCTCAAGCGCCTCCAGGGCTGGCCGCGCCACGCGTGACCCGCGCGTTCGCGGACCGCAACCGGATTGGTAAGCGATCCGTCGGGATTTCCGCGACAGCCGGGCGGTAACGCAAGATGTCATAACTCCCCCTTGTCCCAGAACCGATCAACCCGCCGGGCACGCATGCGGCGCTCGCTTTCACCCTCGTGGAAAGACGAGCGATTTATCAATTAACCAGCAAGCCTGCGTCGACCAGGTAAACTACGCAAACTGTAACGTATAAGGGGTCTATTGTCACTACTCCGCCCATTTTTTCTCATCGAAGCCTTCTGGCGTGCCTCCAGGCCCGGCCGCCATCTATCAGGGCCGTTAAGCTGAAACCTATCGACGAACTGAGCGATAAGTGGAGAACGCGCCGAAATCTGCTTCAGTGCGGTCGACCGGAAGGAGCAACCAAGCCTCATCCTGGCACCTTCGCCGCACGTTGCTCGATGGCCTTCAATACGCTTCCAACCCAGATGCGGAATCCGTCCTTACCAAAACAATATCGTCAAAGCCGGGAAATCATGCTGGCGATCGCCATGGGCCAGAAAATCGTCGATCCTTGGCAGGGCAGCTGCGCGGGCGGGAAAGGCTGTGGGAGGCATCGAATTTTTTTGGCCCGGTCGCGGAGACGCATGCCGGGTTTCGGGAGTGATTTGGGGCCGGAGTTATCTCGCCGGGGAGGAAGGGTCGATACATGGGATGAGGATGGATGCCGGATTCGGCCGGCCCCGGCGATTTTGAGGGATCGACCCGCCATGCGACGATATTTGCCCCCGCGAGTGGCCGCGATCGTGGCCGTGATGCTGGTCGTGGTGGCCGGAGGGGCCGACTCGCGGCATCCGGCCGTGGAATGGCTCAATCGGCGGGCGAAATCGGCCATCCTCCAGGCCGAGGCGTGGTATCGCCGCACCCCGGCCGACGAGCGCGTGGCCTGGGGCGGACTGGCCGCGTGCGGGGCGTTCGGGCTGCTGGTGGCGATGGAGCGATTGGCCGTGGTCCGCCGCCGTCGCATCATCCCCAGGGCCTACGAAGATCGCTTCCACGCGAGGCTGGTCGAGGGCAAGCTCGATCGCGGCAAGGCGCTCGATTATTGCGAGCTGAACCCGAGCCCGGCGTCTCGCGTGGCGTTGGCCGCGATTCGCCGTTGGGGACGGCCCGCCGCCGACCTGGAGCGCGGCGCGGATCTGGCCCGCCAGCGCGAGGTCGATCGTTTGAGGAGGAATGTGGGCACGCTGCGACGGCTGGCGGCCCTCTCGCCGTTGATTGGCCTGTTGGGGACGCTGCACCTGGCCAATCGGGCGTTGAGCACCGCGGGCGCGGCGTGGGGTCCGGGCGTGGGGGCGGCCCTCGCGCCGTTGACCGCGGGCGTGGCCCTGGCTATCCTCTGTCTGGTGGCTTACGACGGATTGACCGGCCGCGTGGATGCGATCTCGGCCACGATGGATCGCCTGGCGGCCGAGGCCGTCGACGCCATCGCGCTGGCCGCTCCCATCGAGACGGCGACCCGCACCGCGACGATCCGCCGGGAGAAGCCCGGCTCGCCCCAGGCCCCTCACAAATCGCGGGCTGAGATCCCCCTGGAGGCCGATTGATCGGGGGCCGGTCAGGGAAGACCTATAGCGGAGGCCCTCGCTCATGAATGGCCTGGACCTCGAACCGTTCCTCCGCCTGGTCCGGGCCGACCTGGGAGTCTGGATCACCCTGGCCACGATCGTCGGCCTGGTCGCGGTGATGACCTGGACAAGCTGGGGATCGCGGCGGGCCTTGCGGAAATGCCTCGTCCTGTCGATCCTCGCCCACGCCGGGCTCCTGCTCTACGGATACCGCAACGGGCTGGCCCGCGAAGGCCAGCCGGGAGGGATCGAGGACGGCGGCCACGAGCGGATTCGCGACATCCAGGTCTTGCCGGTCGCGGACGTTTCGCGAGAAAAGGGGTCCGGAGAAGGCCGACCCGCCGGGAAGTTCGCCGAATGGGATCGCCCGCGAAGCACCCCGCCCGAAATGCCGCTCCTGCCCGATCGCCCGGCCGCTCCCAAAGAGGTTGCGACTCGCGAAATTCCCGAGCCGCTAGCCCCTCCGCCCGCGTCTCCGCCCGACCTGCAAACTCCCGACCTGGCCCGTCCCGAATTGGTCGAGCCGTCGAAAGTCGAATTGGCCGAAGCGGCCCCGGCGCGATCGGAAGAACTCCCGTCGGTCGAGATTCCCACCAAACCGACGGACCCGGCGGGCGAAATCGTGAGGATCCGCCCTCGACGCGACCCGACCGTCGAGCCGATCCGCCCGCGACCTCGCCCGGTCGAACGCTCGGAGATCCCGCCGCCCGGGTTGCCCGAAATCGCCCTGAACGACCTGCCGAATCCGCCGGAAATGGGGGACTCTGCCCGCCTCGCCGTCCCCCGAACGTCGCGAGGAACCGAAGGGCATCGCCTCGGCACCGCCTCCGCGAGCTGATCCGGCGGATGTCCCCTTACGATCCCGCCCGAACCGGCCCGTTTCGGGAGCGGTCGGCGGCGATCGCAGGCCGACGGCGGGCCTCGATCCCCTGACGATCGCCCGGGCCGCTCCCAGCCGCCTGCCCACGGTCCCGACGGCCCGCCCCTTGCCCGATATCCCCGAGGTTTATCAGCCGAGATTGGCCCCCGATCGCGCCATCCGGGCCATGCGGGCCGGCGCGAGCGAGGCCAGCGAGCTTGCCGTGGAACGCGCCCTCGACTGGCTCGCGAGGCATCAGGACGCCGACGGCCGGTGGAATGGCGGGACCAAGAAGTATTCGAACGAGAACGTGGTCCTGGGCGAGGCGAATTTCACCCGGCATTGCCCGCCCGGCGACGTCTGCTCGGGCGAATGCTTCTACTGGGAGGCCGACTCGGCCATGACCGGGCTCTCGCTCCTGGCCTACCTGGGCAACGGCTACACCCACGTCCAGAACGGCGGGAAATACGCGGAGACCGTGCGGAAAGGGCTGCAATACCTGCTCTCGGTCCAGAAGGCCGACGGCGACCTGAGGGGCGAGAGCGTGGCGGTGGGCATGTACTGTCACGCCATGGCCAGCCTGGCCCTGTGCGAAGCGTACGCCCTGAGCGGCGACGAACGCTTGCGGGGGCCGGTCGAAAAAGCGGTGGCGTTCCTCGTCAAGTCGCGGGCGGCCGACGGGTTTTCCTGGCGATATGTGCCCGGGGCGCCTTCGGGCGACACGAGCATCCTGGGCTGGGTGGTCCTGGTGTTCAAGTCGGCCCAAGAGGTGGGGATCTCGGTCCCGCAAACCGCAAGATTGGGGGCGATGGGCTGGCTCAACAAGGTGGCCGAGGGCGGCGACGGCGGGCTTGCGGTGTATCGCCCGGGGGAAGGCCCGTATGGAGGCTCGAACTCCTACGAGCCCGGCCGCAACATGACCCCCACGATGACCGCCGAAGCCTGGGTCTGCCGGCAATTGCTGGGGATGGGCGGCCCGGGGCCATCCAGCGACGAGGCGGCCCGCTACCTCCTGAGGAACGCCCCCGATCGCGACAGCTACAACCTGTATTACTGGTATTACGGCACGCTGGCCATGTTCCAGCACGGCGGGGCCTCGTGGGAGCGATGGAACAAGCAAGTCCGCGACGAGCTGGTCTCATACCAGAAGACCTCGGGGCACGAGGCCGGAAGCTGGGCGCCGCAAGACAGCAAGGGACGCTACGACTCGCGAGGAGGCCGCATCTATTGCACGGCCATGGCCACGCTCACGCTGGAAGTCTATTACCGCTATCAACGGGTGCAGAAAGGCCCAAAGCCGGCGTCGAACGTGGCCCCGGCGCCCGATCCCACGATCCGACGAGCCGGCGGTCCGGGGAGATAGGGGGAGCGACTTCCATGAGCGTCGACCTATCGCGAGACCTCGCGACCCGGCTATCGGACCTGCGCGAGATGTGCCCGGATTTTCGCTTCGGTCAATTCCTCGCCACCCTCTCGCTGCTGGCGGAAGATGAAACCGGCCGGTCGTTATGGGACGTTGAGGACGATGAGTTCGTCGGGGTCCTGGAGCGGTTCCGACAAGACCTGGCCCGCCGCGATCCTGCCGCGGGTTAGTCGCGAGGGAACAAGCGCAAGATTATTGATGATCGAGACGGAGGTCTTCCCATGGGCTGGGCATCGGCATACATCGAGAAGCTTCGGGGCGGCGAGGCCATCTCGTTCCGCCCTCGCGGCAACTCGATGGCGGGCAAGGTCGAGTCGGGCAACTCTGCACCGTCGAGCCCGTCGACCCGACTTCGCTCCAGGTGGGCGACATCGTGCTCTGCAAGGTCAACGGCCGCGAGTACCTCCACCTGGTCAAGGCCATCCAGGGGCAGCGGTTCCAGATCGGCAACAACCGCGGGAGGATCAACGGCTGGGTGTCGTCCGGCGCGATCTTCGGCCGATGCGTCCGGGTCGAGGGCTAAGGCGACTTCGAGCCTTCCGGGGTTCGGCTGGCTTGCTGGCCCGAGGTCCGTGGGCTCAATCCCTGAGGTCGGCATCCGGCGGGAGCTTGCCCTTGGCCTTGGCCGGATCCTCTCCCGAGCTCATCGAGAACACCGGGAAGAAGCAGCACCCGAGGGCGATGCCGATCGGCATGCTGTCCAGGGCCAGCCCGAAGGCGATGCCGAAGGACACCGCGGTCACAAGGGCCGTCCCCGCCACGAAGGCGTTGTGCGGGATCTTCATGGGTCCTCTCCCGTGATCTCATTCGCGACGATTTTTTCGGTCGCCGGCGTGGCGTAGGGCCGACGGAACGACTCGATCATGACCCGCCAGGCGAGGACCACGCCCACGAGGGCCGCGATCAGGTCCACCAGAGATGCTCGCATTTCCATCATCCCCCTCGATTGATTCTCGACATCTTGCGATCCTCCTGCCCGCGATGGCAAGCCTAAGTTTCACCCGTGCCAAGGCAGGGTGTGAGCCGATTTCCCGGGCCCCCAAGAATCCGCCGGCACACCCCAAGCCAAGGAAAAGATGATCCGAACGGGTAGAATTTTGCTTATATATCCAGGGGGGTTTGATCCGTATTGGATCGCGTAACCCGTTTTTCTGCCAGAATTATGCAAAACAACTCGGCAACGTGGGGATTGCAGGGTTTCCCGCCGATCCCGGACGTCAAGGCCCCGGAGATGGCGAATTCGAGTCGTCAAAGGGAAAGGCGGGCGCGGCCCAATACCGTTTAACGAATCATAACCACAGTCTCCCGAAAGGTTTTCTTCAAGGGCGGAAGCCTTCGATGTGTGGGTTGCTTCTTCTTCCACTTCGAACTCTTCCTCTTGATGACACGCGGATTGATCCGGTTGCGACGGGGATCCGTTCGCTCGCCCTGGATCTCCCAGAGTAACCCTCGACACCACGCGTCGGACGTCACGGACGTCCTGGCGTCACATCCGGGGAGCCGGCATCTCAGGATCCGGAAGGCTCCGGTGAACGATAGCCGGTCGGGGTCCATCCCCACCGTCGCGGCGGCCTCGAACATCAGCGATCGGATCACGAAATGGCCCAGGGACAACGCGTACATCTCCTGGATCACCCCGGCGGGCGTCTCGCTCCTCAAGTGCGCCGGCTTGCCGGCCCGACGCGGATCTTGGTGCGTCTTCTGTTCGTCGAAGGTGGCCTCATGTTCCCACCTCTCGTGATAGAGCAGGATCAGATCGACCGCGGGGCAGGCGTCGTCGTCGAGGAGGTTGGTGATCAGGACGTGCTCCTCACCGTGGCCGACCCGCCGCGGGTCGTCCAGCGTGTAGCGGATCACCCGGACGACGATCCCGCCGCGGTCTTTGCTCCGGTTGTAGTCCCCCTTGTAGATCTTGGCCAGGTACGATCCGTCGGGCGACTCGCGGATCGGTCGCAGGACCATCTGGGTCGTCGCCCTGGCCAGGACCTTGACCCTTCGCGTGTCCAACTCTCGCCACAACTGGTAGCTGAAGAAGCCTTTATCCAGGAGCAGGAGCATCTCGGGCGTGAGGAGCTTGAGCAGCCCGGCGACCATCGTCCTCTCGTTGCAGCGATGGGCCTTGAGCACCAGGCCGAGCTCGGCGTGGGTGCCCAGCTCGACCAGGCTGAGCTTGCGGATCTGGGGGAAGGCGCCGTCGCCGCATCCGCCGCCGGGGCGACCGAAGGCGGTGTCATTGGCGACGGAGTCGGGGAGATCGTAGACGGTGCTGTCGAGGCCGACGAGCCGCAGTCCGAAGGCGAACGAGCCAGGGGTCTCGGCCCGAGCCAGGGGGCGAACGACCCGCTCGAAGAGGGCCCGCAGCGGCGCCACGCCCAGCCGTTTCCGCGCGGCGCAGAGGCTGGAACGGTGCGGCGAAGGTTCGCCGAAGCGAAGCCGTCGGGACAGCTTGAAGACCTGACGGATGGGCGCGTCGGTGAACAATCCCATCGCCAGGACGACCCAGAGGACGACCTCATGAGTCAATCGACAGGCTCGCGAATCGGCCCGGTGAGTCGCCGCGAGCGCTCGTCGGATGTCCTCGGGGCGGATAACCTGTTCGAGTCCGGCCAAGCGATCGAGGACTCGGCCGACTTCATCGGCCGACAGGGTGCATTGTCCTTGTGGCATGCGAGTCACGACCTCCTTGTTGCCTCGGATCTTGGTAAACCCAAGGTAACAAGAGGTCGTGACTTACGCTTCATTTGACGGTATTGGGCGCGTGGCCTGCCCAATTGAGGAGTGTCGCGACCGATCCCCGACGATATCCGCGAATCGGCGGCAAAGGCGCCCGTAGGCCCCCGAATCCCCGGCGGCAGCGGCCAGGCGTGGCTCTCGACCCCGAATTTTTTCGGCGATCCTGGCGTGGCCCTCGACAAATCCGTTAGAATTCGGCCTCGATCATCGACGGAAGGATCGGAGGAGGTGGGCACTTGGACTTCTTTTCGCACTTCGGCGGGCTCCTGGCGCAGGTCTCGCCGCCCGCGGCGCCCGGGACGGGCCTGCCGACTCCCGTGGTCGAGCCGGCCACGGTCCCGGTGATCGCCCTGAAGCGATGGTTCGGCAGCCTCACTCTCTCGTCGCCCGAGGCCGTGCCCGATCGCTTGCCGCTGTGGGCTTGGCTGGCTGGCTTGGGGGCGTTGCTCCTGCTGGCGATCATGGCGCAGGGGCCTCGCAAGGCGCTGGGGCAATTCCTGGACGTGCCGGGGCATGCCCGCCTGCTGGCGGCGTCCTTGGGGCGATTGAGGAGGTCGGGCCGGCTGGTGGCGATCTTGCTGGGCGCGACGGTGGTCTCGTGGACCGCGTGGCAGACCCCCTTTCATTCGCGGCCCGAGCGCAAGGAGGAGCTGGGCGTCCTGCTCAAGTCCAAGAGCCGGGCCGAGCTCGCCGTCGAGCAGGGGGAACTGGCGGCGCTCACTCCGCTCCGCGACGTCCTGGGGCTGGGAGACATGCTCGTCCTGACCATCGGCGCCGCCGCCGTGATCTTCAAGTTCTCGGCCGACGGCTGGGGGCGCCTCGAACCTTCGTCGCGCAGCTCCACGACCGGCTGGACCACGATCTGCTGGGGGACGGCGGGTTTGTACGCCATGTATCGCATGGCTGGCCTGATCTCGGACCTGAACGCGACGCCCGGTACAGAGGGGATGCCGCTGGGCGGCTGCCTGTTCGTCGAGGCCGCGGCGGTCCCCCTGCTCATGGTCTTGGCCGACGGCGTGTTGCTGGCCTGGGTCCTGGTCGAGTTGCGCGGACCCGCCGCCGGCGATGAAGACGAGGGGTTCGACGTCGCCGGGACGGTCCGCATCGTGCCCGCGGCCATCCTCGCCTGCCTCGTCGGGCTGCCCGCGCGCTACGTGGCCACGGCGGCCGGCCTGATCGTGGCCTATCACTGGCCCGACAAGGTGCCGGTGCGGCCCGAGATCCGCGTGTTCGCGGGCGGCTGGGGCCTGGCGGAATTGCAGGCCGGGGCGACGGCCTTCGTGGGTCTGGTCGGCGCGGTGGCGTGGTGTCGGGGATCGTGGTGGGACGCCATCAAGGGATACGGTCGCACCTTACGGGCCGAGGGGGGGCATCTTGCGGCGGTGGTCGCGGCCTCGGGCGCGGCGGTCGGCGGCGTGTCGGCCCTGTCGTACTTCCTGGTCCTGGCGCTCCCTCCGCAACCCTGGGTGCTCGCCGCGGCCGACAGCTACGCGCACTATGCCACGCTGCCGATTGCCCTGGCGGCGGTGTCGGCGATGATCGAGCTGTCCGGGCGGGTGGAATGGCCTTCGGCCGCGAAGCCGGAGGAATTCCCGGGCAAGCTCGATGACCGGGCCGGCATGGTGATTTCCGAGCTGGAAGAGGTGTGATCGCGGGCCGAGAATCGCCCGTTGCGCTTGACAGGCGATGGGTGCGGGGGTGTAATTAAAGTGCTGGCCTGGCGATGTCGAGCGGTCGATGAAGACCTTCGCCGCGACGACCCCCACCGCCCGCCTCTTCGGGCTGCCCTCGCCCTTTCCGCCCTCGCGACGGCCGGACGGCGCGTCGAAGACACGTCCTCTCCCCTTTACGACCCCTTGACAATTTGGCCTTGCCTCGATTCCCCGAGGTTTTTCCCGTTTGCGCGGGCGCCGATCACGAAATGGGCCTCCCCGGCCCGGCGATCGGCCCCGCCCATCGATTAGACGTTGCGTGCGCACCGCCCGACGGATCACCGCTCAGGAGGGAGACCACCGCTCATGTCCACAGGAACGGATCTGATTGCGCTGATCGCCGGCCGCCAGGACCTGGCGGACTACCAGAAGAAGCACTGGAACGGCACCTTCGCCGAATACCTCGACCTCGTCCGCGAGGACTCCCGGGTCACGCGGACCGCGTACCAACGCCTCTACGACATGATCCTCAGCTTCGGCACCGAGGAGATCACCGTCAACAAGGAGAAAGTCCTCCGCTACAAGTTCTTCGACGACCCCATCGAGATGGGCAACGACGCGGTCTTCGGCCTCGACAAGACGCTCATGAACCTCGTGAACGTCCTCAAGAGCGCCGCCCACCGCTACGGGACCGAACGCCGCGTGCTCCTCCTGCATGGGCCCGTGGGCTCGTCCAAGAGCACGGTCGTCCGCCTGCTGAAGAAGGGGCTGGAGCACTACTCGCGCACCGACGAGGGCGCCCTCTACACCTACCAGTGGCGCGACGAGGGCGTGGACGGCTCGGACCTCTGGGTCGACTGCCCCATGCACGAGGAGCCCCTGCGCCTCATCCCCGTCGAGCACCGCCCCGCGTTCCTCGCCAGGCTCATCGAGGGGATGCCCAAGAACCCCACCTACGAGATCTCGATCGACGGCGACCTCTGCCCCTTCTGCCGACAGACCTTCAACGAGCGCATGGAGCGCTACACGGGCGACTGGGCCAAGGTCCTGGGCGACATCCGCGTGAGGCGCCTCATCCTCTCCGAGCAGGACCGCGTGGGCATCGGCACGTTCCAGCCCAAGGACGAGAAGAACCAGGACGCCACCGAACTCACGGGCGACATCAACTACCGCAAGATCGCCGAGTACGGCAGCGAGAGCGACCCCCGCGCCTTCAACTTCGACGGCGAATTCAACATCGCCAACCGCGGCCTGATCGAGTTCATCGAGGTCCTCAAGCTCGACGTGGCGTTCCTGTACGACCTCCTCGGCGCCAGCCAAGAGCACAAGATCAAGCCCAAGAAGTTCGCGCAGACCGACATCGACGAAGTGATCATCGGTCATACAAACGAACCCGAATATAAGAAGTTGCAGAGCAATGAATTCATGGAGGCGTTGCGGGACCGGACCGTCAAGATCGACGTCCCGTACGTGACGCGGCTCTCGGACGAGATCCACATCTACGAGAAGGACTACAACAGCCGCAAGGTGAGGGGCAAGAAGATCGCCCCCCACACGCTGGAAGTGGCCGCCATGTGGGCCATCCTGACGAGGCTGGAGGAGCCGAAGAACGCCGGCCTTACGCTCTTGCAGAAGCTCAAGCTCTACAACGGCAAGACCCTGCCGGGGTTCACCGAGGACAACATCAAGGAACTCCGCGAGGAGGCCGAACGCGAGGGGATGCACGGGATCAGCCCGCGATACGTGCAGGACAAGATCAGCAATGCGCTCGTGGCCCACGCCGACGAGCGATCGGTCAACCCGTTCATGGTCCTCAACGAGCTGGAAAGCGGCCTGAAGCACCACTCGCTGATCAACAACGAGGACGTGAAGAAGACGTACAAGCAGCTACTTTCCGTGGTCAAGGAAGAATACGAGGACATCGTGAAAAACGAAGTCCAGAGGGCCATCGCCGCCGACGAGGACGCGCTCTCGCGGCTCTGCGGCAACTACATCGACAACGTGAAGGCCTACACGCAACGCGAGAAGGTCAAGAACAAGTACACCGGCCAGACCGAGGAGCCGGACGAGCGGTTGATGAGGTCGATCGAGGAAAAAATCGACATCCCCGACAGCCGCAAGGACGACTTCCGCCGCGAGATCATGAACTACATCGGCGCCCTCTCGCTGGACGGCAAGAAGTTCGACTACAAGACGAACGAGCGTCTGCAAAAGGCGCTGGAATTGAAGCTGTTCCAGGACCAGAAGGACACGATCAAGCTCACCTCGCTCGTCTCCAGCGTGGTGGACAAGGACACGCAGGAGAAGATCGACATCGTGAAGGGTCGATTGATCCGAAACTACGGGTACGACGAGGATTCGGCCACCGACGTGCTCAACTACGTGGCCAGCATCTTCGCCCGAGGGGACGTGAAGCGCGGGAGTCATTGAGCCTTCGCCGCAGGATCCGGATCGGCGCCGGCCTCGTCGGCGTCGATCCTCCATTCGCGGGAGAAATCGATGGCGACCGGGACCCAAGAGAACATCGTCTCGGCGGACGAATTGCCCGCCGATCGCCGGTTCCGGCTCGACGCTGATCGATTGCGGCAGGGGGATCGCCGCGGGCATCCTGCCCCCCGGTCACGGCGCGGAAGATCGCCTGAGTCTGGACAATATCACGGATTGGACGACGCGGGGATTTTGACCACCGGTGATCGCGTCGAATTGCTCGGAGGCTGGCTGGTCGCCAGGAAATGATCAAACCTCCCCATCGCGTCTCGACACGCAAGGTCCGTTCGCCCTGGAACGGATCCATCCGCCCGGCTGGTATGTCGATCAGGGATGCCCCAGATCACCATGCCGATCGGCGACTCCGAGCCTGAACCCGATGTCCAGGTCACCGCGGTGGAAATCCCGACGACTTACGCCCGTCATCCGGGCCCCCAAGACATGGCATTGGTCGTCGAAGTCTCCGAGTCGTCGCTCGCGCGACGATCGCGGATACAAGAAACGTCTCTACGCCATCAAGGCGTCCCCGTGTACTGGATCGTCAACCTCGTCGACCGCCGGCTCGAAGTGTACAGCGAACCCAGCGGGCCGGCCGACGCTCCCGACTATCGCCGAAGACAAATCTTCGGTCCCGGACAGCGAGTTCCCCTGATTCTCGACGGCCGCGAAGTCGGTTGTGATCGCGGTGCGTTTCTCGACCTGCTCCCGTGATACGGGTTTGACGCGGCGACTGTGCATGGAATAAGATTTGCTTGTGGGATACTTTTCGCGAGGCATCCCATCTCGGAGCGGCCCCCGTTTCGCCTCCGTCCCGCACCCGCCCGCCCGATTTTCCCCGTAGTTCTTTGAATTCGCGACCCGTCCGACCGCCCACGACGCGGGCAAGTCTTGCCGCGCCCCCGGGCGTCCGACGATCCCAGTCCAAAATCATCCGACGGCGAGGGCTTACGGCCGTGGTGCGAAAAATCGAGCGAGATGCCAACCGGTTCAAGCAGATCGTCCGCGGGAAGATCAAGAGCGACCTGCGCAAATACATCACCCACGGCGAGATGATCGGCAAGACCGGCGGCGAGCTGGTCTCCATCCCCTTGCCGCAGATCGAAATCCCCGAATTCCGCTACGGGTCGAAGAACTCCGGAGGCGTAGGGCAAGGTCCCGGCGACGTCGGCACGCCCATCGGCCGCTCCCCCGACGGCGACCAACCCGGAGGCGCCGGCGACAGCCCCGGCCATCACATCCTGGAAGTCGAATTGACCCTGGATGAGCTGGCGCAGATTCTGGGCGAGGGGCTGGAATTGCCCCGGATTGAGCCCAAGGGCCGCGCCAACATCATCGAGGAGAAGGACAAGTACACCGGCATCCGCCAGGCCGGCCCCGAGAGCCTCCGCCACTTCAAGCGGACCTACAAGAAGGCCCTCAAGCGGCAGATCGCCTCGAACACCTACGACCCCGGCGACCCGGTGGTGATCCCGGTCCGCGAGGACAAGCAGTATCGCTCGTGGAACCCGATCCCCCTGCCGCATTCCAACGCCGTGATTTTGTACCTGATGGACGTCTCGGGCAGCATGACCGACGACCAGAAGGAGATCGTGCGGATCGAGGCGTTCTGGATCGACACCTGGCTCAAGAGCCAGTACGACGGCGTGACCACCCGCTACATCATCCACGACGCGGTGGCCAAGGAGGTCGACCAGCACACCTTCTACCACACCCGCGAGAGCGGCGGGACGCGGATCAGCTCGGCGTACAACCTCGCCAACAAGATCCTCGACGCCGACCACCCGCAGGCCGACTGGAACATCTACGTCCTGCACTTCTCCGACGGCGACAATTGGGGCGAGGACAACCGCCAGTGCATCTCGCTCCTGCGCGACCAACTCCTGCCCAAGTGCAACCTGTTCGGCTACGGGCAGGTGGAGAGCCCCTACGGGTCGGGCGAGTTCTATCGAGAGCTGGAAGAAGCGTTCGACGAGATGCCCAACCTCGCGCTCTCGGAGATCCGCAACAAGGAAGGGATCTTCGACTCGATCAAGGAATTCCTCGGGCGAGGCCGCTGATTCGGTCGTAACTGCAAAGGGGGAGATCACGATGGGACGCAACCGGACCGCCTTGATCACGATCGGCTTCCTCGCGCTCCTCGGGGCGGGGATCGCCACGATGTCCCGGGCACAGCAGCCCGCGCCCGCCCCTCGCGCGGCCGAGGATCGCCCCTCGCGGGAGAAGCACGCCGCGCTCCGCGCCGAGGTCGACCTCCTGCAACTGCAATACACCGCCGCCAGCACCGTGTTGCAGGAGGCCATGAAGCAGACCGAGGACCTGGAATTCGTCAGGCAGGTAAACCATCTTCACGCCCGCGGAACTGAGGGCGCGGTACGTGGAAGTCGCCTCGGGGAGGCGGACCACGATCAACGTGCCGGTCGCCCCGGCGCACGCGAAGAAGCTCGCGCGGCCGAGGAGGCCATCCAGAGGCTGGAGAAGGCCTGGCAAGGCGTCCTGGACTCAAAGAAGAAGGCGTTCGTCAAGCTGGCCACCACCCTGCACGAGAAGAGCCTGGAACTGTCTGTCTACGAGCGGCAGCACGAAGAAACGCGATGACGGAGGTCCGCAAGATGGCCACGGTCACCCCCACGGAACGACTCGCAACGGCCGACGGCGACCAGGTCGTCGAGCTGCGCGGCATCGGCTGGAAGGGGTATTCCGACCATCTTGCGGCTGCGAGGGGAGAAGTCTTCACCTCGGATGATCTACCTGGATGGAGACTTGCTCCTCGTGTCGCCTTCCTACACCCACGAATGGCTCAAGATGCGGTTCGGCGCCTTCGTCGATGGTCGTCATCGAAGAACTCAAGATCGTTTGCATCCTGGCCGGCTCGACGACCTCCGCCGTCGCAAGAGGAAGCGGGGGATTCGAGCCCGACCAGAGCTATTACCTGGCCAACGCACCTCGCATCAAAGGTAAGAAGGAGCTCCGCCTGAAGACCGACCCGCCGCCAGACCTGGCGATCGAGGTGGTCTACTCGCACGACGCCGATCGGGCGTTGGAAGTGTGCCGACGCCTGGGCGTGCCGGAGGTCTGGGTGAGCTGACGATGCTGGGCTGAGCATCTTGGCCCTCGCCGGGGCAGGAATTATGCCCAAGTCGATGCCGGCGTGTCCTTTCCCTTCCTGACGGCCGGCGAGATCTGCGAATGGGTCACCCGCGACCAGGATGCCCACGATACGGAGTGGATGAAGGCCCTCCGCCAGTGGGTCCGCGACACCCTCATCCCGAGAGCCCGCCAGCAGCGAGGTGAACCGAATGGCTAAATTCCGCGTCCCCTATCCGGCGGACCCCGTCCGTCGCAAGGAAGTCTTCGACAAGGGCGTGGCCGCGCTCGGCAAGTTCGGCAAGTGCGAGGGCACGCCCGACATCGGCGTCTTCCAGGGCTCCACGCCCCTGGGCGACTTCGCCGGCCGATACATCAGCGAGGAGGGCTCCGCCGAGATCGAGGTGGAGATCCTCAAGAAACCGTTCCTCGTGCCCATCGCCATGATCGAGTCGGAAGCGCGGAAATTCGTGAACCAGGCCTGAATCCTCGGTGAAATGACCATGACGATCGCCATCAACGACCACAACCTGCCCGCCGACCTCCGCGAGCTTCAGCTCGAGATCGAGGCCCATGCGCTCGGGTTCGGCCTGGATTTCTACGACACCATCTTCGAGGTGCTCGACTACGACGAGCTTTCGGAGATCGCCGCCCTGGGAGGGTTCCCGACGAGGTATCCGCACTGGCGGTTCGGCATGGAGTACGAGCAGCTTTCGAAGGGGTATCGCTACGGGTTGCAGAAAATCTACGAGATGGTCATCAACAACGATCCCTGCTATGCTTATCTGCTGCGGTGCAACCAGCGGGTGGACCAGAAATTGGTCATGGCCCACGTTTACGGGCATAACGACTTCTTCAAGAATAACATCTGCTTCAGCCGCACCAATCGCAAGATGATGGACGAGATGGCCAACCATGGCAACCGCATCCGGTCGCACATGGAACGCCACGGCGAGGAGGTGGTCGAGAGCTTCATCGATAGCTGCCTCTCGCTGGAAAACCTGATCGACATCCACTCGCCGTTCATCAAGAGGCGGGACGAGAACAGCCGCTACGACTTCCGGCCCGAGGACGATTCCGAGGCGGGCGCGACGAAGTTCCAGAGCAAGCGGTACATGGACGAATTCATCAACCCGCCCGCGTTCCTCCGCGAGCAGGCAAAGAAGCGCGAGACCGAGAAGCAGAAATCGAAGCAGTTCCCCGAGAATCCCGAGCGCGACATCCTGTTGTTCATGCTCGAACACGCCCCGCTGAATGCGTGGCAATTGGATGTCCTGTCGATCGTCCGCGAGGAGGCATATTACTTCGCCCCGCAGGGGCAGACGAAGATCATGAACGAGGGCTGGGCCTCGTTCTGGCACTCGACCATCATGACCACCAAGACGCTCGACCCCTCCGAACTGGTCGACTACGCCGACCACCACTCGGGCACGATGGCCACCTCGCCCGGGAGGCTGAACCCGTACAAGCTCGGCATCGAGCTCCTGCGGGACATCGAGGAACGCTGGAATCGCGGGCAGTTCGGGCCCGAGTACGAGGAGTGCGACGACTATCAGAAGCGACGCGATTGGGACAGGCAACTGGGATTGGGCAGGCAGAAGATCTTCGAGGTCCGCAAGGTCCACAGCGACGTCACGTTCATCGACACGTTCCTGACGACCGACTTCTGCCGACGCCATAACATGTTCAGCTTCAAGTACAACGATTCGCACGAAACCTACGAGATCGAAAGCCGCGAGTTCAAGAAGATCAAGGATCGCCTCCTGTTCCAGTTGACGAATTTCGGCCAGCCGATTATTCGCGTGAAGGACGGGAACTACCGGAACCGGGGCGAGCTTTACTTGCAGCAGGAGCATTTCGGGATCGATTTGAAGCTGGACTACGCGCAGGACACCCTGCGACACCTCAACCGCCTCTGGACCCGGCCGGTCCACCTGGAAACCACGGTGGACGGCCGGACGACCCTCTTATCCTTTGACGGGTCCGATCACACGATCCGGCCCTTGGGAGGTACCGGTCATGAGCCTGAGCCAAAAGATCGCCGCCGCAGTGGATGATCTCGTGCAAAACCAAGCCCCGCCCTCGGCCATCCAGGTCGAGGACGGGCCGTATCGCCTGGAGATCCCCGTCGGGCAGGCCTCGCCCGTGGGCATCGATTGCCGAGGGTTCCGCTTCGCCGCCAGCGACCGCGCCGAGAGGTCGCTGGACGACCTGAAGGCGTGGGGAAACCGCCTGGCGAAGCGGGTCACGTACCTGATGGAGCCGCTCGCCGTGCAGGAGGCCGACCCGGTGGGCGGCGAGGTGCTCTTGCGGAGCCAGAACCCCACGACCCGCAACGGCCGCCGCACGTTTTACGAGGTCCGGCTTCGTGGCGGCTCGTTGAACTTCCAGCGGATCGCCTTCGACGAGGCGACCCGCAAGAGTCAAGAGATCGCCTGCCAGTTCACGCGAGAGACGCTGGAACGGCTGGTGGATGACCTGGTGGCCACGGCCTGAATCGATGGGTCTTGTAGGGTGCTGTGTGAGCACCTCTTCCATTCCATGAACGGGAAGAGGTGCTCGCAGAGCACCCTACGCTCGCCATCTCTGCACCCAAAACCGCCCTTCGGCGTCGGTCCACACGGCTTCCTCGACGAACCCCGATCGCCTCGCAATCCCTTCCAGCACCTCGGGCGTATATTTCCGCGAATTCTCGGTGTGGATCGATTCCCCCTCGTCGAAGCGGACGACCAGGTCGGCACCCGGAATCCGCACGACCTGCGGTTTCCGGCTGACCAGATGCATCTCCACCCGGCCGCGATCGGCGCGATAGCGGGCCTCATGGGCAAAACTATCGGGATCGAAATCCGCCCCCAATTCCCGATTGATCCGCACCAGCAAATTACGATTGAACGCCGCGGTCACGCCTTGCGAGTCGTCGTAGGCCGCTTCCAGCGTGCGGGCGTCCTTGGCCATGTCGGTCCCGAGCAGCAACCGGCCGCCGCGACCCAGGGTCTTTCCCACATGCGACAAGAGCGCGACGGCCGATTCGTCGTCGAAGTTCCCGAGGCTGGAGCCGAGGAAAACGGCGAGCTTCGGGCCTCGAAAACGCGAGGCGATTTCCGACAGGGCCACGCGATAATCGCCCGCGTAGCCGGTTACTCGCAGCTTGAGGAAGTCGTCGACCAGGGCCTCGGCCGACCCTTCGAGGATCGTGGGCGAGACGTCGATCGGCACATAATGCAGGTCGCCGTAAGTCTCCAGGGCCGCGCCGATCAGCCTTCGGGTCTTGGTCGAGCTGCCGCTACCCAGCTCGATCATCGTCGGGGGCCTGGTCCCAGCCGCCCACCATCGCCTCGGCATGGTCGCGGAGGATCGCGTCCTCGGTCCGCGTCAGGTAATACTCGGGCAGGTCGCAAATCTGCTCGAAGAGCTGCGAGCCGGCCTCGTCGTAGAAATAGTGGCAAGGCAAGGTCTTCGGGCTCGCGGACAGCCCGGCTTTCACGGCCTCGGAGAAGGTCTGGGGGTCCTTGTGCGTCGCCACTCGGACGATCGAAAGTCGCCTCGGGACGGCCCGAGACAGGGTATTTCTTGGCAAGATGCACCTCGGACCCGAGACCCGACCCCATCGGCCGCCTCACGCTGAGTCGGCCGATTCGCCCGTGTGACAAGCTATAGGCAAGAGGGCCGCCGGAAGCAAGTCCCGGCGAAATCGGGGGTCTTGGCAAGCAATTCGGGTGCCGCGAGGTCAGGTGAGCGGGGCGAGCCGCTCGATCCGCTTGTTGATGTCCACGTTCACCGAGTAATACGGGTGCGTGAGCCGGCCGGTGTCGAAGAGCGAGCGCAGGTCCTGCACGTCGTCGGCCCCGAGCGCGTGGCTGAAGATCGTGCGGAGGTACTCGATCCCCTTGGGCGAGGGCTTGAACTTCACGTCGTCGTAGAACGAGAGGGCGAGCGGCCTGGCGTGGATCGTGCCCCAGCGGTCGCGGAGCTTGTTGGCGTCCACGCCGTTGTAGGTGAACCCGCCGTCCTTGTACTGGAGGGTCGCGATCGTGTTGTGCTGGCCGTCCACCAGCAGGCTCACGGCCTTCCCGCCGAGCTGGCTGGCGTGGAAGCGGTCGAACTGGATGGGACGGCCGCCCCGCTGCGTGTGGCCAACCTTTCGCACGAAGATCGCGGCGTCGGCGCTCTCGTTGCGGCGTTTGTGCGTGAAGAACTCGTCGCCGATGCGCTCGACGAGCAATCGCTTGATGGCCTCGGCGGCGCCGGTGTACTGGACGTTGCCGGCGGGGTCCTTGCTCGCGGTCACGGCGCCCAGGCTGCGGCCGTCCTTGCCGATCACGCCTTCGCTCACGCACAGGACGGCGTGCTTCTGGATGTCCAGGACGTCGATCACCCGCTCGACCAGCAGGTCGGGGTCGACGGGCGACTCGGGCACGAGGATGATGTCGGGCTGGCCGTAGGCGGTGCCCAGCGCGATCATCCCGCTGTCGCGTCCCATGACCTCGATGATGGCCACCCGGCGGTGCGATTCGGCCGTGGTGCGGATCCGCCCGACGCTGGCCGACGACACGAAGACCGCCGTGGCGTAGCCGGGCGTGGCGAAATTGACCATCTCGTCGAGCTCGAAATCGCGCCCGGGCTTCTTCTTGTAGACGTATCCGCGCGCGTTGTCGGCCTCCTCGCGATACCATTCGTTGTGCTCGTCGGGATAGTTCAGGCCGAGGTCGTTGTCGATCGTCTTCGGGGCCAGGACCGTGGGCAGGTGGCGCGAGAGCGGCTGCATGCCGTTGATCGTGCCGTCGCCGCCCACGCAGATGAGCCCCTCGACCTTGAGGCGATCCAGGCGATGCGGCGACCTGCGAGATGGTCTCGGTGTCGTTGCCGTCCACGTAGTCGCGCGAGGCCCCCAGGATCGTCCCGCCGTAGGTGCCCTGGAGTTCCGGGATGCTGTGGAACAGGGGGTTCAGGTGGACGTGCGGGACCAGCGGGTTGAGCAGCCCGCTGAACCCCTTGATGATGCCGACGACCTCGATGCGCAACTGGTTGGCACGCTCGACGGCGCCGAGGATGGTGGCGTTGAGCGCGGGCGTGTCGCCCCCGGCGGTCAAGATCCCGATGCGCTTCATGGAGTGTCCCCGGGAGGCTCGCTGGTGAGGATCAGCGAGGGTCCGCCCTCGATCGCCACCGTGTCGCCGACGGCCATCTGCCGCCGCTTCCTCAGCTCGACCTCGCCATTGACGCGGACCTGCCCCTCGGCGATCAGGGCCTTGGCCTGGCCGCCGTTCTCCACCCAGTTGGCGAGCTTCAGGACCTGCGTCAGGTTGATCTCGCGATCACTCACGTTTAGTCGTTCGATCATTGTTGTCGCCCAGCTTGTCGATCTCGCCCTTGACCGCATCCCCGACCGCGCGGCCGACTTGCGCCTTCACGCGGCGGACCGAGTCGTCGAGCGAGGGGCCATCCGAATCGGGGGGGAGGGGTTGGCGGGGGCGTCGTCCTTGTCGGCGACGCCGGGGCGGGCGCGGCTGGGACAGGGGCGCCCAGAACGGCGTGATCGCCTTGCGGATCTCGTCGGGCAGGACGGGCCCCGCCTGATCCATCAACCGGGAGACGATCCGGCCCGAGGTGCTGGAGAAGATCGGCTCGCGGGTGGCGGGTGCGAAGCTCGTGACGAACATGGTCCCGATCAGGCCCAGCAGGGCGCCTTCCAGGCCGCCGAGGAGCATGCCCAGGTGACGATCATAAACCTCGAACTTCATCTTCCGCAAGGTCGTCCGGATCATCCAGGCCATCGCGAACACGCCGCCCGACACCACCACGTACGCCGCAAGCATGCCCGAGGCCCGCTGGACGGCGGCGTCCCCCGGCAGATAGGGGGCGATCACCGCCGACACCGGATGCGCGAACAAATAGCCCAGCACGAGCGAGGCGATGCTGGCAACCTGCCAGGTGAGCCCGCGGACGGCCCCCCAGATCATCCCCGCCACGATCACTCCGGCCATGACCATATCGTAAGGCGTCATCCTTGACCTCCCATCCATAGCTGCGAGCAAATTGTGAACAGCTGAAGCCTGCCCACTCCATCGTAACCGCCCGGTCGAGTTTGGCCAATGCGGATTCCCGAGGCCGTCGCCCGGGGTGCAACCGCAGCGTCTTGGGGTCGGTAGGCCATCGGATCGCGGAAACCTCGCGGCGAAAGTGTCCCCCGCGCATGGACGGTGGCGCCTCGCCCATCGACCGGCCCTGTCGCGGGGCGCAGGCCGGCCGTCGCGGGGGATGGGGTGATCTGGGGGATTGCCTCCGGGGTGGATTTTCGCATGATTTGCTCGCGGGGCGTCGCGATGATAAGCCTTTGTACGAACCTCACAACCACACCATCGTTGCCGGGATTCGGACTTATTCCTGATTCCAGGGATGGCAGAGAAATGGCCGGATGCGGGGCCGCGACTAGGTACCCGGCGGGGAGGCAGATTTGGGCCGAGAGATGGTCGATCCATTCGTTTTCGCCTGGATTTTCATGGTTTGCAACCCGTTGTCGGCGAAGGATTTGGGTCAATGATCGACGATTTGAATCTTGTCGATAAGATAATACGCTACAGAGTGCGACACTCGGGAAATGCCGGGGATTCGTGGGCGAAGTCAGGCTTTTCGGGTGTCTTGTCCAGGGGCGCAGTCGGGGTGAGACG
Organism: uncultured Planctomycetota bacterium; assembly: GCA_963777705.1. Lineage (GTDB taxonomy): Bacteria > Planctomycetota > Planctomycetia > Isosphaerales > Isosphaeraceae > JAQGHR01. The sequence continues at coordinate 1,118,246 of CAVZRT010000015.1, forward strand.
GTTTTTCGCCCATTTTTGACCGGTTTTCGGGCCTAAGTGTTGCGCGCAATTCCTCCAAGTCGTGACCGGGCCGGGAGATGCGGGTTGTCGGAAACCTGGACGAAATCTGGACGGTCGGGCCCTCGGCGCGGGGGCTTTCGGCCCCTTTGTCGCGCCCATTTGGCGCCTCAAGTTGTTAGCAGGTAAAGGGATGGTGCATTTCACGCCGTCGATGACTTTGCCTTGCTCGGAGATCAACGCGGTCACGGGAAGGGATCGGCCCGGGGGCTGGCCGTGCGGGCTTCGACCCCGGCCGCCTGACCCTACGAATCCCCGGTCTCACCCGACAGGCTCGAAAGCGTGGCGGACAAGAGCCCTGGAAATTCGATAGAAACTGTGCCCAGGAACTCGGTGTACAAAAACCCATAATTCAAGGTTGCATCCAGCTAGTTGCACCGATACGATAAATGGGGGCATTCCGTTAGGAGCAAGTTTGGACGCACTTTCGCACTCATAAGGTTTTCCATGAGACTCCGCTTCAAATTCGAGAAGAGCTTGCAAGCCGCCGCCCTGCTCCTGCACCTCGATGGGAAGCGGATGGATTGGATTCGCCTCCTCAAGTTGCTCTACATCTCCGACCGCGAGATGCTTGCGACGACCGGACAATCGATCACCGGTGATACCGGCTACGCGATGAAGCATGGGCCGGTCCTGTCCCAGATCTATGACTTCATGAAGGGGTTCGGCGACGACGTGACCGAATGGGAAAAGTTCATCAATTCCGAAGGCCATGCCGCCTTCCTCGTGGGCGAGCCGGGGAGGGATGAGTTATCCCGTGCCGAGGTCGAGAAGTTGCGGGAAGTGACGGAACGCTATCGCACCACGGGCGATTGGGAGATCTCCCAGCTCACGCACGAGTTCCCCGAATGGGAGAGGAACTTCCGGGGTGGAGGGGCATCCTGGATCCCGTGGGAGGATGTCCTCAGGGCCCAGGACAAGGAGGACATGATTGAAGTCGTCCGAGAGCAAGGGAGCGCGCAAGCCGCCTTCGAAGATGTCTTCGGAGATTGTGCGTGAATGCCGGGGACACGTTCCTCATCGGGAACAAGAGCGTCGATGAACACCTGTGGGTCATCGTCTCCGACCCGGCGCTCGATGATCAACGGGTGGTCGTCATGAATTTCACGTCCGCCCATCGATCCAAGGAATCGTTCTGCCTGATCCAGGCGGGTGAACATCCATTCGTAAAACACGAGACTTGCATCGCATATATACACGCACGGATAACCAGCCTTGCCAAATTGATCCATAACAGGGATGTCGGGGCCATCGTCCCGCAGGATCCGGTTTCACCGGCCCTCCTGGCGCGGATTCGTCGAGGTGTTCCGCTCTCGAACCTCATCCCGCTGAAATGCTCGCTGGTCATAGCCAAGCAGGGGTTGTTCTGAAGGGCGGGACGGAGCCGGAATCGTTGGTGCTCCTTCGCGGCCCAAGCTCTTGCCGAGAAAGTGGGAGAAACGCTAGGTTATGAGTTGAGTTATGCCTCCACCCGAGTTCGCGGACGTCGACCCGCGTACCCTGCATCTGCCGCCGTCGTCGTTTTCCGGTGCCGATCCCCTCAAACTTCATCGAGAGATCGCGAAATTCGGCAGTTCCACGGTCGACATGCCGCCGCTGATCGTCTACCGAGGTACCGACGGTGGTCTCGTCATTGCCGACGGCGTCACGCGGGCAACCCGCGTTGCGCGTCGACTCCCCGGACAGCTTATTACGGTGGAAATTATCGGGAAATGGCGGACAGCGGTCCGCCACTATCCAACCATCGGAGATCGCATACCATGATCCCTGCGGAACGTCGCGAATTGCTCCGGCTTATCGAGGAGATGAGCGAGGGATACCCCGAATTCCGGCTCGGTCAGTTGATCGCCAATCTCACCTCCTGGGCTCGCGGAGACCAGGAAGGGGCGGTCTGGAATGTCGAAGATGAGGAGTTGCTGGCCGCCGCGCGGGAGCATATCGAGGACGCGAAGCGGCGGATATTGCCGGTGGCTTGAGGCGTCCCGGGCCGGGAATGATCCAGGGACGGGCCGTCGGCTTACCGTCGAGCTACACCAACTTCACGGGTCGGCTAGAATGAGGCATCGACCTGCCAGTCATTCCGCAATCCCCGCGAGACGCCGCACCATGACACCGCGAAAACTCGGCACGACCGGCCTGGACGTGGCCCCCCTGGCCCTTGGCGGCAACGTCTTCGGATGGACGGCCGACGAGGCGACCTCGTTCCGCGTGCTGGATGCGTTCGTGGATGCCGGCTTCAACCTCGTCGATACGGCCGACGTTTATACGCGGTGGGTGCCGGGGAATCGGGGGGGCGAGTCCGAGACGATCCTGGGCAAGTGGCTCAAGCAGGCCGGTCGGCGCGACAAGATCGTGCTGGCCACCAAGGTGGGCATGGAGATGGGGCCCGGCGAGAAGGGGCTTTCACGCGACTACATCCTCCGCGCGGTCGATCGCTCGTTGCAGCGGTTGCAGACCGACCACATCGACCTGTATCAGTCGCACAAGGACGACGAATCGACCCCCCAGGAAGAAACCCTGCAAGCCTTCGCGGAAGTGATCCAGCAAGGGAAGGTGCGCGCGATCGGGGCTTCGAACTTCACGGCGGCGCGGTTGGCGAGCGCCCTGGCAATCAGCAAGCAGGCGGGCATCCCGGCTTATGGATGCCTCCAGCCCGAATATAACCTTTACAACCGCAAGGGGTTTGAAGAGGAGCTTGGCCCGCTGTGCCGCGAGCAACACATCGGCGTGATCCCGTATTATGCGCTCGCCAGCGGATTCCTCACGGGCAAGTACCGCTCGGAGGGCGACCTCGGCAAGAGCCCGCGAGGCAACAAGGTCAAGGATTACCTGAACGACCGCGGATACCGCATCCTCGCGGCGCTCGACGCCGTGGCCAAAGAAAACCAATCCACCCCCGCACGAGTGGCGATCGCCTGGCTGATGGCCCGCCCGGCGGTCACGGCGCGCGATCGCCAGCGCCACGAGCATCGAGCAGCTCGAAGACCTGGTCGCGGCGACGCGATTGGAGCTGGACGCCTCGGCGATCGAGCGGCTTGACCAGGCGAGTGCGTCGTAGCACAGGAGCGGTAAGAAACGGGAGGGAGAAAATTCCTTCCGTAACCTTTAAGCCCTTTCACCGCCCGCTTCCCGGAGCCTTGCCTTGACGTCTTCCCAGGGGGAGCCCGCCTTGGGTTTGTCGCGGTAGGCATCCAGTCGCCGTTCCAGGTCCAGCCTCTGGTCATGCGTGAGATCGCTCGCCTCGGGAGTTGCAGCGAGGCCGTCCCAAACTTGCTCGATGAGCCGAAGTCGATCCGCGGCCGACCAGGTCTCGACCGCTGAGAGGACCGTTTGCAGATCCATGCCGTCACCTCGCGGGAAAGCGGTCGACGCCAGGCCGCTCCAGGATTGCCGTCGTCCTCTCACGAGTATAACCGAGGAGAACATGAACGCGAGAGCGTTCGAAGTTGGCTTTTGAATCTCTATAGTATTGTAGGGCGGGGCCATCTCCCCAAAGACGGCCGGTAAGAACCGGCCCTACAGAACTTTTTCGCGAGTGCCGTCGGGGACGGCTCCACGGCGGTCCTCAGCGATCGGCGCGGGAGAGGTCGATCCCGGTTGCGGGCGGCTTGACCTGCGCGACCTTGGCCGAGGCCGCGGCTTGCACCGTCCTTGCCCCGACGATCTGGTTGACCACGTCGTCGACCGACGGGCTCATCCAGTTGAGCACGAGGCCGGGGGCGACTCCCAGCGCGACCGTGAGGAACACGAGCGGGGCGGCGATGATCATCTCGCGGATGTTCAGGTCGGGCAGGCCCTTGTATTGCTCGCTCCGGCCGAGGAAAACTCGCTGGAGGGTCCACAGGATGTAGCCGGCGGTGAGGATCACGGCCGCCGCCGCCAGCACGGCCAGCGGGACGTTGAAGTTGAACGTGGCCATGATCACCAGGGCCTCGGAGAGGAACCCGCACAGGCCGGGCAGGCCCATCGACCCGAAGAAGATGAGGAACGTGACGGCCGCGTAGATCGGCATCACGCTGAACAGGCCGCCCAGCTTCTTCAGGTCGCGGGTGTGGGCGCGGTCGTAGATCACGCCCACGAGGAAGAACATGCCGGTGGAGGTGATCCCGTGCGCGATCATCATGAACATGGCGCCGTTCACGCCGTAGGCGTAGTAGCGCGGGTCGTTGTAGGTGCCCAGGACGGTCATCACGGCCATGCCCAGCGTGACGTACCCCATGTGGCTGACCGAGCTGTAGGCGACGAGCTTCTTGAAGTCGGTCTGCGCCATGGCGGCCAGGGCACCGTACAGGATGCTGACCACGCCGAGCGCGGCCACGAAGTACGCGAAGTAATAGGCGCCGGCGGGGGCGAGCGGCCAGGCCAGGCGGATGAGGCCGTAGCCGCCGATCTTGAGCAGGACGCCGGCGAGGATCATGCTGATGGGCGTGGGGGCCTGCACGTGGGCGTCGGGCAGCCAGGTGTGGAACGGGAACGAGGGGAGCTTCACGCAGAAGCCGATCAGGAACAGGAGGAAGATCACGTTCTGGATGCCGGGGCTGTAATAGCCCGTCTCGGTGGCGGCGCGGGCCACCTTCACGGCGTCGAAGCTGCGGGCCGTGAACGCCTGGCCGGCGACGGAGGACGCCGCGCCGTTCCAGAAGTAGAGGATCAGGATCGCGACCAGGATGAAGACCGACCCGAACAGCGTGTACAGGAGGAACTTGATCGCCGCGTATTCCCGGTTCTCGCCGCCCCAGATGGCGATGAGGAAATACATGGGCAGGAGCATGACCTCGAAGAACACGTAGAACAGGAACATGTCGAGCGCCAGGAACACGCCCATCATGCTCGAATTCAGGAGCAGGAAGAGCGAGAAATATCCCTTCACATGTTTATTAATATTCCACGACGCCAGGCACGACAGGACGCCCACCAGGCCGGTCAGCAGGACGAGGCTGAGGCTGATCCCGTCCAGCCCGAGGTAGTACTGGATGGTGAACGAGGGGATCCACTCGTGGCGGATCACGAGGTCGCCCGGCTCGGAGTCGGACGGGGCGCCGGTCTCGGCGGGGATCGTGTTCTTCTCGGCCTTGATGCGGAGCGGCTGGGCGGCGATGGACTTGCCCTCGGCCGAGGTGTACTTCGCGAACGCGACGAAGCTCAGGATCATCGTCAGCACGGTGATGGCCAGCGCCGTCGATTTGATGGCGCCTTCGGCCCTCTTGGGCAGGAAGAGCACCAGGGCGGCGCCGGCCAGGGGGACGGCCCAGAGCATGCTGAGGAGGACGTCGTCGGTCATGATGAGTCTCGGAGAGTCGTCATTCGTGGAGGCCGGGAAATTCGCAAATTTGGGCGGAGATCACGCCCGAATCCAGAGGAACACGCCCGCGAACAAACAAACCACGGCCAGCGCCAGGAGCCCGAGATAGGTGCGCAACCGGCCGGTCTGGATCGATCGGCCGGCGTCTCCCAGGACCGAGACGATGTTGGCCACGAGCGTGACGAGGCCGTCGACGGCGAACCGGTCGAAGAAGCCCTCGAACTTGCTCAGGCCGACCGTCAAATTGGCCGCGAAGTTGACCAGGCCGTCGATGATCGTGCGGTCGAAATGCGCCACGCCGCGGGACAGCGCGAGGGTTGGCTTGATGAGGAGCGTGTCGTAGATCTCGTCGAAGTACCACTTGTGCGAGAACAGGTCGTAGGCCCAGCCCAGCCGCCTGGCCGCGGTGGCCGGGTTGAGCATCTTGCGGGGCGAATAGTACAGCGCCGCGCCCGCGATCCCGCAGGCCCCGATCAGCACCGATCCGCCCATGGCCCACCACTTGGCGTTGCCCAGCTCGACGGCGCCGATCGGCTCGCCCGCGGCGAGAAGCTTTTCCAGGATCGGCTCGAATTTGTCCGAGATCGGCAGGATCGTGAGCGGATAGCCGATGATCATGGCGGGGACGGCCAGGATCGCGAGCGGGAGCCACATGGTCAGCGGGCTTTCGTGGGCGTGGTCGACCGGGCTGCCGTGGTGGTCGCCGTGTCCATGGGCCCCATGATGCCCATGATCGGCCTCGGCCTGGCGGGGGGTGCCGCTGAAGATGAGGAACCACATGCGGAACATGTAGAACGCCGTGAGCAAGGCGCCGACCGCCGGCAGGATGAACAGGGCCATGTGCTCGGGCCGCTTGCCGACGAGGAACAGGGCGTTGCCCAGGATCGCGTCCTTCGAATAAAACCCGCTGAAGAACGGCACGCCCGCGATCGCCAGCGTGGCCACGAGCATGGTATAGCCGGTGATCTTCATCTTGGGCAGCAGGCCGCCCAGGACGGGCATCTCATACGTGTGGACCGCGTGATAAACGCTGCCGGCGCCCAGGAACAGGAGTGCCTTGAAGCAGGCATGGGTGATCAGGTGGAACAGGCCGGCGGCCCATCCCCCCACGCCCAGGCCGAGCATCATGAACCCGAGCTGGCTGACGGTGGAGTACGCGAGCACCTTCTTGTAGTCGGTCTGCACGACGGCGATGGTGGCCGCGATGAAGAGCGTGATCCCCCCGGTGTAGGCGATGTAGAGCAACACGCCGTCGGTAAATAGGGGGAAGAATCGCCCGACCAAATAGACGCCGGCCGCGACCATCGTGGCCGCGTGGATGAGCGCGGACACGGGCGTGGGGCCGGCCATGGCGTCGGGGAGCCACACGTGCAGGGGGAACTGGGCGCTCTTGCCCACGCAGCCGGCGAACACGCCAAGGCCCGCGAGCGTGAGGGCCCAGAAGGGGATCTGCCTGGGGATCAGCCCGCCGGTGGCGGCGTCGGGGATCTTCACCGTCACGACCTCGCCGCCCGCCGACGCCTGCGTGATCCGGCCCATGTCGTTGCGCAGGTTCTCGGCGGAAAGCCCGTAGCCCTTGTGGTAATCGCCGTTGATGCTGGCGATGTCGAAGGTGCCGAAGTAGCTCCACAGGATGCCCAGGCCGACGAGCATCCCCACGTCACCCACGCGATTGGCGATGAACGCCTTGTTGGCGGCGTCGGAGTTCTTCTTCTCCTGATACCAGAAGCCGATGAGCAGGTACGAGCACACGCCCACCAGTTCCCAGCACATGAACACCATGAACACGTTGGCCGACGCCAGCAGGCCGAGCATCGAGAAGCAGAACAGCGACAGGTACGCGAAGAACCGCGGATAGCCCGGGTCGCCGTGCATGTAGCCGATCGAATACAGGTGGACCAGCGTGGCGATGAACGTGACCATGGTGAACATGATCGCCGCGAGGCCGTCGATGCGGATTCCCAGCGGGATCACGAGCGCAGGCAGGGGAGGCAAGGTCTCGATCTTGTCGGTGGGCGTGGTCATCCCGCCGCCCAGGGCGACCCAGTCGAACCCGCCGGTCCAGGGGAAATTGGCCGCGTGATGGGCCTCCGACGGGGCGGCGGGCGCATGCTCGACCTTCCCCCTGGCGTCGATGGGGCCTTCGCCCTTGACCTTGTCGCCCTCGGCCGTGGCGACATGGTGCTGCATGTGGGGCAGCGCGGAGGCCAGGCCGACCACGCTGAGGACGAAGGACGCGAAGATCGCCGCGGTGGCGAGATAGGCGTTGGACTGCTTGAGCACGCGCATCAAGAGCAGCTCGACGACGAATGCCGCCAAGGGGATCAACACGGCGGCCACGTAGAGCCAGCCTTGCCAGGAATTCATCATGCCGAGGTCTCGGAGGTGTCTAGCCGCGCCTGGCCGGCCCGGAGGTTCGTGAAATATGGCACAGGGGGTCCGGCAATGCAAGACCCTCGCGGGCATGAAAAAGGCCGGGGGCCGTCCCTTTGAAGGGGAACGGCCCCCGGCCCACGGTTTTCGATCGCCCTCGTCGCGAGTCTCGCCGGCTCAGGCCTTCGCGGCCCGGCGGCGGAGCACCAGCGCCATGGGCGCCAGCGTGAACGCCATCACGAGCGTGGCGGGCTCGGGGGTCGGCACGACGCTGGTGGCGGCGTGCAGCCCGATGCTGTTGTTATTGCCCGAGTTCTGGCCGTTGATGGTGATTGTATTGCTCACCGTGTAGGGGCCGGCACCCAGTTGCACCAGCGTCGCGCTGTTGCCCGCGTTCGGGTTATCATGCGTCGCCGTCAGCGTGGCCGTCGACGTCGTGGTCGTGTCGGGGTTGACGATGGTGGACGAGAAGGTGACCGTCGCGTTCTTGTCGCCGATCGTGTTATTCTGGCCGAGCAGGCTGTTGAGCAGCGCCGGCTGGTTGGTCGGCTGCGCCAGCGTGCTCGACACCCCGATCGTCAGCGTGTCGTTGCCGGAGCCGCTCTTGCCGACGTCGGCGGTCGTGTCGTTGATCGAAGCCGCCGTGGGGCTCGCGGACTGGCTGATGTTCAGCGTGGTGATGTTGTACTGGCCGAAGGCGCTCGAGTTGAACGACAGCGAGTTGACGTTCAAGGTGCTGAAATTCATCGGGCCAGAATTGACCGCGACGTTGGAGAACGTCTGGCCATCGATGGTGAATGTATAGCTGCCGGCGACGGTGCCGGTGGACGTCAGCGAGAACGTGCCGGTGCCCGCGCCGGTCGTCGTCCCATCGGTGATCGTCAGCGTCAGGTTGCCCGACTGCGTCTGGTTGCCGGCCGGTACGAATTTATCCGTGATGCTTAGCGTCAGGGCCGCGCGGGCGCTGGTGCCTCCCCAGGCCAGGCACGAAGCCAGGGCCGTCAGGGCCATCATCTTATTCGGCAAACGCATCTCTCGATTCCTCCCCTAAGAAGTCGCTTGATCGCATGGCGTCCCCAGATAGCGCGTTGGACGCCCACGCTCGCTGCCGCCGACATCTCCGACGCTGATCCGGTCGGGCATATCCCACGAGGATACGAGGCGGTGAGCACTGCTTGCTGATCCGAGGCTGCTTCCACCGACGCCGTGGCAGGATCCGAGGACACAGGGCAAAATTTGCGGCCGGGATCATTCGTTCGCCGAGCGCTGCGACTCTCTTCGATGAGTCATCTCGCTCACGCATCCAATCCGGTCGACGGCGTGAGACGGGACGGATTCTAATGCCTTTTAACCGGCAGGGAAACAGATTTCTTCCCTGCCGGGGAATTGCGCAAATGAGAAATGTTATCCCACCGCATCATTGCTTTTTATTAAACGATTCTTCGTCGATACTCGGGTTGGAAGTCCGCGATTATCGCCATATCTCGCCTGCGAAAGCCCGCGACTGGACGTGATGGCATTCGGGAGTCGGGAACATGCGTACGATCGTCGTCGGCAATTTGCCCATTTGCCCCTAAACGTGTGAAAATTTGCTTGACACGGGGCGGTCACAGGAAGATAGTCTCGCTCGTGCCTGGCCTTCATGGAGGCCAGCAGATGAGCGAGCGCGGTGCGGTGTTGCACCTCGACCAAGTGGGACGTGCCAGGGGCTCAACCGGATGTTTTTCCCCACGTCATGCCACGTAGGTAGATCCAACCCATGTGATTCAGGAGATATCGTGATGTTTTTTCGTCGGCCGAATCTCTGCTTGACGCTCGCCCTGGGAGTGGCCTGCCTGATAGGCGTCCCTTCGACGGCGAAGGCTTCAGTGACCTTGGATTTGACGATCGGGACAGCCGGGCCGAATCCGCTCTATTCGCCCTACGGGGCGACGACCGTCGGTTACATCGACGCCAGTTTCTCGCAAAAAGCTACGAATACGGTCGAACTGACGCTGACGAGCCACCTGATGGGCTCGGAGTACGTCCTCGGGGGCTACGGCGGGCCCGCCCCGCCCACCATCAGTAATGGGCTTTTCTTCAACGTCGGCGCTGCCATCACGAGCCTCAACGGCACCTTCGTCTCCATCGGCGGAGTTGCCCCGACGGGATCGGGAGGGACCGTGACGTTCTCCCGCAACGGGGTGATTGGCGACGGCGCGGGGGCGTTCGACGTCGGGGTCAGCTTCAACGCCAACGCCTTGCAGGCGGGCACGACGGCCGTGATCGACTTCACGGCAACCGGCCTGACGGTCGGCTCATTCGAGCATGTTAGCGCCGGCGGGTTGACCCTCAACCTCGCGGCCGCTTACATCCAGGGGATCACCCCCCCGCAAGGCCAGACCAAGACCGCTGACCTGCTCGTGGCGCCGACCCCCGAACCGGCGACGATCCTCATGGCGGCCTCGGTCCTGATCCCGGTCGGCTTGCAAACGCTCCGACGGGTCCGCCGCTCCTCGAAGGCGATTTCTGCCTGAAGTCGGACGGACTGCCTCGCCCGTTTCGGGTGGACAGCAACTTCAGATCGCGGGCCGATCGTCCTCGAAGGCGACCGGCCCGCGATCTCGTTTCTTTTTTGGGCCATCGAGTCGTCGCGACGAATTTGTTAGAATGTTGGCGGCCCGCGGACGAATCTCGGGCGTAGGCAGCTTCTTATCGCGAAGGAATCTGGCCCCGTGGCGACCGCAGACGGCGCCGAGGTGCCACCTCGGGCCGGCCCGATCTTGCTGCTTTGGATGGCCTTGAGCCTGGTGCTTCAGGCCGCGCTGTGGATTTCGGGCGCCTCGCCCACGATCGTGGGGGGAGCGGTCGAGGCCGGCGCGGCGCGGGCCGAGTCTCGCGGCGTTGGCGAGCAGTCGGACGAGGTGATCCGCAAGGCGATCCGGCTCCAGCAGGATTCCTTGCCCTTCTGGCAGACCCTGACTTTATTTGGCGACTTCGTGATGATGCCTTTTTGCATCATCTTCCGGGCCGCCCTGGTCGCCACGCTCTTCGGCGGGCTGGCGGCGTTGACCGGACGGCCGATCGAGTTCGCTCGCGGCCTGCAAGCTTGCGCCGTGGCGCAGGGCTTCTGGGTGCTGGGGCTGGCGGTCCGGGTGGGGCTGGCGATCGCGCTGCGGCGTCCCGAGATCGAGACGTCTCCCACGCTTTTCCTGCCCCCGGGAAACCATCCGGCGGCCGTGTGGGTCACCTTGCGCCAGGTCGATGCGTTCGCCTTGCTCGGCTGGTTCGCGATGGCTCGCGGCGGGTGGAAACGCGGCCAGGTGGGGCTGATCTCGGCGTCCCTCGTGTGCGGTTTCCTGTGGCTGATCGGCGCCTTCCTGGCCATGGAAGCGACGCTGATCGTGGGTGCCGGGATGCGGCTGTCGCTCTTGCCCGAAGTCTGATGCGAAAGGTGCTCCCCGATGCGACGATCCCTGCTCCCGGTGCTCGCCCTGGTCGTGCTGATCGGGCTGGTCGCGGCGGCGAACCTGAGGCGGGACCCGAAGGGGATCTCGCTCGACTGGCAGCTCATCAAGGCGCCTCCTCGCGAGGTCTCGGTCGAGAATCCGGCGAGGGGTCCGATCGCGCAGACGATCACGGCCCCGGGGGTGGTCGAGCCGGTGGAGGAGGCGAAGATCGCGTCGCAGATCGTCGGGCGGGTGATCGAGGTCCGCGTGAAGGATGGCGACCCGGTCAAGAAGGGGGATTTGCTGGTCAAGCTCGACGAGACCGAGGCCCGCGCGAAGCTCGATTCGATGGGGGCGCGGATCGATCGGCTGAAGGCGTCGATCTCGCAGGCCGAATCCGATCGCGAGAAGGCCGATCGCGACCTGAACCGCTCGAAGAGCCTCTCGAACCGGGGGGTGGCCACGCCCACCGAGCTTGCCGACGCCCGCTCGACGTTGCAGAGGTGCGAGGCCCTCTTGCGGGTGAGCACCAACGACCTCCGCGAGAGCGAGGCCATGAGGCGGACCAGCCAGCAGGACCTGGACCGCACCGAGATCCGCGCCCCGATCGACGGCGTGGTCGCGGGCCTGGACGTCGAGATGGGCGAGGTCGTGATCGCCGGCACGACCAACCTTGCCGGGACCGTCCTGATGACGGTGGGGAACCTCGCCAGGATGCAGGTCCGCGCCGAGGTCGATGAGGCCGACGTGCCGCTCGTCCGGCCGGGCCAGCCGGCGAGGGTCTACCTCCAGGCCGACCCGTCGCGATCGGTGAACGGGACGGTGGACCGCGTGGCGCCGAAGGGGAAGAAGAGCGACGAGGTGGTCAGCTTCGAGACGCTCGTGCTGGTCGGCCCGGCCGATCGTTCGTTGCGATCGGAGATGACGGCCACGGTGGAGATCGAGGTCAAGCGGTCCGACGACGTGTTGGGCGTGCCGGTGCAGGCGGTCGTGCATCGTCGCCGCAAGGACCTGCCCGATTCCCCCGCGATGAAGGCCTGGTCCGAGCGAGCGATGGGGTCTCCGGGGGTGCGGAAGCGCGACTCCGAGGCGTCCTACGTGAAGATCGTGTTCGTGATGGAAGGCGGGGTGGCCAGGGCCAGGCCGGTGGAGACGGGCATCAGCGACGAGAGGCGGGTGGAGATCCTCTCGGGGCTCAAGCCCACCGACAACGTGATCACCGGCCCATTTCGCGCCCTGGACGAATTGAAGGACGGCAACCCGGTCTCGCCGGCCAAGATCGGCGGCGAGGCGGAAGGGCGGAAGTCGTGACCGGAGCCAGGGCCGCCTCAATCGTCCTTGTGGAGGCGAGCGAATAGCTTCTTGCGGGGCGCCCCCTGGCGATAGCTCGACGACCACGGCGGGGACCATTTCCAGCCGTTCTGCGCCGCCTGAGGCAAGGGGGCGGCGTGGAGGCCGTTCCAGACCGGGTCGAAATAAAAGCTCGGGCCTTGATTATCGGTGGGGTTATAAAGCCCCGGATAATAGCCTGCGCCCCGGGGGCTGTTGACGCCATAACCCAGGCCGTTGGAAATGCCGTTACGGCCGAACCCCACCGGGTCGCCCGGCATATAGACCTGCGCCTTCGCGGTGGGGGCGAAAGCCACGATCGTGACGAACGCGGCGGCCATGCCGAAGAACCGTCTCATGAGGAGGTTCCTGTTCACGACGATGAAAACCCGCACGTGACGGCTCCCTGCCCTCGAAACGCGCGAGCATCGGACCCGGAACCCTATCACACGATTCGGGACAGCGAGGGGAAAATCGAGATGCTGAGCGTTCGAATGGATTTCGGCGGTCAAGTCGGGAAAAGACGTCACCACAAAGGCGCGGAGGTTCCGCAGGGTTACCTCGCCGCCCGACGCAAAATCTGTGGTAAGACCAAGGTCGCGAGCCAGCCTACCACCGCTTGAAACGACTCCCCGAATTGCCCCTCATGCTTGCGGTGCCGAGGATCGCCCCATCAGTTCGGCCGGCAGGCGGTAGAAGGTCGCGGAATCGACCGGCTCGAACCCGAGGCAGCCGTAGAGGCCCAGCGCCGGGGCGTTTTCCGGGTCGGTTTGCACGGCCACCACGTTGGTGTTCTGCTCGCGGGCTCGCCGCAGGATCTCCGTGACGAGATGCCGCCCCAGCCCCTTGCGACGGTGCGACGGCTCGACGTCCACCGCGATCAATGCCGTGCGAGATTTGCCATCCCCCACGGCGAACCCGCCGGCGATGTCCCACGTCCAGGCCCGCGCCACCACCTGGTTCACGGCCTTGTCGATGAGCATGTAGCGAGTGGGGCGGAACAGGCCGATCGCCAGGGCCTCCCACCATCCGGGCGTGAGCGCGTCGTCGCAGATGTCCAGGCGGACCTGGCGGCGGATCAGCGGGGCGCGCGGGTCCCTCGGCTCGGGCTGCGAGAGGTCGACTTCGAGGATGGTCGAGCCCGCCACCGGCTGGTAGCCGGCGCGTTGCACGGCCCGGTGGAACGCCTGATGACCGCCGAGGATCCCCGAGAACTCGCTCCCGCCGTAAATCCCCCAGTAAAACGGGGTTAGCGGCGACCTCCCGCCCGCGTAGATGACCTGCGCCCCGAGCGATCGCAAATGGCGCTCGGCGGCGAGGAACAGGCCCATCTCCACCTCGGGCAGGTCGCGATTGGGCTCGGTCACCAGCATGGCCACGGTGCCCATCGAGCGGTCGAGCTGGTGCGACTTCCCGCCCGGCTCTTTGGGCCCGAAGCCGGCGTGGACGAACCCGAGGACCTGGCCGGTCGCGTCGTCCTGCGCCACGATCAGCCCGCGGCGGTCGAACGGGAGCTTGCCCATCACGAGCGTGTCGAACTCGTGCGGGGAGAGCGGGCGGACCACCCCCCGATCGGGCAGGGCCCGGTTCCACAGGTTCGCCAGCGCGGGCGGGTCGTTGTTGCGGAATGGGCGGAAAACGGTCACCGGAGGGGCTGCTTACCTGTTGGCATTCTGTCCCGCCGGGCCGCTGGAGGAGAGGTGCGGCCGGGACGGTCCGGGGTCGATGGGAGGATCGATGGGCGATATCAAGAATTCTACTCAGGGGACCGCGACGAGGACGTCATCCCCTTCGATTTTCACCTCATAGACGGGCTGCTTCAGGCGACGATTGATCGAGGTTTCGCCGGTGCGGACGTCGAAGGGCCACCCATGCCACGGGCAGGTGACGACGGTCCCATGCACGGGGCCATCGGCCAGGGGTCCGCCCTGGTGGGGACAGATCCCGTCGATTGCGGAAATGATCCCCTCGACGTTGAAGATCGCGTAAATCCTGCCGTCATGCTCCACTTCCTTCGACCGGCCCGGCGGCAATTCCCCCAGGTTGGCCATCTTCACGAAGCCCGGCATCGGCACGCAACCTCATCGCCGCGGGTGATTTCCCGACCTTCCAAAGAAATCATACCCGCTGGGACAGGGGGGTTCCAGCCGTTGGTGGGTCGGGTGACTACACTGGAGGGGTGATTGGGCGGAGGTTGGTGCATTTCATGCACCCTACATGACGGTGCATTTCATGCACCCTACCTATGCTTGATATTTTTGATTTACTGGTCGTCGGCGGCGGGATGGGCGGTTTGGCCACGGCTGCGCTGGCCCGGAAGTCGGGGCTTCGCGTGGGATTGCTGGAGGCCCATACGAAGCTGGGCGGGTGCGCGGGGCATTTCGGCCGCGGCGCGTTCCATTTCGACGCCGGCGCCACGGCCTTGATGGGCTTGAAACCGGGCGAGCCGATTGGCGACCTGCTCGCGACGGTGGGGCTGGATTTCGAGGCGGAGGCGACCGGCGGATATCGCGTCTGCCTGCCCGATCGCGAGATCACCCTCACGCCCGATCCCCTGGCGTTCCAGAGGGCCTCGTCGGCCGTCTTCCCGGGTCGAGACCGGGCGAAGACCGCGTTCTGGAAGCTGCAACAGGCCGTCGGCCGGACGCTTTTCGCCGCCGCGTCGCGAGTGCCAAGGCTCCCCGCACGATCCCCCGGCGATTTGCTCCACGACCTGCGCATCCTCGGCGCGAAAGGGCTCCTGGCGGCCTCCACCTCGCTACTGTCGGTGGCCGACGTGATGCGATTGCTGCGCATTTACGACGACACCCCCTTCCGGTCGCTCGTCTCCATGCTCCTGCAAGACACCGCGCAGGCCGGACCCGAGACCGTCCCGTTCGCCAACGCCGCCGCCTGCCTGGAAGCCTATCGCGCCGGGATGAGCCGGCCCAAAGGCGGGATGCAAGCCCTGGCCGAAGGGTTGGGCGAACGGTTCGCGGCGATGGGGGGCGATTTGCGGACGGGTTGCCTGGTCGATCGCGTCGAGAAAGACGGCGAGAATTTCGTCGTGACCACCCGCCGCCGCCATCACCTGGCCGCGCGTCAAATCGCGCTCAATTTGCCGCTCGACCTGGCCGCCCGATTGCTGGGCCGCAGCCTGGAAGGGCGGTTTCATCGGAAGGAGGAACAATCGCGGGCCAAATGGATGCCTTCACGGCTTATGTGGCGATCCGCCGCGACGCCGTGCCCGACGACTCCCCCCTGTTCCACCAGGTCTTGCAGGATTACGACCGTCCCATCCACGACGGCAACAACGTCCTGCTCTCGCTCTCGCCCGTGGAGGACGAAGGGTATGGCCCGCCCGACGTGCGAGTCGGCACCATGTCCACGCATACGCTCCCCGCCGACTGGCAAGGCCTGGATCGGCCCTCGTACGAGGCGAAAAAGGCCGACTACCGCGACCGGATGCTCGCGGCGCTGGGGCGGGCCTTGCCCTCGGCAAACGCGGCGCTGGTCCACGCCGAATTCGCCTCGCCCCGCAGCTTCGAGCGTTACACCAGGCGCACCGAAGGGGCGGTCGGCGGCCCTCCGGTGTCGCGCCGCAACAGCAATTTCCTGGCCGTCGGCTCCGACGTCTTCGGCCCGGGAATCTGGGTCGTGGGCGACTCGGTGTTCCCGGGGCAAGGGACGATGGCCGTGGTCCTGTCGGCGATCCGGGTCGTCGAGCGGATCACGAATCGCAATTGGTCTCGGATGCTCGCGGGACCGGCCGACGGCCGATCAAGGCGAATTCCCGCGAATTCCTGAGAAATTGGCTCCAGGAAACTCGCGGGATCGCCCGAGGACCTGTTACACTTGAGTGCCCCTTTGACCTCGGGTTGAACGCCGTCGGAATGATCAAGAACTTGGAAAATCTTGGCTCCTCGCGGAAGGGATTCTCCCTCACTTGCCCCCCCCCCCGGGTGACCTATGCCGCAAGGAGGGGTCGGAGCGGAGAGGTCGTGCCGCCGTTCGAACCTTATGAGGAGAATCTGCCCCTCGAATCGGGCTTCTATACGTTCGTAATCGACGCGGACGGCCGGTTCCGGGTGAAAAGGGGCAACACGAGTTCGCACTCTTCGATGGTCGGCGGAGAGAAGATCGGCGCCGCGGGACGATTTCGGATCAATCGGGCGGGCAATGTCGCCGAAATCTTCTGCGGCAGCTACGATTATGGGCTGGGCGTGCGATCGTCGGGCCATGCGACCGTCGCGTACGTGATCGATTCCTTCGTGCAGAATCATGCCCTCGAATTGAGCCCCCTGGCGGTCTTCCAGTTTTCGGTGAAGCCCGGCGAGAGTTTCTTCGTCTCGATCGACGGGCAACCGATCGCGGACCTCACCCAACGGCTGAAGCTCCTCGACGGCGAAGGCCAGGGCCGGGAGGTTCCGTCGGCGTTCTCGACGGAGCAGATCGACCGGTTCCGGGCCTTCGTGCCGGAAAAGCCGCCTCGGCTCTATGGGATGCACGCGGATCAACTCATCATCGCCGTGGAAGGCGACGATCAGGTCCCCTTCGAATTCGGTTCGCCGATGCCACCCTATCGTCCCGGTTCAGAGCCCCTGAATAGCGGGAAGAAAGCGTTCGTGATCGACGAGGACGGGTGCCTGATCGTCGGCCCCTACGGTCACCACTTGTTGTCGGGCGGGCAAATGGTAGGGGGAGCAGGGCAGATCGTACTCGACCCCGACGGTGCCGTCTCGGAGATCAACCTCAACTTCAGCGGCCACTATCGCCCTCCGCTCGACGCCATCTACGCCCGTTACGTCCATCGTTCGCTGTCGATGCATCCCCTGCTGAAGATCTCGCCCTCCTGCAAGATTTCCGGCCGGAAATTCGACGATCGCGGGGAACTATCGACCGTCCTCCGCTTCGAGGTCGAGGACCTGCAACCCGGCAATGAGGATCTCGATCTACTTATTGAAATGTTTACCCTTTGATTGGTGACGACCAGGACCATGCTCGATGCCCTTGTGATCGCCCCTCATCCCGATGACGCCGAGCTAGGCGTGGGCGGGACGATCGTCCGCCTGATGGCCCGGGGTTGGAAGGTCGGAATCCTCGACCTGACCAGCGGCGAGCCCACGCCCCGGGGATCGGTCGAAACCCGCAAGCTGGAAACGGCTTGCGCCACCGCGGCCCTGGGAAATCCCTGGCGAGAAAACCTGGGCCTGCCGAATCGAAACCTGGAAGCCACGCTTGAGCACCGTCGCGCCCTGGCCGCGGTCTTTCGTCGCGTGAAGCCCCGGCTCCTGTTCGCGCCGTTCTGGGAAGATGCCCACCCCGACCACACCGCGGCGACGAAGCTCGTGGAGGAGGCGAGGTTCTGGAGCAAGCTCTCCAAGAGCGACATCCCGGGCGAGCCGTTCCACCCGTCTCGCGTCCTGTATTACTTCAGCGTCCACCTGAGGATCGTCGAGCGGCCCAGCTTCGTGCTCGACATGAGCGAGCAGAACGAGGCCAAGCTCGCCGCGATGAGATGCTACCAGACGCAATTGACCGACGCGCTGATCGAATCGGTCACCGATCGCACCCGCTTCTGGGGCCACATAGCCGGAGTCCGCCACGCCGAGCCCTTCGCCAGCCGAGAGCCCATAGGCCTCGCTGGACTCGACGACCTGCTCCTCTGAAAAAACGGTGTCAGGAACCGTTTCCAATCTGCGCGGATTTTTAGCGCGCAATTTCCGCGGAATTGGTCGGATTTTCCGCCGTTTCCATGCGAATCACCAGAAAACGGTGTCAGGAACCGTTTTCGCGTTGGAAAAACGGTTCCTGACACCGTTTTTCAGATTTCTCCGGCGGCGTATGCGGCGATTGCCTCGGGCAAGGCTTCGCATTCCGCCTCGAAGACCCGTGCCGCCAGCGTTGCGGGCGTGTCGTCTTTTTGGACCGGGACTGCCTTTTGCACGAGGATGGGTCCCGTGTCGTAGGTCTGGTCGGCGAAGTGGACGGTGCAGCCCGAGATTTTCACCCCGGCGGCCAGGGCGGCCTTGTGTACCGCCTCGCCGTGGAATCCCTTGCCGCAAAACGCCGGGATGAGCGACGGATGGACGTTCATGACTCGCAGGGCGTAGTCGTCGGGGATTTCCAGGAGCGAGAGGAAGCCGCCGAGGATGACGAGGTCGGCCCGCCATTCGCGGACCGCGTCGAAGATCCGCGCGCTGAACTCGCCCAGCGATCGGCCACGCCGTTCCACCACCCGGCAGGGAATTCCGGCACGATCGGCGCGGGTGATCGCGCCGATGCCGGGCTTGCTGGCGATCACCCCGACGACCTCGGCCAATAACCGGCCGTCGCGGCAGCGATCGATCAGGTTTTGCAAGGTCGTGCCGCCCCCCGACACACACACGGCCAGGCGGATCGGAGGGGCGACGATCGGCGGTTCTCGGGGGACGTAGGACATTCCAGGACCATCGTGCCGACAATTTTTCGCGGGGATCAGCGCTTATGGACGCCCAAGCCCGGGGTGAACGTCCCGCCGCTCACGGCGTGCGAGCCCACCGCCCCGTTGTGCCCGCTTACCCCGTAGCCCGGCATGTAATTGCCGCCGTAAACCGACTGGCCGTTGCCGCCGCCCATCACGCCGTAGCCGGGCATGTAGTTCCCACCATAAACCGCCTGACCCTGGCCGCCGCCGGTCACTCCGTAGCCCGGCACGTAGGTGCCGCCGTGAACGGCCGTGCCGTAACTGCCGCCCGTCACGCCGTAGCCCGGGACGTACGTGCCGCCCTTGACCGACTTCTTGCCGGCCTGCCCGGTCACGCCATAACCGGGGATGAACGTCCCGCCGGACACCGACTTCTTGCCCTGCTGGCCGCCCACGCCGTAGCCGGGCACGAACGTCCCGCCGCTCACCGATTGCTTGCCCACCTGGCCCATCACTCCATAACCGGGCACGAACATGCCGCCGCTGACGGAGGTCCCGTAGGTCGAGCTCGTCGAGGAATTCGAGGACGTGGAAGTCGTGCTACTTTTCTTGGTCGAGGTCGAGCCCGACGATTGGGCCTGCGCCAGGCCCCCCGAAGCGAGGAAGATGGCAAGGGCGGCCGGGACCAGGCCGGATCGTGATCTCCAGGGATGCATGACGCCCATTCCTCTCGATAATCGGCACGGCCACCCCCGGCGATCAAGGCAATCGGTAAGGGGAGTCTCCTAATCATCTTAACCCCGGAGGCCGCGAGTCGGATCGGGATTTGTGGGAATTGTTGACGGATTGCGCTGGAGCTTCGCGCCGTTGGCTGCAGGCTCCAGGGTGTAGGCTGTAGGCTCCAGGCTGTAGGCCGGAAAGGGCGTAAGAGGTGCTCGCAGAGCACCCTACGAATTCGGATGGCTTGTAGCTTATCGCCTACAGCTTATAGCCCCGCGGACGGCAGCTTGTAGCCCCGCAGCCGCCTTACAGTATTGAAGAGGAAATGGCAGATGTCGCCGTCCTGCATGATGTAATTCTTGCCTTCGACTCGCAGCTTGCCCGCTTGCCGGATCTCTTTTTCGCTCTTGTAGGTCTCGAGGTCGGGAAGGGTGTAGACTTCGGCTCGGATGAATCCTTTTTCGAAGTCGGTGTGGATGACCCCGGCCGCCTGCGGGGCCGTGGCGCCGATCGGGATCGTCCAGGCCCGCACTTCCATCTCCCCGGCCGTGAAATAGCTGCACAGGCCCAGCACGCGGTAGGCCTCGCGGGCCAGGACCGTCAGCGAGGGCTCGGCCAGGCCCGAAGACGCGAGCATCTCGCCGCGATCGGCCTCGTCCAGCTCGGCAATCTCGGCTTCGAGCTTGGCGCACACCGGCACGACCGATGCGCCGACCTTCGCGGCGAACTCGCGCACCTGCTGGACGAGCGGGCCTTCCCCTTTCAGGTCGTCCTCGGCCACGTTGGCCACGTACAGGACGGGCTTGGCCGTCATCAGGCCGAAGCTGGCGATCGACTTCTCCTCCATCGGGTCGAGCGTGAGCTTGCGCAACGGCTCGTCGGTCGCGAGGTGATCGAGGCACTTGCGGATCGATTCGGCCCGCAGCTTGGCCTCCTTGTCGCCCGATTTGGCCGCGCGTTCGGCCTTCGACACCGCGGTTTCCAGCGTCTGGATGTCGGCCAGCATCAATTCAATCTCGATCGTCTCGATGTCCGAGACCGGGTTGACCTTGCCCGACACGTGCACGATGTCGTCGTCCTCGAAGCAGCGGACGACCTGGAGGATGGCGTCCACCTCGCGGATGTGGCTGAGGAACTTGTTGCCCAGCCCTTCGCCCTCGCTGGCGCCCTTGACGATGCCGGCGATGTCCACCAGGCGGAGCGCGGCCGGGACGAGCTTCTTGGGCACGATGTACTTGCTGATCCGCGCCAGGCGATCGTCGGGGACGCTCACCACGCCTTCATTCGGCTCGATCGTGCAGAACGGATAATTGGCGCTGTGCGCGGCCTTCGAGCTGGTGAGCGCATTGAACAGGGTGCTCTTCCCGACGTTCGGCAGACCCACGATACCGGCTCTCATGATGCGGCAACGACCTCAGGAAAGAAGGACCAATCAAAAACCCGGCCGCGAGACGATCAGGGACCCCATCGTAACCAGTTCGCGGTTCGTGCCTCCCCGATGTAGGGCGAACGGAGACTTCACCACCAAGGCACGGAGGTTCCACAAAGGAAGCACGAAGAAGAGAAATCCTTTGCGTTCCCCTCCGTGGGACCTCCGTGCCTTGGTGGTGAAGTCTTCCGCGCCGCGAAGGGTGTTGCCCGCGAGCACGGCGATGGATTAGCCTGATCGCTCGGGCGCGACGTTCGCCGCCCGGCATCCTTGCCCCCTTCTGGACCCCACCATGAATCGGCTCTTTTGCATGTCGCTTGGCCTGGCCCTGATCTCCTCGTCCGCGACGCCGGGCCTTGCCGACGACAAGGACGCCACGGCGATCCTGGACAAGGCCATCACCGCGATGGGCGGCGAGGCGAAGCTGGCCAAGGCCGCCACCTGCTCCTGGAAGACCAAGGGCACGATCACCTTCAACGACAGCACCAACGACTTCTCCACCTCCGTCACCATGGACGGCCTCGACCGCTATCGCGGCGAGTTCGCGGGGGATTTCGGCGGCAACGAGGTCAAGGGCGTCACCGTCCTGGACCGCGACAAGGGCGTGCGCTCATTCAACGACAACCGCATGGAGATGGACGAGGAGGCCGTCGCCAACGAGAAGCGGACGATCTACCTCCAGGCCTCGGTCATGCAAATCCTCCCGCTCAAGGGCAAGGGCTTCAAGGTCGAGGCCGACGGCGAGGAAAAAGTGGGCGACAAGCCCGCCAACAAGGTGAAGGTGAAAGGCCCGGACGGCAAGGACTTCACGCTCTATTTCGACAAGGAGTCGGGCCTCCCGGTCAAGCAAGTGGCCGAAGTCAAGGGCTGGCAGGGCCAGGAGTTCACGCAGGTCAGCAAGTTCGGCGATTACAAGGATTTCGACGGCATCAAGCGCGCCACCAAGGTCGAATCCACCCGGGACGGCGAGAAGTTCCTCGAATACACGGTCACCGAATACAAGGTGATCGACAAGCCCGACGCGAAGCTGTTTTCCGAAGTGAAGTGAATTCGAAGACTTCACCACAAAGGCACGGAGTTCCCACACAAGGAAGCACAGGGAAGATTCTTCGTGTTCCCCTCTGTGGAACCTCCGTGTCTTCGTGGTGAGATTCTGAAATGATCCGGTTCCCATGGCATGAGACGGTTTCCGTATGAGAGCCTTGACGGTCATCCCCGGCCGGGCCCATTCGGCCATGCTCCTGGACGTGCCCGAGCCGCCCATTTCGGACGGTTCGGTCCTGGTCGAGGCGCTGGCCATCGGCGTGTGCGGCACCGACCTGGAGATCGTCGAGGGCCATCTCGGCTGGGCGGCTCCGGGTCGGGAACGGCTGATTTTAGGGCATGAATCGCTGGGCCGGGTGATCGAGACGCCCGCCGATTCGGGGCTGAACGCGGGCGATTTGGTCGTCGGGATCGTGCGCAGGCCCGACCCGGTCCCGTGCGTGAATTGCGGGGCGGGCGAGTGGGACATGTGCCGCAACGGCCGGTTTCACCGAACGCGGGATCAAGGAACGCGACGGGTACGCCTCGGAGCGCTACCGCATCGAGCCCGAGTTTGCCGTGAAGGTGGACCCGTCGCTCGGGAGTCGCGGCGTGTTGCTGGAACCGGCGAGCATCCTGGCGAAGGCGTGGGAAAAGGTCGATCGGATCGCGGCGCGATCGTGCGGCAAGCCCAATCGCGTGCTCGTCCTGGGAGCGGGGCCGATCGGCCTCCTGGCGGCCATGATGGGCGTGCAACGGGGGCTGGAAGTCCACGTTTTGGATCAAGTGAACGAAGGGCCAAAGCCCGAGCTGGTCCGCTCGCTGGGCGCGATTTATCACACGGGCCGGGTGAAGGACGCGGGAGGGCCGGCCGACGTCGTCTTTGAATGCACGGCCGTTGCCCAACTCGCGTTCGACGCGCCTCGGCCACCTCGCCCCGGACGGCATCCTCTGCCTGGTGGCGGGGATCAACTCGGGACGGGGCACCTCGACGCCGGATCCCGAGACCATCCGTCGCCCGATGATCCTCTTCAACGAGGTCGTCTTCGGCACGGTCAACGCGAATCTCCGGCATTACCTCGAAGGGGCGAAAGCGTTGGCCAAGGCCGATCCCAACTGGCTGGATCGGCTCATCAGCCGACGAGTCCCGTTCGACCGCTGGCAAGACGCCTTGCGACGCGAGCCCTACGATGTGAAGACGGTGATCGCGATCGGCGAGGAGTGATCGCGGTTGGCGAGAAGGGATGGAAGAGAAGAGGTGCTCGCAGAGCACCCTACGAAGACCGCATCCATCTTCGTAGGGTGCTCTGTGAGCACCTCCTATTCCCATAATCGCCCTAAGACCGCCGGAAACCTCGCGGCAGATGCCTCATCCACGGGGGCAGCGACGGCGCCGACGGCGACGTCTTCGGCCGAGGGATCGGGCGGGGCGCTGGCCATCTGGTGGCGGAGCGATTCGACCTGCTCGATCAGGACCGCGTCCATCGACGACTCGCCCGGCGAGGCGATCCATCGCATCATCGCCGAGAGGAATAATTCCTTCAGATACGCGAACGAAAACCCCTCGGTCTGCCCGGCCACGGCGATTAACCCGGCCTCGGTCGGACGCAAGGCCTCGCCCAGCGAACCGGCCCAGAGCTTCACGTACGCGAGGCGTTCGGACTCGGCCGGCAGGTCGAAATGGTACTTGCGATCGAACCGGCTGGGGCGGTCGAGGATCGCCGGGTCGAGCTTCTCGGGGTGATTGGTGGTGGCCAGCGCCACCACTCCCGTGTTGGCCGCGAATCCGTCCAGCTCGTTGAGGAAGAACGAGCGATTTCCCGGGTTGATCAGCGAGTCCAGGTCTTCGAGCACCAGGATGCAAGGCGCGGCCTTCCTCGCCTTCTTGAAGACCTGGCGGATGCAGTCGTGCTCGGTCCCGTGCTCGGCCTGGAAGCTCTTCACGTACAGGCACGGCTTGCCCAGCGAGTTGATCAACGCCTTGACCGCATGCGTCTTGCCGTTGCCCGGCGGGCCGACGAACAGGACGCCGCGCTTCCAGGGGACTCCGTGCTGCTCGTAGGTGTCTTTCGTCGCGAAGAAGCGGGATAAATCGTCGCGGATCTCCTGTTTCAGCGAGCCGGCCAGCACGAGGTTCTCGAACGTGGCCGTGCGGATGGCGCGAAACAGGGAGTCGCTCTTGCTCCAGCACCCGCCGTCAAACACGAGCACCTCGTCGCGGACCTCGGCGTTCCAGGAGCTTACTTCCGAGAAGAACGCGTCGGCCGTGGCATCGTCGTCGGCCAGGATCCAGAGGAAGGTCTGGTCGCGGAATCCAGTGTTCCAGGTCAAGATCAGCGCTTCCAGCGACTTCCCCCGCCATTCGACCTCGTACCAGGCATTGTGGGCGGACTTATGCAGGCCGGTTTGCGCGTCCCACGACGCCGAGAGCTGGTTGTGGACGTCCGACTTGAGCCGGAGCGTACACAGCCCGGCGTGGGCGTATTTCTCGATGTCGCAATACGCCTGCTCGCCTTCCAGGATGGCGCGATCGGGGAACAATCCCGCGAGCTTCTCGCTGACCGAGTACGCGATCGCGGTGGTTGGCAACGCCAGCGCGGTGCTGAGGAAGTCGTAGGTGTCCATGAGGGTCCCTCGGGATCATCGGGCCGGATCGCTCGAATTCGGACGTCTAATTTAGCGCCCCGACGCCGTCGACGGGCAAGACCGTGCCGGTCGCGAAGTCGCGAAAGCTTGGATCCTAAATGATTGACGCCAGGCTATCCGCGCCTCTAAACTAAATCCCGCCCCTCTCCCGGGCACGATCCAAGACGAACGCCTCGATTCGCAGACTTGCGACGAGTTCTGGCGCGTTGTTGCGCCCGGGCCACATGCAAGGGAGACCAACGATGGGATTTCTTGGTTTCGGTGGTAAGAGCGAGACCCACCTGGTGGTGGTCATCTTCGAGGGGACCGGGCGCCTGCGGGTGCATGGGAACCTCGTGAAGGACGGCGGCAAGTCGAAGAAGAACGCGGCGGCGCATGGGCACACCGTCTGCTGGCTGGAGTTCTCGCCCAAGGGTGCCCGGGAAGACGGCGGCCTCGGGGTGATGGCCCCGCGCCTCGGCCCGGGCGAGGCCGATCGTTTGCTCCGCGAGCTGCCGCAACTGGAAGCCTGCCGCACCGTCCTGGCCGACATCCGCCAGGGCAAGGAAGGCTCCAGCAAGTGGCTCGTCTGGGGCAAGACGGAGCAGCCCGCTACTCGCCGTTGAGCGCCCGGTGGACGAACTGGACCACGATCGAACCCTCGCCCACCGCGGAAGCCACGCGCTTGACCGACCCCGACCGGACGTCTCCCACCGCATAGACCCTCGGCAGGCTGCTCTCGAATAAGGTCGGACGATGGCCGGGACCCCCTTCCAGGTCCTCGGGCAGGAGGTCCGCGCCCGTCTTGATGAACCCCTTCTCGTCCAGGACGAGCGTACCCTGGAGCCATTTCGTGCAGGGCCTGGCGCCGATGAACAGGAAGACCGAACCGGTCTCCAGGCGGGCCGTCGATCCGGCGGCGTCGTCCGAGTAATCGACCGCTTGCAGCCTCTTGCCGTCTCCGTGCAGCCGCGTGATCTCCGACCGCACGTGCAGGTGGATGTTGGGCGTCTCCTCGATCCGGCGGATCAAATAGCGCGACATGGTGGCGTCCAGGCTGTCGCGGCGGATCAGGATATGCACGCTGCGGGCATGCCGCGAGAGATACACCGCCCCCTGCCCGGCCGAATTCCCCCCGCCCACCACGACCACGTCCAGGCCGGCGCAGAGGTCCGATTCCATCGCCGTGGCCCCGTAATAGAGGCCGCAACCTTCATAAAGGTCGGCGTCGGCCACTTCAAGCCGCTGGTACTTCGCGCCGGTGGCGATCACCACGCCGCGACCGCGGACCTGGCGGCCGTCGGCGAACTGGACCTCGTAATCGGCCCCCTTCCGACGCAAGGCGGTCGCCTCGATCGGGTTGGCCATCCTCGTGCCGAACTTCACCGCCTGCGTCATCGCCCGTTGCGCCAGCTCCTGGCCGGAAATCCCGGTCGGGAACCCGAGGTAATTCTCGATCTTCGAGCTCGTGCCCGCCTGCCCGCCCGGCGAATTCGCCTCGATCGCCGTCACGCTCAGGCCTTCGGAGGTCGCATACACCGAGGTAGCCAGCCCCGCCGGGCCGGCGCCGATCACGATCAGGTCGCACAATTCGGCCTCGTTCACGATGTCGAACCCCAGCGCGTGCGCCAGGGTCGAATCCGACGGATTCCTCACCACGCCGTGCTCGGCACACAGGACGATCGGCAGGTCGTCCATGCCCACGTCCAGGCTGTCCAGCAGCGACGAGACGTTCGGGTCCTTCTCCACGTCGATGAACGAGAACGGCTGGCTGTTCCTCATGAGGAATTCGCGAATCCGGTGCGTCTCGCGGGAGAATCGCGAGCCGACGAGCTTGATCGAGCCGAAATTCCCGGCGATCAACGCCGAGCGACGCTCCAGGAACGTGCGGATGAACAGGTCGGAAAGCTCGGAGTCCTCGACGACGATCCGGCGGAAC
This sequence comes from uncultured Planctomycetota bacterium, assembly GCA_963777705.1. GTDB lineage: Bacteria > Planctomycetota > Planctomycetia > Isosphaerales > Isosphaeraceae > JAQGHR01. The sequence continues at coordinate 1,144,856 of CAVZRT010000015.1, forward strand.
TTCTCGGGCGGGATCCGCAGGATATCCGAGTCCTCGTAGGCACGAGCCTGGACCACGGCGGCGCGCCCGGAGAGCGTCGAGGGGTCGCCGACGAACTGCCCGGGGCCGGTGCGGACGATCTCCCGCATGGCGCCGTCGTCGTACTGGCAGATCTGCACCTCGCCGGAAAGCACCACGAAGAAGTCGATCGAATGCTGCCCGGCGTCGAACAGGATGGTCCCCCGGGCGACGTGCTCGCGGGCGCCGAACGGCCCCAGCCGGTCAATCTGCTCGGTGGTCAGGGACGGCGAGATCGCCTTCGTGCTGGCCTGGTCCACGCTCATGGTACGGTCCGTGGTGTCGAGGAAGACGCATCCGGACGACAACCCTAGCCGAACCGCCGCCGGCCGGCAAGCCAGGGCGACGCGGGGTCAGTCGCCCGCCCAGGGCATGGGCGGCATGGGCTCGAAGGTGGTCGTCATCCGTCGCGGGCTGCCCATGACCCGCGGGTCGTGCAGGGTCAGGACCACCTCGTTCACGTGCAGGGAGAACCTCGCCGAGAGCCGGGGGGCGCGGCCCTCGACGATCGCCTCGGCGAGGTCGACCACGCCCCGGCAGAAATCAATCTTCTTGATGCTGGGGGCGCGATAGCGGAACTTCGACCGCCGCGCCGGCCGGACCCGTCGCGGGCCGAGCCCGACCAGGCGCGAGAGCGTCGGGTACTTCTCGGCGCGGAAGGACCAGGGGGTCCATTGCCGGGCCATCACGGGCGAGGCGAAGTTGAAGCACTCGCGGACCGTGAGCGTGCCGTCCAGGCCGAACAGGCGGAGCGAATGATCGTGCGAGCCGATGATCCCGCACGTGAGCCGGGCCACCACGCCCGAGGCGAATCGGAGCACGCCGACCGAGAAATCGGGCGTCTCCACCGGCCCGTCGGGCGCCTTGTCGGGGATCTGGCAGGACGAGAACGCGGTCGCCGACTCGACCGGGCCGAACATGGCCGCGAGCCAGCTCACGTAATAGCCCGCGTGCTCGATCGTGCAGCCGACCTCGAACTCGTCGCGATACGGCCACGGGCTGCCCGAGGCGCCGACCCAGGCCCGGTAGTTCTCGCGATGCAGCATGCCGTCGTCCAGCTCGGCATACGCCAGCCGGACCTCGCCGATCCGCCCGCGACGGACTTCTCGCCACAGGGTCTGCGCCGCCTCGCCCAGCACCGTGCAAGGGGCCGAGGCGAGCTGGAGGCCGCGGGCCTCGGCCAGTTCCACCAGCGCCAGGGCCTCTTCCCACACGGTCGCCAGCGGCTTCTCGCTGTACACGTGCTTGCCCGCCTCCAGGCAGGCCCGCGACACCGCGTAGTGCGACCGCGGATTGGTCAGGTTCACCACCAACTCGATCGTCGGATCGGCAAGGATCGCGTCGAGCGAGCCGCGATTGCAGACCTTGTGATACGCCGCGAACCGCGAGGCGCGGGCCGGGTCCCGATCGGTCACGCCGGCCAGCTCCAGCGTGGGGTGATTGGCGAGCGTGGCCACGTAGAAATCGGCCACATAGCCGCAACCGACCATCGCTATGCGCAAGCTGAGCGCCTCCCAACTGCCGGGGCCGGGGACGACCGACGCCCGGGGCTCGTGACCCGGCTTGTGTCCGCCAACAGGCAGAGATCAAAAAAGTATGAAAATCCGATGATGACCATCTTACGTAAAAGGGGCAAGATCCTGGCAGATCAATCGACCGAGAGCCCATGAATTCAACGGGCCGTTGCCCGGACGCCTCAAACTTGCGTCGGAGGTGCCGGTTCGATGGGTCGTCATCGGCCATCGAAAAGCCGGGGCAGATGGTACTCGCTTCCCTCGCCCGCATTCGGGGGCGCCGGGACGCCAGGGCGGAAATGCCGGGGGATTGATCGCAACCAATCGCGCGAAGCCGGGCCATCTATACAAATCTTCCCTATGCGGACTCCTAGACTAATTTCACTGGTGTCTGCTCCCCCGCTTATTCAACCGAGGTAACTCCCATGGCGACCGAGATCCTGCACGACACGAAGACCTGGCCCGAGCTGGCCATCGGGCTTTACGACGCCCTGACCGGCCGCAACGCCGAGATCACCTATCACTTCGAGAACTTCGAGCTGTACATCCCCAGCAGCGCCTCGCCCGGCGCCACGCACGCCAAGTGGCAGATGAATGGCGCGATCAAGATCCGCACCCGCGACAACGTGGGGTCCTGACCCATGATCCGGGGCCTGGAGGTGATGGGGCACCTGAGCCTGATGGCGGGCGATCAACCGATCCGCGTCGACTTCCGCGGGGACGTGGTCGCCGTCGAGCTCGCCGGCGTCCGCACCGCCCTGGCCCTGAGGAGGCGCCTGACCCGGGCCGAGCGGATCCAGTGGCTTGACCGCACCCGGGCGCTCCTGGAGCGATCGGGCCTGGAACTCCAGCTCTGGGTCGGCTCGCGGATGGTCGGACGCATGACCGGCGCGAGCCGGCCGCGATGGGCCTCGCGTCTCCTGGGGCTCGGGCCCGTCGAGCTGAACCTCGGCCGCTTCCTCTCCCGGCGGCGACCGGAAGACCCCGAAGAAAACGGGATCGCACCATGAACACCCAACCCATCCTCGTGACCGGCGCCACCGGCTACATCGGCGGTCGCCTCGTCTCGCAGCTCCTGGAAAAAGGGTATCGCGTGCGATGCCTGGCCCGCGACACCACCCGGTTGCGCGGCCGCGCCTGGGAGAAGCAGGTCGAGATCGTCTCGGGCGACCTGCTCGACCGCGACACGCTCGGCCCGGCGCTCGAAGGCTGCGGGGCGGCGTATTACCTCGTGCATTCGATGGCCGGCGGCGAGGGGAATTTCGGCGAGCGCGACCGGGTCTCGGCCACCAACTTCTCCGGGGCCGCCGAGGCCGCCGGACTGGGGCGGATCATCTACCTTGGCGGGCTGGGGCGTCGCGAGGAGAAGCTCTCCAAGCACCTGACCAGCCGCCACGAGGTCGGCGACATCCTCCGCGCCGGCAAGGTCCCCACCACCGAGCTTCGCGCCGCGATGATCATCGGGTCGGGGAGCGCCTCCTTCGAGATGCTCCGCGCCCTCGTCCTGCGATTGCCGGCGATGATCTGCCCGCGATGGGTCTCCAACCGCACGCAGCCGATCGCGATCCGCAGCGTCCTGGCCTACCTGACGGGCTGCCTGGAGAACCCGGCCACGGCGGGCCGGGTGTTCGACATCGGCGGCCCCGACGTCCTCACGTACAAGCAGATGATGGAGCGCTTCGCGGCGATCGTGGGCGTGAGGCGATGGATCTTCGTCGTGCCGGTCCTCACCCCCAGGCTCTCGGCCTACTGGGCCAACCTCGTCACGCCCGTCCCGGCGTCGATCGCCTTCCCGCTCATCGAGGGCCTGAAGGCCGAGACGATTTGCGAGGACGACGGCATCCGCGAGCTCGTGCCGATCCCGCTGATCGGCTTCGACGAGGCCGTGCGGCTCTCGCTGGCGGCGATCAAGCGGCGAGAAGTGGCCACCAGGTGGACCAACGCCAGCCTGCCCGACTCCCGGTCGCCCGCAGTCCCCTTCGACCCGGCCGAATTCCCCATCTTCGACCGGCAGAAGGTCGAATGCACGGCCTCGCCGTCGGCCCTGTTCGATCGCGTGGCCCGGGTCGGCGGCAGGGTGGGCTGGTATTACGCCGATTTCCTCTGGAAGATCCGCGGGTGGATGGACCGGGTCATCGGCGGGGTTGGATTGAGGCGAGGCCGACGCGACCCGGTCAAGGTGTTCGCGGGCGACGCCATCGACTTCTGGCGGGTGGTCGACGTGGTGCCGGGCGAAAGGCTCCTGCTCCACGCCGAGATGAAGGTCCCCGGCGACGCCTGGCTGGAATTCGTGGTCAAGCCGGCGGGCGACCACTCCGAGCTGGTGCAGACCGCCTATTTCCGGCCCATGCCGTTCTGGGGCAAGCTCTACTGGGACGCCCTGTACCCCCTGCACTGGTTCATCTTCCGCGGGATGGCCCGGGGAATCGCCCACGCGGCCGAGGAATCGGGGGCGCAGGCCGCACCTTCGGTCGAGGTTGGGGCGTCGTGATCAGGGGGGATTTCCCTGACGCACCCTACGCGAGCAGCTCCTTCACGACCACGCCTCCATTGACGGTCAGGCGCTCGTCGCGGCCGTCGCGGGGGAACGTGAGCTTCTTGTGGTCCAGCCCCATCAGGTGCAGGATCGTGGCGTGCAGGTCATGCACATGGACCCGGTTTTCCACCGCTTTCAGGCCGAATTCGTCGGTCGTGCCGTAAGTGGTCCCGGCCTTCGTGCCGCCGCCGGCCAGGACCATGCTGAATCCATAAGGGTTGTGATCGCGGCCGTCGGTCCCCTCGTTCATGGGGGTGCGGCCGAACTCTCCGCCCCAGATCACCAGCGTGTCGTCGAGCAATCCGCGCCGTTTCAGGTCCAGGATCAGGCCAGCGGTGGGCCTGTCGCTGCGGGCGCAGAGCTTCGAGTGATTCCCCTCGATGTCGCGATGGGCATCCCACTGGCTGCCCGACCCGCAATAAAGCTGCACGAACCTGACGCCGCGCTCGACCAATCGGCGAGCCCGCAAGCACATGGCGCCGAAGTCCTTGCATTTCGGGTCATCCAGCCCATAGAGCGCCTTCGTCTCCTTCGATTCACCCGCAAGGTCAACGGCCTCCGGCGCCGTGGACTGCATGCGATAGGCCAGTTCGTACGAAGCAATTCTCGCGGCCAGCCGGGTGTCATCCGCCCGCGATTCGGCATGCTTGCGGTCCAGGTCGGCGATCAGATCCAGCTTGGCTTTCTGCCTCTGATCGGAGACGGATTTCGGCGGGGTCAGATGCAAGATCGGCGAGCCATCGGGTCGAAACGGGGTGCCCTGGAACGTCGCGGGCAACCACGCATTGCCCCAGTTGCGCGGCCCGCCAATCGGCTCGGCAGCATCGGCCATGACAACGAACGCGGGCAGGTCCTGGTTTTCGCTCCCCAGGCCATAAGTGACCCACGAGCCAAGGCTCGGGCGGCCGGCAAGGATGCTGCCGGTGTTCATCTGGCACACGCTGCCCACGTGATTCACGCCATCGGCCCAGCACGAGCGGACGAGCGTAAGATCATCGGCCACGGTGGCGATATGCGGGTACCAATCCGAGACCCAGAGGCCGCTCTCGCCATGCTGGGCGAACTTGCGGCGGCTTTGCATCAAGGTATTGCCGCCAACGCCCATCGGCGTGAAGACCTTGCCGAAGCTGGGCGGCAAAGGCGTGCCATGATGGGTGGCCAGCGCCGGCTTCGGGTCGAACAGGTCGATATGGCTCGGGCCGCCTTCCATGAACAGGAAGATGCAGGATTTTGCCCTCGCGCCGAAGTGCGGAGGCCGAGCGGCCAGGGGGCGCAAAGGGTCAATATTGGGGACATCGGCGCGGGAATCGCTGGCCATCATGGCCGAGAGCGCGAGCGAGCCGAAGCCGAGGCCGGCCTTGAGGAAGAATTCTCTGCGGGTCGGCTCGAACGTCGTGTGAGGAGGCAAGGAGGATCTTTCGGAAGACATGACCGGCTTCCTCTCCAAAGCTATTTACCGGGACGACTCGCTTCCACTTCCTCGATCATCTGGTCGATCACGTCGTCCACGCGGCGGGCATTGCGTCGAGCGGATTCGTGAAGATCGTCGACGAACTCGTAATTGGGGTCCTGCCTATCGAAGAATACGAGTTCGAGGACTCGGTCGCGATCCTCCAGGGTCACGCTGTAGCCCCCGTCCCTTTCGGCGTCGATCAGGAGGGAAGCCTTCGATCTTGCAAGGTCGATTTGATGGGAATTCCCCCCCCCGTCTCCCTCCACTGGACGCTCCCCTCTCGGGTCGCGTCCAGGAGGGTTTTCATCAAGTCCATGAGTTTCTTGCTCGCCGCCATATTCAAAGCTCCAGGGTTTCCGACTGAAGGCGTCCTTGGATCTGACCGAGCGAAACGATGATATCGTGCAAGAATTCCGCCTTGGTGCTGGGAAGGTCCCTCTGAGGTCTTGCCTTTTGCAATCGTTGGGTGATGGAGATCAGCTTGCCCAGAAATACCGCCGCGGTCCCCAAGATTTCCCGCTCTTCTGGTGCCAGCCGGGAATTCTCTCGCAAGCGGGCGATGGGCATCCGGGCCGCGTCGCAACCATCAAGAACTTCATCCCATTTGCGCTCGACACGCGGATTCGATCTCGCGGACGTAACGCAACGAGGAAGCAATCTCCTCGGCCAGCAACTGCGATTTCAACCGAGCAACCGCCTCCTGTGCCGCCCTTCGAGCACCATGGGCCTCCCGACGTGCTGCTCTCACCCCGATAATTGTAGCAAAAAAGCCGACGACCGAAATCAGCAGCCCCGCCACGCTCGCAATGTCGCCGTAATGTTGGCGGAAATACGGAAGCAACGTCGCTTCTCCCGAGATTCATTCAATCCACGAACACAAACTCATTCAAATTCAGCAAGGCATGGCAGAAATCCACGAACGCCTCGGGATTGCCGGCTTTCGCCAGGAATTCCACGCTCCGCCCCAGCTCATCCGACGACGGCCTGCGGCCCAAAGCCAGCCGGTAAGCCCGCTCGACCCTTGCGGCCTCGTCCGCTTCCTTGCCGACCCTCGCCGCCATGGCGCGGGCCGCGTCCATCACCAGATCGGAATTCAATAGCATGAGCGCCTGCGGGGCGTTTACCGAGACGTTTCTTTCGGGACAGGTCAGGTTCGTGTCGGGGACGTCGAAGGCGTCGAACAGCGGGTACTTCAGGTTCCTTCGCACGAATACGTAGAGACTTCGCCGATTGCGGTCGCTCGCCCGCTCCGATCGCGTCCAGCCTCCTCGCGTTTGCACGCCGGGCGGGAGGTCCGGGAACACGCTGGGCCCTCCGATTTGCGGGTTCAGCTGGCCCGATACGCTCAACATGGCGTCTCTCACGGCCTCACCCTCAAGCCTTCTGCGGAACATGCGGCCGAGGTACTGGTTGTCGGGGTCGTCGGCCAGGGTCTTCGCGGGCGGCGTGCTGGATTGCCGGTAGGTGGCGCTGGTGACCATGAGCCGGTGCATGGCCTTCATGCTCCAGCCTTGAGAGATAAACTCGGTGGCGAGCCAGTCGAGCAATTCGGGATGCGTGGGCTCGGTGCCCTGCGTGCCGAAATCGCTGGTGGTGGAGACGATCCCTCGGCCGAAATGCCCTTGCCAGAGGCGATTCACCATCACCCGGGCCGTTAATGGATGGTCGGGATTGGTCAACCAGGCGGCGAGCCGCGGCGCGGCGTCCGGTGCTGGTGGACGTGGGCGGATTTTCGAGCGACGTCCGCCCCAAAACCGAGAGGAATCCGGGCGGGACCTCGTCGAGAGGCTGTCCGAACGTGCCTTTCCTGAGCAGGAAGACCGGCGGCGCCTTCGGGCCGACGTCGATCATCCCGCTTGCCGCCGGAAGCGCGGCCGGGGCCTGCTTGGCCATTGTTTGCATGACCGCTTGACGCTGTTCCCATACGGCCCGCTCGCCCGGCGAGAGCGCGGCCTTCATGGTCTTCGGGTCGACGACCATCTTCGAGGCGTTCTTGATGAGGAGTTCTTCCTGGAACGCCGAGCGTTTTTCGGGCTCGGTCTCGAACGCCTTGCGGACCTCGGCGGGCAGCTTCGCGAGCTTGTCCTTGAGCAAGGTTGCGAGGTAGGGACGCTCGACGGCCTCGACGGCGCGGCGGGCCTCGGCCATCTTCTCGGCGTGGGCGTCCGCGACGAAGTCATGCACGGCCGATTCGAACGGGTTGGCGAGCGGGCGGTCGTCTTTGGGCGCGGTTGCGGCGAAGAGGGCCTGGATGCGGTAATAATCCTTCTGGCTGATCGGGTCGAACTTGTGGTCGTGGCAGCGGGCGCAGGCGACCGTCGAGGCCGAGGAACACGCCGGCGGTGGTGTCGGTCATGTCGTCGAGCATGAGCTGATGGTTCAGCCCGGCGATCATGTTGTTGTCCTCGAACGGATAGTTGCGATTGAAGCCCGTGGCCACGAACGCGTCGGGATCGCCGGGTGCGACCTCGTCGCCGGCAAGCTGGAGCGCGACGAAGCGGTCGTAGGGGAGGTCCTCGTTGATCGCCTTGACCACCCAGTCGCGATACCGCCAGGCGTTGGGCCGGGTCTTGTCGCTCTTGAACCCGTCGCTCTCGGCGAATCGGGCCAGGTCCAGCCACGGCCTCGCCCATCGCTCGCCGTATTGAGGGGTGGCGAGCAGGCGATCGACCAGGCGCTCATAGGCGTCGGGCCGGGGGTCGTTCACGAAGGCGTCGACCTCCTCGGGCGAAGGCGGGAGGCCCGTCAGGTCGAAGCGGAGGCGGCGAATCAGCGTGGTGCGGTCGGCCTCGGGGGCCGGCGTCAGCTCGACCTCGGTCAGCCCTTGCAGGATGAAGGCGTCGATCGGGTTCCTGGCCCAATTTCGCGGATTTGCGTCGGGGACCGCGGGCCGCCTGGGCGGGACGAAGGCCCAGTGGTTCTTCTGGGAATCGGTCCAGGAAGGCTCGTCCGCCGGCGAGGGCCGGACCACGGCGACCAGGAGGGCCATTGCCACCGACGTGCGGACGATCCACGGCATGGGGAAACTCCGTCGAAGGACCCGATCCCTTTCGGCCTTGGTGATGATAATCGGAATGGCGGCGGATTTCACGCGAGGAAAGCGAGGAAAAACGGTGTCAGGCACCGTCTTCCGTCAAATCCAGAGCAGGAGGAACGCCAGCGACCAGGCGACCGTGCGGATCCAGTTGATCTTCACCAGATGACGGATGCGCGCCTCGTGATGGCCGCCGGATTGGAGCATTTCGTGCAGGGGGACGGCGACCCGCGCCGTGACCGCCCAGCAAACCGCGACCAAAATCGCCGCCAGGATGTTTGGGATTCTCGGGCGGATCGCGACCAGCCGGCCCATCGCGATCGCCTGGCCGAGCATGAGCGGGCCCACAATCCAGGTGATCGCCCTCGTGTATCGCGAGTGCCAGGCCACGAATTTCCCGGGATCGACTTCGGCGAACACGGGGTAGATCACGAGCTGGACCAGCCAGATCAGCACCACCAGGCCGAACGAGACCAGGCGATTCGCCTCGATTAACGTCATGTCTCAAATCGCCCCTCGCGCCGCGATCGGCCAGAGCGATTCGACCCGCCCGTTCCTGATCCCGACGAACCAGTCGTACAGGTTGACCGTCGGATCGCAATGGCCCGGGATGAGGCGGAGTTGATCGCCGGTTTTCGCGCGTCGGCCTGATCTTCCACAAGCAGCGTGCCATGTTCGTCCGATGCCGATTGATAGACGATCCCCGGCCTATCGGCCACCCTCGGCATCCCGGAATCGATCGAACTGGCCTTCAGTCCCGCGTCGCACACGGCCCGCGGGCCGGTCCGGCTGATGATCGTGGTGAGCACGTACAGGGCCTGCTCGAATTGAGTGCCCACTCCTTCCACCTGGCCGTAATCGGCGTCCATGAAAATGTACGAGCCCGACTGGACCTCGTTGTAAACCCCGCTTGCGGCCTCGAATTCGTAGGTGCCGGTGCCGCCTCCGCTCACGATCGGGCATTCCAGGCCGTGGGACCGCAGGAGATCGACCGTGGTTCGGGCCAGCTCGATCGCCCGTTTCATCGTCGTGGCGCGTTGCTCCCGGCCGTAAATGTGCTGGGCGTTGCCGTGATAAGCCTGGAGGCCCGCGAATCGCAGGTTTGGCCGGGACGGCCACGGCCTGGGCCAGGCGGAGGGCGGATTCTCCCGGCTCGACCCCGCAGCGATTCTGGCCGATGTCGACCTCGACCAGGACGGGCAATCGCACCCCGTGCCTTCCCGCGGCCTCTTCCAGGTCCTGGACGTTCTTTTCGTGATCGACGCAAACCATCACCTCGGCTTGCGTGGCCAGGTCCACAAGTCGACCGATCTTCACCCGGCTCACGACCTGATTGGTGATCAGGACGTTGCCGATCCCACCGGCGACCATGGCTTCGGCCTCGCCGAGGGTCTGGCAGCACACACCGACGGCGCCTCGCTCCACCTGATGCCGGGCGACCTCCGGGCATTTGTGGGTCTTGGCGTGGGCGCGGAGGCGGACGGGCGAACCTGCGAGCGATCGGGCCATGCGGTCCAGGTTCCGCGTGTAAGCCTCCAGGTCCACCAGCAGGGCGGGCGTATCGACCTCTTCGAGGCTCATCCCGATTTGCGCGGGGGCGAGTTCGTCGGCAAGGGCATGCTCCTGACGAGCCGGGCGGTGGCAATCGGCCCATCATCGCAGATCGTGCCCTCGGAAAAAACCTGGACGGTCCCGCGCGATTTGGGAGGTCAGGCCCGCGGATTCCTGGGGTGCATGCGGGTCGAGCCGGTTCGCGTGCGGAGATGCCGGCCGATTCATGCGTGCGGGATCTTACGGGGTGGCTTCGGGGTCGCCGGCGAGGCGCAGGGGGCTGTCCTTTTTTCTCGAATTCATGGCGTTTTCGGCGACGGTGGCGGCGGCCGTCAGCAGCACCAGGCTCCCGAGCAGCCAGAGGGCGTGGGATGCGACGCCTTCGACTAGCGGGGCGACGGGGTTGACCCGGCCGAAGGCCCGTTCCGCGAGCCATGCGACGGCGGCAACGCCGATGAGCACGGCCCCCGACACGCGGAACGGACCGTAGGCCCGCGTGCGGGCCAGCAGCACGAGCCACGGCATGGCCGCCAGGATGACCGCGACCTGGACGGCCTCGATCCCGAGGTTGAAGCCCAGGACGCTCGCGACCATCGTCAGGGGATCGAAGCCGAAGCCGGTGAGCGTGGACGCGAACGCCAGTCCGTGCACCAGGCCGAACCCGCCGGCGATGTACACTTCCCGGCCGCGGAAGACCGGGGCGAGCGCGTGCACGGCCGAAACGAGGATCGAGACGGCGATGGCCGATTCGACGAAGACGCCCGGCAGGTGGACCCATCCCAGGGCGCCGAACGCGAGCGTGATCGAGTGCCCGAGCGTGAATGCGGTCACCACCTTGACGACCCGATGCATGGCCGTCCTGCCCCCGGCGGCGCCGCCCCATCGCCCGTGGGCCGCCACGAGAGGCGCGGGCAGGATCAGCGCGATCAGGAACAGGAGGTGGTCGGTCCCCTCGGCGATGTGGCGGGCACCGAGGCGGAACATGGCGGCGAATCCGCGGAGCCAACCGCCGCCCGAGCGGTCGATCACGAGCGCGGCATCGGTGTCGCGCATGGTGCCCAGGATCACCGGCTCGTCGCCGGTCACGCCGTTGCCCCAGTCGCTGGCGATCGTGACCACCGCCGTGTGCGTGATCAGGTGGTGGAAGATCGCGTCATAGCGGAAAATCAGCCGGTTTGCGGGGGCGCCGGGCGGCGGGATCATCGTCAATTTCACCCTCAGGTCGGGGGTTTGCTCGACGACGGGGATGACCTCGCGAATTGTGACCGTCCAGGGCCGTCCGTCGAGAGACGTCGGGCGGACGTGCTCGCCGACGTAGCCCTTGAGTTCGGCCCCGTAGTCCCGCACGGCGCGGACGGGGTCCGCGGGCAACGGCTTCTCCCATCCCATCGCCAGCTCGCCGATCGGCAGCGTGATCTCGGCGTCGATCTCGCCGCGATGCATCCGCAGGACGACCGCCGAGCTGGGCATGGGATGGCCCCAGGCGGGGCCCGCCATCATCAGGAAGAGGATCGCCGGGAGGAGCCGTCGCATGGGTGCCTCAGAAGGAGAATTCGGCGCCGTAGTCGGTCAGGCGGTCTCGCCAGATCGTGTGGACGTGGTCGCTCCCCTGCGTGGCGAACTCGATCCACACGCGCGGGCCGTCCAGGCGGACGTAGTCGCCGCGATCGCTCAGGCTGGTCGCGCCCGAGTAGGACACCTTCACCTTGTCGAGGTCGGCCTCGTAAAGCTTGCGGTATTCGGCGCCCTGGGGGTTGTCGTCGGTCCAGGCGGCGATCGCCTTCTTGACGAAATCCTTGGAGGCGTCGGACAGCTCGGAGACCGGGACGCCCTCGCTCTTCGCGGGGAACTTGCCGTCCTTCTGGGGACCCACGTAGACGTCATTGAAACGCGCCTCCAGCTTCGCCTTTTTCAACTGGTCGGGCGTGAGGGAGGCGAGCAGGCCCTGGAGCGATTCGCGCATCGGGGCGAGCGGCTCGTGCGTCTTGCCCTGGTCGTCCTTCCATACGGTCGGCTGGGCGGCGACGTGGTAAGGGGTCGCGGCGCCGTTCGTACCCTTGTAATAGATGTTGATGGCCAGGTGGTGGCCGCCCAACTGGAGTATCCAGGGCGAGGTCTTCGACGGCTTGCCCAGGAACGCGATCATGTAATTCATGGCGCCGAACTGGGGCCCTCCGCCTCCCGGACCGCCGCCCTTCTTCTGGGCTGCGCCTCCTCCGGCCTTCTTCTGGGGCGGATCGCCATCGGCGTTCTTCCGATCGGGACCGTCCGGCCCCCGGCCGCCTCGCCCCTTGGCGAAGACGTCGTCGGCCGCGCGGACTTCCTGGTATCGCGCGAAACCTTCCTTCCCCAGGGCAATCTGGGCGAGCTTCAGGGCCGCCTCGACCTGTTCGGGCTTGAGGTCGCGGTAGAACACGCCGTTGCGCACGTTGGACCCGCCCGGGAAGTTCGTCCATCGGGCGGCGAGCTTGGGCGTGAGTTCGACCTGGGCGGTCGCCCGCTCCTTCTCCGAAAGCGTGGCCAGGAAGGCGTCGGCGGCGTCGACCACGTCGGCCGCCTTCGGCGACGCCAGCAAGCTCGCGTCGGCCGGCGGCGTGGCCTGCGCAGCTCGGGGCGTGAAGAAGCCTGGATTGGTCGCGAGGATGGCGATCGACACCATGCCGGCCGAGGTGGCCATGGCGAGAATCGTGGGCCTGTTCATGGGACATTCTCCTCGTCGTTGACGCTCGAACGTTGACGCCCGAACGCAAACGGGAAATCTGGATAAGTTACGGTATGGTCTCTTGATTGGCCCGGCCTTCGGCAGGTCTCTCTCCCCGATGCTCGCGCGGATGTGCGTTGCGGGACGGACCGCGGCCCTCCAGATCGTAGCGTCGCGGACGCTCGCCCCGGCGCCGGAAAATCCCAAAATCCCCTTCAAAGGTCGGCCGTGCCCACGACCGTCGTCTGATCGAGCGGCGCGATTGCGGGCGGGCGCCGTGCTTTTTGGGACACCATGACCCGGGGCGACTCGCAAGGGCTTGCGGCGGGCCATCGGTCGTCCTCCTCCGGGAAAAAGGGCCGCGAGGCTGGTGGGAGGCGCCTTCTTCTAGTAGGGTGCTCTGTGGGCACCTCTTCGATGGCTTCCCTCGGGATCGAAAGCGGTGCTCGCCGAGCACCCTACCAGAAATAAAGAGACATCCGGGCGGGACTTTTCTCATGGCACGGCGAATTCTGCTCGTCGACGACAGCCCCATGATGTGCCGGATGATCGGCCTGGTGCTGGAGGAGGAGGGATACCAGATCGACTTCGCGTGCGACGGCCGCGAGGGGCTGGAGAAGGCGCGCGAGGTCACTCCCGACCTGATCGTGAGCGACTACGAGATGCCCGACCTGAACGGGCCGGGCATGTGCCGCGAGCTGAAGGCCGACCCCGTCCTCCGGCGGCATCCCGGTCATCATGCTGACCACCCTGGGCAGTACCGAGAGCAAGATCCTGGGCCTGGACTCCGGCGCCGACGACTACATCGAGAAGCCGAAGACCCCGCACGACATCAAGGAGATCTTCGCCCGCATCCGCGCCCAGCTCCGCATCGCCGACCTCCGCGGCGAGCTGGCCGAGCGCAACCGCCAGCTCGAATCGGCGCAAGCCAAGTTCGAGCTGGAGCTTCGGCTCGCCCGCAAGGTGCAGATGGGGCTCATGCCGTCGCCCCCTCCGCCTCGTGGGGGAATGCGCATGGCCGTGCGATATCAACCGGCCAATCAACTGGGCGGGGACATCTACGACTTCGCCCAGATCGACGGCAACAAGCTGGGAATCCTCGTGGCCGACGTCTCGGGCCACGGGGTGAACTCGGCCCTGCTCTCGGGGATCGTCAAGGCGCTGGCCTTCCCGCTCATGTCGATGGGCCTGCCGCCCCATCGCGTCTTGAGCGGGCTGGACGAAGGCATTGGCGCTTACTTTCCCGAGGGATTTTTCTGCACCGCGTTCTATCTTATCCTCGACGAGACGACCGGCACGTTCGATTACGCGGGGGTCGGTCACCCGCCCGCGCTGGTCGCCACGGCCGACGGAATCCGTGCGCTCGAATCCGATCCGGGCCTCCTGGGAGTGGGCATGGTCGATCAACTCGGGATGAAGTCGGACCGGATCGCCTCGGGGGACGCCCTGCTCGTGTACACCGACGGATTGCCCGACGCGATGGACCCGGCGAGCGTCCTGTTCGGCGAGAAGCGGATCGCCGAGGTGCTGCGGACGCATCGCGATGCGGACCCGGCGGCGATCCTCGACGCCATGGAGGCGGCCGTCTCCGCCACGTCACCCCGGGCCACGCGGACGACGATATCAACATGATCCTGGCAAAAATCCTCCCGGATTGACTCTCGCGTGTTAAACTGGAAGGCGCGAAGCAATTATCCGGCCGGGATGCAGGCATTCGTAGGGTGGGTCGAGTGCCAGCGAGCCCCACCATCCTAATAGATTGGAAGAGGTGGGGCTCGCTGGCGCTGGACCCACCCTACGAATCCGCTCCTTGACGTACCTCGGGAAAGGTCTCCCATGACGGCCGAGCCCCGCACCCCCCATCCTCGCGAGCGCGACCACCCGATGGCCAAGGAGGCGTTCCTCCAGTTCATCGGCTTCAAGCTGGATGGCGAGGATTACGCGGTGGCGATCAAGAAGATCCGCGAGATCATCCTGCTGAAGCCGATCACGCGCGTCCCGCAGTCGCCTCCGGACGTGGAAGGGCTGATCAACCTCCGCGGCAACGTGATCCCGCTGATCAATTTGAGGAAGCGGTTCGGCCTCACCCCCCGGCCGTTCGACGACGAGACCCGCACGATCGTGATCTCGGTGCATGACAAGACGATCGGCTGCATCGTGGACGAGGTGACGGAGGTCATGCGCGTGGCGGCCGAGCAGATCCAGCCGGTGCCCGTGTCGATCACCGCGGCCGCCCGGATGTACATCGAAGGGCTGGCGAAGATTGATGACCGATTGCTGATCATCCTCGACCTCGACAAGCTCTTCGACCCGGCGGCCGTCCAGGTCGCGCACGAATCGGCCACGGCCTGACGAATCCCGAACCTATTCCCTTGTGGGGCGGGCCGGACGCCTGCCGAATTCAATGGCGGGCGGGACGCCCACCCCACAAGAAGATTCGCGCACCCCCGAACCTGCACCGTGAAATAGGGACGACGTCTCATGTCCACGCACGACTCCGAATCCAGCCGGTCCAGGAAGCCTGCGCCCGAGGCGATTCCTGCCCCCGTCGAAGAAATGGGCCTCGGCGCCGTCGTCCGTGGCGCGGACCAACGGCTTCGAGCCCGCGGCCGAGGTCGATGAGCCGATCGCCGTCCGGCAGTCCCGCGACGACTTCGACCTGGAGGCCCGCCTGGCCGAGGCCGAGAGCAACGAGCGGGCGGTCGTCGAGGCGGTGAAGGAGATCATCCGCGCCGAGACCATCGACGCCATCATCCGCTCCACGCTCGACGTGATCCGCCGCGGGTTCGGCTGGGCCTATGGGTCGTACTGGTCGCTGGACGCGAAGCGTGAATTCCTCGTCTTCTCGCAGGAATCGGGCGACGTGGACGAGGAATTCAACCGCGTGACCCGCGACGGCCGCTTCCGCGAGGGGGAAGGCCTGAACGGGCGGGCCTGGAAGCGCCGCGATCTGTTCCAGGTCGACGACATCGGCAGCATGACCGATTGCCCGCGATCCCCCGTGGCCCGCAAGCTCGGCATCAAGGCCGCCGTGGCGTTCCCGGTGATGCTCAACGACAACGTCCTGGGCACGATGGACTTCTTCTCGAAGGAAGCCTCGGCGATCTCGATCGAGCCGCGTGACCGCCCTGAAGGTAATCGGCCAGCTCGCCTCCGACAAGGTCAGCAACCTCGGCAAGCAGATCGAGGCGGCCCGCCTGGCCCGCATCGTCGAGAACGCCCCGATCAGCCTCATGTACACCAACCGCGACCTCATCATCAAGTACATGAATCCGGCCTCGATCAAGCTGATGAAGCGGCTGGAGCCCTACCTCCCGTGCAAGGCGGAGGAGCTGATCGGCCGCTCGATCTCGATTTTCCACAAGGACCCCGACGAGCAGCGCAAGCCGCTCACCGACCCCAAGCTCTTGCCGCATCAGGAGCTTATCGAGGTCGGCCCCGAGGTGGTGGATGCGACCGCGAGCGCCCTGCTGGACGCGAGCGGCAACTTCCTCGGCCCGATGATCGCCTGGGACATCGTGACCGAGAAGCTCGCCAACGAGGCCCGCGAGGCCGAGCTTGCCGCCGACACCAGCGCGCTGAATCAGGTCCTGCTGGCGATGGGCAAGGCCACGTCGTTCGAGGAGGTGATCACGACGGCGCTGACCACGGTCCGCGAGGCGTTCGGGTGGAATTACGGGTCGCACTGGTGCGCGAAGCCGACACGGGCCAGATGAAGTTCGCTCACGAGTCGGGCACCGCGAGCGACGAGTTCCGCAAGGTCACCCGCGAGACGATCTATCGCGAGGGGGAAGGCCTGGCGGGCCAGGCGTGGCGGACCCGCGACGTGGCCCTGTTCCCGAACCTGGCCGAGGAGCGGAATTTCCCCGCGCCGGGCCGGCCACGCGGTCGCACCTGAAGGCGGCGATCGCCATACCGCTGATCCAGAGCGGCGTGGTCGAGGGCGCCATGGATTTCTTCTCGGACCGGCTGATCACGTCCTCCGAGCACCGCCTGGAGACGATGAGGAACGTCGCCCGACTGATCGCCGCGGCGATGGAGAAGGCGCATCAGCAGGCGAAGATCGAGTCCACCAAGCAGGAGCTGGAGACCAAGGTCAACAAGCTGATGAAGGTCGCCCAGGCCGCCGCCAAGGGGGATTTGACCGTCGAGGTCGACGTGAAAGGCCGCGACGACATGGGCCGACTGGGCGAGGCCCTCGCCAAGATGACCGGCGACCTCAAGGGCGTGATCGGCCAGGTGATCGAGTCGGCCAGCCAGTTCGCCGAAGGCTCGCGGGTGGTGTCCGAGAGCGCCAGCTACCTGAGCGAATCGTCGCAGAATCAGGCCGCGACGGTCGAGGAAATGTCGGCGTCGGTCGACCACCTGAGCAAGGCGATCCTGGACATCAACCAGAACGCCTCGTCGGCCCGAGAGCTTGCCGACCGCACCTCGCAACTGGCCAAGCAGGGGGGCGAATCGGTCGACCAGGCGATCGAGGCCATGGTCCTGATCCGCAAGTCCAGCGAGCAGGTCAGCGACATCATCCAGGTCATCAGCGAGATCGCCAGCCAGACGAATTTGCTCGGCGCTCAACGCCGCGATCGAGGCCGCAAGGGCCGGCGAGCACGGGCTGGGGTTCGCCGTGGTGGCCGACGAGGTCCGCAAGCTGGCCGAACGCTCGCGGGCCGCGGCCAAGGAGATCACCGCGCTGATCAAAGAGTCCACCCGCCGCGTGGCCGACGGCGCACAGCTCTCGGAAAAAGCCGGGCAATCGCTCGCCACGATCGTCGAGGGCGTCGAGCAGACGGCCGCGAGCATCGCCAAGATCGCCAGGGCCACGCAGGAGCAATCCGAATCGGCGGCCGAGGTCGGCCGGGCCATCCAGGATGTTTCGTCGATCACCGAGACCAACGCCTCCAGCTCGGAGGAACTTTCGGCCAGTGCCGAGCAACTGGGCGCCCAGGCCGCGACGCTGAAGGAAGTCATCTCCGGGTTCCGGGTATGATCCCCATGGACGTCGAACTGGGCGACGAGGAATTCAAAAAGGTCCTCGCGCTGATCTACCGCGTCGCGGGGATCCGCATCCCCGCGACCAAGAGGGTGATGATCTCCAACCGATTGCGGAGGCGGCTGAAGGCGACCGGGATCGGGTCGTTCCCCGCCTATTACGCGTTCCTCACGTCGCCCGCGGGCAAGGCGGAGATGCCGGCCTTCCTGGACGCGATCACCACCAACGAGACGTATTTCTTCCGCGACCCGCAGCACTATCAATGGCTCGCGGATACGTTCCTGCCCGAGATCGCCGAGCAAGCCAGGCTGAAGAAACGCCCGAAAACCCTGAGGATCTGGTCGGCCGCGTGCAGCACGGGCGAGGAGCCCTACTCGATCGCCATGAAGGTGCTCTCGAAAAAGGGGATGTTTGCCGGATGGGACGTGAAGATCGTGGGCACCGACCTCAGCGGGTCGGCCATGGGAATGGCCCGCGCCGGCTCGTACGAAGAGCGCGCCCTGCGGCTCGTCGGCTCGAAGGAGCGGGCCGATTTCTTCGATCCGGACCCGGAAACCGGCAAGTGGACGATCAAGCCCGAGGTCCTCTCCATGCCCACATGGAGACACCACAATTTGCTGAATGCCTTGCCCCTGGAGCCTTTCGACTGCATTTTCCTGAAGAACGTGCTGATTTATTTCGACCCGGAGTCCAAGAAGACGGCCGTCCACCACCTGCTCGACCGCCTCGCCGTGGGCGGATACCTCGTGGTGGGCCCGACCGAAGGCGTGTACAACCTGCTCGGCTCGCTCACGCGGCACAAGACGTGGCTCTACCAGCGCACCACCTGATTTGACGGGGGAGGATCGCTCAATGTCGGGATTCGACCTCGCCAGCCTCATGCCCGTCTACCTGGACGAGGTGGACGAGCAGATTGCCGCGCTCAACGACACGCTCCTGAAGCTCGAACAGAACCCCGAAGACGACCGCGCCCTGCGCGACGCCTTCCGCCTGGTCCACACCATCAAGGGTTCGTCGACCATGATGGGGTTCGACCAGGTGAAGGGGCTCACGCACCACCTGGAGACCTATTTCGACGACCTCCGCAGCGGGAAACGGCCGCTCACCCGCCCGTTCCTCGACCTCTGCTTTCGCGGGCTGGACGCCCTGCGCGACTATCACCGCGACCTCCGCGAACAGGGGCAAAGCCAGGTCGATTTGACCGGGTTGACCGGGCAGGTCATCGCGCAACTGGAGGGATCGCCCGGAGAAATCGAGCCGGAACCCGAGCCCGTGAGGCCGACCATCCCCGAAGAACCGCCCGCGATCGCCCCCAAGATGGCGATGCAGTCGTCGGTCGTGTGGATCGCCGTCACGTTCGAGCCGAAGCTGCCCTGGCCCGACATGAAGGCGCGGCTGATCCTCAATCGCCTCTCGGCGAAGGGGCAGATCCTCGAAACCGACCCGCCCGCCGATCGCCTGGAAGAGACCGAGGTTTCGCGCAAATTCCGCATCCAGATCCGCTCGGATTGCGTGGCCGAGGAACTCCGCACGCTCGCCGATGTCGACGGCGTATCGCACGTGGTCATCGACACGGGCGAGCCGCCGCCGCCCGTGGTCGAACAGGCGCCGAAGCCCGAGCCCGAAGCGATCGAGCCGGCCCCTTCCGCGACCCCCGAACTCCCGCACGCGAGGGTCACGGAGACGGTCCGCGTGGACGTCGACCGCCTCGACCACCTGATGAACCTTGCCGGCGAGCTGGTCGTGAGCAAGGCGCGATTCTTCGAGATTTCCCGGGGTTTGGAGGAGCTTTTCCGCAACACGAGCGCCCCGCTGCTCGCGTCCGACGCCATCGATCGACTCGAAAGCGTGGCGCGCGGGCTGGAGGAATACGGCGATCGCGAGGCGACCGGGACCGGCTCGATCGAGCGATGGGGCGGCCAGGTGCGCCGCCTCTGCGAGAACTTCCGCGAGATCCGCGACGAGCTGGACTTGATCCGCCAGGGGCGCGAGCGATTGGGGTCGATGGCCGAGGCGATCCACCACCTTTCGCGCGTTTCCGACGGCATCCAGCGCGGCGTCCTGGAGACCCGGATGGTGCCGATCGGCCCGCTGTTCGACCGCTTCCGCCGGGTGATCCGCGACCTCCGCCACGCCTCGGGCAAGGAGATCGACCTGCGGATCGAGGGGGAGAAGACCGAGCTGGACAAGAGGATGGTCGACGAGCTGGCCGACCCGCTCATCCACCTCGTGAGGAACTCGGTCGATCACGGCCTGGAGCGCCCCGAGGATCGCATCGCCGCGGGCAAGCCGCGATCGGGGACGGTCTTCCTCGCGGCCTCGCACCGCGGCAACAGCGTGGTGATTACCGTGGGGGACGACGGCCGCGGGATCAACACCGAGAAGGTGCGCCGCAAGGCCGTGGCCAACGGCCTGCTGGGCGAGGCCGAGTCGCTGCGGCTGACCGACCGCCAGGTCGCGGCCTTCATCTGGCACCCCGGCCTGAGCACGGCGGAGGCGATCACCGACATCTCGGGCCGCGGGGTCGGGATGGACATCGTCAAGAGCCGGATCGAGGCGCTCAACGGCACGGTGGACGTGCGATCCGAGCCGAATCGGGGCACCACGTTCACCATCCGGTTGCCGCTCACGCTGGCCATCATGTCGGTCCTGCTGGTGCGGGTGGGGGACGAGGCGTACGCGATCCCGCTGGACCACCTGGACGAGATCGTCGAGGTGGACGCGGCGCAGGTCCACCGCGTCCACGGGCGGAAGTCGATCGAGATCCGCGGCCGGGTGATCGCGCTGGTCACCCTCCGCGAGATCTTCGGCCACGCGCGGCCGGCGAACGAGCGGATCGCGTCCGACGAGCGGCATACGGTCGTGCTGATCTCCGACGGCGAGGCGGCCGTGGGGCTGATCATCGACCAGCTCCTGGGCATGCAGGAGGCGGTGTTGAAGTCGCTGGAGAAGAATTTCCGGCCGGTCGAAGGGCTCTCCGGCGCGAGCATCCTGGGCGACGGCCGCGTGTCGCTGATCCTCGACGTCGACGGCCTGATCGAGATGGTCGCCCGCGAATCGGGCCATCGCTCGCGCGCGGTCGAGGCGGGACGATGAACCCCGGGGAGGCTCGCCGTTGATGGAATCGATCCTGTCCTCATCTCAGAAGCGCCTGCTCGCGGTCATCTTCGCGCAGGGCGCGGAGACCGCCAGCCGCACGCTCTCGCGGTGGCTCGGGCACCCCGTGAAGATGGCGGTCAGCGACGTCGACGAGGTGGACGTGTCCGAGGCCGAGGGGCTGCTCGGGCCCGGCGAGGAGCTGGTGGCCGCCTGCATCCTGGGCATCTCCGGCCGCCTCTCCGGGCTGCTCGTGCTCGTGTTCGAGGACGCCTCGGGCCTCGCCCTGGCCGACCTCCTGCTCAACCAGCCGCTGGGCACCGCCGCCGAGTGGGGCGAGATGGAACGATCGGCCGCGCTGGAGACCGCCAACATCGTGGCATGTGCCTACCTCAGCTCGCTGGCCATGCACCTGCCCGGCGACGGCGAGCCCGAGCCGATCGTGCCGTCGCCGCCGAGCTTCCGCCACGAGTTCGCCGGCAGCCTGATCCAGTTCCTGCTGATGGGCCAGGCGCTCCAATTCGACCGCGTGCTGCTGGTCAAGAGCCGGTTCGCCACGCAGCACGGCCAGCTCCGCTGGTCGCTCCTGTTCGCGCCCGACGGCGAATCGCTGCGATCGCTCTCGAAGGCCCTCTCCATCCCCGAGAACTCGTGAGGGCCGCAGCGTGAATTTGCCCTCGAAACCCCAGGCCGCGGAAAGCCTCAACGTCCCCATCGGCCGCTGGGGCGTGGCCGTCGCGCCCACGCAGATCCGCACCCTGCTCGGTTCGTGCGTGGGGGTGGTCCTGTACGACAAGGTCGCGCGGCTCGGCGGCGTGGCCCACATCGTCCTGCCCGACTCGCGAGGATCGAGCGACAACCTCGGCCGGTTCGCCGACACGGCCATCCCCGCCCTGATCGCCGAGTTCGAGGGAAAGCTCGGCCGATCCAGTCGCGGGCGGATCACGGCCAAGCTCGTCGGCGGCGCCAGCATGTTCGCCACGGGCCCGGCGCTCAACATCGGCGAGCTGAACCTGGAGGCCGTCGGCCAGATCCTCGCGAAACTGGGCATCGCGGTCATCGCAAGGGACGTGGGCGGCGACGCCGGCCGGCGGGTCACGCTCGACACGCTCTCGGGGGCCGTCCAGATCAAGATACCCGGCGGCGCCGACTACGAGATTTGACGAGGACACCATGAAACGTTTACTCATCGTCGACGACGCCATGCTCATGCGGAGGATGATCCGCGACGTCGCCTCCGCAGCCGGCTGGGAGGTCGTGGGCGAGGCGAAAGACGGTCGCGAAGCGGTCGCCCTCTACCAGCAACACCACCCCGACCTCGTCACCATGGACGTGGTCATGCCCGAGATGACCGGCCTGGAGGCGCTCAAGGCGATCCGGGCGATCGATCCCGAGGCGCGGGTCGTCATGGTCACCGCCCTGGATCAAAAGCAGACGATCGCCGACGCCATCCAGCACGGCGCGATCGACTTCATCGTCAAGCCATTCGACCGGGAGCGTATCCTCAGCCTGCTGGGCAAGGTAAAATCGGGGGAATGATGGTGTGCCGGGTGCCGGGCCTGTTCTTGAGAGGCGGGCTGTGACCACGACCGCACGAGTTCGCGTCCTGATCGTTGACGACTCGGCCCTGATGCGGAGGCTCCTGGCCGACCTCCTGCAATCGGCGCCCGAGATCGAGGTCGTCGGCTTCGCCCGCGATGGCGACCAGGCGCTGGAGCTGGCCGCGAAGTTGAAGCCCGACGTGATCACCCTCGACGTGGAGATGCCCGGAAAATCCGGCCTGGAAGTCCTGCCCGAGCTGCTCTCCATGTACCCGTTCCCCGTGGTCATGGTCAGCGCCCTCACGCAGGAAGGCGCCGAGATCACGCTGGCGGCCCTGGAACTCGGGGCGATCGATTTCTTCCCCAAGCCCGACCACCACCAGATGACGCAGGTGCGCGCCGGGCGCGACCTGCTGGTGTCCAAGATCCTCACCGCCGCGAAATGCCGCGTGAAGGATCGCGCGATCGAGTCCAGGCTCGCATCGTCCAGTTCGGTCGCCATCCCCGCCTCGGGCGCTACGGCCCGCTGCATCGTGATCGGCATCTCCACCGGAGGCCCGCAGGCGCTCAGCCGGACCCTCCCCCTGCTCGCGCCCCCGCTCGCGCCCATCCTGATCGTCCAGCACATGCCCGCGCAGTTCACCCACGCCTTCGCCGAGAGGCTCGGCCGGACATGCGAGCTGGCCGTCAAGGAGGCGACCGACGGCGCCTCGATCTCGGAAAACCAGATCCTGATCGCCCCGGGAGGCCGTCACATGACCGTGGTCGGGCACGCCGCAACGCGCCCGCGTGAAGCTCTCGGACGAGCCACCCGTGAGCGGCCATCGCCCCTCGGTCGACATGCTCTTCCAGTCCGCCGCGGCCGTCTTCAAGTCGGGCGTCTCGGGCATCCTCATGACCGGCATGGGGCGAGACGGCGTGATCGGCTGCAAGCGGATCCTGGAAGCCGGCGGCGTGACCTACGGGCAGGACGAATCCACATCCGTGATCTACGGCATGAACAAGGCCGCCTATCTGGAAGGCGCCTTGATGTCGCAATTCGCCCTCGACCAGCTCCCCTCGATCATCGATCGCCTCTCGCGCAGGTAGGGCGTGTTTCACACGCCATGCCCGCCAGGAAAAGACATCGTCATGAAACAAGATCCGCCGCAAGCCCCCGGCCGCCTCACCTCCATCGATGCCTATCGCGGCCTCGTGATGACCCTGATGATGGGCGAGGTCCTCCGCCTGAAGGCCCTCCCGAAGAACGCGATCACCGGTTTCCTCGCGCATCATCAGGAGCACGTCGAATGGGTCGGCTGCACCCTGCACGACCTGATCCAGCCGTCGTTCTCGTTCCTCGTGGGCGTGGCCCTGCCGTTCTCGCTCGCCTCGCGGATGGCCAGGGGCCAATCGAAGACGTTGATGGCGTTCCACGCCCTGTGGAGGGCGCTCGTGCTGGTCGCGCTCGGCATCTTCCTCCGCTCGATCGGCGAGAATCAGACCCGCTTCACCTTCGAGGACACGCTCAGTCAGATCGGCCTCGGATATCCCCTCCTGTTCGCGCTCGGGTTCCGATCCAATCGCACCGCCTGGATCGCGCTGACGACCATCCTCGTCGGCTACTGGGCGGCGTTCGCGCTCTACCCCCTGCCCGGCCCCGAATTCGACTATCCCGCCGTGAAAGTCCCGCCGGATTGGCCGCATCTGATGAGCGGATTCGCCGCGCACTGGAACAAGAACAGCAACGCGGCGTGGGCATTCGACGCCTGGTTCCTCAATCTCTTCCCGCGGAAAAAGCCCTTCGTATGCAACTCGGGCGGCTACGCCACGCTCAGCTTCATCCCCACGCTCGGGACGATGATCCTCGGACTGATCGCCGGTCGAATCTTGCGGGACGATCGAACTCCATGGCGAAAAGTGACCTGGCTCGCGACCGCCGGGATCATCGGGCTGATGGTCGGAGAATCCCTCGGATGGCTCGGGATTTGCCCCGTCGTCAAGCGCATCTGGACGCCAAGCTGGACCCTGTTCAGCGGAGGCTGGTGCTTCCTGTTCCTGGCCGCATTCTACGCGGTGATCGACGTCCGGGGATGGCGAGCCTGGTCCTATCCGCTGGTGGTCGTGGGGGCCAACTCGATCGCGGCGTACTTCATGGCCCACCTGATCGAAGGATTCGTCAAGGAGTCGTACAAGGTCCACCTCGGCCGTGAAATCTTCGCGAGTTTCGGCAAGCCCTACGAGCCTCTCGTCGAAGGCATTGGGATCTTGCTGATATTCTGGCTCATCCTATTCTGGATGTATCGCCGCAGGATCTTCCTGAAGGTCTGACGCCGGAGTCCCGTAGGGTGCCCTGTGAGCACCTCTTCCATTCAAGAGTGGTGCTCGCGGAGCATCCTACGAATCAAAATCCTGGCAATCGACCGTTCAGGCCCGCCCCGCCCAACTCGTGCAAGAACGCCACGTCCGCCGGCAAATTCTCCATCGCCAGCTCGGCCAGGTGGCGGTGGTGCGTGAAGAATAGCACCTGCGTCTTGCGAGAAAGTTCGGCCAGGGCTCGGAGCGCACCCAGGGCGCGGCGGTCGTCGAAATTCAGCAAGATGTCGTCGACGATCAGCGGGATTGCTTCGTGCGATTGCAGCCACGATTCCAGGCTCGCCAGCCTCAGCGCGAGATAAAGCTGGTCGTGCGAGCCGTCGCTCATGGCCTTCACGTCCAGGTTGTTGCCGTTGGGACGCACGCCCCGGATCACCGCACGCCCCTCGTCGTCGTCGATCGCCAATTTCGCGAACGAGTGGCCCGTCAGCTCCGAGAACAGGTGCCCGGCCCTGGCCACGACGCTCCCCTGCGTCTTCTCGCGATAGCGGTCGATCCCGCGCTGCAAGACCTCGGCGGCCAGCTTCAGCGTGGCATAGCGCGTCACGTCATCGTGCAACTTCGCCAGCACCGAATGCGACTTCTCGATCAGCTCGGCCGACTCGTCGCCGCCGTCCATCCGCTTCAACTCGTTCTCCGCGATGGCAATCGCTTCTCGCTCGGCCACATATTCGCGATCGAGCCGCCCGATCTCCTCGTCCAGCCGCGCGATCGAGGCCCGCAGCTCCTCGACGGGACGGCCCTCGACCATCGCCGCGAACTCGGCAAGGTTCGCCCCCGATCCCGCCGCGAACAACGACTCCTCGCACCGTCGCAGCCCGTCCTCCAGGCCGCCCCGATCGCGAGAGCGGCGCTCGGCGGCCGGGAGCTCGTCGTGCGAGGCGCAACCCGCCTCCTTGCACAGCGAATCGAGCCGGGCCATCGCTCGCAAGTGCTCCGATTCGGCCGCGGCAAGCTGCCTGGCCTCGCCGTCGCGTTCCCGCGAGAGGTCCCGCTTTTTCCGCTCGACATCCCTGGCTTCCTGGAGCCGATCCGCAAGCCCGCGAGCCCGTCGCGCCGCCGGCTGATCGTCGCAATCGGCCCCCACGCGACGGGCCAGATCGGCGGCGTCGATGGCGAACCGGGCCGCGTCGCGATCGATCGCCTCCAGGCGGTCGCGGTCGGCCCGCAGCCGGGCCAGGGCGTCCTGCAGCGCCTGATGCTCGGCCAGGAGGTCGTCGGCCTGTGCCGGCGTGACGTCGTTCTCGTATCCCAGCTTGTCCATCTTCGCGGCCCAATCTCGCCGCCACGTCGCCAGCCTCTCCTCGGCCTCTTCCAGCCGCGATCGATCCTGCGCGTCCACCTGCTCGGCCTGGCGACATTGCTCGGCCAGATGATGCCGCTGCTGGACGTCGCGATCGTGGGATTGGAGCACGGATTCGGCGCGTTCGATCGCGGCGAGGAACCCCATCGTCGCGTCCGATTTCGCCCCTCCCGCCTCGCACATCGCCCGATCGACGGCCGAACGCAGCTCGTCGCGAGCGCGCCGATCCGCTCCAGGTTTTCTCGCGATTCCGCCGCCTGTTCGGCCAGGGCGACCACGTCGCCGCGACGCCTCAGCCACGCCCGCAGCTCGGCCGGGGTCATCGGCGGCAAGCCGAGCGGGGCGATCACCTTCGACCATTCGGCCTCGCAAAGCTTCGCCCGGCCTTCGGCGTCGTCGCGTTTCCGGCCCACCGCCTCGCGGACGGTGCGATGGTGTTCGATCTGCGTGATCCACTCGGCCTTGCGGGCCACGTGGTCGGCCTCGCGGCGCAGGCGATCGGACAGGTCGTCGCCGCGCCTGACGCACTGCTCGAAGGCTTCGGCCAGTGACCGACCCGGCGCGAACTCGGCGACGAATTCGGCCGCTCTCGCGTCGTCGGGCCGCGACTCCAACCACGCCTCGCGGATGAGACCCCAGCCGCGATCCCGGAGGCGGCGAACCCGCTCCAGGTCGGCTTCCGTCGGGACGCTTTGCGAGAGTTCCAGCACCTTGCGCTTGATCTCGATCTGGCGGATCGCCTCGTCCTCGGCCGCGAGCTTGTCGTCGATCGCCTTCCATTCGCCCGCGACTTCCTGAATCCGCGAATCGAAATGATCGACGGTCGGCTCGAGCGGGACGGGAAGCCTCATGAGCCGATCGAGGTCGCCCGTCCAGCCCGGCAATCGCTTCATGGCCTGCGCCGCCTTGCGTTCGGCCTTCTCGGCTTCTCCCTGCGCCGATGAGTATTGATCGTCCAGGTCGCCCGGCTTGCGGGCCTGCGCAACCGCGCAGTCGCAGGGCATCCACGTCGCGAGGCTCACCCAGTTCAAGCCGCCTTCGATCGAGCCGGGCGAGCTGGTCCTTGTGCGCCGCGATCGCCTTCGCCGCATCGTCGCGACTGGCCTGCAATCCGGCGAATTGCTGGCCCAAGGCGCGGATCGCGGCAAGCTCGTCGGCGCGAAGATTGATCGCCTCGGCCGCGCCCGGGTCGGGTGATCTCCCGAGTCTCCGCAAGCTCTCCTCGGCCTTGTGCTGGCATTCCAGGAGCGAGGCGACCAGCTTCTCGCGATCGGCCGCCGCCCCTTCGACCACGCTGCGACGCTCGTTCAAGCCTTCGATCGCGCCCGACGCGTCGAGCAGCACGCGGGATGGGTCGGGCGCCGCGAGTTGTCCGTCGAGCTCGCCCAGCCGGAGCTTCGCCCGGTCGATCTGGCCGGCCGACCGCGCCGCGGCCTCGTTGGCCGCACGAAATTCGGCGCCGAAATCGTCTCGCAGGCGCACCGAGTCGCCCAGGCGGCCCAGCTCCTCGCGCAAATGCCTCCACTGGGCCACCAGCGGGATTGCCCCAACGATGCGGAGCAGACGCTCCTTCTCGCGACGCGCCGCGGCGACTTGCTGGGCCAGTTCGGCCGCTCGTCGCGTGGCCTCGTCCTTGGCCCGGTCCTGCTTCTGCCATTCGTCGCCCGAGAGCTGCTTTCGCTTGATCTCTTCGCGGGCATCGCGAAGCTGGCCGAGGGCCTGGTTGATCGCCTGATTCTGACCCCTCGGCCTGTAGAGCCCGTCGAGCCGCTCGGTGAGCCGCTTCTGTCCCTGCCGCAACCCGGCCAGCCCGGTGCCCGCGGTGAACAGCAACTCGCCCAGCGTCCCCTGGCCGGTACGAATTTCCTCGGCGGCGGCCGTCAATCGCTGGTGGTTGATCCCGAAGAGATTCTCGAATGTGGACCTGTCCACGCCGCCCAGCAGGCGTTCCAGCCTCGATTCCTCGACGACCGCCGAGTCGTCCGCGCCCCGCAACGTGTTCTTGTTGCCGCGCCGCCGCACCACTTCCAGCACCTCGCCGTCGCTGTGCCGCAGCACGCCGCCCACGCGGAGGTCGTTCAGCGGGTGCAGGAAGTCGTCGCTGCCCAGGTGCGGAAACTTGAACATGAGGTGCGAGATCGCCCGCAGCGCCGAGGTCTTGCCCGCCTCGTTCTCGCCCACGATCAGGTGGAACCCGTGCTCGCCGGCCGACAGGTCGAGGGCCTGGTCGCGGAACGGGCCGATCGCCTTCAGGTCCAGTCGCAGGAACTTCATGACGCGGATTCACGTTCTTGCGCGAGCAAATCCAGGAGCAACGGCTGCACGTGGTCGAGCAGCCCGGCGAGCCATGCCGGGTCGTCCAGCCGCGGCGCGTCCAGCTCCTCGGTCAACTCCTGCGGCAATTTCCGCTTCAATTCGAACAGGTCCTTCCCCAGCGTCGCAAGGCCCGCGGGCTCGGCGCGGAGGCACTCGATCACCTCGCGAAGCTCCTCGATCGGCCCGTCGTGGACGGCCACGCCGCGCGCCGATCGGGTCTGGATCTCGACCTTCTCGACCCACAGCCGCCCGCGTCCGCGGTCGTTCGCCAGGTCGCGGATCGCCGCGATCGTGCGGTCGCGATGCGCGAGGAGGCGGTCGTGCAGGGTCGAGGCCCCGGAGAGGATCACCCTCACGGCCAGCAGGCGATCGGTGTCGAATTCGGACGCGAGCAGGTCGTCAAGCTCGCTTGCCACGCGGTCGATCAGGTCGGCCTCGGTGGCCAGGTCGCGCGCATCGACCTTGCATCGCTCCCACCGGACCACGTCCAGTCGGTGGAATTCGCGGGTCGTCCCGCCCGACGAGTCGATCGTGTTCAGGACGCAACCCTTCTCGCCCCGCTCGCGGATGTGACGGCCTTGCAGGTTGCCGGGGAAGATGACCGGCGGGTCGCCGCAGCGCGAATCCCTCGCGTGAATGTGCCCGAGCGCCCAGTAATCGTAGCGCTTCAGGCGCAGGTCCTCCACCGAGCAGGGGGCGTATGGCTCGTGGCCGTCCGCGCCTCCCAGTCCCGTGTGCAGGAGCCCGAGGTTGAAGTAGCCCGGGATCGGGTCGGGATAGGCCGCCGCGAGATTCTCCAGCACGGCTTGCCTGGCGAAGCTCTGGCCGTGGATGGCCACCTCCAGGTCGTCCAGCCGCAGCGTCTCGGCCCGGTCGCTCCGCAGGACGTGGACCTTCTCGGGCATCCGCAGCGTGCGGGTCATCTTGTTCGCGGCGTCGTGGTTCCCCGAGATGATATAAGCGGGTATGTTCGCGTCACGCAACCTTTGGAGTTGATTCGTCAAATACAGGCAGGTATTGAAGTCCTTGCATTCGCCGTCGTACAAATCGCCCGAGATCACCAGGAAGTCGACGCGACGCCCAAGCGCCAGGTCGATCATGCGGGCGAACGCCCTCCGGCCGGCACCCGGATGCGATCCAGCGGCGCATTCTCGTACCGCTCCAGCCCGAGCATGGGGCTATCCAGGTGGATGTCGGCGGCGTGGAGGAAGGTGATCGGCATGATTTCATCTGGATCGAAGGGGGCGAGGATCGGCCCGCAAGTGTACGCCCAAACCCCGCCTCCGGGCAAGCCGAGCACGTCCGCAATCGCGCAAGGTCATGCCGACTGGCGCGATTTTACGGGACGGGCCGACGGGTGCGGCTCATCTTCCCGTCGCGGTGCGAATCCTCGCGCGCCGCGGCGACCCCATGCCGTCGCCGAGGTAAAATCCCGGCTGCGTGGGTTGGTTGTACCCCACGTTCTGCCAGGCCACGCTCAGGCGATATTGCGGGTCGTGCATGAGCGTGGCCATGCGGTGCCCGGTCGGGATCGTGGTCGTGTAAATCCGCAGCTCCTTGTTGTCGGTCGTCCGCCAGATCACCTCCTCCCGCCAGTCGCCCAGGATGTCGGCGCGAGGCGGGCGTCGCCTTCGTCCCGTTGTTCGAGGTGCATCCTTCGGCCGAAATCAGGCGGGTTTCGGTCCCTTCCTCCCAGTTCCATTTGCCGATCGCGTTGCGGTCCAGGAGCTCTCGCAACAGGTCGCCGTCCCACCAGACCGCGAAGTTGCACGACCTTGGCTTGCGGCCGGAAATGACCTCGCCCTTCACGTTCCACACGCCTTCCAGCCCGGCGCCCGAGGCCCACATCTCGTATCCGCGATGGCGAGGGTCGATGTCCATGGCGATCCCGCGTCCCACGTCGGGCGAGGGCTTGCCCCAGATCAACTCGCCGGTGCGGGCGTCGCGAAATTCGGCCCCTACCCGGTGCTTCGGCTTCTCGTGGATGTCGAAGACCTCCAGGCCGGGGCGGTCGGGGTCGATGTCGGAAAGGTGCAGCGCGTCGCCGTGGCCCAGGCCGGTCGAATACAACCCCTTGCCGTCGTCGTCGATGGCACACGCCCCGAAGATGATCTCGTCGCGGCCGTCGCCGTCGACGTCCCCCACGCCCAGGTTGTGATTCCCCTGGCCGCGATACTTGCGGTTGGCGGGATCGCCCGCGTCGCTATCGAAGGTCCACACTTTCGAGAGCTTCCCCTCCCGCCAGTTCCACGCCACCAGCACCGCCCTGGTGTAATACCCTCGGCACAGGACCAGGCTCGGCCGCTCGCCGTCCAGATAGGCCACGGCCGCGTTGAAGCGGTCGACGCGATTGCCATACGAGTCGCCCCAATCGGCCGTTTTCCCGCGAGCCGGCAGGTAATCCGTCGTGACCAGGGCGCGGCCGGTTGCACCTTCGAAGATCGTGAAGAACTCGGGACCGTCCAGGACGTAGCCGTCCTCGTTGCGATGGTCGGCGTCGGATTTCCCGATCGCCTTTCCCACGCCGTCGACGGTGCCGTCGGCCGTCTTGCACGCGACCTCGGCCTTGCCGTCGCCATCGAGGTCGTAGACGAGGAACTGCGTGTAGTGGGCACCTTCGCGGATGTTCTTGCCCAGGTTGATCCGCCACAGGAACGTGCCGTCGAGCCTGTACGCTTCCAGCTTGGTTTGGCCCGTGGCGCCGCGTTGCGAGTTGTCTCGCGGGGTCATCTCCTGCTTCAACACGATCTCATATTCGCCGTCGCCGTCCAGGTCCCCCACGCTGGCGTCGTTGGGGGTGTGTCCGGGCAGGGTTTGCAGCGGGATCGACAGATATTGCCTCGCGGGGGGATGTGCGGGCAGGAGAAATCGGCCGCTTGCGGGCTGCTCTTTCCCCTCCAGTACGGGACGGACCAGATAGGCATTCGCCTTGCCGAAATCGGCGGCTTCGTCCACGAAATGCGTGCATTGGGTGATCGGTGCGGCCGAGAGTTTCACGGGTTCGCCGCCGTCGGTCGATCGGTACACATGAAAGCCCAGGTCCGCGGGATCCGTCCCGAGCAGGCGCCATCCCACGAAGACCTTGCCGCCGCCCTGATGGATCGCGACGACCCCTCGGCCAAGATTTTCCATCAGGCGAACCGAAGGCTCGTCGGCCCTTGCGTTCGATGCTGAGAGCGACGACCATCAGGGCGAGGAGAATCCTGGATTTGCACATAGAACCGACCCCGTGCGACCTGGGTAAGCGCCCCGGTCAAGTCTGCGGCGTGAACACGATGATTTCCACGCGCCGCGAGGGCAACGCGCGGCCGGCGTTGGCCTCCACCGAGGCTCGCGGAACTTGCGACCCGAACCCCACCGCCGCGACTTTCCTCGAACCGAACCAGCCGACCGAATCGATCGCGTGTTGCTTGACCAGGTACTTGCGCACCGATTCCGCCTGCTCCTGGGTCAACGCCTGCGCCAGGTCCTCGTCACCCCTGGCGTCATCGGTGAAGGCGGCGATCACCACGTCGCGTGGTCTTGGGCCGGCCTAGCTTGAGGAACCATTTCGCGAAGTCGTCGAGCTGCTTGCGGCCGGCGATCGTCAGCACGGCGCGATCTCGTTCGAACAGGTCATCCCCGCTCAAGATCCGGCTCTCTCGCTGGGCATCGGGCCGGTACAGGACGCGGTCGCGATCGTCGAACCCTCGGCGATTGAAGTAGCGGGACACCGGCCAGGTCTGCTTCAGGGCGCTCAAATTCTCGTCCAGGTCGCCCAGGGCCTTCTGGCCTCGCGTGGTCATGGCCAGGAGTTGATTGTACGCGTCTTCATCCTTGACGAGCTTGCCCAGCGTCCCCCTGCCCTGGCGGATCTCGGCGGCAATGGCGTTGATCTCGCCCAATCCCCGCTCGGCCGCCTGCGCCACGGCGTCCACTCGCTTCAGGGCCTGCGAGGCGTCGCGCATGAGGTCGGCGATCTCCAGCGAAGGCTCGGCGCGGAGGACTCCGCCGTCTTTCAGCGGGGCGGCGTCGGCCCTCCCCGGCACGATCTCCACCACCTTCCCGCCCACGAGCCCCACCGCGGCCACGCGGGCCGAGGCGTCCGACCGCACCAATCGCCGCAGCTTCTCGTCGATCTTCAGGACCACGATCACCGGGCCGCCGGGGGCGTCGGGGGGCACGATCGCCTGGACCACGCCCGCATCCATCCCCTGCACGCGGACCATCCCGCCCAGCTCCAGCCCGCCCACCTGCTGGAACGCCACGCGGGCCGTGAACGTCTCCTGCCATTGCCAGTGCCGGACGGCAACCCGCGAGGCCCCGAAGCCCGCCACGGCCAGCACGGAAAGCGCGAGCACGGCGTTCATCAACGCCCGGGATTTGCTGATCTCTTGGGCCATTTT
This sequence comes from uncultured Planctomycetota bacterium, assembly GCA_963777705.1. Taxonomy (GTDB): domain Bacteria; phylum Planctomycetota; class Planctomycetia; order Isosphaerales; family Isosphaeraceae; genus JAQGHR01. The sequence goes on from CAVZRT010000015.1 coordinate 1,177,688, forward strand.
GACCTCGGAAGTCAATCCGCCTTGGGTCGTCGACGCAGCAGGTTTTCCAGCAGGAGGGCGTTGTCGGCCTTGCCGATCCACAACCACCACAGCGACTCGCCAAGCGAGACGATCTGCCCCTTGCCCGCCAGCGCGATCGCCACGAAATGCTCGTTGGGATTCTTCGGCGAGCCGACCAGCACGAGCGTCCGGTCCTTGTCGAGGCAGATCGCGGGCGAAGGGCGATGGAAGCTGAGGGCTTTCACGCCATCGGTGAGCGGGCAAGGCGTGATCTGGTCCGGCCCCACGTCGATCACGCCAGCGTTCCTGTGATCCTCCGTGTCCTTGATCTCCAGCCCGTAGGAGAGCAGGATCTGGTTGGCCTTGGGCACGCTCCCCATGAAGAAAGCATTCGCCGTCAGGATGATCCGCCCGCCCGCCTCGGCATACTTACGCAGGGCGGCGATTTCCGGCTCGCCGAGTCGCATGATCCCCTTCTCACCGAGCAGGATGCTGTCATAGGTCGCGAGGTCCAGCCCCTCCAGCATGGGCTTGCCGGGACGGACCTCCGGGTAGTCGACGTCGAATCCGCCACGCTCGACGAGCTTCAGCCAGGGGTCGAAGGTCGTCGCGTCGCCGGTCGAGTATTTCTGGAATGGCGTGTCGATGACCAGGACGCGAGGCAGGTTCGGCTTGCGAGGATGGATCTTCGCGATGACCGGGACTTCGACGCGATGACTGCCCAATGTCATGACCATCGGCGACGAGAATTCGCCCCCCCTGGCCGTATCGATCGTCACCGCGACGTCGCAATAGCCCTTCGTGTTCCCCTTGCCATACTCCTGGGTCCCCTGATCGATCGCGTCCACCTTGACGAAATCGGGGGCGTCGAGCTTGGCCTTCAAGGCCTTCGCATCCTTGGGGTCCACGAAGATCTTGACGCTGCCCTGGACCTTCGCACCCACATGGACGATGCCGAAATTCAGGCGGTTGGGCTGCGCCTCGCCCGCATTCACGAACGGGGGACTCGTCGCGACGAGGAAGCAGGCGGCGATCAAGGGCAGGCGGGCGATCATGACCATTATCTCCGAACTCCTGGAACCTGGAGCGTCCCCGGCGGCGGCTTCGTTCTACCCGTTCCAACCCACCCAGTCCACAAATCCCTGGATTAACGGGACAAGCACCAGATTGGCGGCGAACACCGCCAGCATCGATCGTACCACGCCGCGAGTTGCCGCGCGACCTACCGCCTCGGTCGAGCGATCGGCATTCAGCCCGGTCCAGCACCCGATCAGCCCCACCAGCAGGCCGAAAACCGCGGTCTTGATGGTCGAGGGGATCACGTCGCGGAGCCACAGGAAGTCGAGCGACCGGGCCGCATAGGTCTGCATCGAGAGCGTCCCGCCAGCCACCTCGGCGAGCATCCCGCCCGCGATCGCGAACCCGTCGAGCAGGACCGTCAACAACGGGACGGCCACCAGGCAGGCGATCGCCCGGGGGGCCACGATCGTCGGGATGGCCGGCGCACCCATGACCTCGCGGGCGTCGATCTCCTCGGTCAAGGTCATCGAGCCCAGCTCGGCCGCAAGGCCCGCCCCCAGCCGACCGGCTACCAGTAATGACGCCAGGATCGGGCCGGTCTCGACCAGCACGGCCGCCGCCAGGACGCTCGGCACCGTGTCGGCAATCCCATAAGAGGACAGCAAACGCCTCATCTGCAACCACGTGACCAGCCCCACGCTGAATCCGGCCGCCGACACGATCGGCACCGAGCCCCAGGCCACGCGCTCGAACTGCCCCACGCATTCGCCCGGACGGCGGACGATCGCCATCGGCAGCGCGGCCGTCGACCTCGCGGCGAAGTCCACGAATCGCCCCAATCGCTCCAACCCATCCAGCATGAACCGAGCCCTCCGGCGAGATCGCCCCAGGTTGTTCGCTCGCGAGCCGCCATGCTTGCGAACACCGCGTCGGAATTTCCCCGTGAAGCCGCCAGCGAGATGGCAAAGTCGCGGGCGTCGCCATCGTCCCGAGGGCACCACCAGCGAATGACGGGATTTCCCGGCGCGTGGCCACGATGCTTCCCATGGGATCAACCGCCCGACCCGGCTCCTTGACAGCTTGCTTTTTCGCTTGAGCCCGATGGGAGGAGGGCCTTTTGCGCATCCCCAGATTGACGAAATTGCCGCCCGGCGTCAGCTCCCGGATCGGCGCTCGATCGATCGGGGGCTTCGACTCGGGGCATGCCGAGGCATGGCAAACCTTCCCGTCAAGGCGACCGACCGCTTGACTTCCGTCCTCGTGCCTGGCCAGATGCATCAGGTGGCAAGGGCCGGTCTTGCGAAGGGGGAAGGGCCATGGCGGATTCCCGGCCTCAATTCGAGCGATGGTGGGGGAGCGGCGTCGTCTTCAACCTGATCCTGGCCGCGGGCGCCGTGGGGACGCTGTATTATACCCGCATGCAGGCCCTGAACAGCGAGGCCACGGGGCAAGAAGCCCTCAAGAAGATCCAGGACGAGGCCAGGGTGAACTTCGACAAGCTCGAAGCCACCCTCCGCGCGACCAACGATCGCCTGGTCGCGCTCGAGAAGTCGGGACAACTCGCCCAGCAAGGTCTCGCGATCTCGGCCCTCCAGGACAAGCTCGCGCAACTGGAGACCAAATACAACACGCCCGAGGATACCCTGAAGCTCCGAAGCATCTACGACCAATTGCAGGACACGCGCCGGACGTCGCAGGCGGGCACGCCGGGGAAGGTCGCGGGCATCCCCCCCCTCGACGCAGGCATCTTTTCGGGAGATTTCACGACCTCGATCAAGAAGAAGTCTTCGTTCCTGGAGCCCGACGACAAGAAGTCGCTCCACGACCTGCTCGATGGCATCAAGACCTATCCGCCCCCGATCTACACCCCGCTGAACATCCCGAAGTTCGAGTGGAAGCCGGTCGTCCCGCCGAGTCCGCCGACCACCGCCGAGAAGGTCGTGAGCTTCGCCAAGTCCTATGGTTTCCTCATCGTCATCGTGCTGAGCCTCCTGTTCGGCAACAGGCGACGATGAGAGGGACAGCCTCCATCACCAGGGCTGGGCGGTAATCCCCGGGGCATTTCTCGCAGGCCTCAGGCCCCGTCGGAGCACGCGGCGGGCGTCGCCCGGTCGCTCGCCGGCGGCCGAGTTTCGCCCCCTCGCGAGTAAGGGAATCGATCCTTCCAGGCCAGGATCGGCTTTTCGAGCAACTCCCAGGAAATCACGGCGATCGCGAGCGTGAGCCCCAGCTTCAGGAGCAAGAAGCGCGGGCTTGCGACCCCGTTGCCCAGGCAATGATCGACCACGGCATAGATGGGATAGTGGTAGACATAAAGGCCATAGCTGATCTTCCCGAGATAACAGATCCAGCGGATCCGGAGGAAACCCAGGGACCATTTCCCGGAGAAGCAGACGACCAGGCCCAGCATCCCCAGGAAGATCGGGTTGAGCGCGACCAGGACCGAGGTCGAGAGGAAGAATTCGCGCGAGACCAGCAGCGTCCACGCCGCCAGGATCGCGAACGACACCCCCGCGATCGTCGCGAATCCGGCCGCGTAAATCGGCCGTCTCGGCCCGAAATCCTCCCGGCTCGCGAGGATCGCCAGGAGGGCTCCGTAGCCGAGGCCGTCGCATCTCATGAGCAAGACGTGAGGAGTCGCCAGGCCGATGGATTGGCGGCACACGATCGCCGCGACGATGAGGATCAAGGCAATCGGCACGACCGAGCGACGGCCGAGGAGGAGGATCAGGAACGGCCAGAGCAGGTAGAATTGCTCCTCGACGGCCACGCTCCACAGGTGGCCAATCGGGTGATAATAGGCGGAAGGATCCCCCCAGTAACTCGGGATCGCCTGCGTGAAGGTGAGGTAATGCAGGATCAGCGGGGTGGTGAACGGCGGCCACGATGGCGGCATGACGCCAGACCGCGACAAGATCGCCATCACGACGATCGTCAGGTAATAGATCGGCCAGATCCGCAAGGCGCGGCGGGCGTAGAAGGCGCCGAGGAACGCGCGGTCCAAATGATGACTCAAGAGGATCGACGTGATCAAGAAGCCCGAGAGCTGGAAGAAGAGGTCGACCGAGGTCCAGCCCATCAAGACCGGCAAGTCGGTCAAGCGGCCGGCGGTCGGCAGCCCGGAATGATAGAGGATCACGCCCACGGCCGCGAACGCACGAATGGCATCCAGCTCGGCCATTCGACCCGAGGAAGGTTGGCCTGGGACGGCGGGTCCGGACATCGCTAGAGGACCCGGTCGAAGAGCGTGGGCTGGCCCAGGGCCCGGGCGTCGTCGCGGAAGAAATAGGCGACGATCACGCCCGCGACCGCACCTCCCAGGTGCGCCAGGTGGGCAACTCCGCCGCGCTCGCCCAGGTGCCGGATCGACCCCGCGCCTTGCCAGACCTGGAACGCGATCCAGAGCCCGATCACCACCACCGCAGGCACCTCGACGATCACCCGCAACACCAGCACTCGCACGCGGTTATAGGGGAACCACATGAGATACAGGCCCATGATCCCGGCGATTGCCCCCGAAGCCCCCAGGGTGGGGATCAAGGAATCGGGATTCGCCGCGATCTGAGACAGGGACGCGATCAGGCCGCAGCTCAAATAAACGATCACATACCGGACCGTGCCCAGGACTTCCTCCACGTTGTCGCCGAAAATCCAGAGGTAGAGCATGTTCCCGATCAGGTGCAGCGGGCTCCCGTGCAGGAACATCGACGTGATCAGCGTGAGCCAGACCGGGAACGGCACCGGGCCGTGGGGGATCACGATCGCCGCGTCTCCCTGCCCCACCTGGACGATCCGCCCGTTGGGGCCGGCGAGGTCGACGTTGTGGCGGATTTCGTAGGGGGTGGCGGCATAAGACGTGGTGAATTCCTCGCCCTTCTCGGACTGGACGAAGAACATGGCCACGTTGACCGCAATCAACACATAGGTGGCGATGGGCAAGATGCGGGTCCGATGCAAGTCGCCCAGCGGCAAGACCATGCGAACCTCCAGCTTGCTCAGGTCGGGCGAAAATCACGGGAGCGGCAAGCGATCCACCACATTCAGGCGGTCGGCCCACGACTGGAGCGACGCAACCACCTCCCCACGAAGCGGAATGCCTCGCTCGCGGGCCTCCCGGCGGCGCATTTCCCACGTCGGCCGGCAAGGACCCGTCGAGATCGGCCTTGCTCGCCGAGGCCACGCGTTCATGGAGGCTGGCGAGTGGCTCCAGGGCCGCCACCATGACGGCCTGGATGAGCCATTCGCCGGGCTCCAACCCGATCGACCAGGGCGGGAACGCCTCGGTGGGCCGACTCCCAGCCGTTCAGCATCGAGTCGAGGATCAGAGGCTGCCCCTCGGCCGAAGGGAGCCCAACGGACCACGCGTTGTCTGGCCCAAGCGCCACGGCCGCCACGGGCCCGATGGCCAGCTCGGCAACGATCGCCGCCGCCGGACCCGTGCGGCCAATCCCCTTCACGCGGACCAATCCTACGCCGACATCGCGAGACTTTTCGAGCGCGATCTGCCCCGAGCGAGCCAGAATCAAGGCACCAATGCCGTTGTTTCCATCAACAACGGCGGTCGCCGCTCGCTCGGGCCCGACTTTTCCATCGGACTTGGCGTTGATGGAACCTTCTTTCAAAGCATCCAACAAATTGGGCAACGTGGAGATGCCGAATTCGGCCGCACCAATCGCATCAAACCAGAGCAGGTGCGTGGCAAGTGCCGAGGCCCGCGACGAGGCAACTCCCAGGGCCGAGAGCAATGCGGAGGCCGCTCGTCGCAACGGGTCGAGGCGAAAACGCGAGGGGTCGGTCACATCCACGGGACAAGGACTCTCCTGGGACGGCTACGGTCGACGAGCCGGCACCAGGGTAGCATATCGCCCGTGACAGGTTCCAGCGTCAACTCTCTCGACATCAACACCCAAACAGGGGCCTCGTGGGGCCTTGCTTCGGCTCGGCGTCGTGTCGCTCCCATTCGCGACGGACCCTCGACAGGCCGAACGCACACAACTCGAATTCGTCGCTGAGGCGCCTCAGGACGGCCGCTTCGTCGCCTTGATAGGTGCTGGCCAGGTAGTAAGATCGCTTCCCTTGCTGGGAGAAATCGATCAACCCGTCGGCGGTGCCTGCCCTGAGTTTGGGCACGGCCTCGGGATACACGCCCGTCCAGAAGAGCGTGAAATCCCCCACGTGACGATGGCATTCGCGACGGCGGTCGTCGTCGGCGGAGGATTCCGCCTCGGCGATCATCGAAGCAACCTCGCCCAGGCGGCGGCCCTGGCCATCGCGGATTGCCCAGAGGGCATCGCTGGGCACGAACCGGGCGAGTAATCGGGAAACATACCCGACCAGGCCCGGGTCGCCGATGCCCAGCACGTCCAGGAACGTGCTCTCGGTCAGGCCCCGGAACAGGCGATGGAGGGGGTGGGATTCGGGCAGGTCTCGCGTCATAAACGGGTGCTCCTCACCCAATTCGGACACGGCGAGATGGTCGATTGGAACGAGCTGGGCGTCGGAAACGACGCCGGCCCGAACATCGCGTCGGCAATTCTTACGCCAAATTCGCAAACCCTTCAATGCCGGTTCACAATTTGCCCGCGACGCGCCCTTGAACCGGGACACCATGTTGACAACAATAGACAGTCAAGAAGAATCGGGAAAATTGCCCGACGGTATTTGGATTCGTCGAGATCGAGACCGCCGGTCGGCGCGGCATGGGGTCGTTGCCGTCTCGCGGCGGGAGGTCGAAGGCTTTGCGCATCACGTTTCACGGGGCCGCCCGGCAAGTCACCGGCAGCGCCCACCTGCTCGAAATCGGCCGGCATCGCATCCTCCTGGATTGCGGCCTGTTCGATTCCGACCGGGTCAGCCCCGACAGCCCGAATCGCCATTTCACCTTCGACCCGCGCTCGATCGACGCGGTGATCGTCTCGCACGCGCACAACGACCACATCGGCCGCCTGCCCTGCCTCACCAAGGCCGGATACAACGGCCCGATCTACGTGACCCGCGCCACCGGCGACATCCTCAACGTGATGCTGCGCGATAGCGCCCGCATCCAGCGGGAAGACGTCCGAAACTCCCCCGGCGGCGAGGGTTCCATCGACCCGTTGTTCGAGCTTCACGACGTCGAATGGGTGGTCGAGCACCTGAAACGCCTCAAATACGAGGAACCGACCGAGATCCTCGAAGGCATCACCCTCACGTACAAAGATGCCGGCCACATCCTCGGCTCGGCGATGATCCAGCTCGATTATCGCGAGGAGGGCCGCGACCGCCGGTTCGTGTTCACGGGCGACATCGGCCGCTGCAATACGGGCCTCCTGCCCGATCCGACCATCGTCAAGGACATCGATATCCTCGTCACCGAAAGTACTTACGGCGGCAAGGAGCTCGATCCCTACGAGAAGCTCATCAAGCAATTGCACGCGATCGTCGCCCGGGCAACGCGCCTTCAAAGCAAGATCATCGTGCCCGCGTTCAGCCTGGGGCGGACGCAGAGGATGGTCTATTGTTTCCAGGAGTTATTCGCCGTCCACAAAGTCAGGCCAATCCAGGTCTACGTGGACAGCCCGCTCGCCCTCCGACTGACCGACATCCACCGCGAATATCCCGACGCCTACACGCCGTTCGCCCGCAAACTGATGGATCGCGACCCGCAGTATTTCGGGTCGTCCGACGTCCATTTCTGCGCCTCGTGGGACGATTCCAGGCGATTGAATCACCTGCACGGCCCGATGATCATCATCGCCAGCAGCGGGATGTGCGAGGCGGGGCGGATCAAGCACCATTTGAAGCACGCCGTGGAAGACCCCGACAACGCGATCGTGATCGTGAGCTACCAGGCCGAGAAGACCGTGGGCAGGCAGATCGCCGACGGTGCCGAGCAGATCCAGATCATGGACCACTGGCTCGACCTGAACGCGGCGGTCTATGTGTTGGATGGATTCTCCGGCCACGCCGACAAGAACGACCTGGCCTGGTGGTTCGAGCAGACCGGAGGGGGGATCGAGAAGGCGTTCCTCGTCCACGGAGAGCCCGCAAGCATGGAGGCGATCCGTCCGACCCTGCAAAAGTACGTGACGAGCGAGGTCGTCGTGCCCGAACTGCTGGGCTCGTACGAGGTTTGAGGCTGGATTCGGACCGAGGGACCCTGCCCATGACCAATCGCTTTCCCGGGGTGAATCCGTTCCTGGAAGCGGCCGGATTCTGGCAAGGTTTCCATAATAAGTTCATTACCTATATGGACGAAGCCCTCAACCGCGTCCTCCCCGAAAATTATTTCGCACAGACCGACGTCCGCACGGGCTTGGTGAGCCGAGAGGCCGATCCTGCCGAATATATTCCAGACGTAATGATCGTCAAAGACGATCGTACCCGAATTGCGTACGCCCACGAGCCAGCCCTTGCGACGATCGAACCGGTTAGCATCCCCCTGGCTCGGATCGAGGTCGAGGAAATCCGCGAGGCCTGGCTCGAAATCCGAAAGCTGCCGGACGAGGAATTGATTACGGTTGTGGAACTCCTCTCCCCGAGCAATAAGATCGGGCGGGGGCGCGTGGAATATCTGGAGAAACGCGACGAGTTGATCGATCAGGCGGTTCATCTCGTCGAGATCGATCTCCTCCTCAAGGGTTCTCGCCTGCCGATGCTCGGTCCCTTGCCGGAAGGGCATTTTTACGCCTTTGTGGCGCGGGCCGATCGCAGGCCCAACGCGGACGTCTACGCGTGGACCCTCCGGCAACCGATCCCCACGCTCCCGATCCCCCTGAAAACGCCCGATCCCGACATCCCGCTAGACCTGAACGCGATCTTCCAGGCCACCTTCGATCGGGGCCGCTTCGCGAGGATCACCCGGTACGGAAGCTCCCTCGATTTGCCTCTTTCGGCCGAGGATCGATCCTGGACGGAAAGCTTGCGACCGGCCCCCTAATCCAGGGCTGAGGCCAGCTCGACGACGAATCGGCCGATTTCCGCCACAACCTCCGCCCTGGGACGCTTCGAGGCGTCGGCCAGCCTTCGAACCAAGGCACTTCCGACAATCAAACCATCGGCGATTGATGCCAGAGCTTTCACCTGATCCGGGCCGCTGATCCCGAACCCGATGCAGATGGGGAGCGGGGTTTGCGATCGCAGCCACCCTACGTTCTCGGCCAGGTCGGGCGGAAGCTCGCGGTGCTCGCCCGTGAGCCCGGCGACCGAGACGTAATACAAGAAACCCGTGGTAGATGCGGCGATTTTCAGGGCACGATCGCGCGGGGTGGTGGGCGTGACCAGTTGGATCAAGCTTAACGAGCGTTCGCCCGCCAATCGGCACAGGTCGCTCGCTTCCTCGACGGGCAAATCGGGCACGATCAACCCATCTCCGCCCGATTTCACCAGGCGATCCAGGTAATTCGTCACTCCGTGACGATGGACGATCGCATAAGAAACCATCGTGACCATGGGGGCGGTGAAAGCATCCGTCCGCATCGCCTTCAAGGTCTCCAGGATTGCGCCCAACTTGACGCCGTTATCCAGTGCCCGCGTGTAACTTGCGGCGATCACCGGGCCGTCGGCGATGGGGTCGGAATAGGGGATGCCGATTTCGACCATGTGGGCACCTTTGGCCACAACTTCGGCGATCAAAGCGGAAGTCATCGCCAGATCCGGATCGCCCGCCGTGAGGAACGGCATGAGGGCGCGGCGGTTTTGGGAGCGGAGTTGCTGGAAGAGGGCGTCGATGCGGTTGGGATTTGACATAAAATCAGGCATTCAAACGAGTTGTTTGGACCGGCGCCACGACTTCGTCGACAAATTCAAGGAGTCGACTTCGGGACATCGCGGACTTTGATCCGCGCGGAGGGTTTCGCGATTTTGCCGTTCCGTTCGGCGAGCAGATTGGATTGGCTGAGCAATTTAGCCAGGTATCCGACGATATACTGTTCCGAAGTCCTGGCTTCGAGGTCTCCATTGGCTTCCAGGTCTTTGATCCCTTTCCGGAGCACCTTCCAGATGGGCAACTTCTCAAGTTCTTCGTAAGGATGGTTTTTGGTCATCGTTTCTTGCTCCGATTCTTCGGTCCGTCCGGCCAGATTTGATTGCCATTGAAGTCGATTTCGCGAATCTTGCTGCCTTTCGGATCGCTCACATCCCAATGATCTTTGTGAAGCCGATCAACCTTCCAGATGTTCCCGTCGGGATCTCGCCAACCTTGATTTCCCCTCAGCCGAGTCCATCCCGGGCCGAAGCCAGGCGGTATTCGACCGGACGAGGCCCTCGGAGGATCTTCCTGGCCTCCGGTCGCCATAATTCTCTTCGCTCATATCGACTTAGGGAATCAAGGTGTATCAAGTTTATGGGATTTTGGGATCGTACGCAAGCCATGACGCCATCGGCTCTCGGAGCGGAGACGTTGGAAGACGGCGTCGATGCGGTTCATGCACGTTGCCGGCTCACTTGAGGGCTTCGAGGCGATCGCCGAGTTGTTTCTGATACATCGGTATCTTTTCGCCGAGGGGGTCGCATTGGGCCGACTTCCTGAGCCGATTCCACGCCTTCACGACGTCCCTTCGCTGCTTCGGAGCGACGGCCTTGAGGTCGTAGATGACGCTACCGCCGAAGACGCATCGCCGGATTTTCCGGCCCGTCCTGCGATCGACGAGCTTGATGCTCCGGATTGCGGCCAGGGCCTCCGATGGCCGATCCGGCGAGACAAGATTCGGGGCGTTTTCCAGCACCTGCCTTAACGTCAACCGCGGTCCATACCTGGCACCGGCGTCGTTCAGGGCCGTAATCAGCCCTTTTTGGACCTCGCGTCGCCTTCGCTTGCGGACTTCCTCGAAGGAGATCGACGCGACCTGGTCGGCATTCAGCGTCACGACATCGATCGTTTCCCCCGCGGGCGTGAACAGCTCTACCTCGTAGGCAACCGACCCCGGGTAGACGTGGACGATCGTCCCAATGCTCCCGGCTTCGACCCCGAGCGCCGGCATAGGTTCTTTGAGAAGAACGCAGTCGAGTTCCTGGATCAAGCTTTCCTCCCTTTCGCCGGATAAGCCGTCGTGGATCGGGCGATGGTATCCCCGTCATCGATTGTCCAGATCGAACGGACGATTGTGGTCCGGCCGTCGGGGCACGTCATTGTACCAACAACGACGTAGTTGGTCCCGAGTTCGTCCCCACGACGTTCGGGGATGGCGTCGTGTTGGATCGCATGGAGGAGCAGGGCATCCACGAGCGATTTCCAATCCTCGTGGGTGAATCCCAGGGACAAGAAAAATGTCGCCTTGGTCCTACCTTTGGGATGTTGGTCATCCAGTAAATAGCGGAGGATTTTGGCCTCGGGTACGACCGCCAACTCCGCATTCGGCATCCTCATCCCATCGGCTCGCCGCGCAGCCGCGCGATCTCATAAGCATCCTTATCGCCCCGGCCGCTCAGGCAGACGACGATCACCTTCCCTTCGCCCAGCTTGGGAGCTTCCTTGATGGCTTGCGACACCGCGTGGCTGGATTCCAGCGCGGGCAAGATCCCCTCTCGGCGGGCCAGAATCTCATACGCCGCAAGGGCCTCGGCGTCGGTGATGCTTTCGTATCGGACGCGGCCGGCATCCTTCCAGTAGGCGTGCTCGGGGCCGACGCCGGGGTAATCCAGGCCGGCGGAGATCGAATGCACGTTGTCGGTCTGGCCGTCGTCGTCTTGCAGGACGTAGCTGAAGCTGCCGTGCAGGACCCCCGGCCGCCCTTGCGTGAGGCTCGATGCATGGTCGCCGGAACTCGGCCCACGCCCTCCCGCTTCGGCCCCGATCAGCTCCACTTCCCGGTCGTGGATGAAAGGATAAAACATCCCCGCGGCGTTCGAGCCTCCCCCCACGCACGCGACGACGCAATCGGGCAAGCGGCCGAGGCGATCGAGGCTTTGCGTGCGGGTTTCCTGGCCGATGATCGATTGGAAATCCCGCACGATCATGGGGAACGGGTGCGGGCCGACGACCGAGCCGATCGTGTAGTGCGTCTCCTTCGACGAACCCATCCAGTCGCGCATGGCCTCGTTGGTGGCGTCTCGCAGGGTGCGGGAGCCGGTGGTCACGGGCACGACCGTGGCGCCCATGGTCCTCATGTTGAACACGTTCAGCTTCTGGCGGCGGATGTCCTCCTCGCCCATGTAGATGGTGCATGCGAGGCCCGTCAGCGCAGGCGGTTGCGGTGGCCACGCCGTGCTGGCCGGCGCCGGTCTCGGCGATCACTCGCTTCTTGCCCATGCGTTGCGCGATCAACACCTGGCCGATGGCGTTGTTGATCTTGTGCGCGCCGGTGTGGTTCAAGTCCTCGCGCTTGAGGTAGATGTCGGCCCCGCCGACAAGCCTCGACAGCCGCTCGGCGAAATACAGGGGCGAGGGCCGGCCGACGTAGTTTGCATAATAGTCCTGCAACTTCGCCCGGAACGCCGGGTCGGCCTGCGCCTCGGCGTAGGCGACGGCCAGCACGTTCGAGCGCGTCCATCAGGGTTTCGGGCACGAATCGGCCGCCGAAGGCGCCGAAGCGGCCGAGGGCGTCGGGATAAACGGCGGTGCGTTGCTCGTGGATTGCGGGCATGATCGGGGATCTCTTCGAATCGATGGGGCGAGTGTAGCGTATTATCCGGGCGGGTTCGCGGCGGGGTCAACCCGGGAACCCGCCGATCGTGAGCCCGGCGGCACGAATCTCCCGGGCAGTGCGTCGTACTTCCAGCGACAAGGCGGACGTCTGGCCATGGACGAGGATCGCTCGATTGAACCGGAGCACTGGGTGGACCGCCACGGGGATGCGCTCTACGGATTCGCCATGCTCCGGCTCCGCGACGCCGACGCCTCGGCCGAGGTCGTGCAAGAGACCTTCGTCGCGGCCCTGCGCACCGCGGATCGCTTCTCGGGCCTTTCTTCCGAGAGGACCTGGCTGATCGGCATCCTGAAGCACAAGATCCTCGACCATTTCCGCCGCAAGGCCCGCCTCGAAGCCGCCTCGGGCGATCCCGAGGCCACGGGGCAGGACCTCGACTCGTTCTTCGGCGCCGCGGGCAATTGGAAGGCGGGGCCTTCGCGGTGGGGGGACGACGCGAGCCTTGCGGCCGAGCGCGGCGAATTCTGGGAGATTTTCCGGATTTGCCTGGCCGAGTTGCCCCCGATTTACGCCGATGCCTTCACGCTCCACGAGTTGGATGACCTGAGCGGCGAGGAAATTTGCGAGATCCTGGGGATCACGGCGACCAACCTTGCAAGCCGCCTGCATCGCGCCCGCCTGCTCCTGAGAAAGAGCCTGGAAATCCGCTGGTTCAACCCCCCCGGTCCGGTACGATAGGGCCCTTCATGCACAAGCACGCCGCCTGGAAGATCCTGACGCTCCGCTGCGAGGAGGCCTCGCGACTCGCCTCCGATTCGCTCGACGGCCCCCTGCCCCGGCCCGATCGCCTGGCGCTCCGGCTCCACCTGTGGCTGTGCGCATCGTGCCGGCGGTTCATGGACCAGATCCGGCAATTGCGGCGGCTTTCCGACCGATGTGCCGCCGAGGAAGATATCCCGGGCACGCCGATGCCGGCCGACCTCCGCGAGCGGATCAAGCGTTCGCTCGGCGAGGGTTGATCCGCGACTCCCGAATTATTCTTGCGAGGTTTCGGGCGAAGCCGCGACCAACCCCCGTGACGAGGCGAGGGCTTCGTCCGTGGGCACCGTGATGGCCCAGCTTGGCGATGCGCGGAGGCATTCGGTCGCGGCCGACCGCAGGCCCCGCTGCGCCTTCAACCGGGAGTTTTTTTCGATGCATCGATACGCCTTCCTTGCTTCCTGCGCCGCGGTGATTGCCCTGAATTCGCCGGTCGAGGCCGGCGACGTGGTGTACGTGGAGAGCAACGTTGCCACGCCCAACGGCAATGGCATCTTCGCCTTCCGCCGCGACGCCGAGGGTGCCCTGACCATGCTGCCGGGAAGCCCGTTCCCGACCGGGGGCGCGGGCGTGTCCCCTTCATTCCACGTCGGGCCTTACGACTCGGACCAGGAGATCGTGGTCAGCGCCGACGGCTCCACGCTCTACGCGGTCAACGGCGGGTCGGACACGATCGCCGTGATGAAGATCAAGCCCGACGGGTCGCTCGCGCCGATCAAGGGATCGCCGTTCCCCTCGGGCGGGTCCACCCCTTGCAGCCTGGGGTTGGTGGGACACTGTATGGTGGTCGTTAACAGCGCCGAGAACCCCGGCCTGATGGATCCCCCCTTGCCGAACTACACCGTGATGCAGATCCAGCCATCGGGCGGGTTGAAGCCGGTGAAGAAATCGACCCTCTATGCCGACATCGGGTCGTCCCCGTCTCAAGCCCTGATTGGCCCGAGCAACGGCCTGGTCTTCGGCGCCGAGTTCCTGGGCGGGACGGTGCGATCGTTGCAGTTGACGGCGACGGGTAGGCTCATCCCGCTCGACGCCGTGCCCGCGCCCCGTCGCTGTTCGTCGGGGCGAATGCCCAGGCCCCGGCCTTGCCGCTGGGCATGGCGGTCCATCCCAGGAAGCCATACCTCTATGTGGGCCTCGTCACGATCAACACGCTGGCGGTCTACAAGTACAAGAGCAACGGGCAACTCGATTTCGTGACCGGGGCGCCGTCGTCGGGCAAGGGGATGTGCTGGATCGTGGTGAACCGGGCGGCCACGCGGCTTTACACCTCCAATACGGCCGACAACAGCATCTCGGTCTACAGCCTGGCCAATCCCGCCGCGCCGGTCGAGATCCAGAAAATCACGCTGAACGGGCCCGGCGAGGCGTATCAAATTCACCTCGACGGCGACGAGAAATTCTTCTACGCAATCACCCAGAAGAACGCCGCCACCGAACCCGACGCCTCGAACGCCCTGCACACCTTGACCGTGGACGGCGACGGCAAGCTCGCCGAGGTCGCCACCTCGCCCACCGTGCTGAATGTGCCGGCGGGCACCAGGCCGCAGGGCGTGGTGGCCCCCTGATCCGCAAGCCATGTAGGGTCGGGTATCGCCGGCCGTCTCACCGGGATCGGAACACGCCGGGAATAACCGGCCCTACAGGCTCAAGCTCGCTCGCCGATCGCCTCCCTTTCCCCGATCTCCTCGCCTTCGCCCGTATAAAACTCGAAGAATTCCTGCCCCGCGAAATAATCCGACATGGCCCGCCTTACCGACCGCAACTGCTCGACGAACCGGGCGTATTGTTCGATCAGCTTCTTGCGGCGCTCGGGCGATAGTTGCGTGATGTCGTGGTAATAGCGCTCGCCCGTCTCGCGGTCGGGGAAGCTCCACAGCCTCTTCACCCGCAGGCCCGAATCTTCGTCCTCGTACATGAGCAGCCGCGCGTACTGACGGGCCTTCATCTTCTTGGCGAATGCGATCAGCTCGGCGTTGGATTCGTAGCCGCCTTGCTCCTCGATCCACGACACGATGCGGTCGGTGCGGAATCGCGGCCCTTCCTCGACGCACAACTCTTTCAGGCTCGCAACGATCTCGGCAGGTCCCATGCGGCCATCCCCCCAAGGTTTATGTCGAGGTTTCCCGGAATTCTAGCCGCAAATTCCCGCCGTGTCGATGGACTTGCGTTCAACCGTCCAAAGATTCACGAGTCTTCTCCCGCCTGGGTGAGGTTTTCGGGCGATCCACCCGGTTGACGCGGCCCGGATGGGCCGTTAGCGTGGCGATCTCGACCGAAATCCCCACCGTTCCCGCGAGGCTTCCCAACATGACGATGCATCCACTCCGGGCCTTCCTGCTCGTCGCGGCCCTGACGACCCTGCCGACCGCCCTCGCCTCGACCGACGACGGGTTCACCCCCCTGTTCGACGGCAAGGACCTCGCGCAATGGGTCATCCCCGAGGGGGACAATGGCCATTGGAAGGTCGTGGACGGCGTGATCGACTACGATGCCCGCAGCGAGGCCAAGGGGAACAAGAACCTCGTCAGCAAGGAGCAATACGGCGATTTCGTCCTGAAGATGGAGTGGAAGATCAAGGAAACCCCGTTCATCAACCCGAACATCCCCTACATCCTGCCCGACGGCACCCACGCCAAGGACACCACCGGCCGCGAGTTGAAGCTCGCCCTGCCCGACAGCGACTCGGGCGTGTACCTGCGCGACCCCAAGGGCAAGAGCCAGGTGAACATGTGGTGCTGGCCGATCGGCTCGGGCGAAGTGTACGGGTATCGCATGGACAAATCGATGCCGCCCGAGGTCCGCGCCGGCGTCACGCCCAAGCATCAGGCCGACAAGCCGGTGGGCCAGTGGAACGAGTTCGAGATCACGCTCAAAGGCGATCGCCTCACGGTGGTCCTGAACGGCGTGACGGTGATCGAGAACGCGCAATTGCCGGGAATCCCCGAGAAGGGCGCCCTGGAACTCCAGCACCACGGCGGTTTCCAGCGACGGCCGCTACCTCGGCCCGCCCAGCCTGGTCCAGTTCCGCAACATCCGCATCAAGCCTCTTTGACGAGATTCAAGGGCCGGGCGTCTCGATTTTCTTGATCAGGGCATCGACCTCGGCCCAGAGATCCTGCCACAGCTTGCGATCGGCCTCGGGGAGCTTGGCTAACTCCCTCTCGTCGCGGATGCCGGCGAGGTCGGGGTCCTTCTTCCAGTGATCCAGCGTGGGGGCGATCTTCCGGGTCACATCGGGCGGGCCGGATTCGAGGACCTTGGCCCAAGTCGCGAGTTCGGCCCTGAGCCAGTCGAGGGCCTGCATGCGGAGCTTCGCCCTGGCGGCGTCATCGGGCGCGGGATCGTCCTTGCCCTTGCCGCAGCCGGCCAGCGCGGCGGCGCAGGCGGCGTTGTAGCGATGCTGGGCCTGGCGATCGTCGACGAGCTTCGGGTCGGCTTCGAGCGCCTCGCCCCAGAGCCGCGCGGCGGCGGCGTGCAAGGACTTGTCGTAGGCCCTTTGCGCGAGCCTCAGCCGCTCGGCGTTGTCCTTGAGCTGTTGGTCCCCGTGCACGATGGCGGACAGCCGTGAGTCGAGGGCGACGATCGCCGGGTCCGAATCGCGGAGCGCTGCCAGCTCGCGTTCGGCCTCGGCCACGCCCTCGGCGTCGCCCAGCCCTCGGGCCGCCGCGAGCAGGTTGTTCAGGTGGTTCGTCAGGTACTGCCGATATTGCGGCTTCGCGGGGTTGGCGGCCAGGGCCTTGCGCTGCCACTCGACCGCCTGCATGAGTCGGGTGCGGGCCTCGTCGTATCGCCTCGCGTCCAGGTCGAACATCGCGATGTTGTTCAGGATCCCTCCCAGGTCGCTCGCGAGATCGGGCGACCCGGGTTGCTCCCGTGCCAGCTTCTGGAAGATCGCCAACGCCGACTCGAGCGCCTTCATCGCCTCGGCCGGCTTCCCGGTGGTGCGCAACAGGTGGCCGATGCTGAGGTGGCAGGCCGCCAGGTCGCTCCGGTACACGGTGACGGATGGATGTTCGTCGGCCAGCTTCTGGAAGATGGCCCGCGCCGACTCGTGCGCCTTCATCGCCTCGGCCGGCTTCCCGGCTTCGCGCAGCAGATTGCCGATGATGTCGTGGCTGGCCGCCAGGTCTCTCTGGTACTCGGTGATGGAGGGGTGTTCGTCGGCGAGCCTCTGGAAGATCGCCCGCGCCGACTCTTGAGCCTCCAGCGCCTCGGCCGGCTTCCCGGTGGCGCGCAACTGGCCGCCGATGTTGAAGTGGCTGTTCGCCAGGCCGCTCCGGTACTCGGTGACGGTGGGGTGTTCGTCGACCAGGCTCTGGAAGATCGCCCGCGCCGACTCGAACGCCTCCAGCGCCTCGGCCCGCTTCCCTATGACGCGCAATAGATTACCGATGTTGAGGTGGCTGGCCGCCAGGTCGCTGCGGTACTGGATGACGACGGGGCTTTCGTCGGCCAGCTTCCGGCGGATCGCCAGGGCCGCCTCGAGCGCATTCATCGCCCCGGCCGGCTTCCCGGTGGCACGCAACAGATCCCCGATGTTCGTGTGGCTGCCCGCCAGGTCGATGCGGTACGCGGCGACGGCGGGGTGGTCGTCGGCCAGCCTCTGGAAGATCGCCCGCGCCGACTCGAACGCCTCCAGCGCCTCGGCCCGCTTCCCGGTGTCGTCCAACAGGTTGCCGAAATTGACATAGCTGCTGGCCAGGCCGGCCTGGTACTCGGTGACGGAGGGGTGTGCGTCGGCCAGCTCCTGGAAGATCGCCCGCGCCGACTCGCCCGCCGTCAGCGCCTCGGCCAGCTTCCCGGTGGCGCGCAATAGGATACATGATGTAGACGTGGCTCTTCGCGAGGTTGCTCCGATACGGGGCGACGGAGGGGTATTCGTCGGCCAGCTTCCGGAAGATCGCCAGGCATTCCCGGAAGGCGATCAGGGCGTCTTGCTTGTCGCCGATCTCTTCCGTCAGATGTCCCAGATCGAAGCCGGCCCGGGCCAGGCGTTCCAGGGATTCGGGGCGGGTGTCCTTGTCGGCCTGGAGGCGATCGCGCAGGGACTTGAAGAACGCCAGCGGCTCCTTCAGCAGCGTCTTGCGGAGCGAATCTAGCGCCGGGTTGTTCTTCAACTCCGGGTTGTCCGCCACGGCGTCGCGGAACTTCTTCACCGCGTCGATCGCCTGCTGTTCCCGCTCCTCGGCACGACCGCGCTGCTCTTTGGCGAGTTTTTCGGAAGCTTCGGCCTTCGTCTTCTCCTCGACGGCGATCTTCCGCTGTGCCGCCTCGGCTTGCCTGGCCCGATCTGCTCGGACCAGCCCCCACGCCGTCCCGATGAACCCCGCCACCAGCGCCAGCAATACGAAGCTTGCCGCCAGCACCGGGCCCTTGTTCCGCTTCAGGAACTTCCCCAGCCGGTAGCCGGCGCTCGGCGGCGCGCCTCCACCGCCTCGTCGGACAGGTAGCGCTGCACGTCGCGGGCCAGGCCGCTGGCCGTCTCGTAGCGACGCTCACGCTGCTTTTCGAGGCACTTCATTACCACCCAGTCCAACTCGCCCCGCAGCAATGCCATCAGCCTGCGAGGCTCGATCTGCCGCAGAGCCGCCATCGACGGCAACGCCTCGTCGGTCGACAGCCGCGTGCTCGGCTTCGAGGGGTCCTCCTCGCGGATGATGCGGATCATCTCCGTCAGCGCCGCCTTCTTCAGGCGATTCGAATCGATCGGCCTCAACCCCGTGAGGAGTTCGTAGAGGATCACGCCCAAGGAATAGATATCGGCGCGGGTGTCGATGTCTTCTCCGGAGAATCCCGCCTGCTCCGGCGACATGTATTCCAGCGTCCCGACCACCGAGCCGAACAGGGTCGATATCGACTCGTCGGTCAGCTTGCCCCCGGTCGCCTTGGCCACGCCGAAGTCGATCACCTTGGGCACGGGCTTGCCGTCGACGATCGTGACCAGGATGTTCGCCGGCTTCAGGTCGCGATGCACGATCCCTTTCTGGTGCGCGTGCTGCACCGCCTGGCAGATGGTCACGAACAGCTCGAGGCGTTCGCGGGGGTTGAGCCTGGCCTCGTCGCAGAACTTGTTCAGCGGCAGGCCGTTGACCAATTCCATCGCGAAGAACGGGCGGCCGTCGGTCGTCATGCCCGCGTCGAAGACCTTGGCGATGTTGGGGTGGTCCATCATCGCCAGCGCCTGCCGTTCCTGATCGAAGCGCTGCAGGACGGCGCGGGAATCCATGCCTTGCTTGATCAGCTTCAAGCGCCACCTTGCGCTTGACCGGCTCGGACTGCCTGGCGACCCAGACCTCGCCCATGCCGCCCTCGCCGATCTTCTCTTGCAGCGTGTAGCGGCCGGCGATCAGGGCGTCGGGCCTGGCCTCGGAGCGGTACTCGACGGTGACCGTGCCGGTGGGCGGGGCCGAGTCGGGCCTGGGCTGACTCGGGTTGGCGTCGATCGTCGCCTCGGGTGCGTCCAGGAACCGTCCCGAAGCTTCATGCGATGCCAGGAGGGCCTCCACGGCTTCGCGAAGCCGGGGATTGCCGGCGCAGGCCCCGTCCAGGAACGCGGCGCGTTCGAGCGGGTTCGATCTCGCGAGGGCGGCGTGGAACAGGGTCTCTTCGTTCATGACTTCGGCTCCGGACGGGGAGGCCACGGCCTCGGCGGACCTTCGAACTTGTCCCAGAAAGGCGGATGGCCGTCATTCCTGACCGACTCCCGCGAGCAAGGCGTCGACCTCGGCCCACAGGTCTTGCCACGGCTTGCGATCGGCCTCGGCGAGCCCGGCCAGTTCCTTCTCGTCGCGGATGCCGGCGAGGTCGGCGTCCTCTCGCCAGTGCTTCAAGGTCTGGGCGATGAACGGCTTTGGCCTGGGGAGGGCCGGATTCGGCGATCTTGGACCAGACGGCCAGCTCGGCCTTGAGCCAGTCGAGGGCCTGTTGGCGGAGCTTCGCCTTCGGCGGCGTCATCGGGCGAGGGATCGTCCTTGCCCTTGCCGCAACCGGCCAGCGCGGCGGCGCAGGCGGCGTTGTAGCGATGCGGAGGCCTGGCGGTCGTCGCCGAGCTTGGGGTCGGCCGGCGAGTGCTTCGCCCCAGAGCCGGGCGGCTGTCGTGTACAGCGCCTTATCGTAGGCCCGTTGGGCCAAGGCGAGACGCTCGGCGTTGTCCTTCGCCGTTTCCTCCTTCATCACGGCGGCGAGGCGGGCATCGAGGGCCTGAATTCGGGGATCGGTCGCGTCCAGCTCATCCAATCCGCGCTGGGCCTCCTGGGCGAGAGCATCGTCGCCAAGTCCCCGTGCCGCGGTTAGGAGGTTCGAATAATGGCCCTGGAGTGCCCGCCGATAGGACGGATCGTGGGGGTTGGCGGCAAGTGCCTTTTCTTGCAAGACGATCGCGTTTAGCAGTCTGTGCTTGGCCTCTCCATATCGTTGGTGGAGGAGGTCGATCCTGGAGATGTTATTCAGCATCCCGCCCAGTCTGCTGGCAAGATCCGTGTCGTTGGGGTCCTCCCGCACCAGTCGCTCCAGAATCGTCAGTGCCTTGATCCCCGAGTCCAACGCGCGTTCCGGCTGTCCCATGTTGAGCTGCATCTGGCCGATGTCGTTGTAGCTGTTCGCCAGGTCGGTCGCGAACTGGGTGACGGCGGGGTTCTCCCTCGCCAGCCGCTCAAAGATCGTGTGGGCCTTGCCGTACGACTCCAACGCGCGTTCCGGCTGCCCCGTGACGAACTGAAGCCTACCGACGTTGCCGTGGCCGTTCGCCAGGCTTCTGGCGATTTCGGTCATCGTTGGGTTCTCGCGAGCCAGCCGTTCCAGGATCGCCAGGGCCTTGCCGTGCGACTCCAGCGCACGGTCCGGCCGACCGGTGGCACGCTGGAGATTGCCGAGGTTGCCGAGGCCTATCGCCAGGTGGCTGGCGAGCTCGGTGACGCTCGGGTTCTCGCGCGCAGCCGCTCCCAGATCGCCAGGGCCTTGCCGTACGACTCCAACGCGCGTTCCGGCTGACCCGTATCGCGCAGGAGATTGCCGATATTGTAGTGGCTGATCGCCAGTTTGCCGGCGAAGTCCAGGCTGTCGGGATTCTCCCGCACCAGCCGCTCCTGGATCGTCAGCGCCTTGCCGTAGGATTCCGACGCCTGTTTCGGCTGACCCATACCGCGCTGCAGCATGCCGATGTTGTTGTGGCCTATCGCTAGCTCGTTGGCGAATCGTGTGTCTTTGGGGTTCTCTCGCGCCAGCCGTTCGAAGATCGGCAGGGACTTGCCGTACGACTCCAACGCGCGTTCCCGCTGGCCCGTCTCGGTCTGAAAGAGTCCGATGTTGTTGAGTTTGCCGGCCAGCCCGTCGGCGAAATCCTTGTTGTCGGGGTTCTCGCGCACCAGCCGCTCCCAGATCACGAGACCCTTCCGGTATGACTCCATCGCGCGTTCCGGCTGACCCGTCTGCTTTTGGAGATCGCCAATGTCGCTGTGGCAGGCCGCCAGTTCAGCGGCGAAGTCGATAGCGGCGGGATTCTCGCGTGCGAGCCGCTCCCAGATCGCCAGGGCTTCTTCATAGGCCCGCATCGCATCCGTCTTGTCGCCGATCGCGTCGGTCAACATTGCCAACTCATGCGCGGCGTGGGCCAGGCGATGCAGCGATTCCGTGCTCGTATCCCTTTCCGCCTGAAGGCGATCTCGCAGGCTGCGGAAGAACGCCAGAGGCTCCTTCAATAGCGTCTTGCGGAGCGATTCGAGCGCCGGATTGTTCATCAGCTCGGGATTGTTCGCCACGGCGTCGCGGAACTTCTTCACGGCGTCGATTGCCTGCTGCTCCCGCTCCTCGGCTCGAATTCGCTGCGCCTTGGCCAGCGCCTCGGAGGTTTCCGCCTTGTTCTTCTGCTCGACGGCGATCTTCCGCTGAACCGCCTCGGCCTGCCGCGCCCGGTCCGCCCGGACGAGCCCCCACGCCGTGCCGATGAACCCCGCCACCAGCGCCAGCAATACGAAGCTTGCCGCCAGCACCGGGCCCTTGTTCCGCTTCAGGAACTTCCCCAACCGGTAGCCGGCGCTGGGCGGACGAGCCTCCACCGCCTCGTCGGACAGGTAGCGCTGGATATCCCTGGCCAATCCGCTGGCCGTCTCGTAGCGCCGCTCGCGGTGCTTCTCCAAGCACTTCATCACCACCCAGTCGAGCTCCCCTCGCAGCAGTGCCATCAGCCTGCGAGGCTCGACCTGCCGCAGAGCCGCCATCGACGGCAACGCCTCGTCGGTCGACAGCCGCGTGCTCGGCTTCGACGGCTCCTCCTCCTGGATGATGCGGATCATCTCGGTGATCGCGGCCTTCTTCAGCCGCCGGGCGTCGATGGGCGCAGGCCCGTGAGCATCTCGTAGAGGATCACGCCCAGCGAGTAGATGTCGGCTCGCGTGTCGATATCTTCTCCGGAGAATCCCGCCTGCTCCGGGCTCATGTACTCCAGCGTGCCGACGATGGCGCCGAACTGCGTGTCCATCGACTCGTCGGTGAGCTTGCCCCCGGTCGCCTTGGCCACGCCGAAGTCGATCACCTTGGGCACGGGCTTGCCGTCGACCATCGGTGATCAGGATGTTCGCCGGCTTCAGGTCGCGATGCACGATCCCTTTCTGGTGCGCGTGCTGCACCGCCTGGCAGATGGTCACGAACAGTTCGAGGCGTTCGCGGGGGTTGAGCCGCGCCTCGTCGCAGAACCTGTTCAGCGGCAGGCCGTTGACCAATTCCATCGCGAAGAACGGGCGGCCGTCGGGCGTCAGGCCGGCGTCCAGGACCTTGGCGATGCTGGGGTGGTCCATCATCGCCAGCGCCTGGCGTTCCTGATCGAAGCGTTGCAAGACCGCGCGGGAATCCATGCCCGGCTTGATCAGTTTCAAGGCGACCTTGCGCTTGATCGGCTCGGACTGCCTGGCGACCCAGACCTCGCCCATGCCGCCCTCGCCGATCTTCTCTTGCAGCGTGTAGCGGCCGGCGATCAGGGCGTCGGGCCTGGCCTCGGAGCGGTACTCGACGGTTCCGGTGATCGGCGCCGATTCGGGCTTGGGGTGGCTCGGGCTGGCGTCGATCGTTGCCTCGGATTTGTCCAGGAAGGGACCGGAGGCCTCGTGCGCCGACAGGAGGGCCTCCACCGCCTCGCGAAGCCCGGGATTGCCGGCGCAGGCGCCGTCGAGGAACGCGGATCGTTCGACCGGGTTCGTTCTCGCCAATGCGGCGTGGAAGAGCGTCTCTTCGTTCATCGCAAATCCCTTGAGATCGGGCGCGGCGACGGATCGGTCTGCCTTCAATGCGACGGAACCTCGCGAGAAGCACCAGACTTTCCGCTAATTCTTCGGATTCATCACGCCCCGCACCTCGCGGCGCAGCCACGCCCGGGCGTAAGTCCAGTGGCGATCGGCCGTTGAGGGCGAAATGCCGAGGATCTCCGCCGCGCGGTCGCTCGTCAGGCCCGCGAAGTAACGCAATTCGACGAGGCGGGCCTTGATCGGGTCGATTTGTGCCAGCTTTTCGAGCGCCGCATTCAGCGCCAGCACGTCGTCGTCGGGCTCGGGGGCGGCGATCAGGTCGGGCTCCAGGTCGACGCGATTGCGGCCGCCGCCGTGCTTCTCTCGGCCCTTCTGGCGGGCGTTCTCGACGAGGATGCGGCTCATGGCCTCGGCCGCCGCGGCGAAGAAGTGCCCGCGACCTTGCCAGGGCCTGCCGGGTTCGTCGCCGACGAGGCGGAAATAGGCCTCGTGGACCAATGCCGTGGCCTGGAGCGTCTGCCCCGGCCTTTCCAGGGCCATCTTCTGCGCCGCCAGCTTGCGCAACTCGTCGTACAGGAGCGGCAAGAGCCGTGCGGCGGCGTGGGCGTCGCCCTGCTCGACGGCTTCGAGGATCTGGGTCACGTCGTTCATAAGAAGGTCCCGCCCGGACCGGAAGATCGCGGGCGGATCGATTGTCGGGCCGGGCGATCGCCGGGGCAAGTCCTGAACGTCACTTCGCGAAGACGTCCTTCGGCAGATCGAGCCAGTCCCAGCCTGGCGGCCCATGCGGCGGCCTTCTCGGGCTTGCCCCGAGTCTCGGTAGAGCTGCACCACGCGCTCGGCGAGCCTCGGGCGAGGTTGAACCTCGCCGCTGGTCGGGATCTTCGCCTCGCGGGCCTTCATCCCCTCGTAGCCGGAGACGACCAGCGGCTCGGCCTCGGCGTAGCGGCCCCTGGCCATCAGCGCCGCGCCCAGCAGGCTGGCGGCGTTGTACCGTCGCCAGTCGTCGGGCATCACCTTGACGCGGATCGCCAGGCACTCGCGCATCAAAGGCTCGGCCTCCGGGCCCTTCCTTGCTTGATCAGGTTGCGGGCGAGGTTGGAGAGGTCGCCGGAGAGCAGGGGGCTGTCGGGCTTCTCCCGCTTGCGGCGACGGATCACGTTGTCGCGGAGGAGGGCCTCGGCGTCGGCCCAGCGGCCGGCGTCCTGGTAGGCGCCGGCGAGGCTGTTGCGGCCGGCGAACGCGGAGGGGTGGTCGGGGCCGAACTTCGCCTCGAACCGCTTGAGCGTGGCCTCGATGATCGGGGTCGCCTCGCCGAGCCGGCCTGCGGCCTGGTAAGCCAGGGCCAGGTTGTTGCGGGTGGTGAGCGTGTCGGGGTGGTCGGGTCCGTGTCTCCTCTCCTGCCGCCTCAGCGTCTCCTCGAAGATCGGGGTCGCCTCGCCGAGCCGGCCTGCGGCCTGGTAAGCCAGGGCCAGGTTGTTGCGGGCGATGAGCGTCAAGGGGTGGTCGGGGCCGGGCTTCGACTCCAGCAACCTTGCGGTCTCCTCGTGGAGCGCGATCGCCTCGCCGAAGCGGCCGGCGTCCTGGTAGGCGCTGGCGAGGTTGCCGCGGGGGATGAGCGTGTTGGAGTGGCCGGGGCCGAGCTTCGCCTCGCTCGCCTTCAGCGTGGCCTCGAGGAGCGGGATCGCCCGGTCGGGGCGGCCTGTGCGAAGGTAGGCGACGGCGAGGCTGTTGCGGGAGATGAGCGTGCCGGGGTCGTCGGGCCCATTCTTCGCCTCGGACTGCCTCAGCGCGGCCTCGAGGAGCGGGATCGCCTCGCCGAGGCGGCCGGCGTCCCCGTAGGCGAGGGCGAGGTTGTTGCGGGCGGTGATCGTGTCGGGGTGGTCGTCGCCGAGCTTCTCCTGTCGCAGCTTCAGGGTCGATTCGAGGAGCGGGATCGCCTCGCCGATGCGGCCGGCGTCCCGGTAGGCGCCGGCGAGGTTCAGGCGGGTGAGCAGCGCCTCGGGGTGGTCGTGGCCGAAGTACGACTCCCTCTGCTTCAGGGCCGCCTCGTAGAGCGGAATCGCCTCGTCGACGCGGCCGTCGGCCTGGTAGGCGGCGGCGAGGTTGCCGCGGGCGGCGGCGATGTTGTGGTTGTCGGGGCCGGACTTCTCCTCGGCGTTGAGGATCTGCTCGAGGAGAGGGATCGCCTCCTTGACGCCGGCCGTTGAAGGTCAGGAAGTTGGCCAGGTCCGACCGGCTATTCAGGGTGTCCCGGTGGTCGGGTCCGAGGGCCTTCTCCTGCCGCGCCAGCGTGTCCTGGACGATCGCCATGGCCTCGGCCCGGCGGCCGAGCTTCCACAGGGCCACGGCGTGCCCGGTGGCGCTCTGAAGGGTGGCGCGGTGGTCCGGCCCCAGCGCCGCCTTGCGGACCTCCCTCGCCTTGCGGAAGGCCTCCTCGGACCTGGGGTACAGCCCCAGCCCCTCGTACGACCGGCCCAGCGCCTCGAGCAGCGTCCCGCGCGTCGACTGCGACCCAGCGTAGCCGCGGTCCAGGCTGGCCAGCGCCTGGTCGAGGATCTGGGCGACCTTCACGTCCTTGCCTTGCACCCCGGGATCGGGCTTGCGGAATGCGGCGATCAGGAAACGGCTCACCGCCTCGGCCTGCTTGAGCGACTCCTCCGACTGCGCCAGTGCCGCGGCCGTCTTCTTCTGCGCCTTCTCGGTCTCCGACAGCGCCGCGCGGTCTCGCCGTTGGCCCGCCTCAGGTCGGCGTTGGCGTTCGCCTGCACGGCGATCACCGCGACGGTGCCCCCGACGACCGCCAGCAAGGTCGCCGCGCCCAGCGAGGCGATCGCCGGGCGCTTCTTGCACCACAGCGCGGCACGCTCGGCTGGGCCGACACGACGCGCCGCGATCGGGCGCGATTCCAGCCAGTTGGTGAGGTCGGCGGCCAGCTCGTCGGCCGACGCGTACCGCCGGCGCGGGTCCTTCTCCAGGCATTTGAGGCAGATCGTCTCCAGGTCGCGAGGGACCTGCGGGTTGAGCTTCCTGGGCGATTCCGGAGGCCGGGTCCGCACCGCGTCGAGCGTGTCCATCACGCTCTCGCCGCCGAAGGGCGCCTTGCCCGCGAGCATCGCGTACAGGATGGCGCCCAGCCCGTACACGTCGCTCGCCGTGGTCACCGAGCCGCGACGGCCGCCGGCCTGCTCGGGGCTCATGTACGCCGGCGTGCCCATGACGGCGCCGGTGGCCGTCATCTCGGCTCCGCCCTCGACCCGCTTGGCCAGGCCGAAGTCGGTCACGTGCGGATGGCCCTCGGCGTCGACGAGGATGTTGGCCGGCTTGAGATCGCGGTGCAAAATGCCCCTCATGTGGGCGTGGTGGACGGCCTTGGCGGCATGGGCCAGCAGCGCGGCGGCGTCGCGGGGATGGTCCTTGAACGCCGCGAGCCGATCGGCCAGGTTGCCGCCCTCGACCAGCTTCATGGAGAAATACCGCTGGCCGTCGTGCTCGCCCACCTCGTACACCGGGACGATGCCGGGGTGGTCGAGCAGGGCCACCGCCTCGGCCTCGTTCTGGAAGCGTTGCAACTCGGCATCATCGGCCAGGAGGCCGGCCTTGATCATCTTCAGGGCCACCGGCCGGTTGAGGCT
Organism: uncultured Planctomycetota bacterium; assembly: GCA_963777705.1. Lineage (GTDB taxonomy): Bacteria > Planctomycetota > Planctomycetia > Isosphaerales > Isosphaeraceae > JAQGHR01. Next base: position 1,204,964 of record CAVZRT010000015.1, read on the forward strand.
GACCTGCCTGGCCTCGTAGACCACGCCCATGCCGCCGCGTCCGATCTCCCCGCGGACCTCGTAGTCGCCGAAGTAACGTACCGCCGTGCCGGGGGCGATCGGGTCGCGGCGGTCGCCGTCCTTGGTGATCGTCTCGCCGTCGGTCGGCGGCGATGCCGAGTGGTCGACGGTCAGCTCGTCGGGCTTGCGGGAGTGGTCCGCCCGCGTCATCTCGTCCTCGCGACGGGTGCTCGGCGGCGCCATCGCGGCCTCGGCTTGGTCGTGCGCGGCCAGCAGGACGTCGACGGCGGCGCGGAGGTCGACCCGGTCGCCGCAGGCTTGGTCCAAATAGGCGGCCCTCGCCGGGCCGGGCGGGTGGTCCAGCGCGGCGAGGAACAGGGCCTTCAGCTCGCTCTCGGGTCGGTCCACGGTCCACCTCGTCCGGGTTCAGGAAGGATCTCCCCCTGTACATGCTCCGTCGGCGACCGGGAGGCGCCACGGTTCGAGAAATATTTCCGCTCAGGCGTCGGCCAGGTTCGCCGAGAGCCAAGCCCGGGCAAAGGCCCAGTAGCGATCGGCGGTGCGCTCGCCGATGCCCATCACGGCCGCCGATTCGGCGAGCGACAGCCCCGCGAAGACCCTCAGCCGCACGATTTCGGCGCCCGAGGGGTCTTCGACCGCCAGTTTCTCAAGCGCATCGTCCAGGTCCAGCAGGTCATCGTCGGGCGGGTCGACCGTGAGGGCGTCGAGGTGGATCTGGACCCGTTTCCGGCCTCCGCCGCGCTTCAACCGGCGACGATCTCGGGCGCGATCGATGAGGATCCGCCTCATGGCTTCGGCCGCGGCCGTGAAGAAGTGCGCCCGGCCCTCCCAGGGCTTTTCGCGGCGCGTCTCCGACGAGCCGGAGGTACGCCTCGTGGACCAGCGCCGTGGGCTGGAGCGTCTGTCCGGGCTGCTCGCGGGCGAGCTTCCTGGCCGCGATCCGTCGCAGCTCGTCGTAAATCAAGGGCAGGAGCTGGCCCGAGGCGATGGGGTCGCCCTGCTCGATGGCGGCGAGGATGCGGGTCACGTCGGACATGGCGAAAAGGCCGGCCTGGGCCTGTGGTCGCTCGAAAGGTGTGGCCTATTCTCCAACGCGCGGGAGGCCGGGGCAAGTCGGCGGCGATCGCGACCCATTTCCGTCCCGTTCCCGGCCGCGTATAAAGGAAATAGACACGACGCGCGACGTTTCACGAGGGTTGCGGCGATGCGAGCGATGATTCTTGCGGCGGTCGCGATATTACTGGGTAGCAACGCCTTCGCCGCCGATCACGACCGCGAAGAAGCGGCCGAACGGGGTCGCCAGGCCCTCACCGGACGCAGCTTCGTCATGTCCGCGTGGAAGCGATCAACCTACGACAAGGCGGGATCGCAATGGAAGGGCGGCGCGCCCGATCCGGCCAAGGACTGCGCCGCCTACGACCAGCAATTCCTGGCCCGATATGGCCTGCATCCGGCCCCGTATCCCAACGACGGCCTGCCCATGGGCTTGCGCCTGGCGCCGTCGCGAGACGGCAAGACGCAGGGGATCCAGGTCGATTGCATGTTGTGTCATGGCGGGTCGATCGGCGGCACAAGCTACGTGGGATTGGGCAATTCGCAGCTCGACGCGGAATTGCTGTTCGGCGACCTCACCCGCGCCGAGGGCCGGCCGTTCCCGCAATTCTTCACGCTCAACACCAGCCGAGGCACGGTCAACGCCGGGCAGATGTCGGCCTTCCTGCTCAGCCTGCGCAATTCCGACCTCTCGCGGCGATTGGTCCCGCTGAAGCTCGACGCCAAGCTGCCCGAGATCGATACGCCCGCCTGGTGGATCCTCGCCAAGAAGGCCACCCAGTACTACGACGGCCGCACCGACGCCCGCGACTGGCGAACCAACATGCAATTCCTCCTGGGCGAGAAGAGCCTCCAGCAATTCAAGGACCTGGAGCCCACCTTCAAGGATATCCAGGCCTACATCAAGAGCATCAAGCCGCCCAAATATCCATTTGCGATCGATCAGGAGAAGGCCAGGCGGGGCGAGGTGGTCTTCGCGAAGAATTGCGCGAATGCCACGGGACTTACGGCGAGAAGCCCTCCTATCCCAGCAAGATCGTGGCGCTGGACATGATCGGCACCGACCCGGCCAGGGCCGAAGGGATCAGCGACAAGATGGTGGCGCACTACAACACCACCTGGTTCGCCGAGCACTACAAGGGCGACGAGGAGATGACCGGCTACCAGGCTCCGCCGCTGGACGGGATCTGGGCCACGGCCCCGTACCTGCACAACGGCTCGGTGCCGACGCTTTATCAGCTCCTCAAGTCGTCGGAACGGCCGGCGAAATTCCTGCGTCCTGCATCAACGGGCTTCGAGAACTACGACACGGCCAAGGTCGGCTGGAAGGCCGAACCTGCGGACAAGGATTCGAAAGTCGAACCCAAGCGAATTTTCGATAGTTCCCGATGGGGACTTGGCAACAAGGGGCACACATTCGGCGATAAGCTGGGCGAGGACCAGCGGATGGATTTGATCGAGTATTTGAAGACGTTGTGAGGTTGGCCGTCTCTTCCGCAAGATGGTGATTGATCCGGATTGGATCAAGGCCTTCGCACACGGGGTCGTTTCCTCATTTTACCAGCGCCCGGACGTAGGTCGCAAATTCGCCGAAGCTGTTCATCGTGTCATCTTGGGCGCTTTCGGCCCGCTTCAGGCGGACTCCGATCAGCCCTTGCTCGGGGTACACGACGAGGTATTCGCCCCGATATCCCTGCGCCGAGAATCCGTTGACCGATCCGGAATAGGTCGAGTTGAACAGCTTGAACGTCTTACCTCGGCGGGCCTCGGCAATGATGTCTTGCCATCGCTCGCCCAGGACTTCGCGGAGTGCGATGCTCGCCTCGTCGACGTGGCGGAAGGTCCGGCCCTTCAGTTTGGCCATCGCCTCGACGAACTTCGCCGGCGCACCGGATTCCTTCGCGGCCTTCAGGGTGTCGTCATCGACGGTGCGAGCCTGGTCGATCCCCGTGAGCCACCAGCCCAGGCCATTATCCGGCTGAAATGGCTGGCCCGGCTTGACGGATTCCTCGACCCAGGCCTGAGAGACAATTCGCTTGCCTTCGTACATGCCGCCGTCGAGCATCATGCGGCCGAACTTGGCGAAGTCTGTCGCCGTCAGCAGGAACTGCGCCATGGCCAGAAGGCGTGGACTTTCCGTCGCGAATCCAGCCGAAGTCCTTGATGCCCATCGGCTCGAAGAATTCCTCGCCGAAGAACACGTCCATGCGCTTGCCCGAGGCCTGCTCGATCACTCCCGCCAGCAAGGCATATCCCTTGTTGTTGTAGGCGAAGGTCTCGCCCGGCGCGGTGGTCAACTCGGCCGCAAGCCCTAGCTTCACGAGGCTCGGCACGCGGCCGAACGGCGGCGGTTCCAGTTCCAGGCTCGCGTTCGGCTCATTCTGCAACCCCGAGGTGTGATTGAGCAGGTGGCGGACCGTAATCAAACGCTTCCGCCCCTGCTTCCATTCCGGGAACAGCTCGCAAATCGGCTGGTCGAGCGAGCGGATCTTGCCTTGATCGATTAACTTGCCGATCGCCAGCGCCGTGAGCGACTTGCCCGCCGAGGCCAGGTAGATCGGCCCCTTCGGCTTGCCGAAATACTCCTCGATCACCACCTTACCGTCGCGGATCACGAGCAGCGCGTCGGAGTGCGTCTGCTCGGCCTTATCCCGCAGGGCCTTGAGCGCCTTCGGGTCGATGGGCGAGAGCCCGGCCTCTGGTTCGGGCTTGGGCTGATCGACCTCCGGCTTTGTGGTCTTCCGCAACCGCTCGCCCACCTCGCCCGCCTTGCGGAACGCCCTCAACAGGTTGACGCCCAGGATCTTGTGGATGTCCTCCTCGGAATAGCCTCTTTTGAGCAATTCTTCGGTCAATCTCGGGTAGCACGACACGTCTTCCAGCCCGATCGGGACGCTGGTCACGCCGTCGAAATCGCCCCCGATGCCGATGTGGTCGATCCCGGCGATTTTCTTGATGTGGTCGATGTGATCGGCCACGTCGGCAACGGTGCCGCGAGGCATCTTGTAGGTCTTGTACCAGGCTTCCAGGGCCTTCGAGAATTCCTCGGGCTTGGGATACTTCTCCTTCAGCTCCTTGCGGGCCGCCATGACCTTTTCGGCCGCCTCCTTGACGATGAATCCGGAGTAGAAATTCACCATCACCACGCCGCCGTTTTTGGGCATTTGCTTGAGGATCTCGTCGGGCACGTTGCGGGGGTGCGGGCACTTGGCCAGGGCGCTGGAGTGGCTGAAGATGATGGGGCCTTGCGAAACCCGGATCGCGTCTTCCATCGTGGCGGGCGACACGTGCGAGAGGTCCACGAGCATGCCCAATCGGTTCATCTCCTTGACCACTCGCTCGCCGAACGGGGTCAATCCGTCGTGCTTGGGGGTGTCGGTTGCGGCGTCGGCCCAGTCGAGCGTGGTGTTGTGCGTTAGGGTCATGTAGCGGGCGCCCAATCGGGCGAAGGATCGCAGTTGCGCGAGGTCGTTTTCGATCGCCACGCCGCCTTCCATCCCGATCAGGCAGGCGATCTTGCCTTTTTTCGCGATCCGTTCGATGTCGTCGGCCGAGAGGGCCAGTTCGAAGGTGTCGGGATAGCGCTCGATCATGCGATGGACGAGGTCGATCTGCTCGGTCACGGTGCGGGCGGGGTCCTTCTGCTCGCTGGGGATGTAGACCGACCAGAATTGCGCCTTCACCCCGCCTTCGCGGAGCCGGGGGATGTCGGTCTGGCCGGTGGAAAGGCGTTTGCCGATGTCCAGCGTGGTGAACGTGACGTCGCCGTCCTTGCGCAGGCGCCAGGGGAGGTCGTTATGGCCGTCGATCAGGAGGCCCGCGTCGTGGACCTTGCGGGCCTTTTCCGACACGGGCGGCAACGGGTCGTCGGCGAGGGAGGGCGTGATGGAAACGATCATGGCCAGGAGGCAAATCCAGCGCGATTGCATGCGATGTCCTTGGTAAGGCGATCGATCAGGGCTTGACCCGCTTCAACACGAACAGGCCGAGCTGCGAGCCCTTGGGCGACTTGAACTCCGAGGGCCGGTCCTTGGTCTCCTTGTTCGGGATGCAGAGCTTGAGCGTGTCGCCGTCCAGCTCGTAGATGGCCGGGCCGGTCTTGCCCTTGAAGGGCCCGTCAAGCGGCGAGGTATCGATGGCCTTGGGCTTGGTGGTCGGGTCGAGCTTGTAGGTATACTCGCGCTTCTCGGGGCCTCGCATCCCCGAGAGGATCATCTTGTCGGCGGTGAACTCGAATCGGACCTCCTTCGTGGCATCTTCGGGCGCGGGATTGCCGCCGAGTTCCATCGACGAGACCTGCCAGGTCCCGAGGATCTGGTCCTTGTCCTTCGAGTCATCGGCGGCCAGGGCGGCCCCGAGGGCGACAAGCACGAGCGGCATGCCGAGCGCGGCGATCGGACGCATGGTTGCATCTCCCGGGGAAGGTCTTGGGTAGGGTTGATCCTCCGGCCCTCGCAAGTTATCACACCCGGGAGGGCCCGCCCAGGACCCTCGGCCTGTTTTTCCTCCCGGGCCGCGTGTACCCTAAAGGCCTGGACCACAGCAACGCGAGGGACCGTCCCATGAGCACCGCCGAAGCCGTCCCGATCGAGCAGATCATCCGCGACTACTTCCGCGAGGATCGGTCGCGGATGACCATGATGGCGGCGCGCAAGTTCGGCGTGTCCGAGCAGGGCGTGGTCGACGCCCTGGTGGGGCAATGGCCCATCGTCCGCCTGCGAGACGGCTGCTTCCGCGAGCTCATGGACGCGATGCCCGGCCTGGGCGTGATGCGAGTCTTCGTCCGCAGCAAGGCCGCCGTGATCGAGTCGGTGGGCCAGTTCGGCGGGATGTCCGAGACCGGCCCGTTCTTCAACGTGCAGACCGACACGCTCGACATGCACATCCTGCACGAGGAGATCGGCGCCATCTACGCGGTCGAGAAGATCGGCCACGACTCCAGCTTCACCACGCACTCGTTCCAGTTCTTCGACCACGAAGGGAACGCCGCGTTCAAGGCGTTCCTGTGGGAGGATTATCCCCAGGTGCCGGCGAGGGTGGTCGAGGCATTTCATCGGATCTCGCGACAATTGGCCTCGGGACGGGTATCGGAGGCTTCATGATCCGCATCGTCCTGGTCGAGTGGAACGACGGCACGTGGCGGACGTTTCGCCAGCCGCAATGGATGGCCCGGGTCCGCGAATCGCCCGAGGCCGCGACCTTCCCCCGGCTTCATTTCGACATCGCGGACGACCAATACGGGACCCTGCTGGAGGAATGGGCCGGCTCGGCGGGCGACCGGGAAGCGGCCCTGGCCCTGCTGGCGAGGCATGGGGCGGTTGAGGTGGTTCGCCAATAACTGGCCCACGATTTGCGTATTTAGCCTGCCGCGAACGGACTGGGACGGCGGGACCGTGTGAGTCCGGCTTTGCCCCGCTCTTCTCGATGACCTGGGGAATTTCCGATGGCGACCACGCAAGAAACTCCGGCCGAGCCTGTGGTTGTGGAGACGACCGCGGTCACCGCAAGCCCGATGGGAACCATCGTCGACTCGCCCGAGCCGCTGGCCCCCGCAACCCCGGCCGGCGCGGTTGATAATAAGGCCGATCCCGACATCCCCAACGAGACCCAGGAAGAGGCCATGGGCGTGGGGACCGAGGGGGAGGTCGACGTCTGGGAAGCCCGCTACTCGATCAAGAACTTCTTCGGACGCTTCCTCTTCTGGGGCCTGGCGACCCTGGGCACGATCGGCGTGTCGCTGTACCTCTGGGGTTACGGGTACGGCAAGGAGAACAGCCTCTGGATCCTCGGCATGCTCGCGGCGATCGTCCTGACCATCGCCTGGTTGGGGCTGGCGAGGCAGGTCCTCCTCGCGAAATTCGGGCACTTCTATCGCCTGACCAACCGCCGCGTGTTCGTGTCCACGGGCGTGTTCCGCCGCCGCGAGGACCAGATGGAGTTGCTCCGCGTGCAGGACGTGTTCGTCAAGCAGAACTCGCTGTTCCATCGCATCCTGTGCGTGGGGACGGTGGCGCTCGTGCCCAACGACAAGCTGTTGCCGAACCTCTACCTGACGGGGGTGGAAGACCCGCAAGGCGTGATGGACCTGGTCTGGCACCATGCCCGCGCCGAGCGCGATCGCCGCAGCGTGAAGGTGGACCAGATTTGACGACCTCGCCGCCCATTTTTCCGACGCGAGCCCGCCCGGCACCCTTGCCCGGCGGGCTCGCGGTCATTAGGCTGTCGGTCTACGCACCGACGAGGATCCAATCAGGAGCGGGATCGCGATGCCCACCGTGACGGTCGAGGGAGAGAAGTCGTTCGAGGTCGAGCCGGGGACCAAGCTGGTCCTGGCCATCGAGGATGCGGGGATCGACATCCTCCACCGCTGCGGGGGCGTGGCAAAATGCACGACCTGCCGCGTCCAGGTCCTGCACGGGAACTTGCCGCCGATGGACGACTTGGAAGCGCCAGCGCCTGGCGCGCGAATCCAGCCTCGGCCCCGACATCCGCCTTTCCTGCCAGGTCCGCGTCGAGTCGGACCTGACCGTCCGCGTGATCGGCCGGGCCTCGGCCTCGGGGATGACGCCCGGCACCCGCCCGGCGGATTGACGGGAATCCGGTGCATTTCATGCGCCCTTACGGGCGCATCGCGTCCTCGCATTGCTTCAGATATTCGGCGAGCGACGACAGGCCGACCTCGGCTCGTCGCTTGTCCACGTTCGTCTCGTCCTCGATCGCTTGCGGGACCCAACGCCCGTCTTTCCTGGCTATCTGCGTCCCGTAACGTTGCGGCTTGCCTTCGCCCATGAGCACGCGATCGGTCAGGTAGGCCAGGTCGCTGCCGGAGGCATCCTTGCGGCGGACTGCGGCCTCGATCAGGGCAAGGCATTGCTTCTGGAACGGTCGATCTTGGTCGGCGTGCTGGACGAGCAGCCAGGCGGCATGGGCGCCATCCTTGCCCACGAGACCCTCGCCGGGCCAGCCGTGCCTGGCGATGATTTCCTTCATCGCCAGCGTGTTGGCCCGATCGATCTCGGCCAGCTTCTTGACCTCGGGCACGTCGGTCATGGCCTTGAGCTTCGCCGGATCGTCTTGCCCGATCCGTTCCATCACGGCGATCATGGCCTTGCGGGCGTCCTGATCCTCGCGAAACCGACGGAGCAAGTCGGCGCGCAGCGATTCCTCCGTCGCGGGCAATTGCGCCGCGGCGATCGCGACCATCCAACCGACGATTCCGGCCGCGAAACTCCGCCTCACGCGGATTTTTCGCTGCACTTCTTGCAACGGGCAATGTGGCGGCGAATCCGGCCTCCGCATCGCTTGCAGATGGCGAACTTGCCCTGTTTCCAGCTCTTCTTGCGGGGGCGATACGACACGGAGCACCTCGGGGACGTCTGCGGGACGGATTTCGAGACGAAGGGGACCATCTTAGCGGATCACGCCCCACGATGGCCAGACGAGTCCGCCGCTCATTTCGCCTTCGGCGGGAGGATCGTCAACCCTTTCACGCCCAGGTCGAGCCGGAACAGGGCGCCGGGCTCGCCCCCGGTCACGTACAGTTGATCCATCTTCGGGCCGGCGAAGCACACGTTCGAGGTCCGCAGGTTCCCGCCCGGATAGCGGCGGATCACCTCGCCCTTCGGGCTGACGACCTGGACCTGGCCCATCCCGTAGTGGGCCACGTAAAGGTTTCCGTCGGCATCCAGGGCCATGCCGTCGGGCTCGTTGCCGATTTGACCCTTGGCCTTGTCCATCTTGGGCAGGTCGACAAGGACCTTGAACTCGCCCAGCTTTCCGGGTGCCAAAACAGGATACGCCAGGATGCGATTCTTCTGGCTTTCGCCCACGAGCAATTCCTTGCCGTCGGGCCGAAGCACGATCCCATTGGGGAACGCCAGGCCCGAGGCCACCTTGTGCGTCTCCCGCTTCGAGTCGACGTAATGGACGGTGCCGATCGGGTTGGAGAGGCCCGATCCGCCGGGGTCGGTGAAGTAGAAACCGTCGTTCTTGGTGTCGAGCGTGAGGTCGTTGGGCGCCCGCAGGGGCTCGCCCTTGAATTGCGGGGCCTCGGCGGCCATCTCGCGAGAGAGGGCGTCCAGATGGAGCACGGCATGCACGCTGCCGTCGCAAATCAGATGCGTGCCGTCGGCCAAAATCTTGTGGCCATTGGGGGCGCCGGTCTTGGCCCAGGTTTCCACCCTGGTCGTGCCGGCAAAGAGCTTGGTCACGATCTTTTCATGGGAGAAATACAGGTTCCCCTCATGGTCGACGACCACGCCCTCGGAATAATCGCCCGTGCGGACGACCTCGACGGGTTTGACGGCGTCGGAGGCGGGGAGGTCGGCGACTAGCGAGGACAGCAGGGCGAGGGCGAAGGAAATCATGGTGATAGTGCTCGCTTCGGCGGATTCGATCACGGAGAGGAGTTTATTCTATTCTCAAGCCGGCGGCTAGGAATAGCTGCCGGCGCCCAATTCGCGCAGCGACGATCGGAGAACGTGGTTGCCCGTACAATACTGCGAGGCGGTTGCGTGGGCACAAAGAAAGGGGGACGATGGCTCATCGGCCCCGGATCACCGAGGATTTCCGTCGAAAAGGGCGAGAGATGGCCACCGTCCATTTTGACCGCGATGCGATGGCTAGCTGATATGCAAGGCAACATCTTCGGACCGATCCCGGTATCCGCGAGATCCTCTTCCTGAAGGAAGGCTCACCCGATCGCGAGATCCGTCTTGTTGAAATCAATGAATTCCTCGCCGACATGGAGGATGATTTCTTGGAGCCCATCGATTTCGGTGTCGACGGGGGGACGGAATCCGAACATAAACTCCTTGTGCTGGACGTCACACCCTCGCAGTGGGAGCGGATTCGGCAACATTCGTTGCTTCTGCCGGCCGGATGGACTCTTGAAGGCGCGCATTCTTATCCGGATCGCGGGGAATGAATCCCTACCAGGAGCATTGGTCGGCGCAAGCCCGGTCGGATCTCTCCGTCCTGCTACTGCTGCGTCGAAATGGGGTCGATCCGTGCCATCAACTGCATTACTTGCAGATGGTCACCGAGAAACTGGCGAAAGGGTATTTCTGGAGATCGGGCGACCCTCCACCGAAAAACCACGCGGCGTTTGTTCAATTCATGCGATCCCTGGGAGGTGTCCCGCCCACGAGGCAGGCGCAGCTTGCGACTATCTTCGAGTTCAAGGCCTTCAACACGATGCAGGACTGGATGTGCGCGGTCCTGCCCTTGGTGTACGACCTCGAACGGTTGGCTCCCGCACTCGCTCGGGATGGGCCGAATCCCGAATATCCCTGGCCTCATCATGCGCCGGTGGATCGACCTGCGGGATTCCCATTCCCGCTCTGGGCCAGGCTGACCCATTCTTCAAATGGCCGGCAGCTTCTTCGGGTCATCGAATTGGCGGTCAATCGGTTCGCATCTTATGCATGAAACTTGGCCGAACATTGTCCGGTCGCCCGCTCAATCTCCCTGCTTGGTCGTCCGGGCGATGATCACGGCCGCGACCAACACGAACACCACGATCACGAAGACGATGATCGCGACGAGTTGCCAGGGCATGGGATGGGTCCTTCGCGGAAGTGTTGATTGGGAAGCGGTGGGCCTCGCTTGCGCTCGACCCACCCTACGCAGATCGGCGGGCGATTACCTCCCGTCGGCCTCAACGCCCAGCGTCTTGACGAGGAACGCCCACTTGTCCACGGCCTCGTCGATCACCTTCGCCGTGGGCTTCCCTGCGCCGTGACCGGCCTTGGTCTCGATGCGGATCAGGATGGGGTTGTCGCACGATTGCGCGGCTTGCAGGGCCGCCGCAAACTTGAAGCTGTGCGCCGGCACCACGCGGTCGTCGTGGTCGGCCGTGTAGATCAAGGTTGGCGGATAGCATGTGCCGGGCTTGATGTTGTGCAGGGGGGAATATTTGAACAACGCCTGGAATTGGTCGGCGTCGTCGGACGAACCGTAGTCGTCGATCCAGGCCCAGCCGATCGTAAACTTGTGGAACCGGAGCATATCCAGCACCCCTACGCCCGGCACCGCGCGCCGTAAAGGTCGGGCCTTTGCGTGAGGCAGGCCCCGACGAGCAATCCGCCATTGGATCGGCCTTCAATCCCCAGTTTCGGCGTGGACGTGACCTTGTTCGCGATCAACCATTCAGCCGCGCCGATGAAGTCGTCGAACACGTTCTGCTTGGTCAGCTTCGTGCCGGCCTTGTGCCATTCCTCGCCGTATTCGCCGCCTCCGCGAAGGTTGGCCACGGCGTGGACCCCGCCCATCTCCATCCACACGAGGTTGGACGGGCTGAACGTGGGGGTGACCGGGATGTTGAACCCGCCGTATCCGTAGAGGTACGTCGGCGCCTTGCCCGTGTCGAGCTTCGTGCCCTTCTTGTAGGAGAGGAACATCGGGATCTTCGTGCCGTCCTTGCTCGCATAAAAGACCTGCTTGGTCTCGTAGTCGGCCGGGTTGAAGGCAACTTTCGGCTGCTTGAAGACCGTGCTCTTGCCCGATTCCACGTCGTACCGATAGACCGTGGGCGGCGTGGTGAACGAGGTGAACGAGTAGAAGGTCTCCTTGTCCTTCCGCTTGCCGTTGAACCCCCCGGCCGTGCCCAATCCGGGGAAATCGACCTCGCGGACGAATTTTCCGCCGAGATCGAACACCTTGACCTGCGAATGGGCGTCCTTCAGGTAATTGGCGAAGAAGTGGTCGCCGACAAGGCTCACGCTCAGCAACGTCTCGGCCGCCTGCGGGATGATCTCCCTGGGGCCTTCCGCATTGGAAACGTCGATGGCGATCACCCGGCGACGAGGCGCCTTCAGGTCGCTCATGAAGTAGAAGACCGGGCCGACGTTGTCGATGAACCCGTATTCGTTGTCGAAGTTGTCGACCAGTTGCGTGAACTTCTCGTCGTGCTTCGTCAGGTCCCGGTAGAGGAACTGGTTCTGGTGGTTGGTCCCCTTGCTCACGCTGATGGTCAGGTAGCGGCCGTCGTCGGTCACGTCGCCGTGGAACTGCCATTCCTTGTGATCGGGCGTGTTGAAGACCAGCACGTCGTCGGATTGGGGCGTCCCGAGCTTGTGGAAATACAGCTTCTGGAAATAATTGGCGCCCTTGAGGTCCTCGCCCGGCTTCGGCTCGGGATATCGCCCGTAGTAGAACCCCGACCCGTCTTTCTTCCACGAGGCCGTGGAGAATTTGATCCATTTGAGGTGATCGGGAAGGTCCTTGCCGGTCTCCACGTCGCGCACCTTCCACTCGTTCCAGTCCGAACCGGCGGCGGCCAATCCATAAGCGGCAAGGTTGCCATCCTCGCTGAACCGCAGGCCGGCGAGCGCCACGGTGCCGTCGGACGAGAGCGTGTTGGGGTCGATCACCACCTTCGGCTCGCCGTCGAACGACCTCGTCGCATAGACCACGCTCTGGCTCTGGAGGCCGCTGTTGCGAGCATACACATAGCGGTCGCCCTCCTTGCTGGGCACGCCGAATTTCTCGTAGTCCCAAAGCTCGGTGAGGCGAGTCTTGATCTTCGAACGAGCGGGGATCTTGTCGAGGAAGCCATAGGTGATCTTGTTCTCGGCCTCCACCCAGGCCCGGGTCTCGGGCGAGTCGGGATCTTCCAGGGGACGATACGGGTCGGGCACCCTGGTGCCATGGTAGGTCTCGACGGTGTCGTTCTTGGGGGCGGGCGGATAGTGGAACGAGTCGGCCTTGTCGGCCGAATGGGCGGAAAGGCTGCTCATGGCCAGGAAGGCTCCGACGAGTCCGGCGGCGAGGCGATGCAACATCATGGGAATGGTCCCGAGGTCCGTGGGAAAGGCGCAGGGGCGATCGGTTGCGCCCGAGGCGTTTCAGTGTACGGAGCGGGAGTGGGACTCGCCTAGGCGGCTTGTTGCTGCCGGTCGCTTTGGGGTGCGAGAGCAAGCTCTCGCTTTTCCGCGTGCGGGGCGGGTTGCTCCGAGCAAGTACGGGAGCAAGCTCCCGCACTCCAAAGTTAGTAGGCTGGGTCACGTACGCATTTAGCGCGTAGAGGATCTTGGGGGTGGCCGGGGTCAAAAAACCGGTCGGCCCGACTTGAGGTTGCCGAGTTGCCTTGCAGCCAGTATCCGCTCCCAGCCCAGGCGGATTTGCTTGACCGGCGGCAGAAGCTTCCAGGTGCCGAGGATCGCCCCCTTCCAGGTCATCCGCTTCACGCGGGCCATCTCGTCGACGTAGGAGTATCCACAGGCGACGTGGTGGGCGTTGGGGGCCTCGAAGTCCTCGCGTCGAATGTAGCCGTCCGGGTCGGCGCCGACCGGGTCGATTGGGATCCTCCCCGCAGCGAGGTTCTCGACCCGAGCGCGGTGGACTTCGAGGAGACGGCCGACCTCGCGGACTTGGGGGAATGCCCGGCCGTAAATCGGCGGCTTCCGCGGCGGATAGATCGAGGCGGTCGCCCGATTCGAGGTACCCACCACGGTCCCGTCGGAAAACTCCGATTTGAAGACAGCCAAGGAGGTCGCCATCCTGGAGTTTCCTGTGACGGCAACTACGGTCAAGATTTTCGCCGTTTCCCAAGTCTTCCCGTTCCGGAACAGAAGCACGGAGCCGTCCGCGTTGTTCGACGCCCGCTTTGTCTGATAGTAGCGTTCGGGCGTGAAGCCCAGACGGCCCAGTTCCTCGGCCGTTTCGGCGAAATGCGACCGAAGCTCCTCGGGCGATCCTGGTCCGTCGGGGTTGAACGGGATGAGAGCTTGGTCCAGCGAGATCCAGTGGGTCCGATGGATCAAGACTGGGCCGAGGACGAATGGGGCGATGGCCATCGCCGCGACAATTGCAACAGCGCCCCGCTGGCTCACCCTGCCGCGGAGCGCTCCGATCCCGAAGTAGACCACGATGGCCAACAGCATGGCATTCCAGACATTATTTCCGCTGCGGCTCATGGGGCGATTCCTCATGCAATCCCCCCGCCGGACCCGTAGCGGCGTCATAGTCCGCGGTCCAAAAGCATGGTTCGAGAGGGAAGGTCCCTAGTTTTGCACCAGGCCCCCCGGATGTCCATCCCCGGTCGGAGGATGGGGGACGAGGAGGAAATGGGGACATCACCAAATATTGAGAGTATCGTAGGCTGGGTCGTGACCCAGCCTACATCTACTTTACCGACGCGAGCCCCACCTCCTACTTTACCGACTCGAGCCCCACCTCCCTTGGCTTTTCGTCCTAGATTGGCGATACTGGCGACCCGATTCGGTCCGCGATGGCCGGCCTTGTGCGGCGCGGCCCGCGTTTTTGTTTTCTTTGGGGGACGACCATGGTGGGTCAGGCGCAGATTGTCGATCGGCTTCGCGAGCTGGCCCGGAACATGTGGTGGACGTGGCAGCCTAATGTCATCAACCTGTTTCGTGACCTTGATCCCGTCCTCTGGCGGACTACCGACCACAATCCGGTCGAATTCCTCCAGAAGATCCCCCCGGAGCAGCTTGAACGCCGCGCCGCCGAGCTTGCCTTGCACTCGCGGATCGACAACGCCTTCCGCCGCCTCCATGATTATCTGAAGAACACCGATAGCTGGGGCACCGTCCACGCTTCCACGCTTCGCTCGCGCCCGGTTGCCTACTTTTCCATGGAATTCGGGCTCCATGAGAGCCTGCCCATCTACTCGGGCGGCCTGGGCGTTCTGGCCGGCGACCATCTGAAGAGCGCGAGCGATTTGGGCATCCCGCTGATTGCGATCGGCATCCTTTATGACCAGGGATATTTCCGCCAGAGCCTGAACGGCGACGGCTGGCAGCAGGAAGCCTACGTGAAGGCCGACCCGACCATCCTGCCCATCGAGGAAGTCCGCCTGAAGGACGGCTCCTTGCTGGTCGTCTCGATCGACACCAACGTCGGCACCCTGAAGGCCCGCGTGTGGCAGGTGGAGGTGGGCCGCACGAAGCTGCTCTTGCTCGATTCCAACGTGCCCGAGAACTCCGACAGCGACAAGGCGCTCACCTCGCGACTTTATGGCGGCGACGCCCGCGTGCGGATCCGCCAGGAATTGCTCCTGGGCGTGGGCGGCGTGCGGGCCCTGCAAGCCCTCAAGATTTACCCGTCGGTGATCCACCTGAACGAAGGCCATAGCGCGTTCGCCGGGCTGGAGATGATCCGCACGAGGATGGAGAGCGAGGCCATCCCGTTCGGCGAGGCCGTGCGCGACGTGGCCGCCATGACCGTCTTCACCACCCACACGCCCGTGGCCGCCGGCCATGACCGCTTCCCGTCGTCCCTGGTCGAGGAACACCTGGGCAAGCTTCGCGAGACCCTCCACCTTTCCTACGACGACTTCATGGGGCTGGGCAAGGTCTACGCAGGCGACCCCAACGAGCCGTTTTGCATGACGGTCCTGGCCTTGAAGCTTTCGCGCCATGCCAACGGCGTGAGCGCCCTGCATGGGGCGGTCTCGCGGAGGATGTGGCACCCGCTCTATCCCAATCGCACCGAGGAAGAGGTGCCGATCGGCCACATCACCAATGGCGTGCATGTGTTGACGTGGCTGGCGCCGCAGATGCGGGAGGTATACGACCGCTACCTCGGCCCCAACTGGCCCGAGCGGATGAGGCATCCCGACGCGTGGAAGGGGATCGAGGACGTGGAGCCGGCCGAGTTGTGGGAGACCCAGCAGGTCCTCAAGGCCCGATTGATCGACTTCGTCCGCCGCCAGCTTGGCGTGCAAGGCGAGAAGCGGGGCGAGGGCGCCGAGTCGAAGAAGCGGGCCGCGACGGTGCTCGACCTGGATACCCTCACGATCGGGTTCGCCCGCCGATTCGCCACCTACAAGCGGGCGAATCTCGTGTTGCGAGACGCCGAGATGCTGGCCGAGATGGTGAACTCGGCCGACCAGCCGATCCAGCTAGTCTTCGCCGGCAAGGCGCATCCCGAGGACCATTTCGGCAAGGAATTGATCCAGAATATCGTCAAGATGACGAAGGATTCGCGATTCAGCCATCGCATCGTGTTCGTCGAAGACTACGACATGAACGTGGCGAGGCATCTCGTGCAGGGCGTGGACGTGTGGCTCAACAACCCGCGACGTCCGCAGGAGGCCAGCGGCACTTCGGGCGAAAAAGTCCTGCTCAACGGCGGGCTGAACTTCTCGATCCTGGACGGCTGGTGGGCCGAGGCGTACGACGGCACGAACGGCTTCGCCATCGGGTTCGGCGAGACGCATTCGTCCCCCTCGGTGCAGGACGACCGCGACTACACGGCCCTGTTGAGCACCCTGCGAGAGCAAGTCGTCCCCCTCTACTACGATCGCGACGCAACCTCGGGCTTACCGCTCAAATGGATCGCGTTCCAGAAGAACGCCATGAGGTCGCTGGGCTGGAGGTTCAACGCCGACCGCATGGTCATGGACTACGTGATGAACAGCTATCTGCCGGCCGCCAATGGGTTGTCTTGCGTGATGCCCAGATAAACCCGCTAGGCGTGTTTCACACGCCCCACAAATTCATCATGGAGGATGAACCGATGCGACTCGCGAAACGAACCGGCCTGATTATGGTGTTGTTCTCGGTCGCGGTGGCGTGCGCCGAGGATTTGAAGCCCGAGATCGAGCTTGCGAGGCTCAAGTCCCTGGATGCCGTGGCCCGCACGGAGATGTTCTCGAACATCAAACGCGACCCGACCACCGCCAGCGTGGGCGAGTGCAACGATCGCTATCGAAAGCAATCCGCGTATTTTGCCCGCTGTGCGTTGGCTTTGGCCGAGTCCTATCCCGAAACTCCCCAGGCTCCACAGGCCCTGGCGTGGGCGTGCTCCAAGGCCGAGGGTCGGGACAACGTTGCCATCAAGAATGCCGCCTACGACCTGATGGCCCGACGTTACCTCGACGACGATGCGATCCTGCCCATCCTTCGGGCCGCCTGGCACAATCCGATGGAGACCACCCAGGCCGAGGCGTTCCTACGGGCCTCGGTCGAACGAAGCTCCAACCTCAAAGTCCGTGGTGTTGCTTGTCTTAGCCTCGGCCGTCATCAGCAGCAACTCGCCAGGTACGCGAGGATGCTCGATGACGACCCTGCCAAGGCCGAGAACATGCGGAAAACGTACGGGATGGGAACCATCGAATGGATGCGTTCCCGCCAACCCGAGCAACTCAAGGCGGAGGCCGCGGCCCTCTTCGAGCGGACGATCAGGGAATTCGGCGACTTTCAACCCACGGGGGCCGAATCCGCGACGCTGGGTGATCTGGCCGAGGCCGACCTGTTCAAACTGCGAAGCCTCGAGATCGGAAGGAAGGCGCCCGAGATCGACGCCGGGGACATCGAGGGCAAGCCCAGGAAACTCTCCGATTACCGGGGTAAAGTCGTGGTCGTCAGCTTCTGGGCCACCTGGTGTGCCTCGTGCATGGGCATGGTGCCCGCCGAAATCGCCCTGGTGGAGAAGATGAAGGGCCGGCCGTTCGCCCTGGTCGGGGTCAACGGCGACGACGACCGTGAAAACGGCATGCGGGCGGCGGCCAAGGCGGGGATGACCTGGCCGTCGTTCTGGGACGGCGGGAAGCAAAAGGGTACGCCTCGCCGATGGGGCGTGTTCTCCTGGCCGACGATCTACCCATCGACGCCGACGGGGTGATTCGCAACAATGACCTCCGGCCCGAGGACCTCGACAAGGCCGTGGAAGCCCTCGTCACCGAGGCCGAGGCTGCCGCCAGGAATCCCGTTGAAAAGTGACACGTTCTCGGTTGTCAGCCGGAAGTCCGTCGGCGTATCCTGATCTCGACCCCTTCCTCCGACGAACGACCGATGACCGACAACCCCGCTAACACGAAGACGATGATCGGCCAGAAGCTCGGCTCCTTCCTCATCGAGGAGCAGATCGGCGCCGGCGCCATGGGGATCGTCTATCGCGCCATCCACGAGAAGACCGGCAAGACGGTCGCCCTGAAGGTGATCATCGCCGAGGGCTCCGCCAAGTCGAATTTGCCCGAGCGGTTCGACCGCGAGGCGAAGATCCTCCAGAACTTCTCGCACCCCCACATCGTCCGCTGGCTCGGCCACGGGCGATACAAGGGCACGGGCTACTTCGCGATGGAGTACCTCACCGGGCGGGACCCTGGAAGACCTCATCACCCGCAACGGGCCCATGCCCTGGCAGCAGATGGTCGAACTCGGCATCCAGATCAGCGACGCGCTGAGCTACGCCCACGAGAAGAACGTCGTCCACCGCGACCTGAAACCCTCGAACCTGCTGTTCTCCGACCCACGGCCAGATCAAGCTCACCGACTTCGGCATCGCCAAGGACCTCGACCCCGAGGCCGAGGCTGCACGGCCACCGGCCGGACCCTGGGGACCTCCGCCTACATGGCCCCCGAACAAATCCGCGGCACTCCGTCGGTCAGCCATAAAACCGACCTGTACGCCCTGGGTTGCCTGTTTTACCAGATGCTCACCGGCGAGACGCCCTTCCGGGGCGCCTCGGCCGTGGTCCTCATGCACCTGCACCTGGCGGAACCCCCTCCCCGGGCCAGCGCCAAGGCGACCGACATCCCCAAGGCGCTGGACACCCTCGTCTTGCAGCTCATGGCCAAGGATACCGCCAAGCGTCCCCATGACGCCATGAAGGTGCGCGACGACCTGACCGAACTGCGCGACAAGGCCGCCAAGGGGGGGGCCGGTCCTGAAGGTTTTCGACGTGCCCTCGGCGCCGAGTCGCCTGGGGGTGTCGCCGGGCGCCGCTTATGTGAGGACCGAAGTCGAGCCTTCGGAAACTCCCAGGAAAGATCGCCCGAAAAAGGGGAAGACCACGGCGGCTTCCACGACGGAACCCTTGAACCTGAAACGGGTTTGGGAAACCCTCGGCCTGGCCGTCGCCTTCGTGGCGGTGCTGGGGCTGGTCGCCTATTACCTGTGGCCGGCCGGGGCCAAGACCCTCCACGCGCAGGCCGCCGCGATGATGGCCTCGGAGAACCCGGCCGACTGGAGCCGGGCCGAGCGCGACCCCATCGCCGAGCTGGACCAGCGGTTCCCCGACCTCTATCGCGACGAAAAGGCCGCCTGGCGCGACAAGATCTTGCTGGAGAAGGCGCGGCGACGCGCCGCCGTCCTGGAGAAGCCGAATCTCGGCCGCCTGAGCGAGCCCTCCACCGAACCCGAACGGCTTTTCGTCGACGTGTTCAACCAGTCCGCCGGAGCCCTGAAGGACGGCCGCGACGAGGACGCCATCCACCAGTGGAAGGCCATGGCCGACGTCACCAGGCGCCCCGAGGAGCGCGGCTGGAAGCTCCTGGCCGAGCAACGCGCCAGCGCCCTCCAGGCCGACCTCATCCGCCGTCGCGAATCGGTGGTCGCGCAGCTCGAAAAGGCCAAAGGGCTGGAAGCGGGCGGCAAGAAGGCCGAGGCCGAGGAGATTCGCAAAGACGTAATAAGGCGTTACGGCAAGGCCCCCGACCTCCGGAAGCTGATCGAGAAGTACATCCCGGCCGGCCCCGACCCCGCCAAGGCCGCCCCGTGACCCCTCGGTGAGGCGGATGCCACTGGCGAACGCGGCCGGCTTCGGGTAAGATTCTCGGGACGAGTTCGCGGGGCGGAAAATCCCCGCGATATCTCCCATTCCCAGGGCCGAATCCCCCTACCGGGGCGTTTTGCCGATTCCCCCGATCGGGCCGGCGGCTCGCCCTGCGTCCGCGCCCCTGCCGACCCAACCGTCGGGAGGTGATCGCCCACGCGGCCCGCGGTGATTCGGGACGGATCGCGACCCGTCGTGGGCCGCGCCGACCGGAATCGCCGCCCGATCTCCCCTGAGATCCGTCGAAGCCAAGGAGTTTACGCACGCCATGAGGATTTACGTCGGGAATCTGGACTATGCGGTGACTTCGGACGAGTTGAGGACCCTCTTCGAGCCCCACGGCGAGGTGGCCATGGCCGAGGTGCAGGTCAAGGCCCGCACCGGCCAGTCGCGCGGATTCGGCCTGGTCGACATGACCAACGATCACCAGGCCGAGGCCGCCATCTCCGCCCTCAACCACCTGGATTACCGCGACCGCAAGCTCGTGGTCAACGAGTCCCGCCCCCGCCGCACGGTCAAGGACCAGTACGCCGGCGGATGGTTCGGCGCCGGCGGGCGTTGAGAGTCCCTGGACCCTTGTGGAGCACGTGAAACTCGTGCTCTACAAGGCGCCCATCCCCCGCAGTTCCCCACCGTGGCCCGTGCGAGGGACGCACCCGAGGCCGATTATAGCGGAGGGAGCCTTCGTGATGGATGACCCTGGCGGTGACGGGCGGACCGAACGATGGCCAACGCCGAACGAGAACGAGAACGCAACCTGGCCGTCTTCATCGACCTGGAAAACCTCGCCATGGGGTTCCAGAATCAGCGAAAGGCCAAGTTCGAGATCCAGAAAGTCCTGGAACGCCTGGTCGAAAAAGGCAAATTGATCGTAAAAAAAGCCTACGCCGACTGGAGCCGGTATCAGGCCTACACCGCCCCGTTCCACGAGGCGGCCATCGAGCTGATCGAGATCCCCAAGCGCAGCCAGACGGGCAAGAACTCGGCCGACATCCGCCTGGTCGTCGACGCCATGGACCTCGCCTGGAGCAAGTCGCACGTCGATACGTTCGTGATCGTCTCGGGCGACAGCGACTTCTCCCCCTGGTCTCGAAGCTCAAGGAAAACGGCAAGCACGTGATCGGCCTGGGCATGAAGGGCTCGACCTCCGAGCTGCTGCGCGACAACTGCGACGAATTCATCTATTACGAGGACCTCGAAAGGCAGGAGCAGGACGACCAGGAAATCGTCACGCAGATCGACGCCAGCCTGCCCGAGCGCAAGCGAGAGGTGTACACGCTGCTGGTCGAGGCCTGCAACGCGCTCCGTCGGGAGAATCACGAGGTCCTGTATGCATCGATGATCAAGGACACGATGAAGCGCAAGAAGCCATCGTTCGACGAAAGCTACTACGGGTACCGAAGTTTCACGCACCTCCTGGAAGCCGCCGACAACGCCGGGCTGGTCGACATCGAGCGCAGCCCCAAGAGCGGCACATACATGGTCACGCGGTTCGGAGAGCGGGAATCGCCAAGGCCTGCGGGTGACACGCGACCACCGAGACGGCCGCAACGGCCCCCGAACGCCCATTGATGGATCAGGCGGCCCGCGAAAAGACCTCCGAAGCGTCAAGAAGATCGAATGCCGCTCATAATCGCTTCAGGCGGGCGTCCGTCATTCGTGCCGCAACGCGTCGATCGGATTCAATAGCGCCGCCTTGACCGCCGGCAAGAGCCCGAACACCACCCCCGTCCCGGCCGAGATCCCGAACCCGAGCCACACCGCCCACGCCGGCACCACGATGTCGACCATGCTGGGATGAAGGCTGGTCAAGGCGCTGAATCCATAGCCTAGCGCAATCCCCAGCCCGCCGCCCACCAGGCTCAGCGAGATGGCTTCGGTCAGAAATTGGAGCAGGATATCCCTCCTGCGGGCGCCGACGGCTTTTCTCAGGCCGATCTCGCGGGTGCGCTCGGTCACGCTCACCAGCATCACGTTCATGATGCCGATCCCGCCCACGAGCAGCGAAATCCCCACGATCCCCGTCAACACGATGGTGGCGATCAGGCTCATGTTATTGAACGTGGAGAGGATCTCGTCCTGGGTGCGGATGTCGAAGTCGTTGGGCTGATAGGCCGAGAGCCCGTGGCGTCTCCTCAGCAGGTTGATGATCTGGGCGCGGGCCTCGGGCACCTCCTTCTCCGTCGTGGCCATCGCCGCCAGGGCCATCTTCCGCCTCGCCAGCGGGTACATTTTCAGGGCGATCGTGTACGGGATCAGCACCAGGTTGTCCTGGCTATCGCCGAAGAACGAGCCTTTTTCCTTCAAGATGCCGATCACGCGGAATCGCTGATTCTTGATCAGCACGGTTTGATCCAAAATGTCATCCTCCGCCTTCAACTTGCGGAGGATCTCCCGCCCGACGATGCAAACATGGTGCGACTGCTCGACGTCGACGATGGCGAACGGGCGGCCGATCTCGACGGGGAAGTTGCGGATCGCATGATAGGACGCGGCCACGCCTTCCAGGGGGACGTCGATCTCATGCTTGCCGAACGCCATGCGAACGTTGGGGCGACGGACCAGCGGCGACACGCTCTGCAAGGCCGAGCAACCATACTGGACGGCCGTCACATCATCGGTCGTCAACTCAACCCGGCTCAAGGTCTTGCCCGACTCATCGGGGGGCCGATACGCCCAGACCCACATGGCATTGGTGCCAAGCCCCTGCAAGAAGTCGGAAACATAG
Source organism: uncultured Planctomycetota bacterium (assembly GCA_963777705.1). Taxonomy (GTDB): domain Bacteria; phylum Planctomycetota; class Planctomycetia; order Isosphaerales; family Isosphaeraceae; genus JAQGHR01. Next base: position 1,227,289 of record CAVZRT010000015.1, read on the forward strand.
CCGGTGAAGCCGCGGACCACGCTAACGACGGTGATGGTCGAGGCCACCGCAATCACGATGCCCAAAACCGTGAGCGACGAGCGCATCTTGTTCGACCAGAGCTGCTCGACGGCCGTCCGCATGTTGGCGAGGATCACGGGTATTCCTTTGCATTGGCTTGGCCGACGGCAAGCCTGGCGTATTGCTCCGGGCCGGAGAATACTAACGCCGGGAATTTCTTGCGAAGGGCTTCGGTCGCGATCTGGCTCATCTTCGGCCCGGCGACGAATATATTTTTGCATGTTTCCATAATTGGCATCGCCGTCATAGCGGATAGGCCCGAATCCGTGACTTGGGTGTCATAAATGTCCAAGTGGACCAAGGACCGCGAGTTTCCTATCCTGGCCAGGCCGATGTCGGTGACTTTCGTATGATTGAGGTCGAGGCTGCTCAATTTCGGCAGATCCGAGAACGAAGCCGGCGCCGTGCCGGTGATGCGGGTATGCGAAAGCCAGAGATTTTCGAGGTCGGGGAGGTTAGCGATCGGCGCCACCCCGGCGTCGTCGATCGGGCATCCTGCGCGCAAAGGGTTTGCAATCGCGTCAAGCACCGGATGGGCCCGAGGTCGGTCACCTTCGTATTCTCGATGTTCAGGAATTCCAACCGTTTCATGCGACCCAGGTGGATCACCCCGGCGTCCGTGATTCGTGTCCCGCTCAGCCCCAACCCCCTGAGTTTCGTCAACCTTGCCAGGTGGGCGAGGCCGTCGTCGGTCAGCGTGGATTGGCGGATGTCCAACCAGCGTAGCTCCTGCATTTCCGCCAAGTGGGCGAGGCCCGCGCCCGTGACCCGAGTCCTGGTGAGGCGAAGCGTCTCAAGGCATGTCAATCCGCGGATCTTGGCCAACCCGGCGTCCGTCACGTCCGGGGAGTCGATGTCGAGAGATTCAGGCGATCGAACCGGGCGACGTCCGCCATCAGTTCGTCTGTCATCCGGTCGTCCGCCCTCGTGTCGTCGCCGGTCATGAGGACCTTGCCCCGATACCCGACCGCGGTGACCTCCGACAGGAAGTCGCGCCCAGACCGGTCGACGACCCACCCCAGCAACGGCCGCAAGTCATCCCAAAAACTCCGCCCATCACGTTGCAGTTCCCAAGCGTAAGTGATAGACATGCCGGCCTTCCTGAGTTGCGCGACCGTATCGTGCTGGACTTTGGCGCGATAGATCATCCAGCCAAGCCGGCCTCCGAAGGCCAGGAACAGAACCAAGAGCAATAGGCTTAGCACGCGGAAGGCCAGCCGTCGCCTCGGTTTCGCGTCCGCCGGATCGGTCATCAGTGTTGGCCCCGCCTTGTTGAAGAGGTGCTCGCAGAGCACCCTACGGAGAGGATCGGGCTTCTTGTAGGGTGCTCTGCGAGCACCTCTTCCGCCGAGGAGCTTACCCCGCAAGCTCGGCGTTGGACAGGTCCGACTCGACCAGGCCGTCACTGGGTGCCACCGGTCGTAACCTGACGAGTGCTCGGGGTCGGTCGTGGCAGGGCACTGGCCGAGACCGTGAGCGCCCGAGCGCATCTTGCTTCGACCAGAGCTGCTCGACGGCCGTTCGCATGTTGGCGAGGATCATGGGGTCTTTCCATTGGCCCGAGCCACTCGCTGCTGGGCGTACATCTCCGGGCCGGTGATATGGAGACGCGGGAATTTCTTGCGAAGGGCGATCGTCTCGACCGTGCTCACGTTCGGGCCGGCGACGGCTACCAGGCGGCAAGTCCTCATCATTGGCATCGCGGTGATGGCGGCGAGGCCGGAATCTGTTACTCGCGTGTCATAGATCGTCAACGTCTGGAGAGGAAGGGTCCGCGCCAATCGCTTCAGGCCCTCGTCAGAGACCTGAGTCTGGTCAAGATCGAGGTGCTTGAGCTTGGGCAGGTCGGCAAAGCAAGCGACCGCTCGATCGGTGATCCGGGTCCGACCCAGCGAGAGGCTTTCGAGGCCTCGGAAGTTAGCGATCGGCGCCACTCCCGCGTCATCGACAGGACATCCTCGCAAGCTCAATTGCTTCAATCGCGTCAGGTTTCGTAGGGGGCCGAGATCCGTCACCCTGGACCTCTGGAGGTCCAGGGTCTCCAGTCGTTTCATGTTATGCAGGTGGGCCAGGCCGGCATCGGTGATGCGGCCTCCCGTGAGGATCAACCCCCTGAGCTTGGCCAGCCTGGCGATGTGGACGAGATCTTCGTCTGCCATCTGCCCCGCGGGGATGTCCAGTTCTTCGAGATCGACCATGTTCGCCAGGTGGACGATGCCGCGGCCGGTGACGGCGGTCTTGCCGAGTCGCAGGGACTTGAGGCGCGTGAGGCCTCGGACTTGGCCAGGCCGACATCCGTCAAATCGGAGGCGTAGGCATTGAGTTTTTCGAGGCGATCCAAGCAAGCAACCTCGGTCATCAAGTCGTCGGAGCCCCTCAGGGGATCGATCGCGACGACATTCGAGAGGAAGTCGATCCCGGTGAGATCCACGACCCACTTCGGCCAAGGCGACCTGGAGTCCGGGACCAGCTTGCCGTTCCTCCATTCCCAGTTGTAAGCCACGCTGCCGCCGGCCTTCCTGATCCGCTCGACCGCATCACGCCGGACGCGTGCGCGATGGATCATCCAGCCGAGCCCGCATGCCGCGACGAGGACCAGGATCAACAGGGTCCGCAGGCGGAAGGCCAGCCGTCGCCTCGGTTTCGCGTCCGCCGGATCGGTCATCAGTGTTGGCCCCGCCTTGTTGAAGAGGTGCTCGCAGAGCACCCTACGGAGAGGATCGGGCTTCTTGTAGGGTGCTCTGCGAGCACCTCTTCCGCCGAGGAGCTTACCCCGCAAGCTCGGCGTTGGACAGGTCCGACTCGACCAGGCCGTCGCGAATCCGCACGACCCGGCGGCACTTGGCGGCCACGTCGGGCTCGTGCGTGACGATCACGATGGTCTGGCCTTCCTTGTGCAGGTCGGCGAAGAGTTCGAGGATCTCGTCGCCGGTCTGCGTGTCGAGGTTGCCGGTGGGCTCGTCGGCCAGGATGAGCGAGGGCTTTTGCACGAGCGCCCGGGCGATCGCCACTCGCTGGCGCTGGCCGCCCGACATCTGGTTGGGCCGGTGATCCATGCGGTCGGACAGGCCGACTTTGCGCAGGGCCTCGACGGCCCGGCCTCGCTGGTTGGGGCCTCCCGAATAGGTGAGCGGCAGCTCGACGTTTCGCAGGGCCGTTTGCCTGGGGAGCAGCTCGAAGGTCTGGAAGACGAAGCCGATTTGCCGGCCTCGCACGCGGGCCAGCTCCGATTGCGCGCAGCCTGGCCACGTCCCGGCCGTCGAGCCAATATTGACCCGCGGAGGGAACATCCAGCAGGCCGAGGATATTCATCAGCGTGGATTTGCCCGATCCCGACGGCCCCATGATGGCCACCAGCTCGTTGCCGCCGATGGCCAGGTCCACGCCTCGGAGGGCGCAGCACGGTCTCGGCCGCCATGCGGTATTCCTTGGTGATGCCTTCGAGGCGGATGATGGGGTCGTCGGCCATGTTACTTCGAGCTTCCTCCCAGGGGGCCGAACAGGACGAGCCCGACCACGATCAACCCGCCGACGACGACCACGGCCGTGAGCGTGACCACCGAGGCGAACGCAGGCTCGTAGGTCCCCGCCTCGATGGCCTTCTGCGACCGGCTGTAGCGCCAGCCCGACCACCCGCAAAGGGCCGTCCCGAGGACCAGGAAGACCACGCCGCTGATGATGAACTCATGGGAGCTATGCAACCGGACGGGGCGCGGACCGTTCGAAAGCCCGGCCTCGGCGACCTGGCGGATGAACAGGCCCATCCTCGCCAGGACGAACCCAAGGCCGAGCAGCCCCAGCGACGTGCGGACCCAGGCGAGGAAGGTGCGCTCGTTGGCGAGGTGATCGCGCGTGCGGTTCAGGTTGGGGTTGGGTGAGGGTGCGGCGGCCATGAGAGTTTTTCGCCCTAGCCCTCGACTTGCTCGTCGCGTATGGGCTTTCCGGACCGGTAGACCATGAGGTGCTGGCCGGCTTCGGGCCTCTTCTCGGGCGGGGCGAGGTCCCTTGCCCTCTCTCCGCATTCGATGGCCTTGGCGAAGTCGCCCGCCTCGGCGTAGGCCGCCGCGAGGACGTCGAGGTCTCGCCAGTTCTTCCAGCCGGTCGCCTCGCAGCTTTTCCTGGCGATCCGCACCGCCTCCTGGCCGTCTCGCCTGGCGGCGAGCGTGGCGGTGGCCAGCTTCCAGGCGCGGTCGCTCTCTTGCTCGGCGTCCAGGAGCTGCTGGAACCTGGCCATGTCCTTCTGGGCCTCGGCCGTCTTGCCGCCGGCCCGGTAGGCGTAGGCGCGGTTGAGGTAGCAATTCTTCTCGTAGGGGTAGAGCTCCAGGGCCTCGTTGGCCGCGGCGAGCTTCTGCTTGGGGTCGGTCGAGATGTCGGAGGCGAGCGAGAGCGTCGAGCAGCGGTCGTAGCGGCTCATGTTGCGGATCTCCAGCAACTGGTTGGTGATCCCCACCGCCTTCTTGTGCAGGTCCTCCTTGTCGGGACCTTTCATGAAATAGGAGCCGAAGTGCAGGACGTGGCTGCGCTCGATGTATCCCTCGTGATCGGAGGGGGCGAGCTTGTTGTACACGTTGATGTCATCCAGCGCCCCCTGGAGCCGGTCCATGGTCTGCTTGTTGGCCAGGCGATCCTTGTTGAAGGCGACGAATTCGGTCTGCGTCTGCGAGCGGATGAGGTAGGCCCGGGGATAATCCGGGTAGAGCTTGATGGCCTCCCCGCATTTTTGCACGGCCTCGTCGAAGCGGTGGAGGTCCTTGAGGCGGTCGGCGCGGTGGACGAGCTTGATCGCGTCGTACAGGCGATCGACCTGCGGGTCGGCCTTCCGGTAGCGGTCCAGCAGGAGCTGCCCCTTGTCGATCGGGAGCTTCACGCCGTCTTCCCCCAGGTCGAGCCCGTGGAAGGCGATCAGCTCCCAGAGGCAATCGACGCGGACCCCGTGCGGGAGCGAGCGGATCTCGCCGTTGCGGCCGGTCTCCTGCATGGCGCTGTTGTGCAGGCCGACCAGGTGGCCATTCTTGAGGAAGATGGGCGAGCCGCTGAATCCGCCCCAGTTGGCCATGGAGTGGTGGAGGAACTGGAGCTCGGGCTGGGGCCGGTTGGGCGTGAGCGCGAAGTCGGTCACGCGGCTGATGATCCCCTGCGTGAAGGTGGCCACGGCCAGCTCGCCGAGTTTGGGCACGGCCTTGGTGTCGTAGCCGGGATAGCCCATCATGCCCACGGGCATGGCGAACACGTCGCGGATCTCCTCGGGCGTGGCCATCTCGAACTCGACCGGCAACTCGGGGCCGGGCGCCAGGCGGAGCACGGCCACGTCGGGGCAATTGGCGAAGAGCTCGCCGACCTTGGGGTCCTGCGACCGCACGACCTGGTTGCCCACGAACCGGAGCACGCCCGGGTGATACCAGATCTTCTCGACTTGATAGGTCACGTTCGTGTTGTTGCGGATGGCCAACTGCCGGGCACCCGCGGCGAAGAAGATGTCGGCCACGTGGGCGTTGGTCGCGAGCAATCGGCCCTTGCGCGAGATCACGAAGGCCGTGCCGTGGCCGGTCTGCTGGTCGCCGACGAGCAGGATCCCCTCGCGGGCCTTGCGGGCGAACTCGGTGAGGCTTTCCGCCTCGGTGGGGGTGGGCTTGGCCCAGACCGGCATGCTGCCCGAGTCCCTCGTCAGGCCCAGGGATTTCGCCAGGGGATCTTGCCCCCGAGATATCCCGGCCGCCAGGATCAGGGTGCAAGCCGCAAGGGTCGCTCGGATCATCAGCACGCGGACACGCATGGGAAAGCTCTCCTTCAAGCGAGAAACGCGAAGGGGCCCGATCCATCCCGCCCGAATTCGACCGCCGACGTGACGGATCGAATATATCGGGGCCGGGAACCGGCCGCAATCGGGCGAGGTTTCCTCGCCGCACGCCGCTCATACGGACGAGACGCGTCCCCATTCCGGGGAAAAACAAAAAAACGCCCCCACCCCGGAGGGTGGAGGCGTTTTCTCATGAGGGATCAAGCTCGCACGAAGGCCGAGATCAGCTCTGGGGGCTGACCTTGGGCGGGGTCGGCGGCATGGTCTTGGGCGGAGTGATCGGCATGGTCTTGGGCGGGGTCTGCGGCATGCCCGTGACCGGGGTCGTCTTGGGGGGCGGGACCGGCATGGTCTTGGGCGGGGCCACCGGCATGGTCTTGGGCGGGGTCTGCGGCATGCCCGTGACGGGCATGGTCTTGGGCGGGGCCACCGGCATGGTCTTCGGGGGGGCCACCGGCATGGTCTTGGCCGGGACGGGCGGGGTCTTGACCGGGACGGGCGGGGTCTTGACCGGGACCTGCGGCGTGCCCTGGGTCACCGGGGTGACCGGCGGGGCGACCGGGGGAACGGTCTCGCTGCCGATGCCCGGCGGCGGCGAGCCGACGGGGGTGCCGATGCCCGGCGGCGGGGCCGTGGGCTTGGCCGGATCCTGCGCATTGGACGAGGCGGCCATCAAAGCGACGGCGGTGACAGAACCCAGCAGAGCACGAATCATCATGGTTTCTCTCCTCAAGGTGAATCGGCAGGTATTGCCTACATCAGACGAGAAACAACGTCGGATCCCCATTGATGCTGGCCGCAATACGCTTCCCTCGTTTACCTTAACCTATGAACTTTCCCTGTCAATCACGATCTTTGGGCATTTTGCGGGATTTGCAAAGAATACAATGGCTGGCGTGACTTTTTTGAGGATCTTGATGCACGCAACGGTAGAAGCGGATGGGTGGCTTCGCGGCGTGCAAGAAGGGTGCCCATTTTAGTAGATCGGTGCGTGAATCCGACGAGGATCCGGCCTCGGGGCCACTCGACCCGGCTTCACGAACCGATCAACCCTGGCATCCACTCGCGGCCGGTTGACGGGCGCGATTTGGTTGGTTAAGTTAGACGACGACACATCGCTTCCCGGCGCCCCCTTCCCTTCTGTACTGGGCGTCGCCTTCTCCCCCTCAGTCGCTTCCGGCCTTTCCGGCCCCGAGGATGGTTATGTCCCACCCCCGCGTTCGCTTCATCGGTAGCCGCGAGCTGCATCGCGACCTCCCCAAGGTGCTCGAAACCCTGGAAGACCCCGAGGCCAGGTACGTCCTGACCATCCACAGCAAGCCCAAGGCCGTGATCATCGGCGCCGAGGCGTTCCTCGCCCTCCTGAGGGGACAAATGCCCGCCGACCGCCTCCTCGCGCTGCAACTCGGGGCCCTCGTGCAGGGATTGGAATCCCCCTCCGCCGAAGAAGTCGAGGTGGACGCCGAGTTGGTGGAAGCGGGGGCGTGACGAGGAAAAGGGGATGCGATTCACGATCCGTCGCGTGATGATCGCGGTGGCCGTCCTGGCGGTGCTGATGGGCATGGGCATCGCGATCGATCGTGAGATTCGATCCTTGACGTTCAGCGAGACCCCCGCCGAATGGACATGGAAATGGGTGGCCTACCTGGAGAAAGACCATGTTCCTGATGAAGCATGGAAGAAGGCCGCCATCAGGAAATACCGCGAGTTGGCCCGTGAATTCGATCGATCCGGCGAAATAAGGGGCGAGTCGACGTACTGCGGCCCCTTCTCGGACAAATTGAGTCCCGGTCAGATGGTGATCGTCCCTTACGCCACCTCGGCGGAACGCTCGGACATGAAGGGCGATCGAACGGTGGCCGGCGAGACCTGGCCGATTGCTCCGACCTCCGTCCTCCAGGTGGTGAAGGATTGGGCCGGCGACGAGGACGATTGCTCGCCGCTTCGAGACATCGCCGTGCGATTGCTTGACGGCCGTCACAAGGGGGAGATCGGCAAAGTCGAGCGGATTTATCTGCGGCGGAAATAGGCTTCGTCGAGGGGAGCGGTGCTCGCAGAGCACCCTACGAATTCGGATGGCTTCCGGCCTATAGTTAGGGAACTCGAAGCCGCCGCTTTTGATCTTGCCCTGATCGGCCCGAGCGGATAGGTTTCCCGCACTTCGCACCCTGGACGCCGACAGCGCACGCCATGGATGGCGTTCTGAGCTGGCTGATGGTCAATCCCGTTGGCGAGCGGCGGGGGGAATCGGGCGCGTTCGGGGCGCCCTTCCCGGTCCGGTCTCAAAGGAGTGGGACACGATGCGGAGCAGGTCACGAAGCGCCTCCTGGGCGGCTGTCGCCGGTCTGGTTTTCGGCCTCATCGCCGCGGCGCAGGGCCGGGCGAGCGAGGGCGATCCGCCGGTGGTCGAGAATACGGTCCGGCTGGAATTGCAGATCGCCGGCCTCGGTGCCGAGGGGGGCAAGATCGAGATCAAGCCGCGCACTCGGGCTGCCAGTTCAAGCCCATCGAGAAGACGCTGGCCAAGGGCAAGGGGGCCGAGGTCGTGAAGCTGGACCCGATCACGTTCGCCGCCTCCAGCACGGGCGTCGACCGCGATTGCTCGTTCGAGATCACGCTGACCGAGCCCGGCCAGAAATCCAAGACGTTCCTGCGAGGGCTGCAACTGGCGCCCATCACGCCCGGCGCCAAGACGCCCGTCCGCATCTGCAAATGCAGCCTCACGGCCACGTCCACCGCCGTGATCGCGAAGGATCAGGAGAAGGGCAAGACCCGGAAGTGAACGCATTGGTGATGAGGCCGGATGACGAGGAACTGCAGGGTGGGTCGAGCGTCTAACTTGCCGGCGAGTTGAGATGATTTTTTGTGGGGCGGGCGTCCCGCCTGCTTAAAATTCGGCAGGCGGGACGCCCGCCCCACAAGATTCACTCCGGCTTGCCGGTGATGTTGGAAGCTCGTCGATCAATAGCCCGAGGCGTCGATCACCTCGCCGCCGTTGAGCGTGATCAACCCCCGGAGCGTGGAGGGGGCGACGGACGACTTGAGGAAGTGGACCGAGCCGTCGGCGAACAGGGCGTTCACCCCTCCGGGATGGAAGGAGAACGCTTCCTCGTTGGCTCCGGCCTGGTTCCCGGCCGTGACCGTGGTGCCCGACCAGGGCGTGCCCTCGTTGGTGGGCTTGCCCAGATTATTGGGCGGCGCCGGAGACCCCCATCGCGCTGCCGGGATCGGCCCATCGCCAGAAGCGATGCCGCGAGGTCAGGCCGCCGGCCGGGCCCGACCCTCGGACGGGCAGGGCCACGCCCTGGCTGTTGGTATAGGTCTCGACGTACTGGCTCACGTACCGCTCGTCGCGGCCGGCGCACTCGATGAACGCGATGCTCCCGCTGGTCCCGTCCAGGATCTCGCTGATCCTCGTCGCGCCGTCCTTCAACACGCCCTTGGTCGAGCTCAGCGTGTTGCGGTAGGGGACCACGGACGTCGAGCCCGTGCCGCCGGCCACCGCGGCGCCGTTGATGATATTGATGTCGGTGTAGATCGTCGGCGCATAGTCGGTGTAGCCGTATCCCATGCCCACCGCTTTCTCGTAGGCGGAGCCGTTGGGGTCGGGCTGGTCGCGATTGTTCGAGATGCGGCTGGCCGACGGGCAGATGAAATTGTTGATGACCGCCGAGGCCCCCGTGTAGTTGCCCCCGCTGGCGTCGTTGTACTCGTAGTTGAAGTTCAGGGCGTTGGTCAGGTTCGTGCCCTCGATGAACGAGAGCAGGCGGGCCAGGGCGCTGAAGCCCGTGTCGGGGAAGATGGTGACCGGGGGGCTCACCGTGGTGTAGATCGCCTTGCCCGCGGGCGGGAAGGCGCCGACCGAGCTTTCATAGTTGTGCAGCGCCAGCCCGATTTGCTTCAGGTTGTTCGTGCATTGGATCCGACGTGCCGCCTCCCGCGCCGCCTGGACGGCGGGCAACAGCAGCGCGATCAGCACCCCGATGATCGCGATCACCACCAGCAGCTCAATCAGCGTGAAACCCGCGAATCGACCGGACTCGAGTCCTGCTCATCGAAAGACTTCCTTTCCGTACCTGCAAGGCGAGGTGGAGATGGAGATGGCACCGAGGGGTCCACGCTGGCATGACGGCATGCGTCATGGTCCATTCGCGCACGGAGGACGGCCGTCGTGCAACGGAGGTCGACCGATCGAGGACGGCAGTGAGCAGCGTTGGCGATCGACGGCGAACGCCGTCGAAGGGATTACCCGGCGGCTATGAAATCACCGGGTTCGCACGAGATGGGCCGCGACATCCTTGAACTCCTTCGAAGCAATCCGCATAACGTCCGTGCAGGTTGGTAAACTTATATGGAACTGGCAGCTTGGCGAGTCACAATCCTTAATCCATTCCGTCTATCTTTATTGATAAAGGTTCTATGTACGGTAAATGAAGACACGGCACGGGGTCAAGAGACCACCGCACCGTGCTTGCATGAATTCTTGGAATCACCCCGCAAGGCGATCAATAATCGGACTGGTTGACGACCTCGCCACCGTTGAGCGTGAGGATCCCGCGGAACGTCGCGAGGTTGATCGATGACTTGAGGAAGTGGACCGAGCCGTCTCCGAAGAGGGCGTTCACGCCGCCCGGGTGGAATGAGAACGGCTCTTCATTCGCCCCGGCCTGATTGCCGGCCGACACGCTGGTGGTGGGCCAGGGGCCGGTGCCTTCGTTGGCGGGCTGGCCCAGGTTGTTGGGCTGGCCCGAGGTGCCGAAGGCGTTGCCCGGATCGGCCCATCGCCAGTAGCGGTGCCTCACGTTCAGGCCGCCTGCCGGGCCCGACCCTCGGACGGGCAGGGCCACGCCCTGGCTGTTGGTGTAGGTCTCGACGTACTGGCTCACGTACCGCTCGTCGCGGCCGGCGCACTCGATGAACGCGACGGTCTGGCTGGTGCCGTCAATGTCCTCCGCTGATGCGGGTGAACCCGTCCTTGAGCAGCCCCTTGGCCGCCATCGTCCGGTTACGGAACGGCACGATGGGCGAGGAGCCCACCCCGCCGTTCACGGACGCCCCGTTCAGGACGTTGATGTCGGTGTAGACCCACGGGGCGTAGTCGGTGTA
>CAVZRT010000016.1:0-169004 GCA_963777705.1 uncultured Planctomycetota bacterium
AGAGGGAGGCGAAGATCCAGAAGAATTCACCCAGGCCGAAGACCCAAAGGCCCTGGTGAAAGTCATCGACGAGATCGTGGCGGAATCGCCGGATCTCGAAGACCAAGCTCGCCGGCATGAAGTTCATCGCCCTGCTCGACAAGGACGGCGACAGCGAGAAGGCCGCGGAATTGAGCACGGAGCTCACCAAGGGGATGTTCAAGGACAATTCCGAAGCCCTGAACATGGTCGCCTGGACGATCGTCGACCCCGGGGCGGGCAAGCGGAGCGACAAGCTCATCAAGCTAGCCCTCCTTGCAGCGACCCGAGCCGACGAGATCGAGGCCCGAAAGAACGCTCAAGTCGCCGACACGCTCGCAAAGGTTTATTTTGATTCGGGAAATGCAGCCAAGGCCCTCAAAACCCGGGACGGAGCAATAAGCTGCTCGACAAGGACGAAGAGCCCGCAACGGTCACCGAAATGAAACAGCGCTTCGAACAATACCGCAAGGCCGTAAAGAAATGAGTGCAGATCTCATTTGTCGGCCAGCCCACACGAAGTGGGCCACCGCATAACAACGACCAGGCAGTTGACCCATTTCGCCGGACTAACCGCTACTGATTACAGTTCCCGGGAGATGCCTGCAAAGTCTGGCTGGGGACTTCCACTCACAAGAGTTCAGTCTCGATCGAATTCAACTACACAGTGCCTAAACATTTACGTCGGCTGGGTCAAGACCCAGCCGACGTCCCACCCAGATCAGAAATTCGCCGAGACCGAACTGAAGGCCAGGGAGATCGTCGATCGCGAGGCGGTTTTGACCCGAGGCGCAGCGCAAGCAGCTGGAGGCCGTCCGCAGCGAGTCGGCCAAGGCCAAGAGCAAGGGGGAATGAACGGCCGCGCGGGATGCCGATCCGTTAGGGCGGCCGTGCCGAAACGCAAAGCCGCCCGCGACCTCGGTGGAGGTCGCGGGCGGCTTGGTTGGGTGGAGGGATCCCGGCGATGGCCGACTTTCGCGCCATGGGCACTATCATGGGCCCGGCGGGCTTAACGGCCGTGTTCGGGATGGGAACGGGTGTGGCCCCGCCGGTATGGTCGCCGGGCAGCGGGCCGGGGGGCGTCTCACCCCGGTCGGCCGATTCAATCCGGTGCCGGCAGCGGATCGCGACTGCGTCATGCACGGGGCAGGTCGCGAGATCTCGCCATCCCCAAGATCGCCGATCCTGGCGTTGGGGTCGTCTTCGATCGGATCCGCCCGGCCCGCGTTGGCCGCGCCTTCGGTCGGCGGCGGCGGGTCGGGGTGGTCAAGCCGCTCGGCTGTTAGGACCGGTCGGCTGCGAGCGCTCGCGGCCCGTGCACGCCCGGCCTATCGACCTGGTCGTCTCCCAGGAGCCTTCGACACTCAAGCTGCCGGAAGCCTGGTCTCGGAGAGGGCTTCGCGCTTAGATGCCTTCAGCGCTTATCCGGTCCCGACCTGGCTACCCGGCGGTGCCCCGAGCGGGACAGCCGGCACACCAGAGGTCGGTCCTCCCCAATCCTCTCGTACTAGGGGAGACCCTCCTCAAGCTTCCCACGCCCACGGCAGATAGGGACCGACCTGTCTCACGACGGTCTGAACCCAGCTCGCGTACCGCTTTCATCGGCGAACAGCCAAACCCTTGGGACCTTCTCCAGCCCCAGGATGCGATGAGCCGACATCGAGGTGCCAAACCTCCCCGCCGCTGGGGACGCTCGGGGGAGATCAGCCTGTTATCCCCGGAGTACCTTTTATCCGTTGAGCGACGGCCGTTCCATTCCGGACCGCCGGATCACTAACGCCGACTTTCGTCCCTGCTCGTCCGATCGGACTCGCAGTCAGGCAGCCCTTGTACGTTTGCGCTCGCGTTGCCCGATTGCCGACCGGGCCGAGGGTACCGTTGCACTCCTCCGTTACCCTTTGGGAGGAGACCGCCCCAGTCAAACTGCCCGATGAGCACGGTCCCGACGGGGGTCACCCACCGGTGAGGCACGTCGTCCATTCAGGCTGGTATTTCACCGACGGCTCCCCCCCGGCTGGCGCCGCGGGATCGCGGCCTCCCAGCTATGCTACACAGAATTGACGACGGGCCAGTGCCAACCTGCAGTGAAGGTTCACGGGGTCTTTCCGTCTGACCGCGGGTACGTGGCATCTTCACCACGGCTACAGTTTCACCGGGTCCCTCGTGGAGACAGCGCTCCGGTCGTTACGCCATTCATGCAGGTCGGAACTTACCCGACAAGGAACTTCGCTACCTTAGGACCGTCATAGTTACGGCCGCCGTTAATCGGGGCTTCGGTCGCCAGCTTCCCTTGCGGTCACCGGCTCCCTCAACCTACCGACACCGAGCAGGCGTCGGACTCTATACGTCCTCTTGCGAGTTGGCAGAGTCCTGTGTTTTTGATAAACAGTCGCCAGAGCCGATCCTCTGCGGCTCACATGTCGCCACTGAGCACCCCTTGTACCGAAGGTACGGGGTCATTTTGCCGAGTTCCTTCACGAGGGTTCTCCCGAACGCCTTCGGATGCTCGCCTAGCACACCTGTGTCGGATTGCGGTACGGGCCGATGGGTCGTCCGGACGGGGCTTTTCGTGGCCGAGCGGTCGAGGGACTTCCGGATCGAAGTGCCGTCGCCCTTGCGGGACGGGGGCGTCTATCACCCCGATCCCTCCTGCTCGGCGTCCTCGCCTCATCAACCTCACCATCGGGTCGACGGAATATTAACCGTCTGCCCATCGGCTACGCCCTTCGGCCTCGCCTTAGGTCCCGACTGACCCTGGGCGGATTGCCCTTCCCCAGGAAACCTTGTGCTTTCGGCGGATGGGCTTCCCACCCATCTTGTCGTTACTCGTTCCGGCATACGCACTCGCTAGCGCTCCACCGCTCCTCGCCGGTGCCGCTTCGCTGCGGCTAGCGACGCTCTCCTACCATCATTATCGAATCCGCGACTGCGGCGCGACGCTTCAGTCCCCGTCATTTTCGGCGCGGGATGGCTCGACCGGTAAGCTGTTACGCACTTTTGAAATGGTGGCTGCTTCTAAGCCAACATCCCGGCTGTCACGGCGATCCCACTTCCTTTGCCACTGAGCGTCGGCTTGGGGGCCTTGGTCGGCGGTCTGGGTTCTTTCCCTCTCGAGCACGAAGCTTATCCCCCGCGCTCTGACTCCCGGGGTCCAACACGCGGTATTCGGAGTTGGGTTTCGAAGGGTAGGCGGGAAGCCCCCCGATCGAATTCCGTCGCTCTACCCCCGCGAGAGATGGCCCGAGGCTGGCCCTAAAGCCATTTCGGAGAGAACGAGCTATCTCCGGGTTTGATGAGACTTTCACTCCTCCCCACGGGTCCTCCCCCAGTTTTTCAACACTGGTGGGTTCGGTCCTCCACGGCCCGTTACGGCCGCTTCAACCTGCCCATGGGTAGGTCACCCGGTTTCGCGTCTATCGCGCCCGACATCGTCGCCCTGTTCAGACTCGGTTTCCCTGCGGCTCCCCCCCTGAAGGGGTTAACCCGCCGGGCACGATAACTCGCCGGATCATTATGCAAAAGGCACGCGGTCACGCCGCCCGAAGGCATCGCCCTCCCACCGCTCGTAGGCACGGGGTTTCAGGTTCAGTCTCCTCCCCTGGTCGGGGTTCTTCCCACCGTTCGGTCGCCCTACTGGGTTCGCTATCGGTCGTCATGGCGTATTTAGCCTTGCGGGAGGGTCCCCGCCGATTCAGGCCGGGTTTCTCGTGCCCGACCCTACTCGGGTATCGGATAGGGCCGCTCGCGACTTCGCCTACGGGGCTGTCACCCGCTCCGGCGCCGCTTTCCAGCGGGCTTCGGCTTCGCTTGCGGTCCCATGGCTCCGACCCCACGACCCCGGCGGCTGTCCCCGCCGGTTTAGGCTGGTCCCCGTTCGCTCGCCGCTACTGGGGGAATCGCGGTTGCTTTCTCTTCCTCCGGGTACTGAGATGTTTCAGTTCCCCGGGTCTCCGCGGGTATCCGGGATCGACGCTCGTTGGGCAGCTCCCCCGGACATTTCGCAGCCTTCCACGCCCGAATTGCTGATGACGCCTAGGCATCCCCCCCGTGCCCTTGGGGGCTTGACCACGCCGACCCGCCGCCGCCGTGACCGGCCGCGCCCGACGCCGATCGCGAAGTCAAGCGACTCGCCCACTCATGGCGGCCCCTCGCGTCTCCCGACGCTCCGAGGCCGCACGGAGTAACGATCTCCGACTTGAGCGGCCCGCCCCGCGTCCTCGCGTGAACGGGTCCAGTTCGTGGATAATACTGTGCCACTACCACGACTCGGCCACGAGCCCGACCGTCGCAGGTGCCTCGACACCCCAATAGCCTCGGCATCGCGACCCGGACACCGACTTGTCAGAGAGCCCCTCGCCGTGCCGGAGCTCCGAGACTGGCCGCCGGCCAGGGGCCGGGGCGCCCATGGATCGGCCCGGCCGCGCCCCGCGCCGGCGGCGACACTCCGATCCGGACTCGCGATCGGCCGTCAGCGCACAAGTCCGAGGCGATCTCCGGATTCCGGGCGAGCCGATCCGCGGCCAGGACATCGTCCGACGAAGCTCGAATCGGGATCGCGATCCCGCGATGGGCAGCCGTTCGTGAGCCTCTCGAACAGACCCGCGTGGGGAGCCGGCGTGCGCCCGATGCCGCTCTGGCGATGCGGGCCGATGCGGTCACTCGCAGGTCCCCGTCATCGCGGGCCGGGAGGACATCCTTAGAAAGGAGGTGATCCAACCGCAGGTTCCCCTACGGTTACCTTGTTACGACTTAGTCCCCATCACGGGTTTCACCTTCGGCGCCTGCCTGGCGGGCATCGGCGACTTCGGGTGCCCCCCGCTTTGGTGGCTTGACGGGCGGTGTGTACAAGGCTCAGGAACCCATTCACCGCGGCATGCTGATCCGCGATTACTAGCGATTCCAGCTTCATGCGGGCGGGTTGCAGCCCGCAATCCGAACTGAGGGCCGGTTTTTGCGATTAGCTCGGCCTCGCGACTTGGCAACGCTCTGTCCGGCCCATTGTAGTACGTGTGCAGCCCCGGGCATAAGGGCCATGAGGACTTGACGTCATCCCCGCCTTCCTCCGGCTTAACGCCGGCGGTCCCCCTAGAGTTCCCGACATGACTCGCTGGCAACTAGGGGCAGGGGTTGCGCTCGTTAGGGGACTTAACCCAACACCTCGCGGCACGAGCTGACGACAGCCATGCAGCACCTGTGCACGTTCCACCTTGCGGCGTCACCGACGTTTCCGCCGGCTAATCCGTGCATGTCAAGCCCGGGATAAGGTTCTGCGCGTAGCCTCGAATTAAGCCACATACTCCACCGCTTGTGTGAGCCCCCGTCAATTCCTTTGAGTTTCAGCCTTGCGACCATACTCCCCAGGCGGAGCACTTCACGCTTTCGCTGCGGCAGGGAGCCCATCGGCGAGCCCCCTACCCGGTGCTCATGGTTTACGGCCAGGACTACCGGGGTATCTAATCCCGTTCGCTCCCCTGGCTTTCGCGTCTCAGCGTCAGGTGGTGTCCAGGAGCCCGCTTTCGCCACGGGCGTTCCTTCCGATCTCAACGCATTTCACCGCTCCACCGGAAGTTCCGGCTCCCCCTACACCCCTCCAGGCCGGTCGTATCGGGGCCACTTCCCCGGTTGAGCCGGGGGATTTCAGCGTCCGACGTGCCGGCCCGCCTACACGCGCTTTAAGCCCAGTAATTCCGAATAACGTTCGCACGGTTCGTCTTACCGCGGCTGCTGGCACGAACTTAGCCCGTGCTTCCTCCAGGGATCGGTCAAGGACGCTCTGCACGGCCCTTCCTCCTCCTCGACAGGGGTTTACAACCCGAAGGCCTTCGTCCCCCACGCGGCGTCGCTCGGTCAGGCTTGCGCCCATTGCCGAAGATTCTCGACTGCAGCCTCCCGTAGGAGTCTGGGCAGTGTCTCAGTCCCAGTGTGCCGGGCCACGCTCGCACGCCCGGTAGGCGTCTAAGGCTTGGTGGGCCGTCACCCCGCCAACGACCTGATACCACGACGGCCCGTCCCGCGGCGGATCACACCTTTGGTTCCGGAGGATGCCCCCCCGCAACGTCGCCAGGAATTACCCGCGGTTTCCCGCGGCTATGCCTGTCCGGGGGGTTGGTTACCGTCGCCTTACTCACCCTTGCGCCACGCCCCTTGCGGGGCGTACGACTTGCATGCCTAATCCACGCCGCCAACGTTCATTCTGAGCCAGGATCAAACCCTTCGAAATGTGCGGAAAGAAGGTGGATCCCGAAGGATCCGTCGTCCTCCCGCTCCTCGATGGGTCGAGGATATGCTAACTGGTCGCACGCGATGCCCGCGACAGGGCACCGGAGCGGTGCTGAACCGCCCCGTGCCTCGGCAGAGATAAGATCCCGCTCGAGCGTCCCGGAGACGCGGCCCACGCCGGCTTCCCTCAAGGGTCCAGCGTACGCTCTCACTTCTCTTCGCGATCGACCGAGTTGTCAAAGAGAACGTCGCACCGCGAGAGGGTGCCGAGGCCAGAGGCCGGGGCGACCAGGCCCGTTGCAGGGCGAATCACCCCGGCCAATTTTAGGTACGCCGACGTTAGTCCCAGAGCCTGGTCTCGCAACCGATTGTCGAAGCGTCGTGCCTCGCCACCAGCGTGAGTTACATCCGCTTGGCGGCAAGAGTCATAATACGGTCTTCTCCCAGGAGTCAAACGGTTCTGTGGATTTTCCTAGATTTCTCAGGATTCGGCGAATGTGGCGGTGTCCGGCGGTCGCTTGACCTGGGCCATCTGGCTGGGCCTTACGATGCCGCCTTACTTCGTTTCTCCAGAATGGTTATCGGAGGCTCGCCCGTGAATCGCGAGAGTGATCGCTTCGGGGTCTGTTGCCGCGTTTGCCGATCTGCCGGGATGTGGCGGGCGGGCAGTTCGCACTCGGCCAGTGATCTTCGTCGGCTTCGACAGCAGCCCTCCGCTGGTGGATGCCCTGCGGCAGGGGCAGCTTCAGGGCGATCGTGGTCCAGAATCCGTATCGGATGGGCCGACTTGGCGTAAAGACTCTGGTCGATGTCCTGGAGAAGAGGCCGGTCGAGGCCGAATATCGTCACGGGAGAGACCCTCGTCACGCCCGAGAACATGCAAGATCCTGACGTCGATTCGCTGCTGAATCCCCCGAAGTGGCCGCATACGGCCGACTCGGCGTTGACGCGGGGCGAAGACCAAGAAATAGCGGGTGATGGTGATTCCCAAGGGGACGACTCACGAGCTCTGGAAGGCGGTCCATGCCGGGGCGGTGAAGGCGGCCGAGGAGCTTGGGAACGTCGAGATCGTCTGGCAAGGCCCTCAGAAGGAGGACGATCGGACCGAGCAGATCAAGCTGGTGCAGAACGCCGTTGCCGCTCGAGGTGGATGGGATCGTCCTGGCCCCTCTCGATTCCCAAGGCGCTGGTCGCCCCGGTTGAGAAGGCGATCGAGGCGGGGATCCCGGTGGTGATCATCGATTCGGGGCTGGAGTCGCCGAAGATCGTCGAGCTACGTGGCCACGGACAATTATCATGGCGGCGTGCTGGCGGCCGAACGGTTGGCTGAGCTGCTCAAGGGCGAGGGGAAAATCATCCTGATGCGATATGCGGTGGGCTCGGAGAGCACCGAGCAGCGTGAGAAGGGGTTCACGGACACGATCAAGAAGTATCCCAAGATCGAGTATCTCTCGGACAATGTTTATGCCGGCGCCACTTCGGACTCGGCGCCAGAAGGCGGCCCAGAGCCTGGTGTCGCGGTTTCGTGGGCGAGGTGGACGGGGTGTTTTGCTCGAATGAGTCGGCGACCTCGGGCATGCTGCGGGCCTTGCGAGATGCCGGGATGCTGGCCGGCGGGAAGTGATTCATGGGCGATCCCTTGCTCGTGATGCTGACGTGACCAAGGCTTTCGGCGCCAGCCGGGCGCTGGATCGGCGTGTCGTTGGACCTGAATCCGGGCGAGGTCCATGCGCTGATCGGCGAGAATGGGGCCGGGCAAGAGCACGCTGATGAAGATCCTGAGCGGGGCGTATCGGGCCGACTCGGGGACCGATGAACCTGGGGGGCCTTCCCTATACGCCGCGAGGGCCCTCGCGACGCCCGCGCCCTGGGCGTGGCGATGATTTATCAGGAGTTGACGATTGCCCCGCACCTGAGCGTCGAGGCCAACGTGATGCTCGGCCGCGAGCGGACGCGGTGGGGCGTGGTCCGACGCGGCGAGCATCGGAAAATCGTTGCCGAGACCCTGGCTTTGCTCGATCATCCCGACTTCCGACGCCCGACGTGCCGGCGGGGCGGCTCAGCGTCGGGTGCTCTCCAGCTTGTTGAGGTGGCCCGCGCCCTGGTTTCCGATGCTCGTGTGATCGTTTTCGACGAGCCGACCAGTTCGCTGACCGAGAAGCGATTCGGCCAAGCTATTCGAGGTCATCGATCGCCTGCGGTCGCGAGGGCTGGCGATCGTTTACATCAGCCATTTCCTGGAAGAAGTGAGGCGCGTGGCGCGACGATACACGGTGTTGCGGGACGGCCGGTCGGTGGCGACCGGCTTGATCGCCGAGAGCACTCAGGCGGGGCTGATCCAGCGGATGGTGGGCCGGGATCTGACGGAAATGTTCCCCAGCGTGGAGCGATCGGCCGGGGAGGTGATCCTGGATTTGACGGCCGTGGCGGGCCGAGTGTTGCCCAGGCGGGCCGACCTGGCGTTGCAGCGCGGGGAAGTCCTCGGAATCGCCGGGCTGGTCGGTGCAGGAAGGACCGAGTTGCTGCGAGCGGTCTTCGGGCTGGACCCCGTTCGATCGGGTTCGATCCGCGTCCGACGCGTTGAAGCGGGTCGCGCGACGCCTCGGTCTCGAATCTCGCAGGGGGTCGGGTTCCTCAGCGAGGATCGGAAAGGCGAAGGGCTGGCGTTATCGCGTTCGATCGAGGAGAACTTGACGTATTCGGCGCTGAAGCCATTCTCTCGGTGGGGCTGGCTGAACTTGCGGAAACGGCGGCGGAGGCGACTCGTTGGATGCAGTCGCTCCGGGTGCGGGCTCGCGGTTCGGGTCAGTGCATCGGCGAGCTTTCGGGCGGGAATCAGCAGAAAGTGGCGATCGCCCGGCTGCTTCATCAGGATGCCGACGTGCTCTTGCTGGATGAGCCCACTCGCGGGATCGATGTCGGATCGAAGGCCGAGATTTATCGAATGATCGGCGAGCTTGCGGCTTCGGGCAAGGCGGTGTTGATGGTCAGCTCTTACCTCCCCGAACTCCTGGGCGTGTGCGACCGCATCGCCGTGATGAGCCGCGGCGTGCTCAGCCAGGCGCGTCCCGCGGGGGAGTGGACCGAGCATTCCATCATGGAAGTGGCGACGGGAGGAGATCGGCCTTCGGCCTCCTGATCGCGGCGTCCCTTTGATCCCAGTTGGGCGTGGTCCGGGTGATTCGTCCGAGGCAGCGGTCGAAGGTCTTGAGGACGAGTCCCATCGTCGCGAGGCTGATGGCCGTGAACACGCCGATCCACATCAAGGCCCATCCTCGGCCTTCGCTTTGACCGAACCGGTATTCCCGCCAGACGGGGCCGAGGTCCTGGGCGGGATAAGTCAGTCGGCCTGCCCAGTTCGTGGTCTCCGAGATGGCGTAATAGGGGTTGGCCAGGAGGAGATAATCGCGGTTAATGGGCAGGATGGCCGACGAATAAGGGTCATAATTCCAGCCCGGCGAGAACGTGATGCCCTGGTAGGACGATGCAGGCGTCGGCACTGGCCCGACCGGGCTGCGGTAGTAGTAATTGGCCTGATTGAACGAAGCCCCGTATCCGGGCTGGCCGGACATCGAATGGTGGAGGAACACGATGCCGAGCGAGCCGACCGCGTAAATTAGCACGCCAACGGCGATGGCCCGGCCCAATCGCGGAATCCATGTCGCGACCGCGATCCCGATGCTGGTCACGGCCGCCGCCATCGCCAGGATCATCCCGATCATGAACAACGGCGCGAGATAATTGCCGGCGACGATCGCCAGCGCGACGCAGACCCAGATCGGCAAGATCGAGAGCCTCGGGACCATCGCGAACGTGCCCCACCACTTGCCCCACAAGATCGTGCGGCTGGGCAAGGGTGTGGTCATGATCACGTCCAGCGAGCCGCGGTCGCGCTCCTCGGCCAGGCTGGTCGTGGCCGAGATCGTGAGCAGGAGCAGGCCGATCGCCACTTCCCAGCCATTCACGATCGCCGCGAGTTGCTCGCTGCCGAGCGGCGAGGCGAAGTAGGTCATGATCACGAACAGGCTGGCAAGCGATGAGAGGATCACGTAGGCGGTCCAGAACCGGCCGGTCCACTTCGTCGGCTTCTTGCGGTGCCATTCGCGCCAGAGGACCGGATTGCCGTCGAGAGGCGGGCCAGGCAACAGGTTGAGGATGCGGCCCGGGACGCCGGTCTTCTCGCGCTTCCTCGCCCGATCCATCTGGCGGATCGCCACCGGTCGCAACTTGCGGATCGCGACCCGGATCAACCCCAACGAGGCCAGGATCGCGGCGAAGAGAAAGATCGCCGGTTGCCACAGCGAGATCGCATCGCCTCCCGGCAAGTACGGGGCGAGCGCCATGCCGATCGGGTTGCTCAGGAGGACGAACCTTTGCGACGACCTGCTTAACGACGTCATCGCCGGGCCGTAGAGTGACAACGAAGTGAATGGATCGAGGCTTTCGGACAGGGGGTAAATCGCAACCCACAGGCCCAGAATCACGTAGGTGGCCAGGAGCGCGTGATGCGGCTTGCGGACCCAGACCGACAGCGTCATGGCCAGGCTCGACGCGAACACGGCGACGCCGACCGACACGAGGAACGCGCCGAGGATCGCGTTGTACTGGACGCCCCCGAGCAATCCGCCGATCGCCAGCACGGGCACGCCGCACGTCATGAGCGTGACCAGCGAGAGGAGCCTGGCGCCGAGCTTCCCCAGGACGATCTCGCGGTCGGTCAGGTCGGTCACGAAGACGTGGTAGAGCGTTCCCCGGCTCTTGTCCACGCAGATCGAGCCGGCCGTGGCCACCGGGGCCACCAGCAAGATCACGGCAATCTGGATGATGATCAACGACTGGAACAGGCGATTGCCGAACGCGGCCATCTGGCTGTGATCGGTGAACGTGATGCCGTCGGGCGCCCACAACATCCACATGGTCGCCAGCATGGCCGAGACGAACAGGCGCGGCCGGCAAACATCTGCCATCGGCGGGGGACGGTCAGGCATTCGAAGCCGAAGACCGGCCCCAATCCCCAGGTGCGTTTGGCTCGCATGTTGGTCTATTCCCTCACCCCTCAAATCGCCATCACCACGATAACCGATTTCCTTCGGTCTTGAGCCGAGAAATCCGGAGTTCCTTCATTCCAAGCGCGTTGACCAGGCTTTTCTTGAGCGTGATCCGCCCGAGGCAGCGATCGAACGTGGCGATCACCATGGTCATCAAGACGAGGCTGATTCCCGCGTAGACGATGACCCACATCACGGCCCATCCTCGCCCTTCATTCTGGCCCAGCTTGTAGGCGTCACCCGGGTTGGAGTAGTAGACGGATTGGTTCACGCCATCGCGGCGACCTGCCCACATGGTGCTCTCGGAGATGGCGTAATAGGGATTGGCCAGGAGCAGGAAATCGTGTTCCGGCGGGGGCGGTTCGTTGATGGACCATGGTTGGGGCCGCGCGTAATAAGTCACCGTCGTCATCACGCCGGTGGGACCCATCTGGTTGAACGTGAATCGCCGCATGGGGGGAGGCGGCTTGACCCGGTTCACCATGGCATAGTGGAACATCACGATGCCGAGCGACCCGACGGCGTAGATCACCACGCCGGCGGCGATGGCGCGGCCCAGTCGGGGAACCCATGTGGCGATCGCGAACCCCATGCTCGTCACGGCCGCCGCCATGGCGAGGATCTGCGCGATGGTCAGGAGCGTGTCGAGGTAGTTGGCCCCGACGATCGCCAGGTTTAGGCTGATCCACACGGGCAAGATTGCCAGCCGGGGGACCATGGCGAACGTCCCCCACCACTTGCCCCATAAAATCGCGCGGGTGGACAGGGGCGTGGTCATGATCACGTCCAGCGAGCCGCGATCGCGCTCCTCGGCCAGGCTGGTGGTGGCCGAGATCGTGAGCAGGAGCAGGCCGATGGCCACCGCCCAGCCGTTCACGATCCCCGCGAGGTGGTCGCCGTTGAGCTTCAGCTCGAAGTAGGAACTGACCACGTAGAGGGCTAGGACCGACGAGAGCCCGACGTACGCGGTCCAGAACCTTCGCGTCCACTTCGCGCCTTTCTTGCGGTGCCACTCGCGCCAGAGGATCGGGTTGGCGTCCATGGAAGGCCCCGGCCTGAGGTTGGGCAGCAAGTTCGGCCGCTCGATCCGCTCGCGCTTCTGCGGTCGATCCATCTGGCGAATTGCCACCGGACGCAACTTCTTGATGGTCACCATCACGAGCAGGGACGAGACGAGGATCATGACCAGGAGGAAGATGGTCGGCGGGATCAGCGAGGGCTCGTCGCCGCCCGGCAGATATGGCGAGAGGGCCATCACGAACGGGCTGGCAAGCAACAGCGGGGAGCCGGGGTCGGGGCCCAATTGGTAGCGATTCAGGACCGGGAAGAACGCAAGCCAGGTTCCCAGGACGACGTAAGTCGTCAAGAGTGCCTGATGAGGCTTGCGGAACCAGACGGAGAGCACCATTGCCAGGCACGATGCGAACACGGCGACGCCGAACGTCACGAGGAACGCGGCGACGATCGCCACCTGCGGGACCCCGCCGAGCAATCCGCCGATCGCCAGCACGGGCACGCCGCACGTCATGAGCGTGACCAGCGAGAGGAGCCTCGCGCCGAGCTTGCCGAGGACGATCTCGCGGTCGGTCAGGTCGGTCACGAACACGTGGTAGAGCGTTCCCCGGCTCTTGTCCACGCAGATCGAGCCGGCCGTGGCCACCGGGGCCACCAGCAGCACCACGGAAATCTGGATGATGATGAGTGCCTGGAACAGGCGGCTTCCGAACTCGGAAAGCTCGCCGATGGTGGTGAAGGTCTCTCCCTCGGGCGCCCACAACATCCACATGGTCGCCAGCATGGCCGAGACCAGCAATGCTCGCCCCGCGAACACCTGCCATCGCCTGGGGACGGTCAGGCATTCGAAGCCGAAGACCGGACCCAGGCCCCATGTACGACGTGATCGCATGCTCGCCCGCCCCCTCGTCTTCCGGATCGCCGTCGCCACCATAACCGATTTCCTTCGGTCTCGCCGCCAGAAATCCGGAGTTTTCCATGCCTGTCGCCGATGCGCGTGGCCGCCGATTCCCGGGGTCGGTCGATCAGGGTGGGCCATCGGGCCGCGGGCATCTCGCGGCGAAAGTGTCGTCCCCGCATGGACGCGATCCTGGCGGCCCCTGACCTCTCCCGGCGGGGCGCGGGCCGGCCGTCATGGAAGGCGGGGTGATCCGGGGGGTGGTATCTCGGGTGAATTTTCGCATGATTTCCGCGCGGGGCGTCGCGATGATAAGCCTTTGTTCCAGCCTTACAACCACACCATCGTTGCCGGGAGTCGGGTTCATCACCCGTTCCAAAGATGGACGCAAAATCGCCGGATGCGCGGCCGCGATCGTGGACCCCGCGAGGGGGCGGATTTGGGCTGACAGATGGCCGACTCATTCGTCTTCGCCTGGATTTTCATGATTTACAACCCATTGTCGGCGAAGGGCTTGCGTCATTGATTAATTAATTTAACTTTGTCGATAAGATAATACGCTACAGAGTGCGACACTCGGGAAATGCCGGGGATTCGTGGGCGAACTCGGGCTTTTCGGGTGTCTTGTCCAGGGCGCAGTCGGGGTGAGACGGTTTTTTGCCCGTTTTTGACCTGTTTTCGGGCCGAAGTGTTGCGCGCCAATGACCCAAGTCTTGATCGGGCCAGTGGATGCGGCTTGTTGGAAACCTGGACGAAATCTGGACGGTCGGGCCCTCGGCTCAGGGGTTTTCGGCCCTTTTGTCGCGCCCATGAGCGCACCAAGTCGTTAGCAGGTAAGGGGATGAACGCCGAAACGCCGTTCGAGGCATGTGCCAACGGGTTCCGGCGGTCGGGCCTCCCGTAGGGCCGGTTATTTACCGGCCGTCTTGGATTCGCATGACGACGGCCGGCAAAAACCGGCCCCACAGGGGGCCCGACCCTGCTGGCGCACCCGACGCCCGGCATGGTGTTGCCCTGGATGGGGACGAGATGCCATACTGGTCGCTTACCCAAAATCAGGAGTCATTCGCCATTCCGAAACGTAAACCGCCCAGCCAGCGTCCCGAGCTGAAGATGGACGAGACCGCGCTGGCCATCGCCCGCCAGGCCGAGGACGCCAGGACCGCGAAGGCGGCCAGGCCCAATCGCCTCATGCCGGCCAATTTGAGTCAGAAGCCCGAGCTAGTCATCAACGATTCCGGTCGCCGAAGGGTCGGCGGAATCGCCCCGTCCCCGTCCACCAAGCGGCCCAAGACGTTCGGGAGCTGATTCGACGCGCAACCACGGCACCCCGGAGGCGAGGGCTTCGTCCCATCCGGGGCCGCCCACAACCTGATGGATGCCTCGCGGGGATTCGGGGTCGTCCCGATGTTCGCGCAGCGGGAACTGCAGCCATAGCGTGTCGTGCCACGATCCGCACTTGTACCCGACCTTCTTGTACACGCCAACCGGCTCGAATCCCATCGCCCTGTGCAATCCCTCGCTCGCCGGGTTGGGCAGGGTGATCCCGGCGTATGCGTTGAAGTAGCCCTGGAGCCTCAGGATCGAAAACAGCGAGGTGTAAAGGGCTCGACCGAGGCCCGACCCGCGGCGGCCTTCGCGGACGTAAATCGCCGCGTTGACCGACCATCGGTACGCGGCACGCTCGCTGTGAGGGCCGGCATAGGAGTAGCCGAGGATCACGCCGTCTTGCTCGCACACCAGCCACGGGTTTTGCCTCAGCGTGCGGGCAATCCGGCCCCTCATCTCCTCCAGCGACGGCGGCACGATCTCGAAGGAAACGTGCGAGTCTTCCAGGCAGAACGGGGCATAAATCGCCAGGCACTGCTCGGCGTCCGCTTCCCTCGCCATCCGGATTGTTGGACCCATGGTGAGCCTGCACCTTTCTAGCGGGATCCCCCCCGGGACAGACAAAGCGCCGCCGCCGATGCCAGCGCCAGCACCATGGCCAGGGCCCAGCGAAGCCGGATCACGCCTTTCTGGAACCGTCGCTCCACCTCGGGCCCGCCTTCCAGGGTGAGCAGGAACTGGATCCGCCGCGCCACGCTCCCATGTCTCCAGGATCTCGCCTCGCGGGACATCCCATTCAAGACAGCCACGCTCGACAGCGTGTTCGCGAAAATCCGGATGCCGACGGGGCACAGGGCGCTCATCGGCTGCACGGGAGAGGTCGGGTTGTTCAGGTCGGGATGCGGGGGGCAATCGATCGACCCGCACGAGACCGATCTTGTGCCGAACACGTCGGCCTGCCGCTCGAACGACCGCGAAAGGATGCCGAAGACCACGAGGAAATAGAGGACCAGGAACACCAGGTTGATGCATTCCTGAACCATTCCCGCGGCCGAAGGGGCGACATGAATGGCGTTCAGGATCGATTCGATCGGCAGGAAGCGATCCACGACCGTGTCGAACAGCGTGATCAACCCCGCGCTTCCCAGGAAGAAGAGCCCAAAATAGGGGAGGTGATGATGGGCCACGTGGCCGACCTCATGGCCGAAAGCCGCCTCGATCTCGTGCTCGTCCATGCGGTCGATCATGGCATCGGTGATCATCACATAGCGGAACCAGGGCAGGACCCCGACCACTCCGGCGTTGATCACGTAGCCGTCGGTGTCCCAGACCAGGATGTCGGTGCAGCGGAACTTCAAGCGACGGGCCAGGTGTTCCAGGCGATCGCGGAGCGGGCCGGCCGCGAGCTTCCTCGTCGGCAGGGTCAGGCGGACGAAGAGGGGCGATACCAGGAAGATCACCACGCCGATGGCCAGCCTCCCCGCCAACTGCACGCTGGCGTCGTCCCACCCTTCGGGAAAGCCCCATCGCAGGAGGTTGCGGCCGACCACGTAGATCAACGCCACGGGCAGGACCATGCCCAGCAATCGCCGGGCCTTGCGGACGAGGAACCACGCCAGACCCCGGGGCGCGACCCGAGGCCTCAAGACCCGTTCCGCCCGGTAGAGTCCGCACCACGCGAGCAACTGGGCCGCCAGGTAGGGCAGCAACACGGCCGATTCCTCGACGATCACCACGCCGCGAAGCCCCAGGCCCCAGTCGACCACGCGACGCCAGTCGACCACGACCAGCGTCCAGGCAAAGACGAGCAATCCCAGGGCAACCACGAAGCGGGAGCCCCAGACGAACAGGCGGCGGGACGAGAACACGCCTTCGGGCCGATCCACCCGCGACGCCGCGAGCTCTCCCAGGATGAAGGCGATCACCCCGACGAGCAGGACGCCGCCGGAGGTCTCGGCCAGGCGGAACATCAACTCGCCGCGCCCCAATGGCCTCGCCTGCGTGGGCAAGTTCAGGCCGAACGCCAGGACGATCGCGAAGAAAAAGGGCAGCGGCATGCGGGAAGCGTGTCCAGTCCTCGCCGTTTTCGGCCGAGGATGCGGAGGGGTCGGGCGAAACGGACCGGGCGGTCGTTGGATGGCGAGGTTCGTCCTGGACGATTTTGACGCCAGCCGGCGATTCAAGTCAAGGGTCGTTGATTCAGGGGCGGTTGCGAGCCAGGATCACCACCACCGATGGATCGCGATCGGCAACCGTGACGACCTTGTCGGGATAGCCGGCCTTCCGGAGCAGGTCTCGCACCTGCTCGACGCGATCGGGCCCGAGGCTGGCCGTCGCGGTGGAAACCTGCCGGATCTCGCCCCCCGGCTCGATCACGACGATCGACCAGCCTTCGCGACGCGCTTCCGAGAGGGCTTTCGCCAGCCGATCGAGGTCCGCCTTCGGCTTCGGGAGCCATTCGGCCGTCCCCTCGCGGAAGAAGGACGCGGCGGGCAGGTTCAATCGGCTCGCCCTGGCGTCGAAGCTGCTCCCGGGATGGGCGGCGAGGAACGCCGGGATCGGGTCGAGCGACGCGGTGGGCCGTGACCTGCCCGACGAGGCGAGCACCTGATTCTTGATCTGGTCCAGGGCCGCCGCGTACTGCTCGCGTTCTTCCTGATAGGTCATGATGTCGCGCTCGAACCGCTCGTTGGCTTCCTCCAGCGCGAGGTTTCGCCGCGACTCCTCGATCGAGCGGGCGGCCAGGTCGCGGTTCTGCGTCTTCAGCCTTGCGACCGAATCCTTGGCCTCGGCCAGCGCCGTCCGCAGCTCGCGATTCGCGCTTTGCGTCTCCTCCAGCTTGTTCCGGGGGACGACCGCGCAACCGACCAGTGCCGGGAGCAACACTCCCAGCATGGCCCGCTTCGCTCGTGTCCCCGGGGAACTTGCTGCCATCGGTCCCCGACTCCTTTCGGGAAGGCCTTTTCGTGCGATCGGGGCCGGTCGATCGTTGACCGGCCCCGATCCATCCGAAGCTACTTTCCGCCCGCGAGTCCCGAGAGGGTGTTGATCAGCCCGGCCGAGATCGGGTTGGTGGACCCGCGATTCTCGTACAGGTTGGAAACCAGGTCCATGCTGACGAACGCCAGCAGGATCATGAAGAACGTGGCCGCGCCGAGCAGGCCGACCCACAGGCCGCCCCACTCGGGGGTGGCTTCGGTCCGGGACATGGTGGGCGAGGCGGACGCACGGCCCGACGCCACCGGCGCTGCGGTCGCGGCGACCCGCGACGGCGTTTCCTCGGCCTCGACGTCGCCCCAGGCGCTGTCGGTCTCGCCCGAGACTCCTTCGGCACCGAACTCGTCGTCATCGTCGCCGGCCGGTCGCATGGCCGTGGCGGCGTTCTCGTCGACCTCATCCTCGTCCAGGGCGAAGACCTCGGAGCCCGACTCGCTGTCGTCGATGTCGAAGTCGCTCGCGGCTTCCAGTTGGACCGTGCGATCGTCGCTGCTCGAATCCATCGCGTCGACTTCGAAGTCGGTGTCGTCGAAGATGTCCTTCTCGCCCTTGTTCTTCATGGGCAAGGCGGTGGCCGAGGGGTCGAGGGCGCTGCCCTTGATGGGCAAGGCCGTCTCGGAGGACGCATCGGCCTTCTTCGCGGCCGGCTTGGCGGGCGCCCTGGGCTTGGCCCTGGGGTCGGGGATGTCCTCGTCCAGCGGGGCCAGCTCGATCGAGTCGGCGGCGCCGAAGTCGAACCCTCCCACGCTGCTGAGGTTGATTCCGGAATCGCTGGGCCGGCCCAGGTTGATGCCGGAGCTGGACGGCTCCACGCCGGTCACGTCCGAATCGCTCGGGGCCTTGCGGTCGGGCACGGCGTCGAACTCGTCGCTGGCGTCGAGCGCCGTCAGCTCGAAGTCGCTCCCCGACTCGGGCTGCAAGGCGTCGATCACGCTGGACGGGGTGAGCTCGAAGTCGCTCCCGGACTGATCATGCGCGGTGGCCTGGATCTCGTCGGACGAGCCGAGCAGCGGGCTCTTGCGGAGCGTGGTGGCGTTGGGGTCGTCCTGCTCGTCGCCCACCAGGGCATCGTCGGACGAGCCGGCGATGCTGTGCGTGTCGTGGACGAGCGTCACGTCCGAATCGCTGGGGAACTTGGCCCGGCCGGGGGGCGAGGCGAGCCTCACGTCGGAATCGCTCGCGCCCTTCTGCTGCGCCTTGTCGGGGACGAGGGTCACGTCCGAGTCGCTCGGCCGCTTGCCGGCGGGCTTCATGCCGATGATGGTCGAGCTGGACCCGCCTTGCGGCCCGCCCGGCAGCGACATGTCGTCGAGCAGGACGTCGTCGTCCGAGATCGGCATGCCTTCCATCGATCGCGGGGCCACGTCGGGCTTGGCCACGCCGAGCTGGAATTCCGAGAGGTTGATGTCGTCGCCGCTGCCGCTCGGCATTGGCCGGGATCTCCAGGTCGAGGTCGGAGAGCGACAGGTCGGGGTCCGAGCCCATCCCTCGTCGCCGCGCCAGTTCGTCGACGTCGGGCTTGCGGAATCGCCACGAGCCGCCGTCGAGGAAGGCGCGGACTTCGCGCTGTTGCGCCTTGAGCTTCAATTCGTCGGCACCCATGCCCAGGACTCGGGCTGCCTGCTCGAGGTCGTAGAACTCAGCCATGGACGGGGTCCTCCTCGGTTCGGTCAAGATCGGCCCGCCTGGGGGGACGGGCCGTTTGGTTCGGGGTCGGTCGTGGGGAGGTGGACCGACTCGCCGAATCCGGGACCGCCAGGCCGTCCGCGATTACTTGCCCTTGTGGGGCGAGTTGACCATCGACTCGATCGAGGCGACGTCGGGGGCCTGATTGTTGAACTCGGCGAGCTTGAGGTCCCAGCGATACTGACGGGCGGCCATCAGCTTGACCGCGCCGCTGGTGTTCTGCGGGTCGAGCCGGTAGACCGCGAAGGCCTTCTCCTTCGTATCGATCACGTAAAGGCACTGCGACGAACCACTTCCGCCCGAGGTGAAGGCAATCGTGCCGGCGGTCTCGGTGCCCGAGCCCGTCTGCGCCAGGGCTTGAGGGGCCGAACGGCCACCCACGGCCAGGCAGACCGCCACGCCGGTTACCAATCCCAGGAGCCAGTTTCGCGCGGTCGAGGCCCATTGTGCGTTCGCCATGGACGGTCATCCTCCTTGATTGTAGAGGTGTCATCTCCCGAGTCTCCAGGAGATTCCGGCCCGTTCGCGACGAAACTTCAAGAAAATTTCGCCCCTCGCGGTCGGCAGTCCGGCCAATCGCCTTCAGTCTACCACACCGAACGACCAAAATTGTGACGACAAGGTAGTATGGGGAAAGAAAGGAGGCCTGAAAGCCCAGCCCTATCTTATAGACGCCGGATTTTCCGGCAAGCCCAATGACATCGTCAGGCCTCGCCCCCAATTTGCATCGCAGACGCAACCGCGTTTTCGCAAAAATGTTTGATTTTGCTTGAAGACCAGGACCGACTTGGGATATGGTTCACCTGGATGAACCTCGCGTGAAGAAGTCGTCGTGCCGATCGCCACGCCAGAACCCTGCCTTATGCGCATCCCACCCGCCTCCCGATTGCACCCTCCGCGCCGGAGAGCCGACATGACCGAACTTGTTCAATCCCGGCGCTTGCTTGCGCTCTGCGTGCTCATCGCCGCGTTGCCAATCGCGGGGCAAGCCGGCGAGCCGGAAGCTGCCCTGGGCTCGCCCTCGAAGGTGACGATTGAATCGGTCGATTCAACGATGGTCGGCCGCCGATCCACGCTGCAACTCCTTGCCACCGGACGGTATGCGGACGGATCGGTCCGCGACCTCACCCGCGCGCTCGATTGGTCGAGCCTGAATCCGGAGGTCGCAACCGTTTCTCCGCGAGGCCAGGTCGTCCCCAGGGGGGATGGCTCGGCCACGATCGTTGCGCATCGCGGCAGTGTCGAGGTCCAGGCCGTCATCAAGGTGGAGAAATTCGGCGAACCGCAACCCGTGAGCTTCCGCCGCGACGTGATCCCCGCCTTCAGCCAGGCCGGTTGCAACACGGGAGCGTGCCACGGCACCCCCACCGGCAAGGGCGGATTCAAGCTCAGCCTCCGCGGCTATCTGCCCGATCAGGACTTCATGACCCTCGTCCGAGACTCCGCCGGACGAAGGATTTGCGCCGTCCAGCCCGAGACGAGCCTGATCCTGACCAAGCCCCTGGGCGAGGTGGCCCACGAGGGCGGATTGAAGCTGGATCGGACCACCAAGACCTACGAATACCTCCGCGACTGGATCGCCGAGGGTGCGCACGACGATCCCTCGGCCCCGACGGCCGTCGCACTGGAAATCCTGCCCGGCCCGCGTGTTTTGAACGACGACGCCACCACGCAGCAAATCGCCCTGCAAGTCCGCTACGCCGACGGCTCGCGACGCGACGTCACGCCGATTTGCTACTATAGCGCCTCCAGCCCCGAAATCGCCGAGGTGGACGCGACCGGGTTCGTCCGCTTCAAGACCCGCGGCGAAGTCGCCATCATCGCCCATTATCTCAACCTGGTCGCCAACGTCCGCCTCACGCACCTCGTCGAGGTCCCCGGCTTCGCCGCCTCGCCCGTCCCCCAGGACAACACGATTGACGCGGCCGTCTTTAATAAGCTCAATCGGATGCGGATCAAGCCATCCGAGACCTGTTCGGACGTCGAATTCCTCCGCCGCGTGTACCTCGATGCCCTCGGCATCCTCCCCTCGCCGGCCGACGTGGGTGCGTTCCTGGCCGACACCTCGCCCGATCGCCGCGTGAAGCTCGTCGATGCCCTGCTGAAGCGGCCCGAGTTCCTCGACTTCTGGACCCTCAAATTCGCCGACATCCTGCGGGCCAACGGCCGGTTGATCCAGAGCAAGGGGACGCACGTCTTCCACCGCTGGATTCGCGAGAACCTCGCCCGCAACACGCCCATGGACCAGTTCGTTCGCGAGCTACTCACCTCCGACGGCTCCACGTTCCAGAATCCGGCGGCCAATTATTACCGGATCGCCAGGGAGCCCGAAAGCTCGGTCGAGACCACCGCGCAACTCTTCCTCGGCGTGCGAATTCAATGCGCCAAGTGCCACAATCACCCCTTCGAGCGCTGGACCCAGGACGATTACTACGGCTTCGCGGCCTTCTTCGCCCAGGTGAAGCGCAAGAACGGCAACTTGCCCGAGGAAGAGGTCGTGTTCGCCTCGCCGGGCGGCGAAGTTCGCCAGCCCAGGACCGGCAAGGTCATGCTGCCAAAAGCTTTGGGCGGGCCGGTGTTCGATCCCAAGGCCGCCGACCGCCGCGAGAACCTGGCCCAATGGCTGACCGGGCCGGAAAATCCGTTCTTCGCCAAGAGCCTCGTCAATCGCGTCTGGTATCACCTGATCGGCCGCGGGATTGTCGAGCCCGTGGACGACTTTCGCGATTCCAATCCCTCGTCCAATGACGAATTGCTGGAAGGACTTGCGACGAATTTCGTGAAGGGCGGATACGACCTGAGGGCCCTGATCCGCTCGATCCTGACCAGCCGGACCTATGCCCTGAGCGCCCGCACCAACGAGCTGAACGCCGACGACAACCTCTATTTCTCGCACGCCCAGCCGAAGCTCCTGCCGGCCGAGGTCCTGCTCGACGCCATCTCGACGTTCACATCCACCTCGACCGCGTTCGAGGGGCTTCCCAAAGGGACCAAGGCCACGCAGATCCCCGACGGGAAGCTGGAAAACCCGTTCTTGCGGACCTTCGGGCGACCCGCCCGCGAACTCGCCTGCGAATGCGAGCGCGAGAGCGATACCAACCTCTCGCAAGCGTTGCAACTGATTGGCGGGCCTACGGTTAACGGCAAGCTGCACGAAGATTCCGGCCGCATGGCCGCGCTGGCGTCCAGCGCGAAATCCCCCGAGGAAATCACGCGAGACCTGTACTTGACCGCGGTTTCTCGCGAGCCAAGCTCGACCGAGCTGGCGATCGCGGTCGCTTACATCAAGGCAGCCGCCGACCGCAGGCAGGCGGTCGAGGACATCGGCTGGTCGCTCATCAACTCGAAAGAGTTCCTGTTCCGCCATTGATCGATGGTGGCAGCGGGCGCGGTCCGACCCTTCCCTGTGCCCCATGGGTCTGCTACACTTGGATCATCCCGCCTCGCGCCCTCGCCTGCGATCCCACCAGCCGCGGAGCCCCAGCATGAGAGCCGCCGGCCATCTCCTGATCGCCGCGATCGCTGCGTCCGCCGCCTCGGCGACCGCCGGCGATTTCGACGCCAGGGACCTCGAATTCTTCGAGGCCAAGGTCCGGCCGGTGCTCGTCCAGCATTGCTATCAATGCCACTCGACCGAGGCGAAGAAGGTTCGCGGGAACCTCCTGCTCGACTCCCGCGAAGCCTGGCAAAAAGGCGGCGACAATGGCCCGGCCATCGTCGCGGGCGACCCGGAAAAAAGCCTGCTCATCCAGGCCATAAGTTACACCGATCCCGGCACGCAAATGCCCCCCAAGGGCAAGCTGCCCGACGAAGCCATCGCCGCGCTGGTGGATTGGGTGAAGCGAGGCGCGCCCGACCCTCGAAGCGGGACCGCCCCGAAGCCGTCCAGGACCATCGACGTCGAAAAAGGCCGCCAGCACTGGGCGTTCCAACCCCTGGCTACGTCCCAACTTCCGGAAGTGAAAGCCGAATCCTGGTGCCGTAACCCCATCGATCGCTTCATCCTGGCGAAGCTGGAAGCGAAGGGGATGGAACCGAACAAAGAAGCACAAAAGCGACGATTGATCCGCCGCCTCTCGTTCGACATCACCGGCCTGCCCCCTTCGCCCGAGGACGTGGAAGCCTTCGTCGCGAACGATTGCCCCGAAGCGTATGACCTGCTCGTCGATCGCCTGCTCGACGCCCCCTCTTATGGCGAGCGCTGGGCCAGGCATTGGCTCGACCTGGCCCGATTTGGCGAAAGCCACGGCTTCGAGCACGATTACGACCGGCCATCGGCGTACCACTACCGCGACTTCGTGATCGAGGCGTTCAACCGCGACCTCCCCTTCAACACCTTCGCACAATGGCAAATCGCCGGGGATGAGATTGCTCCCGACGACAACCTGGCGCTCAAGGCAACCGGATTCCTCGCGGCCGGCGTCCACAGCACGCAGATCACCGCAAATCAGGTCGAGAAAGAACGTTACGACGAGCTGGATGACATCGTCAGCACCACGGGCACGGCCTTCCTGGGACTGACCATCGGGTGTGCCCGCTGCCACGACCATAAATATGACCCGATCCCGACCCGGGATTATTACCGCCTCGTTTCCAACTTCACCACCACCGTCCGCAGCGAGATTGACCTCAACCTGGATCCCGAAGGCTACAAGACGGCCCTGGCCAAATATGAGATCGAACACGCGCCCTATCTGGCGACCCTGGCTCGATTTGAGGCCGAAGAGCTGCCCGCGCGATTGAGCCAATGGGAAGCGAGTCGCGCCAGATCGAAAGATCGCCCGACGTGGGTGGTACTCGACCCGTCGAAGATGCAGTCGCAGGCAGGCGCCACCTTCACGAAATTGCCCGATGGCTCGATCGAAGTCGACGGCAAGAACGCCGATTTCGACACCTATACGATCGTCGCCCCCTGCGACCTGAACATGGTCACGGCCGTGAAGCTGGAACCGCTGGCCAGCAAGAAACTTGTGGCCGGCGGGCCGGGTCGGGCCGCGAACGGGAATTTCGCCCTCACCGACTTCTCGCTCGTGCTCGGGCCCCGCTACGGGATCGGCAAGACCGAGCCGGCCACGCTGATCAACCCCAAGGCCACCTTCGAGCAACCGGGCCTCCCGATCGCCGCAACCATCGACGCCGACAAGCATTCCGGATGGGCGGTCGACCCGCAGTTCGGCAAGGATCACGCCGCCGTGTTCGAGCTTGCGGGCGACCCTCATACCGATAGCGGGGCAACTCTCACCTTCACGCTCGATTTTCGCAATAACGCCAGGCACACCTTCGGCCGCTTCCGACTCTCGGCGACCAACGCCCCCCGGCCGGTGGGGATCGACGGCGACGGGGTCCCGGCCAACATCGCCGCGATCCTTGAACGGACCGGCGAGTCTCGTTCGGACGATCAGAAAGTCGCCCTGCTCGGCTGGTACAAATCGATCGACCCGCAATGGCAAGCCCTCAAGAAGGCGATCGACGATCATGCGAAGACAGCGCCTAAACCTCACGGCGCGAAGGCTTTAATTTGTTCCGAAGGGCTGCCGGCCGTCAGGCTTCACACGCAAGGCGGCGACTTCCTGGAGAAGACGCACGTCCTGCGTCGCGGCGACCCCAACCAGAAGGGGGACGTGGCCGATCCGGGTTTCTTGCAGGTGCTCATGAAGACGGACGACGGGGAATCCCGCTGGAAGGCCGATCCCCCGAAGGGCTGGCGGACCTCCTATCGCCGCACGGGCCTGGCACGATGGATGACCGATCCCGAGAAAGGCGCGGGGCATTTGCTCGCCCGCGTGATCGTCAACCGATTGTGGCAACACTATATGGGGCGAGGGCTTGTGACAACCCCTAGCGACTTCGGCAAGCAGGGCGAGGCGCCATCGCACGCCGAATTGCTGGATTGGCTCGCCTCCGAACTCATTCAAAATGGCTGGAAGCTCAAGCCCATCCACAAGCTGATCGTATCCAGCGCCACCTATCGGCAATCGTCGGCAATCGATCCCGTCAAGCAATCGATCGACGTCGAAAACCGCCTTTGCTGGCGAAATCCCCGGCGAAGGCTGGAGGGCGAGGCGATTCGAGACGCCTTGCTCGCGGTTTCGGGCAGGCTCGATCCGAGGATGTATGGGCCGGGTTCGCTGGACGAACGGATGACTCGTCGCAGCATCTATTTCACG
Organism: uncultured Planctomycetota bacterium; assembly: GCA_963777705.1. Classification (GTDB taxonomy): domain Bacteria; phylum Planctomycetota; class Planctomycetia; order Isosphaerales; family Isosphaeraceae; genus JAQGHR01. The sequence goes on from CAVZRT010000016.1 coordinate 25,377, forward strand.
GTCAAGCGATCGAAATTGATCCCCATGATGATGGCGTTCGACGCGCCCGATGCCCTTCAAGGGCTAGGAGTTCGGTCCACCACGACCGTCGCGCCGCAATCGCTCTACCTGATGAACAGCCCGATCATCCGCGACTGGGCCGAGGCGTTCGCCAGGCGCGTTTCCGAGCAGTCCAAGGGAGAGCCCGACAAATCCATCCGGCGGGCCTACGAGCTTGCCCTGTCCCGCCCCCCGGATGCCGAGGAGTTGGCCGAGGGGACGGTTTTTCTTGGCCGGAACTCGCTCGCGGACTTCTGTCAAATCCTCATGAGCTTGAACGAATTCGTCTTCGTCGAATGATTCGAGGCCCCATGGATCACCTCTTCGCGTCCCCCCATCGCGGCTTCCGCTCGCGGAGAGATTTCCTCACGCGTACCGGCTCGGGCCTGGGGTTGATGGCGCTGTCCGGTATCCTGAACGGTTCCAGCTCCGCCTCGGCATCCGAAGCACCGCAGAACCCGCTTTCTGCCAAAGCTCCGCATTTTGCCGCCAGGGCCAGGTCGGTGATCTGGCTGTTCATGAATGGAGGGCCCAGCCAGGTCGATACGTGGGACTACAAGCCCGCCCTGGAGAAGCGGAACGGGCAGGAATTGGCCGGGTTCGACCACAATACGGGCTTCTTCGCCGGCCAGGATGGGCCGTTGATGAAGTCGCCATTCAAGTTCGCTCAACATGGCCAATCGGGGGCGTGGGTTTCGGAGATTTTCCCGAATCTGGCCGGGCATGTGGACGAGATGGCGTTCCTCCACGGTTGTTTTACCGAGACCAATAATCATGCCCCGGCCCTGTTCGAGATCAACACGGGGTTGAGCCGCATGGGCTTCCCGTGCGTGGGATCATGGGTCACCTACGGACTTGGCACGGAGAATCAAAACCTTCCCTCATTTGTGGTTATGTACGACACCCTGGGCCGAGGCATCCCGAAAGGGCATGCGCAGAACTGGGGCGCGGGGTTCTTGCCGGGGGTTTATCAGGGGACGGCATTGAATGGTCAGGGAACCCCGATCGACAACCTTGACCGCCCGAAAGCCATCTCGGCACGCGAGCAGCGTGAGCAGCTTAATTTGCTCAATCGCCTGAACCAGCATCAACTCCAGGCCAGCCCGGGCGAGTCGGCCCTCGCGGCGAGGATCGAGTCGTTCGAGCTGGCTTATCGCATGCAGATGGCCGCGCCGGAGGCGCTGGATTTCCAGGGCGAGACCGAGGCGACGAAGCGACTTTACGGGATCGACGAGCCTCGCTGCGGGCATTATGCGAAGCAATGCTTGATGGCCCGTCGACTGGTCGAGAGGGGCGTCCGCTTCGTGCAGATTTACAGCGGAGGCATGGAAAACGAGCGGAGCTGGGACGGTCATACCGACATCGCGAAGAACCACGGCGGGTTCGCGGGGGAGACCGACCAGCCGATCGCCGCGCTGCTGTCCGACCTGAAATCCCGAGGGCTCCTGGACTCGACGTTGGTGATCTGGTGCGGCGAATTTGGCCGATTGCCGTTGGTCCAGAAAGGCGGGACGGGCCGGGATCACAACCCCCACGCCTTCACGACCTGGATGGCCGGCGGCGGGGTGAAGGGCGGCGTCCACCATGGCGAGACCGACGAGATTGGCCATAAAGCGGTGATCGACCGCGTGAGCGTGAACGACCTTCATGCGACGCTGCTGCACTTGCTTGGCCTGGACCACACGAAGTTGACTTATCGATTCAATGGACGCGACTACAGGCTGACCGACGTGGCCGGCCAGGTGGTCACGAAGATCCTGGCGTGAGGCGACCGACCTTGACCGATCTGCTTTCGCCGCATGCAGTTTCGTCCGCTCCGGAGGCATGGTGATGCTCTCGGCAATCTTGCTCCTTGGTGCGTCCGTGGGACTGGCCGACCTGCCCGCGCAGGACCCGGCGGGCGTGGAATTCTTCGAGAAGAAGATCCGCCCGATCCTGGTCGAACGGTGCCAATCGTGCCACGGCGAGAAGAAGCAGAAAGGGGACCTCCGCCTCGATTCCAGGGCGGGCATCCTGACGGGCGGCAAGGCGGGACCGGCGGTCGTCCCGGGCAAGCCGGACGAGAGCCCCATGATCGAAGCCATTCAGTACGAAGAAGTTACGAAGATGCCGCCGAAGTCGAAGCTGCCAGAGGGCGAGATCTCGGACCTGACCCGATGGGTCGAGATGGGAGCACCCTGGCCCGCGGAGGTCGCCAAGACGGCCGCTCCTGCTGCCGGTCCGAAGGTCTTCAACCTCAAGGAACGGGCCAAGCACTGGAGCTTTCAGCCAATCCATAAGGTCGATCCCCCGGCAGTCAAGGATTCCGCGTGGCCGTTGACGACCGTCGATCGCTTCTTGCTCGCGGCGCTGGAATCAAGAAACATGAAGCCGGCCCCGGAGGCCGATCGCCGGACTCTCATCCGTCGCCTTAGCTTCGATTTGACGGGCCTGCCGCCGACGGCTTCTGAGATCGAGGCCTTCGTAAAAGACGCCTCAGACACGGCTTACGAAAAACTCGTGGATCGCCTCCTGGCCTCCCCCTCTTATGGCGAACGCTGGGGCAGGCACTGGCTCGATCTCGTCCGATATGCCGAGACTTCGGGCCATGAGTTCGATTATGACATCCCCGACGCCTGGCGGTATCGCGACTACGTGGTGCGGGCGATGAACCAGGACCTCCCCTACGACCAGTTCGTGACCGAGCAGATCGCCGGCGACCTGATCTCGTCGCCGCGGCTTAATCCGGCCGATGGATCGAGGGAATCGGTCCTCGGCACGGCCTTCTTCTTCCTCGGCGAAGGCACGCATTCGCCGGTTGACATTCGGGAAGATGAGATCCTGCGGGTCGACAATCAAATCGACGTGCTTTCCAAGACGTTCCTCGGGTTCACGGTTTCCTGCGCCCGCTGCCACGACCATAAATTCGACGCCATTTCCACGAAAGATTATTACGCGCTCACCGGCTTTCTCCGCAGTTCGAGATTCGACCATGCGACGCTCGATGGACCTGATCGAATTGATGCAAGAGTGGCCGAATTAAAGCAAATTCAGGCCGAGTTCGGGAAGCAAGCCGCTCTGTTTGCAGACGCCAAGCAAGCCGGCACTTATCTGGCGGCGGCGAGAGAAATCCTCGCCGGGAAAGGGGCGTCGACTCCGGGCCGTGACGCCTCCGATGTGGTGTTCGAGGATTTCGAGGGGCCGGACTATCATGGATGGATTGCCACCGGGTCGGCCTTCGGAGAGCGGCCGATTCGCCTGCCGTTGCCGTCCTACCAGGGGGACGTGGGTGCCAGCGGACTTGGGCTGGTGGGCTCCCATGACGGCCGCTTTTCGGGGAACGTAACCCAACGCGATGATTTGACGGGAACTCTTACGTCGCCGGCATTTAGGATCGATCGCGACTACATTCATTTCCTGGTGGGCGGCGGTTCCTATCCGGGAAGGACGTGCGTGAATCTCGTGGTCGAGGGGAATCCGGTCGCGACGATCACCGGGCGTGATCAGAATCGCATGCTGCCGCATGTTTTTGACGTCCGGGCCTACCGGGGCAAACTGGCAAGCCTGGAAGTTGTCGATCGCCAGAAGGGGCATTGGGGAAATATCAGCCTCGATCATGTCGTCTTCAGCGACAATCCGGTGCCGCCCGGCGACTCCCGACGTTGCATGCCAAGCCTGGCGAAAACTCAGAACCTGGATCCTGCCTTACTCGCCCGCTGGGTGGAGGCGTTGACCAAGCTTAAGATGGCGTTCCCGATGCGTCGTACTCCCGGGCGCGAGGAGGTTTTCGAGGATTTCGAGAAGCCGAACTTTGAAGGCTGGTCGGCATCGGGCGCAGGCCTTCGGGGGCGGGCCTTCGGTGGTGGGTTCTTTAAGAGTTGGGGCGAACGGCCCGGCCCCCGTGGTGCCGGGGATGGCCCATAGCGGGCTGATTTCCGACCGGCTCCAGGGGGCACTTCGTTCCCGAACTTTCATCATCAAGAAGCCTTACATTCACACGCTTGCCCAGGGGATCAAGGGCCAGGTGCGGGTGGTGGTCGATGGATTCGAGAAAATTCGCGACCCCATCTATGGCGGGCTCATCAGCGACGTGAACGACGAGTCGCCGACCTGGTACACGCGGGATTTGAGCATGTGGGTCGGCCAGAAGGCGTACATCGAGCTTGCCGACGGGGCGGTGGTGGACTATCGGGCGGGCAACTCGTTCTATGCACCGGGCGAGGGTTATCTGGCCGTTGATGAAATTTGCTTCTCGGACAGCCCGCAACCCCCGGACCTTGCGATCAAGACGTTGTTTCCGAGCGACGAAGAAATTCTAAATTGCTTCCAGGAATGGAGATCGGGCAAGGAGGGTGATGAGGACGCGTCTCGGAAGGCTGCCGCGATTTTGGGATGGATGGTCGATCATGACCTCATCGCCAAGCCGTCGGAAGGGGCCCCGCTTCTGGCCAAATATCGCCAAACTGAGCGTGCGATCCCGCCTCCAACGATGGCCCCCACGATTTGCGACGGATCGGGCGAAGACGAGCAGGTCTTGATTCGCGGCAGCGCCAGGATGCCCGGAGAACTGGCGCCACGGCGCTTCATGGAGGCGATCGCCGGCCCCAATCAACCGCCCATCCGCGAGGGGAGCGGTCGGTTGGAGTTGGCTCGTCGGATCCTCGACCCCTCTTGCCCGGCCCCGGCTCGTGTGATGGTCAATCGGTTATGGAAACATCACTTCGGGGTGGGTTTGGTGCGAACTCCGGACGACTTCGGGGTCATGGGCGAGCCGCCGAGCCATCCCGAGCTGCTGGACTGGCTTGCGACGGAGTTCGTCGCTAAAGGCTGGAGCATGAAGGCCATGCATCGCGAGATGGTCCTGTCTCGCGCCTATCGGATGGTGTCGAAGCTGGCGCCCGAGGCGGAGGCGATCGACCCGACCAACCGGTTCCTGCATCGGATGAATGTGAGGCGGTTGGAGGCCGAGCCGATTCGCGATGCCATGCTGCTTGTGTCGGGACGGCTCGACCCGAAAATGGGCGGTCCGGGCGTGAAAATCCACCTCACGCCATTCATGGAGGGACGAGGGCGACCGCAAGGCTCCGGGCTCGATCGACGGCGAAGGCCGTCGCAGCCTTTACCTGAACATTCGGCGCAACTTCCTCTCGCCCATGCTGCTGGCGTTCGATTTCCCCGCCCCGGCATCCACGATGGGGCGGCGCAATGTCTCGAACGTCCCGGCGCAAGCCCTGACCATGCTGAATGATCCGTTCGTGCTGGGGCAGGCCAAGCTCTGGGCCGAACGATTGCTGCAAGAGCCCGACCGACCGGTTGAGATGAGGCTGAACGACGCCTATATGGGCGCGTTTGGTCGTCCGGCGGATTCGACCGAAATCGTGGAATCGAAAGACTTCCTGGCGAAGCGCACGGCCGAAGACGGCGAGCTTGCGGCCTGGAGCGATTTTTGCCACGTCCTGTTCAACGTCAAGGAATTCGTGTTCATCCCGTAGGGCGGCGCAAAGCACTCACCCGGAGAGGTCCGCATGCATTGCCGACGATTTCAGCCCGCACCGATGACACGCCGCGACATGCTGGCAAGGTCGGCCAATGGCTTCGGTGCCCTGGCCCTGGCGGCGCTCCGGGGAAACCAACACGCGGCGGTTGCGGCCGACGCTTCGCGACTGGACCCGATGGCCCCTCGCCCCACGCATTTCGCGGCCAAGGCCAGGAATGTCATTTTCCTGTTCATGGATGGCGGGCCTTCGCAGGTCGACACGTTCGATCCGAAACCTCGGCTCGACCGCGAGCATGGCCAGCCTATCAAGGCGAAAGTGCAGCCCACGCAGTTCAACGACGTGGGCACGGTGCTCAGGTCGCCGTGGAAATTCCGCAATTACGGGCAAAGCGGCATCCCGGTCAGCGACCTGTTCCCGAACGTGGGCCGGTGCGTGGATGACATGGCCATCATCCGCTCGATGGTGGCCAACTTCTCGGAACATACGGCGGCCAACTACTTCATGCATTCCGGCTCGGGGCTTCAGGGACGGCCAAGCGCGGGTTCCTGGGTCTCGTACGGGCTTGGGAGCGAGTGCGAGAACCTGCCCGGCTTCGTGGTCCTGAGCTGCGGGTTGATCCCGCCCGGAGGCTCGGATAATTTCGGGAACGGATTCTTGCCCGCTTCCTATCAAGGCTCGATTTTCAAGGCGGGCGAACACCCGGTGGCGAACATCTCGCCGTCCGCCGGGCAGAGGCGCAAGTTGGGCCTGCTCAAGTCGTTGGATCGAGACCTCGTCGATCGCGTGGGGCATCATGACTCGATTGAAGCCGCAATCGCCAACGACGAACTCGCCGCTCGCATGCAGATGGCCGTCCCCGAGTTGATGGAGATCCGGGGCGAAAGCCGGGCGACGCGCGACCTCTACGGGCTGGACGAAACCTACGCACCCACGAAGCTTTTCGGCCGGAGTTGCCTCACCGCGAGGCGCCTGGTCGAGCGCGGCGTCCGGTTTGTCGAGGTGCTTTGCCCCACGGTTGGCGGCGATCGCTGGGACCAGCATTCGGACATCAAACATGGCCACGAAAACAACGCAAGGGCCGTCGATAAGCCGATTGCCGGGCTGCTGACCGACCTGAAGGCGCGAGGCTTGCTCGATTCCACGCTCGTCCTGTGGGGCGGCGAGTTCGGCCGGACCCCGATGGCGCAGGGGACGGCGGGCCGCGACCACAACCCATTCGGCTTCACCGTGTGGCTTGCTGGCGGCGGGATCAAGGGCGGCACGATTCATGGCGCCACCGACGATTACGGCTATCATGCCGTGGAAAACAAGGTGGAAGTCCACGACCTGCACGCCACCATGCTGCATCTGCTGGGCATGGACCACACCCGCCTGACCTCGCGGTTCGGCGGGCGTGACATGCGGCTGACCGACGTCCATGGCGAGGTGGTCAAGACCATCATCGCCTGAAAGCCCTCACGGTTCGTCGGCCCAATAACCGCCGGGCCGATAGACGTCGAACGTCCAGACGTGGCCTTCAAGGTCCTTGGCCGTGTAGCCGCGAGATCCGTAGTCGGTGTCGTGCAGCTCGACGGTGATCTCGCGCCCGCCTCCTGGGCGTGCCGATAATGCTCGTCGGGATCGCTCACGTAAACGCATAGGGATTGATTGACGCCACCGAGGTCGAGCGGGCTTTTCCAGGACCGGTCTTCCCGCGACGTCGCGACCATGATGACGGCGGTCCCGAAGCTCATCTCGGCGTGGGCAATCGTGCCGTCGGGGTTGGCCACGACGAGGCGTTTGCGAAATCCGAAAGCTTTTTCCAGCCAGGATATGGCGCCGGGGGCGTCCCGGTAGGAAAGTGCCGGGATGATGGTGGACATCGTGTCGTTTGCTGGTTCGCCCATCCTCTTCGCTCCTTGGATCTGGAGGTTACCGATGCAGGGTTCGTTTGTTCAATATCGGAGCGCCGGTGCGGATGGATTCAGGAAATACACATCAGAGATGATCATGAAGTCGTTGGCATCGCGGAAAAGTTTCCCTTGCCGCGCACTTCGCCCATTGCTACCATCGAATGGACTGCGTCCGGAATATCGCGCCATTTCCCTCGCTTCCGCACCACCTTCGATTCGCTTGCGGCCCCGTTCGAGGCTTGCATGACGGGCATCTTGGCCAGGCTATGGATGAGACCGATGGCCGGGGCGCTTCTGGCGTTCGCGGCGATCGTGCTGCTCTCGCCCGCCAGGGCCGAGGCCGGTTGCGATCATGCCACGGCCTACCTGGCCCATTTCGAACTGCTGGCCGACACGGGCGCGATGACGGATTTGCCCGCGCCTTCCGAGCGGCCGAAACCGTGCAACGGCCCCATGTGCTCGAAGGCGCCGGCCATCCCGCCGGCCTCGGCCGCGGGCTTCACGGCGATTGAGCTTTGGGCCATCCTGCCGACTACTCTGGTGATCATGCCGGACGCCCCCTCCCCCCTTCCCCTCGCCGTACCTCGCGATGTCAGCGACCGTCACGGCCCGTCGATTTTCCACCCGCCCCGCTGATCGCCCTCGCTGATGCTTGCCGGTTGGATCACCTCGCGCGGGGCCACTGAGTCATCGCGTAAGATCGATCGCGCCGGCCGGGTTGATCGACGACATCCCCTCCACTCACGAACCGTCGTGCCGGTGCCGACGCATCGGCCCACGTTCCCCATCGCCGCCTGCAACGGAGCCGATTCATGGCCTGGATCAAGACCGTGCGCCCCGAAGAGGGGGACGATCGCCTGAGGCGGCGCTGGAAGCCCAGCACGCCCTGTACCCGATCGAGTACGCCGCGCCGGGAGCCCTCGGTGAACGCGGATTTGCCGGGGATCGTAGCCTCGCATAGCCTGATTCCCGAGGCGCTCCATCACGCGTTCTCGACCTTCGGCGCCCTCATGTCGCCCGATTTGCCGCTGGTGCGAAGGCAGCATGAGATGATCGCCACGGTGGTCTCGCTGACCAATCGGTGCCGCTACTGAATCGAGTCTCACGCAGAGTTTCTGCGTCGGGTCACCCTGGACGACGACCTCGTCCGGGCGCTTCGCGAGGACATCGCGACGGCGCCGATCTCGGATCAGGACCGCACGATGATCGAATATGTGGTGAAGTTGACGAGGGACGCAACCCAGGTCTCGCCCGCCGACCACGAGCGGCTGCGAGCCGCGGGCTTCGACGATCGCGGGATCCTCCAGATCACGCTCATCGCCTCCTGGTTCAACTACATCAACCGCGTGGCCGACTCGCTGGGAGTCGGCCGCGAAGCTGAGCTTATCCGCAGACATTCCTCAGCCCGAAGGAGTTCTTCCCATGTCCGCCGAAATCCTCGGCAATCAAGGCTCGATCCTCTCCAATCAGGACAAGATCCTGGGCAATCAGGAGACGATCGAGAAGAATCAAGGCAAGCTCGACAAGGTGGTCGCGAACCAGGCCGCGATCCTCGCCAATCAGGAGACGATCCGGGTCAATCAGAAGAAGCTCGACAAGATCGCGGCCAACCAGGCGACGATCCTGGCCAATCAGGAGACGATCCAGGGCAATCAGGACAAGCTGGATCAGGTGGTCGGCAACCAGGCGATTATCCAGGCGAATCAGGACCACATCCAGGCGAACCAGGCGAGGATCTTCGCGGACCTGAAAGAGATCCTGGGCAATCAGCGCGAGATCCTGGAAAACCAGCGGAAAATCCTCGCGAAATGACCCGCGTGCGGGGGCGGAGTTGACTCTTCGCCCCCCTCATCCACAATGCCCCTGGCCGAATCGCGGCCGGAGATTTTCCGGAGATGGATATGACGCCGCGAATCCCTTCCCGCAAGCCCGGCCGACTGGCGCTGATCGGGCTTTGCCTGCTCCTGACCGCGACGAGCTGCCAGAAAAGCACCGAGGAGGGCGGTGCGACCGGGACGCGCAAGGTCAAGCTTGCCTACCTGGGTCTGACGTGCGAGGCGGCCATGTTCGTCGCGATCGAGAAGGGTTTTTTCCGCGAGGAAGGGGTCGATGTCGAGCTGGTGAAGACCGACTGGGATGGGCTTCGCGACGGCCTGGGCCTGGGCCGGTTCGACGCGAATTACACGCTGATCATGTACATGCTGAAGCCGATCGAGCAGGGCCTGGACGTGAAGATGACCGGGGGCATCCACGCCGGATGCCTGCGGGTCCAGGCGGGCTCGAAGGGGTCGATCAGGACGGTGGCCGACCTGAAGGGGAAGAAGATCGGCATCCCGACGATGGGGTCTCCGCCGTTCCTGTTCGCCAGTCGCGCCCTGGCGGCGGCCGGGCTGAACCCGAGCAAGGACGTCGATTGGATCGCGATCGCTCCCGACGTGATGGGCTTGGCCCTCGACAACGGCCAGGTGGACGCCGTGGCCGATTCCGAGCCGCTGGGATCGATCCTGGAAGCGGCGGGGAAGGTCCGCACGGTCGCCGACCAGGCCGCGGACTTGCCCTATCGCGACGAGTATTGCTGCGCCACCGTCGTCAGCGGCAAGTTCGCCGCGAGGGACCCGCTTGCGGCGGCGAAGGTGACCCGGGGATTGCTGAAGGCCGCGCAATGGGTGGGCGAGAACCCGACGGCCGCGGCCAACCTTTCGGTGGAGAAGAAGTACATCGCGTCGTCGGCCAAATTGAACGCGCAGGCGATTTCCAAGCTGCACTACATGCCGGGCGTGTCCGGGTGCCGCGACAGCATCGGGCTTGCCGCCAGCGAGCTGAAGGCCGCCGGATTGCTCAAATCATCGACCGACCCGGCCGAGCTGGCGAAACGGGCGTGGCTCGACCTGGACGGGGTCACGGACGAATGGGTTTCGGGCCTGAAGGTCGAGAAATTGGCCGGAGGCGGTATGCCCCCCCCGCTGGAGGGTGTTGAGGTCGCCGCGATCCTCTCGGAAGGGTTCGGCTCGATGAATTTCTGCTGCGATGGCTGCGACGAAGACCCGGAAATGTGCGATCGCTCGCGCAAGACGGCCAGGATCGGGAGATGATCACGTTGTCCTCGACCGCGCTCGAAAACTCGACCTCGATCACGGGCAATCGCCCGGTTGCGATCGAGGAAAATCCGCCCTCAAGAGGGGCTGGATGGGATGCGGCGAAGGTGCTCGCGCCGGCGCTGATCGCAACGGTCGCGCTGGCGACGCATGGGTTCCTGCCCAATCGTCAAAGCTCGCCGACCTCGGGGGCCTATCCCGGCTTGCTGGGATTCTTCCTGGCTGCGTCGATCGCCATCTCTTTGTTGCAATGGAAATGGGCGCGGCTGCGGCCCTGGTCCTTCCAATTCTGCCCGTTGTTCGCGGGCGCCATCTTCTGGCTGTGCATCTGGGACGTGATCACGCTGAAGATGGCCTGGATGCCGTTGCCGTATTTCCCCGGGCCGGACGTGGTCTTGCAGGGGATGTTGGAAGACCGGGCGTTGCTGTTCGAGAGCACGTGGCATTCGCTCCTGCTCCTGCTGAGCGGGCTATCGCTGGGCGTGGTCGCGCGGGTTGATCTGCGGCGTTTCGATCGGCTGGTTCCGCCGGCTCCGTTACTGGGGCATGCCCGCGCTGCAAGTCCTGGGGCCGATCCCGGCGACCGCGTTCGTCCCGCTGGCGATGGTCCTGTTCGCCGACTGCGTTCGCCTCGGGCGCGGCGCTGATCGCGCTGGCGGTCTGGTTCCCGGTGACGCATGCTCACGGCCTCGGGCATCGCCAACGTGCCGCTTTCGTACCTGGACGTGGCGAGGACGCTGGGGGCCGGGCGGGCTACTTGATCTTCCGCGTGGCGTTCCCGGCGGCCATGCCGAGCATCTTCCTCGGGCTGTTCATGGGCCTGGGCGCGTCGTTCCTGACGCTGATCGTGGCCGAGACCGTCGGGGTGAAGTCGGGCCTGGGCTGGTACTTGAAGTGGCAGCAAGGCTACGTCGAATATGCCAAGGTCTACGCGGCCCTGGTCATCATGGCGGCGTTCTTCTCGGGCCTGATGACGCTGCTTTTCCGCGTGCGAGACCGGGTGCTCGGCTGGCAGAAGGGCGTGATCCGATGGTGAACGGCGATCGGCCGAGAAGCGACGGCGATTCGTCGTCGCTCCGGTCCGCGGCGTGAGCAAGCGTTTCCCGCGCGCCGACGGCTCGCCGTGCCCGCGCTCGACGGCCTCTCGCTCTCGATCGCGGCGGGCGAGCTGGTGGCGCTGATCGGGCCCGAGCGGGTGCGGCAAGTCGACGCTGCTCCGTCTGATCGCCGGGCTCGACCGCGCCGGATCCGGGCGAACTGCGGGTCGGCGACGAGCCGATCACCGGGCCGGGCGCCGAGCGCGGGCTGGTGTTCCAGGACCCGAACCTGTTCCCCTGGCTGACGGTGCGGGCGCAACATCGAGGCGGGCCTGGTCGCCCGCGGCGTGCTGCGCGGAGGTCGCGCGCGGAAGTCGAGCGAATTCCTGCGACTGGTGGGCCTGGAGGCTTCGCCGATGCCTATCCGCACCAGCTCTCCGGCGGGCATGGCCCAGCGGGCCGCGCTGGCCCGGGCGCTGATCAACCACCCGCCGGTGCTGCTGCTGGACGAGCCGCTCGGGGCGCTCGATCAGTTCACCCGGATGCGGATGCAGGACGAGGTGCTGCGGCTCTGGCAAAGCCGCGGGACGACGATGGTGCTGGTGACGCACGACATCGACGAGGCCATCTACATGAGCGACCGGATCGTCATGATGACGCCCCGGCCGGGCCGGATCGACCGCGTGATCGACGTCGGACTGGAGCGGCCGCGGCTATCGCAACAGCCCGAGGTTCCTGGAGCTGCGGGCGCGAGATCCTCGAGAGATGCTGCATTTCGCCGGGGGCGAGGCTGAGGCTTCGCGACCACGAGAGCCGGAGGCCACCGGAATCCGATGATGTCTCTAAAACGTTCGAAATCCTTGATGCTGCTGGTCAGCGCCCTTCGCACTGGCCGCGGGGGCGGGGTTCGTGTTTTGGCGACGGTTAGCCGACCAGCTTCCTCGCCCCGGCTCCAAAGCCTACCAAGAGATGGTCTCGACATTCTATGCGGGTGTGGCCGCTCTTGACGCCGACGACCTCATGCACGCGCGGACCCTGCTCAAGCGGGCCACCGAACTCGTCCCCGAGGAGCCCGCCGCCTGGGCCAATCTTGGGCTGTTGAAAGTCCGCGAAGGGGATTGCGAGGTGGGATGCGAGCTGGAAGTCGCGGCGAAGCTCCTGCCGGGAGATCCGCAAATCGAGCAGTTGCTCGGGCTAATGGAGAGCCGGAAGGACCGATTCACCGAGGCCGTCGCCCATCTCCGCGCGGCCGTCGATCGTGCGCCGATGACATGAGGGCCCGGTTTGCCCTCGCCGAGGCCCTCGAGCGCGAGGCGGCGGAAGGCGGGGACGCCGAGGCCCTGCGGCAATTCGGCGAGATCCTGAAATTGCAGCCGGACAACCTAGCCGTCCTGCTGCAGCAGGCCCGATTGGCGGCGAAGCTCAATCAAGGCGAGGTATACCGGTCCGCAGTCGTCGGCTCGGCAAGTTATCGACCGGATGGCCGCCGGAACGCATTTGTTCCTACATGACCTGGAGAAAGCAGCGGTCGGCACGAATTCGGGGAATATTGGTTCGAATCGATGTGGCTCTGCAAAATCAGCTCATCAATCTCCCCAGCTTTCGCAGGGATGTCGACCGGGTGAAGCCGCCCAGGGGCAAGGTCGGCATGCCAATCCAGCATTTTCTCCGCCTCCCCCTGCCCCAACCTGTGCCCTCGGCGCCCGACCTGGCGATGACGTTCGCCGTCGGCGGGGTCGGTGGTGAGGCGACGCGGAAATGGGACGTCGTGTTCGCCGTGGAGGCTCGCGACGAGGGTGCCCCGCGCTTGTTCGCGGCCGATGCCAAGGGGGTGCAACTGGTTGACGCTCCCGGCGAGGTTGCACCCTTCCCCGGAGGAGCCGCCGGCGAGCCGCCTTCGGCGCATGGAATCGTTGCCGTCGATTGGAATTCCGATTACGCGACTGATCTGGTGATGGCGGGCGCGGGCGGATTGAAGCTGTTCCGCCAGGCCGACGATGGGTCGTTCGCCGATGCGACCGATGCCACTCGGCTCGGTGCGGAGGTCTTGAATCTGGACCTCTTCGGGGTCTGGGCGGCGGATTTCGAGCTGGATGGCGACCTGGATTTCCTCGTGGCGCCGCGGTCGGGCAGCCCGTTCGTGCTCGTGAATGATGGCCGAGGGCGCTTCGCCGTGGCTCGCCCGTTCGCGGAAATCACCGAACTTCGCGGCGCCGCCTGGGCCGACTTCGATGGCGACGGGACGCCCGATTTTGCCCTGTTGGACCAGCGAGGCATCCTCCACATCTTCACCAATGAACGGGGCGGCAAGTATCGTAGGAGCACTGCCCCGAAGGTGGCGGGGCAGGTTGTGAGTATCGTCGCGGCGGACCTCGATGCCGACGGCACGATGGACCTGATCGCCTTGCAGGACGACGGGGCGATCCTCCGAGCCTCGATCGGGGATGACGGCGAAGGGATGGGCGGTCGCCAAGGCGGCACGCTGGCCGCGTGCGCCGCGGCTCGCGGCGGCTGCTGGTCGCCGACCTGGACAATAACGGCGGCCTGGACCTGATCGCGCACCGCTCGCGGCGGCTCGCATCTGGCTTTGCGACGAATCGAGGCAGCTTCGCGAGTTGCCGGTGAAGATCGAGCCGGAAGTCTTCGTCGGTCGCTCGACCTGGACGGCGACGGCACGCTGGACTATGGCGGGCGTGGACCCCGCCGGGTCGGTCCACCTGGCCGCAATCGGGGCACGAAGGGGTATCACTGGCAGGTGATCCGGCCGCGGGACGAAGGCATATGGGGACGGGCGGATCAACTCGTTCGGCGTCGGCGGCCTGATCCAAGTGAGGGCGGGCTTGATCGTGCAGGAGCAGGTCATCGCCGGCCCGGTCGTCCACTTCGGGCTGGGCGACCATCCGAGGTCGACGTCGTCCGCGGATCATCTGGCCCAACGGCACGAACCAGGCGTGTTCGAAATCCCCGGCCAGACCCGACGGATCGTCGCGGCCTCCAGCGATTGAAGGGCTCGTGCCCGTTCCTGTACGCTTTCAACGGCGACGAGGTGGAGTTCGTGACCGACGCCTGTGGCGATCGCCGCTGGGCCTGCGGATCAACGCCCAGGACACCGCCGGGTCGTCCCAGACCGAGGATTGGGTGAAGATCCGCGGCGACCAACTCGCGGCTCGCGAATGGCAAATACGACGTCCGGGTCACGGCCGAATTGTGGGAGACGCACTACTGGGACCATTTCTCCCTGATGGTCGTCGACCACCCGAAGGGCACAGAGATTTTCGTCGACGAGCGGTTCGCCCGCGAGCCGCCGACGCTGGCCGTCCACGGGATGGGGCCGCTGAGAGCCGTGAAATCGGCCCATGGACGACGAGGGGAATGATGTGGCGGAGCTCGTCGCGGCTCGCGACGGCGAGTATCTCGACAATTTCGATCGCGGCAAATATCAGGGGGTCACGCGAAGGACCACTGGGTCGAGGTGGAGATCGGCGACGATATCCCGCGCGATCGGCCGCTCTGGCTGGTCGCCAACGGGTGGATTCACCCGACCGATAGCTCGATCAACGTGGCCATCGGGCAAGGTCGCCAGGCGAAGCCGCAGGGGCTTGTCCTGGAGGTCGCGACGGCCGACGGCGGATGGGCGGTCGCCGCGATCGACCTCGGCTTCCCCGCCGGCAAGAACAAGACGATCCTCATCCCCCTCGACGGCGTGTTCCGCGAGGGTGCCCCTCGTCGCCTGCGGCTGCGGACGAACCTCGAAATCTTCTGGGACTCGCTGGCCGTGGCTGTAGACGGAGCCCCCGATACGACGCTCAGAGAGTCGATCCGTCCCGATTCGGCCGTGCTCCGGCTCCGCGGCTATTCGCTGATGATCGCGCCGACGCAGAGCTCGCCCGAGGTGCCCCGATTACGAGACCTTGACCGGGACGGGCCAGAAGTGGCGCGACTTGATCGGCTATTACACGCGTTTCGGCGACGTGCGCGAATTGCTGGAGGGGGTCGACGACCGCTACGTGATCGCCAATGCCGGCGACGAGCTGGCGATGCGATTCCCCGCCCGGCGCCGGCCCGAAGCCCGGTTGGTCCGCGATTTCGTGCTGATCGGCGACGGCTGGAACAAGGATGGCGACTACAACACGGCGTTCTCCAAGACCGTGCTGCCGCTGCCCTCGCATGCCAGACGCCGAGCTACGACGCGCCCCCGGGCAAGCTCGAGGATGACCCGGTTTACAGGCGATATCCCAGGGACTGGGAAGATTATCATACGCGGTATGTCACGCCCGAGCGTTTTCGCGACGCGCTGCAGGACCGCGAGGCGGATCGGAGATAAGTTCATGCGTGGGACGTTGGGCAGGATTGTTCGCGATCGTGTTGTTCGTCGGGCTGATCGCCGCGACGATGGTGCTCGAACCGCTGATGACCGCAGCCGACCGGACAAGGCGCGGCGATGTCCCGCCGACGAGGCCCGAGGCCGAATGCGTCGCGGTACGGGTTCCGACTGGAAGAGGTCTCGCATTCGATCGGGCATCGATTTCGCGCACAAGCCGCCGAAGCTGGACCCGAAGCTCGCCCACATCATGCCGCAGATCGCCTCGATGGGGGCCTCGGTCGCCGTGGCCGACTTCGACCGCGACGGCTGGCCCGACTTCTACATCACCAACAGCGGCGAGGGGACGCACAACCGCCTCTATCGCAACAACAACGACGGGAAGTTCGTCGACGTCGCCGCGGCGATGGGCGTGGCCGACTTGAACAAGGCCGGCACGGGCGTCTCGATGGGGGTCGTCTGGGGCGACTACGACAACGACGGATTCGCGGATCTTTTCCTGTACAAATGGGGCAAGCCCGAACTGTTTCACAACGACGGCGGCAAGAAATTCACGCGAGTGACCGACGCGGCCGGCCTGCCCGCCTGGGTGAACGCCGGGTGCGCGACCTGGCTCGACTTCGACCGCGACGGCCTGCTCGACCTCTTCCTCGCCGGCTACTGGGCCGACGGGCTCGACCTCTGGCATCTGAAGACGACGAAGATGATGCCGGAGAGCTTCGAATATGCCCAGAACGGCGGGCGGAAGTATCTGCTTCCGCAACCGGGGCGACGGGACGTTCGAGGACGTGACCGACGAAGGTCGGCATCGACAGCCACCGCTGGGCCCTGTGCGCGGCGGCGGCCGACCTGCGGGGCACGGGCTATCCCGACCTGTTCGTGGCGAACGATTACGGCGTGTCGCCGAGCTCTATGCGAACCAGGGAGGGCAAGACGTTCGACGAGATGGGCAAGACGACGGGCGTCGGGTTCGCGCCCAAGAGCGGGATGAACGTCTCGTTCGGCGACATGTTCAACCAAGGGCAATTCTCCATCTACGTCACGAACATCTCCGAGGAGGGCGTGCTGATCCAGGGCAACAACCTCTGGGTGCCCAAGGAAGGGACACACGGGCGACGCGCTCGAGTACGACAACCTCGCCAGCGAGCTGGGCGTCGAGCTGGGCGGGCTGGAGCTTCGGCGCGCAGTTCGGCGACCTGAACAACGACGGCAACCAGGACCTCGTCCTGACCAACGGATACGTCTCCGCCGAGCCAAGGGGACGAGCTACTGGTACGAGTATCTCGGTGATCGCCGGCGGCAACACGGCGATCATCTCCGACGCGAAGAACTGGCCGGCGATGGAGGGCAAGAGCCTGTCGGGATATCAGCAGAAGAAGCTCTGGCTGAACGACGGCGCGGGGCATTTCTCCGAGGTCTCGCAGGCGGTCGGGTTCGACGACACGCACGACGGCCGCGCCGTGGCGCTGGTCGACCTGTGGAATCGCGGCGTGCTGGACGTGGTCGTCGCCAACCAGCGCGGCCCGCTGCTCGTCTACAAGAACACGGTCCCGCCCGAGAACGCATGGATCGGGTTCGAGCTTCGCGGGAAGGCAGTCGAACCGGAGCGCGATCGGCGCCCAGGTCCGGCTCTTCTGGGACGGTCAGGAGCAGTTGCAGGAGGTCTCCGGCGGCTGCGGCTACTCGTGCGCAGAACCAGCGACGGCTGCACTTCGGGCTCGGCAAGAGTCGCGAAGGTCGACAAGGCCATGATCCGCTGGCCCTCGGGCAACGTCCAGACGATCGAGGCCCCCGCGCCGGGCCGCGTCCATCCAGTCAAGGAGCCCATGAGCATGTCGACCACGATCCTCTCCGAATCGCGAAGCCCCTGGCCCCGCTCGCGGCGAGACGCTGCTTCTCAGCTTCGACAACCGCTACCTCCCGCCGATGCTCATCACGTGCGATCTTGCTGGTCGGTCAGCTCGGGTTCGGCATCCTCGAGAGCTATACGCGGACCCTGCTGGCGATCGGCATGCAGCATCCTGGCGGAGCTGATCCTGTCGCGACTGCTGGTCGGCAAGTGGCCCCACCTGGCCAGCGCCTACATCTCGGGGATCAGCGTCGGCATCCTGATCCGCTCGCCGGCGTTCTGGCCTTACGCCGTTGTGCAGCCTGATCTCGATCACGCTCCAAATATGCGATCCGCTGGCACGGGCGGCACCTCTGGAACCCGTCGAACCTGGGCGTCAGCGCCATGCTGTTCCTCGCGCCCGCCACGGTGGCCAGCCTGAGCATCCAGTGGGGCAACACCTCTGGCCGATGATCGTCGTCTGGTGCCTCGGCTCGCTCATCATCTGGCGGCTGCGACGCTTCCACATCTGCGCCACCTACGTCGCCTCGTTCTTCGCCTTCTCGTTCGTGCGGAGCGCGATCACCGGCGACCCGTGGCTTGCCGAGGTCTCGCCGATCACGGGGCCGATGTATCAACTGTTCATTTTCTTCATGATCACCGACCCGAAGACGACCGTTCATCGAAGAAGGCGGCAATGCCTGGTCGCGTTCCTCGTGGCTCTGGCCGAGATGGTCCTTGCGACTGAACCGCGTGGTCCACGCCCCGTACTACGCGCTCTTCCTCGTCGGGCCGGCGGCGAACTTCGTCGACATCTGGTGGAATTCGCGGAAGAAGCCGCCGGTCGTCGAGCAACCGCACTTGCTCGCGGCCTCCGCGTCCTGAGTCCTACCCGCAATCTTTTCGAGGGAACATCATGTTGACAGGCGTGGAACGGCTGGTGGATTTGATCGGGCCTCGCGAGGTGGGACTGACGGGCGCGTCGCTGGACGAGGTGGAGGCGGCCGTGCTTTCGCCCGACACGGGGCGACTGGAAGCGACCGACGGACATTTCGCCGCGGTCGCTCGCGAGGGGCAGACCGTCCGCCTCGCGAGGACGCTGGGCCTGCCCCTCCGCTACTTCGTGGCCAAGCGGTATCACGGCCCTTATCTGGTCGTGGCCGACCGCATCGACAGGCTTTTCGAGTATTGCCAGGACCTGAAAATCGGCTGGCAATTCGACCCGCTCTACACGCGGATGGTCCCGGCGCATTACCTCGTCGAGATCGATCAGGTGGGATGCCCCGACCCGAATCCTCGGTATCATCGCTTCTTCTCGCCCGAGGTCGCGAAAGGGCCGGAAGACGTTCGCATCCTGGGCGAGAACTATGTCCGGGCGGCGCTGCGAATCCACCAGGAGTTGGCTCGCCGGGGTGCCCGAACGGCGAGACGATTGCCGTCCTCTTCTCCGGGGGCATTGACAGCGGTTCGGTCTTCCTCCTGGCCCGCAAGGCGCTGCAAGAGCTTGGCCGCGACCCGAATTCGGTGCGAGCCTACACGCTCGATCTGGGCGGAGGCTCGGATGCGACTCAGGCCGAGCGTTGGGTCGCGCGAGCTTGGCTTGGAGGATCAGTGGGAACGGATCTCGCTGGATGGCGTGGTGCCGGACCTGGAGGAGGCGATCGCGACCATCGAGGATTATCATCCCGCTGGACGTGGAGTGCGCGGCGGCTTCGCTCGCGCTGCTTGAAGGCGATTCGCGAGCGGCATCCTTCGATGCGATATCTCCTCGACGGCGACGGCGGCGACGAGAACCTGAAGGCGTATCCGCTGGAGGATTCGGACCTGACGATCTCCAGCGTCCTGAAGAACCCGCTGCTGTACCAGGAGGGCTGGGGGATCGACGCGATCAAGCATAGCTTGACGTATACGGGCGGGCTGTCGCGTTCCTATGTCCGCACGTATGCCCCGGCGCAGCCAGCTGGGATTCGAGGCATTCAGCCCGTACACGACCCGGTCGGCGATCGCGGCTTCGCTCGCCATCCCGTTCGAGGCCATCCTGCAAGGGGAGCGCGGAGAAGCTCTACGGATTGAAGGCCGAGATCGTCCGTGAGGGGGTCGAGGCGGTGACGGGCATCCGCATGCCGGTCTTCCCCAAGCGGCGGTTCCAGGAAGGCGCGGGCGAGGCGGTCGGCGCCTGGCAGGTGAGCAAGGCGTGGTGCCGGCAAGTGTTCCTGCGCCAATGGGAGGAGCGACTGCACGCGGCGTGGTCGCCGTTCGCGAGCGAGTTTCGGGGAACGCCGATCCCGGTTTGAGCGACGAGCGCATGTCGATTTATCCCGAGGCGAGCCCGCGATCGCGACCGCTGGATTCTCGGGCGGCGGCCGGCCCGTAACCTCCTCGACCCGTGGCGACCCTACGCGTACCTGGTCGAGGAGGAAGTCGGGCCACGACGGCCGCCACGATCGAGGACGGCGACACGGTCTTCCTGACCAATCGCGAATGCCCCTGGCGATGCCTGATGTGCGACCTCTGGCGGAACACGCTGGAGGAGACCGTCCCGCTGGGGCCGATCGCCGAGCAGATTCGTTACGCCACTCGATCAACTCCCCGCCGATGGCGTTCGCGCGATCGTCGCCATCAAGCTGTACAACGCCGGGAGCTTCTTCGATCCGCGGGCGATTCCGCGCCGAGGAATATGCGGAGATCGCCGGGATTTGCGGCCCGTTTCGTCGCGTGATCGTCGAATCGCACCCGGCGCTTGTCGGGCCCCGCTTGCCTGGAGTTTCGCGATCGGCTTTCGGCCCGGTTGGAAGTGGCGATGGGCCTGGAGACGGTCCATCCGGAAGTGCTCGAACGTTTGAACAAGCGGATGACGCTCGATCAGTTTCGCGAGGCCGCACGATTCCTGCGACGAGAACGAGATTGATCTCCGCGTATTCATCCTCGTCCGCCCGCCGTGGCTTTCCGAGCGTGGAGGGTTTGGAGTGGGCCAGGCGGTCGCTCGACTTCGCGTTTGAGTGCGGGGCGTCGGTTTGCTCGTTAATCCCGACGCGGGCGGGCAATGGGGCGATGGAGACGCTCCAGCTAGCGGGCGAATTCTCGCCGCCGTCGTTGTCGCTCGCTGGAATCCGCCCAGGAATATGGCCTGTCGTTGCGGGCCGGCCGCGTGTTCGCCGACTTGTGGGACGCGGCGAGGTTCTCCGATTGCCCCGAATGCTCGCCGCTCCGGATCGATCGCATGGAAGCGATGAACGCGACGCAGGACGTCCCGCCGCAGATACGATGTGGTCGGTGCGATCAGGCCGAGCGGGCCTCGTTGCCTCGGTGAATCCTCAGCCGGATATTCTCCTTCAAGAGCTCGTCCACCTGGCGCGATCTCGCCATAAGGAGGGTTTCGAACTCGTCGATTTTCTCCTCGCGATCGACCACAGCGAGCACGGGGGAAACGCTCAGCTTCAGCGGCGTGGTGGTGCCGTAGGTCATCCGGATCAGGCCATCCTCGACGTAATAATGGATGTCGTTCGGCTTGAGAGATGGCTTCCATCGGGAGCAGTAGATGGCGTGGTTCGCGGCGTCGCGCCGGGTGCGGCCTTCCGACACGGATTCGAGGTGGATAACCTCGCTGGTCGGGCAATAATGGACCTCGCGGCCGAGCTTGCCGATTCGCAGGCAGAAATCCACGTCTTCGTATCCGTTGCAGAACGCCGCGTCGAACCCGCCGGCCGCTTCGAAGGCCGAACG
This sequence comes from uncultured Planctomycetota bacterium, assembly GCA_963777705.1. Classification (GTDB taxonomy): domain Bacteria; phylum Planctomycetota; class Planctomycetia; order Isosphaerales; family Isosphaeraceae; genus JAQGHR01. The sequence goes on from CAVZRT010000016.1 coordinate 46,789, forward strand.
CCTCACGAGCATGCACGCGCCGGTGACCATGGGGAAGGTGCGGGGCTTGCTGACCGCGGGGTGGTCGGCCGGGAATCCGAGGTAGAGGTGTCGCGGCTCCAGGTCGGCGTCGATGGCCATGCCGGCGTGCTGGATGGTGCCGTCGGGATGCAGCAGTTTGCTGCCGATGACGGCGGCCTCCGGGCGCGATTCGGCGTGGGCGACGAGCTCGTCGAGCCAGCCGTGGAGCGGGAGCGTGTCGTTGTTCAGGAACACGAGATAGCGGCCTTCCGCCAGTTTCGCGCCGTCGTTGCAGGCGACCGCGAAGCCTTGATTTCGCCCGTGCGTGAGCACGCGAATCGACCGGCCATAGGTCGTGAGCAACTCCGCCGTGCCGTCGCTGGAAGCGTCGTCGACGACGATGACCTCGAAGTCATGCTTGCCGGCGGGCGCCGAAAGGAGCCGGTCCAGGCATTGCTTCGTCACGCTTGCCAGGTTGTACGCGGGGATGATCAGCGAGCAGGTGGGCATGGGGATCGCCTCCGAAGGTCGAGACTTCAGGAGCCGCGGGAGCGGACCCATCGCTTGAAGCTGCCGAGGATGCGTCGAGGCATTTTCATCAAAATATGCTCGATTCGCCCTTCCAGGTCCTGGCATCGCGCCGCGGCGATCAGGGCCTGCTTGTAGGCGGCGTCTCGTGCGGCGACGAGCGCCTTCTTCGAGTCCTCGAATTCCGCCTCGCTCCGCGAATGCCAGGCTTCCAGCGCTTCGCGAAGGGCCTGCGTGTGGGCAGAGTCGGCGGATCGGCGCGCCTCGCTCGCGTCCCGGGCATCGATCAACTCGCGACAGGTGTTGCGATGCTCCTCGTCGCGTCTCATGAGCTGCTCGTGGGCGTCTTTCAGGCGGCCGCGCTCGGCAATCAGTCGCGAGCTCAGGTCTCGGGCGCGGGAGTGTGCCGCGTCGAGCATGATCAGCACTTCTTGATGAAGCGACTCCAGTTCCGCGGAACGGCGCTCTGCCAGCTCGCGACCCCTGGCCGCCTCGCCCACGCGGGATTGGATCCAGCGAAGGTCGTCGTCGGGGAGCGCATGGGCCACGACCAGCCAGCCTTCGGGCGAGGCGTCGCGCCTGTTGATTCCGGTGGGATCGCCGAATGCGGACGCGTCGATCGCCTCGACCTGGCCGACCGCGAAACCCGCCGCTTCCACCGTCGCGATGAGCGAGTCTCTCGTGAACAGGCGAAGCTGTCCCCGATCGATGGGCCCCGATTCGTCATAGAAGTCGAGGCCGCTGGCGAGCGCCGCCCTCACCCGCCCGTGGGACGCGTCCGGTACGGTCAGCACCATCCGGCCTCGCGGCTTGATGGCCTCCCTCACCGCCTTGAGCATCGACTCGGGATCGCGTACCCTGCCGAGGCGATCGATCGCGACGACGGCGTCGAACCTCTCCGATTCCAGGTTTGTCAGCGAGGGAAGCTGCTCGAAATCGGCCAGGACTGTCCGTCCAAGGTCGGGCGGCGTCGTGACGTCGCGTGGGTGATCGGGCTCGATCGTGACGACCTGGCTGCCGCGTGCCTCCAGGTCTCGCGTCAGGCCGTCGTCGCCGGACGTCATGTTGAGGATTTGCAACGGGCCCGGGAGCAGCGACACGACGCGCCGCCGGACCGCCCTGGCGTGACGCCCGGCGAGGCCGGCGTGGGCGGGGTCTTTCCTGATGGTCGGCGCAGGGTCCATGCCGGATAGGTTGGCGATCAATCCCGCCCCTCCTTGGTCGGTGGGCCGTTCGGGCGCTATCCATGCGTCGCGGGCGACGGCCGTGAGAAAACGTGTCATATCATGGTACGAGGCCGCGGTCAATCCGAAACCCTTCGCCAGGCCCCCCAATCGCGAAGTTCGCGCAAATTCCATAATCCGGAAACTTGCCCGCCGAATTGTGATATATTTGCGGCGACCACGAACGAGCCGGGGTGGAGTTCATCCCGGCCGAACCGCGGTCGTCGCCGCCGAGCCACAATCCCAGCACATGCACCGGTGCCTACTTGACTTCGTCCGCCCGCGATGATTATCGTTCAAATCCAATCCTGCCTTGCTTTGCATGAAGGTATCTCTACGCCCCAAAAATCCGCTGATCCGGCGCATGGTGCTTGATATCATGCATGTGCGTCGCACGCGCGATTTTTTTTCCGATTTTCGTCAATCGGCGCTTCCTTTTGACATTGCAACCTGATTAGACTAGTTCGTTCTTATCCGTGGCTTTCGATGTTGAAAGTTTGTTTTTATACGTTGTTCCGTCGTCTCGGAACCGATCCGTCGTCCCGGAACCACCACGAGGCCGCACCATGACGTCGCCGTCCGACAAGCATAAGCCAGCCAAGCGCATGACCCGGGCATTGAACTCGTCGCGGCGACAGTCGGCCGGTCGGCATCGCTTGCGGCGCCTGACGCTGGAGTCGCTGGAGATCCGGGCGTTGCTCTCGGTCCTGCCGCCGCCCACGAACATCACGCAGTCGAACCTGTCCAACGAGCCGGTGCTCGACCAGGCCAACACCAGCGCGCACCACCGTGGCGGTGGACCCCCTGGACCCGATGCGGGCCGTGGCGACCTGGACGACCGAGGATCCCACGCTGGTCTCGCCGGCCGACCAGGTCTATGCCGAGGCCGCCTACACGACCAACGGCGGCGTGACCTGGATCAAGTTCGCCCCCGCGGGCACCACCACGCCGGGCACGGTTGCGCTGCCCCTCCCCATCGACGACCCCGATTTCGGCCCGCCCCTGCCCCCGAACGTCCCCGACACGCAGCGCTATGCGCAGGTGACCGACACCAGCGTGGCGTTCGACCGGAACAATAATTTCTTCGTGCTCTCCTCCGAGCACAACTCGGCGTATTCGAGCGGTGCGCTGGTCCTCCAGAAATACAGCTTCGCCAACCTCACGCCCAACATCACGCTGACCAACAAGATCGTCCACGAGTGGCTCGCCACCGACGTGAACCTGCTGGGGGACGAGGCGTTCACCCCCACGCTGGCCGTCGATTCCAACGTCGGCAACGCCGTGACCTCCGAGCCGTCGGGCACCCCCTCGGGCATCGTCACCGGGCCGGACAACAACACCTACGTCGTCGTCACCAGCCAGAACTCGGTGCAGCAGTTCACCGGCACGACCGGCCAATTCCAGAGCAATTTCGCGTCGGGCTCGCAACTGTTCACGCCCACCGACCTGACCTTCGACCCCCAATCGGGCAACCTGTTCGTCAACAGCACGCAGACCGGCCAGGTCATCGAGTTCGACGGCAAGACCGGCGCGGCGATCGCCACGTTCACGTCGGGCCTGGTCTCGCCCGTGACCCCCGCCGACATGGTGCTCAGCCCCGACGGATCGAGCCTGCTGGTCTCCGATAGCGGCACCAATTCCGTGCTCCGCTACAACGCGATCACGGGCGTGTTCCTCGGCTCGTTCGTGGCGCCGAATAGCGGCGGCCTGACCGACCCGCAGGGGCTCGCGTTCAACCCGGCCAACGGCGACCTGTACGTGGCCAGCCAGGACGCCCAGGGCAACGGCACCATCCTGCAATACGACGGCAAGACGGGCACCTACCTCGCCACGTTCGTCCCGCAGTTGTTCAACGGCGGCCTGATGATGCCGCGCGGGATGGTCTTCGGGCCGAACGGAGACCTCTACGTATCGAGCTTCGGCACCAATCAAGTCATCGAGTACAGCCGCATCGTCGACCCCAACAGCAAGGCGACCACCGGCTCCAACGTGTTCGTGAACACGGCGGGGCCCGGCTCCCCAACGACCTGAAGTGGCCCCACCAGCATCGCGTTCAGCCCCGTCGACGGCGACCTGTATGTGGATAGCTTTCTCCACGAACGAGGTCCTGCGGTACGACGGGGCCACGGGCACCTACATCAGCTCGTTCCTGGCCCCGCCGGCCGGCGGCCTGACCGGCCCGGTCGGCCTGGTCTTCCACATCGGCGGCGACGGCGCGTATCACCTGTACGTGGGCAGCTTCAACAGCAACGCCGTGTACGACTTCAACGGCACGACCGGGGCGTTCGACGGGATCTTCGTCTCCAGCGGCGATGCCAACCTGCAAGGGCCGTCGGGCCTGGTGTTCGGCACGGACGGGACCCTGTTCGTCTCGAGCCAGACCAACAATCAGATCCTCCGCTTCTACGGGCCGAACGACGCCGCCGGCCAGGCCGGGACGTTCCAGGACACGATCACGCCGGCACCCCTGACCGCGCCGAAGGGCGCGGTCCTCAGCCCCGACGGCAAGACCCTGTACGCGGTGAGCAGCGGGACCGATTCGGTGGTCCGATACGACGCATCGACCGGCCAGCTCCTCGGCACCTTCGTGCAGCCGGGCGCGGGCGGGCTGAATCGGCCCACCGCCCTGGCCTTCGACACCGACCTGGTCAACGGGAATGGGGCGCACCACGCTGCTGGTCGCCACCTCGTTCGATGACCGCACGGTCTCGTTCAACGGCCAGACGCTCCCGCTGACCAGCGGCGTGCTCATGTACGACGGCTCGACGGGCGCCTTCCTCGGCACCTACAACGCCGCGAGCAAGACGTACTCGGGCGGCGAATTCATCGGCGAGAACAGCCTCACGCCCATCCTCCCGCAGGGCAAGCCGCCGGTGCCGACGAGCGTCCTGGGCGACGTCGAGGGCCTGGCCTATCACAACGGGTCGCTCTATGTGACCAGCACGGTCACCACCCAGATCACGACCACGACCGGCGGGAAGACGACCACCGTGCCGTCGCAGACCGCCTCCGTGCTCCAGTACACCTACAGCGCGGCGGCCAAGACCGGCCTCTACGTCGCGCAGGTCACGCCCGAGCCGCTCAATAATCCCGACTCGGCCGTCCTGGGACCCGACAAGAACCTGTACGTGGCCAGCAGCAACGGCAACGAGATCCTCCAGTACGACGGCGCCACCGGGGCGTTCCTGTCCATCTTCGTCGCCCCGGGCGGGGCGCTCAACGGCGGGCTGGTCGACCCGACCGGGATGTACTTCGACATCTCGGCGAATCCGACCACGACCCCGTCGTATCTTTACGTGAGCAGCAACGGCACCAATCAGGTGCTCCGCTACACGGTCTCGACCGCCGCCAGCACTCCACGCATAGCGGCCTGTTGAGCACCGTGAGCGCGGTGAACCTGTTCACCCCCGAGCCCGAGAATGACCCGCAGGGGATCGCGTTCGATTCCTCGGGCAATTTCTACGTGGCGAGCAGCGGGTCGAACGAGATCCTCGAATACAGCTCGACCGGAAATTTCAAGGGAATCTTCGTCACCGCGGGCAAGGGCGGCCTGTCCGACCCGCAGGGGATCGCGTTCGATGCGACGGGCAACCTCTACGTGGCGAGCCGGGCGACGAATCAGGTCCTCGAATACAATGCTTCGGGCGGCTACGTAGGCGTGTTCGCCGCGGACGACGGCAGCGGCGACCTGAACGAGCCGGAGTTCCTGAAGTTCGACGCAAGCGGCAATCTCTACGTCTCGACGTTCGGCTCCAGCGAGGTGCTCCGGTATCATCCCAATGGCACGGCCGACCCCGGCCTGAACGCGACGACGGGCCTGCCCAACCCCGGGGCCGAATTCGTCAATTCCACGGAAGGGCTGGTCGGAGCCTACGGCCTGGCGTTCGACTCGGGCGGGAATCTTTACGTCGCAAGCAACGAGAACGACGAGGTCGTCGAGTTCGACACGAACGGCGAGACCGTCGGCCCGGTGCTCTTCTCGTCGAATACGCCCAACGCGCCGACGGGGATCGCGATCGACACCGGCGTGGTGCCCAACGTCCTCTACGTCGCCAGCGGCAACGGGACGATCGGCAGCACGGTGCAGGAATTCAGCCTGAACACGACCACGTCGCTGCCCATCGTGGTGACCGGCACGTTCATCCAGACCGCCATCTACGGCGGCCAGCTCGGCGAGAACACGCCGACGGGCATCATCCTCAATCGTAACGGCGCCAACACCACGCTCTTCCTCGCAAGCTCGGCGACCAACCAGATCATCAAGTACAGCGGCACGGACGTCAGCAACAAGGCCGGCTACGCCTTCACGACCTTCCAGACCAACGGCGTGCCGTTCACCGCCCCCACGCTCCTGGACCCGCAGGGCCTGACGTTCCGCCCTGCGATCACCACCACGCCCACGTCCGCCCGCGGGATGACCCTTTACGTGGTGTCTGGCGAAGGGACGGACGCGAACTTCGGCAACGACGCCAGCACGAGCACCAGAATGCGGACGGGCGGGTCTTCGAGTACAGCCTCGACGCCAGCGGGGTCGGCGACTGGGTGGGTGCCAACACGGCGCCTGGCGCAGGGTTTCGACGACCCCGAGCCGCTGGAAACCCCCGAGGATTCGGTGGTCTGGTCGGGCACGGATAGCGGCGGGAACGCGGTGTCTTACGTGTTCGTCGCGAGCAAGGCGACGAACGAGATCCTCGCCTACAACGCCAAGTCGGGGGCTTACGTCGGGATCTTCGTCACGCAGGGCACGCTCGGCCTGAACAAGCCGCAAGGCATGGCCGTGCAGCGACAGTACATCGACATGATGGGCAATACGAAGGACCTCAACGTCTTCGTCGCCAGCACCGGCACGAATCAGGTCCTCCAGTTCCAGCCCGTCGTCACCTTCAACGCCGCGACCAACTCGGACACCCTCAGCATCGGCGCCGAGGGCGTGTTCGCCACCACGGGCGTGGCGATGGACGGCCTGGTGTTCTCGTCCCCCATCGCCATGGATGGAAAAGGTGGCGGCGATCTCCTGATTGCCGATGACACGAATAACCAGGTCATCCGCTACGACCGCTTCGGAATCGCCAACCCCGACCCGCTGTTTGGCGGCGCAACATTCATCGCGCCGGGACTGGCCGGGCTGAATCATCCCACCGGGCTGGCCGTGCAGACTTATCTGGACAGCAACAACAAGCAATTCACCGTCCTGTTCGTCTCCAGCTTCAACACGAATCAGGTCCTCTACTACTACTATGCGGCGCCCGACGTCACCAACGGCGTGTATGCCACCAACGCCAACCTGAACGGGCCGGAACGGATCGCCTTCCTGAGCCAGGACCTTGCCGCCTCGGGCACGCCCCAGCTCTACATGTACGTGGCGAACTACAACAGCAACAACGTGGTCCGGTACAACGCCACCAGCAGCACGGGTGGGGCGTTCAGCCTGGCGTATATCCTGCCCAGCAGCACCACGACGGTCGGCACGGCGAACGCCATCCTCCAGAACCCAACCGGCTTGACCTTGGACGCGAAGTCCGGGAGCTGGCTGGTATCGAGCGAGGCCACCAACGTGGTCCTCAGCTATACCGAGGCGATCGGCCTTACCGACCACGCCATCGGCAACGGCATCAGCGGGTATTTCACGCCCGAGGACCTGAATTCGCCGCTCGACCTGAAATTCCAGCCCAACTCCTTCAACCTCTACGTGGTCAGCTCGGGGTCGAACGAGGTGATCGAGTATGGCGCACCCGCGCTGGCGAACGACCCGAGCGCCGCGCCGGTCTACATCGGGATCTCCGTCTCCGCGGGCCTGGGTGGATTGAGCGTGCCGCAGGGGCTCGCGTTCGACACCAGCGGGAGTGCGGGTGCCTCGAACCTGATGTTCGTCTCCAGCCTGGGGCTGGCGGCCAACCCCCTCACGCAGAACGAGGTGTTCGAGTACACGCTGGTCAACGGCCTGGCAACGAACCCGGTCACGTTCGTCGCCTCCGGCGCCGGAGGCCTGGACGGCCCCGAAGGCCTCGTGTACGACCCCTATGCGCTCTCGCTCGCGAACACCCAGCAAGGCGGCCTCCTCGTCGTCAGCAGCCAGACGAACATCGTCCTGCTCTACGACCTTGAGACCCAGAACGTGAACACGAAGGTGATCGCCAGCACCGGCGGATTCCTCTCGGAGTTCACCCCCGAGGCCCTGGACGACCCGACCGGCCTCACGTTCGACGCCGCCGGCGACCTGTTCGTCGCGAGCACGGGCTCGCAGGCGCCCACCGACCAGAACGGCAATCGCGTTCTCGAGTATACGTTCCCGAAGTCTTCCACCACCGTGGGGGTCACGCGCTTCACCTCGCAGGACCTGGAGCTGCACCCGCTCACCACCCCCCCGGCGATCCCCCTGCCGAATGACGCGGTGGTCGGCCCCGACGGCAACGTCTACGTTGCCAGCACCTACAACAACGAGATCCTCGAATACAGCGGGATCACCGGCCAGTTCATCAACGTGTTCGTGACCACGAACTCCGGCGGCCTGCTCCGCCCGACGGGCCTGGCGTTCGACTCGACGGGCACGTACCTCTATGTGGTCAGCTCGGGCAATACCGAGATCCTCCAGTATTACGCCTCGGGCCGCGCAGGCGGGCCAATTCCGCATGCTCGTCAATAGCCTGGTCGCGCAGAAGATCGCCGCGACTCCCCAGGAGATCACCCTCGATACCAAGGGGAATCTCTATGTGACGGCCAGCAACGGCGGCGTGTACGAGTTCGTCGCCGCCAGCGGCAAGTACGTGGCGCCTTCATCGCCCCGGCGAGCGGATTCCTCTTCAATCCCGAAGGCCTGACGTTCCACAACCTGACCGTCAACGGGACCTCGACGCCCTTCCTGTTCGTCGTCAACGAGGGTGCCAACGACGTCGCCGAATTCACGTCGGCCGGGGCCTTCGTCACTAACTTCGTCATCTCGCAGAGCTCCGCGAACAACATCCTCGACCCGACGAACCTTTACTTCAATTCGTCCGACGGCACGCTGTACGTCACCAGCACGGGCAACAACGAGGTCATCCAGTACAACGGGACCACCGGCCAGTTCATCCAGGTCTTCGTGACCAACGGACGCGGCGGCCTGTCGGCGCCGACGGGCCTGACCTTCGACGGCTCGCAACTGCTCGTGGTCAGCTCGGGGACCAACCAGGTCCTCGGGTTCAACGGCACGACCGGCCTGTTCACGAGCGATTTCACGCCCGGCCCGCTGATCGCCCCGACGGACCTGGTCATCGGCCCCGACGGCAACCTCTACGTGTCCAACTCGGGCAGCAACTCGGTCCTCCAGTACAACACGACCTCGTACAACTACACCTATACCTACAACGGGACGAAGTACACCGACCCGATCGCCCCGGGCTATCTCCTGACGAACTACGTGGCGCCCACCTCCGGCGGCCTGACCAACCCGCAGGGGATCGTGTTCACCTCGGACGGGAGCCTGATCGTCGCGAGCGAAGGGACCAACGACCTGGTCCGCTACAAGCCCGCCTCCGCCGCCTCGATCAACGGCGTGGCGATCGGCCTGAACAACGCCCTCTGGCGGGACTCGTTCAACCCGCAATCCGCCGACATGCCGGGGTTCGAGACCGTCGGCCCCGACGGCGACCTCTACGTGTCCAATACCGCCAGCAACAGCATCCTCCGCTACGACCCGACCACCGGCCAGTTGATGGGCACGTTCGTGGAGTCCCGGAGCGGCTCCACGATCGACCCCGTGACGAAGGCGGTCGTCGGCGGCCTGGTCAATCCGCAGGGGCTGGTCTTCAGCGGCGGATTCCTGTACGTGGTGGGCCAGGACGTGCTCGCGGCCGACCCCTCCCAGCAGTACAAGGCGGGCGGCTGGGTCGTCTTCCGCTTCAACGCGACGACCGGGGCCTACGTCGACCAGTTCGTCCCGCCCAACGGCCTGATCGTGCAGGGCGAGGGGATCACTGTCGGCTCCAGCGGCAACATCTATGTTGCCAGCTTCGGCACGAACCAGGTGCTCAAATTCGGCTTCACCAACGGCGCCTACCTCGGCGCCTTCGTGACGGGCGGCAGCGGCGGCCTGAACGGGCCCACGGGGATCGCGTTCAACAGCTCCTTCACCTACCTCTACGTCGCGAGCTACAACACCAATTCGGTCCTCCGATACAACGGGACGACCGGCGTGTTCAGCAACATCGTGGTCTCGCCGCAGTCGGGCGGCCTCAACGGCCCGACGGCGATCCTCTTCGACGCCGCCGGTAACCTGTACGTGGCCAGCGGCGCCGAGGCCTCCTCCCTGCTCTCGACGCAGGCTTCCAACGGCAGCGATCAGGATAATCGCGTCCTCGAATTCAAGCCCGGCACGGGGAACAACCCGTTCACGTACTCGGGCGCCTTCGTGGCCCGCGGCCTGGGCGGGCTGAACGGCCCCGATGGCCTGGCCTTCGCCAACGGCAGCCTCTATGTGTCCAGCCGCGATACCAACGAGATCCTCCAGTACAACGCGTCGGGCACCACGGCCACGTTCACGGCCAAGCTGGACAACACGCCCATCATCCTCGGCGTCGCGTTCGACGCCAACGGCAACGGCGACGTCAACGGGGACGGCGTGGACGACCTGTTCGTCGCCGCCAACAACCTGGACAGCGTCCAGGTCTACGACGGTGTCACGGGCGAATTCGTCGAGACCTTCGTCCAGCCCCGCCTGGGCGGCCTGAAGGCCCCGACGGACCTGGTCTTCCACCAGAATGCCCTCGGCGACACCCTGTACGTGAGCAGCTCGGGCACCAATCAGGTGCTCGAATACCTCGTGACGCAGGGCGCCAACGGAGAGCCCTTCGCCACCTACGAGGGCGTGGCCGCGTCGGGCAACGGCCTGAGCAATCCCTACGGGCTGGCGTTCGACGCGAGCGGGGACCTCTACGTGGCCAGCTCCGGCAGCAACTCGGTCCTGGAATTCAGCCCCTCGGGCCTCTTCATCCGCGCCTTCGTGACCGCCGGATCGGGCGGCCTTTCGTCGCCCCGCGGGCTGGCGTTCACGGCCGGCTCCAGCCCCATGCTGCTGGTGACCAGCTTCGGCACCAGCCAGGTGCTCGCCTACAACGGCTCGACCGGGGCCTTCATCGGCGTCTACAACGGCGCCCAGTCGGCCGCGTTCACCGACCCGACCAGCAGCGCCACGCAGAACGACGCGTACTCGGGCAACGTCTACATCGCGTGGGCGACCCGCGACATGGGCCTGAATGGTGACGTCACCGATCAAGTGGACAACCTGAACGCGATCGCCCTGACGGCGTCGTCCGACGGCGGCAAGTCGTTCTCGCCGGTCGAGATCCTCGACGACTCGAAGTTCATCGGCACCAATACGCTGACTGGCGTGGCGCTCCAGCGCGACGCCCAGCCCAAGCTCTCCATCAGCCAGGGCAGCCTGCCCAACGCCTTCAATCCGGGCGCCCCGCTCGTCCCGGCGGGCCAGGTCACGGTGGTTTGGGACGACTTCGGGACCAACAACTTCCCCCTCTTCACGGCCCTGCCGGATAACATCTTCTCCGACAAGGTGCAGGCGGGGACGACCTACAGCACGACCTCGACCTACGACGTCTCGAACAACAGCGCCACGATCCAGCCCGCCACGCCGGTGGGCACGCCGGTGACGACGGACTTCCCGCTCTCGGTGAACGTGTCCGACCCGCGATTCACCACGGTGGGCCACGTCGACGTGCGACTGAGCCTGTACGCGGGCGTGCCCGACAACGACGCCAATTTCGAGATCGACGTCGTCGCACCCGACGGCACCCGCGTCCCCCTGGTCCGCAATTCCCTGCTCTACCCGAACAACACCGGGCTGATCGGCGTGACCGGCCAGGGGTTCGGCTACCAGCCGAGCGACCCCACGAAGAATCCCGACTATACCCTGGACACGACCTTCGACGACGAGGCGCCGCGGTCCATCACCAACCCGCTTTATGGCGACGGGGCGAATCTCACCGACCCCTACGTCGGCACCTACTCGCCCGACGTGCAACTGGCCAGCACCGTCAACGGGGTGGCCCTCCCGGCGGGCCCCGACCTGTCCTCGTACATCGGCCTGCCCGCCTCCACCATCAACGGCGTGTGGAAGCTGGAGATCACCAACTTCGGCGCCGCCGACTTGCCCGGCGTCCAGCCGCCTCGGGTCCTCGACTGGGGCGTCGACATCAGCTCGAACCTGACCGGGGGCAAGGACTCGCTGGTCTCGACCACGAACGTGTGGGGCCGGCTCACCGGCGCCTCCATCGTGGGAGCGACGGGCGTGATCCCCGAGAGCGGACATTACGGGATCAGCTCGGACAAGAATGCCGTGGCCGAGCTCGGCGTGTTCCCGGACCTGGCCGCCTTCCAGCCGACTTCCATCGAATACTCGTCGGTCCAGCCGCAGGGGATCGGCCCCGACCCGGGCATCGCGTCCGACAACACGCTCGGCTCGTTCAGCCCCTATCAAGGGCGGATCTACGTCACCTACGTCGATCAGCCCGCGGCCGACCTCACGGGCAACAACGTCGACGCCGCGGGCGGCATCTACGACAACACCCAGATCATGCTCCGCTATTCCGACGACGGCGGGACGACCTGGAGCTCGGCGGTCACCGTCAACGACGACAACGCCATCACCGACGGCTACTCGGGCGCCGTCAACACCGCCGGATTGAGCGGAGGACGGCCGCAATCCGAGCCCCAGATCGCCGTCGACCCGAGCACCGGCACGCTCGCCGCTCTCGTTCTACGACGCCCGCAACGACCCGCAGCGGGCTCGCGTGGCCACCTACGTCGCCATCAGCGAGGACGGCGGCACCACCTTCGCCCCCGAGACCTTCGCCAACACCCCGCAGACGGTCACCGACGGCATCACCGGCCAGACCGTGACCCTCGGACCCATCCCCGACAACCAGTCGCCCAACACCGGCGCCGCCTACCAGGGGAACCCGCTGAGCGACGTCGGCGGCTTCAGCTACGGCGACCACCAGTCCCTCGCCTTCCTCGACGGGCGGCTGTACCCGGTGTGGTCGAGCAACGAGAACGGCGGCCCCGAGGATAACCTGTCGCTCGACATCCGCGCGGCATCGTTGACCGTCGCCAGCGGCCCGCGGGTCGTCACCAGCACGATGGGGCCGGTCAAGTCGCAGACCGTCTTCAACCTCCAGGGCACCGCGATCACCTTCAACAACCAGACGGCCTCGGGCATCTCGGGCGTTGCCAACGGGACGCCGCTCGCCAGCGGGTTCGTCGTGCAGTTCGACCGGCCGGTCGATCCCGCCACGGTCAATGCGTCGGACATCCTCATCACGTATCGGAACACCAGCACCTCCGGGTTCCAGGCGGGCGTGAACGTCCCCGTCCTGTCCGTCACGCCGCTGGGCGGGGTGGGCGAAGGGAACACCAACGACGGGCCCACGGAATTCCTCGTCCAGTTCGCCCCGCAAGGCGGCGTCGGCACCTACAGCTACCAGGTCGGCCCGATCGTCCGCGACCGCATCCGCACCGTCACCGCCTCGGGCTCCGTGCAGTCGGGCAACCTGATGGACCAGAACGGCGACGCCGTCGGCGGCGAGAACCCGTACCTCACGCCGTTCACGGGCACCTCGCCCGGAGACGTGTACGCGGTGCCCACGCCCGCGCCCACCACGCCCACCACCTTCGCCGGGACGGTGTTCGATCCCCCGTACAGCACGTCCACCGAGCCGCTGATCGTCCCCGGCCCGTCGGTCATCAGCACGTTCGTCCCCGGGGTGACGGCGGCCCCCGACAACCTGGTGACCGACCAGGCGGTCTCGCAACTCGCAGTCGTCTTCGATCGCGACATGAACGTGGCGACGGTCACCCCGGCCTCGATCCTCCGCATCATGGGTCCGCAGGGCCAGATCTCCGGGCCGTTCACGGTCACCACGCTGGCCAGCGAGGGCACGCACAACCGCACCTTCATCATCGGCTTCCCCTCGCAGCAGCTCAGCGGGACCTACACCGTCACCTTCGCCCCGACCATCCAGTCCTCCGTCGGGGACGCCCTGGATACCAACCAAAACGCCGGCCTGGACGAGTTACGCGGGACCTCCTCGAACGGCCAGACCACGGTCAAGACCTACAACTCCAACGACGCGAGCCCGCCGGTCATCGGCGGCGCCACGGCGGGCACGGCCACCTTCTCCTCCATCAACGTCCCGGACAATTTCATCGTCCAGGGCGTGACGCTGACCATCAACCTGACCTATCCGCACGACACCGACCTCACCGCCTTCCTGATCTCGCCATCCGGCACGAAGCTCCAGCTCTTCACCGGCATCGGCTCGACCGGGAACCAGGCGAACTTCACCGGCACCACGTTCTCCGACGCCGCGACCACGCCGATCCAGAACGGCGGCCCGCCGTTCTTCAGCGGGACGAGCAGCCCGTTCAATCCGCAGTTCCCGCTCAGCGTGTTCAAGAACCAGGATTCGGGCGGCAAGTGGCAGCTTGAGGTCGTCGACAGCGTGGCGACCGCGCCGGCGAACCGGGGCACGATCAGTAGCTGGCAGCTCAACCTGACGCAGCCGGTATCGGCGACCGGCCTCGGCGAGACGGTGGCCGACCAGTTCACCGCGTCGTTCCAGATCTTCACGCAGGACCCGACCAACTCGCTGTCCTCGAACACGTGGACCTCGACCGGCTCGTCGGGCATCGACGCCAAGACCATCGGCGGCAACGCAGAGGTCTCCGGCCAGGTCGGCGCCATCGCCGTCGACCCGTCCGACCCCTCGGGCAACACGGTCTACCTCGGCGCGGCCTCGGGCGGGATCTGGAAGACGACCGACTTCCTCACCACCAGCGCCGCCGGCCCCACCTGGGTGCCGCTGACCCAGTTCGGGCCGACGTCGAGCCTGAACATCGGCAGCATCGCCGTGTTCCCCCGCAACAACGACCCGAACCAGTCGATCATCATCGCCGGCACGGGCAACGGCGACTCGCTGGCCGATCAGACCCCCGGCCCCGCGTCGGTGGGCTCAAGCCCGAGCATGGTAGCCAAGGGCGTGGGCTTCCTTCGCTCGATGGACGGTGGCGCGACGTGGACCCTGCTGGATAGCATGACCAACGTCGATGCGAGCGGGAATCCGCTCCCGCTCAATTCGCCCTTGCGTGACCACGTGTTCGACAACACGGCGACCTTCAAGGTGGTCGTCGACCCGAAGCTCTATCCCGGCATTAACGGCGGCGTGATCATCTACGCCGCCCTTTCGGACGTCGACGCCACCGGCCACGCGGTGACCGCCTATGGCGCAACCTCGGCCGGGGGGATCTGGAAGTCGGTGGACTCCGGCAACCACTGGACCAAGTTGCTCCCGGGCGAGGCGACCGACGTCCTCCTCGACCAGAATAGCGGCACGGGCGAATCCGGCGGCAACCTCCAGATCGTCTACGCAGGCCTGGCCGGTGGCACCAACGCCGCCGGGGGTGTCATCGGGGGCGTCTATCGGAGTTCGGCCGCCGGGGCGGGATTCCTCCCCATGACGGGCACCGCCGGGGACACGCTGTACCAGAACGACGACGTCAACCCCACCCAGCCGGTCGCCGTCGGGTCGAGCACCTCCGAGTATTATCCGAAGCAAAATCCCGACACCCCCAACAGCCTGGCCACCGCGGTCAAGGGACGAATCGTCCTGGCCAAGCCGGCGCTCACGGGCAACCCCCTGCAAGACACGCTGTACCAGGGCTGGCTGTACGCGGCCGTGGTCACCGCGGCCACCACGGTCACGGCCGACAGCCAGACCGTCTTCGGCGGGCACCTGGAAGGGCTCTACCTCACCAAGGACGCGGGCGACAACTGGACCCGCGTCCAGCTCCCGACCGAGGACACCGACACCGAGGCCGCCGCCAACCAGTCGCTGCCGCAGATCCCGACCAACGACGACCGGAACCCGGGATACAACCCCCTGGGCAACAATACGCCCGCGGGTGTGCCCATCCCGCCGGAGAATGACCCCGACGAGGACAACAACGGCCTGGGCAACTACGCGATCAGCCTCGCCGTCGACCCGAACAACCCCAACGTGGTCTACCTCGGCGGCTCCAGCAAGTACGACACCTCGGGCCTGCTGCGGGTCGACACCACGGGAATCGCCGACGCGCACGCCTTCTACATGTCCAACACCGACCCGGAAGGCATCTCGCTCGGTGGCTTGATCGTCCCGAACGACTACAAGTTCGGCGGCCAGACGACCATCTGGAACAACTGGGCGGGCTTCACCCAGATCCCGGTCACCATCCCGCAAGGCCCCGTCCTGGACGACAACCCCGGGGCGCCGCCCACCACCTCGGCGGACAACCCGTTCAGCCCCGTCTACACCCCGTACATCAACCTGATCGCGAACCCCCTGAAGCCGTTCGTCGCCGGGTCGACCATCCTGACGACGACCGCCGCCGAGATCACCAACGACGGCGCCAAGGCGAAGTGGACCACGTTCGACCAGGCGCTCAAGCCCTCCACGTTCGACACAACCGCGAGCGACCCCTGGAGCGTGCCGACCACCAACGTCCACCAGATCATCACGATGGTCGACCCCATCACGGGCAAGACCCGCCTGATCTTCGGCGACGACAACGGCGTGTTCACGGCCGTCGACAACGGCACCGGCACGCTGATCGGCAGCATCGGTTCGACCGGCACGCCCTCGACCACCTCCGGCGACGTGCAGGTCCCCACCGGATCGCGCAACGGCAACCTCTCCGACATCCAGTTCTACTACGGGGCGGCGGAGCCCTCGACCACCGCGGCGCAGGCCTCGGCGCTCAAGGGCCTGTACTACGGCGTGACCAAGGGAGATGGATTGGTCTACGCGAACTCCAGCGTGATCAGCAAGGGCCAGACCGGCTACGGCGACCCGAACTGGACTTCCGCCGACAACAGCCCCAGCACGGGCAACGTCCCGCGCAGCACAGGCAGCGACGTCGCCGTGGTCCAGAGCAACAACACGGGCGCCAACTACGGCTCGGTCTACACCTTCACCCTGCCCGGCGACATCACCAACGGCAAGGTGACGGACTTCTTCCAGCTCGACCAGAACAGCCGGACGTCGGGCCTCTTCCCCACGCCAAGTGCGCAGTTTGACCCGGTCGCGAGGACGGGCATCGCCGACGTTCCCGACGCCGAGTGGCCCCTCCAGGAAGGCTTCAGGTTCACGGTCAACCCGATCAACGGCAATCAGGTGCTCATCTCCAGCGCCAATGGCACCGTGTTCAGCACCGAGAACGGCGGCAAGTTCTGGAACGTGATCGGCCAGCCGAACGACCTCGACGGCACGAACGCCCAGGCGCTGACCTACGGGGCGCCCGACCCCAACGGCCCGGGCGGCGTGGGCAATCAGGACGCCTACCTGTTCGCCGGCACGATCTCCGGCAATATCTTCGTCACCTTCAAGGGCGGCGGCGCCAACAACTGGATCAACCTCAGCTCCGGGCTGGATGGGTCGCCCATCCAGCAGATCATCACCAACCCCACGCCCGGCAGCCACGAGGCGTACGCGGTCACGCAGAAGGGCGTGTACCACATGGTCAACTCCGCCGCGGCGGGTGCCAAGTGGGTGAACATCACGGCCAATCTGTTCTCGATCGTCGAGCCGATCCTGGGCGTGGCGGCCAACACGCAGGACCGCCTGCTCGACCTCACCTCGGTCCAGGCCGACTGGCGATACGTGATCCCCGACAGCTTCGCCAACCCGAACGGCTCGACGCACCCCATGCTCTACGTGGGCGGCGAGGGCGGCGTGTTCCGCTCGTACGACGGCGGGCTGACCTGGACGATCTTCCCGTCGGCCGCGAACGGGAGCCTGGACAACACCCCGGCGACGCCCGGCGACGGCGGCGGCCTCCCCGCCGGCCTCGTCACCTCGCTCAGCCTGGATACCGGCGAGATCAACCCGTCCAACGGCCGGGCCAACGTCGCGACCGGCCCGAACTCGCTCTTCGCCTCGACCTTCGGGACCGGCACCTACTCCATCCGGCTCGCGCCCATCACCTTCCCCACCACGCTGGCCCTCGACCCCAATAACCCCAGCCCCGGCGGCAGCGACACCGGCCTGTCCAGCACCGACAACATCACCGACCTCACCCAGCCGTACATCACCGGGCTTTCCGAGCAGACCGCCTACGGGAACGTGGTCACGATCACCCTGTACGACGAGAGCGTCCCCGGGCAGATGATCCCCATCGGCACCGGCCAGACCGACGCCGCCGGCCGCTTCTCGGTCCAGGTCAGCACGCCCTTCGCCACCGATGGCGTGAAGATCATCGGCGTCCAGGCCACCGACCAGTCGGGCACCAAGGGGAACGTGGCCACGTTCACCTTCACGCTCAACACGGTCCTGCCCGCCACGCCCGCCATGCCCGTCCTCGACGCCGCCCTGCCGGCCCCCAACGGGAGCGATTCCGGCCAGGCCCGCCTGCCGGCCACGCTCACCGACGACATCACCAACGTGACCAGCCCGTTCATCGACGTGACGACCAGCAACGCCACGCCCGGCGTGCCCATCCCGGCCACGTCCGAGATCTTCCTCTACAGCGACGGGCTCAAGGCGCCGGTCGCCTCCCGCATCGGCCCCGGCGCCCTCCACGACACCCGCGTGCTCACCGCGGGGGTCCACACGTATTACGCCGTGGTCGAGAGCGTGGCCGGCAAGCTCTCGCAGCCCAGCGCCACGCTCACCATCACCGTCATCACCAAGGCGCTCGGCCCGCAGGCGACCGCCCCGGTCCTCGACCCGGCCAGCGACAGCGGCGTGAAGCTGGACAACATCACCAACGTGACGAAGCCCACGTTCGACGTCTCGCCCGTCTTCTCCCCCACCGAGACGTTCATGTCCGTCGAGCTGCTCCGCAGGGTCGACGGCTCGACCGGGCCCTTCAGCATGGTCGGCATCGCCGACCTGACCAGCACGACCACGCCCATGGTCGTGCAGGACACGACCGGCGTGACCACGGACGGCAAGTACGATTACGAGGTCGAGCAGATCGACATCGCGGGCAACGTCAGTGCCGCCAGCCCGTTCGTGGTCGTGACCATCGACACCACGCCGCAAGGGCCCCCGCTCACGCCCGTGATCCAGCCCAGCAGCGTGACCGGGCCCGTGGGCAGCAATACCACGGCCATCATCAACCCGTTCTTCAACGTGACCGCCGTGGACACGGCCACGTTCCCCAACGTCACCGTCGAGCTGCTCCGCAAGGTCGACGGCGCCGCGGCCTCCACCTACCGGGTCGTGGGCACGGCCCCGGCAACCGGCAACGTCTCGGTGGCGATCCAGGACACCTTGGGCGCCGTCCCCGACGGCAAGTACGATTACGCCGCCGACGAGATCGACCTCGCGGGCAACAAGTCGGCCCCCAGCGGGTTCACGATCGTGACGATCGATACCCACGTCCCGCTGGCGCCGACCAGCCTGGTCCTCGACCCGGCCAGCGACACCGGCGTCAAGGGCGACAACATCACCAGCCTCGCCAAGGTCCCCAGCCCGTCCTTCGACGTGGTGTCCACCGAGGCCACCGCCACGGTCAACCTGTATCGCAAGCTCCAGGGCGCCGCCAGCTTCCCCACCACCCCGGTCGGGACGCGAGTCGGGAGCGGGGTCATCCAGGATACCTCGCCGCCCACGGCCGACGGCTTCTACGTGTACACGGCCCAGGAGGTCAGCTCGACCGGCATCAAGGGCGCGTTCCTCGCCACCCCGCTCACGATCCAGTTCCTCTCGGTTTCGGAAGGCCCGCCGCTCACGCCCGTGCTCGACCCCAACAGCGACAGCGGCGTCAAGGGCGACGGCATCACGAACGTGACCAACCCCTCCTTCGACGTGACCGCCGTGGTCAGCCAGGGCGAGCCGGCCTCGCCCACGATGGAGCTGGTGAGGAAGATCGACGGGGCCCCGGTCTCGTCCTACGTGATCGTCGGCGGGCCCTCCGCCGCCGGCCTCTCGGCCGTGATCCAGGACACCGGCCCCGCGCCCACCAACGGCGTGTACGACTACGCCGCGATCGAGATCGACGTCGCGGGCAACGCCAGTGCGCCCGGCAACTACGTGGCGATCACGATCCAGACCAGCAACCCCATCCAGCCGGTGCTCGTCCTCTCGCCCGCTAGCGACAGCGGCGTGCTCGGCGACCACATCACCAACGTGGCCCAGCCGACCTTCACCGGGACCACCAGCCCGAACGCCTCGGTCAAGCTCTATCAGGTCGTCTCGGGCGGCGGACTGCTCCCGCTCGGCTCGACCACGGCGCTCGCCAGCGGGGCGTTCATTATCACCCCCACGAACAAGTTCAACGAGGGCACCTATACGCTCGAAGCCATCGCCACCGACGGCGCCGGGAACACGGGGACGAGCCTGCCCTTCCCGCTCCAGATCCTGCTCACCCCGCCCGGCACCCCGCCGGCCCCCATCCTCGACGCCGGCAGCGACAGCGGCTCCTCGTCGTCGGACGACTTCACCAACGTGGTCGCGCCGTTCTTCCGCGAGACCGCCTCGTCGGCGACCACCACGGTCCAGCTCTTCCGCAAGCTCCAGGGTGCCGCCACCTTCCCCACCACCCCGATCGCCTCGGCCACGGGCAACGGCTCGGGCGGGTACGACCTGATCCAGGACGCCGGCCCCGTGGTCCCGCCCGGGACGGTCGCCGTGTACGTGTACGCGGCCAGGCAAGTCGACGTGGCGGGCAACGTCGGGTCGTTCGGGCCGTCCACGGCGGTCACCTTCGACACGCTCACCCCCGCCGCCCCCATCCCGCCCACGCTCGACCTCTCGACCGACAGCGGCGCGGTGGGCGACAGCATCACCAAGGTCAACAAGAACCTCGTGATGGACGTCACCGCGACCGCCCCGACGAACACCGTCCTGCTGTTCCGCCAGGCCGCCGGGACATCGATCAACACGTTCGTCGGCCAGGTCGTCGGCTCGGGCAAGGTGACCGACTCGACCCTCTTGCCCGACGGCACGTACAACTACTTCACCCAGCAGGTGGACCTCGCCGGCAACCACAGCCTGAACGGGTTCGTCACGCCGGTGACCATCAAGACGATCGCCCCGGCCACGCCGGCGCCCTTCCTGCTGCTCGCCGCCGACGACAGCGGGCTGAAGGGCGACAACGTGACCAACGTGGGCCGGCCCCGGTTCACCGGCAACACCACGCCCGGGGCGTCGGTCGTCCTGCTCACCGCCACCACGCCGATCAGCCCCGCGGTCACCGCCGCGGCCGACGGATCGTTCACCCTCCAGCCCAGCGTGGCGCTCGGGTCGGGCGTCTACACCCTGACGGCGCAGGCGACCGACGTTGCGGGCAATAAGAGCCTGCAATCGCAGGCGATCACGCTCACGATCGACGGCATCCCCCCCACGGTGCCGACGATCTCGATCCTCCCCTCCGACGTGACCGGCCTGCCCGGCACGAACCAGACGACCGTCACCCGGCCCCACTTCATCGGCACGACCGACCCCAGCACCAAGGTCGTGCTCACGATCGGCGGCCAGACCGTCACGGGCTCGTCGGACGCGAGCGGCAACTACTCGCTGCAACCCACCGCCAACCTGGCCTATGGCGTGTACACGGCCCAGGTCCAGGCCAGCGACGTCGCGGGCAACGTCTCCACCAGCTCGGCGCTCACGGTGACCATCGCCGCGACCGTGGCCACCACCCCGACCATCGCCCTGCTCGCCTCCGACGACAGCGGCGTCCCGAACGACAACATCACGAACGTGACCCGCCCGCACTTCGTCGGGCTCGCCGGGATCAACCTGACGGTCAACCTCTACACGACCGCCGGCAAGCTCCTCGGGTCGACCACGACCAACGCCATGGGCGGCTACAGCGTCCAGCCGACGGCCGCCCTGGCCGACGGCACCTACAGCGTCTACATCCAGGCCACGAACGCAAGTTCCTCGGCCAAGAGCGGCGTGATGTCGGTCACGATCTACACGCAGATCCCCGCGGCCCCGGCGGTCTCGATCCTCGCGGCCGACGACACGGGCGTGGTCGGCGACTTCATCACGGCCGTCCGCCAACCCCGGTTCATCGGCACCACGGTCGACTATTCCACCATCGGCCTGTACAACGTGAAGACCGGGGCCCTGCTCGCGTCCCAGGCCGTGGGATCGACCGGCGCCTTCGCGTTGCAACCGGGCACGGCCCTGCCGCTGGGCAAGACCGCCCTTGAGGTGATCGTGACCGACGCGGCCGGCAACGTGGGTACGCCGTCGGTCTTCCAGGCCAACATCATCAAGGCCGCCGGGGACTTCGACGGCGACGGCAAGACCGACGCCGCCGCCTACGACCCGATGTCCTCCACCTTCTACTCGATCCCCTCCTCGGGCGGGGCGATGAAGACCACGGTCTTCGGCGTGCCGGGCGGCGTGGGAGTGCCCGTCGCGGGCGACTTTGACGGCGACGGCAAGACCGACATCGCCGAGTACGACCAGGCCAACTCGACCTTCTACATCATCTACTCGGGCGGAGGCGCCGCGGCCATCCAGCTCGGCACGACCGGGCACGGCGACATCCCCGACCCCGCCGACTTCTACGGGACGGGCAAGACCAACGTCGCGGTGTTCGACCCGACGCTCGCCCAGTTCCAGATCTACAACCCCGCCTCGCCCACCCAGCCGACGATCGTCCCCTGGGGCATCGCCGGACACAACGAGATCCCCGTCCCGGGCGACTTCGACGGCGACGGCAAGACCGATTACGCCGTCTACGACCCGGCCGCCGCCATCTTCCTCGTCGACTACTCCTCGGGCGGTTCCAAGGGCACGCCCTGGGGCGTGGCCGGACGCAACGAGGTCCCCGTCGCGGGCGACTTCGACGGCGACGGCAAGACGGATTACGTCCTCTACGACGAGGGCTACGCGACCATGCTCATCGACTACTCGTCGGGCGGGTCGCTCGGCGTGGCCTGGGGCATCGCCAACCGCAACGAGGTCCCGACCTTCGGCGACTACACCGGCAACGGCAAGACCGACGTGGCCGTGTACGATCAGGGCTATGCCACCCTGCTCGTCGATTACTCGACGGGCGGCTCGCAAGGCTTCCCGATCGGCCAGGCCAACCGCCTCGACATCCCGCAGCCGACCGTCGTGCCCACCGCCGGCGTTGCCGGGATCGGGGCCCAGAGCGTGGGCGGTGCCGTGTCGTTCACCGACTTCCAGCCGCTCTCGTCGCCTAGCACGTCTTCTTCGGTCGCCATCGCGCCCTCGAACAGGGTCCGCCTGCACGCCCAGAAGAAGGCCGCCGCGAAGGTCAAGTCCTTCCTCACCAAGGCCGAGCACGCCAAGGTGGTAGCCGCCAAGGTCAAGGTCACCGCGCACGACCTCGCCCTGGAAAACCTGTGGGACCGCCGCATCGGCGAGTGACGCAAGCAACGTAGGGCGTGTGCAACACGCCATCTCCCTCTGATGTGGAGATGGCGTGTTGCACACGCCCTACGTTTTCGCCGCCCTTACGAATTCCTCGATCTTACTGCTGCTGGCTCTGCTGCTGCCGGTATCCGTTGGCCGACTGCGATTGCATCCCCAGCTTCCGCCTCTGCATCTGCGTTTGCGACGAGACCATCGGCGTCCAGTTCGCTTGCATGGGCCACTCGCCGTAGTCGGCCGGGACGCGCTCGATCGGCTCGACCTGCACGGCCACGGTAATCGTCTCGTCGGCGCGACCCTTCCAGACCCCGCGATTCGGCGGCACGTCGAGGAAGTCGCGGCCGACCCCGATCACCACATGGTCGTCGGCGACGAAGATCCCTCGCGTCGGGTCCAGGTCGACCCAGCCCGCGGCGCCGGCCCACACCTGGGCCCATGCATGGGTCGCAAGCTCGCCGCGACCGTGTACATACCCGCTCACATACCGCGCCGGCAGCCCGTGGCCGCGAGCCACGCCGATGAACAGGTGAGCGAAATCCTGGCAAACGCCGCGGCCCAGCTCCAGGGCCTCGCCGACGGGCGTACGCGCCGACGTGACTTTCTTCTCGTACTTCAAGCGGCCTCGCACCGCGTTCATCATCGCCAGCAAGCCGTCGTGCAGGTTGCCCGCGGGCCGCGGGACCTCGGCGATGAAGGCGTCGAGCTGCGGGCAGCGATTCACCAGTCGGCTCGGCGTGAGGAACTCGACGGCCTCGATCGCGATCGGACCATCCTCGGGCCAGGTCAGCCCGTCCAGGCGATCGAGCGCCTGCCGACGATGCGTCCGCACGATCGACGTGGCGCGGATCGTCAGCTCGCGATAAGGGGTCAGGAGGTTGAACAGGTCCACGCGATTTCCCGAGCCGTCGCGATACGACGTGACGGGCGCCGAGGGGCTGATCTTCAGTCGATAACCCAGGTTCGTCTGGTCCTCGTCCGAAGGCGGCGCCATGCGGACTTCCAGCACGGTCTCCGCCACGGGTTCGGTATACGTGAGCTTGGTCTCATGATGGACGCGGAGCAACATCCGGCACCTCGTCTCGAATTACGTGGCGAAATACGCCTTGTGGAACTCCTCGCCCACGCGGAGGAACGTCTCCTGCACGCTGTTGAGGAACCGGAACAACCCGCGATCGAAGATCTCGCTCACGTCGATGTAACGAAGCTCGCCGTCCAGCCGGCCGAGCAGCCGTTCGGCCTCCGACCCATATTCGTCGTCGTCCCCGCCGGAAATCTCGTGCAGGGCCTCGCGACACCTCGCCACGCAGAACCGCAGGCGCGCGGGGGAAATCGGCGTCCAGCACCAGATATCGCACCACGCCTTGAGGGTCCACCCGTTCGCGATAAGTCCGCAAATAGGCGTCGTAGGCCGAGCAGCTCCGCAACAGGCTCGACCAGTGGATCGGCCTCATGGGCATGATGGCGGCGGGGTCGGGCTCGTGGAGGGTATGCGACTTGGCCCGCAAGATCCGCCCCACCTGATCGGCGCGTTCCAGGTAGCGCCCGGCGTGCAGGAAGTGGTAGACCTCGTCGCGGGCAAGCGTCCCGTCCACCAATCCGGCCCACAGGACGCACGAACGCTTGATCCCGCCGTAGAACTCGAACGGGCTGGCCGCGAACCTGCGTTGCGCCTTCTGCCCGCAGAGATAGAGATAAGTGCGATTGATCTCGCTCCAGACCTCGGCGCTGATCGCTTCCTGCGTGCCGCGTGCGTTCTCGCGGGCGCGGGCGATCATCGAGAGGATCGATTGCGGGTTCTTGCGATCGAAGGTGAGGAACCGCAAGACGGCGTCGCGCTCGGGCGAATCGTGATGCGCCTCGAACGCCGGCCGGCACCCGAGGATGGTCAACACGCCCTCGACCGGCCCGGTGCCGTCGTCGTCGCGGGCGAGCGCGGCGGCGTCCAGCTCCAGATAAAATGCCGCGTCGAGCAGGCGGGCCACCCCTTCGGCCCGCTCGACGTAGCGGCTCATCCAGTAGAGGTTCTCGGCGACGCGGCTAAGCATCGTCACCGTCCCCCGGCTTGGCCGCCGCGCCGCTCTTGCAGGACCCAGGTATCCTTCGTGCCGCCTCCCTGCGAGCTATTGACCACCAGCGAGCCCTTGGGCAACGCCACCCGCGTCAATCCGCCGGGCAGGACCTTGATCTCGTCGCCGTAAAGGACGAACGGGCGGAGGTCCACGTGCCGCCCCTCGATCGACCCATCCACGAATGTCGGGCTCTGGCTCAGGCTGATCGTCGGCTGCGCGATGTATCCGCGCGGATTGTCCTCGATCTTGCGGCGGAACTCCTCGCGCTGTTCGGCGGTCGAGGCCGGGCCGATCAGCATCCCATAGCCGCCCGAGCCGTCCACGGACTTGACCACCAAGTTCTCCAGGTTCGCGAAGATGTGCTGCTTGTGCGAGGGGATCAGCGGCCGGAACGTCTCCACATTGGCCAGGATCGGGTCTTCGGTCAGGTAATATTTGATGATCTCGGGCACGAACGGATAAATCCCCTTGTCGTCGGCCACGCCCGTCCCCACGCCGTTGGCCAGGCCCAGGTTGCCCGCGCGATAGGCGCCCATCAACCCGGCGACACCCAGGGCACTATCGCGGCGGAAGGCGAGCGGATCGAGGAAATCGTCGTCCACCCGGCGGTAGATCACGTCCACGCGCTGCAAGCCTCGCGTGGTCCTCATGAAGATCTGCCCGCGATCGAGCAGCAAATCCCGCCCTTCCACCAGCTCCACGCCCATCTTGCGGGCGAGGAAGCTATGCTCGTAGTAGGCCGAGTTGTACAGGCCGGGCGTGAGCACCGCCACGGTCGGATCATCGCACCCGACCGGCGCGATGTGCCTCAGAACCGCCAGCAAATCGGTCGTGTATTCGTCGATCGGCCTCACGTCGTATTGCTGGAACAGGAACGGGAAGACCTGCTTCATCACCTGACGGTTCTTCAGGACGTAGCTGACTCCCGAAGGCGTGCGGCAATTGTCCTCCAGCACCAGGTAATTGCCGTCGACGTCGCGGATCAGGTCGATGCCCGACACGTGGATGTAGATATCCTTGGGGACCTGGAGCCCGACCACCTCGCGGCGATATCCCGAGGCCCCCAGCACCAGCTCGGCCGGGACGCGGCGATCCTTCAGGATCAGGCGTTCGTGATAGATGTCGTGGATGAACAGGTTCAAGCGCCCGCACCCGCTGCCGCAGGCCGCGCTCGATCCGGTCCCACTCGTCGGCGGCCACGATCCGAGGGATCGGGTCGAACGGGATGATCCGCTCCACGCCCTGGTCGCGCCCGTAGACCGTGAAGGTGATCCCCTGATGCCTCATCGTGAGGTCGGCAACCTTGTGGCGATGCTCCATCTCGTCGACGGAGAGGGCCGCGAGGCGATCGTAGAGGGCGTCGTAGTGCGGCCTGGCCACGCCGGGCGCGGCGAACATCTCGTCGAAGCCGACGGCCGAATAGCGGCCGAAGAGGCCGGCATCGACGGTCGGAGCCTCCGACTTCAACGACTTTTCCACGTCACTTGCCATGATGGACCCAGGCCGATGGCCATTCCTCAACCCGTTCGGACCAGGCCCGAGCTAGTTTCTTCCCCAACTTCTACCAAAAATGCAATCCTTGCACCACGCCGGGATGTTCCGCGCAAACGGCCTTAAATCGATCCCACTCCCGGCCTTCCGGCGACAGTTGCCGGCGCAGGCAGGATTTTCACTGGGCACAAATCGGGCATTCCAGGGCATGCCTGCACGAATTCGAGGCAGACTTCGCAAATCGGTCCCCCCTGGCCAGGGGGGTTGGGACCCGGTAACACGGAGCAATCGCTCCAGAATCGTCCTGACCGGGAGATGCCCTCGATGTTGGCCCTGATCGGAATCCTGTCCGTCGTCCCTTGTGATTCAAGTTGCGCCTTTGCGACTGGAAGCCACCCGCGACCTCTGGGTCTCGGAAGTCGGTCGCGAGGCCGACGGCAATAACGGCGGCGCGGGCAAGCTCAAGCTCAAGTCGATCCAGGAATTCTCGCTCATCGACTTCGACCTCGCGAAGGTCAAGGGGTATACCGTCAAGAGGGCCACGATCCACCTGAAGTCCACCGGCGAGCCGCGGCTCCGTCGCGTGACGGTCGGCAGCGTGGCCTCGGAATGGGTGGAGGGGACGGGCGAGAATTACGATCATCAGGCAGGAAGCTCCACGTTCCGCTCGATGAAGCATCCCGACCGGCCCTGGACGGCCGACGGCGGCGACATCTGCCGCGTGATCCTGGCCAATGGCGGATCGATCTGGGGGATGGCCGAGGCCTCGCCGCCCGACAAGGACGGCTGGCAGGCGATCGCCGTGGACCCGAAGGTGATCGCCGCTCGCGTGGCGGGCATCAGCCACGGGTTCCTCCTCTTCGACGACACCGGCAGCGAGTGGAAGCGCGACGGCGAGAAGTTCGAGAAGCAATTATTCCCCAATCGCTTCGTCTACAGCCGCGAGTCGAATCGATCCCGCGCGCCCTACTTGACGATCGAACTCGGCGAGAAGGACGGCGAGGCGCCCGAGGCCCCGACCGAGCTCACCTTCGACCCGTCCGACCTGCCGGCGGGCGAAACCTGGGCGTCCTGGACGACCCCGCGCGATCGAGGGCCCGCCGGCGTGATCGGTTTTGACGTCCGGGTCGCGGGCGTGGACGTCCCCCGATATCAGATCCCCAGGCCGGGCGATCGAGTCCGCATGAAACTCAAGGGAAGCGGCGAGATGACGGTCCGCGCCATCGACGGCGCTGGCAATATTGGCCCCGCGATCAGCAAGCCGGTGAAGGCCTCGTCAAGGGTCGCAAGGCCGTTGCCCGGCCCGGTCCCCATCCCGATCGCAAAGCCGTCCGACCTGCCGAGCCTGGGCCGCGCCAGGGTGGCCATCATCGACGAGCTGGACAAGCTCCCGCCGATGGGCGGCGCGATGATCCCCCCTCAGCCCGACGGCTACCTCGCGGCAAATCCCCTGTGGGACGCCGGCGCGAAGGAGGTCCGGCTCCAATCCGCGAGGAATGAATTCGTCGCCTTCCAGGTCGTGTTGCAAGGCCCCGTCGAGGGCCTGGTCCCGAAGCTGGAATTCGAGGGAAAATCAGCCCCGAAGGCGGAATTCGGCGTGTACAAGACCGTCATGAGCAAGATCGGCCCCATGCCCGATCCCATCCTCCCCATCCGCAAGCCGATCGACCTCCCCGAATCCGGCCAGCGCCTCGGCAAGTCTCCACGTCGAAATCTACATCCCGCGCGACGCCTCGGCGGGCGTCCATCGCGGCAAGCTGACCCTGACCGCGAAGGGTGCCGAGCCGCTCGTCCTGGCCGTGAACCTGCAAGTCTGGGACTTCACCTTGCCCGACTCCCTCAGCTTCATCCCCGAGATGAATTGCTACGGATTGCCCGACAACGAGCGCGATTACTATCGCATGGCGAATCTCCATCGCGTGAGCCTCGATCGCCTGCATTATTCGCACGATGGCCGCGTCCAGGACGGCGGTGCCCCCAGGTGGGACGGCAAGACGCTCGACTTCACGGCCTGGGACGCGCGGTTCGGCCCGCTCCTGGACGGGTCGGCGTTCGCGGGCCAGCCGCGCACCGGCGTGCCCGTGGAGACCTTCTACCTGCCCATGCACGAGAACTGGCCCACGCCGATTAACCCCAACTACAACGAAAGCTACTGGGCCGATCAAGCTTTCACCGACAAGTACCGCCGCGATTTCGTCGAGGTGTCGCGTCAATTCGCGGCGCATCTGCACCGGAAGAATTGGAGCGGGACCCTGTTCCAGGGCTTCCTCAATAACAAGGTCGATTACAAGTCGCGGGGATGGTCGCGGGCCACCTCCCCCTGGCTCCTGGACGAGCCCGCGAATTTCCAGGACTTCTGGGCCTTGCGCTTCTTCGGCACGGCCTTCCACGAAGGGTTCAACGCCGCCGGGCCGGGGCCCGCGAAAGTCCTCTTCCGCTGCGACATCTCCCGCCCCCAATGGCAGCGCGACTCGCTGGACGGATTGCTCGACCTCAACGTCGTCGGGGGCGCCATGAGGACTTATCTCCCGCTGGTGATGGATCGCAAGGCGGCCGAAGGCCAGATCGTGATCGAATATGGGACGACCAACGGCCTGGAAGAGTCCAACGTCCAGCCGGTCGCATGGTCGCTGGATGTGTGGACCCTGGGAGGCGACGGCGTGTTGCCCTGGCAGACCATCGGCAACGACGATTCCTGGTCGAAGGCCGACGAACTCTCGCTGTTCTACCCAGCCCGCAACGGCGAAGGCCCCGTCCCCTCGGTCCGGCTGAAGGCCTATCGTCGCGGGCAACAGGACGTCGAATACCTCACGCTCTGGGAACAGGCGACCAGGGAACCGCGCTGGGCCGTCGCAAGTCGCGTGCGAGAAGCGCTCGCGATCGACGCGAAGCGCAAGACTTCCGGCGGCGAGGACGCGGGGCAGATGGTTTACAATCGCATCACGCCCGCGGATCTGGGTGCATTAAGGCGGAGGATGGGCGAAGGCCTGTCCCGGCTCCATCCCGCCCCCAAACGAAAGCTCATCGACTTCCGCACGCCGAAGCGGGACCTCTCGCGGCTGGAGCCGAAGCTGGTCCCGGCGGAGAAATGAGCCCAGGTCCCGTAGGGCCGGTTATTACCGGCCGTCCTGGATCTGAAGAGAAGACGGCCGGTGATAACCGGCCCTACAAGATTCAACCGCGCGTGCCTTGGCGCCCGACCGAACGTGCGATCGCCGACATGGGCCGATCACGATACTTCCCCTGTCCGGGATTGCGCGGCGTGCTGACGACCCCGTCAATCCCGCCGGCCGAAATCGCGGACTCGCGCAGTGCGTTCTACGAAACAAAGCCAAACGCGCCTCGCGTGATTTTACGAAACAAAGCCAAATCGCGACCCGCTCAATCGGCGGAATTTGGTCTGATAAAGGCTCCTAAACCATGATTTTGCAACAACTTATCCATTTGCGAAGGACAACGGACGGCAACGCGTCGTGCGCGCCATTTGACATGTCGAAGCGCACGAAAACACGCGCCGACACGCGCTGCGCCACATCCCGCACCTCGAACTACGGACCTGCCGGCTCGACGGCGGACCCGGTGGCCCGGCCTCCCGAGATCCCCCTGGTCCATCTTCCTCCGATTCGGCGATCACGGGAATCCAGGCCATTGCGTCCGACGGTGCCGGCTCTCTACTATATCGTTCGTTCTGGCGGTGCATTTCCCGCGCTCCTGGCCGAGACACCCGAGGAGGTCCGTCCCATGCGATTGAAATTCGCGGCTTTACCGTGGATAGCCGGCTTCCTGGCGCTTTGCGGACCCGGCATGCCCCCGGTCTGCCCGGGCGCAGGAGGCGGCCAGGCCCGCGACCCTGGCGCGGTACTTCCCTGCTGGTGACCTGGTCGCTTACGTCGAGTTTGACGGGCTGGACGCCCATCAGGCCGCCTGGAAGAAGACCTCGGCTTATCGCCTGCTGAACGAGACCACCACCGGCGCCATGCTCGACGCCATGTTGACCCAGATCGCCGACCGCTTCACGGCCGACATGCCCCCCGGCCCGGCGAAGTTCACCGGCAAGGAGCTGGTGGCCGTCTTCAAGCAGGGGATCGGGTCGGGGTTTGCCTTCGGCGTGAACCGCCGCGCCGGCGAGCCCAAGCCGTTCTCCATCGGAATCGTCTTGCGGAAAGGCGCGGCGGGCGAGGCCCGGGCGCCGATCGCGCGCATGATCGATGCCCTGAACCGGCCCGGCACGCAGGCCATGCCCGTGACCAAGGCGGGCGACCGCAAGGTGATCGTGGTGGGCAACGGCCCTCAACCCGGCTTCGCCTGGTGGTCCGAGGGCGAGGATCTCGTCCTCAACTTCATGCCCCAGGCCGGTCCGGACGCGATGATCAACGTCCTGGATGGCCATGCCCCGAACGCGACCGAGGCCGCGGTCCGTCGCGACCTCATCAAGACGGTGGACGGATTCGAGCCGGTCTTCCTCGCCTATTTCGACATGGCCGCCCTGCCCACGCTGCCCCCCAGGCGGCATCCCTGGGCCTCGATCGGGTCAAGCGGATCGATTACCGCTGGGGCTTCCAGGATGAGGCGATCATGAGCATCACGCGACTGGTCGCGCCCGGCCCGCGATCGGGCGTGCTGGCGCTGCTGGAGCAGCCCACGTTCTCGACGGGCACGCTGCCCCCCCTGCCCGCCGGCGTGAACGCGTTCACCGTCCTCTCCTTCGACCCGGACCTGTTCTTCAACAAGACCCGGACGCTTGCCGCGGCGATGGACCCGAAATCGCCCCAGCAGTTCGACATGATCGCCAACGCCTTCCAGGGTATGACCGGCCGGAGGCTCCGCGAGGACCTGCTCCAGCACCTCGGGCCGAAGATGATGGTCTACACCGTGCCCACCCGGGGCAATCTCCCTACCAACCCGTTCTTCGGGTTCGCCTCGGGCCTGGTCCACGTGCCCAAGACGTCGGTCCTGATCGAGATCCGCGACCCCGAGGGATTCGTCCAGACGTTGGATGCGCTGATCGCCAGGGGGAACGATGCCCTGCGGGCCCAGATGCAGCGGCAAGGCATGGGAGACGCCTCGCAAGTGGGATTCATCCCGCTCAAGGGGAAGGAAAAAGGCTATGCCATCAACCTGCCCATCTCGTCGCTCCCGATGCCGGCCGGGATGAAGCCGACCATCCTGCTTGGCAAGAAGTACCTCGTCCTGGGCACCACCCCCGACGTCGCCCGCAAGGCCCTCGCCTTCGAGAATCAGGCCAGGGCCCAATTCGACGGGGCGATGGCCGACGCGATGAAGCGGCTCCCGAAAGACATGATGCTGCTCTCGGTCAGCGACCCCAAGGATTCCATCCTGCCCGAAGTGCTGGCCAACCTGCCTGGCGTGATCAACCTTTTCGCCTCGATGAATGGCCCCAACAGCGGCGCGTTCTTGATGAGGCGGATGATGGGCGGGCCATTCGGCCGGCCTCGCGGCGGCCCTCCGGCGTTTACGCTTGATATCGACCCCGAGTTGATCCCCGATCCCGACTCGCTGCGTCCCTTCCTGTCGCCGTCCACCTATGCGTTCACGGTCGACGCCGACGGGTTCCAGTTCATCGCCCGCGAGTCGTTCCCGAGCGTGAACCCGACCACGGCCGTCCCGTTCGCGATCGCGTTGCTCTTGCCGGCGGTCCAGGCCAGCCGATCGGCGGCCATGAGGGCGCAATCGACCAACAATCTGAAGCAGATCGGCCTGTCGTTCCACAACTTCGTGAGTTCCAACGACAAGCTGCCGAGCGACGTCGTGGACAAGGACGGCAAGCCCCTGCTGTCGTGGCGGGTCAAGATCCTGCCGTTCATGGAGCAGAACCGGGTCTTCAACGAGTTCCACATGGACGAGGCGTGGGACAGCCCGCACAACAAGGCGCTCCTGGATCTGATGCCCCCGGTCTACGCCATCCCCGGCAGCGAGGCCGGCCCCGGCAACACGTTCTACCGGGGCTTCGGCGGCAAGAGCACGCTGTTCGACCCCACCGCCAAGGGTGGCTTGAACTTCGCGAATATCACCGACGGCACGTCCAACACCCTCTGCGTGGTCGAGGCGAAGGAGGCCGTCCCCTGGACCAAGCCCGACACGGAAATCCCGTTCGACCTGGACGCCAGGCCCGACGTCGGAGGCAAGGCCGTGCTCGACCTGCTCGGCGGGCATTTCCCGGGCGGCCTCAACGCCCTGTTCATGGACGGGTCGGTCAGATTCATCAAGATGTCCATCAATCCGAACGTCCTCCGAGCCCTGATCACGCGCGACCAGGGAGAGGTCGTCTCCTCGGATTCGTTCTGAAACCACGGTCGGCCGGCACCTCATGGGATATGATGATGAGAGCCCATGAGATCGCCGGCAGACGAGGTGGCCACGATGTCTCGCCAGGAGCAACGCAAGCGGCCCGCCATCGAACGCCTCGAAGGTCGCGAACTTCTTAGTTCAATGCCTTCATATAAGCATAAATTACAGGATCAGGGCGTGCCGGGCACGATCCCGACATACCTGGTCTTCCAGGGCACGATCCCGGCCGGCCACGGCCGGGAAACGACCTTCGCGGGCCCGGTCGAGCTGGGGCCGACCAACTATCGGGGCGCGACTTCCGGGACGATCTCCCTGGCCGATGGATCGGTCGGGACGGTCTCGGGCCTGGAGCTTGCGGGCGGCGTGTTGTTGAGGATCACGCTCCCCGATGGCACCGCCTATCGGGCCACCGGCATGGGCGTGTTGAGGCAGGTGCGCGGAGGCGATCCCTCCAGGCCGTTCACGCTGCTTGGCCGGGGCGACCTGACGACGTGGCGTGGCCCGTTCCTCTCGGGCGGGTGGCGGGCGTGATCAGTCCTCGCGAGGCAAGGTCACGTCGCGCGTCCACTGCTTGGCGCCGAGCCCCCTCGCCTTCAACCCGACGTGGAAGATCTTGAAGGCATCCCACGCCGCATGGCCGTTGGGGTAGCCGACCGACGCCGAGAACCTGCCGTCCTCGATGTGCGATCGCCCGCCGGTGGCCCGGGTCTTCACCTTCAACTCGTCGAACGCGGCGTTCAACGCCTTCAGGATGAGCTGGGCATTCGGCAAGGTCTCGGCCGAGTCGGCCAGTTCGGGGCCGGGCCAGCTGATGTTGAGCGAGCCGCTCAGGCTGCGATCCTCCGGCTTGCTCGCCAGCAGGCCGAGCATGTCGTTGACTTCGTACCGCATCCAGACCATCTCGACATGGACGACCCGCAACGGGTTGATCGCCTTGTCGTGGACGCCCGGCCGAATCCGCCCGGTGTCGGGGGTTTCCCTCAGCGAGGCGATCCGGTCCCGCTCCACCATCCGGCTCATGGCCTCGTAGGCGCGGACGACCACCTGGAACGCCCAGTCGTCGCCGCCATGGTCGGGGTGGTGCTTCTTCGACTTCTTGTGATATGCGTCGCGAATCTCCTCGGCCGACGCCCCACGGCTAAGGCCCAGAACGACATGCGGCTCCAGATCCAGGCCTTCAAGCATGAGGCGTCATCCGGTCGTCGGGGGAATCGCGTCAAGAAAATCAATCGATGAGGATTCTACGCAATTGCGGCCGCGGATGCTACTCCGGCGAGTGCTTGCCGTTGGACAGGCGGCTCCGCAGGTAGGAGGCGCGGGCGATGTTGCGGTCATCGACTTCCAGCGTGCGGCCCTGGAGCTTCTGGAGGTGGGCCGGCTGCGTGTGGATGAAAAGCTCGTTGACCGTGGGGATCTCCAGGTCGTCGATGAGGCCGAGGTTGATGCCCATGCGGACGTCGGAGAGCAGGTGCATGGTCTCCTCGCTGGAGATCGTGTGGGCCGTCTTCAAGACCCCATACGCCCGGCTCACCTTGTCGTGGAGGACCTGGCGACGCTCCTCGACCAGCGCCTTGCGGGCCTGGCGCTCGTAGGTGATGATCTGCGGGATCACGTCCGAGAGGTTCTTGATCAGATCGACCTCGCTCCTGCCCAGCGTCTGCTGGTTGGAGATCTGGTAGAAGTCGCCGAAGGCCTGCGTCCCCTCGCCATAGAGCCCGCGGACGGCCAGGTTGATCTTGTGGAGGGCGCGGAAGACCTTGTCGATCTGCTTGGTCTGGACCAGCGCCGGCAGGTGCAGCATCACGCCCACGCGAATCCCGGTGCCGACGTTGGTGGGGCAGGCGGTCAGGTAGCCGAGTTGCGGGCTGAAGGCGTAGGTCAGGAACTCTTCCAGGTGGTCATCCAGCCGGTTGATGCGCTCCCACACGTCGGTGAGGCTGAGCCCGGAATGCATGACCTGGATGCGGAGGTGGTCCTCCTCGTTGACCATGACCGAAACGTTCTCCTCGGGCCCGATGGCCACCCCGCGAGGGCCTTCGGTGTTGGAATGCTCCCGGGAGATGAGCTGGCGCTCGACGAGGAACTGGCGATCGAGGGGCGAGAGCGACTGGACGTCGAGGTAGGCGAGGTCGGCGCCCGAGTCGGCCAGGGCGGCCTTGAACTCGCGCTCGATGTCGGCCTTCTCGGCGCGGCTGGCGCGGTTGATGAAGGGATAGGTGGCCAGGTTTCGCGCCAGGCGAATCCGCGAGCACATGACGATATCGCTCTCGGGGCCGGAGCCGCGGAGCCATTCGCCGCTGGTGCGGGTCAATTCGTCCAGGTTCATCAATCGACGTCCTTCCGACGGAGCAGGTCGCGGAGCCGGGCCGCTTCTTCGTAGTCTTCGCGGGCGACGGCGTCGCGAAGGTCGGCGCGGAGCCTCAGGAGCCGGACTTCCTCGTTCGAGGCGCGGCGATGCGGCGATTTGCCGACGTGGCGAGTGGCGCCCTGGGCCTGGCGGACCAGGGGGATCAGCCCCTTCTCGAACGTGCGATAGTCATTCGGGCAGCCCAGCCGCCCGGAGATCCGGAATTCCATGAACTTCGTCCCGCAGAGCGGGCAGGCCGCGCGGGCCAGCTCGCCGACAAGTTCCCCCACATGCGCCACGATCAATCCTTGCACCACGGCGTCCAGGGCAAGCTCGGGGGGCCGCCCCGAGACGACGACCCCCGCCTGCTTGGCGCAGAGGCCGCAAAGGTGGACTTCCTTGACGCGGCCATCGACCGATTCGGTCAAATGGACCGACGCTTCCGCCTTGCATCGTTGGCAAATCATTATAGTGAAGGGGGCCAGGGGATGGGGGTTAGGAGTTCGGCGGGAAAAGCAGTCCCAGCCCTGGTTCATCTCTCCTGCTCGATGTCCTTGATCTGGTCCCGGAGCCGCGCGGCGGCCTCGTAATCCTCCGCGGCGATCGACCTCTTGAGCTTGTTGCGCAGCTCGATCAGCTCGGTCTGGCGCTGGCTATTCTTGGGGGCGCGCCGCGGGACCTTGCCGCAATGGCGGGTCTCGTCGTGGATGTTCTCGAGCAGGGGCATGAGCTCGTTGCGAAAGACCTCGTAATCGTGAGGGCAGCCGAGTCGGCCGGTATTGCGGAATTCGAGGAACGAGATCTGGCAAACCGGGCAAGCCTGCTTGTCGGCCGGGCTGGGCTCGCGGGCCGTGGTGCCGCCCTTGATCAGCCCCACGGCAAGCTCGCCCATGGGCAGCGCGGGGATTCCTCGGGCGGGTTGATGTGCTGACGGGCGTGCTCGTCGCAATAATGATACTCGCGAGGCTGCCCTTTTTCGATATCCGTGATGTGATAGGTGGCCGGCCTGGCACATTTCTGGCATTTCTCTTTCATCCCGATCCCCCCGGCCCGCCGCCGTCCGCCCGTGCCCTCCTGCCAACCAATCCATTGTAATGCAGGCCGGGAGGGAGTCAAGCAACGCGGGATTCGCCCGACAAGGCCGCGTTCTCGACGCTACGCCCGGTGCCGCAAGGTCTTGCTCCATGCACGCCGCCCCGGCTTGTGCCCGCGACGCCCAGGGTGCTAGGATCATCGCAACCCCGGCCCGATCCGAGACTTTTCATGTCCCATGAACGTCCCGCCCTCGATGAATTCCTCCGCCTGGCCGAACAATCGCCCCTGGTGCCCATCTACCGCGAACTGGCGGGCGACGGCCTCACGCCGGTCTCGGCATTCCAGAAGATCGCCGGGGGCGGGCCTTCCTTCCTGTTCGAGAGCGTGATCGGGGGCGAGAAAGTCGGCCGATTCAGTTTCCTGGGGACCGGGCCATTCCTTCGATTCGAGGCCAAGGGCCGCGAGATCCGGGTCGGATCGGAGCGGTATGAAAGCGACGACCCCTTCCGGGACTTGCAGGCGCTCATCGATCGATACCGCTCGATCTCCCTGCCCGGCCTCCCTCGATTCAGCGGGGGCGCCGTCGGGTTCGCCGCCTACGACTCCGTCCGATACACCGAGCGCCTGCCCAACGCCCCGCCCGACGATCGCAATCTGCCCGATCTCGCGTTCAATTTCTATGACCTGATGGTCATCTTCGACCACATCCGCAAGACGATCCTCGTCGTCGCGCTCGTCCGCACGGGGGGCGATCCGCGGGACGATTACGCGGACGCTTGCCGCGACCTTGAGCGCCTCATCGATCAGCTTTCCGTGCCGGATGCCGAGTTGCGACTTTGCGACATCGCCACCGACGGACCCGTCACCCTCGATCCGCAGTCCAACTTCACTCGCGAGGGGTTCGAGGCGGTCGTTCGCCATTGCCAGGAATACATCAAGGCCGGCGACATCTTCCAGGTCGTGCCCAGCCAGCGTTTCCAGGTCGAGACCACGGCCGATCCGTTCGACATCTACCGCGCCCTCCGGATCGTGAACCCGAGCCCGTTCCTCTTCTACCTCACGTTCGACGATTATTGCCTGATCGGAAGCTCGCCCGAGATCCTGGTGAGGGTCGAGGACGGCGAGGTGACGGTCCGTCCCCTGGCCGGCACCCGGAGGCGAGGCAAGGACGAGGAGGAAGACCGTGCCCTGGCCAGGGAGCTACTGGCCGACCCCAAGGAGCGCGCCGAGCACATCATGCTCGTGGACCTCGGCCGCAATGACGTGGGGATCGTCGCCGAACCGGGCTCGGTCCGCGTGTCGGATTTGATGACGGTCGAGCGCTATTCGCACGTGATGCACATCAGCTCGAACGTGTCGGGGACGCTCGCCGAGGGGAAGACGGCATTCGATGCGCTCCGGGCCGGATTGCCCGCCGGTACCGTCTCGGGCGCCCCCAAGGTCCGGGCTATGGAGATCATCGATGAGGTCGAGCCCAACCGCCGCGGACCGTATGGCGGGGCGGTGGGCTATATCGACTTCACGGGCAACATGGATACCTGCATCGCCCTGCGGACGCTCGTCCTGAAGGGGAAAACCGCGTACGTCCAGGCCGGTTGCGGCGTGGTGTACGACAGCGTCCCCTCCGACGAGTACGACGAGACCGTCAACAAGGCTCGCGGGCTGCTGAAGGCGATCGAGATCGCCGAGACGCAGTTGAATCGAGCCTGATCGCCGGTCCTGGTTGCACGATTAATAGCTGGTCGGGATGGTCTCGCCGCCCTGCGAGGTCGAGATCGCCCGCCAGAGTTGGCGATCGATCGAATTCTTGGTGAACCGCACGGAGCCGTCGCAGTACAGCGAGTTCACGCCGCCCGGATGATGGCTCCGCGAAGACATGACCTGGAATTGCTCGCTCCCGACCTGGCCGATCACGGTGCATCCGGGCATGCCGTTCAGGCCGATCGTCGGCGGGCATTGCCGCACGACCTCCTCAAACTTGCCGGTGTTGGGCGGATACCAGGTCTCGAACGCCTGGCCGCCGATGGCGATCTGCATCTCGGCGGTCGGCCCGTCCCAGCCGACCGAGTCGATCGGCGTGATGACTTCGCTGAACATGAGCGTGCCGCTGGTCCCGTCCTGGATGCGGGCGATCGAAATCCCGATGTTCTGGGTGAACGGGGCGCCGGTGAAGTTCACGTTCTGGCCGGTGATGTAGTCGACCTTGGAAAGCTGGCCGAAATTCGTGTTGCCGAAGTTCGCGGCGTAGTTGCCCCGGCACCGGCTCCAGTCCACCGTGGTGGCCTCGTCGGTCTGGATGCCGTCGGACGGGCATCCGAAGACGTTCACCTTGGTGAGCCTTGCCGTCATGTTGTGCGGGCCCGACAACGAGAGGTTGTAGTTGAAGCTGTTGGCGACGTTGGTCTGCTCCATGAACTGGAGGATCATGCCGTACCAGCCGTGGTCGTCGTACCAATTCGTGCTGCCGTTGGTGGGGCCGGGGGGGGAGTTCTGCCCCTGATATTCCCGAGTACCCTGCGGGAAGCAACCGATCGCGCCGTGGTAATTCTGCATGGCCAGGCCGATTTGCTTCAGGTTGTTCAGGCAAGATCCCCGGCGGGCGGCCTCGCGGGCCGCCTGCACGGCCGGGAGCAGGAGCGCGATCAGGACGCCGATGATCGCGATCACGACCAGCAGCTCGATCAGGGTGAAGCCTTTCGTCCGCGATGAAGGCTTTGGCATGGGACAGACTCCGGGAAGAGAGGGGGAGGTACGCGGGCATTCGCGGGCCATGTCGAGCCCCGCGATCGCGGTGCGGTCGACGTTGACGAGATTCGACATCCAGCCGGGCGACGCAGCCCGACGCGGCAAAACATCGCCTGATCCGGGAATTTGTTGCCTGAAAAAAGAGGGCGAAAGAAAGAGATGAGAGGAGGATCGATACTCCGAAGGCGCCGGACGACCAATCCGGCCTCGAAGATCCTCATCGTCTCGTAAGCCTACCTTGGGAAGGCATCCGCCGCTACATCCAATCGTGGCGATGCCGCGATTTTCGTATGATTTCGGGGAAAGTTGTATCCAATCCCATTCGCGTCGCACATACCTGGTTGACCGATCCTGGCGGGAGACC
This sequence comes from uncultured Planctomycetota bacterium, assembly GCA_963777705.1. GTDB lineage: Bacteria > Planctomycetota > Planctomycetia > Isosphaerales > Isosphaeraceae > JAQGHR01. Next base: position 86,286 of record CAVZRT010000016.1, read on the forward strand.
GAAGCCCATGGCAAGCGCCCCGATGGGGAATGTCCTGCGTCAATTCTCGCGCCTTTTCGCCTCGGGCACGACCGGGGGGATGACGGAAGCGCTCCTGCTCGAACGCTTCCTTGGGACGCGTGACGAGGCGGCCTTCGCGGCGCTGGTCGAGCGGTTCGGGCCGATGGTCCTGGGCGTGTGCCGCAAGTTCCTGCCCGATCCTCACGCCGCGGAGGATGCGTTCCAGGCCACATTCCTCGTGCTGGTCCGTCGCGCGGGGACCATCCGGGACCGCGACCTCGTGGGTCACTGGCTGTACGCGGTCGCCCTCAAGGTGGTGAAGCGGTCCAGGGCCGACCTGGCGCGGAGGCGATTGCGGGAACGAGGGGGCGAGGACGTGGATGCCTATCCCGTGGCCGATGCACCGCCTTCCTGGCCGTTCGACGTCGGGCCGATCCTCCAGGAAGAGCTTGCCAGGCTGCCCGAGAACTACCGGAAGCCGCTGGTCCTCTGCTTCCTCGACGGGCGATCGCACGAGGACGCCGCGCGGCAGCTCCAGTGGCCGGTCGGGACGGTCAAGGGCCGGATTTCCAGGGGCAAGGAGATGCTCCGCGAACGCCTGACCCGCCGGGGGGTGGCGATCACGACGGCGGCAATTGCGGCGAGCCTTTCTCAGACGGCTTCGGCGACGGTCTCGCCAATCTTGATCGATTCGACGGTGAGGGCCGCGATGGGGATCGCGGCGGGTGGGGCGGTCGCCGCCGGGGCGTGCTCGGCGACGGCCGCTGCCTTATCCGAAGGGGTGGTGGCTTCGATGATGCTCGCGAAGTTCAAGGTACTGGCGGGAGGCCTGGTGGCCCTGGGGACGGTCGTCACCGGCGCGGCCGTGATGGCCCGGCAGCTTGGGCCGGCGAATCCGCCGAATCCGGGTGCCACGGCGGCGCAGGCCCCGGCGCCTCCGCAGAAGCAGGCCGCGACCGCCCCCGGCGCCGAGAAGAAAGCGCAGCAGGACAACCCGCGCATGGCCGAATCGGCGCGTGCCAGTCGGCTCAACCAGCTTCGGGTGGACGTGGCCCGCAGGAGGCTGGCGAGGGAGCAGCAGTCGTACGAGAAGGGGGCGCAGTCGCTCGACGGCGTGTTCAAGGCGTCCCGAGAGCTGATGCTGGCGTTCCGAAACATCGGCTGGCATCCCGCCTTCCTACTACATCCGCGACGCCGAAGCCCTGGTCGAACTCGCCAAGAAGGTCGAGGCCGGCGAGCGTCAAAAGGAGTTGCAGGGCGCGGCCCCGCTCGGGACGGCGGCCGAGGCCGAGATCCTCGCCCTGGAGGCCGAATCATGGCTCGACCAGGCCAAGAGGGGCGGGCCGATGGGCGGCGGGATGGGTGGGGGGGGGCGGGATGGGCGGCTTTGCCATGGGTGGCATGCGCGGCGGCCCGGCGCCGCTTCCCGACGAGGTGGAGCCCGAGTCGGAAGACGAGGACCGCGACAAGCTGATCCAGAAGATCCTCAACAAGCCCATCTCCATGCCGTTCGCGACCGAGACGCCGCTCGAAGAGGTCCTCAAATACATCAAGACGGCCACGGCTGACGCGACAATGCCGCAGGGGTTGCCGATTTACGTCGACCCGGTCGGGATGCAGGAGGCGGAGAAGACCATGGCGTCAACGATCACCTTCCAGATGGACGGCGTGAAGCTCAAGACCACGCTCCGCCTGATGCTCAAGCAATTGAGCCTGGGCTACTACGTCAAGGACGGACTGATGACGATCACATGCATCAGCTCCGAAGACTTCCCGCTCTGGGCGTTCCCGCCCGCCGAGAGGCAGCAGCGAACCGCGGAACGTCGCAACGGCGGCGAATTCCAGTAAGAATCGGGGGCCGATCACGCCTCGCCTCGACGCCACGACCTCGGGCAATGCCACGCCCGAGGTCGTGGCGTCGTCGTGTTTGGATTACGATGGGAGGAAATTCCAAGAAACCTGTATCCGACCGCCGACCGGGACGCAGTACCGGGATGTTCCAACCGCTCGGGAGACCAACGCTCATGGCCGTCGCACCAATGGGAGCCGTTTTCCGCCAGTTCTCTCGGCTTTTCGCCGGGGGGAGCGTCTCGGGGCTGACCGAAGGGCAGTTGCTCGACCGCTTCGTGAAGACCCGCGACGAGTCGGCCTTCACGGCGATCGTCGAGCGGTTCGGCCCGATGGTGCTCGGCGTCTGTCGCAAGCTCCTCACGGATCCGAACGCCGCCGAGGACGCCTTCCAGGCCACGTTCCTGGTCCTGGTCAAGCGAGCCGGTTCCATCCGCGACGGCGACCTGCTCGGGAACTGGTTGTATGGGGTGGCGTTGAAGGTGGCTCGCCGGGCCAGGGCCGATCTCGCGAAAAAGCAGGCCAGGGAGAAAGGGGGCGAGGACGTGGACGCGAGGCCCGGACACGACCTCTCGGCGGCCGCGGATTACGACGTGGGGCCGATCCTCCACGAAGAACTCGGACGCCTGCCGGAAAACTACCGCAAGCCGCTGGTCCTCTGCTTCCTGGACGGACGATCGCACGAGGAAGCCGCGAAGCTCCTGCGATGGCCCGTCGGGACGGTCAAGGGCCGGATCTCCAGGGGCAAGGAATTGCTCCGCGAACGCCTCGGGCGCCGGGGCGTCACGATCACCTCGGCCGCAATTGCGGCGGCGCTCGCGAAGACCGCATCGGCGACGGTCTCGCCAATCCTGATCGATTCCACGGTGAAGGCCGCGATGGGCATCGCGGCGGGGGGAGTGCTGGTCGCCGGGACGTACTCGGCGACGGCGGTAACTTTATCCGAAGGGGTGGTGGCTTCGATGTCCATGACCAAGTTCAAGTTGATCGCGGTCGGATTGGTGGCGCTGGGGACGGTGGGAGCGGGAGCGGGCGTGATGGCCCGTCAGCAGGAGGCCAAGCCGATCGCGGAGAAGGTCGAGGCGCGGAAGACGACAACGGTGAGGGACGAGGTTCCTATCGCCGATCCGCCCGTCCTCCAGAAGGCTGAAGCTCGGAACGATGCGATCAAGTCGCCTCGGGGCAATTCCTCGGAGATTCGGAGGAGCGACACTTCGTCGGACGTCCGGAATCCGCCCGTCGTTCGCATGGAGGAGAGGGTGTTGCAGGGCGAGCCGGAAGTGGGGGCCCTGCCGCCGCCCGAGGAGCTCGCCGCCAGGAGGGTCCGGATCGCGGAGGAACTGTTCAACCTCAAGACCAAGATGTATGCCAGCGGCGCGACGAACCTGAACTCCGTGCTGGTCGCCGCGAAAAACCTCGCGGATGCGAGGATCGCCGCGGACGAAGGTTCGCGGGTGCGGGCGCTCGAAACCGACGTGAAATTGCTGAGGGCCATCGTCAAGCAGGCCGATTCGAGGATGAAAGAAGGTAGCCTGGCACTCGCCGATTTCAAGGAGGCGGAGTCCAACCTCGTCGACGCCGAGATCCTGCTCGCCAAGGCTCGCTCCGGCGAGGTCGTCGCCGCCAGGGCCAAGCCCGGCGAGAACCCCGACGACGAGGACAGCCCGGAGATGAACAAGAAGATCCGCGAGGCCCTGGCCAAACAGGTCGCGATGCCCTTCGCCGCCGAGACGCCGCTGGAAGAGGTGATCAAATACATCAAGACGACCACCGCCGATGGGATGTTCCAGCAAGGGATCCCGATCTATGTGGATCCGGTCGGCCTGAGCGAGGCCGAGAAGACGATGGCGTCGCCCATCACGATCAACCTGGAAGGCATCCCGCTGCGGACCTCGCTCCGCCTGCTCCTGAAGCAGATCGACCTGAGCTATTACATCAAGGACGGCTTGCTCATCATCTCCTCGCCGAAGAGCGACACGTTCCCGGAATCGGCGATGACCGCGATCGAGAAGGCCGAGCGAGCGGAGCGGAAGGCCGAGGAGCGGGAAGCTCGGGCCAAAGCCGGACCGGGCGGCGGCGGATTTGGCGGCGGATTTCGCTGATTGCTTCATCGAGGTTTGGGACGAATGAGAAGGCCCGGAGGGAGCTTTGCAAGGCTCTCCGGGCCTTCAAGGCACGGTGGCCGCATCGTTGGGATGGACGGCAACGACGCCGGAGTAGCGGGCGAAGTCCGCGATGTTGAACGTGAGGATGTGGGTGATCCCATGAACGAGCATGAAGGCCGCCAATCTCGCATCATAAACTTGCCGGCCGGAGACGTCATGGGCGAGGACGAGGCGACGCCATTCGGCGTAGAGCGACGGGGGATCGTCGAGCAGGGGGAACGCGGCCTCGACCTGCTTGAGGAGGTGATCGGCCCCGGCCGCGTCAAGGCCCAGGCCGTTCGCGTGCACGGGTCGGGTCGCGGTCGCCCAGAATTCGACGTAATTCTGGGCGCACATCCGCAATTCATGGCCTCGAATCTCCAAATCCCGGATCGCCGCTGCAACAAGGGCGCTCGCCGGAGTGCCGAGATCGAGCCATCGCAGCCCGATGTTCGTGTCGGTAAGCATCACAGGCCACGATCCTCGTACATATTCTCGCGGCGGAGGGCCTCGTCCGGGAGGGACGGAAGGTTGAATGTCGCGAAGACTCGCTCCGCCGCATCGAAGACCATCAGTCGCTCTTCACGAGTCAGCGCCGGCCGCGAATTCGGATCGTCCGGGTCGAAGGGGAGCGACGGATCGATCCACTTCGGCAGGTATTGATCGAGCATGCGACGGATCAAGTCCGCTTCGGGGACGTTCCGATCCCCCGCCTCTTTCCGCAATCGATCGGCCAGATCGTCCGGAAGCTCCAGGTTCAACGTCATCTTCGGCCCTCCTCCCGGCAGATGGTTTTCGCGAGGTATTCGGCCCGCTCAAGGGGCAGTATCGCGACTCCTCGCGCTCATTATCCTCGCTTCATGGATTCGACCACAACATCGCCCTCGATCCGCCTCACCTCCTCGACATCGATCGCGCCCGCGTCCCACACCATCGCGTTGGCCACCGCGCACGCCACGGCATGCCTCAGAGTGGCCTCGGGGTCCAGGTTCGCCAACCGGGCATCGACCAGTCCCGCCAGCAGGCAATCTCCCGAGCCGATTGGGTTGACGGGCTCGATTTCGGGCGGGAGAACCTGGTAGATTCGGCCCGCGACCCTGGCCATGATCGGGTTGGCTCCGTCGGTCACCACGGCGGTATCGACCCCGTGACGCGACCAGCGATGGAGCAGCTCCGAGATCATCTCGTCCGAAGGCCTTGCCGTCTTGAGATGGAGCCCCGCCTCGCGACGATTGACCTGCATGGTCTCGGGCCAGAAGCCCCAGATCGCATCGATGCCGGGCCGTAAGTGTCGAGGAACGTCGGCACTCGCCTGGCCTTCGCCAGCGCGATCAGGTCGCTATAGAGCGAGTGCGTATGGGGGGATGGGCTGGAGCCCGAGAACGTGATGGCTTCGACGCCCCCGGCGGTCAGGGCGCCTTCCACGCGATTGTAGAGGGCCTCGGCCTCGGCTTGCGTGATCTCGGGGTCGGGGTCGAAGAACGCGGTCTGATCGCTCGATCCCTCGGTCCTCACGGTCAGGATGGTGCGGGTTTCCGCATCGGTGGGCGTGACGAGCGGGTCGAGACGGTCCTCCTCGCGGAGGAGCAGCTCGCATAAATCACCCGCGGCGCCCCCGAAGAACGTGACGGGGCGGACGTCCGCCCGCCCCAGCCGCGCGAGCGCACGCGACACGTTATTTCCCTTGCCGCCCACCACCTCCCGGACGGATCGACCGCGGATCGATTCGCCCGGCTCCCAGGCGGGGACCGTTAGAGTCTTGTCGAGGCACGGGTTCAAGGTCACGCAGAGGATCATGACGAGCCTGGTCCCGAGGGGATTTGGGTGAAGTCGATTCGCGTCGAGCCTCGCCATTTTGCCGGGAGGGTGCGTCAAAGAAAACCGTGGAGACGAAAATCGCGCCCGAACGGAAACGGTGTCAGGAACCGTTTCCGCCCCTCGATCTGGTGATTGCGTCCCATGCCCGTCGCGATACTACCTGAAAGAAGGCCTCACGCCGCAACCGGGCGGCGGACCGGCGGGAGGGAGTTTAGCGCATCCCCAGATTGGCAAAATGATCGCTCGCACGAGCGATTTCCGCCCGCAAATGGCCCCGACCGTCCATCTCAACTTCCCATTCCCTCGCCCGTCAGGGCGGCCCGAATTCCGCCCCGTTGCCCGGTTGCTCCGAGTGCGATATGGTGGGAGGTTCATCCCTTTCCCTCCTGCCGACAAGCTCTCGGGAGCGTCCTCCGCATGAATGGCCGTGCCGCTCGTTTCGTCCCTTACCTGCTGGCGTTCTTCAGCAGCCTGTGCATCATGATCCTTGAACTGGTCGCGAGCCGCCTGGTGGCGCGTCACGTGGGGGCCTCGCTCTCGGTGTGGACGAGCGTGATCGGCATCATGCTCGGCGGGATCTGCCTCGGCAACGTCCTGGGAGGGCGCCTGGCCGATCGCATCGACCCCCGCAAGGCCATCGGGCCCGTGTACGCCCTGGGTTCCGCCCTGGTCCTGGGATGCCTCTGGGTCAATGCCCTGATCGGCCTGATACCCGGCCTCCACTCGTTGCCGCTGGAGCTGGAGACGGTCCTGGTCGTCTCGCTCGATTTCCTCATCCCCGGCACCGTCCTTGGCATGATCGGGCCGATCGTGGCCAAGATGGCCGTGGAGGAAGCGAGGCGGTCGGGCGGGGTGCTGGGCGACGTCTACTTCATGGGCGCCGTGGGCTCGATCGTCGGCACGTTCGTCGCGGGCTTCTACCTGATGTACCTGGCGCCGACCTCGACCACGGTCGTGCTGGTTGCCGCCGCGCTGGCGCTCCTGGCATCGATCTTGATGGGCAAGCTGGACTTGATCCTCGGAGTGGCCACGACCGCGGTCTTACTGATCGGCGCCGTCCTGACCATGACGGACTCGGTCCCCGGCCGATTCCGGTTCAGCGGATTGATCATGGACCCGACGACCGTGGTCGGCTGCCTCTTCGCGCTGGCCCTTGCGGTCCGGGCGGTCCGCCGGCTCCTGGGCGAGGCTCGCGTCACCTCGGTCTCCCACGGCGAGATCGCCGGCACGCCGGAATCGAAGATCAAGGTCAAGCTCTCCGACCTCGCGGCCCTCACGTTCATCGCCAGCATGGTGTTCATGGCGCTGGAGATGGTCGCCGGTCGGATCGTGACCATGCACACGGGGTCCAGCATCTACGGGTGGACCAGCGTGATCGCCGTGTTGCTGGGCGGGCTGAGCGTGGGGAACTGGCTGGGCGGGAAGATCGCCAACCGGGTCACCAGCGAGTCGCAGGCGAGCTGGCTGTTCCTCGTCGCGTCGATCTTCACGGCGGTGATCATCCTCCAGGAGACCCCTCCCTCATGGGTCGTCAAGGGCGTGAGGACTCCGATTGAGAGCCTGATCCAGGGGGCGGAAGTGAAGGTGAGGGCCGACGACCACGACTCGTTCCTGCGACGCACCGGCTACATCGACGGCAAGGGCTGGGGCTTCTCGCATGGGATCCCCTGGGGATACCGCGTCCTGTTCTGGGTCTCGGTCATGTTCTTCCTGCCGTCGATGGCGATGGGCACGGTCGGGCCGGTCGTCGCCAAGCTCGCCGTGGACCGGGTGCGGGCGCGGTCCAAGGGGATGGGCGCGGCCATCGGGCAGGTGTACGCGTGGGGGATGGTCGGCAGCATCCTCGGCACGTTCCTCACCGGGTTCTTCCTCGTGAATGTGATCGGGACGAAGGGGCTGATCGTCGTCCTCGCGACCGTGCTGGCCTTGTGCGCGACGGTCCTGGGCTCGATCTGGCACGCGGCCTGGGCGGGCATCCCGCTGGGCATGTGCGTGATCGCCTTTTTGCCCTCGATCCTGCCCGCGCACTCCAACGTCAAGGTCCTGGCCAAGTCGCGCGACTTCGCCGTCAAGATCGGCAAGGAGTGGGGCCTCCGCGAGGAAGCCGGCAACCCCGACACCGACGTCGACGAGGCGAAGGCTTACATCGACGAAAGCAACTACTATTACATCAAGATCGACCACGAGAACCTGAAGGACGGACACAAGAAGCGGACGCTCGTCCTGGACAACCTCATCCACGGCTATTTCATCAAGGACCAGCCCGAGCAGCTCGACTACGACTACGAACACATCTACGCCCTCGTGACCCACCGCGTGATGCAGGCCAAGGCGAAGCGGCTGGGGCTTCCCGATACGGCAAGCGTGCCCCTTTCCACGATGTTCCTCGGGGGCGGGTCGTACACGTTCCCCCGCTATCTCCAGAAGCTCTATCCCAAGACCACCGCCGACGTCGCGGAGATCGATCCCGCGGTGACCGAGGCCAACCATCGCGCCCTCTGGCTGCCACGCGACACGACCATCAAGACCACCTGGGGGGACGCCCGCCAGTTCGTCTTCAACCACACGGGCCCGAAGTACGACCTGATCTTCGGCGACGCCTTCAACGATTTCTCGGTCCCCTGGCACCTGACGACCCGCGAGTTCAACGACCGGATCGCGGGCATGCTCTCCGACGACGGCGTGTACATGATCAACATCATCGACATCTTCCGGTCGGACCTGAACGCGGCGGCGAAGGGGATCAACCAGGCCGAGGCGGAAGCCATGTCGGCGGCGCTCAAGGAAGCGGGGGCCGAGGACACGATGGCGCTCGCGGGGCGGATTGCCAACTCCCTCGACCAGCAGGACCTGGGCGTGGACACCTTCCAACTCGCCGAGATCGCGAGGAAGGCCGTCCTGCCCATCACCCAGCAGGTGGGGCGGGCGAAGCTGGAAGCCGTGATCCTGCGGGCGATCGAGGACGCGAAGGTCAAGGTGCGTGGCGACGTCGCCGCAATGGTCGAGGCGGCGGACAAGGGCGTTCGCCTCAAGATCGAGGATGACATCCAGAAGAAGGTGAGCGAAGAGGTCGAGAAGATCCGCGACAAGGCCGGCAAGGATTACGACCCAGTCAAGCTCAACGCCCTGATCCGATCGACGGCCGAGGGGATTCGCACGAAGGCCCGCGACAACATCGATCCAAGGCGAGTCGCGGCCCTCGCCAAGGTAGCCGCCGACGCCGATTTCCAGGCCGCGACCGACTACGCCGCGATGGCCCGCAGGGCGGCCGAGCAAGTGGACGAGGCGCGATCGGCCGGCGCGTTCCTGGGCGCCTGGGTCGAGACGGCGAGGAAGAGTTTCGGCGACAACATCTACGTGTTCGGCACCGCCTCGTCGGTCGGCCACGGCGACCGCGAGACGTTCGTCGTCGTGGCCGCGAAGCACCCGCTCGACCTCACGCGGATGGGCACGCGGGACACCGACATCCACCCGCTCGACAAGAATGGCGACCAGGTCACGGCCCAACCCTATCCCGACGACGCCATGAAGGCCGTGACCGTGCGATCGCGAGGGATCATCCTGACCGACGATTACGCCCCGGTCGAAAACCTCCTCGCGCCGGTCGCCCGGACGCGGGAGAAAGAGTAGAGCATGACCAATTCCTACGACGATCCGACCTATCCCAACCGACGGCCCGAGCGGTCGTGGATGATCCTGGTGATGGTGGCGATCGCGTTCATCGCCTCGTTCCTGCTCATGCGACGCAGCCTGAACGAGAAGAAGCCGGGGGGCGAGGCCGATTATTCGTGGAGGATCGAGGACCTTGACGGCAAGACGTCCACGCTGGAAAAGTACAAGGGCAAGCCGATCTTCCTCAACGTATGGGCCACCTGGTGCGGCCCCTGCCGCCAGGAGATGCCCTCGATCGCCAGGCTCGCCGCCAATCCGAAGCTCAAGGACGTGGCCTTCCTGTGCGTGAGCCAGGACCAGAGCATGGCGGAGGTGAAGGGGTATCTCGCCCGGGTCGGTGCGCAGCCCATGACCATGCTCCACTCCGTATCCCCCGCACCCGGGCCCTTCCAATCCGACGGCATCCCGGCAACCTTCGTGATCGCCCCCGACGGCCGCATCGTGCGGACGCAAATCGGCTCGATCGATTGGGACGACCCGAAGGTGGTCGAGCTCCTGGAAGGATTGAGCAAGGGTTGATCGGCGGGTTCGGCGATTCGCCGCGATCGCGACGACCACCAAGGTCGCTCACAGGAGGTGCCTCGCCTTGATCGCGAGGTAACGGTTGATCAGCGGTGCCGTCAGTTCGTGGGGGAACACGTCCAGCGTCAACGCCCCTCGGTTCCTCAGTCCCGAGAGGACGCCCTCTCGCCAGTTGAGCATCGAGGCCGCCGCCGCGGCCCGATAGAACGCGGCCCCGTCCTGCGATGCCGAATCGGCCAGCGTGAACAGGTCCCGATCTCGCAGGAAGACGGCGAGCGGCAGGTGCTTCCCCACAAGGTTCGTGAGGTGGTCGGAGACCTGATCGGCATTCACGTCGTCGAAGACATTGGTGATCAGGACGACGAGCGATCGCTTGTTGCATCGTTTCTGCAATTCGACGAACGCGCGATCGTGCCGCGATTCGACCAGTTCGGGGAAGATGTCATGGACCCCGTGGACGAGGCGATTGATCTTCTTGGCCCCTCCCGACGGCGGGACGAACGCGCGAACGCGGTCGGAATAGGCGAGCAGGCCGACCTGATCGCCGCGAATCAGCGCGACGTGGGCGAGCATGAGCATGGCGTTGAAGGCGTGATCCAGGGGCGAGAGGCCGTCGCCCGCGTCGCCGGCCATCATCCGCCCGCAATCGACCATGAAGATGACTCGCTGGCTCTGATTCACCTGATGGGCTCGCACCGTCAGCTTGCCGCGACGCGCGGTCGCCCGCCAGTCCATGTGACGCGGCTCGTCCCCCTCGGAGTAGTCGCGGAGCCGCTCGAATTCGTTGTCGGTGCCAAGCCGGCGCGATCGCCGTACGCCCAGGACGCTCAGCTTGTCCTTGCGTGCGAGCAGGGTAAACCGGGCGATCTGGCGGACGTCGGGGTAGACGCGCACGGCGGTGAAAACCGGGAGTTTCTTCGAGCGTCGCCAGAATCCAAGCCGGCTGGAAGCGAGGATATCGACGCGACGGAACGCATAAGCCCCGCGTTTCTTCGGCACGACGCGATATTCGAGCACGGCCGCGCCGCAGGGGCGGGACGCTCACGAAAAACTCGGCCGGGTCCGCCTCGAAGGTCTCGGGAACATCGTCCTTCACGCGGACAATTCGCCGCGATTTCCCCGGATTTTCGACGGTAACGTGGACGTCCATCGGCTCATCCAGCGACGCGATCATCCCGATGGAGCGCGACGCCCGCAACTTGCCCGCGCCGATCAGGCTGAGGGCGTCGATCAATGCGACGACGACGAGGATGAGATCAATCGCGAGCAAGGCAGGCCGGGCCGCGTCACCGCCGGGCGCGAGCAGCGTCAGACGAGGTGATCGCGGGGATCAAGGCGGCCATCGCCAGGGTGCGGCCGGGGACGATCATCGGGCGGCCTCGTTATCGCCGGGGGACTTCGACCGAGCGCACCATTTCGTTCAACAAATCGTCCACCCTCCGCCCCTCCACCTCGGCCTCGGGCGTGAGCGATACCCGGTGTCGAAGCGCCGGCAGGGTGACCTCCTGGATGTCGTCGGGCACGACGAAATCCCTGCCTTCCATCGCCGCCGCGGCTCGTGCCCCTCGCAGGATGGCCACGCCGGCCCGCGGCGAGGCCCCGAGCGCGAATGCCGGCCACTCCCGCGTCTTCCTCACCAAATTCGCGATATAGGCCAGGACGCGATCGTCGACCGTCACCGCCGCGCAGTGCTTCTGGGCTTCCAGGACCTCCGGGGGGTTGGTGGCGGTCTGGACCTCCGTATTCAGGATCGCGTCGGGGCCGAGCCCTTGCGAGTGCAGGCGGAGGATGTTGGTCTCCTCCTTCAGGCTGGGATAGTCGGCGATCAGCTTGAAGAGGAAGCGGTCGAGTTGGGCTTCGGGGAGGTTATAGGTCCCTTCGGATTCGATGGGGTTCTGCGTGGCCATGACCAGGAACGGACGTTCGATCGCGTGCCGGGTGCCGTCGATGGTCACGCTGGCTTCCTGCATGATTTCGAGCAGGGCCGAATGCGTCTTGGCCGGGGCGCGGTTGATCTCGTCGGCGAGCAGAAGTTGCGCGAAGACGGGGCCGGGGCGGAAGCGGAAGTCGTGGATACGCTCGTCGTACACCGGCGAGCCCGTGACGTCCGACGGCATGAGGTCGGGCGTGAACTGGATGCGGTTGAAGGCGCAGCCGAGCACCTTGCCCAGCGTGCGGACCAGCAGCGTCTTGCCCAGCCCCGGCACGCTCTCGATCAGGACATGGCCGTCGGCCAGGAGCGCGAGCAGGACGCCTCGGACCAGCTCGTCCTGGCCGATGAAGACCTTGTTGACCTCGGCCAGCACTTTCTTCGCCCAGATCGACACCGGGCCGTCGCGGCGGACCTCGCCGTTCGCGTCGATCTCGAATTCCGGCGGGCTTTCCTCGATGTCGACGTCGGTGATGACCATCGGCTCCTCGTCGTCGGCCGAAACCCGCGCCATGAGGGCGGCGGGGGCGCGGAGGACGGCCCCGCAACTGCGGCACTTCATGAACTTGCCGCCCATCTCGTCGGCCGCGGCGTTGGGCTGGCCGCAACTGTTACACGTGAACTCGATGCTCATGGAATCCTCGGAGGGGGACGATCGAAATCGGACGGCGAGGCGGGTCGAGGGGCCGCATCAGGACGGCGGCGGCCGGTCGGGCGTCCTCCAGCGATGGTAGGCGTCGAGGAGCGATTGCGCGGCTGCGGGATTGCGTGTCTTCGCCAGGAGGTCGCCGAGCGCCTCGGCGTGGAGGGAGGGTTTCCCCACGCCTGGCGGCGGCTCTCCGCGAGCCCGGCCGAGCCTCGTGCCGAAATAGAGGCAGGCCAGCACGCCCAGGGCGAGGAAGTGCGGGACGATCATGCCGAGCGGTCCCCTGGTTGGGATCGCCAGGCCCGAGGAGGATGGCTCTTCGTCGTCCCGGGAAGAGGAACCCTTCTCCGAGGGGTCGACCCGGGGAGTCCGACCTTCGACGAAGACCACGCGATGCCCGCCCTGGCCAATCCAGTCGGTGACCCGCTTCGCCAGGGGCCGACGGGCCCGATTCAAGAGCCCACCATTGACGAGGAATGAGCCGTTGGCCACGACCAGGACTTCCCCCGAGTCGTCGGCAAGATTCCCGTCGAGCACGAGGGTGTTTTCCCCTTCCAGCAAGGGGATGTACCAGCTCCCTCGCCGAGGTGCGACGAGGCCTTCGCGGACCGGCACGGCGGCGGCCGCGGCATCGATCCCCTCGGCCCATTCGCCCCCGAGCCCCGAGTCGTCGCCGGGTTTCGCGGGTTCGGTTCCGAACCAGGATGGCGCGTTCGTCAGCGGCTTTTCGGCGGGGGGCAAATCCAATTTGGCCTGATCCGCGCCCGATCCCGCAGGCGCGCGGCGCGAATGCGGTCCGGGTTGTCCTCGGCCTGGGGCAAGCCCTTCAGGACCTCCGACCAGTATTCGGGCGTGGCGTCGTAGTCGCGGACCACGTAGAGGAGGCGGCGATCGGAGTCCGCCTGGAGCCAATCGGCGTACCATGCGGCCTCGCGGGCGTCGGGCGGTCCGGGATAGGGCGCGAACCGGATGAGCGTGTCGACGTTCTCGCCCAGGTCGTCGGTCAGGCGGACGGCCACGCGGACCGAATGCCCCTGGTCCCGCAGGATGTCGGCAAGGACCGAGGTCCCGTTCAGGCTCTTGCCGTGAACGCGCCCGTAGATCGTGTCGTTCTCCGCATCGCAGCCGGCAATGCCGGCGACGGTGGCCATCATGCCCAGGAAAAGCAGATTCCTGCTCACGCGACGACCCCTCCGCTCATGCGGGCTTCCAGGGCACCGGCCGCCTTCCACGCGACCTCGAAGTCTTCCGGCGACGGCTCGTGGTGTCCGTAGAACGAGGATTCGAAGAGGCGGAGGGTGGGCTGGACGCGGTCGCGAATCCAGGGGTCGGCGATCGATCGCACGAGCTGCCGCCCCGTCTTCCCGGGGGCAAGACGGATCAAGCCCCGCTCGTTGAGCGAGAGGAGTTGATGGACGTAGAGGGCGATGATCGCCTCGGCAAGCTTGCCCGCGTCGCGGAGGCGGGCGGCCTCGGCCCATGGGTCGTCCAGGGTGCTGGGCAGGTCGGAGGGCAGCGCCTCGATCGTCGCCGATCGCGAGGTGACCGGGCTGGCGAGCCTGGCGGCGCCGTTGGGAAGTGGGGCGAACCGATAGAACGCCCAGAGGATTCCGGCCAGGGCGGCGGCGATGGCGATCGTCATCAGGGTCATCACGATCGAGCCGGCGACGACGCGAGCCCCCGACAAATGGCCGCGTCTTCCGAACGCCCGGGGCAGTTGGGATTCCTCGCTGGGCCAGACGGGCCGGGGCGCGTCGGATTTCGAGTCATACCAGGGGAACTTTTCCCGCTCCATCGCGGGCTTCGTGCCGTCCTTGGTGGCGGGCGGATTCCCCTGGGTCCACGCCAGCAAGAGGGCGAGCAAGGTCGGGCCTACCATCGCTCGGCCTCCGCCATCGCCGCGCCCGCCGAGCGGAGCCGGAGCGCGATCTCCCAGCCTTCGAGCCGGATTCGCTGGTCGATGTATGTCAAGAAGCGCGTGATCGTGAAGAAGGCGATGCAGGACCAGACCGCGAGGCGGAAGGCCCAACCGGGAGGGCCTCCCCAGAAGTTGCGCACGAATCGGCCGAAGAGCGAGGGCATTTCCCACGAAGCCCTCGTGGGGAAGATCTTGCGTAGGACCGTTTCCGCGTAGAGGACGGCGACGAGGAACAGGCCCCCGAAGGCGACTTGCCCGATGAACGTGCCCAGCAGCTCCGAACCGCGGTCACGACTCAGGCGGGACGAGCGGCCGAGGACCTTCGACCAGGGCGAGCGCTCCAGCAGGATGACCTCATTCACGAACAACCATCGCATGATCGGGAGGACGGCGAGGACAATCGTGCAAAAGAAGAACGACCGCATCAGGCCCTGGTAAAACAGCAGCGGAAAACGACGAGCGGCCCATGGTTGACGGCGATCCGGCCCGGCGGGGATCTCCGCCCGAACATGAGCCCGCCGAGCAGGATCGTGAGGGGCGCCGTGGCGAGCGGGGCTTCCACCAAAACGAGCCCGAGCCAGGGGCCGAACCAGGAGGAATCCGCGACGAGCCACGTATTGAGGGCTTCCCAGGGAGCAATGCCCGCGACCGCCGCCAGCCCGAGTGCCAGCGGCCTTTTTCCGCGACCACGAGCGAGAGGTCCAGCAGGTCGAGGAACGATCGCTCGCGGATCAGGACCAGGGTCCGTTCGTCGGCCAAGGTGGCCTCGCTCCCTTGAAGGAACCGTAGGGCGGGTCGAGCGCCAGCGAGGCCCACGATTCCCGAATAATAGCAGAAAAGGTGGGCCTCGCTAACGCTCGACCCACCTTACGTTCAGAGAAAACACATTCAGGCGCCAGCCCTTTGCGCCCGATCACCTCGCCGCCCTTCACTTTCGCGGGCAGGATCATGGGCCTTGGAGCCTTGCCGCCGGCCATCAACACCGCCTCGGCCGAGGCGTTCACGTTCGAGACCGCCTGCCGGGTCGCCTCGGCCGAGAGGCCCGCGATCACGACCAGCGAGAACCGCGACGGGATGGAGCGGATTCGCGCCCGCGGCGGCAATGGCGGTCCTGGCATTGGCATAGGTCTTGTCGCCCACCTGGAACGAGCCCGAGCCGAACGCGACGGGCAAATCGGAAGCCAGCCGCGAGACGATCGCGTTCGTCCCCGGGCGGCCGATGAGGAGGATGTGGCCGGACTTCAGCTCGTCGTCGGTCACGTCCGTATCCTTCTTGATTGGCACCAGCACGTAGCCGGCGCGGCGCGCGATCTTGTCCTGGAGGATCAGCGCGGCCTCGTGCTGGGCGTGCTCCTCGCGAGTCGTCCCGTAGACGATCATGGCCTTCTCGGGTTCGGCGTAGAAGCCGGTGACGGACCAGGCTTGGGCGTCGTCATTCCCCGGCAGGCCCGGCTTGAAGAGCCAGTTTGCGACCAGTTCATTACCCTGCTTCGGATCAAGAACCTTATCGATCGCCGCCCGGAATTCCTTGGTCGACGCGGGCTTCCCGGCGTGGGCACGTCCGAACTCGTCCATGAGGGCGTCGAACTTCTCCGCGCCGATCGTCGACCGCAGATGGCTGAGGAAGAGCACGCCTTTGCCCGCGGCAATGTCGTAAGACTCCGATTCTCGCATCGAGGCGGGGCTGGAATGGATCGGCTGATCCTTGCCCAGCCGCCTGACGGCCGATTGATACCGCTCGCGCTGGGAGAACAGCGAGAGGGCCAATCGCCCCTCATCCCCGGTCGAGGGCTTCCCGTCGTGAGCCTTCGCTTCCATCTCCTTTTCCATGGAGACGATCTTCTCAAAGTCAGCAAACGCGGCGGCGAGCCAGATATCGCCGTCGGTCGCGGGCAAGATCGTCCCATGCCAGGCTGGCGGGTGGACGATGTGCGATCGCGCCTCGTCGTCGGGCTCGTGAGTCCCCTTCGCGTCGTTCTTGACCAGGTCGACGGCCTTGGGAACGTCCTGCGCTGGGCGCGGCTGGCGAGTCGCCCTTCAACACGGTCCAGTCGTTGGGGACGAGCGGCTTGATGTCCGCCCATCGCGTCTTCTCCATCTCGGTCGGCTCCCAGGTCTTGCCCATGGGAGGGCCGAACAGGGCGTAGGTCTTCAGCTCCTTCGCCATGTCGGACGTGGTGAACTTGGCGTCGCACGAGCGAATAGGCCGCGAGCGGCGCCGTGGTGAACGATTCGAAGCCGAAACCGGCGTCGATTTTCCCCTTGTGCTTCTCGAAAAGCTCCTGCCACTTCTCGTCGCGATTGCTGGGCCGGAATACCACGTTGGCGGGCTTGCCGTCCACGGCGGCGACCGTCTCAAGTCGAAGCTCAACATCCTTGGCGTTATTGCAGCCCCAGTAAAAACCCTTGGTCCCGCCGGGCCATTCGTCCTTGCTCGACCGCCAGAGCTTGGTCTTGGCGGTGCCCAGCTCGAACATGGCGATCTCGTTCGTGTTCACGTCGCCGAGGAGCCATTCGTTGGTGTAGAGGCCGTTATTGGCTTCCTTGAGGATGGCCACGGCGTCGTCGATCGAGTTGGCGTACTGCATCACGCGGCGGATGCGGCTGGCTAGCGGGGCGGCGTTCTCGCCGAACTTGGTCTGCGCGATGGTGGTCTCGGTCACGAGCAGGCCGGCGTCGTTCAGGTAATAATCCATGCCGCTCTGGATGCCGCCCGCGTAGGTCTGCATGAGCACGCGATGCCCTTTCTCGGGCTTCACGTCCAGCCACACGTTGTAGTGGCGGACCTCGTAGAGCGAGAACATGGTGATGTGGCCGAAGACGATCTTGCCGTCCTTCGTGGCCGGGCCGGTGGCGGCGAAGGCGCTGCAATGCTCGCCCTTGTCGGACTTGGGCTGGGCGTGCGTGGGATCGGCGAAGACCTTGCCTTCCAGCCCGGTGCCGGTGGCCTCCAGGGCGCTGTCGAGCGAGTGGGTTTCCAGCTCGGAATTCGCGGCGGCGATGTCGACGAGGTCGATGGCGCGGCCTTCGAACTTCGCCCCTGGCGCGGCGGCGCCGTCGGCGATCCCCTTCATCTCTTCGAGGTATTCGGCGTCATAACGTCGCAGGAACACGGCGTTGACCAGGCTTCGCGTCCCGTTCCAGGCGGTCACGGGATCTTTCGGGCTGCGAAACTTCGCGAGCGACGCGACGTAATCGGCGATCTCGCTCGCGAGCAGGTGGCCATGCTGATAGCCGCGCTCGTAGGGCTTGCCCTCGATGTGCAGGACGATCCAGCCGGCCTGCGGGTAGCGATAGGCGGGGCCGAATCGCTGGACCGACGCAGGGTCGGGCGTGAAATCGGCGACGACCTTGGGCGCGTCGCCGCGCGGGCTGCGGGGGCGATCCACCCCATCATGACCGCGGCGAGAATCATCGTTGCGGAGCGAAGACCTGGCATGCCGGCACCTCGGCGTTGTGGGCGGGAGAGGGAGACGGGTTCATCGAGGCCTCGATTGTAATCGGGCGGGGCGAGATTGCACCCCTTTTCTCCCTCGCCGTCGATTGCCCCCGCGCGAAACCCGACCCGCCCGAGCAAGTCGGGGAGTGCGGCGTTCCGTTCTTGGGGGACAAAAGGCATGAACGGTGGCGAAAAAACCGTGTCAGGCGAAAAAACGGTGTCAGGAACCGTTTCCGGTTTGACACCGTTTCCGGTTGCGGGCCGGGTTGGCGGGCGTTACGATCGGGCTGCGCATCCTGGGACGCTACCCATCAGGATTTTTTCATGTCCGTGGAGGCGATTTCCGAAGCGAGGTCGGGCCGGGCCGACGGGCCGCTGGATACGACGGTGCGGCTGGTCACGCCCGAGCGGGTCACGTTCTTCTATCCGCTGGCCGGGCCGTTTCGCCGCGCGGTGGCCTACCTGCTAGACCTGTTCATCTGCGCGGTGGTCATCATCTTGGGCATCATCGCGGCCGTCTTTTCGTCGATCTATGTGTTCAACGGCACGGGGCTTTTCTTCGTCCTCTGGTTCGTCCTGCAATGGGGCTATGGGGCCACGTGGGAGGCCATGGCCAACGGGCAGACCCCCGGCAAGTGGTGCTTGGACTTCGCGTGGTCTCCAGCAACGGCACGCCGATCACCGGCGCCCAGGCGTTCTTGCGTAATCTGAGCTGGCCCATCGAGGGGATGGTGGCCCTGGGATACCTGCCGGCGATCGCCAGCATGATGCTCACGAGCAAGTTCCAGAGGCTGGGCGACCTGGCCGCCGGCACGATGGTCGTCGTCGAGCACAGGCCCCCCCAGGGGCGGATCGTCCCGATCAAGGAACGCGCGGTCGAGGCGGTCTTCCGCTTCCTCCCGGCGAAGGTCGAAGCCGGGCCGGAGCTGGCGAGAGCCCTTGCCGATTACGCCGCCGGCCGCAATCGTTTCAACAGCTCGCAGCGCGAGGAGATGACCGCCCCGCTGGCCCGCCCCCTGCGGAAGCGGTACGGGATTCCCGAAAGGATGCCGGGCGACGCGGTGGTGTCGGCCCTGTACGAGCGGCGTGTTCCACGGGAGATGACCCATGAAGGTGGCCGACCGCCTGCGCTCCGCGATTCGACGTGGAAGGAGCTGGATGCGCTGATCCATCAGGTCGAGTCGTCCGGCCGCAGGCTCCGGCGCCGCAACCCGACCACGCCCGGGCAAATCCTTCGCCTCGGCGAGCTCTATCGCTCGGCCTGCGCCGACCTGATGCTGGCCGAGGCGCATGACCTCCCGCGGGACACCGTAGGATACCTCCACGCGCTCGTGGGACGGGGTCATAATGCCGTGTATCGCGCCCAGGGTTTCCGCTTCGGGGCGTGGCTCAAGGAGCTTTTCTCCGAAGTCCCGCGCCGCATTGCGATCGGACCCGATGCTCCCGCTCGCGGCCCTGCTCTTCTACGGTTCGTTCTTGCTCTTCGGAGTGGCCTGCTACCTCCAGCCATCGCTGGCGGCGCGGATCGTGGGGCAGGCCCAGATCGCCAACGTCGAGCAGATGTATTCGCACCCCGTCAGCGAGATGGAACGCGAGGACTCGACCATGGCGGGATTCTACATCCTTAATAACGCGGGGATCGGGCTCCAGTGCTATGCGCTGGGGCTCACGTTCGGGCTGATGACCGTCTACGTGCTCCTCAGCAACGCCGTCGGGCTGGGGGCGATCTTCGGGTACATGCTGCAATCCCCCTCGGCGGGGAATTTCGGCACGTTCGTGACCGCGCATGGCCCCTTCGAGCTGACGGCCATCGTGTTCTCGGGCGCGGCCGGCTTGCGGCTGGGCTGGGGGTTGATCTTCACGCAGGGATTGACCCGGCTGGCGTCGTTGCGTCGCGAGGCGAGGGCCTCGCTGCCCACGGCGGGCGCGGCCGTGTTCCTGTTCATCCTCGCGGCCATGCTGGAAGGATTCGTGTCGGCATCCCCCCTGCCCTACGCGGCCAAGGCGGCGCTGGCGATCGGCAGCGCGGCGGTCTTGATCCTGTACCTGGCGATCGGCGGCAAGAGGCGGCAGAGTTCGTGACGGGTGTCCAGCCCCTTGCCGACGCCCTGGCGGCCGGACTATGATTCGGCCGCCGTCGACGTCCAATCGGGAGATGTCGAAGCGGTCGATGGCCGGCCCACGTCGGGACGGCCTCAGGTTGGATCCGACACCACGGAGCCAGAGGACCATGAGCGTTCGAGGACTCACCCGGTTGGCCTTCGCCTTCGCCCTCGCGGGCGCAACCAGTTCCCTCGTTTTTTCCGAGGAATACACGGTCGATCCGGTCCATTCGTCGGTCGGATTCCGCGTGAAGCACCTGAACACGAGCTATGCGACCGGCCGATTCGACGCGATCTCGGGGACGTTCGCCATCCACGAGTCCGACCCCGCCAAGTCGAACCTGCACGTGGTGATCAAGGCCGAAAGCATCGACACCAACAGCACGGCCCGCGACGAGCATTTGAAGAAGGACTTCTTCCAGGCCGCGCAGCACCCGAACATCACGTTCAAGAGCAAGTCGTTCGCCTCGGCCGGCCCGCACATGTTCGAGGTCATGGGCGACCTGACCCTGCACGGCGTGACCAGGCCCGTGACCCTGAAGCTGGAGCACGTGGGCAGCGGCAAGGACATGAAGGGCAAGGCGATCGTGGGCGTGGCGGGCGAATTCAAGATCAAGCGGTCGGATTTCGGCATGAACACCATGGTCGGCCCGATCGGCGACGAGGTGAAGGTGGAAGTCAGCCTGGAGGGGGCGGCCAAGTGAGGCCGCTCGCGAGGTCCGGTCCCATCCGCCGGTGATCTCATGACGTTCCTGATCTTCGCGCTCGGGCTGCCCTTTGCGGTGGCCCTGGTCGTCTTGGGCGCGGCCAGTTTGATCGGCCGTCGCGGGGATGGCCCCTACTCTCCGCGATGGGCCGGCGCGGTTGCGCTTGGGCTGGCTTATGCGATCGGCCATGCCGCGACGTTCGCATGGGGCGATCGCGTAGGGCCGTGGCTGGTCTCGGTCCGCCTTTGGTTGAAGGGGAATGAGAACTGGCCGTTCTCGCTGCTGACGGCCGAGCTGTGGATCTTCTGGCTCGCGATCGCCGCCGCGATTTTCGGCGCCTTCGATGCCATCTGGCCGGCGCCGGCATGGGCACGATGGCAATCCCGCGTCATCTTGATCGCGATCACGCTCGCCCTGCTGCTGCGGACCAAGTATGCCGAGGTCTGGGAGATTCGCGAGGCGATTGCCTGGTCGCTGGGGCTGTCGGCCGCCCTGTTCGTCGAGTGGTCCGTCCTGGACTCCAGGGCCACGCGGCTTGGACCCGGCATGCCGCTCCCCCTGCTGATCCTCGCGGGGGGCCTGGCCGGGGTGATGATTCTGCATCGCTCGATTTTGGGGATGCTCATGGCGGGCGCCCTGGCCTCGGCGACGGCGGGGGCGTGGGTCGTGTCGTGGTGGGACCGTCGCATCAACCTGGGCCGCGGGGGCATGCCGGTCTACACGATCGTCTTCGCCGCCCTGCTCATCTACGCCTATTTCTGGGAGCCGCAAGTCCCGAAGTCGATTTTGATCGTGCTCGCGGTTGCGCCTCTGGCCACATTTGTGGATCGCATCGGGCCGATTTCGCGGCTGAAATCATGGCAGGTTGGCTTAGTTCGTGCCGTTGCGATCGCCATCCCCGTGGGCGTGGCGGTCGGGCTGGCCCTCGCATGGCGACCGCCCGAGATTCCGACCGGCTAGGGCGAGACGTAGTCGAGAAGCTGGGCGATCACGCTACGCAAATCCTTGCGATGCACGATCCGATCCAGGAACCCGTGTTCCAGCAGGAATTCGCTGGTCTGGAACCCTTCGGGCAGCTTGACCCTCACGGTCTGGGCGATCACCTTCGGGCCGGCGAAGCCGATGAGCGCCTTGGGTTCGGCAATATTGACGTCCCCCTGCGTGGCGAAGCTGGCCGCGACCCCGCCCATGGTCGGATGCGTCATCACGCTGAGGTAAAACCCGCCCGACTTGTGGTGACGGGCCAGCGCGGCCGAAATTTTGGCCATCTGCATGAGCGAGAAGATCCCCTCGTGCATGCGGGCGCCCCCGCCCGACCCGCTCACAATGATCACCGGCAAACCCTGCTTGGTCGCCTCCTCGACGGCCCTGGTAAGCTTCTCGCCCACGACCGACCCCATCGACCCCATCACGAATCGGCTGTCGGTCAGCCCCAAGACGACTCGAATTCCCTTGATGAACCCCTGGCCCACGACCGCCGCCTCGTTCAGCCCGGTGCGTTCTTGCTCCGCGAGGATTCTTTCGGGATAGGGGCGGCGATCGTTGAAGCCCAGTGGGTCGCCGGGGCGGAGGTCGGCGTACCATTCTTCGAAGGTGTCGGTGTCCAGCAGTTGGGCGATGCGTTCGCCGGCCGTGAGCGAGAAGTGGTGGTCGCATGTCGGGCAGATGTGCAGGTTGCGCTCGACTTCCTTGCGAAAGAGCGTGGTGCCGCAGCCGTCGCACCGCATCCACACGCCTTCGGGCACGCGCTTCGGTTCGAAATGGCCATGCCAGGATTGCGCCGGAGGACGTTTCTGCGCCACAAGAACCTCCATGTAGGGTGCATGCAATGCACCGATCCCCGACCCTCTTCCACTCAATCGTCAACCACCACAATACTCTCAAACCCGCCGGTTGGCACGTCGTCATCAATCTGGATGCGGGGGTCGCGTCGCAAATAGCCGGAAATCAACTGGGCGATCGGCTCGGCGGCCACGACCCCAATGATCTCGTCGCGATGGCGGCGGATCAAGGGCTTGAGCGCGGCCTTGATCCGCTCCAGGGCGTCTTCCACGGTCTCGCCCTGCGGAGGGCAGATGGTGCGGGGATCGTCGAGCCACTGGCGGAACACCTTCAAATTGCGGCGGCGGACCTCTTCGAGCTGGAGCCCCTGCCACAGCCCCTGGTCGAGATTTCGCAGGTCGTCGATCCGCTTCGGCCGCAGCCCCGAGGCGCGGCCCACGGCGTCGGCGGTCTTCCCTACGCTCTCGCCCGGCCCGCAATACAATGCGGACAGGTCGAGGCCCGATAATCGCTCGGCAAGCTGGGCAACTTCGGCCTTGCCGCGATCGGAGAGGGGGACATCGAGCACCCCCTGGATGCGATCCTGCTCGTCGTAAACCGTGGCTCCGGGGCGGATCAGGACAACCTGGGTCATTCCCGTGCGATGGAGCCGGCCGCTGGGGCCGGGGCATCGCCTCTCACCTGATCCCGCGACGGGCCGCATCGGCCAACTCGGCCAGGGCCGCCGCGTAGTTGCCATCCGCCCGCCAAACCGCCGAGCCCACCACGAGTTGCGTCACGCCCGCCGCCACCGCCTCCGCCGCGTTGCTCGCCTTGATCCCGCCGTCGATCGAAAGCTCCAGTTGAGGACGCGAGGCCTTCAAGGCTTTGACTTTTTCGAGCACGCTGGCGTCGAATTTCTGCCCGCCGAAGCCCGGCATCACGCTCATCACGAGCACCTTATCGACTTCCGCAAGATATGGCGAGATCGCTTCCAGCGGCGTCGGCGGATTCAACGCCAGGGCCGCGCGGCAGCCCGATCGGCGGATCGACCTCAGCAGGTCGGTCGGCTCGGGCACGGCCTCGATGTGGACGATGATCACGTCGCACCCGGCCTTCACGAAGGCGTCGAGGTAGCGGCCAGGCTCGGAGATCATCAGGTGGGCGTCGAAGGTGAAATCCGAGCGAGGCCGCCAGTCGTCGATCACCGGCGGCCCGTAGCTGATATTCGGCACGAAATGGCCGTCCATCACGTCGAGGTGGACGGCCCGAACTCCTGCCGCTTTCAGGACATCCAGCTCCTCGCCGATGCGGGAGAAGTCGCAATCCAGGATCGACGGCGTGATGAACGGCCGGGGGATGGCGTCGAAATTTTCGAGGCGTTCGCCGCGTTCCAAGGTCGCGATCCTTTCCGGCCGATCAACGATCGGGGATGACCTTCAGCGAGTTGAATTGCTTGCCTTCGAGCGCTTCCAGGAACGCCCCGCCGCCGGTCGAAACGTGCGAGACCTTCTCGGCATAACCGAACTGGTCGACCGCCTCGGCCGTCTCGCCGCCGCCGACGGCCGTCACGCCCTTGGAACTGGCGAGCGCCGCGGCGATTCCCATGGTCCCCTTGGCGAACGGGGGGATCTCGAACTTGCCCACCGGGCCGTTCCAGACGACCGTGCCGGCCTCGTGGATGATCTCGGTATAGAGGGCCACGGTCTTCGGGCCGATGTCGAAACCTTCCCAGCCGTCGGGGATGTCGCGGCCGTCGATGATCTGCGTCTTGGCCGAGGCGTCCATCTTGTCGGCCACGAGGAAATCAACCGGCAGGACGAGTTTCTCGCCGGCTTTTGCCTTCAGTTCGCGGGCGGTGTCCAGCAAGTCGTTCTCGACCAGGCTATTGCCGGTCGGATGGCCGTCGGCCTTCAGGAAGGTGTAGCTCATGGCCCCGCCGATGAGCAGCTTATCGACCCGAGGCAACAGGTTTTCGATCAACGCGAGCTTGGTCGAGACCTTCGCGCCGCCCATCACGGCCACCAGAGGAGGCTTGGGATTGGCGAGCAGCGTGTCGATGATTTCCAGCTCTTTTTCGACCAGGAATCCAATGGCCCGCTTGTCTTCGGGAAACTGCTGCGGGGACGGCCAGCATCGAGGCCTCGTCGCGGTGGCAGGTGCCGAAGGCGTCGTTCACGTAAACATCGGCCAGAGAAGCCATCTGCTTCGCGAATTCCGCGTCGCCCGTCTTCTCGCCCTTGTTGAATCGGACGTTCTCAAGCACGACGATCCAGCCCGGCCGCAGCGCCTCGCAGGCCGATTTCGCCTCGGACCCGACGGTGTCGTCCACCTTGGTCACGGGCTTGCCGATCAATTGCTGCAACCTCGACGCCACCTTGTCCATGCGGAACGGCTTGTCCTTCTCGGGATCGCCCGAGGGCCGGCCCAGGTGGCTCACCAGGATCAGGCTCGCGCCCTGATCGAGGCGCATGTTGCAGCGTGGGGAGTGCGGCCTTGATGCGGCGATCGTCGGAAACCTCGCCGTCCTTGGTCTGCGGGACGTTGAAATCGACCCGGACCAGGACTTTTTTCCCCGGAGAGGTCCAGGTCGCGAATGGTCTGCTTGGGCATGAGAATTCTCAATTTGCGATGCGGAGACGGCGGGCCTCGCTATCGCTCGACCCGCGCCTACAAATCCACCTTAACCCAACTTGGCCATCTTCAGGATCAATTCGGCCGTGCGGTTGGAGTAGCCCCACTCGTTGTCGTACCAGGCGATGACCTTGGCCATGTTCCCCTGGATCACGCTGGTCCATTCGGCCATGAAGATGCACGAGTGCGGGTCGCCGATGATGTCGCCCGAGACGAGCGGATCGGTCGCGTACTCGATGATCCCCTTCATCGGGCCGTCGGCCGCCTTCTTGATGGCGCCATTGATCTCGTCCTTGGTCACGTCTCGCGAGAACACCACGGTCAGGTCGGTAATCGAGCCGTCGGGAACGGGCACGCGCAAGGAGTAGCCGGTCAACTTGCCATTCAAGGCCGGGATCACCTCGCCCACGGCCTTCGCGGCGCCGGTGGTGGAGGGGATGATGTTCACGGCCGCGGCGCGGGCACGGTACATGTCCGAATGGACCTGGTCGGCCACGCGCTGATCGTTCGTGTAAGCGTGGCAGGTGGTCATCAGGCCCTTTTCGATCCCGAACGTGTCGTTCAGCACCTTGGCCATGGGGGCGAGGCAATTCGTGGTGCAACTGGCGTTCGAGACGATCTTGTGCTCGGGCTTCAGCTCGTGATCGTTCACGCCCAGCACGCAGGTCAGGTCGAGCTTGTCCTTGGCGGGGGCCGACAGGATCACGCGTTCGGCGCCGGCGTGGATGTGCTTCTGAAGCGAGGCCTTGTCGGTGAAGAAGCCGGTCGATTCCAGGGCGACCTGGCAACCCAGGGCCTTCCACGGGAGGTTGGCGGGGTCGCGTGTCCTGGGTGATCTTGATCGTCTTGCCATTGACGACGAGGTTGCCCTCATGGGCCTCGACGGTGCCGTCGAAGCGGCCGTGGACGCTGTCATACTTCAGCAGCATGGCCAGGTGCTTGGCGTCCGAGAGGTCGTTGATGGCGACGATCTCAAAATCGTTGGGCTTGGCGGCCATGACCCGAAACACCAGGCGCCCGATGCGACCAAATCCATTAATCCCGACGCGAACCGCCATGGAATTCCGGCTCCTGCAAGGGTACGGGGAAGCGAACCGGGCCAAGCCTCGCCACCCAATCGATCCCGGGGCCAAGCTTGGCGCGAACCATCCCCACCAAGGAATGAGCCCGAATTCTAGCGATGGCGGCCGACGAAAGTCAACGCATCCGACCGCGGCGACGGATTCGCTCCCGATATTGACTAGCGAGGGGTATTCGTTATACGATCATGCGGTCGCCACTGTAGCTCAATCGGCAGAGCACCGCTTTCGTAAAGCGGGGGTTAAGAGTTCGACTCTCTTCAGTGGCTCTCGCTCAACTCGCACGTCCTCAACAAGTTGCAGAATCCGCCGACGGTCGATGGGGCGGCCCGGAATTCCTCCGGATGGCGCCCGATCTCCGCCACCCTGCACCATGGCGCATGACACCCTCGCTCCAGGCCTCCATCTCCCGCTTCGGTGCCGACGCCAGGGCGAAGCTCGTCAACGTCGCTGCCTCCGGCGAGCCCGAGGACCAGCTCCGCGCCCCTTTGGAAACGCTGATCGCGGACCTGGCCGAGCTTTGCGGCTTCCCCCGCGAGGCCCTGGCGGCGGTCGGCGAGTCGAGCATCGCGGCGTTGAAGACCCGGCCCGATTACGCCATCACCATGCGGGACGCCCTGATCGGCCACGTCGAGATCAAGGCGCCGGGCAAGGGGGCCGACCCGCGCCAAGTTCCGCGACCGCCACGACAAGGAGCAGTGGGAGAAGCTGCAATCGCTCCCGAATCTCCTCTACACCGACGGCAACCAGTTCAGCCTCTGGCACAACGGCCAGCTCGAAGGGGCGATCGTAGCCCTGGACGGCGACGTGAAGACCTCGGGATCGGCCCTTATCCCCGATCAGACCGAGGGAGGTGCCGGGAAGGCCTGGCCGCGAGCCGCACGACCTTCCGGTCACGGGTTCGAGGCCGGCCCGTTCGAGGCGATTTCCGCGGCGGGAAGGGTCGGCAGCGATTCCGACGATGGTTTCCGCTTCTTCCCGAATGTGACGTTCAAACCGAAGACGATCGAATCGACCTGCGCGTCGAGCTTCGTGTTCGACCCCGGCACCTGCGAGATCGGGCCATCGATCGAGTTGCGGAACCCGTGCATCCAGGCCCCCGAGAGCGTCACGTCGTCGGTCAGCTTGTAGGACGCACCCATCGTGAGCGTGTTCGTGATGATCCCGGGGCCTGGACGTTGAAGAGCGTGTTCGTGCCCTTGATCGGATTCATGTTGTAGAGGTAGCCGCCGCGGAGGGTGAGCTTGTCGGTCGCGGCGTATTGCGCCCCCAGCGCGACCGCCATGATGCTCCGCCAGCCGAGGCCGCCGTCGGCCGTGGGCGTGCCGAAAAGCCGGGTGTTGGTGTAGTCGAAGTAGCGGAGGTCGACGTCGATCAGGGTCTTCGGGATGGCCTTGTAGGCCACGCCCCAGGAATAGATCGCCGGCACGGTCGCCTGGAGGCCGATGCGGCTCTGGCTCACGTTGGCCGTGGCGGCGTTGTAGTCCCACCTCTCCTGCCAGACCGGGCTCTTGTACGAGAAGCCGAGGTTCCAGGCCTCGCTCAGCTCGTACAGGGTGCCGAGCTGGAATCCGCCGCCCCAGAAGGGCCGGGCGTTGGTGGCGTTCGGGAAGTAGGCGGTCCCGTAGGCATCCTTCGACCCCGGGGCGAAGAACGCCGGAGCGAAACTGACCGTGCCCGTGCTGATCACCGGGCCGCCGCCCACGGACCAGCCGTCGGCGATCTTGACCGAGGCCATCGGGTTGATCGAGAGCAGCGCGATATTGGCGTAGATCGGCCCCAGGCCGAAGGTCTTCGGGGGATTTCTCGGGGAGAGGACCGGGTTGGTCGAGCTGCCGGGGAAGTTCACATTGCCGCCACCGAGCCCGAAGAGGCCGATGCCGAAGGTCCAGGGCGAGTCGTCGCTCAATCGGAACGACATGCCCACCGCCGGTGCGGCGCTAACGCCGGTGTCGCTCCGCGTGAGGCCGTAGCGGGCGGTCGCGGGATAGCTGCCGACGATCGCGCCCTGCTTGAGCGAGCTTTCCAGGTGGATGCTCGGCAGGATCAGCCCGGAGCCGAGCAGGAATTCCTGGTCCTCCAGCCCGCTGATGGCCGCGGGATTCCAGTAGCTTGAGCCGAAATCGACCGGCGCGGCCGTCGAGGCCCCGGCCATCGAGCTGTTGATCGGCCCGGCACTCGGCGAGATGAATCCCTGCCCATCGCCGCGGACGCGGCCATCAGGAGCAGGGATCCGATCAGCATCGATCGCATGTTTCGCCTCGCGAGGACCTGGAACATTTCCGCGCAGATCGACTGTAGCGGTTGTATCGGATGAATCAAGGCCGCGGTCCAGTTCGGACGAATGGATTAAAGGCATGAAAATCGGTCCGGCGTGGCGTACCCGAATAACCGACACAACCGGCGAAATAATTAAAGACGATCGAGGAGGAGAGCCGATTTCACGAGGGAATTGCGTTCCGCCAAAGCCCGTAAAGCGATCGCGGCCCCAGAGCGGAAGGATGTCGCGATCATGGCGAGCGGCCGACGGACGGACGCGAGGCCGAGGTTGACCCTCCTGGCGATCTCGCTGCTCTGCGGGATTTCGGGGTGCTCCTTCGGCCCCGCGGCCCTGGTGAGCACGCACGGCCGATACGGCGAGTCCGTCAAGCAGGTGCAGGACGAGGAGTTGCTCCGCAACATCGTCCGCCTGCGATATAACGACTCGCTCAGCCTGCTGGAAGTCTCGTCGATCGCCTCGCAATACGAGCTGGCGGCCGGCGCCGAAGCCCGGCCGTTCTTCCTGCGCCTCAATCCCGGCACCAACCCTTACCGGACGTTCACGAACGTCCTGCCCGACCTGACCGCCAGCGCCAGCAACCGCCCGACGATCACCCTGGTCCCGAACGACGACCCCGACACCATCCGCCGCCTGCTCACGCCCGCGACCGCCGAGTCGATCATCTTCTTCACGCAAAGCCGGGTGGCCGGTCGCCACCATTTCGCGGCTCTGGTTCGACTCCATCAACGGCGTCCCGAACGCGTCGTCGGCGCTCGGAGGCGGGCCGGATCGCGCCTGCCCGCCCGACTTCGGGCGCTTCCGCCGCGTGGCCGAACTCCTCCAATCGCTGCAGATCAGCAATGCTGGAAGCGTGGTTTCCGAGGCCGATTACAGGCCGATTGGCCAGCCCATCGCTTCCGATCGGCTCACCACGGAGTCGCAGGTGGAAGCCGCCGCGAAGGACATGCAATATCGCCGCGGCGACGACGCGGGGACGAGCGTGCTCACGCGTGCCCATCGCAACTTGATACTGAAAATCAACCCGCAGGCGATCAATAACCCCGATTTGCACGAGCTATGCGACCTGCTCGGATTGCAAGCCGGCCTGACCAGCTACGTGATCACCGCGGGCGAGCTGGTGCCCTATCCCGCCGGCCTGCCGTCGCAACCGCTGGGGCAGATCGACTTCATCCCTCGCTCGCCGATCCAGGTCCTTTTCTACCTGTCTCACGGGGTGGTCGTCCCGGCCGAACATGTGGCCAAGGGGGTGGTCCACTCCACGCCCGGCCCCGACGGCCGCGCGTTCGACTGGACGGCCGTGACCGAAGGCCTTTTCCGCGTGTGCCACGCCCGCCAGCATCATCGCCCCGCGGGCGCCTACGTGGCCGTGAAGTATCGCGACTACTGGTTCTACATCGACGACCGCGACCACGCGAGCAAGATGGCCTTCAACCTTATGGTGCCGCTGATGAAGCTGGAACTGGGCACCACGTCGAAGCGAGCGAGCCAATCCGGCCCCATCCTCACCCTGCCGATCGGAAACTGAAACCGGTCCCGGGCTTCATGAAAACTTCTCGGAGAAGCCCTGTCATCCGTCACGCCGACAGATTAAACTTGTATTGAGTCGAGTGGTTTCAAGCGGGCCATTTCCTCCGCGAACATCGTCGCAAGAACTCGTCGGGCAAGAAATCTCATGGATGGGATCAGGCGTGACCCATCGATGACCGACATCCCGCAGATCCTCTCGGTCGATGGAACAGGGCGACCCCAGGCCGGCCGGGCGACTGCTCCCGCTCGTCTACGACGAACTCCGGCTGCTCGCGGCCCAGAGGCTGGCGCAGGAAAAGCCGGGGCAGACGCTCCAGGCCACGGCCCTGGTGCACGAGGCCTATGTGCGGGTCGTCGGCGGCGATCCCGACCGCCGATGGGAGGGATGCGGCCACTTCTTCGCCGCGGCGGCCGAGGCCATGCGCCGCATCCTCGTCGAGAACGCCCGGCAGCAAGGCCCGACAGAAGCGAGGCGGCGGGCTCGCCCGAGTCGAGCTGGTCGACACGGCCGCCCCCGACCGCGACGACGACCTCCTCGCCCTCGACGAGGCCATGACCCGGCTGGCGGCCGAGGACCCGATCGCGGCCAGGGTGGTGGAACTCCGCCAGTTCGCCGGCCTGGGACACGAGGACGTCGCCGCCGAACTGGGGATCACCGTCTACCTCGCCCGCCAGAAATGGGCCTACGCCCGCGCCTGGCTCCGCCGGTCGATCGGCGATTGATAGACGCCTTCTGCGGCCGGGGCGAGGCGGGCCTTGCGCTTTTTGGATTTTTTTCAACAGCCCGGGCGAGAAACGGCGCATTGAAGGTGGAACCCGATCCGAGGACTACCCCCATGCCGCTCGACCCGGGCCGCGTCCAGGCCGTTTTCCTGGCCGCCCTTGAACACGAAGACCCGGACGATCGCAGGGCGATCCTCGACCGGGAATGCGCGTCCGATCCCGAGCTTCGCGATCGCATCGAGTCGCTCCTGGTCGCCCACGATCAGCCTGACAGCCTCCTGGACCGGCCGTTCGTCGGGGCCGACGAGAGGGAGAAGATCGGCGTGCGATCGAACGGCGAGTCCGGAGCGGGCCACGCCCTCGACTTCCTGACCATCCATCACGCACCCACGCCCGTCCCGTCGGAGGGCGTCGATCGAAACGCATCGAATCCGTCCGCCGAAGGCCCGGGGAGCCGCATCGGCCCTTATAAGCTCCTCCAGTTGATCGGCGAGGGCGGCATGGGCGCCGTCTACATGGCCGAGCAGGAGCAGCCCGTCCGCCGGCGGGTCGCGCTGAAGATCATCAAGCCGGGGATGGATTCCGAGCAGGTCGATCGCCCGTTTCGAGGCCGAGCGGCAGGCGCTGGCGATGATGGACCACCAGAGCATCGCCCGCGTCCTGGACGCCGGCGCCACCGACACCGGCCGCCCTTATTTCGTGATGGAGTTGGTCCACGGCGTCCCGATCACCGCAGTATTGCGACGAGGCGCAGCTCACGCCTCGCGAGCGGCTGGAGCTGTTCGTGCCGGTCTGCCAGGCGATCCAGCATGCGCACCAGAAGGGCATCATCCACCGCGACATCAAGCCGTCGAACGTCCTGGTGACCATGTACGACGGCAAGCCCGTGCCGAAGGTGATCGACTTCGGCATCGCCAAGGCGATCGACCAGCGGCTGACCGAGCGGACCATGTTCACGCAGTACGGGGCGATCATCGGCACGCTCGAATACATGAGCCCCGAGCAGGCCGAGATGAGCGCCATGGGCGTCGACACCCGAAGCGACATCTACTCGCTCGGCGTGATGCTCTACGAGCTGATGACCGGCACCACGCCGCTCGATCGGGCGCGACTGCGCGAGGCGGGTTACGTCGAGATCCTCCGCGGATCAAGGAGGAAGAGCCGCCCAAGCCCAGCACGCGATTGAGCGGATCGGGCGATGCGCTCCCCTCGATCTCGTCCCGCAGGAAGACCGAGCCGTCGAAGCTCACCCGGTTGATGCGGGGCGAACTCGATTGGATCGTCATGAAGGCGCTGGAGAAGGACCGCAGCCGCCGGTATGAGACGGCCGTCGAGTTCGCCCGCGACATCCAGAATTTCCTCGGGGGCCAGCCGGTGGAGGCCTGCCCGCCGACGGCCATGTATCGCCTGCGCAAGTTCGTGCGCAGGAATCGCGGCCCCGTGGTCGCGGCAACCGTCGTGATGATGGCCATGGTCGCCGGAATCGTGGGGACAACCTGGGGCCTGGTCCGGGCTGAGAAGGCGCTGAAGGCCGAAGCCCGGCGAGCCGAGGGGGAACGGCGGGCGAGGGAGCGAGAAACGGCCGAGCGCATCCGGGCCGAGGCCGCCGAGAAGCAGGCACGCGAGTCGGAGGCCGACACGCACGCGTTCAGCCATTTCCTCGTGAAGGACGTGCTCTCGGTGGCCAGGCCGAAGGGGGAGCGTGGAGGGCTGGGCATCGAAGTGACCGTCCGGCGCGCCCTGACCGAGGCGACCGGGAAGATCGGCGAGCGATTCCAAGGCCGCCCGCGAGCCGAGGCCCTCGCGCGATTCGACCTGGGTGAGACGTTCCATCTCGTCGGAGAGCCATTCCGGGCCGTCGAGCAGTTGGAAAAGTCGCTGGCGCTACGCCAGTCCGTCCTCGGAATCGACGACCGGGACACGCTGGAAGCCATGGTCACGCTCAGCGCGGCCTGCTCGACGGCCGGGAAGTTCGACCGCGCGGTTTCTTGCGCCGAGGAGGTCGTCAAGCTCACCGAGGCCAAATGCGGCCCGGATCACGCCGATACCCTCACCGGCAAGAGCCACCTGGCCACCATCTATGCTCAGTCGGGCAGATACGACCTGGCCCTGCCCCTCCTGGAGAAGGTCCTCGAACGCGAGCGGGTCAAGCTGGGGTCGGACGACCTCTCGACGGTCTCCTCGATGAGCAACCTCGCCTCCATGTACGTGAACGCGAGGAAGCCCAACATGGCCCTGCCGCTTCTGGAAGAAGCGATGGCGATCCGGAAGGCCAGATTCGGGCCGGATCATCCCGACACCCTCGCCACCATGGGCAATCTTGGCGCCCTGGACTGGTCGCTGGGCAAGTTCGATCGCTCGGTCCCCTGCTTCGAAGAACTGCTCGCCCTGCGGAAGGCCAGGCAAGGGATCGACCATCCCGATACCATCCTCGTCGGGTTCAACCTCGCGATGAATTACGCCGATGCGGGCCGGCTCGCGGACGCCGTGAAGGTGTGCGACGAGTGGATGGCCCGCGCCCGGACCGTCCTGAATCCGGGACAGCCTCCTCGCGACAGCGGCGTGCTCATCGCCATGGAGGTCTACCGGCGCCGCAACCTCTGGGACAGGAGGGAACCGCTCCTGCGCGAACAGGCCGAGCTGTCGAGGAAGGCGAACGGGGCCGAGTCGATCGAGTACGCCAGGTCCCTCGGGTCGCTGGGCCTCAACCTTCTCAGGCAGCAGAAGCTGGCCGAGTCGGAAGAAACCCTGTCCGAAAGCCATGCCCTCCGGCAGAAGCTCCAGCCGGATTCGTGGGAGACCTTCCTCGCGAAATCCCGGCTCGGCTCGGCAATCCTCCACAACAGGAGGGCCTTCGAGGAGGCCGAAGCCCTCATGGTGACCGGCTACGACGGGATGAACGCCCGCGAACCGCAGATCCCCGCTTCCGAGAAGACGTGCCTGGGCGATACGTCCCGGGAAATCCTCATCCTCTACATGCTCTGGGAGAAGCCGGAGAAGGCCGAGAAGTGGCGAGCCCGGGTCAACTCGGCGGGCGATGCCACGAGGCGGAATCCATGAGGCAATTCCTCCCGCCCTGCTGCTGATCGCCGCCCTGCTGGCTCGCCCACAATCGATCGCGAGCCAGGATGTACGGCCGAAAGCAGGGCCGGACGCCGCGTCCGTCGATCCCCGGTTTCGCTCCCCTCGGGCGACCGTGCGGACGTTCCTGATCGCGATGAACCTGGCCGAGGACGACCCGCACAAGATCGAGGATGCCGTCGCCTGCCTCGACCTCTCCGGCATGCCGCCCGATCGCGCGGACCGGCGGCCGGATTCGCGTTCGAGCTGGAGTTCATCCTCCGGTCGACCAACATCCCGACGACGGTGATCCCCGACGCTGGCGGAGGGGTCGGAGTGCGAGATCGGCGAGGGCAAGGACATCCGGCTCAAGCTGCACCGGATGCCCGACGGCCGCTGGCTCTTCGAGGGCAAGACGCTCCAGGGCCTGCCGAAGATGCGGCTGCTCCTCTGGGAACGGGCCGTCGCCGCCGGCCAGGGGAAGGACGCGGGGGACGTGCCCGCCGAGTTCCGATCGCCTTACGCGATGTTCCGCAACTTACGTCGGGGCGTTGAAGACGGGCGACCTCGACAAGGCCGCCGAGTGCCTCGACCTGGCCGAGATCCCCGGCCCGGCCCGGCGGCTCGTCGGCAGGGAACTGGCGTTCAAGCTCAAGGAGGTGCTCGACCGGAACCTCTTCATGATCTTCCAGGACATTCCCGACACCTCGGTCGGCCTCCCGCTCGAAGCGGTGGTCCACAAGGAGGGCCGGATCACCGCCGAGCGGCAGGTCTCGGGCAAACGCAAGGGGCAATGGCTGTTCAACCGGGCCACGGTCGGTCGGTGGATCGGCTCTACGACGAATTCGAGTCGAAGCCCCTCGTGCCGGAGCTGGTCGCGACCGGCCGCACCGCGGAACGGCCCCCGTTCCGCGCGCACGCCCGGGTTGTGGCTCCGTCATCGACTTCCCGAGCTGGCTCGAAGCATCGAATCGAGCGCCGGCGGATCGTGGTCGCTCGCCGCGTATCAATTCATCGGGATGGCCTTGCTTGTCGCTGCTGATCGTCCCGTTCGTACCGCCTCGCGACCTGGCCGGCTCGACTCGCGCTCCGGGCGCTGATGGCCTGGAGGGACGTGCCGACCGACGATCGCGAGCTGCGTTCCTGGGCCCGCCCGATCGGCTGGCTGGCCGTCGCCTGGATGCTCGTCGAAGGGCGTGGCGATCCTGGACCTGCGGCTCGAGGCCGCGGGCTTCGCTGCTGGCCGTCCTCGTGCCGGTCGCCTGGCTCGCGGCCGTGCTGGCCGCCTTTCAGACTGGTCGACCCGCTCCTGAGGCTCGTGGCCGGGCCGGCCCTGACGCCAGCCGGCGCGACGACGCTCGCGGCGATGGGCTACCCGGTGATGTCGCTGGTGCTCAAGATCGTCGGTGGTCGGCTGCGGCCTGGCGGCGCTGCTCGACCTGTTCGAGTTCGACGTCGGGACCGTCCTCGCGGGCCTGGGGATCGGCGGCCTTGCATTCGCGCTCGCGGCACAGGACACTCTGAAAAACTTCTTTGGCTCATTGATGCTGATCGCCGACCGCACGTTCCGGGTCGGGGACCTGGTCCAGATCGGCGGGAACGAGGGGGTGGTCGAGTCGGTCGGGCTCCGCACGACCCGGATCCGCGGGCTCGACGACTCGCTCCTGACGATCCCCAACGCCGACCTGACCACGGCGCACGTCACCAACTTCGGCGCCCGCCGGCATCGTCGCTTCCAGACGCGCATCACCGTCCCCTACGGCACACCCCCGGACCGCCTGATCGAATTCCGAGACGGCATCCTGGAGCTGATCCGCCAGCACCCCGCCGCGCAGCGGGAGAAGTACGAAGTCGCCCTGAATGACCTGGGCAGTTCCGGGATCGAGGTCCTGGTCCAGGTCTTCTTCGACGTGTCGGACGGCCACGCGGAGCTGATCGCCCGCGACGGCCTGATCCTCGAAATCGTCCGCCTGGCCGATCGCCTGGGGATCGACGCTCGACACGGCCGATCGCCCCGCCCCGAAGTGAAACCCGCCGCTCGCTCGTCGCGAGCGGCACCGTCGAAGGTCGACGAACTCGATCCTTGAGAAGGGAACTCGCAGATGAAGACGATCTTGCTGATCCTCCTCGTCGCGACCGGCGCGACCGCGTCGGGCCTGAACGCCCAGGAGACGAAGCCGCCCGGCCGCTCGCGTCGAAGACGAGAAGGCGATCAAGGCCCTCCTCGAAGCCTTCACCAAGGCCTTCAACGCCGGCGACGCCAAGGCCGCCGCCGCGACCTACACGGAGACGGCCATCGTCGTCGACGAGCACGGCGAGCGGATCGAGGGCCGCGCCGCCATCCGCGACCAGTATGCCGCTTCGTTCGCCGAGAATCCCGGGCAGCACGATCGTCCATCCAGGTCGACTCGCTCCGCTTCCTCGGCCCGGAGACGGCCATCGGAAGAGGGCCGGACGACGATCACGCCGAAGGACCCCGCCGGGGTGCCCGAGATCACCCGCTTCACCGCGATCTACGTCAAGGCCGGCGGCCGGTGGCTCCAGTCGGCGGTCCGCGACGAGGTCGCGCACGACCTCACCGCCCACGACCACCTCAAGGAGCTGGAGTGGCTCGTCGGCGACTGGGTCAACGAGAGCCAGGATGCGGTCGTCGCGACCACCTGCAAGTGGACGGCCGACGGCAACTTCCTCGTCCGCGAGTTCACCATGAAGACGCAGGGCCAGCCCGTGCTCTCCGGCACGCAGCGGATCGGCTGGGACCCGGTGAGGAAGCAGTTCAAGACCTGGATCTTCGACTCCGAGGGCGGATACGGCGAAGGGTACTGGACCCGCAACGGCAACCAGTGGCTGGTCAAGGTCGAGGGCGTGCGCCAGGACGGCCTGCACGCGACGGGCACGAACATCATCACGCAAGGTGGGCAAGGACCGCCCCGGCTGGCAATCGGTCGACCGGACCCTGGGGACCATGACCGTGCCCGGCGTCGACGAGTTCACCATCGTGCGCAAGCCGCCCGAACCGGCCAAGTAACGGCGACCCTGGCCCATGAAGCCATCAACCCGATCTTCATCCAACGGAACGACTT
The DNA here is from genome assembly GCA_963777705.1 of uncultured Planctomycetota bacterium. Lineage (GTDB taxonomy): Bacteria > Planctomycetota > Planctomycetia > Isosphaerales > Isosphaeraceae > JAQGHR01. The sequence continues at coordinate 123,180 of CAVZRT010000016.1, forward strand.
TTCCCCTTCGAAGGATTTTTCCTCATGAATCGCACCCTGTGGAAATCGGCCCTCGGCCTCGGCCTGGCGCTCACGGCACTCCCGAGCGACGCCTTCGCGTTCGGCCGGGGTGGAGGCGGCGGACGAGGCGGATACGGCGGCGGCGAGCGCGGCGGATACGGCGGCGGAACGGGGCGGCGAGCGCGGCGGATACGGCGGGGAACGCGGCGGATCTGGCGGGGAGCGCGGCGGATATGGCGGCGAGTCTTACAGCCACTCGCCTTCCATGAGCCAGCCGCGTTCCTCATCGGGCGAATCGCGTTCGCCCTACGGAAGCCAGTCGCAACGCGGAAGCAACCCCTACGCCAATCGCGAGAGCAGCAGCAACCCATACGCCAGCCGCGAGGGCGGGAGCAATCCGTACGCCAACCGCGAGGGCGGAAGCAACCCCTACGCCAACAAGAACAGCTCGACCCTGCCCAACAACGGGGCCGACGCCGGCGCCGCGTACAACGACAAGAACAAGAACAATTCGACCCTGCCCAACAACGGGGCCGCCGCCGGCGGCGCGGCAGCCGCCAAGAAGCCAACGAGAACAACTCGACCCTGCCCGACAACGGCGCCGGAGTCGCCGGCGCGGCTGCGGGGAGTGCTTACGGCAGGAACAACAGCTCGACCCTGCCCCAAACGGCGCCGGCGCGGCCGGTGCCGCCCTGGCGCCGGCTATGCCAACAATCGCAACCGATACGGCTATGGCGGCGGGGCTGCGGCCATCGGCGCCGGCTACTGGAACGGCAACAACTCCGGCTGGGGCGGCGGATACGGCGGATATGGATACGGCAGCGGGATCGGCGCCGGGGCACGGGCGGCGCCGCGTATGCCTGGGGGTGCTGGAACTACAGCAACCCGTACTACAGCGGGAACAATGGGGTGGACAACGGCAACCTGCCCCAGCAGGGGAACGGGCCGTCGGCGGGCGACTACTCGCAGCCGATCACCGCGACCGCGGCCGACCCCGCGCCGGCCGCGGCCGATCAGGCGAGTGCCGCCTTCAGCCAGGCCCGCGACGCCTTCAAGTCGGGCGACTACGCGCAGGCCCAGCAGCTCGTCAATCAGGCGCTGGCGCAAACGCCCAATGACTCCACCCTGCACCAGTTCTTCGCCCTCACCCTCATCGCGCAAGGCCAGTATGAGAAGGCCGCGGCGCCGATCTACGCGGTGCTCTCCGCCGGACCGGGCTGGAACTGGACGACCCTGAGCGGGATGTACCCCGACGTGGCCACCTTCACCACGCAGCTCCGCGGCCTGGAATCGTACGTGAGCACCAACACCGGTTCCTCCGCGGCCCGGTTCGTCCTGGGTTACGTTTACCTGTGCGAAGGGGAGGACCCGGCCGCCGTCAAGCAGTTCAAGGCGGCGGCCCAGCTCCAGCCCTCCGACACGCTGTCGGCGCAGCTCATCGCCCAGTACCAGCCCGCCGGCGCCCGCAGCCCGCCCCCGTTCCGCCGACCACGGAAGCCGCCGGCATCCAGGGCAAGCTTGCCGGGAAGTGGACGGCCCAGCCGGCGGCGGGTGCCAAGATCGCCCTCTCGATCCAGGACGACGGCTCGTTCACCTGGGTGGCTTCCGGTCCCGGCAAGCCCGCGACGACGATCGCTGGGACTTCCACCCTGGGCGATGGGATGCTGACCCTGGCCCCGTCGGCCGGGACAAACGGCCCCCTGGCCGGAAAGGTCACGTGGCAAGACGCCGACCACTTCAGCTTCAAGCTCCCCGGCGGCCCGACGACCGATCCGGGCCTGAAGTTGCGCGGTAAAGCCGACTTCGCGGAGTGATCCGGGGCGCCTCGGGGGTTCTTGCCCGAGGCGTCCGGTTCAGATACGCTCGCCCGATGGATCGTCCCGAATCCTCCAAGACCGCCGAGACGCCGATCCGTCGCGGATTCCCATTCCCTTCTTTGAGCATAACTATGAACGCGAGTCGATGCTTTGCGACCTTTCTGGTCGGCGCCATCATTTTCGGCGCCCATAGCGCGACAGTCCTCGCCCAGGCCCCGATCTCGCCGGAAGAATCCGCTGCCTTGGCCGCCGATGCGGTCGTGTACGGCATTCCGCTCGTCATTTCGGATCTCACCAAACGGGTCCAGACCAACGTCGCGGGGCCGCAGCCCAACGGGCACGCCCCCATCAACCAATTCGGCAATTTCTCCAAATACCCGACGGCGGCGTACCGGGACGTCGTCCGGATGAACGTGGACACCCTCTATTCGCTCGCCTGGCTCGATCTGTCGAGCGAGCCGATGGTTTTATCCGTCCCCGACACGAACGGCCGCTATTACCTGATGCCGATCCTCGGTGCCTGGACCGACGTTTTCGCCTCGCCGGGCAGCCGCACCACGGGGACCAAGGCGGGCCATTTCGCCATCTGCGGCCCCGGCTGGCGCGGCAAGCTCCCGGAGGGCCTGAAGGAGCTGCGGTCGCCCACCGACACCGCCGTGATCATCGGCCGGACCCAGGCGAACGGGCCGGAGGACTACGAGGCCGTGAACGCGATCCAGGCCCAATACAAGCTGATGCCGCTCGGTTCGTTCGGCAAGCCGTATACCCCGCCCAAGGGCGTCGTCGACCCCAAGGTCGACATGAAGACGTCGCCCGTGGATCAACTCGGCCGCATGGATACCGACGCCTTCTTCAGGGCGATGGCGACCTCCCTAAAATCCAACCCCCCGCTGCCCGCCGACGGCCCCATGTTGGCGAAGCTCGCCAAGATCGGCATCGTGCCCGGACAGGACTTCGACATGGGCAAGCTCGACCCGAGCACCAGGAAGGCCATGGAGAAGGTGATCCCGACGGTGATCGCCGGGCTCCAGGAGGCCGCGAAAACGGCGGGCAAGCCCGTCAATGGCTGGCAATTCTTCCCCAAGAACCTCGCGAATTTCGGCACGGATTACCAGGGACGCGCCATCGTCGCACTGGTCGGGCTTGGGGCCAATCTGCCCGCCGACGCCATCTATCCCACCGCGTTCTTGGACGGCGACGGGAAGCCGCTCGACGGGGCGAATCGCTACGTCTTACACTTCCCGAAGGGCCAGACGCCGCCGGCAAGGGCCTTCTGGTCCCTGACCATGTACGACGCCCAGAGCTTCCTCGTCGACAACCCGATCGGCCGTTACAACATCGCCGCCTGGATGCCGCTGAAATCCAATCCGGACGGATCGCTCGACGTGTACATCCAGCACGACCGGCCCGCCGACGACAAGGCGGCGAACTGGCTCCCGGCGCCGCAAGGGGGTTTCAGCGTGACCATGAGAATCTACTGGCCAGAGGGGTCGGCCCTCGACGGGTTGTGGGTGCCGCCCGCCGTGCAACGGGCGAAGTGATCCACATCGGGAAAATCCGGGGAGGCTAGGCGATGACCACGCGATGGGACAACGTGGCCCGGGGGATCAGGGCCTTCGTCGAGAACCCCGTTACCAACCTCACGAAGGGGATTGCCCTCCTCATGATCGGCATCGCCGACGCCTCGCACACCTTCCAGGAGGGCGTGGATAGAGGACACTTCCGCGTCGGTCACGGCCTGATCCTCATCGGCGTGTTCAGCATCCTTGACGCCCTCCCGCACCTCATCGGCAGCCTGGAGGCGAGCGAGCGTTTCCTGGAACGTAGCAAGAAGGTCGATCGGGGAGAGCAGGCGGACGGGCCATCCATCTCGCCGCCGAGGAGTTGAGCAGAAATACCCATACGGGTTTTCGGGATAGGGAGGGCGACACATCGTCGCGCCTCCCCCACTTTCTTGGGAGCATCCGGGACATGAAGATCGGGACGATTCAAGCGTTGGCATGCGTCGGGCTGGGCACTCTGCTCGGCTTCGTCGCCGCCACGAGGGGAGTCAACCCCTCCTTGCGGGCCGAGGGGGCAACGCGGCAAACCCCGGCCGGCGACGAGCACGCGGCCACGCGGTCTTGCTGCTCCGACGGGGCGGGCAAGGCTGCGATGCTCGCGGCCGCCGAGGGGGAGACGCTCGGGCCCGCGACGACCTCGGCCGCGAAGAAGCCGAACATCGTCGTCATCATGGGCGACGACATCGGCTGGTTCAACATCGGCGCCTATCACCGCGGCATGATGGCCGGCCGGACGCCGAACCTCGACAAGCTCGCCGCGCAGGGCATGCTGTTCACCGACTACTACGCCGAGGCCAGTTGCACGGCCGGCCGGGCCAACTTCATCACCGGCCAGCTGCCCATCCGCACCGGCATGACCACCGTCGGCCAGGCCGGGTCGCCCGATCGGGCTGCCGGCGCAGGCGCCGACCATCGCCACGGCGCTGAAGTCGATGGGCTACGCCACCGGCCAGTTCGGCAAGAACCACCTGGGCGACCTCAACGAGTTCCTGCCGACGGTCCACGGCTTCGACGAGTTCTTCGGCTACCTCTATCACCTCGACGCGATGGAAGACCCGTCGCATCCCAACTATCCGCCCGAGCTGAAGGACAAGGTCGGCCCGCGCAACATGCTCCACTCCTGGGCGACCGATCGCGACGATCCCGACCGAGCAGCCGCGCTGGGGCAAGGTCGGCAAGCAGAAGATCGAGGACGCCGGCACGCTCTATCCCAAGCGGATGGAGACCGTGGACGACGAGATCCTCGACAAGGCGTTCAAGTTCGTCGACAAGGCCAAGGGCGACGACAAGCCGTTCTTCCTCTGGCTCAACCCGACGCGGATGCACGTCGTCACCCACCTGTCCGACAAGTACGAGAAGACCCGGACCCCGGAGAACGGCTGGTCGATCCACGAGGCCGGCATGGCGCAGCTCGACGACATCGTCGGCTCGGTCATGAAGAAGCTCGAGCGACATGGGCGTCGACGACGACACGATCGTCGTGTTCACGACCGACAACGGCACCGAGAACTTCACCTGGCCCGACGGCGGCCAGACGCCGTTCGCCGGCGGCAAGGGGACCGTCATGGAAGGCGGCTTCCGCGCCCCGTGCATCGTCCGCTGGCCCGGCAAGGTCCCCGCCGGCAAGGTCGAGAACGGGATCATCTCCGGGCTCGACTGGTTCCCGACGTTCGTCGCCGCGGCCGGCGATCCCGGCATCGTCGACGAGCTGAAGAAGGGCAAGAAGCTCGGCGATGCGACCTACAAGGTCCATCTCGACGGCTACGACCAGACGGACCTGATCACCGGCAAGGGGCCGTCGAAGCGCCACGAGGTCTGGTACTTCGCCGAGGGCACGCTCGGGGCGGTGCGGATCGACGACTTCAAGTACCGCTTCATCGACCAGCCGGGCGGCTGGCTCGGCGGCACCGTCAAGCCCGACATGCCGATCCTGGTGAACCTGCGCCTCGATCCCTTCGAGCGGACCGGGCTTCACCGGGTCGCTCGAGTACTTCCAGTGGTTCAAGTTCGAGTTCTGGCGGTTCGTCTACGTCCAGCAGGAGGTCGGCGAAGCTGGCCCAGACGGCGATCGAGTTCCCGCCGATGCAGAAGGGCGCGAGCTTCAACCTCGAAGCCGTCAAGGAGCAGATCCAGAAGGCCGCCCAGGTGCAGTCGCGGCAAGTGACCGTGAGCCGATGCCGCCGGGCGCGGCGACGCCGACCGGTTCGCCGCGCCCGCCGTCCGAATGCCCGCACGCGGAGGTGACATCCCATGCGTCGCGCCGCCTTCCTGACGACCCTCGCCCTGGCCGGCTTCCTCGCCGCATTCCTGGTCGGCGCGGGTGACCCGACCGGCGGCTCGATGAGGTCAAGGCCGGCGGAGCGCCGGCGGCACGTCGCCCCGTCGACCGCGGCCGCCCCGCCCGACACCGCGCCGCCGGGGATGGCCTGGGTGCCCGGCGGCGAGTTCCCGATGGGCTCCGACGACCCCCAGGCCGCCCCCGCCGAGCGCCCGGCCCACCGGGTCCGCGTCGACGGCTTCTGGATGGACGTGACCGAGGTCACCAACGCCCAGTTCCGCAAGTTCGTCGAGGCGACCGGCTACCTACCACGGCGGAGCGGCCCGTCGACTGGGAGCAGCTCAGGAAGGAGCTGCCGCCCGGCACCCCGAGGCCCCCGGACGACCGGCTCGCCCCCGGATCGCTCGTCTTCTCGCCGCCCGATCATCCGGTCTCGCTCGACGATCAGGCCGCCTGGTGGCGATGGGTCGCCGGCGCAAGCTGGCGGCATCCCGAGGGGCCGGGCAGCTCGATCGAGGGCAGGGACGACCACCCGGTCGTCCACGTCTCGTGGGACGACGCCCTCGCCTACGCGCAATGGGCCGGCAAGCGACTCCCGACCGAGGCCGAGTGGGAGTTCGCCGCCCGGGGCGGGCTGGAAGGCCGCAGAGTACGCCTGGGGCGACCAGTTCCAGCCGGGCGACAGGCCGCTCGCGAACACCTGGCAGGGCCATTTCCCCGAACTCAACACCGCGGCCGACGGCTTCCCCCGCACGGCGCCGGTCAGGTCCTTCCCGCCCAACGGATTACGGGCTCTACGACATGATCGGCAACGTCTGGGAGTGGTGCGGCGACTGGTACAGGCCCGATGCCTATCGCTCGACGCCCCCCGGGGTGGTCGCCGTGAACCCGATCGGCCCGCCCTCCAGCTTCGACCCCGACGAGCCCTACCAGCCCAAGCGGGTTTCGCGGGGCGGCTCATTCCTGTGCAGCCCGAATTACTGCTCGAACTACCGGCCCGCCGCCCGCCGCGGGACCGCCATCGACTCGGGCATGTCGCACCTCGGGTTCCGTTGCGTGATCTCGCCGCGAAAGGCGAATTGAAGCTCGCGTTTTCGACCCGGCCCGCCCGGTCCCGCGTTCGCGTAGGAGATCGCCCGATGAGTTAGAATCACTTCACGATCAGATTCCCGATGAAATTACCGGAAGACGCGAAAACACTTGCGGAGCAGCTCCCGGCGATCATGCCGGACCTGTTCCGGGCATGGGACGCAATCGGCCGGGTCCACTATTCGCGTTTCACGCTCCTGAGCGAAAAGACGTTGCTGATCCTCGGCGACTTCGACGGCGAATTCGGCTCGCTGATGGCCGAAATGGCCGGACAGGCGGGCGCCGTCCTCGATTCGATCTTCGCACACGTGGCCAACCCTCCGACAACGCCGGTCGCCGATCACGCGGACGAGTTTCTCGAATGGGCCGCCGACCATCTCGCCCACCCCTTGAACGTGTACACCGCCTATCCCGGCGTGACGGCCCAGGAGGTGAAGGCCCTGGCCGCCCGCGCGGACGTGAGCGGTTCCACCGAACAACGGCCATTCCTAGTGATCCTGCCGACGAAGTCACGCCTCGCCTTCATCGAGGTCCAGCTCCTCCTGAGGGCCAGGGCAGGCGGCATCACGTGGGACCTCGATTCCGTCGGCACCCCTCATTTGCGCAATTCGTGCCGCTTGAGGACAACCAGGTCGGATTCTTCACCGTCTACGATGGCACCTTCGACACCTACATCGCCGACTTCACCAGGAACATCGGGCACGTCTTCGACCTCCTCTTCAAGTTCACCAAGGGGGCCCCGCCCTCGCCGTGCAGGAAGCATCTCCAGGAATTCATCGACTTCGCCGCGGGCGCGAGCCGCGCCCGATCGGCTTCTATCAGGCGTACCCCAGACTGACCGTTCAGGACGTCCACGCCCTCGTCGCTGACAGCAAGGCTTGACGCTAGTGCGGTTTTTCATTGACCGTGACGGTTGATCCGGTTATCCCTCTCTGATAAAGGAGGGCCATCCCGGATGAAAGCCTACTCGATCGACCTCCGCCAGCGGGCCATCGACGCCTACGACGCCCGCGAGGGGACCCAGGAGCAGGTCGCCGCCCGCTTCGCCGTCAGCACCTCGTGGGTCCGCAAGCTGCTCCGCCAGCGTCGCGCCACCGGATCGATCGACCCGAAGCCGCACGGCGGCGGCCACGCCCCGGCCTTCGACACCGCCGCCGGGGCCAAGCTCCGCCAGGCCGTCCGCGACGACTCCGACGCCACGCTCGAGGAGCTGGGCCCCACCGCCGGCGTGGCGTGCAGCCCCTCGGCCGTCTTCCGGCGCCGGACCGGCTGGGGATCACGCGAAAAAAAAGTCGCGGCGGGCGGCCGAGCAGGACCGGCCCGAGCTGAAGGCCGAGCGGGCGGCCTGGCGCGAGGAGTTCGCCGCGATCGACCCGGCGCGGCTGGTCTTCATCGACGAGACCGGCGCGAGCACGGCGATGGACCGGACCTACGGCCGCGCCCCTCCGGGGTGCGGGTCGACGGCCCGGTGCCGCACGGCCACTGGAAGGTCACGACGCTGACGGCGGCGGTGCGGCTCGGCGGCGTGCCCGAGCAGGCCTGCCTGGCCTTCGACGGGGCGACCGACTCGGCCTGCTTCGTGACCTACGTGGGGCAGTGCCTGGCCCCGGCGTTGCGGCCGGGCGACATCGTAGTGATGGACAACCTCGCCTGCCACAAGGCCGCCGAGGTGGCCCGGCTGATCGGGGCGGCCGGGGCCGAGGTGCGGTATCTGCCGGCCTATAGCCCCGACCTGAACCCGATCGAGCGACTGTTCAGCAAGCTCAAGGAGGTCTTGCGCTCGGCGGCGGCCCGGACGGTGGATGCGGTGGTGGAGGCGATGGGCCAGGCGGTGCGGGCGGTCCGGCCGGGAGACATCCGAGGTTGGTTCGCCCATAGCGGCTATGCCACCCAGCCGTCAACCGTCACGGTCGACGAAAAATCGCACTAGACCTGAAACAAGCGTAATGGGATCTGCATACCCGAGGCCCGGCCCAGCTTGGCTAACCACGGACCCTCTCCAGACCGGGCTGTGTTCGCCCGGTTCACACCGCCTCTTGTTCGGTCAGCCATCAGCACCCCCCCTTTCGTTGGCTCGTTGCCTATACGAACCGGACCGGGGCTTCCAGACCCCGTCTTCACCTCAGCCCAGACTCAACACAGCCGACGACCGTGCAGCCGCTCCACCAACCGCAGGAAGACGCCCTGCCACGGTTTCCACGACAGCAGCCGATACACGATCCGCCGGCCGCCACGCACGATCTGGCAAGGGACCTGGATCATCGCCACGCAGAACGTGCTGAACTCCATCCGCAACAGCGATCGCTTCTCAGCTCGGTACTTCTCCGCCCAGCGACCTTGCTCGGGCAGCAGTAACGCCGCCCATGCCTTCAGGCTCCACGCCAGAGATGCCATCACCATGTACGCCCCGTTGCTCACCAGGTCGCCCACCGGCATCGCCAACGCCCTCACGCCCCCCTTGAGCTGACCGATCAGGTTCTCCTGGTCGCACCGGTCGTTGGCCAGGAATACGATCTCCGACGCCGGGGTCGTCCGGTCGTTGGTGATGTAGAAGAAGAACCGGTCCGGCTCGAACAGCCACAATTGGCCCTTCTCGGCCACCAACTTCTTTCTGAGCACGATCATCCGATACGCCTTCTTGCAGGCCACCGGCCGATAGTCGAACTCGGCCACCTCCTCGCCGATCAGCTTCAAGGTCTTGAACTGTCGCTCGGAGACGACCCGATCCTTGTGACGCTCACGGGCCTGGCGAGGGGCCGTCTTGATCGTGTACCGGGCCGGACGCTCCAACTCGGAGAAGTCCTCGGCGGCCAAGCCCTCGGCGAGAGCGACGAGGTTGGGCATGGCGTCGATCCCGAAGAGGAACCGGATCTCGTCCGGGTCCCAGCGGTCGAGGTGGGTGGCCTGGCTGAACTTGGAATCGCCCCGGAACGTGACCTTCCCGAAGCCGCCCCGGCGGCAGAGGTCGGCGGCCTTATCGAGGTAGATGTCGGCGTGCTCGTGCGAGGGCCGGTTGCCGCTGCGGTTGACCAGATAGAGCGGCTCGCCGGTGTTGGCCAGCGAGACGACCAGCGGGTGATAGCCCCAGGTGCCGTCGTAGGCGATATCGACGCCCTGCTTGCAACAGCCGCCGCTGGGGGCCAGCGTGCCGTCGGCGTCGATGAAGGCCTCCTCGAAGAAGTCGGCGGGTTGCTCCTTCCAGACCCGCAGGCGGGCCTCGTTGAAGATGTCCATGAGCCGCCGGACATCGTCTTCGCCAAAGCGGCGGCAGAAGTCGCCGGCGGTGGTGGGGTCGGGGATGCGAGTGGCCCCGAGTGCGTCGAGATAGACCTCGTCGTTGCGGCGGACTTCCAGGTGCTCGATGCGGCTGCCCCCTGACAGGAGGTTGTAGGCGATGTTGAGGACGTGGTCGCTCTCGTGGTACGGCAGGTGCCGCTTGAGAAGATGGAGGTCCTCGTCGATGTCGTCGATCAGGCCGATCTTGCGGGCCATGAGGTGGATGGCCCCGAGGCTGCCGGGGGCGATGGCCCGGGTCTGCTCGGAGAGTTCGTAATGGATGTTGGAGGCGGCCAACATCGGCCGTCGGCCTTTCGATGCCGGGCTTGTTTCTCGATGCGTCGGAGGATTCTCCGCTTGCGTGCGGCGAGTTGTCGGCGGATAGTGGCGTTCACTCGAAAACCTCCTGGCGGCGAATGGACGAGGGTGTGAAGTACCTCGATTATTCGCCGAAATCAGGAGGTTTTCGAGTTTCCTCAGCCGAAGGAAGCTCGGATTACGCTTGGTTGAGGACTAGACGCCCTGAGGCAACGCAACGAGATCGGTCTGTCGCCGCTCTCAATCCCTAAAAGTTGCGAGAAGGTAAGGCCAGATCGTACGCCCGCCTCAGCAGGCCGACGACCTCGTCGTCAATCTCGTCCAAATGCGAAATCGCCACGCGATGCGTGATGCGATCCTTCTTGGCGAAACCGCCCGTGTCGATCAATCGGCCCTCGGCCGGGGCGTCCTTGAAGGCGAGTCCCAGGTCGATCCGCGTCTTCGTGCTCGGCTTGATCTGCGCGAAGACGTGCTCGCGATAGAGCGGGACGATCGTCTGGCAAGGGCAGGCCCGAACGTCGTCGCCCAGGCCAAGGCCGATCTCGAGCAGGCGATCGTAGATCGGCCGGAGCGCGGCCTTTGGACCCGCGTACATGGCCTCGACGTATCCCTCGGCCTCCTGCAAGTAGGCTTCGGGATCTTCGTTCATGATCCCGGTGTGGCCTTTTTCGGCCCTTTCGGTGATCAACATTTGCGCGGCATGGGCCAGGCCGAATTCTTCCTTGAGCCAGGCCCTCCTCGCCTTCGTGTCGGCGGGTCCCCGCTCCTTCACGACATCGATCCAGTCGTCGAGCGTCCGGCCGGTCTTCGCCGGCAGCTCGGCGATCCATCGTTGCATCATCGCCACGGCGGGATGGACGCTGTAGGGCAGTCGTCCTCGGCGAACCTTCGGCATGATCCGACCTCCTAATCGATGCTCAACAAGGGTATCACATGCCCCTCGGCCGAGAACTGGCCGATGAGGAATCGCGACGAGGTTTGATGTCCCAGGAAGGCCCGCGGTGCCGCCCGCGTAAGGCTGCGATAGACGACCAGCCCATCACCCAATCCCCAGCCAATCCTGGCCGCGAACGCCGCCCCCGGCCGGCAAATTTTCGACCTTTCCGAGACCGTGAGCACTGCGCCACCTCGCGGGCTTGCGATTCCTCGTCCGGTCCCAGGAAACCAGCAAGGGCAGCCAGATTCGCGATGCCTCGCCCTTCTGTCGCAGCACGATTTGCTGGCCGTCCGAGGCGAACGACCCGCGATCGGTGGCGTAGGGGGCCGTGGGCAACGCCAGAGGATAAACCCGGGCCATGCCGCCCTGGCCGGGGCCGAGGCTCAGGGGCGACTTTCGGCGACCGAGGCTACCGCGACGTCGGGCGGGATGGCGAGTCCCATGGCCCCCTCGGCCCCGTCAATCTGATCCGCGAGGAGGGCCATCTTTCGCCCGCGAAGCAGGACGATCGTCCGCGTGACTCGGGCCCCCGACGGGGTCCGGAACGACCACTCGGCCATGTCGGCCATCGAACTGGTCTTCCACAGGATCGACCGCGACACGCGATTCGGGCCGGTTTCGAGGGTAGTCCAGCCCGGCCCGATCAACCTGCGGCCATTCGCCGCAACCTCCACGAGGCAACCATCCTCCCTGGCGCGACCATCGATCGCGGCCCAATCACCTAGCTTCGACCAGTCGGCCCGAAGGATGGCGAGGGGGAGCCTTCCCGACCCATAAGCGGGCAGAGGGGGCGGCTGGTCTGCGTGCGTCCTGGCCTTCCCGAGCCAGAAGCGAAGCACGGTCGCCAGCCCGGGATCACTCGCCCGCTTCGCCCAGCGACTCAAGGTCGCCAGGCGATCCTCGTCGCCATCGCCAACCCCGAATACCTGCGACCCGTCGGGTCGCGTGAAACGAAACATGGCCCGCAAGAGCGACGCCCAGGTGTCCTGAAGCTCGACCGTCCAGGGACCGGTCCGGCGAGGGCGCAAGGAGTCGAGCTGGTCGACGATTTCCGACCAGCGACCTATCTCCCATCGCTTCGGGACCCCCTCGTCATCCAGGTGACGTCGCAACCAGGAAAGTATCCGGGCCCATTCACCCCTGGATGCCCAAACTGCGAGGGCCGTCCCCGCTACGTCTTCCACGGCTTTTTCCGGATCCGGAAGCATGAAGGCCGGTCCCAACTGCGAGAGTGTGGCGAAAAGTCGAGCGCCCAGAAAATCGGACCTAAAAACGCTGGTGGCTGCCGAGGGCAGGTGTGCCGCGCTTCGAAGGCGATCCTGCACAGACAATCGTCAGCACGGCGGGCTGGAAATTGGGAATTCTGGGCGTCTAACCCATCGTACTGAAAATACTCGACATGAAATGCCAATTGCAAGTCGCTAGGATTTCGCAATTTAGGACGAATCGAGACAATTCGAATCGCGATTTTTTCCGCGACCGCCGTCCTCTGGCACTGACCTTGCATTAATCCCCATTCGTGAGCGACGAGAGCAAAAGAAACGGGCCTTGAAGTGAGCCCCTCTCGACGCCAATAAGCCACCCCACCGGCGACGGTCGTTTTCGGTAACACCGGACTCGGCTTACCGCCAAGGGGCGAACGGGTTGCCTCGCACGACCCCCCCGTTCGCCCCGTCTCACAACAGCAGTGTCAGGCTCGGTCGTCGATCAGCCGACATCTGCTCCCAGCCAGGCCGGCCGGGAAACATTGCCGAAGAGGACCATGGGAGAGGTGGTCTTTGGAGGTTTATGTTTCTCGGCCGGCTTTTTTGTTGCGCAATCGCTCGCGGCCAACAAAAGCGCCCGGAGTTTCAGGCGTCGCGTCAGGCCGTTTATTACCGGCCGTCTTCCACTCGCGTCAATGCGGTCGGTCATTAGCGGCCCCACGAAGAAGCCTGCGACCTCCACCAGAATCCGCCGGCGCATCCCGGCCAACTGCCTCCTTGTTGCGCCCGCCACCTGCTGATACAGTTCGTAGGCCGCGAGCATTCGGCCGATCACGATCCACCCGGCGGGCAGCGAGGCCCCCATGCTTCGAATCCTCGGTCCCGGAGGCAGGCTTTGCGACGGATATAGCCGTCGAGAGATCCTCCGCATCGGCGGCCTCGGCCTGCTCGGCTCGGGCCTCAGCCTCTCCGATCTGACCAAGCGCCTCCGCCAACTCGACGCACGTCCGCGCAAGTCGTGCATCGTCCTGTTCCTGATGGGCGGGCCCCCGCAGCATTCGACGTGGGACCCGAAGCCCGACGCACCGGCCGAGGTCCGCGGCGATTTCCGCCCGATCGCCACCAGCGTGCCCGGGCTTTCGCTCTCGGAATTGCTGCCGCAGACCGCCAAGGTCGCCGACAAGCTCTGCGTCCTCCGAGCCGTCTCCACGGGCGATAACGCCCACTCGTCCAGCGGCTATTACATGCTCACCGGCCGCCCCCACCAGCCGATGAACGTGGAGAACGCCAATCCCGGCGCGCCGAACGATTCCCCCAGCCTGGGCGCCCTAATCGGCCGGGTCGAATCGGGCCGCGGGGGGTTGCCGCCCGCGGTCACCCTGCCGCATCGCATCTCCAACACCGACGGCAGCGTGTGGCCGGGGCAGGACGCGGGGCTCCTGGGACGAAGCCGCGACCCGTGGCTCCTGAACGCGTCGCAAACGCCCGAAGGGTTTCGCATCCGCGAGATCGACCTGCCCGCCGAGCTGGATCTACAACGTCTGGGCCGGCGTCGCGACCTGCTCGACGGCCTAAATCGCTCGCTCGATGCCCTGGACCGGGGCCCGAACGCCCGCGTGCTCGACGACCGCACCCGCGAGGCCTACGACTTGCTCGGCTCGTCGCGGGCGAGGCGAGCGTTCTCGCTGGACGACGAGCCCAAGGCCGTCCGGGAGCGTTACGGCGAGACCCCGTTCGGGCAGGGCGTGCTCCTGTCGCGTCGCCTCGTCGAGGCCGGCGTGAGGCTGGTGCAGGTCAACTGGTATCGAGGGGCCGACGAGCCGCCCGCGAACCCCTGCTGGGACAGCCACGTTGCCGAATCGGCCCGGCTGAAGACGGTCCTGGCGCCGCCGATGGATCGGGCATATTCCGCCCTGCTGGAAGACCTGGAAAGCCGTGGACTGCTCGACGAAACCCTCGTCGTCTGCATGTCCGAGTTCGGCCGGACGCCCCGACTGGACAACGCAGGAGGTCGCGGGCACTGGGGATCGGTCTTCTCGGTCGCGATGGCCGGCGGAGGGATCCGGGGCGGGCAAGTCTACGGCGCATCGGACAAGATCGGGGCCTACCCGCGAGAGGGTCGCGTGCGTCCCGAAGACCTCTCGGCCACGATCTTCCACTGCCTGGGCCACGCCCCCGCAACCGAGTACGAGGACACGCTCGGCCGTCCCCACTTCCTCAGCCGGGGAGAAGTCCTGGACGCGATCCTCGCATGAAGCCCGGATGGTCCCCAACGATCCCCGGGAGCGTGTGTTCGGCTGGTGCCGGCCCCGGTCTTCAAAACCGGTGAGGGGTCTGGAAACAGGCTCCTGGTGGGTTCGATTCCCATACGCTCCCGCCACCATGTCCCATGATGTCGGCGGGGGACCGATCGTGACAAACGGCTTTGCCCCAGGGACTTGGGGCTTGGGCCAACTGATGACTAGTTCTACTGTATCCGCTACGTCCTGAGTTGGTTCTTCAATCGGGGCATTACTTTACGCGATCGATGGTGGTACAGCCTCGCCTGCTCGTTGCGACGCAACCACCGCGTGCTGCGCCGGCATAGCGAGGCGGGACTGTTCGCGTTGAGGTGCCCTTCGATCGACCCGGCGATCAATTGATGCAGCTGCGGGATCGTCAGGGCGGGAGTCCGCTTTTTTCCCCCGACGCGACTCCTGATTCAGGAACCACGCCGACAGCAGCGAGAGCGTCTGGTGATGGTGCCACGCCAACCAATTCCTCACCTGGTAATCCCCCAGACCCGCCTCACCCTTCGCCCGCTCGAAGCATTCTTCGACCCGGTGTGCCGCCTTCGACACCCGCGCCAACTCCTTCAACGGTATCCCAGGATCGGCGTTCGACAGGTAGTAATCATGCTTGAACGTGCCGTTCGATTGACGCTCGCGCGTCACGAACAGGAGCTCTTCCGGGGCGGTGCCGCCGGTCTCGGTCCGCGCCTGCACGCGACGCTTCACCACCTCGATCTCCAGCGGCCCCTTCTCGCCGTCGCGTACCTCGACCCGCGTCCAGGCGGACTCCGGCAAGGCCGCACGCCAGCGATCCAGCCGCGTGAACGGGCTCAGCGGATGCCGCCCACGCCCTGCGTAGTCCGGCGGCGGCGCATCGAGGTCGCGGACCCGCAAATTCGACGGCACGCCCAGGAGGTAACGCTCGCTACGGGCCCGCAATTCCCGGCGAAAACCCGAGGGGCGGCCCATCTCGTCGTCGCCGGCCACCCAGCCGTGCGGCAAGGACCGCCGCTCTGGTTGAGCATCTCCAGGGCCAGTTGGTGGCGGGTGCGGAGCTTCACGTCCGCCGGCACGCCCGCCGCCTTGCAGCGTGCGCGGTCGTTGGTCCACTCTTTCGGGAGATAAAGCCGCGCGTTGATCAGTGCGTGTTCCTTCCGGGAGACATACGCCATGTAGACGCCGACCTGGCAGTTCTCGACCTTGCCGAGCCGGCCGCACCATTGCCGCGCCACGCCGACACTCTTGGTCCCCTTCTTGGCGAAGGCCGAGGGGTCGAAGACGACCACGGCGTCGGGCTCGCCAAGGTCGTGGCCGACCTGGCGGGCGAGGGTGTCGAGCAGGGGTGAGTGGTCCCAGGGAACAAACCCGAGGAACTTCTGCAACGCCTGGCGTTCCTGATCGTGAAGGTAGGCGATCGCCTCGCCGGTCTTGCGCTCGAGATTGGAGAGAAGTCCCGTCATGTACTCGGCGGCATGCCGCCGCTGTTCAGGCGGTGCGAGGGACTGGGCGAACGGCCGGGCGAAGGTCTCGATTCGCTGGGCGAGGCCCTGCATCAACTCGGGCGAGACGACGGCCTGGGCCAACATCTGTTCCAGGCGGACCTCATAACGTCGCTCCATGACCACCTCGCTTCCCAGGTGCGTTCTTCACGGAAACCCATGATGCAAAAATCGTTAGAGCATTTCAACTGCCAGATACAGTAGAACTAGAGATATGGCATACGGCGGCTTTCAGGTCCTTCCCGAAGCTGGCGCTATCGCCGACGTTCGGTCCCTGCCGCTTTGCCCATCGCTTCCAGATCTCGAACGCCTCGGCCTTGCTGATGGTCAAGTCGGGATCGACCACGAAACAATCTGGCATTGATTCCAGGTCGGTGCTTGGGTGGCTTGCTTACGAGGATGTCACGCGACAGAAGGTTATACCCCCGAGCCACCCCTATATTTTCAGGCTTTTCTTTGCATAAACGCATGTGAGGACTTTTTTACGCTAATTGACGCCGAAATTTCCGGGCGTTGCTCGTGGCATCCCACCTTGGCCGAGGGACGCCACGGCAGGCGGGCGTTACTTCCTGTCCGCGTGCTTGCCGAGGAACTCTCGGATCAGCCTGGCGATCTCGTCGCCGTTCGGTCTCCAGGGCGAAATGGCCGGCGTCGATCAGGTGATATTCCAGCGTCTTCAGGTCGCGCTTGTACGGCTCGGCCCCGGCGGCCGGGAAGATCTGGTCGTTCTTGCCCCACGCGATCAGCATCGGCGGCTGATACTTGCGGAAATACGCCTGCCAGCTCGGATACAGCGGCGGGTTGCTGCCGTAGCTGAGGAACAGGTCGAGCTGGATCTCGTCGTTCCCCTTGCGGTCGAGCAGGAACTGATCGTGTGCCGGGCCGTCGGGGCTGACGAGTTCGGGATTCTTCACCCCGTGCGTGTACTGCCATCTGGTCGCGTCGTAGGTGACGCAGAATCGCATGGCGTCCCGCTTCTCCTTGCTGCTTCGGGTCGTCCCAGTACGCCTTGATCGGCTTCCAGAAGTCGTTGTCCAGGCCCTCGTCGTAGGCGTTGCCGTTCTGCACGATGATCGCGGTGATCCGCTCCGGGTGGGCGACCGCCAGGCGATAGCCGACCGGGGCGCCGTAGTCTTGCACGTAGAGGGCGTACCTCGTCAGCCCGAGCTTGTCGGTGAACTCGCCCATCGACCTTCGCGAGGTTGTCGAAGGTGTAGGAGAATTTGTCATGCGGGGGCATCGAGCTGTGGCCGTAGCCGGGGTAGTCGGGCGCGACCACGTGGTACTTGTCCGCGAGCGCGGGGATCAGCTTCCGGAACATCTGCGAGCTGGTCGGGAAGCCGTGGAGCAGCAGGAGGGTCGGGGCGTCCTTCGGCCCGGCCTCGCGGTAGAAGATGTCCAGGTCGCCGACCTTCACCGTCTTGTGGAGCACCTCCACCGGTTGCTGTGGCCGAGGCCGGCGCCAGGGGCCATGCGGTTGCCGCGAACAGGGCGAGGATCGAGGCGGATTTCGTCGCGCAGGATCATGATCGAGTCTCCGAGGATGGGGTTCAGGGAAGGTTCGGGATCGTTGAGCCGGGGTCACTCCCGCCGCCATCCAGCCCTCCGTTGGTGGCCCTGGAAGTCGACGGTTTCGAGGAATCCTACGCCAGTCCGCTCGCGAGGTCGCCGACCCCTTTCGGATCGCTCATGGCCTTCACGGCCTCGTCCGTCGAGGGGACCGCGTTGGCCAGGTATCGATAATTGACGATCGCCGCCTTGTAGCCGTCGCCCCACGCCGGATGCCGCGGGCCGGCCGTCGCGTCCTTTACCACGGCGACCTCGAAACCCTGTTCCAGGAGTTCTCGCAGGTGGCTCTCCACGCAGAGGTTGGCGAGCATCCCCGCCAGGATGACCTTGTTGACCCGCCGCTTGCGGAGCTGCAGGACGAGGTCATTGGTCTGGGGACCCCAGACCTTGTGCGGGCCGACCACGACGGTCTTGCCGTCTTCAATGTAGGGCTTGTAACGGTCGAGCCAGTCCGCCCCGGAGCCGACGAGCCCGTCGAGGCGGAGCGGTCCGGGTCGGAAGAACTCCCGGCTCTCCAGCATGGCCCGCTCGGCGGCCCCGCCAAATCGCCACGATTGGTCGGCGGGATACAGGTAATGGGGCGAGATGAAGACCGCGAAGCCCCGGGCCTTCGCGGCCAGGAACAGCCGCTCGATGTTCGCGACCGTCCGATTCTCCTCCACACTTTCGCCGACCAGGGGCCAGGAGATTCCGGCTTCGCTCAGGACGTCGTTCTGCGGGTCGATCACAACCAATGCGGTGTCATCGGGAAGCAATTGCACGGGCCCGCTCCTTGTGCGTTCGACATCGTTCGTAAGTCGCGAGGGCCAGGGCGGAGCCTGCGACGTGCCGCCCTGCCCCCGCGCCGCTGCGATCTAGGACCTGGCTCGACGTGCGAGGAGGGTCACACCCAGCAGCCCGACGCCGGCGCCGGCCAGCAGCATCGGCAGGAGGTGCGGCACGTCCGGTGGCACGTCGAGGATTCCGTTCTCGTCCGCCCTGGCGGGACGACCCACGTACCGGCCGTGGCGCGGGATGGCCCTGCGACGGAAGTCCCGCGCCAGGTCGTGCACGGCGGCCCTCATCGATGCACCCCGGAGGGGCTCGCCGTGGCCCGTGGCGGCGACCTCCGGATCGAGCCCGGCCAGGGTCGCGACGGACGTCGCGGCGGCTTGCCAGTCGGGCGTGAAGTACTTGGGCGGCCCGTGGATGGCCCTGCGTTGGGTGATCACGGCCATCGCCGACTCTTGCTTGGTGGTCACGAACGCGTCGCCGGCGATCAGGGTCCTGTCGGCATCCCGGAACAGCGAGACGTGGCCCGCCGTGTGGCCTGGAGTGAAGATCCACCGCCAATCCGGGAGGCCGGGGACCGATCCGTCGCCGGGCAACGGCCGGACGCGGTCGCCAAGGTCGATCGGGCCCTTCGGGTAAAGCCACGAGAGGGTCGACACAAGCCCCCCGCCGACGGTCGGGTCGGGCGGCGGCGTAAGGGGACCGGCCCGTCAGGTAGGGCAATTCCATCGGGTGGGCGTAGACCGGAACGTCCCAGGAACGCGCGAGCGTCTCCAGCGCCCCGACGTGGTCGAAGTGTCCGTGGGTGAGGACGATCGCCGACGGGCGGGAGCCGGGACCGAACCGCGCCTCGGCCGCTCGGGCGATGCGATGGGCGGAGCCGGGCATGCCGGCATCGATCAGCACCCAGCCCCGATCCTCCGCATGGGGAGGACCGACGAAATAGACGTTGACCATCACCGTGCAGATGTAGGCCAGGTCGTCGAGCACCGGCCGGGGTTCGCTAGTCGTCGGGGAGTTGGCGGGTTCGAGGATTGTCGTCGTCATCGGGTGTGCCTCTCCGTCGGTAAAAAGGGTATCTCACGTGGTCAACGATCCGTGTCGGGGGCTTGCGGCGTACCTGGCGGCCGCTCGAATCACGGCGCCTTGCCCCCTCAGACTGGCCTTCGCCGAGTCCGCCATCGTGACAATTGCCGCTCCCATCATGATGGCGTCCTTGAGGACGAGGCGTCCAGCGCCGGAGAGCAGCGGGAAGCCGTGCTCCGGGCTGCCCAGCGGCGGAACCCAGCACTCGGGCGTGGTCAACAGGAACGAGAGCGTGACCAGCGACATCCCGAACACCAGGAAGCTGCCCAGGGCCGCGACCCGAGGCAACCAGGGATGAAGCGCGATCATCACTCCGAAGAGGAAGATGGACGCGCCCAGGGCGTGCGCGAATCCATACGTCCCGTTCCTCTCGTGCCACTGCCGGTTCTCGGGGATCAGCTCGCCCTCCCGATCCATGTGATGCCGGTAGTCTCCGGCGGGTTCCCGGTAAAAGGACTTCATCAAGGGGCTATTGGCCACGAGCGGGACGATACCCTCGGCCTCGTACTGGTACGCCTTGAGGCCACCGATCCAGGTCAGAACGACGACCAGCCCGACACGCGTGATAATTACGCCCACCTTGTCGAGCCGGGCGGCCTTCTCAAGAGGCTACGTACTTACCTGTCGATCTTCGGTGAGGTCTCCGATAGGCGCGGATATACTACGGTGAGAGCAGAATCGACGCCGCCACCTGGATGCGCAACTTCATCTGCACGGCGACAGTATACGTACCTGTTTCAGCAGTGTTGGGGCGTTCGTCGTCGATGACGCGCATGCCGAGGCGATCAAGAAGCTCGGGACGATCCTGGGGTTGGAGGTCTCGGTCAAGGCCTCCGAAGACCTCAACCGCGAGCAGGGCAGCGACGTGGAGCTGTTCCAGAACCACCTGCGACCCCCGAGGCGACCGAGGAGGGGCCGATCCTGGTGGTGACGGCCGACTGCAAGGGAGTGCCCCTGGTGCGTTCGGCACTGCCGCCCGAGCCGGAGACGGCCGGCCCACCGCTGGCGAAGTTGGCGAACAAGCGTCGCGGCAAAGGCGAGAAGGCGAACAAGAAAAAGATGGCGGCGGTGGGTGCAGTCTACACGATCGACCCGTTCGTGCGCACCGCCGACGAGGTGATCGATGAGGTCATGAGGAAGAAGGCCGCTGAGCGTCGCCCGGAGCCGGCGCACAAGCGGGTGCGGGCCGAGTTGCTGGTAGGCAAGGTGGCGTTGTTCCTCTGGCTGGCCGATGAGGTCGTGCGTCGCGACCCGACCCGGGCCAAGGCGTTGATCTTCCTCTCGGACGGGGAACGCGAGTTGCACGATCGCCAGGGCGAGTACCTGCCCGAGGAGGCGATCTGCATCCTGGACCTGTTCCACGTGATGGAGCGATTGTGGAAGGCGGCGTGGTGCTTCTTCGACGAGTCCACCCAGAAGCGGGAGGCCCAAGAGTGGGTGGAGAAAGAGCTGCGGATGCTCCTGGAAGGGAAGGTGCGTTATGTGGTCGGCGGCTGCGCCAGATGATGACCAAGCGGGAGTTGAAGGGTACACGTCGCCAAACGGTGCGAGAGGTGACGGCGTATCTCCAGCGGAACCGCGGCCGAATGGAGTAGAAGAGTAAATCGATTGATCCAGTTCATGGAATCCTCCAACGACCCTGTAAGGCCCGGTAAATGTCTTTCGATCGAATCCAATGAATGAAGGTCAGGCGTCCGCCTGCAAATGCGCCTCGACGAACCAGAGGCATTTGTCGATGCCTCGCGAGACTTCCGTGAAGAGGTCGGCCGTGTCAAGGTCGCCGAGATCGCTGGAAAGACCGATGGCCTCCCGCGACGACTTGCCGAACGCCGCCAGGGCGGCGGAGATCGCCTCGACGGGGCCGCGGCTACCCCGGACCGCTTCGGGATATTCGCGGAGCGAGCTTCGCCGCGACACCATCCGGGCCGTCCCCTCGGCCACGCCGCCGAGCTGGACCGCCCGCTCCGCCATGGAATCGGCGAAGCCTTCCACGTCGGCCTCGACCCGGTCGAACAGCTCGTGCAGGGCGATGAAATTCGGACCCTTGACGTTCCAGTGGGCCTGCTTGGCCTGCGTCTGGAGGTCGATGCAGTCGGCCAGGCGAGCGTTGAGCAATCGGGTCGCCTGCACACGAGTGGACTCTGAGAGGTCGTTCTTCGTCTGATACATGGCGGGACTCCGGCTCGGGACCTGGGAGGAGATGGGACGGAGTCCCGGTCGTTTCCCCTCGCCGCAAGACTTAAGCGTGGCGGGGGGACATGGTCCTTGTTAGATTCGGGTCGATTCTCGGCGTCGATTCGCATGGTGCCCGTCATGAGCGAAGATCGGACCACGGCCGTCGTGCAGCGATACTTGATCGAGCTCAAGGGGGACACGCCCTCCGAGCCGGTCGTGCGGGCGCTCCTCGATCGCGCGCTCCGCCGCCTGGAACTCCTCTGCACGAACCTCATGAGGCGGAGCTACCCGCGCCTGATGAGGCCGCCGACGAACTTGCAGCCCGACGAGATGCTCGGCGCGGTGGTCGAGCGGCTGCTCAAGGCCATGCGAGGGGCCCGCCCCCAGACCGTCCGCCAGTTCTTCGCCCTCGCCAATCAGCACATGCGGTGGGAGCTGAATGACCTGGCCCGACGCTTAGATGGTCAGCCCGGTGTCGTGGAGTTGCGCGAGGACCTGGTCCCGTCCCCGGACAGCCGAGGCTCGGTGCTCGGCCCCGACAGCCGCCGCATGCTGGAGGCGATCGAGAATCTCCCGGAGGAAGAGCGTGAGGCCTTCTGCCTGGTGCGAATTCAAGGGTTGACCCAGCCCGAGGCCGCCGAGATGCTCGGCGTGTCGATCAAGACGGTGCAACGACGCTTGAATCGTGGCCTGCTGATCCTGGCCAAGGAACTGGATGACCTCCGGCCGGGCGGCGAGCCGCCGGGGACGACCTAGCGGAAGCGAGGAGACCCGGCCATGCCCGACGATCCGCGTGTGCAACAACTCCTCGAAGATCTGATCGAGTCCGGGAGTTCCCCGGAAAGGGTCTGCCGGGATTGCCCCGAGTTGCAATCGCAGGTGCGAGAGCGATGGGATCGGGTGCGCCAGGTCCGGGCCTGCCTGGACGACCTGTTCCCCGGGCCGATTTCCGACTTCCATACCGCCGAGATCCGGCCTTCTCCTCCCGCGTCGGGCGACCTGCCGCAAATCCCCGGCTACGAGGTCCGGGAGATCCTGGGCTGGGGCGGGATGGGGGTCGTCTACAAGGCCTTGCACCTGCGCCTCAACCGGGTCGTCGCGCTCAAGATGCTCCTGGCAGGCGCGCACGCCAGCCCGACGGACCTGGAGCGATTCCTGCGAGAGTCGAAGGCGGTCGCGGGCCTTCGTCACCCGAATATCGTGCAGGTGTACGACGCGGACGGGGACCACGGCCAGCCCTTCTTCACGCTCGAATTCGTCGAGGGCGGCAGCCTGGCCCAGAAGTTGAACGGCACGCCCCAACCGGCCCGCCAGGCGGCCGAGATGGTGATGACCCTGGCCCGTGCCGTCGCGGTGGCCCACCGGGGCGGGATCCTGCATCGCGACCTGAAGCCGGCCAACGTCCTGCTGACCCCCGACGGCACGCCCAAGATCTCGGATTTCGGCCTCGCCCGGAGGCTGGAAGGCGGCGAGGGCTTGACCCTGAGCGGCGCCACGGTCGGGACGCCCGGCTACATGGCCCCCGAGCAGGCCAACGGCGAGACCCGCACGTTGGGCACCGCCGTCGACATCTATGCGCTGGGGGCGATCCTCTACGAGATGCAGACCGGCCGACCCCCGTTCCGCGCGGAGACCGCGGCGGCAACCCTGCGGCAGGTGATCGCGCAGGAACCCGTTCCGCCCACGCGATTGAACCCCGCGATGCCCCGGGACCTGGAGACCATCTGCCTGAAGTGCCTCCAAAAGGAGCCGCACCGGCGCTACGCCTCGGCCGAAAGCCTGGCCGACGACCTGCATCGGTTCCTCGAAGGGCGCCCCATCCTGGCCAGGGCCACCGGCGGGCCCGAGCACGCCTGGCGATGGTGCCGTCGCCATCCCCGCGAGGCCGCGATCGCGGGCCTGGCGATGCTCCTCGTCCTGTCCGCCGGGGGGATCGCCTGGCGGTCGGGCCGGCAGAATGTGGAGCGTCGGATCGAGCGGGCCCGCGAGGAGGGGCGGGCGCGGCACGCCGTGGAGTTGCTCCTGGAGCAGGCCAAATCCTTGCGTGGCCTGGCACGTTGGCCCGAAGCCGTCAACTCCCTGCAGCAGGCCGCCGAGATCGTCCGCGAGCAGGGCGTGGAAGACCAGCGAGGGCGGGTCGAGCGGGCGATGCGCGACGTCCGCATGGCCAAGGAGCTGGATCGGAACCGCCAGGCGACCGAGAGGATTGTCGGCCAGGAACACCGGACCGCCTCGGTCTGCGACGACTATCGACGGGAGTTCCGCGACTACGGCCTGCCCGTCGCGGAGGCGTCCGCGGCCGAGTCGGCCGATCGCATCCGCCGGTCGGAAATCCGGCAAGACCTGATCGACGCCCTCGACGACTGGGCGTTTCGCGAGCCGGACGAGGCCATCCAGACGCGGCTCGCGGCGATCCTCCGGCTCGTGGATCCCGACCCCTGGCGCGGACCGGGTCCGCGACCCGGCGAACCGCGGCGATCAGCGAGTGTTGGCGCAATTGGCCGACTCCGCCCCCCTGCCGGGACGATCGGTGCAGGTCCTGATCGTCCTTTCCAACCGGCTCTGGTACAGCGGCCAGGCCTGGAAATTCCCGCCGTCCGAGGCCTCGATCAAGGAGGGGTCGCGGACCGCGGCCGATCTCAAGGGGAGGGACCTGGCGGTCCGGTTCTCGCGGCGAGTGCAGCAGGCCCATCCCGACAATTTCTGGATCAACTTCAACCTGGCCAGGGCGATCGCGAAGACGAACCCGGAGGAGTCGATCGGCTTCTTCCGGGCCGCGCTCGGGTCGCGCCCAGGGCGACCGCAGCGCATAGCAGCCTCGCGATGGTCCTCGCGCAAGAGGGCCGGCAGGACGAGGCGATCCAGCAGCTGCGATTGGCGACCGGGATCGACCCGGGCGAAGCCGAAATCCTTCGCCAACTCGGCACGGCCCTGGACCGGAGCGGTCGCCGCGACGAGGCGATCGACTCGTTCCGCCGATCCCTGGAAATCGCCCCCGACAGCGCCGCGGCCCATTGCGAGCTCGGCAGGTTGCTGGCCGACGGGGACCGGACCGACGAGGCGATCGAACACTTCCGCCGGGCCTGCAAGCTCGCCCCCGAAAGCGCCGCCAGCTTCTGCAACCTCGGCCTGGCGCTCGAGAAGAAAGGTCGGCTGGACGAGGCCGTCGATCGGTTCGAGCAGGCCCTACGGGTCGAGCCCGACAATGCGTCGACCCACAACCTGCTCGCGCAAGCCCTGTTCCTCCAGGGGAAAGCGGAGCCGGGGATCGGACACCTCCGGCGGGCCCTCCAGCTCGATCCCGCGCGGCCCGCGGTCCACAATGACCTGGGAGTCGCCTTGCAGAGCCGGGGCCGCCCGGACGAGGCGATCGACCAATACCAGCAGGCCCTGAAGATCGACGACGGCGATGCCCAGGCCCACAACAACCTTGGGGTCGCGCTCGCGGGCAAGGGCCGCGTGGACGAGGCGATCGGCCACTATCGACGGGCCCTGCAAATCAACCCGCGATATGCCCACGCCCACGCGAACCTCGGCAGGGCCCTGCAGTCCAGGTGC
Organism: uncultured Planctomycetota bacterium; assembly: GCA_963777705.1. Classification (GTDB taxonomy): domain Bacteria; phylum Planctomycetota; class Planctomycetia; order Isosphaerales; family Isosphaeraceae; genus JAQGHR01. The sequence continues at coordinate 148,590 of CAVZRT010000016.1, forward strand.
CTGGCCGAGGAGGCCATCCGACATTTCGAGCAGGCCCTGCAGATCGACCCCAAGCAGGCCCGGGTCCTCCTGGCCCTCGGGCGGAGCTTCCAGTCGGCGAGCCGCTTCGCCGAGGCCAAGGCTGCGATCTTGCGATGCCTGGAACTAGCCCCCCAGGGAGATCCCTTGCACGCGGGGGCGTTGCAACAATTGCGGGCCTGCGAGCGTTGGATCGCCCTGGAGGCCCGGCTCCCGGCCGTCCTCGGGGGCACCTGCAAGCCGGCCGACGCCGACGAAAGCCTCCAGCTTGCCGAACTCTGCCGGATGAAGAAGCTGTTCGCCCCCGCCATCCCGTTATATGCCGCCGCGTTCGCCGACAGCACGGCGCTGGCGGAAGACATGAGGTCATCCAACCGCTACAACGCGGCCTGCGCGGCGGCGCTCGCCGGTGCCTCCAAGGGCGAGCCCGAGCCGTTGCGATGGCGAGATCAGGCACGCCGGTGGCTCCGGGCCGACCTGTCTTCCTGGGCAAGGAGGCTGGACGACGGCGAGCCGGCCAGTCGGGCCATTGTGCAACGGACCCTGACGCACTGGCTCTCCGATCCCGACCTGGCGAGCTTGCGTGAGACGACGTCGCCGGAGGATCGATCGGCGGACGAGCGACGGGAAGATCTCCTGCTGTGGAAAGAAGTCGGCCTCGTTCTCGATCGCACGCGGTAGACGAATTGCATCGCCCGGCGTGTGCGGTCAACGATTGCGGGAGAGGTCTGCGATCCGACGGAAAGGTGGACCTAATTCAGGACGGCGGGCCTGAGGTACCGCTCGGCCCACCGGCGGAAGGTGGTGGGCGTGGTAGACTCGGGAGTCCGGGCGGCGGCGTTGTCGAGTCCCTTGGCCTTGGCTTCGAACATCTCGGTGAGGCCGTCGGCGAAGGCCTCGGACATCCCGTGGGCCAGGAGCTGCGCCACGGAAGGCATCGAAGGAAACTTGCTGGAAGCGGATCGGCTTACCGAGGACCTCGGCGAGGATGCCGGCCATCGCATCCAGGGAGAGGTCTTCCGGGCCCATTACGGGATAATCGCTGGTGCCGGTCCAGGAGGGGTCGACGATCAGGCGAGCGGCGACCTGGGCGATGTCGCCCGTGCAACAGAAGGGCTCGGACCAGTTCACCTACGAGAGCTTCGCCACCGTCGCCCCCGCCGCCGACGCCCTGCTGAAGAAGTTCATCTTCCTGCTCGCCTCCGATCGCGTCGTGCCGCCGTCCGGGCCGTGCCACCTGGACGAGCTGGCGACCGCCTCGGAGAAGGTTGGCAAGGAGCTGACCAGGGAGTTCTACGTCCGGTACGCGAACATGCGGGAAAACGCCTTCGAGCACCTCTGCAGCGCCAACCCCGCCGTGCCGCCTCGCGAGGTCCTCGTCAGCACGCAAAGCTGCTCGACCGCGTCCTGTTCTGCTCGTTCTGCGAGGACTGGGGGCTGCTCCCGGCCGAGCCGATCAAGCGGGCCTATGAGCACGTCGACCCCTACACGCCCCGGCCCATCCGGGAGAACTTCCGCGGCCTGTTCCGCTCGGTGGACCGCGGCAGCGCGGCGCTGAACATCCCGGCGTACAACGGCGGCCTCTTCGCCGACAACCCGACGCTCGACCGCCTGGCCGTGCCCGACGAGGTCTGCCGCTACATCCAGGACCTCGCCGAGTACGAGTACCGACCCGCCCGGGACGAGGGCGAGGAGTTGCTCGCTTTGAGCATCCTGACCGAGACGCAGCGATCGACCTGGTATTCGCCTCTAGTTGGGTCGACGGCACATGGCGATGATCCGCGAGGTGTCACCCGGCAACTGTGAGATCGCCCAGACGATCAAGGCACAGGTGGGCGCCAGGACGATGGCGCTGGACCCAAGGACCCACCGCCTCAACCAGGCCGCCGCCACGTCCGCGCCCGCGGCCGGCAAGGGGCCAGTCTTCGCTATGCGGCCGGTTCGTTCGTGGTCCTGATCCCGGGGACTGGTCCGGGAGTTAGCAGAATGCCGTGCTGGTGACGCGAGGCCGGACCGCGGGCACGGCCGTATACCGGCCCGTCGGATCGACCGCGAAGTCGCCGCGATGCGTGCCCCGGCCCCCTTCCCGGTCGGTCGCCTCGATGGCCAGGGCGTGCTCCCCCTTCTCCAGCTCGCCGCCCGGAACCGGCCCCGACCACTCGCCTCCCTCTCGTGGGCCGAGCAGGAACCAATCGCCGCCGTCGATCCGGCCCCGGACCTCCGCGACCGGCGAGGCTGACCAGATCCGCACCCGGACCTCATCCGCGCCGGAGACCACGTGCGCCGGCCCGGTGGCCAGGAGCGCCTCTCGCGGGTGCGTGACGAGGACGATCGGCCCGCCCTCCCCGGGCGAGCGATAGACGAACGCCAGCTCTTCGCCCCGGAGGTGGCCGATCAGGTAGCCCGGAGGGCCGCCCTCGGGGTCGCCGATGGATCGCGCTGCGACGACCACGTTGCGGCCGTCGTTGGCGAATTGCAGGTAATGCGTGTGCCCGCAGACGATGGCCTGGATCGGCCGGGACTGCACGACGGCCCGCCACTCGTCCACGCCCGGCCCGGCGAAGTCCTCCCAGATCTGGTACGGGTAGTTGTGCTGGAAGATCACTGCCCGCTCGCCCCCGGCCGCCGCCGCGTCAACTTCTCGCCGGAGCCAATCCACCTGCTCGGCCGAGAGGCCCATCGGGCTCGACTGCTGGGTGTCCAGGCGGAGGAGTCGGAACCCCCGGAGCGAGGACGAGCCGAAGGTTGTGCCGAAGCGGGCGCGGAAGCCCCGGGCCTTGGGGTCGCCATTCACGTCGTGATCGCCGACCAGGGCGAAGTGGGGGCAGACCAGCCTCCGGCGGAGGTCGTCGAAGAGGCGGAATTGCCCCTCGGTGGCGTCCTGGACGTTGTCGCCGATGAACTGCACGAAGTCGGGACGGATCAGTGCGTTGACCTCGTCAATCACACGGAGGGCCACGCGATGATTCTCAAGCCCCGGCTCGGTGAGGTGGAGGTCGCCGGGCACGACGAACGTGAGGGCATCTCCTCGCGAGTTCATGATTCATCGACTCCCCAGGGCGATCTCGGGTGCGACGAGTCCGGCCGAACTGGCCGGATCTTCATGCGATTCGGGCTTCGTCTCGGGCATGGCGAGGGCGAAGAATGCCGCCCGCCGCCCGCCGCGAGGGTGCAGAAACCGACGGGGAACCCCGCCGCCTTCACGACGAAGCCCGCCAGGACGTTGCTGAGGGCCGCTCCCAAGCCCGTCGCGGTGGCCAGCGCCCCTGAGTGAGGTTGAATCGGCCCGTGCCGCGGGTCAGGTCCGCGACGAGGAAGACCGGCTTGCGTCCCCCACGAGGCCACCAGCCGGCTCCAAATCAGGGCGACCGGGACCATCACCGCCTGCGCCGCGATGATGAATGCCGACATCAAGAGCGCCGCGCCGGTCTTCATGCCGTCGGTCGCCTTCTGCCCCGCCAGGGGCAGCATGGCGGTGTTCGCGAAGTGGAAGAGCACGGTCGACGCGATGAAGATCACGATCCTCCGGTCGCCGACGAACTGCGAGAGGCCCACGGCCTGACCTGGCTTCTCGTCGTCGCGGCCTCGGGCAACCTCGTGCCCGATGTCCCGCTTGCGGATCAGGAGGACCGAGGCGATGCTCGCCGATGCCATGATCGCCACGATCGCGAACATGGCTCCGTATCCGAAGAGGTAGGCCGACCCGCCGATGGGCGCCGCCACCGCCACGTTCCCGCCGTGGTTGAAGGCCTCGTTCCGGCCCGTACGACCGGTCATGGCCGCCCGGCCCACCAGTCCCAGCGTGAGGGCTCCGATCGCGGGACCGAAGATCGCCCCGGCCGCGGCCGGGGTCTGGGCCAGCGTCGTGTTGAACCGCGCCGCCGCCAGCACCATGCCCACGCGTCCGGTGTCGCAGTGCCGGGCGTCTCGCGGGAACGTCCCCAGGAAGACTTTCAGGCCATCAAGCGTCCGCAGGCTCGTGGGGGATGGCTCGTGATCCTTATCGGATTCGATCATGGAGGCGTTCCCCGGCAGGTCAATAATGGACCCAGGCGAGCCATGCGACGCCCACGAGGGTGGTCGCGATCGTCAGCGGGACACCGACTTTCAGATACTCGACGAAGCTCAGTTCGGTGCCCGCCCTCCTGGCGCTCTCGACCACGATCAAGTTCGCGACCGAGCCCAGCACGGTCAGATTGCCCGCCAGGGTGCTGGACATGGCCAGCGCCAGCCACGCCGTCTCCTTCTGCGGGATCACGGCCATGAGCGGCTGGAACAGGAGGACCGCGGGCACGTTGGAGACGAGGTTCGACAGCACCACGGAAAGCCCGCTCACCATCACCACGGGCGAGTCGAGCACCAACTTCCAGCGGTCGAGGCCCCAGGTGCGGACCACGTTGACTTCGAACGCATGGACCACCGCGAACAGCCCCATGAACATGATCAGCAGGGGCCAATCGACCGCCTTGTAGACCTTCTCGGGACGGACCCGATCCAGCATCATGACCGATGCCGCCACGATCGCCACCGCCGCGATCGGCCGGCCGGCGAAGAAGCAGCCCACCGTGGCCAGGGTGACCATCACGCCCTTGAACAACAGGCCGCGATGCACGCGAGGGCGGGGCGCCTCGCCGTCGTCCGGCGGGGCCTCCGCCGATTCGCCAAGCGCCTTGCGATAGACGAGCGCCACGACCGCGAAGTTGATGGCCAGGCCCATCAGCGCGATAGGCGCGAGCTTCGCGGAGAACCTCAGGTAAGAGATCCCCGAGAGCGAGCCAATAATCATGTTCTGCGGGTTGCCGGTAATCGTCGCGACCGATCCGATGTTCGATGCCGTGGCCAGTCCCACGAGGTACGGGATCGCCGGCCGTTTCAATCGCTGGCAGAGCGCCAGGACGAGCGGGGTCAAGGCCACGCACACGACGTCGTTGACCAGGAACGCCGAGAGCACCCCCGAGACGAGGATCACGACCGCGAGGAGGCTCCAGGGCCCGGAAAACCGGGCCGCGATGCCGTCGGTCGCGATCGCGAAGAAGCCGGCGAGCCGCAGATAGGCGACCACCACCATCATCCCGAACAGCAGGACGATGGTGTGAGGGTCGACCGCCGCGGCGGCCTCGTCCAGATTCAGGACGCCCGACCCGATCATGGCCGCGGCGCCGACCACGGCGATCCCGGCGCGGTCGATCCGCAATCCGGGGACCTTGCCCAGGGCCAGGGCGGCGTAGGTGAGGCCGAAGATGGTCGAGACCAGGGATATCGAATGCGTCGCCGAGGAACTCACGATAGGATGCCTCTCAAATCCGCGGAATCAGGCCGTTGTCGACAGGTCGGAGACCGTGGCCATGGGCTCGACGTGGCCATCCGCATCGACCTCATCATGCCGCTTCAGGGTCTCGGGCACGAGCAGGACGAGGATCGCCGTTGCAACGGCGCCGGTCGCCGCCAGGCACCAGAACAGGTTGCGATAGCCCAGCGGCTCGACCAGGAAGCCCGTCACGAAGGGGCCGACCGCCGAGCCGAACACGAGCGAGCAGCCGACGATCGCCTGCGCCTCGCCCGACCGCCTGGGGTCGCCCAATCGGTCGGTCACCCACGCGGCGGCGATCACGGCGAAGATGCCGTTGCCCAGGCCGTCCAGGGCCTGGTTGATGACGACCTGCGTCGGGTTCCGGGCCAGGGCGACGAAGGCCAATCGCAGGGCCATGATGACCCACCCGGCGACCAGGATCGGCTTGCGCCCGACGGTATCGGCAAGCTTGCCCGCGGGCCAGACCACGAGCATCCAGGCCACCATGCTCACGGCGAACGCGTAGGCCGGCATCCGCCCCGGGGCATGCAGGGTCTCCTTCAGGAACAGGCTCAGGTAGACGCCCCCGGGCGCGTTCGCGGCGTGGTAGAGGATCATGCACCCGATGAACGCGAGCAGGCCCGCGTCGTGGAGCAGTGCGGTTTTCGGGGCGGCGGGCGCCTCGCGGCTTTCGTCTGGCCGGGCCGGTTCTTCTTCTTCTTCGTGGATGAGGAAGGCGCAGGCCAGTGCCAATCCCTGCGCGATCGAGAGCGGCAGGAAGATCGTGCCGATCCCGCCGTGCTCGGCCATGTAGCTGCCGATCAGGGCGACGATCACGATGCCGATCGGCTTCCAGAATCGCAAGGCGCCCAGCGCCGCCCCCACGCCCGCCGGGCCGGCGAGCGATGTGGCCTCGGCGCCTGCTAGGCTCTCGACCACCGCGCGGCCCACGCCGTTCTCGGCGAAGAAGACGACCAGCAGGCTGACCCAGATCACGCCCGAGGCCGAGGGCAGGAGCCACGTCGACACGGCCACCGCCGCCAGCGCGGCGATCAGGAACGGCTTGCGCCAGCGGATCCGGTCCGACCACATCCCCACCGGGAATTGCACGACCCCGGCCAGCGCCGCGAGCGACGAGACGAGGCCGATCGCCCTGGGCGAGAGCCCTTTCTCCGCCAGGTAGGGCGGCAGATACGGCAGGGTGAACCCGATCGCCGCCATGCCGAAGAAATACGAGCCGTACAGTCCGATTCGATTGCGAAGGTCCATGAACGTTTCCCCTCTTGAGGGTATCCGAACCGGGCGAGGCCCGATCTCCTGGGGCCCGCCCGGACTGCGGGGATTGGCCGCTCAGCGTGGCGGCAGGATGGGGGGTAAATCATCGGGCCGCGGCTTCTCGCCCTTGGGCGGCTCGGCCTTCGCCTTCTCGCGCTCGGGCGGCTCGGGCCGTCGATCGGCGGTGCGGGCCAGGTGCTCGGGGACGTGCGTCATGGCCTCGGCGGCGCGGGCCAGCTCGCCGGCCCTCTCCAGGCGATTGCGCTCGGCGTCGCTGCGGGCCGCGTTGTAGAGGTCGCGGGCGGCGTCGAGGTAGAACCTGGCGTCGGGCGCGTCTTCGCCGCGGGCCTCCTGGATGCGGTCGTAGGCGTGGCGCAGGTCGCGACGCACCCGCTCCAGGTCATCGCCGGGGCCGGGGCCTTCGGGGGGTGGCGGCAGGTCGGGATCGGCCCGATCGAACCGCGAGGCGTTGCGGGCATGGTCGATGGCGCGGGCCAGGTCGTGCGCCGCGGTGCCGTACTCGCGGGCCAGCCTGGGATCGCCCGCTTCATGCTCCTGGATCGCCCGCCGATACATCTTGGCGGCGCGTTCGGTCCAGTCGCGGAGCCGGTCCTCGGGGCGACCGGCGGGGCCGTCGTCCGCCTTGATGCGTCGCAGGAGGTCGTAGGCGCGGCGGAGGTCTCCCGCCGGCCCGGGCTCGCCCTTCTCCTTCTCCTTGCCCTTTTCCTTCTTGCCGGGTTCGCCCTTCTTCTTGGGCGGGGGCGGTTCGTCCTGGTGACGAGGAGGTCCTGGCATGGCTCCCATGACTCCCAGGCTCACCAGCGATGAGATTGCCAGGGACAGAAGCTTCTGCATGGCACGTCTCCCTTGGTGCAGGTTCTTGGAGGCCGTCGGCGGAAGTCGCCGGCGTCGAGAAACGGGTATTGCACGGACGATACCGCCGCCGAAATCCCGCCGAAAATCCGCGATTTCGGCCGGTTTCGTCGATTTCCCGGGCGAGATCCCCCCGGCGCCTCGGGGGGTTTCCGCCCAGCGTGGCCGGTTGCCAACGGAGGACGCTGGGCCGGGTGTACCCGCGGTCTCCTGGGGTCGGTCGGTCAGGGTCGGCCGTCGAGGCGCGGCCATCTCGCGGCGAACGTGTCTCCCGCGTGTGGATGCTACCGGCGCCGAACCCGGCCGCCCCCGGCGCAGGGAGCGCACGGGCCGTCGCGAGGGGCGGGGTGATCTGGGACGTGGTAATTCGGTCGGATTTTCGCATGATTTGCTCGCCGTGCGTCGCGATAATAAGCCTTTGTTCTAGCCTCACAACCACACCATCGATGACGTGGGCCGGAGTTATTACCTTTTCCCAGGAGGGCCGCGAAATGGCCGGTCGCGGGGCCGCTATCGGGTGCCCGGCAAGTGGGCGGATTCGGGCCGAAACATGGCCGACCCATTCGGTTTCGCGTGGATTTTCATGATTTACAACCCGTTGTCGGCGAAGGGATTGGGTCAATGATCAACGATTTGAATCTTGTCGATAAGATGATACGCTACAGAGTGCGACACTCGGGAAATGCCGGGGATTCGTGGGCGAAGTCGGGCTTTTCGGGTGTTTTGTCCAGGAGCGCAGTCAGGGTGAGACGGTTTTTCGCCCGTTTTTGACCTGTTTTCGGGGCGAAGTGTTGCGCAGAATCCCCCAAGTCGTGACCGGGCCGGGAGATGCGGCTCTTCGGAAACCTGGACGAAATCTGGACGATCCGGGCGGGATTGTGGGGGTTTTTCGGCCGTTTGTCGCGCCCATGTGGCGCGCCCAAGTCGTTATTCAGTAAGGGGATGGTGCATTTTTCTGCCCTGCATGGCCCTGCCTTGCGCGGGGAGGGACGCCGTCATCGGATCGGCTCGCGGGCTTGCCTTGCGGGCTTCGACCCCGGCCGCCCGACCCCAAGAATGCCCGGTCACACCCGCTGGGCCTCCTGCACCGATTCGCATCCCGTCGCGGCATCGCGATTGCTCACCTTCACCCGTGCCATCGTACGAAAGGCTGGATCGCGGAGGATCATCCGGGACAATGCGCATCCCCATTGCGTCCCAGGTCGGGGCGATTGCCGTGCTTTTCGCCGCGGCCTCCGCCGCACTCTGGTATACGGGCACCTCCGTCGTCGAGCGGGAGGAGCGTCGCGCCGAGGCGAGGCGGTCCCTCACACGTGCCGGCGGGGAACTGACCGCGCCGTGGGGCTGCCGGGCTGCTCGGGTTCCGCGATTGGCCGGCCTTGAGCGAACCCTCCGAGCACGAGGCCGCCCTGCGTCGCCTGACGCGGGAGGCGGGCTCCGTCCTCCGGGATTTCCCGGGCGTCCAGGGCGGCTATTTCCTTCGCGAGCAGGCCCGCTTCGTGCCGCCGTTCCCGTCGCAACACCTGCCCATGCCCGCGGATTCCGACCTCGACGACCTGGTCGAGACCCAGGTGGACGCCGCGATCCGCAAGAAGAAAGACCTGTCCGTCGTCGAGGACCTGGCGCCCGACCAGTCCGTGGCGGTTCGCACGGCGCCGATCTGGGTCGATGGCCGCGTGGCCGCCGCCTCGTGGACCATGACGCGGCTGGTCGATCCGCTGTTCTCGGCGCGATCGACGCTGGGCTATCGCATCGCGGCGGGGCTTTCGCTGGGCGGCATCGCGCTCTCGCTCTTCTTGACCGTCGGGCTCACGCGGACCGTCCGAAGGCAGGCGGCCGAGCGGGATCGCCTCCAGGCCGAGCTGCGCCGGAGCGAGCGGCTGGCCGCGCTGGGAAAGCTCCTGGCGGGCGTCGCGCACGAGGTCCGAAACCCGCTGGCCGGCATCCGATCGACGGCGCAGCTCTGGCAGCGCGGGATTGGCCTGGATGGCGAGTCGGTCTCGGGGATCGTGGGGGAGGTGGACCGTCTGGATTCGATCGTGTCGCGATTGCTCCATTTCTCGCGGGCCGATGCCCAGGAGCAGGCGAGGGGCGACCTGAACGAGGTGATCGCGGAGGCGGCCCGGCTCGCCTCGGGTCCGGCGGGCGAGTCCAGGGTCCGCGTGGAGGTAGCCCTCGCCCCCGACTTGCCGGAGGCGCGGATGGCCGCGCCGGCCTTGCTCCAGGTCTTCCGCAACCTCACGTCCAACGCCATCCAGGCCATGCCCGGCGGCGGGACCTTGCGGCTGGCGACTCGCCACGACCCCGCCCGGGGTACCGTCGAGGCCACCGTGACCGACACCGGGCCGGGGTTGAGCCCGTCGGCGCTGGGCCACCTGTTCGAGCCGTTCTTCACGACCAAGGCCGAGGGGACCGGGCTCGGCCTGGCGATCGCTCGCGAGATCGCCCTGGCGCATCGCGGCGACCTCCGCGCGGCCAACCGGCCGGATGCCCAGGGGGCGGTCTTCTCCCTGATCCTGCCCACATCGCACGAGGAGGGTCTCGCCTGATGGACGCGCCCGCGATCGTGCTCGTGGCCGACGACGACCGCGTGATCCGCCGCAACCTCACGCTCCTGCTCCAGGCCGAGGGATTCTCGGCCATCGAGGCGGCCGACGGCAGGGAGGCGCTCGCCCAGATCCGCACGAGGAAGCCCGACGCCGTCCTGCTAGACCTGAAGATGCCCGCGAGCGACGGCCTGGAGGTGCTCGCCAGCCTCGGCCCCGCCCTGGACGACCTGCCGGTGATCGTCGTCACGGCCTTCGGAGGGTCGTCCGCGGCGATCGAGGCCATGAAGCGAGGGGCTTACGATTACCTGACCAAGCCGTTCGACCTGGACGAAGTCTTGCTGACCCTGCGGCGTGCCCTGCGGCAGCGAAGTTTGAAGGCCGAAGTCGAGGCGCTGCGGGCCAGGCCCGTCGCCAGAGACGTCTCCGACGAGCCGGAGCTGATCGGCACCGGCCCGTCCATGAGGGAGGTCTTCAAGTCCATCGGCCGGGTCGCGGCGACCGACGCGCCGGTGCTGGTCGCGGGCGAGAGCGGCACGGGCAAGGAGCTGGTAGCCTCGGCGCTCCATCTGCACTCGTCGCGGCGTGCGGGGCCGCTGGTGAAGGTCAACTGCGGCGCCCTGCCCGAGTCCCTGATCGAGAGCGAGCTGTTCGGGCACGAGAAAGGCGCCTTCACCGGCGCCGACCGCCAGAGGATCGGCCGCTTCGAGCGCGCCGCCGGGGGCACGATCTTCCTGGACGAGGTCGGCGAGCTTCCGCTGTCGGCGCAGGCGAAGCTTTTGCGCGTGCTGCAACAGCAGGAGTTCGAGCGCGTGGGCGGGACCGAGACGCTGCGGTCGAACGCCCGCGTGATCTCCGCCACGCATCGCGACCTGGCGAAGGAGGTCGCCGATGGCCGGTTCCGCGAGGACCTCTACTATCGGCTCAACGTGATCCAGATCGCGATCCCGCCGCTTCGCGAGCGCCCCGAGGACATCGAGCCGCTCGTCGAGCACATCCTCCGCCGGCTCGAGCGCAAGTACTGGCTGGAGGGCGCTCTCGCTCGCCCCCGACGCCCTCGCTTCGATCCGCGAACGGGCCTGGCCGGGCAATGTCCGGCAACTGGAGAACGCCCTGGCCAGGGCCGCCATCACGGCGCGGGGGCGGACGATCCTCGCCGAGCATCTGGACCCCGACGACGCCCCGCCCGCGGCGGTCGCCGTCGCGGACAACCCCGGCGCACCCCTCCCGCTCCGGGCAGTCCTGGCCGACGTGGAGCGCGAGATGATCCGCCAGGCGATGACCGTCTGCAAGAACAACCGGACCAGGGCCGCCGAACGGCTGGGGATCAGCCGTCGCCAACTGTTCGACAAGCTCCGCGAATACAGCCTGCCGCAGCCGCATTCAGGGGGCTAATACGGAACCCGGAAAGTTTATGCCCTTCGCTGTACATCGTAGACCGACTGGAGGCTCATCAGCACGACGAATTCCCACTCAAGGATCCGTCGCACATCGGCGCGCCAGGGTACAGGCGCCATCCTCGGGACGGGGCGGGTCGCCGAGTCGCTGCTTCAGTCGGGGGTATCGCGCCGGGTCGAGCAGCGGCGGCCGTCCGCTACGGGTGCGGTCGTGGAGGGCCTCGATCCCCCCGGTGTTATACTGGGCGACCCAATTCTTGACGGCCTTGAGGGAGCAACCCAGGGCGTCAGCGATCCCCTGCGCCGTCTGCCCCTGCTTGGCGAGGACGACGGCTTGGCGCGGCACCAGATCCGTTTCTGAGGGATGGCCCGGGTGAGCCCCCGGAGTTGTTCCAGGGGATGGTGGTCGGCGACGAACATCGATGAGACCTCCGTGCGGTAGGCCGGTAGTCTCATCGTGCCCGATCTGCCGCCTCGCCGAAAGATTAGGGTAATAGTTTCCCGGGTTCCGTATTACGCCCTTATCGGAGCGCTCGCCATCCGTGGGGAAGTCCACTTTCGCCGGGATGGTTCACGCAATCCGTGCGGTGGTTGGGGGAAGAAGTTCCGCCGCCGGCGAACACCATCGACGCGGCAGCATCGCCGGTTTCGTGGGACACTGCCGAAGGATTTTGGGCGCGGACCTGTTACACTTGTGAAGAGTGGTGAAGGGCGGCTCGCGCGGCTATCCCAACAGTGTCACGGCGGCCCTGGAGTCGCCCGATCGGGAGGACCGTGCATGTCGCAGCAATCGGCGGATGGAAGTGGCCGGAGCATTTCGATGTGACCGGAAGGATAGCGCCATGAGCGCCGGCGGTGCGTATCAGGGTGGGGGAACACTCCCGCGTCCATACGGCGACGAAGAGCTGGCTCGGCTCTTCCCGGGCGCGAGCGAACTCGCGCGGCTGATGCGCTCGTTCGACTGGTCGGCCTCCGACCTCGGCCCGCCCGGTCGCTGGCCGGAAAACCTGCGGACCGCCGTCAGCCTCTGCCTGACCTCTCGGTTCCCCATCCTGATCTGGTGGGGGCCGGGCCTGAACGTCCTCTACAACGACGCCTACATCCCGTTCCTCGGCGGGGCCAAGCACCCGAGCAGCCTCGGGCGGCCGGGGCGGGAGGTCTGGGCCGAGATCTGGGACACCATCGGGCCGATGCTCGAGGGCGTTCGCCGCACCGGGGCGGCGACATGGTCGGACGACTTCCTGTTCTTCTTCGAGCGGCACCTCCCTCGGGAGGAAGTCCACGTCCGCTTCACCTATGGCCCGATCCTCGCGGCCGACGGCCGCACGGTCGAGGGCGTCTTCTGCCCCTGCACCGAGATCACCGACGAGGTGGTCGGGGCCAGGAGGCTGGAGATGCTCCGCCATCTGGGCGTCAAGTCGCCGGAGTCGCGCTCCGTCCGGGCGGCGTGCGACGAGGCGGCGCGGGTGCTCTCGGGGGACCCGCACGACATCCCGTTCGCGGCCATTTACGTCGTCGACGAGGCGGGCGACGGCGCGAGCGCTGGTCGCCTCGGCCGGCCTGCCCGAGGACCACCCGCTCCCGCCCCGGGCGTCGCTGGCCTCGGGCGATGTCACCCCCTGGCCGCTCGCCGCCGTGCTCCGCAGCGGGCAGGCGGAGGAGGTCAAAGACCTGCGCCTGGCTCGCCGGGCCTCTCCCCGGCTCGCCCTGGCCGGAGCCCCCGAGCCGCGCGGTGGTCCTGCCAATCCCCGCCCCGAATCATGGCGGACTGGCCGGCCTGCTCGCCCTGGGCGTCAGCCCTCGCCGCGTGTGGGATGGCCCCTATCGGGCCTTCTTCGACCTGGTGGCCGGTCATATCGGCACGGCGCTGGCCGACGCCGGGGCGCATGAGGCGGAGCGGCGGCGGGCCGAGGCGCTGGCGGAGATCGACCGCGCCAAGACGGCGTTCTTCTCCAACGTCAGCCACGAGTTCCGCACCCCGCTGACCCTGATGCTCGGGCCGGTCGAGGACGCCCTCGCCGACGTGGACGAGCCGCTGCCCCCGGGCCAGCGCGAGCGGCTGGAGACGGCCCACCGCAGCGGCTTGCGGCTGCTGAAGCTGGTCAACGCCCTGCTGGACTTCTCGCGGATCGAGGCCGGCCGGGCCCGGGCGTCGTTCGAGCCGACCGACCTGGCGGCGCTGACCGCGGAGCTTGCCAGCAACTTCCGGTCGGCCTGCGAGAAGGCCGGGCTCCGGCTCGTGGTCGACTGTCCGCCCCTGCCCGAGCCGGTCTTCGTGGATCGCGACATGTGGGAGAAGGTCGTCCTGAACCTGGTCTCCAACGCCTTCAAGTTCACCCTGGAGGGAGAGGTCGTCGTCCGCCTCGCGCCCGTCGGCGGCGCGGTGGAGCTGTCCGTCTCCGACACCGGGACGGGCATCCCGGCCGGGGAGCTGCCGCGCATCTTCGAGCGGTTCCACCGGGTGGACGGGGCGCGCGGCCGGACGCACGAGGGGACCGGGATCGGCCTGGCCCTCGTCCAGGAGTTGGTCCGGCTCCACGGCGGCTCGGTGCGGGCGGAGAGCACTTCGGGCGGGGCAGCACGTTTGTCGTGTCGGTCCCGCTGGGAAATGCCCATCTCCCCGCCGATTCGGTCGGGGCGTCCCGCCCGCCGTCGGCCATCGCGGAGGGGCCGGCCGCCTTCGTCGAGGAGGCCTCCGCTGGCTACCCGATGAGGAGGCTTCCCGCCCGTCCTCGGTGTCGTCGGGCTCGCGACGTCCTCGGGTCCTCTGGGCCGACGACAACGCGGACATGCGCGACTACGTCCGCAGGCTCCTGGAGCCGCGTTATGACGTGGAGGCCGTGGCGGACGGCGAGGCGGCCCTGGCCGCGGCCCGGGCGAGCCCGCCGGACCTGGTGCTCTCCGACGTGATGCTGCCGCTGTCGGGACGGATTCGGCCTCCTGGGCGCGCTGCGGGCCGACCCCCGGACGGCCACGATCCCCGTGATCCTGCTGTCGGCAAGGGCCGGCGAGGAATCGCGCGTGGAGGGCCTGGAGGCCGGCGCCGACGACTACCTGGTCAAGCCGTTCGGTGCGCGCGAGCTGCTGGCGCGGGTCCACTCCCATTTGGAGATGGATCGGCTCCGCCGGGAGTCGACGCGCCGCGAGCAGGCGCTTCTGGAGGGGACCCGGGCGGCCAAGGAGCGCCTGGAGGCCGTGCTCCGGAGCATCAGCGACGGGTTCATCGCCCTCGACGGCGACTGGCGCTACGTGAGCGTCAACGATCGGGCCTGCGAGAGCATGGGGATGCAGCGGGAGGAGATCCTGGGCCGGAGGATCTGGGACCTCTACCCCGACACCGTCGGCACGCAATTCGAGGCCGAGTTGCGGCGAGCCGCCGCCGGGCGAGAGACCCGGGTCTTCGAGTATTACTATCCGGATCGGGACCGCTGGTACGAGAACCGGGCGTACCCGTCGGAGGACGGCCTCTCGATCTTCTTCGCCGAGATCACCGAGCGCAGGCGGGCCGAGTCGGAGCGGGAGCGGCTCGCCCTGCTCGTCGAGAACAGCAACGACTTCATCGGCATCTGCGACCTCCGGGGACTCCCGACCTTCGTCAACCCGGCGGCCCTGCGGATGGTCGGCCTCGACGGCCTCGAGCAGGTGAGGGGCTCGTCGATCGAGGCGTTCTTCTTCCCGGAGGATCGGTCGTTCGTCATGGGCGAGCTCGTCCCCCGGATCATCCGGGAGGGCCAGGCGAGGGCCGAGATCCGGTTCCGCCACTTCGCGACCGGCGAGCCGATCTGGATGCTCTTCTCCTCCTTCGCCGTCTCCGACGAGAGCGGCGAGCTGGTGGCGCTGGCGACCGTGAGCCGCGACGTCACCGAGGAGCGCCGCGCCCGCCTGGCCCTGGCCGAGAGCGAGGGGCGGCTCGCCTCCGAGCTGGCCGTCACGAAGCGGCTCCAGGAGCTGAGCACCCGGCTGGTCAAGCACGGCGACGAGGCCGGGCTCCTGCCCGAGATCGTCGACGCCGCGATCGGCATCACCGCGTCCGACATGGGGAACATCCAGCTCTATGAACGGGCCTCCGACTCGCTGCGGATCGTGGCCAGCCGCGGATTCCGGCCCGAGGACCTCGAACTCTTCGCGGTCATCCACCGGGGCGAGAGCACCTGCGGGACCGCCCTCGAGCGCGGCGAGCGGGTGGTGGTCGGGGACGTCACCACCAGCGCCGATCTTCGCCGGCAAGCCGATCCGGGACGCGGTCCTCGCGGCCGGCATCCGGGCGCTCCTGTCGACGCCCCTGATCAGCCGGTCGGGCCGGCTGGTCGGCATGCTGTCCACCCACTACCGCTCGCCGCGGTCGCCCGCCGAGCGGGACCTGCCGATCCTCGACCTCCTGGCCCGCCAGGCCGCCGACTGGATCGAGCGGACGCAGGCCGAGGCGGCCCTGCGGGAGAGCGAGGCCCGCTTCCGCAACATGGCCGACCACGCCCCGGTGATGATCTGGGTCACGGACCCCGCGGGCGCCTGCACCTACGTGAACGAGCGGTGGTGCCATTTCACCGGCACGTCCCCGGAGCACAGCTTCGGCCTCGGCTGGCTGGACTCGGTCCACCCCGATGACCGCGAGAAGGCCGGCTCGGCCTTCCTGTCCGCGAACACGAAAAACGAGGCGTTCCGGGCGGAGTACCGGCTCTGGCGGCACGACGGCGCGTACCGATGGGTGATCGACTCGGCCGCCCCCCGGTTCGGGCCCGATGGTGCGTACCTCGGATACGTCGGCTCGGTCCTGGACGTCACCGACGAGAAGCGGGCCGAGGAGGAGGTCCGCCGGGCCCGCGACGAGCTGGATTTGAGGGTCCGCGAGCGGACGGCCGAGCTGACCGAGGCGCTCGCGGCCCTCGGGCGGCAGGAGGAGGTCCGCAAGGAGCTGCTCCGGCGGGTCGTCACGGTCCAGGAGGACGAGCGGCGGAGGATCTCCCGCGAGCTGCACGACCAGATGGGCCAGCAGCTCACGGCCCTGATGCTCCGCCTGCGGCTGGCCAAGGATTCGGCGGGCGAGGGCTCTCCCCTCCGGGAACAGCTCCGGTGGCTGGAGGACCACGCCGCCCTGATCAGCCGGGACGTCCACCGCGTGGCCCTGGAACTGCGACCGACCGCGCTCGACGACCTCGGCCTGCCCGAGGCGCTGGCGCATTACGCCGACGAATGGACCCGGCGGTCGGGCGTCGCCGCCGAGCTGAGGGTCAATGGACTCGGCGAGGATCGGCTGCCGCCGCTGGTCGAGACGACGATCTACCGGGCGGTCCAGGAGGCGATGACCAACGTCCTGAAGCATGCCGAGGCCGCCCGCGTCGTCGTCTCGCTCAACCGGCTGAAGGATTCCGCCTCGGTCATCATCGAGGACGACGGCAAGGGCTTCGACGGCGAGGGGGCGATGGAATCCGATTCCCGAGCCCGGCTTGGCCTGCTCGGAATGAAGGAGCGAGTGGCGTTCGCGGGGGGTACACTGGCGATCGAGTCGAGCCCGGGGGCGGGGACGAGCGTCCTGATCCGCATCCCGATCCAGTCCACCGAGGAGGGGCCCCGATGACCAGGCTACGAGTGCTCCTGGCCGAGGACCACGCCATCGTCCGCGAGGGCCTGCGGGCATTGCTCGACGCCCAGCCCGACATCGAGGTGGTGGGCGAGGCCGCCGACGGCCGCGAGGCAGTGGACGCCGCGAAGGCGCTCGAGCCCGACGTGGTAATCATGGACATCGCCATGCCCGGACTGAACGGGGCGAGGGCCACCGAGGCAATCCGGCGGGAGTGCCCCGGGACGCGGGTGCTGGCGCTGACCATGCACGAGGACAAGGGGTACCTCCGCCAGCTCGTCAAGGCCGGCGCCTCGGGCTATCTGCTAAAGCGGGCCGCGTCGCAGGACCTCATCCACGCGCTGCGAGCGATCGCGGCGGGCGGCACCTATCTCGATCCCGCGCTGGCGGGCGACGTCCTCGTGGGCTTCGCCGGCAAGGCCGCGGGCCGGGGTACGAGGCAGGAGGACGAGCTGAGCGAGCGTGAGGCGGAGGTGGTCCGCCTGATCGCGCGGGGCTTCAGCAACAAGGAAATCGCGGCGAAGCTCGACCTCAGCTCGAAGACGGTGGAGACCTATAAGGCCCGGTCGCTGGAGAAGCTCGGCCTTTCCAGCCGGTCGGACCTGGTGAGCTACGCCGTGCAGCGGGGCTGGCTGGACGTCTGACTCGGCTGTCAGCGGGCGTCCTACGCCGGTTTTCCGCCATTCCCGATCCCGCACCGCCTCGCGGAATCGCTAACCTCGTCGACGCCCGATCCCGAGCGGAGAGCCCGGCCCGCGCAGCTCTGCCGGCGGGGCAATTGGCCGGGCTTGTGTCATCCGTCGCCCTACATCGTTTCTCGGAAACTGCTGACGTCCTGGGCCGTCGTATCGGCCCGCGATTCGCGGCGATCCTGGCTCCGTGTCGGACATCCAGCGACTCGCGACCGCGGGGGATCGATCGGGCGCCGGGACCGAATTGACACCGAGGGATCGGGGGGCGGCCCCGGGCGTCCCGTCAGGAGGAGAAGGCATGGCGTCGACGAATGTGATGTTTCGGGAACCTCCCGGGACCACCGGCGGGACTCGGCAACTCCCCGAGAGGGAGGCGGGTCGAAGGGCCTCGGAGCCAAACGTGGGCCAGGGTGAGCGCATCGCTTCGGCGGCCCTCGGCGGGACGTTGCTCCTGCTCGGGCTCGGCCGGCGCTCGCTCGGCGGGGCGGCGGTGGCCGCCCTCGGCGGCGGGCTCGTCTACCGGGCCGCCACCGGGCACTGCCACCTCTACGAGGCGCTCGGGGTCGATACCGCCGCTGACCGCGGGGTCTCAGACGACGCCACGGAGGCGGTGGCCGCGATCACGATCGGCAAGCCCGCCGAGGAGCTTGACCGCCTCTGCGCGACCCGCAGACCCTGACCCGGATCACATCGGGTTACGCCGAGGTGACACCCGCGGGCGACGGCCTCATGCACTGGAAGGTTCGCGGCCCGCTCGGGCGGGATTACGAATGGGACACGCGGGTTGTCGAGGACCGGCCGGGTTCGGGGCTGCGCTGGCAGTCGGTGGAGGGGGCGTCGTTGCCGAGCGAGGGCGAGGTCCAATTCCGCCCCGCGCCGGCCGACCGGGGCACGGAGGTCACCCTTCGCGTTCGCTTCACCCCGCCGGGCGGGGCCGTCGGCCTGGCGGTCGCGAAGCTCCTGGGCTTCGTCCCCCGGCTGTTCGCCGAGCGGGCGCTCCACTACTTCAAGGCCCTGGCCGAGACGGGCGAGATCCCCACCACCGACCGGCAGCCGGCCGCACGGACCGACACCCGTTGAGGAGAAAAGCACGATGCGAGCGCTCTACTGGAACGGCGTGAATGACCTCCGCGTCGGGACCGTCCCGGACCCGACGATCGTCAACCCGCACGACGCCATCCTGAAGGTGTCGCTGTCGACGACCTGCGGCTCGGACCTCCACATCGTCGACGGCTACATCCCGACGATGAAGCCCGGCGACATCATGGGCCACGAGTTCATGGGCGAGGTCGTCGAGACCGGCCCCGAGGTGAGAAAAGTCAAGGTGGGCGACCGCGTGGTCGTCCCGTCGTTCATCGTCTGCGGAGAGTGCTGGTACTGCCGGCACCAGCTCTTCTCGCTCTGCGACAACACGCACCCGAAGCCCGAGCTTCAGGTGCCGATGTTCGGCTACGCGACGGCCGGCATCTACGGCTACACCCACGCCTTCGGCGGCTACGCGGGTTCGCACGCCGAGTACGTCCGCGTCCCGTTCGCCGACAACGACTGCTTCCATGCCCCGGAGGGCGTGCCCGACGAGCAGGTACTTTTCCTCTCCGACGCCGCACCCACCGGCTACATGGGTGCCGACTTCTGCGACATCCAGCCCGGCGACACGATTGCCGTCTGGGGGTGCGGCGGCGTCGGACTCATGGCGCAGCGGAGCGCCTATCTGCTGGGGGCCGAGCGGGTGATCGCCATCGACCGCTTCCCCGAGCGGCTCCGGCTGGCCCGCGAGAAGTGCGGCTCCGAGACCATCAATTACATGGAGGTCGACAGCGTCGTCGAGACGCTCAAGGAGATGACCGGCGGCCGAGGGCCCGACGCCTGCATCGACGCCGTGGGCATGGAGGCGCACGGGACCGGAATCCAGCACGCCTACGACAGCGTCAAGCAGGCGTTGCACCTGGAGACCGACCGGGGGACGGCGCTTCGCGAGGCGATCATGGCCGTGCGCAAGGGAGGGGTGCTCTCGATCCTCGGCGTCTACATGCTGATGGATAAGTTCCCCATCGGCGCGATCATGAACAAGGGGCTCACCGTGCGCTCGGCCCAGCAGCACGGGCAGAAGTACATGCCGCGATTGCTGGAGCACGCGGCGAAGGGAGAGCTCGACCCGTCGTTCCTGGCCACGCACCAGTTCTCGCTCGAGGACGGGCCGCGCGGCTACGCGATGTTCAAGCACAAGGAAGACGGTTGCGTCCGTTCGGTCTTCGCGCCGTGACGGACGTGTTTGACGGTCATTCAAGCACCAGGGAGGCAGACCATGAACGAGATGAAAGTGGCTCGCGGGCTGGGGTGGTTCAGCATCGGGCTGGGCCTGGCCGAGATCGTGGCGGGCCGGGAGATCGGCCGCACGCTCGGGATGGAGGACCGCTCCTGGCTGATCCGGGCCTACGGGGTCCGCGAGATTGCTTCGGGCGTTGCCATCTTCTCGCAGGACAACCCGAAGGTGGGGGTCTGGTCGCGGGTCGCCGGAGACGTCCTCGACCTCGCGACGCTCGCCTCGGCCTACCGGGCCGACAACCCGAAGCGCGACAACGTGGCCTCGGCGATCGCGTCGATCGTCGGGATCACCTGGGTGGACTTCTGGTGCGCGAAGCGGCTTCACAGCGGCCGGCCGCACGCGTCCTACCGACTCCATCAGCAGTACGTGGCCGACGGGCCGAGCCGTCGCACCGCCTCGGGAGAATTCCCGGCGGCCCAT
>CAVZRT010000017.1:0-64710 GCA_963777705.1 uncultured Planctomycetota bacterium
GAAAATGCTCGCGGGAAGAAAACCGGATTTGCGAGTCGGCGCCCGCCTATCGCAGCAAGGCCGGCGAGCCGATCGCCACCGGCCCCGGTTCCCTCACCGTGATCCGGACCCTCCGCAGCTTCCCGGCTTCCAGTTGCGGCAGGCGGTCGAGCGGCAGGACCCAGTCGGACCTCTCGGCGGCTTCGGACTGCTCGACCCGGATCACGACCCGGTCTTGCGGAGTCCATTCGCGGTCTCCCTCCGACCACCACAGCTCCAGCGTCTTCCCCGGCGGCAGGCCGGGCAGGCTCAGGGCCCTGGGCGAGGGCTGGCCGGGCGGGAACTGGAATTCAAGGTACGAGGGCCAGCCGTCGGACAGGTAATGCTCGGGACGGTCGAGCGGATGGAGCCGGAGCGAACCCACGAGCTGGCTTCCGGTCGCGATGGGCCGATCTCCGCCCCTTTCCAGGAGCGGCGACACGTTGCGGTCGGCCATGAGCCAGGCCTGCTCGCGGGCCGAGAGGCTGCCCAGGAGTTCCCGGCGAACCCGGGCATCGCCCAGCTTCGGCGATCCCGAGGCGTGGGCGGTTTGCGGCAGCATTCGCAGGGCGTTCCACCCGGCCAGCGTCCAGCGAGGCTCCAGGGGCTCGAATGCGTGGAGGACCTCGTCTCGCGAGATCTTGCGCGAGCTTGCGGCCTCGGCCAGATGGTCCATCATGGCCAGGACGGGCCCCTGATCGGGCTGCATGCGGAAGTAGCCGAGGTTGGCGGACATGCCCGGGCGATTCACGATCACCAACGCCATCGCCAGGGCAAGCAGGGCGGCCGGCGCGGCGATCGGGCGGGCGTCGAGGCGCTTGAGCATGGGCGCGAGCCCGACGGTCACGATCAGCACCATTCCCAGGCAGGGAAACAGATGATAGCGCTGGACCGTCAGCACCGAGTCCACCCCCACGAGCCACGTGCGGAAGCAATAAATCAGCGAATAGCCGACCCCGACCAGGAAAGCACCGATCGCCAGCCATCGCCGATCGGCGGCATTGCCCCGGACGACGCGGACGACGACCCAGGCCAATCCCACGGCCAGGAAACCGGCCGAGGCGGCGTAAGGCACGACTTGATGCACGTTCCGGACGCGGCAGATACCCGCTCAGGACGAGATAAAGCGGCGCCTGGACCGCGTGGACGAGGCCGCCCGCGACGTCGTGGGTCGTGCTCACGCTTTTGGTCAGCACGTCCTGATAGCGGAAGTAGCTGGCCACGACGAGGTTTGCGAATGTACCGAGGGTCGGGATGAGCGCGAGGGCTTCTCCTCGAAACGGGGCGGTCGGACGCCTGGAAGGCCAGGCGCGAATCGTGGCGACCGGGCCGGCAAGCAGCCCGATGGCCGATCCCATGGGGGCAAGCAGGCACGCGAGGGCCGACCCCAGCCAGCACCACGCCGAGTCCCGGTCGCGGGCCAATCCCGCCAGCCACAGGGCGGCGAGCAGGAACAGGAGGGCCCAGAAGAACGTGGAGGCCGAGAACCAATAAACGCACTCGGCATAAATCGGCGTGGAAGCGAACAGGATCACCACGAACCCGGCCACCGTCGAAGATTTCCACTCCCGACGGACCAGGACCCACAGCATGACCAGGCTCAGGACGAACGGCAGGTACGACGCCAGCGTGAAGGCCAACGGCGCATTCGCAAGCTTCCGCCCGGCCAGGGACCAGGTCGCGGCCGTGAACAGCTCGAACAACGGCGCGAGATGCTCGTTGAACGGCCGGACCATGCGTTCGGCCAGCGAGAGCGTCTGCAAGTCGATCATGCGCTGGACGTCGTCGCCGATGATGTTGAGATATCGCAGCCGTCGCAGCCAGGGGATCGCGATCGCGGCGACGGTGGAGGCGAACAAGAGGGCCTTGATCGCACCCGAATGCCGAGGAATCGCCCGCTGCCACCATCCCGCAAGCCGAGCCATCCGTGAGCCTCCTCGCCTTGGCCCCATCCGTGAGAGGCGTGTCGGAAACTGGAGAAAATGCCGCGATCCGATGCCGGAGCGAAGGGCGCACGAGGGGCCAGCCCGATGGGCCGGGTCGTGGAGAGGTTTCGACCATAATCTCGGGACGTCGTCAACGGCAGGTTGAGCAGTGGCGCGATAAGCAAGGCCGGTCGGGCGTGACCGCGGATTGCCGGGGGTGGCCATCGAGGCGCGGGGATCTCGCGGCGAACGTGTCGCCCGCGCGTGGATGGCAGCGCGTCGCCCATCGACCGGCCCCGTCGCGGGGCGCGGGGCGTCCGTCGCGGGGGACCGGGTCATCTGGGGGATGGCATCTTGGGTGAAATTTCGCATGATTTCGTCGCGGGGCGTCGCGATAATAAGCCTTTGTAAGAACCTCACAACCACACCATCGTTGCGGGGTTTCGGACTTATTAGGGATTCCAAGCGGGGCGGAGAAATCGCCGGTCGCGGGGTCGCGATCGGGTACGCGGCGAGGCGGCGGATTCGGGCCGAATCCTGGTCGAGCTATTCGTTTTCACGTGGATTTTCATGATTTGCAACCCGTTGTCGTCGAAGGGATTGGGTCAATGATCAACGATTTTAATTTTGTCGATAATATAATACGCTACAGAGTGCGACACTCGGGAAATGCCGGGGATTCGTGGGCGAAGTCGGGCTTTTCGGGTGTCTTGTCCAGGGGCGCAGTCGGGGTGAGACGGTTTTTCGCCCGTTTTTGACCTGTTTTCGGGGCGAAGTGTTGCGCACAAATCACGCAAATCGTGATCGGGCCGGGAGATGCGGGTTGTCGGAAACCTGGACGAAATCTGGACGGTCAGGCCGTCGGCGCGGGGGTTTTCGGCCCCTTTGTTGCGCCGATGAGGCGCCCCAAGTCGTTAGAGCGATTTGCGTTCGGGTGAGGCGGTTGACTTCCGGCCGAGCCGCTACGCCCTTCGTAGGGAAGGCCTCGGCCTGCCCTACGTGAAGTGAAGTGAAGTTTGTGGGGCGGGCGTCCCGCCTGCCGGATTGCAGGCGGGACGCCTGCCCCACAAGAACGCCCGCCTCGCCGAGGGTAAGGTTAGATTCCGTAGGGCAGGCCTCGGCCTGCCGTGCCCCGCGTGGGTCGGCAGGCCGAGGCCTGCCCTACGTGGGCCATCCGGGCGAAAACCGCTGGAGGTCGACGTGGCTGGGTCACGACCGACCCCGCCTGCAAGATTCTTTATCTTGGTCGCGATGCGGGCTTGGAAGTTGACTCGGGAGCAAACGGATTGAACAATGATGGGATAGTGCCGAGAGAAAGCTCTCGTCGGCCGCATCCTTGCTCTCCACCGAGGTTCGAATCGCCGCCGGAGCTTTGCGTCCCATGGATTCTTCGCACGGGCCATCGGACTGCACCCGATGGCAGCCGGTGTTCGAAGGCTTGCTCCGCACCGTCCAGGGGAGCGGCGCCCACGGCCAGTTGACCGATATCCGCGAGCTCCTGCGCCGGGCCATCGCGCCGGGACGGCCGATGGTCATGCTCTGCCCCCATGCCGATGATGGCGCGATCACGGCCGCGTGCCTCTTGCACGAATATGCCGTGAAGCGCGGCCTGCCGGTGATCGAGGTCCTCGTCTTCTCGGGCGAGCGGAACGTGGACGCCCCCTGGCTCAACGAGAAGAAGAAGGTCTCGGTCCGCGAGGGGGAATTCCGCCTCGAATGCGAGGTCCTGGGCGCCGATGCCGTGTGCTGGGAACTGGATGCGTACCGCTCGCCCGGTTATGCGCCGTCGGCCAGGGACATCGACAAGATCGTCGAGTGGTTCACCGCAACCCGGCCGGGCGCGATCATCGTCCCGCCCGCCACCGATGCCCACCTCGCCCACCGGATGACGCGAGCCCTGGCGGCAATCGGCCTGGTAGGCGCCAACCTGACCGATACGCTCGTTTTGACCGGCTGGACCCCCTGGGGTGCCCTGCCCCGCCCGAATGCCTATTTTTCCTATGATGCCGAGGCCGAGCGGGCCAAGCAATGGGCCATCCATTGCCACGCCTCGCAGTTGATTTTGACCGATTACTTCGAGTTCTGCTCGCACCTGGGCAAGGCCTACGCGGCGCTGGCCCGGGAATGGTCGGAAGGCCACACGCTCTCCAGCCGGGCCCATCGCGCCGACGACAACATCGTGGGCATCGAGCTCTTCCAGGTCGAGCGCTACGACCCGGGCAAGACCTACCTGCACCTGCTCGACCCCATGCAAATCGCCCTGGGGGTGTTGAGCGGGCAGTTGGACCCGGCCTCGGGCGCCATGCTTGTGGGGACGGCCTGAGCATGCCCTCGCCATGGAAGACCCTCGCCACGAAAGCCGGCTCGGCCCTCATCTTCGCCGAGGGGGACCTTGATTCCGCCGCAAAATACGCCGCCGGTTGCATCCGGAAGGCGATCGACTCGGCCGGCGCCCGCCGCGGCAAGGCGGTTTTGGGCCTGGCCACCGGATCGACGCCCATCCCCGTCTATTCGCACCTGGTGGGCCTGCATCGCGAGGGCGACCTGCAATTCAACGGCGTGACCACGTATAACCTCGACGAATATTATCCCATCAGCCCGCGCGACCCGAACAGCTACCGCACGTTCATGCATCGGCACCTGTTCTCGCACGTGAACCTCGCGCCGAATCGCGCCCATGTGCTGGACGGGACCGTGCCCGAAGCCGCCGTGGCCGAGCATTGCTCGCAATTCGAGCGCTGGATCGCGGCCGACGGCGGGCTCGACCTCCAGTTGCTGGGGATCGGCCGCAACGGCCATATCGGCTTCAATGAGCCGTCCGACCTGGTGGTGGACGAGGCGCTTGCCCTGCCCACGCGGCTGGTCTCGCTCCATCCCGTGACCACGGCCGACGCCGCCCGCGATTTCGGCGGCGATCCCTCGGCCGTGCCGCGACGGGCCTTGACCCTGGGCGTGGCCACAATCCTCGCGGCCCGGGAAATCCTGATCCTGGCGTTCGGCAGGGGGAAATCGGAGGCCGTGGCGCACTCGCTCCTTGGGCCGATCACGGCGAAGGTGCCGGGCTCGCTGCTCCAGGCGGTCCACGCCAAAGTTACCTGGATCCTCGACGAGGCGGCGGCGAGCGGCCTATAACATCGGGGACGATCGAACCCCGAGACAAGGTCGCAACCGCCATGGCCGAGCCCAAGCCCATCCCGCAAGAAATCCTCGACCTGCCGGCCGAGGGCGTGAACCTGGCACCCGGCACGGTGCAAGATCAGCTCGGGCCGGGCAAGACCCTGCTCGTGTTCCTCCGCCACACGGGCTGCCTGTTTTGCAGCGAGACGGTGGCGCAGGTCCGCAAGGTCGTCGAGGACGACCCGTCCTATCCGCCCGTCCTCTACATCTACCCGGGCAACAAGCCGGACGGAGAGGCGTTCTTCGCCGAGGCCGACCCGAAGGCACGAGCCCTGGCCGACCTGCCCAGGACGCTGTTCGCCGCGTTCAAGCTGGGGAAGGCCAGGATCTCGCAACTGATCTCGCCGGGGGCGATCGCCTGCGGATTCCGGGCCATGAAGGGCGGGCACAAGCAGACCAAGCCCACGGGCGACCCGTGGCAGATGTCGGGCACATTCCTCGTGGAAGACGGCCGCATCCTGTGGGAGCACCGGCCCAGGCACGTCGGCGACAATCCCGATTTCGCGGCGATCCCCAAGGGCGTGGAGAGCCTGTCGCCGGGGAAATGATCAATGGCTCATGAGTCCGGGATCGCCAGGGAGTGCGCGGAGACATCGGAAGGAATTCTCACGACTCGTCTTCGTGCCCTCCATGCTACAGTACGTAAGCATGCCACCCGAGCATCGACCGGGAATCATGAGCCTCCTTCACTTCTTCGGATCAACCCGGAACGCAATCGCCCGCCGCACGGCCGGGGGCATGGGCGCGTCCTTGCCCTTGATCGCGTGCCACAGGATGTCATTCAGCTCGAAGTCGTCGATCTTGTCGTACTCGCTGAAGTCCATCTTCGACGATCGCCCGGCCCCATATGCCAGCGAAGTATTCTTCGCGTTCAGGTCGATGCGGGCCTCTTCGTGACCATAAGGCGTGAGGTCGGGCTTGTCGGTGAAGCTGCGAAACATGGGGGTGGCCGCGGCGTCGAACTGGCTGAGCGGAGGCAGGCCGAGGATCAATTCCATCGTGCGGATCATGCTCACGGTGCCGTACTGGGTGCTGTCCAGGACGCCTCGCTTCACATAGGGGCTGATCACCAGGCCCACCGTGCGATGGGCATCCACATGGTCGGGGCCGTTCTGCGCATCGTCCTCGATCACGAAAATCGCCGTCTCCGGCCAGAGCTTGCTCTTGCTTACCCCTTCGACGATCCGCCCCAACGCCAGGTCATTGCTCGCCACGCACGCTTCGGGAGTGAACGTGCCGGGCGACGTGCCCGTGGTGTGGTCCTCGCCAAGGCTCATCACGATGAACCGCGGCATGGTGCCGTTCTGCTCGAATTCGCGATATTCCTTGAGGAACACCTCGGCGTCCTGAGTATCGCGAGGATCAAGCCCGAACGTCGGGCAGAAATGACCGACGAGCCCCGGCACGCGCCCTTCCATCTTCACGGCCCCTTCGCCGGTGCTCACCCGCTTGCCATATTCGCCATAGCTGCGATACGAGAGCCCCGCGCGGCGCAGGCGTCCCACAAATAACCCGACGGCGCCTTGGCCAGGTTGTCATCGTCGTCATCCTCAACGCCCGCCCGCCGCGAGTAGGTCAAGGCCCAGTTCCTGGCGATGTAATCGGTGTTATAGGCCATGGTCGACCACGGATGGCCGTCGGCCGATACATGGCCGTTGCAATACAGGTTGTCGAGCTGCACATATTCCCGCGCCAGCTTGTGATGATTGGGCGTGACCTTCTCGCCGAACAGGGTCAGGGCCGGGTCGCCGTTTCCCTTCGGCATGTCGCCGAAAACCTGATCATAAGTCCGGTTTTCCTTGATGATATAAATCACATACTTGATGGGCGAGGGTTCGCCAACCTTCGAAGGCACGGCCGTCTTCAGGTCGGTCGGCGACTGCGTCAAGAGCTTGTCCGAGTAAGGGCAATTGCGATACACGGTCGCGGTATATTCGGCCAGCTTGTTCTGGTCGGGGATCGGCACGATCGAGAGCGAGCCCGAAAGCGTGGTGCCGATGTACGGGAACCGCATCAATTCCTTCCTCACGTCGGCGGGCAGGTCGATCTTCTCCTTGTCGATGACCTCGGCAACATGCTTCCGATTGGCCTCGGTCGGCGGATTCGGCAACGTCTGATTCCCCTTGCCCACGCCCACGAGCAGGTTCTTGCCATCGGGGGTGACGGCCACCGAAGTCGGATACCAACCCGTGGGGATGAACCCCTTCACCTGGCTCCGCGAAGGCGTTTTCACGTCGATCACGGCCACGCAATTGTTGTCGGCATTGGCCACGTACAGGGTCTCGCCATCCGGGGCGAGCGCGAGGGCGTCGGGGGTCGATCCCTCGGGAGAGAGCGGGAACAGAGGCGTGGCGATGGTCTCGATGACCACCCCTCGCAACGTGTCGATCACCGAAACGCTGTTGCTCGAAGCGTTGGCCACGAAGATCCGGTCATCCTTCGGATGCACGGCGATCTGGTTGGGATGCTCGCCCACGGGGATCTTGCTCATCACGCGAAGGTCGGCGGGATTCAGCACCAGGAGCATCCTCGCGGCCCAATCGGTCACGAAAATCTGCCGGCCGTCGCGACCGAAGACCACGTCATAGGGACGATTCCCCACCTTGGCCGTAAGGGGTTTTTGCTCGGCCCGAGGATCGAGCGAAGTCGCGGCGATGGTGCCGGTGTCGATGTCGAGCGTATAAAGGACCTTCCCGGCCTTGTCGAGGGTCAAGCCGCTGCGAAAGTGCTTCTCGGCGCCCTTGGCCTTGCCCTTCGCTTTACCCTTCGCCGCGGGTTCGTCCGCAGGCTTGTTCGTCTGGGTCAGCGTCCCGTCCTTCAGGTCGAACGCATGGATCATGTCCGACCCGCCGCCCGACCACCAAACCTTCCCCGCCTTCTCGTCCGCGGCAAGGCCGAACCAGCTCTGCCGCACGCTCGCCTCGTTGACGATCTTCTTGTCGACCAGATCCACAAGCGAAAGATTATGCGTATTGAAACCACTGGTGGCGACCAGGGCGTGGCGATTGTCGGCAAGCGGGAGGATATTCAGGGGAAGGTCGGTCAAAGCCACCTGCGACCCGGCCGGCGTCAAGGTCCACCCGTTCGGCAGCAAGAAGCCCTTATCGGAAGGCCCCGCATAGCGGGCCGAGTCGGCCTTCTCCTTCGGCTCATCGCCCGAGCGGGCCGTGAGGAGGAACGGCAGGCCAAGCGTGGCCAGCAAGACGGCCGCGGCCGTGCAGGTTCGGGAGTGCATGGAGGTAGTTCCGTAGGGTGCTCTGCGAGCACCTCTTGATTGGAAAGGAAGAGGTGCTCGCAGAGC
Organism: uncultured Planctomycetota bacterium; assembly: GCA_963777705.1. Lineage (GTDB taxonomy): Bacteria > Planctomycetota > Planctomycetia > Isosphaerales > Isosphaeraceae > JAQGHR01. Next base: position 8,422 of record CAVZRT010000017.1, read on the forward strand.
ACCCTACAAGATCGACCGAGCAACGCAAGGGGGTCCATCCTGAAGCAGCGACCTTCGGAAGACAAGTGAATCTTCGATGTAGCTTCGAATCATGCGAGTGGGAGCGAGCCACCACCCATGTAGACACGACTCACAATTCCCTGTAGAATCCTTCCCAAATGGACCAGTGCAAGATCCCCGATCTCCGCCTTCCGGCCCGCCCTGAACCCGCCATACATCCCGCCGCCCGGCGTCCGGCACGCATCAGCCCACCAGACTTGCGATCGCGCCAGGAACCTTCCACCCAGATTCATGGAGAATCGACCATGCAGCGACTCGCGGCGATGCTGATCGTGGCGGCGGCCCTCCCGTTCGCCCTGGCCGACGACCCGAAGGCCGCCAAACCCAAGGACGACCTGGCCAACCTCCAGGGGACGTGGGAGTGCGCGAGCGGGCCGGGGACGATGCTCAAGCGGGCTCTGGACTTCAAGGGGACGAAGGTCACGTCCCGGTTCAACTCGAAGGCGATCCAGTCCCCGCCCAACCCGGGCACGTTCAAGCTGTCGGGATCGGGCGACGCGAAGGCGATCGACCTGAGCTTCGCGGCGCCAGAAGGAGACGAATGGAAGGCCTTCGTCGAGCTGGGCGTCTACAAGATCGAGGGCGACACGCTGACGATCTGCACGGCCGAGAAGCGACCGGCCAAATTCGGCGAGAAGGGTTCGAAGGTCAATGTCTACCGCCGCGTCCTGGACGACTCGGACCCTTCCCGCGGAGACCTCAAGAAGCTCCAGGGGAAGTGGTCGGCCAAGATCGGCGAGAAGGGAAAAGGCGTGACCTACGAGATCAAGGGCAGGGAAATCCACTTCCAGTACAGCGAGAAAGGGAGGCCCAAGGATTCCTTCTTCGGCGAGGTCCGGCTGAAGGAGTCGACCTCACCCAAGACGATCGACTTCGTCCGGATCGATGTGGAACAACGGCTCCGAACATCCGCCGATCTGGGGGATCTACAAGCTGGAAGGGGAGACGCTCACGCTCTGCACCAGCAGCGACGAGCCCGAGAAGGAAACCCCCCGGCCGGCCGAGTTCACGGGCAAGAGCAACGGCGAGGCGCCCAACCTGCGGACCTTCACCAGGGGCGACTCGCCCGATCAGGCCCCCGAGCCGAAGGCCAAGGCGAAGGCCAAGAAGAAGAAGGCGAAGGACGATCAGGAGTAACGCAAGCAGCTCCGGTTCTTGAACCACACGAACCGGAGCCGACCCGTTCGACTCACCTAAGGTCAAGCCCCCGCGCCCGGCCGTCCCACCACCTCGCGAATCTGCCCGCGCTCCCGCCTCGTGGTGATCGCATTGACCGCATTCAAATAAGCCAGCGCCGAGGCTTCGATGATATCCGTCGAGGCCGCGCGGCCGCGGAACGATCGGTCGTCGGTCTGGACTTCCAGTTCCAGCGTGACCTCGCCCTGCGCATCTTTCCCCTGCGTGACGCCCCTCACCGAGAACTCTCGCAGGTTGGCCGCAACCCCGGTGACTCGCTCGACCGCCTTGAAGATCGCGTCCACCGGGCCGGTGCCGATGGCCGCGTCCTGCACGATCTGGCCGTCGGGGCGGCGGATGCAGACGGTGGCCGTGGGCAGGACGTTCGACCCCGCCGTGGTGTGCAGGCTGATCAGCGTCCACGACGCCGGCGTGTCGTCCATGTGGTTCTCGATCAGCACGATCAGGTCTTCGTCATAGACCTCTTTTTTCTTGTCGGCCAGCGCCTTGAAGTCGTTGAAAACGACCTCCATCTGCGACTCGTTCAGGTGATAGCCCAGCTCCTCCACGCGATCGCGCAACGCATGGCGGCCCGAGTGCTTGCCCAGAACGAGGTCCGTCTTGGAAACGCCCACGTCCTCGGGCTTCATGATCTCATAAGTCGAGCGTTCCTTGAGCATCCCGTCCTGATGGATGCCCGACTCGTGGGCGAACGCGTTGCGGCCGACGATCGCCTTGTTCCTCTGCACGGCCAGCCCGGTGATCATCGACACCATCCGGCTGGTGGGATAGAGCCGCTCGGCCTTGATGTTCGTGGTCAGCCCGTAATAGTCATGCCGCGTCCTCAGGGCCATCACGATCTCTTCCAGCGGGGCATTGCCCGCACGCTCGCCGATGCCGTTGATCGTGCATTCAACCTGCCGCGCGCCGGCCTCGCAACCGGCCAGACTGTTGGCCACGGCAAGGCCCAAATCATCGTGACAATGCACGCTGATGATCGCCTGATCAATATTTTTCACCTTCGATGCCAGATTCTTGATCACATTGTAATAATGCGAGGGCGTGGCATAGCCCACGGTGTCGGGGATATTGACCGTGGTGGCGCCGGCGGCGATGGCGGCCTCGACCACTTCGATGAGGAAATCGGGCTCGGTGCGCGCGGCGTCCTCGGGGCTGAATTCGACGTCGGCGCAGTACGATTTCGCCCGCTTCACGCTCTGAACAGCCTTCTCGACGATCTGCTCGCGGGTCATCCGCAACTTGTGCTCGCGATGGATGGCCGAGGTGGCGAGGAACACGTGGATTCGCGGACTCTGGGCGTACTGGATGGCCTCCCACGCGCGGTCGATGTCGCGATCATTGCAGCGGGCGAGTCCGCAGATGGTGGCGCCGGTCACGTCGGTGGCGATCGCCCTCACGGCCTCGAAATCGCCTTGCGAGGCGACGGGGAAACCGGCCTCGATCACGTCCACGCCGAGCGCGGCGAGGGCGCGGGCAACCTCCAGCTTCTCGGCCTGATTCATGCTCGCGCCGGGGGATTGCTCGCCATCGCGCAAGGTGGTGTCGAAGATCCGGATGCGGCGGTCGTCGGCCATGAGAGTCGCCCGTTTCTTGGGATTAGTCGAGGAAAAGGAAGAAGCCCCGAGAACCGCCTGATAGGAGGGTCTCGGGGCTTCGTAAGACACGCGGTGAAAGCGTTCGGACGAGGGACCCTAAGACCTCCGCCGGCCGATAAGGCCGAGGGCCAAAATGCGAAGGCCGGTAAGGTCCAGGAGGGTCGCCCGCATGAAATTGGTCTCGGAAATACGACTGGTCCCTCCGAACACCGAGCATTGCTCGAAAGCTTGGTCGCGGCACACCTGAAGCTGCATGGAGACGATCCGGAGCGGAGCATCCAGGCAATCGGAGTCGCAGACGCCATCTGCGAGGAACTGAGGAAGATCCCGGACTCGGACATCCAGGGCTCCGTGTCCACACTCGTTGTTGCGGGATTAAAAACCGGGAACCCCGATTTCGCAAGACCGCACTCGACCGGCCTGACGCCGAACAGTGGACCAGACCCTACCGATTCCGATCCTATGGCGACACGGACGTTCGACGGGGGACCTCCACCGGCGGCCCCTCGTTTTCGCGTCGTCCGTCCGCTCGCGGAAGGGGGACTGGGTTTCGTATCCGTCGCCCGCGACGCGGAATTGCGGCGAGAAGTTGCCTTGAAGCAAATCAAGGAAAAGTATGCCGACGAGCCCGAACATCGTGCGCGGTTCGTCCTAGAAGCCGAAATCACCGCAGGCCTGGAACATCCCGGCATCGTGCATCGCTTCGCCCGGGGGCGAATCATTTCGTCGCTATGGATTGTATCTTAGAATAATGTGCGATCGCCGGTCAAGGGCGAGGAAAAGTTGCCGGTGGCCTGCATGCCAGCGTACGATCCATTGACATACTCGGTCCCCTCGGGACAATGGATTCATGAACGCAATCGAATCGCCATCGAATCAGGTTGAAGCGGATCATCGAGGGGTGATGCGCCTCGTCTCCGAGGGGAAGCGCGTGAACGATCCCGAGTTGCGGCGACGCGTTCGCGAGCGATCCGAGGCCGTTCAGCGCGAGATGCGCGAGAAGTTCGGCGTCGTCGAGATCGCGGTCGACCTCATCCGGGAAGGCCGCGACGAAGACTGATGGACGTCCTCGATGCCTCCGTCGGCCTGAAATGGGTGCTTGCCGAACCGGACTCCGACAAGGCTCGGAAGCTCCGCGACGAATCTCATTCTTGTAGGGCCGGTTATTACCGGCCGACCTGGATTGGATCGGAAGACGGCCGGTAATAACCGGCCCTACAAGAACTGAATCGCCTCCGAACCAGGTTGAGGCGGATCATCGGGTCGTAACCGCCATATCTCGCCAAACGTGTGTCATGCCGGGCGCCGGGCGGATAGGATAGAACCTGGGCTTCGAACGTGAATCGGCCTGGAAGCGGGAGGGTAGGATGAGCACGGCCGCCGCCGCGAAGGTCACGCCGGAAGAGTACCTGGCGATGCCGGATCGGGAATGCTTCGAGCTGGTCGACGGGAACCTCGTGGAGCTGAACGTGAACGTCCTGTCCAGCCGGGTCGGCGCGATTGTCGTCCGGAAATTGGACAATTATTGCGACGCCCACAACCTCGGATGGGTCTGGGGGGCGGACATCCTGGTCCGCTGCTATCCCGATCCGGCGAAGTTCCGCAAGCCCGATGCCTGTTTCGTGCGGATGGATCGCATTCCTGCCGACAGGGACGAGGCGGCCCTGGAAATTCCCCCCGATCTGGTCGTTGAAGTCCTCTCGCCCAACGACACGGCGTATGAAGTCCACATCAAGATTCGCGAGTACCTCGACGCGGGAGTCCGGCTGGTCTGGGTCCTCTATCCCGCGACCGGGACGGTGAGCATCCACCGGATCGACCGGACGATCGCCGAACGCTCCGCGGGCGAGGAGATCGACGGCGAGGACGTCGTCCCCGGCTTCCGATGCCCGGTCGCGTCGTTCTTTCCCCCGAAGCCGTAGTCAGCCAACCTCCACCACCACCTTCCCCAGCACGTCCATCCTGGGCGAAATCCCCAGCCCCGGGGCCGTCGAAGCGGCGAGCCGCCCGTTCTGTCGTTGCGGGGCACCTTCGGCCGTGCTGACGGTCACGTAGCTGTTGAAATCGGTGGAGGTGAAGAGGAATTCGGTCGGCGTGCTGTGGGCGAGGTGGGCGATCGTGGCCGTGGCGATGTCGCCTCCCCAGCTATCCTCGATCGTCATGGCGATCCCCAGCGACACGCACAGGTCGCGGGCCTGCTTGGCCTTGGTGAGCCCGCCGAGTTTGCTGATCTTGAGGTTCACCACGTCCATGGCGCCGTCGGTGTGACCTTTGATGAGCGGCTCGATGCCGTCGATCACCTCGTCCAGGACGAATGGGTGATCGGTGCGGCGGCGGATGGTGAGGCATTCTTCGTAACTCAGGCACGGTTGTTCGATGTAGACATCCACATCCTTCACGCCTCGGACGACGCGGGCCGCCTCGTGCATGAGCCAGCCGGTGTTGGCGTCGGCGATGAGCTTGTCGCCCGGCTTCAGCACGTCCGCCACGGCCTTGATGCGGGCAATATCCGTGTCGGGATCGCCGCCCACCTTCAACTGGAACCTGCGATACCCCTCGGCGCGATAGCCCGCGACCTTGCCCGCCATCTCCTCGGGCGATTCCTGCGAGATGGCCCGGTAGAGCACGAAATCGTCGCCGTATCGGCCTCCCAGGAGGGTGCAGACGGGCAGTTTGGCGGCCTGGCCCAGGATGTCCCAGCAGGCGATGTCGATGGCCGTCTTCACGTAAGGATGCCCCTTCATGGCGGCGTCCATCCGGCGATTCAGGAGGCCCAACTCGGTCGGGTCGAGGCCGATCAGGTGAGGGGCAAGCTCGACGATCCCGGCTCGCACTCCGGCGGCGTAGGCGGGGAGGTAAAATGGTCCGAGGGGGCAGGCTTCGCCGTAACCCACGAGGCCTGAATCGGTTTCGACGCTCACGATGGTGCTGTCGAACACCTGCACGGACTTGCCGCCCGACCAGCGGTAATCCTTCTCCACGAGCGGCAATTCGACGCGATGGGCCGCGATGCGACGGATTTTCATGCAAGCATCTCACGAGAAATAGCGGGGATCGAGGTCGTCTTGCCGGCCGGCTGCTTCTCGGGACGGGGGCGGCCCATCGCCCCGCGATACATGGCCGCCAGCAGGAGCCCGCCGACGACCAGTCCCACGCCCCACAGGAGCAATTTCGCGCCCATGGACAGCGGGGCCGCGGGGGTTTCCTTGAGGTAGAGCCGGAACGGCTTGCGCGACATGTCCGGCGGCGAGGGGTCGTCCTCATAAAGGAGGTGCTTGCGCTCCTTGATCGACTGCTCCTGCTCGCGAGGCAGATCGGGTTCCATCGCAGGGTTCCCCGGGGAGAAGATCGGGACGATCCCGGCATTTTATCGCAGAAACCATGCGACGTCTCCGGGGCTGTGCGGCGATGGCCACGGGGATCGGCAAATGGGTATACTGGGATGAGGGATTGCGAGCAATAAGGCGGTCGAGAATCCGGGAGGTCCCATGGGCGTATCGCTGGCCGAGGCATTGGGTCAGGTCGATCTGGAGGCGGGGCAGGTTTATCGCTGCGAGGTCAACGGCCACCGGGTCGAATTGCGGGTGCTGGAGCCCGATCGCGCGATCGAGGTGGACGACCCCGGCCCGATGATCGAGCCGTGGGCGGAACTGCCGCTGCCGGCACCCGTGGCGCGAGTTCGGCCAAGACTCGGCCGTCTCCCCGATCCCGACATCCCCGAAATCCCTGAGGACGATGAGCCACTATGATTTATCAACGTCCGGCAGACGAGGAATCCATCGATCAGGGGGATATCATCGACGCTTGCCCGGTCGTCAGCCTCGCGGATTATGATCTCGACGATTTCGAGCTCTCGGAAACCGAAATCGTTCCGGCCCGGCTGTTGATCCTGACGCAGACTTGCGACCTCGCGAACGAAAAGGCATCGAAGGCCCTGGCGGCTGTCGTGCTCGACGCCAAAGACATGGTTGATAGGGGTTTGATGAAGGTGCAAGATCTCCGCGGACCGATCCGTGCCGGCCGGGTCTTCGGCTGGTATTTCCTGCCACAAAGCACGGAACTCGGCCTCCCCGAGATGATCGTCGACCTGCGCCAACTCCACACCGTTCGCCTGGATTTGCTCGCCGACCTTTGTCGGCGCGGGAACCGGTCGGCCCGGCTTCTCACGCCCTATCGGGAGCACCTCGCCCAGCATCTTTCGAACACTTACGGCCGGATCGGCCTGCCGGAACCGTACGAGACCCTTTGACTTCCAGCACGAGCCCCTTCATGCGTATCCTGTCCGGAATCCAGCCCTCGGGCGCCCTCCACATCGGCAACTACTTCGGCGCGATCCGCCAGTATGTGGCCCTCCAGCATGGCAATGACGCCTTCTACTTCGTGGCCGATTATCACGCCCTTACCAGCGTCCGCGACGCCGAAAAATTGCGGAAATACGTGTTCGACGTGATCGTGGACCTGCTCTCGCTGGGCCTTGACCCCGAGACCGCGACGCTTTTCGTCCAGTCCGACGTGCCCGAGACTACCGAGCTTGCCTGGCTGCTCAGCACGGTCACGCCCATGGGCTGGCTGGAGAAATGTGTTAGTTATAAAGATAAGATCCAGAACAACATCCCCGCCGATCATGGCCTGTTCGCCTATCCGATCTTGCAGGCCGCCGACATCCTCCTGTACGACGCCGACCTTGTGCCCGTGGGGCAGGACCAGAAGCAGCACCTGGAGATCACCCGCGACGTGGCCGAGCGGTTCAATCACACCTATGGCGAGGTGTTCAAATTGCCCAAACCGCACATTTTGGACGCCGTTTCGGTCGTGCCGGGGCTGGACGGGCGGAAGATGTCGAAGAGTTATGACAACACGATCGAGATCTTCGACGACCCGAAGACGATCCTCAAGAAGTGCAAGAAGATCGTCACCGATAGTACCCCGGTCGAGGCACCCAAGAACCCGGACACCGACAACCTGTTCCAGCTTTTCAAGCTATTCGCACCCGAGGGGGAAATTCAGGAAATCGACCGCCGATATCGCGAGGGCGGGATCGGTTATGGCGAGGTGAAGACGCGATTGGCGGAGCATATCGCCGCGTATTTTGCCCCGGCTCGCGAGAAACGCGCCGACTGGGTGGCACATCCCGAGCGCGTGCAGGAAGTCCGCAAGGCCGCCGCCGAGCGTGCGAAGAAGGCCGCCCGCGTGGTGCTGGATCGTGCCCGCGCCGCGTGCGGTTTGGCGTGAGCATGACTGGCATGGAAACTGCGACACATCCCTGACCCCGGCCGCCCAGCTTGACATTCCGGGAGTACGACCAAAACCCGTCATGTCGCGGAGAGGCCCCATTTCCATGAAGAAACACCTGTTGGCCCGAAGCCTTGCGTACGCCCTGGGAATTGCGACCCTTGCATCGACGACGATTGCCCAGACCCAGCAGCCCGTGCCCAAGCCGAACGTGACCACCGACACCGGCAAGCCCGTGGGGTCGGACAACCGCTCCGAGACCTCCGGCCCCGGCGGCCCGACCTTGCTGCAGGACTTCTACCTGCTGGAGAAGATCGCCCACTTCGACCGCGAACGCATCCCCGAACGCGTGGTGCATGCCCGGGGCGTGGGGGTCCACGGCGAGTTCGTCGGTCACCAACGACGTGACCGCGCTGACCAGGGCGGCGTTCCTCTCGGCCGTGGGCAAGAAGACGCCCGTCTTCGTCCGGTTCTCCACCGTCGATCCTGCCGAAAGGATCGGCCGACACCGCCCGCGACGTCCGCGGGTTCGCCATCAAGTTCTACACCGAGGAGGGGAATTACGACCTCGTCGGCAACGACATCCCCGTCTTCTTCATCCGCGACGCGATCAAGTTCCCCGACGTGATCCACGCGCTGAAGCCCTCGCCGGTGACGAACGTGCAGGAGCCGGAGCGCTACTTCGACTTCTTCTCCGCGACGCCCGAGATCCACCCACATGCTCACGTGGCTGTTCTCCGACATGGGCACGCCGGCGAGCTTCCGGATGATCGACGGGTTCGGCGTGAACACGTTCAAGTGGGTCAACGCCGCCGGCCAGGTCCATTACATCAAGTATCGCTGACATGTCCAAGCAGGGCGACGAAGTTCCTTACCGACGACCGAGGCCAAGATGGTCGGCGGGATGGAGCCGGCGGCGCTCACGAAGGAGCTGTTCGAGGCGATCCAGAAGGGGGAATATCCCGTCGTGGGAACTCCAGGTCCAGGCCATCACCCCCGAGGACCTGAACAGGAAGTTCGACTTCGACCCGCTGGACGACACCAAGGTCTGGCCCGACTCGATCGTGGGCTGGACGCCCGTCGGCACGTTGACCCTGAACCGCTGGCCGGGCAACTTCTTCGAGGCCACCGAGCAGGTCGCCTTCAACACCGGCGCGTACGTGCCGGGGATCGAGCCGTTCGGAAGACCGCATGCTCCAGGGCCGGAATTTCTCCTATTCCGACACCCAGCGCCATCGGCTCGGCCCGAACTACCAGCAACTGCCGATCAATCAGTCGCGCAACCCGGTGGTGAACAACAACCAGGAAGGGCTGGACGACCACAAGTTGAAGTCGGTCGGACATCAACTACAGCCCGAGCGTGAAGGCCCCCGACCTGGCGGCGCACGAGCCCCCAGTTCGCCGACCAGGGCGTCCGTCCTACCGGCACCCCTCGGCCCTTGCAGGACAAGGACCCGCAGGACTTCAAGCAGGCCGGCGAGCATTATCGCTCGATGAGCCCCGCCGACCGCGACCACCTCGTGCATAACCTGGTGGTCAACCTGAAGATGGTCAAGAACCAGCAGGTGGCGATGAAATTGCTGGGCAATCTCTACCGCGCCGACGAGGGCCTTGCCCGCAAGATCGCCGACCAGCTCGGCGTGAATTTCGAGCAGGTGAAGGCCATGGCACCCGCCATGCAGGCCGCCCAACGCTGAGCTTTGCAAGCTTCCCGAGCATCGGCCGTTGGTCCCGGGTGTAGAATACCCTCGGGATCAGCGGCCGACTTGTCATTTCACGAAGGAATCCCCGAAGATGCGCCTGGAGATCCACGCCTCGGCAAGCTACGACCTGCCCGCCGACACGTTCGTCCTGCTGATGGTCGAGCCCTCGTTGACCGGCCCGACCCACCGCGTGATCAAGGAAAACCTGCTCACCACGCCCACGCCGTTTTCGGACCTGTGGATCGACGGATACGGCAACCCGCAGCGCCGCCTGACCACGCCCGCCGGCCGGTTCTGGTTCGAATTCACCGCCACCGTCGACGTCGACGCCAACAAGGCCATCCCGCCCGACGCCATCGAGCACGACCCGCAATACATCCCGGCCGAGGCCATGACCTATACGCTCCCGTCGCGCTATTGCCAGTCGGACCGGCTCGTCCGCATGGCGCAAAGCGAGTTCGGCAACATCCCCAGGGGCGGCGGCCGGGTCCTCAAGGTCGCCGACTGGATCCGCGAGCACGTCGAGTACCGCTACGGGACGACCGACTCCTCGACCTCGGCCGCCGACACCGCCATCGAGCGCGTCGGCGTGTGCCGAGATTTCGCGCACCTCATGATCGCCTTCTGCCGAGCCCTGGACATCCCGGCAAGATACGTGAGCGGATACGCGCTCGGGCTGGAACCGCCTGATTTCCACGGGTTCGCGCAGGTCTATCTCGGAGGCGCCTGGCACAACGTCGACCCCACCTTCAAGGGCCTCCGCCCCGCGCTCGTGCCGATCGCCGTGGGCCGCGACGCCGCCGACGTGGCCATGACCACCCTGTGGGGCACGGGCAAGGTCGTCGAGCAGGCCGTCCGCGTGTGCGAAATCGCCGTTTGAGCATCCATGAATGCTCAATGGGCCATGGAGATGATCACCTGCTTGACGGGTCGAAGTCGGTACTGCTAGGGTATCGCTACGCGACCCAACTTTCGGGATGCGCGGCGGCCTGATGGGCTTGCGGGCAGCGATTTCCATCCGGGAAGGTCCGAGGAATGACCATGCAACTCGCTCGACTTGCGATGCTCGCCGCCTTCCTCGTGGGGACGGTCGGCCCGCCTGGCGACGATCCGCCGGCCGTCGTGGATCTCAAGCCCGTCACGGTGTCGGTGGTCGATCAGGAGGGCGGGGCCGCCGTCACGGCGTTCCGGTATCAGGTCTCCTACAACGTGCCGGGCCTCAAGAACCTGCGGGATGACGACGCATGGACGCCCGTCACATCGCCGGAAGGGACGTTCGAGATCCAGGCGCCGGCCTCCTGCCGGCTGTCGATCGGCGTGAGGGCGCCCGATTACGTCCGCGGCGCGGGGGGAGGCGGCGAGTTCGCCATCAAGTCGACGGACAATCCCCGTCGCGTGGTCGTCAAGCTCCGCAAGGGCATCACGGTCAAGGGGATCGTGCTCGACTCGAAGACCAGGAAGCCGATCGCCGAGGCCACCGTCTGCCCGATCATCCCGGCCATCCCGATGTGGACCCTCGACGACGAAAAGCAGGTCCAAGACCGGCGCCGACGGCCGCTACGAGCTTCGCGGGGTCGATCCCAAGCTGGGCGTCCACGCCTCGCATGCCGATTACGACGAGGAATTGCCCTTCCCCGACGAGGACGGCAAGCAGACCGGGCCGAATCACAACATCCTCCTCGTGAGGGGAGCAAGCATCCCGCTCAAAGTAGTCGGCCCCGACGGCAAGCCGCTGGAGGGCGTGACGGTTGCAGGTTTCCGCGACACGTTCGCCACCTCGGACAGGGATGGGAAGTTCGTCCTGAGAAATCGCGACCTCGGGTATTCCCCGACCCTCCACAAGGAAGGGTTTATCGATCAGGGGATCGGGGACGCGGCCGTCCGCGAGGGGAAGCGGGAGTCTGGCAGGCTGGTCGTGATGATGGAACCCTTGTATGAGTTGACCGGCCGCGTCGTCGCGCCCGACGGGCGACCGATCGAGGCGTTTTCGGTCGCCGTTGGGCCGGGCGAGCTTCCCCCCTCCTTCCGCAGCGAGCGATGCGACGTCAAGGATGGCGACGGGCGCTTCCATCTGAACCTCTCGGAGCCGGGCACGAACTGGGTCGGCGTTGCCGCCGAGGGGTTCGCGGCGTGGGAAGGCTTGGTGGAGGTGAAACGGAACGGCGAGCCGATGCAAATCCGCCTGGCGCCGGGCGTGACGGTGAGGGCGAAGGTCTCCGTGCCCGCGGCGAAGAGGGACCGCGTGAAGGCGAGGCTCATCCCCCGGCGCGATAAGTCCGGTATCGGCGTCCTGTCTTCACGGCCCTTCGCCGAGCAGTTTCCGACCCGCACGGCGAACCTTTCGGCCGAAGGCATGCTCCAATTCGACCATGTCCGCCCCGACCACTACTGGCTGATCCTCGAAGGTAAGGGCATCTCCGGGACCGCATCGCGCTCGACGTGCCCGAAGCCGGGTTCGACCGCGAGCCTCTGTCCCTCAACCTCCCCACCGCGACGGGCCGCGTGGAGGGGCACCTCTGGCATCAAAAGTCCGACAAGAAAAACAAGGGCATCTGGGCCTTCGCCGAGGGGCATCTCGCCAATCCCCTCTATCACGTCCTTGGGGGCTATGAGGAGAGAGAAATCCTGAAATTCCAGGCCGACGAAAATGGCCGGTTCCAGGTCGACGACGTGCCGGTGGGGCTGAACAGGGTCGTCGTCCCGTACCAGGTCCATGACGTAGTCTACTCGCTCACGTGGTCCGCCCTCGTCGAGGAAGGGCAAACCACGGCGATGCGCGGGTTCGACCCCGACGGGCACCGGGAATTCACGCTGGCGATCGAGATCGGCGACGGGTCGAAGGCGCAATATGAGTCGGGCACGGGACTGGGCGCGTCGCGGAAGGTCGACAACGTGACCCTGGCCTCTCGCTTGTTTTCCTCTGACAAGGAGCCCTCGCGGCCGCGCGAGCCGATGTTCCAGGTCGATTTAGAACCGATCTCCAAAGGCCCGCTCTGGTTCGCCGATCCCGACTGGCAGAAACTCGACGCCCACCGGAAGGTAATCTTGCCCGACGTCGGCCCCGGCACCTATCGGCTCCGGCTGTACGACTGGCTGGGCCGGCGAGATTTTGGCGGCGGCCAACTGTTTGACGGGGAGGTGATCGTGCCGCCCGGCGGTGGCGGCGAGGTTCGCATCCCGCTGGGCGCCGGCTGCATCACCGGGAAGATTTCCGAGACCAAGGAGAGCTACCTGCACAACATCGAGGTGACCGCACTGGCCAAGGCGGGCAACCTCCCCGCGCGGCGGGCCTATTGCGACCTCAGCGGCAACTTCTGCGTCCGCTACCTGGCGCCGGGGACCTATTCGCTGTTCATCCACGACCCGGAGGCGGGCTTCTGCCGGGTGGATGACGTCGTGGTGCCGGCCGGCGTGGTCGACGTGGGCGAGCGGACGCTCTCGGCGGGGGCATCGATCCGGGGCGAGATCCGTTTCGCGAGGCCGTCTCCCGTGCCCGACGCGGTGGTGGCAATTGGCCCGTCGGGCGTCTCGCTGCGCCGGGAGCTGGAAGTCTATTCGAGCTTCGACCGGGTCGATCTCGCCGGCCTCTGGCCGGGGCACTGGACCATCTCGGCCCGCAGGGGCGACGAGATCCTCGCGACGGGCGAGATCGACGTCAAGGCGGCCGAGACGATCCCCATCACGCTGACGGTAGGAGGCGACAAGAAGCCGTGATCGGGCCGGTCCCATGCTCGGGATGCGGAAACTCATTCACGTGGGAAGGATCGGGTTCCTCCCCTCATCGCCGGCCAGGTCGGCCGATCCGGATTGTTAAAGAGCCTGCGGGCGTGACCCGCCTACTCTAAAGCATCGCGACGGGCCTCCACGATGATCGGGAAATCGGGAGGTCCCGTCCTGACCGCTTCATTTCGGCTCGCGACCGCCGGTTCCGTGGGTCTGGCCGACGACCTGGTGGCCTCGCTGGGGCGGTGCAGGGCGCCGTCGCGGTTCGCGGGGCGGCTCGTCGTATTGCTGGCGATCGACTGCTTGGCGGCCATCTTGTCGCGCCAGCCCGGGAGCGAACTTGGCCATCGTCGTGTTGATCAGCGACATCGCCCCGACCTTCTTATGCTCGCGTCGGGATGCACGGCCGCGTCGAGGATGGCGTCGGCCACTTGCTGCGGCTCGATCATCGGCGTGGGCAGCTTGGGCTCCTGGTCGATGTAATTGCGGGCGTGCTGCGGGAACGGCGTGTCGACCGCCGTCGGCTGGATCAGCGTGATCGAGATCGGCGGCTTGTCGACCTCCTCGATCTCGACCCGCAGCGCATCGGTGAAACCCTTCACCGCGTGCTTGGACGCGGAGTAAATCCCCTGCAGCGGGCGGATAGGCGTCGGAGACCTCGCTGCCGACGTTGATCAGCGCCCCGCCGCTCGCTTCAGGTAGGGCAGGGCGGCCAGCGAGCCGTTCACGACGCCCCAGAAGTTGATATCGAACAGCCGCCGGGCGTCTTCCTCAGCGGACTCATCGAGCCGGCCAAACATTCCCAGGCCGGCGTTGTTCACCCAGGTGTCGATGCGGCCGAAGCGGTCGACGGCGGCCTTGGCGAGCGCGTCGACCTGCTGCGGTCGGACACGTCGCAGGCGACGGCGATGGCTTGGCCGCCGGCGGCGTTGATCCGCTCGACGATCTCGTCCAGCGTCTCGCTCGCTGCGGGCGGCCAGGACGAGCTTGGCGCCCTTCTTCGCGGCAGCCTCGGCCGTCGCCAGGCCGATGCCGCTGGACGCACCCGTGATCACGATGACCTGATCGGCCAGCTTCTTCAACTTCACGGACATGGTCGAAGCCCTCCGGGCGGTTGATCAATCCCATGACCAGATCGCTTGCCCCATGATCGGTCGCGAACCCCGATCGGAGCAAGGATTGAGCAGGTCGTCACGAAAGCAGATCTCGGAAATCCGGCAAAATGCGTGCCGAGCCCCTGCGCCGGGCGGGCGGGGAGTGCCTTCCGATTTTGGCGTGGGGAGGGGAAATCCTCACCACCGAGGCACGGAGGTTTCGCAGAAGAGGGACACCGAGGAATTTCCCCCTCTGTGCTTCCTTTGTGGGGCCTCTGTGCCTCCGTGGTGAAGTCTTTTCCCGATTTCACCGCCTGAATCAGCAGCCAGCAAAGGACCAGCCGGCGCTCACGGCCGGCTCACGATCGCGATCCGCCCCCAGTAGCCGAACTCCCACGCCCAGTTGTTGGCCTTGTTCTGAAGCTCCAGGTCGACCGCCGAGCCCGCGAACGACGAGAGATCGACCGCAATCTCGGCCCATCTTGCGTCTTTGGTCAGATCGGGACCGATGATCACGTCTTTCAGCGTCTTGCCGTTGGCCTTGACGATCAATTGCCAGTCGCCCGGCCCGTGGCTCACCTCCAGCAGCAATGTGGTGGTCTTTCCGGCGGGAACGTCCACCTTGCCGCGGATCACGCACGGTTCGTCGCGACTGACGGGATGCGTCCGCAACACGCCCGATCGGCCGTTGTGCTCCTTCAGGATCGCAAGTCCGCCCTCGCCCGAGGCTTGCGTCGTAAATCCGGGTGCAAACTCGTCCACGATGGCCGCGAATTTCGAGGCGTCGGAAGTCTCGCGAGGCGGCAAATCCCCGATCCCGGGCAATTGCCTTGCCGAGGGATCTCCCGGGGGCCTGTCCAGGGTGAGGAAGGCGAACAGGTCGGCCCATTCCTGCGTGGTGAGCTGCTTCTCGACGTCCTCGGGCATGAGCGAAAGCGGGCTTAACTTCATCTCCTCCAGGTCCTTGCGGGCAATCGTCTCCACCTTGCCGCCCTGAGTTTTCAGGACCACGCGCTGCGGGCTGTCTTCGGCCAGCAAGCCGGTCAAAACCCGTCCGTCGGCGGTCGCCACGGTGGTTGCCTGATAGGCCGCGCCGATGACCAGGCTGGGATCGAACACATTCGAGAGCAATTGCGCGTAATCATTCCGGCCGTTGGATGTTAGATCGGGTCCGACCTCCTGCCCCTCGCCATAGATTTTATGACACTGGCCGCAGACCTTGGCGAAGGCCAATTTGCCCGCGGCGGCATCGCCGGGGGTGAGGCGAATCTGCCTCCTCATGCGGGCAATCACCTGTTCGCTCGCGGGATTGCGGGTCTCTCGCACGGTGCCGAAGGTGGATTTCATCAGCTTGGCAAGTTCGGGATCTTTCGTCGCTTGCAGCTTGCGAATCTGGTTGGCATTCACGACCGAAGCGGGGATCGATTTGGATGCGACCGCTTCGGCCAGCGCCTTGCTCCACGACGGGCGATGCGTGAGGAGTTCGATGGCCTTGGGCTTGGTTTCGGGGTCGAGCGAGGGATAGGCTTTCAGGACGACTTCCGCGACTTTGGGGTCATCCAGGCGGCCGAGCGCGGCGAGGATCTTGCCGCGATATTCGCTCGTGCCCCGACCGAGATTCGTACCCGCGATTTCCAGTACGGAAGGGTCACCGGCCGCGATCAGGGTGGCGATCCCTCGTAGCTTTGCGTCGAAATCCCAGCTCAGAGCGGCCTTCTTCTGGCGAATTGCTTCCAGAGTCGCAGGGTATTTCGATGCAATCCCTTCGCGAACGATTTCCATGCCAGACGGGTCTTTCCAGGCGGCCATGAGTAAGGCGGCGTTCACGACGTACACGTCGGCCTCGTCTCCCCTCGGCACCACTAGTGCCCGAAAGCCGAGCATCTTGGATACGATCGGCTTCAAGGAGTCGCGAAGCTGATTACTTTTCGCGCCGGCAATCTCGCCATTCTGGACCTTGCCGGCGACGGAAGCCACGACATCGGCCGCCAGCACGAGATTGTGCTGGCGGCCCATCACGAGGCGTTCGAGCAAAACCGCGATCGGCTTCGCATCAAAGGGTTCGCGGGCAAGCAATCGCTCGATGACACGAGGATAAATCTTCGCTACATTGTCCAGCCCCTCCGATGCCTTCAAGAACGCTTCAACCCCGTCGCCCAGCATGGGCTGAAGATTCTGCCACACGATGGGAGGCGTCAGGACGTCGTTGCCCGCTAGCGAGAGCACGTTCACAAGCGGAGGGATCGGGTCCAGTCCCTCGATCTTGCGGGCCGCGATTGCCACCTGCAACCTCACCGACGGATCGTCCTCGACGGCCCGAAGGATCACCGCGTCGCGGACCTCCTTCGACACTTTCCCCTGATTCCCCGCCGCCCGCACCGCCCAGCTTCTAAGCGAGGGTTCGTGATCTCCCCTCAGTTTGTGGCTTCCCATCAGTTGGACGAGGAGCGAATCGTCAACCGGGCCGCCGCTCATGAGCGCCCACAGCGCATGCAGCCGCTGCTTGCTCGGGGCTTTCAGGTCGGCCACCACCTTCGAGAGCTTGTCGTGGACCGCCGGACCCCGCTCGGCCAGGACTCTCTGGGCAATATCGCGATCAAACCCGTTCGCGCCTCCCAAAAGTGCGATCAACTTTTCGTCCGATTCCTTGCCCAGGTCGAAATTCGCCCGACGCGGGGTGTCCTTATACCGGATGCGATAAAGCCGCCCCTTCAAGCGGTCGATCCCCGCCGGGTCGCGGTTGGCGTCCTGATAGCAGTGGTAGCGGTCGTACCAATCCAGGATGTACAGCGAGCCATCCGGCCCGGTCTTCTGCACCACCGGCATGAACCAGGCGTCGTTGGCCTGGAGGAAATCCTGCTGCTTGGTCGCCTTGTACGTTGCCCCCGATTTCACCACCGAATCGACGTTGATCGCGTTGCCGTGGATGTTCCCCATGTAAAATTTGTTGCGATATTCGGGCGGATAGGCGTCGGAATCGTAGAAATGGACGCCGCAGTAGGCCGCTTTCTGGTGCCGGAAATCGACGATCGACTCCAATTTCCAGGTGAACGGCGGATACGGGCCGCCCTGGCGGTGATAGTAGCCCGACTCGGTCAGATGCCAGAAAT
This sequence comes from uncultured Planctomycetota bacterium, assembly GCA_963777705.1. Lineage (GTDB taxonomy): Bacteria > Planctomycetota > Planctomycetia > Isosphaerales > Isosphaeraceae > JAQGHR01. The sequence goes on from CAVZRT010000017.1 coordinate 26,136, forward strand.
GATCGATCACGCACGGCGCTGGCGAAGGCGTCGCCCACCTCGTTGAAGGCGATCCCCCACGGGTTGGACGTCCCCTCGCACCAGATCTCGAAGTCTCGCGTTTTGGGATGAATCCGGAAGATTGCGCAGGTGAAATCGTAGGATTTCCCGCGATATTTCACATGAGCGGGATTGAAAACGCCGTTCCAGCCGTAAAGCCAGCCGTCGGGCCCCCACGTGAGCGAATTCGGCAGCTCATGGGTATCATCGCGACCGAACCCGGTCACGATCACCTCGCGCTTGTCGGCCTTGCCGTCGCCGTCGGTGTCTTGCAGGAACAAGATATCGGGCGAATTGGCCACCCACACGCCGCCATGCCCCACGGCGATGCCGGAGGGGATGTTCAAATCGTCGGCAAAAACCGTGAATTTGTCGGCCTTGCCGTCGCCGTCGGTGTCTTCCAGGATCTTGATGCGATCGCGCCCCGGCCCGGCCGATTTGCGGGGATATTCCAGGCTCTCGGTGATCCACAACACGGCCCTTCTCGTCGAAGGTCATGGCCACGGGGTTGACAATGTCGGGCTCGGAGGCCACCAGCTCGACGGCGAACCCCTCGGGGACCTTCATCCTGGCGATCGCCTCTTGCGGCGAGAGCGCCGGCCCCGGCGGCCGGTCCTGGGCGTGGGGGATGGTCTGGCCGCCGGCCGTGGAGGCGACGAAAAGGGCCGCGAGCGCAACGGCCCCGGCCCGAACCCGATCTCGCATCGTTCTGACCCCCGGAATCCCAAGGAAGGCGGACCATCAAGGCCCTCCCTCACGAGTATTCCGCTCGCGGGCCGAGGATGCAAGCACCCGGAGTTGCCGTGGCCGGGCTTTACCATCCGATTTTTCGAGTCCCGGCCTATTGCCGCCGCTGCGTCTTCTCATGAGATGACGGCGGCCGACTTTGCGGGTGAGGCTCGTGGCGGTTGGCCGTTGACGGGGCCGCGCCGGGGCGGACGTTGTGGTTGACCTCGGGATGGCCGGGCGACGCGGGCGGGTGGCCTTGCATCCCTTCCCTCGTGGCGGCCGCGGCCATCGGGGATCGGGGCATCTCCAGGCTCCTGGCCCCGGTGTGCGCGGTTGCCGGCGCCGCGCGATGCGCCTCGGTCTCGCGCTGGACCCTCTGCTCGCGGAACTCGTGCAACTGGTTGGCCTGGCGGGCGATCACCTGGCGCTGCGCCTGGTCGATGCGCTCGAATTTCATGGTCTGCGAATGCGCCGCGGCGATCTCGCGGAACGGCCGGGCGAACCCGGCGCTCGCCGCCCCCGGGAAGTTCCTCTCGCGCGACCTGGCCTCGAAGGCCCTCATCTCGCCGTAGGTGTGGGGCGGCCTCGCCTCGATGTGCTCGCGACGGTACGCGTAGACCTCGTGCAGGTGGTTGGACCACCCGGGGTTGTTGATGTTGATCGAGACCGAGAAGGCGAAGATCGGGTCGTACCCGTAACGGCTCCCGTGGAACGCGTAATAGGGATAAACCCCCGCCTGGAAATAGGTGGCCGCGTAGTAGTCGCCGAAGTAATACACGCCGAACGCCGGCCTCACGAACAGGCTGGTCAGCAGCGCGGCCGTCAGCAATCCCACGGCCGGCGTGTACACGTAACCCGGCTGCGCGTAGATCGGCTGCCCGTAGTAGACCGGCGCGAACAGGGTGCCTCGCGTGGCGACGGGGTAATCCCAGTATCCGGGCGTGTAGATGTAACCATAGGGCGACCAGGCGTAGGTGGCCGGGATCCACATCCAACCCGGCTGGGGGGCGACCCAGAAGCCGGGCCTCCACAGATACTGCCCGTTCTGGAACACCCAGAGCCCGGGCGACCAGGTGGCGCCGGGCACCGGCGAGGGGGAATTCGGGCCGCCTTCCAGGCTCGCGGGGGTCTGGGGAAGATATTGGGTCTGGCCGCTGGGAGCGGGCGTGCTCCACATCCCGGCAACCCATTGATAGCCGTTCGATGCCTGCTGCCAGTAGCCGGGCACCCATTGCCGGCCGGGCGGCATGGCTCGCCACACGCCGCTGATCCAGAGATAGTCATTGCGCGAGTCGTCCCAGGCCCAGTAGCCGGGAATCCACCGGACGTCATCCCCCTCGGGCTTCTGATCGGGGGCGCCTCCTGGATGGCCGCCGGCGGCGCCTTCGGGACCACCGGGCCGGGCTTCGGGTCGAAGATCACGGGCGCCGCAAACGCCTCGTGGATCGGCCCTTGCGTGAGGGTCTGCATCCCGGCGGGGTCCGTCAGCATGGGCGTGGGGTCCGGCGGAGGCGCCTGCCTCGCCAGGGTCGTGCCCGACATCCCCAACCCGATCGCCACCGCCCCTACGTACGCGTTCCATCGCCCAAGTCGCATCGGTTTGCTCCTCCGAAGTCCCATCCGTTGGGTGCGCCGCTGGGGAGATTAGACCGAAAAGGCTCGACCTCGTCGACGGAAGTTTCCCGGCGAATTCGCGCTTGACTTCTCAGACATGGCGTCTTAGCATGACCTCAGACAACTTGTCTGTGAACCCGAAGGAGATCCTCGATGGCCAGACCATCGCAAGACGTGACCGAGGCCGAGCTTGCCGTCCTGGAAGCCCTCTGGGCGCAAGGCCCGGCGACGATCCGCGCGATCAGCGACGCCATTTACCCGGAGGGGGGCGCCTCGCGATATGCCACGGTGCAGAAGCTTCTGGAGCGCCTGGAGTCCAAGGATTGCGTGGCACGCGACCGTTCGAATCCGGTCCACGTGTTCTCGCCGGCGATCGATCGCGACGAGCTGATCGGGCGACGCCTCCAGGCCGTGGCCGAGACGCTCTGCGGCGGCTCGCTCACGCCCTTGCTGAGCCACTTGGTGAGGGCCGAGAAGCTTTCGGCCGCCGATCGTCACGTGCTCCGGACCTTGATCGACGGCAAGCGATGAAAGGAGCTTGCACGTGGACGCTCTCCTGAACGCGGGCCTCGCCAACGCCGTCACGGTCGCGATCCTGCGCCTCTCGTCGCGATCCTGGCGCGAATGCTCAAGAAGCCCGCCGTCACGCATGCCTTGTGGCTGATTTTACTGGTCAAGCTCGTCACGCCCCCGTGGGTGGACGTGCCGATCCTCCCGGCGTTGCGCGCCGAGCCGGAGGTCGTCGGGCCTCCGCCGGTTTCGATCGTCGACGCCGGCGACGCGACCCCCGAGACGTTCGACGTGGTGGAGGTCGGCCGTTTGCCCCTCGTCGAGGAGGAACCCCCGAAAAAGCCGTCGGCAATCGCGTTGCCGTCGTGGCGAGAGGCCGTTTCCTGGACCTGGCTGGCGGGGTCTTCGGCGTGGTTGATCCTGGCCGCGTGGCGGATCGTCCGATTCGCCCGATCGTTGCGATTGGCGGAGCCTGCGGACGAGCCGTTGCGGAGCCGGGTGGAAAGCTGGTCCGCGAAATCGGCCTGCGACGGTCGCCCGAAGTCCTGCTCGTGCCGGGGCGGATCTCGCCCATGGTGTGGGCCATGGGAGGCGGCCCGCGCCTGGTCCTGCCCGGGGCGTTCTGGAAAAGGCTGGACGCCGATCAGCAGGCGGCCCTCGTGATCCACGAGCTGGCGCACCTGAGGCGCGGAGACCATTGGGTCCGCCTGCTGGAGATCCTATGCACGGGCCTGTTCTGGTGGCATCCGGCGCTCTGGTGGGCGCGTCGCGGGTTGCACGAGGCCGAGGAGCAATGCTGCGATTTGTGGGTCGTGTGGGCCATGCCGCTCGCGGCCAGGACCTACGCGACGGCGCTGGTGGAGACGGTGGATTTCCTGTGCGAAGGAAGCTCGCCGCTGCCCGTGGGGGCAAGCGGGATGGGCCAGGTTCACGACCTTTCCAGGAGGATTGGCATGATCATGCGAGGCACTACGCCGCGGGCAATGTCGCGGTCGGGATGGTTGATGATGCTCGGGCTGACGGCGCTGCTGTTGCCGTTGCGTCCGTCGTGGTCGCAGCAGCCGAAGCCGGAGGAGATGCCGCCGCCGGCGCCGCCCGCCGCAACCCCGTCGCCCGATCCCCTGGCCGATCCCAACCCGCTCCCGCCGGCGGTCGAAGACCCCTCCTTGACCCCCGCGCAGCAGCAATTGAAGAGGGCCGAGGATCGTTTGCGATGGGCCGAAGAGATGTTCGCCAAGAAATACGTGAGTCAAGCGCAACTGACGGCGGATCGCCTCGCGGTCGAGGCCGCCCGGCGAGAAGCCCAGGCCGACGCGAGGTTGAAGTTCGCCGAAGCGAAATGGAAGCGATTGGATGCTGCACCAGCGGGTGCGGTCACCGAAGACGCGGCCGACAAGGCCCGTGCGGAATTCGAAGCGGTCAAACGCGAGATCAAGGCCGAAGAGCGGGCGATATCGACGCCATTGCCAGGGCCCGCGACGAGCTTGAGCAACTGAAGAGCCAACTGGCCCTGAAGGACGCGATCGTGTCCAAGGCCGAGGGGCAGCGAGGGATGGCGAAACTCGAGCTGAATTACACGGCGAAGCTCCAGGAAAAGCAAGGAGTGTCGAAAACGGAAGTCGAGTTATATCAAGCGAAGCTGGACATCGCCGAGGCCGGCCTGGCCGAGGCCAAGGCGGGCAAGGCGATCCTCGAAGTCCAGATCCAGCAGGCCGAGCGGCGGTTGAAATCGCTCGAACGCGCGGCCGCCGGCGGTGCGGGCATGAGTCCCCCGCCAACAGGCCCGGCGGCCAAGAAGCCGGAGGCGGACGCCAGGCCGCCGATCCCGCAAGTCGTCCTTCGTGACTTCCACAACAACACCGAGCTTGATCGCCCTCCGGGCGGAGATGGCGGCGGTCGAAGCGAAGCTTGAGAATGCCCTTCGCCTGGTGCGGGATGCATCCGATCCCGCCGTAGCGAGCCTCAAGAAGAGGCGCGACGACCTCCGCTCGCGGTACGCGGACGCCCTGAAGCAGAATTACCCGGGCTTCGAGGATCGGCTTTCCAACGTGATGATTACGAAGACACCGGCGAGCGACCCCAACAAACGCCTCGACGACGTGGAGCAGAAGCTCGATCGCGTGCTCCAGGAATTGGAGGCGATTCGCAGGGAGAAGTCTGCACCGACCGCCGGCCCGAAGGACGACATGCCACCTCCAAAGGCAATTCCCAAGGAGAACGGACCGGGCGCCGAGTCCTCCCGCCGGGCGATCGACAAATCCATCGAAGGCCTTTACAAGAGTGGGAAAGTCGAGCAGGCGGTGAACTGGACCTATGCTGCTTATTACGGTCGAACACCAACGACCGAGGAGTTGAAGGAAGGACTTGAGAAGCTCCCGCTGGAGGGAGATCGCAATCAATTGCTCAAGGGCTATTTCGAGGCCCTGTTCAAGAAAAACGGCAAGCCTTCGGACGCGGCCATCGACAACAACATCCGCGGGCGATTCTGGTACTGGTAGTCTCGTAAGACCGGCCATTGCCGGCCCTGCACGGGAGGATTGCAGGGTCGTGGACAACCTGGAAGTGGCGATCCCCTCGGCGCTCTTTGACATCTCGCATCTTCAGGGCACGGGCAGACCTGGGCGCCGGCAACGGTCCCAATCCCAGGTGTCCCGGTTCGTCTCAGCCCCGCGGAATCGGGAGGGATCGCGGGCCTGCCTCAAGACCTTGCAATCCTCCCGCGGCCCTACAACACCCGTTGTCGAACCCATGGAAGTCCTATAAGCTGGAGGCCTTTGGCTGATCGTTGTACCGGCCGTTTCGACGAGGGGCGCCGCATGAGCGACGAGACGATGCTCACCGAGGACGATGTCCTTGCCGATGATCCCAACGCCGTGGCATGGACGCCCCCCGAAGGCGTGAATCGCCACGCCGGCGAGCCCCTGGAGCCGGGCACCGACTTCTTCGCCGCCCCTCCGCCGGAGATCGGCGAGATCATCACGGCCGACTCCACGCTGAGGGTCAACAAGCGGCCGATGAAGGCTGCGACGCGGCTGGTCGTGGCCGGCCTGGCCGGCTGGGCCGTCGCCATGGTGGTCTATCTGATTACCTCGGCCAACCATGTCGAGGGCGAATTGATCTGGCAGATCCTGGCCTTCCTCCCCACGGCGCTGATCGTGTGGTTCGTCACTTCGTTCTCGCACACGTGCTCTTACGTGGGGAAACTGGGCGTGGCGCGGGTCAAGTGCAAGGGGAATCGCGACCGCTGCAAGCCGTTCGAGATGTTCCTGTTCGAGGACGCCTCCGAGCTTCGCACGGGACAGACGCGGCACTATCACAACGGCGTGTACACCGGCACGAATTACTACTTCCACTGGACCGACGCCGCCGGGAACAGGCGGTTCAAGCTCTCGGGTACTTACCGAGGCGAGAAGAAGCCGCCCAAGGCGAAGGACCCGTTCCACTTCGCCACGATGGCCGAATATGCGTGGAGCATGTACCTGTTCGACCTCGCGGGCGAGGAGCTGAAGGAACGCGGCGGGATCCGCTTCCGCCTGGGCGGAAGCGATTCGGTCACGGTCGGTCCCGGCTTCCTCGACCTCGACCTGAAGGGCAAGCCAATCCGGCTCACCGCCGAGGAGATCGGCGCCGTCACCATCGACGCCGGCCTGTTCAAGATCAAGCGGACCGACGCCGTGGAAGGCTGGTTCAGCAGCAAGGGCGTGTATCAATTCGGCTATGCGGCAGATGGCCAACGCGCGATTGTTCTTGCTGGCGTATTCGCGGCTGGTCGGGGTTTGAATCGAGCCCTATCGAGCGGAGCCCGACGCCGCCCGAGGCGGTCCAGCTCGACGAGTGAGCGGACATTCAATGAGGCGTTTACGTCGTCGCCTCCAAGGCGGTTGGAGTCTCCTGGTCCCGGGAACTGGCGATTGGTGTGAGCGGCTGCGATTTCGTCCGCGACACGACGAGTCCCACGAGAAACGCCAGGAAGGGATTTTCAAGGACATTGGCGGTCATCCCATACGAGAGGATGAGCAGCCCTGAAAGGGAGAGCAGCAGCGCGAGCGGCCCGTCCATCCGGGCCAGGAGCACGACCTTCCACGCGAAGAAGGGGAGGAGAAAAACCGAGAAGATGCCGTAATTCCCCATCAGGAAGATGGAGAGATTATCGCAGGGATTGTACTTTTCGGTCTCGTAGTAAAGTTGAGGGATGCCGAGCCCGCCCAGCCCCCGGCCCGAGATCAAATTCCCCTCCTCGGCGATCAGGTCCAGGGCCGCCGGCCAGCAGGATTCGATGCGGTCGTTCATCGACTTCAGGAAGAACTGGCGATCGTCCGTGCTGGTGTCCATGAGCGGCTTGCCCGTGAGGCTCAGCAGCGGCAGGATGACCACCGCCAGGACGAGCACGGCGGAGATCGTGGGGACCAGGAACCGGCTGGCGACCTTCGGGCTCAAGGCCCGGCTGACGACGACGAGAGATACGATTGCGAGGTTCAGGAGGATGCCCTTGGTGGTCGTCACCACGGTGGCGTACGCGGCGAGGCCCAGCACCATCATGTTGAAGATGATGCGATCGCGGATTGCTATCAGGGAGACCGCGAGGAGGGCGATGGCCACCGCGGCATCGTAGGAAGACCGCGACAAGCCGGCGATACGCTTGATGCCCATGTGCGACCAGACCTTCGTCCCCTTGACCTCGGAGCCCACCCCCTCGATCGCGTATTGCATCCCCTCCCACGGCCACTCGATCGCCTGGTTCACGAAGACCCCCCCTACGACGACCAGGAAGGCCAGCCCAAGCGCCAGCGAGGACCGCCGGCCTGGGACGTCGGATGGGACGTGATTCCCGCACGCGACGCCGAACAGGTAGGGGATTGCGACCTTCGCAGCGAAGAGGACCTGCGCCAACGGCAGCGACTGGAGCATGCCGGCGAGGCCGGCCGTCACGATCGCCGCCACGCTAGCCACCAGCGACGGGCTGAAACCGTGTTGGGCACAGGAGAGTCCCAGGGCTCCCACCAGGAGGAGATCTTTCAGGTAGAGCAGCGACGGGACCCCCGCGACCACGAGCGCGAAGCGGATCGGCCCGTCGAGCAGTTGACAGATGACCCAGGCAGCGAACAACAAGACGATCCACCTGGACTTCATGCGACCTCCGACTGCCGACCCCGCAGCCACTCGACGAACCGGGAGAGGCCGACGGCGAGCGGAGTGCCGGGGTTGTAGCCCAGCTCGGCACGAGCACGGCTGATGTCCGCGAACGTCTGCCGGACGTCGCCGGGCTGTTCGGGCATGCGTTCGATCCTTGGCGTCTTGCCCAGCGCCACGCCGATGGCCGCGATCATGTCGCGAAGCTCGACCGGGTCGGAGTTGCCGAGGTTATAGAGGTGATGCGTCCGGCAGTGCTGGACGGCCCGGGCGATCCCATCGACGATATCCCCGACGAAAGTGTAATCACGGCGCGAGGAGCCGTCGCCGAACATGGGCACCGGCTGATTCCGGTCGATCAGGGAAGCGAACTTGGCGATCGCCAGGTCGGGTCGGTTCCGAGGGCCGTATGCGGTGAAGAAGCGTAATCCCGTGACCGGAAGGCCATGAAGATGATGGAAGGTGTGGGCCAGGAGCTCGCAGGTCTTCTTGGTGGCGGCGTAGGGGCTGACCGGGTGGTCGACGCAATCGGTCTCGCGAAACGGGGCGTCGGCGCGTTCTCCGTACACGCTGGAGCTGGACGCGTACACGAACTTCGGCCGAGGCTCGATCCGGCAGGCGGCCTGAAGCATGTGGACCGTGCCGCTGATATTGACTTCGGCATAGAGTGCCGGATCTTCGATGCTCGGGCGGACGCCGGCGCGAGCCGCAAGATGGACGATGGCCTCGGGCCGGAAGGCCACCATGAGGCGCTCTACGCCCGCGGCGTCGCGGATGTCGACGGTGTCGAGTCGGAATCGAGGATGGCGGGTCGCGAAAGCCAGGTTGGCCCGCTTCGTCGCCTCGGGATAGAACGGGTCGAAATTGTCGATCGCGAGGACCTCGTGCCCGTCCGCCAGCATGCGGTCGACGAGGTGGGAACCGATGAATCCGGCGGCGCCGGTGATGATCGTCCGCAAGGGAAAGGACTCCTCGAAGGGTTTCGGCGGGGGCACCCCGCCATCAGGATACGGTCAGCACTTCGGCGGATTTCGCCCGGCCGCGGCCGGGCGATCGGCATCCTTCGTAGGCATCAACATAGCGCGCAGACCATGCCCCGCACGTCGTCGGTGGCGGGGGTTGCGGTCGCCCCGTCCCGCAACGTGGAGAGCAGCCCCGACTCCGAGACAAGGCGTTGCAGCGCACGACCGATCGCCTCGGCGTCGTCACCCTCGCAGATCAGTCCGTTGCGGCCGTCGATCACGATTTCGGGCGAGCCGCCTCGCGGTGTCGCGACGACCGGCGTCCCACACGAGAAAGCCTCGACGATCACGCGGGCCAGCGGCTCCTCCCACCTAGAGGCGACGACCAAGACGTCGAGCGACTGGAGGAATTCCGGGGCGGAAGTCCGCCCGTGGAAGCGGACGTTCGGCCGGTCGAACCGCAGGCGCAGGTCGGCCTCGTACTCCGCCTGCCCCGTCCCCCCGACGTGGCATTCCACTCGATCCGGCGGCATTCGTGCCACGGCCTCCAGCAATTCCTCGATGCCCTTGTTCGGGCTGAGTTGCCCGAGGAACCCGACTACCAGCCGTTGCCGCGATCCGGGATCTCGCCGTGCAGAGGCACCGGGCTTGACGTCGTGGCCGGTGCGGATCGCCACGGCGTTTGACGCTTCGGCGAAGTAGCCCAGGCGGAGATGCTTGTCGAGGATGAACTGGCTGACCCCGACGACCGCCGTCACTCGTCGCGACGCTGTCTTGCGAGGGCTTGCAAACGGGACGCACCCCAGGCACGGCCGATCGCACGACTTGCCCCGCGAGAACATCGTCGATCTTGGACAGATCAAGTAATAGTCGCGCAGGGTGTGCGTGATCGGCACCCCGAGACTTGCGAGGGCATCCCAGATCGCCACCGACATGCCGACGAGGTTGTTCGTGTGAACGACGTCCGGCCGCTCGCGGCGAACGACCTCGGCGACCTGCCTGGCCATCGGCCGGTTGTAGGAGTCGCGGGCATGCCAGGCCAGCTTGGCGAACGAGCCGGTCCGGCCGTCGCCGAACGTCCAGTAGCGATTCTTGTAGGGAAGATAATGGACCCTCACGCCGTTCAGGTCGGCCGTCGTCGCCTCGGTTTGATCGGCCGTGCTGATCACGGCGGCCTGGTGACCCTGGACGACAAGGCCCTCGGCAAGGGCCTGGACCGAGCGCTCGGCGCCTCCGACGAAGTGGGGCGAATACAGGCTGTTGACGAGGACGACTTTCATGCGACTCCCTCTTTCTGATGCCTCTCGGGGGCCTTCTTCGGATCGGGGCGCTGACCGCCCGAAGGCGACTTGGCGAGTCCGTAGGTCGCCGCGGCACATCGATCCCATGTGAACGCGCGGGCGTGCTCCCTCGCGTCTCGTCCCATGCGGAATCGAGGCGCCTCGTCGTGGAGGAGACGTGCCAGCGCGGCGGCCAGGGCGGGGGCGTCCATCGGCGGGACGACCAGGCCGGTCTGCTCGTCAAGGACGACCTCGCCGACCGCTCCGACGTCGCTGGTGATCGAGGGCAACCCCTGCCCGGCGGCTTCCAGGAAGACCAGGCCGAACCCCTCCACCTTCTTGGGATGCGGCTCGCCCGGCATGCAGAAGACGCTCGCAATCCGGTAGAGCCCGCGCAAAGTTTCGTCGCTCACGCCCCCGGTAAAGACAACCTGAACCCCCGAGGCGTCGGCCAGCGTCCGCAGTTCACGGACATACTCGGGGTCTCCTCCGTCACCCACGATCAGGTAGGACAGGCTCGTGCGGAGGCCGTCGGGCAGCAACGCCAGCGATCGAAGGGTGAGGCGATGTCCCTTGCGCGGATCGAGGCGAGACGCGGTTAGAATGATTCGATTTCCGGGCGGGATGCCGTATTTCGATCGTAGAGAGGAGTCCTCGGCCACGTCGTCGAGCCAGAACGGGGCAACGCCGAGCAAGGTCACTTCCACTCGCCGTCCATCGACGCCGGGAAAATGCTCCAGGAGCAAATTCTTCGTGAATTCGCTGATGGCCAGGATGCGGTCGGGGACCTCGAACAGGCGACGGGCGCCGATGGCCGTCGCGAGGCGGGACCGCGCGGAACCGAGGACCTCCGTCCCGTAAACCGTCGCGAGGAACGGCGTGCGCCGGAGTTTGTTCAAGAGGCCGATCGCCAGGATGTGCGGCCAGTCGACGGCGTGGATGACGTCGAATTCGCCGCCGCGAATCGTCCGCCAATCGCGCAGGATCAGCGCCGGGAGGGTTCGTTCGGCGTAGGCGCCACCCCGGAATCGAAGCACGCGGAACGGGAATCGGCCGCGGTCCTCGTCGACTCGATCGCGTCCATAGTCGGGCGCCGCGACCGTGACGGCATGGCCCAAGGAGTGCGCCGCGGCCGCCATCTGGCAGGCGTAGGTGCCGATCCCCCCGCGGAAAGGGGGGAATTCGTGGGTCAGGAGCAGGATTCGGGCCATGTCAGGAAGCTCTCGCATCGGGGATTTTCTCGCCGACGACGAGGAGGCTCATGGGGTAGGTTTTCCGGGAAATCTTCCCGAAGACCTTTGCCAGGGGCCGAGCCGCCCCGGCCGGCAACCCCAGTGCGCGGAGGGCGGGGAGTGCCGGAAGCGCCGGTTGATGGGCGCCGCGTGCGAGACCCGGAATCCGGCCCGATCGACCGTTTCGATCAGGCTGGCGAGCGTGAAGAAATTGACGTGCGTGCGGTCGATCCAGTGGTGGAAGGTCAGTCCGCCATCGCGGAATTCCGGCGGAGTTTCGCAATTCGGGACGCTGAGGATCACGTTGCGGCGACAGACCCGGTGGTACTCTCGCAGGGCCGCTTCGGGCCGCGGGACGTGCTCAAGCGTCTCGAACGAAAGGATCGTCTCGAACGATGCGTCGGCGAACGGGAGGCGGCAGGCATCCCCCACCGCGAAGTCGCCGCGAGCGGTCTTCCACGCGGGCGTGTCGAGGAGATCGATCCCGACGGCGGAGATCCCCTCGGACTTGAGGCGATCGACGTACACACCATTACTGCAACCGACGTCAAGCACCGACGCGGTCGCGGCCTTCTCCACCGCCGCCCATCGATCCTTCGCGACGTGGCCCCAGGCAAATTCTTGTCGCCGCAATTCTTTTCCTAATCGATCGCGAAGCGCGTGCATGAGACTCTCCTAGGGCCGAGGTCGAAGCTGGAGGAAGGCTAGCACCCGAGAACCGCCTCGGAAACGGGCGATCCCGCCTGGAGACACTGGAAGCGAAAGCAGGCCCGAGGCGGCCAGGATCAGTCCTCCCAGGACCAACCGGAGGAGCGGTCCAGCACGGCCCGGGAGCGTGCCGTCAACCAGCAGCACGACGCCCGACCCGGTCAAGCAGGCGATCAGGGGAGCGGCGATCGTGCCGAGCAGGCGCCACGGCTTGATGCCCGTGCCCCGGATCGCCACGGCGAGGAATGGCGCGATCAAGAGCCACATTGTCATCGCATACGCCCGCGCCACGCCCACGGCCCCGCGCGGCAAACCCGCCACGAATGCACCGAGAAGAGCCGAAGCGACGAAGACCCAGACGACCAGATATTGCCGCGTCCGACCCATCGAAGCGAACAGCCAGCCTCCGGCGTAGAGGACGGGGAGGACCAGCGATGCCACGGAGAGCACGCGGAGGATCTGGCCAGCGTCGGCCCAACTTCCTCCCAGGAGCACCCGCACAATCTCCGGCGCGAAGATCGCCATGATGAAGCACGCCGGGGTGGTCAGTGCCAGCATGAACCGGACGAGCCTGAGATACTGGGCGGAATACGCCTCCGGATCATGCCTCAAACGGCTCAGGACCGGGATGGCCACCGCGGCAATCGGCCCATTGATCTGGGTGATCGGTAGCATCAGGATTCCGTAGGCTCGGCTGTATGTGCCAAGTTGGGAAGGTCCCCACCGCCTCCCGATCAGGACATTGTCGAGGGTCTTGCTCAGATAGCTAAGGACGTTGCAGCCCGCCATATTCGCCCCGAACACGAGGAGCGGACGGGTTTCCGCCCAGCAAACCCGTCGCGACGGCATCCAACCGCCCAGGAGCAGGAGGCCCAGCGCGGCCACGGACCCCGCGGCGATCGGTTGGAGCACCAGCGCCCAATACCCTCCTCCCGCCGTCGCCACGCCAATGGCCGCACCGACGCCGATCGCCTGAGAACCGACATCGATCAGGGCCAAGATGCCGAACGCCATGCGGCGGCGAATGAGCGCCTGGTGCTGGACCGTCAGGCCGCCCAGCGCCAGCGTTGTCGCCAGGGCGACCGTGATCGCGATCAGTTTCGGCTCGCCGTACCACCGGGCCACGAGCGGAGCGATCGCCGCGGTCAACATCGCCAGGACGAGGCCGGAAATTGCGTTGATCCAGAACAGCGTGCTGACCTGATCCTGGGTGATCCGGGGATGCTGGACCGTCGCCAGGGAAAGCCCGAGGTCCTTGAAGAGTTCGACGAATCCGACCACCGCCGCTGCCATCGCGATCAGCCCGAAGTCCTCGGGGTGAAGCAAACGCGAGAGGGCGGATATCGCGACCAGTTGCACGACGACTTTCATGCCCTGGGCCGCAAGCGTGAAGGTGCCCCCGCGCACGGCCGAGCGGGCCAGATCGGCCGACGCCGGGTCATCCATGTACCCCGCCGTGATGGTGGTTCGTCCCAGCTTCGACGCGTCGCCGGCGGGGAGTTCCGCTGTCGAGGGCATCGCTCTCATCTCTCCCCGCTTGACAGGGCCGGGGCCAGATCGCGGCCGCGCGGGCGCGGGGCCGGGGAGTCGCAGAACTCACGCCAGCAACGCTCGACCATCGCCTCGAACTCCTCGCGGAATCGTGCGGCGCCAAAGCGTTCGGCGTTTCGCCGTATCACGAAGGGATCGAAGTCCTCGGACTGCGTTTCGAAGCGCTCGACCGCGTCGAGGAGACTCTCCGGGGTCTGCTCGCCGAAGAAGACACCCGTCTCGCCGTCGATCACGCTCTCAGTCGCGCCCCCCTTGCCGAAGCAGATCACGGGCGTGCCGCACGCCTGCGCCTCGGCCACCGCGATGCCGAAGTCCTCCTGCGCCGCAAAGATGAAGGCCCTCGCCCTTTGCATCATGTCGCGCATGACGGCCTTCGGTTGATGCCCCATCAGCGCGACGTTCCCGCCGGCCCGCTTCGACAACTCGGCGCGTTGGGGACCATCACCGATGACCACCAGGCGCCGGGAGGGCGTGCGAGTGAAGGCATCGACGATCAGGTCGATCCGCTTGTAGGGGACGAGGCGCGATACGCAGACATAATAATCCTCCTTCGCAGCGCACACGCCGAAGCTTTCGATGTCCACGGGCGGATAAATCACCTCGACGTCGCGGCGGTAGGTCTTGCGTATCCGACGGGCCACGAAGCTCGAATTCGCGACGAAGGCATCGACGCGATGCGCCGTCGCCTGGTCCCAGAAGCGGATGTAATGCATCACGCAACGCGCCAGCATCGATCCGATCCCCCGCGAGACGAGCCGCCGGCCGAGATACTCGTGGTGCATGTCCCATGCGTATCGCATTGGCGTGTGAACGTAGGATATGTGAAATTGATTTTCCGATGTCAAGACGCCCTTTGAGACGGCGTGCGAGCTGGAAATGACCAGGTCATAGCCGCCCAGGTCGAGCTGCTCCACGGCGACGGGCATGAACGGCAGGTAAGCTCGGAACCATCTGCGGGCGAACGGCAGGCGCTGGATGAAAGTGGTCTCGACCGCGCGACCGCCGAGCCAGGCGCGATCCTTCCCCTTGAGGAAGTCGACCACCGCGAAGAGGTCGGCTCGGGGGTAGATGGCCAGGATCTGTTCGAGCACGCGCTCCGCGCCGGCGTAATTGCAGAGCCAGTCGTGGACGACGGCGACTTTCATCGTGGTTCCTTCATGGAGGGAGGCCCGTCTCTGTCCCTGTGGTGTAGGCTGCGTCGTCGAATCCGGAATCTCGAATTAGATTTCCTCGTCCGCTTCCCGCAGGACCTGCATGGTTCGGTCGGCGGTCCGGCACAACTGAACTCGCGGGCTTTTTCGAGCCCGCGGCGCCGCAGGTCCTCGCGGAGCGGGCGGTCGCCGAGTACGGTCCGCAGGCCGAACGCGATCGATTCGACGTCCACGGGGTCGACCCGGATGGCCGCGCCTCCGACGAGATCGGGCATGGAAGCCGCATCGGAAACGACAACCGGCGTGCCGCACGCCATCGCCTCCAGCGGAGGCAGTCCAAACCCCTCATACAGGGAGGGATAGACGAACGCCAGGGCGTTCCCATAGAGCGTATGCAAGTCGCGGTCGTCGATACGGCCGAGCATGTGGACGCGCTCGGGCGGCGTCTCGAACCCCGTCCCGGAGAAAACCTTCCCGGAGGCGCCGGCGACGACCAAGGTCACGTCGGGATCATCGCGGAGGGCCAATTGCCAGGCCTTGAACAGGCGGGCCAGGTTCTTGCGAGGTTCCAGCGAGCCGACGTAAAGGAGGTAATTGCCGCGGAGGACTGGATATCGGGCCTTCATCCGTTCTGACTCCTCGAACCCGGGCGGCCGGAACTGCCGGCCCACACCATTAGGCACGACGACGACCTTCTCCGGAGCCACTCCCGTGCAAGCGATGATCCGCCGCTTGGTGAACTCGGAGACGGCGATTACCCTGCGGACTTGGTGGACCAGGCGGGGCGTCATCATGCGATACCACGCCGAGAATGATGGGTGGAACCACTCGGGATGGTCGAGCGAGGCCACGTCGTGGATGGTCACGACCTGATCCCGGCGGCCGATCGGCCCCGTATTGGCGGGGCTGAACAAGAGCCCCCGGGCGCGGATGGGAAGCACGACTTGCTCCCAGAGGTGCCCACGCGCCCCGCACCTGGGCCGCGACGGCCGGATGCGATTCAGCCCATCGCCGAGGGCGGCGAGAAGTTCGTCGAGATAGCGTCGCACTCCCGTGAGGGAGGCATCCAGGGCTCGGCAATTGACCGAGATCTGGCGCGGGCGAAGCCCGAGTTCGCAACGTTTCGGCGCGATCGTGGCCGTCGTCTGATGGTTCATACGTCCTCGGTCACGCATTCGGGAAACGTTCGGGTGTCGGGATCAATAGGCCCCGCGGCCGCGTATGACCACGTACGCGGTTTGTGCCAGGAGCTTGAGATCCAGCCATAGCGAGCGGGCCTCGATGTATTGCAGGTCCATGGCGATCCGTTGATCGTAAGAAGTGTCGCTGCGGCCATAGACCTGCCAGATCCCCCCGAGCCCCGGCTTGACCGAGAGCAGCACCGGACCGTTCTCGCCGTACTTCTCCAACTCATTCGGGACGATCGGGCGCGGGCCGATCAGGCTGAGGTCGCCGAGGAGGACATTCCAGAGTTGCGGTAATTCATCCAGGCTGGTCTTCCGCAGGAAGCTCCCGAGCCGCGTCACGCGAGGATCATGCTTGATCTTGAAGTTTGCGGTGAATTGCGATTGGAGGTCGCTACTTTGCCGCAACTGCGCTCGGCGTCGGCCACCATCGTGCGGAATTTGTAGATCCAGAACGGTCGGCCGCCGCGCCCCAGTCGCTTCTGGCGGAAAATCGCCGGTCCCGAACTGGTCGCGCGAACCAGAAAACCGATCGCGAGCATGGCCGGCATGGCGGCGACCAGGAGGCGCCAGCGTGAAGGCGACATCCAGCATCCGCTTGCCCATTTCCGGGCCCACCATACGCGGCGAGGACGCTTGAACCTGCACATCCCGGCGAAAGTCGGGACGTGCCATCGTTGGTGAAATCAAGTTGCTCATCGGGACGCCCCGTCGAGTTCAGTGTGAGCATCTTCGAGTCTTGTCAACGCGGCCATAACGCTGATAAGGACACCGTAGGTCGCAAATTGTGGGGTCGCAATCTCATCGTTCATCAAAATCCTTCGTCGATAATTTCAGGTGGCCGCCAAAGGCCGATTGCGCTTCACGGCCGGGGCTTGCTTGTCGAGCTGATCGTCTTTCCCGCTCGCGGTCAGGTCGATCTCCAGGGTCGCCTCGAGCCCTGATCGCAGCAGGTGGCCGCGATTCTCGATCTCGGCGACGACCTGGCAGGTCCGGCTTATCGGGTCGATCCTGGGGTCGACGAAGATGACGCGCCGAAGAAGACCTCGCGCTCGATCGCAACCTCCGCGCCCTCGACTACAACGAACATCCGGACGCGATGGCCGAGGCGAACCTTCCACGAGTCTCCGACGTCCAGGAATCCGGTCACTCGCACTCGATCGTCGGCGACGATACGCATGACCGCCTCGTTGCAGATGCACGATTCGCCCACGTTCTTCACGATCTCCACGACCACGCCGTCGTGCGGCACGACGATCTCGCGGGACCGAACCTCGGCCTCCATCCTCCGGGTGGACAGCGCGTCGCTGCATCGTCGGCGGCGGGCCTGCTCGATCTCGAGGGCGGCGGTCTTCACATCCAGTCGATCGAGCTGAACTTCTTCGACGCTCACGAGTGCCTTCGCAAGGAGCGACTCGGCCCGCTTCAGCTTGGCCAGTGCCACCGCATGCTTCGCCTCGCCGAGGCGGACATCGATATCGCTCTCGGACACGTTCCGCAGCCGCTCCAGCTCGACAACGGCGTCGCGGTCGTGGAGCCGGGCGAGCACCTGGCCCTTATTCACGCGGTCGCCCGGTTGCACGTAGCAATCTTGAACACGCCCGCCGGCCTGAAGGATCACGAAGGCGCCGAGCGTGGTCGTACGCTCGTAGGCGACCTCGCAATGCTTCAGGAGTACGATTTCGCCCGTCGCAGGTTTGTCCCCCGCGAACGTGAGGCCAAGCAAGAGCGGTGTTACAATCCAGGGCATCGGTCTCTTTCCAAAATCAAGGTGTGCATGGATTGGTGGGACGCGTTATCGGGCGGAGCCATTGCTCGCCGAATGTCCGGCGTGAGTCCCGTCAGGAGGGGAGTCGGCCCGATCGACGATCCCGAGTGCCCGTGCTCCTGCCGGAGCGGGTTCGGCCTCGCGATCGGATCCATAACCGTAGCCATATCCGTATCCGTAGCCGTCTGGACGGCGGGAAACGGCGTTGACCAAGACGCCCAGAAGAGTCGTGCCGAGGCCATCGAGCACTTCGCGGAGCCGCTCGGCCTCGCCGCGTTTCATGTTGTCCCCGCGAGTGACCAGCACCACGCCGTCGGCGACGGCACCGAGGATCGTCGAGTCCGTGACGGCCAGTAGCGGAGCCGAGTCGATGATCACGAAGTCGTAGGACGCACGCGCCTCGGCGAGCGCCTCGGCGAGCCGGGGCGAGGCGAGTAGTTCGGCCGGGTTGGGGATCTCCGGGCCGGCGAGGATGAGGTCCAGGCCCGCGATGCCGCTAGGCCGTGCCACCTCGCCGATCGGCAGGGCGTCGCGGAGGACCTGGATCGAGCCCCATCGCACCGGATGCGTTGTGGATGCGGTGTTGCCTCGGTTTGCGGAGGTCGGCGTCGATCAGGAGGACCCTCCTTCCCGCATATGCCATGCTGATGGCGATATTGCTGGCCACGCTGCTCTTGCCGTCGCCCGTGTGTGGGCCGCTGATCAATAGCACCTGGAAGTTGAGGCGGCGGCGAAGCAGGTCGAGGTTGGTGCGCACGGCGCGGAAGGCCTCGGCGTAGCTCGATCGCGGGAGGTCGTGGCAGATGCGGCCGAACTCGCCGCCGGATGCGTTGCGGGGGCGTCGATACCGGGGGATCTGGCCCAGCATGGAGAGTCCCAAGAGGCTTCGCAGCTCGTGGAGCGAGCCGATGAGCGGGTCGCGAAGATCCGTCGCGATCGCCGCTGCCGATCCGGCCGAGATTCCGCAGAACAAGGCCAGCGCCAGCGTGAGCGTGATCATGGGCCGGACCGGCTTGCGGAGCGCCACCGCCGGCTCGATCGCCTGCGCGCTGATCGAATTGAAGTCGCTGACGAATTGCGCCTGCTTCAATTGGTCGACGACCGTGTTGAATAACGCCCTCTGCCGCTCCAGCTTTCCGCGCAGGGTTGATTCGGTCAGGAGCGCGACTTCATCCTGCTTCGATCGTTCTTGCTCGATTTCGACGCGTTTTAACAGGTCGTCTCGCAGGCTGCCCGCGGTGGAGAGACTGCGCTCGAGCGACTCGATGAGGTCCTTGACCTCGCCGCGCTGAAGCCTGCCGCGGGCCTCCCTCGCGCGCTCCTCGGCGCGGGAGATCTGCTCCTGAAGTTGGCGGACCTTGGCGTAGTCGGGGCCGAATTTCTCGGCGACCTCGTGCTGCTCCTGGCTCAACTGGCGGATGTAGTCCGACGGCCCGGCGAGCATCCCCCCGGTCGAAAGCGCTGCGTTCAGGCTGGCGGACTCGCCGCCGACCTGCCCGAGCGCGTGGGCGATTGCCCAGAGTTCCGTCCCCTCGCGGGCCATCGCGCGTCCCAGGTCGAGTTGCGACTTGAGCTCGAAGGCCTTGATCGATGAGCTATTGGCAGCTCGCTCCCACTGCTCGACGCGTCGCGACGCGGCGGTGCGACCCGTCTCGTCCAGGGTCGTGATCTGGCTCTTGCGACGCAGTTCAATATAACTCTCCTCCAGGTCCCTGAGTTCCTTGCTCAGGTCGTCCCGCGCACGGCCGATGAGGCCGACGACTTCGGTGCTCTTCTTCTGAAACGTGTCCTCCAGGAACCGCTCATAGCTCTCGATGACCGCGCACAACATCCGCTCCGATTCCTCCGGAGAGCGCGACGAGTAGTCGATGCGCACGATCTTCGCCAGGCGGTCGGGACGGGTGACCTTGAGCTGATTCAGGACCGTGGTCAGGGGATCGGTGCCAGCCCGGCTGGCGGCCAGGAGCGTTGGCAACTGGTCGAGCCCGATGATATCGATCGCGCGCTGGATGACCAGCGGGCTGACGAGGATCTGCGAATGCGTGGGGATGTAATCCTCGGCCCCTTCCATCAGGCGGCTAGGGTCGGCGTTGGACATGTTCAGCGGCCGGCCCCCTTGCTGGAGGACCAGCAGACGCGCCGTCGCCTGATACATCCTCTGGGCACCGGCCAGGTAAAGGATTGCGAGCGTGAGGCAGGCTGCGACGCTCACGGCGATCAGAAGCCATCCGCGACGTAGGGCCGAGACGGCCCAGAGCAGATTCGCCAGCCCGTCGCGAGGGGACTGGCCGGGGGGTTGCGTGGAGATGGTAGCCGGCATCCTAATCGCCCTTGCTCGTCGGTCCGAATGCCGCACTCGTCGTTTTCATGGCCACCGCGGCAATTGCCTTCTTCAATGTAGAACATGAAGCCGGCCGTTGCGGCTGCAATGCCGCGCCGACCACGGCCTGTCGGTGAGCCTCATCCACGTCCCCCCAGCCGATCAGCCACTCGACAAGCTCATCCCGCCACTCCCCGCGCAACGGTTCGGATTCGACGGCGGACCGCATTCGCTCCCGGGCACGCTCGCGATCGTCGAGCCAGGCGAGAGCCTGTCCTTCGTGCCAGAGCCTGGCCGACTCGGGTCCGGGGTCGTGAGAGATACGCTGGAGCGCCGCGCGCAGGAATCGGTCGCGTACGACGGCGTCGTCCGGCTCGGGGAATACCCGGCAGGCGAACCGGAGCGTGTCCTCTCCCGAGGGCTCCAGGACCCGGTCGAGGATGATTTCTGCCGGCAACGCCGCGGCGGCGGACCGCGCGGCCTCGACCCACTCCGCCTCGGACAGTCCCACTCCGAACGCCCTTCGCCAGCATCGCGCGGCGAGGTCCAGGTCGCCGACCTGGCTTGCGATTCGCCCCGCCCTGGCCGCCACGTGGCCGGCAAGGCCGGAGAGGCGCATCGCCCGCTCGGCGTGGGTAGATCCCGGCTCCCCCCGCTCGATCAGATAGTCCACGCCACCGAGGCCCGCGTGGGACAAGGCCGCCGCCGGGCAAGAACGGCGGGCTTCCAGGAAACTCCTGGCCGCTGGCCGCAGGTAGAGGCGGACGGGATCTTGTGACAAGGCCGGGTCCAGGGCTTTCCCGCCTTCAGAGGTGGCGGCATGGACGGCGGCGTGCAGCCATAAGGGATCGACCATATCCTCAATGTCCTCCTCGCGGTCGATTGTCTCCTCAAGCCACTCTCTCGCCGCCACCTCGTAGAGGGCCATCAGGGTGATCCCAAGTCGCAAGTGCCCCTCGCACCAGTCCGGGCGGGCCCGCAGGCGCCCCCTCCAGGCCCAACCGCATGCGTTCCAGGTCGGCGGGGGAAACTCGACCGCACGCGAAGTCCGGTATGATGGACCCCGGCGCGGGAAGGCCGGCGGAGAGGATATAGGCCTCCGCCTTCGCCCGCCGAAAACCATGCCAGCAGACGACCAGGCTCAGGAAGACCATCAACCCTGCAACAAGACGGTTGGCGATCGGCGACCGTCCGAATTGGGACTGACGCGGGGCCGCGTCCGGAATCCCCGCGTGCAGCCCCAGCCGGCACAGGTGAGCGGCCAGGATCAGCGCCGCGACCGCGACCCCGGGGATACGCAAGGCGAAATCGCCCAGGCTCTGGACGCACAGCGCCAAGCCGCCGGCCAGGCCGCCGATGATCGCCGCCCGATCCCGCCCCGATGGCTTCACGAACAGGGCCTTCAGCCCGAACCGAGCGATTCCCGCTACACCCATCAGGGCGAGCCCCAGGCCGATAATCCCACCCTCGACGAGCATCTGGAGCGGTTCGTTCTCGGCGTGCGAGAAGTAGACGCCCCGGTCGCGCTCGAACCTCGGGATGGTCGCCGGGACGAAGCATCCCAGCCCCGTGCCGACGAGCGGATGCGACCACCAGGTTCGCACCGCCACGCCCCAGACCTCCAGCCGCCCGTTGAATCCACTGGAGCCTGAATCCAGGATGGTTCCGACCCGATTGACGGCCGACTCGCTCCCGATCGCAAGCAGGAATAGGGAAATCATCGCCGCCATGACGGCCAGGCCCCGCCATGCTCCCCCCCGCAGCGCGACCAGGGTAACGAGCGCCGCGGCCGCCATCGCAAGAAATCCGCCCCGCGAATGCGACGCCAGCACTCCGACAACGATCAAGCTCGTCGCGTAAGCCGGAACGAGACGCCGCCCGCGTCCCTTCGCATTTCCCTTCGACTTTGCTATCAGCAAGCCCAGCGCGAAGCCGAGTCCCAGGTTCAGGTACGCCGCGAGGTGATTGTGGCCGACGAACGGGCCGCCGGTGTACCAACGCTGGCCGATCTCCGTGCGGCGAATGCCGTAGATCTTGCCGTCCCACATCAAAGCTTGCGCGATCGAAAACAGGCTCAAGAGCGCCGCGTTGCCCACCATCGCCAGGCCGAATCGCCGATGCGATGCGTGGCCGTTTCCCAGGCCCAGGACCGCCTGGAAGAGGATCCAAGCCCCTCCCAGGGCGGCGGCGGCGTGCATGGACGCCTCAGGTTCCAGGCTCAAGGTACTCGACGGCGGGGCGACGGGATCGCCGGGGTCGCCAAGCACGACCTGGGGGAGATTCGGGACGAGCCCGCCCCGAAGGCTCTCCATCGCCGGCGCGAGCACCTTCACCACCGAGGTCGGCAGAGAGACTGCCTGCGTCAAGGCCAACAAAGCAAGCCCGCCCAGCGCCAGGCTTGGCAAGCACAGCCAACGCCTCGCCGAGCCGGGGCCGTGATTCGTGAAAAGGCCCAGGAGCGCGAGAAGAACGACTCCGCCCCCCAGGGCTAGCTCCGCCCAGGCGTCCACCGAACCGAACGCCCACGGCGCGAGCACGGCCATTGCCAGCAGCAACGCCTCGGAGGCACCCTTCGCCACGTTTGGAATCGGCCCATCGTCCATGCGATCGCCTCGCATCGCTCGATCATCCTCGTCGTGGGAAACGCAGGGCGCGAATCAAGATCATCGCCATCGACGGAGGGTCTTCAACTTCGAAGCCGAATTCCTCCAGGAGAAATCTCGTCATCCAGGCCGCATTCGGGGTGCGGGCATGGACCACGAATCGCATCGCCATCGCGTGGGGCCTGGACCTCGATCTATTGCTCGAATCATCACCCCATCCGTCACCGTGAGGCCGTTGCCGGTCGTCGACCCGTGGATGACCCCGGAGCTTGTCGAGAAGCTACGACCTGACTGACTTCGGCGTTCAGGCCCGCTGCCTCGGTCGCGATTTGCGTGGTCAAACTCAAGATGGCGGCATTTCCCGGGTTCGATACGCGGATTTGAGCGACGGAGCGCGCGATCCGCGCCCTGATTGTCTTGAAGCGTCGCCATGCGTTCAGACAGGACCGATTGGAGCCGAGCCTCTTGTCGGGCCGCGGCGTCGGTGCGCCCCCCTGCGACTGCTCCCCGATGGATGGTCGATTTGCCACGAGCCGTTTGTGAAGGCGACTCCTTCGCCTCCCGTACATTTTGCGCGGGAACTCGCCCAGGACGGGACCTGGCTGCCGTGCTGGCTCCGAGCTCCCAGATCTTCGTGAGCATTGCATCCTGTCGCGCGATTAGCCTGTCCGAGTAGCGGACCTCGCTCCTCCAACTTCTCAGTTCGCTAACCGAGGGCGAACCGGTCGCGCGTGTCGAATTGGTCGCTACTCCCGACGACCCCGCGGAAAAAGTCAGGAGGTCGGTGAACGCCGCTCGGTCGGTCTTCGAACGGGCGTGCGAGTTTTTCGCGGCCAAGCGTCCGGCGGAAGCCGCTGGGGCGGAGTCGCCGCGTACCGCCGGCGGACCTCCGTAACTTACAAGCAGCAGTGCGAATGGGAGAATCCATCGCGAACCGAGCATGACCTGGCTCCTCAAGAAGGGGTGCAACCTGGTAGCCCATCGCAGCCAGGACTGTGAGCCAGCTCGCCTCGCAACTGATTTTCTGGCAACGATTTACAAATCGACTCGGCCACATTTCATGGCCGCGATGGTCCACCAACCTTCGATTGCGGCCTTACAAGGAACGTAGGTCACGCTTTGCGACGCAAAACTACAGACCCGGAGGCATTGTTGCACGAAGGGTTTCGGCAAATTTTATGAACATTTGCATACTAAAACGGCCGACCAGCCCCGCAGCCACGCCCGATCCCACGATTCGCATCCACGATGCCCGCGAAAAGCCGACCTGAAGTCCGCCGGTCGCATCCGCAACCGGAAGCGGTACAACGATTCCCGGGGAACGCCAATTGTCGCCCGTCCGGCGCTCGAAAAGCGGCATGGACAATCGTCGGCGGACCCAGGATTTCATCCTGAGCTACGGACGGTCGCCCCGTCCGGGGTCGCGGGAAAATCGCATTCACCAACGAAAAAGGGGCGGCCCGACGTCGGGCCGCCCCTTCGAAAATGAATACTCATCCGCCCGCGTCAGGTCCCGAACTCGGGCCTTCGCGTCGATAGCTGCGATTGCAGCCTCTGGATGATCGATGAGTGCATCTGCGAGACCCGCGACTCGCTCAGGTCGAGCGTGGCGCCGATCTCCTTCATCGTCAACTCTTCGTAATAGTACAGGATGATGATCAGGCGCTCGTTGCGGTTGAGCCCCTTGGTGACCATCCTCATGAGGTCCTTGCGCTGGAGGCGACGCGTGGGGTCCTCGCCCTTCTTGTCCTCCAGGATGTCGATCTCGCGGACGTCTTTATAGCTGTCGGTCTCGTACCACTTCTTGTTCAGCGAGATGAGCCCGACGGCGTTGGCGTCGGCGGCCATCTTGTCGTACTCCTCCATCGGCAGGCCGAGCCTTTCGGCAAGCTCGGCGTCGGTGGGCGGGCGTCCGTGCAGGGCCTCGAGCGCCTTGGTCGCCTCCTGCATCTTCGTGTGCTTGGACCGGACCAGGCGGGGCACCCAGTCCATCGTCCGCAGCTCGTCGAGCATGGCGCCGCGGATCCGCGGCACGCAATAGGTCTCGAACTTCACGCCGCGTCCGAGGTCGAAGGCGTCGATGGCGTCCATCAGCCCGAACACGCCCGCCGAGATCAGGTCGTCGAGGTCCACCCCTTCGGGCAGCCTCTGCCAGATCCTCTCGGCGTTGTACTTGACCAGCGGCAAGTAGCGCTCGACGAGTCGATTGCGCAAGGGCGTGGTGGGATGCTCCTTGAACTCCCGCCAGAGCTCGGTGACGTCCACGTCCAGCTTGGTTGGCATCCGTGCCCTCCGTGACAGTTCTTCGAGAGGCCCGGCGCATCCTGCGTCCGGGGCGAGGAGGAGACGGGCAATCCGGCCGTAATCGACCGTCGTCGTCGCCACCTCGGCATCGGGTCGGCCGCGAATTCGGCGATCGTCCGCCGGTTCGAACCGCCCCACCCCCTAACCCTCGCGCGATTTCACAACTTCCGACTTCGACTTGCTGATTGTATCGGTCCGCCGGAACAACCGGCTTGAGCCTCAGGACCGTTAAAGTCAACGATCCTGAGAAGGCGAATTACGAGGCCACTCGTCCCAGCGCCATCGCGCCGAAAGCGCGGCGAAGAAGCCGGGACGCGGCGTCCTGGGCCGCCTTTCCTCGATCAGCGTGGTCGCCAGCCTCCGCACGCACCGCGCCGCCATCGAGCTTGGATAAGCCGTCACGAACGGCGCCCTCGCCCTCACGGCCCTGGGGACATGCGGATCGTCCCGCACGAAACCCAGGGGCGTGACGACCAGCCCGAGGAACTGCCGGCACGAGGCCGACAGCCGCGATAGGCAGTCGGTCGCCTCCAGGTTGGATTGGGCCTGGTTGACCACCACCCGCAAGCTGGTCGGCCCCGAAGGCCGGCCCAATCGCCGAAGCGCCGCATGGGCGTCGGCCACCGAGGTCGGCTCGGGCGTGGTCACCAGCACCACGCCGTCGGCGGCCCCTGCAAGCGTGGTGATCGAGGGCGTGAGGCCGCTCCCGGCGTCGATCAACAAGTAATCGGTGCCCGACTCCAGCTCGGCAAGCTCGGCCGCGAGCCGTTTCGGAGCCTCGCCCAGCACCTCGGTCATCGTGCGAGTGCCGTGGGCACCGGGGAGGATGCGGATCGAGCCGGGGCCGGGCACGATCGCCTCGGAGAGCGGCCTGCGCCCCGCGAGCACGTCGCCCAGGTCGCACGAGGGGGCCAGCCCGCAGAGCAGATCGAGGTTGGCCAGCCCGAAATCGGCGTCCACGAGGACCACCCGCTGACCCTGCTCGCCCAGCGCGATCGCCAGGTTCAGCGACAGGTTCGAGGTCCCCACGCCCCCCTTGCCGCTGGTGAACACCAGCGAGCGGGCGGTCGGGACCGCCGTCGACGAGGGCGAATCGGCCAGGATCGTCTGGCCCTCGCGAGATCGGATCAACTGCCGCAATCCGTCGGCTTGGTCGGACATGAACCCCCCTTTATCTTGATCGTTCTCTCACGTTCGAAGGCGATCATCGGACTCACGGATACAGCGGAGCGCTCGGGCTCTTCGTGTTGGCGAGGTATCCGCTGTCCATCAACTCGCGCAGGAACCCTTTCGGCTTCTCGTCCTTGGGCTGCGAGGCGGATTTCGCATCCGCAACCGTCTTGTCGCCCATCGTCGCGCACCCGCCTGCAGATATCCCGAGCGCCAGCACGCAGAGCATGCCAAGATTTCTAATCGTCATGAAATGACCTCCTCATGACCCAGGATCAACCTCGCCAGCCGCGATCGATCGGCCGGCTCGATGTCGTCGGGCACCGCCTGGCCGGTGGTCAGGTAGCTCACCGGCCGCCCCGCCTGACCGATGACCGCGAGGATCGCCCCGAGGCCGTCGGCCTCGTCCAATTTGGTGAGGATCAGGCGATCGGCACGCACCGAGGCGAACCGCTCGACGGCCGAACGCAAGCTCCTCTCGCCGCTCACGGCGCTCAGCACGAGATGCACCTCGTCGGGTCGGGCTTCGGTCAAGAAATCGCCAAGCTCGCGGATCTTCACCTCGTCGCGAGGGCTGCGCCCCGCCGTGTCGATGAGTACCAGATCCACATCCCCGAGCGAATCGATCGCCCTGCGCATCTCGCCCGCCGAGTTCACGACGGCCAGGGGCAGGTCGATGATCTCGGCATAGGTCCGCAACTGCTCGACGGCCGCGATGCGGAAGGTATCGACCGTGACCAATCCCGGCTTCAATCCATGGACCAGCTTGAAGTTGGCCGCGAGCTTCGCCACCGTGGTCGTCTTCCCCACGCCCGTCGGGCCGACCAGCGCGACCACGCGACGGGTTCCCGGGATCACGCCGATGGGAGGCGCGATCGGCAGGCACGACTCGACGGCGTCTCGCAATGCATCGCGCACGGCCTCGGGCAGATGAGCCTCGTCGGGCTCCAATCGCTCGGCCACGTGGCGGACCAATCGGCGGGCCAAGCGCCTCGGGCACGTCGGCTTCGAGCAAGGTCGCATAAGTCGGCACGAGGCTGGCGGGCAGGTCGGGCAGGAGGTGATCGAGCCGGCCGCTCTGGCTCAGGGCTTCTACGGCCGCGTGGAGCTGGCTCAACTGCTCGCTGAATTGATTGTGCAAGAGCGAAGACGCGGACGGCGGCGAGATGACCGGGACGGCGTTGCCCTTTCCGTCGCGGGAGGCGGTGACCTCGATCAATTCGCGGGTGCCGAGCCCGAACATGCGACGACGCCGCACCTCTCGCGTGCCGAGGATCACGGCCGCGCCGCCCAGGTCGCGACGGACCTGGGACAGGGCTTCCTTCATCGTCGGGGCGCGATAAGTTTTCGTCGTCATTAAAGAGATCCTAAGTAGGGTGCTCTGTGAGCACCTCTTCAATTAACTAATAAATCCGGTGCTCACAGAGCACCCTACGAATAGTTCAATTCCGCCAACTCCTCTGCGGTTTCCTCGACCACAACCCCCACCGATTCCACCGGCGTATCGCGGGGAATCTCTCGCTGGCTGAGCACGGCCAACCTCGGCAAATCGGCCCGCGTGAGGTCCTTCAACACGGGCCGCGCCTCGGCCGAGCACAGCACCACGGGCGGGTAATTCGATTCGACCATCGCATGGACGGCGATCGCCACGGCGCGGACGACCGACCTCGCGGCGTCGGAGCCGAACGCATCGGCGGGCCGCGTGTCCGACTGCACGCCCGCCTCGGCAAGCCGCGTTTCCAGGCTTCGAGACAGGGTCGCCACCCGCAACCGGCCGTCCGATCCCAGGTGCGAGGCCGTGATCTGGCGGCCGAGGGCGCGGCGAACATGTTCGGTCAAGGCATCGGTGTCGCGAGTCTTGCCCGCATGCTCGGCCAGCGCCTCCAAGATCGTCTCCAGGTCGCGGACGCTGACCCGTTCGCGTACCAACGCTTGCAAGACCCTTTGAATCTCGCCGGCCCGCAGCATCCCCGGAACGACTTCATCGACCAGCGCGGCCGATGACACGCGGGCGCGTTCGAGCAATCGTCGCACCTGCTCATGGGTCATCAATTCATCGGCATGATTGGTCACGACCTCGCCGAAATGCCCGGCAACCACGGCGGAGGCTTCCAGCACGCGGCAATCGGCAAGCTCGGCCACCTCGCGCCCGTCGGCATGAATCCACACCGCCGGGTCACCCGAGACCGGATCCACGCCGTCGCGACCGTCGGGCCGCTGCACCATTCCGGCCGGAGGGATCGCCAGCAATCGGCCGGCATAGGCCACTCCACGACCAACGGCGCCGCCGCGAATCTTCAAGCAATATTCGTTGGGACCGAGGGCGATCTCGTCGCGAATCCGCACCTGGGGGACGATCAAGCCAAGCTCGCGAGCCACCGTCTGCCTCACGGCACGAATGCGGTCCAGCAAGTCGCCGCCCCGCGTCGGCTCGGCCAGGCTGATCAAGCGATAGCCAATTTCCAGCTCCAGGGGATCGACCTGGAGCAAGTCCTCCATGCGGTCCGAAGGGGGCTCGGGAGCGGCGGCCGGCTGAGCGGTCGCAACCACCTCCTCGCGCTCGCCAACCGTCGCGATCGGCTTCCGATTATGCAGCACGAACGCCCCGGCGCCCAACGCCCCCGAGAGCGTAAGCATCGGCACTTTCGGCAAGGCGGTGAAGGCCATCAAGGCGAGGAACCCGGAGGCGATTGCCAGCACGCTGGGGCGAGAGAAAAGCTGGCCCGCAACGTCGCGGCCGAGGTCGCTTTCGGACGACGACCGCGTGACGATCAACCCGGCCGCGAGCGAGATCAAGAACGCCGGGACCTGGCTCGCCAGGCCGTCGCCGATGGTCAATTTCGTGAACACACCCACGGCTTCGCCGGCGGTCATGTTGTTCTCGAAGATGCCCATGTACAGGCCGCCGACGATGTTCACCAGAGTAATAATCACCCCCGCCACGGCATCACCGCGGACGAACTTGCCGGCACCGTCCATGGCGCCGAAGAAGTCCGCCTGGCGGTAAAGCGCGTCGCGACGGCGAGCCGCCTCGTGCTGGTCGATCAAGCCCGCATGAAGGTCGGAATCGATCGCCATCTGGCGGCCGGGCAGGCCGTCGAGCATGAATCGGGCGGCCACTTCGCTGATGCGCGTGGCCCCCTTGGTGATCACGACGAACTGGATGATGATCAGGATCGCGAACAGGATCACGCCCACGACCACGTTCTCGCCCGCGACGAAATCGCCGAAGGCGCGGATCACGTCGCCGGCCGCATTCAAACCCTCGGTCCCGCCGCGAGTCAGGGTCAACCGCGTGGTCCCAACGTTCAGGACGAGCCGGGTGAGCGTGGTCACGACCAGGATCGTGGGGAAGGCGCTGAATTCTTGCGGGGTGCGGATCGTGAGGACGGTCAACAGGATCAGCACGGCCATGGTGATGTTGGCCGAGAGCAACACGTCCAGCACGGCGGGCGGGAGCGGGACCACGAAGACCACGATGGCGCCAACGATCGTCAGCGGCAGCATCATGCCGACGAAGCGCGACCATCCGGCAACATTGGGGCTCGCGGTCTCGGGAGGCATCCGTTCCTCCGCCGATTGGGGGGCGAAACCAATAGCGCGGGGGCGTCGGAAGGGCATCCATGCCCAACCGTCACCCCGCACCGAGCCGACCTCCTCTCGAAGGCCGGCCGGCTTTTTTCTCTGCGTGAATCGTGTCGGGTGAAAGTCTGAAAGAAGGGTGTCCGACGTGCGGGGCGAACGATATCGCGGTCGGGCCGTCGTGTCCAGAGCGAATGGGGCGTTTTCGGGCGACGCAAGTTCGCGTCCGGTCCCTGGGTGCGCCTCGCGATTTTGGAGTTCAGCCAATCCGCGACCGTATGGCCGGGGGCGGTACTCCGACCCCGGGATCTGCGAGCCGGCGGATTCCGGGGTCGGAGAACCGCCCCCGGCCCCACGAGGTCTCGCCCTACGAGGTCTCGCCCTGGCCCTCCAAAATCGAGAGGGGCACCCGTCTCGATTGCGGCGTTGCTTCGGCTCGCCTCATGGTCTCACAACTTTCGTACGCCCCAGGGAGGATCGCCATGCCACGGCCGCCTGATCCCTCTTCCCCTTCACCAAAAACGCGATCAATCCCGCGATCGCCGACGAGGAATTCAAGCCCACGATCCCCGAAGGCTGGACCGTCACCGATTACGCACCCAAGAATCCGCCGGGCTGATCGCGACCAAGCAAGAAGGGGACGCAGATGGTCGTCTGCGTCCCCTTTTCTCCGGAATCCTTCGCGACGCTCGCTCACGGATGCTTCACGGGCGCGAAGCGGATGATCCCGTAGGCGTCTTCCGAGCGGTCGAAGACCGTATAGTAGTTGTTCATCAGCGGCAGGCCGAGGATCGATTGCGGGAGCCCTCCGTTGCCGATGTTGAACACGGCCATGCCCGCGCTGGGGAAATCGACCTGCCAGTAGTTCTGCGGGGTGACCGAGAGCGTGACGTTTTGCCCGTTCTCGCCGGTCAGGATGAAGTTGATGTCGGGCCAGTGCGACAGGTTCAATTGCGAAGTCGGGATGCCGTCCCTGGCCGCCTTCTGGATCTCCTTCACGAATTGCGGATTCGCGGCCTTCAGCCCGGCCATGATGGCGTTGTAGACGTCGTTGGCCACGAACAGGCTGTTGGTCCCGCTGTCGACGATGGCGTTGGACTTCGCCGATTGCTGGTACTCGACGGGCAGCGGCGCGGCCGGCACGGGCTGCGCGGTGCCGACCTGCACGGCGACGAGGTTCACGTTGTAGTAGAAGTCGTCCAGCACGTCCACGTCGATGAAATTGCCCGTGAACAGGTCGGTCTGCTCCTCGCCGCCGCCCAGGATGAAGAACCCGTTGTTGAGCGGGTCGCTCCCCGGGTCGGCGCTGGCCTGGCTGGGGAACGAGCGGAGCGTGTAGAAGGCGAACTTGTTCGGGATCATCGACATGCCGACGAGCTGGTCGAAATAGGGCGGCACGTCCTCGAACCGGAAGGTCTCAAGCAGCCTCATGAACTGCCTGTAAGCGGCCTGCGAACCGGCGACCTGGAACGGCCAGGGGTAGGTCACCGCCTGATTGACGTGCTGCGACTGGAGGTACGAGGTCATGTTGTAGGCCTGGTTCAGGCCCGTGTACGCCAGGCCGAGGATGCCGTCGGCGGCGCCGAAGTTGTTGGGCAACTGGTCGTCGGCGATGGCCAGGTAGGCGTTCGGGATCGCGATCGATTGGCCGCCCGCGCTGATCGCGATATTCGTGGTGACGAGGGGTCCGATCCAGCCTCCGGTCCCGTAGAGGATCTCCTGGGCGTAGACCGAGGGCTTGAGGTCGGTGTCCTGCGTGGGATCGTAGGTGGTCGTCTGGACGGCGATGGTGCTGCTGCCGGTGTCGAGGATCAAATTCACCAGCGCCCCCCGGCTGCCCACGGCGAGCTGCGCGGTGTAGTCGCCGCCGCCGTAGATGTTCGTGATCGGGATGCGTGCGCTCCTGGTCGGCGTGCTGGCCGGCATCGTCTTGCCTCTCCTCCCGGACCTTGGCGAGACGAGAGAATGATGCACCTGGGTCGCCATGCTCTGCTCCTTTGTGGGCTTGTGCGAGACGAGGGATGGAGTTGCGGGAATTGCGTTGCCCGCCACGACCGCCCAAACGGCGAAGGCGCCGTCGATTGCCGTGACGTATTCGTAGACGCCAAGGATGGCCCCGGCGACCCCGGCCGATTACAGCGGTCCTCAACGGCATGGCACACGGTTCGGCCTCCGGTCGGCTGGGTCGAGACCCGCGCGATGGGTCTCGACCCAGCCTACCCAGGAGCGCGCCTGCGGCCCCATCGAGCGCAACCCGATAGTGGACCGCCGTACGGAGACGTAAAGCGTCGATGCAACTCTGAGACTAGAAACATATACGGGCTTCACCGCGGTCGTTCCCGGAATTCCTTTAGAGCTTCTAACATTACCGGCAAGTCGGAGTGATTCTTGTTGGGGCAGGCGTACGAGGTCGATCCGAGAATCTAAGGGAACGAAGATGAATGCCATGAAGGTAAGCATTCACGATCAGCATCTTGTCGGCTCCGAGGAATTCGTTACGATCGCTCGTCATGGACCGGCCGCCGCTCATCCCCGAACCACTCTGGAACTCCGCGCCGCCAGTGGCACCCGATATCAAGAGGTCAACCCGGACGAAAACCGCTCTAAGAAATCCCGCCCCCGGCCGTTAATCCTCGTGCAGAGCGGCAATCGGCGGCCTCTCCCGGAGGATTTCATGACCAGGATCGCGCCCTTTCTCCTGATGACCCTGCTGGCGGCTTTCCCGCGGGAGGCATCGGCCTTGATCCGCGGCGACGTGGGGAACAAGCCCGTTGGCGATCCGGGCTGGCCCAGGGGAGCGGCCGTGATCTTCAACCACCCCGACCGCGTGGCCTGGTGGGAGGGCCCTCCGTTTGGCGGCGGCCAGTGGCATGCCGAGTGTCGGGGCGATGCCCTGGCGCTCAATGCCGTCCTGGCCGACTTCGCCAAGATGGACGCGAAACTCAAGCGAGTCGTCGTCCATGACGGCGTCGGCCATAGCTTCTGGCTCGCGCCGAACGGCGAGCCCGAGAAGCTTGCGGCGGCCAAGGTGGACTGGGTCTTCATGGTGTGGCAGGCCGCCAACTGGGATCGGCTCCGCAGGATGCCCGCCGACCTCAACCCGACCGGCCCCGATGATGCCTCGCCCCCGGCCGAGATCGACGTGTTCACCGCAACACTGAAGTGGGCCGACGTGACCGTGCCGGATGGCATCGAAGTCGTCGACCGCCGCCTGATCGCCCACGGGTTCACGGAAGCCGATGGCGTGGTGATCGAGGGCAAGGTCACCGATATCACCACCAAGACGCCAATTGCCGCGACCATGCGATTGCATCGCGTCGAGCCGCAACCGAAGGGCGGCTATCTCTATCCGGCCGTCGTGGAAGCGAAGTCGGACGCGCAGGGTCGTTGGGTCTTGAAGAAGGCCCCGGCGGGGTGGTTGCGCGTGGTGATCGAGGCGGACGGGTTCGTCCCGCGAGTCGTCGGGTATGTCCGGCTGGACGAGCAGCCTCGGTGGCTGTCCTATGATTGCGTCCTCGCCCGCCAGGCCCCCGTCTCGGGTCGGATCACCGACGGGGATGGCAAGCCTTTGGCGGACGTGGACGTGAGGCTCGCCAACGTCCAGCCGGGGTCGGGCGGGCGTTATGAATCCCCCGCCGAATACAAGTCCATGACCGACGCCGAGGGGCGTTTCCGCGTGGAGCAAGTGCCCGAGGGCAAGGCCTCGGTCTGGATCCACAAGCCGGGCTACGTCCGCCCCGGTTTGGGCCTGTCGATCAC
This sequence comes from uncultured Planctomycetota bacterium, assembly GCA_963777705.1. Lineage (GTDB taxonomy): Bacteria > Planctomycetota > Planctomycetia > Isosphaerales > Isosphaeraceae > JAQGHR01. The sequence goes on from CAVZRT010000017.1 coordinate 59,732, forward strand.
GACCCCGAAGCAGGATATCGAGCTGAAGATGACCAGGTCGGCCGGCGTGGTCGTGACGATCGATTTCCTCGACAAGGAGCGGCCCGCGGGCTACATCGTCGAGATCACGCCCGAAGGCGGCGCGAAGGTTGGCACTTACGGCGGGTCGGGGAACATCGACGCCAGGAATCAAATGACCTTCCAGGACATACCTCCCGGCCGATACACCCTGCGAGGTCGCCCAAACCCCGCCACGGGCGACCAGTCGACCGACCCGGTCACGGTGGACCTGGAGGGCGGCCGGCGATCCGAAGTCACGCTGAAGGCCAAATGACCGGCTGCCCAGGCACGGGTGTCACGCCCGCCGCCGGCCGGTTAGAAGGGGACTGATGCATCGGATGGGGATCGGGTCGGACCGGGAGGCTTTGATGAGCACGGCCACCGCCGCGAAGGTCACGCCGGAAGAGTACCTGGCGATGCCGGATCGGGAATGCTTCGAGCTGGTCGATGGGAACCTCGTGGAGGTGCATGCGAGCGTCCTGTCGAGCCGCGTCGGCGTGATCGTCGGCCGAAAACTTGGACAATTATTGCGACGCCCACAACCTCGGATGGGTGTGGGGGGCCGACAACCTCGTCCGCTGCTACCCCGACGCGGCGAAGTTCCGGAAGCCCAACGCCTGCTTCGTGCGGATCGATCGGATTCCTCCCGATTGGGGCGACGAGGCGGCCCTGGAAATCCCCCCCGACCTGGTCGTCGAAGTCCTCTCGCCGAACGACACCGCGTACGAAGTGAACATCAAGGTTCGAGAGTACCTCGATGCCGGGGTCCGGATGGGGTGCCGGGCTTCCGATGCCCGGTGGCGGACCTCTTCCCGTCGGTGCCGAAGCCATAAAGGCCCAGCTATCGGCATTGACCGACGCGGCTTCGGGGCGTATGTTCCCGCATTCCGGGCGGTGTTGCCCCGTTTGGTGGGCGAAGCCTCGGGGAGGGGGCGAGAATGCGGGCTCGGGCCTTGATCGCCGGTTCCCTCCTGGGCCTGGCGGTCGGCTGCGCCTCGATTTTCCATCGCGAGGAGCCCCCTTCCCCGGCGGAACTGGCGGCCGTCCAGCAGGAAAGCCAGGCGGCCCAGGCCGCCTTCGACCTGAAGGATTGGCCCAAGGCGCAGGCCGCCTTGCTGCACCTGGTGGCCCTCGTCCCGCGATCGGCCGAGGCCCATCACCGGCTCGGCCGCGTGTTCCAGGCGCAGGAACAATTCGGGCTGGCCGAGGACGAGTTCCGCAAGGCCCTCACGCTCGACCATGACTATGTGGATGCCCTGATCGGACTCGGCCAGGTCGAGGCGCAGACCGGCCGGATCGTCGACGGCTTGCGGCACCTGGACCAGGCCATCGAGCTTGATCCCAGCCGGGGCGAAGCCCACATTGCCCGAGGCCAGGCGATGGAGACCCTTGGACGGCCCGGCGACGCCCTGACCGCCTACTTCCGCACCCTGGAGACCGACCCGAACTCGGCCACGGCGCTCAAGCGGGTCGCCTTCCTGCAACTGGACCAGGGCCGCTACGATCAGGCGCTCACCCGCCTGGAACAGGCCATCGAACTGCTCCCTGACGACCCCGACGCCCGCTTGCTCCGAGGCCGCGCCCACCTCGCGCTCCATCACCTGCCCGACGCCGTCGAGGACTTCCGCTTCGCTGCCGAGAAGCTGCCCAACCGGCCCGACGCCTTCTACCAGCTCGCCCTGGCGCTCTCGGCATCACAAAAGCGCGGCGATGCCATCAAGGCGGCCGAAAAGGCCGTCATCCTCGCCCCGGAATGGGCCAAGGCGCAGGAGCTTTCGCAGCAATTGCGCCGCTGATGCGCACAGACGATTTCTCCATTTTAAAATGAGCGGACACCATTTCCCATCTCTCTCTTTTGATAACTGGGCTTTTGCAAAGTTGTCGGATCTGGCGATAAAATAGGCGGAAAGGACCCGATCCTCCCCGGATTTGCTCGGGCGCAGTTGGACTGCGGAGCATTTCATCATGCCTGGGATCGTCGAATTCCCCAAGCTCGTCCAGGACGCCTTGGACCAACACGGCGACCTCTTCGCCAACGACTGTCAGCGTCGCCACCTCGGCGAGTACCTCACCGGACTCTTCGTCGCCGAGCGCAAGACCGTCCTCGGCATCCATGGCGAGTTCGCCGAGACGACCGACCAGTCCTGCCTCAATCGCTTCCTCACCGAGGTCAAGTGGGACGCCCAGGCCCTCAACGACCGCCGCTTGGAACGGCTCCAGAAGGACCCCTCCACCCGTTACAGTGACCAGGGCGTCATCCCCATCGACAACACCCTGATCGACCGGGATGGCAAGTTGATCCCCGATGCCGGATGGTTCTGGGATCACGCCGAGCAGCGGAACAAGATCGCCCAGGACTACCTCTTCGTCAACTACGTCTGCACCTCCGGCAAGCACTACCCGCTGGAGTTCCGCCTCTTCCGCAAGCAGGAGGTGTGTGAGGCGATCAAGGAGCCGTTCCGTAACCATACCAGGCTGTGCTGCGAGCTGATCGACTGGGTCTGCGAGCGGAAGATCCCCGGCGACTTCGCCTTCGACTGCTACTTCACCAACGCCGAGATCCTCAACCACATCCACGGCAAGACCGATCGGTTCGGGCGATCCCGGGGCTATGTCGGCGACCTGAAGGTCAACCGCAAGCTGGAGTGGAAGGGCCGGATCCTCAAGGCCAGCGAGTTGGCGGCGTCGATCCCGGCGGCGGACCGCAAGGAGATGCGGATCGGCGACCGTCGCCAGTGGTATTTCACGGTGACGGTGCGGATTCCCGACGTGAAGCACAAGGTTCGGATCGTGATCCTCTGGAGGTATCGCCATGACGGAGGATGCATCAAGATCCTGGTGACCAATCGGATCACCTGGGAGGCGGGTCGGATCGTGCGGGTGTACCGGGATCGCTGGACGGGCACGGAGACGTTCCATCGGGACGGCAAGCAGCAACTCGGGCTGGGTGACTGTCAGCTGCGTGACTTCCGGGGCCAGACCCGGCACATGTACCTGGTCATGCTGGCGTACAGCCTGCTCATGGGCGAGTTGAAGCAGGGCCGTGCGAAGGAGTGGGCGTTCCATCGGCTGATGACCATCGGCGAGGCCTGTCGGGCGATGATCCGGGAATCGCTGCGGACGACGCTGGCCTGGGCGATCGAGCAAGTCACCGAGAGGAACCGGCCGGTTGGTCGTGTCGTGGCTCAGTTGGGCCTGACCTGACTGTTTGCAAAACTCCAGTGATAAGCTAGATGGTCGCTCGGGTGAACGGGCTGGGTTTGGTCATTCGTCAGGCGGCAAGGCGATGTTAAGCAATCTCTTCGGCAATCCGAACACCGATTGGTGGAAGCTCAAGCTCGTCGACGTCCACCCCCGAGAGCAATTCGTCGAGTTGACCGGCGAACTCCACGTCGGCTTCTTCTCGGTGGTCACGCCTATGTGCGTAACACCGGCTGCCCTCGAATCCTTCATGGCGCAACTTCGGATCGTCGATCGGGAACTCCAGGGGAGTGCGACCCTCCGCCATGAGAACGAACAGAGCGACGTCACCTGGACCTTGAGCCCTCCCCGCCGGTCGCGTCGAGTCGAGCGGCCATTACGAAATCAACGGCAACCGCCTCAGCTTCCGATTCCGATCGGACCAGACCCAGCTTAAGCCGCTGGTACGCTGGTTGGGAGCTATACTGGGGAGCTATCACGAAGCTTCCTCCCACCCCCCGTAAACTCCCGGCCGTCTCGAAGCCGTGGCGGCCTTGGTACACTCGAAGGTCGGGCGTGTGGGTCCGCTGGGCTTGGTTGTTGGGCGCCATAGATAGGATGCACATGAATTATTTTATGCTCTGCATGCTTCTCCTTGGAAGCGATGATGCTCCCGGCAAGAGCCTTGCCGAAGATCCATTTCTTCGGCCCTACGTAGAGCAACTCAAGAAGACCACATCGGCCGCCGATCTCCGCAGGATCACGGCCAGGTCCAAATCCGAATTGATTACCCTGCATCATGGCTACGGGACTGGCATTCGCAACCGATGGCTTCGCGGAGATCGTGATCCGGAACTTGTTCGTTTTTTTCGCGCCAACAAGATCGCCGATCCCGATGAGATGAGCATGGTCATCATCGAAGCTCTTTGGCTCGACCTGAATCGCGGCCTAAACCCTGAAGGACGTAAGTCGGTCGAAGCGAAACGCAAGATCGTCGCGAGGAAGCGGGCAACTTACGAGAAGCTGGAATCCGAATGCAAGACCCAGCTTGAAGAGGCGCGGATTGAGATCGAGCGTTGCTACGTCCGTCACGGACTTCCGACAAAGCACATTTCACCGCCCCTCCCTTTCTTCGACCTCCGCGTCGATAAGTCGGGGCACATACGAGAGATCCGATTTTTCGATGACGCATCTCCGGAACTCAAGGATAGCCTCACGAAACTCATCAACAAGTTCACCTTTTCCTCGTTCAGCGACGAGGAGTTTGTTACTCTTTATATAACTGAATTCCCGCGATGTCGCGTAGCGGAGCGGGACACCTTGCATCAGTAGCGACCGAACATTCGTGGCAACTGAGTCCCTCAACGCCAACCCCACCCCGTCATCCGAAATGCTATACAGGTGGTCGGAGCGGATCGACTGACGGCTCGGTGAAATACGGTTTTGCCCGTGGCCGATCCTTGGCGCCAACCGACCGGCGGATTAGGGTGCATTAGTGCATGAGTCTACCATAGGCCGGGACATCGCCTTAGAAGAATTGATCGGATACATCCGCGAACTCCGGGACTACGATGTTGATTCGGTTTCGCGCGAAAAGGAATTCGGCCAGCAAGGTTTTCAGGAGGCGGCAGAGACTGTCCGCAAATTGAGAGATTTGTACCGTCGAATCAACACGTCTATTGTTCGGGAGTTGTAGAACGTCACGAAGGGTGCCCTTCTAGCGCCGACGAAAGAAATGAACTGATACCATTTCTCTCTCC
>CAVZRT010000018.1:0-118704 GCA_963777705.1 uncultured Planctomycetota bacterium
TCGCCGCCGAAGGCGGTCGGGGCGAAGCGGCCGATCGTCGTCGCCAGCGGCAACGGCATCGCGGCCGTGACCAAGGCGATGGAGCTGATCAAGGCCGGAGCCGACCCGCTCGACGCCGCCATCGCCGGCGTGGCGATCGTCAGGAGGCCGACCCCAACGACCACACCGTCGGCTACGGCGGCATCCCCAACGAGGAAGGCGTCGTCGAGCTCGACGCCGCCGTCATGCACGGCCCGACCCACGGCGGAGGCGCCGTCGCCTCGATCCGGAACATCATGCACCCGGCGGCCGTCGCCCGGCTGGTGATGAAGCGGACCGATCACTGCCTGCTCGTCGGCGAAGGGGCGCTCAAGTTCGCCGAGGCGCACGGCTTCCCGGAGATCGACCTCCTGACCGACGAGGCCCGCAAGATCTGGCTCTACTGGAAGGAGACCAACAGCAAGGACGACGACCGCATCCCGCCGCCGCCCGACGAGGCCGACCCGGTCGTCCGGAAATTCTTCGGCGAGAAGTACGTCCGGGAGCACGGCACGATCCACGTCTCGGCGCTCGACACCCACGGCGACCTCGGCTGCACCACGACGACCTCGGGCCTCTACTACAAGATCGCCGGCCGCGTCGGCGACTCGCCGATCCTCGGCGCCGGGCTCTGGCTGGAGAACACGATCGGCTCGGCGGGGTCGACGGGGCGAGGCGAGGCGAACCTGCTGAACCTGTCGAGCCACACGATCGTCGAGGCCCTGCGCGAGGGCTCTCGCCGAAGGACGCGGGCCTGGAAGCCTGCACGCGTGGCCGCGACGAACAAAGCGCCTCGTCCGCGAGACGCCAAGGGGCGGCCGAACTTCGACGTTAAGTTCTACTGCGTCGCCAAGGACGGCCGCTTCGCCGGCGCCGGCCTGTATCCCGGCGGCAAGATGGCCGTGCATGACGGCGATTCGGCCCGACTTGTCGAGATGGCCTCGCTGTACGACGATCCCCTGATCGAGTGACTTCGGGCTCGGTTGCGCTGACTTCGAGATCACCCCGCGTCGAGGCCATCACGGCCCCGGCGCGGGGTGTGTCTTCGGGTAGGAAGAGATCAGGAAGTGGCGGCGGGGGTGGGCGAGCTGCCTTCCTTCGCCGGCGTGGCGAGGTGCTTCTCGCCGGCCTTGGTGAGCATGTAGTGCGGGTTGCCGGTCTCCTTGTTCTTCGCGCCCTTCTTCAGGAGCTTGCGCGTGATCAAGGCTCGAGCGTGCACTCCTCGACCTTCTGGCCGACGGGGTATCCGGTCTCGCCCGCGGCGTGGACCTTCTTGAGGATCTCGAGCTGCTTGTCGTTGAGCTTCACGGCGGCCTTCTTCGGCGCCGCCTTCTTCGGGGCGGCCACCGCGGCCTTCTTCACGGCGGGCTCGCCTTCTTCGCCGCCGCCTTCGGCGTGCCCGACTTGGCCGCCGTCTCGGCCGCCACCTTGCCGCCGGCCTTCTTCACGGCCGTCTTCTTCACCGGGGCCTTCTTCGTGGTGGCCTTGGGTTTGGCCGCCGCTTCCTTGGTGGCCCCGCTCGCCTTCTTCGCCGCCATTGCTCGACGCCCTCAACGAGGGGAGAAACTGCCACGGATCGAGCACCAAGTTGTCGATCTCGCTGGCAAGTTCTTAGCCAAATATATCACTCGCGGGAAGACGGACATGGCCCGATTTCCCGCGTTTTTCCCCGGTTTTTCGCCTCTGTGGCCCCTATATGCGTAATCATTGAGTAATATATAGATGTCGTGCAATTTTTGAGATCCACAAAACTAAAATTCTAAAGACGATTGAAATAGTGGTCGCATTTTCCGCCGATTTTCCCGGAATCCGCGTGTTCGCCGATTCCCGAGGGCGAAAACTCCGCCGCGACACGCTCATCGCGCACCTCGATGGACCCATCGCGCGCCGCCGAGATCGGAAATATTTTTCGTTCGCCGTTTTTTTCTCGCGAGCAACGAAGCGAAACCGCGCGAGATGCGACAAGCTCGCGCATCATCGGGCCGTCTGCGACGATATCGAGGGACTCGCGACATTCTCGCCCGACTCCGGCGAGGTCCTCACGCGGGGCCGGGGGATCATCGAGCATCACGCGAGCAAGTCATTCCGCTCCCGACGAGAGGTGTCGACGATAACCGCCAAGCAATTTCGCGAGGTCGCCCTGCCCATCGTTTCGCGGCGCCTTGACCATCTCGTACGCTCCTTCCCTGGAACTTCCTCGTCGGCGTGCCGTCGCCCCGAATTCCTCGGCCGTTGTTCGAGTCGAAGAGGAGCTCGCAAGGCACCACACGGAGGCGGGTCGGGCGTCTTGCTGGAGCGCCTTGCAGCACGTCTTCGGTCCTCCTAGCTGCAGAGATGTGGACCTTGTAATCCAGGCGCGGCGAAGGATAATGCGAACAGAATTCAAACAGCCTAGATCTCGGAATGCGGCATCTTTTTCACGCCCCAAATTGGGATGGTCCTGGCCGACATCCCCGTCATAATCCCCGAAGTGCTGCGGATCATCCAGGGAAACCACCCCTTGAAGCTTTGGTGATCGTGTGACACAATAGATGGACAAATTGCCAGAATGCGGATCGGCGGGAAAGGACGGGTGGCGCGGTGATCACCCAGATTCGCGGCATCTTGCGGTCGGTGGGCGAGGAGGAGCTGACCCTGGCGGTCGAGCCGTTCGAGGTCGAGGTCCTGATCCCCGAGCAGGCGCGGCGGCAGCTGCAGGCGCAAGGTCGGCGAGCTGGTCGCGCTGCACACGATCTTCTACATCGAGGGGAACCCGATGGGCGGGCGGATGACGCCCACGGCTCGTCGGGTTCCTCTCGCCGATCGACCGCGAGTTCTTCGAGATCTTCTGCTCGGTCGACGGCGTCGGCGTGCCGCAAGGCGCTGCGGGCGATGGTCCGGCCGGTGCGCGAGCTGGCGCGGACGATCCAGGACCAGGACGTGAGGATGCTGGCGACCTATCCCGGCATCGGCGAGGCGACGGCCGAGCGGATCGTGGCCAAGCTGCGCCGCAAGGTCGGCAAGTTCGCCCTGATCGTCGGCGGCCGCCGAGGCGACGGCGGCACGAGCCGCGCCGACCAACGGCGCGGCCGAGAACGCCGAGCCCGACGTGATCCGCGACACCTTCGCCGCCCTGCTCTCGGTCGGCCACACCGAGAGCCAGGCGCGGCAGGCGATCGACCGGGTCCTCGTCGGGCAAGAAGAAAGTTCAAGAGCGTGGCCGACATGATCGATGCGATCTACCAGCCAGAAGACGATAAGTAAGCTTCGACGGCTCGGGGCTGTGAGCTGCAGGCGTCCATGCCGCCAACTAAGCGGAGCATCCGAGCATGGCAAGAGAGGCGATCATCACGGGCGAGGCCCGGCGAGGAGCCCGAGCGTCGCGACGACGCGAGGCCCGGTCGACCCGATGGACGAGAAGCTCCGCCCGCAGACGCTCGAGCGAGGTCGTCGGCCAGCGGATCGTCGCCGAGCGGCTGGCGATCGCGCTCGAAGCGCCTCGAAGAAGCGGGGCGAGCCGCTGCCGCACATCCTCTTCGACGGCCCTCCGGGCCTGGGCAAGACGACGTTCGCCACCGTCCTGCACAACGAGCTGGGCGTCGAGCTGAACATGACCAGCGGCCCGGCGCTCGACAAGAAGATGGACGTGATGCCCTACCTGACCAACGCGGCGGAAGGCTCGATCCTCTTCATCGACGAGATCCACCGCCTGCCCAAGACGGTCGAGGAGTTCATCTACCCGGTGATGGAGGACTTCCGGGTCGACGTCGTCCTGGGCGAGGGGATGTCGGCGCCGGACGATCAACCTGCCGCTGAAGAAGTTCACGATCATCGGCGCGACGACCCGCAGCGGCATGCTCTCGGGCCCGCTCCGCGACCGGTTCCACATGCACGAGCACCTGGAGTTCTACGACGTCGACGACCTCGCGAAGATCGTCGCCGATCAACGCCGCCAAGCTCCGCACGACCATCACCGCCGACGCCGCCTGGGAGCTCGCCGCGCCGCAGCCGAGGCACCCCCCGGCTGGCCAACGCCCGACTCCGCTGGGTCCGCGACTACGCCACCGCCCGCGCCGACGGCCACATCACCCTGGCGATCGCGCGAGACGCGCTGGCCATGCAGGAGATCGACGCCGAGGGGATGGACAAGCAGGACCGCCGCTACCTGGAGACCCTCATCCACGTCTTCCAGCGGCGGCCCGACCGGCGCCGAGGCGATCGCCGCGACGATGAACATCGCGGTCGACACGCTGACCGACGAGGTCGAGCCCTACCTCCTCCGCCGCCACTACATCGTCCGGACCCCCCGCGGCCGCAAGGCGACCACCGCGGCCTATCGCCACCTCGGCCTGCGCGAGCCGGAGCCGGAGCTGTTCGACATCATCGATCAGCCGCGGTTGTTCGATTAGGGCGCTCTGCGAGCACCTTTTCGCCCTGGATTTTCCGGGAGAGCAGGAGGTGCTCACGAGCACCCTACAAGGCGAGTGCGTGGCGCCAGAAGCGGTCGCGGATCGCGCGCCACTCGGGCCGGTCGGGCGGCAGGACGACGACGATCAGCGTCGAGGCCCAGCGCGTCGCAGTGCGTGCAGGATCGCGTAGAGCGTGCGGCGGCGATCCTCGGGCGTGCGGCCAGCTCGAATAGCGGTGCGAACCGCGCGGAGTGACGGGCAGATCGTGCTGGCCGAACGACGAGCAGGGCCGCCGCGTCCGCGGCCAGGCGATCGTCGCCAGGTCGTCGGCGGCTCGACCGGATCGCCTGCGTCCGCGGCGCGTAATGGATCGGCCATCTGGCCCGGGCTCGGTGCGCGGCGCCCGGTTCGACGAGGCCTCGGCCGGTCATCGACGGAGCGCTCGCCGAGCGCGCGAGCTCCAGCTCGCGCCGGTGATCGGGCCGGGGCGGAGGATGCGGGGGTCGGCGTCGGTCAGGTCGAGGACGGTCGATTCGAGGCCGACGCGTCGTCGGGCCGCTGTCGAGGATCAGGTCGATCCGGCCGTCGAGGTCCTTCAGCGACGTGCGCGGCGAGCGTCGGCGAGATCCGGTTCGAGCGGTTCGCGCTCGGGCGCGGCGATCGGCCGCCCGGCGCGCGATCAGGCCGCGGGCGACACGGCGCGGGGACGCGGACGCCCACGGTGTCGCGGCCGGCGGTGACGAGTCGGGGATGATCGCCGGAACGCGGCAGGACCAGGGTCAGCGGGCCCGGCCAGAACCGCCGGCGAGCGTCTCGGCGGCTCCGGCCAGTCGGCGACACGCAGCGCCGGGCCATCGTCGACGTCGGCGGCGTGGACGATCAGCGGATTGGTCGCCGGCCGGCCCTTGGCCTCGAAGATCCGCGCGACGGCCCGGGATTGGTCGCGTCGGCCCCGAGGCCGTAGACCGTCTCGGTGGCGAAGGCGACGAGGCCGCCGCGCGCAGGATCGCGGCGGCCTCGTCGAGCGATCGCCGGGTCGGGTCGATCGGGGTCGACCGATCGAGCGTATCTCGGGTGCGTCGCGACGGGGCATCGGTCGGTTGTGCCGGTGCCCTGCGATTGCTCGCGAGGCCATCCCGCGTGCGGACGCTCGCTCGACTTCGCGCCTGCGAGATAGGCTTGATCCGCGAGCGCCTCGTAGATCGCCTCGCGGCGGTCGTAGAGCCGCTTCAGCGGGCGGGGCTCGCGGCGGGCCAGGGCATAGGCGGTCAGCAGGGGCAGGGCGATGGTGCTGTCGGTGTAGCAGGTGACGGAGTCGGGCAGCTTCTCGGGGTCGACCTTGCCCCAGGTCATCGCCTCGGTGGCCGTCGCGCCGGAGAGGCCGCCGGTGTCGGGGCGGGCGTCGGTGACCTGGAGGAAGTAGTCGTGGCCGCTCTCGGCCAGGCCGAGGACTTCCTGGATCTGCGGCTCGGTCTGGAGGATGAAGTTCTTTGGGCTGCCGCCGCCGAGGATCAGGACGCCCGACTTGCCGCCGTCCTGCTTGGCCTCGTAGACGATCGCGGCCGTCTCGTTCACGTCGCGGAGCGTGTCGATCTGGAGCTTGCCGCCGCCCAAGCTCAGGGCGGCGAGGTTCATGCCGATCGAGCTGTCGCCGGGGCTCGACGTGTAGATCGGCACGCCCGCACTCGTACGCCGCGGCGAGCAGGCTGTTCGCCGGGCTTGCCCAGCGCCGCGGCGCGGCCGTGGAGGTAGCGGCCGACCACGTGGTGGAACTCGGCCGTGCCCATCGACCGGGCGAAGGCCTCGTCGCGGATCAGCTCGCGATAGAAGGCGTCGGTGTCGAGCAGCGTCTTGTAGTCGAAGACGATGTCGTAGATGCGGATGATGTCGTTCTCGCGGAGCGCGAAGTCGTCGAGGTTCGGCCGGCTCTGGTGCAGCGGCAGGTCGAGGGCGTAGTGGGTGTCGTGGTAGAGGTTCGCGCCGGTCGAGACGATCCAGTCGACGAACCCGGCCTGGATCAGCGGGATCAGGCAGCTCATCCCGAGCCCGGCGGGCGTGAGCGCGCCCGAGAGCGTCAGGCCGACGGTGCAGTCGGGCTCGAGCATCTTCCGCGTGAAGACCTGGCAGACCTCGCGGAGCCGGCCGCCGTTGTAGCTGAGGAAGGCCTCGTCGATCAGGTCGGCGGCCGTCGCCGAGCCCGTACGGCCGGCGGGGCGATCCGGTGCTGGCTGATGGTTTCGAGGAAGTCCATCGCGCGGGGCTCATTCCTTCGGGGAAATGGTGCATTTCATGCTCACTGGAGGACGGTGCATTGCATGCACCCTACTTGTCCGTGGGCCGTTTGACCTGGAGATATTCGGTCTTCTCGACCTCGAACAGCGGCAGGAGTTGCTCGCGACCATACTTGGGCACGAGGATCTCGGTCACCTTCGCCGAACTGAACTGCGCGAACGGCAGGAGGTCCTCGGGTTGGAGCAGGTTGAGCACCGCGTCCCGCCGGGGCGTGAGCTTGAATCGCGATTTCTTCATGACCGAGCCGAAAGGACTCGCTGCGTTGCCGACTCCCTGGATGGCCATCAGTTGTTCGATCCGCGCCTTGATCTCGGCCTTCCTCTTATCCAGGAAAGTTTCCTGGTCGAGCAGCTCGCAATACTCGCGGATCAGGTCGGGAAGGCTGGGCATCGACGGGCTTCCCTTTCGGTCAGCTCAGAGCAGCAAGACGGCCGCGGCGATGACGGTGGTCCAGAGGCCGTCCTTGTTGCCGACGGCCGTCTGGGTGACTTCCTTGGTCTTGTAGATCACGTCGGCGATCTTCCAGATCTCGCGCTTCTCGTCCCACGAGCTGTCGGGGTTGAACTCGACGCCCAGGACGGTGGCGAGCATCTCGGCGGCGAGGTCCTCGGCGTAGTCGGCCGCGAGCTTGGCGGTCTGGCCGTAGGCGTGGTGCTCGGAGAGGTAGCCGAACGTGGTGCGGTCGCGCGGGATGGCCACGCCGACGCTGGCGGCGATCAGGCGGTTGGGCTCGGCCGTGGCGCACTCGCTCATGACGACGTGGACGATCTGGCCGGGCTCGAGCTTCGTCAGCCCCTGCTCGATCGAGACCTCCTCGCAGTTCGGGCGGGAAGATGCTGGAGACGCGGACGAGGTTGTAGCAGGCGATCTTGGCGTCGCGCAGGGCCAGCTCGAAGCTGGAGAGCTTCTCGCGGTGGACGCCCACCCCCTTGGTGAAGAACAGCTTCTTGGGTACGTACATCTTGGTGTCCTGACGCCTCCCGATCCGGGCCGCCGCGATCTCGCGCGACGAGGCCCGGCGACCGCTCGCCCTTTGCCGATGAAACTCGACCGCCGAAGGCGCGCCGCGAAAGGGCGGACGGCAACGCGTAGGCGGCCAAGGAAGGTATTCTAGCGTCGCATTCAAGGGCGGACGTTGCCCGGACCCCGCAGTGGCCGCGCGGAATCGACGTCCAGGCGATGTTTCCGCTCCCTCCCTCAGACGCATGCCGACAAGATTTCCCCAGGAGGATGTCACGATGATGATCCCGGTGGCCTGCCAATCCTGCGGGCGCAAGGCCCACGTGCCCGACGACGCGATAGGCCGATTGGCGGCCTGCCCGGCGTGCAACGCAAGGCATCGCCTGGAGGCCGCGGGCGAGCCCATCATTCCCCCGCCCGCGGCCGTCACGGAGAGATCGCCGGCATTTCCCAACCCTTCGCCCGCCAGGCCGCTCCGCGTGATCCCAGATGAGCCGACCTGACCGCCAATCCCGCAGGCCGTACCTGGACCCGGTGGGGTCGGCGTCGCTGGGTCCTCGCCCGGCGTACCCGACTTCTTCCAACCTGAAGCCGACGGCTTACCGCCAGGAGCTGGCCCAGGTGGATTCCAAAGTCGTCCGGGGTGGACAAGATCCAATCTGACGCGAGGCAGAGGCTGGAGATGGAACTCTGCCCTGGAGCCAGGACGACTGCAAAGTCAGGGAGACCCCGCTTTGTCCGCGAGTCGCGGGGAGATCGAAAAGCGTCCGCGTCGTCGATCGGATGAATTCCCCGGACCCCTGTCGCGATAGTCTCCAAGGTGTCGGTCCCTCGACGCTCCTTGACATCTCGAATCTTCCCGCGGCGCGAGCGACCCCGGGGCGAGAAACCTTCCCATTCCCAGATTTCCCGGCTTCTGGCGGGAATCATGGGCAAGGCGTTGGCGGGATCGGGCTTGCGACGGATCGACGGCCCCTGATGCCGGGACGATAGGCCAAATCCCATGCCACGAAATGCGGGGCGATCGCGGCCCCGCCCCAGGACTTTGCAATCCTCCCGGGAGCTGGCGGCCGCTTGCTGACAGCCGGCCGCCCGCCGGTTATCCTTCCAGAATTCATCAACCCGGAGTTTGCCATGTCCGAACCGACCTCCTCGCATCCCGACCATCTGGAAACCCCGAAGCCCGCCTCGCCGTCGTCGTCCAGATTCTTCGCGGCGAAGCTGGTGCTTGCGTTGCTCGCCAGCGCCGCTGCCATGGCCGTGGTCTACCGCGCCGCCACGAAACCCGAAGACCCGTTCGTCGACCCCGTCGCCGCCCAGGCCGCCATCGACAAGGCCGACACCATCGTCGACCGCAAGGAGGAGGTCAAGGACGGATTCCGCGTCACCTACGTCAAGCATAAATCGGGGAAGGTGGATATGTTCAGCGAGAACCTCAATCCGCCGACCATGCCCACCACGTCGGCATCGGTCGGCACGTCGAGGGGCAAGGGTGTCCCGAAGAAGAAGGCCGGCGAACCGACCGGCAAGGGCGACAGGCCGAGTCGCAAATAATAACATGTAAACGCATTAAGTAAAGTGCGGAAGTCGATCGAGGAGAGGCGTTGGGCCCGGTCGTGGGACCATCGAAGGATTTGTGCGTGATCCCGGACCGCAGCGGATTTCTCGGCGGCTTCCCCGGATTTGCGGATCGTCGCGGCGTGGCGAAACGATGGTGCCTGACGTAGGGTCCGCTCCCCGGCCCGCCCCGCTTCTTGCTTCGAGGTCGCCGTGAACGACGATCGCTCCGTCGTGGTCTTTCCGCCTGCGAGTTCGACCGTCAGCGCTTCCGGGCTTTGGAAGAGGCGTCCGCGGACCCGCCCGACTCGGCCGCGGAGGAAATCGCCCGATCGCGCAGCTCCTTCCCATTGACCTTGGCGGCAACCACGCGGATGGCCGGCGAGTCCCGACCCTCCACGCGATTATTCTCCTCCGTGACGGCCAACTCGGCGGGGTCGAGCGACCCCTCCACGCCCAGCGTGATCCCGGCCAGCGGCTTCCTCGGCGGCGACGAGGCGTGCTTTGCGAGGAACTCCTTGCTCCAGCGGATCGTGTTCCCCTTCACCACGGCCGTGGCATACACCCGGCCTTGCGAGGACTTGATGTATTCCGAGTGCTCGACGTTCAGATCTCCCCCGCCGATCGAATCTTCTAGGATGTTGTCCTCGAAGGTGAACCCCAGCAACGGGGCGTGCGACCATCCCCAATGAACGGGGTGCTCGGTGGGCGCGGCGGTGATCTTGAATGCGCCCCCGCCCAGGAGGTGGTTCCCCTGCACCGTCAGGCCGTACAGGTTGCCCACCAGTACCAGATTTCCCGCCACGGTCCCGCCGCGGCTGTCGATCCGGTTCTTGCGGATGGTCTCCCGCACGAATCCCGTGGCGATCGACACGACATAATCCCCAGAGGGGAGCGGAGTGTCCATGAGATAAATCGCCGGGCCCAGGGTTTGCGAGATTCGCCGCCACTGTCCCGCATGGGGGCCGGAAAGGATCGCCACCACGTCGCCCGTGTTGGCGGGCTCTCCCTGGAGCGGAGGGACCATCAGGATGCGGCCGTCGGTGCCGATCGCCAGCGGCTTGCCCTCGAAATGAAGGCTGTATGACTCGGTCACGATGATTTCCGGCGCGTTCATGCCGGGGATGGTGTCATCGTCGCGAGGCCCGATCCCCTCGATCTGATTCCCCTCGATCAGGTCGTTATCCCCCAGCCCCGTGAGCGCCAGGAACCGCCAGACCTTGCCCGAATCGGCCGCCGGCCTCGCGATATTATCTTTGACGATCAGGTCATGCGGCATATGGGCCGCGATCACGCCATAAGAGAACGTGCCCGGCATGGTGCCGATGAAACGATTGTCGGCAATCCTCCACGGGCCGGCATCCAGCTCGATCGTCCCGCCCTTGAGCGTGCATTGCTCGATCCGCCCATTGACGCAGCGATGCAGGCGAATCGTGCGGGGAGCCTCGACCAAAGGCCCCGAGGCCGGGGGCCCTTCCACGTCCAGCTTGCGAAAGACCAGCCCCGCCTTGAGGTTGCCCTGGTTCGGGTCCGAATTATCGCTCGCACCGATCACGGCCGGCCCGTATTCAATCCCCGCCTTCCACCGAACGGGCGAGGCAAACCGAATCGAGAAGCCCTCCAGCGTGGTCAGCCCGGAGTGGATCTTGATCGCGGCCGACCACTCCGGCTCGCTCGCATCCTGGGAGAACACGAGGACCGAGCCCGAATCCCCGATGATCCTCACCGGCTTTTCCAGGACCAACGGCCGCTTCAGCAGATGACGCCCGGTCGCCAGGCGGATCGTCCCCTGACGCGCGACCAGCGATTGGAGATCGTCGCCGGGCCGCGCCGTCGTCAACGAATCGCCGGGGCCGTCTCCCGCGCGAAGGCTCACATCGGCCGGCCCGCCCGGGAATTCACCCACGAACACGCGGCCGTCGCCCAGGATCACCCGAAGCATCATCTTGCCGCCGGTCTCGTCGCGAACCGGCGGGAAGAACAGGTCGACCGCGCCCGAGTCGTCCTGATGGAGCGCCATCGGCGTGGCGAATTCCAACCCCTCCAACCCCGCGGCGTTCGCCCCTTTGAAGGCCCATACGCCTCGCGAGGGATCGCTCAAGACGGCGGCGGAAATCGGCGCCTGCGGAAGCCCCGTCAAGGTCACATGAACGTCGCCCGGCCCCACCAGATTCTGGCCCGTCTGTCCATGCCAACGGCCCGAAAGCCGGACCACATTGGCCGAGGGCACCCTCGGCCTCGCCACCTTCTTCTTCGGATCAAGCTTGCCGGCCACGAGTTTCGCCGAGTCGCTCTTGCCGTTCACATATCGGACGACCACCTGCAAGGCCTGGCCGGCAAGGTCCCGCTCGGATTCCAGGAAGACGTCCGCCCTGCTCGAATCCTTGCCATCGCGAACAATCTCGGCATTCGAGACTCCCTTCAAATTCACGCCCGATTGCCACTGGCCGCCGCCCCCGCGAATTTCGACGCTGGCAATCGGCACGGTCCGCGAAATATTCGAGAGGGCAATCTGGCAATCCACCAAGCCATCGGGGCCAACGGAAGGGCCAGGGCCGACCCGGTCCTGACGATCCTGCCCGAGCCAGCGAGCCGCAAGCGGAGCGGCCACCAGCTTCAAGCCCTGCCTGGCCCGACCCCCCTGGACGTCAAACTCAAGCTTCCGGCCATCATCCATCTGCAGCAAGACATGAAAAGGCCGCCCGGTCTCATCCTGATTCGGCTCCAAATAGACGTCGGCCGTGGGGGACCCAACTTCCCGCTCGATCTGCGCCCGCCATGGCCCACGAGGCCCGTTGAAGGTCCACTCGCCACCGGTGGCGCTCACCTGGGCAAACTGGATGGTCCGATCGCGAGGCAGGCCAGTCAAGGCGATATGAATGTCCTGGATTTCGCTCGGGCCAAGGTCCGACGAAGGCCCGACCACATCCTTCCCATCCTGCCCGATCCAGGTCCCGGCAGGTCCAACACGCGCCCCGGCCTTGTTCGAAGCGGGCGGCCGCGTCCCGCGAGCCTTCGAAGCCTGTCGGCCCCGAGCCGGCTGGGCAAGAGCCCCGACCGCGACCAGCAACAATAGATGCAACAGCAAGGAAGCCGATCGGGCCATGATTCCCTCCATGAAATGGGAGCCCCGCAGGATCCCTCCATCCTACCACAATCGCACGAATACGACCGCGCCAAGCCTTGACAATGAGGCAGTCCCGGTCCAATAATGGACGAGCCTGCGATGGCCCCCATCGTCTAGTGGCCTAGGATACTAGGTTCTCAGCCTAGGGACCGGGGTTCGAGTCCCCGTGGGGGTATTGCGAAGCGGCGAAAGGGCTTGCGTCGTTGGACGCAAGCCCTTTTCGCGTTGTGGGCCGGACGTGATGTTTCGATTTCGGCGTCCGAAGTCGAACTCAAACGATGATCTCGGCGAGATAGGCTTCCAGGGATAGGATTGCCGCGTAGTAGGTTTGTTGCGCGTCGAATTTCGCCGGATCTTTGGCCCTCAGGGCGAGCAACGCGATCACCTGCGGGGTGTCGGGCAGGAGGTTGGCCGAGGTTGGGTTTCCCTGGATCGATTCGAGCTGGAAAATCGCGCCGACGACCGGGTGGGCGTCGTCGAATGCCGTGGGGTTGGCCTGGCGTTCCGCGCGATAGGTGTTGTACTTGACGCTATCGGGCAGGAGCTTGGTCGGGGACGTGGGGATTCCGCTCTGTTCGAGCGCGAGCAAGGCCCCGATCTGAGGGTGGTAACGGTCGAAGTTGGCCGGATCACGGTCGCGGCGGCGGCGGAGGAAGTTGAAATGCGCGTTGTCCGGCAGGATCGAGATCGGATGGTTGGAGGCGACCATCAGCGTGACCGTGGCCGCTTGGCTCGTCGCCAGGCCGTCGCTGGTCGTGTAGGTGAACGAGTCGGCGCCGGCGAACCCGGCGGCCGGCACGTAGGTGAATGATCCGTCGCGATTGAGGGAGATCTGACCGCGGGCTGCCGGCGTGGCAAGCGTGGCTGCCAGCGGCAGGCCCGATGGCGAGGAGTTTCCGGCCAGGACGCCCGGCGCGGCCACGGTCAGCGAATGTCCTTCGAGGGCCGCGTAAGAATGATCCACGGCAACCGGCAGGGTTGGCATGGAAATGCCCGCCACGACCAGGGTGACGGTCGCGTTATTACTGCTCAACTGGCCGTCGCTGGCAACGTAAACGAACGAGTCGGTCCCCGCGAACCCGGGCGCCGGCGTATAGGTGAACGATCCGTCGCCGTGGAAGGCTAGCGTCCCTTGACTCGGCTGCGAAACGATCGTCGCGGTGAGCGCGAGGCCGTTCGGGTCGACGTCGTTGGCCAGGACGCCCGGCGCCGCCACGGCCAACGCCTTGCCCTGGATCGTCGAATAGCCGTCGTCAACGGCCACGGGCGGCCGAAGGACGACCCCCGGATTGACGGTGATGGTGACCGTCGCCGCGTTGCTATCGGAGACCCCGTCGTTGGCCGCATAGGCGAAGGTGTCCACGCCCGAAAATCCGGCGGCCGGCGTGTAAGTGAACGAACCATCGCCCTGAAGGGCGAGCGTCCCATGCGAAGGCTGCGTGACCAGGACGGCCGTGAGGGGGGCGTTGTTGGAGTCGGTGGCATTGGCCAGGACGCCCGGCGCCGCCACGGTCAGGGGCGTGCCCTCGGCCGTCGAATAGCTCTGATTGACGGCGACGGGCGGAGGCGTGACGGCCGCAGCCTGGACGGTGATGGTGACTGTCGCCGCGTTGCTGTCGGCGATCCCGTCGTTGGCGAGGTAAGTGAAGGTGTCGACCCCCGAATATCCCGCCGCGGGGACGTAAGTAAACGAGCCGTCCAGGGCCAAGGTCAGCTTTCCATGAGCCGGTTGGCTCGAGACGGCGGCGGTCAGCGGCTTGCCCGAGGCGGCCGTATCGCCTTGCAGGATGCCCGGGGCGGGGACCGTCAAGGTCGTGCCGTACGGGGTCGAGTAGGCATGGTTCACGGCAACCGGCGGGACGATCACGGCAGCCTGGACGGTGATGGTGACCGTCGCGGCGTTGCTGTCTTCTTGCCCGTTGTTGGCGTGGTAGGTGAAGGAATCGGCGCCGGAGTACCCCGCCGTGGGAATGTAGGTGAACGACCCGTCGGCGTTGAGCGTGGCGGTCCCGTGCGAGGGCTTGTCGACGAGGGTTGAGGTCAGCGGTAGGTTGGCCGAATCGGTGTCGTTGGCCAACACGCCCGGCGCGGCCACGTTCAGCGTGGTCCCGAACGGGGTCGCGTAGCTGTCATCCATGGCCACGGGTGCGTGCGAGGCCGGATTTACCTGGATCGCGACGGTCGTTGCGGGCGAAATCAGCGACCCGTCGATTGCCTGATAACGGAAATCGTCCGCCCCGACATATCCCGGTGTGGGCGTGTATACGAACGAGCCATCCGCGCTGAAAGTCAGTTTCCCGTGCAAGGGTTGCGCAAACACGGAGGCGGTCAGGGTTCGTTCGTCCGTGGTCGAGTCGTTGGCAAGAACCCCATTCGCGGCCGAGACGGTCAGCGTGGCGCCTTGAGTGACGCTGTAAGAATCGGGCTGGGCCTGGATGGGCTGATAGGTGAACGACTGGACGGTCTGCGCGTTCGTGTTCCCCGCGAGGTCGGCCACCTGGCCCTCTACCAGCGTCACGTCCACCGTGTTTGTGCTCAGGCCGGCGCCATTCGTGTTGCTGTAATGGTATCGTTCCAGGTAACCGCCGAGGTCTTCGACGCTGGTCACGGACACGCCCGAGATCGTCACGTCATTCGTGTCGAAGGCGGTGGTATCGATGGCCGCCGAGCCCGGGGCGGTCCACTGGACGTCGACATAGCCGGGGTCAATCGCGATGGTCGAGCCGGGGGCCGGGCTGACCAGCGCCCCGGTGGGGATCTGGGAGTCAACCGTGATGGCCTGGGTGCTCACGGTCGTCCCGGCCGCGTTGGTCGCCTGCACTCGCAGGGTATTCATGCCCTCGGCCAGGTTCACCCCCGAGAACGAGAAGTGGCCGTTGGCATCGGAAGTTGTGGTCCCGTCGGTGAACCCGTCGCTGCCGATGGCCAGCATGACGACCTGATCGGGATCGGTCGCGCCGATCAGGTTCACCGGGTTGAGATTGGTCAGGCCATCCCCCAAGGCGCCCGAATCGGTGGCGGGATCGAGCGTGAACGAGACCGGGGGCGGGACCGGGCCGGAGAAGGTGCTCACGTCGTCCACGCGGACCACGCTCGTGGCCGGGTTGAAGCCGATCAGGTCGAAGAAGAGCGTTGCCTGCGTGTTGGCGGACACGCTCGAAAGGTCCACGGTGACGATCTCGGGGAAGCTCAGCGAGGCCACGTCCCCCGAGGCTCCCGCGCCCGGCACGGTCACGCCGGAAGCATAATAAACCTGACCAGTTTGCTGGATATTCAGGAAGGAATCGGTGCCCGACAGCCCGGAAGGCGGGCCCACCAGGGGGGCCTGCGTGGTCGAATCCAGCAACGCGGCCTCGAAGGCATCGGGAGGGTTATCCGGGCCGTTATCCACGAGGTTCGAGGCGACGATCGTGAACCGCAACGCCGTCGTACCCTGGGGGACCATGAACGACTGCGAAAGGTCGCTCTGGACGGTCGTCCCCTCATCAAGGATCCCCTGTCCGTTCGCGATCGTCGCGCCGCCGCGAGTCGTCCAACCATAATTCGGGTCGGCGGGGTCGCCGATGGAGAAATCGCCGTTGAGCAGCCCCGCAGGCGCGAGGCGAGGCTCCAGATCCTCCATCAAGAGACGCCGCCGCGACGATCTCGTCGGCGCGACGGGGGACCAGCTGCCGCAATTCCGACGACGGAGGGGAGGACGCATCGGAGTCTCTCTTTATGATGCAGGGTCCTGGAAGTCCTGGGACAACCCGGCGGCGGATTCGCAAGAAACTGGGGAGTTTGCATCAAATATATCAGATAGCCATTGCGAAGACAGGGGGTCTCGGCTGGCTAGAGAAAAAAGACGCCCCAGCTTGACGTCGCAACGAATCAATGAAGTGTGCCGGGGCGAGCGGTCCCCTTTGGCTTGATGGTCCGCGTGCCCAGGTGGGCAAATCGACTTGCCAGGTGGGCGTTGGGCAGTTTCGGCGCCGAGGATCGTGCCGCCTTGTGGGAAACGGCTGATCCGAGCGGACGTTGTGAGGTCTTCTTATGGGCGACGACCACGGCTTTACGCTTCGGCTTGTGAAGCAGGTGCGACGGCACCGCGCTCCCGCCACCAACCGGCGTGGAAGGGCTGGTCGAGGCGACGGGCCCGTACACCGGGGCCGCGGCGACCGGCGAGGAGGGCGAAACAATCTGGGTCTCGGTGGCCATTTGAGTCGCGGCCGTCGGTGCCGCAGCCACGGGTGTCACGATGGCGGGAGCAATAACGGACGGGGTCACGGCGGGAGCAGCCACGACGGCCACCGGCGTCTCGATAGGTTGCGATGCCGTTGTCGCCGGGGCGTCGGAGAGTTGCGAAGCGTCGATGATCTGGACATCCAGCGGAGAAATCAGCTCGCGAACCCCGGGGGCGAGCGTGGCGCTCAGGAGGTCGCCGGGGTAGGTGTTCGGATTCAATTCCTGGTCGGAATCGACGAGCGCGGCGGTCACGCCGGGGCCGACGAACACCTGAGATCCGTTGATGTTTTGAACGTAGCGCTCGAAGCCGACGTTTTGCGGCATGAAGCCTTCGACGTGGCCAAGCTCATGAAGCAAGGTCGTGAGCAGGTCGTAATGGCCATACGCCGCCGATCCCGGCAGGGCCTGGGAGGCGGTGGCGCCGAGCGATTCGCCGAAGGCGCTATTGTCATCGACCATGGGATCGATGTACCAGCCGCGACCGTCGCCATCGGGCGAGATGACGATCGTGGCGGCCGTCGGGTTGCCCTGCTCATCGCGGGCGGTGACGATCGTCTCTCCCAGGATTCCCGAAGGAAGCTGGGCGACGAGGAATGTGGGGCGGAAGGACGGGGCGGAGTTGGGGCCGACGGCGGCTTGCCACATATCCCAAGCCTCCGACTCGACCGCCTTGAGGTCGGGGCTATCGCTCGTCAGGTCGGGCGGTGCCGGCCCATCGGGCAGCACACGGCCTTCGTCGGGTCGTCCTTCAGCAACGTGGTGGCGGCGATCTGTAGGCCGAGGGCCGTGTAAGCCCGGACCGCCTGGAAGGCGAGCGATATCTCCTCCGCAGCGATCTCGATGGTGAGGATGGGGATGAGCTCCGCCTCTATGAGCAGGCCGATCCCGAAGGAAGAAAGCGCCCGCGATCGCGGCGATTTCAGTCACCTCGATCAGGGCCTCTTCCAGGACGCGGTCGTCGCAGTTGCACCTGGTCCCGCGTGTAGAGGATCAGGCCAAGGTTGGGTGGACCTGGTTGGCTGATCGTGACGCCAACCCCGAAGGCGGGGACGGCGATGTAGCCGACGAACGTGTTGAGGAGCGACTCGATCGGGAACTCGTACATCTCGCCGCGATGGTATTGCAGCACGGGACCGCCCATGGACGGGTTCAACGTCCCGGCGGTATTGGCGTTGCTGACGTAATTGTCGAGTTGCGTGTTCCCCCTCGCGATTTGATTGGCGTTGTTGGGCTTGATCTCGAAGATGCCGCGAAGCGAGGAGACGAGATCGGGGCGGGTCAACTGGGCATCGACCAAGTTGTCGATCGCTTCCTGTAGATCCGGCGAGATGAAGTCCAGCAGGGCATCGAAATCGGCATCGAACAACCCTTCGACCAAGCCCTCCAGGGCGTTGAGCCTGACGTCGGCCTGGCCTCCCGGGTCGTATGCGAGGAAGACCCCGGAGATGACCGTGTGCACGGCCACGCCCAGCCTCGCCGCATACCAGCCCTGGCCGCTCGGATCGATGTTGTTGACGGGGTCCGCGGCGGCGTAGGCGTACTTGTTCAGGGTCAGCGGTGCCCCCGGATCGCCCAGCAGCGGGTCGATCTGCGTGAAAGTACCGGCCTGCGCATCGTAATAGCGGGCACGCATGTAATACTGGCCGAGGGCGGCGTCGTATTGCTCGCCGGCGAACAGGATCGAGGTGCCTGCCCGCGCGGGATCGAAGCCGCGGGCCTCGCCGTAGGCCGTATAGTTGAATCGGGCGGCGATGGTGCCTCCGGGGCTGACCAGGAGCCGCGTCGATCCGATCGCATCGGCCAGAAAGTACGTTTCCTGCCCATTCGCGGCGACCTGGGAGAGGATGCTCGACCCGATCACGTAGGTCATCTGCAGCGTGCCCGAGCCGTCGAGCAGATCCAAGACCTGCGTGTCCCCGGTCGGGTTGTACTCGGAGACGAGGAACAGCTGGACGACGGTCTTGTCGGGCATGCCCGCCTGCTGGACCGTGGTCGTCTCGCGAGTGCGGTCGCCGCCGGGGTCGTAGGCAAGCGTCGTCGTGGTGACGAT
This sequence comes from uncultured Planctomycetota bacterium, assembly GCA_963777705.1. Lineage (GTDB taxonomy): Bacteria > Planctomycetota > Planctomycetia > Isosphaerales > Isosphaeraceae > JAQGHR01. Next base: position 18,617 of record CAVZRT010000018.1, read on the forward strand.
CACGCCTTGGGCGTTGGTGGAATAGGTGACGGATTTGGAGAGTCGATTCTGCGGGTCGTACTGGTCCTGCGTGACGACGGCACCGCCGACCTGGACCTGGGTCAGCGAGCCATTGGCGTCGTAGGTATAGCCGGTGACCACGCCGGCGGAGGTCTGGGAGATGAGCCGATCGTTGGCGTCGTAGACGGACTGCGTGGTGGTCGTGCCGGAGGCGTCGGTGAAGACCTCCGTCAGCCGATTACCGTCGAGGTCATAGGTGTAGGTCGCATCGTAATTGAGAGCGGGGCGGGTGCCGCTGAGGTCGGTCGATTTCTCCTCGACGAGGCGGCCGAGCGCGTCGTAGGTCCAGGCCAGGCGTGCCTGCGCCAGCGAGCCGTCGGGTTGCTCCTGCGTCTCGATCGCGCCGACGCGGCGACCGTCGGCGTCCAGGGTGTACTGGTACTCGTCGAGCACGGAGCCGTCGGGGGCATCGTCGGTCTCGGTGCTGAGCCGGTCGAGGAGATCGTAGGTATAGGTCGTCGTGGTGCCGTCGGGCGCAGGATCTCCTTCATGTTGCCGGTGGCGGTATAGCTGTAGGTCGTGGCCTCGGGCGTGGCGAGGGCGTGGCCGTCCAGCTTGGTGACGTCGACCTCGGAGAGGCGGCCGAGCGCGTCGTAGTGATATTGGAGGTCGGTATTGGCGGAGGAGATCTCGTCGATGAGCCCGGTCGCCGGGTCGTAGGTGGTGGCGATGGAACCCGAGGGGGTCGTGGTGAGGTCGGTATGCCCCTCGGCATCGAATCCATAGGTGGTGGTGCCGTAGAGCGAGTCGGAGATGGCGGTCGTTTCGCCGAGGTCATTCATCGTGATCGCGATCGTCTCGCTCGGCGTCCCCGCCGTCTCCTGCGCCATGCTGTCGAAGAACTCCTCCTCGCTCAGGCGATTGAGGTCGTCGTAGACGAATTCCTCCACCTGGCCGTCGAAGTCGACCGTCAGCGTGGGCCGGCCGTACTGGTCGTACTCGGTCTGTTGCACCTGCCCGCCGGGGAGGGTGCGTGAGGCCTGGAGGTCGAATTGCGTGTAGGTGAAGTTCGTCTCATGGCCGTCGGGGTCGATGATCAGCGTCTCGTTGCCATAGAGGTCGTACTGATACTGATACGTGGGCCGGGTCATCATCCCGCCCTTCGACGGGTCGGGCACCGCGGGCAGGATGACCTCGGTGAGGTCGCCCGAACTGTCGTATTCGTAATTGGTCGTCTGCCCGGCCTGGTCGGTCTCGGCGATGAGGCGGCCGTCCATGTCGTACTGGTAGGCGGCCGTCGATCCGTCGGCGTAGATGGTCTCGACCTTGCGATTGTCCTTGTCGTAGACGTAGCTGGTCTTGTGGCCGAGGGGATCGGTCACGGAGACCAGGTTGTTGTCGGCGTCGTACCGGTATTCAGTGCGGTCCCCCAGGGCGTCGACCATGGCGGTCTCGCGGCCGGCGAGGTCGTACTCGAACGTCGTCACCTGGCCATTCGCTCCCGTGATCGACGTGGGATGCCCTGGGCGTCGAGGGTGGTTCCGGTGGTCGAGAGGACCGCGCCGGCCGAGACGAAAGTCGACTCGCTGTCCGTCGGAGAGATCGTCGCGACGTCGATGCGGACCTGCGACAGCGTCCGAGTCCCGATCACGTCGCCGATCTTGTCATAGAGCGTCTGGGTGCCGTCCGGCAAAGTGGGCTGTGATGGGTCATATCGGTCGGTCTGGTAGACCAAATCTCCCTTTGCGTCGTAGGCGAAGCGTTCCACCGTCCCGTCGGGGTAGAATGTCTCGATCTGCTTGTTCATCACGTCGTAGAGGTAGCGGGTGACCAGGCCCTGGTCGCTGGTGTCGCTGGTCAGGTCGCCGTCGGCGTCGTAGGTGCTCTCCGTCCGGGTCCCATTGGACTGGCTCTCGGCGATCTCGTCCCCATCGGCGTCGTAGGTCGACTGCGTGCCGACGGGGCGCGTATCGGACGGGTTGTCCGGATTGACCCAGGTGTATCCGGAGCTGGTCTCCAGGCCCGAGGAGTTGTAGGCGGCCGACCATGTCAGCCCCGACGGGTCGGTGCCCCCGGTCTGGTCTCCGAACAGGTCGTAACTGAATGTGTGAACGTAACCGAGCGGATCGGACGAGGAGAGCAATTCGCCGGAGGAACCGCCGCGTAGGACGTCGTCGCCCCCGCCGGGTCGGTGGAGGAGAGCAGGTCGCCGTCGGAGTCGTAAGTGTTCGTCGTGACGTGGCCGAGGGGGTCGACTTCTTCCACCAGCCTGCCCGAGGCGTCGTAGGAGAAAGTGGTCTTGTTGCCGAGCGGGTCGGTCTCGCTGGTCATGTCGCCGCCGGCGTCGTAAGTATACGTGGTCGTGGCCTCTCCCCCGCCCGCCAGGACAACGCTCGAAGTAAGGACATGGCCGTTCGAGTCGTATGTCTTGTCCGTGACGTTACCTTGTGCGTCGATCTGAGTCGTGACATTCCCCCGGCTGTCGTAGATGCTGGTCGTCACATTGCCGAGCGCATCGGTGACTTCCTCGACGTGTTGCGACATCTGATGATCGATCGCGGTCTCGTTCCCGTTTGCATCAACCACCCCGGTCAGGCGACCGCTGTCGTCGAACTCCTGCCGATTGCCCTCGCGGCCCAGCGGGTCGTAGACTTCCAGCAGGAGGTGATTGGTGTCGTAGGTGAAGTGCGTGACGTTGCCCATCTGGTCGGTCACGGTGACCAGGTCGCCGTAGAAGTCGTAGCCGTATTGGATCTGGCTGCCGTCGGGGTCGGTGATGCACGTGACGCGGCCCTGGGCGTCGCGGGCGATCGTCAGGTCCCTGCCGTCGGAGGACTGGATCGCCGGACGCCGAGTAGGTCGTCGGTGTTGCCATTCGGCGTCGGTGATGCTCTCGAGCCCGTCGGTCTCGTCTGATGATGTAGACACGGTGCCCGCCTGGTCGGTGTACTTCCATGTCGTCGGGTTATAGACCTGTCCGGTGGAGGCATCGAGGAAGGTGACCGGGCCCGACCTGCGCCGGGGACACGATCACGTTGTTGTCTGTCAGGGCCTCCAGCGTGCCCGTGGTACCCGAGCCGGGGAGTGCTTCGAAGAAGACGCTGGTGGTCGCCAGCGGCGGGCCGGCGAAGTTGTACGTGACCCCCGTGAAGCCCATGATGAACTTCTCTTCGGTCCCGTCGGGCAGCTCGATCGTCACGAATTCGTTCTGCGTGTTCTGGAAGCTGTACTGGATCTCGGCCGGCCGGCTGCCCAGGCCGGGAGGCAGGCCGAGGCCGGGCAGCCCGCCGAAGCCTCCGAGTCCGCCAAGCCCCCCGAGGCCGCCGAGCGGGTTGAGCCTGCGAGGCCGGGAGTTGCGTCTCGGTCTCGATCCATGCCGCACCCAGAACCGACGACGCCTCGACCGTCACGTTGGAGGTCGAAAGGCTCCATCCGTAGCCGAAATCGCCCGATGTATCCTTCAATCGGCTGTCATAAGTGCGAGTCGCGGTGATCGGGAACCCCTCGCCCGGGACATCTACGTCCTGGAAGCTGAGCGTGAAGTTGCCGATCTTGGCCTGGCCGTCGACCTGATAGACCTTGTCGCTGGTGGTGACCTGGCCGCTCGTGTCCTCGACGGTCAACCGCACGTCGTAAAACCCGTTTTCCATCATCGTCGGGTCGATCGTCCCCAGCGTCCCGTTGATCACGGGGGCCGTGCCCGAGCCGAACGTGGTCCAGTTGTTCTGCCCTTGCGGCGAATACTGGAGCGTGTATTGCAGGAGATCTGGGGTGTTGGCCGTGCCGATGATCGGCGTGGGCAAGGTCACGTCCGGCGTCACCTCGTCGCCCCCGATCCCCGCGGTCGGGGCCGGCAGGCCGTTCGGCCCGGTGAGGAACGTGATCGTCTGCGAGGCGTCGCCTTCATTTCCTTCGGCATCGAACGCCTTGATCGTCACGTTGAACACGCCGGGCGTGGCCGACGAGAACGAGGCCGTCCCCGGCGAGGTCATCGGGACGACCTTGCCGTTGATGAGCAGGACCTCGCTCGCGAGCGGCTGGCCGTCGTGCGTGGTCGTCGGGATCGTGAACGTGACCGTATCCCCCAGCCGCGCGGTGGTCACCGACGGGGTCAGGGTGACGTCCGGCGGGAGCAGGTTCGACGGGCAACGTGTTTGCGATCCGCGTGAACGTCTTCTGCTCGGAGTTGACGTTCCCCGCGACGTCCGTAACCTTGAGCGTGAAGGTATAAGCCCCCACGTTCGGCAGGCTGACGGGGTAGAAGCTGAAGTTGCCCGAGGCATCGGAAGTCGTCCTGGCACCGGTCTCGACCAGAGTGACCTCGGCCCCCGGCGCGGTCTGGCCCGTGAGCCCGACGACCGCGAACACGGTCAAATTATGGCCGTAGGGACGGGCGTCGGAGAGGGTGTCGAGCCCGAAGGATGCGATCGCCGGGATGGTGTTGTCGACCGTGACCGTGAACGGGGTGGAGAACGGGCTGACCAGGCCCGACACCGTCGCGGCCGTGGCCGTGAACAGGTATTGCCCGTCCGCAAGCTGGCCGGCGACCGGGAAATTCAGGGGCGAGGAGGTCGCCGTCTGCTGGCCGATCTGCATCCCGTTCATGTAAAGCGTGACGATCGTGCCGCTTGCTGCGGACATCTGCACGGTGAGCGAGCGTGCCTTCGTTATGGAGTTGCTGGAGCCCGTCAGGTCGCTCGCGATCAACCCCACATTCGAAGGAGGCAAGGGCCGCGCGCTCTGGAGATTGAAGGAGATGCTCGTCGCGGCCGAGGCGTTGCCGAGGCTGTCGGTGGCCTGCAAAGTGAGGGTGTGCGCGCCATCGGGCAGGGCCACGCCTCCGTTGATGGTCGCGAGATTGGCCCCCGTGAAGGTGAACCCCGCACCGCTCAGGAGCCAGGTCACATTCACCGCCTTGCCTCCGTCGAGCGAGGCCAGGAAGCTCGCCACCCCGCTGGGGTCGTCGACGACGCCGGTAATCGTCGCGTCGGACGTGATGCCGTCGGTGCTGGAGAGTCCGGTGTCGTTCGCGAGGCGCGCGGCAATTGCCGGGCCGGCGGTGTCGGTCGCCGTCGTCAGGATCGTCTGCGTGATCTCGCTGGAGTTGCCCGCGACGTCGCCGGCCACCGCGATGAACGCCTGCGAGCCGGGGGCCAGCGAGATGTTCGTGAAGGTGAATTTGCCGGCGGTGTCGGCCTGGGTATTCCGGATCGCCGTATTCGGGTCCGATTGGCGGTAGAGCGCCACGTACGCGCCGGCGTCGGTCTGGCCGACGAGGTTCACGACCGACTTATTCGTCTGCCCGGGCGCCGTCTGGGACGCGGCATCCAGGCCGAGCGTGGGGGCGGTCGGCGGTGCCGTGTCGATCATGATCGTGAGCGGCGAACCGGCCTGACTCACGTTCCCGGCCACGTCCTCTGCGGTCGCGGTGATCGCGTGCGGCCCCGAGGTGAGCGGGGTCGTGGTGATGAACACGGGACCCGCGGTCGCGGTTGCCTGGCCGACCACATGGCCGTCGACGTACAGACGGATGATGGAGTTTGCGGGCCCGGCAATCTCGAAGGTCGGCGTGTTGAGCCGCGTGATCCCGTCGTTCGAGCTGATGCCAGTGTCGCTGGCGGCGAGCAAGACGGGCGAGACGGATGCCGGGGGCGTGGTGGTCAGGATGAAGCTGACGGTGACCGGCTGCGAGATGTTCCCGTTCACGTCGCGGGCGATCAGGGTGAGCGTGTGCTTGCCGTCGGACAGCGGGCCGCCGTTGAGCGTGGCGAGCATCGCGGGCGTGATCGTGAACGCGCTGCCGCCGAGCGCGGCCGAGATGTCCACGACCTGCGATTGATCGACCTGCGCCTGGAACGAAACCAGTGCATTCGCGGCCGTGACGGAGCCGGTCACGGTGTCGTCGTTGGTGATGTTGTCGAGCGAAGAGCGGCCGGTGTCGTTCGCCAGGTGGGCCGAGATCACCGGGGCGATCAGGCTCATGCCGGCCTGGGTTCGCGTGATGATCTTCGTGAACTGGCTGCTAGCGTTGGACGCGTTGGTGGCGACGACGGTGAAGGCGTTGTCGCCGGCGACGAGCGGGACGTTGAAGAATGCAAACAGCCCGTTCGGGTTGGACTTAACGACGGCGCCGGTCTGCTGGAGCGTGACGGTCACGTTCGGGTCGGTCTGGCCCACGAGCGTGACCACGCTGTCGATTGTCATGCCGTCGCCGACCGGCTCGGTGTCCGAATTCACATCGAGGTCGAACGTCGGCCGCGACGGCGGCGCGTTGAACGCGGCCGGCGTGGTGGCGTGGAAGCCGTAGGCGGCGGCGAGGAGTACCTGGTCCTGGCCGTCGACCTTGCCATCGCCGTTGATGTCGGCGGAGACGCTGTAATGGGCCCCTCCGGCCACGCTTCCCATGGCGGCGGCGAGCAACGCGCTATCGTTCCCGTCCACGTTGCCGTCGCCGTTGAGGTCGCCCGCCACGGTCAAGTTCACGGAGTATTTGCCGGCTGAGGTCGCCGAGGCTCCCGAGATCCCCACCACGTACAATCCCGGCTGATCGATCGCGAACAGGGCCACGACCCGTGTACCTTGCGTCTGCACCGATCGCGGGGTCAGGCCCGCGATCGTCGGGATGCCCGGCACGAGCTTGCCGTCGGTCCCGTCCACGATCACGCGGAGCAGGACCGTGCCGGTTGCCGTCGAGTTCAGCTCGTCCTGATCGAGGCGGAACGCATACAGGTCGGTCTCGCCGGCCGCCAGGGGATTCGTGATCGTGGTGCCGGAAAACTGGGCCGCGCCGCCGAGGTCGGCGCTGGATGTATGGCGTGTTCGTGGTCCCCGGCGGTATCACGTAGCTGTTGCCGTTGCTGCGGACGGCCGCTATCAGCAGGTGGGGCTGCGAGAGGGAATAGCCGTAACGTTGCGACCCGCCGGTGTTGACGTTCTGCATGGACGCAAGGTTGCCCGAGGCATCGTACTGGTAATTCACGACCTGGCCGTCGGGAGAGACGATGCTGGTGATCCGGCCCTGGTCGTCGCGGAGGAACTGGATGGCCTGGCCGTTGGTGGAGGTGATGCCGCTGTCGCTCACGTAAAACGAAGTCCCGCCCGGCGTGACTTCGCCGACCACGTCCCCCTGGGCGTCAAGCGGGTACTGCGTCCCGTCGGGCGCGACCAGCGTATAGCTCGGCCCGGAGAAGAAGGGATTGCCGGGGTTGTAGGGCTCGCCCGTGTTGAGGTCGTAGTATTTCCCGGCCGACTTCGTGAGGACTGCGCCGACCGACTCGAGGCTGTATAGGATGCCCGGATCGGCCGTCCAGGCGGGGTTGTAGAACGTCTGGCCGGCGACCTGGAACCTCGTGGGCGTGAACGTATAGCGGACTCGCTGTCCCGTGGGCAGGTCCAGGTAGACGCGGTGCCGTCCTGGAACGGATTGAACACGCCCAGGTCTTCCTGGCCGGTGGTCGGCAAGTTGGTCTGGAGGTTGGTCTCGCGGTTGGTGAAGGTCCATCCGTATCCGAAATCGCCGCTGCCCGACCTGGTCAGCGGATCATAAGTGCGTTGGATGAGGATGGGCGTGCCGTCGAGCGTGATGCTCACGTCGGCGTCGGTCACCACCTCGTCGCCGGGCTTGGTCGCGGTGTGGATCTCGATCTGCGTCCGGGCCTGCGAGCTTCGGCCCGAGATGTCGGTGGCCGTGAGCAGGAGTTGATAGAAACCGTTGGTCATCTGCGATGGATTGACCTGTGCAATCGCCGCGTCGTTGATCGTCCCGCGTCCCGAGGCGAGCAGGGTGAAGCTTGGGTCGTCGGGCGTGGCGACTTGCAGCGTCCACGAGTCGAGGTTGCTGTCGGAAACCGTGCCCAGCAGCGCGCCGGGTTTCGAGAAGCTGGCATAAGCCGTGGAGGGGTCGAACGAGACGACCGGCGCCGCCTTGTCGTTCGGGTCGCGCACCTTGAGGTAGGCGGAGGTCGTGCCGACGAGCCCATCCTGATCCGTGGCCGTGGCCTGGATGAGGGTCTCGCCCGGCGATCCGGCCGTGACGGTGGCGCGTCCGTTCGCGTCGAGCGTGAGCGGCTGGCCGTTGTACAGGACGATCACGCTGGCGATCGGTGCCACGCTGCTGGCGATGGCGTTGATGGTGACCTTCTGGCCGGGGATCGCCGGGAAGCTGGGCGTGAGGATGAGGGTCACGCCGGGCAATTGCGGCTGGACGGACGAGCGGATCAAGATGTTCTGCGCGGTCGTCGCCTGACCGTCCGAAACTTCCAGCGTGACCACGAAATCGCCGCCCTGCGAAGGCCCCGGCGTCCACGAGAATTGCCCGGTTTGCGGGTTCAAGGTCGCCCCGACCGGCAGATTCAGGGCCGAGTACGTGAGCGACGTCCCGGCGTCCTGGTCGGTCGCCACCACGGCGAAATTCAGGGGTAAGCCGAGCGTGGCCTGGTGGTTGGGCGTGTCCACGATCGGCGGCCGGATCACGTGGGCCACGTGGACGACCACGTCCATCGTGGCCGACTTGCCTCCGGGATTGGTGGCGGAGAAGTGGAGGGTCTGATCGCCGGCCGAGCCGAACGCCGGAGTCCAGGTGAACCGGCCGCTGGTCGCGTTGAGCGTGGCGCCGCTCGGGGTATTGGCGAGCGTGTACGTGAGCGGGTCGCCATCGAGGTCGGCGGCCACCACGGTGAAGGTGATCGGCGTGCCTTCGCGGGCGTACTGCGGCAGGAGCGGCACGAAAACGGGCGGGAACACGCTGGGCGTGACGGCGATCGCCACGCCCTCGCTGCCGCTCAGGCTGCCGTCGCTCGCCGTGACGATCAGGTTGTAGCTGCCCGCCTGGCCCGGCTGAGGGGTCCAGGAGAGCAGGCCGGTTGCGGGATTCAGCGTCGCGCGCCGGGGGCAAACCCGTGGCCGTGTAGGTGAGCTCATCCCCTTCCACTTTCGTGGCCACCACGGGCAGGCTCAACGACTGCCCTTCGGGCACGGTCACGGACGTCGAACCACTGGGGAACGTCGGCGCGGTGTCGCCCTGGCGGACGATGAAGAGGACGGTGACCTGGGTCGACGAGGCTTGCGTGTCGGTCCCATTCCCCGCGTCGGTCACGGTGAAGGTGACGTGATACGAGCCGACGTCGGTCGCCGAGGGGGTCCAGTTGAGCGTGGCCTGGCCGTAGGTCGTCGAAGGCGTGAGCGTCGCTGCGGGAGGTAGCCCCGAGACGGCGTAGGTGAGCGTATCCTGGTCGATCTCGGCGGCCTGGAGCGGGAGCGTGAACGGTTGCCCGACGACCGCGACCTGATTTCCGACGTAGGAGATCGTCGGCGTCTGCGTGGGCGAATCGATGGTCACGACGAAGGAATAGCTGCCGGAAAGGACGCCCGCCGCCCCCAGCCCGTCGCCGTTGTCGGTGGCCGAGAGCGTGAGGGTGTAAGTCCCCCGGATTCCGGCGGGCGGGTTGAACGAGATCACGCCGGCCCGTCCCCATTGTCGGTGAGCGTGACGAAGCTCGGCAGCGGATAGCCGCTGATCCCGTTGCTGATCGAGAGCTTGAGCGGGTTGCCGTCGGGGTCGCTGGCCTGCACGCCTTGCATGAAGGGCTGGCCGGCAGTCAGGGTGATGTTGGCCACCGGGACGACCACCGGCGCGTGGTTAATCACGACCACCGTGATGGGCACGGTCACGCTGGTGGACAGCGGGCCGCCATAGCCGTCATTGGTGGCCGTGAAGGTGACGTTGTACGTCCCCCCTGGTTGTTGCCGGGCGTCCAGGTAAAGAGCGCGGTGTCGGGGTCGAAGCTGGCCCCGGCCGGCAGCGAGCTCACGCTGTAGGTGACCGTTGGATTGGTGGTCGGATAGGAGGAGAGCGTGCCGTCGGGCAGTCGCGTCGGCAGGACGAACGTGGGGTTGTGCGGGTCGACGGCGAACGCCGTGATCGAGAGCGGTTGGCCCTCGTCGATTTGCTGCGACTGGAGCACGCCGAACGCCGGCGCGGCGGGGGCGGGCAAGATCGTGTAGACGACGGTCTCCGCGGTCGAAAGGCCCGCCTTCGTCGTGACCGTGAATGGCACGGTGACGGTGCCCGCCTGGTCGTAGCCGACGGCCCAGTCGAACACGCCGGTGATCGGGTTGAGCGTGGCGTTCTCGGGCAGGCTCGCGCTGGAATAGGTGAGCGTGGAGCCGTCGCTGACGCTCCCCTGAAGCGTGAATCGCAGGTGGTCCCCCTCGCGGACGGTCTGATCGGATATGGTCGCGAGTTGCGGGGGCGGCGGCGAGGCAGAGACGAGGAGAGTGAGGCTGGTGCTGACCACGCCCACGCCGTTGCTCACGTAGAACGTAACGTCGTTGTACGTCCCGGCCTGGCCGTGGCCGGGCTGCCAGAGCAGCGAGTGCGTGGCGGGGTCGAAGCTCGCGCCGTTGGGCAGGTTGTCCGCCCAGTACACCAGCGCCCGGCCCCCGGGATCGGTGGCGGCCACGGTGAGGACGATCGGCTTGCCCTCCACGCCCACGACCTGAGCCGGCAGCGGCGTGATTACGGGCGCGGCGACACCCCCGCCCACCTGGATGAAAAATTGCTGCTGCGAGAAGCTGCCGCTCGGGTCATACGCGTCCAGATCGACCAGGACCGAGGCCGGCGTGGTGCTGGACGTCTTCCAGGTGATCAGCCCGGTCTTCGGGTCCACGGTCATCCCGCCAGGCGCGTTGGTGAGCAGGAAGCCCGGCGTGGAGCCGTCGGGATCGTGGGCCCTGGCCTGATACGTGTACGTCTTGCCGGCTGCCACGGCGGTTACGGGCGTGGTGTCGAACACCGGGGCGCTCGCGGTGGCGGGCGTTCCCGAGACCGACGACGTGTAGGCGATCGTCAGTTGATTCGGGTCGCTGATGGTCAGGGTCTGGCCCGTGGTGGTCTGGCCGGGCTTCAATTCCACGCCGCCGGGGATCGTCGAATTCAGAGAGATCAGCCAGCTACCGCCCGAACCGGCCGTGGCGTTCAGGGGGACTCCCGTGAAGCCCTGCGCCGGGTTCAGGATCAGGATCACGGGCGCGAAGATGCTGTAAGTGCTGATGTTCTTGAGGGTGATGTCGTACGAGACGGTGCCGGTGGCGCGATCCGACCGCGTGGTGGTGAAGCTGATGGACACGTAGGACGAGAGGTCGCTCACGGCCGTGAAGTGCGTCACGTAGGGGGCGAGCAGCGCGACGCGGTTGGCGCTCGATGATCGAGTCGGCCACCGTAAGCGTGTACTGGTCGGCCGAGAGCCCCGTGACCAGCAGGAACGCCGTCCGGGTGGCGGCGTTGTACCGGACCGATTGGACCGTGACGTTGCCGGTGGCGAGCCCCACGAGCGTGTAATTGGCCGGGTCGGTGACCGACGAGCGATCGGTGGGCGATCCGATGTACATGTCCTGGTCGAACACCACGCTGAGGTAGGCCAGCGGGAGCGCGGCCACGCTGCCGGGCGTGGGGTTCACGGCCACGACGGAGGGCGGCAGGACGGGTTCGAGGACGTCCACCTCGCTGGACTGGCTGATCAGGACGCGGCCGTCGGCGGTGGTGATGGCATCGAAGCCCCGCGTGCCTCCCTGCGCCACGGCGACCTGCTGGAGCGTCGTCACGTCGACCATCGTGAGGTCCGTCGGTGTGGGGGCGACGGTGCCGGCCGGGGTCTGCGGGGCGTCGTCGTGCGTGACGAACAGGAGGTTGTCGAGCTTCGTACCCTGCTGCCCGAACGCGATCGACTGGATGTCCGAGTCGAACGTGAGCTTGACCTCGGCGCGGGCATGGGCATCGAACTCGACGACCTGGCGGGCGTCGGGCCAGGTCACGGCCCAGAGGTTGCCGCTGTTGTCGAAGGCGAGGCTGGACACGCGCAGGTTCTGGTCGCGGCTGTACTGGGTGAAGGCCTCGGTCTTGGGGTCGAAGGTCTCGACGCCCTTGGCCGACGCCACGTAGATCTGGCCGGTGGTCGGGTCGATCGCCACGGACAGCGTGATCCCCTCGCCGAACTCGTTGACGACGGCACCCGTGGCGGGATCGAGCTGGAGCAGCGGCCCGCCGCCGGTCGTGGCCCAGAGGTTGCCGTCGGCGTCGAACGCCATGGCGTAGATGGGATAAGGCTCGGTGGCCAGCGGCGTGCCGATCGAACCGCCGTGCTCCGGGATCCGATACAGCTCGTTGCGCGAGGCGCCTCCGCTGGCGAGGAAGCTGCCGTCGGGCGCCTGCACCAGCGCCATCGGTCCGAGGATGCCGTCGCTCTGCACGAATCCCGTCGCGAACGATTGCGCCTGGAACGGCTGCAAGATCGTATGGAACTCGGACAGGTCGGTGGCGGGGGGCGTGTTCGGGATGCCCAGTTGGGCCTGGGTGAACAGGGGATTCGTCGAAGGCGCGACGGTCGGCGGCGCGGGGATGCCGAAGTTGGGCGGGGTGGTGTCGGGCACCGTGGGCAGGGCGCCCAGGTTCACCGTGGTCGTGTCCTGCGGCGCGTTCGACCCCGACCGGGGGCTGCTCGTGGTTGCCCGCCAGGTCGCTAGCCAGCGCGAGGAACGCGTAAGTGTGGCCGGCCTGGCCCTGGTAGATCATCGTCCCGGACGCCTGCGCCAGTTGATCCTGCCAGATCTGGTACGTCCCGCCGTCCTCGGACACGTACAGGGTCACGTATTGCACGCCCGACCCCCCCGCGTCGTCGGTGCTGCTCCACTGGACCTGATAATCGGGCGTGGTGCCCTCCTCGGTCACGGTCAATTTGGTGGTCGGGGCCACCGTGTCGAGCGTGTAGGTGAGGGGCGACGTGTCCTGCGGGGCCGCGTTGTTGAACAGGACGGTGGAGGTGGCCGTGATGGCGGTCCCGGTCGCCACGCCCGCCATGGGCTGCACCGTGTAGGTGACGAACCCGGCGCCGTCCCCCTCGGCGTCGTTGGGGGGCAAGAGCCCCTTGCTCGGGTCGGTGATGACCAGGCCGGTCAGCGGGTCGATGGCCTCCAGGAGCCAGGTCGCGATGCCGGTTTGCAGGTCGACGCCCGCGCTCACGCGGAGGATGAACCCCTTGGTCCGGGAGAAGTCGAAATCCCCCTGGAACAGCCCCATGCTGCTGGGGATATGCACGTCGATGTTGCCGACCTGGATGTCGCCGAGGCGGAACGTGCGCGGGTCCAGGCTCGGGTCTAGCTGCGTGGTGATGCGGATCTGGCCCGGCGTGGTCGTGGCCTTGGGGTCGTTCTGGAAATTCACGGTGAACGGCAGGGCCTGGCCGGTCGGGATGAAGTCGTTGGACTCGGCGGCGAACGGCCCGGTCATCGACGCCAGGCCGGCGTCCTGACCTTGATTCGTGATGTATTGGTCCAGGTTCAACGGGATGACCGCCTGTCCGTTCACCTCCTGCACGCTGGTGATCTGGAACGACGGCGGCAGGTTGGCTCGCTGGTCCCAGGCGAGCCAGGGGACATAGACGTTGAAGTCTTCGAAGCTCGTCGGCAGGGTGGCACCCAGGTCGTACTGGCTTTCGGACGGCAGCGTCGCGATGGGATTGCCGTGTTCGTTGTAGGTCGCGGCGGGCGCGATCTGGTCCATATTGTCGCCGTACCAGTTCAGCAGGTCGGCGAAGAAGGTGGACAGGTTGCCTCCCGAGATGATCCCGCTGCCCGCGGGCCCGGCCAGCACTCCCGTGGCGAGGGTGGCCATCACGCTCAGGATGAGCGGATTCTGGCTGACGGGCGGGGTCGTGCCGTCGGGCAGGAGGACGCCGGCCTGCTCGAGCGCGGCCAGGTACAGGTCTTCCCAGGTCGTCTGGTCGGCGGCCAGGTTTTGCAGGGCCGTCGGCGCCGTCGAATCGGCCAGGATCGAGGTCCTCAGCTCATCGGCCTGCTCGGTCGATTGCTGGACGAATTCGGCGCGGGTGAGCGTGGTGGCCGACGCGTTGATGTCGAACTGGAACGGGATGAACGGGATCGTGAAGAAGGACGGCACGTCGCCGAATTCCTCGTAAAGCTCGTAAAGGCCGGGCGAGATCGTGTCAAGCCCTTGAGGGCCGTCGTCCAGGACGCCTTCGCGGGCATAGGCGGGATACTCGGCGTAGAGCTGGGCCTTGAGCGCGTCGAAATTGCGGTCGTGCAGGGCCGCGAGCCCGGGATAGGTAGTCACGTCGAACGTGAACCCGGTGAACCCGCCGGCAGCCTCGTTGAACAGGTAGCCGGGCGCCTGGATGTGGCCGTTGCTGGCGAGCGTGTCGGCCGAGGATTGCAGCGTTGCGTAGGGGACGTCCGCCGAGAGCGTGGCGTCGGGCGGAGATCCCCCCAGGTTCGTCGTGAACTCGACATAAGGCAGCCCGTACACGTTCACGTTGATCGGAGGGCCCTGGTTCTGGGCATTCAGGGGCAAGTCGTTGCTCAACTGCGGGATGCCCACGTTGAACTCGACGTAAGGCGCGTTGATGTTCCCCTCGTTCTGCAAGGCCACGCTGTACGTGCCGGTGTCGCCGGCCAGGATGAACCGTGGGCCCCCCACGCCGATGGTCACGTCGGGCTGGACCGTCTGCTCGATCTCGAAGCGATAGGGCGCGATGGCCACCTGGCCGTCGGGGTTCGTGACCTGGACGTCATAGAGTCCGAGCGGGGCGCCGGTGAGGTCGAACTCCGCGATGATCTCCGTGCTGCTGACGAACTGGGAAGTGACGGGCTGGAACTCGGCGAATCCGGGCATGACGAGCTTGACCACGGCGTTGGGCTGGAACTGGGCGCCGCTGATGGTGGTCGTCACGTAGGCGCTGTCGCCCCCCTGGTCGGTCTTGACGTCGGTGATGGAAAGCGGGAGCAGTTGGGCGAGGACGGTCACCGGCGAGTTGTCGGCCGGCTCGGAATGGCCACGGATCAGGATGTAATAGACGCCCGGGATCGTGGAGGGGACGATCGCGTCCTGCGTGGGGGCAAGTCCTCCTTGATATGCGTCGTCGTAGACCGAGTCGGTGGGCGCGGCGCCCTGGCGGATGAAGATCTCGTTGGCCGCGCCTGCCGAATTGGAGCTGAGCGTGACCTCGAGCGTGGCCCCTTGCGGGACCGTGACCTGGAGCAGTCGCTCCTGTCCGCTGCTCAGCGAGGTGGCATAGGGGACGCCGAGCGTGAGGCTGTCCACGGCGATCGTGAGCAGCGAGGCCGACGCCGTGGTCTTGTTCGAGGTCGGCACGCCGGGAGGGAGCTGCGTCGCGTTGTAAATATCGGTGCGGACGAATACGTGATACTGGCCGGGGGCCAGGGAGGGGACGTTCGCGGTGAGCGTGCCGGTATAGCCGCCGCCGGGCTGGAGCGTGCCCATGTGCGGGACCGTGCCGAGATACACGTCGGAGATGCTCCAGGTGGTCCCCGTCCCGAGATAGACCGCGTCGGACCAGTTCCCGATCGCCGGGTTGTCGGCGCTCAGGTTCTGCACCTGCCAGCTCACCGTCAGGGGGTCGCCCGACTTGACCGTGGCGGGGCTCGGCAGGGTGATGGACGAGACGACGAGGTCGCTCGGCGGGGGCGTGTCGATCACCAGCGGGGGCGCCAGATACAGGCTGTTATTATCCTCGTTGGCACCCCCACCCTCGAACACCTGGCCGATGGCCGACTGCGACGGCGGGTCGGTGATCACGAACAGGTAGTACGGGCCGGTGAGGTCGGTCGGAACTTGCACGGCGTCGGTCACGGTGTACGACGCGCCGCCGGACAGGCCGCCCATGTGCTTGACCTCGCCGAGGTAGCGGTCGGCGACGAGGTCGAGGTGGGTGTCGGCCGAGAGGTAGATGAGGTCGTCCCAGGTGGGCATGGTCGGCGGCGTGCCGGCGCCGACGTTCGAGACCGTGTACGTGACGTCCAGCGTCTGCCCTTGCAGGACGTGCCCGGCGTTGGCGTCGGACGAGATGGACGTCACCTGCAAGTCGGGCGGCGTGGCCAGCGTGACGGGCAGGGGCACGTCCGCGATCTTGTCCGCCTCGTTCTCGTACTGGGGGACATTTCCGCGCCCCAGGCTGCGGACAGCCGACGAGACGAGGTCGTAAGGGTCCAGCTCGTTTGGCTGGCCGATCTGGATTCCGTAGAGGCCGTAGCCGATATTGCTCTGCACCGAGTAGTCGGTCTTGGCGTCCGAATCGGTATACACGATCACGTAGAAAGTGCCGTGGATGCCGTCGGGCACGCGGACGTTCACCGTCTCGGAATACGAGGCGCCGGGTTGCAGGACGTAGCCGTAGCCGGCATTGCCCACCACGGTGTCGTAGGGGTCGAGCGATGGGTCTTGCGAGAGGAAGATGCGATCGGTCCAGCTTGCCGTGCGGGTGGCTCGCGTGCCCTGGTTGGTGACGGTGTAGGTGATCGGGATCGTCGTGCCCGAGGTCACGTTGACCGGGACGGTGATGTTCGTGACCTTCAGGTCGGGCTCGCGATAGATGATGTCGAACGGCGTCGAGTGGCGGTTATTGTTCGGGTCCTCGAACGCCCAGTGGTTGAACTGGCCGAGCCAGTAGGAGTTGTCGCCCGTCGAGGCCGGCCACCAGTCGGTCGTCTCCAGGCGGGCCTGGTAGGTGTAGAGCGCGGGGGGCAGGTCGTTGTGGGCGTCGAGGTCGATATACAGGTAATAATGCCCGCCGGTGCCGGCGGGTAGCGTGGCCGTGAAGGTGATGGTGTAGCTCTGGCCGGGCTGGAGCGGCGCGTTCGGGTCCTGCATGTGCGTGGTCTGGCCCAGGAACGACGCCCGAGTGCGGTCGAACGTGGGATCGGCCGAGAGCCAGAGGAAGTCCGTCCAGTACGGCGTGCCCGCCCAGACCGGGTGCGTGCCCTCGTTCTCGACCGTGTAGCTGAAAGTCATCTGCTCGCCCGAGTAATTCGTCTGCGGGATCGAGACGTTGGTGACGACCAGGTCGGCCGGGATCGGCGTGACCACCGACGGGATCGCCTTCAAATTGTTCGTCTCGTTCGACTCGTCGACCACGTTATAAGGCGTGTTCACGTTCGGCTTCGGGGCGTCGGTATAGACGACGATGTATTGCCCTACGGCCGACGGCGAAAGCTCGACGTTCAGGCTGGAGCTGTACGAGTCGCCCGGATTGAGTGCCGCATCGTGCTCGACGGTGCCCAGTGTCATCGTGACCGCGTTCGGGTCGAGCGGGTTGGAAGGCTCATTGGTGAGGTAGACGGTGTCTTCCCAGCCGATGGGCTGGGCCACGCCCGTGGCGAAGTTCTTGACCGTCCACGAGACCGAGATGTTGTCGCCGCCGGTCGCCTTGGCGGGCGCCGTGACCGACGTCACCTCCAGGTCGGGCTGCGGGGCCAGGACCTGGACCTGCCGGGCCTTGTAGTTGTCGCTGTTGAAGTTGTTCGGGTCGTCGGGATTGACGTTGATCGACAGCGTGTCCTGGAGGACGACCGAGAACGGGTCGGTCCACGGGGTCACGTAATACGTGCCGGGGTCGAGCACGTCGGGCAGGGTCACGCTCACCGTCTCGTCGTACCCGCCGTCCACCACCAGCGTGCCGTCGTGGGGCACCTCCGTCAGCAGGATGTCCCCCTTCGCCGGGATCGGACGCGTCTTGTCGCGCGTGAGCCAGACGGAGTCGGTCCAGTCGCTCACCAGCGTCGCGCCCGCGCCCAGGTTGGTCACCGTGTAGGTCACGCTGAACGTGGACCCGGCGATCACCTGATCGGGCGCGACCACGTTGCTCACCACCAGGTCGGGCAAGGGTAGCGGGTTGACCTCGATCGGCTGGTATTCCAGGTCGTGCGAGCCGTTCGGGTACTGGTCCACGACGTGGTTCGCGTCCACGTCCACGATCACGTAAACCTGCCCGCGATAGCGCAGCGGGACGACCACAGGCGTGGTCGTCGCCTGATACTCCTGGCCGGGGTCGAGCGCCGACTGGTTGGGCAGGTCCTGGATCAGGATCGAGTCATCGGTGATCGCCGGGGTGAGCGACAGGTAGACCTTGTCGTCCCAGGTATTGGTCGTGGAGGCGCCTCCCTGGTTGATCACGTCATAGGTGACCGAGAACGTGGCGCCGGCGTCCACGGCGGCCGGTATGTCGATCGCCGCGACCTGGAGGTCGGGCCTCGGCATGAGCGTCACGGTCAGCGGAGGCGTGGCCGTCCCGGTGTTGTTGCCGGTCGCGCCATTCTCGAAGACCGCGCCGTTGTAATTGGTGATCACCTGGACGTTGTACAGCCCGCTGATGTGCAGCGCCACGGGGATGGCCTCGGTCCGGGTGTACGAATTTCCCGAGCCCAGCGTGGTGTAGTCGCTGTAAGTGCCAAGCAAGATATACGGGGCGTTCGGCCGGCCCACAGGCTGCAACACGACCTCGTCCTGCCACGAGCCGATCGTGGGTCCGGCGCCGATATTCTGCACGGTCCATCCCACCTGGATCGTGCTGCCTTCCTCCGCCGTGGACGGGGCGCTGACGGTTGTCACCGTGAGGTCGGGCGAGGGCGTGAGGTTGATGGTGAAAGGCTGCGAGACCCCGATGTTGTCCGTGCCATTGCCGTAGATGAATTCGAAGGGAGGGTTCTGCGCGGCGGCCGTCACGACGAAGTAATACGTACCGTTCAACCCGTTGGGAAGGACGACCTCCGCCGACCTCGTGTAAGACCCGCCCGGCCCGATCGGACCGAGGTGCTGGAACAGGCCGTAGTCCATGACGATCGTCTTGCCGGCCGGGTCGCTCGCGAGCGCCAGGTCATCTTCCCACGACGGGACGCTGGTGAGGCCGATCCCCTGATTCGTGACGGTCCACGTTACGTTCAGCGGCTGGCTGCTCCCGGCCGGCTGCGGGACGCTGATCGAGGAGACGACGAGGTCGGCGTACGCAACGGGCATCACGTCGAAATGATTGGGCGCCTCGGCCACGTTGTTGGCCTTCGACCCGTTCTCGAACACCGCGTTGCCCGAGTCGGCCTCGACGAACAGGTAATACCGTCCGGTGAAGCCCGGCGGTGTCCGTACGACCTGGGTTTGCGTGTACGATCCGTTCACGGCCAGGGCGCCGGCGTGCGGATACTTGCCCAGGACGATCGCGGCGGGATCGGCGTAATTGTCGGTGGGCGACGCGATGACCTCGTCGGTCCACGAGGTCGTCTGCCCCACCCCGGTGCCCACGTTGGTGACGGTCCAGCTGATCGTGGGATACGCCGGGTCGCCGATGGTTTGCAGGGGCGCAACGACGTTGCTCACGGCCAGGTCGGCGTAAGGCGACAGCGTGACGTTGATCGGCTTCGAGGTCGTGTTGGCGACGCCGCCCGGCTCGATGAGCTGGTTCTTCGCGTCGGCCACGATGATGATCTGGTAGGACCCGTTATCGCCCAGCGGGACCGTGTAGGTGATCGTCTCAGTGACCTTCTGGCCCGGGCCCAGCGGCCCGTTCTGGTCGACTTCCCCCAGCAGGAGCGAAGTACTGGTGACCTGGCTCGTGGTCGAGAGATAGGCGCGATCGACCCATCCGTTCAAGGTGGTGGCCGTACCGGTGTTGGTCGTCGTCCACGTCACGGTCAGCGGGGCGCCCGAGTTGATGCTCGCGGGCGCCGTCGTGATCGCCGGGACGAGGTCGATGTGTCCGAACGTGAGGGTTTGCGCCGCACTCGCCTGGTTGTTGGCGCGGTTCGGATCGGTGGTGATGGAACGATTGGCGTCGGCCACCACGATCACCTGATAGGTGCCATCGGCCAGGGTCGTCGGCAGGGTCGCGTTGACTGTGCCCTTGTAGGAACCGGCGACCGCCAGGCCGTTCGCCTGGTTCATCGAGCCGATCAGTGTGGCGTCGCCCACCTTGCCGTCGGGCGAGAGATAAACATCGTCGGACCACGATCCGGTTGCGGGCGATCCGCCGACGTCCTGGACCGTCCAGGTCACGGTCTCCGACTGTCCGGGTTGCGCCGTGGTGAGCGAAGTCGTCACCGCCGACACGCTGAGATCCGGCGGCACGGGGATTGACAGGTTGATCGCCGCCGAGGCGCTCTGCGTGGTCAGATCCGACTCGTTGACCACCCCGCCGACATCGGCCAGGACGATCAGGTAATAGGTGCCGGCCGCCGTGAACGCGTTGTACGGGATCGTCACCGAGTCGCTCGCCTGATAGCTGCCCGACGGCGAGAGCGTGCCGGTCTTCTGCTCGGTCACGGATCCGAGATAGATCGCGCCGTAGCCGAAGGTGGAGGACGAAGACACGTAGACGTCGTCTTGCCACGGCCCGGTGGCGCCGGCTGTGCCGTTGTTCGTGACGGTCCACGACACGCCCACCGTATCGCCCAGGTTGGCCGAGGCGACCGAGGGCTTCACCGCGCCCACGGCCAGGTCGGGCAGGGAGATGCTGAAGCTGGTAGTGTAAGCCGTGCCGAGGGCCGTCCCCGCGAGGTCCTGCACGCCGGCGCCGATGGTGACCTGATACGTCCCGTTGGCCCGAGTGGTGGAGATCGGGATCTCGTAGGTCGTCCCGCTGATCAAGTAGCCGGTATAGACGTAGATCGTCCCGCCGGGCCCCGTCACGGTGATGTTCGACCCGTTCAGGCTCGACGCATTCATGGGCTTGTTGAAGGTCGCGTCGAGATAATACACCACGTTGTTGACGGTCCCCGAAGGCGTGACGGCGACCACCTGGGGCGCATTGCGATCGATGGTGAAGCTCGTCTGGTACGCCGCCGTCATGCCGTTACCCGAGATGTCCTGAACGGCCGGGCCGCCGATGCTCACGCTGTAGGTGGCCTCCAGGCTCTGCGTGGGGATCGCGACCGTGTAGTGCGACGAATCGACCTCGGTGATGGTGATCGATCCGCTGGGGATTATGCCGCTCGGCCCGGAGATCACCACCTGGTTGCTCGTGAAGGTGGCCGGGTTGATCGCCTCGTCGAAGGTCACGCTCAAGCTCGACACGTTCTGGTTGGTCGGCCCCGACGGCTGGACGCCGGACACGACCGGCGGTGTCGTGTCGGGGATGAGCTGGAACGTGTCGACAACCCCCGAGCCGATGGGATTGCCCGCTATGTCGGCGATCGTCGAGGCCAGGCTGAGGCTATAGTTGCCGGCCAGGATCAATGGGCTCGCGAAGGCCACCACGTACGTCGAACCCGAGCCGATCACCGACGTGGGCGAAATCGAGCCCGTGATCCCGGGCCCGCTGACCAGGATCGACGAGGCACCCAGCGTGGTGGCGTCCATCGCCTTGCTGAACGCGATCGTGCGGGTGTAGGCCGGCCCTTGCTGGCTCAGCGTGCCCGCGGCAAACTTCGGCACCTGCGTATCGATCGTGTACGATACCGACGCCGTTGCCGCCGCGCCTGCCGTGGGCGTGAAATGGACCTTCGGCCGTGTACATCCCGTCGGGCAAGGACGGGGCCGTGAGCGTGTACTCGCCCGCCGCCGAGACGGTCATCGTCGCGGTGGTCGTGCCATCCCCCTTGTAATCGACGACGATCGTGCCGGCCTCGTTGACTGTCACGTCGAAGGTGGGCGTCTTCAGGTCGGTCTTGCCGTCCCCCTTCACGCCGGTGTCGCTCGCGGGATCGAGGGCAATCGACGCCTGACCCGGCTGGCTGGAGCCCGAGGTGACCGTCACCGTTGAGCTGCTCGCCACGTCGGGCGCCACGCCGCTGCCCAGCAGGACCAGTTGCGACGGCCCCGAAGCCGTCGCGACCGTGGCCGCCGCCAGGAACGGATTGCCCTGCGGGTCCCCGCCCGAGCTGGTGAGGATGATGTCCGTGAGCTTCGCCGAGGCGAACGCCGAAGGCAGGACGAACGTCTGCATGTCCAGGCGGACTTGCCCGTTACCGAAGACCGCCGATGGCGTGCCCGGCGCGATATTGTTCTCGTAGCCGTCGTTGTTGTGATCGCGGACGTTCACGCCTTCGACGAGGTTGAAGACGGCATCGGCGCCGTTGGTCCCCTTGAACTCGACCGTCCCGACGGTGTCGCCGTCCTCGCCGTAAGTGGTGTCGATCAGGGTGGACACGCTCTTCGCGCCGGTGATGTTCACGGGCAGGTCGAACGACGTGCCGCTGCCGGTCGTCTGCAAGATGCCGAGGCTGGCGGTTGACGAGCCGAAGGGCACAAGTGCGAAATCGACCCCGCCGACGTTGAGCGTAGTCGGGGCGATCGGGTAGTCGGAGCCGTTCGCGTAACCTTGGAGATCGTCATTGACCTGGCTCGTCGATTGCTCGAAAGCCGTGTGATTGACATTCGCCGTGACGGTGACCTGGATATTGCCCGTGCCGTCCGCCCCCGTGGGCAGGGTGAAGGCGAATTGTTGCGACAGCGAGGCGCCCGGCGCCAGCTCGCCGACGAGGTTCGGGTCGGTCGTCACGTCGGAGGCCGTCAGGGTCGCGCCGGTCGTCGTGTTGACAATCGTGACCTGATCATCCCAGGCCGTCAGCGTCGGCAGATGGCCCGTGTTCACGTCGTCCCAGGAGACCGTGAACGACGAGCCCTGATTCAGCCCGGTGGACGGGCTGACGAGGACGCTTTGGACCGTGAGGCCCTGCGCCTCGTCGGGAAGGTTCGTCAGCGAGACCGGGGCGGTCGCGAGCCCGCTATAATTCGCGTCGGTGCTCGACGCGGGGGCGAAGTTGATCTGATACGCGACGCTGCCCGCCTGGCCGTCGTCCTTGCCCTTCACGGTGATCGTCTGCGGCACGTCCCAGTTGGCGGTGGTGAAGGTCAGGCTGCTGCTCGACAACGTGCCTTCCGACGTGTTGCTCGAAGTCAGGCCCAGCGTCACATTCGCCGAAGGTTGCGTGGCCAGCACGACCGTGAACGTGGCCGAGTCGCCCGCCTTGCTGGTGAGGAGATTGGTGGTCGGGTACACGCGGATGTCGGCCGCCGAGGTCGTGAGATTGAAGCTCGTCCCCCCATAGAGCGTGCGGTATGTCTCCCCGTCGGCGTAATTCAACCCATAGAACGTGCTGAATTCGCCCGTGTGGGAAGCATAGAGGATGGGGGTGAACGTCGTGCCGACCGGCGGCGTGGTATCCGTGTTGACCTGGAAAGTGCCCGCAAGCTGGGCTTGCCCCGTGATGACAAGCTCCGGGTACTCGGTGAGGGGCGTCGTCCCCTCGATGTCGAACTGGATCAACCCGGCGCCGTACTGGGTGAAATTGCCGTTAATCGTGAGGGCGCCGTCGCTCCCTGTCTCCGCGTCCGTCGTCCCCGACGTTGTCACGTTCGCGTCGATGATGCCGTCGCCCGAGAGGTTGCCCGCCGACAATTGCAACGTGCCTCCGGCGATGGTGCCTCCCCCGCCCACGTAGATGTCCACGTTTGGCAGGGCGACGACGCCGGGGTCAAGTTCGATCTGGCCGTCGTCGGTGGCTTCCAGGGTCGAGTTGTAGCCGGTGTCGGACGCGAGCGACGCCAGGCCCGTCAGGAGGATCATGCTGCCGGTATCCTGCGAATCGAAGTACATCCGGCCGCCGAGATACGCAGTGACGTTGCTCAGGTTGACCTCGCCGCCATCGAAGGCTTCGACACCCAAGCTGTTGTAACTCGCGGCCCCCGCCAGCGTGGTCTGGCTCGACAGGTCGAGCACGGTCCCTACCCCGTCGGCTTGAAAGACCGAGCCGTCGGGATTCGAGTAAGAGATCAGCGCCGGAAAGGCCACGACGGCACCGCCCGACGCGTAGATGCTCGACGATGTGATGGTGGTGATGCGGGTGGTGTCGAGGCTCGACATGCTGTCGTCGAGGTGGAGGTCGGCATGGTTGAGCGTGGTGAGCGCCGGGTCGCGGATCGTGCCGCCGCTGCCCGCCTCCAGGCTGGAGTTGTACGAGGTGTCGGAGGAGACCTCGGCGAGCGCCGAGATGTCGACCACGCTGCCGGTCCCGTAGGCGTAGAACTCGACGCGCCCGGTGGGCTGGCTGGTGACCTTGCTCAGGTTGACCTCGCCGCCATAATAGGCCTGGACGTAAAGCTCATTATAGGACGGGGCGCCGTCCAGGACGGTCTGGCTCGTCAGGTCGAGCACGCTGCCCGTGCCGTTTGCCTCGATCGTGGCGCCGTTGGGATAGGTCCAGGAGGTGAGCGCCGGGAAGGCGAGGTCGCCTCCTCCCGCGACATACAGGTTGGACGAAGTGATGGTGGTGATGCGGCTGGTGTCGAGGCTCGACATGCTGTCGTCGAGGTGGAGGTCGGCATGGTTGAGCGTGGTGAGCGCCGGGTCGCGGATCGTGCCGCCGCTGCCCGCCTCCAGGCTGGAGTTGTACGAGGTGTCGGAGGAGACCTCGGCGAGCGCCGAGATGTCGACCACGCTGCCGGCCCCGTAGGCGTAGAACTCGACGCGGCCGGTGGGCTGGCTCGTGACCTTGCTCAGGTTGACCTCGCCGCCATAATAGGCGTCGACCAGAAGCTCGTTATAGGTCGGGGCGCCATCCAAGGTGGTGAAGCTGGTAAGGTCCAGCACGGTGCCCGTCCCGCTGGCCTCGATGGTCACGCCCGTCGGATAGGTGAACGAGGTGAGAGCCGGGAAGGCAAGGTCCGCGCCCCCGCGACGTAAATATTGGACGAAGTGATGGTGCTTAGGTGGGTGGCGTCGATGCTCGACGTGCTGTCGTCGAGGCGGTAATCGGCATGGCTGAGCGTAGTCAGCGACCCGTCCAGGATCTTGGCTCCGCCGCCGGCTTCCAGGCTGGAATTGTAGGACGTATCCGACAGGACCTCCGGCAGGGCGGAGATATCGATCACGCTGCCGGCACTGTAGGCATAGAACTGGACGCGCCCGGTGGGCTGGCTCGTGACCTTGCTCAGGTTGACCTCGCCGCCATACTCGGCGTAAACGGATAGGTCGTAATAGGTCGGGCGCTCGTCGAGCGTGGTGAAGTTGGTGAGGTCGAGCACGGTGCCGGCCCCGCTCGCCTCGATCGTGGCACCGGTGGGGTACGCGTAGGAGGTCAACGCCGGGAAGGCGACGTCCGCCCCGCCCGCGGCGTAGATGCCCGACGAGACGATCGTGGTGATGTGACTTGCGTCCAGGCTCGAAGAGCTGTCGTCGAGACGATAGTCGGCGTCGTGCAAAGTGGTCAGCGACCCGTCCAGGATCTTGCCTCCGCCGCCCGCCTCCAGGCTGGAGTTATACGAGGTGTCGGACAGGACCTCCGGCAGGGCGGAGATGTCGATCACGCTGCCGGTGCCATAGGAGTAGAAGGCGACGCGCCCGGTGGGTTGGCTCGTGACCTTGCTCAGATTGATCTCGCCGCCCGACTCGGCGTTGATGGCCAAAGTGTAGTAGGTCGTGGCGCCGGCGAGGGTGGTGAGGCTGGAGAGGTCGAAGACAGTCCCCTGCCCGCTCGCCTGGACGGTGCTCCCCTGCGGATACGTCCAGGAGGTCAGCGACGGGAACGTTAGATCGGCACCGCCGCCGACGTACAAGTTCGCCGAGGCAATCGTGGTGATGTGGCTGGCATCGAGGCTCGACGCTCCGTCGTCAAGGTGATAATCAGCGTGATTGAGCGTGGTCAACGCGCCATCCAGAATCGCGCCGCCGCCGCCCGCCTCCAGGCTGGAATTGTAGTACGTATCCGACATGACCTCCGGCAGCGCCGAGATGTCGATCACGCTGCCGGTTCCGTAGGAGTAAAGCAGGACGCGCCCGGTGGGCTGGCTGGTGACCTTGCTCAGGTTCACCTCGCCGCCCGACTCGGCGTTGATGGAAAGCGCGTAATAGGTCGGGGCACCGCTGAGTGTCGTCAGATTGGTCAGGTCGAGGACGGTCCCCTTCCCGCTCGCCTGGATCGTGATCCCCCCGCCATAACTCCAGGACGACGCGGTCAGCGCCGGGAACGCGAGATCCGCACCCCCCGCGACATACACGTTCGACGAGGCCATGGCGGCGATGTGGCTGGCGTCGAGGCTCGACATGCTGTCGTCGAGGTGATAATCGGCGCGGCTGAGCGTGGTCAGCGACCCGTCCAGGATCTTGCCGCCATTGCCCGCTTCCAGGCTGGAGTTATACGAGGTGTCGGACAGGACTTCGGGCAGGGCGGAGATGTCGATCACGCTCCCCGCGCCGTACGAATAAAGTACGACGCGGCCGGTGGGCTGGCTCGTGACCTTGCTGAGGTTGACCTCGCCGCCCGACTCGGCGTTGATGCTGAGGGCGTAATAGGTCGGGGCGCCGACAAGCTTGGTCTGGCTCGTGAGGTCCACGACGCTGCCGGCCCCGCTCGCCTGGATCGTGGTACTCCCGGTGCTGGTGAAGCCGGTCAACGCCGGCAAGGCCAGGGTGGCGCCGCCGCTCGCGTACAGGTTTCCGTCGGTGATGGTCGCCAGGTTGCTGAGATCGGGCTTCCCTCCCGACAGGTTCAGCGAGGCCGAGGTGAACGAGGTGATTTGCCTGGTCGCGATGGCCCCCGAGCCATCCAGGTCCAGGTCGGTATGGATCAGGCTCGTGAGCAGCGGGTCGAGCACGGTCCCGCCGGTCGAATCGGTGAGCGACGACGTGTAATCGTTCGGGTCGCCGTTGATCGTGGCCAGCGACGAGAGGTCCAGGACGCTGCCCGATCCGGTGGATGAGAAGAAGACACGTCCAACGGGATTGGAATTCACCTCCGACATGTTCACTTCGCCGCCCGAGGTCGCCGTCACGTACAGCGTGTTGGAGGTCGAACCGGTCAAGGTCGTCACCTTCGACAGGTCGATCTCGCTCCCCTTGCCCGAGGCCTGAATCGTGCTGCCAGGACTCGCCGTGTAGGTCGTCGCGCCGGTGAGGGTCAGGACCGCGCCGCCGCTGGCGTAAAGATTGGCGCCGTCGAGGGTCGCGGCGGCGGATGCCACGAACGTGGTCCCCGAGCCCGAAGCCGTGAGCGATGCGCCTGAGGCCACCGTCAACGACGTGCTGATTTGCGACGCCGCGGAGGTGACCGTCAGCGAACCGCCCGTGATACTGAATGATCCCGTGTCGGTCACGTTCTGGATCGTCGAGGTGGCGTTATAGAGGATCGTCACCCCGCTCGCGACGTTGATCGTCGCGCCGTCGGCCGAGGTCGGGCGCCGCGTTAAGGCTCCAGTTCTTCGCGTCCTGCCAGTTCAGGTCATTTCCCGCGCCGGTCCAGAGGTCCTGCGCCATCATCGTGCGCAGTTCCAGCGACTCCCACCGGAGCCGATGGATTCGCTTCGCCTTGAGCCGCAGGGCCTTGGAGGAGGCGGAGTCCTCGCTCGCGCGGAAGAGCCTCGAAAACCTGGGACGCGCCATGGCCATCACCTCTTATTGCCGTCCATGACGGAACGAGAGTTATCAATGAAAATGAAGAAAATATATCAACGGCGAAGGGGAGGCCCGAAGGCCGATCCCCGGATGGTTTTCCCGCTGTCCAACCCGCGATCCCGCAAAGCTAGACAGGAAGTTCATGAACGAACGCGACGGACGATCGACGGAAGCTTCGTCTCGGAACGGCCGGCAACATCGGACCACGCCAGGGGTGATCGATCAATGACTGACTGGATGCTGGCCAGAAGGGTCGGTGAGGCTCAACGAGATCGTCCGTCGATCTGCGTCAAACTCATCGCAATCCTCAAGGAGGAGCGTCTTGAGATTATCCCAACGTTCTTCAAGTGCAACTAAAAAGTCAAATTTTTCCAACATGAGCGAGCATGCCGCCTCTCACGTCCATACGGGGCGAGAGCGGTGAGTTCGGGCGGTGTAAAAAAGCAACACGCCCCGCGCCGGTGCTCATCGCACCGGCGCGGGTCCGCGAGGGGTCCATGCATTATCCGCCAGCCAAATGGATCAGGAAGCGACGTAAGCGAAGGATTGGGTGCTATCCACGCCGTTCGAGCCCGCGACGCCCGGATGCACGGTCACCTGCACCGCGCCCCTGAATGCCCTGGACAGGTTGATGGTCACGGAATGGGTGCCCGCGTTGTACCCGATGGTGCCGACGAACACCTTCGCCTTGTAAGTGACTTTCCGGCCCCGCCTCACGGCGCCGAGCAGCGTGAAATGCGCCGAATTTGCGGCGGACGACGCGTCGAGCGCCTGGTCGAACCCGATCGTGATCGACGTCAGCTTCTTGCGCGAGTGCGTGGTGGCGATGACCCCCGTGGCCTGGGGCGGCTCGGCCGCGGTTCCGCCCTTGATCACCAGCGTCGCCGTGGCGTTGCCCCGATAGTTCGGGTCGGCGATGGTGGCCGTCACGTTGTAGCTGCCGGGTGCCGTGGGTCCATACACCACGTTGCCGTTCTGCGAGTAAGTCATCCGCACGTCCAGGTTGCCGGGCGAGGTCGTCGCGGACGCATAGTGCGGGTTGCCGTCGGCCGTCACGCTCAGGCTCGACGGGTCGAGCGTGACGCTGGCCGGGAGCTGCTGGGCGTCCACGTCCACCGTCACCGCGCTCGCGGCCGAATGGTTCGCGTCGCCGGCCTGGGTCGCCGTGAGGATGGCCGGGTTGCTCCCGCTGGTCACGGTCACGTCAAACCCGCCGCCGGTCGAGGGCGTGACGGTGCAATACTGGCCGGTCAACGAGACTGGCAGCCCCGCGCTGCTCGTCGGATTCACGTGGAATGTCGTCCCGAACGGGGCGCCGCTCGGGGCGTCGACGAAGACGATGACCTGGCCGGCGCGGTTCACCGTGAGCGACGTCGAGGCGTCGTTCGCGGGCAGGAATCCCACGTTGCCCGCGGTGGAATAGCTGATCGTGTACGGCGTGGACGACGCGGCCAGTTCGTGCGTGACCAGCACCGCGCTGAACGACCCGTCCGGCTGGACGGTGGCGTAGGCCGTCGACGATCCGACGTTGATCGTCACCTGCTGGCCGGAGGCGCTCGCCCCGGGCGTGCTGAGGTGTCCCGCAACATTTACCGAGCCTTGCCCGTAGGCAATCGACTGGGGGGCCATCAACCCGGTGAACGTCTCCTGGGCCTTCACGACGGCGAGCGGAACGCTCAACGTCGCGTCGGCGTAGTCGGTCGAATCGATTGGCGTGAGGTCGACCGTCAGTGTTTGACTTCCAACGCTCAGGATCGTCCCGGCCGAGGGCGAGTAAGTGAGCAGGCCGGGGATGGTGGCGGCGGCGTCGAGTTGCGTCGCCGACAGCGGCGTCCCGTAGATGATGCTCGTCGGGGGCGTCCAGACGATCGTGGGCGAGGCCTTCGCGATCACCAGAGTTCCGGTGGCGGGATTCCCGACATCGTTGGGGTCGGTGATGGTGGCGGTGACCGCATACGAGCCGGCGGTCGTCGGGCTGGCAACGGCGACCCCGGCCAGCGAGTAGGTCACGCTCACCCCGGTGATAGCGGGCGTGCTCGTGGCCACCGCATAGTGGGCGTGGCCATCATACGAGGCCGAAAGATTGCCCAGCGTGAGCGAGACCGGTCTCGGGCTGATGACGAAATTCGCGGTGCTGGTGGTGATCGCATAATTCGCGAGCGACGCGTTCGGGTTCGCCGAGGCCGAGATCACATACGGGCCGCCCGTCACGTCCTCGCCCGAGGTGCGCGTGAAGGTCGCGGTCACGCCGTCGGCGGGCAAGAATCCCGAGAGCACGCCCGTCAAGCCGGGGTCGGCGCCGCCGTAAATCTTCCCCGACGCCGAGGGAGTGATCGTCGCCGCCTTCGGGTTAATCTGGATCGTGCCCAGGGACGAAACGGCGTTGAAGTTGGAGCTGCCCGGATACGACGCTTCCACCGTGTACACGCCCGCGTTCACGGGAGCCGAAGCCAGTCGCGTCCCGCCCGTGCCCGTACCCGCGAAGTACGTGAACGACGGGATGCCCAGGTCGCCCTGGACCACGAACGTGACCGAGCCCGAGGCCGCCCCATGGGCCGTCCCGTCGTATCCGAAGGTCCCGCCGCCTACCGTGACCGTGGGCGTGGCCCTGGCAATCGTAAACGTCTGATCGACGGCCGACGCCGCCGCGAAATTCGCGTCGCCGGCTTGAGTCGCCTCGATCGTGACCACGCCCGCGCCCAGGATATGCACGAGGTTGCCCGCGATCGTCGCCGGGCCCGACTTGATCGCGTACGAGATCGGCAATCCCGAGCTGTCCGTGGCCTCATTGACCACGAAATCCGCGTCGCCGTAGGTCCTGGTCACCAGCGGCGGGAACGTGATCTGCTGGCTCGCCTGCGTGATCGTCACCGTGGCGGCGACGGGCGATGCCATGAAGTCATAATTCGCGGCCGAGAGCCCCGACACGTCGTTCACCTGGATCGAGTACACGCCCACGTTCACCGCGGCGATCGCGCTCCCGCTGAAGGTCGGCAAGCCCGTGATTCCCGCCGTCGTCGCGTCCTGGCCGTTGACGAAATTGACGAACGTCGCCGTGGCATCGCCGGCGACGAATCCGGTGCCGTCGTAAGCCGTCGACAGATCGTCGGCGACCACCAGCAGGTGGGCCTTGCTCACCGTCAACGCGCCCGAGACGTAATTGATGGTGTAATTCGAGAGGCCGACGCCCGTCGCCCCGCTCGCGGAGATCAAGTAAGGCGACCCCGCCACGCCCGCCGTCGCCGAAGCTCCCGGACTGGTCAACACCACGTCGTTCACCGAGTCGCCCGTCACCAGCCCCACCGTGCCGATCTCCGTACCGTCGAAGCCGATCGTCTGCCCGTAGACCTTGCTCGCGTCATCCACCGTGATCGTCAGCGATCGCGGGCTGATCACGAGTAGCGAGGTCTGCGTGGCGGCCAGATAATTCGAATTGCCCGCGAAGGACGCCTCCACGGTGTAGTTGCCCACATTCACCGGGGCCGCCGAAAGCTGGGCCCCGGTCGTGCCCATGCCGACGAAGTACGAGAGCGAGACCAGCCCCAGGTCGACCCCGCCCACGCCCGCGACGGTGGCCGTGGCGCCGTGCCCGGTCCCGTCGTAGACGAACGTTCCGCCGTCGGTGATCAGGTTGATCGAAGGCGTGGCCAGCCCGACGCTGAACGACTGATCGACGGCCGAGGCGGCGTTATTGCTCGCGTCGCCCGGTTGCGTGGCCTCGATCACCACCGTGCCCGCGCCGGTGAGATGTACCGTGTCGCCCGAGACCGTCGCCGGCCCCGACTTCACCAGATAGACCAGCGCAAGCCCCGAGGTTGCCGAGCCGACCAGCGTGAAATCGGCGTCGCCGAACGTCTTCGCGGTCAGGCTGCCGAAGCGGATCGTCTGATCGGCCTTCGCCACCGCGAGCGTGGTCGAGATGTCGTCCGGCGCGGCCTGGAAGTTGCCGTCGCCGGCATAGCTATAGGTGATCGCGTAGGGCGTGGCCGAGGCGGCCAGGGATGCGGTGTCGAACGTCGTGCCGAACGTCCCGTCAGCGTGAATCGCCGTGCCGATCGTCGTCGAGCCGATGGTTATGTGGACCATCCCCGACGTGCCCGCGGGAAGCGCACCCGAGAGGCTGACGGACGGAGCCCCATAAATGATCGACTGCGAGCCGCTCAGATTGGTGAAGCTCGCCTGCGCCGGCAGGACATTGATCGCCACGGTTGCCGTCGGCGACGTGTAATCGATGCTGTCCGTCGGCGTGAACGTGGCCGACAACACCTGTCCCGACCCGCCGTTGAGGACCGTGCCGACGCTCGGGGAATAGGCGAATGTCCCGGCAACCGACGCCGTCGCATCAAGCTGCGAGGCCGAGAGCGGCGTCCCATAAACGATCGCCGGCGGATTCGACCATGTGATGATCGTCGGAGCCTGATCGATGGTCAGGGTCCCGTCGGTCGCCGAAGCCGCAAACGCATAATTCCCGGCCGAGAGGCTCGAAACGTCGCTGACATGGATGCCGTAAGACCCCGGATGAACGGCCGAGACGGCGGCACCGCCGAAGCTCGGGCCCCCGGTCACGCCCGCGGTCGCGGCATTCTCGCCATTGACGAAGCCCGTCTCATGGGCTGTGAAGCCCGGGAACGTCGCGCGCGTCGAAATTCATCGCCTGATCATCGGCCACCACGGTCAGCGGGGCCTTGTCGATCGTAAGCGTGGCGTCGGCGAAACCCGTGAAGGCGTAATTCACCGCCGAGAGCGAGCCGAGCGACGGGACGATCGCATAAGAGCCGGCGTTGACTGCCGAGGCGGCCGAACCCCCGAATACCGGGGCTCCCGAGATCACGCTCGCCGTGTCGCCGTGAAGGAAGCCGGTCTCATGCGCGGTGAACGCCGGGAACCCCTTCCCGTCGTAGGTCATCGTCTCATCGTCGGCAACCACGGTGAGCGCAGCGGGATCGATCGTCAGCGTCGTCGTGCCCGAACCCTGATAGTTCGCGTCGTTGACGATCGCCGTGACGGTGTAACTCCCCGCATTGACCGGAGAGGTCGCGATCCCGCCTTCGGAGAACGAATACAGGAGCGAAAGCCCGGCCGGCGAGGTGTTCGCGGAAAGCGTCTTGACGGTGCCGTCATAAGTCTGAGTCAGGCTCGTCGGGTCGAAGGCGACCATGGCGAGCACCTTGTCGATGACGAACATACCGGTGTTGCTGCCCTGATAGTTGGGGTCGTTGATCGTGGCCGTGACCGAGTAGGTGCCGGCGGCGGTCGGGCTGGAAATCAACGTCGAGCCCTGCTGATAAACCAGGTTCACGGCAATCCCGCTCGGCGTGGTCGCGGCCGAAGCGAATTGGGCCGATCCGTTGTAGGTGGCGACCAGGCCCGACAACGACACGTTCGCCGTGGCCTTCGTCGCGGCGATGGTTTGCGTGACGGGCATCGCGGCCGTGTAATTCCCGTTGCCCGCCTGGCTGGCCGTGAGCGTGGCCGTGACGGAGCCAACATTCATGGTCACATCAAACCCGCCGCTCACGGCCACGATCGTGCAGTTCGTGCCGGACAGCGTGATCGGAAGGCCCGAGGTGCTCGTCGGGCTCACCAGGAAGGTCTGATTATAAGCGGCCGAAGTCGGCGCACCAGTGAACGTGATCGTCTGCGAGGACACGCCGACGGTCAAAGTCCCGTCATTGAAGCTGGACCCATAATCCGCCGGGTCCGAGTAGTCGGCCTCGATCGTGTAAGTGCCCACGGGCACCGTCGGCAGCAGGCTATAAGTCGTGCTCGCGATCCCCCCGGTCCCGATCGCGACCGAGTTCGTGGTCCCGACCACAGTCGACGAAGAGTCGAGGATCTTGAAGACGACGACGCCCTCGCCCGAAGCAACATTCGTCGTCCCGCTCTGGACGTGGGCGGTCAGCACCACGGGCTGCGCCGTGTTGCGGTACGTGACCGAGGCATTGCTCACGGTGGTCTGCGAAGTCGCGGCGTTGATGGTGAGGGTGTGCGACGAGTCCGTGACGTTGCTCATATAATTGCCGCCGATGTCCGAATAGGTGGCGGCGATCGTATAGGACCCTCCCCCGGTCCCCGGAGACAGGTTGTACGACGCTTGCACAGGCCGCTGGTCACGAGCGCCGGCCCGATGTTCGCGATCGTCGTGCCCCCTCGCGAGATCGTGAACGTGACGCCGCCCTCGCTGGGCGAGCCAGCGGAGCTTTCCACCGTCGCGGTGAGCGAGATCGGCTCGCCCGTCAACGCCGTGGTATAAGTGGTCGAGGTGTTCAAGGCCGCCACGGTCACGGGAGCGGCGCTGTTGGCCAGGGTGGCCGTGCCCGACGACCCGCTGTAATAGAGCGCGTCGGTATAAACCGCCTTGATCGTATAATTCGCGGACGGGGTGTCCGCAGGCAGCGTGTAATTCGCCGTGGCCATGCCGCCCGTCACCTGCCCGACAGTCGGCACGCACCACCTGGTTCAATCCATTGAACACGGTGAAGGTGACGATCCCATCATTCACGGCGCCGGCCGAGCTGGTCACGTTCGCCGTCAAGGGGATTGACTGGTCGACGAGCGAATCAAACAGCCCCGAGGCGTTCACCGCGGTCGTCGCTGTCGTGCCTGGTGCGACCTTCAGCAGGTGCATCGTGTCGGTCGCCCCAGGTAGAGGGGGCTGGGCACGGAAGCCGTCGCGGGATCGGTGTAAACCGCCTCGATGGTGTAGTTCCCGAAATGAGCGTTGGCCGGCAGGGCATACGTGGCCGTAGCATCATTGTTGGACACGGGCATCGGCGTCGTGGTCTGTCCGACCTGCGTCGACCCGTCCAGGATCGTGAACGTAACCATCCCTTCGTTGATGATGTCCCCCGCCCCATCGTTCACCTGGGCGGTGATGTTGATCATCTGGCTGGTAGTCTTGAACGGCACGGATACGGGATAGGCCGAGATCCCGGTCGTGCTATTCAAATAGTGCGAAAAATCCACGAGCGGACGAGTCCCGACGGTGGGGTCCAGGCTATCCAGGATCTTCAAACCGATCGCCGTCGGGTCGGTGAGGCCCCAGTAGTTGTAATTCAGGTGGAGCGTGGCGCCGGGGTTGCCCGAAGCCACGATTCCATTGGCGGGAATGCTGCTCAAGTCGTTGGCCGAGAAGGATATCGTCGCACCGCTATTGATGGTGGTGACGGTGCTGGACGAGAAAGTGTTGGCGGAGAGCGTGTCGTTCGAGCCGGAGTTCAGAGAAATATTGGAAATCCCGAATGCCGTGTTACTCACCGAAAGGGTTCCGCCGGAATTCAAGTTGAGCTGGCTGGTGTATCCCTGCGAGTTGAACAACGTACTCGTAGCGGTGAGGGCACCGTTGACGTTAATCACGGTGGTCGACTGGTAGGCGTCGTCGTAAGTCACGGTATCATTGGTGAAGCTCACCGACCCGGTATCGGTCAGGGTTTGGTTGGCCGGTATGATCACGCTCAGGCCCGCCGCAACGCGCATCGTCCCGCCTGCAGCGACGGTGAAGCCGTTCGGGAAGATGAAGCTAAGATTGGCCGTCGAGCCGGTCCCGATCGGATTGAGCGCGAGCGTCTGGCCGCTGGGGACGCTCCCGGCCTCGATCTCGATCGCGTTAAAGATGGCGTTGTTAGAAGTTGCCACGCCGTACGGCGCAGCGGCCAGGTACTGCACGTCCGACTCGGGGATATAGAGCGCGCAGTTGAACGAGTCGCCGGACAGGTCGTTCGCGCCAGCGAGACGCCTCCGTTGAGGTAGACGTCGGTGATGCTGAAGCTGGTGGTCGAGGCGGCGAGCTCGGCTCCGGCGGCGACGTTGAGCTGGCTGGTGTAGCCCTGCGAGTTGAAGGTGGTGCCCGAGGCGGCGAGCGTGCCGTTGACGTTGATCTGCGTGGTCGACTGGTAGGCGTCGAGGTAGGTCACCGTGGCGTTGCTGAAGGTGACCGAGCCGTTGTCGGTGAGCGCCTGGTTCGCGCCGACCTGGAGCGTCACCCCGGCGGCGACGCTCATGGCGGCGCCGGCGGCGACCGTCAGTCCGCTCGGCAGCACGTAGACCAGGTTGGCCTTCGATCCGGTGCCGATCTGGCTGAGCGAAAGGACCTGGCCGCCGGGCACGGTGCCCGCCTCGATCTCGATCGCGTTGAAGGTCGCGTTGTCGCTCGCGGCCACGCCGTACGGCGCAGCGGCGAGGTACTGCACGTCCGACTCCGGTAAATAGAGTGGACAGTTGAACGAGTCCTTCGCCAGGTCGCTCGCGCCCAGCGAGACGCCTCCGTTGAGGTAGACGTCGGTGATGCTGAAGCTGGTGGTCGAGGCGGCGAGCTCGGCTCCGGCGGCGACGTTGAGCTGGCTGGTGTAGCCCTGCGAGTTGAAGGTGGTGCCCGAGGCGGCGAGCGTGCCGTTGACGTTGATCTGCGTGGTCGACTGGTAGGCGTCGAGGTAGGTCACCGTGGCGTTGCTGAAGGTGACCGAGCCGTTGTCGGTGAGCGCCTGGTTCGCGCCGACCTGGAGCGTCACCCCGGCGGCGACGGCGAGGGTGGCCCCGTTCGCGATTGTCAGGCCGCCGGGCAGCACGTAGCGGCGCCGTACCGATGGGATAGAGCGAGAGGGTTTGTCCAGCCGGTACGCTGCCGGCCTCGATCTCGATCGCGTTGAACAGGGCGTTGTTGCTCAGTTCCACCACGTCGGACTCGGGCACATACAGTGGGCAGTTGAAGGCGTTTTGCGAAAGGTCGGTCGCCCCCAGCACCGTGCCGTTGAGGTAGACGTCGCTCAGGCTGAACGCGGAGCCGGAGGCGGTGAACTGGGCATTTGGCCCGAAATTGAGCTGACTCGTGTAGCCCTGCGAGACGAAGGACGAGCCGGGTGCCATGAGCGTGCCGTTGACGTTGATGACGGTGGTCGACTGATAAACGTCGGCGTAGGTTACCGTGTCGTCGTCGCTCAGGCTCAAGGTCCCGTTGACCGTCAGCGTCTGATTGGCCCCAATCGTCACCTTCGCGGCGTTCCCCACGTCTAGCGTCGATCCCGTGCCGATGAGTACCGGCCCGCCAAGGGTCGACGAGCCGCTCGCGGTGAGTGTGATCGAGCCCTTGGTCATGCTCAAGGACGTGTTGGAATTCGTCGTGATGCTGTTCGCAAAGTCGGCGTTGGCCAGGCTATGCGTGATGGTCCCTGCCGAACTCAACAGGATGAATACGTCCTGCGTTGGCAGGGGGATCGCTCCCGTCGACCAGTTGCTCGGCGTGTCCCAATCGCCGCCGGCCGAGGGGTTGGCCCAACTCACCGTGGACAGGACCGTCCGCTGCTCCAAGCTTTCGAGACTTGGCCTCCGCGTCTTCGCCTTGATGCGGTCGGCGCGGAGGCGGGAATTCCTGCTTGCGAAGACGCGGCGGAGGAGCGTGTCGAACATGGCTGGGTCCTTGTCCCTGGAGGATAAATCGATGAATTTGGCGGACTGAAGAAAGCGGGATCTCGACGTCTTCGCGGTCCGCGCCGGCTGCTTCGAGCGTGCTCGTCAATGGATCGCGGCGACGCGATCGGTGCTCTTACCGGGAGTTGACGTGAGAAATCTTCGGCGACGCGTTATTGTCTTGACCCGCGTTTCCGCGATGTCATATCGTTGACAAAAATGGCAGCATCGATGCGGAAGCCGGACGTCGCCTGGTTCGTCATCGAGCGCCTTCTGGAAGGGCTCACGTCGGGATTGCGGAGCGCGGTCACGCATTTCTTGGACACGCCTTCTAAGGCGGGAAGGCGGGGGTCGCACGGCATTGGTGGCGACCTGTTGGCGCAAAAATTCCGGGTGGCTTTGACCGCGCCGCGGGCGGGGTGCGTGACCTGGATGAGGCGAGCGGTTGCGGCGCCGAGGGCCGAGGTCGGCCGGATTGGGCCGCGCGGCGGGAATCGTCTCGAAGGTGCAGCGGAGTCACCCATGTCGAAGAGCGAGCCCGGAAGCATTACTTTGGTGCAGCAAGTGTACGACCACCCCGACGAGTCGAAGTACTGGACGGACCTGGTGTCGCACTACTATCGGCCCATGCACGCCTGGGCACGGCGATGGTTCGGCAAGACGGCCGACGCCGACCTCGTCTATTCCGAGGCGCTCGTCCGCCTGTACCGGATGCTCGTCGGGCCGGAGCGCAAGCCTCCGCAGAACGGGAGCTACCAGCCGTACATCCGCACGATCGTCAAGAACATCTGCATCGACCTGTTCCGGAAGCGCCGCCGCGACGCGTCGGCGGCGTTCGACGAGGACGCCGAGGCCCTGGCCTGGGAGCGCGAGGTGGTGGAGGACCTGTCCGAGAGCCTGATCGACGAGGAGGAATGGACGCTGGAGAAGCAGAGGATCGGCGAGGTCCTTGCGGAGTACCGCGCCCTGTTCCGCGAGGCGCTCCTGGCCAAGAAGTCGGAGCGCAACCACAAGCCCCGATCGATCGAGATCTTCTTCAAGAAGTACTTCCACGGCGTCCCGACCAGCCAACTGGACGCCGAGTATGGGTTCAACAAGCGGGAAGGGTCGGGCCGCCACGCCCGCCGCGTGCGCGACGACCTCGTGGAGTTGATGGGCCTGCCGGTCGGCTCGGCCCGGGAGAAGCGGCGGTCGACCACGATCGTCGAGGAACTCGCGAGGAACCACGGCGATGTGTCCGCCTGACGACGAGCTGATGGCCTACGCCCGCGACCCACTCGGCCATCCGTCCCGGCGAGAGATCGCCAATCACCTGGACGAGTGCTGCGATTGCGACGAGAAGGTGCAAGCCTGGGAAGACGAGCAGGATGATGGACCTTCGCCGTATCTCATCCAGCAGGCCATGCTGCTGGCCTCGCCGTCCACTCCGGTCTCGCCCGAGCAGGTTCCGGCGATCGACGGCTACGAGATCCTCGGCGTGATCGGCCAGGGCGGCATGGGCGTCGTGTACAAGGCGTGGCACCCGACTTACGGGATCGTCGCCCTCAAGGTCTTGCTGCGAGATGCGCTGGCGACGGCCGACGACATCCGGCAGGCGCACCGCGAGGCGAGCGAGGCGAAGGCCGCATGGGACCAGGCCGTCGCCTCGGGCGACCCGAGCCCCCCGTTCGTCCGCGTCCACCAGGTCAGCGAGTGCCGAGGGGTCCACTACATCAGCATGGAGCTGGCCGCGGCCGGCAAGCTGGCCGACCGCCTGGCCGACCTGGTGAAGGCGCCGAGGAAGGCCGCCGAATTCCTCCGCTCGTCGGCCCTGGCCGCGCACGCCATGCACGTCCGGGGCGTGATCCATCGCGACCTGAAGCCGGCGAACATCCTGCTCCGCCCGAAGCCCGGCCGCCCCGTGTCCGAC
The DNA here is from genome assembly GCA_963777705.1 of uncultured Planctomycetota bacterium. Lineage (GTDB taxonomy): Bacteria > Planctomycetota > Planctomycetia > Isosphaerales > Isosphaeraceae > JAQGHR01. The sequence continues at coordinate 57,110 of CAVZRT010000018.1, forward strand.
GACCCGGCGCAGCGCGCCGCTCGACGACCTGGAGGCCGTGATCTCCGACTACGGGCTGGCCAAGCGCGTGGACATGGACGGGAGCACTCACGCGGGCGTGCTCAAGGGCTCGCCGCATTACATGGCCCCCGAATTGTTCCGCCGCGGGTCGGTCGCGGCCAACGTGGGCACCGACGTGTATGCGCTCGGCGTGGTCCTCTACGAGGCGCTCACGCGGTCGCTCCCCTTCCGCAGGGACACGCTTTTTGATTTGCAGGATGCGATCGTCAACGACGAGCCAAGCTGGCCGCGGCGCTACGTCCGGGGCGTGTCGCCAAAGCTGGAGGCGATTTGCCTCAAGGCCATGGAGAAGACGCCCGCGAGGCGCTATCCGACCGCCGCCGACCTCGGCGATGACCTGGGCCGGTATCTCAAGGACGACTCCAGGGACCCCGTCCGCGCCCGCATGCCCGGCACGCCCCGCCGGTTGGTCCGCTACTGCGCGAGGAACTGGGTCGCGCTCGTGGTGGCGATGGCCTGTGCGGCGGCAAGCTACGGGTTGTGGAAGGATCGCGACGCCGCCCGCGCCGCGCGGACGCCGCCGATATCCGCGAGAAGCAGGCCGAGGTCCTTGCGGCGGTCGAGAAGAAATCGGCGCACATGCTCACCGTGGTCGCCGCGCAAAACGCCGCGCACGGCGGCAACTGGCAGGCCGCGCTTCCCCTCTACGAGCAGGCCATCCGCGACCGCCAGCCCGACGGGCTTCGGCTCCGCGTGGAACGCCTTTTCGGCTTCTTCGCCGTGAGCGACGAGAAGACGCTGATCGCCGAGCTTGACGCGCTCGGCGCAGGACCGATCTCGGCGATCTTTCCGCCGAGTTCTGGCTGGCGCGAGGGGCGTACTCCCTCTGCGATTCCGATCGTCAGAAGGAAGGGCGATCCTGGTTGAAGAAGGCGCTCGAAGCCCGCGAGCATCTCAAGAATTCGCCCGCGGACGTCCCCTTCGCGGAGGCCCTCATCGAGACCCGCCCGCGGCAGATCGTCGAGCACTTGCGCGAGGCCGTGCGGGTCGACCCCATGCACTTCCCCGCGCATTCGTGCCTGCTCACGGCCCTGCTCTCGACGGGCGATTTCGTCGAGACCCGCCGGCAGGCCGAGGTCATGCAAGGCCTGTTTCCCAGGGCCGCCCTGCCCGACCTCGCCCGCGCGATGTCCGACCTGATCGAGGGGGACGAGGCTGCGATGAGCCGGCATCTGGACGCCCTGGCCGCCACACTCGGCCCCGAGAAGACCGCGGCCATGAAGACCTTGAGGGGCTATTGCAAACGCCTGTCCGACATGCTCGATCGCTTCGACAAGGTCAATCTCGCCGAAAATGGGATGGGGCTGCTGGATCAGTTGATGCTCAGCGGCGACCTCTTCGGGCTTCGCGCCGAGACCACCGTCGCGGTCCAGCCGTTCGTCTTCCCGGTGCCGACGGTCGGCATGCTGTTCCGATCGATCGAGACGGTGGTCGACGCCTACATCGCGCTCCGCTCCCAGGGCCAGGACGCGGCCTTCCACTTCATCAAGGAGCAGATCGCCGGCAATCCCGAGGCGCTCTTCCTCGCCATGGCCGCCGCCAATCGCCTCACGCGCGTCTGGACCACGATCAACAATGCGGACCTCGTCGAATCCCGCAAGCTCATCACGGATATCGCCAGCTTTGCCGACCAGGCTGCGACTGCTCCCACGCTCGTCCCTCGCTCGTCGATCCGTCATCAGTCCCGAATCCTGTGCGAGATCGCCGACGTCACCATGGTGAAGATCACCCCAAAGCCCGACCCCGTGTATCTCGCACGAATTCGCGACCATCTCCACGACTTAATCACGGGCGGGCGTCGCTGGCCGAAGGACCGCGAGCAGGGGTTGGACCTCCTGTTTCGGATGATCACCGCGCCAGTCACCAGGGCCCAGGCACGCGATTGGGCCATCGACAAGCCCGAGGGCTGGCTCGCCTTCCAGAAACGTCGCGAGCAACTCTATGGCTACGGCCGCTCGCTCGTCGAAGATTGGCTTGAGGAGGAGCCCTGCAGCAAGCTCGCGGCCGACTGGAAAGTCAAGCTGGAGGATTCGAGGAAAGGGGACGGCCTGGTCCCCTGAATCGCCGGGCCTCCCTCGCTGGGTTCATGAGACGCATCCGACTCGAAAGATCATCGATTCGGGCCGGTGTTCATGATGTAGACGACCATCAACCCGAGCAGCCACGGGAAGCAGGCCAGGATGAGGAGGATATGCCCGGTGTGCCGTCGCAGGCGGGGGATAAGCCGGCCGAGCGTGAGGTCCAGGCAGAGATACAAAATGCCGAGGAGGGTGAACGCGGCCACGAGTGCGGCGATCACGGCCATTGGCAAGGATTTCCGATGGCCCAGGATCGCGACGATTGCCGCCGAGACGGCGAAGATCACGGCGTTGACCGCCATCATGCGAACGGCCCATCGGCGGCATTTCCCATCCTTCACCAGCCACATATCCACCGGCTGGGGCGACGCGGCGACCCCAAGTAGCACGTCGAGTTGTGCGGCGTTGCCCCCGCCCTGGAAGCCGTCGCGGGCCTCCGCGATCAAGCCCGATTGCGCCTCCAGGAACGCCGATCGCCCGTCCAGGTCGCCCCACATCGCCGCCAGCGTCCCCATGGCGATAATCGCCCGCTGGTACGCCGCCTCGGCCTTCGCCTGGTCCCCCCGCTCCGCATAGAAACGACCCAGGACCCGGTAGACTCGCAGGTCTCGGACGGGATAGGGCCGCCGCGGTCCTTCTGCCTCGTACGTGGCGCGGAGGCGCTCGACGAGGTCGCCATCGCCGTCCGCGCACGCGAGGCCCAGTCGCGTTGCGAGCCTAACCAACCCCAGTTCCGGGCGCTTTTTCGCGATTGGGTCCGACGCGAGGTCGTCGAGCATGGCAACGGCCCGCGGCCTGTCTCCTTCCAGGGCATGAACGCCCGCTCGGAGCAGCGCGACGAGGAACAAGCCGCCAGCCTGGCCGGTGTCGCGATAATACTCCTCGGCGAAGGAGATCTCGGCAGTTGCCTCGGCCGGCAATTCCCTGGCCATCGCGAGATTCGCCCGAACGATGGCGCCGATGCTTTCCAGGTAGGGATGCGTCCCGCACTGAATCGCTCCCGCCTCGCGGATCAAGGCCTCCGCCCGGCCTGCGTCCCCCAGTTCGACCCAGGCCGAGGCCGAGATCAGCAGATGAACGCGGAGGATCAGGCGGTCGCCGATCGAGGCCCAGAGTCCTCGCAAGGCGCCGAGGGTCTGGATCGTGTTCGGCGGTTGTGCCGCGAGGCTTGCCGATCGCAAGATCTGGACGATTTGCGCGCCGTCGGTCCGCAAGACCGCCTTGCCCACGCGGAAGCCGAACGGGATCGAATTCGTGACGACCATCACGCCGTTGATCCCGGCCGAGGCGATCCAGAACGGCGAGCCCCACGGAAACCACCGCCAGAGGGCCAGCGAAAGGCCCGCGCACAAGGCGTTCGCAACGATCCCCCCGGAGAACATGGCCACCAGTTGGCCCCGCGACGGGTGGATTCGAGGCGCGAAGAAGAACGTGATCCCCTGGAACGGCTTGGCGAGGCCCAGATAAAAGCGAATCTTGCCCAGCGGAACCGCCAGGTAGATCCGCCCGATCCCAAGCCCGAACGACGTGACCACGAATCCCGCGGATTGCCCGGCGATCACGTGGCCCACCTCATGCGACAGCACGGCAAGCACCATCGCCGGGAGCAGCGAGGCGACGATCCAGATCGGGCTCGTCATTTCTCGGCGGGGACCGCGAAGCTGAGGTGGTGCGCCAGGTGGAAGAGCTGCAAGCGGTCCCACTCCGCCCTGGTGAGCGGCCCGAACAGGCGATGAGGGATCGCCGGCCCGCTTGACGCCCGATAATGAGCGATGGCCGCCCGCAGGCGTTCGGCTTCCTCGCGCTCGCCCTCGGTTTCGCCCGGCATGATCTCGGGAGGTCCGGGCAAGCCTTCCGGCAGGATGCCCGATTCCAGCACCCGCCGCTTCTGCTCCTCGCCAACCCACTGCGAGGGGTCATGGGGCGTGGACGCGGGCAGGTCCACCACGCGCCGCAAGACGATGCCGAGGTGACGACAGATCTGGGCGAGCGACCACGTGCCGACCGTCGCATGCCCCTCCAGCAGCCGCTCGACGTCGGGCATGACCTCGTCGAAGCTGGCGTATCGCAGGGTTCTTCGTCCGGATGTCATGAGGGCGCTCGGTAGGAGGAAAGGCATCGCGTCGTCCACGATACGTCCCCCACGACGCATTCGCAACCGGCCCACATCGCGAAACGACGACGGGCCGGCGGTCGCCCCTCGCAGGACAACCGCCGGCCCGTCGTCGTTTCGATCCGTAAGGACGATTACGGCTTGATGATCACCTTGGTCTCGGAGGTCACCGGAGGTGACACCTCGATCACGCGGGCCGGGGTGGCCTCGATCACCTTCACGTCCTTCACCACGGCAAGTTCGTCCACCACGCTCGTCACGCCCACGGTGTTCTCGACCAGGTCCACCGCGCGACGCTTGGCCGAGTCGTTGAGCACCGAGCCTCGCAGGACGATCGCCCCGCCGGGACGGGCTTCCACCTGCATGGTCGAGCCCACGAGCTGCTTGTCCCAGTCGATGCGGCGGACCACCCGACTGAGCATGTCGCGCTCCTGGGCGTTGATCTGCTCGCGAGCAACCTCGTTCTCAACCCGGCTGCGAATGTTCTTGCCGGCATTGTCCAGGGCCCGTCCCGTGCGACGCAACGGGCCATCCTGAGCAAACGTGGCGGGCGAAATCACGACAACGGCGAGCAGGACGGCCGAAAGTGAGCGAATCATCGTATGGCTCCAAAATGGTTATTTGGGATGTGTGGGTTATCGGGGTTGACCTGGGGCCCAGGGCGACCTTGGCAATCTATAAGTGCACTCGGCATGCCAAAAGCGGACTCTTCGCAGGACGAGTGAAACCCGCCAATCCCACTCTTCGACCCGATGATCGCCCGGCATGAATTCAAACCGGCGAGGGGTTCCGCTCGGCATAGAGCTTCTGATGCCAGGTGGGATACGCGGCATCCCGCTCGCTCGCGGCGTCGAGCCTGGCGACCTGCTCGGCCGTCAGTTCCCAGCCGATCGCACCCAGGTTTTGCCGAAGTTGCTCCTCGTTGCGGGCGCCAATGATCACGTTAGCCACGCTCGGGCGGCGGAGTACCCAGTTAATCGCCACCTGCGGCACGGTCTTGCCCGCCTCGCTCGCGATAACCTCAAGCGCATCCACCACGCGGAACAGATATTCATCAGGGATCGCCGGGCCGCCCGCGGTCGTATCCTTGTGACGCAATCGGCTGGTCTCGGGAAGCGCCTGGCCGCGACGGACCTTGCCCGTAAGCCTCGCGAACCCCAGCGGGCTCCAGGCCACGCATCCGACGCCCTGATCGAGCGCCAGGGGCATCAATTCCCACTCATAGTCGCGCCCCACGAGCGAATAATACGCCTGATGGGCCAGATAGCGGGCCAGCCCGAATTCCTTCGAGATCGCCAGCGATTTCATCAGGTGCCAGCCCGAGAAATTCGAGCAACCCAGGTAGCGAATCTTCCCGGCCCGCACCAGGTCATCCAGCGTGCCAAGCGTCTCCTCGACGGGCGTGGTGCGATCGAACGCATGGAGCTGATACAGGTCGATGTAATCGGTCCCGAGCCGCCGCAAGCTCCCCTCGACGGCCCGGATCAAGTGATACCGCGAAGACCCAACGTCGTTCGGCCCCGGCCCGGTGCGGAACGCGGATTTGGTCGAGAGGATGACCCGATCGCGACGCCCCTTGATCGCCTGCCCGAGGATCTCCTCCGACTTGCCCGCGGAGTAGGCATCGGCCGAATCGAACATATTCAACCCGGCGTCCAGGCAGACATCAACCAGCCGAGCGGCCTCGGCCGCGTCGCTCTCGCCAAACCCTTTGAAGGCGCCTTCGCCGCCGAACGTGGCGGTGCCCAGGCTGAGCACGGGGACCTTGAAGCCGGATGCGCCAAGCAGTCGATATTCCATGACGATTCTCGGGCCGGGGTGAGGATTCGGCACCAGGGTAACGCCGGCGCGGGCAGTCCGCAAGCAACGCCGCCCGGCGTCCGTGCTCGCATTCAAGAGTTTACGCGCCAGCAACCCGAGCTCGTTCCGACGCCCCGCCTTGGAACGAGTTCGGCCCGTGCCTCGAATCGCCGGCAACCGCTCATTTCGTACCGGGCGTCACGGTTAAGGCTTTCTTTTTCAGACAATAACCATCGACCATGACCAGGATGCTTTGGCACTCGATCATCACCCCCTGGGAGTTCTTCCTGATATAACGAACCTCGAATGTTCCACCGAATTGAGCATCGACCTGTTCGCCGGGCCGCAACTTTCGAACTTCGATGTCGTCATAGGCGATGCGTGCATGCGACGACCACCGCTCGACATACTCTAGCGCCTCAATACTGTTGGTGGGCAGCTTCGTTAGGCGCACGCTCGCGATGATCAAGCCGAGCACCACGCCGACGACTGCCACGAGAATCATCATCCGCCGCACGGTGAATCGGAATCGCGGCATGGCCCCTCCCTCCTCATGGTCGCCTCGAATCCCGCCACCATCCTACTTGCCCGGCTTGGCCCTTCGCCTTATGCTCGGTTCAACAGGATCGCACAAGCCAATCAGGAGTCAACCCGCCATGAATCGCCGCGGCTTCTTGCAGACCGTTGCCGGGACCACCTTCGCATTCCATGTGGTGCCTCGCCATGTTTTGGGCCGGGGGTTCATCCCGCCCAGCGAGAAGCTGAACATCGCGGGCATTGGCGTGGGCGGCCAGGGCAGCGGCGTGATCCGCGAGATGGGCGTCACCGAGAATATCGTCGCGCTTTGCGACGTCGATTCGGTCAAGGCCGGCAACACCTTCAAGGCGTTCCCCAAGGCCGAGATCTTCCGCGATTATCGCGTCCTGCTGGACAAGCGGAAAGACCTCGACGCCATCATGATCGCCACGCCCGACCACATGCACGCCCCCATCACCATCGCCGGGTTGAAGGCGGGCAAGCACGTGTACGTCGAGAAGCCGATGGCCCACTCGATCGAGGAAGCTCGCGTGATGGCGAAGGTCGCGAAGGAGACCGGCCTCGTCACGCAGATGGGCAACAACGGCCACGCCGGCGAAGGGCTCCGACTCACCAAGGAATGGCTCCAAGCCGGCGCGATCGGCCCGGTCCGCGAGATCCATAGCTGGTCCGACCGGCCCGGCAAGTGGTGGTCGCAGAACAAGGACCTGCCGACGGACACCCCGCCCGTCCCGCCCAACCTGGAATGGGACCTGTGGATCGGCGCCGCCCCGATGCGGCCCTATTCGAAGCTCTACCACCCGCACGACTGGCGAGGCTGGTTCGCCTTCGGCACCGGGGCGCTGGGCGACATGGCCATCCACAACATGGACCCGGCGTTCTACGCGCTGGAATTGCCCGCGCCCACGGCCGTGGAGGCGACCACGAGCCCGCTCAAGGCCGAGTCCTACCCGCTGTGGACGATCCTGAAGTACGAATTCGCCGCGAAGGACGACCGGCCGGCGCTCTCGCTGACCTGGTACGACGGCGGCAAGCAGCCGCCCCGGCCGAAGGACATGCCCGAAGCCGCGGCGATGTCGGACAACGGCATCTACTTCGTCGGAGACAAGGGGACGATGGTCTGCGGAGGGTGGTCGGGGCCGCCAACGCTCTATCCCGAGGCTCGCCGCAAGGAGTTCTCGATCCCGCCCGCCACCATCCCCCGCTCCATCGGCCACCGTCCCGAGTGGATCAAAGCATGCAAGGACAAGAAGCCCGAGGACGCCAAGGCCGGATTCGCCTACTCGGGGCCATTCACCGAGGCCCTGCTCGTCGGGAATCTGGCGTTGAGGCTGCAAAGGCGCATCGAATGGGACGCCGCCAACATGAGGGCGTCCAACGCCTCCGAGGCCGATGAACTGATCCACAAGAAGTATCGCGAGGGATTCGGGATCGGCGTTTGAGCCGCTCAGTGAGCGGGCGCCGCCCAGAAATTCAGCTTCCCGCCCGCGTCTCCCGCCATGAGTGTCTTGCCGTCGAAGCTGGCGGCTACCTTGAGCGGGAGGGCGTCGGGCGTCTCGAAGGCCGCCAGACGCTTGCCCGATCCGTCCCAGAATCGGACCGTGCGATCGCGTCCCGCCGTGATCAAGCGGCCGTCGCCGGTGAACTGAACGGAGAGGACGCCGCCGGGCCGCTTGCCTCGCGACTTGGCCGTGGCCTTGGGCGTGTGGGGCGAGTCCAGCGACACCGTGGGCCAACCGGCCTGCGCGTCCCACAGGATGAGCTTGCCGTCCTCGCCGCCCGTGGCCAGGACTTGCCCGTCCGCTCGCCAATCCATCGCCGTGACCGTGTCTTTGTGCTCGGAAAGGCTGAGGATGATGCCGCCCGTGGTGGCTTCCCACAGGTGGACGCCTCCGCTGCGGTCGGCCGTGGCCAGCTTCGATCCGTCGGGGCTGAACTGGAGCGTCGTGATCCAGTCGGTGTGCTTGGCGATCGAATAGGCAAGCTTGCCATTGATGGTTGCATAGACCTTCACAATTTTGCCCGTCCCGCCCAGCGCCACCCACCGCTGATCGGGGCTGAGGTCGGCGGCCATCACGCTATCCAGCTCGTCGCCGATCTCCGCGAGCCGGCGGCCCGATTTCACGTCGAACAGGACTACCTTGCCCGATTGCACGGGTTTCCCGCCGGCGGCAAGCAGGATGCTGCCGTCTCGGCTGAATCGCAGCACGAACGGCACGCCTTCGGGGAACGCGAGCGACCCCAACGCCTCGTGCGAATCCGCATGATAGAGCAAGACCTGCTCATGCCCGGCCACCGCTAGCAACGGAGCCCTCGGGCTGGTCGCCATCGCCGTTACCGGGTGCGGACGTTTCGTGGGCGGGGGATTCACCGCGGGCAAGCTCGTGGGCATCGCGCCGGGCGTGCTGCCGGCAACCGGAGCCGAAGGCTTGAAATCGAGGGTCGGTCGCGGCGCGGCCGAGGCGCTCGCGGCCGTCTCCCGCAACCCCTGCGCGATCCATTCTCGCACGACGGCCACCTGGGCATCGGGAATCTTGGGCCGATTCGGCGGCATGGGCGCGGCATCGCCTTCGCGGGCAATCGCCTGATATAGCGTGCTCCCGCCGGGACGGCCCGCGGCCAGCACCTCGCCGCCGCTGCCGCCCTTGAGGGCCGATCCGTAGGATTGCAGGTTCAAGTCGGCCTTGTGCGTGTCGTCGCCGTGGCACTTGAGGCAATGCTCGCGGAGGATCGGCTTCACGTCGGCCTCGAAGGAGACCGGCTTCGGCTCGTCGGCGAACGCGGAGGCCGTGGCGAGGATTGCGATCAGGTATTTCATGATGCCTATCACGATCAGTGGTTGAACTGGAATTCCGACGAGGTCAGCAAGCCCCAGAGGATGTCATCATAAGCCTGCCGATCCTTCGGCCGATCGCCGACGAGCCCGAGCATGACCTTCATCTCGGCCTCGGACGGCTTGCGGGCGAGGGCGCGGATGTAGAGTTCCTCGATGATCGCGGGCGGATCGGGCTTCTCGGCGATCAACCCCGGCACGAGCTTCCCTTCGGCGAGCTTCGCGTTGATCGCCTCGCCGCCGATCAGGTGCAGGGTCTGCGAGAGCGTGGGCTCGCTGCGGGTCTCGCACGCGCAAACCGTGGCCCGCGGCGATCGGCCGAACGTCTGGAGGAAGTACGAGCCGGCCGTGGGCACGGGCGAGCCGATCCGCGGGTAGAACTGCACGGCCCGGGTCCCCGTCGGAAAGTTGTCGAATCGCGAATCCGCCCGCGTGACCAGCGAAAAGGCGTCGAGGAGGACGTCGGCGCCGCAGCCGTCGCAAGGTCGCCCGCGAGAACTGGCGATCGTCGTCGGCGTTGGTCGCGTTCGGGATGATCGACGCCTGATAGGTGCGGGACGTGCAGATGTCGCGGGCGAGCTTGCGGAGGTCGAAGCGTGATCGGATCAAATGCTCAGATAATCCGTCCATCAGCTCGCCGTTGCTGGGCGGGTTGCTCACGCGGAGGTCGTCCACCGGCTCGATGATGCCTCGGCCGAAGAAGTGGGCCCAGATCCGATTGGACAGGTTGCGGGCGAAGTAGGGGTTGTCGCGGCTCGTGAGCCAGTCGGCAAGCGCAACCCGCGGATCCTGACCGGCGGGGACCGGATTCAGGCCGCCGAGCACGCGAGCGGGCACGGGGCGATCGTCGAGGAGGTGCCTGGCCGGCGCCGCCGAGATGTCGTTGTAGATGTAAAACTCGCGAGGCTCCGAGCCGGGCTTGCGGGTCACGCCCGTGAAGCAGCTCACCAGGCCGTAATAGTCGTCCATCGTCCAGCGGTCGAACGGGTGGTTGTGGCATTCGGCGCACTGGATGCGGATGCCGGTGAAGAGCTGGGCGAAGTCCTGCGCGAAGTCCTTCGGCACGAACTTGACGTTCTGCGGCAGGCTCGTATAAAGGTTGACCGGCCCGTCCGTGAGGTTCGATCCCTTGGCGGTGAGCTGGGCCTTCACGAATTCGTCGAGCGGCGCGGTTGCGGGCCATCTGCTCGCGAATCCAGTCGTGATACGCCTCGGCCGCCTTCTCGTCGCTCGCGTGGGGCGTGTATCCCACGCCCAAAATCTTCAGCGCCTCGCCCCACTTCGCGGCCCAGAGATCGGCAAACTCGTCGCGCTGCAACAGCTCGTCCACGAGCTGCGAACGCTTGATCGGGCGAGTTGTTGGCGAGGAATTTCCGATACTCGTCGGCCGTGGGCGGGAGGCCGATCAGGTCGAGAAAGGCCCGTCGCAAGAATTGCTCGTCCGTACACAATTCGCTCGGGGCCAGGTGCAGCTTCTTCAGCCTCTCGAACACCAGCTCATCGATGTAGTTGTTCGGCTTGACGTCCGGCCAGCGGAAGCCGGAATCGGTCGGCAGGACGATGACCTCGGCGCCGATCGTGAAGCGATTGAAGCGGGCGAAGACGAACGTATCGCCGCGACGCCCCGCCGTCACCAGGCCATTCTCGTCGATCGCGGCCGTGGTCGTGTTGTTCGACGAGAACCGGGCCAGCGAGGTCACGTCGCGCGACGACCCGTCCGAATAGCGGGCCGTGACCGTGGTCGTGCGGGCCCTGGCGTGGCCGTCGAAGACCATGTCGCGACGGGGAAATCTCGATGCCCACGGCCTCGGGCACGTCGTCGGTGTCGTCTGGCGCGCCGGCCTCGATCCATCGCAGGAGCGTGCGATAATAGGGGCTGGCTTCCTTGAAGAGTTGCCCGCCCGTGTGGGGCACCTTGCCCGCGGCCTTGGCCAGGAGCAGGCTCCGTTCGGGCACGGCCACGTCCACGCGGCGCCCCACGGTCTGCTGGGTCAGGCGGAAGTAATCGCCGTCGGGATCGTAGCCGAACAGCGAGAGCCGGAAGCCGTCCTTGCCTCGCGCCGCCCCGTGGCAACTGCCGCTGTTGCAGCCTGCGCGGAAGAAGACGGGCATCACGTCGCGGCGGAAGCTGACCGCCTCGTCGGCACGCGCCGGGAGGCCCGCGCCGAGGCACAGGATCAGGGCGGCGATGGTCTCACGGCTTCGCATCGATCTTGCCTCGCGAGGGGTCGACCCGCAGGACGCCGGTGCCGGCCTGCTGGCGGATGATCTGGCCGTTCTCTTCCACCGTGACCTCGCAAACGATGCCCGCATACTGGCCCACCAGGGCCTCGGGGCCGGCCTCGATCGCGAATCGCACCTGCTTGTCGCCGCTCGAAATCCTGGGCGGATCGCCCGTCAAGGTCACGCCGTTGGGCAATCGCCGCAAGCTGGCCGAGACCTGGCCGGGGAGCCGCTTCAGGTGGTTGATGTCGCACACGATCTCGGCCGCGCGGCCGCGCTCGACTGCCGATCGATGCATGTTGATCGTCAGGTACGGCTCGGAGACCGCCAAATCGACGAATGCCGACGAGACCCTCGTCCGCCCGACGCCCGTGTAGACGTCGCCGCCGGTCGTCGTCGCGTTCATGGCGATCCGGTATCGGCCGGGCCGGGCGCGAGCGTCGGCGTGGATCGCAAATTTCGCCTCGGTCTGGCCGGGGGCGAAGGTGACGGCACTCTCGCCCGCCAGCCCGCGAGGCAGCCAGTCGGCCTGGAAATCGACGGCCTCGTTGAATCCATCATGGCGGGTCAGCTTCACGCCCAGGCTCAATTCGCCGCCCTGCGAGAAGCGCAACCTGCGGCGCGACGAGCTCGATGTGGTAAGGCGCGGGCTGGGTCACCGCGAGGGCAAACCGATGGAGCAAGGTGTGATGGAACGCATGGCCGCCCGATTGGTTCACGAACGAAAACCCCTGCTGCGAGCCGCTTTCCAGGGCGGTCTCGGGCCTCGTCGGCCTCGCGAGGATCTCGATCAGGGCCGCGCCTTCGGCCGCCGACGGGCTGGCGACGAATTGCACGGGGACCATCGTCGATCCCGCCGAAACCCGGGGCGCAATCATCTCCACGCCGTCGGGGAGGCCGGTTGCGACCAGTTCCAGGTCCCCCTTGTAGCGATTCCCCTGCCCTTCGCCCAGCATCACGTTGATGGTCCAGCGGTTGCCCTGCGGCACGATGAACCCGGTCACGCGATTCGCCTCGAACGAGTCGTTGGCCGTGGAAACCACGTAGGTGTAAATCGAATTGCCGGCCGGTTCGATCTCGATCCGATAGACGAACGTGGGGCCGCCCATGCCTCGGGTGTCGCCGATGCCGAGCAGGTAATCGCCGTCTCGCTCGGGGGTGAAGATGACCGACGGGTCGAGCAGGTCGCGCGGTTGCAGCTCGTTGGAAAGCCCGAACATGTCGCGATTCGGGAACCGCGAATCGTCGGCCTCCAGCTCGTTCGCCTGCGACGACGAATCGGCCGCCTTCAGCCAGATCCTGGGGTCGAGCAGGCTGCCGAGCGACCCCGCGAACACCCTCACGCGATACGTGGTGCCCTTCTTGAGCGGGACGCGGAACAGGTCGACATCGCCGGGCGTTTCAATCAGGCCGTTGAGGGCAATCGGCACGCCCGGCGCCGTCGTTTCCTCGCCTGAGCCGGATTCCAGCACGTTCTCGAACGGCGACGAACGCAACGTCATGGCGGATGGTGGTCGGTGCCCTTCGGGACCAGGGAAAAACTCGAAGGAGCCCGGCTTTTCCGGGATCGCCACGTCCTGCATGGCCTCGCCAGCGGCATCGCCCAGGAGTCGCACAGCCTGCGATCCGCCCGACTTGCCGCCTGCGGGATAGACCGCCAGGGGGCGAGCAAATTCGCCCACATGCAGCCGGTAAAATCCCCAATGGTGCGGGCGGAAAATGCGCTGGCGGACCTCGATCAGATAGGCGCCATCGCTCGGCGCCACGAAGCTGATCAGGGGGTCCTGGACGTGCAGCCCGTTGTCGTCGTTGCGGGCGAGTTCATGTCCCTCGGCGTCGAGCACCATCGCCATCAGGTCGTATTCGGAGCCCCCGTAGGCCATCATGCAGAGCCGCATCGAATCGACCTCGACGCCCAGTCGCTGGCCCTTCTTCAGGTCGACGCGATACAGGTCGCGGTCGAGCTTTCCGCCTTCGTGGATCTTGCCCGCGATCGTGGAATTGAGCGGGATGGGCTGGGCGCGATCGGGCGAATCGTTGCCGCCCACGCCCCCTTCGCGCTCGTCGATGGTGGGGAAGGGCGTGACCCAGAACGTGGCCAGCGTGCTGAGCGTGGTGGCCGTCCGCAGGCGGAACGGGTGCTCGCCCGGCGGGCAATCCTGGGCGATCTGGAATCGAACCCGGACCTGCTCGACCGCCCTCCCGCCGTGATTCAGGCCGTGAGGATGCCGCAGCGGCGGCAGCGTCTCGAAGTCGACGGCCACGATCCCCGGGCGGTAGAACAGGACCTCGCGAGGATTGGCCAAATCCATGCCTTGCAGGAGGACGTCCACGCGTCGTGCCGCGCGATCCGCCTCGCGGCGTGACGATCTCGATCTGCCTCTGCTGGACCGCGAAGGCCGACGAGGAAATCGCGACCAAAGGAACGCCAGGAGGCCGGTCTTCATCGAGGAAACCTCCCGCAATCAGGCCACGATCGCCTTGACCAGTTTTCCGCCGCGGATGATGTCGATGGGCCGATCGCCGGGGGCCATCAGCCGCTCGCTGGCGTCGATCCCGAGCAGGTGATAGACCGTGAACAGGAGGTCTTCCAGCGGGACCGGGTCGCTCGCGGGCTCGGCGGCGGTGGCGTCGGACGACCCGTAAACCTGGCCCCTCGTGATGCCCCCGCCGGCCATGGCCACCGAGTAGACCCGCGCCCAGTGGTCGCGGCCGTCGGTGTTGTTGATCTTGGGCGTGCGGCCGAATTCGCTGGTGACCAGCACGAGCGTGCTTTCGAGCAGGCCGCGACGCTCCAGGTCGGCAATCAGGCCCGAGACCGCGTGGTCGAGCGAGGGCAGGAACGCCTGGCAATCGTCCTTGATGCGGACGTGCGAATCGAACGCGCCATAGGTGACGGTCACCAGCCGCACGCCGGCCTCGACCAGGCGTCTCGCCAGCATCAACCGTCGGCCGATCGGCGTCTTCTGCCGGGTCTTCGGGTCGGTGTACTGGCCCACGCCGTAGAGGTCGTCCATCGAGGCCGGCTCGTCGTCGAGCGAGAACGCCTTTTGCGCCTCGGGCGACGTGATCAGCTTGTAGGCCTTTCCGTAGAACTCGTCCATCGTGTCGAGCTTGTCGCGATCGGCCTCCAGCGTGCGAAGCTGGGCCTCGATCGCCGCGCGGGCGGCCTGGCGGCGGCCGAATCTTGCCGAATCCACGCCTTGCGGGAGCGAGAAATCGCGGACCTTGTAGTTCGATTCGCCGGGGTCCGAGCCCAGCTCGAAGGCGCCGTACATGGTGCTCATGTAGCCGCTCCCGCCCGTGCCCGAATTCAGGCTCGGCACGGCCACGTAAGGAGGCAGATTCCTCTGCGAGCCGAGCTTTCGCGAGACGATCGCTCCCATCTGCGGGTAGTCGATCACCGTGGAGGGCGTGTATCCAGTGAACAGGTGATAGCTCGCCTGGCCATGGTCGGGGATCTTGCCCACGACCGAGCGGACGATCGTGAGCTTGTGGGCGATTGCGGCCATCCTCGCCAGATTCTCGCTGAAAGCCACGCCCGGGAGCCTGGTCTTGACCACGCCGAACGGCCCGCGATACTCGGCGGCGGCCTCGGGCTTCGGGTCCCACGATTCCTGCTGGGCCAAACCGCCGGGCAAGTTGATGTGGATCACGCTCTTCGCGGGGGCCGTGCGAGAATCGCCGCCCGCGCGGCCTGGAGGCGGAACAGGTCGCCCACGGTGAGGCCGAGCGTGCCGAGGATCCCCGCGCAATCATCGTCCTCCGAGTCATCGTCATCGCGCCGGCGCGAAAGCCGGCACAGCCGGACCGGGACGAGCCTTCGTCGTGGGGCATGGACGACTCCTCGGATCAAGGATAGGGACCGCGGGCGGGCGAGCAAGGCAGGTGGGCGAGGCGGGCAACTACGGGGAAGCATAGCAGGAAAACTTCTCGCAGCAACGAATTTACCACCATGACGATCGCATCACAAGGGAGGGCGTCGACAGGACGAGGCACACTGTGCGTGCCCGACCGCCTAGAAAGGCGAGAGGGGGATTTTTGCAACCTCCCGTAGATTACGGACTTCAGATCCAGTAGTTTGTGTCGATCGCAGGCGTGTCCCCACCGAAAAAATCGGGCCTACCCCCCTTAGGAGTGTCCCCGCATGCGGACCCAGATCGGTATTGTACTTGTGATGATCGCCGGGCTTGCGCTAGCCCGGCGGCCCGTGCCGATCTCGACCTGGAGATCAGCAACGTGACCATCCCGGCGGGCGCGGGACGAACGGGGGGGCGGCCTACGTCGACGTGAGTGTGTTCAGCAGCAGCTCAACCCCTGTCCCGCTGACCCTGTTCAACGTGAATTTCCAGATCACGGAAAACAACCGGACCTCGGCCCCGTTCACCCCGACGACGTCGGTCCTCCAGTTCGTGAACCCGCAAGGTCACGCCTATGTGAATAATTCGAATTATATTTTCTATAATAACAGCGGAGACGTGCTTTCCTCGCCCCCCACCGATCCGATCAACGTCTACACCACCGGATCGCCGCCCTTCACGGGCGCCATCCCTTATCAGGCGGCCTTCGGCGGCGACTTCGCGAATGATTTCAGCGACGTGATGGTAAGCACCACGCCGGTGCTGCTCGCCCGACTCTACCTGACCGACATCCCCAAGCTTGGCACGGGCCTGACGCCGACCGCGGGCGACTCGTTCTCGGTGAGCCTGGTGCCGCAGAATAGCTACTACGAGGACGGCAACACCGCCGGCTTCACGGTCGTGAAAGACGCCAGCCACATGGGCCTGGTCACGATCACCGGCAGCCCGAGCGCCGTCCCCGAGCCCGCCTCGCTGCTGCTGCTCGTGGCCGGAGGCAGCTCGCTGCTCGCCTGGAAAAAGCGGGGGCCGCGAGCCTGACCGGGGCCGATTTTCTCACGAGAAGAACTTCGGCTTCAGGTCGTACGACAACGCGTCTCGCACCCGGTGATTGTAGCGCGAATAATCCCCCGAGAGCCAATGCATCGCCACCGCGGGCAGCCGCTTCCACAGGCGATCGGAGAGCGACGACCTCCTCCATAGCTGCTCGATCGTGCCCGCCAGGTATTCGGTCAGCTCCCGAGAGCGAGGGTCCACGCCCCGCTCGCACAGCCGCTGCATGTGGAAATAGAGCCGGGTCAGCACCCTGGCCCGATCTCGCAGGATATGTCGCCGGCTCGGGATGAAGTCCCCCGGCTTCGTCTCGCGCGGATCGCCCCCATGACCTGCGCATCGTGCTGCCGATACAGGACCAGCGGCTCCTCCAGGCAGCGAATCCGCGTGACCATCCCCAAAACCAGCGTGACCCACTCGTCATGCAGGGTGCAATCATCCAGCGGCAGCACCAGGTCCAGGTATTTCGACCGGAACGACTCGGTGCAACCGCTCACCCGGGGCTTGTCGAACAGGACGCGGAACGCCCGATCCCCCTGCAATTCCTCGCGCTCGATCGCCCCCACATGGTATTTCTCGAACGGTGGTCAGCCCGATCGGTTTCAGCTTGTCGTCCACGATCGCCGCGTTGCTGAAGACCAGGCCCACCGTCTCGTCGGCGTGGTAGGCCTCCTCGTGCCGCTTCAGCTTGTCCTTGGCCCAGAAAATCGTCCTGGTCGGAGAAGAAGATCACGTCGCCCGAGCACAGCCGCATGGCCTTCTCGAAATTGCCGATCACGCCCAGCCGCTCGTCGTTGCGGATCACCCGCACCGGGAACCCGGCGCCCTCGGCGAAACGCCCGGCGATCTCGCGGGTGTCGTCGCTCGATTGGTCGTCGCACACGATCACCTCGTCCGGCAAGCGCTCCTGCGAGGCGAACGAATCGAGCTGCTCTTGCAGGAACCGCGCCCCGTTGTAGGTCGCCATCGCGATCGAAAGCTTCAACATGCGTGACTCCGTGCCATCCCATCTCCCGCGACGACCTCGGACGACGAACATATCGCAACCCGTCGCGGGTCGCAAGGCGACCAAGAAATGCTTGTAATTCGCAACTTTGAGGACTCTGAAGAAATATTTTCTTCAGGCGAGAATATCCGGCTGCGGAATCTCGCGGGGCCATTGTCGCCACCTTTATTCCATAGGCGCTTTTGTACAAAACTTCCCTTCAGACATCATAGACTGGGCGGGAATCCGGCCGAAAATGCCCGGAAAAAAATTGTCGCACTCTGTCGCATGTTCCGACGATTGCTTTCTTCTTATGCGCGTTCTATAAAGCATTTCCGGATAAGGACTTCGGGAAAATCGACTGCATGCAAAAACGACCAGGGCCGAGCAGGGAAATCGTCGTCTTTCGAAGTGCCCCTCACCCGATCGGGCGAGGATCGGACACCCGGCCGACCGATGCCGGGCAATTGAGCCCGGCCGGTCGCCCTGCACCTGGTCATCATCGTGGAAGCCCGGGGCAAAGTTCACCCAATCTTCCTCGCGACCTGGCGGCAAACGCCGCCTCCCGCCCCTCGCGCCGTTCGGGCGATAATCCCGGAGGCGAGTCCCGATGATCTAGGGTGTGGACTTCGAAGAAGTTCGACACCGGGGCCGAATCCATGCTGGTCTTCTTACTCTATCGTCGGGATTCAAATAATTGAACACGACGGCGGCCACCGCGGCCCCGGCGAAGTCGGCAAGCAGGTGGACCCAGACCTGCGCCGCGTTGAGCAGCTTCATCACGGTCAGCCCAACGACCACGGCCGGGTTGAACGCTCCCCCCGAGATCCCTCCCACCGCGAACGCCCCCGCGAGCACCGTAAAGCCGATCGCCAGGCCGTAGTACGAGTTGTCCGCCGTGGCCTTGGACGTGGCCACGTTCAGCACCACGTAGGCCAGCGCGAAGGTGAACAGGAATTCGGCGACGAGCGATTGCGTGACGAACTTATCTGGGCCCCGGTCGGGGAATTCCCCTTCAGGAACATGACCGATGAACGCCGCCGCCAGGGCCCCGAGGCATTGGGCGATCATGTAGAACGGGACGTCGCGGTCGCACCGCCCGCGAATCCACACGGCCAGGGTCACGGCCGGGTTGTAGTGGGCGCCCGAGATGTGGCCGCCCGCGTAGACCATCACCATCAGCACCGCGCCGATCGCCAAGGGCGGGACGACGCCTCGCCCCCCTCGATCACGCACTGGCCGATGGTGAAGACCAGGAAGAACGTGCCGATGAACTCGACGAGGTACTTTCTCGGATTCATGACTCAGGCTCCACGAGAGGGGCGGCGGAAGATGTGGGGGTCGAAAGGGATAGGCCCGCCGTGGCCGCTCGTGACGTGAATTATTCGAGCCCGTGGGGATCAGGCCCGCTTCGATGCGGAAAGCAATCCGGGGATCGAGTTCAGGAGCTTTTCGAGCACGTCGGGCGCAGAGGAATTCCCGGAAGGTTTCGACGACCACGGGCAGGAATTTCCGGGCCTGCTCCAGGGTCAAGCCCGCGTTGCCGAGCATCGCGACAAGCTTCGGCACGTCGCCGGCCCGATCGCCGAGGATCTTTCCCGCCAACCCCGCGACGGCCCCCATCCACCCGCCGTTTGGCGGCCCGGCGGAGGCATTCAAGCTCTCGGCGCCCGGGATGGACCCCTGGACGTGCCCGAAAAAATCCTCGGGGGTACGATCCCTGACGAAGGCCAGGACCGCGGCGAATGCGGCCCTGGCCTGGTCCAGGTTCGTGCCCGAGGCTTCCGCCAGGCGCTTGAGGATTTCATCCATGGGAGGAATGTACAGGAGTCACTTCGAGAAGTCCAGGCCCGGGTCCGCGGCCGGGCGCCCACGGGCTTGAAATGGAAGTGGGTTGGGTCCTTTAGGTCCACCGAGGCCACCATCGGGGGCTGGTCGGGGGCCAGCAGGGCGAGCGTGTTGTTGTCGAACTTCGCGGGTCCCTGGAGTGCTCGGGTCTGGCCCCGGTCGGTCACTTTCCAGGTGAATGCCTGGTCGGGCGTGATGGCCAGCGTGATCGACACATCCTTCGCCGGGGTCGCCGTCCAGGAGCCCGCAAGCTGCGCCGGGACCGGGCCACTGGGCAACGGCGGCGCGTTGTCCGGGGGCGGCGTGCCGGTCGGCGGCTGGGCGGGGACGGGTCCGGGCGGGGGCTGGTTCCCGGGATCGGTGGGTGGCGGCGAAGCATTGGCCTGCGATGGCCCCACGGGTGGCGAATTTGGGTCGGGCGTGGCCGACGACACGGCCGCCGCAAGCTGGGGCGAGAGCTTGTCTTGCGGCTGAAGTGCCGCCACCTCGCGATACTTGGCGGCTGCCTCGGCATTGTTGCCCTGCGCCATGTAGAGCGAGGCCAGGACGAATCGCGCCGAGGCCGCCCCGGGCGTGCGATTGCAATAAGCTTCCAGGGCGCGAAGCTGCTGCTCATAAACGTCGACGTTGGGATAAAGGCCGACGAGCGTGGTCCAGTCCCATCCCGGTCCCGAGGACAGGACCGTGTAGAGGGGGATCGCCGCCTCGTCGTATTTGCCCATCGCGAACAGGCAGATGGCCCGGAACTCGTGGAGCATGGGATCGTTGGGCGTCTGCGAGATCGCCTGGTCGGTCATCTGGAGGGCGCGGGATAGTCCCCGGCCGCGAAGCGCCGTGCGGGCGTCGTCCAGCGTGGTCACGGCCTGGTTGATCACGCCCTGGTCGGGCGGGGGTGCCGTCAGGTTCAGGGGTTGGGAATAGTCATAGAACGATGACGCCACCACTCCCGGCTCGGCGCCGAAGCCGCCCACTCCCGAGTAATAGGGATTCGCGTAGCGGGAATAGCCCCAACTGTTCGAGAGCGCCGCCAGACCCCAGGCCGCCACGCCGATGCCCAGTCCCAGGCCGAGCAACCCGTTCCCGCCGTAGTAATTGCCGTATCCGTTGTTATATCCGTAGCCATAACCGCCCCATCCGCCGTAGCCGCCCCATCCGCGGGGCACATAGTGGTTATTCCAGGATCCATGCACCCATCCTGCGTGATATTGCTGATAGGGATTGGGATGGTATCCGCCCCCATAGTTGCCCCAGCCGCCGCCGCGATTGACGTTGTTGATGTTGGTGCGGTTGATCTCGGCGATGTTGTTGGTGCGGTTGATGTTCGTGACCCGATTGTTGTTGATCTCGGGGCGATTGACGCGGTTGATCTCGCCCCGATTGATGTTGTTGACCTCGGGGCGATTGATGCGGTTGATCTCGCCCGCGGTTGATCTCGCCGCGGTTGATCTCGCCCCGATTGATCTCTCCGCGGTTGATTTCCGGTCGGGCCGATGTTCGGCCGCTCCATGCGCGGAGCCGAGAAGGATGGCGAGCCGTGGAACGCGGCCGGGGGCCGGGCCACGGGTCCGCGATTGGCGACCATCCCGCCCCCGCGGGCGCCTCCGCCTCCTCCGCCCCTCCGCTGGGCGCTCGCGGCACTTGTGGTTGTCAGGACCAGGGCGATCGCCACGAGGCCCCGATTCCGCCGGGAAATGATCATGGAAAACCTCGGTTGATGAGCTGGGTTGGGAGCAATTCGGCGAGGCGACGATTTATTTCGGTTGCGGCGGCTTGCGGACCATCATGATCTCGGCAATGTCGTCTTCCACCGAGTCCCCTAGCGTGCGGTCGATCGACTTCCAGCGGATGTGGTCCTTGTTCACCCGGGTGATGACCTGCGTGGAAGTGGCCACCAGGCCGTCGGGCCTCACGCCCGAGGATTTGACGATCCACTCATCCCCCTTGCGGATCCACAGCGACTCGGTGTGGCCGCCCTGCGAGTCGAAGACCCACGACTTGAACTGGCCGGTCAAGGGGTCCCAGCCGATCCTCTGCGTGCCCGAGACCTCGGCCTTGCCTTGCACCTTGATGGCGAACGAGCGGAGGAGGAAATTCTTGTCTTCGGACCATTTCACCGAGTTGATGATGACCGCATCGCCGCTCTCCTGGACCCAGTCGCCCGCCATCCACTCCAGGTCTTTCAGGCGGTCGTGGGGCGTGATCGCCATATCCTCAAGCTCGCGGACGCTGGCGATCAACCAGCGGCCGTCCACCCTGGCGAAGACGGTCGAAAATCGCGAGGAGGAAGGCGGATCGCCGCTGGGAGGGATGAGCTTCGTCGTCCCTTCCATGCTCGCAACGCCCGGCGCCAGCATGTGGACCGCCTCGACGGCGACCTCCAGCTTGTCGCCGGGGAAGTCGGAGAACCGGCCCCGGTAGTGGGCCGTGATGGCGTCCCGGCCGCGAATCGCGACCCCTTCGGGGGTCAAGAGCTTCGGCGCCCTCCGTGAAAAGTGCGGCGATCCCCGCGGCGTCCCCCTTGCCGAAGGCTTGCACGAACGAGTCGGAGGTCGCCCGCAACGCCTTCTCGTCGCCCGTCGCGGCCGGCCTGGCCGCCTCCTGCGGGGGGCGTCCCAGGGCACAAGACCCGGCCGCCGAAAGCGTGAGGATCACCGAGGCCAGCAGGGTGGTTTTCATGAGGAGAGGCCCAATCGTCAGGGGAGGAGGCTCGTCGACAACGCCCGGATGCAATCCGCCAAGAGGATTAGATGCCACGCTCGCAAAAGCCAGGCCTTCGGAAATCGATTTCGCGCGGCGTTCCCCCTGATTGT
This sequence comes from uncultured Planctomycetota bacterium, assembly GCA_963777705.1. GTDB lineage: Bacteria > Planctomycetota > Planctomycetia > Isosphaerales > Isosphaeraceae > JAQGHR01. The sequence goes on from CAVZRT010000018.1 coordinate 79,307, forward strand.
AGAATATCCCACCACGAGCCGAACTTTTCGCCTTCGCTGGATGTCCAAGCGTCGTTAGTCCGCCCTGGGGGAGACCTTGTCGTGAATCGCATCGCCGTGGTCGGGGCCAGCGGGGCCGTCGGGAACATGATCATCCGGCTCCTCGAAGAGCGGAATTTCCCCGTCGACTCGATCAAATTCCTCGCCTCGGCCCGCAGTGCCTCCAGGACGATCACCTTCCGGGGCACGCCGCACCCGATCTCGCCGTTGGAGGCCGAGAACTTCGAGGGCATCGACATCGTCCTCTCGAGCACCCCGGCTTCGGTCTCGAAACACTACTCGCCGATCGCGGCCAGGGCCGGCGCGGTGGTCGTGGACAACTCCAGCGCCTTCCGCATGGACCCCGACGTCCCGCTCGTGGTGCCCGAGGTCAACGCCCGCGACATCCTCAAGCACAAGGGGATCATCGCCAACCCGAACTGCTCGACGATCCAGATGGTGGTCGCCCTCAAGCCCCTGCACGACGCCTTCCGCGTAACGCGAGTGGTGGTCAGCACTTATCAAGCGGTCTCCGGCGCCGGCCAGTCCGGCATGAGCGAGCTGAAGGCGCAGAGCGATGCCCTGGCGTTCGGTCACGAGGTCCCGTCGCCGTCAAAATTTGCCCATCCCATCGCCTTCAACCTCGTCCCGCAAATCGACGACTTCCTGCCCTCCGGCTACACCAAGGAAGAGATGAAGATGGTGAACGAGACCCGCAAGATCATGGGCGACGACACCATCGACGTCTGCCCGACTTGCGTCCGCGTGCCCGTGATGAACTCGCACAGCGAGTCGATCCTCGTCGAGACTGAAAAGCCCATAACCCCCGAAGCCGCCAGGGGGTTATGGCGAATGGCCCCCGGCGTGATCGTGATCGACGATCCCTCCAGCAAGCAATATCCCCTGCCGGCGGCGGCCTCCGGGCGGGATGAGGTGTTCATCGGGCGGATTCGCCAGGATTTGCACCGGCCCAACGCCCTCCTGTTCTGGTGCGTGAGCGATAACTTGCGGAAAGGTGCCGCCACGAACGCGGTGCAGATCGCCGAGGAGCTGCTGAAGCTCGCGCCAAGCGTGGCTTGAGGACGGTTGTGGTAGGATCTGGAAAACCTTCACGCGGAGATGTCGAAATGGCCACGGTTTCGCCCCCGGATCTTGAGGCCATGCTGGCGTCGCCCGATCCCCACGTGCGTTTCGAAGTCGTCGATGGTCATATCGTGGAGAAGCCGCCGATGGGGGCTTTCGAGTATGACCTGGCGCACTGGATCAGTTTTGAACTGAGCACGTTCGCAATACCGCTTGGGCTCGGTCGGTCCTTCGGGGAGATGATCTTCGATCTCCGGCCCGCAGTCGATTGCCAGCGCCGTCCCGACGCCGCTTATATCTCGGCCGATCGCTGGCCCCTGCACGCCCGTGCCCCGAGGACGGCGGCGTGGGCAATCATCCCTGACCTGGCCATCGAGGTCGTGAGCCCTACCAACACGGCGACCGAGGTCCTGACCAAGGTGGACGAATATTTTCGCGCCGGCGTGAAACTGGTCTGGGTCGTCTATCCCACCCTTTCACAGATTTATGCGTATGAATCGACGACCTCGCTGCGCGTCTTCGGCCCCGGCATGGAGTTGGACGGCGGCACCGTGATCCCCGGATTTCGCCTGTCGATCTCCGGCCTCTTCGGCGAGCCTCCCGCACTTCCTTGAGCGTTCCTCGCAAGCGTCTCGCCCCCCGCCTTTCCCATCCTCCCGGTTAAATTAAAGTCGATGAATTTCGCCCAAGCATCTCGTCCAATTTACGCAATCGTCGTCATCGTCTTTATTTCTGTATTGTCATGGATTTTGAGCCATCTCGTGCCGTTCTATCGACGCGAGCTGGCCGTTGAGGACCGCACGCGTCTTACCCCGTTGGATGGCCTGCGAGGCGTCCTGGCCTTTGCCGTCCTGTGTCATCACGGCATGGTCACCTTCCAGTATTTCGATAGCGGCTACTGGGAAGATCCCCGCTCGAATTTCTATTCGGCACTCGGGAAAACCTCGGTCGCCCTCTTCTTTTGCGTGACCGCCTTCCTGTTCTGGACCAGGGTGCTGGAGCGAGGCGGGGACCTATCGCCCTGGCCGTTCCTGCGGGCGCGAATCTTCCGGATCGTCCCGCTCTACGTCTTCGGATGCCTGCTCGCGATCGCGATCTCCGCACCCAAGGTGAAATGGCTCTCGCGATCGGCCGTGAAGGGCCTGGGCACGATGGCGATGATGGGCCTGCGCCCATGGATCCGGATGGGCAATTTCGAGATGGGCCTCCTCAATGCCGGGGTCACGTGGACCTTGCAGTATGAGTGGGGCTTCTACCTCATGCTCCCGGCGCTGGCGATGATCGTCCGCGAGGGCGGGGCGAGTCGGGTCGGCTTCCTCGCCGTTGGAGCCCTGGTCATGTTCGACCCGAATCCCGCCCTGTTCTTCCTGCCCGGCATCCTCGCCGTCTATGCCTCGCGGAATCTGGAATGCAGACGGTTGATGCAACGCCCCTATGTCTCCCTCGGAGTGATCGCCGTGGCGTTGGCGCTTCCGAAGCTGACCAACAATGGCTTCAGCTACGAAGCCCTGATGCTCACGACGTTATTGTTCGTCCCGATCGCGTGCGGCAACAGCCTGTTCGGGATCTTGAATTTCCGGGGCCTCCGGTTGATGGGCCTGATCAGTTACAGCGTCTACCTATTGCATGGAACTTGCCTCTACCTGGCCCAACCCCTGCTCGCGAGAGCGAAGCAGGACCTCGCGCGAGGTGCCTGGTGGTACTGGAGTTGCGTCGCAGGCTGCGCCGTGGCCACCCTTGCCCTCAGCATGTTGACCTACCGATGGATCGAGTGGCCGTTCATCCGGATGGAGAGGCTCATGCGCAAGGCCCCGATGACGGCCGATCTTGTCGTCCACTCCACCGACCCGGCACGGATCGGCTGACCCGCCATGAGGAACATCAAGCTCATCATCTCGTACGATGGCACCGACTATTCCGGGTGGCAAAGGCAGCCCGACCGCCCCTCGATCCAGCAAACCCTGGAAGAAGCCCTCGGACGCCTGGCCGGCGCCATGCCCAACTGCAACGCAAGCGGGCGGACCGATGCGGGCGTCCATGCCCTGGGCCAGGTGGTCCATTTCCTCACCGCCAGCGTCCATCCGTGCAATGTCTTCGTGAAGGCCCTGAATGCGACCCTCCCTGCCGAGATCCGCGTGCTCTCGGCGGAGGAAATGCCGCAGTCGTTTCATTGCACGCTGGACGCGAAATCGAAGCTCTATCGCTATACGATCGATAATGGGGCGATTGCCGACCCGTTCCTCCTGAGATATAGCTGGCATGTGTACGCGCACCTCGATGCCGACCGCATGAATCTCGCGGCGAAGGCCCTGCTGGGCCGTCACGACTTCCGCAGCTTCGAGACCCACTGGCCCAACCGCACGAGCAGCGTCCGCACGATCTTCTCGGCCGGGGTCCGCCGCGAGGCCAATAGAGTCCACGTGGAAATCGAGGCCGACGGATTTTTGTATAACATGGTGCGGGCCATCACGGGTACACTCGTCCTGGTCGGGACGGGCCGCCGCCCCGAATCGTTCGTCGCCCACGCATTGGCCGCCGAGAATCGCGCCGAGGCCGGGCCGACCGCCCCCCCGCAAGGCCTGTTCCTCGTCCGGGTCTGCTACGATGGGTCGGCCGTCGCGAAGGAGGGATTTCTCCCGTGAAAATCCTCGGATTCCTGCTCGGGATCTCGGCCGCGATCGCCTCCGCCGACGACCATACAATAACATCGCGGGAAGGCGGGTTTTCGATCACCTGGCCGGATAAGCCCACCGAGGAGATCCGCAAGGTCTCAAGCCTCCAGGGCGATGTGGACAACCATTCGTTCCACCTCGAACAGGCCGACGCCCAGTACAGCGTCCAGTACGACGATTTCAAGAAGCTGGACCCGAAGAAGATCGACGTCCAGAAGAGCCTGGACGCGACCATCGACGCCTTCGCGGCCGAGAAATATTACAAGGTCCTCTCGCGGAAATCGATCGCGCTGGGCGACGTCGCCGGCCGCGAGATCGAGTTCGAGATCCGCGGCGACAAGCTGCCCATCGGCAACCGAGGCCGGGCGCGGGCCTATCTCGACAAGGACCGCTTCTATCAAGTCATCATCGTGGGGACGAAGGCCTCGGCATCTCCCAAAGCGGACGCCTTCTTCGACTCGTTCACGCTCGTGCCGCGATCCACGAATCCGGGCGCAAAGACGCATCGAAAACCTGGGAGCTGTACACCTCGAAGGTCGGCCGATTCTCGGCCATGATGCCGCCGGGGACGACCGAGACGAAGCAAACCGTCGACGCCGATGCCGGCGCCCGCAACCTCCTCGTCTACCAGGCGGGCGAGGGGTACATGAAGTACGTGATCACGGCCGTCGACGTCGAAGCCGCCTCGATCGCCTCCCCGAAGGCCCTGCTCGACGACACCCGCGACCTGATCGTCAAGTCCGCCAAAGGCAAGCTGATCTCGGAGAAGAAGATCGAGCTGGTCCGCTCCCCGGGCCGAGAGATCAAGGCCGAGATCCCCCTGGGCGAAGACCCCAAGGGCGGATTCGTGACCTGCCGGATCTACCTCGTGAAGAACCGGGTCTATCAGGTCATGGCGGTCGGCCCTCGCGAGCAGGGGGACGCCAAGAAGGCGATCGACACGTTTTTCAACTCCTTCCGGCCCTCCTCGGCCCGGTGAAAGGCCCCGGTCATGGTAGGTGAATTACTGATGGCCTTGATGGTCGTGGCCCAGGCGGGGCGCCTCCCGAGGCGGGCAAGGTCGGCGCGAAGCCGGCAAGGAAAGGGAGTGCTCGAAACGCCGTGGAAGGATTTCTCTCCGCCGGGCTACCAGCATCACGCTAAAAATGCCCGGCGAACCCATCACACTGATCTTGCCGATGGAAGATGCGGCCGGGCCAATGGCCAATAGCGCCTTCTGGGTGAAACGCGACTCCTCGACTTTCATGCTGCAACCTGAAGTCGATCAAGGCAAGTTAATGCCCAATCAATGAGGTCGTCGGCAAACATCCTCGCCGGATTTCGGGACTCGACTACGCCGAAACGCTAAAGGACAAGCTCGTCTCCGACCGAGGGCTAGAGATCGAGGGCTTCCGGGGGCTGGAACTGATCATCGAAAGTCCGCCGAGCAACTCTCCTCCTCCGATCCAAGGGCTTGACCCGACGATTTCGATGCTTCGTCGTCAAGTAACACGATCGATCGTCGTCTCGGCGACTTAGCCCGAACGGCAAGGAACCCGACCCCGAACATCCCCGCCTTCCTCGACTCCTTTCGCCTCACTCCGGGACGGCGCAATCGCGAAAGTTCGTCGAAATCCCGTGGGTCGAATATCAAGCCGGAAGGCGAAGGTTTTTCGATTCAATTCCCAGGTGTCCCCGAAGAACAAGCCAAGCCCGGCAGCGCCCCAGGATTCAAGAACGGGCATGTGTATGGACTCACCAAAGATCAGGTCGATTATTTCGTCTGCTATGGCCCCATCGACGATGACCTTTCCCCTGAGGGACGGGAGAAGCTATTCGAGGCGGCTAAAGGTCGCATCACCGCCAGGAAGGGGATGATATCCAAGGAACCCAGGAAGTTACTTCTGGATGGCCGACCAGGAGTTGAATTCGTGTTCACGCCGGCACCTGACAACGCTTCCACAAAAATGATGACCCTTCGGGTTGTCGTCGATGTGGATGCAAAACGGCTCTACTTGATCGCGGTTGCCATGGAGATTGGCCTCGACGAGGCTGCCCCGGTGCGCAAATTCTTCGACTCCTTCCGGTTGATACCGAACCTCGCAATCGCAAGAGTCGCCGAGACCAAGTGGGTGGAATTCAAGCCGGAGGGCGCAGGGTTTTCGGTGAAATTGCCGGGACAGCCCGAGCAACAAAAAAATACCGGCGTCGACGGCCGGCCGAACGAAGGGCGCATCTACTGGCTCTACAAGGGCAAGATCGTCTATCAAATCGCTTATGGGCCTTCCGCCCCCGATCTCGAAAAAATCGCACCGGACAAGATGCTGGATGCGGTGCGAGATCAATGGTTGAAGGCGATGGATCTCCAAATCGCGAGCAAGAAGATGGTCCGCGTGGATGGTCATGAAGCCGTGGAAGTACTCGCCGGATCGAAGCCCCAAAGCGTGTGGCGGGGGAAGAACGTCGTTCTGCGTATGGTGCTCGATCGTCCGGGAAAGAAGCTTTATATCTTCGCTGCGGTCGGAACGCCCGGGTTTGAAGTAGATCCCGAACTCCGGACCTACCTGGATTCTATCCACTTGACCGATCCGGCCCACTGAGCGACGATTCCCCGCGCCCCGAATTATGCGAATCGTCCACATCATCACCAGGCTGATCCTCGGGGGCGCCCAGGAAAACACGCTCCTCACCGTCGACGGCCTTCACCACAGGCACGGCGACGACGTGACGCTCATCACCGGGCCCGCCGAAGGCCCCGAGGGCGACCTTTTCGACCGCGCAAAACGCCGAGGCTTGAAGGTCGAGCTGATGCCGGAACTGGTCCGCGCCATCCGCCCGGCGACCGACTTGCAAGCGTACCGGAAACTCCGCGAATCGATCCGCCGACTGAAGCCCGAGGTTGTTCACACGCATAGCTCGAAGGCGGGAATCCTCGCCCGCGCCGCCGCCTGGAACGAGCGTGTGCCGGCCGTGGTCCACACCATCCATGGCCTCCCTTTTGGACCATCGGAAACCCGCTCGAAAAATATCCTCTATATCGCGCTCGAACGCTGGGCGGCCCGGCGATGCCACGCGATCGTGGGGGTCTGCGACGCCATGGCCGAGCAGGCGCTCGCCGCCGGGGTCGGCCGCCCCGAGCAGTATTCGACCGTCTACAGCGGCATGGACGTGGATGCCTTCCTGCATCCGGCCAAATCGCGCGAAGTCGTGCGGCAAGAGCTTGGCTTGAAGGGCCACGAAATCGCGTTCGGCACGGTTGCCCGACTTTTCGAGAGGAAGGGCCACGAGGATATCCTGGAGGTGGCCCCTGCGATCCTGAAATCGAATCCCAACGTGCGATTCGTGTTCATCGGCGACGGGATCTTGCGAGACCGCCTGAAGGCCGAGGCCCAGCGGATCGGCGCGGGCCACGCGGTGATCTTCACCGGCCTGGTCGCGCCGATCGAATCCCGGAATTGCTGAATGGGCTCGATGCCGTGGTCCATCCCAGCCTCCGCGAGGGATTGGCCAGGGTCCTGCCGCAATCGCTCCTGGTGGGCCGCCCGGTCATCAGCTACGACGTGGACGGAGCCCGCGAGGTCGTCCTGCCGGAGACCGGTGTCTTGCTCAAGCCGCGTGATCTCGACGGGGCTCCGCGACGCGATATTACGATTGGCGGCCGATGCCGAATTGCGCGATCGGATGGGGCAAGAAGGTAGGTCGCGGTTCGCGCACCAATTCCGCCAGGAGACGATGACCGACCAGTTGCGGGCCTTGTATGAGAAACTATTGGCGGGGAGTTGATTCTTCGGTCGCGGGCAACTGAGGTTGGCCCGATCGACTTCCGAGCCATACGGCGAGGGAACGCTGGCTTTCGCCCGACGGCTTGCCGGCGAGCAGGTTTTCGACGCTGATATCTTCGTCCAAATCCGGCCAATGAAGTCCATTTCCCTGGCCGATGACTCGCCAGCGACCCCGCTCGTCGGCCGTTCCATGGAACAATCGCGGATACCACGTCAGCGGGACGGAGATCGAACGTCCATCCGACAGGTCGACCGTCAGCGTATCGTCACCGATTAACACCTGGGTTGCCGCGACGGCGTGGATTTCAACCGTGGAAATACTCATTCCATCTGTCCAGCAGGTCTTGCCGGTTCCCTTCGACGATTGATTGGATGTCGTTCAACTCCTTGCGGGCGAATCCCTTACTTCGCTCCAGCCGCACGGGATCGATCCAAAACTTTGCCTCGCAAGCGTCGCGCTCGGCGTGAAGCTGAGGCGGTTCGTCCCGATCGCCGGAGTAGAAGAAGAATCGGTAGGGGCCATGTCTGAAGACAGTCGGCATACCGGAAAGAGTATAACCCCCAGCGAGCCGGTGTCGACGCCCTACTCCGCCCCGCTAGCCGCCTCATTAAACAACCGGCTCACGCTCTCCCGTCGATGAATCGAGAGAATGGCTCGGGCGAACAAAGGCGCCACGCTCACCACCTTGCAATTGGGAGGTAAGGCTTCGACCCGGTAGCCGATGGTATCCGTGAGGACAAGTTCCTTGATCGGGCTGCGGGCGATCTTGGCCGCCGATCCCTTGGAGAACACCCCGTGCGACACGCAAGCGTAGATGTCCCTTGCGCCTCGGGATTTGCAGGCGTTGGCCATCTCGATCAGCGTGCCCCCGGAGATCGTGAAGTCGTCCACGATCAGCACGTTCTTGCCCTCGACCTCGCCGATGACCGAGTAGATCTCGGCCTTCTCGTTGTGATCTAGCCGCATCTTGTTGCCGATCACCACCGGCGCCCTCATCATCTCGGCGAAGCGGTACGCCTGCTTGCCGAAGCCGACGTCCGGGCTGGCCACCACGAGGTCGGGGATCTCCTTCTTCTTGAAATAATCGACCATCACGGGCATGGCGTACAGGTGGTCGACCGGCTTGGAGAAGAACCCCTGGATCTGCGGTGCGTGCAGGTCCATGGTCAACACCCGGTCCACGCCGGCCGACTCGATGGCGTCGGCCACCACGCGGGCGCGGATCGACACGCGGGGCTCGTCCTTCTTGTCCCCCTTGGCGTAGGAGAAGAACGGGATCACCGCCGTGACCTGCACCGCGCTGGCGCGTTTGAAGGCGTCGATCCAGAACAGCAATTCCACCAGGTTGTCGTTGACCGGGAATTCGGTCCCCTGGACGATATAAACATCGCGTCCGCGGACGTTTTCCAGCACGCGGACGAAGATATTGCCGTCGGAGAAGGTGTGGGTCTCGGCCCTGGCCAGGGTCGTGCCGAGCTGGCCGCAGATCTCCCTGCCCAGGACGCCGCTGGCGCGTCCGGCGAAGATCTTCAGCTCTCCGTAAGGGTCCGATTGCTTGGGCGTGCAGACGAGCGAAGTATCCATGAGAGCCACCGCCCCGGGCCGGCCATTCGCGGAGGGTCGCGAGCAAGGCCGCCACGTCGGACCCCGATCCCCCCGAGATTCTCGACATCTTAACCACATCTTGACGGGACGGCCAGAAGGAGACGGAGTCGGCCTCCTCGCGAAAAATCGTCGTCGCGATCGACCCACCTGGCATACAATCGTACGAGGTCGGTCGCGATCGCCGGCCGATTCCTTCCGGCGCAGGGGTACGACCGATGTCTCATCTTCGCTCCTTCTTCCGAAACCCCAAGGGGTTGGCCCTGGCCGTGGCCGGGTTGCTGATGGTGGCCTCCTTCCGCGGCCATGCCGTCGCCGTCGCCGTGCAGGATGGCCCGTTCCCGCTGACACTGGAGGGCGGGACCGGCTGGCTGAACACGGCCGGCCCGATTCGCGCCCAGGACCTGCGCGGCAAGATCGTCGTGCTGGATTTCTGGACCTATTGCTGCATCAATTGCCATCACGTCCTGCCCGACCTGGCCTACCTGGAAGAGAAGTACAAGAACGACATCGTCGTGATCGGCATCCACAAGCCGAAATTCACGGCCGAGAAGGACACCGAGAACCTCCGCAAGAAGGTGGCCGAATACAAGATCAAGCACCCGGTCATCAACGATGCGAATGACGTCCTGTGGAATGCGTACGGCGTGGAGAGCTGGCCGACCCTGGGGATTTTCGACGTGAAGGGGAACCTCGTCCAGGCGTTCGCGGGCGAGGGGCATCGCGCCGAGATGGACGCGGTGATCGGCGAGTTGGTCTCGCGGGCCAAGGCCGCCGGGACGCTCGACACGAGGCCGTTCCTGGTCCGGCCCGAGTCGGAGAAGGCCCACGATTCGCCGCTGAATTATCCGGGCAAGGTCCTTGCCGACGCCGCCTCGAAACGGCTGTTCATCTCCGATACCGCGAACAATCGGATCGTCGTGAGTGACCTCAAGGGCAAGCTGATCGAGACCATCGGCACCGGCCAGCCCGGCAAGGAAGACGGAGGGTTCGACAGGGCCACTTTCAATCGGCCCCAGGGGATGTGCCTGGTCGAGGACATCCTCTACGTGGCCGACACCGAGAGCCACGCCCTTCGCGCCGTGAACCTGAAAGCGCGGAAAGTGGAGACCATCGCCGGCACGGGCAAGCAGGCCGATCGCAAGCCGAAAGGCTCTCCGGCGAAGACGACCCCGCTCAGCAGCCCGTGGGACGTGGTGGCCTTGCCGGGGGGGACCAATCTGATTATCGCCATGGCGGGCACGCATCAGCTCTGGAAGATCGACCTCAAGGCCGACACCCTGGACGTGTGGGCGGGCTCATCCCACGAAGACATCAAGGACGGCTTCGGCCTGAACGCCGCGTTCGCGCAGCCCAGCGGCCTGGCCACCGACGGCAAGCACCTGTACGTGGCCGACAGCGAAGGCTCGTGCATCCGCTCGATCATCCTGAGCGGCCCCGACACCCACAAGGTCTCGACCGTGGTCGGCGAGCATGACATGCGAGGCGTCCTGTTCTCCTACGGGGACGTGGACGGCGAAGGCCGCGAGGTGCGGCTCCAGCATTGCCTTGGCCTGGCCTATCACGACGGAAAAATTTATGTGGCCGACACTTATAACAACAAGATCAAGGTCTGCGACCCCATCAAGAAGACGATCCATGCGTTCCTCGGCACGCGAGACGCCGGCAACCTGAACGAGCCGGCGCAGTTCGACGAGCCGGGCGGATTGAGCGTGGCCGGCACGACCCTCTTCGTGGCCGACACCAACAACCACGCGATCCGGGCCATCGACCTGACCACGAGAAAAGTATCCACGCTCGCCATCGCCGGGCTGACCCCACCACCGCCGCCGCGTCCCGCGCCGAAGTTCTCTCGGGCCACCGTCACGAACCTGCCTACGACCAAGGTGGCGCCCGCCGGCCAGGTGGAACTGGATGTGTCCATCGCGATACCCGCCGGCTACAAGCTCAACAGCGACTCGCCCGTGATCTACCTGGTCGAGGCCACCGAAGGCGGCAACTTACTCGGGTCCGAGGTGCCGGCTTCGGGCGCCACGCTCGACCCGCCCAGGTCGAGCTTCACGGTGAAGGTGCCACTCTCGAAGACCCCGAGCGAGGGCGAGACCCTGAACCTCAAGTTCTCGATGTCGATCTTCACCTGCAAGAACGGCTCGGCCGGATTCTGCACGGTCGCAAGCTACGTCTGGAATGTGCCGATCACGTTCGCCGAAGGGGGAGCGAAGAGCATCCCGCTGGCCAAGTAGGGTGCATGCAAGGCCCCCTACATTTGTTTCAATGCCCATTCGCAGGCCGATCGCACGACGGGGTCTTCGTCGTCAAGAAGCCTCCCGAGCGCCGACTCGGCCTCCCTCGCCTGCCTTTGACCCAGGATCAACGCCGCATTCCGCAATAAACCCGATCGCTTGGCGCGAGACATTGCCGTCCCCTTGATCCTCCTGCGAAACTCGGCGGGATCGGCCTCAAGCCACTCGATCAGGTCGGGATTGGACCACTCGGAGCGTCCTTGCAGGTCGGGTTCTCTGCCGTCCGGCGCCTTGCGGTTCCACGGGCAGACTTCCTGGCAGACGTCGCATCCGAATGCCCACCCGTCGAGCTTGTCGGCGTATGCCTCGGGGATTTCCCCGCGATGCTCAATCGTCCAGTAGCTCAGGCACTTATTCGCATCCAGCCGATAAGGGCCGTCGAAAGCGCCGGTCGGGCACAAATCCAGGCATCGCGTACACGTCCCGCAATGACTGGTCTCGTGGGGCGGATCGTAGGTCAATTCGCGATCGACCAGCACCGCCCCCAGCACGGTGAAGCTGCCGATCCGCCTGTCGATCAGCATCGTGTTCTTGCCGATCCATCCCAGCCCCGCAAGCCGGGCGAAATCCCGCTCAAGTAAAGGAGCCGTGTCGGCCACCGCCCTGCCCTTTAGCTCGGGTTCCTGCACTTGGACCCACGCAAGCAGGGCTTCCAGCTTCCGCCAGAGGACCTCGTGGTAGTCGGCGCCGCGAGCATAGCGGGCAATCTTGCCCGTCGTTGCCCCTGAAGTAGTTTCGGACCGTTTGCCGTAAATCATCGCGCAAACGACGACCGATCGCACGCCTTCGAGGATCGAATCGGGGTGCGACCTTGCCTCGGCCTGTCGGTGCATGTACTTCATGCCCGCGGCGAGGCCGTCGTCGAGCCATTGCTGGAAATATCCATAACCCGGCGGGACCACGGCGGGGGCCACGCCCACCCGGTCGAACCCGAGGCGGGCGGCCTCCGCCTTCAATCCGCTGGTGAGGGCTTCGGTGGTTGCCAGGAAATTACTCTCAGGCCCGCAGGGCCACCGAGTCGACCACGCCCAGATTCTCGTAGATCCTGCGGGTGGCGTCCGACTTGTTCAGGGTGTAGAAGTGCAGCCCGCGCACGTTGTTGTGCAGGAGGTCGCGGCATTGTTCGGTCGCCCAGTGCAGGCCGACCCGCGAGACCGCCTCGTCGTCCGAGCATCGCGCGATCGACTTCAGCAGTGTGGCCGGGAACCGCGCCCCCAACGCCAGGTCGGCCATGCGGGTCATGCCCGATCGCGAGGTCACGGGCATGATCCCGGCGAGGATCGGCACGCGGATCCCGGCCAGCTCGCAGCGGTCGCGGAAGTCGTAGAAGTCGCGATTCTCGAAGAAGAGCTGGGTGCAGATATAATCGGCGCCGGCGTCCACCTTCTTCTTCAGGAAATCCATCTCCTTCAGGCGGTTGGGCGTTCCCGGATGGCCTTCGGGGAAGCCGGCCACGCCGATCCCGAAGCCTCGCGGGTCGGGCAGGTCGGTGCGGCTCTTGATGAACCGGACCAGCCCCTCGGCGTTGCAAAACGCGTCCCTGGCCCGGTCATAATTGGCCAGGTTGCGCGGAGGATCGCCGCCCAGGGCGAGGATGTTCTCGACGCCCGATTCCGCGTACCGGCCCAGGATCGCGGCCAGGTCTCCTTCGGTGTGGCACACGCACGTCAGGTGCGACACGGCGGTGAGGTCGGTCTCGCGCTGGATTCGCAGGATCAGCTCGTGCGTCCGCTCTCGGGTCGAGCCCCCCGCGCCGTAAGTGACGGACACGAACGAGGGTTGCAGCGGTTGCAGGCGGGCGATGTTGGCGAAGAGGTCGTGCGAGGCCTCGTCGGTCTTCGGCGGGAAGAACTCGAAGCTGAACGTGGTGGGGTGATTTTCGAAGATGTCCAGGATGTGCATGGAAAGATCCCGGGTCGTGGGTGCGTTCCCTCGTCGAACTTCGATGATTGTCGATGATAGGCCGGAATCCCGGCAAGAGGAAAAAGCTCGTGGGCGTTGCCTTCGCTAATCATCCAGCCCGCATCTCGGGCAGATGTTCGCGAGCGGGCACTCGTCGCATCGCGGTCGCAGGGCGTGGCAAACCTGGCGGCCGTGGTCGATCAGGCGATGGCTGAGGTCGACCCAGTGCTTTTTCGCGACCATCGCGGCCAGCTCGTGCTCGATCCGCTCCGGGTCGGTCGATTCGGTCAGGCCAAGCCGGAACGAGAGACGCTTCACGTGCGTGTCGACCACCACGCCCGAGGCGATCCCGAACGCGTTGCCCAGGACCACGTGCGCCGTCTTGCGCCCCACGCCCGGCAGGCGGGTCAGGGCCTCGAGATCGGCGGGCACCTCGCCGTCATGCTCCTGGACCAGCGACGCGGCCATCCCGATCAGGTTCCTGGCCTTCGCCCGGAAAAAGCCGGCGCTGTGAATCAGAGTTTCGACTTCGGCCTGATCGGCGAGGGCGAGCGATTTCGGGTCGGGAAATCTTGCGAAGAGTGCGGGCGTGACCAGATTCACGCGGGCGTCGGTGCATTGGGCCGAGAGGATCGTGGCCACGAGCAGCTCGTACGCGTTGCGGTAGAGCAGGGCGCAGCGGGCTTCGGGATAGCGACGGATCAGGGCGCGGACCACGCGGCGCGCCTGCGGGGTGCGGTCTTCGGACGGGACGGCAAGGGGCCGAGGCATGGGGATGCGACTCTCCGCGTGGGATCGGGGCGTGTGCCGGACCTTGCCGGTTGACCCTTCGACTCTACAATACGCAAATGCGATCCGGGATAGCTCCGGCAAGTCCGCCATCTTGCTAGAAATCCCTCCGAAATCCCGGCGTGGGCGGGCGTATGGACCAAGAATTGGATCTTCGCGACTTCGATGGCCGGGTCCGCCTGTTCCCGCTGGCGGGGGTCGTGCTCTTCCCTCATGCGGTGCTCCCTCTGCACATCTTCGAGCCCCGATATCGCGAGATGACCCGCGACGCCCTCGCCTCCGACCGGCTCGTGACCATCGTCCAGCCCCGCACCGACCTGCTTTCGTTGGGCGAGGTCCCCGAGCTGGAAAAGATCGCCTGCCTCGGCCGGATCCTGACTCACGAGAAGTTGCCCGACGGACGCTTCAATTTCCTCCTCCTGGGGACGAAACGGGTCCGCATCCTCCGCGAGATGGACGTGGACACGCTCTATCGCCAGGCCGAGGTGGAGATCCTCGAAGATATCGAGCCCGATCTTTCCGACCAGGGCAAGCAGGCGGACCTCGTCCGGCTCTATCGCGAGGTCGCCCGCCGCGCCGACGGCCTGGACCCGGACCTCGATCGCCTGCTCGACGGGAACCCTCCGCTGGCCGTGGTCACCGACTTGCTGGCCCAGGCCCTGGGCCTGCCGCCGGCGGTCAAGCAGAGCTTCCTGGCCGATCGTCGCGTCGATCGCCGGGCCGACGGCCTCTCGGCCATCCTCCGCAAGGTGGCCCTGCACCTCGATGCCGCCGAGTCTCCCCGGCCGTTCCCGCCCCCCTTCAGCGCGAACTAGCGTGCTTGATTCCGGCGGTTTTCGTGCCTACAATCGTGCGGCACGATGAACGGAACCGCAAGCGATATTTGAACTTAGCTTTCTGCACACTTGTGAGCGCTTCCATGGCTGATTCCAACGGCGACCGGGATTTCGCCGAGTATTCCCGGTCGTTCCCCACCCTCGACATCGATGAAGATTTGCCCGGCTCGCCCGTCGATCACGACCGCATCCGTCGCGCCGTCCGCGAGATCCTGCTCGCCGTGGGCGAAGATCCCGACCGCGAGGGGCTGGTCGAGACCCCCGACCGCGTGGCCCGCATGTATGCCGAGGTCTTCGGCGGCCTGCACCTGGACCCCAAGATTCACCTCCGCAAGCTCTTCACGCAAGAATACGACGAGATGGTCACGGTCAAGGACATCGAATTCTCCAGCTTCTGCGAGCATCACCTCCTCCCGTTCACGGGCAAGGCTCACGTGGCCTACCTGCCCAACGGCAGGGTGCTCGGCCTGTCGAAGATCCCCCGCGTGCTGGGAGTCCTCGCGCGAAGGCCCCAGGTTCAGGAACGCCTGACGGTCGAGCTTGCCGACCTCCTCATGACCGAGCTGGATGCCAGGGGCGTGGCCGTGGTCATCGAGGCGACTCATAGCTGCATGACCATCCGGGGCGTGAAGAGTCCGGGAAGCTCGTGCGTGACCAGCGCCATGCTGGGTGCCTTTCGCGAAAATTCGGCCACCCGCGCCGAGATCCTCTCGTTCATCCGCGGCCACGGCAGATAGAGCTGACCTCACGCTGACGCCAAGGCATTCACTTTACTGAGACAGAACCCGAGAGAAAAACCTGCCGAAATTCCATTTTGGAATACATTTCCCTGTTTCGAACAATTCCTCTGGTGATTGTATTCCGAAGCGGTATAAATCATGTGGGAAGTCTTGGAGAGTGACGAGTATCTACGACGGCGGAAGCGATTAGAAAAGGATCATGCGCGGGAGTTGAGGTATGTCCTCGGCAATTTCGCGGCCTTCGTGACGGCTTTGAACGAAGGCACACCGCCCAAGGACTTTCGGACAAGCTTCGTGCATCGAGAAGCGGCTGGCTTCCTCGCGATCACCGAAAAAGGGGCTGGTAAGAATGCCGTCCCGATCCGACTTTATCTTTATCCCGATGATGAGAACGAGAGACTTTATGTTGTGACGCTTGGGACCAAGAAGACCCAGCAGGATGACAATCAATTCTGCAAGAATTCCCTGCCATTCATCCTAGGGGAAGGCCGATCCCGCCATGTTCAAGAAGAAGGACTATAAGGATGTCGCCGAACTCGTGAGGGTTGCCGACAGCAATCCCGCGTTCGCGGCCGATCTCGACCGGCACCTCGCCGAAAGGAAGCTCGTCCGACACCTGTTCGCCCTGCGGTGCGCGCGGGGCCTGACCCAGAAGGATGTTGCCGAGAAGATGGGGTGCAAGCAGGCCAAGATTTCCAAGCTGGAATCGTCCAGGGACGATGACATCAGCCTCGGTGACATCAGGGCGTACGCGAAGGCCCTTGGGCTCGCCACATTCTTCGGGCTCGAAAGCGGTCCGCAGGCCGTTGGACGCATTAAATATCACGCCGGTTGCATCCGACTTCAAGTCCACAAATTGGCCCGCGTTGGCCAGACCGATCCCACGATTGCCGAAGGAGTCGCCAAGTTCTTCGACGAGGCAGCCTTAACCTTTCTCAAGATGCTGGAGGATGGCACCAAGGCCCTCCCTGCCAAAGCCCAGCAGTTTGGCGTGTCGGTCGAGATCATCGGACCGGACTGTGGCGAGGGACCGCCAGGGTCTGGAGACGTCGAGGATGTCGAGCCTCCCAAGTCAAAGGGGAAGCGTGGATCCAGGAACGTCAAGGATGAGCCGATTGAGATCGGCTAGGTGCCTCTCCGGGACGCGACGGACGAAGCCCGGGCCCCAATCGCCGGGGTTTTTCACGTGCACCGCATTCCGCGTCCGCTGATGGGTGGCGATGCATTCTTGCCGAGAGGGGCGAACCGCTGATGACGATGCCGATGGTCAGCGATTTCGCGATCCGCCTGGGCGGGGGGCTGGCGGCCATGCTCCTCATGGCGTCCTGGAAGGCGATCCCGCTGGCCTTCTTCCGCACGCATTGCCTGGTCATGCTCGGCCTTTTCAGCCTGTCGGCCCTGCTGGCAGGACGATCGGTGCCCGGCCCGGTCCTGGGGGGAATGATCCTCGCGGCCGTGCTCGCCTATTTCGGCTCGATCTGCTGGGCGGTGGGGTTGCCGCGATTTGCCTCTCCCATGACCCTGGCCGTGGCCATCCTTTCCGTGCTCCTGCTGGGGTGGGCGTCGCGGGCCGATCGCGGCGGGACGCTCCCCACGGTCTTCGCGCTCGACGTTCGCCGCGAGGCTGGCCTCGGCCGCGTTGATGGGCTCGACGCTCACGGCCATGCTCCTGGGACATCACTACTTGACCGCCCCCGCCATGTCCATCGACCCCCTCCGCAAATTCGTCGCGGCCATGGCCTGGTCGTTGGCGGCCCGCACGACCCTGGCCGGGATTGGCCTGTGGGCCTGGCTCTCGGGGAGCATCGGCAGTTCCTCGGGCGAAGCCGACTGGCCCATGTTCCTTGCCATGCGTTGGGGGATGGGGCTGCTCGGACCGGCGCTGGCCACCTATCTCGCCTGGAAGACCGTGCAAATCCGCTCGACGCAATCGGCCACGGGGATCCTGTACATCGCCATGACGCTCGTCCTCTTCGGCGAGCCCACGGCGTTGATCCTGGCCCGAAGCAGCGGCGTGGTGCTGTGACGCGGGGGGCGCAAAACCCGCCGCCCTCTCACCGCGAATCCGGCGGTCCTAGTCGCGACCCGATCGCGGAACTTGACGCGATCCGATAAAGTAGAGGGGAGAAGCCACCTGGGAGTCGTCAGGATTGCGATGGAATTGACCTTCGAATGCCCCTCGTGCGAGGAGATCGGCCGCGTCCCGTCCGTCGAGGACGCGGAAATCGTCCGGTGCTCGCGGTGCGGAGACGAGCGCGAGTTGCGTCGCGGCGGGGTCGATCCCGACGGCGCATTGACCTCGTGCCTCTGGTGTGCGACCGATGACCTCTATCTCCAGAAAGACTTCCCCCAGAATTTGGGGCTGACGATCGTCCTCGTGGGGTTCGTCGTCAGCACGATCTTCTGGTATTTTTACCTGCCGATCCCCGCCTTCGCGGTGCTCTTGCTGACGGCCGCCCTGGATGTGACGCTCTACTATCTCGTGAAGGATGTGACGATCTGTTATCGCTGCCTCAGCCAGTATCGCGGCCCCGGCACGAACCTCGAAGGTCGCTTCAAGCCCTTCGACCTGGCCATCGGCGAGCGATACCGGCAGGAGCGGATCCGGATCGAAGAGCTTCGCGCCACGAAGGCGAAGGAATCTTGAGAAGACCCGCGCCGGGTCGATCTTTCCAACCCGTCTCCCGTCAATTCCTCCCCCTCCCGCTTCCCAGAAACGACCCACCGAGCCTTGCGACCGTGGATGAGCGACGCGCCCAGATCTTCGACGACCTTCGCGGATTGATCGCGGGCGAATTACTCTTCGACCCGATCGAGAGGGCGCCGTATGCCCTGGATGCAAGCCTCTACGAGATCCAACCCCTTGGCGCGGTTGCCCCGCAGACCGAGGACGAGCTGATCGCCGTCGTGAAGTACGCGGCGGAGAACTCGCTGCCCATCCACGCCAG
Organism: uncultured Planctomycetota bacterium; assembly: GCA_963777705.1. Classification (GTDB taxonomy): domain Bacteria; phylum Planctomycetota; class Planctomycetia; order Isosphaerales; family Isosphaeraceae; genus JAQGHR01. The sequence continues at coordinate 97,962 of CAVZRT010000018.1, forward strand.
GGGAGGCGGGACGGGGCTGGCCGGCGAAAGCCTTGGGCCGGGCCTCGTGATCGACTTCTCGCGGCATATGCGACGCGTGATCCGCATCGAGCCGGAATCGGTCGTGGTCCAGCCCGGCGTGGTCCTGGACGCGCTCAATGCCCAGCTCGCGCCGCTCGGTCGCAGGCTCGGACCCGACCCGGGCGGGAGCGAGTGCTGCACGATCGGGGGGATGATCGGCGGCGACGCGGCCGGCGCCCGTTCCTTGAAATACGGGACCACGGCCGACGCCGTGGAACGCCTTCGGGTGGTCTTCGCGGACGGGGAATCGGGCGAGCTGGGCCCGTTTTCCTGGCCTCCGAGCGGAGTTCTACGGGGACCCCGAGGCCGAGCCCGCCGTCGACCGCGTGGCCCGCAAGGTCGGCACCCTGCTCCATTACCATGCCGACAGCATCGACCGCCGCTGGCCCCGTTCCCCCCGAAATCGCGCGGGCTACGCGCTCAAGGCCGCATGGCAACCCGGGGTGCTCGACCTGGCCCGCCTGGTGGTCGGCTCGGAGGGGACATTGGCCCTCGTGACCGAGGCCACGCTCCGGACCATCCCGATCCCGACCGCACAGGCCGTGGTCTTGCTCCCTTTCGGCCGGCTCCGCGACGCCGCCGAGGCCGTGATGGAATGCCTGGAGGACGGGCCCTCGGCGCTGGAGCTTCACGACTGGCGGACCCTGAGCCTGGCCAGGGACGCCGCCCCCGGGTTCCGCGAGTGGATTACCGACGCCGCCGAGGCCGCGCTGGTGGTCGAATACGAGGGGGATGATCCCCGATCGGTCGCCCGCCGCGTCCGCTCGCTGGCCGATCGCATGATCCGCCGCGGTGGGCTCGCGGGCGAGCCGGTCGAGACCACGAAACGGGCCGAATGCGAGCAGATGCTCGACCTGCGTCGCGTGATTCAGCCCCATTTGATGAGGCAGAAGGGGCCGGGCCGCGCCGTCCCCCTCGTGGAGGACGTGGCGGTCCCTCCCGATTCGCTGGCCGAATTCCTGGGACGGCTCCAGAACCTCTGGAAAGAGCACGGCGTGAGCGGGACCGTCGCCGCGCATGCCGGCCATGGGCAGGTCCACGCCCGTCCCTTCCTGGACCCCTACGACCCGGGGCTTGCCGAGAAGATCGAGCCGCTAGCCTCGGCGGTCTACGAGCTAGCGCTCTCGCTGGGCGGGACGATCTCGGGCGAGCACGGCTGCGGGCTCGTCCGCACGCAATTCCTGCGTCGCGAGTACGGCGACCTCGCCGCGATTTTCCGCGAGGTCAAGAATGCGTTCGACCCGCAAAATCTCCTCAATCCGGGCAAGGTGGTGGGCGACGACCCCCACCTGATGACCCGGGATCTCCGCACCTGGCCGTCGCCGGCAATCGCCTCGGAGATCGTGATCCCGGTCCTGCTGCGCTGGCCCGACGACGCCTCGCGCGACGACAACGTGAGGGCGTGCAACGGCTGCGGCGCCTGCCGGTCGACCGAGCCCTCGCTCCGGATGTGCCCGAGCTTCCGCGCCTCGCGGGCCGAGGCCGCTTCGCCCCGCGCCCAGGCGAATTTGCTCCGCCAGGTCGCTTCGGGGGCGGTCGACCCGCGGCTCTGGGGATCGGAGGCGATGAAGAAGAACGCCGACCTGTGCATCCACTGCAACCTCTGCCGCGTCGAGTGCCCGGCGGGGGTCGACGTGTCGGGGCTCATGCTCGAAGCCAAGGCCGCCTACGTGGCCAATCACGGCGTGGCCCCCGAGGACTGGATGCTCTCGCGGATTGATATCTGGTCGAGATGGGCAAGCCGGGTCCCCCTCCTTTTCAACGCCGTCATGAACAGCCGCGCCGGCCGATGGTTCCTGGAGCGAGCCTTCGGCCTGGCGAGATTGCGCAAACTACCCAGGGCGCATCGGTTCTCGTTCCTCCGTCGCGCGGAAAAACTGGGCCTGACCAAGCCGAGGCCGCAGGCGCCGGGGCCTCGCGTGGCCTATTTCGTGGATATCGTGGCCGATCACTTCGACCAGGAGCTTGCCGAATCGGTCGTGGCTCTCCTGCGTCATGCCGGGGTGAACGTGTACGTGCCCAGGGCCCAGCGAGGCAGCGGGATGCCGGCCCTGGTCGCGGGCGACATCGACCGCGCCCGGGACCTCGTGCTCGCGAACCTGAGGGTCCTGGGCAATGCGGTCCGCGACGGCTACACCGTGGTTTGCACCGAGCCGACCGCCGCCTTGATGCTCAAGCACGAGGCCTTGCGGCTGACCGACAACCTCGACGCCCAGCTCGTGGCGGCCAGCACGATGGACGTGGGCCAGTATTTCGCGGGCCTCGTGAATCGGGGGCAAGTCCGCCCTCCGGAATTCCCGATCAAGGCCCGCGTGGGCTACCACCAGCCATGCCACCTGCGCGCCATGGGCGTGGGCACCCCCGGCCTGGACCTGATCCGCTCGATCCCCGAGCTTGACGTCGAGTTCATCGACCGGGGGTGCTCGGGGATGGCCGGGACATACGGGCTTGCCGCGAGGAACTTCCGCTCGTCCTTGCGGGCGGGTCGGGGCCTGCGAAGCCGCCTCCGCGACGCCGACCTCGACCTTGGCGCCACCGAATGCTCGGCCTGCCAGATCCAGATGGAGCAGAGCATCCCCAAGAGGACGCTCCACCCCATGAAGCTCCTGGGCCTCGGCTATGGCCTCAACCCCAACCTGCGACAGAGCTTGCGTAAGTAGGGTGCATGAAATCGCACCAAGGCTTGCTAGGTGGTCGCGGTCGTCGTCGTGGTCGTCGCGCTGGCCGGCGTGACCGGACCGGTCGTGTAGGTGACCGGCTGGATGTCGCCCTGAATCGTCTGGCCGAATGCGTCGCTTGCGGTGACCTGGAAGGTGTTCGTGCCGGTCCCGAGGGGGACCATCACGCTATAGCTGCCGGTGCTCCCGGCCGTGGCCGTTGCATTGGGCGTGAGATTGTTGATTTCATGGTAGGTGATGGCCGCGCCGGGGGCGACCACGCCCGTGAAATTCACGTCCTGGACGTTGGTGATCCGGTTCCCGCCGCTCGTGTCGCTGCTCGCGGACAGGTTGGCCGTGAGGTCGGGCGTGATCGTGGTCGCCGCGCCCAGATTCTTCTTGGCGAGCATGTAGTCGGCCTCGGTGATCTGGCCGTCGCGATTCTCGTCGGCGTCGAACGTGTAGGCCGAGTCGGTCACGGTCTTGCCGATCTCCGACTTGATGGTCGCCAGGTCGGTCTTGGTGACCACGCCGTCGCCGTCGGCGTCGCCCACCAGATAAAACCCGGTCAGGTAGTCGCCCGAGGTCCCGTCCAGCCCCTTCACGTTCAGGTTATACGAGGCCGTCTTCCCGCCCTTGGGCACCGGCACGCTGATGATCATCGCCTTCGAGCTGTCGCCCTTCGTGGAGGAGGCTGCCTCCAGCTTCTCGGTCTCCTTCAAATTCGCGTTGTTCGCCACCAGCCCGCCGCCCGCCTTGGTCACGGAGACGACTACCGGGTCCAGCGACGAGCTGTTGTTGTTCACGATGTCGAACCCGATCTCCAGCCGCCCCGCCTTGGGCTTGCTGAAGTGGGTCGAGTCGAGCGTGAACGGGATCGAGGCCGTCCCCCCGGCCGTCGAGATCGTGCCGGTCTCCAGGGCGAACGTGTTGCCGGCCCCGCCCGTCAGGAGCTGGCGCGATTCCAGCCCCTCGACCTCGATGCGAAACAGGGGACGGCGACGAGGCTGGTTACGTTTGGCATTCATGACGCCCTCCTTGGCCGGGGTTTCCGGCGCATTTCGACGACCGCGCCGATCGTTCGCATGATTCCGACCTGGGGCAATCGTCGGGACGAGACCCGAGCCGACGAACTTGCCCACGACTCTCTAGCAATATCGGGTCGGCGCGTTACGAAGTTGAGGGATTTGCCGGTTTTACAGCCCCGGGGTGCATGCAACGCACCAATCGAATGTCTAAACGCCAAAATGCGGCCCGGGGAGCGGCGGGACGGTGCCGGTGTCTTGGGCTCGATCGGCCATAACTCGCCAGGCGGTCGCCACATACAGCGTGACCCCGGCCCAGAGGTACAGCCCATAAAACTGGGCGATCAAGTCGCCATGCTTGCCGAACAGGAACCCGAACTCGCTCGAAGTGCATGCGATCAGGAACGCCGAGAGGACCAAAGAAGCTCCCAGGAAGACCCGCGTTCGCGGCCTTGATGGCATGACGAGCGCCCGAGTGACCACGAACGCATACGGAAGCATCAGGGTGACGAAATGATGCTTCCAGCTCCGTTCCGACACGAATAGCATCGTGAGCACGACCAGCGAGAATTCGCCCATAAGTCGCGGGTCGTCACGTCGGGTCGTCTTGGTCCGGCAAAAGAAGGCAAGCAGCGCCGACGAGCCCCACGGAAAGTCCTTTGACCAGGAAACTCACATATTTCGGCGGCCAGGACACAAGGTTCAGGTGCATCCTGGTGCCGCCATAGGCATGAGGCCCCGCATCCTTCGATTCAACGAGCAAACGCGTCAGCACCCCCACCATCGACTGGTTCACTTCCTGCTTGCTGACCGTCCCGTTCTCCATGAAGGGACTCAAGATACGGCGATACCACGCCGCCAGACAACGGCCGTTGAACTCTGGACCGAGTACAAGACTCGGCACGAACAGCAGGAAAATCCCGATCCCCAAAAAGGTCGCCCCCACCATCCTCCACGACCGTTTGTAGAGGAAATACGGGATGAAAAGCGCAGGAGTAACTTTATAAGTAATCGCCAATGCCAGGCAAAGCCCCGCGACCACGTCGTATCCCTTACGCCATGCGGCCAATGTGGCCACGATCAGCGACAGGATGATTAAATTGTTGTTTGCATGATGCAAATCACTCATGACCGGTCGCAAGCATAGGAGGACCATGGCCGCTTGCGCCCAGGATGGGACCTTCACACCCTGCGGGACCGACATCCGCAAGCACGCAAGGATGCACGCCGCCGCCAGGGCCGCTTTCATCACGAACCACGTCATGGCCCCATTTACCGAGTCCATGGCCGCGAAGGGATAGAGCGAGATGGGAAAAATGGGCGGATTGGGGAAGTAATAGGCGTCCCAGATATTCTTGCCGCTGCGGAGTTCGCGGACCTGGTGGAACCATCGCACGATGGCGCTGCGATCTTCGGCCGCCTTGTCGCGGTAAATGATTGCGGCGCCGACCATTGTGATGAGGAAGGCGATCCACACGGCGCGTCGTCCGTGGCGATCGGGATCGGGGGCAGGCCCCTGGGCGGGGTCCGTCACGGCGAGCTCCTTCCGTGGAGGCGTGTCGGGGGTGGGCGGGGGGAATGCCCGGATTCAGGGAAACGAATATCGTTATCTATCGGCCCGGCGGAAACACCAGGTCCAGTTCGGTCGTCGATTGCCCGGTCGAGGGACGCAGGCCGATGAACGGCACCGGATCTTCTTCGAGGAGAACGGGTTCCAGGCGGACGGACGGGAAGCGGCTCCGCAAGCCCGGGACGAAGTGATACCGGAGCACGATCAAGCCGTCAAGGTCGGGCACCATCCCCGAGATAGCCAGGCGGTCGGCCGAGGCCGTCACGCTCGCCTGGCCACGGATCGCGGACCCCCCGAAACCCTTGACCAAACCCCCCAGAATGCGGCCGTCATGGAACGAAACCTCAATCAGATCGGGGTTGAGGCGGCAAAACTGCTTCGCCTCCTCGGTCCAGCAGAGGATGGCCGAGGGGCGATAGAGCTTCGCGTAGCGGACGAACCGTTCTCGCGACCACTCGCCGCCGAACAGCGAGGGCTTCTTGTCCTTCTCGCCGATCTGCGTGAAATTCGTCTTCAATCCGACGTAAAGATAGAACCCGCCAACCACTTCCACGCCGGTCATCTCGGGCAAGAGGCCGCTATATCGCCCCGCCCCGAATGGCGACGGCTGCCCGGGGATGTCCTCGCCGCATTCTTCATAATACAAACGCTCGCCGGGCTTTACGTTCGCCCGGACCCATTTTACGATCGAGTCGAGGTGAGGAGGCTCGGTGCGGCTGCCCAGGAAGGGATATTTCCATCGCACGCCGACCCATTTAATCAGGTCGGGCAGGAAGACGCGCGACCCCATCAGGCCCGTGGCGACGATGGCGCAAAGAAGGAGTCTCTTGGAACTTGCATTCCGAATTCTCCCGCCGAGATCGGCCATCCCCACGCCCGCAAGCGCGGCCCCGCTCGTGTAAAGCGCATAAGTCTGCCTACCGGGCTGGAGGAAGTTCAGCGCAGGCCAGTACCCCGCCAGATAGCCCCAGAAAAACCCGGAAATTCCGAAACCCAAAAGGCCAACGGTCGCCATCCGATCCTTCTGCGAGAGGACCGCAGCCCCGTAAGTCGCCAGGCCCAGAATCACCGCCTGGATGGTCGGTTCCAGGAGCTCACCAGGCTTTCTCAGGCCAATCAGACCCGCCATCCGGTTCAAGACGTCCGGATTGGTGAAGAACGGATTGCCTTCGCTGCTCATCGATCGCAGGTAAATCAGGGGAATCCACCAGAACGCATTCACCGTCACCACGGTCAGCGCCATCAGGACGACCGAGATGTAAGTCATTACCCCTTTTGGTTTTCTGGCGACAATTGCCCATATAAGGAGAGCCAGACCGGCCGGTGCCAGGATCAGGACGCTGGTTACGTGCAATAAAAAGCAGAGCGAGCACAGGACGGTGGCAAGCATCCAGCGCCGAAATCCGCCGAATTCGAGGAAGCGGCCGAACGCGGCCATGGCCACCAGTCCCAGGGGGACGGCCACCATGTAGGCCACCATCCCATAACGGGCAAAGTTGGTCGGGAAGCCCGCGCCACCGCCGTCGGTCCAGATGTAAAGCTCCAGCAGGGCTACACTTGCAATCGAACTGCCCTGCCCAAATCGGAAAAGCGTGATGGCGGCCATGAGGAGCCACGGCAAACTTGCCAAACCCAACAGCGTCACTAACTTATGGACGAAAATCGGTGACCGCCCGCCCGTCACGAGCGAGACGATTTCGAACAAGGTGGAAGAGGGGGAACTGAGCAGACTTTTTGGGTAGCCGGCCATGAAATACGGGTCATAGCCGGCGGCGGTACCGTTGTGAATCAGGAAATGGGGCGTGATCCAGGCGTTGTGCTCGGCGATGGGGTGGTCGTCGCCGGCAAGGGGCCAGGAGCTGGTCATCCCCGCCCAGCCTCCGGCGGCCATCCAGGCGTAGACCAAGTGCATGGCGAGCAGAACCGCCAGGACCCCGCGGCCTATTTGCGTAGGTTGGGGGTTTGGCGGGGGATCGGCAAGGGGCTTTGTCACGATGAAATTGCGGCCCGCAGGATTCGAACCTGCAACCAAGGGATTCGAGGCTTCCTCCCGTTTCCGGAAGGCTCGGACTATCTCACCCTCCCCGGACCTTGCAAGCAAGGCCGTGGAGGCCGGGGGCTCGTGGGCGGGGATTATTGTTGGGGCTCACCCCGCTAGTCTCTGAACCTTCCTGGCCACCAAAGCCCGGCCAGGCTCGGCTGCGGATTGCCATGCCGACGCATTCCAAGGAAGGCAAACGGTTTAGGTTTCCCGCAATTCACCCGGATCGCGATTGAAGGTCGCCCTCCAACGCCACCATTTTGTTGATGAGTCCCCTGCTCTGCCGTTGAGCTAGGGCCGCCTGAGCCCTCATCATCGCCGGAAATCCCGCGTGATGCAAGCCATCTCGTGGCATGCACGCAAGGCACCGGATTCTTTCCTCCAAGCAACTTGACATTTCCCACGCATCAAATTCGTATGATGCTCGAAGCCACAAGTCTCGATGGTAAGAAGATGGGATCACGGCATGGCCCAGTCGGCGCCAGAAAATCGGCAACTGTGGATCTCGATGCGGGTAGTTAGGACCAGATCGTCGTAGGGCCGGTTATTACCGGCCGTCTTCGATGACTTGGACCAGCACGGCCGGTAATAACCGGCCCTACAAGTAGGAACCTCACGCAAGCCCGACTTTTGTGATATGATCCTAGCCCCGATCCACGGTATTATGAAATAAGGCCCCAATCATGGCCAAATCGCCGTCCGAGGAACCGCCGCCGCAGGCTCGCACCGGCCGATCCGAAAGAGGCGCTCCGCGCCGCCGTCGAGGAGATGCGGGCCGGCAAGGGCCAGCCCATCGAGGAGATGTTCGCCGAGATGCGATCGCTGCTCGCCGAGCGGAATCGTTAGCCGATCGGCCTCGCCGGCCCTATGATAGTGTCATGCGTACGCTGATCGACGGCTACAACGTGATGCACGCCAAGGGTTTGATGGACCGCAAGTTCGGTCCCGATGGCCTGCGCAAGGTCCGTGACCGCTTCCTTGCCGAACTCGTGGCTGCGATTTCTCCCATCGATGCCCATCAGACCACAGTGGTTTTTGATGCCGCCGATCCCCCTCGCGATCGCCCCTCGCAGGCTCGCTATAAGGGGTTGACGATTGTTTATGCCGTCGATGACGAGAATGCCGATGAGCGCATCGAGAAGCTGATTGCGGCCCATTCGAATCCCAAGAGCTTGACGGTGGTTTCCACCGATCTCCGCGTGCGGCAGGCGGCCGAGCGGCGGCGGGCGAAGGTGGTCCTGGCCGATGATTTCCTTGCCGGGTTGACCGATCGCCGCTCAAAGAAAGACGAACCCGCGCCGTCCGTTTCCAGGGAGGAAAAAGCCCGGATGCAGGGGCTTTCGGGCGAAGAGGCGCAGTTTTGGCTGAAAACTTTCGCGCACGTGGGGGAGGAACCGGGCATGAAGGAGGCGTTGCGGGCTTCGGATTTCGTGCCCACCGACGAGGAAATCGCGAGGATTGAGCGGGAAATTCGCGAGGAGGATTTGTAGAGGGGGCTCGCGCGTTGGCCTTCGCGACGGCGTCGTGGTACAAATTGGGTTCGACACGCGTTTTCCCCGCCACTTCGGGAGCTTCTCCGGCGATGAAAGTCCACGAATATCAGGCCAAGGAATTGCTGGAAGCCGCCGGGGTCGCGGTCCCCGTGGGGATCGTCGCCGTCACGCCCGAAGAGGCCGCCGAGGCGTTCGACACGCTCAAGGCCCCGCTCGTTGTGGTGAAGGCGCAGGTCCACGCCGGAGGACGCGGCAAGGGCGTGGCGGTCGGGCCCGAATTCGATCGCGAAGAGGCCCTGGCGATCGCGAGCGGGCAGAAGCCGCGGCCCGAAGGTTTGGCCAAAGGGGTGCAGATCGTCAAGACTCGCGAGGATGCGGCCAAGGCCGCCGCCAGCATGCTCGGCAAGACGCTGGTCACCTATCAAACCGGCGCCGACGGCCAGTACATCTCGAAGGTTTTGGTGACGGTCGGGCACAACATCACCAAGGAGTTGTATCTGGGCCTGGCGATCGATCGCGGCCTCCAATGCCCCGTCTTGATGGCGTCGACCGAGGGGGGCGTCGAGATCGAAAAGGTGGCCGAGGAGACTCCCGAGAAGATCCACCGCGAGCCGATCGACACGCTGTTCGGCCTGGGCGATTTCCAGGCCCGCAAGGTGGCCAAGGCGCTGGGGTTGTCGGGGGTTTCGGCCCAGAAAGGGGCGATTTTCCTCAAGCAGTTCGTCAAGATGTTCCTGGACACCGACGCCTCGCTCGCCGAGATCAATCCGCTGATCGTGACCGACACGGGCGAGGTCCTGGCGCTCGATTGCAAGCTGAATTTCGACGACAACGCACTCTTCAAGCACAAGGACATCGGCGCCCTGATCGACCCGGCCGAGGAAGATCCCAACGAACTCCGAGCGGCCAGGAGCGGCCTGAGCTACGTGCAGCTTGACGGCGACATCGCATGCCTGGTCAACGGCGCCGGCCTGGCCATGAGCACGATGGATCTCATCAAATACCACGGAGGCGAGCCCGCCAACTTCCTCGACGTCGGAGGCGGCGCGAACAAGGACCAGGTGCTCGAAGCGTTCCGCATCCTGCTGGGCACGCCCAACGTGAAGGGTGTGCTCGTGAACATCTTCGGCGGGATCATGAAGTGCGACACGATCGCCGCGGCGCTCTTGGCCGCCTACGACGAGATTGATTTCCGCGTGCCGCTGGTCGTGCGACTGGAAGGGACGAACGTGGAAGCGGGAAAAAAACTCCTCGCCGAGAGCGGCCGGAAGATCATCACGGCCGATGGGTTGACGGATGCGGCTCAGAAGATCGTGGCGGCGGTGAAAGGGGCGGCGTGAGATGCAAGCGGATCATTTCGAGAAATCGCTGACGGCCTTCCATCGCCGGACTTTGTTCCGATCGTTCGCGGTGGAGTTGATCAGCGGAGGGCGGATCGAGGTCGACCATCCCGAGGCGCTGGTCGTCCGCGGAGGCGTGGCCGTGTTCATCGACGCCTCGGGGGTGCCGACCCTGTTCGATCATGAGGGCGTGAGCCGACTCATTGGAGAGACTGCGGAGGCTTCCGCCTGACTCCATCGCGCGGCTCGGCCGCAGGGCGGCTTGATCGTGCAGAAATCCCCACGGGTTGCGGACAACGATCCTCACCTTCGTCGCGAGGCATTTCGCATGCTCGACGGCGGAGGCGCGATCCTCGACGTGGCCCGCGAGGTCTCGGGAGTCCTCGTTTCAACGGGGATTCCCGGCATGGTGATCGGGGGCGTGGCCGTGGTCCTGCACGGCCACCTTCGCACCACGAAGGACGTGGATGTTTATCTTGGCGAGCCTCCCGAGCGATTTGCGCGGGAGCTGGAAGCTCGCGGATATCGGATCGATCGCGAGCGAAAGGAGCTTGTGAAGGGCGGAATCCCCGTGCATCTGGTCATGGAGGATCAGGTTGGCACGCCTCCCGCGAAATCCGAAGACATTGAGGGCGTGCGGGTGGTTTCGCTGGCCGACTTGATCTCGATGAAGTTGCGCAGCGGGACCGCGAATTTGCTGAGGGCGCAGGACCTTGCCGACGTGATTGGGTTGATCCGGCATCGTCGATTAACTTCCAAGTTTGCAGGGCGGATTCAGAAGGATTTGCGGCCCGAATTTCGGAAGCTGGTCAAGGCGATCCGGGACGAAATGTCAGGCGGGGGAGGCCATCACGATGGCGGGACCGTCGTGCGAGGTTTTGATTGAGTCTGACACCGGGCCGGTGCTCGACGAGATCGACTCGATCCTGTCTGCCCTCGCCGAGGAGGTCCGGCGGACGCGCAAGGGCCGCGTCTGGGACGTTTGGGTCGGAGGCCGCCCGGTCCACGTAATGGTTACCGGCTCACCGCCGTCGGTCGAGTTGTCCGCTGGCTGCAACGACCCCGAGGATTATGTGGTACTGGAGCGCCTGACCGGGGCGTTGCTAGAGCGACTCGGAGGGCTGGCGTCGCCTCCGTTGAAGTAGTAACCCTAGCCTCGCAGGCTGGGTCTGGGCCCAGAAACGCCGACATACCTTGGTCCAGACCCAGCCAGCAAGTCTAACCCGGCGCTCGTCCTGATCAACTTCGCCATCCCCCAGTTCTTCGCGGCGAGTGTCGGCGGCGCTGAACGCAATGTTCCTCCGCGATGGATGCGGAGGCGGATTGGATCACGTTGAGCCTGGTACAACCGTGCGGACACCGGCTCGCAGGCGTTCTGGTAGAATTATCGACGCGGGTCGGCCGACGGTTCGCGGGACTTCGCCGCAGGTTCCAGTTCCGAGTTTGCTCGAGAGGGTCAACACCGATGGAGACGGAGACGATGGGACGGGTGGTTACCGAAGCCCTGATCGAGAATTTCGGAGACCTGTGGGCCGTCACACAAGGGGGCCTCGCGACGGACCAGGTCCGTCGCGTCGTGGTCCCCGATGCGTTGGTCGATACCGGGGCGAGTTTGCTGTCGCTACCGACGAGCCTGATCCGGAGCTTGGGGCTTGCGAAATCCTCGTCAAGGCGACTGATCAGCAGCGTTGGGCCGGGGGTTGCCGACGTCTATCAGGGGGTCCGCCTCACCATCCAGGGTCGGAGCTGCCTCCTGGACGTCCTGGAAGTACCCGACGGCGTCCCGGTCTTGATCGGCCAGCTCCCCCTGGAGCATCTGGATTTCGTGGTCGATCTCCGCAACCGGAGGCTCATCGGCAACCCGGCCCACGGCGGCGAGTTCATCTCCGAGCTTTATCGCCACGAGGTCAGCATTGTAGACTTGTAGGGCCGGTCATTACCGGCCATTCCCGAGCAACACGATCCTGGGCCGGACCTGCTCACGGACGTGATGGAAGTTCCCGACGGTGCGCCGGCCAGGATCGGCCATACGGTGATAACAAATCTGGATCTCGTCATCAATTCTGACTCTGCGCACGCTGATCGGCAACCCGGCCCACGGTGGCGAGCAAATTTACGAAATGTACTGATCACTACGGCGACAATACCGCGTCGTCCGTCGTTGGGGTCGCATTCGTTGGGTGCATGCAATGCGCCATTATCAGCTCCCAATCCGCATCGATCCATCCCGATAAGGAATTGGTGCGTTTCATGCACCTTACAAGACGGTGCATTTCATGCACCCTACACGTTGCCTCTCACCATGACGACAGCACCGCGTCATCCATCGTCGGGTAGCACTCCACCAGCATGGGCAGCCGGATCAGCGTCAAGTACGACAGGACGAGCGGCTGGGCGAGGCAGAATCTCATGGCGCCCCCGCTTCGTTGCAGCCTCAGTTGATGCGCGACCAGCACCCCGATGGCCAGGCTGGACATGTGCCCTACATACGCGAGGTTGATTACCAGTCGCGAGGGCAGCGGGCCTTCGAGGATCTTGAGCAGGGCGTTGCGGAGCGGGTTGATGGTGGATTCGTCGTCGAGGCTTCCGGTCATGGGCGTTAGGATCAGCACGTCCTCGATCACCTCGCACTTGATCTTGTCGTCGTCCAGGCCGAGGTCGAAGAGCTTGGCCTTGGCCACGGCCGGGCGGCCTTCGTAGGCCTGCATCATCATCGTGTCGCCCTCGCCGGCGTCGTCCTGGTCGTCGCCGTCGGCGAGCCAGCCGACGATGCGGTCTTCGGGCGAGACCACGTCGTCATCGATCGCCACGAGGAATCGCGTGCCGCCGATCTCGAACAGGTCGGCGTGGGCGAGCGTGACTTCCTGGTCTCTCAGCAGACGGCCGTTCAGGACCGTCCCGTTCGTGCTGCCCAGGTCGCGGAGCACCACGCGATCGCCGCGGTTCTCGATCCGGGCATGCAGGCGGCTCACGCTGTTGGTGTTGAAGCGGAGGTCGCAGCCGGGCTCGCGGCCGATAGTGAATCTTGGGCGGCTGATCGGGATCACCCGGCCCGCCGCCTTCCCGCTCTCCACGATCAGCTTGCAGCCTTTGGCCACGGCCGGGCGGCCGGAACCGCGGGCCATGTGTCGCGAGCGATTTTCCTCCGAGTCGAGCACCTGGCGGCTGGAGAGCGCGAGAGGATTGAGATCGGCAGGGGCAGGATTACCGCCGGGCCCGGCCAGGGCTTTTCGACGGCCGATTTCTCGTCGGCGAAATGCTCGACCTGCGGGACGAGGCCGGCGATGGCGAGGATCTCGGCGACTTCGGGGCCGAGGCGGCAGATCCTGAGCAGGCCGCCCGTGGTGGACGTGCAGCGGCGATAGGCCTTGGCCAGCGTGACGATCAGGTGGCACGAGAGCCGCTCGACGCGGTGGAAGTCCAGCACGATCCGACGCACGCCCGCGTCGATCAGGACGTTCAACTGTTCGTCGAGCTCGGCCAGGATGGTCTCGCGGACGAGGCTGGAATCGAGCAGTTTCACCACCGTGATCTCCCCTCGCTTGACCACATGGAATCGGGTCCACGGGTCGTTCGTGACTGCTTGAGGCGGCGATGTCGCCGGGCCTTCGGGAACTTGCTTGCGGCTCGCGGCCTTCGCCATCAGCAGGCCCGAGCCGAGGGCGTCCTTGGCCGATCCGTCGTTCTCGAGGTTGCTGACGATCCAGCGCTCGATGCGGCCTTCGTGATCGGGTTCGAGATCCCCTTCGCAGAGGTCCAGGCTCGCAGGGGCCGGCTTTCTCATGGCAATCACGGGCCACCTCCGGAGGATTGCGGGCGGAAAGCGCACCGCGATCGCGAGGACCCTGGTCGAAGGTCCTTCTTACAAAGTCGATCGCGGACGGAGGACGATCTCGCCTGAAAACAGGCGATTTCAAGCGTGGATGCTGCTCTTGTTCGAATCCCGAAATCCCGTCCCGATGGGAGGGATTTCGGTGGCCCGCTCTCGTCGCGAGCCGCACATTAAAACCAATGCGTCGAATCTCGCCGCTTGGCCCCGAAATTCCTCGGCTCGGAATCGGATAAATCGAGATTCTTCGGAGAGGCCGCCGGGGCCGGGAACTGTCAAGAAACCTAAAGGGTGGGAATCGGCCGCGAAGGGCGGTAAGATGACGTCCCAAACGCCACCTCCCGCGAGACTTATCCATGAGCATCCTGGTCGACAAGAATACCCGGCTGATCTGCCAGGGAATCACCGGAAAGGCCGGCGCATTCCATTCCGAGCAGTGTCGCGACTATGGCACGAACCTCGTCGGCGGGGTCACGCCGGGCCGGGGCGGTCAGACGACCCTCGGCGTGGCGGTTTTCGACAGTTGCTCGGAGGCCGTGGCCAAGACCGGCGCCAACGCCACCATGATCTTCGTCCCGCCTCCCGGCGCCGCCGACGCCATTCTGGAAGCCGCCGACGCGGGGATCCCGCTGATCGTGGCCATCACCGAGGGGATTCCGGTGCTGGACATGGCCCGCGCCGTCGAGTACCTCCGCATCCATCACCCGAAAACCCGGCTGATCGGGCCGAATTGTCCCGGCGTGATCACGCCCGGCCAGTGCAAGATCGGCATCATGCCCGGATACATCCACAAGGCCGGTCGCGTGGGGGTGGTCAGCCGCTCGGGCACGTTGACCTACGAGGGCGTGTGGCAGCTCACGAACCTGGGGATTGGCCAGAGCACCTGCGTGGGGATCGGCGGCGACCCGGTGAACGGGACGAGCTTCGTCGACGCCCTGACCATGTTCCAAAACGACCCCGACACCGACGCCGTGCTGATGATGGGCGAGATCGGCGGCGACGGGGAAGAAAAAGCGGCCGAGCTGAAGAAATCCGGCAAATTCACCAAGCCCATGGCCGCGTTCATCGCGGGCCAAACGGCCCCGCCCGGAAAGCGCATGGGCCACGCCGGAGCGATCATCTCGGGAGGGGCCGGCAAGGCTTCCGACAAGATCGCCGCGCTGGAAAATGCGGGGATTCGCGTGGCAAAAAGTCCGGCGGATATGGGTTTGGCTTTGCAGGCGGCATTGAAGGCTTGATTCGAGGGTTCGAAGAGGTAGAGAGGCCGTCCATGTTGGACTCGCTGACTTGGCATGTCATGGTCGCGACCGCGGACGATTGGGAGTCGCTCGAACAGATCCTCCCCAATGTCCGCGAAGTCCATGAACCTCGTCGATGCCATGACAATTGCCAATGTGATCAGTCGGCTGATGTGCGAGGGCGTGATGGAAGAGATGCAGCACGAATCCGTCGCGACGAGCAAATCCGTCCTGGACGACCCGATCGAATATTGGTTTCGCATGACTCCCAAGGGGCGTGCCATCTGGGATTCCGAAGGAGTGCTTTGGCGTGCCATGTGGGATGCCCGTCAGCAGTAGTCTTGTAGGGCCGGTTATTACCGGCCTTCTTGAGGGAAACGGCCGGTAGTAACCGGCCTGCAAGACTGGATTATTTCGGCTCGCGTACGGGGCCTATGAGAATCGCACGATCAATGTACAATCGACGGGATTGAGACATCATGAGCATCGAAGAACTTCAATCCGCCGTCACCCAGCTCCCCGATGCGGAACTTCACCGCTTTTCGCGTTGGTTCGAGGAGTTCCTGGCCGACCGGTGGGATCGACGGATCGAAGCCGACATCCAGGCGGGGCGACTGGACGCCGCCGGACGTCGCGTTGATGAGGATTTCCAGTCCCATCGCTGCACGCCCCTGGCCTCGTAAGCTACTTCGCGTCGGAGCCCTCAGCGTGGATGATCCCGAATCCCAGCCGTCGCCCTGGACCACCCTCAGCTCGCGCGAGGTTTATGAGAATCCGTGGATCGCCGTTCGCGAGGATCGGGTGATCCGGCCCGATGGTTCGCCTGGGATCTATGGCGTCGTCCACTTCGAGAATCGGGCGATCGGGGTTTTGCCCGTGGACGAGGACGGTTCGATCTGGCTGGTGGGCCAGTTTCGCTATCCGAATCAGGTTTACTCCTGGGAAATCCCCGAAGGCGGCGGCAGCCCGGACGAGTCGCCCGAGATGGCTGCGCTCCGCGAGCTTCGCGAGGAGACCGGCTTGATCGCGGCTCGCCTTGAGCCGATCGGTGGGCTGGTGCATCTCTCGAATTCGGTGAGCGACGAGACGTGCCACCTGTTTCGCGCCACCGGGCTTACCCCGGTCCTAGCGAGCCGGAAGGGACCGAGCAGTTGATTGTTCGTCGCGTGCCGTGGGATCAGGCGTGGGCCATGGTTCGCGAGGGCGTGATCACCGATTCGATGAGCGTGATCGCCCTGCTTCATGAGGCGTTGCGACGAGGCGAACGAGTTTCGTAGGGCCGGTTATTGCCGGCCTTTTCGACGAATACGGCCGGTAATAACCGGCCCTACAAGAAAATCCAAGGGTAATTTCAACGGTTTAATTTAACGCGACGCGAAACCGCGGCTCACGGAAATGAGTTCCAAAGGGAAATTCTTGCCGGGGCAGGTCGTGGGGCTCTGGGCGATGGCGGCGTGGGTGACGATGTGGTCGGCGGGGATCGAGTAGCGGTCGGCGAGGTAGGCGACCAGGGCCTTGGTGGCTTCGATTTGCCTGGCCGTGGGCGGGCTCTTGTCGAGGTTGCCGATCAGGCAGATGCCGATCCCATAATCGTTGGCGTCGGGCACGTTGGAATCGCGGCAATGGGCCCCGGCCTTCTGGTCGGACCAGCGGCGGGCGACTTCAATCAGCCCGTCCTTGCTCTCGCTGCCGTTGCCGACGACGAAGTGGTAGCCGCAACCCTGGGTGCTCAGGGTCTCGCGATGATCCTTGTCGATCTGGGCATACGAGCCAGCCTCGTTGTCGCTGTGGTGGAGGACGATGTATCGCCAGGGGCGATCGGCCTTGGGCGGCAGGAACAGCTCGTCGGGGTCGTCGACGAACTTCGCCACCTTCGCCCGCTCGTCCGACCGCCGGCTGATGCCGGCGGTGGTGCGGGTGGTGGACTGAATGCGGCCCATGGGACTATCGGCGGGCGGCGAGGCGGTGCCGCTTCGCCCGGGGTGGCCGGGATCAGATTCGGCTCGCCGTCCATCTTGGTCGGGGCGGACCCGCTGGGCAGGTCGCCGGGCTGCGAGAACGCGGGCGACGACGATCCGGCACAACCCGGCGTGCCCGGGGCACACGGGGCGGCCACGGCGGTGGTCGGCCCCACGTACACGGGCCTCATGGCCTGGCGATGATGGCATCCGGCCGAGATGGCGAGCAAGGCAATCGGGGCGATCGCTACGATCCAACTTCGCGAGGACACCGCGAACGCAGGCCGCTTGAGCGGTACCATCGTGAAACCTCCGGTTCCTTTGGGTTCGGGATCGTCGAGGGGGAGTCGAGGTGTTTGACCCCAAGGCAAAGCAAGACTGATGCCAAGGGTCGTGCACTCGTCAACAAGGGGACCTCTCCCGAAAATTCCCCTTTCGACTCAAGTCTACACGCTGCCATGGCCGAAGGCCGAGAAAACGTCGCGAATTGTCGGAATTCCCTCAAGAGTCGCCGCGCGAGGACGAACCCGCGATTTGTAGAAAGGTGCATCGGTCGTTGCAAGCCGAAGGACCCTCAAAACCCGAACCCGGCCGGCCCGGCTGGCATCCAAACCCAAGGGGGCGGTATCCTCGTAGGGCAGGCCTCGGCCTGCCGTCGCCTCGTCGAGAAACCGCAGGCCGAGGCCTGCCCTACGAGGAGGGTCGCGTCCCTGGCCTGGAATATCACCGAAATCGGAAAGCACGCATGCCGGCCTACCACTCCCAGAGGATCGAGCCCAAGTGGCAAGCCTACTGGGACGGCACAAGACCTTCCGCACGCCCGACCTCGTCCCCGGCAAGCCCAAGCTCTACATCCTCGACATGTTCCCCTACCCCAGCGGCGCGGGCCTGCACGTCGGCCACCCCGAAGGCTACACGGCCACCGACATCCTCTGCCGCTACAAGCGGATGAACGGGATTCAACGTCCTGCACCCGATGGGCTGGGACGCCTTCGGCCTGCCCGCCGAACAGTACGCCATCAAGACCGGCACGCACCCCCGCGAGACCACCCGCAAGAACATCGACACTTTCCGCCGGCAGATCAAGTCGCTCGGCTTCTCCTACGACTGGGACCGCGAGGTCGACACGACCGACCCCAACTATTACAAATGGACCCAGTGGATCTTCCTGAAGATCTTCGACACCTGGTACGACCCGGACTTCGAGTGGGTCGACCCGCAAGGCAAGGCTCGCAAGGGCAAGGGCCGGCCGATCGCCGAGCTGCCCATCCCGCCGGGCAGCCGACCCCGATCGCTACCGCGATCGGAAGCGCCTGGCCTATCGCGCCGAAGTGCCCGTGAACTGGTGCCCCGCGCTGGGCACGGTGCTGGCCAACGAAGAGGTGATCGACGGCAAGAGCGAGCGCGGCGGCCATCCCGGTCGTCCGGATGCCGCTCCGGCAATGGATGCTGCGGATCACCGCCTACGCCGAGCGCCTGATCGACGACCTCGAAGGGCTCGACTGGTCGCGCGCCATCAAGGACATGCAGCGCAACTGGATCGGCCGCAGCGAAGGGGCCTTGGTCGACTTCCGCTGCGACGAGGCCCGAAAGACCAACTTCCAACGCACGTTCGACTCGACCGCGTGGACCGACACGCCCGATCCCGGCGTGATCCG
The DNA here is from genome assembly GCA_963777705.1 of uncultured Planctomycetota bacterium. GTDB lineage: Bacteria > Planctomycetota > Planctomycetia > Isosphaerales > Isosphaeraceae > JAQGHR01. Next base: position 116,831 of record CAVZRT010000018.1, read on the forward strand.
CGTCTTCACCACGCGCCCCGACACGCTCTTCGGCGCGACCTACATGGTCCTCGCCCCCGAGCATCCGCTGGTCGATCGGCTGACGACGCCCGAGCAAAGCGAGCGGTCGAAGCCTACCGGCAATCGCCGCGTCCAAGAGCGACATGGACCGCACCGACCTGGCCAAGACCAAGACGGGCGTTTTCACCGGCGGATACGCCTTCAACCCGGTCAACGGCCGGGAAATCCCGATCTGGATCGCCGATTACGTGCTGATCGGCTACGGCACCGGCGCGATCATGGCCGTGCCGGGCCACGACGAGCGCGACTTCGAGTTCGCCAAGGTATTCGATCTGCCGATCGTCCGGGTCGTGGCCCCAAACCGGACGATGCGGGAAAGCCGCTCGATCGAGGCCGAGACCGAGCGGGCGTGGCCGTGAATTCGTCGAACGCCGATCGGTCTCGCTCGACGGCATTGGACGACCGAAGCCAAGGCGCTCATCATTGCCTATCTCGAATCCGAAGGGTGCGGGCAAGAAGACGATCAACTACAAGCTCCGCGACTGGCTGTTCAGCCGTCAGCGATACTGGGGCGAGCCGTTCCCGATCCTGCTGGCGAGGACGAAGAGGTCCAGCGGCGTCTCCGAAACCGAGCTGCCCGTCCTCCTGCCCGAGCTGGACGACTTCCGCCCTTCCGGGCCACCCCGAGCCTCCGCTGGGCAAGGCCACCGAGTGGGTGAATTACTCCGAGAAGTACCGTCGAGAGACCAACACCATGCCGCAATGGGCCGGCTCGTGCTGGTATTACCTGCGGTACATCGACCCGAAGAACAGGACCAGCCCTGGGACCCGGAACTCGAAAAATACTGGATGCCGGTCGACCTATACATCGGCGGCGCCGAGCACGCCGTGTTGCATCTGCTCTACTGCCGGTTTTGGCACAAGGTGCTGTTCGATTGCGGACTGGTGACACGCCCGAGCCGTTTCAGAAGTTGGTCAACCAGGGGATGATCCTGGGCGAGATGGAAAACACGGGCTAACAAGGACGCAACGGATGATGTTCGTCAGCGAGAGGTCAGTCGAATCACGACGAAGCCAGGCACCGGCTCTACGAGTGTCAATTCAAGACGATGCGGTCGTAAAGACAGGGAGAAGGCTTCGTGCTGGCCGAGCCGATCCCACGATCAAGGTCGAAGCCGGGCCCACAAGATGTCGAAGAGCCCGCGGCAACGTGATCAATCCCGACGAGGTCGTGCGGGAATACGGCGCCGACAGCCTCCGCCTCTACGAAATGTTCATGGGCCCGCTCGAAGCCGGAAGCCCTGGAGCATGAACGGGGTCAGGGCGTCTACCGATTCCTCGACCGCACCTGGCGGATGATCGTCGAGCGGACGCCGAAACGCTCGAACTCGACCGGGTGCAAGCCATCGAGATCACGCCGCAACAGGCCCGATCGTTGCCCGCACGGTGGCCGGCGTGACCCACGACCTGGAGCCATGGGCTTCAACACGGCCATCAGCAAGCTGATGGAGTTCACCAACGTCTTCACCGTCGATGGTGCGGCCAAAGTCGGCGATGGAAACATTTGCCCTGCTGCTGGCTCCGATGGCCCCGCACATCGCCGAGGAGCTGTGGCAGATCCTCGGCCACGCCGAAACGCTGGCCTACGAACCGTGGCCGATCGTACGATCCGGCGTTGCTCAAGGACGCCGAGATGAAGTGCCCGTGCAGATCAACGGCAAGCTCAAGGGGCGGATCCTGGTCCCGGCCGACGCCGACGGCGGCGCTGGAAAAGACCGCTCGCGAGCGACGAGAAGATCGCGGCCTTGATCGCGGGGAAGGACGGTCCGAAGGTGATCGTGGTGCCGGGGAAGCTCGTCAATTTCGTGGTGGCG
>CAVZRT010000019.1:0-155083 GCA_963777705.1 uncultured Planctomycetota bacterium
CATGGAGGGGCTGGCCGAGGTCCATCAGCTCGGCGTCCTCCACCGCGACGTGAAGCCCTCGAACTGCTTCCTCGACGGCGACGGCCGGGCCAAGATCGGCGACTTCGGGCTCTCGAAGTCGCTCGGCGACCTCCTCGAAGCACCTGACCCGGACCGGGCACGTTCATCGGCACGCCGCTGTATTCGTCGCCCGAGCAGATCCGGGGCGAGACCCTGGACGTGCGGACCGACGTTTACTCGGTCTCGGCGACGCTCTATTTCCTGCTCGCCGGCAGGCCCCCCCACGAGGCGAGCGACGCGGCGTCGACCCTGGCGAAGATCGTCGCCGACCCCGTCCCCCCGCTCCGAACGGTCCGGCCCGAGATCCCCCAGGCGCTCGACCGGGTGGTCCTCAAGGGGCTGGAGCGGTCGAGGGACCGCCGCTGGCCGGAGCTTGAGGAGCTTCGCAAGGCGCTCCTGCCGTTCGTGGCGGGCCGGGTGACGATCGGCGGCGTCGGCCTCCGGGCGGCGGCGTTCTTCCTCGACATCTTCGCCCTCAAGTTCGTCGCGATCTTCCTCGCCACGGCGGCGATCCTTCGGTCGCGGCATCCATCTCGGTCTCCTGGAACACGGCGCTGAACATCGGCCTCGACCTGGCGGCCTGGTTCGGGTTCTTCGGGGTGATGGAGTCGCTGCTCGGCTATTCGCCCGGCAAGTGGTCTTCGGGCTCCGGGTCCGCCGGGCCGAGGGGCTCGCCGACGCCGGGTTCGGGCGCGATCCTCAAGCGGACGCTCGTCCTCTTCCTGATCGCCGGCCTCCCGGTCGACCTGGTGATGCTCGCGGAGGTCAAGACCGACTGGTGCTGTTCCTCCCCGCGGCCTGGCTGATCCGGCTCGTCGGCCTGGTCGTCGCCGGCTCGACGATGCGGGCCTCCAACGGCTACCGAGGGCTCCACGAGCTGGCCAGCGGGACGCGGGTCGTCCGGGTGGTCGCCGAGGGCGCCGGGGCCCGAAATCCGCCGCGAATTCCGGCCCTTCCGGGCCCCCCTGAAGCGGCCGGCCGGGGTGATCGAGACGCTCGGGCCGTTCCGGGTCGGCGGGGCCGTCCGCTGGGAGCCGAATCGGCGGGTCCTCCTCGGCGAGGACCTCGCCCTGAAGCGCCAGGTCTGGATCGTGATGCGCCCAAGGGCTCGCCGCCGCCCCGCCGGCCCGCCGCGACCTCTCGCGGCGACCCGGCCCCGATGGCTGACCGGCGGCGACCGTCCCGAAGGCCGATGGGATGCGTAATCGCCCCGAGCGGCTGTCCGCTGGCCGATCTCGCCGGGCACGAAGGGCCTTCCCTGGCCCTACGTCCGGCCGCTCTTGCAGAACCTCGCCGACGAGCTGGCCGCCGCCGAGGCCGACGGGACGCTCCCGGACGAGCTTTCCGTCGAGCAGGTCTGGGTCGAGCCGGATGGCCGAGCCCTCCTCGTCGACACCCTAGCCATCCCCGTCGGGTCGGCGAGCCGGACCCAGCACGAGCCATCCGACTCCTTCGCCAGGTCGCCGCGATCGCCCTCGAAGGCGGTCGCCGCCGGGCCGACGACGACCGGACGCCGATCCGGGCGGTCGTCCCGGTCCATGCCCTCGACTTCCTCGCCCGGCTGACCGGCGGCCCGTCGGCCTTCCACGACGCCTCCGAGGCGGCGGAGCCTCCAAGGGCTGGCCGACCTGTCCGGACGAGGTCGGGCGGACGCAGCGGGGGAGCCGGCTGGTGGCCGTCGCGGTCGTCTGCGGCCTCGGGCTCTTCTGGATCGTGATCTATCCGCTCCTCGACACATCGATCGAGATGAACCTCCAGTTCGCCCCCGAGGTCGACCCGAAGCGATGGGCGAGGATCGTGGTGCAGGGGTCGATCGTGATGGCCTCGATCTGGGTGCCGATCTGGACGATCTGGAGCTTCGCGACCCGCGGCGGCCTGACGCTCCGGCTCCTCGGCCTGGAGGTCGTCCGCGGCGACGGCCTCCGCGCCGGCAGATTCCGCCACCTCTGGCGGACGTTCGTCACCTGGGTCCCGGCGACCGCGCTGATCGACTGCGGCATCTGGCTCCGCTTCCAGCACCCGGCCTTCCACTGGCCCTTCTGGATCCTCTGGGGCCTCGGCGTCGGCTGGCTCGCGGCCGACGCGGCGGTCGCGATGCTCACGCCCGCCGGTCGATCCACGATCGGCTAAGCGGGACGCATCTAGTACCAAGGTGATCGGTTTTGAAATATCATAACATCATATCGTGTAGGGTGGGTTGCGCCGCCTGAAGGCGTCTGACCCACCCTCTCGACGTTCACTCCTCGATCGTGATGGTGACCCTGGCGGTGGATGTGGCGGTGTCGAAACTCAATGCCTTGACGATCAACTTCCGCTCCGGGATTCGGAACTCCCGGCCCGGCACGACCTGGATGGAATCGGGCTCCCTCCCTTCGTCGCGAGACAGGAGGTAGCACACGCCGTTATTGCGGACCTCGTGGACCAGGACCGTATCGCGAGGGATGCCGGCGTCCCACCCCTTCTTGCGGCGGAATTCGACAAGATAACTCGTCTCCGAGCCGCTCCCCGGCGCGGGCGGGATCGTCGCCATCAGGTAGTGGTTGGCCAGGCCGACCTGATTAGCGCGGCCAGCGTGATGGTCCGGCTGCCGGGCTTGCCGTCGGATTCGAACACGCGGTCGTCCGGGATGCACCCCAGCTTCCTCAGGTTGAAGGCGTTCATCCCCGAACCATTGCGATCGCTGTGGCTATTCTTGAAAGTGAATCCGGTGCCCATGACGTCCCACTGGTCGCCGTACTCGATATCGGGCCTCGCCGACCACGTATGCCCCAGGCCGAAGCCGTGGCCCATCTCGTGCATGTTGAAGGTGGAATCCCACTCCGCATTCTTGTACCCGATCACCACGCGATTGCCCCCGACGCCCCCGGAATCGGTGGCGCCGTTGAAGATGACCAGCACCGCGCAAAAACGGCGTGAGGTCGATCTGATGGTCGCGGGCGACTTCCACGCCCCAATCGTGGAGGATGTGGCGATCGAAGGGATATCTCAGCGAGGCCAGGTCGGCCGTGCTGTGCCTGGGCATGTCGAGCCAGCCGAACACCTTCGAGCCGGTCATGTCGAGATGCCCCTGGCTGATCTGCCAGAAATAATCGAACTCGCGCCCTTGCCCGCCCCCAGCTCCGTGAAGGCTTCCCTGTAGAAATGGGCCGGGTGCGGCTCGTACCGGGGCAGGTCGCTGAACTTGCAGAGGATCACGGCCCAGGGCTTGTGACTTCGATTTGCGAGCTCGGCCGCCGACGGCAATTGCGCTCGATCTTGCGGAACGCGACGGTCGTGCCGGGCGCCTGCTGGAGCGCGAAGTGCCCCTTGCGGTAGGTGTCCCTCTCGTCCTTGAAGTGCGCAGTCGTCTTGCCGTCCACCTTGATCGTCAGGTCGCGGCCGTCGGCGAGGATCTCCATCGTGAACCATCGATCGGGCCGGATCGATCGTTCCTCCACCGGGACGAGGCCGTAAAGGCTGCCGGTGAGCTGCGTCTCGCCGCCGCCGCCGGGGTCGATCTGCGCCTCATAACCCAGGGGATACGCCCCGCGGAAGTCCAGGCCGAATTCGCTGCGGAAGTACACGCCGCTGTTGCCCGAGGCGTTGATCCTGGCCTCGACGCGGAGGTGAAAATTGTCGAAGTCGCCGCGATCGCTGAACAGGTGGCTGACCTCGTCGCCGGATCCCACCAGGGCGCCACCCTCGACCCGCCAATGTCCCGGCTGCTTCGGGTCAACCTTCCAGCCCGACAGGTCCTTGCCGTTGAAAAGGGGCGTCCAGGGCCGGCCCAACTCCTGGCCGCGAGTCGAGGGGATGCACGCGAGCAGCAGGACCGCGAGGAGAAGCGCGAGGGACCCGTGTCTCATGGATCTGGCCTCGGATCGGTAGCCTTCGGTCTCCATCAAGACGGCCGGTAGGGAACCCGCCCTCCGACCTCGCCAAACCGATCCTATCACCGGCACATCGCATCGGCAATGTCGCGACTGTGGAGCGCAAATCCAGCCCCATCGTCGCCTGGAGCATGCCCGCGAGCTTTTTCGCGGTTCGAACGGCCCCGCGACTTGCTTACCATGCCGATTGGGTGACTTCGGGAAGCATCGCTTTGACGACCGTTGGATGAGATGAAATCGCTTGGCCTTCCTAGAACCGTATATCGCGTGTTCCTGGGTTCACAAGTTGCAATTCGCGGGGATTCTCGCGATTGGTGCCGGATGCCACCGGTCGTAGTCGACCGGTGGCATCCGGGGCACGATCCTCGGTGGCCCGCAGGATGGCGACGATCGGCCCGGTATCGGCGATCGCCGACCGGAGCGTCGTGCCCGAACCCTTCCATGTGATCCGGGTTCGTGCTCAAGTCGCGGGGCGAACCCGGCTCGCCGACGAGGCAACCGATCAAGCCCGAACGTCGCAAGACTTCCGCGACCGACTCGTTAACAGCGTCCTCGATCGTCACGACGCGGACCCGAGTCCCCTCGGCCGGAGGCTCGTCCGTCGCGAACACGACCACACCGCCGCTGACGTGCCCTTGCATAAACCATGAGAAAGATGCCTCGACTGGCAAGTTCCAGGTCGTCTTCCTTTGATCCTGTCACCGACCGGATCTTGGCTCAATTGGACGTCCGATCAGCAACAACGCACCGTCGGTTGGCGATGCCGAGGGGGAGGCGGTTGCGCCGCCTTCGTGCGGCTGACCCACCCTACATCCCTCCGTCTCCGGGTGGCAGGGGTCGAGTACGTCCCCTGCCACCCGCCGTGCCTCGCGCTGACCGAGGCCGACCTGTTTCAGGGTCTCGTCGCTGATGACGACCGGCATTGGCGGTCCCTTTGGGTGAATGCGAACGCACAGGGTTTGTCTTATCCCAATCCCTGTCACGGAGGATAGGTGCATTGCATGCATCCGACTTGACCTTGCCCCATCGCCCCAACTCGGGTCTAATGTGACGGGAAAGGCACCCTGGACCCTCATCGATCCCATCTGGGGACCGGAGCTTTTCCCATGCAGGACCGTATCGCTTACCAGGGCATGACTTTCGACGACGTGCTGCTGGAGCCGGCGCTTTCCGAGCTGCTGCCCAAGCAGGTCGAGGTCAAGACCCGGCTTACCGCCAACATTGCCCTGAACATCCCGATCCTGTCCGCCCCGATGGACACCGTGACCGAGGCCGAGCTTGCCATTGCGCTGGCTCAGGAGGGCGGCCTGGGGGTGATCCATAAGAACCTTTCCGATCGCCGACCAGGCGCGCGAGGTGGACAAGGTCAAGCGGTCGGAGAACGGGATCATCGTCGATCCGGTCACGCTCCCGCCCAACGCCACCGTGGGCCAGGCTCGCGAGATCATGGCCGGGCATAACATCTCGGGCGTGCCGATCGTTGGCGGCGGGAAGCTGAAGGGGATCTTGACCCGGCGCGACCTTCGGTTCCTGGAGTCCGACGACCTGCGCGTCGAGGAGGTCATGACCAAGGACAACCTGGTCACGGCCTCGGCGCAGACGTCGCTGGAGGAAGCCGATCGGATTTTGACGAAAAATAAGGTCGAGAAGCTTTTGCTGGTTGACGATGAATATCGACTGAAGGGCCTCATCACGATCAAGGACATCGACAAGCTCAGCCGCTATCCGAACGCCTGCAAGGATGCTCGCGGGCGGCTTCGCGTGGGGGCGGCCGTCGGGGTTCACGATTATGAGCGGATCGGGGCGTTGCTGGAAGCCGACGTGGACGTGCTGGTGGTCGACTCGGCCCACGGGCATTCGCGGAACGTGCTGGACACGGTCCGCAAGATCAAGAAGGACTTGGAGATCGACGTGATCGCCGGCAACGTGGCCACCGCCGAGGGGACCCGCGACCTGATCGAGGCCGGGGCCGACGCCGTGAAAGTGGGGATCGGGCCGGGCTCGATCTGCACGACGCGCGTGGTCTCGGGCGTGGGGGTGCCGCAGATCACGGCCGTCTACCAGTGCGCCAAGGCCGCCGCGGGCAGGGTGCCGATCATCGCCGACGGCGGGATTCGCTACTCGGGCGACATCACGAAAGCCCTGGCCGCCGGGCGCGCATTGCGTGATGATCGGCGGCCTGTTCGCGGGCCTGGCCGAGAGCCCCGGCGACACGATCATCTATCGCGGCCGGAGCTTCAAACCTATCGCGGGATGGGGTCGATCGGCGCGATGGCCAAGGGGTCGCACGAGCGCTATCGCCAGGACGTCGCCAAAGTCGGCCGACGGCAAGGGCGACGTCCTCGCAGAAGCTCGTCCCCGAGGGGGTCGAAGGCCGCGTCCCCTACAAGGGCCCGCTGGCCGATTACGTGTTCCAGCTCGTCGGCGGCCTGAAGGCCGGGATGGGGTATTGCGGCACCCGCACGATCGAGGAGTTGCGGACCAAGACCCGGTTCATCCAGGTGACCGGCGCGAGCGTGCAGGAAAGCCACCCGCACGACATCGTGATCACGCAGGAAGCGCCGAATTATTCGAGCTTCAGCGCCGAGAGCGAGAGCGGTCGTTCGGTTTGAAAAATCGGGATTTTACCGCGGAGAACGCGGAGGTCGCGGAGAGAGAAAGACGAGGAGAGAGGAAAAATCTTCAAAATCCTTCCCTCTCCGCGACCTCCGCGTTCTCCGCGGTAAAATCCCCTGAGTAGCTGGGAAATTCGGGCGCGAGCCCGTCCCCGTTGTGCGATGAGAAGCATGATCGATCGATCCGGTTCGGAACCGTCAGCAAGGAGGCGTGACGTGCGAGGCCCCAAAACGGTCCTGATCGTCGGAATAGTCCTGGTGACCGCGGTGTCGGCCTCGATGCTCCGCGCCCAGCAGGGTGCGACTTCGGGCTCGAACCCCGGCTCGTCCCGGGCGGCCGAAGATCCGCCCTCGACCATGACGCGGTCGGCCCGGCAACTGGTGCGCAACGGGCTCGACTACTTGAACAATTATCACGACTACGACCGGGCCCTGGCCTTCTTCCGCGACGCCGACGCGCGAAAGGCCGAGCTCAGCGAGCCCGATCGTCAGCAACTGGCCAAGGGGATCGAGCAGGCCGCGTCGCGGGCTCCGCGAAGGCCCCACGATGGCCAAGGCGGGCCGCACCACGTCCCGCCCCGGCGCCCTGACCCGAGCCCCATTGGACGAGCCGGTCCAGAAAGCCTCTGCCGAAGTGACCCGCCCCGCCGAGCCGGCGGAACTCAGCATGCCCAGCACGACCGCGACCGTCGTGGCCGCCGCTCCTTCCCGCTCCCGCTCCGGCCGCGGTTCCTACCCCGGAAGCGGTCCCGCCGGCGGGACCGGCGGCCCAGCCCGTGCCTGATCTCACCCCGGCCCAGGCGCCATCACCGGCGCCGGTTGCTGCCAAGCCGGTCTCGGATCCCTCGCGCCTCGTCGCCAATCTTGTTGACGGCCGAGCCGCCCGCGCTCGACCCGACCCCGATGCCTTCGCGAGCCCCGGCCGAGCCTCCGGCCGCCTCGGCCCCCGCAGCCGATTTGCCGAGCCTTCCCGACCCCAGCCCGCCCGCCACCGAACCCGCCAAGAATCCGGCGGCCGTCCCCGACCTGGACCCGCCGGCGCCGCCAATCCGCTCGGGGAATGCTCCGGTCGTGAACGATCCGCCAGCCCCGACCGATCCCGCCGAGGTCTGCGATTCCGCCCATCCGCTCGGCCAATGCACGGGCCCGCCAGGCCGCGGACCAGCCGGCGCCCGTGGTTTCTGATCCTCCGGCCACCCCTCCCGTGGTCGCGGATGTCCCGCCGGCTGCGCCTCCGGTCATTGCCGAGCCGCCCGCTGCGGCCAATGGCCCGGCGCCCGAGCCGGCTCCCCCCGAAGTTGTGCCGCCGGCTTCCACGCCCACGACAACCCCGGCCCCGGCCGCTCAACCCGTTGTCACTCCCGATCCCGACGTGTTGCCTCCTCTGCCCCCGTCCTCGGGCCGCGCCCTTCGCGAACCGGATGCCAACCCCGTGGCCATGTCGATGGTGAGGGGTGACATGCCGTCCATCGACTCCACGATCCACCCCGATACCCTGCGTGAGGTCGAGGCGATCGCCCGCCGCGAGATGCAGACCGCTCGCGACAACCCGCGGGTCAATCCGCTCAACACCAACGCGAGCAATGCGACGGGCGACACTTCGGCGGCGTCGAGCAAGGCGTTCCAGCTTCCCCAGGGCGCCGAGCCCGACCGAGCCTCGGCCGATCCGCGCCATCCCCGTTCCCGAGGAGTTCGAGCCCCTGCCGAAGCGGCGAATTCGAGCCCAATCGCAAGTACTGGGTGGCCGCCGCGACCTGCCACATGCCGCTGTACTTCCAGGACGCCGCGCTGGAACGCTACGGGCAAGGCGTGGAGCAGGCCATGGGGCCCGGCCGGCCGATTCTTCTCCTACCCGCTCGACGACCCCACGCAGACGAACCAGCGAAATCAGCTCGTCCAGCCCATGTATTCGGCCGGCTTGTTCATCGTCCAGTTCGTCACCCTGCCCTACAACATGGTGGTGGACCCGCCCTGGGAGGCCGAGTATGACCTCGGCTACTGGCGGCCGGGCGACCGCGTCCCCCGAGACATGTACTACTTCCCGCTCACGGGCGTAGGGCCACCCCTGAAGGGGAACGAGTACGGCAACCCGAAGCCGAGAAAAGGCTGGTTCCTCCCGATCCTATCGCACTGACCGCGAGAAACGGTGTCAGGAACCGTTTCTTTACAAGATGCTTGTTTTAGGCTCTCAGTCGGGCGAAAAACGCATTACGAAAAAAACGGTGTCAGGAACCGTTTCCTAGTTATGGGAAACGGTTCCTGACACCGTTTTCTGTTTTCCGGGTTCGTGGCCGCGATCCTCGCGTTGCCGTTCGCCACGGCGTGGCTCTTCTGGTTCTGCTCCATTGAGTGGGCGGGGTGAACCCAGGATGAATTTACGAAGGAAGTTGCTCTCGCGTTGTTCCCCTCATGTTCAATATCTTGTATGATATTTTCAGTCGTTGGCGTGTCGCCTCGGTCCGGCCCGTAAGTTGGCAACCCGTGGGTTCTGCGGGAGATGCAGGAAGGGAGATGGAAAGATGGGTATTAGCGGCAGCGTGGGAGAGGATTGGGAGACGGAGCGGGTCAGTCTGGGCCGTCATTTCCTGCGCGACATGGAAGGCGCTCTGGGAGAACGTGCTGAAGCTGGCGGCCGTGGTGGAGACGGCGCTTTCGACCAGCGTGAAAGCCCTGTGCGACGGCCGGGCCGACCTCGCGGCCGAGGTCAAGGGGGGCGAGTCGTCGATCAACGCCTGGGAGGTGCGGATCGAGCGCGACTGCCTTAGGATCCTGGCCCTGCACCAGCCGGTGGCCTCGGACCTGCGTCGGGTCGCGGCCGTCCTGAAGATCAACGGCGACCTGGAGCGGATGGCCGACCTGGCCGACCACATCGCCAGCCGCGCCAGCAAGCTCGCCAGCAAGGGGTCGCAGCGCCGTTGATCCCCGGCAGATGGAGGCCATGGCCATGGAGGCGCTCGTCGCAGGTCCACGACGCGCCTCGACGCCCTGGCCAAGTCCGACGCCGAGCTCGCCCGAGGCGTGATCGCCGCCGACCGGGGGGTCGACCGCCTGCGGCGGGCGTGCTCAAGGAGCTCAAGGACGAGATCCGCCGCGACCCCGACCGCCTCAACACCTGGCTCCGCCTGATCAACACGGCCAGGAACATCGAGCGCATCGCCGACCACGCCACGAACATCGCCGAGGCCGTCATCTACCTCAAGGAAGGCGACATCATCCGCCACACCGAGGACCGCCGCATGCCGCTGGTCTGAGCGCACGGAAAACGGTGTCAGGAACGAATGGCACGAGGATAAGCGTTATTTCTTGCCGAGCAGGCGTTTCCGCGCGACCTTTCGCGGTTCATTCAGCAGCCTGTGCGGCTTCGGCCTCCGCTTGATGGCCCGGGGTTCGGCCCGCCCCGGGCGGTCGCCCACCTCATGCGCGGCGATCGTCCGCAGCAGTTGCTCCACCAGGTCGGCACGCCGCCCGGGCCGCGACAGCCGCAGGGCATCGCCGAACGCCGCCAGGGCCTGCAGCGCCCCCTTGAAGCTCAACCGCCTCGGCTCGCGGGCGTGCTCCTGGGCCGCCGCCGCCATCAGTCCGCGCACCAGGTTGTAGGCCAACGCGTGCGCCCACACCTCCTTCTCGACCATCTCCGGGTCCTTGCACCGCAGCACGTCCATGCCCATCGTGCACTTGATCGACCGCAGATCCGGCTCGATGTCCCAGCGGTCGAAGTCGAGGTCGGCCAGGTCGCCCTTGGGGTAGGCCGTCGCGTCCAGCAGCGTCGTCGCCAGCACCAACTCGGCCACGCGGAAGCCCGGCTCCTCGACCCGCACGCGGATCTCGCGGACGGCCAGGTCCGCCGGCAGGCCGGCGTGCATCGCCTCGTCCATCCAGTCGGGCCGGGCCGGCTTGGCCCAGCGGACCACGTGGTCCCCGACGCCCAGCCGCCGGCCCCGGCGGAAGTCGAACTTCCGCCTCTGGTGCATGCGATACACGCCGTCGATCCCCCGGCCGGCCAGCGGGGCGATCCCGAAATAGGAGCCGAAATGCCGGTCGCCGAGCACCACCGAGCCGGCCTCCAGGCGGTCCCAGGTCGAGCGGAACAGGGAGCTCTCGCCGGCCTGCTTGCCCTGGTAGGGGCCGATGGCCAGGTCGCGGATGACGCCGGTGGCCAGGCTGACCACGGCGACCAGCCGGGCGATCGGGGAGCCCACGCCCTCGGCCTGGGTCCCGGCCTGGGGGAAGGCCGCCTGGTCGGCCGGGGTGTCGGGCATGCTGACGGTGGTCCCGTCGACGATCACGACCGGCCGCCCCTTCCACAGCCACCCCCGCGGCGCCCGCCCGTCCAGGGCGACGCCGCCCTGGCGGGCGAGCCGCCGGAGGGCACCGATGGGCAGCCGCCGCCGCGCCTCGCAGTCGCTGGAGGTGTCGGCCGAGCAGGGCCTCCGGCCGAGCGCGACGAGATGGGCGATGAGCCGCGAGACGGCCTCGCGGCAGGAGTGGTCGGGGCTGAGCACCTGCGAGAGGAAGGCCCAGAGGGTCACCAGCGGCGTATAGATCCGGTCCCGGAAATGGGCCCCCTCGTCGCGGAGCGCGTCGCGGACCAGGCCGGGGTCGAGGAGGTCGGCGAAGGGCAGTCGCGGGGACTGGCGGAGCCGTTGGATCTGGTCTCGGATCCGTCCGGTGGTACCATGAGTCACGGACGGCCTCCTTGTTGGCGAACCCGGGGTCGTGAAGCTACCCGAGCTTGTCGCAAGTGAGGCCGTCCCTGTCGATCATCCGGCGGGAAAAGAATTGCGCCTATCCTCGTGCCATTCGTTCCTGACACCGTTTTTTGGCCGCAAAAGCACACGGTTCGTAGGCGCTTTCTTACAACCCCCCCGTCAGACATTTTGACTGGGCGGATTCCAGGCCGAAATGCGAGTGTCGCACTCTGTAGCGTATCGAAGTTTTTACATAATCTAATTTTCCATAAACCTTTTTCGGAGAAGCCTTTAGATGGACCCGCGTTTGCAAGAAATGCCGCTTCTCCGCGGCCCCCTCCCCGACGCCCCGCCCGCCCTCGGCGACCCTCGCCCTCGCGGGTTCGGTCATAAGAAATCGTCGCCCCGCCGATGCTGCTGGAGAAGGGCCCAAATCGAGGGTCCGGGCCCAGCGTTCCCGCTTATTAGATAGCATCGCAAACCCGGGGAAATCATGCTCCCAATCGCCGCGATCCCGAAAACTTCCGCACCCGACCCGCTCGGCCGGGCCCGGTCGCGCCATGGGGTTGCGGACCTCCGACCTTGGGCGTTGTTGTGCCCGACCCCGGGTGACGCGCCAATCTCGCTCCGGTCTGGCGACCTGTTCTTTACCGTCGCGGCTTCGGGTATCGTCCTCGGGGATCGAAGGCCGCTTACAAGAGGCTCGCTCATGACACGCTTCGCCGCCATTGCCGCCCTCCTCGTAGGGGTTGGCCCGCTCCTTTCCCGCGCCGCCGAGGACGCCACCGACAAGGTCTTCGTGGGCTACCTCTACGGGCCGCCTCGCGACCTGAAGTTCCCCCTGTACACGCACCTTTGCCACGCGTTCCTCACGCCCGAGGATGCCGGGAACGTGAAGCGCGATCGCAACGTGCCGAGCCGCGACCTGACCTCGAATGCCCACAAGAACGGCGTGAAAGTGCTGGTTTCCCTGGGAGGATGGGGCTGGGACAAGCAGTTCGCCGCCCTCGTGAGCAAGTCCGAATCCGAAGACCGCTTCGTCAAGGACGTGATGGAGATCGTGGATGAGTTCGATTACGACGGGATCGACCTGGACTGGGAATATCCCGACACGAAGGGCGAAATTGCCGGATTCGAAAGGCTCTGTCGCCGCTTCCGCAAGCAGCTTGACGAGCTTGGCAAGAAAAAGGGCCGGCACCTCTTGCAGACCATGGCCGCATCCGCCAATCCCGGTACGCTCAGGTGGTTGGACAGGGATTTCCTCGCGGAAACCATGGATTGGATCAACGTAATGACCTACGACTACACGGGCGACTGGAGCACCTACGCGGGGCATCAATCTCCCCTGTTCGCCTCGTCGAAACAGCCGGGAAACCGCGCCATGTCGAGCGAGGCGACCATCAAGTATCTGCTCGACGAGCGGAAGATCCCGACGAATCTCCTGGCGATGGGCATCCCGCTTTATGGCCGAGGGTTTGCCGTCGCGGAACCTTATGCTTCGACCAAGGACGTCGCGAAAACCCGCATGCCGCAAGGCGATTACAAGAATTTGCACAGGCTCCTGCACGAGCAAGGCTGGACGCGGACGTGGGACGATGAAACAAAGAATCCGTGGCTGACCTCGCCCGACCACAAGATGGTGATCGGGTACGACGACGCCGAATCGGTGGCGATCAAGGCCGATTGGGCCAGGAAGCAAGGGTTGCGAGGCGTGTTCTTCTGGCAGGTCGCCGGGGACCGCATGCCCGACGGCACGAATCCTCTGCAAGAGGCGGTGGCGCAAGAGCTGGGACAACACTCGAAAAATGGAGAAGTAGCGGTCCGGATTCGGATTTCACGCAAATCTCACGGGAGCTTCATCGAAACCAGGCACCCTCCGGATATTCACTCCTTCGCGTGATAGATGCTTCGCCTGGAATTTCTGAGGAAACCTCTCGTGCCCTCTCCCCGACGTCGTGGATTCACCCTGATCGAGCTGCTGGTGGTCATCGCCATCATCGGAGTCCTCATCGCGCTGTTGCTGCCCGCCGTCCAGGCCGCGAGGGAGGCCGCCCGCCGCATCCAGTGTACGAACAACCTGAAGCAGATGGGCCTTTCGCTGCACAATTACGAGAGCACCAACACCTCGCTGCCCCCCGCACAGACGATGGTTCAGGTGGGCAACGCGCAGCCCACGTCTTATACCTCGTGGGGCGTGACGGCGCGGCTTGCCCCGTACATTGAGCAGGGCAACCTCTTCAACTCCATGAATTTCACGCTCAAATACAGCGACCCGACCAACACGACGGTGAGCTACTCGACGATCTCCTACCTGATCTGCCCGAGCGAGATCAACACGACCATCAACGTGCAGAACACCGCCACGGGCCAGGGGTTTGCGGTGTCCAATTACGGGTGGTGCGAGGGGGATTGGTACGTGTTCGGCGGGGTCGCCGCGCAGCCCAACCGCAGCGCGTTCGCGGTGAACCTGAGCCACAAGTGGTCCGACTTCACCGACGGCCTGAGCAGCACGGTGGTCAACGCGGAGGTGAAGGCGTACCAGCCCATCTTCAAGTCGTGTTTCGCGAACGGGAGCGGGGGGACCATGGCCGGCCTGAACAGCCCGAACGCCGTGCCCACGCCGGCCGCCTCGCCGGCGTTCGTGATCGCGGGGGCTGGTGCCGGCTGCAAGATCGACACCGGCCACGCCAAATGGGCGATCGGTTCGGCCTGCTACGACGGGTTCACCACGGCCATGGCCCCGAATACGAAGGTGCTGGTGGGGAACATCGACTACGACCTCGACACGATCGACGAGAACAACGGCGGCCCCACCTACGCGGCCATCACCTCGCGGAGCTACCACCCCGGCGGCGTGAACTCGCTGTTCGCCGACGGCAGCGTCCACTTCATCAAGTCGTCGATCAACGCCAACTGTGGCGGGCCCTCGGCACGATCGCCGGCGGCGAGGTCATCTCGGCCAGCGATTATTGAGCGGATTTCCTGCCCTTGTGGGGCGGGCGTCCCGCCTGCCTCTCTCGGGAAAATGCGGCAGGCGGGACGCCCGCCCCACAAAGGATCTGGTCCTTGTCTCGTGGTGCCCGAGGTACGACCGAACATGCTCTTCGTGAACAGCTTTCGCATCCCCTGTACGGCCCTTTTGCTGGGGTTCTTCTTCGCCGGCGACGAGCCGACCCTCACGCCAACCGCGCTCATCGAAACCGAGTCGGTCGCCAGCGAGGGCGACGCCGCCGATGATCCGGCCATCTGGGTCCATCCCACCGACCCGGCCAAAAGCCTGGTCCTGGGCACGGACAAGAAGGGCGGCTTGAACGTGTTCGACCTCGACGGCCGCCGATTGCAAGTCGCGTCCGACGGCTCGCGGCCGAACAACGTGGACGTCCTGTACGGCTTTCCTCTGGGCGGAGAAACCGTCGACCTGGCCATCGCGGGCACCCGGCTGAAGTCGAGGATGGGCATGGGAATCTGGCAAATCGACCCCGAATCGCGGAAGCTCGCCGAAGTCGGCCCCATGCCCGCGTTCCCCGTCCTCGGCGGCAAGGAACCTTATGGGTCTTGCGTGTACAAGAGCCCTCGCGACAGGGCGTTTTACGTGTTCGTGACGAGCAAGGAGGGCGAGGTCGAGCAGTATCGCCTGGACGCTTCCGACGAGGGCAAGATCCGGCCGAAACTGGTGCGATCGATCACGGTCGGGTCGCAGGTGGAAGGGTGCGTGGCCGATTTCGACCTGGGCAACCTGTACGTGGGCGAGGAAGACGTGGGGATCTGGAAATACGGCGCCGAGCCCGATGCGGGATCATCAAGGACGCTCGTGGCCAGGGTCGGCGACCACGGGTTGACGGCCGACGTCGAGGGCCTGACGATCTACTACGCGAGCGATTCCAAAGGCTATCTGATCGCCTCCAGCCAGGGGAGCAGCACGTTCAAGGTGTTCGAGAGGGATGGGTCGAACAAGTTCGTGGCCACGATCGACCCGAAGGCCGGCACATTCGGCGACGTGGGCGAGACCGACGGCATTGACGTGACCAACGTGGCGACGTCATCGAAGTTTCCTCGCGGCCTGTTCGTCTGTCAAAACGGCATGCCCGGCAAGGACGGCCGCCAGCATTTCCAGTATTTCTCGTGGGCGGACATCGCGGGGGATCGATTGATCGTGGACACAACGCGGCTGGCCCGGGCGCGATAAGAATCATCGGCAACACTTGCCCGAGGCCGGGCGGTCCGATAGGCTCGCGGATGTCGTTTCGCCGTCGATCCGTGATCGAGGTTACCGCCCGATGAAGCTCACGCTCCTCCAGGCGATGAAGCTGGTGGTTTATTGCGCGTTCGCGTCCGCCTGCATCGCGCCCGATACTGCCCGCCTGGCAAGCCAGGGCCGCGCATGGCCATGCCCTGGAAGGCCTGGTCTCGGTGGCCATCTTCGAGTCGGTCGCCGTGCCCCTGGTCTGGGCCGGGCTCTCATTCGTCCTCATCCGCCGCGGCGGCTGGAGGGACAGGCTCATTACGGGCTTGTTGCTCTGCTCAACTTCCGTGGCCCTGGCGTTCGCATGCTGGCTGTTCTTCGCGTACCTGATCCCCGACTCCATCCGCAAGAGCCGCGTGGACTTTTCCTCGACGGCGTTATTCGTCCTGGTGATCTTCCTGATGGCCGGGGCCGTCATCTTCCTCTCGCTACGGCTGAGGCGCGGGCGGCCCTCCCTCGGGAGCGGTGAGATCGAAAACGGCCGGTAATCACCGGCCCTACGATTTCGTCGAGAACCACCACCCCATCGCCGCCACCTGCACCAAAACGGTCAGCCAGAACGGCACCAGGAACGACCATTTCCGCGTCTTGTGCCGCAGCCACTTCATCGCCACCATCGCGGCGGGCGAGCCTCCGATCAGGCCCAATCCCAGCAACACGGCCTCGGGCACGCGACGCTTTTCCGATCCGGCCCGGCGCTTGTCCCACGCGTAAACGGCGAACGTGAGCACGTTGATCGCGATCAGCCAGGCGCCGATCAACGGCAGGTGCAGCGCCCACAAAGCAATCATGGCGACGACCAGGAACGCCGCCAATCCCAGCCCCGCCGACCACTCGGGCGAGAGCCCACGCCGCCCCGGCTGGACGTGGATGGCGCGCGGCCCGCGCTCGTCCATCCTCGTCTCAAATCCCACCCGCTGCCCCGGATGGAGCGGCTTCCCGCCGATCACGTCCGAAACATGAACGAACACGTCCTTCGCCTGCCCGCCGGATCGGATGAACCCGAACCCGCGGTCCTCTTCGAAGCTCACGACCACGCCGCGTTGCATTCTTGGAAGATTCCCCATTCGCTGGGCGTCGAGAGGTTTGCCATCGCCGCCCGCTCATGATACCGTCCTTTGCGGCGAACTTCTCTCCCCACGATCGCCCCGCGAGCACGTCCCATGACGAGCGACGATCCGAATTCCTACGAGCCGCCGAAAAGCTCGGAAGCCAACGCGCTGGACCGGGCGCGGGCCAAGGCCTATCGCCGGCTCCTGCCGCTGTTGTTCCTGTGCTATGTGATTGCCTATGTCGATCGCAACAACCTGTCGATCGCCATCGAGACCATGCAGCAGGACATGCCCGCGTTCAACAAGGACGTTTTGGGCACCGGCGCGGGCATCTTCTTCCTCGGCTATTTCCTGCTGGAAATCCCCGGCAGCCTGCTCGTCGAGAGGTGGTCGGCGCGGAAGTGGATCAGCCGGATCATGATCTCGTGGGGCCTGGTCGCCGCGTTCATGGCGGCGGTCAAAACCCCCGCGCAGTTCTACACGCTTCGATTCATCCTCGGGCTGGCCGAGGCCGGATTCTTCCCCGGCGTGATCATCTACCTTACGCATTGGTTCCCCAGCCGAGACCGCTCTCGCGCCTTGTCCTGGTTCCTGATCGGCACGCCCGTGGCGCAGGTCGATCAGCCCGTTAGTCTCCTACCCTCTGCTCTCGATCGCCACCATCAAGAAACCCGACGGCACCATGATCAGCGACACCCTGGCGCCCGGCCTGCACGGGTGGCAATGGGTCTACATCGTCTGGGGCCTGCCCGCCGTGCTCCTGGGCGTCCTCGTCCTGTTCTACCTGACCGACCGGCCGAAGCAGGCGCGATGGCTGGAACCCGACGAGCGCGACGCCCTGGAGGCCGAGCTCGACCGCGAGAAGGCCGAGCATTCGGCGAGCCGGCACATGCGATTGATCGACGCCCTCGCAATCCCAAGGTGCTCGTCCTGGCCACGGCGTACTTCTTCATCGTCACGGGCAACTACGGCGTGGAGTTCTTCCTGCCGAGCATCCTGGGCGAGTGGTACAAGCTGCCCAACTTCACCAAGATGGGGCTGCTGGTCATCCCGGCCGCGGGCTCGCTGGTCGGCCAGCTCTTCATCGGCTGGAGTTCCGACCGCACCAAGGAGCGCCAGGGTCCACACGGCAGCACCGATTTATCTGGGAGCGGCCGCGCTGGCGCTGCACGGTCCTCGGCCGCCACCCCCTGCCCTTGATGATGGTCCTGTTCATGATCGCGGCCACCGGCCTGAAAGCCTACTTACCGGCGTTCTGGTCGCTCCCCAGCCTGTTCTTGACCTCGACGGCCGCCGCCGGGAGCATCGGGTTCATCAACTCGGTGGGGAATCTGGGCGGGTTCGTCGGGCCGAAGGCCATGGGCTGGCTGAACGAGATGATGAAGGCCAGGGTCAAGGCGGGCACGCTCCCCAGCAACTTCAACACCTACATGCCGGGGATTCTTGTCCTGTGCGTATCAATCACCATCGCCGCCAGCATCATCATCAGCCTGCCCATCGGCAGGAGGGCGCGAGTGGACGCTAACGCGAAAGTCCCCGTCCCCTGACCCCCAATCTCCGACCCCGTCTTCCACGACGCGGAAGAGCACGTAAGCCCGGTCGTCCACCTTCGAGGCCTTCGCCCGCAGGATCGGGCCTCGCGATAGCATTTCCACCCGGCCCATTTTCCGCAAGGCCGGAAAGTCTCGCTCGCGACCCAGGACGGCGAACGGCCTGGTTGGAGGATGAGCGATCAGGTCGTCGGGGGATGCCCGCCACGAGGCCGGGCGATCGAGATAGAACAGCCTTGCCGCCAGGTCATGCGGCATGGGGCCGAACGGCGACGGGTACGGCAAGCGGTCCCAGTCGTCATAGAGCAAAATCAACGGCTCGGCGGATGGGATGGTGCGTCCCACGTGCCGGTAGAAGGCCCATTCCGCGGTCCGATGGTCGAGCCTGGGGACCAAAAATTGGAACCCGAGCGCCGCGAACAGGCTCATCGTCCCGCAGATCGCAACCAGGCGAAATCGGAACCGTTCGGGCGAAGTTTCCCGCCATTTCTGCAGCCGATCCAGCGCGATCGCCGCCCAGATCGACCACGCCGGCAGGGCATGGATCAAGTAATGCCCGTTGCGGACCGAGGCCAGCGAGACCAGCACCATCGGCACCACGGCCCATGCGCATAGGAGGCGATCGGCCCCGAATCGCTCGCGAATGGCCCGCTTGATCGAAATCCACGCCCCGAATAAGGCCAAAGGCGTCCACGGGAGCGTTTGCCAGAGCGGCGAGAGCACGTATTCGCCCCACGATTCGCCGGCAAATTGCGACGGATGCGTTGCCAGGCGGTCGGTGACGTGCAAGGTCCACAATTGGAGGGCTTCGGCATGGCGGGCGAGCACCAAGAGCGGCCAGATTAGTGATATCAAGACGGCGATCAGCAATCCCGCGGGATTTCGCATTGCCCGGAAGGTTGCGCGATCGCGATCCCAGAGCATCAGGGCCAAAACGGTCGCGCCGACGAGCACCGCGCCGAAGCCAATCCCCTTCACCAACGACGTCAGGCCGATCAGCACGAAGAACGCGCCGCGAATCCGGGTCGAGCCCATGCGGACGGCGTCGAAAACCGCCATCAAACCCACGATCATCGCGGCCAGGAGGAGATCGGCCTCGGCCAATCGCCCGCGAAGCACGGTCCAGAGCGTGGTCGCCTGCACAAGTCCCGCGTATAGGCCGATCGAGGGGCCAAATCGCCGCGAGGCGATCGTCCCCACGCCCAGGCACAAGCCAATCGCGGCAAGCGCCGACGGCAACCGCGCCGCGGACTCGTCAACCCGGCCGAAAACCGTCGAGGACGCGGCGATCAGCCACGTCCCCAGGGGCGGTTTTTCCAGCCAGGGACGGCCGTCGAGGGTGGGGATCAGCCAAAGGCCTGAAGCGAGCATCTCCCGCGCCGATTGGGCCCAGATCGCCTCGTGATAGGTCAATCGAGACGCGCCGAGGCCGACGAAGATGGCCAGGGCCGCCATGAAGGCGATTGCCAGGGATTTCTTGCGTTGGATCGCCGTCATTGCTGGACCCTCCGTGGTCGCGAGCGGAAACTTTACGCCTTGCGAGAGCGTAAAGAATTTTCGTACGTTTTTTTCCGTTTTCCAGACGTTGGCCGTTCCAGCACCAAGCTCAGGAGCTGGACCCCAAGGGTCTGCTCGGCCAGCGCGATGGTGCGAAGCGTAAGGTTCGCGCCGGGACGTTCGAACTTCGCATAGGCCTGCTGCGTGATCCCCAGCCGTTCCGCCAAATCCGCCTGGCGAAGCTTGGCCCGATTTCGCGCCAATTTGAGGCGGATGGGCAGGAGATCGGTGGGACCGAACGCCACATACGGCCCGTCGGGCGCGGAGGTATGCAGGTCGCCGAAACGATCTTCGCCCTGCGACGCATGGGCGTCCAACACGTCCAGGATATAAGCGTGGAGCCGCCGCTCGCATCCCTCTACGGACGCATCGGCACCCACCCCGAACAAACGACCGTCGCCATCCAAGCCGGAGATGCAATACGTGCGAGTCTCCGCGTCGAATTCGACGGTATAAGGCAGATAAAGAGAGAGCATGCAACACCTTTATTTGAGTTTGTCTGGCCATGCCGCGCGAGGGATGCCCAACTGCTTCAACAAGCCTTGCGCTTCAAAGCGGTTCTCAAGTTTATTTCGAACGGGCACGCTACGTTCTCCCGCCCTTTCCAGGATGTAAGGGTGATTTGAGCCCGGCCCGCGATCAACCCAACCGTTTTTCAAGGCGATAGTTACGATTTCAGAACCTTTCATGAACGATGCCATCAATCGACCCACGCTTGTTGAAAATGAGTGGCGATTTCCTGGCTAATAGCACGGAGTAGCGAACTTCATATTACAACCTAAAGGTTGTTCGTCAACCCCCAATTCACCTCCGATTTTCCTCCACATCCGCCGGGGGAAAACCTGTCGATAACCCGTCGCGCGGCGGTGCATGACGGCCCCTCCGTCCACCGACGTCCTCGACCCCGGACCAACCGCCGAGGATGCGCGTCGGCGCATGACGGCTGGCGCAACGGGGTTATCGACGGGTTTTCCCCTAGTGAACAAGTGCGGTTGTCAGCCGCTAAGTCTTTCGCTAGACTCACTTTGCTCGAGCGCGTCCGGGCTTGTCCACAACTTGAGCCCGGCCCTCCTGAGAAGATGAAGGTTTAGCTCTCTCTTTTCTTTCAGATACACGAGGAAGGTCGGGGGGATCGCCATGAAGGCCCTGTGCAACCGCGAGGGATTGCTCGCCGGGTTCGGGATGGTCAGCGGGGTCGTGCCGGCCAGGAGCCCCAAGCCGATCCTCCAGAACATCAAGCTCATCGCCGACGCCGACGAAGGCTCGATCCTCATGGGGACCGACCTGGAAGTCGGCATCCGCTACCGGGTGCTCGGCATCAAGGTCGATCGCCCCGGCGCCGTGATCTTGCCCACCCAGCGGATGGGGTCGATCCTCCGCACCAGCAATGACGAGGAGCTGTTCCTCGAATCCGACTCCGACCAACTGCTCGTCCGCGGCCTGCACGCGCAGTTCAAGCTGCCGAGCGAGGACCCGCAGCTCTTCCCCGAAGTCCCTGATTTCGCGGCCACGAGCTACCACGTGGTCGCGGCGTCCGATTTGAAGAGGCTGATCCGCCGCACGATCTTCGCCACGGACGTCGAGAGCACGCGCTACGCCCTCGGCGGGGTGCTGGTCGAGCTTTCGCCCGAGTCGATCACCATGGTCGGCACCGACGGCCGCCGGCTCGCCCGCATGAGCGCCCCGGCCGAGGCCGAGGGCGGCGCCCAGGCTCCTTCGGGGCAGCCCGTCGTGCCGGTCAAGGCACTCAAGCTGATCGAAAGGAACCTCGACGACAAGGACCCGCCCGTCCACCTGGCCTTTCAAAGCGGGACGGCCGTGCTGATCCGCACCGAGCGCGCCGTGATCTACAGCCGTCTGGTCGAAGGCCGCTTCCCGAAATATCAGGACGTGTTCCCGGCCAGCGTCGAGGTCAAGATCCCCATGGAGGCCGGCCCCCTGCTCTCGGCCGTCGAGCAGGCGTCGATCGTCACCTCGGAGGAGTCGCGGGGCGTCGATTTCCGCTTCGGGGCGGGGGTCTTGAAGCTGGTCAGCCAGGCGGCCGACGTCGGCTCGTCGGACGTCGAATTGCCGATCCACTACGACGGCAAGCCCGTGGACATCACCTTCGACCCCAGGTATCTGACCGACGCGCTCAAGAACCTCGAACCGACCGCGCCCGTCACGGCCGAATTGATCGACCACAAGAACGCCGCCGTGTTCCGCACCGAGGACGGGTATTCCTACGTGGTCATGCCGCTCACGCGAGAGCGGTGAAGCCGGCGGGCGCCCAAGACGGAAGAGCCTGAGGCCGCAAAATCACCCCTCCCGGCGGGAGGGGTCGGCCGCTTGCGGCCGGGTGAGGGCTTTTCTTCCGACCCTTTCTTCGGACCCATCGCGGAACGAAAGAAGCCCTCATCCGCCCTCCGGGCACCTTCTCCCGCGGGGAGAAGGGCAAGAACCTTCGGGCGCGCCGGACTCTTTTTCCCGCTCACATCCCTTGTGGGGGCAATCCGGGGCGGATAACGTCGATTCCGGACCGGGTTGCCACCGCGACCCAGGCAACCTCCACCCCCCGCGGCGGAATCGATGGCCAAGCAGGCGAAGCCCAACCCCCTGTTCGACGCCTATTATGCCACCCTCGACGAGCTGGCGAAGCACCACGCCACTCACGAGGGCGCCGTCAGCACCGCGTTTCAGACCCTTTTGGCCGACACCGCCCGCCGCCATCACTGGACGCTCATCCCCCAGCTCAGCGGCAAGGGGATCCGACCCGACGGCACCCTCAAGGACCCCATGGGCCTGGTTCGCGGCCACTGGGAAGCCAAGGACTCCGACGACAAGCTCGACGCCGAGATCGCCAAGAAGATCCAGAAGGGCTACCCGCTCGGGAACATCATCTTCGAGGACACCCGCGAGGCCGTCCTGTTCCAGAACAAGGCCCAGGTCATGCGGATTGACCTGAACGACCGCGAGCAGCTCGAACGGCTGCTCCAGGCGTTCTTCGACTACGTGGAGCCGCAGATCGAGTCGTTCGAGAGGGCCGTCGTCGAGTTCAAGGAACGCGTCCCCGACATCGCCAGGCACCTCAAGGAGAAGATCACCGAGGCCCACCCGAACCGCGAGGACGACGAGAAATACATCGTCAGGCTCGTCGGCCAGGTCGTCCGTGCCAGCGTCGAGACGGTGGAGATCGTAAGAGCATTGCCCGATGCGTTCGCCTGATCGCCGCCATGGCGATCGATATGACGATCCGCCGTGGATTCGAGCAGGTCGCAATCGGCCGAGGTCATCACGCCCCGGGCCACGAGGATCTCGCCCGGGGGCCGAGGCTCCTGCAGGGCCCGGGCATTCATGGCCGAGATCAGGTCGTCCCGCGAGACGAGGTCCACCAGGACGCCAAACAAGAGGTTGCGGTCCGCTTCTCGACCGGGCATGCGTGGTCCCCATCGATTCGATGATGGTTGGCCGGCGGATCTGGCGGCGGCCAACCATCATCGTACCGATAGGGATTTCGCAAGGCCAATGCTTCGCGAGGGACCGACCGGGAAGCGGACGATCCCTCGCGAGAAATGGCCGATCGTCAGGTCGCGGCCGAGGTCAGCGAGCCGAAGAGGCCGTGGGCTTCGCCGTCGGTGCCGGCGGTGAAGTAGAGCGTGCTTGTTGGGCCCGCCTGGCCCCCGTTGCCGAAGGCGATCCCCCAGAGATTCTGGATCGTGAGCGGCGTCCCCCTGGCGTTCTTCAACTGGCCCGCGAACTGGAAGGTCTTCGACGATCCCGACGGCGCCTTGAAGGCGTTGATCCGGCCGTCGCCGAAGTTGCCGATCAGCAGGTCATTGCCGAACTGGCCGAGACCACTTGGCGCCACGGCGATGCCCCAGGGCGAGTTGAGCGTGCCCCGCGTCCCCACGCGGGCGAGGAGGTTGCCGCTGGTGTCGAAGAGGTCGACGAACCCGCGGCCCGGCCCCGCGCTATCGTCGTGCTTCTGTCCGTCTTGCCTGGCGAAGGTCACCACCAGGTCGGTCTGCGACGACCCCGGCAAGGTCACGGCCTGGATGCCGAACGGCGCGAATCCCCCGGGGATCTTCGGGTCGGTGAAGGCCCCGGCCGCGAGGCCCACGGGCCGGAACGAGCCGTTGAAGACGTCGACCGCGCCGTTGTGGAAGTCGGTGGCGTAGAGGTTGTCGCCGGCGCCGTTGTTCGCGATCGTCAGGCCCTTGAAGACGTCCCCTTGCGCGGAGTTGTCGATCTTGAGCACGGCGCTCGTGCCCGAGTTCCACGCCGAGATCGTGCCGTCCTCGGTGGAGAAGAGGAAGTGCGCGGCGGTGCCGGGCCCATTGACGAGGAACTCGGACGCATTGTTGTTGGAGACCGTGCCCGACGGCGCCGCGGTCGTCCCGGCGGGGCTGCCGGCGGGCGGCGGGACCGTGACCACGAGCGAGAGCTTGGTGCCGTCGGCCAGGTTGAGCGTCGAGACCCCCGTGCCGTTGTCGCTGATCCACCATTCGGTATGAGTGCCGGTCGGCACCGCGGTCAGGCCCCAGGGATTGACGAGGTCGGGGTCGGTATGCGCGGCCGGGACGAATCCATCGGAAATCAAATTCGTCTGCACGAACTCCGCAGCCTTCCTCCGCGCCGAGGCGATCTGGGCAATGGTCTCCTTGGCGGCTACATGCACGGAAGCATGCGACAGCAGCGCCCGACCTTCCAGCATCTCGATGTGCCGCCGGCCGAGCGTCGGGCGATGTCTTCGCCCGCCGGCCAATCGCGCCCGTTTCCCGAAGATCTGGCGGATGTGATGGAGCAGCATGGGAGAGGCCCCCTCAGAAGGCGTTGTGGTTTCATGGACTTGCCATATGAAGGGAAGTGGTCGCGACGGCGAGGGCGGTTGGAAGAATCCGCAGTAAGTCCGCCATTTTTTTGCAAACGCCCCGCAAAATCCCGTTCGCCCGCGGCGCAGACGCCCGGAAGCACAGGCGTGAGTGGGATATGCGGCAGCTCTCGCTTGAGGTTGCCGGCGAAGGGCACGGCCGCGAATTTTCGCGCCGGTTTCGCGGATAGATGTCGCCAGGCGGGCGGATTTTTGGTAATATGTCCTGTCCCGAGGCTGGTCGCACCTCGGTCGCTACCCTTCCTTCGTCGGCACGGCGATGGCGCTCGCGACCCCCGGGTTCTTTCTTCGTCGGATAGCACTTCAACCTAGAGCGGTTCTTGTTCGGGTTGACCTCTTGATTTCGGGTGCCACCGGCGGCTTGCCCGCCAGTGCTTCCGGGCCATGCGAGCACTGGCGGGCAAGCCGCCGGTGGCATCCAGTGTCAACCGTCACGGTCAAACGAAAACCGCCCTAGCGGTCGTTGGGTCCATGGAGGATCGGCGAACCCGGGCGGAACTTGGGAGCGTACAACGCTTCCCGAGTGAATTTCCTCCCACGGCTTGGGGCGTCTCATGCCATCCCCTCGCAACTCGTCCGCCGGCCCGGGGACGGACCCCGTCGTCCGGGCGAATCTCGTTTCGCGAGAAGAAGATATGTCGACAGGGCTGGACGTCCTGCGTATACTGGAATGTTCCCCTTGCGAGCGGCGATCATGACGGGCTCCGATCGGGGCGGGCCGAAGCCCGTGGGCGACCTCCTGGGCCACCTGTTCGCCGCCCGGGGGCTCGGTCGCCTGCACGCGGCCGGTCAGCTGGAATCGGCCTGGGCCTCGGCCGTGGGCGAATCGGCCGCCCGCTCGACCAAGGTGGGCGGCGTGAGGCATGGAGTGCTCACCATCATCGTCGCCCATTCGGCGCTCCTGGAAGAGCTTTCCGCCTTTCGCAAGTCGGAGCTGCTCGCCAACTTGAGGCAGAATGCCCCCGCCGCGAGCATCCACGACATCCGGTTCCGCGTAGGACCCATCGACCCGGCGGGCGCCCCGAACCCGCGGCGTCCCGGACGCTGATTTCGGCCCACGCCTCGGTTCCCCTTTGAGATGAGCGACCGAAGGACTTCCCGCATGGCTTCGACCAAGACCGAAGGACGGATCGAGACCCCCGAGTACATCAACGGCGACGGGGCCTCGACCAACGACTATTCCGCGGCCAACATCAAGGTGCTCGAAGGGATCGAGGGCATCCGCAAACGCCCCAGCATGTACGTGGGGGACACCGCGGCAAGGGGTTTGCACCACCTGGTTTACGAGGTGGTGGACAACTCGATTGACGAGGCCATGGCCGGCTTCGGCCGCGACATCACGGTGTCGATCCACGCCGACGGGTCGGTCTCGGTCCGCGACGAGGGGCGAGGCATCCCCGTCGAGCCGCACCCGCAATATCCCGGCCAGGGTACCCTGGAGGTCGTCCTCACCAAGATCCACGCCGGCGGCAAGTTCAGCAAGGACACGTACAAGGTCTCGGGAGGGCTGCACGGCGTGGGGATCACGGCCGTGAACGCCCTGTCGGAATGGCTCAAGGCCGACGTCCACCGCGACGGCAAGGCCTGGCGGCAGGAGTTCGAGAAGGGCGAGCCCGTGGGGCCGGTCCGCGAGGTGGGCCCGGCCAAGGGAAGCGGCACGCTCATCACCTTCCTGCCCGACGCCACCATCTTCCCCGACATCACCTTCAAGTACGACACCCTCGAAAATCGCCTGCGAGAGCTCGCCTACCTCAACAAGGGCGTGCGGATCAAGCTGAACGACGAGCGCGGCGACGAGCCCAAGCACAGCGAGTTCTTCTCCACGGAGGGCCTGGCCGAGTTCGTCACCTACTTGAATCGGGCCCAGACCGCCCTGCACCCGCCCGCCCTGCTCACCGGACGCGACGAGGACAAGGGCGTCGAGGTGGAGGTCGCCTTTCAATATAACGACTCGTTCGGCGAGAACACGGTCTCCTACTGCAACAACATCAACACGATCGAGGGCGGGACGCACCTGACCGGCTTCCGCGGGGCCCTCACGCGGACCATGAACAACTACGCCAAGGCCAACGCGTCGCAGAGCAAGAAGGACCTGGCCATCACGGGCGAGGACTTCAAGGAGGGCCTCACGGCGGTCGTGAGCGTGAAGGTCCCCGAGCCTCAATTCGAGGGCCAGACCAAGACGAAGCTGGGCAACAGCGACGTCGAGGGGATCGTGGCCAAGGTCGTGAACGACAAGCTCGGCGAGTTCCTGGAAAAGACCCCGCAGGCCGCCAAGACGATCATCAAGAAGGCCCTGCTTGCCGCCGAGGCCCGCGAGGCCGTCCGCAAGGCGCGCGAGCTGGTCCGCAACCGCAAAGGCGTGCTCTCGGGCGGCGGGTTGCCCGGCAAGTTGATGGACTGCACTACTCACGACCAGGATTCGAGCGAATTGTTCCTCGTCGAGGGGGATTCGGCCGGCGGCACGGCCGAGGGCGGTCGCGACCGCATGTATCAGGCCATCCTGCCCCTGCGAGGCAAGATCCTCAACGTGGAGCGGGCCCGGCTCGACCGCGTGCTGGGAAATGAAGAGGTCCGCAACATCATCACGGCCGTGGGCAACGGAATTGGTGATGAAGAAGACCCGTCGAAGCGAAGATACGGGAAGGTGGTGATGATGAGCGACGCCGACGTGGACGGCTCGCACATCCGCACCCTCCTGATGACGTTCTTCTATCGGCAGATGCCGCGACTGGTGGCCGAAGGGCACCTCTACGTGGCCCAGCCGCCCCTGTACATGGTCTCGCAGAAGAAGGAGAAGCGATACGTCCAGGCCGAGAGCGAGATGCACTCGATCTTGGTCGATTCCGGCCTGGCCGACGGCCGACTCGAGCCTTATGGCCAGGGCGAATCGGCCATGATCGAGGGGGAGAAGCTGCGATCGCTCCTGGAGATCGCCACCGGGCTGGACCAGGCGTTGCGGGCGTTCGGGCGGAGGAACCTGCCGCTTGAGGAATTTCCTGACCAAGATGCACCCGCAGACCGGCATGTTGCCTTTGTTCCACATCCAATCCAGGGATTCCGACGATTGGCTCTACACGAGCGAGGAGTCGGATGCGTACAATCGGAGCCAGGCCTCCGAGACCGAGGGGGATGGCGACGGCCGGGCCCATCCGTCGCCCGACGCGGATTCGACCCGCGTGACCGAGCTGCACGAAGTCCGCATCCTGAACAAGCACCTGGCCCGGCTCCGCGACGAATTCGGGATGAAGGCCGACGTGCTCCTGCCGGTCGAGATGATCGGCGACGAGCCGCCGCCGCGGTTCATCCTGCATCGAGGGGGCGACGAGATCCCCCTGGCCGACCTCCGCGAGTTCGTCCCCACCATCCGCCGCCTGGGCGAGAAGGGCCTCAAGATCACCCGGTTCAAGGGCCTCGGCGAGATGGACGCCGACCAGCTCTGGGAGACCACGATGGACCCGAGCAAGAGGACGCTCATGCAGGTCAAGCTCGACGACGCCGCCGCGGCCAACGACCTGTTCACGACCCTCATGGGGGACGACGTCGAGCCTCGCCGGGAGTTCATCGAGAAGCACGCGCTGGAAGTGAAGAACCTGGACGTTTGAAGGAGGGCTGGCCGGAGCAAATCGCCCGGCCGGCGCCCCGAAGCTCCCGATGGGACCGGGAATCATGAGCGTCGCATCGCAGGCCGAAGGACGGCCCCGGGCCACCGGGCTGGGGTCGTTCCTGAAGCGGGTGAAGATCCGCAACTACAAGAGCATCGCGCATTGCGATGTTGAGTTAGGGCCGTTCACGCTGCTGGTGGGGAGGAACGGGTCGGGGAAGTCGAATTTTTTGGATGCGATCCGGTTCGTGGCGGACGGTTTGCGCGACCTTGTTCCGTGACTTCAGGCGGCGTATCGCGGACGGAATGGCATTGCTTGATCAATCGGGTCGGCGATCGGACGCGACTACGCTTTCGAGAGCGAACTGGCAGATGGAATTGCCTTCGGGGCACAGCCGCGACTTTCGGATTTGAATTCGGGCGATCCGAACATTCGAGGGGAATCGGGCTGGAAACGGAATTCCTCGTCGTCGAGAACTTCGGACGGACGATGAGCGGATCTGCGAGTATCGAATTGCCAATGGGGAGGTGACCACGAATCTTTCGAATACCGGGGTGCCAATCAACCCCCGGCGGCCTCCTCGGATCGCTTTTATCTCGTCACGGTCGTCGAGTTATCCCGAATTTGCGAACCGTTTTCATGCCTTATCTTCGATGAAATTTCATACAATCCAATCCCGTCACGATGAGGAGCTATCCGGCCTCGCAAGCCGTCGCAACCTCTGGATCCGGACGGAGGAAATGTCGCGGACGTCCTGGCCACATCGAGCGTCGACAGCCCTCGCGGTCAAATCGCGAATCTTCGACTATCTCCGCGTCATCGTGCCCGAGATCCGTGATGTTCGAGAGTAGTCGACCATGGGGACCAGATATCGGAACCATCGTTCTTCGACAGAATGCTCATGAGGCGGACGATCATTTCAATTCGACTCCCGCGAGTGTGTCCGATGGCACGCTTCGAGCTCTCGGCATCTTGGTCGCGATAAATCAGTTGGCGGACGACGGCTCACCGATTAGACTGGTCGGTATCGAGGAGCCGGAAACCGCCTGCACCCCGCCGCCTCGGGCGTATTGATGGACGCCCTTCGCGAAGCGGCGACTCATACCCAGATCCTGGTCACGACTCATAGCCCGGATTTGCTCGACCTTTACGACCCCGAGGAAGATCATCTGCTGGTCGTGAGGATGCACGAAGGGAGGACGCAAATCGGGCGAGATGGATGGCGCCAGCCGCGAAAGTCATCCGCAAGCATCTCATGACCGCCGGCGAGTTGCTCCGCATCGACCAGCTCGAGCCCGACTCGACCGACCTCGAAGGTGGGGATCCCGGCTGCCGTCACTCGGCCGGGGGGAACCAAGATGAGGCGAATTCGGGTCGTTCCCATCGTCGAGGGTCACGGCGAAGTCGAATGCGGTCCGGAACTACTCAATCGCCTTTGGTGCGGAACTGCTGACGGTGAATACATCGAGATACTTATCCGCCCATTCCGCCAACCCCGGACGGGAGAATTTTTCCAGGACGGCGGCCTGCAACCCGCGGTCGAGCTTGCGGTCGAGAGGCTGGAAGATGCACCTCGACCGATCCGTCGCTCATCCTGATCTTGATCGACTCGAGAAGGAGTTGCCCGGCCACAGCTAGGCTCCGCGGCTCCTTGAATCCGCGCAAGCGTGGCCCCGGGTTACGATGTCGCATGCGTCTTGGCTCATATCATGTACGAAACTTGGTTCGTCGCGGCGGCCCGGTCGCTTCGACGGACTTTCTGCGGTCTTGACCGGGCAGATGTCCCCAAGGATCCCGAAGAACACGGTGCCGGAAAAGGATGGATCAGAGAGCGATTCCGAGAGCCGAAATACATCGAAACGGTCCACCAGCTAGGATGACCCACGCGATGGACCTGGCGCGATGCCGGGCCGGATCGCCTTCGTTCGACAAGCTCTGCCGGGAGCTGGAAAAGCGGCGCCATCGAGGCGCCCTGGGAGTTGAGGTTTGATGAAGATTTCTTCGCCGACCGAGCCAATCCGAGTGGGATGATGCGCTGATGGGGATTGCCCAGAAGGTCTCTCGTGAGTTCGCCGACGGGGTCCGTTCCCGCGGCCAGTCGTACTTCGCCAAGGGGCGGGTGGCGATCTCGTCGGCCAAGGCCGGCGAGATCGTGGTGGCCAAGGTCAAGGGGACCGAGCCCTACAAGGTGAAGCTCCGCGTCCGCGGCGGCCGCCTGCACGCCTCCTGCACGTGCCCGTACTTCGGGCCCGAGGGCGAGCCGTGCAAGCACCTGTGGGCCACCATCTTGGCGGCCGACGCCAAGGGTCTGCTCCAGGCCGCCCCCGTGAGGCCCCTGCGGCTGGTGCCCGACGTCCGCTACCACGTCCAGCAGCAGCAACAGCAGGCCCTGGACGAGGGCCTCCCTCCCCCTCCCGCCCTGCCCCCGCAAGGCAACGGCGGGACGTTCCCCCCGAGAATTTCGTCCAGGGCCCGAGGCCGCCGTTCGGGCCGAACCCGTATACGCCGACCCATCAGCCGCCGTATTCGAACGCCAATCGGCCCCCTCAGTCGCCGTATTCGAACGCGAACCGGCCCCCTCAATACGGCAAGCATCAGAATCGCCCGCCTCGCGCGGCCCCGGCCCCGGCCCCGGGAATAACAATAACGGCCCCGGCCCGAACCCTTACCCGAACGCGAATCGCGACCCGAACGCCCGCAACCGCAACAATCGCCAGGGCAAGCCGGTCAACGGCCAGCCTGGCAAGATACCCGGCCAGGGCCAGGGGCCTCATCGCGGCCATTTGAACCCGCGAGACGCCAAGAAGCCCGAGAAGAAGCCCGCCTCGCTCTTCTACGTGGTCGACGCCCCCGCCACGCTCAACCAGAACGCCGTGGTGGTCACGCTCGCCCGCCGCCAGAGGAGACCCGGCACCGATCGCGCCGTCCTGCGCCCCTGGTGGCCCACCACCACCCCCGGCTCGTGGCGGCCCGAGCCCGAGGACCGCGTGCTGATGGCCCTGCTCGACGAGGCCCAGCCCGCCAACACCATCGCGGCCAACGGCACCGTGCCGATCGTCAACGGCACCGTGGGCAACGGCGCCGCCGCCGCCACCCCGCGGCGGTTCGTCCTGCGGCAAGAAGTGCAGGCGCAGATGGTCGAGCGGCTCTGCCGGACCGGCCGCTGTCGCCTCAAGCGCACCGACGACGAGGAAGACCCCCCCGCCCTCCGCTGGGACGACGCCCGCCCCTGGCGGTTCGTGATCGACGTCCGCTCGGTCGACCCCGCCTCCAAGCGATGGAGCTGGCGAGGCGCCCTCCGCCGCGAGGAAGACCGCATGGACCTGGCCGAGCCGCTGGTCCTCCTGCCCGGCCTGGTGATTTTGGGAGTTGGCCGCGCCGCCCGGTTCGACGACGCGGGCATCTTCGCCTGGATGCTCCGCCTGCGCCACGAAAAAGAAATGGCGCTCGCCGAAGGCCAGCAGGACACCATGCTCGGGCGCATTTTGGGCGAATCCCGCGTGCCGGCCTCCGAGCTTGTCGAAGGGCTGAAGCTGGAAGAGGTCGACCTCCCGCCCACGCCGTGCCTCACGATCCGCACCCCCCGGCAGAACTGGGGATCGGACAACCTGATCGCCGATCTCGACTTCGACTACGACGGCGCCCGAGTGGCCTCGTTCCCGCCCGGCAAGATGGCCGTGCAGAGCGACCGCCGCCGCGCCATCCGCCGCGACGTGAGGGCCGAGGGCCGCGCCAAGGAACGCCTGGACGAGCTGGGTTTCCGCGAGACCAAGGATTATCGCGTCGAGCCCGGCACCATGGAAATCACGCCCAAAAAAGTGCCGGCGCGACCCGCGACCTCGTACTGGAAGGCTGGCGAGTCGAGGCCGAGGGGATCCTGTACCGGCCGGCAAGCGACTTCAAGCTCGCCGTGAACACCGGCATCGACTGGTTCGAACTCTCGGGCCAGGTCGACTTCGGCGGCCAGAACTTGCCCCTGCCCGAGATCCTCGCCGCCGCCCGCCGAGGGGAGACCATGATCGCCCTGGGCGACGGCTCGATGGGCATGCTCCCCGAGGAGTGGCTCAAGAAATACGGCCTCCTCGCCGACCTCGGCTCGACCGACGATGAAGGGACCCTGCGCTTCGGCAAGGCGCAGGCCGGATTGCTCGACGCGCTCCTCGCCGCTCAGCCGGGCAGCAAATGCGACGCCGCTTTCGCCAAGGTCCGCAAGCAATTGCACGCGTTCGAAGGCGTCGAGCCGCTGGAAGCCCCCGCCGGGTTCCAGGGAGAATTGCGGCCCTATCAGCAAGAAGGTCTGGGCTGGCTCGATTACCTGCGAGCCTTCGATTTCGGCGGCATATTGGCCGACGACATGGGACTGGGCAAGACCATCCAGGTGCTGGCCCTCTTGCAACGCAGGAGGGCCCGCCGGCAGTGCACGAGGCCCGTCGTTGATCGTGGTCCCGCGGTCGCTCGTGTTCAACTGGTTGCAGGAATCGGCCAAGTTCACGCCCAAGCTCCGCGTGCTCGATTACACGGGGCCGAATCGCCACGCCCTCCGCGACGAGTTCCGCCACCACGACCTCATCGTGACCACCTATGGCACGCTGCGATCGGACGTGGTCGAGTTGAGCGATTATCCCTTCGATTACGCCATCCTGGACGAGGCCCAGGCGATCAAGAACTCCGAGAGCCAGGCCGCGAAGGCCGCTCGCCTGCTGAAGGCCCGCCACAAGCTGGCCATGAGCGGCACGCCCATCGAAAATCACCTGGGCGAGCTCTGGTCGATCTTCGAATTCCTCAACCCCGGCATGCTCGGCACCGCCAGCGTGTTCAAGCGCAACGCCGCCGGGGCCTCGGGGGCCGACGAAGGGGCGAGGAACCTGCTGGCCAAGGCCCTGCGTCCCTTCATCCTGCGAAGGACCAAGCAGCAGGTCGTCAAGGACCTGCCCGAGAAGGTGGAATTGACGCTCTATTGCGACCTCGAACCGGCGCAAAGAAAGCTCTACGAAGACCTGCGGACCCACTACCGCCACGCCTTGCTGAAGACCGAAGGGGCGATCAAGGGTTCGAAGATCGAGGTCCTGGAAGCCCTGTTAAGGCTCCGCCAGGCCGCCTGCCATCCGGCCCTGATCGACCCGTCGCGAAACGAGGACGCCTCGGCCAAGCTCGACATGCTCCTGCCGCAGCTCGCCGAGGTCGTCGAGGAAGGCCACAAGGTCCTGGTCTTCTCGCAATTCACCAGCTTCCTCGCGCTGGTGAAGCAGAGGCTCGATGCCGAGGGGCTCACCTACGAGTACCTCGACGGCCGCACCCGCAACCGCGAGGAGCGCGTCAACAACTTCCAGACCAACCCCAAGATCCCCATCTTCCTCATCAGCCTGAAAGCCGGCGGATTGGGCCTGAATTTGACGGCCGCCGAGTACGTTTATCTGCTAGATCCCTGGTGGAATCCGGCGGTCGAGGCCCAGGCCATCGACCGCTCGCACCGGATCGGCCAGGTCAACAACGTGTTCGCCTACCGATTGATCGCCAAGGACACGGTCGAGCAAAAAATCCTCGACCTCCAGCAGAAGAAGCGAGACCTGGCCGACGCGATTTTGAACGCCGACAACCGCGGCGTGATCCAGGGGCTGACGCGAGATGATCTGGAATTCCTGTTGAGCTAGAGCGGTCCTGGCAACTGCGGCCCAACAAACCATGAACTCCATCGCCCAACGGCTTGACGCCTACTCCGACACGCTCGCGCCGCTGCGCGAGGCCGCCGGCCGATATCTCGAACATCCGAGCGTCCTCGCCCCGGACGGCATGATGAACATCGGCCATCGGCCGTGGGTTGCGGAATTGAACTACATGTTCATGATGTATCCGGGGATCGAAGCCGACTCGCTCGATCGATACAGCCAAAGGTTCGGGCTCCAGATTCCGCGGATTTATGCGAACGTCCTTGCCGAGTTGAATGGTGCATTTTGCTTCGGGATGTCGCTTTGCGGGGTGCCGAGGTCCATGCTGGGGAATCCGCCATTACTGGATCGGACGACGCTGCAATGTCACGACCTTGGGACCGCCGCGAATCTCTGGGTGAGCGAATACCGAGTCCCCGCCGGCTACTTTCATTTTGGTGGCCGAAAGTTTTCGTGGACGGCGAATGTCGGGTACTTTATCGACGGGGACGACCGGATTCTGTGCCTGAAGAAGAGCGGAAAAGTCGTCGGCGAATGGACTGGCTTCGCCGGATTCCTGGCGGACGAATTGAAGGCGTCGGAAGAGCTTGAAGAAAAGCTGCATCCCCGACCCTAGGATGTCGACCCGGAAGCACGGAGACGCCCATGCCCATCCTCGTGACCGATCCCGACATGGAGCATCGCCTGCTGGAAGAGCGCCGGCTCTCCGGTGGCGATCGCTATGACGAGGTCTGGGATGGAGTTTATGTGATGTCGCCACTCGCCAACGACGATCATCAGAGGTTGGTGACCCGACTAGCCACAATCTTTGAGATCGTGATCGGAATACGCGGCCTCGGCGACGTCCGCGCCGGCGTGAACGTGAGCGATCGCGACGAGGATTGGTCGCACAATTACCGCTGCCCCGACGTGGCCGTTCGCCCGAACGGGGGCCGGGCGATCGTTCTGCGAAAACCACTGGATGGGCGGGCCGGATTTCGCCGTCGAGATCGTCAGCCGGGGGGATCGCTCGCGGCAGAAGTTCGATTTCTACGCCGGCATCGGCACCCGCGAGTTGCTCCTCGTCGATCGGTATCCCTGGGCGCTGGAACTTTATGACCTTCGCGATGGACAGCTTGTGCTGATCGGCGAATCTCGCTTGAAGACCTCGCAAACCATCACCAGTGAGGTCCTGTCGATGACGTTTCGCCTGCTCTCGGGCGAGCCCGTGCCGAAGATCGAGGTCGTGCATCTGCCGAGCGGCCAATCGTGGCTGGTTTGACCGCGGCTACTGCTCCGACGTGAGCACGTCATCCAGGTTCTGCGTCGAGACGATCGCGGGCGATGGCCCCTTGAGCGACGCGAAATCCGCCTCGTCCCCCTTCTTGAGATATTCCATCCGGGGCGGCTTGCCCTCCTCGCCGGGCAGGCATGCGACCACGTAGGAATCGCCCAGCACGTTCAGCCGCCCCCCGCGAAACAGGAGCGCCGTGCCTTCGTCCACGCCGAATCCGATCAGGTCGCGATGACGGTTCAAGATGTCGAGCAGGCGATTCACCCGCTTGCGCCTCAGGAAATGCTGGTCGACCACGGCGCCCGGCAGGAAGTCGAACCCGCGCCCCTCCTTCGCCTCGGATCGGCCCGAGACGATCATCACGCGGGTCAAGATGGCCGCGCCCGCCGAGGTCCCCGCCACCACCCCCCCGCGCCTCACCACTCCCTGCAATTGCCGCTCGACCTCCGTGCCCACGTAGGAATCCGCCAGCATGGCCTGCTTGCCTCCGCTGATCCACACGCCCGAAGCTTCGGCCAGGGGCCGGCAGAACGCCGGGTCGTCGGCCTGCGAGCGCGATCGGGTGTGGAACAGCTTCACGTTGCGGACGCCCAGGTCCCGCCACGGCTTCAAGTAGATCGCCTCGGCCTCGGGCGCGTCGGCCGCCGCATGGGCCGTGGGGATCACCACGAGCTTCGCGCCCCGCCCGCCCGCCAGGTCCAGGAACCGGCCCCGCACGTCCTCGGGCAACGCCCCTCCGCCGCACACCATGACCGCGCCCAGGCCCGGGCCGGTCGCGATTTTCGGCGGAGTTGCCGGCGCGAAGGCCCTCCACGCGACGCACCGGCCGCCCACGCCCAGCCCCACGGCCATCGCCGCCAATCCCGCATAAACGGCCGCCCTGCGACCGCCGAACATCCCCCACGTCATGCCCAGGCTCCCGGATTCCGACATTTGTCAAAGGGATTGTAGCCGATGGGCATCCCCGCGTCCAGCGACCTGGACAGGCGATCCAGGTACAAACCGCATGCCGCCGTCGTCGCAATGCCTCATTGCCCGGTTTGCCCGGCCGTTTTATGATGATCGACCGATACGACGAGGCGAGTTGATGGTTCGAGGAGTCGGCGACCGCAATGGCAACCACGAGCGATTACCTGGCCCTGGACCTGGGGGCCGAAAGCGGTCGCGGGCTGCTCGGCCAGTTCGACGGCGAGCGGCTGGCCCTGGAAGAGGTCCACCGCTTCCCCAACGGGCCGGTCAGGCTGATTGACACCCTGCACTGGGACCTCCTCCGCCTCTTCGACGACTGCAAGACGGCCCTGCGCAAGGCCTCGCTCAACGGCCGCACCCTCGACGGCGTGGGGGTGGACACCTGGGGCGTCGACTTCGGACTGGTCGGCAAGGGCGACACGCTCCTGGGCAACCCGGTCCACTATCGCGACGCCCGCACCGACGGCATGCTCGAAATGGCCTGCCGGATCATCCCTCGCGAACGCATCTACGAGATCACGGGCCTGCAATTCCTGCCCATCAACACGCTTTTCCAGGTCCTGGCGATGAAGACGGCCGGGTCTCCGCTCTTGGACGCGGCGGAAACCTTCCTGATGATGCCCGACCTGTTCCACTGGCTCCTGACGGGCCAGCGCCTGGGCGAGACCACCGATGCCTCCACCACGCAGATGCTCGACCCCCGCACGAAAACGTGGTCCGACGAGCTTTGCACGGCCCTGGGATTGCCCCGGCATATCTTGCCCACCTTGATCGAGCCCGGCACGGAGATCGGCCCCCTGCGGAAATCGGTGGCCGACGAGGTGGGCGTGAAGTCGCTCGCGGTGATCGCCACCGCGGGGCACGACACGGCGGCGGCCGTCGCGGCCGTGCCCACGATGAGCCGATCCAACCCGCCCGACTGGTGCTACCTCAGCTCGGGCACCTGGTCGTTGATGGGCGTGGAAGTCCCCCGGCCGATCATCAACGCGACCACGTACAAGTACAATTTCACCAACGAAGGCGGGATCGGCGGCACGACGCGGCTCCTGAAGAACATCATGGGGCTGTGGCTCGTGCAGGAATGCCGACGCACGTGGGCCAGGTCGGGGCAAGATTTTTCTTACGACGAATTGATCGCGAAATCGGAGATGGCCAGGCCGTTCGGGCGCTGGTGGAGCCCGACGACCCGAGTTTCCTGGCCCCCGGAGACATGCCCTCGCGAATCGCGGCGTTCTGCACGAAGACGGGCCAGGCCACGCCATCCGACGAAGGCGCGTTCGTGCGATGCGCCATGGAAAGCCTGGCGCTCAAATATCGCTGGACGGTGGAGAAGCTAGAAGAGGTCCTCGGCACGAAGATCCGCACGATCCACGTCGTAGGAGGAGGCGCCAAGAACGCCCTGCTCTGCCAGTTCACGGCCGACGCCTGCGGGGTGCCGGTCCACGCCGGCCCGGTCGAGGCCACGGCCATGGGCAACGTGCTGATCCAGGCCATGGGCCGAGGCCGGATCGGCTCGATTCACGAGTTGCGCGAAGTGGTTGCTCGGTCGTTCCCGGTGATCGTGTACGAGCCGAAGAACACGGCGGCGTGGGACGAAGCGGCGGGGCGGTTTGGGGGGCTGGTCGGGAGGTGAGCGGATGCGACCGTCTACTCGCGTTGTTTGTACGTCGGAGGGATTTCTGGCGTGCGATATTTCACGATGGCGTGGTGGGGTGGCGTTGAGGGCGTTGGAAATGTTGACCCAACTACTGCTTACGCCGCTCATCTGGCCGCCATCCGCAACCGCTTGCCGGCGGATTTGCTCGCCACCGAGGAGGGGGCGAGCCTGCACGACACCCGGCTCCGAGAACTCCGGCTGCTGGCCGCAAAGGGCACCTTGTTGCTAGGCCTGGACAGCTATGCTGGCGACGAGAGGCTCAACCTCCTGTATCAGGGGGTGGAGACTTTCGAGAGCGTGGCCGATCCCGACTTCGGGCTAAGGGGACCATCCGGGTACGGCGACCTGGGCTATTGCGAAGTTGACGTCCTACCGGGCGGATTGTTCGAGCACCGGCTGCTTTTTTCCTCCGGGATCGAACTGGCCGTAGTTTTCTGCGGGTTTCAGCTCCAGAGGGCCAAGCACGCCTAAATTGGAAGCTTGCACCGACGTCGGAGCGCGGTAGGATGGGGACCGTGAGTGGCCGGACGGGTAGCGATCGCTTGAGGTGTGACGATGAGATACGTGGTCGTCCTCGAGGAATCGGACGAGGGGTTCGCCGTCTCCGTCCCTAACTTGCCCGGTTGCCATTCCCAGGGGGTGACCGAGCAGGAAGCTCTAGAGAACATCGCCGACGCCATCCGCGATTATCTGGCGGCGATCCGCGATCGACTTCAATGGGCGAACGTCCGCGAAGTTGAAGTCGAGGTCTGAACGTGCCCAAGCTGCCCGGCGTGAACCATCTGGACGCGATCCGCGCCGGAAAAGGCGGGATTTTGGGTGGAACGGCAGAGCGGCCACGTCGTGATGACCGACGGCTCACGGACGCTCACGATTCCGCGACACAACCCCTTTAACGCGATCACGATGGGACACATCGTCCGCGATGCCGGCCTGAAGAACGACGAGTTTCGCGAGCTGCTGTAGCCGTCACCCCGACTATGGGCAGAATCGAGGCATAGAAACCTACGAAAGCCGCTGCTTGATCTCCTCAAGGGTCAATCGCTCGCTTTTCAACGCCTTGATTTGCTCGCACCGTTGCGCCATGTCGGCGGCGTAGAGCTGGTAGCCGGACCTGGTGACTTCGGCGACTTCCAGCAGGCCCTCCTTCGTCCAGTATCGGATGGTGGGCACCGTTGTTCCTGCGATTTTGGCAAGCTCTCCGATCTTCAAGAGGTCGTCCGTATCCACGTCGCCGAGGGCCGATTCCCCTTGTGCAGCCCTCAGGTAGATTTCGAGCGAACGATCGGCGGCC
The DNA here is from genome assembly GCA_963777705.1 of uncultured Planctomycetota bacterium. Classification (GTDB taxonomy): domain Bacteria; phylum Planctomycetota; class Planctomycetia; order Isosphaerales; family Isosphaeraceae; genus JAQGHR01. The sequence continues at coordinate 38,969 of CAVZRT010000019.1, forward strand.
CTGGCGATGATCTTCTCGTAATCGGCCCTGGAACCGCCCGTTTGCGCCTTTTCCAGCGAGGCCATGTAGGCCAGTCGGTCCCGCTTGCGAATGATGGCCGGGGGGTAGCCGTGCATCATGAGCAAGAGGTTCATCAAGAGCCTCGCGGTCCGGCCGTTGCCATCCACGAAGGGGTGGATGGTCACGAGGCGGTAATGCACTCGCCCGCAAATTTGACGGGGTGCGAATCGTGCTTTTTCCTCAACCAGGCCTCGCATTCGTCCATCAAACCGGGCACCTTGCGAGGGTTGGGCATGACCACCAACGACCCGGCAATCCTCACGGGCACGTTTCGGAAATGGCCGGCGTTCGCGTCGTCGATCCCCTTCAAGATCATGTCGTGGATGGCGAGGAGATCGTGCGTCGAAAGCTCGGAAGGCTTCCTTTCGAGGAGCGATCGCACGAAGTCGAGGGCGCGAGCGTGGTTGGTGGCCTCCAGATGCTCCTTGAGGCTTTTCCCCCCGACCGTCAGCCCTTTTTCGAGCACCACGGCCGTCTCGCGGCGGGTGAGGGTGTTCCCCTCAAGGGCGTTGCTGGTGTAGGTAAGCTCCACCGTGAACCAGGCGTCGAGGTTGCGGACAAGCTCCGCCGGCAAGGGCCGATGGCCATCGAGTGCTCGTTTCTTCTCGGTCAATTTCTCGTAAGACATGCAGACAAAGCGTAAAGTATGACGTGACGGTTTTCAATCCGCCGGTCCTGGATGCCGGGTATGACCGGGGATTCTTGAGGTCGAGTGGCCGGGTGGCATGCTTACGTCTTCGTAGGCACGCCACCGGTCCGAAGAACAGTTTGGATCATTCATAACGCAAGATTTCGCGGCCAAACAGGGCCGAAAAGCGCACGGTTCGTAGGCGCTTCCGGACAAGACACCCCAAAAACCCGACTTCGCCCACGAATTCCCGCCATTTTCGGAGTGTCGCACTCTGTAGCTTATTCGTCCATGGAAAGATATTTAATAGTCGATCACTCGCCCAAGTCTTTTCCTTTCAACCCATTGCAACCCATCCAAGTGAAATCGAAGACGAATGAATCGACCTTCTCCGCGTCCGATTCGACCCCTCGGGAGGTGCCCGCCTGCGAGCCCGAAACCGGAAATTCCTCGGAAAGCGTGATAGGGGTGCCCTCCGGCAACGATGGTGTAGTTGCAGGTCCCAACAAATGGCTTATCATCGCGGGCTCAGGCGAAAAAATCATGCGAAAATTCCCCCGAAACCGCCGGCCTTGGATCCTCCCATGCCCCCCGTCGGCGGGACCGCGCCACGCGCCGGGCGCGTCCGGGGTGCGAGGGGACACCATCCATGCGCGGGCGACAACGGTTCCTGATACCGTCTTCTCACCGCCGGGGCATGGGGGTCCCGCACGCCCGGCAGGCTTCGGCGCCCATGTGTACGGGCTGGCGGCATTTCGGGCAGATCCTCATGCCGACCTCGTCGCGGTCGGATGTGACTGCGGCGACCGGCTTCTTGGGGGCTGTTACCGCTTCGACCGGCGTGCCTCGGGCGCGGTGGTCGGCGGCCCATTGTTCGAGCATGGCGCGGTCGACTGCGCTCAATTCCTCGGTGGGGGATTCGGGGTGGCCCGAGGGGAGGTTGATGGCGAGGCCCGACCTGGGGACCGGCACGACCTCGCCGCAGTCGGGGCATTTTCCGTAGGCTGGCGGATCGATCGCGTCGACCTTCAGCCTTCGTCCGCACGGGCAGAAGAAGCGGATGAAGCCGTCGTTGGCGATCTGGGTGGCTTCATCGGCCGCCGCCGAGGAGACGCGGACCCTCACCCTGGACCCGCAGCCCGGGCAGACGACCCGCTCATTCGGGCCGGCCGGGATCGGTAGCTCCTGGCCGCATCGGCAGGTCGCGCGGGGCATGGGCTTGAGGGTCCTTGCCGGTGATTCTGTGAGGCCCCTGGTTCGGCTCAGGTTCGCAGCGTCACGAGCGGTCTCTGGAGGCTTTCGAGCGGGATCAGCGAGTTCAGGCTGCCGGACCGGAAGCCGTCGAGGTCCAGCGTGATGAATTTGAAGCCCAGGGCGTGGAACGTCCTGGACAGTTCTTCGCGGACGCCGGGGGCGGCCAGCGCGGGCAATTCCTCGATCGGGACCTCGATCCTCGCGAGATCTCCCTTGTGATAGCGGACCCGCAGGAGGCGCAGGCCGCGACGTCGCAGGAAGTCCTCGGCGGCGTCGATCATCTGCACGCGCTCGGGCGTGACGTTCTCTCCGTAGGCGATCCGGCTGGACAGGCAGGGCGTGGCGGGCTTGTCCCAGGTGGGCAGGCCCCAGGCCCTGGCCAGCGCCCGCACGTCTTCCTTGTTCAGGTTGCATTCGAGCAGCGGGTGGCGGACGCCGTTCTCGCCGGCCGCCTTCATGCCGGGGCGGTGGTCGCCCTGGTCGTCGGCGTTGGCGCCCGAGGCGATCACGTCCACGTCGAGCTGGCCGAGCAGCGACGAGAGCCTCCCGTACAGCTCGCTCTTGCAGAAGTAGCAGCGGTCGGTGCCGTTGCGCAGGTAGTTCGGGTCGGCGAATTCCTCGGTGCGGATGATCCTGTGGCGGATGCCGATCTGCTTCGCCAGGGCCTCGGCCTCTTCCAGTTCGCCCGAGGCCAGGCTTTCGGAGACCGCCGTGACGGCGACCGCAGCGTCTCCCAGCGCGACGAACGCCGCCTGGGCCACGACCGTGCTATCCACACCTCCGGAATAGGCGACCGCCACGCGACCGTAGCCTTTCAATGTCTCGATCAGGCGATCGCGGTTGGCGATCAGCGCGGGCCCCGTCCAGTCGCTCAAGGCGCACCTCCGTCCGGTTCCGTCGTGGCGGCTTCGTTGCATCCCATTCTAGTGGACTCACGCCGCGCGAGTCAAAGCCTCTCGCCGGGCGGAGCGACGAATGAGCGTCCTGGCCCCCACGACCATCCCGAACACGGCCCATCCGCAGACGATCACCAGGCACAGCATCCACGGCAGGAACGTCCCCTCCCAGCCCTCCTGGCCGGCGATGTGCGACTCGCCCGTGCGCTGGTCCATGTATTGCGTCCCCTTGGGGAACGGCATGCGGAAATCCTCGCGGAACGGGCCGTTCGCCTCCAGCTTCACCACCTGCCAGGTCGTCTCCTCGGTCGCCACGAGCGGCCCCTTGCCGGCTTCGCCCTTCCAGTTCGGGTCTTCGCCCAAGACGCGCTCGGCACCCTTCATGGGATAGAAGCCGGCGTCGGGAATCCTGGCGATCTCGATCCCCTCCACCACCTGGAAGGGCCGATCTTCGCGGCCTCCGGGCGGATTCGGGAGCGTGCGGAACCGCTCGATTCGCCGGGGCAGCCAGCCTTGCTGGGGGTCGAGGTAGGCGCGATCGACCTCGGTGCGCACGATCGGGGCTTGATTGATCCTGGTCGCCTCGCTGACCACGATCGTGTTTTCGACGATCACCGTGTCGTGGCCGTCGATCGTGGCGCAGCCGACGACCTTGAGCGTCCTGGGATCGAGCTGGAAGAAGGCGTCGATGGGGTTCCACTGGAGCGATGGGTTGCCCCAGGAGGGGCTCTTCACGCTCAGCGGCGGGAAGTGGGACGGGTCGACGGCGGGGCTTGCGTAGTTGATCGGCATGGAGACCAGGATCTGGCCGTAGCCCGGCAGCCCCGAAGGCTGCGCCGACCAGTAGCGGAAGCCGTCGTTGAGGTCCCCCGGGAAGGACACGATCGTGAGGCCCTGCGCCTTCGCGCGCGAGGTCGCGGTCGGGATGTAGGGCTCGGCGTCGGGGATCTTCCAGGTCTTCTCGTCGGCCGCCTGGCCGATGGGCCGGGCCAGGCTCCTCAGCTGGAACCCGACGCGGTTGGTCAGGAAGGTCTGGTCCCAGGCCGACGGCCCCTGCTGCTGGCCGATGGCCATCCGCCTGCGCTGGATCGCCTGCTGGAGTTCCATATGCTCCGGGGAATCCGGGACGAGCTTCACGAGCTTCGCGTTTTCCTCCGCCTGCATCCTGGCCTCGATGGCCATCCATGCGTCGAGGCGGCGATGTTCCCGGCCCCACTTGATCTTCAAGGTGCGGAAGGCGTCGGCGTTCTTGCGGAACCCCTGGGCCACTTCCTGCGGGGAGGGCAGCGGCGTGGGGTCCTCGCGAAATCCGGTCGCAATCAAGGCCAGGAGGGCGGTCGCGGTCGTCATTCCGGGCTCCTTCTGCGTCGTCGCGGGCGTCTCCGCACGAGATTACCAGGCGGGTCGCGTCGTGACAACGAAATCCCTCGGACTTCGCGGCGGCGATTTTTTCCCGGGAATCCGGAGTTTGGGAGGAATTTTCCGGAGGGCCGATGCGATGGTTGTTGAACGGAGGCGTACGGCGTTTCTTCCTGTGCGATGCCCACGTCGTTGGATTTGGAACTCGATTACCCATCAACCGGAATCCTCGGAGCCGCCTGGGTGAACCACGAATGTTGCGAGAGGCAGATGTCATGCGCGCACCCGAGAAATTGCCGCTCAACGGCGAGTTCCTCATCTTCCCGTCCCCCGATCTTGAGAACCTTGACATGGCCCGGCCACCGTCACGCCGCGATTCGGTCCGTTTGCAGTCGGAGCTGGGGCGGGATCAGCTCCCCGAGCTGATCCTGGATAAGAATAATCTGCTCCCGTTCCACTTCCTGCGAGACGGCGACCGCCTGGGCCGCGCGGTGGTGAAGATCCTCCGGGGCGACGGCGCCTGCGGGACCGGGTTCCTGGTCGCGCCCGACGTCGTCCTGACCAACAATCACGTCCTGCCCGATCGCCTCACGGCCGCCACCTCCAAGGTGATCGCCAACTACGAGGCCCCGGCGCTCGACGCCCCCGAGTTCCTGGTCGCCGAGGTCCCGCTCGAGCCCGAGACCTTGTTCGTGACCGAGCCGGGGCTGGATTTCACCTTCTGCGCGGTGACGGGACTGGAGAAGCTGGGCACCATCGCCATGAACCGCGACAGCCGCCACATCGTGCCGACGGACCTCGTGAACATCATCCAGCACCCCCGCGGGCGGCCCAAGGAGATCGCCCTGCACGACAACGAGGTCGTGAAGGCCGACCGCGTGATCCTGCATTATCTCTGCGACACCGAGCCCGGCTCGTCGGGCAGCCCGGTATTCGACAACCGCTGGCGGCTGGTGGCCCTGCATCACGCCTCGGTCGCCGACGAGCGGGGCCGCGTCACGCCCGGCGTGGACCCCAAGCTGAGGTTCCTCAACGAAGGGGTGCGGCTCTCGGCCATCGCGCTCTGGCTGGACACCGAGGACGCCTCGGCGCACGACGAGAGCGAGGCCGTGGCCCGGCTCCGCGGGCTGTTCCAGGGGCTGGATTCGGAGGTCGGGTTCTTCGGTGCCCTCGGCCGGTCGTCGCGGGGCCGCTCGGCCGTCGAGGTGATCGTCGTGAGCGACCACCGCGACGGCCTGGACCTGGACGTCGGGTTCTGGGACCTCGGCGAATCCAAGGCCGGCCTGTACGACCGCGTGGCCGACATCGGCTGGACCCTGGCCGACCTGCGGCTGGACCTCTGGGTCCTCGCCAACGCCTCGACCGCCGAGGCGTGCGCCATCCGCGAGCACCTGGACACGTATTTCCGCATCGAATATTGCAACCTCTCGGCACGCAGCGAAGACGGCACCCCCCTGACGGTCCTCTATCGCAGGCTGAGGAACCTCTCGGTCGAGCGCGCCGTGCTCCCCGGCCTGCCCGAGCACCTCCTGGTCCGCTCGCGATCGGCGTCGGGCCAGGTCGTGCCGATCCGCCTGGTGGCGCCCGCGGCGAGGGGCGCCTCGGCGCTTCGGTCCCGCGTGGAGGCGATCATCGCCGCCGGGGGCGAGGCCGCGGCGTGCGACTGGCTGCTGATCGCCGGCCCCGCCGCCGTGGTCGAAGACCCGTGGATGCTCAACGCCGCGAGCGCCTCGGGTCCGGCGGGGATCTTCATCCTCATCCCGGGGCGGCCGTCGGCGGTCGACTGCGTGTTCGCCACGCCCAACCTCACGACCCTCGAAGGCGACGGCCTGAAGCTCGCCAACGACCGCAAGCTCCCCGACGACGCGTCAAGGCCCGGCCGCCCGGCGCCGATCGCCGCGAGGCTCACGCTCATCGACGCGGAGGACAAACGGGGGCGGCCTTGAGCACCCGCGTCGCGTCGTGGCCCGTCGGGCGGCGAGCGGGTATGATCTGCCGTGCAACCGAACCTCACCGGTCGCGAGGAATCCATCTGATGACCCCGCCCGCATCCTTCCACGAGGCGATGATGCGATCGTCCGAGAGATCGCTCCGGTCGGAAGGGGTAGAGCTCGAAGGATCGGATGGTTGAAGGCGCTAGGCTCGGTGCTCGTGACGGACTTCGGCGCGGCCTATCTGCTGGCCCAGTACGTGAGGCGACACACCTCCGAGCCGGTCCGGTTCGTCATGGGGATGTCGATGCTTGCGAGGGTCATGGAGCGCCAGTTCTACGAGGAATTGCCGGGGGAATTGCTCGAAGGGCTGGGGAAGCTGCTCTCGGCCAACGTGAAGCTCCACGCCTACCCGATGCCGCAGCAGGCGGTGCTGGAGCGCCGGGCCGCACGCCGATCACTTCCTCTGGAAATCCACGGAGGGCGGCCTCATCACGGCCGGCGACCTCCAGCCCCGCCCGCCCGTCGAGCACCTCTACCGCTACCTGAGGGAAGCCGGGTGGGTGATCCCGATCGGGTCATGAGCGATCGTCAGACCGAGGCCGGCTTCCCTTCGCGCCGCTCGTAGTGGTGTGGGCCTTTTTCGGGCGGCGTCGGCCGCGTCAAAGCTCGACCGGATCGAACTCGGCGAACATGTGCTCGCACTCGGGCACGGTGGCCAGGGGCTTGTAATCGCAGCAGGCGCCGAATTCCTCCCAGAGCGCCTGCACGGCGGGGATTTCGTGCGCCTGTCGGATCGCCTCCGCCGATCTCCATTCGAAGACCTCGACGATCGTGCCGTTGCTTGATCGCATCGCGTAGGCGACCCTGTCCGTCACGAGATGTTCATCACGCAGGACTCGCAGGTGCTTGCGAACGGCGTCGAGGAGCGGCCCTTCCATCCCGGGCTTCGGGGAATAGGCCACGATCACGAATCGACCCATTGGGGTTCTCCGGGATGAGTGATTTCCAGGCCACGATTATAGTCGAATCTCGGGACGTGGATCGGGAATAATTTCCACGCGCACGGCTTCGGCATCCGGGTTGCTTTCATCAAGAATTCATGAGCACCGCCGCGAAAAAGCGCCCGCAGCCCAGGCCCGAGCCCGTCCACGTCGACCCCGAGGTCTCGGCCAAGGCCGCCGGGCTTCGTTATGTGACCGACGAGGGCCCCGGCTTCAGCCGTCGCCCGTCGGGGAAAGCGTTCACCTATCTCGGCCTGGATGGGAAGCCGTTGCGCGATCCCGACGATCTGGCGCGGATCAAGTCGTTGGTGATCCCGCCCGCGTGGTCGGACGTGTGGATTTGCCCGCGGGCCGATGGGCATCTCCAGGCCACGGGGCGTGATGCTCGCGGTCGCAAGCAATATCGCTATCACCCGCGATGGCGGAGCGTCCGCGACGAGTCCAAGTACGGCCGGATGATGGCCTTCGGCCAGGCCTTGCCGACGATCCGCGGCCGCGTCGAGGCCGACCTGGGCCTGCCCGGGTTGCCCAAGCCCAAGGTGCTCGCCACGATCGTTCGCCTGCTCGAAGTGACCCTGATTCGCGTGGGGAACGAGGAATACGCCCGCACCAACCACTCGTTCGGCCTGACCACGATGCGGGATCGCCACGTGAAGCCGGGCCGGGGCGTCCTCACCTTCGCGTTCAAGGGGAAAAGCGGCGTCAAGCACGCCATCGACCTGGCCGACCGCCGGCTCGCGAAGGTCGTCCAGCGCTGCCGCGACCTGCCGGGCCAGACCCTCTTCCAGTACCTCGACGAATCCGGCGAGCGTCGCACGATCGACTCGTCCGACGTGAACGCGTACCTGCAAGAGGTCTCCGGGCACGACTTCACGGCCAAGGACTTCCGCACCTGGGCCGGCACGGTCCTGGCCGCGCTGGCCTTGCAAGAATTCGAGGCGTTCGACTCCAAGGCGCAGGCCAAGAAGAACGTGATCCGCGCCATCGAATCCGTCGCCGAGCGCCTGGGCAACACCCCGACGGTCTGCAAGAAATGCTACGTCCACCCCGAGATCATCGCGGCGTATCTGGACGGATCGATGCTCGAAACCCTCCAGAAGAAGGCCGAGGCCGAGCTGGCCGACCACCTCGCGGAATTACGCCCCGAGGAGGCCGCAGTGCTCGGCCTGTTGCAGGCGAGGTTGGCCAGGGGGCAATGAACCGGATCAATTCTTGTGGCATCCGATGCATTCATGGACCAGCTTCGCCTCGGGCCTGGCGGCGAGCCACTCCTTCGCCCGACCCGCATAGGCCGATCCGGGCATTTCCTTCTGCACCGCCTCTAGTTGCTCCCTGGATTTCTCCAGCTCGCCCATCATCCGATAAACATCGGCCATGCCCATGCGAAGCTCGCCGTGCGCGTGCGTGCTGAGCTTGTCGAGGTCGTCTTTCTGCTGGCCATAGATCATCTGGAAATCGTCCAGGGCCTTGCTCAAGAGCGGCTTGCCCATGGCGGGGGGCGCGTTGCGGGCCGCGGGCATGAGCACGGCCGCCCGGGGGATGCGGACGCCGGGATTCTTGGGCTCCAAAGCCACGGCCTCGTCCATGTCCTTCAGGCCGGTCGACCACAGGACCAATCCCTGCGCGACCTTCTGGTCCTCAAACAATTGCGCCGATTGGAAGACCCGCCCGGCGCCTCGCCAGACCAAAGCCTCGGCATGCTTCGGGTCCTTCGCAAGCGTTTCGTCGCACTTCTTCAACCCGCGAGCCAAAGCCGCTTCATCCCCGTTGAATCCCGAGAAGAAGTCGACCCGGACCAGCTGATCGAACCGCTCGGGTGCCTTCGATTTCTCGCCGTCCACGGCCAGCGCCACGCCGCCGACCAGCCCGGCAAGCATCATGGCGAGTACGATTCTACCCATGGGACGAACTCCATCGGACGGAAGGAAAGCACATTGTACCAGGCGGTTCGTCGCACGCGGGAGAAGATTTGCCCGGAATCCGAGGGAAATCGGATTGACGCCCACCTCGCGGCGACGATACAACCGCATCGCGCCGCGACGACCAGGAATTCGGCACGATGCCACGGTCGCCGTCGAATGGCTCGCAAGAGGAAGCAACAAGGAGGTTCGGGCCATGACCAAGGATCGAACCTCCATGCCTCGATGGCGAAGGCCGGCCCTGATGGCCGCGCTAATCGCCACGATCCTCGTCGCGATCCGCCTCGGCAGGGCCGGGGACGAGCCCAAGCAGGCCGATCCGCCGGCTGCTGGCGAGCCGGAGCCGATCTCAGTGCAATATCCGGACCTGGAGACCGACGCCGCTTTCGCCGGGACGTGGGAACTTATCTCGGGCGGACGCGAGACAATTCCGCCGAAGGTCGAGCGACCGACCGAAACGACGGTCGCACCCTTTCTGGTGACGGCCGCCAGCCGGTCGGACTTGCAAAAGGTCGGCGATCGGATCGTCGTCGAGGAGACCATCCTCGATCACGGCCCGAACAAGGGCCGATCGGTCTGGAATTGGCATCAGCCCGGTGATCGGCCGGTGATGATGACGAGTTGGACGTCTTATGTCGAATGGGGTCCGTCGCGGACGGCCGCCAAGCCCTGGCCAATCATCGAGATGTATCGCGGCAGTTCGCGGAGGCGCCCTCCGGTGGAGGCCATCTATGAGCTCAAGGGCGACAAACTTTCCCTGGCCTTCCCCACCTACGGCGGCAAGCTCCCGGCCGACTTCCGCGGGGGCGACGTGGAGGTGTGGAAGCGAGTCGCGCCTCCGGTGGCGAAGCTGGAGCCCGATTCGGTCCTTAATGGCCGATGGCGACTGGCTTCGATCGTCTTCCACGCCGCCGGAACCTTCGGCGCGGTGGCCCACGCGAGTTTACCCGCTCACCTGATCGGCACGACCGAGCCTCACTGGTTCCTGAAGCAAGGGACGATCTTCGAGGTCAAAGATGGCGCCTGGAAGGAGGAAGATCGAAGCGACGCTGGCCTCTCGTGGACGACCGTGCGCGAGATGAAATTGCCCCGACGGGTCTACAAGCGACGCATGCCCGAACCTCGCCCGCCGGGCGTCCCGGCCGAGGATGACGGGACCTATGACGTGGGCATGGCAGGGCTTACGATCACATTCCATCAAAAATGGCTCGGCCCCAACAGCAAGGGCGAGATCTATCTGTACAGCGGCGAGCGTATCGAGACTTACGAGCGGCTGAGTTCCCGACCCAATGCACCGAAACCGTAGCCCTTGTTCCCGACCCGCAAGACTCTCATCAGGAGGATCGAGATGTTCGGCAAGACTCATCACGAAATCCATGTCCCGAACCGGATTGCGCGACGCTTCGCGCAAGCACCGATCGCCGCCGCCCTGCTGATGGCCGGGCTCGGCGGGCTGATCGGGGAATCTCGGGGCCAGGACCCCTCGCCAAAGCCGGCCGGGCAGGTCAAGGCTGCTCAGCCCCCCTGCTCGACCATCGACCTGTCGATGATCCCGGCCGACGCCCCGGTGATCGCCGCCTTCCGCCCGGCCGACCTGGTGAAGCTGCCCGAATTGAAGGCACTTTACGAGGAATTCGCCCGGAACATCGAGGTCAAGATGATCGTCGACATGGCCGAGCCCGAGTCGGTCGAGCAGATCGCCGTCGTCCTGTTCCGCAAGGACATGAGGAACCTGGAGAACCTGAAGGACGAGAAGGAGTTGGCCAATTTCGGCGCCCTGATCGTCCGCACCAATAAGCCCCGCGAGTGGAAGGCGTGGCTCCTGCTGGCCGGGATGCTCTCGTCCAAGGCCACGCATCAGGGCAAGGAGTATTATCGGGTCGGGCCCCCCGACAAGGCGGGCGAGGGCGAGAGCCTGTTCGCCTACTACCAAGCCGACGACCTGACGACCGTGGCGGCCTCGGAGGCGAGCATCAAGGCGATGATCGCGGGCGAGAAGCCCAAGGCCGATTCCAAGTGGGGCGAGGCCCTGCGCAAGGCCGGCCGCGGCCACGCCTTCCTCGCGATGGACGTGGCCTGGGTCCGCGAGCAGTTGAAACCCTTGCTCCAGGCCGAGGACAAGGAAGGCCTGATCAGCATGGCGCTTGCGCCGATCTCCCCCTTGCAGGAGATGGTCGATCGCCAGGTCGTCACGCTCGACGGCACCGACGGATTGGCGATCATCTCGGAGAACTTCTGCCGCGACGAGGCCGGCGCCGAGCGCGTCCGCAGGACGATCGACGCGCTCATGGTCCTGAGCCAGAACTCGGTCGGCCCGGCGTTCGACGCCTTCCGCGGCACGCTGCTGGCCGAGCTTGGCCCGATGGCCCCCCTGCTGGAGATGGGCGAGCAGGCGATCAAGCAAGGCACCGTCGATCGCGAGGGGACGATCGTCCGCTTCAAGACCTCGGTGAAAGGCCCGCTGGTGCAGAAGATCCGCAGCGTGGTCGAGGCCAGGTGAGCGATTCCGGGCGTGATCCCCGCGTCACGCCCAGTCCCATCCTTCCACGCTGTTGAGCTGGTCGTGGCGGGTCAAATCGAAGTGCAAGGGCGTGACGGTGATGTAGCCTTCGGAGAGGCTGGAGACGTCGGTCTCGGGGCCGTCCAGGAAATACGGCGGGGCGTAAGTCAGCCAGTAATAGGTGCGGCCCCTCGGGTCCTTGCGACGCTCGAACCCCTCGCCGTGCCGGCCGATGGCCATCGGTACCACCCTCACGCCCTTGGGCTCGCCCCGCGAATGCGCGGGCAGGTTCACGTTGAACAGCGAGCCGGTGGCCGGCTTGTTGGCGAGGATCTTCTCGATCACGCGGACCGCATGCCTGGCCGCGTGCGGATAGTCGAAATGCTCGGCCAGCTCAAGGGATACGGCGATGCTCGTGATCTTGAAGAACGCCCCCTCGATGGCGGCGGCCACGGTGCCCGAATAAAGCACGTTGATGCCCGCGTTGGCCCCCGCGTTGATCCCCGAGATGATCAAATCGGGAGGCCGGTCCATCAGCTCCAAGATGGCCAGCTTCACGCAATCGGCCGGGCTACCCTCGATGGCAAACCCCACGGTCGACCCGTCCTCCTCATCCACCTGCTTCACGACCAAGGGGTCAAGCAAGGTGATCGAATGCCCCACGCCGCTCTGTTCCTGGGCCGGGGCCACCACGGTAACCTTGCCCAGCCTGGACAATTCCTTGCGCAAGGCCCGAAGGCCGGGGGCGAACACGCCGTCGTCGTTGGTCAGGAGGATATGCACGGTGACGGCTCGCCGGTGGGGGTTAAAGATCGATCGATCGCGACGGCCGATGGTAGCGCGCGGTGGCTGTGGCGTCAATTGGCCTCGGGAGTAGGTTGAACGAGAGCCGGGCTTCTCATTCGGAGTGAGATGGTATGATAAGTTCTGAAATGCCGGCAAAGACAGAGGAGAATCGGACATGGAACGCATCAACGTTCGAATCGATGATCGACTCAAGCAAGAACTGGAGACCGAGGCCAGGGAGGCCGGCGTGCGCCCTTCGGAGATCGTCCGCCAGGCGTTGGAAGAGCACCTGAAACGTCGCTCACCCAGCCCCAACTGTCGCGACCTCGCCGAGCGGCTGGGCGTCCTGGGGTCGGCCAAGGGTTTGCCCGCCGACCTCAGCACCAATCCCGCCTACATGGAAGGATTCGGGCGTGAGTGAACGGGGTTTGATCGACACCGGCCCGATGGTCGCCATCTTCTCCGAGGACGATAGTCACCACCAACGCTGTGGCGAAGCGCTCAGGCTCTTCGCTCCTCCACTCTTGACCTGCTGGCCGGTTGTCACGGAAGCGGCATGGCTCCTCCGCAAGCGGCCCGACACGCTCAACCAACTCTTCAAGAGCTTTGACGGTGGGCTATTCGGCCTGCTCGCGCTCGATGCCGACGACCTCCCCGCCATCGCTGCACTGATGAAACGCTACGAATCCGCCGGCCTGCAATTGGCGGACGCCACCCTCGCTCACCTCGCCGAGAGGGAAAACATCCGCACCATCTTCACCACGGACCGGCGGGATTTCTCGATCATTCGGCTCAAGCGAAATCGCATGCTCAGGATCGTGCCCGAGGTGCGATGAGCAGCGACCTGGTCCTCGCGACGCCGGACCGGATCAACGCGCCGAAGAACCGGAATGTCTCCTTCGGGCACGCCTCGCCCCAGACGGCAAGACGGATATTGCCCCGATCCAGGGGCAGGAAGGCGAGCTAAGATTCTCAAGTGAATAGGATCGCGTGCAACGCGCCTCTACTTTTTTGTTGAGGGCTGCTGCCATGTGGATGAGCGATCGGGAAATCAAGGCCATTAAGGATCGCCAACTAGAGCGAAAATCCTGCTTTGAGCTCGGCGGCCGGTTTGCGAAACTGGTTGAACCGCTAGACTTCTTTGGGTGTGGTGTTGAAAAGCTGATAGAGGATGTTGAAGATCTTCTCAAAATCTATGCTTACGTAAGGGATGAATTGGAAACTTCCAAGCGAGAATGCGTAGAGCTTGAGAGAAGTCGTGAAAAACTTGAGAAATCTCTCGAAGTGTCCACTGATCTCGAGGTGATTGATTTGAAAGGCCGGCTCAAGAAAGCGCTAGAAGAGCGCGATAAGTGGAAGGCGGCGTGCAAGCATGCCCTGAAAGCGAAATAATTTGCCCTTCGCACCCCCGAAGACTCCTAGCGTTGGGACTGAGAAACGGTTCCTGAGATTATTTTCCGCCTCGGACGAGGCAGAAGGGGATGGTGCGAATTAGACACGCCCTGTCCCCTTCTGGGTCCCGCCGGCTGGTCCTACTTCTCCGCCTTCAGCGAAGCCAGATCAATCACGAAACGATACTTCACATCGCTCTTCTTCATGCGGTCGTAGGCGTGGTCGATCTGCTGGATCGGGATGATCTCGATGTCCGAGGTGATCCCGTGCTTCCCGCAGAAGTCGAGCATCTCCTGCGTCTCGGCGATCCCTCCGATCAGCGAGCCGGCTAGCTGTCGCCTCCGGAAGATCAGGTTCATGATGTTTGGCGACGGGTGCGGGCTGTCGGGGGCGCCGACCAGGCACATGGTCCCGTCCCGTTTGAGTAGCTCGGTGAACTGGTCGAGGTTGTGCGGGGCCGAGACCGTGTTGAGGATGAAGTCGAAGCTGTTGAGGTGCTTCTTCATCGCGTCGGCGTCCCTGGAGATCACCACCTCGTCGGCCCCCAGACGCCTCGCGTCCTCGGTCTTTCCGGGCGAGGTCGTGAACAGGACCGTGTGGGCCCCCATCGCGTGCGACAGCTTCACGCCCATGTGGCCCAATCCGCCCAGCCCCACGATGCCCACCTTCTTCCCCTTGCCCACGCCCCAGTGGTGCAGCGGCGAATACGTGGTGATGCCGGCGCAGAGGAGCGGGGCGGCGGCGGCGGGGTCGAGGTTTTCCGGGATGCGGAGGACGTAGTTCTCGTCGACGACGATGTGGTCGGAGTATCCGCCGTAGGTCATCTTGCCGGAGTGCTTGTCGGGGCTGTTGTAGGTGAAGGTGATCTGCTTCTGGCAGAAATTCTCCAGGCCTTCGAGGCAATCCGGACAGGTTCGGCACGTGTCGACCATGCATCCCACGCCCACGAGCTGGCCGACCCGGAACTTCGTCACCGCATCGCCCACGGCCGTGACCTTGCCGACGATCTCATGGCCCGGCACGACGGGATAGGTGGTGCCGGCCCACTCGTCTCGGGCGGTGTGGAGGTCGGAATGGCACACCCCGCAGAAGAGGATCTCGATCTTCACGTCGTGGGCGCCGGGCTCGCGACGCTCGAAGGGGAACGGGTGGAGCGGCGTGGTGGCACTATCGGCGGCGTATCCAAGGGCCTTCGTCACGGGATCAAATCCTCGATGGGGAATGGGGAAATCGCCTCCGGCGGCGATCCTCTCCCTGATTATTGGCGCGGGTCCAGTCGCCGGCCGAGTGCGCCCGCCGTGCGACGACAAGGACCTGCCATTTGCGGGTGATTGACGGGGCTGGCGCGGGCTGGTGCAATGGGCTGCCGGGTTGATGTCCTCGCCATGAAGGCGCGGTGAACCGGAATAATCCCAGACGAGAGATTCCTATGAGCGGGCGTCACGGGCTTCGATCGGTGTTCGTCCTCGCGTCGTGCCTCTTGGCCGTCTCGGGCGGGCGGGCGAATGCGCAGCCGAAGGGGCCTCGGGTAGGCCCATCGCCGGGCTATCGGGACCTTGCGGCGCAATTATCGAACCTCTATACGATCGAGGGCCAGCGCGTCCCTGGCCATCCCAACAAGAAGAGGTCCCCGGCGGGCCTGCCCGACGTCGGCGACCTGATGGGCGTCCCCTCCGGCATGGAGAAATACAAGGACCCTACGGTGGTCGCGGCGCTCGCGAAATTCCAGGCCGAGTATGACCGCGTCAAGGCGGGCGTGGAGCGGATCAACGAGATCGTCGACGGTAAGGACGACCGGTCCGGCGACCTGCTCCGCAAGACGTTGCGGGGGGAAGTCACGCAGAAGGTCGAGTCGACGCAAGTGGTGAGGCAGTCCGACGGCACGACCAAGATCGTCACCCGCACGGACACCGTGGCCGACTTCGGCCCGGCCATCGAGGGGATGGTCTTCAGCGGCATCAAGAAGGCCAAAGCCAACGCGGAGAGGAGCCCGCTGATCAACAGCGGGATGGAGCAGGCCCGCATGGATGCCTGGTCCGTGCTGGTCGAGGGGCTCGACAAGGAATATTCGCGGCGGGATGAACTCGGCAATGTGATCCGGTTCCGGATGAAGGAGGCCACGCCAGGGACCGCCGAGGAGCCGAGCTTCACGGCGGTGAACACCGGCCGGACCGCGCTCACCAACGTCACCATGCTAATCGAGCTGGTCCACTTCGCGACCGCCCCCAATTCCACGACCTTCCAGCCATATTTCCTCCCGAAATGGGAGCCCGGCGGCGTGATCCACCTGCCCCTGGCGATGCAGCCGAATCACGACAACAGGGCGGCCACCGGGAGCCTTCCCCCGATCGCCGAGCCGTGGCAATTCAGCGAGTGGCTGGACGGGGTCGGCGGGGTCATCGAGATCAAGGTCAAGCTGTATGCGTCGGAGGGGCGCCAGCCGGAGAAGTCGACCAAGTTCCCCCGGCACGCCGCGAAGGGGGCCGAATGGGAACTGCACGCGATCGCCCAGGTGATCTCGATGGGCCTGAAGCATGTGCCGAAGACCAGGACCAACGAGCCGATGACGCCCGCCGAATTGTTCAAGACCTATTTCAACGGTTGGTGCGAGAAGGCCGCCCGCCGCGTGGTCGGCTTCATGCCGCCGGATTCCGAACTCGGCCGCCGGGCCAAGCACGCGATCGCCGACCCGGAGGCGTTCTATCGCGAGACCCTGGAGAACGAAAGGTCGATCGCGAAGGAGAAGACCACGCCGGGCAAGCTCTACCGGGGGACCTGGGCATTCCACTACATCGAATCCGCCACGCGTATTCGATGGTCGCCCAGAAGCTGATCGCGGCCCGCCGCAACGACCGGGGCAAGCTGGGGATGCGGATCGAGTCGCACGACAGCAGCAACGGGAAGCTCGCCGTGCTCCTGTTCGACCCCGACGACCCGTCCAAGAAGAGGCGGATGAACGGGACCGTCTTCTCGCCGCATGTGGGAGCCCGGCGGCTTCAGGACTCGCTCGTCGCCCCCGACCGCGAGAGCCCCTGGTGGGTCCTGCTGGACGGGGCCAAGGTGCTCACCCCGGTCCATTCCGAGATGCCGGCGTTCTACCTCGATTTCTTCACGGCCCCCGGCCCGTTCGCCTTCCGCTTGAATGGATCGCCCATCGTCGCCCATCAGCCCGGTTTCCCGCATCCGGAGCAATTCGGGTTCGAGATCGCCCTGGAGCCGAGCGACGACCCGAAGCTCGCCGCGGCGGCGAATGAGGCGGCCAGCAAGCCCGACCCGCCCGCCTCGCTCGACCCCGCCGGCATGGTCGGATTCCACGAGGGCGTGACCTACGAGGGGCGGTGGTCGATCGTCCACAAGGGCGACCTGGCGAAGTACGCCCCCGGGATCGACCCGGCGACCCTGGACGGCCCCACGCATCAGGGGGAAATCTCGGTGCGATTCGAGAAGATCGCCCTCGACTCGCGGGAAGTCTCGGCCGTCTTCTCGACCTCGGAAGGGGGCAAGGCCCAGACGATCCGCCGGGCCGGAAGGCTCACCGCCGGCGACAGCGGCTCTCGATGGCAGATTGATCTCAACAGCCTTGCCAAGCCCGCGAAATCCCCGAGCCCGGCGAAGGGCAAGGTTGTCCCGCATGTGGAACCGGGCGAGCTCGACTTCCCGACCGCCAAGGGCTACATCACCCTGTGGATGAAAGACGGGGAGATTTCCGGGAAGCTCCACCCGTTAGGAGCGGACGATAAACACCTCTGGATCGAGCTGAAACTCAAGCCGACGGGCGACCCCGACGCGGCCGGGAAACGCTGATTCGCGACGGTCAACATCCCCGAGCCGTCGCCCAGGGCGGCAAGGCCCCATTTCCACTCGATCCCCCCCAGCGAGTGCCGGGGACGTGAGTCTCCCGCCGTCATGCGGGGATGCAAATGCCGACCATGCCGCGTCGCCGAGGCGGTCCCGGCTTGTTGGTGATGTCCGGGATCTTGAGGCCCGGCCCTCTCGCGATCGCTCAGTGCGACGTGGGCGTGAGGGCGTTGTCGAATATGTCCGTGGCGATCGCCTTGCCGATCTTCATGCCGGCGGTCTCGTCGAACCAGAAGTGGATGCCGAGATAGATCCGGCTCATGGCATTCTCGTAGGAAGCCTGGCCGAAGCTGCTGTACGACCGCGTGACGCCCGGCAGGATGTCGGACGTGAGCGTGAAATGCATGTCGTCGGTGCCGTAGAAGTCGGCGAGCATGGTGAAGAGCGTGGCGCCGAAGGTCGCGTGCCCCGACACGTAGCTGGGAAACGGCGGGGTGAAGTTGGGGTCGCCCGGGTCGTTGGGCGAGCCCAGGGGCATCCAGGTGGGGTCGGCAGTCGTGGCGGGATTGCCGTCGGTGTTGGCGAGCGGGATCGCGGTGACCGGCCGCCATCGGTCGTAGGTGTATTTCGTATCCCACGCGGCGATGCCGGCATCCCCCATCGCCAGGTTCACCAGCCCGAATAGGCGGGCATCCTGGGCCAGCGAGTTGTGCTTCTGGAGAGCGATGGTCTCGGCGATCTGCTCGTAGTGGAGCGGTGGCGTCCCGGTCGAGGGCGTGTCGTAGGACCAGAAATCGCCGATCTGCGTCTCCTCGGCAGTGCGAGTGGTGCTGTTCAGGGCGCCGAGCGACTCGACCTGATTCAGGGCGGCCGCGTACGCCGGGCTATTGAGCGCCGGGGGCGGAGGCGCCACGAAGGCCGACGCCGGCTTGTTGATCGCGAACGGGGTGACCTGGCCCCACTCCGGACCCCACGCCGCCTGGTAGGTCGGGGGCGTGGGCCGCCACTGGCCGGGTGCCGTGCCGACTACATACGGGACGACCGCCGACGACCCGTCATTTGCCCGCCAGGCGAGCATGCTTTCGGCAACCTGGCCGCCGACCGCCACTCCCTCGGCCCGCGCGGTCGCGTCGGGCACGGCGGCCAGCGATTGGGCCATCCGGACTTGCAGGAGCGCGTCCATGCTCGGGTCCAGCGCCGACAGGACCGTATAAGCGGCCTCCGACGCCGCGGCCGAATCCGACGCCCCTTGCGGGGCCGACACGCTGAACTTGTAGGTCGATCCCACGTGGTCGATGCTATTGACGGCGTCGTAAACGGCCCCCGAGACCATCGCCAGGGTCCGCGAGGCCATCCCCACATTGGCGATGTCGGCCTTGATCACCTGGTCCATCGTGTCGATCCAGGCGATCACCGCATCGCCCCGCGTCACGCTCATCGAGGTCGTCGAGACCGTCCCGGAGGCATCGCGGGCGGTGACCCTGGCCTGGTACGTGCCGCTCGGCACGGAAAGCTTGAACTGGAAGTCGCCCGCCGCGTCGGAATGGCCCAGCTTCGTCATCCGGCCCAGGTGTAGCCGGACCGTGGCATCGGGCATGGTCTGCCCCTGGATGACCATCGCGGGGCCGGTGGAGACCTGGCCGATCATGCCGCTGGCCGACGGGTTCATGCTCATCGTGGTCGTGGCCGTGGACAGGAGTTGCCGCGCCTCGAGCGGCTCCAGGATCAAGGAGAACCTGGACCGTCGCGCCGATCCGGGAGCGATTTCGGCGAGGGATCATGACATTGTTTTTTGGATTTGAGAAATCCACCAGTTTCTGGATGAACATGATCCGGCCGCTCCGTCTTCGAGCTTGGTGAGCATCATTCGACCTTCGCTCCTTGAGGAATCAACTGTACATCGCCGGGTGGGGATTGCAACCTGAAAGCCAACTCCGTGCGGAAACGGCAACATACGACAAGCGTGATGGGCAAGGAGTGACCGTCATCGCGATCGGAGTTCAGGAGGTTGGAGACCCCGACTTCACCCTGATCCGCGAGCTCCCGCCGCGACCGATCGGGCCGTGAGCCGAGCTGGGCTTGGCGATCAAGGCCATCGACGGGCTGATCGCTCGCGGCTCGGCGATTCCCCCTGGAGGAGGGAGATTACCTCGACGTCCTGCGGACGATGGTGGAGAGATACGAAGGCGTCAAGGCCGGGACCGACTCGCCTCACAACTCATCGATATTTCGCGGCCAATCGTCCTTCAAGAGCCGCGAGAGCACGCGATCGGCGAGGACCTTGCCCCCGGTCTGGCATCGGGCGCAGTAGTTGGTCTCGTTGTCCGCGTAGCGGATGCGCTGCACCGGGGCCTTGCAGGTCGGGCATGGCTGGTTGTAGCGGCCGTGGACCGCCATCTCCGGGCGGAATGCGGTTACCTTCTCGGGGAAACCGTCGCCGGCCTGGGCGCGGAGGCGATCGACCCATTCCGACAGGACTTCGCGCGTGGCGAGGAAGAGGCGCTCGACCTCCTCGGCCGCGATCTTGCGCGATAGGGCCAGGGGCGACATGCGGGCGCGGTGGAGGATCTCGTCGGAGTAGGCGTTGCCGATCCCGCTGAAGAGGTGCGGGTCGGTCAAGGTCCGCTTGAGCGTGTGGTTCTCGCGGCGCAGGGCCTCGGCGAAGGCTGCGAGCGAGATGGCCAGCACGTCCAGGCCGCCGGGGTCGTGATCGCGAAGTGCGGCCTCTCCGCGAACGAGATGCAGCGACACGCGATGCTTCGTCCCGGCCTCGGTGAGCAGGAGGGTGCCGTGGGGGAAGTCGAAAGCCGCCATCGCACTCTTTCCCGAGAGCTTCGCGACCGGCTCCTTCCAGTGCAATCGGCCGGCGACCATCAGGTGGAGGACCAGCCAGAGGTCGTCCTCAAATCCAATCGCGATCCGCTTGCCCAGGCGGCGCAACTCGCGGATGGTCTTGCCCCGGACGGCGTCGATCGGGGGGTCGAACGTCCTCAGGAGGAATGGCGAGCGAATCCGCACCTCCTCCATCGCCCGCCCGATCAGCCGACGTTCGAGGCTTTCCAGGTAGATCGTAATATCCGGCAATTCGGGCATGGCCGTGGCCGCGGGGGATTCCGAGCAGGACGATCTATTATGCGCCCGATCCGAGGGGATGGAGACGCCGGGCCACACTTCCGTGCATTCCCACAACACATATTAAAGCCAAATCATTTATTGCCGGCCTGGAGACTTCCCACGAGGCGACCCCGGGGGTATCCTCGCTGGCCGCCCCGTAACTATGTGCGGGGCAATCCCCCCGTGCGACAACTGTAGAGGGCTTTGGCATGAGATCGATCATCGGGATGGCCGCCGCGGCGTGCCTGGTCGTGGGATTGTCCGGCGGCCGGGCTTCGGCGGATTTCACCTATCAGTTCTCGGGCGCCACGTTCGAAGGCGGGGGCACGCTGACCGGGACTTTCACCACCAACACCGCGCTCACCACGCTGCTCTCGGCAAGCATCACGACGTCGGCGGGTTCCAACGGCTCGCAGACCTTCTCCCAGGTGAGCTACGTCTATCCCGGGGCGCAAGAATTCTTCGGCCCCTCGTACCTGACGCTCATGCAAGGCGCCAACATCCTGGAGCTTAGCTTCGGCGCCGGGCTCAACACGACCGGGTCGACGGCCATCCAGGTCGGCGGCGGGAGCGGCGAAGGCCAGGGCGCGAATTTCCGATACGTGACGGCAGGCACGGTCGTGGTCAGCTTCATTACCCCCTCCGCGGTCCCCGAACCCGCGACGCTCACGCTGCTGGCCTGCGGCATCCCGGCCGCGCTGGGACTGGTACGGCGTCGACGGCGCGGATAATGAAAGCCCTTGCTGCCTTGACCCCAGATGCATCCAGGCGGAACCATAAAGGGTGACACAGCCCAGCTTGAGACTTTCTTGTCCCGGCCTCTCCGGCGATCGTAGGAACGATGGTCTCAAACCCCCGGCGCGGGCAGGTCATGGCGAAATCTCGCACCTCTGAAGGTTGGCCGACGAATTAAGAGTGAAGGTCTTGCCTTGGGGTCAACGATAATTTACAATTGCCCCATGGCGACTTGTGGCATTCGCTTTCAGGCGATCGCCGCGGGTCGAGTGATGGTGCAAGGAGAATCGCGATGCTGATTATCAAGCGCTGAGACGAAAACTCCGCATCCTCGGAGCCAGTCGTCCGAAAGCCCCGGCCGTCAAGACGCGTCGGTTTTCAGGGCTTGACGGCCGGGGCTGGGCCGCGCCTCCCAATGGGGATGAAGGATGGGCCTCCCTGAGCCTCCTCATTCTTCATAGATACTTCGCCCGCGCCGCGGTAATCATGGCGGTGAATTCACCTTCGGGGCGGATGGCATCGAAATCGGTGTCGCGTTCGCGGGCCTTGCGGCCGGAACTTGCCTCGATTCCCGCGGCGAAATCGGCGTTGCGTGGGTCGAATTCCAGGGATTGTTTCAAATCTCTCAGCGCGAGCGAGCGATAGCGGTTCGCTTCGGCTCTTGTGCGATCGTCCTTGAATGACTCGAAGAGCGCCGCCTGGAGCGCATAATAACATGCCCGATTGTACAGGATGTCGGCCCGGTCCTGGGTGCGTTCGGCGACATTCGGGCTTGCCTCGATCACTTTCAGGCCCGCGTTCAAGACGTCGATCGCCTTGGCGTAATTCCTCTGGCTGTGGCCGAGCAAGTTCGCCAGGACGATGATCGCCCGACGATCGCCGGGGAATTCCGGCAGGAGTCGCTCCAACTCGGCGATCGACTCCTCGATGTGGTGTGGCCGGGCGGTCTCCTGCTCGTTGTAGTCGAACAACCCCTGGAGGATGGCCGACCGGAGCTGGCTGCGGTGTTCGAATTGGATGGCCTTCCGCTCCGCCTCCTTGGCCGAATCCTGCAAGATTCCCAGGTTCTTGAGCAGGTTGGCGGCGATGACTTTGAGCAGTTGGAAGCCGAGGAACCCGGAGAGGACGCCGGAGGTGATGTAGACCAGGAAATCCCTGTCGCGCGGCGGGTTGGGGCCGATCTTGTCGGCCAGGAGCATCACGAACAGCAACGCCATCGCCCCGCCGATCCCGCCCGCGGCGCTGACGGCCTCGGCAGCGAGGAAATTCCAGATCCGAGCCCGGCGGAAGTGGGATTGTTCCGAGGTCCCCATCAGCCAGGCCACGTCCGGCAGTTGGAGCGGGCCGAGCATCCCGCCGAGGGCGCCGGAGAGGATGAACATCAGCAGCGTCGGCATCCACCCGGGGAAGAATTGGATCGACTGCACCGTCGACCAGAAAGTAAACGCCGGGGCCGCTAGCAGGACCGACAACGCCGCCAAGACCAAAACGGCGATCCAGGCCGACCGCGACACCGGGCCTTGCATCCATCTTCCGAATCGACCCGTCCGGCCGTGCATGCTCCCAGCATCTTCGCCGGTCCTCGACGGTCTCGATTCCCCCATCCCCGTTCCCGAGCTGTGTGCGGCGCTCGCTGCATCCTCGGTTCGTTGCGTGCTGGCTCCGGTTTTCCCGGCGGCCTTTCCTTGATGCGACCCTTCTGGCGTCGCGGCGAATTCCATGGAAGTTCCCGCCACCACCGCCGTGGCTACCGGGGGTGCGGCCCCTTCTTCGTCCGTCTTCTGCGACGCGGCCACGTCATCTCCCGCGACTGAAGGCTCGGGTTTCACGCCCGAGACGTTGCCAGCGGTAGGTTCAGGAACCCGCGGTTCCTCGGGTGGCTGGATCTCCGCTGGGCTCGCGGGTTCCTTGCCAGGGTCGGGTGTTTCGTTGTTCATGGGTTTCGCTCGGCTTTGAGCGTGGGAATGATCCTCGAAGAATGTTAATCTGGTTAAATTGCAAAGGCAAGTGAAAATGGCGTTGCGGCGCAGGGAAATTCGTCTGGTCAAGGATGCAAGCCGTGTTGCCGGCCGCTCTCCGATCGCTCCGCTACTTTTTCCCCAAGCTAGAGTTTACCAAGGGGAGGCATACTCACGCCTTCGGGTGGGCGATTCCTCCATTTCGCGAAAAGTCAACGAGAGATGGATTGCTCTTGCGGTCGATGGGGCTTAGGATTCAATGGATGAATTCAATCTATCGTTGATCCGCCCGCCGCAAGTATGAGATGATGTAACCACCCCGCCCAGGACCCGGCAGGTCGGCCCCTCCCCGAGGCCGGCCCGAGAGGAGTTCCCCACCGTGCTGCGTGACGCGATCCTGTGGTTGGAAGCACGTCACCCCGGATTGGCGAGGTGGCTGGGCGATCGGGTGGACCTGGCGGTGCCCGCGTGGAGCGTGAGCTTCCTCTTCCATGTGATGTTGCTCTGCGGGCTGGGGCTGGTGGGTTACGCGGCGCATAATCAGCCCAATCCGCCGGAATTCCGCACCGAGGTCATCAATACCTCGCTCGACGAGTTCGCCAAGCTCGACTCGACGGCCATCGCCGTGACCGACGCCCCCACGCAGATGGCGCCCGTGGCCGGTTCGTTCGGGCCGATCACCTCGGCCATGATCGTCAAGCCGCCGCCCACCGACGTGGCCCCGCCCAAGATGATCGACCTGAACACGCAAGGCGTGGCCAAAATTGCCTCGATCTCACTCCCCACGCCTACCCATCTTGACCGAAACCTGACGATCCAGGGCTCCGGCTCGGAGCATGTAGGGAGCGTCGAGGGCGCCGTCGACCGGGTTGCCGTCGAGATCCTCCGCAAGATGGAAGGCGGCCGGACCCTGGTCGTGTGGGCGTTCGACGCCTCGGGCTCGCTGGTCGCCGAGCGGGAACGGTTGAATAAGTACATTGATGGCGTGTATACGCACGTCCTCCAGTTGGACAAGGATCAGCTCGTCCAGAATGAGGGGCTCCTCACGGCCGTGGTGGCGTTCGGGAAAGACCGAAAGATCATCGCCGAGCCGACTTCCGACCGCAAGGAAGTCACCGCGGCCATCTCCGCCGTGCCGCTCGACAACACGGGCGTCGAGTCCACCTTCGAGACCGTCACCCACATCGCCCGCAAGTACGGCAAGTTCCAGAAGGACAAGCAGCCTTACAAGACGATGGTGATCGTGGTGACCGACGAGGTGGGGGACGATGAGGAGCATCTGGAAGAGGCAATTAACGCCGCAAACGCCATGAAGATGCCGGTTTACGTCCTGGGCTCCCCCGCGCTCTTCGGACGGATGGAGGGGTTCATGGACTATACCGACCCCAAGACCAAGCAGTTCTATCGCAACCTGCCCGTCCGCCAGGGACCGGAAACCGTGGCCCTGGAAGGGATTCGGCTGCCGTTCTGGTACAACGGCCCGCAATACGATTACATGGATGCAGGCTTCGGGCCTTATGCCCTGTCGCGCATGGCCGGTGCCACCGGCGGGATTTATTTCGTGACCCGCATGGGGAACAATCGCATCACCTTCGACCCGGCCGGGATGCGCGAGTACAAGCCGGATTGGGTGAGCAAGGAGCAGTACATCCAGTCGGTGAACAAGCACCCGCTCCGCCTGGCCGTGATGCGGGCGTCTTTGATCACCCAGCAGCAATTGCCCGGGCAGCCGGGGCTGAATTTCCCCTCGTCGGAAGGCCCCGAGTTCAAGGAAGCCATGGCGAGGAACCAGGAAGTCGTGGCGCGAATCCAGTACACCGTGGACGAGGCATTGGGCGTGAGCGGCGCGTCGTCGGGCGAGCCGACGATCCTGAATACGATCAAGAAGCGCGACCACGAGACCTCGCGACGGTGGCAGGCGCACTATGATCTCATCCGGGGCCGTTTGCTGGCGATGAAGACCCGCTGCCTCGAATACAACACGGCCTGCGCCAAGATGAAGAAGGACGCCCCCAAGTTCACCAAGCCCACGTCCAACGGCTGGCGACTCGTGCCCGACCCGGAAGTCCACCTCAAAGGCAAGGAGATCACCGACGCCGAGGAGGCCAAGCAGCTCCTAGAACGGGTGATCAAGGACCACGCCGGCACCCCGTGGGCGCTGCTCGCGAAGCGAGAGCTGAAAGACCCGTTCGGATTCCGCTGGGAGGAAGTGACCGTCCCGCCGCCCCCCAAGAGGAACGAGTCCGACGCCGAGGCCAAGAAGAAGAAGGCCGAGAAGAAGGCCGAACCCATGAAGCCGGCCGAGTTGCCCAAGCTGTAGGGTGCATGCAATGCACCATCTTCAAAAATCCGATGCATTTCCTGCACCCTACGATTAAGATGGAAAAGTCCCGGCCCTTATTTCCACTACCAGGGACGCTTCGCCATGGCCGTGCAAGCTCCTCCGTCGGATGAAGGCATCTATGGGTTGGCCGACCTGGACCTGAGCCCGCCGGCAAAGGCGCCGGAAGAGGCTGCGGCCGTGCCGTCGCCCACAGCTTCGGCCCAGGATGCCGCGCCCGCCAAGGCCCCGGAATCCACCCCCCTGCCCCCGTCGCAGGGCAAGGAATCCAGGGGCGGGATGCTCGGATTCCTCCGCCGCAAGGACAAGCCGGCCAGGATCGTGCCCGCCGCGGCCGGGGGCGACGGAGCCGAGGCCAAGGAAACCGAGAAGGCCAAGGCCGAGAAGCCGGCCCCGGCCGGCGGGGTGAAGCTTCGCGTCCGCAAGAGGAGGCGGGGCTGGAAGTACGAGGCGCCGGCCTGGGTCGTCTCGGGATTGGTGCATCTGGGCATGCTCGGCGGGCTCGGGCTGGTGGCGATCTCGGCCGATCACGTCTCCAAGGTCGTCTCGATCGACGCGGCCCCGTTCGACACCAAGACGGCCGGCGATCAGGCCGAGGAGCTCGTCCACATCCTGGCCCCCGTGTCGGCCAGCCCTAGCGACCAGGCGGTGGGCGACGTGGCCGCGACCACGCCGGGCGGCGGCGGGAGCCTGGGCACGGGCACCGGCGGGCCTTCGAAGACCCCTCGCGTGGGGGCCAGCGCCTCCATCAGCGAAGGGCACAGCTTGCCGCAAGCCAAGGTGGGCGTTGCCGTCTCGGGGATGGCGCAATTGCCCGCGACGCCGATGAAGGACTTCGGCCTGGGCGTGGGCAGCGGCGGGTCGGCCGGCGGGGGCGGGATCTCGGGCACCGTGACGATGGGGACCAAGGACGTCGGCGAGGCCCTCGACCAGCTCGCCCGCGAGATCCTCCGTCACCTCAATGCGCACAAGATCACGGTCGTGTGGCTGTTCGACGAGTCGGGCAGCATGAGGGACGACCAGAGGTCGATCCACGAGAAATTCGGCCGCGTGTCGTCCGAATTGAAGCTCAACCTGGAAGACGACAAGAAGACGGCCGGGGCGCTCAACCATGTGGTCGTCGGGTTCGGCGAAAGCCTGCACGTCGAGGTCAGCAAGCCGACCGCCGACATCGACCAGATCGGCCGGGCCATCGACCGCCTCGCCGTCGACATGAGCGGGACCGAGAGGACCTGCGAGGCCGTCACCCGCGTGGTCAACGAATACAGCAAGCTCATCAGCAAGGAGCGCAGGCTCCTGATCGTCCTGGTCACCGACGAGTCGGGCGACGACGGCCAGAACGTCGAGGAAGCCCGCCAGGCGCTGGTCAGCAAGGGCGTGCCGCTCTACGTGATCGGCCGCCAGGCCCTGTTCGGGTACGACACGGCCCATTTGAAGTACATCGACCCGGTCACCAAGGACGAATACTGGCCCGCGATCAAGCGAGGACCCGAGAGCGCCGCCCCCGAATGCCTCCAGATCGACGGCCTGCACGACCGCCGCGACGAGCAGCCCTCCGGCTTCGCCCCGTACGAGCTGGCCAGGCTCGCGAAGGACTCCGGGGGGATCTATTTCCTCCTGCCCAGCGAAGAGAACATGCGAGTCAAGCAGCGTGAGCAGGCCTACTCGATCAAGGACCTGAAGGAATACGTCCCCAACTACGAGAACCGCGCGGACTACTTCGCCAAGAGGGAAAAGTCCGAGCTTCGCCGCCTCCTGGTCGACATCATCCAGTTCACCTCCAAGGACTTCACGCAGAGGATCGACTACTCGATCGTCCCCGAGGAGTGCATCAAGCAGATGCAGGAGGAGGGTCCCAAGTCGCAGATCCGCCTGCAGAAATGGATGGAGATCGAGAAGCGGCTGAAGGCGGCGCAGAAGCTCCGCGACCGCGAGCCCGACAAGCGATGGCAGGCGCATTACGACCTCATGCTCGCGCAGGTGCTCACCTACGAGGTCAAGTGCTACGAATACATGGCTTGCCTCGACGAGATGATCGCGCTCATGCAGAAGAACCAGCTCCAGCCCAAGAAGATGCCGATCCCAGGCCAACTGGACGTGTGGTGGCACATCGGCCACTCGCACGACCGCAAGGTGCCGAAGGCCGAGACCGAGAAGAAGTACGCCGAGGCCAAGATGCTCCTGGAGCAGGTCATCAAGAGGCACCCCAAGACCCCATGGGCCGACCTCGCCCAGGACGAATTCAACCGGGGCTTCGGCTGCCAGCGCGACGAATGGTCGCACAGCCCCGAGTATGGCAAGCGGGCCGCGCTGGTGCCCAAGTATTGAGGACCGCGACGTTTTCGTAGGGTGTTCTGCGAGCACCTCTTAATGGATCGAATTGATTGATCGAAGAGGTGCTCGCAGAGCATCCTACGAAGTTCGATCGCGCCTGGCCTTGATCGCCAACGCCACCAACCCGAACAAGGCCAGCGAAGCCGGCTCGGGGACGGGAACCGGCTGCGTCCCGCCCGTGATCTGTTGCGATGCCGGGACGGCCGGGATGCTGGGGAAATCGTGCCCGGATTTCAGGCCTTTCGGGATGAGCAAATAGGCGTGCTCGACGCCGTGGAGCAGGCCCATGCCCTCGATCCGGCCATGGTCGTCGATCTTATCGGCGGACTGCAAATCCCAGCCTTTCTTCGCGAACAGGCCATGCAAATCGGTCCAGTGTGTGAGGTCCTTGTTGGCGACGGCCGCATGATACTGGAGGGTGATCAAATCGATGGCCACATGCCCCGGCGCGGGGCGTTTCGGCCGGTCGTAAACCGCCTCGGTCCCCACATATCGGCCGTGAATGTTGCCGTCCTCGACCACTTTTTCGCCGTAAGGAGCGGTGTACTCCTGGGGCATGGCCGTCGGCGTCTTGTCGAAATCGGACACGATCCGGCCGTCGGTGTTGGCGATGTAGCCCGTGCCCATCTTGGCGCCATCAAAGACTTTCGGGCCATCGCCGTCGTTGGTAACCGCGCCCAGGTCGACGATCGAATAGAGCGGCCCGGCCAGGCTTTGACTCGCATTGAGCGCGACATGGCCCAGGACCGCCGCGAGCAATCGGGCGGCGATCGCAGGTTTTAACGTCATGAAGACGACCCTCCCTGGCCGATACAAATGGGATATCGAAGGGCAATCCTTTGCCCGATCGGCCGGCATGATGCGTCGGAAGGCCCTTGCGGTCAACCCGAAGTGAGTTGATCGCTCGTGGGGCCGGTAATAACCGGCCCTACGAGGTCCTTCAATTTCCCGCCTTCTTCGCCTCGGCCGGCCTTGCCGCCGCGGGCGGGTCGACCGGCTTGGTCTCGACCACGCCTTCGCTCTGGTAGGGGATCGGGTCGAGGAGATATCTCGGCTCCCATTCGAGGATGCGGGCCTTGACCGCGTCGTCGAGGAACCGGGTGATCGACCCGGGCGTCTTGCTGAAGAAGTGCAGGAGCTTGTACGAGTGCAGGGCCGTGTCGAAGAACGTGACGCGGCTTCTCTGGTGGCGTTCGATCAGCGGTTGCGCGGCCTTCACGGCGTCGATCGAGGCCTGGTCGCGGTCCCCACAGATGAGCTGGATGGGCAGCCGGGGCGCGATGGGCGCGAGGAGTTGCTGGAGCAAGAACCCCTGGGAATCGGCCACCGGCGAGATCAAGACGAGCGCCGACAGGTCGCCCACCCGCGTGCCCACCGGCGAGGGCGATACCGCGGCTTCGGGCTGGGCGGCCCATGCGGCGGCCAGGTTGGCGCCGTCGCCCATCGCCACCACCCCGAGCTTGGCCACGTTGAATTCGCCCCGATTATGGCGATCGACGAGGAAGCTATAGGCGTTCTGGAGGTCGAGCATCATCGTCTTCCACTCGGGCGGGCCGATCTCTCGCCGAGGGTTGCGGCCGTGGCCGCGCAGGTCGACCACGAGCACGGCGTAGCCCTGCTCTTGCAGGTGCTCGGCCAGCCCCTTGTTCTTGAGGTCTTCCAGCGGCTCCTCGAAATCCTTGCCCGAGCGCCCGGGTCCCCGCTCATGGATGAGCATGACGACCGGCGCGGTCATCTTGGTGCGGGGCGGGTAATAGAGCGCGGCCAGGGGATTGGCGGCGGCGTCGGAGATCTTGAGTTTGTAGTGGTACGGCCAGGCCGGCGGGGCCAAGGGCGCAGGCAGGGGGGCGGCCTGACCTTTTTCGACGGCCGCCTTGGCGGCAACGCCCAGCGGGTCGTTGGCGTTGTTGCGACGGTTCTTCGGCACGGCCTTGTTTGGTACGAGCGGCCCCTTGGCCTTGGCCTTATCTTTGTCCTTATCCTTGGCGGCCCTGGCCGGAGGGGGCGCCTTCGGGTCGGGCTGGGCGGGGATCTTGCGCGAAGGCCAGGCCAAGGATCCCGAGCAACGTCGCCGCCAGGACCGCCAGGTTGCGAATCGGCCGCGAGCCGGACAAAGGCCGTTGCATGCGAAGCTACCTTTCGTCGCGAAGGTCGGGACACGGGCGAGGGGCCGTCCCAACCGTTATAGTAAGACCCAAATCACCGGCGGACAAGCGGCCGAATCGCCCGGCGCGGGCTTTCCTCCGCAATTTCCGCTACAATCGAAGCCATGCATTGGGGAAGCCTTGAGGACGCGGCGTCCCATGATCCCGCTCGTCGAGGCCGCGGGTGATGAGACTCGCCGCGGCCGCCCGGCACCCGGCAGAGCATTTCGATCGGGATGCGTCCGAGTATCCGCTTGCGTTCGGAGACCCAGGCCTGCGCGGCCGGGCGACCCGACCCGTTGTCGGAGGCCGGATGGGCCTTCTCCGGGAATGATCCCCATTCCCGGAGGGGAGGCTACGCTCCTTGAATCCCCCGGGGCCAGGGAAAATTCCCCTACCGCCACGCGGACGACATCCCGGCGGTGGCCACCCGTCTTCCCATCCCTCTCGCCTACAAGACGCGAACGTCCTCCCCCGTCTTGCATGATTTCGCCCTCCAATCCCTACGCCCCTTCTCGCCATCGTCGAATCCGCTATAATCCGGGTATCACATCTGTCCGAGGCAAAGACGTCCCATCCCGGAGCCCTTCCCATGGAATTCCTCTCGGAAGACCCCACGTATCTGGTGGGCGGGTTCGCGATCGCGGGCTTGATCTGCCTGGTAGCGACGAAGGTCACGCAGCAGGGGAAGTACCTGATCTGGGCGGCCGTGAGCCTGGGATTGGCCCTGCTGTTCTTCGCGATCGAATGGTCCTGGGTCACCGACAACGAGCGAGTCGAGGCCGTGGTCTACGACCTGGCCAAGGCCGTGGCGTCGTCGGACCCCGACAAGGGCGAGAAGGCCGCTTCGTATCTGGACAAGGGTTGCCGGATCGAGGTCGGCAACGAGGCGACCAGCCGGATGATCCAGATCGTGACCGGCCAGTTCGGCGGTCGGGATGCAGCCGACTGGCTCCGCGACAACCTGAAGAATTACCACTTCGACTACCTGCGGATCACCAAGCTGCGGACCAACGCCGGGGTTCAGTCGCGGCAGGGGACGGCCGACTTCGTGGCCTACACGATGGGCAACCGCGTGGAGCCGTTCGCCGGGTTCGCGGCCCCCGGCGGCATGGCCTGGTCGTTCGGCTTGCGAGAGGTCTCGCCCGGCGTGTGGAAGATCACGAGGATCACGCCGGGGCGGATCGACCTGAGTGGGGGCGGTTATTCGACGCGATGAATCATCGCCCCAGCTTCTCGTCCTGCTGCTTCTGGAATTGCGCCTTCTTCTCGGGGAATTCGACCACGACGAGCTTCTTGCCGGCCTCGTCGTAGGCGTATTCCAGGTAGTAGGGGAGCAGGGGCAGTTCGACGCCGTCGGGCTGGCCCTTCTTGATGATGTTCGTCATGAATTCGTCGTAGGTCAGCGTCTTGTCGCCCAGGGGGTCGTAGGCCACCATCATCGTCTTGATGGTGGAGTCGGCGGCCTGGAAGACCACCGACTTGTAGGCGCCGCTCAGGGCGCCCAGGTAATCGGTCGCCGTGATGTTGGTCGCGGCGAGCTTGCCGCCGTCCTTCAACGCCTCGTCGAGCTTCAGCACATTCTGCGTCTTCTTGCCGATGATCTCGCGGGATTTCTGCTCCGGGGCGCCTCCGGTCTTCTTGGGGGCATCGCAGCCGGAGAGCAGGATCAGGGCCAGGCCGAGGGCGATCGGGGGGAGACATCGGGCGTTCATGGAGGCGTCCCTGGAAGAGGATCGATCGTGGTGAGGCTGATTATCAGGCCGCGGGCCGCGGCTTTCCACAAAAAACCGGACGATGGCGTATTGCGTGTCGGCGTGTTGCCCGCGCCCTACTTCCTCGCATAAGCCCTCACGTAATCGACCAGCATGACCGACGGATTCGGCGTCCTGTCGATGGGCCAGCCTCCGCCGAGCGCCAGGTCGACCATCAGGTAGAGCGGCACCCTGGCTTCCTTCGGCGTGGGGTCCTTGCGAAGCTCCACGCCGTCGAAATAGAACGTGAGGAAGTCGTCCTCCACGCTCACGCCGTAGGTGTGGAAATCGTCGGTCATGCCGCCGACGATGTGCGTCTCGCCCCTGGCCCAGTGGAAATTGCCCGGTCCCCACAGGTGCAGCGTGGTGTGGAGCGCATTCGGCCCCACGCCGTATTGTTCCAGCACGTCGATCTCCACCTGCGTGAGCGTCTTCTTGTCGCGAGGCTCCTTCAGTTGCGGCGTGCCCATGAGCCAGAACGCCGGCCACGTCCCCAGGCCTTTCGGCAGCTTCGCCCTCATCTCGAAATAGCCGAATTTCTGCGAGAATCCTTCGCCTTTCGGGTCGACCGAGCAGATCAGGCCCGATCGCCATTTGCCATCCTGCTTCCGGGCCTCGATGTGCAAGATCCCGTCCTTGACCGAGAACGGCGAATCCTTCTCGGGATTGCCGAAACCGGCGTCGCCGAAGTCGCCGAAATACGGCGTGTGGGCGATCCATCGCGTGCCGGGCCCCGTTGCCGAGATGCTCAACGGCGCGTTGAAATCCTCGTCGAAGGTGAGCCGGTAGGCCTTCAAGTCCAGCGACGGCGACGGGAGCTTCGGCAACGGCGCATCGGCCGAGATTTTCAGGACGCCGATCTGATATTCGTCGCCTTGCTGAGGGGCCACGCCCGTACCTGTCTTCAGCGAAGCCCTCTGGTTCGTCTTCCTGTCATAAAGGCCGAGCATGACCCGGTAATCCCCCTCGGGGATCTCCGTCGGGGCGACGACCGTATGCGAATATTCCACCTTCCCCGACCACTGCCGCGTGGGGACGGGCGGCTCGTGGTCGTCCTGCATGACGATCTTTCCTTTCGAGTCCACGATATGCACGAAAGCGGTGTAATCCTTGCCCAGCGGCTCGGCCTCCCATCGATACGTGATGCGAGTCCCATAAGCAGGCCGGCATGAAGGAGGGTCGAGCACGCACGAAAGCAATTTCGGCGTGCCGGTCGGGCCGACCTCGGCGCTCAGATCGTCGATCCAGAGGGTGCCTTGCGAACTGTCCTTGCCCACCGAAGTCTTGCCGAGATTCAGGCCAAGCCCCTTGATCGAGCCATGCCACTTGCCGTCATTCAGGCCGCCCCAATGTTCGCCGCCGACCAGTTCGGGGATCTTCAACACCACTTCCCGCCACTCGCCGGGCGCGTCGGGAAGGGCCACGCTGCCTTGATGGCACTGGTCCGACCCATCCACAAGGCGGACGCCGATCCGATCCACGTTGGTTGACTTGATCCAGACGTGAAACGCCTTGATATCGGGGATTTCCAGCGCTTCCATGTCCTTCCACACGCCGACGTAGGCACCTCCGCCGCGGAAGTCGGCCGAGAGCTTGTAGGAAGCCTTCCCGCCGTGGGATTGGGTAGTATCACGAATCAACGAGCCCTTCGCGCCGGGAAATTCCTCGCCCCCGACGAATTTCCAGCCCCTGGGCTCGGCCTCGAAGTCGTCGAGGAGGATGGCCTTGTCGGGAGTTCGCGGAGAATCGGCCAGCCCCTGGACGGGCGAAGTCGAGGCGAGCGCGACCCAGACGGCAGCCGCGATCCATCGTTGCATCGGACGCGCGCCGGACGTGTCCGGACGTGGTCCCTTTGGCTTCGTTTCGTGCAAACGCGCGCACGCAGATCCCTGGGTCCGGAGGCATCCGGCGCGGCGGATAAGATTGGTAACCTGTTGTGGGATCATGGCTTAACTCTGCCTTCCGGGAGGAATCTGGCCCGCCGAGCGATGCGGGATTTGGGTTCGTTTCGTAAAAATCTCGCGCGGTGACTTGGGTTCGTTTCGTAGGATCGCGTGCCCGGCGAACCGAGGTTGCCGGGCGCCCTGACTCGCAGCGTGCGTCGACTCGTCAAGGGTCCACGAGCGCGGGGCGAATTTCGGTCAAGGAGAGTATCGGGCCGGTCCTCCCCGGCGATCACATGATCGGGCGACGGAGATCCCCAGGTCGGGGTGGCCCGGGGTCCGCCGCGCGGAGGCCACCGAGTCGGCCTCATGGGCCGGAGCCTCTCGTCCATGGCCCAACTCCCCGCCGTGGTCACGACGATGGCTTGCGGAAGGGACGGAGATCGAGTCGCCCCCGGATATCATCGAGGATTTGTCGCCTGGCGACCACATCCAGAGCATCGAAATCCACGCTTCGAAAGCGAAATGAGGATGACGAGCCGATCACCTCACGGACAAGGATTTTCCCCCTCAGGGGCGCTCGTTGCGATCGTCAAGGCGACACTCAGGGCGTTTGCCACGGGTCCATGATTGCCGCGCCGGTGGCCTGGAAGTCTTTGGTGTTACGGGTGATCACGTGCATGCCATGGCGCAACGCGGTGGCGGCGAGGAGGGCGTCGGCGTTGTGGAGCTTGATGCCCCTTTTCTGAGCTTTTCCCATGATCTCACCCCAGATGCGGCCCGTTTCCAGGTCGATGGGTAAGATGCGCCCGGCGAATTGGCGCTCAAGTCCGGCGAGCCAATCGGAAAGTGCGGATTTCCTCTTGCTCGACGGCAATATCGCGATCCCCTTCACGATCTCGCCCACAACGAGGACGCTCAGATAGAGATCCGCGGCGCCGATCTGTCGCACGATCGCCTTGACACCCGCGTCGCCGTGAGGGAGGCGGATTTCGGACACCACGCAGGTGTCCAGAAGGGATCTCATAGATCGATCTCCCGGTCGCGCCACGAGTCGCGGTCGCGAGTGAGGTCGAGCCCTTCGAACGAAGGTCCGGTGGTAAGATACTCCAGGAAATCCATCGGCTTGCCCGCGAGGCGTTCGTATTCCGCGGCCGAGATGATGTAGACGGTATCCTTATGCCGCGTGATGGCCTGCGGGCCTTCGGACAGGGCGAGGTTGACCACCTCGGACAGGCGATTCTTGGCCTGGCCAAGCTTCCAGGTCATGGGTAGGAACTCCGGATTGGCTAAGTTAGCTATCCTTGGCTAACTTAGCCAAGCTGGCTGGTGGTGTCAACCCGATCCGCCTGGCCTACGAGGTAGTAGGGTGGGTCGAGCGCCAGCGAGCCCCACCATCCCGCTTCATGGCCTTGGGTCGAGTTAGGTCGGGCAGGTTATCGGTAGAGTTTGAAAAACTTGAACGCTTTCGGCCATTCATCGCGCGGTTTGAATGCGATGGCGACTTCCTGACCGCCCAAGCCCGACTCCGTAAGGACAATATGACCTCCGAATGACTTCGCACGTTCGAACTCCTCGTCGTCAACCTTGCATACGACCTTGTAGAAAGGACCTGACAACCATGCCTCAACATCGGGCGACTCGCGGAACTTTAGATAGACGGCGAGCGATGCATGAGCCGTGGCCAGAAGGGCAAAGCCGAGAGGGACCGATTCGCGTACAAGGATATATATTTTCATGGAATTGTAGTCCTTGGAACATATGCAACACGCCGATCCTCGTCGGGAATCAGGGATGGCGTGTTGCACACGCCCTACGAGATTTCAATTCCACCCCACCTTGCGCCCTTGTTCTTCCCCTCCAGCCACGCCTTCAGCGGCTCGAAATACGCCACCATCGGCGCGGCCGAGAGCCCCGATCCTGTGGCCTCCTTGAGCACCGCGTTCCAATCTTTCGTGGCGCCGAGGCTCAAAATGGACTTGAGGAATTTGCCGACCTCGGCGTTGCCGTAATAGTTGCACTCGCGGGGGTCGGCCTTCAGGATGTTCCTCGCGATGTGGTCGTGGAGTTGGTACTTCAATACCGTCCCGATTGCGTAATCGTAGTACTGGGCCGGGTCGTCGTTGATGTGGGTCTTGGTGGCGGCGTCGCAGAGGTCTTCGGGCCGGCCGATGGGCGCGGCGACCCCTTGATATTGCCCGACGGTCTGCCACCATCCGGCGTTCAGGCGCGTCGTCCTGGATCGAATCGGCGTAGAAATCGCGCTCGAATCGCGTCATCGTGCCGGCCGAGAACGGGATGAACGTGATCGAGCGATCCAGGGCGGCGTCGAGCAGATAGGTGACCGTGTCGGCCTTCTCGGCCTCGGGCGTGAGCAGCCCCATCTGCTTCAAATAGGGCTTCTGGCCCGGCCGCCACGCCGATCAGGTCGCCGATCCCCTCGTGGAAGGCCCGGTTCGCGCCGGCCCTGAGCAAGTAGGGCACCTGGGGCGTGGAATAGGAGATGTAATAGTAGATGTGACCCAGCTCGTGATGCGCCGTGCCGAACCATCGCGCGTCGGGCTCGATGCTCATGAGGCTGCGGACGTCCTCGCGCAAGTCGACGTGCCATGCCGATGCGTGCGAGTTCTTCTTGCGGCCCGATTTCGGGTCGGCGGGATACAGATCGGACTTCTCGTAGAAGGATTTCGGCAGGCTGGGCATGCCCAGGCTCACGTAGAATCGCTCGGCCTGCTGGGTGATGTATTCCTTGGTCTTGGAGGCGAACGGGGCGTCCATGTCCACGCCTTCGACCATGCCGGGCCAGTTCTGGGCCCAGCGGTTGGGCAGCCAGTGCGCGGGGATCTTCCCTTCGGGCGGCGTCGACCTTGTATCGCTTCGCCAGCTCGAACTTGGCCCAGGTGTGGAGCTGTTCGTACAGGGGCTTGATCTGCGCGACGAACGAGTCGCACAGGGCCATCATCTCGGGCACTTCCATGCCGTAGTCGGCGACCTGGAGCGCGAAGAAGTCGGGGAAGCCCAACTCGCGGGCGACGCGGTTGCGGAGGTCCCTGAGCCTGAGCAGCCCGTGTCGCAGGGACTTGCCGACGGTCTTCGAGGCGGTCCAGGCCGCGAGCCGTTCGTCCAGGTTGCGCGAATTCACGAGCACGCGGTCGATTTCGTTGGCCGAGACGGGCGACTCCTTGCCCTCCTTGTTCATGAAGAACGTGAACCCGTCCTGCGAGGCCGATTGCCGGGCCTCGGACTCGGTGCGGGCCTTCACCACGGCGGGGATCGTCGCGGGCGCCTCGGCCGCTCGCAGGCGGACCTTTTCAAGCTGGCGGACGGTCAGGTCATTCAACTCATTCTTGCGAGCAAGCAGCGACTTCACGCCGTCAATCACCTCGCGAGAGCCGACGAACTCGTTGAACGCCTGGCCCTTGGCGACCTGCGCGGCGGTGTGGGCCTCGGTCACGTCGGTCAAGGCGGTCCAGGCGGCCTCGTTCGCGGCGGTCTCCAGCGGGAGCCAGCCTTCCACGTACTTCGCGAGGAAAGCGTCGGCCTCCTGCTGGGCCGTGGCGGCGTGGCGCCAATCCCGGCAAGGCCAAAGGGGCGAGCGAGGCGGCGACGCCCCATCGGAGGAATTCGCGCCGGGGTTGCGTGGGGTCGGTCATGGGTGCGGCTCCGAAACCAGGGTGGGTGGCTTGTCCGTGGATCGTCATGGGCCGAGCGGGGATCGGTGCATTCCCCTCATGAAGCGCTTCGGCCAGCGGCGCGTCGACCCCCGTCAAGATGGGGGCTCCAGAGTCCTGAACCAAGGCCCGAAGGGCCGTTTCCGCCACCCGGCCAATCGCATCCGGGATGTTCGATTTCCCCACGCCATCCCTGCCCGACCAACACCGCCATCGGCCCCGGCTCATCGAGCGTGAACGTCTCACAAGATCGAAGATGACGGATGACGACGCGGGCGAGCACGGGGGATGGCGCCTCGGGTCTTGATTGGGGCGTAGATCCAGGTCCCACCATATCCGCGGTGGCCCCGCCGGATCAACCGGTACGACCGGGCCTGGGAAGTTCGCCGGGCGAGACATCGGATCGTCGGTCACCGCCCCGATTACGCCCCGATTTCTCTCTCCAGGGCCGTCAGCAGGTCCCCCACCGTCTCGAACCCCGCGAGCAGGCCGTTTTGCTGCTCGTCCTTGAGCCATTTGACGACCTTCTTCTCGGCCGAGATCACCGTCGAGTGATTCCTCCCGCCGAAGAAGCGGCCGATCTCGCTGTAGGCCGCGCCGGTGTGCTTCCTGGCCAGGTACATGGCGAGCATCCTCGGGTGCGCCACCGCGTGCGACCTGGCTTCCGACTTCAGCGCCTCGGGGTCGATGGTGAACAGGCGGCAGACGGCCCTTTCCACGTCCTTCAGCGCGACCGTTTGCGCCGTGTGGCGGATCGTGTCTCGCAGTGCGGCCTTCGCGAGGTTCAGGTCGAGCTTCTTGCCCGTCAAGAGCGCGTGGGCGATCAGGCTGTGCAGGGCGCCTTCGAGCTCTCGCACGCTGGCCCGCAGGTGGTCGGCCACGTAGGCGATCACCGCTTCGGGCACGTCCACTCCCCTTGCCATCGCCTTGGCCTTCAGGATGTGGCGGCGAGTGGCGGGGTCGGGCGCGTCGATCTTCACGACCATCCCGCCGAGGAATCGCGTGGCCAGCTCTTCCGTCAGTTTCGCGATCTGACGAGGGTGTTGATCGGTGGACAGGACGATCGGCGCCCCTTCGGCCATCAGGGCGTTGAAGGTGTGGAGGAACTCGTTCTGCGTGGCCCGCTTGGCGGTGAGGAAATGGACGTCGTCGATGAGGAATGCCGAGGTCCCGCGGTATCGCGAGCGGAACGAGCCGAGCGAGTTGGTCCTCATGGCTTCGAGGAACCCGTTGGTGAACGCCTCGGCCGTGAGGTGGACGATCCTCAGGCCGGGATGGCGGGCCTTCATCGCCTCGCCGATGCCTTCCAGCAGGTGAGTCTTGCCCAGCCCCACCCCGCCGTGGACGACCAGCGGGTTGAAGTCCCGGCCCATCGTCGCCGCCATCTCCACGGCCGCCGCATGTGCCAGGCGATTGCCCGGCCCGGTGATGAAATCGCTGAGCTTCCGCGCCGGCCGGGCCTGCGACCGCGGCTTCTCCTGGGGGGGCGGCGACACGGGCTTGCGGCGCGGGGACCGTGGGCTTGGGGCGATGGCCGTCGCGCTCGACCTCGATCACCCGGCCCTTGGGCTTGGGCTCAAGCTCGGCGTCGATGGTGAAGGCCAGCCGCAACGGACGGCCGACCACGGCCTCGGCGGCCTCGATCAGGTTGCCCGCGAAGTGCCCCTGGATCCACTCGCGGAAGAACCCATTGGGCACGCCCACTTCCAGCGAGTCGCCATCCACGCCCAGGCTCACGCCGTCGCCGAACCACAGCCCGAACTTGGCGGGTCCAACCCGTTGAGCGACGGCCGCGCGGAGATCCTCTTCGATGCAAGACGCAAGAGCCATGGTCCCACCCCTTCGATTCGATTCGCCCGAGGATGCGGCCGGCGCAGGTTGTGACGATCGCGAGGATGGGGCAATCGCAAGGGGTCCGTCAAAGCGTGAGTGCGTCCGCCGGTCAGGGAGATATGCGCGTTGGCGGATGGGTTGTCAAAGAACGGCGGGCGAATTCGTGCCGCTTAAGGCGCGATGAGGCGCGGAGTTCCGGCGAGAAGGGTTGGGGCGGGCCGGCTCGGCCCGGGAGAGTCGATCTGGGGTGACTCCAACGGAGATGTCGATAACCAAGGAAACGGCACGGGGATTCTCGGCGCCTCCGCCCACGCCCCGGCGCCGGAACGCGACGAAAGGGGGACGATCCGCCTTGATCCGCGGGGCGATCTCCCCTAAAACAGGCCGGGCAGGGAAATCGATCCGCCGGCCTGAGATCCTCCGCCATGCTCCCCTTGACCCGTCGCAACCTCTTGGCCGGCTCGGTGGGCGGCGTGCTTGCGGTCGGGCAGCCGGCGGCCGACCCCGCCCGCAAGCTCAGGGTGATCGTCACGGGCGGTCATCCCGGCGACCCCGAATACGGCTGCGGCGGGACCATTGCCCGATGCTCGGAACTGGGCCATGAGGTCGTCTTGCTCTACCTGAACGATGGCGTCCCGAGCGGCAAGCCTCGCGATGGCGTCCGCATTGCCGAGGCGGGCAAGGCGTGCGAGATCCTCAAGGCTCGGCCGAGTTTTGCCGGCCAGATTGATGGCGATGCCGTGGTCGATCGCCCTCATTACGAGGCGTTTCGCGCGATCCTGGAACGCGAATCGCCCGACGCGGTCTTTACCCACTGGCCCATCGACAATCATGCCGATCATCGGGCTATGTCGATGCTCGTTTACGACGCCTGGCTCCGCATGCGCAAGGCCTTCGCGCTCTTATTATTACGAGGTCTCGAACGGCGAGGACACGGTGCAGTTCTCGCCCACGCACTACGTGGACATCACGCTCGCCGAGCCGACCAAGCGAAAGGCCTGCTTCGCACATGCGAGCCAGGCTCCCGAGAAGTTCTATGCCCTGCAAGAGCAGGTCACGCGGATGAGGGGCATCGAACGCGGATGCCGTCAGGCCGAGGGGTTCATCCGGCACGTCCAGGGCCCGGAGTTCGCGCTCCCGGTGGGTTGAAGGGAAGGCCGCCACGTCGCGGGGATCGATCGGAGGAAATGCGCGGCCCTCCCCCCATTTCCTCGCCCATCGAGCCGAAGGAATGGGAGGAGGGCTGCGAGTTTCACCTCGAAGTTTACTGCTATTTTCCCAGCCCCTTGGCGACGACGTAGATCACGATCGCGCCCATGAAGCCGCCCCCGAACAGGAGGTAGAGCAGGGAATATTGGGCCGCCGCGACGACGATGGGCATCTGTTGCACGATTTCCATGGGATTCACCTACATGTTGAAGGGTTTTCGGTGGGGAACAATTCCGCCGACGTGACACGCCTCGACGTCACAACGCCGAATCCGTCACTTCAACCTATATGGCAAACCCCATGCCAACATCCGGCGGTTGCTTCAAATGCATCGCGTGCGATAAATCTCCATCAGCTACCAACGGAGCGACCGTTAGCCTTTCGTGGGGCAGGCCTCGGCCT
Source organism: uncultured Planctomycetota bacterium (assembly GCA_963777705.1). Taxonomy (GTDB): domain Bacteria; phylum Planctomycetota; class Planctomycetia; order Isosphaerales; family Isosphaeraceae; genus JAQGHR01. Next base: position 79,874 of record CAVZRT010000019.1, read on the forward strand.
GCCTTAGACCACGCCGATCAGCATCGCGTTTCCACGGGCCGCCGCAATCCGATAAAAGGTGACAAGTAGCTCGAAGTAGCTCTCTAGCTCGCTGAAAATGTTCTCCTCATCCTCTCGGTCATCGACCGGAGTCAACGGCCACGCCGCCTTCAGGCCCGCCGGATCATGGCGGCGCCGAAGGTCCTCGTATATCACCGATGCGAGGGCGGTCGAGATCTCTCGCACCTCCTCGGCCCAGAGGTATCGCGCCGGACCGTCCCCGACATCCGAGCGGAACGGCGTCCCGCCCAAGATGGCGCGAGAGAGGGGTGAAGGGACGAGGCGGAACTCGCCCGTCAGGAGGTGATGGAGTGCCAACCACATCTTCTCCAGGCTGATCGCCGGCGGGGCTTGGTCCTGCATCGCGGGCTCTTCGTACAGCTTCAATACCGCCAAAGAGGTGCCGCGGCTGCCGGGTGAGCCAGCCCGTTGGAATAGGCCGGGGATGGCGTCCTCATCCAGGTCGATTAGGACACGCTCATGAACCTGGATCAGGACGCAACGGTATCCCATCGGAAGGCGGTCCCCTTCTCTAGCCTTCGTATTGGTACAACGTCTCCGCATGCTTCGGCAATCTCCTGCTCTTTCCTCACGGCCCGTCGTCGTCCTCGTCCACCGGCTCCAGGCTGACGTCGTCGATCCACATCTCGCCGACGTCCCCGAGGAGGCGGAATTCCAGCGTGACCGACGTGGCCTCGGACTCGGTGCGGAAGATCCGCTCGACCCTCGTCCATCGCCCGGTGACCGTGAGCATCTGCTCCACGTCTCCGTCGGAGAGGATCTTCCAGGCGGGCGCGTCCTTGTACTGGACGATCCGGGACTTGCAGTCGCCTTCGGTGCCGGGGGCGATCAGGTACCAGTATCGCAGCCGCATCCGGGTGGAGTAGCGGACCGGGCAGTCGCGGTAGCGGTAGGATTGGTTGCCCGGGATGTGTGCCTCCAGGTGCAGGCTGTGCGGGGCCGACACGAACACGCGATTATCCAGGCGGTCGGGCGGCGGGTCGCCGGCGGCCGGCCAGGGATTCTGCGCCATCCGGGGCAGCTTGCCCTCGCGGTCCAGCGGCAACACGTCGCGGATGGTGGATTTGCCTAGCTTGAATTCCAGGTCTCTTGGCCCCAGGAGTGCGTCATACGGGCCGTAGAGGAAATGGTCGTGCTCCAGGCGCAGCCTCGCTCGCAGGATGCCTCCGGGCGCGATGGTCCAGGTGGGCTGCTCGTCGAGCGTGACGATCCGCGTCAGGGCCTTGGCGATCGGCTCGGGGGGATTCTCCCCCTTCTCGGCCGGCCAGACCTGGAGGACCGCGTTCTCCCGGCAGCGTCGCGAATCGTCGCCCGAGGGGATCACGTCGGCGCAAGCGGACAGGCCGGACGATCCCGAGACCGTGACCGTGGTGCGCCTGGGGCAGGCGTGGCTGCTGACCTTTGAATTCGACACGTACCCTTCCAGCTTCATTGCCACGGCCTCGGGCTTGATCGTCTGCGGCTGGTTCGAGGTGTTGCGCAGCGAATAATCGATCAGCCAGTACCGGCCGGTGGCGCGGCCCTGCGAGATGGCGCGGCCGACGACGGCCCACGGGGCGGCCTCGCGAGGCGGGTCGCCCGCGAACGTCGAGGGCGCGAACACGGCGAGGGTTGACAGCGTTGCGGCGGCGAAACGAGTCAATGGGTGGGGCATGGGAAAATGTTCCCCCAATCCTTTAGGGGTTCAAGGAGGAGCCGTCGCCAGCCTCCTCATGAGGCGGGCGACCCTCCCGCCGACGACGCGGGAAGGCATTACCTACTCAGCAGCATCGAGAGAAGGGTAGGTCTTAGTTGCGGGGAAATCGCGGGACGTGTTCAGTCGTCGTCGTCGGGGTCGTCGGATCCGGAGAGGTCCGGCTCCAGCTCTTCGAGGACGGCGGCCGAGCGGATGAGGAATCGGGGCAGGAATTTCTGGATGAAAGCCGAGGCTGCGATTTGAGTTGTGGCGTTGTCCATGCCCCAGATGCTCGCCCGGGGTTCTTCCAGGTCGGGGTCCATCTGGATGTAATACTGCTCGTCGACGGCCAGGCTCACGGGGAGGTCTTCCAGCCACTTCTGCGCCAGGGCGTTCACCCCGGGGCCGCCCAGGGAGATGGTGGGCAGGGCTTGCAAGCCGTCCTCGTGCAGCCAGCGGAAGTCGGCGATCACGCGGACCGGAGGCGGGTCGTCGTCGGTGACGAACTGGGCCTCCACCTGCTGCTTGAGGTAGTACGCCAGCGGCCGATCGACCTCCTCGGCGCGAAGCGTGCTCCCAGTCACAATCAGGAGCATCCTCTCCGTCGGGTCGTCGGGCATCAGGGACTCACTGCGAAATGGGTGTGACGGGCTGGTCTTTTCCGCGGGGGACATGCCCCGCTCTTCATCCTTTCATCTTAGTCTCCTCGACCGACCCCCGGCAAGCGAACCGAGGATGTTGGGCCGAAGGCCTTAGGCTGTAAGCCTCAGGCTCTAGGCTGTAAGCCTTAGGCCATCTAAATCCGTAGGGTGCTCTGTGAGCACCTCTTCCCTGTTCCCTGTTCTCTCAGGGCCTACAGCCTGGAGCCCATACCAGCGATCACTCCTTCTCGGTGGCCTTCCACAGGGTGATGCGTCGCAAGGCGGCCTCGGCGGTGCGCAGGTCGTCGTCCCCCTCGGCCTCGAATTGCTGGAACACCGAGCCGGAGCCGGCCACGGGGATCGTGCATCGAAACGTGCAGGGTCCGGCGGGCGTGGATTCCATCCAGTAACGCGCCACGCCCAAACTTTTCATGCGGACGCGGATCGAAGCCCAGTCGGACGAGCCGGCGGGGGGCGAAGGGGTTGTCATGGCCGGCGTGAGCGCCAGGTCTTCTCGCGCGGGGTCGCGCCTGGGCGGCGTGAGGGGGGTAACTCGGGGGGAACTTCCAGCGACGGCGCCTCCACCTGGGGCGTCCCGAGCGGCGGCTTCGTTTCCGACGGAAGTTCGGCCACGGCGACGGGTTTCGGCTCGGGACGGGGTGCCGGGGTGGGCGTGGTCACGGAGGGCGCGAAGTCCGCCGCCCAGGGGAGGCGCGGCGCCGCCGGGAACGGGGTGGACTTCGGCGGGGCAGGGTCGCCGTTGGGCCTGGAGGACGAGGCATTGCCATCATCGGCCAGGTTCAGCGTCGGGATCGCCTCGGATTCGCGCATCTTGCCGCCGATGAGCCCCTTGGCCCAGGTCAATCCGGGGCCGTTGACCACGGCGCCTCCGGCGAATGAGGCGGCCACCAACAGGACGACCAGAAGTGCCTTGCGCATCCGCACGGGCCTCCTTGCCTGGCGATTTCGCGGGGTGGTGCTCCAAGGGATTGCCTGGCGAGGCGAATACCCTCGTGATGACACGCGGATTGGACCCGAATCGATCGATTTGGGCAAGGCCAGTCGCAACGCCTCGTCCGCTTCCGTTCCCTCCCGACCCGTCCTTATGCTAGGCTCGATGATCATGCTTGGAACTTTGTGGTCGGTCATCACCCTGCCGTTTCGCCTGATCGCCTACGCGGTCGAGTTGCTCGGCCGCGTGACGGGCGTGGTCGTCGGGTTCGCGACCATGGTGATTGGGGTGGCCCTTTGCTCCTCCGGGTCGCTCGCGATCCTGGGACTGCCCCTGTTCCTCGTGGGACTCTTCTTGACCCTCCGAAGCCTTGGATGATCGTTCAATTAAGCCAATGGGACCGATCGACCTGGATCAAAACGCGACTTCGCCCCTGGACCCCGAAGTCCTGGAGGCCATGAGGCCGTTCTGGCTGAGTGGCGGAAATCCCGACAGCCGCCATCCCCTGGGGCGATCCGCCCGACGTGCCCTGATCGCGTCCACCGAAACGGTATGCCACGTCCTTCACGCCCATCCCGAGGAATTAATATTCACATCCGGCGGCACAGAAGCCAATAATCTTGCCATATTTGGTTTGTTGGACGGCGGGGGAGCCACAAGACGGATTGTTTCCAGCCCGATCGAGCACCCGGCCGTGGTCGAGCCGGTTGCGAAACTGGAGAAGATGGGTTACGAGGTTGAGCGCCCGAGCGTTGATACCGAAGGGCTGGCCGATCCCGAGAGGATGGCCGAAGCCGCGTCCCGAGATGGAGCTATTGCCCGGCTCGCCACCTTGATCCTGGCTCATAACGAGACCGGCGCGATCCAACCGGTGGGGAAATTGGCCAAATTAATGGATAGGCATGGCATCCCCGTTCATACCGACGCGGTCCAGGCCGTGGGGCGGATTCCGGTCGATTTCCGTGAGCTTGGCGTGGCCACCCTGGCGGCCAGCGCCCATAAGTTTGGCGGACCGACGGGCGTCGGGCTCTTGCTGGTCCGTCGCGGCGTCTCGCTGACCCCGATCCTTCATGGAGGGGGTCAGCAACGCGGATTGCGGCCCGGCACCGTCCCCGTGGCGCTCATCGTGGGGCTGGCCGCGGCGCTGGAGAAGTGGCATCGCGAGGCGGAAATTCGCACGGAGCGCTGGGCGACTTTGCGTGATTTCCTGGAAGCGCGATTGATCGCGGCGTTTGGCCCCGAGCGGGTCGTCCGCAACGGGCCGATTGAACCGAAGTTGCGACTGCCGCAGACTTTAAATGTGGGCTTCGTCGGCCTTGACGCCGACGCCTTGCGGATGCAGATCGACCTGGCGGGCGTGTGCGTGTCGTTCGGGTCGGCCTGCGCGAGCGGCTCCACCCGCCCCTCGCCGTCGCTGGTCGCCATGCACGTGCCCGAGGACCGGATTCGCACCTCGGTCCGGTTCAGCCTGGGCGCCGCGACCACCCGGGCCGAAGTGGAAGAGGCGGCGACACGAATTGTCGCCGCCGTCGAGCGGGCCGGCGATCTCAGGGAATTTGGTCGAGGAACTTCGCGGGCGGAGCTCGGATTGAGTCCAACGGTCGGCTCGATCCGGATCAATCGGCCGGGTTGAACTCCTTGGCCGAATCGTCCTGCATCATGGCCTCGATCCGGGCCACATAGGCATCGAGGATCATTTCCTGCGTGTCGCGATCCTGCTCGCACAGATAAAGGGCGGCGGCATTGATGAACGCTTCGTTGGTCAGCTTGCGGCCCCGGAACTGGACCTTTCGCGACGTGCCCAGGCGGGCCACCACGCGCTTCACTCGCTCGCAAATCTCCGGCAGGGAGCGGCTGGTGAGTCGATATTCCTGCGAGAAATCCCGATGAAAGGCCTGCTTCCTGGACTTCGCCACGGCCGCCTCCGCGCCATCCCCGACTTGATCGATGATCATGAGAAAACCCCCACTTTACCAGGTCGCGGGCCGCGGAAACGAAAAGAAGTCTTTCTATGATCGCGGCTCGCGGCGGGATTGAAGGATGAAGACGACGCCACAAGCACTCGGGCGCAATTGCGGTTGCGGCCCGGACTGACCCTCGATTTATCTATCTAGTCGAGGCATGGGCCCGCGTCCAATACTTCTCCAAAAATCGAGCAAGCCGAGGGCCAAGGCACCCGGCGAGCCCGGTCTCATGCGACATCCCTTCGCGCGATCCGGATAGACTCTTTCCCTGACCAGCGGGCAACGGTGCCCTGCCGAGATCGGCTTCGATCCCGACATTTCGCTTTCGAATCGCCATCGGGCCGCCCCGTTTCCAGGGAGGCGACGACTTCTTGATGTGAAGCTGGGGTTCGGCATGCTACTCTATCGGTCGTCCAACCGGACGTCAAGGGTCCGGATCGGGGCGATCGGCCGTCGGCTGTAAGCCTTGGGCTGTAGGCTGTAGGCCGTAAGCCTTGGGCTGTATGCCGTAAGCTGTAGGCTTGAAAAGAACAGAAATGCTAGTACCGCGGCCTACGAATTCGGATGGCTTATAGCCTACGGCCTACAACCCATAGCCAATAGCCCACAGCCAAGGGAGCGGACGGTGGACGACCTGGGCGGGACATTGATCGGGATGGAGCCGGGGACTGCCGACCTTGGCTCGGTCACGTCGATGGAGTCGACCGTCACGGCCCCCGCCGAGTCTACCCGCGGCGCCCTCGGCCGCGATGGCGCGTGCGAGGACGTCAACCTCGGGTTCCTGACCCCGTCGAATCGGGCCGGGTCGCTCGGCAAGATCGACAGCTACGACGTCTATGGGGTGCTCGGGTTGGGCGGGATGGGGATCGTCCTCAAGGCCGTGGATAAGGCCCTCAGCCGCACCGTGGCCGTGAAGGTCCAGAAACCGTTGCTGGCCCTGGACAGCCGATCGCGAGGCCGGTTCTTGAAGGAGGCCCGCGCCGTCGCCGCCATCAACCATCCCAACGTGGTCACGATCCATACCGTCAACGTAGTCCGCGGGCGGCCGTACCTGGTCATGGAGTACATCGCCGGCGGGTCGTTGCGGCAGAGGATCAAGAGCGGGATTCCCCTACCCACCTGCGACGTCCTGAGGATCGGCCTCCAGGTTGCCGAGGGGCTGGCCGCCGCCCATGAGAGGGGGCTGATCCATCGCGACATCAAGCCGGCCAACATCCTGCTGGAAGGGCCGAACCTGCTGGTCAAGATCACCGACTTCGGCCTCGCCGTGACCAATCCGGGCGAGGCCGCGCTCGCCTCGGCGGGCAGGATCGTCGGGACCCCGGCGTACATGAGCCCCGAGCAGATCCGCGGCGACCTGCTGGATGCCCGCAGCGACCTGTTCAGCCTGGGGGGCGTCCTGCACGCCATGATCCTCGGCCACTCCCCCTTCGCCGCCCCCACGCCCAAGGAGGCCGTCGACCGCGTCCGCAATCACGACCCCGTGCCCCTGGCAATCGCCCGCCCCGACTGCCCCGCGGCGATCTCGGACCTCGTCGCGAAGCTCCTGCGCAAAGACCCGCAAGAGCGCCCGGGTTCGGCGCAGGAAGTCGCCGCCCGCCTCCGCGAGGTCCTGGCCGAGGTCGAACGGGCCGCATCCTCGGACGAGGTCGCCGACGAGCCGGAACCGGCCGTCACCGAGCCCACGCCTCGCAAGAGCTGGCGCCTCCTGGGCTTCTCGGCTCGCGGCCTTGCTTGTCGCGGTCGCCGCGTCCGGCGTTGCCATGAAATGGGGACCTCCCAACCGCCCGGTGGTGACCGTCTCGCAGGCCTTGCCGGCCTCCTATCGCAGCCTGGCCGAGGCGGTGAGGCAATGCCAATCCGGGCGACACGATCCGCCTGATCGACGCCCAGACCTACGATGGCGCGATCCGCCTGGACGACCCGATCCGCCATCGCGGCCTGACGATCGAGGCCGCGCGCGGCGCCACGCTCATGGCCTCCGGCCCCGAGCCGTTCGTCGTGGAGATCCACGGGGTGACCAACGTAACCTTGCGCGAACTTGACCATCTTGACGCACGGAGATCAATTCGGCGTGTGCATCACGGGGTCGGACGAGGGGGCGACCCTCGACCGCGTGCGGCTCATCGCGCGCCCTCCGAAAAAACGACCGATTTCGAGCAAGGCGGACGCGAAGTGACGGCCCCTCTCGTGTAAGATCGGGCGGCCCTGAACGGGCGGATCTCCGTCCAACCCCCGAGCCGGTCATGACCAATCAATATGGGGCGACGATCATCAAGCCGATTGCCGCCGGGATCGGTGGCGCCGCTGCGGGCGCTGCTCACGAAGATCGGCGACGACGTGGCCGGCAATCCCCTCGTCCCGTTCGCCCGATTAACTTCGGCCCACTTCCTCTCCTGGTTCATCGTGGATCGCGCGAACGTGGGGCCGTACCTCATCTGCGAGCTGAACGTCGACGGCCCCGTCGAGCCGTTCCTCTTCGACCTGGTGGCGCAGGCAAGGCCGGGCCTCGATCAAATCTACGCCCATTGCCCCGATTATCCGGCCGACGGGCAGCCCGCTCAGATCGTCGAATATCTCCGCCGGGGCGACATCGGCCACGACTGCTACTACGTCGGCTGGCCGGGCCTGACCGTCGATCGCATCCTCAAGGAACGCGACCTCCGCCGTCGCCTGGAAGACTTCCTCGACCAGCAGGACGAAGCCGCCCTCGGCTCCCCCTCGGCCATCCGCCAGAAATTGCAGGATTACGTCGAGCGAGATTCCTCGCTGCACTGGGCCAGGACCGTCCCCTTGCGGCCGTTCCTCGTCCGCAATCGCACGCAGGTGCTCGCGGCCATCAACGTCGCAGGGGTCTTGATCGGGCTGGGAATCCTCGGGCTGGGATTCCTGGTCGCGAAGCGTCACGGGATCTGGCCCGACGTGATCGCCGTGGGGGCGGTCGCGGCCATCATCGGCATCTTCTTGGCTGTTTTGCGATGGCTTGAGGTCACCGACTCGGTCTCCGACGCCCAGCCCGACCATTCGCAGGTGCAGGTCGTGGCGAACCAGGAAAACCGCGTGGTGCAGAACCACCTCGCCAGCGTGGCCGACGTGAAGCCCGGCGAGTTCCGCCAGCTCCTCCTGAAGGGCGTCCTGAAGTTCATCCAGATCCTCGCCACGGTCTCGGCCAACCAGGGCAACCTCTCGGGGATCACGTCGATCCACTTCGCCCGCTGGGTGGTCATCAACGACGGGAAACAACTGCTGTTCCTGAGCAATTACGACGGCAGTTGGGAGAACTATCTCGACGACTTCATCGATCGCGCCAGCGCGGGGCTGACGGCCATCTGGAGCAACACGGTCGGGTTCCCCAGGACCGAGTTCCTCGTCAACGGAGGAGCCACCGACGAGCTCCTGTTCAAGACCTTGACCCGGCAAAGTCAGGAGCCATCGCTCGTCTGGTACACGCGCCTATCCCGACCTGAGCAAGCAAAACATCGCCACCAACGCCGCCATCCGCGAGGGCCTGTTCGCGATCATGGACGAGGCCGCCGAGCGGAAATGGCTGAGGAATTTTTGAACCTCTAGCGAGATTCCCATGGCAACCACGCAAGACGCATCCGTCGAATGGCAGGACGTGCAGGGGATCGTCCTGCGAGGCTACGGCAAGCACCCGTTCACCGCGAATTTGTTCCTCACGATTGACGACCCCAAGCAAGCTCGCGAATGGCTCGCCAACGCCGCCGACCGCGTCACCACGGCCGTCTATGCGATGGATAAGACCGCGGGGTGCTACCTCAATGTGGCCTTCACCCAGAGCGGCGTGAGGAAACTCGGCCTGTCCGACGAAACGATGGGGACCTTCCCCACCGCGTTCGTCGAAGGCATGGCGTCGGCCAATCGCTCGCGAATCCTCGGGGACGACGAGGCCAGCGACCCGGGCAATTGGCTCTGGGGAGGGCCGAACAATGCCGTCGATCTCGTCGTCCTGATCTTCACCAAGGACGCCGCGACGCTCGAACAGGCCACCAGGGCCGAGCAGTCCGCCATGAAGGGACTATCGCCGAAATACGGCCCGATCACCACGCAATTATCTGCCGATTTCAAGGAGCATTTCGGCTTCCACGACAGCATCTCGCAGCCCATCATCGAAGGCAGCCCGATCCCGCAGAAGGCCGCCGCGGGCCCGACCTCTTACGCCGCCTCCAACGTGATCAAGGCGGGCGAATTCGTCCTCGGCTACCTCAACGAATACGAAGTGTTGCCCGACCCCCTTGCCCTGCCCGCGGAGGCCGACCCGAACCACACGCTCGCTACCGTCGAATTGACGCCCGGCCGGCCCGTGCCCGACCTCGGCCGCAACGGCTCGTACCTGGTCGTCCGCCACGTCCGGCAGCACGTCCCGCAACTCTGGAATTACCTCGACACGGCAACGAAAGACGCCCAGGGCCAGGGCCAGCCCTACGACCGCGACAAGCTCGGCGCGAAGCTCATCGGGCGATGGGCCAGCGGCGCCCCCATGACCCTCGCGCCCGACCAGGACGACCCCGCCCTCTCGCGGGAAAACAACTTCGTCTACGGCAAGGCCGACCCCGACGGCATGGGCTGCCCCTTCGGCGCCGCACATCCGCCGGGCCAACCCCCGAGACACCCTCGGCGACGACCCCGCCGAGGCCATCAACCTCACCAAACGCCATCGCCTCCTGCGGAGGGGCCGATCCTACGGACCTCGCGCGGCCAATCCCCTCGACCTCGATGACAAGCAAGATCGCGGCCTGATGTTCATGTGCATCAACGCCAACATCGAGCGGCAATTCGAGTTCGTGCAGCAGACCTGGATCAACAACCCCACATTCAACGGCCTGTACGACGAGCGTGACCCCATCTTCGGGCACACGGGCTCGCAGCAGGACGGGACGATGACGATCCCTCGCGAGCCGGTGCGTCGCAGGCTGCACAATCTCGGCGGATTCGTTACGATCCGGGGCGGCGGCTACTTCTTCCTGCCGGGGATCAAGGCCCTGAAATACCTCGCCGCGCTCTCGTGAAAGGAACGCCCATTATGAGCCGCTGGCCCAGCGTGGAACTCCCGTCGCCGCTGACCCCTCGACCCGAGATCACGCACGTCCTGTTCGACTTCGACGGCACGCTCTCGCTGATCCGCCAGGGCTGGCCCGAGGTCATGGTCCCCATGTTCGTCGAGGCCCTGCCCCGCCTGCCCGGCGAGTCGGAAGACGATGTTCGCAGGCTCGTCTACGACGACATCATGAGGCTCAACGGCAAGCAGACCATCTATCAAATGATGCAGTTGGCCGACCGAATCCGCGAGCGCAACGGCGAGCCCCGCGACCCGCTCTGGTACAAGCACGAGTACTTGCGAAGGCTGGAGGGGCGCGTGGGCGATCGCGCCGCGGGGCTGCAAGACGGGTCGATCACGCCCGACGAATGGCTCGTCCACGGGTCGCGGCCGCTGCTGGAATACCTGACCAGACGCGGGCTGCAACTCTACCTCGCCAGCGGGACCGACGAGTACGCGGTGAAGCGCGAGGCCGAACTGCTGGACATCACCAAGTATTTCGGCGCGAATATTTACGGGGCACAGGACGATTACAAGAACTTCTCCAAGAAGATGATCATCGATCGCATCCTGAACGACCACGGGATCACGGGCAACCAGCTCCTCGCATTCGGGGACGGCTACGTCGAGATCGAGAACACGAAGCAAGTCGGCGGGTTCGCCGTCGCCGTGGCCAGCGACGAGGCCAACAACGGGTCGGGCAAGGTCGACCCATGGAAGCGGACCCGCCTCCTGGGAGTCGGCGCCGACGCGGTGATCCCCGACTTCCGGGACGCCGTCGCCTTCGTCGAACATCTCCTGTCGGGTGCCTGAAATCCATCATCTCCCATGGATAATCATCGTGGAAACCCAACCGCTCGACCTGCGAGAAGCTCAAGGTCCAACCCCTCTCCCGAAGGCAAAGCCTGACCAGAGCCGAAGACATCCTCATCGACCCATCCAACGCCCCAGGTCCCTGCCCCGAGCCAATCTCCACGCTCATCGACGACTGCGCCAGGAAGATCCAGGCCGCCCGCGAGCAAGGCGCCGCGGTCATGCTCATCTACGGCGCCCACCTGCTCCGCAACGGCGCCGCCACGCTCCTCGAACCGATGATGAGCCAGGGCTGGATCACCCACCTGGCCACCAACGGCGCGGGTTCGATCCACGATTGGGAATATGCCTGGTTCGGCGCTCGACCGAGAGCGTCGAGAAGAACGTGGCGACCGGCACGTTCGGCTCCTGGGATGAAACCTCCACGAATATTCATCTCGCCTTGATGGCCGGTGCCCTGGATGGCCTGGGCTATGGTCGATCACTGGGCAAGTTCATCCTGGAAGACGGCGCAACGCTTCCCCCGGTGGAAACGCTGGAAAACGCGATCCGCGACGAGCCGCGCCACCCGCTCACCGCGGCGCGTGCCGACCTGCTCCAGGCCATGATCGAACGGGAGCTGGACCGAGGGACGAACGATTATCCATCACAGGTGGAAACATGCCTCGATTTTCGCACAGGCGTATCGTCACGGCATCCCGCTGACGGTCCATCCGGGCATCGGCTACGACATCATCACCAATCACCCGATCTTCAACGGCGCGGTGATCGGACGCGCCGCGGGCCTGGACTTCGAGCTGTTCGCGGGCTCGGCGCAGGGCCTGGAAGGCGGCGTGGTGCTGTCGATCGGCTCGGCCATCATGGGGCCGCAGGTGTTCGAGAAGGCCATGAGCTGCGTGAACAACCTGCGATTGCAAGACGGCAGGGACATCCTCAAGGATTTCACGATCTACGTCGTCGACCTCCAGGATGGCGGCGGCTGGGACTGGTCGCAGGGCGAGCCCCCGAAGACCAACCCGGCCTATTACCTGCGATTCTGCAAGAGCTATTCGCGAATGGGCGGAGACATGCACTACTTGCAGTGTGATAATGCGTCGTTCCTCCACCACTCCACCGTCGATTGGTCCAGCCATGAACGCCGAACGCTTCCAGGCCATCACGGGGCGATATCCGGGCCTGAAGATCGCCGTGGTGGGGGATTACTTCCTCGATCGCTACCTGGAAATCGACCCGGCGAAGGCCGAGACTTCCATCGAGACCGGCCTGCCCGTCCACAACGTGACGGGCGTGAGGAGCCAGCCGGGCGCGGCCGGCACGATCCTCAATAATCTGGTGGCGCTCGGGCATCGGCCAGATCGTGGCCGTCGGATTCTGCGGCGACGACGGCGAGGGGTATGAGCTGCGCCGCGCCATGACGGCGCAAGAGGGAGTGAATCTCGAACATTTCCTCACGACAACATCGAGGAGGACGCCCGTCTATTGCAAGCCCCTCGTGATCGAGCCGGGCAGGCCGCCGCGAGAGCTGAATCGGCTCGATTCCAAGAACTGGACCCCCACGCCGCGCGACCTCCAGCACGACCTGGCGGGGCGAGTCAACAAGCTCGCCGAGCAAGTCGATGCCATCCTCCTGATGGACCAGGTCGACCTTCCCGAAACGGGCGTCGTCACGCGAATCGTCCGCGAGTCGGCGTACGAGTCCCTCCAGGCCAGGGAGGATCTGACGATCCTCGCCGACAGCCGCCGCGGCCTGCGAGAGTTCCCGCCGCTGGCCTTCAAGATGAACGCCACGGAACTTGCTCGCATGATCGATTCATCGCGTGTTCTCGAGTCGATCGAAGACGTCAAGGCGCAGGCGATCGACCTCGCCGACCGCAACGGCCGCCCCGTGTTCATCACGATGGCCGAGCGAGGCATCGTCGGGGCCATGCCCGATCAAGCTCCCGAACACGTCCCGGCGCATCCCGGTCCGCGGCGAGATCGACATCGTGGGGGCGGGCGACGCCGTCACGGCCAACCTCGCCGCGGCCCTGGCGGCCGGCGCCAACCTCCGCGAATCCATGCAACTGGCCATGGCCGCCGCGTCGCTCGTGGTCCATCAACTCGGCACGACCGGCACGGCGACCGTCTTTCAGATCGCGGGACTTATCCGCGATTGATCATAAGAAGATCCCGGAAAAGTTCACCGTTCCAGTCGCAGCCCCGCCGCCTCGGTCAGGCGGTTGAAGAACGCGGCCTCCGTGACCTGGAACACGATCTCGGCGACCTGCTTATCCGGGAAGTGCTTGCGCAACTCCGCGATATCCGCGTCGTCGATCAGCGCCGGGTCGGTCGTCAACTTCCTGGCCAGCGAGAACGCGGCCTTCTGCCCGGGATGGAGGCCGTCGCCCGCGCCGTCGAGCGCGAAAATCGCGTCGTCGGTCTGCCCGAGGGCGAGCAATCGCTGGCGGGCGTGGCCGAGCGCGTACCAGGCGCGATCGTTCCTGGCGGCGATCCAGGCGATTTGCGCCTTCAAGGTGGCGTCGAGCGTCCCCTTCTCGTCGGCCGCGCGATGCATGGCCACTCGCGACGGCCCCGCCTTCGAGAACGCCCCGAGCAATCGTACCCATTGCGGCAGCGGGTCGCTCGACCAGTCGCCCGAGAGGTCGGCGCGGGCCTTGCTCTCGTCGGCCAGCGGCAATCGCGGCTCGCGAGTTCGCGCGGCGGCTAGCCTTTTCTCGACCTCGGCCCGCGATTCCAGCTCGCCGCGTTGCGACGAGCGGGCGCAGGCCATTCCCGCCTTCGATCGGCTCGGGTCCAGCGGGGCGATGCGGCTCTCGGCGTCCTTGAATTTCGGTGATGTGGGCGAGAGGTACACGCGATGTTCCTCCTGGGGGATGCGCAGGGCGCCCGTCCAGCGATTCATCGCGTTGAAGTTGCCCGTCACGAGCAGGACCTCCAGAACCTGGGCATCCGTCAGGTGCTTCCTGGCCTCGATGATGTCCCGATCGTTGATCCTATCGGGCTCGAAGGTCAGCTTCCTTGCCAGCGTGAACGCCGCCCTTTGATCGGCGGGGAAATCGGACCAGTCGCCGTCGAGCGACGCGATGGCCTCCTCGTCCAGCCCCGCCGCCGAGAGCTTGGCCTCCTGGTGCCCCATGCAATATGTGCAGTTATTGGCGCACGACACGATCCAGAAGATCCGGGTCTGGAATGGATGGCCCAGCGTCATCGCGGGGTCGGGCTCGCGGGCGAATCCGCCGGCTGCCACCTCCCTGGGCAGGTAGAATTGCCTCATGCGGCCGTTGTTCACCAGCCCGAGCCGCCCCCTGGCCGCATCCACGGGTTGACGCATTTGCACCTCCTGCTCGGCGGTGAGCGGCGGCAGGGGCAGGCGGGGCGTCGCCTTCTTCGAGTCTTCCAGCGCCCGCTTCAGGTCGGCCCGCGTGGCCGGGACCGGCGGCGGGTCGGCCGCGAACGCGGGGATGGTCGAGGCGAGCACGGCCATCGCCGCGAACCGTCTTGGAAATCGCATCGTGATGTCTCCGGCATTGATGGGCGAATCAGTAAGCATTCCCGTCGATGATCTCGCCGCCGTTGCGGGTGCCGAGCGCACGCCAGGTCCCGATGTTGATCGAATCCTTGATGAACTTGCACGAGCCGTCGGCCATCCCCACGTTCACCCCGCCGGGGTGGAAGCTGTTGGCCGTGGTCGAGATCCGTGACGGCGGGAACATGCACGAGCGGCCGTTCGGCGGCCCCGAGTGCCAGTAGCTGGTCGTCGAGTGATAGCCGTAGATCCACGGCGCCCCCACGTTCGAATACCCCTGGAACGCCAGGTTCGTCCAGTCGAAATTCTTGCACATGTTCAGGGCGTCGTCGGACGTGAGCGGGTGCGTGCCGGGCTCGAAGGTGTCTGCCTTGTCGGTCGCCGTGCCCTGGTCGTAGTCGCCCTTGATATGTTCGCTGAAGGCGGCCGTGCTGCTCGTGCCGTCGGTCACGTCGGCGATCCTCGTCACGATCCCCGCGTAGAACAGGCCGTTGGGCGCGGGCAGCCCCACGTTCACGCCGGCGGTGTCGGTGGCCCCGTACCACATGGCCACGCTCGTCCCCTCGTTCGAGCGGTAATTCGTCGGCGCCCAGTTGTTGGGGATCGTCCGCGACACGTCGCTCGGGCAGATCAGCACGTTCATCGTGGTCTGATAGGCCGTGCTGTTGCCCGCGTCGAGGTAGCCGAGGTTGAAATTCATCGATGCCGAGATGTTCCCCTGCTCGATGTAGGGCAGGATCTTGGCGAACGGCGAGTACGAGAAGTCGTACACCCCATACCCCGGCGGGGGGTTGAGCACGACCGCCCGGCCCAGGGGGAACGACCCCTGGACGTCGTGATAATTGTGCAGGGCGATGCCCAGCTGCTTCAGGTTGTTCACGCACTGGGCGCGACGCGCCGCCTCGCGGGCCGCCTGCACGGCCGGGAGCAGCAGCGCGATCAGCACCCCGATGATCGCGATCACCACCAGCAGCTCGATCAGCGTGAATCCGTATCGATGGCGTCTCATGTTAAATTACCTCATGAAAAAATGCTGATAAATGCATGGAAGATCACGTCTCAATACTGGTCCGCGCCCAGGACTTCGCCGCCGCCGCGCGTCCCCAGCCCCCTCCATACGTTCTGGGCGATGCTGCTCTTGATGAAGCGGGCCGAGCCGTCCATCAGCAGCACGTTCACGCCTCCGGGGTGGTAGCTGCGCGAGCCGAAGCTCACGTAGGTCATCTGCGTGAAGGTGACGCCGAGGATGCTGGAGGTAAAGTTCACGTCGTAGTTCTGGCCGCCCGAGGTGTAGGGCACCTGCGTGTTGGGCGTGAGCACCGTGGTCATCCCCGTGTGGAGGATGATCCCGTTGACCCACTCCGTGTGGCAGACCCCCGGCACGAATGTCCCGCCCAGAGCCAGGATTTGCGCGGGGGTCGAGGGCGCCGGCGCACCCAGGGTGCTCGGATTCCCCCCATTCCTCAGCACGGCGATCGCCGTCTTCATCTCCGCCAGGCCGAGCGTGCCGCTGAGGCCGTCGGTGAACTGCGAGATCCGCGTGCCGAAGTTCACGGTGAACGCCCCGTCGCCGGTGCTCTTGGAGACCGGGTCCCAGATGAACCAGGTGCCGGCGCTGGCGCCGTAGTTGGTGCCGGCGTAGTTGAGGTTCCCGTTCGGCGTCAGTTGCGTGTAGATTTCGCTCGGGCAGACGAAGCTGGAGACCACCGTCTGCGTGATCGTCGATTGGTTCGTGTAGTCGATCAGGAAGTTGATCGCGTTGTACATGGTCGACTGCTCCATGAACGGCAGGATGCGCGCATGGACCGAGTACGTATTCGAGGTGGCCGTGGTGAGGAGGGTACACGAGGGCGGGAACATGGCCCATGTGCCCTCGTAGTTGTGCAGGCCCAGGCCCATCTGCTTCAGGTTGTTCGTGCATTGGATGCGGCGGGCCGCCTCGCGGGCCGCCTGCACGGCCGGGAGCAGCAGCGCGATCAGGACGCCGATGATCGCGATCACCACCAGGAGCTCGATGAGCGTGAAACCCGGTCGACGACGTTTCATGAGAAAAGATCCTTGAATCTTTCGATTCCTTGGCTCTGAATGAAGAAAATTCTTGGATATCAAATCCGACTCGCCTCGCAGGGCCGGTCATATCCGGCCGCATGCGATCCCATCAGGCCGGCGATGACCGGCCCTGCGGGGGGATGTCGATTTCCCGTTCGCGCACCGTCG
Organism: uncultured Planctomycetota bacterium; assembly: GCA_963777705.1. Classification (GTDB taxonomy): domain Bacteria; phylum Planctomycetota; class Planctomycetia; order Isosphaerales; family Isosphaeraceae; genus JAQGHR01. The sequence goes on from CAVZRT010000019.1 coordinate 96,781, forward strand.
CGGGCGGACGAAGTCCGCGGCGTGTCGGGCTCGGACGACGAGCAGGAGTCCGAGGGGCGTCAGGCGGCCATCGTGACCGCGCAACAGAGCGTGATCAGCGTGGCGAAGATCAAGGCCACGCCGCTCAGGCGGAGGAACCGCTCGTCGGTCTTCTTGAAGTAGAGATAGTCCATCGCATCCACCCTTTCGCCCCGAGGATTCGGGCGCAGTAAGGTCACCGAATCGTCGTATGTCCGCGAAGGGGGAATATGGACCGCGCAAGACGGGCGCGGCCTTCCTCTCTCAGCAAGACGACGATCGGGGCGGATGGAAGATCGAGGCCGGGCCGCCGACGGGGATCGCGCGGTCTACCTCGGTGGCCAGGAAGGAGAAGTGCGGGGGCACGCCCATCGGCCCGGCCGCCAGGCACGCCCACGGCTCATAGGCGAACGAGACGGTCGCCGGCACCGTAGGGGCGGCAGGCAGCCGCGAGCACATGGGGCCCGAGCAGGGGCGATCCTCCCGCTCGGGCGAAGGGGTCTCGGCCTCGGGCATGGCACCCAGCCGGACCAGATGCTCGAAGTGGGCCACCGTCGGCCCATCATGCAAGCAACCCGCCAAGGCCTGGCCAGGAGACGCGACGGCGAAGGCCAGGAGCGTCAAGAACGCCCCCGCCAACCACCCAATCACGCGTCTGGAGACCAAGCCCTTCATGCCATCTCCCAAGAGGAGGGCCAAAGCGGGGATCAAGTTGTAAGAAAAGGTAAGCGGGCGAAAACCCGAAGAGTTCGCAGTCCTGGATAACCTATCCGCGCCCGAGGTCGTCTGTCAAGCGGCCTCCGGCGACGATTTCCGGGTCTTCCCGAGGATTCCCTCCACGCGTGCCCGGAAATCTTCCCCCTGGATCACACTTCGTGAAAACCTTAAGTTTGTATGTCCCGCATTCCGGGCGTCTGGAAACCGGGGATCTCGACGATGAGCGGCATTGCCGGCGCGATCCTCCTGATCGGTAATCCTGACTCCGGCGATCCTGTTCGTCCAAGACCCGAAGGAATGGATCGGCAAGCGGGTCATCCTCCGGGATGGCCGCCTGCTCCGCGCGGCGATGAGGCCCTCCTCATCCGAAGGGGATCCACGCCTACCGCGTCGAGAGGGTGCTGGGAGCAGGTTGTGGCTCCAGGACGAGAAGGGAGGGGCCGCGGGTTGGTGCAGTTCGGCTGACGTCATTCCGTTCCACCGGGCGATCGACGACTGCACGAGCCAGATCCTCGCGAACCCGGCGGATGCGGGCCTCTACCTGAGACGGGCCGCGATCTGGATCCACGAGAAGCAATTCGACGCCGCCATCGGCGATTGCAATGAGGCTATCCGCCTCGATCCGAGCAACAAGGCTGCATGGGCCAATCGCGGCCTCGCGTGGAGCAGCCTGCAGGAATACGATGAGGCAATCGCCGACTACGACGAGGCCATCCGCCTCGACCCTCGAATCGCGATGGTCTACCACAGTCGCGCCGTCGCCTGGCACGAAAAGAAGGAGCACGACAAAGCGATCGCCGACTACAGCGAGGCCATCCGCCTTGACCCCACGTCCGCGACGATTTATTTCAGTCGCGGCCTTGTTTGGACCGCCAAGAAGGAGCACGACAAAGCGATCGCCGACTACGGCGAGGCGATCCGACTCTGCCCGGAGTACGCCAACGCCTACTACAGTCGCGGCCTCTCGTGGAGCAGCAGGAAAGAATACGAGAGGGCGATCGCCGACTACATCGAATTCATCCGCCTCAATCCGGACTTCGCGGCGGCTTACAGCAATCGCGGTGCGGCCTGGCACGAAAAGAAGGAGTATGACAAGGCGATCGCCGACTGTAGCGCGGCCATCTGCATCGACCCGAAGTCCATGAGTGCTTACTTTTATCGCGGCCGGGCTTGGTACGAAAAGAAGGAATTCGAGAAGGCGATCGCCGATTACAGCGAAGTCATCCGCCTCGATCCGAGGTTCGCGTTGGCCTACAACAATCGCGGCAACGTCCATAGCGGCAAGAAGCAGTACGACGACGCGATCGCCGACTACAGCGAAGCCGTCCGCATCGATCCGAAGCACGCGTATGGCCTACAACAATCGCGGCATCGCCTGGAACAAGAAGAAGGCGTACGATAAGGCGATCGCCGACTACAGCGAAGCCGTCCGCATCGATCCGAAGCTCTCGAACGCCTATCACAACCTCGGCAGTCTCCTGGCGTCCTGTCCCGACGGGAAATATCGCGACGGCAAGAAGGCCGTCGAATTGGCCACGAGGGCTTGCGAGCTGAGCGGATGGATGTCGCCCCACAGCCTCGGCGACCCTCGCCGCCGCTTATGCCGAGGTCCGCCGCTTCCGTCGTCGCCGTCCAATGGCAGATCAAGGCGAATGCCCTCTATACGGACGCGGAAAACCAGGAGAGCGGCAAATCCCGCCTCAAGCTCTATCAGGGCAAGAAGCCGTTCCGCTACTGAGCGGGACTAGGAAGCCGTCGCAGATTCTGCTAACCAACGATCTCACAGACGTTTATACGAAGAAAAGCCTGAAAATATAGAGATGGCTCGGGGGTATAACCTCCTGTCGCGTGACAAAGACGTAAGCATGCCACCCGCCGGGCGGAAAAAAGCGCACGGTTCGTAGGCGCTTCCTTACAAACCCCCCGTCAGACATTTTGACTGGGAGGTTTTCGAGGCCGAAGGCGAGTGTCGCACTTTGTAGCGTATTAGGTTTTGCATATCCTTTTTATCGCCGCAAATCGATTCTTGGAAGGCATTTGTGTGAAATCGCTTTTGCAAGAAAACCGCGCTCCCCGGCCCTGTTTTCCGATGCCTTTTCCGCCCCTCCGCGTCCCCCGCTTTCGCGGGTTCGATCATGAAAAATCCCGGCCCCGCCGATGTTGCTGGAGAAGGGCTCGATTCCGGGGTTCGACCGTCGGGTTTCCGCACACAAGGCAGCATCGAAAAGGCCGGGGAAATCATGCATACGATCGCCGAGAGCCCGAAATCTTCCTGCCCCGACCTGGTCGGCCGGGCAGGGTCGCGCCGGGCCTTCGAAGGTCGCCTTGCGTTGCCCTTGTTGTGTCTTGATGCGGGTGGCGCAGCGACAGCCCTGGCCGTCTTCTCAGGCCGTGACTTCCTCGGCGACCGCGGTGGCCCGGCCGATCCCGTAGTAGGTGAAGCCCTGTGAGGCCATCCGCTCGGGGTCGTACAGGTTGCGGCCGTCGATGATGACGGGGTGACGCAGGAGGCCGTGGATCTCGCCGAAATCCGGGTTGCGGAACTCGTTCCACTCGGTGGCGATCGCCAGGCGCGTCGGCGCCCTTCAGGCAGTCGTACTTGTGCTGGCAATAGTGGATCTTGTCGCCGTAAATCGCCTTGACGTTGTTCAGGGCCTCGGGGTCATGCACCCTCACGCCGGCCCCGCTCGCCAGAAGCGTGTCGATGAGGACCAGCGCGGGGGCTTCGCGGATGTCGTCGGTGCGGGGCTTGAAGGCGAGGCCCCAGATGGCGACGGTGAGCCCTTCCAGGCTGCCGAAATGCTCCTTGATCTTGGTGGCCATGACGTCCTTCTGGGCCTCGTTCACCGCGTCCACGGCCTCCATCATCTTCGACGACATGCCCACCGTCCTGGCCATGTGGATCACGGCGCGGATGTCCTTCGGGAAGCAGCTCCCGCCGTATCCCACGCCGGGGAACAGGAAGCTGAAGCCGATCCGCTGGTCGTGGCCGATCCCGCGGCGGACGTCGTTGATGTCGGCCCCATACCCCTCGCACAGGTTGGCCATCTCGTTGATGAAGCTGATCTTGGTGGCGAGCAGGCAGTTGGCCACGTACTTGGTCATCTCGGCCGATTCGGGCGTCATGACCAGGAACGGGCGCTCGGTGCGGAGGAACGGGGCGTAGAGGTCGTGCAAGACCTCGCCCACCTCGGGCTTGCGGGCGCCCACGACCACGCGATCGGGCTTGTTGAAGTCGTCGATCGCCGCGCCTTCCTTGAGGAATTCGGGGTTACTGGCCACATCGAACGGAACATCCGTGACGGCGGCCATGCGGCGGGCCAACTCGGCGTTGGTCCCCACGGGCACGGTGCTCTTGATCACGATGATCTTGTGCGAATCGAGCAGGCGGGCGATCTCCTCGCCCACGGCCCACACGCCGCGGAGGTCGGCGCCGCCGTCGCTGCCCTGCGGGGTGCCCACGGCGATGAAAACCAGCTCGGCGTCGGACATGGCCCTGGCCAGGTCGGTCGTGAATCGCAGGCGGCCGTCGCGGGCGTTGCGGTGGACCAATTCGGCGAGCCCGGGCTCGTAGATCGGCACCTCGCCGCGTTCGAGCATGGCGATCTTGGCGGCGACCTTGTCCACGCAGGTGACGGTATTGCCGCTCTCGGCGAAGCAGGTGCCCGTGACCAGCCCGACGTAACCCGTTCCGACGACGGCGATTTTCACGATTACAGGACTCCTTTGGCGCGACGATCGCAATCAGGCCTCATCGCCATCTCCCGCTTCTTCCGCCGGATTTTCCCAGTCTCCCCGCCGCCTGACAAGGCCATTTGGTGCAAACGTGTCGAGGAACGGCATCACGGGTCCCGGAGGCTGGCCGCTCCCTCAATCTGCTCGATCAAGGCCCGCCTTGCGGCTTCGATGCCCCGGCTCTCGGCCAGATCAAGCCATTTCGGGCTGCCCCAGGCTTTCAGGATCTCGTTGCGAGCCCGGGCGCCGTGGATTTCCGCAAGAACTCTAGGGCGCATTTCGGCGAAGAGCGAGGCGAGGTCCGCCGCGACCGGTCCGATGGCCTGGGCGGCGCGGTCTCGGAGCGAGGCCGCCAGCGCCGGGCTGGCCCCCGAGGTCGAGACCGTGAGGCGAATTTTCCCATCTTGCCAGACGGCCGGGACCGCGAAGTCTCCGGACGACGGGTCGCTCGCCGCGTTGACCCAGATCCCGCGAGCGTTGGCATCGGCGACCACTTGCTTGTTGACCTCGGCCGGGGCGGCGGCGAAGGCCAGCGAGGCGCCTTCCAGGTGGTCGGCTCGATACGCTTCGGCCGCGATCTGGACCCCATGGGGAAGCTCGCCGTCGAAGCCGATCGGGTCCACACCCAGGATCTTCGCGCCCGATGCGATCAGCCCTTCCAGCTTCCTGCGGCCGACGACCCCGAGCCCGACCACGACGGCCAATCGGCCGGTCAGATTCAGGTCGATGGTGAAGGGGGCGGGCATGGCGAGTTACCGTGCGGATGGTGAGGGCGGGATGCCGACGTCGCGTCGCCAGGCTTCGGCCAGCCGGTCCAGGCCGACGCTTTCGCACAGATCGGCCAGATCCAGGCGGGATTTCGGCTCGTCGAGCTTCGCCAGATCGGCGTCCAACCGCCTGCCCAGGGCGCCGGGGTCGAGGATCTCTCGCAGGCGTTCGACGGCGCGGGCTTCTTGCTGGGCCTTCGCCTCCTGTCCGGTGGCGTTCAGGGCCCTCGCAAGGCGATTGCGGGTCTTCCAGTCGTGCGGGAGACGTCCCAGGGTTTGCCGGAAAAGCGGGATCGCCGCCGCGGGCTTGCGGTCGTTTTCCAGGACCCATCGCCCCTTGATGCGGTCGAATCGGACGTCTCGCGAAGCCTCGGGCCAGGCTTCCAGCACGGCCTGGCCTTGCTCGGGGTCGCCCGACTCGGCAAGCGCCAGGATCAAGGCTTCACGCGCCGAGATGCTGTCGGGATGGCGGTCGAGGATCGCGCGGATCTCGGCGATGCGTGCCGACAATCTCGGGTCATCGGGCCGAGGGTTCGCGGCCATCCGCCTCAGGAGGGCAATGCGTGCCTCGAAATCGTCGGGATCAACGGCCGACCAGCGGCTGAGCGTGCCCCGGGCGACGGCCTCGGGGGCGTCGGCCAGGAGGGCCAGCGTGAGCGCCTTCAACACGAGCCTCCGGCTGGTCTCGGGGACCGATTCGTACGCCCTCCAGCCGAGGTCCTGGGCCTCGATGGTGCGACCTTCCACGCGGAGCATCTCCAGCAGGAGCAGGTACGGCTCGGGGGGGACGCGATCGGCGGCGATGGCGCGATCCAGCGCCCGTTCCGCCCTCGCCGCATGGCCGATGGCGAGCCAGGCACGGGCTTCCGCCAGGAGCGAGATCGGGTGGGCCGATCCGTATTCGTTGTGCTCGTGCCAGGCCCGGGCCGCGGCCTCCCAGTCGCGAATCCTGGCCGCCTGCTCGGCCTGCTCGGCGAGCCTTGCCGGCCTTCCCAGGATGCGATCGGCCGCGAAGAGCGCGACGAGCAAGCCGCCCAGGACCGTCGCCGAGGCGATCATCGCAAGCCGCCACGCCTTGCCCGATTTCCGCCGCGGGGGCGCCGGTCGCGGCTTGAGGGCCGACCTTGCGACCCGTCGCGTCATGGGTGGCCCTCTCGGTCGTCGCTCAGCCCGAACAGATGCCGCACGGCCTGCAAGAACGGGTGCCCGTTCGTCCCGGAAGCGGCGGCCGATCGCACGGCCGTGCGGGGGTGGTGGAGGAACTGGTTTTGCAGGCGATGCAGGGTCAGCGCGATCGCCTCGCGGTCGGCGGGGCTCAGGTGCGAGAGCCTGGCGTAGAGGGCCTCCTGCTCGCGGATCCTCACGGCGTCGGCGTAGTCGCCAAGCTGCCGCAGGAGGGCGCCGGCGTGCTTCTGATGCCGCAGGTTCGTCAGGCAAGCCTCGGTCTCGCGCTCGATGATCGCGCGGGCGGGCTCGACCCGCGTCTTGCGGCCTTGCAGGTTGCGCTCGACCTGTCCTTGAAGGTCGTCCACGTTGTAAAGCATGACCTGATCGAGCTTGCCGACCTCGGGCTCGAAGTCGCGCGGCACGGCGATGTCCAGGATCAGGACCAGGCGATTTTTCCGCGCCCTTTGCACCCTTGCGAACATCTCCAGCGAGACGATCGGCCGCTCGGAGGCCGTGGTCGAGACCACCACGTCGGCCTCGATCAGCGCCTGGCCCAGGCGATCGAACTCTGACGGCCCAGCCGCCCCACTTGTTGGCGGCCTTCGCGGCTCGGCCGAAGTCGCGATTGGCCACGACGATCTTGCCCGGCTTGAGGATCTTCAGATGCTGGAGCGTCTGATCGGCCATCTTGCCGGCGCCGATGATCAAGATCGTCTTGTCGCCGAAGCTGTCGAAGACCTCGCGGGCCACGTCCACGGCTACGCTGGCGATGGACACGCGGCCCTGGTCCAGCCCGGTCTCGCTCCGGACCTTCTTCCCCACGCGGATCGCGTCCTGGAACACGGCATGGAGGATCGGCCCGACGGCCTTGGCCGCCGTCGGCGCCTTGATAGGCGTCGCGCACTTGTCCCAAAATCTGGCCTTCGCCCAGCGCCAGGCTTTCCAGGCTCGACGCCACGCGGAACAGGTGCCCGACGGCCGCCTCGTCGTGGTGGGCGACCAGGTGAGGGGCGAACGTGGCGGCCTCGATTTGATGGAAATCGGCCAGCCAGTTGGTCAGGGACTCCACGTCCGGGCATGCCGTCGGGAGAATCGGCGGCGGCGTAGATTTCCACGCGATTGCAGGTGGACAGGACCACGAATTCGCACGGCGGGAAGGTCTCGCGGAGCGAGTTCAGGCCGAGGTCGCGGCGGGGGCCGTCGAAGGCGAGGGTTTCGCGGACCGCGGTGGGGGCCGAGCGGTGATCCACGCGGAGGGCCAGCAGCTTCACGGCACCCTCCCGGCGGTCGGGGTGCGTCCGCCGTGTCCGGTGGGCAAGATCGGCCCCACGCCCACCATCGCGAAGGCCAGGAAACCGAACGCCACGCCCGTGAGGATCATAACCCGCTTCCCCCGCCACTCGGGACGATAGCGGGCATGAAGAAGCCCCGCGAATACGACCCAGAGCGCCAGCGTGCTCACCACCTTCGGGTCGCTCCAGCCCAGCAATTCGCGAGCGTCCCGCTTCGTGACCATCAGCACCAGGCCGATCAGGATGCCGAACGTGAGCAAGGGGAACGCCACGGTGATCGACCCGCGATTCCACCGCTCGGATTGCTCCAGGCTGGGCAGATTGAAGCCATTGCGAGGCGGACGTTTGTGCTTGAGCCGGTCGCTCTGGACCAGATACATCAAGCCGGCCGCGAACGCCACGCAGGTGAACACCGCGCCCGCCACCAAAAGCAACCCATGGACGGTGCCCCAGAACGTCCGCCAGCCGTCATGCAGGTCGGTCCACTCGGCGCGAGGGGCACGCCCTGCCATGGCCAGCGTTGCCAGGACCACCGGAAGCAGGAATAATCCCACGGCCACTCGCTTGGGCGAGCGGATTTCCAGATACAAATCGATCGCGACCAAAATCCACGCCAGGACCAGCAGCGACTCGAACACGGTCGTCACGGGCAACTCGCGGGCACTCCAGCCGCGATTGGCCAGATACGCGGTTTGCACGAGCCAGCCCAGGGCCGTGAGGGCCACGGTCGCGTACCACCGCGCCGCGCCCTTGACGGCGAAGCGGGCAAGGTCGCAAGCCAGGGCCAGGCCATAAGTACCGGCGAAACAGAGGACGCTCAGACGATCCATGCGAACCGGGCTCTCTCGATCGACCCCTCACGCCCCAGGAGCCGTCATTGTAGTCGCTTGCGACCTCAAAAGACGAGCGATTCTTGGTAGGGTTGGACGAAGACTTCGCCACGGAGGCACAAAGGTCCCACAGGGCCAGCACAGAGAAGAAAGTTTCTCTGTGTTCCTCTCTGTGGGACCTTCGTGCCTCCGTGGTGAACTCTTCGTCCCCTCTTTCAATCGCTTATTGCTCGCCGCGAAGGCTTCCTGAGCCCGAAATCGTCCGCAATCGTGTTTTTCATGCCGCCTTGTCGAGGAGATGCGGGATCCGTGCGGACCTTGACGGCATCGAACGTCATCTCGGGAGAAATCCCGTCTCGCAACCGTTTGGCTCGAAGTCTCCTGGTCGCCGAATCGATCCTGGACCGAGGGATCATGCGTCTGCTCTCCGTTTTTCGACCGAATCGTCAAAGGGCACGGAGGAGACTATCGCGACCACCTTGGCGGGAATTCACCGATTCGGCTGTAGGCGATCGGTAGGGCCGGTAATAACCGGCCGGGTTCCATCGAATCGAACCCGGCCGGTTATTACCGGCCCTACGGGAAATCTGCCGCTTCATTTGGTCTGCGCGTCCAGCTTCTGCAAGATGCGGTCGAGCTTGTCTTCCAGCCTCTGGAGGCGTTGCTCCAGGGATTGGGTCGGCCCCATCGCGGCCCCCATCGGCGCGCCGGGCGGGATCATCGGCGCGGCTCCGGCCGTCGGGGGCGCGGTAGGAAGGCGGGACGCTGGCGGGCGCGGTATCCTTGGCGAGAACCTCTCCCAGTCGATGATCTCGCCTCCGTTGCGGGTGATGAGGCTTTTCAGCAGGGCAGGATGCACACCGACGGTCGACCGGACCCCTCCGTCGACCATGGCGAAGAGATACCCCCTTGGGTCGCCTTGGTACAGGACTTCGGCGAGACCCCCGTCCCGAAGGGCAAATCGCTCGGCTGGGTCCACGGGACCGGCGATTCGGCAGGGTCGACCATGACCGTGTTAGCCGTGCCGTCGGTCACGCCCTGAAGATCTACCCCCTTGGTCCCCTCGAACATGGCCCCCTTGCCCACGAACCCGCAGATGCGCGTCTTCCCGGCTTCGGTGGGAAAGTTGGGCGTCGTGAACACGGCCGGCATCCGGTCGATCAGTGCCTTGTTGTGCGGGCTATCCCAGGCTTCGTCCAGGTGGAATTGCTTGTAGAGGTCTCCTTGATTCAGGAAGGGCAGGATCGCGACCCGCCAGCTCAATTTGGGCTGGCCGTCCGGCCCGTAAATCGCCGCCGGGGGGAAATGGCCTTCGGCGTTCGCATAATTGTGGAAGGCCAGCATGATCTGCTTCAGATGGTTGATCGACTGCGCCCGCGTGCTGCTCGAGATCCTGGCCGGGCGCCGTTCCCCCGGCAGCCATCGCGCCGGCCCGGGGGCTCCTGCGCCTGCGCCGGAGATTTCATCCAGCTTGCCATCCCCAGCACGGAGAGGCCAATCCCTCCGCATAAAAGCGCGGTCATCGCGATCGATTTGGACAACATGCTCGGAGCAACTCCTTTGGTGAGGGCAAGAATGGAGGGTGCAACTCTCGTCTGGGCCAGCAACTTCACCGTCGAGCGGATCAGGGTTTCGGACACGGAAGACGCGAACGCCGACGGGCTCGCGCCGGCGACGACCGCGATCGCGATGCCCGGCGTGATCCCCCGCCCGGTCAGGCGGGTTTTCAGGGCCTCGCGACCCCTGGCCAGGCGGCTCTTGACGGTCCCGAGCGGGCAGGCAAGCTGTCCGGCGGCTTCCTCGACGGTCGAGCCTTCCAGCAAGCAAAGCACGAGGACTTCGCGATACTTGGCCGGCAGTCGGGAAAGCTCGACGTCAAGGATGGGTCCCACATCCGACCAGTCGGCCCGGTCTCGCTCGTCGCGGGCGGGGATGTCGTCGAAATTGGCCTCGCGACGATCGCGACGGCTTGCCAGCCGAGATCGGGAGCGGGTGGCAACCCGAGTCGCCACTCCATAAAGCCACGGCCCCAGGCGGTCGGAATCGCGAAGCCGCCGGGCCTTCTGGACCAGCACGAGGAACGTCGCCTGAAAAGCGTCGTCCGCGTCGTGGGACGATCCCAGCACCCGCAGGCACACGCCCCGGACCATCGGCCCATGACGATTCACGATCGCCTGGAACGCCGTTTCATCCCCCTTGCTCAGGAACCAATCGAGCAAGGCGCGATCCCCGGTGGGGGCGGCGCCATGCTGGAAAAGCCCGTTGAAATCCCGCAAGAGCGAGGCGCCCTGGATCCCCCTCATGCTCGCACCTCCCGGCCCAAGGCATTCGCGTCTATCAGGATACTGCCGCGTACGGCCGATTTTGGTCCCGGATTTTGGAAGAAATTCGTCGTGGCCGTCGAATTCTTCGGGACGATCTCACCAAAATTATGCGTCGGGATCGGAACGGCCATGCCACGCCCTCAAGACGAGCCCCTGCAAACGACGAAACGTCGCGGGACGACCGGTATGGGGTCATCCCGCGACGAGGTGTCGAATTCGATTCGGGCAACTTCGGTCCCGTGTGATTGTCCGGCGTGGTCGGATCTTCGTAGAGCCGTTTATTGCCAGACCTGCGAGGAATCGATCGGCTCAGGCCTGGGCTTTACGCTTGCGCCGGAGCATGAGCGTGGTGGCGGGGACCGCCATCAGCGCCATGGTGAGGGTTGCGGGCTCGGGGGATGCGAAGATGTCGGTGCGAGCGTCGATCGTGGCGGAGATGGGGGTGGCGGTGCCGTCGCCGAGATTGGAGATCGTGAACTGACTGGTCACGGTGTACGGGTTCGTCCCGGGGGTCACATACGCGGCGGCCGAGGGGTTGGGGTTCGCCATGGTGGCCGTCACGCTCACCGGGGCGCCGGTGCCGATGGCGGAACTCAACGCCGTGCTGGCGTTGGTGTCCGTGGTCGTCAGATTGACCGCGCTCTGGAGCAGCACGCTCGTGGTGCTTGGTTGCATGAACGACGTGGTCGTCTTGATCGTCAGGGTCCTGAGATCCGTGTTCGAGTTCCGGGTCACGTCGGTGTTCACGTCGTCGATGAACGAATCCTGGGCCGACTGGCCCTGCGTCGCGGTCAGGCTGCTGATGTTGAATTCGCCGAACGTCGAATCCGAGAAGGTGATCTGATTGACATTCGTGGTGGTGAAGGTGCCGGTATACGATCCTGTCGTGCCGCTGGTCGTGAAGGTCTCCACCGTGCCATCGATGGTCAGCATGTACTGGACATTCTTGGCACCCGTGAAGGTGAATGAGCCGTTGTTGGGCGTCATGGTGTCGGTGCCATTAACAATGTTGATTGCCGGGTTGGTCACCGACCCACCGTGCTGGATGTTCAGCGTCAGGCTAGCCTCCGCATGGGGACCGCCTAGGGCGAGGCCGGCGGCCAGGGCCGCGATCGCCGTAATTTGCCTAAAGAAGCGGGATGCCATGTTGCTTTTCTCCATCGTTTGCGTGTACGCGTCCGGCCGCCTTCCATCGTGATGGATGCATCCCACGAGGATACATGCAGCCATGCAGACGCCTCCCGTCGCGTTATGCCGCTTGCCACGCGGCGAACCTCGGCACAATGCGGCGATCACTTCCTCGGTCCGGTCGCCTCGACCGTACCCTCTGGACAAGGCGGACATCACGTCTCGGTCGGAAGGTCTGTTCGCCATGAAGGGAGTATCCGGCAGATCTTAATTGAATCGCAAGAGTTGTTTTCCAAATGGCTATACTTGGAAATGTTTTATGGGAAAACTCTGCCCGATAAGGCACGATATGTGCCGTACAAAGGCGGGCGGCGACGACCAAGGCACGTCGTCCAGGGACGTCCCGAGGGGCCCGGCTATATATTGGATATTGGGTCCGTAATACCCGACTTTGAGATCCCACCCATGAGCGTAGGCGAGGAGATTGGTCTCCAGGACCTGGCCCGATCTTACGGCGTGCAGACCGAATACGTGGATACGGCGGGGAATCGTCGCGAGACTTCGCCCGAGGTGCTTCTGGCCGTCCTGAAGGCGATGGGGGCGCCGATCCGGTCTGTGCGGGACGTGGATGAGGCGTTCCGGGCCCGCGATCTCGAGTTGCAATCGCGCTGGATCGAGCCCGTTGCCGTGATCTGGGAGGGATCTCCGGCCGTCGTGCCCATGAAATCGTCGGGACACGATCGCCCGGATTGCCGCCTCACCACCGAGCAGGGCGAGGAACGCGCCTGGTCGGCCCCGGCGGGCGAGGAAATCGCCATCCCGGGCCCTCTTCCCGCGGGCTATCATCGCTTGACGGTCACGAAGGCGGGCGAGTCGAAAGATTGCGTCGTGATCGTGGCCCCTCCGCGTGTCTATCAGGGCCCGGAAAACCGTTCGTGGGGCCTGTTCTGCCCGCTCTATTCGCTCCATCGCTGCACGAGCTGGGGCGCGGGGGATTATTCCGACCTGGGCACCCTGATCGACTGGACCGCCGACCAGGGCGGGAGCCTCGTGGCCACGCTCCCCATGCTGGCCTCGTCCTTCGACGAAACCCCCTGGATCAGCCCCTATTCGCCCGCCAGCCGACTGTTCGGCAACGAGTTTTACCTCGACTTGAAGGCGATCCCCGACCTGGAAAGATGCGAGCCGGCGCGAGCGTTGATGGCCTCGGCCGGGTTCCGCCGCGAGGTCAATGCCCTGCAATCGGCCAGGCTCGTCGACTACGGGCGCCAGATGCGGCTCAAGCGGAGGGTCCTGGAGATCCTCGCCGATTTCGCCCTGAGCGAAGGCGCGGAGCGTCCGCCCGCGTTCAAGAAGTTCCTCGCCGATTATCCCGAGGCGGTCGCCTACGCCGAATTCATGGCGGGCGCGGAGCCCGGCGGCGCGTCCGAACGCTCCGTGCGTTATCACCTCTACGCGCAATGGCAATTGGATACCCAGTTGCGTGCCTTGTCCGAACGCGCCGAGGCTCGCGGCCTCACCTGGTACGTGGATTTCACCGTCGGGGTGGATCCCAAGAGCTACGACGTGGCGAGCCGGCCTCACCTGTTCGCCACCGAGGCCGCCGTGGGCTGTCCGCCCGACGAGGCGTTCACGAAGGGGCAGAATTGGGGCTTCCCGCCGCTCATCCCGGACCGCCAGCGCGAGGACGGCCACGCCTACCTGATCGCCGCGATCCGCAGCCACCTCCGCTACGCCGGGGCCTTGCGATTGGATCACGTGATGGGCCTGCACCGGCTCTACTGGATCCCCAGGGGCCTCGACGAAGGGGCTTATGTCACCTATCCGGCCGAGGAGCTGTACGCGATCCTCGCGATCGAGTCGCACCGGAGCCGATCCTGGATCGTGGGCGAGGATTTGGGGACCGTCCCGGCCGAGGTCCGCCCGGCCATGCAGCGTCATGGATTGAGGGGGATGTACGTGGCCCAGCACGCACTCATGGGAGGCGGCGACGCTCCACTGTCCGACCTGCCCAGCGAGGTCGTGGCCAGCGTGAATACGCACGACATGCCACCGTTCGCGGCGTTCTGGCAGGGCCACGATATTTCCGAGCGCATGGACCTGGGTGTCCTGAACCCGCCGACCGCCGCGCACGAGGTCGAAAGCCGTCCGGCGCGGCTGATCGCCTGCCTGAATCTGCTGAATCGCCGCGGCCTCTTGCGGGACGACCAGGGGAATGACCTCGCGGCGATCCAGAAAGCTTGCTACGAGCTGCTTGCCGAATCCCCCGCGAAGATGATCCTGGTGAACCTGGAAGATTTGTGGCTGGAAACCGAGGCGCAGAACGTCCCCGGGACGACCGACCAGCGGCCCAACTGGCGTCACAAGCTGCGGATGTCGTTCGAGGAGTTCGAAGGCCGCGCGGATGTCATCGAAACCCTCCGCCGCGTGGATGCGTTAAGGCGAAAAGCGAAGCCGGTTTCCGATTCATGAGCAAATAGGTGAACAGGGATTGCGGTGCCTTCGATTGTGCCTCTCGTTCCGACGCTTCGCGTGCCCTTGGCGTGGGATCGAAGAGGTGCTCACAGAGCACTCTACGAGGAGGCTGATCCGCCTTCGTAGGGTGCTCTGTGAGCACCTCTTCCGCGTCTTCGCCGAGGGCACGCGGAGCGTCGGAACGAGGATCGTCCCGCTGGCATCCCTTTTGCCATAATCCCACCACAACTCTCCCATCTCCTTCGACGACCAGCATCAGGGAAGCTCCATGACCACGAAGACTTCGAGCACTCGTCGAAACAAGACCTCGGGGAACAAGTGGAAGCCCGCGTTCGGCGCCACCCCGACCGGTGATGGGACCCAATTCCGCGTGTGGGCGCCCAAGCGCAATCGATCGTGGTAGAAATCGAGCGGCCCGATTCCGAACCCCTGACCGCGACCCTGGAGCGTCGCCTCGATCACATGTTCGAAGGGTTCGTGAAAGGCGTGAAGGCGGGCGATCGCTATCGCTATCGGGTCAACGACGCCGGCCCGTTTCCCGACCCCGCGAGCCGATTCCAGCCCGAGGGGGTCCACGGGCCGTCGGAGGTCGTCGACCCCGCACAGATTCGCCTGGACCGACGCGCGAATGGAAGGGGATCACCCCGAGGAGACTCGTCATCTACGAGCTGCACGTCGGCACGTTCAGCCCCGAGGGGACGTTCGACGGCGCGGCCGCGCGGCTGCGAGCCCTGAAGGACCTCGGGCGTCACGGCGATCGAGATCGATGCCGATCGCCGACTTCGCCGGCTGCCGGAGCTGGGGATACGACGGCGTCGGACCTGTTCGCCCCGGCCCGATGCTACGGCAGTCCCGACGACCTGCGGCGACTGGTCGACGAGGCCCACGGGCTCGGCCTGGCGGTCTTCCTCGACGTGGTCTACAACCACTTCGGCCCGGTCGGCAATTACGCGCTCGAATTCAGCCCGCATTTCATCTCCAAGCGATGCTCGGCCTGGGCCGCGTGCGTGAACCTCGACGGCGAGGGGAGCGACATGGTCAACGAGTTCTTCATCGAGAACGCCCTGCACTGGGTCCACGAATACCACATCGACGGCCTCCGGCTCGACGCCACCCACGCCCTGCACGACGACAAGCCGCCGCACTTCCTCGAAGTGCTCGCCGACCGCGTCCACGACGACCCTCCCCGGACCGACGGATCCCCCTGATCGCCGAGGACCACCGCAACCTCGACTACATGATCCGCCCCGACTGGGCCGGCGGCTGGGACCTGGACGGCGTCTGGGCCGACGACTTCCACCACCAGGTCCGCAGGCTCATCGCGGGCGACAACGAGGGGTATTATCGCGACTACACGGGCGACGATCGCCGACATCGCCGAGACCATCAACCAGGGCTGGTTCTACACCGGCCAGCATTCGATCCACCTGGGCGAGCCTCGCGGGACCGACCCGGTCGGGCATCCCGCCGCGAAGGTTCGTGATCTGCCTCCAGAATCACGACCAGGTCGGCAATCGGCCGTTCGGCGACCGCCTGCATCACAAGATCGACCGCGGCCTCCTATCGAGCCGCCACGACCCTGTTCCTGCTGCGCCCGCAGACCCCCCTGCTCTTCATGGGCCAGGAGTGGGCGGCCTCGTCGCCGTTCCTCTATTTCACGGATCACGACGAGGACCTCGGCAAGATCGTGACCGAGGGGCGCCGCCGCGAGTTCCGCCACTTCCTCGCCTTCGTCGACCCCGCCGAGCGCGAGAAGATCCCCGACCCGCAGGCCGTGTAGACCTTCGAAGCCAGCAGGCTCGATTGGTCCGAGCTCGAGCGCGAGCCGCACGCCTCCACCTGGCGATTTGTATCAAGCCTTGTTGAAGCTGCGCCGCGAGGAGCCCGCGCTGAGATCGGAGGAGGTCGAAAGTTTCGAGGCGTCTGCGCTCGGCGAAAACGCCCTGCTCCTCCAGCGCGAGGCGGCCGAAGGGCCGCTGTGGATCGTGGTCCGTCTGAGCGGTGCGGGCGTGATCGACCTGGCCGAGCAGAACGAGTTCAAGCTGCCCGAGAAGATGCGATGGACCTGCATCCTCTCCACGGAAGACCCCAAGTTCACCACCGACCCGATGCCGCTGAGCATCGAAGCGGAAGGGCCGTTGCCGAAGATCACCTTTTCGCGACCGGGGGCGGTGGTCCTGAAGGCGGCGCCGTCACGAGGATGACCCACAGCGTGTGGGCGAGTTTTCTGCTGGCAAGGGGTGGCCGGGGTCGGAGCCGCGGAAGCGGCGCATGTCCCCGGTCTGTTGCTGGCGGGGGCCCGAGCCCGGGGGCTGCGCCGCTTCCGCGGCTCCGACCCCGGCCACCCATAGGATTGTTCCTCGACACTCATAGCTTTCGCATCCAGCTCGCCGGGCGTTGATCGAGGAAGGTGCCTTTCCGCCGCAATAGATGCAATTGCGTGCGATCGCTCATGGAATCGCGCCCGCGATCGGGTTATCCTGATCGGATCAGCTCCGATTCGTGCGCGGAGTCCTTCGAGGGCGACATCATGATGGACGAGAAAAAGGCGCCCGACGACGGCACCGTCGGTCCCGCGCCGACGATCGACTCGCCCCCCTCGGGGCTGCCCGCCACGCGTCCGCCCACGACCTTCGAAGCCGTCGATTTCGACCTTGCGGCGCCGGCGGATGACCCCGGGCCGACCATCGACACGCCGCCCGCCCAGCCTGCGACCCGCCCGCAGACCACGTTCGAGGCGTTCGCCGCCGGATGGGCGGTCGAGCATCACGCCGACGTGGATCTGTCCGACTTCGAATTGACCGAGGAAATAGGGCGGGGCGGGATGGGCTCGGTCTATCGCGCCCGCGACCGGGCCCTGAACCGCGAGGTCGCCTTCAAGGTGCTCCTGGAGCGATATGCGCCCGATTCCCGGGCCGCCGATCGTTTCATCTCCGAGGCGCAGATCACCGGCCAGCTCCAGCATCCGGGCATCCCGGCGGTCTATCAGGTCGGGCACATGGCCGACGGCCGTCCGTTCCTGGCAATGAAGCTCATCAAGGGCCGCACGCTCGACTCGCTGCTCAAGGGCGGGCACCCGCTGAACGCGACCGCCGTGTTCGAGGCGATCGCGCAGGCCGTGGGCTACGCGCATGCCCATGGGGTGATCCATCGTGACCTGAAGCCCGGCAACATCATGGTGGGCTCGTTCGGCGAGGTCCAGGTGATGGACTGGGGCCTCGCGAAAATCCTGGGCGACCAGCCCCCACCTCGCGACGACTCGGGCAGCCCCGAGGCGTCCGCCATTCGCACCGAGATCCGCAGCCTGAAGGATACCGACGGCACCTTCACGCTGGCCGGGAGCGTCCTGGGCACCCCGGCGTACATGCCGCCCGAGCAGGCGGCCGGCGAGATCGACCGGGTGGATCGCCGCTCCGACGTGTTCGGCCTGGGGGCGATCCTGTGTGCCCTGCTGACCGGATCTCCGCCGTTCTCGGGCCAGAACGCCGAATCGGTGCGGCTCGCGGCCGTGAGGGGCAAGACCGAGGAGGCATTCGCCCGGCTGGATCAATGCGGCGCCGAGCCCGAAGTCGTCGCCCTGTGCAAGCGGTGCCTCAGCTTCGAGCCCGACGACCGCCCGGCCGACGCCACCGCGGTTGCCGAGGAGATTGCCCGGCTCCGCGCGGCGGCCGACGAACGCGCCCGCCAGGCCGAGCTGGCCCGCACGCGGGCCGAAGTCCAGGCCGAGGAGCAGAGGAGGCGGCGTCGCATGCTGGTCGCCGCGTTCGCGAGCGTGGCGGCGGTGCTGTTGCTGGGGATCGTCGGCACCACGCTCGGGCTGATCCGCGCCAACCGTGCCCGCAATGATGCGACCTCCGCCAGGAATGTGGCCGAGTCCAACGAGAAGTTGGCGCAGGCTGAGAACCGCGCGCCGAGGAGAGCCTGGCCGACACCCGCGCCGTGCTCGAGTTCGTCGAGACCAGGATCTTCGCCGCCGCCCGGCCCGAGGGTCAAGAAGGCGGGCTGGGGCGCGAGGTCACGATGAGGAAGGCGATCGAGGCCGCCGCCCCGTCGATCGAGCGGGGGTTCCGCGATCGCCCGCTGATCGAGGCCCGCCTGCGGCAGACCATCGGCAACTCGTACTACTACCTGGGCGACACCCAGGCCGCCCGCGCCATGTACCGGACGGCCCTGGACCTGTACAAGGCCAAGCTCGGCGACAACCATCCCGAGACGCTCAAGGTCATGAATAACCTGGCCGCCGCCGAGCACCGCCTCGGGCCGCGACGCCGAGGCCGTCGTCCTCCACGAAGAGGCCCTCATCAAGCGGCGCAAGGCCAACTCCGGGCCCGACGATCCCGAGACCCTCGTGAGCATGAACAACCTGGCCAACGCCTATGCCGCGCTCGGTCGGAACGACGAGGCGCTCGCGCTCCGCAAGGAAGCGTTCGAGCGGCGGCGTGCGAAGCTCGGCGCCGACGACCCCGACACGCTCGTGAGCATGAGCAACCTGGCCGAGAGTTACGCGGCGCTCGGCCGATACGCCGATGCGGTCAAGCTCCACGAGGAGGCGCTCAAGTTGCACGGGCGAGGCTCGGCCCCGAGCATACCGACACGCTCCTGAGCATGAGCAACCTGGCCCTCGTCTATGCGAATCTGGGCCGCAACGCCGAGTCGGCCAGGCTCCAGGAAGAGGCGCTCAAGCTGCGCGAATCCAAGCTCGGCGCCGACCACATCGACACGCTCGCGAGCCGGAACAACCTGGCCATCAGCTACCAGAACCTCGGCCGCCATGCCGACGCCCTCAGGCTGCGCGAGGAGGTGCTCAAGTGGCACAAGGCCAGGCTCGGCCCCGACCACCGCGACACGATGAGCGCCATGAACAACCTGGCCGAGAGCCTCTCGGCCCTGGGCAAGAAGGCCGAGGCGCTGGCCCTCCGCACCGAGACCCTCAACCTCCGCCGCTCGAAGCTCGGCGACGGCCACGCCGACACGCTCCAGAGCATGAACAACCTGGCGATCAGCTACTTCGAGCTCGGCCGTCGCGAGGAGGCGCGCGACCTCATGGCGGAGCGCTCCGGCTGAGGAAAATCAACCTCAGCCCCGGCCACCCCGACACGCTCAGCAGCCTGGACAACCTGGCCGTCATCGACGCCGCCCTCGGCCGAAACGCCGAGTCGCTGGCCCTCCGCGAGGAGTCGGTCGAGTTTCGCACGGGCGAGGTTCGGCGCCGACCACCCCGACACGCTCCAGGCCATGTTCGGCCTGGCCCGCTCCCTGACCCGGATGAAGCGAGGCGCCGAGGCCATCCCGATCCTCGACGAATGCACCCGCCTCGGCGCGGGCAAGCCGGCCGTCGCGGGCCTGATCGCCCGCGCGATGGACCAGCGCCTGCGGCATTACCAGGGGGCTCGCGACGCCGCCGGCTGCCGGGAGACCGCCGCGATGTGGGAGAAGCTCGGTCGCGTCGACGCCGCGAGCCTGTACACGGCGGCACGCATGAGGGCGATCGCCGCGGCCCTCGATCCCGATGCAGGTGGCGACGCCGAGAAGGCGATGGGCTGGCTGAAGAAGGCCGTTTCCGCCGGGTACAAGGACCGCAAGTCCTTGGAGCAAGACAAGGATCTGGGTGCCCTGAGGGACCGAGACGACTTCCGCAAGCTGATCGACTCACTGCCCGAGCGGCGGGCCAGTTAGGCCCGCCGACATCGGCGCATGGCGGCCTGGGGCGATTCCGCGTGCAACCGCCCTGGATGTGCGAGTATCCTGGTATTGCGTCGGGCGATGCGCGGGGTTCTCAAAGGTGGGATCACGATGGACGAGACGCAGACGGCCGGCCCGGTCGAGGTCGACCCGGCCCCGACGACCAAGACCGGCGAGGTGCATCCACGTCCCGCGGGCAAACCGCCCGGCGACCTTGCCGGGGTACGAGCTGGCCGAGGAGGTGGGGCGCGGCGGCATGGGCGTGGTCTATCGCGCCCGAGACCTCGCCATGAACCGCGAGGTCGCCGTCAAGGTCCTCCTGGACAAGTACGCGCCCGATTCGACGATCTCCGAGCGGTTCGTGGCCGAGGCGCAGATCACCGGTCAGCTCCAGCACCCCGGCATCCCGGCGGTCTATCACGTCGGGCAAATGGAAGATCGCCGCCCGTTCCTGGCGATGAAGCTCATCAAGGGCCGCACGCTCGACACGCTGCTGAAATCGGGACGGGCGCCAACGCCCCGGCGGTGTTCGAGGCGATCGCGCAGGCCGTCGGGCTACGCGCATGCTCATGGCGTGATCCACCGCGACCTGAAGCCCGCCAACATCATGGTCGGCTCATTCGGCGAGGTCCAGGTGATGGACTGGGGACTTGGCCAAGGTCCTCACCGGCAAGCCGATGAGGCGACGACCCGTCGGACCCCGAGGTGAGCGCGACCCGCACCGAGATCCGCCCTTTGCGGGAAAGTGACGGCAGCTTCACCGAAGCCGGCAGCGTGGTCGGCACGCCGGCCTACATGGCACCGGAACAGGCGGCAGGCGAGGCCGAAAAGGTCGATCGCCGATCCGATGTCTTCGGCCTGGGGGCGATCCTGTGCGCCCTGCTCACGGGCAAGCGCCGTACAGCGGGCCGGACGTCGAGGCGGTGCGACTGGCGGCCGTTCGAGGTAAGACCGAGGGCGCTTTTGCTCGGCTCGACGCATCCGGGGCCGAGCCGGACGTGGTGGCCTTATGCAAAAGGTGCCTCAGCTTCGAGCCGGACGACCGACCGGTCGACGCCTCGGCGGTGGCGGCAGAAATCGCCGGATTGCGAGCCGCCGCGGATGACCGCGCCCGACAGGCCGAGCTGGCGAGGGCAAGGGCGGAAGTCCAGGCCGAGGAGCAACGGAAACGCCGACGGCTAGTACAGGTCGCCGCCATAGGAGTAACGACGGTGTTGGTGCTCGGGATCGCCGGAACCGCGGTGGGACTGGTCCGCGCCGACCGCGCCCGACGAGAAGCCCAAGCCGCTCTCGGAGAGACCGAGGCGGTGCTCGACTTCGTCGAAAACCGGGTTTTCGCCGCCGCAAGACCGAAGGGAGAGGCCGGCGGCCTGGGGCACGAAGTGCCTTTGAGCGTGGCAATCGAGTCCGCCGTGCCGTTCGTCGAGGAAAGGTTCCGCGAGCAGCCACTAATCGAGGCCCGGCTGCGGATGGCTCTCGGTACGTCATTCAAGTATTTGGGCAAGCCAAAAATAGCCCAGGGAATGTTAGAGCGTGCTCGGGCTTTGTTCATGGCCAAGCTTGGCCCAGACCACAAGCATACGCTCGCGAGCACGAACAATCTGGCAAGCATTTACCTCAAACTCGGTCGCAATGCTGACGCCCTCAAGCTAAACGAAGAGACGCTCGTTGCTCGCAAACGGATACTTGGACCAGATCACCCCGATACGCTCGGCAGCATGAATAATCTGGCGGCCAGCTACCACGCCCTGCACCGCGACACCGACGCATTAAAGCTGCACGAAGAGACGCTAGCAGGCCGCAAGCGAGTGCTCCCCAGGGACCACGCGGATACGTTGCAGAGTATGGGCAACGTGGCGATGATCAGCCATGACCTCGGCCGCCATGCCGAGGCCCTGGGGTTGCTAGAGCAAACGCTGATCGTCCGCAAGCGAGACCTTCCACCAGACCACTCGGACACGCTCTGGACTATGAGACATCTGGCAAGCGTACACCGGGATCTCGGCCACTACACCGAGTCCCTCAAGCTAACAGAGGAGGTACTGGATGCCTACAGACGAACACTGCCACCGGATCACCCAGAAACGCTGGCGTGCATGGATGGTCTGGCCGCTAGAGCTACCGAGCCCTGCGCCGCGACGCCGATGCGCTGAAGCTGTATCAGGAAATACTGACTGTCAAACGGCGTGACCTTCCACCGGACCACATGGACACACTGAGTGCCATGCACAACGTGACGAGTTGCTATTTTGGCTTGGGCCGGTTCGCCGAGGCCCTCAAGATCGGGGATGAGACGCTCGTCGCTTGCAGGCGGGCCCTTCCAAAGGACCATCCGCAAACGCTCGCGACTATGCACGGCCTCCCCGTGAACTATGATCGTGTCCAGATGTTTGGGTTTGGTGTTATGTTCCATTGATGGTGTTCCCGCCCGGACTCCCCCCTCACCCCGGCGGCCCCGGGGATCCCTTCGCCTCGGATCGGCGGGACCTCTTTCGGGCGCCCCGCCTCGCGCCCTCGCACCTCACGACGGCGACGGCGGCCTCGCCACCAGGTCGAACCCCAGCGACTCCGCCCGACGCCGCAGCGAACGCTCCTGCTTCTCGCGCATCTGCGCCTCGTACCGCTCCAGCGACTGCGACGCGTACTCCACGCCGTGCTTGAGCATCCGGTACACCAGCCGCGACAGCTTGTGCGCCGTCGCCGTGATCGCCCCGCGCCCGCCGATGCGGCCCTTGATCCTGCGGTAGAACGCCCCCAGCGCCGTCTGCGTGCGCCCGGCCGCCTGCGCCGCCATGCGCAGCGCCTGGCCCACGCGGTTCTTGCCGGGCGCGGCGAGCGGCGCAGCTTCGTCTTGTTGCTGGTGGCCGTCCGCGGGCACAGCCCCAGCCAGCTGGCGAAGTGCTTCTCCGAGGGGAAGCGGTCCACGCTCGCGCCCACCTCCGCGAGGATCACCGTCGCCGTGGTCGCGTCGATCCCCTCGATGGCCGTCAGGTCCACGCCCAGGGCGCGCGACAGCTTCGCCGCGGCGTCGAACCGCAGGTCGTTGGGCTTGCGCCCGCGGCGACGCGGCCGCGGCGGCGGCGGGTCGGCGGCTTCGGCGCGGCGGTCGGGCAGGCGGTCGAGCTGCTCGGCGATCCGCGCGTCGCACTCGGCGACCTGGCCGTGCAGGTAGTGGTACAGGCCGTGCGCGTGCCTCAGCGCCAGCAGGTGCTCGGGCTGCCAGGTCCCCTCCAGCGCCCGCGCGATCTCGGCCTCGGGCCGGGCGCACTTCTCGTGCCGCAGCGCCGCGAGCTTCTTCGGGTCGCGCTCGCCGGCCAGGATGGCTCCGAGGATCGCCATGCCGGTCACGCCCGCGATGCTGCTGACGACCTCGGTGAGCTTCAGGTTCATCTGCTCCAGGGCCTTCTGCATGTGCTGCAGGTGGTGCGAGGCGTACCGCACCAGCATCTGACGCTGGCGCCAGGACCCGCGCAGCGCCCGCACCGCCTCGGGGGGCGGAACGAGGGCGCAGCAGGTCGCAGGAGTGCAGCCGCTGCAGCCACTGGCAGTCGAGCACGTCGGTCTTGGGGCGTGCGCCGCAGTGGCTGGCCTGGCTCGGCTCGATGAGGAAGACCTCGAATCCGCGGGCCTCGAGCGTCTCGAGCAGGGGGATCCAGTACACGCCGGTGGACTCGAGCACGACGGAGGTGACGGCCTCGGCGGCGAGCCAGTCGGCGAGGGCGTGGAGGTCGGCGGAGTAGGCGGCGAAGGTGCGGACGCGGCCGGTCCGCGCAGGCGACGTGGCAGTCGGAGTGGACGTCGACGGCGGCGGCGTGGTGCCGCAGGACGGGCAGGTCGCGGTCATGTCGGCTCATGGGGTGCGGCTCCGGGGGTTCGAAGGGGTCGATCGCATGCCGCCGCGAGCCGAGAGGGGGCATGAGACGTGTAGTCTCCCCGACGGGAACGCCGCGGCGCCGCCTTGACGGGGCGTCGGGGCGTCGCCAATGATGAGGCCACGGCCTCTCGGGCCAAGCTAACCTGCGGGCGAA
Organism: uncultured Planctomycetota bacterium; assembly: GCA_963777705.1. Classification (GTDB taxonomy): domain Bacteria; phylum Planctomycetota; class Planctomycetia; order Isosphaerales; family Isosphaeraceae; genus JAQGHR01. The sequence goes on from CAVZRT010000019.1 coordinate 120,944, forward strand.
GGGCACCAGGGTGACGACGGCCGGGGGACTCGCGGCGGCAAGGCCCAGGGTACCGCGATCCGTGGCCCGAAGCACCCCGGTTCACCCGCGTTGGGGTGCGGCCCGGGGCCGCGCAGGGAGTTAACCTCGATCTACTTGGCCCTTAACCGTCATAACGACGCACTTGAGCTGGAAACAGAGGTCCTGGCCGCTCAGAAACGGGTGCTTCCTCCAGATCACTCGAACACGCTTGAAACCATGAACAATGTGGCCGTGGCATACTCCGCCCTCAAGCGACATAGAGAGGCGGTCGACATGATCCGCGATACGGTCGCGCGGTCGGAGGTCGTTCGAGGCAAAACGCATCCGCAAACCTTGTTTTACATGTGGACATTCGTCGAAATCCTGTTCTCGGCCGGTCAAAGTGCCGAAGCCGTGCCGGTGATCGACGAATGCGTCCACCGAGCTTCCCGAAAAGACGTTGATCCGAACCTTGTCCCCGAAGTGATGAAGTTCCGGCTCCGCCACTTCCGGGAGGCCGCCGACCCGGTCGGTTGCCGGGCTACGGCCGAGATGTGGGAGGCGCTGAAGCGGATTGACCTCGCCAGCCTGTACGCCGCCGCTCGCTTTCGGGCGGTTTCGGCCGCGGTCTTCGCCAAGGCGAACCAGCCTGCCGAAGCGACCGCCGAGGCCGACAAGGCGATGGCCTGGCTGCAAAAGGCCGACACGGCCGGATACAAGGACCGCGAGCCTCTGGAGAAGGACACCGACCTGGACGCCTTGCGGGGCCGCGACGACTTCCGCAAGCTGATCGGGCCGCCGACGAAATGAAAAGGGTGATCGGCGGGTGGGGTTGTCGGCGGGCGGCGACGCACGACGAGGGGCAATCGAGGGGAATGGAAACGCCATGATGAAATTCGTGCGAGTCATCGGCTACATCATCCCCGTGCTCCTGGTCGGCGGGCTGATCACCCTGCCGTTCTACTGGCTGCTGGACCGGATGAACAACGATTCGCAGGACGGGACCAATCGCTGGCAAGACGGCGGCTGCGGGGTCGGCTGCATGATGACGATCGCGAACCTCGCGTTGCTCGCCTTCTACGTGGCCACCATCGTCCTGTCGGCCCGGATGACCATCGGCGTCCTGGATCAGCTGGTCCATCGGTTCAATCCTTGATCTCGAAGTCCGGCGCCGGCGTCCGGGATCGTGCCCATCTAGCCCTTAACCAAGCGAGGTTTTGTCCCTGGAAATTGAGGCCATGATTTCTCGTTGAGGTACGGACGACGATCGGGGGACCTTGATGGCCCCAACTCGACTTGACCTGAGTCACTTCATCCTCACCCCCTTATCTGCCTCTTGGCTCAAGTCGTCGCGGCGGACCGGGACATCCAGATCCCGGCTTCACTGGCTCCCGCTCTCAGCATCGCAGCGAGTGCACCAACCGCAAGAACACCCCTTGCCACTCGTTCCACGACAGCAACCGGAAGATCAGCCGACGACCACTCCGCACGATCTGGCAGGGCATCAGGATGATCGCGTTGACGAACCGCTTGAACTCCATCCGCAGCAGCTGCCGCTTCTGCTCGCGATGTGTCTCCTTGTGCCGCGGCGACTCCGGCACCGACAAGGCCAACCACGCCTTCAGGCTCCACGCCAACGCCGTCATCACCATGTACGCCCAGTTGCTCACCAGATTGTCCACCGCCGCTCGCAACGCGTGTACGCCACCCTTGAGTTGCGCGATCAGGTTCTCCTGGTCGCATCGGTCGTTGGCCTTGAACACCAACTCGTGCGGCGTCCCCTGGCGGTCGTTGGTCAGATAGAATCGGTAGCGGATCTCGTCGAAGAGTCGGGCCTGACCTTCCTCGACCTGGATTGTCTGACGGACCATGATCAATCGATACGTCCGCTGACAGGCCGTCGGCCGATACGCCACCTCGGCCACGTCCTCGCGGCTCCGGGTCAAGGTCTTGAACCCTCGCTGGCGGACGATCCGGTCCTTGACCCTCTCGGGACGCGTGCGCAGGCTTCCCCTTGGCCATGTATTGCGGCGGTCGTTGCAACTCGGACCAATCCGTCGCCGGCAAATCCTCGGCGATCGCCTTGAGGTTTGCCATCGCGTCGATGCCGAAGAGGAACTTGACGCCCACGGCGTCCCAGGCGTCGAGTTGTTTGGTCTGGGTGAAGTCGGTGTCGCCGCGGAGGTAGATCTTACGGAAACCGGCGTCGCGGCAGAGCAGGATGGCCAGGTCGAGCTGGTCGGCGGCCCCTTCGTGCGAGGGGCGATTGCCGGATCGATTGACGATGCTGAGCACTTCGCCGGTGTTGGCCAGGGAGACGATCAGTGGGTGATAACCCCAGGTGCCGTCGTAGGCGATGTCGATGCCTTCTTTGCAGCAGGCGCCGGTGGCGACGAGGGTGCCATCGACGTCGATGATGGCCTCGTCAAAGAAGTCGGAGGGCTGCTGCTTCCAGACTTTGACGCGGATCAGATCGAAGATGCCCTGGAGGGTCTCGACATCATTGGCGGTGAAGCGTCGGCAGAAGTCACCGGCGGTGGTGGGATCGGGGATGCGGTCGGCGCCGAAGGCGTCGAGGAAGACGAGGTCGTTGCGACGCAGCTCGATGTCGTCGAGGCAGGTGCCATTGCAGAGGGCGTTGTAGGCAAAGTTGAGGACGTGATCGGACTCATGATAGGGGAGGTGGTACTTGAGGAGGTGGAGTCGTTCATCGATGGCCTGGGCCAGTTCGAGGTCCTTGACCAGGAGTTGGATGCCGCCGATGCCGCCGAAGGAGAGGCCGCGGGTCTTGTCGGCGACGTCATAGTGGATGTTGGGTGCGGTGAAGACGGGCTTGGGCGAGGGTGCGGTGACGGGTTTGTCGAGCCGCTGACGGATTTTCCGCTTGCCGTGGGCGTGGTGACGGTGTGGAATCGGTTTCACTCGAAATCTCCTTGAGCTGAAGGCCAGAGGATCGGTGTAGCACGATCCAATGTGCCTGAAATCCCGGGAGATTTCGAGTTTTTCCCTGATCCATCAAGCGCTTCGAGCCTCATACCACGCTTGGTGAAAGTCTAGCCGTGCCGACTAGAATGGAGGGCCGGACTTCGGCCCGATCGCCTTGACCTACCCTCGATCTCGACTCATGGAGCGGTCCCCTTGGATCCCAAAACACCCCGACGCCTGGGCCAATCCGACGTGCTGGTCTCCCCCGTAACCTTCGGCGCGTGGGCCGTGGGCGGATGGATGTGGGGCGGCTCGGATGAGGCCGAATCGATCGCCGCAATTCAGGCCAGCATCGACCATGGTGCCACCACCATCGACACGGCCGCCATCTACGGCCAGGGCTACAGCGAGGAGGTCGTCGCCAGGGCGATCGAGGGCCGTCGCGATCAGGTCCAGATCGCCACCAAGTGCGGCATGAGGTGGGATTCCGAGCGAAGGCTCCGACCCCTGGCCCATGAAGGACAACCACGGCAAGGACATCATCATCCGCAAGAATTCGCGCCCGACAGCGTCGCCTACGAGTGCGAGCAAAGCCTGAAACGCCTGAAAATCGACGTGATCGACCTCTACCAGGTCCACTGGCACGACGCAAGCACGCCCGTCGAGGACACCATGCACGCCCTGCTCAAGCTCAAGGAGCAAGGCAAGATCCGCGCCATCGGCGTGAGCAACTATGACGTCCCGCTGATGAAAGGGGCCGTCGCGGTCGGGCAGCTCGACAGCCTCCAGCCGCCCTACAGCCTGATTCAGAGGAAGATCGAGCCCGCGATCCTCCCCTATTGTCGAGAAAACAACATCGGCGTGATCGTGTATTCTCCGATGGAGCGCGGATTATTGACCGGCTCGGTCACGCCCGACCGCGTGTTTCCGCCGGGCGACCACCGCGCCTCGCACAAGTTCTTCACCGTGGAGAACCGCAAGCGAGTCCTTGCGGCGCTGGAACTGGTGAAGCCGATCGCCGAGGCCCACAAGATGAGCCTCGCGCAACTGGCCATCGCCTGGACGATCGCCGAGCCGGGCATCACGGCGGCGTTGGTTGGGGCCCGCAACCCGGAGCAGGCCGTCCATAATGCCCAGGCCATGAATTTCACGCTCAGCGAGGGAGAAAGGGCCGAGATCCGCAAGGTCTTCGACCCGGTCTCGGCGGCGATGATGTGAGGCGGCTGGTTACCGGCTCGCTTCGACAAGACGCTCGGCCGATTGCGGCGCAGTGATCGGCGCGCCATCGCTCGTCGTCCATCGAGAGCCGGGGCGAGGGCGGGACGGGCTGGCGTTCCCGGCGGTCGTTCCGGTCCAGGTTGTAGCCGGGATGGAACGGGACTCGCAGGAAGTTGACCAGGGCTCGCAGGCGATTGCCGGGGGTCTGGCGGGCGAAGGGCATGGCGGCGTATCGCCTGGCGATGGTGTCGAAGTCCTCCGCAGGCCGGCCCGTAAGCTCGAAAACCACGTCGTTCGTGCCGCCATCGAACTCGAACGCCCCGCTGCGGTGGTCGTGGAGGTAGTGGCGGAGGCCGCTCAGCAGGAACGGGTCGACCCCCTGCATGCGGGCCACCTTCAGGAACATCCACAGGGGCATCTCGACGGGGCGGACCCGGTGCCCGACCACCTTCTCGATGATCGCGGCCATGTCGTAGCCCGACAGCAGCTCGGGGCCGGACGGGCCGATAGCTCTTGCCGGCGTGGGCATCCGGATCGAGCAACGCCGCGACGACCACGCGGGCGATGTCCTCGTTCGAGACCGGTGCGCTGCGGCTCTTGCCGGCCAGGATGGGATAGATCCCCAGCAGGGCCGCGAAGTCGATCACGCGGAGGAAGTTGTCCGCGAACATGCCGGGGTTGACGATCGTGTGGGCCACGCCCGGGATCATGGAAAAGAGGTGGTCGATGAGCCACGTCTGCCGGGTGCCCAGCGAGGGATGCGACGGGCTCGACAGCCACTGGCTCATCTGCACGATCGATTCGAGCTTCGCCTCCCTGCGCGGCGACCGCGAAGGCCGCCGCGCTCTGGATCATGTAGGGGTGGAAGGGCGGGCAATAATAGGCGCGCCGCGTCCCTTGCATGGCGTCCAGCAACTGGTCGGGGTCGAAGAGGTCGGCGACGACGGTCTCCACGCCCAGGCGTTCGAGCCGCTCGCTCCGGGCGTCTCGCGTCCGCACGATGGCCCGGACGGGCCAGCCCTGCTCGCGAAGCTGGGCGGCGACGGCGCCTCCGGTCTTGCCGGTGGCGCCCGTGACGAGGATGGTCGGTCGAGTCATGGGAACGTTCCTTTCGATTCGGTGTGAGACGACGGGAGTCGATCAGGTCGGGAAGCACTTCCCGAACGCGGTCAGCAGGCTCAATTTCCCCTTCACCCGCACCTTGCGGCGGACGATCGCCCAGACGATGCTCTTCTCCTTGCGGAGGAAGCCGAGCCAGGTGGCCGAGTCGGCGGTCACCGCGCAATCGGCCGTGCCGACGAGCCCGGGCTGGATCTCCAGGGCCCTGTCGCGGATCGTCACGGTCGCCCGGGACCGATCGGAGCCGGTGAAGGTGAAGTGGAACACGGCATCCAGCCCGGCCGACTGGTCCCTCTGGAAGGTGAAGCGGATGCCGGACAGGAACCCCTCGATGTTCGACGGGAGCAGGGTGCCCCGCACCTTCCGCACTTGCTTGTGGGGGAATCGCCTGAGCACGTACCCCTCGGCGTCCGAGTTCGGCACCACGTAGACCGCCTCGGTGTTCTTCTGGAACGGCTTGACGACCTCGTCGAGGAACCCGCCGCGGTCGTCCAGATACGGGCCGATCACGTCCTCGCCGGCCGGGCAGACCGAGATGCAATTGCCCGACTTGTAGTTCGGGCCGAAGGCCAGGCTCTGCCACATCGACACCTGCTCGCTCGGCGTGACGCGGGAACGCAGGTCGTGGCCGTCCTTGGCGTCGGCCACGTGCTCGGCCCAGTCGCCGAACCCGCCCAGGAACTCGTGGTAATTGTGGGCATAGCACGCGGAGAGGTCGAACTGGCCGTCGGGCTTGATCGCCCCCACCGGGCACGCCGCCACGCAGAGCTTGCACTCCAGGCACGGGTTGTAGGAGGTCGGCCGCGAGGGCTCGGACACGCGGGATTCCAGCAAGACCGTCCCGAGCAGGATGAAGTTGCCGAAGCGCGGGTGGATGATGTTGCGATGGATGCCCATCCGTCCCAGGCCGGCGGCCACAGCCACCGGCTTGTGCGAGACCACCCACATCCGCCCCGGCCAGCGGTCGGCCTCCATGGGGAACGCCATCGGCGGATTGACCGCCCGGATGCCCTGGTCCTCCAGCTCCCTCACGATCCGGTGTGCGACCTCGTTGATTTCGTGCCCCACGTGGTGGAATTCCGCGTTGGCCACCGACCGCTGCACCCGCCTCACCGGCTCGCGATTCATCCGGCACACGAGGCTGATCAGGGTCCGCGTCTGCGGGAATACGGCCGTCACAAACGGACGCTCCTCGGCCAGTTCCGGCCGCTCGATCTCGACGAACCCCACGTCATCCGCCCCGCACTCCAGGCAGAGTTCACGGAGCCACGCCGAGTCGAGCGGTTCATCGGGCGCGGGCAACGATGCCCGCTCGCGCACGGCCCGCACGGTGGGGTGGTCTTCCAGGCGAACCATCACGCTCCTCCTCGACTCGACCCCGTTCACTTGCAAAGTGCAAGTGATCCGCTTGCATTTTGCAAGTCCTCGGAGTAAAGTCAAGGGGTAGGGTGAGAATTGAGATCGATGGGAGGTTCTCATGAAGAAGACGCAACGCTCGGTCTGCCCGGTCGCGTGCGCGTTGGACTTGATCGGCGACAAGTGGACGCTCTTGGTGGTACGCGACCTCGCCTGCGGGAAGCGGCAATTCGGCGAGTTTGCCCGCTCGCCCGAGAAGATCGCCACGAACATCCTGGCCGACCGCCTGGAAAGGCTGGTCGCCCACGGGCTGGCCGAGAAGTACGCGGCCGACGAGCTTCCCCATCGCGAATGCTACCGGCTGACGGCCAAAGGCAAGACGCTCGGGCCGGTCCTATCCGCGGTCGCCGAGTGGGGCCTGGCCAACGTCGAAGGCACCAGGGCCGTCATGAAGCCCGCCTTCGAATGACAACGGGGAACCGCGAAAAGAATGTTTCCGTTTTCTTCTCCTGTCTCCCTTTCTTTCACCCTTCATCAGTACGGTGAATTTGCTAACATGTCATAAATCAGCTTGATGTCAGAGCGATTAGCTGGCACCGGATAATCATAGTGAAAGACACCCGGGCGAAATCAAGATTATGGCAGCTACCCTGGTGCTTCCAAAAGTCGATACACACTTCCTTTGCGTAATGGGCTCCACCCTCGACGACCCGACACTTCCTGGTCACGAGGCTCTACTCGAACTATCCGATTCGGAGGTCCATGCAATCCTATGCCGAATCAGGATGATTAATAATTATTTCGGAGACACCGATCTCCATCTTGCCGTCGAAATGAACCACGCGGCTTATCATGAGACGCTCTTGCACATCAAGGAGCGGTGCGACACTCCGCAAGTCGCCTCGTATTTTTTTCAACGGCGAATGTCGGTCGACGTGAACCGATGCGTTCTCAACTTCCTTTCGAGTGTTCGGATGTTTCTGGATCACAAAGAAACGGAACTCAAGAGGCTCGGCGAAGTGGGCACCCAGCGCCTGGCGAATTTTAAGCGAATTACCAACCAGGCATTCGATAACGACTTCTCCTACCGCTTCCTCTACAAACTCAGAAACTATGTGCAGCATTGCGGCGTCCCGATGGGTAGGTTTGGATACAGCGAGTGTTTGGAAGACGACACAGTGACCCGCGAACTGGTCGTCAACTTCGATCGTGATATCCTTCTTCAAAACTTCGATTGGGGTAAGGTGGGCCCGGATCTCCAATCCCAACCCGAAGGATTCAGTATTACGTCGCACGTTGATTGGGTGATGGAGTGGGTGGGAGTTATCCAGAATGTCCTGTCCTCAGACTTGATGTCGGGGCTTGCCGCCGCCGTAGCCGATATCGAAGAGTTCATGAAACCAACGGAAGGGAGGTACGGGACGCCCTTTATCGGCATTCAACGATTCGTCGAGGGTGAGGAGGGCAAGTCCACGATGATGATGACGGACCTACCCTTGGAGCAGATGCAAATCTTGAAAGAGACGGTCCTCCGGCTTCGGTCCCGATAAATCTCGTAGGTCATCCTGAGCCGGGCTTTCAGCCGAGCGACGCCTCCGAATCCTGTGCCTTGGGAAACACGTTCAGCCCATATCCTGGCTACTACTCCCCGTCCAGCATCTTGATCTCAACATTGCGGAAGTCCAGCTCGGCCGCCTCAAGCTCCAGCGCGATGCGGCCTCGCGTGATCGGCTTGGAGGACTTCGGGTCGGCCGGGTCGACGAGGCGGACGTTGATCCCTCGGTTGACCTCGTGGCCGTTGAGGAGGTGCGTGGTGGTGTCGCCTCGGGCGATCACCTCGGCCGTGTTCCAGCCCTCGACCTCGAAGTCGCCCGGCAGTCGCTTCTGGTAGCCGAAATCCTTGCCGCCCAGCACCATCGGCTCGCCGCCCTTGTCGGGAGATCGGAAGGTGCACTCCTTCTGGTCGCGCGTCTTGGGGTCGATCCAGGTATCAAGCTGCAAGCCATACTGCGCGACGAGGTCGCCCACGTCGGTCTGCTGGACCTGGAATTGCAGCGCCCTGGGCCAGATCGCGTCCTTCCCGATGAGGTGATAGTACAGGCCCGCGTCGCGCTTCATGTCGTACCGCGGCCGGAACTTCTTGGTCCCCCAGCGGTACTGGAGCCGCAGGTGGTAATTGCCGTACTCCTTCTCGGTGGCGATGTAGCCCATGACCACCTCGTCCTTGTCGGCGGGACGTTGATAGAAGCGGATCATCCCATCCTCGATGGTGATCACGCGGTCGGGGTCGCGGTCCTTGCCGTGCTTCTGGAGGAAGGTATACCAGCCGGAAAGGTCCCGGCCGTTGAAAAGCGGCGTCCATGGGCCCTCGGTTCGCGCCGCGCCCGGCGCGTGCCCCGCGAACGCCGAGGCCGCAATCAACATCAGCAGCAGTCGACCCTTGTTCCGGGCGCCCATGCGGTGCATGCCTGAACGCTCCTTGCTGAGTGAATGAAACGGGCGAGAAGTCCGCTGTCAGGATAACGGGTAGCGGTCTCGCGATGATATAGAGGCGGTCGCGACCGCACGCAATTGCGAAATCTCCCATAAAAAGTGATGTCGCGCCTTTCTCCCACGAATTTGGTAGGATGGTTGCCAAGTGCTCGATCCCCCGGGTTCCTTGCCGAGGCCACCGTCGATGATGACCTGCGCGACTCTGCTCTTCGCCTCGTTGCTTGTGAATGCCCGGCCTTACGATGAGCCCGGCAAGCCCGTCGAGGGCTTCCGCCTCCAGGACGGCCGCGGCGCGTGGCATTCCCTCGACGATGCCAAGGGCAAGAAGGTCGTGGTCCTCGCGTTCCTGGGCACCGAATGCCCCGTGGCCGATCAATATGCGTCGCGACTGGCCGAGCTGAGCCGGTCTCTGGGATCGGAAAAAGTCGCCTTCTTCGGCGTGGATTCCAATTGCCAGGATTCCGCCACGGGACTGGTCCGGTTCGCCGAGTCGCACTCGCTCCCCTTCCCGTTGTTGAAGGACGTAGGCAACGTCCTGGCTGACAAATTGAAGGTGGCCCGCACGCCCGAAGTGGTGGTCCTGGACGAAAACCGCGTGATCCGCTATCACGGCCGCGTCGACGACCAGTTCGGAGTAGGGGTGCATCGCCCTTCGCCCACTCGCAAGGACCTGGCCATCGCTTTGGACGAGCTTCTCGCGGGCAAGGCCGTGACCGAGCCCCGCACCGAGGTTGTCGGATGCCTGATCGGCCGCGCCATGGAGAAGAAGGCGGATGCCTCGATCACTTATAGCGGACATATTGCCAGGATCCTCCGCCAGCGCTGCGTCTCCTGCCATCGCGAGGGGGAAATCGCCCCGTTCTCGCTGACCACTTATGATCAAGCGTACGGATGGAGCGAGATGATTGCCGAGGTGGTGAGCGAGGGCCGCATGCCTCCGTGGCATGCCAACCCGAAGCATGGCAAGTTCTCGAACAACGCGCGGTTGAGCGGCCTGGAGAAGCAGCAGATCAAGGAATGGGTGGCCGCCGGCGCCCCGGAAGGCAAGCCGATCCCGCCCTTGGTTGCGGCCTCGAACGACGTGTGGAGGATCGGCAAGCCCGACCTGATCGTCTCCATGAACGAGGCCGCACAGATCCCGGCCGAGGGCTCGGTGCCCTATCAGAATTTCCTGGTCGACATGAAGCTTGACCATGACATCTGGATCCAGGCCACGCAAATCCGGCCGGGCAACCCGTCGGTCGTCCATCACGTGATCGCCTACGTGATCGCCCCCGGAGACCAGCGGATCGACCTCGCGAGGCGCCGCCATGCTCGCGCCGTACGCCCCCGGGATGCCGCCGCGGATCATGCCCGAAGGCGTGGCGAAGAAGATCCCGGCCGGCTCGAAGCTCATGTTCCAGATGCACTACACGCCCCGAGGCACGCCCGAGACCGACATCTCCTCGCTCGGCCTCAAGTTCGCCGACCCCGCCACCGTCCGCCGCCTCATGCTGCCGAGGATGGCGATCCAGATGAGGCTGCGCATCCCGCCCGAGACGGCCAATTTCGAGTCGTCGGCCGAGATGCGATTCGAGCAGGATTACATCCTCTACACGCTCATGCCGCACATGCACCTGCGCGGCAAGGCGATGACCTTCGAGGCCACCTATCCCGACGGCCGCACCGAGATCCTTCTGGACGTCCCCCGCTACGAGTTCGACTGGCAGAACGTGTACGTCCTGAAGGAGCCGAAGAAGATGCCCGAAGGCACGGTGATCCGCTGCTCGGGCGTGTTCGACAACTCGTCGGAGAACCCCAATAACCCGAATCCCAAGGCCACGGTAAGGTTCGGCGAGCAGACCAACGACGAGATGCTCGTCGGCTACATGGACGTGGCTTTGGCCGAGCAGGATCTCACGCTGGGCAAGCCGATCGCGAAGGTTCGCCCCGACGGCAGATACGACGTGACCTTCCACCACAAGGCGCCCGAAGGGACGAAAAGCGTGTCGCTGGTGGGGACGTTCAATGAGTGGAAAAATGACGCGCAAATGATGACGGGTCCCGACGCCGAAGGCCGATTTTCGACCACCCTGGTGCTGGCCCCGGGCCATCACGAATACAAATTCTTGCTCAACGGCGAGAAGTACAAGCACGACCCGGCCAACGCGAAGCAGGCGGGGTATTACAACAACAGCGTGCTGGATTTGAAGGCGCCTTGAGGCCAAATTGTAGGGCGGTGTCGAGCGCCGCGAGGCCCACCTTCCTGGTTTCGACCGATGGTGGGCCTCGCTGGCGCTCGACACCACCCTGCACGGCGGATTGTCCCTCTTGCCTTGGTCCGTTTTCAAATTCCGCTTGAATCCCGGCCACGCGTCGGTCACCCTGGGATATGTGGCGGATCGAAACTTGGCCGTTCGCGACGACCTGAAACGGCAAGGCGGTTGACGATCGGGCGATTCTTCTAACGAATTCGGGGTCATCGGCCTGCGTGCCCCGGGAGCTGTCGTGATGAGCGATCCCCCCGCGATCGAGCCCCTGTATTCGGCCGATCAACGCGACGAGATAGAAAAATTAAACTACTTATTGTGCGAGTTGCGCTCGTTCCGCGATCGCGGGATGCTGGCCGCCGACGCGGTCGCGGCGATCGAGGCCGAGAAGACGCCCCGCCTGGCCGAGCTTGAGCGGTTGGGGATGGCTTCGGGCGTGATGAAGAGGGCGCGTAACCTGGCCGGCTTGCAGCCGGAAGAGGCCCTGGCCCTGGCCGAAAAGGCGCGGTGTCTTGCCCCGGAGAACTTCGATGCCTGGTCGCTCTCGAATTCCCTCCTCTTGCGGCTGAATCGGCCCGACGAGGCCGTGGCCGTCTGCCTGGAAGGCGTGGGGTGCGGTCATGAAGCGTTGCTGGAGACGGCCAACCAGATCGAGGAGCAGAAGGAGCGTGCGCGCCAGTTCGCCGAGACCAAGCAGGCCAGGACGCAGGCCGTCGACGCGGCGGCGAGGGGCGATTACGAGGCGGCCGTCGCGGCGTGCGCGATCGCCCTCCGCGACGAACCATTCCACCTCGTCACGCTGAACGTGGCAATCAAATCGCTGGTCGCGCTCAACCGGTGGGAGGAGGCCGAAGCGTATTGCGCCAACCTCCGCCGCTCGCGTCCGACCGAGGCGCAGGAGTGGCTCGCGAGGATCAACAATCTCCGCAATTGCGGGGTTGATGGGGCGCCGAAAAGCCCTCCCCGCAGCCGGAAATCGCCTACATTGGTGCCTCCGACCTGCTCCCCGAAACGCCTGTGGCCGCCAAGGTCAAGGAGCCCGTGCCCGCGACGGCCTGGGCGGCGATCGCGTCCGAATTCCTGGAAGATCACTGGCAGAAATTGATCCTCAGTTTGGCCGTCCTGCTGATCGTGGTCAGCTCGACGGTGGGCTCGGCGATCGTGCTGGGCGACCGGCTGTGGATGGCCGAGGGCAAGTGCCTCCTGGCCACGGCTTACACGCTCATGTTCGCCGGTTTCGGATTGGGTCTGACGCGGTGGGGCGCCATCAGGGCCGGCCGCATCATGAGACTCACCACGCTGATCCTCCTGCCCGTCGACTTCGCGCTCGTGGGAGAATTGCCCGGCCTGGGCAAGTCGTCTTGGGGCAGCCTGGGCGTGCTCGCGCTGGACTCGGTGGCGATGATGGCGCTGGCGTGGCGCTTGTGCAGGTCCCTGGGCGTTTCGGGCGGTCGCGGGACGCCTTTGGCGTTGATCGCGATGGGGATGGTCAACGCGCTCACGCCGCGATCGGCCGGGTTCTCCTGGGCATTCTCGGCCATGCTGGGAGCATCGGCGGTGTTCGCGGTGTCGGGCGAATGGCTCGCGGAATGGCTCGCCCGCAAGCGATCTCTCGACAAGGCGGACGAATCCGACGCCCCGTACTTCGCCATCGGCCTGCTGGCGTTCTACTTCGCGTGTGCGATCGGCCGCGTGGGCGGGTACGTCCTGCATCTCACGCCGACCCTGTTCTCGCTGCCCGCCATGCTCGCCGCGTGGGCCGCGGTGAGGGTGAGCGAAGGGCTTGCCGACGCGGGCCATCCGCAACGCCCGGTGGCGCTGGTGCGATTGTCCGGCTATGCGCTCTCGGCCCTGGCGTTCGCGCTGGGGATGGCCCGGCCCGAGGTCAACGACGCCATCTACAGCGGCAACACGCTGGCCACGGCGCTGGTTGGACTGGCCTTGTATGCTCGCGCCTTGATGAAAGAGCGCCGCCCCGCGTACCTCTACGCCGGGTTCGCCGCGCTCTTCCTCGCCTACTTCGGGACTCATACGTTCATCAAGGAACATCTCCTGCCGGTTGAAAGCCGCGTCGGCCATTTCCTGGGCTATTCGGGCAAGCTGCCCTTGCCGTTCCGGTCGCTCAACGGGCTGGTGTTTAACGCCGTGCTGGCGGGCCTGGCGGTGGCGTTCGCCCGAAGGTGGAAGGATGAGCGCATGGTGTGGCATTGCCACGCGATCGGCCTGCCGCTGTCCGTCGCGGCCTGCCTCCTGTCGGGGTTCGAGCCGCTTGCCGCCGTGCTGACGATGGGGGCGTACACGATCGCCTACGGCCTGGCAACGTGGCTCTTCGCGGCGCCTCCGCTGGGGTATCTGGCCTGCGCGGCGTTCGCGGGATCGGCGATCTTCGGCTCGCGATACTGGGGCGACCTTGCGGCCGGATCACGCTCGTTGTCGCTGGCCGCGGTCGGCGCCCTCCTCTGGCTGTCCAGCCGGATCCTGGGCATGGAAAAAGTGCCGCCGAGCTATCGCCTCCCGGTCGTGCGATCAAGCCGCGTGATCACGGCCGCGGCCCTGGTCTTCGCCTCGTGGGCCGCGTGGGCGTCGCCGTCGTGGACGGCCGCCATCGCGCTCTGGTCGCTGGCGGGTTTGTACTTGCTCATCGCGCTGGAAGACCCTCACGAATCGATCGCCTACGCGGTCGCCGGATGCACCGCTTTGGCCTCGGTCCTCACCATCCAGCTAGCTTGCGACCGCTTCGGAGTGCCGGTTTCCCGCGTGGGGATGGCCTCGTGGCTGGCCGGGTTGGGGTTGATCTACCAGGCGGCCGGGCCGAGGCTCGTCGATCGAGGCCGGGCCGGAATCTACCCGCTCCCGCTGTTCCACGCGGGGTTGATCCTGGCGGCACTTGCAAGCTGGTTCGTCGTTGCGCACGGCTTCGAAACCTATCCGAGGATATCAACCATCGACCTCGCGGGGACCGCCGCGACGATGATCCTGATCGCGGCCGGACTGGCCATCGCCGTGTGGAAGTCCGACGCGCTTGCTTATCCCGCGGTCTTCGCAGGGGCGTTGGGCGTGATGGCCGCCATGATGGCCGTGGGATCGCGGCTGGGATGGCCGCCGTCGCCGTCGATCCTGGCCGTGTCCAGCGGGGCCGTGGGGCTGATTTTGGTCGGGCTGGGAGATCGCCTGCGAGGAGCCGCCACGGGCTGGCGATCGTCCTATCGCCGGCCGCTGCTAGCGTCCCTGTTCCTCGCCATCGTCGCGGCGTGGGCGTTCGGCGGATTGGCCTGGCAAGACTCGCCGACCTTCACCGTGGCGCTGGCCCTCACGGCGGTCTCGCTGGCGGTGGTCGTCCGACAATTGCCGGTGCGACCATTGCCCGACCTGTCGCTCGTCGCGGGCCTGGCGGCGTGGCTGGTGGGCTGGAAGGTGCTTGGCGACCGGAGCCTCGAGGCGCTGCCTCGCGACGGGCTGCTGGTGCTGATCTATGGCGTTGCCGTGCTCGCTATCGCCGAGCTAGCTCGGAGGTTCGCGAAAGCTTCGGACGCCCGCCGGGCCTTCGCCGCGAGCCTGCCCGAAGTCGTGGGCGTGATCGCCATGGGCGGCCTGGCGATGGGGTGCGTGGGCGTGTGGACGGCGGATTTCCGCTCGCTCACGGCGGCGCTCGCGCTCGCCTCAATCGCTTCCCTCTGGCTCATCCGATTCCGCCGAGAAATCGGCCTGATTCCCATCGGGATCACGCTCGCCTGGCTCGCAACCGGGGGCGCCACGCGATGGGCGATTGGCGATCGGGCAGCCGGGATCCTCCTCGGCTGGCTCGCGATGGTCTCGGCCGCCGATGGCCTCATCCTCGTCGCCCTGCGAGTCCTTAGCCTGCGAAGACAGGTTCAAATCGCCGTCCATCCGCTCCGCGACGTCGGCATCCTCCTGGCCGCCGCCACGTTCGCGATGGCCATCGCGGCGTCACTGTTCACGCTGGATTCCTACCCGACGGCGTTCCCGGCGCTCCTGATTCTGGTCCCCATCTTGATCCTCTCGGCCGCGATCGATCGCTCGTCACTGAGGACGTATGGGGCCATCGTCGCTGCGGTTTCCGCCTCGTATCTGACCCTGTTCGAGCTGGGCCGGAACAGCTCGGGACACGTCAGCTCGCTGGGGGTTCTGGCCAGCTTGCTGGCGGTCGTGTGCTGGGCGATGGATCGCGGGGTGAGGACGAATTGGCGGGCGATCTTCGGCGATCCCTTGCGATATTCGACGGTCGCGCTCGCCATCGTGGCCCTGTTGCCCGACTCGGGGGCGCCTTGGGCGTTGCTCCTCGCAAGCTTGCCGTTCCTCCTCCTGATCAAGAGCCTGCCGGCCGCGGAGTGGCTGTATCCGGCGCTCGGCTCGCTCCTGGCGTCCGCCTATTTTGCGGTCATGATCCGGTGGGGATACGCCGGATTGGTGCCGTCGTTCGTTGCCATCGCCTTCGCGTCCTGGACGCTGGGCCTGGCGCTCTGGCGGTGGAAACCGACGGTCTGCCGGCGTTTGGGCTTGTCCGAGGACCTCAAGCTGGAATTCCCCTTCTATCATGTGGCGATGGGTTTAGGGGCACTGACTCTGATCCTCCGGCTGGACGCGATCCTGCAAACCGGCGGTTCGTGGTCGGAAAGCCTGTGGGTGCCCGCCGCGGTGGGCGTGTTGTCGCTGCTCATGATCAAGCCGTACCCGCATCGCGGATGGGTCGACGGGTTCGTGGGATTGCTCGGCCTGAGCGTGGTTGCGGCCTGCAGTTCTGGGCTGATTTCGCCGATGTCGTGGGCCTTGCTGGGCATGATCCTCGCCTTGCTGTGGAGGATGGTCGAACGCGCCGCGGTGCCCTCGCAAGAAGAGATTTGCCGACGGTTGGGCGTGGGATTCGATCGCATCAATGAAGTCGCTCATCAATGGTCGATGGGCCTGCTGGCGGTCGCTGCGCTGCCGCTATTTGCGAGGGTTGGCACGTCGGTGCTTGCGACGATTTTCGGCGGACCGGACCCCTTCGGCGCGACGACCTCGCTGGAGTGGTACGAAGGGCTTCTGGCCGTGCTCCTGTTCGGGGCGAACGTGGAGTGGACGCTCCGCGCGATGGGCGAATCGAACCGGATTTCCCTGCATGCGATGGCCACCCTGATGATCTGGTGGGTGGCCGTGCCCGCGTCGCCCCTGACGCCTTTGCTGATGAAGATGCGATGGGATCTCGCCGCCGTCTTGCCGCTCGCGACGATCCTCCAGGCCACGTGTTGCGTCGTGGTCGGGAGGTCCAGGGCAGATCGCCCGCTGGGCTGGTACGGGTTCGGCCTGAGCCTGATCGCCATCGTCCTGACCGGCGGCGGGTTCGGCCCGGCGACGGTTTTCACCCTCGCCCTCGCCGCGATCTTGATGGGCGTGGTGGCCGTCGATCGTCGCAACGAGGTGGCCGCCGCGCTGGCATCGATCTCGTGGCTGGCGGCCTTCTTCTACGCGTCGCAAGAAATAGCCCGGCGCCTTGCCTGGAACCATCTTCCGGTTGATGCTACCGTGGTCGGCGTAGGGCAGGCGGTCGCGTCATTTGGGCTTGTGATCGCGGCCGGATGGGATCGGCGTCGAGCGCTGGGGCTGGCCCGCGTGTCGGAGGGATTTGCCGCCGTCGCGCTGGCCGTCGCATCCGGAGGCGTGCTGTTCTCGATCCTCGACCCGTCGACCGTCGGTTCGTCGCAGGCGCTGGTCAACGTCGGCGTGATGGCCGCGGTGGGGTCGATGTGCGTGGTCCTGGCCTCGCGATGGTCGTCGCTGCCCATGGCGTTCGCGGCTCAGGGGGCGATTTTGCTCGCCTATGCGGCGTTCCGATCGGGGTTCAACCTGCCCCCTTCCGGAGACTCGACGGCCATCCTGATCCTCGCCGGGATCGACCTCGGCATCGCCGAGATCGCCGGTCGAGGGCGTCGCCTCTTCGCCCTGCCGGCGCTGGCCACGGGCCTGTTCCTGCCGCTGATCTCGGTGGCCCTGTCGTTCCGCAACGGGTGGATCGGCGACGAGCCGTTGTTCGTCCTCTTCGCCGCCGGCACGTTCTACGCGGCCACGTGCGGACGGATGCGATGGAAGATGCTGGGTTACGCGTCGGCCGTCCTGTACAACGCGGCCTTGTGGGTCATGTGGAGTCGATTCGGCTGGAAGATGGCCGAGGACCCGCAGTTCTACCTCGTGCCGGTCGGGTTCACTACCATCCTCTTCGCCGAGGCCAACCGCCACGAACTCGGCCGGTCGAATGTGAACACGATCCGAGGCATCGGCCTCACGCTGATTTACCTCTCCCTCGCCGTGCCGATCTGGCAGACTCACAGCCTGGGCGCGTGGGCGGCAATCCTGGGAGTCTCGCTCGTGGGGATCTTCGCCGGGATCGGCCTGCGCTCGCAAGCGTTCGTCTGGCTTGGCCTGGCGGGGTTCGTGCTGGACGTGGTGTATCAGCTAGGCCGAATCGGCATGGAGCACGCGCTGGCCAAGTGGGCCATCATGACCTGCCTCGGGCTCACACTCTTCATCTTCGTGGCATTGAGCGAGAAGAAGCGACTGGTGGGCACCCTGCGCGACTACGTGAACGTGGTGCGCGGTTGGGAGTAGTCGAAGATCTCAATCGGCCGCCAGCCGGACGGATTCGATGGCGATCGCCGCGAGCGCCGACCCGTAAGCCAGGTCGATCTCGGCCATGGCGTCGCGCGAGTCGTGATAGCCTTTACGATTGATGTCATAATCCTCCATGAACAGGACGACGGGGATGCCCGCGTCGGAGAAGATCTGGCCGTCGGTGTTGTAGAGCGTGCTGCGCGGGTCGTCGTGCAGGCGGACTTCCCCCTTCATGATCGGGTGTTTGGCGATGGGCGGAACCTTGCCCGGATCGTCGCTGGATTTCGCATCGTTTTGACGCTGGGGATGCCGATTCCAGGCCGAAATCGACGCATTCCACGCCTCATTCGCGAGGTGGGCATGCATGGCCAGTCTCAAGGATTCGCGGCTTGCTCCCGGGGCAATCTGGAAGACGCCCGGCCGCTTCGGGTTGTCGTGCGAGACCATGTCCAGCACGAAAACGCCGTCAACCCGCGTGCCCGAAAGGTCGAGGAATCGGCCGTCGGGAAGCCTGGCGGCGAGCGTCCCCTGCACGAGCGATTGCGTCAGGTGGCGAGCCCCCAGGCAATCGGCCGGATACTCTTCCCCGGTCAGATGGACCAGCCAGACATCGCACCCGAGCTTCCCTTCGCGGCTCAATTCCAGCAACACGGGCGCGGCCATCAACAGGGCCACGCTCGCCGACGTGTTGTCGTCCGAACCCGGCGCGGCCAGCCGCGGACCCTTGCCATCCTTGTACACGTCTTCCATGTAAGCCGTGTCGTAATGATCGGCCATGATGACGGCGCGGGGAGCGGTCGCGGCCGGGGATCATGACGATGAGGTCCCGCTCGCGAGGCTCGACGCCCTGGCTATTCCGCCAGCCGTCGGACCACTCGAAGGCGAAATCCGTCCGCCAATGAAAGGGCAAATCAGCCGCGATGGCGCGGCCCGTCATGCCCGCCTTGGCGATCGCTTGCGTATGACGCGAAAGCAGGTAATCGCCCAGGCGTTCCAGGTCGCGTCCGGGATGTTTCAGGGCCTTGCGCGTCTTCGGATCTCTCGCACAATCGGCCGTGCAGCGATTGGGAAATCGCCCCGTCGAGATGGCCGCAATCGCCTTCCAGTAGGCCACCTCGAACGACCTGCGGGCCGTGCGATCATAGGTCGCATGGGAGATTGCGGCCGTCGGTTCGGACGCGATCGATTGCCGCAAATCGTCGGCAATCTCTCGGCCTTTTTCGCGATCGGCGGCTTTCTTGGGGAGACTTTCGAGCCAGGTTTCGATGGTTTCTCGTGGAGGCAGATTCAAGAGGCGGAACGCGAACGAGGGCGGCAGCGGATCGCCCCCGAGGATCTCCCTCGCTTCCAGCAATGACCGGCAATTTCGCGAAGTTTGATGCGGTCGTGGGTCCTTCACATGCTGGAATTGCTCGATGGCGGCGAGATACGAAGGGCGGCGCAGCATTCGCGGCCAGAGATCGATGCCAGATTGCGGATCGGGTCGTTCGACGCGGTAGGCCGTCAAATATCCGAGGGGTGCATCGGGCACAACAACCGCGTCCTTCTCGCCGACGGGCAGGAAGGCGACGAGCGGGCGATGCCAGTAGATTTCGTGGTCGCCGATCCTCATGGCGGGGAACTGGAAGCGATAGCCGAACAGGCCGCCCTCGCGGACCGTCTGGGCGGCGTGCAAGAGTTGCTCGCGAGACGCCAGTGGCCCATCGAGCAGCAATTCCCCATGCTCGGTCCAGAGCTGCGAGTTGCGGGCCATCGGCTTGTCGTAGAGCCCGGCGGCCTCGGACGCATCGAACAGGACGTGGGCCATGCGATCTTCGCGGGGCGAGACGGCGTGTTCGTGCGATTCGTCGCGCAAGACTCGGGCCGTGCGATGCGTGCGGCGGAAGGTGCCGCGATGGGGTCCATGATGAATGCCGGGCGTTTCCGAACCGGGCCCAGGCTCATGCATCCAGCCGCTTTGCGGGACCCTCAATCCCCCCTGCCCTTCGTGACGAGCGACCGCCTTCAACAGCGGGATTTGCCTCGCCAAAGGCAACTGTTCGCCAAGCTTCCTGTAAAACGGATGCCCCCAGAACAGCAGGCTCCCGGGGAACGGCAGGAGGTGCAAATCGCCCGAGAGATACGCCGCCTGGACCGACGCGGGGAGCTGCGAAAATGGCCGGAACGTGAGCAAGTATCGCAGCCCCTTGGGCCATCGGCGACCATCCCAAACGAGCGATTCGGCCCACGACGGCAAGGGCTCATCCTCGGGCAAGATTCTCAACCCGGCGCGGTCCAGTTCGGCCCTTTCCTGATAGGCCGAGGCCAGCAGTCCGCGGAGAAATTCCAGCCCTTCATGCGCGGGCCGCTCCTCGCCGGGGGCCGAGAAAAAGCCCCGCCAGAATGGGCGGCCTGGCCGTTGCTCGCTGCCTCCGAACAGGGTCCACCGCGCCCGCCCCTTGTCGTCCTGCGTGCGCGACAGGGCCAGCGGCAGGATGATCACGTAGCGTTCGTGGGGGAGCGAGCCGACGCTTGACGCGAGGTTTTCCGGCCAGTAGGGATTGTCGATCCGCGAGCTTTTCGACAGCCCGTGGGACGACTTCCCTTGCCCGAGCCGGCTCAAAGCGGCGATCAATTGCTTTGCCACTTGCTGCAAGCCGGGGCGGAGCTGGAAGGCTTCCTCGTGCTCGGTTACTTGCCAGCCGTAGGCGTGGTCGATAGGGCTTTCGCCGGTCGCCCCGTAGGGGGATGGGCCGAATCGCGGGGGTGGCATGAACTCCGAATAGGCGGGGAGCGGGTAGCGGCCTTCGCCCTGGTATTGGGAGCGATCGGCGATCAGCGATTTCCAGCCCGGCTGCGGCATCAAGGCCCCTTCGCGTCGAAGGACTTGTCGGGTGCCCTGCGAGCACCGTTTCCAGGAATCAAGAGGTGCTCACAGAGCACCCTACGAAGCGAGCCACCGCCGCAAGAATCAGATATCCCACCAACCCACCCAGCGTGTTCAGGATCACGTCGTCCACGTCGGCCACTCGCCGTCCCGAGCAGAACTGGAGCGCCTCCACCGAGGCGCTCAGGAGCATGCTGAAGATCGCCACCCGCAACGCCGGTCGCTTCGCTTTCCAGGCCAGGGGCAGGAGGAATCCGATCGGCAGGAAGATGCCGAGGTTGCCGAAGAAGTTCACGACCATCCCTTCGCCGCCCTTGTGGAGGTCTTCGGTGATGGTCTGCAAGGGCACGAAATTCGGCGGCGACATTCGGGTTCGGGAACCGGAAGAGGGTCAGATTGATGAAGAATATTACATGAATGACGAGTAAGACCGCCGCAAGAATTCGCATACGCATCAGGTTCCGCCTTCCTTATTGCCGCCTCTTGGGCGCATCGGCGCGGCCAGGCGGCGGAGCAGGTCCTTGGCGTCGCGTTCGAGCTGCTTGCCCGACTCGCCCTTGAGCATCTTGGACAGCGCCTGGCGGTCGATGCTCGGCCTGGAAAATGTGCCCTTGATCTGCACCGGAACGCGCGTGCCTGGCGCCGCCCTGGGCTCGTCCAGGCCGATGCGGCGCGCGAGCTCGGCCGTGGGCAGGGGCACCTGCGCGTACAGGTCGAGCGTGCGGTCGAACCCGACCGACCCGTCAATGCTGATCGATTCGTTGCGTCCCACGGGGATCGTCAGGCCCTTCTGGTACACGCGATGGTCGGACACGGCGACCTTGATCGACTCGTTCAATCGCACCTCGCGATCCCCCTTCAGCGTGGCCAGGTCCAGCACCTGACGCGCCATCGGGCCCGGTCCGAAGCGGAGGTCCACGAAGTCGACCTGACCTGCGAGCGTGACCTGGCGATCGGCCGCGCCTCCCAGCGGGAACTCGGCACGTTCCAGCGAGACCGACAGCTTGCCGCTCACCTGCGTGGCGTCGTTCAGCACCGGCGCGATGTAGGTGAGGAGCTTCTTGGAGACCGTGTCATCGATCATCGCGTCCCTGATCGCCGTGCCGGGCAAAAGGCGGAATGCGGCCCCTTTGGGATCGTCCAGGATCATCTCCGAGAGGATCACCACCTGGCCATCGTTCAGGGTTCCCCGAATCGGCTCGATCGCCACCTTGCCGCCCGCCAGATGCGCGACGATCGCCGTCGGGCCGAGCCGCAATCCGCTCGCGTCGGCGCCTGCAACGTCCAGACCGGCGTCCACAATCAAGGTTTTCAGGAGGTTTTCCCCCGCAAGAGGCCCGCGGACGTGGATCGATCTCGGGGTGGCCTGCACGCGGGCGTCGGGCGACACATTCGCGACCACCAGGGCGTCAACAAACGCCTTGTCCAGGGCGATCGGCCCGGCGATGTCGGCCACGCGGCGCCCCGAGAATTCGGCGATCGACCCGTTCAGGATCGTGCCCACGTAGCGGGTCGAGGCCCGGAGCGAGGCCAAATCCACGCGGTCGGCCTTCGCGTCATACGAGGCCTTCACGGCCATCACGATCGGGCCGTCCATCCCCTGCGGATCGCCCCCCAAATACGCCGCCTGCGAACGGTCAATCACGGCGAGGTCGCCGCCGAGATCCGCGTCGACCTTCCAGCCTCCGGGGGCGTTCAGGTCCCAGATCCGCAGGCCCTTCGCGTTCAGGTGGAGCGGGGCGTGGTCGTTCGCAGCCAGGGGCTTCAGGTCGAGCGTGCCCGAAGCCCCGTCGTACTTGCCCTTCGCCGAAAAGGCGATCGCCGCCGAGGCGTCGGCGGGCACGAATTCGGCGTGGAACTCGTTCATATCCAGGATCGATCCGGTGTAAGAACCATTCATCCGGACCGAGGCACGCGACGGGCCCTTGGCAAGAGGGACGGTCATGCCCGCCGATGCTTCCATGTTCCATCCGCCGTCGCGAGGCGACACCTGGGCCGAGGCGGTCAGGTCGTCGGACACCACGTTGGCGCGGGCCGATCGCCAGGAGATCGGCAGGCCCGACACGTCGACCGCCCCCTGCGCGTCGGCGGTGACCTTCACGCCCACGCGATGGATGGGCGCGGACCCGCGCGGTCGGCGGCAAGGTCGCGGATCTCGCCCGAGAGCCTGGCCGTGTACGACCCGCCTTCGCGGCGATAGTCGGCGGAAAGAACGCCGCGACCGCCCAGCTTCATGCCGTTCAGGTCGATCACGTCGCGGAGCTGCCGCTCCATCCCGGCAAGGTCGAACGAGGCCGCCAGGTGGACCCCGCGATCGATCGTGCCCGAGCCGGTGGCGACCAGCCATTCGGACCGCACGCCCAGTTGGACCACCTGCACGTCGGCCCCGCGGGCGATCAGCCGAGAGGTGAGCGTGGCGGGGTCTCGCAGGACGATCGGCTGCTCGCGGCCTCGTTCGCGGGCGACCAGCTCGGAGACCTTGGCCTGCACGTCCATCTTCTGCGAGCCGGCGTCCTCGCTCACGTCCACGCGGAACAGGACGCCGCCGGATTGCAGGTCCACGCCCTCGCGCAGCTTCAACGCATGAGGGATCTGGCGGCCGAGCGCGGCGAGGTCCACGTTGCCTTGGACCACCGCGGAAGCGCCGGGAGTTGCCGGGATGGCGCCTTGCGAGCGGATCGACGCGACCGGGCACTTCAGGTCCAGCCGGCGGATCGACCATCCGGCAGGTCCCTGGCCCACGTCCCACGAACCGCCGAGCACGTCCATCGCCAGGCGATCGCCGCCGAGCGCGGGGCCGGCCGCTTCCAGGCCCATCATGCGGGCGTCGCCCAGGAGGCTCAGCACCCCATCCTTGCGGCGGACGCCGATCTTCCCGTCCAGATGCCCGCGGACGGTCGCGCCGCCGACGCTCACGAACGAAGGCCAGCGATGCGCCGTCAAGTCCACGTTGACGTTAAACGCCTGATCCAGCCGCCCCTCGATTTCCAGCGATTCCTCGCCGGTACGGCCCATCGCAACGTGCCACGAGAGCGGGTCGGGCAAGGCGGCCAGGTTCACCGTCATTTCGAGCTTCTCGGCCACGAAATGCTCGGGCAATTCGGGGCTGCGGACGCGAATGGAGCCGTGAATGACCTTCAGGACCACATCCGGCCGGACGTTTTGTGACTCGTCCTGCGGGGCATTTCGCGGGAGGTCGGGCGTCGGATTCTTCGGCTCCAATCCCAGGGCACGGGCGAGGTTCAGCGACCCATCGCGGCGGCGTTCCAGCTCGATCTTCGCCCCGTCCAGCGTTACGGTGCCGTAATGAGGGCGGTCGGTGAGGAGGTGCCACAGGCCGCGATCCCACACGGCCGAAGGCGCGGCCAGGATCGCCTCGCCGTCGGCCTCCTTCAGCACGAGCCCCTCGGCAACAATTGGCCCGGACCAGGAGAATCGGAACGAATCGACCTCAACCCGGCCCGAGCCGAGCTTGCCATTGATCTGCGCGAGCAGGAAGCTTCGGGCGAGCGAGCTGCTCAAGATCCACGGCAGCGCGGCGACCAGGACGAGCATCGCGACCAGGAGGCCCGCGAAGATCTTGAGCAGGCGACGCTTCTTGACTTTTCGGACCGGGGCATCCTTCGCCATGACCGTGGGCCTCCGTGCGAGATTGGCTCAAAGGGGTCGCCTGCGGGATCGATCCGCCGCGCAGGGCTCCTCTGTATACCCCGAATCGGGTTTGCGACCAACGTCAATCGGATATCCCAGGCCGCGGAGTTCGCGTTATGATGAGGCCAGGGGCGAAAACGCGGCGCGGAAAACCAGGAGGCGAGCATGATACCGGAAGATGCTTCCATCCAGGAGGATCAGGATCGGGAAACGCCCGCGGTTCAAGAAGACGGCGGCTACCCAATCGTGAAGCCGGGCGTGTTCCCGCCGAACGAGAAGGCGTTGGCGATCTTGAAGGAGATCCGCGAACGACGGAAACATTCGGGGTTTTCGAAGCCGGACGATTCGCTGCGTTATCTCCGCGAGGCCCGAGCCGGAGGGATGTATGGCGACGAATCCCCCGTGTGTGACGATTGATGCCACCGTGCTTGTGGCCCTGAGCGCCCGGGAACCGGACAAATATCCCATCGCCGACGCGGAAATGGAGCGATACTTCGCCGACGGGTACCGGCTCTGACGCCGGGCGTCGTCATCTCCGAGCGCTTTACGTCCTGTGCAACAAGCTCAAGAACGGGGAATTGTCTCCCTTTCAGCACGCCGAGGCGGTCGAGGACCTGAGCGACTACATGGCGATGATCGAGCCTCCACCGAACGGGGACCGCTCGCTCGTCCGCGCGCCGAGGAGATCCGATCGACCTACGGCTGTTCGCGCTCGGCGGACGGGATCTACATTGCCCTGGCCGAAGAATTGGCCGCCGTCGGCACGGCCGAATTGCTGACTTTTGACGCCGGTTTCATCAATCAGGCAAGGAAGACCGCCCCGTCGGTCATGGTACGTCTCCTCATTCCTGCGGTCCTCCCGTGAGGCACTAACCCTCGACCGACCTTCGTGGTAGGATCGGCCAGAGTGAAACCCCCAGCCCCTTTTCTCTCCCGAGGAGGTGCCATGAAGCCGCTTGCCCTGACCTACGCCGCGCTCCTGCTCACCGCATCCGTCCTGAATTCAGCCCTCGCCGAAGACGAGGCCGCGCCGAAAGGCTTCGACCAGGCCCGCGACGTCCCCCATGGGAACGTGACCACCGAGGAATATGATTCCAAATCACTGGGATTCAAGCGCAAGGTCGACGTGTACACGCCGCCGGGCTATACCAAGGACAAGAAGTATCCGGTCCTCTACCTCCTGCACGGCGCCGGTGACACCGAGACCTCGTGGGTCAAGAAGGGCTCGGCCAGCGTGATCATGGACAACCTG
Source organism: uncultured Planctomycetota bacterium (assembly GCA_963777705.1). Lineage (GTDB taxonomy): Bacteria > Planctomycetota > Planctomycetia > Isosphaerales > Isosphaeraceae > JAQGHR01. The sequence goes on from CAVZRT010000019.1 coordinate 146,679, forward strand.
TACGCCGACAACAAGGCCGTGCCCATGATCGTGGTCATGCCCAACGGGTTCACCAACGCCCCTGGAACGCCGCAGCGGGGCAACCCCAACGCCACGCCCGAGGAGCGTCGCAAGGCGGCCGGCGGCTTCGAGAAGGACCTCCTGGAAGACGTGATCCCGTTCATCGAGTCGCACTATTCGGTCGAGGCCGACGCCAACCATCGCGCCCTCGCGGGGCTGTCGATGGGAGGCGGGCAGACCATGCGGATCGGCCCCATGCATCCGGACAAGTTCGCCTACCTCGGCGTGTTCAGCATGGGGATCATGTCCAGGCCCGGTGCGCCGGCCGGTCAGGGCGACCCCACCTCAACCTATCCCGACGCGGAGACGCTCAACTCCAAGCTGAAGCTGTTCTGGGTCTCCTGCGGCGACAAGGACCGCCTGCTCGAAGGCGCCAAGAAGCTCGACCAGACGCTGACCGAGAAGAAGATCAAGCACGTCTGGCACGAGGACAAGGGCAACCACGAATGGCCGGTGTGGAAGAACGATTTGTATCTGCTGGCGTCGAGGTTGTTCCGGGACAAGTGAGTGGCTCTTACCTGGCGATCGCCCCGGCGTGTCGCGACGGCGAGAAGAACTCGTCCGCGGCGCGTCGGAGGTCGGCCTCGGTGACGGCTTGCATCGCCTTGTTGAACCGGGTTGCGTCGATCCCCATCTGCTCGCAACGGCCAGCGCGAAGGCCACGCCGTAGGCGTTCATCGCCAGCACCTTGTCGGGGATCGGGATCGTCTGGAAGAAGCCGCCTAGCTGCTGAGCCGCGGTCTCGGCCTCGCGGTTGCGAAGCTTCGGCGCGATCGCCTCGGCGACGAATGCTTCCAGGCGGGCGCTTGCCTGATCCTTCGTCTCGCCGGGCTTCATCGGGCTGGAGATCCCGACGATCGAGCCGTCGTCCATCGGCGTGAAGTAGACGGGAAATCCATCCCCGTCGCCGAGCTTCTCGACGTTGGCCCAGAGGCGCGTGATCAGCACCAGGAACGCCGGATACAGCGGGTTATCGGGTTTCGGCGCGAGATAGGCCAGGCAAGCGGTAGGTTGGAAATCGGCGTCCCGCCTGGGTGAGGCCACCTCCAGGAACGACCCGAACCTGGGCTTGCCCGGCTCGCGGGGTGCGGGCGGTTTTTCCCGGCGCAAGCCCGGCGAAGTGGGCCGAAATCGCCTTGCGGGCCGCCGCCGGGTCGAACGCGCCGGCGATCGAGACGATCGCGTTGCGCGGCCGATAATAGCGGCCTAGATGCTCCTGGACGTCCTTCGTGCGCAGGGCGCGGACCTGGTCGGGCTGGCCGCCGCAGCGACCCCCGTCGGGCGTGGGCCGGATCAGCTCTCGGGCGTTGTTCTGCGCGGCCAGCGGGGGGAAATTGGCGAACATGTTCTGCACCTCCTCCAGCAGCCTGGCCTTCTCCTGCTCCAACGTCTCGGAGGAAAGCCGAAGGTCGCTCATGCGGGCCGCGGCGTCGGCCAGCTCCTCGTCCAGGTCCTTCGCGGGGAACGTGGTGGCGAAGACCGTGTAGCGGTCGCCGGTCTGGCCGTTGGGCCGTCGGGGTAGCGGCCGGAGAACTCCTCGACGGTCCTCGCCTTTTGTTTGCCGGCCGCCGCCATCAAGTAGACGTGCTCGGCCAGGTGCGACAGGCCCGATCGCCCCGCCGGGTCGTGGCTTTCGCCCACCGCGTACAGGACGACCAGGGACGTCTGCTTGCTCCCGGCGATCGGCCGCAGGTAGACCGTCAAGCCGTTCTCCAGCACGAACCGCTCGGCGGGAGCAAGCGGGACGGGCGGCCCGGCCGGGGCCTGTTGCGGCGTCGTCCTGGCGGCCTGACCGGAGGAGGGCGAAGGCTGCTGCGGGTCCATCCCGGCCGGTGCCCGCGGGATCAACAGGGCCGTGCCCCCGAGGCCCAGCAGCAGGGTCAGCGCGAGGATCGCGGCCGGTTTCATCTTGGAAAATGCCATGGAAATCGTCGCTCCTTGGACGAGGTAGGTAACCCCGGCCGAGCACACCTCGGCCGCGATCGCGTGGGCGGCGGCGCCGCGAATCGTGTGTCTCATCAACTCGGCGGGGATCGCCAGCACCTGACCCGTGGCCAGGGTGGCGGCGATCACGGCAGCGGTCGGCGCCAGGCCGCGACGACTCAGGCGAGACCTCAACCGCTCTCGACCGCGGCAGAGCCGGCTCTTGACCGTCCCGACCGGGCAACGAAGCTGCTCGGCGGCCTGCTCGTGCGTCCGGCCTTCCAGGTCGCACAGGACCAGTGCCGATCGGTAGCGATCGGGCAGGCGGCCCAGCTCATCATCGATCACGGCCCGAAGCTCGCCGGCCTGGATTCCCCCCTCTTGCGGGCCTTGCGATTGGTCCCGACCGGCGGCGATCCGCTCGCGCTCGCGGCGTCGCCGTTCGATCACTCGGCGCGAGTGGCCACCCGGCGGGCCACGCCGTGCAGCCAGGTGCCCAGGACCTCGCCATGGCGGATGGAACTGGCCTTCCTCACCAGGACGAGGAACGTGGCCTGAAAGGCGTCATCCACGTCGTTCGGGTCGTTCAACACGCGGCGGCAAACGCCCAGGACCATCGGCCCATGTCGCGTCAAGATCGCCTCGAATGCCGCCGGATCTCCGCGGCTCGCGAAGCGGTCCAGGAGCTGGGATTCCCCGAGCGAGCCGACCGCCCCCGCCCTCAGCAGGACTTGCATCGGGTCCATCACCGACCCGCCCGAGCGATCCTTCCTCATCGTGTCAACCTCCGCGACGGATGCCTTTTCCCTCCCAAGTGCTCGAACCGGGGCGAAGGGTTCCCGAATTCTGCCCGAATGAGACGGAAATCCCCGGATCGCGGCATCGCGACCCGGGGATTTCCGCATCAAAGCAACCGACGAATGCCCGAAATTCAGGCCTTGGCCGTCGACGCCGAGACGGGCCGGTCGTCGTACTCGCGGGTCCCCAGCATGCCCGGCATGGGCAGCGGATAGAGCCCGTTGGCGAGCCTTTGCAGCGGGGCTGGCGAGTCCATCGAGAGCTGGCCGACCGTTGGCGCGAACTCCTGCTCGTTGTTGAGCATCTCGTCGAACGTGACGAGCTGGCCGGTGTGGCAGGCCATGCGGCCCATCGAGGTGACCAGGCTGGCCTCGCAGCCCCTCTGCACTTCGTTGTAGGGCTTGTCGTTGCGGATGGCGTCGACGAGGTAATCCCATTCGAGCTGATACGGGTTCCGCTCGGGCTGCGGGAAGGCCCAGACGAGGTCCTTCTTGACCCGGTTCTGCCCCTTGTAAATCCGGCTGTGGGCGGGCGAGTGCGACGAGCTGGAGATCACCGCCGAACCCTTCGAGCCTTGCGCGTAGCTGGCGAATTCCTGGTCGCAGCCGTCGATGTTGCGGCCTTCCAGGAACAGCTTGGCGCCATCCTTGAAGGTGTATTCGACCGAATAATTGTCGAAGTTCTGGTCGATCGCGTTGTCGCGGTAGACTCGGCCGCCCGCCGCCCTTGGCGCTCACCGGCCAGGCGTCCTTCATCCAGCAACATTCGTCGATGTTGTGGATCAGGAAGTCGCTGAAGCAGCCGCCGCTGGCCCACAGGAACGAGTGGAACCGCTTGATCTGGTACATCAATTCGCTGATGCCTTCGGGCTTCGGGCCGCTGAAGGCCGAGCCCACCGGGCCGGTCTGGCGATAGGCCCTCATCAGGATGATGTCGCCGATCTGGCCGTCCTGGATGCGCTTGAAGAGCTCGGTGCGGGCGTCGCAATGGCGGCACATCAGGCCCACGCCCACCTTCAGGTTCTGCGGCGCGGACTGATCGCCCAGCGCCATCATGCGGCGGGTGGTGGGGCCGTCCACCGTGACGGGCTTCTCCATGAACACGTTCAGGCCGCGGGCGATCGCCTCGCCGAAGTGGACCCAGCGGAACGCCGGGGGCGTGGCCATGATCGCCACGTCGCCCGGACGCAGGCAGGCCATCGCCGCCTTGTAGCCGTCGAACCCGATGAACTTGTGGTCGTCGGAGACCTCGAAATTCTCGGGGCTCTCCTTCTTGAGGGCATCATAGCTGGCGCTCAGGCGGTCGGGGAACACGTCGGCCATGGCCACCAGCTTGATCGGCCCGCTCTTGGTCGCGAGCGCGTTGGCGGCGGCGCCGGTGCCCCGGCCTCCGCAACCGATCAGCGCCACGCGGATCGTATTATCCTCGCCCGCGTGGACCAATGGCGCGGAAAACCCCGCCAGCGACGTGGCCGCGGCGACGGTGCCGGTCGTCTTGAGGAACTCGCGGCGCGACGTCCCACCCTTGGGTTCGGTCATGGAAAACGCTCCTTCGGCGGGCTGAATGTGAGGGAGATTCGGGAGATCCCGAGGCGGGCGAGCGACCGCGGGCGGCCATGGCCGCCACGATCCTCATCCAATAAGCTACCCGGCAATCGCCGCGGCGACCAGAAGCCAGCGGCGGAATTCAGGAGGATTGCAAGGTCGGCTCATGGGGCCGGATCGGTGGTGACGCCGTGCGGCTGGGGATGGCATCCATCGCGGCCGACCGCGCGTTTTCGACGCGCCGAACATGCGCCAAGACGTGTCCGGTACGTGTTCCTGCCCGCCTCGGTGCGAGCCTTTGCGCCCGCGCTCTCCGACGCGATTCGTCATTCCGATATCGATAACTCTTTGCAGAATCACGGTTTAAGATCTTTTTTCGATTCGGCCCGCATCGGAGATTTGGCTTCGTTTCGCAGGATTGCGCCGCGAGCGTTGGCTTCGTTTCGTGGAATCCGGGCCGGCCGGATGCGCGGGCGCAGTCCCGGATGAGGGTGGCGCGGCCGGGGTTTTCGCCGCGCGAGGTCCACCGATCCGGCGTCATGAGCCAATCTGGGAATGGGAAGGTTTCCAGCGCCCCGGGGTCGCTCACGCCCGGGGAGATGCGAGATGTCAAGGAGCGTCGAGGCACTGGCACCTTGGGAGACGATCGCGACGGCAACCCGGGGAATTCATCCGATCGCCGGCGAAAATTCGATGGCGGACGGCGATATCCGCGGGTCGCATAATGGTCCGTCAATATTTCCCGAATCTCCCAGGCCTGCAGAGGTGGTCAAGATGCCTTATCTTAAATCGCTACGTCCCCCTTTAATTCTCCCCGCATTTCTCCCGGCTCTCGAGGGCTTTCTAGGAAATCGGTGAGACCATCAGCTCGTGGATGGTGATTCGGGGAGTTTCATGCAACGGGCTCCTGATTACCTGCCGCCAGCTAGCCATTTCACGGGCAGGCTCAACGCAAATGCGATCAAAGGCAGGACAAAGAATGCCAATAGCATTTTGCCCTGAAGGCCAATCTCTGGGGTCCACCATGCCAATGCGAGAGGTTCATCACCTCGCGAGAGAGATCGCCGGACGCGAATGATCTGCAGGGCAGCCGCCATTCTCGCCACAGGAGTGCCCCAGGAAGTGAGACCATCATCGAGTCGGGAAGCTTTTTGCCGATGTTAGAAGTACAGTATACACCAAAGGCTCGTCATGCCGTAGAAGGCGAGGCCGACGACGTAGGCCACCGAGGCCATGATGTACCAAGCCTTCTCGCCCAATCCATGCCGGCCCACTCGATGCGGTCTGTCGTGACGATGGAGCGGCATTTCGGGCAAATGATCAGTGGCGGCCCAAGCAGGCTGTAAAAGCCATTGGCCGGTGCGATCAAGCTCTTTCCTACAGTTTCCGCAGTAGATTAGACGGGTGTAGCTTATCATTTAGCCGCCGGATGCCTGCTCGGTTAGTCGGGACGCCGTTCCGCAATGTTCCCCTTTTCTTTTTTCGATGTCCTCCCTCCTTCTCTTTTCACTCGGCGGACGGGGCAGGGTCGGACAGTTGCGGTCGCTATTTCTCGCCCGGGAACTCGACCAGCGTCTGCCGCATGGCCTCGGGCGGCTTGTTGCGCGTAGACCCGGCCGCCGAGGTCGTTGATGATGTGGGTGATCTCGCTGCCGGGCTTGCCGTCGAGCCAGACCGTCGTCAGGTTGTGGAACTTGACGCCGGGGACGGCGGGGGCCTCGATGGCGCTGTCGGCCTTCACGGGCGCGTCGCGGAAGAAGCAGTAGACCCCCACGCCCCAGGCCTCGTGGCGGGTCACGCCGTCGGCGACCTTGTACGAGGCGAAGCCGTCGGTCTTGCCGCTCATCCAGGACGCCTGGTCGGGCACGTCGTAGGGCATCTCCGACTGGTACATGTACACCCGGCCGCCGTTGCCGTTCCAGAGCGTCTGGTACTCCTCGTGGTGCTCGTTGAACAGGCCGTAGATGGTCACGTCGTCGCCGTTGACGACCAGGCCGTTCTTCGTCGGGTTGGTCGTCCAGCCGACGCCCGTCGCCGTGGTCGGCCCGCCAGATCCAGAGCTGGTCCGCCACGACGTGGTTGCTGTTGATCTGGATGCCCACGTCGTTCCTGCCCGCCGCGGCGCCGCCGGTGCGGACCGTCAGGTCGTAGAGGAAGGTGGGGTTGGCCGAATGATCGGCCTTGCTGCCGGCGGGGCCGACCTCCAGCAGGCGTCGGCGACTTGACCGGGCCCGGCGTCGAGGATCAGGCCGGCGATCTTCACGCCGTCCACGTCGGCCACCGAGATGATCGGCAGGCCCGCTGTCGGGATCAGCGACGGCACGCCGAGGCCGAGGAGGATCGTGTCGGCCCTGGTGACCCGCAGGGTGTCGTCGAGCGAGTAGACGCCGGGCGTGAACAGGATGTGCTTGCCCGCGGCCAGGGCGGCGTTGATGGCCGCGGCCGTCGCCGTCGCGGGCTGGGCGATGTAGAAGCGGTCGATGGGGATCGACGTGCCGGGCGTGGGGCCGTCGAGCCCAGCTGACGCCCCGGCGTGTTGGTCTGCAGGGCCGGGACGAAGACGCGGTACTCGCCGGCGCCGTCGACGTAGAGGTAGGGCTTCTCGCGGATGACGGGCGTCCGGTCCACGACGGTGTAGGCGCGGGTTGGGGAACGTGCCCGGCGGGGGCGTTGTCGCAGCCCACGAAGACCATGTTCCAGACGGCGTTGCTCCAGCCGGACCACTTGCTGTTGCGCGAGAGCCACTGCTGCTGCGAGGCGGGGACGACCTTGCCGTCGACGACCGAGTCGGCCAGGAAGCCGCCGCTGGCGCAGCCCACGTTCCCCTTCGGAGCCCCAGTCGAACAGATGCAAGCTCGCCCTTGACGTGCAGCCGCCGCAGGGGGGCGGCCTGGGAGACCGCGATCCGCGTGACGCCCTTGGTGGTCTTGTAGGGCACGTCGGACGACGGCGTGACGGCGAAGTTCTCCAGCGTCCGCCAGAAGTTGTCAGGTGCGTTGCCGTTGGGATCCACTTGGCGTTGACGTTCACGCCGCCGTTGATCTGCACGTCGTCGGGGTTCCGCCCCAGGCCGGCCACATGGGTGTAGAAGCCGACGTTGAAGGTGACGTTGTACGTGCCCGGCTTGAAGAGCAGCGCGTAGCGCTCGGGGCCGAACTGGTTCTTCTCCATCTTCGAGAAGATGTCGGTGGCGGTCTTCTCGACGTCGGCGGCGGGCATGCTCGGGTCGAAGACGTAGACGTTCGGGCCGAAGATGGTGGCATTGGCCCCGGATGGCGGGGCATCGAAGGCGACGACCGGGCTCGCGGCGCAGAGGGCGGCGGCGGGCAGGACCAGGAGGTATCGGGCGCGCTGGCGAGAACATTTCGTGCACTCCACGGATGCTTGACGCGGGTGGCCGGAAAAACTTGTTGTCCCGGCGGCGAAGCCGCACGAGGCCTCCAGATCGGCCTCGCCCGGACGGGCCCCCGTTGCCTCACCAATCACCTCTTAATCGACTTTCGACCGGGACAACAAATTGTCCACGGCCACCCGAGGACCGCGGGCCACGATGAAACCTCCCGAGCCGCCTAACGACGAAGCTCAGCGGACCCGCACCGCCGAGCGACGTTGAGTTTAACAAGTAGGTGCCGCGGCGGTGCGGGGTCCGCTGCAGCGCGAGGTTAGGCGGTCCTTGATCGAGGAGGCTATCACGAGGCGGACGCCCTAAATGCTGTGATTGGGTGCGGCAACGGATTCTGGCGGGACGGGTCATTCCGGCGTAGGGCCGGTTATTTACCGGCCGTCTATGCGAATCGAACACGGCCGGTAAAGATCCGGCCCTACGAAATGCCAGAATCCGTTGCCGCACCCGTGTGATTTCCCGCCTCGAGCGACGCGAGCAAGTTTCACGCTCGGCGCGGAGGCCGGAGACGATGTCCCGCCCGCGAATCGCGGAAGATCCGGTCGTCCCGTCCCGATGATCCTGGAAGAACCCGCTCGATGCGGCTCTTTGACAACTCGTCGAACAGCGGCTACCCGGGGGGCGAGGGAGTTTCGCGCATCCCCAGATTGTCAAAAGTCCTGGCCTCCTTCGCCTCC
>CAVZRT010000020.1:0-16118 GCA_963777705.1 uncultured Planctomycetota bacterium
CGCGGTACTCGCCGGAGCCGTCCATGTAGAGGTAGGGCTTCTCCCGGATGACGGGCGTCCTGTCCACCACCGTGTAGGCTGGGTTCGGGAACGCGCCCGGGGGCGTTGTCGCAGCCGACGAACACCATGTTCCAGACGGCGTTGCTCCACCCGGACCACTTGCTGTTCGTGAGAGCCACTGCTGCTGCGAGGCGGGGACGACCTTGCCGTCCACGACCGAGTCGGCCAGGAACCCGCCGCTGGCGAAGCCCACGTTCCCCTTCGGGCCCCAATCGAACAGTTGAAGCTCGCCCTTGACGTGCAGGCGACGCAGGGGGGCGGCCTGGGAGACCGCGATCCGCGTGACGCCCTTGGTCGTCTTGTAGGGCACGTTCGGACGACGGCGTGACGGCGAAGTTCTCCGCGCCCGCCAGAAATTGTTCAGCGCGTTGCCGTTGGGGTCCCACTTGGCGTTGACGGTCACGCTGCCGTCGATGTGGACGTCGTCGGGGTTCCGCCCCAGGCCGGCCACGTGCGTGTAGAAGCCGACGTTGAAGTTGACCTTGTACGTGCCCGGCTTGAAGAGCAGCGCATGACGCTCGGGGCCGAACTGGTTCTTCTCCATCTTTGCGAAGATGTCATTCGCGGTCTTCTCGACGTCGGCGGCGGGCATCCCCGGGTCGAACACGAGCACGTTCGGGCCGAAGATGGTGGCATTGGCCCCGGAGGGCGGGTCATCGAAGGCGACGACCGGGCTCGCGGCGCACAGGGCGGCGGCCAGGACCAGGAAGATCGAACGCGCCGGCGAGACCATTTCGAGCACTCCATGGATGTTTGACGCGGGTGGCCGGGACAACGTGTTGTCCCGGCGTCGAAGCCGCACGAGGCCTCCAGATCGGCCTCGCCCGGACGGGTCCCCGTCGCCTTACCAATCACCTCTTAACGCTTCTCGGCGGGGACAGCAAATTGTCCCGGCCACCCGAGGTCCGCGGGCCACGATGAAGCCTCCCGCCGCCGAACGACCAAAATCAGCGGACCCGCACCGTCCGAGCGACGTTGAGTTTACCAGAAACCGCCGCGGCGGTGCGGGGTCCGCTGCAGCGCGAGGTTGGGCGGTCCTTATTCGAGGAGGCTATCACGAGGCGGACGCCCGAAATGCTGTGATTGGGTGCGCCAACGGATTGTGGCGGGACGGGTCATTCCGGCGTTGGGCCGGTTATTTACCGGCCGTCTATGCGAATCGAACACGGCCGGTAAGAACCGGCCCTACGAAACGCCAGAATCCGTTGCCGCACCCGTGTGATTTCCCGCCTCGAGCGACGCGAGCAAGTTCCACGCTCGGCGCGGAGGCCGGAGACGATGTCCCGCCCGCGAATCGCGGAAGATCCGGTCGTCCCGTCCCGATGATCCTGGAAGAACCCGCTCGATGCGGCTCTTTGACAACTCGTCGAACAGCGGCTACCCAGGGGCGAAGAAGTTTTGCGCATCCCCAGATTGTCAAAAGTCCTGGCCTCCTTCGCCTCCGTTCACGGCCGGTGCCCCGTTGCTTGGCGGGCGGCTCCGATCTATCGTGGGCTTCGAAGCGATCCCGGACCATCCGCCGCCGGCGATCAAGAACGAATCCGCAACAGGATGAATCGGCCCATGACCGCACCGCTTTGCCTTGCCCTTGCCCTGATCGTTGGCGCCGCCCCCGCCGACGATCCCGAACGGCCGTTCCTGCACCCGCTCTTCACCGATCATGCCGTCCTGCAACGCGATGTGCCCGTGCCCGTCTGGGGCTGGGCCGAGCCGGGCCAGACGGTCAAGGTTGACCATGGACGGCAAGACCGTCTCGGCCACCGCCGACGCGCAGGGCAAGTGGATGGCCAAGCTCGCGCCCCTCGCGCGGGAGGCCCTTATACCTTGACGGTTGCCGGATCGAAGACCGTCGAGGTCGAAGGACATCCTGATGGGCGACGTGTGGATCTGCTCGGGCCAGTCGAACATGGAATGGCCCGTCGGGGCCTCGAACAACGCCAAGGAGGAGATCGCCGCGGCCGACCATCCCAGGATCCGCCTGTTCGGCGTGCCCAAGCGGATCGCCACCGAGCCTACGACCAAGATCGACGCCAGGTGGGAGGTGTGCAGCCCGGCCACCGTGGGCGGCTTCTCGGCCGTGGGCTACTTCTTCGGCCGCGACCTCGAACGCGAGCTGAACGTGCCGATCGGCCTGATCGATTCCTCGTGGGGCGGCACGCTGGCCGAGGCGTGGACCGGCGTCGACGCCCTGGAATCCATGCCCGATTTCCGCGAGGCGGCCGTCGCGTTCAAGAAGGAGGTTGCGGCGGAGAAGAAGGGCGAAGGCGACCTCAAGCAGAGGCTGGCCGCATATTGGCGGGCGAATGATCCCGGCTCGGCGGCCGATCCGAACTGGGCGGCCGTCGAACTTCGACGCCTCGACGTGGAAGACGATGAAGCTGCCTGGCCACTGGGCGGATGCCGATTTCGACGGCCTGGTCTGGTTCCGCAAGGAAGTGGACCTCCCCGAAGCCTGGGCGGGCAAGGAACTGGAGCTGCACCTGGGGCCGATCGACGACATGGACACCACCTGGTTCAACGGCGTGGAGGTCGGCCACAAGGACGATTGGCTGGCGAAGCGCGACTACAAGATTCCCCCGGGCGTGGCCAAGGCCGGCAAGAACGTGATCGCCGTCCGGGTCCTCGACAAGTCCGGCCCCGGTGGGATTTACGGCAAGCCCGACGAGATGCAAATCGGGCTCGCGGGCGACTCCTCGGTCACCCCCATGCCGCTGGCCGGCGAGTGGCGATACCACGAGTCGACGCCGTTCTCCAGGCTGCCGAAGATGCCCGGCCTATCCAATCAAGAATCCGAACACGATCACCGTGCTTTATAACGGGATGATCGCCCCCCTCGGACCGTTCGCCATCAAGGGGGCGATCTGGTATCAGGGGGAGTCGAACGTGGGGCGGGCCGAGCAATATCGCCGCCTCCTGGCCGCGATGATCGGCGACTGGCGGGCGCAGTTCGGGCCGGGCGGCGGCGACTTCCCGTTCCTCATCGTGCAACTGGCCAACTTCCGCCCCAGGCTGGACGAGCCGGGCGAATCCGCCTGGGCCGAGCTCCAGGAAGCCCAGTGGCTGGTGTCGAAGGACCTGCCCAAGGTCGGCCTCGCGGTCATCAACGACATCGGCGACGCCGTCGACATCCACCCCCGCAACAAGCAGGACGTCGGCAAGCGTCTGGCCCTGAATGCGTTGAAGATCGCCCACGGGAAGGATATCGAAAACTCGGGGCCGACTTATCGCGGCATGGAGGCGAAGGACGGCGCGATCAAGGTCGAGCTTCGACCACGTCGGTGGAGGGCCTGGAGATCAAGGGCGGCGACAAGCTGACGGGGTTCGCCGTGGCCGGCGCCGACGGGAAATACGCCTGGGCCGACGCCAGGATTGACGGCGACTCGGTCGTCGTGAAGTCCGACAAGGTGCCGAACCCGAAGGACGTCCGCTACGCCTGGGCCGACAACCCCGAGTGCAACCTCGCCAACAAGGCGGGCCTGCCCGCCGTGCCGTTCCGCACCGATGGGCGGAAATAATCCGAGCGAAAGGGATCCATGAGACTCTGTTTTCACGCTTTCCTCCTCGCATCCTGCGCCGCGGCCATCGACGCCCCGGCGCAGGACGTCCCGGCACGCGACGCGCTCAAGCCGGCCGTGGCCACGCTGGAAGCCTTCATCCACCGAGAGATGAAGGCCAAGGGCCTGCCCGCCGTCTCGATCGCGCTGGTCGAAGGGGACCGGATCACCTGGTCCCGCGGCTTCGGGATGGCCCGGCCCGGCGTGCCCGCGACCGCCGACACGGTGCATCGCGTGGCCTCGGTCTCGAAGCTGTTCACCGACCTGGCCGTCATGCAGCTTGTCGAGAAAGGAGAGCTGGACCTGGATGCGCCGGTGTCGAAATATCTGCCCGATTTCAGCCCGAAAAATCCGTTCGATAAGCCGATCACGCTGAGGCAGATGATGGCGCACCGCTCGGGCCTCGCCCGCGAATCGCCCGTGGGGAACTACTTCGACCCGACCTCGCCCTCGCTGGCCGACACCGTGAGGAGCCTCAACGACACCGAGCTGGTGTTCGCGCCCGGGTCGCGCACGAAGTACTCCAACGCCGCGATCGCCACGGTGGGGCTGGTCGTCGAGAAGCTGCGTGGCGAGCCGTTCGACGCGACCGTGAAGCGGACCGTGCTCGACCCGTTGGGCATGACCACGGCGAGCTTCGAGTTGTCGCCCGAGATGAAAGCGAAGGCGGCCGAGGGCGAGATGTGGACCTACGACGGCCGCACGTTTCCCGCCCCCACGTTCCCGCTGGGGATCGGGCCGGCGGGCAACATGTATGCGTCGGTCACCGACCTCGGCCATTTCCTGATCGCGATTTTCGGCGACGGCAAGGTCGTCAAGCCCGAGACGCTCCAGCAGATGTTCACGCCGCAGTTCGCGGATCCCGGCGCCCAGCAGGGTTTCGGCCTCGGCTTCCGCGTGGGCCGGTTCGACGGGCATCGTCGCGTGGGACACACCGGAGCCATCTACGGGTTCGCGACCGAGCGTCTCGGCGCTGCCCGACGAGCGGCTCGGCGTGGCCGTGGTCGTCACGAAGGATTGCGCCAACACGTCGGCAAGTCGGATCGCCGACCTCGCGCTGCGGGTCTTGATGGACGCGAAGAACGGCCCGCACCCCACCATCGTCGAGACGACCTCGCCGCTGCCGGCCGGCCTTGCGAAGCGCTTGCAGGGCCGATACGGGACGGGCGACGCGGCCGTCGACCTCGTCTCGCAGGCCGACCGCCTCTTCCTCATGCCGCTGGCAGGAGGCTCGAAGTTCGAGCTGCAATTCCAGGCCGGCACGCTGATCGTCGACGACCCCCTGGGCTATCGGTCGCGCAGATCTTCCCCGTCGGCGAGGGCAAGATCACCCTCAACGGCAAGCCCCTGGATCGCCAGCCGAGCCGCAAGCCCGAGCCGCCCCCCGCGCGATGGCTGGGGCTGATCGGCGAGTACGGGTGGGATCATGATACGCTCTACATCCTGGAATGGGACGGGCGGCTGTACGCGCTGATCGAGTGGTTCTTCTTCGATCGGCTGGAGGAAGTCTCGCCCGACGTGTTCCGCTTCCCCGATCGCGGCCTGTACGTGGGCGAATACCTGCGGTTTTCGCGGGATGCCGGGCGGAAGAGCGACGAAGGTGGTCGCCGCGAACGTGACCTTCGAGCGTCGCAAGATCGACGGCGACGACGGCTCGACCTTCCGCATCAAGCCCGTGCGGCCCGTGGCCGAATTGCGACCCGCGGCGATGAAGGCGTCGCCTCCCGAAGAACGGGGCGATTTCCTGCAAGCCGATGCTGGTCGAGCTGACCGGGCTCGACCCGACGATCAAGCTCGACATCCGCTACGCGACCGACAACAACTTCGCCAGCACGCCCTTCTACTCGTCGGCGCGGGCCTTCATGCAGAGGCCGGCCGCCGAGGCCCTGGCGCGTGCCCATCAAAGCCTTGAGCGAGCAAGGATATGGACTCCTGATCCACGATGCCTATCGTCCCTGGTACGTCACCAAGATGTTCTGGGACGCCACGCCCGCGTCGGGCCGGGGATTCGTGGCGAACCCGGCCAAGGGATCGAAGCACAACCGCGGATGCGCCGTCGACCTGACGCTTTATGACCTGGGCACGGGGAAGCCCGTCGAGATGGTGGGCGGATATGACGAATTCTCGACCAGGTCCAGCCCCGATTATCCGGGCGGGACGTCGCGACAGAGGTGGCACCGCGATCTGCTCCGCCACGCGATGGAGGCCCAGGGGTTCACGGTGAACGAGGTCGAATGGTGGCACTTCGACCACAAGGACTGGCCACAATACATGATCCAGAACGAGGCCTTCGAGAAGCTCGATACGCGATGAGATACCCGAGCCGAATTCGTAGGGTGCTCTGCGAGCACCTCTTCAACTTGCTGTTGAATAGATAAATGAATTCCAACAAAAAGAAAATCCGCTGCATCCCTGGCAGCGTCATCGCTATCCCGTTGCGAGATGGCCATTTCTCATATGGCAGGATTTTGCAGGAGCCATTGATTGCATTCTACGATTTGCGGAGTCATGATATCCTCCCGATCGAATCCGTGCTGCCTCTTTCGATTATCTTCACCCTCTATGTCATGAATTACCCTATTACTGATGGTGACTGGAAGGTTATAGGGAATGCACCCCTGACATCGGAATTGCTCGAAGAACCCTTCTTTTTCAAGAAAGACCCGATCAGTGGGGCTTTGACTATTTACCAAGATAGTTCAGGGAAGGAGATTCCAGCAACCAGGGAGCAATGTGCCAATCTGGAATGCGCTGCGGTTTGGGAGCCACATCATATATTAGACCGATTGCAGGATCATTTCGCCGGGAGGCCCTATAGATGGATCGAGAGCATGCGACCATAGCCACGAAAACGGGAAAGAAAGAGGCAAACGATGGCGACCGACCATACGAGCGGGGGTGGAGTTGCGGAGGAGCCGCGGAAGAAGAAAGTCTCGCCCGCGAGGAATGTCGTGAGCACGATCCTGCTGATCGTCTTCGCGACGGTCGCGGCGTTGGAATTCCGGGGAAATTACCAGTTCAACAGGGCCGTGACCGCGATCAACGCGAGGCTCCCAAGCCAGGCGGACGAGGCCAAGCCCAACAGCAAGCTCGCCGAGATCCCCACCCGCGAGGAGACCGAGAAGATCATCGGCAAGGCCGCCGACGGCCCGGCCGTCTCCGAGGGCGGGTTCGAGAAGGCAACTTACACATGGCGAGGGGCGATCCGCAAGCACACGCTCACGGCTTACTATCAAGGCAAGAAGAAGCCGAACCTCGTGAAGATCTCGACCGAGTAAATTGCCGGCGTCAGGCGAGGAAGTCCCGCCACGACCCGTCCTCGCCCAGGAGCTGGTTCACGCGGAATCGCGCCTTGTACGCCATCGACCGGCATCCTTCGACATAATATCCAAGGTAGACGTAAGGATATCCGCGATCCCTTGCACATCCAATCAAGGTCAACACGTTGAAGGTGCCGAGCGAGCGTTCCCTGAGCGCCGGGTCGTGGAAGAAATAGACGGCCGAGAGCACCGTCGGCACATCGTCCACGTAGCCGACCCCGACGAGCCGATCGCCCAGGAAATAGCGCCATTCCTGCGTGGCGAACGGATTGTGGACGAAGGTTTGAGCATAGCCGAAAGGGTCGTCGTCATGCTCGGGCCAGCCCTTCCGTTCGCTCTGCGATTCGTGGTAGCGGCGGTGTAGGTCGAGGTTCTCCGGCAATGCGGACGGCCGGGCAATTTCCAGGCGGATCTCGCCCTGATTGGCCCGGAAGGCGCGTTTCTGGCTGCGATCGGGGCGGAAGCGGGCGACGTCGATCCGCAGCGGGCGGCAGGCGTTGCACGCCTTGCAACGCGGGCGGAACAGCGTGTGCCCGAACCGTCGCCAGCCCTGATTCATCCGGCCCAGATATTCGCCGGGCGAGAGCCGATCGACCAGCTCGTACTCCATCCTCGCGCGTTCGAGGGGCAGGTACGAGCAGGCCCGCGGGGCATCGAGGAATCGATAGCCGTCCTCCATGCGAAGCCCCCGGAAATCAGGGCTGGTCGATGCGGATCTCGTGGTTCGAGAGCACCTCGAACCCGGTTGGCGTGATCAAATAATTGCGCTCGAACCTCATCCCGCCGACGTTTTCGACGTACAGGCCGGGCTCGATCGTCACCACGTCGCCGGCCTCTAGCACGTCGCTGCTCTCGGGCACGAAATAGGGCGGCTCGGGGTGTCCGAGGCCGATCCCGTGCCCCGTGTGATGCGGGAAGTATTGATCCAGCTTCAGCGAGGCGAAATCGCCGCGAACGGCGGCGTCCACGTCCTTGGCGGGCATGCCAGGTTTTAGATTCGCTTCGCCCGCTTGCATGGCGCCCTTGCAGGCTTCGAACAGGTCGCGGTGGGCGGACGTCGGCTTGCCCCCGACGGCGAACGTGTTGGCGAAGTCGCAGCGATAGCCGCCCACGACCACCGAGAAAGTCGAGCAAGA
Organism: uncultured Planctomycetota bacterium; assembly: GCA_963777705.1. Taxonomy (GTDB): domain Bacteria; phylum Planctomycetota; class Planctomycetia; order Isosphaerales; family Isosphaeraceae; genus JAQGHR01. The sequence goes on from CAVZRT010000020.1 coordinate 8,071, forward strand.
GCAGGTCGCCGGGCTCGATCGTCCGCATGGTCGGCGGGCCGCCCTTGTCGGTCGCGGTCCTCGGTCCGGAGGCGAAATCGCCGTAGACCAGCGCCCGATCTTGCAGGGCCTGCATGGCGGCGGTGGCCACGCCGTTGTAGATCGAAAGCTCGATCATGCCGGGCCGGGCGTGCTCCAGGGCCCACGCGTGGGCCGCCTCGCCCGCGTGCATTGAGCTTCGCAGGACGTCCACCTCGTCGGGGTCCTTCGACCTCCGCATCGGCCGGATGATGGGGTCGAGATCGACGATTTCCGGGCCCGATCGGGCCTCGCGAAGCCTCTCGATCAGCCCAACCGGCACGCTCGCTATCTCCACGCCGATCCGCTTGCCCGGCATTTTGGAAAGCTGATCGAGGGCCGACTTCACGAGCAATGGCTTGCGATTCGGCGCCGAATGTTTGCCGTCGTACCAGGTGGGCGTGATCTTCTCATCGACGCATGCCTTGTCGACAAATGGCCCCACCATGTCGTCGGCAACGAGCGTGGCGCGATCGGGCTGCATGAGCAGGATCGCGGCCGATTCGACCGTTCGGAACTCGAAGATCGACGGGAAATAATTGGCGAAGTACACCAGTTGCGACGGGTCGGCCACGATCAGGACGTCGCAGGCTGTGGGCAGCGCGTCCCACAGCCGTTTTCGACGCGCGGCGCACCCCTCAGGAGTCAACATCGGCCCGTCCCCATAAAATTATCTCTGGACCCGAGCCGTGCCGCCCTTGGCCAGGGCCTCGACCTCGGGGAGCCTGGCCATGGTGGTGTCGCCGGGGAACGTGGTGAGCAAGGCCCCGTGCGCCCAGCCCAGCCGCAACGCTTCCTCGGGCGATTCGCCCGCGATCAGGCCGTAGATCAGGCCCGCCGCGAAGCCGTCGCCGCCGCCGATGCGGTCGATCACGTCCAGGTTCATCGTCGGGCTGACATATTTCTGGCCGTCGAGCCAGAGGACCGCCGCCCATTCGTGGCGATTGGTCGATTGGACCTCGCGGAGGGTGGTCGCCACCAGCTTGACGTTGGGCTGCTGCTTGGTCGACTTTGCTCGATGAGCTGGAAGAAGGTTTCGGGGTCGAGCTTGGACTGCGAATGCACGTCCTGGCCGGCGATGCCCAGGCCCATTTGCAGGTCTTCCTCGTTGCCGATCAGGCAATCGACGTGCTCGACGATCTTGCGGATGGTCTCCACGCCCTTCTGCGCGCCGCCGACCGACGCCCACAACTTGGCGCGATAATTCAGGTCGAACGAGGTGACGGCGCCGGCGGCCTTGGCGGCCTTCATCCCCTCGATGATGACCTCGGAGGTGGTCTCGGACAGCGCGGCGAAGATGCCGCCGGAGTGGAACCACTTCACGCCGCCGGCGAAGATCTTCGCCCAGTCGAAATCGCCCGGCTTGAGCAGGGCGCCGGCCTCGTTGGCGCGGTTGTAGAACACGACGGGGGCTCGCACGCCCTGGCCGCGGTCGCTGTAGACGGTGGCGATGTTGGGGCCTCGCACGCCGTCGTGCTCGAACCACTTGTAGAACGGCGTGACGCCCATCTCGCGCACGCGGGCCTGCACCAGCTCGCCCATCCCGTAGTTGACCATGGCGGTGGCCACGCCGGTCTTCAGGCCGAAGCAGTCGGAGAGGTTCGCGGCCACGTTGTATTCGCCGCCCGAGACGTGGATCTCCAGCGTTCGCGCCTTGCGGAATGGGATCACGCCGGGGTCGAGCCGGGTCACCAGCGCGCCGAGCGCGAGGAAGTCGAGGTTGCCGGCGTCTTGGCGGATGTTCAGGGAGCTCATCGGCGGGAGTCTCGGCTTTGTAGGGCGTGTGCAACACGCCGTCTGACTCATCGGAAAATGATGGCGTGTTGCACACGCCCTACACGTTGACGAACACCTTCAGGGCTTCCTTGTCTTCCAGCGATGGCATGAGCTTCCGGTACTCGTCCAGCCCGGCGATGGGGTTGGTGAGCATGCGCTCGGCCACGCCCGGATAGGACAATTCGCCGTGCGAGAGCGCCTGGATGCCCAGCTCGAAGTGCTTGCGATTGCCGTTCACGCTGGAGACGAGCAGCTTGTTGCCCAGGACCCATTCCAGGTTGATCTTCGCGCCGTCGATGGTCACGTCATGCTTGCCGCCGGTGATGCTCGTCCACACGAGGGCGCCGTTGATGGCCAGGATTTCCATGGCGCGGAAGCAGACCTCGGCGTTGCCCGTGGCCTCGAAGATCAGGTCGGGCTTGCCTACCTGCTTCGCGAGATCCTGCATCGGCGTTTGCTTCGAGCTAACATAGGTCGCGCCGTAAGCCTCGGCGATCTCCGACTTGCGGTGCGGCCCCGGCTTGGTGGCGATCGTGTAGACGTCCAGCCCCTTCAATCGCAGCATCATCGTGGCGAGCAGGCCGATTTGCCCGGCGCCCAGGACGAAGGCCCTTTTCGGCTCCCAAACCTGCAACCGTTGTTGCGCCAGATAGGCCTGTTCGATCGCCTTGGCGCACACGCTAGCCGGCTCGGAGAGGACGCCCAGGTGTTTCAGGTTTTGCGGGACCTTGACGATGTATTCGGCGTCATCGACGAACATCTCGGTCAGGTATCCGTGGCAGAGATTGATGCCGCGTTCGTAATAGACCTCGTCGCCCGTGATGTCGTTGCGGCCGATCTTGTCGTAGATCGACCCGCCGGGCCTGCGAACCGTGCAGGACACGTAATCGCCGGGCTCGACCTCGGTGACCTTCTCGCCGACCTCGAGGACCTGGCCGAAGCTTTCGTGGCCGATCACCAGGTAATCGCCGCCGGGGGGTGCGTTGCCGTAGAGGGCCTCGTTGATCTCGCGATCGGTGGCGTCCACGCCGATTTGCAGGGTCTTGACCAGCACGCCGCGGCCTTCGGGGATCGAGGCACACATGCGGATGCGGCTGGTCGCTCACCCGCGGCGCGGGGATGTCTCGCAGGTGGACGCTGTTGGCCTTGCCGGGGAGGACCGCTACGGCTTTCATTCGAATCGTGCCTGTTAGAGTAGGGTGGGTCGAGCGTCAGCGAGCCCCACCTGCTTCGCGATTGAGAAAGGTGGGGCTCGCTGACGCTCGACCCACCCTACAAGACGCCCGGAAACTCAAGCCAAATGCTTCTCGGCCTCGGGCAGGAGCGCGGCGAAGTCGAGCTTGCTGGGGCACGCCTGGCGGGCGGCCTCCAGGTCGGCCCCGGACCAGTCCTTCGCCTCGGCGGGCAGGGCGGCGTACTGGCGGCGGGCCTCGGCGCGGATGCCGTGGTGCTCGTGGTAGGTGAGGAAGCGGGTGAGGTTGCCCAGCTCGGCCTTGGTGCCGGCGGCCACGGCGCATCGGCCGTCGCACTCGGCGCACATGGTCGGATTCGCGGCGAGCATGGCGTCGCGGATCTCGCGCAGCTCGGCCTCCTTCAGCGGCGTGAAGTCGCGGGCGGCCGACGAATTCTCGCGGAGCTGGTCGGTCGTCTTGATCGACACGCACGAGCCGCTGATGCGCTCGTCGGTCCAGATCGCGTGCAGGAGGCCCTGGAACGGCGTGAGGCCGCTGCGCCTTGATCAGCGGCAGCTTGGCCACTTCATCCCGGAAGTCGGCCTTCGCCGGGAACTGGCCGGCGACCTGCTTCATCGAGATCAGGCCGATGCCCGCCTTGTACGCGGCGTCGAGCGCCTTGTTCAGCGGCTCGTCCTTCATCAGCCACGGCATGGGCGTGTTGTACATGACCATGATGGCGTCGACGAACCCGCCCTCGGCCGCCGCCTTGATGATGTCGGCGCGGTCGGCGGAGTGGGTGGAGAAGCCGATGAACTTGACCTTGCCCGACTTCTTCAGCTTCTCGGCCGCCTCCTTGAATTCCTTGCCCTTGGCGAAGGCGGCGGCGTTGGCCGGGCCGCCGCGGTCGCCCAGGCCGTGGACGAAGTAGAAGTCCACGTAGTCGGTGCCGAGGGCTTCCAGCCGCTGGTCGATCTTCGTCAGCATTGCGTCGGGCGATTCCGACGCCTTCAACTCGTCCTTGGTCACCAGCACGATCTGCTTGCGGACCTCGGGCGACGCGGTGAACCATCGCTTGAACCCGGGCTCGGTCCCGTAGGCCTTCGCGGTGTCGAACGTGCGGACCCCGCTGGCGAACGAGAGCCGCAGCATCCGGTCCAGGACGCTCTGGTCGCGGAGTGCGCCGCTGCCCATCTCCAGCATGGTCATCTCGACGCCCGTCTTGCCCAGCTTCCGCGTAGGGAGGACCTTGGCGGGCTCGGCGGCGGCCGGCTTGGCGGGGTCCTGGGCCTGCAAGGCGGGGGTGACGACCGCGGCGGAGGCCGCGGCAAGGGCGCCGGCCTGGAGGAACGTGCGGCGATCGGTGCCTTGCGTCGGGTCGTGGGACATCGTGCGAAACTCCTACGTGAAGCGGGAAGGGATAGTCCGCGACCTCCGGCCCGGGGTCCGGAGGCAGCACTAGCCTACCCGCACCGGCGGTTTCGATTCAATGGTAAGCATCCGGCAATCCCGCTCGGATGCGCTTCAAGACGTCGCAATCCTCGCGTCAACATCCCCCGGAATTACGTGGCGTCCATCAGATTCTGGACATCCAGGAGGTCTTGCGGACGACCTGCGGCGCGTTTATTGGCCAGGAGGTCTTGCCGGGAGATGATCTGGACCGGCACGCCGTCGAAATCCGTCGCGACGCGATTTGGCCAGGCGTCCGCGAATTCGATCCCCTCGATCGAGGTCAAGACGTCGATGCGGGCAGGCGCGGCCCATCTGATAGATATTCCCCTTGCACGAGAAATCTTCCGGGGCGAGGCCGACGAGCGGCGCGCCAAATTCGCGGAGGGCAGCAAACACGGAACTGGCATTCTCCGGATCGGCGTCAATCCAGAGGTCCAGGTCCTTCGTGAAACGAGGCTCGGTGTATTTCATCACCGCATAGCCGCCGACGACCAGATATCGGACCTCACGATCGTTGAAAAGTCTCAACAGATCTTTGAAGTCGGAGTTCATCCGGGTCCATCCCCCGATCTCGGCTGAAAAATTCGACCAATTCCCACGCGGCGCGGAAGATCGCGGCGTCGCCCTGCTCCTGCCAGTAGCGGACATCGAACGAGCGATCGGCCTCCCGGAGGCTGCCGAACCGCTCCATCACGGGACGTCGATCGGGGTTTCGCATCTCGTCGTGGGACATCGTGCGAAACTCCTACGTGAAGCGGGAAGGGATAGTCCGCGACCTCCGGCCCGAGGTCCGGAGGCAGCACTAGCCTACCCGCATCGGCGGTTTCGACTCAATGGTGAGCATTCGACAATCGCCGTGCCCACATGATTGCCATCGTCGCCCGCGCCCGATAACCTCGCGTTGCCCCGCTTAGATCGTCCCCCCTCCCGAGGAACTTCCATGCTCGGCCCCTCTTCGAGACGAAAGCTCGCGGCGATTGGCTTCGCGAGCCTCTGCCTTGCGGGATTGAGCGGCTGCTACGACCAGACGACCAACGGCGACGAGTCGACCTACAGCTTCGCACTCTGGGTGCGGGTCCTGGTGATCCTGGCCGGGATTATTTTCATCCCCGCGGGGTGGGCGATTCGCAAGGACAACGCGAGGTGGGGCTGGATGCTCCTGGTCATGGGGCCGGTCCTCCTGGTGCTCATCGCCCCATCGCTGTTCACCGATCGCGTCCGCGTGACCCCGCAAGGATTCGAGGCAACCTACGGCATGTGGTTCAGCCCGAACAAGGTCTCCGTCCGGTTCGAGGACGTGACCAGGATGCAAATCGTGGGCACGAGGGGCTCTCGCGGGCGGATCAATTACAGCCTGCACTGCATGACCAAATCCGGCCAGGAGACCGTGATGGCCCTGGGTGATCTGACCAAGAACGCCGTGCCCGAGATCTCCGACCGCGCCAAGGAGCACGGCATCAACATCTTCGTGCAAGAACCGTGAGATTGTTCGTCGATCGTCCCCGCGCCCCACACCCTCAAGCGAGTAACCGCGAGGAAACGCCATGTCCAAGACTGCCTGGCAGCTCCTCAGCCTGAGAGGGACCGTCTCGCCGGGGCGATACTTCTTAATTGGCGCCCTGCTCACGCCGATCAAGATGGGGCTCGACTACCTGGTGGCCACCCGCGTGTTCAAGAGGGAGTGGTCGCCGCTGAACTATGCCCTCACCGGCGAGGTCGGCGGCCTGTTCTCGCTCGACAACGTCGATGCATTCTTCTATGCGATCATGCTGGCGATCGCCCTGCCGTTCCTCGTGATCGGGCTCTCGCTGACGGTGCAAAGGCTGCGAGACGTGGGCTGGCCGGCCTGGATCGTGGTCCTGTTCTTCGCGCCCCTGCCAATCAATGTCGTCTTCTTCCTGATCCTGAGCGTCACGCCGGGCCGGAACCGCGAGCTTTCGGGTCCCATGGGGGACGTGATCGACGGCCCCATGGGATCGAAGCCCAAGGTGGAGCGGCGACGATTTGCCGGCGGGAGGGCCTTCCTGTCGATCCTGATCCCGCTCCCGTTCGCCGCGGCGGTGGCGTATTTCGGCACGAATTACCTGCGAGACTACGGCTGGAGCCTGTTCGTGGGCTTCCCGTTCGTGGTGCCCATGATCTCGGTGATCATCTACGGGGCGGGCCGCGACGTGACGCTGGGGGAGTGCCTCGCAGTCGGCTGGCTGTGGATCCTGACTGCGGTGGTCGTGATGGTCATGACGGCGTTCGAGGGCCTGATCTGCATCATCATGATGCTTCCGCTGGCCATCCCGATCGTCCTGCTGGGCGCGGCGGTCGGATACTGCGTCGCGGCGATCGGACGCCGCTCGCGAGGCGACCTCGCCCGGGTCACGCTCCTGCTGTTCGCCATCCTGCCCACGATGGTCGGCGCCGAGCACCTCACGGCGCCCGAGCCGTTGCTGTTCCTCTGCGAGACGTCGGTCGAGATCGAACGCGCTCCCGAGAAGGTCTGGGAAAACGTCGTCAAGTTCTCCGATTTGGACCCGCCCACCGACTGGCTATTCCGCGCGGCGTGGCCTACCCGATTCGAGCCAAAATCGAGGGCACGGGAGCCGGGGCCATCCGCCGCTGCGAGTTCTCCACGGGGTCATTCGTCGAGCCGATTGAAGTCTGGGACGAGCCCCGTTTGCTGCGATTCTCGGTCACGAGCAACCCCTCGCCCATGCAGGAGTGGAACCCCCTGTTCAACGTCCACCCGCCGCACCTCGACGGCTTCCTCGTGTCAAAACAAGGGCAATTCCTGCTGATCCCGCTGCCGGGCGGCAGGACGCTCCTCAAAGGAAGCACGCTCTACCAGCACGGCCTATGGCCGGCCTCGTACTGGAAACTGTGGTCGCAGCCGATCATCCATCGGATTCATGATCGGGTGCTGCGGCATATCAAGAAGCTGGCGGAGACCTAGAAAGGTCGGCGTGTTGCACACGCCCTACGCCCCGTCAAAATCCTCGTTCCCGTAGGGTGGGGCGAGCGAGCGAGCCCCAACGCATTCGGCTATGGTCGGCGACGGTTGTTCGCGATATCCTTCCTGATGGAGGTCCTCATGCAACGTTACAAAGTGGTATTCCACCGCACCGACGAGGGTATCAGCGTCTCGGTCCCCGGATTGCCCGGCTGCTGGTCCGAGGGAGACACCGAAGAAGAGGCCCTGGCGAACATCCAGGACGCCATCCAGGAATACCTTGCGGTGCTGGACGAGCAGTTGCAAGGTGCCGAGGTCCGCGAAGTGGAAGTGACGGTATAGTCGTGGCCAAGTTGGCGGGCGTAAATCACCTGGACGCGGTACGGGCCATGGAGAAGGCAGGATTTCGGGTCATCCGACAGGGCAAGCATATCGTCATGAGCAATGGAGTCTTGCAATTCACCGTACCCAGGCACAACCCGATCAAGGCGTTCACGATGGGCGGAATCGTCCGCGACGCCGGCCTGACCGTCGAGGAATTTCGAAAGCTGCTCTGAATAGCGGGAGCGAGGACCACCGCATTCGACCATGGTCGGCGGCCGTTGTCCGCGGTATCCTTCCTGATGGAGGTCCTCATGCAACGCTACAAA
>CAVZRT010000021.1:0-131558 GCA_963777705.1 uncultured Planctomycetota bacterium
GACCAGGAAGATCGGGCCGCTGCCCGAGAGGATCCCCGCGGCCGCGGCGATCAGCAGGCAGCCGTTGAGGTAGGCCGCGTTCAGCTTCAACCGTGCGCCCATGATCTCGATCCCCTTCCTCGTCCGGTCGCCCGGGGGCAGGCCGTCCCGTTTGCTTCCTCGACCATGTTTCTTCCGAGCCCGTCGCCGCCGCGTCGGATGAGTTGACGTCCCGTCAGGATCGGACGCGAACACGGGCTTGCTTGAGATGGCTCCCGCCCGCCGACGCTCGTCTCGTGCCGAAGGGGGCATGGGTGATGGCGGCGTCCCGGCGGGGGGGCCGCGTCGATGTTCGTGCGTGGGCATGGTTCGCATCGCTCCTGGAGGGGAAATCCGCAGGTGTTTGCTGGACGAGGGTGAGCTATCCCGCGAGCGCGGCGGGGGCCTGCAGCTCGGCGATGAGCGCGGCGGCCTGGGCCGAGGTCAGCGCCTCCGTCGGCCGCGGCGAAGCGCGAGCGGGCCAGGGCGTCGAGGTCCAGGCCCTTCCGCCCGCACAGCGCGGCCAGGGCGCGCGACTGGGCCGCACTGCAAGGGACCTCGCCAGACGTCCTGGTGGAGTTCGCGAGCTCTTCGGGGATTTCGCCCTCGGCCTCGGTCATCGTCCGCCGCGACAGCTCGGCGTTGACGGCGAGGTCGCAGGCGGCGAAGGCATGTCGGACCCTGGCCGCGAACCCGCGAGGGTCGGCGGCCGGGTCGGGGGCCTCGAGCGTGACCTCGCACGCGGCACCGACCGACGAGAACCGCGGCAGGCCGACCTTGCGCGTCAGCCCGACGGTGATCCGACTCGGCATCGGCTGTCCTCCATGTCAAGGGTGTCGTGAATGGATCGGGAAGGCCGACTTGCGTCCAGGGGCGGGCCGTCAGCCGGCGACGTCCTGGAGGCGCAACTGGCGGAGCGAGCGCAGCGTGTCCTGGACCAGGCGGCCCCTGGACCGCTGCTTGCGCAACGCCGCGACCAGGCGGCCGGCCCGCGATTGCGCCTGCCCGAGGGCGTCGCGCAGCTCGCGGGCCTCCTGGATCACCGAGGACAGGCCCCCGTCGAGCGGCCTCTCCTCGCGGTCACGGACCCTCACGACCTGGGGCGCCTCTCGACGGGCGGCGGCCTCCGCGGGGGCGCGGCGCGATGCCGGCTTCCGGGTCCGTCGCGCTCGTCGACTCCACGCGGATGGCATCGTCGTCGGGCCCGAGGGCCCCCTCGGACCCCAGCGGCTGCCAGCCATAGATGCGGCGTCCTTCGCGGATCGCCACGGGCTGATCGGGGCCGGCGATCTGAAGTCGCCCGTGCCGAGCTGCAAGGCCCGAGCCAGGAACCGGCGGTCCATCGCCACCCGCACCGCAGGGCCGTCGTACCGCGAGCGGGCCAGGACCAGCTCGGTGGTGCGCCCGCCGACAGGGTCGCGGGCGCGGACCCCGATCCTGCCGTTGAGGTCGAGCGTGATGGGAGCGTGCTCGGCCTCGCCGCCCGGCAGGCCATCGAGCGAACGGGCCAGGAACGCCCGGTCGTCGGGGTCGAGCCGCAACCGCGTGGTCGCGGAACTCTCGGCGGGCAGGACCTGGTCGACGCGCGGGAACCGGGCGTCGGGGTGCAGGCCCAGTGCGATCACCAGGGACTCGGTGCGGAGGACGACGTGGGTGTCGGTGCGGCCGACCTCGATCGGACGGTCGCGAGGCAATTCCCTGGCGGCGAACAACGGTACGCCGCGGACCAGGACGTCGCCCCGCCAGGGGAAGCGGAAGCCGCCCTGGACCAGGAGCTGATGGCCGTCGGTGGCCGCGACCTCGCCCGTGTCGCCGCGGAGCTGGATCAGGCCCAGCGCGTAGCGCGAGCTGCCCTCGTCGGTGGTGGCATGCGCCTCGGCCAGCGCCGCGAGCAGTTCCCCCGGGCACGACGCGTACGACGTCGGCATGCTCGGGGACGGCGGCAGGTCGCCGAGGGGCAGGCACGACGTGGTCGCGGGCGCGGGGCACGCCGCGGTCGTGCCAGCGGGCGATCGTGTGGCCCGGGGTCGCTCTCGAGGATGACGGGCGAGTCGTCCTTGCCTTCGATCTCGGCCAGGGCGTCCAGCGGCAGGGCGACGCGTGGCCGCCGCGGCGGGCTGGCCGGGCAGGAGGAACTCGACGGCCAGCCCGGTGGCCTGGAAGCGGACGCGGAGGCCGGCGTCGGGCTCGGCGACCAGGACGAGCGGGGGCACGGCGCCCTTGGGGTTGAGGCCCAGGGCGTGGCGGCGGAAGACGACGCGGAGGCGGCGGGCCTGGCGGCGGGTGATCGTGATCATGGGCGTGGATCTCCGGAGTGTGGCGGGAAGTGGGAAGGCACGATGCGAGGACACGTCTGCGATCTCAGGCGGCGTGGGCGGCGGCCTCGGCGGCGTAGACCTCGTCGTGGCGGTACTCGAAGTAGATGTCGCACGGGTCGCACTCGGCCATCGCGGGCAGGCCCTCGGGCGTGCCGTCCAGGGCGCAGGGCCGTCCGCAGAACGGGCAGTCGACGGCGAGGCCAAGGTCCTCGGGCTCGAGGTCGTCGCGAGCGTCGGCGGGCGAGAAGCCCAGGCCGCGGACGGTGTTCAGGGCTTCGCCGGTCGCGAGCGCGACGGCGCGGTCGAGCTGGTGCTGGGTCATGGATGACTCCGCATAGAGGAGGAAATCGGGTTGGGGAAAGGGAGCGAACGAATCGAGGCAGGGAGCGGGGATTACCGATCCACGGGACATCCTTGGCCCGCGGGATTCGGGGCCGGCAGGCCGTGGCCTTCCAGCCACGCGACCTCGGCCGCGAGGGCCTGCGAGCGATGGACGAAAGGTCCGAGGACGGGGCCGTCCACGGGGCCCAGGTCGGCGTGCCAGCGGCCGCCCTCGTCGGGCTCGACATGGCTGGCGCGGCGGATGACCGATGCGGCCCAGCGCCGAGAACTCGAAGTCCTCGGCGTAGATCGCCCGGATCGAGCCCGAAGGGGCAACGATCAGGGTCATGCCGTGGCCTCCCGGGGTCGCGGACGTCCGCAAGATCCGCCGTCCGCGGCCGGTCGACGAGCATGCCGTCCAGCGCCGACTGCACCCGCGACAGCTCCGAGGCCACCTGGCGGCGCAGCGACCCGCTGTCGCGCAGCTCCTGGGCGCCCACGCCGCGCACGGCACGACGCGCCCGCTCCACCAGCTCGTCGAGCTGCGCGTTGCTGCTCACGTTCAGCGGCCTTGAACCGCGCGAAGAACTCGGCGAGGTTGCCCACCGCCGAGTCGCGGAAGACCTTGGCCTCGCCGCCCTCGTCGCCCACCCGCTCGCACAGGTGCGCCACCAGCGAGGCGAACTCCTCCAGGAACGCCGACTCGGCCAGCCGCACCGCCTCCTCGAAGCGGCCGGCCACCCGCGCCCGCTCCTGCTCGTACAGCCCGGGGCTGAGCTGCACGAGATAATCGGGCGGCTCGACGTTCGGGAAATCCCAGCCCAGTCCGAAGAGGCCGACGAGCGTCTCGGGATAATCCCCGGGGTTGAAGAGCGAGCCCAGGCGCTCGGATGCGGCCTGCTTCAGCTCGCCGTAGTGGCGATCGAGCCCGGCGACGGCGTCGTCCAGCTCGACGCGATAGTCGCTCATCTGAGCGGCGAAGGCCTCGACGCGGTCGTGAGGGATCAGCCGGACGCCGGGCTCGGGGAACGGCAGGGTCTGGCCGCGCCAGGCCTGGTCGGCCTTGCCGCGGACGGCGGTGACGGCGCGGAAGGCCGGGTGGGCGGTGTCCAGGAGCTTCTTGCCGGCGCTGAGCGAGGTGCCGTCGGCGTCGAAGGCCTCGGCGGCGCGGGCCTTCTGGGCACGGGTCAAGGTCTTCTGGACGCCGAACCAGACGAACGAGACGCGGCAGGCGGCCATGGTGGTCCGCAGCCGCGTGGCGGGCGAAGTGGTGTGGGTCGTGGGTGTCGATGAGGTCTCGACGCGGTCGAGCAGGGTCGTCATGGGTGTCTCCGGGTGGGGAAAAGGACGTCAACGGTTCACTCAAGACGATGGGTCGCCCATGATCGCGGGATTGTGCGGATACCGCGAATCGTGGGGACGCTCAAGTCGTCCCGTTCGCGAGCGGCGACCGTTGCGGGGAATTCAGTTCTCCGAGGGGTCGCCGCGCAGCAATGTGCGACCGGTGGCCTCGGCAAGATTCGCGGCCCGGGTATAGAGGCCGGGATGGTCGGCCGAGAGGCAGCGCCCGGCCGCCCAGGTGCGCAGCCGCTCGACCGACTCGCCCGCCGTCACGGCCACCGGCACGATGTGCTGCGCCGCCTCCATCAGCGGCACGTCCAGCAGCGCCGCCAGGCGGCAGCACGCCTTGATCTCCGACCCGGTCCAATCGCGATCCTGGGGGTGGCGTTGCGACGGCTCGAGGCCGAACCTCGCCAGGTACAGCCGCCAGATCGCGTCCTTCTCGGCGCGGCCGGGCAGGTCGAGGAAGTAGATGGCATCGAAGCGGCCGGCGCGGCTGAACTCGGGCGGGAGCTTCGCGATGTCGTTGCACGTGCCCACGAAGAACACGTCGCTCTCGTGGTCGTTGAACCACGAGAGCACCGAGCCGAACAGCCGGGCCGAGACGCCCGAGTCCCCCTGGCCCGAGGAGGCGCCGGCCAGCGCCTTCTCCAGCTCGTCGCAGAAGACCACGCAGGGGGCCATGGCGTCGATCGCCCGCAACGCCTCCCGCACCCGGCGCTCGGTCTCGCCCACGAGCGAGCCCATGAGGGCGCCGATGTCGAGCACCAGCGGTCGGCCGCCCGGTCTCATTGCCGAGCGATTTGGCGAACTGCGACTTGCCCGTACCGGGAACGCCCAGGAGCAAGACACCGCGGGGCCGGGCCAGGGGCGAGCCGCCGCGACGCAAAGCCCGCGTGCAGAAGGCCTTGAGCGCCGCCAGTCCGCCGAGGTCGCCGAACGCCTCGCCGCCGCGGTGCAGCGTCAGGAGCCCCGACTTCTTGAGCGACTGGCCTTTCAGGTCCCAGAGCACCTCGGGGGTCAGCCGCCCGTGGCGGACCAGCGCCAGGCTGAACGCCCCCTCGGCCTCGAATCGGGTAAGCCCCGACGAAGCATCGAGCACGGCCGCCAGGTCATCCCCCGAGGGCAGTTCGCCCGGCTCGGTGGCGACGCCGCGGGCCAGGCGTTCCAATTGGTCGCGGCCGGGCAGGTCGTGGTCGATCACGACGAAGTGCTTCTCGAGCTCGACCGGGATCTGCACGACGGGCGAGAGGATCACGACGAAGGTGCGTGCGAGCTTGCCCGCGACGATTTGCGTGTCGACCGCCTGAGCGATCTCGGGCGAGCCGAGGAAGCGGTGGAAGTTGCGCAGCACCAGCAGCGCGGTGCCCTCGGGCGTGGCCAGCGCCGGCAGGGAGCGGATGGCCGCGAGCGGGTCGGGGGCGGATGGGACTGGGGTTGCCGTGTCCGCCGTGGCCGGCGATGGCGAGTCCGCGATCGACGTCCCAGGTGGCTAGCGACCAGCCGTTCTGCTGGCAGAGGGTGGCGATCTCGGCGGTGGCGTCGTCGTGCTCGTGCGAGCGGACATAGAGGCCGGTGAAGCAGGCGCGGACGTGCTCCGCGAGGCGCTCGGCGAGCGTCATGGCCGTGGACTCCGAGGTTGTGATTGGGAAAGGTTCGGCGAGGTGAGACGGCAGGTGGGAGACTATTCGGGCTGGCGGATTTCCTGCTGGACGGGCTGGCTTTGCTGGTAGAACTCGGCGGTGGTGGCCTCGGAGACGCGGGCGCCGAGGGCGGCCTCGAGCGCCCGGCTGGCCTCGCGGCACTCGGGGCCGGAGAAGCCCCTGGTCTGCACGGTGGTCCTGCCCTTGGCGTCGACGATGACCTCGATGGTCTTGCTCATGAGGCACCTCCGGAGACCGCGATGGTCAACTGGATCGAGCCGTCCTGGAGGGTTTGCTCGGTGACGGCGTGTCCGCGCTTGCGTGCCTCGATCTTGGCCTTCTCAACACCGTAGGCCTGGAGGAAGCGGTCGAGTTGGGCGGGGTCGCCCCAGGAACCGTCGTAATTGTCGAAGCGGACCCGGCCGGTCGCGGTCTCGACGACGGCGGGGTAGAGCCAGCCGGGCAGGCGGACGAGGCAGTCCGCTGGCCTCGCCCTCGAACAGCTTGGCGGTGCCGTGGACAGGCTCGGGCAGCCCGAGCCTCTTGCAGGCGGAGGCGACCGCGATCGGGTCGCGGACCTCGGTCTGGATCTGGACGATGTGACTCACGTAAATCGACTCCTGGCCATGATTTGGGGGATCGAACCCCGCCCACCTCGCGCCTTGGATGACGCGGTGTTGGGCGACGATGGGGCCGTCACCAGATCATGCCAGGTTTTGGAGGCATTTTTAGCCCGAGAGGTCATCGAGAGAGAAGGGACGAATTATTCTTCCAACGCTTTCCTGATCGATGCTGTGTCCGCATGGAGATAGGTCTGCATCAGCATCTTGAGATCCTGATGCCCCATCTGGAGGGCGACAAGAGCGGGGTTCATCCCCTTGATGTTGATCGCATCAGAAGCGAATTTGTGGCGGAACTCGTAGGGAACTCGGTCGATCCCCAGCTGGGCGCACATCTTGATCATGCGGTTTCGGACGGCCGATTTGGTCCAAGGGGTACCACGTGCGTTGAGGAAGACAAAGCCTTCCGTCCTCCCGCCGATCAGCTCACGGCAGAATTCTATCATCTTCCCTGTGAGGACAATTGGCCGGAACTCCACCCCGGTCTTGTTCCGAGTCTTGTTCGAGACTTTCAAGACGCCCTTCTCCAGATCGCAGTTCTCGATCCTTGCGGAGTAGAGTTCTCCCGGCCTGGCCCCCATGTCCCCGAGCGCGAGCAGGAATTTCTTGAAAGGCCCCGTGGCCGCGTCGATGAGCCGTTGCCGGTCATCGGTCGAGAGCCTGAGCTCTCGTCGCGTGGTCTTCGGGAGCTTCACCTTGCCACGGAGGGGGTTGACTGGAATCCACCCTTCGCGCAGGCAGTGGTTCAGGCAGGCGTTGATCGTCTGGAGGGCCGCTCGGACCGTATTCTGTTTCCAGCCCTTCCCTTTCACGAAATCGTTGCAGTGGTGGGGGCGCATCTTCGAGACCTTCGGATCTCCCACGTCTTTGAGGAATTGATCGAAGAAGTTGCGTGCCCTCCGCCGGGTCGTTTCCGTGCATGCGTCCAAGGATTCCAGGTACTCAAGGATGCAGAACGAAAACTTCCGGTCCTCGGGCTCCTCTTCCCGCTGCATGACCTTCAGGTAGTGCCGCTGGATGTCCGGCGGCGGTTCCTTGGGGGATTCCCTGGGAGCGACATCGAATCGCGAATCCCGCCCCAGCCGGATTTGTTTCCCCGCTTCAGTCTCGACGAACCAGGTACAATTATCGCGCCTGAACCACGGGCGACGCATGGGGCCTCCTGAGTTTCCTGAGATGTTCCTGAGTCGAGCATTCTTCAATCGCGCAAACTCTTTGCAGCGCATGATTTTAAAGAGATCCGTTTCTCTTCACAAGATGGAAGAGCATCTTGCGTCGAGAAGGCCACAAAATCAATAATGTTAAGGGTTTGCGGCATTCCACATCTTGCATATCTCCTGAAACGGCGTGTCTTGCGGCCAATTTCCCAAGTTTTTATAAGTCTATTCTTGCACATATCAACATCATAGATTTCTCTTCTGGACCATCGAACGTCGGAAAACAGAACGACGGTCTTGTGAAAGGCTCATAACGGATTCCGGTGTGGTGTGATCAGAAGGCCGATCAAGGGCCCCAACAAGCCCTTTCCCCGCGCCCGCACGTTGTGAACGGACTCGAAGAAGCCCAGGCACAACGGCAGGCTCTCCTGCGAGATCCCTCGGCGAGGACGCAGCCAACTCCCCAGCAGCGACCGGGACCCTTCCAGCGTGTCGACATGCACCTCGCAGGGTCCATCCCCGTAGTCATCTCCCCCTCCGCATGGCACAGCGTCTCGTGGCCGTAGATGGCATATTCATTGGTGTAAATCAGAGTCCCCTCGGCGCTCGTCCCCCTGATCAGCGGGCCGGCCGTCACCTGCTTGACGTCCTCCAGCATCCGGATCACGACCCCGCCGGTGCGCTGCAGCATCCCGAGGATCGGCGGCTTCTCCTTCTCCGTCACGCCACGGCCCCTTCAGCCGCCATCGCCGCCCGACGCGCCCTCTTTTCTCACGGCCTCGGGATGCCCCTTATGTCCCGCCACCACGTCGACTCCGTCGCATTCGACCCCGCCGCGAAGGGCGACCTCGGGCCGCCGATCGACGGTCCCCTGGCCGAGTCGTTGGACCATCGCCCGGGCATCCGTAACGTCGCCGGCCGCGCCGGGTCTCGTCTCGGCCATCTTTGATGAGGCTTGACGACTCACAATGCGGACAGGCCGCGCCATCGGGCCAGCGCATCGTCCGGATGATCTCGAAGCACTCGGCGTCGTCGATGAGATCGCGGATGTTCACCATGATCCAATCCCCCGACGATACCGAATTTCTCCACCGTTACATTTGGGACGAGCGGACAGGATAACCATCGGAGGGGCCCGAAAAAACCACCACCCCGGAATCCGCTATGAGCCTTGTTGAGCAACGTGCAAATCGCACTATGGCTCGATTCGTCCGAAGAGGCCAGCCCCGAGCCCGACCTGGAGGAGCGGGTCATAAGAGCCTTGGGCGAGCCTAAGGAGCATCTCTCGTTTCGGCGGCCCCTCCCTCGGCGAGAGCACTCGCCTGGTCGACGAGGTCAAAGGTCTCGACGGTCAAATCCCCAAGAATACGTGCGTCTTCCTATTAGATCCCGCGAACCGGTCGAGGCGACGCCTTCCTGAGGCCGCCGACTTGCTCGTCCTGGTCACGCAGTCCCGCGACTCCGAGGCGGCCGGGCTGGAGGGCTACCGCATCCCGGCCAGGGTGCCGGCCGAACCGTGCGAGGTCGTCGCCGGCCCCGGAGCGAAAGTGCCGGTCAAGGAGCCGGGGGAGATGACCTGCGACGTGGTCCTCAACCCGGCCGAGCCCGACGCGACCGACAACGAGCACCGGGGCGTGGGCTACCTGGTCCAGGTGATGGAGACCTACGCCCCCGAGGAGGATACCCCGGCCAATCCCGAGGAGTCGTCGCCACCCAAGCCCGACCTGATCACGCACCTCTCCGTCGACAACGACGCCGAAAGGCGTCGAGCAGATGGTCGTCCCGACCGCGTGCGCGATCCAGTATTCCTGCATCAGCGCCGCGCCCCTTCGTACAACCCCTGCTCGACGATGTACGCTTCCACCCCTCGAGGCACCCGGTAGCGGATCGATCGGCCCTCGGCCACGCGCTTCCGCAAGTCCTTCGAGGCAATGCCGATCGGCGGCACCTCGACCTGCACGATCGGCCTTCCCAGGTCGGCGCGGCGACGACCACCCCCGGCCGATTCACCACCACGATCGTGGCCAGTTCGGCGATCCGCCCGGGATTTTTCCATTGCGGGAGGTCGACCAAACTATCGGCGCCGATCAGGAAAAATAATTCGTCTTCCGGGCGTTCTTGGTGGACGTTTTCGAGCGTCCGATAGCTATAATTTGGTTCAGGCCCCTTGGCCTCGATTTCCGAGACCTCGAACGCGGGATGACCGGCCGTGGCGATCCTGACCATCTCCAGCCGATCATTCACCGGGGTCCGTTCGCCCGGCTTGTGCGGGGGAGATCCGGCCACCACGAACCACACGCGATCGAGCCCGCAGGCCTCTCGGCAGGCTTCGGCGAGGATCAGGTGCCCCAGGTGGATCGGGTCGAACGTGCCGCCGAACAATCCAAGACGCATGAACGTTCCTCGCAGGGGACGGGGGTCGGGGGCCAGGGGACGGCTTTCTTGGTTTTCTCCGATTCCTGGCCCCCGTCCCCCGACTCCCGTTTGTAGGGGTGGTCGATGAGCGCTGTCAACGGCAAACGCCAGGTCGCCCTGTTCGCCTGCGAGGCCGACGGCCCGTATGCGGGGATCGTCCTGAATCGGCCCGTCGACCAGGTGTTTTCCTACCGCGTGCCGGCCAAATTGGCAAATCGCTTGCAGGTGGGATCGCGCGTGACCGTGCCTCTGGGACGCGGCAACGCGCCGGCGATCGGCTATTGCGTGCGGGTTGAACCGGACCTGGAGGAAGGATTGGAGCCGTCGCGCGTCAAGGACCTCATCGACGTCCTGGATGACCCTCCGTTGATCGACGCGGCCATGCTCGATTTGACGCGATGGATGGCCTCGTATTACGCGTGTTCGTGGGGACAGGCGCTGGATGCCGTCGTGCCGGCGGGCGTGAAAAAGGCGGCCGGGACGCACCTTCGCACGTTCTTGACCGTGCCCGAAGAAGTGAAACTGATCCGCGATACGCTGCAATTGCCGCCCAAACAGGGCGAGGCGCTGGCCGTCTTGTGCCGATCGAACGAATTGCTCACTCTGGAGGACGTTTGCCGGCTTGCTCGATGTGCCCCGGGGCCGATCATGGCCCTCAAGCAGAAGGGATTGCTCGGCACGGTCAAGCGACGCACCAACAAGCCGTTGCCCGACCTTCCCGACGCCGAATCCGAGCCGCCTCGCGCCCCTTTGAATCTCACCGACGAACAGAAAGCCGCGCTCGACCGCATGGGGCCGGCGCTGGATGGCGACGATTTCGCCGCCTTTCTTCTGCATGGGGTGACCGGCAGCGGCAAGACCGAGGTTTATCTGAGCGCCATCGAGCGCGTGGTGGCGCGAGGTCGCGAGGCGATTGTCCTTGTGCCGGAGATCAGCCTTACGCCGCAAACCATTCGCCGATTCCGCCGTCGATTCAAGAAAGTGGCCGTCTTGCATAGTCATTTGTCCGACGTGGAACGCCATCGGCACTGGCGGTCGATCGCTTCGGGGGAAATCGAGGTCGTCGTCGGCGCGAGATCGGCGGTTTTCGCTCCCGCCCGGCGTTTGGGATTGATCGTGATCGACGAGGAGCATGAAAGCACGTTCAAGCAGGAGATCGCCCCTCGATATCACGCCCGCGACGTGGCGATGGTGAGGGCGCAAAAGCTGGGCATCCCCGTATTGTTAGGATCGGCCACGCCGGCCCTGGAAACCTGGCGAAATGCCGAGCTTGGCCGTTACACGAGGATCACCCTGGCCAGTCGCGTGGCCGATCGCCCCATGCCCGAAGTTGCGTTGATCGACCTTCGCCACGAGAAGCCCGAGCGAGGCTCGCCGCTGGGCGGTTTGAGCGGCTCGCTGAAGGTGGCCATTCGCGACGCGCTGGACAACAAGGGGCAGGTCATGCTGCTCCTCAATCGCCGCGGATTCCACACGTTCATCCTCTGTCCCAAATGCGGCCACGTGGTCAAGTGCGACGCCTGCGACGTGGCACTCACGCATCACAAGGGCAAAAGCGTGGCGATCTGCCACACGTGCGACGCCGAGCGGAAACCTCCCGAATTTTGCCCGGCTTGCCGCTCGCAGGTGCATTACGGCGGGATCGGCACCGAGCGACTGGAGCGCGAGGTCAAGGCCACGTTCCCCGATGCGGTGGTCCGCCGCATGGATTCGGACACGATGCGATCGCCCGGCAGCCACGAGGCCGTCTTGAAGGCGTTCAAGAAGGGCGAGGTGAACATCCTCCTCGGCACGCAGATGATCGCGAAGGGGCTGGATTTTCCCGAAGTCACGCTTGTTGGGGTAGTTAGTGCGGATACATCGTTACATCTGCCCGATTTTCGCGCAGCCGAGCGGACGTTTCAACTGGTGGCGCAGGTTGCGGGGCGGACCGGGCGCGGAGATCGGCCGGGCAAGGTGCTCGTGCAGACGTTCTGCCCCGACGCCCCGGCGATCGTGCAGGCCTGCCATCATGATTATCTCGGATTCGCGTCGCAAGAATTACTCGAAAGGGGCAATCGGCAGCTTCCTCCCTACGGCCGGATGGTGCGACTGATCGCCCGGGGGCCGGACGAGAAGGAAGTGGCCCGATTCCTCCAGGGCGTGGCCAATGCCCTGCAAGCCGCGGCGCCGCCCGGCGTGAGCCTGCTCGGGCCGGCGACGGCCCCTGTAGCCAAGATCCGCAATTTGTTCCGATTTCATCTGAGAATCCAGGCCGCCTCGTCGCGTCCGCTGCAAGCGTTGTTGCAAACGGTCCTGCCCACGATTCATCCGCCCGGCGCCGTGGAATTGGCGGTGGACGTGGACCCGATGAGCCTGCTTTGAGGCTGTAAGCCGTAAGCTGTAGGCCGGAGATGGGAAGAGGTGCTCACAGAGCACCCTACGAATTCGAACGGCTTACGGCCCGAATCGGAAAAATACTGAAGTCGGCCAACTTGAGGTAGGCGCGTCGGTCGACCCTGGGTATTCTCCCGCTCGTTCGGATTTCGCCTCAAGGTTGGGAGAGGCGGAACCGAGGCCGTCTCGCGACACGCCAGGCATGGAGGCCGAGGCTCGTGGGTATCGCCACATCGCTCCTCAGCTCATCACGTGTCTCGCTTCGCGTCCGGTCCCCGATCGGGAAGGCGACGTGTTGGCCTTTCGGGGCAGGTCACGTCGCTGACGTGATGTTACCTCCTCGCATTGCCCCCCAAACGTCATGTCGAGTTCGCCGGTCGGTCCGGCGCTCGGCCCGGATCGGCATTCCGATCGTACGATCGGCCGCCCCTTGCGCCAGGCGGTCCGGCCCGGGACAACCCAGGGTTTCCATGAGCGCCAGATTCGAGGATCAGGAGAAACCGATGCGCACGAAACACAGTTGGATTGGTCGGGCGGCGAGTCTTTGCCCTGGGTGCCTGCGCCCTGATGGGCAGCGTGGCCCGCGCCGACAGCACCGTCAGCACGACGACCACGACCACGACGACGACCACCGGCACCGGGACCAGCACCGGCGCGACGATGGCCGGCCCGGTCGGCTCGGAGCTGACCTACAGCACCTCGGGCCTGGTGGGCACCACGGGCGTGTCCGGCACCCCGGTCATCAGCCTGAACCCGGTCCAGAACGTCTCGGTCAGCCCGCCGAACCTGAGCCTCGGCTCGTTCGTGGTGGCCCCGCAGCCCGACGGCACCATGACCACCTACAACAACACGCCGTTCGCCCTGAGCTACGCCACCAGCTCGATCAACGGCAACAACATCACGGACACCCAGCCCCTGTTGACGATCACCGGGCACCTCAACGGCACCGTCTACGGCTCGAATTCCTCGGGCGTGGTGGCGACCTTTGACCCGATCGCCAACCCCAACATCAACTTCGGCACCTTCAACGGCACCCAATACGTGGGCAGCCTGGCGCTGGACAAGGGCCAGTCGACCGCCGGCCTGTACATCGTGCCGGCCAACAACACGAGCGGCTCGACGATCCAGGCCACGATCGTCAACGGCTACTCGCCCGTGCCCGAGCCCACCACGCTCGCCATCTTCCTGGCCGCCGGCGCCGGGCTGGGCCTCCGCCGTCGCTACAAGGCCAAGGCCGCGGCCTGATCATGGGTGGTGCAATCCAAGGACGCCAAGCCCCGCGCCGCTAGTCGGACGGGGCTTTTTTGTCTGCTTTCGGCTGAAAGCCATAAGCTGCAAGCTGCAAGCCGTCGGCTCTAGGCCGTAAGCTGCAAGCCGTAAGTTTGAAGAAAAAAGAAGTGCTCATAGAGCAACCTACGAATTTCGGATGGCCTACAGCCTACGGCCTACCGCTTAGCTACCGGTCAGGGAGGACGAGATGCCCGAGGCATCCGCATCAGGTGAGGTGGGAATCTTGCGAAGATCGCCGGAGATGGCGCTGGCCGCCCTGGCGGTCCTGATGTTCCTCGGCAGCCTCGGGGCCGTGGAACTGTGGGGCAAGCGCGAGCAGAGGGCCTCGGCCGAGGCGATCGACACCCTGGACCATGACCATTGGCTGATCGCCGAGATCCAGAGCCGGAAACGCCTGGAAAAGCCCCCGCTGCCGCGATGGACCATCGCCTCGCTCATGGCGATCTCCGGCCGCCGCGACGAGTGGATCGTCCGCCTCCCGAGTGCCCTCTCGGCGCTGGGGATGGTGGGCCTGATTTACGGGCTCGGCCGGCGGATGGGCGGGCGATCGGTAGGACTGGCCTCGGGCCTGGCCCTGACGTCGCTCGTCTTCTTCGTGACCGAGTCTCGCCAGGCGGGAAACGACGGACCGCTGGCATTCTTCACAACCCTGGCGGTCTATGCAGCCTGGAGGCGCCTCCACGGCGGCCCGGCCGAGGAACCGTGCGGGCTCCCCGGCGATCAACTGGGGTCGAAGGGCTGGGCCATCGCCATGTATGCGGCGCTCGGCCTGGCTTTCCTGACCAAAGGGCCGGTCGTCTTGATCCTGGCCGCGATTGCCATCATCCCCTACCTGGCTTGCTCGCGCCGCCTGAAGATCGGGCTCCGGGCGTTGCTCAGCGGCTGGGGCATACTACTTTTCGTGGCCCTGGCCCTTAGCTGGCCGCTTCCCGTCTTGATGAATGATCCCAAGGCCCTGGAAATCTGGAAGCTGGAGATGGGGCAGAAGGCCGGGACGGCCGGGATCAAGCACCATCGCGAGCGATTGCTTGCCCTCGAATGGCCGTGGATGACCGCGCCGTGGACCTTGCTGGCGACCTGGGCGGCCATCATGCCGTTCCTGAGTCGCGGGCGAGGGGCCAGGCCCTGGGTCTGGTTCCCGTGGTCGTGGTCGGTGGGCAACCTGGCCATGTTCTGCCTGTGGAGCGTGGCCAAGCCGAATTATTTCCTCCCGTGCCTGCCCGGCGTGGCCCTGCTGATCGGCATGGACTGGGTGCGGATCACGCGGATTGCCCGCGAAGGCAAGGGGAATGGCGAAGCGTTCCGGGCCAAGGCGTTCTTGCAAGTGCATTGGATGGGCTTGAGCGGGCTCGCGATGGCCGGTCCGGGCCTGATCGCGTGGAAGCTGGGTCCGCAATTCGTGGTCGCCGGATCGATCGCCTCGGCGATGGTCCTGGCGGGCGTGATCCTGAGCATCCGCTCTTGGAGGCGAGGCGGCGACGCCGGGACGCTCCTGCCGCTGGTCGGCGGGGTCACGGCGGCGCTGGCGATCGGCTACGCGCTCCATCGTGCCTTCGTTCAACGCCGACCACAGCCATCGCGAATTGGCCCGGCGGCTCGATCGCGTCCTGCCTGCCGACGTGAAGACGGTCATGTTCTTCCGCGAGCTGGACGAAGGGCTCTGGTTCTACCTGAAGGATCGCACGCTGGCACCGGTGCCGGGCAGTCAGCCGAAGTACAGCAAGGACATGGAATTAGTCCAGAAGCACAGGGACAACACGCTGATCATGGACGAGAATCTGAGGGTCGCCGAGGAGCGGAAAATCCTGGTCGATTGGATCAAGCAACCCGAGCACACGTCGCCGTATGTGCTCGTGCGAGCCAAGGTTTACGACCGCTTCCAGCCCGGCCTGGACGACCTCGCCACGCCCGTATTCCGCGAGGAAGGTTTGGATCGCAATGAATTGGTGTTGCTGAAAGTCCGCACGGCGGGTGCGGTTGCCTCGAAGAACGAGGACAAGCGGCGGTAGCCGGTTTCGTCCGTTGATATCGGGCTCTTTACCGCCGTTTCAAGGGATCATTCAACGCACTCGACAGCGATCCCGGCGAAGCGGTCGAGCGCATGGTCGTTGGTCAGGAAGACGTCGCAGCCCGAGGAAACCGCCGCGGCGAGGTGGATCGCGTCCGGCGTCTAGAACCCGTAACGTGCTCGGATCTCGGTCGCAAGGTCGAGGACCGCGCCGGTGAGGCGGACGACCTCGGCAACGGTCCCCTTGAAGAAGTCATCGTAATCCCGCAGCAACTCGCCGTCGTTTTCGCGGAGCGGCTTGACCCGACACTCCGGGCGAGTCAGGTCGCTCACGACACAAACAATGTCTGGCGCCAGGAGTCTAGCTTCGACCAAGGCCGCGAATTCCGCAACCTGCTCGACTGCGTAAATGACCGGGGCGGCGTCCAGATAAAGCCGAGTCGTCATTCCCCCCAACCTTCGCGCTCCGCCCGAATCAAGGCATCGACGGCCTCACGGGACGGGGGCTGGTGCCCTCGCCGACGTTGCCGCTCGCGAATCGCCCCCATCACCTCGCCAAGAGGACGCGATCCTTGCGCCGGAATTCGCTCGAGGACCAGGCGGACGCGGCCGGAGGAGATCGGGACGGCCTCATCCAGGGCCACTGTTCGCGAGTCCGTCAGGGTTCCGGTTACCGTGAACGTTTCCGACAAGAGGAAGCCCCCTCCAATTAGCAGGGATTGGCCCGCCCGATGCGGCGGCGCCCCTCCAAATTATCCCATCCGTGCCGTTGGGACAATGGGTGGGCCGACGCGGTCGGCCGGGTGCGTCGAACCTGATCGGGGGACGCTCCACCTTTCCGATCCCCCAAAGATTTCCGGTTGGGTTGACCTTTTCACGCCGATTGTAGCGATTGTTACGGAAACGCACGCAGATCTTCTTGCGCAAATTACCGGCATTACCCGATCGGGACGATCGTCACGATCGATTGACGTAAGTCGTTGCCGGAAAACCACAACGGCGTTCAAGGGTTTGGGGTCGTCGGACGATAAACATTCCTGGCTCGCCACGGTAACCATGATGGCGAGGACTCGGGAGCACCCAACGGGGGTGTCGTCCTGAGGGGATTGGGCCTTCGGGCCTCGGGCGGTCGGGAACTCCCGCCCTTCGGACGATACCGCGGACTTGACTAGAGATATGGGCGATTGGATGCCTCGGGCCGGTCGGCCTGGTTCATCTTCCGCCTTCCTCCGACCTAAGATTGCCAAGGAGAACCGTCTCCCATGTTGAAGCCCTTCACTTTGAGCGTCAGCCTGGCTGCCGTTCTGGCGCGTGCAGCCTGAGCTTCGCTGGCGGCCACTCGATCTTCGCCAGCGGCCAGTCCGCCCCCTCCCCGCAGTCGACCGTCCCTTCGGCCCAGAGCATCGGCGAAGGTTGCGGCGACGTTTGCGGCCCGGTCAAGAAGAAGTGCGCCTTGTTCGACATGTTCCACCACAAGCCGGCCACCTACACCTACGAGTGGGTCCTGAAGAAGAAGAAGGTCCACAACTTCGGCCACAAGGCCGCCGGCGGATGCGATTCTTGCGGCACGACCCTGCCCTCGGGCCAGTACCCGAGCAGCCAGTCGTACGGCTCGTCGCAGGTCCCGACGACCTACAGCGCCCCCCAGGCGGGCTACAGCTCGCCGCAGGGTGCGATGTCGGCCCCGCAGATCGGCTACTCGGGCGGCTCGATGACCCCGGCCGGCACGACGGCCCCGGCCACCGCCCCGACCGAGCCCCCCCCGGCCCCCGAGACCGGCCCGGCCCCGGCCGTGCCCTCGGCCACGACGCCCCCCACCGCCTCCAACGGTGGCCTCCAGCTCCTGCCCGCCGGGAACTGAGACCGGCCGAACGCTCGGGTAACACCGCAGCGATCCTCGCCCACGCATCCTCGCGATGCGTGGGCTTTTTTCGTTCACCTCGGCGCGAGTCGCGAACTCATGCAAACGTGAAATGCTCTTCAGTTCAAAATGGGGAAATTTTCAACGAAAGAATTCGTTGTGGATTTTCGATGGACCGATGGGTATGGTCGAAGCTTGGACCATCGCTCGATGGGAAGTGGAATCCAGCTAAGGCAATCTCGATCCATCCTCGACGGAGCCTCCGGCCATGGACATGCCCGCTGTCCTCGACGACGCGACGGTTGGCCGCCGGACCCCGCTCTGGGGCAGGTTCCGGCTCAGTTTGCGTGCGATGATGCTTTTGGTCCTCGTCTCCGGGGCCGGGCTGGGCCTGTACGCATCGAAGGCTCGTCGCGAGGCCTTCCGCCGCACGGCCGTGGCCACGGCGCAGAGGACGGGCGCCAATCTTGCATTTGACAAGGATCGCGAGGTGACCCGGGCCTTCTGGGTCGGCGGGAGCGGAGCCCTCGCCGCGCTGCCCCAGGTCCAGATCAGCGACAAGGACTTCGCGGCCATGAGGGGGCTGGACCGATTGGAGGAGCTAACCACGGTCGCGGCGGTGATGACCGACGTGGGCCTGGCCAATCTCGGCGGCCTGCCCCGATTGCGGCAGATTTACTGCTTCAAGCCCAGGATCACCGACGCGGGCCTCGCCCACCTGGCAGGTTCCACCAGCCTGCGGGGCCTCGAACTGCTGCGCGATCCCGAGATCACCGACGCGGGCCTCGCCCACCTCGCAAGCCTGACCGACCTTGAGGAGCTGAACCTTTCGGGGGCCAGCATCACCGGACCCGGCCTGGCGTACCTGGCCCGCATGGAGAAACTCCGCTCGCTCGTCCTGTCCGATACCCCCCTGACCGACGCAGGCCTTGTCCATGTGGCGAAGCTTTCCGGCCTGCGGAAACTTTACACGGGCGGCGGCCAGTACACCGATGCCGGCGTGGCGAAGCTTTCGGCGCTGACCGGATTGACCGAGCTTGGGCTGGGTTCGGCGGCCCTGACCGAGGCCGCGCTGGACCATGTGGCAAAGCTGAGAAACCTGGAGATCCTGAATCTGTTCGGCCCGCAGGTGACGGACGCGAGCCTGGACCGCCTGGCCGGGATGGAGTCGTTGAGACGCCTGGACCTCGGCGGCACCGAAGTGTCCATCGAGGGGATCGCGAGGCTCCATCGAGCCTTGCCGCGACTGGAGATCACCATCGGCGGGGTGCCGCGATGAGCCGTCGGGCGCCACGAAGAATCGTCCTCGTCGCCCCAGCTCTCGATTGACAAACTTCGGCGAAAGTGGATAACACTCCAGGCGCAGGATGCGAAGGGCCCCGGTCCCAAGGATGGGACGCCGGTCGGTTGCCTTGGGCGGGGTTTTCTCCGGCCCGTCGCGATCGGGCGGTTCTGGTCCCTGGCCGTCCGCCGATTCCGCTCTCGCGCCCGATATCGGGGGTAGCGGCGCCCGCTCGCCGCCTCCCTCGTGAGGATGCCGGAGGAGAGACATGCGGACCGAACCTTCCCCCCGATGGTCCCCGATCGTGGCCCGAATCCGCCGGCGGGCCGAGCGGGCCTGGCGGCCGATCTCGCGACGCATCCCCCATGCCCGATGGACCCTGGCCGCGATGGCGCTGGCCGTCCTCGTGGCCGCGGGCTACTTCTTCTCGGCCTCGCCCGAGCCGGCCGCGACCGCCTGGCTCTTCGAGGGCCAGGCCCTGCCTCGCGACCAGGTCGACCGCATCCTCGCGGCCCTGTACACGGCCAAGATCGACGCCTCGGAAGGCTCGAAGGGGCGGATCTCCGTCCCCCTGGCGAAGAAGTCCGAGGCCCTGGCCCTGCTGGGCAAGCAGAAGCTGGAGCCCCGCACCATCCGCTCCCTGGAGGAGCAATTCCTCGACCGAGTCGTCGTCCTGGGAAGCGACCAGCCAGCGGAACGACCGCAAGGAATACCTGCTCACCCAGGAACTGGATTATCTGATCTGCGGGCAGCCCGGCATCGCGTCGGCGGAGGTCCAGATCAGCCGATCTCAGGGCCACGGCTACGGCCGCAACGCCCCGAAGATGGGCGCGATCGTCGTGATCCGCCGCGAGGAGGACCAGTTGATCGCCGCCGAGACGATCGAGAACATCAAGGCGATCTTCAAGGCGAAAGTGCCCGACTTGCCCGACGATGCGCTGACGGTCCTGGATAACGAGGGGGGCCGCTACCTGATCGCCGGCAACCCGGCCGCCGCGGCGCAGACGATGGCGCATGCCCGCGAGAGCGACCTGCGCGCCCGGATCAAGGAGCAGCTCAACTGGATCGACGGCCTCCGCGTCCACGTGACCCTGGAGGCGACGGCTGCTGCCCCGCCCCCCGCCCCCTGCCCCGAAGGTTGAGGCCAGGGTCTCCGTGAACCAGGCGGCCGAGGTCTCCGAGGCTTCGCCCCCTCCCGCCCCGCCCGCGACCAGGCCCGCCGGGCCGGCCAGGGCACAAATTCTTGTTCAAGTGCCCATCAGCCATTATTTGAATGCGTTCCGCCAGTTGCACCACCACGAGCCGTATCGCGACGAGCTGATCCAGTACGCGACCGGGACCGAGGAGAAGATCCGCTCGACGATCCTCTACCTCGTCCCGCCCGCCGAATTCGCCGGGCTGAAGGTCGATCGCATCGACGACCCCGTATTCGATCGGCCGCTCGCCGTGACCGGCGAGAGCGAGAGCCTGCGCGTCCGCTCGTGGATGCTGGCGGCGGCCATGGGCCTGGCGGTCGCGGGCATGCTGGTGCTGATCGCCGGGGCGCGATGGGTGGTCGCCCGCAGGCCGGCGGTGGCGTCGGAGGTCGCGCCGAGGCGGGCGGCCTTCGAGGTGGGCGACATGGCGGGCCCGTCCGAGAGGGTCCGCGAATTGGTGAGGCTCGACCCGACGGCGGCGGCCGGCGTGTTGCAGCGATGGATCGGGCAGGGAGGCCACTCGTCATGACCACCACCCGCGTCGATTTCCGATCGGCCGCGAGCCCGAACCTCGCGGCCTCGCAGGCCAACGACGGCGAATCCAACCCGCTGCGCAAGGCGGCGATCCTGGTGGTAAGCCTGGAACAACCGCTCGCCTCGCAATTACTGGCGCAGCTGGACCGCGCGGCGGTGGAGGCGGTCACGCTGGAGATCGCTCGGCTGGAGCGGATCGCTCCGGCCGAGCAGCGTTCCGTCCTTGAGGAATTTTACGGCCTGGGGCTGAGGCGGCTGCGATTTGTGTTCGACGACGTGGTGAGGCTGGACGATACTGACCTTCGGGAAGCGTTCCACGACGAGGACGCGACGGTGTGGGCGATGGCCCTGGCCGGCGCGGCCCAGGCGGTTCGCGCCAAGGTGCTGGGAGCCCTGGAGCCGGGATCGGCAACCGCCCTTCGCCGTGCCCTGGAGGCGCTCGGCCCTTTCCGACTCGACGACGCCGAGGCGGCGCAGGCCGAGATGGCCGAGCGGCTCGAGCGCCTCCACGATCACGGCCGAATCACCCTACCCGACCCCGACGGTCAGGAGGAAATCCTTGTCTGACCTCGTCGATTTCGAAGACCTCGGGCAGCTCGACGGCGCCGACCTGCGGGCCGTGTTCGGCCAGGTCCGCCTCGATCAGGTCCTTGCGGCGCTGGTGGGCACGACCGTCAGCTTCCGCCAGCAATTGCTCACGAAATTACCCGTCGCCTCGGCCTGCCGGCTGGAGGACCAGGTCAACACGCTGGGGCCGGTCTCGTTCGGCGAGGTCCAGTCGGCCCAGAGGGAGATGGTCGAGGTGCTCTGCCGCCTCAGCCGGGGGGGGCAGGTCGCGTTCGACGACCCCGCGGACATGGTCGCGTGAACCTTGTGGGGTGGGCGTCCCGCCCGCCTCGTGTCCAGGAAGAGCGGCAGGCAGGACGCCTGCCCCACGACGAGGAGCATCGATGATTCGCAGGAGCTACCGCTGGATGGCGGTCGCGTGCTTGTGGGGGGCGATCGGAGGCATCCCCCCCGCCACGGCGCGAGGCGACCAGGACGAATCGTCGCGACCGCCCACGATGGCGATCGGCGCGGGCCATCACCCCACTTCGCGACCCGGTCGCCCGGCGAAATCCGCCCCTTCGGGATCGGGCGGGATGTGGATCGGCACGGCCGGGATTGCGCTCGCGCTGGCGGCGTTCGGCGGGCTGAGCCTGGCGGCGAAGAAGTTCAAGGTCGCGGGGGACGCCGGCCCGCTGAAGGTGATCGGCCGCACGTGCCTCTCGCCCAAGCACACGGTCTATTTGCTCAAGGCGGGCGACCGCGTGCTGATCGTTGGCGCGGGATCGCAAGGGGCGCCGACGTTGCTTGGCGAGTTGAGGGAGAACGGAGGCGGATCATGAGCCGTTCTCGTTCCCTTGTCGCCGTGCTGTCGCTGGCGTGTGTGGCATTGCTGGCCGCGGGGCGACTCGCCCGATCGGAGCAAGCCGCGCGCCGCCGGCCGTGGTCGTGAACGAACCGCTTCCCGAATTGCCCGCCCCGGCGACCGCACCGCCCTCGTTGATGAATTCGGCGCAGTCGATGGCCCTGTTCGCGGTGATCTCGCTCGCCCCGGCGGCCGTGCTGATGGTCACGGCGTTCGTGAGGATCAGCATCGTGTTGACCCTGCTCCGCCAGGCGCTCGGGAGCCCGCAAGTGCCGGGCAACCAGGTGTTGATGATGCTCTCGCTGCTGCTGACGGCGCTGGTCATGCGGCCGGTGGCCGAGTCGGTCTATCAAGATGGGATCAAGCCCTACAACGAAAAACGCCTGGAGGCACTCCCGGCGCTGGAGGCGGGCTCGGCGCCGATCAAGGCGTTCATGATCGACCAGATTTGCCGGACCCATCACGAGCATTATTGCTGGGAATTGTGGAGAAGACGCGCCGGCAAGCCCAGGCGAGGGCGACGTCGAGCCGACCGAGATGGAGCAATTCTCGCTCGCGATCTCGCGCCGGCGTTCCTGCTGAGCGAGCTGACCACGGCCTTGTTCATCGGATTCGCGGTGTACCTGCCGTTCCTGGTGATCGACCTGGTGGTGTCGGCGGTGCTCTCGGCGATGGGGTTGTTCATGCTCCCGCCTTCGCTGGTGGCGCTGCCCTTGAAGCTGGTCTTGTTCGTGCTGGCCGACGGGTGGATGCTGGTTTCGGGCATGCTTTTGCGCAGTTTAATTAAAGGATCAATTTATGGAAATGACTCAGGTGATGGATTGGTCCCGCGAGGGCGTGAGGATGGCGCTCCTGCTGGGCGGCCCATTGCTGCTGGTGGCCCTGGTCGTGGGATTGGTGGTGGGGATCGCCCAGACGCTCACGCAGATGCACGAGCCGGTGGTCGGGCAGGTGCCTCGCCTGATCGCCGTGGCGGTGGTGGTCCTGCTGGCGCTGCCGTGGCTGATGTTGACGTGGGTTGCTTATGCGAGAGAAATGATCGGATCGATCCCCGATCGATTTTGAACGCGGAAGGACGCGATGGCCTCGGCGTGGGACCTGGTAACTTCACTGGCGATGGATCGGGCGTGGGCGTGGCTCGTGGTGGCGGCCCGCGTGGTGGGTTTGGCCGCGACGGCGCCGGCGTGGGGCTCGAACGCCGTGGGCTGGCGAATCCGCCTGGTCCTCGTCGCCATGATCACGTTCGCCGTCGCGCCGGCCGTGGAATCGATCGCGCAAAAGCCCTCGGATCACGGCGAGATCGGACGGATTCTCGTGGTCGAGCTGTGCGTGGGGACTGCGCTGGGGGTGGCGTCGGCCCTGATGATCGCAGGCGCCCGTCAGGCGGGCGAGCTCGTGGGTTCGCAGGCCGGGCTGGCCCCCGCGAGCCTGCTCGACCCCGAGGTGGGCGGCGATTTGAACCCTCTGGGTCACCTCTACGGGATGGTCGCCATGGCCACGTTCCTGGTGCTCGACGGCCCCGTCAAGCTCGTGGGTTCGATCATCGAAAGCTATCGAGCGGTGCCCGCGGGGGCCGTCACGCTCTCGCCCGAGACGATCGATGGCGTGTTCGCCCGGGTCCAGATGTCGCTGTCGCTGGCACTTCGCGCGGCGGCACCGGCGGTGGTCGCCATGGTGCTCGCGGGCCTCGCCCTCGGGCTGCTGGGACGTGCCGCGCCGTCGTTGCAGACGATGAGCCTGGTCTTCCCGATGCGGGTGGCGATCGGGTTGTTCGTGCTGTTTCTCGGGCTGGCTTCGGTCGTCGGGGTGTTCGCGGCGATGTGGTCGTTCTAGGGGAAACCTGAAGTTATGTCCGAGGATCGGACGCAATCCGCGTCGCCCCGCAGACGCCAGGAGGCGAGGGCTCGCGGCCTGGTGGCGCGAAGCTCGGAGCTGACGGCTGCCGTCGGCCTGCTTGCGGCCGTGGCCCTGCTCGGCATCTTCGGCGACCAGCTAGGGAACGGGCTGATCTCGGCCGTCCGCTCTCCTTTCTCATCGGTCTCGGTCGCCCCCGATATCGACCATGTGGCGGGAACCATCCAATCCACGCTCGCTCGCGTGATGTTCCCCCTGCTAGCGATCGTCGGAGGGGTGGTCATGGCGATGCTGGCCGCTCATCAGGCCCAGGTCGGCGGATTCTGGTCCCCCGGGTTGATCGCACCTGACTTGCAACGGATGTGGTCGGCGGGCGGGTCGGGCTGGGTCGAGCGAGGCGGCCGAGGCGTGTGGAGCGTGGTCAAGGCGGCGGTCGTGGCCGCGGTGGCGGCCTGGTTGATCCATTCGCGATGGGATGCCCTGGCACATCTGGCCCAGATGGACATGCCCGCGATGGCCCGCGGCTCGGCGGCCTTGTTACGGAGCATGCTCTACACGATGGGCCTGGCCACGCTCGTGCTGGGATTGGCCGATTTCTGGCTCCAGCATCGTCGCGTGGAGGAGTTGCTCAAGATCACGCCCGACGAGCAGCGCGAGGATCAAAAGGCGGTCGATGGCGACCCCGCCGTCAGGTCGCGTCGGCAGAAGATGGCGAGGTCCTGGCGCAGCGATCCGGGCGAGATCCTGGCGGGCGCCAGCTTGATCCTGACCGGCCCCGCAGGGCTGACGGTGATCCTAGCGGGAGGCCCGCCCCCGGGGCGGATCACGGTGCGATCGTCGGCCAAGGGGGCGTCGGGCGCGATCTTGCGACGATCGGCAGAGAAGGCGGGGATTCGCGCGGTCGAGGCCGCCGCGATCGCTCGCCATTTCGCTCAAGGGGCCGCGAAGGGCGCCGCCTTGCCCCCCGAATTGGGCGCCGAATTGGCTCGCTTGTGGATTTCCTAGTGCCGCGTGAAACACCCCCTGCGAGGCTATATCTCGCCGAGGTTGCGATAGACATCTTTGCGATTAGCGATGCGAACGACATGCACGACGAGGCTTCGATCCTCGATTCGATAGAGGATGCGGTAATCGCCGGATCGGATTCGATAGGCGTCCGTCTCACCCTCCAATTTTTCGCACCTCGCTGGCCTGGGGTTGGCGGCGAGCGTATCGATTTTCCTGGCGATCCGCCCTCGGGCTTTCTCGGGGATTCGTTGCAGTTCCGCCAGGGCGGACGGCTTGATTTCGATGCGATAAAGATCGCCGGTGGCCATCTCAGTCAAGGCCCAGGGCGATCTTGGCATCCTCCCAGGAGACCGAACCCGGTTCCTTGAGCGAATCGCGGAAAGCCGCCAGGTCGATCTTATCCTCGATCGCCCGGAGAAGTTCCAGGTCTTCGACGGAAATGATCGCCGCGACGGGCTTGTCGTGACTGCTCACGAGGAAGCGATCGCCTCTCCACACCTTCTTTAGGGTGTCTGAGAAATTCTTGCGGGCTTCGCTCGCCGTGATTCGCATCATGATACCGCTCCGCAATCGCGACCGTTCCAGGCGACCTCGCATCGTTGTCCGAGGTCCATCGCGTCCGATTTGTACGATTTGTACGTTTTCAGTATCGGTTGTGTTCGCGAGATGGTCAAGCGAATTCGCGGAATCTCTTCCGGCGATTGTCGTCTCCGGTTCGGTCATGGGGCGGCCCACAGTGTTCAATGGTGATGGAGATGCCCGTGCATCGCCAGTAACATCGCACCGGCAGGTCGCGAATTACCCCGGGAAACCTCCGCCGGCTTCCTCTCCGACCTCCTCTTGCCGGATAATTTCAAGAAATTCCGATTGATCGCCCTCGATGGTGCAGATCCAGGGGCAACCGGCCGCGAATGGCTCGGGGCTGGGGAGCGGGATCATGGCGAGCGGGCGTTATGGCGCGGTCATCGGCTCGGTCCATCGGCTTTTTGGCGGCGGTTCGCTTGCCGGGATGGGCGAGGCGGAGTTGCTCCGCCGGTTTGCGACCCGTCGCGACCCGGCGGCGTTCGAAGGGCTGGTGGCCCGCCACGGGCCGATGGTCCTGGGCGTTTGCCGGCGGATCCTGGGCGATGCTCACGACGTCGACGACGCGTTCCAGGCCACGTTCTTGATCCTGGTCAAGAAGGCCGGGTCGTTGCGCGATCCCGACCTGCTTGGCCCGTGGCTCCATGGCGTGGCGCATCGCGTGGCGGTGCGGTCCCGGGCGAATGCGGCGCGGAGGCGATCGAAAGAGATGCCGGGCGCGGAGGAGGTTGCGATGGTCGCGGCCAGCGGCGATTCGTCGTCGGATCGGCAGGAGATGCGGGCCGTCCTGGACGAGGAGATCGCCCGATTGCCCGAGCGGTTCCGTCGTCCGGTGATTTTGTGCTACCTCGAAGGGCTCACGCACGACGAGGCGGCCGTTCGGCTGAAATGCCCGGTGGGCACCGTGCGAAGTCGCATGAGCGCGGCGCGGACGAAGCTTCGCGACCGGCTCTCGCGGCGGGGCGTGACCCTGCCGGCAACGCTGTTCGGGGCCACGCTCGCGGCCGAGTCCGCCTCGGCGGCGGTGCCCCAGGTCTTGATCGACGCGACGGTATCGGCCGCGGTTGCCTACGCGGCCTCGGGGACGAGTGCGGCACTCGCCGGGACGGTCTCGGCCGGTGCCGCCTCGCTTGCGGAAGGAGTGTCAAGCACCATGTTTGTGCATACTTTGAAGTTGAGCGGGGCCGTCCTGCTGACCGCCATGTTGACGGTGGGAGGCGCCGGCGCCGTGGCGTGGCAGGCGGGCGGCGGCGGAGGCGGCAAGGCCGAGGCGCCGACCCAGAAGCCTGCGGAAGATGGGGCGAAGCAGGCCGAAGCATACCGCGTCGAGGCGGTCAGGCTTCAACTCATGCAGAAGGCCGACATGTTACAGCACGATGTCGACGTGCTGAACGCCCTGTTGACGCAGGAGCGCGGCGAAATCCGAGTCGCTCCAGCAGACCATCGTCACGATGCGGACGACGTCCGGGAAGCCGATCCAGTACGCCCTGATCGGCACGATGGACATGGACAACAACGGCTCGGACGATCGCGAGATGGTGAAGAAGAAGATCCAATCCACCGGCGGGGTCATCGCCTACGACCTGCCGCCGCTGGATACGGGGAAGGAATCGGGCAAGATCACCCCGCTGATTGCCCTCTACGTGATCGACGATTCCATCCCCAATCGCGTCGAAGATAAGGAGTTCCAGGACAAGGCGATCAAGGAGGCGAGAGACCAGGGCATCCGCCCGATCACGCTCAAGAAGCTCATGAGCACGATCGCTCATCTTGAGGAGCTGGGCGACAGCGACGCCATGCGGATGATCAAGGAGGCCCAGAACAAGAAAGCCGACGACAGGGCCGCGGTCGATCCCTTCAAGAAGATCGAGGAACTGGAGCGAAGGCTCCGAGAAGTGACCGCCGAGAAGGAACTCATGCGCCAGCGAGACGGCGGCGAGGAATCTGGCCGAGGCGAGAGAAGCCGAGGCGGTGAATGTGGCCAAGCGGTTCAGCGAGGAAATCGCGAAGGCCGCGCCCGAAGCCGAGAAGGCCAAGGCCGACCCCGCCGGCGACAAGGAAACGGTGGAGCGCAAGAAGCGGATCGACGAGTTGCAGCGCAAGATCGACGAATTGAATGCCAAGCTAAGCCCGATCCAGGAGGAGATCCAACTGCAAGCCCAACTCGAACAGCTTGAGCACCAATTCGAGAACGCCAAGGCCCGCCTTGCACCCGCAACCGAAGAAAAGGCCGGGATTCAGCGCCCGGTCAGGGGCGGAAGGGGCGGCGGAATGGGTGGCCCGGGCGGCATGGGCGGCGGGATGGGCAGCGGCGGGATGGGCGGCATGGGCGGCGGGATGGGTGGCGGCGGCATGGGCGGCATGATGGGCGGCATGGGTGGCGGCGGGATGGGCGGTGGCGCCGGCAAGGGACAGGCCAGGAAGACCTCCGTCGTCACTCTGGAGAATCAGAGTTGCATCCTGGTCCAGAAGCCCAACAGCGACAAGATCTCGGCCTACAGCGTGACTGGGGGGGACTGGTCCTCCTACACGGTCCCGAAGGAGGTCAAACTTACTCCGGTGATGTCGACCAATCTGATCATGTTCTACGCCAAGGGGGATGAGGTCCGCCAGCTCGTCGCCTACATCCCCCAGGCGAGCAAGTGGATCACCATCGACCTGAAAGAGCCCGCCAGGGAGGCCGTGCCCGTGGTGGCCGAGAGCGTGGGAGCCATCGCAGTCGGCCGGCGCGTCTACGCCGTCAGCGCGATGGCCAGCAAGTGGGACGTGACCGAGCTTGAGGAAGGCGCGAAACCGATCCCGGTCGTCTGGCCGAACCGCGTGACGGTCGACTCCAAGGACGACCTCTACGTGTTCAGCGGCGAGACGGGCAAGTGGAGTCACTACGACGAGGCCAATCCGGCCGTGGTCACGCCCTCGGGCAAGGTCGTCACGCCGCCGAAGGATTGACGCCAAATCACTGACTTGTAAGGCATGTGAAACACGCCATCCCTCAACAGGCGGCGTGTTGCACACGCCCTACGGGCCTGGCAACTTCGCCAGGAACCGCGCATATTCGGCCAGCGCCGGATATCGCGACGCCAGGGGATTCGCCCCGATCGGCTCGTCCCGCGTGAGGGCGTCGGCCATCGCTCGCGGCACTTCCGACGTTGCCAATCGGTCGAACGGGTCGAGGTGGAACGACCAGGCCAGGGTGTCGATTTGCCATCGCAGCGGGCCGTTTTCGAAGCCCGGAGGCAGCGGGCGATCGGCGGCGAAATGACGGATCAGGGCGTCCCAGGCCATCGCTCGCGAGCGGCCCGGGACGTTTTCTTTCGCCAGTTGAGACAACTCGGTTTCGCTCAACAATCGGCCGTGATACCGCAACCGATCCGCCAGGCGGATCATGGCCTCCGAGGGACCGGGCGGGTCGCCATCCAGGGGGATGCCGAAGCGCCCGGCGAATTCGGCAAGGCCTTGCGACACGTCGCGAATTTCGGCCGGGTCGGCGGAATCGTCGCGGTACGAGGCGCGATCGGGTCCGGGAGCAATGGCGGTCGTGGCGAAGTTTTCCTGCGACCTGGGAGGGGTGGGACGATCGCGGGATCCTGCCTTCATTCGCAGGAGGATTGAGGCCATCAGCACGCAAACGGCCGCGACCAGGTAGGCGATCTTCCGCCATGGAAGCGCCGCGCGAATCGAGGTTGCTTGCTCGGGAAGCTCGGCGTAGGACGCATCCCACTCGATCGCCTCCAGGCGAGGCACCGCGACGAGGTCGAAATGGTTCGCGTTGGAGAACGCCCAGGTGGCCATCGAGGCCTTCTTGCGGATCTTCTCCGGCAATCCCAGCCAGATTTCGCGGGCAAGTTCTTCGATGGGTTCGGCCGATTCGATCGCCACGCGACGACCGGCGATGAGTCGATTGATTGGTTTGTAGGGCCGACTATTACCCGCCGTTCTTGATCCGGTGGCGGACGGCCGGTAATAGCCGGCCCTACAAGAGGGCGGTTCCTCCGTCCATTCGAAGCGCAATTCCGTCGCCATCACGAAGGGATCATATCCCAGCTTGCGGAACTCGCGGTCCTCGACGAAAAGCCCGTGGAATCCCAGGGCACCGGGCCTCCCGCGATCGTCGTGACCGGCCGGGCTGATCCCGACGATCGCCCATGGCCCTTGGGGGGAGAGCTTGAGCGAGAAGAGGGCGCGATCGAAGGTCGCCACGCCCGCCGGCTCGCCGAATTTCTGGCAGGCCGAGACGAACGACGCGAGCCATTCGGGGCGGCAGCCGGGCGAACTGGCGAGCAATCCGTACCCGCCCGGCCGGAACGCGAAGCTTCCGTAGATGGCATGCTCGTAGCGGAATTGGTGCATTTCATGCACCCTTACGGCTTGGTCAACGCGGGCATGGCGAAGTCGGACGAGAAGACCAGCAGCGTCTTGCCCCCCCTGGACGGCCGGACCTCGCCCGAGAGCATCCTCATCGCCAGGGGGTCGCCGGGCGCGGAGTTGAAGGTGAACACGCCCGACTCGGACCAGTCGTTGTCGAGGATTTTTATGCTGATGGGATCTTTATATTTCCAGCGGATCGGCTGCGGGAATTCCCAGTCCCACACGGGCGAGTGCGAGTCCTTCACGATCGACGACGGGCCGTATTGCCGGCCGGCCACGAACACGACCACGCTCAGGTCGGGCGCGCCCCCCGAGAGGTATTTCCCCACGCTCGGCTCGACCTCGCCCCGACGCAATCGCACCCGGTAATCCTGCGGCTGCGAGACCTTCTCCCACCACGCGGTGAAGGCGCGGGCGTCCTTCACGAAGCGGCCGTCGGGGTTCTGCTCCAGGTACGAGCGCAGCCGCGTGGCCACGGCCGAGATGTCGTCGGGATGGCGAGATGATGGTCATAAGCCAGGCGATATTGATAGGTATCGCGCTCGCGATCGATCGCCGTCTGCGCGTCCATGGCCTCGCGGACGAACCGGCCGCCGGTGGGGTGATTCTTGAGATATTCCTCGTATTTCTGGCGCTCGAGCGCGAAGTTCAGCGGCTGCTCGCGGGCGACCTTGCGCGCCTTCTCGATGTCGTTCTCGTCCAGCCGCCGCGAGTAGTCGGCCAGCAGCTCCTGGACCTCGCCGCGATACCGGCTGTTCGGCCGCTCCTTCAGGAAGGCGTCGGCACCTTCAATCAGGTCGCGAAGCTGGGCGCCCGGCAAATTGCCGGCACGGGTCAGCGATTCCATGGCCTGCTTGTCGTCCAGGTCGCGGCGATTCTCCACCTTCGCGTTCAGGTCGCGGATCAGCTTCACGGCATCGGCTTTATGAGACGTGTCGGGATACTGGATCAAGAAGGTCTTGGCCCTGGCCAATAGCTCCTCGGGCTTGTCGACGACGATCATGTCGGGCACGGCCAGGTCTTTCCACGCGGCGTCGTGCTGCTGGCGGCGGAGGGCTTCCTCCACCCTGGCGATGGCGGGCGCGTTCTCGGGGCTGGCTACCTTCTTGTCGCGAAGCTGCTGGGCAAGCTCGGGGCGATCGATGCCCACCTCCACGCGGGCCTGCTCGGCCTTGAGCCGCGCGGCGTCGAGGTGGCCGACGGCCTCGCGGGCCTCGGACGGGAGCAGGAAGCGATGCAGAGGGTGCCAGGTGAGGAACTCCGACCAGTGCCGCTCGACGGCCGCCGGGGGGTTGTCGGCCTGCTCGAAGGCGAGGGCCTCGCGATACCCCCAGGCGTCGTAGCCGAAAAGCCCGCCCGCAATCGCGCCAACCAAGCACGTCGCGGCCAGCAAGCGGCGGCGACGGCGGCGGCGAAGCAAGGCGTTCAGCTTGCGGCGATAATCGATGGCATGGTCGGAATGCGGGTAGCGTTTCTCATAAATTTTCACGCATTTGGTCAGGCGACGAAGGTCGTCGGGGGCCAAATCCCAGAGCCAATCCAGCCGCTCGCGATCGCCGATTTCCAGTTGCTCGGCAAGCCATCCCAAAGGCCCTTCCAACCCCATGGGATGAAGCTCGGCGGGGGGGCGGCCGTCGGTCCCCACGCCGCGTCCATAAGAACTAACCGCGAACATGGCGCTATGAGGGGCATGCACGGCCAGCGCATGCCGGGTCATCCCATAATTGCGATCGACCAGCCGCTCGACATGCTCCGGAGGCGGCCCGCCGCGATCGAGCACGCGGTCATATTTCGTCACAAGCAAAGCCACGGGACGGCCCGCGGTGGCGTCGTCGGATTTCTCGATATATCGCTCGAGCAAATCTTCCACTTCCTGCTGGCGTCGCTGGCGATCGACCGCACGATCGGCGGTTTCGGGGTCGAGGCAGAGCAACACGGCGTCGCAATCGGCGAAGAAGTCCTGGATCGGCGCCTCGGTGCCCAGGGTCACATGTTCGCCCTGATAATCCTTGACGATCAGGTCGAATCGGGCCGGGACCATGATAGAGCCGCAGCTTCAATTCGGTCTCGGCCAGGGTGCCGGCCAGGGGCTCTCCGCCTTCAATCTGCGCGATGCGTTCGGCAAGATATTCGGCCGTGCTCGGGCCGATGGCGGCCAATCGCAAGCCCGGCACGCGGCCGGCGGAGGCCTCGCGATAGAACATGGCCAGGAGCGTGGTCTTGCCCACGGCGCGATGGCCGAACAAGGCAATGCGCTTGGCGCCGGTGATGCGGCGTTCGAGCGAGTCCAGGTGGGCCTTGCGGTTCTTGGGCATGCGACGGGTCCTACGCTCCGAGGGCCGAACGCCCCTCGTCTCCTCATTCTATCGGGCACGCGGCGAGGCGCCATCGAAGGAACTTCGCGGGCCATCCCATCTTATTCGGGAGACGCCCCCGGAGAAGCCCCAGTGTCGAGCCATCCGGTCGCGGCCTCGACCCGTGCGAAATAGCGAATCCCCGCGTCCGAGAGCGCCGATTGCACGTCTTCCTGATTGAAG
This sequence comes from uncultured Planctomycetota bacterium, assembly GCA_963777705.1. Classification (GTDB taxonomy): domain Bacteria; phylum Planctomycetota; class Planctomycetia; order Isosphaerales; family Isosphaeraceae; genus JAQGHR01. The sequence continues at coordinate 32,141 of CAVZRT010000021.1, forward strand.
TCGCGATGATTGCCGCTCACGAACGCCTTTGGGACGGCTTCCGTCTTGCGTGCATGATCGAGGATGCAGTGGAGGATGAGGTTATCGGTGGGGTCGCGGAGGAGGGCGTTTTTCATGCCTTCCCGGAGGACGGCGGGCGCGAGGGGGATGATCTCGGCGACGACGGAGATCCGGGACAAGGCCTCCACGAGGCGGGTCTCGATCTCGTTGGTCGTCTCATCGAATTCGAGGATCGCTTGGGTCAAGTAGACGGCCACGGCCGCGGCATGGACCGACATGAGATCTCGCTGGGCTTCGCGGAACTGGGCGACAAGACTCTCCCGAAATATCCTCCGTTGCTTATCGTCCCGCTCAAACACCGAGAGGGCTTCCATGCAGCAGATGCCGGGCATGACGAGCCGGAACGGAGGCGCATCCCCGTCAATCATGACGCGTGCCGCCCGATCCTGCCCTTTCGCAAGGCCGACGATCAGGTGGGTCTCAACATAGAGCATCGGAGTCAACCGGCACCTCGGAGCCCTGGATCCAACCACCTTCAAGTCGAGCCAGCAGGCCGGTTCCGGCGAAGAGTTCGAGCCCCGGCGGTGTTTGCGTCTTCCAGTGAATGATCAAGTCACGAATCCAGGCTTCGACGAGACCTTGCATGAATTTTTCGAGGAACAAGGGGGCTTGCTGGGCCCGGCGAAATCGGGTCGTGTAATGATCGAAGACCGCCGGGGAATTGAGGGTACTCACGGAGTTCGAGGATTCTCCCCCCAAGTCGTAAAGGCGTATGAGTTCGGGATCGACGATCATCCCGAACTCGATGTGCGATCCATCGGGGTACGCCAGCCTCGTCCCTTTCAACTGGTGGAGGATCTTCGGAACAACGCCCGCGGTAACAGGATGGAGCTTGATCTCGATCAAGAGAATGGGTTGTTCCGAGCGGTCGAAGACCACGAGGTCGGGAAATCGCATCATTCATTCTCCCCAGGCTCATCCTCAAACCGCCCGCATTTTCCCCCGAATCGCCCGAACCGGCCACGTCAGCGGCCGGAAAATCCACCGGACCGGGAATCCCAGCAAAACCATCGCCGCCATCACGGCCACGAATCCCGCCAGGCCCATGCCGACTTTTCGCGCAAATGTGGAGTCGAGCCCGTACCTGGCCAGCGTGCTCCCGATCACGTTCTCCATGGCTCGCCCCGCCCCGCCCCCGACGGCCCCGGCGAGCTTGATCCCGGCCTTGCCGAACTCGGTGATGGCGTATTCGGTCACGCGGCCGGCCGAGTCGATGAACTTGTCGGGATTGGCCATGAAGAGCGCCAAAACCCCGGCCGCGGCGAGCTTCTTCTTGTGCGTTAACACCGTATCCACGTAGAACTTCCAGCCATTTCGCCCGGTCTTGCGCAGGACGTTCACGCCCTCGGGGCCTTCCTTCGCCAAAACCTCCGCCACGTCGTCGCCATACGCCCTCACGGCCGACATCCCCTCCACGCCCAGCTTGCGAATCATGGTCTCGGCCTGGCCCGGATAGCGACGCGCGAGCAATTGCGCGGTCTCGCCCATCTCGACGACCAACCGCTTCTCGACGGGTGCCAGATTGGCGAAAGTCTTGGCCATCTCGGGCTCGGCGCGGGTCAGGCGGGCGAAACGGCTTTTCAACGCAACTTCCGCCGGCTCTTCGACCTTGCGGGCGGATCGGGCCAGGTCGTCGGAGCGGCGGGCGAGCCCTTCCAGGCTCTCCTCGGCCTCCCGGACGAAGAAACGGCCGCCGGCGCGGGCTTCGGACTTCGCCATCGATTTGCCGCCCACCTCGGCCTCGCGGACGGCCTCGCGGACCACGTCATCCAGCCAGGAGACCTTGCCGGCATGGGCCATCGCGGGCAGGGTGAGCGAGGCGATCAGGCCCAGCGCGACGAGCCGGAACGAGCGGAAACGGGGGATGAGGTCTCGCATCGCTTGGGTCTCGCGGGCTGGCGGCGTTGGGGCCGGGGTCGGAAAGCTATTCGGTGTCGGCAGACGTTTCTTCGGTAGATTCGCACGATAACCTCCAAGTATACCGCGCAGGCCGCCGAACCCCAACGGCGGATCTAAACCGTTTTCAAGATGCGAGATAGGGAACAAAGGCCCGATCAACCATCGAACAGGCGAGCTACGGCCACGCGGAAGCCCGGCAATTCGGGCTCGCCGTCCAGTTCCTGCCGATCGTTCAGGGTCTCCACCGGACGCCCCGGCTTATGAATGGCCACGGTGCGGAAATCGGGGTCAACGACCCAGACGACGGTGCCGACTTCCAGGTAAGCCCCGACTTTCCTGACGATGTCCTCGTGCTTGTCCGACGGCGAGAGGATCTCGACGGCCAGGACGGGCGACCCATCGATGAACGGAAGCCCGCGATCGCGCCCGGCCGCCATCTCGGGCGAGATGTACGACACATCGATACCGACCAGGGTCGTCGGGTCGCGACGAAGGCGAAATCCACAATTCACGCCAAGAACCTTGCCCTTCGGCCCACTCCGAGCATCGCTCCAGGTCTTCAGCAGATAGCCGATGTTGGTTGCGGTCTCGCCATGATCCGCGGTATGGAATTCCTTCGGCCATTCCCTCAATTCATCCCGGATGATCTCGCGCTCAAACCCATCGTCGGGGAACGCCATCAGTTCTTCGACGGTGATCGTCCTGGGAACGTCCTCGACGAGGCTCATGCGAACTGCTCCGGGAGGGGGATGGGCCTAGATTTCCCTCGATCTTACGGGGTTTCGGCCTTCTTGAGAAGTTCGGCGACCTCGGCCCATAGCGCCTGCCATCCCTGACGCTCCGACTCGGGGAGCTTGGCGAGTTCCAGCTCGTCGCGGATTCCGGCGAGGTCGGTGTCGGCCTTCCAGTGCCGGAGCGTCTGGGCAACGAATGGATGGGCCTGGGGCGGGCCGGTTTCGAGGAACTTGGCCCACTCGGCGTGCTCGGCTTTGAGCCATTCCAGCGCCTGCTTCCTCAAGGCGGATTTGGCAACGTCGTCGGGCGGCGGCTCGTCCTTGCCCTGGCCGCATCCGGCCAGAGCGGCGGCGCAGGCGGCGTTGTAGCGGTGCTGGCGGGCGCGGTCGGCCACGACCTTCGGGTCTTTCGCGAAAGCTTCGGCCCAGAGTCGCGCCGATGCGGCGTAGAATTTTCGATCGTAGCAAAGCTGGGCGAAATCCAGGCATTCGGCGAGGGTCGCGGGCTTATCCTTGCCGCTGATCACATCGGGCAATCGACCGGCCAGGGCGATTTGCCGTTCGAGCATGGGGATCAGTGGCGGCATAGTGTCGAGACATGACCGAACCGGGCGGAGCGAGCGCGACGGCGCGACGGAGAGCCGCGAGCGATTCGTCGGGCTTACCCTGCATCACCAGGGCGGTCCCAAGTGCCCCGTAAGCATCGGCCGAGTCGGGCTTGAGCCGGATGGCCTCTCTGAAAACGGCCACCGCCTCGTCGAGTTCTCCCTTGGCCATCAAGGCCAGACCGAGCTTGAGGCGGGCCCAGGGGTGGTTGGGATCGAGACGGATCGCCTCGCGGAACAAGGCGATTGCCTCGTCGTGCTTGGCCTGGGCTTCGAGTGTAATTCCGAGGTTGTAGCGGGCCTCGGCGTACTTGGGATCGAGGCGGATCGCCTCGCGATAGGCAGCGATCGCCTCGTCGGTCTTCCCCAGGGCACTGAGGGCACTCCCAAGGTTATTGTGGGCCATCGGCAAAGTCAGGTTTCGAGACGGATTGCTTTGCGATAGGCGGCGATCGCCTCGTCCAGCTTCCCCTGGTCCTTCAGGACGATACCGAGATTACTGTGGGCCATGGCCTTCTCGGGGTCGAGGCGAATCGCCACAAGAAGGGCCGCGATCGCCTCATCGGGTTTTCCCTGCTTGGCCAGGATTACGCCGAGGTTATCAGTGAAAGTCGCGGAAATTCGGTTTGAGCCGGATCGCCTCGCGGCAGGCAGCGATCGCTTCGTCGAACATCCCCTGGTTCTTGCAAGGCGAGGCCGAGATCGCTGTGGGCCGTGGCGAAGTCAGGTTTGAGACGGATCGCCTCGCGCTGGGCGGCGATCGCTTCGTCGAGCTTCCCCTGCCTGCGCAGGGCGATGCCGAGGTTACTGTGGGCACTAGCTTGATTAGGCATGAGCCGAATTGCCTCGCGATGTGCGGCGATCGCCTCGTCGAGCTTCCCCTGGCCATCAGGGCGTTTCCGAGGTTATTGTGGGCCATGGATCGTCGGGCTTGAGGCGAATCGCTTCATGGAGGGCGGCGATCGCCTCGTCGAGCTTCCCCACCCTCAGGGCGGCCGAGGTTACCGTGGGCACGCGTATTTTTCCGTTTGAGCCGGATCGCCTCGCGGCAGGCGGCGATCGCCTCCGCGTATTTTTTCTGGTCGGAAAGGACTGCGCAGAGGTTTATGTAGAAACCGGCCTGGTCCGGCATGAGCCTGACCGCCTCGCGGCAGGAGGCGACCGCCTCGTCCAGATCGCCCTTTTCTCCAGGGCCGCGCCGAGATTCGCTCGGGGAAGGGCGAGATCGGGATGCACGCGGATCGACTCCCGATAAGACGCGATCGCTTCGGTCAACTTCCCCTGTTTTTTCAAAGCGAGCCCGAGGTTGTTGTGAGATCCAGCGTCGTTGGGCTCAAGCCGAATGGCCTCACGGAATTCGGCAACCGCCTCGTCATTCCTGCCCTGGTCTTTTAGTGCGTTGCCCAGGCGGCGGTGCGCGACATGGCTACCGGGCCGCGACGCGATTGCCGCAGTCATGAACCTCACGGCTTCCTCGGGCCGGTCGTATCTGATGGCGATGGTGTTTGTGGCAGCCACCGAGCTATGGCCCAGTTCCTGATTGATCCAGTAGTCGCCCGGGAACCGACGCCAGGCGGCTCGCAGCACAACGGCGGACCGGTCGCCGTCCCCCGCCGCCCAGAGGCTGGCACCGAGTAGAGCAAGGCTCGCGGCCGGTTGGCGTGCCAGGGCCGACTCGTCCGCGGCGAGCATGGTCAGTTTGGCCTTCGTCTCGTCGATCGGCCGACCACGCAAAGCCCGCAATTCGTTGCGCCACGGGTCGGGATCGGCCGCCCGGGCCGCCGCGACGAGACGCCGCCAGGACGGGTCGTCCTTGCCCCCGGCGAGATCCAGCCGCACGGTCGTCCAGTCGTCGAGCGCGGCGGCGACCTCGACCGCCCCCGTCCGTCCGGCCAGCGCCTTGGCGAAAGCCTCGGGCCCCTGGGCGTCGACGTCCAGGCCGAAGGAGCGGAACGCGGCCGTGTAATCGCGATCGGCAAGGCGATTATTGGAATATTCGGCCCGGCCGCCCCGGATGTCCTCAATCGCGGCGATGAGGGTTCGGAGCCTGGAGAATTGCGAGGAACGGTCTTTCATGGCGCCGAGCCGGACTGCCGTGTCGCCGTCGATCCCGCCCCCGGACGCCTCGGTGGCTTGCCCCAACGCCAGCCGGGCCTCTTCCAGTTTCATGGCGGCCTCCGCCCCATCGGATCGCGCCGCCAGGTCCAGGGCGGAACCTGCCGACTGAAGCAATAACTCGACGCGGGCCATCCTCGCCTGCCTCTGCTGGGCATACCACGACGCTCCACCGCCGCCGGCCACGACCATCGCCAGGACCGACGCGGCCAGGCTGACTTGCAGCTTGCGGCGGCGGCGCTCCTCCACCGCCTGCGCCTCGGCCACGGCGCGGCTGCGCTCGGCCTCGCGCAGCTTCTCCTGCACGCGGTCCAGGTACGACGTGACCCGGCCCCGCACCACGCCCGAGTCATGCGGCCGATCCTCGGGCTGGATCGCCATGCAGTCCTTCGCCAGGGCGACAAGCTCGGCATCGGCGCCGCTGGCGTCGAGCAGCGCCATCGCCTCCGACAGGTCGCCCGCGACCGCCTTGCGCAGGCTCTCCTTCGAGTTCCTCCCGTGGAACGCCGGCTTGCCCGCGAGGACCTCCGTCAGGATCGAGCCCAGCGCGAACACGTCGGCTCCGCTCGTCCAGCCGTCTCCACCTCGCCCCTGGCCTGCTCGGGGGCCATGTAGGCGGGCGTGCCCATGACCGAGCCGGCCTCGGAGTGGTCGGAATTGGACCCGCTGCGGGCCGTGGCGATGATCGTCTCGGGCTGGGCGTCGCGAGGCCGATCGCGGTCCTCGTCGGCCACGCCCTCCGCGGGCAGGACCTTGGCCAGCCCCCAATCCATCACTTGCACCTCGCCGAATGCCCGACCATCACGTTCGACGGCTTCAGGTCGCGGTGGATCACGCCCCGCGCGTGGGCGTAGGCCATCGTCTGGCAGATCGACTCGAAGATGCCGAGGAAGCGCGGCAGGTCGTGCGCCGGGCATTGCCTCTCGATCAGCAACTCCGCGAGCGTGCGGCCCTTGACCAGCTTCATCGGAAATACGGCCGGCGGTCGGCGAACGCGCCCAGCTCGTAGACCGGCACGATCCCCGGGTGCTGCAACTGGCCGGCGATCTGGGCTTCCTCGATGAATCGGCGGACCAATTCGGGGCTGAACTGGTGGGCTTCGAGCAGGACCTTCACGGCAAGCTCGCGGCCGAGGTCGGGGTCGCGGCCCTTCAGGACGGCGCCCATGCCGCCGCGGGCGATCTCGCCGAAGAGCTGCAACCGCTCGGGCCGCTCTCCCGCGCGGGCATCTCCGGGGAGTTCGCCAGGACCAGGGGCGCGGTCGCCTCGTTGGTTGCGCTGTCGCGGAGCAGCACGCGAGGCGCCTCGCCGATGGTGGAGGCAAGAGCCGCCATCACGTCCGATCCCCTCCCGCGATCCTTCGCGGCCGGCGGGGCCTCGCTGTCCAGGACTTGCTGGAGCAGGCAGCGCGGACACATGCCCTTGGCCGAATGCGCGGGCCGTTCCGATCCGCATTGCGTGCAAGTTTCGATCTCGGTCATGGACGAGCCTCCGGGCGGGGGGTTCCCTGATCTCCATCTCTAGATAAGGATCGCGGGGCGAAACCTGTCGCGGCGAGGATCGATTTTCGGGAGATCACCGCCCCAAGGCCGCAAACAAGGCGCGGATCTCGTCTTCGACCTCCGCCGGATGGGGTCGTCCAGCGTGGCGGCGATCTGCTCGCGGACCAGCTCGCGGAACCGCTTTCGCAGCCTTTGCACGGCCGATTGTACCGCCAATTCGGTCGTGCCGAGATGTTGAGCAATCTCCGCGTACGGCATCGATCGCGGGTCGCCGGTCAACACGGCCTTCAACCTTTCAAACAGGTCGCCGCGGCCGGATCTCTCGTACTCGGCGTGGATCTTCTCCACCGCTCGGTCGAGCAACGTTACCGCCCAGGCGCGATCGAATAATCGTTCGGGCGTGAGGGTCTCGACCGGCTCGACTCGGTAACGGCCCTCGGCGTTGAGGGCGTCGATCGACACCGGCGTTACTCCCCTGCCCCGCTTCCAGGCTCGTTCATAATCCCCACGATCCGCCAGGAAGAAGCCGCAATCGGTGCGGAGGAATCGCGGAATCGGCCCTTTTCGGGGTTCGCCGCGGCCAGCACGCCTTTTTCCAGGAGTCGCGCAAAATACGACTGCGTGAGGTCCAGCGCGTCCTGTTCGTCGTGCCCCTTGCGACGGATCAACGCATAAAGGGGATACCAGTAGGCCGAGCACAGGACGGCCAGCGCCTGGGGGTCGTTGGCCCGCGCCACGCGGGTCCAGCTTGTGGTGGGAAATCGCTCGGCCGGCGGGGTTTCGGACATCCGGCCTCACTCTCTTGACATGGGAGTCGCGACCGACATGACGATCGCCTTCATGAGCGCCTTGCGCACCTTCGGCCTGCGCCTTCGACGCCGGGAATCGGTTGGTCAGGTCGGCGTGGCCGGCTTCAAGCACCGCTAGCACCGTGCCCAGTTGCGGCAAGAACTGGTCCCCGGGCGCGACCAGGCCGTCGTTCGGCCCGATGTAGGCGGCCAGGTAGTGCGCCATGGCCTTCTGGAAGATCGGCAGCCGCGAGGGCGTGGTCGCCGCCGTCACGTAGAAGGTCTTCGGGCCGACGATCGGGATGGCGTCGGCGTGCGTCGCGAGGATCTCGGACCAGAACCGATGCGAGTTCGACGTCGTGAGGTCGCGGAGCCCTCCGTGCTTCCCCTTGAGCAGCCTGGCCTTCTCCACCTTGCCGATGAAGTGGGCCAGGATGCGGAATTTCAGCGGCATCCGGCGATCCATGGGCGGGCCTTCGCCCGTCAGGTAATCGGCCAGCGCCGACCCCCCGAACGGGCCTTGCAGGAGGAACATCGCCTCGACGCGGTCTCGCACGAAATCGGGCTCGTTCAGCGCGAAGGCCAGCGTGTCGCACGAGCCCCGGCTGTGGGCGATCACCACCAGCCGCTCGGGGCCTTTGGCGGCGATGGCGAAGAGGGCCTCGCGGACTTCCTCGGAGTTCTCCTCGATGGATTTCTCCGAGCTGGGGTAGACGAAATGGATCGCCCTTCGCGGCACGCCGAGGGCCCGCAATTCCTTCGCGTTCTGGGCGAACGAGCCGGTGGCAGGCTCGGCCGAGAACCCGCCGACGAACACGTAGCGGAAGCGTTTCGCGGCCTGCTCCACCGCGTCGGGCACGGCGAGCTTGCCGCGGCTGGCGGCGGCGAACCACCGGGGGAAGTCGGCCAGCGGGGCCTGCGTGAGGAGGGCCGAGAGGATGATCGTCGCGGGGCTGATCATGGTCGCTCCTTCGGGAAATTCAGGTCGATGCCTTGAAGGCGTAGCGGGCGATGAGCACCGTCACGTTGTCCCTGCCGCCGTGCCCCAACGCCCGTTCCACGAGCCTGCCGGCGGCCTCTTGCGGGTCGGCGTGTCGGTCGAGGATCTCGGCGATCTCGCGGCCCTCGACCATGTTCGTGAGGCCGTCGGTGCAGAGCATGAGGCGGTCGCCGTCCTTGACCCTCACCGACGAGATCTCCGGGCGGATTCCGCCCACTCCCACGAAATTCGTGAGCACATTCTTCCGGCCCGGATGCGTGTGGTCCCTCGTCAACTGCCGCAGCAGGCCGGGCCGATGGAGATAGGCCCGCGAGTCGCCCGCGTGGACGAGGAAGACGTCGGCCCCCACGCTGTAGGCCACGGTCAACGTGGTACCCATGCCGGTCAATCCGGGGTCGTCCTGGATCTCCCGGATCACGGCGGCGTCGACCTTGCGGAAGTACTCCTGCATCCTCGCCACGAGCTGCTCGGACTCGCGGTCGTCGATCGAGAGCGCCCATTTCGGCGATTCCAGGACCAGCTTCAGCCCGGTGCGGATGGCCAGGGCGCTCGCCCGCTCGCCGGCCACCATGCCGCCCATCCCGTCGGCAATCACCATCGAATAGGCGAAATCCTCGGGCCTCGCGGGGATCTCCGCCTCGGGCAAGCTGGTCTGCAAGACCTCGAGCACCCGGCCCATCCGGCTGATGAGGTAGCTGTCCTCGTTGCTCCGCCGGACCAGCCCCACGTGCGACCTCGCCCCGAAGTCCACGCCGACCGAATACGCCGGCGCGGCCGGCTGGGGATTGTAGACCGGCAGCTCCGCGGTATCGATGCTGGACGGGTCGGGCATGACGAGTTCCTTCGGATGGTCACGCGGGACGCCACGCCCCGACCTCAACCGCCCGACCCTAGCTTCCCCGCTCGGCGCCCGAATCACAACCGAAAAATCGCCCGGGGCGGCGCACGCCCGGTCGTGCGCAGGCTTCGCGATGGAAATTTCCTTGATTGCTATGATATTGATCAAGGAAATATCCTCAAAATCACCGATCTCCGATGGTGCCGTCCGCGCGTGATTTCGCGCACGGTTTGTAGGCGATTCCTTACAAGACCCGCTTTTAGGTGGGTTTCACCCTTGTTTTCAAGCCGAAATGCGAGTGTCGCACTCTGTAGCGTATTACCTGATGCTAATATTTTCCATAATACCTTGAATTTCCGCAAATCTTTACCAGGGAATGGTTTGCACAGTTGGCCTCTCGGGGCATTGGCGTGCCGAAATGCCCCTCGCGGCGGGATCTCTTCGGGTCCTCTCCGGGCGCCCCCAGAAGGAGGATTTTCCGGATCGGCAGATAATCCGCGAGCGGCGATCCCGATGCTATCGGGCGAGGAGGTCGACTTCGGCCCGCGTGATTCGAATCGTGGCCCTACGTGAGAAAGTATCGCGGGCGGCCGGCATCGGTCCCTCCGAAAATTGCGCGGGCGTCGCCCGGCTTTCCCCCGGTGACGGCGCCCCTACGATTGGGGTATCGTGGAGATGGACCGCGGTTTTCCCTTGCCCGAGGACCCTCGATGCGACCCAGGGCCATCGTCTGCCTGCTCGTCGTGCTGGCCGTGAATCGATCCGGATGGGCGCAGGCCGACCGGGTCGCCGTGTCGCGCATGGCCAATGCGGCGGAAGTCCGCAAACGCCTGGGCCTGGTCCCCGAATACGAGAATTTCGCCGGGATCGAGGCCGTGAAGGTGGCCGTGCTCGATTACGGCTTCGAGGGCATGGCGAAAGGTCGGCCGTATCTGCCCCAGAGTGCCGAGATCGTCGAGAATTATGACCCGGATTTCGTCCGCCGCTTCAACCTGGGCGATCCCGAATTCCGCAAGGGGTTCGAGCCGGGCAACCGCCACGGCCGCGTGATGGCGCAGATCGTCTGGGAGGTCACGGGCGGCCATCCCGGCGGGCCGAAATTCTACCTGCTCAACGCCAACGGCCCCACCATGTTGCGCCGGGCGGTCCGCTACGCGATCGAGCAGAAGGTGGACGTGATCCTCTTCAGCGGGACGTTTGAAGGCGGCGGGAGCGGAGACGGCCGGGGGTCGATCAACCGCATCGTGGACGACGCGATCGCCGCCGGCATCCTCTGGGTCAACGCCGCCGGCAACTACGGGAAGCGCGTCTACAACGGCCCGGTCAAGGTGCTGAACGACGGCTATTTGCGGCTGCGGAACGGGTCGGACGTGGCCTCGCTGCGGTTCCGCAACCACCTGGACGAGAACACCGTGACCGTCACGCTCACGTGGAACGACTACCGAGGCGAGGAGGACGCCGGCACCGACAAGGACCTCGACCTCTTCGTGGAAGACTGGGCCGGCCGGCCGGTGGGATCGGGCGAGAAGCGTCAAGTCTCCGGAGACAAGGTCGCCGGCCCCGACGAGAGCCGCAACCCTCGCGAGCGTGTGGTCCTGGCCAATCTCGCGGCCACGCCCAACGTGCCCAACGACCCCGATTACGGATACCGCATCCGCATCAAGGCCAGGTCGGGCCAGTTCACGCCAGCCGACCGCATCCGCGTGCTGATCACGGCCGCGCACGACTTCTACCAGCCCCCGAACGCCGACTCGCCCCGCGACGCGATCAACTTCCTCGACGCCTCGAACCAGGGGGAGCTCTACCCGCCGGCCGACAACCCGCTCGTCCTGACGGTCGGAGATCCCGACCCCTCGTCCTCGCTCGGCCCGACGATCGACAACCGCATCAAGCCCGACGCGATCCTGGACGATTCGCGGGCCTTCTTCACCGACGGCGAGGTCTCGGCCGGGACCTCCAACGCCGCGGCCTACGTGGCGGGCGTAATCGTAACCCTGAAGGCCGCCGCACCCGCCCTGCAACCCCGACACCTGATCCGCCTCACGCAACTCGCCCCGCTCGTCCCGACAGCCGCCACCAGGGACCGCGCCATGGGCATCCACATCTGGCAAACGCCCAGCCGGACCCGGTTGCGCAGGTGCTTTTCGAGATCCGGTGAAAAACGGTTCCTGACACCGTTTTTCGCGTTTTTCGGATTTCGCCCGCGAATCCGCCATTGACGCGATCCACCGAGCGGCGTACAAGCCGTGAAATCCCTTCAAAATCAAAGTTGTCAACCCGTCGGGGGCGATCATGGGCAAATCCGCGACGAGATGGACCGGCCGTGCCCTGTTCGCGATGGTCTTGCTCCCCCTGGTGACCGGGTGCGGGGCGCTGCCGCGGTCGAATCCGTCGCGTCCGACCCTCGAAGAGTCCGTGATCTTCCAGCCTCGCCGCTATCCCGAAGGGAAATGGAACCCGACGGACGTGGCCTTCGAGGACGTGTGGTTCGAGGCGCCCGACCGCGTCAGGTTGAACGGCTGGTTCGTCGAGGCCAAGAACCCCCGCGTCGTGGTCCTGTATGCCGAGGGGAATGCCGGCAACATGACCAGCCGGCGATGGGTCCTGCGATTGTTCCAGGAGAAGCTGGGCGCCTCGGTCATGATCTTCGACTATCGCGGCTACGGCCGCAGCGAGGGGACGCCGAGCGAGGCGGGCGTCCTGGCCGACGCACGCGCGGCGCGTCGGTGGCTTGCGGTGCGGACGGGCGTGGAGGAGAAGGACATCGTGCTCGTCGGGAACTCGCTGGGCGGGGGCGTGATGGTCGACCTGGCCGCTCGCGACGGTGCCCGCGGGTTGGTGCTCGAAAACACCTTCTCCTCGCTGCCCGACGTGGCCACCCATCACCTGCCGCACCTGCCCGTGCGATGGATCATGAGCACGCACCTGGACTCCGCGTCGAAGATCGCCGACTACCACGGCCCGCTGCTGCAAACCCACGGCGACGCCGATCAGGTCGTCCCCTACAAGCTGGGCAAGAAGCTCTTCGACAAGGCCAACGAGCCCAAGCAGCTCGTCACGGTGCCCAACGGCCAGCACAACGACCTGCCCACGCGAGAGTATCTGGAAGCCCTCGACCAGTTCCTCGCCAAGCTGCCGCCCGCACTGTGAATTGGAAAACGGGGCGGAGATTTGGAGCGGGAAGGTGCTCACAGAGCACCCTACGAGAACCTTGACAGCAAGAACGGCTCGATCGTGACCGACGGCGACTCTCCGGCGGCCATCTCGGCGAGGATTTGGCCCGTGAGCGGGGCGTTCAGGATTCCCGTGCGGAAGTGGCCGCAGGCGTTCAGGTAGCCTTCAACGCCTTGCACGGGTCCCAAGATGGGCAATTGGTCGGGCGTGGCCGGACGCAGGCCCGACCAGGCGCGCTTGACCTGGGCCTTTGCCAGCGACGGCACCGCCCGCACCGCGCCGGCGGCAAGCGTCTTCATGGCCGCGGGCGTGACTCCCGCATCGAACCCGACCTCCTCGGTCGTGCTGCCCACGATCACCTCGCCGTGCCCTTTTTGCAGGAGGTAGCAATCGGACGTGGAGAGGCTTGCCGAGAGCATCCTCGGCAGGGTCTCCGTGCCCAGGATCTGGCCGCGGACGGGCTGAATCGGCAGCTCGATCCCCGCCATCCGCCCGACCTGCGCGGCCCACGCGCCCGCGGCGTTCACGAACGTCCCGCAGGCGATCGAATCCCCGGAAACCTCGACCTTTACGACCCTCCTCGACTCGATGCGAACGCCCGTCACCTCGGTGTGCGAGATCACGGTCGCCCCGTGGGATTTCGCGGCCTCGATGAAGGCGTCGGCCAGCTTGTAGGGATTGATCTGATCGTCGCCGAGGAAAACGAGCGCCCCCAGCACGTCTCGCGTGACGGCCGGCTCGTCGCGGGAGAGTTCTTCGGGGGTGAGCCACTGGGTCCGATCGCTCGCGGGGCCATACTCGCGGACGGCTCGGGCGAACCTCAGGTCGGCCTCGTCGAGCAGGACGTAGAGGAGCGAGCCTTGCTCCCATTCCACGTCGACGTCGGCCGACTCGCGGAGTTCCTCGACCAGGGTCGGGAACATGGCGTTGGACCGCAGGGCGAAATCGAAGAAGCACGAGGGGAGCGAACTCGGGCCATGCATCCCGCCGGCCGTCGGCATCTTCTTGGCCAGGCTCCGGTGGAAGATCACGCCGCAGCCCAGCCCCACCGACTCGCCAACCGGCCACAACCCGCCGGCCGAGGCCGAGGTGGCGCGGCCGCTCTTGGGCTTGTCGATAAGAGTCACTCGCAAGCCTTTTCTCGACGCATAATACGCCACGGCGGCGCCAATGATCCCCCCGCCCGCAATGACCACGTCGGCGGATTGCATCAGGCTTCCTCCCCATCAAGCACGGGCAGACGGCTTTCCATTTTCGCGAGCACCCCCAGCGTGACGGGCCGCGCGGGAGGACGCGGATTGATCGTGCCCACCTCCTCGGGCGATTGGCCGGTGGCGCGACCCACGATCATCGCGGCGGCGCAGGCGCAATCACGACCCTGACACTCGCCCATGCCGAGGCGAGTCCGCAGCTTGAGCGACGTCATGTCGCGGGCGCCGTCGTTGATGGCTTGATGGATCTCGGCAAGCGTGATTTCTTCGCACGGGCAGACGACCGTGTCGGGCCTCATCAGGTCGAGCAGGCCGGGTTGGATTCGCGAATGGGCCTTGAGCCTGGCGACTTGCGCGAGGGGCCCAGCCCTGCGTTCCGCCGCCGCTTCGGCCGAGATCACACCGGCCTGTTCAGCGGCCGTGATGGCGGCAATTTGCCCATCATGAAGGTCGATGTGGAAGCCGGCCTCGCCGCCACCATAACTCAGTGCGAAGATGCCCGGGACGCTCGTCCTGGCCAGCAAATCGCGGACCGGCCCCCAGCTCCCCGACTCGGCGTTGTATTGCTGTTTGCAGCCCGCTAGTACCGAGAGATGATTCCTGGCAAGTGTGCCAAAGCCGGTGACCACAAGGTCCACATCTTCGGTCCGCGTCGGCCCCTCGCATGGCTTCCAGGTTTGCGGATCGACCTGCCCGAACGTTACCTTCGTGACGCGACCTTCCGCGCGAGCCTCGAAGATCGCGTGATGCGCGAAAAAGGGGATCTTCGCGAGGTCGGGAAACTCCATGAATCGGACGAGAGGATATCGCTCGCTACGGCCCGTCTGCCAGCCCGCGTCGAGGATCGCGACCACTTCCACGCCGTGATTAATAAGCACCTGGGCGGAGCTGATGAGGCCATCCCCCGCGCCCGCCACGATGGCCCGTCTGACGCTTCGGATCTGATCCCTCATGGAACGATACCGGACCTCATGATGCGAGATCACGCCCGGTAAAGTCCATCCGGGAAACGGGATGAGGCGATCGGAAGCGCCGGTTGCGAGGAGGATCTGATCGGCCCGGAACGTTCCCGAGGTTTCGCCCTGCGACCAGAGGATCTCGCGGCCCTCGAAGATGCCCAGGACCTGGACCTGGCGGCCGACGCGAACGAGATCCTCGGCCTCGGGGCGGGCGTCGGCCAGGAACCACGTGGGCGCGTCGAGGACGATCGATGGCAGGCCGCAGGCCGACGCTTCATACGCCGCGTGCATGGCGACCGCGCCTCCTCCGACGATGATCAGAGGTTTCGTCTTGCCCACCTCGGCACCTCGACTTCCCGGCCGGTCGCGGGGTTACCTGCGATCGGTGCCCGATTGCTGCCCGCCCAGCCCTTGCAGCAGGTAATAGGCGAAATTGAAATTCTTGCTGATGATGTCTTTCCACTCATTATCATAAATATTCGCATTCTGGTCGTTCGACGGGAGCGCCGGCAGCCAGAGGTCGGGGTTGATGGGCTTTAGCTCGTTGATGGACGCGAGGTATTCCATGATGTTATCCCGCGAACTGCCGAGGTCCGACGCCAATCCCTCCACCGCCGCGTGGTCGAGCACGTTGATGGGTATCCTGCCCGAGAACAGGACGGTCTTCTTGCCAGGCCAGGTCAGTTGATACGCCAGGGCGCCCGGCCCCGGCCTTTCAGTGCGATGGCCTTCACGTCGAACCAACCTTGCCCGGGCAAATCGGCGGCCGAGAGCACCGTCGTCCCTTGCGGGCACAACCCCTTGATGATTTGTAGGCCGACCGGCGAGACCACGACTTGCGCGTGGCTTTTTTCGACGAGTTCCTTCAATCCGGCGATATCGCGAGGGTTGCACGACGTGAGCAACACGGCCGACGGCGGCACCGGCTTCGCCCCAACGCGCTGGAGCCTGGTCATCAAGAAATCATGGAGCCCCGGGCCTCCCGGCGCGTCGATTACGTAGAATTTTGACTCCGAGAAAAAGCCGTAAATGGCCATATTCGCGAAATCGCCCAGGTAGTACAGGTCGGGCAGGAGTTGCTTGGGCGAGCCGTCGAGGAAGTCGGCGCCATCGGCCGCATAGCGGGCCAAAAGCGTCTCCATGTCGCGGATGCCGCGGTCGAGCAGGGCCTCCCATCGCGATTGCGAGAGCACGGGGCTTTGCGGGGTGGGGTCGGATCGCGGATGGCCGGGCAGGACGAGGTCGGGGACCGGCATCTTGCGAAGTTCTTGAAGGGTCGCGAGATACGCGCGGGCATCGCCGCGATAGCGGGGAGAGAGATAGGCCGAATAGGTGCCCAGGGGGTTCAGGCCCATGGGGAGCGGGTCGGTCTCGCCCTGGAGCATCGTGATCACGTCGCCGCCGAAGAGGATGCGAAGCCCGTGGCGCTCCATCAAGTAACAGATGCTGCCCGGCGTATGGCCCGGCGCGGCGATCGCGTGGAACACGGTATCGCCGAACGAGATGGTTTCTCCGCCTTCTAAAGCCGCGTCGATGGTCGTCTTGTGGGGCAATTGCTCGCCCATGAAAAACGTGCTGAAGAACGCTTCATACGGCGAGCCCGCGCGAAGGGGCCCGGCGTCGTCGCGGCCGGCGTAAATCCTGGCGCCCGCGGTGGTGCGAAGATGCTCGGCACCCCCGGTGTGATCGCCGTGGACGTGCGTGAGCAGGACGGCGTGGAGGGTCTTCACGTCGAGTCCGAGCTTCGTCAGATCGGCCTTGAGGAGCGATGCATCGGCTTCCAATCCCGAATCGACCAGGACCAGGCCCTTGGAGGTTTCGACGGCGTAGGCGGCCGAGGGCTGCAAGCTCCCGAGCAGGTGGACGCCCGGCACGAGCGTGGTGGCGGCCGGCCCGAGCACGGGCACCGGGCCGGCGTTCCTCCAGCGGGAATAAGCAAGGACGACGGCGCCGACCAGCGCCGCCAGGGTCAATCCGACCGCGGGCCAGTGACGCCGTCCGGGGGGTTTCCTGATGGTCGATGGCATCGGCGCCTTCCCGCCCCCTCCCGGTCAGGGGGCCGTATCCCGCATTCGTCTTCGATGAAATCGCCTTGGAAAGCCGC
This sequence comes from uncultured Planctomycetota bacterium, assembly GCA_963777705.1. GTDB lineage: Bacteria > Planctomycetota > Planctomycetia > Isosphaerales > Isosphaeraceae > JAQGHR01. The sequence continues at coordinate 49,130 of CAVZRT010000021.1, forward strand.
GCGGCGGGGGGGTTCTTTTCACGACCCTGCGGTTTCGGGCTCGATTTCGCGACCTCGCTCATGAGATTATACAGGAGGCCGGCAAATCGTGGGAGACGGGCCGACGCATTCCCCCTTTTCCCGCGCTGGACGGACGGATCTCTCGCACTTAATCTATCCTTTTCGTCGATCGTTTTTTCGCCGAGGATCGAGGTATTTTTCCGATGAGTACGCCCGTCAAGATTGCCGTCGCGGCGAGCCTGTGCGTGGCGGCCGCCGCCGGGGCCATCGCCTGGATGCTCAGCCTGGACCGGAAGCCGATCGTCACCCCTGCCCTGCACCGCGCCGTCGAGGTGGCGCCCGACGTGCGGAAATCCAACGACCCGGCGAGCTTCGCGGCGCTTTATATCGACAAGGGGTCGCTCGAGGACGCCGGGGTCGGGTTCGCCCACCAGTTCACCGGCTCGATTCGCGACCCGAAGTCCCTGACCGACCTGCGCGAGGCGGTGGCGTCCCGGGGGAGGCTGGGGATCTCGACGCTCTCGGCCTCGCTGGAGCAGCACCTCCACCTCGGCCCGAATCCCCCGCTGAAGCAGGTCGAGTTCGGCGTCAAGTTGCGCAAGAATCTCGGCATGCTCCTCATGTACGAGGGCAAGTTCGCCGACGCCGCGAAGATGTTCGAGAAGGCCGAGGCCGAGGCCCGCACGCCGGGCATCTCCGCCGACCTCCGCACCGAGATGACCGTCCTGCGAGGGATCGCGGCCATGAGGCGGGGCGAGGCCGAGAATTGCATCGAGTGCATCGGACCTTCGAGCTGCATCTTCCCCATCGCCGCCGAGGCCGCCCACCAGAAGAAGGCCGGCTCTCGCGAGGCGATCGAGCACTTCACCCGATACCTGGACGAACGCCCCGGCGACCTCCGCGTGCGATGGATCCTGAATCTGGCTTACATGACCCTGGGGGAATATCCCGACAAGGTCCCGCCCAAATACCTGGTCTCGTTCGACGGGTTGAAGTCGACGGCCGGGATGGGGCGATTCACCAACGTGGCCACGCTCGTGGGCCTCACGTCGAGGGGGCCGAACATGGCCGGCGGGAGCGCCATGGACGACTTCACCGGAGACGGCCTGATCGACGTGTTCACCACCTCGCTCGATGCCGAACTCGGCGCCTCGCTGTTCGTGAACAAGGGGGATGGGACGTTCGAGGACCGCTCTTCGGCGGCCGGGCTGGGCGAGCAGATCTATTGCCTGAACCTGGCCAAGGCCGACTATGACAACGATGGCGACATCGACATCCTGATGCTGCGAGGCGCGTGGGACATCCCGATGCGCCAGACCCTCTTGCGCAACAAAGGGGACGGCACCTTCGAGGACGTGACGTTCGCGGCCGGGCTGGGCGACCCGATGTCGTCGGAGGCCGCCGCGTGGGGCGATTACGACAACGACGGCCTGCTCGACCTCTACATCTGCGGGGAACCCGTGCCGCTGGGCACCGACCCGAAATCCGCCGGCGACCCCAAGAAGCAAGGCCGACTCTATCACAACAAGGGGGATGGCACGTTCGAGAACGTGGCGGTCGCGGCCGGCGTGGCCGACGTGAATTACGGCAAGGGCGTGGCCTGGGGCGACTACGACGACGACGGCAAGTTGGACCTGTTCGTGTCCGACATGAACGGGCCGAGCCGCCTGTTTCACAACGACGGCGACGGCAAGTTCACCGACGTCGCCAGGTCGATGGGGATCACGCCCGACCTGACCTTCGCCTGCTGGTTCTTCGACTACGACAACGACGGCAAGCTCGACCTGTACGTGAACGGGAAAGGCGTGGCGCTCGCCGAGAACGTGGCCGACGTCCTGGGCATGCCCACCGGCCGCAACTACCTGCCGCACCTCTACCACAACCTCGGCGCCTCGGGGTTCAAGGAGGTTTCCGGGGAGGTGGGCCTGGAGCATGCCGTCACGCCCATGGGGTGCAACTTCGGCGATGTTGACAATGACGGCTTTCTCGACATCTATCTCGGGACGGGCGAGATGTCGTTCTCGGGCCTCGTGCCCAACGTGATGTTCAAGAACATGGGCGGCAAGAAGTTCGAGGACGTGACCGTCGCCTCGGGGACCGGGCACTTGCAGAAGGGGCACGGGGTTTCCTTCGCCGACTGGGACAACGACGGCAACCTCGACCTGTTCGTCGAGGCCGGGGGCGCTGCGCCGGGCGATAACGCCTACAACCTGCTCTTCGAGAACCCCGGGAGCGGCCACCACTGGTTGAAGCTGAAGCTGGTGGGCACGAAGACCAACCGCTCGGCCATGGGCGCGAGGATTCGCGCCGAGGTCAAGGCGGCCGACGGCTCGTCGCGGATGATCTATCGCACGATCGGCAACAATTCCAGCTTCGGCGGCAACACGCTGGTGGAGCTGCTCGGCCTGCTCGACGCCAAAAGCGTTTCCGAACTGGAAATCACCTGGCCGACGAGCAAGACCAGGCAAATCTTCCGCGACGTAGCGGCCGACCAGTCGATCGAGATCACCGAGGGCGTCGAGGCGTTCAAGAAGCTCGATCAGCCCAGGCTGAAAGTGCCCGAACGGGTCAAGTAACGCGTCGCGCAACCAAAAAAGAGACGGAGATGAGGCCGGGAATCCCCAGGCCTCGTCTCCGTCTCCTTCGTTCCCGCGTCCGGGCGTCGGGATCAATAGAACCCGCCGTAGCCCCCGTAGCCATATCCGCCGTAGCCAAGGCCGCCGTAGCCCCCGTAACCATAGCCACCGTAGCCGTAGCCGCCGTAGCCGTATCCCAGGCCGTATCCAACTCCCAGGCCGAGGCCGAGACCCAGGCCAAAGCCGCCGAATCCGTAGCCGGGATATCCGTAGTAACCGTAGTACCGCGGGAACCCGTAGCCGTATCCGCGACCGTAGAAGCCGCCGCCATAGAATCCGCGACCGTAGCCGTATCCGCCAATCCGTGGTGGAACCCGCCGTAGCCGCCGTGGAAGCCGCCGCCGTGCCAGGCCATCGCCGGGCCTTCGGCGTCCATCTCGCTGACCTTCGGCGCGGTCGTGGCCGGAGTGCCTGCCGCGACCTGAGTCGCCTCGGCTCGGGGCGCCTTCGAGCGGTATTCCTTGTCCAACTCGCCCGCCAGGACGGGCGATCCCAGCAGCAGGACCGTTGCCAAGCTTGCGATCGAGCGAATCATGATCTCCGTCTCCTTCGCACGAGAGGTTCAGTTCCTCAAAGTCCCATTGGTATTCTACCCAGGCTATCCTACGACGAAAAGCCGGCGAAGGATCGGCGGATCCCGATTTCTTCGCGCCGGACCGGAGGGAGGGGTGCAACTGCGGACTCCCGGGGTCGGTCGCGCAGGGTGGGCCATCGGGGTACGGGGATCTCGCGGCGAAAGTGTCTCCCGCACATGGATGCTACCCTTGCAGCCCACGCCCGCTCCCGTCGCGCAGCGCGCACCGCCCATCGCGGGGGGCGGGATCATCGGAAAGGTTGCTTCTCGGGTGGATTTTCGCATGATTTGCTCGCGGGGCGCCGCGATGATAAGCCTTTGTACTAGCCGCACAACCACACCATCGATGCAGGAGTTCGGATTCATCACCCATTCCAGGCATGGCGGGAAAATCGCCGGTCGCGGGGTCGCGATCGTGTACCTCGCGAGGAGGCGGATCTGGGCCGACAAATGGCCGAGCCATTCGTTTTCACGTAGATTTTCATGATTTGCAACGCCTTTTCGGCGAAGGACTTGGGTCAATGATCGACGATTTTAATCTTGTCGATAAGGTAATACGCTACAGAGTGCGACACTCGCGAAATGCCGGGGATTCGTGGGCGAACTCGGGCTTTTCGGGTGTTCTGTCCAGGGGCGCAGTCAGGGTGAGACGGTTTTTTGACCGTTTTTGACCTGTTTTCGGGGGAAAGTGTTGCGCAAATCCCCCAAGTCCTGATCGGGTCAGTAGATGGGGGTTGTCGGAGACCTGGACGAAATCTGGACGGTCAGGCCCTCGGCGCGGCGGTTTTCGGCCCCTTTGTCGCGTCTGGATGGCGCCCCCAAGTCGTTGGTAGGTAAAGGGATGGTGCATTTCGCATGCCCTTCATGACCTTGCCTTGCGGGGGAGGAATACCGTCACCATATCCGTATCCGGGGTTACAGCGGTTCACGATCGCGTTGCACACGGGATTTTCGTAGGGCAGGCCTCGGCCTACCCTACATGCGCCATCCGGGGGTGAATCGCTGCAGGGGCTCGTCTTGCGGGCTTCGGCCTGGTCGCATTGGACGCAGGAAGACGCGATCCTGGAAAAAGTTGAGATGCGCCCCGCGAACGGCCCTCTTATAGGGCGGAGATCAACGCGAACTGGAGGCCGAAGACGATGGCGGGCGCAGCCTGGGGAGATGCCCTGCTCCACCTCCGCGACCTATTCGGCGGGGGGACGACGGTCGGGAAAGACGACGGCCTTCTGCTGTCCCGCTATGCCTCCTCGCGGGAAGCGGCCGCCTTCGAGGTCCTCGTGGCCCGCCATGGGCCGATGGTCCTGGCCACGTGCCGGGCCGTCCTGGGCAACGAGCATGACGTGGAGGACGCCTTCCAGGCGACGTTCCTCGTCCTGGCCCGCAAGGCGGGGTCGGTCCGCGGCGACTCGCTCGGCGGCTGGCTGCATCGCGTGGCCTACCGGGCGGCCGTGCAGGCGAGCGTTCAAAGCCGGCGGAGGCGACGAGGCGAGGCGGAGGCGATGGTCATGGCGACGACGAATCCCGACACATGCCCCAACGACGACTTGCAGCCGATCGTCCACGAGGAGATCGACCGCCTCCCCGATCGCCATCGCCTGCCGGTGGTCCTGTGCCACCTGGAAGGACTTTCCTACGAGGAAGCGGCGGGGAAGTTGGGAGTGACCGTGCCCACCCTCCGATGTCGCCTGGCCAGGGCCCGCGAACGGCTCCGCACCCGCCTCACGCGGCGCGGGGTCTCGGCCGCCGTGGCCGGCTCGCTCCTGATCCCCTCCACGTCCCGGGCCGCCGTGCCCGCGTCATTTTCCAGGGCCGCGGTCGCCGCCGCGACGGGAGGGACCTCATCGGCCGGCGCCGTGCTGGTTTCTCAGGCCATTTTGAGGGGGATGCTCATGACCAAGATGAAGATTGCCGCCACCCTGGCGATGGCCATGGCCGCCGCCGGATCGGCGTGCTACGTGGCGCTCGCCGCGAAGCCTGCGCAGGACAAGCCCGCGATGGAGGCGAAGAAATCGCCTTCCGCCAAGCCCGCCGAAAATGCCGCGAAGGCCGATGCCAGGCCCGAGGAGATGGTCGAGGTCCGCGGCCGGGTAGTCTCGCCCGAGGGCAAGCCGATCTCGGGCGCCACGGTGTCCACCGTCGTTTATGACCCGACCCTGAGGATCCTGGAGGCGAACAGCGGCGAAGGGGGCCGGTTTACGATCCGGATCCCCGCGAAGATCCTCGGCGAGGAAGCCAGGTACATGGGGACGGACTCGTGGCTCTGGGGCAAGGCGCCGGGGTACGGGACCGGGGGGAACGAGGGGCCGGCGTGGAAGGATCATCGCGCCGAGCAGACCGTCCGCGTCGTCCCGGACGGCCCGGCGATTGAAGGGCGGATCGTGGACCTGGAGGGCCGCCCCGTTGCCGGCGCCGCCGTGGAGGCCTCGCAGCTTTGGTATGAGAAAGACGGCAATCTGGCCGATTGGATCGCCAGGACGCGCGGCGGGAGGGTCACGAGCATCTGGGTGGACTTGCAGCGGATGCACGTGAAGCTCTCCACAACGACCGGCCCCGACGGCCGCTTCCGCCTGACCGGCGTCGGCCGCGACCGCATCGCCGAGCTGATGATCTCGGGGCCGACCGTCGCCACGGCGCAAGCCTTCGTCTTCTGCCGCGACGAGCCCGAGATCCCCATCATCCGGAGGACTGCGCCACGCCCGGAATCGTTCCTCATCCACGCCCCCAGGTTCGACCTGGCCCTGGCCCCCACGCGGCCGATCGAGGGCGTGGTGCGCGACCAGGACACGGGCAAGCCGATCGCCGGCCTCATGCTCAAGGGCATGGTCTTCGACGACAGCGACCTGAGGTTCACGCCCGGGATCGAGGCCGTCACCGGCGCCGACGGCCGTTACCGCCTGACCGGCCTGCCCAAGGGCGCGGCCTATCGGCTCATGGCCACCCCCATGCCCGGCTCGCCGTATTTCACCACCAGCTTCAAGGTCCCGGCGCCGTCGCCCACGCTCGACGCCCTCGCGTTCGACCTCGCCCTGAGGCGCGGCGTGATGGTCCGAGGGCGGCGTGACCGACAAGGCCACGGGCAAGCCGGTCTCGTTCGGGACCGTCGAGGCCGCCGTCTTCGGCGACAACCCCCACCTGCGCGACTACCCCGGCGCCTTCGACTCCTACCCGCCGCAAGTCAACACCGACCCCGACGGCCGCTACGAGATCGCGACCATGCCCGGCCGCGGGCTGATCTCCGTCCGCACCAACGACGAGTTCTATCGCGGCGCCACCGGCATGGAGAAGATCAAGGGCTACGACGCCAAGTACCAGACCTTCATGACCCGGCCGCGATGGGTGTCGCCCCGGGGTCAGGCCGCCATCGCCGAGGTCGACCCCGACCCGAAGGCCGCCGAGATCACCCTGGATCTCCAGGTCGACCCCGGCCGCACGATCGTGGTCCATGCGATCGATCCCGAGGGGAAGCCGATCGGCAACACGGTGGTCAAGGGCCTCAGCGAGTCGTATCCCACCAGTCCCTATCCGCAGGAATCGTCGGATTTCGAGGTCCACGCGCTCGACCCCTCCCGCCCGCGCCGATTGGTCGTCACCCACGCCGGCCGCAAGCTGATCGGTTCGGTCTACCTGAAGGGAGACGAGGCCGGTCCGCTCACGGTGCAACTCCAGCCCTGGGGCACGGTCGTCGGCCGGATCGTGGACGACGAGGGGAAGCCGAAACCCTCGATGAGCCTGACGAATACCGACGGCTCCTACTCGAAGCATCCCGAGGATTCGGACGTCGTGCCCGGAGGCGACTGGAACGGCGGGCTGGGGCTGGGCAATGACGGGAAATTCCGCGTGGAAGGACTGGTGCCGGGCCTCAAGTACCACTTGTCGGCCAACGAGAGCTTCACGGGCGTGGGCAAATTGATCGACGACGTGATCGTCAAGTCCGGCGAGGTGAAGGACCTGGGGGATTTGAAGGTGATCCCGGTGAAGCCGGAGTAGGACGCGCCCCGTCGCAGGCCTCGCAATCGGGTATCCTGGAAAAAATTCCGTGACGATCCCCGGGCCGCGCCCTTGATCGGGGTGGGAAACGAGACCATCCACCGGCCCGGGGACCTTGAGGCATGGCCACCATGAATTTTGGCGTCGCCTTGCGACACATGCAGAAGCTGTTCGGCGAAGGCTCCGTGTCGAGCCTGGCCGACGCCCGATTGCTGGAACGTTTCGCCTCAAGCCGCGACGAATCGGCGTTCGCGGCGCTGGTCGATCGCCACGGGCCGATGGTCCTGGGCGTGTGCCGATCGGTGCTCAAGGACGCCCACCACGCCGAGGACGCCTTCCAGGCCACGTTCCTGGTTTTGGCGAAGAAGGCACCGACGATCCGCGCGGCCGACACCCTGGCCGCCTGGTTGTATCGCGTGGCGTTCCGCATCGCGATCCAGGCCAACCGCGAATCCGACCGGAGGAAGAAGAGGGAGGCGAAGGCGATGGCTTTGCGAGGCGAGAGGCCCGACACCGAGATGCTGGCGACCCTCCACGAGGAGATCGACCGCCTGCCCGAGAAACACCGCGTGCCGCTGGTCCTCTGCTACCTCGAAGGCCAGTCCTACGAGGAAGCCGGCAAGATCCTCCAACTCCCGCCCGCCACCATCCGCGGCCGATTGGTGAGGGCGAAGGAGGCACTCTCAGCCCGCCTGACCCGTCGCGGCGTGACCGGCACCGTGGCCGCCCTCGCGCTGCTCACCCCCGCGACCACCAGGGCCGCCGTGCCCGAGGCGTGGGCGAAATCCACCGTGAAGGCCGCTTTGGGAGGCTCAAGCTCGGCGGCGGCGGTCGCGTGGTCGTCGGCCCTCATGAATGCCGGGACAGTCGCAACCGTCGCGAAAGTCGCGCTCGTGGCCGCCGCGATGATCGGCGTCGGGCTCGTCGCCTTCAATCGCCCCGATGAGCCGAAAACCCCCGCCAATCCGCCTGCCCCGGCCGCCGCGCCGCAGGTGGCGAAGGAAGTTGCCAAGCCCGACCCGAAGCCCGCCGAGATGGTCGAAGTCAAGGGCCGCGTGGTCTCGCCCCGGAGGTAAGCCCGTGGCCGGTGCCCGCGTCCAGCTCGTGTATTCCCTCCAGGAACTCGCCGAAACGCCCCAGGCCACCAGCGGCGAGGACGGCCGGTTCACGATCCGCATCCCCAGGACGGTCCTCGACAGCGTCCGCCCCGAATATCGCGCCAAATTCCCGCTCCTCATGGCGAGGAAAGCGGGCTTCGCCCCCGGCTGGATCGGCGGGATCTTCCGCGACGACGCCCCGGCCGAGCAGGCGATCCAACTGGTCGACTCCGGCCCGGCCGTTGAAGGCAAGCTCGTGGACCTGGAAGGCCGCCCGGTGTCCGGCGCCCGCGTGCAGATGAAATCGCTGCATTATGCCAACGACGGGACGCTCTCCGCGTGGCTCGATGCCGCGAAGCTCGGAAGCATCCAGGGGATCTGGCGAGGGCTCCAGTCCATGACCGTCGACAATCCCGACGCCGTGATTACCGGCACCGATGGCCGCTTCCGCCTGGACGGGCCCGGTCGCGAGCGCCTGGCCGAATTGCTGGTGACCGGGCCCACCGTGGCCACCGACACGCTTTATGTGATGGGCCGCGACGAGCCGGAGATTCGCACCGTGGACAAGTCCTGGGTCGAGCCCCGCCCCATCGTCTTCCACGCCCCCAAATTCCAGCACGCGGCGGCCCCGAGCAAGCCGATCGAGGGGTACGTCCGCGACAAGGACACGGGCAAGCCGATCGCCGGCCTGATGATCCGCGCCAACGTGAGCGCGAGGGGGATCACACCTGGATCTGGGGCATCGAGGCGAAGACCGACGCGCAGGGGCATTACCGCCTGGACGGCATGCCCAAGGCGTCGGCCTACATCCTCTTCCTGTTCGTCCGCGACGGGGCCCCCTACACCAACGCGTTCTTCGAGGTCTCGGCCGTCACGCCGGGGCTGGAACCCGTCCCCTTCGACATGAAGCTGAAGCGGGGGATCGTCGTCACGGGCCGCGTGACCGACAAGGCCACGGGCAAGCCGGTTTCCGGGGGCGTGGATATGTACACGTTCGCCGATAACCCGCACATCGTCGAATTTCCCGGCTACCGCGAGGGCTATCGGACCGACGCCGAAATCCGGACCGACGGCACCTTCCAGGCCGTCGCCCTGCCCGGCCGGAGCCTGGTGGCGGTGCGGTCGCAGGACGCGATTTACCGCGGCGGCGTGGGTTCGGAATCGATCAAGGGCGTGATCGGCGAGCGCGGCGGGTTCGACTTCTACGAGACCTTGCCCGAACGATGCAGCATCCGAGGCTATCACCGCCTGGCCGAGCTGAACCTGGACCCCGACGCCCGGACCGCCACCGTCGATTTGCAGGTGGACCCCGGCAACACGCTGGAAATCACCGTGCTGGACCCCGAGGGCAATCCGCTGAGCGGGACCAAGGTGCAAGGGCTGGGCGCGATCTATCCCCGGCCCGCCGAGGAGCCCTCGCCCAAGGTGGTCATCCGCGGCCTCGACCCCTCCACCCCTCGCCGCGTGACGGTGTGGCACCAGGGCCGCAAGCTCGTCGGCACGGCCTACTTGAAGGGGGACGAATCGGGCTCGATCACGCTCCCATTGCAGCCCTGGGGGGCGGTCATGGGCCGCGTGGTGGACGACGAGGGGAAGCCTCGCAAGGGGCTGCTCGTGGGCACCCTGGGCGGGATGGCGCTGAAGCATCCCGAGACGCAGGCCGTCTTGCCGAGCCTGGTCGAATACGGCCGGATGGTGACCGACGGCGAGGGCCGGTTCCGCATCGAGGGCCTGATCCCCGGCCTGCAATACGGGGGCTCGGCCGCCGACGGCTCCCGCTTCGTGGGGATGCTGTTCCGCAACCTGGTCGTCAAGTCCGGAGAGTCCAGGGACCTCGGCGAGATCAAGGCCACCGAATTCATGCAGGAGGACTGAGCATGAGGCCCGCGAAGATGATGAACCCCTGGGCCGCCTACGAGCCCTCGGCCGAGGCGCCCTGGGACCTCGCCCGCGTGAGTCATCTCCACCGCCGCGCCGGCTTCTCGGCCACCTGGGACGAGAAGCGGCGCGACCTGAAGGACGGCCCGGCGGCCAGCGTCCGGCGAATCCTGGAGGGGAAGGCCCGCGACGCCGTCACGGTCGAGGAATTCGAGGCCACCGCAACGCTCCTGGCCGACTCGGCCGTGGCCTCGTCCGACCCCATGCGGCTGAAGGCCTGGTGGATCTTCCGCATGATGATGGGGCCGGACCCGCTGGGCGAGCGATTGACCTTGATGTGGCACGACCACTTCGCCACCAGCAACGCCAAGGTCGAGGACCTCGCCGCCATGAGGCGGCAAAACGAAACCTTCCGCAAGCTCGCAAGGGCCCCGTTCGGCCAACTGCTCGATCAGGCGGTCCGCGACCCGGCGTTGCTCCTCTGGCTCGACGCCCCCGCCAACCGCAAGGACCACCCCAACGAGAACCTCGCCCGCGAGCTGATGGAACTGTTCACGCTCGGCGTGGGGAATTACTCCGAGACCGACGTGAAGCAGGCGGCCCGCGCCCTCACCGGATGGACCGTCAAGGACGGCGAGTTTCGCGAGGATCTTGCCAGGCACGACCAGGCGGAAAAAGTGCTCTTCGGGCAGGATCGCAAGTGGACCGGTGCGGATTTGCTCAAAGCGTTGCGCGAGCATCCGGCCACGTCGGCAAGGCTCGCTCGCAAGCTGTGCGGGATGTTTTTCGGCGAGGGCGTGATCGACGCCTCGGCCGAGAAATCGCTGGCGGAGATCCTCCGATCTAAAGACCTGGACATCGCGCATGCGACGGGCGTGATCCTGCGATCGCGGGCGTTCTTCGCCGGGCAAAACGTCGGAAATCGCGTGTTGAGCCCCGTCGAGTTCGTCGTCGGATCGAGCGTGTCGATGGGCCGCACCGACCCGCCGCCCAGCACGTTGATTTTGGCCGACTGGGCCGGACGACTGGGCCAGGACCTGTTCTATCCGCCCAACGTGGGGGGCTGGCCGGGCGGTCGATCGTGGCTCTCGTCGCGGGCGTTGATCGGCCGCGCCAACTTCGCGGCCACGCTGGTCGGGGGCGAAGGCGTGGGACACTGTCCGCCGCTGGACGCCCTGGCAATGGCCGATCAGGTCGCCGGCGGGGACGTGATCGCGATGGCCTCGCGGGTCTTGCTCGGCCGCGAGCCGGATTCCGCGTGGCGAGGGCGGATCGCGTCGGCATGCGGCACGTCGTCTGGACGCGACCCCGAGGCGGCCCGCCGCATGGTCACGCTCGCGATGGCCTCGCCCGAGGCGCAGCTCGGCTGAATCCAACACCATCTCATCTCACGAGGTTAACATGACCACCCGACGCGATTTCCTCGGCACACTTCCCCTGATCTCGCTGGCCGCCACGGTCCCCGGCTTCCTCGCCCGCACGGCCCGCGCCGCCTCGCCCGCGAAGGATGACCGCGTGCTCGTGGTGATCCAGCTCGACGGCGGCAACGACGGCGTCAACACGGTCGTGCCCTTCAAGGACGAGGGGTATTCCCGGCATCGCAAGACCCTGCGAATCCCCGACGATCGCGTCCTGAAGATTGGCGACGGCGTGGGCCTGAACCCCGCGATGACCGGCATGGCGAAGCTGGTGGAGGCCGGCAAGCTCGCCATCGTCCAGGGCGTGGGATATCCCAACCCCAGCCGCTCGCACTTCGCCAGCATGGCCACCTGGCACACGGCCCGGCTCGATCCCGAAGAGCACGCCGGTTTCGGATGGCTCGGTCGGGGCCTGGACTTGCGAGGCCGGGCGCGTCGGCCGCCTATGTGGGGTCGGGTTCGCCTCCCGTGGCCCTGCGGAGCCGGAGATCGGTCACGGCGTCGCTGGAACGCATCGAGGATTTCCAGCTCGATCCCGTCGCGAATTCCCGATCGACGGCGGCCCCAACCGCGGGCGACGACCTCGTCGCGTTCGCGCCGGTCGTCGCTGGACGCCTACACGACGGCCGGTCGCATGGCCGAGGTCGCGAAGAATCCGGCCTCCTCGGCACGCTATCCGGAGACCGACCTCGGGCGCGCGCCTCAAGCTCGTGTCGCAACTGCTCAAGGGCGGGTTCGCGGCACGCGTGTTCTACGCCAATCAATCGGGCTTCGACACCCATACGGCGCAGCTCAACGGGCATGGATTCCTGCTCGGTGAGCTTTCCGGCGCGATCAAGGCATTCCTCGACGACCTGGCCGCGTCGGGCCTGGCCGATCGCGTCGCGGTCCTCGCCTTCAGCGAGTTCGGCCGCCGCGTGGCGGAAAATGCCTCCGGTGGGACCGACCACGGCACGGCCGGCCCGGTGTTCGTGGCCGGCGCGGGGATCAAGGGCGGCCTCGTCGGCGCCACGCCCAGCTTGACCGACCTGGACGAAGGCGACCTGAAATCGGGCATCGACTTCCGTCGGGTCTACGCCACCTTGCTCGAAGATTGGTTGGGGATCGAGCCGAGCGGCCCGCTGGGCGAGAAGTTCGAGACACTCCCGCTGATTCGAACCTCCTGAGAAGATCGCGGGCGGGGTCGACGCCGCCCCTGCTCCGCGCATTGAGCCCGGATCGACCTCCACGATCTCGCGTGCTTGCCGGGCCGGACTATCCGGCCACGCTGAAGAGTTGCTGGAGCTGGAACGAGAGGTTCGTCTGCGTCGTGTAGATGGTGTTGCTCGTGTCGTCGTACACGACGGCGACCTGGCTGCTCGTGTTCCTGGCGGCGTTCTTGATCGTCTCGATCCACGTCTGGGCGTCGGTGCTGACCTGGATGCCCTGCTGCTGGACGACCTGCAGGATGGCCGTCACCTGGACCTGCGATCCCGTCACGATCGAGAGCTGGATCTGCTGATGCACGAAGCCGGCGAACGCCTTGTTGCCGTTCGCGTCCGAGAAGGAAAAGACGAAGACGACGCTGTCATCCCACTCGATGGTGGGCGTCACGTTCACGGTCTGAGCGCTCATGGGTGAGTCCCGATCGGGGGGTTCGAACTTCGCATCGCACGATGCTTCACTTGATCGCCGCGGACACATTAGAATCGGACCGGCGTTGCAAGTCCAAGGAAATCGCGGCGGGATCGGGACCGGGCGAGGAGGCGGAATCTTGCCGCCGCCTGGTGGTTTTTCCGGTACACTTCACACCCGTCGCCGTATGGTTGGTGGGTGAGCAAGCGGTTCTCGATCGGGTAGACCTCACGCCGGAGATGTCGAGATGGATACGGCCTCGAGGGTCGCGATCTGGGTCGTTGCCGGGCTGCACGTCGGGTTCGCCGTCGCCGAGGTCTTCTTCTGGGAGAAGCTGACGCCCCCGCTGAAGATCTACGACGCGGTCACGGCGAAGACGACCGCCCCGGTCGGCAGGAACATGGGCCTCTACAACGCGATCCTCGCGGCTTGCCTCGCCTGGCTCCTCCTGGCGACCGGGCTGGACGACGGGCACGCGCGGTCCCTGGCTGCCCTCCTCCTCCTGAGCATCGTCATCGCGGGTGCCTTCGGCGGGTTCACGATCAAGTGGACGATCCCGATCTTCCAGTCGCTACCCGCCCTGATCGCGCTCGGGCTGGTCCTGCGTATGACGTCGAAGTGAACCCACCCGGCAGCAAAAATCAGGGCGGCGCTCATCGTAATCCACCTCTCAAGGATCGCCCGCCGGAGCAAGGGATGGGAATTTGGAAGAATTTGTGTAACGTATGCGCATGTCGCCGGTATCTTGAGTAGACGACTTTAGACCTTGGCCGGAAATATGACGATGCGGGCCCGGCCATGGTCCGCGTTTCGGATAGGCCTGGACGTCCGCCGGAGCTCCACCATGAAGCGCTCGCACCTCATCGTGCCGACGATCGGCATGATTGCCCTGGGTTGTCTCGTCGTCGGCACGCCGATCCTCCGCGTCGAGCACGCCTCGGCGGCCGACCCGATCCAGCCCGGTGCAAGTCCGGCCGTCCGGCAGGACGCGGCCGACTATCGGGCGAGCGCGACCGCTCCAAGCTGCCCGACTACTTCGCCTATTACGGACCCGGCGGGCTGTGGTGGCGGTGGGACGAGGGCCAGAAGCTCGGACGCGACACCTGGTTCTTCAACACCGGCGGCAACCAGAAATTCTATCGGATCCTCGCCAGGTTCGGCGGCGACCTCGGGATCTCCGTCGACTTCTACCGCGTGCTCGACTCCCGGCGACGCGGCGAGCGATTCCAGCAGCTCGGCCTGATCAACGAGCCGAACTTCGAGGGGAACCAGCAGGACGAATACGGCTTCTGGATGGACATGGAAGAAGCAGCCGTTCGACCCGTCGTACCCGGTCGATCCGCGCTGGTACGGCGAGCCCACGGGCGTGGTCGGCCTGCGCAAATTCCCCAATCCGGCGTTCACCGACCAGATGAAGGCCGACTGGATGAAGGACAAGTCCGGGAGCGTCCGCAAGTATTTCGCCGCCCCCGGCAAGGTCGAGCCCCCTTACGTGGTCGGCATCACCTGCTCGCTCTGCCACGTGGCGTTCGACCCGCTCAACCCGCCCAAAGACGTGAATAATCCGCGATGGGAGAACCTCGCGGCCAACATGGGCAACCAGTATTTCCGCGAGGGCGACCTCTTCTTCGGCTGGGGGCGCGTGGTCGGCGGGGACACCAACCCCGGGCCGAAATTCAACGACGACCCGTACGACACCAAGGGGCTCGACGCGTCGAGCTTCCTCTACCAGTACGGCCACACCCAGCAGCCGGGCACGTCCGAGACCTCGCGGTTTTCCTACGACTTCATCAACAACCCGAACACGATCAACCAGATCTTCAACATCGGCAACCGCGCGGGTTTCTGCGAGACCACCCCCTCGGGCAAGCTCCAGATCACCAACCACGTCCTCAAGGACGGCGCCGATTCCGTCGGCATCCACTGCGCCTTGCTCCGCGTGTTCATCAATATCGGCTCCGAGGGGGATTACTGGGCCGATCACCTCTGGAACCCCGCGACCGGCACCACGCAGAAGCCATTCTCCATCGACGAGGTCAAGCTCAACGTGACCGACGCCCGCCGCCGCGAGCTGCTCGCGAAATACCCCGAGCTGGGCGAAGCCTGGCACGAGAACGAGCGCCGCGTCCCGTTCCTGGTCAGCTACCTGGCGTCGTACACCCCGTACAAGCTCGCCGACGTGAAGGATTCCGGCGGGACGTCGAAGTACATCAGCAAGGACAAGGACCAGCTCCGCCGCGGCGCCCTGATCTTCGCCGATCGCTGCGCCCCGTGCCACTCGAACAAGCAGCCGTTCTACCCCCTGGCGTCCGACGCCGACAAGGCCCGATACCGCCGCGATCTCGTCCTCTCCGACGATTTCCTGGCGGGCAACACGCTGTCGGACGACGTCCGCTATCCCTTCAATTTCCCGGGGCTGGAGATCAACGGGGCGAGGGCCATGGCCACCAACGCCATCGACGGCGACATCTGGGCCAACTTCTCCTCGAAGGATTACAAGGCGCTGCCGCCGCTGGGAGTCATCACGTTCACGAACCCGCTGAACAAGCTCAGCCCGGCGTTCGGCGGCACCCCGATCGTCACCGAATTCGACGCGCCCGGGGGCGGTCGCGGTTATTATCGCACGGCCGCGCTGAACTCGATGTGGTCCACGGCGCCGTTCCTGCACAACAACTCGATCGGCAAGGACCCGCTCGACGCCAACGGCCTGATCGACGGGCGATACGCCACGGTCGAAGGCCGGCTTGAGCTGTTCGAATCGGCCATGGACGAGCTGCTCAATCCCGACAAGCGCCGCTCAAGATCAAGGTCACGTCGGCCGACAGCACCCTCGGCGGCGGGATGCCCGGCGTCCAGGCGAAGGTCGGCGCGATCCTCCAGCAACTCGCCCGCCAGAAGGCGACCGCGACCTTGCAAAAGGTCGTCGACGAGCTCGTGGCGAATGCCGAGATCGACAACGACCTCAAGCCGATCGTCAAGTCCGTGGTCGAGGTCATCCTCAAGCGGCTCCAGCCCAGGATCGACGCCCTGTACACCGACGCGGGCCTCGAAAAGATCAAGGCCGCCGTGGTCGATGCCGTCCGCGCCGAGGTGGACAAGGCCATCGCCGAGGAGCTGAAGGGGAAGCCGCTGGTCGCGCAGCTCCTGCAACAGCTCAAGCCGCAGTTCGAGGCCTCCTTGCAGAAGAGCGCCGGCGACCTCGCGTCCCTCTTCCGACCCGACCTGGCCATCCCCAAGGGGACGCCGCTCAACCTGCTGTTGAACCTCCGCTCCGACAAGTTCCCCTACGCCCTGGGCGCGTACCTGACGCACCAGGGCGACCCCCGCGGCCTCGCCGAGGCCCTGCTGCAACTGAGCGAGTGCCCGGACCTCGTGGAGAACCACGGGCACACCTTCGGCTCCGACCTGCGCCCCAGGAAAAACGCGACCTCATCGAGTATCTCAAGACCCTCTGACGACCGGCGGAGGAATCGTCGCATGCCTTCGGAGAACGAGTTCGATTACATCGTCGTCGGCTCCGGCGCCGGCGGCGGACCCGTCGCCGCGAACCTCGCGGCGCCGGGTTCAAGGTCCTCCTGATCGAGGCCGGGTCGTATTACAAGGGGCTCAACTACGCCGTGCCGGGGTTGCACGGGCAGTCGACCGAAGACCCGAACATGCGATGGGACTTCTACGTCCGCCACTACGCGGACCGGGCCCAGCAGCAACGCGACAGCAAGTTCGGCGTGGATTACGACGGCAAGCCCGTCGACGGCGTGCTCTATCCCCGCAGCGGCACGTTCGGCGGCTGCACGGTCGCACAACGCGATGATCACCGTCTATCCCAGCGACAGCGACTGGGAGGCGATCTCGCAAATCGCCCAGACCTACGACGCGACCGATCGCTCGTGGGACCCCGACAACATGCGGTCCTATTTCGAGAGGATCGAGCGCTGCGGGTACATCCCGCGGGCGAACGCCGACGCCTCGATGCGGCACGGGTTCGACGGCTGGCTCGGCACCAGCGTGGCCGACCTGGCGCTCGCCCTGGGCGATTTCCAACTCCTCGCCGTGATCCTCACGGCCGCGGGCGAGACGTTCAAGGACCTGATCGCCAACAAGGGATTCGGCGACATCCTGGAGCAACTGGAGATCGGGCTGGAGATCGCCGGGGCGTTGAAGGCGCTCACCGACGCCCAGGACCCGAACAAGCTCGAAGCCGCGAAGCTCGCGATCCAGAGCATCCTCGACCCGAATCGCTACACCGTCACGCAGGGCAAGCGCGAGGGCGTGTTCCTCGTGCCGCTGGCCGTCGCCGACGGGCTCCGCAATGGAAGTCGCGAGCGGGTGTTGCAGGCGCAGCGGCAATTCCCCGACAACCTCACGACCCGATTCAATACCTTCGTCACCAAGGTCGTGATCGAGGATGGGAAAGCGGTCGGCGTCGAATGCGTCGAGGGCGAGCGCCTCTATCAGGCCGCGCCGGTCTCCGACCTCGGCGGCAACCGGCCGTCGCCCGGCACGCCCTACCAGGTGCGAGCCTCGCGAGAGGTGATCCTTGCCGGCGGCACGTTCAACACCCCTCAATTGCTCATGCTCTCGGGGATCGGGCCGAAGGCCGACCTCGACGCGCTCGGCATCCCGGTGTTGCTCGACCGCCCGGCGGTGGGCGGATTCTTGCAGGATCGCTACGAGGTCGCGGTCATCTCCCAGTCCCCGGCCGACTTCTCGATCCTGGAAGACCTGACCTTCAAGCAGCCGCCCGCCGACCCGAAGCTGCTGCAATGGGAGCAGACGCACGACGGGATCTACGCGACCAACGGCGCCATCGTGTCGATCATCCGCAAGTCGTCGCCCGACAAGGTCGACCCCGACCTCTTCATCTTCGGCCTCCCGGCGTCGTTCAAGGGTTATTACCCGTTCTACGCCGATGCGCTCGAAAGCACGCACAACCAGTTCACCTGGGCGATCCTCAAGGCGCACACCAACAACAAGGGCGGGCACGTGGGGCTGGCGTCGAAAGACCCGCTCGCGCGGCCGACCATCAACTTCCACTACTTCGAGGAAGGGACCGACGCGAGCGGCGACGACCTCGCCGGCGTGGTCGAGGGCGTGAAGTTCGTCCGGGGGTTCGCCAGGAAGCTCAACCTGGCCTGCCGCCTCCTGACCCGCAAGGCGGTGCAACCCGGGCCGGATATCAACGACGATGCGCAGGTCGCGCAATGGGTCAAGGACGAGGCGTGGGGCCATCACGCGTGCGGGACGTGCCGGATGGGTCCGAGCGGGGACCTCCAGCAGGCGGTCCTGGACACGAGATTCCGCGTGCAGGGGGTCGACGGCCTGCGCGTGGTCGACGCCTCGGTGTTCCCGAGCATCCCCGGCATGTTCATCGTGTCCTCGATCTACATGATCGCCGAGAAGGCCAGCGAGGACATCCTGAGGGACGCCGGCCGTCCGCTCCCGGCGGTGAACTGGCAGCCCCTGCCCGACGACACCTGGATTCCCCGATCGCCCAAATAAGTCCACGACCCACCTCGATGGAAAAGGAGCCCCATGATGGCGCCCTCGCAACCGCAATCGCCGCCCCCCGCCGGCACGTCGGGCTGGAGCTGGGTCGGGCCGGCCGTGGCCCTGTTCGTGGTCGGGCTGCTGCTGATCCTGTACATGCCCCTGCTCCCCTTGCTGGCGCACCTCACGGGCAAGCACCTGATCCTGTTCACGATGGTCATCATCCCCATGTTGCTCGTCTACGGGATCGTGGGGAGGGATTACGGCATCCACCGGCTGTTCTGGCACGAGTTCCCCCGCCGCCGCTTCGTCGCCGCGATCAGCTTGACCCTGCTCATCGTCAACTTCGTCGCGGTCGCCTACTACACGGCCATCCGCCCCGACGACGACATCGCCGTGGCCCATCTGCGCGAGGGCCTGACCGGGCTGACCTCGGTGTTCAGGGGGCTTTTCCACGTCGATCTGATGAAGCTCGCAACCTGGGTCGATGGCCGGCCGGTCACGGACTTCCAGTTCGAGAGGTTCGGCCGGTTCGTGGTCTTCTTGCTCGTGGCGGTGCCCCCGCCGGTGCTGGTCGCCTCGCTGCCGGCGTTCTTCCCGAATCTCGTCCGGCTGAGCAGCCGGGGACTCCCCCCTCAGCAGCGATTCGCGCCACGTGGTCGCGTGGTTCGGCGGCATCGCGCTGGGGCTCTCCGCGGGCATGGCGCTGGTGCTGGTCGGCAACTCGGTGTTCAAGGCGCTAGCATCGGAGCGGTTCCTGGAGGGATCGGACGGCCGCGAGGCGAGGGAGAAGCTCGAGTGAGGTCGACGACCTCATCGCCGGCGCCACGCCGCGAAGCCTCCCCGATCAGGCAAGTTGGGACGACTTCAAGAGGCGGCTGCAAGACGTCACCCTCTTCTTCGAAGGGCATTTCAGCGACCAGGATGCCCGCAGCCAGTTCGAGGAGCAGGCCCGCATCCTCCGCGGGTTTCGCGGCGAGCGTCGGATCGTGCTGGCGGTCCGCGACATCGACCAGGAGCAGTCGCTCGCCGATCGAGCCGCCACGGAAGTGGCGGTCGCGCGGCCACGGTCGGCGGCGAGCGAGGGGCGGACGGGCGCACCTCGGCCCCCCGGCGACGCCGGACCGGGGGGGACGGGCGACGCGGCCGCGCCGCCCAAGGCCCTCTCCTGGAGCGAGGAGGCCAGGGACGACTTGAAGTCGATCGCCGTCGAGCTGAAGGAGGTCGAGAAGGCCATCCGGCAACTCTACGAGGAGCAGAATTCCAAGCTGATCATCACGCAAGCCACGCTCGCGTTCCTGGTCGTGGGGGTCTTCTTCCTGCTCGTGGTGGGCCTGGTGCCGGTCGTCTATGAATGGGTGACCTCGGCGTTCGCCATCTGCCTCGTCTTCAGCTTCATGGCCACGGCCAGCGCGGCGTTCATCTGCCTGATCCCCGGCGATGGGGCCTGGACGATCGTCGCGCTCGTGACGCTGGTCGTGGTGGTCACGATCTCCAACTCCTATCCGTTCAAATTCAAGTTCGGCAGCCTGGAGAGCTACTATCGGCCCGGGTCGCGGGCGGCGATCGAGCCGGTGCTGGAACTCCCGCCCGAAATCGACTCGCGGACCAACGACGACGCGGCCTTGCTCGCCTGGTCCGACGCGATCTCGAAGATGGACGACGCCCAGCAGAAACTGGTGGTCGTCGCCGTGAGCGGAGGGGCCACGCGTTCGGCGATCTGGACGGCGCTGGTGCTGGGCGAGATCTGCAAGCGGATCCCCGGATTCGCCCGCCACATCCGCATCATCTCGGCGCACTCGGGCGGGATGGTCGGCACCGCGTACTTCGTCAAGGCGTTGAAGGAATACAAGGATCATTCGGGCGATCCCGAGTTCCGGCACATCAAGGCCGAAAACATCGAGACGATCATCAACCGCGACAGCCTCGACGCCGTGGTCAAGCGGCTGGTCCTGCGAGACGCCCCCTCGATCCTCTTCCCCTGGTCGCAGAAGCACGACCGCGGCAAGGCGCTGGAACGCACCTGGCGATGGCCCGAGCCCTGGCATGGCCAGCCCGAATCGACGGCCAGGTCCGCGCCAAGGACCCCGGCCTCATGATCCCCTTCTCCGACCTCGCCAAGGACGAGCGGGCGGGGGCGATCCCCTCGTTGATCTTCTCGCCCATGCTGATCGAGGACGGCCGTCGCCTGCTGATCAGCAACCTCGACCTCCCGTTCATGACCATCGCCGCCGCCGACGCGCTCATGGACGCGAGCACCCTGGATACCTACGGCCATCGGCTCTCCACCTCCGCCGTCGAGCTGCGCACGCTCATCAACAGCGAGGCGAGGGACAACTTGCTCGTCAGCACGGCGGTCAGGATGAGCGCCTCGTTCCCGTACGTGTCGCCGGCCGTGAGGCTGCCGACCGAGCCCTCGCGCCGCGTGGTCGACGCCGGCTACTACGACAACTACGGGATCAGCGTGGCCGCGAGCTGGCTCTACCATCACCGCGAACATCTCCGCGAGGTGGCCCCCGGCGGCGTGGTGCTCGTGCAGATCCGCGACCAGGTGAGCAAGGACAGCCGCCTCGGCGCCGGGTCGGTCCAGGGCTCGTCCATCGCCCGCAAGATCTCCGACGCCTTCAGCTTCCTCACCTCGCCCCCGACCGGAGCCGAGTCGGCCCGCGTGGCCTCGACGTCGTTCCGCAACGACGAGGGCCTGATGATCCTCTCGAACTTGCTCAACGACGGCGACGACTTCTTCACCACCGTCTCGTTCGAGGCCGGCGCCGACGTCGCCGTGAGCTCGGCGCTTCTCCGACGACGAGGTGGACCTCCTGAAAGGCCAGCTCCAGTCATCGGTCGTCAACGGCCGCGAGGAGAACACCAACGTCGACCGCCTCAATCAACTGGTCAACTGGTGGTCGCAGGGCTCTCGCAAGTACGCCGAGTCGCACGCGTGATCAGGCGGGCAGGGAGGCCAGATATTTCAGGCCCGAGACGCCGGGCAGGAAACGATCGGCGCCGCCTCGCGTGGTGATCAGGCGATCGAACCCGGAGATCGTCGTATTTCCCTTGCCGCCCTTCCCGCAGGCGGCCAGCGTGAACGAGCTGTTCGATGGGTCGTTCACGCCCAGGAAGAAGTCCTGCCCGCTGAGGTTGAACACCGCGTTGCCCTGGCAATTGGGATCGTTTCCCGCGGACGACTTGACGAACGTGGAGGTATTATCCCACTGGCCCATCAAGAACTCGAACTGATTGGTGATGCTGCCGTTGATGAAGTGGCCGATGAGCCCTCGCGGCGCGGGTCCGGGTGCGCGGGATCGAAATCGGGACCATACGGCATGGCTCGCCTGACGATCCGGTGATGCGTCGAGTCGGTGCCTACGACCGCGGCGTCGCGCGGGTTGTTGCGCCGGATGTGCGACCCGATCGGGCACTTCAGGCCGAGCGTGTCGTCGCGTCGTGGGTCGCCGCTCACGTAGGAGAAATCGTTGATCCTGTGCAGGGGCAAGGGCCTGCCGGCTTCGTCGGGCATCAGTTCCAGGGGGTTGCCGTTGCGCCATCTCCGCAGACCTTCGCGGCCAGCATCTCGCGATCGATCTTCGCCTCCGCCGCGTACTTGGTGAGGAATGCCTCGAACCCCGCCACGTCCTGTTCGAGGATGCGGAACGCCGAGTAGCTGCTGTTGGCCGAGAGTTCATCCGGCTTGACCCAGTAATTCGCCCCCGCCTGGTTGGGATATCCGAGGAGGAATTCGCCGGTGTTCACCACGGGTTGGGCATCGGGAATGGGGCACTTCCTGGGCGGTGCTCCCGAGACGGTGGGCTGCGTGATGCTGTCGCGATATCCGAAATGGACCCGATTCCCCTTCAAGGCCCGCGCGTCGTGCGACGAAAGCTCCTCGACGCGGCCGGCGAAGGCCGCGCGCAGGGTCGTCGTCACGCCCTCCAGGACCGCCGGATCGTCGGTCACCCACAAGCTGAGCACCGCATGCACGGCCGAGCCGTCCGAAAGCCCGCCGATCCAGCGCCTCCGGCGCTGCTCGCCCACGTCTCCCACGAGCCTGGCGGTATCGGCCGACGTGGCGCCCCGCTGGAACCCGAGGTCGAACGTTGCGAGTTGCTCGGGCGTGAGCCCCAGCTTCGCCAGGCCGGCGCAGGTGAACCCGACGTTCACGAAGCAGTCCGGCTTCTCGGACCATCGCCCGGCCGTGGTGATTTGCGGCACGCCGGGGCTGCCGTCCACCATCGAACCGATCCAACGCTTCGCCCCGGCCACGTCGGCAATCTTGAGGATGAAATGGCGGGCCAGGTCCACGCGATAGCCCCGCAGGATCGTGCCCTGGACGTCGGCATAATCGATGGGCGAAGCGGTCATTCCCGGCCCTCCCATCGCATCTCAGCCGTTGGCGAGGATTTGCTGCACCGTGAAATTGTAAGCCCCATACAGGCCTCCCCCGCCCGGGCTTTGCGAGAGGTCGTTCTGCTTGACGAACGCGGTGAAGGCGTTCAGGTTGTTGGCCACCGGGACCAGCGGCACCCCGCCGACCACGAAGGGCAGCAAGGCGTCGAAGACGAAGCCGATCTTGCTCACGAAGTCCGCGATGTATGCATCGAAGTTGCCGTCATATTCGGTGATCACGCCGAAGACCAGCGTATCCCCGGGCTTGCCGCCGGGCTGGAGGTTGGGGACCGAGGCGTCCAGCACCAGGAAGCGGGCGAAATGCACCGTGCCGATCGACGTCAGCGCGGCATTGATCGTGGCCTGATTGCCGGAGATTGTCTGGGCAATCGTCATCGGGTTCGTATTCGGGAGGATCGGCATCAACAACGTCAACGGATTGGCCATCTTCGCTTCCCCATGCTTCAAGGAGCCCCGCAGGGCAAGATCGCTGGGATCAATAATCGATCCAGGCGTATCCTCCTCCGCGCCACCCGTTGGAATCAAGGAAATATTATCTCACATCGATTTTTCGCGCAGGTTTCCTTTCTCCTTGGATCGCGCCACCCGTTCGGATATGCTCGCCGTCGAATCCGCATCGGATCGGCCGACACAAGCCATATTGATGAAGCAGGATTTATTAAAGAGGACGAATACGATGAAAGACTACGTCAAGAAAATCGCGCTGACGCTATTGGTGTCGACCATCGCCTCGGGGCCAACGACGGCGCGGGCCGGCGTCCTGCTCCAGGGTTATTTCAAGGGCGTGCCCACGCCGGGTCCGGGCCAGAATGTGGACGATTGGTGGGACCACCTGGCCAGGCAGGCGAAGGCCCTCCGCGCCTCCGGATTCACCGCAATCTGGCTCCCCTGCCCGCTCAAGGCGAGCAGCGGGACGTTCTCCGACGGTTTCGATGTCTTCGATGATTATGACCTCGGCTCCAAGGACCAGATGCAGACCGTGCGGACCCGGTTCGGCACCCGCGAGCAGCTCGAACGCTGCGTGGCGATCTTCCGCGCCAACGGGATCGACGTCTATCTCGACCTGGTGGAGAACCAGCGGGACGGCGGGAATGGCAAGACGTACAAGTACGTCGACGCCTACGGCAAGCCGGGCGGCGGCCGGTTCTCGAAGTCCCCGACCGACTTCCACGGCCCCGGCGGCGTGCCGGAAGATCCGGGCGTGTTCGACGACAGCGCCCAGTTCGGCGACGACCTCGCGCCGATCAACGGCAAGCCCCCCGGCCATTGCTTCAATGGATTGCTCGACGCCGCCGACTGGATGACGCGGGCGCTCGACGTGCAGGGCTTCCGGCTCGATGATGTGAAAGGGGTCTCCACGCAGTTCATGAAGCCCCTGCTCGACCACGGCGCCTTGAGGGGCAAATTCGCCGTCGGCGAATTCTTCGACGGCAACGTGGGGCTCGTCCAAAACTGGGTGAATAACCCCGGAGGGATGGCCGGCCGCGCCAGCGCCTTCGACTTCCCCCTGAGGTTCAACCAGCTCCAGAAGATGACCAACAACGCCGGCTTCTTCGACATGTCCCAGCTCGACCACGCCGGCTTCACGGGCGTCGACCCGATCCATTCGGTCACCTGGGTCGAGAACCACGACACCAACGAGGAAGGATTCCTCCGGATTACGCAGAACAAGCCGCAGGCTTACGCGTATATCCTCACGTCCGAGGGCTATCCCTCGATCTTCTACAAGGATTACAGCACCGACACGGGCTCGTTCGGGATGAAGCCGACCCTCGACAACCTGATCTTCATCCACGAACAGATCGCCGACGGCCCCACGCAGCAGCGGTTCAAGAACTTCGACGTGTTCGCCTACGAGAGGATGGGAGGCGCCCACCTCCTGGTCGGCCTGAACAACAACGGGGTCGCGGACCGGACGATCACCGTCGCCACCGGATTCGGCGCCAACACGCCCCTGCACGACTACACCGGGCACGCCGGAGACGTGAAGACCGATGGCAACGGCCAGGTCACGATCACGATCCCCAAGAATACGGGCGGATTTGGCTACGTGTGCTACTCGCGGCCGGGCATCGGCGGCCCCTTTGCCGTGACGGGCGTCGACGTCTCGCAGGATTATGAAGGCGCCCAGGACCTGGACATCAAGCCGGCCGATAACACCGCGTTCGTGCCGGTCTGCCGCGTGTTCGTGGAAGGCGGCCGGCCGATCCGCGGCGCCCTTACCTTCGACATTTCGCAGTGGACGACCTCCACCGCGATCACGCTCGAATTGAGCGATCCCGCCGGCGCGACGATGGCGACCCGCACCTACACCAGGGCCACGCCGCAGGGCGATGCCATCACGGCCACGGCGAAGGCCAACGCCACCGGCTTCTACGCGTTCAAGATCCGATCCAACGCCACGCCCGCCGGGAATCTGAAGCCGTCGTACAAGCTCTCGGTCACCTATCGCGCCCCGCAGGAACTGAAGTGACGTTCGGCGAGATGAATCCTGATCATTGCGGCCTTTCTTGGAGGGATGCGTGCGATGACGAAGACCAGGCGCAAGCAGTCGAATGGGGCCTGTCGGGGGGCGATCTCCGCGGGTTTTCTGGCGGCGATCGCGGCGTTCGCCCAGGCGCGGACGCCCGTCCTCACGCGGTCGTACGACAACGGGAGGACCGGGGCGAACACCACGGAAAACACCCTCAAGCCCGCCCAGATTGCCGCCCACGGCATGAAGAAGCTCTATACGCTCACGCTGGGGAATGACAACCCGAGGATCGAGGCGCAGCCGCTCTACGTGCCCAACGTCACGATGAGCGATGGTCAGGTCCACAACGTCCTCTACGTGTTCTCGATGTCCAATAACGTCTGGGCCTTCGACGCCAACACCGGCCAGGCGATCTGGCCGCAGCCGGTGAACTTCGGGCCTCCCTTCCTGCCCGCGCCGAACGATCCGGCGACCGCCAACGGGATCAATCTGTCGCTCGGATTCGTGAGCACGCCCGTGGTCGACGTCGACGCCGGGCTGATCTACGCCCTCCACTGGATCGCCCCCGGCAATCGGCGCAAGTTCCAGGTCGAGGCGATCGGCCTTGCCGACGGCATGCCCAAGAAGCCCCCGCTCGCGATCCAGGCGTCCGTCATCAACAAGGCGGGCCAGACGATCAGCCTGGACCAGGTGCAGACCCAGCGCTCGGCGCTGCTGCTGACCCCCCTGCCCGTCCCCGGCAAGCCCACGCCGCCCGGCCCCAAGATGCTCTATGCGACCTTCACCGGGTCGGACGGCGCCCCGCCATCCACGGCCACGCAGCAACATCACGGCTGGGTGGTGGCGTTCGACGTGACCGCCTGGAAGCAGGCCGGCTCATGGACCCCCTCGCCCAGCAGCTTCGGCGCCGGCATCTGGCAAGGCGCCAAGGCCCCTCCGCCGACGACCAGGGCAACGTCTATTGCATGACCGGCAACGGCGGCTACCTCGTCACCAACGGGCAGAAAATTGACTTCGTGGGCGCGACCGATTTCTCCGAGAGCTTCGTGAAGCTCGCCCGGGAGCGGCGCGTCGGGGCCGACGTTGAATCTCGTCGACTGGTACGCGCCGTTCCGCGACACCAAGCGCTCGATCATCGGCGGGTATGACTACACCGACCAGGACCTCGCCTCCGGCGCCCCGATCCTCCCGCCGGGCACGAATTTGATGATGGGCGCGGGCAAGGACGGCGTCCTGTACGTGTTCGACAGGAACAATCTGGGGAAGGCGATCGACGATCCCAGCAAGCTGAAGGCGCCCCCGATCTTCTTCACCTTCGACCCCGACCAGAGCATCAATTCGTACAAGAACGCCTCGCCCACCGGCAACCTCGACTTCGCGCCGATCCTTGGCGTGAAGACCCATCACCTGCACGGCAGCCCGGTTTACTGGAAGAGCACGGCATTCGGCTCGATGCTGTTCGTGTGGGGCGAGAACTCGACGCTGCGTGCCTACTCGCTCGACGACAACACGGGCGTGGCGAAATTCCTGGCCAGCGGGCTCGACGTGGCCTCGGCAACCCTGGCCAATCCCACGCGGGTAGGGTTCGGCGGGATGCCGGGCGGGATGCTCACGCTCTCGGCCAACGGCGGCAACGACGGGATCGTCTGGGCCACGGCGCCGCTGGACGGGGACGCCAACAAGGCCGTGGTCGCGGGCGTGGTGCGGGCGTACGACGCCACGCAGTTCGACACCGATCCGGCCACGGGCAAGCCCACGCGGCTCCGCAAGATCTGGCAGGACTCGGGCTTCAATCACGCCAAGTTCACCCCGCCAGTCGTCGCCGACGGCAAGCTGTTCGTGCCCACCTACGACGGCCAGATCCACGTGTACACCCAGGCCCCCATGCCCGCCGCGATCCGGCCTCCCGGTTGATCGAACCGACACCACAGGGGAAGGACGATGCATCAAGAATCGCAAGCAATCGGTGGGATGCGGCGACGACGCGCCCTGGCCGCCGTGCTGACGCTAAGCCTGTGCATGATGACGCTCGGCCGCCCGGCCCATGCGTCCAACTTCAAGGTCTCGGCCGGCTCGGCAACTCGACTCGCCACGGAGGCCGAGGCCGATTATGCGATGACCCACCTCTTCCTCGACGAGGTGAAGAACGACTCGATCCCGATCACGCTCTTCTTCGACCCACAAGTTCCCGGGGTCCAGGGAGCCGAGGTTTTCACGAACCTCAACCGCCGAGACCGCGCCACCAGGGACGCCGATGGCGACGGCTGCGAGGACGGGATCAAGGCCCCGCCCGGCAACGCGATCGCGGCGGGCGACGACAGCCAGTATTACAAGGCGTATCCCATGACGAGCGTGGCGGGCGGGTATCAGCTCACGCTCCAGGCCAATCGCTGCGGGGCCTATCGGATCACGGTCCGCTACCGCCTGAACGGCGACCCGGCCGGGTCGTACCGCTGGTATGGCGACGAGACCAATGCGCAGGGCCTGCACAAGCGAGATTTCTCCGTCGTCGCCTCGCCGACCAAGGCGCGTGAGGTCCAGATGTACGAGGTGAACCCGCTCACCATCATCGCCACGGGCACCGACCCTTCGCAGCGAGGCACGTTCACCGACCTGGCCAACGGCCTGCCCGCGGGCTCGGGCCCCCTGTTCAACCTGTCGTATGCCCGGAAGCTGGGCGTGAACATGCTCTGGCTGCTGCCGATCCATCCCAATGGGATCGACGGGAGGCAGGTCGATCCCGCGACCAATAAGCCCTATGCGATCGGCAGCCCGTACGCGGTCAAGAACTTCTTCGGCGTCATGCCGTTGGCGGCGAAGGCGTTCGCGCCGGGCGGATCGCCGCAGTCCGACGACACCCCCGCCGGCCGTGTCCAGGCCATGCTGGATTTCCAGCAGTTCGTGAAGGCGGCCGACGCCCAGCAAGTCGGCGTGATGCTCGACGCGCCCTTCAACCACGCCGCGCACGACGTCGAGCTTGGCCCCGCGGGCCAGGTCGCCTTCGGTAGCGCGGGCAGCGCGGCGACGTCGGAGATCCGCTCGGTCGAGGCCCGCTTCTTCTCCCGGTCCGATGCCTACGACATGCGAGCCTTCGACGCCAACAGCATCGCGCTGTGCCCGACCGCTACGACTTCGGCAAATGGACCGACGTCTATGACATCTACTTCGGCCGGTACGCCGCGCTCGTGGCCAACGCGGGCCAGAAGCCGCAGTACCTGAACGAGGGGGACTGGTTCGACTTCACGACGGGCCTGGAACTGGGCGAGGGGGCCGGCAATGGCCACTTCGACGCCGTCACCCGGCGAGTCTGGCACTATTTCGGCGACTACCTCGACTTCTGGCTCACGCAGACCGGCTACCCCGCCAACGCCTCGGGCGCGTCGCTCGACTCGGCGGCCGGGATCGACGGCCTCCGCGCCGACTTCGGGCAAGGCCTTCCGCCCCCCTGCTGGGAGTACATCATCAACCGGGCACGCACCCGCAGGTGGGACCTCGTGTTCATGGCCGAGAGCCTCGACGGCGGCGCCGTCACCTACCGATCGGCCCGGCACTTCGACGTCCTGAACGAGAATATCATCTACGACCTGCACCACGCCCGCACGGCCCAGGATTTCCGCGGGCTTTACGACACGCGCCGCACCAGCTACGGCGCCGCCTTGACGCTCCTGAACACCTCGTCGCACGACGAGGACAATTACAAGGACCCCTTCGAGGCCCTCCTGCGGTTCGCCGCGAACAACACCATCGACGGCATCCCGCTCATCTCGGCCGGGCAGGAGCTGGGCCTCACCGGGATGATCGTCCCGCCCCACGACACCGTGGCCACGGCCGGCCCGCCGTTCGGCTACGACCGCTACGAGAGCAACTTCGGCAAGCTGATCCCGCAGTTCAAGACGTACAACTCGCTCATGCCCCTGTGGAAGCAGGCCGCCGCCGGAAACGACAACGCTTCTCGCCTCCTGAGCCTGTACGCGGGGATCGGCCAGGCCCGCCGCGGGAGCGCCGCGCTGCGAGGCTCGGGCCGGGCGTTCCTCAACCTCAAGGACGGCACGCCTCATGGGCAGATCTTCAGCGTCGGCAAGTTCGAACGCCTCAATGGCGACCCGAAGACGTCGGACGTCGTGTTCGGGTTCGTCAACCTCGTCGTCGGCTCCAACGTGGCCACGCCGCCGGGCAACTGGTTCAGCGTGAACATCGACGCGGACAAGGACGGCGTGAACGACTTCGGCATCAAGCCGGGGCGGCTCTACAACGTCAAGAACCTCGCGGCGTACACCGGGGTGGACGCGACCCGAAACAACCGCTTCCTCTGGCCGGCGGCGCGAGACGGGTCGGACCTGCTCTCGAACGGCCTGTTCGTCCAGTTGGGCCGCGTGCCGACGAATCCGTCCGGCTGGACGAACGCCCCGTATGAGCCGCAATACCTGAAGCTGATCGACGTGACCCCGTAGCGTCAACTGCCGGGGATGCGGGCGGTCAAGGTCCCGGGATTCGCGAGCTTGACCAGGACGAAGCACGAGAAATCCTCGGGGGACGAGAGCACGACCTCGTACCCGTCGAGCAGCCAGCCCCGGTCGAGCTCGCCGGCCAAAAGCGTCTGGTCGTTGTAGCGGGCGTTCTCGTCCCCCGAGTCGGTGCTGAGCACCAGCAGCTTGGTCGGCGGGGGGACGGGGGTGGCCGGGGGATGCGTCGGGGTCGCCGAGATGTTGAGCGTGGTCGTCAACCGGACCAGGATATGGCAGGTGCCGCGCGTGGTGTCGGCGAGGATGGTCTCGTAGCAACTGATCTGCCAGCCCCGGTCGAGGTCCGCCCACAGCTCGGCCGAGTTGTCGCTGATGGTCCGGGCGGCGACCGACGTGAAGATGCGGAGGACGAAGAGCTTCTGCTTGGCGGCCGGAGCTGCGCTCATGTGGGGCCAACCTTTCGTTGAAGGTCCACGGGTTGGGAAACACGCACGATCCGGGCAACGGCATCATTGGCCTGCGAAGGCGCGGGGGCCTCGGGCGGCCCAAACAGGAGGTCCCACGCGGCCTCGCCCGTGGCGGGGGGTTGAGTCCCGTCACCCAGCACGTCGGAATTCGCCTGGAGCTCCATGACTCGCACGCGGACGTTGAGGATCTCGCGAACATCCTCGTTGGAAGCATTCAAGATGGGCGAAGTGTGGAGGTTTCGATACCGGGTGGTGTCCTTGTCGGTGCATAGAGCCCCAGGTAACGCTCCTGGCCGGGCCTCCCATAGACGTCCACGATGGGCTCGGTCAGCAGGACCTGATACACGAACACGCATGCCGATTGTTCGCCCTTCGGCCCCGACCCGCGCCGCGACAATTGCCAGTCGTCGGGCGTGAGCGGTCCCTGGACCGGGTCGTCCACCACGAATTCGAGGAACCACTGATTCGTCATGGGGTCCTGGACCCAGCCTATCGCCGGAATTCTCGGGCGATTGCACGACCCGACTCGGCAGCAGCGCGTTGCTGTCCGGCAGGAACTGCGCCGACACGGGCTGGGTGAACGGGCTGACGGCGGCGTCGGCAACTTCCGCGGGGAACCTGGCCGGCGGCTGGTCGCCGGTCCAGGTCAGGGCAAGGCTTGTGGGAAGGGGGGTCGCATCGGGCCATTGCGAGGCCTGGAAAAGCTGCCAGGCTCCCGGGATGGGAGACGTGGGCACCGGCGAATTTGCGTCCGACGGGCGAATCCGGAACGCAAGGCTCACGTGCCAGCTCAAGGTGGTGAGGTCGGTGATCGTGGCCGCTTTCGCGTCGGAGGGCGCGGGGTCGCGCTGGAAGATCAGGCGCAGGTCGAGGGCATTGGGACGAAGGTCCGCCGCGGGGTCGGTCGCGTAGGTCTTGGTGGTCTGGATTCCGGCGGAGGTGGCCAGCGAGAGCGTGAGCCCTCCGGGGCCGAAAGTTGCCGCGAAGGTCCGTGGCCCGACCGCGACGGCAAGGGCGCCGTTGCCCGGCGTTGCCGGCGGATTCGCGACGATGTTGGCCAGGGTGGCGACGGTGTCTTTCGTCGCCGAAAGTGTCAGGGGAATCGTCGCGGAGGGCGAGGCGCCGAGGTCCACGAAGCTCGCCGCCTTCAGATAATCGTCCATCGCCTCGCGCAGCAGGAAACGGCGGAAGCGGACGCGGGCGAAATACCATCCGAAGGACGTGTCGCCGGGGGCGAACGCCGCATCGGGGGTCCTCACCACGAGCGTCGAGGCGACGAATCGCGGGGCGTCGACGCCGGTGTCGAACGTGTGGCCGACCGGCCCGGTGAGATCCAGGCTGAGCGGCTCGCTGGTCGGGCCGATGGGCGTCTGATTGTTGGTGAATCCCACGCCGCGAAGGATCGGGTCGGGTCCGAATTCGGGCCAGGTCGAGGCGTCCTTGTCGTAGACCACGCGCACGACCTCGGCCTCGATGGCCTCGGCGATCCCGCCGTGGTGGAACGAGGCTTCGTCGAAGATGGCGAGCAGTCCCGGCGTGTTCACGCCCGCCGCCTCGGCCTGGGTGAGCGGCACCACGAGCTTGAGCGACGGCCGGGCCAGCGTGTCTCCCTTGGGAGCCGCCCCCGCGCGATAGCCGACCAAAAGCCGCTTCCAGGCCGTCCCTTGCGGGTCCTGGTCGGGCGAGAGCCCCGGCCGCAACGCGAACATTTGCGAGGCGGGCGTGAGCAGCGGGAACAGCGGCGCGTACCGGCTGAGCGCCCTGGCCGAGAAGCGATAATAGAGCGCCCTCGGGTCCTTCGAAAGGTCCTCGCGAAACAGGGTCACCGACGCGTCGGAATAATGCACGCCCACCGAGGTTTCGAGCAAGTCCATGCCGCTCCGATCGCCGAACCCCTCCGCGTCCCACACCATGGGATAGGGATAAGTGCTCGCGGCATCGCCCGCCGGGAACGAGTCGCGCGTGAGGGGATCTCGCGCGGCCTCGAACGGGAACGGGTCGACGGGCCGCCCCTCCCAGCGCCAGACTTGCCGGGCCAGGTCGATCCGCGCCGCGTATCGGTAGCGGCGCGGCCCGAACGGGTCGCCCTTGTCGAAGGTCACGAGGGTCGAAGTCCCCTGGAAATCGGGCGTGACGGCCTTGTAGAACGCGGCGGCGGCGGTGTCGGCGGCTGTGGACAGGTCGGAGGGGGTGATCGGGATCACGCCCGGATCGGGCAGCACGGTGGTCGTCGTGATCCCCTCGATCACCAGCCGCCACGGCGGGTAGAGCACCTGCGGCACGCCCGACACCGTGACTTGCGGGCGGTCGGTCGCGAACGCCTCGTGGAATCGCTGCGAGCCTGGCGCGGTGCTTGTCGCGTAGAACGACGCGGGGACCATGGGATAGACCCGCAGCTCCCAGATTTCCTGCTCGGCCACCGTCACGGCCACATCCTGGCCCGATAGGCTCAGGCGGGTCGCGCCCAGCGCGGGATTGAGGCCCCACGTCCCGTCGGCGGCCTGCTTGCGAATGGGCACGAGCGCGATCGAGATGCCGATGGGGGCGGCCTGGACGTCGGGGATCTTGGCGTTCGCGATCGAGCCGGCCGGGCGCGGCAGCGGGCTCGATTCCACGGCTCTCGGCCCGCCGACGAGCGGCTCGACCACCAGCGGCACGAGCTCGATGAAGAACCCCGAGACGGCCGGGTCGTCGATGCTCACGTCGGTGCCTTGCCCGTTGTTGGAGGCAAACTTGTACACGCCGGCCCAGACCTTAGCCCGCGAGGCGGCCGACGCGCCCGCGGCGCCCTGCCACAAATCCATCGCGTACCAGCGGTCCCACGTCTGGAGATCGGTCGCGGGCAGGCGGAGCTGGAAGTCGGCCTGCCATGGGACCACGTTCGCGAGCGCCTGGCTGCTTTGGGCCGCGAACAGCATCAAACCGGGCATCTTCGCCGGTGCGGGCTTGTCGGTACTCGCGTCGGTGCCGACCTGGATTCGAGGCGTGGCGAAGGTGGCGAGGGGCGTCGAGAGCGTGCCGTCGTTGGGGACCAGGTCGACGACCACGCTCGCCGTTGTCAGGGAGGGCGGCAGGGTTGGCGTCGCCGCGGGCGTGAGCGCGGTGGGGGACCAGGCGATGCCGAGGTCCGACGGCTGCCATCCCAGGCTGAGCGCTCCGGCGTTGAGCGAGAGTTGCAGGTCGATGGGCGTGCTGTCGATCGTCAGCGGCGGGGTCCCGGCGGTGGTGAGCGTGATGGTCGAGGGCGTGCCGGCCGTTTCGGTGCCAGGGGGGCCGACCAGCGGCGTGACCGTGAGCGTCTTCCCTTCGCGATGGACCTTGACTCGCACCGACACGACCGCATTCGTCGAATCCAATCCTTCGAGGCCGAACGCGATCGCGTAAGAGGCCGGCCCGGTCGGGTCCACGCCGGGCACGATCACTCTCGGGAGCGTGATCGTTGCGACCGGCCCGAGGAGGAGCTGGCCGGTCCTGGCCGTGAAGTCGTAGAAGAAGCGGGCTCGCGGGGCGTTCGTCGTCACGCCGTTGAGCTCAAGCTCGCGCGCCAGCGGGACCACGCCGTCGGGGTAGGCCGGGACCAATTTCGCCCGCGGGTGGGCTTGATCTTGATTCCAGACCACGGTGGCCGTGAGCCGAGGCGGCCCGATCCCCACGCGGCGGCGGTAGGCGACCTGTCGGAGGCAATCGCTGAGGACCTTGGCGGGGAGATTCTGGAGGTTGTTGTCGGCCCGGAGCTGGGCGGGATGCGCGCCGGCAAGCTCTTTCGGGAGCGCCCCGGAATTGCCGACGAGATAGGGAAGGATGTTGTAGACCTGGCCATACTTGAGGGCCGGGAGCAGCGCCCAGGGCTGCGAGGCCACGTCGGTAATAGCGTCATAGCGGAACGCGGGCGAGGGGGAATCGTCCGGGGTGCTCGGGGCGGGCTCGCCAACGCCCTTGAGCTTCGCGAAGCCGGAGAGCAAGCTCCGGGCGCTGATGGGGTTACTGTCATACGTGACGATGGCTTGCTTTGCGCCGTCGCGATAAGGGACCCGCACGGGGGCGACCACCGGCCCGGTGTCGGGCACCGCGGCGTACTGCGAGCCGGTGGCATCGCTGGCCGAGAGCGAGGCCACATTGAGCGCGTGCCAGCGGGTATCGAACGTGGCGGTCGCCCCGCCCGGCTGGGCCTGCTGCATCAGCACCCCCACGCCCGCAACCTTCCGGAGCGGGTCGGTATCGACCGCGCCATCGCCCACCGGGTCGGAGTCGCTGAAGCCGCCGGACTGCTCGAGCTGGAGCACCAGCGAATGCGACATCGGCGAGGGGCTGGAATCGTCCTCCGCCGGGGTAGGGCCAAGGTTGGCCCTGGCGAACGCGGTCGCGTAGGCCTTGATCGCGGCCTGGACTGCGGTGATTGTCGGCACGTCGAGCGCCGGCAAGCCGGGTGCGGGGGCGTAATCGCGGTACTGATCGGTCTGATTCAGCCGGGCCGCCAACGAGTTGCTCAGCAGGTCGGCGAAGGTCGTCGTCAGCGTGGTGGCCTCGTCGCCGGCATTTTTCAGGGCGGCGTGGATCACCTGCCACACGCGGCTGATATTGCCGAGCGCGAGCCTTCGCCGCATGTCCAGGCCGGTCGAGGGATCGGCGTCGGGAAGCTCGGCGGCGATCAGGTCGCGGAAGGTTTGCCAGGCGTAGGACGCCTTGTCGAGCGACGAGTCGCCGTCCCAGTCGGTCATCACGTCGTTGACCGTCGATCCGCGGGCCGACACGGCCGAGAGCGGCGAGAACGTGAACGCAGGCTGGGCCGCGCCCTCGTTCTTGAAGGCCACGCTCACGGCGGTCATCGCCGAGCCGGGCACGACCGTCGAGGGCAACCCGGCGACGCTGGCCCAAATCGGCGGGGTCGTGCTGTTCACGGCCGTCGTGCTGACCTGAAGCCCGAGCGTGAAGGCCGAACTGGCCGTGATCGCGGTTGGGTCGGTCGTGACTCGCTGGATCACCACGCGTACATGATAGAACGCCGTGGGATTGGGCAGCGGGGTTGTCGTGAACGTGCCGGCGACGCCCTGAATCTGGAACTGGAGCACCGGGATTGGCCCGGCGAGGGCTTGCGTGATCGTGATCTTGAAGGGGACCGGCGCCGCTCCCGGCGGGCGCTGGTTCAAGGTCAGGGAGAATGTGAGGCCGTTCCACGAGGCGGGCGTCAGGTTGCCGAGCGTGATCGCCCATTGCGAGCCGTCGCTTAGACTGAGCGTGCCGGCGTCCGCGAAGGTGGCCGGCGGGCTGGCGTTGACGACGACGTTCTCGATGAAATCCTCGTCGGTCATGCCGCCGCCCACGGAGATCGGCGGGTCATTTTCGAAGGTCTTCTTCCAGAGGCCGGGATTCTTCGGCGTCCCGTCGCCTTCGACGAGCAAACGGCGCAGGTAGGCGTTGTTCCCGAGCGTCGAGAGGATGCGTTCGAGCAGGCTGAAATCGGCCACCGTTTTCGGGGCAGCTGGCGCTGAGGGGAACGGCGCGACGAGGTCGGGCACGATGCCGATCAGCGCGCTTGCCACTCGGCGAACGTCATCGCGAGGTCGTGCCTGCGCAAACGCGACCGCATGGAACGGGCCCAGCCGTCTTTGAGCGCCTGCCACGATGCCGGGCGGGCAATGCGGCCGTCCTTCGAGGCGTCGGCCGCGCGAGTGAGCGCGAACCGCATGAGCCCGGCGCCGTCGGGCGCGTCGATCCATCCGAGGCTGGCGCGGTCGTGGAAGCAGGCGACGATCGCGTTCCAGTAGGCTTGCGGCTGCGGGAGCGGGCTGGCGAGCAGCGCGGGGAGCGCGTCGAGGAGCAGGCGAGGGAGGTTCCAGGCCTCGGCAAGTTGATCGGCGAGGCGAGTGGCCCAGTCCTCCGACGGGACGTTGTTGGGGCCGCTCGTGCCGTTCGTGATCCAGTAGCGATTGAGGTCGAAGTTGGAATTCGCGGGCGAGGTCGTCAGGTCGATATTGACCGTGTACGCCGAGATCGGGTCGGGCGAGGCCGAGGGGGCGGGATTGCCCGAGGAATCGGCGAGGTCGCACGGCCAAATCCACATCGCCGAGCCCGCCGGGAACGGCGAGGGCTGCCGGCCGCCGGCCGTCGACGGCGTGACCGTTGCCGGGCTGCCCGAGGCCGGCGGCGGGAGCTGGAAAACCGGCGCGGCCAGCAGGGTATCGACCGCGAGTTGCCCCGCGCTCAAGAAGCTCGGATCGATGTCCGCGACGTCCACGGTGAAGCAAATCGCGAGGTTGAGGGCGTAGGGGACGGGGGCGGGCATCGTGGACGTGGCGCCGAGCAGGTGGCGGTAGAGGCCCACCGAGCCCGCCTCGTCGGCCTTCGGATTGACCGGGTCCCAGAGGAACGGCGCGAGGATGTCGTTGCCCGATCCGGACTTCCTCATGGTCGCGAATCGGGCCTCCATCGCCGCGACCATCGGGGCCTTTTGCGACGACGTGACGGCGTAAGCGATGGGCGAGACCTTCGTCGTGAGCGGCTTCGCCACGCCCCCCTTCACCGCCCACAGCGACACGCCCGTGAGGCCGCCCCAGGCCCAGGGCTTCAACAATGCCAGCTCGTCGGCGGTGAAGTCGCCCGAGGGGTTCGGCCACACCATGGCCGTGACCAGGTTGAGCCCGAAGGCGAGCGTGACGACGTTGTTGGACGCGTCGAGGACGTCGTGCGGCGCGAGCCGTTCGGTGCTGGCGATCACGGCGAGATGCTTCGCGATGGTCATGACGGATTCGACCTCATTCCAGCGTCCCGAGGTAGAGCAACGCCAGCGCCGCGTACTCGTCGGCGGTGAGCGCCAGGGCGCCCGAGCCGAGGTTCTCGATCCGCTTCTCGATCGAGAGCGAGACGCTGATCGTCAGCAGCCAGCAAATCTTGACCTTGAGCGAGAGCGTGCCCCGGCCCAGCAACGACGACGGGCTGGTGGTGTATTGGAGTTCCAGGAGGAGCTTGAGCGCGACCGAGATCAAGCCCGCCAGGTCAACCTCGCCGCCGAGCAGGAGCGACACGCCGATCGTGAGCGTGGTCCCTCCCCCCTGGTTGTCGACGTGCAGCTCGGCGCTCACCGAGAGGAACGCGTAGATCACGCCCTTGACCGGCCCGAACGCGATCTCCAGCTGCGCCACCCACGCTGATGCCGATCGTGAGGTCCGCCGAGATGTCGCCCGTCGAGGGCACGTAGCGGGCCTCGGCCGCGATCCAGCCGCCGCCCCCGAGGATGAAGATGATGATCGCGAACGGCGCGGTCTCCTCGCTCACGTGAATCCGCACCGAGAGCGCGAATTCGGGGACGACTTCCAGCCCGAAGAGGGCGCCGAACTGGATGTTCGAGATCGCGCTGACGCCGGCCGCGATGTCGGGCAGCGGCAACTCCAAGATCGCCTGCACGCCGATGGGCAGGCCGTCCTTCTGGAGCAGCTTGAGCGAGAATCCGTCGTCCGGGTCGCTCACCAGCGCAGGCGCCTGGGAGATCAGTTGCAGGACGCCGTTGAGCCGGACCTTGTCGGGAGAAAGCTGGAACTTCGTCTTGCCCGTCTGGTCGAAGGTGAGCGCCGTGTCGACGAACGTGACGATGGGCTGCCCGCCGAGTTTGAGGTCCCAGTCGGCCGTGATCTGCCCATGCGCATTTTGCTGGGGCGAGCCGTTGGTGCCGACCTCGATGCGGACCGTCGCCGTGAAGTCGATGTTGGCGATGGTCACCTGCACCGGGCCGGCCGAGAACACGGTGCTGGGGCCGGCGAACGGGAGGTCCACGTCGGCCTGCACCCAGCCGCTCTGGGTCTGGTCGTCAAACTGGTGGGTGATCTTGACGTGATCCCCGGCGCCGTCGGGCATCTTCAAGTCGGGCAAGAGGCTCGCCAGGTCCAGGCCGGCGAAGCTGGGCAGGATGTTGTTGAAGTTGAAGCCCGCAAGCTCGTCGGGGATGATCTTTTCCAGGAGCTGGCTGGTGGGGACCTGCATGCCCAGCGGCTTGAGCTGCGCCGCCTTGTCGAGCTGGTTGAGCAGCCCGATGGACGAGGTCAGTTGCACCACGTCGTTGACCTGGTCGAAGTAATACGCCACCTTCTTGCGGTCGAAGTCCATGCCCGAGACCGCCGGGGGGTCGCCGAACGCGCCGACGAGCTGGAGGGCATTGCTCAACGCGCCCGTGCTGTTCACGAGCTGCCCGGCGCTGACGAGGCTGGAGCGGACCATGGCGATGGTGTCGACGGCCGTGGCGATGGCGTTGGAGGCCCGCGAGAAGGTCAAGTTGGTGGGCGTGTTGAGCTGGCCGAGCGGGTAGCTGAACGGCGAGAGGCGGGCGTCCCGTCGAACGGCGAAGTCGGGTCGGGCGTGGCGGGCGGCCCGGCCGAGACGGTTGCGGGGGGCACGCCGGGCTTCGTCGGCGGGGTGGGGAGGACGACGTTCGGATAATCCAAATCCGCGACGGGCGGCCAGTCGTCGGTGTTGGAATCCTGGCTGGTCCAGTCGGAGTAGAAGAACAGCATGTCGGGCGAGGCGAATTCGTGGGGGGCGTCCTGGAGCCCGCTGCCCGGGGGCGCGGCGTGTCGGCTGATCACGTGCGGCTTCGGATAAATCTTCGGGTCCGCGTCGGCCTTCCAGATCGGGACCTTGAACACGGGCGTGATCGGGAACGTGTCCACGCCCGGGGTCGTGGGCTGGGCCGGCGGGGGGACCAGCGGGGGAGTCGGCGGAGGGGCCGGCGAGACCGGGGTCAAGTCTTGCAGCCAGGTGGGATCGACCAGGATGGTCTTGGTCTTGAACTCGACGCTCTGCACGAACCCCGAGGCATTGGGCTTGGCGCCCAGGTCGGGGTAATTCCGGATCGGCTGGAGG
Organism: uncultured Planctomycetota bacterium; assembly: GCA_963777705.1. Lineage (GTDB taxonomy): Bacteria > Planctomycetota > Planctomycetia > Isosphaerales > Isosphaeraceae > JAQGHR01. Next base: position 88,481 of record CAVZRT010000021.1, read on the forward strand.
ATCTCGACGTAGGTCTCGACCAGGCGCACGATCGGCCGTCCCAGGAGCTCCAACTGCTCGGCGGGGGACGCGGTGGCGAATTGCTCCGAAGGGACCACCGTCCGCTCGTACACGTACACGAGCTTCGCGACGTTCCAGAAGACCGCGATACGCCCCTTGATCTCGAAGCTGTAGAACGACGTCCGGCCCATGGACGTGTCGGAGATGATCGTCAGGTTGCCGTTGTTGTAGACGGCCTTCTGGTAGCCCCAACCCCCGAGCGACGAGAAGTACGGTCGGCTCAGGATTCCGGCCGAGAATTTCGCGGATTGCAGGAGGGTCAGCAGGTCGGGCGGGAAGATATCCTCGACGGCCGCCGTGCGCAGGCCGTAGCTCACCTCGGAGTCCAGCGTGAGCGTGCCGGGCTGGTCGGCGTCCCACGGCTCGAGCACGCCGAGCCGCGACAGGAAGCTGCGATACAGGACCGACCAGCGCGTGCGCACCAGGTCGAAGAGCGCGGACTGCTCGTCGATCAGGTCGTCGGACTGGATCGGCGACGTGGGGCTATCGGGCAACGCGCCGGGGATGGCCCCGAGGCGGGCCGTCAACTCGGCGAGGTTGAGATAAGGATAGGTGACCTGGCACCACATCCCGTAAAGCAGCTCGAAGCCGAGCGATTTCACCACGGCGCCCGGCGCCCGCTCGCCGGGATAGCCGAAGATGCGGCGGAGATTCCAGCTAGCCTCGGTGTAATTCGTCAGCAGGGGCGAGGCCACGATGGAGAAGCTTGCGGGCGGCCCGAGCCGGAACGGCAGGGCCGTATCCTCGGCCACGCCCGCCGAGTCCTTGAGCTTCTCGAACGCCTCGCCGACGACCTGCGGAGGGAGCGTCAAGGGATAGCCGTCGCTCCCCCCGCTCAGCGCCCACGAGGCGCCTCCGAAGTCCGTCTCCGACCAGATCGCGACCTGCCGAGAGCCGTCGGCCCCGGCGAGGCCCTGGAACGGCGGGGCATTCACCCTCGCGACCAGGAAGGGGTTGCGATCGATGATCACCAGCCGTTGCGTGCCGTCATCGCCGGGCGGAGGGGCCGGCACGTCGAGCGGCTGCGAGGCCCCCGAGTCGCGGAGATAGAGGCTCATCGAGAGGCCCTGGGAGACGCCCGCGTTGGCGACCTCCAGGAACTCGATCGTGAACCGGGCCGGCGAGACCGCGTCGTTGCCCAGGATCAGCACCGGAGGCTCGCGATGGAACCGCGCCCGGATCACGTCCGGCGGGTCCACCTCGTCGCGATCGCCGGGCACGTCGGGGACGAGGACCCCGGCAATGGACGGGTCATAAGGCTCGTCGGGGAGGTCGTCCTGGCCGCCGGGCGTGAGCCGCTCGACCCGCAGGAGGATGGACAACGACACGCCCGGCAGGGCGGCGCCGAACCGGGTCGCGGCAAGCCCGGCCCGCACCAGCGACTGGCTCCCCGAGAGGTCGTCGTTGGGGTCGATCGCGTACGATCCCGGCGTCGGGTCGGGGACCGGGCCGAATTCCAGGTCGAGCGCCCCAACGCGCACCCTCTGGGGACTCGCGGTCGTCGGGGCGTTTTCCGGGAACAGGGGCCGCATCGCGAAGACGAACCCCGAGACCGCGCTCTCGACGCGGCTCTGGCCGGCGTCCGCGCCCTCCTGCCTCGTCCCGGTCGACTGATCGAGCGGCGAGAACAGGGCGAGGCGAGTTTGCAGGGGCGTGCCGTCGTGGCACAGGAACGCCTCGAACGTGGCGTTCAGCGCGAGGAACGCCCCTGCCGACGCCTTGATCGGCTGCACCGATCGGAGCGCGAGGATTTCGCGAGAGTTCGGGCCGAAGTCCGCCGCGCGAAGGGGCTCTCGACCCGGCTTCGCGTCGGTCACCTGCACGACGACCGACCACAGGCTGTCCGAAACCGCCGACGACGACCCATCATGGCAAGCCGGGATCGGCGGGCTTTGCGGCAGGGCCAACCTGGGCATCGCCGAGATCGGCTGGCCGGCCGCGACCGTGCCGAGCGCCGCGAGATACGGGTCGACCACGACGCCGTTCCACGAGTCGATCACCCCTGCGCCCGGCACGCCCTGGACCGTCACCGCCCACAGCCCCACCTTGCGAGGGTCGAGCGAAAGGTTGCTGTCGTAGGCCAGTTGGGTCTGCACAAGTTCGGCCGTGCTTGCCGAGCCGTCCAGGATCGTGCCATCGAGCCCCAGCCCGCGGATCGCATCGGCCGCGATCGCGATCCGAACCGGGGAAATTTCTATCGCCTGGTCGACCGCCTCGAAGGCAATGGGACGCGAGAACCGGACGACGCGCGTCGAGGATGGCGAGTGGAACGATTCCGAAGGCTGCGCAGGCTGAGGGGCCGGTACGAACGCGGCCGAGGGATCGCCGCACAGGCCGAGCTTGAGCCTGAGTCCGAGGACCTGCGGTAATATCGGCGCCAGACCTTGGGAGGCCGTGCCCGTCTTGCTCACCAGATCGGCAAACTCGAACCCCGACGGGTCGTCCGTGGGGCCTGGGTAGACCTTGAGGCCGAACGCGAGCGATCCGAACCGGAGCCACCCGGCATTGTTCGTCGACGGGAGGAGCGTCGCGGCGAAACGGAGATAGGGGTCCATCTCGCCGCCGATATAGCATCGGATGAGGCATTGAAGCGTGATCGTGGCCACGGTGCCGTCGGCGGCGATCGTGGCGGTAACGTAAGTGTCCTGATTCGGGTCGGGATCGCCCGTCGAGGGGATGCAGTCGATGACCGCGATCGGGTTCGGCGACTTGTCCGTGGGGCCGTAGAAGGCCACGCGGTCGAACGTCCCCGCGTAGGGCGTGGGGGTGACGACCTTGGGGCCGCCCCCGACCTTGAGGACCGGGACGCCCGCTTTCCAGATCTGCAAGGCGAGCTTCTGGGCAGCCATGATCGCCTCGCTCCTCGAAATTCAGGCGGCACGGTCGCTCGGGCCGCGGAGAGTCGGCCCGCGCCCGCCGATGAGGATGCACCCACGCTCGCGCCGGAGTCCGTCGCGAAGCCGGGGCGGGACGTCGTGATCGGATCGCGGCTCCAACGTGGGATCGCGACCTGCTTCGTCGATGACGGCTCGGGATAGATGACCCGGATAAAAACTATTTCTACCGTCGCGGATCAATCTCTAACATGACGGTATCAACGTCCGCAAGGAAAAAAAGAGGCTCGGGTCACGATCCCGGCAAGGTGCCCGTGCGCCGCCGTCGGGGCGACATCCGGGCGGTCCCACGTCGTTTCCCGGGGAATTTCGCCTCGGCCTTCGCGACGTTAGTCTTCGTGGTCGGGGGTGCGGCAACGGATTCTGGCGGGACGGGTCATTCCTGCGTAGGGCCGGTTATTTACCGGCCGTCCATGCGAATCGAACACGGCCGGTAAGAACCGCCCCTACGAAATGCCAGAATCCGTTGCCGCACCCATCGTCGGGGCGCCGCGACAAGTTCGCCGGAATTTTCTTGACCGGCCGTTTCTTCACGAGTCTCATACCTGCTCGCGCCACAAATCCAGATGTGATCTGTTTGGACTTGTCTTGGAGGAATGCTGGCCGGCACCCATCCCGGAGGCATCTCGGCGCCTCGCGCGTCACCCGTCCCGTAATCCTGCGGTTATTTGCATCGCGTAATCACGAAAGGGAGCTTCCATGGCGAAGATCACGATCAACGGCATCACGGTCGACCCGATGGCGCAGGCCCACGCGTTGAGCGCGGCGGGCCTCATGGCCGTCGATGCGAAGGGCACGGACTATCTGCTGATCCAGACCAGGGCCCCGCTCGACGCCGCCCAGAAGGCCGAGCTGGCCAAGCTCAACGTGAAGCTCCTCGAATATGTGCCTGAATCCACCTATATTGCCAACTACGTCCCCGAGGACCTCGCGAAGATCCGCGCCTTAAGTTATGTGTCATGGGCGAATACGTACATGCGAGGGTTCAAGCTCGCCCCCGCGTCCTGAACGCCAAGGGGGATTTGACCAAGGCGAACCTGATCAACGACGTCGCCCCTTCAAGCCTCTCGGGCCACCAGCCCCGGCTCGTGGACGTCGTCCTCCAGAACGACGTGGAGCCCAGCAAGGTGCTCGTGCCCATCGCCACCGCGGCGCACCTGGACCCCAACACGCTGGTGGCCGGCACCCACAAGTTTCGCATCTCGGTCCAGCGGCGCGTACCTCAAGGACGTCGCGGCAATCGACGAGGTCCGGCATATCGAGGACGTGGTCCCACTGAAGTTGCATAACAGCGCGGCGAGGGAGATCCTCCAGGTGGTGGGCAATCCGGGCGGACCTTGCCGGTTCCTGGGCGAGGGGCAGCTCGTCGCCGTGGGCGACACCGGGTTCGACCAGGGTTCCACGAATCATGTCCACCCGGCCTTCGCGGGCCGCGTGGTCAAGCTCTACGCGCTCGGCCGCAACGGCGACGCGAGCGACCCGGACGGGCATGGGACCCATGTGTGCGGGTCGGTCCTGGGCGACGGCAATTCCCCCGCGATGGGAGGCGTGATCCAGGGGACCGCGCCGAAGGCGAAGCTCGTCATGCAGTCGTTCCTGGACGGGAGCGGGGGCCTGGGCGGCATCCCCGACGACCTGGCCGACCTGTTCGGCCCGCCGTACACCGACGACGGCGCGAGGGTCCATACGAACTCGTGGGGCGCCACCGTCGGCGACGGCTCGTACGACGCCAACGCCCGCGAGATCGACGACTTCGTCTGGAACCACCGCGACCTCGTCGTCTGCTTCGCCGCCGGCAACAGCGGGCAGGACGCCAGCCAGACCGGCCACATCGACCCCGGATCGGTGGGGCGCACCGTCGACGGCCAAGAACTGCATCACCGTGGGCGCCACCGAGAATCTCCGGCCCACGATCGCGATCCATTATGATATCTTCGGATTCCCCGTGAATCCGCTCGGTTCCGACCTCGTGGCCGACAATCCCGAGGGGATGGCGGCGTTCAGCGGCCGGGGCCCAACGACCGACGGCCGGATCAAGCCCGACGTCGTCGCCCCCGGCACCGCCGTCCTCTCGACGCGATCGCGGGCCGTGGTCACCGCCAGCACCGACTGGGGGGTCTCGAACGACCCCGCCTTCTTCTTCGACGGCGGGACCAGCATGGCCACCCCGCTCGTCGCCGGATGCGCGGCGCTGGTCCGCCAGTTCCTCGTCACCGACCACGCGATTGCCAGCCCGAGCGCGGCGCTCGTCAAGGCGCTCTTGATCAACGGGCGCACCCGATCCGCGGGCAGTATTCGCCGCCGGAAGTCGGCAACATCCCCAACATCGCCGAGGGCTTCGGCCGGGTGAACCTGCTCGCCACCGTCGGCCCCTTCGCCGCGACGACCACGCTCACGATCAAGGACGAGGCGACGAAACTCGACACCAACGACGAGGAAGCGACCACCGTCTCGATCCCCGCCGGCGCCACGCAGCTCAAGGTCACGCTCGTGTGGACCGACGCGGCGGGCGAGACCCTCCAGAACGACCTGGACCTGATCGTAACGGCCGCCAACGGCCAGGGAGGGCACGGGAACGAGCCGGCGGGCTCGCCGAACTTCGACCGGACGAACAACGTCGAGCAGGTCGTCCTCGCAAGTCCGGCGGCGGGCAACGCCACGATCACCGTCCGCGCGTTCCGCGTCGCATCCGTCGCCGCCCAGCCGTATGCCCTGGTCGTGCGGGTTTCCTGAAGCAACGTCGGCCGCGCCCCTCACGTGCGAGGCGCGGCCGTTCCCATCCCATTCAAGGCAGGATCGCGCCGCGGAGAGTCTCGACATGCTCAATTCCGGCATCCTCGAAACGGCCATCGGGCTGGTCTTCGTCTATCTCATCTTCAGCCTGATCGCCTCGGCGCTTGCGGAGTACTATTCGGCGCTGGTGGACCGCCGCAGCGAGCACCTGAAGCACATCCTCTTCAACCTCTTCGACAACGACGACCCCCGAGGGCAGCGCGTTCCTCAACGAGTTCATCTCGCACCCGATGGTGCAGGCGCTCAACTCCACGATCTGGAAGCCAACGTTCCTCGAAACGGACAAACGAATCGCGGCCGTGGCGGACAAGGTCCAGAAAGGCAAGGAACGTTGGATCCAGGTCTCCACGGCCGTGCAGGCAGCTGCCGACGCCGCCAAGGGCTCTCCAGCCGCCAAGGAGGCGGATAAGGCGAAGAAACAACTGTACAAGGACATGATCGCACGCGCCGACGTGCCGAAGTACATCCCGAACGACACGTTCATCGACGTGGTGCTCGACGTCCTGACCTCCGACAAGATCCTGGAGGTCCTGGAGAAACCCGACGACCCGACGACCAACAGCGTCACCCAATCGTTCTGGAATCGCTTCTCGGCCGCGATCGGCGTCGTCGAGGGTGTCTCCAAACGCATCACCGATCCGTGCGCTCAATAAAAGGCTTGCGGACGCGCTGGGTGCGCTCAAGGCGTCCGTCGAGGCCGCGAAGACCACGACCGTCGATGCATCGACGTTCCTCGGCGAGCTGGAGATGAGGACCAGCCAGCTTCGCGCGGCGGTGGCCTCGATCAGCAACGAGACGCTCCGGACCGCGCTGGAGCAACAGATCGACTCGAACCTGCTCCCGCTCCACGCCCTGAGCGAGAAAGTGGTGATGCTCCAGCGTGCCGGCGACGCGATCGGCCGCATGGCGGAGAGCTCGATCAAGACCGCGCTCGACCTCGTGCCTGAACCAGGCCGGCGCGGACCTCGACGCCTTCAAGAAGGCGCTCACGTCCTGGTACAACGACGTGATGGACCACGCGTCGGGCTGGTACAAGCGCAATACCCAGGCGATCCTGCTCCTGATCGCCGCGGTCCTCTGCGTGCTCAACAACGTGGACACGGTGAAGATCGTGCGGGCCCTCTCGGCGAGCCCGGAATTGCGGGCCTCGGTCGCGAAGTCGGCCGAAGACGTCGCGAAGCAGGGGCCCAACGCCCAGGGGGAGAAGACCCCGGACGCGTTGAAAAAGGAGCTGGAGGCGACGAGCCTCCCCCTCTGGTGGTCGCGAGACGAGTTCCAAAGCTGGTGGGGTGTCGATCCGCCGCCAAACCCAACGGCCTCGGGATGGGCGGCCGACCTGGGCCGCTTGCCGATGAAGCTGCTCGGCCTGCTCATCTCGACCAAGTTCCTCGGCATGGTGATCTCGACGATGGCCGTCTCGATGGAGGCGCCCTTCTGGTTCGACGTCCTCAACAAGCTGGTCAACGTCCGACTGGTCGGCAAGCGCCCCGACACGGGCGACGACGCCGGGTCTTCCGATTCGAAGGACTCTCGCAAGGGCAAGTGATTGGCGATAGCATGTCGGGAAGGCGTGCTTCCGCTGGAGCTGGCATTCGTTTTCAGGGACTGCCGATGGAGGAACATCGCCTCACGCTCGATATCTACCAGATCGCCGACGACGCCGTATTCCGGAAGTCGCGCGACGACGGGACGGGCTGGGATTGGGGCTGGGCGAGCCCTCGCCGGGACTGGATGGACGCCACCACCAGCCGGTTCGCCTACCGGTGCCTCCCGCTCACGATCGCGAATCAGACGGGCATCTGGGTGAGCAACCCCGTGGGGTTCTCGGCCACCTGGTCGGGCCGCGACGAGCCGGGCTCCATCGCCTTCGCGTTCGACACCTCGGGCGATCTCTGGGGGCAATGGATCAACAACCAGTTCGGCTTCGGGATCGCCACCTGGAATACCCCGCTCCTGTTCCGCACCGGGCCGGCCGGCTCCCGGCTGCTGGTCACGGGGCCGGCGAACGTGTTCAAGGCGGGCGCCACCCGCTCACGGCGCTCATCGAGACCGACTGGATGAGCATGTCGTTCACCATGAATTACAAGCTGGCGGAGCCCGGCAGGCCGGTGCGGTTCGAGGCGGGCGAGCCGCTCTTCCAGGCCATCCCCTTGCGATGCAACCCGTGCGCGGACCTGGAGAAGGCCGCGGTGTCCTATCAATTGCTCGCCGAGAATTCCGAGGTCGCCACGTCGTACCGCGAGTGGGACGAGTCGCGGAGGCAATTCCACGCCCGGAAGGGCCAGGGCGGGGCCCGCCCCGACGGCTGGCAGAAGGACTACTTCCACGGCCGCGACGCCTCGGGCCGCCCATCCGCCCCCGAGCACGCGACCAAGGTCAAGCCGCCCATCGTCCGCTACAGCGCGCTCACGTCCGCCGGCCCGGAACCGGCTCGGCCCTCCGCCTTCGCGTCCGTCCCCCCACCTTCTCCCTCAACACACGTGATTGCCATGAACGAGAAAGACCCGCCTCGCGTAGATCCGGCACAACTCACGATCCACGCCCAGGCCCAGGCGGCCAGGTCGCCGGGCCGGCGGGTGGATAACGAATGGCGGCGATGGATCGCCGAGAATCTCGTGCTCGACTCGAATCCGGCGAGCATCCTGGCCACGATGGTCAAGAGCGGGTTCGACCGCGAGCACGCCGCCGCCGAGATCGAGCTGGCCGCGAGCAGCCCCTACTTGAAGGGGACCGAGCGGCTGCGAAATCGCCTGAAGAAGCGGGACTGGCTGCTCGCCACGTATCGGAAGCTCGAACGGATGAGGCCCGGGTCGGGCGAGGTCGAACGCCGCCACAGGCCATCTCGCGACGAGTTCTTCGAGCATTACTACGCGGCCAACCGGCCCGTGATCCTCACCGGGGCGATGGACGATTGGCCCGCGCTCTGGTGCTGGAGCCTCGCGGACTTCGCCGAGCGGTTCGGCGACCGCGAGGTCGAGGTCCAGTACGGGCGGACGGCCAGCAACGACTACGAGATCGAGAGCAAGAAGTTCCTCCGGGCCATGAAGTTCGCCGACTACCTGGCGCAGGTCCGCGATGCCGGCGTGACCAACGACTTCTACATGACGGCCAACAACAACTCGAAGAACAAGCAGGCCATGCCCGAGCTGTGGGACGACGTGGGCCGCATGCCCGCGTATCTCAACGGCGACGACCCGCTCGCCGGGTTCCTCTGGGTCGGACCGGCCGGCACGATCACGCCGTTCCACCACGACCTGACCAACAACCTCGTGGCGCAGGTCGTCGGCCGCAAGCGCGTGCTGATCGTCCCGTCGTGGGACATGCCCATGATGAATAACCTCCGCCACGTCTTCTCATCCATCGATGGCCGCACACTCGCACCGGCGCCCGCGCCACCGCCAGGCGCCCCGCAGGTGATTGAGTGCGTGATCGGCCCCGGCGAGGCCCTTTTCCTCCCCATCGGCTGCATGCATTTCGTCGAGGCACTTGACGTCTCGATATCGATGTCATTTACGAATTTCGTTTTTGATAATAATTTCCACGCCTTCTACACGACCTATCACGACGTCTAAGATGGCTTGCGCGGCGGCCGTCGTCCCGGTCTTTCCGCTCCAGGTGCCGGCGATCCTTGCGTGCGAGCTGTTCAACTAGGCCGAAACCCTTGCCTGGTTGCAGCGACGGCGTCTGAGAAGTCGCGGAAAAATTTGTAGCAAAATAAGAACTTGCCCGATTTTTTCCTTCCCAATTCGCGGGTGTTTACTGTAGATACCAATGCGTCGTCAACTCGATTTCCCCCCCAGCGAGTTCATATGCTTGGGTGTTCCTTGAGTGGAACGCTCGATCGCCGTGCATCCTGAGTAAGTCGACCGGCCCGACGCCGCCGATGTCGGTGCCCGAAATACGATGTCTCCCCGGCAGACCGCGTCCGAGCGACGGTCCTGCCGCGCCTCGATTTGGAATCGGCCGGTCTCGTGCGGCACATCTTCCGGGATGAAGGACCGACGCGGACCCCCGAGCCTCCCGACCTCTCGGGAGGTTTCGCAAGTGCGAATGACCCTGGCGATGGGAGACGCCCCCCGCCGGTCCACCATAGATAAGACGCGGTCGCGAACGTCCATCAGTTTGTTTATCTACATCTAGGGATGGCTGCCATGAGTATTCCCCCCCGCAAGAAGGCTCGCCGGAACCCCCGCGGCAAGGATCGGTCACCCCTGGAGAGCCTGGAAAGCCGCGTGATGCTCGCCAGCGACGCCCTGAACGTGTTCGCCACCTTCGACGGCGTGATCCCCACGTCGAATGGCTCGGCCACGATCGGGATCAACGTGGCGCCGGCGAATTTCACCCTGGCGGGCGGGGCCTCGGGCAAGGTGATCCTCGGGCTGGACCTGGAGCAGGCGAGCGGCAGCACGATCGACCCCGCGGTCGTGAACATCCTCGATTCCAAGGGACTCGGGGTCACCCCCCTGTACTCGCAGCCCGACCTGGCGAACCGGACGCAGAGCCTGGAGGTCGTCCAGCTCCCGGCGGGCAGCTACACGGTGATGATTGGCGCCGAGCGAGGGACCTCCGGGGCCTACCACCTCGCCACGTTCCTGGGGGGCGACGTCGACGGCAACCTCGCGGTCAATTCGGCCGACTCGACCGCGATCCTGAGGACGCTGGGCGCCACGCCGTCGTCGTCCAGCTACAAGGTCGAGGCCGACTCGAACATGGACGGCCTGATCGCCTCGTTCGATTACAACGTGGCGCTGCTCGACAACGGCGATTCCACGAACATCAACCCGATGGGCCTGACCCTCGGCATGACGCCGGCGCCGACCGTCCTTCCCGACGGGACGTTGGCCACCAACGCGTCGACGGTCACGGTGTCGGGCGTGACCGAGCCGGGCGCGACCGTCCAGCTCGGCGGCGGGCCGACGACCTTGGCCGACCAGAAGGGGAATTACTCGTTCGCCAACGTGGCGCTCAGCCCGGCGCGCGAACTCGATCCGGGTGAACTCGACGGACGGGTTCGGCCAGAACAGGACTTCCTCGTTCCAGGTTGCGCTGGATACGCATGCGCCGAGCGTGACGCTGAGCAGCCCGGCCCCCGGCTCGTTCACCACCAGCAACGTCACGATCGTCGGCCAGGTGACCGATGACCTCACGGGGGTGGCGTTGCTGACGGCCAGCGTGGATTCCGGGGCGCCGGTGCCGGTGAAATTCGACTCGTCGGGCAACTTCACCCTGACGACGGCCCTGGCGACCGACGGCTCGGCCGATGGCCAGCATACGGTCAGCTTCACGGCCGTGGACCGGGTCAACAACGCGACGCCCGCGACCAAGCTTTCGTTCGTCCTCGACACCAAGGCCCCCGCCATCACCGTGTCGTCGCCGGCCTCGGGCGGGAGCGACGCCTCGAACGTGACGGTGACCGGCAAGGTGACCGACGCGGCCTCGGGCGTGGCGACGTTGACCGCCAGGCTCGACTCGGCGCGACGGTGCCGGTGAATTTCGACTCCTCGGGCAACTTCTCGTTCACGACGACCTTGCCCCTCGACGGCTCGGCCGACAGCGCGCACTCGATCGCCCTGGTCGCGGCCGACAAGGCGGGCAACGTCTCGCCGACGAGCACCGTCGGCTTCGTGCTGGACACCAAGGCGCCCGCGATCAAGATCACGAGCCCGGCATCGTCCCTGCTGACGAACACCAACGTGACGATCGTGGGCACCGCCATCGACGCCGGCACCGGCCTCGCCGGCCTCACGGAATCGCTCGATTCGGGCGCCGCGGTCCCGGTGAATGTCGACGGCTCGGGCAACTTCTCGTTCGCCACGACCTTGCACCTGGACGGCACGGCCGACGGGATGCACTCGATCGTCCTGGCCGGCGTGGACAAGGTGGGGAACACGGCATCGGTCGGATATTCCTTCACGCTCAAGACCAACCTGCCGACGGCGCCGGCGTTCTCGCTCGATCCCTTGTTCCGATCGGCCGGCAACCCGTACCAGACCTCCCAGACGCCGGTCACGCTCGACGGGACGACGGACCCGGGCGACGCCGTCGTGCTGGTCGGCACGTCGTTCTCGACGACCGCCGATGCCTCGGGGAATTTCTCCTTCTCTGGCGTCCCGCTCCGGTCCGGCGCGAACTTCCTGACCGCACGCGCGACCGACCTCGCCGGGAATCAAAACTCGGCGGCCGAGACGATCACGCTCCTGACCAACTCGCCCATCACGGCCGCCCTGCTCGACGACACCGCGCCCGGCGGGCTGACAAACAACGACGGGATTACGTCCGATCCGACCGTCGTTGGGACGGCGAACCTCTCGATCAACAGCCTCACGGCGGGCTTCGACGCGACGCCCGCGAGCTCGTACGTGAACGTCCTTGGCGACGTGAGCGGCAACACCTTCCTGTTCAATCGCGCGGAGATCAACCGGATCTACAGCGGGCTCAACGCGAGCCAGGTGTCATCGCTGCCCGATGGGCGCACACGCTGCACATCTCGTACTCGTCCCAGTTCCTGGTCCCCGGCACGCTCGACCTGCCGTTCACGCTCGACGATCAGGCGCCCTCGCTCGCCATCACCAGCCCCGCCGCCAACACGCTCACCAACGCCAACGTGACGGTGGCCGGGACGACCTCGGACACGCTCTCGGGCGTGACGTCGCTGACGGCGAGCCTCGACGGCGGGAAGCCGTTCGCCGTGACGGCCGACGCCTCGGGCAAGTTCAGCTTCCCCACCTCGCTGAAGCTCGACGGGACCGCCGACGGCAAGCACACTCTCGTGCTGGTCTCGACCGACGTCGCGGGCAATGCCACCACCAAATCGGTCACCTTCACGCTCAAGGCCGCCCCGCCGGCAATCCCGACCTTCGGGCTCGCCATCGCCGACCAGGAGAGCAACGCCCCCCTGAGCACGACCAGCAGCGCCCCCACGCTCACCGGCCAGACCGACCCGAACATCAGCGTGAAGCTGGTCCAGACCGGCGCGACCGCGCGGACGACCAACACCGGCGCCTTCCAGTTCCCCGGCGTGTCGCTGGCGCTCGGCGACAACGTGCTGACCGTGGTGGCCACCGACGCGGCGGGCAACACCAGCTCGTACCAGCTCACGGTCCATCGCGACGCGTCGCTCGCCGGCACCAACCCGGTGATCTTCTGGGACCAGGTCACGCTCCAGGCCATCGTCAACGACGCGAGCGATCCCGAGCACGCCTCCAGGGGGCTCGCGATGGTCTCCGCGGCGGTCTATGACACCGTCAATTCGATCGACGGGACGCCGAGCTATTACGTGTCGTTGAAGGCACCGGCCGACTCGCTGCCCGCCGCCGCGGTCGCCTCGGCCGCCTATACCGTGCTGTCCTACCTGTACCCGGCGCAGCAGTCGTACCTGAACTCGGTGCTCATCACGGCGGCTGGCGACCCTCCCCTCGGGGCAAGGGCAGACCGACGGCATGGCGGTGGGCCAGTCGATCGCCAACGCGATCATCGCGATGCGGATGAACGACGGGTCGACCAACTACGTCGATTATGAGCCGAACTCGACCCTGGGCTCGTGGCAGCCGACCGCCCCGGCGTACATGACGGCCGAGAACCCGCAGTGGGCCACGCTCAAGCCGTTCGCCATGACCAGCGACGGCCAGTTCCGCGCCCCGGCGCCGCCGGCAATCGGCAGCGCCGCGTGGAACGCGGCCGCCGCGGAGACGCTGAGCCTCGGGTCGGTCAACAGCACCACCCGCACCGCCGACGAGACCCAGGCCGCCAAGTTCTGGAACGACGGCTCGGGGTCGACGACCCCGCCGGGCCACTGGAATGCGATCGCCGACACGGTCCTCCAGCAGCAGAACGGCAGCCTCGCCGAAGATGCCCGCGTGCTCGCCGAGCTGAACATCGGCGAGGCCGACGCGTCGATTTCCGCCTGGGACACCAAGTACGATTACAACACCTGGCGGCCGATCACCGTGGCCGCCGACGCCGACATGCTCAACGACCCGAGCGTGGTCTCCATCCCCGGCTGGACTCCGCTGCTCACCACCCCGCCGCACCCGGAATACGTCTCCGGCCACAGCACGTTCAGCGGGGCCGCGTCCACGATCCTCTCGGCGCTGCTGGGCAACAACGTGAGCTTCAGCAGCACGGTGACCGTCGCGGGCAACCCCGTCACGCGCTCGTTCACCAGCTTCACGCAGGCCGCCATCGAGGCGGGCGAGAGCCGGATCTGGGGCGGCATCCACTTCCAGTTCTCCGACGACGCCGGGCTCGTCTCCGGCGATGCGCTCGGCGCGTACATCCTCCAGACCTTCTCCACCTCGCTCGACAAGACCCCGCCGACGATCACCATCGCCAGCCCGACCGGCGGCAGCGTCGCGACTTCGCAGAACATCTCCATCACCGGGCGCGTGCTCGACAACCTCTCGGGCGTGCAGACTTTCGAGGCACAGGTCGACGGCGGCGCCTTCGCGCCCGTCTCCTTCGACGGGTTCGGCAACTTCTCGTTCACGACCTCCTTCGCCACCAACGGGACGGCCGAAGGGAAGCACACCGTCAACTTCGAGGCCGTGGACGTGGCCGGAAACGTGACGCCGGTCGTCCCGGTCGTGGTCACGGTCGATACGCTGGTCCCGCAGGTCACGATCGCCAGCCCGTTGGCCGGGGCGCTCTCGCCTTCCGGGGTCTCGCTGACGGGCAAGGCCGACGGCACGGGGACGTCGATCGTCGCCCTGTCCTACCAGTTCGACGGCGGGATCATCAACCCGATGTCGTACAGCCCGGACGGGTCGTTCCAGACCGCGCTCAGCTTCTCCGGCCTCGCCGCCGGATCGCATACGCTGACCGTCTCGGCGACCGACGCGGCGCGGAACGTCGGGGGCACGACGATCAGGTTCAGCCTGGCCGCGCCCGCGCCGCTGACCCTCGACAGCGTCCTTCCCGTGGCCCAGGGCATCGACATCGGACTGACCTACCGGCCGAAGATCGTCTTCTCCGCGCCCGTCAACCCGAGCACGCTCACTTCCTCCGATCTGTTCCTCTCCGACTCGTCGGGCAAGCTCATCCCGGCGACCATCGTGCCGTCGGACGACGGCACCTATGCCTACCTGTTCCCCGTCAACCCGATGCCCGGCGCGTCGCAGATCACGCTCACGGTGGACGGGTCGAAGATCAAGTCGGCCGACGGGAAGATGCTGCTTGACGCGGCGGGCAGCGGCACGCCCGGCAGCAAGTACGCCGAGACGTTCACGACGGTCAACGAGGCCTACGTCCAGGGGACGACCCTCTCCGGCATCCTCGCCGACCCCGGCCCCGACCTCAAGCCGAACACGACCGACGACGTCCGGTCGGGCCCCGACGGCATCCTGATGACGGCCGACGACGTCTACCTGCTCCCGATCGCCGGCGCGACCCTCTACATCCTCGGGCATGAGGACCAGAAGGTCATCACCGGCGCCAATGGCAGCTTCTCGTTCCCCAACGTGCCCACGGGCGACGTGAAGCTCGTGATCGACGGGCGGACGGCGACCAACCCGCCGAGCGGCAATTACTTCCCCGAGATGACGCTCGACCTGACCATCAAGCCGGGCGTGGCCAACACCGTCATGGGGAGCATGGGCACCCGAGACGAGCAGGCCGCCGACGGCACCGCCAAGGGCGTGTACCTGCCGCGGGTGCAGAGCACGATCCTCCAGACCGTCAGCAACACCGTGCCGACGAAGATCGTGGTCCCGCCGTCCGCCGCCGCGAACCTCACCCCGCAGCAGCAGAAGCAGTTGAGCATCACGATCGCGCCGAACAGCCTGGTGGGCTCCGACGGCCAGAAGATGAGCACCGGCCAGGTCGGCATCAGCACCGTCCCGCCGCAGATCGTGATGGACATGCTCCCGCCCGGCGTGATGCAGCACACCTTCGACATCACCATCCAGGCCCCGGGCGTGACCACGTTCTCCACCCCGGCCTCGCTCACGTTCCCCAACGTGTTCAACGCCGCGCCGGGACGCAACTGTTCGTCCTCAGCTTCGACCACACCACGGGTCGCCTGGTGATCGACGGCACGGCCACGGTCTCGGCCGACGGCCAGTCGGTCACGACCGACCCCGGCTCGGGGGTGACGGCGCCAGGATGGCACGGCCTCACGCCTCCCGGACCCCAGGGCCGACACGACAAGCCCTTCGGCCCAGCGCCCACGCCAACCCCGCCGCCAAACAACCCCCCGAACCCCACGCCACGCCCACGCCGACGCCCACGCCCACACCCACGCCGACCCCACTCCGACGCCCACTCCGACGCCCACGCCCACTCCGACGCCCACTCCACGCCTTGCGGCGATTCGGACGGCCCTCCGACGCCGACGCCGACGCCGGTTATCGATACCGTCGTCAACAACACGCCCGACGTCAGGCCCATGCTGTATGGGACGGGTAACTTCACGCTCACCTTCAACCCGCCCGATGATTCCGGCGAGACCACGCCCCCTCCCATGTCCAGCAGCGACTGCTCGGACACCACCGACATCGACAACAACAACGACAACAGCCGTACAACGAATTCACGATCGATGTCAGCGGGCCGCTCTCGGAGTACATGGAGGCGAACGATGACAACGACGTGAGCCTCGACGGAGACTCGTTCACCCTCGGACCCGACGAGATCCTCGGGCCCTCGACATCGAAACCATCGCCTATGACGACCTGTTCGGCGGGGCCGGCGGATTCCTTAATGCGGATCGACGCCAATGTCCTCTACGGAGCAAGATCACGTGACGGAGGTCGACTACATGGCCGACGGGTCGTCGAACACGATCGTGTCCCCCTACTATCTCTACCGCTTCGTCGACGGCATCGGACGCCAACCAGGCGGAGAATAAGACCGGGAACACCGCCGCGTTCTTGAAGACCTTCGATACATTCGATCGCACGAAGCAGATGGATTTGAATCTGCCCGACGATGTGACGACGACGTTCGAAGTGCAAGGAGACGGCCCGTTCGATACTAGTGATCCCGAGGAGTGGCATTTCGATCCGACGGCCCCGGGAAGCTACAGCAATACGGTGAACATCGTCATCGACGACCCGGACGCCCAACGATGGCGTGGTCGGTCAATTGCAGGCAACGGGACTCGCGGTCGGACCGACCGTGCTGAGCCTCAACCTCGACGGAGCCGATGGCTATCAGGCCGAACTCAAGCGGGTCATGCTTTCGCTCGAGACGGCGTATACGACGCATAATCCTGACGGGACTTATAGTAATCCGGAGGTCGTCTATCCGTTCACGAGCAACGTCCTGAAGATCGCCAACGTCAATGGTAAGATGTCCTGGGTGGTCGATCAGGCCCACGCGACGGATGCAAACGGGGATGTCGCCTGGCAGGCCGTTTCGGACCGGTTCAAGGCCCTCTTCGCCGGATTTATGCCGGGAGATCGCCAAGACCCTGGCCCCGACGGGATCCTCGGCACCGCGGACGATACTTTCACCCCGGACCAATTGGACGACCTGGACGACAGGATCAGTGACGAGGCGGACGACCTTTACGACGTCGTCGTCGACGATTATGACGTTATTTCCGACACCATCACCATCCAGCGCGACAATCCCGGCGCAAACGTCCAGATGACATGGAAGGACCTGGGCTCAGGCCTGTACGGGAGCACGAGCCATTATGACTACGACTACAACAAGATGATCGAACTGATTGGTACGCAAGGAAGGACCAATCCGATCACCGGAAGCACATTCAACAAGCAGATCCCCGAGGCCGCACAGATGTGGGCCCTGGCTCAATACATCAACAATACCCTGAATGACACCGGCAACTTCGCCGTCGGGATCAACACGAACCTGACCAATGCGTCCATCACGTTCGCCCAGTACGTCGAACACGGTCGCCCATGAATTGGGCCATACCTTCGGCCTGAATGAGGACTATCTGCCCTCGGGCACCCTCACCGGTGGGACCGCTCAAATCCGCGCGACGGAAATGCACCGCCATTCGACATCATGCGGAACGGTCAGCCCGGTGATCCGTATCTCACCTTCCTTGCCCCGACGACCGGCTTGCTCATGGCGGCCGTCGGGATCGAGCCTAACGGTGATACGCCGTTGGTCGCAGAATTGAACATGTGGCGGAATAATTTCAACCTGGCCAACGGCCACGTCAGCGTCGACGGCATCCGCGAAGCGTCGCAAGACCCGGACACCAATCCGGAGATCTCGGTTTCCATCGGCAGTCAGAACTTTTATGGGACCGGTTCAGAGTCCGCCGCACTCGGCTCGGTTGCCGCAGATGGACCCGGAGGCCAAGTCCTCACCACGCACTTCACCGTGAGCAACGTCGGCTTCGCCCCGATGACGATCACCGCGGCTTCCTTCCTCGGCCAGCACTCGGGCTTTTCGGTCGTGACAGCGGGATTGGTCGGGACGACCCTCCAACCCAACCAATCGGAGGTGCTGACGGTCCTCTTCGATCCCAGCGTCGCCGGGGACGCGACCGGGACGCTCGACGTCGAGACCAATGCGGGGTATGCCCCTTCATTTGAACTCTCGCTCTCGGCCCTCGGCATCCCATTCGCCCCCACCGGCCGCGTCTCGCTCGGTGGAAATAACAATCTCGCCGGCGTGAAAGTCGGGGACACAACTTTGGTGTCCGGCTTCGCCACCATCACCAATGACGGCGTCCAGCCACTGAAGATCTCCTCGATCGGGGTCGCTGGCGGCAACAGCCGGTTCGAGGTGACCGGCCTTCCCACGAACCTCGCCACACAGCCGATCATGCTCGCGCCGGGCAAAGCTTCCAGTTCGGGGTAAGCTTTACGCCCGACATGGTCGGGCTCGACTCGGCTGTGATCCAGATTACTTCCAATGACCCGGCGCATCCGATCACTACGCTGGTCGCCATCGGGACTGGACTGGACAAGGTCGTCTACCCCAACTGGGGCAACGACTTCCTGGAGTTGGTGACGACCGGGCCGGATGGGCCAAGACCCAGCGGACCGTCAGCAGCGGGACGGGCGACTTCATGCTCAAGCTGGCCGCGGACGAAGCCTACACGTTCCGCGTCTACGATCCGATGACCGGGCTCGTCGCGTCGACGATGGGGATCGCCCCGAAAAACAACGTCGCGGTCGACCTGACCACCGGCCTCGTCTTCCATGCGAGCACCGCGCCCGACGCCGACGGAAACGGCGTTCCCGACGACATCCAGGACATCATCGGCAAGGCGTACCTGTTCGACTTTGGCACGGATTCTTCCCGAGGTGGCGCCGGGCTACAAGCAGGTCACTCCCGATACTGCCTACGGCAAGAATCGCGGCTACGGGTTCGACGGCCAGGGCCGCACCGTGACGGGCGAGGACGATGGGAACGGCTCGGGCTCGAGCTCGTTGACCGGCGACGACGACACGCTCTCTCATGGCTGCATTCCGCGTGAACCTGCCCAACGGCAATTACAACGTCACGCTCACGCTCGGCAGCGCTTCGCAGGCCGAGAACGCGATGGCGATCATGATCCAGGGGGCCTTCCGCGGGTCGGTCAGCACCGAGGCCGGGAAGCCCATCGAAGTGACTTACGTCGCCCAGGTCACCGACGGCTTCCTCACCGTCGGGGCGCAGGAAGGGTCGAGCCTCGTGCTCGACGGTGCTGGCGATCACGCCGACCACGGCGCACGGTGCCGGCCGTGGGCTCGGGCTCCTCGCAGGGCGGGCTGTTCTACTTCGCCATCCAGGACCTGGACACCGGGTTCGTCATGCGGAGCTCGATCACGATCCAGCCCGGCGGTGCGCTCTGCCCCGAGGGGGTCTTCCTCTCGCCCAATACCCGCTATCGCGAGTGGGTGTACCAGCCCTCGACCGGCCTGATCGGCGAGAGCGAGTTCGTGACCCCGCCCTCGGGCGTGACCTTCGACATGCCCGCGATCGTCCTGGCCAAGTCGAACGCCCCCGACGCCGACCACGACGGCCTGAACAACGACGCCGAGTTCATCGTCGGCACCTCCGCCACCAACCCCGACACCAACCACGACGGGATCAACGACTATGCCGAGATCCAGGACGGCCTCGACCCGCTCGGCGGGGTCGCCTTCCCCACCGGCGTGATCGCCAGCCTCCCCCTGCTCGGCGAGGCCAAGGCGGTGGCGCTGACCGGCGCCATCACCAGCCAGGGCGGGCAGACCGCCTACGTGGCGACGGGCTCCTACGGCCTGGCCGTGGTGGACGCCACGAAGTTCGACAAGCCCATCGTCCTGGGCCAAATCGCCCTGCCGGGCGATAGCGTCGACGTGGTCTACGACGACACCCACGACGAGGTGGCCGTGGCCGGCGGGGCCGGCGGCGTGAGCCTGGTCGACGTGTCCAACCCCGCGCAACCCACGATCATCAAGACCGTCGCCTTGCCGTTCGGGGCGCAGGCCGTCCAGGCATACGACGGCCTCTTCTACGTGGCCAGCGGGCGGACCCTGGTCAGCCTCGACCCGGTCACCGGAGAGGTGGTGCAGACGCTCGACCTCGGCGGGACCACCATCTCCGGGCTCGCCCGCGACGGGTCGTTCCTCTACACGATCGACGGCTTCAACACGCTGCACGTGGTCGACGTGAGCGGATTCCTGATGGTGGCCCGCGGCAAGCTCACCCTGCCCGACGGCGGCGGCAAGCTGGTCGTCGCCAACGGCGTGGCCTACGTGGCCGCGGCGAGCAATCCGACCGGCGGGTACGACACCGTGGACGTGTCCAAGCCCGATGCCCCGGCCCTGCTCGGCCAGGCGTCCGTCGGATTCACTTCCTCCCTGCCTTCCGCCGGGTTCGCGCTCAACGGGACGGGCCTCGGCGCCCTGGTTGGCACCCCGCAGCGGTCGAACGTCGGGCCGGTGCTTGAGCTGATGAACACGTCCAACCCGAAGAACACCAACAGCTTCCAGGCGCAATTCACCCTGGCGGCGAACCCCTTCGGCGTGGCGATCGCCAGCGGCCTCGCCTACGTGGCCGACGGGACCGGCGGGCTCGACGTCGTCAATTACGAGTCGTTCGACAGCAAGGGGATCGCGCCGACCGTCTCGATCTCCTCCTCCGCGCCCGACGTCGACACCACCACGCCCGGCGTCCAGGTCGTCGAGGGGTCGTCGGTCCCGATCGCGATCGCGGCCACCGACGACGTGCAGGTGCGCAACATCGAGCTCTTGGTCAACGGCCAGGTCGTCGCCAACAACGTGTCGCTGCCCCTGGACTTCGTGGTGACGGCCCCCACGCTCGCCTCGGGAGTGACCTCGTTCACCGTCCAGGCCCGGGCCACCGACACCGGCGGCAACACCACCCTGTCCAACCTCCTGACCTTCGGCGTGGTCAAGGACACCATCCCGCCGGTGGTGATCGGCAGCACGCCCACCGCCGGACAGAAGGTCTTCTACACCCCGTCGATCTCGATCGACTTCAGCAAGCCGATCGACGGCACGCGCCTGAACCTGTCGGGCGTGACGCTCACCTACCTCGGCACCGACTCCGCGCCGACTTCCGGCACGAACCTGCCGATCGGGTCGTTCGAGTTGCAGGCCCTCGGCCGCGAGATCGCCTTCTATCCGCAGGTGGCGCTCGACACCGGCAACTACCGGCTCACCATCCAGCCGTCGGTCCTCTTCGACCGCGCCGGCAACGACCTGGCGGCGCCCTACACGCTGTCCTTCACCGTCCGCCCGGCCAGCAACATCCAGGCGAGCAGCGGGTTCGCGGCGATCTCGCGGGCACCCGCCGCCAACGTCGGCCAGGAGATCGCCATCGCGGTCCCCTGGCAGGCCAAGGATACCCGATTCCAGTTCACGACGATCGACGACAGCGGCAACCTCGGCACCACCATCGTCTCGCCCGACCGCTACGACGCCACCACCCAGACGGCCTACGTGGTCGTGCCGACCGGGGCCGACACCGGCAACCTCTCGATCTTCGGGATCCCCGACCAGAATTACACCGGGTTCGCCAACTGGACGGTCGCCTCGGGCAGCGTGAACCTCTACGGGACCGGCCAGTACGGGACCACCTACAACGACTTCCTGCCGGGCAACGGCATGTACGTGGCCCTGGCCAACTACGGGACCAGCGGGAAGCTCGCGACGAGCACCAGCTTCACGCTCAACCCGGGCACCTACACGCTCACCTACAAGCTCGCCGGCTCGCAGCAGGGCTCGACCAGCACGGTCACCGTCTCGCTCGGATCGGCCTATTCCGAGACCTTCACCAACATCGCCGGCAACGCCGGGTTCACCACCTACACCCGGACGATCACCGTCCCGTCCGGCACCACGGTCGTGGCCCCGCTCATCTTCCAGCAGACCAGCGGCTACTACGGCGCGTTGCTCGATAGCGTGTCGCTGACCAACAAGGGGACCAACGCGGTCCTGCTGTCCGACAACTTCGACATGACCTACCCCGACGGCCCGCTGCCGATCCAGATCGTGCCCATCCTCACGGGCATCGCCGGATACGGCGTCGGCTACCAGTTCCACGGGGCCTACGAGCACCTCACCGGGACCGGATTCGTCGAGGGGGATATCACGATCAATTACGGGGCCGTGCCCCTGGTCGACACCGACACCGGTTCTTCGGTGATCGACGTCTACTCCAGCGGCACCCAGCTCAACGTCAACTCGGGAGTCCCGGCGGGCGCCCAGTTCGGCCCGATCACCGTGACCACGCAAGGCGGGACCAGCGCCGCGTTCCAGGAGACATTCAGCTCGCTCACGGCCGTGACGGCCACGGGCACGCCCGCCGACCCGACCGTGGCCTCGGCCAATCCCGGCCAGGCGATCACGCTGACCGGCACCCATTTCACCATGTCGACCGACGTGATCTTCCAGGCGATCGACGACAACGGGAGCCCCTACGAGTACGACCAGAGGCCGGTGGCCGTGTCGGCCGACGGCACCTCGATGATCGTCGTCGTCCCCCAAGGCGCCGTCACGGGCAGCATCGGGGTCGTGGGCGACCAGAACAATTACCAGCCCATCCTCCAGGTCGTGCCCATCGTCACCGGCGCCACGCTGACCGCCGACGACGGCACCAACGCGTCGGCCCACCTGACCGGCAACGGCTTCATCGAGGGTCACAACAGCGTCTATACCTTCGGAAGCACGACCGCCACGGACACGTCCACGAGTTACACGCCGATCGACGTCTACTCCACCGGCACGCAGGTGAACCTGAGCGGCCTCTCCGCGCCGGGCATGTTCGGCCTCATCACCGTCACCACCGCAGGCGGAACCTCGGCACCGTTCCAGATCGGTGCTACAAGCCTGAAT
The DNA here is from genome assembly GCA_963777705.1 of uncultured Planctomycetota bacterium. GTDB lineage: Bacteria > Planctomycetota > Planctomycetia > Isosphaerales > Isosphaeraceae > JAQGHR01. The sequence goes on from CAVZRT010000021.1 coordinate 111,480, forward strand.
TCGGTGGCCGAGTCGGGCACGCCTGCGAACTCCGCCCTGCCCTCGGCCAACCCCGGCCAGGTGGTGGTTGTTAACGGCAGCAAACTGTCGACTTCGACGAATATCGTCGCCACGTACACCGACGACAGCGGCAACCCGGCGACGGCGCTGCTGAACTTCTTCTACGTCGACGTCACCGGCACCCGCGGCGAGTTCGCCGTCCCGTCCTACCTCAACGGCGTCGCCACCATCCGCGTCTTCGGAACCACGCTCACCCAGGCGCTGGATATCGTCCCCACCCTCACCTCCGAGAACGTCAACTCCGACGGGTACAGCTACCTCTACGGATCCGGCTTCGTCGAGGGCGCCTCCACCTACGCCTACCCCGGAGGCTCGGTCTCCGACACGAGCACCTCCTCCAGCACCGTCGACGTCTACTCCAACGGCTCGACGGCCTACCTCAACGGCGTGGTGCCCGCGCACGGCGCCGGCGCCACCGCCGTCACCACCGCAGGCGGCACCTCGGCCCCCTTCGCCGCCGCCGAGGCCTTCCCCGCCATCGGCTCGCTCGACGACGTGGCCGTCGACGCCTCGGGCCTGCTCTGGGTCCTCTCCGACTCGCGGGTGGCGCACGTCGACCCGGCCACCGGCGCCGTGCTCGCCAGCTACGCCACCCCCGGCGGCTCCTCCAACGGCTACGGCGGCATCCAGGTCCTGCCCGCCGCCATGACCCTCGCCGGCGTCGCCGTCCCCGCCGGCTCGCTCCTGGTCACCAACGGCCAGGCCTCCCCCGACCGCGTCTACGCCCTCAACCCCGCCACCGGCGCCGTGATCGCCTCGCTCGCCCTGGCCACCGAGGTCAACCCCGTCGCCGGGCTCTACGACCCGGGCACCGGCCACCTGTTCGTCCTGGGCTACTCGGGCAACCAGGTCTCCGAGATCAGCCCCGCCACCGGCGCCACCCTCGCCAGCTTCGCCAGCCCGGTCGGCCAGGGCGGCGGCGGACTGGCGCTGGACCCGGCCACCGGCGAGCTCTGGGTCGCCTCCACCGCGAATAACCTCGCCTACCTCGTGCACCGCTCCGGAGGCGCCGTCATCCGCGGCCTCGACCTGGGCGTGCTGGGCGACCCCGACGTCACGGGCATCGCCTTCGACGCCTCCGGGCTGATCTGGGCCAGCTCCAGCTCGCGCGGCGTGATCTACCACCTCGACCCCTCCCGCGAGCCGGCGCTGCTGGTGCCGCCCACGCCCGTGCTCACGGGCATCTCCGCCGTGGCACGCGACGGCACCCCCACCACCGCAACCCTCGCCTCGGCCAACGTGGCTCAGGTCGTCGAGCTCGACGGCTCCGGGTTCACCGCCGCCACCGAGGCGGTCTTCGCCACCCGCGACGGAGCGGGCAACGGGGCACCGATCTTCGTCGCCGCCTCCGCCGTCTCCGCCGACGGCACCCGGCTGCAGGTGGTCGTCCCCGACAATGCCGAGACCGGCCAGGTCACCGTCTACACCCCGCGCACCGTGGCCAACCTCGGCTTCGGCGGCAACGCCGACGCCATCTACCGCGGCGTGACCGTCGCCTTCACCGCCTCCGGCGGCACCGACGCCATCAAGTTCTCCGACGGCGGCCTGCAGGGCATCAACGACGAGTCCTGGGGCATCGACAACGTGAGCGTCCTGGACGCCCACGGCAACGTGGTCTATTCCACCGACTTCCAGCAGGGCGCCGGGCCGGAGTGGTCCAACGGCTCGGTCGACGCCACCTACCCGCTCACCTTCACCGAGTTCCTCGGCCGCTTCAGCAACGACTCCACCACCCTCAGCCTCGCCGGGCTGGCCGCCGGCGCCTCCTACACGGTGAAGTTCGACTTCTACGCCATCGACTCCTGGGATGGCGACAACTTCGGCAGCTACGGGGCCGGACGACTTCGACGTCGCCGTCGACGGCACGCGGCTGTTCCACAACAGCTTCGAGAACTACGCCGCCCCGTCGCAGTCCTACCGCGACGCCGCCTCCGGCCGGGGCAGCGTCACGCTCCAGGTCGTGCCCACGCTCGCCGGCGTCTCCGGGCAGCCCGGCAGCGACGGCGGGTTCACCCTGGCCGGCTCGGGCTTCATGGCCGGCGCCACCACCGTCGCCGTCGGCGGCGCGTCCGAGAGTCGACGTCCTGGCCACCTACGGCGCCGAGGTCTCCGGCACCCGCAATAGCCAGCTCGCCTCGGTCGTCCTGGCGGCGGCCGTCGAGGGCCCGATCACCGTCACCACCCCCGGCGGCTCGGACACCATCGCCGGGCCCGCCTACACGCCGCCGGCGTTCGTCGAGCTCGACGGCATCCTGGGCGCCCCGGCCGACGGCTCGGGGATCTCCGCCGCCGTGGGCCAGTCGATCACCATCCTCGGCCGCGGCCTGACCAACTCCACGCAGGTGCAGTTCGCCGCCGCCGACGACACGGGCTTCGCCGGCGTGGTCACCCGCACCGGCACGGCCAACGCCGCCGGCACCGCGCTCACCATCGCCGTGCCCCCGCAGGCACGCTCCGGGGCGTTGAGCCTCGTCGGCGCCGCCGGCTCGGCGCGGGTGCTGGTGGCGCCGGTGCTCCGCTCCTCCGGCGGCGCCATCACGCCCGGCGGCCGCATCGTCCTGGAGGGCACCGGCCTGGTCGCCGGCGAGCTGGCCATCGCCATCGACGGCGTCGCGGTCGACCCGGCCACCGTCTCGGTGCACACGACCAGCATCCTCGGCGAGGCGCAGCAGCTGGTCGACCTGACCGTGCCGGCGGGCGTCTCCGCCGGCGTGATCACCGCCACCACCCGCGGCGGCTCGTCGCGGCTGCGGCCGGCGCTGGCCACCCTGCCCGACCAGACCTTCTCCGCCGACCCCGGCGACACCCTCGCCGCCGCCGCCGCGCTCAACCTGCCGCAGGACACCACCACCGCCATCGTCTCCACCATCGGCGACGGCGCCTACGGCAGCCTCGACGTCGACCTGTACAAGTTCTCCGGCAGCGCCGGCGACCTGATCACCCTGGGCAGCCAGGACTCCTCGCCGTACCCCTACCTCCGCCTCTTCGACGCCGCCGGCGACCAGCTCGCCGCGGGCAACTGGTACACCACCCCCAGCATCGCCGACTTCCGCCTGCCCGCCGCCGGCACCTACTACCTGGGCGTCAGCAGCGCCTACAACCAGGCCTACGACCCGACGGCCGGCGGCAGCGGCGGGTCGGCCTACTACACCGGCCAGTACCGCCTGACCGTCACCCGCTCCGACGGCCTGCGCACCTCGATCGCCTCCATCTCCGCGGTCGCCGCCAGCGGCACCCCGGCCCGCCCCGGCGTGGCGTCGGCCGACGTGGGCCAGGTGATCACCCTGCACGGCACCGGGTTCCTCGCCGCCGACCAGGTCGCCTTCACCGAGGCCGACGACGCCGGCAACCTCTCGCAGGTCGCCGTGGCGCCGGCCTCGGTCTCCGCCGACGGCACCGCGATCACCGTCGCCGTGCCGCAGGGCGCCGTCACCGGAGCCGTCCGCCTGGCGCGGGAGGACGGCGGCCTGTTCCTGCAGGTCGTCCCCACGCTCTCGGCCGCGGCGCAGAACGGAGCCGGCTCGCAGTTCCACGGCGCCTACGAGCACCTCACCGGCACCGGGTTCGTCCAGGCCGGAACCGTCGTCTCCTGGGGCGGCACCACGCAGGCCAGCCCCTCGTCGTACCCCTACCCGCTGGACGTGTACAGCTCGGGCACGCAGCTCAACGACAACTCGGGCGTCCCGCAGGGCGCCGCCTACGGCCCGATCACGGTGACGACCGCAGGCGGCACCAGCGCCGCCTTCGGCGTGTCGCTGGCGTCGGTGTCGGCGACGGCCGCAAGCGGGACGCCGGCCGTCGCGTCGCTGGCGTCGGCCAACCCGGGGCAGGCGATCACGCTGCACGGCTCGGGGTTCACCTCCGCCACCGACGTGATCTTCGCCATGGCCGACGACAGCGGCAACCCCTACGAGTACGACCAGAGGCCGACGGCGGTCTCCCCGGACGGCACCTCGCTGGTGGTCATCGTGCCCACCGGGGCCATGACCGGCGCCATCGACGTGGTGGGCGACCTGAACAACGCCCGCATCCCCCTGCAGGTCGTGCCGATCCTCACCGCCGCCACGCTCTCCGGCGACAGCGGCTACTCGGCGCAGGTCTACCTCTCGGGCTCGGGGCTGGTCGACGGGTCCAACAGCGTGTACACCTTCGGGTCGTACTCGGTGGCCGACGACAGCGGCGGCTCGCAGGCCATCGACGTCTACTCCTCCGGCACGCGGGTCTACCTCGGAGACCTCCGCGCCAACCAGAACATCTTCGGACCCATCACCGTCACCACCGCAGGCGGAACCTCCGCACCCTATCAACTCGGCTTCCTGGGGATCACGAGCACGGCCGCCACGGGCACGCCGGCCAACTCGTCGCTGCCCTCGGCCAATGCGGGCCAGGTGGTCACGCTGAATGGCACCGGGCTGACCACGTCCACGAACGTCGTTTATCAGTACGTCGACACCAATGGCAATACCCAGACCCTGCTGATGGCGCCGACGACCGCCAGCAGCGACGGGACCTCGGCCACGCTCACCTTGCCGTCCTACGCCGACGGTGCGTTCGCCGTCCACGTGTTCGGCGCAGAGCCTCGGGCAGGTCCTCCAGATCGTGCCCACGCTGACGACCCAGCAGGTCAACGGGATTGATGGCAACGCCAACACGGCGCAGGTCTACCTGAACGGGACGGGCTTCGCCGAGGCGAACGGCAGCGTTTATGCCTTCGGCTCGAACGTCGTGGTCGACAACGACCCGTCGTCCAATACGGGCGACGTCTACAACAACAACGCCACGGTCTACATCACCGGCATTTCCCTGATCGGCGGCCTCGGCCCCATCACGGTCACGACCGCCGGCGGCACGTCGAGCCCGCTCAGCGTGGCCTACACGAACCTGACCGGCACGGCGACCAGCGGCACCCCCGCCAACGCGGGCCTCGCCTCGGCCAATCCGCTCCAGAACGTCACGCTGACCGGCACCGGCCTGAGCACCTCGACCTACGTGGTCGGGGAGTACTTCGACAGCGCCGGGACGATGCACATGGTCCTCCTGAATCCCTCCTCGGTCAATGCGGGCGGTACGCAGGCGACGGTCGCCGTGCCGGGTTATTTCAACGGGGCCTTCACGCTCCGGGTCTTCGGCTCGTCCTTCACGCCCACGCTCCAGGTCGTCCCGGTGGTGACCACCGTCACGGTCACCGGCACGCATCAGCTCAACCTCACGGGCAAGGGGTTCGTGGAGGGGAACAACAGCGTCTACAACCTCGCCGGGACGCAGGTGACCGACACGAGCACCTCGTCGACCCCGATCGACGTGTACTACTACTCGTCCTACGACAACACGGGGGTGAACCTCAGCTCGCTGCCGTCGCACGGGGCCGGGACCTTGACCGTCGTAACCGCCGGCGGGACCTCCGCGGGCGTGGCCCTGAACGCCGGCCTCCACATCGCCACGACCTCCGACGACGGCGGGTTGCCCCTGGCCCCCTTGACCGCCGATGAACTCGCGCCGATCGTCGTGGAAGCCAGGTCGCGATGGGCAGCAGCCGGCCTGTCCGCCGCGGACGTGAGCCTGCTCGCCGGGATTCGCGTCCAGGTTGCCGACCTGGATGACGGGGAAGTCGGCGAGGCGTCCGACGGCGTGATCTACATCGATGCGACGGCCGACGGGACCGGCTGGTTCGTCGACCCGACCCCGCAATCCGACGACGAATTCACCGTCGCCGTCGGGACCGAGGAGCGCGACGCCGCCCCCGGGAGCCCCGCCTACGGCAAGCTCGACCTCCTCACGGTCGTCATGCACGAGATGGGGCACGAGATCGGCCTCGACCACGTGACCGACCCGAATGCCCTGATGAACGAAGACCTCGGCCCGGGAATCCGTCGCGAGCCGCCGGGCCTGGCCTGGTCCGCGGTCGCCACGGCCGCGCCGATGGATCCGACGGCCACCGCGACCGCCGCGGCCGCGCCGATCACCACGACCACCACGGCCGCTACGGTCGCCGCGACCAACGGCCAGGCGCAGGCCTCCGGGGCCGTGGGCGGGCCGCCGAAGCCGGTTGCGACGGCAAACACGCCGCCCGTGACGTCCGTGACGTCCGCGACAATCCCCGCCTCGTTCAACTTCTCGTCGAGGCCGCTCCTCGGCCACCAGAAGCCCGCCGGGAGTGTGGTCAAGCCATCGAAGAAGGTGGCTCCGAAGCCGAAAAAGGCCGCGACGCAGCATCCGGCCGCGATGGGGTCCCATGCCAGCGCATCGAGGCACGATACGGCGGGCACGATCATCGACCCGACGGCCCTCGACCAGTTGATCAGCGGCGGCCAGGTGCCCGCCACCACGTTCAACTCGAACCCGTCCGGCGGCAACGGCGTGGTCGCCCCCGCGCTCGACTCCAACACGGTCGACAACCTGCTCGCCGGCTACCGGCCGGATGGGCCGTCCAGCAGGAAGGCGGCCGAGGCGGCCTTCCTGAAGAAGAACCATCGCAAGAATCGTCCCTGATAACCCCCCACGCTCGGGGATGTTGCCGCCAGGCAACGTCTCCGACCGGGCGGTGGCCAGATTATGCAATTTCGATCGGCGCGGGCGAATTGATTGGCGTTCCGCCCGCGAAGAACTATCTTGAAGCTCCGGAAGCCCCCATAGACCCGATGACGAGGAGCTGGAACGAGTCCTCCCTCGCCGCTTTCCCCCCTTGCATCTCGACCGTCCGAGGAGTCTTCGATGAAATCACGAGCAGGCTTATCCTTAATCCTCATCGTCTTGGCAGCCAGCCTTGTGGCCCCCGGGGCCTGCCTCGCCGACATCATGATCACGGTCGTGGCCGATGCCGCCCCCACGGCGACCCTCGTCACCTTGAAGGCCGGGCAGACCGCGACGTTTGACGTGGTGGTCTCGGGGCTGGACACCGCGAATAAACAGCAACTGGCCATCGTCTCGGCCGAGATCGACTTCGATTCGACCCTCCTGGGCACGCCCTTCAATGTCCGGGCCGGATCGATCATCCCCAACCCGAACAATTTCTCCGGTCCCGTCGGCGCCGGGCAGGCGAACGTCGTGTTCGATGACAGCTTCGATTTCAGCACCCAAGGCACCAGCGCGACCACCCTGCCCATCACGACGAACGGGACGCTCTTCAAATTCGACGTGACCGCCACCCTGGGCACCTCGCCCAACCAGGGCGTCTTCACGCTGGCGAACCCCGCGGTCGCCCTCGATCCCAACTCGAATTTCATCAACGTGACATCCGGGACGAATGTCAAGTACAACGTGGTGCCGGCGGGCAACGGCGTCCCCGAGCCGTCTTCGCTGCTGATGGTCGCGATGGGGATCGCCTCCTGCTCCGGCTGGAAGTGGCGGGCGTCGAAACGATCCCAGGGCCGCTGAGGCACGGTCGCCGGCCGGGGCTCAATCGGAATAGCCGAACCGCTCCATGAACTCGGCGATCGCCGGCTCGGACCGGGCTCGATCCCTCTGCTCGTCGGGCAGATTCGTGCGCCAGCTCTCGACCCGAGACGCGTCGAACTCCCTGGCAACCCCGGTCTCCCAGTCGACGGCGGTCTTCCACAGGAACCGCCCCGGATAGGGCCTCGCGAAGTCGCGGAGGAACCGGGGCGAGTACAGGACCCCCAGGTGATCGTACACCGCCTCCATGGTCCGCTCGGGGGCCGTCACCAGGTCTTCGTACCGGACCACCAGCAGGTTCGGGGCGTCCAGGTAGGGCTTCCACGTCAGGTAATTCTGGATCAGCGTGCCCCACCGCGTCGTCTTGTCTTGCGGCGGGGCATTGGCCTGCGACTCGATGCTCCAGAGGATGGCGCGGGGGTCTCGCACGGTGTAGATGAGCCGCTGCCCCTCCGCCAGGAATCGCACGAGCTTGGGGCTCCGGTAGAAGTCGGGGCTCTTGTCGCCCACGGCGAAGACGTTCTGCTTCGAGTAGAGGGCCGAGAGCCGGGGCGTGACCTCCCGATACCACCTCATCAAGGCGGCCACGTCGTCCTGCTTCTTCCGGTCCAGCAGGTTGACGACCTCGTCCTTGTTCAGCCCGTGATTGGTCATCCGCAGGAAGTGCAGGCGGACGAAATAGTCGCGGAATAGGGCCCGGTTGATCTCCGACTCGCACAGGCAGATGATCGCCGGGTGGTCGTCCAGGCAACGAGCCATCAACGACGAGCCCGTCCGCAAGGGTCCGATCACGAAGAAGGTGGTGTAGCCAGGCCCATGCGAGATCAAGGACACGCCGAACGCCTCCTGGCGTCTCTGGCCGACGGAATCAGGCCGGGAATCCACGGGCCGCGGAGACATGACGGGAAATCATAACCAAAGATGGACGCACGGCAACCATGGTCCCTCCTGATTTCCCGGTCCGGCAAGGGCGAGGGTGCAATCGGGGATTCCCGGGGTCGAAGCCCGCACGGCAAGCCCCCGGACCCAGGCCAATCCGATGAAGGTGTTCCTCCCCGCGCCGTCGAGGGCAAGAATGGCGGGCATCCGAACCCCTGCGCCTCCGGGTGCCATGCTCACGCCATCCTCCAGCGGTCTTCGCTCGGATGGCCCTCCAACTCTAACGACTTGTGGGGCAGGCGTCCCGCCTGCCTGCAATCCGGCCTTGCCCTTTTATTGACCTCGCTGAGACTGCTTATGCGATCTGGGGGCGTTTGGGATATTTGGGCAAGCCGCTACACGTCACCGAATTCGCCCTGTCGTCCCAGAGTGACGGCGATTTCTATAAGCGGTCTCAGGGGTATGAATAAAAGGGCAAAGCCCTGCAATCCGGCAGGCGGGACGCCTGCCCCACAACAATCACTCCCGACTCGCGGGTGATGTTGGACGCTTTAAGCCTGTCCACCCGACCACCGATCCGCCATCACGAGCCAATCCCCTTACCCGCTAATGACTTGGGGCGCCACGTGGGCGCGACAAAGGGACCGAAAACCCCCGCGATCCAGGCCCCGGACGTCCAGATTTCGTCCAGGTTTCCGAAAGGCCGCATCTCCCGGACCGATCACGACTTGGGGGATTTGCGGCCAACACTTCGCCCCGAAAACAGGTCAAAAACGGGCGAAAAACCGTCTCACCCCGACTGCGCCCCTGGACAGAGACACCCGAAAAGCCCGACTTCGCCCACGAATCCCCGGCATTTCCCGAGTGTCGCACTCTGTAGCGTATTATCTCATCGACAAGATTAAAATCGTTGATCATTGACCCAATCCCTTCGCCGACAACGGGTTGTAAATCATGAAAATCCATGAAAAACCGAATGGCTCGACCAAGATCCGGCCCAAATCCGCCCCCTCGCGGGCCGCCCGATCGCGGCCCCGGATCCAGCCATTTTGCCGCCCCGCTTGGAATTAGTAATAAGTCCGAATCCCGGCAACGATGGTGTGGTCGTGAGGTTCGAACAAAGGCTTATCATCGCGACGCACCGCGAGAGAATCATGCGAAACTTTACCCGAGAGGCAATCCCCCAGATTACCACATCCCCCGCGACCGAAGCGCCCGGGGGCCGCGACCATGTCGTTCATGCGCGGGAGACACTTTCGCCGCGAGATCCCCGCGACGCGACGGCCCACCTTGCCCGATCGACCCCGAGACTCCGCGGTTACACCCGAAGGCGATCAGCGAAAGTCACGCGAGACTTGCCCGACCTCGACGACCTCCGCCGTGAGGTCGGCCAATCGGTCGACGATGAGGTGGACGACGCCGTCCTGCCTCTGCAACTTGCCCGGTGACGAGCAGCGGCCCGGGCCTGGCGGGCCACGCGATGAAACCGCTCCCAGACGCTCCGCCACACGATGAGGTTCGCCGTGCCGGTCTCGTCCTCGATCGTCATGAAGGTGACGCCCTTGGCGGTGCCCGGCCGTTGCCTCAGGAGCACGAGGCCGGCCACCCGATAGCGGCAATCGTCCTGCAAGGTATGCAGGGCCACGGCGGTGACGACATGCCTCGCGGTCAAGGACGCTCGCAGGGCCGCGAACGGGTGGCCCCGCAAGCGACAGTCCCTGGGCATGATAGTCGTGGATCACTTCTTGCGAAGGCGAGACCGGCGGCAACGGCGGGCGGGGCTTCGTCGGGGAGGCCGGCGAACAATGGCATCGAATTCGGTGGGCGTGAAGGATTGCCAGAGCGCGGGACGGCGGCCCAGCCCGAGCGAGCGGAAGGCATCGGCCGAAGCCAGCCGCGACAGGGTCGCGGTCGTGAACCCGGTGCGTTCGACGAAGTCGTTGTAGGAGGAGAACGGCCCGGCCTGACGCCTGCTCACGAGCGTCTCGGCCGCGTCCTGCGACAGGCCCTTGATCATCGACCAGCCCAGCCGGACGGCGAGCTTGCCATCCTCGCGACGTTCCAGCGTGCTGTCCCAATCGCTCTCGTTGACGTCGGCGGGCCGGACCTCGACGCCGTGCGCCCGGGCGTCGGAAACCAGTTGCGACGGGGCATAAAACCCCATCGGCTGGCTGTTGAGGAGCGACGCCAGGAACACGGCCGGATGGTGGCATTTGATCCAGGCCGAGACATACGCGAGCAAGGCGAACGAGACCGCATGCGACTCCGGGAATCCGTACGAGCCGAAGCCCTTCGAGCTGGCGGAACACGTTGCGGGCGAATTCCTCCTCGTAGCCATTGGCTCAGCATGCCGTCGATGAGCTTGCGCTCGAATTGCTCGATGTCTCCGCCGCGTTTCCACGCGGCCATCGCCCGCCGCAATCTGGTCGGCCTCGCCCGGCGAGAAGCCGGCCGCGACGACCACGAGCCTCATCGCCTGCTCCTGAAACAGCGGCACGCCGAGGGTCTTCTCCAGCACGCCGCGGACGGCCTCGCTGGGATAATTCACCGGCTCTTCGCCGTTGCGTCGCCGCAGATACGGATGGACCATCTTCCCCTGGATGGGGCCGGGGCGGACGATCGCCACCTCGATGACCAGGTCGTAGAATTCCTTCGGCTTCAACCTCGGCAGCATGCTCATCTGTGCCCGCGATTCGATCTGGAAGACGCCGATCGTGTCGGCCCGCCGGATCATGGCGTAGGTGGCGGGGTCCTCGGCGGGGACTCCCGCCAGGGTCAACGACAGGCCGGAGTGCTGCCTCAGCAGGTCCAGCCCGCGCCGGATGGCCGACAGCATGCCGAGCGCCAGGCAATCGACCTTCATGATCCCGAGGGCATCCAGGTCGTCCTTGTCCCACTGGATGACGGTGCGGTCGGGCATGCTGGCGTTCTCGATGGGGACCAGCTCGCACAGGGGCAGGTTGGACAGGACCATCCCGCCGACGTGTTGCGACAGGTGGCGGGGGAAGCCGAGGACCTGGCCGACGAGATGGCGCAACTGCCGGCTGATGCGGCGACGAGGGATCGATGCCCGCCTCGCGGAAGCGGATGATCAGGCTCGCCGCCCGACTCGGCATGGCCGATCGCCTTGGCCAGGGCATCGACCCGATCCAGCGAAAAGCCGAGCGCCTTGCCGACGTCGCGGACGGCCGAACGCGGCCGATAGGTGATCAGCTCGGCCGTCATCCCGGCCCGCTCGCGGCCATATTTCTCGTAGATATACTGGATGACCTCCTCCCGGCGCTGATGCTCGAAATCGACGTCAATATCGGGGGCTTCGTCGCGCTCTTTCGAGATGAACCGCTCGAACAGGAGGTCGATCTTGTCGGGGTCCACGGAAGTCACGCCCAGGCAATAGCAGACGGCCGAGTTGGCCGCCGAGCCTCGCCCCTGGCAGAGGATGCCCCTGGAGCGGGCGAAGCGGACCAGGTCCCAGACGGTCAGGAAATAGGCCGCGATAATTGAGGTCCTCGATGATCGCAAGCTCGCGCTCGATGAGCCGGCTCACCTTCGTCGGCACGCCATCGGGATAACGATCTCGCGCCCCGGCCAGGGTCAACCTCGCGAGATAGGACGAAGGCGTCTCGCCCTCGGGGCACAATTCCTCGGGATAATCGTATCGCAATTCATCGAGCGAGAAGTTGCAGCGGTCGGCCACCTCGGCGGTGCGAGGGAGGACGGCCGGACACGCGGTCAAAAAGCGGGATCAACTCATCGAGGGACCGCAGTCGTCGTTCGCCGTTCGGGAAGCGGGCCGCTCCCAGCTCGGCGACGGTCGTCCCGAGGCGGATGGCGGTCAGCACATCCTGGAGATATCGCCGGGTCGGGTCGTGGTAATGGACGTCGCCCGCCGCGACCAGGGGGACCCTTGCCGTCCTGGGCCGCGCGTTGCCACTGGCCCAATCGCCGCTCGTCGCCAGGGCCGCGATGCAGCTCGGCCACCGCATACGTGCGATCGGTGAAGACGTCTCGCCACCGCGGCAAGTCCGACGAGAGGTCGATCGCCGGAGGCAGCAAGACGCCGACGAGCAGATGCGTCGGCATGCTCGGCGACGTCCGCGAAGGCGAGGTGGCATTCCCCCTTGGGGGCACGGCGACGGCCACGAGTCAGGAGGCGGCAGAGCCGCCCGTAACCTTCGCGGTTCATCGCCCAGAGCAGGACCGGGCCGGCATCGGCCAGCGTGATCTCGGCGCCGATGAGCAGCTTGAGCCCGACCTGCCTGGCCGCGACATGGGCGCGGACCACGCCCGCCACGCTGTTGCGGTCGGTGACGGCCAGCCCTTCGTAGCCGAGCTGCGCCGCCTGGTTGACCAGCTCATCGGGATGCGACGCCCCTTCCAGGAACGAGAAGTTCGTCTTGCAATGGAGCTCGACATATCGGACGGGAGGCGTCGGCCGAGGCGACAGGTCCAAGGCCGTGGCCGGCGTATGAAGCTTGGCGTGCTGGAGTTCCGGCATGACTCGTCACTCGAAGAAACCATGGAGGAACCAGCCGCCGCCGCGCCGATCGCGGAAGATCCAGACGTGAGTCCCGTCGTCCCATTCGGCCCGGTAATAGTCGCGCTGGACATCCGCCGTGCGCCACCAGCCCGTCGCGATCCGCTCCGGCCCCCAAAACCGGCGCACGTGATGCTCCTGATCTTGCCAGACCATGCGGATCGGCGGGCCGTCGGGCACGATCGAGAGCACCGCGATCGGCCTGGGGACGCGCAGGAGCCGGAAGGGCCGCCCTCGCGAAAATTCCGGATCAATGGCATGATGTTCATCCATCGAATTCCGCCTCGGAGTCCGCCCAGGGACGAAGGCGGACCGCGTCGCTCGGGCTGGGCGTCGGGGAGGACTTCCGGCTCGCATCACGGCCTTCACGCCCAGGCGGCTGCCGAGCCGATCGATCAGGGCGACAACCTGTCGCGATGCGTCCGCCTCGACGTGGTCGCCGAACCAATCGCGCTGAACTTGCGGCATCTTCCCCAGTCGCAGAACGGTCCACCTCACGGCGATGACGCCGCCCGACCATTCCTGCCGTTCCAGTTGCAGCTCGACGAGCTGCGCCACATGGCCCTCGTCCCTCGTGGGCTCGACGAGTCGGATTTCGAGCAGGACCGGATCGGCCTCGGTGCGCAGCTCGCCTTCCAGTTCCTGGAACCCCGTGCCGGGATGATCGGCGATCGACAGGAGCGTCCCGATCATCTGCCGGCAGAGGAACGCCAGGGCAAGGCGGTCGTCGATCGGCACCTCCCACTCGTGGGCGACCGTCAGCGGCTCGCGAAGCCGCTCGAAGTCGATGGATTCGGGGCGAACGCCCAGGGCCTGGTCAAGCCTTTGTGGCAAGATGGTCCCGAATCGGCTGGCCAGGGTCTCTCGCGGGAGTCGCAGGACATCGCCGATCGTCCGCAGGCCCAAAGCCTCCAGCCTCTGCAACGTGGCGGACGGTAGCCGCAACAGCTCGACGGGCAGGCCCGATAAGGCCGCCATCTCGCCCCCCGGGGAAACCACCGCGACGATTCATGGCGCGAGCCAGCGCCCACGCCGCCCCCAGGGTGCCGGCAAGCGCCAGCTGGCCGTCATAGCCGCGCCCGATCCAGTAGTCGCGGACCGCGTGGAGGAATCGCCCGTCGTCCCCCCAGAGATGCGTGCAGCCGGTGACGTCGCCGAGCAGCGACTCGGGATTCATGCCCGCTTCCAGGCCGACCAGGGGCGAGAACTGCTGGCACTCGATCGCCAGTTGACGGAGTGCGCTCGCGATCCGCGTCGACATCGGCGGGGAGGAAGCACGGCCTTCGGCAAGAGCGCCCTGGCCTCCGCCAGCGGCTGGCCCACGCGAATGCCCATGCCGTTCGGCCTTCGGGCCGCACGCCGTGACCAGGAGCCGCTGGTTCTGGCCGGCGAACAGGACGAGTTCCGACCGCTTAAGCTCGGGCCGTTCGCTCCTCAGTCGCTGGATCGGCCACCTCGGGAACCAGACGCACAGCACCCGCGGCATGGTCGATCTCCCAGACCCGGGCGGTCCCTCCCAGTCCGCCCCGGCGATAAAGCACGTCGATCTCGAACTCGTCTGGTTTCGCCCCGGCCACCGGGCCGCGGCGTGGCCAGCAATCGCAAGTCGGCCCAGGCCGGCTCTCGGCGCGCCGATTCCGGCCGGAAGAACACGCCCGACACCCCCGCCCACTTCCGCCGCCAGTTGCCAGCGGCGATGGACTCGCGAGGGATACCGATGGTCGATCCACGCCCAAGTGGCCGCCACGCCCGGACATCGCAGGCATTGCTCGATCGGCCCAGCACATCTCCCCTCGCGTGGCGGGGCGGATCAGGAGCGTCCGGCTCGGGCTGATCCCCCAGCCCGACAACGCCGGCGGATAACACTCGCCGGCCAGGTCCACGAAGGCGCAGACCCCGCGATCGCCCGCCGATCTCGACATCGCTTGCAAGGTGCAGGTGGCGGCCCCCACGCCCGGCCCGGCCACCAGGCACTCCACGATCCCGCCCGGCCGGACGCCCAACTCCGCCCATCCTCCGTCGCGCCCGGCCGATCCCGCCATCGCCGCGTCATGCCGGAACGAGAAGAGGCCGAGCCTCCCACGAAGTTCCTCGACGGTCCCCCGCACTCCATCGGGCCAGGGCGTTGAAGGCTCCGTCACGGCGCGTTCTCCACTATACGAAATCTCAGATGCGCACACGCGAATACTATCCAGCCGTACAAAACGCTGTCAATGACGTCCCGGCCAGGATTTTCACCCGCCGACTTGAAAACATGATTCATTTTTTATTATAAAAATAATTCAATTTTCTTATATATCAATATAATGAATGATAATCTGGGCGCCTTCAGCTTCGGTGTGGCCGTGCGAGGGCATTGGGGGTCGAGATCCCCCAGCCAGAAGGCCCTCGGAGCGACAACTTGTGCGCCGCCGGAGGCGCCGGTTACCATCGCGGTAGACGCCCTGTTGGCGTTGGCCGCACGGGGCGACGGCAGCGCCCGAAATTACGGAGTGATCTTATGCTCAATGGAGAATATATCTGCGTCCCCCGCGCACGGATCCTCCACGATTCCGCTGCCTGCTCGCTGACGCGGAATCGACCTACAACCCGGCCCAATACTCGGATCGCCCGCTGGTGGGGCTGAGCGTGATGATGAAAACATCAGAATTTCATATTAGCACACAAATGATATAGCAGGGGAGATCGAGCAAGACTCGTCGGGAGAACTGGTGGTCGCCGTCCCGGCCGGGTACGTGAAGTCGCCTTCCGGGGCGGTCCCCCTGGACGCGGGCGAGCAGGCCCGGGAGGTCGTCCGCCCGTTCTTCAATCCGTTCGATCGCCAGGGGACGGTGCATGGGGTCCTCGGTGATCTGATCTCCTGGGGCATCCGGATGCCGTTACGTCGGCGCGGCGGGCCCGGCCGGGGGAACTGGACTGCGATCAACAAGAACGGCCCGGGGCGCGGACACCCAACTCGAATCGGGGGGGTCGTTCCTGATCCGGATGTCGTCGGAGTCTCGCCTGTCCGGCGATGGAACTCACCGGTCCGGAGCGGTTTTCGCCGGGCAGGCTCGCCAGGCGACTTCACTAATTTTGCGGCCTTCTGGAGGCCAGATGTTCTTCCATCTTGTGAAAAAATATATTTATTTCAAATCATATTATGTAAACATTTTCCGGATTCAACAATGCACGACTCAGGAATGTCTCGGGAAACTCAGGAGGCCCCATGCGTCGACCTTGGTTCAGGCGTGATAGGGGCGGGTGGTGAAGGGGAGCAGCGGGTCCTCTTCGGGACGCCCGGTGGCGTTGCGACGGCGTTGGCCGGCTCAACGACGAGCCGGGCGGTGAACACGTCGTTCGTGGGGCGTCGGGACGCGACGGGCCGCAACCGCAACGCCCGGAAGGTCCGCAAGGGTTACGGACTCTCGAAGGGCTGGTCGGTGCACCGGGCGATCACCTACTTCACGATGTACAGCTACAACTTCTGCCGGCCGGTGCGGACGCTGCGCGTCCAGGGCGAGGATGGGACCTGGCAGCGGCGGACGCCGGCGATGGCGGCCGGCTTGGCCGATCACGTCGGGACGCTCTCGGAGTGGTTGACGCTACCCACCGTGCATCAGAAGTAGGACACCAGGTGAAATCGCAGAATTGACGGGCGAGGGTCATTTCTGCGAATTCTGCGAATATTGCGAGCCTACTTGAGTCTCCGCGGAATATCCGTGGAAGCCGCCTCGGTCGACGAGACCGAAGCACGCAAGGCTCGCGCGACTTCGTCGTCGTAGCAGGCGATAGGCCCCAACGCCACTCCCGCCGGAGGTCGCACGAATCGCCCGGGTCGAGGCGGTCATTTGAAGTCGTACCGACCCCGGCCATTAACAAGCCGTGATGCCGAACCTCTCGGGCCCGGGACACCATCGGCCGCCCGTTCTTACCGCCCACGCTTCCCTCGGGCTTCTACGGGCCGAGGAGGATGCGGCGGATCTCGGCGATGGCCGCCGGATTGGTAGGCATATCGACGTGGCGCTCGTCGATGAAGCGTTCGCTGGCGACCCCGCCGATCCGGGAGCTGGTCAGGGGCACGATGCCGTCGCCGGGGGGCTTGAGGTCGTGCTTCTGCTGGAATCCGACGACGCTGTGGAAGGTCACCGTCGGCGATCTTGGCAAGTTGTCGAGGGCCATCAGAAGAGGGTGCTCCTTCTGGAGCAGGTCGATGCTGGAGACCGGCCGAGCGAACCCGGGTTGGAACGCACCGGGGTTGTCACTGCGGACCTGGCGATAGGCCTCGCGGGTGACGTCCGGCAGCCGGACCAGCCGATCGGCCAGCCGGCCGACGAGGGCATTGGCCATGTTCGCCCCGCGGTGCGGGGTCGCCAGGTAGATCACCCGTTCGATGGATGGACTCGGCTCGAAGAAGAGTGTCTCCGCGAGCAGCCGGCGCGTCTCCGGCTCTAGCCGGAGCGACTCCAGCGGGCGGGAGAACATCGTCTCCCAGACGGCCCGGCCGGACCCGGTCACCTGCGCCTTCGAGACCAGTCCGCCCATGCTGTACCCGACCAGCACCATCCGACCGAGGGCCGGGTCGGTGCCGTCGGGATCGAAGGCCGCCCGGGCTCGGTCGAGGTCGCGGCGCAGCAGCCGGGCGCTGCGGAGGAAGTTGTTGCCCGTCGCGTAGGAGAGGGCCCAGAACTGATAACGCGCGTCGAGCGCCGGGTCGGAGCGGAGGTCGTTGATCATCTGCGCGAAGACGAGGGGCGTGCAGTGCAGCCCGTGGACCAGCACCACGGGGATCTTGCCGGGCTGGTATGGCTCGAAGACGTACAGGCCCTCGCCCTGCTCGAAGTCGCCGGGCCGTAGGAACGCCAGTGAACCGAGCCGCGACCCCCGGGTTGTGGCCCAGAACTGGGACATCGGCGCGTCGAAGTCCGCCGCCAGGCGGACCACGCGCGACCCGAGCGGCACCTCGTCGACCCGGCGGGGGTCGATCAGTTCCAGCAGATCACCGGCCGGTCCGGGCGTCGCGGAGCCGAACCAGGCCCCCAGGTCGGGGCGGAGGACCGCCGTGGCGGCGAACGGGTGGAGCTGCGCCAGGAAGGGCGTCGTCCGGTTCAGGTCCACGCGCTGGACCACCTCGACGGCCCCCAGCCCGGGCCGCGCGTGCCGCGTCTTCAGGCCCGGCATCGGCTCGATGGTCGCCGGGTCGACGAGCATCGAGAAGTCCCGAGGCGACCAGGCGAACCCCCGGTGTACGATCGGCACCACGGCCCGTTGGCCATCCCGGACGATCTCCAGCCGCGATCGCGCATCGATCCGCCCGAACGCCGAGGCGGCCTGGAGGCACCTGCGGAGCGAGTCGTTGTACAGACAGACCGCCTCCCGACCCGCGGGGGAATCGAGGTCCGCCCCGCGCAGCACGAGTACGCCATAGGCTTCGACGGCCGCCTGGTAGAACAGGTCGACGCCGTCGGCGCGATCCTCGGCGAGGGCCCGGGACGCCCGATCGCGCAGGGCGATGGCCCGCTCCAGCGAGGGCGACGCCGCAGAGTCGGCCGGCTCTCGCCCCCACGCCGCGCACGCCCCCGCGAGGACCAGGGCGATGATGTGCGCCGCGCGGACAGGCCGCCTCGCGGGCGGCGCCAGAAGATCGTGCATCGAGGCTCGCTCCATCGAGCGGACCGGCCCGCCGGCGTGGCCGGCGAAGGCGCGACGGGCGATCCTCGCCCCGATCCCTCGTCCTTGATTCCCCACGACACCGAGATTCCGGTCGTCACTCCACCGCGGCGACATGGCCGACCCCTCGATATCACCGTTTTCGCCACAAATCTTGATGCTAACAGGGCGTCCCGCGGGGAGGGATTGCCGGCTACGCGAGTCGTGCGGCCTGTGTGGCCGTCTCCCCTCCAACGAAGCGGGTGGCCTCAACAAGCCGACGGCAGGGCCCCGCCGGCCAGGTCACCCGACCCAGGCACGCCGCCCGAGCGATTGGTCGGGGAGCACCCAGCGATCCGGCGGCAGGTCGGCGATCCGGCTAGGTCGTATGGACAGGAGATGGGCGATTCGGGCAGAGTGGGGCATCGACTCGCCCCAGGAGGCCCCCATGAGCCATCGGCACGCGAACTCCGACGCCGACTTCGACCGCATCCGCCACCTCCTGCCCGGACAACCCGGCCAGCACGGCGGGGTCGCCAAGGACAACCGCCTCTTCCTCGACGCGGTGCTCTGGATCGCCCGCACCGGCGCCGCCCGGGCCGACCTGCCCGAGCGCCTGGGCAACGCCAACAGCCAGTGGCGGCGGTTCGACCGCTAGGCCGACACGGGCCGCTGGGACTCGATCCTCGCCGAGCTGCGTGACCCCGACCTCGACGTCCTGATCCTCGACTCCACCGCCGTCCGCGCCCACCCCTGCGCCGCCGGCTGCGAAAAAAAGTGGGACGGCTCCGGCGGCCAGCCCGATCAGGCCCTCGGCCGCAGCCGGGGCGGGTTCGGCACGAAGATCCACGGCGGTTTCGACGGGCTCGGGCACCCGGTCGAGCTGATCCTGACGGCGGCGCAGGAGTCGGACATCGCGCAGGCCGAGGCGCTGCTGGCCGGCCACAGGCCGGAGGTGGTGATCGCCGACAAGGGGTATGACAAGAAGGCGTCGGTGGAGGAGATCGAGTCGCGCGGCGCCGAGGCGGTGATCCCGACGCAGAAGGGGCGCGAGGAGCAGCGGGCCATCGACCGCCACCTCGATCGGGAGCGGAACCTGTGCGAGCGGTTCTGGTCCAAGGCCAAACAGTTTCGCAGGGTGGCGACGCGCCACGAGAGAAAGCGGCCAACTATCTGGCCTTTGTGAAAGTGGCCGCGATGATGGCGATGCTCAAATAGCCCGCCCATCGTAGGTCTCCTATCTCGTGTCCATACAGCCGCCGTCGTCGATCATGCTACCCGGGAGGAGCGCACCAACACCTTGGTTCCCAGGTCCACGGCAAGAAGCCCGCACCGGATCCGCAAGGACGGCCCGCCCAGCCGCCCCTTGTATGAGAGAAGTGTCCGATCGACCGGGACGCCGGTCGGACGGCGGCCGGGAGCCCGCTTCACCGCCCGTGGCCCTGGAGGCCGACCGTCAGCCTGGGACTCGGCCGCTCTTCTCGTCGTCGACTCCGGACAATCGGATGGGCCCTGAACCCGCATCACAAGGGGGAGGCACGACCGTGAGCACCGCCACCGGCCGGAGCATCGGCATCGATGTC
>CAVZRT010000022.1:0-89514 GCA_963777705.1 uncultured Planctomycetota bacterium
TGTTGACACTCGGTACTGGAGTGGCGAACCGCCGCTGGACGGCGCGGACGGTGGCTCTCGACGTCGGCTTCTCATGCGCCTGGGCGGGGAGGCAGAACTGGCGTCGAAGGTGTAGTGGCTGGCCAGTGCGGCGTAGCGGGGGTGGAGGATGCGTTGCCGACCGCGGAGGATCAGGGTGGCGACGGTCTTGGGGTTGTCCCACCAGACCTCTCGCGGAGAGGCGTCGAAGAATTCGAGGGCCTGGACCATGCCGTGGAGGACGGCCTCGGTGCGTTCGCTGGGCAGGACGAGGACGAAGGGGGCGTGGGAGTAGGACCAGACGGTGACCAGGAAGGGGACGAGGCGACGGCCGTCGGGGAAATCGACGTGGATGTGGCCGAAGTCGGCTTCGAGGCGACGGCCGGGCGGGTGGGCCAGGGGGATGAAGGTGGGGCGGGATTTCTGTCGGTGGGCGGCGACGTAGCGACGGACCGAGGGGTAGGCGCCGGGATAGCCGTGCTCGAGCTGGAGCCGACGGAAGAGCTGGGCGGCGGTGTGCCGCTGCTTGGGCGGCGCGTCGCGGTCGTCGCGGAGGATCTGATCGATGATCGGTGTGAACGGCCCAAGCACGGGGGCCGGGGGCGGCTTGGTGCGGGTATAGGGCGAGGGCTCGGGTGATGCCAGGGCGTCGCGGACCTTGCGGCGCGAGACGTGGAAGGAGCGTGCGATCTGCCGGATGGTCATTCCATCGCGGTGAGCCGTGCGAAATTTGGCGTAGTCGTCCACCGTAAGCATGTCCTTGCCTCCGTGAGGTTGGGAGATCCCGAAGGAAATCCAGCCTCCGAAGGAGGGGGTTACGGTGGATCCGGATTACTTGACCATCAGGGCCTCAGGTGGGCCCGGATTGCATGACCACTGCCAACTTCCTGTCGAGCTCGACGAGGATCGCCTTGGAGCAATCATCGAGTCGGATTGACGGCAGGGTGGTCCTCGATCAGGTGGGTTTTGGTCGTCGAGAATCCCTAGCACCTCGTCGGCAACATACATCCGGTTACGCCTCCGTCCGGTCGCCTCGCGGAGGATCCCGGCCTTCACCAGATGGTCGATATTCGCCTGCGCCGATCGTGGGGTCACGCCCAGCAATTCGGTCGCTCGGGG
Organism: uncultured Planctomycetota bacterium; assembly: GCA_963777705.1. Lineage (GTDB taxonomy): Bacteria > Planctomycetota > Planctomycetia > Isosphaerales > Isosphaeraceae > JAQGHR01. Next base: position 1,138 of record CAVZRT010000022.1, read on the forward strand.
GGCCGTGACGACGGGCGACGGAGAACAAGCTGTCCACGAGTTTCAGCAGGAGCGAGGACGAGCGGAATTCTTGGAAATGTCCCCTCAATGCGTTCGCGCAAGGCCCGCAATCGGTCGGAGCGTTCGACCGCGTCCATCGCCTGCTCGGCCACCCCTCTGAGGAAGAAGATCAGCCATTCGTCCCACTCGCCCGCCTGGCTCACGCGGAGCAGGCGGTGGTAGTATTCTTGCCGATTCCGCTCCAGATACGCACTCAGGTAAAGCAGAGGCGTGGGCAGGATCGCTTCCATGCAGAGGAGGAGCGTGATCAGGAGTCGGCCGAGGCGTCCATTGCCGTCGCGGAACGGATGGATGACCTCGAATTGATAGTGGATCAGGGCGAGTCGGATCAGGGGGGGCAGGCGGCTGGGTTCGTGGATGAACCGCTCGAACGCTTGCAAGGCCTCGTTCATCTCCGCGGGAGGTGGCGGGACGAAGATGGCATCCCGCAGCGGGCAGCCCCGGCGGCCCGATCCAGTTCTGATCGCGGCGGAATTCCCCGGGCGTGAGTTCCTGGCCTCGGACGTCTTCCATCAGGATTTCGTGCATCTCGCGGATGAGCCGGAGGCACATCGGGATCTCCGAGCTTCGCTTCAACCCATGCTCCAGCGCCCGCACGTAGTTGGCCACTTCCTTCACGTCGCGGACTGGCGGGTTGGAGACGGGCGCCGCTTCGTACAGGAACAAGTCCGAGAGCGAGGCTTGCGTCCCCTCGATCCGGCTGGAGAGGACGGCTTCGCGACGGACGAACGGCCCGATGAGCAGGTGGGGATTGGCCAACGTCCGCCCGACGCCGTCCAATCGTCCCAACGCCAGGACCGAGGCCGAGAGCAGCGACACCAACTCAGTCGTCCATTCCACCCGAGGCGGTAAAGGAGCGGGCACGAAGGCCCAGCAATCTCGCGAAAGCCCCTGGAGACGGCCGGGAAAATTCGCCCCGAAGTCCGATGGCCGCACGCCGGCAATCCTTATCGATACTTTGCTACCGTTCGCGGAATCTTATTATACTTTTGACCGTTAAAGTATCATAGGGACGCCGGATTCGAGTGTCAAACAGGGCTTGCAAAACATTTGTCGAGGTGCAATCCCGACGGACTCCACCTCAAACGACCAAAGCCAGCGCAAATCCGTCATAACCCTTGATGCCCACCGTCTGGATCGCCGTGGCATCCACGCGAGGCTCGGCGGCAAGACTTTCGTAGAAGCGTCGCACGCCCCGAACGCTCGGGTCGTCGCTGTTCGGGATCGGCCACCGCTCCCTTCCTGACCACGTTGTCAACCACGATCACGCTGCCGGATCGGGTGAGCTTCATGGCCCAGGCGAAGTATTCGGGCGTGCTTACCTTGTCGGCGTCGATGAAGACCATGTCGAACGGGCCGGAGCCTTCGGCGGCCAATTGCGGGAGCGTCTCCAGCGCCTTGCCTAGCCTCAGCTCGACCTTGCTCTGCGAGGCCGGCCCGTGCGATGTTGGCCCTTGCGACCTCGGCGTGCTTCGGCTCGGATTCCAGCGTGATCAGGCGACCGCCTTCGGGCAGGGCTCGCGCGAACCAGATCGTGCTGTACCCGCCCAGCGTGCCGATTTCGAGGATGCTTCGGACGCCTCGGATGCGGGCGAGCAGGTTCAGGAACTTGCCCTGCGGGGGCGATACGCTGATCGCCGGCAGGCCCTCCGCGGCGCTGCTGGCAAGCGCGGCGTCCAGCGAGAGGGTCGCGCGGGACGACCATCTCGGAGATGTAAGCGTCGACCGCCGTCCATTGGTCCTGACTCATGGGCGATTACCTCCGCTTGGCCCGCTTCCATTGCACGATCGTCTGGCCGTCGAGCCGGTCCAGTAGCTCCATGAATCGCGGGCGATTGCGGTACTTCTCGCGGATCGACGCCACCAGGGCATCCCATTCGGCCGGCCTTCCGAGCGATTGATAGATCGGGCGGAGCTTCTTCAGGTAGGAGGTTGCCGACTCGTAGGATGAGACCTGCGCGTGCGGGAGCTGGGCGTTGAGCGCGGCGAGGTAGATGTCGATCGTCCGCTCCGGATGGGTTGCCGCGACCGCCTGGGCCACGCGGTCGGCCTGGTATACTGCCCCGTTCGGATTGGCGGCTCGCATCTTGTCGAACCAGTGCAGGACCTGATCGGGCTGCTTGGCCGCGATCGCCATCTCCAGGAGCACTTCCAGGTGAGGACGCGGGGCCAAATCGTAGTATCCCGACCGCTTTTTCAGGAGCGGGACCAGGAAATCGGGCACGGGCAAGGGCCATTGCGGGTCGATCTTCACGCGATCGACGGGCACGACCGGGGCCGCTTTCTTCTTGCCCAATGCCCTGGGGCGAGCGGGTCCGGTCGAGGTCACCTGATACGGCTTCACCCCGGTTTCGAGGAAGCGCAACGCCGAGGCTCGGACCGCTTCCTCCATGCCGGCTTTCCTGGCCGCCTTCATCAGCTCGTCGAAGGAGGGCACGCTGGGACGGTCGACGAAGCTTCGTGCCGAGATGCGCCGCGACCACGTCCCATTGCTTGCGATTGGCGGCGAGCTCGCCCAGGCTTCTGGCCAGGCTGTCGGCCGTCCCCGGTATATTTGTCGACGGTCGCGGCGATCCCCTCCCTGGCCCATCGCTCGGCGTCGTCGAAGCGCTTCTCGCCGAGCAGGTAGCGGACGATCCGCTCGTAAGACCCCGTAATCCGGGCTTCGGACTCGTAAAGCTCAAGCAATTCGTCCTCGCGCCCGGCCTCTTCCAGCGCCTTGGCGACCCATCCCGAGAGGCCGTCTCGTTTATAGTTGTGCGAGAAGCTGTCGTCCCCCTTGCCGGCGGGGAGGGCCTTCAATCTGGCGGCCAGGGTGTCGGCCACGATCGACCAATCTTCGGGATTCCTGGCATTCTCGTAGACCACGTTGGTCGCCTCGCCGATCGCGTCGTAGCCGTCTTCTTCCTCGGCGTCGATGGCGAAAAGCAGGCGTTCCGGGCCGGTCAGGCTGGACTGCATGACGGCCTGGAAGACGGCGGGCAGGCATGCGGCGAACGCCGTCATCGTCTCGCCCTCGTCGTTCGACTCGCCCACCTGCTGCAAGCCCTTGCGGATCAGGTCGCGGCCCAGCGAGACGACCTCGTCGGCATGGCCCAGGGCCAAAAGCCGCTCCAGGCGATGCTTGATGGGGCGATAGTCGGGCGTGTAGCCCTCGCGGTCCCAGTGGTTCTGCCAGCCCGGCTCGGCCGTGACCTCCTTGATCTGCCTGCGAACCTCCGAGATCAACTGGCCCACGTCGCCGGCCTGGAGCGCGAGCTTCTCGCGGAATTCCTTGTAAGCGTCGGGGGATCGTCGCACCAAAGACCACGCCAGGTCGGCAAGCTCGCCGTGCGATTTCTCGCGGATATGCTTCTCGATCCGATCATCCCAGTTGACCGGCGCATCGGCCTTTGGCGGAGTCTTTTTGAGCGAGCCGCGGAGCTTCTTGACCGGCCATTCTTCCTCTTCGTAGTCGTCATCATCGTCTTCATCCCAGTCGTCATCGTCGTAGCCGGAGGCTTCCAGCTTGGCCCATCGCGGGTCATTCTCGCTGGCGACGGGGACGTCGCGGCCCTCGGCGACGGCTTCCAGGTACTCGGCCACGGTGGCGATGGCGTGCTTGCAGGCATATCCCACGGGGCAGGTGCAGCGCGACGTCAGCGACGAGGCCTTCCCGCCCGGCCCGATGGAAACGGAGGTCGCATAGCGTTCGGTGCCCTGGACGGTGGCAAGCAGATCCCCCTCGGCGGAGATCTTCAGCTTCTTCACCCGCCGACCCCGCTGATAGGTCTGCCCGCGCGAAACGCTCCCGCTCCCGGCCCAATTTTCCAGGTCTCCCCAGGTTAATTTGGCCCACGCGGAGGCGGAAGGTGGGGCATCATTTTGGCCTTGCCCGTTGGCGATTCGGCTTTTGCCACGCGATCCCCCTTCGAGGCTAAGAATCGATTGATCCGGCGGAATGTCCCCAACAAGACATGCGGATCCTTCTTTCAATTTTATTGGGCGGCGGGCCTGGAAGGTAGATTCAGGGGGAGAATTCCGGCGACTTGCTCAATTGCTTGCGGACGGCGCGGGCGATTTGAGGAGCTACTTCCTCAAGACCTTCAAGCGTGAGTTTCTTTTGTAAATACCTGTCGTACCAGCTTCGCCGAAGTTGGACGATCCATTCATCCTTGCGCCCGGTCAACCCCAGCCTCATCATCGTGAACTCGGCGCGATCGCGGAGATCGGGCGGGATGGCTTCGGTCATGACGAGCTTCATCGAAGGAAGGTGGATTTCGAACCAATCGTCGCCCACTTCATGCGGGTCGAGGATCTGGGCGTCGGCATTCCCCTTGGCGCTGTTGATGTGGCCCATGGCGTAGCGGTAGTTGCTCCACTCATAGGCGAGACCGCGATAATTCAGGCAACTGCGGTAATGATCGACGGTGCCCTTCGGCACGTGCATGGCCGTGTAGGCACACAGCCCAAGGTAGGCATCGCGGAGGGCAGGCAAGCATTTCGACCAGAATTCTCGCGGGCGTTGCCGGTCCGGATTCGCTTCGAGCCAGGCGACGCCGGGCTTGCGAACCGTCTCGTCGAAATCCGGGGGTTCCGGCGGCGGCTCGAAGCGGATCACGATTTCGCCTCGGCAACCTCGACAATCCACCGCGGCCAGAAGGGATCATGATCCGGGAGGACTCGCAGCAATTCCGCGTGGATCTGCTCCTTCGTCTTCAGCCCTTCCGGCAGGGCGTCGAGTCGTCCGATCATGAGGTCCTCGGCGGCCTCGATGGCCGTTTCCGCCTCTCGCGATCGGGCTTGCGAAAGGCCGAAGATCGACGAGGTGAGCCAGTTCGTGGCGTCGCCCTGCTTGGTCCAGGGCACCTCGTTCAGCTCGACCTTGCCGTTGGGGATGTCGAAGAGGAACAGCTTGTCTCGATCGGTGTCGAATTCCGGCTCGATCGAGGCCAGGATCAGGGGCGAATGGGTCGTGAAGATCAATTGGGTCTCGATCTTTTCACTCAGGACCTTCGCTACTCCTAACAGTGCGGGGATGATCGACCTTTGCCAGCGCGGATGGAGATGAAGTTCGGCCTCATCAAGGACCAGGACAAGTTGATCCGTCGGTTCCCTGCCCACGATTTCGCAGGCACGAACGTGCTCGATCCACGTCCAGACCAGGAGGTAAGCCAAGCCGACAATCCGCCTCACACCGGCCGAGGCATGGGTGATCGGAACGAGTCCATAGGACGTCTGGAGCGTCGGGATTTCCCGGACGTCCGAGATCGAAACCCGGACGGAAGGGCCGGGCCTGAGCGGCTCGTCGGGATGCGACAGGATCGAAAGGACCTTCTCGAAAATCTTGAACGTCGAGTTGCCGGAGGACTCCTTGAGGATCTGCCAACGATCCCAATCGCGGATCAAGCCGTTGGAATAGACCGCATTCCCAGAAATCTTTCCATTCCAGATCTCGTCACATGATAGATAATTAGCGAAATGAAACTTCAGTCGTTCGGCTAGGAGCCCGTCTTGCCCCAGCGAGACATTGTGCTGCGAAATTATGTTGTTGAGGAATGAAGATCGGCGAGGCGGTCTTGTATGAAACACCCGCCATCAACACCGGTGTAAAGCACTAAAGAGTCAGTAATTTCGCCCTGCCCTACCCAAGACCATTTCTGAATGTCACGGCGAAAAGTTGCAGTGGTATCCAAATCTTCCAAGATGGTTTTCGATTCCGACGCAATCCCATGGATTTCGGCGTTCGCAGCACCATTGCGACGGGGCAAAGGCTGTTCACGATCATCTCGCGTCAAAGCCCGACCAAGCCATATCCAGCAAGAACGTCTTCCCCAATCCATTATCGCCGGTGAACACGTTCAACCGCTCGGCAAACTCGACGTCGAGCGCCTCGGCCGGTCCCACGTTTCTGAGGTGCAGCTCTTTCAACATGTGACGGGATCCCCAAACGCAATCGGCGAGCGAAATGGCGTCGCTGGCCTGCACTCGATTATACTCCGCGATGGCCCGATCCGGTATCGATCCCCGGCGAACGCGGCAATCCTCCTTTGCCCGACGAGGCACATCATGAAAACGCCCGCCGACACCTCCCATGGCCGTCCCATGCATTGCATGGAGATCTTCGGCGGGTCTAGCCTTCGCGAGGAGGCCGTCTCGATGCCGGGCCTGGAGGGATGGGTCTATAGCCGGCCTTTTGAGGGCGCGACCCAGGGCGGCGATGTGCATTATGTCTCCCTTTGCGGCGGGGGCGTGATCACTCGCCTGATCGTTGCCGACGTTTCGGGGCATGGCCAGGAAGTTGCCGCATTCTCGGGCGCCTTGCGGGCGTTGATGCGGAAGAATATCAACCGCAAGAGCCAGGCGAAGCTGGTTCGGCGCCTTGAATCGCCAGTTCGCCGAGTTGGCCCAGTTGCGTCGCTTCGCCACGGCCGTTGTCGCCACGTATCTGGCCACGAAGCGGTCGTTCAGCGTGTGCAACGCGGGCCATCCCCGCCCGCTCTGGTTCCAGGCCGCAACCGGCGAATGGTCGATCCTCGCGCCCGAGGCCGTCGCCCAGCGGGCCGCCAACTTGCCCCTGGGCATCGACGACGAGTCCGACTACGAACAGTTCGCCGTGGCCCTGGGCGTGGGCGACCTGATCGTCATTTACACCGACGCCCTGATCGAGGCGCACGACGGATCGGGCAACATGCTGGGCGAGGAGGGCCTGCGCACGATCGCCGCCAAGCTCGACCCAAACAACCTGGCCAATCTCGGCCCGGCGATCCTCGCGGGGGTCGAAGCCCATCGCGGAGGGGCCATCCCCGACGATGACGTGACCCTGGTCGTCCTCCGCCACACCGCCAGGGGTCCGAAGCACCTGTCGGTGGCCGAGAAGATTGACGTCTACGCCAAGGTGTTCGGGCTCAAGACGGTTTGACCCGGTGGACAGGAGCGAGCATGGGCGGCGAATTTCGACAATCTGGGGATGCGCAGAAAGTCCATTCGTTCGCTCTCTCGCCCCCGAACTTCCAGCGACGATTTATCGAAGAGCGAAGTCGAGCGGACGACTCTTCAGGGAGCATCGCGACGAGGCGGCCGGATCTTCCGCGATTCGCGGGGAAGGCCGACTTCCCAACCCCCGGCCGCTCGATTGCCACGCCCGACCATCGCGGCTATGCTGCGGATCGCGTCCGATCGATCAGGAGGCCTATGCGATGCCGCGTTTCCGACTCACCGTGCGGCGGATGATGCTTACGGTGGCAATCGTTGCCCCGTTCTTCCTGCTCCTGCGGCGCTCCCCGGTAATGCCCGTGCAGGCCCAGGCTCTGCAATTCGCGAAATCTCGGCCGACCAGCTCGTACTTCGAGGCCACCGCCTTGTATTGCATTGCCACCCACGCGGAGACGGCGCAGCCGGGAATCTTGGCGAAGCGGCCGACCGTCGTGGTGAACGCCGTGCCCGGAAAGGGCTACCCGGTCGTGCAGGCTTGGTCCTTTCGGCTCATCGATCAGAAGACGGGCAAGGTGTTGCAGGCGGGCACAATGCATTTCGGCCTCGACGCCGCTAATGTCTTCCGGGATATGGTCGAGCCGCGAGACGGGGCCGGCGGGCTGCCCTATTCGGAGGCTGAAGCTCTGCAACGCAGCGAAGCCCGGGGACTGGCATCCTCGAAACGCAAACAAGAGCGCCGAATTTCAGAAATCCGGTCCAAACGCGATCGGAAGTAGGGCCGAGTTTTCGCGGAAGGCGTCCGCGGGAGTGAATCCTACGAACCTGAATCAGGAGGCCTATGCGATGCCGCGTTTCCGACTCACCGTGCGATGGATGATGGTCGTGGTGGCAGTCATGGCGATGATCCTTGGGTTGCTGGTGGAGCGTCGGGCGAGATTTTGGATCGTCTCGCTCGCCCATAAGAGGGAGAGGGTCGCCTTCCCCGTGAGTGACCTGGATATGTATCTGCTTACAACGGACAGACCGTTGGGTCAGGATCGATCGCCGAGTTATGTGGCGGCGGAATTGGAGGCACACGCGGAGTCGGTGCGAGCGGCTCGTCCCCTGTCCGAATTCATCGCATACCACCAGGCCATGGCGGACAAATACAAGCGAGCCTCGATCCGGCCCTGGATGCCCATTTCCCCCGACCCTCCCCGGCCACCCAGGCCTTCGAAAGAGTACGTTGAGGCGATCCTCGCTCCCATCCAGGATCCACCGACAAGCCACCAGGAATGAGCGACGGACGCATCGTCCTACGAGGCTCCGGCTCATAAGGTCCGGTATAACTCCTGCCGATGCCAAGGACTTCGGGATCAAGGCGGTCAAGATCGGGAGGCCGAGGCCATGCCGCGTCTTCGACTCACCGTGCGGCGGATGATGGTCTTCGTGGCCGTGGCCTCGGTGACGATGGCGGCCTTCCGCTTTCATTTCAGCCTGGGCTCGTTCGTGGCGTGCGTGTCTTGCCTGGGATTGTACCGGGGGTATTCACGCCTCGACGTCCGGCAGGAAGCGTTCGGGCCGTCGTCGGCGTGGCGATCGCTCTTCATCCTGTTCGATTCCGTGATGGTCTCGGTGCTGATCGTCGGGGCTTCGGCCCTCGTCGCCGTTCCTACTTACTATTTCATCGATGCCATACGTCTTACTGACTGCAGCGTGGCTAACGGGACTAACAACGTAAGCGGACGGGGACCTTGGCATGCCTGATGAAAGCGGCCAACAACTCGGGCTTGCCGCGGAGATACCCGAACTCCTCGACCAGTTCCGCCCTCAACTCCGCCGTGTCCTCGGGCGTGAAGTTCGACAGGCGACCGTGCTTGGTGTGCTGCCACACCATCTCGTCGGGGTTGGTCTCCGGGGCGTAGCCGGGGAACTTCTCGGTCACGATCTCGGGATGATCGGCGAGGTACGCCCGCACCAACCTCGAGCGGTCGTGGATGTTGCCCCGGTCCCACAGGATCGTCAGCGGCCCGGGCAGGTGCCGCCGCAAGTGCTTCAGGAACGCCACCGTGTCCTCGCCGTGGGCGTTCACGTCGTCGGGCAGCAGGCGGCAATACAGCCCCAGCCGCCTCCGCTTCGGGCTCACGGTCACGGCGCTGATGGCCGAGATCCGGTCGTGCCGGTCCCAACTCTCGATGATGGGCGTCTTGCCCCGGGGGGCGAGGGTGCGCCTCACCGTCGGGGTGAGCATGAACCCCGACTCGTCGAGGAAGACCAGGTGCGCCTTGCGGCCCCGGGCACGGCGGATGATCTTGGGCAGCTCCTGACGCCTTCAGTGGTCGATGGCGACCTCGTCCCGCTCCTTGGCCTTCCGCTGCGGCTTCTGGCTGGTCCACTTCAGCCGCCGCCTGAGGAGCTTGCGGGCGTGCTCGGGGTGGAAGCGGACCCGGAAGTGACGATCGATCAACTCGGCGGCCCGGGCGGCGGTCCACAGCTCGGTGCGCCATCCGTGCATCTTGGCCCCCTTCAGGAGGAGGGCCTCCAACTCGACGAGTTGAGCGTCGGAGAGTCGTGGCTTGGGGCCGGGGTGTGGCTTGGCGGCAAGGTTCTGCGGGCCCTGCCCGGCGAGCTTGACCCAGGTGTAGACCGAGGAGCGTCCGCAGCCGAGGAAGTGGGCGACATCCTCGGGCGATTCTCCCTGCTCGACGAGTTCGACGGCACGGATGCGGCGGCGTTGAAGTTCTTCGGCGGTCCCGATAGGTCTCATGCCATTGATACGACAGAAACCGCTTCAGAGTTCAGTTGGCCAGGCTGGAGTCAGTAGTCTTGTCGTCAGGTGCTATAACTCCCGCTATATACCTTATCCCGACGACTGGGGCCTTTTTGCGCGTGCATGGTGGGCACGTTGATGGCATCCCGGATGAGGCGGTGGCTCTGGGCGGTGAAGGAGCCGGATCGGCCCGCCGCGACTGCCCCCGAACCCGCGGGCGAGCCTCCGGGGGCGATCGCCGATCCGATTTCGGGCCGCTCTTGATGCATCTGGCTTGTTGCGGCGCCGTCTTGTAAAGATTCGTTCGACCCGGTTCGGTTTCGAGCGGGAATTTTTACAATTCCGCCGCGTTTGCAAACTTTGCCTAAAGGCCTTTACCGATTTCGGGGGAGTCGCTAAGATCCGCCCCATCCTGGGGGTAAACCAGGCACGGATGTTGGCGGACAGATCCTGGTAGACATGGAGGTTTCCGCGATGCGCAGGGTGTTTTCCTCGGCTTGCGTCGGGCTGGCGGCGCTGGCCTTATGCACCGCCCCATCACGAACCGCTTCGGCCGGTTCCATGACGTACCTGGCGTTGGGCGACTCCGTCGCCTTCGGCGAGACGGATTTCATGCACAACCCGTCGTATGGCGATCGCGGGTATGTGTCGCTCTACGCCAACAGCCTGGCGTCGATGAACGGCGGGGCCGTGCCCAACGTGGTGAACCTGGGGATCGACGGCGAGACGTCCACCAGCTTCTTCACCGGCGGCCAGCCCGCCACCCCGCTGAACCTGAATTATTCGAACACGTCGATGAGCCAGAACGGCGCGATGATCAACACGATCGCGTCGACGCTGGCGGCCGGCAACACCGTCGGCGCCGTCACGGTGCAGCTCGGCGCCAACGACCTGTTCGCCACGGTGGGCGCGCCGGGCTTCTTCACCGAGAGCCCCGCGCAGCAGCAGGCCGACATCCTCAAGGCCATGACCACCGTGCAGAACAACTACACGTCGCTGCTGACCGAGTTGCACGCGCTGGCCCCCTCGGCTCAGGTCACGCTGGTCGGCTACTACAACCCGTATGCCGCCGTGCCCGGCAGCCCCCTGTACAACCTGGCCGGCCCGGCCATCCAGCTCCTCAACGCGATCATGGCGGGCGAGGCCTCGGCCTTCGGCGCGAAGTACGTGGACACGTATACGCCCTTCCTCGGCAAGGAGGCGGAGCTCACGCACATCCTCGACGCCCCGGCCGGCACGAACGTGCATCCGAACGACGCGGGCTATGCGGTGATCGCCAACGCGATCGCCCCGGTGCCCGAGCCCGCCACCATCGTCCTGCTCGGCGCCTTCGGCATCGGCCTCTTCGCCCGAAACCGGATCCGCCGCGCGGCCTGAGCCTCGCACGTTCCTCGGAAATCCACCGATGCCCTCGTCCCCGCAAAATGCGGGGGCGAGGGCCGCATGCTTGCATCTCTTACCGCTCTTGTAGGGTGCTCTGTGAGCACCATCTTTCTGGATTTGGCCAATCGAAGAGGTGCTCACAGAGCACCCTACGAGGCTAGATCTCGCGTCGATTGGATGTTACCGAGCTGCAAACGTCCCGATACTCCAGGGAGGGAGAGCCATGAAGCGGACGAACGGTCTTGCACTCGCGACGATCTTAACGGCAGCGTTTACGGCGGATCTTTTCGCTACGTATGCGCGGGCCGACGCCGACGATGGCCATTTGAGTAGTCCTTGCCGCGTTTCAGCGGACCTTCCAGATCCGTGCCCCGAATGGCTCGATCTCGATCGCCCGGTCCTCGCCGGCGGCCTTCTCCGCCTTGCCCGAGGTCGCATCTTCCAGGCGAACCTCTTGCCAGGTTCGATCGCCGATCGGGAATTGCACGCGGTGGGATTCGGCCGCGTTGTTCAGGACGATGAGGAATCGATCCTCGCCCAGCTCTCGGCGGTAGGCGTAGATCGGCTGTTTGGATTGGACTTCGAGGAAGCTCCCGCGACGCAAGGCCGGCTCGCGTCTTCGCAGTGCAATTAGTAATTTCATATCTTGATAAAAAACATTCTCGCGGCGATCTTCCGGGAAGGCGTCGCCCGGATTTCGGACCGTGATCGCCAGCTCGTCGCCGGGGTAGAGCAGGGGGACGCGGTCGATCGTGAGCAGGAACGTCATGGCCGCCTTCGTCCTGGCCAGCCTGGGCTCCTTCGCGGCCTCGACGAATGCGGGGATTTCGTAATTGTCGACCTGTGCGACCATGGATCGGGGCGACGGATAGTACTGGTGGGCTTCCTTCATGATGAAGGCGAATTTGCCCACGTCTTCCCCCTTGCCGAGCACGTCCTGCGCCTGGTGGCAGGAGAAGTCGTAGGCCGAGTCGAACGCGGTCTCGCGGAGGAACTCGCCGATGGCCCTGGGAGGCAGCGCGACCTCGCCCAGGAGGAGGAATTCTCCCTTCGGATCGGCCGCCTTCACCTCGTTCGCGTATCTTTTCCAGAACGCGGTGGGGTGGATCGGGATCGAGTCGAGGCGGAAGCCGTCGCAATGGGTCTGGGCCTTCCAGAACCTGGAGACCTCGATCAAGTAATCGGCCACTTCGGGCTTCTCGACCATCCAGCGACGGCTCCCGTACTCGGTCGGCTTGCCGAACCAGTCTTGCTTCGCGGGGTCGGCGAGCCAGGGGTGCTCGAACCCCGGGAAGCCGAGCGGGAGGTCGAGCAGGACCTTGATCTTGCGGTCATGCGCGGCCTTCACGCAGCGCCTTCATGGCGTCCATGTCGCCGAAGTTCTCGTCCACGCGAAAGAGGTCGATGGGGCGATATCCCGTGGCCAGGAATTTGCCGGCCGGGCGCTCGTCGTTCTTCATCACGGGGTAGATCAGCAAGGTCGTCACGCCCAGGTCGGCCAGGTCGTCGAGCCTTCGCGTCACGCCCTGCAAGTCGCCGCCCCAGAAGCCGCCCTCGTACTTATCGCGGTCTTTCCGATAGCGGCGGGCCATCACGTCGTTCGCGGGGTTGGCGTTGTCGAACTTCTGGGTGATGACCACATAGACAACCTCGTCCTCCCAGCGGCGGTGGTCGGCCGATGCGGAGGCGCCCAGGGTGGTCGAGAGGATCAGCGGCATGATGGAGGGGATTCTCATGGTTTGGCTTCGTCCTTGGGTGCGATCGAAACGCATTCTATACGTGCGCGACGCTCAAGGACATTCCGCGCAGCTTTGGCGTCGGGCTTGGCACGAGAGATGCCTTTTTCTCCTGTCGTGTAACGTCGCGACGGATATCTTGGAGTCAAACTCATGATGACGAAAACGAAGTGGGCTCTTGGACTTGCCCTCTCGATGCTCGCGGGGGCCGTGATCGCGCCCGCGTGCGTGGTGAACGCGCAGGGCGTGGGCCAGAAGGTGGGGCAGGCATCGATGACGCGGGCAAGAACATCAAGCAGGGGGTCGAGAACGCGTTCGCCAGGACCAAGGCCGCGGTCCACAATCAGGACGTCCTCTCCCGGGTGTACAGCCGGCTCCACTGGGACAAGACGCTGACCAACTCGGTGATGGAGGTGGCGTTGAAGGATGACGGGACCATCACCCTGCGGGGCGGAGTGCCCGACGCCGCCGCCAAGGAGCGGGCCGTCCTGCTGGCCAAGGATACCGTGGGCGTGAGCCGGGTCATTGACGAGCTGGCCGTGCTCCCCCCATCATCGGGGCCGACTTCCTCGACGCCGTCGAGCAAGGCCGGCGTCAAGCCTTGATCGGCTCGGTTGGCGCCGGACGGGTTCCGCAAGGCGGGCGGCGCGGGCCGGCCGTTTCGCCTGGTTCACGCCTTGAGATTGCCCGTCCGGGCGTTTCTGCTATCCTCTCGGCCGGTCGGAAGGCAAGTCGCCTTCCGCCCCTGGTCGAAAGGATGTCGAGCCATGACAAGACGACAATGGATCATCGCCGCCTGCGTGGTCGCGGCCCCGTCGGTGGCGATGGCCGCGCTCAAGGTCGTGCCCTCGAAGATGACGCAGACGGCCTCGGGCCTGCGCTATGAGGACGTGAAGGTTGGCGATGGTGCCATGCCGGGGCAGGGCCAGACGGTGAAGGTCCTGTACACGGGCTGGTTGTGGACGAATTCGAAGGTGGGCAAGAAGTTCGACAGCTCGACCAACCGCCGCAAGCCGTTCGAGTTCCCGGTCGGCCAGGGCAAGGTGATCGCCGGCTGGGACGAGGGGATCGCCACCATGAAGGTGGGCGGCAAGCGCGTGCTGCTGATCCCGCCTGACCTCGCCTATGGAGACCAAGGCGCCGGCGGGGTGATCCCCGCGAACGCCACCCTGGTGTTCGAGGTCGAGTTGCTCGGCGTGAATTGACCGGCGGAAGTCGGGGAGCGAAGCGGTCCGCGAGAAAACGCCCGTTGGCTCATTGACGCTGCCGATTCGGGTGGGCAAAATCGGCCGGGCTCCTTCCCTCGGGTCAACGCCGACCTCTCCCCCTCCCCGATCGAGGCGATCGATGAGCATCTCCTTCCAGTGTGACGGCTGCGGCAAGTCGCTGTCGGCGGTGCCCGCGATGGCGGGCCGGCGGGTCAAGTGCCGCGAGTGCGGCAATGTGGTGCAGATCCCGGGCGGAGCCTCGCCCCGGGCGAGGCCTCAGGCCGACGGCGGATATGGGCTGGCCGATGCCCCCCGCCGCCGCCTCGCCCTCGGCCGGTCGTGGCCCCGCAAGGGTACGGCGGCAACAAGTCGAAGAAGCGAAGATCGGGCGAGATGACGGTTTGGGAGCGGCAGACGTGGATCTTCCGCCGGCCGCTCGGGATCTTCGGCCTGGTCATCCTCGCCCTGGTCCTGTTCAAGGACATCCCGAAGTGGATGGAAGCGGCCCGCCAGGGGCGTGCGCAGGCAATTGGGGGCGGGGCGGGGGCTCCGCTCGGGGGCAAGTCGTCGTTGCCCAAGGGTGCCATCTCGCTGCCAAACTTCCCCGAGCCCGGGCCGCCGCAGGCGATCGAGCCGGGCATCGTCATGCATGACATCGCGCTCGGCCCCAAGCCCGCGCCGCGAGGGTCGGCGCCGGGGCATTCGGGGCAATTGTGGCTGTATTTGCCGGAGGGGGACCATGCGCCGGGTTCGCTCCCGTGCGTGCTGATCGCCCCGGCCGGCACGAGCTTGCTGACCGGCATCGGCCTGGCCGACGGCGATCGCGCCGAGCATCTCCCGTGGGTCCGCGCCGGGTTCGCCGTGATGGCCTACGACCTCGACGGCCACCGGCCCGAGGACAACAACGGCGCCAAATTCGAGGAGGCGGTCGATGGCTTCTTCCGCGCCCGCGCCGGGCTGGTCAACGCCCATATCGCGCTCGAATACTGTGCTGGCGAAGGTGCCGCAGGTCGACCCGAACCGGCTCTACGCCGCCGGGCATAGCTCGGCCGGGACGATGGCGATCCTGTTCGCCGAGCACGAGCCCCGGCTCAAGGCGTGCGTGGCGTTCGCCTCGGTGGTGGACGTGTGGGAACGCCTCACGTCCGCCATGCCCGCGATCGCCAACTCGCCCCCGCCGCTGGTCCAACTCATCAAGGACTCCTCGCCGCAGACGCACCGGGACAAGCTCGCGTGCCCGATCTTCCTGTTCCACGCGACCAACGACAGCACCGTCCCCTCGCGGCAAAGCGAGGCGTTCAAGGCCTATCTCGACGGCCAGGGCAGGCCCGCCACGCTCGTCGAGGTCCCCACCGGCGGCCATTATGACTCGATGATTCGCGAGGGCGTGCCCAGGGCGATCGAATGGGTGAAGGGGCTGCCGGGATCGGCGTCGGGGGGCTAGGATTGGACGCACTCGCACAACCTCCGACCCGAATCCTCAAGTCGAGTTGAATGGGGGTTGAGGGATGCGTGACCCGAAATCGAAGTCCTTCACGGCCAAGCTCGTCCGCCCGGAAGGGACCGGGACCTCGACGCGGTTCGAGGTCCCATTCCGCATCGAGGAGGCGTTCGGGAGCCGAGGGCGCGTGGCCGTCCGGGGCACGATCGACGGCCATCCCTTCCGAGGGTCGGCCATGCCCCGCGGCGACGGCGCCATTTCGTGGTCGTGAACAAGGAGCTGCGCACGGCCATCGGCAAGGAGGCGGGCGAGGCCGTGGTCGTCGAGATCGAAGCCGACGACGAGCCGCGAATCCTCACGGTCCCCGAGTGCCTGTCGCAAGCCCTGGGGCATCACGAAGCGGCCAGGATCGCCTTCGACCGGCTCTCGTACTCGCATCGCAAGGAGTTCGTGGACTGGATTGAAGGCGCGAAGCAGGAGCCGACCAGGGAGCGGCGGGCCTTGAAGGCCGTGGAGATGCTCGCGGCCGACAAGGGGGTTAAGGGGGATTTGCCCGGGTCTGAAGGCTACAGCCGTTCAAAATCGCGTTGCACACAACGTAGGGCCGGCTATTGCCGGCCGATTCGATTAGGCCGGATCCGAACGAAATCCGCTGTAGGTCGTCCGTCCCTCACCCCGGCCCGGCAATCCAGTAGAACACCATCGCCACGATCCAGTAGGCGGCGACCAGTCGGCCAAGGCGATCGATCAGCGAGCGCTCGCATCGCATCCGCCGCGAGAGGGCGAGGATCGACCAGCACGCGACCACGGCCAATCCCGGCTCGGTCGGGCGGAGGATGTGGTAGGCCCCCTCCCACCACTCGCCGTGAAAATTGATGCCATGAGCGGCCTGATAATTCACCTCGATCCGCCATAGCCAGGTCTCCACGAGGAATCGGATCGTTGAGAGCCCAAGGACGACCGCCACGGCCACGCAGGCCGATGCGCCGGGTTGCGAGAGGCCGCGACGAAGCCCGAGGCCCGGCGGCCGGAACCGCACCACGACCAGGCCGACCGCAAGCATCGCCATGACCGGGGCGGCGAGGGCATATTTCTCCCACGCCCTGCCCAGGAGGATGGTCAACCGAGGCTCGCCCGGATCGCCGAAGCCGGAGAGGTTCGACCCGAAGGGATTGAACAGATGCTCGGAGATCGAGCCCTGGAACCGCGCCCAGGCCAGGCCGATGGCGATCGCCGCCACCAGGATCATGGCGTCCAGCAGGCCGAACCGGCGTGGCGTCTTCGGCATGGGAGCCCTGCTTGATGGGCAATCAGGATCCCTGTCGGGACCGAATGCGAGGTGATCGGGCGACAGGGAGACCTGGGGGATTTGGGTCGAGATGACGCCGATGGGAGGCCTGCAACGATAATCCCATTGTAAGGGTTGCGCGCCTTGCCCGACCAGGCGCATCCCTCCCGCCGGACGATCCCCGCGATCGGCTCCGAACGATACCTTATGTCTTCATTTCATGAAAATGAAGACGAAAAGTCGTGTTTCGAAAATTAACACCATGCATGCTTGATTCGTACGGCGACGTACATAGACTTGCATGTTGGCAACTACATCCAAGCAGCCCCCGGGTGGAAGATGAACGATCGCAAGAGGCGTCCCAGGCCGCGTCGGCCCATGTGCGTCGAGATGCTGGAAGCCCGCGAATTGCTGGCGACCTCGGCGCAGTCCTTCTCGCTCCCCTCGCTGACCGACCTGATCCAGAGGGCCGACCAGGGCCAGGACACCGGGCCGGCGGCGATCCAGCGGGTGGTCAACTCGCTGGAATCGCAGGTCACCAGCGGGCCGCTGGCCGACCTGAACAGTTCGACCGTGGACGGCGACGGCTTCGTGGCCGAGGTGCAGGCCCTGGAGTCGAGCTACGAGCAGGCCGTCGACGGCGAATTCCTCCCCTCGGCGCCGAATATCGACAAGCTGCTGAAGCTCCAGGGCCAGAAGGTCGTGGCCGACGTGATCTCGCTCAATCAGCAGGACACCTCGGGCGTGATCGCCGATTCGGACCTCGCCACCGACGCGCAGACGGCGATCAACTCGCTCGGCACGCAGGCCCTCTACTCGCTCGGGACGCCCCTCATGGCGTTCGCGACGCAGACGCGAACTTTTGAGACCAACCTGAACACGCTGGCCGCCGACCTGGATTCCTCGGCGACCACCCCGCTGACGATCGACGACGTGGGCACCCTCGTCACGGTCGAGGCCGAGGCGTATCGGGCCGACCTGCACGCGGCCCTCCAGATCACGCATCCGAATCAGTCCACCATGGTCGATGCGGCCGTGGATAACCTGGAAACCACGGTAGGGACGATCGTCCAGGATGCCCCCGCGGATGCGCAGACGGAGGTCACGACCGCCATCACCACCTTCGATACGGCGATGCTCGGGACCTCGGGGCTTTTCGGCTCCCAGGGCGCAATTAGCCTGGCCGTGGCGAGCCAGGGAACGCTCTCGCCGAACCTCGACCCGAGCCAGTCCACCACCACGCTCACCAACGTCTCGGGCACGGCCGACAGCAGCGGGACCGCGACCCTGACCGCAACCCTGACCTCGTCCGGGACCAACGCGGGATTGGCCGGCCAGACGGTCCTCTTCACGCTCGACGGCGCCTTCGCCGGCACGGCGGTGACCGATAGCAGCGGCATCGCCACCTTGTCGGGCGTCTCGACGAGCGACGCCACGGGCACGGACGCCGGGGGCGTGGTGGCGAGCTTCGCGGGAGTGCGCGGCAACCTCTCCAGCACCGGCAGCGGCGACTTGACGGTCAGCGGGGTCGCAACCGCCCTGGGCAGCGTGTCCGGCACCGACACCTTCGGAGGGGACCGCCACGCTCATGGCCACGTTGACCTCGGGGACAAGCGGCGCCGCGGTCTCGGGCGAGACGGTCAGCTTCACCCTGGACGGGACCTCCGTCGGCACCGCCGTGACCAACAGCAGCGGGGTGGCCACGCTCACCGGAGTTGCGACCTCCGACGCCGCCGGCACCTACGCCGGTTCGGTCGTCGCCAGTTACGCCGGCAGCACCAGCTACGCCGCCGCCACCAACGCGACCGGGAACCTCGTCGTCAGTCAGGCCGCCACCACCCTGGGAAGCGTGTCGGGGACGGCCAGTGTCGGCGGGACCGCGACCCTGACCGCAACCCTGACCTCGTCCACAACCAATGCGGGAGTTTCGGGCGAGACGGTCAGCTTCACCCTGGATGGGACCTCCGTCGGCACCGCCGTGACCAACAGCAGCGGGGTGGCCACGCTCACCGGCGTCGCCACGTCCGACGCGTTGGGGACCCACACCGGCTCGGTCGTGGCCAGCTACGCGGGGAGCACCAACTATACCGCGGCCACAAGCGCCACCGGCAACCTGACCGTCGGCCAGGTGGCAACGAGCCTGGCGACCGTTCGGGCACGGCCACTTACGGGGGGACCGCAAGCCTGTCGGCAACCCTGAATTCCGCCGCGACGAACGCGGGAATCTCCGGCGAGACGGTCAGCTTCACCCTGGATGGAACCTCCGTCGGGACGGCCACCACCAACAGCAGCGGGGTGGCCACGCTCACCGGCGTCGCCACGTCCGACGCGGTCGGTTCGGCCGGCGCGATCGTGGCCAGCTTCGCCGGGGACACCAATTACGCCGCCGCGACCAACGCCACGGGGACCCTCTCCGTGAGCCAGGCCGCAACCACGTTAAGCAGCGTCTCCGGCACGGCAACGAGCGGGACCGCCACGCTCACGGCCACCTTGAACTCGAATACGACCAACTCCGGCGTGTCGGGGAGACGGTCAGCTTCACCCTGGATGGCACGTCGGTCGGCTCGGCCGTGACCAACAGCAGCGGGGTGGCGTCGCTGAGCGGGGTTGCCACGGCGGACTCGACGGGCACGCATACCGGGGTCGTCGCGGCGAGTTACGCCGGCAGCACCAATTATGCCGCGGCTACCAACGCCACCGGCGATTTGACCGTGAGCTAGCCGAGGCGTGAAATCGGGGGCGGCCGGCTTGCTTTCGCCGGCCGGCCGTGCCCTAGAATGAAGGCATGATCTACACTTCGTTGCTCCGGGGCGCCTTCCGCGCCCTGCATGGCCCCACGCCCGAGCCTCCTCCCGACGACGGCAGGGCCGGGCTGATCCTGGTGGCCGACGGCGTGGGGGGCCTGGACCTCTGCGGGACGGGCCTGATCCACGCCGCCGCGCAGGAGGGCCTGCCCCATCGCGTGAAGATCGTGCGCTGGGGCCATGGATTCGGCCGCTGGCATCGCGACCTGACCGACGTCGAGAACCATCGCGCCCAGGCCGCCGCCATGGTCTCCCAGGTCGAAGCCTTCCGCGCCGAGAGGCCCGATTCTCCCGTGTTCCTGGTCGGCAAATCGGGCGGGACCGGCGTGGTCGTGCGGGTCCTGGAAGACTTGCCCGAGGACTCGGTCGAGGCCGTCGTCTTGCTGTCCTCGGCGCTCTCGCCGGCCTACGACCTGTCGCGAGCCTTGCGGGCGGTCCGCCGCGAGATGGTGGTCTTCTGGTCCCCCCTGGACGTGATCATCCTGGGTGCCGGCACACGCATCTTCGGCACGATTGACCGCCTCCATCAGGTCGGAGCCGGGTTGGTCGGGTTCCGCCGGCCCTCGGGATTGGACGAGGTCGGGCGGGCTCAATACGAGAAATTGAAGCAAATTCGCTGGTCCCCGAGCATGGCGCGGACGGGGTACCTGGGCGGCCACATCGGGCCGGACAATCCCGCGTTCTTGCGGAAGTATGTCGTGCCCCTGCTTCGAGTTGGGCAGGAAGTGGCCAATCCATAAGTGCCGAGGTTAAGCCCGACACCGCTCGCGCCGATAACCTTATGGCCTGGAGGTAGAATGGGTCGGTTGGATGTGGCCTGGTAAGACAAATGGGCTGCCTCTCTCAACCGACCCTTTTGCCGTGGCGATTTGGAGCGCTTGTCGCCACAATGAAGGGCGTTCGCCGGGCGGGGGATCATGGCATCCTCCGGCCGTCGCCTCTTCGGGGAAGAGGCCGCGGGCCGGGACCCGTTCGAGGGGTCTCAGCCCGCGGAGCCAGTGGACCCGGGTCATGGACGACGGGTCGGCCCGCACGAGAACTGACACCTTGAGTCCGCACCGCGAGGCGGTTTCCGCCCCTGACGAGGCATTTACGACGACTGCACCGCCCTGATTCTCCTCCGGTCACCGGGCCGGTCGTCAGGGGCGGGCCGCCCGCGAGGGAACGGCCCGCCCATCCCTCTTCCAAGAGCTTCCCCCGGCCCGTCCGTTCGGGCTTTTTCGTTTCGACCTGAGCTTGCACCGCTGGAGTTTGCACGCACCGATGAGCACGCAGAACGATCCGTTCGCTTCGAGCATGACCGCCGAGGCGATCGTTGCCGTGAAGGGCCGAGAAATCCTCGACAGCCGGGGCAACCCCACCGTCGAGGTCGACGTGATCCTGAGCGACGGCACGATCGGCCGCGCCGCCGTCCCCTCGGGCGCCAGCACCGGCATCTACGAGGCCGTCGAGCTTCGCGACGGCGACAAATCGCGGTATCTGGGCAAGGGCGTGAAGAAGGCCGTCGCCCACGTGAACGCCGAGCTCGCCGAGGCCGTGATCGGCCGCGATCCCACCGACCAGGTCGGCCTGGACGCCGCCATGATCGCCGCCGACGGCACCCCCAACAAGGGAAACCTCGGCGCAAACGCCATTTTAGGCGTAAGCCTCGCCACGGCCAAGGCCGCAGCGGCCAGCCTGGGCCAGCCGCTCTACCGTTATCTAGGCGGGGTGAACGCCCGCGTGTTGCCCGTGCCCATGGCCAACATCATCAACGGGGGGAAGCACGCCGACAACAAGATCGACTTCCAGGAATTCATGGTCATGCCGATCGGGGCCAAGAGCTTCTCCGAAGGCATCCGCATGGTCGCCGAGGTGTTCCACACCCTCAAATCCGTGCTCAAGAAGGCCGGACACAACACGAACGTAGGGGACGAAGGTGGGTTCGCCCCCAACCTCGGCAACGAGGAAGCGATCACCTTCATCCTCGACGCCATCAGCAAGGCCGGCTACACCCCGGGCCGCGACAAGGACTTCGCCCTCGCCCTCGACTGCGCCTCGTCCGAGCTGTTCGACGAAGGGGACAAGAAGGGGTACAAGTTCTGGAAGTCCAACCCCGACAAGCTGTTCAGCTCGCAGGAGATCGTCGACCTCTTCTCGCAATGGGTCGACAAATACCCCATCATCTCGATCGAAGACCCGCTCGACCAGGACGACTGGGTAGGCTACGCGGCCATGACGAAGACGCTCGGAGGCAAGATCCAGATCGTCGGCGACGACTTCTTCGTGACCAATCCCACCCGATTGGCCGAAGGGATCGCCAAGAGCTGCCTGCAACAGCATCCTGGTCAAAGTGAACCAGATCGGCACGCTCACGGAGACGCTCGAAGCGGTGGGATTGGCGCAAAGGTCGAAGTATACGGCCGTGTTGAGCCACCGATCGGGCGAGACCGAGGACGCCACCATCGCCGACATCGCGGTGGCCACCAACTGCGGCCAGATCAAGACCGGAAGTGCGTCGCCGATCCGATCGGATCGCCAAATATAATCAGCTTTTGAGGATCGAAGAGGAGCTGGGAGCTTCGGCCATTTATGGCACGGGAATCTGGAAGAAGGTGTGAATTTTGGTATTCGTAGGGCGTGTGAAACACGCGGTCTTGTTCTGTGAACCACTTTGGCGTGTTTCATACGCCCTACGAAGACCTTGGGGGCGATCATGAGCATTGCAGCCGACAAGGACGCAACCTTCGGCGAGCCGGCCTGGGACGTCGCCCGCCTCTACCCTGCGCAGGGGACCTGGGGCGAAGCCGATTATCTGGATCTGGTCGCCCAGACTAACCGCCTGGTCGAACTTTCGGGCGGAAATATCGAGGTCCTCCCGATGCCGACCATGACTCATCAAGATATTATGCTTTTTCTTTACGAGCTGTTGAAGGCGTTCGTGTCCCCCGAGTAGGTTGGGGAAGGTTCAGGTTGCCGGCATGCCCGTCCGCTTGCCGACCGGCAAGTATCGCGAGCCCGACGTCCTCTTCATGCTCGCCCGGAACGCCCACCGCATGCACGAGCAGGCGTGGGACGGCGCCGACCTGGTGATGGAGGTCGTCAGCGAGGACCGTGCCCGGGATCTGGTGACGAAGCGGGCCGATTATGCCGAGGCCGGCATCCCGGAATACTGGATCGTCGACCCGTGCATCGCCACCGTGAGCGTGCTGGTCCTGGAAGGCGGCTCCTATCAGGTTCGCGGCGAGTTCGCCCGCGGCCAGCAGGCCGATTCGGCGCTGTTGCCGGGCTTCGCGGTGGACGTGACGGCCGTTTTCGGCCCGAAGGCCTGAGAAACCCAGCTCGCCCGCGACGACCCGCCCGGCTGGTGGCATCAAGGGACCTGTCGCGATAAGATTCCCGGTGGGCGATCTTCGAGCCAAACCGTGAGGCCTCGCGACATGGCCGACTCCGAGAAGGACGACGACAAGACCCGCGTGCTTTGCCTGGCGCTGGAGACCTCGCCGGTCCCTTATGTGCCGAACGCGATGATCCGCAAGTGTGCCACGTGCGGCCGCGAGGTCTGGCTGAGCCCGGCCACCGCCAAGGCGCTTGCGGGCGTGGATCATGAGCTTTGCTGCGAGCGATGCATCCCCCCACTCGCCAAGGGGGACGTGATCCAGCCGCCCACCGAGGGCCAGTTCGCCGAGATGCCCGCCGACGTGGTGGACAAGGTCCGCCAGAAGACGGCCTCGCCCAGGCGCGCGGGCCAAGATGCTCCGCGAGGTGATCCGGCGGCGCCCGGCGGGGGAATCCCTGATCTGGAGCAATCGGCCAAATTTTGCCGGATGAAACCGGACGCCATCCGGCGATCTTACGGGGAGTTGGCCTCGCGCCATCGCCGGGGTGTCCCCGGCCCGAATCCTTTGATTGGAGGCGACTCATGACCGCGCATCCCGGCCCCGCCAACCCGTCCCCGCAGAAGAAAGTCCCGCTCCGAGGCAGCGAGCGGCACGTCCGCCCCTCGTATCAGGCGACCGGGCCCGCCCCGCCCGACCAGACGATCCGCGTGGTGATCAAGCTCCGCCCCAGGCAGCCCCTGCCCGATCCGGCCGTCCTGGGCGACGTCCTGCCCACCAACCGCCCGGCCCCCGCTTACGACGAGCATGTGGCCCAATTTGGCGCGACGGCCGAGGACGTGCAGGCCGTGGTCGACTTCGCCAAGGCCCACAACCTGGCCGTGGTCGAATCCAGCGCCCCCATGAGGATGGTCGTCCTCTCGGGCACGGTCAAGGACATGGAAGCCGCGTTCCAGACCCAGCTCCAGACCTACCACTCGGCCAAGCTCGACCATTCCTATCGAGGCCGCACCGGGCCGATCACCATCCCCGAGCCGCTCCAGCCCATCATCACGGCCGTGGCCGGCCTGGACGATCGCCCGCAGGCCAAGGCCCGCGCCGCGGCCCACAAGGCGCCGAAGAAGCCCAAGACCACGTTCTACACGCCGCCGCAACTCGCCCAGTTGTATGCCTATCCCACGAATCTGGACGGCACCGGCCAGTGCATCGGCCTGTTCGAGTTCGGCGGCGGGTATCAGAAATCGGACCTCGACGCCTTCTTCCAGAAGATCGGCGTGGCCACCCCCTCGGTCACGTCCGTCTCGGTGGACGGGACGACCAATTCCCCCGGCAGCGACGCCGACGGCGAGGTCGTCCTGGACATCCAGGTTGCCGGGGGCGCCGCCCCGGGGGCGAAAATCGCCGTCTATTTCGCCCAGTTTACCGAATCCGGGTGGGTCGAGGCGATCACCAAGGCGATCCACGACACCACCAACAAGCCGTCGGTGATCTCGATTAGCTGGGGCTGGTCCGAATTGGAGGACGCGGGCACGCTCGCGTGGACCTCGGCCGTGATCAACGAGGTGAACACCACGCTGGCCGAGGCCGCCAACCTGGGGATCACCGTGCTCGTGGCCGCCGGGGACGACGGGTCGACCGACGGGATCACCGACGGCAAGGTCCACGTCGACTACCCATCCTCCAGCCCGAACGTGCTGGCCGTCGGCGGGACCACGCTCTTGAGCACCGGCGGCAAGATCACCAGCGAGGTCGTGTGGAGCGGAGGGACGCGGGCGACCGGCACCGGCTCCACGGGCGGGGGGGTAAGCGAGGTGTTCCCGAAGCCCTCGCTGGCAATCGGGCGCGGACCTGACCGTGCCCAAGTCGGCCTCGACGGGCTTCGCCGGCCGGGGCGTGCCCGATGTGGCCGCAAATGCGGACGCGAACACGGGTTACCTCACGATCCTCAACGGCCAGAGCGAGATCAGCGGGGGCACCAGCGCCGCCACGCCGCTCTGGGCCGCCCTGATCGCCCGCATCAACCAGCGGCTGGCCACGCTGCCGGGCGGCAAGTCGGTCGGATACATCAACCCGGTCCTCTATCAGCAGGTCGGCTCAACCTCGGCGTTCCACGACATCACCAGCGGCAACAACGACACCGATCCCTCGGTGAAAGGGGCCTACGCGGCCGGGCCGGGGTGGGACGCCTGCTCGGGCTGGGGCAGCCCCGACGGCGCGAACCTCCTGGCCGCGCTGACCGGAGGCGCCGAGCCCGTCGAGGCCGGGGGAGGCGCGGCGGTGATCGGCATGGGAATCCAGGCGATCGGCGGCAACGGCCAGGCGGCGACCGCGAACTCCTCGCCCGGAAACGAGCTGGAGGCGGAGCGCGAGAGCAACCGCCTGCTGATCGAGACCGTCCACCGGCTGGTCCGGCTGCTCGGCGGCGATCCGGCATGAGTTCGAGTTTTGGGTTGTAAGCTGTAGGGGGGAAGCTGTAGGCTGTAGGCTGCAAGCTATAGGCTATAAGCTTTAGGCGGGAAGCGATTGGCGCAAACCGCTTGCCTACAGCTTGCAGCCTACAGCCTACAGCCCGGGGGCAGGTCATGAACGGCGTGCGGAAATCCTGGATCGCGGCCGGGGTGCTCTTCCTGGCCGGCGGCGTGCCGACGGTTCATGCCCAGGGCGTGGGATTCATCCCGCAAATCGGCAGCATCCCCGATGGCGCCACCCTGAACGTGACCCCCGCCGTCTCGGCCGATCGCCGCTACGTGCGCCTTACCGTGAACCCGCAATTCATCGGCGCCGTCTCGTTCGACACGTTCAGCGTGCCGGGAGGAGTGGGCGGCGGCGGGCCGGGTGGCGGTGGCGGATTTGGTGGTGGCGGCGGTGGCGGAGGCGGATTGGGAGTCGGCGGCGGTGGCGGCGGTGGGCTGGGCGGCGGATTTCGGAGCTTCGGGAACGGTCAAACCGGCGCGTATGATCCCCTGACCATGAACATGGCCCCGGCCGCCAATCCCGACGTGCCGACGGATGAGATGGCCCCGGCCCCTCGCCGAACGGCGGCCACGAGCAAGGCGAAGGCGAAGGCGAAGCCCAAGGCGAAAGCGGCCCCGAAACGCTAGGGCCATTGGCTTGTGATGCCGGATCGGTGGGTGGCATGCTTACGTCCTCGTAAGCATGTCCTCATGTCATATCCTGAACACGCTTACGAGGACGTAAGCATGCCACCCCGCCGTCTTGGTGCTGGTCGTGTGCTACATGCACCCGACGTCAGGCGGATGGGCTGGTCTTGCCCTTCTTGAGCAGCTTGGGGATCAGGGTTTCGAGCTTGCCTCGGGCCTTCATGGAGTAGAGGTTGCCGTCGGCGTCGATGATGAACACCGTGGGGATGGCGTTGATCCCCCACTTCGAGGCGAAGTTGTCCTTGTCGACGTAGTATTGCGGCCAGGTGACTTCTTTTTCCTTCACGAATGCCGTGAGCTTCTCCAGGCCGCCCTGTGCCTTGGGCGCGTCCAGGCTCACGCCGATGAACTCGACGCCCTTGTCCTTGTACTCGGCGTAGATCTTCTTCATGTTGGGGATCTCGCCCACGCACGGGCCGCACCAGGTGGCCCAGAAGTCGATGACGACAACCTTACCCTTGAGGTCCTTCATCGAGACCTTGCCGCCCTTGATCGCCTCCTCGAATTCCAGCTCGAAGGGCTTGCCCATGCGGTCGTCCTTGGGGCCGTCGGCGCTCTCGGCCCGCTCGGCCTTGATGGCCTTGGCGGTGTCGGTGTTGGCGAAGTCCTTGAGGATCTTCTCCTCGATCTTGGCCTTCTGGGGATCTTCGTCCTTCAGGCTTTGCGAGGCGGCGTAGAGCAGGCCCGCGGCGCGGCGGTCGAACGGTGCGAGCTTGGCGAAGGACTGGGCGGCGTCGACGGCCTTGTCGTTGTTGGACGAGGCCATGAGCTTGGCCTTGGCGTAGGCGCCCTCGACCTTGAACGCCTGCGTCTTGGCCGTGGGCAGGATCTTCTCGATCTCCGCCAGGGCCTCGTCGGCCTGGCCCATCTCGCCCATGGCGAGCCATCGCTCGGGCAGGAGGCGGGGCAACTGGTCATTCTTGGGATACGCCTTGAGCAATTCGCCGATCAGTTGGGCCTTCTTCTCGCCCGAAGCCTTCGTGTCCGCCTCGGTCACCGGCTTCTTGATCGCCTTGATGTCATCGAGGATCTGCTTGGCCGGACGGTCGGCGCCCTGGGCGGCGCCAGCAGGCCGCAGACGATTAGGCACACCGAAATACGAGCCGCCGCGCGAATCATGGGAGCGTCTCCCTGGCTTATTTACCGCGAACGGCCGGGGCCCGACGTGGACCCGTTGCCGTCGCGACAATCGCTTACGATAGAAGGCGCCGTCGGCCGCGTCAATCAGATAAATCCGGCGCACGGGGCGGGATCAACGAGAAAACCCGGCGGCTTGGGTGCCGTCGGGCCTTCGGTGGTGACATCCGATTTCTTACCGCGGGCCGATCAAAGGCCGCCGGCGGCGGGGCTGGTCTTGCCCTTCTTGAGCAGCTCGGGGATGAGCGTCTGCGAGCTTGCCGCGGGCCTTCACCGAGTAGAGGTTGCCGTCGGCGTCCACGATGAACACGGCCGGGATCGAGTTGATCCCCCATCCCTTGGAGAAGTCGCTCTGCCACCAATTGCCCTGGTAGTACTGCGGCCAGGTCACGCCGTTGTCGGCCACGAACTTCTTGAGCGCGTCCAGGCCGCCCTTGTCCTTGGACTGGTCGAGGCTCACGCCGATGAACTCGACGCCCTTGTCCTTGTACTCGGCGTAGAGCTTCTTCATGGTCGGCATCTCGGCCACGCACGGGCCGCACCAGGTGGCCCAGAAGTCGATCACGACGACCTTGCCCTTGAGGTCCTTCATCGACATGTGGGTGCCCTTGATCGCCTCGTCGAATTCGAGCTCGAAGGGCTTGCCGATCTTGTCCTTGTACAGGGCGGCCTTGTCGCGCTCGGCCTTGACCATGCGGGCGACCTGGCTGGTGGCGAAATCCTTGAGGATGCGATCCTCGATCTCCGCCTTCTTGGGGTTGGAATCGTCCATGGACGAGGCGATCATGTTCAGCAGGTTGGGGACGCGGGGGTCCTTGGGGGCGAGCTTGATGAACTCGTCGGCCACGGCGTCCGCGCCGGGCTTTTCGGAGCGGGCCATGAGGATGGCCTTGTAGAACAGGCCGTCCTTCTTCAGGGTGTCGTCCTTGGTCTTGGCCAGGGTGGCGTCGATCTCGGTCATGGCCTCGTCGGACTTGTCCAGGTTGAGCAGGGCGATCCATCGCTGCGGCAGGAGCAGGGTCAGCTCCTTGTTCTCGGGGTCGACCTTGGCGAGCTCGGCGATCAGGTCGGCCTTCTTGGTCATCCCCGACCGGAATTCCTGCATGTTGGTGGGGGGCTTGATGGCCTTGATCTCGTCGAGGATCACCTTGGCCGTGCGAGGCTCCTGGGCCCCGGCCGAAGCCATCAGGCCGAGCGCGAAGGCACACACAGATAACCGCATCGCAATACGTAGCATGGGAGCAATATCTCCTGATCTCGGTGCGCCGCCCATGCCCGAAGCGGGACGAGCCCGACGCGACGATGACTACGATAGAATTCGCCAAACGCCGCGTCAACCAAATAACTTGCGGAAATCGCCGCGGGCCCTGTGGGGAGGACGCCAAGGGATTCCGAATGCGACGTAGCGACTGTGTTGGTTGTCAAGTTCGGGACCCGGTCAACCCGGTGCCCGAGCCGAACTACGGCAATCGCCTTCGGCCTCCTGGCCTCGGCAATGGCGATGCGGCGTCGCCGGTCAAGCCTCAATCCATCAAGGAAGGCGAGTTGACGGCCGGGTAGCACTGGTCGCGACGCCTGGCATCACGACGCCGCTTTCGAGGTGTCGTCCGACATAACGAACTCGAAATCATGCAATTCGATCGCCCCAATCTTCGCGACCTTCCGGCACCAATCCTTCAGTTGTGCGGCGCTGGCGTGAGTATTGATGTAGACGTCCCCGATCTGGGCTTTCGATCGGCGGAACCGGTCTGCATTCTTGTCGATGACCGCATGGAGCGACTGTTCGGCGGCGATCCTCCCCAGTAGGCCCGGATTGCTCGCCTCGAAGTGCTTCAACAATTTGATGAAGGCATCCTTCCAATTGACGACGGGCTCGCTGACGTCGCGAAATCGGATCTTCGCGGGCGGCAAGCTCAACTGGATCTTGCCTTCGGAGGTGCTCGGCATGCGGCCGACGTCGCTCCAGACCTTGATCGCTCGCTGTGCGAGCGCCAACCCGCGGGCGCGGATGGCGTCCGGCGACCATCGCTCGACCTCGGCAAAGTAGCGATTGAGGACGAAGTGGCTATTGACGAGTTCCTCCCGCTTCTCCTTGTACGGCCGATTCGACATCTCGGCGTTGTACCGGGTCAGCGTGAGATTGCCGAGCGTGTGGAGCAGTTGCGACCACTGTTCTTCGGGCTCCTCTCCGATCTCGAGGCGCCATTCCGCGGTCAACGTCTGGGGCATCACATGCTCGATTTGCGCCAGGGCGAAATCCGCCGGCTCTTTGTGGTTGAAAGAGCGATCCAGCCTCTCAAGGATCAGGCGAAGCCTTACGATCCTCTCGGCCGTCGAATAGAGGGGTTCGGTCGACAGGGCGGCGGCGAAAACCTCGTCGCTGGGGCATCGGCTCCCGCCAAGTTGCTTGCGGAGGCCTTCGACGAATGCCGGGACGGCCCCCCCGGCAGCATCGAAGACGGGTGGCAGCATCCGCCGTAATTGATTGGTCGGCATGTTGCAGATGGATCGCCTGATCAAGAATGCCTCGAGCAGGTCGAGCGTTTCGAGCAATTGATCGCGACCGAGCAGGCCGGCGTCCGACGCGTCGAAAACGCGCAGCAGGAATGGGTAGGCCACCGTGAACTTCAAGCGATGGAGGCGGTCCAGCCTCTCGGCCACCTCCGCGTCCTCCTCGCGCCGGGTTGGACGAATCTGGCGTAGAACATCCCGTGCCGGTGCAGGTCGCGCAGGAAGGCTTCGGCCTGCGCGGGGGTGGAGTTCGCCAGCCGATCCTTGAGCTCGAAGTAGACGTCCGCTTCCGTGAGGATCTTGCCTTCCTTCATGAGGTAGTGCCGCACGAACTCGGTCAGCACGGGGCCCATCGCGTGCTGGATCGGCAACCAGTGTGCGTTGAAGAGTCGCTCCTGATCGCCCACATGCACCCGCATGAGGAGGAAGTTCCGGATCAGGTCGGCGGGGGTGAGTTTCTCCCCCTTGGCGTTGAGACTCTCGAAGATGAGGTGGGGATTGTCGTGTTCATCGCAGGTGATGCTGACGAGGGAGAGGCGATTGACCACGGCGAGGTGGATGGGCTCGAGCTGATCGGCGGCGAATCGCTCGAGGCGGGACAGGAAGAATTGATAGCACGACCGCAGGCGATTCTCCGGGATCTCCCCCTTCCGGATGATGGCGCGGAACGCGGCGCGGTCATCCTGCGTGGGCAGGACCTTCAGCCGCTCGTCGTCCTCCTCGTACGCGTTGGTGAGATATTGGCCGTCGATGCGGTCGTGGAGCTTCGCATCGCCGAGCCGGATCGCCGTATCTCGGATTGCCGCGAGCAGAACCTGGACGGTCGTGATTCGCTGCTGCCCGTCGATCAGCAGGTACTTGCCGACGCCCTGCGGCACGGACTTCGCCGGAGTCGTCACGATCGAGCCGAAGAAATGTGGCCTCCCGTCGTCGTGCCGCGACTGTTCAACCACGTCGCTCCAGAGCGTCTTCCACTGCTTTTCGGACCAACTGTAAGGTCGCTGGAAAAGGGGGATGACATACTGCTTTGTTCCTTCGATCAATTGACGCAGTTTCGTCTCCGAAGCCTGCATGCAGAAATCTCCAAGTCAGAAAAGGTTCAATTTTTATTTTCTCTCAAAATTAAATATCTTGATTATTAGAATTAATTAAGGGCGGAAACGGCGTCAAGAATCTTTTCCTGGCCGATTACCTCTGATAAATCGGCAAATAGCGATACTCGACCGCAAGCGCCAGGACGGCCATTGCGGTGCAGTACGCCTTGCCGCCGGCGCGGTCGTGGCCGTCGTTGGAGAGCCAGCTCCCGTCCTTGTCCTGGTGCTCCAGCAGGATCTTGGTCAGCTTGGGATAGTATTCCTTGAAGTACTTATCCCCGACCTGGAACATGGCCTGCGGGGCGTAGTAGACCTCGTAGAAGAAGTACTGGCCCTGCCAGTTGGGCGGGTGCTTGAGCAGGTATTCGGCGCCCGCGACGGCCTCGGGCGAGAGGTGGTCTCCGCAGATTTCCAGCGCGAGCGTGCCGGTGCCGGTGCGGGGATTGTTCGGCCCCTGGCCGGGCTGGTAGGCGAACCCGCCCTCCTTCGAGGCACAGCTTTTGATGTAGGAGACCGCGTTGTCGATGGGCTCGCTGGGCACGGAGCAGCCGGCGCCGCGGGCGGCTCGCAGGGCCATGACTTGCCAGCCGGTCACGCTGAGGTCGCTGTCGCTGCTGTCGGGCTGATAGCGCCATCCGCCGTCGTGGTCCCTGGGCTTCTTGCGGGCCTGGGCCTTCAGGATCAGCTCGATGGCGCGGGCCAGGGCCGGGCGGATCTCGGCGGCGAGCGCCGAATCGGGGCTCATGCCCGCGACCTCGGCCAGCATGAGCGTGCTGATCCCGTGGCAATACATCGGGCCGTGGCTCGTGTGCGAGACGAGCAGGCCGTTGGGCTTCTGGTTCGCCAGCACGTAGCGGATGCCCCGCTCGATCGCCTCGCGATAGGGGCCGGGGTCGCCCGGGGTGTGGCCGGCCGAGAGGAACGCCATGACCGACAGCGACGTGACCGAGGTGGCCTCGCCGAAGTTGCCCGACTCCCACCCGCCGTCGGGCTTCTGCGTGGATTTGAGGTAATCCAAAGCACGACGGATGGCCGCATCGGCCTTCGGGTTCGCGGGCGAGGCGGAGTCGGCCGGGACGTCCTGGGCGCGGGAGCGGTCCCGAGGAAGATCAGCAGGATCGCCATCGCGAGCGAATCGGCAAGTCATGGCTTTTTCCCTTCCATGGTCGTCCTTGCCGGCGGCGATCTCGCGGAAGTAGAGGCCGATGAGTCGGGCGTAATCGTCGCGGTAGCGGCCCTTGCGACATCTGGAGGATTTCCGAGCGGAGGTGGCCGGGAAGCTCGCCCCAACTCCGCCCGGTGCGGGCCTTGATGGCCTCCTGAAGCTCGGCGAGATGCGGGTCTGCCTTGCCGGCCTCGTCCCCCCTGGGCTCGTGGTTGGAAGGGTCGTCGCTGGCCATCTTCCCGTCGCGAGACCCCTTCGATCGCGACGGCTTGGAGGCCGCGCGAAGCCCCTGCGCCGCGTTCCTCATCGAGTTGGAAGCCGCCTTGGTCGACTCATTCGCGGCGGCCTCGCCCTTGGCTTCGTGGGCCTGCGCAAGCTGCTGGCCGGCGTCGCGCTGGGCGTCCCTCGCGGCGGCCAGGTCGGCCTTTCCTTCGCCTTGATTCTGCATCTCGGCCTGCGCCTGGCCGGCGTCGGCCTTGAGCGCGGCGGCCACGTCCTCGGCGTGATTGGCGGCCTGCTGGAGCAGCTCGGCGGAGCGTCGTTGCAGGTCGCGGGCGGGGTCGGAGCGGCCGGCGGCCAGGTGCTCGTCGGCCTGGTTCATGGCCTGCGGGGCGTGATTCTGGAGCAATTCGGCCGAGGCATTGGCCGGCCCGTGAGACCTGGGGCTGATGTCTCGGGAAGCGTTGCGAAGCTGGGCCATGGCCTGGCCGAGCGCGGCGGCCTCGTCGCGGATCTTCTCCTGGGGGGCGATCCGCTCGCCCATCATGGCCTGCATCTGCTCCTTGATCACGCGCTCGCGACGCACGAGGTCGCGGGCCTCGGCGAGCTGGTCGGCCTTCAGGCCAAGCTCGGGGTCGTCGGGCATGGCCCTGGGAGGGTCGGGCTTCTTGTCGGGCAGGGCCTGGGCCAGTCGAGACCCCGCCTCGGCCGCTTGCCTGGCCATCTCGGCGGCCCGCTTGGGGTCGTGGTTCGCGAGCGCCGCCGCCGATCGGGCCTGCGCCGATCGCACCTCGTCGCGTCGCTTCTCGGCCTCGCGACGCTCGCCCGACCTGGCCGGCAGCGGGTCGGCCACGTCCCGGTTGGCCTCGGCAACCGCCTCCTGGCGATCGGCGAGCGCCTCCATCTCGGCGGCGATCTTCGCCTGCGCGGCCTTGTCGTCCTTGGCGGCGTCGGCCTTCTTGCCAAGCTCCTCGGCCTCGCGAGCGATCGCCTTCTGACGGTCTGCAAGCTCCTCGGCCTGGCGTCGCGGGGCGGCGTCGGCGACGGGTTTTTCGGCGGGTCTGGGGGCGGGCAAATCGGCCTGGGCGAGGGCATCGAGCGCCTTCGCGGCCTGCTCGCGGGCCGCCTCCATCTGCTCGGGCGTGGCCGCCGCGTCGGGCCGGTGGATCTGCTGCTCGGCCATCTCGGCGGCGCGTTTGGTGGCGTCGGCGGCGGCCTTCTTGGCGGGACTGGAAGCGGGCAGGGCGGCGACCTCGGCCGCGATGGCCTCCTGGATCCTGGCCATGGTTTGACGGTCGCGGGCGGCGTCGGGCTGGTTCAAGCCCTTCTCGGCCCGGGCCAGCGCGGCGGCCTGCTCGCGAGGGGTCAATTCGTCGTTCAGTCGCCTGGCCAGGTCGGTCGCGGCCTCGACCGCTTCCTTATGGGCCTGCGCCGCGTCGGGCTTGCCTTCGGTCGCGGCTTTGGCGGCCTTTTCGGCGAGTCGCACGGCTTCGGCCTGCTCGGCGGGGGCGTCGGGCACCTTGAGGTTTCGCAGGGCCGCGGCCTGGCGGGCCTGCGCTTCGGCGTCGGCGGGATTGGCCTTCATCTCGGCGGCAATCTCGGCCGCGCGGTCGTCGGCCGGCTCGCGTCCCTGGATCTTCTCCGAGAGGCGATCGATGGTCGCCAGCGCGTTGGCCTTCGTGGCGGGCAGGGCGTCGCGAAGCTTCTCGACCCGCTCGATTACCTGCGCCACCTCGTCGGTCCGCGGCAGCTCGACCGCGACCGAAAACATCCACTCGCCGTTGCCGTTGCCGCAGCGGACGATCATCACGTTCGCCCCCTGCACGAACTCGACCGAGGCCCGATCGCTGTTATGCTCCCAGCTCCGCGAGCCGTCGTGCTCGAACACCTTCTTGCCGTTGAGCCAGATCGTGCAATTGTCGTCCGAGCCGATCACCAAGCGGCCCTTGCCGCTCGCCGGGCTCTGGATTTCCGTCATGCCGAACGCCGTCTGGTTGTCGTCCCGCGAGAACATGGCGCCGAGGTCGACCTTGCCGTTCTGGCCCGAATTGGCCGGCCTCCACAGGACGGGCTTCTTCTTGCGGCCTTCGTGCGCGGCCTTGAAGTCGATCGGGCGATCGACGGCGAATGGCGGGCGGGCCTTCAAACCTTCGAGCGGGCCGAGGATTCGCCAGTCGGCGGCCGGTTTGGATTCGGATTTGGTGGCCTCGCCGCTCGCGGCGTCGCGGAGGGCGTCGAGCGCGTCGGCCAGGTCCTTCGCGCGGTCCAGGGCGCGTTCCTGCTGGCGTTGGGTGAGCGGGTCGGGCGCGATGTCGGCCAGGTTGCGGACGGCTTCCGCCTGGCGCTCGGCCAGGTTCGCCGCGCGACGTGCCAGCTCGCGGGCGGCGGCCTCGGGGTTGAAGTTCGCGTCCGGCCGGCGGGCGGTCTCGCGAAGCGCATTCTCCAGGTCGTTGCTCACCTGCTGGGTCTTCTGCCTGGCCTCGTTCACGGCCTCCTGCGCCTGCTGCCGCCTCTGCCAGACTTCGGGCAAGGCGTCGGCCAGGCGCTGAAGTGATTCCCTCGCCTGGTTCTGGTGATTCACGGCCAGGTCGATGCCGTTGGCCTTCAAGGTCTCGCCCGCGCGGGCCGTGGCCTTGGTCGCTTCCTTGCCTTGATTCTCGGCCGATTTGGGCACGGGGATGGCCGCCGCAAGCCGGGCGATCGCCTCCTGGCGTTCGAGCAGCGGCTTCAGCTTCTCGGGGAGCGCCGCCTTCAACTCGGGGTCGCGATTGTTGCGAATCACTTCGTTGGTGTGCTCGGCCAGGACCTGCTGGCGTTGGGCCAATCTTCGGGCCATCGCCTTCGGGTCGTCGCGGACGTCCTCCAGGTCGCGGGCCAGGCCTCCGCAGGGCGTCCTCGGCCTCGTCCAATCGCTGCCGGCCCTGCTCGATCTCGCCCTTTTCGATGGGGTCGATGGGACGGGCCAGCGCGCTCGCGTCCACATGGGCGCGGCCGTTTTCTTCCAGGGGGCGATCGACCTTCAGCGCCAGGCGGCGGCCGTCGTCCTCAAGCTGCTTCTGCGCCTCGGCCAGCGCCTTCAACTTCGCCTCTCGCAGGTGGGGATCGGCGGTGCGGCGGGCCTCCTCGCGCTCCTTCTCGGCGAGATCGCGGGCCTTCTTCGCCAGCTCCTCGGCCTCCTTGGCCCTGGCGGAAAGGGCCTCGGCGCGAAGCTCGGGCGAGCGTCGCGTGATCTCGTCCAGCTCGTTGCGTAAGCGTTCCTGCTCCTGCCTCAGCCGCTCCATGGCGTCGCGATCGCCGTCCTTCGCGGCGTCCTCGGCGCGGTTGGCAAGCTCCTCCTCCTTCTCGGCAAGCTGGCGGAGCTTGCGGCGTTCGTCGTCGAGCTTGCTCAGCTCGTTGAACTTGTTTTGGAGCTCCTCCAGGCGATTCTGGACGGCCGCGAGCCGGTCGTCGGCCTGTCGCAAATCGGCCAGGCGACGGGCCGCGTCCTCGGCCTTGCGGGCCTGCTCCAGGGTCTCGCGAGCGGCCTCGGCCTCCAGCTCGGCGATCTGCCGGGTGGGGCGAGTCAGCGACGCATATTGGTCCGATTCCGAGAAGTCGCGGGCGAGGATGCCCAGCTTGTCGATGACTTCCTTCGCCGACGCCCCGCGACTCGTCAACTCGTCCTGGCGGGACCCGTCCCACGCCCCGTTGCCCCGCTGGGCGGCGTCGGCCGCGTAGCGGAGGGTCTGAGTCCCCTGGCGATTCTCGGCCGCCAGCTTCTTCAGGGCCGTCAACTGCGCCTGGAGCGACTCGCGCTCGGCCGATCGGTCGCGGGCGATCAAAGGTTCGGCCTTGCCCACGATCCGCAACATCCTCGGCTCCGAGAAGGTCACATTCGGACCTCTTGGCGGCGGCAAGGAGTCGGAAACCTTCACGCGATAGGTGAGTAGATCGCCGTCCAGCAGTTCCAGCCGCTTCAGATTCAACGCGACCTCGCCGCCCGCCGATCGCGTGCCCAACCCTTCGAACGCAAGCCGGGCCGAGCCCTCCTGCGGGCCGGCCGTCTTCAGTTTTTCGATCGAATAGACGATCTCGGCCGACACGACCGCAAGGTCATCATGCGCCGAGGCATCCACGACAAGCAGGTCGTCGCCTTGCGCCTCCCTCGGCTCGCCCGACCCGCTCAGCGTGATCGTCGGGGCCGCATCGGGCCGGACGACCAGCCGACGCGGGGGCTCGGGGCGATTGGCCAGATGATGCGTGTCTTCCAGCTTGAACGAATAGCGGCCCGAGACCTCCGCCGGAACCGTGGCCGTCCACGTCTTGCCACCGTCGGACGACGCCATCTCGACCGATTTCGGAGCCTCCTGGTCGCCATCGGCCG
Source organism: uncultured Planctomycetota bacterium (assembly GCA_963777705.1). GTDB lineage: Bacteria > Planctomycetota > Planctomycetia > Isosphaerales > Isosphaeraceae > JAQGHR01. The sequence continues at coordinate 37,689 of CAVZRT010000022.1, forward strand.
CACTGGTGGCCGGAATCTGGGTGCCACTTGTGGGCAAGCGACCAGCGTCCTGGGTCATGGAAGGCCACGTCACGATGGCCCGCGAGAGGGGCTTGCTGGGCGTGACCGTGAGCGCGATCGAAGAGCCTTCCCATGCCTCGATCCTGGCGGCATCCTTCGCCACCGATGCCTTGAGCTTCGTGTAGGCCGGCGGTTCAACCCTCGCCGAGATCTTCGCCACCGAGGGCGGTGCAACCGCCGTGATCGCGTAATTTCGGCTCGCGGACGAGTCGGTCGCCACGCGATAGCCGATCGATTGCGAAACCCGGGGCATGACCACGCGGAAGCCCGCGAGGCCGGCGTATTCTGCTCGTCGGCGAGCATCTTCAGGCGATGCTTCGAGCCATCGGCATCGGTCCATTCCAGCCACGAAGCCTCGACCTCGCCCACTCCGCCGAACCGAGGCCGGACGGTCGCGACAAACGCCACGTCCGAGCCCACCGCAACCACGGCATCGCCCGGCGCAACCTCGACCAGAAACCGCCCCACGCGATCGATCGCCAGCCACGGGCTGAGGAAGCGCCGGCCAAGCGTGGCGAACGGGTCGGGCCTCACGAACGAAGGGGCGATCACCATGGCGCCGGCGATCAGGCCAAGGGCCATCCAGATCGCGGCCCCATGCTTCGAGACCGCACGGCCAAGGTCCAGCGAGCCGGCTCTTTCCGAAGCCTGATCGGCCAGGGCAGCAATCATCGCGGCCGACCCATGCGAGCGCTCGCCGCGTCCGAGCAGATCCACGGCACCGGCCAATCGCTCGCCCAGGTCGGGCTGGCCCGACTCGGCAACGGCCGCCAGGTCGACCCAATTCCGCCGACGCAACAGGGGCACAATTCCCGCAACCAGCAAGGCGATCGAGCCCGCCGAGATCCAGCCGATCCAGATCGCCCAGCGGGCCAGATCGGGCAAGACCAGGAAGAAATCGGCCGCCATGCCCAGCGCCGCGACCAGGCCAAGGATCAGCAAGGCCATGCCCGATCCCCGCAGGAGGGCAAGCAAGCGAATCCGCCGGTCAATCCGCCCCAATCCACGGCGGATCGGCCGGGGCAGGGCACGGGCGTCGATCTGTGCGGTGGTCATGGGCGGCTGGCTCCTCGGGTCGTGATTGGGACATCAAATTTCGACGTATTCGCAAAGGCTGGTCGGCTCGGGGATGGCCAGGCCTTCTTCGCGGAGGCCATCCAGGTGGAATTCGATGGCCTCGCGGATCTCTTTTTCGACCTCCTCGACCGTGTTCCCCGTCGCCACGCATCCCGGAAGGTCGGGGACGAAGGCGGAATAATTCCCCTCGGCTTTTTCGATCACGACGGCATAGCGCATCAATCAATCCTCCCGAATTCCCGATTGGGTCCAGATGCTCTTCAAGGTCCCCGGTGCCAGGTCGTCCGAAGGTTTGCCGGGAACCGTCACGCGCCCGGGCTTCGAAGGGTGTTTGAACTGACGATGACTGCCTCTCGTGCTGACATGACGCCAACCGTCCGCCTCCAGTTTCTTGATGACCTCGCGTACTTTCACGAGTCGATCTGTGCGGTGGTCATGGGCGGTCGTCCCTCTTGTAGGGTGCTCTGTGAGCACCATCTTCATGAATTGTTGGAAAAAATGCGGTGCTCTACGATCGGGCCATTTTTGGATATTTTTCGCCCCAATGGAACGAATGAGCGTTGTCGCGAAATTGATCCCGGTGGGATTCGTGTGCGAAATACCACTCGTTGAATCCAAAATTGTAATCGGTCTTGACGAACCAATGATTTGTCCATTGGCCGTCATGTCGATGACCGGGGCCGAGGTCGCAGGCCGGATATTCCGAACGCGATTGGGAGCACTCGCCGTCAGCCGGTCCGAAATGCTCCCAGCACCATCGATTGGCGAAGTCCAATTCCGGGTACGCCAATTCGAGCATGACGGGGTAAGGAAACCTTGAGAGCCGGGCCTCGCGTTCTTCATCGGGGGCGTCCCTCATCTCGTCCGACGACCCGGCGGGGTACTCGGATTCGAGATATGCTTCGTAGCTGGAGATTTCCACGGTCCGAAGGGTCATACAAATCCCACCTATCGCCCTCGCAGGGCAAGCAGATGACCAGGGGAAAATTAGGTGCTCGCAGAGCACCCTACGAAGACCTCTCCTCACGGCAACCCTGCCCGCTTCCGCAAGACCCATTCGCATGTGAGCACCGCGAAGAACAGCACCAGCGCCCACGGCCGATCCCATAAGGACGTCTCTTCCGTGCGGACCCGTTCCAGGGTACGACCCTTGAGCAATCCCGGCAACTCGCCCGCGTCCGCGTCGAGGAAGACCTTGCCCCCGGTGGTCGCGGCCAGGCGGTCGAGCGGGTCTCGATTGGCCGATAATTCGATGCGTTCGGGCGTGTCGCGCGGCGAGACTTCCAGCGGCGCCTCCGCCTTCGGCGCATCCGCCCCGAGCTGCGGGACTTCCAGGCGGATCAGGTACGAGCCTTGCGGCAACGGGGGCGAGATCGCCTCGAACGTGCGGGGCTGGTCGGGCCTTGGTCGCAACGGCACGACCGCGATGGCCTCGCCCGAGACCTTCCCGTCGTCGCCCTTCTTGAACACGCGGGCCGCGACCAGCAGGCCGCCCTGCACGCCCGGCGCGTCGTCGGAAAACTGCGCCCGCAAGGGCACCCCCACGCCTTCGACGACCCTCGGCCGCGTCGGCCCGTAGCGGACCATCGCGTTGCCCACGGCCAGCTTCGTGGCGTTGGCCCATCGCACGACCTGGCCCCAGAATCGGTGGTGATAGGCGTCCCCCACGCGATGCCGCCATCGCCACGTGGCGTCAGTGCCGATCCACAGGACCTTGCCCAACCCGTAAGGCTGCACGGCGATCGCGACGGCCGATTCGTCGTTCGAAATCGCGGCGAGTGACGAGGCCAACGGCTTCGCCTTGCCGACCAGCACGTAAGGCAATCGCGGCAGGCCGAGCCAGATTTGCAGCGATTTCTCGGGCTCGGCGTCGAATCGAAGCATGGGCCACGATTCGGCGGTCGCCGACGCGTGGGGCACGATCGCCACGCCGTTGGGCAGGCTCGGATGCGCGGGATCGGTCGCGTTCGCGTCCCACGTGGCGGGCCTGGGATCGGTCACCGGCAGCAGCTTGCGGGCCGTTTCCTGCGACCCGAGCATCGCGGCCGATCGCGGCCCCGAGGTCATCACCAGCGTCCCTCCGCGAGCGTCCACGAATCCCTCCAGCCGCGCCCAGTCGTCGGCCGAGAGGTCGTTCGGCTGGACGTCCCCCACCACGATCACGTCGTACCCATGCAGCGGGTCGGCGCGCTTGTCTTTCGACGCGACCGGGCGCGGCGGAGCGCCTTCGGATAGGTGTTGCCGCCGGCCACCCCGGCGGGCTGGCGGAACACGACGGATTCGACCGTCACGTGAGGGTCGCGCGCCAGGGCGTTGCGCAGGTACTGGAATTCCCATCGCGCCTCGCCATCGACGAGCAAGCACCCTGGCGCGATCGTCGGTCACTTCGACCGAGAACGAGCGGCGGTCGTTGTCGGCGCGGACGTCGCCGTCGACCGGCCCGACGGCGGCCGTGAGGGTTTGCAGGCCGATCCCGTCCATCGGAACGCGGAACGACGCCACCGGCCGCGAGCCGTCTGCCGGCACCTTCACGAGCTTGCGCAAGGGGGACTGCGCCGGGGCGGTCGAGCGTGACGGGGACCTCCGTCCCCGGCCCCGGGCCGTCGATCTTGACCGTGACCTCGACGTCCGCCACGTCTCCGCGAGAGACCCGCTCGGGCACCTTCACGCCCGCCACGGCGGCGTCTCGCGGCGGCTTCGTGGAGCCGATCATGATCGGGTAGACCGGGATCCCGCGCGACGCCAGCTTGTCGGCAATCGCCGCCGAGCCGTCGGGGCCATTCTGGCGGCCGTCGGTCAGCAAGACCACGCCAACCACCGGCGCATCGCCTTCCTTCAGGCCGCGCTCCAGGACCGGGTTCCAGTCGGTCGTCGAGTCCGGACGGATCGTCGGGCTTCTCGGGCGATTTCAGGATTTCCAGCAGCGCCCTGGTCGAGCCGAACGGGGTCGCGTCGCGGGCGAAGCCGACGACCTCGACGTCATGCGACTTCTCGATCGGCGATCGCCAGTCTCCGCCCAGGAATCGGCGGGCGATCTCGCGACGGGGCAGGGCGTCGATCGGCTCGGTCGGCCCCAGGCCCAGCGTCTTCATCAGCTTCGTGCGTTCTTCGAGCGACCGCGACGGGTCGGCCGTGGCCATGCTCTCGGAGAGGTCCACGCCGACGATCACGCGGCCCCGGATCGTCTCGCGATACGACCGCGCCGAGATCGGCTCGAACAGGGCCGCCACCAGCGCCGAGGCCGCGATCACCCGCAAGCTCAGCAGCGCCAGGCCCATCTTTCGCGAGACCAGCTTCCGCTCATAGCGATACAACACGATCACCAGGGCCAGCGCCACCACGCCGGTCGCGATCCAGAATCCGCCCAGCCGCAGGCCGGCCAGGACCAGGCGATATCCGCCGAGGGTGAAGGCGATCGGGATCATCCTTCGTCCTCCTCGATGGCGGCCATCCCGCGAGCTTTCACCAGCTTCCGCGTCATCCAGACCTCCACGCAAAGCCCGCACAAGGCCAGCAGGACGAACCCCCTCCACAACGGACGCGGCCCGCTCGACCCGGTCGCCAGCAACCGGCCGGGCAGGCGGTCGGGCGCGGCCTCGAACGTGAACGGCCAGCCTCCCGCCAATCTCGCCGATTCGCTCGCCGCCAGGGGCTCCGGAGTCCGCCTCGCGGGCGTCCCCCACGACCGTGAAGTAGGACGGCCCTTCGGCCGGGCGGCGGCAAGCTCACCTGATACGTCCCCGGCTCGTCGGTCGCGTCGAACTGGACGCGGGCCCGCCCCGCCGCCCGCACGATGGTCGCCCTCGCCGAGCCGCCGTCGGGCAGCTTGACCGTGGCATGATCGAACTGGTCGCGAGGCGTTTCGGCCAGGTCGATCCGGATCGAATCTCCCGGCTTCAGCGGCCGGGAATCGGACGCGGGATCGGCCAATCGGAAGATCAACTCATGCACAAGCGGGACGAAATCTGGGTTCACCGGCAGCGTCCCGCCCTCGGCGTCGAGCGGCCCGGCCATCAGGATCACGCGGCCCTTGCGATACGGGCGCTCGACCACCCAGGGGTCGCCCGTGTCCAGCCTGGCCGCGGTCGCGGCATCTTTCGCCGGCAGGAGCACGCGATAGGAGAACAGCGACGCCATGGCCAGCGGGGGAGAATCCCCCTGGCCGAACGCCCCCATCGTGGGGCCGACGAAGCTGCGGGGCGAAGGGTGCGCCTCCGGCTTGCGGCGGGCGAATTCCCCCTTCGCCTCGCCGATCTCGGCCGGCAGGAATCCGGAACCCTCCGAAAAGAGCGAGAAATTGTAGAAATTCGCATCAATCCGGTCGCCGGGCGCGACCAGCACGCCGCCGCCCTGGGCCAGGAAATCCCCCACGGCGTTCGTCACGGCCGAGTCCAGCTTGTCCACGTTCGCGAGCACCAGCACGCGAGGCCCCGCGAGCGAGCCGGCCGTGAATTCGTTGACGGGAAGGACTCGGGCACGGATGCTCGGCGCCTCGTCCTCGGCCGGAGCCAGGGCGGCGCGGAGGAAGTCGGTCTCGCCCGACAAGGGCTCGACTCCCGGCTCGCCGTCGACGAGCAGGACGGGCAGCGCCGACGCCACTTCCACGGGCCGTTCGGCCGAATCGTTGAGCGAGAGCGGGTCGTCGCCGCCCGAGAGCCGCACCGTCAGCAAGTGCGAGCCCGCGTGGGCAATCGCCGTGACGAACGTGAGCGGGACCTTGCCGCCCGGAGGGATCGGACCCACGCTTTGCACCGATCCGGCGACCGCCGCGCCGTCGACCAGCAGCTCGGCCGACCGAGTGGCGGGCTGTGGCCCGGCGTTGCTCACGAATGTGGAGACCTGCGATCGACCCATTGGGCGGATAGACCCCGCGAGGCAACTCCAAAGGGGCCACGGCGGCGTCGGCCCCTTCGGGCCTGGCTTCGCCGCCGAAGGCCATCGACCAGATCCGCGGGCCTCGGCCCTTCAAACCCTTGTGCAGGTCGCGAAGCAGGGCCCAGCGCGACGGCTCGCCCGCCCTCCAGGGGAGGCGCTGGCCGTCGGTCAGGAGGATCGATTCGCGAGGCCGAATTCTTGCCCGATTCCAGGAGGCGGAATGCCTCGGCGATGGCCAGGGGCAGGTCGCTGGACCCCGCTTGAAGCGGGCGCCGCCTTGAGCGCCGCGTCGATCTTCAGGCGATCGTGGCTGAATCCGTCGAACAGGGGCCGGACGCGGTCCTTGGCCATCAAACGGCCACGCCGTCCTCCGGACCCAGGCTGGAGACGAAGTTGCGGGCCCAGGAGATCGCCTGCGAGCGCGGGCGTCGAGCCGCCGACCGCGCGTTCCATGCTCTCCGACCCGTCAAGGACCAGCACGTAATCGCGAGGCTCGTGGAGCGTCCCGCCGAAGCTCGTCCGGCCGGCCGATTTCGGCTCCCAGAACGGCCGGGTGACGGCCATCGCCACCAGCCCCATCAGCAGCATCCGCCCGAGCATCAGCAGCATCTCGGTCAACTGGAACTTGCGGTGCGCCCGCCGGCCCCAGGTCGAGGAACTGCATGGCCCCCCAGTCGATCGTCACCGCCCGCTTGCGATTGAGCAGATGAATGATCACGGGGATGCTCACGCCAAGCAAGCCCCAGAGCATCGCGGGCGCCGCTAGGGACCAGCTCATCGCCCGCCCCCCTTGCGGCTCGACCGCGCCGACAGGTAGTCGAGCAACGCCCGATCGGCGGGGACGTTCGTCATCACGCGATGATAATCGGCGTTCATCCCCCGCGCCTTCTCCTTCAGGCCCTTGCAATGGGCCGCGAATTTTTCCAGGTAAGCGGCCCGCAACGCGGCCGGGTCGATCCGCAGCAAGTGATTCACATCTTCCAGGTTACGGAAACGAGCGGGCTTGCGGAAGGGGAACTCTTCCTCCTCGGGCGCAAGAATTTGCAGGAATAAAACCTCATGACGCCGATGGCGAAGGTGTCCCAGCGCCGAGGTCAGGTCGTCCAGCTTATCGAACCCATCGGAAAGCACCACGATCAACCCGCGTCGCCGCACCCGATCGGCCAGATCATGAAGGATGCCCGACAAGCGGCGTCTCGCCGCCGGTCTTCGCATCTTCCAGCGCCTTGCAAACGACCGAGAAATGACCCGGAGACGACCTCGCGGGGATCATCGCACGAACCTGCGTATCGAAGGTGATCAGCCCCACGGCATCACGCTGATGGATCATCAAATAAGCCAGCGAAGCCGCAAGTTGGCGGGCATACTCGAACTTCGAGATCGTCTTGCCCGAATACGCCATGCTGCCCGAGGTATCGACGACCAGATAAGCCTTCAGGTTCGTTTCTTCCTCATATTCCTTGACGAAATACCGATCGGTCTTGCCGAAGGTCCGCCAATCAATATGTCGGATCTCATCGCCAGGCCCATACTGGCGATGCTCGGCGAACTCCACGGAAAACCCCTTGAAGGGGCTCTTATGCATGCCCGACATGACCCCCTCAACCACCAGTCGCGCAAGCAATTCCAAACGGCCGAACTTGGCGAGCGCGGAGGGGTCAAGCGGGGTATCGGCGGCGGATTCGGCGGGCATTTTCAGGGTTTCCCCGGGGGGACGGGTTCGGCGGATTCATCGATCTCGCGGGCGGGCGAGTCCATCATCGAGAGGACATGCGTCGCATGCTCGCGGACCGCCGGCGAGCGATCTTGCAGTGCATCGACGAGGGCCGGCTTGATGGGCGCGGCCGACTTCCCGAATTTGATGAGGGAAACCAGCGCGGGCGGGATATCGGCATCCCCGTGCTTGGGATGCCGGAGCCTCTCGACCAGCGGTGCGAGGAGCGATTGCGCCTCCGGCGAATCGGGGTCGATGGCGATGATTGTATCGACGGCCGTGAACCCGTGCATTTCCCCCTCGCGATTCATCTCGTCGCGGGCCATGGCGAGGAATCTCGGGAGCGCGGGCCTCGCCGCCGATCCGAACATGCCGGCGATGATCGGCAACTTCCAGTTGCCCTCCCAATCCTTGGACGCCAGGGTTTCGACGAGCACTGCGCCTCGGGGGAATGAGGGTCGATGGCCAGGATCGCGGCGACGGCAGGGACTTGCTGCTTGGCGAAATCGGCCAACTCGGCGGAATGACGAAAGATCGCTATCACACCGTCGCCCGGGAACTCCTTCGTTTTGGCGGCTCTTTTCATCTGGACGCGGGCCGAGGCCAGCAGTTTCGGCAGCGCAGGACTCGCCGCCGGCCCGAACCTGGCGATGATAAACGACATTGTCCAGTCTTCCGCCCATCCCGCGGAATCCAGGGCTTCAGAGCGCGGGCACGGCATATGCCGGCGGCCGCCCGAGTCGCGAGATCCCATTGAAGGCCTGAGTCCACCCGCGATCGGGCCTCGACGCCAGCCGCTTCAGCAGGGGCACCCAGAGGACATCGGCGTTCCGCCACGGACGATCCAAACAAAGAGAAATATGAGTATGATAATCATCAGGAATTTCACCCGCGATGGCCGCGGCCAGCTCGGCCGGCACGTCCTCCGTGGCCGGGGCCAGGCGGCAGAAGGCGAGGATGGCCTCGGCGCGGACGACGGCATCGCGATCCTTCATCGCCTCCACCAGCGCCGGCAAGACCCGTCGCGGGTCGGGGCCGTAGGGCACGGGCTTGGGCGACGTCGGCGAGTTGACCTGGCCTTGAATCCACGCGACGGCTTGGGCGGCCTCGGAGCGGACCTTCGGATCCTTGTCCTTCAATGCAACCAGCAGCACGGGCGTGACGAGGGCGATCTCCTCGGACACCGCGCCGTTGCGACTCTCTGCGGCCCGCGGAATCACCTTCTTCAGCGAATCGATCGAGGCCCGGCGGACGTCCGCATCCACGTCTCGCGACCCCGCGGCCAGGGCCGGAAGCACAAGGCCCAGCTCGTCGGGAGAGGTATCGCCCAGCGATTCGGCGGCAAACCGTCGCTCGCGGGCCTTTCCGTGGGCCAGATCATGGATCTGGATGCTCATGAACGACCGTCGCATATCCCGGTTCTCGTCGCGGAATTTCCAGGCCCAGATGATCAACGCCGACCCGGCCACGAGCACCATCAGGAACGGCAGGCGGAGCTGGAGCATCCGCCTGGGCGTTCGTCTGGATGGTGTGATTTCGGCCAGGTCGGCGGTCATGGTGGATGTTTCCGGGCGGGGATGGCGTTTTGCACACGCCCTACTCGAATTGGTTCGGTCCTGGGTTGCGGGTATACTTGGCCTTTCGGGACGATCCCGCCAACCCGTGAGGTCGCGGGCACCGACACCCCGGAGGATCAAGGCCATGGCGACGGCTCCGCGCACCTCGAAGGATGCCCCTCGGAAGGTCCATTACCCAACGAGGGACGGCAAGCCAATGGCCGAGACCGAGCTGCATGCCAAGGTGATGGTGGACCTGATGCAGACGCTCGGCCGCCGCTATGCCGACGACCCCATGGTTTACGTGTGGGGCAACCTCCTGATGTTCTACGAGGAGGGAAACGGCCGGAAACACCTCTCGCCCGACGTGTTCGTGGTGCTCGGGGTGCCCAAGCTGCCGCCCCGCGACCATTATCTGATCTGGCGCGAGGGCAAGCCGCCGGATTTCGTCGTCGAGGTCACGTCGAAGACGACCCGCGTCGAGGACCAGACCCGGAAGCTGGCGCTGTACCGCGACGTGCTCAAGGTGCCCGAGTATTTTCAGTTCGATCCCACCGAAGATTATCTGGACCCCGCATTCCAGGGGTTTCGCCTGGTCGAAGGCGAGTACCGGCCCATCGAGCCGGTCGCCGGTCGCCTGCCGAGCGAGGTCCTCGGGCTTCATCTGGAGCGCGACGGGGCTTCCTTGCGGCTTCATGACCCGGCGACGGGCCGATGGCTGCCCACGACCGCCGAGGTGATTCAGGCTGCGAAGGCTCGCGCGAGACGGCCGAGACCCGCGCCGAGACGGCCGAGGTCCGCGCGAGACGGCCGAGGTCCGCGCCGAGGCCGCTGCCGCCGAGAACGAGCGGCTTCGTCGCGAGATGGAAGAACTTCGCCGCCGCCTGGCCGACGGTACTTGATCGGCCCATGTCATCGCGCCCCCACCAGCCTCGCCGCGGCCGACTCGGTGGGCGCGGCGATGGCTTCCAGGAGGTGGGCGATCACGGCGTCCGAGTCGATCCCCTCGGCCTCGGCGTGGAAGGTGGTCACGATCCGGTGTCGCAACACCGGCAACGCCACGTGGCGGATGTCGGCGACCGTGGCGTGGACGCGGCCGTCCAGGAGTGCCCTGGCTTTTGCACACAGGATCAGCGACTGACCCGCTCGCGGGCCGGCGCCCCACGATACGTACTTGCGGACGTAGTCGGTCGCCTCCATCTGATTCGGGCGGCGAGGCCCGCACCACGTCCCTCGCGTAGGCGAACACGTAATCGGCCACGGGCACCTGGCGGACGAGCGTCTGCAACTCCAGGATCTGCTCGGCCGAGAGCACGATCGACGGCTCGGGCGGCTTGCCGCCCGTGGTCGCCCGCAGGATCTCCAGCTCCTCGACGGCCGAAGGGTAGGGGACCCGCACGTTGAGCATGAAGCGGTCGAGCTGGGCCTCGGGCAGGGGGTACGTGCCTTCCTGCTCGATCGGGTTCTGCGTGGCCAGGACGAAGAAGGGCTCGGGCAGCACGTAGGTGCGCCCGCCGGCCGTCACGTGCTTTTCCTGCATGGCTTCCAGCAGCGCGGCCTGCGTCTTCGGGGGCGTGCGGTTGATCTCGTCGGCCAGGATCATGTTGGCGAAGATCGGCCCGTGGATGAACGCGAAGGCGCGGCGGCCGGTCTCGGGGTCGTCCTGCAGGATGTCGGTGCCGGTGATGTCCGAAGGCATCATGTCGGGGGTGAACTGGATGCGGCGGAACGAGAGGCTGAGGATCCTGGCCACGGTGGAGACCAGGAGCGTCTTGGCCAATCCCGGCACGCCCACCAGCAGCACATGGCCGCGGGCGAACAGGCCCATCAGGAGCTGCTCGACCACCTCATCCTGGCCCACGATCACCTTGGAGATCTCGACCTTGAGGCGACGATAGTCGTCGACCAGGGCCGCGGCGGCGGCCAATTCGGTACGCGCGGGTTCGGGCATCGGGCGAGATCCTCGGGGCAAGACGGTTCGCAAGGCGGGCGACGAGAGGCAGGGCCTCAGCGTGACGCGCCGATGCGTGCATGTCAAGCGACGACCCGGGTTTCGATCCATAACGGGGCAATCATGCGGGAATTCCCCGGCGCAAGTCGCGACCTCCTTGACGACCGCATGCAGCGCCGCCGCAAGATTCCGTGACGATTTCCCCGAGACCCGGAGCTTCGCGTGAGCACTCGTCGCCGGACCTTCCTCCAAGCCCTGCCGTTCGCCGCCCTCTCCTCGTTGACGGCCGCGCGGCCCGTCATCGCCGCCGACGACCCCCCGTGGATCAGGCCGCGGGCGGTCCGGCCCGGTGATTCCATCCGGTTCGTCGCCCCGGCCGGCCCTCCCGAGGCCGATCGCGTGGAGACTTGCCGCCGTTTGCTCGAGGCGAAGGGATTTCGCGTGGTGATCCCGAAGGATCTGTTCCGCGCCGACCGCTACCTTGCGGGCAGCGACGAGCAGAGGGCCGACGAGCTGAACGCCGCGATCCATGACCCCGACGCCCGCGCGATCTTCCCCTGTCGCGGCGGATATGGATTGATGCGAATCCTCGACCGCATCGACTATGCCGCGATCCGCAAGGACCCCAAGGTCATCACCGGCTATTCCGACCTCACCGCGCTCCACCTGGCCATCGCCAGGAAGTCCCGCGTGGTCACGTTCCATTCACCCATGCCCGAGAGTGCCCTGTACTCCGAAGAAGGCGACCGCGCCTATGCCGCGTCGGCATTCTGGAAGATGGTCCGGGGCGAGGGGAGGCCGGAAATCGACCCTCCCCAGGGCCAACCCGCGCCGACTCGCCTGGTCGGAGGCCGCGCCACCGGCCGCCTGACCGGCGGCAACCTCACGCTCCTGTGCGCCATGCTCGGCACGCCCTACGCCGTGGAGCCTGCCGGCAAGATCCTCTTCATCGAGGACACGGGCGAGGCCCCCTATCGCATCGATCGCTACTTCGCCCAACTGAGGCTGGCCGGGGTCCTGGACGCCATCGCCGGGCTCATCGTCGGGTCGTTCGACAAGACCGACGTGAAGGAGGTCGACGCCGTCGTGCGCGAATATGCCTCGCGGCTGAAAATCCCGGTGATCCAGGGCTTTCCGGTGGGCCACACCACCTTCAACACGACCCTGCCCCACGGAGGCCTGGCGGAGCTGGACGCGGACGCCGTGCGGGTGCGGCTCCTCGAAGATCCGGTCGTCGCTAGATGAACGTCGGCGGGTGCAAGCAGAAGCGGGATTTTCCGGGGTGAGTCGTGTCGGACGTACACCCCGGCTCCCACCGCCGCGTGTCGACACGCTTAGCATACTCGATGATTTGACTCGCGGATCGTCCGGACATCGAGAGTTGCCCGGCCATCGACGGCCCAGGAGCATGGCCCCGAACTTCGGCCAGAACGGCGACCGTGGGCAATCGTGTGTGCATATAGATGCCGGGTATATTCGAGACCGGCAGCAGGTGCGGGCGGATCGGGAGCGTGCGGCCCAGGGCGACCGCAACCCAGAGGATGACCGCGTAGGCGGCGATGGCGGCCAGCCATCGCCGGGTTGTCATCGCGATTTTCACGCCCGGCCCCCCGTCGAGCCGGAATTCACTTCCCCTTCGGCGTGGCCGCCGGTATGGTCGGCGGGGGTGGGGTCTTCGGGCTGGGCCAGGCCGATCCTGAGGCTGCATTCGTTGGCGGCGTCGTAGGCGATGACCGCGTATTTGTGCTTCGTGGCCGCGTTGGCCGTCAGCAGCATCCCCGTCCGTCCGCTCGACTTCTTCAGGTCGCGGAGCCTGGCGACCAGGCCGTTGAAGTCGGATGGGGCCGTTCTCGCGGTCGACCTTGAACTGGCCGTTGTCGTCGATGTCGACGAGGATCCAGGATTCCTGGGCGTCCTCCATCTTGATCGGGTTCGGTGTGCCCTGCCCGGCGGCGCCGGCCTTCTTCTCGGGGGTGGGCCTGGGCACTTCCAGGGTCTTGAAGACGATGGTCGAGGCCGTGACCAGGAAGAAGAGCACGAGCTGGAACGCGACGTCGACCATGGCCGCGAGGTCGAGCTCCTCGAGCGTCTCGGCGTGGCTTCGGGCGAGCGTGAACTCGGCGGCCTCCTCGTCCTCGGCCTCGGGGTCGTACTCGTCCTCCTCGTCCATCGGCAGGATGACCTTGCTGCGGGGTCGCGCAGGTCCAGGTCGAGGTCGCGGTCGTAGCTGTCGGGGAACGCGGGGTCGAGGTCCTCGGTGGTGGCCTTGTTGGTGCCGTCGTTGAGCGGGACGTTCCCGGCCCGCGGTCCGATCGCTGTGCCCGGCGAGAGCGTGAACGCGGGCTCGGGCAGCGGCGTCCTGGGGTGCGTCGTCCTCGGCGGAGAATCGTCGAGCGACGTCGGCGGCCTTCGTCCTCGTCGTGGCCGGCATGGCCGCCGGTCGCCCGGCGCGAGCGGCCTCGGCCAGGCGGGCAGGTCGGTCAGGCGGGTCCACGGCTCTCCCGAGCCGGCGGGGCGGGCGAGGTCGTCCTCGCGGATCGCGCCGCCGGCCAGGCCGTCGCGGACCTGCTCCGGGGTCAGGTTCCGCTCGACTTCCAGGCGATCGCTATGAAAGATGTCCCAGTTGGCCATCCGGCTTGGTCCTCTGTTGGAAATTCTTCCCTAATCGGGCTCTTTCACGCCGATGTTGAGCGTCACGCCTTCGACCTCGCCCACGGCGGCGGCGGCCTTCAGGACGTCGCCGTGGGGGACCTCGCCGTCGGCCTGGAGGACGACCTTGCGTTTCCCGAGGCGGACGCCCTCGGCGATGGCCTTCTTGACCTCGTCCATGCTGAGCTGCTGGCCCTCGGGGGCGTCGCCGACGAACATCCGCGGTTCGGCGCCGGCGGTCTCGGGCCTCATGAGCCACACGAGCGTGGCCGTGGTGTCGGCCACGTCCACCGCCGTGCTTGGCCGCGGGCACGTTCAGCTCGCTGCCGGTCAACTCGATCGAGAACAGCATGAACGTCATGAGCTGGAACACCACGTCGACCATCGGCGTGAGGTCGATATGCTCGTCGCGCTCTTCGCTGACTTGCTTTCGCAGGAGCATCGGGGCCTCCCGTGGCGGTGGTCGGCACGGGCTTCGTGGGCCGGCTTACCGGCCTTCGGCGGGAGCAAGACGGCCGGTAGGAACCGGCCCTACGAATTCAATGCAGGACGGCGCGACTTCTCGGCCGCGCGGGCCCGCCCGTTCTGGGCTTCGAGCTGCTCCAGGACCTCGACGAAGTCGCCGAGCTGGCGTTCGGTCATGTCGCGCATGTGCCGGAATTTGGCGTGGACGTCGTTGCCCAGGACCATCAACGGCGTGGCGATCAGCAGCCCCGAGCCGGTGGCCCAGAGGGCGAGCGAGATGTCGGCGGCGAGGACCTTCGGGTCCACCTTGTCGCCGCCGCCGATCCGGCCGAACGCCCCGATCATGGACGCGACCGTCCCCAACAGGCCGAGCAGCGGGCCCATCCGCACGATCGTCGAGACCGAGGCCAGCCGGTTTTCCATGCCCGAGATCACCTCGGTGTGGAATTCCATGACCAGCACCTGCTTGACCTTGCCCAGGCCCTTGTCCCGCACCCGCAGGGCCACCGCGATCAGCTGCGCCAGCGCCGAGTGCCAGTAGTGGGGCGAGGCGCACAGGTCCACGGCACCCTGGTAGTTGTTCTTCTGCGCCAGCTCGCGGACCTGCGCGATCAGGGCCGCGGCGTCGTCCTTCTTGATGCTCTTCTTGGCCAGGCCTCGATACAGCAGGACGGCGTTGTAGACGCCCCAGATCGCCAGGAGCGCCAGCATGAAATAGATCACATACCCGAAAGCATCGATGATCTTGGGGATGCTCATCCCTTGCGCTTTGGCAGCCTCCGCCGCCAGGATTGCTCTGATTTCCATCGCCGGGGTTCCAGGGAGTGAAGGTCGTGAAGGGGAGACGGAGGCGAAACCGAGAGGACTGCAAGCCGGATCTTCCGCCCGGTCCGTATTTTGCCGCATGGGGGCATGGTCCCGCAAGGGGCGTGTCCGACGGCTTGCTCTGAGGGGCCGGGCGCGAGAGAATGCACCCAGCGAGCGAAGCCGCACATCCCCCAGGGCCCTTGCCGATGCCGCGCACCGTGATGATCGTCGACGACGAGCGCGACACCAACGACTTGCTCGCCGGGCTCGTCCAGGCCCGTGGATTCTCGGCCGTCCAGCTCTTCTCGGGCGGGCCGGTGCTCGACGCCGTCCGCGCCAAGGCGCCCGACATCATCCTGCTGGACCTGATGCTGCCCGACATCGACGGCTTCTCCATCTGCGAGCAGTTGAAGAAGGATCGCGAGACCAATTTAATCCCCATCCTGATGGTCACCGCGCTCAGCGACCCCAACAATCGCGCCAGGGGCGTCCGCGTGGGGGCCAACGACTACCTGGCCAAGCCCTTCACGCCCGATCAGCTCTTCCGGGCCATCGACGAATCCCTCGCCTGGCGGACCGAGCACGAGACCCGCGGCACCAAGGGGGAGATCCAGTTCGACATCCGCGGCGAGCTCGCCTACCTCCAGGAGACCAACGACCTCCTGTCCGACCTCTACGCCCACACCCCCCTGACCGAGAGGCAGATCAAGGAACTCCGCCAGGCCCTCCTGGAGATGGGCGGGAACGCCATCGAGTGGGGCCACAAGAAGAACGCCGACCTCCCCCTGCACATCACCTATCGCATCGGCCCCGACGCCGTCACCCTCGTGATCAAGGACCAGGGGCCCGGCTTCGACCCCAAGAAGCTCCCCCACGCCGCCCACGACGAGGACCCCGTCGCCCACCTCGACGTCCGCAACGAGATCGGACTCCGCGAGGGCGGATTCGGCATCATGCTGGCCAAGGGCCTGGTGGATGATTTTCGCTACAACGACGTCGGCAACGAAGTGACGCTGGTCAAGCGGTTCGAGGCGAAGGGGTAGAGATCCTTTGAAGTCGCCCCGAATCACCATCGCCTCGGTCATGTGGGTCGTCCTGATCGCGTCCATCGATTTCGCGTGCATCCGCGCGGTGAACTGGTCGTCGGGCGGCCTCTTTACCATCCTCGGCCTGGTCTCCCTGCCGATGGCCACCCTCCTGCTGATCGGTGCCCCGGCCGCGGTGGAAGGATTCCGGGGGAAGCGCGAAATCCGCCCCTTCCTGGTCGGTTTCGAGGTGGTGGGCGGGATCGTCCTGGCCTGTTGCGCCAGCCTCGCTCTCCTCTTTCCGCTCGGGATGGACGGGTATCTTGAGATCGTGTTCCAGAAAACGGGTTTCGACCAATACCTCGCGCCACTCGGGGTGCTGACCTTCCTCCTCGTAATCGCCTCCCTCCTGCTGCCGCAATTGCTCGCCGCGCTCGCGGGCGGCTGGTTCCTCCGCAGGTACAAAATCCACGTCACCATCGAGCGTCGCAAGACCACCCCATGAGCACGCTTCGGGACCTATCGCGTCGCGAGTTCCACGTCGATTACAATGCCATCCCGCCGTGGATCTCGAAGCATCGCATCAACGTCCTGATCGGCATCGGCATCGTTTTGAGGGTCGCCCAGTACCTGGCCAACCGATCTTACTGGCTGGACGAGTCCGCGCTCGCCGGCAACATCCGCCTCAAGACGTTCCTCGGCCTATTCGGCCCGCTCACCAGCACCCAGCTTGCCCCCCCCGGATTCCTCGCGATCGAGTGGGTTGCCTGCCGGATTCTGGGCGATAACCCGTTCTCGCTCCGCCTGCTGCCGCTGGTGGGAGGGATCGCCTCGCTGTTCCTGTTCCGTCGCCTGGCCGAGAAGCTGCTCCGCCCCGGCGCCGTGGCCATCGCGGTCGCCCTGTTCGCGTTCTGCGATGACTTGATCTATTTCTCCTCGGAATTGAAGCAGTATTCCACCGACGTTGCGATCGGCCTCGTCTGCACGCTGGAGGGGCTGGAGACCGCCTCGCGCCCGTCCTCGCGCTCGCAAATGACCCGCCTGGCGATCGTCGGGGGCGTGGCCGTCTGGTTCTCCCACACCGCGGCGTTCGTGATCGCCGGCGTGGGCACGGTCCTGTTCCTGCGGGCCCTGCTGCTATCGGCTGCAGGCTCCAGGCTATCCGCTCCAAGCCAGCAGGCAGCAAGCGAAAGCCTGGCTCCATCGACCTACAGCCTACAGCCTATAGCCTGGCTGATCCCCGTGGGGATGCTGTGGGCGGCCTCGGTGGCGGCGGTTCGCGAGGTATCCTGGCGCCAGCTTGGCGGTCGCCATCGCTTCGACATGTGGGCGTTCTGGAATTTCGCGTTCCCGCAATGGCCCTTCACGTCGATCGACCAGGTTTTCTGGCCCATCCACCGGGGGCTCTACCTGCTGGTCAACCCGCTGGATTATTACTGGCCCCTGAATCCAAGATTCATGATCATCCTGCCCACGATACTACTGCTGGGAGGGTGTGCGTCGCTGGTCCGCCGGACCCCGACCGGGTTCGCCCTGCTCACCTCGCCCGCCGCGTTCGCGCTCCTGGCCACCTATCTCGGCCTGTTCCCATTCCACGGGAGGCTCGTCCTGTTCCTCGTCCCGGCCATCCTGCTCGCGATCGCCGAAGGCGCCGGATGGGCCTCCGAAGCGGTCGGGGACCGATGGTTCCGCGCCGTGCTGGTGGGATCGCTCCTCCTGTTCCCGGTCCTCGGCGACCTCTACCACGTGGCCGTGCCAAGGTTCCGCGAGGGGATCAACCCCTTCGGCGACCGCCGCCCCTATCCCGATCCCGAAAAGCACCCAGGGTTCCATCCCGACCGCTTCCCGTTTTGAGTCGGGCTGTAGGCTGTAGGCTGTAGGCTTTAGGAGTGAGTTCGATCTAACCGCCTACAGCTTATAGCCTACAGCCTGAAGCCTACAGCCCGAGGCCTTATTCAAAAAACCTCGCCACCTGAACATGAAAGCCATCCAGGATGCCGGGAAGCGTCAATTCCCGGTCGGCTTCCAGCGTCCTCGGAGGGGCATCGGCGGCGAAAACGTGGGCCGTCTGCGGGTCGGGGTCTAGGACCACGACGGCCAAGACACCCGCGCGAAGGTACTCGGCAACCTTCTCGTGGATGTCGCGCCAGCGGTCGCTGGGTGAGCGTACTTCGACCACAAGCTCGGGAACTTCCGGGCCATATCCCTTGAACAGGCGCCCCTTCGGTAGTCGTTCGTAGCTGTAATAACAAATGTCCGCACCCCGAACGGTGTCGGGGTTCCGCTCGGTGATCACGCCCGAATCGTTGCTCATGACGCGGCCGAGGTCGTGTTCGTCGACGAAGTTCCCCAGGATGCGATCGGCCTTGCTGCAAACGAAGCCATGTCTCCGATCGGTAGGTGGCATCGCGACAATCCTTCCCTGGACAAGTTCCTCGGGATGGCCGGGATCGGGCCGCAGGCCGAACTCCTCGGCGGTCATCAGGGCTTCCGCGGTCGCCATGAGATCTCTCCTCCTCGATCGGGCAGTGTACCCGGCCACGGCTCGGCGTGATCCGTCAGGAAATCGCCTCGGTACTCGTTCCAACCCCAAGCTCCCGCGCCGTCGCCAGGACCTTGACCTCGTCCCGCAGCCGGTCGCCGAGCCGGTCCTTCTCCACTTCCAGGTCGTAGCGCGATTGCAGGTTCAGCCAGAAACGCTCGGAGGTTGCGAAATATCGGGCCAGGCGCAGCGCCGTGTCGGCCGTGATTGCCCGAGTGCCGCGGACGATCTCGTTGATTCGACGCGGGGGGACGCTCGTCTCCTTGGCGAGGCGATACTGGCTGATGCCGAAGGGCGTCAGGAATTCCTCGCGGAGGATCTCGCCGGGGTGGATCGGCGGTGATTTACGGCGCGGCATCTCGGTCGGGCCTCAATGATAATCGACGATCTCGACATCGTGGGCGTTGCCGTCATCCCACTGGACCCCGGCCATCCGCCGATCGTTTCGCGAGGCCGTCGCGATAGTCTCAGTTGTGCGGTCAAGGTGTGCAGACGAGCCTCTCTAATCGAGCTTGATCTTCGGCGAGGGCTGACGCTGCCGGGGCAAGATTGGGAAGCTGGCACAAGATATACCTATTTTCTTCATAAAAAAACATCGCTTTGCCGCGTGCCAGATGGGCCTTCATGACCGCAATCTTCCCCCTTCGGGTCCAACACAGGGCAAGCTCGGCTTCCATGAGGCGGCGTGACGCAGGTGATAGCGATCGAAGGGATCGTGCCATTCTCATAAAAGACCGTCTGCTTCTCGAACCGCTGGAGCGCAGTATCGTAATTACCCACCCTCCGCGACCTTTCAAAACTGATCAGAATCGCCGCGATCGCCACGGCGGCCATCATCCGGCGGATCGTCAGCCTGGGGAGTCGCATCGCGTTGCCTCCATGCCGAGGGCGGCGTTGATTGCCATGGAGGATTCATCCGTGCAGGAGATCAGGCGGCACCTGATCGTCTTCGTAGGGTGCTCTGTGAGCACCTTTTCAATTGATTGAATTTAAGAGGTGCTCACAGAGCACCCTACGAAGGATCTTGAATCGGGGCCGTCCGATTACGCTATCGATGCCCGACCTCGGCGTCAATTGCGAATCACCCGAGCGTGAAAACTAGAATTGTGAAATTGAAAAATCTATCAAAATCAAAAATCTGACAATGCGGCGATTTCCCTCCGAATTTGCGCACGGTTCGTAGGCGCGTTCAGACAAGACCTCCCCAAAAGTCGGTTTCATGGCTTGATTACAGGCTGTTTGCGAGTGTCGCACTTTGTAGCGTATTAGGTGTTGCTTATGGAAAATCTCCGCGGTCAATTTCCTTAAATTAATGCTTGGAAAGGATTTAAGAAAAATCCGAGTGGGGCGTGAAAATCGCGCCGCGGCCGGAGTTTCACGACCTGAAAACGGCCTCCTTCGAGGGGATTCGCGGCCCGCTTCCCTTCGCGGCGGAGGGGATTTCCCTCGCGAGATAGGATCGTTGGCGGACGTCGCGATTATCACCCTTCCTTGGGCCGAAAATCCGAAGATTCGCGGTGATAATCCGGCAATCTCGTGGCGATACTCGTCCTTGTCGGGTGTCAGATTCGCCCGGCGCCTGGTCAGGTCCCCTTTTCGGGGCGGGCCGGGGCGTGCTCGACTTCTTCCTCGACCCACTTCATGGCGCGGGCGTGCCTCATGGGAGCGATTCGCAAGATGATTTCGCCTTCCTGGAACAGCCTCACGGCCCCCGTGGATTGGCTTACCACGATCGCCAGCGCCGAGGTGGCGTTGCTGATCGCCGCCGCCGTCCAGTGCCTGGTCCCCAGCCCCCTGGGCAGGGTCAATCCGGTGGTCGGCGCATCCAGGATCTGGCAGGCCGCTTCCACGGTCCCGTCTCGCGAAACCACAAACGCGCCATCGAGTTGCGCGATCTCCTTGATCGCCTCGCGGACCCGCAAGTCCCTCACGTTGCGGACGTCGCGGCGGTATCCCTTGAACGGGTCGAATCCGAGCGTTCGCGAGCGCGTGAGGACTTCCCTCGCGTCCCCGACGACGATCATCGTGCCCACGGCCTTGCCCTCGCGGCCCTCGCGACCGATCTCCACGGCCACGTCCACCACGGCCTTCAGGGTCTCGAACGGGACGGTGGTTTCCAGCGCCCGCAGGTCGCGCGAAGTCAGCCGTTCGAGGTGCTCGCCCAGGCGGACGACGGTGATCGAGTCGAGCGTCTCGGCCTCGAATCCCGAGTACACCACCAGCACGCGGGCACCCGACTTAAGATGTTCGTCGGCAACGGCCTGGATCAAGGCGAGCGTGATCCGCTCGGCGATGGACACGTCGGTCGGCTCGACCTCCAGGCCGATCAATCCGGCGTCGATGGCGGCGTCGCGGTGCTTCTCGGAGACGGTGGCGACCAGCACGCGGGCCTCGCCGACGATCTCCTTGACGACCTCCCAATCCATCGCGCCTTCGGGCAAGAGGACGATGGCCTCGGCCGACAGCGCGGCGACGGACTCGCGGGCGAGCGCCAGGAGGCTGGCCGTCGCTTTGTTCGGCGCGGTCGACGTCACGATGAGTCGCCTCGTGATTCGCGGGAAATGGCTCGCGACGCAACCGTCGGGGTCCAAAAGGGTAACAAGGCCCGGCCCGCTCGCCAAGGCGTTGGCGGCGGGACCGGGCGTTTTGTGGGAGTCGTGGTTAAGACGACGATCGTGTTGTAGGGCCGGTTATTACCGGCCGTGTTCGATTTCTTGGGAGGACACGGCCGGTAATAACCGGCCCTACGGGAACTGGGAAATGCGGACGCGGAGCGTCGAAGACGGCATTCCCACGCGGAGCGTGGGAACGAGTTACTTCATCGCATACTCAAGAGCCTCTCAGGCTTTCGGCGTGTCGGGCTTCGGCGCTTCCTTGGGGGTTTCGGCCGGCTTGGGCGTCTCTTCGGGCTTGGGAGCATCCGGCTTGGGAGCGTCGGCCGGTTTGGGAGTCTCTGCGGGCTTGGGGGTTTCGGCCGGCTTGGGCGTCTCTGTCGGTTTTGTCTTGGGCGTTTCTGTGGGTTTCGGTGTCTCGGTCGGCTTCGTAGCCTCGGGCTTGGGCGTTTCCTTGGGGGCTGCGGGCTTTGCGTAGGCCTTGCGGGCTTCGGCCAGGTAGGGCTGCATCACGACCGCCCTCTGGTCGAACAACGCCTTGAGCCCCTTGGATGGGGGGACGATCCGGACGTTCTTCTCGGGGGCGATTCCCTCCATCTTGCCGTAGCCGGTGTACCATCCGCCGAAGGCTTCGAGGTTTATGCCGGCTTCGGGGTTGTCCTTGGTCACGGCCTTCAGCGGGGTCACGTCGTCCACGCGTCCCATGATGAGGATGTCGAGGATGGGCGGGGGCTCGACGGTGGTCTGGACCAACCCGGCGGCCTCGGCGGCGGCGATGGCCTCGGCCACGGCCTTGCGGGCCTTCTCGATCTTCTCCTGCACGTCGGGCGGGATGGTGGGCACGGCCGGGGCGGCCGGCTTGGGGGCCTCGGCGGTCTTTGCGGGTTCCGTAGGTTTGTCGGCGGCCTTTTCGGTCGTCTTGGCGGGTTCGCCCGTCTTGGTCTCGACCACCGTCTTGGTCTCGGTCGTCTTGGGCGTGTCGGCCGGCTTGGGATCTTGGGCGTAGAGGCTGGCCAGGGTCATCAGGCCGAGGCTCATCGGCAGCGAGAATGCGAGGATGGCGAGGCGGCGCACCAGGGGATCTCCTTCCTACGGGGACATTCGGGACCTTCGATGGTCGTGTCGGTTGCCCGGATCGGGCGGGTTGTGCCGAGTGTAGCGGCGCGCCGGCCCGGTTGCCAGGGGGTCATCGCGGGCGAAGGCGGCGGTCGTGCCGGGAAATCCTCGCGATCGGGTCATGAACCCTCGATGGGAGGCCGATCTAAACAGCAAGTCGGAGAACAGACGGGCCTGCGCGATGGACTCGCCGGGCCGGAGCCAGTCGCAGGGAGGCGAGCAGACGATGACCGGCCGCACCAAACGAACCGGACGGCAGAACAAGCCGGCCATCGAAAGCCTGGAATCGCGGCGGCTGCTCACGGCCCACGCGTACGACACGAAGGGCAACCCGATCCCCGACAAGAACATCCTGCATTATTTCACGCAACTGGCCAACGACGTCCCCCTGGCCGATCGCCGGATGTCGTACACCACGCCCGCGGGGACGAAGGTCGAGCTGACCCTGTACGGGATCGGCTCGCTGAAGGGGACCACGGTCAGCTCGGATGGTTCGTTGAACCTGGTCTACAAAGGCACGAACACCTCGACGGCGATCATCGCCAACACGTCGGGCGGGACCGGCCAGGCGCCGCTCGCCAGCATCCGCGACGCCGCGGTCGCCCCGCGAAGTGCCACGGCCACCGGCAGCGAGGCCGTGAACATCGTCAACCTCCAGAATTTCAACCTCATCGACGGCGGATACATCAACCTGGAAGGCGGGGTGGGGCAGCTCAACCTGGCCTCGATGGCCCCGAACTCTCAGATCCACATCACGGGCGTGACCCCGGTCACCTACGGCAACTCCGCATCGACCTCCTCGGTCAACAGCTCGCTCAGCAGCTCGTTCCCGTCGGCGAGCGGCGTGACGACGACGGCCCCCACGCTGACCGGGGGCATCGCCACCACGGGCGTGTCCACCACCACGTCGAACATCCCCGGCGGCACGCAGGGCTCGGTGACCGGCACGCAGGCGGCCGGCTCGTCGGTCACCTCCACCGGCACGGCCACGCCGCTCCTGTCGGCCACCACGACCTCGGGCAGCACCACCACCACCACCGGGGCCACGGCCACCGGGACCTCGGCCACGTCGGTCGGGGCCGGCGGCTCCACGTCGGTCGGGGCGGGGAGCGTCGGCAGCGTCCTGGGCGGGACCGGCACCACGGCAACCGTGACCCCCGGCGCCGTGCTGGATATCGGCGATATCAACGGCGCCCCGCGCACCACCCCGCTCGGCCACCCCGAGATCTTCGGCTACGATCCCGTTACCGCCACGCTCGACCGGTTCGACGCGACCACCGGGAGCCTCCTGCAAACGATCCCCGTGCCGCAGCTTGGCGCGAGCATGGCGGGCGTGGGGCTGGGCCGCGACAACGGGACCCTGGTGGCCCTGGTGGGATCGGGCACGACGATCGTTGCCTACAACGCCGTGACCGGCGCGTTCGTCGGCGCCTTCTCGACCACGAGCCTGGCGTCGCTCGGCCTGACGACCATCAACGGGATCGGCTCCAACGACGCCAACACGTTCGTCTCCGACTCCACGGCCGACACCTTCGGGCTGATCGAGCAGATCGACGTAACCGCAAGCCTGGCCAGCGGGAACGCCGTGGCCATCACGACGCCCTTCGCCCCCACCCGCCAGTTCCAGCTCGCCGGGGACCTGACCGGGCTGGCCGGGACCGACACCATCTACGCCACCGGGGCGGCCTCGTTCGACCAGTTCCAGCCCGGCCAGACCCAGCTCGGCATCCTCGGCGTGACGCAGACCGGCGGCAAGCCCCTGGCCGAGACCTCCCGAGTGGCGATCCAGACCTCAAGCGGCCAGACGATCGACGTGGGCACGCCCGGCCAGCCGCTGGGCAACCTGACCTACGCCCTCGGCAGCGTGAGCCCGTACCTGGTGCTCGGTTCGAGCGTGGTGGATGGCAAATACGTGGTCCGCCTGCTCAACCCATCCACCCTGGCCACCGTCAAGAGCCTGGACCTCCAGGTCGGGGACCTGCTCACGGGCCTGAGCGAGAGCTTCCACCCCGAGCTGCTCAACGCCGCGCTCATCGACGTGAGCGGCAACGTCCGCAACCTGGTGAGCGATCAAGTCACCGGCCTGGCCCTGACGGCCACCGGCTCGATCGGCCTGCTCAAGATCAGGACCGCCGCGGATTCGTTCGTCGTGGGCGAGCCGATCAACCACGTGGCGATCGGCAGGCGCAACAACGTCGTGCTCAAGTCGACCAAGCGAGGCCCGCGAGGCAACAGCAAGCGAAACGGCGTGGAAGTCGTGGCATCGCTCACCCCGGTCGGCTCGCTCACCTTGCCTTGAGCGTAGGCCGACCGGAAAACGGTGTCAGGAACCGTTTTCCAGGGGTCAGCGTCGGGCTTCGCGTTCGCCGATCTTCCGGACGACCGCGCCTGCTCCCCTGGTCAGGAACGGGAGCGGTTGCGGGGTCACTTGCACCGCGCCGGCCGGCCCCTGGACGTGGAAGGCGAGGAGTTCGGCGGCGACCTCGGGCAGGACGCGGATGTGGAGCTTCTCGCCGCGGAGCGGCACGAATCGCAGCCACAAGTCCATGTTTCCCAGCGGGTTGAGCGTGCCCGAGCCCTGGAGATTGAACAGGTTGCTCGTGATCTTGATCGGGTCGAAGGCCGCGTGGCCGTTGCCGATGGTGAAGGCCACGTCGGCGGCGTCGAACACGGCGCGGGCCTTGAGGTTGAGGATCTTCTTGATCTGATACAGGACGGGCAGCTTGCCCAGGTCGCCCCGAGACACGTGCGCCTCCCCCTTGCCTTGCAGCGACTTGATGTCCTGCCCCAGCCCGGTGAACTCGATCGAGCCGGAGACCTCGCCGCTGCACCTCCTGATGCCCCGGCAACGTCCTCGCGTATTCGTCGAGCTGGCGCCCGACGAGCGTCATCGAGGCTTGATAGCGCGGCGTGGCGGCCAGGGTCACGCCCCCCTTGCCATAGAGGGTCCCCTTCAGGAACTTGGCCTTCAGGTTCGTCAGCTCGGCCTTGCCGTCGGCGATCTTCAGGGGGGATTCCACGTCGGTGAAGTGCTGGCCGCTCAGGCTCACGCTGCTGATGTAGATGAGCCCGTCCACCTCGATCGTGCGGCCGTCGACCCGGCCCTTGATGTTGTTGATCTCCCCCTGGATGTGCTCGATGGGGATGCCGGCGGCGATGGTGTTGTCGTTGAAGATGACCGTGGCGTGGTCCCACTCGCATACGGCCGGGGCGTCGGCCTGGCCCGACCAGGCGATGTCCAGGTTCCCCTTGGCCTCGAACGTCTTGCCGTCGTCCAGCCTGCGGGCGAACTGCGCCATGACCGGCGGCATGACCTTGCGCAGCTCCGATTCCAGCCTCAGCCGCTTGACCCAGAGGCGGTCGACGTGGAGCCGGAATTTCCCGGTATTCTGCAGGATCACGGTGCCCGACTCGCATTCCACCGGCGCCTGGCGGAACAGGAAGCGGACGTCGTTCATGTGGACCGTGCCGTTGTCGAAGAAGAACTTGCCGGTCACGTTCTCCATCGCGGGCAGTTCAATCGCCCCGCCGTGTCCGAGGAACTCGGTGCCGGGCACGGGCGTGAGCGTGAGCAGGATGCGGGCGTCGGCCTCGGGCTGGATCCAGAACTTGTAGTCGGGCGGCTTGCCCGGCTTGAGCACGATATGCGCCTGCACCCCGGTGGTCCCGGTGGGGTTGAGCACGCTCCAGGTGTTCCGCCACTCGGGGGGCAGGGCCTCGCGAAGCTGGCCGTCGAACGGCAGGTGCTCGGCCTTCAGCGTCACGTCCACGTCCAGGACCCCCTTGCTCACCTCCTTCACCTTGCCCGTGGCCTCCAGCTTCGCCAGGCCGTTCCTCCCCTTCATGCCCGTGAAGATCCATTCCTTCGGGTGCAAGGTCAGGTGCCCGGTCAGGTCGCGGACCTGGTACGGCAAGCCCTTCCATCGCGCCGCGAACCCCGGATTCAGGTCGATCTCGGCATCCACGCGGACCTTCCCCTTCGGGTTGTCGCCCGAGGGGGTCCGCAACAGCGTGGCCGTCCCGCTCACGGTGCCCTCGGGGTGGAAGTCCTCGACGGTGCGCTTGGCCTCGGGCGGTAGGGCCTTCATCAGGGTCTCGTCGATCGGCAGGTCCCCGGCGTGGAAGGTCAGCTCGACCTCGGCGGCCGGCCCGGGGTTTTCGATCGTCCCTTTGGCCGTGATGGGCTTGCGCCCGACCACGGTCCTCGCGTCCACGGTGATCGTCGAGCCCGTCCAGACGAGGTCCCCCTCGATGTGCTCGAGCGGATAGGGGAAATGGCGATATTTGACCGCCACGTCCAGGAGCCTGACCGCCATCGCGTAGCGGATCTTCCCGCCTTGGGCCTCGCGGACGGCCTTCACGGCGGCGTTCACCTGGCCCGAGGGCAGGTAGTCCCGCCACAGGTCGATCAGCTTCTCGGGCGTCTTGGCCTTGAGGCGGTCGTCCAGGTCGAGCTTCTCGACCTCCAGGTTCACCGCCATCGGGCCGTCGATCGGGTCGGCCGCCGAGAGCCGCGACTCGCGGAGCGTGAGCTTCGTCTTGCCGTCGCGCCCTTCGGCCGAGTGGACCACGATCGCGTCGTTGGTAATCGTGGCCGAGGCGCTCACGTCGGCCAGCGGGAAGGGCAACTTCGGGCACTTCCACGCCCCCTCGCGCAGGGCCACGTCCACCTCGTAATCCCACTTCAAGCTCGCCTTCGAATCGCGCCTCAGGCGGACGATCGAGAGGCTGACCTCGCCCCGCTCCAGGCCGATCTTCTCCAGCGGGGCCCGATACTCGGCCGGCAGGCGGTTCTTCAACGACTCGTTGATCGCCAGCGCCGTCAGGTCTCCCTTGCGGAACACGACCTTGCCGGAGTCGGGGTGGAACGTGCCCTCAAGGTCGATGCGATCGAACAGGTCGCCGCGAGCGGTCCCCTCGAACTGGTACGACCCGTCGGCCACGGGCTCGATGCGGAGCGACACGTCATGGAGGATGGGCATCGACTCGCGCCCCTCGACCAGCTCGACCGCCCCGCGACTGATCGTGACCACCGGGCGGGGCAGATTCGCCTTCGGCCACGGGTCGGCCAGCAGCCCCTGCAAGCTCCACGACCCATCCTTGCGCCGCTTGACCCGCAGCAAGGGCCGGGCCACGAGGACTTCTCGCGTGTTGACCTTGCCCCAGAGGATCGAGCGGAAATCGGAGCGGACCTGGATCCAGGGGACGATCAACGCCTCGAATTTCTTGCCGTCCAGCGCCTGCAAGACGGTCGTCTGCCGCAGCTCCACGTCGCCCACCAGCGGTCGCAGCAACACGCGGTTGACCCGCACCTCCGAGCCGGGCAGGTAGCGAGGCGCCTCCCGCCGGATCAACGCCGCAAGCGTCTCGCTGTCGGTGATATACATATAGGCAAAGACGATCGATCCGGTCGCGACCGAGACGACGAGCAGGAAGCTCCAGATCAAGATTTTCCGCAACCGGCCGCGGCGACGCATGTCTTGGCTCCCTTGGCTGTGGGCTGTAGGCTGTGGGCTGTACGGCTGTAGGCTATAAACAGGCTTCTTCTGGCTTACGGCTTACGGCTTACGGCTCGACAGCCTATCGCCCAGCACCGACAGCCCGACCGCCATCAACCCGAAGGCCGGCACTTCCGCCGGGATCCGATACCGAATCGAGCTGACGAAGATCAGGTGCAGCGCGAAGAAATAGAGCAACGGCCCGCCCAGCAAGACCAACGCCCGCACGTCCCGCTTGCGGTCCCAGACTCCCACCGCGAGCAGGACGAACGTCGGCAAGGTGATGAAGGCGCTGGCCACGGCGCCCCATCGCGAGCGGAACGACTCGGCATTGGGCCACGGGCACCAGAACCTCCCGGCCTTGATGATCGCCAGCGCGGCCACCCGGCCGGGATGCTCGCGGGCGAACCTCGTGGCCTCGTCCGAAAGCGCCCGATCTTGCTCGATTTCGCCGAGGACGCGGAATCGTCGCTCGCCCAGGAATCTCATGTCGCTGGAGCCGTCGGCCGTCGGGCTGATCCCGTCATAAAGGCTCGCCCCCGACCACAGCGCCGTCGGCACGAACCGGCCGAAAACCTGCCCATTCCGCACCCACCACGGCGCCATGGCAATCGCCACGCCCAGCGCGACGAACGCGGCATTTCGCAGGCTGGCGGCATTTCTTTCCGCGATCACCCAGGCCGCCAGGAACAGCGGGACGGCCAGACTCCACGACGGCCGCACGAGGATGGCGCAGCCGGCGGCAAGGCCCGCCCCGATCGCCAGGATTGCCGGATGCCGGATCGGCCCCGATCGCCACAAGACGGCCACGCCCCACAGCATGAGCAGCAGGAAGAAGACGAAAACAAGCTCCGAAAGCAACAGCGCCGACGTGCCGACCCAGTACGGCTCGAACGCCGCGAAAACCGCCGCCCAGGTGGCGATCGATCGCGATTTCGGGTCGGGCCAGATCGACCGCACCAGCCCATAAATCAAGCCCACGCAAGCCGCCCCGAGCGCCGCCTGGATCAGTCGAGGCGCCAGCGTGCTATCGGCCCCGAAAATCGCCTGGGAAATGGCCAGGAACGCGGGATATCCCGGCGTCCGCAGGGCGCGATGGGGGATCCCGTATTGATCGACCTCGAACGGCAAGCCCAGCCTCATCGCCCGGGCCAGTTGCCAGTAGATCTTGGTGTCATCGAACAGGCACAGCGAACCTCTCGACCGCGCCGCACGTTCCACGACCAGGGCCGCCAGCACGCGGACCGCGAACCCCGCGGCCACGAGCCAGATCCAGCGATTCGGCCTCGGCGAGGGCAATTCGGACATGGGAGGAGCGATCCCCGAGCCAGGGCCGGAAGAAGTGACAGGCGGCGAAGGCTCGCGGAGGGTGAGGCACTTTACGCACACCCGCCGGATCGGTCAATCGCAAGCGGGAGGCGGCTAGAAGCTGCTGGCCATAAGTCCCGTAGGGCCGGTTATTACCGGCCTTCTTCCTCAGCAATCACGGCCGGTAATAGCCGGCCCTACCAGGCGCAAGCCGATCTTGTTCACGGTCGCCCCGGTCACCTTCACTCGCTCGGCGATCCGGTGGCCCACGACCCAGACGATCCCCCTTTGATCGCGCACCACGACCACCCCGCGACGTTGCGACGGCGGCACGCGACGGCCTCGCAGGAAGTCGTTCAACGCCTGCTTGTGGCCGCCCATCCCCAGGGGATCGAACCGCTCGTCCAGGTCGCCCGGGCCGACCGTCAGGGGCAATTCCAGGCGATCGCGATCGATCTCTCTCCTCTTCATCATCGGGATCGAGCGACGCGATGATCACCTGATCGCCATAGTCGACCGATCCGGGCACCGGCAGCGGGACGGGCGAGGGCAAGGCCTCGGGCCGCGTGATCGTCGTGAGCCGGACCATCTCGCCCATCCGCTCGAAAAAGATGCCGGGAGCAACCTCGATGGGGCCTCCGATCCGGGGGACAGATCCGGCGATCTCGGCCCAGCGATCCCGATCCATCGCGCGCTCGGGCCATCCGCGACGCCTCCAGGCCCTCCTCAGCATTTCGGCGATGAGGAACCCGGGCAGGGCCGAGATTACGGGATGGCGGAACGTCACGCCGTCGGCCGATTCCTCCACGATCGCCAGGCGCTCCAGCCTCGCCAGGCGAAGCCCGCGACTCCGTTCCGCCTTCCCGGCCAGCGAGCCCAACCTCACGATCGCCTCGACGACTTTCGGGTTATATTCCGAGGCCAGCTTCGGCAACAAATCATGGCGAATCCGGCCCCGCGTGCGAGCCGTGTCGGCGTTGGTCGCATCTTCGCGGAAATCCTGGTGGATGGACGCCAGGTAGCGGCGGATCTCGTCGCGAGAGGCACCCAGCAAGGGCCGGATCAAGGTGATCTTTGCCGAGAGCTTGCGTCGCGACGGAATCCCGGCCAGCCCGCGAGGCCCCGTCCCGCGGAGGATGCGATGCAAGATCGTCTCGGCCTGGTCGTCGCGAGTGTGGCCCACGGCGATGAGATCGGCATCGCGCCGCGTCGCCACTTCCAGGAGCCAGGCGTACCGCGCCTTGCGGGCGTCGGCCTCGAAGTGATTCGGCCGGGCCGGCGACCAGGTCCCCAGCTCGAAAGGAAGGCCCAGGGACGCGGCCAGGTCGGCGACGAACGCGGCGTCTTCGCGGGATTTCTCGCCCCGAGTGCCGTGATCGAGATGGGCGACGACGAGGGCGTCATTCCCGGGCGATTCTTGCAGGAGGCGGAGCAAGCCCACGCTGTCCGACCCGCCCGAGACGGCCACGACGATGCGATGGCCCTGGAGGCGCCGCAAGGCGGGGCGGAGGCGAGCGGCCAGGGTTGATTCGCGGCGATCCATGACGACGATCGTGCCATCCCGGGGCGATCGTTGACAAGTTGGGGTTCACGCCGATCGGGCGTTATACTGGTCCCATGAATCCCGATCTCCTCGCCTTGCTGCGTTGCCCCCGGTGCCGTTCTCCCCTGTCGGAAGGATCGGGCGAGGGCCTTCCCTGCCCTTCGTGCGGGGCCGCGTACCCGATCACGGGCGGGGTTCCTCGGCTTGCCGGCTCGACTTATGTCGAGAGCTTCGGCCGGCAGTGGAACCGCTACGACGTGGCCCGTCCCGAGGAGGACGACGCCGTTTTCCGGGTCAAGACGGGCGTGAGCCCCGATGATCTGAAGGGGAAACTCGTCCTCGACGCCGGCTGCGGGGGCGGTCGCTACGCTCGCCTTTTGGGCGAGCGCGGGGCCAGGCTCGTCGGGGTCGACTTGAGCGCGGCCGTCGAGAAAGCGGCCGCCTTATGCCGCGATTTCCCGGACGTGAGCATAGTCCAGGCCGATTTGCTCGACCTACCTTTGGCCGATGCCTCGTTCGATCTCGCGTTCTCGATCGGAGTGCTGCATCACAGCCCCGACCCTCGGCGGGCCTTCGCGCAGGTGGCGAGCAAGGTCAAGCCGGGCGGGCGCCTGGCCGTGTGGCTCTATCGCAAGAACACCCTCCCGCAAGAGTGGATCAACTCGGGCCTGCGGGCCTTGACCACGCGGATGCCCCCGCGAGTGCTGGAACCGCTGTGCGCCGCGGGAGGCGTCCTGGGCAGCATCCCGGTGATGAACAGGACGCTCAACAAGCTCGCCAATTTCTCCAATCACCCCGATTGGACCCTGCGAATCTGCGATAATTTCGACTGGTACGCCCCCAAGTATCAATCGCACCACACTACGGAGGAGCTGAAAAGCTGGTTCCGCGAAGAAGGTTTCGACGACCTGGCCGAGCTATCGCCCATGAAGGCGGGGCGGCTGTACGATTGGACGTATGGGCACAATTTGATCATCGGGAGCGGCGTGAACGTGGCGGGGACGCGGCGAGTTTAACGCCGATTGCAGCTTGCTTCACATCCCCCGGCCTGCCGCGATAGGATGGATCATCGACACAGAAGGAGAAGCGACATGGGCAAAGTCTTGGTGACCGCGCGGGTTGAGAACGCCGGCGATCTGTTCGCTGCCGATCAAGGTCAGATTGCGCCGGGCGACGTCCGCGCGGTTGAGGTGACCGATGCCTTGGTGGACACGGGCGCGACTGGGTTGTCGATGCCGCAATCACTCCTGGGGACGCTGGGGCTGAAGTATTTGCGGACCCGCAAGGCCCAGTCGAGTGCCGGGCCGATCGACGTGCGTGTCTTCGGCACGGCGCGGCTGACGATCCAGGGGCGTGATTGCCCGGTGGACGTGACGGAGTTGCCCGACGGCTGCCCGGTACTCATCGGCCAGATCCCGTTGGAAGCCATGGATTTCGTCGTGGACATGCCGTCGCGGCAAGTCATAGGCAACCCCGCGCACGGCGGCGAGCATATCATCGAACTCTATTAAAACGGTGTCAGGAACCGTTTTTCGCTTCCTCGGAAACGGTTCCTGACACCGTTTTCGGGTCAGACGGCTGCAAGTCATTTGCCAGTAAGTTGTTATCGTCGGTTGGTGCGAACGTTTTCGCCCACATCGGTATCAATGCGATGACCATGAGCGTGGTCGGTAGGGCCGTGGCGAACGGGAGATTCGGCCCCAGGGCGTCGCACAGGGCCGCGATCGTTGGCGGTAGGAGGGCGAGGGTCGGGAGCGATCCGAGATAGGGCGCGATCGGCGCCATTCTTGGCGAGATCATCGCCAGGCCGGCGGCGATCACCCCTCCCACCACGGGCCAGACGAACAGGTAGCTCCCTCCGGGCAGCATTAACGTGGATAGGACCGTGAGCAAGAGCCACCAGAACAGCCCGCCCATGGCCAGGTCCGACGCCCTGGCGCGGCCCCATGCCGGGGCGTAGATGACCATCGCCACCAGGAACGCCAGGATGGCGAGGCCCGCCGCGAGCATCGGGCTGTTCCGGGTCCCGGGGATCAATCGATACGCGACCAGCCCGACCCAGGCCGCCGAGAGCGTCACGATCAGCGCCGCCAGGGCGAGGAAGACGCCCAGCACGAGCCCCTTCGGCGAGAGCGCCCGCCTTCGCAGCCCCCTGGTCACGACCAGGTTCCACGCGATCACCGCCGTGAGCATGAACGCCAACGCCCACGCCGCCGGATAGACGATCAGGTGCGGCCCGAAGACCGGGAAATAGACCGCGTCGGGCTCGTCGGGGAGGTGATCCAGGTCCAGGTTGCCGAAATGACGGGCCAGCGAGAGGGCATAAGACCCGTGATGCTGGAGGCTGCCGCGGTCGAGGTTTTGCGGCGTGTCCTGCGGCGTGTGGTAGCGGTCCACCCGCCCCACGAACGCGAAATTCAGCCCCTTCAGGCCCGCCTTCTTGAAGATCGACAGGTCCGTATCATTGGGCATGAGCTTGTAGACGGCATAGGCCAGCGAGGTGCCCAGGGGATGCTCGGCCCCTCGGCTGAATTCGCGGATCAGCCGGCCGTTTCGGTCGCTGGTCTCGAACAGGAACGACGCGCCGGCGTCGCCGCGGGCCTCGAAGTTCAGGACCAACCCGGCGCGATTGATCCATTGGGGATCCCCCACGAACGTATTCGAGCCGCGGAATGGGATGCCGTAACCCTCCTCGCCGTCGGTAAATAGGGCAATCACGTCGCGATCGAGCGGGGGGCCTTCCTTCAACGCCCGCAGGGCTTCCAGGATGGCCGCCACGCCCGAGGCATCGTCGCCGGCGCCGGGGCCGTTGTGGACCGAGTCGTAATGGGCCGCCAGGACGATCGCCTTCCGATTTGCGGGGCCGGTCCCGCGCAGGACGCCGATCACGTTGGCGCTGCTAAGGTCCTGGCGGGCCTGGATCTCGGTCGCGAGGCCGAGCGATTCCAGCTCGCCGACCAGATAAGTGCGGACCGCCTCGGCCGCCTTCGACTCGACCGGATGAGGCTCCCTGGCGATGATCTCGACATGCTTCATCGCCCGATCGGCCGAGAAGCGATCGACCGGGGCGGTCGCGGGCAACGGCGAGGGCGGGGCCTGGAGCAGGACGGCCAGGCCGCCCACGATCGTGACGAAGGCGAGGGGTAGCCATCTCTCGGTCGATCGAGTCATCGTCAAACCGCCTCCGATCCGCGCCTCGACTCCGAGGGGCCATCATGCGCGGACGGGGCGTCGGATGCCATAGATCAAGACTCCCGATAATAACCCGCCCTACACCTTATCGAACGGGGTGAGCAGGCACGTTTCCGTGTCGAACAGGGCGCATCTCCCGTCGCTCACGGCGTGGATGGCCACGAAATAGCGGTTTCCGGCCTCAAGGATGATGGGCGCGTCGCCCGCCCAGGGTTGGATGCCGTCGGGGGTGGCCAGGAGCCAGCAGTGGTAATGTCCGACGAAGATGACCCGGTTTGGCGCGGCCGCGAAGATCCTGGCGAGCCGTTCGGGGGTTTCGGGCGGCCCTTCGATGAACCAGATGTCTTCCAGGACTTCGGGGTCCAGCCAGGGCTCTACGTGCTGGAACAGGCAGCCCTGGACCTCCATGCGAGGCCGGAGGCGGCCCATGTAGTCCAGCAGCCGATCGCTGTAACGAAGCCGGTTCTCCGCTCGCGGGATGTCCCGGCAGAGGCCGAAGTCGTGGTTGCCCCAGACGCCCTCGATGCCCGCCTCGTCCAGGATCTCAACGGTCCCTTCAAGTGCGGTGTGCATCGCGCAGAGGTCGCCAAGATGGACCAGGCGATCGGCCCCGTGCCGGCCGAGGATGTCGATGGCCCTCCGCAGCTCGCCCCGGGCCTCGTGAATGTCGGCCAGGATGCCGATCTTCATGCGGATTTCCTGGCCCTGATGTCCACTTCGTAGGGTCCCCTGCGGGCACCTTACGAAGCGGGGATCTGGCGAGTCAATGCCCTCGCTTGAGGGTAATCTTCTGGATCAAGCTCGGCATCTTGGTGGTCGCGGCGTCGTTGTCGAAGGAGAGCATCAAATTCAACATATCGGGGGCTTCGCCGGATTTCTTCGGCAAGACGGCCACGCCCTCGCACTTGAAGCCTCGGGCGAAGGCCCAGACCTTGGTCGGCCTGGACAGGCCGCCGGTGGCGATCGCGTCGTCGGGCAGGAACCAGAGGACGTTCTCCTCGAAGTGGTTGGCCTCGTCCTCGCAGAGCGTGACCACGAAGAAGCCGTTCCACTCGGGGCTGTATTCCAGCGAGCCCAGCTCGCGACGGACCTCTCCCACGGGCGGGTCTTCGAACTCGAACAGGCGACGGAGCTTGAGCGGGGCCGCCGAGCCCGACGATTCGGGCAAAGGGGCCGCGTAGGCACGGATCGTGTCGTTGGGCTTGCGCAGGCCGATCACCAATTCCTTGCCCTGCCTGGTGGTACGGATGGTCAGGCCCTCAATCTTGACCGGGTCGTCCTTCTTCGTATCTCCCGTGGTGCTATAGCCTTCGACTTGCGCCAGCGAGCCCGTGAGGTCCAGCCGAACGACCGAGCCGGGGTCGATTTTCGGGGGATTGGTCGAGGAAAGCTGGAATCGCAGGAGCTTGCCGCGGGCGACCCGTTCCTTCGACTTGCCCGAATGCGAGCCGATCACGTAGTAGAACTCGCCGTCGCGGGCCATGCCCTCCCACTTGGGGACGATCGCCCCTTCGGCAAGCGGGCCAAGCATCAGCGGATCGCCCACGCGACGGCCCGTGGCCGAGTCGATCACGACCAGGCCGGGCGTCTTGTCGTCGGCCACGAGCAGGAGCGACCCATCGCCGATGGGCTCGACGGCCGAGGCTTCCAGCTTCGGGTCCAGGCCGTCGCGACCGGGCGTGGCTCTTTCGATCAGCAAAGGCATGCGAGGCGAGGCGGACTCGACGACGATCTCGCCCGCCCGGGCCGGGACGCCGGCCAGGATCAAGAGGCAAGGACCAAGGATCATGCGGGGACGCATCCACCACCTCCGGGTGCGGTAATCATGTTCGATCGGGGGCACCCATGATCGAAGGCAGGGCGCACGGGCGTCAAGCGGCGCGAGGGGGAAATCCCGCTGGTTCTTCAAGACTTCACACGAGCCTCACGCGGGCTTCATGCGAGGCGTAGAGACGGGAAACGGTGTCAGGAACCGTTTTCCAGCGTTTCGACCTTTCTTGGCCTTCCCGGCTGCCTGAGCGTGGATTCCAGGCCGAGCTTCCTGGCGATCGGGGCTTTCCATGCGGGATCACCGAACGGCTGGCCGCGGAGGAAGCACTTCTGCAAGGCCTCTTCCTCGGTGGGGCCTGGCGTGGCGTTGATGCGATCGGGCCAATCGGTGGGGCGCGGGACCGGCCACGGCGAGATGAGGTCGTCTTCCTCGCCGTGATGCGTCCATCGCCACAGGCTCCCCCACCGCCAATCGCCCGCATGTTCGACCAGCCCCGCCCGCAAGGGGTTGCGCTCGACGTAGCGCGCGACCGTCCAGAAGTGCTCGTCGTCCTGGACCGGGAACGACTTGAAACGGCCCTGGTAGACGTGGCCCATCCCGGCGGAATCGCGATGCACGTGCAATCGTTGCGTGTGCGTGAGCGTCAACCACCCGACGAACCGGGACAGGTCGCCGTCGGCCCTGGGCCAGAGCACCAGATGCCAGTGGTTCGGCATCACGCAGTAGGAGAGCAGCCGCATCCCCACGCGGGGCAACGCCTCGGCCAGGATGCGCTCGAAGGCCTCGTAGTCCGGGTCTCGCCGGAAGATCCGCGCGCGGCCGTTCGCCCGATTCAAGACGTGGTAAATCAACCCGCCCGGACACTGGCGCAATGCTCGGCCCATGCGACGATCCTAGCAGCGCCCGTCGAGCCGAGTCAAGAAACGGTGCCTGACACCGTTTTCCGCGTCCGCGATTGTTTCGACCCCCGGCGCGAGTAGACTGGGGTCTTCTTGCCCGGGGCGTTGGTCATGGCCGGAGTCTCTCGCTCGATGTCGTCGCGCCTCGTCCTGGCGGCCGGATTGGCCGGGTTGCTCGCGGGTTGCTCGCCGCCGTCTCCGCAATCGAAGCCGTCGCCCGCCGCGCCCCCGGCGGTCGTCCCGGCCGAGGCGTTGAATGCCCTGAAGGAGCAGGATTTCGATCGCGCGGCCACGCTCCTGGCCAAATTCCTCGAAACCCGGCCCGATTCCCGCCTCGCCCTGGCGCTTTACGCCAGGGCCACCCAGCAGCAGGCCGCCAAGGCGGACGAGCCGGCGCGATGGGACCTCTTCCGCAAGTCGGCCGGCGCCGCCCGCAAGCTCCGCGACGCTTACCGGCCCCTGAGCGTCGACGAGGCCCGCCTCATCATCCAGGCCCTCTACAACGACGGCTGCGCCCTGGCCCGCCTGGGACAGCCCGAACAGGCCCTCGAAGCCCTCTCCGAAGCCGTGGATGCCGGGCTGGACGCCCCCTCGCTCTTCGACGCCGACGCCGACCTGGACACCCTCCGCAGCCGCCCCGAGTTCGCCCGGCTCAGGCACGACGCAACCCTCGGCGGTGCGCCGCGAAGGCTCGCCCGCAATCACCCCTTCCCGTTCGGCTTCCGCCTGCCCGACGCCCGGAAAAAGCTCGTCGCGTCCGATGACCTCAAGGGCAAGGTCGTGGTCGTGAATTTCTGGGCCTCGTGGTCGCCGCCATGCCGTCGCGAGGCCCCGCTCCTGGCCGAGCTCGACCGCAAATATCGCGCGAAGGGCCTGGAAATCGTCGGCCTGAACGACGAGAAGGACGACGCCGTGACCGGCCCGTTCCTCGCCGAATTCCCCAGCCCGTATCCCCAGCTCCAGGCCGACGAGGCCACCAAGAAAAGGCTCCCGCACTGGGACGGCTACCCGACGACGATCCTCCTCGATCGCAAGGGCCAGGTCCGGCTCCTGGTCGAAGGGTTCGGCCCCGCCGATGGCCCGATGATCGAGCAGGCCGTCACGATCTTGCTCGGGGAGAAGTGACGCCCTCGCGCACCCGGTGCGGGCCCGCCAGCGAGGCTTGCGGCTCGCGGTACTGGAACCGATCCTTCAGCCTCAGCAACGGCCGCTCGATGTACCTCCACGACAGCGAGGCCACGGCGAAGCTGGCCGCCACGCGAAGGCCGTCGATCGCCAGCGACTCGCGCCATCCCAGCCGATGCCAGATCAGCCTCACCGCCGTGAACACGATCGGGTGATACAGGTAGAGGCCATAGCTGATCTGGCCCGTGTAGCCAAGCAGTCGAGATCGCAAGACGGCCAGGTAACGATGCCCGCTGAAGCACACGACCAGGCCGACGAGCCCGAAGTACGCCACCGCCATCCGCGAGTGATTGAGCGAGAACTCGATCATGTGCCACGTCCAATCGGGCCGCGCCCGATGCAGGATTCCGAGCACCGGCGGCGACCAGAGCGGATACGACAGGCCCGCGACCATCGCCGCCGCGAACGCGGCCCCGAACGCCGATCGCCGCCGTTGCAACCGCCCTTCATCGAACAGGAGCCACGCCAGGACGGCACCGAGCGCCAGGCCATCGCACCGCGTGACCAGCAGGTGGCCGAACACCCCTTGCGACCGCAACACGGCCGGCAGGACGAACAACGGGACCGCCATCAGGGGCAAGAAGCGTCGCCCGCTCAGCCAGATCAGCAGCGGCCAGATCAGGTAAAACTGCTCCTCAACAGCAAGCGTCCAGGTGTGCTCCAGGTGCAGGGAAAACGGCGGGACCACGCCGTTCCAGTAGCCCTGGATGGATTGCGTGTACGTGAGATAATACGGCAATGCGTCGCACGCCTGCGGCCTCGGCAAGAACGGGTTGATCAGGAGGAAATAGGCCGGGAAGACCAGGTAATAAATCGGCCAGATCCGCAGGCCGCGGCGGGCATAGAAGACGCGAAAGTACCCCTCGCAATGGCGGGAGCGGAGCAAGATGGTCGTGATCAAATAGCCCGAAAGGACGAAGAACAGGTCGACGGCCGTGCCCAGGACGGGGAATTTGCGCTGGAATCGCAGGTGGAACAGGACGATCACGAACGCGGCGATCCCTCGCAGCGCATCGAACTCGGGGATGCGACGCATTCGGCTGGGCCTCCCTGCCCGCAGGACGATCCGCCATCGTCATAATCGATCGGGAGGCGATCGGCAATCGCGGAATTTTCGCGAGTCGATCAGGATTTCGCCTGGTTCAATGTCACGACCGCCCCTCGCGCTTGCCGGGCGGCGAGCTTCCCCAGCCGAGCTTGTCCCTGAGCGTGTTGTAGAAATTCTGGCCCGGCAGGCGGACCATCGGGAAGGCCGAGGTGCAGCGGCGGACTGCGACGCGGTCGCCGTAATTCAGCGGGATTTGCACCTGCCCGTCGATCACGAGATAGGTTGATCCGTCGGGGTTGTTCGAGGTCAGCTCGAACAGCTTGTGCGTGCTCTCGACGAGCGGCCTTTGCGTGAGCGTGTGCGGGCAAATGGGCGTGATCACGAACATGTGGGCGTCGGGCGGCAAGATCGGCCCGCCCGCCGAGAGGCTGTGCGCCGTCGACCCCACGGGCGTGGCCACGATCACGCCGTCGCCTCGATAAATCATCACGCACTGGCCGTCGATCAGGAGCTCGTTCTCCAGCAGGCGGTACGAGGGCGCGGCCCTCAGGACCACGTCGTTCAGGGCGCGGAACCGCTGCAAGGCGGTGCCGTCTCGCATGAGCGTGGCATCGAGCGTCATCAGGTTGTCGACCGTGAATCGGCGGTGCTCCAGGTCGTCCAGGCGATCGACCAGCCCCTCGGGCGTGAGGTCGGCCAGGAACCCGAGCCAGCCCAGGTTCACGCCCAGGACCGGGATGGGATGATCCCCCATGCGGCGGGCCGTGTGCAGGACCGTGCCGTCCCCGCCCAGGACGAAGGCGATGTCGGCCGCGAGGCTCGACAGGTCGCTCTCGGCGCCCAGGTCGATGTCGGTGAGGACCAGCCCCTCATGCTGATTCATGGCCGAGGCGATCAGGTCGGCCGCCGCCGGCACGTTGTTCTTCGTGCCGTTGCCGAGGATGGCGACGGCCAGTGCCGGCGGGTGCAACTCGCGAGCGGCGGTCATGCGGTGGGACTCGAAGGCGGCACCCCCGGCGGCGGGAATCGCGGGCAATCCGGCGGCGCGATTCGAGGGTACGAGGTCCAGGAGGCGCCGTCAACGTCCGGCGCGGCGATCGAGCCCGATTGGGCTAGGCGAACGCGGCGTTTCTCCCTATCCTTTGCCGCTTGCAAGGCTCGGCTCAGGGGGGCACCGTTCCATGGCCAGGGCGGGGTTTTGCGTCGCGATTTCCGTCGCATTGATGATCCCCGTGGCGTACGCCCTGTGCCGGATGGCGGGGCCGCCGTCGGGCGATCGCGAAGCGATTTCCGGCCGGTTCGTCGAGCCCGAAAATTGCCGCCCCGAGCCATCCGAACGCGTCGCCTTCCTGGCAATCGTGGTGACCTCGCCGATCCTGATTTTCGGGGCTGACGGCGCTGTTGAGACGCCGGGAGATCCGGCCGGGATGGGGGGAAGACCTGGCGTCGTTCGGCCTGATGATGCTGGCACTCGTAGCGTGCCTCACCTGCCTGCGCTTCGAAGAGAATTATCACCTGAGATTGAACGAATTCTACCGCCATCCGACGCCCTCGATCTACGCGATCGCGATCACGGCGGCGCTCCTCGCGTGGGGCCGTCGCGAGGGCCGGGGCGTGCGGACCTTCACGCATGCGGCGGCGCTGATCTTGATCCTGCTGATGGCGTCCCTGCGCATTTTCGGCGAAAAATGCCCCTACGTCTGGATTCGAAGCCCCTTCGGGTGGGGCGACCACTTCTCGGCCGTATATCACCCGACGGTCCAGGCGGCGCTGGGCAGGACGATCCTGGTCGATCAGGCGAGTCAGTACGGCCTGTTCCCGCACTTCCTCGCGCCCATCTTCGCCCTGATCGGCCCGGGCGTGCTGGGCTTCACGCTCGTGATGGCCGCGCTGGTGGCGATCGT
This sequence comes from uncultured Planctomycetota bacterium, assembly GCA_963777705.1. Lineage (GTDB taxonomy): Bacteria > Planctomycetota > Planctomycetia > Isosphaerales > Isosphaeraceae > JAQGHR01. Next base: position 78,486 of record CAVZRT010000022.1, read on the forward strand.
GCTCGCGATGATCTGGGCCTTCCTCGCGCGGGGCGTCGGGAACCGCGTGGTTGCACTGATCGGGCTCCTTGCGGTCATCGGGAACGGATCTTTCATCTTGATCGAGATGAAGGATGTGTACTTCCAATATTTGCCGATCAGGATGGTTTTTCCGGCGGCCTCGCTGTGGCTCTGCGGGCGGTTCCTGGACGCTCCTTCGCGCGGGAAATACTGGGCGACGATGATCGTGCTGGCGTCGGGGATGCTTTGGAACCTGGATGCGGGGCTGCCGGCGATGGCGTCGTGGTTGGGCGTCTTGGGCTATCGAGAATGGGGCGAACCGGGATTTCGGCGATGCGTCGCCCGGGTTGCCGGCCACCTCGTTGCCGGCCTTGCGACGATTGCCGCGTGCGTCGTGGCGGATCGCCTCGAAGGCGAGGTCACGGATCATCGAGGGCTGCTTGCCGGGCTCGACGTAGAGGGTCTTGACCTTCTCCAACGCGGCCTTCCAGTCGTCGCCGAAGCCCATTTCCTGTGATGCCTTCTTCATCTCGGCTTCGCACCAGGCGAATTCGCGGTTGGCGATCTCGACGAGTTCCTCGGGCGAGTACGGGATCATCTCATAGGCCAGCTCATTCAAGAGCGCCTCGCGGCCAATCGGGTTGCCGATGATCTCGCCGTCGCGATCGGGAGCGGCTCGTCCGGGGGCGTCGCCCTGCGGAGGGTCGCCATCGCCGCCGGCTCGAAAACCTCGCCCGCCCCACCTCCCCACCACCCCACGGCGGCCAAACCCCGGCTCGCTCGCCCGAGGCGCCCGGCTCCGAGGCGATCGCGGAGGAGGGTGGAATAGCCTTGCAAGGCAGGTCGGCGGCCTTGTAGGGTTCGGCGTTCCACCAGGCGTAGAGCGGGTCGTAGCCGTCGTAGAAGCCGTTCCATTCGCGGAGCGTCGAACCGCAGCCCTTCGACGCTGGAGACGGCGCGGTTGGCGATCGCCCGCTTGACCTTCTCGCTTCGGGGCCTGGATTCAAGGGCCTTGCGAGCGTCGGCGATCTCACGGGTCAGGCTGCTCAAGGATGCGGCGACCTTGGGCCACTCCATGGGCTTGAGCTCACGCCTGGCCTCGTCGAGTTCAAGGATCGTCTTGCCGAACGGGACCAGAGGCGCGGCCTCCGCCCGCTCCTTCATCCGCAGTTCAAGCTGTTTGAGGTCGTGTTCGAGGTAGTTCTTGAACAGGATGTAGTCAACCTGGCCGTCCTGGCTCAAGGAGTCGAAACTGAGCTTGCCGAGCTGTCCGAGCCACTGGTTGGTGAAGTCGCGGACCTTCTCGTCTCGCATCGGCGAGCTGGCGGGCGGCAAGGTTCGGAGGAAGCTCCCCGGTCGACGCTGTGCCGCTCGATCACGCCTCGGATCTCGCTCCGGTCGGTGTTCACGTCGTCGAGGTCGAGGGTCACGAATCCCGAGCGGGCTTGGCGGGTTCCTTGGGCTTGTCGTCGGTCGAGGCCCGGGTGATGGAGGCGTCGGCGTTATGGTTGGGGGGCTCGGAGCCGAGCAAGTGACGGACGAAGAAGTCGTTCATCCGCCTCTGGCCGTAAGCCCCGCCCATCCCATGGTTGGCCCCGGGGACCATCACGAAATCGAAATCCTTGCCGGCCTTGATCAGGGCGTCGACCAGCCGGTACGTCGACTCGGGCGGGACGTTGGTGTCCAACTCGCCGACGATCAGCAGCAGCTTCCCCTGGAGCCGGTAGGCATTGTCGATGTTGGACGACTCGGCATACTGCGGGCCGACCGGGTAGCCCATCCACTGCTCGTTCCACGAGGCCTTGTCCATCCGGTTGTCGTGGCAGCCGCAGGCCGAGACGGCGACCTTGTAGAACTCGGGATGGAACAGCACGCCGCCCGTCGCGTTCTGGCCGCCCGCCGAGCGTCCCGTAGATCCCGACGCGCGTCAGGTCCATCTCGGGGTGCAACTTGGCAGCGGCCTGGTGCCACAAGATCCGGTCGGGGAAACCGGCGTCCTTGAGGTTCTTCCAGCAGACGTCGTGGAACGCCTTCGAGCGGTTGGCCGTGCCCATGCCGTCCATCTGGACCACGATGAAGCCGAGGTCGGTGAGCGACGAGAACCGCCGGGCCGGGCTGAACGTCTTGGGCACGTAGAGCTTTGCGGCCCGGCGTAGATCTGCTCGATGACCGGGTATTTCTTCCGAGGATCGAAGTCCTTGGGCCGGCAGATGATGCCCCAGATGTCGGTCTTGCCGTCGCGACCCTTGGCGACGAACACCTCGGGCGGCTTCCAGCCGGTCGCCTTGAGCGCCGAGATATCCGCCTCTTCCAGCTTGCAGACCAGGCTGCCGTCCGAGACCCGCCGGAGCACGTTGACCGGGGCCATGTCGACCCGACTGTAGGTGTCGATCAGATACTTCTGGTCGGGCGAGTACTGGACGGTGTGGCTGCCGTCCCCGTCCGTCAAGGCAACCAGGCCGGTGCCGTCGAAGTTGACCCGATAGAACTGGAGGAAATAGGGGTCCTGCCCGGCGACCTTGCCGCTGGCCCGGAACCAGACCTGGCGCTTCTCCTCGTCGATCCGGTCGATCCCCCGGACGACGTATTCGCCCTGGGTGATCGGGTTCTTGACCTCGCCCTTGGCGGCGTCGATCAGGTAGAGATGCCGCCAGCCGTCGCGCTCGGAGACATAGATGATCTCGTCGCTCTTGTCGAGCCAGTTGAGCGTGTTGAGGGTCAGGTTCTCGGTATGGGCCGACCAGAGGAAGGTGGAAGTCTTCTCGTCGATGATGTTGCGTGACTGCGCCGGTCTGCGAGTCGACCTCGATGAGGCGGAACCGCTGATGCCCGCGGTCCATCTTCGAGTAAGTGAAGTGTCGGCCGTCGGGCCGCCAGCGGACCCGAGGAGAGCCGAAGTCGATCCGATCGAGTTCGGGCCGGATCTTCTTGGCGGAGGCCACGTCGAAGAGGTTCAGCTCGTAGGCGTCGAACTTGTCGCCGGGCAGCTCATAGGGGCGACTCTGGAGCCTGGCCCGGCCGCCTCCCGGGGGCGACGACTGGACGAGATGGACTTCCTTGTGCTCGCCCGGCTCGACCCGGAACGCGACCAGTACCTTGGAATCGGGCGACCACGAAAGCCTCGTGTAAGCAAGCCCTTCCTTGCCGTCGTCGCTGAGAGCGACCTCCTTGCCATCCGGTTCGGGTCGGGCGAACAGGTTGTGATCCCTGATCAATGCGGTCCACTTGCCATCCGGAGAGCGGACCCGATCGCGTCCCCACTCCTGGCCTTCGCCTCGATTACGCCTTTGAGGCAGTAGCTCAAGACCAGGAAGGCTCACCTTGGGCGGGGCGTGGTCGGTCTTCGAGCATTCGTAAGAATCCAGCGAGCACTTCCAGGTGGCGCCGTTGGCCGGAACACGACCGCCTTGGAGTCGTTGACAAACTCGATGTCGCTAAACGGGAGCCGATCCGCCATGAATCCGAGCCCTCCGCCTTCGAGAGCGACGACGCCAACCGGACATGGTCGAAGGCAGGCTCGCGAGTCCCAGCCTCGGGCACGACCAGCACGAATTCCTTGGCCCCTCCGGCCAGGTCGTTGCGGTACCAGAAGCGAGTAGTTGTCCGCGAACCAATGGGGGATGACCCGATCCTTGAAGACCCGGCCTCCTTCGGCTCCCGGTCGAGCCCCTCGTTGTTGCGGGGAATCCTGGGAGAGGTCAACTTCCTCGTCGAACTTCCGGGGCCTGGCCGATGGCGGCCGATGCCATCAGGGCCAACCAGGCGAACAGGGAGACGGCCTTCCAGATTCTCATCAATGACAACTCCCAAGGTGCTCAGGCGACAGGGACGTTCGAGGCCGCCCGAGTGAGAGGTCAAGGCGGGCCGGTTCGATTCCCAATCGTAGCGGTGCGGACCCACACCGATCCAGAGGACGCCGTCGAGAATCGTCGATACGGTCGAGTGTCTCACCCTCCATCTCGCCCTTTTCCGAAAAAGGTCGGCCTGGTCGGTTGATGACGGATATCTGCTTTCCGCCGATTCATTCATTTTTGCCGAACGGGCTGGCCGATCACCTATGTTGTCGTGATAAGTGGCCAAAAAAGAATCTATGGCAGTCCCATTTCGGCCTTAGCCCGCTGGAGCTTATCGATGGGAAATCATGGCGGACAAAATCGATCAATGGGCTGGCCCGCTTGGAAGTATCTCTGGATTGTGGGAACCCTCACGGTCTTGTCGGGCCGCTTCGCTCCGGGCCAGTAACCGGCGGCCTCTCGTGTGCCTGGGACGAATCTCGCCGCAAACGACATTCCCGCAATTCTTCCGTGAATTCCGAAGTTCGCTACAACGGGACCCCGGCCCCCGGCTCCCGGATCACGATCGGATTTGAGCAGGCCGATGAGGCGGGAACGACTTACCTCTGGAAGCAGGTCGAAGGGCCGAATGTCTCGATCGACGACCCGACTCGTTCGAGCGTCCGCCTGGTCGTCCCCGCCGACGCCGAAAAACTCGCCTTCGCGGTCACGGTGAAGAGTCTGGCGGGCGATCGAAATCTCCGGGTGGTCGTCCCCATCCGTCGAACCGAGCCGCCGACCGCCCAGACTGGGCCGACCGCGAACGCGGGCGACGACCAGATCGGCCTGGTGGGGCGCCGGATCACGCTCAACGGTCGAGCCGCAACTCGACGGACCAGCCCGTCGGCTATCGATGGATCCAGATGAGCGGCCCGAAGATCGCTCGAAATCCAGCGACCGGCCATATTACACGTTCACGCCGGCCTCGGCGGGGGTCTACCGCTTCGCGATGATCGTGGCCGCCAATCAGACAATCTCCGAGCCGGATGAGGTGGAAGTGGTGGTCGGCGAGGTTCCGGGCGATGCCGGAGGGGTCGGCTCGCGCGATCTGGCGATTCCGTCGAGCCTGGGGCACTTTGATCGACCGAGCGATGCTGCTCACGGGCTCGATCTCGGGCCGGTCGGTCGGGGTCTGGTCGGCCGACGTCCTGGGCTCGATCGCCGACCGGGTTGAACTCTACTCGGATTTCGGCTCCCTCGCCTCCGAGTCAGTTGCCGGCTCGACGCGATCATCCCCAAAGAGCCCTCGGCCCGGACCTCGTGGCAGCAGGTCTTCGGGCTGATGAGCGAGCAGGTCATCGCGGAACTGATACCGCTCGGCCTCGACCTCAGACAACCCCAGGCAACCCAGCAACCGCTCACTCCGGTCCAGAAAGATCGAATCAAATCCTTATTGCGAGCCTATGCGAAGGAGTTCCGATCGCGAGCCCAGGGCCGCTGAGTCGCGATGGTGCGTCTTCAAAACCACGTTCTCCCACAAGCGAGGAAAAACCATGGACGGTTTTCATCGATATTTGAAACGAAGTATCGCCGTAGCAACCCTGACCGCGATCCTGGCTCCGACCCTCTCCTGGGCGATCGGTGCTGCCTGGCCGCAGTGCCGGCCGTGAGGCCGAATGCGGCCCCGGCGTTGCCCTCTCTGCCTCCGAGAGATCAGGCCATCGTTCGGGTCAACGAGGAAGGGGCTTACCCGTCGCCGCAGCAATTGCCGCCGGCCCAGCCGCAGTATCAACAATACTACACGCCTCAGACACCTTACCCTGGCCGTGCCGATGGTCACCCAATCGACGATGATGCCCTTGCAGTATCAGCCCTATGTTCCCCAGACCAGCCAGATGACCGGCGTCCCGATGCTCGTCTACATCAACCAGGTGCAACCAACGGCTCCGGCCAACACCAGCTTTTTCCTGCCGACTTCCTCGATGCCGATGGCCCAGCCCTTCGCGATGCCGATGCCGAGCCAACCGATGACCCAACCGATGGTCGTCGCGCCGATGAGCCAACCGATGGTCGCCGCGCGATGAGCCAGCCGATGGTCGCCGCGCCGATGGCCCAGCCCTTCGTGCCGGCGGGTTCGATGACGGCCTTGACGAACCAGTCGGTTTCGATGCCGACCTCGCGATCCTCGACGAGGGTCCGGGTCCGAGGCCCCGGCCTGTTCGGGTCGAGCCTGGCCAGGCTGGGCGAACGGATGACGCAACTCGGCAAGACGAGGATCGAGACGACCCAGGAGACCGAGATGGCCGCCTCCTTCACGCAGCCTTCCGGCGGCGTCGCCACCTTCCAGACGAGCGCCCTCGACACCGCTCCTGGCCCCACAAACGACGAATTTCATGCCCCAGCCCCAGCCGCAGCCCCAAACCGTGCCGCGCCGACCCCCCAAATCCCCATGGCTTCTCCCCAGGCAGCCCCGAGCAAGCATTCCCACTTCTGGAATCATCAGTGAGGCGATAGTAAAGAGACAGACGCTCCATGTTCAACCGACGATTATCGAGCGATCATGCCCGGAACCCCATGAAGGGTCTCCGGGCTATTCGCATTGAGGCAACCTGTTAACAATGAAGAAACGAGTGCGCCGGCGGATTCTGGCGTAGTATGGATGACGCACGATCAGGGACGATTTTCCCGTAGGGCAGTGGCTTGCCCTGCCGAAACCGTTTCGCGGCAGGGCAAGCCACTGCCCTACGCGAATGCCGGAATCCGTTGGCCACCTTTTTCCAACGACCGGGTGCGTCGGGTCGTATTCTCTGTTACTCTATTGTTTGACAGCATCCCGCCGGGTTCGAACTGGTTCGCCGCAGAGCATCGTGGAGGAATCGATCGAGATGACCATCATGAAGACTCGCAACCTCCTCTTCTTCGGTTTCGTCTTGCTGGTCGCCCTTGCCCGGCTCGGCCGTTGCCGGCGACACGGCGAAGCCTGCCGATAAGGTCAGCTACTTCACCCAGGTCCGGCCGATCTTCCAGGCCAATTGCCAGGGGTGCCACCAGCCTCGAAGGCGGGCGGCAGCTACGTGATGACCTCGTTCGACCGACTCCTCGCCGGCGGCGAGTCGAAGTCGGCGGCGATCGTCCCCGGCAAGCCGGAAATGAGCCACCTGATCGAACAGATCACGCCCGAGGACGGCGAGGCCGAGATGCCCAAGGGCAAGCCGCCGCTCTCGACGGCCGACCTGAAGATCGTCGCGCGACTGGATCGCGCAGGGGGCCTCCGACGACACCCCGGCCAACGCCCTGCACCCGCTACGACCAGGACCATCCGCCCGTCTACCGTCGACCTCCCGTCATCGGCGCGATCGACTTCTCGCCCGATGGCACCTCCTGGCCGTCGGCGGGTTCCACGAAGTCCTGCTCTGGAAGGCCGACGGCTCCGAGCCTGGTCGCCCGACTGGTCGGGCCTGTCCGAGCGGATCGAGTCGGTCCGGTTCTCGCCGGATGGGAGCCGCCTGGCCGTCACCGGCGGCTTGCCCGGGGCGGATGGGCGAGGTGCAGGTCTGGGACGTGGCCAAGAAGAAGCTCAGCCTGTCGGTCCCGGTCACCTTCGACACCGTTTACGGGGCGAGCTGGTCGCCCGACGGCTCGAAGATCGCCCTCGGTTGCGCCGATAACAGCGTCCGGGCGATCGACGCGAAGACCGGCGAGCAGGTCCTGTTCATGGGCTCGCACAACGACTGGGTGCTCGATACCACGTTCTCGGCCGACGGCTCGCACCTGATCTCGGTCGGCCGCGACATGACGGCCAAGCTCACCGAGGTCGCCACCCAGCGGTTCGTCGACAACATCACCTCGATCACCCCGGGGGCCCTCAAGGGCGGGCATCGCCGCCATCGCCCGGCATCCCGAAGCGCGACGAGATCGTGGTCGGCGGCTCGGACGGGATTCCCCGGCTCTACCGGATCTATCCGCCAGACCGCCCGGGTGATCGGCGACGACTCGAACCTGATCCGCACTTCGACCCGATGAAGGGCCGGATCAACACCGTGGCCGTCAGCATCGACGGCAAACGGTTCGCCGCCGGCAGCAGCCTCGACGGCTCGGGCGAGGTCCACGTCTATTCCTACGAGTTCGACACGAACCTGACCGACGACCTCAAGGCGATCAAGGCGAAGGTCGCCTCGACCCGGAGCGGGCCGGAGGCCGAGGCGATCCAGAAGTTCCTCCAGGACGGCATCAAGCCGGTCTCGAAGGTCGAACTGCCCCAGGCCGCCGTCTACGCCGTGGCCTTCAGCCCCGACGGCAAGACCCTCGCCGCCGCCGGCGCCGACGGGCATCGTCCGCGCTCGTGAACCCCGAGACCGGCTCGCCGATCAGGGAATTCGCCCCCGCCCCCGTCAGCCAGCCGGAATCAACCGGCGAACGGCTGGCCAAGGCCGTGACCCCGAAGTCCGAGGAAGCCGTCGAGACCGAGGCCCTGCCCAAAGGGGCGAAACTCGTCGCCCTCAAGGTCGAGCCCTCGGCGGTCAACCTCACGAACCGATTCGCCTACGCCCAGGTGCTCGTCTCGGGCCAGCTCGAATCGGGCGACCTGATCGACGTGACCCGGATGGTCGAATTCAAGGCCGACGACGGGCTCGTCGAGGTCAACCGCGCGGGCCTGGTCCGGCCGGTCGCCGATGGCAAGGGGTCGCTCGTCCTGTCGCTCGCCGGCCTGAAGGCCGAGGTCCCGCTGGCCGTCTCCGGCATCAACGATCGGCCCAAGGTTGACTTCGTCCACGACGTCAACCCCGTCATGTCCCGCCTCGGCTGCAACCAGGGGACCTGCCACGGCTCGGCCCAGGGCAAGAACGGCTTCAAGCTGTCGCTCCGGGGCTACGACCCGATCTTCGACGTCCGGGCCCTGACCGACGAGCAGGCCGCCCGCCGGGTCAACGTGGCCTCGCCCGACGACAGCCTGATGCTCCTCAAGCCGACGGCCGCCGTGCCGCATGTCGGCGGGCAGGTGATGGTCCCGGGCGAGCCCTATTACGAGATCCTCCGGGCCTGGATCGCCGACGGCGCGGTGCTTGAAGTCCGACACGCCCAAGGTGGCCAAGATCGAGCTTTCGCCGAGCAACCCGATCGTCCAGCAGATCGGCCTGAAGCAGCAGATCCGCGTGCTGGCCACCTACACCGATGGCGAGGTCCGCGACGTGACCCGCGAGGCGTTCATCGAGAGCGGCAACATCGAGGTCGTCTCGGCCAACCGCTCGGGCCTGATGACCTCGCTGCGTCGAGGCGAGGCGCCGCTGCTCGCCCGCTTCGAGGGGGCCTACGCCGCGACCACCCTGACCGTCATGGGCGACCGCAACGGCTTCGCCTGGGAGCAGCCCCCAACCTTCGGCCGGATCGACGAACTGGTCGCCGACAAGTGGCGGCGGATGAAGATCAAGCCCTCGGGCGTCTGCACCGACGCCGAATTCCTCCGCCGGGTCTACCTCGACCTCACCGGCCTGCCCCCCACCGCCGACGACGTTCGCGCCTTCCTGGCCGACACGCGAGACACCCGCGTCAAGCGCGACGAGCTGGTCGACAAGCTGATCGGCAGCAAGGAATACGTCGAGTACTGGACCAACAAGTGGGCCGACTTGCTCCAGGTCAACCGCAAGTTCCTGGGCGTCGAGGGGGCGGTCGCGCTTCCGCAAGTGGATTCGCGAGCAGGTCGCCGCGAACACGCCTTACGATCAGTTCGTCCGCTCGATCCTGACGGCCGGCGGCACGAACCGCGAGCATCCGGCGGCGTCCTACTTCAAGATCCTCCGCGACCCGGCGTCGATGATGGAGAACACGACGCAGCTCTTCCTGGCCGTGCGGTTTAACTGCAACAAGTGCCACGACCATCCGTTCGAGCGCTGGACCCAGGACCAGTACTACCAGACGGCCGCCTTCTTCGCCCGAGTCGGCCTCAAGACCGACCCGGCCTCGAAGGGTCGGACGATCGGCGGCACGGCCGTCGAAGGCCCGACGCCGCTGTTCGAGGAGGTCTGGGAGCAGCCCGATGGCGAGATGATCCACGACCGGACCAAGAAGGTCGCCCCGCCCGTCCTCCCCTACGCCGCCCCGCACCCGACGGTCGAGAACGCTTCCAGGCGGCAGGAACTCGCGGCCTGGATCACGGCCAGGGATAACCCCTACTTCGCCAAGAGTTACGTCAACCGGCTCTGGGGCTACCTGTTCGGCGTCGGGATCATCGAGCCGCTCGACGACCTCCGCGCCGGCAACCCGGCCACGAATCCCGAGTTGCTCGACTACCTGACCGAGGAGTTCCTCAAGAGCAACTTCGACGCTCGACACGTCATCCGCCTGATCTGCAAGTCGAGGGCCTATCAACTCGCGGTCACGTCGAACGAGTGGAACGAGGACGACAAGATCAACTATTCGCACGCCACCGCCCGCCGATTGCCCGCCGAGGTGCTCTACGACGCGGTCAACCGGGCCACAGGCGCCGTGTCGAAGTTCCCCGGCGTGCCGAGCGGCACCCGAGCGGCCGAGCTGCCCGACTCGGAAGTCGAGCTGCCCAGCGGCTTCCTGACCACCTTCGGCCGGCCCGCTCGCGAGAGCGCCTGCGAATGCGAGCGGTCCAGCGGCCTCCAGCTTGGTCCCGTCATGGCCCTCGTCAGCGGCCCGACGATCAGCGACGCCATCGGCGACCCCAACAACGACGTCGCCAAGCTGGTCAAGACCATGCCCGACGACAAGAAGCTGGTCGACGAGCTGTTCCTCCGCGATCCTGAACCGACCGGCGACCGGGCGAGGAGCTCAACTCCTGCGTCCGGGAGTTCGCCGAGATCGAGGCCGACCACATCCGGCTGGCCGAGGCGATGGGCCATCGCGAGACCGAGGTCGCCAAGATCCGGCCCCAGCTCGAAATGCGTCGAGCCGCCGACATCGCCGCCGCCAAGGCGGAACTGGCCTCTTATGAAGCCGAGCTCGCTCCCAAGGTCGCCGAGGCCGAGCAGCAGAAGGCCGCCAGGACCGCCGCGCTGGAGAAGGACCTCAAGGATTACGAGGCCAGCTTGCCCGCCAAGCTCGACCAGTGGGAGAAGGCCCAGTCGACCACCGTCCGCTGGCTCCCGCTCCAGCCCAAGGACTTGAAGGCCCCCGCCGGCACCATCCTGACCGCCAGCCCCGACGGCTCGATCCTGGCCACCGGCGAGATCAAGAACGGCGTCTACGAGATCGTCGCCGAGACCGACCTGACCGACATCACCGGCATCCGC
>CAVZRT010000023.1:0-80969 GCA_963777705.1 uncultured Planctomycetota bacterium
GGCTGAAGAAGGCGACGGAAGGGGAAGATCGCGACGACGAGCCGCAACCGCCCGAGCCCGGGCCATCGTCGCCCGGCCGAATCCGCCCCCGCCGGTCGATGAAAATCTACGAAACGAACCCAACTCGGGGTCGGCGCCACGGCAGGAGGCGGGAGGCGCTGACACTCCGCAAACCGAAGCAGATTCAGAAATTGCGACGCTGCATCTGTCTCAAGAACTCGTCCTCACGCCTTGCGAGGCGGAAGAGGTGCTCACAGAGCACCCTACGAAGGCGGATCGGGCTTCTCGTGGGGTGCTCTGCGAGCACCTCTCCTCTCCCGCCCCAATTCCAGGGGTTAGGCTGGTTCCCGATCCCGTTGTGCGCGATGAATACGGGATGTGCCGTCGTTCGACACCACCCCACGAATTCAGGCCCGAGGCTTCAAGATCTTCCCGAGGTCGTGCGCCAGGGCGTCGAAAACGAGCCCGCGGCCGGCGTTGCGCTGGACCTGATAATCGGCCTCCATGCAGCGATCGGCGAGCACGAACACGTCTTCCGGGCCGATCGTGCGAGCGATCGCCGCCACGGCCTTGCGGTCGGCCGGATCGGGGGCGGGCGGCTCCAGGCCGGCCGTTTGCCACAGGACCGAGCGGAACAATCGGGCCAGTCTCGCCGATCAGCAGGCGGGCCCGGACTCGCTGCGCGGCGGCCTCCTTGCCGGCTTCCTTGCTGAAGGCGTCGAGCTTCTTCGCGAATGCCGAGGGGTCGAACCGGGCGGAGTCGGCAAGCTCGTCCACCATGGCGCGGCGGAACCGCTCCATCTGCAGGTCGGCCAGCCCGACGGCCCGGCTCACGCTCCCCTCGCCCAACCCGGCCAGCCGGGCGGCTTCTTCGGGCGAACTCGCAATCTTCTGTTCGAGCAGGACGGCCGCCAGATCCGTCTCGCCCAGAGCGGCTCGAATCGCAGGACCCGGCATCGCGAGAGGATCGTGTCGAGCTGGACCTCGGCCGCGGTCCCCACCAAAATCAGCACCGAACCGGGGGGCGGTTCTTCCAGGGTCTTCAGGAACGCGTTGGCGGCCTCTTCGCTCAACGCATCGGCATCGGTCACGATGGCCACGCGTCGCGAGCCTCGCATGGGTTTCAGGCCCAAGTCCAGGCAAAGGTCGCGAATCGAGCGGATGGGAAGCTCGGCCTTGTCCTCGGGCTTAGACACCCGCAAGACGTCGGGATGCACGCCCGAGGCAATCTGCAAGCAGCTCGGACATCGGCCGCAGGGATCGAGGGCGGCCGGCGGATTTTTCTCGCAAAGCAAGGCCTGGGCCAGGGTTCGGGCGAACAGGGTCTTGCCCACGCCCTCGGGGCCGACGAAGAGGAACGCATGCGGGAACCGGCCCTCGGCCATGGCCCTCCGCAACGCCTCAACCTGCCCATCATGGCCGCGGACCGATCCCCAGGGCACGCTCCACCTCGCTTCGAATCCGGTAAGCGACCAAGTCCACGTCGGCCGACCCATCAACAATCGCATGAGGCCACGAATAGCCCGCCATCGCCCGCAAATACCCCTCGCGGACGCTCGTTCGATAGCTCTCCGGCCGGTCTTCAATCCGATCTCGCGGAGGTCCCGAACGCGCCGAGCCCACGCTCACGGGCACGTCGAGCAAGAGCGTCAAGTCGGGCATCAACCCGCCGGTTGCGGCCCGGCCAACCCGCCAGATCTCCTCAACATCCAGCCCGCCGGCATACCCCTGATACACCACGTTCGAGAGCAAGAAGCGATCGGAAACGACGATCGACCCGCGGTCAACGGCCGGCCGGATCACCTCTTCAACAAGCTGCGCCCGGCTGGCCATATAAAGGAGCATTTCCGCACGAAGTCCGATGGCAATGGTCGATCGATCCATCACCAACGAGCGAAGCCGATCGCCCAGGGCCGTCCCGCCCGGCTCGCGACAGGCGACAACCTCCCGGCCCAGGTCGCGAAGCCACGCCACCAGCCGAGCGGCCTGGGTCGTCTTGCCGGCGCCGTCGGGGCCTTCGAGGGCGAGGAATCGGCCTTTGGAGTTACTCGGCATGGGTTAAGCAAGGAGATGTAGGGCGTGTGAAACACGCCGAAACGGGATGGCGTGTTGCACACGCCCTACAAAAAATCATCCGATCACTTCCTCAACCACGCGTCGGCCTCCAGGAAAAGCTGGCGGATCTTCGCGTGATACAAAAGGCGGTTGATCTGATCGAAGCTCCCCCAGTGATGCCAGTGCCCGAAGGCGTCCTCGATGTGCTCGAAGGATCGGGCCAGGGGCGTGTCGTCCAGGACCTCGGCGATGAAATAGGTGACCGTCTTCAGGACTTTGCGGCCCCTGCGGATGTACGTGTAGGAGAGGCTTTGCTCGAACCCTTCGCGGAAGGCCCAGGAGACGAGGTTGGTCTCCTCGTGGAACTCGCGGGCGGCGGCCTGGCGAGGGGTCTCGCCCTCCTCGATCCCGCCCTTGGGAAACTCCCACTTGGCCCGGGGTTGCGGACGGTGGCCGAGTGCAGGACCAGGTACGAGAGCGAGTGGTCTCCGCCGACCCGATAGGGGATCACGCCGGCGGAACGCTCGTGGATGGCGGTCATGGTCGGCGGCTGTGCGAGAGGCCGGAACCGGCCGTCCGCGTCCTCCCCGACCGCCACGAGGCCGAGCACGGCCCCCGGACCTACGCGGTCATCTTCCTGGCCTCGGATCTCGGCCAATCGCCCGCTGACTGGGCGCGGGCACGTCAAACGTGGCGGGGCCGACCAGCACTTCAACCAGCCGGTCCCCCTCCCAAACCTCGTCCCCCGGCCCGCATACCAGTGGCTGACAACGATCGGCTCGTCCGGACCGGTCCCCAGTTCGGGCAGGATAACTGCCTCCAAACGCATGGCGAACCCCGTCGAGCAACTTTTTTTGGGATACGGCCATCCACCCGACGGCAGCGGCCGATCCCTAGACAATCCAGCTTATCCCGGCCACGCGATTTTGAACAGGCGGGATTTTCGCAATGGCCGCATCGTTCGGCCTGCACGCCCTTGAGAGTGAACATTTCCGCCGATCGGCCCGGTTTCCGAAACCGGCGATGCGAAAAAATCAGTGGGTCGTGAGCCGGATTGAACGGCCGCCGCCGGGCGTCCCGGATCAGCATACATCGCGGGACGGCCATGGACCTCGGATTGCGCAACGCGGACGATGGGAAGCGAGCCGCGACGTGTTTGGACGTGCCTTTCTTGGCTTGGTTGGCGGCCGAAATGGCTCGCAAGGTGTCCTGGGCATGGCGGCATTCGCCGCGATAAGAAGCTCGATAACCTGTTGTACAATCAGGGTTTATCTCCGAATAGAGTGGTTCGCGGCACGCGCGGTTTTGGCTTCGTTTCGTAAAATTGCACGCGGCGTGATTGGGTTTGTTTCGCAGGATTTTGCCCCGAAACGCCGACGGCTTTCCGAAGCCGGGTTGGCATGGCGACGGCGGGAGACACACGCCCGACACAGGCACTATCGATCCGGTCGGCCACGGCAATCACACGTTCTCTGGGGCCGGGGAGCCGAGCCGGTGCGGCGGGGGACGTCGCCGAGGGAACGCCATCGATCCGGCCCCTGAGCCAATGTCCGTTCCCGTCCCGCTTCAAGCCCCGGAAGGTCGTTCAGGTCGTCAACGATTACGTCACGCGGGCCTCAACGGAGAGCATCGCAATCCTGTCAGCGAGGATTCACCGAATCGCAAGAAATAGGAGGAATCGGCGGCCCGATCTGGGATCAATACGCTGATGGGTCGATCGCCTCGCCGCCCGACCGCCACCCTTGGGCGACGTTATCCCGATATCCACCCCGATTGAGCGAGGCGCCTACCGGCGTGCCCAGCAGCGGATTGAACGGACGGGTGGAACTGATGTAGTCTGCACAAGTATTTTTAAAAGATAATTACTTTTCAAGAACGTGTCAGTTCGGCCCCCTGGCGTCGATTCTTGCTTCAGGAAATTAAGGATTGCATCGCCCATACGAATAACTTCTTGTTACATTGGTCTCATGCGGGCCTGACGTCGCATGCGGATTTTCTTGGAGTTGATTCCATGTCGAACAATCCACCGATGGACGTTTCGGACGACTCGCAGCAGCGGCCGCCGTCGAGAGAGCAGGCCAAGGCGACCGAACACCTCTGGCGGACGCTCCAGAGCATCAACGAATGGACCCGGTTCGCCGACGCCAAGGCCGGCGCCATCCTGACCGCCGACGGCGTGCTGGGGACGCTCGCCGCGAGCATCGTCAAGGAGCATTGGACCGACCTGAGCAAGCACGGATTCTTTCGCCCTTTGGCCCTCGTCGGCGGATTTTTCCTGATGGCGTCGGCGATGGTCTGCGTGAAATGCCTCTATCCCAAGACGAGGGTGACGGGCGAGACGCGATCCCTGCTCTACTTCCACCACATCGCGATCGACGACCTGAACAAATATCTAGAATCCACCGAGGCCCTGTGCGACGATGAGAAGGCCAATCGAGAAGTGGCGAAGCAGGTCTGGGCCAATGCCAAAGTGGCCCGCGAGAAACACCGAGAAGTCGCCTGGGCCATCGGCTTGACCGGCGCAAGCCTCGCCTGCGCCTGCTCGTCTGGATCGTCGTCCTCCTGACCGCCTGAACGGGGGCCTTGGCCGTGCGAGAACTCAAGGATTACCCGACGGGAAACGTGACCTTCGTCTTCACCGACATCGAGCGGTCCACGCCGATGACCGGGCGATTGGAGCTTCACGGCCTGGATCTTTACCAGACGAAGCTCCAGGGGCCGCAACGCAAGCTCCTCGAAGAGTGGGACAAGAGCGGCTTCGAGATCCAGCGGGCCGGCGACGGCCATATGTTCGTGTTCCAGAAGACCGCCGACGCACTGGCCTGCGCGGTCGCCTTCCAGAAATCGCTGCATGACAAGCCGATTAGCCATCGAGAGGGGGGCGAAACATTCACGATTCGCGTCCGCGTTGGCATCCACACGGCCGTAATCCAGCGCGACTCCGTATCGATGAAGGACCGCCTGGTCGAATACCCGGGAAATGACACCAACTTCGCGTCCCGCGTGATGAGCCAGGGACGGGGCGGGCAAATCCTGCTCTCCGAATCGGCCGCGACGCAGGCCGAGAGCCTCAAACTCTATCGGCTTCATCGCTGGCCCAATCGGCGGCTGAAGGGATTCGAGGAGAAGCCCCGTGCGTCTACGAACTCCTCTATTACGATGGTCAAGAACCGCTCGAACCGGGCATGCAGTGGCTGCCCGACTGGTATGCCGCCGAGAAGCGGATGTACGTCGAGCGGCCCGAGATCGAGAACAAGGCCATCGAGGCCCTCCTGACGAAAACCCCCGCCCCCGGGACGCGGCTCGCCTCCCGCACCGCACTCCCATCGTGACGCTGAAGGCCGAGGGGGGTATGGGCAAGACTCGGCTGGCCATCGCGTGCGGCGCCAAGATGGCCGACCTCTTCGACGATGGCGTCTTCTTCGTCTCCCTGGCGGACGTGTCGCCACCGAAGCGGCCGTCGCCGAGGCGATCGGACGCAAGCTTGGCCTGCACCGGGAAGCGGCCTTGCCCGATGCCCTCGTGGAATTCCTCCGGGACAAAAGCCTCCTCCTGATCCTGGACAATTACGAATCGGTCGATTCCGAGGACAAGGCCGCCGCCCGCTACCTGAGCCGACTGGTTTCCGCCGCCCACGGCCTCCGCCTGCTGGTCACGGGCCGCTCGGCCCCGAAAATCCAGGGGGTGGAACAGATCGTCCCGACTTGAACGAAGGCATGACCTCGGAGGAAGCACGCGATTTGTTCCTGGATTGCGTCCGCAAGCAGGATGATGAGGAGTTCAACATCACCCCGGCCGATGAGCCGCACTGGCAACGCATCCTGGGACTCACGCTGCGGATTCCCCTGGCCATCGAGCTTGCCGCCGGATGGATCGAACAGGGCTTGAAGTCGATCGCCGATGGCCTGGAGGCGACTCCGCTGGGGGACGAGACCGAGACCTCGCCGGGACTGCTCCGATTCGACGACGAAATCGCCCGCGGGCGTCATCAGTCCCTCACCCGGTCGCTCGAATGGTCGTACAACTTGCTCGGCAGGAACCACGGCGAGAACCTCCAGACGCTGTTCGCAACCTGCGGCCTCTTCGCCCATTGGTTCGACGCCAACACGCTGCTAATCGTCGCCGCCCAGGCGAAGGCCAAACGCGACCTCATGTTCCTGTCCAACGCCTCGCTCGTGCAGACCGAGATTCAGGACGGCGCGGCCCGCTACCGCCTTCACCGCTTCGCCCGCGACTACGCCTTGAGCAAACTCGACGATCTCCCCTGCGGCGAAGCGACGAAGCGGCGATACCTCGCCCACTACATCAAACTTATCGAGGAAAATGCAAAAGATCGCAACAACATCGCCGCTTACGCCCGGCTCGACCCGGAATGGCGGAATGCGACTCGCTGCCTTGGCCGTTGCCTGAAGCTTCCGGAGGAACAATCGATATGGAATTTGTTTCGTCTCGGCGAGTTCCTCGGCTTCCGTGGACTTTGGTCCGAGCAAGAAAAATTCTACCTTCTTGCACTGGTTGCGGCTCAAAGTTCCGACAACAAACAAAATCTAGGGGTTGTTTACAACAATCTGGGCATAGTCTACGAAGACCCAGGGCCGATACGACGAGGCCCTCGACGCCTACGCGCAAGACCTGGCGATCTGCCGCGAGTTCAAGGACCGCGTCGGCGAGGGCCAGACGCTCAACAACATGGGCATCGTCTACCAGACCCAGGGCCGATACGACGAGGCCCTCGACGCCTACGCCAAGCCCTCGCCATCAACCGCGAGTTCCAGGACCGCGTCGGCGAGGGCCGGACGCTCAACAACATGGGCAACGTCTACCAGACCCAGGGCCGATACGACGAGGCACTCGACGCCTACGCCCAGTCCCTCGCCATCGCCGCGAGTTCAAGGACCGCGTCGGCGAGGGCCAGACGCTCAGCAACATGGGCGTCGTCTACCGGGTCCAGGGCCGATACGAGCGAGGCCTTCGACGCCTACACCGCAAGCCCTCGCGATCGCCGCGAGTTCAAGGACCGCGTCGGCGAGGGCCGGACGCTCAACAACATGGGCGTCGTCTACCAGGCCCAGGGCCGATACGACGAGGCGCTCGACGCCTACGCCCAAGCCCTCGCGATCTGCCGCGAGTTCAAGGACCGCGTCGGCGAGGGCCAGACGCTCAACAACATGGGTATCGTCTACCGGAACCAGGGCCGGTACGACGAGGCGCTCGACGCCTACGCCGCTCCCTGGCCATCAGCCGCGAGTTCAAGGACCGCGTCGGCGAGGGCCAGACGCTCAAAACATGGGCGACGTCTACCAGACCCAGGGCCGGTACGACGAGGCCCTCGACGCCTACGCCCGGGCCCTCGCGATCTACCGCGAGTTCAAGGACCGCGTCGGCGAGGGCCAGACGCTCAAAAACATGGGCGTCGTCTACCGGATCCAGGGCCGATACGACGAGGCCCTCGACGCCTACGCGCAAGCCCTGGCGATCCGCCGCGAGTTCAAGGACCGCGTCGGCGAGGGCCAGACGCTCAACAACATGGGCGTCGTCTACCGGATCCAGGGCCGATACGACGAGGCCCTCGACGCCTACGCGCAAGCCCTGGCGATCTGCCGCGAGTTCAAGGACCGCGTCGGCGAGGGGCTGACGCTCGAAAACCTTGCTCTCTTGCGGGAATCCCAAGGGAATTTACCCGAAGCCATCCGCCTGGCGCGGCAAGCCGTGGAGGTTCTGGAGCCGACGGAGGCGAAGCTGGCCTTCGAGAAGGCCCGGCAGACCCTTCGACGCCTGGAGGAGGCCGAATCCGGCGCGGATGGGGACGGGGGATGACGACTCGGCCTGGGCCGGGATGTCGGCCGCTCCCGGCGGATTCGGCATTTCGGGCGGTTGGCTTGGCTGGCCGGATTGCTTGGAATCGGTGCTACCGCTTTGTGGCCGGGCGGATAGTACTCAATGGGAGGACGTGTCGTAGGCCGTGGTATCGATGGTTTCGGTTCCTTCTCGGCTTGCTGGCACGATCGTGAGGCTCGGATAGAATGTTGGCTGGGGGAGCTTGTCATGCCCTTACGCGATCACTTTCGGCCGCCACTCGACACCATCGCCTCGTGGGAGGGTTTCCACGGTCAATGGCCGGCGGTCGTCGTCCAGCAATTGCGAAGCGCAACTCCCGGCCGGGTACGTTGCCGAGCCGCGCGTTCATTCCGGCGCGCAGGTCGAGATCGATGTCGCGGCGTTCGAGAAGGATGATGCCCCGCGCTTGTCCGGGAAGGCCGATGGGAACGGTGGGGTGGCTTCCGCCGTCTGGGCACCGAGTCGGCCCGAGCTTGACCGTGGAGACGACCTTGCCCGATTACGATGAGTACGAGGTCCGGATCTTCGACGCGAGGCGCGGGCGGCATCTGGTCGCGGCCATCGAGATCGTCAGCCCGGCGAATGAGGATCGACCGGAACATCGCAACGTCTTTGTTGCCAAGTGCGAGGCTTTGCTCCAGAAGGGCGTGGCGGTCAGCATCGTCGACCTGGTGACGATTCGGCACTTCAATCTTTACGTGGAACTGCTGGCCGTGATCGGCCATTCCGACCCGACGTTGGATGATCCGCCCCCGCCGCTCTACGCCGCCTCGTGTCGCTGGACCCGGCGAGGGGAGCGGACGATCCTGGAAGCGTGGTCGCACGTCCTGGGCCTGGGACAACCCTTGCCAACGTTGCCGCTCTGGTTGGGCACGGACCTCGTCGTCCCGCTCGATCTGGAACGAAGCTACGAGCAAGCCTGTAGTGATTTGTGGATCGCGTGAGTCACGGTAGACTCGTCTTGTCGGTCGCAATTCCATCCGTGCCGTTGTGCGCGACGCTCGGCGTTGACGCTTCGGGCGGCTTCCGCCATTCGATGAACCTCTGCACGATCACGAAGAACACCGGCACGAAGAAGACGGCTAGTAGCGTTGCCGCGATCATCCCGCCGAAGACCGCCGTTCCTAGCGCCCTTCGACTTGCCGCCCCCGCCCCCTCGGCGTTGACTAGCGGCCAGATCCCGAGGATGAAGGCGAAGGAGGTCATCAGGATCGGGCGGAATCGGGACCTTGCCGCTTCGATCGCCGCCTCGCGGATCGTCTTGCCTTGCTTGCGCAGGTCGCGGGCGAATTCGACGATGAGGATCGCGTTCTTGCTGGCCAGCGCGATGATCAGCACGATGCCGATTTGCGTGTAGATGTTCACGTCCATCCCGCGCAACCCGACCGCCGCCACCGTGCCCAGGAGCGCCAGCGGGACGACCAGCAACACGGCGATGGGCAGGTAGAGGCTCTCGTACTGGGCCGCGAGGACCATGTACACGAGCAGCGCGGCGAAGGCGAACACGTAGATCGATTGCGAGCCGACTCGCTTCTCCTGGAACGAGATGCCGGTCCACGCGTAGTCGAGCCCGTTGGGCAGCTCTCGGCCGGCCATCCCTTCCATGATCGTCAGCGCGTCGCCCGAGCTGACGCCGGGCCGGCCTCGCCGTTGATGGACGCCGAGGGGTAGAGGTTGTATCGGGTGATGATCTGCGGGCCGGCGGTCTCCACCACGTCGGCGACGGTGGCGAGCGGGACATCTTGCCGGCGAAGTTTCGCACCTCCAGGCGGCGGATGTCGTCGGGATGGAGGCGGAACTTCTGGTCGGCCTGCACGCGGATCTGATAGGTGCGGCCGAAGTTGAAGTCGTTCACGTAGGTGGAGCCGAGCGACGCTTGCAGCGTGCCGAACACCTCGTTCAGCGGGATGCCCAGGCTCTTGACCTTCATGCGGTCGATGTCGGCCCGGAGTTGGGGCACCGCGGCCCGGAACGTGGATCTGGAGGCTCGCGCAGGCTCTTCTGCGCGTTGCCGGCCGCCATCATCTCGCGGTCACGTTCTGGAGTTCGGCCAGCCCCACGCCGCCGGTGTCCTCGATCTGCATCTGGAACCCGCCCGCCACGCCGAGGCCCTGGATCGACGGCGGAGGGAAGCGCGAAGATGATCGCCTCCTTGATCCTGCCGAAGCCCTTGCGGAGGTCGAGCAGGATCGTTCTCCTGGCTGATCTCGTCCTTGAGCCTCTCCTCGTAGGGCTTGTAGACCACGTAGAACGTGGCGGCGTTCGAGGCGATCGTCGGCGTCCAGGACCGAGTTGCCGCCGATCTGCACCCAGGTCTTCACGCCGGGCGTCTTCTTCAGGATCTCCTCGACCCGGGCGACCACGGCCCGCGTGCGCACCTGCGAGGCGGCGTCTGGAAGCTGCACGCCGACCACCGCGTACCCCTGGTCCTCCACGGGCAGGAAGCCGGTGGGCAGCCTCGTGAACAGGAAGCCGGTCAGCGCCGTCAGGCCCACGAACACGAGCATCACGAGCGCCGTCAGGCCGACCATCCTGCCGACGATCGCCGTGTAGACCCGCTCGATCCGATCGTAAACGTAGTTGAACCCGCGGAAGAAGGCGTTGCGACGCTCGGGGCTGGGCCGCAGGTACTGGGCGCACTGGACCGGCTTGAGCGTGACCGCGTTCAGGGCGCTGATGAGAGCCGTGGCGGCGATCGTGAGCGCGAACTGGCGGTAAAGCTGGCCGGTGATCCCCCCCAGGAACGCCGTGGGGATGAACACGGCCATCAACACGAGCGTGATCCCGATCACCGGGCCGATCACCTCGTCCATGGCGATGATCGTGGCCTGTTTGGCGGGCAGATGGTCGTGGTCGATGTGATGCGCGGCGTTCTCGACGATCACGATCGCGTCGTCCACCACGATCCCGATCGCCAGGATCAGGCCGAACAGGGTCAAGATGTTGACCGTGAAGCCCAGCGCATGCATGGCGGCGAAGGCGCCGATGATCGTCACGGGCACCGTGGTGGCCGGCACGAGCGTGGCCCGCCAATCCTGGAGGAACAGGAGGATCACGACCAGGACGAGCACGCCCGCTTCGAAGAGCGTCTTGTAGACCTCGTGGATCGACTCGTTGACGAAGATGGTGGTGTCGAACGGGACCGAATATTCCACGCCTTTCGGGAATTTCTTCTTCAACTGCTCCATCTTCGCGACCACGTTCCTGGCGACGTCCAGCGCATTGGCGCCGGGGAGTTGATAGACGGCCATGCCGGCGGCCGGGACGCCCCCCACGTCGCACCATTGGTCGTAGTTCTGCGCCCCCAGTTCGACCTTCGCCACGTCCTTGATGCGGGTGAGGCGGGCCGCCTGCCCTGCGTTGGGCGAGGGCTCGGTCTTGACGATGATGTCTCGGAATTGCTCGGGATCGACCAGCCGCCCGAGCGTGGTCACGCTGTACTGGAAGTCCTGATCCCCGGGCGTGGGGTACTGGCCGATCTGCCCGGCGGCGACCTGCACGTTCTGCTCGCGGATGGCGTTCAGGACGTCGTCGGTGGCGAGGTTGCGGGCCTTGAGCTTCTCGGGGTCGAGCCAGATCCTCATCCCGTAATTGCTGGCGCCGAAGATGTTGATGTCGCCCACGCCGGCGATGCGGCTCAGCTCGTCCTTGATCCTCTGCGTGGCGTAGTTGCTCAGCTTCAGGCTGTCGATCTTCAGGTCCGTCGAGGTGAGCGCCACCACCATGATGATGCTCGTCGATTTCTTCTTCGTCGTGATCCCCTGCCGCTGGACTTCCTGCGGGAGCTTGGGCTGCGCGATCGCCACGCGGTTCTGCACGAGCACCTGCGCCATGTCCAGGTTGGTGCCGACCTCGAAGGTGACCGTCAGGTTGTACGAGCCGTCGCTGGCGCTGGTGGACGACATGTAGAGCATGCCCTCCACGCCGTTGACTTCCTGCTCGATGGGCGAGGCCACGGTGTCGGCCAGGACCGTGGCGTCGGCGCCCGGGTAATTGGTCGAGACCTGGACGGTGGGCGGGGTGATCTGCGGGTATTGCTCGATGGGCAGGCCGAGCACGGCGATGGCGCCCACGATCATCGTGGCGATGGCGATCATGTTGGCCAGGACGGGGCGCTGGATGAAAAATCGCGACATCACCTGGCCTCGATCTGGTCGTTCACCGGCTGCCCGTCGGCGCACCCGCTGGGTCCCGCTCACGACGACGAGGTCCTCGGGCGAGAGGGACTTGTCGACCACTCGCAGGCCGTCGCCCGCCTCGGGGCCGAGACTCAATATTTCGCCTCCGGCCCACGCGGGCCGGTTTGCCGTCCTTGCCCTTCGCCTCCTCCACCACGAACACGAAGGCGCCGTTCTGGTCGCGGCCGATGGCCGTCTCGGGGACGCAGATGGCTCCCGAGAGGTTGTCCAGCGCCACGCGGGTGCGCACGAACAGGCCCGAGACGATCTTGCCGTCGGGGTTCTCGAAGATGCCCCTCGCCTCGATCGTGCCCGACGCGGGGTCCACGTTCGGGTCGGCGTAATCCAGCTTCCCCTTGTGCGGAAACCCGTCCTCGCCCTGGAGTTGCATTTCCAGCGGGACGGCATCCTTCAGGTAGTCCTGGCGCTTCCCCTGCCGCTTCTGCTCCAGGAAGTTGAGCAGGTCGGTCTCGCCCACGCTCATGTAGGCATAGATCGGGTCTTCCCGCAGGATCGTGGCCAGGAGGGTGGACTGGCCGTCGCCGACGAGATTCCCCACGTCGACGAGGATTCGCGTGATCCGGCCGCCGATCGGGGCCACGATCTTGCAATAATCCAGGTCGATTTGCGCACGGTGATGGCGGCCTTCGCCGCCGCCACCTGCGCCTCGGCCGAGAGGATGTTGACCTTGAAGTCCGAGTGCGATTGCTCCAGGTTCGCGGCGTCGGATCGACCTGCGCCTCGAACTTCTTCCGCGTGGCCTCGGCCTGGTCCACCTCCTGCTGCGAGGCGTTGCGGCTCGACCGCAGATTCCGCATCCGGCCTTCCTCGATCCGGGCCAGGGCGAGCTGCGCCTGGTCGAAGTCGAGCAGGGCCTTGGCCACCTCGACGATCTTCGAGTTCTTCGACTTCTCCACGGCGGCCCGGGCCTCTTCCAGCTTCGCCTTGGCCTGGTCGAGCGTGGCCTGGAACGGCTTCTCGTCGATCTCCATGAGGAGGTCGCCGGCCTTCACGCGGTCCCCTTCGCGATACGCCTTCTTGGTGAGGAATCCCTTCACCCGGGCCCGCAATTCCACGGTCTCGAACGCGCGGGTCGGCCCGGTGTAAACCCGATACGTGGTCACGGTCTTCACATCGGGCTTGCGGACGCCCACCTGAGGAGGAGGCGGCGGCTCATAGGCGTTGCGGGCCTCGCAACCGAAGCCCAGGGCCAGGACGGCCGCTACTCCCAGCCACGGCGAAGCTGCTCGCGCAAGGGGGTGGGACGTCACGATCGGATTCCCCAAGGAAAGACGCCAATTCATAATGAATCGGCCTGCGGATGGGATCGCGACTGAGTGTACAGGAAGCGTCGCTCGCCTGGCAAGGAGCGGACGTGCCGGATTCGCGAATCGTCCACCGACCGCCTTTCCGCGTACAATCGAGCCGGGACGGCCCGCGCGATGCGGGCCGTCCCGTGTCCGAGGTTTAGCTGTCAATCAGCCGGATCGGGGCCGGTCCTCGCGGCAATCGGGGACCGGCCTTCTTGACGTTCAATGGCCGTGCGAGCCCGCCTTCGACGAGCAGCAGGCTCGCGCCCCCGCAGCACCCGCAATCCGAGGGCTTGGCCTGCTCGTCGCACGAGCAGGCCGAACAGCCGCAGGTCGGCCCGCAGCATTCGCAGCCCACCTTCGGCGCCTTGGTCCACGAGGCCCCCGCCGCCCACACACACGGCGGCCAGCATCAGCGCCGCGCCCATCAATCCCATCATGCGTCGACGAACCATCGCACACACTCCCGTTGGAAGGATCTTGCGTCGCCCACGGCCCACCCAGTTGCGAGCCATGGCCCTCTCCCCGATTCACCAGGGAGGGGGACCGCGACCCGAAGAATCCAGGTCCGCGGGTCGTCGTCCTCTCCCCCGGCGCAGCGAGATGCATCAACCTCGATGCGAAGGGGGCGCTGAGATCAACAAACGGGAATGGCGCAAATAGAGCCGGGTTTCCCGAGAACAGCCGCCGTTCCAGGGGAATTCCGCAACCCGCCGGGGCGGGCCTGGCGCCACAACGTCGGCCGGGGCCGCAACCTGCCGAGCGTCCGCCACCCGATGCTCGGTCGTCGGTTCCGACCCCTTCGGATCGGGAGCCGCGGGCCGTTCCGACCTGCAAACGCAGGCATTGCAAGGCGAATCGAGGCGGGAAGCCGCGCCCAACCCCGAAGGTTCGGGCGAAGCCGGAGCACAGCACCGGCAGGCCTCGCCGGGCACACAATCCGAAGCCGCCGCCATGCCCTCGCAGGCCAAAGCCCGATCTCCAAGCGACAAGCTACCCAGCACAGCCGCAAGGGCGAGCCAGGAACGCCGGCTCAGGGAGGAAACGAGGTGCATGGACCACCCACATCAAATCAACAGAGACGACAACTCTCCACGGAATCCTACGGAAATCATCGAAGCAAGGCAAGGCCCAGAGGACGCAGGAAACATTCCCATCATATTCATAATTCAAGAGCAATCAAGAAGGTTGATATTCTGCCCATCCGGAATGGTCAACGCGCGGCGATTGGTGCCGTCGGCATTCGCGATCTCGATCGTTTGCGCGTTCACGCTCCGGCGCTTCTTGCCGGCGGCGGTCAGCCTGCTGGGATCGATGGCGAGGGCCATCCGCTTGCCGTCGCGCGACCAGCAGATGTCGGTCGGCGATCCCGACGGCCCCTCAAGACGAGCTTGCGGCGCGTCTTCCCGTCCAGGTCGACCGCCCAGAGGCAGGTCTCCTCGGGGTTGATCCGCAAGTAGGCGACCGACTTGCCATCCGGGGTGAATCGCACAGCCTGGAACGTCTCCTCGCCGTCGGCTTCCAACGTCGGCCGGACGTCGGTGCCGTCGGAGCGACTCAGCCGATAGCTGACCTTGACCAGGCGGTTTTCCGCGTCATGCGCCGTGGTGTAGCGGAGGAACTGAGTCCCGTCCGGCGACACGGCGACGATATGTTCGTCTTCATCCAGCTCGATCAATTCGCGGCCGGTCCCATCGGCCGAAATGCGGAAGGATTCATACTTGATGGGCGACTTCTGCCCCCAGTTCGAGATCCCCGAGACGACCAGCGACTTGCCATCCGGATTCCAGGAGGCGGCGGTGGTTGCTATCATTTGTGGAAACCTTGCCCAGGCGGGCGGGGTATCGGGATGGATGCCTTGCCGAGGGGGCGCCGATCGCATCCCGGCCGGTTGGTCACGGAACTCCTGGAGGTCGAATGGTTCGCCGCAACGGTCTTCGATGGATCTCTCTCCTTCTGCTCGCCGCCCTGCCCGAGGTCGCTCGCGCCGAAGATCCGCCCCTCGGCCGCCAGGTGGGCACCGTGGTCGGCGACTTCAAGCTGAAGGACGTGGCCACGGGCAAGGACGTGCAGCTCTTCTCGTTCGCCGGGAAGAAGGGCGCCGTGCTCGTGTTCCTGGGCGT
Source organism: uncultured Planctomycetota bacterium (assembly GCA_963777705.1). Classification (GTDB taxonomy): domain Bacteria; phylum Planctomycetota; class Planctomycetia; order Isosphaerales; family Isosphaeraceae; genus JAQGHR01. Next base: position 15,505 of record CAVZRT010000023.1, read on the forward strand.
CGATTGCCCCGTCGGCAACCAGTACATGCCCCGCCTGTCCGAGCTTGCGAAGACCTATGAGGCCAAGGGGATCGTCTTCCTCGGGATCAACTCCAACGCCCACGAAACCGCCGAGCAGGTGGCCGGGCACGCCCGCGAGTTCGGCCTGAATTTCCCGGTCCTGAAGGACACGGGCAACAAGGTTGCCGACCTGTACGAGGCCGGCCGCACCTGCGAGGCGATCGTCCTGGACGGCCACGCCCACGTCGTTTATCGCGGGGCCATCGACGACCAGTACGGCTACGGGAAGTCCCGCCCCAGGCCCGACCATACGTTCGTGGCCGACGCCCTGGACGCCGTCCTCGATGGCAAGAAGCCCGAGACCACGGCCACCTCGGTCGTCGGCTGCCCCATCGAGCGCGTCGACGCCAAGGAGTCCGACTCGCTGAAGATCCCCAAGATCCGCTCGGCCGCCCCGACCATCCTGGAAGCCCGCAAGGCCGAGGACGAAGCGGCCAAGGTGGGACCGGTCGATTACGCCTCGGACGTGGCCGCGATCCTCCAGAACAAGTGCCAGAATTGCCACCGTCCCAAGGCGGCGGCGCCGTTCTCGCTCCTCTCGTACGACGACGCCAAGCGATGGAGCGGCACGATCCACGAGGCCGTGGACGATCGCCGCATGCCTCCCTGGCACGCCGACCCCCGCTACGGCCACTTCGAGAACGACCGCAGCCTCTCGGCAAAGGAACGCGCCACGCTCCTGGCCTGGGTCGATCAGGGCACTCCGCTGGGCGATCCCAAGAAGATCCCCGCCGCGAAGAAGTTCTCCGAAGGCTGGATCGTCGGCACGCCCGACGTCGTCTTCGAGATGCCCTCCGAATACACGGTGCCGGCGCAAGGCGTCCTGCATTATCAGAGGTTCCGAGTCCCCACGAATTTCACCGAGGATAAGTGGGTCACGGCCATCGAGCCGGTGCCGGGCGATCGTTCGGTGGTGCATCACATCATCGTCTACCTCGACACCAAGCAGAAGAACACCGGGAGGCCCATCCACCTGGCCGGCTACGCCCCGGGCGAGATGCCGTCGATCTACGGGAACGGCGTGGCCAAGAAGATCCCGGCCGGATCGGATCTGATCTTCGAGATCCATTACACGCCCATGGGCAAGATCAAGACCGACCGCTCGCGAGTGGGCTTCATGTACGCCAAGGGGCCGGTCGAGCACGAGGCGATCACGCAGGGGATCACCAACATGAGGTTCAAGATCCCGCCCAACAACGACAATTTCGAGGTCAAGTCCCGGCAGAAGTTCGCCAAGGACGCGCACCTGCTCGCCTTCATGCCGCACATGCACCTGCGCGGCAAGGACTTCGAGTACAAGATCATCTATCCCGACGGCCGTACCGAGATCTTGCTCTCGGTGCCCGCCTACGACTTCTCCTGGCAGAGCTATTACCGCCTGGAAAAGCCGCTGGCCCTGCCCGAAGGCACGACCATCGAATGCACCGCGCATTTCGACAATTCGTCCAAGAACCTCGCCAATCCCGACCCGTCGAAGGAAGTAGGCTGGGGCGAGCAGACCTGGGACGAGATGATGATCGGCTTCATCGACTACTACCGCGACGAACCGGTGAAGGCCACGGCCTCGAACGAGAAAAGCACGCCGGCGAAGCCCTGACGAAACTCGGCAATCCCCCCATCGATGGGCGCGGCCGGACCTCCCATTGATCGGAGGGCCGGCCGTTGTTTTTTGCCCGGAATGTCATTCTTCCAGGATAAGCGATACCTTTCGCCCGGCCCCGGGATAGCATCTCTCGCTGAGGGATAATGCGGAAACTTGCGGTGAGGGGGCGACGATGCGACTCGGGATCTTGATGGCCTGGCTTGTGTTCACGGCCGCGATCGCCCACGGTCAGCAACCCCCCGACCCGCCAATCCCGGCGGGCCAGCCCCTGCCGCAAGTTGCCCCTCGCCCGGCCATCGACCCGTTGCTGGCCATGCTGGCTGACCGGGGAAGCTCGCCAGGCCCTGAACGCCGGACTTCCCGTCGGAAGTCAGCCGCGAACGCTCACGCTCCGGGAAGCTTACGCGCTCGCTTCCCTGCGGGGACGCGACCTGCAACGGGTTCGGGGGACCGTCCCAGCCCGAAAGAACTCGCCGATGAGGCCGGGAAGAGCGGCTTTGCCGATTTCGCTCGATTCCGCGAGGTCTTCCTCGCGAAGCCGGGCGAGGGCTCGGCCGTGACCTTCATGGACCCGTCCGCCTCGTTCCTGAACTTACTCCGCCAGGTCCAGCACGTGGAATCGTGCCGGATGAAGATCCGAGCGTTGGATCGAAAAAAGTCGCAATGCGATGACGGCATTCATGGAAGGAGCGGGCAATCCTCTCCACGCCTCGAATACGATCATACATTTGAAGATGCTGGAACAATCCCGTTCCCATCTCCTAATTGGCCTGCTTGCCTATCGCGATGCCCTCGACGCGTTCAAGATCGAGCTCGGCCTGAACCTGGAAGTCGAGATCGTCCCCAACCTTTCGCTGCTCTCGCCCTTGAGCCGGGTCTTGCCAGTCGATCGAGAACTTCCTGGCCGCCGAGGACCACGACGTCCGAAATCTCCCGGCGATCATGCGATCGATTCCCGAGGCCCGCGGACCTGACGATCGACGGGCTTTCCCTTGTCGAATGCCAGCAGAAGGACGACCTGACGGCGTTTCTCGCCGCCGCGGGCAAACGCACCATCGTCGGGAAGGATCGCGCCATCGCGAGGTCTCGAATTCGCAACCTGGCCACGATTTCCGCCAGAGTGCCCGGGGACATGTTCCTGCTCCTGCTCTCGGTGCGACGCCGCGAGTCGGCCCTGGCGAGGATCATCGCCCCTCCGCGCCCGAGCCGAACGAGAAAGGGATGCAGGAGGACTTGATGATCCTCAACGATCAGGTTGCGGATGCAATCACCTGCAAGGATCGCATCGTCCGCGATTGGGCCGAAGGCCACACGCTCCGAATCGCCCTGTATCGCGACCTCGGCATCCTTCCGCAAGCCGATTGGGAAGCCTTCTTGAAATCGTTCTGAGGGCCACCCATCGGTCGAGCCGGGATTTCTCGATCCGAAAGCTAGAGCCCGTCCTTTGCCCGCGTATTCACCGGAGCCCGGTTCGTGATAGGATGAGTTCATGGAGCCGACCGCAATCCAAGCCCAGGATTCTCCCTCGATGGTGGGTATCCTCCCTGTTGTCCGCGAGCATATCGTCTCGACTCCCGGCACTTGCGGCGGCAAGCCCCGCATCGCGGGCAGCCGGATCCAGGTCAAGCACGTGGCCATCATGCACGAGCGCCAGGCGGATGACGCGGAGCAAATCGTCTCGGATTATCCCCACCTCACACTCGCCGCCGTCTACGCCGCCCTGGCCTACTACCACGACCATCGCGAGCAGATGAACGCCGAGATCGCGGCGGATCGGGCATGGTACGAGGAGCAGAGGGAGCGGCAGCCCTCCAAACTCAGGGACGCTGTGAAGGCGCGGATGGCCGATGCCCAAGACGATCCGCTTCCACCTGGATGAGAACTGCCCCAAAGCGCTCGCCGCCGCGCTTCGCCGATACGGGATCGAGGTCACCACGACCCCGGAAGCGGGACTTCTCGGCGAAATCGACGAGCAGCAAGCGGCTTACGCCCTTTCCGAGGGGCGCATCCTCGTCACCCAGGATCGGGATTTCCTCCGCATCGCCGCCAGCGTCTCCCACGCGGGAATCGCGTATTGCGAGAAGGACACGCGAAGCCTCGGGGAGATCCTGACCGCCTTGGTCTTCATCTGGGAAATCTACGAACCCGAGGAGATGGTGAATCGGATCGAATACTTGTGAGGGCTGGCGGAGGAATCCCAGCGAATTGACGATGCACGCCGCATCTCCAGGAGATACTATTAATGCATGCGGGATATCGCGAACCCTGACCCAAAGGCGGACGACGATGCGACTCGGGATCCTGGCGGGCTGGCTCGGCCTCATGATTGTCGGGAATTCGCTCGCAAACGCCGATGACCGCGAGCCCACTCCCGCGGAGTTCGCCCCCTTCGAGCACCTGGTGGGCGGGTGGAAGGGTCAGGGGTGGATGTCGAAGAACCGGCTCAAGGGGTGGTCGGAGAAGCACAACTGGGCGTGGAAGTTCGTGAAGGGCAAGGCCGTGGGGATGGCCATCGAGACCACCGGCGACAAGGTGCTGACCAAGGCCCAGCTTACGTTTGACCCCAAATCCAAGGATTATCGCCTGGAAGGGACCGACGCCGACGGCAAGCCGGTCGTGTACGTGGGGCCGCTTGACGACTCCACTCATACGGTTACCTTCGACCGCGAGAATCCGCCCAAGGACCTCGGCAAGGAGCAATTGAAGCTCTCGCTGAATGAGAATATGATCCGCTACACGCTCAGGCTGTTCCGCCAGGAGCCCGACGCCCCCCAATATGCCCAGGTGATGGAAACCGGCATGACCAAGGAGGGCGAATCCTTCGCCGCCGGAGGGGCCGCGGCCGACCTGCCCAAGTGCATCGTCACGGGAGGTGCGGCATCGATGACCGTGTCCTACAACGGCAAGACGTTGCCCATCTGCTGCTCGGGATGCCGCGACGAGTTCAACGACAATCCCGAGAAATACATGAAGAAGCTCGCGGCACGGATGGCCAGGGGGAAGCCATGCCGGCGGCCTCGCCCACCGCGCCGAAGGAGGAGGTCACCGAGTCGGCCGTGGCGAAGCCCAAGGGCAAGGCGACCACGAAGCCGAAGGGCGAGACCAAGTCCGAGCCCGCCAAGACGGCCAACGCCGCGGCGCCGGGCGAATCGGTGCTCAAGCTCGGCCAGGCCCTGGAAAAAGCGGGGAACAATGCGGGGCGCTGGGCTACTACCGCCGCGTGGTCAAGGAATTTCCCAACTCCGAAGCCGCCAAGACGGCCGCGGCGCGGATCAAGGCTTTGAGTAAGTAGGGTGATGAAATGCACCGGCTTTGATCCCATCACGCGGGAACCTCCTGCTCCATCCCCTCGATGGACGGCGAGATCACCACGTTCAAACCGATCCGGCTCGTGCTGATGATCCAGTCGTTGCGGTCCCAGCCGACGATGATCCCCGAGCCTTCCAATCGATCGAACATCTGCTCGACATAGGCCGGCACGCGATCCTCGAACTCGGCCACCAGGTCCATCTTCCGGCCCATCAGGCTGAAGAGGCCGCGGATGGTGGACGGGCCTTTCTCCTTGATCCGCTCGATCCCCTCGGGCGAGGCCGGGTCGGAGCCTTCGAGCGTGAGTTGCAGCGACCGCAAGAGCATGCCGAACTGGCCAAACCAGGAGTCGCCGAACCCGAAATATTCCTTGTGGACGATCACGATGCGGCCGTTGCGGACGATCGCCGCTTGATAGACGGCTTCCAGGTAGTTCTCGCCATAGTCGGTCTGGAACGCGATGTTCACGGCCTTGGCCAGGTGCTGCAACGCGGCCTTCACGCCCACCTTTTCGGGATCGACGGCCAGACCCATGTCGCGAAGCCCGCCCGCGCGACGGGCCGTGACCACCCCGCCCGCGGCGGCGTCCGACGAGACCGCGATGCCCACGTCTCCTGGAGGCGAGGGGATGGACGTGGCCACCGAATTCCTCCGGGCCGGCGCGGGCTGAGGCGGAGTCGGCTTCGCCGGGGGCGGCGCGGGTGCGGGCGCGGCGGGCTTCTTCTTCTCGGGAGGCTTGGGGGGCATGCCGTAACTCCGGGGCGTTCTTGTGGGGCGGGCGTCCCGCCTGCCAAATTTTGAAGGCGGCAGGCGGGACGCCCGCTCCACAATGGGAGATCAATGCGAGAACCGTCGCGGGTCGGTCTCCGCAAGGATAGCCGACACCGACTTCTGGTTGAAACCTTTATAACCCTCGGTCCTCTGCAAATTCTCCAGATGACTGCCGATCGCCCCTTCGGAGAGGAATTTGGCATGCTGATCGGCGTCGATCCACCCGAGCTTGAGCAGGCGATCGGCCCTCATGGGATCGACGGGCCAGCGCTCTCCGGCCGTGAAGGCCTGTCGCAGGAACGGGAAGTCGGAAAACGGCTTCATGGTCTCGATGTCCGCCTCGGCCTTGAGGTCGTCGCGAAGCTCGTCGAAGTCGAACTGGCATTCCAGGTGATGCATGCCGGCTCCCAAAATCGACTCGCCATGAAGGCCCACCCACAGCCCCACGGTGTTCGGTTTCGGCAGGTCGGGGAGGGCGTCGTGGGCGAAGTCCTGGTCTTTTTCCTCGGGGGCAAGATCCAAATCGGCGAAGATGACCACGCCCGTCGTGGGATGCTCCAGGATCTGCGCCCCCCAGCCGGCTTGCGAGCCCGCGTGGTAGCGTTCTCGCAGGTAAAAGCCCAGTTTCTCGAACATGGCGATCAGATCGGGGAAGAAGCGTCGCGAGCTGCGGAAGGTGTGATGATCGTGGTTCGCCCAGCCCAGTCCCAGCCTGTCCTGACGCGCCTTCTGCACGCGAGCCGCCCGATTGCGCGATTGCCAGTAGTCGCGTTCGACCTCGAAGACCAGGTGACATGCCATGTCGGTGCCCACCATCTCGATCATGCGATCCAGCAGCTTATGGGCGGCGGAAAATCCCTCGGCATCGTCGGCGAACTTGCGCCTGCGACCGTGCCACAACTCGCGCGCCATCATCGCGTCGCGGGCCGAGTGCGGCGTCATCCAGCCCGACCGGGCCAGGTCTCCGGGAAACGGCTCGAAGCCGCGATATCCGCGACGCTCGACCACCGCAAGCGAGGTCCCGCCCGCGATCCGGCCGATGCGATAGGGCCCCATCGGCGGACCCTGGATCGTCAGGCCTAGATCATGGGCACGGGAGAAATCGGCCACCGATTCCACCTTCAACGCGACCTCACGAACCTCGGGCCCGCCGCCCGAAACCACGATGATTCGCGGGAAAAGCCCGCCCTCGTGCCTGTAAACCGTCGCCCCCACGGCATAGGGCGTGCGATCGATCTGATAATCCAGGTCGAGCACGCGGACGTTCACGCCCGGCCGATCGGTGATCACCAGATGATCGACCCAGTCGACGAACCGCGTGCTGGTCTCGTCGCTCATGCGGCGGGACAGGTCGGCGGCGAACGGGTTGCAGGCGAGCGCGGCGCGGAGCTTCTCGGCGAGGAAGGCGTCGACCTCGGGGTAGCGCTTCCAGTCGAACGACGGCGGCGCGGGGGTTGGCATGATCACGGGCATGGGTCGAGGTCCTATCCTGGCGTGAGACGCGTTTTCGTACGGTGGGTCGAGCGTTAGCGAGCCCCACCTTTGCTGAACTGGGAAGGTGGGGCTCGCTAATGCTCGACCCACCCTACAAATCACATCGCGACATAAGGCCGGGGCGCGGCGGACACTTCGGAAAGCGCCGCGTCCAGGATCTCCAGCCCCATTGAAACCTGCCTGGCCGTGAGGCACAAGGGCGGGCAAAACCTCACAGTGCTTGGACCGCACGGCAGTAGCAACAGGCCGTGATGGAACGCGCGGTCGATGATCTGGTCGCGCAGGTCGGGATCGGTTCCGTCGCCGGAACCGACCTCCATGCCCACCATCAACCCCAGCCCGCGCACGTCCTTGACGAACGGGCGATCGACGGCCAATCGTCGCAATCCGAGTCGCAATTCCTCGCCGCGAACCTCGGCGTTTCGCATGTATTTTTGTTCGACCAGCGCGATCGTCGCATTCGCCGCGGCGCACGCGACGGGATTGCCGCCGAAGGTGGACGCGTGGCTTCCGGGAGGCCAGTCCATCACGTCGGCGCGGGCCACGATCGCCCCCAGCGGCAGGCCGTTGGCGATCCCTTTTGCCAGGCAGACGATGTCACCGGCCACGCCCCAGTGCTCGCTCGCGAAGAACTTGCCCGTGCGGCCGATTCCGGATTGAATCTCGTCGAAAACGAGCAAGATCCCATGCCGGTCGCAAAGCTTTCGCAGGGCGGGCAAGAAGCCATCGGGAGGCACCACGTATCCGCCTTCACCCTGGATCGGCTCGACGAAAATCGCCGCGAGTTCGTCGGGCGGACAGGTGGTCTTGAGCAGCATCTCCACGCTTTCGATGTCGCCGTAGCGGGCGTGCTGGACTTCCGGCACGAGCGGGGCGAAACCCTTGCGATGGATCGGCTTGGACGCGCTCAGGGCCATCGCGCCGTAGGTCCGCCCGTGGAAAGCCTTGAGGAACGCCATGGCGCGAGGTCGCCCGGTGTGATGCCGGGCCAGCTTCAATGCGGCCTCGATCGCCTCGGCGCCGCTGTTGCTGAAGAACACCTTCTTGGGCGAATCGCCGGGGGCGAGGCGAGCGAGGGTTTCGGCGAGCTTGATTTGCGGCGTGTAATAGAAATCGGTGCCCGACATGTGGACCAGTCGGCCCGCCTGCTTGCGGATCGCGGCGGTCACTTTGGGGTGGCAATGCCCCACGGCCGTGACGGCGATGCCGGCGGTGAAGTCGAGGAAGCGGTTGCCGTCGAGGTCCTCGATCATCGCGCCCTTGCCCCTCCGCACGACCAGCGGATAGGTCCGCGTGTAGGACGGCGACATCACGCGGTCGTCGCGATCGAGCCAGGCCGAGGCGCGAGGGCCGGGCAGCGGGCCGAGGATGCGCGGGGCGTCGCGGTGCAAGGGGATCATGAGCGTCCCTCCTTCGGGATGGGTCGCGGCGCCGATCGGGGCGCGGCCTGGGTGAAAATCCGTCTCGGGAGGGACGGGAGCCTCGGCAAGATGGGGCGGCGGGCCGGGGTCATCATTGAGTATCGATGCCCTAAAGGCATTCTAAGTGCGGATCGGGGCGGGTCAATTCGGCGCGACGTTCGGGGAGGCGAGCAGGACGACTATGAGGCCGGATCGGCGGCTCCGGCCGTCGGCCCGGGATGGCTTCCGTCGCGGGCTTCCGCGCGCCTCGCTAGACGCAATTTTGCGCCGCCTTCGCCGACGCGATTCGCCATTTTCGACATCGGTAACTCGTTTCTGCATCATGATTTAAATTCCATTTTTCGATTCGTCCCGCATGGGAGATTTGGCTTCGTTTCGTAGGATCGCGCCGCGAGGCGTTGGGTTCGTTTCGAAGGATTTCGACCGGGCGTAGGCATGCGGGGGGTGTCGGCCCTCACTCGCCGGGATCCGTCCAGCGGCGCGGGGTGTAGGCCCGCACATGAGAAGTATCGGTGCCGGGGTTCCCGGGTTATCGCACGATCGATGCCGTGGCCTCGCCCCGTTTCATCCGGTATCGTGGTCCTTGATGACGGGCGAACCCGACCCTCGGCGAGCTTCCTACGATGCACCTGCTCCAGTCGCTTTTGCTCCTCCTGCCCGCCCTGGGCGCCGACCTTCCCGCGCCTCCGCCCCCGGCCGATTTCACGCTCGTCAAATGGCCGACCGTGGTGGACTACTTCCGGAAGGCCGACGCCGCTTCCGATCGCGTGGTCGTTCGCGAGCTGGGCAAGACGACCGAGGGGCGCCCGTATCTGGCCGCTTTCGTCTCCAGCCCCGAGACGATTGCTCACCTCGATCGATATCGCAACATGCAGCAGAGGCTGGCCGACCCTTCCGCCGTGCCCGACCCGGAGGTTGACGCCAAGTTGATCGCCGACAGCAAGGCCGTGGTCCTCATCACCTGCTCGATCCACTCGACCGAGACGGCCTCGACGTTCATGGCGATGAAGCTCCTGCACGAGCTTGCCACGAAGGACGACCCGGCCACTCGCCGCGTGCTGGACAACACGATCCTGATCCTCGTCCCCTCGGCCAACCCCGACGGCGTGGACATCGTGGCCGATTGGTACGAGCATTCGCGCGACAAGCCGTGGGAGGGGGAAGGTTTGCCGCGGCTTTATCACAAATATGCCGGCCACGACACCAATCGCGACTGGTTCATGCTGAATTTGCAGGAGACGCAGCTACTCACCAAGCTCCTGTACAAGGAATGGTTCCCCACGATGGCGTACGACGTGCACCAGATGGGTTCGAAGGGAGCCCGCATGTTCGTCCCGCCGTTTTTCGACCCCATCAACCCGAATCTGGACGCGAGAGTCAACCAGTCGATCGCGGTGATTGGCGCCGACATGGCGGCCGACCTCGCCTCCGAGAAGAAGAAAGGCGTGTTGACGAATGCCATGTACGACAACTGGTGGAACGGCGGCAACCGCACGACGCCTCAGCGGCACAACATCGTCGCCGTGCTGACCGAGGCGGCGAGCGTGAAATTGGGCTCGCCGATCTTCATCGATCGCGACGACCTTCGCGGCGTGACCCGGGGATTTTCCAGCCACAAGCCGGCCGTGAACTTCGTCGACCCCTGGGAGGGCGGCTGGTGGCGGCTGGCCGACATCGAGTCTTACGAGCGGATCTGTGCGCGATTCGCTCCTCACCCTCGCGGCCAGCTACAAGGACCGATTCCAGCGCGATTACCTGGAGATGGGCCGCGAATCGATCCGCAAGGGGCAACACGAGCCGCCGTTCGCCTGGATCGTGCCTGGCGATCAACGCGACCCGGGCACGGCCGCCACGATGGTGCGCATCCTGAACGACACGGGCGTGAAGGTCCATCAGGCCAGGACAACCATCGAGGCCGACGGCCACAATTATCCGGCCGGAAGCTGGGTGTTGATGGCGTCGCAGCCATATCGGGCTCACCTGAAGGACATGATGGAGCGTCAGGAATATCCCACGCGATTGTTGCCCAGTGGCGAGGCCGAGCCTCCCTACGACGTGGCGGGCTGGACGTTGCCGCTCCAGATGGGCGTGAAGGCCGTGACCGTGAATCGGCCGATTGCGGGCGAGGTTGCGCTGGTGGATCGGGTTGAGGGGCCCATTGGCGGGATTGATGGGCCGGTTGAGAAGGCGAGATGCGTTCAGATCGGAGAACCGATCGAACGACGATTTTATCGTCCTGAATGCTCTGTTGGATGCGGGCGTTGAGGTCACATGGTGGTAGCGGGGGCGCTGAAGATGATGAAAAATTCCCCGTGGGTATGCTCTTCTGCTCGGTCGACGCCAAATCACGCGATGTGCTGGCGAAGGTGCTTCCCGTGACGTCCTCGCGAGTCAAGGCTATCGCGACGGACACCGAATGATTCTCCGCACTTGGCTTGGATGAACATCAGTCCCGCCCAAAGATAGGCGTGTACCAGCCATGGGTTCCCAGCATGGACGAAGGCTGGACGAGGCTGGTCCTGGAGAAGTTCCATTTTCCCTATCTTACATTGCACAACGACGATATTCGCGCCGGAAAACTCAAGGATAGGGTCGACGTCTTACTCATCCCTTCGATCGAAGCGAAGACCCTCCGCGATGGCTATGGAGCAAAGAACTCCGAACCCGCCTACGTCGGGGGACTGGGTCGCGAAGGCTCCGACGCGATCGGTCGGCTTCGTCCGATCAGGCGGGACTTTAGTTTGCCTGGAAAATTCTTGTGCGTATGCGATCGATGAGTTCGCCTTGCCCGTCGACCAATGTCGTCAAAGGCGTCTCATCCTCGGCATTCTACGGGCCTGGGTCCATCGTGAAGGTAACGCACGCCAAGCCCGACCGCTTGTCAATCGGTATGTTGACCGTCGGCATGCCCGAGGAAGGCTCTGTCTATTTCGATCGGTCGCTCGCTTTTGAGGCGAAGGGGTCGACCAAGCTGGAGCCGGTGACCGCTTATGCCTCGTCCCATGTCTTGGAAAGCGGCTGGATGCTGGGAGCCGAGAAGATCCAGGGTCGATCCGCCGAGGTCGTGATGGCAGTCGACAAGGGAAGGGTTCTCTTGTTCGCCTTCCCTCCCCAACATCGCGGGCAAACGCATGGCACTTTCCGCCTCCTGTTTAACGGCCTGCTATTCGGAAAAGATCTACCTTGGCGATAGATAGGCACGGCGATTGCGTCCCTTAAATGCCAATCCGCCCGATTGAACCACGCATTTTTTCCAGGAGGCCCACATGATCGGGCAAGCCACTCACGACAGTCTCAAGGTCGAGCCGCACGAGCACAAGGAAGGCGCGATCACCACCGCCATCGAGCATTACACCAGCCAGGTCCCTTCGGGCTTCTATCTCGGCCTGGCCGTGGCCTCGATCGGCCTGTCGGCGCTGTTCCACCTGTCGGGCCGCAAGACCGACTCGCAATTCGTCGGCCACTGGGTGCCGACCATCCTCCTGCTGGGCATCTATAACAAGATGGTCAAGCAGCACGGTTCGGACTGACCTCCGGCCGTTGGCCCGAGTGGATGCGCCGTCTTATCTCAGGCGATAAGGCGGCGTCCGTTCATTTAGCGAACACGTCGGCGGGCAGCTCGGGCCGATCGATCCTTTCCTTGCCGATGAGGCTGGCCCATGGCTCGGCCGACATGTTCATGAGCAGGAAGACGGCCCCGCCGTCGCCCGCCTCGGTGGTCGCATATCGCAGGTTATCGGGCCGCAAGGCCCCGATGCGGAGTCGCGTGATCCGGGGCGATCCCTGGAAATGCACCTCGATGCCGAGGCTGGGTTTCTCCAGCCCGAATTCCGGGCGGAACGGGCCGCGATACTGGAAATAGCGGACCGTGCGGAGCATGGCCATCGCGGTCAGGAGCGAATCCAGTCGCGACAGCTCGTTGCCGGTGGAGAACGACCCGGAGGTCATCTGCCATCGTGCCGAGTTCCCCAACGCCGAGGGGACGCGGGCCACGTTCAGGCTCCGATCGGGCCAGGTTAGCTCGACCATCGACACGGCTTCGGGCTTCAGGGGCGTGACCTGGCGATCGTGCAACTCGCCGTCGAGGATCGCGATCGTTCGCGTCCCGAGGGCGAAGATCCACGGGAATTTGGACACGCTGGCGTATCGCGTGCCCTGGCCTCCGGGCAACTCGTTGCCGATGCGCAAGGTCCGCTCGACGGGCGAACCGCCCGCTTCGGGCACGGCGCTCCATGTGAGCGTGATATAGGGATTTTCCAGCCCGTACTTGCTGGCACCGGCCGCCAAGTCGGCAACGATGGTGTCGGCGCGGAGCTGCGTGAACAGGGCATCGATGGAGGCTAGATTGTCCTTGTCGGCGGGGGCCTCGACCGGCGCGATCATCGTCCATTTGTCATATTGCCCCGGCTCGCCCCTGGGCACGACCTCGATCGGGTCGCCTTGCTGGCCTCGCACCGCCAATTGCGTCATGTGGCGCGGAGGCAGGGAAAGGATCCTGCGATCTCGGAACGCGAGCGGCCCGCCCGGCCCGAGGTCGAATGCGGTCGTGGGCAGGAGCAGGAGGGAAGGGTCTTCGTCGGAGCGGGCGAACAGCTCACGCTTCCCCCGGAATCGGGTCCCGAGCACGACCCTGGCCACCGGCGTGGGGGAATCTTCCCAGGCCTCGATGACCATCGACGGCTCGTCCAGGCCGGTCTCCTTCGGCGTGTATTCCTTCGGGTCCTTGGATTCCATCGCCCTGGACGTCGCGAGTTCGGTGATGACGAGCCTGAGCGTCTGCGTGTCGGCGGGGCCGACGGCGTCCTCGGGCGTGACCACTCGCCAGCCCCTGGGAGTGCGGGCGATCTCGTGGTCCAGACCTTGAGACTTGACCCGCAATTTCGTGACGCGCTCGGGCACGACGTCGGCCACTCGCAGGCCCCTCAGGGTGCGGGGGTCGGCGTCCAGCCTGGCGAGCGCCGTGCCGTCGATCTTGAGGACCTGCGACTCGCCGCGACGGCGGGCGTAGAATCGGTTCGGCTCATCGGGCACGGCGTTGCCGACCTCGATGGCCTCCTCGACGACCTTCCCGTCCTCCTTGCCGGCGGCCATCAGGACGATGGTGCGGGCCGGCTTGTCGAGCCCGAACGCCTTGCCGTTTCCGGGCGATTCGGCCAGGAAGCCCCTGGCGCCGTCGGCCACTTTCAGCCCGCACATGGAGGCGATCAGTTCCTCGACCTTGGCGGGTTCGGCGGGGGCACGGAACGGGCGATCGATGCGGTGGTGGCCGCCCAGTCGGTCCAGTTTCAGCCGCCCGTTCGGGCCGGTCGCGTCCAGCTCGATCACCTCGAACGACGAGAACGTGAACAGGGTCTTTTCCCGCCAATCGGCAAGCTGGCCGTCGAGTGAGGCCAGGACGTTGGCGTCGGCCACGTCAACGCCCTTCCCCCCCTCGGCCCTCACGTACCGCTGATTGCCGAGCGTGGAGCCGACTTCCAGCGAGGCGATCGGCGTGCTCTCGTTGCCGCGATACAGGCGGACCGTCTTCTTTTTCGGCGAAGTCAGGCCGAACTTGTCGTCGGGGCCTTCGATCGTGGCGGCGTCGGGGGATCGGGGCAGGAGCTTGAGGTTGGCCACGAGGGCATCGACCCGGGCGCGGTCGGCCGTTCCCTTGACCGGGGCGGCCAGCTTCCAGCGGCGGCCGTCGCGCTCGAAGACCAGCACGTCCGGACCCCCCGAAACCTCGACGCGGGCGATCTCCTCGGGCGGGATATCGATCAGGCCGGGCAAGATCCTCGCGCCGTTCTTGTGAGCCTCTTCGCTGGTCGGTACGTGGAAGCGATCGAGCGTCCACAGGCCGATCAGGCCGGCGAAGAAGAGGACCATCAGGATCGTGTTGCGTTTGCTCATGCGACTTCGTGCTTTTCAGGAACGACGGGACAGGTAGGTCATCACGCCCAGGGCGACGATGAGCCCCAGGCCGAGGACGGTGGGCAGGACCACCAGTCGCGACTGGAGCGACGGGTCGGCCGTGAAGGTGAGGACGTCCCGGCGACGAGGGGCGATCCCCTGCAAGTCGGGCCTCCCTCGCAGCCACTGGACGGCGTTGGTGACCAGGTCCAGGTTCGCGTCGCGCTGCTTCACGAAGAAGTCGTCGGCCACGCTCGCGCTGGAATAGACGACGAGGCGGGGACTCGGCTCGTCGCCCCGCGTCTTGGGCATGTCGGTCGCCGCGATCCCCACGGTCAACGGCCCGCGGCGGTCCTTCGCGGCGTCGAACACCGGCCTGGAGATGGTGGCCGGGTCGGTCTCGGCGAAGGTGTCGGGCGGGGTCGCGAGGATGGCGTCGGCCCTCACGCCGGGGTTGGCCGCGGGCGACTTCACCGCGATCGGGACGGCGCCGGCCAAAATGATCTCGCGGCCGATCAGCGACGAGACGACCGGGTGATTGCCCCACGAGCCCACGGTGGTGGGGACGATCGCGGGATTGCCGAGGTACGGGACGCGAGGGTCGACAATCAGGCCGGGTCCGACCTCGATGTTGGAGCCGGCGAGCCAGGCGTCCAGGCCCGTCTTCGCGCGGCCGTCGAGCAGGAGCACGAGCTTCCCGCCGCGGGTCAAGAAGGCCGAGAGCCGGCCGAGGTCGTCGGCCGAGAAAGTCGCCTGGGGGGCGATCATGAGCGCGATCGAGATGTCGTCGGGGATCGGTCCCCTGGTGAGGTCCACGTCCGCCACCGAGGCGCCCTGGGCTTCCAGGCGGGCCTTGAGGAGCGAGACCGATGCGCGGCTGGGCGTGACGACCGAGGGGGTCTCGCCGTGGCCGGTCGTCATCGCGATGCGGGCCTTCTTCCCCTCGCGGAGGCGGATCAGGGCCGAGGTGAGCGCGTCCTCGCCCCGGAACGTCGACTCGACCCGTCGCGGGTCGATCGCCTGGACCTCGAAGAGTTCGGAGTTCCGCACCACGAGCTTCTCGGCCGTCTCCCCCTCGCCGTAGGCGATCGCCACGCCTCCGGCCGCGTTCATCAGCACGTCGGGGAATTTCTTGATCAATTCCTCGGTCCGCAACTGGTCGCGAAAGAGCGAGACGATGTCCACCTTGACCATCTCCGGATTCTCGGCGCGGAACAGTTCCAGCAATTGCTGCACGCGTTCCAGCTTCTGGAGCGATTGCGGCGTATTGCCGAAGAACGCCGTGAAGGTGACGGGCCTCCTGAGCGTCTTGAGCTGATTGATCGTGAGCGATTCGAGCGAGAAGACCTGCTCATGAGTGAAGTCAATTGGCCGCTCGCCGTAGCGGAACGCGATCACGTTCCCCACGATCAACACGCCCGCGAACAGCGACGCGGTGGTGGCGCCCTCGACGAATCGCACGATCCGCCTCATCGACGGGCTGGCGTGGCGATATCGGCGATTGGCCTTGCCGACCCACGACTCAAGGGCGAACCCGGCGACGAAAATCGGCACCGCCCAGGGGATGCCGACCATCCCCGCCACGTAGGCCCCCACGCCGATGAGCAAGAGCCCGAGGACGGCCAGGAGGGCGGCAAGGTCGCGACGGCGGTGCGGCGGTGCGTCGGGATCGGTCTCGGTCGGCGCCGAGCGGCCGGGGACGGTGCCTCGCAACGCCCAGAACAGGGCCAGGCCGATCGCGAACGCCATCGCGGCTAGCCAGAAAATGGTCTTGCCCGGCTCGGACATCGATCTATCGCCCTCGGGAAAATTCCACCACTTTGACCGTCAAATACAGGAAAAACGCCGCCACCGACAGGTGCAACGCCAGGAACCGCACGTCGAGTTCTCCCGACCCGAACCGGTACGCCTGGTTGACGATGGCCACGAACTGGATGGCGTTGAACCAGGGAGATCTCCCCTCGGCGGCAACCTGCGCCGCGAACATGGTGATCACGATCAGCCCGAACATGGTGACGAACGTCCCCACCGCCGCGACGATCTGCTGCCGGGTGATCGCGCTGAAGAATAGCCCGAGCGCCACGAACATCATGCCCATCGTGGTCAAGCCCATCCCCAAGCGTAGAACGGGCCGAGGTCGAAGGGATAATGGCCGTAATGCCGCAGGATGGGCAGGTAGACCGCGAACGGGACGAGCAGCACGAGGTACATGATCACGCCGGCCAGCCATTTCGAGATCACGACTTCGGTCTCGGTCACCGGCGCCGTCATCAGGGTTTCCATCGTGCCGGTGCGGCGTTCCTCGGCCATCAATCGCATGGTCAGGGCCGGAACGGCGACGAGGATCGCGAGCCAGAAGGGGACGCTACCGCCGACGTAGGAATTCAGGGGGTCGGATCGGCCCGAGAATTCGTTGCGGAACTGGCCGAGCATCAGGATAAGCTGCTGGAAATTGAACGCCGCGATGAGCTGGAACCCGAACAGGACCAGGTACGCGATCGGGCCCGACGAAGTAGGACGAAAGCTCGCGACGGACCAGGGTGGGGACGTGCCTCATGGTGGTTTACGCGGCCTCGCTCTCGTCGTCGTCGGCGTCGGGTCTGCCCGACGGCCTCGACGAACCGTTCTTCCAGGGTCGAGCGCTTCAGATCCAGCCTCGCCAGCCCCCACCCATTCTGCACCACGCGGGCGGCGATGGCCTCGCGAGGGTCGGCTCCGCGGGTGGGATGGACCTCGAACGAGGCAGACTTCGCCCGGCGGCCGTCGTGGCCACTTTATCGCACGCCCGAGGTCGTCTCGATGGCCCGTTTCACGGCGTCGGACGGCCCGCGGACCTCGACCATGATCCCCGAGGCGTCGCGGAGCCGGTCGAGCCGGTCGTCCAGCGTGAGCTTGCCGCGTGCGATCAGCAACACTCGCGAGCACACCGCCTCCACCTCGGGCAGGATGTGCGTGGAGAGCAAGATCGTGTGATGCTCGCCGAGTTCGCGGATCAAGCTCGCGGACCTCGCGGATCTGGATCGGGTCCAGGCCGACGGTCGGCTCGTCCAGGATCAGGATTTCGGGGTCGTGGACCATGGCATCGGCCAGGCCAACCCGCTGGCGATATCCCTTGGACAACTGGCCGATGGGGCGGTCGTCCACCTCTTCCAGGCGGCAGCGGGCGATCACGCGATCGACGGCACGTCTTTCGTTTGGAACGACTTACGTCTTTCAGGCGGTGCGAAAGCCCAGGTATTCCCGGACACGCATCTCGGGATAGAGCGGCACGTTTTCGGGCAAATACCCGACGTGCTTCCGCACTTCCAGGGGCTCATCCAGGATGTCACGGCCGGCGAGCTTTGCGATTCCCGAAGTTGGGGTGAGATAGGTGGTGAGCATCCGCATGGTCGTGGTCTTGCCCGCGCCGTTGGGGCCGAGGAATCCGACGATTTCGCGCTTGCCCACCTCGAACGAGATCCGCTCGACGGCGGGAATCTCCCCGTAGTGCTTCGAGAGCGATTGGACCTGGATCATGCTCATCCCGCGAGTGCATCAAGGCCGGAAGTGTCCGCGTTCGTACATAGTATTAGGGAGCATGCAGGATTTGGCTAGCCCCCCAACGTCTGGCCCCGGCGATTCGTCTTCTTTATAATTCCTCCATCCCCAAGAGCGACCCCGTCGGGAGACTTGTTGCGTGCTGCGGATCCTGCCCTATCCCCATCCCTCGCTAAGATATCCGTCGCGGCCCGTCGAGAAGATCGACGACACGCTGAAGGGTTACGTCCGCGAGATGTTCGACCTCATGTACGCCGCCAAGGGGATCGGCCTGGCGGCCCCCCAGGTGGGACTTCCCTACCGTTTCTTCATCCTGAACCTCTCGGCCGACCCCGAGAAAAAGGAAGAAGAGCAGGTCTTCCTGAACCCAGAGATCGTCAAGAGGCATGCGTCGATCGAAGGCGAAGAGGGCTGCCTCAGCTTCGTCGGACTGTACGCAAATGTTCAGAGAGCCAGGAAGATCCGCATCCAGGCGTTCGACCTCGAAGGCAAGCCAATCGACATCGAAGCCCACGACCTCTTCAGCCGAGCCGTCCAGCACGAGACCGACCACCTGGACGGCACCCTGTTCATCGATCGCCTGATCCCGGATTTGAAGGAGAAGGTCTCGGCCAAGGTGGCGGGGTTCGAGAGCGATTTTCGCAAGGCGCAGGCGGCGGGGGAGTGGCCTTCTGATGCGGAGTTGATCCGGCAGTTGGATGAGTTGAAGAATTCTTGACAGGACTGGAAATGAGCGACAGAGGCGAGAGGTTGACCATCGGAACCCTCATGATCCTGATCGCCGCGATTGCGACGATGTTCGCAGCCGTGCGGTCGGATTGGGGGATGGGGGTGGTGTTCATGGTGGGACCTGTCACCGGCATCGTCCTGGATCTGCGGTCCCGAGGAAAAAGAAGGTTTCGGCCAAGGTCACGGAGATCGAGAGCGATTTCCGCGATTCGCAGGTTGCCGAAGAACGTCTTTCCGACGCCGAGTTCCTCCGTCGTCTGGAGGAGTGGAAGAATCCTTGATCCGCGAGCCTGAACCGTAGGGTGGGTCGAGCGTTAGCGAGGCCCACCATCCCGAATTATTGCGAAAAAGGTGGGGCTCGCTGACGCTCGACCCACCCTACGAAAACAGGTATCTTTCATGCGACTAATCATGCTGGGCACGGGCGATTTCGCCCTGCCAACCTTCCTGGAACTCTGCAAATCGCCGCATGAAGTCCTCGCGCTCGTGACCCAGCCCGATCGTCCGCAGGGACGCAAGCAAGAATTGATCCCCAGCCGGATCAAGCTCGCGGCCATTGAGAATTGCGTGCCCGTCTATCAACCTGAGGATGTGAACGGCCCCGAATCCGTCGAATGGCTGCGAGTCGCAGAATCCCGACCTTCTCGTGACGGCGGCTTACGGGCAAATCCTCTCGGCCGAGGTGCTTGGAATTCCTCGTCTCGGCGGAATCAACCTGCACGGGTCGATCTTGCCCTCGTATCGAGGTGCCGCGCCCGTGGCCAGGGCCATCCAGGACGGCCAGGCCGAGGCGGGCGTGACCGTCATCCGCATGACTCCCAAAATCGACGCCGGCGGGATGATCCTGGTCGCGAAAACGCCCGTTGATCCGGACGAAACCGCCGGAGAACTCGAAGATCGCCTCGCCGCGATCGGTGCCCCGTTGATTTTGGAAGCGATCGACGCCATCGAGGCCGGGACTTTCGCCATCATCCCCCAAGAAAAGGCCCGCGTGACCAAGGCGCCGAAACTTCGCAAGGAAGACAGCCCGATCGACTGGTCCAAGACGGCCGGATCGGTGCATAATCACGTGAGGGCCATGCAGCCCTGGCCGATGGCTTTCACAACCTGGAAGGATTTGCGATTAATCGTGCATAAGACCGAGGTTGTCGAAGGCCGGGGATCGCCGGGGACGGTCATCGAAGCGGGAAGAGACCGCCTGATCGTGGCCGCCGGTGAAGGCGCCGTGCGGGTCCTCCAGATCCAGGTGCCCGGCAAGAAGGCGATGCACGTGGCCGATTTTCTTCGCGGCAATCCTGTTCAACCCGGCGACCGATTGGGAGGATTTTGAAGATGCAATACCGCGCGTTCGGCCGCACCGGCTGGCCCGTCTCCGAGATCGGCTACGGGATGTGGGGCCTCGCCGGCTGGACCGGCTCCGACGACTCCGAATCGCTCGAATCGCTGGAGCGCGCGATATCCCTCGGCTGCACCTTCTTCGACACCGCCTGGGGATACGGGGCCGGCCACAGCGAGAAGTTGCTCGGGCAGGTCGTGCGGAATCATTCCGACAGGACGCTGATCGTCGCCACCAAGATCCCGCCCAAGAATTTCAAGTGGCCTTCGCGACGAGGGTACACGCTCGACGACTGCTTCCCGCCCGACCACATCCGCGAATATGCCGAGAAAAGCCTGGCGAATCTCGGCCTTCCGACGATCGACCTGCTCCAGTTCCACGTGTGGGAAGACGCCTGGGCCAATGACGACCGCTGGCAGCGGGCCATGGACGATTTGAAGTCGCAAGGGATGGTGAAGGCCGTCGGGATCAGCGTGAATCGCTGGGAGCCCGACGAGTCGCTCAACACCCTGAAGACCGGGCAGGTGGACGCCGTCCAGGTCATCTACAACCTCTTCGACCAGGCGCCAGAGGATCACCTGTTCCCGCTCTGCCGCGAGCTGAACATCGCCGTGATCGCCCGCGTGCCGTTCGACGAGGGGACCCTCACCGGCACGCTCACGCTCGAATCAAAATGGCCCGAAACCGACTGGCGGCACGGCTATTTCAACCCGCAAAACCTGAGGGAAAGCGTCGCGCATGCCGAGGCCCTGAGGAAGGACATCCCGCAAGGGATGACGATGGCCGAGCTCGCCCTGCGATGGATCTTGCAGGAGCCCACCGTCTCCACGATCATCCCCGGTATGAGGAAGCTGAGGAACGTGGAGGCGAACATCGCCGCAAGCGACGGCCGCAAGCTTGATGCGGCGTTGATGGAGAAGATGAAAGGCCATCGCTGGGACCGGTCGCCGACGGAGTGGTCGCAGTGAATCACGGCTTTTTCTTGTAGCGATTGGCCCTGTCCAAAATCTTCGCCACGGACAACTCGAAACCAGGCAGGAGCGGCGTGCGATAGGTCCCGTCGTGAGGGATCACGATCTCCTCGTCGCCGCGAAAGACGGTCAATTTCTGCTGGAAACGATCGAACAGCCAGTATTCCACGGCGCCGTTGGCCAGGTATTCCTCACGCTTTTCGACATAGTCTCGATGCCTGTTCCGCTTTCCGTAGGAGACGAACTCGACCACGATCGTGGGGAAATCTTTCACGGGCTCGGGCAACCGACCCAATCCGGCCCAGATCACACGATCGGCCCGTCGCCGCTGCCGACCGATCCGCAAAGTGAACTCGGGAAAGGTGTCGTCGAGGGCCGAGCCTTGGGGGTCATTCTCCTGGTATGTGAGGAGCCAGTGGGCCAGGAGATCGCTCGGGCCAGTCTCCGCCGGCAAAGGTGCTGGGCTCACGACGAGGACTCCGTTGATGAGTTCGTAGGTATACCCCTCTTCCCATTCCTCGTGCTCATCGAACTCCTCGGGCGTCATCAGCGTGCCGGCCATTTCGAGGCCGAACACGTCTTCGGCGACCTCGACCAGCTCCTCGACTTCCTGCTCGATCGTGCTCATAACATCCCTCCCGGGGGAAATGATCCCGTCATCGTCTCCGATCGCCCTGCATCCGGCAAGCTCGCCATCGGTGGCCCTCCCTGGCCGGAACGCCTACACTATCCGTTTACGCGACGAGATTGCCGGGACGAGTCGGAAGGGACGCAATCGCATGGCCAGGCCGAGGGTGGTTGTCGTTGGTGGCGGCGTGGGAGGGTTGTCGGCCGCGTTGGAGTTGACCCGTCGCGGCGCCGAGGTGGTCGTCCTGGAACGCCACGCGAACGTGGGGGGCAAGGCGAGCGAGCGGTCGGAATCCGGCTTGCGGTGGGACGAGGGGCCTAGCATCGTCGTCATGCCGTGGGTGTATACGACCCTGTTCGAGGCCAGCCGGTTGGACCCCGAGAAGTACCTGCCGCTGCGACGACTGGACCCGGCGTTCCGCATCATCCTCTCCGATGGCCGCACGCTCGATATCCCCGCCAGCGAATCCGGCCTGTGCGATGCCTTCGCCGCGATCGACCCGGTGGACGGCCCCGGTCTGTCCAAATTCCTGGCCCGCATGGACAAGTTTGCGGCACTGCTTGGTCACGCGTTTTGCGATCGCGTGCTGGAGAACTGGGGCCAGGTCATGTTCTCGCCGCTCATGCTGTCGGCGGCCGTGGTCTCGCCCGCTCAAACCTACGCCGCCGAGATCGACAAGCACTTCCGCTCGCCCGCGATCCGCGAGCTGCTGTACGGCTTCCCCACCTATTCGGGGTTCGATCCCAAGAAGGCGCCCGCGAGCCTCGCCATCATCCCCTGGACCATCATCCGCGAAGGGGTGTGGTATCCCGCGAAGGGCGGGATCGCTGCCATCCCGCGGGGAATCGCCGCCGCGTGCCGCGATGTGGGAGTCGACATCCAGACGGACGTGGAAGTGGAGGCGATCGACCTGGACGGCAACGGCCGGGTGACGGGTGTGCAGACGTCTTCGGGGCCAATTCGTGCCGACGCCGTGGTCTCCAACGGCGATTATGTCTACACGCATCAAATGCTGCGGGGCGGGCGTGGGTTCTCGCCGGAGGTCCAATCGCTCCGCGACGGCAAGGCGCAGCCGTCGGGCTCGTTCTTCACGATCCAGATGGCTTGCAACCGGTCGTGGGATACTCTGGCCCATCATATTCTGGTGCTGACGAAAGGCTCGGAACGGGTCTATGACGAGCTGTTCGAAAGGGGCGAATTCCCCAGCGATCCGCCCATTTATGTGAACGCGACCAGTGTGACCGACCCTGAGGATGCCCCCGCCGGATGCTCCAATCCGTTCGTGGTGGTGGGTGCGCCCCCGATGAAGCCGGGCTCGGAGCCCGACCGTGATTTCGAGGCCCGATATGCCGACCAATTGATCGCCAAATTGGAGGCGAGCGGCCTGCCGGGGTTGGCGGCCTCGGCGGTCTCTCGCACCGTCACCGGGCCGGGCGATTGGCGGGACAGATTCCACGCTTTCCTTGGCTCAATTTATGGATTGGGCAACGCCCACAACATCCTGGGCGGATCGTTCCGCCCCTTGAATTATCGGGCCGACGTGCCGGGGCTTTACTTCGCGGGCGGCGGGGTCCAGCCCGGCGCCGGCTTGCCGATGGTCGTGCAAAGTGGGAAGCTTGTGGCGGAGAAGGTGGCCAAGGACCTTAACGACAAGGCCGTCAAGGGGAGGCCGATGATGGCTTCGCGAGCATGAGCGTGCTGATGATCGTCGCGGCAATGGTGGCGCTGGCGTGGACGGCGATCGCCGCGAAGATTATCTCCAGCGCCAGGGCGATCCGCTTCCTCCCGCCGTTCGAGGGCGAGATCTCCGCCGACTTGCCCGCGGTGGACGCCATCGTCCCGGCTCATAACGAAGAGAAGGACATCGAGGCGACCGTCCGCGGCATCGTCGCGCAGGAATATCCGAATCTAAGAGCAACCGTCGTCGATGACCGCTCGTCCGATGGCACGCTCGCGATCCTCGGTCGTCTCGCGGAGGAATTGCCGATCCGCGTGATTTCCGGAGTCGAGCGGCCGTCGGGATGGGTGGGCAAGACGTGGGCGATCGATCAGGGGCTGGCCTCGGTCTCCGCCGATTGGATCCTGTTCGTCGACGCCGACATGGGGCTCCATCCCCGCGCCCTGGTCTCGGCCATGAAACAGGCGGAAGCTTCCGGCGCCGACCTGGTCTCGATCGTTGCCCGGCCCGAGATCAAGACGTTCTGGCAGGCTGCGATTGCGATGGCGGTGGGCGAGGTGCTTTTTGCCCTCTATCCGCTCCATAAGGTGAACAATCCGGCCTATCCGCAGGCCCTTGCGGCCGGCGGGTTCATCCTCGTGCGACGATCGGTGTACGAGACCGCCGGGGGGCATCGCGCCGTGAGGGCCGAGATTGCCGAGGATCTCCTGCTCGCCAAGACGATCAAGCTTGCGGGCGGGAAACTCTCGGTCCACCTCGCGCCCGACATGGTCACCACGCACATGTACGGCACGTTCGGCGACCTGTGGCGGGGTCTCCGCAAGAATGCCTATGCGGGCATGGAATATCGGTTTCATAAGTTCGTGGTGGGAGCAATCATGGCGGTCACGCTCTCGTGGGTGCCCATCGCGGCCACGATCCTGGGCGCGGCGACACATTCCTGGGCGCTAGCAATCGCGGGCGCCCTGGGATGGCTCGCGCAGATCGCTTCGGTGGCGCCGTCGGTCGTTTTCATGCGAATTACCCCGCTGGCTGTGTTCTGCTTCCCGTTCGGCGCCACGGCCTACACCGCGATCGCCTGCTCCAGCGTGTGGAATCACCATCGCGGGCGGATCTTGTGGAAGGACGTGACTTTCGTCGCGAAGGAGGTCGAGGCCGGCACTCGGCTGGGGGAAGCCGCGAGGAGCAAGCCGCGGTGATCAGGTTTTCGACGGCCTGGCCCAGGTGTTCTCATACGGGGGGTCGTCGGGGTCGGGGTCGAGCGGATGGCGTTCGGGGGGCTTGGGCTTGAGTGATATGGGGGTGGGTTCGGTGATCGGCTTCGCGGCAGCCCTCGGCAAGGGACGGGGACTCGACCTCCGCTGCTTCGCCGATGCGAGGAGCCCGACCATGCAGATTGCCGCGAGCAGCAGCGACGTCTCGGAGGCGCCGGGGCCGAGCATCAGGGTCGTAATTCGCAAGCACCAGCCGATCATGCCGCCATCGTCGGGCATGCCCATCTGGCCGAAGCGATTGAACATCTGGCCGCCGAAGAGGCCGAATGTAATCATGAAGTATCGCATCAGCAAGACATGGGCGAGGCTCACGGCGAGGATGGCATAAAGCCCGACGCGCAGGAGCCCGCGCTCGGTCATCAGGTTGTACTTAAAAGTAGTTCTCCACCTTCTTCTCCCAGCGGATCAGGATGCGACGGAAACGATTCATCCAACTGTGCGTCCGCTCCACCACCCAGCGACGGGCCCGGAATCCCGCCTCGCGCTTCAACGCCTTGGCCTCCTCTCCACGCGCCTTCCACGCTACGCCGTGAAGCCGAACTCCCGGACCAAATCCCGGATATCGTCATAGTCATAGCCCTTGTCCAGGCACATCCCCTGAGGCTCCTCGGGCGTCGGATCGGGCTGCTCCACCGGGATGCTCTCCAGCGTCGCCTCGACCAGCTTCTTGTCGTGACGATTGGCCCCGTCGACGGCCAGGCCCACCGGCACCCCGGCAGCCTCCGTCATCAGGCTCCGCTTGGTGCCGAGCTTGCCCCGATCCGTGGGATTCTTCCCCGTCCGCTCGCCCCCCGGCGGGGCCTTGGTCATCGCACCGTCCATCGCCAGCCACCGCCAATCGAGCCCCTTCAACTCGTCGTATTCCTCCAGGCCTTGCGCCCAGAGGGTGACGAAGACCCCGGCCGCCGTCCATTCCTGATAGCGTCGGTGGGCCGAGGAGTGCGAGCAGATGCCGGTGGCGTCGAGTGCCCCCCACTGGCATCCTGTGCGCAGGAGGAAGAAGATGGCATCCATATCCAGTAGGCCGTGGTGCCTCTCGCGATTTGTGAGCTCGTGTCCACAATTTTGTGGAAGGTGGGAAAGTGTTGATGATTGCCAGCCATGAGAAATCCTCTCCCGGTTCGTCTCGTCATTCGCTCGCGGACCGCCGATCTTAGCCGAACCCGGGGGAAAATCGATGGACCGCCCAGGCAATCGCGAAGACGGACCGCCCCGTATGATCGCCGCCTACAAGCACGGCTGGCCCAGGGCGGCCGTGGGCGCGATGATTTTGCACAAGATGCGAAAGGGATTCTTTCGCGTCCGCGCACAGGGGATCGAACGGCTCCGGAGCCTCATCGACGAGGACCCGAGCGGGACGCTGTTCCTGGCCAACCATTCGTGCTGGTGGGACCTTTTCCTCGTCCATTTCCTCAACGAGACCATCCCCGTGGACGGCTACGGGATGATGGAGCATTTCAACATGCTCCGATTCGGGTTCTTCCGCCGCATCGGCGCCTTCTCGGTCGATCGCACCGACCCGGCCTCGGTGCGAGCGTCGCTCGATTACGCGGCCGGACTGCTGAAATTGCCGAAGGCCGGCGTGTGGATCTTCCCGCAGGGCCGGATGATCGGCAACGACGCCAGGCCGCTCGGATTCCAGCCCGGATTGCGGGCGCTGGTGCGTCGCGCGGGCGCGTCCGCACGGTCGCGGTGGCGTTTCGCTACGAGTTCTGGCAGGACGAGCGGCCCGAGGCGTTCGTCCGCTTCGGCGAGCCGCGATGGGTCGATCGCGTCGAGGTCGGCTCGGTCGTCAAGACGTGGGAAAATCGCCTGACCGACGAGCTGGATGCGCTCAAGCTCGACGTGACCGCGCAAGCTGCCGACCGATTCACCACAATCCTGGAAGGCCCGGGATCGATCAGCGACCGCTACGCCCGATTCCGCGGGAAATTCCGCGGCCAGCCGCCGGGTGCCCCGCCGGTTTGATGAAACCGACCCCCTCCGCGACGGCGCATCGATTGCTGGTCTCCGCAAGCGGGACGAATCAAGGAGGTACTTTTTATGGACCCGTTGAAATCGCTGGCTGCGATCGCGCCGCCGGCCAAGGTTTCGTCGTGGCTCGACGAATTCAAGAATTTCGCCTTCAAGGGGAACGTGATCGACCTGGCCGTGGGCGTGATCATCGGCGGCGCGTTCGGCAAGATCGTCGATTCGCTGGTCAAGGACATCATCATGCCCGTGGTAGGGCTGCTCCTGCCGGGCAAGCACGGTTATCTGGGCTGGAAGTGGGTGGTCGACGGGAAGGAAGTCCCGTACGGCCGATTCCTGGGCGAGCTGGTCAATTTCCTGATCGTCGCGCTGGCCCTGTTCGTGTTCGTGGTGAAGATCCTGGGATGGATCCTGCGGACCAGGCGCAACGAGAAGCCCGCGCTCACGAAGGAGGAGCAGCTCCTCACCGAGATCCGCGACTTGCTGCGCGAGTCGAGCCATCGCCGGGCGGGCGGCGCCGACCCGTCGGCGTGACAGGCGGTCTTTCGGCGGGTAAACTGGCGAGAGATTCCGACCGCAGTCGTCCGGGGCTCGCCCATGTCCACGACCCTCGCCGAACCCCAGATCACGACGTATCGCCTCACGGCCGAAGACTATTTCGCCATGGTCGACGCGGGCATCCTGCGTCACGATCGTCGCGTGGAGCTCTGGGGAGGGATTTTATACGAGAAGATGGCCAAGACCTTGCCGCACGCGGTGGGTTTCAGCAACCTCGTCATCGTGCTGGCCAGGATCTTGCCGCCGGGATGGTGCCTCTGGCCCGAAAATCCCATCACCATCGCTTCCGACAAGGTGCCCCTGCCCGACCTGACCATCGTGCGAGGCGTCCCCAACGATTACACCCGTCGCGGACGAAGGCCGGAAGTGGCGGACGTGGGGCTGGTGATCGAGGTGGCCATGACCAGCGTGCGCGAGGACAGGGGGGAAACCCTGGAAGGCTACGCCAGGACCCTTCTGCCGGTCTACTGGATCGTCAATCTTCGGGCGCGGCGAATCGAGGTCTACAGCCGTCCGTGCGTCCGCGATGGGCGCGGAGTGTATGAATCCGCCGAGATGTTCGGGCCGGATCAATCCGTGCCGCTTGCGTTCGACGGCGTCGAGGTCGCCAGGATCGCCGTCAACGACATCTTGCCGCCCATGTAGGGCGTGTGAAACACGCCTTCCCACGTAGACGACGTGTTTCACACGCCCTACTTTTTTGGCGGATTTGTCCAGCTCGTCTTGCCCCAGACGACGTGCTGGATCGTCATGAACAGGATGCGCAGGTCGAGCCAGAACGACCAGCGGCCGATGTAGTCGAGGTCGTACTGGACGCGCTTTCGCAGCGACGTGCGCCCTCGCCAGCCGTGGACCTGCGCCCAGCCGGTCATTCCCATGGGCACGGCGTGGCGATACTCATAGTCGGGGACCTCCGCGCCGAATTTGTCGACGAAAATCGGCCGCTCGGGCCTTGGCCCTACCAGGCTCATGTCGCCCATCAGGACGTTGATGAGTTGCGGCAACTCGTCGATGTTCGTGTGGCGCAGCCAGTCGCCGATGCGGGTGCAGCGGCGGTCGTGGTCCTCGGCCCAGATCGGGCCGGTCTGCGTCTCGGCATCGAGCCCCATGCTGCGGAATTTCCAGATCCGGAAGGTGCGACCCCCCTGCCCGATCCGCTCCTGCGTGTAGAAAATCGGCCTGCCCGAGGTGATCAGGATCAGCGCGGATACGACCAGGAACAATGGCCCCAGGATCAGCAATCCGAGCATCGCGCCCGCGATATCCGTGATTCGCTTCGCGGCCAGGGCAAGCCTCATCGTGCGAGATTGCCGCTGCACCGTCCAGAGCGGGTCGGCATCGGGCGAATCCCCGGCGGGTGCCAGGACGTCGTCGACCCAGTGGACGCGGACCTCGGCCGCCGAATTGCCGAGGTCGACGATCTGCGGCTTGAGGCGATGGGCGTGGCGGCCGGAGAGCGCCACCACCACGTCGGTCGCGCCCGATCGGTCGATCAATTCGGCCAGGCGATCGACCCGCCCGAGGATGGGCACCGGCTCGCTGCGGGGATGGACCACGAGCTGACGCCCCCGGCCCGCCACGTCCACGAAGCCCACCACGGGGGCCCCCGAGAATCGCCCCTGGTCGAGGCATCGGGCCAACTGGCGGACCCGTCGGCGGCCGCCGACCAGGAGCAACCGGCTCGCGCCCGAACCGCCCTCCGGGCGAGGAGCGGGCCGCCGAAGATCGCTGCTCGCGGGAGGTTCCGTCATAAGAGCATCCAATATCATTGGGTCAGGCGGAGACGGGCCGGTGGATTGCGAAGGGCGAAGCGTTTTCCCTCAAGCTTCTAGATCGGCCGGACCGACCGTTCATTCCAGTTATTCCGAGAAACTCGGCCTTGAGGCCGGCGATTTTCCCGAGTAAGGTCCGCCGCGTGTTCCCCACGTCGCCCCATCCCCTGGCTCCGCCCGAGTTGACGGTCGTGATCGTCAATTACAACGGCTGGCGCGACGTCTCGGGCCTGGTCTCGGCGCTCGCCGCCGAGCCCGAGGTCCGCGATGGCTTATGCGAGATTGTGGTCGTCGACAACGCCTCGGACGGCCCGATCCCCGGCGAATTCCGCCGCGAGAGGCCGGGCGTTCGCCTGATTCGCCGCGACGAGAACGGCGGATTTGCCGCGGGCGTGAACGCCGGCTGGCGGTCGTCGCGCTCGCCGTGGCTGTTGCTGCTGAACCCCGATGTCGAGGTCGCTGCCGGGTTGATCGCACGCATCCTGCTTCGCCTCGAAGGCTACCGAACCCATCCCGAAGGACCGCCCGCCGTCGTCGGCTTCGGCCTGAGGAATGCCGACGGCTCGCGACAACCATCCGTGGGAGTCGAGCCGGGGCTGCTTCGGAGCCTGTGGGGGCAGTTCTTACCCCGATCGCGCCGGAAATACCAGGCCGATTGGCGGATTCGGCCCGGCGAGGTCCCGTGGGTGACCGGGGCCTGTGCGCTCGTCCACGCCGACCTGATGCATTCGCTGAGTGGGATGGACGAAAATTACTTCCTGTACTATGAAGAGGTCGCGCTCTGCCGATCGGCCCGCAACCTCGGCCGTCGCGTCGAGTACGATCCCGCCGTCGAGGTCGTCCACCTCCGGCCGCTCCAGGATCGGCCGATCACGCCTCGGATGCGGGTGATCACGCGGCACAGCAAGCTCCTGTACTTCCGGCAACATCGGCCATCCTGGGAATTCTCGCTCCTCGCCCGCCTCGTCACCACCGAAGCCCGATTGCGGGCCGGGATCGCCCGATGGAGGAACGACCCGGACGATTCCGCCGCCTGGAATCTGATCGAAAAAGTCGCCCGAGCCATGCGGCAAGGCCGATCCCTCAGCGGCCTGGAAGTGATGAAACAGACGCGAAGGGTGCACGAACCGCACCATCCCCCCCGGCCAACGATCAAGCCGGCCGCGAGACCGAAGTCGTCCACGGAGGGACGGAGATGACCCGAACTCAACATGGCCTGCGAATCGCCCTGCTCATGGCCGCCGCCGCCGTGCTGCTCGGCTGGCTGGCGTTCCACACGGCCATCTTCTTCGACGACGGCCTGCGATACATCGACCAGGCGCAACGCCTGGAAGCCGGGTCGCTCAAGGACGGCCTTCTCAAGGCGGTCGACCACCCCGTCTATCCCGCGGCCGTCGCCCTGGCGCATCGATCCATGGGCGGAGAAGGGCCCGACGCCTGGCAGGCCGCCGCGCAACGGGCGTCGCTGCTGATCGGCGTCTTGCTCGTGATCCCGCTCTACCTCGTCACGGTCGAGATTTTCGGCGAGAAATCGGCCTGGCTCGGCGTGGTCCTCACCTACGCCGTCCCGCTGACGGGCCACGTTTTGGTGGACGTCCTGAGCGAAGGGACCTTCCTGCTGTTCTGGATGTCGGCCATGTACTGCGCCTGCAGATTCCTGCGCCTGGGGCATTTTGCGTGGCTCCCGCCCACGATCCTCGCCTCGGCGCTGGCCTATCTCGCCCGCCCCGAAGGGATCTTGCTCCCGGCCGCGCTGGTGGTCACGCTCGGCGTGATGCCCCTGCTGCGATCGACCCGCCTGAACTGGCCGCGATGGTGGGCGGCGGTGGGATTCCTCGTGATCGGCCCGGCCCTGCTCGTCGGGCCCTACGTGGCGGCCAAGGGGGGATTGGGCACGAAGCCCGCCGTGCAGAGGCTCCTGGGGACGGCGCCGAAGTCGGCACCCGACGCCGTTGAACGCTCGCGACCGCTCGACCCCAACCAAACTCCGGCCAGGACGGTCCTGCTCGCGGCCAAGGCGGTGTTCGAGGCCGTGCGAGATTCGGTCACGCTCCCGCTGCTGCCCCTCGCCGTGCTCGGCGTGATCTTCACCTGCTGGCCGCCGGGAAGACGTGCCCGCGTCTGGATCTTCCTGGGGATCATCGTCGGGGCATCGCTCCTGGCGCTCCTGCGCCTGCACGCGACCGGCGGGTATTGCGACCGCAGGCACGCGATCACGCTGGCCTTCCTTTTCCTGCCCGCCGCCGCCGTCGCCATCGATCGCCTCTTGACCTCTGTGCCCATCCCCGGCCGCTGGCTTGGGCTGGGCGACGAGAAATTCTCGGCCGGGCCGGCGGTCTGGGCGCTGGTCCTGGGCGGGTTCTTCGCCTGGACCGCCCAGGCGACGCTGGAGCCTGTCAACCTAGGCAAGGCCGGCTATCGCGATGCCGGCCGGTATCTCGCCGCCAAGGCCGCGCGCCGGCGCGCCGTGGTGGACGTGACCGGGCTTTCGCTCTATTACGGCCAGCATCCGGGGTACACGTTCGCCACGCTCATCGACGCGCCGGCCGACCCCGACCTGCGATGGATCGTCGTCCGAGAATCCCACCTGAAAGGCCCATGGACCTATTGCCAGTGGCTCCGCGAGATCGTCGGCAACCTCGAGCCCGTCGCCACGTTCCCGGCCGATCCCAGGCCGGGCCAGTCCAAGGTGTTCGTCTTCCAGAAGCCGGCGCCTGTCGTCGCGAATCAACCGAACGGGGCGAGGAAATGAGCATGATCACGCAGGAATCCTCCGGGACGATGGCATCTCCCCGACTGGGCTGGGCCACGGTCCCGGTCGTGACGGCGTTCTACGTGGTTTGCCTGATCGTCGCCTCGTATCCGCTCATCTGGACCTTCCAGACCCAGATCGCCGGGTCGCTGTTCGACCCGCTCCAGCATCTGTGGATCATGAAATGGTATAAGACCTGCCTCCTCGAAGGCCGATCGCCCGTCCTGTGCCCCGAGTTGCAGTATCCGGCCGGCACCGCGCTCGGCAATTTCTCGCCGCTGCACTTCGAGGCCCTGCTTTACATCCCGCTTTCGCTCCTGTTCTCCAGCGACGCCTTCTGCTTCAACCTGATCTGGGCGTTCGGGATGGTCACGACGGGGCTCGGCACGTTCCTCCTGGCGTGGCAGGCGATCAAGGACCGGTGGTGCGCCGCGTTTGCGGGCATGCTCGCGATGTTCGCGGCCCCGATGCTCCTGCACGGCCGTGCCCACCTGGAATTGATCCATCTGGGCTGCTTCCCGCTGTTCCTCGTCGCGTGGGTCCGATTCGTGGACGCCCCTTCGCGAAAACGCCTGGCGCTCGCCGCAAGCACGTACATCCTCGTCGCCCTGTGCGCAGCCTATTACGTCGTCTTCGCGGCCGTGCCTGCAACGCTGTACGTGGCCATGGGGATTGCGGGGGCGGGGCGCCGCGACGCCTGGGCGTGGTTTCGCGGGCGGATCGGCTGGCTTGCGCTGTTCGCGGCCATCGCGCTGGTGAGCCTGGCCGTGGTCTTCGGCAACACCATCTGGGCCATCTCGCACGGCTTTTCCACCTCGCGCACCTTGCCCGAGTTCAATCGGTTCAGCTCCCCTCTGTGGACGTACTTCACGCCGACCACGCTCCATCCGTTGAGCGTCCTCATGCCCGCGAACATCTACGAGGCGGCGGGTTACGGCGGTTCGGTCGGCGAACGCGCGTCGTACCTGGGCGTGGTCACGATCGGGTTGCTCCTGTATGCGGCTTCGAAGAAGGCCAAGCTCAAGCGCAGCGGATTCCTCTGGCTGACCCTTGCCACGATGATCATCCTCGGCTGGGGCGGTGTGTTCCAGGTCGGGACCGTGCGATTCGACCTGCCCGCGGCGTGGCTGAAGAAGTACGTGCCGGCGTTCTCGATGATCCGGGTGCCTTCGCGCATTCAACCTCTTCGTCGGCGTGATCACGGCCGTGATCGCCGCGGCCGGTTTGAAGCACCTGCTGGCGCGATTGCCGCGGAAATCCTACAAGGCCGCCGTGTTTGCCACGCTCGTGGTCGTGGCCATGGCCGACCTCTCGACCCTGCCGTTCTCGTCCGAAGCCATCCCGCCAATGCCCGCGGCCTACAACGAGATCCTCCGCCGCGACCCCTCGGCCACGTTCCTGGAGATCCCCCAGTTCTGCACCGGAGGGGCCCCGCTCTACAGCACGGCCGGCTACTGGCAGAGCCTCCATCGCGGCAAGACCAACGCCGGTTACAGCGGGGGGGCGAACGCGAAGCAGGACGACCTCGTGACGTGGAATTCGCCGTTCGATGCCCGCATGATGATCGACCCCTCCTACCTGAACGACCCGTCGTGGAGCACCATCGACGTGGTTAGCGGGGTGGATTTCCGCGAATATGCCTGGATTTATCTCCACGCGAATCACTTCCGCTACGTGATCCTCCACCTCCGGCCCGAGTGGACCAACGTCCCGGCCGAGAACGTGGAGAAGCTCAAGACGATCCTCGCGCCCGCCAAGGTGTTCGAGGACGCGGTCACCGTGGTCTACGATCGCGAAAAGCTCGCGAAGCCCACGCATCCCGTCGTGCTCAGCACCGACGGTTGGCGCATCTGCTGGTATCAAAGGCAGATCCGCGCCGTCGGCAAGGATGCGAAGATCGTCGTTTACAACCCGGACGCGAGCCAACCGCTCACGATCGCGTTGAACGCCTCGTCGCGCCCCTTCCAGAAGACCCGGCATGTGCGAGTGAGTCGAAACAAGGCCGAGATCGCGAGCGTCGACATCAAGTCCGCGCGAGACTTCCAGACCTATGCCATCGGGCCGCTTCGCCTGCCGGAAG
Source organism: uncultured Planctomycetota bacterium (assembly GCA_963777705.1). Lineage (GTDB taxonomy): Bacteria > Planctomycetota > Planctomycetia > Isosphaerales > Isosphaeraceae > JAQGHR01. Next base: position 49,338 of record CAVZRT010000023.1, read on the forward strand.
GGATCAGCGAATTGTCCCTCACGAGCGATACGGACGACCGCCCCAGGCGGGCCTATCAGGCCGCGCTGGAGAACGACTGGAAGCCGTATAGCTACCGCGTGGCGGGCCTGGTCATTTCCCATGCGGGAGAGCTCCAGCCGCCAACGCTGCAATCGGCGTCGTCGCCTCGCGTGATCAAATAAACCCGGGGGTCCATCGATGGCGAACCAATCGAGGCCGGATTGGCGGAATGTGGCGGTGCTGGCGCCGTTGTACGCCGCCGCCGTCCTGTTCGCGACGCGGCCGGTGGTCGATACGTTCGCCACGCGGATTGCGGGCAGCCGGATCGATCCGTTGCAGCACCTCTGGATCATGCGATGGTATAAATCCTGCCTGCTGGAAGGCCGCTTGCCGTTCTTCTGCCCGCAGGCGCAATACCCGGTCGGCGCCCCGCTAGGCAACTTCTCGCCGCTGGGATTCCAGGCCCTCTGCTATATCCCATTATCGTTCCTGGTGACCAACGATACCCTCTGTTTCAACCTGTTGTGGTTGTTCGGACTGGTCACGACCGGCCTGGCGACATATCTGCTCGCGTGGACGGTCACGCGCGATCGGATCGCGTCGGCCATGGGCGGGCTCATGGCCATGCTGTCGGCGCCGATGATGCTGCACTCGATGGGGCATCTCGAATTGATCCATCTTGGCTGCATCCCCTTGTTCTTGATCGGCTGGTTCCGCTTTGTCGATCGGCCGTCGCGGAATTCGTTGCTGGCTGCGGTCGGGTTGTACGGTCTCACGGCACTGTGCGCGGCGTATTACGCGGTGTTCGTGACCATCCCGGCCATGCTTTACGTCGTCTGGCAGGTCGCTGCGAGCGGACGCGGCTGGTTTCCCTGGATTCGCGACCGCGGCAGATGGCTCGTGGCCTTCGCGATCCTCGCCGCCGCTAGCCTGGTCCCCGCGTTCTCGAATCAGGTCTGGGCCAAGCTGCACGGTTGGACCATGGAGCGGCCGTACTCCGAATTCGTCGCGTTGAAGACCCCCGTCTGGACCTATTTCACGCCCACGCTCTTCCATCGCATGTCCGACGCGATCCCCGCCAACCTGTTCGAGGCGGCCGGCTATGGCGTGGCCGATGGCGAGCGGGCTTCCTATCTCGGCATCATCGTGCTCTTGCTCCTCAATTATGCGGCGATGCGCCGGGTGAAATTCCCCCGCGCCGCATTCTGGTGGACGCTGGGCGTGACCTTCGTGGTCCTCGGCTGCGGGGCGTGGTGGCAGGTCGGCGATTACCGCATCCCGCTGCCGGGAGGTTGGCTCAAGCGGAACATGCCGGGATTTGCGATGATCCGAGTGCCCGCCCGATTCAACCTGTTCGCGGTGATCGTTTTCGCCGTGATCGCCTCGGCCGCGCTCAAGGATTTGCTCTCGCGGTTGAAGACGAATCCCGCGCGAATTGCCCTGGTCGCGGCCCTGCTGACCGTGGCCATGTTCGACCTCTCGCTCAAGTTCTACCCGACTTCTATCATCCCGCCCATGCCGCCCGGTTATGCGGAAATCTTGCGACGCGACCCCTCGGCCACGTTCCTGGAAGTCCCGCAATTCCTCTCGGGCGCGACCGACCTGAATGCCGTGACGGGCTACTGGCAATCGATCCACCGCGCCCCCACCAACGCCGGCTACAGCGGGATGACCAACCAGCCGCTCGATTCCCGGATCGGCTTCAATTCGCCGTTCGCCGCCCACTGGCTCGACGACCCGCAGTTCCCTCCCGAGGAGCCCATCCCCGTCGACATCCTCGGCCCGGTCGATTTCCACGACCACGCCTGGCTATTCCTGACCGCGAACGGCTATCGCTATGTGGTCGTCCACAAGTGGACCGATCCCGATCCGGCCATGCCGTTCTATCGCGATCGCCTCGCCGCGGCGCTGAAGCCGGCCGAGGTCTACGACGACGCCTGGATGACGATCTATGCCCGCGACAAGATGGCGACCCCGCGCCATCCGGTGGTCTTGAGCACCTCGGGATGGCGGTTCGGCTGGCAGGATGGGCCATACCGTGCGGTTGGCCGAGAGGGCCGCCTCGCCCTGTTCGTGCCGGAGGGTTCGGGGCCGATTCACCTGGAATTCGGTGCCGCGGCCTATCACAAGCCGCGAGCGCTCACGCTTTCCGAAAATGGGATCAACCTCGCGAGCTGGACGGCATCTCCGGGCCGGAAAGAAACGCTTCGCACGCCCGAAATCCGCCTCGTGGCGGGCCTGCACGAGCTGAGCTTGACGAGCGACGGCGCCGATCGCCCGATCCATCATCAAGACGCGATCTCGGCGCATGATCGCGGCCCGATCGGCGTCCGCGTGACGACAATCCGGGTTGGCGAGGAGGCGGCCCGCGTGGCCGTCGAGAGCCCCAGGGGCAAGAGGGAGTAGCCGATCATGAAAATCGCCTGGTTCACGCATCGTTATTTCCCCTGCCTGGGCGGGTCGGAAAACTACGGGCGGGCGATGTGCCGCCGATTCGTGGCCCACGGACATTCGGCCGACGTGTTCACGACCGATGCCCTGGACCTGTGGTACTTCACCGACCCGACCAAGCCTCGCGTCCAGTCGGCCGAGGTCGAGATGCTGGACGGCGCCCGCGTCCGCCGATTTCGCGTGAAGCACTGGTTCGGCCAGCGCCACGTAGGGCGATTGTTGAGCTATTTGCCGCACTTCTCCACGCAATGCCGCTACGAGTCGTTCATGCCGATCCTGCCGGGAATCGACCGCGTGAGGGGCGATTACGACGCCGTGTTCGCGATCGGCTTCCCCTACACGCTGTTCTCGCTCGCCGCGTTGAAGACGGCCAGGGCGGCCGGCGGCGCCGCTCATCCTGACGCCATTCCTGCATCTCGCCACGCCCGGCGACCCGGTGAATCGCACCTACTCGCGGCCTCACCAGATTCGCCTCTTGAAAGCGGCCGACACGGTGGTCGTGCAGACGCAGATTGAGGCCGATGCCGTGGCCGATTGGGGCGTCGATCGATCGAAGATCCTCATCCTGGGGATGGCCGTCGAGCACAAGGAAGTGACGGGCGGCGATCGTCGTGCCCTGCGGGAACGCTGCAACATCCCGCAGTATGCGAAGGTCGTCGGCCACCTCGCCACGCTCGACGAGAACAAGGGGACGACCGACCTCGTGAGGGCGGTCCAGAGGCTCAACGCCAGCCGCGGCGACCAGCCGATCCACCTGATCCTCGCGGGCTCCAGTTCGCCACGATTCGACGCGTTTGCCGCCGATTTGCCCGCCGAAACCGGTCGTTGGATGCATCGCCTGGGCCATCTGCCTTCGGACAGACGCGCCGAGTTCTTCGCCGGGCTGGACGTCTTCTCCATGCCCTCGCGGACGGACTCCTTCGGGATCGTCTTCCTCGAAGCCTGGGCCAATGGCCTGCCGGTGGTGGCCGCCGCCGCCGGAGGGGTGGTCGAGGTCATCCAGCACGAAGAAAACGGCCTGCTCGTGCCGTTCGGCGACGTCGATCGGCTCTCGAACGCCGTGGGTCGCGTGGTGGATGACCCGATGACGGCTCGCATCCTCGGATCGGCGGGCAAGGAGAAAATCGCGCGGGGCTACACGTGGGACGATCGTTTTGCCACGCTCGAAGGCCGGGCGCGAGAGCTTGTTGGCGAGAAGCCGACTCGTCTGGCGAGATCTGCGTAACCCCCTATCGTCGTGATTCGCTTGAAGGATCGGGCAGGAAAGTGGGCGGGTCTCGCCATCGCTCGACCCGCCCCGCGGTTCGGCCTTCCTACTGCTTCACGCCGCCCTGCAATCCCTGGAACAGCGGCACGAGGCCTTTCTCGAAGACCGGGCCGTTGTCGCTTGGCAGGATGAAGGTGAACGAGAAGCCGTTGGGCTGCGACACCACGGCCATGCCCATGAGCGCCGCCTCCTTGGGCATGTCGGCCGGGACTTTCGGGTCCGCGCCGGTGACCATCGCCATCTGCCCGGCCATCTGCTTGACGATCCCCTGGGCGCTGATCAGGACCAGGGCGCTGGCCTGTTTCGGCAGCTTGGCGCGGAGGGCCTTGTAGCCGGCGGTCGAGGCCAGCGCGTTCGTCCCGTCGGTGAACGCATCCACCTGCGCCTTCGCTTCGTCCCAGTCCTTGGCGGCGACCGAGAGCACCAGTTTGCCGTTGGTGCCGTACCAGGATTGGGTCTTGTCGGTGCCGCCCAGTTGCTTCTTGATGGCGTCGACGCCGCCGGGCACGTTCGGCGTGATCATCTTCTCCAGGTCCATGGTCGTGGTGGCGTGATGGAACGTGTACCCCTTGTAGGCCTGCGTGTTGGGGTCGATCACGACCGACTTGATGAAGCCGTCGGGCGAGGCGATCGCCTTCAGGACGGCCGTCGAGGTCTCCACGGCCTTCTGCGGATCGCTCGGCGCCGTCACGTTGAGCGTGGTCGGCACGCCGCCGGTCGAGGTGGAGGTGTAGGATTCGGTGCCCGAGATGTCGCGCTGCTGGTCCAGGGCCTTCGCCAACTCCGGCGAGGGCTTGCCCCCGCCGGTCATGAAGCTCATTCCCAGCTTCTGGAACGACGCCATCGTGTCGGGGTTCAGGTTCACATAGGTATAGATCGTGGCTCCGTCCGGGAGGCTGCCCAGGAGATCGCCCCCGCCCAACTTCGGCGATCCCTGCCGGGAAACGGCCGTCTTCGGCTTGGTGGTCGCCACGCCCCCGACGGTCAGGCCTTCGGCGGCGAAGTCGAAGTTCAAGGCCAGCGAGTCGCCCGCCTTGATGGCGTCGAACAGGCCTTCGACCATGGACTTGAGCGAGTCGCCCATCTTGTTGTTCATCATCGCCCCGGCCTGCTCGACGCCCGCCAGGCCCGCCGCCTTCATCTGATCGATCTGCTCGCCGAATCGGGACTCGATCCCGCTCACGTTCACGAAGATACCGAGGTCGCCGGCGAAGAATTTCTCCTTCAGTTCGCCGGTGAGCCGGGAATCGAGCGTGGATTCGGGCTTGACCATCGCCTTGATCAAGCCTTCATCCAGTCCCAGGGCGACGAACCCGGCGCCCTTGACGGCGAAATAGGTCTGGCCGTCGCCGGCCTCGAAGGAATCGTATCCGCCCAGGCTCTTGAGGGTTGCGTCGGGCTTGTGCGCGACGGCCTTGAGCGTGGCTGCGTAGTCATTGGACTTGATCAGGACCGCCCAGGCCGTGGGTTCGCCCGGCTTGGGCAGCTTGACCACGCCCATCATCGGGCTGGAGGCGGCCTCGGGCCCGAACTTGCCGGCCAGCATGGGCTCGCCCGCCGTGAGGACGGGGCCCGCCTGGCCGCCGTAAGTCGGGCTCATGGCCTTGACCATCGCGATCAGGTCCGCTTGCCCTTTCGCTAGCGGACGCATGCGAGCGACCACGTCCACGTCGGCCGGGATGGCCTTGATCCAGGCGGCCTCGTCGGGAACCTGCTGACCTAGCGTAGCGGCAACAACCATCGTGACGAAACACGAGACCATGCGACTAACCTCCTGGTGACGATCGAGATTTCGGCGCGACGCTGCGCCGGAAATCGCCAGCGACGTAATTCGTGCGGAAGACTGACAACCTACCCGCATCCCGGCAGGACTGGCAAGCCGACGGGATCGGCTGCCGCGCCCCGATTCCGGCAGCGTCCGCGTGAATCCCCGCTATGATGGACCACCCACCGCCAAGTCTTTCGCACCCGGGAGTGTCTTCTTATGAAAAATCGAAACATCGCGTCCGTCGCCGTCGTGGCAACCTTGCTCCTCGGCGTCGTATCGGCCATGGCCCAGGACCGGCCCACCAAGCCCAGGACGGCCGCGACGAGGAAAAAAGTGCTGGTCGAGCTTTACACCTCGCAAGGGTGCGACTCCTGCCCGCCGGCTTCCGAATTCCTCGGGCAACTGGAGGCCCTGGGCTACGGGCCGGATCGGGTCGTGCCGATCGGCTTCCACGTCGATTATTTCAATAAGCCCTGGGCCGACCCGTTCTCCGACGCCGCGTTCAGCCGCCGTCAGCTCGAATACAACGAGGTCCAGAAGCGCGACGACCTCTATTTCACGCCCATGATGATGGTCGACGGCCGCGAACCCATGCTCGGCTCGAACCGCGACAAGGCCACGGCGGCCATCGAGCACGCCCTGAACAAGGCGCCGGGCCTTTCCCTGGACACCAAATTGTCCGGCGAAGGGGCATCGAAGACGCTCAGCGTCGACCTCTCCCGGCCCACGATCGAAGCGTCCGGTCGCGGGTTGATCGTGGGCGTGGCCGTGGTGGAAGGCCCGATCACGACGAAAGTCCCCTCGGGCGAGAACGCCGGGAAGTCGCTCGTCGAGCATTTCGTCGTGCAATCCTTTGCCCACAAGCCGGCGAAGGTGGCCAGGGGCGATTCGACGTCGCTGAGCTTCCCGCTCAAGCTCAAGGCGGGCCAGGACGCCGGCCGGACGCGCGTGTCCTCGTTCGTGCAGGATCAAAGCAACGGCGTGATTTACCAGGCGGATTCGGTGGCGTGGGATCTGGCCACGGGAGCGACGCCCGCCCCGATCAAGCGGAAATGAAAACAGGCCCGCCCGCGGGCGGGTGCCGCGGGCGGGCCTGTCGCGATGCGGGGCGATGACGGCCGCGTCATCGCCCCGGGGTTGATCTCAAGACGACTGGCCGCGGCTCACGACCAGGTGCCGCCCGAAGATCCGCCATCCCAGGTTTGCCATTGCAGGTCCGCTATGTTGTTGAGCTGGTCGGTGAAGCTGGAAGCGGAGCTGGAGCTGGCCAGAGCTTGCGACGAGGCCGAGTTGGGTGCTTCCTGCGGGGCTTGGACCGTTGAGGTATCCTGACCCTCGGTCAATGCTCCCCCCAGGGAAGTCTCCGTGCTCGAAACCTGCGTCGGCGTGGCCGTCGCCACCGGGCCGGTGATCACCGGCGCGGGGGTCGACAGCGGGATCAGCAAGGCCGGATCGGTCGTCGCGGCCGAAGCCGGGGCGGGCGTCGTGGCCACCGGGGTCGCGACCGGGGCCGGAGCCGGGGTCGGCGTCACAACGGCCGGAGTGGGATCAGGCGTGGGCGTGGCGGCAACGACCGGGGCCGGCGCTGCTACTGGGGCGGGCGCGGGCGTGGCCACCGGGGTCGGCGTCGGCGTGGCGACCGGAGCCGGCGTGGCGACCGGAGCCGGCGTCGGCGCGACGACCGGGGCCGGCGTGGCGACCGGGGCCGTGGTGTCTTGCCAGGCGTTGGTCAGGACGAAGTCGAGGTGGACGTTCTGCGTGCCGATCGTCACCTGCTGCGTCGAGAACACCTGGTCGCCCATGCGGGCAGTGACCGTGTACTGGCCCGGGTCGAGGGCGACCTGATATCCGCCGGCATCCCAGGTCTGCACCGTCTGGGTGTTGCCCTTCGAGTCGGTCACGTCGATCGACAGGTTGGCCACGCCTTCGCCCGCCTCGTAGATCCCGTCGCCGTTATTGTCGTTGTAGGCCACGCCCAGGAGGTCGGCCTTCTCGCCGGCCTGGCTGGCGAAGTCCTGCGTGACGACCAACGGGCCGAGGCCGTTATTGTTCGTCGCCGTGATTCCGAAGCCGACGTCGTGGTACGACCCGTTATAGATATTGGACAGGTGCGGATTCCCGTTCGAGGCATTGCCCCAGTCGATCAAGAAGGCTTCCATCGAATTCTTCACGTCGTCGGCGTAGGCGAAGGCGTTCTCGCCGTTGCTGGTGGGGTTCTGATAGTTGCCGATGTTGGCGTTGGTGATCCGATCGATGGGCAACGTCAGGTTGCCGCCGTCGTCGTGGGTCTGGACGCCGTTGTTGGCCTGATAGTTGCTTTGATATTGGGCCGCGGCGGCCAGGTTATTGCTCCAGGCGAGCGGCTGGACGGGCGTCTCGGCCGCGATCCGGGCCTTGGCCTGGTTGATGTCGACGCCGAACTCGCCCAGGGTCGTCCCCAGGTTGTCGGTGGTCAGGTCATTGGTAATGAGGTTGGCGGTCTCGGTGGGGTTCACTCGTGCGAGGTTGACCCATTCGAGCATCTCTTGCATCTGGGCGGACGGACCGCCCGCGGTCAGGACCTCGCGGGTTTCGAGGCGTTCGAGTCTCAGGGTTTTCCGCGGGTTTGGCCGCTTGGTCATGGAAACCTCCGGGAAAATATATCGAAGACGACCGCCCGTCAGCGTCCGGGCGTCGGGAAAGCAAGCGAAGGCCGATCCCGCCAGCTTCGGCGGGGGGCGTGCCAACTTGAGTTGTTTTTTCGGGGAAGGGCGAGGTCAAGGTTGGCGTGACGGCCCCAGGGAAAAGCAAGGGCCGTGCCAGAAGCGTGCGGTCCGCGCAGAATTCTGCCCCGCGTGCGCAAGTGCTTGTCAACCCCGATTTAGAAGATATCGTGGATTTTGCGAGCGGCGGAGACGACGCGGATCGGGCCGAGGAAAAACCTACCGAGCGGCCGGGCCCGATCAAGTCCCGATTTTACAAACGACCCCGTTTTACAACGTGAGACGGGCCGCCCGTCGCGGCCGAACTTTTGCTGAATTTAGGGGTTACGACAACCGAGCGGGTTGTGAAGTCGCGGTCCTAAGAGCGATTGCTCCCCTTTTACGCGTCCGTGCTTAGCGGTTGATAAGCTGAGGGTGGCCCCGGATCTTGATCCGGGGTGGCGCAGCCACAAGAGGCCACGGCCCGACGTCGCCCGCTCCGCCCGTCCGCGACGCGGGCGACATGACCGATATCGCCTCCACGCGGGAAGGGTTGCTTAGCCGGTCCCTCGGCCTCTTGCGGCTGCGCCACCCCGGATCAAGATCCGGGGCCACCCAATTTCTCTTCGATCGCCCTGGGCATAAGGGCGCTAAATACTTACCTTCTCGCCGGGAGACGTCGGGCCACGGCAAACAGCGAAGTCCCCGTCGAAAGACGGCCCGCCAAGGCCCTCCCCTCCTCCATCGCGAACGCCGCTTCAAGAATCAACGAGGCCGGCCAGGGAGGCAGTTGGAGATAGCGCCGATAAGAGGCCGATGGCGACTCCCCGGGACGCGAGCGGGGTGCGGATCTTTGACGACGCAGGCGGGGGACGAGCCACTGTCCCCACCAGAACAGTCGCACGATTTCGAGCCCGGTATCGTGAAAAGCGTCTCGAAGGGTTCCGGGCAAGTAGCGGCGGCGATGCCCCTGGATCGCGTCGAATTCGGTGAAGAGATCGGGCAACGCCGGCACGCTCACGACCACGTATCCACCGGGCTTCACGAGGCTGCCCAACCGCTCAATGGCGGCCCGATCGTCGTCGAGATGCTCGATCACATCCAGCGCCAGGACCGCATCAAACGGCTCGATTTCCGCGAGGAAGGGTCGCGTCAAGTCGGCCTCGATCAGCCTGCGACCGGGCCGGGCGAGTCGTTCCAAAGCCTTGCCGCGAGATATCCGCGCCCGAGGCCGCATAGCCCCGTCGTTCCAGGGCATCCAGCGTGGTCCCCCAGCCGCATCCGGCGTCGAGGATGGTTGCGGGCGGGCGGATTTCCAGATCCTTCAGGAGCGCCAGGGTCAACCGGGCCCGCGCCCGCCACCAGGGATGGCGATGGATGATCGCGGCGAGATCGACGAGGATCGCCTCATCCATGTTCTCGTCGGCGACGCCCGAGGACCACCGCTCGATCATCGCCGCCCCGCCATCGCCGAAATTTCCTCGGGCAATTCGGCGCGATGATCGCGGCGTTCGCCCACGATATAAGACGGGCGGCCCTTCGATTCCAGGAAAATCAGCCGGATATATTCGCCGATGATCCCCAGTCCAATCATCTGGATCGACCCCATGAACAGCACGGCCACGATGCCGCTGGCCCAGCCTCGCGGGGCCGTGTGATGCACGAACGCATCGACGAAAACCCATCCCGTCAGGACCAGGGCCAAAATGGCGGTGACGAGGCCCAGATAGGTGACCAATCGCAGTGGATAGTTGCTGAAGCTGACCAGGCCGTCCATCGCCAGGCCGATCAACGCTCGCAACGAGTATTTGGACCGGCCCAGTTCGCGGGCCGCGCGATCGTAATCGATGCCGGTCTGGCGGAATCCGACGAACGTGCGCAGCCCTCGGACGAATCTCGCGCGCTCGGGGAGTGATTGCATCGCGTCCACCACGCGGCGATCCATCAGGCAGAAATCGCCGCTATCCAGGGGGATTTCCAGGTCGCTGATGGCGTTCATCACGCGATAGAACGAGAAATACCCGAAACGCTTGAGCGGGCCTTCCTTGCGGCGTCTGCGGACGGCATAAACCACGTCGAAACCGTCTCGCCAGCGATCGAGGAACTGCGGAATCACCTCGGGAGGGTCCTGAAGGTCGCCGTCCATGACGACGACGGCGCGGCCTCGCGAGTGGTCCAGGCCCGCCGAAACCGCCGGCTGATGCCCGAAATTCCGGCTCAGGTGGATCACGACCACGTTGGAATCCGTTTCGTGGAGGTCGTCAAGATGCTCGGAAGTGCCGTCGCGGCTGCCGTCGTCGACGAAGATCAGCTCGTAGGAGATGCCCAGCGGTTCGAGCGAATCGACCAATCGGCGATGGATCGAATCGAGGTTGGCAAGCTCGTTATAGAAGGGCACGACCACGCTGAGGGCGGGGGTGTCGGTCGCTGGGCTGTACCTCATGGGCCGACGCTCCCCGGTCCCTATGGCATCATCGCGATTTTGCTGGCCTCGCTATAAGGGATTACGGGCGATCGGGCAATGCGAGTCGCAAGCGTATTGACTTGAAAATCAAATCCGTTATCCTTGAAGTCAAGTCAAGAATTCATCGTTTTAGGAAGTGCAATGCGGCCCGATTATGTGGATTGGGACCCGCCCGACGATCCGGACGGAAACGTCTGGCACATCGAGGCGGCCGACCTCACGCCGGGAGAAGTGGAAGAGATCCTGGATGATGCGAATGCTCCGCCGGAGCCGAGCGAGGGGGCGCCCGATGGGTCCGAACGGTGGATCGTCTTCGGATCAACATCTTCGGGCCGACACATCGCGGTCGTCTTCGAGATCCTGTGCGACGACCCGTTTTACGTGAGGCCCGTCACGGCGTACGACGTCCCCGAATATGGGGAGGGGGGATGATCTTATGAGCGAAAAACGGAAGGCCAGGGGGGCGGATTTGACGCCCGAACAAGTCGCCAGGATCGAGGCGATCCGCGAAGCGAATCGGACGCCCGAGGCCCGTGCGCAGTCAGGCGGAAATCCGCCGGCAATTTCAGGACAAGCCGAACCGGGAGGAATTGATCCGTCGCGGGGCCATCGACCCGTCGCGAACGACGACCATGGGTGGGTTGATCGCGCTTCACAAGACCCTGGCCCAACTGCGAACCATTCGCGAAGGTCGAGGGATCTCGCTCACGGAACTGGCCGAGCGATCTGGCATGTCGATCTCTTCCCTGAGCCGGATTGAAGGCTTGAAAAACGAGAAGTTCACCTTCGAAACCCTTGCGCGTTACGCGGCGGCCCTTGGCCTGAATCTGGAAATCTCGGTGAGCGACCCGTCCGACGACTCCCTCGACCCCGCGAGCGGCGCCGTCCCCGCGGAAGTCGGAAATCTCCTGGTCCAAACCCATCGCCAGCTCGGCGTGTTGCTGGATGCGTTGGGTTCATCGCCAAATGCGTCGGGTCTTGCACCCCCGCCCTCGCGAAGTTAGCCTGAATGCCCCATCGCACAGCACTGCGCGAGACGATTTCAGGAGACGGGCAACCATGGCGACGGCCGACGACGCATTGAATCAGGTCGCGCAGGCCGAGAAAGACGGCCGGCTTTCCGCCCCCGCCGCGGCCAACATCAAGCGATGGCTCGATGAGGCACCCTTCGCCGCTTATCGCGACAAGCTGGTGGCCGAGATCGACGCCGGTCACTGGAAAGACCTGGACGATGCCTTTTATGCCGTCCTGGAATTCGGCACCGGCGGGCGCCGCGGCAAGATGTATCCGGTTGGCACCAATGTGCTTAACGCTCGCACGATTGGCGAGAGCGCCCGCGGGTTGGCCGATTTCGTGATCGGTAAGAAGGGGGCCGATGCCGTCAAGACTTGCGCCATCGCCCGCGATACCCGCCACAATTCGCCCGAATTCGCCCAGATTTGTGCTCGCGTGCTTGCAGCCGCCGGTTTCAAGGTTTATCTGTTCCCCGATTATCGCTCGACCCCCCTGCTCTCGTTCGCGGTGCGCTACCTGAAATGCGATTGCGGGATCATGATCACCGCGAGCCATAACGCCCCGTCGGACAACGGGTTCAAGTGCTACAACAGCTTCGGCGGGCAGGTCGTCCCGCCCGACGATTCGCAGATCATCGAGGCCGTCAAGAAGGCGTCCGATCGCCAGATCCCCGAGGTGGATTACGACGAGGCCGTGAAAAACGGCGAGATCGTGCTCGTGGGGAAGGAGGTGGACGACGCCTACATCGCGGCCGTGGTGGGCGAGTCGGTCGGCAAGAATCGCGACCTTTCGATCGTTTATACGCCCATGCATGGAGTGGGCGAGACCTCGGTCGTCGCGGCCTTGCTTGCCGACGGCTTCCAGAAGGTCAACGTGCTGGCCTCGCAACGGACGCCCGACGGCGATTTCCCCAACGTGCCGGGCCATGTTTCCAACCCCGAGATCCCCAAGACTTTGGATGCGTCGATCGCCGAGGCCAGGGCCACGGACGCCGACCTGGTGCTCGCGAGCGACCCCGACGCCGACCGCATCGGCGTTGGCGTCCCCGTCACGGGCGATCCCAAGGGGGAATGGACCACGCTGGACGGCAACCAGATTGGCGTGGCCTTGACCGCGTTCATCCTGCGAGGTTCGAAGAAGCTGGGACGCCTGAATCCCGATCATTACTTGTTGACCACGCTCGTTTCCACGCGGATGACCCGCGCCCTGGCCGAGCTGGAAGGCGTGGCGATCGACGATGATTTGCTCGTCGGCTTCAAGTGGATTGGCGAGGAGATGGACGCGCGCGGGCCGTCGGGCTACCTGTTCGGGTTCGAGGAATCGCACGGATACATGAAGGGGACGCACGTCCGCGACAAGGACGCCGCGGTTGCCGCCATGCTGTTCGCCGAGCTTGCAGCCGAGGCGAAATCGGGCGGGAAAACCGTGCTAGACTTCCTGGACGACCTTTACATGGAGGTCGGCCATTTCGACGCCCGCCAGGTGAACAAGACCATGCAGGGGCGCGAGGGGGCCACGCAGATCAAGAAGCTGATGGAAGCCTTCCGCGAGAAGCCTCCCGCCGAGGTTGGCGGGCTGGCGGTGACCGAGATCCGCGATTACAAGCTCCACGAGATCCGCATGCCCGACGGGTCGAAGAAGCCGCTGCCCAAACCGTCCAGCGACCTGCTCATTTTCCACCTGGCCGAGACCGAGACCCGGTTCGCGGCCCGGCCGTCGGGGACCGAGCCGAAGATCAAGTTCTACCTGTTCGCCCGCACCGAGACGAAGGGCGTCGACCGCTCGAAATTGGGCGAAATCAAGGCGAAGACCGACCATCGACTTGACCGGATCGCTGCCGACCTCGAACAATACATCCAGGGCGCGGTGGGCTGAGATTGGGGCGTGAGTGGCAATAGGACAGGAAGCCGGAATGAGGATGAGCAGGAACTGTGTTCACGGCCGGCCAATGACTTTCCTGAAGCGACCAAGTGGACCCCGATTGCTTGAGGACCACCATGCCGCGTTGCAGGCCGTTCAAGCTTGTCGATGCCATGATCCTGGTTGCCGCCGCAGCCCTCTGGTTGGCCTCGATGCGCCAAAAGTGGAACGAATTTCAGATGACCTGGGCAGGCACCATGCGGGTGCCTACCTGGCAAGCCTATGTCGAGTTGGTCCAAGATGGCTGGCACATCGCCTTCCTGTACCTCGCTTTGATGGCTTACGTTTATATACGGTTGGTCCCGCCCCGCCTACCCATGTCGGACCTGATTCGCCAGCCAGGTGTGCTCTTTTTAGGTCTCATGATTGCATTCTTGATGTCCCGCCTGGCCCTGGCCCTGGTCGCGTTCGTCCCACCGTTCCCTCCGGAAAGCTTGGTCTTCGCCCTTGCTCTCGGGTTGTCGTGGTATGTTGCATGCCGCCGTTATCGATCGCGTGCCGAGCCGGGATGGATCGAAGTTCTAGGCCGATCTTTTGGAGTCGGCCTGGTAGTCTCCGATGCGGCGAACTATCCCCTGTATCTCCTGAATTTCCTGGCGGCCTGACTGCGCCCCCCAGAATCTCCCCGACATGTCGCCATTCGTGAGGCCCGATCCCCCCATGCCGCCACCCGATCAACCGCAGAAACCCAAGCCCAACATGCCGGAAGCGGCGCGTCAGGCCCTGCTCGCCCGCGAGGCCGCCGCGAAGGCCAGGGCCGCCGCGGGCGTGGGAGCCAAGCCCGTCGTCAAGGCACCTCCGCCCCCGCCCGGCCCGGTCGAGCCGCCGAAGCCTCGCATGGACGTGGGATTGGCCGGATTTTTGGTCTGGCTGCTCGCGGCGGCCGAGGCCCTGTCTCTGATCTACTGGTACCGGGTGGGCGAGACGGGCCAGGCGCTGGTGTTGCCGCGACAGGTCGGCGCCGGCCTGATCGGGCTCGGCCTGCTCGCGGCCATCTGGTTCACCCAGGAGCTGGAGAAGGACGCTCGGCGGGTGAAATTGGTGTGGGTGCTCGCGATTTTCACCATTGTGGCCGCGCCGGCCGTCTTCCTGGTCACATGGGATCGCTCGAAAGTCAGCCCACGCGGCGGGATTACGGGCGTGAGAGGTTTCGATGCCCGTGCCCCCAAAGCCCCCGCCGGGCGCTGACGGCGGGACCGGCAAATCGTCGCGTTTCGTGGCCTTGCTGCGTGCGGTCAATGTCGGCGGACGCACCGTCAAGATGGACGCCCTGCGCAAGCTGTTCGTGGACCTGGGATTCTCGAACGTCGAGACCTTCATCGCCAGCGGCAACGTCATCTTCGAGGCGCGCAAGGCGGACGCGCAGGCCCTCGAATGTGAGATCGAGGCCGGCCTGAAAGAATCGCTGGGATTCGAAGTGCCGACCTTCGTGAGGACGGCCGCCGAGCTGGCCGAGGTCGATGGTCATCGCCCGTTCGAACTCTCGGAAAACGATGCGCTTTACATCGCGTTCTTGCGGAGCCTACCTACAGGAGAGATCGCGTCGCGGATCGTCAATCTTCGCACGGAATTCGACGAATTCCATGTCCACGGCCGCGAAATTTACTGGCTGTGCCGCACGAAGATCAGCGATTCGAAGGTGACGGGGGCGATCCTGGAAAGGGCCGCCGGGATGCCCGCCACTTCGCGGAATTCGACAACGATCCGCAAGCTTGCGGCCAAATATCCGCCCCTGTCCGCCCCGTAGGGTGCATGGAATGCACCAATTTGCCTATGATGAACAGGCACGGTGCATTTCATGCACCCTACGGGAGCTACTTGCATGGCCGACACCCCCGTCTCTTCTACAACGTCGCCGGCCGAAAAGGTCCGCCAGTTCCCCACCACCTCCGGCGTTTACCTGATGAAGGACGCCCAGGGTCGCGTGGTTTACGTGGGAAAGGCGAAGAACCTCCGCAGTCGGGCCTCGTCCTATTTTCACAAGACGGCCGAGCTGGACCCTCGCATCAAGGACTGGATCGGCGAGGTCGTCGATATCGATTTCCTGGCCGCCGATAGCGAGGTGGATGCCCTCTTGATGGAAGCTCGGCTCATCAAGGACATCCAGCCCAAGCACAACGCCGACCTCAAGGATGATAAGTCGTTCCCATACCTCCAGATCACCACCGGCGACGACTTCCCCCGCGTGAATTTCACCCGCGAGCCGGCCGATCGCAACGTGAAGCTGTATGGCCCCTTCCCTCGTGCCAAGAGTTTGCGGGGCGCGATCCAGGTCCTGCAAAAGATCTTCAAATTCCGCACGTGCTCGCTCGATATCGAGGAGGGCGACCCGCGTTGGCGATGGTTCCGCCCGTGCTTGCTGCATTCGATCAACCAATGCACCGCACCGTGCAACCTGCGGATCGATCGCGAGGCCTATCGCAAGGACATTCGCCGCCTCCGCCTGTTCCTCGACGGCAAGAAGGATGCCGTACTTGCCGAGATGGAAGACGAGATGAAGGAGGCGAGCAAGAACCTGCAATTCGAGAAGGCCGCTCGTTTGCGCGATGAATGGAAGGCGCTGAAGAATCTGAACCTGCGCGGAAATCTCGCCGATCACGCCCAGCCCGAGGTCTTCTATCAAGATCCGAAACGAGGCTTGCGGGGCCTGCAAAAGGTGCTCAAGCTGGAGAAGATGCCGCGAACGATCCACGGCGTGGACATCGCCCACCTGGGCGGGACCGAGACGGTGGGCTCGCTGGTCACGTTCATCGATGGGTTGCCGTTCAAGCCGGGGTATCGCAAGTTCAAGATCAAGAGCGTGGCCGGCGTGGACGATTTCGCGTCGATTCGCGAGGTCATGAGCCGGCGGATCCAGGGGATGGTCGAGCGCGACGAGGCGTTCCCCGATATCTGGATGATCGACGGCGGAAAAGGGCAATTGAACGCGGCCCTGGCGGCATTCGAGGCGTTGAAGATCGACCCGCCCACGATCATCTCGCTGGCCAAGCAAGAAGAGGAGATTTATCTTCCGGGCCGGTCCGATCCGATCGTCCTGAGCCGCCGCTCGTTCGCGCTGAGGCTGCTGCAATACGTTCGGGACGAGGCCCATCGGTTTGCTCAGCATTATCACCACATGCTGAGGAAAAAGCGGACTTTGGGGGAGTAGGCGGAGTTGTAGGGTGGGTCGAGCATCAGCGAGCCCCACCCTACATGAGACCCCATCTCCATGCTAAGATGGTCGAACGCGAAACCGACCTTTTGGACTGTGTAGCCTCCCCAATGATCCTGATCTCCGCCTCCGACCTCGGACGACAATACGCCGGCGACCCGATCTTCGAGGACCTGCGGTTCGACGTCCGCGCCGGCGAACGTATCGGCCTGGTTGGTCCCAATGGCGCGGGCAAGACGACCTTGATGAAGCTCCTGTGCGGGGAGGATCAGCCCGATTATGGCAGCCTGCACATCCGGCCCGGCATCCGCGTGAGCCTCCTGAGGCAGGAACCGGATTTCTCGCCCGATGAGACGCTGATCGACGTGGCGAAGTCGGGCCTGGCGTCGCTGATCGACCTTCAGCGCGAGATGGAAGAAGCGGCCCATGAGATTGCCGATGCCGAGGATGATGACGATCGCTTGCGGGCCACCCGGCGTTACGAGGAGATCCGCGACCGCATCGAGCATCAGGACGCGTACGCGATCGACCATCGCGTGGAGGAGATCCTGGGCGGATTGGGTTTCGCGACGACCGATTTCCATCGCACCGCCCGCACGTTTTCCGGAGGCCAGCAATCGCGTTTGATGCTCGCGAAGCTGCTGCTGGAAAGCCCCGACGTGATGCTCCTGGACGAGCCTTCCAATCACCTGGACATCGCCACCACCGAGTGGCTGGAAAGCTATCTGGCCCGGCAAAGCGTGGCCATGATCATCGTGAGCCATGACCGCTATTTCCTGGATAAAGTGGTGACGAAAATCTGGGAGCTTCATGAAGGCCAGATCGAGTCCTATCCCGGGAATTATTCGCAATACTGGCGGCTTCGGACCGAGAAGGCGAAGAACCTCCAGAAGCAATTCGAGAAGCAGCAGGAGCAGATCGCCGACCTCCAGGCTTACATCCGAAAATACGGCGGCGGGGCAACGCGCCACGCAGGCCAAGGACCGCGAGAAGAAGCTGGCCCGCATCGATCGCATCGAGACCATGAGGGAGATCGTCGGCCCGGTCATGGGATTTGGCGAGGTGGAGCGCTCGGGCGATATCGTGGTCGAGGCCCGCGAGATTTCCAAGGCTTACGACAAGAAGTTATTTTCGAAATACAACGTGTCCGTTTTGCGAGGTCAGTGCGTAGGAGTGATGGGCCCGAACGGCGCGGGTAAATCCACGCTTCTCAAAATCCTCATCGGTCGCGAGAAGCCCGACGCGGGCGAGGCGAAGCTGGGCCATAAGGTCCAGGTGGGCTATTACGACCAGGGATTGGAGGCGCTCCGCCGCAAACCTCGGTCGTCCGCGCCGTGTGGCCCGAGGACGACCTGGAATGGGTCGAGGGGGACGTGCGCGACCTGCTCGCCCGCTTCGGATTGAGTGGCGAGATCGTCTTCCAGACCGTGGGGCAGCTCTCGGGAGGAGAAAAAGGCAAGGCGGCCCTGGCTCGATTGGCCGCCACGAGCGCGAACCTCCTGGTGATGGACGAGCCGACCAATCACCTGGATATCTGGTCGTGCGAGGCGCTGGAACGGTCGATCCGCGAGTTCGAGGGGACGGTGTTGGTGGTGAGCCACGACCGCTATTTCCTCAATCAGGTGGCCGATCGGCTGATCGTGGTCTCCGACGGGAAGGCGAGGACCATCGAGGGGGATTACGAGACCTATCAACGGCTCGCGAAGGAAGAGGCGGCGGTTGCGGTCACGAAGGCGAACGGGGCCGCCTCGACGAAGGCCGCGGAGTCGACGAAATCCGACAAGAAGAAGCGGAAATTCCCGTATCGCAAGACTCCCGACCTGGAGCGGGAGATTGGGGAAGTTGAGGCCGAGATCGCCGCCCTGGAAGACGCCCTGGGACAGCCCGAGACCTGGAAGGATGGCGAATTGGCGAGGAAGACCCAGGCTCGCTACGACGAGTTGAAGGAAAAGATCGGTATGTTGTATGCTCATTGGGAAGAATCGGTCGAATTCAATTCGTGATATCTTGTAAAAAACGGTGCGGTTCGTGCACCCCACGGGACGGTGTCAATCATGCACCGTACAGGTCATTCATGCCCGATCCGCAGAAGATCCTGGCCACCGTCCGCCGTGCGACGGGCCTTTTCCGCAACACGGCCGGCCGGACCGGGTCGCTCCTGCACCTCGATTCCGCCGAAGATGTGCTGGTGGTTGGCGACCTTCATGGCCATCTCCACACCTTTGCCGCCGCCATGAAGATGGCCGACCTGGCGAACCATCCGAGGCGTCATTTCATCGTCCAGGAATTGGTGCATGACCCCCGCACCGACCCCGATGGTGACATCGGCGACCTCTCGCATCGCGTGATCGACGTGGTCTGCGCCCTGAAATGCCAGATCCCCGACCGCGTCCACTATTTGCCCGGAAACCACGAGCTCTCCGAACTCACGGGCCGGTCGATCGCCAAGCTGGGCGTGCCGCTGAACGCCCTGTTTCGCAAGGGGGTGGCCCGGTCTTACGGCGAGTCGGCCGATGCGATCGTGTCGGCCTATCACGACCTGTTTCGCAACCTCCCGCTCGCGGCCGTCACGCCGAATCGGGTGATGATTTGCCACACCGTGCCCGATGGTCGTTATATGGACAACTTCGATGCCGACATCCTCACGGCGAGCGAATGGCCCGCCGAATCGCTGGTGCGGGGCGGGTCGGTGTACGCGATGACCTGGGGCCGCGACACCGACCCCGCGAACGTCGATCGCTTCGCCCAACTGGTCGACGCCGACCTGTTCGTATGCGGCCATCAGCCGTGCGACGAGGGGTTCCGCAAGGCCAACGACCGCGTGCTGATCATCGACGGGACCGACCCGAACCCCTACGCCTGCCTCTTCCCCGCCAAGGGGCCGATCTCGATGGACGAGCTGGTCGCCTGCGCGGCCGGTCCTGGTGTCGTAGGACGGCGACGAGGAAGCTCGCCCGTTGTGGTGGTCACCTCGGTCGCATTAGAATGGGATCGACCCATTGCCGCAGCCGATCGTGCCGAGGTCCCGCCATGCCCACCCAGCCGCAACCCCCCGAGACGGCGGGCGATCCTTCGGGCACAACCGTGAATGCCGCCGTCGTCGCGGAGACGGAGGGGGCACCCGCGCCGGGGTCGGGCGAGCCTTCGCAAGAAAATGCCCGCCGACCCGCGGCCCGATCGACCGAGCCGGACCCGGATCAGACGAGAATCCCGCCGATCGGCGCGGAATCGACGCCCCCTCCCGGCGATTCGTCCCCCGAGACGCGGGCGTCGAACGATTACCCTTCGCTGACCTCGGCGGGAATTTCCTTCGCCCGCGACGAGCTGACCGGGATCTCGCCGGGCCAGGTGGCCTTCGACCTCTACCTCGTCAAGAAGAAGCTGGGCGAGGGCGGGATGGGCCAGGTCTGGCTGGTCACGCACCGCGAGCTGAAGGTCGATCGCGCGTTGAAGTGCATCACCGATCGCGTCTCGTTCGACTCGCAGGCCCGCCTCCGGTTCCGCCGCGAGGCCGAGGTCCTGGCCCTCATCAATCACCCCAACGCCGTCGCCGTCCACAACGCTCGCCTGAATGAGGACATCCCCTACATCGAGATGGAATACGTGCCGGGCCTGAGCCTGGATCGCGTGTTCCGCGCCGGCTCGCCCATGCCCTTGAAGTGGATCGCGAGGATCGTCGATCAGCTCTGCTCGGTCCTGCACGCGGCCCACGAGCGAGGGATCGTCCACCGCGACCTCAAGCCGGCGAACCTGATGTTGCTCGACGGCCGGCCCGAGGGGGAAGAGTTCCTCAAGGTCCTCGATTTCGGGATCGCGAAGGTCCTGGAATGCGACCCTTCGGACAGCGAGTTGCGGACCGGCACGGGCATGTTCGTGGGGACCGTCGCCTACGCCAGCCCCGAGCAGTTGCTGGGGGCCGCCGAGCCTCGCAGCGACCTGTATTCGGTGGGCGTGATCCTCTACGAGTTCCTCACCGGCCGGAGGCCCTATCTCGGCCTCCCTCATTTCATCCTCCAGCAAGCCATGGCCGGGAATCCGCCGCCGTTTGCCGCGGTGGACCCCGAAATTGGCCGCTTCCACTACCCCCCCGAACTGGAAGCGCTGGTCCTTCGCTGCCTTTCCAGGGACCCCGCCGCCCGTCCGCAGACGGCCAGGGAACTTGCGGGCTTATTCCGGGAAGCCGTGAAAAGCGAGGTCGAGACGGCGAAGTTGCCCGCAATCGAGGAGTCGCCGCCGGCGCCCTCTTCGATCAGGAAATTCGTGGCGATTGGCATGCTGGCTTGCGTCGCGCTGGGATTGGGAGTCTGGATGAGTCCTGTCCTGAGGCGAGGCAGCGGGACCCATCTCGATACCCCGCCGCCAATCAAGATCACGGTGCCCGACGGCTTCGTGGCGGCCTCCGATTCCAGGCCCGTCGCGAACGGGCGACCATCCGTGATCGTCCCGGTGAAGCTCCCGGCGCTCGGCCTTCGATTGCTGCTCATCGAGGGGAAGAAATTCGCGATGGGCGAGGGCGACTTGCGACACGACGAAGCCGTGAGCAGCTTCTACATGAGCGAGACCGAGATTACCAATCGGCAGATGATCGCCTTCTTCACCGCGAAGGGGATCTCCTCGCGGCCCGATGTTTGGGACAGGTGTTTTCGGGAGTTGCATGCGGACATGAGCGAGGCGGAAGCCCTTGACCACCCCGCCGCGGGGATCTCGCACGCGATGGCCGACGATTTCGCGAAATGGATCGGCGCCGAGCTGCCGACCGAGGCCGAGTGGGAATTTGCCGCCACCTGCGGAGGGCTGCCCGATCGGCCGTATCCCTGGCCCTATGCCGAGAAGTTCCGGCGAGGGAAGAATTACGCGAATATCGACACCTCGGGCGAGCTGAATTCGCGCACCACGAGGGTCAAGTCGTACGATTACGACAGGACCACGCAGGGGATCTACGACCTTGCCGGGAACCTGCGCGAGTGGTGCCGAGATCGAGGAGCGAAGGGGGACGAGTTCGCCGTGCGGGGCGGTTCCTGGAACACGGCCGCGCTGGAGTATTCGAATCAGGCAAGGTCGTCGGCCCCGGGGGCCGCGACCGAGCTGGACCTGGGGTTCCGCATCGTGGTCGAATGGCCCCGCAATTAGCGGCCAGGCTCGCGAATCGAGAGATCCATGACCCGTGACCGCATCCTGCTCCTGCTCGCCCTGGTCGCGACCCCCAGCCTTGCCTCCGCGGACGGCCCGAACCGCCCGATTCAGGCGTGGGCAATCGTCGTGGGCGTGCCGATCTCGGGTAGGGAGGGGACGGCGGCGAACGCTCGCGAGCTGCGGAATCGCCTGGTCGAGAACCTGGGATGGGACCTCGATCACGTCCTGATGATGGACCACGTCTCGCCCGTCGAGCATGGGGGTCCGGAGGCGAAGCTCGGCTCGCTGCGGGCCACGAAGGACAACCTGGATTGGGCCTTGACCCGTTGGATGAATCATCGCGTCCGGCCCGGCGATCTAGTCGTGATTTACTACGCGGGCCGCGCCGATGTTAACGAGGATGGGACCGGCGCCCACGTCCTGCTGACCGCGACCGACACGCCCTGGAAGTTCGATCCCGCGCTCGATTCGCTCGCAAGTCGAGGCGAAAACCCGATCCTCGTGCTGCTCGATTCCCCCCATCCCGCGGCGTCCGACCCGAATCCGGCCGAGGGTGCGAAAAGCGGCCTGAGGAAATCCAGCCGGATGCTGGGAATCTTGACGAGATGGCCGGGCGTGCAGCGCCTGGCTCTCGGGCCGGCCCGATTCGGGCGGCACGAAGTCCTCGGCCAGCCCGTTCGTTGAAGCCTTCTCGCGAGGGCTCGGCTCGAGCGATCAACCGCGCAACCTCCTGGGTTGCCTTGACGCCATGAATCGCGACCCGCAACTTGCCGCCGCGCGATTCCAGGTTTCCGGCGGGATCGGGCTGGATTGGACGCTCTGGCCCGAGAAGCTCGCGGCCATCGACCCGCCGCCTGGCGTCCTGCTGCTGCATGGGCATTCGGATCGGATCACGAAGATCCTCACCTCGGCCGACGGCTCGAAATGGATCACGGCGAGCCAGGATTCGACGATCAAGATCTGGCGATCTCGCGATCCAACGCTCCTGCACACGCTCGCCCCGCACATCATCGGCGTGACCGCGATGGCCATGAGCCCCGACGGCGCGAAACTGGCCAGCGGCGACGGCAGCGGCCTAATCCTCCTCACGTCGCTCGAAAAGCTCTCGCCGCGAGGATTTTCCGGTCAAAGGCCGCATGAAAACGGCATTGATTCCATCATCTTCCTGCCCGACGCCCCCCGGTTCGTCTCGCTCGATACCGGCGGCAAGGCCGTCCTGTGGGACGCGAGCGGGGCCGAGCCGAAGCCGAAACGGCTGGTGGATGGCGCCAATGCGATCGCCTGCGCCGAGGGCCGAATCGCGGTCGCCGTCCGGGCCGAGGGGCCGCTGGGTACGATCCTCCTGTTTCGCGAGGACGGGACTCCCCTGCCGCCGATCGAAGGCACGGCCGGGCTCGTCCGCTCGGGAACCCTGGCCATGCGAGGCAACCTCCTGGCGTTCGGCGACAACCTCGGCCACGCCTCGCTGTGGGACCTCCCGACCGGCGTTCGCCTCCACCGCTGGCAACTGGAAGGGCCGACCTCGGTGGTCGACCTCTGGGCCGATGGACGGGCGGTAATCGGGGTCGAAAAGACGCTTTACGTGACCTCTCCCAACGGACCGCCCACTCCGCTCGGCTTGCCCGCATCCATCGCGGGCGTGAGCCTCTCGCCCGATGGCCGATCGCTGGCGGCTTGCACAAACGCGGGCGACTCGCGGGCGTGGATGATAGCCGATGGCAAGATCATCCAGGCCAACCTGGAGGAAGGGGCGCGAACCGGTCGCACCACGAGCGTGGCGTTCACGCCTCAGGGCGATCGCCTGCTCTCGGGCGATCAGGACGGCGGCGTCCGCTCATGGGGTTGGCCCGAGGGTGGCCCTCCCGCTCGCATCGCGCCGCATCGGGGCAAGGTGGATGGCCTGGCCGTCTCGAACGACGGCCGCACCCTCCTCCTCATCGACCACGACCGCCGCGCGCGGCTCATGGACCTCCGCGAAGGCCGATCGCTCCGCCCCATCCCCGGCAAGTGGACCGGCGCGGCCTTCCTGAACGATGGCCTGGCCATGACCCGCGGCGATGGGAGTTTGAGGGTCGTGGATGCCGCGACCGGGGCGACCCGGCCGATCGCGTTCGAGCGACCGCTCGGCCGCAACGGTGCGCCGATTTCCTGGGGGTTTCAGCTCGTTTCCGCGTCGCCCGACGGCAAGAAGGTGGCCGCCGCCAGCACCAAGGGGCCGCTTGCCTGCGTGTGGGACGCGCGCGGCGGTCCCCTGTTGAAGGTGATCCGCGACCAGGGAGACAAGGTCGCGGCGCTCGCCTTCGCCGCCGATTCCCGCCACCTTTTGGTTGCCGGCGTGGATGGTTCGACGACCATATGGGACGTGGAGGGCGATCAACAAACGCCGCGATGGAAACTTCGTGACGAGGAGGCCGGAAGGTCCGGGATTTCCTCGGCCGCGATCCATTTTGGCGCGAAAAAACGCGTGGCCACCGGCAGTCGCGATGGCCATCTTGTCCTGTGGGAACTCCGGGAAGATGGCTCCGCGCGCATGGTCGCGCTCGGCCGCTTCGAGGGGGAGATTCGTGCCCTCGCGTTCACCCCCGACGGCCGGAATTTGCTGGCGGGCGGGGACGACAAGACGACCCGGTTGTGGAACCTGGCCGGCGATGCCCCGTTCCCGCCCGGAACCCGGCTCAATCCGCAGCATTCCGAGCAGGTCAACGCCGCCGTGGCCTTGCCGCAAGGCCGCGTCCTGGTCTCGGCGAGCAGCGATTCGACCCTGCGATTCTGGGCGACCGACCCCGCCACCCTCCTCGGCACGCTGACCGCCGACGCCGACAGCGGCCGGTGGGTGGCGTTCACGCAGGACGGGCGTTTCGACAGTTCCCCCGGCGGCGAGACGCAAGTGGCGTGGGTGCGAGGGGATCGCGTATTCCCCCTCGAACAATTCGCCGATCGCTCGCGGATTTTCGGCCTCGTCGACCTCTGGCTGGGCGGGAAGATGCCGGCGGCTCGCTCGCCGATTTCCGAGGCCAGGCTGCCCGCGATCGCCCTCGACCCGCCGGCCGACCCGGCCCGCGACGAGGTCACGATCACGCTCCGCCTGGGCGAGGACAGGGACAAGCTCGAAGGCCTGCGGCTCTATCGCAACGACATGCCCGTCAAGGATTCCGACGATTTCCAGGCCACCGCCGACCCGAAGACGCTCCATGTCCGCGTGGGGCTAGGCCCCGGCGAAAACCGCCTCTATGCGATGGCCGCGCGTCGCGAAGTCGGGTCGTTGCAAGGGCGATCGAACGTGGTCGCCGTCAACGGGCCGGACGCCCCGCGCGGCGTCCTGCACGTGCTTGCCCTGGGGGTCAGCAAGTACGACGACAGCCCCCTGCAATTCGCCGATCGAGACGCCGCGTCGCTGGCCGATTTCCTGCGGAAGAACGGCTTCCCCTCCGGCGGTGACGGCGATCATACCCGGGTGCTAATCAATCAGGACGTCTCGCCCGACGCCGTCGAGCTTGCCCTCCTCAAGATGAAGAACGAAGTCCAGCCGGCCGATACCGTGGTCGTGTTCCTGGCCGGCCACACCGACGTGAGACGAGACGGCCGATACTGCCTCCTGCTCGCCAAATTCCCCCTCAAGCCCGGCACCATCCCGCCCCACGTTCGCGGGCCGCTGGACAAGCAACTTGGGGCGAAGATCGTCGACAACCCCGGGACGATCCTGCCCTTCACGACCATCGAACGCATCCTCGCGAGGACCAACGTCGCGAACCGAATGGTCGTGATCGACGCCTGCCAGGCCGAGGCCATTTTCGACGATCCCGGCGTGAGGAGGATTCGCGAGAAGACCGTGGACGACGCGGCCCACAAGCTGCGGACCTCGTATCTGCTCGCCTCGCGACGGGGCGAGGGCGCGAAGGAAGCCGCCGTCCTGAAGCACGGCGTATTGACGCACCTGCTGCTCAGAGGGATGGGTGCCGGCGGCCTCGAACCCGAGCCGGGCGGCGCCTTGGGCAATGCCGACCTCGACGGCGATGGCATCGTCACGAGCGAGGAATTGCGGGGTTTCATCGATGCCCACCTCCGGGAATTGACCAGCCTCGTCGACGACCGGAAAATGCGGGCGAATCCGGGACGCGGCGCCTTCGAAGCACCGTCGAAAACCGACACTCCGCGAGTCGGAAGCGCCGCCACGGCGTTCCCGTTGTCGCGGTTGCCCGGCTCGAAGGATTGACGGATTGCGGACCGGCCACAAGGGAAGTATCGAGAAGGGAAGTCATGCGAAATCACCCATTCGTCGCGATCGTGGCAAGCCTGCTCATCCTCGGGTCCTCTTGCTCCGCCAACGCCCAGGTCGTCACGCTCGTGGCGGGTCCGGACACCGGGGCGAAGCTGGCCGAGCCGTTCGCGGTCTCGTTCGACCCTTCCGGCACGCCGCTGGTGGCCGAATATGGGGGGCATCGCGTTAGCAAGATCGACAACAAGGGGCATCTCGTCGCGGTGGCCGGCTCGGGCCGTCGCGGGTACTCGGGCGATGGCGGCCCGGCACCCTCGGCCGAGTTCCGTGACATCCACAACATCGTGCAGTAGTGTACAGACATTCTTGAAAACACGGGCATTTCTGGGCTTAAAGGCTTTGGGGGCAGTAAGAACGGGCGTTCCAGCGTGTTTCATCTGGTTCGCCCGTTTTTCGGGTTGTTCCGGCCAAAAGGTTACTCAGGCAGGTTACTCAATCACCGGCCTTGCGGGAGCAAATTCGAGAACGCCGACAGGTGTTTGCGGACGTTAGCCCCCCACTCCGACAAGTCCCCGATCTCCGCATACTCGTCCTCCTCGCGAGACGGCAGGTAGCTCTTGCCTTCGCAGTAATGCCTCTCCTGGACGGTGAGCGAGTGCCCCGTCCAGTTGGCGACCACATGCGGCGGGAACCCGAGCTTGATCGCGTGAGAGATGAATAGCTTCTGGGATTTCTTGAGGGTGTATTTCGGCTGCTTGTTCTCCTTGAGGATCTGACGCCAGCAGCACGAGATCCCCGCGTCGTCGCTCCACTCTCGGCCCAGGCTTGATCGGCAGACCGCACCGACGCCCCCGTGGATGCCATGAAGTTCGACCAGTCCGTCGTGGACCCACTGGAACAGGACGGGAACCTCGCGGGCGATACCCGTCTTGGTGGCGAGGAACTTTACGGTCTTGAGATCCTTCGCCACGGTGTCCCACATGAGCCCGTCGCCTCCGAAGGGCGACACCCGAGGCCCCTCACGAGCAGCAATAGGGACCACGCGCTCATGTTCCTCATCGTCGAACGCAGGTGGTGGCGAAGCCCGAGTGACGTGGGTTCCTCGCCTTTCGTCATCCTGTTCACCATCATCGTCGTGTGGCGATTGTCCCGGAAGAATCGCACGACCTTGGCGTCTTCGGCCGGCGTCGGCAGGAGGACGATCGGCGCCGACTTCGGCGGTATGGACTCGCGAATCCGGTCGCGGTCGGGCTTCTCGCACAGTCCCTTCTTGTGCATCCACTCCCCCCACAGCGTCCCGTAGGAGTAGTCGGTCCCCCAGATCGTGACCGGCTTGATGCCCACCGACTTGCGGTGCTCGATCCATTCGACGAGGATGCTGGTGAAGGGCTTGGCCATGAAGGGCTCGCGTCTCGCCTGGAGCCACCGGCTCATCTGGCGGATCTTAACCATGCGAGCCTTCTTCGTCCGCTCCACCGTGCCGCACCGTGCCGGGTATTTTCGTCATCGTGTCCTTGGCTTCGCACGCCTTGATGTACCCCCTGTATGCCGTCTCCCACGAATCGGGGCCTTCGCTCGTGATGGAGAGGTTCGCACGCCGCCGAGCAGTTGATTGATCCTCGCGGCGGTCTTGTCCCCGAGCCATTCGGCCGTCGTGCCCGACAACAATCCGAATCCGCACTCGGTCTGCAAGGTTGCCGCCCGGCTCGCGGCGAGCTTCTTCGTCCCTTCGACCTCAAGTCTGAGGGAAACCGTGACCGGCTGCCCTCCGATTTTGATCCGTGCAAACCATCGCTCGGACTTGCTGGACGGGTCGATCTTGCGGTAGATGAAGGCCATATTGCGGTGATTCCCAGGGGTGTTGATAGGACGCAACCAGCATAGATCAGGTTTTGAGTAACCGCAATATGGTTGATTGCATGCAACTCAAATCCGCCGACGCCCTTGGAATCGCGAGCTACTGTGTACATGGAAAGCAATTCAACTCAAGGTGGAAGCCAATGGAAGCTATGTATTTTTGTTACTCGGTTCTTTACTGTATTTTTGGATTCCTCGGTGGGATTGTGTACCCATACGCCAAGACGGGCGTTCCTGGCACAAAGGTTCTTGGAATCGAGCGGGTCGCAGCCCGGGATATTCTCGTGATGCTATGGGTCGCGCAGTACATCATTGGCGAGGTACTGGATAGTCTTTGCAGGTGGCTCTTCGCGAAAAGCTAAATCCCCATCCTTGGGGATCTAGTCTCATGCCTCAGATTAGTTCTTCTGGCACATCATAATTCACGGGTTCACCGTGAACCATGCGGAAGAAGGATCGGTAGCATGCGGAATAGCCGGCTTCCCTCAAGGCTCTGACCATCCCGTGCCCGGCCGGCGTATTCATCGTGTGGACGACGATTTCCCCGATCTTGGGCTTGTTCGCCACGATCCATCGGACAACCTCCATGCCGCAGTCCTTGCGATCGGAGTCCACGAAGGTCTCTTCGCCAAGGTCGTGGTCGAGGTAGACGAGATCGAACCCATCGGCGTGGATGGGATCTGAGAGGCACTTAATCGCACCCTCGGCGTCGATCGCGAACCACAGTTGGTCCTCGAAGCTCACGCCGTGGAGCCCAAACCATCGCCGTCGGGCCGGGTTGTCGTCCAGGAATAGCACTCGCTTCATGGTGATCTCGCGGTAAGAGTAAGCCCCATCCCTGGGGCTTTCGTCGGCCTACTTGAGAGATGCGAACATCTTGGCCATGATCACCGGGCTGATGTCGGGCAACACGAAGTCGTCCGCAGCGTCGATGTCGTAGTCGTCGATGTCGTACTCGTCCTCCATGCTGGCGACGATCGACTCGTGTCCCCGCCGTCGTCCTCGATGTCGTCGAACATGGCGAGCATCTTGGCGATCTCGGCCTTGGCACTGTCGGGCACCGGCTTGGCCTTGTTCTCGATGATCCGCTCCACGGTCATCTGGACGGGCATCGGGAGATCGTCGAGGTTCAGCTTGGGCTTCGCCTTGACCTTCTCCATCTTCTTCTTGCCCGACGCCGACTTGACCTTGGCCCATCCCCGCTGCATGTCCGCGTCGTCGATCCGCTCGGACAGGTTCTTGGCCAGGGCCATTTGCAGGTTGTCGTCCCCCGCCATCGCGGCCAGGCCGTCCTCGCTGAACTCGCCCTCAAGGGCTTGCGAAGCCGCCATCTTCTTCGACATCAGCGACATCGCCTTGTGCTGCATGGTGTCCTTGTAATAGAGGTAGTAGATCCGGCAATCCCTCGGCTGCCCGATTCGCCAGGCACGTCGGGCGGCTTGCCTCATGGTGAACAGGTTGTACCCCGTCTCGTAGAAGACGATGGTGGAGTAGTTGTGCCCGCCCTGCTTCTTCGAGAACAGGTCCAGGCCCGTCGAGACAAGCTCCGGGTTCGAGATCATCACGTCGTAGTCGCGGCCGTGGCTCTCGATCCAACGCTCGCGGTCGATCGGCTCAACGTCGTCCGACCGGAGGATGCCGACCTTGAGCCCCTCGGCTTCGAGCAGGCGCTGAGCCGGGGTTGGAATGCACTTGCCCGTCATCATCACATACACCCAGGTCTGCGTCCCCTCGGCCTTCTGCTTGAGGCAGATGTCGATGAGGGCTTGCTCCTTGGGGAAGATGGTGTCCTCGGGCATCGACGCCGGGGTGACGACGCCCCGGAAGTTCTCGATGCTCTTGTCCTTGGGCTTGTCCCAATACCCGACGGTGTGTCCGAGCTTGGCGATGATCTCCTCGTCCGTCATCGCGGGCAGGTCCATCTTCTTCAGGTGCTTGCGGACATCCTTGATGTGGTCGCCGTCGTGGCCCCAGCCGAACGGGCGATCCGGGTAATCCATCGTCGTCCAGAGGTAGGCACCGAGCAGCTTCATGCACCCCTTGCGGAGAAGCAAGCTGTTCGTCGCTTCCAGGATGGCCTCGACCCGGCGATACTCGGCAGCCTGATCGGGCTCCATCTCGCACGCCACCTCGACATAGCCGGCCATCGCCCGCTTGTGCCTTGTCCGACTCAAGCTCGTGGATCTCGATGTCCCTCGCGGTGGCATCGAAGGGCAGCGGCGCCGGGGGAAGGGTGCCCCGCCGATGTACTCGAACAGGTCGGGCAACTCGCTGGGCCAGTGTGGCTCCAGCGTGAGGAACATTGCACGCCGATCATGTGCCTGCCGAACATCGTCGGCATGACGCCAGGCCGGACGGACTTCCGCTCCGTGCGGCTGCCGCTCGTGGCCCGCCGCATGGGCTGGACGACTTGCCCGAGGACGTGGGTGTCGAACCCCTCCTCCTTCGTGGTGATGATGCGGTCGATCCTGCCGTAAGCCTCGGAGAAGGCCATGTCCTTGCCCCACTCGAAGCCTTCGTCCAGGAGGGTCGCCGGGGTGATCCGCATGAGCAGCGGGTACAGGTGGTTGGCGTAGCCGCCGATGATCGTGCCCGTGAGCCCGAGCACATGCTTGACCGACGAGATGAGCTTGCCGCAGGCCATCGACCGGCCCGACGTGTCGCTCTTGTGCTCTTGCAGTTCGTCAATTAACAGGTAGTCGAACATCCGGGCTCATCTTCTTGTGGATGAGCTTGGCGGGCGACCAGCGGTAGGGGCTCGACGTGTACTGGTAGAGCGGCTCGTTGCACCCCTTGATGATCCACGTCTTGCCGCCGAGTTCGTAGGTCTTGCCGACGATCTGGACCTCGATGTCCTCGTGGACCGGGCACATCCGATCCAGCCCGTCCTTCTTGCTGGGCTTGTAAGGGTTGGGGACTTCCTCGGCGTACATCCCCTTGCACCGCTTCTGCGAGGAGGAGTCGTTGATGTTCCTGAAGTCCTTCTCCCCCATCGGCACGCCCCGCTTGTCCTTCATCACCTGGCCGCAACTCGGGCAGTAGTAGGCGGTCCCGGTGACGTTCTTCATGACGGGGTAGCCGCGACGGTCGTACTGGACCTTGCCGTTCTCGTCCACCAGCTTGACCTGATCGACCACGACGGTCTTGGACGAGTTCGGCTTAATGGGGATGTTGCCGTCGAAGCCGACTTCAAGGTCCGCCAGCCCGGCCCAATCGGGCATCCACTTCGCCTGGTTGCGGCCGATCACGAACCACTCGGCCCCGTTGGGCTTCTTCCATTGCGGTCGGAGCGTGGTCGTCTCGGACTTCTCGGGCACGGCCTCCTGGCGTTCCTCGGTCACGCCGTCCCACACCATCTTGTCGCCGACCTTGGTGAAGCCGCCCATCGCCACCGTGTAGGTCTTCGGGGCTCGGGTCGCGGCTCGTGCCGGGTGTCGTCTTGGTCTGCTTCTGGCCCAGGTCGAACAGGCGGACGACATCCCGCAAGCACTGGCGGGTGGGGCCGGCTTCCTTGGCCGCTCCCTTCTTGCCCTTCTTCTTGCGCTCGGCTCGTCCTCGTCTGCCACGAACCCTTGCGGGCCGAACCGGACGATCACGGCGTCGGGGATGGTCTCGGAAAGCTCGCGGCACCACTTGCCGATGAGGTGGTCGGGGCAGAGCACGATGCCCCGGGTGGTTGCCGCCCTGCCCGCCCTGGTTGCGGGGCAATT
>CAVZRT010000024.1:0-135071 GCA_963777705.1 uncultured Planctomycetota bacterium
GCCGCGCCGAGCCTTTTCCGGCGTCGATGTCAACGAGGTTTGGAAAGCGGGATTCAAGGGACAAGGGTGGCCGTGTATGCAAGACACGAATGTGATCTCGAGCGAAGCCGCCATCGTCGGCAGGCTCATGAAGCCGGATCGTGGCGACTTCTCGCCCGAGGCGGCCCGTGAGCTCTTGAGCCTGCAATTCGGGGATGAGGATCAGGCGAGGATGCGGCTCCTCTCGCTCAAGGCCCAGGAAGGCACGCTCACGCCCTCGGAACAGGCCGAGGTGGAAGACTATCGCCGCGTAGGATATTGGCTCGGTATCCTCTGGTCGAAGGCGCGACTTTCCCTCAAACGCTCGGGCGTGGACGCCGCGGATGAACCTCGCGCTGACTTGAGCGGCTGGTATGGGAGCGAGCCAACGCTCGCTGCGAATACTGCCAACTGCCGCAAACGGTCACGCCGTTACCCCATGCGATCGACCACATCATCGCCCGTCAGCATGGAGGCCCGACCGAGCCGCAAAATTTGGCCCTCGCGTGCTTCTTCTGCAATAGCTACAAGGGGCCGAACGTCGCGGCCGTGAACCCCTTGACCGGGCGAGTCGTGCGTCTTTTTCACCCTCGCAAAGATCGACGGGACCGCCATTTCGCCTGGAAAGGTCCGATCCTGAGCGGGCGAACCATTACCGGCGGCGTTACTCTCGCCCTTCTTGAGATCAATCGAACGGAAGCGGTCGAGCTTCGCGCCGATTTACTGCGCGAAGCCGATTCGTAATGCCCGTATTGGTGCCAATTTCTACTTCGGAAGCCAGTCGGCCATGAGCTTCGTGACCTTTTCGGCGGCGTCCTGCTGCACGAAATGCCCCGCGCCGGGGATCGTGACGAGCGTCAGCTCGGCGTCGATCCACTTCCATGTGTCGTTGAGCGCACCGGGCAGGAGCGCGGTATCCCCGAGCCCGTGGATCATCAGCACGGGGCACTTGACCTGCGGGAAATCCCTGGCCGGGCGCTCTTGATAGGGCTCGCGGGGGTAATTGGCCTTGTAGTAGTTGAGCATGGCCTCGACGGACGACCGCTTGAATGCCTCGACGTACACCTTGCGGGCTTCCGCGTCCTTCACCCAGAAGGCGAGGAACTCGGGCCTGATCCTGGATGCGGCGTCCGGCCTCTGGAAGTCCCGGGCGTACTGGCTGGCTTTCTGTTGTGCGGGGTTGTTGGCCAGCTCGCGGGTCAGGCCCCGGGGATGCGGCAGGTTGAGGATGATCAGCCGATCGACCATCTCCGGGCGGCTCATGGCGAGCGACCAGGCGACCATCCCTCCCCAGTCGTGCCCGACCACGATGGCCTTGTCGCGGCCGAAATGCTTGATCACGGCCGCGACGTCGCCCACAAGCTTTTCCATCGCATAGTTCTCGACCCCTTCGGGCTTGTCGCTGAGGTTGTAACCCCGCTGATCGATGGCCACGACCTGATGATGCCTGGCCAGCTCGGGCATCTGGGCCCGCCAGGTGTACCAGAAGTCCGGGAACCCGTGAATGAGCACGACCAGCGGGCCTTTGCCGGCGGTCACGTAGTGGATCTTCACGCCGCCGGAATCCGCGAAGCCGCTCTCGCCAAGGTCGTCCGCGCAGGCCCGACCCGCCAGGAACAGGACGAGCGTGGCCGCAAGCAAGGGTCGCTTCATGAGGAAATGCTCCATGGAACCGGGATCGGGCTCTCCGCGCGTCGATGCGATCGTACCCGCGTGATGTCGCGGGCCGCAGCGCCGGTTCCTGGTCGCCGGCCTCAGTTCGAAAAGAAACCGCCATCCGAGGGCTTCGCGCAGAATTCGGCGCTCGCCGATTTTTTTCGTTTGCTAAACGAATAACTTCGGGTTAGCGTGATTTCTTCATGAAGGCTGCACGCTGGCAGGCCCGGACCCCATTGACTCGCGACTTCCCCCGCTCTTTCCCGCCTCCGCTCGCCCTCGGGCTTGTCGAGATTTTCGTTTGTGCGACCCGCCGCCGCAGGAGCCTCCGGCATGTCCGAGATCGAGGAATTGAAGGACCAGCTTGACCAGTTCCGGGCCGATTTCGAGGGCCTGCGAACGCGAGATCGGCAAGGTCATCGTCGGCCATGAGGATATCGTCGAGGGCACGCTCACCGCGCTGATCGCGGGCGGCCACGTGCTGCTGGAAGGCGTGCCCGGGCTCGGCAAGACCTTGCTGGTGCGGACGCTCGCCGATGCGCTCCACCTCAAGTTCCAGCGCATCCAGTTCACGCCCGACCTCATGCCGGCCGACCTGATCGGCACGAACGTGGTGCTGGAAAATCCCGAGGGCGGCGGCGCAGGTTCGAGTTCCAGCCCGGCCCGGTCTTCTGCAATCTGCTGCTGGCCGACGAGATCAACCGCGCCACGCCCAAGACGCAGTCGGCGCTGCTGGAAGCCATGCAGGAGAAGTGCGTGACCATCGCCGGCAAGACCACACGTCCTGCCCCGGCCGTTCTTCGTGCTGGCCACGCAGAATCCGCTGGAGATGGAGGGGACCTATCCGCTGCCCGAGGCCCAGCTCGACCGCTTCTTCTTCAAGCTCATGGTCGGGTTCCCCGACGCCGACGAGCTGGAGATGATCCTCGACCGCACCACCGAAGGCGCATGATCCCAGGGCACTGCCGGTCCTGAATGGCCCGCGCATCCTGGAGATGTCCAAGCTCGCCCGTCAGATCCCCATCGCCGGCGAATTGCGAAGGTACGGGATCGACGTCGTCCTCGGCACGCATCCCGAGAAGGAGCAGGCGACCGAGATGACCAGGCAATACGTCCGCTTCGGCGCCTCGCCGCGAGGGCGCAGACGGTCATCCTCGCCGCGAAGATCCGCGCCTTGCTCGACCATCGCTACGCCGTGAGCCGCGACGACATCAAGGCCGTCGCCCTGCCCGCGTTGCGGCATCGGCTGATCCTCAACTTCGAGGGGCAGGCCGAGCACATCAGCACCGACGAGATCATCAGCAACGTGCTCGAAGAGGTCGAAGCCCCGGCCATGGCCGTTTGAGGAAAACGCCCATGGCGCTCTTCGGCTCCGAGTTCATGCAGAAGCTCGAATACCTCTCGCTCGTATCCAAGCGAGTCTTCCGCGGCCAGCTCCTGGCCCAGCGCAAGACCATGCAGCTCGGCGGCGGGATCGAGTTCGCCGACCATCGCGAGTACACGCCCGGCGACGACTTCCGCTACCTCGACTGGAACGTGTTCGCCCGCCATGATGAGCTCCTGCTGAAGCGGTTCCAGGAGGAAGAAGACCTCCACGTGTACATCTTCCTGGACCTCTCCAGGAGCATGAATTTCGGCCAGCCGTCGAAGTTCGACCTGGCCCGGCAAGTCACCGCCGCGCTCGCCTATATCGCCCTGGCCGACCTCGACCGCGTGGCGGTCCTCGCGATATCCGACGGGATCGTCGAGGAGTTCCCGTTGACTCGCGGCAAGGGGCGAATCCTCACCCTCCTGCGATTCCTGGAAGGGCTGAAGCCGCAAGGGACGGTCACGAACTTGAGCCGGGTTTTCAAGGGGTTCGTCACCCGCGGACCAGCGGCGCGGCCTCGCGATCGTCGTCTCCGACCTGTACGACCCCGAAGGGTTCAAGCCGGGCATGGACATCCTGCGGCATCACAAATATGAGCCGCATCTGGTCCAGATTTACGACCGGACGGAGGCCGATCCCAAGCTCCTGGGCGACATGGAGCTTTACGACGTGGAATCGGGCACCGTGCAGAAGGTGACCGTGACCGAGCGGAACCTGCGGCAATATCGCGAGATCTTCGGCCGGTTCCAGGAGTCGGTGCAGGCCTATTGCAACACCTATGCGTTCGGCTGCACGCGGACGCTGGCCGAAGTCCCGTTCGATGAGCTGATCCTGAAGATGATGCGGACCGCCGGAGCCGTGCAGTGAACGCCCTTCGAATCCAGAGCGTGCCGCGATGAACTTCCTCAACCCGATGGCCATGATCTGGGCCGGGCTGGCCGTGCCGATCATCGCCTTCTACATCCTCAAGATCCGCCTCCGCCGCGTGCCCGTGTCCACGGTCATGTTCTGGGAGCAGATCTTCGAGCAGAAGCAGCCGCGATCGATCTGGCAGCATTTGCGGCATCTGCTCTCCCTGCTCGTGCAACTGGCCATGCTGGCGTTGCTCGTGTTCGCGCTCGCCGAGCCGTTCTTCCACGGGACGCCAAGGGAGCCCGGCGGATCGTCCTGATCGTGGACAACTCGGCCAGCATGAACGCCGACGACGTGAAGCCGTCGCGGCTGTCGCTCGCCAGGGACGAGGCCAAGCGGGTCGTCGACAACCTGCGATTCACCGACGAGATGGCCGTGATCTCCGCAGGCACCGAGCCGCAGGTGGCCAGCGGGTTGACCGACCATCAATCCACCCTCCGCGAGGCGATCGACAAGATCCCCGCCACCGACGGGCCGACCCGCGTGAAGGAGGCGGTCGAGCTGGCCCGCAGGTTGCTCGTCGGGCCAGAAGAATCCGAAAATCCTGGTCGTGACCGACGGCGGGTTCGATGAGGCCGACGCCCTGGGCAGGGATCCGCTCATCCAGTTCGTGAAGGTGGGCGATCGGCCGACAACGTGGGGATCACCCGGTTCCAGGCCCGCCGCAGCCTGGTCGACCCGATCGGCTACGAGATCCTCGTCGAGGTCGCCAACGCCGCCGACAAGGCCGACCCGAACAGGAAGCCGGCGATCGACAAGACGCGGAAATGCCGCCTCGAAATCGACCTGAATGGCGAGACCGTGGACGTCGTCCCGCTCAAGCTCGAACCCGGCGAGAAATGGAGCCGGACCTTCGAGAAGACTTCGGCCAGCGGCGGCGAGCTGGTTGCAAGGCTGACCCTGCCCGATAAATCCGAGCCGATCCGCGACGGCCTCGCGGCGGATAATCAGGCGGTCGCCCTCTTGCCCAAGCGAGTCCCGCAGAACGTGACGCTCTCGAAGGGCAACCTCTTCCTCAACATGGTCTTCGAGGCGATCCCGCTCGTAAATTTGACCAAGGCAATTGCCCCACCCCTGGCATCGCAACTCCCGGCCGGCGGCATCGCGGTCTACTACAAGGATTTCCCCGACAAGCTGCCGAACGGGCCCGTGATGGTGATCGACCCGCAAAAGGCGAGCGACCTTTGGGGCCTCGGCGAGAAGCTCGCCAGCCCCGTCGTGGCCAAGCAGGACCGCGATTCCCCGTTCATGGCCCACGTCCGGCTCGACAACGTGGGCTTCCCCGATGCCCGCCAGATCCAGCCCAAGGCCGATCACAAGCCCCTGGCCCAGACCGCAAGCGGCGACCCGCTCTACCTCGTCTTCAATCGACCCGAAGGCCGGGTCCTCGTGCTGACGGTGGACCTGGACCAGAGCGACTTGCCCTTGCAAACCGCCTTCCCCATCCTGATGACGAACGCCCTGGCCGAATTCGCCGGATCGAAGGGGGAGCTCCACGAAGCCGTCTCCGCCGGCGGTGTGGCCGAGGTCGAGCTATCGCCCGCCGCGATCAACGCCAACGACCTCGTCCTCATCGCGCCCGACGGCAAGACGATCCGCCCGTTGCCGAAAGGCCAGTCCCGCGTCTCGGTGGGGCCGCTCGACAAGGTGGGGGTCTGGACCGTGGCGATTCGCTCGGCCGTCGCCGCCGGTCAGGCACCCATGCTCAAAACCGAAGCCCAGGTCGCCTGCAATCTGGCGTCGCGTCGCGAGAGCGACCTCCGCCCGTCCGTCGACTGGAAGCCGCCCCGGGGCAACCTCGCGGGAGGGTTCGGCGGCAGGCCGGTCTGGTACTATTTGATCGGCGCGGCCTGGTTGCTGTTCGGCCTGGAGTGGTTCCTCTATCAACGCCGGTGGATTAGCTGAACTAGCCCGCTCTCGTCTCGTGCCGGGGTAGGTGCTCAACCATGTTCTCGCTCCCCTTCACCCTCGAACTCACCCGACCGGGCTGGCTCCTGGGCCTGCTGATCCTGCCCGTCGTCGCCTTCTACTTCTATCGCAGCCTCGTCGACTTCCCGAGGCTCCAGCGCATCCTCTCGTTCGCCTTGCGGACGGCAATCGTCGCCCTGCTCGTGCTCTCGCTCGCGGGGCTCACGCTGCTCTCGCCCACCCGTCGGCAGTACGTGATCTTCGCGGTCGATTCCAGCAAGAGCATCGGCGACGACGCGAAGAAGGCGGCCGACGAGTTCGTGAAAAAGGCGATAGCCCGCGCCGGCGGCAACGGCGTGGCGTACCTGAGCTTCGCGTCCGAGCCCGGCATCGTCCACGACGGCAAGACCGCCGCCCCTTCACTCCCCGACCCGAACGGGACCGACCTCGCCTCCGCCATCGAGGTGGCCGCCGCCGCGATCCCGCCGTTCTATGTGCCGCAAATCGTGATGATCAGCGACGGCAACGCCACCTCGGGGGACGCCCTGAAGGCCGCCCTTGGCGCGAAGATGCCCATCGCGACCGTCCCCCTGGCGCGTCGCAACGATCCCGAGGTGCAGGTCTCGGCCGTGAACGTGCCCGCGCAGGTCCAGCAGGGCGAGCCGTTCTTCGTGGAAATCGTGATCGACGCCTCCGAGGACGGCGAGGGCGAGATCGAGGTCTTCAAGAACGAACACAAGGTGATCTCCGAGCGGCTCAAGCTCAAGAAGGGGGAAAATCGTCGCCGCTTCCCCCAGACCGTCGAGCGCGAGCGGCTCGCCAGGTTCACCGCCCACACGCGAGGGTTCAAGGACACGCTCCTCGACAACAACAGCGACTTCGGCCTCGTGTTTTCGTCGGGAAAGCCGCGCATCCTGCTCGTGGAAGGGGACAAGAAGACGTCGAGCGACCTCGCCTGGTCCCTCGAAGAACAGGAAATGCAGGTCGACGTCCGCCCCGCCACCGGCATGCCCGACTCGCTCACCGAGTTGCAGAATTACGAGCTCCTGATCCTCTCGAACGTGCCGGCGACCTCGCTTTCCTCGAAGCAGATGGACGTGGTGCGGACCTATGTGCAGGACCTGGGCGGCGGGCTGCTCATGCTCGGCGGCGACCAATCCTACGGGCTGGGCGGCTACTACAAGACGGTGCTGGAAGAGATCCTGCCCGTCCGCTCGGACTTCGAGAAGGAGAAGGAGAAGCCGAGCCTGGCCATGATGCTCGTGATCGACAAGTCGGGCTCGATGGGCGGCGACAAGATGGAGCTCGCC
This sequence comes from uncultured Planctomycetota bacterium, assembly GCA_963777705.1. Lineage (GTDB taxonomy): Bacteria > Planctomycetota > Planctomycetia > Isosphaerales > Isosphaeraceae > JAQGHR01. Next base: position 7,174 of record CAVZRT010000024.1, read on the forward strand.
AAGGACGCCGCCAAGAGCGCCGTCGAGCTGCTCGGCCCCAATGACAAGATCGGCGTGATCGCCTTCGACGGCGAGCCGTTCCTCGTGTGCGAGATGCACCCGTGCTCGGACAAGGGGTTCGTCCTCGACCGCATCGCCAGCATCGAGGCCGGCGGCGGCACGGCCATGTTCCCGGCCATGGAGGAGGCCTACGAGACCCTCTCGAAGACCCAGGCCAAGCTCAAGCATGTGATCATCCTGACTGACGGGATCTCCTCGCCGGGCGACTTCGAGGGCGTGACCGCAAGCATGGCCCAGTCCAAGATCACCGTGACCACCGTGGGCGTGGGCGACGGCGCCGACCAGGCCCTGCTGGAGCAAATCGCGCAGATCGGCAACGGCCGGTATTACTTCACCGACGACCCGCTCTCGGTCCCGCAAATCTTCGCCAAGGAGACGGTCGCGGCCAGCAAGTCGGCCATCAACGAGCAGCCGTTCACGCCGCTGGTCGTCCGGCCTCACCAGGCGCTGGCCGAGGTGGACATGTCGACCGCGCAGATGCTGCTCGGGTACGTGGTCACCCGCCGGAAGCCGACGGCCGAGTTCATCCTCTCGACGGAGAACGGCGACCCGCTCCTGTGCTGGTGGCGCTACGGGCTGGGCGAGGTGGTGGCCTGGACCTCCGACGCCAAGGCCCGCTGGGCGGCCGACTGGATCAGCTGGCCGCAATTCGGCAAGTTCTGGGCGCAGGTCGTCCGCCACGCCATGCGCAAGAGCGAGGCCAAGGGCGTGATCATGCAGGTCGGCCGCAAGGACCGCAAGGCCGTGGTCTCGCTCGACGCCATCCTCCCCTCGGGCAAATTCCTGAACAAGGCGATCACCGACCTCACCGTGATCGACCCGCACAACAACAACGCCAAGATGGAGATGACACAGGTCGCCCCCGGCCGCTATCAGGTCGAGTTCGACGCCACCAAGCCTGGCGCGTACAACATCGAGTTCACCCAGAGGATGGAAGGCAACCCGAACCCGATCAACCGCCAGTCGCGCGGGCTCGCGGTGGGCTATCCCGACGAATTGCGGCTCCGTCCCACCAATACTGCGCCTGCTCCAGTCGATCGCGCAGGCCTCGGGAGGTCGCTACGACCCGAAGCCCGAGACGATTTTCGACCCACCCTTGAAGACGGCAAAGCGGGCATTACCGCTTTGGCCCTATCTGGTTATGACGGCCGCGTTGCTCTTCGTGGCCGACGTGGCGCTGAGGCGGATTGACTTCGCCATCACGGTGGGCAATCTTCTCCGAAGGATTTCGCTTTCGCCGCGGGCCGGTTGATCGTACAATCGTCGCGGATCGATCCCAGGAACGGGTGGATGTGGCTCTTCTATCGAGGGAGGTCGGCATGGGACGGCGGATCTACGAGAAGCTCGGGCCGGTGCGAACCCGCCAGTTGTTGCTCGGCCTCCTGAAATCAGCCGCCTGGGGCCTGCTCGTCGGGTCGATCGCGGGCATGATCCTGGGCGGATATCGCTTCTGGGCCGGCTCGGACGTTTCGGCGGCGGCGTGGATCACGCTCCTCGCCGGCGGGCCGGTGGTCGGCCTCCTGTGCGGGCTGATCCGCCATCGCACCTGGGAACGCGCGGCCGAGGCCGTCGACTCGCATTACGACCTGAAGGACCGCGCGGTCACCGCCCTCTCGTTCCTCTCGGTCGAGAAGCCCACGCCCTGGCACGAGCTGGCCGTGGCCGACGCCGAGGCGCACCTGGCGGGCGTGCAATCGCGCGAGGTCGTCCCGTTCCGCTCGCCCCGCACGCTGTTCCTCGGGTTCGGGTCGCTCGCGGCGGCCCTCTTGCTGCTGATCTACCCGCTGCCCATGAAGAAGGCCAAGGCCTCGCTCGCCCCGCCGCGGCCCGAGACGGTCGCCATGGCCAAGACCATCGAGGAACGCCTGAAGGCGCTCGACGAGCTGAGCAAGGAAGAGAAGGACGAGAAGCTTGACGCCACGATCAAGGAATTGAAGCAGAAGATCGCCGAGTTGCAGAAGGCCGGCGTGGACGAAAAGGAAGAGCTCGCCAAGCTCTCCGAGATGCAGACCGCGCTCGCCTCGCAGCAGGCCGAGATGAACATCGGCCTGGTGGACGGGCAGCTCGCCTCGCTCGGCGAGGCCCTCACCTCGGCCGCCGCCACCGAGGGCGCAGGCAAGGCCCTGCAAGACGCCAAATTCGACCAGGCCGCCAAGGAACTCGAGAAGCTGGAAGCCCCCGACATCGACAAGAAGGAAGCCAGGGCGCTGGAAGAGAAGCTCAAGCAGGTCGCCAAGCAGATGGGCGAGGCCGGCCTGGGCCAGATCGGCGAGGCCGCAAACGAGCTTGCCGACGGCGTGAAGGGCGGCAACAGCGCGAAGATTTCCAAGGCCGGCAAGGGCCTGGCCGGGATCGCAAAGAAGCACGCCCGCCGCCGCCGCATCAACCAATTGCTCACGGCCGAGATCGAAAATTTGAGCGAATGCAAGAACGGCCAGAACGGCGGCTCGAAGTCCATGGCCAAGGCGAAGTCCAAGTCCCCCTCCAACAACTGGGGCCGCTCGGTGGCCGGCAACATCGAAGGCGAGAAGACCAACCTCCTGGCCAAGCGTGACGTGAAGGAGATCACCGGCACGCCCGACGAGGACGGGCCGTCGGAGATGGAGACCACGCACTCGCCCGAAGGCCGCGAGCAGGCCAGCCGCGCCTACAAGAAGGCCTACGACAAGGCCAAGAAGCAATCCGAGGCCGTGCTCGACAACGAGCCGATCCCCCTCGGCCACCGCCAGACGATCCGCAAGTACTTCGAGCTGATCCGCCCGCAGAACGACGCCCCCGCCACCGACAAGACGCCGCAGAAGCCCGCCACAAACCCCGGCGACGGCGTGAAATAGGACGGAAATCGGCGTCGCAAAAGGCATGCGATTCTTGACGCGAGGGGCCTATCCATCCGATCGGGGATGGGTGGGCCTCATGCGTTTCCCGGCCTCGATCGCGCACGTTCGGGCCATTTTTTCCGAAAAAATCTTGACGCGATCTCCCCTGTAACATTGTGGCCTAATCTTCCTTCGTGCAATCTTTTTTCTCTTCGCAAGCGACGAAGTGGTCCTTTCGCGGGAGGTCCGATGCTTCTCACCTACGCCCAGACGGAAAATCGGTGCGAAACGTACCCAGCCAGCTTCCAGAAACGGCCTCGCGTCCTGGTTGTTGACGACTCGGCGCTCGGCCGCCAGCTCGTCGGCCGCTTGCTGGAAGGGTCGATGGGGGCCGCGCCGGTCTACGCACGCGACGGCATCGAGGCTCTCGACCTCATCGCGAACGACCCGCCGTCCGCCGTGGTGACCGACCTCATCATGCCCCGCATGAACGGGCACGAGCTCGTGGTGGCCATCCACGACCGCTATCCGCACATCCCGGTAATCCTGACCACGGCCCACGGCAGCGAGGAGGTCGCCATCCGCGCCCTGCAAGCCGGGGCGGCCGGATACGTGACGAAGAAGACGCTCGTCCGCGACCTCGTCCCCGCCGTCGAGCGCATCTTCGAGACGGTCGAGATCGACCGCACGCGCCGCCGCCTCCTGGGCTCGATGAAGCGGAGCGAGTCCTATTATTCCCTCGAAAACGACCCCGCGCTCATCACTCCCCTGATCCAGATCATCCAGGATCAGCTCCACGCCATCGGGTTCTGCGACGGGCACGCCCGGATGAGGGTCTGCCTCGCCCTGCGAGAGGCCCTGGCCAACGCGCTCTACCACGGCAATCTGGAGGTCAGCTCGGACCTGAGGCAGGACGACGAGCGCCTCTTCTACGGCCTAGCCGAGCAGAGGCGCCGCATGCACCCATATCGCGATCGCTCCATCGAGGTGACCACGCGCTACCAGGCGGACGAGGCGGTCTTCATCATCCGCGACGAGGGGCCGGGCTTCGACACCAGCCTCCTCGAACGCGAGGTCCAGCCCGAGGACCTCCTCCGCGTGGGCGGCCAGGGGCTCGTCCTGATCCGCACCTTCATGGACGAGGTCCGCCACAACGCCAGCGGCAACGAGATCACCCTGATCAAACGCGGCGCCGCGCCCACGGCGTGAACCTCCCCGACCGCAAAAATCCCGGGGATACGCGGTCCCCCCTGGGATTGGCCCGCCCTCGCCGATAGATTTGGGTCAATGACGACCCCAGGTCCCCGGCACGGAAGGTCCAATCTTATGAGCCGCTCGCCCCATCGTCGCGATTTCTTGCGGAAGCTCGGCGCCCTCGGCGTGGTCGCGGCGTTCCCGCACCCGGCCATCGGCCGCGCCGGCCCGGGGCCGAACGACAAGCTGAACATCGGCCTCATCGGGACGGCCGGCCGCGCCCGCGACAACACGGCGGGCGTGGAGTCGGAGAACATCGTTGCCCTCTGCGACATCGACGACCGCCTCATCGGCCAGGCCGCCGCGCGTTTCCCCAGCGCGAAGACCTACGACGACTTCCGCAAGCTCATGGACGCGGCGACATCGACGCCGTGGTCGTCAGCACGGCCGACCACACCCACGCGCCGGCCTCGGCCCTGGCCCTGCGGATGAAGAAGCACGTGTACTGCGAGAAGCCGCTCACGCACACCGTCCACGAGGCCCGCACCGTCGCGAAGCTCGCCGCCGAGGCCAAGGTCGCCACGCAGATGGGCACGCAGATCCACGCCACCGACAATTACCGCAGGGTCGTCGAGCTGATTCGCGCCGGCGCCATCGGCCCGGTCCGCGAGGCCCACGTACTGGTGCGGCAAGGCCTGGTCCGGCGGGGAGCGGCCCACCGACATGCCGCCCGTCCCGGCCTATCTGCACTGGGACCTCTGGCTCGGCCCGGTCGCCGAACGCCCGTACAATCCCGACCTACCTCCCGGCCAACTGGCGGCGCTGGTGGGACTTCGGCAACGGCACGCTCGGCGACATGGCCTGCCATTACATGGATCTGCCGTTCTGGGCCCTCGACCTGCGCTATCCCACCAGCGTGAGGCCGCAGGGGCCGCCTCCCCACGCCGAGACCGCGCCCGAATGGATCGCCGTCCGCTGGGAATTCCCCGCCAGGGGCGAGCAGCCGCCAGTCACGCTCACGTGGACCGACGGCGGCAAGCTGCCCCCGATCCTCGAAGAGAAGGGGATGCCCAGGCTCCCTGGCAGCGGCGTCCTCTTCAAGGGGGACAAGGGGATGCTCTTCGCCGATTACGATCGCAAGATGCTCCTCCCCGAATCCGACTTCCGCGACTACAAGCCGCCCGAGCCGAGCATCCCGCCCTCGATCGGCCACCACGCTGAATGGATCGCCGCCTGCAAGGACGGCCGGCCCACCACCTGCAACTTCGGATACTCGGGCGCCCTCACCGAGACCGTCCTCCTGGGAGTGGTCGCCTACCGCTCCGGCACCAGCGGGAAGATCGCCTGGAGCGGCGCCCACGGCAAGATCACCGACAACCCCAAGGCCGAGGCGCTCCTCCACCGAGAATACCGCAAGGGATGGACCCTGTAGGGTGCAGGAAATGCACCGCCGTTAACCGTGATGGCGGCCCCAAAACATGGCGCCCAGGTCCGATCATCTTGGGTGGCCCCGGTTCTCGAACCGGGGCCACCCACTCAAGCTCAAGTCACCGAGGGCGTAGTGCACTAAGTACGTATGTGAATTAGATGCATCGTCTTCGATTCGAAAAACGAGACGGTACATTTCATGCACCCTACTTGACTTCCACCTTCAGCGGCGTGGAATACGCTCGATAGGCGTCGGCAATGCCGGCCGTTTTCGCGTCGCCCTCGTGCAGGATGATGCGATACTTGAAAGTGATGGACTCGCCCGCCGGGATCGTATAATCGCCCGATTTCTTCATGCCGAAATCGTGATAGCCGAAGGGATTGGCCGCGAACAGACCATAGTCGCGGACGTGCCACGTGGTCGGATGCCGGAAGCTCGTCGGGTGGTCGAAGATGGCCACGCCCACGGTCTTCCCATCGATCGGCCCGGAGTAATCCACCCACGGCGAAGCCTTCCCCCAGGCGGCGGTGTCGGTAATCCCCTCGGCATTGACGATCTTCCCGCCGGTCTTCTTGGTCACGTCCATCGACGAAGCCAGCCGCAGGCCAAACATGCCTTCCTTGGTGTCGCCGAAGGTGACGGGGCCGTTGCTGGCCTTGACGGTGACTTCGAAGTCGAACATCCGGGAGCTCAGAGTGTCGTAAACGCGGAGAAGCCGTTCGTCCTCGCAGACCTTGTTGCCATCGGCTCGAGCCAGTCGTCCGTGGTCCGCAATATGGCCGACGAACCAGTTCGGAATCCTTCGAGAGGATTGCCGTCTGCCTGATGGAGCCGTGCCCTTTGCCCTCGGTCCAGAAATCGACTCCGTTCACTTTGCCGTGAGTAAACCAGAAGGAGCGGTGATGAGGATGATCCTTGTCTTCGCCGATCACGTCCTTCATGGGAAGTCGCGCGTATAAAGGCGCTCATTCGGACCTACCAAAGGGTAGAGGATCGGCTTGGGGCCAAGATCATTGCGAAGCGTAGTAAATGGCTTCCCATGTAGGAGGACATCAACATTGGAACCAGCCTTTTCCTTAAGTTCCACGGGCACGCCTGAGGTGCTTGCCAGTTAATTTCGTTTCGGGTCGAAATGTGTTTGCCAGGTCCGATGCCGTTAGGACACTAGCGAAGTAGCTCTTGCCGCCTTCTGTGAAGACCAACCCGGAGCCCTTTTCGATGAGAGCTTTCTTGAACTTGAATTCAAATGCCCCCCCCTTAAATTTCGGGTTTAACTCAACGAAGACGGGGGTCTCCCCCAAGGCGTTCGCCCGGGTTATCGATTATCAGTGTTGTCGGCTGTTCGCCTCCGTGTGCATCCGAGGTTTGTATCACAATCAACTTAGTCGGATCGTCCTCGGCGACGGCCGTAACGCATTCCCCCATCAACCCCACCATCACCGCCAAAATCGAGCGGTCATCCCAAAGTCTCCCGGAAGGAGGGCGTCCCTTGGTATCATCGCGACCGGATCGTGGCGGAATCTCCCGATCTTAGGCGACGCCGACTCCCGCCGCCAGCCGGTCGAATCGTCTTCCCGGAGCCCGACTCGCCATGATGGAAGACGACCTGTTCGAGCTGACCGATTCCGTGCTCAAACCCCTCGGATTGGCGATCGAGGACGGCGAGGAGTTTCGCGAGCCGGCGCTCGACGTCCTTCGTTACTATGTCCGCCGCGTGAAATTGGGGATCTTGCCCATCGTTGGCCAGGGCTTGAGCGTGGTGGCCGTGACTCGCCAGCCGGTGGACGTGGGGATTGCCGAACGATGGTTATCGCTCGCTGGTTTCCAGGCTGGCCCGGGCCGTGAACGGCCGATTTCCGCCCGTTCGCAAGGGCGTGGGACTTTGGCTGGGATTGACGGTGGTCGTCGTCACGCCCGAGCCGATCGGCCCCGAAGATGATGCTGCGCTGAGTCGTGCCCTGGAAGACTTGCCCCGGATGCGGGCCGTGCCGTTGGGACTTTTTCGCGTGAATCTGGGGCAGGAGGCGTGCTCGTTCGCCTTGCGACGCGGGCCGGAGAATTTGTTCCCCGAACCCGATGCGCTGGCCGACGCCTTCGCCGAGAAATTGCGGCGGTTCGCGCCTCGGTTGGAGATCCTGTAGGGTGCGTGAAACGCACCGTCGCGTAGGGTGCATGAAATGCACCAACTTTTTGCCGCATAAGAAGATCGGTGCATTTCATGCACCCTACATGATGGTGCGTTTCACGCACCCTACGGGTTCAAGATCCACAGCATCTGCGGCAAGGCGTTCCGATACGGCGGGTCGTCCCGGGCCGATTCGAGCAAGGCGGAGACCCGTCCGGCGTGATCGAACTCGGTGAGGTGGACCATCCGGGGCAGGGGGGTGTGGCCGCAGCAATGCATCTCGACCCCCACTCCGTCGCCCAGCCGCACGAGCCGATAAGTTGCCTCGTCGCCGTCCTTCTTGGCGGTGATCGACACGGCCAGCAAGTGGGCCAGGTCGGCGTGGGCGTCGACCACGGAGCGGAAGGTGACGGCCACCTCGCCCGATGGCCCCTCGAAGGTGGCTAGAAGCTTATCGGGGGCGGCCTGGACTCGTTGCTTCGGCGTCCAACCGAGTTGCCCGGCGAGCCACCCGCCGAACCATGCGGCCACTCGCGGCAGGCTGCCCGCGACCGGCGTTGCGGCCTCGATCGTCACGCTGGTGATCTGCTTCAGGGCGTCGGCCTCGTCGATCGGGTCGAAGAACTGCGCGGCCAGCTCTCGCCAGGGGGTGATGCCGAACCAGGCGAGGTCCCTGGCGAACGGGTGGACCTGCAAATCGAGGCAGGTGCGGACGCACGCGGACGATTCGATCGGGTCGGGCAAGTCGACCGCGACCCGATTGGCGTCTTTGGCCAGTTCCTGGAAGACGCCGCCGTCTTCCTCCGGTCCCGCCTTCCACCAGACGATCAGCGGCAAGTCGGCTTCGAGCAATGGCCTCACGGCGCCCGGCAACAGGTCGAGCCCGTCTTTCCCGGCCGTCAGCAAGATACGTTCGCTGCAAACCTGCGGCATCCCGGGTGCGGGCAGGTGGCACAGCGCAGTGATCTCGGCCACCACCTTGCGGCCGACCCCGTCCTGTCGACGCAACACGATGGCACGACATGGGTAGCGCGCCACCACGGTGTCGAGCACCGCATCGGTCTGGTCGTCGTTCCCGCCCAGCCCGATCACCACCAGATTGGCCAGGGCCACGCGGGTTACGGTCGGTCGATCGACATCCGCACCGCCTTCGCGCTCGGCGGCCGGCCCCCAGAGCTGCGAAAGCTCGGACTCGATGTTCGAAAGCGCGACCGGGATTCCCTGGCCGCTCAGAAAAGCACTCGTTGAGGCGTCGGCCATGAGAATCCCCGAGAAATGGGTGGAAACGACCGATCTGCCGGCCTCACAATCGCCGCCATTTCGCCCCATCGCGACTCAGAATAGCGTCGGCCTCGGGAGGCCCCCAGCTCCCGGCCGGATAGGTCGCCATCGGCTCCTTGGAAGCATTCCAGGCGTCGATGATCTCCGTGATGAACCGCCAGGCGTTGTCCACCTCGTCCGATCGGGTGAACAGGCTGGGATCGCCGAGCATCACGTCGAGCAACAACCGCTCATAAGCCTCGGGCGTGGGGGTGGCGAACGACGTCCCGTAGCGGAAATCCATGCGAACCTGCTGCAACCGGCGTCGCGAGCCGGGAATCTTGGCCTGGAACGCGAGGCTGGCGCCTTCATTCGGCTGGATGCGCAGGACGAGCATATTGGCCTGCTCGGCTTCGGCCTCGAACATGGCCGTGGGCGGCTTCTTGAACTGGATGGCGATCTCGGTGGCCCGTTTCGGGAGGCGTTTGCCCGTGCGGAGATAGAAGGGCACGCCCGCCCATCGCCAGTTGTCCAGCGTGAGCCGGATCGCCACGTAGGTGCCCGTCCGCGACTGCGGATTCACGCCCTTTTCCTGCAAATAACCCGGGACTTCCTCGCCGTTGAGCGACCCCGCCACGTATTGCGCATGGACCGCATTTTTCGCCACGTCCTCGGGCTTCCAGTGCGGCAAGGCCTGGAGCACCTTCACCTTCTCGTTGCGGACGGCGTCGGCCCCGAGGTTCACGGGGGGCTCCATGGCGACCAGGCAGAGCAACTGCATCATGTGGTTCTCGACCATGTCGCGGATCGCGCCGGCCGTGTCGTAATAGGCCCCGCGTCCCCCCGGCATCCCGACTTCCTCGGCCACGGTGATCTCGACCGACTCGACGTGGTCGCGATTCCAGATCGGCTCGTAGATCGCGTTGGCGAACCGCAGGGCCATGATGTTCTGGACGGTCTCCTTGCCCAGATAATGGTCGATCCGGTAGATCTGCGACTCGTCGAGGGTCTTCGTGATGTCCTTGTTCAAGGCCCGCGCACTGGCCAGGTCGGTCCCGAACGGCTTCTCGATGACCACGCGACTCCACGGGCCGTCGTTGTTGTGGGGATAGATCAGGCCGGCCTTGCCCAGGTTGTCCACGATCGTGGCGAAAAACTCGGGCGCCACGGCGAGATAGAACAGCACGTTGCCGCGCGTCCCGTGCGACTGCTTCAATTCCTCCAGCTTCGCCTTCAGGGCCTCGAAATCCTCGACCTTGTGGAATTCCCCCTTGTTGAAGACCACATGGGCGGCAAACTGGGGCCATGCCTTCTCGAAATCCGCGCCCCCTCCTTCGAGAGGGGCTTCTTCAGCTCCTCGCGGAACTGGTCGTCCGACCAATCGCGGCGGCCGAACCCGACGATGGCGTATTCCGAGGGCAATTGCCCCTCGATCGCCAGGCGGTAGAGCGCCGGCGCGAGCTTGCGGGACATGAGGTCGCCGGTCGCGCCAAACAGGACCACCGCGCAGGGGTCCGGCACCCGCGAGCGGGGCAGGAAGGGGCGGAGCGGGTTGTGATCGGGGAAGCTCGCAGGTTCGGCCATTCCGGTAGCTCCCGACTCGCCCATTCTCATGCCAAAAACGTCTCGGCCTGAAGTGTACGCGGCGAACCGGGCCCATTCAAGTCGCCGCCAGGCGCGGGCCTCAATCCGGCCGACGCCCCGCCACGTTCACGCCGTTCCCCTGGCCCGCGTGGTAGAACGATTGGCCGATCGACACGTCCCTCACATCCACCAGGCCGGCCTCATGAAACCAGCCGGCAACTTCGTCGAAGGTGTGTCGCGAGAGGAACTTCGGCGCGTACCAATCCAGGGTGTCGCAAACCCGGACCTCGGGATCGGGATGCATCGACACGCCGATGGTCAGGAGGTTCAACGCCACCCCCGCGCGACTCACCACGCGATGCCGACTCTGCATGAGCGACCGCTTCCAACCGCCCAACGGCGCCGTCAGGCGGCTCAACCCGACCAGCACGCCCAGAGGGAGCCTTGACGAGATGAAGCGATGGGCATTCATGACCCGCTCAAGCGCCGGCCGTTCCTTCGGATAGACCCAGATCACGATCCGCCCGCCGGGTTTCAGGAGCCGGGTCAGGGCGAGGAACGCGCGGCGAGGATCGGGCGTGTGATCGAGGACTCCCAGCGAATAAATGTGATCGAAGCGACGCCCCGGAAACGGTGGTCGCAGCAGGTCGCCCCTCACGATGGTGACGTCGGGGAGATCGCCGAAAGGTCGCGAGCGGCCTCGACGGCGCCGCTCAGGTCCATCCCGACGACCTTCGCGCCCGCCTCGGCCGCGACTCGCAAATAGCGGCCCATCCCGCAGCCGGCGTCCAGGACGTCGCGACCCGGCAAATCGTCCGGCCTCAATCCCGTGCGATTGAAGAACGTGGCGCGATCTTCCTCGGGCCGGACGATGCGGAAGCGATTCCACTGGAGGTTGTACGCCGACTTCGTGCGGGCCTGGTCGGGCATGGAATCTTGGTGGCTCATTTCTTGTCCCAAACGTCCTCGGCCGCGCTCCGTCGCAGGTAGATCGGTTCGAGGGACCAGTAATCATCGCTTTGCCCGCGAGCAAATGCCTCCCGCCCCAGCTCCAGCACCCGGCGAGCATCGGGATGATTGGCCGCCTCGTCGCCGCGGCGAATCGCGTCCGGAATCTGCCCGACAATCCGCTCGACTCCCGGACCCAGGACGAAAGTGGATGCCTCCCAGCGGGCAATCGCCTCGGTCACGGATTCGATCCGCGGCCCTCCGCGAGCGACCCAGTCCGCAACGGCTGCGTGGCGGTCGAAATCGGCCACGTGCAGGTCGGATCGCTGGGCATCGACGATCACGCATACCGATCGGACGTCCGCCGGGGCGTTCCTGGCCAGGATCTCCATGCTCCCCAATCCGGCCACCTTGGCCCCGGTGGCGTAGGCGAGCGCCTTGGCGGCCATGAGCCCCACTCGCAGGCCCGTGAACGAGCCGGGGCCGAGGCTTACCGCGATCCCCCCGAGTTCTTTCGGGGCAATGCCCGCCTCGCGGATCAGGTCGCGAATGGCCGGCACCAGCTCGCGGCCGTGGCGGCGCGTGGGATCGGTCGTCGCGACGAACGTGGTCCCGTCCTGCGCGCCCCAGGGCGATGGCGGCGCGGAGCGTGGAGGTATCGATGGCCAGCAGATTCAAGCGGAAGTCCCCCAGGGTTCCCAGCCCTCCATCCGAGGGGCTTGCACTTGACCCCCGAGTCGGGCTCGAATTAAATTGTTACCAGAGAATGATATTGTGCAATGGTGGCTTCTCCCGCGACCCGCATTCTGCCGCTCGGTCTTTCCCGCTGGGAGGTCTCCCCCGGTGCGTCGTGCCCTGATCAGTGACATCCACGGGAATCTCGAAGCACTCGAGGTCGTCCTCGCAGATATCCAGGCCCAGAAGATCCAAGAGATCTACTGCCTGGGCGATATTATCGGATACGGGCCCAATCCCCGCGAGTGCATCGACCTCGTGATGGAGCATTGCACCGTCTCGCTCCTCGGAAATCACGACCAGGGCGCCCTCTTCGACCCCGACGGATTCAACGTCGGCGCCGAGCGCGCCATCTTCTGGACCCGCGAGCAGCTGGAAAGCCCGAGCGATCGCCACAACAACGAGAAACGCTGGGAATTCCTCGGCGACCTGCCCCGCACCCATCGCCTGAATCAATTCCTCTTCGTCCACGGGTCGCCGCGAAATCCGCTGAGCGAGTATATTTTCCCCGAGGACATCTATAATCAACGCAAGATGGAGCGCCTGTTCCAGCTCGTCGAGAAATATTGCTTCCAGGGACACACGCACGTGCCCGGCGTGTTCACCGAGAGCTACCAGTTTTATGCGCCCGACGAGATTGATTACGAATACACTTTGGGCGAAGGCAAGGTCATGATCAACGTGGGCTCGGTGGGCCAGCCTCGCGACCGCGACCCCCGCGCCTGCTATGTGATCCTGGACGACGGGCGGCCGAATAGCGACCCGTCGCAGACCATCGAAGTCCCCCCCGACAGCGGTCCGATCCGGATCACCTATCGTCGCCTGAATTATGATTTCGAGACGACGATCAAGAAGATCCACGCGATCCCCGACCTCGAACCTTTCCTCGGCGACCGCCTGCGGCAGGGGCACTGAGATCGCCCCGGCCGGGCTCGCACCCGCTCGATCCCACCTTGAGTCCCCTCATCGATGAGCACGGAAAAGCGCACGGTCCTCCTGGTCATCCTCTGCGGTGTCTGGCTCGTCACGGCCCCGATCGTCATGACGAAGCTGGGCATCTTGCCCAAGCAAAGGCCCGCGCCCAACGTCCCGCCCGCCGTGGCCGCGGAAGAACCCGCGGAACCCGTCGCACCCGACGCGGCGAACGAGCCGGCCAAGGCCGAACAGCCCAGGATCGCCGCGCCCGTGGTGGCCGTGATCCAGGAAGACCTGATCCTCGGCTCCGTCGAGCCCGGCAGCGGATATAACCTCAAGGCCCGCCTGAATCAAGCGGGGGCGGCCGTCAACCGCATCGAGCTTTCGCAGCACGAGGCCGAGCGCGAGTTCGGCAAGAAGCAACGCGGTCCGCTTGCCCTGGTCCAGCCCGTCTTCGACACGCCCGACTCGTTCGCCATCAGCGTGGCCGCCTTCACCGAGGCCCGCGCCCCTCATGCCGCCCTGCCCACCGGCGAGCCCCTCGACACGCGGATGTGGGAAGTCGTGAAGGACGCCGCCGGCAAGGCGATCCGCCCGATTCCCGCGAAGGACGGCAAGGCCGCCGGCCAGGAAATCTCGTTCCAGATCCCCATCGGCGACCCGAAGGTGATGGTGACGAAGACGTTCCGGCTGAGGAAAGGGACCGACGCCATCGAGCTTGCGATCAAGATCGAGAGCCCCGAAGCCGACCGCCGGGTTGCCTACAAGCTCGAAGGCCCGCACGGGTTGCCCATCGACGGCGAGTGGTACACCAGCATCTTCCGCGAGGTCCTCTTCGGCCTGAGGGACGAGAGCACGAAGCCCCGGATCGACTCGCAACTTGCCGCCGACGTGGTGAAGAAGCAGGACAGCCCCGAGCGTTACATGACGCTCCCGCTCCTGTTCGCCGGGGTCGAGAACCAGTATTTCACGGTCTTCTTCGAGCCCTACCCGCTCCCGGTCACCGACGCCGAACGCCGCGACGAGGAGACCAAGGCCAAGGTCGTCCTCCTGAACGACAAGGAGAAGCAGAAGTCCGACATCTCCGTCGAGATGAAGACGAAGCCCTTCGAGGTCGGACCCGGCCATCCCGTCGAGCAGGAATACCGCATCTTCGCCGGCCCGAAGCTGGTCGCCGCGCTCGAACCCTACGGCGCCGCGGACCTGGCCGCGTACCGCAAGAAGTACATGTGGTTCACGATGCCGGGGGCCAAGGAGCTTTCGCAGTACGTGATCTCGCCGTTGCTGGACCGCATTTACGCGCTGACCAAGCAAGTCGCGAACATGTTCGGGTACAAGAACGGCAATTACGGGATCGCGATCATCCTGCTGACGATGACCGTCCGCCTCTGCCTGTTCCCCCTGAGCCGCAAGCAGGCGCTCCAGGCCAAGAAGATGCAGGACATCCAGCCGTTGCTGGCCGCGCTCAAGGAGAAATACAAGGACGACAAAGAGAAGCAGATGCGCGAGCATTTCGCGCTCATGAAGAAGAATAATGTGAAGATGTCCACCGGCTGCCTGCTCGGGCTGATCCAGTTGCCCATCTTCGTCGGCCTCTGGCAGGCGCTCAACAACAGCGTGGCCCTGCGCCATGCGTCGTTCCTGTGGATCGACAACCTCGCCGCCCCCGACATGCTGTTCCGCTTCCCGTTCGAGATCCCGTTGATCGGGAGCTACCTGGGGCCGTACTTCAACCTCCTCCCGTTCGCGGTGATGGCCCTGATGCTGCTCCAGATGCACCTGTTCACGCCGCCGGCCAGCACGCCCGAGCAGGAACAATCGCAGAAGATCATGAAGCCGCTGATGGTCTTCATGGCGTTCATGTTCTACAAGGTCCCCTCCGGCCTCGGCATCTACTTCATCACCAGCAGTAGCTGGGCGATCTGCGAACGCCTCCTCCTGCCCAAAATGGTGAAGCATCACCCCATCCAGCCCGACGACGACCTCGACGAGGAAATCGCCCCGGCCAGGCCCAAGCTCGGGCCGAACGGCAACGGACGGCAACGGAAACGGGAATGCTCCCAAGGGGCCGCCCGCCAAGCTCGGATGGCGGGAGCGGATGCTTGAAAAGCTGGAGCAGATCAAGGAAGAGGCCGAGAAGAGTCGCACGGTGCGGAACGTCCCGGAGAAAGACCGGGACAAGGACCGCGAATGGGGCAACGGCGGCAAGTCGCGCCCGAACAAGCCGCCCGGCCGTCGGCGATAAGCTCCGCGCGATTGCCCCCGAACCATGCTCCGCCTCGACACCTCCGACACCATCGCCGCCATTTCCAGCCCGCCCGGACCGGCGCCGCGAGGGCTCGTACGCCTGAGCGGCCCGCGAAGCTGGGAAATCGCCCTTTCCGGGTTCGCGACCGATGCGATTCGGCGTTTGCCCGCAAGGCCCGAAGTCCTCGCCGGGATGCTAGCGATCGACGGCCTGCGTCCGCAGGTGAAGGCACGGATGGCGCTCTGGCCGGGCCCGAAGACTTTCACGGGCCAGGAGCTTGCGGAGATCCACCTCGTCGGCTGCGAGCCGATCCTGAATTTGCTCCTCGCCGACCTGCTGAAAGAAGGCGCCCGCCTGGCCGAGCCCGGCGAATTCACGCTCCGCGCCTTCCTCAACGGCAAGATCGACCTGACCCGGGCCGAAGCGGTGCTCGGCGTGATCGAGGCCCGATCGGAGTCGCAGGTCGATTCCGCCCTGAAGCAGCTCGCGGGCGGAATCTCCACGCCCATCGCGGCCCTTCGCGACCGTTTGTTGGACGTGCTCGCCCACCTCGAAGCCGGCCTGGACTTCGTGGATGAGCCGGACGTGGACCCGTTGGGACGCGCGCGGCGCTGGCGAGCGAACTCTCCCAGGCTTCGGGCGAGATCCGTCGCATTTCCGACCAGATCGCCGGCCGAGATCGGCCCGACACGATGCCCCGCGTGGTCCTCATCGGGCCGCCCAACGCCGGCAAGAGCCGGCTTTTCAACGCGCTCATCGCCGACACCAGGGCGCTCGTGTCGCCCATCGCGGGGACCACCCGAGACTACCTGTCCGCCACGTTCGAGTGCGAGGGGATCCCCGTCGAGCTGATCGACACGGCCGGGATGGAGGCGCCGCGGTCCTCCATCGAGGCCGAAGCCGGGGCGTTCCGCCTGGACCAGATTGCCACGGCCGAGATCTTGCTCGAATGCCTGCCCGGCGACGAGACGTTCTCCTTCCCGGCCGCCACCTTTTCCACGGCCACGCGCCTGCGAGTCCAGACCAAGGCCGACCTGGCCATTCAAGCCATCCCGGGCACGATCGCAACCAGCGCCGTTCGCGGAGAGGGCCTCGAAACGTTGAAAGCCGCCATCGCCGAGGATTCTGCGATCCAGTTCCCATCAAGAAAACGGCGTCGTGGGCACCTCGGCGAGATGCAAGGACGCGCTCGCCGAGGCGAGCGCAGCGATGGATTCGGCGGCGTCCACGCTGGTCCTCGGCGGGGGGGACGAGCTAGTGACGATCGATCTTCGCCAGGCGCTCGACGGCCTCGGCCGCGTAATCGGAGAAGTCGTTTCCGACGACATCCTCGACCGCATTTTTCGCCGCTTCTGCATCGGAAAATAGGCCGAAGTCGCGCAACCGATAGATCCTCGTATCCATGTCCCACCGGCATCGGAGCCCACACGGAGAGCCGCCGGGCCCCATTCCAATCCGGTGATGCACCATCCCTTTACCGCCTAAAGACTTAAGTGCGCCAATCGGGCGCGACAAAGGGGCCAAAAACCGCCGCGTCTAGGGCCAGGCCGTCCAGATTTCGTCCAGGTATTCGAAAAGCCGCATCTCCCGACGCGATCACGACTTGGGGGATTTGCGACAACACTTAGGCCCGAAAACAGGTCAAAAACGGTCAAGAAACCGTCTCACCCCGACTGCGCCCCTGGACGAGACATCCGAAAACCCCGACTTCGCCCACGAATCCCCGGCATTTCCCGAGTGTCGCACTCTGTAGCGTATTACTTTATCGACAAGATTGAATTCATTAATCAATGACACAAGCCCTTCTCCGGAAACGGGTTGTAAACCATGAAAATCCAGGCGAAACCGAATGGGTTGGACATGTTTCGGCCCAATTCCGCCCCCTCGCGGGGAGCCCGATCGCGACCCCGTATCCGGCCATTTCGCGGCCCTCCTGGGAAAAGATGATAAGTCCGGACCCCGGCATCGATGGTGTGGTTGTAAGGCTAGAACAAAGGCTTATCATCGCGACGCAACGCGAGGAAATCATGCGAAAATCCACCCGAACGGCGATCCCCCAGAACATCCCGCCCCCCGCACCGGGAGCGGGCGGGGGTCGCGAAGGTAGCGTCCACACGCGGGTGACATCTTCCCCGCGAGATCCCCGCGACTCGACGGCCCACTTCACTCGACCGACTCCAGGAGTCCGCGGTATTACCCCGAACACTCCGGGGAGCCTCCGTGGTCTCGTGGCGAAAGCCACGTTGTCCTGGGTCTTTTTTGACAACCTCCAGGGCGCAGGTATACTGCTCCACGGTGAACCCTGTTTTGCCAGGGCTACGCAGATTTCCCGGATCTCTCAGTCCACGGAAGGCAATCCCGGCCCGTCCAGACGACCGGCGCGGGAACGCACTTTGGAGGCGACGGCCATGCGAAGACGCACGTCTGGGGTCAAGCCCGCCGGCCTGTTGGGCCGTCAGAAGTCCAAGCGAAGGCTGGGGTTGGAGACTCTCGAAACCCGCGAGCTCCTGGCCACGATCCTCGTCACCAACACCAACGACTCGGGTGCCGGATCGTTGCGAAACGCCATCCTCGTGGCCAACGCGGCGCCCAGCTCCAGCGTGATCTCGTTCGACATCGCCGCGGCGGGCGTGCAGACGATCGCGCCGCTCACGCCGCTCCCGACGATCACCAACACGCTCACCATCGACGCGACCACCCAGCCCGGCACCGGCGCCACGCCGTTGATCTTCCTGAGCGGCTCCAACGCCGGCGCCGGGGCCAACGGATTGAACTTCAATCTGCCGACCGGCGCCACGCCCGACACGATTCGCGGGCTCGCCATCGGCAACTTCTCCGGGGCGGGCGTGGCGATCTCCGGCGTGGGCGGCAACGCGATCGAGGAGTCGCTCATCGGCACCGACGCCACCGGGACCGTGGCGGCGCCGAACGGCGTGGGCGTGCTGATCACCGGGTCGACCGACAACACGATCGGCGGGATCTCGACGTCGTTCAAGGACGTGATCTCGGGCAATACGAGCGCCGGCGTCGAGATCACCGGGGCGACGGCCACGGGCAATATCGTCGAGGGCAACTTCATCGGCCTGGACGTTTCCGGGACCACGGCGATCGCCAACGGCACGGGCGTCGAGCTCACCTCGGGCGCGACCAACAACATGGTGGGCGGCGCGGTCCCGGCGGCGCGGAACGTGATCGCGGGCAACACGGGCGACGGCGTGTCCATCTCCGGGACGACCACCAGCCCCAGCTCGGGCAACGTGATCGAGGGCAACTACATCGGCCTGAGCGCCTCGGGCACGACGGCGGTGAGCAACGCGGTGGGGATCTTGCTCTCCAGCGAGTCCTCGACGAGCACCGTGGGCGGCTCGGCCACGGCCGATCGCAACGTGATCTCGGGCAATGCGACGGCCAACGTCGAGATGTCCGCCACCTCGAACAACGTCCTCACCAATAACTACATCGGCACCACGGCCGACGGCTCGGCGGCGGTCGCGGGCAACCAGGCCACCACGGCCGGCGTGCTGATCATCAACGGCTCGACCACGAACACCGTGGGAGGAGTGTCCGGCGGCGTGACCAACGTGATCGCCGGCAGCACGGGGCCGGGCGTCGAGATCATGGGGAACACCGGCGCGATCAACACGACCAACAACATCGTCGAGGGCAACCAGATCGGCACCAACGCCGCCGGGACGGTCGCCATCGCCAACGCCGACGGTATATTGATCACCGCCGGGAGCACCGGCAACGTGATCGGCGGGACCGGGTTGCTCGCCCGCAACATCATCTCCGGCAACACCGGCCCCGGCGTGTCGATCGCGGGCACGGCCAGTACGGGCAACATCGTGCAGGCCAACTACATCGGCCTCGCGCTCGACGGCGTGACCGCCCTGCCCAACACGGGCGACGGCGTGAACGTGGACGG
Organism: uncultured Planctomycetota bacterium; assembly: GCA_963777705.1. GTDB lineage: Bacteria > Planctomycetota > Planctomycetia > Isosphaerales > Isosphaeraceae > JAQGHR01. Next base: position 26,413 of record CAVZRT010000024.1, read on the forward strand.
AGCGTCCAAGACCACCATCGGCGGAACGGCCACCGGCGCGGGCAACACGGTCGCCTACAACGAGGGCGCGGGCGTATTCGTGAACGCCGGGACCGGCGTGGACGTGAGCCGCAACTTCATCTTCTCCAATTCCGGGTTGGGGATCGACCTGGCGCCCCGAGGCGTGAATCCCAACATTGCGACCAGCCCCGGCAGCGGCCCGAATAACCTGCTGAATTACCCGGTGATTACCGGCGTGGCCACGGCCAACGGCGCCACCACGGTCAACGGCACGCTCAACGCGGTCCCGAATACGGCCTACTCGATCGAGCTTTACGCCAACACGTCGGCCGACCCCTCGGGCTTCGGGCAGGGGCGGAACTTCGTCGGGACGGCCTCGGTCACCACCGACGCCATCGGTCGCCGCCAGCTTCTCTGCGACGACCACGCAATCCGTCACCGTGGGCTCGTTCGTCGCGGCCACGGCGATCGACGGGTCGGGCAACACGTCGGAATTCTCGGCCGCCGTCTCGAATACGTCCCCCTCGGCCGACCTGGCCCTCGTCCTGTTCCAGTCGCCCAATCCCACCGGGACCGACACGCCGAACGGGGGGCTGGTCACCTACACGATCGGCGTGGCCAACGGCGGCCCCAGCAATGCGACGGCCGTGACCATCACCGACACGTTGCCGACGGGCGTGACCTTCCAGGGGTCCACGGCGCCGCCGGGCACCATCTCCATCTCCGGACAGACCTTCACCGCGAATATCGGGGCGCTCGCGGCCAACGCGACGACCACCTTCACCATCACGGCGACGCTCCCCACCACCACGGGAAGCCTGACCGACACCGCCACCGTGACCGGAGCCCAGAACGACCCGAATACGTCGAACAACACGGCCAGCGTGATCACCAGCGTCGTCACGGGCGTGAAGTTGGGCGTGACCGGCAGCTCCAATCCCGTCACCGCGACGGTCGGACAGCCGGAAACCTTCACGTTCGTGGTCACCAACAGCTCGACGACGAACACCGCGACCAATGCCATCCTCACCGTCCCGCTGCCCGCCGGGCTCACCTACAAGGCATCTTCCGCGAGCCAGGGCACGACCGCGATCAACAGCGGCGCCACGGGCTTTGGCGCGACCCTGGGCAGCCTCGCCCCGGGCGCGTCGGCTCTCGTGCAGCTCACCGTCACGCCGACGACGGCCGGCAACCTTTCGCTCATCGGATCGACGCAGGCCGATCAGCCCAATGTGATCCCCTCCATCAGCGCCGTGACCGTGGGGGCGAACGTGGTCTCGGCCTCGTCCACGCCCATCGGCGGGGGCGGCCCGGCCGTCACCAACCTCACGCGGACCGGCATCCACAACCAGCCGACCCAGTTCATCATCACGTTCGACACGCCGCTGACGGCGTCCACGGCCAATGACCTGGCCAACTACAAGCTCGTCTCCGCCGGCCGCGACAAGAAGTTCGGCACCAAGGATGACGTGACCATCCCCATCAGCACCGTGACCTATTCGAGCTTCAACGACACCGTCACGCTCACCACCAAGTTGATCCCGATCAACGAGGAGCTCGAACTGACCGTCAGGGGAACCGCACCCAACGGCGTGACGAACACGACGGGGACCCTGCTCGACGGCGCCAACAACGGGACGTCCGGCACCAACTTCGTCTCGCAGTTCTCCGGAGTCGGGCCGGGTGCCATCAACACCTCCACGGCGGCCGTCGACAGCGTGCTCGCGTCGGGCGCGGTCAAGGTCAAGAAGGTCCGCCTGCATCGCGTCAAGTAACACGAAGACGTCACCACGGAGGCTCTGCGTCTCCGTGGTGATCTTCCTACGCTTCAAGGGAGCGGTCGATGCTCATAATAATGGCTCAGGGCCCGCACTCGACGCACCTGATAGCCGATGATCAAGCCGGCCACCGAGAGCAGCATCATGAAGAGCACATGCAAATGGGCTGACCCGGGATGATCCTGCCGCTTCTGCCAGGCTTCCACCCCCACCACGGCGCCGTAAGCCGTCACCGCGAGTGCCGTCGTGTACCACACGAGCCGCTCGCGAAACCAGAGGCCCGACGCCGAGATGAGCAGGAAGAAGCCCGCCACAAGCGAGGTGGAGAGCCCTCCGCTGGTGATGACCAGCGAGGTGAACAGGGTGATGTCGGCCGTGGCCCATGTGTACCGGGCGAGGTTCGACCATCGCTCGCGCTTTCAGCAGCGCCTGGAAGGTGAGCGACGCCATCATGCCCAGGCCGAGCAGCCACATGATGCGGCGATTCAGGATCACGTCGGGGTCCTGGGTCACCAGCCGATCGGTCTGGACGATTGCCGCGCACAGGGCCAGCGTGCTGAGTCGGGAGACCAGCGCGGGCTCGCGCCTGGTCCAGCGACGTAGCCGCGTCCACCCGCCAAGCTTCCTCGCCTCGACCATGTCCCCGGCCAGGAAGCGTTCGAGGTCCTCGGCCAGTGCGCCGGCGGTCGGATAGCGATCCTCGGGGCGCTTCTCCAGGCATTTCAGGCAGATTTGCTCCAGGCGCGGGGGATCCCGGGGCGGACCTGGCTGGGCGGCGTGGGCTCGCCTTCCAGCACCTGGACCAGCGTGTCGAGCGGGTTGATCTCGTCGAACGGCGGGTGCCCGACGAGTAGCTCGTAGAGGATCGCACCCAGGCTGTAAATGTCGCTGCGGGGCCCCACGTCGCTCGTCCGCCCCGCCGCCTGCTCGGGGGCCATGTAGCTGGGCGTGCCCACGATCGCGCCCGACCGGGTATCGGCGCTCTGCGCCGGAAGAACTTCGCCAGCCCGAAATCGGTCACGAGCGGCCGGCCGGTGGCGTCCAGCAGGATATTCGAAGGCTTCAGGTCGCGATGGATGATCCCGCGAGCATGCAACCGGCCCACCGCCCGGGCCACTGTCGCCAGGATTCGCGAGGCCACCGAGGGGTCGATGGGGCCGTCCGTCAGCCGTTGCGCCAGGCTCGGGCCGTCGATGAATTCCATCGCGAAGAAGTGCTGGCCGGCGTGCTGGCCCACATCATGGATCGCCACGATATGAGGGTCGCGGACCCCGGCCGCCGACTTCGCCTCGGCATAGAATCGAGCCACCTCGTCGGCCCCCGCCAGGTGGCTCGCCAGGATCATCTTGACCGCAACCACGCGATCCAGCCCCTTCTGCCGGGCGCGATAGACCACGCCCATCCCCCCGCGACCGATCTCCTCCAGCAGGATATAGTTGCCGAAATCGGTCGCGCCGGCATCATCGCGGATTCCCTGACCGCTCCCGGGCGGATAGCTGGGATGGGGCGGCCAGCTGATGGTGCTGCCGGTCGAGGCGAGCCGCGTCGCCTCTTCCAGGTCGGGCGAGAAGGTCATGCCCAGGCGGAAGCTGTCCGAACCATCGGACTGAGTCGGGTCCGGAGGGAGCGTCGGCGCATCGGAGGGCCGGCTGGGTGCGTCCAGCCCCGTCGTCGCGTCTCGACTTTCCCCTTCCGACGGACCAAACGACATCGCACGAACCTCGATCGGACCTCCCGGCCGCCATCCCGGAAATGCCCATTGTGACAGCCAACCGAAGGAAAAGCCAACCTTCGCCCCGGCTGGATCATCTGGTAGACCCACGATGCGACAGCCCAGAGCGCGAGCAAGCCCATGACTTTCGGGTGGACCGCCAGGTTGACGTTCCTGAAGACGCAGTAGCTCGATTGCGTCGCGACCAGGCAAAGGCCCAATCCGCCCAGGCGAGACGCCAGCGTTGGTTCAGGTCGCGACCATCGCCGCAGCCGAAGGATCAGCCCGGCCCGCGGGATCATGAGGTCCTCGCCCCGGAGGAAGCGGCATAAAGGCGCTCGATCTGGTCGCGCCCGGCAAGCTGGCTGCCCAGGATCATCTTCACGGCAACCAGCCGGTCCAGCCCTTTCTGCCGGGCCTTGTAAACCACGCCCATCCCGCCGCGGCCAAGCTCGGAAATCAGCTTGTACTTGCCGAAATCTGCACCAATCCACCGGTCCTCGGCGGGCGACGTGCCGATGCCGGCGGGCGAGGATGTCTCGTCCCATTTGCCGGGCGAAGCAATGGTCACTTGCGAAGAGGGATCGGCCTGGGTCGGCTCGACGACGGCACCAGGGCGCGGCTCCGCGGGATCAAGGGCCGCGGTCGAGGGCACCGATCCATCCTCGAGCGTATCGTTCCCGTCCCGCCCCATGCCAGGCCTCGTAGGGTGCATGAAATGCACCATCTTGTAGGGGACATGAAACGCACCAATCCCGCTTCATGCCCCCAAACCCACCAACGTCTCAAGCTCCGCCTCATCAATCACCGAAATTCCCAGCGACCGCGCCTTCACCAGCTTACTCCCGGCTTCCTCGCCCGCAACGACAAAACTCGTCGATTTCGAGACCGACCCGCTCACCTTCCCGCCATGCTTCTTGATCAAGGCCTCGGTTTCGGCGCGGCCCCGCTTCGGCAACGTCCCGGTGATCACGAACGTCTTGCCCGCGAGCGGGAGTGAGCCCGAACTTGCTGCCGCCGGGATCAAGCGGCAGGGGGTCCACTCCGACGGCAATCAGGTCATCGATCGCCCGCGAGTTCGCCTCGTCGTGGAAGAAATGAAACACGCTCGCGGCCACCACCGGGCCGATCTCCGGCACATTCCCCAGCGTCTCCAGCGAGGCCGATCGGATCGCGTCCAGCGTCCCCAGCCGTTCCGCGAGGATCTCCGAGACCCGCGTCCCCACGTGGCGAATCGTGAGGCCCGTGAGCAGGCGATCGAGCGTCCGCGTCTTGCTCGCCGCGATCGCCGCGACCAGGTTCGCGGCGGACTTCTTCCCCATCCGTTCCATCTCGGCAAGCGTGGGCTCGTCGAGTCGATACAGGTCGGCCAGGCTGCGTACCATCTTCAAATCCACGAGCTTGTCGATTAATTTTTCCCCGAGATTCTCGATGTCCATCGCGTCGCGATGGGCGAACCAGCGGATCGTCTCCTTCAGGCGATCGGGGCAGGCGAACGACGAATTGGTGCAGCGGAAATCCGCCTCGCCCGGTTCGCGAGCGACCGGAGACCCGCAGCTCGGGCAGGTCTCGGGAAGCGGAAAACCCGCTCCGCGCCCGTCCGTTGCTCGGTCAAGACCCGGACCACCTGCGGGATGATCTCCCCCGCCTTCTGGATCGCCACGGTGTCGCCGATGCGAATATCCTTGCGCGAAATCTCGTCGGAATTATGCAGGGTCGCCCGCCTCACGGTCGTGCCGGAAAGCAAGACCGGCACCAGGTCGGCCACCGGCGTGACCTTCCCGGTCTTGCCCACCTGCACCACGATATCCAGCACCTGCGTGATAGCCTCTTCCGGCTCATATTTGAAGGCGATCACCCATCGCGGGCTCTTGGATCGATACCCCAGGCGCTGCCTCTGCCCCAGGTCGTCCACCTTGATGACGAGGCCATCGATCTGGAAATCCAGCGTCTTCCGCCGCGATTCCCACGATTCCGCGTGGGCAATCACCTCATCAATCGTCGAAAACACCCTGGCGTGAGGGGTGATCGGAATGCCCCATCGCTTGATCTCGTCGAGCGTTTCGGAGTATGTGGCGACCTTCAAGCCCTTCACCTCGCCCAGTCCATGGGCCAGGAATCGCAGCCGCCGCCTGGCGCACAGGCGAGGGTCAAGCAGCTTCAAGGTCCCGGCCGTGGCGTTCCTCGGATTGGCCAACGGCGGTTCTTCCTCGGCGGCGCGCAGCTCGTTCAATCGCACCAACTCGGCGTTGGTCATGTAGACCTCGCCGCGGACTTCCAGCAAGGGCGGAGGGTCATCGGCACAGCGCCATGGGGATGCCGCGCACGGTGCGGAGGTTGACCGTCACGTCGTCCCCCTTCTCGCCGTCGCCGCGGGTGGAGCCGAGCGCGAACCTGCCGTCCTCGAACCGCAGCGAGACGGCCACGCCGTCCACCTTCAGCTCGACCACGTAGCGAATCACGTCGTCGGCGTTCAGCGCCTTGCGGACGCGTGCGTCCCATTCGCGAACTTCGTCATAGTTGTACGTGTTGTCGATCGAGAGCATGGGCACGGCATGGCGGACCGTGGCGAATCCCTCGATCGGCTGCCCGCCGACGCGCTGCGTGGGGCTTTCGGCGGTCACGAGCTCGGGATGCGCGGCCTCGATCGCTTCGAGCTTCTTCAGGAGGCGATCATAGTCGCGATCGCTGATCTCGGGCGCCGCGTCGACGTAATAGAGCCGGTTGTGCCGATCGATCTCGGCGCGAAGCCTCGCGGCCTCGGCGGCTGGATTCTTCGTCGCCATGGCCGACTCCTCCGTGGATCGGTTGCGAGGGTTCAGGGCTTCTTCGGGGGGGCGTAAAATCGATCGGTCGCCATGGCCAGCCCGCCCAGGACGAGCATGGCCACGAACTCCATCGCGAGCGCAATCACGCCCTTTCGCTCGAACCACGCCGCAAGATTGCGCGAGCCTTGCGAGGGCCCGGCGCCCGGGTGGTCGATCGCCTGCTGCGCGACGTAGGGGCCGACGAGATACCCGAGCGAGGTGATCACGAACAGCGTGCTCACGGCCATCAGCAGCACGTAAAATGGATTTGATCGCGGTTTGGTCGCCATGATTCAGCCCACGACCCAGCCGCTGCCTTCAATCTCGTAGTCGACCAACTCCTCGGGCTTGAACCAGAGGGCGATCTCCCGATCGGCCGACTCGGGGCTGTCGCTCCCGTGGATCAAGTTGTTCTGCTTGCTGATCGAAAAGTCGCCGCGAATCGTGCCCGGTTCCGCCTCGGCCCCATTGGTCTTGCCGAGCATCTTGCGAACGACCGGGATGGCGTCGGGGCCACGCAGCATGCCCACGATGACCGGGCCGCCGGTGAGGAAGTCGATCAACCCGCCGAAAAAGGGCCGTTCCTTGTGCTCGGCGTAATGCGATTCGGCCAGCGAACGCGGCACCTGGAGCAGCTTCAACGCGGCGATTTTCAGCCCCTTCGCCTCGAACCGGCCGAGGATCTCGCCCACCAGGCGGCGCTGGACGCAATCGGGCTTGAAGATGATCAAGGTTCGCTGCATGGAGAGGGTCCGGAGGGCAAGATTCGGGAGAAACACATGCGAGCCGACAGTGTAGCCCGACTCGCCGAACGGTTCAACCCCTTGCCACGGAAGCTCTTCGAACGAGGTCGGATCGAGTTTCCAGGAACGCACGTCGGGCAATTCCTGCAGGAGGGAGATGATGATTCGGGGTAGATCGCCGTAATGGTTCTGCTGGAGGTCGGTGAGGCTGAGGCACGGCCTGCCACCGCGGATGCGAATGATAAATCGCCAGGAATTCGGCCCCGCGACCTCGAAGATCCACATGAGCCCTGATCACATCCCGCGGGTCGGCCTCGTACCGCGACTCGCTGGCGAGGACATTCTTCAAGGGATGGATCGAAGAAACGCGAGGCGAGGTGCCGCCCAGGATGCCGCAACATTCGCGAGGGGCTTCGCTCCGGCAATGGGCGATCATCTGGTCGAGGAAATCTCCGGGGATTAGCAGCGTGGATTCGGACATGAAAACCGGTCGATACGGAAAACGGTGTCAGGAACCGTTTCGGGGTTTTTGGAAACGGTTCCTGACACCGTTTCCAGCTCCGCGTCTTCAGGGCCGGGTCCAGAGGTACGTTCATCTCGGTGGCTGCGGGCCTTGACTCCACGTACTCCCATCGGCTTCCTCAACGAATTTAGACCCGCGGTCCGGCAATTCAAAGGCGCTCCTCGGATTGGCGAGCGGGGCAGGGCGGGGTGGATCGAGCTCGACGTCTAGCCACGGGTAGTAGGAGAGTCGCCGGTATTTCTCGGCCATTCGCCATGCCCAATCGTCGTGGATGCGGTCGTTCTCGTTCTCATACCGATCCACCCACCGGCCGTCTTCCGTCCGGACTAAGCTTCCCGGCGCATCGTACTGGATTCGAATTCGAAGGCACGCCGACGATGCGAGACCGACCGGGCTCTCATCTCTGCGACCCAGAAAATCGCCTTGAAGGACATGCGAGGATCGCCAACGCGATCATCATCCGACATACGGAAAATCGAAGGCGAAGCCGTGTCATGCCCGCCCCCAAGTTGATGATGTCGCAGGGAACGAGGGGGCATCCTTGACTATGGCCGTAGGCTAGACGTTCTGCTTGAACGGAAGCTGGCCCAGGGAGTCCGGTCCCCCCTCCTAGGCGAATATCTGATCCACGGCCAGGCGCCACCCTGGGATTGCAGGCTCGGCGTCGGCCGTCTGGCCCCTGCCGAAGACCGTCGGCTGATCGGGTGCCGCATCCCGGTAGATCTTCACGACCCTGGATTTCGGATCGACATCCCAGACCACCGCCGTGCCGGCCTCGAAGTAATCGGCCCGCTTGGCGGCCATCTCGGCCTCGACGGAGTCACCATAGTCCCCCTCGCTGCGGACCTCGACGGCGAAGGTCGGTGCCCCGTCGAGGAAATCCATTTCGTCCCGAGGCAGCGGGCCGAAAAAGAAAGAGGCGTCCGGCGAGAACGACCGGCGTCCCGAAGCCAATTCAGGCACGACGAAACCCACATTGTCGGGGAGGGCCACACCGCGGCCCGTGATCGCGGCATGATCGTCGAGGCTGCGATAGATCCGGCCGCCGACCTGGCCCGGGCGAAAGCCGGTGGGCATGACATGGACGATCCTCCCGGCGATCAATTCCGCCTTGCCTTCCACGCGACGAAGGTCATCGAGCGTTGCGTGGGTCAGGGTTCCTGACGACATGGCGAAGCCCCGTCGGATAGCGGCGGCCGACCTCAACTCCACTCTCGATAATACCAGAAACCGTTTCGAGCGGAAAGTCGCCCGCAACAGCTCCGGCTCACGGTCTCATTCCGGAAACAGCGAAGTCGAGAGATACCGTTCACCCAGGTCGGGTAGTACAACCACGATCATCTTGCCCGCGTTCTCGGGCCGCCTGGCCACCTGCAAAGCTGCCGACGCTGCCGCACCGCAGGAGATGCCGACGAGCATCCCTTCTTCCTTGGCCAGTCGTCTCGCGGTCTCGAAGGCCGCGTCGTCGTCGACGAGCAGGATCTCGTCGATCACTTCCATGTTGAGGATGTCCGGCACGAACCCGGCGCCGATCCCCTGGATCTTGTGGCGGCCCGGCTTGTTCGGCTCGCCCTTCCTTCGCTGGGTCAGGACGGGTGAATTGGTGGGCTCGACGGCGATGACCTTCAGGCCGGGCTTCCTTGATTTCAGGACCTCGCCGCATCCGGTGATCGTGCCGCCGGTGCCCACGCCGCATACCAGGATGTCCACCTTACCGTCGCTGTCTCGCCAGATCTCCTCGGCGGTGGTCTTGCGGTGGATCTCGGGGTTAGCCGGATTCTTGAACTGCTGCGGCATGAAGGCGTTGGGCGTGTTGCGGACGATCTCCTCGGCTCGACTGACCGCGCCCGGCATCCCTTCCGACGTGGGCGTGAGCACGATCTCGGCCCCGAACGCCTTGAGCAGGCGGCGGCGCTCCAGGCTCATGCTCTCGGGCATGGTCACCATGAGCTTGTACCCGCGGGCCGCACAGGTGAACGCCAGGGCGATGCCCGTGTTCCCGCTCGTGGGCTCGACGATGACGGTGTCGGGGCCGATCTTGCCGGCGGCCTCGGCGGCGTCGATCATGGCCACGCCGATCCGGTCCTTGACCGACCAGAGCGGGTTGAAGTTCTCGAGCTTGGCGACGACCTCGGCGTGGCAGCCCGCGGTGATCCGTCGCAAACGGATCAGCGGCGTGTTGCCGATCGTCTGGGTGATGTCGTCGTAAATCCGCCCCCTGGTCCGTTCCGCGGTAGCCATTCCGCCCACCTTCCGGAGAGTCGTTTCTGCCCGGCCGGATGGGGAGACCGCCTCCCACCCGGCCTTCCGATCCTGGCGAAGCCACTTAATAGCTGTAATAGCGATAAACTCGCCGAGGTGAGACAACCTTGACCTTCTGGACCGTGGTGGGCACGTAGCCGGCGACCACGGGAAGGGGCGGGGCCGAGGTGCCGATCGGCTCGGCCGGGATCATGTTGTACCTGCTCTCGACGATGGCGCCGTTGGAAGTCGACCACTGATACGCAGAGGCCGGCGTTACCACGGTCGTCGGTTGGACGATCACGACCCGCTTCCTCCAGCCCGCTTGAGCCGAGGTGCTGGCCAGCAGGATCAGGGTCGTAACGACACCGAATCGGGGAATTGCCTTCATCGAAGTGACCTCCGTGAGCGCGAGGGAGGAAATCGGCCCTGCCGATGCCCCCTCGCAAAGTCTATTGTGCATCAACCTCATGAACAAGAGCAAGATTGCCCCGGTGAAGCCGGACACCGTCCCACGCTTCAGGGCCGCTCTCGACCGAGGAGATTGCAAATCCCATACGCCAACGAGCGCGGGCGCGAAAATGGGTCGCACATCGGCCTCCAAGCGCTGCATCCCTCCCCGCGATTCGTCCTGGGAGAATGATCCCCTCCCGATCGATGAAAAAGCGCACATTTCGTCTGCGTTCTTGACAAATCGCGATCAGACGAAATGTCTGGGCGACTTCCGAGGGATTTTGCGCGCAGCGAACTGTAACATGCTGGGAGTGATATGCGTCAATTCGTGAAACTTAACCCGTTACGAATCCGGGTTTTGTGAACGTCTAAGTGACAAGGAATTTCGTCCTTTTCGGGGCCTTTTCACCCGAATTATGCCACGCCGCGGGACGAGGGACTTTGGCCCAACTCCGCCCCTTTTCGCGATCGGGTCATGAATTCTTCCATCCGCCTTGATATTAGTGTTGTGCTCCGAATTCATCTCGAGAATCCCGAGGTCATCGATGTACCAATTATCGAGGAGAGGAGCAGGAAGTACATCCGATGGCGCGTCCTCCCGGCTCGCCGCCAGCCAGCCCGCGACCGGTCGTAAGTCAAGGCGCGGAGATGTTCGCGGTTATGAAAGCCCGGAGATCCCACGTCGATCTGGGCCGGATTTCGCCCGCGTTGCTACAATCGACGCTCCATCCCGACCCAGAGACCGGAGCCCGATCATGTCCCACGGAACCGAGACCGCCTCGCAGCAAGGGCATCGCCCCTCGCCGGCCGCCGAGATCCCCGCCTCGCTCGTCCCCGAGATTGGCTGGCACTTCCTCCACCTGTTCTATCGGGTCGATCGCGCCGAGCTTGCGAAGCTCTCGCCCTCAGCACGCGACGAGGGGCGTGCCGAATTGATCCGCGTCCTCGAACGCGGGTCATCCACGGCGCCCGACCAGATCCAGTGCTTCGGCGTGCTCGGCCACAAGGCGGATTTCGGCGTGATGATGGCCGGGACCGACCTTCGCAAGATCCACGACGTGCAGATGAGGATCCAGGCCTCTCCGCTCGGCCCCGCGTTGATCCCCACCTACTCGTTCTATTCGATCACCGAGATTTCCGAATACGTGCCCGACGTGGAGGCCTACGGCAGGGTGCTGCGGGAGCGCGAAGGGGTCGATCCCGAGAGCCCCTCGTACAAGACGAAACTGGAGCAATACGCCCGCCGGCTCGGGCCGATGAACCAGCACCGGCTCTATCCCGAGTTCCCCGACTGGCCCTGCGTGTGCTTCTATCCCATGAGCAAGATGCGGGTCGAGGGGCAGAACTGGTACCTGGAGCCGTTCGAGCGCCGGTCCGAAATGATGAGCGGTCACGGCAAGAGCGGCATGAAGTTCGCTGGAAGGGTATCACAGGTCATCACGGCATCCACCGGCCTGGACGACTGGGAGTGGGGCGTGACGCTGTGGGCCAAGAACCCGTCGTACCTCAAGGAGATCGTGTACACGATGAGGTTCGACGAAAGCTCGGCTAAATTCGCACTCTTCGGTCCGTTTTATCCGGGATATATCCTACCAGCCGCCGAGTTGCTGGGGGCGATCAAGCTCTAGAGAATGGACGCCCTACCACCCGAACAAGGGAACCCCCATGTGGACATGTCCGAAGTGCGGATCGAAAGTAGATCGGGAATTCGAGGTGTGCTGGCACTGCGGCACCGCCCCCGATGGGACCGAGGACCCCAACTTCGTCCCGGCCGACCTGGAAGGCCCGATCGACGAGCTGCCCATCAGCAACTCGCCCGACCTGGATTTCGGCGGCCCCTCGCCCGGCTCGGACCTGGTCCCCTGCTACCAGGCGTACAGCATCATGGAGGCGAAGTTCCTCGCCGATCAGCTGAGCGAGGCGGGGATCGCCGCCGTGAGCGACGCCATGGACATGCAGGACGCCCTCGGGGGTTGGAGCGGGAACCCCCGCGTTTATTGCCGCGAGGTGGATCTGGCGAAGGCCGATGCCTTCTTGCAAGAGTACGAGCGGCGCAAGGCCGAGCATCATCCGGCGAAGCCTTGAAGAGGGAGATTTTCACCGCGGAGAACGCGGAGATCGCAGAGGAAAAAGAGCGGAGGAGGAAAAACTCCCTTTTCTGTCTCCGCGACCTCCGCGACCTCCGCGTTCTCCGCGGTGAAAATCTCCCTCAAGGCAGGTTGAAGAGATATGCCTTGAAGTCGCCCGCCGCCACGGCCACTTGCTTGCCGTCGGGGCTGAAGGCGATACCGTAGCAAGGCGTGTGGCTGTTGACCAGTTGCTGGAAGATCGGCTTGCCGGCGTCGACGTCCCACACGACCAAATTGCCGCCGTAACCGATCGAGGCCAGTCGCTTGCCGTCGGGGCTGAAGGCGATCCCGTACACGTCGTCGGGATGCCCGGAAAGCACCTTCACTTCCTTGCCGTCAGCCACGTTCCACAGGCGAATCGTCTTGTCGATCGACCCGCTGGCGATCATGTCCGCATTGGGCGGGCGGAATGCCAGGCAATAAATCGCCGCGCCGTGGCCGGTGGCCTTGCGAAGCTCCTTGCCGTCGGCCGGATTCCAGAACTTGATCACCTTGTCATCGCCCGCCGAGGCGATCACGTCTCCCTTCGGGCTCCACGCCACCGCGTAAACCACGGTCTCGTGGGCCTTATCGACGGCACGTTCCTGAGTCCCCTTCTCGATATCCCAGATCCGCATGCTCTTATCGGCTGCGCCCGAGACGGCCTTCTTGCCGTCGGGACTCCATGAGACGCTATAAACTTGCGAGGCATGGCCCGCCAGCGATTTCGCCGCCCCGCCGGGAGAAAGCTTGAAAAGCTTCACCGATTTGTCTTCCGAGCCGGCCAGGATCGTCTGATTGTCGGGCAAGATCGCCACCGAAGCGACCGGCCCGCCGAATCCGCCGATGGTTTGCAGGTCGGCCTTGGAGGCGTCGGCCTGAGAAAGGTCGAAAAGCCGGACCGACGCGGGCTCGCTCAACCCGGCCGCCAGGACCTTGCCGTCATTCGACGCCGCCAGTGAGACCACCGGCGACGACCCGATGTTGTAGGTCGAAATCGGCTGGCCGTTGCCGGGGTTCCACGTCTTCACGGTCTTGTCGGCCGACCCGGTGATGAGCTTCTGCTGGTCCTTCGTGTAAAGGACCGCGCGGACCACGTCGCCGTGAGGATGGGTGCGGACGACCTGGCCCGAAGCGAGGTCGAACACCTTGCAAGTCTTGTCGGCCGAACCCGTGGCGATGACCGATCCATTAGGATGGACCGCGACGGCGAACACCGGCCCCTGATGCCCGGCGTAGATCCGGCTGGCAGACGGCTTCCAGACGCGAAGCTTGTTGTCCCCGCCCGCCGAGACGATTTGCTGATTATCCGCCAGGATGCTCACGCCCACGATGGGCGCCCCGTGGGAAGAGAGCCCTTGAAGCTCGCTCGGCGCCTGCATGTTACTGGTCGCCCAGAACCGCACCGAGTTGTCGGCCGAGCCCGAGGCGAGGCGCCGGCCGTCTCCGGAAAAGCCGAGCGACGTGATCGGGCCGCCGTGCCCGTTCAGGGTGGATGCGTTCTTGCCGTCGCCGGTCGTCCAGAGCTTGATGGTCTTGTCGGCCGAGCCCGTGGCGAGCCAACCGCCGTCGCGAGTCAAACCTACGGCCGTGACCGGCCCTCCGTGCCCGCGGAACTCTCGGAACGACTTGCCCTCGCCGATGCTCCAGGCCCTGGCCGAGCCGTCCTCCGAGGCGGAGTAAAGCTGGTTGCCGTCGCCCGGGTGGAAGGTGAGGGCGTGGATTCGCCCGCCGTGGCCGCCCATGGCCTTCTGCTCCTTGGCGTCCCCCACCGTGTAGACGCGGATCTGGTTGTCCTCGCCGGCCGTGGCCACTCGGCTGCCGTCGGGCTGGAAGGCGAGCGCCGTGATGGGGCTCGGCAGGTTCTCGATCTTCTTGACCTCGTTGCCGTCCCCCACGTTGCACACGCGAACGACCTTGTTGGCAAGGGCGAAGGCGACCTGATTCCCGTCGGCCTTCAACGCCACGGCCACCACGGGCTGGTCGGGCGAGGGGATTTCCTTGATGAGATTGCCATCGCCCGCGTTCCAGATCCGCACCATCTTGTCGTCGCCGGCCGTGGCGACTTTGGAGCCGTCCAGGCTCGCGGCGAACACCTTGACCGGGCCCTTCGCCTCGACCACCTTCGGCTCGGTGATGGGAAGCTGCCACATGCGGACGAGGCCGTCCGAAGTGGCCGAGAGCAACTGCGAGTTATTGGGGTGATAGGCCAGGCCCAGGACGGTATCGGCGGGGGTTTCGATCACGCCTTGCGCGGAGCCGTCGGCCGCGTTCCAGAGGCGAATCGTCCGGGCCTTGTCGCCCGAGGCCACTTGCGCCCCGTCGCCGCGGTAGGCGATCGATTCCACGTCCCCCTTGTGGCCGTTCAGGGCCTGAAACATGGCGCCCTGCATGTCCCAGAAGACGACGGCGTTCCCCGCGGAAAAGGCGGCCTTCTTGCCGTCGGGGCTGGTGGCCAGGGCGTGTATTCCGCCCGGCAAATTCACGAGCTCCTTGACCGGGCCGGCCGCCTGACGCATCCAGACCTTGACGAGCCCCTTGTTGTTCTCGCCGGTCAGGATCATCGAGCCGTCGGGGCTGGGGGCGAGCGCGTAGACGAAGCTCGGCCCGGCCTCGTACTTCTTCTGCTCCTTGCGAGTGGCCGCGTCCCACACGCGAATCGTGCCGTCGAAGCCGGAGGTCAAGATCGACTTGCCGTCGGGCGTGTAGGCGATCGAATACACGTATTCGGTATGCCCGTCCAGGGTCCCGACCAGGGCCGCCTGCTGGGCCACGGCGGCCGAGACGAGCAGGCACAGCGAAATCGCGGCTACGGCGAGTCGCGGGAAGGATCGGCGGCGGAAGTTCATGGAGCGAAATCCCTCTTCAAGGGTGGGATGCAATCCCGTAGGGCCGGTTCTTACCGGCCTCTTCGAGGTCGAGGAAGGCCGGTAAGATCCGGCCCTACGCAAGATCACTCCGTCTCGGCGACTTCGTCGTTCCTGCCGGAATTCGGCGGTGTCCAGTCGGCGGGGAGGCCGGCCTTGGCCCTCAGGCTGGCCATCCATTCGCGTTGCCGCTTGCTCATCAGCTCCTGGTTGACCCGCTCGCGGGTGAACACGGCCGAGGCGAACGAATAGAGATCCTCCATGCTCACCTTCTCGCGGTCGTGCAGGGTGATGGCGTAGTAGACCGTCTCGGGGATGTTGTGCGCGACGGCGGCCGACTTCGGCTCCAGGTTGAAGATCGCGTTGCGGACGTCGTCGCCCGCCTTGGGAATCTCCAGGATCTCCGAGGGACGGGGCGGGCCGAAGCTTTGCGCCCCCTGGCTCATGGCGAAGATTTTCGGCTGCGGGAACGTCTCGATCAGCGGCTTCTTGTCGGCAGCCGTCTTGATCGCGGTGCCCCCGCCGGCCTTCTTCGCCGCGTCGGCGAGCGCCTTGGCGGCGGCCTCGGCGAGGGGACGGGCCTTCATCAGCTTCCAGGCGCGGATGACCTCGGGCCGGACTTCGGCGAGGCTCGGCACGCGGGCCGGGTCGTCCTCGGTCTTCCACACGAGGAAGCGATGCCCCTCGTTGTCGGCCAGGTCCAGCGGGTTGTAAAGCTTGGTGCGGGACCCGTAAGCGAGGCTGAGGAAGGTAGGGCCCGAGCCGAAGGGCGCCACGCCCAGGCGGCTACGGGCGAGGTCGCCGAAGGCGTCGGAATCGATCCTCGCGATCGGCGGCGTCAATTCGTAGGCGAAACCGGCCTTCGCCGCCGCGGCTTTCATCAGGTCGGCCGCCCTGGGCAACTCCTTCTTGTCCGTGAGGGCGTCGGAATAGCGCTCGAAGAAGTGCTGGAGGTCGTTGCGGATCTCGTCGAGCTTGCCGTTCACCTCCTCGCGAGCCCGCTCCTCGGCCACTCTCTCGGCCACCTCGTGCCGGAGGTCCGGGAAGGCGTCGTGCGGGGTCAATTCGGGGGCACCGGCGAACAGGTTCACGGGCAATTCGGGCGGATTGGCGAGGAATTCGGCCTTCCTGCCCTCGTAAATCTGGCGAAGCTCGACGTCGGTCAACTTCGTGCGAATCTTGGCGGCGAGCGCCTCACGTCGGCCGAGATGACCTCGAACCGCACCTTTTGCGGGATCATGAAGCCGGGCGTGGGGCTGTCTGGGTTCGGCAACACGTTCTTGTACTTCTCGAAGAACCCGTTTTCCTCATCCGCCGACGGCGAAGCGACTTGCGACGTGTAATCGGCGACCGGGAACGGCACGGCGTAGGCCGAGACTCGCTCGTTCTGGTCGCGATAGGTCTCGAACACGTCCAGCGGCGTGGCTTCTTCCTCGGCCAGGGTCAGGGTTGCGAGCTTGCGGATGCGGAACTGGTTGGCGATCTCGTTCAGGAGCTGCTCGTCGGTCACCATCTCGGCCAGCGGCGACGAGCGATAGATCTGGTCGAGCTTCGCGGTGCTGGTCAGCGGGTCGATCCGTCGCAGGAACCCGTTGGCGATCTTGGTCGAGACGGGCAGGCCCATGCGGTCGGCCTCGTGCTGGAGAATATAGGCGTCCACCATCTCGGGCGTGCTATAACCTCCGAAGACCTGGAGGTCGCCGTTGTATCCCCGCACACGAGAGACGAACTGATTGGCGATCTGCCGTTCTTTCGCCAGGCGATTCAGGTCGGATTGGTGGACATCCTTGCCGTAAAGCTTCGCGACCACCGGGTCGCCGTAGGAGCCGGGGCCGCTCGGCCTCATCAGGTTGGTGAGGGCATCCCCGATCACGAAGCTGAACATGGCGAGGATGGCCAGCACGGCCATGAGCTTGCGTTGGTGGCGGCGAAAGACCTCGAACGGCATGGGGGAGCCTCAATCGGGATGTCAGTCGGAGGGGGTCTCGCGGGCTGGACCCACCCCTCGGTGGAAAATTCGGGACGCCCGGCCTACGGCCGGAAATCCGGCCCCCTTGACACGGCCGGATACGCTAGCTTATTGAAAGGCGCGGCCAACCGGCAACGGCTCGACCTCGCCGAGTGTACCAGGAACGATCGCGAAGGCAAACCAGGAGCCGCTCACGTCGGGGCATGACGACCGCCCAGCCCGACCCGGCGAGCATAAAGGAATAGGAACCACCGTGGCCCGCAAGACCGCAAAGACGTCGGACGCCAAGAAGGCCCCCGCCAAACCCAAGTCCAGGGCCGCGTCGGCAACGAAGAAGCAGCCCGCCGCAACCGGCCCCGCCGTCCTGGGTTCGGGCCGCTCGCTGGTGATCGTGGAGAGCCCGAAGAAGGCCAAGTCCATCGAGAAGTTCCTCGGCCCCAAGTTCCGCGTGAAGGCCAGCATGGGGCACGTCCGCGACCTTCCTACGAAGGGGAAGGACCTGGGGATCGACGTGAAGCACGGCTATACCCCAACTTACGTCGTCCTGCCCGACAAGACCAAGACCATCGGCGAGCTGAAGCTGGAGGCCGCCAAGGTCGAGATGGTCTACCTCGCCACCGACCCCGACCGCGAAGGGGAGGCGATCGCCTGGCACCTCCAGCACGCCCTGGGATTGCCCGACGAGCGGGTCCGCCGCGTCAAATTCTACGAAATCACCGAAAAGGCCGTGAAGGAAGCGTTCAACCACGTCGGCCCCATCGACATGGACAAGGTGAACGCGCAGCAGGTCCGCCGGTTCCTGGATCGATTCGTCGGGTGGCGGGTCAGCCCGTTACTTTCCAAGAAAGTCCGTCCGAAGCTCTCGGCGGGCCGAGTGCAGTCGGTCGCCGTCCGCCTGATCGCCGAGCGAGAGAAGGAAATCCGCGCCTTCGTGAGCGAGGAATACTGGCGGATCACGGCCACGGTGGCCCCTCAGGGTTCCGCGGCCGAAGCCGACCGCTTCACCACCGAGCTTGCCGAGTGGAAGGGCGCGAAATTCGCCGCCAAGAACGAGACCGATGCGCGGACCATCCGCGACGCCCTCGCCTCGGCCGATTACGTGGTCTCGAAGCTGGAAACCGTCGAGAAGATCGACAAGCCCGACGCCCCGTACAAGACCAGCACGCTCCAGCAACAGGCCGCCATCCGCCTGCGATTTTCGGGCAAGAGGACCATGAAGGTCGCCCAGGAACTGTACGAGGGGATCGACGTGGGCGGCGATGGCCCGACGGGCCTGATCACCTACATGCGGACCGACAGCCTCCGCGTGAGCGACGATTCGGTCACAGGGGTTCGCGAGGTGATCGAGAAGCAATACGGGCCGAAGTACTTGCCCGCCAAGCCCAATCGGTATGCCGCCGGCAAGCAGGCGCAGGAGGCCCACGAGGCGATCCGGCCTACCGACATCGCGCTCACCCCCGAGTCCATCCGCCAGAAGCTGACGATCGACCAGTTCAAGCTCTATCAACTGATCTACCGCCGATTTGTGGCGAGCCAGATGACGCCCGCCATCTTCGAGGTGACCAACGTGGAGGTCACGGCGGGCGAAGGGGTCTTCAAGACGCAGGGCAAGATCCTGCGGTTCGACGGCTATCGGCGAGTGCTCGCCCCGGCCGGCAAGCAGGAGGACGCGCTCCTGCCCCTGCTCAACCTGAATCAGGCGCTCGACCTGCACGACCTCGTGCCCACCCAGCACTTCACCCAACCGCCGCCGCGATTCACCGAGGCCACGCTCATCAAGGCGCTGGAGAAGGAGAACATCGGCCGGCCTTCGACTTACGCGGCGATCATCCAGACCATCCAGGACCGCATGTACGTCGAGCAGAAGGAAAGGAAATTCTTCGCCACCGAATTGGGCCTGGTCGTCACGGATTTGCTCGTCGAGCATTTCCCCAAGATCATGGACCTGAAGTTCACGGCCCACATGGAAGACGAGCTCGACGACATCGCCGAGGCCAAGGAGGACATGATCAAGGTCCTCGACGAGTTCTACGAGCCGTTCCAGGAATCGCTCGCGTTGGCCGAGACCCGCATGCAGAAGGTGCAGATCACCTCTTCGGAGACCTGCCACAAGTGCGGATCGCCCATGCTGATCAAGTACAGCAAGGGTGGGGCGTTCCTCAGTTGCTCCAAGTACCCCGAATGCAAGGCCACGCGGCCCATGGAAGGCGGGCCCAGGCCCGAGGCGATCGAGACCGAGCACATCTGCACCAAGTGCGGCAAGCCGCTCATGCTGCGCGAAGGCAAGCGCGGGCCGTTCCTCTCCTGCTCGGGCTATCCCGGATGCAAGGAGTCGTTCAACATCGACGCCAACGGCAACCCGGTCCCCTCCGTGGTCGAGACCGAGCACGTCTGCCCCAAGTGCGGCAAGATGATGGTCTTGCGACAAGGAGCAAGGGGCGCGTTCCTCGGCTGCACGGGGTACCCCAAGTGTCGCGGGACCATGCCCGTGGACGACCAGGGCAAGCCGGTGGCGCAAGTCACCGTAGACGTGAAGTGCGAGAAATGCGGCGGCCCGATGGGAATCAAGACCGGACGTCGTGGGGCGTTCCTCGGCTGCCTGAATTACCCAAAATGCCGGAGCACGGCGCCGATCCCCGAAGACCTGAAAGAAAAGCTGGGAGAAGCCGCCACGGCCCCCGCGGCAAGCGGGCCGGATTTGAAGACGATCGCCGTCGAGGAGACCTGCGAGAATTGCGGGGGGGCCATGACCGCCCGACGCGGCAAGCGCAGGCTTCTTCCTCGGCTGCACGAATTACCCCAAATGCAAGGGGACCAAGGAGCCGGGCGTGGCCACGCTGGAGAAGATCATGGCCGTGACGGGGGGTTGAATCGGAGACAAACCCCCTCCAACGTAAGCCGGCCGGGCATGCTTACGAAGACGTAAGCATGCTACTCGGCTCACGTTATTCCTCGACCGCATCATCGGCCCCTGGCTCGGGTGGTTTGCGACTCAAGGCGAGCGCATAAGCCGTTGCATATGTCCGGCAATGCGAGATCGAGATGAGGATGTCGCCGATCCCGCGCCGGACCGCCTCGTCCCTGGCGCCTCCTCGCACGAGGACTTGCGGGCGACCGCTTGCGGTGTTGCGTACTTCCAGGTCGGTCCAGCAGATCCCCTTGCTCCACCCGGTCCCGATCGCCTTGAGGATCGCCTCCTTCGCCGCCCATCGCCCGGCGAAGTGCTCCATCGCATGCTTCTTCGCCTGGCAATAGCGGATCTCTCGCTCCGTATAAACCCGGCGCAAGAAAAGCTCGCCGTGCTGCTCGATCATCTTGCCGATGCGAGGGCACTCGACGATGTCGGTGCCGATGCCGAGGATATCCATCGTTTTCGCGCCCCTTCTTATCGGATGGCAGGAGTTTTCAGTCTACCGCCCGCAAGCGATCCTTGGCCACAACTTCGCCGGACGATCCACGTCGCGGGGCGGGGCGCTGTTGGCTATACTGGCGTGCGCTTCCGGACCGAAAACGACTCAAGGGATTGACCGGCTAAAATGGATCTCCTGGCCAACTTGACGCCCGCCCAGCGCGAAGCCGTGACACACGTGGACGGCCCCTTGCTCGTCCTCGCCGGCGCCGGCTCGGGCAAGACTCGCGTGATCACCCGCCGCGTGGCCCATTTGATGAGCCGTGGCATCGCCGGCTCGAACATCCTGGCCCTCACCTTCACCAACAAGGCCGCCGGGGAGATGCGCGAGCGGATCGCCGCGCTCGTGCCCGACTCGGGCGTGTGGGTCGGCACGTTTCATGCCCTGTGTGCCCGATTATTGAGGCAGTACGCCCCGCTCGTCGGCCTTGATCGCGGGTTCACCATCTACGACCAGTCCGACCGCCTGCGGGTCGTCAAGGAAGCGATGGAACGGCTCGACCTGGAGGGCCTGGGAGTCACGCCCGAGCGGGTCGACTCGGCCATCAGCCGCGCCAAGAACGACCTCGTGACCCCCGAGGCCATGGCCCGTCGCGGCGACGGCGACCATGTCGACGCCGTGGTCGCCCGCGTTTATAAGATCTATCAGGAACGCTTGCGAGAAACCTCGTCGGTCGATTTCGACGATTTGCTCGTCCACCTCGTCACGATCTTGAAGGAACACAAGGACGTCCGCCGCGACCTGGATGCCCGCTATCGCTACGTCCTCGTGGACGAATATCAGGATACGAACCTGGCACAGTACGCGATCGTCCACGCCCTGTCCGTCGATCGCCCCAACCTGTGCGTGACGGGCGACCCCGACCAGGCGATTTACGGCTGGCGAGGCGCCAATATCAACAACATCCTGGAATTCGAGCACGACTACGCAGGCTGCAAGGTCGTCCGTCTGGAGCAGAATTACCGCAGCACGAAGAACATCCTGAAGGTCGCCGACGGGCTCATCCGCCACAACAAGAAGCGCAAGCCCAAGTCGCTCATCACCGACAACGCCGAGGGAAATCCCGTCGAGCTTGCGGTTTACGGGACGGAAAGCGACGAGGCCCAATCCGTGGCCGCAAAGATCGCCGGCCTCGTCCGGGAAGGCGAATACAACTTCCGCGATTGTGCCGTGTTTTGCCGCGTGACGGCGCTCACGCGAGGCTTCGAGCAGGCGTTTCGCGCGGCCAAGATCCCCTATCAGATCGTGGGCGGCGTCTCCTTCTACGAACGCCAGGAAATCAAGGACGTGCTGGCCTACCTGAACCTGATGGCCAACCCGAAAGAGGACGTCGCATTCGGCCGGGTGGTGAACGTGCCCCCTCGGGGCCTGGGCAAGACGTCCCTCGAAAAACTATCCGCCCGAGCCCGCGAACTCGGCCTCCCCCTGCTCAAGATGGCCCGCGAGGCCGCCAGCGTTCCGGGTCTGAAGGACAAGGCGGCCCGCGGCCTGCGTGATTTTGCCATGCTCATGGATGAATTGGCCGCAATCCGCGACCATTCTGCCGAGGAAGTCATCCGCAGGCTGCTCACGCTGTCGGGCTATCACAAGTATCTCGAAGGCGACGCCAAGGGGAACGGCGAAGATCGCCTGGCCAACGTGGACGAGCTCGTGTCGGCGGCCCGCCAGTTCGACCGCGAGCATCCCGGCTCCTCGATCATCGACTTCCTCGAAGACATCTCGCTGGCCTCGGCCGTCGATCGCTGGAAGGACGACACCGGCTCTGTCACCTTGATGACATTGCATGCAGCCAAGGGGTTGGAATTCCCGGTCGTGTTCATCGTCGGCCTGGAGCAGGGGATCTTGCCGCATTCGCGTTCGTCGGAGAGCGACACGCAGCTTGAGGAAGAGCGCCGCCTCTTTTTCGTGGGGATCACGCGGGCACGTCGCGAGCTGTACCTCAGCCTGTGCCGGGTCCGCGAGTTCCGTGGTCAGAGGACGGTCACGATCCCGTCCTGTTTCCTCTCCGAGTTGCCCGAAGGCCCGATCATCTCCCGGGATTTCAGCGAATCGGCCGGATTCACGCCCTCGCCCCGAAGGCTCGCCGAGCCGCAACCGCTCAGCCCGGGATTCAAGATGATCACGGCCGCCGACATCGCGCCGAGGGTGGGAAATTTCCCCTCGACGGACGACCTCGCAGCCTTTCGCCCGGGGGTCGCGGTGAGACATCCCGAATACGGCTTGGGCCGGATTGTTTCGATCGACGGCGCGGGGCCGAATCGAAAAGGAAGGGTGGCGTTCACGCTGGGCGGGGAGCGGACGTTCGTGCTGGCGAAATCGCCATTGAAGCCGGTAGGATCGTAGGGTCGCGTCGAGCGTCAGCGAGGCCCAACTCATTTCTCGCGAGAGATCAGCACCATGCCTCGCCTCGGAGTGAACATCGATCACGTCGCCACCATTCGACAGGCCCGTGGCGGCCGCGAGCCCGACCCCGTCTGGGCCGCGGTAGTTGCCGAGCTTGGCGGCGCCGACGGCATTACGGTCCATCTTCGCGAGGACCGTCGCCATATCCAGGATCGGGACTTGCCACTGCTCAAGGCGACCGTGCAAACCCGGCTCAACCTGGAGGCCGCCGTCGCCTCCGAGATCGTGGCCATCGCCCTGAATCTTCAACCCGACCAGATCACGTTCGTCCCAGAGCGGCGGGCGGAAGTCACCACCGAGGGCGGCCTGGACGTGATCGGCCAGTTGGCGAGGGTCTCCGATGCCGTGGCGGCTTGCAAGGACGCGGGGATCGAGGTGAGCCTGTTCATCGATCCCGATCCCCGGCAGGTGGAAGCGTCTCGCAAGGCCGGGGCGCAGGCCGTCGAGCTTCACACGGGCCGTTATGCCGATTCCCCCCGCGGCGAGGCCCGTCGCGTGCAGCTTGCGGCCCTGGTCGAGGCCGGGTCGGCCGCCCTTTCCGCCGGATTGCACTTGCATGCTGGACATGGGTTGAATCTGGAGAACGTCGCGGATGTGGCGAGGATTTCGGGCATGGCCGAGCTGAATATCGGTCACAGCCTGGTGGCCCGCAGCGTATTCGTCGGCCTGGAGCGTGCCGTGCGAGAGATGAAAGAGCGTATGGAATCGTCTTGCGTGACGTGAATGGGAGGGATTTGCAGGGAAAATCCCCTTTGCTTTCGCGCATGAGGCCAACTATACTGCTGCATCGTCAACGGCCTGCTCCCTGAACTCGCCTGATTCGTGAATCGTCCCGATCTGATCCTGGAGTCTTCGATGTCGTCGCGAGGTCGGATGTTCGCGGGCCTGACCGTGGCCCTGGTCACGCCCTTTCGGGGCGGGGAAGTCGACTACGACGGCCCTGGGGCGTTCGGTGGACTGGCAGATCGAGCAGGGGACCCCGACGATCAGCCCGGTCGGCACCACGGGCGAGTCGCCGACCCTCAATCACGACGAGCATGAGCGGATCATCGACTTCGTCGTCCAGCACTCCGCGGGCCGGGCCAAGGTCCTGGCGGGCACCGGCTCCAACGCGACGGCCGAGGCCGTCCGCCTGACCAAGTTCGCCAAGAAGGTCTGGCGCCGACGGCGCCCTGCTAGTGTCGCCCTACTACAATCGGCCATCCCAGGAAGGCCTGTACGCGCATTATGCCCGCGTGGCCGACCTTGTTGACCTGCCGCAGGTGCTCTATAACGTCCCGGGGCGGACGGGCCGGAACCTGGAGCCGGAGACCGTCGAGCGCCTCGCCAAGCACGAACGGATCGTCGCGCTGAAAGAGGCTTCGGGGTCGCTTGATCAGGTGAGCGACGTCCTGAATCGGACCGATTTGACCGTCCTGTCGGGCGATGATAGCTTGACGTTGCCGATGATGGCCGTGGGGGCATCGGGAGTGATCTCGGTGGTCGGGAACCTCGTCCCGAAGGACGTCAAGGCGATGATCGCCGCCGTCGTGGCGAACGACTGGGCCGAGGCGCGTCGCCTGCACGCCCGCCTGTTTCCCCTGTGCCGCGACCTGCTCTCAATCGCAGCGAATCCGATCCCCGTGAAGATGGCCCTGGCCCTGCTCGGTCGGGGCAACGGCGAGATGCGCCTGCCGTTGTGCCCGCCGGATCGAGCGCGGACTGGACGCGCTTCGCGCGGAGCCTGGGCCGATACGGGCTCTCCGCGCGAGTGGCAGAAGTATGAACAACCTTATATCAGAATCGCGTATGTCGCCACAATTTACGCCGCCTTGGCATGTGCTGTGCAATCTTGTAGCACGAAGTGATTTGTCCAATCCCACCTGCTGCGTCGGTTGAGGGGCCCGTCGGTCTTCTCATGGGAGCTTGGATCGGGTGAGGACCGGGTGGCGTGCTCACGCCACCGAGTCGTTTCGTCTCTTCATTTTGACCTTCATCGGACCCCGGAAGGGGAGTGGATCATGGCCAAGAAAGCGACCAAGAAAGCTGGAGGTTCGAACGGTCAGATGCTCACGGAGATGCCGCCGATCTCCGATCAAGCCGTCCGCGACCTCTCGCAGGTCTTCAAGCTCATGAGCGACGAGACCCGGCTCCGCATCCTCCTCTACCTCGCTCAAAGCGGCGAGTTGCACGTGACCGACCTCTGCACCAGGCTCGGCCAGAGCCAGCCGGCCGTGAGCCACCACCTCGCGCTGCTCCGCGTGTCGGGCCTGATCGAGTCCCGCCGCGAGGGGAAGCATAATTTCTACAGCGTGCGGGCCGACTACTTCGGCGAGCTCCTCCACGACCTCCTCGGCGCCACGGGCGACATGCCCAAGAAGGTGCGCTTCCACCAGTTCCTGCTCAGCCACGAAGGCGAGTGATCGCAAGATCACGCCTCCTCCCGCGACGCTTCTCTCCCTTCGCCGCCTCGACCTCGGATTGACCCGGTCGTCGCGGCGATTTTTCGCTTCTCGGCCCGACCCGACGCCGCACGTCGGATCGCGACGGGTTCGACTTGACCCTTTTCCAACCTCGGCGCACTATGTCGGGCCGATGGGAAACCTCCCCCGGCCGGATTTTCCGGCTCGGTCCAGGGGCTCGCCGACGGATCGGCGGAGTCCTCTTGCCCTCGCCGGGCCGGCACGGGCGTCGCGAATGCCCCTCTTTCGACGTGGTTCCGTCCAAGAGGGTCGGGCTTTGCAATGCTAAAGGAGTAGACAAACCATGGCGATTTCCTCTCGCGTGCAATGGGCGTTGGGCCTGGGCCTCCTGGGCGTGGTCGGAGTGGTCGGAGTCTCGCGAGGCCAGGGGGACAGGAACGTTCAGAGAACCGAAGGCCAACGCCCTGCCGCATCGGCCCCGGTTCCGATCCCAACCGCAGTGGTCGGCAGCATCGACCTGGAGGCCATCTTCCGCGGGTCCGAAAAGGCAAAATTCCAGAACGAGCAGCTTCGCGCCGAGGTGAACGCGAAGCGCGCCCACGAGCAGGCCCTGGTCGCCCAGGGCCGCGACATCGCCAAGCAAATGGAAAGCCTCACCCCCGGCACCGCCGATTTTAAGGACCGCGAGAAGAAGCTCACCGAGCTGCAGCGCCAGCATGCAGGCCAACAAGGAAAACGCCGAGCGCGAGTTCGAGGTCCGCTCGGCCGAGTACATGGCCAGCTTCTACACGGACCTCCAGGACATGATCAAGCGCGTGGCCGACAAGAAGGGCCTGACCTACGTGGTCCGCTACACCAACGAGCCGGTCTCGGCAAGACCCCCAAATCCTCATGGCCCGCATCCAGTCTCCGGTCGTCTATGCCAATCAGGATACCGACATCACGCGGACGTCCTGTACAATTTGAACAAGGAATACATCGAGAAGGGCGGCAAGGTCGCCAAACCGCCCGTGGCCGAAGGCGAAGCCGCCCCCGCCTCCGCACCGCCCGCGTCCGTCCCTCGCCAGGCCGCCGGTGGCACGGGCAAATCCGGCAAGAAATAGGCCTCGGGCCACGGCCGATCGGGCTGTCCCGTGAGCAGCGGTTTGCGTGAGCCGATGCGGGCCGATGCTCACGGATATTGCTTATGTCATCTGCATGACATATCAGAGTACGCGCCAGTATTTCATGCCATCCGCGTAAAGGGAAGCCCGAAACCGTCATGAGTACGACGACCCCGCGTTTGCAGCGCACGATCGCCGCCGAGGCCGAGGTCCGCGGCGTCGGCTTCCTGACCGGCGCCGAGGTCTCGGTGAGGTTCCGGCCCGCCGACGCGGGGACGGGCATCGTCTTTCGCCGGACCGACCTGCCGCATCAGCCCTCGGTGCCGGCCCACATCCGGCACGTGGTCCCCCGCCAGCGGCGCACCGCCATCCAGCAGGGCGAGGCCACCGTCGAGATGGTCGAGCACGTGATGGCCGCGCTCGCTGGACTCCAGGTCGACAACTGCGTGATCGACATCAACGCGAGCGAGACCCCCGGCTGCGACGGCTCCAGCCGCGCCTTCGTGTCCGCCCTGGTCGAAGCCGGCGCCGTCGAGCAGGACAAGCCCCGCAATCGCCTCGTGATCTCCAAACCCATCACCGTCCACGAGGGTCGGCGCCACGATCTCGGCCGCACCCGGGGAAGTCCGACGCGCTGGTCCTGTCCTATCACCTCGATTACGGCCGCGATACGCCCATCGGCCGCCAGAGCTTCTTCGTCCCGATCTCGCCCGAGAGCTTCCGCGAGAGAGCTGGCGACAAGCCGCACGTTCCTCCTGGTCGAAGAAGCCGAGGCGTTGCGAAAATCGGGGATCGGGCGCGGCATCACCGAGGCCGACCTGCTGATCTTCGGCCCCGATGGGCCGATCAACAACAAGCTTCGTTTCCCCGACGAATGCGTGCGACACAAGATCCTGGACATGGTGGGCGACCTGGCACTGGCGGGCCAGGATCTCGCCGGCCATGTGGTGGCGCATCGGTCGGGACACAGCTCTGAACGCTTCGCTGGTGAGGAAGCTGGTCGAGGCCGTCGGCCAGGCGTCTTGCCCGTCGCCGGCGGATCCGGCCACGCTCGACATCCGGGCCATCATGAAACTCCTCCCGCATCGCTACCCATTCCTCCTGATCGACCGCGTGCTGAGCCTGGAACCCGATCGCCGGGTGCTTGCCCTCAAGAATGTGAGCTGCAACGAGCCGTTCTTCTCGGGGCACTGGCCGGGCCGGCCCATCATGCCGGGCGTGTTGATTCTGGAAGCGATCGCCCAGGCGGCAGGCGTGCTGATTGCCCAGCGTGCCGACCCCGAGTGTCACATGGCCATGATTGCCTCGATTGACGGCGTGAAGATGCGTCGGCCGGTGGTGCCGGGCGACCAACTTTACCTGGACGTGACCATGATCCGCTCGAAATCGCGGTCGGCTGAGGTTTCCGGGACGGCACGCGTGGGGGATCAACTGGTCGCCGAGGCGAAAATCCGCTTTGTTATCCTGGACACGACTTCATGAGCCACCCCTCGCGAGCCGATCTAACCGAAGATGGTGCGTCGCGCACGTCCTTCATGGGGCCATGGATGGCCCCATATCCCTCTCAAGGACACGAGGATCTCGATTCATGGCCATTTCCATCGCCGACACCGCCTGCGTGGACCCGCGGGCCGAACTGGCCGACGACGTCGAGGTCGGCCCGTACTGCGTGATCGGGCCCGACGCCCGCATCGGCCGGGGAACCCGCCTGATCGGCCACGTGTGCGTGATGGGCGTGACCTCCCTGGGCGAATACAACACCATCAGCCCGTTCGTCGTCCTTGGCGGCGACCCGCAGGACGTCTCCTACCAGGGGACGCCCACCCGCGTCGAGATCGGCGATCACAACGTGATCCGCGAAGGGGTGACGATCAATCGCGGGACCGACAAGGAAGACGGGATCACGCGACTCGGCTCGCACAACTTCCTCATGGCCACCTCGCACGTGGCGCACGACTGCAAGCTGGGCGACCGGATCACGATCGCCAACGGCTCGATGCTGGGCGGACACGTCCACGTGGAGAGCTTCGCCAGCATCTCCGGCGGCGTGGCCGTGCATCACTACGTCTCGATCGGCGGATACAGCTTCGTCGGCGGCCAGTCGCGGATTTACCACGACGTCCCGCCCTTCATGCTGGTGGACGGCAACCCCTCGAAGGTGCGCTGCATCAACGTGGTGGGACTGAAGCGAAACAGCGTGAGCTCGTCGGGAATTGACGCCCTGCACGAGGCGCATCGCCTGGTCTACCGGGCCAAGATGAGCGTGAAGCACGCCACCGACATCCTTGAAGGGCACGGCCACATGACGGCCGAAGTCGGCCGCCTGCTTGCGTTCATCCAGGCGCAGCACGAAGGCAAGCACGGCCGGGCTCGCGAACGTTTCCGCCGTGGTGCTCGTCCGGCATCGGAAGAGAATTGAAGAGATTTCACCGCGGAGTGGATCATGTCTCGATTGCGCGTAGCAGTGATCGGCGTAGGCCATCTCGGTCGGCATCATGCCCGGGTCCTTGCGGGGATCGAGGGCGTGGAGTTGGTGGCCGTCGCCGACGCGAGGATCGAGCAGGCTCGTGCCGTCGCCGAACCGCTTGGGGCCGAGGCCTTCGCCGATTATCGCGAATTGCTCGAACGCGTGGACGCCGTCTCGGTTGCCGTCCCCACCTTCCTGCATCGGGAAGTTGCCGGGGCCTTCCTCGAACGCGGCATCCCCTGCATGGTCGAGAAGCCGCTCGCCGGCTCGCTGAAAGAGGCCGAGGAACTTGTCCAGCTTGCCCAAAGTCAAGGCGTGGTCCTGCAAGTCGGCCATATCGAGCGATTCAACCCGGCCCTGACGGCGCTCGAAGGTTTTCGCTGCCGCCCGAAATATCTAACTGCTGAGCGAAGTGGGACTTACACCTTCCGCTCGACCGACATTGGCGTGGTCCTGGACCTCATGATCCACGACCTCGACCTGATCCTGAGCCTGAACCCGTCGGAAGTCACGTCGGTCGAAGCCGTGGGGGTCTCCGTCTTCGGCCATCACGAGGACGTGGCCAACGCCCGCATCCGCTTCGAAGACGGCTGCATCGCCGACCTCACCGCCAGTCGGGCTAGCTATCAGGCGGTCCGCAAGATGCAAATCTGGTCGTCGGAAGGCTACATTTCCTTCGATTTCGCCGCCAAGACCAGCACGATCATCCGCCCGTCCGACAAGCTGCGGCGGGGCGAGGTGGACGTGACCGGCGTGGACCTCTCGCAGCCGGCTCAGGTCCGCGACCATCTCTTCGGGAAGGTGTTGCGGGTCGATCGGGCGCAGGCTGCGGGACGCGAGCCGCTGGCCCTGGAGCTGGAAGATTTCATCCGGGCCATTCGCACTGGCACGTCTCCGAGAGTCAGCGGAATCGACGGCTTGAGGGCGATCCAGGTGGCCGATCGCATCCTCGCGAACCTGCGGATGCACGCCTGGGAAGGCGGCACGGAGGGTCCTCGCGGCCCGCTCGAAGTGCCCGAACCCCTCGCCGAGCCGATCGCCGGGTTGCCCGAGCCGCACTTGTGGAAGTACCGCGAAGGCCGGATGGTTTCGCCCGCCGAGAAGTCCTCTGAAGCGGTTTAACAGGCTAATTCGTAGGGCGTGTGCAACACGCCGTCCTTCTCATCGAGGAGACGGCGTGTTGCACACGCCCTGCGAGGCTACCTCCGCCCAGGACTCGTCCGCTTGTCCGCTCGCGGCCGATGGACTACGATGAACGCATTCGTGATCAGGCCCTCCTCGGGCGTGCCGCGGCCTCGTTCCCTTGAGGTGACCCGCCATGGGCGTTTTTCGCAGGATCTCTCCCGCCTTGGTGATCGTGGCCACGGCCGCCACGCTCTGGCTCGGCGCCGTCGGCCGCTGCTCGGCGGCCGAGGAGCCCAAGCCCAAGAACAAGGATTCGCGGGCGAAATTCGTCCCGCCCGAGGTCACTTTCACGACCGCCATCACGCCGACCAAGGTCAAGCCGGGCGGGACGGTCTCCTATAGCGTGACGGCGACGCTGCTCCCGAGCTGGCATATCTACGCGATTTATCCCAAGAAGCCTTCGGATCAGCTCACCGGCCTCGCCACCGAGTTCGACTTCTTCCAGACCGACGGCCTGAAGGCCTCCGGCGGCTGGGACGCTAATACGACGATGACCAAGGGCCACGATAGCCTGGATTATTACGAGAAGGCGGTGACCTGGACCCTCAAGCTCAAGGTGCCCGCGGATGCCGCAGCCGGCAAGAAGACGCTCCGCAACCAGATCCATTTCATGATCTGCGACCCGAGTAGCTGCAAGCCCGACGCCTACGTGACCTTGCCCGACGTCACCGTCACCGTCGCGCCCGACGGCGAGGCCATGCTCCCGACCATCGATCAGACCGCGCTGATCGCCTCGCTGATCGCCACCGAACCCGGGCCGATCGCCACCAAACCGCCCGCGAAACTTGACGGCGAAGTGGGCGAACTCGCCGATCGCGGCCTGATCCCGTTCCTCGTCTGGTGTGCATTGGGTGGGCTGGTCGCGGTGCTCATGCCCTGCGTTTGGCCCATGATCCCGATCACCGTGAATTTCTTCGTCAAGCAGGGCGAGGCGAAGAATGGGAAGCCAATCCCGCTGGCGATCGCCTATTGCCTGGCGATCATCGGCATCTTCACAAGCCTTGGGCTCCTCATCACCTTCTTCAAGGGGGCGAGCGGGGCGCAAGACCTCGGCAATAGCGCCTGGGTGAACCTCATCATGGGCGTGGCGTTCATCGCCATGGGCCTCATGCTCCTCGGCCTCTTCGAGGTCCGCCTGCCCAACTTCCTGCTCAACGTGACCTCGAAGAACGAGGGCCGGGGCGGATGGGTGGGCGTCATGTTCATGGCGGCCACGCTCACCATCACGTCGTTCACCTGCACGGCCCCCGTGGTGGGCAGCCTGCTCGGCCAGGCTGTCAAGGGACACGTCCTGTATCCGGTCCTGGGGATGCTCACGTTCTCGGCCGTCCTGGCGATGCCGTTCTTCGTGCTGGCCCTCGTGCCGTCGTTGCTCTACAAGATGCCCCGCAGCGGCGACTGGATGAACGCGGTGAAGGTGGTGGGCGGGCTGGTCGAGATCGCCGCCGCCTTCAAATTCTTGAACACGGCCGAGATCAGCTTCGGCACCAATCCGGGCGATTGCTGGATTGACGCCAACGTGATCCTCACGGCCTGGGTCGTGGCCTCGCTCGTGTGCGGGATCTACCTGCTCGGCCTGTTCCGCACCGACCACGACGGGGACATCGTGAAGATCGGCCCCATGAGGCT
This sequence comes from uncultured Planctomycetota bacterium, assembly GCA_963777705.1. Lineage (GTDB taxonomy): Bacteria > Planctomycetota > Planctomycetia > Isosphaerales > Isosphaeraceae > JAQGHR01. The sequence continues at coordinate 58,212 of CAVZRT010000024.1, forward strand.
GATCACCAGCATGGTCTTCCTGGGAATCGCGCTCTACCTGGCCCCGGCCCTGTTCGGACGCCCGCCGCAAAGCCGGTTTTACAACCAGATCGCCGGCATCTTGCCGCAGGATTCGACCAAGTTTGACGAGGCCGAAAAGGTGAACGCGGCGCAGTCTGGAGGCGATCCTCGCCCAGATTGACGGCCTGAAATCCGGAGGGGCAACGATCGCGCACGAAGGGCAGCCGAGCCGACTCCGCGCCGAGCGTCGCGATCGGCCCTCGCAAGGCCACGTCCGCCGATCCGAAGCAGGCGATTCGCGAAGAAAAGCGCCTGCACGGGGTCATCTGGGGGATGAGCTACGAAGATGCCATGGCCGAGGCGAAACGGACGGGCAAGCTCGTGCTGGTCGACTTCACCGGTGTGAATTGCCCCAATTGCCGGACGGTGGAGGTCGGGATCTTCCCCAAGCCGGAGGTAGTCGAGCAGTTGAAGAAGTTCGTGACGGTCCAGTTATACACCGACATCGTGAACATCGACTCCATCCCGGCCGACGCCCGTCGCGACCTGGCGGACGATAACAAGGAACGCGAACTCGACCTGACCGGCGAAACGACGAGCCCCAATTATGTGGTCGTCAGTCCTGAAGGCAAGGTGCTTGCGAAGACTGGGTATCAGGCCAACACCGATTTCTTGCGCCGGTTCCTGATGGACGCCCAGGTCAAATATCAGCCGACGGAAAAGGTGGCACAGGGCGGCGAGAATCGCTGAGCCGACTTGCAAAGCTTCGTCCGACGTCTTCTTGATCCCGTCGACCGCGATCGGTTATCCTATGGCCTTGCGCCAGGCGCCCTCACGCCGCCTGGCCTCGTCTTTTCCCTCGCCCTGCCGAAGAGAGGTTTGCGAATGTCCGCCGCCGAAGCCAAGGAGAACAAGCCCGAGAAGAAGGCCAAGAAGGCGGCCGAGGCTCCCGCTGCCGCCGCTCCTGCGGCGCCGGCCCCCGCGCCACCGCCCGCCGCGCCGCGCCCGCCGGCCGATCCCCGCCTGAAGGTCCTGAAGAAGTTCGAGGGCCGTTTCCTGCCCAAGGGCGTCCTCCGGGTGCGATACAACGGGATCATGGACCGCTGGAACGCCGACGGGACCCGCGACAGCGTCTCGCTGGACGAGCTGAAAAGCCTCCATGCCGACTGGAAAGGGACCCGCGAGAAGCCCCCACGCATCCCCAAGGCCTGATTCATCGATGCGGCCGGAGGACGCCCCATGAGCCTGCTGAACCGTCGCACCTTCCTCGGCCAGGCCGCGGCGCTGGCGATGGCCTCTCCCGTCGCCAGGGCCATCGACCCGATCGGCCGGACACGCCCCTCGCACTTCAAGTTGAGCCTGGCGGCCTACTCGTTCCGCCAGTCGCTTGAATCGAAGAAGATGGACATGTTCGGCTTCTTCAACCTCGCCGCCGACTTCGGGCTGGACGCCGTCGAGCCCACCTCGTACTGGTTCCCGAAAGACGCCGACGCGGGCTATTTCCACCGCCTCAAGCAGCATGCGTTCCTGCTCGGCCTCGACATCTCGGGCACGGCGATCCGCAACGATTTCTGCCTCCCACCGGGCGAGAAGCGCGACGCCGACCTCGCTTCCATCAAGCTCTGGATCGACCGCGCGGCCGAGCTGGACGCCCCCGTGATCCGCGTGTTCGGCGGCACGGTGCCGAAGGGCGAGGACGAAGCGGTGGTGGTCGCTCGCGCGGTCGAGGGGATCGAGTCGGTCTTGCCCCACGCCGCCGAAAAAGGCGTCATCCTGGCGATCGAGAATCACGGCGGGATCACGGCCACGCCCCAGCAGTTGCTCAAGATCGTCACCAGGGTGAAGGCACCGCCCGGCACATTCGGCGTGAACCTCGACACCGGCAATTTCCACGGCGAAGACCCCTACGCCGACATGGCCCAACTCGCGCCGTACGCCGTGAACGTGCAGGTGAAGACCGAGGTGTCGGCCAGGGGCCAGAAGAAGGCCGAGGCCGACCTCGCCCGCATCGTCTCGGTGCTCCGCGACGCCAGGTATTCGGGCTACATCGTCCTCGAATACGAGGCCGAGGAAGACGCGGCCACGGCCGTCCCTCGCTCGCTCAAGGCCTTGCGGTCGTTGATTTCGTAGGCGACGCAAAAGGCTTCGCAAGGTCAGCAATTGCTGCGGCCGAGAGCCGCCCCGCATCACTGGCGGACGATTTCTCGGCTTTGAGGGCGGTCGCAAACGCCTCCCGGGCCTGGCCGGCATCATCCTCCAGCAGGGCCAATCCATACAGGGCGTCGAACAGGGTCGGCTCGGCGTCGAGGGCCTTGCGATAGTGCTGCCTTGCGTTCGCGAAATCCTGCTCCACGTAGTAAGTCGCCGCCACCCGACTCTCGCGAACCGCCGGACGCGGCACGTTGGTCGCGGCCTCCCAGATTTGCCGGGCGAGCTCGGGATGGCCCGATCGGAGGCGGAGCGTCGCCATGCGATCGGCCGTCTCCCACGTCCGCTCCTCGGGCCGCTTGTACCCCTGCTCCAGCAGGTCGGCGGCCGATTGCACGCACCCGATTTCGAGCAGTTTCGCGACGATCTGGCTCAACTCGCTCATGTTCTCGAATCGCGTCGCGGGCTTCCGCCGCATCTCAAGTTGGACCCTCGCAATTTGCGACATCGTCGGCGCGATCTGACGGGCCTGGTCGGGCGTGATCGAGCATTTCAGGAGCCGATCGGCCGCACCTGCGGCGGATTCGTCCATCCCGAACTGCAAATACGCGTTTACAAGCGTGATCAGCGTCCACACGTCGCCCGGGTTTCGCCGGGCCGCCTGCTCAAGGCAAAAGACGGACGCCAACGGGGTGAGGTCCTGGATCGGGTCGAACGGCGTGTCCACGCGACGGGCGGGGATCGTCCTCAAGATCTGAAGCTGGCCCAGCAGCTTCCAGCCCTCGTAGTCGCCGGGTTCAAGCTCGATCGCCCGCCGCGCGTAGTCGCTTCCAAGGAGGATCAGGGGCGTTGCCAGATCCACCCTCCCGTCGCGGCCTAGCAGCGAGCGGAGCTGGGCGCGGATCGATCGGGCCATCGAGAGATTCGCCTCGTGACCGCGGGCGCCCCCGCCGCGTCGAGGCCGAAATGCCTCGCGGCGAAGTCGACGGTCTTCGCAGCGTGGGGCACGCTCTTGTGCAGGTAGACGGACGCGATCGGGTCGTACCACACGCACCGCCATTGGGCGTTTCCCAGGAGCGTGGCCGCCCAGGAGTCCTTCGTTTCCTGGATGTGATCGACGAGGATCCCGGGCACCGGCGAGTCCATCGCCTCCACGCGTTGCGACCAGCCGGGCCGGTTCCCGGCGATCGCGGCGCCGAGTTCCACATCGTCGCTCGCTAGGTCCGGCCCCATGACCTCAAGGCGTGCGTCGGCAAACACCTTCTGCTTCGGGCCGTTGTGATATTCAAAAAGGCCGGCGTGCCCGTTGTGGAAGACGAGGAATTTGCGAGGCATCCCCTCCGATCCCGCGAATTTGACGGCCTCATGAGGGAACCAGAGCGGGCGCTCGCCCATGCCCAGGGTGCGTCCCTCGCCGGTCCATGCATAGAGCTTGCCCGAGGCCACCACGGCGAAAATCGTCGCAACCACGACCAGCGTCGCCACCCTCGGGATCAAGGGATGCGCGACCATCCCCTTCTGTGAACGTCGAAAGTGCAACGCGGCGGCCCACTCGCCGAAATTCCACGCCGTCACGGTCCCCACCACGGCCGCGAACTGGTGGCTGTTCCGCGTGGCCTTGAAGCTCAGCAGGCTGAACGTAGCGAAGAGCATCACCCGGAGCGGGCTGAGATGCCACAACGGCTGCTTCGGATCGGGGGATTTCTTCTTTTTGCGTTTCGACTTGCGGGTCAAATCCTCGTCGAGCGGGGGGTGCCAGAATCGGTCATAGACCCTCCACACCGTGGGGACCACGAAGCTGAGCCCGCCCAGGACGAGAGTGACCAGGTGCAACTGCAACGGCAGGTTGCGAAATCCGGCGCGGTCGATGAAATCGAGCAGGGGTTGCAGCTCCTGGATGTTGCGAAACACGGGGTTGGTCATCGTGTCGGCAAGCTGGATCGGGAACAGGGCGCCGTAAATCCCGTAAGGATTGATCAGGCACGCGATCCCCGTGGCCAGGCCCGAGCCCAGGACGATGTTCCACCAACGATGCCGATCCTTCTTGAACGCGCCGGGCGCAGCGCGGCGTCGATCACGCCCATCCCGAACAGGATCGGCCCGAAAACGAAAAGCCCCTGCGTGTTCACCCAGAAAAGCTGCACGACGGGCAAGATCCAGGCCAGATGCGGCCTGCGATCGATGCGGAATAGCACGGCCAGGTCGATCGCGATATAAAGCAGCGTGACGGTCTCGGGCCTCACGTACATCCGCCCGCTCAGGACCAGAAGCGCGGGCAGCCACGCCAGGACCATGACCCAGATCGGCCATTCGCGGCGCCTGGCCGTGATCAAGAGCCCCACGGCGAGCGTGGTGACCACGCACTTGGCAAGGTTGGTTGCGTCGACCCCGCCCAGTTGATACAGCCAGCTCAAGGCGACCTGGAAGCCCCAGTGCAGGTCGATCCAGGCGTGATCGGCGGCGCCGAACGTATAAAGATCGGCGTGAGGAATGCTGCCCGTCCGTCGGATCAGGTCGCCGGTCCGCAGGTGCCACCAGAAGTCGGTGTCGTTGAGCGGGAACACGCCGAGGAGGAAGGTCAAGGCGAGGAACAACGCAAGCACGAAGAGATCAGCCAACCGCACGGCCCTCAACTCGGCCACGGCCGGATCGACCTTGCGGGCGACCGCCGCGGTCCGGATAGACTGGGCGAGCGGAGGGCCGGGATTGCTGGACATGAGATCGGTTCAGCGACGGATGGGTGAGGAATGCGCCACGAATCAGTCTACCCCGCCCCCGCCGGCGGGGTCGAGCGAAAAAAAACGGTGTCAGGAACCGTTTCCGCCTTCGAAAAACGGTTCCTGACACCGTTTTCGTTCCCGTCCGCAAGTTGCAACCGGGACTTGGCGGTGGTACGCTCCTTTTTCGCCCCGGCGATCGTCCGGGGACCGCCTCTCCCCGGGAGATGACAAGAATGCATCCTTTTTCACGAGTCGGCTTGCTTGGAGCGAGCTTCGCGATGGTCATGGGCGTCGCCGTGTACGCGGGGGTCACGGCCGACGCACCCAAGGTCGGCGACAAGGCGCCCGACTTCTCGCTCGCCGGGTCCGACGGCAAGACGTACACCCTGGCCGATTACAAGGGAAAGAAGGCCGTGGTCGTCGCCTGGTTCCCCAAGGCATTCACCGGCGGTTGTACCAAGGAATGCAAGTCGTTCGGCGAGAAGTCGGCGCTCAAGGACATGAACGTGGCCTACTTCACCGCCAGCGTGGACGACGCCGCGACGAACAAGAAATTCTCCGAATCGCTCACCCTGAACTATCCCATCCTCAGCGACCCGGACAAGTCGGTCGCCAAGTCTTACGGCGTGCTGAAGGCGAACGGGATGGCCGACCGCTGGACCTTCTACATCGACAAGGACGGCGTGATCCGCGAGATCGACAAGAAGGTCAACACCGCCCAGGCCGCACCGGACGTGGTCGCCAAGTTGAAAGAGCTGAAGATCGCCGAATGAAGTAACCGGAGGGCGGGTCGAGCGTTAGTGAGTCGCGTCATCCTACTTCTGGCGCTCGGCCCAGCGCCACTTCAATTCGCCCAGAATCCGCCAGAAAAGCGGGCTGTGCATGGTCCCCTTCACCCGCTGGCAGGCGGGGGCGTGGAAGCTTTTCGGCTCGGTGTATTCGAGGTGATGGGCCACCTCGTGCAGGAAAGTATCGAAAAGCTCCTCGACCGGCCGACGCCCCAGCACCTTGTCGTGCGTGTAGACTCTCACGAGCTTGCGACGCCGGTAGTATCCCCCGAGCATGCGAGTCGTCGGCCGCGGATTCATGTCCAGCTCGAACGGATGCTGGCTCTCGTAGATCCCGGAAAGCCGCGTGCGGAAGATGGGCCCGAGGGCCGATAGCGGGGGCTCGAATCCGCGAGGCCTGGGCTCGTCGCGCGGCGCGGGAAGCGCTTCGACGACCAGGCGGGCGCCGATCCTGCCGGCGCGCTGGGCCAGGTCGTCGATGTCGAACTCATGAGGGTCGATGTGCTGCCGGGCACCGTTCGGCAGGACGAGCCAGTATCGTTCGGGCATGGGCCATCGCGCGGGGTGCGGGAATCTCGACGGAAACCGCTCGGAAATGCGTTCCTGGAATCCTGGCATAGCATAGTCTACACGCCGCGAACAGGGCCGAGCGGACGATCGTCGAGGATTCTCAGTTTCTTTTTACGGGGGCCGCCTATTGCCGGCCGTCTCCCGACAAATAAAGCCCGGCCGGGGATAATCGGCCCTACGACTTTCGATACACGTCGTCCGGCTCGAAGACACGTTCGCCGGCGAGGTCCAGGCCGCCTTCCGCATTCACAAGCCGGAAAAAGCACGAGCGATACCCCTCGTGGCACGCCCCGCCAACCTGCCGGGCGCGGATCAACAGGACGTCGCCATCGCAGTCGATGCGGACCTCCTCGACATGCTGGACGTGCCCCGACGTGCCACCTTTATGCCACGCGACTTTGCCGCGATCGCGAATAAAAATGCGTCTGCCGGGTTTCGAAGGTGCGGACGACCGCATCGCGATCCATCCAGGCCATCATCAGGACCTCGCCGGTCTGGAAATCCTGGACGATTGCGGGGACCAGGCCGTCGGAATTCCATCGGAGCTTGGCAAGCAACGGCGGCTCGTTTTCGATCATGGGGATTTCCCCTGGTCAGCAAGCCCTCGGGCGACGATCGCCGCCTCGAATCGCTCCAGGATCGTTGCGTCACAGGCTGCTGCGGCCGACTCGAAGGCTTCGAGGAGCGTGGAATCGTCCAGGACGTCGAGATCGAGATTCTGAAGCTCCGCGCCGCTCATGCACGAGACGTCGGCGGGATCGATCGTGTCGGGATCGTTCGGCGGCAGGCCGAGGCGACGGCGGAGGCGGTCGAACGGATAGCCGGCGTAGAGCGGCTCGGAGCGGGGCCGCGCGGCGATCGCTTCTCGCATGTTCACGACGGCCGCGAGCTTCCTCCGCAGCACGCGGCTGGACCCCGCAAGCCGGGCGGCTTCGACCGGGCTGAGGCCGTCGGCGGAAAGCCCGTGGCGCGATTGGAGGATCCATTCGTCCTCGAAATAACGCTCGATCGCCTCGCGACTGAGCCGGGCCTTGGCGTCGTCCTCCAGGCCAGAGGGCACGCGGAATCGCCACACGGAGGCGTCCAGGAGGGTGAGGGCTAGCGGCGAGTGCGCGGGCATCCATCGTCGCCTCCGGCGAGGGACGCAACGCCCTCAGGTCGTCTTGCAGGACCCAGAGCGTCGGATCGCCGGGGCTGGAAAAGCGGATCGACCGGGGCGACACGATCAAGCTGGCCCGCACTCGCGGGAGATCGGCCTCCGTATATGCTCTGGAAGGCATGGGCCGATCCAGCCATTCGAACAGGCTGACTCCCGAGAAGGCAGGCTCTCCGGTCATGGGGTCGATCGGCCGGGGCATCTCTCGCAGGATTGCGAATCGCGAAAGCCACGCGGTCGCGTCGCCGAACGCTTCCTCCCACTTCATTTCCACGATGAAGCTGAGGTCGTCGGCAAGCTCCTCGGCGCCCGCCCCCTGCCGCAGGACCTCGGCGGTCGTCCACGCCCGGATCGCCGCCGCGTCGTCGGCTTCCTTCGCGACGAACTCGTCCAGGGCCGCGATCGCGGCGCCATTCTCGCCCTTCCAGGCCAGGCAAATGCCCAGATTATGATGGGCCGCGGCGTCGTCGGGATCGGCCCGGACCAGGTCGGCGAAGACCCCCGAGGCGACGTCGAGATTCGAGAGGTCGCGGCCTCCAAAGACTTCGTCCCATCGCTTGCGACGTGCCTCGTCTCCCGGCGGTCGGAATCCCAGGACGGCCCGCGCCGGCGACGGCAGTTCGTCGGCCGCGGCGAGCAATTCGAGTGCCTCGCCGGCCGCCCGATTTTCGGGGTCGAGCCTGAGGGCCATCCGCCAGCTTGCCCAGGCCGCGAACGGCTTCTGGCGGCGGAGGTGGTCCCAGCCTTCGTGGACGCGGGCCAGGACTTCGTCATCGGCCGGCATGTCTTAACGTCCGGGGAGGATCAATTTCGGCTTGTCGGCGGTCGCCGCGGCCTCGCCCGACCCGGGCGTCCAGATCCCGCCGCCCCCGGTCGCGCCGCCCTGGCCGCCGCCCGGTGTCCAGATCCCGCCCTTGGTGGCCGATACGCCAAGCTTTCCCGAGGCCGTGGTGATCTTCGGACCGTACTGGGCGAGCACGGCCTGGAGGTTCCGGGTATCGAGCAGCATCTGGTCGGGGTCGTCGGGATTCGGGGACATCTGCACGAGGCCGACTTCCACGAGGTTGGAGAGCACGAACGAGGCGACCTCGCGATCCTCGCGATACTGATCCAGGACCACGGCGAGCGCGGGCACCCAGCTCTCGGGCGGCTCGGTCCTCATCCGCAGGCGAAGGTCGAGGAAATCCCAGCGGATCGCGTTCCTCGACACCTTGTCCGACTGGCGACCCTTCGCCAGCCACGAAGCAGCCTCGGCGCCTTCTCCGCGGGACTGGGCCAGGTGCGAAAGGTCGGCGAACACGGTCACTCGGTCCATCTCGCCGCGATCGAACACGCCCGGCCGGTCCAGCAACGCCAGGGCCGCCTTTTCCATGGCCGCGGGCAGCAAATAGCGGTGCGGCGCGGCGGAACAGGGCCATGAGCCTCGCATCGTCGAGCTGCGAGGCGGGGACACGGTGCAGGCGGCCGAGGTGCAGGGTCTCGACGTCGACGGTGGCCGGATCAATGTCCGGCTCGGGGCCGATTTTCAGCTCGTCGCGGAGCTTCTGGAAAGGGACCTCGGTCCGCCAGAATTCCTGGTTGAATTCGAACTGGCAGATCGCCGCGCGGAGGGCCACCTGATACCTCGGGTCGCCCGCCACCTGGCGCGGTGTCTTGCGTCCCAGGTACGGCAGGCGGGTGCCCGGCCACACTTCCAGGATGACCCGGGCCTGCTCATCCTGCGAGAGCTTGTCGGCCGCCGCTCGCTGCATCCCGGCGGGCATCCACAGCTCGGATTGCAGGACCACGCTCGAGCGCGGCAGCGTCTCCAGGACCTTCGTGCGAGGGTGCGCCGGTGGGATCGAGTTCCCGGCCCTTTCCACGAAACGAGCCGAGAGCCGGTTGAGGCGGCCGTCGTCGTAAGCATCCAGCTTGGCGGCGGTGGGCTCGACGCAAATCCGGCCCTCGACGCGAGGCGTGTCCTTGGCCGTGAGCCCCTCGACTTCCGCCGGCTTGCGGCGATCCAGCAGCGCGAACCAGTCGGCCTGCGGCGAATTGGGGTCTTCCGGGTCGACCGGGCCCGTGCCGTCGGCGTCAATCGTCGGGTCGGCCGCAAGTGCTTTGAGGAGCGCGGCACGGTCGCGAATCGGCCAGGTGAGCTGGACGTGCTCAACGGGTTCATCGTGCTGCGGGGGCGCGATGAGCTGGCAGAGCGCCTCCAGGTCGACGGCTTCCTCGCTCGGGCCCTCCTGCTCGATGTAAAGCCGCAGGGCCTCGACGGCCGCCGCGTCGTCGGCGATCCAGAGCCGGCAGAGGCCAAGGTTGCGGCCGGCCGGCTTGATCCCATTGGCGGACAGGACGGCGAATTCGTCGCCCGCCGCGGACCACATCCCTTGCTCGGCCGCGGCGAAGGCGCGATCGAAGCTCTCCTTCGTGGGCCCGGAGAGGCCTTCGGACGTCGATAAGCTGTACGGGTTGCGCAGCCAGGGGGAGAACCCGGCGTTCCGCTCGATCATCTTCCACGACTGCGTGAGCATGGGGTCGAGGTCTTCGCCCTGGAGCTGCTCGCCCAGTCGGAAGTGGGCGATGGCGGCGGGCGCATGGCCTTGCTCGCCGAAGATGGCGCCAAGGAGCTGCGCCGTGAATCCCAGGGGGGGGCGATTCTCGGGCGGGACGGCGGCCAGGGCGTGCTGGAACTGGGCCGCGGCGGCGATCACACCCTCGCTTTCCACCAGGGCGCGGACAAGGAAGTTCTGGCCCCCGACGTGGCCGGGGGCCTTCGCCAGGAGCCTGCGGATTGCGGCCACGGCCTCGGGCATCTTCTCCTGGCGGATCAGCAGCAGCGCCTTGCGGATCAGCAGCCAGGGGCTATCGGGGAACTTGCGCAAGCCCTCCTCGACGGCCGCGATCGACGGCTCGATGGCGCCGGTCTCCTGGAGGCGGAGGGAACGCTCGGCATAGGATTCGACCTTGTGGCAGCACCACTTGTACTTCTCGCCGCTGCCGCAGGGGCAGGGTGCGTACGACTCGACCAAGGCCATCACATGCGTCCCCGAGAATGAGATTGCCACCCGCGGCGTCAACGATCAAAGTAGCAGAGCGGTCGGGTCCTGCGCCTACGTCCGATGGGCGCGGCGGGCGAATCGGGTCTCGATCCGGGGAAAGGCAACGCATGACGGCTCTCAGTCTCAGGAAACGAGGATCGATCGCGATCCTGGCGGCAATCGCGATCGTCGCCGCATCTCGCGGGGCCATGGCCTGGGGCCGCCTCGGGCACCGCGTGGCGGGCAAGATCGCCGACGCCCGGCTGTCTCCCAACGCGAAGAAGGCCATCGGCGAGCTGCTCGCCCCCGGCGAAACCCTGGCCGACGTCTCCTCCTGGGCCGACGACGTCCGCCGCGATCGCCCCGAGAGCGGCCCCTGGCACTATGTGAACGTGAACATCACCGAGCCCAGGTTCGACCGCAAATTCTCGCCCGCTAAGACCGGCAGCGTGATCTCGGCCATCGAGGCGATGGAGAAGACCCTCGCCGACCCGACCGCCCCGAAGCTCAAGCGCACCGAGGCCCTCAAATACCTCGCGCACTTCATCGAGGACATGCATCAGCCCCTGCATGTCGGGCATCGCGAGGACAAGGGCGGCAACGAGCTTCAGGTCCGATGGTTCGACGACGGCAAGAATCCCCGCGCGGGCTCGAATCTGCACCGCGTGTGGGATTCGTCGATCATCGAACAGCACAGCACCGACGAGAAGGTGTGGTATCAGGAGGTCGACGCCCTCGCCACTCCCGACAACATGGCGAAATGGTCCAAGGGAAGCATCGACGACTGGGCCACCGAGAGCCTCCTCGCGGCGAAGAAGGCCTATCTCGACGGCAACATCAAGCCAGGGGCCAAGCTCGGCCAGGATTACGAGGACATGGCCCTCCCCATCGTCCGCCTCCGCCTGGCGCAAGCGGGAACCCGGCTTGCAAGCGAGCTGAACCGAATCTTCCCGTAGGCTGCATGAAAGGCGCGTTACCTCACGTCGATCGCGGCGCGACCGCCTGCGTGCGGTCGTGCCCTTCGCCCCCGTGCGATCGATAGAGCATGCTCACGGCCACGATCAAGAACATCCCCGACCAGAAGAACACGTTGTTCATCTCCCAGGGGAACTCGATCGCCCAGCGGGGCAGGCCGGCCCTCCAGCCCTGCTTGAGCAGCGCATCGTGATCGGCGTGGATCGCGTCGTGCATCCCGCCGCCGATCAACTTCAGGCCGATCCAGGCCACGAGGAAATACGCCCCGGCGGCCAGACCCTTGAATTTCTCCAGCAACACGAGGAAGAAGCCGGCGACCCATCGCATCGCGACGATCCCCAGGATGCCCCCCAGGTAGATGATGCCCAGCGTGAAGACCTGATGATCCTGGACCTTCTGCGGCAAGCCTTCCACCGTCGCCACGGCCGCGAGGATCGAGTCGATCGAGAAGATGATGTCGGTCAACTCCACGTTGACCACCGTCATCCAGAAGTTGCGATCCAGCCTGGGTTTACCCGGGGCCGGCGCGTCCGCGAGGTCGACGGTCGGGGCGGCCGCTTGCTCGAAGTCTTCGGTCGTGGGCGTCGCCGGTTCGTGAGTATCGTGGCCCGAGAGGAAATGCTTGATCGCCAGGAACACGAGATAAAGGCCGCCGCCGACTTTCAATTGCCAGAAGTGGAGCAAGAAGCTGGCAAGGACGACCGCGATCAGCCGGAAGGCGAATGCGCCCCAGATCCCGTAGCGGAGCGCCTTCTTCTGCTGCTCCCTGGGCAGGGGGCGGACCATCACCGCCAGGACCAGCGCGTTATCGCCGCTGAGTAGCCCTTCCAGCAGGACGAGCCAGCCCACGGCCATCACGATGGCGGCGATGTCGGCGGCGTTGAGGAGGAGGACCCACTGCGGCATAGACGACAATCTCCCCAGCGTTCGTGCGGGCGGCGGCGGCGGGACGAGCGCCCTGCCGCCATCATCGGGAAATGCCCGACCGTTGGTCAATGGCGCGGGCATGCAAAATGCCTCCGCAGTGAAGCACGCGGTCTGGCGTTTCGGCCCGCCGCGCTGTACGTTGATGGGGAATCGACGTGCAGTCGCCAAGGCAACGCCTCGATCCGTCGGACGGAGGGACGCCCCCCACGGGCGTCGCATCATACGGATGGGTCGAATTTATCGATTCCGCGACCGGCAGTCGTACAAGCCTTCCGAGCTGCTCGGCCTCTTCATCCTCAGCCTGTTCGGCGGGATGTTCGTCTTCGGCCTCATCATGGCCATCAATACCCTGGTCGAACGCATCTTCGGCAAGTGAGGGGCCCCGATGGCGCGGCAATTCGCGGGGATTGCGCTGGTTTTCTCGCTCGCCTGGTCGTCATCGGAGGCGCAAGAAGTCACCGTCAAGCCCGAGCAGCCCGCCGGATCGGGATCGCAATTCCTCCGGCCGCCCGGCTCCTCGGGAGATCCCGTACGCCCCGGCCGTCGACTGGTCGCAGGTCCCCTCGTGGAAGCAGACCTCGTTCTTCGGGATTCGCGCCCAGGGCAAGACCTTCATCTACGTGGTCGACTGCTCGGGCAGCATGGACGGATACGACCGCCTGCGGAGGGCCAAGCGAGAGATCCGCCGGAGCGTGGGGGAGCTGAAATTCCCGCAACGGTTCCACGTGATCTTCTACAACGACCACGCCTTCCAGATGCCGGGCGGGATGCCGCAATCGGCCGAGTCGGGGGCCAAGCTCACGCTCGCCAACTGGATGGGCGGGATCGACGCCGACGGCGAGACCGACCCAAGATCGGCCATGACCCAGGCCATCGCGATGAAGCCCGACGCGATTTTCCTCCTCTCCGACGGCGAATTCCCGCCCGGATCGGTCGAGGACATCGCCAGGAAGAACGCCAAGAAGGTGCCAATCCACTGCATCGACATGGCCGGCGCCAGCGAGGACCTGAAGAAGATCGCCAAGGAATCGGGCGGGCAATACGTCTCGCGGCCTTCGACGTGAGGGTCAAATCGGATTGGCCCAACGACCACGGAGAAGCGGAAAGAGACATCCATAAGAATAGTCGCCGTTCATCGGGCGTTCTAGCTGAGCAAATCAGCCTCGCTCCCATGTTCGGCGTGGGTAGGTGTTTACGCGCGATAAGAAGAGGGTGGCCCCGGTTCAAGAACCGGCGCCACCCGAGAATACCAAAGGAACGGGCGCGCAAGCAGTTACCCACGTGGTAATGCCGGTCTTGCACGCTCCGCGTGCCTGCGGCGCCAAATCAAAGAGGTGCTCACAGAGCACCCTACGCGGAGGCGGATCAGCCTTCGTAGGGTGCTCTGTGAGCACCTCTTCCACTTGTCTTCCCGGAGAAATGCGCACGGAGCGTCGAAGGCGGCATCCTCCCACCCGTCCGGGCCTTCGGCGATCAGGCCGACTTGTCTTGGTGGGCCTTGCGTCGTCGCCAGACTCCCGTGAGTCCCATCGTCGCGGCGGTCGCGGCCATGACGATCGTGGCGGGCTCGGGCGTCGCGGCGGCGGATGGACCGGCTTCGGGGGTGATGGTGATCGGGCCGGAGGCCGAGTCTGAGACCGTCCCGCCGTCCGACGACAGGGTATTGAACTGGAAGAGGTCCGTCACCAGCCCGGCTTGGGCGGTGCCCGCGGGCCCGCACGCGGCGAACGCTGCCGCAATCAAGATCCGTCGCATCATCATCGTGGCTCTCGTCATGATCCGTGTCCTGAAGGAAAGAAGCAGAGGTCCGCAGCCGGGCATCCGGCCGGGTGAATAGTCGCAGCGCACGATTCCCCACCCTAATAGTCGGGCCACCGTGGCCCGAGGCGAGGACGAGCAACCCAAGGAAAGCGAACTTCCGGAGATTTATCGCTCAGATTCACATGCATAAATATTTAAGATATCATGATTCTGGTGATTTCATCACGCTGGCCGGATTCTGTCAAATAGGCGCCGATCGGCCATCCGCATTTCCCCGAGGCCGTTGAGAAAGTGCGACGTCGAGGGCTTTATGCTGGTGGAAATGCGCGTAAATCGGCCGGAGACCCCGCTTCGAGTCCGGATCTCGTGATAATCGCAAGGCCCCACCGCGATAGTTCCTGGTGAGATGCTCAACCACGGACCCACGATATTTGCGATTCGAGGCGGACATGAGACAGTATCGCGACCCGACGGCCTTGACCCCATCGGGAGACGGCGCGGTCGTCCACGCCCGCGATCCGGGGACGCCAATTGATCGCTTCTCCAAGCCTGGATTGATGTTGCGGCTGATGATGTGGATCTTCGGTCGCCTACTGGGCCGCCGATGCCGAGCCCGACGGGATGCCCCGGATGGCCGTCCCCTCGGGCAGCGGACGTGCCGCAACGAGGAAGACTCGGGCGTGCAAACTTTCCATGAGCTTGCGATAGAGCGGGAAGCCGTCGGGGTAGATCCACATAGTGATGACGTCGCGGGGCGGTTGAACGCGCGGTTGAAGTTCTGTAGGCTGGGTCCAGCCCCAGACTACGGGTCGGCACACCCCATCGAAAATCGCTCTGGTATGCAGAATTCCTGCCGCCAGCGTTCCCGGGGATCGACGATGAGAATGTTGCCCTCCGTTCTCGCCACGCTCGCCCTGATAGCTGCGGGCCCACACGCCCACGCCCAGGCACCCGACGTCCAGCACCAGGGGTCGGGCCCCGGCTATGAGATGCTGGAGAGCCTGGAAGCGAAGGCCAAGGCGGCATCCGACGCGGGGGACGCCGACCTGGCGACCCGCTATGCATCGGAGCTGCTGGCGAAGAACACGGACGTCTCTTCCTGGAACTACGGCAACGTGGTCTATGAGGCCAACCAGATCCTCGGCCTTGCCGCCCTCAGGAAGGGCGACATCGCGGCGGCGAAGCGTTATCTCATCGCCGCGGGGAAGACGCGGGGCTCTCCCCAGCTCGATAGCTTCGGGCCGGAGATGACGCTGGCGCAAAGGCTCCTGGAGAAAGGCGAGAAGGAGACGGTCCTGGAATTCCTCGACCTGGTGGCGAAATTCTGGGGGACGCCCAAACCAGGCCTCGCCGAGAAATTCGCCAAGTTGTCCCGGCAGCACACGGCGACAATCGAGGGATGGAAGGCCGAGATCCGCTCGGGCGGGCAGCCCTCGCTCGACCGGTTCAGCTTTCCCGCGCCCGCCTGGACCCACGCATTAGTGCCGGGTATCGCCATGATCGTTCTTTTCGTCGCCATGTACCGAGGGCGGCATCGCGAAGGTCGGTAGCAAATGGACCATCAGGTTGAAACCCTCGCACCAGGGCGGACGAAGGAATCGGGTCGTTTTGCGCACGTATCGTATGCGCGTTCAGACAAGTCGCCCGCCGACACGCGTTTCACCGCCTAATTCCCGCCGAATCCTGCGCAACACTTTGTATCACATTCGATTTGGATCATAGAATTAAAATTCATTTTGGATCGAGCAAATATTTTCCCCGAAAGTGTTTATGTCGAATCGCGTTTGAGCGCCCAAACACGCAATTTCGCCATCTCTTAACAAGTTCAAAGACGCCTGCGAAACATCCATTTGTCGGGACGATCTCTTCGCCATCCGGGGCACACTTCCGGGAAATTTCCCGGATCGGGAGATAATCGCGAAGCTCGGTCGCGATACTCCGCGTTGAGGTGGTCGAGATCGGGGCTTCACCTTCAGGCGATTCGAGGCATTCATGGGACAATTTCGGGCGTATCAGGCGGAAAATTCCCCCAAACTTACGCGACCATGCGGGGTCGGGTGCGCTGGATACGCCCGCGTCCGACTCGGGAATTCTGCCGCGCGAGCCTGGTGGAAAACCGCAAAAAGCCGGCGCGATGCGTGTCGGAGCGGCGTGACATTGCGATCACGGCCGGTTGACCCTCATGGGCCGGTTGACCTCACTGGGCGGCCGATGCCGAGCCCGACGGGCTGCCCCGGATGGCCGTTCCCGCGGGCAGGGGGCGGGCCGCTACCAGGAAGCCCCGGGCGTGGAGGCTTTCCCTCAACCTTCGATAGAGCGGGAAGCCGTCGGGGTAGATCCACATGGTGATCACGTCTCGCGCGGGTTCGAGGCGATTGATCGCGCGGTTGAAGTCGGAGACCGGCCCCTGGGCGACCTCGAAGGTCTCGCCGCGGACGTCGCTTTCGGGCAGGATTTCCCAGCCCGTCAGGCCGAAATTGGCCACGCGGCCGTTCCCGTCGTCGTCCTGGCGGCCGACCTCGTACTTGATCGAGAACGCGCCGACCGGGCCGACCTGGCCCCTCACGCGATTTTGCATCCCGCTCATGCGGATCTGCACGCGGGCGTCGGTCTTCACGCGATCGAGCAGGCGTTCGAGGTCGATGAAGGCGATGCGGTCGCCGCGGACCTCGAAATGGAACTCGTCCCCCTCGGCCCGGCGGGCGACCGGGCTCTTGTCGATGAGCACCTTGCGACGCGGCCTCGGGGCCGAGTTCAGCGCGACCAGCTCGCCGAGGATGCGTTCCTGATCGGCGTGGATCTGCTCGCCCCGCGATTGGGCGGCCTGGATGCGCTGGCTGGGGTCTCGCAACGTCGCGGCGAACTTGCGGTGATTCATCCACGACGAGGCGGAATGGGTCTGGGCCATCTTGAGCCGCTCGCCGGCCTCGGAAGCACGAGCCTCGGCGGCCAGACGATCGGAGTGGGCCGCGTTGAGGGCGGCCTCCGCGCGAGCGATTGCCTCGCGATCAAGGATCGGCTCCGGGGTTCGCGGCGCCCGCCTTGGCGCGGGCTTGGCCGCGACTTTCGGAGGCGAGGGTGCGGCAACGACCGGGGCCACAACTTGGGGCTCGTGCGGTCTGGAGCGATTCCAATTGATGACGGCCAGGACGCCGATTGCCGCGACCAAGGCGAGGCACTGGGCGGCGACCTTCGCGTAGGATTCGCGACGCATCATCGCACCTCCTGCCGGTTGAACGCCTGGCTTGGGCTGGAACCGGCCAGCTGGAGCGTCATGGGCCAGCCGTTTCCGGCGTATGTGGTCTGCCACTTCGCGCGGAGATATGCCTTCTCGCCGCCGGGCTGGAGCAGGAATTTGACGTGCGGGCGCAATCCGAGTCCGGGCTGCGCGGCCCTCCGCTCCTCGACGATGGCCGAAAGCCTGGCGGGAAGGGCGTTGTCATCGCGGGTCAAGGCCGCCCAGTCGAGCGTCTCGCCCGTCTGCCCGATGGTCACCCCATTTCGCCCGCAAACCACGGTCATGTCGATCGATCGCGACCGATATGCATCATCCGGCGAGTTTTGGCCCTTCTGCCCCTGCTTCTCCTTGCCGGGGGCGCCGGCTCCGCCCACGCTCGAGGGGCCACTCGGGGTTGAGGACGAAGCGGACGACGAAGATTGGCCTGGCGACCCGAGCGAAAGCTGGCCGGTTGACGACCCCGCGGCCCCGCCGGGAGACGAGTTATTCGAACCCGACATCCCCGCCGAAGGAGCTCCCGACGATGGCGGCTTGTTCGCCGTTTGCACGGACGAACCCGGGCTTTGCCCCGGAGATCCGCCCGAACCGCTTCCCGCTCCGGGCGATCCCGACGAGGTCAAGGCAGTCGAGAGTTCGGCAGGCGTGATGTTGTCCAGGATGTCGCCCGAAGGAGGTGCCGTGAGACCTGCTCCGCCCGTTGCCGCGGCAAGATCGGCGTCATTCGACCCCGCCCCGCCACCAGTCGGGTCGCGCGACGTGGTTGACGGCAATCCTCCCGCGAGCGTGCCGGCCGCCGCACTCTTTCCGGAAGCCCCTTGCCCGCCGCCGGTCTTCGGACCCGAACGCATGGAGACGGTCTCGGACGAACCCGCGCCGGCATTCCCGGAAGTGCCCCCAGGCTGGCCATTCCCCGCGACGGAACCCGTTCCCGAGGTCGCATCCGAAGTCATTGCGGCCGATCCCCGGTTTCCGGGCGCCCCATCTCCCGAAGTGCCCGACGCATCGCCCACGAGCGCGCCCGGCGGCGACCCCGGCGCTCGCGGCCGCGATCCCACGCCCGGCACCGGCAAGGAAGGTCGAACGGGTGCGTTGGGAAAGCCGTTGCCCATGCGCGGCTGGGTCGCCGACGGCGGCGAACCGCCGTTTCGTCCCTGCGATCCCGTGCCCGCGGGCGTGTTGACTCCTGCAGGAGGGGTCGGCTCGAAGCGGGGAAAGTCCGCCTCGTCGAAGCCCGGGACGATCGCGACCCGGCCATCGTTGGGGACGGGTCGCCCGGCTTCCCCCCTGGCCAGGGTATCGATGGACTCCACGCCGATGCCTCGGCCCGGCGAGGGCAGGAGGTCGCTCCCGCCTCCGCGGGTCTGTCCCCAGCCTTGCCCCTGCTCTGGTCGATCGAGGTCGTCCCTGGTGGTGGAACGACCGGGCCTTTTTCGCCCTACGAGCTCGCGTTCGGCGGGCGGCGGAGGCCACGACGGCGAGGGTGTCTGGGCGGGCAGGTCCTTCCACTCCTCGGGATCGTTCAGGTCGGGGAATTCGATGTCCCAATCGGCGTCGGCAAGCTCGTAACCCTGGACGATCCCAAGAGGATCGAGCAGGGCGCGGGCCATGTAATAGGACTGGATGCCCTCGGGCCGGACGATGAAGAGGATGTAGGGGACGCTCGGGCGCCGTCGGGCGTGTCGATCGTCCGGGATCGGACCAAGACCTTGGCCACGGCCTGGACCAGCGGATGAAGCCTCGAATTGCCGAAGCTGGTAAGCTCTTGCTTCGTGAACGACGGCCCGCCCGGTTGCAGCGAGACCGCGCCCGCCGCGCAATCGATGGCGATCGGCCGCCTCCACGTCCCATTCGGCCCCTTATAGGGCAACACGGCAACGCCGTCGCGAGCACGCATGCGAGACTTAGCCGCTTTCGCCTTCGCTTCATCCCGGCGCTGGGCAAGGATGTCGCGTTCGGCAGCAAGCTCGTCGAGTTGGTCCTCGACTTTCCTGGCCCGCGTCTCAAGGGCGTCGATCTTCTGGCGGACCAGGTTCTCGCGCTGCTTCCAGCGATCGGTTTCCGCAAGGGACGCCGCGATGGCCTTTTCCCGCTCCTGGGCGATGCGATCGGCCTTCGCGGCGGCTTCGGCTTCTTCGGCCTCGCGGGCCGCGATCTCAGCGAGCTTGCCGGGCGTGAGGTCAACCGCAACCGGCGCCGCAGGCTCGGGTTCAGGCAGATCGATTGGTGCAGGTATCGGAACGATGGCGACGACCGGAGCCTTCTTCGCCGGTGAGGGGCGTCGATAGGCGGAGGCGACCAGGCCGAGCGCCCCGGCCAGCGAGGCGAGCACCAGTCCGATGAAAAGGATCTCAATCCCGATCCCAGAGCCGGATTTCCGCATGAGCCGCCGGCCTCCTCTGCCGAACGGTCTTCCGGGGCGATGGGAAAGCAAGGCTCCCCGGTTACCACTCCTATCGGAAGTGCGGGGCTTAGGGCTTGAATCGGGCAAGGAGGGGGGACGGGGCAATACCGGCTACGGGACTCAAATTGGCACACTCTTTAAGTCGAGACTTCGGGAATCCCGGCCTTTCGAGCCGAGGTAGGGGGCGGCACAGCAGGCTCGCCCGCGTGAATCGTGACGGTCTTTTCGGCGATCTTGCGGGCGAGCCCCGTGGTGGAATAACCTTCCACCAGAGGAATGAGCACGAGCCGACCGCCCCGAGCCTCCACGCTCTCTCGGCCGACCACTTCCTCGGGCCGATAGTCGCCACCCTTGGCCAGGACGTCGGGGCCGACGGCCTCGATCAGGTTCAGTGGCGTGTCCTCGTCGAAGATCACCACGGCGTCCACGCACTCCAGGGCCGCGAGCATCTCGGCGCGAGCCTCTTCGTTCACGATCGGGCGGGATTCCCCCTTGAGACGCTTCACGCTGGCGTCGGAGTTCAGTCCCACGACGAGGAAATCGCCCTGATCGGCGGCCATCCGCAGGAGCGCGCATGGCCGACGTGCAGGAGGTCGAAGCAACCATTTGTGAAGACAACTTCCTGGCCCACGGCCTGGCGACGGCGGCATTCGGCGACCAGCCTTGCCCGATCGAATCGCTTGGCCCGCTCGGGGTGGTTGTGGTCGAGCAGGTCGCGGACGATTTCCTCGCGAGTGAGCAACGCCACGCCGATTTTCTCGACCTCAAGGCCGCCGGCCACGTTGCCGAGCGCGGCGGCCTCGTCGTAGTCGGCGCCGGCGGCCAGGCAGAGGCCCACCACCGCCAGGACCATGTCGCCGGCCCCGGTGATGTCGTAAACCTGACGAGGACGGGTCGGGACGATCTCGGATCGACCATCAACGCGGACCAGCGCCATGCCGTCGCGGTCGAGCGTGACGAGCGCCGCTTCCATCTCCAGGGACTCGACGAGGCGGCGTCCCGCGTGCAGGGCGTCGGAAGGCTGGGTGATCGCAAGTCCCGTGGCGAGCTGGGCTTCCAGGCGGTTTGGGGTCATGCAATGCACCCCCTTGTATCGCGAATAATCCTTGCCCCGGATCGGGTCGACGACCACGCGACGCCCCATCCGTCGCGAGGTATCGATCAGGTCGCGAAGCAGGGTCGGCGTGCAGACGCCCTTGTCGTAATCGGAGATCAGCACGAGGTCGGACAACGCCACGGCGCCCGCAAGACGATCGCGCAAGAGGACCTCGATCACCGCGGGGATCGGGTCGCGGACCTCGTAATCGACCCGGATCATCTGCTGGGGGTGCCGATCCTGGGCGCGGCCGATGTAGCGTTCCTTCAAGGTCGTGGGCCGGTCGTCGAGCGGGACCACGAGTCGATCGTCGATCCCGGCATCTCCCAGGAGCTTGCGGACGATGTCGGCTTCCGGGTCGTCGCCAACCACCCCCACAAGCTGGACCGTGCGCGCCCAGCGCGCGGAGCATGGTGGCCACGCTCGCGGCGCCGCCGAGGCGATGCTCGCGGGAATCGGCGCGGAGCAGGGGCACGGGGGCTTCCTGGCTGATGCGCTCGGCATCGCCCCAGATGTAGCGATCGAGGATCAAGTCGCCCACCACGAGGATGCGCGGATGCCCGAGGGTTTCGATGCGGCGGATCAGATCATGGGCCATGCGCGGTCCTCCCTGACGGCGCGGAGATTCGTCGGCCCAGAGCGTAACCGGAAGGCCGATCCGGTCAAGGCGGATCTTCCATCGGGCTCGTGCTGGGGTATACCCGCGGATTCCTGGGGCCGGTCGGGCAGGGTCGGCCGTCGAGGCGCGGCGATCTCGCGGCGAACGTGTCTCCCGCGTGTGGATGCTACCGGCGCCGAACCCGACCGCCCCCGTCGCGGGGCGCGCACCGGCCGTCGCGGGGGACCGGGTGATCCGGGGGGTAGCATTTCCGGTGCATTTCCGCATGATTTCCTCGCGTTGCGTCGCGATGATAAGCCTTTGTTCTAGCCTCACAACCACACCATCGATGCCGGGGTCCGGACTTATTGCTGATTCCAAGGAGGGCCGCAAAATCGCCGGTCGCGGGGCCGCGATCGGGTGCCGCGCGAGGGGGCGGATTCGGGCCGGAATCACGGCCGACCCATTCGTTTTCCCATGGATTTTCATGATTTGCAACGCCTTGTCGGCGAAGGACTTGGGCCAATGATCAACGATTTTAATCTTGTCGATGAGATAATACGCTACAGAGTGCGACACTCGGGAAATGCCGGGGATTCGTGGGCGAAGTCGGGCTTTTCGGGTGTCTTGTCCAGGGGCGCAGTCAGGGTGAGACGGTTTTTCGCACGTTTTTGACCTGTTTTCGGCCCTAAGTGTTGCGCTCAAATCCCCCAAGTCGTGATCGGGCCAGGAGATGCGGGTTGTCGGAAACCTGGACGAAATCTGGACGTGCGGGCGGGATTGTGGGGGTTTTTCGGCCGTTTGTCGCGCCCATGTGGCGCGCCCAAGTCGTTATCCAGTAACGGGATGGTGCATTTTTCTGCCCTGCATGGCTCTGCCTTGCGCGGGGAGGAACGCCGTCATCGGCTCGGCTCGCGGGCTTGCCTTGCGGGCATCGACCCCGGCCGTCCCCCCAAATGCCCGGTCACACCCCTCGTGCTGGCCCGGAAGAAAAAAACGGAACCGCCCCGACGGGCCTTCCCGTCGGGGCGGTCGTTGCGTCGGAGGTTTTCCGTGTCTGAAGGCTCAGGGGTTGAAGTTCGAGGTCGGCGAGTTGAAGCCCGAACTCGGCGAATTGAAGACCGAGGACGGCTCGAGGAACACGGCGCTCGGTTCGGTGAACGGGATGGTGGTGGTGCCTGAAAGCGATGTCCCGGTCGACGTGCTGCCCGAGACCGACCCGGTCGAGGTGTTCGTGGTGCCACCGATGGTCGGCTGCACTCCCGAGGTCACGCCCGTGTTCGCACCCGTGATAATCGGCGCAGTTGGGCAAGGTGGTCGTGATGTTCGATACGCCGGTGGGGTTGACGAGCGAGCCCAGGCCCGTCGTCCCGATGTAGCTTCCGCCCGATGTCGTCCCGAGTCCCGAGGAGGTATTGGTGTTCGTCACGCCCGTGCTACCGGCGGTGTTGGTTCCGCCGACCAGGGAAGCCCCGGTGCCATTCACCCCGGTGGTCCCCACGCTGGTGTTGCCCAGCCCCTCGCTGCTCACGCCCGTGGAATTGCCGGCGGTGCCGGTCGTGCTGCCGGTGTTCGTCTGGCCGGCGGTGGTCCCGGAGATCTCGGTCCCGGAGGAGCCGGCCAGGCCCGTGCCGGTGTACAGGCTAGAGCCTCCGGTGCCGACCGAGGTCGTCCCGCTCGTGCCCGTCCCGGTCGTGCTGGTGCCGGTCGTGCTGGTACCGGTCGTGGTCGTCGTGCCCGTATTGGCGGTCGTGGTCGCGGCCGAGGCCGTCACCCCGCTGGAACCCGTGGACGACCCGCTGGAAGAGGTCGTCCCGCCAATCACCGGCACGGAGCTAAGGCTCACGAACGAGGTGCTCGGGAAGGTCGTGGAAGGCGTGGACGCGGTTGCCGTCTTCGCGGCCTGGATGGACGCCAGGGCGCTGGACCGGGCCTTCGACATGCCGGCGAGCGTGCCGTCGACTTTCGTGGCCTTGGCGGCGGCAAGCTCCGCCTTCTTGGCGTCGAGAGCCTCGATCGTGGCTTCCCTCCTGGCGACGAGAATCGCCTTCTCTTCGGCCAGGTGGGCTTTCACTTCGGCCAGGTGGGCCACGGCGGCGGCCGAGGGGAGGACGCGGTCATCGAGGGATTCGATGGCGAGGATCGTCGAGCGGCGGCGGGTGCGAGTATTCATGGTTGTTGTTCCTGGTTGGATGTCCGTGCGGGCGGTCGGGGCGTCCCTGTTTCTCGCGGGGCTATAGTCCCATGATTTGATGGGTTCCAGACGCATTCCGCGTGCCAAAGCCCAGGAGTCCTGAGAAACCCGACCTAGCCGTTCCGCGACGAATTCGAGTATGCTGCAAGGCGAACCATCCGGTGCCCGGGGACGAGGTGAGCGTCGTGGCGACAATTGTGGTGGCCGACGATGACGCGGATTTTCGCGACGTTTACGCCACGTTGCTGAGGACCTCAGGGCACGTCGTGCTGGAGGCGGCCGACGGCATCGAGACGCTCGACCTGGTCCGACTGCACCGACCCGACTTGCTCTTCCTCGACCTTTGGATGCCCGCCTTGACCGGGTTCGACGTGCTCGACAAGCTCCGTTACGACGTTGCCGGCGTGCGACTGCCGATCGTGGTCGTGTCCAACCTGGGGGACGCCGACTCGAAGCTCGAAGCCTTCGAGGCCGGCGCCACCGAATATCTCGTGAAGGGCCGCGCCCTGGCCGACGTGCTGCAACTGGTCGAGCAACTGCTCGTGTCGCCCCTGATCGTCGAAGACTTCGCCTGACCAAACCGACAAGCCCTCCGGCCTCTCCATGCCCGACGACTACCAAGCCGGCCTCGACTTCCTCTACGGCCGCCTGAACTACGAACGCACGGGGATGCCCCGCATCCCGGCCGAGCTGCGTCTTGGCCGCATGAGGCGGCTCCTGCGGGCCTTGGGCGACCCGCAAGACGCCCTCCGGATCGTCCACGTGGCGGGCACGAAGGGAAAGGGCTCCACTTCCGCCATGATCGCCGCGGCCATCTCCGCCTCGGGGGTGCGGACGGGCCTGTTCTGCTCGCCGCATCTCCATCGCCTGGAGGAGCGCTTCCGGGTCGACGGCCAGGAAGCCACGCCCGACGAGCTGGTCGGCCTGATCGACGCGGTCCGCCCCGCCGTGGCCCGATTCGACGCCTCGACCACGCACCATCGCCACCGAGGCCCGACCTTCTTCGAGATCACCACGGCCATGGGCCTGGTCCACTTCGCGAGACGGGCCACCGGCGCCGTGATCCTGGAAGTTGGCATGGGCGGCCGGCTCGATTCCACGAACTGCGTCCGCCCTCTGCTTTCGGTCATCACCTCCATCTCGTTCGATCACACCAAGCAACTGGGCAACACCCTGGGGGCGATCGCCTCGGAAAAAGCCGGGATCATCAAGCGAAAACGGCCCGTCGTGAGCGGAGTCAGGGGCGAAGAAGCTCGGTCGTCGATCGAGCGAATCGCCCGCCAGAGAAAGGCCCGTCTCTATTCGGTCGACACGGACTTCGGCTTCCGATACCTCGCTCCCACGCAACCCCTGGATCGCCCCACGCCGGGCCGGGTGGCCGTGCAAACCTGGAGGAGCGATTGGGGGCCGCTCGACCTGCCCCTGCTCGGACCCCATCAAGCCCACAACGCGGCCGTGGCGCTGGCCTCGCTCGATGCCCTCGCCGCGCAGGGGCTGGTCGTGGATGCGGAAGCCGTGAGTCGCGGGTTTGCCGTCATGCAATGGCCGGCACGCGTGGAAGTTTTCGGCAATAATCCCACCATCGTCGTCGATGGGGCACACAACATCGCGTCGGCCAGGGCCCTGGCCGAGACTCTCAAGACCTGCTTCCCGCCCGGCCCAAGGACGCTCATCTTTGGCACGACCCGCGACAAGGACCTGAAGGGCCAACTCGCCGCCCTCCTGCCCTTATTCGACGTCTGCATCGCCACGCGATACCTGGAAAACCCCAGAGCGGTGCCCGTCGAGGAGGTGGCCGCCGCGATCCACGAGTCGTCGGAATTGCCGGTCATTTCACGCGACGGCCCGGCGGACGCGTTGACGGCTGCGAGGCAGAACACCCCGACGGACGGCCTCATCTGCGTGGCCGGCTCGCTTTTCCTCGCGGCCGAAACCCGGGCCTTGCTCCTTTCGGGTGCATGAATGCACCATCCTCGATTCCGCACCAAGGAGACCCCCATGAGCGGCACATCGTGGCTGAGAATCGGCGCCTCGTCCGGCGCCCTGGCCGTGATCCTCGGCACCTTCCTGGCCCATGGGCTTCGCGTCCCGCCCGAGAAGCTGGACGAGATGCCGCTCAAGGAGCAGCGTGAGACCATCCGGAGGATGGAAGTCTTCGACATCGGGACGCGCTACCAGATGTATCACGCCCTCGCGATGGTCGCCGTGGGGCTTGCGATCGCGGCCTCACCCAAACCTACGCCTGCGTGGTTGAACGCCTCCGGATGGGCGTTTTTGGCCGGCACCGTCCTTTTTCCCGGGTCCCTTTATGCCCTCGGGTTGGGCGGTCCGAAATGGCTCGGGATGATCGCACCCTTCGGGGGCCTGAGCTTCATCGCTGGATGGGTGCTGATGGCCGTCGGCACCGTCGACGCCGGCAGGTCGAAGCTCGGGGGCGATGTTGGATCCCTCCTGGGGGCAGAAACCGGCGAGAATGCGCGGACCGAGCGCATGCTCACGCCATGATCGTTGGATTTCGAGGCCGGGTTGCCGAGTCGGCGGGCGCAAGATACATTGCTCTAGGATCTTTGCGCCTGAATTTGCCCCGATCTCGGCTGATTTCCCAATGAAGCAATACGTGGTGACGGTGACGGCGGCCGACCGGGTGGGGATCGTCCATTCGGTCACGGGGACGGTCCGCGACTAGGGCGGGAACGTCCTGGAGTTGAGCCAGACGGTCATGCGCGGCTTCTTCACGATCATCCTGGCCGCCGAGTTCCCCGAGCCCGCTCGACCCGGACGAGCTTCGCAGCGCCATCGTCGAGCGACGGGTCGCGATTCGGGCTCACGGTCGCCGTGATCGAGGCCGAGCCCGCACGGAGCCGCCCCGCCGGTGCCGGACGGCGAGCGGTTCATCCTCACGGTCCTCGGCGACGATCACCCCGGCAACATCCACGGGATCGCCGGCTGCCTGGCCGAACGCGGCGTGAACATCGTGGACCTGCACGCCCGCGTCCGACGGCGCCGAGATTCTCGCTCGTGATGGAGGCGTTCCTGCCGCACGATCTCTCGCCCGCGGAAGTCCGCGCCGAGCTGGAGAAGTTCGGCAAGGGCCTGGGGCTGGAAGCGTTCGTCCAGCACGAGAACATCTTCCTGGCCACGACCGAGCCTCGCCCGGTGCGCGTGGGGCCGTCGCCCAACCCGGAAGGGGCCGCCGTTGTACCGCACTGAGGACGTCCTGGCCACGCTCGGCATGGTCCGTCAGCACAAGCTCGACGTCCGCACCGTGACGATGGGCGTCGACCTCCACGCCTGCGCCTCGCCCAACATCGACGTCCTGTGCGGCGCGATCCGCCATCGCCTGCTCCACTACGCGGGTCGCCTGCGGGAGGTCTGCCAGGAGGTCGAGGCCCGCTACGGCATCCCGATCGTCAATCGCCGCATCGCCGTCAGCCCGATCGCGGGCGTGGCCGCCTGCCACTCGGCCGAGGGTATCTGGCGGTCGCCCGCACGCTGGACGAAGTCGCCGCCGAGGTGGGCGTCGACCTCGTCGGCGGATTCTCCGCGCTGGTTCAGAAGGGATGGACCGAGGGGGATCGCCGCCTCATCGACGACGCTCCCGGAGGTCCTTTCGACCACCAAGCGCGTCTGCGCCTCGGTGAACGTGGGGACCACGGCGGCCGGGATCAACATGGACGCGATCTCCAAGCTCGGCCACGTCTTGAAGGACGCCGCCGAACGCACGAGGTCGCACGACGGCTTCGGCTGCGCCAAGCTGGTCATCTTCGCCAACGCGCCCACCGACAATCCGTTCATGGCCGGGGCGTTTCACGGGGCGGGCGAGCCCGACTGCGTGATCAACATCGGCGTCAGCGGCCCCGGCGTCGTCAAGGCGGCCGTCGAGGACCTGATCAACAACGCGGCTAAGTCGCCCCACGCTGGGGGAGATTGCCGAGGAGATCAAGGGCACGGCCTTCCGCGTGACGCGGGTCGGCGAGTTGATCGGGCGGGAGGTCGCGGCGCGTCTGGGCGTGGCGTTCGGGATCGTCGACCTCTCGCTCGCCCCCACGCCGCAGGTGGGCGACAGCGTGGGGGAGATCCTGCAGGCCATGGGCGTGAAGCGCCTCGGAGGGCCCGGCTCGACGGCCGCCCTTGCGCTCCTGAACGACGCGGTGAAGAAGGGCGGTTCGCTTCGCATCCTCCTCCGTGGGAGGGCTTTCGGGCGCCTTCGTGGCCGTGAGCGAAGACTCGGCGCTGGCCGACGCCGTCGAGCGGGGCGACCTCACGCTGGCGAAGCTGGAAGCCATGACGGCCGTCTGCTCGGTCGGCCTCGACATGATCGCCGTGCCCGGAGATACCGACGCCGAGACACGCTCGCGGCCCTGATCGCCGACGAGGTCGCCATCGGCGTGATCAACCACAAGACCACGGCCGTCAGGATCATCCCGGTCCCGGGTAAGAAAGCGGGCGATCGGGCGGTGTTCGGGGGACTTTTCGGCGAGATGATTATCCTGCCCATCCACGCCGCCGGCGGAAGCTCGGCCTTCGTCCAGCACGGCGGACGCATCCCGGCGCCGCTCTCCAGCCTGCGGAATTGACGGCCTGGCCGTTTCTCCAGGGAGATTTCAGGATGGAGGCCGAGACGTTGGGAAAAGTCGTGGTCACGGCGAAGATTGAGAATTTCTATGACGTGGAGAGCCATGAACGCGGGCTCTTGCCCGCGGATCAGGTGCGGACCGTGGAAGTGACCGATGCCCTGGTCGACACGGGAGCTACAACCCTGCTCCTACCCAAGCGATTGATCGCCGACCTCGGACTTGCGGCAGTATCGGACTCGCCAGGCACGAGGGGTCGGCGAAGCTTCACCATGGCGATTTATACGGCCGTGAGATTGACGATTCAGAAACGCGATTGTTTCGTCGACGTGGGGGAGATCGAGGACCACTTGCCCGTGCTGATCGGCCAGGTGCCCCTGGAACTGCTCGACTTCGTGGTCGATCCCAAGCGAAAGCGATTGATCGGGAACCCGGACCATGGCGGCGAACACATCATCGAAGTTTTCTGAGCCTCGGGGTTGAAAACTTGGGTGGGAGGGATTTGCAGAACTCGCTAAGATCCGCCGCGTGTTGATCGACCATCGCCCACGGACTGGGCGCAGACGATTTCCCACCTGTGCGAACACGGAGGCGAGCCATGGGCAAGAAAATGCGGATGGGCGGTGCGGTGCTCGGTCTCGGGGTTTTTGGTTGCTTGCTGCTCTCGCTGATCATCCACAGGGAAATGCGAGGACCCAACCCTCGAAGCGCCCAGATCCTCCAGGTCCAGCTTCCCAAGGCGAGCGAGGAGCCCAAGCTGGCCTTGCCCGTCTCGTCCCCCACGCAAGGCCCGGCCTCCGAGGAAAAGCCTGCGTCCAGCCAACCTTCGGTTGAGCCGGTTGTTGACAGGTCCGAACCTGCCAACCCTGGTCCCGAACCCATGCCGAAGATTGAATCGCCGCCGGAAATGCCCGCAGCGCCTCTGCCCCCCGTGGCCGTCGCCCAGATGGCTCCCGCTGCGCCCATGCCCGCTTCGGCCGCCGCTCATGATCCCGACAAGGCGGCGGAGGAGTTTGTCGAGCGGACGCGGAAAGAAGCGGCAGCGGCCGTCGACACCTTGACCGCCGAGGCAACCCAGCTTCGCGAGCGGCTCGCGAAGGTCGAAGCGGGCTTGGCGCGATATCGCGAAACGCTCGAGGCGGTCTGCCCGAAGGCCGTCCCGCCGGCCGCCCCGACGAGGAGCGAAGAGCCCGAGCTTTCGCCCGCGGCCATGCCCAAGGCCGCGGATTCGACCCGCCCGGATATCGACATCTTGAACGTGCCGAAGTCGGAACCGACGGGCCAGAAGCCGGATGCTTCCATCGACTCCCCGCCCCCATCGAGCGAGGTGACGGTGCCGAAGGAACGGCCCCACGCCGACCCTGCGTCCGGCGCCGAGCCGCCGAAGCGCTAGAAAAACAGGGCGAGCCGATCGGTTGTCGCCGATCGGCTCGCCCGATTTTCCTGGTTTTGGTTAAGGGTCGTAAGCCCGGTTATTCGGAGCCCCAGATTCGCTTGATGTCGTCGCCCGCCATCGAGAGATGGACCTTCTCGTCCACGCTCTCGACGAGCGATGTGGGGATGAAGTGGTGCCGATGGTCGCTCGAATCATTCTTGGTCAGCTTGATCTTGTCGCCGACGATGTGGTCGACCACGCCGAGCTTCTCGCCTTGTGAGCAGACAACTTCCATGCGTTCCTGAATCGGTTGCAGGGTTGCGGTGGCCATGATAGCGACTCCAGGTTGGATAGATATTTGTGTTGGCTGAATCAATACTTTGCAACCCTCGTGCCGCCCAGGCACCGTAATGCCCTCAAGCTGCCAGGGTCTCGGCCAGGAAGAGGCGGGCGGCCTCGGTCCTTGGGTCCTCGAAGATCTGTTCGGGCGGTCCCGATTCGACCACGTGGCCCGAGCCGAGGACATGGACGACGTGAGCCGCCTGTCGGGCGAAATTCATGGCGTGAGTGACCACGATCATCGTCTGGCCGTCGCGGGCGAGGTCGGCCATCACGGCGAGGACCTCGTTGGTCATGCGGGGATCGAGGGCGCTGGTCGGCTCATCGAAGAGGATGGCCTCGGGGTTCATGGCCAGCGTGCGGGCGATGGCCACGCGTTGTTGCTGGCCTCCCGAAAGCTGGCCGGGACGGCAGTCGATCTTGTGGGCGAGGCCGACCCGATCGAGCAGGGCTTTCGCCCGATTTTCGGCGAGTTCTACGGCCTGCCCGAGGACGTGGATGGGGGCCTCGGTCACGTTCCGCAGGATCGAGAGGTGAGGGAACAGGTGAAATCCCTGGAAGACCATGCCGACGCGCAGGCGAACTTGCCTGAAGGTCGCCTCGCGGATCGTTTCCGGGTCGTCGCACCGGCATTCGAGACCGCCGACGCGGATCCGCCCTTGCTGGAACCGCTCCAGGCCGTTGATGCAGCGCAGGAGCGTGCTCTTGCCGCTCCCCGAGGGGCCGATCAGGACGGCCACCTGGCCGGTGGCGACTTCCAGGCACGCGTTGGTCAACACGACCTGGTCGCCGTAACTCTTCGAGACGGAAGCAACTTCGATCAAGACCTCGGGCGAGTTGTCCTGGTTCACGCGACCACCCCTTTCCGCGGCGATTCCGCGTCAAGCCTTCCCTCGAACCATCGAGAAAACCACGAGAGCGGCAGGCTCATGAGCAGGTAGAGGAAGCCCGTGGCGAGCGCGAACTCGACCACGCCGCCCGTGCTGTTGGCGAGGATCGAATATTGCTTCGTCAGCTCGACGAGCGAGATCACCGAACAGACCGACGTGTCCTTGAACAGGGCAATGAAGTCATTCGTGACCGGCGGGATCACGATTCGAACCGCCTGGGGGACGATGACCCGTCGCAACGCCATGGGCCGCGACATGCCGAGCGAAAGCGCCGCCTCCATCTGCCCGGGCGGGACCGCTTGCAGCCCTGCGCGGTAGATTTCGGCCTCGTAGGCGGAGTAATTGATCGCCAGGCCGAGGATTCCCGCGACCAGCGGGGGCAGGTCCACGCCGATCTCCGGCAGGAGGAAGAAGAGGACGTAGAGCTGCAACATCAGAGGCGTTCCACGCAGCAGTTCGACGTAGGACGCGAGCATCGGGCGGAGGAATCGCGGCCCGTACAGCCGCCCGAGCGCGACCAGGAGGCCCATCGCGATTGCCAGGGGCATCGAGGTCACGGAGAGGAACACGGTCAAGCCCGCCGCCAGGATCAGGGTGAAACCATAGCGTTCGATCAACCGCCAGCCCTTGAGGGAACCCGCGTCGCGCTCCGCTTTCGGCTCGCCCGCCACCTCGCGGACCAGCTCGCCTTGCAGGTCGGTCCAGATCCCGTAGCGTTCGTAAAGCGCTTTCAGGGCACCCGATCGGGCGAGGCGTGCGATCCCACGATCGAGGGAGTCGCGGAGCCGTTCGTCCCCTTTTCGCAGGTACATCACGTAGAAGCCGCGGCCGACCGGCGGGCCGGCGAGTTCCAGCGAGGGATAGCCTGCTCGATAGAACCGCGCGGCCGGCAGGTCCTGGAGCGTGGCATCGGCCTGGCCGTTCTTCACGGCCATCATGGCGTCGGTGGCGCCGTTGAAGTAGATCGACTCGGCCGTGTCCTTCGCGTGCTCGCGCAGATAGGCCTCGGCCGCGGAGCCTCCCAGCAACGCAACCTTCCATTTGCCGCCTTTGGGACGCGGCCTCGTCAAGTCCTCGAACGACCGGATTGGGCCGTCCTTCGGCGCCATAACCTGGAGCTGATAGACGTAATACGGTCGCGTTGCCAGATACCGCTGGGTGCGGCCGGGCGTCGAGCTCGTAGCCGTTCACGACCACGTCGATCCGCCCTGCCGAGAGGGTGGGGAGGAGCATGTCCCACTGGCATTGCGACATCTTGGGCGCCGGGCCGAGCGTCCCGCAGAGCTGGTCCATCAACTCGACCTCGAACCCCGTGACTTCTCGGGGCGAGTCCGGGTCGGGATAGGCGTACGGGTCCGCCGCCTTCGGCGTCGGTCCCGTAGACGAGTTGGCCCGAGGCTTGGACGCGCGTGAGGGCGTCGATGGAGGTGGTTCGGGAGCATCCGCCCAGTGTGAGGAGGGCGAGGAGGGCCGTCAGGAGCAATCGAGGGGAGAGGGGGAAAGGGGTGGCTGGGTCGGCCGGTTCATCCATCAAGAGTGCTGCTTTCTGTCGGGGGTTCCTGGGTAGGGGAATGGGTGCATTTCCTGCACCCTACATGTTTCGCTCTCGGAGCCGTCTCACGCGTCGCATTCGCTTGCGGACTTCTCGGGGCACCCTGGCTTTTCGGAGGCGAGAGCCCTTGCCCACGACGAAGGTTTGGCCTCGCCAGTGAATCTTCGGGTTGAACAGGGCGTCGAACCAGATCGGCAGGAGGAAGAGGTCCTTCATGAGGCTGAGGGGGAGATTCCTCAGCTTGGGATAAGTCCCTCGCAGCCATTTGGTCTGGATCGCGTCGCGGAAGATGCCGAGCCCGCACAGGAACCCGAGGCCGATCCACGCCGTCCCGGTCTCGCCGACCAGGGCCCAGACCAATCCCACGGTCGTCAGGTTCGCGGTCGGCTCGATGAGGAACAGCGGCAGGGCCACATGGCGTCGGCACTTGTACCACCGCGAGTGGCGGCTGAGGAATCCGTACAGATGCCGGTTGCGATTCACGTTCTCGATCACGTGATGGCTGAGCCGGAGCTGATATCCGGCCTTGCGGACCTTCACGCCGAGGGTCTGGTCCTCGGCCAGGAGGTTCCGCACGCCCGAGAAGCCTCCGATCGCCTCCAGCACCGCCTGCGGCATGAGAATCGACTTGCCCACCACGCACACCAGGCCCGTGGCCGCCGCCGCCGCCACGTTGCCCGCGATGAACCCGTTGAGCTGGAGGTTTTCCACCGTCGCGCCGAATCGCTGCTCCTCGACCCCCGAGAAGACGTTGCTGACCAGCCCGACCTTCGGGTCGGCGAGGTAGCAGGCGGTCTCGCGGAGATAGGACGGGCGGACGCGGATGTTCGAGTCGCTGATGAGGATCACTTCATGGCGGCGATAGGCGGTCATGGCCGCGAGGTTCTCGACCTTCGGATTCGACCCGAATGCCGGCGTGCCCACGACGAGCCGGGCGTCGTGGTCGGGGAACTCGGCCAGGAGGCGCTTGACCACGGGGATCGCCGGGTCGTCGGGATTGGCCACGCCGAAGAGGAGCTGATAGGTGGGGTAATCCAGCAGGAAGAAGCTTCGCAGGCACTCCTCCATCCCCTCGTCCATGCCCTTGAGCGGCTTGTAGATGGTGATGGGCGGCGTGTAGTCGGGGAGCCCCTTGCGGCGACGGGTGAAGAAGAAGAGGCTGGCCATCGACAGCAGGGTGGAGATCACCGCGATCGAGGCGGCCAGGATCAAGAGCACGTTCACCGTGATCATCGAAGCAAGCTCCCGGGCGGACCGCCGCCGAACGGAGGGAATAGGCGGGAGAGGCGACTTCGTCGTCGAGATGTTGCGGAGTGGTCGATCCCCCGGGCCAGGCGATCCCGATTGGATTCGAAGCCGGGTTTGCGGGGCTGATGGCTTGGAAACTCTTCGAAGGTGATGCGATTCATGATCCTAACCAAATTGATCACCCATACCAAGGGAAAATTCTCGCGATGGAAGCGTTATGGCGGGCATGCGGGCACCGCCATGGCCTTTCCGGCGCCGTCGGGGCCGCGTATACTCGGCCGACGGGTGAATGCTGATGCCCGCTCCCTCTCCCAATGGACGAAAACCGATGCACCGGATCGCTTCCACGGCCCTGGTCGTGTGCCTTTACGCGAGCCTGGCGTTCCTGGCAAAGGGTGACGACCCGCCCAAGCCCGACCCCACGGCGCAGGCTCGTGAAAAGATGGTGAAACTTCACCTGATCGAGCGTGGGATCAAGGATCCTCGCGTGATCGAGGTGTTCCGCACCGTCCCTCGTCACAAGTTCGTCCCGATGGGATCTCGCAACCTGGCCTATGAGGACGAGTCGATCCTGATCGGCGAGGGGCAGACGATCACGCCCGTTTATGACGTGGCGTTCATGACCGAGACGCTCCAGCCCAAGCCGACGGACAAGGTCTACGAGGTCGGGACCGGCTCGGGCTATCAGGCGTCCATCCTCTCCCGGCTGGTGAAGGACGTGTATTCGGTCGAGATCCACGAGCCGCTGGGCAAGAGGGCGGCCGAGGTGATCAAGGAGCTTGGCTACTCGAACATCCACACCAGGGTCGGGGACGGCTACGCGGGCTGGCCCGAGGCCGCACCCTTCGACGCGATCATCGTGACCTGCGCGCCGACCAAGGTGCCCGGCCCGCTTGTCGAGCAATTGAAGGAGGGCGGGCGGATGGTGATCCCGCTGGGGGACAAGTTCGACCAGGCGGTTTACCTGATGGAGAAGCACGACGGCAAGCTCGTGCAGAAGGCCAAGCTCAAGCCCACCCTGTTCGTCCCCATGACCGGCCGGCAGCAGCAGGAGGCCGCCGAGGAGGCGAAGAGCAAGAAATGACGGGGCGAAATGCGGCGGTGGCGGCGGCGCTCTGCTCATCCTGGCCGGATTCGTCCGGGCGCAGGACCCGATCAAGGATGCGCCCCCGGCGAGCGAGGATTTCGAGACCGATGCCGACGGCGACGGCGTGCCCGACCGCTGGTACAACCTCCGCGACGTGAAATGGGTCGGGTCCGACGGCCCCGTCGGCCCCAGGTTCTTCCGCTTCGAGCAGACCAGGCCCGGCCGCCCGGCCCGCGTGAGCCGCGGCTTCACCGTCGACGGCAAGCAGACCGAGGCCCTGATCATCGGCCTCTGGGTCCGCGTCGACGGCATCCACACCGGCGAGCGGATCGGCGAGGATCCCGGCCTCCAGCTCGACCTCTTCGGCGAGCGCCTGGTCTCCACGGGCCGGGAACGCATGGGGCCGTTCACCAATCGGCTGGGCAAGGGCTGGGTCCACATCGCGAAACGCATGCACGTGCCCGCGGGGACGCAAGGCGCGATCCTCACGGTGGGGCTGATCGGGGCCGTGGGGACGCTCGACGTGGATGGTTTGACGATCGAGAAGGTGCCCGTGGGAGGTTCGCCCACGACGAATCTCGTCCTGAACGGCGATTGCGAGCTGGGCGTGGATTCGCCGAGTTACTGGTCGCTCGAGGACGGTGCCAAGCGGGTCCATCCCGGCAACAACGGCTCGACCACGGCCGTCGAACTGCCGACCAGCCTCGACAAGGCGCTGGTCGGCATGGCCGTGCGGGCCGACAAGGTGCGAGACCTCGTGGTGAGGGCGTCGGTCAAGGCGAACGGGCTTCGCGGAGGCGGCGGGGCCAGGGCCACCATGTATTTCCTGGACTCGGACGGCCGCCCCTTGCCGGGACTGGATGAGTCGGAGCCCCTGTGGACGTGGAGCGGGACGTTCGCCTGGAAGCGCGAGGAATCGAACGTGCGCGTGCCCGGGCTCGCCGATTGCGCGGTCATCCAGTTCGAGCGGACGTCG
Source organism: uncultured Planctomycetota bacterium (assembly GCA_963777705.1). Taxonomy (GTDB): domain Bacteria; phylum Planctomycetota; class Planctomycetia; order Isosphaerales; family Isosphaeraceae; genus JAQGHR01. Next base: position 93,848 of record CAVZRT010000024.1, read on the forward strand.
GGCAACGGGACGCTCACGATCGACGACGTCCAGGTGTTCGAGGTCAACAACGCCCAGCCCATGCAATGGACGCCCTATCATGTGAAGACCGACACGGAAGGGTGGCAGCCGTTTGCCGGGGCGCCGCAGATCGAGCCCAAATCGGCCCTGGACGCCTCGTTCCTGGTGGAAAGCCCCGCGGGCAAGCATGGGGCGGTCGTGGTCAAGGATGGCCGGTTGCACTTTGCCGACGGGTCGCGGGCCAGGTTCTTCGGCGTGGCCCTGCTGCCCCCCCTGGGATTTCCCGAGCCGAGCCTTGCCGACGCGCTCGCCGATCACCTGTCGCGCTCGGGCGTGAACCTGGTGAAATTCGACGGCTTGGACGCCGCGCTCGGGCCGGGCCGGAGCCTCTACGACGACAGCCGGGACGACACGCAGGGGCTGGACCCCGACGCCTTGGCCCGGTTCGATCACCTGGTCGCCGCGCTCAAGTCCCGCGGGATTTACATCGCGATCGAGCTGCAAAGCCTGCGCAAATTCCGCGAGGAGGACAAGGTCCCCGGCTGGCTCGGCCTGCCGTTAGGCGGGGGCCCCGCCGCCGCGTTCGATCCCACGATCCGCAAGCTGATCGCCCAAACCGGCGATGCCTTGCTCCAGCACAAGAACCCCGAAACCGGCCTCATGCTCCGCGACGACCCGGTGCTGGCCTGGGTCACGATCGCGGGCGAGCTTTCCCTCTTCAACCTGCTTGACGACCCCGACGAGCTCCCGCCCGAAAGCTCGGCCGAGCTGAAGGCAATGGTGCAGAAGGGGGCGATCGGCACCGGGCGGACGGCCTGGAGGCAGATCGAGGCCGCGCAATGGAAAGCCGTGGCGGACGACCTCCGCAAGCTCGGGGTCAAGCACCCGATCGCCGGCTCGTCGCACTGGCGACGCGAGGGGGAGTTCGACGCCGTGCAAGCCGCCCCCGGCCTGGATCTGATCGAGGATCGGCTGTACTGGGCCCCGCCGAGGTTCGGCACGCCCGAGCGCCGCTCGATGCTGTGGAAGCCTTCCGCCACGCTCTCGCAAGAGGCCCAGCGGAAGCGGAAGCCGGACCGCCCGTACGTGGTGGGCGATTACGCGGCCCACACCAGCGGAGCGTGGTCGCTGCCGTACGAAGGGGCCGACTTCCTCCTGGCCGCAAGGACGGCCGCGGGTGAGGACTGGGACGCTATCGTCCGTCGCGGGGTGTTCCTGCACCCGCAAATTTGGGGCAAGGCCGCGCCCGGGATTTCGGGAGGCCAGGATTTGTTCCCGATGCCCGAAGCCGTGAACGCCATCCCTGCGGTGTTCTCGCTGCTCCCGCACGCAAGCTCGATGATGCTCCGGCCCGTCGATGCTGGCAAGCTTCACGCCGCGAAAAGGGCGAGCCGGGGCGTGTGGGACCCGAAGACCGGGCATCTCGTCGTCGACACCCCATTCACGCAAGGCGTGGCCGGGTGGTCGTCGCGGAAGCCGGCCCAGTTCGAGGCCCTCACCGTGGAAGTCGACAGCAATCAAGGCGTGCTGGTGGTCTCGTCCGCGGGGCCTCAGACGATTGCCGATGCGCGCAGGCTCGTCGTGACCGCCGTGGGCCGCGCCGAGCCGACCGGCTTGACGTATGTCGACCCCTTCTGTCGCGAGATCGCCGACCCCGGCCGCGTCCCCATGCTCGTCGAGCCGGTCCGGGGCAAGGTTTCCTGGAAGAAGAAGGGGTCGGTCAAGGCTTACGCACTCGACCCCACCGGAGTCCGGTTGAAGGAAATCAAGCTGGAAACGACCCACGACGGCGTGCGGCTGGAGCTTGACGGCTCGTCGGCCGTGCTAAGCTGGGAGCTGATTGAGGGATGATCGCACCGACCACGATCGTGACGGGCGGCGCGGGCTTCATCGGTTCGCACCTGGTGGACCGCCTCCTGGGCGATGGCGGCCACGTGATCGCCGTCGACAACTTCGATCCGTTCTATCCGCAGGCGACCAAGCGAAAAAATCTCGCGGCGGCGACGAAGCATGCGAATTTCCGCCTCGTCGAGGCCGATATCCGCGACGCGTCTCGCCTGGGCCAACTCGTGGAGGAAGTGCGTCCCGCTGCGATCGTCCACCTGGCGGCCCTGGCGGGGGTTCGCCCCAGCATCGAACGGCCCGCCGATTATGCCGAGGTGAACATCCTCGGGACGATTCGCCTGATGGAAGCGGCTTGTCGGATCGAGCCGCGGCCGAAATTCATCTACGCGTCGTCGTCCAGCGTGTATGGCGACCGGGCCGACGCCCCGTTTCGCGAGACCGATCCGGTCGACCTGCCCGTGAGCCCGTACGCCGCGAGCAAGAAGGCGTGCGAGCTGTTCGCCCACACGTTCCACCATTTGCACGGGCTTCCGGTCACGGGCCTGCGCTTCTTCACCGCTTATGGCCCCAGGAATCGGCCCGATCTTGCGATCGCGAAGTTCACGGCGATGATCGAGCGCGATGAACCCATCCCCATGTTCGGCGACGGCTCGACCAGGCGCGACTACACCTATGTTGCCGACATCGTCGACGGCATCGCGCGGGCGATCGCGAATTGCTCCTCGCATCACCTCTACAATCTCGGGAATTCCGACCCGATTGACCTGCGAACCATGATCGCCACGATCGGCGAGGTCCTGGGAAAGACGCCGAGGATCGACCCCAAGCCCGAGCAGCCGGGCGACGTCCGGCAAACCTTCGCGGACGTATCGCGGGCGAGGGAAGAACTGGGCTATTCGCCGTCCACGACGTTTCGCGAGGGGATTCAGCGATATGTTCAGTGGTTACGCGACGCGTAACGGTGGCCGTTCGCCTAAACGCCGATTGCCGACAAGACGGCTTCCAGGTCGTCAAGTCCCATCAAGAAGGCCGACCCGCCGACCCAGTCCCCCATCGCCCTGCGATGGCCGACCGCGATCGCGCGAATCCCCGCCGCCTGCGCCGAGGCCAGCCCCGAGGGGGAATCCTCCAGGGCCACGCATTCGGTCGGCCGGATCTTCAGCTTCAACAAGGCCTTACGATAAGCCTCGGGGTGAGGCTTGGGGCGCGACACGTCCTCCCGGGCGATGATGAGCGGGAAGGCCGCATCCAATCCCACGCTTTTCAGGACGGTCGTCACGTTGGCCAGCGAGGTCGTGGTGACGACGGCGAGCTTGAATCGATCCTGGATCTTCCTGACCAGCCCGACCAGGCCGGGATAGACCCGCGGATAATCGGTGAGCATGCCCAGCGTGAGCGCCTGCTTGGCGCGATCCAGCCGTCGAGATCGGCATCGACCACGCCGCGCTCTTCCAGGAGCGATTCGAGGAACGTGCGATCGTCCTCCTCGGCGGCCCGCGAGCAGACCTCGGGCGCGACCTCCCAGCCCATCAGGGCGAGGGTCCGCTCCCAGGCGGCGATGTGGACGTTCTCGGTGTCGGCGATCACGCCGTCGAAGTCGAAGAGCACGGCGCGAGGCGGCATCGATACACGCTCCCATTCCTGGCCGTATCGTAGACCGGGCTTCGGCCGCGGTCAAATCGTTGACTTTCCCCCCAAGGCCCCCTATGTTGGCGGGATCCCCTGCCGCTCGCGTGCGAATCCTTCCGAAAAACCCGTTCTCGGATCCCCGGAGATCTCCGATGGCCCGTCCCGTCACGCTCTTCACCGGCCAATGGGCCGACCTCACCCTGGAAGTCATCTGCAAGAAGGCCAGCGAATGGGGCTACGACGGCATCGAGCTTCCCTGCTGGGGCGACCATTTCAACGTGCAACGGGCCTTGAAGGAACCCGGCTATTGCGACGAACGCAAGGCCCTCCTCAGCAAGTATGGCCTGAATTGCTGGGCGATCTCCAACCACCTCGTCGGCCAGCTCGTCCTGGACGTGAACGACGCCCGCACCGATGATTGGGTCCCCTCGGAGCTTCGCGGCAAGCACGCCGACAAGAACTCCTGGGCGATCCAGGAAATGAAGGACACCGCCAGGGCCGCCGCGAAGATGGGCGTTCCGGTCGTGAACGGGTTCACCGGAAGCTCGATCTGGCCCTATCTCTACTCGTTCCCGCCGGTCTCGGACGCGGCGATCAAGGCGGGATTCGACCTCCTGGCCGAGAAGTGGAATCCGATCCTTGACGTGTTCAAGCAGGAGGGGATCAAGTTCGCGCTGGAAGTGCATCCCACCGAGATCGCCTTCGACATCTACTCGGCGAAGACCGCCCTCGAAGCCCTGAACCACCGCCCGGAGTTCGGCTTCAACTTCGATCCCAGCCACCTCTTGTGGCAATTCGTCGACCCCGTCGCGTTCATCCGCGAGTTCCCCGACCGCATCTACCACGTCCACGTGAAGGACGCGGCCCGCACGCTCGACGGCAAGACGGGCATCCTCGGCTCGCACCTGAATTTCGGCGACATCCGCCGAGGTTGGGACTTCCGCTCGCCGGGCCGAGGCCAGGTCGATTTCGAGGAGATCGCCCGAGCCTTGAACGCGATCGGCTACACGGGTCCGCTCTCGGTCGAATGGGAAGACCCCGGCATGGATCGCGAGTTCGGCGCCGCCGAGGCCGCGAAGTTCGTGAAGACGAAGATGGGCTTCACCTCCGCCGGAAGATTGTTCGATTCCGCGTTTGCCGAGGCACAGGCCAAGAAGTAAAGCCGTCGATCGTAGGGCGGGCCAGATGCGCCTTTCCTTCAAGCGGATCTGGCCCGTTTCGCACGCCCTGCAAGAGGGGCGCTTTATCTGTTGACCTGCCCCGTTGCCCTATGATGGAACGGGCGGGACGGCCAGGAAATCCCGCGTCCGAATTGGTCCGAAGAAAGGAACATGCCTTCGATGAGCGGCCCCATCGTCCGCAAGTACGGATTCCCGAACTTCGAGAATATCTTCGGCAAGAAGGAAGCCCAGCACGGCAAGGACGAGGAACCCTCGCCCGATTCGGCGAGCTTGCCTCCCGACTTGCCCAAGACCGGACAGCCCGATGATCCGACGGACCCGAAATCGGCCGGGACGATCGTTCCTAGCACCGAGTTCGGCTCGGCCGTCGATTGAGTCAATCCGTAAGATCGGACGTCAACGCGTCGCGTAGCTTCTGGATGGCGCGGGTCTTCTCGTTCGAGACCGTCTTCGGGGCCACGCCCCATTGCTGGGCGATCTCGGCGGGGGTCTGGCCCTGGATGGTCGCGTGGATGAGCGCGGCCTCGCGCGGGTTCAGATTCTCGGCGATCGCTTCGTGGAGGGCGCTGCTCCAGTTGGCGGAGGCCCCGTCCGTGCCGGCGCCGGCGATGTTGGCGCCTTCGTCGAGCGTCTGATAGGTCTTCTCGCGCTGGGCTCGCTTCTTCACGGTGTCGATGGCGCGGAAGAAGTCGGGGCCGTCGCTCGTGTCCTGATTGAGGACCTCTCGCACGCCGAGCTTGCCGACCTGCGCGAGCATCCCCTCGAACGATGCCGATCCCCATTGCTGCAAGAGGGACGTGTACACCGCTTGCGTGCAGTCGTCTTGCTGCTGGATGGAAACGCCCGCCCGATACCACGTCCGGCTCAGGTAGCGATCGAGTTGGCTCAGCCCCGAAGCCACGTCGTCGGGGTTGACGGCGACCTGAGTGCCGACCGACGTCGACGTCCCGAGCAGGTCGGACAGTTGCGTCTGGAGGAGCGCGGCGTCCCACGTGTCCGTCGGGCTGGCCGTGGTGGTTGGGGCGAGGGATTGAATGGCGGCGGAGATCGGCGCGATCGTGGGGGAGCTTGCGTCCAGGAGGCGCAAGACCTCCAGGGCCTCGACCCGGGGTCGATACGATCGCTTCGGCGACTTCCGGCTCTCAGCCTTCAAAGCCCCAGCCCTCCTCTCGGGGAAACCGGAATCCCTCACCGCCATGAGTCCGACGACGACTCTTCTTGCAACACATACGCCTTCGACGGCGTTCGCGGCCGGATTAATTGCAGAGTAATCGAAGATTCGCCTCCAGGCGATCCCAATTCTTACAACCCCGGCATTCCTAATCCAGTTTAGAGTGCATGCATGCAATAGTCCAGTGTCGTTGGCCTGGGTTGTCATCCCATAGGCAATAATTAGGACATTTTTTGACGCGATGTTCCAGTCGAAAACCGAATTCCGCCCCGGTCCCTCCGGTTCGCCGCTTGACGCATCCACTTCGGGCTCGTAGATTTTCGGTGCGGACGAGATCCGAATGCTGGAAGATTCGGAGGATTTCTCCGATGACTCGTCCGCGACCGCCCGGCGCCGCCTTGATGGGCTGAACTCGGCGCACCTTCTCCTCATGGCCGATGAACGAATCCGGCGTCAAATCGCCTTCCTTGCCGCGCAGATGATGTATGCGAGGTCGGAAACCGAGTATTTCACGGCGAAACGCAAGGCCGCCAAGCAACTCGGGGTCGAATATCGCTACCGGCCGGGCGACCTGCCGACCAACCGCGAGATTCGCGACCAGATCCAGGCGTTCGCCCGCATGCATGAAGGGCCAAAGCGGCTCGATACGCTCCGCGACATGCGGCTTGAGGCGCTCCGCATGCATGCGCCTGCTCGCTCGGTTCCGCCCCCGGCTGATCGGGAGCGTGTGGACGGGCCACGTCCGCAAAGGCTCGGACATCGACATCCACGTCTTCACCGATAGCCTTGCCCTGGTTACGGATACGCTCGACGAGCTTGCCATCGAGTACGACGTCGAGCAGAAACGCGTCGTGAAACACGACGAGGAACGCGTATTCACCCACGTCCACGTGTTCGACCGCTTCACCTACGAGCTGACGGTCTATCCCGAAGCCAAGGTCTCCTACAATTTCAAGAGTTCGATCACCGGAAAGGCGATCGAGCGCGGCGTCGATCGCCGAGCTGGAAGACCTGCTGAAAGCTGAAGACCCCGAGGTCGATCTCGATGGCGTCCTCGATGACCTGGAGGACCACATCGACCGCTTCGAACTGTTCCGGATGCTCCTCCAGCCCCTGGAAGGGGTGAAGCAAAGCCCGAAGTGGCATCCCGAAGGCGACGCCCTCTACCACAGCCTCCAGGTGTTCGAGCTGGCCCGCGAGGAAAAGCCCTACGACGAGGAATTCCTGCTCGCGGCGCTCCTGCACGACGTCGGCAAGGCGATCGACCCTTCCGATCATGTAGGCGCGGCCATCCAGGCGCTTGAGGGGGCCATCACCGAACGCACCGAGTTTTTCATCGCCCATCACATGGACGCCCACGCCTATCGCGAGGGGACGCTGGGCAACCGGGCGCGGACCCGTCTCCAGAACCACGAGGATTTCGAGGATTTGATGCTCCTGCGCGATCTGGATAAACGGGGTCGAATTCCCGGTGCGATCGTGGGAGAATTGGGCGAGGCGTTGGAATTCTTGCGCACGATGGATTCCTAGGGTGGATTCTCGTCATCGTGCTTGACTCCCCGCGTCTTCCTGGGTACTTTACATCGCAAAGCACGAGGTCTCGGGGCCAGTCGATGGATTTGCATGAAGCGATGACGCAGATTGCCGAGATTCGCACGCAGATGGCGCGGACGGAGGTCTTCCGCGGCTATCGCGCGGCGCCGGTCGCGCTTTCGGGCGTCCTGGCGATGATGGCGGCGGTGGTGCAGGCGGGGTGGATCCCGGACCCGTCGCAGCAAATCGGGGCTTATTTGACGCTCTGGATCGGCGCGGCCGTGGCCAGCGGGGTCATGTCGGGCATGGGGATCGCAGCGAGGAGGAGGTTGCTGCACTCGCCCTGGAATCGCGCGGCCACCCGGCTGGCGCTGGAGCAATTCGCCCCTTGCCTGGCGATTGGCGGGCTGCTCACGGCGGTCCTGGTGCGGTCGCGGCCGGAAGCCCTGGACTTGCTGCCGGGCCTGTGGCAGATCCTGTTCGGGATGGGCGTGTTCGCCTCGTGTCGCCTTTTGCCGCGTGCGACCTGGTCGGTAGGCGCGTTTTACGTTGCGTCGGGCCTGTTCTGCGTGGGGCTGGGGCCGGCTGGCGCTTTCGCCCTGGGCGATGGGCTTGCCGTTCGGCGCGGGCCAATGTCTGGCCGCGGCCGTCCTCTACTGGAATTTGGAGCGCGGCGATGTCGAGCTTTGAGACCCACGACGAGCATCGGCCCGGCGAGACCGGCCCCATGGGTTGCGGGCGATTCGCCTATGAAGGCCTGGAGCGGGCGATCCACGAGAAGGCCCGCCTGGGGATCATGACCTCGCTCGCCACCCATCCCTCGGGCCTGCTCTTCGGCGATTTGAAGGAGCTTTGCACCCTCACCGACGGCAACCTCAGCCGCCATCTCCAGGTCTTGCACGACGAGGGCCTGGTCGAGGTCTGGAAGGGTTATCACAAGAAACGGCCGCAAACGCTCTGCCGGCTCACGACCGACGGCCGCCGTCGCTTCCTCGGCTACCTGGCCGAGCTGGAGAACGTGATCTCCGATGCGCTCGCCGCCGCCCGCGAGCAGGATACGCCGGCCCCCGGCCTTGCCGAAGGCTGGTCCCCGGCCTGAAATGTCCTATAGACCTTCAGGCTGACCTCGCCCGCCTCGCGGGCTTTTCTTAGAACTTCATGCTTTGTTCGACAAAGATTTTTGAGCCTTAAAGCAGGGGGCACGCGATGGAAATCGTGCGAGCGGAGGTGATGGGGATGTGCTTCGGAGTACGCGACGCCCTGGCCATCCTCCAGGGGATCGAGTCGCCCGAGGTCGTGACCATCCACGGCGAGCTCGTCCATAACGAACGCGTCCTCAACCACTTGCACGATCGCGGCTTCCGCCAGGAGTCCGAGATTAGCCGTCACCAGGTCCCGTCGTCGCCCGTGGTGCTCATCACGGCCCACGGGATCAGCGACGTCGAGCGGTCACGCCTGGAAGCGGCCGGGAAGACCCTCATCGACACGACGTGCCCGCTGGTCACGCGGGTCCACGACGCCGCCCGCGACCTGCGGGAGAAGGGGTATCACGTCCTGGTGATCGGCAAGCCGGGCCATGTGGAGGTCCGCGGGATCGTCGAGGACCTCGACCGCTTCGACGTGATCCAATCTCCCGAGGAGGTCAGGACTTACGCCGCCGATCGCCTGGGAATTGTCTGCCAGACGACCGCGACCTCACAGAAAGTGAAGGCCGTTCGCGAGGCGATCGAGGCCAGGAACTCGCACGCCGAGATCAAGTTCGTGGACACCGTTTGCCGGCCGACGAAGGATCATCAGAACGCGCTGGACCGGATGCTCGAGCGCGTCGAGGCGGTGGTGGTCGTGGGCGGGAAGAATTCCAACAACACGAGGGAGCTGGCGGCAACCTGCCGCTCGCGAGGCGTGCCCACGTTGCTCGTCCAGGGTGCCGAAGACCTTGACCCGTCGTGGTTTGCGGGATTCCAGGTCGTCGGGCTCACGGCGGGGACGTCGACCCTGGATGCGACGATCGACGAGGTCGAGCGGGCGCTCCTGGAGATCGACGCGAGGTGCGCCGAAACGGCGCCAGCTTGCGGCCCGCTGATTGGCGGAAACGCCAGTGCGCTTGACAGCAAGATCAGAGTTGCGCCGATCCCGTTGCATTCAAGTTATGAAAGACTTGAAAAATAGAGACATAAAAATGATCACAATCCCGACCAGTTCACGTCGGCCACGCCGGCTCGCTTGTTGACGGCCCTTGCCAGGACGAAGAGGAAGTCGCTCAGCCGGTTCAAATAAATGATCACGTCGGGCGGGACGATCTCGTGGTGGCCGAGATTGACCACCAGGCGCTCGGCTCGTCGGCAGACGGTGCGGGCGAGGTGGACGTGTGCCGCGCCGGCGGAGCCTCCGGGCAGGATGAACTGGGTGAGCGGGACCAGCTCGGTCTCCATGGCGTCGATCGCGGCTTCGAGGCGATGGGCGCGGTCGGGCTGGATCGCGTTGTGAAATTTCCCGGTCGGGTCGGGGTCGGCAAGTGCGGCGCCGATGGCGAACAGGTCGTCCTGGACGCGGGCAAGCTCGGCGTCGGCCGCGGGGTCGAGCCCGGCCGTCCTGGCCACGCCGACCACGGCGTTCAGCTCGTCGACGGTCCCGTAGGCCTCGATCCGGGGGCTGTCCTTGCCCACGCGCCCGGGTCCGAGGAGGCCGGTGCGTCCATCGTCGCCGGTCTTGGTGTAAATCTTCATGGGGGACGGAACCTCCTGGGAGTTGGCGTGGGACCGGGACGGACCTATACTATGCGGAGCTTGCGGGGTCGGGAAGTCGTCGGGCCGCGCCCCCGTTTCGTTGGAACCGTCCCGGAGGCCGCCGAAGATGCTCAGCTTGATCCTCGTCTCCGCATTCCTGGGCCAGAGGCCCGCCACCCCTCCTCCGCAATCGGCCGAGGAGGTCGCGAAGGAATCGGCCCACCTGAAGAACGTGCGGCAGGTCACGTTCGGGTTCGCGAAGGCGGGCGAGGGGTATTTCCGCCCCGACGGCAAGGCGATCATCTTCCAGGCCGTGCCGAACACGCCCCCGTCCATCTTCCACGTGCCGGGCGAGAACGAGGCGGACTATCAGATCTTCACGGCCGACCTGGCCGAGAACGCCGTCCCGAAGATGGTATCGACGGGCAAGGGGGCCTGCACGTGCGCCTTCTATGCGCCCGACGGGAAATCGATCCTGTTCGCGTCGTCGCACCTCAATCCCACGCCCTCGGGGCCGAAGGGTCCGGCGTATAGCCGCACCGACCGCTACAAGTGGGAATTCCCGGTGGGGATGGACATCTTCAAGGCGGACCTGGACGGCTCGCACCCGGTGAGGCTGACCGACACCAACGGCTACGACGCCGAGGGGTCGTACTCGCCCGACGGCAAGCAGATCGTGTTCACGTCATTTCGCGACGGGAACGCCGAGATCTACATCATGGACGCCGACGGCAAGAATGCCCGCCGCATCACGAACAAGCCGGGTTACGACGGCGGCCCGTTCTTCTCGCCCGACGGCAAGAAGCTCATCTATCGGTCCGACCGCAAGGATAACGACTTGCTCCAGGTTTATATCAACAACCTGGAGGGGACGGCCGAGCGGCAGCTCACCAGCAACGAGTTCGTGAACTGGGGGCCGTCGTTCTACCCCGACAGCCGGCACATCATCTACGCCACGAGCAAGCACGGCCATCAGAATTATGAGCTGTACCTGATGGACGTGGAGACCGGCAAGGAGGAGCGGATCAGCTTCCACGAGGGGTTCGACGGCCTCCCGATCTTCAGCCCCGACGGCAAGAGGCTCATGTGGACGTCGTCGGGCCGCACCGCCGACAAGAAGAGCCAGCTCTTCATCGCCGACTTCACCCTGGACCCGGCACCGAGCGCGGCATCGCGCTAATTTCTCCCTTCCCGCGAGGATTCGTCCATGGATGCGAAGGAAATCATCCTCAATTCGATGATGGTCGGCGAGATGTTCCTCAAGTCCTACCTGGCCGACTTGACCGACGAGGACCTGTACATGATCCCCGTCGAGGGGATGAACCCGATCGCGCTCCAGCTCGGGCACCTGATCTCGACCGAGCATACGTTCGTGGAGAAGATCAAGGCGGGGTCGTCTCCCGAGCTGCCCGAAGGCTTCATGGCCAAACACAGCCTGAAGGAAGGCGACAAGGCGGACAAATCGCGATATTCGACCCGCGAGGAATATCTCCGGCTCTACGACTTGCAGAGGGCCGCGAGCAAGGCGGTCCTGGCCACGCTCTCCGACGAGGATCTTGCCAAACCCGGCCCCATGCCGGAGTTCGTGCCCACGGTGGGCGCCAGCTTCAACATCTTCGGGCTTCATGAGCTGGCGCATTGCGGGCAGTTCGTGCCCGTGAGGCGGAAGCTGGGCAAGCCGATCGCGTTCTGAGATTCGCAGCGTTTGCGATCCTATTCTGCCCATTCGAGAGGCCTTCGCATGCTCGTCAAAGACGTCCTCCGCTCGTCCATCATGTCCGGCTCTCGCATCGTCCACGCCTACCTGGATGATCTGGACGATGCTCACTGGAAGGGCGTGGCGGTCGATGGGATGAACCCGATCGCATGGCAGATCGGCCACCTGATCGCCACCGAGAACGCGGTGATCGAGGCGATCGCGCCCGGCTCGTGCCCGCCGTTGCCCGAAGGCTTCGCCGAGGCGCATCCGCGCGACCCGGCGAAAGCCGACCCGTCGAAGTTCCCGGCCAGGGACGAATATCTGAAGCTGTGGGACGCGCAGAATCAGGCGACGCTCGCCCTGATCGACAAGCTCGACGAGTCGCAGCTCGCGGCCGAGGCGCCCGAGCGGATGAAGCGGATGTGCAAGACGGTTGCCGAGACGATCGGCTTCATGGGCGGCCACACGCTCATGCACGTCGGGCAATTCGTGTGCGTGCGACGCAAGGCCGGCAGGCCGGTGGCGGTCTGAGGAAGACATCCCCATGGGCGACGTACCCGCCTCGATTCTTCGCACGATCGGGGCGGTGGAATCGCCCGATCCCGCGTGGGCCGAGCGGGCATCCGAGCGGCAATCGCGCCTGACGATGCCGCCCGGAAGCCTGGGCCGGTTGCTGGATATCGGCCGGCAGCTAGCGGCGATCCAGAGGACGGACCGGCCCAGGGCCGACCCGGCGCTGGTGGCCGTTTTCGCGGCGGATCACGGCGTGGCGCGGTCCGGGGTGAGTGCCTATCCGCAGGAAGTGACCGGGCAGATGCTGGCGAATTACGAGGCTCGGGGCGCGGCGATCAACGCGATTGCCCGGTCGGTAGGCGCGGCCACGCAGTTCGTGGACATGGGCGTGGCGTTTCCTCCTCCGGTTCCCGAAAAAGGATGGGGCATCCACACGAGGCCGATTGCACCGGGCACGGCGAACTTCCTGGAAGGCCCGGCCATGAGTCGCGACCAGGCGTTTCGCGCGGTGGGCGAGGGGATTCACCTCGCCAGTTGGTGGACGGGCGAGCCTGGCTATCGCGTGATCGCGCTGGGCGAAATGGGCATCGGCAACTCGACCGCCGCCGCCACGCTCATCGCCGCGTTGACGGGTGCTTCGCCCGAGGCCGTGGTCGGTCGCGGCACGGGCGTGGACGACGCGGGTTTGATCCGGAAAAGAGAGGCCGTCGAGCTGGCTTTGAGGATACACGCGCCGCATTGTCGCGACGTTTGGGACTGGATTTCGCGGGTCGGCGGCTTCGAGATTCTGGGACTGGCGGGACTGGCAATCGCGGCGGCGAAGGCACGAACCCTGGTCGTCCTGGATGGCCTGATCAGCACGGCCGCGGGCCTGGTGGCGGCGCGATTATGCCCGCAAATTGTCGGCTCGCTCATCGCCGGCCATCTGGGCACAGAGCCCGGGCACGCCGTCGCGCTTCAAGCACTGCGATTGGAGCCTATCTTGAAGTTGGGCCTGCGATTGGGCGAAGGCACGGGGGCCGCGCTGGCCTTGCCGATCATCGCGGCTTCCGCGAGTATCTTGAGCGATATGGCCACGTTCGAATCGGCGGGGGTTTCGGATCGTTCCTGAATCAGGAAAGGGCGATGCCGTGGGCAAACGAGCCTGGTCGGTCCGGCGTTTGATGACGCTGGTGGCCTTGATGGCGTTGGGCATGGCGGCCATTCAGGCGATGCTTTCTCGATATGGGAGCGTTGGCCCGGCCTCGCTGGCCCTGGCGTCGGCGGTCACGATCGGGGCGGAGCGGGCGTTGTTCGGCCGGAGGCATCGCGGCTTCTGGCTGGGATTCACCGCGACGGGATGGGCGTTGATCGGATCGCTATCGGCCTGGTTCATCGCCGTCCGCTACCCGATCCTCAAGCATGGGCCGGCGATCCTGAACGCCCGCGAGCAGCTCAAGAGGTATCGGATGGCCGTGGCGATGAGCGAGAGTCGCGGCGTGCCCGTCGCCGATCTCGGGAGCGGACCAAATGAGTTGTATCTACTGGCTTCGGCCCTCTCCGAAGTCGGCGTTTTCCTGTTCCTGGTCACGGTGCTAGCATCGCTCGGCGGGCTGCTGGTTGCCGCGATCCTGTTCATCGCGAAGCGGGTGGCCCGATTGCGACGGACTACCCGCTCGGCTTGAATTTGGCTCGGCTCAATTGAACCAGATGGCAAACCCGATGAATTCGCCGCGGAAGATCCTTTGTAACCGCCGCCAGACTTCGGGATCGGTCACCTTCCCCCGTTCCAGATAGGGCACGGCCGCCGTGCCCTGCGCCAGGAGGACGAGGTCCAGGTCGCGCGGCTCGGTGAACATGCGGCGCAGGTTCACGCCCTGGCCGTCGGCATCCCGCCAGAAGGGGACGAGCGTCTTGCCTTGCAGGATCGACTCGGCCTCGTCGAGGAACTGCATCCAGCCCTTGACCATCTCGTCGGTGACCTGCCCGTTGGGCAAGACCGAGTGCTGCTTGGGGTTGGGAATCCACTCGTGGTCGTCGTCGGTCTCGGCCACGTAGGATTTCCAGGTCTCGCGACTGAGCGCGATGACCTGTTCCATATGCTTGAGCGCCGATCCCATGCGGGCGGGTTCCTTGATCGGGAATCGCAGCTCGTGGACGAAGGCCACGTAGTCGGAGATCTTGGCGAAGTCGAATTTGTCCGGGTCCGGATTGGCCTTGAGGAACGGGAACGGCGTCTCGGCCCTGGCGAAGAACAGGTGCGCCGAGTGGTTGAAGAGCTTCTCGCCGTCGTGCGCGAGATAGGTCTCGCTCATGGCCATGAGCAGGTGGCAATAGCCGCGCAACCAGATGGCGTCGCCGTGGTCGAAATTCACGACGAAGTTTGGCACCTCCTGCTTCTTGCCATTCAATTCGGTCCTTACCTGCTGCTGCCGGTTGAACGGGGCGAAGAGCGTCATCAGGGACTCGTCATCGCCAATCTTGCCGTCGCCGTTGAGGTCGAGGCGGACCTTCCCCAGGTGCAACGGTAGATGCACGTCGGGCGACTTCACGCCCGAAAGCGTGGATTCGGCCTTGCCCAGGTCGTCGACCCAGGTGGTGAGGATCTTCCGCAACGTCGCGTAATTGATCGGCTCGGGCTTGGGATTGGTCGGGATCGGCAGGCGGGCGAAGGGGACGTTGCCGCCGAACTGGTCGGGAAGCAATCCGTGCTTCGAGAACGATTGCACGGCCGTCTCGACGGCGCGGACGAACTGGATCGTGCCGAGGCCGAAGCGGGCCTGGTCGTCGTCGGGATGCTCCGCGACGGCGGCCGAGAGGGCTTTTTCGCCTTCGGCAAGCTTGCCCGAGACGAGGTATTTCTCGGCCAAAGGCTCGGGGGCGACCGCGAGCAACAGGGCGGCTAGGGCGGTGAGCATGGGCGGCCTCGTGCGTGTTGATCCTGGCGAAGTCCGAATTCCTCGAACCGGCTACCCCGCTTCAAACCGCAGGGTTTCGAATGTTCGACAACAATCGCTCCAGCAGGACCGGGTTGACCACGCCCTTGAAGCGGACCTTGCCCGCGATCGCCACGACGGGGACCATCAAGCCGTACGCCTCGACGAGCGCGGGATCGGCGTCGATATCGACGGCGGAAATCTCCAGCCCGAACTTGCGGCGGTACTTCGCCAGGACCTCCATCGCCTTGTGACAGCAGCAGCATTCCTTCCGGGTGTAGACGGTCACGGCGATGCTCGGCGGGGCCGCCTTGCGACGGCGGGCGAAGCGGGTCAGGAGGCTGGTCATCGGTCAGGTCTCCAAGGCGCGAACCTGGACGAGGTTGTCGAAGAATGTGGCACCCCCGCCCATGTCGGTCAGGGCGGCGGACGTGGTGTGATTCACGTTGGAATGCCGGGGCTGAGCTTGCTCCAGAAGATCCCGAGCGACACGGCCACGCCGGGCTTCACCGACTTGCTGAGGGCGACCCGGGCGCGGAACGAGCCGCGATCATTGTAGACCTCGGCCCACTGGCCGTCGACCAGCCCGCGGGCCGAGGCGTCCTCGTCGCTCAGCTCGATCGAGGGATCGCCGGCCGCCTTGCGGTGCCGTTCCGAGTTGGCGAACGTCGAGTTCAGGAACTGCGCCTTGGGCGGGCTGAGGAGCTGGAGCGGGAACTTCGCGGCAAGCTCCGGCCGGGTTTGCGGGTCTTCATGCGGCGGGATGTAGGAGGGCAGGGGGTCGAGCCCGGCGGTCTTCATCGCCTCGGAAAAAAGCTCGCATTTGCCCGACGGCGTGGGGAAGATCCCCTCGGCGAACGGAAGGGATATCTCTGGCAAATTCAGCCGGATCGAGCCTCTTTCCTTCAGTGCCTCCAGCGTGATCCCGTCCAGCGAAGGCCCCCCATCCAGGGCCTCGCGAATCAAGGTCTCGTCGTCGGGGAAAAGCTCGGGCTCGAATCCCATGAGGGCGGCCAGGGCCCGGAACACGTCGTTATTCGAGCGCGATTCCCCCAGGGGCGCGATGGCCCGCGGGTTGAGCATGACGAAGTGATGGCCGTAGGAGCCGTGGACGTCCAGGTGTTCCAGTTGCGTGGTCGCGGGCAGGACGATGTCGGCGTAATCGACGGTGTCGGTGGCGAATTGCTCGTGGACGACCGTGAACAGGTCCTCGCGCCGCAATCCCCGGACGACCTTGGCGCCGTCGGGCGTGACAGTGGCCGGATTGCAATTGTAAACATACAGCGCCTGCACGGGAGGCCCGTCAAGGTTGCCCGCGAGGGCATCCCCCAGCTCATTCATGTTGACCGTTCGCGTGCCGGGGGGCGAGAGATCGGGCCGGGTGAGCTTCGCCGAGTTGAATTCGTACGTCGCCGCTGGTGGAGAGCATGGCACCGCCGCCGGGATGCTTCCATGCGCCCACGATCGCCGGCAGGCAGGCGATCGTCCGCACGGCCATCCCGCCGCCGTGGTGCCTCTGGAGCCCGTAGTTTAGGCGGATCAACGAGGGATGTGTTTCGGCGTAGAGGTGGCCCAGCGATTCGATTTCTTTCCGAGCCAGCCCCGTGATTTTCGACACGCGAGCCGGGTCGTACTCGGCCATCACGCGATCGCGCAGGAGCCCCGTGCCGAGGGTCCCGGCCTTCAAATACGCCTCATCTTGCAGGTTGTCTCGCCAGATCACATGCATGAGCCCGAGCGCCAGCGCGGCGTCGGTCCCGGGGCGAATCTGGAAGTGGATGTCGCACTTCTCGGCCGTGGGCTGCGGTAGGGGTCGATCGCCACCAGCCTGGCGCCTTGCTTCCGGGCCTGGACCATCAGGCTCCATAAATGGGCGTTGGTGTGGACGGTGTTCGAGCCCCAATTCAGGATCAGCTTGCATCCGGGAACGGCCATGGGATCGGCCCCGAGGCGACCACGGCCGAGCGTGTATTCATATCCCGCCGTGCCCGCCGAGGCGCAGATGGTGCGGTCGAGCTTCGAGGCGCCCAGGCGGTGGAAGAACCGCCGATCCAGGCTGCTCGACTGGAGCTTGCCCATGGTCCCGTAATAGCTGTACGGCAGGATGGCTTGCGGGCCCTGCCCGGAGGCGGCGATCGCGGCGAATTTGCCGGCGATCGTGTCGAGCGCCTCGTCCCAGGAGATGCGCGCGAATTCCCCTTCGCCCTTGGGGCCGATTCGCTTCATCGGATGCAAGATCCGCTCGGGGCTGTACACGCGCTCGAGATAGGGGCTCATCTTGCGGCAAAGGGCGCCTCGCGTGAACGGGTGGTCGCGGTCGCCGCGGAGGTCGATCGCCTTGCCGTCGCGTACCCTGATCGTCATCGAGCAGGTGTCGGGGCAGTCGAGCGGGCACACGCACTTCACGATGGTCTCGCCGGGAGTTCCGTCCAAATCCGGGCTCCTAGAAATTGTTGGGAACATGCGAAGTTATGTATTGTACTATTATGCAGCCGGCGACGGAGGCCAGGAATCGCATCGTGGGCGGCTCGCGACGGATGGCCCCACCTAACTCTCGCAGAAAAGACCGATCATGTTGCGCCGAGAGACGAAACGCAAAGGCCGTTTTTCGTGCCGACCCATCAAGCCCTTCCTGGAGGCGATGGAGAGGCGAATTGCTCGCGACGCTGATCGTGAACGGGGCGGACGACACGGACGCCCGCGACTCGGAGTTGACGCTCCGCGAGGCGATCGAGGTCGTCAACAAGACCGTCGCCATCGGCAGCCTTTCCGCCGGCGAACAGGCGCAGATCACCGGCGCGCTGGCGGCGCCCCCGATCAGATCGATTTCGCGATCCCCGGGTCGGGCGTCCATACGATCGCCCTTGCCAGCCCACTTCCCGCCATCACGGTGCCGGTCGTGATCGACGGCACCACGCAATCGGGCTGGAAGGCCAACGACCTGTCGACCGGCGACGATGCCGTCTTGCCGATCGTCCTGGACGGGACCCGGGCCGGCGCGTCGGTGGACGGGTTGACCATCGCCGGCGGCAATTCCACGATCCGAGGTCTCGTCTTCTCGAACTTCTCCGGCAACGGGATCACGCTTTCGTCGGCCAGTAACCTGGTGGCCGGCGATGAGGTCGGCACGGACGCGACCGGCGAGACGGCCGCCGGGAACGGTCGCGGAATTTTCGTGACCGCCGCCCCCGATAATACGATTGGCGGGACCGTCGCGTCCGACCGCAACCTGATCTCGGGCAATCAAACGGTGGGATTGGGGCTGGATGGGGCCGCGACGTTGCGGACGGTCGCGGAAGGGAACGTGATCGGCACCGATGCCTCGGCTAGGTCGGCGTTGCCCAATGCGCAGGGAGGGATCGAGGTGTCGTTGGGGGCATCGGCCTCGACGATCGGCGGCACGGTCGAGGGAGCCGGCAACGTGGTCGCGGGCAACGACGGATTCGGCGTGGCGATCCTGGCGGGCGACTCGACCGGCGCGACGACTTCGAACCTGCTGTTCGAGAACCTGATCTATGCCAATTCCGGGACGCAGATCGAGGTGACCGCGGTCTCGGCGCCGACTCCTACCATCACGGGCGCATCGATCTATCCTTCCTCCACTCTGATTCATGGGAATCTCCCGATTTCCTACGACCAGGACCGCATCGAATTCTTCACCACCTCGGATACCGTCGCCCGTCCACCGGTCTACCTGGGTGAAGCCGAAGGCGCTCCCGTCGGTCCCTATTCCCGGATGAGCACGATCATCAGCGTGACCGCAGTGACTTTCCAGTTTTACCCGACCGCGGGGTATTCTCCGGGACAGACGGTGGTTTCGACGGCCACCTTTGACCTCAACCAGGCCAACATGGCGACGCCGGGCCAGAATACGTCGGGTTTCTCGGCCCCGGCAACGATCCAGGACGAGCCACAGGCCGATCTTGCCCTCACGACTTCCGCCTCCGCCAGCCAGGTTCATCCGGGACAATCGTTCACGGAGACGTTCACCGTGTCCAACCTCGGCCCCGATGACGCATCGGATGCCATGCTCTCCGTCATGCTTCCCGTCGATACACAATCGGCGACTTATTATCTGAGTTCGGCTCCGGCCGATTTCGACGTCCCTTCGATCGACAAGGCCGTCTCGTACTCCCCGATGCAAGGGGTCGTCTTCGCCGACGGGAGTTACCATTACTACAGCGAGACGAAGGGCGTCGTCTTCCCCCGGGTTATCCTTATTTGGGTATCATCCCCGCGGCCGGTTACTATTTGACCAATCCTTCCGTCGAGATCCCGCTCGGGATGATCGCCGCCGGCAAGGACGCCGTGTTCACGCTCGTCCTGCGAGCCCCCGACGCGACCCCCGACGCGCCCTCGGCGACCACGGCCACCATCGCGTCGGGTACTTACGACAATGACCCCAACGATAAATTCAGCAGGATCACGACCTCTTACGTGGCCAACTACGACCTCGTGGCGACCTCGCTGACCGCCTCGTCGAACGCACCGATCGTGGGCCAACCGCTCACCTATACCTTCGTTTTGACGAACAAGGGGCCGGACCTCGCGGCGAACGTGATCGTGGCGGTAGCCTTGCCGTCCACGATCTCCGAGTCTTCGCCGCAAACGCTCTTTCCCGTCGGGACTATCGCGCCGGGCGGGTCGCGGACGGTCACTATCGCGCTGCATCCGACGACCGTGGGCGGATTCCCCGTGACCTTCGACGCGACTTCGCACGCGGCGGGCGAGTCCGATCCCTCGAACAACTACGCGACCTCGTCGTTGACGATCCAGGCTCCGCCGCCGGTTTACGACCTCGTCGCGACTGCATTGACGGCCTCGCCGAACGCGCCGATCGCGGGCCAACCGCTCACATACAGCTTCGTCGTGACCAACAACGGGCCGGATACCGCGACGGGCGTGGTGGTCGCCGTGGCCCTTCCTTCCACCATCTCCGATTCCGGTTTGCAGACGCTGATTCCCCTCGGGACGATCGCGGACGGGAGAATCGCAAACCGCGACGATCACGGTCCATCCCACCGGCGCCGGGGCGTTCGCCGTGACCTTCGACGCGACCGCCTCGTACGCGGCGGGTGAGGCCGATCCGTCGAACAACGATGCGACCCTGACATTGACGATCCAGCCTGCCGTCGGCCCGAAGATCGTTGGCATCGGCCCGTCGTCGGTGAAGACGCGGGCGTCGGCGGTTTGCTTGACCTTCAATGAGAGCATCGATCCGGCGAGCGCCACCAATCTCAGGAACTATCAGATCGTCACCGCGGGGCGCGACCGCAAGTACGGCACGAAGGACGACAAGTCGTACGCGATCGCCTCGGCGCAATATCTAGCGGCCACGCATTCGGTGGTCCTCGTGACCAGGAAGAAGCTTTCGCTCGCGTTGAAATACCAGTTGTCGGTGGCCGGGGTGTCCGACACGGCGGGCACGCCGATCGACGGCGGGGTGGTGAAGCTCATTTTCGGGCGCTCGGCGCTGGTCGTGCCGAAAGCCCCGAAGCCGTTCAAGGCCCGAGGGCTGCGGGCTTGATCCTCGTTCCGATCGCGGAAACCGCAAGCGGTTCGTTCGGTATTCTTGAAGGATCAATGAGTCATGAGACGCCGCGACAAGAGCAATAAATTCCGGATCGCCCGTCGCCATCGCGTCCTGGCCGTCGAAGCGATGGAGCGTCGCGAGTTGCTCGCGACCTTGCTCGTGAACGGCGTGGACGACACGAACGCTCGCGACCCGGAGTTGACCCTGCGCGAGGCGATCGAGGTTGTCGACGGGACCCTCGCGGTGAGCAGCCTTTCGGCCGGGGAGCAGGCGGCAGATCTCGGGCAGTCTGGGCGGCCCTCCCGACCAGATCGATTTCGCCATCCCCGGCGGGGCGTGCACACGATCGCGGTGACCTATCCGCTGCCGGCCATCACGGTGCCGGTCTCCATCGACGGCACCTCGCAGGCCGGCTGGAAGGCCAACGACCTGGCCACGGGCGACAACGCCGTCATGCCGATCGTCCTGGACGGGACCCGGGCCGGCGCGTCGGTGGACGGGTTGACCATCGCCGGCGGCAATTCCACGATCCGGGGTCTCGTCTTCTCGAACTTCTCCGGCAACGGGATCACGCTTTCGTCGGCCAGTAACCTGGTGGCCGGCGATGAGGTCGGCACGGACGCGACCGGCGAGACGGCTGCCGGGAACGGTCGCGGAATTTTCGTGACCGCCGCCCCTGATAATACGATTGGCGGGACCGTCGCCTCCGACCGCAACCTGATCTCGGGCAATCAAACGGTGGGGTTAGGGCTGGATGGGGCCGCGACGTTGCGGACGGTCGTGGAAGGGAACGTGATCGGCACCGATGCCAGGGTTTCCATCGCGTTGCCGAACGGGCAAGGCGGGGTCCAGGTCGCGGGCGGGGCTTCGTCCTCGACGATCGGCGGCACGCTGGCGGGCGCGGGGAATTTGATCGCGGGAAATGGCGGCTTCGGCGTGGGAATCCTGGAAGGCAACACCATCGGGGCCACGGCCGCGAATATGTTGTTCGCGAACCGGATTTACGCCAATTCCGGGACCCAAATCGAGGACGACGCCACGGCAGCCCCCACTCCCACCATCACGGCGGCGAACATCTATCCCTCCAGCACGCAAATCCATGGAAATCTCCCGGTCACTTACGACGAGCACCGCGTCGAGCTTTTCACCACGTCGACGACCATCTCCCAGCCGCCGTTATATCTGGGGTATGACTACTCGACTTACGACACGGTTCCGGGCTTCGGCGGCATCCCGACCGTCGTCGGCGTGATCTTCAACCTCGTGCCGTCCGCGGCCTTGACACCGGGCCAGATGGTTGTGGCCACGTCCACCAACGTGTTGACCGGGCAAGCGACCGGGATCCCCTCCCAGAATACATCGGGCTACTCGGCCCCCTTCACGCTCGTGGCCAAGCCGCAGGCAGATCTTTCTTTGACCACGTCATCGACCCCCGGCCAGGTCCATCCCGGACAATCGTTCACGGAGACGTTCACGGTCGCCAACCTCGGCCCAGACGACGCCTCGAACGCGGTCCTCACGATCACGCTACCGATCGACACGAAAACCGTACCCTCCATCCTCTTCACGCCGCCGAGCCCGAACGACATCCCCTCGATCGACGGCGTGGTCTCCTACAACCCGACCCAGGGAGCCGTGTTCACGGACGGGACTTACGCCATCAAGTCCGGGGTTTACAGCTTCATCAACCCCAAGGCCGTCGTCTCGCTCGGGACCATCGCCGCCGGGTCTCAGGCCGTGTTCACGCTGGTCCTGCAAGCACCCGGCACGGTCCCTGACTCACCTACGCCAACCCTGGCAAGCGTCGCGTCAGACACCTACGACACCGACACGACCGATAAATCCGGCACGATCGCCACCGCTTACGTGGATGACTTCGACCTCGACGTGACCTCGTTGATCGCCTCATCGAACGCGCCCATCCTGGGGCAACCGCTCACTTACACCGCCGTCGTGACCAACAACGGGCCGGATTCTGCGACGGGCGTGATGGTCGCCGTCGTCTTGCCTTCCACGATCTCGGAATCATCGCCGCAAACGCTCTTTCCCGTCGGGACGATCGCGCCGGGCGGGTCACAGACGGTCACGGTCACGGTCCACCCGACGGCCGTGGGGGCGTTCGTCGTTACGTTCGGCACGACGGCCTCAAACGCGACGGGCGAAACCGATCCCTCGAATGACTATGCGTCCCTGGCGTTGACGATCCAGGCTCCGCCGCCGGTTTACGACCTCGTCGCGACTGCGATCACGGCTTCGTCGAACGCGCCAATCGCGGGCCAACCGCTCACATACAGCTTCGTCGTGACCAACAACGGGCCGGATCCCGCGACGGGCGTGGTGGTCGCCGTGGCCCTTCCTTCGACCATCTCCGATTCCGGCTTGCAGACGCTGATTCCCCTCGGGACGATCGCGGCGGGAGGCTCGCAAACCGCGACGATCACGGTCCATCCCACCGGCGCCGGGGCGTTCGCCGTGACCTTCGACGCGACCGCCTCGTACGCGGCGGGTGAGGCCGATCCGTCGAACAACGATGCGACCCTGACATTGACGATCCAGCCTGCAGTCGGCCCGAAGATCGTTGGCATCGGCCCGTCGTCGGTGAAGACGCGGGCATCGGCGGTTTGCTTGACGTTCAACGAGAGCATCGATCCGGCGAGCGCCACCAATCTCAGGAACTATCAGATCGTCACCGCGGGGCGCGACCGCAAGTACGGCACGAAGGACGACAAGTCGTTCGCGATCGCCTCGGCGCAGATCTCTAGCGGCCACGCATTCGGTGGTCCTCGTCACAAGGAAGAAGCTTTCGCTCGCGTTGAAATATCAGTTGTCGGTGGCCGGGGTGTCCGACACGGCGGGCACGCCGATCGACGGCGGGGTGGTGAAGCTCATTTTCGGGCGCTCGGCGCTGGTCGTGCCGAAAGCCCCGAAGCCGTTCAAGGCCCGAGGGCTGCGGGCTTGATCCTCGTTCCGATCGTGGAAACCGCAAGCGGCTCGTTCGGTATTCTTGAAGGATCAATGAGTCATGAGACGCCGCGACAAGAGCAATAAATTCCGGATCGCCCGTCGCCATCGCGTCCTGGCCGTCGAAGCGATGGAGCGTCGCGAGTTGCTCGCGACCTTGCTCGTGAACGGCGTGGACGACACGAACGCTCGCGACCCGGAGTTGACCCTGCGCGAGGCGATCGAGGTTGTCGACGGGACCCTCGCGGTGAGCAGCCTTTCGGCCGGGGAGCAGGCGCAGATCTCGGGCAGTCTGGGCGGCCCTCCCGACCAGATCGATTTCGCCATCCCCGGCGCGGGCGTGCACACGATCGCGGTGACCTATCCGCTGCCGGCCATCACCGTGCCGGTCTCCATCGACGGCACCTCGCAGGCCGGCTGGAAGGCGAACGACCTGGCCACGGGCGACAACGCCGTCATGCCGATCGTCCTGGACGGGTCCGGGGCCGGCGCCCTTGCCGACGGCCTGACGATCAGCGGGGGCAGGTCGACGGTGCGGGGACTGGTCATCTCGAATTTCTCGGGAAACGGGATCTCGCTCACGTCCCCCGCAAGCCAACTTACCGACGCCGGCGGCAACCTGATCGCGGGCAACTTCATCGGCACCGATGCCGGCGGCGAATCGGCCGAGGGCAACAAGCAGGGGATTTACCTTGACGAAGGCTCGAACGACACGATCGGAGGGACGGCGCCGGCCGATCGCAACCTGATCTCGGGAAGCTTCGGCGCCGGCCTGTCTTTCATGTCGGCATCGATCACCGGGACGGTCGTCGAGGGCAACCTGATCGGGACCGACGCGAAGGCGGCCTCGGCACTGCAAAACGCGGGCGGGATCGAAATTGCCGACGGCGTCTCGGCCACGACGATCGGCGGGACGGTCGCGGGCGCCGGCAACGTGATCGCGGGCAACGGCGGGTTCGGCGTGCTGATCTCGCACGACGCGGGAAGCGCCAACCTGGTCCTTGAGAACTTGATCTACGCCAATTCCTCGGTGCCGAAGCCGGCTTTCGGGGCGCAGATCGAGGACGACGCGCTCGCCACGCCCACGCCCACGATCACCGCCGCGAACATCTATCCTTCGAGCACTCAGATCCAGGGCAACTTGCCGTACCCCTCGGAGATCCGCACCGATCGCATCGAGGTTTACACGCTCTCGACCGCCGTCGGACAGCCGCCGCAATTCGTGGGCGAGGCGGATAGCGTCACGAACTACTCGAACGAGATCATCGGCGCCGAGGAGACGTTCGTCAACGGCGGCGAAACCTTCGCGTTCAGCCCCACGGTCCCGATCGCGCCGGGTCAAATGCTCGTCGCCACGGCCAGTTCCCTCGTCGCGGCCAGGGACTTTGAGGACGGCGAGTCCGCCGCCCACCGGCGAGAGCACGTCAAGCTTCTCGGCCCCATTCACGGTGGTCGCGCTCCCGCAGGCCGACCTGGCGATCTCGGGGACTACCACCGCCGCGGTGGTCCACCCCGGCGAGCAGTTCACGGAGACGTTCACGGTCAGGAACAACGGCCCCGACGCCGCGAGCGGCGCGGAGCTCACGATCAGCCTTCCGGTGGATGCCCAGACGGTGCCCCTGTCGGTCGCCACCTTGCCGCCAAACAACGCTTTCCCTTCGTTCCTCAAGGTCGTCTCGTACACTCCCTCGGAGGGCGTCACGCTAACCGACGGGAGTTATACCGCTTTTCCATACACGCAATTCGGGGTCGTCAACCGATACGAGCTCACGCCTCCGCAAATGACGGTCGCGCTGGGAACGATCGCGTCCGGCTCCCAGGCGGTCTTCACGCTGGTCTTGCAGGCACCGATACCCCCCCTACGACCCCGAGCCAGCCGGCGGCCGTCGTCCGCTCCGACACGTACGATACCAACACCGACGACAAGCAATTCGGGACCCCGCTAACCTATACGGACGACTACGACCTGGTCCTGTCCTCGGTGACCCCCTCGACGAACGCGCCCGTCGTGGGCCAGCCGCTCACTTATACCTTCGTGGTGACGAACAACGGGCCGGACATCGCGGCGGGCGTGGTGGTTGCCGTGGCGTTGCCTTCGACGATCTCCGACTCCGGGTTGCAGACGCTGATCCCCGTGGGCACGATCGCGCCGGGAAGCTCGCAGACGGCCACGATCACGGTCCATCCCACGGCCCTGGGCGGATTCGCGGCGACCTTCGACGCCACCGCGTCCTATTCGGCGGGCGAGAGCAACGCTTCGAACAACGACGCGAGCCTCACCTCGTCGATCCAACCTCTAACCGGCCCGAAAGTGGTGGGGATCGGCCCATCGTCGGTGAAGGCGCGAGGCTCGGCGATTTGCGTGTCCTTCAATGAGAGCATCGATCCCGCGACCGCGATCTATCTCAAGAATTACGCGATCGTGACCGCCGGCCGCGACCGCAAGTTCGGCACGAAAGACGACGTCTCGTACGCGATCGCCTCGGCGCAGTACCTCCCGGCCGCCGATTCGGTGGTGCTCATCACGAAGAGGAAGCTATCGAAGGCGCAAGAGTACCAATTGATCGTGGCGGGCCTGACCGACGCCGCGGGCACGCCCCTGGATGGAGGGACGGTGAAGGTCCCATTCGGACGTTCGGCGCTGGTCGTGCCCAGGCCGCCGAAACCCACGAAACCCCGCCGATGACGCGAAAACGGTGTCAGGCACCGTTTCCGGTTCGAGTCGAGCGGTCGAGCGGCTTGACTTCCGGTTTGCGTCATGCGAACGTGGATTTCTGTCGACCCCGCCTTCGCCTGCGCCCCGCCGCCTTTGATTGAGGCCCTCCCCATGATCCGCCCCGCCATCTTCCTGATGGTCGCCGTCTCGGTCGTCTCCTCCGGCGCGTCGCTCGCCGATCCACCCAAGATCGACAACATCCAGCCCTACGGAGTGAGGCGCGGCGAGCCGGCGGACGTGACCATCAGCGGATTCGGATTCGCCGACAATCCGCAACTGATCGCGCCGTTCCCTTGCTCGGTCGAGAAGGCCGCGAACAGCGGGGGCGGGAATTATCGCTTCAAGATCACCGTCCCGCCCACCACCCCGCTCGGCGTCTACGTGGTGCGGGTGAAGAGTGACGTGGGACTTTCCAACCCGATCCTGTTCGCGGTGGGCCAGGTTCCGCAAGTTGCCGAGGCGGAGGACAATAGCACGTTCGAGATGGCCCAGCCCGTCCCTGCGCCGGTCGTCGTCGAGGGGCAGTGCGCCGGGACCGACGTCGATTATTTCAAGTTCGCGGGCAAGAAGGGGCAGAGGATCATCGTCGATGCGCAATGTCGCGCGGATCGGCTCGGGCGTTGACCCGCAGATCCGCCTCACCACGGCGAAACGGGCGTTCGTCGAGTCGGCCGATGACACGCCGGGCC
Organism: uncultured Planctomycetota bacterium; assembly: GCA_963777705.1. Classification (GTDB taxonomy): domain Bacteria; phylum Planctomycetota; class Planctomycetia; order Isosphaerales; family Isosphaeraceae; genus JAQGHR01. Next base: position 120,959 of record CAVZRT010000024.1, read on the forward strand.
TCCTGACCGACGCCCGGCTCTCGGCCGTGTTGCCCGATGACGGCGATTATGTGATCGAATTGTCCGACTCGAAATATCAGGGCGGCGGGCGACCGGTCTATCGCCTCCTCATCGGGGAGATCCCCGTCGCCGCCGAAATCTACCCGCTGGGCGGTCGTCGCGGCGAGACCGTGGGCTTCGAGCTTCGCGGCGGATCGCTCTCCGAAATGAAGATCGCGGCGGGGACGATCGACGTCCCGCCCCTTGCCGAATCCTTCCACCTGAAGGCCGCCGGGCCGGGCCTGGATATCGAAGTGCCCACGGTGCTCGACGTGAGCGAATACTCCGAGGTGCGGGAATCGGCCGACGCGAAGGCCGCGCCCGGTCGCGGCACGGCCCCGGTGGTGTTCAACGGGCGGATCGACCCTCCCGGCGACGAGGATCGATTCGCGTTGGCGGTGGTGCCCGGGCAATCGTTGCGGATCCGCGTCGATGCGTCCGAGCTGGCATCGGCACTCGACGGGACGTTGCAGATCCTGGGCCCGGCGGGCAACGTGTTGGCGTCGGCCGAGGATACCGTGATCCCCGTGGCGGCTCCCAAGGGGGCCAAGAAGCCGGCGGGGTTGGTCTCGCCCGACCCTTCGCTCGATTTCATGGTCCCGGCCGGAGTGAATGAGATCACCCTGGCGATTCGCGACCTGATCGGCCGCGGGGGCGTGGGCTTCCCCTATCGAATCACGGTCGAGCCGATCTTGCCCGGCTTCAAGATGGCGCTCAATGACGTTCAGGTGACGATCCCCAGGGGGAGCACGGCCGCGATTGGCGTGACCGTGCAGAGGCAGGCGTTCAATGGCCCGATCACGCTGGCGATCGCCGATCCCCCGGCGGGCCTCACGCTCCGACCGATCACGATCCCGGCCGGCCAGGTCGCGGGCACGTTCACGGTGACGGCTTCCCCCGACGCGGCCTTCGGGCCGGTGGACTTGAAGGTGATCGGGACCGGTCAGGGGCCGGCGGGCCCGATCGTCGAGATCGGGTCGAGGCTGATCATCTTCGCCCAGCAAGGCAACGTGCCGACGAGCTCGCTCACGCAAGTCGGGCTGCCGGCGTCGGTGGCGACGGCCCTGCCGGCGTCCATCGATTCGCCCACGACGCCGGTCGAACTTGTGCATGGATACGGCGGGTCAGATCCCCCTGAAGATCGCGCAGGTCGAAGGCGGCGAGGGCGCCCTCACGATCGCCTCGCTGCCGCTGCCCCCGGCATGGCGGCCTCGGGGACGATCGCCGAGAAGGCCAACGAAGGCGCGGCCAATCTCACGTCTCCGGTGGAATCGCCGCTCGGACAGGCCGTCGTGATCCTCACGGCCAAGGGGAAGATCGGCGGAAAGGAATCGACGCTCGTCGTGCCCGCCGTGATGGTCGACGTGGTGCGTCCGGCCGCGCTGGAGTTGAGCGGGGCGGCCGTGGAGGTAAAGGCCGGCGACTCGGTCGAGGTCAAAGGCAAGGTGGTTCGAAAAGGGCCGTTCAAGGAGCCCGTCAAGGTCTCGCTCAACGGCTTGCCCGCCGGCCTGAAGGCTTCTCCCGTCGACCTCGCGCCCGATGCCTCGGAGTTCACGCTCAAGATCGAGGCCGACGGCGGGGCGCCCGCGGCGCAAGCGACCGCCCAGGTAGCCATGGCGTTCCAGATCAACAAGAAAGACTATTCCACGCCGCCGACGGTCCTGAACGTGAAAGTCGTCAAGTAACCGTCGGCCGCGCGATCGAGCATTCGGAGGCCGCCTCTATGATTCGTTTCTTTTTCGCCACGATGATCTTTTCGACCACGCTGCCCAGTGTTGCCGAGGACACCAAGCCCGTCAGCTTCATGCACGACGTGGCGCCGATCCTCGTGCGAAGCTGCATTGCATGCCACAACACCCGCAAGGCCGAGAGCAAGTACAACATGATCACCTTCGCGCAACTCGCGAAGGGCGGTCAACAGGGGGAAGACCTGACGCTGGAGCCGGGCAAGCCGGAGGAGAGCCGGTTCGTCGAGCTTCTCAATCACGACGCCAAGCCTCGCATGCCTTACAAGCAGGATCCCTTGCCGCTCGACCAGATCAAGCTCATCAAGCGATGGGTGACCGAGGGGGCGAAGTACGACGGCTCGGACCCGAAGGAAGACTGGCCGGCGCTTTATCACAAGCTGGCGCCCATCGTCGTGCCCGAGGTCTATCCGATCGCAGTGCCCATCACGGCGCTTGCGTTCAGCCCCGATGGTTCGAGCGTGGTCTCGGGCGGTTATCACGAGCTGATCGCGTGGAAGACGGCCGATGGCTCGATCGGCCGACGCATGGCCGGGGCTTTGCGAGCGGGTTTATGACATCGCTCATAGCCCCGACGGCAAGTTCCTGGCGACCGCGAGCGGGGACCCCGGCCAGTACGGCAAGGCCACGCTCTGGCTGGCCGAGCCCGACGGCGTGGGGAAGCCGCTCCGCGACCTGGTGGAAGGCAACGATTGCGTGTTTGCCGTGGCCTTCAGCCCCGATAGCAAGCTCGTGGCCGCCGCCGGCGCCGATCGCGCGATTCGCGTGTGGGAAGTCGAGACCGGCAAGCTCCTGGCGACCATCGAGGACCATGCCGATTGGGTGCTGGACATCGCCTTCAGCCCCGACGGCAAACGACTGGCCTCCGCAAGCCGCGACAAGACGGCCAAGGTGTTCGACGTGGCCCGGCGCGAGTCGCTGGTCACGTTTCCCGGCCACAACGAGGCGGTCTATTGCGTGAGCTTCACGCCCGACGGCAAGCTGGTCGCCTCGGGCGGAGGGGACGGGCAGATTCGCCTGTGGAACCCCGATGCCGACGGCCAACCGGCCGGGAACATGGGCGGATTCGGCGGGCCGGTCTTCCGCCTCCAGTATCACCCAGACGGCAAGCGGCTGATCGCCTGCTCGTCGGACAAGGTCGTCCGCGTGTTCGAGAACAAGGCCCAGAAGCTCGCGCTTTCCGGCCAGAACGACTGGATTTACGCGATCGGCCTGAGCCACGACGGCAAGACGCTGGCCTCGGGAAGCTGGGACGGCGAGATCCGCCTCTGGAACATGGACGACGGCACGCCAATCCGCACGATCCTGGCGGCACCCGGGTTGAAGCTCGGCGGCAAGTGATCGAACTTTATTAGGTCCTGCACGATTTGCCCATGGTCCAGCTTTGCGCGAAGAGTTGCCCACAATGTCCGGACGACCGGATTCCTCGGCGAGTCCGGTTGGGACGATTATGCCGGAAAATGCCTTGGATGGGCGGTTTTGGCAATTCGGGGAATCACGGAAACTTGCGATCGTTTCCGATAGAGGATTTCAGCGGTCGCCGACGGTGGATGAGTTGGCGAGCGGCTTCGATCAGGATGGTCGGGGCCGGGTGAGCGCCCAAGGAGGAGATGGTGCCGACCATGACTCGTCACAACGTGGTTTGCAGTTTGGCCTTGGGCCTAGGCCTGGCCCTGGGGACGGGCGCCGTCAAGGCCCAGGGTCCGACCTTGCCGGATTCCGGATCCGGTGGTTCGCCGGGCGGCAGCAATACTTCCCTGCCCCCGACGCCAGGTGCGGCGGCGGCGCCCTGGGATCGGCCCCCGGCGACTCAAGCAGTCAGCCGCTTGGAGGTCGGCCGGGCACGTCCACCAGCCGCGCCCCGGCCTCGATCTCCTCGCCGAACCAATCGATAGCCCTCCCGGGGGCAAATACGGTCATTGCCCCACCGCCTTCCCTGCCTAGCGCGGACGTGCCGGTCTACGGGACGCTTGACTTCCCCAACGTGACCGACGATGAAGGCCCCGCCAACGGGATGACGCTCGACGACGCGATCAATGCTCTTGTGCGCGACAACCTGTACTTGAAGGGGCTGGCCTATGAGATCCCGCAGGCCGAGGCCGATATCATCACCGCCAGCCTCCGCAATAATCCCGTGTTCTACGCGGACGGCCAGCTCATCCCCTACGGCCGTTATACCCGCCAGCGACCGGGCGGCCAGACCCAGTACGACGTGAATATTTCCTATCCCCTCGACCTGAACAACAAGCGGAAATATCGCATCGACTCCGCCACCAAGGCGAAGAGGACCATCGAGGAGCAATTCAAGGACGCGGTCCGACTCCAGATCGACAACCTGTACACCGTGTACGTGGACCTCCTGAACGCGAGGGCCACGCTCCGCTACGCCGAGGCGAGCGTGGAAGGATTGGAAAGGATCCTCGTGCCCATCCGGACCAAGTACAAGGAAGGGGCGATCAACAAGGCCGAGCTACTCCGGGTCGAGAACCAGAAGATCCTGGCCGACCTCGGCCGTAGCGATGCCGCCGAGTCCGTCCGCAAGGCGAAGCGGAACCTCGCGAACATCCTCGCGATCCCCTACGATCAGGCCGACTCGATCGAGGCCAACGGGACGCTGAAGGACAGGGCCCCGCTTGCACCCGAGGAGGAAGAGCTCATCCAGCTCGCCATGGAGACGCGGCCCGACCTCATGGCCTTCCGCGTCGGGCTGGATCGGGCGAACGCCGACGTGCGGCTCCAGTACGCCAACCGATTCACGGATGTCTACATCCTCGCCCAGCCCTACACATTCCAGGACAACACCCCGAACGGCCTGAAGAGCCCCACGTCGTGGGCCCTCGGCGTGACGGTGCCGATCCCGATCTATAATCGCAACCAGGGCAACATCCGCCGGGCGAAGGAAAACGTGATCCAGACCAAGGTCCAGTACGACGGCCAGATCCGGCAGACGATCACCGACATCCAGACCGCCAATCGCGAATACCGGATCACGCGACAGATCATCGAGAAGTTCGAGAGGGACATCGCGCCGACGGCCCGCGAGATCCTCCAGATCGAGGACAAGCGATTCAAGAGCGGCGAGGTCAGCCTGCCGATCTTCCTCGCCGCTCGCAGCGATTACGTCGCAGTCGTCAAGCAATATCTCGATTCGCTGGTGCGACACCGCCGCGCCATGCTCGACCTGAACACGGCCGTGGGCCGGCGCATCCTCCCCTAGAACGTCTCGCCCATTCATGGACGCGCCGCGCCCGTGACGACCTTCCCGCTCTTGCGGATGAGGATCGTGCCGGGCGCGGCGTGTTCACTCGCGGCCGAGGAGGAGCGAGGGCCAATACGTGCTCAGTCGATGAGCCCCTTGACGACCTTCGCGAGCTCTGTCCCGACTTCCGAGAGGCTGTAGAAGTTGTTCTTGCCGGCGCGTCGGGGGGTGATGATCCCGCCGTGTCGCAGGAGCGCGAGGTGGTGGCTGACGGCCGGCTGGCTCTGATTGAGCGAGTCGCAGAGGGCACCCACGTGCTTCTCCCCTTCGGCCAGGATCAGGATGACCTGGAGGCGGGTCGGGTCGCTCACGTGCTTCAGGAGGATCGAGGCCTTGCGCGCCTGGACGAGCCGGAGCTCGGACTCCTTGGCGGCCTTGGGCTTGGCGGCTACTTTCGCGGCCGGGGTCAAGGGCTTCACGCTGCTCGTCTTGGTCGTGGCCATCCGAAGTTCTCCTCTCGTGCCGGTACCCGGGCGATCCAACGGCATCCGATCACCGCCCGAATCCCGACCGGTCCTCACCGGCTGTCTCGTAACGGGAAGGACTCACGCGGTCCTCGCCGGGGGAAAGGCCCATCTCTTGGCGATCGCTACGCATCGCCCCCGGCTCGACTTCCGAGATCAGCATGCGCGATAATCTAGCACAACCCCGGCCGTTGACAACATCTTTTTCTCATTCTCTGAAATTACTCCCATGATTTTCCTTCGCCATGGTTCCCGATGAATACAACTGACGATCCCATGCGTCTGACATCCGCCGTCATGAGTTCGCGCCCTTGATCGTACGAATCTCAACGTCTATCGGGCGAAATTACGACAAAGAAAACTTCATAAGAACCTATCGATGCGGAAAAGCGCCCGCATCCTCCGCGGCGATCCGCCCGATTCAAGGCCTCGGCAGCAGCCCCCGGACCGTCTGGAACAGGTCGGCCGGCGTCCACGACCCGCCCGATTCCAGCCGCGACAGCCGGCCGTCGGGGCCGATCACGGCCGTCGACAGGTTGTGCGCAATCTCGTTGGGCCGCGGGCCATACACCAGCCCCAAAGGCTCGGCAACCTTCCGCAATTCCTCGTGAGACGCCACCGCGAACCGCCACAGGGGCGGCCTTGCCCCCCTCAATTCCGCGTGCGACCGCAAGACCTCGGGAGTGTCATGCTCGGGGTCGAAGCTGATCGACAGCAGTCGAACTTGATCCGATCGACCTTTCACGCTTGCAATCATGCTTGCAAGATCATTGAATTTCCGGTCCATCTTCGGGCAGAATTCCGGCAGCGGGCAGCGCGTATAGATGAACGTGAGCACGACGACCTCGCCGCGCAGGTCGGAAAGCTTCAGGGATTTGCCATCCTGGTCGGTCATCGCGAAGTCCGGCACTTCCTGGCCCGGCGTGAGCCTCGGGAGCGCAGGGCGGAGTTCGACTTTCCCGCCGTCCACGTGCAACTTCATCGCGGGTGACGGCGCCTGCTCGGTGACAGTCAAGCCCTCCAGCTCCGATCGATCCGGGTGGAACTTGAGGGTCGCCTCGACCTTGTCGCCCTCGCGCACGTCTTCCAGCTCACCCTTGTTCTTGACGTGGAAGGGCATGGTCATCGCCGGCATCAATCCGGGGATAGCCTCGTGAGCGATGGTCACCTCGCCCGCCTCCGCATTAACCTTGCGGATCACGCCCGCCAGATGATACGACTTCACGGCCGCGGGCGGCTTCTCGGTCGCCGGCCGATTGCATCCGCACAGGCACAGTGTGATCACCAGAAGCATGCGGCGACTCATGATGCGTGCCCCTCGGCGGCGAAAGGAAAGCGGTCGTCCAGGGAGCTTGCCGACAGCTCGACGAGGAACGCCGCGAGCCGATCGACCACGACCTGCGTGACCCTCTCGCCCTTGGCGGCCGAGGCCGGGCGAGGGTCGCCGGCGCCCGAGTTGGTCGTGAGCAGGTGCCACGGCCGGGTGATCTCGACCCAACCGTTGCGGACGGCGTCAAACCGAGAACTCGCCGTGCTCCCCGCGTCGGCCTTCGGCAGGTCGACCAGGTGGGCGAAGTGCGCCAGGCCCATGCTCGTCTCCAGCTCGCCCGCGTGGTCGCCCGCGTCCTCGAAGATGGTTTTATGCTGATCTGCGGCCATTTTGTACCAATTACACAGGAAAATATGGACCGGCGTGGCCCCTTGCATCTGCCGCAGGATCCACTTCAGGTCGTTGCCGCCGTGCCCGTTCAATAATAGCAGCTTGCGGACCCCATGGGTCGCCAGCGACGCCACGAGGTCGCCGATCACGGCCGCCACGGTCGTGGGATTCCAGTTCATGGCGAAGGGGAACCGCATCTGATTCGTCTCGGTCCCGTAGGGCAGGGCGGGCAGGACCACCACGCGGGCGCCGGCCTCGTGGGCCTTGCGTGCGGCGAGGTCGGCAATCGCCTCGACCTGGAAGGTGTCGGTCCCATAAGGGAGATGGAGGTTGTGCGGCTCGGTCGCGCCCAGGGGGAGGACGGCGACCTCGATGGGCGGCCGGGTGCGGACGTCGTCGTAAGAGAGCTCGGCCAGGGTCCACGGTCGTTTCATGGGAGAGGGGTTCGTCAACGAGGTCGGTTGCGGCGCCCGGGCCAGGCCGGTACGATCGAGCGAGTCCCCGGGCCCCGCCCCATTAATAAACCCCGACGCGACCGGCTCATGCAAGCCTTCGAGGCCACGAACCTCTATTTCGACCGCGCCGCCGGGCTGCTCGACCTCTCCGGCAACATGCGGACGCTCATGATCACGCCCGATCGCGAGCTCCGCGTCGAGGTCGCCATCGAGATGGACGACGGCCAGATCGGCAACTTCATCGGCTATCGCGTCCAGCACGACAACGCCCGAGGCCCCTTCAAGGGCGGGCTCCGCTACCACCCGCACGTCGACCAGGACGAGGCCCGCGCCCTCGCCAGCCTCATGACGTGGAAGACCGCCGTCGTCGACCTCCCCTACGGAGGCGCGAAGGGCGGCATGAATTGCGACCCGTCGAAGCTGTCCCGAGGCGAGCTGGAACGGCTCACGCGCAAGTTCGTCGGCCAGATCCACGACTTCATCGGGCCCGACAAGGACATCCCGGCGCCCGACATGGGTACGGACGCCCAGGTCATGGCCTGGATTATGAACGAGTATGCCAAGTTCCACGGGTTCCACCCGGCATGCGTGACGGGGAAGCCGGTCGAATACCACGGCTCGGCCGGTCGCGAAGCCGCCACCGGATTCGGCGTGGTGATCGCCGTCCGCGAGATGCTCAAGCGCCAGGGGCGAGCGATCCGCGACGCCACCTTCGCCATCCAGGGATACGGCAACGTCGGCAGCTTCACCGCGCAGTTCCTCGAAGAGGCCGGCGGGAAGGTCGTAGCGGTTTCCGACGCCTACGGGGCGATCTTCCGGGCCGAAGGGATCGACATCAACGCGCTCAACGCCCACGTGGGGATCAACCGCAAGGTCGTCGGCTTCCTGGGCGGCGAGGCCGGAACCAATGAACAATTGCTCACGTCGGACGTCGACGTCCTGATCCCGGCCGCGCTCGGCGGCGTGTTCGACAAGACCATCGCCGAATCCGTGCGAGCGAGGCTGATCGTCGAGGCCGCCAACGGCCCGACCTGGCCCGAGGCCGACGAGGTTTTCCATCGCCGCGAGATCCCCGTCGTGCCCGACATCCTGGCCAACGCGGGGGGAGTGATCGTCAGCTATTTCGAATGGGTGCAGAACCTCCAGCATTTCCGATGGCCGCTCGACCAGGTGCGCCGCGAGGAAGAAACCCGGCTCGTCGAGAGCTTCGCCAAGGTGTACGACCTCGCCATCAAGAAGGGCGTGCCCATGCGGACCGCGGCGTTCATGCTCGCGATCAACCGCGTGGGACGCGCCCGCGTCCTGGGCGGGATCTAGGATACAAACCTTCATGGCTTCCCACGAAATTTATGAAAATCCGCTGATCACCCGTTACGCGAGCCGAAAGATGGCCGCGCTCTGGTCGGCCCAGCGCAAGCATGCGACCTGGAGGAGGCTCTGGGTCGCCCTGGCCGAGGCCGAGCGCGAGCTTGGGCTGGAGATCTCCGCCGCGCAGATCGAGGCCCTGAGGCAGAAGGTCGACGAGATCGACTTCGAAGCGGCCGCGAGGCACGAGAAGCGCCTGCGGCATGACGTGATGGCCCACGTCCATGCCTACGGCGACGCGGTCCCCTCGGCCAGGGCGATCATCCACCTCGGCGCCACCAGCTGCTACGTGACCGACAACACCGACCTGATCCTGATCCGCGAGGCCCTCCGCCTCGTCCGCGACGGCCTGGTCGGCACGATCGACGCCATGGCCACGTTCGCCGCCCGTTGGAAGGACCTTCCCTGCCTCGGCTACACGCATTTCCAGCCCGCGCAGCCGGTCACGGTGGGGAAGCGTGCGACCCTGTGGTGCCACGAGCTGATCCTGGACCTGGTCGAGGTCGAGCATCGCATCGACCAGCTCAAATTCCTCGGGGTCAAGGGGACGACGGGGACGCAAGCCAGTTTCCTCGCGCTCTTCGACGGCGATCACGCCAAGGTCGAGGCGCTCGATCGCAAGGTTGCCGAGGCGTTCGATTTCTCCGAAAGTTACGCGGTGTCCGGCCAGACCTATTCGCGAAAGATCGATTCGCAAGTCATCGCGGCGCTCTCGGGCGTGGCGGAGACCGCCCACCGCTTCGGCTCCGACCTCCGGCTGCTCGCTCACGAGCGCGAGGTCGAGGAACCGTTCGAGGCCGACCAGATCGGCTCGTCGGCGATGGCGTACAAGCGAAATCCCATGCGAGCCGAACGGATGTGCTCGCTCGCCCGCTTCGCCATGGCGATGACGGCCCCCGCCTCGCAAACGGCCGCGACGCAATGGCTTGAGCGTACGCTCGACGACAGCGCTGTACGTCGCCTTACGTTGCCGCAGACGTTCCTGTCCGTCGATGCCGTGTTGACGCTCTACCTCAACGTCGTGCCGGGCCTGGTCGTCCACCCGGCCGTGATCGCCAGGAATCTGGCCGAGCATCTCCCCTTCATGGCGACGGAAAACCTGATGATGGCGGCCGTGCGCGGGCGGGGATCGGCAGGACCTGCACGAGAAGATCCGCGCGCATTCGATGGCCGCCGCATCGCGGATGAAGGAGCAGGGGGGCGGGAACGACTTGATCGAACGCCTCAGGTCCGACCCCGACTTTGCATCGGTCGATATCGATGCCGAGACGGACCCGACACGATTCGTCGGGCGATCGCCCGAGCAAGTCGAGGCCTTCGTCGCCGAGCAGGTCGAGCCGATCCGCCGGAAATATCCGGAGGCGTTGGCCCAGCGCCGGGACGTACACGTCTAACCGTTCGGGCCGTTCTTGGATTTGGCCATGGCGCCGGCGATCACCAACCACCCCGGGTCCTGGCTCCCTACGTCGGGTTACACGGGGATTGGATGCGCCCCCATTTCGCCGTCTAACGGCGAAATCCCCGGGTGATGATCGCTGTGTACACGAACATGACGAGCGTGAGCAGCCCGCCGGGATCGACGAGGAATGGCACCCAGGCTAGCCTCGCCACGCTCGCTGTGGGGCAGGCAATCATGCCCACGGAGAGCGCGAGGCCGCCGAGCAGCGGGATCAATGAGGAACGCCGTCGCCACCCGAGCGCGATCACGACGCACGCGTAATTGCAAGCGATGACCCAGCCGCCGAAAATGCCGAAGAATGCCGCCACGATCCATCGCAGGGCAAACGTCACGACATCTCCCGGGCTTCCGCCAAACGCTGCTCGACCCGGATCCTAATCCAAACTCAAACTCGCGCGGCCTGGCGGGCCTTGCGAAGCCGCTTCAGTTCCTCGCGGCGACGTCGCTCGCTGGGCTTCTCGTAATAGGCCTTGCGACGCATTTCTTTCCGCAACCCGCTACGTTCGCAGAGTTTGCGGAAACGACGGACGGCATCCTGGATCGACTCGCCGGACCGAACCCTAAGCTTCACCACAACCCAGACCCCCGCGTGAAAGGAGACGGAAGGCCCGCATGCTCGCCGACATGCGGACTACGCGACTTGCGAAAAATGCAATGATAACCGATCGAACTACGGCCGCCAAGTCCCGACGCCCGCGTTTTTCCGGCCGCCGGATGTCGACGCCCGAAAACGGTGCCTGACACGAATGCCACGAAGTTAAGCCGCAACCTGATTCTCGGTCAATTGTTTACGTAGCGCCGCCCTCGGCTTCGTCATCAACGGATACTGCTTCGGGCGGCGCTTCTTCACGCGCGGCTCGAATCGACCCCTCCGCGACGGATTGACCAGGATCACCGACAGGTCCTCGCACGCCTCCGCGCCCACCAGCCGGCGCACCGCGTCGGTCACGCTCACGCGCTGCGCCGACACGCCCCGCGCTGCGCCGTCTCACACGCCACCGAGCGCACCAGGTTGTAGACCAGCGCGAACGCCGCCAGTTCCTTCAGCACGCCCTGCTCCGTCTTGCACCTCAACACATCCATCTTCAAGGCGATCTTCAAGTCTCTCGGGTAGACCTCGATCTGCCAGCCATGGTGCCTCCAAAGCGAGAGCCTGTCATCGATCGTCACCCGCGGATAGATCGATCTGAGACTTGGGTATGATCAGTTGCCGAACCTTCGGCTGATTGTCCCAAGTGCGGGGGCAAGACCGCAATTGTCTCAGGCGTTCGAGCTCGTCGGCGTCGGCCCAGAGGATCCAGCGGCCCCGAGAGTCGTCGTGCTTGCGGCCCTGGACCCAGCCCACGCGACGCCAACGGTGAAGCGTCTCCTTGGGGACCTTCAGGTGTTCCGCCAGGTCGGCCAGGTACCATTCGTCGGGTCCCAACGACTCGCGGTCTTGCTCTGCGGTCGGCAGGCGGGGCGACAGGCCGCAACGGTTCAGGAGTCGGTGAATCATCGACTTCCGGAATCGCTCCGTCCGCTTCGGGGGGCGGAACCCCTCGCGGTTCACGGCGTCGGCGATCTGGGTCGCCGAGCGGCCCTCGCGTCGGAGTTCTTCCAGCCGGGACAACAGCGCGGGCCAGTCACGCCGCTGGTCATAGCGGCTCACCGCCTTGACCAGACGATGCGTGCTGACGAAGCCACCGGCCCACTCCAGCCGGACATCTACCTGGTCGCTCTTGCCGACCACCCCCACCACGACCCGGTCGAGCAGGAGTCGCGCGATTCGCTGCCGGTCGGCCGGCGTCGTAGTCGAGGCCCGCCAGAGGCCGGGCAGGTCTTGCGCCAGGCGGAGGACCTCGGCCCGTTCGGCGTCCCCCAGGGGGCCGGGGAGGCTCCTTCGATATCTTTCATGGTCATGCCGGAGGGCTTGTTCGTTCCTCAGGGCTTCTTCCCAGCGTCGCTCGAGCTCCCGCCCCACCAGTCGGTTCTCGGGCTCGATCGCGTGATATTGCCGGGCCGTTCGCCCGGCCTCGTAACGGGCCCGCTCCAGGCGTTCGCGCCACTGATCGTCGAGTTGCCGACGTTGCTGTTCGACGTCGGCCAAGGCGGCGAGGCTGGCCTCGAGCGCCGCGGGCGTCATCGCCGCCAGGATCTGCTCGGCGGCCAGATCGTCGAGGAGCCGGCCGGGGATCGTCTGGCAGAGGGGCTCGGCATGGTCAGACGCGCCCCGCGAACAGTTGTAGCGAAGGGTCCCTTTTCGCGCCACTGTAACCGATGATCATCCGCCGGCCGCAACGGCCGCAGGTCAGGATCCCTCCCAGGAGCGAGGGGCCCGGTCGAGGCGCCCCTTTCGAATCGGCTCGGGCCCGGTCCTCGGCCAGCGTTCGCCGATTCGTCTCGAAGCGATCCCAATCGATGTAGGCCGGGCAACGGTCGCGGATCAGCACGGAGCACTGCTCGGCGGCCCGGATCAGTCGGCCGGTGCTGGGCCGGCCCGGGACCTTGCGTCGCGGATCGATCGGCCGGTATCCGTAGCGATAGGCGCCGGCGTAGATCGGGTGATGGAGCAGGTTCTGGAGCGTTATACGATTCGGCCGACGCCACTCGAGGCGGTCGAGCTGCCGCGTCGATGCACGCGCACCGGCATGAGGATTCGGCGATGGACGAGGTAGCGGAGCAGGCCGTGGAGCGTCCCCCGGCGATCGAACTCGTCGAAGATCAGGCGAATCGTGGACTGGACCTGCTCGTCGGGGTCGATCTCGAAGGCGCCCGACGGGCCTCGGACATAGCCGATCGGCGGCAGGCCGTAGAGCTCGCCCCGCCGCGCCTTGTTCCACTTGCCGCGATTCATGCGATCCTTGAGGATATGAAGCTCCGCCTCGCTCATGATGCCGGTCAGGCCGAGCAAGAGCCTGTCGTGGTAGTCGGTCGGGTCGTAGAGGCCATCGGCGTCGGCCAGGAGCGTGCGGAATCGCGCGCACAGCTCCAGGAGCTGATGCCAGTCCTTGCAGGACCGGGCCAATCGGCTCATCTCCAGGCCGAGGATCAGGCCGACGCGGTCGAGCACGAGCTCGGCCAGGAGTCGCTGGAATCCCGGGCGTCCCTCGGCCGACTTGCCGCTCTTGCCGAGATCGTCGTCGATGACGACCACTTGATCGCGCGGCCATCCCAGCTCGACGGCACGGTCGGCGAGGGCGTACTGCCTCGCGGTGGATTCGCGATGGTCGAGGACCTGCTGGGGCGTGGATTGCCGGACGTAGACGACCGCGATTCGTGTCAGGTGCCAGTTTTGAAGCTTGGGCGAGCGGTCCTGGGACGCGGGGTCATTCATGGCCGCCTCCCGGCCGATCGGCCAGCAGCGCCGAGGGTCACCTGCCCGAGGAGCCGGAGCAGTCGCTGGCGACGCGGCTCCGGGAGCGTGCTCCCAGGCGAGATGACCAACGGAGAGCGAGTTGCTCTCAGAGCAGGTTGGCGCAGGGGGGGAGCGGCGTCGGGATCGCGAGCGGTTCGTGACATGAGGGGACTCCGTTCTCATCGCCCGAGGCCATGGAATGGCAGCACCGAGCAACTCTCAGAAGGGCATCAACCGCCACGATTACCGGATCAGGCGGCCGGTGACAACCACCATCTTGAGGAGTAGTCTGTTTGGAGTCTCCACCTGCCACCGCCGGAAGTACAAGTC
>CAVZRT010000025.1:0-108584 GCA_963777705.1 uncultured Planctomycetota bacterium
TATTATGCCCTATATGGTTCGTTACGTATTGCTGAAGAGCACTTACATGCGAAAATTATGGCTGGTTCTCTCGATCGCTTTCGCGATTGCAAAACCCGCATGGGCCGCCGATCCGGCAACGATCGCTGCCGCAAAGGCCGAAGGTCAGGTGACCTGGTATACGACGGCAATCATCGATCAATTCGTCCGCCCGATGGCCGATGCTTTCCAGAAGCGATATGGCATCACCGTCAATTACGTTCGTGCTTCCCCGTTCGATATAGCATTGCCGAAGTCGTCAACGAGGGAAAGGCCGGAAAAGTCCAGGCCGATCTCGTCGATGGAACATCGACAACCGTTGCCCTGCGCAAAGAAGATCTGGTCGCCAAATGGACGCCCGATGCCGGGCTACCCTCCCGCTTCGTCGATCCCGACGGATATTGGACGGCGCCAAATCAATATATTACGACGATCGCTTACAATACGATCTCATGCGGAATCTATCAGGCCGAAGACATACGACGACCTGCTCGACCCGCGTTGGAAAGGGCGGATGGTCTGGAATACGATTCCAAACACGTCTTCGGGCGCCGGCTTTTCCGGCCTCATCCTCATGGCGATGGGCGACCAGAAGGGCCGCGAATACCTGGCGAAACTTGCGGGCCAGCAAATCGCCACTATCGCCGGCTCGTCGCGGCAGGCTCTGGATCTCGTCATCCAGGGAGAATATTCGCTCGGTCTTCAGGTCTATAATACGGACGTGACAGCCAGCAAATTGCGCGGCGCGCCGATCAACTGAATCCGATAAGTCCGTCGCTCGCCGTTCTTTCCGCCATGTCGCTGACCAAGGGGGCGCCGCATCCCAATGCCGGCAAGCTTTTGTTCGAATTCATTCTCTCGCCCGAGGGGCAGGGTCTTGTGAGCAAGGCGGGAGAGCTGCCGGTGTCGCCCGACGTTGCGCCGGTCGATCCTTCGTTGCGGCCGAGCCCGAATACGTTCAGCGCCGATTATCTGACGCCCGAGCAGGTCGATGCCGCGCTTCCGCAATGGAAGGCAGCTTACGACCAGTATTTCCGTTGAGGTCGGCTCAGTCCGCCACTTGAGATCAGGCCGGCGCTCGTCGCTGGCGAAGATATTCGTCATCGTGCCGGAGATTTTCCTAAAAGTGCTGCCGAGACAATTGAATTGAACTGTCGAAATCAGCGCCATACTGCCGTCGCAGACGGCGGCACGCGCTGCTATGAAGTGCGACTCCTTTAACCATTGCTACCGAAATCGACCCCTATGCCGAGATAATTAAAAGCTTCAGGTGAACATTAAGGCTGAGGATTTTAATCAGTTGAAAGTTGATGCGTATTTTAGGTGTTTCCAAAGTATCCGGGCGGCCCTGGCCTCTCGATGGCAGCTTCTCTGCCAGATCGCTGCTGCCATATGGGCTTCTCCTGATTGCATTGTCTGCGATCATCGCAACAATTTGGTCATCGGTGATCTCTCGGATCGACTACGAACGTAGAGTGACTATCGCCAGAGCCTGGACCAGTGCTGACAAAGCTGTAAACACGTTCGAGCAATTTGTTCTTCGCACGCTGGACGAGGCCGATGTTCTGACCCGCGTCATGTCGGTTACTCTTCATTACAACCGGCCTGATATCGCGATTGCGAAAGCAAAAGAAACCGGGATCCTCGATGGATCGGTATTCGAGAGCATCAATATCGAAGATGAAAATGGCGATCTGCTGGCCACGTCGCTGGGTGAGGCACCCAGACTGAACTATTTTGATCGCCAGTACTTTCAGCGCGCCGCGCATGAGACCACGAATGCCCTCATTATCGGTAAGCCGATTCATTCAAGGCTGACGAAAAGCCTCACCATTCCGATTGCGCGCCGAATTGCAAATCCGGATGGCTCGTTCGGCGGCCTGATCCTGCTTCAACTGAATGCGGCGGCCTTCGCGCAAGGTTATCGGAATTTCGCGGCGACAGACCGGGATTTCATGCTGCTTGCCGATTTGGACGCAATGGTTCTGGCTGGCCAGACGGGCCAGGAAGATTTGACAGGAAGCCAATTGTCAGCGCCCAAAACTCCAGGGGTTTCTCAAAAACTGGCCCGACGGTCATCAGCTTGCAAGGGCATATACGGACAACGTCGAACGTTTTGTTTCGTATGAGATGGTTCCGGGCTACTCGCTCGTCGCACTGTCCGGCATTGATGCGGAAGTGGCGCTGAGCGGATTTGAGCAGCGCAAAGACAATTATATCGAGTTTGGCGCTCTGAGCACACTGATCGTTTTAGCTTTTGGGGCCACCACTTTCATCATGTTGGTTCGCAGGGATTCGGCAAATCGCAAGCTCGCTCATGCCGCCGCCCATGATGCTCGTACGGGGCTTCTGAACAGAGGTGCTCTGGAACAGGCTGCGAAGGCGATAATGAGCTCGGCGTCCACTGGCCAGAGCGTCGCTGTATTCTTTCTCGATCTCGACGATTTCGGATCGGTCAACGATGCATTTGGCCATGCCGTTGGCGATAGCGTTCTCAAGCAATTGGCTTGCGTGTTGCAGGAGATATTTGTTTCTCCACATATTGTCGGCAGGATAGGCGGTGACGAGTTCGTGGCGGTGGCAGGACCTGCCGCGGACGCCGAAATCCTCGCAATCGAATTGGCACGCCGTGTTCGGACTGCATTGGCAGGCATTCGCGCCATAGAAGGAAACCACGTCGACATCCGGGCCAGCATCGGCGTCAGCCTTTTCCACGACGGCAATTCGCTGACGGAACTTATCAGACACGCAGATGCAGCTATGTTCGTGTCAAAATCCGCTCGCCGCGGAATTGCGGAATTTTTCGATGAAAAGATGGAATACGACGCTGCAAAATACGTCAATATGCGATCGCAGCTTGCAATGGCCCTGGAGCTGAAACAAATAGAGGTGTTTTACCAGCCAAAGGTTTCACTCAGGACTGGCCGGCCTGTCGGAATGGAAGCGTTGGTTCGATGGCGGCATCCTGAAAAAGGTTTGATCTCGCCGGTGGAATTTGTCCCGGTCGCGGAACGGACAGGCCTCATAATGGCGATCGGCGAGGCGGTGCTCAATCAGGCATGTCGGGACTGCAAAGCCTTGATTGGTGAGGGATTCGAGCATTTGTCAGTTGCCGTGAATGTTTCTGCTCTGCAGTTCAGGCAGCCGGACTTGATCGACGTGGTTGGGCGGGCGATTGCCCAACAAATTGCCGCCGGCGGAGCTTGGAACTGGAGTTGACGGAAAGCATGGTGGCAGACCAGCCCGAGGCTGCCATTGCTGAAAAGCTGCGAAAGCTCAAGGCGATTGGCGTTACGCTCGCACTCGATGACTTCGGCACCGGCTATTCCAATCTGCAATACCTGCGTGACTTTCCGCTCGATGTTCTCAAAATTGACCGCAGCTTCGTCAATGACTTGTCGAAGAGCGAAAGCGCCAATTCGATCGCTCTTGCGGTGATAGCCCTGTCGAGAAATCTCGGCATGATGGTCGTTGCTGAGGGAGTTGCCACCACGGAACAACGCGAGTTCCTCATTGCGAACGGCTGCGATCTCGGACAAGGCTACTTGTTTTCCGAACCGATGCCCTTTGAGCAATTCCGGCTGTGGCTGCGCCACTGCCTGGAATTTCAATAATGTAGTTCTCAAACTGCCGAAATCGGCATAGGCGGGGAAAATCCCTGGCTTTTTGCGCGCCGCAAGGAGGATGACCTCTTTGCAATCGCTGCGAAGCCAGGAAAAGCGAGGCCGACATGGTCGCGCACGGGCACATGGTGACGACTGCCTCGGGTTTCCAAGGATCTGCGCTCTTCAAAACCGATACCACACCGCCGTGATCAATCCCCGCTCGCGCCGCGCATTTTTGGCGGCGATCGTGGCGAAGGCGCCGATCTGAAAAGACCATCTCTTGCTGAAATCATAGACCGCGCTCGCTTGCAGTTTGTTTGACCGCAGGTGCGGCGCGTAAGCCACGCCCGGCCCGGTCGAGACGATATTGAAGCTTTGCGCGAGCAGCAGGATATTGGGGCGCGGCCTGATGCCGAATGTGAGATCCGCCCGCACTTCGCCGGGGCCGATCTGGCGCCAGCGATAGCCGGCTTCGACATGGACGAAGGACGGCAGGCCCCAAAGCTCAACGCTCGTCCCGTAAAGCAGCCGCGCATCGGCTCCGAATAAATCATTTCCGGCCAGCGCCGGATTGGTCCTGTCGAACGAGCCGGGCACGAGCGCTCGCGCCTGAAGCGAGAGAATGCTGCCGCCGGATTGCACGATGGGCGCGCGCAGACCTGCCTCGGTCGTGCCGAGCCCCTGATAGCGGCTGGTCGGATTGCTGGATTCGATAATGTCGGCGGCGGAGGGCGCGACGATCAGCGTCAGCCAGTCGGTAAGTCCATAGTCCGTCCAAGCGGAGAGCTCGAATTTGCGATAGGAGGCGACCGGCACGAGCCGTCCGGCAGCATCGAATGCATTGGCGAAATCGGTGAAGGAACTGGTGACGATGACCTCGCCTGCACCGGCCGGATCGAGGAAAGCGGCCGCATGGCTTTCGCCGGCAAGGCCCGACACGAGCGCCATGCAAACGCCGGCACACCAGACGCACGATACGCTACGCATCGCCGGCAAACCTCACGCGCGCGGCGAGCCCGGAGCGGCTTGGCCTCACTGGCCAAAGCATATGCGCAGTATGGCAAAGTACAAGCCAGAACAATGGGTCACGTTGCAAATCAGCGCTGGCTCAGCCATGCTGAGCAATAGCCGGCCGCGAAATCACGCGCGGCCGGCATGCGATTTCACGATCGCTTCGAGGGCTGGGGAGTCTTGAGGCCAACGCTGACAATGGCGCGCCATGAGTTCAATTCTGCCCGAAAGCCATACCGCCGCTGAATTTTTCGCCTCGCCCAACCATGGCGAGCGCGTCGGCGTCACCGGCCCCGACAGCATCATCCTTCATTACACCGGCATGCCGGACGGCGACGGCGCCCTCGCCTGGCTCTGCAACCCGGCGTCGCAGGTGTCCTGCCACTATTTCGTCCGGGAGGACGGGCGCATCCTCCAACTCGTGCCCGAGGCGCGGCGCGCCTGGCATGCCGGCCGCTCCGTCTGGGCTGGCAAGACCGACATGAACTCCCATTCGATCGGCATCGAGATCGCCAATCCGGGCCACGACGGCGGCTCGCCACCCTTCCCGGCCGTGCAGATCGACGCGGTCGTCGCGCTCTGCCGCGACCTCTGCGCCCGCCACCAGATCCCCGCCCCGCGGGTGCTTGCGCATTCGGACATCGCGCCGGCGCGCAAGGCGGATCCCGGCGAAAAATTCCCGTGGCGCACCCTGCACGCGCCGGCGTCGGCCATTATGTCGAGCCGGCGCCGATCGGGACTGGCTGCGAGCATGACAGGCATAGCAATACATTTTTATGTTTTGCAACCTACTTTGCTGCCTAACCGATACGTGAAGTTATTGCTTGCAGCAGGGGTGCAACCGGCGTCGGACATGTGTCAACTACATGGAAATAAAGAACTTGCGCCATTGCTCTGGTGATGGCGCGCCTCTTGCGACTTTGTGCTACCTATCCCTACAAGAATGCCTTCCGTCAATGAGGCCCGTCGATGGCGACCGCGACCGATCAGCAAGAATATTCGTTCCAGGCGGAGATCAAGCAACTCCTGCACCTGCTGTCGCACTCGCTTTATCAGAGTCGCGACATCGCGGTCCGCGAGCTGATCTCCAACGCGTCCGATGCGCTGGATAAGATGCGGTATGTAGGGCTTACCGACGAGGCCCACCGCGATTCCGGCCCGTTCGAGATCCACCTGGACGGCAAGCCCGACGACAAGCAGCTCATCATCCGCGACAACGGCGTGGGGATGACCCGCGAGGAACTGGTCACGAATCTGGGCACGATCGCCCATAGCGGGTCTCGCGAGTTCCTCAAGGACCTTTCGACCAGGACCGCCGAGGGCCAGAAGCCGGACGTCTCGCTCATCGGCCAGTTTGGCGTGGGGTTCTATTCGGCGTTCATGATCGCCGACTCGGTCCGCGTCCGCACGCGAAGCTATAAGGAAGAGGCTGGTTATGAGTGGCTGTCCGACGGCTCGGGCACCTTCACCGTGACCGAGGTCGAGGGCCTTCCGCGTGGGACCGAGATCGTCCTGCATTTGAAGCCCGACGCCGAGGAGTTCGCCAAGGATTGGAAGCTCAAGGAGATCGTCCGCCGCTATTCCAGCTTCATCCCGCATCCGATCAAGGTGGGGGATGAGGTGGCCAATAGCCAGAAGCCGATCTGGGTCGAGCCGAAAAACCAGGTGAGCGAGGACGATTACAACAAATTCTATGAGCACCTCACGCATCATCCCGAGGAAAAGCCGCTCTGGCACCTGCACATGGCGGCCGATTCCCCCATCCAGTTCCGCGCGATCCTCTATTGTCCGCCCACGAACACCGAGAAGCTCGGCTTCGGGCTGGCCGAACACGGCCTCAGCCTGCTAGCCAAGCGGGTCCTGGTCCAGGGCGATTGCCGCGACCTCGTGCCCGAGTACTTCCGCTTCCTTCACGGTTTGGTCGATAGCGAGGACCTGCCGCTGAACGTGTCTCGGGAGACGCTCCAGGACAACTCGGTCATCCGCAAGATCAAGACCTCGCTGACCAATGGCGTGCTCGGCCTCTTGCAGAAGCAAAGCCAGGAACAGCCCGAGGATTATGCGAAGTTTTACGCCCAGTTCGGCGTGTTCCTGAAGGAAGGCGTGGCCCGCGACTACGGCAATCGCGACAAGCTGGCCAAGCTCCTGCGATTCGCCTCGTCGAAGTCCGAGGCCAACGAGCCCACCGTCTCGCTGGACGATTACTTGGGGCGGATGGTCACCGATCAGAAGCGGATCTATTACCTCGGCGGCCCCGACCTGGCTGCCGTCCGTCGCAGCCCGAACCTGGAGATCTTCCGCCGCAAGGGGATCGAGGTCCTGTTCCTCACCGAGCCGGTCGACGAGTTCGTCATGTCGGCCCTGCACAAGTTTGCCGACAAGGAGCTGACCTCGATCGACTCGGCCGACCTGGACCTTCCCGGCGGCGAGGACAAGGTGGAAGAATCCACCAAAGAGGCGAACGCCGGAGGCTTCGGCGCGTCCTGGATCTATTCCGCGAGGCGCTGGGCGCCCGCGTGAAGGAGGTGAGGGCGTCGAAACGATTGACCGACAGCCCGTGTTGCCTGGTGAACGCCGAGGCCGCCATGAGCACGCAAATGCACAGGCTGTTGAAGATGGCAGGGCAAGACGTGCCCACCTCGCAACGGGTGTTCGAGGTCAATCCCGATTCTCCGCTGATCCAGAGGCTCGCCACACTCAGCTCCAATCCCGATCAGGACGACTTCATCAAGGATGCCGGCCTGCAACTCTGGTCGGGAGCCATGATGCTCGAAGGCAACTTGACCGAGCCCGAGGATGTGGTCGCCCGCATGCAAAGGTTCGTCGAAAGGGCGGCCGAGGGAAGATCTCCGATTATCCTCTAAGGTGCATCTCATGCACCATCCATGCACCTTGCGGAATCTTCCGGGAAATGAGGCAAACTCGCCATAATCCCGATTTTCTGGCCCATCCCTTGCACAAGGAGCATGACCGAGAAAAATCGAGGCGAACCAGAGGAGGTGACTGTCCGTATTGCTAGAGAGAAGTACAGGCATCCGGACGTCACCTTGTTTGAGGGTGTGTGGCTCGCCGCGATTCGATCGCTGGGATCAGTAGGCCCTTGACATGGAAGACGACCGGTCTAATATAAAGTCTATTCCAGCGAACGACCCCGGCCCTTTTCGGGATTTCTTCAGAAAAGGCGGCCGGGAACTGGCCCGGATTACGACGAACCTAACGGGCAGGCAAGGTGGGAACTTAGTTCGCACCAGCGGTCAAATCTGGCGAGGCGATGCGGAGCGGGCACGGCAGGGCGCCGTAAGGTGTTGGCCGGGACGGACTTCTGTCGCCTCGATGGGCAATAACTTTCGACATCCGCCCGCAGCCGTATGAACATTCGTACCGGCCGAGCTTAGGAGGGAGGGAGTCTCCATGAACGCCCCCAACGCGGTAATTGACGAGGCACATACCGTCTCCAGCGCCTTGACCGGAGGGCCGGGCCCTCTGCCGTCCAAGGCTCCGGGCGAGATGGGACCCCGCATGGCGATCGGCCCGATGGATGAGGCGACGAAGGTCGAGATCGACAAGCTGCACCGCCGCAACGTCTCGCTGGACGTGCTGGCCTGCCAATTTGGCCGGTCGCGGCAGGCCGTGGTCCGCGCCGTGACGGAGATGAGGGCTCGCAGGCTGCTCGAAGCCAAGATCGAGTTCATGCCGCACCCTAGTTTCGACGAGCCCAAGGCGCACGTTGAGATCCTCAGCCCCATGCCCGTGCCGGCCGACGGCAAGGCCCCGCGAAAAGTCCGCGCCCGGAAGGCTTACCCCCGTATCTGGCGGACCTTTATGACGCGGTCTTGCTCAATCGCGAGCAAGAGGCGCATCTATTCCGCAAGATGAACTACCTCAAGTCGCGGGCCGCGCTGATCCGGGCCAAGATCGACCCGGCCAAGGCCAAGGTCTCCGACCTCGACAAGATCGAGGCGCTGCTGGAGCAGGCCCTGGGCGTGAAGAACCAGATCATCCGAGCCAACCTTCGCCTGGTGGTTTCGATTGCCAAGAAGCATGTCGGGCCCCGCGAAGACTTCTTCGAGCTGGTGTCCGAGGGCAACATGGCACTGATCCGGGCGGTCGAGAAATTCGACTTCGCACGGGGCAACAAGTTCAGCACTTATGCGTCATGGGCGGTCATGAATCGGTTCGCCCGTGCCATCCCCGAGGAAAACCACAGGCGAGATCGCTTCGTGACGGGCCACGAGGCCATGTTCGAGACGGCCGCCGACAATCGTTCGGACGAGCACGAGTACGAGAGTGCCGTGAAGCGGGTCCGCGAGACCGTCAATGGCCTACTCGGCAAGCTGGACGCCCGCGAACGAAGGGTCCTGGAGAGCCGTTTCGGACTCGGTGGCGCCGCCGAGCAGACCCTGGAACAGCTCGGCCGCGAGCTGGGCGTGACCAAGGAGCGGGTCCGGCAAATCGAGTCGCGAGCCCAGGACAAGCTCCGCAAGATCGCGGGCGAGAATCACCTGGACCTCGCCGCGTTGTAAGACAGGAAACGCGAAGACGGCGCGTAAGGACGCCGTCTCCATCTCCTCAGGGCGATTCTCCGAGCCAGTCGGCAAGCCTCTTGCGATCGCCCCGAGCCAGGCGGACGGCCGCAAGCTCGTGGTGGTCGCCTCCGTTCTGGCGGACGCCTCGCACCGTGAAATGGGTTGCGTCCACGTCCGTCACATCCACGCGGAAGGTTGTCGTGGAACCGTCTTCATGCTGGACGGTCCTCTTGAACTCGTCGACGTGCTGATCGGCCTCGATTCGATCCACGATCGCGCCGGCTATTTCGTCCAAGTCCACCATCGTCCGACCTCCCCGATGCCGCAAAGTGCCTCATGATTCAGCGACGCACATTCGCGACCGTTTGCCGCTGAAATCGCCGCAAGAGGGCCTCGGCGGTGCGTTCCCAGGTCGATTCCTTCGCGGTCTTCCATCGTTGCGAAGCCCGCCCATCGTCCGACCCGCGATCGACGATTCCCCGGACGGCCTCGACGAACTCCTCGGGCGATTCGGCGACCTCGAACAGGTGGGTGTAGAGCCGGCACTCGGGCAGGGCAGTCGAGACCACCGGCCGGCTTGTGGCCATGTAGTCCATCACCTTGGTCGGACATGCTACCCGGTTAAAGGGATGGTCGACGAGATAAGGGATCAGGCACACGTCGAAGCTGGCATTATAGCGAGCGAGTTCGGCCTGCGTCTTCCAGCCCACGCGATGCACGTTCGGCCGCTCGATCGCCCGCAGGTAGCGCGAATACCAGGGCTCGCCGGGCATTGGTCGGGGCTCCTTGCCGATCAGGATCACCGAACCCTCGGGAAACGCGGCGGCCAGGCGATCGATCAGGCTCCAATCGAGCCGATCCTCCAAAGACCCGACGAAACCGAGATAGGGTCGAGGCAACATGGCCAGGTCGACCGGCGGCTCCGCGGGCCGGAACTGCGGCTCGGCGCGATTGCCGACGAGGGCGAACCGTGAGGCAGGTGGATGATGCGGTCGGCGGCCTCGGGCACGGCCTCGGCCAGTTCATCGGCGCGGATCTTGCGCAGAACACCGACAGGTCGGCCTCAACTACGGTCTTGCGCTCCAGCGCCGGATTGCCTCGCCGCGGGTCGACCAGTAGAAGGCGTAATCGTCCATGTTGTAGTACATCAACGAGGACGGCCGGACCAGGTCGCGGAGATAGAGGTAATGCGGATACGAGATCGCCATCGCCAGCGGCCGGGGGCTTCCGAGGCCGCCATGCCAGTCGCGAATCGCCCAGGCCAGCGGCCTCATCCCGATTCGGGGGTACGACTTCATCCAGCCCGGCGGCAGGATGAATTGCCGGTGCCAGAGGTTCTCCCCCTCGCGATGGAGCGGGCAGAGCCAGTCTCGCGGCGGTCGCCTCTGGTGGATCGCGTTACGCCAATCGCACGCCTTGATCAGGAGCAGGCGGATGCCCAACTGGGCTAAAGGCGTGAACAGTCGCTCGGTCCAGGACCATGAGGCATCGGCGACGACGAGGTCGAAGCCCGGGGCTTCGTCGTCCGCGAGGGACGGGGCGAATTCCACAGTCGCAGCCTTGGGCGTTCGGTTCATGCTCGGCCGAGGTCCACGCCCTCTCTCCGCCGCGTCGTCTGCCAGGCCGGCATTCGCGACGATCGGCGAGGAATCCATTCGCGAGAAGTAGCGTCTGGCGCCCCCGCACGTCTCCGGCCGAAAAGCATCCGATGGGGCGCGTCGGGTCTTGCGGAGACAACGGTCCGGCCCCCACACTTTAGCGGGATTCGCCGGGGTGTCAAGCAAGAGCCACGTCGGCACCGGCCGTCCCTCGGTCCTGGAGCCGTTCTCCGATGATCTCCGACCTGTTTCCCTGGTGGGCCGGCTGGCTCGCGCCGGTGTATCTCACCTCCTCGGCGTTTTGCGCCTCGGCCTTGATCGGCAACCTGTCCGCCCGCCTGGCCCTGCTGGGATGGAGACGTCACGCCGATGACGCGTGGCATGAACGGGCTCGAAGGCTCGCGATCGCCCGCAAAGTGGTCGGCTCGAATCTGGTGGTCTTGCCACTGCTGTTCCTCACGGCCACGCTCTTGTTCGCAGGGCCGATTTCGAGGCTTCCGCCTTTCGCCCTGGGATCGATTGTTTGGCTGGCGGCGACCTGCGGCGCCATCATGGCGGGTTTCCCGGTGGCGCGTCGGGCCTACGGGTCAAAAGTTCCTCGTGGTTACTGGATGAGCGGAGTCCTTGCATTCGTCGTCCTCTTTTATCCCGCGGCCATCCTGACCGTCCTCCTGTCGCTCGCCCTTCCGGATAAGTTGAACTCGTCGGCGGCCGTTGCGTTGGGCGTGGGGTTATGCCTGTTGCTGGCGTGCTATCTCGGCGGCACGCTCCCACTTGCTCGCGCTCTGGGCGTCTTGAGGCCGCCCACGTCGCGCCTCGAGTCGATCGTGAGGCGGACGAGCGAACGGGTCGGAGTATCGCCCAAGGGCCTCTGGATCATGGTGTCTCCCATGTCCAACGCCGTGGTCTTCCCGGCAACGAAGACGCTTTGCGTGACCACCGCCGCGCTCGAGTCGCTTGATGACGACGAGCTCGAAGCGATCGTGGCGCATGAACTGGGCCATGTCTCGGAAGGTCGCTCGGCGATCGCAACCCGGGCGTCGATCGCCGTGGCACTGACCATGTGGGCTTCCATGCGTCCCATGATCGGCACGTTCGGGATCCTCGCGCTTCCCGTGATCCTCATCGTCGCGTTCCTGTGGATCAATCTCGTCGCCCGATTCGCCCGGAGGATGGAGGTGCGTGCCGACACTTACGGCAAGCAATACCAGGGGGACGAGGGGACCTACGCCCGGGCCCTGGAGCGGATTCACAGGGCGAACCTCATGCCCCCCGTCCTCGGCAAACGCCGCGCGATCCACCCGGAGTTGTACGATCGCATGGTCGCGGCGGGGGTCACGCCCGATTACCCGAAGCCCAGGCCACCTTCCCGGCTCGGGAGTTCACTGATCGGAGTCTTGAGCATCTTCGTCACAATCCTGGCCGTGGCCGCGCTTTGGATCATCCCACGGAGCATCCATCAGACCGCGGGACGCAATGCCTCCCCATTGGTGTGGGCGGCGGCCCTGACCGGTGGTAGCGAGACACAACTCGCCGCCCTCGCCAGCTTGCGCCTACGTGAGGGCGATCAAGAGGGTGGCTTGCGGATGCTCCGCGCAGCGTCAGGGAATCGCGTTTCGAATTCCGCCGCATCGGAATCACGGTAGACGCCCCAAGATGCCGGGCACTACTTGCGACAGCCGCTCGGCCGCCGCGACCGCATGCTCGCGGAGGGCAAAAAGATCCTTTAGGCTGGATGGCCTTCGCCAGATCGCCCCGAGCGCGGCCCCCACGCGATAGCCGCCCGAACGCCCCAGGATCGCGGCGATCTCGGGGGGCAGGTCGATCCCGGCCTCGTCGCTGATCACGCGGACCGAGAGGAGGAGAAATCCGCGTTCCCGGCACACGGCGGCGACGGCCGAGGTTTCCATGTCCACCACGTCGGCCCCGGTAAGCTCGCGAAGTCGCGATTTCTCCTCCGCCGTGCGGACGATGGCGTCGACCGTGGCCAATTTGCCCGATCCCACCCGGGCTGTCGGGTCGTCCTGCATGGCCAGGTCGATCACGTAGCGGGCGCCTTCGGGGTCGATGATCTCGTTGGCGAGGACGATGTCATCACGCCGCAGGCTGGGGTTCAAGGCGCCTGCAAATCCGGCCGAAACCACCCACTTCGGGCGGTGGCCGATCAGGAGATGATTCGCGCCTTTTGTCGCGGCGTTCCTGCCGGGTCCCGTGATGATGGCCGCGACGATCTTCCCCGCAAGTTCTCCCTCGATCACCGTCCGTCGCGCCGTGGTGTACTTGCGGACGTTCGTCAGCCGATCCAGCAGCGGCGCGACCTCGATCGAGAGCGCCGCCACCAGCCCGACGTCGGCCGGGACGGGCGGCGGCGCGATGGCATTCATTCAGATTGTTCTCACGTGAACTGCCATTTGATCATCTTGAGCGTGTCGCCCAGCTTGCCGTTCACTCCGAGCGCGGCACTGGCCTCGTACCCGGAATGCACCATGCAGTCGCGGCAGCGGGGGTCGTTGCCGTAACCGTACTTCTCCCACGGGGTCTTGTTCAAGAGGTCGTCGAACGTCTTGTGGTGGATGTCGGTGATCAAGTAGCACGGGCCTTTCCACCCTTTCACGTTGCGGGTGGGGTTGCCCCAGGCGGTGCAGGCCATTTCTCGCTTGCCCTGGAGGAATTCCAGGTAGACCGGCGAGGTGTTGAACTTGTACTTGCGGAACATGGCCTCGGCGGCGCGGAACTTCTCGCGGATGTCCTCGCGGCTCATGAAGATCTCCTTCGAATCCACGGCCGCGTAGCTGTAGCCGGGGGAGATCATGAAGCCGTCCACGCCGAGCGTGGTCAGGTAGGCGAACAGCTCGTCCAGCTCGTTGACGTCGGTTTCCTTGAACACCGTGGTGTTGGTGCAGACGAGGAAACCGGCCGCCTTCGCGGCCTTGATTCCGTCGATGGCCGAGTCGAACACGCCTTCCCGCTCGACGGCGAGATCGTGCGACTTCTTCATCCCGTCCAGATGCACGTTCCAGAAGAAGCGGTTGGACGGCTTGAATTCGCCCATCTTCTTGCGGGTGAACATGCCGTTGGTGCAGAGGATCACGCTCTTCTTGCGTTCGAGGATTTTGGCCGTGAGTTCGCCGATGCCGGGGTAGATCATCGGCTCGCCCCCGCAGATGGAGACGACCGGCGCCCCGCATTCGTCCACGGCGTCCAGGCATTCCTGGATCGTCAGCTTTGACTTGATGGTGGATTCATATTCGCGGATGCGCCCGCATCCGGTGCAAGTCAAGTTGCAGGCGTGGAGGGGTTCGAGCATGAGGACCATCGGGAACTTCTTCTGGCCCGTGATCTTCTTCTTCGCCATGTAGCCCGCGATCCGCAGGGTCATGTCGAGGGGGAAACGCATGCGTGCTCCTTCGGGAAGGGGAGAAGAAGATCTCGCCGTGGAGGATGCGGAGATCGCGGAGAGGGATAAGAGAGCAAAGAGATTTTCTTGGAGTACTCTCTTTTCCCTCTCCGCGATCTCCGCGTCCTCCGCGGTGAGATGGATTTTCAAATGTCTCGCCAGAGCGGCAAGGCGGGGATTCGCGTGGCCAGCGAAGGCCGGGAGGCTTGGGTCAGTCGCTTCGCCGCCGCCTTGTATCGGCCCAGGGCCATGAGCGGGAAATAGAGCCGATACATGTGGTAACGCAGGTAAAAGACGCGGGGAAATCCCGTGCCGGTGAATTCGGACTCGTCCCAGGTGCCGTCCTCGTTCTGCGAGTCGCACAGGTAGCGGACGCCCTTCGCGACCGAGTCCGAATTCGCTCGACCCGCGGCGATCAATCCGTTCACGGCCCACGCGGTTTGCGAGGCAGTGGGATTTCCCTTGCCCATGAGCGAAGGGTCGTCATAGCTCTTGCACGACTCGCCCCAGCCCCCGCATGGCTGCTGGACCGATTCGAGCCAATCGGCGGCGAGGCGGATTCGCGGGTGGTCCATCGGGAAGTCGATCGCCTGGAGCCCGAGCAGGACTTGCCAGGTCCCGTAGATGTAATTCACGCCCCACCGACCGTACCAGCACCCTTGCGGTTCCTGCGTCTTCCACAAAAAATTCGACGGCGCGGGCCACGGCCGGATGATCGGCGCGATACCCCAATCCGCCCAAAGACTCGATCACGCGGGCCGTGATGTCGGCGCAACTGGGGTCGAGCATCGCGTTATGATCGGCGAACGGGACCTCGGTCAAGACCTTGTTGTCGATGTCGGCATCGAAGGCGGCGAATCCGCCGTCCTTGTTCTGCATCGCCAGCATCCAGTTGACCGCGCGTCGGCTCGAAGCGACCACTTCGGGGTCGTCAGCCAGGGCCGTGCGGCTCAATGCCAGCAAGACCATCGCCGTGTCATCGATGTCGGGGAAAAGCTCGTTGTTGAACTCGAAATACCAGCCGCCGGGCTCGACGTTCGGGCGGCGGACCTGCCAATCGCCGGCACGTCGGACCTCTTTTTGCAGCATCCATCGCACCGAACGGAGCAGGGCGGGATGGAACGAAGGCAGACCCGAATCGGCGAGCGCGATGGTCGTGATCGCGGTGTCCCACACGGGCGAGACGCACGGCTGGACCCAGACCTCGCCGTCCTCGTGGATCATGAGGTCGTCGAGCTGATCGATGGCCCAGCCCATGAGCGCCGAGTTGTCGTCGTAGCCGAGGCACTTGAGCACGATCACCGTGTAAATCATGGGCGGGAAGATGGCGCCCAGGCCGTCGGAGTTCTCCAGGTGATCGAGCACCCAGCGGTGGGCTCGCTTGACGGCGGGCTCTCGCCAGGAATCGGGCACGACCTTCTCGAAAACCTTCAACGCCTTATCCATGACGAGGAAGAAGTTGGACCAGCACGCCGTAGGCCGCTTCCATCGGCTCGGCCGCAACGGCAAATCGTCGCGAAACAGCTCGGCGATCCCGAGTTCGGCGGGGATCTGCGGCACCGGCTTCCTGGCGGAGATGATCGAGAGCGTGACGACCATCTTCCGCGTCCACGACGACATCGCGTACAGGCCGAACGGCGTGGTCTTGGGCAGGAGCATCAGCTCGACCGGCACGCTCGGGCAATCGTCGTAGGAAATCTGGCCGAGCAGGGCGAGATAAAACCGCGTGAAGCTGTTGCACGCCTGCGCCCCGCCGGCGGCGAGGATCGCCCGGCGGGCCTTGATCATCGCCGGGTGCGTCATGGGCATCTTGATCAACTTGAGCGCGAAATAGGCCTTCACCGACGCGCTCAGGTCGACCGGGCCGCCGGGATAGATGGCCCAGCCGCCGTCGGGGAGCTGCTGATCGTGCAGGCACTTGCCCAGCTTGATCGTCTGCTCGTCTCCCTCGCGGCCTAGGAACGCCATCAGGAGGATGTATTCGGATTCGAGGATCGAATCGCCTTCCAGCTCGCCCGCCCAGTAGCCGTCGGGATGTTGGCTGGCGAGCAATTGCTCCTGGCTTCGACCTAGCGCGGAATCCAAGACTTCGGCCGAAGGGCCGGCCCAATCCGAGGCGATGCGGCCAATGCCCATTGTCGTGGCCCGTCGGGTGACGCCACCATCCGTGTTGGCGATCATGCGCTCCGAAGCCCCTTCCCTGAGGTCGTCTTTCCGGGACTTGCGCCCACGCCTTCGGCGCCATTCCGATCCCCTGCCCGCACTTGCGGCGACATCCTACGATCGACCCGGATTTTCAATCAAGGTCAAAATGGTTGCAAAATCTGCAACTGACGCAAGATCGGGCGGGACGGAATCCCGGAATGTCACACCGGGAAAGACAAGTCGACCTTGACGGCATGATCCTCGGCCCGGCGGGTCATTCGGGCAGGAATTCGGACTCGACCTTGAACCCGCGGACCAGGGGCATGGATCGGAGGATTGCCTCGACGCGAGGCTTGTCGCCGACCTTCGGGACGGTCCCCTTGACCTCAAGCTGGTTGCCCGAGACCCGCACGCGATCGATATGGGCCTGGTCGCCCACCTGTCGGCGGATCTGCGCTTCCAGATACGGCTCAACGTCTTCGGGCCGGCCTCGTTCAATCAGCGGATTCTTGACCTGGCCATCGGGCACGGTGAATTCGAGCTTGTCGACGACCTCACGAATCCCCGGAGTCTGCTGCGCGGCGCGGAAGGCGAGCATGGCTTCCATGGCCGAGGGCACCGTCCCCGAAAGGTACGCCACGCCATCGCGGGCCGTGGCCTTTACGTTCAGATTCGCCAGCGCGGGGCGGCGAGCGATGGCATCGGCCAGTCGGCGATCCATCGGCAGGTCGCCGTTTTGCGCATCGGGCTGGATCGAGGCTTTAGGGACGGCCGCTTTCTCCTCCTGACCTGCCGGGACCGGCGGCGGGGGCGGATTATTATTGGCGTTGGCCGCCGGGGGCGGGGGGTCATCGCGAGCCGTGAGTTGGTTCACGACTTGCCGGATTCCCGGCAGGAGCGAAACCTTCTGGCCCACGGCGATCTTATCCGCGACGGTGGGCACGCTTCCCCGCAAGGTGGCCACCCCCTGGGCGTCCAGGGTCATCTCTACGGTGTCGCTGGAGGTCGACGTCGCGCGTGCATTGGCGCCCGCTTTCGCGGGTTGCACCTCGGGGGCCGGCGCGTTGGGCGGATTCTGGAGGGGCGTGATCTGCGGATTCTGCTGGGCGGCATTGCGGTTCGAATCGTTCCCATACCGCACGGCCGTTGCCCACGGCGGATAGCTTATTACGGGCGGCGAGAAGCCGTAAAACGGCTCGTCGAGACGGCCGAATAGCGGCTGGGGGTAGAAATAGGGGGCCGCGCCGTACACTCCCGAGTAGGCGCCGTAAGTTGCCGGGAATCCGTCGACTCCTCGATAGGCATATCCCCCGCCACCGCCTCCGCCGGTCAAAGGGGCACCCGGCGTGCTGAATCCGGGAATTGGCTGCGTGCCCATGGGTGTATTCGCGGCCTGGTGGGCGGCGGCCGTATCGATCACGATCCGGTCGTCGATCGAGCTGGAGACCTGGAGCGCGATCTGGATGGCGGTGTCATGGACCTGCTTGGTCCCGACCCTTCCGACGAGCCGAATCTTGCCCTGGCCGATCGAGGTGCTGAAGCGATACGGGGCGGTCGCCGGATAGCTGGCCAACGCCTGGAGGATCGCGACCTCGGGGACGCTCGAGGCGACATTGGCGGCGGGGGGAGCCGGCTTCGTCGGGCCAGTCTGGGCGTAAATTGGATCGAGCGGCACGAATCCAAGCCCGAGGGCGCCTGCGAGCAGAATGCGCCCCGAGACACGTCGCAACATGGTGAAAATCCCCCCAGGCAACGGCACCAACCTCTTATCAAACTATACCGATGCCGCGGGGGGTCGGCAAGGGGCAGGCGGGCGAATCGACCGCCAGCAAAATCAACGCATTTCGATCGGTTCGACCTGGATGCCCTTGAAGACCTTGAGCACGGGCAGGAAGACCTCGAACGGCGCCACGCCGTCGAGGCTGGTCTCCGCGAGCTTCAGGTGGGTGGCGTCCACTTCCGATTGGCGGAAGGTCGCGTCGATGGCCACCCAGCGGCCGTTCACGTACACCTCGTTCCACATGTGCGGGCCGAAGCCCTTGAGATGCTCCACGTACATGATGCCCACCACGCACCGCGTGGGGATGCCCGCAGCGCGGCACATGGCCGCGACCAGCACGCTGTGCTCGGTGCAGTCGCCTTCCAGGTTCAGCGCGACCTCGCTCGCTGCTGCGAACGCGACGCCGAAGTTCTTCTTGCGGATATTGGTCGAGACCCATTCCTCGATGGCGACGGCCTTGGCCCAATCGTTGTTCTGTGCCCTCTGGAGCGCCTCACGAGTGTGGGCGATCACGTTCGAGTCGTCGCTGTTGATCAGCGGATTAGCCCGGAGCGTGTCGGGCGAAGGTGCGGCAATGTCCGGTTGGCCGTCGTTGAGGCCGGCGGTCCGGACCTGGATCAGCGCCACGTTCTTCGATCCCTCCGCCCTGGCCGCCTGGCGGCGGTCCTTGGGGAAAATGGACGTCGGGTCTTCCTTCTCCATGGTCACGCGATAGGTGACCAGGCGGGTTTTCTCCGAATTGGCGATCCGGGTGCGAGTCTTGATGATCGACTCGGTCAGCAGGTCGAATCCCACCGTCCCGTTCGCGGCCGTGGCCCCCGCCTTGGTCGTGCGGAAGGTCTCCA
This sequence comes from uncultured Planctomycetota bacterium, assembly GCA_963777705.1. Classification (GTDB taxonomy): domain Bacteria; phylum Planctomycetota; class Planctomycetia; order Isosphaerales; family Isosphaeraceae; genus JAQGHR01. The sequence goes on from CAVZRT010000025.1 coordinate 18,926, forward strand.
TCCCGCCCAGGAGGTCGGTGTAACTCTTCATGATCTGGCCCGAGGCGTCGACCCACAGCGTCGAGGCCATGCCCGGCAGGGGCGTGCCGGCGGCGTCGGTCACGACCTGCTCGACCCTCAGGAGCTTCTTCTTTTCTCGCTGCGGGCCGAGCGGGATTTCCTCATAATCTTTGGCCGACAGCTTGGTCAGGCAGACCTTGTTGAGGTCGGGGATGTAGGTCTTGACCTCGCGATTCAAGCCCGGCTTCATCGGGTCGCGAGACAGGCTCAGCTCGGCCGCATACGGGCCGCGGACGTCCGCCGACCAGGGGATCTCGACCATCTGCTTGTTCTTACCCACCTCGATGGTCAGGCCCATGGCCTTGCCCGCGCGATCGACGTCCCCGTAGGTGCGGATGTCGCCGTCGGCGGTCTGCGAGCGGGTGTCGAGCCGCAGGACGCTGCCGTCCTTGGTCTCGATCGTGCCGTAATGCTGCTTCAACTGGACGCGGTCGTCGCCCCTCTTGAACGACATGTCCCAGTCCACGCGGACGTTGACCAGGTCCTTCGTCCTGGCCGAGACCTGCTTGATCGGCTCGACCCACACGTGAAGGTGGCCGATCTTCTCCCCTTTGATGTAGATCGCATCCCAGGATTCCTGCGATCGGGCGGCGGACGTCAGGGCGAGGACGAACAGGAGGGCGCGAACCGAGGCACGTCGGCCGATCCGTTGCATCGAGAAACTCCTGGGAAGGGGAGACAGCGGGGCGCGGCGAGGGCTCATCCGCAATCTTAGACGCGGGAAGCCCGCAAGATCTTCGACGCCTCCCGAATCCGATCGGGACCACGCCACTATCGCCGAAACTCCCGGGCGCTCAAGTTCAACCGGACCAGGACCTCGGAGACGGCTGCGTTCAACCCACGGTGATCTGCGAGCGGAACTGTTCGACCGAGATCAGTTCCAGGGCGCCGTGGAGCGCCAGTTGTCGGGTGTGGTGCGAAGGGACGTGGCCGTGGACCACGAGATGGCCCTGGACTTCTTCGACCGAGAGGTCGCGAATCCGGCCATGGGTGGTCACGCGGACGCGATCTGCGACTTGCTGCGCGAGCGATGTGTTCGGATCGACGAGGTGAGGCATCATGGGGCTTGCTCCTGAAACGTGCCACATGCACGGGACGTCCATCATCCAGCCTTCAGGGCGGAACCATTCCTTGGATAGAGCGAAGATTATTGTTGCGCCCTGCATCGGCCTAGGCAAGCAAAAAAAGGGAATTCGAATGGCTTTCCCTGGACATTACACCGGCGAGGCCGTCGGGGGCGTGTTTTTCCCATGAAAACCTCGCAAAGTTCGTTGGTGGATGCGTGCTTGAATGTTTCGATCAGGCGGATCGAGAGACGCGCACGATCAAGAATTCGCCTGAACAGGCAGTTCCATCAGGTGATGGTCTGCCGAGTGTTCGTGATCCTCGTGCGGGACCCGCACGGCCTCCGACAGGCACCATTTCACGTCGGCCGCGTTTGGGAAGGCGCCCGGCGAGTCGGGATCGAAGTGGATGATGGTCTCGGTCTCGTCGCCGAGCGCGGCCCGGAGCGTGTCCCTGGCCTGGTCATGCGCCTCGTGGAGCCGGAGGACGGTCCAGTCGCGAGGGACCACGAGATGAAAATCGACGAACGTGCGGTCGCCGGCCTTCCAGGCTCGCAGATGATGGACGTCGATCCAACCCTCGCGGCGGTCGGCCTGGAGGGCCTTGATGATCTTCTCCAATAGATCGGGATCGGCGCGGTCCATGAGACCGATCACGGCCTCGCGGACGAGGTAGTAGCCGGTGCGGAGGATGTTCAGCCCGACGATGATGGCCACCACGGGATCGAGCCAGCGGAGCCCGGTCAACCACACCAGCGCCACGCCCGCGACCACGCCGAAGCTGGTATAGGCGTCGGCCAGGACATGGTGTCCGTCGGCCTCCAGGATCAACGATTGCCCCTTCTCACCCTTGCGGATTAACCACAGGCCTAGCACGAGATTGACCATGCTCGCGAGGAAAATCAGCGCGAGGCCGGCCCCCAGATGGTCCAGATCCTTCGGGAAGATGAGGCCTTTGATGGCCTCGTAGAGGATGGCTAACGAAGCCAGCGCGATGAGGCCGCCCTCGAAACCCGCCGAGAAATAGGCGATCTTGCCGTATCCGTACGGATATTTCGGGTCGGGCGGCCGGGCGATGAGCAGGATGCTGAGGAACGCGAATGCTGTGGCGACCACGTGGACGATCGATTCGAGGGCGTCGGACAGGATCGCGCTCGAGCCGGTCAGGACGAACGCCGCCCACTTGCCGACGAGCATGAGCACGCCGATGCCCAGCGAGATCAGCGCGGCCATCCTTTTCATCCGGAAATCGGATCGTGAAGGCGTCATGGTTGGCAATTCTCAAGGTCATCGGCAAGTTGACGCAGGCGTTCCAGATCCCACTCCTCGACCGGCTCTTTCCAGAGATCCCAGAATGGCGCTCGGCCGAGTCCGGTGATCTCGGACAGGCGCCCGAGATTATATCCCAATTGCAAGACCGAGCGACGGTCATCCCCGCCTCGGGCGACGATCTCTCGGATTTTCTCGATGCAGTGCTGGATCGTCATGATGGGAAGACCTCGCCGCCGGGGCACGGGGGCTCCGCAAAGGGAATTCGGAGGAAACGCGAGGTCCGATCGTCCGCCTGCCTCATGAGGCCGGGTCGGTGGGCGTGCGCGTGGGCTCGGGGTGGCTGACCACGCATCTGCGACGCGTCGAACACGCGCAAGATTGTGTCCGGACGTGTTTTTGTGCGCCTTTGTGCGCGCGTTTGCGAGGCATGCTTGCCCATGTTTTCCGCCCTTTTGCGATTAATAACCTCTTGCAGAATCATGGTTTAAGATCCATTTTCGCGATTCATCCCGCTCGGGGACTTTGGGTTCGTTTCGCAGAATCGCGCCGCGCGGCTTTGGCTTCGTTTCGCAGGAATTGCATGTCCGGTCGCGTGTCCGTAGGGCCGATCCTCACCGGCCGTCTTCCGTTGGAATCACACACGGCCGGTAAGGGCCAGCCTTCCAAACACCCGACCATCCGACGCGGGGCGCAGTCCCGGACGAGGGAAGTATCGGGCTCGGCGCTGTGGAGATATCGCACGATCGATGGCGGTTGCAATGAGCCGACCTGGACGTTGGGCCTGGCTCTGACAACGCCGCCGTAGCTAGTCCAGACCCAGCGTACGAGCACGTCAACCTTCAGGCCCCATGGAAGCCGCGCTAATCGTTCCGAGGCGCCGACAAATCCACGAATAGCCGCTCGAGTACCGCGCGAGGCATCAATTGCGAGTTGCCCTTCAGGTCGAGGTCGGCCTTGAGCAGCATGGATGGCAAGCGATCGACCCGCGATGGGCCGAGATGGGCGTGTTGATGGAGCGTCTTCTCGACGTGCGCGGGGTAGATTCCCGCGAGGCGGCATGCCTCGCGCCCGTCCATGCGAGATCGACGCAACTGCCCCGCGTGGTGGACCTTCTGGAGCGACGAACTGACGGCGGCCAGGAGCTTGATGGGATGCTCGCCCGACCCGAGCAGGCCGTCGAGGATCGTCAACGCCTCGTCGCCTCGCCCGGTGGTGGCGCGGTCGATCGCCGCCCAGATCTCCTGGACCCGGCCGGCATCGACCATCCTGGCCACGTCCTCGTGACCGATGCGCTCCTTCGACCCGACATACGTGGCTAGCTTCTCCACCTCGGAAGCCAGCAGGCCGATTTCGGCCCCGACCAGTTCGAGCAAGAGCCGCGCGGCATCGTCGTCCAGCTTCACGCGGAACCGGTTCCTGGCCAGCGCGACCAGCCAGGCGGGCAGCTCGCGCTCGCCGGGCGTCTTGCAATCGATCGCCAACCCGGATTTTTCCACCAGCTTCGCCAGCTTGGTATTGGAGGGCCACGATTTGACCGAGAGGATCAGCACGCCCGACGACGAGGGCCGCTCGGCGTAGGTTTCCAGCTCGCGGCGATGCGCGGTCACGAACGGGTCGGCATTCTCGACGATCGCCACTCGCCTCTTGGCGAGGAACGGCAGGGTGCGAAGCTCGTCCAGGACGTCGGAGAGCGGGGCGGCTTCGCCCGGAAATCGTGAGACCGCCAGCTCGTCATCATCGCTGCCGGCTCCCAGCGCGAGCCGGATCACGGCGTTGGAAGCCTCGCGGCGCAGATACGCGTCGTCACCGAAGAGCACGTAAATCGGCCGGCAAGCGGAGGAAGATGCCGTCTTGAGGAATTCCATCGCGAGCATTCAATCCCCTTCGTTGCCAAAGTACGATCGGTCGCGCTCGTCCCACGCCTGGTAACCCAATAAATCGTAGAGTTCCGCGCGAGTCTGCATCCGGTCCAGTTGACCTTTTTGCGTGCCCTGATTCTTGAGAATCGTCAGAGTGTCCGTGGCCGCCTTCATGGCCGATCGGAAGGCGGTGAGCGGGTAGAGCACGCCCTTGTAGCCCATCGATGCCAGTTCGTTAAAGTCGAGGAGGGGACTGCGGCCGAACTCAGTCATGTTGGCAATCAGGGGGGCCGGCACGAGCTGGGCGAACCTGGCAAATTCGTCGGCCGTCTCCATGGCTTCGGGGAAAATGGCGTCGGCACCGGCGTCCAGATAGAGCCTTGCCCGATCTACGGCCGCGTCAAACCCTTCGACCGATCGGGCATCGGTTCGCGCCACGATCACGAAATCCGGATCACGCCGCGAGGCTACGGCGGCGCGGACCTTCGCGGCCATCTCGTGCGGCTTGACCAGCGATTTCCCCGACAAATGCCCGCAGCGCTTGGGCAAGACCTGATCTTCGAGGTGCAAGCCGGCCGCGCCGGAGGCTTCCATGAGGTGAACGGTCCGCTCGACGTTGATGGCCTCGCCAAAGCCGGTGTCGGCGTCGCAAAGCAGCGGCAGGCGGGTCGATCGCGCGAGGACGGCCGCGGCCTCGGCGAATTCCGAGAGCGTGAGCAGTCCGATATCGGGCAAACCAGCCCAGCCGGCCGACAAGGCCCCGCCCGACAGATAAACCGCCTCGAATCCCAGCCGTTCGGCAATTCTGGCAGTGAGCGCATTGAACGCGCCCGGGATCATGATGGGCCGATCCGACCAGGCAAGCTTGAGGCGAAAGCCGGGCGATGACATGGGGAATTCCTCTAACCCCATCCTACCAGCAAACCGCTTCGTTTCCCACGACCTGGAGGGTCACTTCCGCGCCCGGCGTTCCAGGATGATCGCCGCCGTGCGTTCCAGGTCCTCGACGGGCACGTTCGAAGGGGGCTCACGATACTTCGGCAACTCGATCCACGACGTCAGGCCGTCCGGCTCGCGACGGAGGATCGTCGCCAGGTCTCGACTCAACGACGACGCTCCCAGGCTGTCCAGATGAATCGGATCGATGTGGACCGCGTCGCCATACCCTGCGCGGCGGGCATCGAGCACGATCACGCGGGGATGTTTCGAGCGGACCGCGTCGACGAACGCGCCATATTCGGCGTCGCGGCCCTTCGCCTCGCGGCGACGCTGGACCTCTTCGCCCAGGGGAGGGAGCAGCCAGTACACTTGAATGTTGTGCGACTCGGCGAGCCGGAAGAATTCTCGCAAGTAGTGCGTGTTCAAGGGGTTCGCCCGCCAGGAATCGGGGAACAGCGCCGACCCGAAGCCCTCGACGTCGCCCGGAGGCCGATTCGCGTTGTGGGCCATCACCTGCGCCCCGCGATTCACCTTCCAGTTGCGGATGCAGGTGCCGATCCCCCCCTTGATGGGAGGCGGTTCGCCGCGGAACGCCGCCAGGATCGACGTGCGGATCTCGGCCCGATCGCGAACCGAGGGCAGGAGTTTCGCGAGCGAGGTTGCGGCGAAGAAATCGGCGTCTCGGGCGCGCAGCGAAAGCTCCAGGCAGTCGCGCATGCTGACCAACTCGGGCCAGATCATGGCGTTCGAGCCCAGGCCTTCGGCGAGGAGATGAGGGATCGTGTCGAGGATCACGGCCCTGGGCTTCGCGCCCGATTCCAAGGCTCGCCGCAGCAAGAAATAGCTGCCGGGCACCTGTCCGGCAGAGACCGCGAGGTTATACGTTTTCAGGTCCGCCCGCTGCTCGATCACTCGCGGGGCCACGCCAAACTTCATGAGGCTGTCGCCGAAGCACAGGACGTCGCAATCCTTGACCTGCCTTCGCGCCGCCTTGTCCGTGAGGAACCAGTCCCAACCCCACGGATTCCGGAACGACGTCTCGTTGCGGGCGATGAAGGATTCGACGAGCAAGACCAGGCCGAGCATCCCGACCATGCCCCAGGGGGCGCGTTTCAGGGGACGTTTCGAAGACATCGAGCCGCCTCCCCATTAGAACTGGAAATAGATGAACTGCGAACCGTCGAACTTCCCGCCCAGGATGAATGCATAAAACAGCACCGTATAAAACGCCGACCGCACATACCACGGCGTGCGGAGGATCACGTTCAGGTCTCGCGAAGTATATTGCGCGGCCTGGACGATCAGTAACGGCACGATGCAGATCAGCACCGGCAGGAGCACCGACGAGGCGGGGATTGCGGGACGCATGACGATCGCTTCGAGCATCCCCCACGCCTGATCCAGCCCCGAGGTGGAGCGGAACAAGAGCCATCCGAAGCAGATGAGGTGGAACGTGACGAAGATGCGCAGGCCCGTCCAGCAGGCCGCCGACACGGAATCCTCGGGCTGATGACGCTTCAACCAGGGCTCGGCCATGCGATGCAGGATCAGGATCAGGCCCTGATAAAACCCCCAGGCCACGTAGTTCCACTTGTCGCCGTGCCAGAGCCCGCCAATGACCATCGTGAGCATCAAGTTTCGATAGACGAATAACGTCCCGCCGCGATTCCCGCCCAGCGGGATGTAGAGATAATCCCGCAGCCAAGTGGAAAGGCTGATGTGCCAGCGGCTCCAGAAATCGCGCGGGCTGGTGGCGAAGTAGGGGAGGTTGAAGTTGAGCCCAAGCTCGAAGCCGAGGCACTTGGCGATCCCTCTCGCGGCGTCGGTATAGCCGGAGAAGTCGCAATAAATCTGGAAGGCGAAGGCGTAGATCGCGAGCAGGGCGAGGCCGCCGTCGATGGTTTGATAGCGGCCGAAAAGGTCCTTCACGAACACGTCGAGGTTGTCGGCAACGACCACCTTTTTCGTGAGGCCCCAGAAGACCAGATAGGCCCCCTGGTAGAACTGCGAGAGGTCGAAGTTGCGACGCCCCCTGACCTGCGGGAGCAACGATGTGGGCCTCATTATGGGGCCGGCGACGAGGTGGGGGAAGAAGGAGACGAAGGTGGCAAAGTCGAGCAGGTTCCGCGTCGGCTTGATCTCGCGTCGGTACACGTCGATCACGTAGCTCATCGACTGGAACGTGTAGAATGAGATCCCGATCGGCAGGAGGATTTTCAAGGGGGCGATCGAGACGTGCCAGCCGGCCCTGGCCAGGGCGATCTGGAGGTTGTCCGCGAAGAAGTTGTAATACTTGAAATAGCCGAGCATTCCCAGGTTCAGGGCCATGCTCAGCAGGACGAACAGCTTGCGTTTCTTCGGCCCTTCAATGCGATCGACGGCCAGCCCGCAGGCGTAATCCATCACGGTCGAGAGGATCAGCAGGCCGAGGAATCGCGGTTCCCAGCACGCGTAGAAGTAATAGGCCGCGGCGAGCAGGAGCAGGTTCTGGAGCCGGACGTGTTTCCTCAGCAGCCAGTACAGCGGGAAGAGGCTCGCGAAGAAATAGCCGAACTTGAAGCTGTTGAACAGCATGCAACCCCCTCCCTGGGGACGGCCTGGCGGGCGCAGGGCGCCGCTCGTCGGGCGATGTCATAACCATCGACTCGGATTTGGTCAAGAGCCGGAAGGCTGGAGCAGGGCGATCGCCTCGTAAGGGCGCGGGTCGGATTCCAGCCTCGACGCCCGGTCCCAGATCGCATCGGCCTGCGTCTTCCCCAGCACGGGGACGACCAATCCATCGAATTTCGTGCGCAACTGCGGGTCGGTCAGCGGATTCTTGTCGTGGCCGGGCGGGAAGCTGTTTTCCGCGACCAGTTGCGTGCCGTCGTCGAGCGTGACCGTGATCCGATTGGGGATGCCCGCCGGGTAGCGGGCGGTCAAATCGGGATCCTCCACGATTTTCGTCCGCGAGACGAGGTCGAGCACGGCCGGATCGGCGAGGCGTTGCGGCGAGAATTGCTCGGCCGTGACCTCGCCGTCGAGCAGGGCCACGACCGTGCAATACGGCAAGCTATGGTCGGCAGTTTCCCTCGTCTTCGGGTGCCACTTCTCGGGGTCTTTCCCGATGATTTCCACGGCCGTGCGGAACGTGGCGATCTCGATCGATCGGATCCGCGAGGGGTCGCCGATCTTCGGCCGCAGCTCGAAGGCGGCGGCGATCGCCGATTGGCTGTGATATTCGGCCGGGACGAATTTGATCGAGGTCTTCGGCAACATCCAGTCCGAGGCTTCCTTCCCGCCAAGTTGCGCCAGGGGGAACGGCCCCGAGACTTGCTCGAAAAAACCCATCTCGCCTTCAAAAAGCGGTGCCGGTCCCGTCATGCCTTCGGCGGCGAGCATCGCGGCAAACACGCCGTTGCGCGCGGCGTGAGCGAAGGCGCAGCCCTTCCACATGGAAAGCTCGCCAGCTCGGGTGAGGCGCAACGCAGTCCCCGTGGTCCCGGCGATCCCCAGCGCATGCACCGTCTTCGCGTGATCCAACCCCATCAACCTCGCCGCCGCCAGGGTGGCCGAAAGGCAGCCGTAAGTCACGTGGTCCCATCCTCTTGCGCGGATACTGGCGGCATCGCAAAGGCGGCACTGGACCTCATAAGCGACCGCCGCCGCCGCGATCATCGCCGCGCCGTCCGCCCCCACGCATTCACCCACCGCGAAGACCGCCGCCCAGTTGTCGCTGGGATGCGCGGGTTCGAGCGAGAGATAAGTATCGTTGCAATCCAGGTAGCGGATATGGACCCCGTTGGCGAAAGCGGACCAATCGGGCGACGATCGGCCGCCGCCGATCAAAGAGGCGTCGGGCGTTCCCTGGATGCGCTTGGCCACGGTCCGGGCAATGGACGGCGCGGGTTCGTGCAGGGCGCCGACCGCACACCCGCATGCGTCGAGCCAGCGACGGCGGGCCTCCACCACGACCGCTCCCGGCAGGTCGGAAAACTGGGTCGAGAGGGCGAAATGAGCCAACTTATCGGTCAACATCTCAGGCATGATGGCGCCTCGCTCGGGTGAGAAGGGTGCGATGATAACCGGTCGGGGCGATTCTTGCCAAAGTCCGGTGCATTCCGCCCAGGAAGATTGCAAAGAGTTGAGACAGGACCGCGGACGCCCCGCACCTCGCGGCATCGAACTGGACGTAATGTCTAATGGGCAATTTGTAAAATATCATCCCAATGAATAAGTAAAGAGAAATACTATCTGGCCGGAATGTTAGTGAGAGGCCACGACGGGAGCGGGACTCTGGCTGTCCTCCCGCGGTTTCAGCAACGATTGACGCCGTTGGCCCGATTGATGCAAGCTTGCAAAGGCGGGAGCCGATTTCTCGAAAAATCCTCCCCGATTGCGGCCGGGTTCTCCTAGGATAGAGGGGGGACCTTGTTGATCGGCATCTCTCCGTCCTGGATGCACGCATCGACATGCAAGGTCTCATGCACCAAAGGAGCTTTCCGATGTCTTCGAGATTGCGTCGCGGCATGATGGGCACCGTCGCGGGAGTCCTGGCCCTCGCACTCCTCACCATCCCGGCTTCGACGGCCGACGCCCACGGCGGCGGTGGCGGTGGTGGCCACGGCGGAGGCGGTGGTGGCGGACACATGGGTGGCGGTGGCTTCGGCGGCCACATGGGCGGGTACGGTGGGTATGGCCACATGGGCGGCTATGGCGGCTATGGCCGGGGCTACGGCGGCTATGGCTACGGCGGCTATGGCTATGGCGGCTACGGGCTTGGCTACGGCGGCCTGGGCTTCTTGGGTGGATACGGGCTCGGCTATGGCCTGGGTTACGGCGGCCTCGGCTATGGCGGTTACGGCGGCTATGGCGGGCTCGGTTACGGAGGTTTCGGCGGCTATGGCGGGCTCGGTTACGGCGGCTACGGGTACGGGGGCCTTGGGAATTCTTACGGATACGGCAACTATTACGGGATGTATCCCGCGAACGGTGCGGCCTATTCGAGCTACAATCCCGGCTATCCTGGCACGGGGATGCCGGCCGCTCCCGTCACTTACTCCTCGGCCTACCAGCCGGCGGGTGGGACGACGGCCACGATTAGCAACGCGGTGATGGGATATCCGGTCGAGATCCTGGGGATCACCGAACAAGCGGGTAGCGATGGTCTGGGGCGTGGCGTGAGGATCAGCCAGGTCAATGCCGGATCCCCCGCCGAACGCGCCGGGCTGAAGGTCGGCGACGTGATCACCAAGTCCAACGGTTACGCGGTGGAAGCCGCGGGTAATCTCCGCTGGGTGATCTCGCACGCGGCCAACGGGACGTTGACGTTGAGCGTCCACTCGCCGGGCGAGACGGCCGATCGCATCGTCAGCGTGCCGTTGCAATAGTCGCCAACGCGGAAGTCCGCCAGAACCCTGCTCCAAGGCGATCACTCGGGCCGGACGGTGCCCGAGTCGGTCGCCTTTCTCGCTAGATTCGTCGCGGCATGCTCCATCAAGATCCGCCGGACTTCCAGGATGGCCGACGGGACTTCCTGGACGCCATGCCCCGAGCGGACGACCTTCTCCGACTCGACCGGCTCGAAGTGCGAGCTGCGATAAGTCACCACGCCATCGCTCGAATCGCGTAGCGCACCGGGCTCAATCGCCCCGATGATCGAGTGGAAGGCGACGCTGGGATCGGCCTTCAGTTCGAGCAAGGTCATCAGGATGGGAGAATCCGGCTTGAGGGTGTCGATCGAGGTCGGCATGTGGCGGAATTTGCGCTCGTTGAAGGTGCCCGGATTGTCCTTGATCAGGGTCATGATCATCTTGTGATAGGCGTCGGGCTCGGAGATCTGGTTCGACACCACCCGGCCCACAAACCCCTTGGCGATCATCGACCCGCGATGCGGCGTGCCCATGAAGACCACGCGCTTCACGAAGGGCAACGGCTTGAAGAAGCAATAATGCTTCAGGTCGTTCAGGACCTCCGGCGGGCCATTGATCTCGTCGAACGGCCGGTCGGTGGACAGCTCCCAGAAGCTGTTCCCGCTGTCGACCACCATCGCATGACTGAGCAACCCGCCCATGCTATGGCCCAGGAGGACCATCTTGCGGAACTCGCGATCGGGGGTCTCGCCCGGGACGTCGAAGGTGGATTCGGCGTCCGTAAGGGCCTCGCGAAGCCCGGCCGCGGCAAGCGGGAGCGGCACGCCGGTCGGATAAACATAGAGCAAGAACTGGTATTTGTCGTGGATGCGAGGGTCGCGGAGCATCTCGTTGAGCATCGGAATCCACGCCAGGGGGCTGGACGCCAGGCCGTGGACCATCACCACGGGGATCTTGTCGGGATCGTACGGGCGCAGGAGCATCAGGCCGGCGCGCTCGCCCGCCGGGCCCGGCCGGAAAAGCGCATTCCATCGGTATCGGCTCAGGTCGGTGCGCGTCCACATGTAGGCGAGAGGGGTCGTGAGGTCGGCTTCCAGGCCGATCGCCGTCGGGCCTTCGCCGATCGTGCGGACCCGCGCCGGGTCGTAGAGGTCGATCGTGCATTCGCGCACCTCGTCCCCTTCGGCAAGCTCGCGAAGGCGTCGGTTGGGCGTGAGGATCGCGGTGAGCGGGAACGCCATTTCGGGCGGATAATACTTGTCCAGGGTCTTCGCCCGCTCGCTGTCGGATTGATCGGCGCGACGGACCCCGATCAGGGGCACGCCCAGTCCATAGGTCCGGCTGCGGCTGTCCAGCCCGGTGACCTCGAAGTCGGAGGCGAGGAGGAGCTCGTGGACCTCCTCGGTCTTCCATGCCGAACGCCCTTCCAGGACGAGGCGGAAGACATGGTCGCCCGATGCCAGCTTCAAGCGGATCGACCCGCCGGGCTGGAGCCGGCTGTCCTTCGCCTTGGCGGCGCGCAGGACCTTGTCGATCGACCCGTTGTAAAGGTCGCAGGCCAGTCGATAGCGCGGGTCGGTGGCATTCCGGCTGGCCGAGAGGTCGGGATCGAACAGGTAATCCCACGCGTAGGACGCCGATTCGACGTAGTGATCGAGGGCGTTCTTGCCGCGATGGCCGATCAGCTTGCGCGTCTCGGCGCGGCGGCCTTCGATCCACGACAGTTCGGCCAGGGCATAGACGATTTCGGAGTCGGTCGTCTTGCGACCGAGCTTCTTCAGGTCGGCGATGGCGATCTCGGGATTGCGACGATATCGCGCCTCGGGATCGTAGCGCCGCAGGGTTTCGGCGGTCCGTTCGCTGGGCTTGTCCAGTCCCGCGATGCTCTGATGCCAGGCCGCGAGGGTATGGTCCCCCTTGCTCGGCTGCAACGTGATGTCGGCCCAACCCACGGCCGCGAAGGCGACCAATCCAACCATGGCAGAAGTCATCGGCGGGCCACTCCATCGACCCCGAGAGGCGCTTGCGAGGCCCCACGCGAGGGCGACGCGCGGGCATCATACGATGTTCAGATTAAGAATCAAGCTCGACCCGTCAAGCGGCGTCCTCGACCAATCCCAGGCGTTCGCCACGATCGGTCGCATCCGCGAGCATTTGCTCCAGATCCTCCACGCGGAACTGCAATCGCGAGACCTCACGAACCAGGGCATCGAGCGCCAGATTCGTGTCGCCGCGATAGGAGTTCGCCTCGTGACGTGCCGTGTTCATCACATGAAGCAAAAGGTCGAGGCGCGCGTGGGTTTCCTCGCGAATCCTGGCCGAAACGATCGATGCGAGCCTGTCCTCCAACCGCCGCGCCAGCGGCCGGCGAATCCAGCGCCGTCATCCGCCAGCATCGCCGCGCCACGGCCTTCATGAGACGCTTCATCGTGCCACTCCTCCTCGGCGAGCCCAGGTCAAGGCCCGTCGTGTCTCTTGGAACGTATGCTCGATCACGCTGGCGTACATGGACGCGGCCATCGGCCATGTGTGATTTTCGACGACATAGCGATGGGCGGCCTCGCCGATCTGCTTGCGCATCGCCGCGTCGGAGGCCAGGAGACGCATCGCCGCGACCAATTTTTCCATCGCGTTGTCATGCCAGCCAACTTTGATGACCACGCCCTCGGGATAATCGGCGAACGTGCCCACGTCGGTCACGATGGCCGCCACGCCATGGCGCAACAGGTCGAGGAGGGCGCCGAGGTCTCCCCGTAGGTCGGCGGACGACGCAGGGCCACGCCGATATCGGTGGCAGCGATCAGGTCGCAAAAATCCCCTTCGGATTGATGGCCCAGCAGGCGAATACGGCCCTCCAGCCCAAGGGCCTCGACCTCTCGGGCCGCCTCGCCCTGCTCCCAGTCCTGGCCCACGAGCAGGAACGTGGCGCCGGGAAATTCCGGGGCGATCGCCGCGAAGGCGCGGATCGCCTCGACGTTCATCTTGCCCCGCGAAAGGATGCCGAAGCTCGCGATCAGGAGCCCGTCCCGATCCAGGCCGAATCGCTCGCGGGTCCGACAGCGGCTTTCGCCGGAGACCAGTACGGGGCGGGCGCTGTGGGGGATCACCACCGTCTTCTCGCCATACGAGGGGTCGGCGGCGACGGCCTGTTGCAGGCACCATGGCGAATGCACGATCACCTTCTGTGAGCACTCGAACACACGTCGATTCAGGTGGATTCCCCGGCGAGTGAGGGCATCCTGAATCCCACCGGGCTCCCGCGACCATGCGGCGACGTTGGGGGCGATCTCCGACGCACGCGCCGCCTCCGCGTACTCGATTTCGCGGCGGAAATTCTCGAGCGGATCGCCCGATCGATGCGCATGCAGGAATTGAAACCCGGCGAGCGAGAAGTCGTGCAAGGTCACGATCCCCGGATGCTCCTGCATCATTTCATAGAGGAAGCCGTGATAGGGCGAATTGCCCATCTGGTACAGCACGCCGCGATAGTCGCGGATTCGCGAGAACCGCGCGAAGAGGCGGTGATCGAACGCCGAAAAGCCCCCGGCATCAAGCCCGAGGTCCGGCACATACCCTTCGTCGTGATACAGGTCGACGTGATAGCGTTTGCATAGCTCTCGCACGAGGCGACCGGCATACGTCGAAACGCCCGACTTCTTCGGCGCGAAGGGCGAGACCACCGCAATCCGAGGGCGGTCGATCCGGAGTCGCCTGGATCTGGCCTTCTTGAGTCGTTCAAGGGCAGCGATCGCCAGCCCGGCCGATCGATCCCATGTGAACTGCGACGCCCTCTTGAGCCCACGATCGCCTAGGCCGCGCGCGTTCTCGGGTTGCGAAAGTAGTGCGGTCAGATGGGCGGCGATGTCGGCCGAATCGTGGGCGTTAACGAGGATTCCCGCGTCGCCGACGACCTCGATTTGCGCCGAATTGTTCCCCGCGATGACCGGGGCTCCGCAATTCATGGCCTCCAGCAACGGCAGCCCTAGCCCTTCGTGGAGCGAGGGGAACGCGAACACCGCACACCTCTGGTAGAGCGTGCGCAACGTCGCGTCGGAGATCGCGCCGGTCAGGATCAGGGCGTCAGCAAGGCCGCGATCGGCGGCGAAATCGCGGACCTGCCTCTCGTCGGAGGGGTTGAGATGACACGTCACCACGATTTGATGACCCAGCCGCAAACCTGGCTGCAAGAGCCGGAACGCATCAAGCAAGCCCCACAGGTTCTTGCGGTCATCCGCCGCCGCCACCGAGAAGACGTAGGGTCGAGAGATGCCCAGTCGCGCCAGCGTCGAGCGGACGTCTACCGGTATCGGCAAGGTGCGATCGGGCACGAAGAATCCGCCGTCGCTCCCGCCGAGGATCGTCACCACGCGATCGGGCTGTACGTTCATCTTCTCCAGGCAGTCGCCGCGAGTGGATTCGGAATTGGTCACCAGTAAATCATATCCCTTCATCGATCGCAGGCGGCGATAGAACCAGGCCGCGGTCTCCGGGTTTCGGAGGTATTTTTCCTGATAAATGAAGGGGATCAGGTCGTGCATCAGGGCCGCAAGGGCGGGACCGCCGATCGGCTTTGCGGGCGGTTCGTATCCCGAGCAGAGCTCGAACGGGTTGAGCAAGAGAAGGACGTCGAGCCCGTCGGGGTTGGTCCTCGCCAGGCGATCCATTGCGTGCCGTAATTCCAACTCGCCCCGGTCGCAACCGCGGGCCAACATCACCGTCTCGGCGTTGTCCGATTGGGGGATTTGATCCGACGGGAACCCCTCGTGCGCGTACAGGAGATATGTGTTCTTGGTGTCGCGACCGAGCATCGCAGAGACCAGATTCTGCCCAAAGCGGCCGACACCGCGATGGCGACTTTCGGGGGATTGAACCGCGAGCATGTCGATCCCGATCCTCACGGCGAGTCCTCCCGGGCGCGTCAAATGGCGAGTCTTACGCTGGAACGAGCGTCGGTGACGCGGCTGGATTCGATCACCTCGACGTACTTCCGGGCACATAATTCCCAGCCATGATTTCGCGCCACGTAATCGAAGGCGGCGACGCCAAGTTTTTCTCGGTCGCGGGCCAGATCCAGCATGGCTTGAGTCAGTCCGTCGACGCCTTCGGATTTCCATGCGACGCTCCGGACCACGCCTTCGGGATAGTCGGCGAAGGTTCCCGTTGCGGTCACGATGGTCGGGATTCCGTGACGAAGGAGGTCGAGCAGGGCGGCGGAGGTTTCGCCGTTCGTCGGGGGGCGTCGCAGGCAGATTCCCACGTCGATCGCCGCCGTGAGGTCGGCGAAGTCGGCCGCTTCTTGCCGGCCCAGAAAGCGGACGCAGTCCTGGAGGTTTCGGAGTTCGGCGAGGGACCTCGCCTCGCCATCGGCCAGGTCGGCCCCCACGAATAAAAGCGAGGCCCCGGGAATCCTTCGAGCCACCGCTTCAAAAGCCTCGATCGTCTCTCCATTCATCTTGCTCGAATGAAGGATGCCCAGGCTGGCGAAAATCAGGCCGTCGAGAGGCAGGCCGAATCGTCGGCGAATCCGCCGCTTCTCGTCGGGGTCGACCCGGCGAGCCTGTGCGCCCATGGGGATTACGCGCACTTTGTCGCGATGTGCGGGATGCAAGGCCATCGCGCGCTCGTAAACGGTCGGAGAATGCACCAACACGCCGGTTGCGACTTCAAACACGCGACGATTCATGGGCAAGTCGCGGGCCGCGAACGCATCCTGCACGGTGCCTTCGTTCCATACCCAGGAATCCATGTTGGCGAGCGCAAATTCGCCGCGATCGGGATGGGAATGCGTCAGTTCGGCCGCGAAATGATCGTCGGCGACACCCTGCTGGTGCGAATAGCCGTGGTGGAATCCCGCGAGGCCGAAATCGTGGAGCGTGACCAGGCCGGGATGACGGAGGAAGGCGTCGTAGACGAAGCGATGATACAGCGAGTTGCCCATCTGGTAGAGGACCGCGTGGTAGTTGATGATCGCCGCGTTGCGCGAAGAGGCGATGGTCGTACATGGCGAAATCGCGGGCGTCGCGGCCGAGGTCGGGCTCATACCCCGATTCGTGATAGAGATCAAACTCATAGGAATGTCGCAGCTCGCGGACCAGCCGCGCCGAGTAGTCGGCGATCCCCGACGCCTTGGGCGGATAGGGCGAGAAGACGGCGATCTTTGGTTTGTGGGTGCGATAAATTCGGGACCGCCCATCGCGTGGTCTTGCATCGGACTCGATGGCTTGGATCGCACGAGAGGCGGTAATCTCCCACCGAAATCGGCTAGCTTGCTTGGGCCCCCTGCGGCGAAGGTCCTCGACGAGGTCAGGCCGGCTCAAGACGCTTGCGATTTTCTCGGCGATGGCTCCCACGTCATGGGCGTTGACGAGGAGCCCCGCGTCTCCCACGAATTCCGGCTGCGACGAGTTATTGCCCGCGACCACGGCCGCCCCGCAGTGCATCGCTTCGAGCAGCGGCAAGCCCAGGCCTTCATACAAGGAGGGGAACGCAAACACCTCGCAGCGACGATAGAGCAGACGCAGAATTTCGTCGGAAACTTCCCCCGTGAGCACCAGCGACTCGGCGACCCCGCGATCCTCGGCATACGATCGGACGCGTCTCGCATCTTCCGCCGACAGGAAGCAGGTGACAACCAATTGATGCTTCCTGCGAACGTCGTCGCGCAACAGGCGATAGGCGTCGATCAACCCCCACAGGTTTTTCCTCGGGTCGGCGCTCGCCACGCAGAAGACGAACGCCCGGTCGATCCCGAGCTTGGCGAGGAGAAGTCGCTCGGTTTCCGTCAAGGGTTGCAGGGCCGGCGTGAAAAACGTCGGATCGCTCGCGCCCTGGATATTGGTCACCCGGCTTCCTGGGATTCCGAGAAGGCGGAGCAAATCGGCTCGCGTGGCCTCGGAGATCGCGAGCAAGCGGTCGTAGCGTCGCAACCGCTCGAAATTGCGGTAAAATTTCGCCGCGGAGGGAGGGTCGGTCAAATGCCTTTCCTGGAAGAGGAACGGCAGGAGGTCATATACCACCGCCGACAGGGTCAATCCATTCAACGGCCTGGCCGGGGGCGAATAATCCAGGCCGACCTCGAATGGGCTGAGGATCATCAGGTGATCGAGATGGTCGGGGTTCGTCCTCGCGAGGCGATCCACTGCCTCTTCCGGCGATGTGGCTTCGGGCATCATTCGCGTGGTGGCGTTCGCGGCGATCGGGAAACCATCGAGGGGGAATTTCGGGTGGAAGTAGAGCAGGAATTCCGATTTCGGCGCGTGTGCGATCATCGTCGCGAGCAGACTGGCGGCGTAGCGCCCGATCCCTCGGCCGCGGCTGTGGGGCGATTGTAGGCCCAGCATGTCGACGCCAATCCGCACGGCTTCCCTGCCTCCCCTCAAGCGGCTCGCCGATCCTCTCGAGCCTGGACCTCGTCCTCGAAATTCACCTTGCGCTCGACGAGGAACATGGGCCGCTCGCGAACTTGATCGTAGATCCTAATCACATATTCACCCAAAATTGCGATCCCGAGCGCGTTCATGGCGCCGAGAAGCTCGCGGTCATCGTGGTCGACGTCCATCCCGGCACGGCCAGGCCGGTGAAGATCTTGTGGTAGAGGCAGAAGCTGCCGAGCCCGAGGAACACGAACATCGAGGTCAGGCCCAGGCCGTAGAAGATCGAGAGCGGCATGGTCGAGAAGGAGAAGATCGCGCCCTGCGCGAGCCTCCACAGGCCCCTCATCGTCACTCGCGGGCAGTCGTCGTAGCGAGGCCCACGCTCCACCGGCACGCCTACCTGCTTGAACCCGACCCAGCTCCTCAGGCCGGCGAAATAGCGGTCGCGATCGAGCAGCGCGGCAAGCTCGCGGACGACCCGCGCATCCATCAGGCCGAAGTTGCCCGCGTCGGCCGGCATGGGGGTCCGCGAGACCTTGTTCAGGATGCGATAGAAGAGGAAGAAGAGGCGCGCGCTTGAGCGGGCTTTCCTTGCGGCCGAAGCGGATTGCATAGACGACGTCGAATCCTTGCCGCCATCGCTCGACGAATTGGCCGATGCCCGCGGGGTCGTCCTGGAGGTCGGAATCCATGACCACCACGGCGTCGCCCGAGGCATGGCTCAGGCCCGCCTGCACGGCGGCCTGATGCCCGAAATTCCGCGACAGGTGCAGGACCCGGACGTGCGGATGCTTGCGGGCCAATTCGTCGAGGATCGCCGGGCTGTCGTCGCTCGAGCCGTCGTTGACGAAGAGGATCTCGGGCCGGCAGTTGCAGGCGAGGATCGCATCCGTCACGCGATTGGCCAATTCTTCGAGGACTCGGGCCTCGTTGAACACGGGCAGGACGGCGGTGAGGATGCTCCCCTCGCCGCGATCCAGGCGATAGGTTTCCATGGCGACGGCCCCCTCCCCGGGACCTGCGGGACAATCCTCATTTTGTACGCGCGCGCACGATCCTCGCGACGAGCAAGCGGCGAACTTCACCCTCGCGTTTCATGCGATACAGGACGAGATACGTATTTCCATTAATCGTCTGCGCCCCAGGTTCGCAAGGAATCCGGCGGGTAGAGTTGATTGATCGCCAGATCGACCTTGCCGCCGACGATCCCGACGGCGTAGCCGCCGGCCGCACAGGGTGCCTCGAAGGACGTCGCGGGCCTGGTCGGGCGTCCCGGCTTTTTCCTCCAGATTGATCACCTGGAGGTCTTCGCGCGAGCCTGCGAGGTAGCGGATCGGACGTTGCACCCATTGATCCTGCGCGAACACCTCGATGGGTCGACCTCGACCGTGGCCGATGTCGTGCAGGAGCGCCGAGAGGACCTGCCGGTGCGGATCTTTCGCGTCCGTCTGGAACGTCCACATCGATTCGTAGCCGGCGCTCGCGAAGCGGTCGAACCAGCAGGATTTCACGCTGAGGAGCAGTCCAGCCGCCACTGCGATCATCGCGAAATCTTGAAGGCCCCTGGCGATTTTCCGTCGCGGCGAAACGGGCTCGATCAGGACCCCACGGACGAGACACGCGACGGCGATGACGGACGGGACGACGGCGAACAATCCATAGCGTAGGTATGAGATCCACTCGGGCCGGATCGCGTCGCGTCCCGCGACCACATGGAATGCCGCAACGCTGGCGACGAGGCCCACGATCATCGCCAGGACGTCCCAGCGCTTCCGGCGGATCAGCGGGATCACGCCCATTGACGCCGCACCTAGGACGACGATCCGAAACGCCCAGTCGTGCAGGGCGAGGGTCGATTCGGAGACCGGAAACTGCCCCAATCCGAGGAACAACCGCCCGTAGAGCGTGAGGAATCGCGGCCAGTCCAGGTCTCGGAACGCGGTGGCGTAGGTCGACTGGACGCTCGGCTTGTGGAGCGTGTACACGCCGAACCCGGCGACGGCCAGGCTGGGTACCACGGCCAGCGCCGGCGAGTGACCAGAAGCGTTTTCGAGGATTTCCCGCGGTTTGCTCGACGGTTTTCGCGGAAAGGACGGACAGCAGGATCGGTGCGAGGAAGACGTTCGTCGGGTGAATGAGCAGGCAGGCGACGAATGTTGCCAGCACGGCGATCGGCCTGCCTCGGAACGCGAAGTAAACGGCCAGGAGGCTGAAAAGCGGGGTTTCGCTGGCGTCGAATCCGATCCGCGAGAACAGGATGGTCACCGGAAGGGTGGCCAGCAAGGTAGCGGTAATCAGGCCGGTGGTCCGATCGAATAGCTTGCTTACAAGTACGTAGGCTAGCACCACGGCGAGGATGCCGCACGCGGCCGAGGGGACCCGCAAGATCCAGAGCGAAGGGCGAAAAATCTTGAGCAGCGGGACTTCCAGGCCGGCGTAAAACGGGTTCAGCGGATTGCCCGTCGGCGTGAGCAAAGCGACCGGCCTTCCCGCCAGGAATTGCTCGGCCTGGATGCCGTACCAGGCCTCGTCGCCATCGGGGTACGGCATGGATTCGAGGCTCGTCACGCGCAGCCAGAGCGCCGCGGCGAAGATTGCCGCGAGGGCCATGGCGGTGACGAATGGGACGAACCTTCGCATCGCTCGCTCCTGGCGACGAGTGGCATTCAACCGGCGGCCGACGCTTCCAGATACCTGTCGATGATCTCTCCCATCGGGCCGTCGCCGACCACGCGGCCTTTGTTCATCCAGATGCCTCGCGTACACATGTCGCGCAGCGATTTCATGTCGTGAGAGACGATGATCACCACGTTCGAGCGGCTGAGCAGCCCCCGGATCCGGCCCTTGGCCTTCTCGACGAACGCGGCGTCGCCCGCGCCGAGAGACTCGTCGACGAGGAGGATGTCGGGCTCGATCTCCGTGGCGATCGCGAACGCGAGCCGCGTGTACATCCCGCTGGAATAGTACTTCAGGGGCAGCTCGGCGAACTCGCGGAGCCCTGTGAATTCGAAGATCCCGTCGACGCGTTCTTGCATCTGCTTCCGGGAGAAGCCGAGCATGGCGCCGTTGAGCAGGATGTTGTCCATGCCCGAAAGCTCCGGGTTGAATCCCGCACCCATCTCGATCAAGGGCGCGATATTCCCTCGGATCGCGACGACGCCGGACGTCGGCGGATAGATCTTGGCGAGCAGCCGTAGGAGCGTGCTCTTGCCCGCGCCGTTGTGGCCGACGATCCCGACGCGTTCCCCCTTGCCGATCGTGAGATTGATGTCCTGGAGCCGCCAGAAGGCGCTCGCGGGCATCGGGTTCGCGCGACGGAGGACCAGGTCGAGCGCGGCCCTTTTGAACGAGTATTGCTTGTCGTGATACGAGACGAATTTGAGCGCGACGTCGCGAAGCTCGATCGGCGCCGAGGAGGGATCGACCCGCCTGGCTCGCGACGGCTTAGAGGCGGAAGATGAACTTGTCTTCGTTCGACTTGAAGGCAGCATAGCCGACTCCCAGGCTCACCGTTGCGATGCCGGCGGCCGTCAAGAAGAGGGTCAAATCCGGCCAATAGGATTTGCAAATCACTATCTGGAAGAGCCGGAATAAGGGGTATGCCGGATTGAGCCACAGCATCCAGGGCGTATTCTTGAACTGCGAGGGTTCGTAGAGGATGGGCGTGATGAAGTACCAGGCCTGGAGGAACACCACGACCAGGTGGCTGGCGTCGCGATAAAAGGTGTTCAAGGTCGCGATGATCAATCCCAGGCCGAGCACGAAGGCCGTGAACATGACCAGGATCACGGGCAGCAGCACCATCTGCGGCTTGAAGCTGGCCCCGAGCGGGATCATGAGCAGGAACAGGGCGCCCATCGAGAGCAGGAACGTGACCAGGTTGATCAGCACGCGGGTAAGGGGGAAGATCAGCTTGGGCAGGTAAATCTTCCGGATCAATCCCTCATTGGCGATGATGCTGAACGCGGATTCGTTGAGGCTGCCGCCCAGCATGTTCCAGGGGACGAGCCCCGAGAACAAGTAAATCGCATACGTCTTGGCGTCCAGGCCGAAGAGCTGCGAGAAGACCACCGTGAGCGTGGCCATCATCAAAATCGGGTTGAGCAAGGACCAGAAGAAGCCGAGCACCGACCTCTGATAGCGGACGCGCAGCTCCTGGGCCACCATATTGTGGACGACGGGCCAGAACCGGCGAACCTCCCCGAGGTCCTGGAAGATCCCGCGGAGCCATCGCAGCGGAAGTCCCGGCTCGTTGGGGGCGGGGAAGAATTCCGCGTGGGGCAGGGGTGCGGCTGTCCGAGTGTTCATGGATCTCGCTTCATCCGTGAGGTCACCGCGGGTTGCGGCCGATCATCCTGATCGATTCCGGGCCGGCATCTTACGCGCAAAGGCCAACCCGCGGAAGGCCAACTCCCGCGACGCCGACGATGGGCTATTTATCGGCCCGAGTCCGGGGAAACTTTTCCGGCTTCAATCGTTATCCGGGCGTGGATTGAGCGAACGAACGGCCACGCGCGAGGCAAGCCTTGCCTTCTGCCCGGCGGAAAGGTTGTTCAGGTAGGATTTCTTCAGGGTATTCAGCCAGCGGATCTCGCGACCTTCGTAGCTGATGACAACTCGCGTGAGGACCGGCCCGGGCATGGCCAGGGCGCGGGCGATTCCGCCCGGGATGTCCTCATTCTGCGCGATGCAGTTGTAAGAAAGGTTCAGCGCCCGGGCCAGGGCCGCGAAATCCAGGCGGGCGAGCTCGGTGGCCGTGGTTCGGCGGAAGCTCGGCTCCTGGAGCATCTGCATGTAGTGGTAGGCGCCGTCTTCGAACACGAAAAACTTGACGGGCAGGGCCGATCGCGCGGCGGTCGATGCTTCTAACCCCGTCATCAAGAACGAGCCATCGCCCACCACGCACGCGACCTGACGCGACGGGTCCAATCGCTGCGCCCCGACCGACGCGGGAACCGACCAGCCCATCGCCTGGTTGTTCGCTGGCGTGAAATAGAGCCGAGGTGCGTTCACCTCGATCGCCTCGGACGCCCAGTGCGTCGAGGCCGTCACGTCGACGAAAATGAGCGCATCGCAGCGCGTTGCCCTTCGCAGATGGAAGAGGAAGACCATGGGATCGACGGCCTGCTTGATCCGGACCCTGGCGAATTCCCTGCGGTCCCGCTCGCGCAAGTC
Source organism: uncultured Planctomycetota bacterium (assembly GCA_963777705.1). Lineage (GTDB taxonomy): Bacteria > Planctomycetota > Planctomycetia > Isosphaerales > Isosphaeraceae > JAQGHR01. The sequence continues at coordinate 42,019 of CAVZRT010000025.1, forward strand.
TTCGATCTGCGCCGCCAACGCCGGCTGCTCGGGACGGCGGATTGCCGCGGCGTCATTCAGGAGTCGGGAGAGGAACAACTGCGAGTCGGCGGCCACCTCGACGCAAGCGGGCACGTTGCGGCCGAGGTTGTTGGGGTTGGCGTCGACGTGGATGATCTGCTGGTCTTTAGGGATGGAATAATTCGCCGTCGAGACCTCGCTGTAACGCACCCCCACGGCCAGGACCATGTCGACATCCTTGAACGCCTTCTCGGCCGCGCGCGTCCCCTGAGTCCCGTAACCCCAGCCGACCGCGAGCGGGTGCGAGTCGGAGATCACGCCTTTCCCGCTCACGGAGGTGGCCACGGGCGCTTGCAGGGCCTGGGCGACGGCCGCCAATTCGGGTCCGGCGTGCAGGCAGCCCAGGCCGGCGTAAATCCCGACTCGTACTCGGCGATTCGAGAGGGCTCCGAGCGCCCTGCGGTAATTCATCTCGTCGAACCCGAGGGGCAGGGGGGCGGCGTGGCGCAATCGTAATCCCAGGTCTCGCCCAGGAAGTTGAACGGGACGACCACCCCCACCGGGCCGGGCTCGCCGCTCACGGCCACGCGGTAGGCCTGGAAGATGGCGGGCGGGATCTGCGACGGGTGCTGGATCTCGATCACCATCTTGCAGATCGGTCGCAGCAGGGCGGCATTGTTCAGGCCGTGGACCTGCCCGATCTTCGCATTCGGGCCGCGAATCACGTCGGTCACGATCCCGACGATGGGGATGCTGTCGTAAAGCGCCTCGCCGATGCCGGTCATGGCGTTGGTAAGGCCGGGGCCGGGCACCACGCAGAACACGCCCACCTCGCCCGTCACCCGGGCGGCGGCGTCGGCCATCACGCTTGCCGATGACTCGTTGGTGACGAGCAGATAGGGCACGCCTTGCCCCTTCATGGCGTCCCAGAACTCGTTATTCTGGGCGCCCGGCACGCCGTAAACGCAGCGAACGCCTTCGGAATAGAGCGCGGCGGCGGCGGCCTTGGCCCCGGTCATGCGACCGCGGACGCCATTTCCTCGCGACACGGGAGGCAGCGGGACCGGAAGCGGCTCCTGGGCTCGCGCCGACCGATTCGCGAGCGTCGAAGCCCCCATCGCCCCGATCACGCCAAGGGCGGTCCGCCGGTTCACGTCCACGAGTTGACCCCTCCCTGGGCACACGACGGAAACGGCCTGCGGGGCAAGTTCTCGTCCGTCTCCTGCCTCTTATCGTCGAGGCCGTTTTGCGGCGTCAGCCGATCAGGAGACGAGTCCCACCGGCGTGACGATACTTTCCTTCCAACCGCTACAGGCGGCCGAGTGCCTCCAGGATCATCAGGAAAATCGGGAAGAACAGGCAAGGAACCGTGAATGGGAAGATCACCATCGCGACCAAGGCCATGAATCCCTCGCCATGCCGAGGTCCCGGCTTTTGACCCAGGATATGGCGAATCGTGCGATACGCCGCGTAGGCGATCACGTCATAAAATACGACGATGAAAACGCCGATCGTCCGGTCAAAGTTCGGGATTCGATGCAAGGCGCGTGCGAGCAGGGCGTCGACGGCCGCGATCGCTACCAGGAGCATGAGATTCGCGATCGTCTTTCGCGTGCCGGATTTTCGCATGGCTACCACAGGCCGATCATGGCCGAGGCGACCACGGCGATCGGCACGCCCGCGAACAGGCCGATGTGGAGATACGCGAACGCCTTCAGCTTCCAGGAGACCGCCTTCCCCGCGACGGGCGTCAGCAGGATTCGCAGCGCTCGCCAGGAGAAATAGGCGAGGAAGTCGTAGGCGACGACCATCAGGAGGATCGTGGGCGTATCGGCCGAGGTCTTCTTCCGGACGACGGTGAACAGGCTGAAGTCCAGGGCGATCCCCAGGACCACGACCATCATCGACGCCAGCGTGAAGCGGAAGCGGAATTTCCCCATCGCGGCATTCTTCACTCGCGGCCACCCTTCCAATCGTCGACACGTTTCACGAGCGCTCCATCCAGGCTCTCGGGCCGTTCCCGCAGATGACGGATGCATTCCAGGACGATCGGGCCTCGGTACTCGATCTCATCGAGGGCTTCGATCCAGGCCTCCCAATCGATCGTGCCCGACCCCGGAGGCAGATGCGAGTCGGCCCGGCCGTTGTTGTCGTGGACGTGAGTGGTGAACAAGTTGTGCCCTGCCGCCAGCGTTTCCGCATGCGGCGAGTTCGAAATGTGGGCATGGCCCGTATCGAGCGCCAGGCCGACCTCGCGACGATCGATCTCGGCCACCAGTTTCGCCAGATCCGCCATCCGCGAGCCGGGGAAGACGCCGGGAGGCATGTTCTCGACGCAGATCCGCATGTTCGAGTCGGAAGCGTGGTCGGCAAGGGTCGTCAAACTTGCTCAGAGCGCTCGTTGCGGGCCTCTTGCTGCGATTGATCCGAAAGTCCTCCCGGATGCACGACCAGATGTGTCCCGCCGGCTTGCTCCAGCCAGTCGAGACAGAGGCGAAGATCCGCCAGGCTCTCGCCACGGATCGTGGGGTCGAGCGATCCCAGGTCGACGCGACCGGCGCGAATCGTCTGGCTTCCCCAGCATCCGTGGGCACTGTGGATCAGCAACCCCTCGCCGGCAACGATTCGCTTCAGTTCCGCCGGGTCGGGCAGGGTTTTCCAGTCGGGCAGGATCTCCAGGACCGAGGCGCCCAGCCTATGGGCGATGGCGAGATCGACGGGCAGCGGCCCCTTCAAACCGCCGTAAACGACCATCGTCCCCAGCTTGCGGGCGATCCCGGGTGCGATCGTCATTCTCATGGATCTCGATGAAGTGATGCATTTTGTGGAGGCGACCCCTTGCCGATGGGCCTTCCAGGAGTCATGATACCTGGTCTCAGGCCGACCCGGCCACCCGGCCCGCATTGACTCCCGCTTCGTGCCCTCCGGCGAGTCGCGCCGACCCCAGCCTTGTCGCGCGGCCGCGGGAAAGGACCTCCCCGAATGCCTCCCGTCGCGATCGTCGATCCCACCACGGTCGACACATCCCACATCCTCTACGACCTGGAGGGCATCCGCCAGGGGAACCCGCAGCGGTTCGAGATGGAGCAGTTGACGGCCGTCGTCCACCTCGACCGCGACCAGCACCTGATCGTCGGTTTCAAGGACGTCCGGCCCGACGAGTTCTGGGTCCGCGGCCACATGCCCGATTATCCGCTCATGCCGGGCGTGCTCATGTGCGAGTCGGCCGCGCAACTGTGCAGCTTCTATTGCTACACGATCCAGATCCTCGAAAACGGATTCATCGGCTTCGGCGGCATGGAGGACGTGCGATTCCGGGGCCAGGTCAGGCCCGGCGATCGCCTGGTCGTGATGGCCAAGGCCAGCCGGGTCCATCGGCGTCAGACCATCTTCGACACCCAGGGCTTCGTGGGATCGAACATGGTCTTCCACGGCAAGATCATCGGCGTCCCCCTGAGCAACCGCGACTGATGGCCGAACCCCGCCCGCCGATCGACATCGCGCCCTACACGATCTCCATGCCCGAGGCCCCGGTCGTCTGGGACCGAGGTGTTCGGGAACGACCGGCCCGTCGAGATCGAGGTCGGCTCGGGCAAGGGCTTGTTCCTGCTGAACGCCGCCGCGAAGCCGCCCGAGTCGCAACTTTCTCGGCATCGAGATGGCCAAGAAATACGCCAGGCAGGCGGCCGAGCGGATCGCAAAGAGGGCGATCCCCAACGTAAGAATGCTGCCCGACGACGCCCGGCGCTTCCTGGCACGCTTCGTGCCGGAAACGAGCGTCGCGGCCGTCCACATTTACTTCCCCGATCCCTGGTGGAAGAAGCGACACCGCAAGCGTCGGGTATTTTGCGAAGGATTTGTCGTGGACGTGGCTCGAATCCTCCAGCCCGGCGGCGATTTCTTGATTGCGACCGACGTTGAGGAATATTTCGGGGTCATGCAACGGCTGATGGCCGAGCATCCCGAATTCGCTCCCCTCAACTGGCCCGAGCCCGAAACGCCCGAGCATGACCAGGATTATCTGACGAACTTCGAGCGGAAATATCGCATCGAGGGCCGGCCGATTCACCGCGCGGCGTATAAGAAAAGGCACGACGCCGGAGGTCGCGGCGAGTCCCGCTCACCTCTCATAGGCCCGGAGGCCGCCCGAGCCGTTTGCATGACATGGTTCCAGGGCATCGATCTCGTAAAGCCTCTGGCCGGTTGGGGTTGGATAGGCGCCGGTCACGCAGCGCGGCAGAGGCGATCGGACGCTAGCCCGACCGATCTTGCGAGCGAATCGACCGGGAGATAGCGGAGCGAGTCGGCCCCAAGTTCGGCGGCCAGGCGTTGTTGGGCCTCGTCGGATAGTCCGCCGTCGGGCATGTCGGCGAACCGTGGGGCCACCAGTTGGTCGCGGCTGGACATGTCGATCCCGTAGAAGCACGGGGCGATGATCGGCGGGCAGGCGACTCGCAGATGGATCTCTCGGGCGCCTCCTCGATCGCGGATCTCGTGGACCAGCGCCCGCATGGTCGTGGACCGCACGATGCTGTCCTCGACGAGCAAAACTCGCTTGCCGGCAAGGACTTCGGGCAAGGGCGTGTATTTCACCCGGACCTTGGCCGCGCGGTCGGCCGTGCCCTCGATGAAGGTCCGGCCGACGTAGCGATTTCGCATAAGCCCTTCGACCGAAGGCAGTCCCAGCGCATAGGCCATGGCGTCGGCGGCGGCTTTGGCCGTGTCGGGCACCGGTACGACGATCGTATCGGGGTCGAGCGGCACGTCTTCCAGCCTTGCCAGTTCCTTGCCCAACGCGGCGCGGCTCAGGTAGACCGAGCGGTCGTCGAGGGTGCTCGCGACGTTGGCGAAGTAGATCCACTCGAAGAAGCAATGGGCCGGCTTGCGGGCCGGTGCGAAACGTTCGTATCGCACGCCTTCGTCGTTGACGATGGCCAGCGTACCGGGATCGAGCGAGCGGATTCCGGTGAATCCGAGGTTGGCGAGCGGCACGCTCTCGCTTGCGGCAGCGAACAGGGGGCCGCTTTCGGCCACGCACAGGGGGCGAATCCCCAGCGGGTCGCGGGCAACGACCAGATCCCCTGTGGCCGAGAGCAGGACCACGTTGTAAGCGCCGTCGAAAGTTTTTGCGAGATTGCGGAAAACCTCGACCCAGTCGATGCTTACGGCGTCTTGTTGCTGAAGCTCGTAGGACAGCGAGTGCATGAGGATTTCGGTGTCGGTATCGCGCTTGAGGTGGTAGTCCCCCTTGTCGAGCAGCTCCTGCTTCAATTCCTGATAATTCGCGAGCTGGCCGTTGAAGGCGAAGGAAAACCACTTCGCTTTCCGCCCGTGGACGCGCTCGAACGGCTGGGCGTAGCTGCGATCCTCGGCCCCGCATGTCGCATACCGGACGTGGCCGATGGCGGCCGGCCCGTCGTGCTTCTTCATGATCGCTTCGAACTTGGCGCGGTGGTTGAGGCGAAACGCCTCGGCCACCGTGCCCAGTTCCTTGTGCGTTTCCAGCAACGCCTGGCGGTCGGGATGGAAGCTGGTCATGCCCGCGGCGAGCTGGCCGCGATTCTGCATGTCGAGCAGCATCCTGGGGATGAGGCGAGCGACCGAGTTGATATCCCCGGGGATCGGGGCCAGCCGCGAGACCGGATGGTTCGCGGAATGGTAGACCGCGGCAACGCCGCACTCGTGGAACAGCTCGCCGGACATAGGCGGTCGAATCCCTCAAGAGGGGAACCGCCCGGAGGCGGCGCCGACGGATCGTCTTCGTCTAGGCCGCAGGGACGGTCGTATTATAATGATCGCGAGTAGGCTGGACAACCATCGGCGTGAAGAGGGGCGTTTCATGAGGCGGTCCGGCGCCCGGTCACCTCGCGAGGGACGAAAATGACTCGCGACCTGGTGAGAGACGACGTGGTCTTCTCGGCCCGAACCTGGGTCGTCAAGGTCGGAACGAGCGTCCTGGCCTCGGCCGATGGCACGCTCGACCTGGGCCGAATCGGCCACCTCGCCGAACAGATCAGCCTGATTGCGGCGACGGGACGGAGGGTGGCGCTGGTCAGTTCGGGGGCGGTGGGAGCGGGCATCGGCCGGTTGGGGCTTTCCAGGAGGCCCGACAATCTGCCTCAAATCCAGGCGGCGGCGGCGGTGGGACAATCCTACCTGATCCGCGCCTATGACGACGGCTTCCGTCGCCACGGCCGCCACGCCGCGCAACTGTTGCTCACGCATGAGGATTTCGATAGCCGACCGCGATATCTGAACATGAGGAACACGCTGGCCGCGCTGTTCGCATTCGACGCCATGCCCGTGATCAACGAGAACGACACGATCAGCGTCGACGAGATCAAGTTTGGCGACAACGACCGCCTGGCGGCGATGGTGGCGAACCTGCTCCAGGCCCCGTTGCTCGTGATGCTCAGCGTCGCTCCCGGCCTTTGCGTGGCCGATCCCGGATCGGGCGGATTCGGTGACGTCATCCCCCTGGTCCCCGACCTGAACGACGCCACGCTTGGCCTGGCCGGCGATAGCCGCAGCGCCCTGGGCACCGGGGGGATGCGGAGTAAGCTGCAAGCGGCCCGGTTGGTCACTCACGCGGGCGGATCGGTGATTATCGCCTCGGGAAAGGCGGACAGGCCGTTGACCCGCATTCTAGAGGGTGAACAGATCGGCACCTTGTTCCTGGCGAACAAGGGGCAAGCCCACGGCGCCCGCAAGCGTTGGATTGGGCTTACGGCGCGGCCTCGCGGGCACTATGTTGTTGATTCCGGGGCGCGAGAAGCCCTGGAATCGGGGACGAAAAGTTTGCTGGCGATTGGAGTTAGGGAAGTTATCGGCGATTTCGGCAAGGGCGACGTCGTGGGGATTCGCGACGAGCTTGGCTGCGAGTTTGCTCGTGGGTTGACCAACTACGCTATCGCCGACGCCAGGCAGATCCGCGGTCTTCGCACCGATCAGGTCCGCCAGGCCTTGGGCCAGGTGCCCTATGAAGAGGTCGTCCACAAGGACAACCTGGTCCTGACGGGATGAGCCTTGATTCAAGGCAAATCTACATTCTTGAACTGGAATGGGATCTCGAATGGGGTACGCCCCTGCCCGTAATAATGCACCTCGGTCGGTTGGCTGTTGACGCCTCCGCGAGGCGGCGTGAGGTCGATGAGGAAGTGCTTCCCGTCGGCGCCTCCTCCGCCGTTCCTGGGCTCGGTGCGGAAACGACGCCCTTCGCTGTCGACGACTTCCAGGCTACGGAGGAACTTCTCCTCGTCGGTGTTGAGCTGCTCGCCCCAACCCTGGTTGCGGCGTGCGCCACCACGCCCCATCGGCCCGATCCAGCCTTCGGGCCGGAGCGAGACTTCCAGCGCGATCGTATTTCCCAGCCCGAATTGACGCTGGGCCACGATCCCGTGCACGACCAGCGTGAAGCCTGCGGCGGCAAGGGGCTTGCGGTCGGCCTGGCCGGCCCCGCCAATCGGGATGATCGTCGGCTCAATACGACGCGACTCGACTTCCACCGGGATTACCCCGCGTAGCATCGTCAAAGTCCTGGCCTTGCGGAGTGGCGCACGAAGGTGCAGGTTCATCGAGAGCTTGGAGCCAAGCGCGTCGTCACCACGACCGAAGTTGTTGCCTTCGAAGTCGTTGAAGCGAGCCGACGGACCCAAGGTCTGTCCCAGGTCGTCGACGGCATCGTGAATCTTGATCGGCCCCGTCACGCGGATGCCGAGGCGAGGCTCGGCGAGGACGTCGAGGGGGATCACCAGGTCTTGCAGGTCTCGCCTTGCCACGCCCGGTGGCCGGAATCCCTCCATGTTCTGCATCTCGACGGCGAAGGTTGGCGGTCGAGCGATGGTGATGCGGAATGGGCCGCTATCCGAGCTGGTGAGTGCGGGGCCTTGCCGGGGGACGAGGCGTAATGTGGCCTCGCGGCGGTTGCCGAACCGGTCGGGCTCGGCTTCAAATTCCCACTTCGGCGCGAGGTTCAGGACATCGAGTGCCTGCCAGAAGGGCAACGTGGCCGGCTTCACTTCCACTTTCACGCCGAATCCGGGAGCCTCGCCATCGCCGAGAGCAATCGGGACGCCTTCCGCACGACTGATCTCCTCGACCCAGCGCGACATCGGTTGCAATCCGCCGCTGAAGGTGATCGACGTGGGCCGCGTGAGCATCGTGCGTTCGATCGCTTCGAGCAACACCTCGGCGCAGGTTTTTCACCTCCGGGTCGCGATCTCGCCTCGCTTCCCGCAAGATCGGGAACGCATCCTGTCCCAGCCGTTCCAGCGCCTCGGAAGCGGCCTCGCGCTCGGCGAACCGAGGCGAGCCGAGCTCGCGCCATGAGGGATTTTGGCTCGGGACCGACCGCGAGCAGGCTCAAGGTGAGACCGATCCACGCCGAGGAACTGGCAAGCATCGCTACGACTCCCCTCCCCGACTCCAAAAGTCCTTCTTGGTCGCCGTGGGCAAAAATCGAAACTCGACGGAGTGAGCGGATTCGATCATCTTTCGCGGGAAAATTAGCCGCGAAAGGGAACTAATGTTCGGAGGTTGGCAATACCCGGTCAAGCGGGACATGCGTCCACCTGGCCGGCGAGAGTTCAAGGCATATCGACGTTTTCGAACAGAAATTCCGCGTCGGTCGCGGTCCTGGCCAGTTCATAATAGCGGAGCTGGCTGGGAGAGGCCATACCCTCGGACGCGGTGAACTGGAGGATCACCCGCAGGCCTTCGGGGCTGAAATTCTGGCTGCTGACGTACCAGTTGTTCATTACATTGCCGTGACTGTCCACAACCTCAATCTGGCCCTGCGAATTCCCCTGCGCCCGCAGCATCTGGGCGATCAGGAATTCCGGGGAGATCCCCCCCGAAGCCGCAGATTGATTGGACTGGAGGCCGAGGTCGATGAACGTCTGGCCGCCGACGGCCTCGGTCTTGACGTCCGCCACGGTCAGGGTCACGTCACCGCTCTTGTAGGCCTTGCCCTTGGAATCGGCGAGCGAGATCGTGATCGGCTCGTCCTTCCGGGCGGACACCATCAGCGGGACCGAACCGCGGAGGCGACGGATGACCTGGCCGGGCCGATCCGGATACCTCAGGCTGAGTTGGGCAGAGATGCTGCCGCCGGTGGAATTTTCGAACCGATTGTAGCCCGCCGAGTGCCGGAAGCCCGAATTCCCGGACGAAGGGGGCAGGAGCGACTGGCCGAGGTCGTCCACCGCTTCCAGGATCTTGATCGGGCCATTCAGGGCCACGTTCAAGCGCGGTTCCGCCAGGATTTGCAAGCTGGCGAAGAACTGCTCGTTCGAGTTCGCCGGATTCACCCCCATGGGGGCCGCGCCGGGGAAGGGGATCGCGTTGCCGTGGGCCGTGAAGTTCCGCTCGCGATGGAATTGGATCCCGGTGAGGTTGAGGCGAAACGGGCCGGGCGAGCAGGACGGGAGCGGCCTCATCGCGGTGGAAGCCTGGTAGAGATTCAGGGTGGGGGCACGCGAGCCCGTCGGGCCGAATCCCCCCATCGGCATGCCCGAGTTGTACTGGATATCGCCCGCCCGACACAAGAGGTCGAGCGCCACCCAGAACGGGACCGGCTCGGGGGATTCCAGCGTGACCCTGCGGGCTTTTAGCGCAGGCGCATTTTCGGGGAACAGGGCGATGTTGACCTGAGATTGCCGGGCGAGCGACTTGACCACTGCGGCGAGCGGTTGGTCGTGGAAGTCGAGGCGGACCATCGTGGGCCGGACCATCAGGTCGTTCTCAATTCGCTCGACGAGGATCGTGGCGCGGCTGCGAACCTCGGCATCCTTGGCCGCCTTCGCTTGCTTCAGGTCGCGGAGGGCGTCGCGGCCGAGTTTCTCCAGTTCGGCCGAGGCCGCCTGCCTTTCGGCGTACCGCGGCGAGCCCAGCCGCGTGACCAGGGTCTTCGAATCCATCCCGCTCGCGGCCGTCAAGAGGAGACACGTCAGCGAGAATCTCAGAGCCGTCATGCACAGACCTCCCACAGAGGCCGATCCTCGGCGCCCATACCCGTCGCGCGAAGGGACCGTCTCGGCGCCCTCGCCAACCTTGGTCCACTCATCATAACCCATTCCCGGCCGATGGCCACTCATCCGCTTCCAGAAAACCAGGGAGGCCGCCATGCCGGGGAAATCGGACATCGGCTCACAAGGCAGGATCGGGGTCGGGCGCGTCGCGGGCGATCGCCCGTTATTCGACGCGACCAACGCGCGTTGAAACGTGTTCGGGCGTGTTTGGATGCGCCACGGTGCGCGCGATTGTACGCCGTCCTCGCCGGTGTGATTTCTCCTTGCGATATTGATAACTCTTTTGTAAGTCATGATTTACGTTACGTTTCTCGCTTCGTCTCCCCATCCGCACGTCGGGAGAGTTTGGCTTTGTTTGGTAGAAATCGCATGCTGCGGTCGGGGCTTCGTCAGGACCCGTTCTCGCTGTCGGGCTTCTCTTGCAATCCGGGACGGCCGGTAAGAAACAGCCTTACAAGACCACCCATGCGGCGCGGGGGCACAGTTCCGGACGGGGGCATTATCGGGGACAGCGTTCCTGGATTATCGCAGGATCGGTTCGCAGTCAGGCCGACGCGCTTTTGCCGGAGTTTGTCCGGCGGATTGCAAGGCCTTGCGGCGTGGCCGCAGCGGTTTTCGCATGCGGGATTTGGTAGAGCAGGCCGAGGCCCGCCTTTACGAAATCCTCCCGCGCGATCCAATTGGGGACCGCTGGAGGTCGCTCTCGCTGCGGGCGATGCGAGATGTCTAGGAGCGTGTAGAGAATGGCACCGTAGAGGACTATCGCGATAGGGACCTGAGGAATTCACCCGATCGCCAGCGCCTGCGCATTTCCGATCTCCCGCGACTCGCGGGCAAAGCGGCGTCCCCCGCGACTTTGCAATCCTTCCGAGGTTTGTTGGGGTACGGTAGCCACGGTCGCCGCACCGTGATAAACTGCCTTTGGTCCGACCTTTGCTTGACCGATCCCTCAAGGCGGTTGACCGATCCTGGTCCGGATCCTCAACGCCCCGATCGCAGGAGCCAGGAACATGCCGACTCGCTCATTGGCGAAAGCTTCGTTTGCGTTGGTCGTTGGGGGCTTGTGCGCGAGCGGGACGGCATCCGCCCAGCAGACGATGAACCCGCCCGGATTCGACCCTTACTCGTCCCCTTACCGCGCTTATGCATTCCCTGGCGCGGGGGACAATCCGGCCATCACCAATTCGCAGATGTCCGCGCGGCCGCTCACGACCACCAACAATTTTGGTCGGTTGTCGGGCATGGACGACGGGTTCGGCGACAGCGACCTGGACCCGCTCGGGGGCGGCAGCCGCTATCAGCGTTACGACAGCGCCTATCGTCGCTACGATAAAGCCTTGGGGCGGGAATTCACCGCAAACGGGAAGGCCGACGCGACTTACCTCGCCGATCGACAAGTCCGCGAGGAGTTGAAGCTGAAATTGCTCAGGGAAACCGATCCGGAACGACGCGCGTCCATCAAGCAGCAACTGGACCGAACTGCGGAACGTCCCGACCGAGTCGGCGAGGACGGCGTCGATCCCTGGGTCTCGGTCCGTCGCGGTCGGGGCGGTCCCGCCGCTTCGTCCACGATCGCCGGCCCCGCGCCGGGTCGCGCGTCCGCGGCCCGCTCGGCGCCTGCCGCCGGAGTTGGCTCCGATGCGCTCGCGCGATCGAGGCCGTCTGCGGTTGCCTCATCCGGCGCGACCGGCGGCGCGTCATCGTCCCTGGACCGACTGCTGGATGCGGCGCCTTCGCCTTCCAGCGTCCTGGAGAGATCGCGACGGATGAATGCGGCGTCTTCGACGACCAAACCCCCGGCATCTTCGACCCCCGCCCCTCGCTGATCGGGCGGGAAATCGGACGCGAATTCGCGGGCAATTCCGCCGATTGACCCGCTGATGTCTTGCAATCCTTTCCGCTTCAAGGCTATGGTGGCGCGGCAGGATTTCCTTCCCGGTATGGAGCCGGGATTTTTTTCGGGAGACTTTGTGAACAGTTTCACAAGGATCTCGTCCAGCGGGATTCAGGCTCTTTTCCCCGGACGCGAGTTGACATGGGCACGGAATTCACGGCCGTCTTCCTCTTCCTGCTGATCGCGGTCGCCACGGCCGTCGGGATGCTGGCCACCGGGCTCGTCGGGCCGCGGAAGATCACGGCCGTCAAGCAGATGCCGTACGAGTCGGGCATGGACCCGATCGGCGACGCCCGCCAGCGGTTCGACGTGCGGTATTACCTCGTCGCCATCGTGTTCCTGCTGTTCGACGTGGAGCTCTTGTTCCTCTACCCCTGGGCGGTGGCCCAGTGGAGCGCCGACCCGATTCGATCGGAAACGGCCGGCGCGGGAGCGGCGGTCCTCCACCACGCGCCTACACTGACGGTCGGGATTCCGCCCGAGTTCCGCAACCTGGTTTTCGGCGAGATCCTGGTGTTCATCGCCGTGCTCGCCGCGGCCTTTGCTTACGCATGGAAGAAGGGGGTCTTCGAATGGCGATGAACCCAGCATCGGGCCGCGGGTCGGTGCTCTCCAATAGCCCGAAGTCCCCGCAGACCATCGGTGGCATTGAAGTCCCCGAAAATACGATCGTCACGAAGCTGGAGACGGCCATCAATGGCCTGATCGAGAAGGTGGGCGCGAATCCCCTGGTGAACTCGGGCCGCAAGTTCAGCCTCTGGCCCATGCCGTTCGCCACGGCCTGCTGCGGGATCGAGCTGATGGCCGTCGGTGCCAGCCGATTTGATATCGCCAGGTTCGGCGCCGAGGTCATGCGATTCAGCCCTCGCCAGTGTGACTTGTTGATCGTGGCGGGCCGGGTCTCCATGAAGATGATGCCGGTGTTGCAGCGGATCTGGCTCCAGATGCCGGAGCCGAAATGGTCGATCAGCATGGGCACCTGCGCCTGCACGGGCGGCGTGTTCGACACCTACGCCGTGGTGCAAGGGGTCGATCGCTTCATCCCGGTCGATTCGTACATCCCCGGTTGCCCCCCGAGGCCCGAGCAAATCCTCCGCTCGCTGATGGACATGCAGGACAAGATCCAGGCGGGCGGGCGGCTCGCCGGCATGGGCCTTCCCGAGCTGTCCGAGCGCGAGAGGATGCTGAGCGAGCAGCGGAATCTGCCGGTCGGCGCGGCCCTCTCGCAGGAGCGCGGCGACGAGGATCGTTACGGATATCGCATCCCCGGGGGCGCGGCGTCGTCGGCGCGGGCGACAGCAAGTAAGGTGGGAATCCCTCGATGAGCACCGCGAACGCAACTCAAGCACCCTCCCACGATGCCACCCTCTCGGCACTGCGGGGCACGCTGGGCGAAGGCGGATTCACGACCGCCGAGTTCCGCGACAACCTGCGGATCTACGTGACGCCCGATCGCCTCCTCGTCGCCCTCCGGACCCTGAAGGAGACGTGCGGCTTCGCCCTCCTGGCCGAACTCGGCGGGACGGATTACCTGAAGTATCCGGGCCGCACCGGGGCAAGGTTCGAGGTCCATTATGCCCTGCTCAACATGGACACCCACGAGCGCGCGGTCGTGAAGGTGGGCGTGGACGACCCCGATCCTACCGTGCCCTCGGCCATGTCCTTGTGGCGGGGTGCCGACTGGATGGAGCGCGAAGTCTTCGACATGTACGGGATCAAGTTCGAAGGGCATCCCGACCTGCGCCGCATCCTCATGCCCGACGAATTCGTGGCCTACCCGCTCCGCAAGGATTATCCGTTGCGCGGGCGAGGCGAACGGCACAACTTCCCCCGCATCTCTCGCGGCGAATCCTGAGATCCGCCCTCGGACCCCAAGAGCTTTCACCCATGCCGGTCAACCTGCTCGACGAGCCTGACCTCGAAGAAGCCTCGGCGAGCCAAAAAGACTATCACTGGACGCTCAATTTCGGCCCCCAGCACCCGGCCACGCACACGACCCTGCGCATCATCCTGGAGCTGGATGGCGAGCGGATCGTCAAGGCCACGCCGCACATCGGCTACCTGCATTCGGGGTTCGAGAAGCTGGGCGAGCACCTGAACTTCAACCAGTACGTGACGATCGCCGACCGCAAGAATTACATCAGCCCGCCCTACAACGAAATCGCCTGGCACAACGCGGTCGAGAAGCTCCTCGGGATCGAATTGACCGAGCGCTGCAAGTATATTCGCGTGATCATCGGCGAGCTTTCGAGGATCAGCGATCACCTCCTCTGCACGGGGGCGGCGGCCCTGGACCTGGGCGCGTTCACCGCGTTCCTGTTCGCGTTCAATCAGCGCGAGTTGATTTACGACGTTTACGAGGAGATGTCGGGCTACCGCTTCCACCCCGGCTACACGCGAGTCGGCGGCGTCCTGTACGACTTCAACGACAAGGTCTTGGCCCGCATCCAGAAGGTGCTCGCCGGCCTGCGCCCCACGTTCCGGGACATGGAAAAGCTCCTGTTCCGCAACAAGATCTTCCTCGACCGCACGCGGGGCGTGGGCGTCTTGACCAAGGAAATGGCGCTGGACCTCTCGGTCACGGGTCCCCTGGCACGTTCGAGCGGAATCCTGTACGACCTCCGCAAGGACGAGCCGTATCTTTCCTACGCGGACTTCGATTTCGACGTCCCCTACGCCACCGAAGGCGACTGCTACGCCCGCTTCCAGGTCCGCATGGAAGAGATGAAGCAGAGCATGCGGATCATCGAGCAGGCACTGGCGAAGCTCCCCGGCGGGCCGGTGAACGTGCCGATCGCCGAGAAGTATCCGCTGCCCGACAAGGCGACGGCTTACAACAGCATGGAAGGCCTGATCCAGCATTTCGAGCTGATCATGCCGAACCGCGGCATGGAATCGCCCGCGAACGAGATTTACGCGGCCGTCGAGTCGCCCAACGGCGAGCTTGGCTATTACCTCGTGACCGATGGCAGCCAGACCGCCTGGCGGACCCGCACCAGGCCGCCCTCGTTCATCCATTTCGCCGTGTTCCCGTACATCATCAAGGACCACCTGATCGCCGACATCGTGGCGGTGCTCGGGAGCCTGAACGTGATCGCCGCCGAGCTGGACCGCTAACCGTTCGAGGATGACGATGTCGCAAGGCGTTGCCCAGCAGTTCCTGACCGAAAAATTGAGGGAGAAGATCCGCGCCTACATCCCGCGGTATCCCAGCAAGAAGGCCGTGACCCTGCCGGCCTTGCACATCGTCCACGAGCATTTCCGCTGCGTCCCGTACGGGGCGATGGCCGAGATTGCCGAGATTCTGGAGATCACGCCGGCGGAAGTCCACGACACGATGAGCTTCTACGGGTTCTTCCCGCAAGCCCCCATCGGCGACGTGCGGGTGTGGGTCTGCCGGTCGATCTCCTGCATGCTCACCGGCGGCGAGGAGATGCTCTCGTACGCCTGCAAGAAGCTGGGCGTGACTTCGGGCCAGACCACCAAGGACGGCAAAATCACGGTCGAATTCGCCGAATGCCTGGGGATCTGCGACTATGCGCCGGCGGCGCTCGCCGACGACGGCCGGATCTTCGGGCCTTTGACCGAGGCGGCCGTCGACGCGATGATCGCCGAGCTGGAAAAAGGCCCGGTTCCCGAGCCGACCGGCGTGGATTCGTCGCCGGTCGTGGCGGGCCAGCACAGCAACGCCCCGCCAGCCTCTTCCGGCCCCGATCCGAGCGGCCGGGACTGGAAGGCTTGAGGCGTGGGCATTGGTCGGAAGAAGGCACTGGATCGGATCGAGGACCTCGTTTCGGAAGTGGAAAGTCACCTGGAGAGGCTTGCTAACGATCCGGAGAATCCGGCGACCGAGCACTGGAGGGCGGAGTTGAGGGCATTCCTCGGTGTTATGAGAAAACTGGCCCAACACCTCGGCCGCAAGACCGGGCAGATGTGGGAAGCTCGCATCGACGACTGGGAAGAACGGACGGAGGGCGGACGATGAGCGACTCTTACCGGGCTCTCCTTGAGAAAATCTTCGACGCCACTTATGAGGACGAGCGCGCCGCCCTTTCCCTCGAAGATTACGAGCGTCTCCGCGGGGATTTGGCCTTCCACATGACCGATTGGCTTCCTGACCTGCACCGCCTGAAAGAATTGGTGGACGCGCCCGAGTCCCAAACTGTCGAAGCTTCCAGGAAAGTTCTTGCCGGATTCCTGGTCCACGCGATCCCCCACCTGCGAGCCGCAGGACGCATCCTGGTCGGCCCCCCGGTTGATGCCTTCGAGGACGACGAGACGGCGAAATTGCTCCGCGAGCTGGAAAACCGAGAAGTCGAAGTTGGCTGAACGCCCCGCCCGGTTGCATCCGCCCGAAGATTCACAACAGTAACAGGGTATCCCCTTGGCCGCATTCGAACCCGTCCTGACCCGCAACTGGAACACCGCCGACAGCCACACGCTGCCCGTCGCCGAATCGCGCGGCCCTATAAAGCCGCACGCAAGGCCCTGACCGAGATGGACCCCGACAAGGTCATCGAGGTGGTGAAGGCCTCCGAGCTTCGCGGGCGCGGCGGCGCCGGTTTCCCTACCGGGTTGAAGTGGAGCTTTCTTCCGAAGGATCGCCAGCAGACGTTCATGTGCGTGAACGGCGACGAGTCGGAGCCCGCTACCTTCAATAATCGGATCCTGATCGAGAAAGATCCCCATCAATTCATCGAAGGCATCGTGATCTCGTGCTTCGCCACCAAGGCGACCACGGCTTACGTCTACCTGCGATTCGAATACATCCACGCCTACCGGATCATGGAGCGGGCCATCGCCGAGGCTCGCGCCGCCGGCCACCTGGGCAAGAACATCTACGGCTCGGGCTTCGACCTGGAAATCTACTGCCATCGCGGCGCCGGGGCCTACATCTGCGGCGAGGAAACCGGGCTGATCGAGAGCCTGGAAGGCAAACGCGGCTGGCCCCGCATAAAGCCTCCATTCCCGGCGATTGAAGGGGCGTTCCGCAAGCCTACCGTGGTGAACAATGTCGAGACATTGGCCTGCGTCCCGCACATCATCGAGCGAGGCGCCGACTGGTTCAAGTCGATCGGCACGCCCAAGAGCTATGGGCCGAAGCTGTATTGCGTGTCGGGCCACGTGAACAAGCAGGTTTGCGTGGAGCTTCCGCTGGGCGTGACCACGAATGAGCTGATCTACGAGCATGCCGGCGGGATCTGGAAGAACCGCAAGCCCAAGATGGCCGTCCCCGGCGGGATCAGCATGGGCCTGCTCAAGGCCGACGAGTTTGACGTGAAGCTGGACTTCGAGGACATCCGCAAGCCCGGCTGTTTGGGTCTGGGCACGGCCGCGCTGCACGATCATGGACGAGACGACCAGCATCGTCGACTATCTCTACAACTGCTGCCGATTCTTCGCCCACGAGAGTTGCGGTCAGTGTACCCCGTGCCGCGAAGGCACCGGCTGGCTGTACAAGATGATGAAGCGGATCAAGTCCGGCGGCGGCCGGATGGAAGACCTCGACATCATGGACAACCTCGCCAAGAACATGGGGATCATGCCGGGGACCACGATTTGCGGGCTTGCCGACGGCGCCGCGTGGCCCGTCAAGAACGCGTTGGCCAAGTTCCGCGGCGAGCTTGAGGAATACATCAAGACGCATCGAACGGTGGCCTTTGAGGTCACCCCGCTGCAAGAGGCGATCGCCCACGGAAAGAAGGCCGACCTGATGGGCACGACGTTGCCCGATCCCACGCAGGCCCTTCCCGGCCCCGATCTGACCACCCGCGCCACGGCGCATGCCTGAGAACATCGCGAAACTTCCCCGCTCACCGAGGTTGGAATGGCGACGATCCTCATCAACGGCAACGAACACACCCTGCCCGAGGGCGAGAAGCTCAACGCCATCCAGGCGGCGCAGCGGTTCGGGTACGACATCCCGTACTACTGCTGGCACCCCTCGCTCTCGGTCGTCGCCAACTGCCGGATGTGCGAGATCGAGACCGGCTCGCGCGACCCGAAGACCGGCGAGATCAAAATGGTCCCCAAGATGGTCCCCGGCTGCCAGACTCCCGCCAAGGACGGCACCGTCCTGGTGACCGACAGCGGGAAAGTCCGCGAACATCAGCGGATGGTGATGGAATATCTCCTCATCAACCACCCGCTCGACTGCCCCGTGTGCGACCAGGCCGGCCAGTGCGGCTTGCAGGATTACAGCTACGAATACGGCCAGGCGTCGCACCGGTTCGTCGAGGAACGCATCGTCAATCCTCGCAAGGACGTGTCCGACCAGATCCAGTTGAACCAAGATCGCTGCATCATGTGTACGCGATGCGTTCGGTTCACCCGCGAGATCACGCAGACTGGCGAGTTGCAGGTGACCTCCCGCGGCAACCACGCCGAGATCAACATCTTCCCCGGCCATCCCGTGGACAACCCGCTCGCCGGCAACGTGGTGGATTTGTGCCCGGTCGGTGCCCTGCTCGACAAGGATTTCCTCCACAAGCAGCGGTTCTGGTTCCTCGCGAAGCATGAATCGATCTGCACGCGATGCTCGACCGGGTGCAACATCGAGGCGGAGGAAAACCGCGGACAATTGTGGCGTTTTCGCGCCGATACAACCCCAAGGTCAACGACTACTGGATCTGCGACGAGGGGCGATTCAGCTACAAGGCGGCGAACGACCCGGACCTGCTCTCGGCCATGTACGCGAGGGTCCAGCCCGGCGCCCCCTTGCAAGAAGTGACGATGGAACAGGCCCTGAAGGCGGCCGGCGACGGCTTGCGGCAGGTGGCCGAATCGTCGGGCTCGATCGCCGGCATCCTCTCGCCGTTCCTGACCGTCGAGGAGGCGTTTTCCGCCGCATCTTACCTGAAGAAGCTAAGCCCGAACTGCGTGCTGGCGCTCGGGCCGGTGCCCACCGAGGGCGAGGACGTCACGTTTACTCCCGACCAGACCAAGGGACGCGGCGGCGATACCAGCTTCGTCATCCCGCGGCCTTTCACGATCCACGCCGAGAAATGCCCGAATCGCAAAGGGGTGGAGGCGATCCTCCAGCACTTCCAGGGCGCCGTGATCGACTACCACGAGGTCCTCAGGAGGGCCGTCGCGAGCGAGTTCCGCGGCATCCTGGCGATCTCCGACGCGATCGACCCGGCTTTCGGCGATGGCGACTCGCAGGGGCTGCGAAAGGCCGGTTTCCTGGTCGTGATCGACACCCATGTGACGCCCTTGGCCCAGCTTGCCGACGTGGTCCTCGCCGGCGCCACATTTGCCGAGAAAGCAGGCTCTTACGTGAACTCGCAGGGCCTCTTGCAATACTCGGAGGCCGCCTTGCCGCCGCGAGACGGCAGCCTGCCCGATCTCGACTTGCTGGCCATCCTTTCCAGCCACGGCGCCGGCCCGGTCAGCTCGCGGACGGTGCTCGCGGAGGTGGCCGCCACCGTTCCGGCGTTCGCGAAATTCGCAGACGGCCATGTGCCCGAGTTCGGCCAGGCGATCGGCGACGATCCAGGAACCGAAGGTCGTGGGCTTGTTCCCATACACCGATCCGTGGCATGCTCCTCGCGGCCTGAAGGGTGACCACTCGGGCAAGGCGGGCGACCCGAAGGGCGATGTTCACGCGACCGTTCGCTGAGTTTCTCCGAGTCTCGACGAGGGAATGGGCGTCATGGATTTCTGGGACGTAGTCGGCATATTGATCAAGATCGGCATCGTCGTGGGCATCACCCAGGGCGCCGTCGCGTACTTGATCCTCGTCGAGCGCAAGATTGCCGCCTGGGCGCAGGACCGCATCGGCCCCAACCGGGCCGGCCCGTTCGGCCTGCTCCAGCCGCTCGCCGACGGCGCCAAGATGATGCTCAAGGAAGACGTGATCCCCTCCTACGTGAACAAGCCGCTCTACATGCTGGCGCCGGCAATCGCCATCATCGCCGCGATGGTCGGGTTCGCCGTGGTGCCGTTCGGGCCGCTCGGCCACACGGGTGCGGGACTCGGCCGCGGCGACATCCAGTTCCAGATCGCGCCGGGCGTCGACATCGGCATCGTCTACATCTTCGCCGTGGGGTCGCTCGGCGTTTATGCGGTCGTGCTCGCTGGGTGGTCATCGAACAACAAATACTCGTTCCTCGGCGGCTTGCGGTCAGCGCCAGCTCATCAGCTACGAGGTCCCGCTGGGAATGTCGATCCTTGGAATGGTCCTGATCTGCAAATCGCTCGACCTGAACACGATGATCAACTGGCAGAGCACCCATGTGTGGGGGATCGTTGCGCAGCCCATCGGCTTCTTGTTGTTCCTCATCAGCGCCTTCGCCGAGACCAACCGCCTGCCGTTCGACCTGCCCGAGTCGGAACAGGAACTTGTCGGCGGGTTCCATACCGAATATTCGGCCATGAAGTTCGGCATGTTCTTCCTGGGCGAATACCTGCACGTGATCACGGTCAGCTACCTCGTGGTGGTGTTGTTCCTGGGCGGGTGGGACGTCCCGTTCGTCACGCATCCCGATCAATCGGGGTGGCTGTGGGCGCTGCTCAAGATCGGCGTGATGTTGGGCAAGGTCGCGTTCATGATCGTGTTCATCATGTGGGTGCGATGGACCTTACCGCGTTTCCGCTACGACACGCTCATGGACGTGGCGTGGAAGCGCCTGATCCCGCTCGCAATCTTGAATCTTGTGGCCACGGCCGCCATCGTCCAGGTCGTCCGCATGTGGAGTGTGACCTCGTGAAACCCGACGATCCCAGCCTGAGGCGCATGCAGCCGCCGAAGCTGAATTTCTTCGAGAAGACGTACATCCCGCAGATCGTGGGCGGGCTGTTCGTGACGGGCAAGCATATCGTTTCCGCCGCCCTGGGCAGCGGTGCCATCACCGAGCAATACCCCGAAGAGCAGCACATCCCCTCGGCCAATTATCGCGGCGTGCATCGCCTGAACAAGGACGAGAACGGCCGCGTGAAGTGCGTGGCCTGCATGCTGTGCGCCACCGCGTGCCCCGCGCATTGCATCGACATCGTGGGCGCGACCGCGCCCGATACGTGGGACGACCGCGAGAAATATCCCGAGAATTTCGTGATCGACGAGCTGCGATGCATCTTCTGCGGGATGTGCGAGGAGGCCTGCCCGGTCGACGCCATCGAGTTGACCGGCCTCTACGACTTGACCGGCCTGTCTCGCGAGCAGATGATCTTCGACAAGACGAAATTGCTGTCCGTGTACGACCTCACCAAGGACGCCGAGCCGATGAAGACGCAGAAGGCCGCCTATCCGCCGGGCGACACCGGGCCGTCCCACGAGCTCGCGTCGAAGCCGACCGATGGACCCTTGTTCGGGGCCAGAAAATCATGAGGCCCGAAGTCGTCTGGGCAACGTCGGTCATCCTGCTCGGCGGGATCGGCACATGGCTGCTCCTGCCGCATCGGCTGGGCCGCCTCAAGCCGCGCCGGGTGCAAGGATTCGGCTCGTTGTTCTCGATGCTCGCCGTCATCCTGCTGGCCCGGTTCTACGTCCCCATCGGCCCGTTCCTCCAGAGCGCCTTCTTCTACGCATTCGCCACGGCGGCGGTGTCGGGGGCGATCCTCACCGTCACCAGCCGCGACCCGGTGGCCAGCGCCCTCTGGTTCGCCTCGGTCGTCCTCTCGGTATCGGGCCTGTTCTTGCTGGCGGGGGCGCAGTTCCTCGCCGCCGGCACGGTCATCGTCTACGCCGGCGCCATCATCGTCACGTTCCTGTTCGTGATCATGCTGGCGCAGTCCGAAGGCATGGCGACTTACGATCGCATGTCGAGGGCGCCGGGCTCGGCCACGCTGAGCGGCTTCCTCCTGCTCTGGGCCGTCTACTTCGCCTTGTTGACCATGCGGCCCGAGACCAAGCCCGGCGTGTCGCCCCCGCCAAATCCGCTGATTCCCGCCGCCGCGCTCATCAAGACCGATTCCAATCCGGGGGGCAGGGTCCTCCCGAACGATACGCCCGCAATCGTCCTCCGTCGCTCCGTGCCAGCAACCTCGCAGCTCCGCGACGTGGTCGCGACCGAAGCGCCGCTCGGGACCCCTCCGGCCCATATGGCGGGCCTCGGCGGGACCCTGTTCACCGACCATCTCCTCGCCGTCGAGCTCTCGGCGCCCTGCTCTTCGTGGCGCTCATCGGCGCCATCTCGATCGCAACGCCCCGGCCGCCGATCCGCCCCTCCGACCCGGCCCTGAACGCGATGGGTGACCCGTCGCAGGCGCGGGCCATGGAAAAGATCCCGATCTGACGCCTCCTGGTTCCGCTGGACAACTTCCGCATTCACGAGCCAACCATGTTTTCGATCGATATCCTGACCAATTATCTGATCGTCGGGGCCGCCCTGATGGCCATCGGCATGGTGGGTTTCCTCGCCCGCAGGAACATGATCGTCATGTTCCTCTCGGCCGAGATGATGCTCCAGGGCACGGCGCTCACGCTCGTGGGCTTCTCGCGATACCACGGCAACTGGACCGGCCAGGTGTTCACGATCATCATCCTGACCGTCGCGGCCAGCGAGGCGGCCATCGCCCTCGCCCTCGTCCTGGTCCTGTTCAAGCGTCGCAGTTCGCTCGACGTGAGCCTGTGGAACGAGCTGCGAGAGCCCGGCCTCGCCGCCCCGGTCGAGTCCCCCTCGGCGGCCGAGGCCGTCGAGCAGGTCGCCGGCCCCGAGACCTATCCGCACCTGACCCCGGCCGGCATCGAGCCGCCTCATCCGCGTCAGTCCTGGGAGCGCCGTCGTGATTAATCTTGCCCCGCTCGTCCCGCTCCTGCCGCTGCTCGGCACCTTGGTGGCGGCCTTCGGCGGGAAGTGGCTCAAGGAGCGGTCCCACTTCCCGGTCGTCATCGGCATCGGGCTCGCGTTCGTCGTGTCGCTGTCCCTGCTCTTCGGCGCCGGGCCGACAACCCGACGATCAAGGTGTTCGATTGGCTCACGGTCGGTCAACGGGCGAATAGCGATGGCACATTCGCCTACGACCTGTATGTGCCGATCGAATTCCGCGTGGATGGCCTGACCACGATCATGCTGTCGATGGTCACGTTCGTGGCCACCCTCGTGGCAATCTACGCGGCGGGATACATGGCCGGCGACCCCTCCTATCCGCGGTTCTTCGCGCTGGTGGGGCTGTTCGTCTTCTCGATGACGGGCCTGGTCCTCTCGAACAACTACGTGCTCACTTACGGCTTCTGGGAAGGCGTGGGGGTGTGCAGCTACATGCTCGTCGGCTTCTGGCACGAGAAGCCCGCCGCCGCCGCCGCCGCGAAGAAGGCGTTCCTCGTCAATCGCGTGGGGGACGTCGGGTTCGCGATCGCCATCTTCTGGATGTGGACCGTCTTCGGGCACTCGACCCGCTATGATGACATCCTGAATCCGTCGGCGCTCGCGGGCGTCTCCGAGGGGACCAAGCTCGGCATTGCCCTGCTCCTGTTCTGGGCCGCGACCGCCAAGAGCGCCCAGTTGCCGCTGTACGTGTGGCTGCCCGACGCAATGGAAGGCCCCACGCCCGTGTCGGCGCTGATCCACGCCGCCACGATGGTCACGGCGGGCGTGTATCTGATCGCGCGATCGAGCCTCCTGGTCGTGACCGTCCCCACGGCACAGGCGACCATCTGCGTGGTCGGGGGATTGACGGCCCTGCTCGCGGCGCTGATCGCCCTCACCCAGAACGACCTGAAGCGGGTCATGGCGTACTCGACCGTCAGCCAGCTCGGCTATATGTTCATGGCCCTGGGCGCGGGGGTGGGATCGGTCGCCAAGCTCGCCGTATATGCCGGCATGTTCCACCTGTTCACGCACGCCTTCTTCAAGGCGTTGTTGTTCCTCGCCTCGGGCAGCGTCATGCATTCGATGGGCGGCGTGATCGACATGAGGCGGTTCGGCGGGTTGCGGCATCGGCTGCCGTTCACCTGCTGGACCTTCGCCGCCGGTGGCCTCGCGCTCTCCGGGATCGTCCCGTTCGCCGGATTCTGGAGCAAGGACGAGATCCTCCTCGCATTGAAGGAAGCGGCCGTCGAGGCCCCTCACGTCGGCCTTGCCGGGTGGATCTACTCGCTCGTGTTTCTGGACGGCCGTCTTCACGGCGTTCCTCACCGCGTTCTACACCGGCAGGGCCTTCTTCCGCACCTTCTTCGGCCCGGAAAAACTGCCAAGCCGTGACGACCCCGAGGCCGATCCGTCGGAGGCGCTCGGCCACGGTCACGGCGACTCCCACGACGCCGACGCTCAGGCGACCCATGGAATCAGCAACGAGCCCGTCGGGGGCGATCACGGCCATGCCTCGCACGGCGGCCACGACGGCCATTTCGGCCATGAATCGCCGCCGCTCATGTGGATTCCGCTCGTGATCCTGGCGGGCTGCGCCTTGCTCGTCGGCATGCTGTTCGGCCCGACCGGCATCTTCGAGCATCACCTGATCGCCCGCACGCCCGGATTCGAGGAGCTTGGCGTGGCCAGGGCGCGCCGAGCACGCAGTCGAGAAACCCCACGATTATTCGGTCCCGATCGTCGGCACGATCGCCGGCGTCCTCGGCCTTGGGCTCGCGTGGGTCATGTACGGGCACCCCAGCCCGATCCCGAAGCGGATCGCCGCGAGCCATGGGCGCCGCTGTATCGTGCGTCGCTCAACAAGTTCTACGTGGATGAGTTCTACAACAACTCGGTGATCGCGTTCACGCGAGGGTCCTGCCGTCGCCTGCAAGTTCCTCGACACGTACTTCGTCGATGGACTGGTCCGGCTCGTGGCCTGGGTGCCTCGCTACGTGGGCAAGGGCGTCCTCGGGCCGCTCCAGAACGGCCTGATCGCAATACTATGCCGCGGCCACCGCGATCTGGCGTCGCGGGGCTGCTGCTCATCCTCCTGCTGATTTGATCCGGTCCGACGGGAGAAGGCTCGCTCATGCCGACGCTGCTGACGATCACCGTGTTCCTCCCATGGCGGGCGCCATGGCGATCCTGCTCAACCCGAGGATGTCGCACATCAAGGCCCGGCAAGTCGCGCTGGGGACCGTCCTGGGCACGCTCGCGCTCAGCCTGATCCTGCTTTGCAGCTTCTCCACGGCGAAGGAAGGCCCGCAATTCTCGTCCGGCCACGATTGGCTCTCCGTCGGCTCGTCCTCGATCCGATTCGCCATGGGCCTCGACGGGATCAGCCTTTGCTTTTCGTCCTGTCCTCGCTGCTGATGATCCCGGCCGTGTTCGCTTCGTGGGAATCCGTGACCGAGCGGGCGCCCGGCACATTATGCCCTCATGCTCGCGCTGGCCACCGGGTTGCTCGGGCTTTTCGCCAGCCTGGACGTGATCCTTTTCTACGTGTTCTTCGAGTTCACGCTGATCCCGCTCTTCTTCCTGATCGGCCTTTACGGCGGCAGCGAGCGGCGGCGGGCGGCGATCACGTTCTTCCTCTACACCCTGGCGGGAAGCCTGCTCACGCTCGTGGGCGTGGTGGCCATGGTCATCATCCACAAGCAGCACAGCCCGGGAAACGTGCTCACGTTCTCGATCCCCGAATTGACGCAGGGGCTCCATGAGCTGAAATGGCCCGAATGGACCACGCCCCACACGTGGGCCGAGCGAGGTTCGTGGGGGTTCTGGATGAGCCCGCAAGTCCTCGTGTTCATGCTCCTGTTCGCCGGATTCGCCATCAAGGTGCCCGCTGTTCCCCTTCCATACGTGGCTCCCGCTCGCGCACGTCGAGGCCCCCACGGCGGGGTCGATCCTGCTGGCCGGCGTCCTCTTGAAGGTCGGCGGATATGGCTTCCTCCGCTTCAACATGGCCATGGTCCCGCTGGGGGCCGAGGCGCTCCTGCCGTTCCTCTGCACCCTCTCGGTGATCGGCATCCTCTACGGGGCCTTGACCGCCCTGGCACAGACCGACATGAAACGCCTGGTCGCGTATAGCTCGGTCAGCCACATGGGCTTCATCGCGCTCGGGCTGTTCTCGATGACCCGCGTCGGCGCCGACGGCGCCATGATCCAGATGATCAACCACGGCCTGACCACCGGGGCCCTCTTCGCCTGCGTAGGGATTCTCTACGAGCGTTACCACACCCGCGAGATGGGCGAGATGAACGGGATGTGGATCAAGATGCCCCTGTTCGCGTTCTTCCTCATCATGGCCGCGCTCGGGTCGGCGGCGGTGCCCGGATTGAACGGGTTCGTCGGCGAATTCCCCATCCTGCTCGGCACCTTCGCCCGCAACAAGACCTACGCCGTGTTCGCCTCGATCGGCATGGTCCTCGGCGCCTATTACCTGCTCGTGATGCTCCAGCGAGTGCTTTTCGGCCCCTTGAAAGAACCTGGCGACCACGGAAATCACGGCCACGCCGCGGACTCCCATGCCGTCAAGCCGATCGGCTGGCACGAGATCGCCGGCCTCACGCCCTTGATCGTCCTGATCGTGCTGATCGGCATTTATCCCAAGCCCTTGTTCGACCGCCTCAGCCCAGCCGTGTCGAAGATCGTCGATAACTTCCCGGAATCCCCCTCGACGCCCTCGGTGGCCCGGAAATCCTCCCATCGCACCGAGAAGCCGGCCCCGAATCTCGCCACATTGCCCCAGGACCGCGCCCGATGACGCCGAACGAAGCCTATCTCGTCGCCAAGCAGACGCTCCTGACGATCTCGCCCGAGATCCTCATGATCCTCGTGGCCACCGTCATGATGACCGCGGGCGCCTTCGTCCGCTTGCCGCGACGCAACTGGGCCTGGATCACGTTCGGGACCCTGGTGCTAGCGACCGGCGTGCTGATCCTCCACCGGACGTTCACCCCCGACCCGTACGCGGCGGTCGCGATCAACGATGCGCTCTCGGGCTATGCAAGGCTCGCCTTGTTGCTCGTCGGGATGGTCCTGTTGGGCCTCGCCCAGGATCAGGTGGACGACGCCCGGGCGCCCGAATTCTTCGGCGCCCTCCTGATGGTCCACGCCGGCGCCATGCTCGTGGCGGCGGCCAACGACCTGGTCTTCTTGTTCGTCGGCCTGGAGCTGGTGAGCATCCCCACCTATTTGCTCCTCTACCTCGCCCGCCGCAACGTGACCACGCAGGAAGCGGCCATGAAGTACTTCTTCCTGAGCATCTTCTCCTCGGGCCTCCTCCTGTTCGGATTCGCCTATTTCTACGGCTTGACCGGCGTGAGCAACCTGAAGGCGGCGTCGTTCCTCGTCCACTGGAACGACAATATCCTCCCCTACCCGCAGCCGAATCTGGCCCTGATCGCGCTCGTGTTCGTGATGGCCGGGCTCTGCTTCCGCGTCGCGGCCGTCCCGTTCCACTGGTACGTCGCCGGACGTGTACGAAGGTTCGCCGACGATCATGGCCGCCCTGCTGGCGTGGATCCCCAAGGCAGTCGGGTTCCTCGCCATGATCCGCGTGTTCTCGGCCGTCTTCGGGTATTCGACGGCGAGATTGTTCGACGACAAGGTCGGCAGCCTGGCGCAGGTCTCGAACAAGGGCGCCCTCCTGGCCGGGCTGATCGCCGTGGCGACCATGACCCTTGGCAACACCGTGGCATTGCGGCAAGAGGGCCTGAAACGCCTGCTCGCGTATTCGTCGATCGCCCATGCCGGCTACCTGATGATCGGCATCTCGGCCGCGTTCCTCAACGGCCCGGCCGCCGACGCGAGCATCCTGGGCAGCGAGGCGGTGATCTTCTACCTCGCCACGTATGCCCTGATGACCCTGGGTGCCTTCGGCGTGATCATCGCCCTCAGCACGCCCGAGCGGCCGGTCGAGACGATCGACGACCTAACGGGCCTGTTGCGGACCCAGCCCGTGGGCGGCCATCGCCATGATCCTGTGCCTGTTCAGCCTCGCGGGCGTGCCGCCCATGGCAGGCTTTTACGGCAAGCTCTGGATCTTCGGATCGGCGATCGCCGTGGCGAGAGGCCCCAACGCCAACGCCTTCTACGTCCTCACGATCATCGGCGGACTGAATGCGGCGATCGGGGCATATTACTACCTGCGGATCATCATGAAAATGACGTTCTCGCCCCCGCCCGATCGCCCGCTTACGCCCCGCGCCCCATTGCCGGCCATGATCGCCGTCGGGGCCTGTGCGACGCTTTCTTTGATCCTCGGATTGAGCCCGCAACCTTTGATCCGCGCCTCGCGAGAGTCGGCCGTGGGCGCCATCGCCACGCCCAACCCCCAAGCCTTGCCGGCTGACGAGCTGACCGCGAAATGAGCCTGACGGGAATCCGTCTTCATAGGCCAGCCCATGCCTGACCGCGAAGCGACGCGGCGGCGATCAGCGACCGTGAAGGATCGGCTCGACACGTTCCTGCAACGGCCCGCCCGTCACGTGAACCTTTCCGTCGCCGTCGATGAAGACGTTGATCTCGCTCCGCACGCCGAATTCGTCCAGGTAGATCCCCGGCTCGATCGAGAAGCAGGTCCGCTGCATGACCAGGCGTTCTTCGTGAGTCTCCAGGTCGTCCATGTTGGCGCCGTTGCCGTGCGTCTCCTGGCCGATGTTGTGGCCCGTCCGATGGACGAAGAACGGGCCGTAGCCGGTCGCCTCGATCACCTTCGCGGCAAGCGTCGTCCACCTCCCAGCCTCGCAGGGGACGGCCCGTAGCGAAGGCTTCGCGCACGAGCGTCGATCGCCGCGTCGCGGGCCGTCGGCGACGACCTGGAACACGTCCTCGTATTTCGGCGGGACCGTCTCCCCGACGAATCCGACGCGGGTCAGGTCGCTGTAGACAGCTCCGCGGGGGCGGTCGATCTTGGCCCAGAGGTCGATCAGGACGAAGTCGCCTGCGCCGGATCGTCGTGTCCTTGCTCCGGCGCAGGTGTCGAAATGAGGGTCGCCGCTGTGCGGGCCGACGCGCAACGATCGGCGGCATGATACGTGGTCAATCCATGTGCCCGGAAATGGTCCATGATCGCCGCCTGGACCTCCATCTCGCTGGATCGTGCCGCCGGCGCGGATCTTGTTCGGCGACAAAGCCCCACGCCAGGTCATAGGCCGAGCGGTGTGACCCGGTCGGCCTCCAGGTGCATCTCCCATTGGTCGTCGTCCCAGGTGCGCCTCGAATCGCTGGATCAGGTCGCCCGAGGAGACGACCTCCACGCCGATGCGCCTTGACCACCTCAATCGTGCCGGCGTCCACCCGGGCCACGTAGGGATTGGCGTTTCGCGGCGAATATTCCATCGCCACCCGCTTCAACCCGTGCGACAGGCCGCCGATCTCCTCCTCCAATTCCTGCCAGCGGAGATAAATCCGCTTCGAGCCGGGCAGGTGGTCGAGCGTCCCCGGCTCGATGCGATGGACGAGCTTGATCGGCGTCGCCCGTCGGCGCGGGATCAAGTAGTAATAGCGCCGGGACGTGTGGGCGTTATCGGCGATATCGAGGATTCGCCGGGCGAGCATGTTGCTGCTGCGGAAGTCGTAGAGGAGCCAGGCGTCGAGGCCGAATTCCCCGAGCGCCTCCTGCGTTGCCTTGAGGTCAAACATCAAAGGGCTCCTTCGGGTTCGGGGTGTTTCGCCTCGGCGCAAGCCGCTTCTTCATGATCCCAGCATGTGACCCAATCCTCCCACAAGACGGCAGGCACCTGGTCCTCGGCCGGCGGTGCCGTCGCCTGATCGCCGTCGCAAGCGATCCACCCGGCGTTGCGGGATGACTCCGCGCCGGCCAGGGCGGCCAGTCCGCGAAACTGCGAGATGCCACCTCCGCCGGTCGGCCTCGGGCAGGTCGTCCATCCAGCCCGCCTGGAGGATCTCGATAGTAAGCCGGCCGGATCGCTCCTCGAAGGCGAAGACAAGGTCATCGCCCGCCGGCACGCCCGACACCAGCCCCACGCGGATGCGGTTGGTGGCGAGGTCGACCTGGCGGATGCACGCCCTCGCCGGGGGTTGCGACGTCTTCGCGATGAGGGCGAGCAGGTCGCGATCGACGAAGTGGCGGATCGGCCCCTCCACATGATGAAGGGCATCATGGGCGTTGAGGGCGCCACCTCCGCAGCCCCGCCGCCACGCGCGGTGCTCGGCCTTGCGAAGCTTGGCGAACAGCTTCGGCAGGGTGCCCGAATGGAGGCCAGGCCGCAAGAGCCGTCGCATGGTCTCGCCGTGATGGCCGATCGGGATCGGCCGCAGGGTCTTGGGCCGATTCGCCTCGTAAAGCCGCCAGTTCTCCTTCAATTCCCACACGATGAAACCCGCAATACCCGGCAGGAAGAACGCGGTAAACCAGGCGATCGCGTATGCCGGGACCGGGCCGAGGAATTGCAGGGTCAACGCAATAGCGGCCACGATTTTCAGGAAGATCGGGAGGATCATCTTCGCGGCCACGGTCACCGTCGGGAAGTGCTTGACCGGGTTGATCTGCGGCTCGATCAACAAATTCACGTAGATGCGAATCAGATACGTGGCGAAGAACCAGAACACCCCGAGGACTGCCTTCGCCCAGAACGTCACGCGGCCCTGTCCCGATCGATAGCGCAACCACTCGTCCACGGCGTAAATCACGCGTTCGACCGTCTCCAGGATGAAGTCGAAGACATCCAGGATCAGGCGGGCCAGGCCGGGCAAGAGGTCGCCCCGGACGCGTCGCCAGCCTTGCACCAAGCCGTCGGCGGCAAGCTCTTCGGCGTCGCGCCCCAGTCGCGTGTTGAGGAGGATCGCCATCACGCCGAACACCGCCCCGGAAATCCCGAACGCCGCCCGCCGATCGCCATCCACCCACTTGATTAGCCCGAACGCCAGGCCGGCGGCAAGCGCCGGGGCGAGGATCGTCCGTTGTGCTAGGTCGAAGGCGCGACTTTGCAGGATGGCCCGCACGGGGGGCTGTCGCACCAACCAGGCCGGGGCGTCCACAAGGACACCGCGAATCAGGGCGCCGACCTGCGACAGCCCCGCGAGCACCAGCCCGCGAAATCGCCGGGAATGGATCAGGCCGAGCAAAAAAAATCCAAGCGGGACCACCGACGAGGCGTGGATCAGGTGGACCCTGTAAACCGTGCTCGCGTGGCCGGTCGGTACGACGGTGAGGCCCAGGTCCAGCAGTTCCTGGATGGTGACCAGCGCGCCATAGCGCCGCCGAAGGGCAGGGCCACGTACAGGGTGAGCCAGCGACCGATTTTCGTGCCGAACGCGAGCAGGCTCATCCGTTGCAAGAAGCGGAGGTAGATTTCGCCCGGGTGATAGATCCCGTCCAGCGAAACGCGAAGCCGGCGGTTCGCCCGCAACACGCGGTCGCCCTTGATGAATTCGCCGAAACCCGAGAGGTCGGCGCGCGAAGCTGGCTGCGGGAGATCGCGTCCCGGACGTCTCCCATCGTCAGGAAATTCCTGCCGACGATGCGATCGGCCAGCTCCTCGACCATCTTGTCGAAGGAGACGCGCTCGGGCAGGTTCGTCGGCTTCCATCTCGCTCGCGACAGGGCCTGCGCGATCAGCGGCCGGAATCGTTCGCGGACCCTCGCCTCGGCGGCCCTCAACGCCGTGTCCAGCATGAGCGTGAGCGAGGCGCGATGGACGTCGGAGAGCCGCGACTTGAACACGCGTCTGGACGCCTTTTGCAGGTGCTTGGCCATCCTCACCAGGGTCTGGTTGGGCAGGGCACGCCGCAACGGCCTGCGGCCCAGCGTGAAGATCCAGCCCAGCAGATCGACGGTGTAAATGGCCCGTTCGAAGTCGACGCAGGCGTTCTGCAAGTCGTGGAGGAGGCGAGCCTCCACCGTCCAGAGGCCGCTTGCCGTCCAGTTGAGGAGTTCCGCGAGTGCGGCCTTCCATCCCGCGATCTCGCACGCCTCGTCCCCCACGGCATTGCGGAGGCGACGCGCGAGCGAATTCAGCTCGTCGTCCGCCTTGCTCCGCGCCTGGCCCGCCCGCGAAGGGCCGGCCAACTTCGCGGCCCTCGTGCGATAGATCGCCGCCTGCACCACGTTCCCCACGCGGGCCGCGCGTTCGGCCAGCCCGATCAGCCAGCGATACGTCGACTCCGAGCGTTTCACCACCTCGTCCGACGACGACATCGGCACGCACGCGGCGGCCATCGGCAACGGCTCGGGGTCGTGCGGGTCGGAGGCCCCTTCGATCCGCGTCCGCGCGAAAAGCTCATGACCGTCCAGGTCGGCCGACACGATCTCGTCCACTCGGTCGAAGTCGTCGATCGCCGGGAAATAGACGGGCAGGAGTCCGCCGGAAAAGTGGCGGAATTCCAGGAAAACCGCGACGAACTCCTCGTAAACCGAGGCTACATCAGACGGGGTCAACAACCACCCGTCGCGATCCAGCACGGCGCGGATTTCCTCGCTCGCAAGCGAGCCGATCATCTCCAGTCGTGCCCGGGCCTGGTCCTCGGTGAGCCCGCGAGACGCCACCTCGGCATGCACCGCGCAGTGGAACAGCATCCTCCACGCCCAGAGCAGTGCATCGCCCCGCGAAAGACCTTGCAGGTCGTTCGAATCGGGGACCTCGATCAGCAGGAGCGTGTCGGGCAAGGCCTCGCCGGGCAGGGGGTCCAGTTCCCTGGATTCCACGGCCTTGAGGGCGGTCGCGGTCGCCACGGTCAGGCTCTTGCGATGGGCGCGATGGAAGCCGATCAGGCCGAGCTTCTGCTGGCCCTTGATCACCCGCCGCAGGATGCGGGACGAGACCAGCCGGGCGCGGGGGTCGGCGGCCCGGAGGGCGAGACCCAGCTCGTCGTTCGTGATCGCCGGCTCCTGGATCCGAGGCATGTCCGCTCCCATCTTCGCTTTCGACGACACGCCAATGTACCCGACTCGATGGGCGGTCGGAATACTCGCGATCGCCGGGTTTCGCCGTTCGGGGCTTCCGAAACGCGCTCGGATCGGTCAAGATCGAGAAATCCTCCCTCCAACCGACCGTCGTGCCGAGGTCATCCCCCGTGAGACGCAACCTCAAGCCCGGAATCCAGGCGATCCTCGGGACGATCGCGCTCCTCGCCGCCAAATCTCCCGCGCCAGCCGCCGAGAAGGCCGGCGTGACCGTCGAGCACGTCGAATATCACGGCTGGAAGGACAACCTCAAGCTCAGCAACGGCAAGGTCGAGGCGCTCGTCACGCTCGACGTCGGCCCTCGCATCCTCGTCTACAAATTCGTCGGCGGCCAGAATGTCCTCTTCGAATCGGGAGACGACCAGGGCACGAGCGGAGAGCCCGGCTTCAAGTTCCGCGGGGGCCATCGCCTCTGGACTTCGCCCGAGGACCCCGTCCGCACGTACATGCCCGACAATACCGCGCTCAAGATCGCCCCGCTCGCCGACGGCCGGATTCGCCTCACGGCCGAGCCCGACACCAGGCACGGCCTCCAGAAGGAGATCGACGTCAAGCTGGACGACGAGGGGACCGGCCTCACCATCGTCCACCGCGTGAAGAACGTGGGCGAATCCCCCATCGACATCGCCTCGTGGGCGCTGACGGTCATGAAAGGCGGGGGCGTCGAGATCATCCCCCTCCCGCCCAAGGCCCCCCACGCCGGGAAGTTGAAGAACCCCAAGGCCGAGGATTTCGCGCCCAATTCCTCGCTCGTCCTGTGGCCTTACGCCGATTTGACGGACCCGCGATTGGTGCTCGGCTCGAAATTCCTCCTCCTGCATCAGAAGCCGCACACCGAGGCCACGAAAATCGGGCTTGCGCCGGGCGCCGGTTGGGTGGGATATCTGCGGGAGGATCTCCTCTTCGTGAAGCGATTCGCCCACCAGGCCGGCAAGCATTATCCCGATCGCGGGTGCAACTTCGAGACCTACACCGACGGCGGAATCCTTGAGATCGAGACCCTTGGCCCGCTCGTCCACCTCGCCCCCAACCACGAGACCGAGCACACCGAACGCTGGCAGCTTTACGAGGTCAAGGGCGATGTGAGAAGCGAAAAAGACGTCGAAACCCTGATCCTGCCCAGGATGCTCCCGTAGGGTGCTCTGCGAGCACCTCTTTGATTCTAATCAATAAAACGGTGCTCGCAGAGCACGCAACCATCGGGAATTCTCCATGAACCGCACGCTCTCAATCGTCGCCTTGCTCGCGGCGTCATCCCTCGCAATGGCGCAGGACGCCTCCAGGCCCGTCGACCCCGCCACGGGCAAGCCGCTAAATCTCGACTTCGAGGCCGGGAACCTCCGGGACTGGAAGGTCGAAGGCGAGGCGTTCATCGGCCAACCGATCGAAGGCGACGCGGTCGCCCGCCGCCGATCGGACATGAAGAGCCGTCATGAAGGCAAATTCTGGATCGGCGGCTGGGAGAAGACGAAGGACCCGGCCACCGGCCGCATCACCTCGAAATCCTTCAAGGTCACGCAACCCTTCGCCAGCTTCCTGGTCGGCGCCGGATGGTATCCCGAGACCCGCGTCGAGGTCGTCCGCGAGGCGGACGGAGAGGTCCTTTTCAAGGCCTCGGGCGAGGAGATGTCGCCGCACGAAGGTGCCGAGGACATGCGCCGCGTGGCCGTCGATTTGTCCAAGGAGATGGGCAAGCTCATCTTCGTGAGGGTGGTCGACGAGCACACGGGCCACTGGGGACACATCAACTTCGACGACTTCCGCTTCCACGAAACCAAGCCCAATTTCCCGACCCGGCCCAAGCCGGCCGCGCCCGATCAATACGCCCACAGCGGGCTCTCGCCCGAGGACGCCGCCAGGGCCATGACCGTCCCGCCAGGGTTCAAGGTCACGCTCTTCGCGGGCGAGCCCGACGTGGTCCAGCCCATCGCGCTGGCCATCGACGACCGCGGGCGTCTCTGGGTCGCCGAGGCGTACACGTATCCCCATCGCGCCCCCGAAGGCCAGGGCCGCGACCGCATCCTCATCTTCGAGGACAAGGACGGCGACGGCAAATTCGACGAGCGAAAAGTCTTCGCCGACAAGCTCAATCTCGTCAGCGGCTTGGAGGTCGGCTTCGGAGGCGTGTGGGTCGGGGCCGCTCCGTATCTGCTTTTCATCCCCGATAAGGATCAAGACGACAAGCCCGACGGCCCTCCCGTCGTCCTGCTCGACGGCTGGGGCATGCACGACACGCATGAAACCCTGAACTCGTTCGCCTGGGGTCCCGACGGCTGGCTGTACGGCTCGCACGGGGTGTTCACGCACTCGCGAGTGGGCAAGCCCGGCACGCCCGACAAGGACCGCGAGCCGATCAACGCGGGCATCTGGCGATATCATCCCGAAGAAGCACGATGTTCGAAGTTTTCGCCCACGGAACCAGCAATTCCTGGGGCTTCGACTGGGACGAACACGGCCAACTCATCGAAGAAGCCTGCGTGATCCCGCACCTCTACCACATGGTGCAGGGGGGCGATATGAACGGCAGGCGGGCCCGCACTTCAATCCGTACACCTATGACGACATCAAGACGATCGCCGATCACCGCCACTACGTCGGCAACACCGGCCCGCACGCGGCCAACGGCAAGAGCGACTCGGCCGGAGGCGGCCACGCCCATTCCGGCCTGCTGATCTACCAGGGCGAGAACTGGCCGAAGGAGTACCGCGGCTCGATCTTCATGAACAACATCCACGGCGCCCGCATCAATCGAGACGTCTTGACGCCAAAAGGCTCGGGATTCGTCGGAGGCCACGCGCCCGATTTCCTCCTCGCCAACGACACCTGGTCGCAGATCATCAGCCTGAAGACCGGACCCGACGGCGCGGTTTATATGATCGATTGGTACGACAAGAATCAGTGCCACCGGACCGAGGACAATGCCCATGACCGGACGAACGGGCGGATCTTCAAAGTGTCTTACGGTGAGACGGCCATCGCTCGCTTGCCTGGACCTGGCGAGCTCGAATGCGTGAATTCATATGCAGATCCAACATGCGCTGCAATGGGCGGCGAAGTCGACACTCGCGTGCTTGAAGTCTCCCGAGCAAGTGGAATCAGTTTGATGTTCGACGCACGGAACATCTTGGCCAAGCTCGCCTCTCGATCCGGCGAGCCGAGTCGTCACTGCAGCCCTCAAGAACAAGCACTGAGGCTGACCGAGAGTGCAGCGAGCGGCTCTGAATGCGTTATGGAACCTTCACGCCGAAGGCGGGTTGGCCGAGACGGAGGTCGCCAAGGGACTGCGGATCAGAAGAATACCTACGATTCGCGCCTGGACGATCCAACTCGCGATGGAGGATAAAGAGCCCTCCGAAGCCACCCTCAACAAATTCGCCGAACTCGCCAAGTCCGACCCCTCGCCCGTGGTCCGGCTCTACCTCGCCTCGGCGCTCCAGCGGATGCCCCTCGAGAAGCGATGGGACATCCTCGCGGGCCTCGCTCAGCACGGCGAGGACGTGTCCGACCCAACATCCCGCTCATGGTCTGGTACGCCGCCGAGCCGATGGCCACCCTCGACGCCGTCGCGCGCCATCAGCCTCGCCAGCGGTTCGAAGATCCCGATTTTGCTCCCGTTCATGACCCGCCGCATCGCCGCCCTCGGCTCCGACTCGTCGCTGGCGTTGCTCGTCGACGAGGTCGGCAAGCTCTCCGATTCCTCGCAGAAGCTCGCCATCCTCGACGGCATCGCCGAGGCGCTCAAGGGGCGCCGTCGCGTGGAGATGCCGGGGTCGTGGCCGCAGGTTTTTGCGAAGCTCAGTCGCGACACCAACCCGCAAATCCGCTCGCGAGCCACGACTCTAGGATTGAATTTCGGCGACGCCTCGGCACTCGCCTCGCTCCGCGAGGTCCTGGCCGATCCCGCCGCGGATATGGGGTCTCGCCAGGAAGCCCTCGCCGCACTGCTCAAGGCCCGCGACCCGAAATTGGCCGAATCGCTGAGGGATTTGCTGAAACAAGCCACTCCCCTGCGAGCCCCGGCCCTGCGAGGACTCGCCGCATATGAAGATCGCCTCACGCCCGACGCGATCGTGAGCGCTTATCCGAATCTGACCGCTTCCGAGAAACGTGATGCGCTGAACACGCTCGCATCCAGGGTCATCTTCGCCCGGCCCCTGCTTGCCGCCGTCGAGGCGAAGAAGATCGGTTCGGCCGAACTCTCGGCCGACCTTATCCGCCAGCTTCGCAACCTCAAGGACGACTCATTGAACGACGAAATCGGCCGGGTCTGGGGCTCGGTCCGCGAGACCTCGGCGGATAAGGTCAAGCTCATCGCCCAGTACAAGGCAATGCTCACCAAGAAGCCGCAGACGCCGCCCGACGTGATGCTCGGCCGGGCCGTCTTCGCGAAGACCTGCCAGCAATGCCATACCCTCTTCGGGGTGGGAGGGAAGGTCGGCCCCGAGATCACCGGCTCCAACCGGGCCGACCTCGACTACTTGCTCACCAATGTGCTCGACCCCAACGCGCTGATCGGCAAAGACTACCTCGCCCACATCGTCGCCACCACCGACGGCCGCACCCTCACCGGCATCATCCGTGCCGAGGATAAGGACTCGATCACGCTTGTGACGGCCAATGAGACCCTGACCGTCCCCAAGGCGGACATCGAGGCCCGCAAGCCTTCCGACAAATCGATGATGCCCGAAGACATCTGGACGCCCCTGTCCGAGATGGAGATTCGTTCGCTGGTCCTCTACCTGGCCAGCCCGTCGCAGGTGCCTGCTTTGGCCACGCCCGAGACTGCCAAGATGTTCTTCAACGGCAAGGACCTGACCGGCTGGGTGGGCGACCCGAAGTTGTGGAGCGTGGAGAACGGCGAGATCGTGGGGAAGACGACCGGCCTGGCCCATAACAACTTCCTCCGCAGCGAGCTTGCCGCGGCCGATTTCCGGCTCACGTTCCAGGTCAAGCTCGTGAAAAACGAAGGCAACAGCGGCCTCCAGTTCCGCAGCGAGGCCCTGCCCGACGGCGAGATGAAGGGTGATCAGGCCGACATCGGCCCCGGCTGGTGGGGTAAGCTGTACGAGGAGAACGGCCGCGGGTTGCTCTGGGACAAGTCGGGCGAAGCCCACCTCAAGCCGGGCGAGTGGAACACGTACGAGGTGATGGCGGTCGGCTCGAAGATCCACACTCTTCTCAACGGAAAGCCTTGCGTCGACCTCGACGACCCGAAAGGAGCCCGTCGCGGCATCTTCGCGTTCCAGTTGCATTCCGGCGGGCCGACCGAAGTCCGCTTCAAGGATCTGA
The DNA here is from genome assembly GCA_963777705.1 of uncultured Planctomycetota bacterium. Lineage (GTDB taxonomy): Bacteria > Planctomycetota > Planctomycetia > Isosphaerales > Isosphaeraceae > JAQGHR01. The sequence goes on from CAVZRT010000025.1 coordinate 79,954, forward strand.
AGTTGGAAATTGACCCGAAATAGGTAGGAGTTACGGAATCGGCAAATCGGCAGGGTGGGTCGGCGTCACGAGCGACGCTGGCCCATCTTGGCCCTCGGCACTCCGAGTAAAGTCAGTCTTCGACCCACGGTCTTCTCGCGGGAGGCGCCATCTCCGTGGGAGGCGGGACTTCGGCGGGAGTGGCAATTTCCGGTGCGGGCGGAGTTTCCGGGATGGCAGCCGGGGGCGTCTTGCTTTCCTGCGGTTCCGGCTTCCACCCCTTCGCCTCCAGGCCCTTTAGCCATTCGTCGGGCGGCAATCCGTAGGGACGGAATTTCTCGGTGCGGCCCTGCTCCTCGCTGGAGAAGAGCCCGCGATTCTCGCCCAGCCGGGCTGCGGCGGGCGAATCGATCAGGTTGCTGGAGTCGGATGCGCTCGATCTGGAACAGGACGCGCATCTCGAACTCGCGCAACGCCTGGCGATCGAAGGCGCGATTCATGTTGTTCACCGAATCGCACCAGACGAGCGTATGCACGCCCAGCGCGGGGCCTTCGCGGAGGATGTTCCCCAACGCCTTGGCCGGGCTGATCGTCTCTTCCTTCCCCCGTCGCGAGAAGCTGAAATCATCTTCCTGCTTGCGCAGGTCGCGGAATCGCGGCAAGTCGTGTATCACCAGGAACATCGGCGACGATTCCCCCCCGCCCGACTGACGACGCTCGACCTCGGCCGCCACTTCCCCCAGGATCGAGCCGGCCTCGCGCAGGCCGCCGATGCGATAGGCCTGAGGGATCACGCCGTTGAAGCGAGCGAACGTGCCGGCATAGGTCGATTCTTCGGGGGTGCCGTCCAGGATGTAGAATTTCGTGTCGATGGGAGCTTGCGCGGCCAGCCCCACGATGGCGGCGGCCATCACGCCCGAGGCCAATTCCTCGTTCTGGCCCACCATGAGGAGGTTCGCGCCCCCCTGCGGGCGGAACGCGGCCGAGGTGGGGTCCTTGATCGCCACGGCCTCGCCCAGCCACGCGTGAAGCGTCTTCGGGGTCGTGGTATTGCCCGGCCTGTCGCCCGAGAAGATGGGATGCCGGGTCAGGTCCGACGGCAAATTCCCTTCGAAGACGATTTGCGGCCGCGGGACGATCCCCCGCTCGGCCGTGAGTTGGGCGATCCGCTTGAGGTGAACCTCGCGGACGGCGTCCGGCAGCCACACGACCTGGAAATGGTGATTGCCTTCCTTCATCCCGTTCGCGTCGTTATAAATGGCCTCGCCGGGTCGGGAGAGGAATTTCGCGGCCGAATTGTCCTCGTTGAGGATCACCTGGGCATCCGCGTCGCTGCACTGGAGCGCGATCCTCACGCCCATCTGTCCGAGGGTGCTCCGCGGCAGCGAAAATGCGCCGCTGAGGGTCTGCGAGCCCAGGATCACATGGATGCCGAACGCACGGCCCTGCCTGACCAGGCGGTCAAACATGAGGCTCGAATCTTGCGCGACCTTGTCATCCTCGATGAAGAATTCCTGGAACTCGTCGACGATCAGGAGGATGCGGGGCAGGGGGGCTGGTTGGGGATCTTGCGATACCCCGCGAGGTCCTGCACGCCCAGGTCGCGGTAGCGGTCGCCGCGCACCTTCAATTCCACGTCCAGCCGCTGCAACACGCTGAGGCCGAACTCGCGCTCGCTCTCGATCGCGATCACCCGGGCGTGGGGGAGGCCATGCGTGGCATAGGTCTTGAACTCGACGCCCTTCTTGAAGTCGATCAGGTACAGTTCGCACTCGTCGGGGCTGAACATGAGGGCGGCGTTCGTGATCAACGCGTGCAGTAGGCTCGACTTGCCCGAGCCGGTCCGGCCGGCGGTCAGCACGTGCTGCGAGGTCCCCTTGCCCAGGGTGAGGCTCTGCAATTTCGTCGCGCCGGCGCGGCCCAGCGGGACGCTGATGATCGAAGCGGTCGAGCCCTTCCAGATGTCCTCGGGCTTGGGGGCGATGACCTCGAAGGGCACCTCGACGCGGTTGGCCTGCCTGGCCGCTTCCCCGATGCGGTGAATGAGCTTCGTGAATTCTTCGGGCGACGGGGGCGGGTCGGGCGAGAATGGGAACGGCTCGTACTCGCGGTCACGGAGGACGAATTCGTCGTCCCTCCACGAGAACTTGACGGCGCCCGGCACGACGTCCAGATTCTCGACGGCCGGGGGCAACGCCTGCGATCGGTCCCTGCCGAGGATGGTGTAAACCCCGCAGCGCGGCCCGCTCTCGGCGATCGCGGCCAGGCGCCGGACCGCCGGCTCGCTGAACCCGGCGGGGAAGTCGGCCACCACGAGGATGCGATACGGCTCGGCGACCTCGCCGGCATGCTCGTTGTAGTCCTCGATCGTGGGGTATTCGTTGCGCAGATAATCCTGGATCACCGTCTCGATGTGCGTGTTGATCTCGATCAGGCGTTGGTCAATCTGCTGGGGCTCGGTCCAGATGCGGCCGTTGACCATGGCCTCGGTGTAGTCGGCCAGGTGCATGAAGCCGGCGAACCCGCGTCCCAGGCCTACGGGGTCGAAGATCGTGAATCGGACCTTGCCCGCCGGCATGCCCGTGAGATAGCGAAGCATGAGGCTTTGCATCGCCTCGGTCGCGCGGCGTCGCCCCTCTTCGCCCGCGAAGTCGACGACCACCGAGGAGTGCTCGGGGAACGCCAGGACGGCGGGGATGAGGAACTCGTCGGGGGCCATCTCCTTCAGCTGCGGGTCGCGCGAGACGCCCCCCTTGATCGCGCTCATGGGCAGGCGGATCTCGCCCAACTTGACCGCCCTGGGCAGGCTCGCGGGGGCCGTCCAGGACGATTCGGGGTCGTGCCAGTCGGGGTATCGGCCGTCGATTTCCTTGCGAATCTCGGCGACGGTCGCCACGATCTTGTTGATGCCGGCCTGCCAGTTCTTGGCCTGGCGATCCCAGTCGGCGCGGTGCTTGGCCTGGGCTTCCTCCATCGCCAGGCGATGTCGCTCCTTGGCCGCTCTCGTGTCGGCCTCGTGCTGGGCCGCGATCTCTTCGCGACGCTGGGCCTCGGTCTGGTTGGCGTCCTTCACGCCGCGATCACGGATTACGGTGGCGTCTTCCAGGCGCTTCTTGGCGGTCGCGTCGGCCTCGCGGACCTTGATCTCGCGGGCTTCCTCGGCCTCGGACAGCTTCTGATCCCGCTCACGGTCCGATCGCGCAGATTCGGCGTCGCGGCGCTCGACGGCCTCGGCCTTGCGACGGTTGAACGTCTCAGTCACGTAGGATTCGCATTGCTTGATCAAGACGTCCGCCCGCGCAAGGCTTTGCGTGAGGGGAACTCGCAACGACTCGACCTGCGCCCGGCCCTTCTTCAGGACCAGATTCCGCAGCAAGAAGCCGATTCCGATGCCCGCGATCGCGCCCACGATCCCGCCCACCATCGGCCCCAGGAAGTAGACCAGGGGCGGCACGGTCGCGAGCAAGGGCAGGAGGAAAAGCCACGCGATTTTCGGCCCGGCGAACGATTTGGGCAGGAAGAGTGCTTCCAGCTTCAGGAGCGTGGCGTCGGCCTCCTCGATCGCCGCATGGAGTGGGACGAACGGGTCTTCTGCCGTGCTGTCCTCGGCCGGGGGCGCAATTTCGGGGAGATTTCCCGGGACGAACCCGCGATATTTCCCCAGGACCGTTTTCGTCGCGTCCTGAAGTTCCTTGGTCAGGCGGGTTTCGTCGGCCAGGCGATCCTTGGAATCCTTGCGCCACTCCTGCGCGCCCTTCTCGGCATTCTCATAAAGGGCGCCCAGCTCCCACTTCGCGGCCTGGTGGTTGGACTGGGCCGAGTTCTTCTGCTTCTGATAACGGGCGAGGGCGGTGCGGCGGAGGTTTTGCTGCTCGTCGGTGATCGCCTTGCTCTCGGCCTGGAAGGTGCCGAGCGTCTTGCGACGCATGCTCGCGACCTGCGCGTTGGCCTCGTCGGTCTCCTTCTTGCGCCTCTGCTCGGCCTCGCCCATGGCCTCATCCAGGGCATCCTGGGCACGCTGCGTCCGTGCGGCAAGCGCGGCCGAGGTTGCGGCTTCGGCGTGGTAGCGCTCCAACGAAAGCCGCGCCAGCTCGGCGGGGATGGCCTTCCAGGCGGGATAGAGATCCAGCGATGGCAGGGCGGGCATGCCGTCCCCGTTGGGGTGGGTCGTGCCGACGGGCTCGGTGGGGGCTGCGTTGGTGACGCTCATGGGTCAGGAACACTCTCGGTAGATGCGGGAGAGGACGTCGCAGAGGGTTTGCATGGCCCGCAACGTCGTCGTGGCTTGCGATTCCAGCGGCACGATCCGCTTGTTCTCGAATTCCTGGCGGATCGAGTCGCGCCAGCCGTCCTCGCTGTTCTCCCAGCGGACGCGAAGCGTCTTCAGCCCGTGGCGAAGCTTGCCGGAGCCGGCCCCTACATGCATCAGCGTTCCTCCGCTTCAACTTGCGCCGATTCCGGCGGCGGGCCCGAGGTATCGGCCGCGGGCGCCGCCTTGACTTCGGCGGGGGTCGCGGCCGGTGCCGCCGTCGAAACGGTCGCGGTCGGGACGGTCGCGGTAGTCGCGGTCGGGGCGGACGTCGTGCTCGCGGAGCCGCCGCCGGGGTTGGTCTGGGGGGCCTGGAGGGCGGTGTATTCCTCGATGGCGATGATCATGCGCTCCATCATCTCGACGGAGCGGAGCAGGTCGAATTCGAGCATGTCGCCGAATCCGCGCGCGACGCCGTCGTATTCCATCACCGCGCGCTGCAACTCGGGTATCCAGCCGCGGACCGTCTCCAGCTTGTCCTCGGCTTCCTCCAGGCGGTGCTTGGCCTCGCGCACCTTCTCCCTCTGCTCGCTGTCCTGGGCGTTCTCGGTCATGCTGGAAAGCTGCTTGCGGCTCAGCTCGGCCTTGGCTTCCGAGAGCTTCTCCTTGCGCTTCTTGATCTCGTTCTGCCAGTGGATTCGCTGGTCGTTGGTGAGCCAGTCGATGCAGCGGCGGATCTCCATCTCGGTCGCGCCGAGGGCGTTCTTGGCGTCGTCTCCGAAGAGCAGGAGTGCCTCGCGGACTTCCTGGAGGACCTCGACCGAGGAGACGTCGATGGGCAGCGCCATGATGGTTCGCCTCGGCTAGCGTTGGCGGAGATAATCCTCGGCGCGGTCGGCCTTTCGGACGAGGAACGGGATGTGTTCCTCGGTCACCTCGATGAACCGCGAGAGCACCTGGATCGTCTGCTCGAACTCCTCGGTGAACTTGTCATGCTCGCGATCGCGCCAGGTTGCCGCCAGGCCGAGCAACTGGCCGTGCAGGGCGCCCAGGTTCTCCTGCAATTCGGTGTTGAATTGCTTCAAATTGTTGGCAAACCGGCGCAATTCGCCGGGATCGACATTGGCCTGTCCCATCGGATCAATTCTCCAGACGATCGCGAGCGAAGTGACCCCATCTCAAACCTATCCGGCAAATGGCCCGAAGACAAGTAGGGTGCATGCAATGCACCGGATTCGGAAATCACTCTCATTCCGGCCGCTTGAGGGCGAATTGATCGGACGTGTTCGCATACCAATCGCCATTGAGACGCCCCACGGTCTTCAGTTTCGCGGGATCGATTCGACCGGACTCGTCGAGTACCGCATCGTCGACGTGGATCGCCAGGGCTTCGCCGATGACCAGGTTCGCCGCCATCGGTCCCGTCCCGACGGGCAAGATTTGCAGCAATCGACATTCCAGATGCGCGGGAGATTCGGCAATTCGCGGGGTTTTCACAATTTGCGAGGGGATGAGCGTCAATCTCGCCAGTTCGACCTCGCTCTCGCCGCGAGGCAGTTCCTTGGCGGTCAAGTTCAGGGCCTCGATCACCGACTCCACGGCGCAATTGAGCACGAATTCGCCGGTCTGCTCGATATTCAGCAGCGTGTCCTTGCGAGAGCCATCGCGGCGAATCGTGGGCGAGAACACGACCACCGGGGGGCTCGATCCGAACACGTTGAAGAAGCTGTAGGGGGCGAGATTGACGCGGCCTTCCTCGTCCAGAGACGTCACCCACGCGATCGGCCGGGGAGTGACGATGCCGACGAGGAGGTGGTAGACGTCGATGGGATTCTTGCCGGCGACTTCGAAGAGCATGGCGGGCCTTTAACTTGAGGCGTCGGAACGGGCCTGTTCCAGCAAGTCGGTCACGCCCAGGTCGGCGGCCCAGTGATTTAGGTAATGATCGTCGAGCGTGCCTTTCTGCGTCTTCAAGACCCCCAGGACGTCCGTCCACTGACGGTCCGAAATCTCGCCGCCCATCCTGTACCATTCGAGCTTCATCAAGATGACGTCCTCGGCGGTTATGACGTAGAGGGTCTGATCGGTCGACGAGCCTTCGGAAAAGCTCGTTCGACGCCTCATCATCGAAATCTCGAAGCCGCGATCCTTCCTCACGAAGACGTCGACTTTGAACCCGACGCTCACATTGATGATATTGAACGTGGAACGATCCTGGACCGCCTGCTTCACGGCGGGCAGGCTCACGTAATAATCGCTCCCGAAACGGGAAACGAGCTGCGATTCCTTGCCGGGGAAGGGTTCGGCGGTGATGTCGGCATCGGTCGTCAACCGCGTGTATCCGTGTATGGAACTAGCCAACGAGCCCCCGATCGCATAGGCGATTCCCAGGGCATCGAACGCCGCGATGACTTCCCGAACGACCGCCTGATTCTCGATCGGTTGTTCCAAGACCATCTCCTGTTCCATCCCCGATTCGAAGGCCTTGCCCAGGTGGATCGTGGCCCAGTCCGCCCGGATATCGCCGGGATTCGCTTCGGGCCGCCGCGATCGGACTCCGGCGGCATGCAACTGCCTCCCGTAGCGATAAAGGTCGCCCAGGAGTGCCCACTTCCGCGAGCGAGTCATCCGGCGGTACGACTCCGCCATGACCCGCTCGGCCTCGGGCGACGTGTCCGAAAGACCGGCTCGCCTCATAGATAACCTCGTGGGAGAACGTCGAGAGATTCGCTCATTCCTTCCACAATACCACAACGATTACTTCGCCGGCGCATTTCCCGACAGGTCGTGGACCTCCGGTAGCGCCTTCGGCCAATCGCCCGTGTAGACGACATTCCTGACCCTCGCTTCCGTCTCGTCGGCGTAGTGGAAGAGGCCGAAGTTCCGCTGGTTTCCCGGCTCGATTCCGCGTTCGTACACGATCGTTCCGTTGAGGGTGATCGTGACCAGATCAGCTTTCACGGTGATCGTGAGCTTGTTCCAGTCGGCGTCCTTGAGCGGGAGCTTTTCCGGCCCTTTCCGGCACTTCGGCTCGTCCCTGGCGTTGTCGGGCGAGGTGCCGTTGCGCTCGTAGGGGCCGTCGGTCATCGTGTGGATTTTGATCCCCGCCGGGTCGAGCAGGAAGGCCGTGCGATCGAGCGCCGGGTGGACGGCCGTCTTGCCGGATTCGTAGAAGAACTCGTAATCGATGCGGCCGTCCTCGATCATCGGCCGATGGTACTGGAGGACGCTTTCCTGCTTGCTCCCGTAGATCTCGTTATCGCTGGGCTGGGCGTTGCCGCGATTGACTCGCGGGTTCTCGTCGATGATGGGGGATTCGGTCCGCCTGCGGCCGTAAATCTCCTCGCCCTTCTTCTCCCAATCCTTCGAGTTGCCGGTGATGGACTCGAAATAATACTCGGCCAGCCAGCCGCTCAGGTCCGGGTTGGCCGACAGCTTGATCGAATCCGGGATGGTCGGCTTGCCCGAGATTTTCAGGTTGCGGGGCCCCCGGTCAGCCATGAGCGGATGTAGATCGCGAGCCAGGGGTCGGGCTCGGGCGAGAGCCTTTGCTCGTGGATCTTGCGGCCGTTCACGAACGCCGAGTACAGGCCGTCCTTCACGGCGATCTTGAAGTGGTAATACTCGCCGATATCCTTGATGGGCGGGTCGATCGTCCCCGACGAGGTGAACTTGTCGTCCTGCCAGACGTCGTATTTTTTCAACTCCCAGTTGAGCATGGCGAAGATGTCGGAATATCCGAGCCGGGCCTCGCGATAGTTGAACGAGGTGAGGTCGCATTCGACCTCGAAGTCGCCGCGGAGCGGCACGTTGAAATACAAATAATCGTGCAGGTGGCCGGGATAATGCTTCGCCTCGCCGTCGCGGACCGACCAGAGGGGCCAGGCATTCCCCTGGCCGCGTGTCTGGTGAGTCTCGTGGGCCACGCTCGTCCAGTACCTGGAGCGGAAATCGGGCCTCGTCGCGGCGCGGGCCGCCGCGTCCATGCTCGCGATCTTCGCCAGCGCGTGGGCGTTTCGCGTGCGTTCGGCCAGGAATCCAAGCTGGTTGCCGTCCTGCTCCTGCTCCTCGACCATCACGCGCAGCAATTCCCTGGCCGGTTCGACCAGGGCCGGACGATCGAGGACGAAGCTCGATGCGATCAGCTCGGGCCAGCGCTCGTAGGCCGATGTTCCCCTGGGGATTTTCTTCAGGAGCGGCTTCAATTCGACGAGCGCGGCCTTCGCCTTCTCGTCGTCACCTTGCATGCAGCGGACCATCGCCAGCAGGGCCAGGCGCTCGCGAATCATCCGGTCGCTGGAGGGGGAAATCGCCTCGACCCGGGCGAGTAGTTCGTCGAGCTTCTCGGCAACCTTCGCGGCGCGGACCAATTCGATCGCCGCCGCCCTGAGCAGCCCGCCGCTGGCCGATCGCGCGGGGGGCGTCTTGGTGCTTGTCGAACTTGTCGGGAGCGGGCGGATTGGTGGGCGTGGTGTATCCGTGGAGCCGGATGCTCGCGTGATCTTCCGATGGCAACACCCAGCGGGCGAGCGCCGCGTAGCGATCGGCCGCCGAGAGATTTTCGGACTTGCGGACGACCGATTCCGCCTCGGTGGCGAAGAACGCCTCGCCGAGGATTTTTTCATTCCGCTGCTTGTCGGCAGAGGAACCTTCGGGGACGCCGCGGGCGAGGAGATTGCCCATCTGCTCGGCCGAGAGCGAACTCGGCCAGTGGCCCGTGAGCACGGCGTTGCGGAACCGGGCCGAAGTCCTGGACTTGTCGTGATAAACGCCGAACTGGCGCTCGTCGCCGGTGGTCAGCGTGTGCTCGTAAATCGGCTTCCCGTTCAGTTCGAGCGCGACCACGTCCCCCTTGACCGACAGCCTGGCCGAATTCCACTCTCCCTGCTTGAGTGGCAGCGGGCCTTCGCCCCGACGCTCGGCGGGAAGCTCGGCCACGTTGTCGGTTCGGAGCCCGGTCCACTCGGTTTCCAGCCCATTGGTGATCCATCGCAGCTTCACGCCCGCGGGGTCGAGCAGGAACACCGTCCGGCCGATCGTGGGATGGGCGATGGTCTCGCCCGGCTCGTAGAGGAATTCGAAGGCAACCGCGTCGCCGTCTCGCAGGGGACGCTGGTAGAAGAAGCGGCTCTGGATCACCTCGCTCGCCGGGTCCAGGCTCTCCTGATAATTCGCGTCGGCGGGCGCCTCGTATTTCTTGCCGGTGATCACGCCGTCCTTCGACGACCAGGCGGGCACATGAACCTCGGCTTCTTCGCCGGAATTCCTCCGGATGGCACTGTTCGCGGGGGCTGGTTTCTTGCTCCCTCGACGCTTCGCGTCCTCATCGGCTAGCCTCTTCGTCATGTCCTCGTTGGCCGTGCAAATCCAGCCTTCCAGCCGATCGCCGCCGGTCATCTTCACTTCGCGGGGGATCGTCGGAGACCCCGTGATCTGCAAATTCTTCCAGGCCGACCGCCTCGGGGCATGGGAGAATAGCGAAAGCCACGGGCTCGTGGTCGAGGGGCTCGATTCCTCGTGGAACAGGTGGCCGTTGACCAGCACGCGGGTCGATTTCGGGTCGACCTGGATGGTGTAATGATTGAAATCATCCCGGGCCATGGCGCGGAAGTGAGGCTGGATCGAATCGCCGCGTCCGATGCTATGGACGTAGCTATCCATCGACCCGACCGCCGCCTCGTAGACAAGCCCTCCATGGGCGACCTGGCCCTCGGCCCATCCGCCGTCGTAGCAATCGACCGAGAACTCGAAGGTGCCGGTCAGCGGGTAGTCGAACGTGAGGAGGTCGTCGGCAGCCCCCATCACATGGGCGAGGATCCCCTCGTGCTCGATCCACAAGGCGGGCTCAAGCCCCGAGGATCGCTGCGAGGCCGACGCGACCGATTCCGCATGCCAGAGGGCGAGACCCGCGTTGGAGGCTGGCAAGGTCGGGATTGCATGCTCGATCAGGTCGCAGTTGACGTGGACCTGGAACCCCCAATTCTGGTTGCGGCGGGCGAAATCGAGCATGTCTCGCAGCATGGATTCGCCGCCGGAAGCCGTCAGCGAGTGCGTTGAGGCCGCGCGGGCGACCAGGTATTCGCCCCATTCGATCGTCTTCGGCTTGCCCATGGTGGTGGTGGCGCGTCGCGTGGGGGCGAGTTGCGATGGAGGCTTGTCGTCGGTCCTGAATTTCTCCTTCAGCTCGGCGGCAAGCGATTTGACGCCCGGCTCGGAGGTGGCGAGGTCTCCCCGGGCCAGGAGGACCAGCAGTCGCAATAGCTCGCCGTTCTCCAACCTTTCCTTCGCGGCTGATTCCACCTCCTTCGCCAGCTCGTCCAGTTTGCCCGCCTCGATTGCCGAGGCGATCAGCAAACCGGCGGTGCTGGCGGTCCCCGCGCCTTCGCCGTACGAGGTGAGCCTGGAGGGGGCCAGCGGCTTGATGTTGCCGAAAACCTTCGGCGGCGCGTCGTCGCCCACGAATGCGGCGAGCAGGCGGATGGACTTGCGGTTGACCGCCGGCAGGGACCACTTACGGAGCATTTCGTACCGTTCGGCCGCGGGGCGTTCACTGATCAGTCGAAGCAGCGAGGGCGTGGTCTCGTCGGTCGAGCTGCCTCCATATCGCGTGACGGGCGTGTCGGCCACCCGGCCCATCATCTCCATGGCGTCGTCCACCAGGTTCGCGTGCAAATATTCCGACGCGACCGCCTGCAGGGCCATCCGCTTGCGGTAGGACGAATACTCGGCGTTGTAGCCGGTCACTTTTTCGCTGACCAGGAGATATTCCTGGAGATTTTTCCTGCCCGCCGCCGCATCCTTGCGGTCGAAATTGTGCCTGCCGAGCGTCATCAAGAGGTTCGTGAGGACAGTATCGTTGTTGGCGGTGACGGCCCCGCTGCTCAGATTCTTGGCGGCAAGCTCGGCGACCGACCGCGCCGACGGCTCGACCTTCGCCACCTGGAGCGACGGCACGGCGATCAGGCAGGCCATCAGGGCCGTCGATCGCAATGAGTCGCGTTCCAGGCGCTTCTTGAGGTCGTCCAGGCTGGCCGCGATCCCGGCTTCGTCCTTCGCCTCCAGGCTGACCATGCCGAGCAGGACAATCGCCGAAAGTTCGGCCATGGGCTGGGCTTTTCGACCTTCCAGGCGATGGCGAAGGTCGTCAACCTGTCCCGAGGCGACGGCATAACTTGCCAGGAGCCCCGCGACGCTCCGCGGCTTCTTGAGCGAGCGGGCATTGGCCATCGAGCTGGCGAAGAGGAACACCTCGCCGGGCCTCGCGTCGGGCAAGACGGCCTCGCGGAAGACCTCATAGACCGCCTTCGGGTCAATCCTGGCCTTCCTCCAATCGGCCTCCACCTCGAACAACCGCGATTCGACCTGCACCCCGATCGTGTCGGGCGGTTCCTGGCCCGGTGCATAGCGGATCACGCGATTATTGTTAGTCGTCACGCCGAACTGGCCCGCCGAACTGGCGGCAACCGGCGGCCCTCCGCTCATGGACTCGCGGATCGCCGCCAGGGCGAGCCCCTGCATCCCATGCCTGGCCGCGAGCCTGGAAATCTGCGCGGCCTGCTCGAACTTGTCGATCGGCGTGGGCAGGATTTTCGGGGCTTGCGCCGCCTTCGAAGTGGCGAGCTTGGTCGCAGGGGCCGGCGCGGCCGGGACGGGGGTTTGTGTGGCCTCGGGCTTCTTCTGAAACGGCGTTGCCAGGACGATCTCCAGCATCTGCGTCCACGTCTTCTCGGCCGCGACCTTATCGCCTCGGTCCAGCTCGTCCTGGCCGCGCTCTCGCAGCATGGCGAGCGCCCATTTCGTCTCGGTCACCCTGCGGGCGGCTTCCAGGGCCCGCGAGCCGAAGAGATCCCCCATCTTGCGGGACGATTCGTGCTTCCAGCAGGCCCTCGCCACTAGCCAGAGGCCGATTTGATTCTGGGCCTCGGCCCGCTGGCGGGCATTCGGCCTTGCGCCGGTCGAGAGGTCATCCAGCGGCATTTCCTCGACGAGCCGGCGAAGCTTTCCCACGGCCGCATCGATCGCCTCGGGCTTGCCGTCGGCCATGGCCGTTAGCGCCATCGCAATCTTTACCGACAGATCCTTGGGATGGGCCTCGCCCAGCCTGGCCAGGTCGGCGGACGTGGCGGCGAGGAGGTCGGACTTTCCCGCGGCCACCTTCAACGATTCGGCGAAGAGGCTGGTCACGACGGCCCTGTCCAGCTCCCTCGGATTCACGAGCAGGACGAGGTCCAGCACCGGAGTCCCCGGCTTCGGATTGGCCCTGGGGGCGCGAAGCGTCTTCAGCGTGGAAGCGACCGTCTTCTCCGAATTCATCCCCTCGATCGCGTTCGCCAGGCCGTCTTGCGCCTGCCGGAGATATTGATCCATATTGCCGTTCCACTGCGAGGCCGCCTGGATCGAGTCGTTGTCGCCCAGGACCTCGGTGTAGAGTCGCACGGCATCGGCGGGGAATCCTAGATCATTCAGGGTCTGCGCCAGGTAGTTCACCTGGCTGATGTGCTGATACGCCGCATAGCCCTGCGGGTATCCTGGCGTGTCCTCCTTGGGCGACGAATACTTGAGGATGAGTTGCCTGGCGTCGTCGTTCCGCCCCATCTTCTTGTAGACCTCGACCAGCCGACGCGCGGGGCTGTATTCGAAGCCGTTCTGGTTGTAAGGATTCAGCTCCTCGTCCTTGACGGCCGCCTCGTAGAGCGCGAGGACCGTGGGTTGCAGGGGGCTGAATTCCTCCAGCTCCTGGCCGATCAGCCAGGCCGTGACCGGGGGGATCGGCTCGTCCTTGTCCTTGGCCGCTTTCATGAGGTCGTCGAAGATCTTCCGGGCCTCGTCGATACGCCCCTGGCGGGTGCGGATCACGCCCAGCAGGGCCTTCCCGCCCGACCACTCCGGGACGGCCTTGACCTTGGCTTCGATCTCGACGTTCAGGACTTCCAGCTTGTTCTGCCTGGACGCCGTCGAGAGCAGCCGGTTCGCCACCGATTGCACCTTGCCGTTTCCCATGAACATGATGATGCTTTCCAGGCCCGCCCAGTTCGACATGGCCCCGCCGTTCGGGTCGGGCAGGGCCGCCTCGCGGGCGTAGTCGTACATCTCGGGCAGGTTCCAGGAGGCGTCGTCCGAGACGTAGGCCATCAGGTTCGATCGCTCGTCGGGGAACGTCTTCCACGCCTTGCGGAACAGGGCCATGCCCTTCTCGCGGGTCTTCTCGTCGCGGAGCATCGACTGGACGAGGTTCGTGACCGAGTACACGTTGCCCATCTGCCGCAGGTCGAGCGAGTCCAGCAACGCATAAAGCTCGTCGTTCTTGCCCGCCGCCTGGAACGTGTTCTGGACCATCCAGTATTGCCGCGAGAACAGCGCCGGCTCCTTCTTGATCGCCGCCTTGTAGTGCTCGACGGCGCCCGCGTTGTCGCCCGATTCCGCGAGCTGCTGCGCGACCTGGAACCGCAACTTCGCATCTTCGGGATGCAGCTCGGCGATCTTCTTGTACGTGGCCTTCATCTTCTCGCGATCGTTGGCCGCCTTGTAATAATCGGCCAGGACCTGGAGCAGTTGCGTCGAGTTCGGGCTTGCCTTGAGCTGCGCCTCGGCGCGCTCGATCAGGTCCTTGATCTTGCCCGACCGCGCGATCGTCTGCACGGCCTGGAGCCGCGACGTATCCTCTTCGTTGTTCCCGTTCGGGTTGGATTGCTGTCCGGGGGGCTTGCGGAGGATTTGATGGGCGACCTGCAAGGCCGTGTCCATCTGGTTCTGCTGCTGATACTGCTGCATGAGGCCGACGAGCGTGGCCGTCTTGTTGCCCGCCCGCCGTCGGGCGCGGGCCATCACGGCCTCGGCCATCTCGTGCATGGCCAGCGTGTGCATCTGCCCGGCGAGCTGGACCTGCGTCTCGGTGTCGAGCCGCAAATTGAACAGGCGTTCGGCCGCCTTGCGGGCGCGTTCCACGTCGCCGTTCTGGACCGACAGCCGCAGCGCCATCGTCTCGCGCTTCTGCATGGTGGCGTTGTCGAGCGGGTCGATGGCGTCGGCCAGCGCGAGGGCCTCGTCGCGCTCGCCCCTCTTCTCGCGGAGCATGGCCAGGTCGAGCTTCATGTCGGTGTCGCTCGGGACAAGCTCGGCCGCCTTGGTGAGCGCGGCCAGCGCCTCGTCCTTGTCCTCGTTCCAGTAGCTCAGATAGCCGACGGCAAGCTCGGGATAGATCTTCTCGTTGGCCGGAAGCCTGGCGTCCATCGCCTTGAAGTGGTTGGTCAGGTCGCTCAGGAGGTCGGCCTTCTTGAAGTGCTCGAACGCCGAGCGGAGCAGCAGGATCGCGCCGTAATCGTAGTATTCGTTGGGCTGCGGATATTCGATCTGCGTGTAGTTCTGGCTCGCACCGCTCCAGATCTGGTAATTATTCGCCGCCATTGATGCCGGTGTACATCTTGCTGGCCTTCGACTTGCCCGTCGCCGAGGTCGGCCGCTTGCGTTCCACCTCCAGGTAGTGGTCGAGGATCTTGATGACGTCGGCCCAGGCCTTCTCCCTGGCGCGAGCATTCATCAGGAGAGAGAGGGAATCGGGCGGGTTTGCGATCATATTGTTGGAGTACGTAGCGTTGAACGGCTTGCCCGCCTGGAGCCGCTCGAACTTGTCGAACAGCGAGAGGCACCCGTCCACGTCGCCGCGATCGGCGGCCAGGGCGAGCGCCGGCCACGCTGTCGGGCTGATTGGCGGTGGCCACGGCTTCCCTGTAGAGGGCATCGGCCTCCTCTTTCTTCTTCGCCCGGGTCAGCTCGGTGGCCACGTTCGTCATCACGCCCGATTGTGTCCACTCGGGGCGGCGTTGCCGCAACGTCTTGAAGGCGTTCACCACGAATTCCAGGTCGGGCGCGGGCAACGCGGGCGTCTTGTCTTCTTGCGTCCCCGTTTGATTCCTCCGCACCACCTGCACGCCGCTGGTGGTCGCCCGGTTCGGGAGATAGGTGAGGAACGCATAGAGCGCCGACGGATCGGTCGGGTCGGCCTTCGCCACGCCCCTGGCCGCCTCGAACGAATCCCTCATTTCCTGCCGGACCGCTTGCAGATAGAGGTAATCCCAGGCCTGGCGGGCATCCTGCCGGCGCCTTCTCACGGCTCGCCTTGCACCCTTCAAATATTCGTCGCCCTTGTTCTCCTTCTGCGCGAAGGAGAGCAAGAACGCCTGCGCCGCCATCCTCGCGGCGCCAAAATCGTCCGGCACCCAGAAATAGCTGTTCCCGTACTGGTTATAACGGCCTTCGAGCATGCTGTTGACGCGGACGTAGAACACCTCGTCCAGCCGGGCCTGGAGCGGGATATTCTGGTTCCGCTGCCTCATCGCCCGCCCCGAGGCACGTCCCGGCCCCTTGGCCTTCGCCTTGCTGGCCGAGCCCGGTTCGTCGTCCCCTAATTTCTGATCCAGCAAGGATTCGAAGCGCCTCGCGGCCTCGCCCCACCGATTCTCCAGATGGGCCAGCGCCGTCCCCTCGCGGTAGAGCGCCTCCCAGTTGTTGGGGTCTTTCCGCAGGAGCTTCTCGCTGATCGTCAGCACGCCCTCGTAATTCCCGTGCTGGAGCAGGCTGTCCATCGCCGCCATGATCCGGTGCGGCTCCTGGTCCTTGCTCGCAAGGTTGGTCCAGATCGCATCCGCCTCCTTCATCTCGCCCGATCGCACGTAGAGCTGGGCCAATCGGGACGTCGCGTCTTCCGTCGGCGTGATCTCCACGAGCTGTTTCTGATACTTCGCCGCCGTGACGGCATCCCCCTCGGCCTCGGCCAATCCCGAGAGCTGGCCGAGCAGCCCGGTGTCGCGAGCGTTGGCGGCAAGCAGGCGCTCAAGGGCCTGGCGAGCGGTCCCGTAGTCGCCCGAGGCCGAATACGCCTGGGCGAGGCAGATCGTCATCTCGCGCTGCTGGTTGTTCTCGCGGCTCTCGCGCTCCAGGCGGGCGACGAGGCGATCGAACTGGTTCCGCTGGAGGTAAAGGCTCGTCAGCTTCGCCACGATCCCGAGCTTCCCGTCCAGGTCGGCCGCCTTCTCGAAAGCCCGCCAGTAAAGCTCGATCGCCTCCTCGGTGCGGAACTGGTTCGAGAGCGTCTCGGCCAGCGTCAACAAGGCCTTGGAGTCGGTCGGATTGACCCTGACCGCGCGTCGGAGGGCATCAAAGCCTTCGTCGTTGTTGCCAAGCTGGAAGCAGAGGTCGGCGAAGAATTGATAGCTCTCGGGATTCCCGGGAGCGGCGGCCAACAAGTCGCGACCCGCCTTCATCGCCTCGTCGCGACGGCCGAGCCGCGATTCCAGCTTCGCCACCTCGGTCAGGTGGTCGCCCCGGGCTCGCCGATCGATCTCAGCAAGCTTGCGATAAGCGTCGGCCGATGCCCCCAGGTTGCCCGCCGCCTCGTTGATCCGCGCCATGGCAAGCCATGCCTGGATCGATTTCGGATCCATCGCCAGGGCCTGCTTCGCGGCGGCAACGGCCTCGGGCAATTTCGCGTCCACCTCCAGCATCCTCGCCAATCTCAGCCACCTCGCGGCGCTCAAATCCTTGCCGGCTTTCAACTGCGCGGCCAGCGATTCGATCTGCGCCCCGAGCGTATTGGAAGCCTGGTACGACTTGATCTGTGCGGCCAGCACCGAAGCCTTCTGCTCGGGGTCGATCGCCAGCTTGTCGGCCAGGTCGAGCTGCGCGAGGGCCTCGGGGTGCCTGTCCAGCGCGGCCAGGAGCTCGGAATGCTTCATGCGCAGCTCGAAGTCGTCGGCCGCCAGCGTGCAGGCGTCGTTGACCGCGACCAGCGCGTTCTTTCTTGTATCCGAATCCGGAATAAACCTCGGCCAGGCGGCCCAGGTTTCGGGCATTCCGGTTCGTCCCCTCGGCAATCTTCGCCCAGGTCGCCAGCGCCTCGGGCGACCGCTTCAAGGCGTGATAATAATCGCCAAGATATTCGTAAAACTGCGGCGATTCCGGGGCGAGATCGATGGCCTTCTTGTAGAGGCTCAGGGCATCGTCCACCATCTCGGCCGAGCGGAACAAATCGGCCGCCTGCACGGCCACGGCGGCGTCTTTTGGCTTGTTTTCCGTGAGTTTCCGCCAGATCGCCGCCGCCGCCTTCTTCCGATCCGGCTCGGGCTTCGACTTATCCTGGAGCAACAGCCGGCCCCACTCGCGGATCAAATCCGGATTATTCGGGTCGTTCCTGGCGAGTTCGTCGTATTGATTGGCGGCATCGGCGATCTTACCTTCATGGACCAACTGTTCGATCAGCGCCAGGCGGAGTTCCTTGCGAGACGGGGCCAGCTTCACGGCCTTGTCGTACCAGGTGCGAGCATCGGCCAATCGCCCCTGATTTGCGAGGGCCTTGCCCAGCCGCGCCATGGCCTCCACGTCGTCGGGGTTACGCTTGATCCAGCCTTCGTAATAGCTCGCCATGCCGTTCTGGTCGTCGTTCTTGAGGAACACTTCCTCGATCTTGCGGCGGATCTCGCGATAGAGCCAGCTATCGGGGTTCAACTGCGACAGCAATCCCTCGAAATCCTTCAACGCCTCGGGGGTCCGGTTCAAGCGAACCTTGATCTCCGCGGCATCCAGCTTGTACTGGACCTGGCGATATTTGTCGGTCGTCTTCTTCGCCAGGGCCTCGAAGCGAGGGAGCGCCTTTTCCGGCTCCGACTCCTCCGCCAGCGCCGCCGCAATCTGCTCCTGGACCCGCAAATCCTCGGGAAACTGCGCCTCCAGGCGTTCCCAAACGGCCAGGGCCTTCTCGTTGCGATGGGCCCGCTGATAGACCCGTCCCAACGCCTGGAAAATCTCCAGCATGTCATTGCGAGGCGGCTTGCGGGCGATGGCGCGTTCAAAGGCCTCGGCGGCGGCATCGGGCTGGCCCACCAGGACCAGGGCCTGCCCCAGGTAATAGGAAGGCAACGGGTCGTCCTTGCGAGCCTCCTCGGCCTTGCGAAGCGCCGTGACGGCCGAAGCATCCCGCCCCCGCTGAGATTCCAGCAGCCCGATCAAGAGCCACGAAACCCCATCTTTCGGGTCCTTGGCCACGCGGTCTTCATACACCTTCAACAGCGAATCAAGCTGGCCGCGCTCGACGTGATACCCATAAACGCGATCCAGTGCGGTGCCTCGCCTGGGCACCTTTTCCAGGACGCTCAGGAATCGTTCCATCACCTTCCTATCCCGCTCATCATCGGCGGAATCCGGCTCGGCAACCTCCGGCTGTTCCGGCCTGAGAGGCCGCTTCTGGGCCATCGCCGAGGCGGCGAAGTACAAGCACGCGAGCACAAGGGCGATTTGCCGGGAGGTGCGCATCATGGGATGTTGGCCTTCCCTGAAGGGTGGAAGTCTCGATCGATGCAAGTGCCCGTGGCGAGGGGGATTTTGATGGATGGAGGATAATCTCAACGAATAACTTAGTCAATCAACCGGGATCACAAACGTCAGGGCCGGGGTGTGTGGCGATAATAGGTCGATTCGACTCAGTCGATCGTGCGTTGTCCTGGCTCATGACGGTCGATATTCTCTATGAGCCTCTAACTTTACCGATCGACGGGACGGGGCTTCTTGTGGGGTAGGCGTCCCGCCTGCCGAATTCCGGGCAGGCGGGACGCCTACCCCACAAAAAACACTTTCAATTCGCCGGTAAAGTTAGACACTCTATGGGGCCGCGCCGAGCCTTTTCCGGTGTCGATGTCAACGAGGTTTGGAAAGCGGGATTCAAGGGACAAGGGTGGCCGTGTATGCAAGACACGAATGTGATCTCGAGCGAAGCCGCCATCGTCGGCAGGCTCATGAAGCCGGATCGTGGCGACTTCTCGCCCGAGGCGGCCCGTGAGCTCTTGAGCCTGCAATTCGGGGATGAGGATCAGGCGAGGATGCGGCTCCTCTCGCTCAAGGCCCAGGAAGGCACGCTCACGCCCTCGGAACAGGCCGAGGTGGAAGACTATCGCCGCGTAGGATATTGGCTCGGTATCCTCTGGTCGAAGGCGCGACTTTCCCTCAAACGCTCGGGCGTGGACGCCGCGGATGAACCTCGCGCTTGAGCGGCTGGTATGGGAGCGAGCCAACGCTCGCTGCGAATACTGCCAACTGCCGCAAAAGGTCACGCCGTTACCCCATGCGATCGACCACATCATCGCCCGTCAGCATGGAGGCCCGACCGAGCCGCAAAATCTGGCCCTCGCGTGCTTCTTCTGGATGTAGCAGCCACGGTGCCTCCATTGTTTGTCAAATCGACCCTGTCCCTGTGTTCCTTGGATTTCGCCCGAGCGAAATGAACTGGGTTGCGACATCGGGTCAGAAGGTGACGTAAAGACCCTGCCGCGACTCGACGGCGCGCTTCAGCATTTCGATTGCATCATCGAGCCCAGGACGGCCGGCCAGCGTGGCCAGAGATTCATAATTCCGTCGGGCTTCTTGGCCTGACTGGAAATATGAGCCCATCTTTCCCGGATCGAAAATAGAGGCCTCTGTCCCGACCACCCGGCCCAAAATCGGTGAAGGCGCCAACGCGAGATCGGCTGCGATGAATTGCTGGACTCCTTCCCAGACGTCCCCCAGTCCGATGTCTGAGCAGGGATCGTAATATTTAGTTATTGCGAAATCTCCGTACTGATGCACATCCCGCGGATCGACCATCGCTTCCCAGCCGTCGTTGAGGAGATCGCCTTCGTATGGGTCTGAGAGGGCATCCAGGTTGGACGTAATGAACGACCTCAGAGAGGTGATCTCCTGAGTTTCGAGCGCCGTCTCCAGGATCGAGAGCAACTCGCATTCGAATCGCTCGTAGTGGAAGAGGAATGCTTTGTGTTGCATGCTCACGACTGCTGTTCTCCTCATTGAGCCGGGTCAGGCTTTCGGGGCGTCGTTAAGTCCTGGGGATAACCGGTGCTGCCGCGACGGGATCGCGTCCGGAGTTCGCGAAGGCGTTGGATCTCCTGTTCGTCCGCCCAGGCGATCCAGTAGCCTTGGGCTGGTGTCTGCCGGGCCGTCACCCAGCCGCGGCAGATCCAGTCTCGGAGCTTCAGAGAGTTTACCTGGAGCTTGCACGCCAGGTCGACGAGCCACCATTCGTGCGGCCCCAAGGGCTCGCCGTGGGTCCGCTCGTTGCCGACCAAGCCTCGGCGAACCAACAATTGCTGAACGATCGGCTTGTTGAAATGGCCGCGCCGTTTCGGCGGAGAAAACCCCTCGGCGTTCAAGGTCTCGGCGATGGTTGTAGCCGTGCCGCCGGCCCGACGCAGTTCCACGACTCGCTCCATCAGCCGATCGCCATCGCGAAGCTGGGCGTAGGTCGCTACCGGCCGCACGACCTCGTGATGGCTGGCGTAGCCACCGGCCCATTCAATCGTCGCTTCCACATGTTCGCTATTTCGCTCGACATTCACAACCACGCGATCGACCAAAGAGCGGATGATCTCCTGGCGGTCGGCGTTAGTCGTGCCCTGGGCCTTCCACAGGACCGGAATGTCGGACGCGAGGGCGACGATCCGGGCCGATTCCTCCTCGCTCAAGTCCGGAGGTGTCTCATGCACGAATCGGTCGTACTCGTCGCGAAGCTCTCGCTCCTCGCGAAGGGTCTGCTCCCAGTGCTTCTCCAGTGTCGCCGCGACCAGGCGATTCTCGGGATCGACGGCCTGATAGCGGCGCTCGGCCAGTCCCGCGTCGTAGCGGGCCCGCTGCAAACGTTGCTCCCAGTGCTTGGCCATCCGCTCGCGGTCCCGTTGCACATCCCCGCGAGCTCGGAGGCTCAACTCCAGCGCGGCCGGCTCCAAGGCGCGGAGCACTTGTCGGGAGACCAGCGTGTCGATGACCTCGGCCTTCAGGCCGTAGCAGGTCTGCTCGGTCGCCTCGATCAGGTACCGAGCGCAACTGTAATAGGCCTTGTGCTTCGTG
This sequence comes from uncultured Planctomycetota bacterium, assembly GCA_963777705.1. GTDB lineage: Bacteria > Planctomycetota > Planctomycetia > Isosphaerales > Isosphaeraceae > JAQGHR01. The sequence goes on from CAVZRT010000025.1 coordinate 101,069, forward strand.
GCGTAAGAGACCTGCATCCGTCGGCCGCAGGTGCCGCAGGTGATCAAGCCCGGGAGCAAGGCCAGTCCGTCGCGCGGGGCCCCCAGCGTCCCCGTCCCGGTCTGATTCTGCTTGAGGCGTTCGAGGTTGCTGATGTAGCGATCCCATGTGATATAGGCCGGCAGACGATCCTGGATCAGCACCTTCCATTCGTCGATCGTCCCCCAACGCTTGGTCCGTCGCCCACGGGGGCCGTAGGTCTGCTTGGCGTCTGTCAGCCGCCGTCCGTAGGCGTAAGCCCCGGCATAGATCGGATGATGGAACATCTGAGAGAGTGATGGCAGCGACGGCCTTCGCCATTCGAGTTGTCCTCGCCGCACACCCTTGCGGCGCGGACCGGCATGCGAATGCCTTGCTTCACCAGGTAATGGAACAGGGAGTAGAGCGAGCCCAGTTCGTCGAACTTCTCGAAGGCCATCCGGATAACCGTGCATGCCTGCTCGTCCGGGTCCAACTCTACCTCTCCCGAAGGCAGGATCACGTAGCCCATCGGAACACCGTGGAACAACTCCCCGCGCTGGGCCTTGTTCATCCGGCCGCGTTCGAGCCGGTTCCGCATCGTGTGCAGCTCGACCTCGCTCATGATCCCGGTCAGTCCGAGGAGAAGGCGATCGTTGGGATCGCCGGGGTCATAGACACCGTCCTGGTCGGCCAGGAGCGTGCCGAATAGTCCGCAGACCTCCAGGAGGTGATGCCAGTCCTTCGAGGAGCGGGCCAACCGGCTCATCTCCAGGCCAAGGACCAGGCCGACGTGGTCCATCGTCACTTCCGCGAGTAGCCGTTGGAATCCCAGCCGATGCTCGGCGCGAGCCCCGCTCTGCCCCTGATCCTCGTCGATGACGAGCACCCGATCCCTGGTCCACCCAAGGGCCACGGCATCATCGGCCAAGGCGTACTGGCGGGCCGTCGATTCGCGGTTCTCCAGGATCTGCTGGGGTGAAGATTGCCGGACGTAGACGATGGACAACTTCTGCCGGTGATGGTCGCGGATCTTCGTGGATTTCTGGCGTATGAAGGGCTGTGCAACGGACGCCGATGGGGCGGGTGATTTCTCATCCGTCGTCACGTGCCACCCCCTTCCGGGAGGGCGGTGGCGAGAGTTGCTGGCTGATGATCCGGCTGAGGGTTTGGAGCGACCGGAGCCGCTTCTCCTGAGGGATGGCCTCCCAGAGCTTCGTCAGGGCGATCCGTGTTCGAGGCCCCGCTGAAGGCGGGGGGGGACAGAGGGGTCAATCGGCCGTGACATGGCGATCCTCCCTGGGATGACGCACGAAAGTTGCCGGACCATGAGGCGAGCCGGAGCAGCGCCGCGATTGAGACTACCGGGTATTCGCACGAGGATCGATCCCCGATATCATCGGGGGTAGTTTGTTTGCGATTTCTGCAACAGCGCAAAGGGGCCGAACATCGCGGGAATCGACGCCGAGGGCGGCTCGATCGTCCGGCTTTTTCACCCCCGGACGGACCGGTGGGAGGACCATTTCCGATGGGACGGGCCGAGTCTTCGTGGATCGACGCCCGTGGCACGGGCAACAATCGCCGTCCTGGAGATGAACCACCCCGACCGCGTCGCCGTGCGTCGGGTCCTGATCGACGCCGGCATCCTTCGCATCTCGCCATGACGGTGAGCATCTGGAATCCCTGCGTCTACTCGAAAAAACCCCGAACTCGCACCGAAAGTTCCGGCAAGCCCACCGGAAACGTCACCTCCTCGTCGCCTTTCAACACACGAGGGAGACGGTCGGGTCCATAGACGTGGATGGTCCTGGAATCCTCATCCAGGACATAAATCGTGCCCACGCCGGCTCCATGATATTCGACCACCCTGGCGAGCAAATCGGGCCAGTTCTCGCCCGAGTTGCGGACCTCGATGATCCATTCGGGCAGCTCGGCTTCGGATCCATAAAAAGCCAGGTCGGCCGCGCGGACCGTGTCGGGATTACTCTGCGTGACCACTCCCGAAAGCGCCATCAGGCGCCCGAGACCTTGCCCTTGATCGGTCCGTCCAGGAGCCCCATCGCCTTGCAGCAGACTTCGCCGTGACGCAGGCCGGGTGCCTTGTGCGAGACGATTTTCCCGCGGACCAACTCATCGAACGGATTCGGGTCGGTCCGCCGGCCGAATTCCTCGGCGGTCATCAAGGGTTTGGAATGGGACATGGAAATCCTCCTTCCCCGTAGGGTGCCCTGTGAGCACCTTTTCAATTGAAAAAACCGTTCGGGATGGTGCTCACAGGGCACCCTAAATACACTCGCAGCAACCATCATGAAGGACAACCCTTCACACCCCTGGGACGGCTTCCTCGTCGGGCCGGAGAATTCTCTGGCTCATGCGGGACTGCTGGCGATGGCTCGCGGCGATTCGGCGGGGGCTTCTCCGCTGGTGGTCCATGGGCCTTCGGGATCGGGCAAGACCCGGCTCCTGGAGGGGCTTCTGGCCGAGTGGATCCGCGGAGGCCGGGCTCGGCGGTGGCTTTCCTCGCGGCCGAGGAGTTCGCCTCGCTTTGCGCCCGGGCCGCCGATCGCTCGGGCGGATTTGTTGAGGTCCGCGAGCGATTTCGCCAGCTAAGTCTGCTCGTGCTCGACGATATTCATGCCCTGGAGGGCGCCTCGATGGCGCAGGATGAGCTGGCCCATACCCTGGATGCGCTGGACGAAGGCGGCGGGACCGTGGCGGTTTCGGCGCGAGTGGGGCCGGGGCGGTGGTCGGGCTGGCCCTCGCGATTGGTCAACCGGTTGATCGGCGGGTGGAGCGTCCGCGTCGAGCCTCCGGGGCCCGCGTCCCGGCGGCGGTTCGTGATGGAGCGGGCACGGGCGAAGGGTTTGACGCTGTCGGCCCAGGCGGTGGAATCGTTGGCGGAGTCGGCCGAGGATTATCGCTCGCTGGAGGGACTGATCGCCCGGTTGGAGATGGCCGGCAAGGTCGATCGGCGGGCGCTGGATGGTGGGCTAACGGCCGAGATCCTGGCCCACGACGACGGGCATCTGATCCCCTCGAAGGCCGAGGCGATGGAGCGGATTGCGCGTGCGGTGGCCTTGCGATTCGGCGTGAATCTTCGGGACTTGCATCGGCATCGCGCCGGCAAACGCTGGTCGTGCCGCGTCACCTGGCGATCTACCTGGCGAGGCAATGGACCGGGCTGAGCTTCGCGGCGCTGGGCCAATATTTCGGCAAGCGCGATGCCGCGACGATCCGCCACGCCTGCAAGATGGCCGCCGAACGATTGGCGGCCGACCCGGCGATCGCGGCGGAAGTCGCGTCCATCGAGCGGCCCTATCAGGGGGAGGATTGACCGCGGAGGACGCGATCACATCCGATCAGCTCTTCCCGCCCGTGCCCGCACGATCCTCATGGCGTCGTCAAATCCCCCGGCGTCCACGAGCGAGTCGAGCACGCGATGGAAGCGAAAGTGGAGGACCGAGGCGCGTCGCGAGGCCCTCGTCGAGACGGCCTCGGCGACCTCGGGCTTGATCGGGCGCGACGCGTCTCGACACTTGGCCGCGATGGCCAGGGCCACGGTGCGCTCCGCGCCGATCGCTGCGCCTCGGCCGCGAGGTCGGCCCTCCTCCGTGTGATTCGGAACTCGATCGACGACGGTTCGGCATCGGAGAGAGACGTCGGCAACGGGCGCGCGTTCGGCATGGCCTCTTCCTTTCCGCGAAGGGCAAGATGGGGGACGGGGATAGGTCGGATGGGGATCAAAAATCAGAGACGTGCGTGCGCAATGCTTTCACCATCAAGGCAATCCGCGTGCCGCGAGCCATGGCTGGCGCAAATCGGGCGGATTTCACCGGGAAACGCCGAGGAATTCGCGATGGCGGCCCTTGCGATCGCATCGACGCGAGGTCGTCCCGTTGTAGATTATGCCGCACCTTTCGATGAACGTTCGTAAATTCGACGAATTCCGCTCAAGCCAAGCATGACCGGGGACGACGTTCAAATCTCCGCAAACAGATCCGTCAACGCGAGCATAAAACCCGGCAAGACTTCGCCGCCGTCCAGGGTGTCGGCCTCGCGGACGATCCGCGATCGCTTGGGGCCGGTGAATACCTTTACCGTCCGGGTCCTGGGATACACGTACCACACCAGTTTCACGCCGGCGGCGAAGTATTCCCCCAACTTGCGCTCATCTCCGCCCTGGAATTGCCGGGGCTGATGACCTCGACGGCAAGGTCGGGGACGAGGTTGAGGATCGGCTCCTTGGGGACCTTGCGGGCCCACCCGGGACGCGGTCCCAGGAGACAAAGGAGAGGTCGGGGATGCGGATCAGGCCCGGAGCAAGGCGGGTCAAGGAGTCGGCACCCAGGCAGAAACCGAGCTTGTGGATCCTTAGAAAAGCGCAGATAAAATGGCCCAGGAACATGGCGAGATACGATTCCGGGGCACCCACGGCCTTCTCCAGCAAAGTCCCTTCGACCAGCTCGCACGCCATCCCTCGCTCGGTGGCACGGACCGCGTCGACCTCGGTTGCCGTGCCCGGCGGGGGGACCAGGCGGACGCGCCGGGCGAGACGTCGCCCAGCTCCGCCAGCAGGTCGGCGATGGTCACGCGCCGGGCCTTCTCGATCGTTGTGGTGGCCATGTTCAAACCTCCTTGGGACCTGCGGCGATTATCCCAGAAACCCGCTTGCGGCGCGAGGGCATTTCCATCCGAGGGCCGATTTGGGCCTGACCGGGGATTCCTGGGGTCGGTCGACCGGGGTCGAAGCCCGCACGGCGAAGCCCCGACCCCCGCGCCGATCCGGTGACGGAACTCCTCCCCACGCCATGCGGGCTATCAGACGCACCATCCCCTTATCCTCTAACGACTTGGGGGCGCCATCCAGCGCGACAAAGGGGCCGAAAACCCCCGCGCCGCACGCCCGGACGTCCAGATTTCGTCCAGGTTTCCGAAGAGCCGCATCTCCCGGCCCGATCACGACTTGGAGGATTCTGCGCAACACTTCGCCCCGAAAACAGGTCAAAAAGGGGCGAAAAACCGTCTCACCCAACTGCGCCCCTGGACAAGACACCCGAAAAGCCCGAGTTCGCCCACGAATCCCCGGCATTTCCCGAGTGTCGCACTCTGTAGCGTATTCGCTTATTGACAAGATTAGAATCGTCGATCATTGACCCAATCCCTTCGCCGACAACGGGTTGTAAATCATGAAAATCCAGGTGAAACCGAATGGGTCGGCCAGTTCTCGGCCCGAATCCGCCCCCTCGCCGGGCACCCGATCGCGGCCCCGCATCCGGCCATTTCTCCGAGATCCCTGGAATAAGGAATAAACCCGAATCCCGGCAACGATGGTGTGGTTGTGAGGTTCGAACAAAGGCTTATCATCGCGGGCAACGCGAGGAAATCGTGCAAAAAACGATCCCAGAGGCAACCCCCCAGATGACCCCAGCCCCCGCGACGGACGGTACGCGCCCTGCGACGGAACCGGTCGATGGGCGACGCGCTGCCATCCATGGCGGGTGACACGTTCGCCGCGAGATCCCCGCAGCCCGATGGCCGACGGCCCCGAAGAGCTCACGGTCACGCAATCGTTATTTTGGATTTCCAAAAACTCGATTTACAAACTGGTATGTCTTTTATTAGAATCGCAAAAATCCTGGTTTTGCCCGATGTCGAATCGAACGAATCTCCCGGTATGGAGAGATAGGGATGATGAGGAAAGCTGGTGTGAAGGGGTTCACGCTGATCGGCTTGCTGGTGGCGATCACCATCATCGGCATCCTGATCGCGTTGTTGCTCCCGGCCGTGCAATCCGCCCGCGAGGCGGCCCGTCGCATCCAATGCACGAACAACTTGAAGCAGGTCGGCCTGGCGATCGCCAACTACGAGTCGTCGGTGGGCTGCATCGTCTCGGGCTACATCGGCTCCAGCGTGCCCCTGTCGCAGTCCGGGGTCTCGGGCTATAACCCCGACCCTTTCACCCTGGACAACGGGCCGGGATGGGGCTGGCTTGCCATGCTCTTGCCTTACGTCGAGCAGTCCCCTCTGTTCAACGCCATGAACGTCAATCTGCCTACGTGGACCGCGGACAACGGCACCGACGTTCACGCAGGTCAACGTGTTCTGTGTCCGTCGGCGAACAATCCGACCCCGACCTGCATGATGGTCGACGCCAACCTCAACCTTCTTCCCGTTACCGAACCCATACTTTGCTAGTGCCAACTATCAGTACAAATGGGCTGGAACAACACGAGCATCCAGCCTCCGAACACGGACTATGATGACATTTATAGGGATGCAACGGACCGATTTACCGCAACAGCCACGTCCCTTATGCCGGGAGTGGCTGACGGTCTGAGCAACACCGTATTCGCAAGCGAGAAGACGCCCTATCTGGCGGATGCCTCGTGGGTCGGAATCATCCCCGGCTACCGGCATTTCGCGTACAATGCCTTCGCCAGTGCCGGCACCGGCGGGGCGGGCGTGGACTACGATTCTCCCGGCGCCATGCTGGCCTCGCACAGCGGGCCTTCCCTTTACGAGAGCCCCAGGTGATCCACCCGCCCAACAGTCCCCTTGGACACACCGACGAGTTTTACTCCCTGCATCCCGGGGTGCGAACGTCCTCATGGGAGATGGTTCGGTCCGCTTTATCAGGCAATCGATCAATCTGTTGACATGGCAGGCGCTTACCAGCCGACGGTGGGGGAGGCGACGAGCCTGCGCGATTAAAGTGTGGATATTGATGACAACCTGCTTCCTCGGCTGCTGGGGAGAGCCGTCGCCGCGAGAGCTGAAGAATCGCCAGGAATTCGAGGCGATCCTGACCGCGATCTCGTCAAGAATCCCACCGAAGCTGGAGAAGGACGCCAAACGCATCGAAGCCCGCCACGCCTCGGGAGAGCTTTCCGACTCGCCGTACAAGGACCTCCAGGAAATGATCAACAAGGCACGATCCGGCGATTGGGCCGGGGCGGAGAAGCGGGCCTACGAGTCCGCGAGCAACGGCCGATTTCCGGTGAACGGTCAAAGTGTTCGATCGTCCGCCGGCTACTTCGGAGGGAGGAAAGCTGGTAGGATGAAGGCCCAGGCTCGGAGGGTCCGGCCGCCGCATCACCGTCGAGTGGGGTCGGATCAGATCGAAGCGATCACGATCCCGCCCCGAGATCGTCCTCGGCGAGACCCCCGAGGATGCCTGGGCCAGGGAACGACGAGCGTTCCGACCTTGTCCGACCCTCGCGGCAACCCATGCCCGCGAGCATGTCGCGATTCATGACGGAAAAGTCGTCGCGAGCGGCCTGGAACGGGCGGACGTGGCCCGGAGGGCTTATGCGAGCGTCGGCGGACTGCCTGCCGGTTTATCTGGGCGACGCTCCCAGTCCGGCCCGCGACCGGCCAGGATCGCCTCGCCTCGCCTCCCGCGTAACTCCGAAGCACGACGATCCGCTTGTCCTCGGGCGTGATTTGCTCAAACGGTTTCGAATCACGTTTGACGGGCCGAATCTCTTGTGCTGGAAATTGGCTGACGCCCGTGCGTTCG
>CAVZRT010000026.1:0-243498 GCA_963777705.1 uncultured Planctomycetota bacterium
ACTCCCAAACAGACTACTCCTCAAGATGGTGGTTGTCACCGGCCGCCTGATCCGGTAATCGTGGCGGTTGATGCCCTTCTGAGAGTTGCTCGGTGCTGCCATTCCATGGCCTCGGGCGATGAGAACGGAGTCCCCTCATGTCACGAACCGCTCGCGATCCCGACGCCGCTCCCCCCGCGCCAACCTGCTCTGAGAGCAACTCGCTCTCCGTTGGTCATCTCGCCCTGGAGCACGCTCCCGGAGCCGCGTCGCCAGCGACTGCTCCGGCTCCTCGGGCAGGTGATGGCCCGGCGCCTGCTGGCCGATCGGCCGGGAGGCGGCCATGAATGACCCCGCGTCCCAGGACCGCTCGCCCAAGCTTCAAAACTGGCACCTGACACGAATCGCGGTCGTCTACGTCCGGCAATCCACGCCCCAGCAGGTCCTCGACCATCGCGAATCCACCGCGAGGCAGTACGCCCTCGCCGACCGTGCCGTCGAGCTGGGATGGCCGCGCGATCAAGTGGTCGTCATCGACGACGATCTCGGCAAGAGCGGCCAGTCGGCCGAGGGACGCCCGGGATTCCAGCGACTCCTGGCCGAGCTCGCGCTCGACCGCGTCGGCCTGATCCTCGGCCTGGAGATGAGCCGATTGGCCCGGTCCTGCAAGGACTGGCATCAGCTCCTGGAGCTGTGCGCGCGATTCCGCACGCTCCTGGCCGACGCCGATGGCCTCTACGACCCGACCGACTACCACGACAGGCTCTTGCTCGGCCTGACCGGCATCATGAGCGAGGCGGAGCTTCATATCCTCAAGGATCGCATGAATCGCGGCAAGTGGAACAAGGCGCGGCGGGGCGAGCTCTACGGCCTGCCGCCGATCGGCTATGTCCGAGGCCCGTCGGGCGCCTTCGAGATCGACCCCGACGAGCAGGTCCAGTCCACGATTCGCCTGATCTTCGACGAGTTCGATCGCCGGGGGACGCTCCACGGCCTGCTCCGCTACCTCGTCCATCGCCGAATCCTCATGCCGGTGCGCGTGCATCGACGCGGGCAGCTCGACCGCCTCGAGTGGCGTCGGCCGAATCGTATAACGCTCCAGAACCTGCTCCATCACCCGATCTACGCCGGCGCCTATCGCTACGGATACCGGCCGATCGATCCGCGACGCAAGGTCCCGGGCCGGCCCAGCACCGGCCGACTGATCCGGGCCGCCGAGCAGTGCTCCGTGCTGATCCGCGACCGTTGCCCGGCCTACATCGATTGGGATCGCTTCGAGACGAATCGGCGAACGCTGGCCGAGGACCGAGCCCGAGCCGATTCGAAAGGGGCGCCTCGACCGGGCCCCTCGCTCCTGGGAGGGATCTTGGCCTGCGGCCGTTGCGGCCGGCGGATGATCATCGGTTACAGTGGCGCGAAAGGGACCCTTCGCTACAACTGTTCGCGGGGCGCGTCTGACCATGCCGAGCCCCTCTGCCAGACGATCCCCGGCCGGCTCCTCGACGATCTGGCCGCCGAGCAGATCCTGGCGGCGATGACGCCCGCGGCGCTCGAGGCCAGCCTCGCCGCCCTGGCCGACGTCGAACAGCAACGTCAGCAACTCGACGATCAGTGGCGCGAACGCCTGGAGCGGGCCCGTTACGAGGCCGGGCGAACGGCCCGGCAATATCACGCGATCGAGCCCGAGAACCGACTGGTGGGGCGGGAGCTCGAGCGACGCTGGGAAGAAGCCCTGAGGAACGAACAAGCCCTCCGGCATGACCATGAAAGATATCGAAGGAGCCTCCCCGGCCCCCTGGGGGACGCCGAACGGGCCGAGGTCCTCCGCCTGGCGCAAGACCTGCCCGGCCTCTGGCGGGCCTCGACTACGACGCCGGCCGACCGGCAGCGAATCGCGCGACTCCTGCTCGACCGGGTCGTGGTGGGGGTGGTCGGCAAGAGCGACCAGGTAGATGTCCGGCTGGAGTGGGCCGGTGGCTTCGTCAGCACGCATCGTCTGGTCAAGGCGGTGAGCCGCTATGACCAGCGGCGTGACTGGCCCGCGCTGTTGTCCCGGCTGGAAGAACTCCGACGCGAGGGCCGCTCGGCGACCCAGATCGCCGACGCCGTGAACCGCGAGGGGTTCCGCCCCCCGAAGCGGACGGAGCGATTCCGGAAGTCGATGATTCACCGACTCCTGAACCGTTGCGGCCTGTCGCCCCGCCTGCCGACCGCAGAGCAAGACCGCGAGTCGTTGGGACCCGACGAATGGTACCTGGCCGACCTGGCGGAACACCTGAAGGTCCCCAAGGAGACGCTTCACCGTTGGCGTCGCGTGGGCTGGGTCCAGGGCCGCAAGCACGACGACTCTCGGGGCCGCTGGATCCTCTGGGCCGACGCCGACGAGCTCGAACGCCTGAGACAATTGCGGTCTTGCCCCCGCACTTGGGACAATCAGCCGAAGGTTCGGCAACTGATCATACCCAAGTCTCAGATCGATCTATCCGCGGGTGACGATCGATGACAGGCTCTCGCTTTGGAGGCACCATGGCTGGCAGATCGAGTTGAATTTCCGGCACCTGAAGGCGACGATGAAGATGGACGTGTTGAAATGCGAGACGGTGAAAGGTGTGCTCAAGGAGTTGATGGTCTATGCGATGGTCTACAACCTGGTGCGATTGGTGATGGCGGAGGCGGCGCGTCGTCAGGGGGTGCATGTCGAGCGGGTCAGCTTCGCGGACGCGTTGCGCTGGCTGACGCAGGCACGCCCTGAAGACGAGTTGCCGAGGTTGGTGGTGAATCCGGATCGCCCCGGTCGCTCCGAGCCTCGGGTGCGGAAGCGGCGTCCGAAGCAATACCCACTCATGAAGCAGCCCCGCTCCGTACTGCGCAAAGCCTTGGTGGCATCAGGAGTTAATGCTTAGCTTTGTGCCATTCGGATCTGTCCCGGATTCAGGACAGAACCCCGGAACCCTAGGGGTATTGGGATTTGTCCCAAGTCAGAAGGGCCGATCGGGGTCGGCTTCGGCCTCGGGGCGAACAAGGTGCAACGTCACTTGCTTGCCCGTGCCCTTGCCCCCTTCGTGGATCATTTCCCCGGCCTCGGTCAGATCATCGACGGCCCTCCAGAACGTCTTGCTACTCCCTCCGGTGAGCGATTCGAATTCGGAGGCAAGCTGGTTCCCGATGCGATCGTTCGATTGCGTCAGGGCGTCCACGAGGAACGCCTTGGCCTTTTCGCGCTCGGCCGAGGGCAGCCCCCCTTGGAAACCTCGGCGGCGGTCGGGGGGTTGAAATCGTAAGCGTTGCCCGCGTCGCCCATCGTCACACCGAGGGCCGGCGGCTTCTTGGCGAAGGATTTCTCGACCCAGGCACGGAGCCTGGCCGGTGACTTGTCGCGCTCGGGGCACTCCAGGTGGATCAGCGTCCGCGTGATCCCCTTGATACGTCGCCCCAGCGCCTGGCCTTCCTTGGATAGATGGAGGAGAAGCAGGATGATCACCCCATAACACTGGCAAAGCTGGACGAGGGGCGTCTTGAGGGCTTTGACCACGGCCTGTGAGCAAAGGTCCTTCCCCGTCGCCGAAGTTAGCGTGTCGATGATGACGAGGCCGGGCCGGTGAGCCTTGATGACCCCTTCCAGCGCGGCCAGGGTGTCTTCTGCGTCCAGGTCCGTCCCGCCGTAGGGGTCGGACGCTAGCGACGGGAAGAGAACGGCGTCGTCGGGAAGTCCGAACGCCGCCATCGTCTCGACAAGCTCCTGTTGGTGCCCGTCGGAGCACAGCCAGACTGTCCGCGTCCCCTGCGGGAACGTGGCGGCCTGCCCATCGGGCCAAACGTCCCGGTCGTGGATGCGACGGCAGAGGTCCACGGCAAAACGCGTCTTGCCCGTCCCCTCGAAACCGGCAACCCCGATGATCCCTTCGGCCGGAATCCAGCCCGGCCAGGCCCAGCGCGAGTCCGTCATGGGCTTACGGACGTCGGCGGCCGTGGCCCATCGTTCGGGTTCTTCGGCCTCGGGCAACGGCCCTGCGGTGTCCACCTCAAGGATGAGCCGAGACAGGTCGTCATGATCCGGCCTGGCGGATAGGATCGCGTGCCAATCCGCCTGGCGACGTTCCAGGGGGGCCTCGGCCAGGTGACCGACAACCCGGCGCAGATCCGTCGAAACACTCGTCAGTTCACCGTTGACGGGCTGGCCTGCCAGGAGACGGCCGATCACCCATCCGTCCCGCCTCGGCCTTCGAGACGTCGAATTCGAGGCCATCCTTGCCGTCGGCGCGGTCGGGGGATTCCTTCCCTTCGATTCGTCTGGTAAGATTAGCAAGTGTACCCTCATCGTTGGGAACGTGTTAAGTCACGAGAAGCCGCCGGGATGGCCGTCCCGGCGGTTTCTTTGTTTTGTTTGCGTGAGGGCTCGTCAGGCGCCGGCTTGAATCAACTCGCGCTCGGCCTTCTCGGAGTCGCGGCGGCGCTTTGTAGCCGTCCGCGTGCGGAGGGGCGCGCAGGGCGCAACTCCCGGCAGCGTCGCCCCGGAGCGGTTGGCGGTCACCGCCTCGAAGAACCTTTGCAACGCCTCTCGCGACGTGCAACAGGTCCCGCCGATCTGGACGGTTTCGAGCCGGACGCCACGGCATCCGGCCGTTGACCAGCGGTAGAACGTGCTAACATGGGTCTTCCGGCCACGCCTCCGGCGCGGGAGCTCGTCCGCCGCCTGCGAGAACGTGATGATGCTTTCGCCCGTCGTGTCGATCAATTGATGACTCCGGCAAAGGAACGCAATCGTTCGCTACCGGAGGCATGCTACGGGCCAGGAAACTACAGGTCATTAAAGTGAAGTAAGTAAGTATGTCGGACCCGAAAATGGCCTATTTCGATCATCGACGGCGTGGCGGAAGCGGGAGATCGTTTCGCTCGGCATAACGTCGCGCCGCATCCCTTATCCCAGGTATACTCTCGATGGAATCCCATTCCTTGCGCTCATTCAATCTTAGCATTACGCTTTTATACATATCACCTTGGACGCACTTTTCATAGATCCACTTGTCTCTCTTCAAGCTCCTTACTTGGACCCATCTTTGCGGCCTCTATCGCATCTCCATGAACCATGGCCTGTGCATGACGCACATATAACTCAAAAATAGGCTCCGCCATGTTGTTAGCAAACTCCATCGCATTCCATTCTGCCGATTTGATGAAAAAGGCAGAAAGGCCGATGCGTTCGATGGCGGATTCAATGAAGTCCAGCACATCGTCCTGAACTTCCGGGAACTGCTCTTGCGTCCGATTGGTTATGCCCCACCTTTCGACTACGTCCAGGAACACCGCATGTAACCAATCTATCCCGCATCTGGCGTCGGCGAACATCATCGCCAATTCATTCATGAGATCGCCATTTGATTCATAGATAGAGAACAACATCGGTGCAAATTCGCGCTCAAGAAGCCTGTATTGTTTTATGTATGCATTAAGACCGACGGCGCTTGGACCTATGCCCGTCGCCAAGTGATCGCGGGGGGGATGGGGGAGACTCGCGGGACATTCAGGATCGTCCTGGGTGATGAGAAAATCGGACGTCCAGAGCTTGAAAGACTCGTATTCGACCAGAACCGAAGCGATTACCCCGACATGCTTCATCAAGGCATCCCGAGACGACTCCAGTTCGCGAGAATGGATCACGTCCCAAACTTCAGAGACGTGGGAGAGCAGGGCTTTAGTCCGCCCAAGCCGCTTTTCCATCAAGTCTTCTCCCACGTCTTATATGAAGGTACAACCTGTCGGCCGGGTTCGGCCGAGTCCTGCTTATCACCCAACGCGGCCCATCGCCTCCGCTGCCTTGGTCCCATCCATCTCGGCATACATTTCCGTAACCACGGCGGAGGAATGTCCCAACACGGCCCGGGTCACGTCCAGCCCGAATTCTTTCCGTAGTCGAGTCGCGGCCGAATGGCGGAACCTGTGGGGATGCCAGGAAGGAATCTCCAATTGTCCACCCTTGGCGCGTTCGATGTTAGCCCTCTTGATGCCGTAGGCGACGGCCCGACGATAACTCTCCGTCGTGTAGACCTCGCCGGGTTGCTTCTCCGGCCGCTTCTTGGTCCGATCCTGTTGCGAGGGTTGGACCGGCGTTTTCCGGCTCGCCCTCATCTCCGCCCGCCGATCGGCCATCGCCTCCGCCGGAGAGAAGAGAGAGGCCCCCGGATCGGCGCGAAGCCAAGGGCGGAGGATCTCTTGTGCCTGCGGCCCGAGATAGATCCGCCGTTCCTTCCCATGATGCTCGGTCTTGTGACTTGCCGGGGTGTACGTCCAGATCTTGCCGGACGTGTCGAGGTCAACCGTACGCATGCTGCAAACCTCCCCCGGCCGCATCCCGGTCAGGCGTTGCAATTCGACCATCGCCCAGACCTGGCGGGCGACGAAGGGCCGGATCGGGTCCACGAACGCATCGCAGACCGGCCGGACCGGCTCCGACTCCCGCACGTCGGCCCGACCGCGGCGGAGGCCAGGGACCGATTGCAAAGCATGGTGAGACGACGGAGGGACGATTTCCTCGGAGACCGCCCACTTGAACAGGCGGAGGATGCGGCTGATTCGACGATTCACTTCCGAACGGCAGAGTCCGGTTTCGATCAACCCGGCCCGGACGGTCTTCAAGGCCAGGGGGCCGAACTCCGAGGCCGAAGTATGGCCGTAAAGCTGGCGGAGGACCCGGAAGGAAAATCGGAGGTTGGCAGGCTCCGCCGTCGGCTTGCCGTTCTTCATGTAATAGGCATCCGCATGGCGGAGGTAGGCGACGATCAATTCATTGACCGAGAGATCCGACCCGGGGACCGTCTCGGGGAGCGCCGCCCGTTGCAAAGCCACTCGGCCAGGAGGCGGTCATATTCCGCCCGGCTCTCGGCCATGCCGAATTTGCCGAGATAAATATCCCGGCCGTCGACCGTCACGACGGCCTGGCCGGAGGATCGATGGTGCCGATACGAGGGGGTGCGCAGGGAGGAAGCAGGCATCGCCAAATCTCCAAATCCGGTAGTCTACCGGCTTTCAAGGAGGTTTTTGGCCGCTTCGCCCCGGCGGGGGTGAGCATCCTAAGTCTAGGATTCGGCAGGGGTTACAGAGGATGTGCCCGGCAGGAGTCGAACCTGCAACCTCTGCCTTCGGAGGGCAGCGCTCTATCCAATTGAGCTACGGGCACTTCGGGATCACTGGATTTCACCCGAAGCCGGGGCCGACGTCAAGGGCTTCGGTGCCGGCTATCTTCCGACTCCGATCGGATGTATGCTATAGCCTGACGGGCGGGTAGCCGACGGCGGAACGCGTGGAGGCCATGTCATGATCGGGCGGAAAACCTGGATCTTCGGTCTTGCAATGCTCCTGGGATTGGCCGGCTCATCGAAGGCCCAGGGAGTCGTCCCGGGCGGCTGGTCGCCGGAAGTTGGGTATCAGAGCTTCGGCGGCGTGACCTCCGGCACGGGGTTCGGCTGGTATGGTGGCTATCCGAATAGCGGGATTTACGGGTCGGGTGTCTACACGGCCCCCGTTGCCCCGACGTATCAGGCGCCCCCGGCCACGGTGAATAACCTCGGCGGGCTTGCCGGCGTGGTCGGCCGCACCACCATGACCAAGACGCGGCGGCTGCGACCCCGGTAACGTGAACCGCTTCCGCAGGATTCCGCATTCGGGCCGCCCTCTCGTGCTCGCGCATCGAGGCGATTCGTCCCATGCGCCGGAGAACACGCTGGAAGCCGCGATCCGCGGCCACGCGGCGGGTGCCGACGGCTGGGAGCTGGACGTGAGGCTCACTCGCGACGAGATCCCGATCGTCCTCCACGACGCCTCCCTGGTCCGAACCACCGATGTGGTCGAGAGATTCGCCGACGACCCTCGCGCGGTCGACGGCTTTCGCGTGACCGATTTCGACTGGGACGAGATCCGGACGCTAGACGCCGGCTCCTGGTTCGTCGCACCGAACGGCGGCCCGCGTTCGGCAAGGGCATTCGGCACCCTCGACCGCCTTTCGGATGCGGACCGGACGTTATTTGGATCGGGCCAGGTCAGGGTGCCGAGCCTCGCCGATGCCCTTCGGCTCACGCTTGAGCTGGACTGGATGGTGAACGTGGAATTGAAGACGTTTTCCGAGGGAAATGGGCCGAGGATGGTCGCCAAGGTTGTCGAGATGGCCCGATCGATGAATCTTGGCGAGCGGTTGCTGATCTCCTCGTTCGACCATGCGGACCTGGGCGACCTTTCGCGCTCGCTCCCCGGGGCGACGTCGGGAGTGCTGACGGTTACGCCGTTGCGGGACCCTCGGAGATATGTCCGGGACGTGGTCGGGGCGGACTTTTACCACCCTTCCGCCGAAGTCCTCGGCGCGGGCTCCGATCGATATCGGAAACGGCCCGACCCTGCCCATCTCGGCTGCCCGGACCTGGTCACTGGCGAATTACCCACGTTCGTGTATACGGTGAACGACCCGGCCGTGGCGGCGGATCTGGCCCGGATCGGCGTTGCCGGGATCTTCTCGGACGATCCGGCTCGATTGCTGGCGGTCTGGGAGGCCTCGCGTCGATGCGATCCCGAATCCTCCGATTTTCGGTCGGCAGCGGGTTTCGAGGAATGACCCATCCGCGTAGAATTCCCCCGGGCTCGTGCGATCGATCGTCCCATCTCGTACCAACCAGTGAGGGCTTTCCCGATGGCCCGCGAGGCCTCCGTGATCCTGTCGGCCTGCCGGACGCCCATCGGCAAGTTCCTGGGCGGGTTGAGCGGTCGCTCGGCGGTTGAGCTGGGCGTGGTCGCGGCCCGCGAGGCGATCGCGCGATCCGGCGTTGATCCTTCCGCGGTCGACGAGACGATCGTGGGCAACGTGCTCTCGGCCGGCCTGGGCCAGGCGCCCGCGAGGCAGGTGGCTTTGGGGGCCGGAATCCCGTCGTCTTCGGGCGCCCTGACGGTCAACATGGTGTGCGGGTCGGGGCTCCGGGCCGTCATGCTCGCCGATCAGGCCATCCGCGCGGGCGATTCGCGATGCATCCTGGCCGGTGGGATGGAGAGCATGAGCAACGCCCCTCATCTCCTGAAGAATGCCAGGGCCGGCCTGAAGCTGGGCGATGGCACCCTGGTCGATTCCATGCTCTCCGACGGCCTCACCTGCGCCGTGGAAGGTTGGCCGATGGGCATGGCCGCCGAGCGCACGGCCGAGATGGTCGGCGTCTCGCGATTCGACCTCGATTCCTACGCCCACGAGAGCCAGAGGCGAGCGGTGACGGCGCAAAAAGCCGGGGCTTTTGACGACGAGATCGTTCCCGTGACGATCCCTTCCAGGAAGGGCGAAACGCGGATTTCCGGCGACGAAGGCCCCCGGGCGGACACGACCGTCGACACGCTGACTCGCCTGTCCCCGGCGTTCCGGCCCGACGGGATGGTCACGGCGGGGAACGCCTCCACGTTGAGCGACGGGGCGGCGATGGTGGTCGTGGCCTCCGAATCCATGGCGCGTGAGGCGGGGAGGAAGCCGCTCGCGAGGATCGTGGCCGCCGCGATCTCGGGAGGCGAGCCGAGGGACCTTTTCCTGGCCCCGATCGGCGCCATCAAGGCCGCGCTCGCCAGGGCCAAGCTGTCGATCGCCGACGTCGACCTCTTCGAGATCAACGAGGCGTTCGCGTCGCAGATGCTCGGTTGCATCCGCGGCCTGGAGATCGATCCGGCGAGGGTGAATGTCCACGGAGGGGCGATCGCGCTCGGGCATCCGATCGGCGCCAGCGGGGCGAGGGTCCTCGTCACGCTGATTCATGCTATGATCCGGCGAGACGGGCGGATCGGGCTGGCCTCGCTCTGCCTGGGCGGCGGGAATGCGGTTGCGATGATCCTCGAACGGGCGTGAGTGCCCCGGACCGGAGCCGAGATGAGTGATTCGGGCAAAGGGTCGGATTCGCGGCCGATTGAACTCGCCTACCGCTATTCCCCCGCGAATCCGAAGCCGTTCTTCGTGCCGCAAGACTGGCAGGAAGCCCGCGTGTACTTGCAGGCGGGGAACGAGGCCCTGGGCCGCTACTTCGACGCCTGCCGTCGCGGGCATTTCGAGCCGGGCGAGCAAGCCCCGGTGATCGAGATGAGTCACGCGGCGGCGCTCGGCGAGCCGAAAGGCGACGACGGGCTGCCGATCCAGCAGCCGTATGCGGTGGTCTTCGGCTGCTCCGACGCGAGGGCGCCGACGGAGATCCTCTTCGGCCAGGAATTCAACGACCTCTTCAACATCCGGGTGGCGGGCAACGTCCTCACGCGGAGCGGCGCGGGGAGCTTGCTGTTCGCGTTGAAATCGTTCGTGCAGGACGACCCGAAGCGGCTGAGGTCGCTCAAGTTGGTGGTCGCGCTCGGCCATCGCGGGTGCGGGGCGATCAAGGGGGCCGTCGCGGCCTATCAGGCTTCCGACGGATCGCAAGGGCCGGCGGACGCCGATGACCCGCTCGGCAATCTCCTCCAGAAGATCATCGACCTCCCGCTCGCCCTCTCCGCGAATGCGTTCGACGAGGTGCGCGGCCACGGCGCCTCGCGCGACCAGGCCCATGCATCGGCAATCGCCGAGCTGACGGTCTACATGAACGCGGCCTGGACGGCGTACCAGATCCGCGAGATCGTGGAATCGATGGGACCGGAGGTTGCGGATCGGGTGGGGGTGGTCTACGGGGTGTTCGATCCGGGCGACCTGCGGGTCCACAGCCGCCCTGATCATGCCGAAGACCCCGAGGGAGGCTTGCTCGACGAGCCCCCTCGCGACCTCGCGGGCCTCGGGGATCTGGCCCTGATCGTGGCCCGAGGGCTCTGGCCGCATCATCCCCGGCTCTCGTGAAGGAAGGGATTCTCGTGGGCACTACGACGACCCGTCCGGACCATCGATCTCGCGTCGAGCCAAGCCTCAGCGAGGCTTCGGAGGCGATCCTCGCCGAGGCCGAGCAGATCAAGCTCGGCGGGGGGCGGGAGGCGATCGAGCGTCAACACAAGAAGGGACGCAAGACCGCGCGTGAGCGGATTTCCGCGCTGATCGATGCCGATTCCGAGTTCCTGGAGCTGGGCCTCTGGGCTGCCCATAACATGTACGCGGAATGGGGCGGGGCCCCATCGGCGGGGGTGATCACCGGGATCGGGCGAGTGTCGAATCGTCGCGTGATGATCGTGGCCAACGACGCCACCGTCAAGGCCGGCGCCTTCTTCCCGATGACCATCAAGAAGGTGCTGCGTTCGCAGCGGATCGCGGGCGAAAATCACCTGCCGATCCTCTATCTCGTCGACTCGGCGGGCGTGTTCCTGCCCATGCAGGATGAAGTCTTCCCCGACGACGACGATTTCGGCCGGATCTTCCGCAACAACGCCGTGCTCTCGGCGCGAGGAATCCCGCAGCTCGCGGCAATCATGGGGAATTGCGTGGCCGGAGGTGCGTATCTGCCGGTCCTGTGCGATACGGTGCTGATGACCGAAGGCTCGGGCCTCTACCTCGCGGGTCCCGCGCTGGTCAAGGCGGCGATCGGCCAGGATGTCTCGCACGAGGACCTGGGCGGGGCGCGGATGCACGCGGCGATCAGCGGCACGATCGACTATCGCGAGCCCGACGACGAATCCTGCTTGAGAAGGCTGCGGAGCCTGGTCGCCTATCTGCCCCCCGATCCGCCGCCGGTTACATCTCTAGAAACTTCCGAGCCGTCCCGCCCCGCCGACGATATCTTCCACATCGTCAAGAGCGATCCATCGGCCCAATACGACGTGAGGGACTTGCTCTCGGCCTTGGTCGATGGCCGTTCTTTCGACGAATATCGCGCCGAATACGGCCAGACCCTCGTGTGCGGATTCGCCCGATTCGGCGGGATTGGCGTCGGAATTGTGGCCAACCAAAGGCTGCGCATCCAGCCAGCTAAGGGCGGCCCTTATCAATTTGGGGGCGTGATTTACGCCGATTCCGCGGACAAGGCCGCCCGCTTCGTGATGGAATGCAACCAGAGCCGCGTGCCGCTGCTGTTCCTCCAGGATGTGAACGGATTTGACGTGGGCCGCGACGCGGAGAAATCGGGGATCATTCGCAGCGGTGCCAAGCTGGTGAGCGCGGTGAGCAACAGCGTGGTCCCGAAGATCACCCTGTTGATTGGCCACTCCTTCGGCGCGGGGCATTACGCCCTGGGCGGCAAGGCGTTCGACCCGCGATTCCTCTTCGCCTGGCCCGGCGCCCGATATGCCGTGATGGGCGGGGCGCAGGCGGCGAAGACCATGCTCGACGTGAATCTGGCCACGCTCAAACGCCAGGGCAAGCAGGTCGACGCCGGGGAGATGGACGCGATCGCCGCCGACTTGCGTGCGAGGTACGATCGCGAGACCGACGTCCGCTACGCCGCGGCCAGGGGGTGGGTCGACGCCATCATCGATCCCCTGAAAACTCGGGACGTGTTGATCCAGGCCTTCGACGTGGCCACGCGAGTCCGCGACTCTCGCGGCTTCTCCCTCGGCGTCTTCCAGGTTTGACCGCATCGGAAAGGGCGATCATGGCCACGCAAGATCGAAGCCCGATCCGAATCGCCAACGGCGCCGGCTTCTGGGGCGATAATCTGGACGCCCCGATCGCCCTGGTGGAGTCGGGCGAGATCGACGTGCTCACGCTAGAATATCTCGCGGAATTGACCCTGGCCATCCTGGCTCACCAGCGATCGAAGAATCCCGATGCCGGATTCGTGACCGACTTCCCCGACCTGGTCGAACGGTTGGCCTCCGGGACCTTCGCCGCCGGGCTCCCGGCGATCGTGACCAACGCCGGGGGGCTGAATCCCAGGTCCTGCGCGGCCGCTTGCGGCGCAATTCTCGCGAAGCACGCCCTCGCCGACGTTGCGATCGCCGCGGTCGACGGCGACGACGTCCTGGACGAGATTCCGGGCTGGATTGCCGGCGGAGTCGAGTTCCCTCATCTGGAAACCGGCGAGCCGATTGACGAGATCGTGCCGCGGCTCGTATCGGCCAATGCCTACCTGGGTGCCGGGGCGATCGCATTGGCGATGACCCATGGTTGCCGGATCGCAATCACGGGACGCGTGGCCGACGCGTCGCTGACCCTGGGGCCGGCGCTCCACCGATTCGGCTGGGATCGCGAGGATCTGGGCCAGTTGAGCGGCGCGACGGTCGCCGGGCATCTCATCGAGTGCGGCGCCCAGGCGACCGGCGGCCTCTGGCATGCCTGGGAGGAAATTCCCGACCTGGCGGGCGTGGGCTATCCGATCGCCGAGATTTCCGCGGATGGATCGTCGGTCATCACCAAGCCGCAAGGCTCGGGCGGCCTGGTCCGGGTCGCCAACATGGCCGAGCAACTGGTCTACGAGATCGACGACCCGTCGTGCTATCGCACGCCCGACGTCGACGTGGATTTGACGACGGTGGAACTCTCGCAAGACGGCGACGATCGCGTGCGAGTGAAGGGCGCGACGGGACGAGCGCCCTCCGAAAAATACAAGGTGGCGGCCGTGTATCGCGACGGCTGGATGGCGAGCGGGATGGTTGCGGTGATCGGCCGGCATGCCGAGTCCAAGGCCCGAGCCGCCGGCCACCTGGTCCTGGACCGTGTGCGAAGGGCGGGCTTCGGCCTGGAAGATTCGCTCGTCGAATGCCTGGGCGCGGGGGACGTGGTCCCCGGCGTGATCCTTCCTGGTTTCGAGCCTTACGAGGTCGTCCTGCGGGTGACGGTCCGCGATCCCCGACGCGCCGCCGTGGAGCGATTCTGCCGGGAGATCGCGCCGCTCATCACGGCTGGCCCGCCCGGCATCGCCGGCTATGCGAACGGCCGTCCTTCGGCCCGCCCGGCGTTCAATTACTGGCCCACGCTTGTCGATCGGTCGCTGGTCAGGGCCAGAGTGGAGGTCCGCACCGCGTCCGATTGGGCGAAGGGGAACGCCTCATGATCGCCGACGATCGCTCGACAATTCGACTGGGTGAAATCGCCCATGCTCGCAGCGGCGACAAGGGAAATCGCGCCAACATCGGCGTGATCGCGAACGACGAGGGATTGTACGACCACCTCCGCGAGCATTTGACCTGCGATGTCGTGGCTAGCTTCCTGCGACCGATGGGCGTGGGGCCGGTCGTTCGTTATGAGCTTCCGAAGATCCACGCCCTGAACTTCGTGATCGAGCGGGCACTTGCGGGCGGCGCGAGTCGATCGTTGCGACTGGATACGCAGGGCAAGGCACTTGGCACGGCCATCCTGGAATTGGGATTGCCCTCGCCGGCAACCGGGGAGTCATCACGATGAGCGAACCGGTGGTGATCCGCCAGGACGAGGGGCCGATTGTCGTGCTCACCCTCAACCGCCCGGCACGCAGGAACGCGCTCTCGCGGGCGATGGCCGCCAGGCTAGGCGACATGATCGCCACGCTTGCGGCCGAGCCTGGCGTCCGCGTCCTGGTCCTGAACGCACGGGGCCCGACGTTTTGCGCCGGGATGGACATGAAGGAGGCGGCCGAGTTGGGCGATTCCCCGGAGTCGGAATCGGCGGCGATCGGCGACTTGCAGGCGATTGCCGACCTGATCGACGCCATCCATCACTTCCCGCATCCGACGATCGCCGCCGTGGAGGGGGACGCGTCTGGCGGGCGGGGCGGGGCTGGCGACCGCCTGTGATTTCGTGATCATGTCGGCCGACGCCCATCTCGGCTTCCCCGAGGTTCGTCGCGGATTGGCCGCCGCGATCGTCCTGCACGACCTCGTCCGACAGGTCGGGGATCGCCGGGCTCGCGACCTGCTCCTCACCGGGAGGTCCATCCCCGCCGAGGAGGCGCAACGGTGGGGCCTGGTCAACCTCGTCGTCGCGGCCCAGCGTTGCCAGGCCGAGGCGATGGCCCTCGCCAATGACCTGCTTGCGTGCGCACCGCTCGCGGTCTCGACGATCAAGAAATTCGTGGATGAATCGACCGGTCGTCCGGCGACCTCCGGGGCGCGGCCGCCGTGAGTGCCGCGATCCGCGTGGGGGACGAGGCGCGGGAAGGCATGCTCGCATTCCTGGAGAAACGCCGCACGGCCTGGGACCTGTCCTCGTGATTCGCGGCATCCCCGATCGACGGTTCGATGGCTCAATAGGGAGTGCCCGATTGCCTTGCGTTGGCCAGTGCCATGGCATACCATTCCAGTTCCGCCAGGAATTTCTCGATGCGTTTTTCATGAGATTTGTCCAGCGCCGTGCCGTCCTCCGCGAAGGCATCTTGAACCTTGGCGATTGGGTAGAGCGACGGGATGCTGGAGGCGCCGACCTCGGCGAGGAACGCGCGCAGCTGCATCGCGGCGCGGACGCCGCCGAACGGGCCGGCGGAGTAGCAGACGATCGCCGACGGCCTCCACCGGTATTCTTCCAGGAAGTAGTCCATCAGGTTGGAAAGCGCGGGAGGGATGCTGTGGTTGTACTCGCCGGTCACGACCACGAAAGCGTCGGCCTTGCGGACCTGCCCGGCCAGGGTTTCGAGGGCAGGGGGGGCCTCGCCCGCGGGATATTCCTTGTACATCCGGTCGATCAGCGGGAGATTGACCTCCATCGGGTCGACCAGGGTGACGGTATGGCCCCTCCGTCGGGCGCGTTGACGAAGAATCGAGCGGCCTTGATGCCCTGCCGGGCCTGCCGGACCGAGCCGTAAAACACCAGGAGATCGAGGGGCATGGCGGTGCCTTGGGGTTCAAGCGATCGGGGCGGACCGCCCCCATCGGACCAGGGCCGCTCGCGATTAGCAAGTCGTTGACGTCCAGGTTCGTGCCCAGCCGGAGTCCAGATCATGAAAGATTGCGATGATTCGCCGCCGTGGGTCGATGGCCTGACCATGGGCGAGGTCTTGCGGAGGACGGCCCGCGATCACGGCCCGCGCGATGCCCTCGTCTTCCCCTCGGCCGGCCTGCGCGTGGAGCTGGGCGCGGCTGGATGCCGAGGTGAGCCGGGCGGCCGGGCGATTGCTGAGTTGCGGCGTGAATCCGGGCGATCACGTCGGCATCTGGTCGATGAATTGTCCGGAATGGGTCGTCGCCCAGTTCGCCACGGCCCGCA
This sequence comes from uncultured Planctomycetota bacterium, assembly GCA_963777705.1. GTDB lineage: Bacteria > Planctomycetota > Planctomycetia > Isosphaerales > Isosphaeraceae > JAQGHR01. Next base: position 16,007 of record CAVZRT010000026.1, read on the forward strand.
TCGGCGCGGTCCTCGTGAACATCAACCCGGCCTATCGCCTCCACGAACTGGAAGAGGCGCTGAGGCTTGCCGACGTCTCCACGCTGATCGTCGGCCTCCCGTTCAAGTTCTCCAACTTCGTGGAGATGGTCCAGGCGATCTGCCCCGAAGTGGCATCGGCCGAGAGCCCGGATTGGCATTCCGAACGCCTCCCCAAGCTCCGACGAGTCATGGCCATCGGCGACCGACCCGGGCCGGGCTGGCTCGATTCTGCGCGGGCGATGGGGAAAGCCCAGGCATCCTCGACTCGATCGAGCCGCCCGTCCGCGCTTCCGACGTGGTTAACATCCAGTTCACTTCGGGCACCACCGGGATGCCGAAAGGTGCGATGCTGACGCACCGGAACATCCTCATGAACGCGTTCTACATCGGCCGGCGGGTCCGGTACACCGCGATGGACCGCGTGTGCGTGCCCGTCCCGTTCTACCATTGCTTCGGCTGCGTGCTGGGGACGGCCGTTTGCGCGGTCTACGGATCGGCGATCGTGGTCCCCGCGCCTTCCTTCGATCCTCGCGCGACGCTCCAGGCAATCGCGGGTGAGCGGTGTACGTCGATCTATGGCGTACCCACGATGTTCGTCTCACAGCTCGATTGCCCGGACTTTGCGTCATACGACCTGTCGTCGCTGCGGACGGGGATCATGGCCGGGAGCCCGTGCCCGATGCCGCTGATGAAGGCCGTGGTGGAACGCATGGGCGCCTCGCAGATCACGATCGGTTATGGCCTCACCGAGGCCTCGCCCATCATCACGCAGACCCATGCCGACGACCCGCTGGAGGTCCGGGTGGGGACCGTGGGCTCGCCCCTGCCGGGCGTGGAGGTCAAGGTGCTCCATCCGACCGCCCGCGACGAGGTCCCGCCCGGCGAAACGGGCGAGCTTTGCGTGAAAGGACACGGCGTGATGGCGGGATATTACCGCGCACCCGAGAGCACGGCGAAGGTGCTTACCGCCGACGGGTGGTTGGCCACGGGGGACCTGGCCCGCCGGCGAGATGACGGGAACTATCGGATCGTGGGCCGGAGCAAGGAGCTGATCATTCGCGGGGGCGAGAACATCTATCCGCCCGAGATCGAGGAATTCCTCTGCCACCATCCCGACGTCGCCGAGGTCGCCGTCGTCGGGCTCCCCGATCGCGTCTACGGCGAGGTCGTCTCGGCCTGGGTCGTGCCAAGGGCCGGGTTGACGCTGCATGCGGACGCGATTCGCGAATTCTGCCGCGGGAAGATCGCCCACTTCAAAGTGCCGTACTACGTCGAAATCCTGGACCACCTCCCCCGCACGGTCACGGGGAAAGTCCAGAAGCATAAGCTTCGCGAACATGGGATCACGCTTCACCGGTTGGAAGAATCCGCGGCGACCCCGATGGCCTGAACCAATGCGGACGGACGGGACCGATCGGTCCCGTCCCATCCGGAAATTGCGACGACTACCGGGCCATTTACTTCGCGGGGGGCATCAGGACGGTGTCGATGACGTGGATCACGCCGTTGGTCGCCTCGACGTCGGTCTTGATGACCTTGGCCTTGTTCTGCCCATCAGGTAACCGAGCCGCCGTCGACGTTGATCGAGCGGCCATCGAGCCCTGGACCGTCTTGACGGTCTTGCCGTCGAGCTTGACGACCTCGGCGGCCATCGCCTTGCCGGGGATGACATGATAGGTCAGGATCGCGACGAGTTTCGCCTTGTTCTCGGGCTTGAGCAGGGCCTCGACGGTGCCGGCGGGCAGCTTGGCGAAGGCCTCGTCCGTCGGGGCCAGGACGGTGAACGGCCCGTCGCCCTGGAGGGTCTCGACCAGGTCGGCGGCCTTGACGGCGGCGACCAGGGTCTTGAACTTGCCGGTTGAGACGGCGGTGTCGACGATGTCTTTCTCGGCGGCATGGGTCGGGATCGCGAAGACGGCAAGCGCGAACAAGGCGAAATACTTGGACATGGACGTGGCCCCCCGGGCGTGAAGAGATTGCGAACGAGGTACGCTCCAAACCCAAGGCAAACTTGGGTTTAGACCTCATCCTGGCGAGGGCGATTGTAGGCAGAGGCCCGCCACCGACCAGTCATCACGACAAAAAAATTTGGCTCACGATCCGGACACGGTGCCGGCACCCAAAAGTCGGGGTACGCCTCTTGTGCAGCCCGCGACAGTTGACGGGAATCAGGATCGCGGGCCAGCTTGCGCTTGGGTGCTCTGGCGGATTTGGACGCATCTTCCGCCTCGATGTTCACGATTGTGACCGGCGTCAGGGCAAATCTATGGATTCTTAATATGATTAATTGGAAATCAATCAATTACAATTATTATAAATAGATGAGGAGTTACGCAGTTGGCACTACCGGTAGGGTGGGTCAGCGTCGCAGGCAACACGCAACCCACCGGACCCGCCGACGACCATCGGCCGTCCGAAACGGCCGAGTGCATATCTCCTGTAAGCTCTGACTCGAAGGCGTCAACGCCGTCGGCGCACAGGCTAGCCGGCCGCGAGCGTCGGCCTGTTCGGGCTTGTGCTTGCCCGAGTCCTGCTCCGAACCTGGCCCCGCCTTACTTGGAGCGAGGCGCGCGGCCCTTGGGGGCCTTCGAGTCCTTCGAGGGTTCGGGGGCCTGCGACGCGATGACGGCGGGCTTCGCCTTCGCCGTCGGCTTGGGCGGCTCGGGAGCGGGCTTTACCTTCGTGGCGGCCTTGGTGGCGGCCTTGTCGGCGACCATCCTCGCCTGGCCGGTCGGGCAAATCTTCCTCAGTTCGCAACGCGGGCAATCGGGCGGACCCTCGACGCAGGTGTCGTGGGTCAATTCCTCCATCAGCTCGATGAATTCCAGCCCGCGATTCTTGGGGACGGCGCGTTCGAGGAGTGCCCTTACCGAGGCGTCATCGGTCGATTCGTCGATGATCTCCAGGCGTCGCAGTCCCCGGCGGAGGGGGCGATCGACGGGCATGGCGTGGCCGCCGAGGGCTTGCTGGATCACCGTGGCCAGCACGTATTCGGACCCGAGGGCCTCGAACTCCTGGAGGGCCTTGATCGACTCCTTCAAGGGCTTCTTCGTCAGGCTATCGAGCGAATTCGTAGCTCTTGAGGCCGGGGATGGCGATGGCCCTCTCGAAGAGCTGGCGGAGGAATCGCCGCGATTTGCTGGCGCGGGCCTCCGGATCGGGCAGCCCGCTCAGGACGCCCTGGATCTCCTCGATCGAGCTGACGCGGACCTCGTTCCAGTCGAAGAAATCGTCCTTGAAGCGGCTGATGACCTGATTGGCCTGCTCGCGGGTGGACCCTTCATGGACGATCCCATACACGATCGCTTCGAAGACGGTGGGCCGATCGCCGTGGGCATCGAGCTTGTAACGCTTCTTGAGGAGCGTATGGACCTCGTTCAGGAGTTGCGCCTTGCTCGGAGCGGCCATGTGCGGGTCTCGGTGGGTTCGGAGGCGATCTTTCGGTCGGGCAGCGTGCCACCCGGGGCGAGTCTCATTCGGACTCGTCGAGTTCCGGGTCTTCCGCCGGCTTTCCGGCCCGGCGGGCCTGTCGCGGCGGTCGCTCGCGATCGCTTCGTCGATCAGGCGGGAGATCTCGATCGACTTCTTCACGCCGTCGTCGCGCTGGAACGTGAGCGTCGGCGTGAATCGGGTCTGGAGCCGCGCGGCGACCTTGGCTTGGAGGAAGCCCGACGCGTGCTGGATCCCTTTCATGGCAAGCTTCTGCTCGCCTTCGGACCCCATGAAGGAGACGAAGACCGTTGCACTTCGCAGGTCGGGCGCGACCTCGGCGCGGAGCACGGTCACGCCCTTGACCCGGGGGTCGGAGACGTCGAACAGGATGGCCGAAGAGACCACTTCTCGGATCGCCTCGGCGATTCGGGGGCCCCGATGCGAAGGCATGGAAACGACCTCGGGAGTGATGCGCGGAGCGAGATCCGATGGTTATCCGGTGAGCAATGGGCCGCTCAAAGCTCGTCGAACACGACGCGGACGAGTTCCGATGAAGGGTGAGAGGCAAGGGCGTCGGCCGCCCGTTCCAGGACCTCGCGGGCCTCTTTCCGGGTCCGGCCCACGGCGGCGAACCCGAGGACGGCAAGCCCTGACGGCTCCTCGCGCCCAGGTCGGCCACGGCCACGTTCAGGTGTCGCCGCAGCTTTCCCAGGATCTTCTCGACACGCGAACGCTTCTGGCGGGACGTCTCGCAATCCATGAGCCGAAGCTCCACGACCAGCGAGACCACGGGCATAAAACCTCGGGGGACGGGGATCGGGAGCCGGGGGCGGGACGAAATTCCGCCCCCGAACCCCCGCCTTACAGCGTGCGACGGATCACGTCGATGCGGTAGGCTTCGATCACGTCGTCGGTCTTCACGTCGTCGAAGTTCGAGACCTTGATGCCGCACTCGTAATCCTGGGCGACCTCCTTCACGTCCTCCTTGAACCGCTTGAGGGCGTCGATCTGACCCTTGTAGATCTCGCGGCCCTCGCGGATGATGCGGGCCTTGGCCGAGCGTTCGATCGACCCCTGCGTGACGAAGCAGCCGGCGACGGTGCCGATCTTCGAGATCTTGAACACCTGACGAACGACCGCGCGACCGAGGTGGACTTCCTTGATCTCGGGGATGAGCATCCCCTCGACGGCTTTCTTCACCTCGTCGGTGACCTGATAGATGATATCGTAGCGGCGGATCTCGATCTTCTTCTCATCGGCCATGCTGATGGCCTTGTCGTCGGGCGCCACGCGGAAGCCGACGATGATCGCCTGGCTGGCGTCGGCCAGAATCACGTCGCTTTCGCTGATCCCGCCCACCGCTTTCAGGAGGATGCGGATCGGGACCTCGGGGTTCTCCAGCTTGTCCAGCTCCTTCACGAGGGCCTCGAGCGATCCTTGCACGTCGGCCTTGAGGATCAGGTTCAGGCTCTTGAGCTTCTGCTGGGCGATGCTGGAGAACAGGGTTTCGAGCGTGACCGTCTGGCGCTCGCCCAGGTTCACGCCGCGGGTGCGGAGGCGGCGGGCCTCGGCGATCTCGCGGGCCCGGCTGATGTCGCTCGAGGACGGCGAACTTCTCGCCCGCCGTCGGCACTTCGTCGAGGCCGGAGATCTCGACCGGCGTGCTCGGCCCCGCTTCCTGGACCGAACGGCCCTTGTCGTCGAACAGGGCGCGGACCTTGCCGAACCCGTCCCCGCAGACCATCACGTCCCCGACGCGGAGCGTCCCGTCCTGCACCATGACCGTGGCCACCACGCCCCGGCCCTCCGTCTTGGACGATTCCAGGCAAGTGCCGGTCGCGGGGCGATCGGGGTTGGCCTTGAGGTCGTTCAACTCGGCGATGGCGTCGAGCGTTGCCAGCAGGTCGGGGATGCCCTGGCCGGTGAAGGTGGAGGTCTTCACCACCGGGGTATCGCCGCCGTACTCCTCGGGGATGAGGCCTTCGTTGGAAAGCTCGCCGAAGATCTTGTTGATATTCGCCGGCGTGTCGGCGCCGGGCAGGTCGATCTTGTTCAGCGCCACGACGACCGGGACCTCGGCGGCCTTGGCGTGGGCGATGGCCTCGCGGGTCTGCGGCATCACGCCGTCGTCGGCCGCGACCACGAGCACGACGATGTCGGTCACGTTCGCGCCTCGGGCCCTCATGGCGGTGAACGCCTCGTGGCCCGGGGTGTCGACGAACGCGATCTTCCTGCCTTCGTGCTCGATCTGGTAGGCGCCGATGTGCTGCGTGATGCCGCCGCTCTCGGTCGCCACCACGTTGGCCTTGCGGATCTTGTCGAGCAGGGACGTCTTGCCGTGGTCGACGTGGCCGAGGATCGTGATGATCGGCGGCCGGAGGAACATGTTCGCGGCGTCGCTCTCGGCATCCATCGATTCGAGCAGGTCGTCCTCGGCCGTCCGTTCGTAGACGAGTTCGAGCTCGACGCCGAATTCCATGGCCAATTCCATCGCCGTGTCGTCGTCGAGCGACGCGTTGATGGTCACCAGCTCGTTTTTCAGGTGCATGTAGCGGGTGATGATCTGCTTGGCCGTGACGCCGATCGCCTCGGAGAGCGTGCGGACGGTGATGGGCGGCTCGATCTCGGCGTGACTCTTCCGCATGGGCGCCAGGGCCGCGCGATGCTGCCCCTTCCCGCCCCGGCGAGGGCCTCGATTCCGCCCGCGAGCTTCGGCTTCCTCCTCGGACGTGAGGGCCGAGGCGGGGACGGGCGAGGAGATCCCGCGACGATCGGCGGTCCGCTCGTTCCGCTTGGCCCGCCGACCGGCGCGATCGGCGGCCGAGCCCAGTCGGCCACCGGCCTTGCCCTTGCCCTTCTCGTCCTCTTCCTCCATGGGAGGCGGGGGCGCGATCACGGTCGTCCCCATGCCCGGCGGGCCGGGAAGATTGGGACCTCCGCCCGGCGTGGGAGGACGTCGCAGTCCAGGCGAGGCGGGACCACGACCCTGCGGCCCTCCGGGGGACGGCCCTTGCCCGGGGCCCATGCCGCCGGGTCGGGGTCCACCGGGGCCCTGTCCAGGCCGCGGCGGCGCACCGGGACGGCCCGGAGCGGCCGGAGGGGCACTGCCGCTGTCAAGTTGGCCGGTCCGGCGCATCTCCATGAGCTGCGCCCGGCGTGAATTTCATGTCGGGTCGCTGGCTCTTGGCTTCGAGGCCGCTCGGGCGAGGACTTTCCGGCCTGCGAGGCGGAAGGGCCGAGCCGGTCGAGGACGAAACCGGGGGCAGTGGCCGACCGGCCGGGCGCGGAGGCCCGCCGCCGTCGCGGCGCGGGCCGCCGGGACCACCATCGCTCGAACGCCTGACCGGGGGCGGACTTGTGGAGGGGCCACCGGGCCGAGGACCGCTCCCGGTCTGCACGCGCGAACCCGTCGGAGAGAGATAATCGCTGGGTCGCAAAGGGGGCGGAGAGGTCGGATTCGGCCGCGGCTCGCCTCCCGAAGGGGGGGGCCGCCGTGGGGGCCGACGGGGCTCCGCCTGGATTTCGAGAAAGCGGACCCGCACCGGTACCCCGGGTGATGCCCGTATGCCCCGAAAGCGGGCCGCTGCGAGGAGGAGCGGTCAAACCCCCGCCGCCCGGCCGGGCCGATGGCGCCGATCCACTCAGGGGGCGGGCCGCGCGGGATTGCCCGTCAAGCCGGCCGATGGAGGCGGCGACGGCGCGACCGCGGGCGACGCATCGCGGGCGGGAGCGGCGACTTGTGGTTCGGGCTGAGTCGGCGGGAACTTGCGCGGCGCGCGGGCGAAGTGCGGGCCGGCTGCGGGGGCGTGGTGGCCTGCGGAGGCGGTGGCGGCGCGGTGGCGATCGGTGCCGTAGGAGCGGCAGGGGTGGTTGCCGGACTGGTCTTCGCACGTTCCGGCGCGGCGGTGGGAACGATGGCGGGCGTCTCCGAGGGAGGCGGGGAGGCTCGGCGAGCCGGGTGCGGCGGGGGGTGCAGCCGTCGCGGACGTCCCCTTGATCATCTGCCTGATCCGATCCACCATGGCCGGCTCGACGACCGCAAGGCGCACTTGCCTTGACGTCCAGGCCGGCCTTCTGGATCCGGTCCAACAACTCCGGGCTCTTCAAACCTAGCTCTTTCGCCAACTCATGGACACGCGTGGACAAAGGCGACTCCTCCTGTGACGGCGCGTGCCGGACCAGATGGGCCGGGCGATCCGTTTCATTATTGTGATCTCCGCCTACCCGCCGTGCCAAGCCCAGAATCCATCCTGGAGGCCCGGCCGCGCGACGGCGGAGAGCTTTTCAGGAGGGGTGGACCGGCTGGAATCGGCCGGTGCGGCGTCTGCCCGAAGCGGGCCTCATGGTTGATTCATGTCCGAATCTCTTCCTACGGGGTCGTGATGGGTGATCCCGGACGAACCGGTCGACGAGGGATCGGGGGTTGGCAGAGGGGGCCGGTTCGGCCCGGTCCCGGCTTCGTGGGCTTCAATCTCCTGGGATGTCGTGCCCGCTTCCACGGCCTCGGTCACGATTCGTTCGGTCTCGCTCTGGTCGGCGTCGCTGGGCGGCGAGGTGACCTCCCGCCCGCTCTCGTTCTCCTGCCCAAGCTCGGCGGCCATCGCGAAGTCGCGCAACTCCTCCTCGGAATGGTCGGCGTCGGGCTCGTCGGCCGGGCTGGAATCCTCGCTGATCGCGCGTCCTTCGTCCACCCCGTCTCGCGAGTCCTCGGTGGATTCGCTCCCCGGTTCCCCGAAGAGGTCGTCCAGCGTGGGCTTGGCGAGGGTCCTGCCCGGCTCGCCGACGGGCTCGGCCGGCGCCGAGGGCGTGGTCCTTGCCCCCTTGCGGCGGGGCATCTCCTCGGTCTGCTGCTCCGCCAGGGTCTCGGCCTGGCCGACGATGGCGATTGTCTGTTCTTCGTTCAAACCTTCGATCGTGTTCACCAGGTCGTCGATTTCCATGACCGAGAGGTCGTCGTAGCTCAAGATCCCCTGCTCGACGAGCTTCTCGGCGAGTTCGGTGTCGACCCCATCGATCTTGGTGAACAGGGTCACGGCCTTCTCGATCAGCTCATCCAGCTCGTCGCTGGTCATGATCTCGATGTCCCAACCGACGAGCTTCGAGGCCAGGCGGACGTTCTGGCCGCGACGGCCGATCGCGAGCGAGAGCTGGTCTTCCCTCACGAGCACGATGGCACGCCCGAGGAGCTGGCAGAGCATGACCTCGTCGATCTCGGCGGGCTGAAGCGCATTGGGGATCAGCACTTGCAGCGACTCATTCCAGCGGACGATGTCGATGCGCTCGCCGCCCAGCTCGTCAACGATGTTCTTGATTCGCGTCCCACGCACGCCGACGCATGCGCCCACGGCGTCCACTTTCGAATCGATCGAGGTCACGGCGACCTTGGAGCGGTAGCCGGCCTCGCGGGCGAGGGCACGGATGCTGATGATCTGGTCGGCGATCTCGGGGATTTCCAGCTCGAACAGGCGGCGGACGAAATCGGGATGCGTACGCGAGAGGATGATCTTGACCCGCTGGCCGACCTTCCTCACGTCCAGGATCACGGCCCGGACGCGCTCGCCGGGGTGGTGGCTTTCGCCGGGGATTTGCTCGGACCGGGGCAGGAGGCCATCGGTCTTGCCGAGGTTGACGGTGACGGCGCCGCCTTCGAAGCGTTGGACCGTCCCGGTGATCAGGTCGCCTCGCTGGTCCTCGAATTCGTCGAATAAGCTATCGCGTTCCGCCTCGCGGATCTTCTGGATGATGACTTGCTTGGCGGTTTGCGCGGCGATTCGCCCGAAGTCGGGCGGGTCGACGGGGTTGCCGTCGGCCATGGTTCGGGTCTTGCCGGTATCGCGGTCGATCGCGACCTGGATTTCCTCGGCCTCGGGGAAGTGTTTCTTCGCGGCCGTGGCGAGCGCCGACTCGATCCCCTCGAACAAGATTTCCTTGGGGATATTCTTGTCGCGGTGGATGCTATCGACGATCCGGACCAGATCAACGCTCATGAAGGCCTCCGAGGCGTGCCGAACAGACGCAACCCATCAGGACCGGGGACGGGCGGAAGGGACTCAGCCCGAGGGGGCGAGTTCCAGTAACCCGTCGCCGCGGCGGGCCGATCGGCCGGCGCGACGCCTCCTCGGGAAGACCTCGCCCGCGATTCAAGGCGAGGTCGGGCCGTGATTCACGACGTTTGCGGCGTGGGGTGAGGAAACGGTTTCACCGGAGAGACGCTCCGGGAAACTCGGATCGGCACGAATTCGCCCCGCCCGTCATGAGACAGCCCCTGGTGAATTTAACAGGAGGTTGACATCGCTGTCAAGCGGTCGAACAATAGTGCCAAGCGAGAGATCGGTCGTCGTCTCCATCACCCAGAGGCCATCCGCCCGCCAATGGATTCCGCCGCGCTCGATCCGGCCACGTTCCGCGCCGCCCTGGAATCCAGAGGACTGCGCTGCACCCGGCAGCGGATGGCCGTTTACGACCACCTGGCCCGATGCGAGCACGACCACCCGTCGGCCGAGGAAGCCTATCAGGCCGTCCGCCGGTCGATCCCGACCATCAGCCTCGCGACCGTCTATAAATCGCTGGAAGCCCTGGTGGAATGCCAGCTTGTGACGAAGCTTGCGGCCGAGGACGGCACGGCCCGATACGATGCTCGGGCCGAGAACCACTATCACCTGCGCGACCTCCGCTCCGGCCGCGTTCATGACCTCGCGACGCCCTTCGACCCCGACTTGATCGCCAAGCTCGACCCGGACCTGTGCCGGAATCTCGATTCGCAGGGTTTTCGCGTAACCGGTTATCGCCTGGAGTTGATGGGCTATTTCGCCGATCCGGAGCCCGAGACGTGAGCGGGCGGGCGGCGCGGTTGATCGACACCCACGCCCACCTCGACTCGCCGAAGCTCGCGGCCGACTTTGCCGAGGTGATGGCGAGGGCCGAGGCCGCTGGGGTGGTCCAGATGATCGCCATCGGCACGACGGCCGAGGATAGTCGTCGCGTGGTGGCCCTGCGCAAGAGCACGCCCATGTCTTCGCCGCCGTGGGAATCCACCCCAACGAGGCCGCGGACGCATCGGAGGGGGATTGGGGGGCGATCGCTGCACTTTGCCGCGAGCCGAAGGTGGTCGCCCTGGGCGAGACCGGCCTGGATCGCTACTGGGACCGGGTCCCGTTCCCCGTCCAGCAGGACTTTTTCGATCGGCATCTCCGCCTTTCGTTCGAAACCGGCCTGCCGGCCGTGATCCACAGTCGGGATTGCCAGCGCGATATCATCGAGCAACTCGCCTCGCACCATCGCCCCATCCGAGGGGTGCAGCATTCCTTCACCGGCTCGCTGGAGGAGTCCGAGAAGCTGCTTGCGTTGGGGCTTTACATCTCGTTCGCGGGCATGATCACCTTCGCGAACAAGGACCTCGATCCGTTGCGGGAAGTGGCCGCGAGGATTCCCCTGGATCGCCTGCTGGTGGAGACCGACAGCCCCTACCTCAGTCCCCACCCGTTCCGCGGCAAGCGCAACGAGCCCGCCAGGGTGGCCGTCACCGCCCAGGTGGTGGCGTCCCTGCGAGGAATGCCGCTAGAGGCGCTGGCGGAGGCGACTTCCGCGAACGCTCGACGCCTTTTCGGGCTGCCTTCCCGCTGAGAAACTGGAAATTCCAACGAAATCGTCATAACCGAACCTTCGCTGGGACTTTCACCGAAATTTCGGAGGCTCGCGGGCCAACGTCCCCTAGAATGGAGGCCGAGCGCGGCTGTCCGCGTCCTAGAGTGATCTTGGCATCGTTGTTGCTTCTCCTCGCTTCGCATCGCGGCTTACACCATCCAAGACGATCGGGTTTTTCAGGAGCTTGTTGGCCATGAGCGCATGGGAAATCGTCCGCGGCATTGCGATTATCGGCCCGATCGTCCTGATGGTGGCCGTGGGGTTGATCATCGTGGTTCGGAGCGGCGAGGACAGCTTGATCGGCGTCTCGACGCTGAAGCGGGCCGTGGGCAACCTGTGGCAGGCCGTGGTCATGCTGGCCGGTTGGGTGATCGGCCTGGCGATGATCCAGGAGCTGATCGGGTTCAAGATGAGCCTGGGGTGGTGAATCGCCCGGGGATTTGACTTCAAACCCCTCGAGCGGTGGCACCCCAGAGGACCTTGTGGAGTTGGATCTGGACGCGGACGGGAAGCCCGGTTTCCAGGACCCAGCTCGCAAGTTCGCCGGGTTCGACCCGGCCATGCACCGGGCTGAAGAGGATCGGGCAGCGTTCCGCTAGATTTTGCTCGCGGATTCGCGCGATGGCCCAATCGAAATCATCGCGATTGCAGACCACGACCTTCAGCTCATCGGTCGGGCGAAGGCGATCGAGATTCCCCGCCACATTCGCGGCCGATTCGCCCGAGCCGGGGGTCTTCAAGTCGAGGATGATCCGGACCCGCGGATCGACCTCGCGATGTCAATCGCGCCACTGGTTTCGAGCAAGACCGTGCGCCCGGCGTCGGCCAGGGATTTCATGAGGGGATAGACTTCGGGCTGGAGCAGGGGCTCGCCGCCGGTGATCTCCACCAGGGGATCCCCGAAGCCGAGGGCACGCGCGGCAACATCTTCCAGGGCAAGCGTCTCGCCGCGATAGAACGAATGTGCGGTGTCGCAATACGAGCAGCGCAGGTGGCAGGCCGTGAGCCTCACGAACACGCACGGCAGGCCGGCGAAGGTGCTCTCGCCCTGGATGCTGCGGTAGATCTCGTGGACGACCAGGCTCCCGGCCGGCTTGCCCGCGATCGGCCGGACGCGATCGGCCGGGAAGGGTTCGGTGAGCGTGTCTGGGATGATATTTGTCATTATGATTTCGGATATTGATGGAATAGATTTATTCAAGAGAGTCATTACGCTTTCACGAAATTACTGGTTGCGGATGGTGCCGGGCCTGAAGTATAGTCTTCCCGGCATGCGAGATTCGGCCCTCTCCCCCGAATCCTGCCGGCAATCTCGGAGATCCGGGCAGGCCGCAAGATCCGTTCCCACCAGAGGGGGCTAACGCCGCGGTCAGGGCTCGTCGGCGATGGTTCGCGCCGAACGACTTCGCGCGGAAGCCCATGCTCCATGTCCATCGCGTCCACGACCCGATCGCTTTCTCGTGACGAATACCTGAATCGCACGTATATCCCCGAGTTGGACGGGTTGCGGGCGTTCTCCATCCTCATTGTGATCAGCGTCCACATGAAGGACAGGATGTGGGAGTGGCTGGCGGGGCGTCAGGGCGTGACGGTGTTCTTCGTCCTCAGCGGATACCTGATCACCCTGCTGGCCCTCCGCGAGGAGCGGGCCCATGGTCGGCTCAACCTCCCGGCCTTTTTCGTCCGTCGCGTGTTCCGCCTGTTCCCGCTCTATTATCTCGTCCTGGGACTCTATGTGCTCCTGATTTTCGGCCTCGGCTTCTCGCCCGAGAAGCGGGCCAACCTCGCGGCGGCACTCCCGTACTACCTGACTTATCTCCAGGAATGGCCGTTCTTCCTCGGGGTGAATGGCAACTTCAGCGACATCCCATTCTATCAAACCTGGTCGTTGGGGATCGAGGAGAAGTTCTATCTGGTCTGGCCTTTCCTCGCCTGGGTCGCCTGGCGTGGGTTGAACGGATTCCGCCTGGGGGCGACCGCGGGCCTGATGCTCCTGATGGCGCTCGCCCCGCAGTGGTGTGGGCCGCGGGTTGGGCTGTTCCTCTATCCCTATTCGCACATCCTCGCCGGGTGCCTCGTCGCCTTGCTCCTGGATGACGCGGCCTGGTTCCGCGGCCTCGCGATCCTTGGTCAGCCCTGGCTCGCGTGGGCAACCGCTGGTCTGTTGCTCGGCCTGCACTTCTCGATGCCGCATCTTCCCGCCGGCCTCAACCAGCTTGCCCGCGACGGATATACGATCGCTACGTCCCTGTTCCTGTGCTCGGTCGTGCTGGGCAACGGCCCCATTCATTGGCTGTTACGTCGCCCGATCCTCATCTTGATCGGGAAGTTGTCGTATGGGATGTATCTCGTCCACCTGCTGGCCCTCAACGTAGCGGAGAAGCTCATCCCGTCGGGGACGCGGAGCCTGCCCGTGGCTTCCGCGGCGCTGGTCCTCACCTGGATCCTTTCCGCCGGATTCGCCTACGTCCTTGCGATCACGATCGAACGGCCCGGCATCGCCATCGGCCGCCGGGTGTCGGCCACGCTCATCCGCCGCGAGGATCGAGGGCCATCCGCGCCGGAATTGCTCGGCACCTCGTGAAAAAGAGCGAGGCGAGGGCCTCGGCCTGATGCCGAAGTCCTCGCCCTTTTGCGGCTTCTCTCGGGTTAATCCCGGAAGCGTCTCAGTAATTCGAGCCGACCCGCTCCCACGCGTCTCGCGAGGCATGGCGGGCCTTGTCCCAGGAGAGGCGGCTCTTGGACTTCACCTTGTCCCACTCGCGGGCGAGGTGCGGCTCGACCTTGTCGAAGTCCGACTCCTCGTATTGCGAGCGAGCTTCCCAGCCCGTCCGATACGCCGGGGCGTAGTCGTCGTACTCGTAGCTGGCCTCGTGGTAGGGGCGGGTGTGATAATTGTCTCGCCAGTAGTTCTCTTCAATCGTGGGGTCAACGGCCTCGGCCACGCCCTTGCCGGCCAATCCGCCCACGACCGCACCGACCGCCGCACCAACCGCCGCGCCGATGGGACCGCCGACCGCGCCGATCGCCGCGCCGGCCGCTCCCGCGCCGGCCGCCCCGATCCCCACGCCAACCGGATGCGCGCCCGGTTCGCCGGTGATCGGGTCGAGGTTCGGGGAGCCTTCATCGACGTTGGTTTCAGCCGAATTCATCTTCTTGGTAGACATCGTTCTGCTCCTGAACACGGGTAGCGAGAAACGATGGGATCAACTGCAAAACGGGTGCCATCAATTCTTGATCCGGTTAATTCGGGCGGCTTCTTCCTTGAGGAAATTCACGTCCAGGAACGGCTCGGCACCGATCCTCTGAAATCGGACGTTTCCTTGCGCATCGATGAGAAATGTCCCGTGCATGGGAACGCCCTCGAAGTCGTCGAACGAGCGATACGCCTTGAACAGGCCGAGGCCGGGGTCGGCGAGCAGCGCCATGGGGAATTTGACCCCCTCGGCGTTGGTCTTCAGCGTGCGAGTGGCCTCCATATCGTCGCTGCCGACGGCCACGACGTCGGTATTCGCCTTCGCGAAGGCGTCCATCTCCTTCCCGATCTCGCGAAGTTGCTGCATGCAGTGGGCACACTGGCCACCCAGGTAGAACACCACCAGCACGTTGCCCCCTTATGCGAGGCGAGCGTCCACGGCCTGGAGTCCGTGTCGGCGGCCTGGATGGGCTCGGCCGGATAGGGCGACCAGGCGAGCGGCCCGAGGGTGCTCAGGTCGACGTGCGAATCGCCGTTACCGCTGGATTCGACCTTGGGGACCTCGGCGGGCATCCAGTTGCTTGATTTCCACGACTCGATCACGGGCGCGAGCCTCTGGAACACCGGGACGTCGCGGTCCGCCTGGCGGGCCAGCGGTTCGAGCTTGGCGTAGACCTCCTGGGCCTCCTTGGTCTTGCCGCAAATCTGGAGGATCTCGACGCAAGCGGCCAGGGGGACGACCTGGTTGGGATTGTCCTGGACGGCCTTCCTCGCGATAGCCGGGGCAAATCCGAGGTTGCGGGCAGACACCTGGGCCCTCGCCAGGCTTTCGCCCCTCATCCGGGTGGACTTGGCGAAAAGGTCGAACGCCCCCGGGATATCGTCATTCAGTAGCCGGAGATGCCCCTCCAGCTCGGCAAGCTCGGCTGAAACCGTGGCGGCCGGGGTGGCGGGCGCGGCAGCCGGGGCCGCCTTGGCAGCGGCACCGAGGTTCGTCAGGCGGCTGGGCAGGGCGGTCAGAGACGCGGGGGTCGCCTTGCCGCCGTCGAGGGCGCGGATCGTCTCAATCTGCTCGGAGAGCTTCCCCTTATCCCCCTTCGCGGCGTAGGCGAGTCCCAGGGTGTAGGCTTTTTCGCGCTTCTCGAACGGGACGTCCGACCAATCGAGCTGGCCGGAGGTCGTGGCGGCGATCAGCTCGTCCCAGAGCTCGTACTTGACCAGGACTTCCGACCAGCGGGCGCGTCCATTGCGTTGCGGCGACCCGCCGTCGGTCTTGTTGTTCTTCTGAGGGTCGCGGGGCTGCTCGACCAGGTTTCGGGCCACGGCGATGGCGTCCCTGGCGCGGCCCACGTGACTCAAGCTGGTCGCCAGCCATTGGTTGTTGTGCGAGTAGTTGTGGATCTCGAACGGCATGATGCGATCGCGGATCATGGCCGCGTGATCGACCCTGGCCGAGCCTTCTTGCTGATAGGCGGCATCGCCATAACGTTGCAATCCGGTGAATGTATGGCCGGGCATGTGCCAGGCGTGGGCGATCCCGGCGCCGTCTTCGCGTACGTGGTGGCCGAGCTCGGCCCGCGGGTACTTGATGCTATCCCACAGGTGGATGCGATAATGATGGGCCCCCGGATGCAGCGGCTCGACCTTCTCGACCGCGACCAGGAGCGAATCGATCGCCTGGCGGGCCGATCCCACGTTCCCGTTCTGCCAGATGAGCATGGCGAGCCACGCCTTCGCGTCGATATCCTCCGGGAATTCATTGACCAGGTCCTCCATCCCCGCGAGGAATGCCGGCGAATGGTTCCCGCCATCCTTGTACAGGGCAGACATGGCATCCAGATAAAGGGTCTCGCGGCGAGAGAGCTTGGTGGTCTCGGCCTTCTTCTTCGCCTCCTTGAAGAAGCCCTGCGCCCTCCTGCTATTATTCACGTTTGCCATGGCCATGCCCCAGTAGGCCATCGGGCAATCGGGGTCAATCTGCGCCGCCTGGCGGAACGAGCGTTCGGCTTCGAGATAATAAAACGAATGGATTTGCGCCACGCCCTGATTGATGAACGCCTGGGCTTCGGGCTTCGCCGTGGTGACCTTGAAGTCGATCCGACCCTGGCCCTCCTTGAGATACGCCTTCTGCCGGGGGCCTTCGTCGAAGGCCTCGCCATGCAGCGAATGGCCGGCCGCCGGGACGGCGGGGTTCTTTTCCGACGCCGTGGCCGTGGGCTTGATCGGGTCGTCGGCCAGGGCCGGTCTCAGCACGGACAGGCCGAGGGCCAGGCCCAGCAGGGGCGAGAGTCGCATCGACGGTTCTCCAGGACGGTGGGTCATCCGGGGCGGGCGTTCACATGATGGACGGGCAGGAGGATCAGCAGGAAAATCTGCGCCAGGGACAGCGGGGTATGCACCCCGATATACCAGAGCGAGCCGAAAACCATCAGCAGCATGCCCAGCCGCGACCAGGCCTTGTTGCGGATGAAGGTATAGGTGACCGCAATCCAGGCCAGGCCATAGACGATGAAAATCGACTTCATGACCGTGGACGAAGGGTCAATCCCCATGGACGAGACGACCCCCGCCCACGGGCCAAGCTGGCCCCGTTGCGGGCCTCGGCTCGGGGTAAGATACGTCCCGACCGCCAAAGCGTGGGCGCCATTGAAGATCATCCAACCTGCTTGACCCAAGGCCAGGAAAACAATCATCCCCCGAATCCAGGACATGTCCAAGGCTCCTTCGCCCCTTCGGCGGGGATGACGCACCCCCGCCACGATCACAAGATCTTCAAGATACGCCGTTTCAGGGCAGTCCGCCAGGAGGCACCACGGGGCCCCTCCGGTATGATCGCGTGCGGCGTCGAAAAATTTCGTATATATTGGACGTCTCCAGCCAGGCAACCAAACCCAAGGCGAAAGATATGGCCGAAGTTCCGCCCAAGGTGGGCGTGGTCATGGGAAGCCGGTCCGACTGGGAGACCATGCGGCACGCGGCCGAAATCCTGGCTTCGCTTGGGGTTGCGCCACGAAATCAAGGTCGTCTCGGCCCACCGCACGCCCGATCGACTGTTCACCTATGCCCGAGAGGCCGAGGCTCGCGGCCTGGAAATCCTCATCGCCGGCGCGGGCGGGGCGGCGCACCTGCCGGGGATGCTCGCGGCAATGACCTTGCTGCCGGTCCTGGGCGTGCCGATCGAAAGCCGGGTCCTGCGAGGCGTGGATTCCCTCCTGTCCATCGTCCAGATGCCCAGGGGAATTCCGGTGGGAACGTTGGCCATCGGGGCGGCGGGAGCGGCCAACGCCGGCCTGCTCGCGGCGGCCATCCTGGCGAGGCATGACCCGGCGTTGCGCGAAGCCCTTGCCCGCTTCCGCGAGGAGCAGACCGCGTCGGTGGTGGAGTCTCCCGAATGACCCCGCTCTTGCCCCCCGCAACCCTGGGCGTGATCGGCGGGGGTCAGCTCGGCCGCATGTTTCTCCAGGCGGCGCAGCGGCTTGGATATCGCACGATTGTCCTCAGCGCGACCGCCGATTCCCCCGCGGCCCAGGTCGCTCACGAGGCCATCGTGGCCCCCACCGACTCGTTCGCGGCGTTGGGGCAACTCGCCGAGAAGGCCCAGGCGGTCACGGTCGAATTCGAGAACGTGTCGGCGGCCGGCCTGCGATGGATCGCCCGCAAATGCCCCACGAGGCCAGGCTGGCGAACGGTCTGGGTCAGCCAGAATCGCTTGCGAGAAAAGACGTTCCTTGCGAGCAACGGATTTCCACTCGCGCCCTGGCGGACGGTGCGGACCGAGGTCGAATTAGTTCGAGCCGCGACCGATCTACGCCTTCCCCTGATCCTCAAGACAGCCTCCTCGGGCTACGACGGCAAGGGCCAGGTCCGGGTAACATTTGCTGAGGACCTCCTGCCCGCCTGGTCGAGCCTGAATCGAGTTGCCTGCGTGGCCGAAGCCGTCGTCTCGTTCGCCGCGGAATGTTCCGTGGTAGTTGCCAGGGGCGAGGATGGCCGCTCGGTCGCTTACCCAATTTGCCTGAATCGCCACGACCGCCACATTTTGGACTCCACCGTCTGCCCGGCGCCGATTGGACCAATCGTCTCGACCGAGGCCCGCTCGCTGGCCATCGCGGTTGCCGACGCGCTGGATACCGTGGGCGTCCTGACCGTGGAATTCTTCCTCACCGAAGCGGGCGGGCTCACGATCAACGAACTTGCGCCCCGACCGCACAATTCCGGCCACCTGACGCTCGAGGCGGCCGTGTCCAGCCAGTTCGAGCAGCAGGTTCGTGCCATGTGTGGACTTCCGCTCGGTTCCGCGGACTTGATTCAGCCGGCCGCGATGGTCAATTTACTCGGCGACCTGTGGAGCAGGGGCGAGCCGCGATGGGCGGCCGCGATGGCCGGCGATCCGGGCGTGAAGATGCATCTTTACGCCAAGAGGGCGGCGTCCACGGGTCGCAAGATGGGGCATTTGACGGTGCTGGACGCCGATCCCGACCGGGCATTGGCGCGTGCGATGGCGGCTCGGCAAGCTTTAATTGCCAGATCCGGAACGACTTAGGATGAACTGGACGATTCCCGGAAGTTCCTGGCATCTGGCCGAGCCGGCGGGCTTGCTCGTCTTACTCCTGTGCCCCATACCCTTCCTGAGACGGCGGGGGCGACTGGCATGGCCCACGCTTGATGGATTTCGCCTCGCCCCAAGACGCCGCGCGGGATGGATTCGATTCGTGCCGGCCATTCTTACCAGCCTCGCAATTGCATGCATCGCCGTCGCCCTCTCACGCCCCCAGGCGATCGGCGGGGTCACGCGAGTTGCTGGCAAAGGTGTCGCGATCGTGGTGGCCCTGGATCGAAGTTCCAGCATGACCGCGGCCGACTTCCCCGGCAATGGCAAGCCAGTCTCACGACTCGACGCGGCCAGGGCCACGTTCGCGAGGTTCGTCCAGGGTCGCCCCGATGACCTGCTGGGTCTGATCGCATTCGCCCGCGTCCCGATCCGCATTTCTCCGCCCACGTTGGATCACGCCTACCTCCTCGAAGCCTCGCGAGCCATCCGCCCGGCTCGTATCGATGAAGATGGCACAAACCTTGGCTATACCATTGCTTACGGATTGGGCGAGCTTCGCCCGTCGCCCGTGAGGAAGAAGGTCCTGATTCTGCTGACCGACGGGCGGGACGCGCCTGCGAGCGTCGAGGGGCTTCGCCGGATTGCGCCGAGGATGCGGCCCGCCTGGCCGGTCAATTGGGGATTACGCTGCATACAATTGCCGTGGGACGGGCGAGCAAGTCGGCCAACCTTGCCGCGCCGGTCGTCGACACCGGCCCCGATTTCGATCGCCTGAAAAAACTTGCCGAACTCGGAAGTGGGAAAGCATTTACGGCCGGAGATGTCGGGGAACTGGATCGGATTTTCGTCGAGATCGATGCCCTCGAAAAATCTCCGGTCGCGGGCGCGGTGCGGGTCCGGTATCGTGAAGGTTATCCGGGATTGCTCGTCACGTCGGTCTTTCTCCTTGTCCTGGCCAGGCTCCTGCTCGCCGGATTTCTGCGGCGGCTACCCTGAAGATATCGCAGGCAGAGGGATGTGCTAGCCGTGGATTTCGCCCACCCGATCGCCCTTTGGTGCCTGACGATTCTCCCGCTGGCGATTGTCGCGACCAGGTCATCGCGACGTCGCCGCTCCCGCGATTGGCTTGTTCTGGGAAGGAATGGACGACCGCCCGTTGATCGCTCCTGGCCGTGGGTCGTGTCGCTCGTCCTCCTGATCGTCGCAACCGCAGGTCCAAGGTGGGGCAGGGCTGGGAGTTATGACTTGCCTCCGGGTCATGACGTGATTCTCCTGGTCGACGTGAGCCGGAGCATGGCCGCCGAGGACGCATTGCCGAATCGCCTGGGTGCGGCCGTGAAAGCCGCCAGTGGGCTCATCGACGAGCTTGCTCGCTCCGAGGGGGATCGCCTGGGGGTGGTCGCATTTGCGGGCCGAGGAGTGTTGAAGTGTCCATTGACGGAAAACATGACCGCCGTTAAGGATGCGCTGGCCGCACTGCGGACTGGAGAGGTCAACCCGGGTGGGTCGGACCTGGGAGCGGCCCTGATCTCCGCGATCGATGCGTTCGACGATCAGGAGGCCGCCGACGGCCGGTCCATCGTGATCCTGAGCGACGGCGAAGACCACGATGACTCCTGGCGCAAGACGCTCGACCTCCTACGGATGCGACGAATCACAGTCTACGCGGTTGCGGTAGGAGACGCCGACCGGGGCCACTCCATTCCCGTCGCCGGTGCCGGGGGAAAGACCGAGGAATTACGTTATCAAGGCCAGATCGTGTTCTCTCGCCGCAATGATGCTGTCCTCCAATCGCTTGTGAAAGCCACGGGAGGCGTTTTCGTGCCCCTGGGCATGAAGGTGGTAGATCTGGGCAAGCTCTATCGGGACCGAATCCAGCCATCGGCCCGGAGGCGACGTGATATTGAACGCCCTCCCGAACGGATTGAACGCTTTCCGGTCTTCCTGATCCCCGCGCTTGGAATCATGGTGGCGACATCCTGGCCGTTTTCCCGCCGCGTCGGGCTGCTAGCGGTGGTCATTGCCATCGGACTAGGGGCCGGGCCGTCGGGGGGTTCCGCATCGCAAGCCGTCTCGGCTGGAGATCGCCTTTATCGGGAGGGCAAGTTTCATTCAAGCCTGCTCGAATTCGAAGAAGCTGCCGGCCTCGATCCAGGTTCCCCAATCCCCCTATATAATGCGGGAGCCGCACTCTTCCAATTGAGGCAATTTGAGGCCGCCGAGAACCGATATCGGGCGGCCCGTAAGCTTTGCGATGCCTCGCTCCGAGTGAAGATCGATTATGCCCTTGGGAACACGTCGGTTGCGCAGGGCCGGTACAAAGATGCCCTGAAGGATTACGACGCCTGCCTATCGTCGAAAGCAACGGGTGTCGGACTGGCCGCCATTCGCCGCGACGCTGCCACGAATCGTTCATTCGCCGCGCGATTGATTCCCCCTCCTGCGACACCCGACCCGGAGGGTGATCGCAACTCGCCGAGCAACCCCCGCGGCGGATCGGGCAACGATGCTTCCAGGAAGGATCGCAATCCAACCAATAACCAGTCGGGCACGGGTCAAGATTCGCCGAATCGAAATCCGGGGAACGGGGACGGATCAAACCAGTCGGCACCGGGGACCGCCGACGATCGATTGAATGGGATGCTCGATAATGTGCGGCACGCCCTTCCAACCCCCGCCGATGGGGCGCCGCCTCCGGAAAAAAATTCAGGAGATCGTAAAGATTGGTAAGCGACCGCAAGATCGGCCGAAAAGGCTGACTCGTGTAAGGGAGAACGGCGGATATCTTCCTACCTGCTAGCGTTGTCTTGCGTTTTCATCGCGGGGGATATCAGGGGAGCGGAAACGTCCGGTTCGCCTTTGAAGATCGACGTACCTCGCGGGCCATTCTATGTCGGGCAATTGATCGAGTTGAGCCTGGTTGTTCCCGAAGGAGCAGAACGACCGACTTTGATGTGGCCAGCGCTCTCGGATGGCGAAATCTATCCCCGCATCCCTGGGACGGGGGACACAAAGCCTTACGTCTATCCCTTTTACTTCGTGCCACGCCGCGCTGGCTCGATAAAACTGCCACCGATCACGGTCATGGTGGATGGACAGGCGCGAAAGACCGTCGGGAAAGCGATGGAGATTCTTCCGATCCCGTCAATCGGGCGCCCCGGGACGTTTTTAGGGGGCGTGGGGAAAATTGAGGCCTTCGCCGCGGCTCAGTCGGACGTGGTTCGCGTGGGAGAGACCTTTCAGTACAAAATCACCTACAAAGGACCGGGAGCTGCCGGATGTATCATGGTCGGCGGGCTAACGGGTCTGGACGCTCGCGGCCTCGAAATTCGTAATTCCGCAAATCGTTCCGAATTTATGCCCGAAACACTGTCGCGGACTGTGATTTATCGCGTACGAGCCACCAAGGCGGGCTCTCTCACGATACCGCCGGTCCTGGTTTCGTGGTTCGATCCCGCCACGCGGCGATTTCAAACCACTTCCTCCAGGGCGGTTTCGCTGCGGGTAATCGAAGTTCCGATTCTGGAAGCTTCGGCGATTCCTGTGGAGGACGCTGGCGAGGCGGACGGACGATCGCTACTCCGAGGCTTCTGGGTCTTTGGATTATTTTTTATGGCTGCGGCAGGGATATCGACTGCTCTATTTGTTAAGAGACGGAGAGAGGTAGATCCACGCAGACTGGCCAAGAGTTTGGCGAGCCGCTTCGAGACGATTAATCGCGCCGACGAATTGGGTAGAGCTATTGCTTTGGCTCTTACCGACTTCTTCCACGAGGTTTGTAGACGGCCACGGGGCGTCCTGACCCCTGACGAGGCAAGCAGGTGGGCTCGCAATCTTGGCGCCGACGAGGACGCTGCCGCCGCTGCGAGGGCGTTGATTATCGCGTGCGATCGGGCGTGTTACGGGGCTGAATCGGGGGATCTGGACGAAATGAAGGATCGGGCGAGACGCCTGCTTGGGGAACTGGGCGGATTGAGCAAACCGAGAGAGGCACCCGGGACCGTGGCTTGAGAAACGGTCGCGTCGTGTGCCCCTCTTAATTAACTTACCGAGCGGACGAGGCGCGGGCAGGCGTGGCCCAGAGGACTTTCACCGCGTTATCTCGCCTTTCCTGCCGACGGTACGCCACGAAACCTTCGGGCTTGTAAACCGGGATCGGCTTGTTGATCAGATTTTCGATTGCAGTGAGCGGCTCGCCCTGATCGGGGCCGACGAACATGTAGGTCAGTCCGTCCTTGCCCATCCTGCCCGTTCGACCGATTCGGTGGAGATAGTTCTCCGGGTCGTCGGGGATGTCGTAGTTGACGACGTGGCTGATGTCGTTCACGTCGATCCCGCGTCCGACAACGTCGGTAGCGATCAGGATCGGGATGGACCCGTCGCGAAACGCCTGCATGACGCGGTTGCGGGTGGTCTGCGGCAAGTCGCCGTGGATCGTGGCGACGCCCTTCACATGGCCCCGCAGCTTGTCGGCCAGCTTGTCCGCTCCTCGCTTGGTGCGGGTGAAGACAATGCACTGGCTGGGCCGCTCGCGTTCGAGCAAGTGCAGGAGCAGCTCGAACTTACGATCGTGGTCGACCGTGATGTAGAACTGCTGGATGCTCTCGACCGAAGGCTCGTCGCGTGAGAGGTTCAGCTCGACGGGCTGGTACATGTAGCGGCGGGCGAGCTTGCGGATGTCGTCGGAGATGGTGGCCGAGAGCAGCAGGGTTTGGTGCGGGTCGGGCACTTTGCGCAGGATGCGCTCGATGTCGGGCCGGAAACCGATGTCGAGCATGCGGTCGGCTTCGTCGAGGACCACGTGGAAGATGTCGCCCAGGTAGAGGGTGCCCCTCTCGATGTGGTCGATGACCCGGCCGGGAGTGCCGACGATGATGTCGACGCCTCGTTCCAGGCTTCGCAATTGCTTCTGGATCGGCTCGCCGCCGAAGATCCCGCAGACCGAGAGGTTCTGGCCGTGGCCGAGCTTCTCGATCTCCACCACGATTTGCTGGACGAGCTCTCGCGTGGGGGCCAGGATGATCGCCTGGGGCCCTCGGCTGCGGGCTTCGAGCATTTCGAGGATGGGGATGGCGAACGAGGCGGTCTTTCCCGTCCCGGTCTTCGCCTGGCCGATCACGTCGAGGCCGTCGAGGGCTTCGGGGATCAATTCGGCCTGGATGGGGGAGGGGGTGAGATAACCGATGCGTTTCAGTGCCCTGAGCATCGGGGGGCTGAGCCCCAGTGAGGAAAACCCCGTCGGGGCCTCCTCGGCTGCACGTTGGATCAAACAAACCTCCTGCGGACGCGATGGATTCCTTGGAGCAACCACAACTTTTGTCGTACTTGCAATTCCACGGTATCATCTTAATACTTACCCGTCAAAGCCAGTACGATGAATAATGACGGAAGGTTCTCCCTTGCCCGCGCGTCCGGGCCGGGCATAATTGCAGCGTCCGCACCGTGCAAAATCCCAGGAGATGTCCCCATGCCGGACACCACGCCCGCGATCGACCTCCAGGCGAAATACCGCCAGTTCCTCGATTTATTGCCGCTGACCATCGCGCTGTCAGGCCTGCCGCCGAGCGAGGGCCGTCTCTTCGGCGAGGAGCAGATCGAGGCCCGCGCCATCACCGTCAGGGCCGCCTACCGGGTGGCGAGGAATACGGCGAAGGAATGCCTGGGCGGGTCGTAGTGCGATTGCCGGGTTGATGACATTTCGCCGCAAGGATTCAAGTCCGGGCTCCTGTTCGGGCGCGATCGGGAAGCCGATAAGAACTCCCGTGGCGGGCCCTGGGTCGTGTCGATGTGCTGACACGCCGAGCGGGCCTTGCCGCGAGATTCTCATCGCCATTGACCCTCCCGGCTTCCATCGCGAAAGGCCATCCTCCAGATGACGACGCACTCTCAGGCTCAAGGCGGGACGCGCCGGCTGCGGGCCACCATCATCGGCCTGGGGCTGGACGGCCAGGTGCAAGGACCGCACCGCATCATCAACGGCGAGGAATGCCTCACCGTGGGCGGCTCGGCCGAGACCCACGCCGATTTGCTCGAGACCATGCTCCGGCTGGAGGGCGAGCTTGAGCGGATCGGGCGGACCCTCGGCGAGGTCGAGCCGGCCGAGCTTGCCGACATCGCCTGGAGGATCGACTCGCCCGAACTGCACGAGATCGCCATGCGGATCGACGCCGGGCCTGAAGGCCAGCGGACGGACCTTCCGCGAGACCTCTGCCGAGGAATTGACCGAACTGGCCGCCGGCCGAGAGGTCTGAGCAATTCCGAACCGGTCAGGGCCATCGCCGGGGGCGGGCGGGACTTTGATCTTGCCCGCCCTTATTGCATGATTGCGATTGGCGATCGCGCGACGGGATTGCCTTTCGGAGATTCCGCCATGTCCCGAACCTGCCGTCCGAGGCAAAGATTCACCATCTTAGACGGAATGGCCCTGATCGCCGGGCTGGCGGTGGGGATCTGGCTGCTCGTGCCCACCATTTCCAATCCCCCACCGGGGGCGTTGTGGGAGCGGTTGTTCTTGTATGCGACTTACCTTCTGGGCGGGCTATGCCTGGCCGGGCCACCCTTGCTGATCCTGGAGCGCGTTCGGGGCGGCCGGCCCTGGTTCGCGGGCAAGCTGCTCTGGTTCTCGCAGGGGATGGCGTCCTGGTTGCTTTTCCCGCCGATCGTGTATTATCGCGGCAACAAGGACAATAACATGGGTTCCGGCTCCGCGGGCACGATCTGCTTCGCCTACGGGACACCTTTGATGGCCGTCTATATGGTGGCCGGGTTGATCGCTGGGGGATGGTTGCGGATGGGCCGACGGCGAGCGATTCGCCGGTCGTTCCGGGAAAGCTTCGGCCTGCTCATGGGGCTGGCATGGGCGTGCCTGGGCCTGTATGTTTTGTCCATGATCTACCGGGACAAATTCCGCTGACCGGCCGCCGACCCACCCCTCGCTAGGACCTCTCCATGAAAATCGGGATGAACTTGCTGCTCTGGACCGACATGGTCTCGGCCGACCAGGACGGCCTCCTGGAAAATATCAAGGCGATGGGATTCGACGCCGTCGAGGTCCCCATCTTCAACACGACCGATCTGGCCCCCTACGAGAGGTTGGGCGGACGCCTCAAGGCGCTCGGCCTGGGATCCACGGGCGTGACCGTGATGACACCCGACACGAACCCGATCTCGCCAGACCCGAAGATCCGCGACGCCGCCGTTGCCCACCTCGATCGCGTGATGGAATGCGGCCAGGCGTTCGGCTGCGAGATCCTGTGCGGCCCCACGCATTCGGCCATCGGAATCTTCTCGGGCATGGGACCGACCGACGACGAGTTCAAGGCCGGAGTGGAGACCTTGCAGCGGGCCGGCGAGAAGGCCCAGGCGCGCGGATCAAGATCGCCACCGAATACCTCAATCGCTTCGAGATCTATTTCCTGACCACGGCCGCGCAGGCGTCGAAGTTCGTCCGGGCCGTCAACCATCCTTATGTGAAGATGATGTTCGACAGCTTCCACGCCCACATCGAGGAGAAGGACCAGGCGGAGGCGATCAAGACCTGCGCCGCCGAGACCATCCACTTCCACGTGTCGGAGAACGATCGCGGCGTGCCCGGCACGGGCCAGGTGGATTGGGATTCGTACTTTTCCGGCATCAAGCAGACCGGATACGACGGCTACTTGACGATCGAGGCCTTCGGCAGGGCGTTGCCGGCACTATCGGCGGCCACTCGCGTGTGGAGGGACCTGTTCCCCGACGCGATGGGGCTTTGCCGCGACGGCATTGGATTCATCAAGAAGAACACAGGCTGAACCTCGTAGGGTGCATGCAATGCACCAGCTTCACTTATGATAAGAAGATGGTAAATTGCATGCACCCTACGCGGAGATTGCGGTGACATCCAGCTCAAAGCCCGGCAAGAAGGCCGTCGCCAAGCGCGTGCCCGACGGAAATTCGCCCGCGAGACGATAGCCGTTGCCGTCGCGTGCGAGGACGCGGATGGAGGGGATGGCCTGATCGGCAAACCATACTTCCACGACCTCGATCGCCGCATAATCGGCCAGCTTTTCGGCAAGCGTTGCCTCATCCTGTCCGGGCGAGAGGATCTCGACGACCAGGCTGGGCGCGATCCCCTCGTCCTGAAGCCGGTCGAGGTCATCCAGTACGCGAAACCCGGCTCGTGCGTCGCTGAAAAAGGCGAGGTCGGGCTGGCGGATCTGGAGCCGGGGATGCGTGCGGATGATCACGTCCGCCGGGGGGAAGATGACCGTCCCGATGTCGCGTTCGCGGGCGTGGTCCTCGATCGCGCAACCGATTCGCTCCTGGATCTTTTGATGCTTGAAGCGGGGCGCGGGCATGGACACGATCACCCCATCGACGACCTCGGTCCGGACCTTTGTCTCGGGCATCGCCAGGAATTCTTCGAGAGTGACCCCACCGACGGCGGCCGGCGGGGAGGTTGCTCGCGACATAGAACCTTGCCCCCTGGGTTCAAACGCTCACCTTCTTGCGCCCGGCCTTCTTTCGGCCTTCTTCGCTCAGGACCTTCTTGCGCAGGCGGATCTTGGTCGGGGTGATCTCGACGAGTTCATCGGTCTCGATGTATTCGAGCGCGATTTCCAGGGTGATCTGGCGAGGGGGCTTGAGGATCACGTTCTTGTCGGAGCCCGAGGCCCGCATGTTCGTGAGCTTCTTCTCCTTGCACGGGTTCACGTCCATGTCGTCGGCTCGGGCGTTCTCGGCGATGATCATGCCTTCGTAGATGTCGTCGCCGGGGGCCACGAACATGATTCCTCGCTGCTGCAGGCTGTCCAGCGCGAACGCCACGGCCGGGCCGTTGACCATGCTGATCATCACGCCGTTCTGGCGGCGGGGATCTCGCCGCGGACGGGCTGATAATCGTGGAAGTTGTGGTGCATGATCGCCTCGCCCTGCGTGCCGCTCATCAGGCGGTTCCGCAGGCCGAGCAGCCCGCGGGCGGGGATGATGAATTCGCAGTGGGCGTACGCCCCCTTGACTCCATCTTCTGAATCTCGCCCCGGCGTGCGCCGACCAGCTCCATCACCGGCCCCATCTGCTCCTGCGGGACGTCGACCACGAGGTATTCGTACGGCTCGTGCTTGACCCCGTTCATCTCCTTGACGATGACCTCGGGCTTGCCCACGGCCAGCTCGTAGCCTTCGCGACGCATCGTCTCGATCAGCACCGACAGGTGCAACAAGCCTCGGCCGGAGACCGTGAACGAGTCGCGGTCCTCGGTGGGCTCGACCCGCAGGGCCACGTTGGACTGCAATTCCTTCGTGAGCCGGTCGTGAAGGTGCCGCGAAGTGAGGTAATCGCCCTCGCCCGTCAGCGGCGAGTCGTTCACGGTGAACATCATGCTCAGGGTGGGCTCGTCGACCTCGATGCGGGGCAGGGCCACCGGGTTATCGGTCGCGCCGATGGTGTCGCCGATGTCCACGTTGCCGAATCCGACCACCGCGACGATGTCGCCGGCGTCGGCCGAGGGCACGTCCACCCTGCCGAGCTTGTCGAACACCATGAGGTTGTCGACGGTGCCGTTCTGGAGCGTGCCGCCGGCCTTGATGAGCGTGGCCTTCTGCCCCTTCTTCACCGTGCCCGACGCGATGCGGCCGATGGCGATCCGGCCGACGTATTCGGAGAAGTCGAGCGTGGTGCAGAGCATCTGCAACGGGCCGTCGGGGTCGACCTCGGGGCCGGGGACCTTCTCGATGATCACGTCCAGCAACGGCTTGATGTCGCCCGAGGTGGCCTTCGGGTCGTGCGAGGCGAATCCGCCGCGGCCGGAGGCGAAGATGTACGGGAAATCGAGCTGCTTCTCGTCGGCACCCAGCTCGACGAAGGTGTCGAAAATCTCGTTCAGCACCTCCTCGGGCCGGGCGTCGGGGCGGTCGATCTTGTTGATCACGACGATCGGCCGGAACCCGTTCGCGAACGCCTTGCGCAGGACGAACTTGGTCTGCGGCATGGGTCCTTCGAACGCGTCGACCAGCACGAGGCAGCCGTCGGCCATCTGGAGGGTACGCTCGACCTCGCCGCCGAAGTCGGCGTGGCCCGGGGTGTCGATGATGTTGATCTTGGTCTCGCCGTAATTGATCGCGATGTTCTTGGCCAGGATCGTGATGCCGCGCTCGCGTTCCTGGGGGTTGGAGTCGAGGATGCAATCTCCCTGGAGCTGGCTGGCGCGGAACTGGCCGGACTGGCGGAGCATGGCATCGACCAGGGTCGTCTTGCCATGGTCGACGTGGGCAATGATGGCCACGTTGCGGATGTCGTTTCGTCGCATCATGTTAGGATAAGTCCGCCGCCGGAGGGCGGGCCAAGGAGTGAGGAAGGCGGGCGCGCAAAGGCCGGAGCAAAAGGCGCGGCGTCCGAGCCGGGTGCAACATTCTAGGAGAAACGCCGCCTCGGGGCAAGAGGGTTTCGCGGCCCTAACGGGCGACACCATGTGAAGTTGGGATGAATGGCCGGGGCCGTCAAGGGTCGAATTTGACCGACCTGGCGAGACTATTGCCAATCTGGGGATGCGCGAAACTCCTCGCTCGGTTTCCCGTATTGGGTTGCAAATGCGAACCCTTCTTTGAGGAGTATCGCGATGGGCATGCGACGCGATCAGCGAATCCAGCCGGGTGTTACCAGGTTGCCTTTGCGCGATTGACGGGTCGATATGCTTATTGGGCGTGTGAAATACGTCAAGATGTTGCGGCGAAAGGAGATGGCGTAATTCCCGCGCCCTACGTTTACTTCGGCGGGACGAGCGGATTCTTGGACGAAGCGTCGATCCGGATCTTTTCCATGGATTCGAGGAGCTTCTTGGTGTAGTCCCGAGCGTCTCCGGCGTCGGACGAAGCTTTCTCGGGCTTGCTTTTCTCCGGCCCTGGAAATCCCTGCGAAACTTTGCGGGCCACGGGTGGCGGCTGGCTCACGTAATCGGCCGGAGGGTCGACGATCCCCCTGGGGTCCTTTCGCGGCGCTTCGGGCTTCTTGTCGGCCGGGCGACTTCCGAGGGATTTCAGGAGTTTCCTGGCGTCGTCGAGGGTCTCGTCTTCGGACGCGAGCTGGAAGGCCATCTGGGCGGCTTCGATGGCAGCCGGTCGATCCTTCTTCGCCTCAAGAATCCGGGCCTTGAGGAAGTACGCCTTGGATCGACCGTCGTCCTCGTCCGTGGATGCGAAAACCATATGCTCCGCGTCGGCGAGTGCGAGGTCGAAGTTCGTTCTTGGCGAAGTAGGCTTCGGCCCGCGTCTCGTACAGGCGGGCGGGTGTCGTCGTGATCTCGAATGAGCCCTCTACACCAAACCCATCCTCATCGTCCGAGAAACGCGCGACCGAAGACGCGGTTTTTCGCGGAAGTCGCAGGGCTGTTGTGAGGTCCGAAATCGCTTCGTCAAATTTTCGCTGTTTCATCAATACTTTCGCTCGTGCGAAGAAGGCGACGGCGTTTCTTGAATCGATTTGGATGGCTCGCTGTGCGTCGGCAAACGCCCCGTTCAAATCCTCCATTTCATTGCGTAAGCTTGAGCGGAAGAGGAAGACTTGGGCTAACTGGGGTTGACGGAGAGCAGCCCGATCGAGGTCGGCGAGAGCTTCCGCCTCCTCTTTCTGACCATCGTGAATCGCATACTTGAAGAGGTGAACCAGGGAGGCATTCGGGCACGCCTTCTCCCATTCTGCACAGATGGCCATCATCCGAGGGTTGTCCTCCCTTAAGTCAGCGAGCCCGAAGCGAAATACAAACACGGTGTTCGGATCGGGATCGCCCTTCAACGTGCGGATCAGGTCTGCCTCGGCCTTCTCGTGTTTGCCCTGCATGTTCTCGATCTTGGCTTTCAGAAGGATCAGCGACTTTCTGTCCGGTTCCGACTTGAGGAGGCGCTCAAGGTCGGCGAGGGCCTCGTCGGGCCGTCCGGCTTCCGCATAGGCGTTGACTCGGTAGCGACGTGCGTCGAGATCCTCGGGCTTGATTTCGAGATATTGCGAAAAATCGCCGATGGCCTCATCGAATTGCTTGTTGGCGAGGTAGCTTTTCCCGCGGCAGTTGAGGTATTCGAGACTGGTGGTATCGAGAGCCATGGCCGTCGTGAAATCCGCGATGGCTCGGTCGTATTCGCCCAACTCCTTCGATGCATGTCCCCTCAGGTCGTAAATTTCCGCGGCGCCCCGCCGAGCCGGAGGGCTTCATCGAAGTCGGCGACGGCGAGACGGTACTCCTTCCTTTCCTTATAAATCCGTCCCCGGCCAAGAAAAGGTCCCCATTGCTTCGGATCAAGCTGGATCGCCTTATGAAAATCGGCGAGGGCAAGGTCCGCATGTTCCTGGTCATAATGAATTTTTCCCCGGCACGCGTACGCTGTCCAAAGGTCTGGTTGAAGCCGGATTGCCTTGTGACAATCCGCGAGGGCGAGGTCCATTTGACCCTGCTTTATCAGAACGAAGACCCTGTTGAGGTAGACGCGCGCTTCTTGCGGCTGAAGTTGCACGGCCCGGTCGCAATCAGCACGTGCCTTGGGAAGGTCGTTCTTCTCCCTAAAGGCAACTGATCGCACCAAAAGAATCTGCGAGTCATCAGGTCGCTTTTCAAGGAGCAGGGAGCATTCGCGGATCGCTGCGTCGTATTGCTCGTTGTCGACCAACTCGGTCATCCGCTGTGCCTCGACACTCAGAGGATCTTCGGGACCGCTGGGCGCCTGCCCTCGCGCCATTCCGCCATGCAAGGCGAAAAGCATTGCCACGATCGCGAAGAACGCGTGAAAGGCCTTCAGCCCGATCGGACGTAGATGACGCATCATGACCGGCTCCGGGACGAGTTTGGCGGCTGGTTGCGACCTCTTTAAACCAATCCATCGAAGCCGTCAATGTGAGTTCATGGATTGGTCCGGTGGTGGCATGCGGGGTGCTCCCCTTTCCGGGGGATTACAATGCTGCGATGAGGAGCCTTCGCGCTTCCTTGTATACTCGTGGTGGCTTTTCCTGGACCGCGCCGCGGATCGATACTTTCGCGGTTGATCTCCCCCTCGCCGAGGCCCGCCCGTGCCCCAGCTAGCCCTTTCCGACGTTCTGTGCGAGGCGTTTTCTCCGCCCGGCGATCGCGATCGAGTTGACGAGGAGCTTGCGGCGTTTCTTGCCGATTCGGGGCGGAGGCATGCGACGAACCCTCATGTGGTGCCACTTTTCGAGCGGGCGAGCGAATTCGTCCTGCGAGGCGGCAAGCGGCTGCGGCCTCGCCTGACCCTGGCGAGTTATCGCATCCTGACCGGCCGGGCCGAATCCCCTCCTCGGCCCGTCTGGCTGGCGTCCGCTAGCCTGGAGCTGTTCCATGCCTTCATGTTGGTGCATGATGATTTGATCGACGGCAGCGTGGAGCGTCGGGGCGAGCCGACCTTGCATGAAGGGCTGCGGATCGACGACGGCTTCGGCCATTCCTCCGAGGCCGCGAGGAAGCGGGCGGCCGACCTTGGTTTGATCGCGGGGGATGTCCTGTTTGCACTGGGGATGCGATTGATCGGGCGATCGGGCCTGGAGGCCGAATTGCTCGTCCGGGTGCATCGCCTGATGACCGAGATGCTGCTGGAAACCGGGCTGGGCGAGGCCCTGGACGTGATCTATGGCGATTGCTCGCTGGAATTCCTCGATGAAGCCCACGTGCTCGACGCTTATGTCCGCAAGACCGCGCGATATAGCGTGTCGGGTCCGCTGGTCCTGGGCTCGACCCTTGCGGGCGCGTTCGGCCGAGACGGGCCGGGCGTTGCGACGGTTTGGCGACCTGCTCGGGCTTGGTTTTCAGCTTCAAAATGACCTGGATGCGCTCGATTGCGACGACTGCCCCGACCTGGATTGCGGCAAGCGGACCTGGCTCTTGTGGAAGACCCACGAGCGATTGGGCGGCTCGGGGCGCGAGGCGTTGAAGCGGGCTTTGGGGTTGCCGATCGGGCTGGATCGGCGGGCGATCTTGATGGATTTGATCGTCGGGAGCGGGGCGTTGGAGGCGTGTCGGGTTCGGGTCGAGGGGTTGCAGCGCGAGGCGGTGAATGTATTGCGGGATTCGCCCCTGGATCGGGATCGGCGGCAGGCTTTCTTGAGGCTTGTCGAGATGTTTCGATCACCCCGGAGTTGACGCATGCGGGCCGTGGTGATCGGGAGCGGTTTCGGCGGGATTGCGGCGGCGATCCGGCTCCGGGCAAAGGGGTATGAGACTACGATCCTGGAGATGCGCGACAAGCCAGGCGGCCGGGCGTATGTCTATGAAGATGAAGGATTTGTGTACGACGCCGGTCCGACGATCATCACCGTCCCGTTCGTCCTGGACGAGCTTGCCGAGCTTGCCGGGAAGAGGCTCGATGACTATGTGAAGATCGTGCCGTGCGAGCCCTATTATCGCATCAACTTCGCCGACGGTCGCACGTTCGATTACTCGGGCGATCCGGCCAGGTTGGAAGCCGAAATCGCGAAGTTCAACCCCGACGACGTGGCGGGTTATCGCCGGTTCCTGTCCTACACCAGGGAGGTGTTCGACAAGGCCTTTACCGAGCTTGCCGACCACTCGTTCGACTCGGTGTGGGAGATGGTCAAGGTCGCGCCCGACCTCGTGCGATTGCGAGCCGAGCAGTCGGTCTTTCGCCGCGTCTCGTCCTTCATCAAGGACCCGGCACTGCGGCAAGTCTTCTCGTTCGAGCCGCTGCTGATCGGCGGCAATCCCCTACGATCATCATCGATCTACGCGATGATTCATTATCTGGAAAAGACCTGGGGCGTCCACTTCGCGATGGGGGGAACGGGGGCGCTGGTGAGGGGTTTGGTCCGCATGTTCGAGGACATGGGCGGACGGATCTTGTTGAACGCGAGAGTCGAGGAAATCGAGGTCGCGAATCGCAAGGTTGCGGGCGTGCGACTGGCCTCGGGCGAGCGGATTTCGGCGGATGTGGTTGTCTCCAACGGCGACGTGGCGAACACGTATCGCAAGCTGATCAAGCCCGAGCACCGCCGCAAGTGGACCGATCGTCGCCTGGAGAAGATGAAGTACGCCATGAGCCTGTTCGTGGTCTATTTCGGCACGAATCGGACTTATCCTCACTTGCCGCATCACTCGATCGTGCTGGGCCCCCGATACGAAGGGTTGCTGGGGGACATCTTCGACCGCAAGATCGTGGCGGAGGATTTTTCGCTCTATCTGCACACCCCCACCAGGACCGATGCGAGCCTGGCGCCTCCGGGCTGCGAGGCATTTTACGTGTTGAGCCCGGTGCCGCATCTCGGCGGCGGGCAGGATTGGGACGCCATCAAGGACGAGTACGCCGACCGCATCCTGGCCGCTCTCGAAAGGGATCACCTCGTCCCCGACTTGCGGAAACACCTGGTCTCGAAGCTCATTTTCACGCCGAAGGACTTCGAGACGCAGCTCGATTCGTACCTGGGGTCGGCATTCCAGTTCGAGCCGATCCTCACGCAGAGCGCATGGTTCCGCCCGCACAACAAGAGCGAGGACGTGGATGGGTTGTACTTCGTGGGCGCCGGCACGCATCCCGGCGCGGGCCTGCCGGGCGTGATCAGCAGCGCGAAGGTCCTGGAAAAGTTCCTGTGACGCCGGTTGTTCAAATCGGACTTGTTTTATAACATGGGTTCCTTGCAAGCCTCTCCT
This sequence comes from uncultured Planctomycetota bacterium, assembly GCA_963777705.1. Taxonomy (GTDB): domain Bacteria; phylum Planctomycetota; class Planctomycetia; order Isosphaerales; family Isosphaeraceae; genus JAQGHR01. The sequence continues at coordinate 50,486 of CAVZRT010000026.1, forward strand.
CCATCGGAAGGAACGCCTCGATATGCGCGTTTTCGTCGTGCTCGTCAGCCTCGCGGCCGTGACGTCGGCGCGTGGTCAGATCCCGGTGGTCGTCGCCCGCGACGGCATCCCGAACGTGATGGCCGAGCTGAACGCGGGCAATCCCGAGACGATCGCTTACTTCGGCGGGTCGATCACCGAAGGCGCAGGTGCGAGCAACGGTGACGAGACCTCCTACCGGGCGCTCGTGGGCCGGTGGCTTCACAAGGCCTTTCCGTCCTCGACCATCTCGAACGTGAATGCCGCGATTGGCGGGACGGGCTCCGAGCTGGGCGTGTTCCGGGTGGGGCAGGACGTGATCTCCAGGAAGCCGGACCTGGTTTTCATCGAGTTCGCCGTGAACGACGGCGGCACGCCCGACGCGACGATCGACCGCGCAATGGAGGGCATCGTCCGCCAGATCTGGAAGGCCGACGTGAGCACCGACATCGTGTTCGTTTACACGTTCGTCGTGAATCAGCTCGACGACTTCCGCCAGGCCAAGCCGCTTCGCACGGTGGCGCACCATGAGAAGGTCGCGGCACACTATGGAATCCCCTCCGTGAACGTGGGCGTGCCGGCCGCGGCCAGGCTGATCGACGGTTCGATGTCGACCGAGGCGTTCGCGAAGGACGGCGTGCATCCGACCGACGCCGGTTACAAGATCTATGCCGACACGATCATCGAATTCCTGGGAAAGCAGCGCGATTTGAAGGCATCGCCCAGGCTTCACACGATGCCCGACCCGCTCTATGCCGACCACTTCGAGAACGCGAGAATGCTCCCTCCGGATCAACTCGGGCCTCCGGGCAAGGGTTGGAAGATTGACGAGAAAGGCCCGGTGAAACGCTTCCCGACCCTCCTCACCGCGAGCGAGCCGGGATCGGAGCAGGTGATCGCGTTCCGCGGGTCGACGGTCGGGCTTTATTACGCAGTCGGGCCCGACACCGGCTCGCTGGAATTCCAGGTGGACGACCGTCCCTGGATGACCTTCGATCCGTTCGATGTCTTCTCCTTGAAATACTTTCGCGCGAATTCGAAGATCCTCGAAGACGGCCTGCCAAATGGGCCGCACCAGCTAAGGCTGAAGGTGCGGGCCGAACATCAGAAGGATAGCAAGGGCACGGTTTCGAGGATCGGATACCTGCTCGTGGCCTCCGACCCCAAGCAGGAGTGAGGGCATGACCGACGTCGAATTTCTCCCCTTCACAAGGCCGGGACAGGTCCGCATCCGATCGTTGATGATCGCCATCCTGGCCGTCGCCGGATTTTGCGCCGTGGCGAGGTGGGACGCTTATACCGCCGTCATGACGACGTTCTTTCTTGCCGATCTGCTGATCCTTGCATGGATCGCCGGCAGGGGCCGCGGGGTCGTCGGCCTGGTCCTGATCGCCGCCTTGGTCAAGCTTGGCCTGGTCGCATCCTGGACGGCCTTGCGGGACGGGTTGCAGACCTTGGGATTGATCGCCTCGCGATCGAAGGTCTTCGATGAGCCGGGTTCCTTGCGGAAATGGCTGCGCTACTGCTTCGAGGACGTCCCTCACTGGAAGCGGCTGTGCGCCTGGGAAGCGTGGTCGCTGGCCCGATGGACGATCGTGTTCGGGTTGCTCACCTGGTCGCTGGCCCTCCGATCGCGAGGCCGGCTCAAGGGTGCCGATGCGGGTGCCGATGCGGCCCGATCGCTCCTGCGATTCACGCCGTGGTTGATCGTGATGGAACTGGGGGGCCTGCTCGGGGTCTGGATCGCCCGCGGGTCGTTCGACGTGGTGCCCGAGCCGAGCACGGTGTTCGCGGTTTTCTCGAACATGCCGGCGGGGTTGCTCGTGCCGGGATACTTGCAATTTTGGGTCCTGCGGATGGGGTTGCCCACGGTCATCGTGGGACTGGCGTATTTCCGCACGGTTGCCCGCTGGGACTGGAGATGGTCGGGGATGGGCGCCGTCCTGTTGATCCCGGTCGCGATCCTCGTCTCGATCTTCTGGCCCTGCCTATACCTCCTCCTGGGGGAATATGGCGTCGTCCCATGATGGTCCTTCAATCGGGAATCGCCCAAGGCGCCCGCGTCTGCAAACGCATCACGCGACATCATGCGAAGACGTTCTATTTCGCCTCGCACTGCTTGCCTCGTGAAGTCCGGGCTAATGCTTATGCGGTCTATGGCTTCTGTCGGTGGGCCGACGACGGCGTGGATCATGCGAACAACCTCGTCGAGGCGCGATCGCGATTGGATCAGGCGCATCGCGTCCTGGACCTGGCGTATGGGAACGCCCCGGCGCCGTCGGGCGTGCTCGCCTTCCGGAAGACCATCTTTGAGCGACAACTCCCTCGCAACTTGTTCCAGGACCTGCTCGCCGGCATGGAGATGGATTTGGCGATCAGGCGATATGCCGACTTTGCGGCGCTCGACGAGTATTGTTATCGCGTCGCGGGGGTCGTCGGGTTGATGATGACGCATGTGTTCGGATATCGCCACGAGCGCTGCCTGCCAAGGGCCAAGGCGCTCGGCACGGCCATGCAGTTGACCAACATCCTCCGCGATGTTGCCCAGGACTATCGGCTCGGGCGTATCTACTTGCCACAAGATGAGATGGATCGCTTCGGCCTGACCGAGCGTCAACTGGCGGAAGGCAGGGTTGATGAGCCCTTTCGCGAGTTCATGAGGTTCCAGATCGATCGCGCCCGCCGCTATTATGACGAGGCCGAGGCCGGGATTCCCGACCTGATCGGGGCTGCCAGCCGGTTGACGGTTCGCGTGATGGGTCGGCTCTATGGCGGGATCCTGGACGCCATTGAACGTCAGGATTACGACGTGTTCCGGTCGCGGGCGCATGTGCCTCTGGCCAGGAAATTGCGGACCCTGGCGGGCTGTCAGAAGACCTGTTGGGGTCAAGACTTTGGGCGATTCTGGAAGTGATCCGCGCGGAGGAATTGTCGAAGTGCCCGATCCCGACCGCTTTTTCCAGTATCCCACGCCCGGAGCCCAGGAGTGGTGGTATTTCGACGCCATCTCCGACGACGGCCGCGACGCGCTGGTGCTCGTGTGGTACGCCGGCCTCCCGTTCGATCCCGATTACGGCGTGGCGGCGTTGAAGCACCTGGCCAATCCCGCGAAATTCGCGGCCCCTCACGCACTCGATCACTGCGCCGTGAGCGTGAGCTGGTATCGCGACGGGAAGACGGTGGCCTACGCTTTGAATGGCTTTCGTCGCGGCGATTTTGAGCAGGCCGACGAGCCATTTTCGGTCGTGATCGGGGGGAATCGTCTGGCTCGCGATTCCGACGGGTATGAACTCGCGATCGACACCCCGGCCGTCGACGGGAAGCGGCAAATCCAGGCTCGGCTTCGATTTCTACCCGCCCCGGGAACCGAACCCTTCGAGCGCGATCTTGGCTCGCCCGATTCGCCGCACGTGTGGATCCTGGCCGCGGCCGATTGCCGGGTTGAGGGCGAGATTTCCATCGGCGATTTGCGGTCGAAGTTTCGTGGACGCGGATATCACGACCATAACGCGGGGTCGGAGGAGATCTCGCGGGCGATCCGGCGGTGGGAGTGGGGACGCGTCCATCATGGTCCGCTCACCGAGATTTATTATCGCAGCGAGCCTTATGATGGACCTTCGCACGCCCTCTTGATTACCTGTCGCGACGGTCGGCCCGAAAAGATTCGTGAAAAGCCTGAGCTTGCCGGAGTGGGGCGACACCGCAACGTGTTCGGTGTCAAATCCGACGCGAATCTTTATCTGGAAGACCGTTTAGACGACGAGTGCCTCTTGCAGCGATTCAACCGCACTTGCGTCGACGACGGGCCGTTCTATCGCCGCTGGTTGGCCTTGTTTGCGAGGGAACGATCGGTTGGGCCGGAGTTCGTTGATGCTTTGGGAATCAGCGAGGTCCTGGACATGCGCAACCTGAATCGTCGCCTGTTTAACTGGATGATTCCTTACCGCCTCAAGAGGCCGTGAAATTGGTGTCGCGAAAAAATTACAATCTGCGATAATACGGGTGGGGCGTGGGATCGTCCCGAGAGAACTTGCTCACTCACCATGGAGGGTTGGACGATGCTGGTTTTGAGCCGCAAGAAGGAAGATGCCATCGTGATCGGCGACGACGTGCGGATCACGATCGTCAAGATCGACCGCAACCACGTCCGCCTGGGGATCGAGGCGCCCGGCCACACCTCGATCATCCGCGAGGAGTTGCTGATCGCCGACGAGGATCATCGCCAGGCTCGCGAGGCCTGGGTTGCGTCCGATCGGACTTCGAGCCAGGAATGAACGGCAAACCCGACGGGGCCGGCGTGGTCAGAACGCCGGTCCGGCCGCGGCGCGCTCCCTTGACCCCTCCGGTTTCCGACACGGTCCCGCCTCCGAACAGGGCGTTGGCCAGGTTCCCCGTGCCCGAGCGACTCGAGGCAGAGGTCGATCCCGGTCGATGCCATCTTGCTCTTGATGGCGGCTTGCGGGATGTCGAAGATGAGCGCCACCTCGGTGCCGGTGCCCTTGTCCTCGTAGAAGTACGCCCTGACGGCGTCGCCGTTGTTGGCCGCGGTGAGGTCGATGCGGTTAAATTTGTTCTTCTTCTTCGTGTCGGCCTTGCCGCCCACCTGCGGATCGGCGCCAAATTCGGCGGCCAGGAGCGTGCGGACGTCGTCGACGAACTTGCCGCGGGCGACTTCGGGCTCGGCCGGCGCATCGGCCTTCTTCTTGCCGGCGGCCGGCTTCTTCTTGATCCGTCCCAGGAGGTGGAGGCGGATGGGCGGGTAGGTGGGTGAGCCGGGATCGGTGGCGGTGGGCGCCTTGTCCGGCGGGGGGCTGCCGACGTAGGTGTCGGCCACGTCCCACAGGGGTGGGGGCGTCTGGAAAAGGAAGCTCGGCGCCTTCGACATCGGCTTCGGTGGCCGGACGTAAATCAGGAGGGTCTTGTAAGGATCGGTGGGCGCGGTGATAAGATTGTTGTCGAGCTTCTGCTTGTACTTGAGGTCGTTGACCTGCTCCTCCAGCCGATGCTCGTAGCTGGCCACGCCGCAGCCGGCGGCGAGCATGAGGAAGCCGATCGTGGAAATCTGCAAGGCCCGCACCCGAGTCATGAATCACCTCGCGCCGTCGTCCCTGGCGGGGCCGTCGCCCTCGCCGCTCCTTCCACTTTCCGGCGTGGGCGCGACGGTGTCAAGGACCGGCGGCCTCTGTGCCCTTGGATTGCCCGAATCCGCATGAGAGAGGCGAGGTGTGCCCTGGTCCAGTTGATCGCGATGATCAAGCCGTTTCGCGCGACGGCGGTCCTGGAAGCATTGGAGTCCGTGGCGATCCTGGGCGGGACCGTGCGCGAATGCATGGGGTATGGCCGTCAGAAGAACCAGCTCCACCGTTATCTCGGCAGCGAGTTCAACACGTCGTATCTCCCGAAGGTGGAGCTGACGCTCTTCCTCCAGGAAGAAGACGTCCCAGCCGCCCTGAAGGCGATCGTCGGCCAGGCCCGCACCGGGCGCATGGGAGACGGGAAGATCGTCGTCCTGCCTTGTCTGGCGGAATCCCTCAGCTGGTGAGGGCTCATCGGCCGGCCGGTTCCTCCCCGAAGAGAAGACCTGGCCGGCGTCAATCCAGAATTACTAGGCCGCCCCGCGTTGGTTTAATGCGGCGTAGAAATCCAAAGCACTTTGCGCACCATCTGGCGGGCTTCGGGAGATTCCAGGTCGATGAGGAGGGTGGCGGGCTCGAAATTCGGGTTCTCGGCGCGGAGGACGCCGTACCTGCCCGAGCGTTCGAACCAGCGGATCAGGGTCTGCCCGTCGACCCACGCCAGCACGAGACTATTTTCGACTTCCTCCAGGTTGCTCACGGCGTCGGAAAACGCCACGTAGGCGCCGTCGCCGACGATGGGGGACATGGCGTCGCCATCCACGCGGACGCAACGGCAATCGCGCCTGGCGGCGAGCCACTCGCGGCGGGCGGCCATGTAGCGGGGTCCGGACTCGTTCGTCAATCGCTCGCGCCCCGAGCCCTCCACGCGGATCAGGACGACCTCGGGATTCTCGGCCGCCATGCCGTTGGTTACGCCGTTGCTCGGCACGGGTTCGGGCGAATTCTCCAGCCTGTGGAGGGCCGACCTCAGGAGCGCCTCGACCGAGTCCGTCTGGTGGGCGGTGGGCATGACCACGCGAAATTTGGGTCCCTTGCCGTGCAGGAGCCAGGGAGGTTCCACGCTCGTCAGCTCGACGAAACGGAGGATGACCTCGGCGGGCACCGTCACGCCGGATTCATAATTGTACCAGGTACGGATCGGTAACCCGAGCCGCCTGGCCATTTCCGAGCCACCGCGCTCCCCGTGGAGCTCGACCCGAACTTCCCGGAGGCGTTCGGAGAGGTGGCATTTGACGCGTACGGATTCCGGTAAATTCTTTCGTCGAGCCATCGAGCGAAGTCTCCCGATGCGTAGCCAAGGAGAGGGGGCCACCACAATGCCGGATGCAGCTTATGGCGACTGGGCTCCGCGTCATCGCGAGCCGACACTGTTATTTATAGCGTTTACCAGCCCCTGTCAATGATCCCGGCGGCGTCGGCGGGCCGTTTCGCTCAAATATGTTGCATCCACACACCGTAGTGTGGCTGGATTAAGACATGGCCTAGAGTTTGTCTTCCTCGTCGAGTTCGATGTTCAGGAGATAATCGGCCACGGCATCCTCGCCGATCTCGATGGGCTCATCCTCGGCCGCTGGGGCGGGCGCGACGGCCGCCTTCTTGGTGCCCATGGTTTTCGTGGTCGTGGTGATCGTGCCGGTGGGCTCGTCGCCTTCCTCGGCCTCGAGCTCGATCACGTCGTCGCCGGCGATGGGCTGGGCGATGGCGGTGTCGCCCGGCTTGGAGAGCCCGCCTTGCGACCCGGTCTGGCCGGGCATGAGCACGGTGTCTTCCATGCGCTCGACGCGGAACTTCACGGAGCCGACGGTCAGCTCATCGCCCGGCTCCAGCACGCGCTGATCGGCGATCCTCTTGCCGTTGACGAGGGTGCCGTTGGAGCTGCCCAGGTCTTTCACCAGGAGCAGGCCCTTCTTCTCGAAGATCTGGCAATGCTTGCGGCTGACCTGAGACGAATTGATTCTTAGCTGGCATTCTTGCTGACGGCCGACCGTCATCACGCCCGTGCCGACCTTGAGGGTCTGGCTCGCGCTACGGCCCTGCACGACAACGAGCTGGAAACTCATGATCGATAATCCTCGGCGGGGGCCATCGCACGAAGGCCTCTCTTCGAAATCGCACGGAAAGCGGTCCCCCCTAGATTATCCTGTCCAATGGCCCCACGCAAACGATTTTGAGCGCGGGGCCCAAGGTGTAGGCCGTAAGCTGTAAGCGATAGGCCGTAAGCTGTAGGCCGCGGGATTCAAACGAGAGTTCGTTAGCTTACAGCCTGGAGCCTACGGCCTATGGCTCGAGTCTAAGGCCCGCAACCCGTTGCCCCGAATTTTCCCGCGGTCACGGCTTGCAATTGGGCGGGACGACCCTATACTAGCCTTTGCTTCTTGATCGAGGCGTGTGGTGCGAATTGCCCGCTTCGGTCGACGATCTCCCTCGGGCGGGAGTAGCTCAGGGGTAGAGCGCCACGTTGCCAACGTGGTTGTCGTGGGTTCAAATCCCATCTCCCGCTCCATTCTCCACAATGCCGGGTAGATGTGATCGATCCGGTGGTGTGGAGAGTCTGAAAAACCCGGCCTGGCGGCTTACGCTCCAGCGCGTCGGTAGCGTGATGGCGGATCGAGTCGTCCGGCCAGACGTTGCCCGCGTGAAGGACTGCCGTCGATGAGCCACCCGGAAGAAGAAAACGTCTCCTCCACCTTGGAAGCCGTCGAGGCGGAGCCCACGGAAGCGCAGGATGACGCCGAGAAGGCCGAGCCGAAGCGCAAGCTCGACCTGGACGTCCAAATCAGCGACACCGGCCCGTGCAAGAAGCACGTGAAGGTCTCGATCTCCAGGGCCGAAGTCGATCGCCAATTCGAGGAATCGATCGGCACGGTCAAGAAAGAGGCCGCCGTCCCGGGGTTCCGCCCCGGTCGCGCGCCCAAATCCCTGGTGCAGAAGCGGTTCCGCAAGGAAGTGGCGGGCCAGGTCAAGAGCACGCTGCTCATGGCCACCCTCGAGCAGATTGACGAGGATTACGACCTCAACCCGATCGCCCAGCCCAACCTGGATATCGAGGCGATCACCCTGCCCGACGAAGGCCCCATGACCTTCGAGATGGACGTGGAAGTCCAGCCCGATTTCCCGGTCCCCGAGTACAAGGGGCTGCACGCCAAGCGGCCCGATGAGGAAGATCACCGACGCCGACGTGCAGGTGCAGCTTAACCAGTTCCTGGAGCGCTACGCCCAGCTCGTCCCGAAGCTTGAGGGCGGCGCCGAGATCGGCGACTTCGTGACCGCGGACCTGGCGTTCCACAAGGATGGGTCCACGCTGAACAACGCCAAGGAGATCCAGTTCCGGCTCCAGCCCGAGCTGCGTTTCCAGGACGGCCGCGTGCCCGACCTGGGCTCGGCGCTGATCGGGGCCAAGCCGGGCGACATTCGCGAGGCCGATGCCGAAGTCGGCTCGGCGTCGCCCGATCCCGAGCTTCGCGGCAAGAAGATCAAGGTCACGATCACCGTCCACGACCTGAAGATGCTCCGCCTGCCGGAGGTCGACCACGCGTTCCTGGACTCGATCGGCTTCGACTCCGAGGAGGAGCTTCGCCAGGCCCTCCGCGAGGTCCTGGAGCGTCGCGTGGCCTTCCAGCAAAGGCAGGTCATCCGCCGCCAGATCATGGACCAACTGGCCGGCGCCACGCCGTTCGACCTGCCGGCGGACCTCGTGGCCAGGCAGGAGCGCTCGACGCTCCGCCGCCAGGTGGACGAGATGAAGCAGGCCGGGATGAGCGACGCCGAGATCCGCGCCCGGGAGGCCGAGGTCCGCGCCAACGCCCACGAGGCGACGCTGCGGAGCGTGAAGGAATTCTTCCTGCTCTCGAAGATCGCCGAGAAGGAGGGGATCAAGGTCGAGGACGAGGACGTCGAGCAGGAGATCTACACGATCTCCCGCCGCACCGACGAGACCCCGCGCCGCGTCCGCGCCCGCATCGAGAAAGAAGGGCTTGGCGAGGGGCTGGCGTCGCAGATCCTCGAACGCAAGACGCTCGACCGCATCCTGCAATCGGCCGTGTTCGAGGATATCGTGTCGGAGGAAGAAAAGGCCGTCGAGACCCTCGACGAGACCGCCGGGATCGCCTCCGAGGCCGAACCCGAGTCGGAAGCCGCCGAGCGCCGCCACGCCGGAATGATGGATCCGTCTCGTTAGAGGGTGGGTCGAGCGCCAGCGAGCCCCACCGATTTCGGCAGGCGGGGCTCGCTGGCGCTCGACCCACCCTACCCGCGACACTAGAATGGTCGTGCCGGCCCCTCAATCTCGGGGGGACCGGCCACCGCGCATCGAGACAAGGACGAACCCATGTTATTTCCCGAGCATCCCTTGTCCGAGCCAGTGATCCAGCGCTACCGCGACTACGCCCGCCAGCGGCAGATGACCCTGGGCGACCTCCTCCTGGAGAACCGGATCATCTTCTTCCTGGGGCCGATCACCGACGCCTCGGCCAGCGAGGCGGTGATGAAGCTGCTGTTCCTCCAGTACGAGAACCGCTCGCAGGGGATCAGCCTCTACATCAACAGCCCCGGCGGCAGCGTGTCGGCCACGCTGGCCATCTACGACACCATGCAGTTCATCGACTGCCAGATCTCCACCTATTGCATCGGCATGGCGGCCTCGGGCGCCGCGGTCCTGCTCGCCGGAGGGGCGAAGGGCCGGCGCTATTCGCTGCCGCATTCCAAGGTGATGATCCACCAGCCTTACGGGCAGGTGGGCGGCCAGATCTCGGACATCGAGATCCAGGCCGAGGAGATCGTCAAGAGCAAGGGCGTGATCAACGAGATCCTCGCCAAGCACACCGGCCAGCCGATCGAGCGGATCGCCCGAGATACCGAGCGCGACCGCTACCTCTCGGCCCTGCAAGCCAAGGAATACGGCCTGGTCGACGAGGTCGTGGGACACATCCCGGCAATCGAGTCCAAGAAGGGCGAGCCGACGGCTTAACCCTCTCCCACATACCGAGGATACTTCCCATGCCTTTGATCCCGATCGTCGTTGAGAAAAGCGGCCGCGAAGAGCGGGCGATGGACATCTATTCCCGCCTGCTGCAAGACCGCATCATCATGCTCGGCTCGGCCATCGACGACAATGTTGCCAACGTGGTGGTCGCGCAAATGCTCGTCCTCGCCCATCAGGACGACAAGGCCGACATCCACCTCTACATCAACAGCCCCGGCGGCAGCGTGACGGCCGGGATGGCCATCTACGACACCATGCAATACGTCACGTGCGACGTGGCCACCTATTGCATGGGCCAGTGCGCCAGCATGGGCTCGCTCTTGCTGGCGGCCGGGGCCAAGGGGAAGCGGAACGCCCTCCCGCACAGCCGGATCATGATCCACCAGCCGCTAGCCGGCATGGAAGGCACGGCGACCGACATCGTGATCCACGCCGAAGAGTTCATCCGGATGAAAAAAGAACTCAACGGCATCTACCGCAAGCACACCGGCCAGACCCTCGAAAAGCTCCAGGAAGACACCGACCGCGACCGTTTCATGTCGCCCGAAGAGGCCAGGGATTACGGCCTCGTCGACAAGGTGTTAGACCGCGAGCCGGCGTTGCCCGTCACGCAGTCCAAAGAAGGCTGAGTTCGTCTTCGTAGGGTGCTCTGCGAGCACCTCTTCTTCGCGACAAGAAAAGAGGTGCTCGCAGAGCATCCTACGAAGGTCGCCTATCCACCGCGCAGGCGATCGAACACGGCCCGGATCGCCGCGCTCATGGCCGTCCGACCCAGCAGCAGCGACGAGAGCGGCACGATCATCGTGAGGCTGCCCAGGACGACCCAGAACGTCGCGAGCAGTGATGGCCGCGAGTCCGCGTCGCGCAATCGCAGGTTTAATCGAGGTGCCAGGAGCGCAATCAGCCGCTCGCCGCGATCTCCGTAGCCCTCGACCACGCCGAAGTTCAGGCGTTTCCCCACCTCGATCCGAACGCCTCGACCCGCCCTGCGATCCTCGAACCCCGTCACGGTAGGGTCGAAATCCCCCTCGATTTTTTCCAGGGCGTCCCAGACGGCGCGTCGAAGGTCGTCGTCCGAGACGTGGTAAATCACCAGGCGGTGCGCCGTCCGAGGGGCGAGGAACAGGCTGACGAGTGCCACGAACGCCGCCACCGTCAACCAGGCGAAGAGGCTGGGCGCCGGGAAGACGCGGTAGACCACGAATTGACCGACCGGCCCGAAGGCGAGCAGGTTGCCCAGCCCGAAGCTGAGGAGTCCGAAATCAATCGGGCCGGCCACCATCTTCGGCTTCCGGCCGCTTTGCCACGAGCCGAGCACGAAGAAATAGGTCGCCAGGGGGACGAGTGCCAGGGCCAACCGCACCGAGCCGGTCATGGCGCTCCCCTCTCAGGGCGATTGGCCGGGCTTCCTCGGCCAGGATGCGAAGGATCGGCTCATTGGCCTCGGGAAACGGCAGATGGACCAGGTCGCCCGCCGCAACCCATCGGAATCCCGTCACCGGATCGGGATCGCCCAGCGGATCGACGGTCGAGCAATCGAAATAGTGTAGCTCGACATGGCCATGAGCGTAACGGTGCTCAATCACCCGCCGGCATTTTTCCGCGAAAACGGCGATTCCAAGCTCCTCCTGGCACTCGCGGAGCGTCGCCACCTCGGGAGATTCGCCAGGCTCGCACTTGCCGCCAGGAAATTCCCAGAAACCCGGCATGGGCGAGCCGGGCAGGGGAGGGCGCAGGCGGATCAAGTAGCGACCATCGCGATGGACCAAGCCGATTCCCACGCGGATCACCTCAGATACTCCGCCGACCATCGCACGATGAGCACCTGACGTCCCGTGTTGCGACCCCGGATCTCATCCAACTCCTCGGCCGAACACGCCGGGTTCTTCCAGCGAAACGCACCGACCGGTGCGAACGCGGGCGAGGCGAATAGTTCGCGATAATCGGCGAACGGCGTTACTTGCGATGCAAAATCGGGCATATAGGTCTGATAGTATTCGCCGAAACCGAAGTAAGCGAGGCGCGGAAAGCAGGAAGACCGGGCGAGATTGGCGATGAAATCCTGATGGTCGTACCCCGAGTCGATGTCGAGGTGTCGCAGCGGCCGAGTTCCCACGAGGAAGAAATCCGCGTCCGGCGCCGATGGCGAGATCAACGTTTCGAGGACGGGCAGCCCTGGCAAGGATTCGCGCGAGGACTCCGTCCTCGTCATAAATCTGGGCGATGATACTGGCGTTGTGATCGGCCGGCTTCGTCTGCTCGATCGACAATCGGCGCAAGCTGGAAAACTCGGCTGGGGAGTTTGCCAGCGCGGTGAGGTCCCAATTCCGCGAGCCATTGGCCCCTTCGTCGGGACCTCGAAGCTGGATGGAAGCGACCGAACCGGCAACATCGGGATCGGCCAGCACGCCCATCAGCTCGGCATAGGAATCATCGAAGGGTTCGCCGAAGAAATCCACATGAATCCGGCCGGCAATGGGTGTGACCGACAGCCGCTCGATGTCCGCCGGGTCGCGGGTGTCGTCGGCGCGAGCGGCCATCGCGTCCCGCATTGCGAAAAGACGTTCCATCGCTCGTCCCGTTCTGGATTGAAGTCAAACCTTCCCCTCTTTCGCCGCCTCAACCGCCCGTCCCGGCGACCCCATCGCGTTGTATCCGGCGTCGACGTGCAGGATCTCGCCTGAGATCCCGGAAGCCAGATCCGAGAGCAGGAACATCCCGGCCGATCCGACTTCCTCTCGGGTGATGTTGCGTTGCAGGGGCGAGACCATCTCGTACAGGCCGGCGAGCTTGTCCGAATCCCCCACCGCCGATGCCGCGAGCGTCTTCACTGGGCCTGCGCTCAGGGCGTTCACGCGGATCTTCTTGGGGCCGAGGTCGTAGGCGAGGTACTTCACGGCCGCGTCGAGCGCCGCCTTGCACACGCCCATCATGTTGTAGCCGGCCACCACTTTCTCGCCGCCGTAATAGGTGAGCGTGGCGATCGATCCGCCGTTGGGCATGCAGGTGGCCGCGTGCCGGGCCACGATCGCCAGCGAGTAGACCGAGATGTCCATCGCGAGCTTGAACCCTTCGCGGCTGCTCTCGACGAAGGGCTTTCGCAGGTCCTCCAAGGGTGCGAAGGCGATCGAATGCAGGACGAAATCGAGGTCGCCCATGGACTTGTGGGCCTCCTCGAACACGCGGGCCACGTCCTCGTCCTTGGACACGTCGCAGGGGGTGACGAACTTGGTGTCTGCGGGGATGGTCCGCCTCACGCGACGCTCCATCTTCTCGCCGGGCAGGTGGGTGAAGCCGATCTCGGCGCCTTCGTTCAGCATCTTGTCGCTGATCGCCCACGCGATGCTGTAGTCGTTGGCCACGCCCAGGACCAGTCCCTTTTTCCCCGAAAACAGGCCCATTGCATCGCCCCTTTGCCGTACTTCTTGCCGGGGGCGGATGCCCCTGCGGTCGCGTCAGCCCTCAACATAGCGTCGGGCCGGGCCGGGCTCAACCTCTCTCGTCCGCGATTGACGTCAGCGGGCGGGCTCATCCCTGGCTTCCAGGGGCAACGCCAGCGCGTCCAGGTCGGGCTGGATGGCCGTCCGGGCCTGGGCGATCGCCTTCTGCGTGGCGGCGCCAATCATGAGGCTGTTCTGCTTCAATTCGGCGGGAATTTCAATCCCCAACCCTTCGATTCCCTGGAAAATCGACTTCACCTGAGGGTCCTCGGCGATGTTGGCGCCATCGCCCGGCTTGACCTCGTTCGCCCTCACGTGCGAGGTGCGATGGGCGGCCACCTCCCAGTGATCGCGGCCCGTCCGCACATAAAGGCTCACTTCCAGCTTCACGCCCGCGAGGTCCTCATCGGTGTCCAGGCGGGTCAAGATCAGGCCGACCCGGCCGCGATCGGACACGGTTTTCATGGGGCCAGAGAGGCCGTCGCCGTTCCCGTTGCCGCCGAGTTGCGACTTGAGCAGGCCAGCGAGCAGGTCCTTGGGGTCGGCCGCGGCGCCGGGAGTTGGCTCGGGGAGGACCATGCCCTGGGCCTGGAGGAATCGGAGCCCGCGGTCTTGCTGGACCTCCGTCGCGGCTCTCCGGGCTCGCCAGCGGTTTTCCGTCTCGATGGGCACCGGGAGCAGGGAATCGATCGGGGCCGGGTCGACGTCGGTCATGGCGAAGCCTCGCCCTTCGAGCGCCGTCGTCAACTCGGCGAGCGGCCGGGTCTCGGCGTCTTCAAAACCGCCTTTCCAGGCCTGCCTCAGCTTCCGGGACGTCTCGGCGTTTCGTCGCGTGACGGCCTTCACGTCCCCTTTATTGAGGATCACGCTCATCAGCGGCGTGGCGTCGGTGTTCGCCTTCATGCGATCGATCTCGGACGTGAGCCAGGGGCCGATCATGTCGTCCTTCTCGGCCGGGGCGGCGTCTCGCTCGCGCTTCCACTCTTCCAGCCTGCGGAGGCGATCGGCCTTGCCCTTCTGGACGGCGCCGCCTTCGGCCGCCTTCCACGCCTTGAACTTCTGCGGGAGCGACTTCTCGGCCCAGGCCCTCCGCACCACGAGGGAGACCTTCCCTTTCGGCGCCTGGTCGACGACCTGGCCGAGGATCACCGACCCGTCGCGAAGGGTAACGACGTCGGCGGCCGAGTTGGGTGGTCCCGCGACCACGAGGGCGGCGATCAGGCCGAGAATCGTCATGTCGTCCTCCGGAGGATGGGGTGAGCGGCTTCTCCTGATTGCATTATACCAATCGCCGAGCGCACAGGCGCGCGGAAAGCCCCGGCTCCTCGAAAGGAACCGGGGCCTGACGAGAAATCACTAATTTCCCGTTGCGGGGTCAGTCCCGGCTACCGACGGCCGGCTTCACGTCGCCCGCGCCGATCACCGTGAGTTTCTTCGGGTCGATGTGACGCCTCATGGCGGTCACGACGACCTCGGGCGTGAGGCGCTCGATCGCCTTCTCCATCTCGGCGTCATGACGCATGGTGCGGCCCAGGTACAGGTGGCCCGCCAGCAGTCCCACCAGCGCCTGCTCGCTGGCTCGTCGCACGCGTTGCGACTGCAAGTAGCCGGTCTTGGCCTGCTCCAGCTCCTCGGCCGTGATCCCATCCTTGAGCAGCCTTTGCAACTCCTCGTCCACGCCCACCACGACCTTGGCCAGGTTGGAGGGGTTGCAGATGGCGTTGATCATCAACGTGGCGCGGGCGTCCTGGGCGTCAGCCGAGAAGTTCGAGCCGGCGCCGTAGGACCAGCCTTCCTTCTGGCGGAGGCGATTGCCGAGCCGGGACGAGAGCGCCCCGCCGCCGAGGATGAAGTTGCCCGCCACGAGCGCGGGGTAGTCGGGGTCGTCGTCGCGGACCGGCATGGTCATGCCCGCGAGGTAGAGGGCATTGGCCTTGTCGGGGGTCAGGATCGTGTCGCGGACCGGGTCGTTCGGGCTGGTGACCGGGCGCTCGATCCGGGCGTAGGGCTTGCTGGCCTTCCAGCCGTCGAGCATCTTGGCGACGAGGGGCAGGGCTTCCGACGGCTCGAAGTCGCCGACGATCGCCAGCTCGCCGTTGCCGGAGCCGAGGTATTCCTCGTAAAGCTTGCGGACCTGGCCGATCGTGGTCGCCTTCATGCGATCGAGCGACTCGTCGGTGGTCGGCACGTAGCGGACGTCGTCCTTGGGGTAGGACGCCATGAGCCGGGCGAGCTTGTTCGACGCGAGCGTCTGCGGGTCCGATCGCCCCTGTTCAATCTGGGCGATCCGGCCCTGCTTCATCACCTCGAATTCCTCGGCCGAGAGCGTGGGCTCTCGGAGGATTTGACGCAGGATGTCGAGCACGGCGGACAGGTTCTCGCGCTTGACCTCGACGTTGAAGGTGGCCGATCCCAGGCCGCCGCCACCGCCTCCGCCTCCGCGACGCCCGCGGCCACCGCCGCCCATGCCCCCGCCCAGGCGGGCCATGTTCTTGTCGAGCGCGTCTTCGATTTGCTGGCGATTGAGGTGCTTGGTCCCTCGCTGCATCAACTGCGTGAGGAAGCCGGCCGCCTCGTTCATCCCCTTCAGGTTCTCGGCGTTCCCGTATCGCAGCGTGAGCTGCAGGTAGACGAGCCCGCCGTTGGTCTTGCGCGGCAGGAGGACGACTTTCACGCCCTCGATCGGCTGCGGACGCTGGACGCGGGCCTCGATGCCCGAGGGCGAGGCGTCGAACGACTCGCCGGACGAGCGAACTTCGCGGCCCTTGTAGTCGTCCACCATCTTCGCCATGTCGGGGCGGGCCGGCACGGGGGTTCGCTGGGGGGTGTCCGACGGCAGGAACAGGCCGACGGTACGGTTGCTGGCCTTCAGGTACTTCTTCGCCACTTCCTGGACCTGCTCGGGCGTGACCGCTTCAGTCCGGTCGCGATCGAGGAAGTAGAACCGCCAGTCGCCCAGGGCGATGGCCTCGCTCAGGCGGATGGCGACCTGGTTGCTGTCGTTCGCCGACAGTTCGCGATTCTTGAGGATCTGCCTCTTGGCGCGCTCGACCTCTTCGGCCGTGGGGCCTTGCTCCTTCATGCCCTCGACGATCGCGATCAGCTCGTCGCGGACGGCCTCGATCGGCGTCCCCTTGGTGCCTTCGGCCGTGAACTCGATCACGCCCGGGTCGTGCGTGGATTGCGCCGAGGCCCGCACGCTGGCGGCCTTCTTCGGCTCGACCAGGGCCTTGTACAGGCGCCGGAAGGCTGGGCCGACAGGACGCTGGCCAGGACTCGCACGGCCGCATGTTCGGCGTCAATCCCCGAGGGGACGTGGTAGAGGACGCCCACGACCGGGACGTCGCCGACTCGTCGCAGGGTGACCAGGCGCTCGCCGTCCTGCGCGGGTTCCTCGGTGTAGGCGGGGTCGAGCTTGCGGGTTGGCTTCGGGATCGCGCCGAAGGTCTTGGTGACCATCTCCAGCGCCTTGGGCTCGTCGAACTTGCCGCCGATCACCAGCACCACGTTATCGGGCTGGTAATACTTGCGGTAGAACGCCTGGAGGTTGGCGATGGGCACGCGCTCGATGTCGCTGCGATTGCCGATGGTGTCCTTGCCGTAGTTGTGCCACTCGTAGGCGTTGGCCATCATCCGCTGGCCCAGGATTCGGGCGGGCGAGTTCTCGCCGCTCTCGAACTCGTTGCGGACGACGGTCATCTCGGTCTTCAGGTCCTCGCCCTTCACGTGGCTGTTGACCAGGCGATCGGCCTCCATCTTCAGGGCGAAGTTGAGGTTGTCGTCCGAGGCGGGCAGGGTCTCGAAGTAGTTGGTGCGGTCGAACGAGGTCGAGCCGTTCCAGGTCGCTCCGCGCTCCTTCATGGCCTGGGGGATGTCCTTCATCGAAGGCGTGCCCTTGAAGACCATGTGCTCCAGGAGGTGGGCCATGCCGGTTTCGCCGTAGCCCTCGTGGCGAGAGCCGACCATCACGGTCATGTTCACCGTGACCCGGGCCGCGGAGGGGTCGGGAAGTAGCAGCACGCGAAGGCCGTTGTCCAGGCGATACTCGGTGATCCCCTCGACGGAGGCGATCTTGACGGGCGGTTTGGATTCGGCCCGGGCGGAGGCCAGGCCGGCGGCGGCGATCAGGGCGATCGCGATTCCGCGTCGGACGACGCTTGTCGACATGAAGTGTTCCTCGAGGGTTGCGCATGCATGCGAGGTCCCATCGCGAAGGGCGATCAGCCGGCATCGGCGAATCGAGCGACCAAGGGAGCCGGCAAGCATATCCTCTCGATCCCGATTCCGCAACTGGCCGGGACGAGGAAACCGTGGGGCGCAACGGGGGCGCCGTGCCGAATGCATGCCTGGTCGGAACTGCTGGCGCCCGGGCGGGTTGCCTACTTCTTGGGCTTCTCCCGTTCCAGGGCGAACGAGGCAAGCTGCGACCCCTGCGCCGCCTTGAAGTCCTTGGGCCGTGCCTGAGACGGCTCGTTGGTGAAACAAAGCTTCATGCGATCGCCATCGATCTCATAAATCCCCTTGCCCTTGTCCCCCTTCTTCGGGCCGTTGAGGAGGGTGAAATCGATCGATTTCGGGCTCGTCTTCGGGTCAAGGACGATCTTCATCTTCGGGAACTCGGGCTTCTCCTTCGCATTCGCGTCGGCGGCGATCGGTCCCATGAGAATCAGGTCGTCGTCCTTGAAGGTGAATTGCATCTTCTCGAGGATCATCTCCGGGGCGGGCTGGCCGTTGAACTCCCCGCTCGTGAGCTTCCACGTCCCCTGCATGGCCTTCAAGTCCGCGACGTCGTCCGGGGCGGCGCCCGCGAGGGATGCGAGCATCATCAGCAGGGGTGCGGCGGTCATGAGCGGCTCCTTGACGGTAGGTGCAGGCGGCTTCGTTGGCCGCGGACTCCGCGCCCGGAGAGATCGGGAGATTGTTCCGGCGTCGCGATCGATTGTCTCGGCCCGGCCATCGGACTGCAAGGAGATAGGGCGCTCCGGTGGCGAAATGCGGGAAATGAGGGGTAAAGTTCGTCCCAACTGGCCATTTCATCGCGTGGATTGGAGATGCTGCACGAGCTTGCGGCGCAGCTCCGCGCGATCGAGTCCTTCCACGCGGACGACGGCGTAGTTCTCCACGCCCATTGCCTTGGCGATGAACAGGAAGTTGCCGTTCCACCAGTTATCGCCGACCAGCTCGATCACGCTTCGCGGGTTCCAGAGCATCATGTTGCACATGGCCGATCCGTGCTCGGCGACGAACGTCTCCGCGTCGGCCGCGAGCGCCCGATACTCCTCCAGCGAAGTGTCCTTGGCGAGCACGACCTTCGCCCCAAGCTCGCTCATGATCTCGGCGGTCATCTCGCTGGGATAGGACCTCTGTTGATTCATCTCGTTCACCACGCCCAGGCGAGAAAGGTAGAGGATGGACCCGGGCCTGGGCGTGACGGGGTCGACGCGGAAGGCCGCCCGGTAGGCCCGCACGTCGTCGGCGTTGACGTTGTAGAAGCAGTTCTTCTTGGGCAAGACCACGGCCTTGCGGACCAGCACGGGGCGCTCGACGGTATAGGCTTCAATTCCCAGCTCGCGCAAGTCGCGGCGGACGTAGGACTTCTCCATGAGATACCGGGGCATGAGCAGGGGTTGGGTGATGGGCAGCGAGATGGACAGGGTGA
Source organism: uncultured Planctomycetota bacterium (assembly GCA_963777705.1). Taxonomy (GTDB): domain Bacteria; phylum Planctomycetota; class Planctomycetia; order Isosphaerales; family Isosphaeraceae; genus JAQGHR01. The sequence goes on from CAVZRT010000026.1 coordinate 69,722, forward strand.
TGAGGTACTCGGCCACCCAGTCGCCGTAGGTGTTGGTATTCTCGCACTGGATGATCGTCGCCCGGTCCAGGATGGCGGCGGGCTTCGAGAACATGCCCGTGAACAGGTCCTTCAGGCCCGGCCTCTTGATGCTGTACTTTTCGTGGAGGGCCCCGCTGGCCCATCCCATGCCTCGGGGCGTGTAGAAGACGTCGTTGACTTCCTCGGGGAACCTGGGCCTGGCAAATTCCTCGCGATATTGATTGGGTTCTCCGCCGGCAACGTCGGGGATGTCACCCACGAAGGAGGCGGGCTCGCACCTCACATGCCGCAGGTCCTCCTCGGTGAAGGGACGAAATCGTCCCAGCTTCTCCAGGGCCGCAAGCGTGGCGTTCGCGATGGTTTGCTTGTTGATCAAAGGTCATTCCTGACGGGCCATTCCCGGGAATCGCGCGAGGCGAGGATACGCGCCGGGAGCCCAATCATCGGGGAATCGCCAGGGCGACGCAAGGGATGCCGCCGGCCGGGTGCCGTCAAGGCAGATCGGGGTTGGCAAAACCCCGCCGTTGCGTTGAAATCCGCCGGCGGCGAGGGCGGGGCGGGGGTGAATTTTCGCATCCGTCTCCTCGAATACGTCGAGGAAGCTCATGGAAGAGTTTGACGGGGCACAAGGAGCGTGCAGATGGGCGAGAATCGGCGGATCTTGTCGGATTACCTCCAGTCCCTGCCCATCGAGACCGAAGAATCGCGGCTTCCTGCGGTCCGTGCCCTGGGTCTTCGACGCCGGCCCGCAAGACCCGGACGTTTTGCTCGCGGCGATGCGTCGCGAGGCCGAGCAGCTCGCCGACCTGCCGCGACAGGTTGTGTTTTCGCTCATCACGCCCATGTACGGGACGCCGGCCCGGCTCCTCCGCGAGCTGATCCTGACCGTCCGGCTGCAAACCTGGGCGCGATGGGAGCTGATCCTGGTCGATGACGGCAGCCCCGACAAATCTCACCTCGCGATCGCCCGCGAGTGGAGCCGTCGCGACTCGCGCATCAAGCTCTTCGAGTGCGACGAGAATCGCGGGATCAGCGGGGGGCGGAATTTCGCGATCGAGCGGGCCTCGGGCGACTTCCTCTGCGTGCTCGATCATGACGACCTCCTGCACCCGATGGCCCTGGGGACCTACGCCCGCGTGGTCAACGCTAACCCCGACGTGAATTTCCTGTTCTCCAACGAATCGCAGATCGACGACGCGGGCACGCGGACTTACGGCTACTTCAGCAAGCCGTTCCTCGACCTGTTCACCGTATTCCGCACCAATTACATCTGCCACTTCACGGCCGTCCGCCGCGACCTGCTGACGGCCGCCATGCGAGACGGCCGCGCCTTCCGCTCGGAATACGACGGCGCCGAGGACCATGACCTGATCCTCCGCCTGGCCCTGACCGGCAAGATGAAGTCGCACCACGTGCCGCTCATCCTCTACTACTGGCGGGCCGTGCCAACCAGTTGCTCGACGGCCCTGGAAGCCAAGCCCGAGATCCCCGCGAGGCGGATGCGGATGCTCGCCGAGTTGCTCCCGGAAGCGTATCCGGGGGCAACTTTCCGAGTGACGGCACACGCCCCGGAGAAGAACGAGTGCCACCTCACGATCCAGATCCGCTCGCTCGCAAATCGACCCCGCCCCAGGCTCCTCGTCCTGATCCCCTTCCGCGATCGCCCCGCGGCGACAATCCGGGCCCTGGATTCGATCGAGCGACAGCGGCACGACCTGGACATTGAGGTCGTGATGATTGACCACCGCTCGACCGAGCCGGGGACGCTCCCGTCCCTGCTCGAATGGCTCGCCGACGAGCGGATCAACCGCTACCGGATCATCCGCGATCACGGCCCGTCGAGCCCGTCGAAGGTCCTGAATGACGCCGTGGCGGGGCAGTCCGCAGGCAAGGATGTGATCCTCTTCCTTCAAAGCGACGTCGAGCTGAAGGGAGTCGACTCGATCCAGACCCTGGCCATGCAGGCGATGGCCGATCCGAATTGCGGATTCGTCGGATTGAAGCTGCGAAACCCCGACAGCCACAAGGTGGTTCACGCCGGATTCAAGGTGGCGGCGGGGGTGGACGGCTCGGGATATCAGCGGATCGAGTCAATCCATGAGCAGCGCCAGTTCCCGCACGACGAGCATGTGATCCTCGGCGTCAGCTTCGCCTGCGCGATGGTCCGCGCCGAGGTTTTCGCCGGGCTAGGCGGGATGGACGAGGCCCGATTCCCCCAGGAACTCGCCGACGTGGACGTTTGCCTGAGGGCGGTCGAGGCGGGTTATCGCAATTACTACTTCGGCACGCAGGAGGCCGTCGCCCATGAATTCCCCGCCCAACCGGCCCGAGAATTTGCCCTCATGACGCTTCATGAACGGCATGCCGGCACGCTCGCCGCATGGAGGATTCGGCTTTTCCGTCACGACGACTTCCAGCTCTGGCCCGCGCCCCCGGTCGTGAAGGAAGTCACGAAATGGGTGGAAGTTCCCACACCCTTGACGCTGCGATACAAGGTGGCCGACAAGATCAACGCGGGCTTGAAACTGGCGATCGGCCCTTTTCATGGAATGTTGAAAAATGGGCTAAGGCAATCGGCTCGATTGGCCCGCAAGGTCCACGAGCGGAGTCGCAACGTGACTTCCACCTACCGTCCCAATTTCATCCGGAAGCAATCGACGAAGCGACCGCGGTAACTCTCTGCTATACTGGATGGAGGAGGAGTTCATGCCGCAAGTCCTGGATATACAGCTTGACGTTCCCGACGACCTTGCGCGATTTTGTCTGCCTACGGGCGTGAAATCGCGGCTGGCCTCGCTGCTGGACCGCCAGGATCGCGGCCTAAGGCTGACCGCCGACGAGCGACTCGAGGCCGAAGGGCTGGTCGACCTTGCCGAGTTGCTCACGCTGCTGAGGCTCCTGCGCCGAGCGCGATCCGTCGGTACATGAGCGATATTCCTGCTCGGTTGCGCCGGATCGTCGCGGAAAGGGCGGGGAATCGCTGCGAATATTGCGGGCTTTCGCAGGCGGGGCAAGAGGCCACGTTCCACGTCGATCACGTCGTGCCAAGGGTTACGAAAGGTCCGACCGCGGTCGAAAATCTCGCTATGGCCTGCGTGTCGTGCTCACTACGCAAGGAAGCGCGAAGATCTGCTGTTGATCCGGTCACAAATCGTCGCGTACCCCTCTTCCACCCGCGTCGCCAAAGATGGACCAACCATTTTCGGTGGAACGGCGTGGAAATCGTCGGCCTCACCGCAACCGGCCTGCGCGACGATCGCGGCCCTGCAAATGAATCGGCCGTTGATCCTTGCCATCCGCGCCGAGGAGGTTTGGAGAGGCCGACACCCCCCGGTGGACGAAACTTCGTGAATGGGTGAAAGGAACCGGCCCCTGGCATTCTCGCCGGGGCCGGAAGTGGACGCCTTACTTCTTCTCGGCCGTCTTGTCCGCCTTGGTTTCGCCCGAATCCTGCCGGTAGATCAGGATTCGGTCGTGGACCATGAGGATCAGGTCGGTCCTCTTGTCGCCGTCCACGTCGCCGAGGATCAGGTCCCTTGGCTCGACCAGGCTGTCGCGATCGCGGATCGACTTCTTCTCGAAGACCTTGAACGTGAGGGCGCGTTCCAGGTCGACGCCTCCGGGATAGGTGAGGATGTCGATCATGTGGTCGCCGAGGTCGGTCACGAGCGACGTCGGGCTGGCCGTCGCCGTTGATGTCGCCGGAGATCAGGTCGCCGAGCTTCGAGTCCTTCCTCGTGGCCTCGTAGCTGGCGATCATCTTGAACTTCTGCCCCTTGCGGCCGGTGAGCACCACGCCGAACTTGTCGGCCCCGGCGATCAGGAGGTCATCCTTGCCGTCGCCGTCGAAGTCGTTGACGAAGAGGCCCTGGAACTCGATCGGCCCGACCGCGAGCGTGCCGTCGGGCGTGTAGACGGTCGTGCCTTTCTTCTTGGCGAGGAAGAGGAGCGACTCGCGAGGACTTGTCCATGAGGACGATCTCGGGCGTGCCGTCGCCGTCGAGGTCGATCGCCGCGGCCCCGATGATCTGCGACGAGCCCTTGCCCGAGTTGAATTGCTCCTTGATCTGCCACTGGCCGCCCTTGTCCATCACGATGTTGCGGGCGAAGGTCTGCTGGGCCACGATCAGCGACGAGCCGTCGAGCTTCGCCAGCGAGAGCCCCGCCGTGGTGGCGGCGGCAAGCGGCCCGAGCGTGCCGGCGGCCGGCGCGGGCGGCTCGCCCGAGCGTCCCAGCAAGAGCACGGGCGGCCCGTAGGCGTTGAAGACGAGGATGTCGGGCTGGCCGTCCTTGTTGGCGTCGATCACCCTCAGGGCCGGCGGCTTGCCCGAGAGCCCCTTGATCGGCACCGAATCTTCCTGGCCCCAGCGGACGGGGATGAACTTGCCCGTCCTTGTCGCGCTCCAGGCCCTTCAAGCAGATAGGTGTCGCGAGCCGTCCTTGCCGCGCACCACGTAGAGGATCTCGGGGTCGGCGTCGCCGTCGATGTCGGCGACCGTCATCGCGACGGGGTCGCCGCTGATCGGCAGCGGGGTGGGGAAGCTCAGGCGGCCGTCTTCGAGCCGCGTGAGGCCGATCTGCTTCTCGCTCTCGGACAGGACGATGACCTCGGCCTTCTTGTCGCCGTCGAGGTCGGCCACCTGGACCGTCTTCGCCGCCCGACGAGGCCCGGGATAGGTCTGGCCCGTGGCCGAGCCCGGCCTTGCCCTGCAGGTAGACGAGGAACTGGGCGTCGGCCGGGTCGGTGGCGACCACGTCGACCTTGCCGTCGCCGTCGAGGTCCCCCACGGCGAGCGACCGGCCCCGCGTGTCGCCCTTGGGCAGCGGGTAGAAGATCAGCCGGCCCTTGCGGTCGGCGTCGTCCTCGTCGGTCTCGCCCAGGTTGAACGCCTTGACGCGGCCCGGTGGTGCCCTCGATGGTCAGCAGCTCCGCGCCCGTCTTGCCGTCGATGTTGCCGTAGGCGATGGCGCGCGGGGTTCTCGACCTGGAAGCGCTGCTCGGGGCCGAGCTTGCCGCCCTCGGTCGAGAACCGGACGCGGATCGGGTCTTCCGACCCGCCGTCCAGGATCACCAGGTCGTCGCCGCCGTCGCCGTCGAGGTCGACCAGCTTGAGCATCCTCGGGTTGCCCGCCGTGTGGGGGAGCTTCTGCGGGTCGCCCAGCTTGCCGTCTTTCTGCAGGAGGATCGAACACCTCGCTCGCGGTCAGCAGGGCCAGGTCGTCCTTGCCGTCGCGGTCGATGTCGCCCACGGCCAGGGCATAGGCGCTCTCGATGGCATCGCCCGTCGTGTATCGCTTCGGGCTGGCGAACTTGGCCCCGCCCTGGCCGATCAGCACCACGAGCTTCGAGGGATTGCCGTAATACGCCAGGTCCACCTTGCCGTCGCCGTTGAAGTCGCCCGCCTGGATGGTCACGACCTCGTCGTTGACCGGCAAGCTCTTGAGCCGCATCCTCTGGTCGTTGCGGACCTGGTTGGCCTCGGTCCTCGGCGAGTCCTCGTTCGGCCCCTTGCTGGAGAGCAGGAAGTCGATCCGCGACCGGGCGTTGTTGACCACGATCACGTCGTCGACCTTGTCGCCGTCCACGTCGCCGATCGTCAGGTTCGAGATCCGGTTGTCGAGCTTGTAGATTTCCAGGGGGAGGAAGCCGAACGTCTCGGCCAGCCGGGGATCGTCGGCAAGCGCCGAGACTCCCGGCAGTGTCAGGCTCAGGCAGGCAATCCATCCCAGAATCATCGTTCGCATCACGCTTTGCCCCATCCTCGCGGCCAACTCCATGCGGGATCGCGCACAAAAGGCACGCGATTCATGAAGTCCAGGGTACGCACGGCGGGCCTCGGGGACAAGATGGGCAATCGGGACGCCCGGCCGGAGCGGGCGGATTCCCGCAAGACGAGCGGGGCTTCGGGAAGCGTGTGACCGCGCCCTGAACATAGCGAGCGGGATTCGGACCGAGCTTTTGCACGCCGGGCGCAAGTTCCCATCGCCGGGCCGTCCGGCGCGGTCGGGATCGGGAAGTTTGCGGCTCTTGCGATCGGAATGCATATTTTCCCCGGCCTTCGCGATACTACTGTTTGTGGAGGAAGGGACCGATTCCGGCCCCCGGTGAGGACTCTTCTCTGGCAGCATCGTGAGGGCGACGATCCCTCATCACCGATTTCAGGAAAGCGGTCCGGTGGGGGGTGATTCGGGTCGAATTCGAGGGCCAGGAAATCTATCACGGAGATGCGCACTTCAGACACACTCCCGATTTCTGCAACGCCTTGCTGCACAGGGTTTTATATCGCTTGAACAAGCTTATAGAAGTGAATGAGCGACAGAGTGCGACACTTTTTTTCCGGGCAAGAATGGCTTGAAAACCGCCCAGTCAGGATGTCTGAGGGGAGACTTGTAAGAAAGCGCCTACAAACCGCTGCGCATTTAAGACCATCGGCGGGCGATTTCCGCAGCGACTTAAGATGACGGATCGGCGACGGGCGGAATGCTTGCATGCTCGGAAGCATTTCGCCCAACACTCGATCAAGGAGCATTTTCGCGGGGGGCATCTCCGGCGAAGGAAAGGATGCCGTCGAACGCCCGGCGGTATTGCCAGAAGACCAGCCCCCACAGGATCGCGATCACGACGCCCGGCGCGATGCCCGGCGGGTCCATCAGCGCGTGGAAGAGGAGGATGTTCACGATGATGGGCGCGATCAGCACCAGCGCCAGCGGGGTCGTTCGGCGGAAGAGGAAGAGGATTCCGGCGACGAGTTGCACGCCGAAGATGGCCACCGTGTAATGCGAGGCGATCAAGGCCGTGAAGAATTGCTTCGCGACCTCCGAACCCGGCGGCGGCTGCTTGATGAAGTGCAGGAAGCCGTTCGACCCGAACACGAGGAACGCCAGCGCGAGCAGATAGCGGGCGATCAGGGCGACGATTTTCATGAGATCTCCCCCCTATACGATGCGAAGTTTACGTCCGAAATGGCGTGATGGACAACGCGTGCTCGCCAGGGTCGACCTGTAGGCTGGATCTGAACTCAGCGACTCCGACGCGGCTGGGTCCAGGCCCAGTTTACGAGGAAGTCGCCGTTCACGTCCCATGGAAAATTGCTCGGCTCATGATTCCGGGTCGGTGCCTGGGTGGCGTGCTTACGAGGACTCAAGCATGCCACCCGGAGACTTCCAGGGCACGGCCCTGCACCATCCCGGACTCATGAGCCAAGGACGATCCGCTCGCGAACCCATTTCTAACCGACGATCACGCCGGGCGCGGCGCTTCCGGTCTTCGCCGGCCTGGGAATCGCCGTCGGATCATTTGCGAACTCGAATGAGGCAGATTTCGCTCATTCTTAAGGTGCATGGGAAATTTTTCTCGATTGTTCTTGATGAATCGCACAATAAAGTCTTTTGTTGTTAGATCCTTGGATCTAAAATCGGCTCGGGTTAAGACGACCCCGGCGTTGGTCCCCCCGGCAGACCCAGCATCAGGAAATGTTTCCCATGAGACGCAGTGTCGCGATCACCTTGGCCCTGACGGCCGCGAGCATGTTCGGCCCTTTGGCGCACGCCAACCCGATCACCGTCTTCAATCAGGGCTTCGAATTGCCGTCCACCACGAGCACCGCCGCCGCCACGGGATGGACTTTCTTGAACCCCGGCACCAACGGCCTCGGCGGTGCGTACAACCCCTACGAATCCGGCGGGGGCAACGTCTACTACACGGGTGCCAATGCCACCACCGACCCCGCCAACGGCGGCGCGGGTTATCCTGGGATCTTCGGCGAGAATCTCGGCTACGCCACCAATGTGAGCGCCGCGTCGGGCCTGCAGCAGACCCTATCCGCGAGCCTGGCCGCGAACACGACCTACACGTTCACTGTGGAAGTGGGGAACCGGAACGGGACCAATGCCGGCGGCTTCGCCGGCTCGCTGATCGAGCTGCTGGCCGGGAGCACCGTGATCGCCTCCTCGACGGACACGGTCGGCCCCACGGCCGGGACGTTCCGCGATCAAGTCGCCGTGCTGGCCAATTCCAACAGCTTCTCGGCGCTGATCGGCCAGACGTTGTCGATCGAGATCCTGACGACCAACGCCGCGGCGCTGAATCGGGCCACCGATTGGGACAACGTCCGCCTCGACGGGACCCTCATGCCCGGCGCCGTGCCCGAGCCCGCCTCGATCGCCATGCTCGGCACCGGGATCGTCGCGGCCCTGGGATTCGTCCGGCGTCGCAAGGGCGCCAAGGATAGGATTGTCGTGTAAAGGGAAATCGGCATCCGACCCGTAGGCTGGGTCTGAACCCAGCAACCGCAACGTGGCCGGGTCCAGATTCAGCTTACGAGGAACTCGACCGTCACGTTCCATGGAAAATTGCTTTAATCTTGCCGGGCAATTGTTCGCGCCCGGTTTGCCTGCATGGGCGTGGTTGGGTTGGCCTGGTCGGGGTTGGAAGAGATTGCGAGGCCGGCGATTCGCAGGCTGTAGGGTCGATCGTCGGACCCGCTGGCTTGCTGGGCCGGGTAATGCGGCGCGTCTTCCGAGTCGCATTCGAGCGTTAACGAGGATATGCCCTTGCGCAGGGGCATCGGGGGCGTGCGATAGGTGCGAAAGACCACGTCCCCGGGGATCGTCCATCGGGCGAGTTCTCGGCCGTCGTGCAGGAGTCTCACCGTCCGCGAGCGGCGGAACGATGAGGCGTTGACCGCGAGCGTGAGCGGCGATTGGTCCGGGTTGTACACGATCAGGTTGGCCCGCTTGCCCGTCGCCCGCAACGGCCTCCAGAGATTGGGCCGGGAATCCAGGCGACGCCATCCCTCGGCCGGGAGCAGGGTCGGGCGCGACGGAGTGGGCATCGCTTCGCTGCTGTAGACCGCCGCGTCAGCGTCCTCGAAGATCCGGAAGGGCGCCAGCAGGGCTTTGAGGCGGCCGAGACGCTCGGGGTGGTCGACCCCGTGCGCCCGCGACTGGTGCAGGACCACGTACTGGAATCGGTGATGATGGAGGTAAAGCCAGGCGTAATCGGCGAAGGAGGTGCCGCCGATCACGTCGGCGAACGTGCTCCAGTCGGGCTCGGCGAGGGAATCGGGCTCGTAGAGCTTCCAGGCCAGGAACGGCGAGCTCCACGTGACGAGGTCGTCCATCCGCACGTTGGGGATGCCGCTGTAACCCGCGTTGGTCGAAAGCCCGTGGATCGATTGCCAGTAGGTGGTGCGGGTGTAGAGTTCCGAGCCGCCGGAATCGACCTGCGGGATCTCGACGAGCGCGGCGTTCGGGTCCAAATCGCGGATCACTCGATAGCATGCCGGCGGTTTGGGGATCGCGAAGGTTTCCATCGGGACCGAGAGATCAACCAGCGCGACGAGGGCCAGCACCCCCAGGACCGCCGCGCGAAGGGGTCGTCCCGGCGTGCGGGCGAGCACGGCCTTGAGCCCGGCCGCGGCGATGACCGACGCGATCACGGCGACGAAGAGGTTGAAGCGGGCGGGGACGCGGATCATCGCGAACAGGAGCCCGTATTTCTTGATCCAGCCGGCCGGGAGCGGGATGCGATGGTGAGCAAGCTTCAATTCGCCGCCGAGCGAGAGGATGATCAAGACCGCGAGGCACGCCCAGAAGAAGCCCCGCCGGGCGAATTTCACTCGCCCGAGGGCCGCCACGACGAGGAGGCCGAGGGTGACCACGCCGAGATAGGACGCCTGCTCGTGGACGATGATCGAACCACCGTAGGGGTCGCCCCGCCAGAGCCACGAGAGGCGATGCCGGGCGGTGGGCGTGACATAGGCCCAGGGCTGGGCGCCGAAAGTGAGGAATTCGGCCGGCGTCCGACCCGGGCTGAATCCGCGAAGGCTGGCCCAGATGTGCCCGGAGAAGGCCAGCACGAGGATTGGCAGGACGATCGCGACGAATGCGGCCAGCCACGGGACGCGGGATTGCGACCGTCGAACGGCCTCGCCGCGTCCGGTCGGCCACGCGGCGTAAAGCCCTGCCGGCACGACCGCGAACACGGCGAAGTAGGCCGCGCTCAGCCCCAAGATCACGTACGCCGCCGAGGCCGCCGCCAATCGCCCTCGCGAGGGGTGGTCGATGAACCTCATCCACGCGGCGAGGAAGAGGGGGAATCCGCCGAGCGTGATCAATTCCAGGTGGCCGAGCCCGTGCATCATCATCGGCGTGGAGATCATGGCCAGCACCCGGCAAACAGCGACGCGGCCCGGTCGTGGACCGCCTGCCAGGCCAGCAGCGCGGTCCCTAATCCGGTCGTGACCAGCGCCGTCAGCCAGACGAGGTTGAAGGCCAGGACGTCGTTGCCCAGGAGGATCGTGAGCGGGATGAACAGGAGCGACTGGATGTGGAGCGGCGAGAAATTGCCGATCGGGGCACCCACGGGAAATTGCAGGCCGGGGCAGATGAGCGGGGAACGGCCTTCGAGGAGGCACGACCGGTACCACTTCATGATCCAGAGATGCTGCAACGGGTCGTACAACGAGCCGGGGACGTTGCGGCCGATCGTGGATATCAAGGGATACGACGCGAACAGGGCAACCGCGACGAATATCGTCAAGGCGACGGCCAGATCGACCGCCGCGAGCCGGCCCTCAGGGCTCCTTTCCTCGTGATCCGTCGACGCTCCTGCGAGCATCCGGCCTCCGTGGTCCGATCGCCTCCGTGAGATCATCGCGGCCGATCTTAACGCATGAAGCGTGCCCCGCCTATGCGAGACGCGGCGACCGGGTGCGCTAACGGATTCTGGCGGGACGGGTCATTCCTGCGTAGGGCCGGTTATTTACCGGCCGTCCATGCGAATCCAACACGGCCGGTAAATAACCGGCCCTACGAAATGCCAGAATCCGTTGGTGCATCCACCTTCGACGCCCACGCATGGCACGCCGGGCCCTGTCGGGTTAGGATGTCGCGAGCCAGAGGACCGAACTTCGCGGGCTTCCCGGCAATGGACAACTCGCGACGTCGGGCCCCGCCGCAGAGCCTGCCGGCGACGACTCTTGAGTCGCGGAACTTGGGACGAACCGACCATGAGCATCGAAGCCGTCGGCCAGGAGAAATCGCCCGGGATCGCCTGGCGAGGCACCCTGGGTTGGGCCTGGACGGTCTTCGGGCCGTTCCTGGGCCTGATCCTGATCGTGGGCCTGTTCGCGTTCCTCACGCGAGACTCGGGGACGTTCCTCTCGGCGTACACCTGGCGGACGATCGCCGTGCAGACGGTCGTCGTCGGCATCGCCGCGCTGGGCATGACGGCCGTGATGATCTCGGGAGGGATTGATTTATCGGTGGGATCGGCGGTGGCGCTGGTCACGGTGGTGGTGGCGGTCGCGGCGAGCGGATTCGACCTCCCCTGGCGCGGCCGTGCCGTGCATGTGGGGGGGCTCCCGCTGGGCGTGGCCATGATCCTGGGGATCCTCGCCGGGGGCGTGTGCGGCCTGTTCAACGGCGGGCTGATCACGCGGCTGGGCGTGGTCCCGTTCATCATCACGCTCGGGACGCTGAAGATCTTCCGCGGGCTGGCGAAATGGCTGTCGGGGAGCACGCAGGTTTACGTGCCCGACTCCAACAAGCCCGCATGGCTGGGCAAGCTCCTGACCGCGCAGCCCGACCCGCCGTGGCTGGTCGTCTCGCCCGGCGTGTGGATCTTGCTCGCGTTGAGCCTGCTCGTCGCGCTGATCTTGCGATACAGCCTGCTCGGCCGCTACATCTACGCGGTCGGCTCCAGCGAGCCCACGGCCCGGCTGTGCGGGATCGATGTCCCGAGGACCAAGCTCGCGGTTTACGGGCTTGCGGGCCTGGCGACGGGGCTTGCCGGGGTCATGCAATTCGTATTCTTGAATGCCGAGGGGGACCCCACGTCCAGCGACGGCCTGGAACTCCAGGTGATCGCCGCCGTGGTGATCGGCGGCGGCAGCCTCTCGGGCGGCGAAGGGACCGTGATCGGCACCTTGATCGGCTGCCTGATCATTTCCGTCCTGAATAGCGGGTGCGTCCACGCGGGGATTTCCAACGCGAGCCAGGACATGATCATCGGCGCGATCATCGTGGCGGCCGTCACGCTCGACCGCCTACGACGCCGCTCCAATTGACCTATTTCCGCCCGTTTCCCGAGGTCTTCATCGCCGGCTGCGCACCGGCTCGGCCCGCCGGGACGGCGTTGACGGCGCCTTCGGGATTGACCATCGGGCCGGGGTTGTCGACCACGGCCCACGGCATAGCCCCAGGCTTGGCTGCCTTCGCCACGCCGTTCGGGCCGTAAATCATCGCATGGCCGTCGAAGAACGAGTCGGGGATGTCGCCGTTCGCCTCCACGTCCTCGGGCTTGAACGTGAACAGCTTGGTGTTCTTGCCGTCGGGCGACCACAACTTGATGGCCATCGGCAAGAGCTGTTTCTTGTCGAGCTGGACCATGGCCTGGCTATATTCGTCGCGGTCGATCTTCAGCAGGGGGATGATCTTGATGATATACGAGGCGTCGTCTTGCTTGGCCAGCATCATCTCATACCGTTCCTTGGCCTTCTTCACGCTCATGTTGAAGAGGAAGGGCAGGGGGCCTTCTTCGAGCGCCTTCTGCTTCTCGTCCTTGGCCAGGGGGAAGATGAAGACCTGCCTGGTCGGGCCCTTGAACTGGAAGACCTTCTTGCCGTTGCACACGATGCGCTCGTCGAAGATCGGGGCCGGCGCGTCGGCCGCGGGCTTTGCGGCCCCGGCCTTCGCATTTGCGGGGGGCGGCGCAGGCGGGTTGACCTTGTAGAAGTCGAGGTAGGCGAAGCTAGGGCTCTTGAGGTACGCCTGACCCTCGTAGTAGGTCTTGACTTCGAAGAGCGGATTGTCATCCGTCCGCTTGTACTTGACGTGCAGCGACTTCACGAGCGAGCTCTTCTTCTCCCACTCGACCAGGAGCTTTTCCATGGCCGGGTCGGGCGCCCTGGGCTTGAGGGGCGGGTTTTCCGCCTGCGGGGCCCTGGCCTTGATCGTGCCGGGGTCTTTCTTCGCCTGCGCGAATGCGGGCGACGACGTGGCCAGGATCGTGGCCGTGGTCAAGGACACCGCGAGAATCGATCGGCTTTGCAAGCGCATCGGGGACCTCCTCCTTGAATCGCACGTCTCGCCACTCCCGGCGGGCGCCGCCTTCGAATCGGCTCCCGCACGTTAGCACAGACCCGGAAATGCCACCAGACCAGCCGTCGCCACCGATCTCGACCGGGTAACGACCATGTCCCCGGGCCTTCTCGTGGGGGAAGACCCGGGGACATCGGGAATCATCGCGTTTGCCGCCGAGGACTATCGCAAATACCGGTCGGGCGTGATCCGGAAGGCTTCTCGGTGGGTGGCGTCGGGGAAGAGGTAGCGTCGCCCGGCGAGGGTGGTGGAGAATTCCGGCTTCCCGGCGACTTTCTCCCCCTTCAGGTCCTTGCAATGCGGGCATTCGCCGTTGTCGGCGACGTCGATATTGCTGTAGCGGTCGGGGTTTGCGGCGAATTTCTTGCGGGCGTCGTCGTCGGCCAGGAGGTAGAGGCGATTCTGGTAGTACACGCCGAATTTCGTATCGCCCGGCACCTTCTTGTTATCGTCCTTCTTCGTCACCACGCACTGGCCGCGCCGGTGGGCAGGTATTTTTCGGGATCTTTCAGGAAGAGGTCCCGGGCCGCGACGTCGGCGAACCGGTACACGTGGCCGTCGTGGAAGAGGGCGACCTCGGGCTTGCCTGCCACTCGCCCCTTGCCCTGGACCAGGCGGACGGGGCAGAAGCCCTCGATCGCCAGCAGGTCGGGCGAGGCGGTGTGGTTGACCCAGGCGCCGTCGAGCAGGGACGCGAAATTGAAGGGATCGGCAAAGCCCGAAGTCCGGCCGAGGATGACCGACCCGGTGGGGGAGAGGATCACGGTGGCGGGCAGGCCCGACACGCCGAGCCGGGCGACGAGTTCCTCGTGGACATCGGACCGGAGCTTGAGCGGGACGAACTGGCCCTGCGAGCGGGCCACGATCCCCGCATCGGGGAAGGTCTCGCGGTCCATCTTGTGGCAATAGATGCACCAGGGGCCGGTGAACTGGATCCAGAGGGGCAGATTGCGGGCGGTCGCCTCGGCCTGGGCGGACGCATAATCGGTCCGCCACGCGATCCCGTAATTCTCGCCCGCGTTCGCGAGCGCGGGGACCAGGACGAGCAAGAGCGCGAAATATCCCGGGCGGACGCGGGCGAGCTGCGCCGGGCTGAGAGATCGGTCGGGCATGAGGGCCTCCGTCGGCGGCGACAGGGAGCGAACCGGTCGGGTAGATATCGCCGTGCGGCGATAACACCTCATCCCTGAGAAATCCGGACGATTCGCGGGATCGCAACCGTCCGGGCCAAGCCATTGGCGGAGGAAGCAGAGGGGATTCCGTCGCTCTTACTATCGACGCACGGGGGCGAAACCTTCAGGGGAATTTCGGGCGGGTGGCCTGCTTACGTCTTCGTAAGCATGTTTTTGATGGACCTGTAGGCTGGTTCGGGACCCAGCTACGGCCGCGTTTCTCGATCCAGATCCGGTCTTGCGAGGACGTCATCCGTCAAGTCTCATGGAAAATCGTCCTGGAGCGAAGCTTGAACTGGGAGATCAGCCCTGCGACCGTGAAGCCGGAACCGAAAAATGTCGCCAAACCCCCGTCGCCCGGGATCTTGACGCCCACGGTGCGCTCGATCGACAGGAGGAAATGGATGTAATCGATGCTATCCCAGAAACTCAGTCCGCCCAGGTCCTCCGGCCATCGGTCCTCGGCGCGGATGAGGCCAGGATCGACGCACCCGCACTCGCCGATGACCCGCCGGATCGTCAGCGCGAGGGACGCTTCGGGCGATCCAGCCTCGTAGCCGCAAGCCCGAACAAAGGACGCGTCGTCCTGCGGCGATCGACTGCGCTGGAAACGCTCTGCCTTCCGCGAAGCGCCAAATAGCATGTGGAAAAGGTATCCAAAATCTTCATCGTGCCGGGTGGCATGCTTGGATCCTCGTAAGCATGTTTTTGATGGGCTCATGCATCCGGACGAAATGCTTTCGAGGATGAAAGCATGCCACCCGTCAGGACTCCTCGCCCTATGCCTGCCTCCTCCGTCGCTGCGAGACCGGCGGTTGCAGGATTTCGTTGAGGATGAACGCCTCGCGGATGCGTCCCTTCGAGGCGAGGGCCGCGAAGAGCTCGAGCGCCGAGGCCACCGGCGTGATCGTCACGCCCATGGTCGCCCCCACCGGGGCTTCGGCATCGACTTTCGTGACCGTGTTCGCGATCTGCTCGTTGAGCGGGCGGACGTCGAAGGGCTTGGCGAGGTTGTGGTTGACGTCGGATTGAATCCTGCCGCCGAGCTGTTCCTTCGGCGGGGGCGGCGGCGGCTCGGGGCGGCGGGTTGCCGCGGGTCGCTGCCGGCCTTGTTGACGCCGCGGCGCGGTCGTGCGGACCGGGGGCCGGTTGGTCTCCGATCGGATGATGATGATGTCGTCGGATTTGGGTTGCGGTCGCGGCGGCTGGAACGACGGATTTCCCGTCATCCGCTCGCGCGGCGGGGTGAAATTCCCCGGGCGCGGGCCGAGGCCCGAGTTCCGATCTCGGGCCTGTTGCATCGAGTTTTGCTGGCGGTTGAAGAGGTTGCTGAGCGCCCAGAAGATCAGCAGGATGGCCGGGATGATGAGCTTCAGGGCGATCTCGAAATTCTGGTTTTGCATGGACGAGGCTCCGGGCCGATCTTCCCAGGGATCACGAATTCACGGGCTCGCGGCGGGAGTTGCCGGTGCCGGCGATCGACGATCGCATCTCGGTGTCGGCCTGGACGTTGCGGAGGTTGTAGTATTCGTTGATCCCGAGATTGCCGTCGCGGAATGCCTGCGCGATGGCCTGCGGGACCTCGGCCTCGGCCGCGACGACCTTGGCCCGATTCGCCTGCACGGCCGCGATGTTCTCCTGCTCGATGGCGACGGCGAAGGCGCGACGTTCCTCGGCCTTGGCGCGGGCCACGCGGGTGTCGGCCTCGGCCTGCGCGGCCTGGAGGTTGGCGCCGATGTTCTCGCCCACGTCGATGTCGGCGATGTCGATGGAGAGGATCTCGAACGCGGTGCCGGCGTCCAGCCCCTTTTCCAGCACCCGCTTGGAGATCATGTCCGGGTTTTCCAGCACCTGGCTGTGCGACTCGGCCGAGCCGATGGTCGTGACGATGCCCTCGCCCACGCGGGCGATGATGGTTTCCTCGGTGGCACCGCCGACGAGGCGATCGATGTTCGTCCTAACCGTCACGCGGGCCTTGACCTTGAGCTGAATGCCGTTCTTCGAGATGCCGTCAATCGTCTGACGACCCTTGGAAGGGTCCGGGCAATCGATCACCTTCGGATTGACGCTCGTCTGCACGGCGTCGAGCACGTTCCGGCCGGCGAGGTCGATCGCGGCGGCCCTCTTGTACGAAAGCGGGATGTCGGCGCGGTTGGCGGCGATGAGGGCCCGCACCACGTTCGGCACGTTTCCGCCGGCGAGGTAGTGGGCCTCCAGGCTGCGGGTGCTCACGCCGTCTTTTTCGGTCAATCCGGCCTGGATGGCCATGATCTTCGAGCGGACGATGATGTTCGGGTTCACCTTGCGGAAGGTCATGC
Organism: uncultured Planctomycetota bacterium; assembly: GCA_963777705.1. GTDB lineage: Bacteria > Planctomycetota > Planctomycetia > Isosphaerales > Isosphaeraceae > JAQGHR01. The sequence continues at coordinate 86,337 of CAVZRT010000026.1, forward strand.
CCACGAGGTCCATCAGGGTCACGTTGGCGCCCGTGGTCTTCGATTGGATCCAGAGGTTGAAGTACTTGGCGAACAGGACGGTGAGCACCAGCGCGAACAGGACGATCACGCCTGCGAAGATGTAGAAGATGACCCACATCTTCGCCTCTTCTTGGCCGGCCGGTGCAAAAGCGAGCGGGAGGGCGAACATCGTCAAAGCCTCTCGGGTCGCGTTCATTGCGACGTTGTAGTTCCATACGGGATGCGAAATCGGCACGAGACCTTACCTGAAGATCATAGTCGACCGGCCCGTCGGATTCATCAGGCTTCTGCCCGAAGGGTCTGACCGTCCCTCACGAAAGCAGGTCGTCCAGGGTCTGATCGGTGGCGGCGCGGACGACGATCTGTCCCGAGCGGACCTTGATGGCTCGCACCAGCGCCCCGGCCGGGATCAGGCCGTCTTCGGAGAGCCCGTCCAGGCGGCGGCCCTCGAAATCGACCAGGCCCGAGGGCCTCATGGGCGTGATGGCCCGGCCGAACTGGCCGATGAGGTGATCGAGCATGACGGCGCCGACCTCGGGCGCCATGTCCTCGGCCGAAGGGGGGCTGAGGAAGATGTACTTGGCCATCGGCGTGCGAGGCCAGATCTGCACGGCCGCGAAGAACGTGATCGGCACCAGGATCCCCAGGGCCACCACGAACTTCAACCCATGGGGCGTGGTGGTGAAGGCAAGATAAAGGCTCACGCCCAGGAGCCCCAGCGCCAGGAGGCCGATCAGGCCGCCGGACGGGATGAAGACTTCGGCCAGGAGCAGGACCAGGCCCAGGGCGAGGCAGAGGCACGGCCAGACTAACTCGGGTCCCATCGTTTTAGTGATCTCCTCGAAACACCACGTCCGGATGGGTCGAACCCCCGCCAGTAGTGTACGCGCGGACGAGGAGGAAATGCCAACTGTCTTCAGGCCGATTGGTTGCGAAGTTTCTAATCGAAGGAGAGCAGGACGAAATCGCCCTCGTCCGCCGCCGCACGGAAAAAGTCCACCAACTGCGCATAATAAAACAGTAGAGGCTCCAATTCGCCGGCATCCCACCCGCCCGGTTGTGGATTCGGGTAAACCTCTGCCTCGGTGAATGCCTTCGCGTCGAAGCGTGCGCTCAGTTCAGGAACGGAAATGAGCTTGATGGCGTCTGCGACCTCACGAACTTGGTCCGGCGTGAGGAAGCGAACCTTGCCGTACGTCGCGTTGAAGGCGGTCTCCGTCCCGCCCATTACCACATTGCCCAAAGGAGGGGGACTCGGCGCGTTTCCCTTCCAGGGGAGGGAAAAGTCACTCGTCAGCAGGACGTGGAGGGCGTGCCACTCCTTATCGATGCTCAGGTATCGGTCGCTGGACAGCAACTCATCAGAATGAGCAAATTCGAGGTATCCCTCTTCAAGGTCATATCCGACAGGCAAGTTGCCGGGTTCGGAGAGGCTCTGAAGATTCTCCCAGTCGGCGGCCGTGATTCGGCGATAACTGGCCCCGATTCCCATCATTTTCCTCGATCATCGAACGAGAGGATGAGACCAGCGAAGTTTCCGAAACTCAAACCTTCTTGACGATCACCCTCTGGCCGCGGACCTCGATCACCTCGACGAGGCGTTCGGGCTCGATGAAGAAGCCGTCGGCCGTCACGTCGACGAGCATCTCGCCGAAGCGAGCCTTGCCCGTGGGCTTGAGCGCCGTGGTGGTCCGGCCGGTTTCCCCGAGGAGGAAGAACAGGCCGGGGTCGCCCGAGGTGGAGGGCTTCACGGTCGGGTCTTGCGGGCCGTCGATCGGCTCGGGGACGAGGATCATCCGGCGGAAGAGGGGGAGCGAGGGGAAGTAGCGGCCGACGATGACCGCGGCGACCGAGACCGTGATGATCGCCCCCGTGACCTGCATGAGGGTCTGGCCCATCTGGCGATACTCGTATTCCTGGGTGGGCCAGATGAACGTGTGGCTGGCCATGATCACGCTCACCAGGATGAGCAGGATTCCCGAGATCCCGAACACCGCGAACCCCGGGAAAACGAACAACTCGAGCGCCAGGCAGACCAATCCCACCAGGAACAGGAGGATTTCGAGCTGGTCGGCCGTGCCGCCCAGGTAGTGGCTCCAGAAGAACAGGAGGAACGCCAGCGCCGAGATGATGGCCGGCAGCCCCACGCCCGGCAGCTTCAATTCCAGGATGAGCATGAACAGGCCGATGAACAGCAGGAGGCTGCTGACCATGGGCTGATTGAGCGTGTTGGCGAGCCGGTGGACCCAGGTGGCCTGGGCGGTGCGAGGCTTGTCCTTCACGTTGTAGGAATCGAAAAGCTGGTCCCGGCCGTTCACCACGCGAACGGCGAGCCCGAGCGCCATGGCGTCGCTGGAGTCGAGTTGCAGGGGGTCGGCATCGTCCTTCTTCACGAAGTTCGGCACGGCCGCCTTAGCGTCGACCATCGCGTGGGCGATGGCTCGCGAGTGCCCCTTCTTGACGGCCGTGTCCTCGGCGAACTGCGAGAGCGCCGCGATTTTCGCGGGGTCGCCCTTGGTCGAATCCCGAGTCGTCGCTCGGGTCGAAGATCTTGCCCATCTCGGCCTTCTCGTGGAACACGATCTGGTCGCAGGCGAGGGGGATCAGCGCCGAGCGGCCCATGGCGCGGCCTTCGATGTAGGCGATCGTGACCACGCTCTTGGGCATGTCGGTCAGGTAATTGATGATATTGGAGACCGCATGCTCGTCGCCGTTCTCGCTGTCGATGAACAGGAACACGCGATTGGCGCCCGACCTGGCCGCCTGGCTCAGCTCGTAGCGGACGAGGGCCTCGGTCGTGGAGTCAATCCGACCGTGCATCTCGATCGGGTTGTGCGCGATCGGCTCGGCGGAGGAAAGCTCGTCGATCGAGGAGAGGTTGTACTGCGATTTGATGTCGTTGCGGTCCACGGGCAGCGACTTGACCAGGCTCCCCCGGAAATCCTCGGCCTTCAACACGCCGCGGTTGCCCGGCTCCCAGGCCGCCTGGTCGTCGGAGATCGCGTGCTTCTGCTTGAAGGAATCGAGCTCCTTCGAGGTCACGTACCGGATGGCGCCGTCGGCCGTCTGCACGCGGCGGACGTCGATGTCTCGGTCGAGCATGCCTTCGAACAGGCCCAGGAACGGCTCGCGGTCCCCCTGATGCTGGACGAGCTGTTGCAGGAGGGTGCTGGCGGTGGCGAGGTCGGTGCGGTCGTGGTCCTCGGCGGCGATGGGGCCGAGCGTGGCCTTGGGGCCCATCACGATCTCGTCGCACGCGAGCGCGGCGAGGGCGGCGTAGCCGGAGAGCTTCTCGGGGACGTAGGCGACCGTGCGGACCTTGGACTTGGCCGTGGTGTTGAGCTTGAACGCGAGGTATTTGGCCAGCTCGTGCGAGGCGCCGAAGGTGCTGCGGCCGGGCGCCACGTTGCCGGGCTGGAATTCGAGCACGAGGATGGGGACGCTGCGCCCCTTGGCGACCTCGTCGGCCTTGGAGGCTTCCTCCAGGAAGGGCGGCAGCGCCTGCTTGAGCTGGGCGATGCTGGCGTCGGTGATGGGCTCGACGATGGTGAAGAACGTGCCCGGCGTGGTGGATTCGGCCCTGGGTTCGGCGGGCTGTTGCGCGAGGGCGCGAGTCCCGGCGAGGGACGCCGCCAGCGCGAGCGAGAGGAAGGCCGCGATGGGATTGCGGGGGCAGATCATGAGGTGTGAGACTCCCTCCGGGGACAGCCGTGGCCAGGTCCTACCGCAAGTGGCTCGCCCGTATCGAACCGTTCCCGAGAGACCGGACCGGGGCAAGGGCCATCAGCGGCAAGGTCGCCCGGCATGAACGGCTCCGGGGGTCGGGCGGCCGCGCCCTCCGTCCGAGGACGAAAGGCCCAGCCCGCCGAGTCGATTATAAGCCGATCGAAAAGGGGAGTCAAACCACCCGAGAGCGGGGCGCGGACGATTGCAGCATTGATGATCCGCGGGGACAATCGCGAGAATCCCCCTCGTCGACCCGGTGGCGTCCGAAATCGCTCCAAGTCGAGATTTTCCATGAATTTGCGATGAGATTGCGGTGTCAAGACGTGCCGAGCCGGTCGTCCCCAGCTTTGTTCAAGTCGTCCCCGCTCGCATGCCGAAGCTTCGATTGACAGCCCGCGCCGTTGCGGCTAGGCTCCCGCCGCGTGGAGGCGCCTCCATTCGGCGCGGCTCCGGGAACGCCGCCCGACCTTCGGGGAAGTGACGTGCGATCGCGGCCAGCCCTCGCATCTCCCAGGAATCGCCCGATCCGCCCGCGAGTCGCGATCCGCCCGCCCATCCCGGCGGGGACCACGCGGTCGGCCCCGCGACGAGTCGCGACCAATTTCGCCGCACTCAGCCTGGCCGAGATCTCGTGTCGCGCCATCTCCATGGCCGTCACGCTGCTCCTGGCCGCGAGGCTCGGTCGCGAAGGCAACGGCAAGATCGCCTTCGCCTTCAACGTGGTGTTCTGGCTCGTCCTCCTCGTCAGGGACGGCCTGGAAGTGATCGCGGCGAGGGAAATCGCCCGCCATCCCCGCCTGATCCGCCCGCTGGTCGATCACCTGCTCGCCATCAAGGGGCTGATCGCGCTCACGCTCTTCGCGGGGCTGGCAATTGTCGGCTGTTTCACGCTGAAAGGGCCGGAAGAACGGCTGATCCTGACGATTTACGGGCTGATGCTGTTGACGACCGCCCTGGGGCTGGATTACGTCTATCGGGGCGTGGAACGAGTCGGCCTGGTCGCCGTTTCGCTCGTCCTGCGGACCGCGATTTACGCCACGGGCGTGGTGGCCTGCGTGTCGGACATCTCGCGGATCATGCTGGTCCCGATCTTCCTCGTCGCGGGCGAAGCCTGCGGGATCGCGCTGGTCTGGGGCGATTACATCCGGCGCCATGGGATGCCGCGCCCCGCGCTGGGTGGCGGGCGATTCGTCCGCGTGGTCGTGGGACGAGGCCGGCCGGTCTATGTGATCCAGATTACCCAGGCGATACTGGGGTCGGTCGACATCCTGGTGATCGGCCTCATGAGCCCGTGGGTGGACGTGGGACTTTACGACGCGCCTCATCGCATGTCGATGGCCGTGCTGACGTTCGGGCTGATCTTCCAGCAGGTCGTCCTGCCCGGACTGGCCCGATCGTGGCGCGACACGGCCGAATCGGGCCGGGCGGCGCTCAACCAACTGGTTCGCATGTTGATGATCGGCCTGATCCCGATGGCCGTGGGCGCCGCGATCCTGTCCGGGCCGATCGTCCGCGGGCTGCTGCACGCCGAATATCGTGGCGCGGCGGTCTTGCTCGCGGTGGGAATCTGGCGGGCTCCGCTCCTTGCGGTGGCGTTCCTGTATCAAACGGCCCTGATCGCCCTGAACCGGGAAAAGACCGGCGTGCGATTGCTGATCGCGGGCGCGGCGATCTCGGTGCCGGTCGTGGCCCTGGCTAACTGGTCTTTCGGGCTCGTGGGGGCGTCGTCGGCCGTGCTTGTGGTCGGGCTGAGCCTCGTGGGGGCCGGTTACGTCGGGCTGATCCGCGAGAAACGGCAGCCGGCCTGGCATCACCACCTGGCCCGCCCGCTCCTGGCATCGCTGACGATGATCCCCGCGTGCGGATTCTTCCAACGGTACGGCCTGGCCTGTGCGGTCGTCTCGGGAGTCGTCGCCTATCTGCTTGCGATGAAAGCCCTTGGGGGCCTGGACTGCGAGGATTTGCGGCTCCTGTCCAGGCGGGAGTTTCGCGAAGCCGACGAAGGTGCCCGCCTGGGGTAGCCCGGTTCCGACGCCCCGAAATCGGCCTATCTCCATCCTTCGACTTCTGGTAAACCGCAACCCGGTTGGACCTCCGCCATCGGGAGCGGGCGGGAACCACGCGACAGGAGGTCGCCGTTGAAATTCTGCATGGTGACGACATTCTTCGGTGGCCATAGCTTCGGGGGCGATGCCGCCTACGTCGATCGCCTGAGCCGCGCCCTCCTGCGTCGCGGGCACGAGGTCCACGTTTTCCACTGCGGCGACGCCTTCAACGCCGTCCGCGGCAAGCACCCGCTGCGGCCCTACGAGCCGCCCGACGGCCTGCACATCCACAAGCTGGAAAGCCCGTTCGGCCTCCTGTCGCCGCTGGCCTCGCAAGTCACCGGCAGGCCGATCTTCAAGGCCAATGCCCTGCGGGAACAGCTCGACGCCGTCGACACCGACGTGGTCCACTTCCACAATATCTCGCTGATCGGCGGTCCGGGCGTCCTGAACATGGGCAAGCAGGCCGTCCGGCTGATGACGGCCCACGAGCACTGGCTGATCTGCCCCATGCACCTGCTCTGGAAATACGGCAAGAAGCCGTGCGACAAGCCGCAGTGCGTCCGGTGCAGCCTCGCCGGCAAGCGTCCGCCGCAGGCCTGGCGATACACCGGCGCGATTGATCGCGGGCTTCAGGAGCTGGACGCCCTGATCTTTCCCACTCGCCACACACTGGAAGAGCATCGCCGCCGGGGCATCGGGGCACCGATGGTCCACCTGCCCTACTTCCTGCCCGACGATTGGTCGGGCGGGCTGGAAGACGACCTGCCGCCCCCCTCCGGCAACGGCCGCCCCTACCTGGCCGCGGCCGGCCGCCTGGTCGCGATGAAGGGGTTTCAGCAACTCATCCCGATCATGCGATATTTGCCCGAGGTCGACCTGAAAATCGCCGGGACCGGCCCTTATGAGCGGAATCTGCGCAAGCTCGCGGCCGGCTTGCCCAACGTCCATTTCGAGGGCCTGCTCTCCGGGCGCAACTCTCTCACCTGTTCCACGGCGCGAGGGCGGTCGTCGTCCCGTCGCTGTTCGCCGAGACCTTCGGTTACGTGGTGCTGGAAGCCTTCGCCGTCCGCACGCCGGTCGTCGTGCATCTGGGAGGCGGAGCCCTCGCCGAGACGGGCGTGGCCAGCGGCGGCGGGCTGGGCTATCGGTCCGATTCCGAGCTCTTGCTCGCGCTCCGACGCATCGTCCACGACGACGACCTTCGCGAGGATCTGGCCGACCGGGGCCATGCCGTGAGGCGCGGCGAGTGGTCGGAAGCCGCGCACATGGACCGCTATTTCGACCTGATCGCGGGCCTCCGCCGCGGCCGGTCGATCGCGCCGGCCCCGCACTTCCGCGCCGTCGTGCGGGATGGGTCGAATCTCGCCAAGAATTGACCTCTCATGACGAAGATTCTCGCCCGAATTTGCCCCGTGATGCTCGCCGCTCTCGTCCTGACCGGGCTCGCGGGGATCGTCTTCCACCGGCTGGTCGTCAATCCGTCGGCAATCCTGGTCGATCCCGATCGGCCGAGCGTGGATCGCGCCGTGCTGCCCGAGGATCGATCCGTAGGCAACGACGCCACCCGCACGTTCCTCCCGCTCCACCTGAGGATTGCCGCGAGCGTCGGTCGCAACGGCCATATCCCCGGCTGGGACGCGTTCGGATTCGGCGGACGCCCGCTCGTGGGCAACCCGCAAGCGGGGATCTGGTATCCGCCCACGTGGTTGGCCTGGAAATTCCGGGGCTTCTCGGCGCTGGGATGGGCGGCCGTCGGTCACCTGATCTGGGGCGGCCTGGGCGTGTTCGTCCTTCTGAGGTCGCAAAGGGTGGGATGGCTCGCGTCGATGGTGGGTGCCGCCACGTGGATTTACGCTCCTTACGTTCTGGCGCAGACGTATGAAGGCCACTATCCGCACGTCTGGGCCGCATCCTGGTTTTCGTGGACGTTCTGGGCGGCGTACAACGGCCGATTTCGCTGGCTCGTCCCGCCCTTCCTGGCCCTGGGCTTCCTCACGGGGCATCCGCAGGAAACGTATTATCTGGCGATCTCGCTCGCGATCGGGCTCGGCTGGTCGATGCTGGTCCACCTAGGGAAGGGAAATTATCGAGCAGCCATCGCCGGGTTCGCCCTGGGAGCCGCGATCGCCGCAGCGGTCCTTGGGATGACGGCGATCGAGTGGATTCCGGATTCGTTCTCGCAGCCTTACGCACTGCGATTCGCGAGGCTCTCGGCTCGTGACGCCGGGAAGTATCATGTCAACAACCTGAATCTGATCCAGTTACTCGACCCCAGGGCGCTGGGCGGTCCCGCCGATTACTTCGGCCCCGGCAGCTACTGGGAGCCGTTGCTGGCGATCGGCTGGGCCCCGCTGGTGCTGGTCGCCGCGGCCGTGTCCGGGTCGCCGCGCAGGAAATTCGTGGGCGGTTGGGTTGCGTTGATCGTCGGCTCGGCCTTGTTTGCGTGGGGTTCGAGGTTGGGCGTCTTTCGGCTATTTTTCGCGGTCGTGCCGGGGATGGGACGGTTCCGCGTGCCCGCCCGAGCTTTGTTCCTCGCCACGACGGGCGCGGCCGTCCTCGCGGGGCTGGGCGCGGAGACGCTCTTGCTCGAAATTCGCCTCAAGTCCGGCTTCTTTCGCGGATACAACGTGATCGTTGGCGTCCTGATGATCGTGCTGGGCTGGGCCGTTTTTCACGATCCGGGATCGAGGTTGGAAACCGATCGCGCCGTCTGGGTTCACGCCGCGGCGAGAGTTGCCGCCGACCCAATTTTCCTGGCCTCGTGCGTGGGCACGACGTTCCTCCTGGGATGCGTACACCGGAATCGCTGGCCTCGCCACGCAGCGATCGCCTTATGTCTACTTTCGATGGGCGAGCTTGGATTTTATGGCCAGGATTTGATCCGCGTGAGCCCGCCCTCGCGGTTCACCTGCCCCGAAGGTTTGTCGCGTGCGATCCTCGCCGTGCGGCCCGACGGCCCCTCCCGCATCCGAGCGAAAGACGCGTTTTTCGGCGACTTGCGGGCGGTGACGCTCGGGTTGGAGAAGACCAACGCGAACGACTCGTTCCAGATCCAGCACGCAGCCGATGTCTACGAAAGACTTTATGGCATGTTCGGCGACCGGATCCGGCGGCCGTGCTCTCCGCGAGAGCAACAGGCGGTGCTGGACCGGATGAACGTGGGGCTCCTGATTTCCGATCGCCAGCTCAAGGAGATTGACTGGCCGGTTGCGGGTTCGCACGAGGGATTTTTCCTCTACACGAACCCCCGCACGATGCCGCGAGCCTACGTTGTGCCGCGAGCGGAGGTTACGATCGACGAGGCTTCGATGGTCGCCAGGTTCGCGGATATATCGCCCGAGGACGCGGTTTTCCTCTCGTTCGACCCGTTGGAAAAAGGCGGTTCAAGGCAGCCATTCACGCCCGCTACTTATGAATCGGACGACCCAGGTCGGCTGGATATTCACGTGACGACCCAATTGCCCGGCCTCCTCGTGGTGGCCGATACGTGGATGCCCGGCTGGTCGGCCGAGGTGGACGGGCGACCGACCGAAATCTTGCGAGGGAATCGGGCCCACCGCGTCGTGCCGATTCGCGACCCCGGCGCACATCACATCGTCATGCGATACGACCCGCCCGGTTTGGCGGTAGGGCGGGGGATCACGCTAGGTTCCGCGGCGATCTGGGCGGTTGCGTTTGGCCTCAGTTGGGGTTCGCCGCTTCGTTGGGGCAGCCTCCGGGGGCGCAGGGAAGCAGGAAATCGGTGATGGTTTGGGCCAGTGCCTCGGCGTGGGTGAAGTGCGGCTGATGCCCGACGAGCGGCATGATCGCGCCTTGCGCCCTGGGCAAGGCCGCGAGCAATTCTTCGTAGTGGCGACGCGGCACGAGGCGATCCTCGTTGCCCTGGAGGACGAGCACCTCGCTCGTGATTTTCGGGAGGATGGGCCGCAGGTCAAGCCGTCCGAGGATGTCGAGCCTCCGGGCCATCGGGGCGATCGGCGTCAGTCCGTTCTGCTCGACATAATAATCAAATCGATCCTCGATGATGGTCGGGAAGTGGCATTTGTGGTTCCACGCGAGGATGCGGTCGTGGAGCGGGAGCCGGCCGACCGTGCCGGGGAACACGCGACCGAACCGCAGGGCCGACCGCTCTGCGAAGGTGAGGGGGCGATGCGGCGAAGGCGCCCTGGATCACGGCTTTCGGGAACCGGCGAGGCTCGCGGGCAAGGGCCTGGAGCGTGATCGTCGAGCCGAACGACGTGCCGAGCAAAAACACGCGCCCGAGGTTCAGATGGTCGATCAGCCCGAACACGTCGTCAACAAGCTCGTCATGCCCGATCTTGCCGAGCCTCGCGCCGTCGCCCGGGTTGTCGCCCGGATAGTCGTAAATGATGGTCTGGAATCGGGTTGCGAGGCGATTCAGCAGCAAGCAATAGCCGCGATAGGTGGACGATACGCCCGGCGACACGAACAGCGGCGGGCCGTCGCCCAGGACTCGATAAGTCATGCGATGGCGAGGACCCTGCCATCGACCAACCCTGGCGGTGCGGTCGTAGAATTCGACTTCCTTGACCAGGTTGGCGGGCGCGGGACAGGCCTCGGCGCGGCTCGGACGGGGGTGATTCAAGTGTGCTCATGATTCGATTCGTAAGAGAGGCTGGCGAAGGTCACGCCGCAGGTGCGTTCGGGGTTCACGGCCTGGTCGTATCGCAGGATCTTGCCTTTGACCGGCCCCATCGCGTGGAGCATGGTGTAGGTGGCCGCCAGCCCGCAGACTCGCCAGCGATTCTGGACGTCGGCCGCCGTGCGGAACCAGCCGGCGGGGTCGGCCTCGGAGGCGTGGTCGAGCATCCTGGCGTCGAAGGTGCGGACCTGCTCAAGTGTAGGCGCGTCCAGGAGGTTGGGATCGCCGAACTCGCGACCCACATGGGCGAGGTCGATCCCGCCAATATAGGCCACCTTCTTGCCGCTTGCGGATTCAGCCGCCTTCATCGCGTCGACAAACCGGCGGACGTCCGGGTTGTCGATCGGCTCGCGACCCGGCTGCATCAGGTCGTGGAACGAGCCGACCAGGATCGGCACGATCGAGAAGTCGCGGCGATGCCCGAGGAGGTATTGCAGGAAGACGACCTGGAACTCGATCGAATGCTCGGTGCGATGGGCAAGCTCATCGTCGAACAGGTGTTCGCCCGCGATCGCCGCGATCCGGTCGACGTGTTCGCGTTCGGTCCTGGCCAGCCCAAGCGGGGTGGCGAAGTCCTTGCGGGTGAGCGCGAACCGATGCCGACAAGGCTGATGCGCCACGCCGAGGATCACGAAGACGTCGGCGTCGCGAGCGCTCGGCCAGGTCCTTGTACGCCCATGTATACACCGGGCCGCCGCGGCCGAAATCGATGTGCGGGCTGAGCACGCCTCGCACTCGTGATGGGCCCGCGACAGGACCGGACGAGGGCACGCCGGCCCCGTTTTCGTGCGAGAAAAACTGGGCAAGCTGGGCGCGTAAGGCGCGTTCGGTCCCGGCGTAGGATCGTCCGGCGAGCGCAGCGGTTCGCGTGTGTTGCCCGCGATAATCCTCGCGGAATGCGGCGAACGTGGGGCCGTCGAGGACCATGGCCCGGTCGAGTTGATCGACCAGGGTGGTCAGGTCGGACGACGGGATGAGGTGGCCCGTCTGGCGGAGGACGTTTGCCTGGATTTCATTGAGCGTAGATCGGCCGTCGAAGTGGCGCACGACCCACTGGAACCCATCCATCGGCAGCAAGACCGGGCTGGTTACCACGCCCAGCGGGTCCTGGCAGGAGACGAAGGCCTGGCCCTGGTGGTCGACCTGGCGAAACTGCATGGGGCGGAGCTTCGGACGGTCGATCGTGGCCATCGCGAGATCCTCCGTTCCCCTCGTGCTTTGGCATCGCGAACGAATTTCGCGATAGCATTGTGGGGAGACGGATCGCCGCCGTCAAGCCGTGCGTCGGATGCCTCGCGGCAAGGTCGCGATCAAGGGCAGGGTCAGAACCGGAGGCGGAGCATCGCAAGGGTGCATGGGACGCATGATCCACCTCGGAAGCAAGGTGCTGGATTTTTGAGTTGCCCGCCGTCCACAATCAAGGCAACTCGCATGCCATTTTGTGAACGACGGTTGAATACCGTTTTTTACGGGTCGATACGTCGAGTTTGAACGCGCTTTGTTTCCAAATCTTGCCCAGTTGGTGGGCAACTTCGCACGTCTTGCGGGCGGAAGCCGCTAAAAACGGTTCCTGACACCGTTTTTTTAGCTGTTGGAAGGCAGGTCACGGTAGTTGAACACGAGATACCCGAATAAGGTTCCCGATGCGCCAATTGCCGAGAGTAGCCCTGCGTTGAAGGTGAGTTTGATGCCTTTGATGGCGGCTTCTACCGGGTCGTAGAGGGTGAAGATGGAGAGGTTTTCGAGCCATTTCCAATCGGGCAGGCTGGGGATTCCCGAGACGATGGTGGCGATGTAGCATGCGAGTGCCAGCGTGCTTCCTAGCAGCATTGGCCGCCATCGCACGAGGTCGTAGGAGGACAGGAAGAGGGTCACGCCGAAGACCGCGATACCCAGCGCCATGTAGTTGAGCGCCGGCCGGACGATCGTGCCAAGGGCCGGCGGCGATTCGATGTAATTGAAGCGATTGCCTATCTGATTTCCCGCCACCAGCGCCGTCGCGAGCAAGGTCAGGCCGACGACCACGGCCAGGACCTGCGCCGTCAAGAACGCCGATCGCGAGACCGGACGCGAGAGTACGAGGTCGAGCCCGCCCTTGTCCAGCTCGCCGGCGATTGCCGCCGAACCTCGCGAGATTGGCCAGAGCATGACCACGAGGATGATGAACGGGTGTCGCCAGAGTGCGATCTCGAAGGACGTCGAGGAGTCGTCCGCCGACGGCCCGCCCATCGCCCGGACCATCGCGCCGCGCTGCATCCTTGCGAACGGGTTAGCATTCTCGCGCATCGACCGCTCGAAGCGGTAGGTCGCGTACACGAACAGCCAGCTTAGCCAGAACAGGGCGAGGCAGGAGAACACCAGCAGCCAGCGCGATTCGCCCACGTTTTTCCGGGTCAGCATGATCAGCGAAGTCATCAGTCCGCGACCTCTCCCGCCGCGTCTTCCTTGACGTTCGGCCCGTGAAATTGGTTGTAGAGCGTGGAAAGGTCTTCCGTCCCGATGGCAATGTCGGCGAGGTTCTGGGAGCCTAGCCAGGTGAGCAGCGGGCCGGGCTCGCCGCGGTGTTCCAGCAGGATCACGTCGTCGTTGCGCTCGCGGACCGTCAGCATGAGCTCGTCGGGGACGTTTTCGGGCATCGAGCCGGCAAATCTCAGGAGGATCATCCGTTGATTGCGGCGTTCGTGCATGTCCTCGACGTGCATCAGGCGGCCCTTGCGCATGATCGCCAGGCGGTCGGCGACCTGCTCGACTTCCGAGAGCACGTGGCCCGAGAAGATGACCGTCTGCCCGGAGGATCTCGCCGCCTGCGACCAGGTCGATCACGTAGCTGCCGGGCCGACGGATCGAGCGCCGAGGTCGGCTCGTCCAGGATGAGGATATCCACCGGGTCGGCGAAGGCCTGGCTCAGCGCGAGCTTCTGCTTCATGCCCGTGGAATAGGTGCGGACCTTGCGGCGGAGGTCCAGCCCCATCACCTCCTCGGCGATCGCGACCGCCCGTTCCAGCCCGGCACCGCCCCGGAGCGACGGAGAGGAACTTGAGCAGCCGCCAGGCCCTTCATGGCACCGGGCAGGCGGAGCTCGCCGGGGAGATAGGAGACCATCCGGCGGACTTCGAGGCTCTTCTTCCAGCAATCCAGCCCGCAACCTCGGCCTTGCCGGACGGTCGGGCTGGAGGAGCCCGAGCAGGAGGCGGATCGCCGTGGTCTTGCCCGATCCGTTGGGGCCGAGAAGGCCGAAGACCTCGCCCTTGCGGACTTCCAGGGTGAGTTTTCGCAAGGCGCGAACCGCACCATAAGTCTTGGAAAGCTCGGTGGTGGCGATCATCGAGGTTGCTTCGTGCCGGGAAATAGCAAGGGTCGCGGAGCGGATCTCCGGCCTAGAGGTTATCCCGGCGGTGGCCGCCCATCAACCCTGTGACGCCTTGCCGGGCGTGCCGTACGAGATCGGGAGCATGGTCTCTTCGAACGCCTGCCCGAAGCCGTCGGTACCGGTGAGCGTGAGCGTATTGCTCGCCCACGGCGAGCTGGCCGGAGAGCTGGAAGCTGCCCGAGGGGCCCGCCGTGGTGCCCACCTTGGGGACCTTGTTGTCCAGTTCGGTCAGTTGGATCACCGCGCCGGGCGTGGTCGTCCCGGTGATGGTCACGCCGGCCGCCGAGGAGGTGCGGGTCGTCGCGTTGAAGGTGGAAGAGGCGGCGATGCTGGCGTTGAGCGTGGGGAGGATCGTGGTGGAGACGCCCAGATTTTCCTTGGCCAGCTTCAGGTCCGTCTTGTCGACCGCGCCGTTGCGGTTCGAGTCGGCGTCGATCCCGTAATTCGCGTCGCCCACGACGGATCCCTCGTCGCCCTGGAGAGTCTTCAAATCGGCGCGGTGACGGTGCCGTCGCCGTTGACGTCGCCCGGCAGGTAGAAGCCGAGTTGCAGGCCCCCGCTCGTGCCGTTTTGTGCCGCGACCTGGACCGTGTACGTCTTGCTCGTCTTTCCCGACGCGGGGATGGGGACCAGGATGGCGCTGGTCTGGGTCTTGCCATTTAATTGCGACGACACGGAGGGAATATAGGTGGCATGCTCGAAGCCTCGCAGGGGCTTTCCTTGCGCGTTGTCCACGGCGACGATGGTGGGCTGGACGTCGCTCGCGTAGGACGAGACGTCGATTCCCAGGAGCATGGTCCCGCGCGGTCGTTTGATCAGGCTGGGATCGATCGTGAACGTGGCGGAGGTCGTCCCGCCCGCGGTGGGGACGGCGGCGAAGATGTTGGCGAACTGGTTCCCGAATCCGCCCGTCATCAGGTTGCGGCCTTCCAGCGGTTCAAATAGGCGCGGCAAGCTCGCTTCCGGTCGCGGTCTTTCATCGATCGACCTCCTGTCGAGGACCGGACGCGGTTGGCGCCGGTTATTCTCTCGTTTCCTTCGAGAGAGATCGACGGGATTGGGGCGGTGCCTGTAGGGAATTTCGCGGTTGTGCGGACGGCGTGGAGGCAATCTGCCCGTTCTATGTGGACTCTCGTGTCAACGCTCAAGGCGCTTGAGCGTCGCCGGAAAACAAGCCGGCCAGGCGGGCGAAGAAGCCCTTCCGCTTCTTGGGCGAGACTTCTTGCGAGGCGTCCTGCAATCGCACCGTTGGCCTGGCCGCGGTTGTGGGCGTTTCTCGGACCTTGTTGATGTGCGCGATCAGCTTCGGCCCGACCTCGGCCTGGTTCAGCCTGCGAGACAGAGGCGCGGCCTCGCCGCCGGATCGCAGGTCGGCGAGATAGGCGAGGAGGGCGGCCTTGCCTTCGTTCGGCCCGTTCAGGCAATAGTGGACCCACGCCCAGGACTCGCGATAGTCGCGCGGGGTCATCTTCCGCACGTCCTTGAAGCTTTCCAGGCGCTTCAGGTCGGGGACCCAGCCGTTGGCGAGGTCGTCGGGCAGCTTGGCCAGGTGCTCGGCATTGCGGCCCTCGTCGACCTCGAAATATTCGGCGAGCCCCTCGTCCAGCCAGAGCGGGAGGTCGGCCACGGCCACGTGCAGGAGCGCGTGCGTGGCCTCGTGACGCAGGTCTTCTTCCAGACGACCGCCCTGATAGGTGTAGACGATGCGGCGATTGCCCTGGGCGAGGAAGAACGCCCGTCGCGGCGGCAATTCGGGGAAGTAATACATGAGGAAATGGCGGAAGGCCTCGGGGCCGTCCAGGACGTAGACCTCGATGGGGTCGGCGTTGCTCGGCACGCGAATTCCCAGCGTCGCTTCGAGCTGCTTCTCCAGCGGCGGCGAGGTGGCGGATCGCGGGGGCATCGGCGGCGACCGTGTTGCTCGTATACACGCAGTAAGGGCCGGTGCGCGTCTGGACCGCGGTGGGCAAGATCGGTTGCTCGACCGATTTATTCACCGTGGCGCACCCGCAAAGCAGGCTCGACGCCATGAGCAGGCAAATCGGCAAGGATCTGGCTCGCGGTGGTGTGGTCATCGTTGGAGCGTCCCTTCGAGGGCCCGAAACGGCTGCGCCCGTTGCGACATTCGTTTACGAAAGGACGCGTCCTCGGCGGCGATTCTGCCTTCCTTCTCGTGGCAGGCGCGCTCGATTTCCTTCCAGTAACCCTTCCACTGCGTCTTGCTGGTGAGCACCCAGGGGAGATAGGTCCGCAGGAACCGGAGCGAGTCGGTTCGCGTGCGGCCCGGCACGCTCGCGAGGCTGATCTGGAGCCTGGCCAGGTTTTGCACCCGGCGCTTCCGGCTGATGGGATGCTGGAGGTGGGCGCCCATCAGGTCGATCAGGCACAGGCTGGGCGATTCGGCCGAGGGGTCGCCCTCGATCAGGATGTTCGCCGCCTTCAGGTCGCGGTGCGAGAGCGATCGCTCGTGCAGGGTGCGGATCAGGCGGGCCAGATTGGGGACCAATCGCCTCAGTTGCTTGAGCCGCTCGTCCGGCGGGAGCGTGGGCAGGACCTGATATGCGTAGTCGCCCAGCGTGATCGAAGGATCCGCCTTGATCGTGACGAGATACGTGTCGTGCGACCAGTATTGATGCGGGAAGATCCGCGGGCTGCGCGACGATTGGCCGATCACGATCAGGTTCTTCGGCGTGGGGACGGCGCGACTGGCCAGGTGCTGGCCGTTTTGCCAGGCCCTCCAGGCCCGCGAGGGGCGGAAGAGCGTGTAGATCGGGTCGAGGAATTTCTTGCGGTTGAATCGCTTGTAAATCACCTTCGTCGGCTCGCCCAGGACGGGGAGCGTGACCTCGGCCACGGTGGTCGTGCGCGAATCCTTGAGCAGGATGGCCGACGGGTCGGCGAACGGGGCGTCGGGGTCGTCCATGAGCTTGCGGACCACGCCCCGCGACACGTCTCGCGAGGCGACCGACCAGCAATGCGCCGAGCGGTATTTCTTGAAATACTTGTTGTTTCGCTGGCACCGCCGGCCCCACCGCCGCCAGAGCTTCTCGGCCCAGGACCGCGTCGCGCCCTCGATCCCCTGGGCGAACTTCGCCAGGTCGGGGGGCTGCGTCTGGCGGTTCTGCAGGTATTCCTTGAGGAAGCGCAGGCGGTCCGATCGCCCGCAGCGCAGCCAGAAGTAATGATTCAAGAGGGCGAGGTTGTCCTGCGCCTCGTTCCATCGCAAATCTCGCCGCACTCGCAGGGCGTCGAGGTCGATCATCGCCAGGCGGGGGATGTCGCCGGGGTCCATCTTCACGAGGATGTTGCCGGGGTGGAAATCCTGGTGGGTGAATCCCGCCTCGTGCAGCTTTGCCGTCATCTCGGCGAGGGATTTGGCGAGGATCTGGCGGATCTTCGCCTGCCTCCGGAGGTCGAGCTGGGGCAGGGTCAGCTCGACGAACTCGTTCAGCGGGATCGTGTCGACGATGGCCGGCGTGATCAGGTAGTTTTCGAGCAGGAATTTCCGCTTGCGCTGCTCGCCCAGGGCAATCGGCGTGATCGTGGGGATGCCGATCCCGGCCAGTCGCAAGGCGCGACGGCCTTCGTTGCGGCCCTTGCCGCGACGCAGCCACTGGCGAAGCTTTTCCCGCCAGCCGGGCACGAGGAAATGCTTGACGAACACCGAGCCCTCGGGCAAGTCGGCGCGATAGACCACGCGATGCGGGCCGGTCTTGATCGTGGTGAGGTTGCCGGTGCGTTTCCATTCTTCCAGCCGAAGCCCGTCCGGCCCGATCAACGAGCCGCGCCACTCGGGGCGGACCCACCAGCCCACCTCGCCCGCTTGCACCAGTCCCAGCCCGGCGGCTTGAAGAGGGGCTCGCGAGTGACGTTGGGATTCGGCCGTCGGGTCGCTGGCTGGGTCATCGCTGGTCCGCCTTCCTGACGATCGATGGGCCCGTGCGAGGGCGAGGAGACGGGATGGGACCCGAGCCCGAGATGGACGCGACGAAGGCATCCGACCACGCCGCAACCGAGTAGTCGGATTCCACCCGCGACCGCGACTCGCGGCCCATCCTCCGGCGCAAGTCCGGGTCGTCGCTCAGGACCTTCAAGGCCGACAGCCAGGCGTCGTCCGAGTCGGCGACGAAGCCCGATCGGCCATCGACGATCATCGTGCGATGGACCCCCACGCCGTTGGCCACCACGGGCAATCCGGTCGCCATGTATTGCAGCACCTTCAGCCCGCACTTGCCCCGACTCCAGAGGTCGTCGGGGATCCAACTGATGCCGATTTGCGCCGAGGCGATCGCCCCCACCTCCGCCGATTCGCTCCACGGGACGAACTCGACGGGGAGCGGGTCGAACCGGGCCGTGCGGTCGGCGATGATTCGCAGGCGAAGGCCGGGAATCTCCCTGCCGATCCGCTCGAAGAGCGCCCGCCGGGACTCCAACCCTTGCAGCGTGCTTGACGAACCCACCCAGGCCATGGTGGGCGTCGAGTGGTCGGAAGCGGATTCGCGCGGGTAGAGCGAGGTCTCGATGCAAGTCGGGATTACCCGGATGCGATCGGCCCTGGCCCCGGCAATCGCGGCGCAATCGGCCAGGAAGTCGTTTCCCGCGATGATGAGATCGGCCTCGCGGACAGTCCGGCCGAAGCGGGCCGAGCGCCGAGGGCAATGGGGGCCGCGCCTGTCGTAGGAATCGCGATGGAGGACCGCGTCGTCGAAATCGAAGATCAATCGACGCGACGCGCGACGGAGGATGGCGAGCTGCCAGGCCGGAAGCAGCTTGCGCTGGAGGATCACGGCGTCGTACCGCGAGGCCCCTTGCAACTGCCGGATGCGGGCGAGCGGCCCGGATTTCAGCCCGTGAACGTCTAGCGACCAGCCGGCGCGGCCCATCGCCGGGGCGAAGGCGGCGATCCGGTATCGCGAGCAGACGTGGCCGGGGGCTTCGACCAGGGCCAGGGCTTTCATCCCGTCCTCCATGACGGCCGCGCCCGCGGGCCTCGCTCCATGACGCGATCCCACGCGGGCAGCGGAAGCGTAATCTTTCGCGCGACAATTGCCTAGAAGAGTTGGCGCATTTCCGGCTCCTGACGTCGCCTCCGAGCGACGAGGGCCGGTCGGTTCAAACTGGGTAAAGCGTAACGGTGGTGAAGAAGGGGGGGATGCGGGGCGGGTCGTGGGGAGAAATGGCGGAGACTTCCCGCTTCATTCGGACCGAAAAAAAAGGCGGGTGCCCGAAGGATCGGGCGACCGCCTCTTGGAGGGGGTTGGACACGGATGTTGGCGCGACGGATTGCATTTGCCCTGACGCGGTCTTCAGGCGACGCCCAGCCGGCGGCGGCGGCGGATGCGATATCCGGCGCCGGCGGCCACCAGCGACCAGGCCAGGATCGTGGCCGGCTCGGGGACGGTCTGCGGGGCGAGCTTGCCGAACTGCAAGGACGCCGAGTCCTCGGCCTGCGACCCGTGCATGGTGGTCGAATCCGTCGACGAGCCCGCGTACACGGCGATGTCGAACGACGAGCTCGCGTTGAAGCCGGGCAGCTTGCTCGCGTTTTGCAGCACGATCTCGAAGCCGGGGTGCGAGGCGGACGGCTGGAACTGCAGGCCGCCGCCGGCCGCGAAGAAGCCGTTGAGCGACGTGCCGTAGCTGTCCTCGATCCCCATCCCCGTATTCTTGTACGTGGCCAGGTTGAAGCCGCCCAGGCCCGTGCCGGCGCTCGTGGCGTGGTCGGGAATCCCCATGATGAGGGAGTCATTGAGCTTGCCGTCGAAGCTCAGGGCCAGGGTGATGGACTCCTTGCCGAGCAGGCTCCCGGGGTTGCCGGTCCCGTTCACGTCGCCGGCCACGCCGAAGAAGTTGACGCCGATGGCCATGGTGTCGGTCTTGGCGTTGTAGCTGACGGCCACGTCCTTGACGGTCACGCCGGGGTTGGTCCCGCGGTCGTTGAGCCAGGTCGTGGGGTCCACGCCCGCCCGGTAGTTGTTGGAAATTTCGAGCGAGGTATTCGCGCCGAGTTGTACGAATAGATCGCCCCGCCGTTGATGCTGTTGGTCCCCGTCACGGCCCCGGTGCCGGCCGGGGCGAAATCGGTCGCCACGTTGCCGGTCATCGCGGAAGTGGCGGAAACGGAACCGGCTGCCGCGGTCCTGACGCCGAGCAGGGCGAGCAGCGACAAGGCCATCTTCAATTTACTTCGCCGCACCATGACGCGTCTCCTCCGCGTAAGGTTCCTCGAGGGGGTCGTGACGAGCGTTCCCAGGGTCGGGCTTTCGTCTCGAAGTCCCTCGGCCCGATCCGGTCGCGGTAGTCGCTCCGGTCGGACACTCTGCTTTGCCGCCGGCCATCCGGTCTCCGGGAGGATCCTCCTCCCGTCCTTCGGATGGCCTTTCCCAGGGGGGGATCGGACCCAGCCTTGGGCCTAGCCTCCCGCCAGAAAGGACGATGGCGCGATGTCCCTCTTCAAAACGTTACTGCGAGCCGTGCAGTCCTGGTCACGCCGTCGGTCCGGTGGTCCCAAGGCCTCCCGACGGGCCGGCGTGTCCATGGAACGTTTAGATCATCGGCAGATGCTAAGCGTTACATTCACTGGAAACCCTACAACCGACATTCCCAACTCGGGGGCTGCCGGCACGGTCATCCTGAGCGATCCGGGCCCCGGCGCCCAGTATCCCGTGATCCATCCGGCGATCCCGAACTACCTGAAGCCGCTGATCCCCGTCTCCGGGTTTGACATCAACGGCATCCGGCTCCAGTACGACGCCCAGCTCGATACCCTGGACGTCGCCATCGACCAGCCCGATAGCCAACTTGGCAACGGGAAGCCGGTGATCGCGGGCGATGCAGATGATAACGGCAACGGCGGGACTGTCAACCCGGACGTCCTGGCCGTACAGCCCCAATTCAAGGATTTCGCGAACCTGGGCGGTTCCGAATACATGGCGGTCTTCCTTGACCTGAACAATGATGGCACGCCTGATGTCGTCGCCGGCGTCTCCAACGATCCGACGGTCGGAAAGCAATACCAGGTCGCCCAGGCGATTGTCAACAGCGGAAGCACCGATCACGTGGCCAACGTGATCCCGCCGGTCTCGTTCGGCCAGACGCTCGCCAACAACACGGGGTTCGCGTTCCTGAACGACTCGAATCCGGATACGCCCGGCTTCGAGTTCCAGATCACGAACTTCTCGAAGCTCTACCAGGAAGAGACCGGCAACCCGCTCACGACCACCTCCACCATCCAGGTCGGCGGGACCGCCGGCTCGGGCGACGACTTCATCGGCGAGGCATTCTTCCCCGGCCAGTCGGTCACGCTCGGGGTGGTGCCGCCCGCCGCTCCCGTGACGCCGCCCTCGCCGGCCTGCCCGCCGGCGGCGCCTCCCGAGCCGCCCGCCCCCGTGCCGGTCACGCCGCCCCCGCCCGTGATCCCGCCGCTTGAGCCGCCCATCGTCATCAATCCGCACCTCCATCGGCACGTCAATACGGCGCACCCGACCGACGTCCGCGTGACCGTCCTGGGGTCCGAGCGGTTCAACGTCGACGACATCATCCAGACGTCCGTCCGCCTGGGAGGCGCGGCCCCGATCTACAGCTTCGACCTCCAGGCCACCAATCAGCCGTTCGCCGACCGCACGTTCGTGTTCCGCGGGAGCGACATCAACCTGCCCCGCGGGATCACCCTGGCCGAGGTCACCGGCACGCTGACCACCGGCCAGACCTTCGACAGCTACTACCAGATCTTCAACCGCAATGATTCCTACTACTCGCCGGCGCAGATCGCCGAGCAGAAGGCCCGCCAGGCCGCCAAGGGCTTCAGCGCCGACCAATCCGCCGCTGACCCCCACGCAGGAGAAGACCCTGGCCAGGGCGCACGACCTGGCGCTGGCCATCGAGGCCAGTCGCCACGGCGAGACCTTCACGATGACCAATGCCCCCACCGTGAAGATCGCCACGCGAAAGAACGGGACGCGCAAGATCCCGATCGCCCCCAGCGCCTACGGGACGCCGGGTGCAAGCGAAGCCGTCGGTTCGAATCCCCCGTCCGAACCGGCCGCCCCCGTCACCGTGAACATCCCCCTGCGGAACGGGAAGCAGACGGCCGACTCGGGCGTGAATAGCCGGGCGAAGATGGTCGACGTCGCCTCGCACCCGGTGGCGGCTAAGCCGAAGGCCACCGCGACGAGCCGGACGTTCAATCGCTCGGGCATGGCCAAGGCCGCCCGCTCGATGGCGGCGGTTTGAGGGCGGCCTTGGACGAGCTTATCCGTTCCGGATAGAATAGAGGTCGCGTGGGATGCATTTCCCGCACCCCACGGGTCTCTCTTTCGACGTCGGAGGATCGTCCCATGGGTCGCCCCCGGGTGCTCAGCGTAGGCCAGTGCGCCTACGATCACGCCAGCATCTCCAACGTGCTCGCCCGCTCGTTCGACGCCGAGGTCGTGGCGGCGTCTACCCATGATGAGGCGATCGAGGCGCTGGACGCCGGGCATTTCGACCTGGTGCTCGTCAATCGGGTCGGCGACGAGGACGGGGCGTCGGGGATCGACCTGATCCGGGCGCTGAAGGCCCGGCCCGAATCGTCTTCGCTCCCGATCATGCTCGTGAGCAACTACGCGACGGCCCAGGCGGAAGCGCGGGACCTGGGCGCGCTCGACGGCTTCGGCAAGTCGGACCTGAGCCGGGGCCGAGAGATCCCGGCCTTGCGAGACGTGTTCCAGGCCATCGGCCGATGACCTGGGCGGTCGGTCAAAATCCCTCGCCGATCATCTCCCCGTCGTGACGATTCATGTAGATCTTGAGCGAACCGACCGACGCGGTGGACTTGATGAAGCGGACGGAGCCGTCGGCGAACGTGAAATTCGCGCCTCCCGCATGGAAGCTCGAAAATCCGCCCACGGGGTCGGGGTTCGCCTTGGTCGCGGGCGTGCTACCGTTCAGGGGCGTCCCGCCGTTCCGCAAGGTGGCCTTCGTCCCGGACGCCCAGCCCAACTCCAGGTTGCTCGCGATGAGCGCCTCGCCGAACAGGATCGTGCTCGATGCCCCGTCCGTGATGTCCTCGGTCCTGATCCGACTGTTCAGGTAGAGCAATCCGTTGTTGGTGACGTCGATCGGCGCCTCCACGTCGTTATGCACGCCCTTGTAGCTGCTCTGCATGCTCAACGAGGCTTCGGGGTCCTGGGGGCAATGGAAGACCGCGATCGGGACGGACCTGGCCGACGAGTTCGCCGCGGTATAAATGCCGAGCTGGAAATTCAGGTGATTGAAGATGTTCTGCTGCTCGACCATCGGCAGCATCTGCACGAGCCAGCTATTGTGATAGCCCGAATTCGTGTTCACGATCGGGCCGGTCGGGTTCACCGAGCCGGGCGGCAGAACCTCGAACGCCGCTTCGTAGTTGTGTGCGGCGATGGCGATCTGCATCATGTTGCTCACGCAGTTCATCCGCCGCGCGGCGGCTCGACAGGCCTGCACCGCCGGCAGCAGCAGGGCGATCAGCACGCTGATGATGGCGATCACGACGAGCAATTCGATGAGGGTGAATCCGCGAGGCGAGGGGCGCGAGCGTTTCATGGCTTCTCTCCGGGATTGGCATTCTTGAGGTCGATGGTCGCAACTCGGCTCTGGCGGACCCGGTGGGCGCCGTCGGGCGGGGTATCGGCCCACACGTGGACCGTGCGCCTCGACGGCTGATCGGGCGGCGTCTCCACCCGAATCCGGATCAAGCCGGCGTCCGTCCCGCCCGATTCTTCGGGGGCGATTCGCCAGGTCCCGCCGTCGTAACCCGGATCGAGGTCCAATCGGGCCTTGGCCAGTTCCAGCCCCGATTCGGCCAGCCAGCTCGCGGCGATCCGCCGTTCCTCGGCGCGCACCTGCTTCCGCTCGTTGAGGCCGAGTCGGACGAGCAGGCCGAACACGGCGAACAGGAGGATCAACACGGCGATGACCGCGACCAGGGCAATGCCCCGGCGTGGAGTTCTCGAAGGCGTCATGGATGGCTCCTCTCGAAACGGCGATCGGCGCCAAGCGTGGCCTCGATGCGGGCGGTCCGCGGGCGGGTTTCGCCGTCCTGCTTGCGGACGCGGCGATCGATCACGAGCGAGATCGTGGCGCAGACCTTCGTCGTCGGCGCGTTCAAAGCGCGGGGAGGATCGCGGCGGCAGGGGGAAAGAGTCTTGCGAGATCCTGACAAGCCCTTGCCACTCGGATCGTGCCACGCGGTCCTCGTAAATCCGGTAGAGGAGGAATCGCCCCGAATCCGCATCGGCGAGGATCAGGCCGTTGTCGACCGCGGCCGATGGGAAACGGCGGACGTCGCCGCGAAAGACGTGGGCGACGCGGGCGATGGCCGCCTCGCGGTCCGCATGCTCGCGGCCTCCGCGCTCGATCACGTGCAGGCTCTCGATCAAAGCGGCGGCCACGCCGGCCACGATCAGGAGGATGGTCATGGCCGCCAGGGTTTCCACCAGCGTGACCCCCCGCGGTAGCGAGCGAGATCGCGTCATCTCGGCACCTCCCGACGGGCCACCCAGGCGACCAGCCTTACCGGAGACTCCGCCACGCCCGAGGCGCCTCGCCATCGTAACGAGAGGCGAATGCGCTTCATGATGGCGTCCTGCACCTTCACCTCGTCGATTTCTATCATGAGCCGGCCGTCGTGCAAGGCTTCCGTCGAATCGTCGGAAAGCCGGACGGATCTCGCGGCATTTTCCGGGGTGAGGGCTTCCCACCGGAGCGAGGTGAGGCGTTCCATCGCGTTGGCCGCTTCCTGCATCGCTCGGCCGCGGCGCTCGGACAAATGGCGTTGCGCGGCCGTCCAGCCGAGCAATTGCAGCGTCAAGACCATGGCCAGCATGAGCAACGCGCCTGCCACGGCTAGCTCGGTCAGCAGGAAGGCGCGTCGACGAGGATCTGACCTCATAAATCCGGCCCCGAAAGTGACTGGATGATGATGACCAACGGCTGGAAATAGGTGAGGGCCACGAGCAGGGCCACGGCGCCAGCGCCAGGATGATAACGGGCTGGAGGACCTGGCCGATCGCGTGGAGTCGATAGGTGAGGCGGCGCTCGCCGCTGTCGGCCATCTCCCGCAAGGCCCACGGGAGGTTGCCCGCGCCGGCCGCCGATTCGAGCACCGCCGCGTCTCCCTTGCCGATCAAGCCCTCCTCCAGGAACGACCGCCACAACGGCTCGCCGCGCTCGACGCGACCCTTGACCCCCGCCAGTTTCTCGCGGACCCATCGTCGCGGGTACGAGCGGCCGAGGCGTTCCAGGACCGCCCGCAAGACTTGCTCCGATTCCACGGCCGCCGCAAGCGCCCGCAGGACGATCGACGTGTGCCGGCGCCTCAAGGCGCGATCGCGAATCGACCCGATCAGGCCCGACCAGTAGAGCCAGGCGAGGACCACGCCGAGGGTCAACAGGCCGAAGCCGATCATGAGGAAAATGGTGAGCAGATTGAATTGGAGGAATTCGTGTGCCATGGCGAAGATCGATCGCGTGGGCTCGGGCAACCGGAAGTTGTAATCCTTGAAGATCGATTCGAATTGGGGGGTGAATCCCAGGACGAGGAAGGCGAAGACCCCGAGCATCGCAGTGAGGACCACGAGCGGATAGCCGATCAAGCCGGCCGTTGCCACGTGCGCGGCTCGCCGGGCCGAGATCGCCGCGACCGCGTCGTCCAGCGATCGCGCCAGCGTGTTCGTCTCGAACCCCACGCAGACGATCACCTCGCCCTCGGGCGAGAGCGCGCCGGGCGACCGCTTCAAGGCTTCCCCCAGGGGGACGCCCGAGCGGAGCGAGGACGCAAGGTTCTCCAACTGCCGGCGATAGCGGCCGCGGCAGCTCTCGGCGAACGCGGAGATGGCGGGGTCGAGCGGCTGGTCCTCGCGGGCGGCCATGGCCATCACGCCGAGGAGCGCATCGCGCCGCGACGTCTTGCGATTGGTGAGCGCGATGAGGAGCGACACGGCGATGAGCGGAGGGCTCAGCATGGCCATGACCGAAAGCAGCGACCATCCGAAATTCTTCGCGAGCACGAAGACGAGCGACAGCGGGACCATCGCGAACATGAGGTGCCGCAGGCTCATCTGCAGCCCCCGAATGCGAGGGACGCGGACCCGCTTGGACCCTTCATTCGTCGTCCCCTGGAGCGAGCCGGAAAACGTGGTGAAGGTCCCGAAAACCATGAGCAAGATCCCCGCCCCGCCCATGCAGGAGAAGGCGAACTTGATGAAAGGCGACACCGCGTCCGTCCACCAGCTCGGGATGTAATCTTCCAGCACGTACGCGATGACCAACGAGAGGACCTGGGAGATCGCCGCGAGCAGCAGCAGGAAGGCCCCGAACAGGAAGATTGGACCCATTCGTTTCACGAAACGGTTGAACCTCTGGGCGATGAAAACGAGCCCGATCAAGGCGAGTAGAATTCCCAGGAAAATTCCGCCAATCTTGAGGATCTCATATCCCGGCCAGGGAGGGGACGTCACGCCGCTACCGGACAGGACGTTGATCAGGTAGATCAGCGGCAGGAGCAGGGCCACGACCGTGATTCCCACCCACCACAACACGACGACCATGGCCAGCGTGTTGCAGAATCGCGCCACGAACGCCGCCTGCGCTTTCGCCCTCTCCTCGAACGTGGCCGCCGACATGTTCAGGGCTTCGACCAGCCCGCGATTCCGCTCGGCCCAGGCCACGAACGCGTGGAAACCGGCGGGAAATGGCCTCCGATCCTTCATCGCATCCCCGAGCGAGCCGCCCGATTCGACTTCCTCGGCCATCTCGCGGGCCGACTCCCCCATGGCTTGATCCTTGCAGGAATCGGCCGTCAACCTCAGCGCCTCGGGCAGCGGCACGTCGCTTTCCAGCAGCAGCGCCAGGATCGGGCAGAACTCGGCGATGGCCGTGAATCGGGCCAGCGGGCCGATCAACGGCAACGAATGGATGACCCGATAGCGCTCGCCCTCGCCCAGCAGGATGCGCATGGAACCCCAGAGCACGACGATCGCGAGGATCGGCGCGATCAGCATCCACCAGCCGATCCCGACGACCGCGCTTGAGGCGATGAGGAGCTGGACGGTGATCGCCGGCAGGTCGACGCCGAAATCGCGAAAGAGATTCTCGAAGCTGTTGGCCGAGGTCACCGAGACGAACACGAACATGCCCGACGCGACCAGGATGAGCAGGGTGGGATAGATCAGGCTGAACCGCAATTGCCGGCGGAGCGAATCGCCCAGGTCGTGGACGTCGAGGAAGCGGCCCAGCGATTCCGCCAGGTGCCCGGATCGCGTCCCGGCCGCGATCAGGCCTCGCAGCGGGGCGGGAAATCGCGGGCCTTGCGATCGCAGCGCCTCGTCCAGCGACTCGCCCGCCTGGAGGTCGTCGGCAACCTGCCTCAGGACGTGCTGCAGCCCGGGCGACGGCACCTCCTCGGCCAGGGCACGAAGGCCCGACGGCAGGGGCAGGCCCGACTGCGCCAGGTTCGCCACCTGCCGGGACAACTCGGTCGCCTCATGGCGCGAAAGCGCCGAGACCTTCGGCCGATTCGGCCCGATTTCCGCGGCGTCTGGGCTTTCTTCACCGACGGGTAGCGACATCCGGATTCTCGCGTGAATTCATCGGGAAAGCTTGTAAAGCAGGGTCGTCCACGGCAAGAACAGGGTTAACGTGTAGATGAGCGTGGTGGTGCCGCCGATGGCCAGCAGCAGGGCGATGGGGAGGATCGCCCGCATGGTCGCGGCCCGTCTCAGGGCGCGGCGACGATACGTGTCGGCCGCGTAATGCAGGGCTCCGACGAGCGAGCCTTGCTGCTGGCCGGCCGTCATGAGCCAGCGGAGCAGGGGAGGGATGGCGTTCACCTGGCGGATCCCCTGCTCGATCGACTCGCCCCTGCGCGAGGACTCGGCGATCGCGCGGGCCGCGATGGCTAGCTTCGCGTCCCCGGTGGCGTCGGCGGCAAGCTCGATCGATTCGGCCCAGGGGACGCCGTGATCGATCAGCATGGCCAGCCATTCGGCGAACTGAGAGGCGATCGCGCCATCGGCGATCCGCCTCATCCCGGGCAGCCATCGCATGAACCCGAGTCCGCTCGCACGCCCGGAAAATATCCACACGACGACGCCCGCAAGCACCACCAGCGGGACGATCGGGCCCCACAACCACGCGTGCTCGCCAAGCTTCGCCAGCTCCCGGAGCGGTTGAAAGGTAGCCAGCCGGAAGGAGTCGAACGCCTCGATCAACTGCGGCACGACGATCAGGATGAGGCCGACGAAGAGCCCATATCCGACCAGCAGGACGATCACGGGATAGAGCAGCGCGAGGCCGACCGCCCGCCTCATCTCGACGTGCCCGCGAGCAAAGCCGGTCAACCCTTCGAGAGCCGCGGAAAGGCGGCCCGACCGCAACCCAGCCTCCACCACGGCGCGATACGTCGCCGGCAGGTTCGACCCCTCGGCGGCCAGCGCATCGGGCAGCGAGTCGCCTCGTTCCATCCTCTGCGAAAGCCGCGTGGCCAGCGATCCCAGGCGGCCGGGCAAGTCGCCGCCCACCCCCATCAAACCACGCTCAAGCGGCATGCCCGCCCGCGAGAGCGCCGATATCTCCTCATTCAGCGCGATCAGATGCTCCAGCGAGATGGGACCGCCG
This sequence comes from uncultured Planctomycetota bacterium, assembly GCA_963777705.1. GTDB lineage: Bacteria > Planctomycetota > Planctomycetia > Isosphaerales > Isosphaeraceae > JAQGHR01. The sequence continues at coordinate 114,799 of CAVZRT010000026.1, forward strand.
CTCGGCACTTGATTCATCTGTTCTTGCGAGTCAATCATGGGTAGGACGTGGACCTTGGACAAATGTCAAACGCCATGACACCAAAAAGTCCACGGTCCGTCAAGGGGATCGGGCGCAGTTTCCTGATCTTACGCGGTCAATCCGAGGATTCGCCGGCGACTCCTGCGAACCCGAGGACGCGGCGGACCTCGGCCGGGCTGGTCGTGCCTTTGTTGACGGCGTCGAGGGCGCGGTCCCATCGCGTGACCATCCCGGCGGCGGCGGCGGCTTCCTCGACCTGCTCCACGTCGGTGCGATCGAGGATCCTGCGGCCGATCTCCCCTCGCCCCGGGATCAAGATCTCGGCCAGGACGACGCGGCCGCCATACCCGGTGCCCTTGCACGAGGCGCATCCGACAGGCTCGAAGGCCCGACCCACCTTGAGCCCGAGGAAGCGATCGGCACGCGTCGTCTCTCGCGCGCATTCGGGGCAGAGGCGGCGGCACGAGGCGTTGCGCGACGACCGCGAGCAGGCCGCTTCGAAGCACATAAGGCTCGATCCCCATGTCGGAGAGCCGCCCGATGGCCCCCGCCGCACTGCCGGCGTGGAACGTGCTGAGCACGAGATGGCCCGTCAACGACGCGCCAAATGCGGCTTCGGCGGTCGGTCGATCGCGGATCTCGCCCACCGCGATGACCTCGGGATCTTGCCTCATCAACGACCGCACGCCCGCGGCCAGGTCGAAGCCAACCGCGGGATTCACTTGCGACTGGGCCACGCCCGCGACGGCCATCTCGATCGGGTCTTCCAGGCTCGCCAGGCTCCGCCTCCCCTCGGATTTCGCCACGAGCTCGCGAAGGCAAGCATAGATCGTCGTCGTCTTCCCGCCGCCGGCCGGGCCGGTCATCAAGATCATCCCCGAGGTTTCTTCCAGGAGGCTCGAAATCCCGTCGCGTACTTCGGTCGGAAGTCCCAGGTCGTCGAGCTTCTGGTACAGCGACGCGCCCGCGAACAGCCTCACGACCGCCTTCTCGCCGTGGAGGGTGGGGAACGTGCTCACTCGCATCGCGACCTCGCCCGGATTCGAGCGAATCCGACCCTCCTGCGGCGTGTCCGATCGATAAGTGAGCAGGTCGGCCAGGACTTTCAACCGACTGACCACATTCGTCGAGACCGCCGCCGGCAACGTGCCCGCTCGATGGAGCACGCCGTCAATTCGCCAGCGAACCTCCAGGCCCTCGCGCCCGGGTTGCATGTGGATGTCGCTCGCGCCAAGGGCGCGAGCCTCGGACAGGATCAGGTCGACCGCGTCCGTCGCGAAGCGCGCGGAGCTGGCATCCATCGCCGCGATTCGGCGGCCAAACAACTCATCGGGGGTAGCGGCGACGACCATCGGCATTCGCCCGCGTCAGGGTTCAAACAGGTCGTCCACTTCGCCGATCTTACCATTCCTGGCCCGCTCCAGGAATTGCGACAGGGGGCGAACGACCGTGGTCGAGGAATCCCCGGCCACCCGCTCGGGGTGCGCGATGGGGCGAGTGCTCGTGCGGACGATCAACGCCCCCTCAAGCCGGGGAAGGCAGGCAAGGTTCTCGACATAGGCCGCGAATTTCCCCGATCGCAGGAGGAAAAACTCGACGTCGGAAACATAAACCACCGAGATCGCGAGATGAATGCGGCGGAGTTGGTCGCCAAGCTGCCGGAACGCCCGCTGCCCGGCGAAATCCCCGACGACGGGCAACACGCGATCATCAAGCTGCATGCGTCTCAAGAACAAATAGGCGTCTTCAAGGGCCAGGAAGTGGGCGGGCCGGCCTTCGCGGTCGGCGGTCCGAATCAAGCTGGCCAGCGTAGGGTAGCCCGCAAGGCCGATGAAGCGGGCGGAAAGCCCGGGGCCGGCGATCCGAGCCTGGATCGTGGCGATTTCCCCCCATTCGGCCTCCTCGACGACCGCCAACGGCTCCAGAAAGCGGCGAACCTCGACGATCGTCCGGTCAAGCCGGGCACGTTCCATCCTCTGCCCGTCGAACGCGGCGAGCAAGGCTTCGGCCGAAGCATGCAAGCCGGGATCGCGGGCCCGCGACCTCGCCGTGAGGCGTTCCAGGTAGGAGACTCGGTCGACCGAAAGCGCCATCAAAGCCTTATGGAGCAGGTGAACCAGGAAATTGCGGCGGCGATAATCCATCACAAACGCGAGGACCGGCCGCGACGCGGCAACGAGCGAAAGATTCTGCTCGGGTCCCACGCCAAGATAGGCTCCCCCGGCCGGGGCAAGCTTCCGGAGGGCGTCACAACATCGAGGATAACTATCCTCGTTGCTGACCAGGTTATCGCCAGCAGGCCCGGTCTCGGGCTCGGAGATCGAGCGAATCCACGCTGCCGGCGAGGCATCGCGGGCGGGGAAACACAGGTCACTCAATGAGGTCAAAGGGTACACGCGGATCTCGTCCCCAGGCGTTGCCGCGGGGTTGACAGGGTCCGGGGGTTCCGTAAACTTGATTCCATCAAAGTCAGGCCGAAGTGGCGGAATGGCAGACGCGCCGGACTCAAAATCCGGTGGGGTAACACCCGTGTGGGTTCAAGTCCCACCTTCGGTACTATATCGCGGTTGGAATTGACGCCAGGCTCGAAGCCCACCAGCAAGGCCCGGGCATCATCGGCAGCATCGTGAGCGTCTGGCGCAACTTCGGGACGAAGCGGAGGTCATCCTACCGCCCTCCCGGGCCCGAGGCGTCCTTTCGCTTGATGTAGCGGTCGGCGAACGCCAGGAACGTGGGCCAGTTCGGGCCGGTGGTGTGGCCGCCCTTGTGCTGTCGGAAGGCGAGCTCGCCGTCGGTGATCGCCGTCTCCACCTCGGGGAATTCGGAGGTCCCCAGGTCCTTCTTGCCCAGGAGCTTGAAGACCGGGCCGGCCGCTACCGCCGCCTGGAAGCTGCCTCGCTGGTCGACCCATTGCCCTTCGGCCCCCGGGCCGCTCGACGCCCCGTAGCTGATGAACGTTGGCCTGGGGGCGCACAGGGCGATCAATTCGTGGGCATCCACCGGCAGGTCATTCGGCGTGAGCGGGCCGCCGTATTTGAGGAAGTTGCCGGCCATCCAGTGATATTCGCCCGAGCTGGTGAGGTTCTCCACGAGCTCGCCGAAGTTGCGGCGGTGGATCTTCGCGCCTCCTTCGCCCGATGAGCCGATGAAGCCGATGGCGAAGCGAGGATCGTACGCCATCGTCACGAGCGCCGCCTTGCCGTATCGCGAGAGCCCCTCGATCCCGACCTGCGTGGCATCAACGGCCTTGTCGGTCTCGAAGTAGTCGAGCGCCCGGCTTGCCCCCCAGGCCCAGGCTCGCAAGGCGCCCCAGTCGTCGGGCTTGCGGGCCTGCCCCTTGTTGCACAGGCCGATGATCCCCCTGGTCAGCCCCGCGCCGTTATCGGCCTGGATGCTGCTGGGGACGATGATCGCGTACCCCCAGCCTTTGGCAAGGACCTGCTGTTGCCAGGAAGGCCCGCCGGGAGGGCCGGCCCTGGGCGTCGCCTTCGCCTGAGTGGCGTCCCCCCCTTCGTCGCCGCAGCCTTGCCCGGGCGCCGCCGGGCCTTGGGCCGAAGCCGAACTCCATCATCACGGGGACCGGCCCTTTGGCGTCGGCCGGCGTGGTCAGGGTGAGCTGGATGTCGACCTTGATCTGCGGGCACGACGCGTTATCGACGTGACCCACCAGCTTCTTCGTCACGGCCGCCACGTCGCCGACCTTCTCCTCGGTCGTCCCGGTCACCTCCCACGTGACCCTGGGCACGTCCTTCGGGACCCGGCCGTAGACCTCGCGGTCGAAGTCCTCGACGATCTCCGGGCGCCTCCTGGCCCACCATTGCTCGGCGGTCGTGACCTTCGTGCCGTCCTTGCAGACGAGCGGGTCGGGGAGCGTGAAGGCCTGGACCTTCGACTCGTCGTAGTTCGCGGCGTTGGGCGTGTCTCGCCTCATGCCGTCGGCGCCGGGCCGTAGCGACTTGATCCCCAGCGCCTCCATCATCAGCTTGTGATCTTGCTGCGCGGTCAACTGGAGAGGTGCGGGATCGGCGGGCTTCGCGTCCTGCGCAGGGGCGGACGTGGCCAGGGTCGCGAACAAGGCAGCGGCGAGGAAGGATCTTGGCATGGGAGGGCTCCCCGGGAGAGATTTGGGCCGGGGTCGAGACCCAGCCAACATGCTTGGCCGGGTCAGGAGTCCAGGCCGTGCGCGAGTCGAAACACCCCCGATCGCCGGACGTCTTCTTTGTCAAAAACCACCTTGGACGCCCGCTCAAGAGGCCGGCGGGGCCTGTTCCGGCTTGGAGCCGGATTTCTCGGCGGATTTGGCCAGGGCTTCCTGCGCGACCAGCCCACGAATCCGCTCGCGACGCGCGGCGCAGTCTTTGCCTCCGCATCGCCTCTCTCGGCTTGGTGCCCGCCATGGGAATTACCTCGGTGAAAGCGGATGAATCCGGTTGCGACAACGACAAGCGGATGAGTGTATCAGGCGGAAAGGTCCCGGTCGATCCCCAATCGGGGGAGGGTGTGGCGACGGATTTTGGATGGAGTTGGAAGAGAATCTCACCACAGAGGACACAAAGGTTCCACGAAGGAAGCACGGAGGGGGAAATCCTTCGTGTCCCCTCCGTGCTTCCTTTGTGCCTCTGTGGTGAGATTCTCTTCCCCAAGCCAAAATCACCCATCAGGGGACGAGGGAAATGCGGCCCGAAATCGGAATTTCGCCCGCCGGATGGCGGGACGCCCGGAGATTCCTTAGACTCCAGCATCCGACCGACTCGCCCCGCGATTGAGATGGACCATGACTCGCGAATCGCCGGGCCTTCCCTTCTATAAACACCTGTATTTCCAGGTGATTGTGGCCATCGCGCTCGCAGTCCTGCTGGGGCGTTACTATCCCGACGCGGCCAGGAAGATGAGGCCGCTGGGCGATGCCTTCATCCGGCTCATCAAGATGATGATCGCCCCCATCATCTTCGCGACGGTGGTGGTGGGGATCGCGAAGATGGGAGAAATGCGCGAAGTCGGCCGCGTGGGCCTGAAGGCGCTGGTTTATTTCGAGCTGGTCTCGACCCTGGCGCTGGCGATTGGCCTGATCGTGGTGAATGTGGTCCGGCCGGGGGTGGGGGTGAACGCCGACGTCCGCTCGCTGAATGTCGCTTCCGTGATCCCTGATACCTCGGCGGCGAAACCGCACAAGTGGATGGATCAGCTCATCCCGACGTCGTTCGTGGGGGCCTTCACCGATGGCGAGATCCTGCACGTGTTGCTGATCGCGATCCTGTTCGGGCTGGCGCTGCTCCGGTTCGGGGAAGGCGGCCGTCCCGTCATCGACCTGCTCGACCGGATTTCGCACGTGCTGTTCGGGACCATCGGGATCATCATGAAGGCCGCGCCGATCGGGGCCTTTGGCGCCATGGCCTACACCGTCGGGGCGTTCGGGTTCAAGTCGCTGGCGTCGCTCGGGGAGTTGATGGCCTGCGTGTACTTGACCTGCGCGTTATTCGTGGCCATCGTGCTGGGGGGCATCTCATGGGTCGTGGGTTTCCGCCTCTGGGACTTCCTGCGATATATCGAGGACGAGATCGTGCTGGTCCTCGGCACGTCGTCGTCGGAGGCCGCGCTCCCGAGGATGATCACGAAGCTGGAGGCGCTGGGCTGCTCGAAATCGGTGGTCAACCTCGTGGTCCCCACGGGCTATTCGTTCAACCTGGACGGGACCTCGATCTACCTGACGATGGCGGCGATTTTCGTGGCGCAGGCGACTAATGTTCATCTGACTCTTCGCGAGCAGCTTTCGCTGCTGGCCGTGCTGTTGCTCACGTCCAAGGGGGCCGCGGCCGTGACCGGGGGCGGATTCATCACGCTGGCGGCCACGCTCTCGGCCACCGGAGGCAAGGTGCCGGTCGCGGGCCTGGCGCTCCTGCTCGGGATCGACCGCTTCATGTCCGAGGCCCGCGCCATCACCAACCTGATCGGCAACGGCGTGGCGACAGTCGCGATTGCCGCGTGGGAAGGCGCCCTCGACCGGGGGCAAATGCAGCTCGCCTTGAGGGGCAAGGTGCCCGTCGAGGCCGAGCTGGAATTCGGCCCCACGGAAACGCCCGCCCCCGGCGAAAATGGGTCGGATCCGGAGAAATGATGCGATGAATCTCCAGCTAGAAAACGACGTTGCCCTCGTGGTCGGAGGCGCCCGCGGCCTGGGGCTGGCCATAGCCGAGGCGTTCCTCGCCGAAGGTGCCCGCGTGGCCATCGCCGATCGCGAGCCGGCATCGGCGTCGAAGGCTGCGACCTTCCTCGCCGACGTGACCGACTTGCCCGCGATCCGTCGGCTTGCCGACGACGTCCGCTCCTCGATGGGACGCTGCGATCACCTGGTTTTCGCGGCGGGGATCGGATCGGGCCAGTTCGGCTTCCCGTTCTGGAACGTCGACCCGTCGTCCTGGGAGCGGGTCTTGCGGGTGAACCTGATCGGCGCCGCCAACGTGGCCCATGCGTTCGCCCCGGCGATGGCCGAGGCACGATCGGGCACGATGCTTTTCATCGCCTCGGTGGCCGGGCAAATCGGCTCGCAGACCGACCCTCCCTACAGCGCCTCCAAGGCCGGATTGATCAATTTCGCCCAGTGCGCGGCCAAGGACCTGGCGCCCCACGGCGTGAGGGTCAATTCGCTCTGTCCGGGCATGGTGCGGACCACCTTGAATCGGGCGGTTTACGAGTCCTGGGCCGAGCGGCAACCGGAGGGCGCACGGCCCTCCTACGAGGAATGGGCCGACGAGAAGGTGCGGACCGTGGTCCCCCTGAAACGATGGCAGACGCCCGAGGATGTCGCGGCCATGGCCGTCTTCCTCGCGTCGCCGCGGGCGGGCAACGTGACGGGGCAGACGATCAACGTGGACGGCGGTTACGTGATGCACTGGTGATAGGAGGATCTCATGGCGGGGCGTCTGGAAGGCAAAGTGGCGCTGATCACCGGCGCGGCGTCGGGCATCGGCCTGGCGACGACCGAATTGTTCCTCCGCGAGGGGGCATCGGTGGCGATGGCCGACAATCAGGCCGAGGTATTCTCCCAGGCGAAACGGCTCGGAGATCGGGCGCTCGCCGTGCAGATGGACGTGGCGAAGACCGAGGAGGTCCGCAAGGCGGTGGCCGCGACGGTCGAGAAGTTCGGCAGGCTCGATATCCTGTTCGCCAACGCCGGGATCGGCCACTCCTCCGAGCTGGTCGACACGACCGACGAGGATTGGGACCGCGTGATGGACGTGAACGCCAAGGGGGTTTTCATCTGCGCCCGCGAGTCGGTCCGGCAGATGCTCGCGCAGGCCCCGCCGGGCGGGTCGGTCGTGATCAACGGATCGATCTCGGGGCTGACCGGAATCCCCAAGCAGGCGCCTTATGCCCCCAGCAAGGGCGCCGTGGTGGAGATGACCCGGCAGCTTGCCGTGGAGTACGCCACGCGGAATATCCGCGTGAATTGCGTGTGCCCGGGGACGATCGACACGCCCGTGCTCCGCAAGGGGATGGAGATGTCGGGCGATCCCGAGAACTTCCTCGCCATGCTCATCGGCGGGCATCCCATCGGGCGAATCGGCCGGCCCGAGGAGGTAGGCACGGCGGTCGTGTTCCTCGCCTCCGACGAGGCCAGCTTCATCACCGGCTCCATCCTGTCGGTGGACGGCGGCTACACGGCGAAGTGACGCCGAGAGGTCAAGGAGGCCATCCGGAACGTTCTTTCAACCCCGGACGGTCGTGCCGTCTGGGGCGAGCAAAGAGTTCAAGGACAGCTCCTCGGTCGTTCCCGGCTCGGAGGCCTCTCGCGGTGCGGAGGATCGCCGGAACGCAACACGTGCGATGCCCGGCTTGTTCTCGAACTCACCCACGATCCAAACCGGGCCCTCTGGGCCGTTCCTCTTGAAGCAGAGCCGGCCTCCGTGAAGGTTCGGAGGGGTTCCCGCTTCAAGGGCCGATCGGGACGCGAGGCAGGCGAGCAACGGCCTGAGCACCCGTTGCGATTGGCGGTCCGCGGCGGCTGCGTCGAGCAGCAGCCTGGGGCCTTGTTTCCTCGTCCGGCAGCGACGCGATCGTGAGGAGCAACTGCTCCGCCAGCACCTCAATGGTCCAATCAGGACTGAGCGGGGCCGCGAGCAGGTCGGCGAGGGGATTCTCGGCGGTCACAGTGGGATCACCCGCTTCACGAGGTTGTGCCACTCGGCACGCAACTCATCGAGCCCGCTCTCGGGGTCGAATCGAATCTCGCCGCTGCGTTCGAGCCCGGCCGCAATCGGGTCGGATCGGAGAATCTCCATGATCCAGGCCGGCACGCCCACTTCCAGGATAGCCGGGCCGCCTTCGTCGGGGAAGAGCAGGTCCTTCTCGCGAGCGGCCATCTTAGGGGTGCCCGTGCCACAGGGCCGACCGTCGCCGATCACCATCGAGAAGCCCTCAGCCGCCGGGAGCTGACTGCTACCCGGTTCGCGGAATGAAGGGTCCGGGCCGTTCGCCTCGATGGCGCGAGCGCGTCGCAGTGTGGTCCCATGGTGAAGCACGAGAGGACGACGATCGGTCGTCATTATGATCGACTCTGCCGCACGGCTTGCGAGTACCAAGAGGATGGCTACCGCCCACATCGCGCGTTATCGACTCCTCTCACTCTCGTCGATTCGGCTTCCTCGCACCAATCGCAACGCCCGGCTTGCGGCCGTTTTCCTCCAGGTGCAGGTACAGGATGCGCCGCACTTCCGCGATGGTCATCTCGTTGCCCAGGCACGAGTGGTTGTCGTCGACCACGTGCTCGGAGACGGCCCCGGGCAGGTGCGAGCTGCCGTAGGTGACGATCAGGTCGCTGCTGGTGAGCAGCGGCCCCGGCGTGGCCTTGGCGATGATCGAATGCATGGGCACGCCCGAGGGCAAGGGCCTCTGGTTCAGCGCCGTGAGCGGGGCACTCGTCGGGGAAAGCTGCGTTATGCTGGTCGCGGGCGTGAGCGACTTTTCCTTGAAGAATCCCGGCGGATTCTGCTCCCTCAGCAGCTTCTGCATGTCCTCGAACATGGTCGGCAACTGGATCAGCGCGTTGCCGAGTCGGCCGATCATCGCCCCGCTCAGCGAGCTTCCCTTGTGGGGCGTGGCGATGAAGATCACGCGGCCGATGGAGGGGTTGGCCTGGAAGAAGAACACGCGCTCGATCTGCTCGCGCTGGCCGGGCCCGGCCTTGGCCTCGGAAAACGGGCGGTTGGCGATCGAGCTCCAGAACGTGTCGCCGCTGTCCACCACCATGAGCCGGCTCAACAACCCGCCCATGCTGTGCCCGATGAGCACGGTTTGATCGAAGGCCCGATCCTGGTGCGACGGGTCGAAGGTCTCGCGGAAATCGGCCAGCGAGCTGCGAAGCTCGGCCGCCGAGTAGAGGAACGGGTCGCCCGTGGGATAGAAGTACACGAGGAACTGAAAGCGATCTCGCAGGCGCAGGATCGCCGCGCAGGTCGTTCAGGGCCTGGTGCCAGGTGTCGGGCGACGACCACAGCCCGTGGATCAGGATCACGGGGATCTTGCCGGGCTCGTAGGGATGGAGCAGGTAGAGCCCGGCCTGTTTCTCCAGGACGCCGGGGCGGAGCAGCCCGACTTCCTTGATCTTGGGCAGCGGCAGGCTGGTGAAGTAGAACGAGAGCGGGGTCGTCAAATCATTGGCAAGAGGCCGAGGCCCGCCGTCGAATTCGACCTGATCGGCCCGCATCGAGTCGACAAGCTCCACCACGACCAATCGACCCGCGCCGGCGTCGTCCTTGCTCACGCGAAGCAGGGCCGTTGCCGGATAGGCTTTCAGGCGTCGCGGATAGAATTTCTCGGGGCCCTGGGCTTCCTCGGTCATGGCGAACGGGGGCGTCCGCCGTTGCGCGATCAGCGGCACGCCCAGGCCGCTGTTCTTGTAAGAATTCCGGATCCCGAGGACGCGGTAATCCTGGGTGAAGTAGAAGTGATCGAAGGCCTCGGGATTCCAGGCGATGTTGTTGCGCTGGAACTCGACGCGAATCCCCCTCGCCGCCAGCTTGTCCCGCCATTCCCGGTCGAACTTCATCCAGCTCCCGGCCGAGGATCGCAAGAATCCCTCGACGGCGCGGTTGTAAACCCTGCGGCCTTCCTGCTCGCGAGGCTCGGGGAGCGCGTTCGGCTCCTTCGCGGGCGGGAGCCCCGAGAGGTATTGCGAGGCGGCCTCGGCGGCGTCGATGTAAAGCCCGGGGGCGTCGTCGGGGGCGAGGATCTCGGCCCGCCTGGCCTGCTTGCATCGCAAATCGGCCACGGCGAAGCGGGCGTCGGGCGATTGCGTGCGTGACGCCTGGACGGCATCGGCCGCCTTGCCCGGGTCGACCAGGCCGAAGGGGGTGGCAATCTGCTGCGTGTCCAGGACCTGCGCCGTGAGGCCGCTGGGCACCCGCGAGTTGAGCAGGGTCCAGGTCCGGTCCGTGGCCACGCCCACGCGATTGCGATACACACGCGCGGCACCGCAGCCCGCAATCAGGGCCGAGACGAGGAAGACCCCGCCGAGGCGCAAGACCAATCGCAATCGGGCGGGTCGCGGGGTACTCAGGATTCCCATCCTTGATTTCGACGAGCCAGCCGCACGCGCCCGCGAGTCCATGCAGGGCGGCGCGTGATCCTAAGGAAATCGCCGAATCCAGCAACCCGAAAACGAGCGGATCGGCGATGATCTTGCGCGGGTAATGGGAACATGCGAACAGTTGAAACCGCGCGATTGTGCGGGTTGTGCGAGGCCGCTCGCCCACGATTCTTGAATATCGTCGTTGCGGCGGAACGCCCGGCCATGATATATCTTTGAATCCTAGTCATCAAATGTTTCGATCAAGCCGGCCGCCGCACGCGACCGATAATGGAGAGTTGGCGGACCCCCTGGCGACCTCCCTTCCAGCAGCGAGCGGTTTCCATGACCGGCAATGGCGACGAGATTGCGGTGGTCCGGCTCTCCGAGCTGAGCGACGGTCACGAGGCCGATTGCTTCGCCGCGCTCGTGAAGAAGGTCCGCGGCGTCACTTACAAGAATGAAGCGTTCTTGAAGTGCTATTTCCGCGACAAGAGGGTCGTCCTCGAAGCCCCGCTCTGGGCCGACCACCGCCTGCTCAAGCAGGCCGAGGCCTGGCCCGATGGCGCCACCTATCGCCTCCACGTGAAGGCCGCATTCAAGGCCCGATACGGCCTGCAACTGGAGATCCTCGACATCCGGCCGACCTCGCCCGAGGACGAGGCCGACGGTTTCGACTTCACCGACCTCTTCGAAAGCTCGAAGTACCCGCCCGACCGGCTCCTGCAAACCATCCACGACTGCATCCATCGCTACATCGACGACCCCTGCGTCTGCAAGCTGGTCCTGGCGATCCTGTCGGAGCACGACGGCCTCCTGCGCAAGATCCAGGCCGCGGCGAACTTCCACCACAGCTACAACGGCGGGTTGCTGGAGCACGTGTGGAGCATGACGCGGATCGCCGGATTCGTCGCCGATCATTATTGCAAGTATTACGATAATCTGAATCCGCCGCTGAACAAGTCGATCATCGTGGCAGCGGCCATCCTGCACGACATCGGCAAGCTTCGCGAGCTGGAATATCACCCCGTCGAGGCGAAATACACGAAGGTCGGCAGCCTGATCGGCCACGTGTTGATGGGCCGCGACCTGGTGCGCGAGGCGGCCGGGCGCATCGAGGGCTTCCCCGAGGAGACGCTCCTGCTGCTGGAGCACGCGATCCTCGCCCATCACGGCAAGAAGGAATTCGGGGCGCCCATCGTGCCGCAGACGGTGGAGGCGCTCATCGTCTCGTTCATCGACGACCTGGACGCCAAGGTCAACATCGCCGTGGGCCACCGCCTCCGTTCCACGACCGACGACGAGTTCACCGACAAGATCTTCGCGATGGAGAATCGCAGGATCTACAAGGGCATCCCGATCGGCGATGGCGCGAACCAGGACGACGACCATCCGCCCGGGTGACTGGCGACCGGCGGCCGTCCTCGCCTACAATGCTCGGAGAGGCCCGACCCTGCGTCCGCGGTCGGGCCAATCGTGATGCCACAGGTGAGGAATTGCAGATGAATCGCGCCCGATGCGCCTTCGCGCTCGCCTTCGCCGGATTGATCGGCTGCAATCAGACGCCACCCCGCGGCGGTCAACGTCGACCCGCCCCAGACGAAAGCCGCGGCGGTCAACGTGACCAACGTCAAGTTGAGCGACGAGGAAGTCGCCAACATCAAGAAGCTGCCGGACACGGCCGACCAGCAGGCGGCGATGGATCAGAAGGTCTGCGCGGTCAACGAGGAGGAAGGAAAGCCGGTCCACCTCGGCAGCATGGGCGCGCCGATCAAGATGGTCGTGAAGGGGAAGACCGCATTCCTCTGCTGCGAGGGCTGCGTGAAGGACATGGAGCAAGACCCCGAGAAGTATATGGCCCGCATCGGCAAGTAAGAGGGAAGGGCCTTCCCATGGAAGAAGCTCGCCGCGGGATCAAGCTGATCGAGGTGATGGCAATCCTCGCGATCCTCGCCATCGTGTTGGGGGTGGTCCTGCCGATCTTCCAGAGGTCGCGTGAGGAGGCCCGCCGAACCGAATGCGTCAGAAATTTGAAGCAGATTGGCCTGGCCCTCCACGGTTACCACGCGGCCTTTGGCTGCCTCCCTCCCGCCGGCGAGTCGTGCAGCGGGATCGGCGGCGTGACGGGTCCGCAAAACTTCTCGATCAAGGCCCGCATCCTGCCGTTCATGGAGATGATGCCCGTCTACAACTCCATCAATTTCGCGGTGTCGGCCGCGTGGAATAACAACTCGCCGCAATCGACCGTCGACGGCCAGTTCATGAACGCCACGGTGAGGAGCGTCAGGATCTACAGCTATATCTGCCCTTCCGACGTGAACGAGAGCAGCTCCCCGTCGGATCTGCACGGGCCGGCGAGTAGCTACGCGGAGAATCGCGGCACGGGACGTTACTACAACAACTGGAATGCTTCGGGGATCGCCTATTACCCCGGTTGCGATCCCCACTTGAACCGGACGGTCACCTTCGACAGGATCACGGACGGTTTGTCGCAGACGGCGGCGTTCAGCGAGTTCGTCAAGGGCAAGGGCACGATGAACCAGGATGGCTTGCACATGGTTTATGCCGGCGACGTGGCGGCGTTCGCCTACAACCAGGCCGATGGCGATCGGAAGACGGCCGAGTCATGCCAGAATAGCAGCACGTTCCGCTGGGATTACAAGGGCGAGCACTGGATGGTGAGCGACTCGGGGCGAGGCGGCGGCTATTTCCACATCCAGAGGCCGAATCGCAAGGCGTGCGCGGGGCCGGGCGGATTTGATTCGGTGATCGGTGCCAGTTCCTACCATCCCGGCGGCGTGAATGTGCTGATGATGGATGGAGCGGTGATGTTCGCGAAAAATGGTGTTTCGTTCGAGATTTGGCGGGGGATCGGTACGATCGACATGGGAGAGGTAATACCTGGCGACTGGCTCATCGATTGATTACCAAGTCGCTTTGTCTCGGGAATCTTCCACGCCGAACGCACTCACGATTTTCCCGGCCGCTCGGAAGGTGGGACGGAAAGCTCCGAAATCGCCAATTTCCTGGGCTCAAGACCGATCGAAGCCAGGATCAAGTAAACGACGAACGCGGTGAGGAACGCGAAGACCGCCGACGGCTGGGTTTGGGACCATGCTCCTAACCGGGCCAGTGACCCGATCAGGGGTAATAGCCCGACAATCATCCCGACGAACCAGGCGACCATCCCGGCCCAGTTCACTCCCGAGGTTGGCCCTTCCCATCGGCCTCGGCGGCGGAAGTAGTCGGCCGAGATTGCCGCAACGGCCGGGGCCATGATCGCCCCGAGGATGGCGAAAAGGCGGTCGATGCGGCCGGCTTCGCCCGAGGCGAGCAAGGGCCACGTCGCCACGGCGCCGGCGAGGGACCATTGCCATCGGGCCACCTTGGGCCATATGCCGATGAACTGGCGGGCGATCCCGAACGGGGCGTAGCACGCCGGTCCCAGCAAGGCCAGGGCCAGGATGAAATACGCGACGGTGCCGAGCCGCCCCCCGATGCTTCGCGTGAACACGTCTCGCAACGTCAAGATTCGCGGCGCCGGCGGCGGCACGTCCTCGGTGATTTTCGAAACCGTGGCGGGCTTGCGAGGGGCGCGTGCCTTCGACGTGGCGTTCTTCTTCGGGGCGATCGTCTGGGCCGGCGCCGGTTGCGGGGAGGGCGGTGGGGGCGCCTCGCGGCCGATGGCCCCGGCGACGATCAGCAGGGACAGGCAGGCGAGGATCGGCGTGGCCAGCGTGATGCCGACCAGCCCGCCCGTCCTCACGTCGCCTCGGGATTTCGTCGCGGCCCCCCAATCGGCGGCGATCAGCCCGTAGGTGGCGAGGAAGCCGAAGACGATCTGGATCATCGTGACGACCGATCGTCCGCCCCCTTGCGACCAGGGGACGGGGTCGATCGGGCCGGGCCCGCCGGTGTGCATGACCCAGGGGATCATGACCCACACGAGCGTACCGCCCAGCGCAAGGGCGGGGAAGATCGGATAGATCGACATCACGGCCGCGACCAGGCGGATCGCCACCGTGCCGATCACGGCCGAACAGAGGGACCAGACGATCGCCGTGGCCAGGAAGAGCGGACCGGGGGGGCCGATGCGTCCGTCGATGGACGCCGGGATGTGCTTCGGGTCCAGCAACCCGCAGGAGACCAGCGCCCGCAGGCCGTAATCGGTCGCGAAGTTGATCGCGATCGCGAACCAGATCACCTGCGCCACGCCGAGGATCAGCCCCGGCACCCACGGCGCTCCCTTCACGCCGAACGAGCTCGTCGCGACCACGGACAGGGGCCGTCGCGTCGCGTTCCCCCACATGGCCGGCGCGTAATAGAGCATCCAGTAGGCGAAAAGGCCGGCGATCAACGCGCCAACGATCGACGGCCCGAGACCTCCCACGAAGAGGGTGTGGACGGGCAGTTGGTCGAGGAAGACCACGCTGAGCAGGAGCGAAATATAAGCCGGTGCCACGCCGTCCTGCCACGATTTGGGAGGGACCGGGGGCAAGGCCAGGGCGGTTGCCAGCGAGGGCGGCAAATCGGGGGGGGCGGTGGCCATGGGCGAAGCATCGTCCCCGAGACATGGGGCGGTTTTGGGGAGAAAGCCCTCGCGGGAAGGGCAGTTTTCATCCCGCGAGGGCTTGTCAGCGACGGCCGCTCAATACTCGGCCGGGCCGGTGGCGCCGCCGGTCATGAGCAGTTGTTCTTCCTTGTCGGTGATCAGTTCCTTCGCCTTGTATCCGCCCTTGGCCTGGAAGTAGAAGATCAGGCCGAGATAGCAGGCGAACATGATGCACGGAAGGATGGCCACGGTGGCCAGCGCGTTCTTCTTGGCGTCGAACCCGATCTCCTCGATCAGATTCTTCTGGACCTGATCCTTCTTGTCCTTCACGCCAGGATCGAGGGCCGCGACCTTGGACTCGTCGAGCGCCTGATAGGTCCCGAAGACGCTGGTCTTGGTATCGCCCACGACCTTGGCGTAAAGGGCCGGGTCCTTGGCCTTCAACTCCTGATCGATCCGCGAATCCTGGTTGTAGCCCAGGAACGAGGCGCCGACCACCCCCACCGCGAGCATGCCCACGCCGCCGCAGGTGTTGAGCGTCGAGCGCGCCGCCCTTGGGGAACTGCTCGGCCACCACTCCCAGCATGGTCGGCCAGAAGAACGTCTTGCCGAATCCGTACAGCGTGGCCGCGGCCAGGATCATCCCGCCGGTCGCCTTCGAGAGGAACATGAGGCCGCACGCCGCGATCAGGGCGCTGGCGCACAGGAGGCCCAGCGGCGAGAGTTTATGCACGATCGGCCCGGCGAAGAATCGCAGCACGAGCATGATGGCCGATGTGTAAATCAGTACCCATCCGCCGGCAAGCCCCATCTTCGCCATTGATGGCCCCATCAGGTCGCCAATCCAGCTATCCGTGCCCAGTTCGGTCGTGGCCAGTGGGACCATGATGAGCAGCAAGAACACGAACAGCGGCTGGCCCAGGGAGCCCACGTAGGCGCCGAAGGCGGCGCTCAGCGCCAGCACGACGACCACCTTCGCCACGAGGTCCATCGTGACGGCGAAATTGCCCAGGGAGAACGCCGTCTTGGTGGTCCAGCCGGCAAAGAGCTTCGCATCCGTGCCGAAGATCAGCCCCAGGTCCGTGAAGTCCTTGGCGATCTCGAAGACGATGAGTGAGGACACGATCAAGGCCCCGAAGAATCCGACCTGCTGGAGCATCGACCGATACGAGACGCCCGCCGCTACGCGCTCGTTGATCGGGAACTTGCGCCCGAACATCATCACGCCGTAGGCGATCGCCGGCAGGAAGATCAGCGCCACCTTGTATTGCCAGGGGGCCTTGCCCATGGCCAGCGCGATCACGCCGCCCAGGACCAACCCGCCCGGCCATCCGGCGTGCAGGCGGTTCAGCCACTTGGTCTTCTCGCGGGCGAACATGGTGGCGACGACCGGGTTGGTCACGGCCTCGACCGTGCCATTGCCCAGCGCCACGATGAAGGTGGCGATGTAGAGCGTCCAGTATCCCTTGACCGGGTCATTACCGGCGATCTGCGGGG
Organism: uncultured Planctomycetota bacterium; assembly: GCA_963777705.1. Classification (GTDB taxonomy): domain Bacteria; phylum Planctomycetota; class Planctomycetia; order Isosphaerales; family Isosphaeraceae; genus JAQGHR01. The sequence continues at coordinate 131,433 of CAVZRT010000026.1, forward strand.
TCAAGATCGTGAGGATGGCCGAAGACACGTGGCAGACGAAGGCGAAGACCATCGACACCCCGTAGCCGATCTTGTCGATGATGAGGCTGAACAGCACGATGCTGATGGCGAATGGCCACAGCCCCACGCCGAAGATCTCACCCTTCTGCGTCTTCGTCAGATTGAACTCGACGCCCCAATCGTCGATGATCTGCGTGCGCACCACGAACCCGAACGCCGTGGCGACGATCGCCATGAAGCAGCCCCAGAACAGCAGTTTCTCGTTCGGCCCCACGTCATCTCTGACGGCCGAAGGCGCGGCGTATGCATCCATCGCGGGCGATCCCCTTGTGACCTGGCGGTGCGAAGAGCGGGCTTGGTTTGGAAAGCGAATTCATGGGCTGCTCGCCCGCCGCGACGTCCACTCGTCGAGCGGACGCCGGACCTCATCGGGCGCATGACCTGCGGCGGGAATGGTCCTTTCATACCCGAGCGGACCACGCGAGGCAACGGCCCACCGGCGCGTAAAACCCCGCAAATTCGCCCAAGGGTGTGACCGGCGATTCTTGGAGCATCTAACGTTAGCATCAAGTCGGAGTGATTCTTGTGGGGCAGGCGCCCTGCCTGCCTGGGATTCGGCAGGCGAGACGCCTGCCCCACAAAAAGCCATCCCAACCCGCCGGGAAAGTTAGAGGTTGGGCCCATGAGTCCGGGATGGTGCAGGGACGTGTACCGGGGGTTTCCGGGTAGGATGCTTATGAGGACGTAAACATTCCACCCAAGCACGGACCTCGAATCATGAGCCTGGTCTTTTTTTGTGGGGCAGGCGTCTCGCCTGCCCGGGATCCCAGGCAGGCGGGACGCCCGCCCCACAAGAATCAATCCGGCTCGCCGGTAAGGTTAGACGCCCCAAGGACTTGGGGGCGCCAGACGGGCGCGACAAAGGGCCGCAAGAACCCCGCGATCCACGCCCGGACGTCCAGATTTCGTCCAGGTTTGGGGAAAGCCGCATCTCCTGGCCCGATCACGACTTGGAGTATTTGCGCAACACTTCGCCCCGAAAACCGGTCAAAAACGGGCGAAAAACCGTCTCACCCTGTACTGCGCTTTCAGACAGAACACCCGAAAAAGCCCGACTTCGCCCACGAATCCCCGGCATTTCGCGAGTGTCGCACTCTGTAGCGTATTCCCTTATCGAAAAAGTTGAATTCATTGATCAATGACACAAACCTTTCGCTGACAACGGGTTGTAAATCATGAAAATCCATGCGAAACCGAATGGGTCGTCCATCTTTCGGTCCCGAGATCCGCCCCCTCGCGGGGTACACGATCGCGACCACGCGACCCGCCATTTTCCCGCCATCCCTGGAATCAGTCATAAACCCAAATCCCAGCAACGATGGTGTGGTCGTGAGGTTCGAACAAAGGCTTATCATCGTGACGCGCCGAAAGAAAATCATGCGGAAATCCGACCCAAATACCACTGTTCCCGCCGCGACGATCGGTTCGCGCGTCGAGACGGGAGCGGCCGGGAGGCGAAGCGAGACCGTTCATGCGCGGGAGACAGTTTCGCCTCGAAATCCCCTCGACACGATGGCCGACCCTGCCCCGCCGGCTCCAGGGATCCGCGGTCGCACCCTTAGTTCAAAGCCCCAGCTTCTTCGCCAGGATCTCCTTCTGGATCTCGTTGCTGCCCGAATAGATCAGGCTGCCCACGCTGTCGCGGAGGTCGCGCTCCACGCCCATCTCGGTCGCGTAGCCCGAGGCGCCGAAGATCCTCACGGCGTCCAGGCTGTTCTGCACGAAGCATTCGGAGACATGCAGCTTCGCCATGGCCGACTCGGCCGAGGCGTCGCGGCCGTTTGCCTTCAGCCAGCCGATCTTGTAGACGAGCAAGCGGCACGCCTCCAGCCTCACCGCCATGTCGACGATCCGATGCGAGATCGCCTGATTCTTGCCGATCGGGCGGCCGAATTGCTCGCGAGTCCGCGCGTGCTCGACGCATCGTTCCAGTTGCCTCCGCATCGTTCCGACTGCCGATGCCAGGATCGCTCCCCGTTCCCATTCCATCGAGGCGTGGAACACCTCGGCGCCGCGCCCCTCGCGGCCGAGCAAGGCATCGTGCGGGAGGCGGCAATCTTCGAATTCCACCTCCCCCATGGGCACCGTGCGCAGGCCCATCCTGGGGATTTCTCGGACGATGCGAAGCCCCTCGGCCGGGCTTGGGACCAGGAATGCCGAGATCCCCATCACGCCGTTCTCGGGCCGGGTGGAGGCGTAGACCACGAACAGGTCCGCGAGGGGCGCGCTGGTACACCAGGTCTTGCGACCCGTCAAACTCCAGCCGGCTTCCGACCGATTGGCGCGGGTCTTCATCGAGAAGATGTCGGAGCCCGCGTCCGCCTCGCTCGCGCCGTTCGCCCCGATGATCGAGCCGTCGCACAGGCCCGGCAGGTATCGCTGCTTCTGGGCGGGCGTCCCGTATTTTTCGAGCGGGAGGCTGACCGTCCACAAGGCGGCGTTGATGGCGAAAATCAGGCCATTATCGGCACATCCGTAGCCGATCCCCTCCATGGCGGCGATCGTCTCGGCCACGCCAAGGCCCTTCCCGCCGAACTCGGGGGGGATGGGCAATCCCTGGAGGCCGAATCTGGCGCAGCGGAGCCAGCCCTCGCGCCAGAACTCGCGGCGATCGTCCCGGCCGTCCAGGCCGTCGACCAGCTCCCGACCGGCGAACTCGATGGCGGCATCATGCCACCGTTGCTGGTCGGCGGAGAGGGTGAAATCCATGGTTCGCCTCCTTGCCGGCTCTCGTCAATTCTTCCTGGATTTCGCGATGCGAGCCTCGACCTCGTCCGGGCTGCTCGGGATGTTCTTCGACAGCTTCTCCGCGCCGGTGGCCGTCACCACGTAATCGTCCTCGATCCTCACTCCCAGGTTCTCGGACTTGATGTAAATGCCGGGCTCGATCGTGAACACCTCGCCCACCTGCATGGGCCTCATCGCGTCCCCCACGTCGTGGACGTCCATGCCCATGTAATGGCCCAGCCCGTGGATGAAGAAATAATCCATCGTGTGCTCCTGCCCGTTCGCGTCCCTGGCCCTGAGCGGCGAATTCTTCAGGAAGGGCCGGACGATCCCGTTCATCTGGAGCAGCCTCGTCTCGCCCGGCTTGACCTGCCGGGCGGCCTCGGACTGGGCGTCGAGCACGAGCTGATAAATCTCCCGCTGGCGGGGCGTGAACTTGCCGTTGACCGGGTACGTCCGCGTGATGTCGGCCGTGTAGAGTTGATACTCCGCGCCGATGTCCACCACCACGAGGTCGCCGTCGACCATCTGCCGCGAGCTGGCGAAATAATGCGGGATCGTCGAGTTCGGGCCCGAGCCCACGATCGACTTGAACCCCGGCCGCATCGACCCGCCGTTGAGGAAGGCGCCAATGATCTTGCCCTCAAGCTGGAACTCGAACAGGCCGGGCTTGTATGACCGCCATCACGTCCTCCTGGGCCTGCCCGGTGATGTCGATCGCCCTGCGGATCAAGGCCATCTCGCCCGGCGTCTTCACCTTCCTCATCTCGTCGAGCAGAGGGGCCAGGTCCTTGAACGAGGTCGAGGGGCGCCTTCCTTGAGGAACCGCACGAACCGCGATTGCAGGTCCAGGGCTTCCGGCTTGGGCGAGGGCGAGATCGTGTAAACCACGGCCGAACGGGTCCGCGAGCGTGGGTCGGACATGGGGTCGCCGATGGTGGCGAACAACTCGCCCAGGAGCTTCCCGGTCGACTCCACCCGCGCGAATCCCAGCGATTCGGAGGCCTTTTCTCCAGGACTCGGCGTCGAAGGGCCGCCGTTCATGACCGATTCCCCTCGCTTCGGGGGGAGATAGAGCACGTCCTGATTCGTGTTCGGGAAGAGCACGAGGTAGGCGCCGGGGACCTCCACGCCCGACAGGTACGCGAAGTAATTCCCCTGCCGGAACCGGCCCTCCTCGAAGTCCTGCTTGCCGCGGTCGTCCTCGCCCTTCAGGACGACCAAGGTCTCGGTCGAAGGAGGTCGCGTCGCGTTGGCCCTCTGCCCTTCAGCTTCCCGGATCTTCTTCATCAATTCCTGGCGACGAGCCTGATAATCAGCCCTCGGCTGATCGAGCAACAGCGAGGAATCGTCGGCCGGCGCAAACGCGGGAGCGGCCAGCAAGATCAAGGCGAACCAGGCCCGTGGCAGCATTCGACGCATGGATGTGGCGCTCCGATAAAACAGACGATGCGCGATCGATCCGCCCGATTGTACGATATTTTCCCCGGACGGCCCATTGACTTGTCCGGCGGGGCGTCCCCATGATGAGGCTCGACGAAATCCCTGCTCGAACGTCCCGGTCAAACGGGAAGCCGGTGCAAGTCCGGCGCGGCCCCGCCGCTGTAAGTGGGAATGGCGCCCTCCTCTGAATCATGGTCACTGGCCCGGACGACCGGGCCGGGAAGGCCGAGGACGCCGACGGCCCGCGAGCCAGAAGACCGGGCCGGGACGTGACCCGAATCGCCTTCGAGGGGAAGGCGACCGGAGGCCCGTCCCGCGTGTCCTTCCGCATCCTCACGACCGCCGACACCGAGGTCCAGACCCTCGCCGCAGCCGTAAGGCAACGGCCCGAGGGGTCCGTCGAAATCCGCGCGGGCAACCCGAATGCCATCGGCGACCTGGAACGGTTCGTCTCCGAAGAACTCGAAGGCTGTACGCTCCTGATCGTGCGGGTCCTCGGCGGGAAATCCTACTTCCGCGAGGGTTTCGAACGGCTCGCGGGCGCGTGCCGCGACCGAAGTATCGCCTTCATGGCCCTCCCAGGAGAGCAGTCGCTCGACCCGGAACTCGCGGCCCTGTGCAGCGTCCCCCTCCGAGTCGCCACGCAAACGCTGGAGTATTTTTCCGAGGGAGGCGTGGCAAATTACGCCAACATGCTCAAATTCCTGGGCAATCAACTATTCGCGACGTCGGAGGAGTTCGAGCCACCCGCACCGCTGCCCCGCGAGGGCCTCTATCAAATCCGTCTTCCGTCTCCCATACGCCGGTCCCCGCAGATAGGTATCTTGTTCTATCGCGCCCACTGGATGAGCGGAAACCTCGCGCCAATCGATGCCCTGATCCGGAGCATCGAAGGGAAGGGCGGGACGCCCGTGCCGGTCTTCTGCTACAGCTTGAAGGGCGAGGTCGACGGCATCCCGCTGGCCTTCCGCAAGTACTTCCTGGACGAGCATGGGGCCGCCAGGATTGACGTGCTGATCAGCACGCTCAGCTTCACGGCGGCCACGCTGAGCGAAGGGGCCGTCACCGAGGCCTCCGGCGCCGTCGTCGACCTGTTCGACAAGTTGAACGTCCCGGTGCTGCAGGCCGTCCTCTGCACGTCCAGCGAGGCCGAATGGAGGGAATCCACCGCCGGCCTCACGCCTCGCGACACCGCCATGAACGTGGTCCTGCCCGAGTTCGACGGCCGGATCGGGACCGTGGCCATCAGCTTCAAGGAAGAGGGCCGATTCGACGAGAAGCTCGGGATGGCGATCAAGGAATACGTGCCCGAAGCTCGACCGGATCGATCGCGTGGCCCGGCTTGCGATGAACTTCGCCAGGTTGCGGCACACGCCCAATTCCGAGAAACGCATCGCCATCCTCTTCGGCAACTATCCCACGAAAAACGCCCGGATCGGCAACGGCGTGGGGCTCGACACGCCCGCGTCGGTCATGAATGTCCTGCACGCCCTGAAGGCCGCAGGGTACACGCGTCGAGGACATCCCGCCGGACGGCGACGCGCTGATGCATCGACTGATCGACAGGGCACGTTCGACGAGGAATTCCTCACCCACGAGCAGATGGAAAACGCCGTCGGCCACGTGACCTTGCCGACCTACGACGCCTGGTTCAACGAACTGCCGGCGACGGCCCGCCGCAAGATGGTCGAGCAGTGGGGCGTGCCGCTGGGCAGGGTCGGGCGGATTGACGACAAGCTCGCGATCCCCGGCCTGATGCTCGGCAACGTGTTCCTCGGGATCCAGCCGCCCAGGGGCTTCGGCGCCGACCCGATGGCGATCTACCACAGCCCCGACCTGCCCCCCACGCACCATTATCTCGCCTATTACCGCTGGATCGAGCGCGAATTCGCCGCCCATGCCGTGATCCACATGGGCAAACACGGAAATCTCGAATGGCTGCCCGGCAAGGCCACCGCCCTGAGCGACGCCTGCTTCCCCGAGATCATGATCGGCGACTTGCCCAATTTCTATCCGTATATCATCAACAATCCCGGCGAAGGCTCGCAGGCCAAGCGCAGGTCACACGCGGTGATCATCGATCACCTCATCCCGCCGATGACCCGGGCGGAAACGTATGACGACCTGCACAAGCTGGAGCAATTGATCGACGAGTATTACCGCATGTCGGCGCTCGATCCCGCGAAACTCCCGATCATCTTCGCGGAAATCTGGGATCTGTACGTCAAGAATAACTTGCACCGCGACCTGAACTCGGCATGCGGGCCGATCGGCGCGATCTACAAGCCGGGCGGCCTCGCGAAAGCGGGCCCACGCACACTCACCGCAAGACGGGACCTCGAATCGGACCGATACCCTCTTGCGAGACGCCGGCCCGGCCGGACGGTGATAAGATTCATGCCTTCTTGCAGGAGATCGACGGCTATCTTTGCGAGCTGGGCGATGCACAGATTCGGGATGGGTTGCACGTCCTTGGCGAGCCCCCGGACAAGGGTCTCGTCGACCTGCTCCTGTCCATGACTCGGCTTCCCAACGGCGAAATCCCCTCTTTTCTCGACGCCGTGACGCGTGCCCTCGATGTAGACCCCCGCAGCTTGGCGGAACAACCGGGGTCTGCTTTCGACAATCGAGGCTTTCCTCCCGACCATGTCCTGGGTTATCCGGTCGCGCCGGGTTCTGTCCTGACCCGCGGGGAAGTCTCAAAGACAATCCGATGCCTCGGCGGTGAAGTGCTCATGAAGGTCGCGCATTGGGAGCACTACCGCCAGGATCGGTTCAGGTCGCGGCGCGACATCGTGCTGTGGTACTTCAAATCCGAGCGTCCCGAAGTCCTTCGGTGCCTGGATTTCATCTTCGACGAACTGATCCCCCGACTCAAACGCACTACCGACGAGTTGACCAATCTGCTGCGGGGTCTGGATGGCCAGTTCGTCCCCGCCGGGCCCAGCGGCGCGCCCACACGCGGGATGGCCCACATCCTGCCCACGGGCCGCAACTTCTACAGCGTTGACATCCACACCATCCCCACCGAGGCCGCATGGAAGGTCGGCAGGCAGGCCGCCGATCGTCTCATCGAGAAGTACCGAGGGGAAAACGACGGCGAATATCCCCGGAGCGTGGGCCTGGTCGTGTGGGGCACCAGCACCATGCGGACCCACGGCGATGACGTTGCCGAGATCCTGTGCTTGATGGGCTGTCGGCCCGCCTGGTCCGCCGAGAATCGCCGCGTCAAGGGGGTCGAGTTGATTCCCCTCGATGAGCTGGGACGCCCTCGGATCGACGTGACCGTGAGGATCTCGGGCTTCTTCCGCGACGCCTTCCCGAACGTGGTCAACCTGATCGACCGGGCCGTCGAATTGGTGGCAGATGCGGACGAAAGCGAGAGTCAAAACTACTTGCGGGAAAATGTCCGGAGGGAATCCGCCAAGGGGATTGACCCCGAGCAGGCCCGCTATCGGATCTTCGGCGCCAAGCCCGGCTCGTACGGCGCCGGCCTCCTCAACCTGATCGATGAACGCAACTGGCGGACGGATGCGGATCTTGCCAATGTCTACATCACGTGGGGTTCTTACGCCTACACGCGAACGGAACACGGCAAGCCGGCCGCCGAACCGTTCAAGCGGCGGCTCTCGCAGGTGACCATCGCGGTGCAGAATCAGGACAACCGCGAGCATGACATCCTCGATTCCGACGACTATTTCCAGTTTCATGGAGGGATGATCGCGGCCATCCGTTCGCTCACCGGCGCCAACCCGGCGGCCTACTTCGGCGACACCTCGAACCCGGGACAGGTCCGAGTCCGCGACCTTCAGGAGGAGGTCTATCGCGTGTTCCGGTCGCGGGTCGTGAATCCCAAGTGGATCGCGGCGGCCATGAGGCACGGCTACAAGGGGGCGTCCGAGATGGCCGCGACCGTCGATTACCTGTTCGGATATGAGGCCACGGCGGGCGTGATCGACGACTGGATGTTCGAGGAGCTTGGCCGGTCGTACCTGATGGATGAGGAAGTGCAGTCGTTCTTGCAGGAGAAAAACCCCTGGGCGTTGCGGGCCATGGCGGAAAGGCTGCTGGAGGCGATCGATCGCGGGCTCTGGGAGCAGCCCTCGGCGGGGATGGTCGAGGCGCTCGGGGGCTTTATTTGCGGAATGAGAGCTTGCTGGAGAGTCGGTAGAGGGTCAAGATGGTGCAATTCATGCACCCTACATAACGGTGCATTTCATGCACCCTACGGAGATGACGATGTTCGTGCTTGCTCATCATGTGGCCGTGGAATTGTTCGGCCGGGAATTCTCGCCCAGGACGCCCCTGGAGCACGTTTGCGCCTTCGGGGGCGTTGGCCTGGTGCTGGCGCTCGCCGGGTATGGGGCGTTCTCGCTGGCGACGAAATTCGTTCGCCGAAAAACCACCTTGCAATGAGGACGCGAGGCTCGGCCCGCCGCATCCTCCTGTACGCCTGGGCCGCGCCCACGACCTGCGTGGGCCTGGTCGCGGGATTCATCACGCTGGCCACCGGCGGACGCGTGCAGGTTCGTCGCGGCGTCGTCGAATTCTACGGCGGCTTCGCGGGTTGGTTCTTCCGGAGGACCGGATTCGCCGCGATGACGCTGGGCCATGCCATCCTGGGTCGGGACCGCGAGTGCCTGGATTGGGCCAGGGATCATGAGCATGTCCACGTCCGCCAGGTGGAACGCTGGGGGCCGTTCTTCCTGCCCGCGTACCTGTTCCTTTGCGCGTGGGAGGGACTCCGGGGACGGCGGCCGTATCGCGACAACTGGTTCGAGCGCGAGGCTTACGGCGACCTGGAGCGAGAATCATGAACACGGAAGCGATCTATCCGTTCTCGGCGATCGTGGGCCAGGAAGCCATGCGGCGGGCGCTGATCCTGGCCGCGATCCACCCCGGCCTCGGCGGCGTGTTGATCCGAGGCTCCAAGGGCGCGGCCAAGAGCACGGCCGTCCGCGCCCTGGCCGCGCTCTTGCCCGAAGTCGAAGTCTTCGAGGGCGATCCGTTCCATCGAGGGCCGGGCGAAGATGTCGCCGGATGGCCATTGGAAGCAGCCTCCGCACTCGTCATGCGTCCGGTCAAGCTTGTGAACCTGCCGATCGGGGCCACCGACGATCGCGTGGTGGGCAGCCTGGATCTCGAAGCCGCACTCGGCACCGGCCGCCGTCGTTTCGAGCCCGGAATCCTGGCGGATGCTCATCGGGGCATCCTTTATATCGACGAAGTCAATTTGCTCGCCGATCATCTGGTGGACCTGCTGCTCGATGCCGCCGCCATGGGCGTGAACCACGTCGAACGCGAGGGGCTGGCGTTCCACCATCCGTCGCGGTTCGTGCTGGTCGGGACCATGAATCCCGAGGAGGGCGACCTCCGCCCGCAACTGCTCGACCGCTTCGGCCTGGCCGTCGAGGCCGAGGCGATGGTCGATCCCGGGCAGCGCTGCCGAGGTCGTCCGTCGCCGCCTCGCTTTCGAAGCCGACCCCGCCGCGTTTGCGGCCCGATGGGCGGGAGCCGAGCGAGCGGAAAGGTCGAAGATTGAAGCGGCCCGGCGAATCCTGCCGACGGTCGTCGTCTCGGATTCGATCCTTCAAGCCATTTGCACCCTTTGCGCCGGGGAAGGGGCCGAGGGCTTGCGGGCCGACTTGACGATTTACAAGGCGGCGACGGCTTTGGCGGCCTATCAAGGGCGCGATGCGGTGACCCTGGACGACGTGAACGAGGTTTCGGAGTTGGCCCTGTCGCATCGGCGGTCGTCGCTCCCGAAAGCGCCCCCTCCGCCCCCTCCCGTCCTGGACGACTCGCCGCCCGATCGACGGACGCTGCCGCAAAATCGGCCGTTTTATGCCGAGGGGGGGAAATCGCCCGACGCCGCGAAAGCCGCTGGCGAGTCGACCGTCCGTGATAGAGACACGGCGGGAAACGTGACTTCGCCCCGCGATGAGGATTCGCCCTCCCCCGCCCCTTCGAGCGATTTCGCAATCAATCCTCGATGGAAAGTTCCCAACGCCAGAAAATGGGGCAAGGCCCCGGGCGTCCGCGGCCGGCTCGCCGCGAGCGATCGCACGGGGGCATTCATGGGCTCGACGACCCCGCGCGAACGCATTACCGACCTGGCGCTGGTCGCCACCTTGCGGGCTGCCGCCCCGTGGCAAATTCGCCGGGGCCGGGCCACATCAAATGATCGACTCGTCCTGAAGAAGAGAGACCTGCGCGAGAAATTACGCCTTCGTCCCACGCGTCACCTGATTCTCTTCTGCGTGGATGCCAGCCGGTCCATGGGTGCCAGCGAACGCATGGGACGGACCAAGGCGGCGGTCCTGAGCCTGCTGGTCGATGCGTATCAAGGGCGCAATCGCGTGGGCCTGATCACCTTCGGAAAAGGCGGGGCGCATCTCGTCCTGCCCCCGACCCGGAGCGTCCGCGTGGCGGCTCGATTGCTGGAGGATGTGCCGGTCGGCGGGGCCACACCTTTCGCGGCCGGCCTGGCGATGTCGGCCCGCGTGATCGCGTCCGAACGCCGCCGGGAGCCGGCGATCGTGCCGCTGTTGGTCGTCCTCACCGACGGGCGGGGCAATCTCCCCCTCGCCGTTGGTGGCAATCCCGAAGTCCGAAGCCATGGAGATTGCCGCAAAGCTCGGCCGCGATAGAATCGGCGGGTTGGTGATCGACACCGAGGCGGGCCCGATCCGGCTGGGATTGGCCCGCAAGATCGCCGAAATTTGGGGCGCGGAATACCGCTTCCTCGATGAATTGGAAGGCCCTCGAATGTCCGAGGGCATTCGTCGCAGCCTCTTTGCCCTGGGTGCCTGATCCTGGAGGACGAAGCATGAGCACGGCCGATCCCGAAGCCCCGAGCCCCTCCCACGAGCCCAAGCGCCGTCACGGCCTGATCATCGTCAACACGGGCGACGGCAAGGGGAAGACGACCGCCGCGCTCGGCCTTGCGTTCCGGGCCCTGGGCGTCGGATTCAAGGTTTTCATGGTCCAATACATCAAGGGGAAATGGAAGACGGGCGAGAAGAAGCTGGCCGATCGCCTGGCGCCCGACATCGAGATCCGCCCCATGGGCGACGGCTTCACCTGGGACACCAAGAATCCCGAGCAGGACATCGCCACCACGCTCAAGATCTGGGACGTGAGCCAGGAAGCGATCCGCTCCGGCAAATATGACCTCGTGATCCTGGACGAGATCAACGTGGTCATGAAGCTCGGCTACCTGGACCCGAAAGTCGTGGTCGACTTCCTCAAGGCCCGCGATCCCAGGCAGCATGTGGTGCTCACGGGACGCGGCGCCCCGGCCGAGATCATCGAGGCGGCCGACCTCGTCTCGGAGATCATGCCGGTCAAGCATCCCTACAAGGCGGGCGTGAAGGCGCAACTGGGAATCGAATTCTGAGCCTTCTCGATCTCGGGTCGAATCCGGTATGCTGGCGGTAACCCGATCCCGGACGAGACGGAGGGCAGCCCATGCCCTGGTTTCAATTCACCATGCGACGGATGATGGTGTACGTGGCGATCCTCGCCATGTTCCTGTGGGGATGCATGGGAGTGGCCCGTAATCTCCCGTACCATCATCTCGCCATCGTGTTCGCGATCGCCGCGGCCTTCGCCGACCTCGGCTTCTCGATCACTTATGAGAAGAAATCCGGTGAGGCGGCGCCGCAGGCCGATTCCGAGGAATCCGCGGAGTTGAGCGGGCTTATCGCCCAACCGCCGGCTTCTTCTCGTCGTCCTTCATCCCGATCCTGGCCATGGGATCGTCTTCCGGCAACTTCGCGACGACGGCCGGATATTCCTGGTCGGTCCAGGCCCGGAACCGAGCGGCGCGTGCGGAAGCTTGTTGGCGGCGAGCCAGGTTTGATAATCGATCAGCGACTTGCCCAGGATCGAGTGCTTTGCGCCACCGAACTGGCCGTACTTGCCGTCGAATTCCCGCAAGGCGTCCGCGGGTTCGGTCCCCTGGAGCATTCGCCCCACGGCCGCCGCGAAGCTTGCGTGATCGAGCCCGCGATATCCTTGCACGAGGATCGGCCGGGGGGAATGTTCGAGCAGGTTCATGAGGTAGTGGACGCTTTCGCGCGAAGGCAGGCGGTCGGCCTTGAGCGTGATCGCGTGGATTTCGACGCCTCGCGACCCGCAGGTCTTCTGCTGGGCCTGGTACCACGGGTGATGGTCGCCGCCACCGAAAGTTACGACCGTCTTCAGCCCTCTCGCCTTGATCGCCGCGTCCAGGTCCTTCGGCGACAGGCGGGCGCTGCGGTAAAGCTGGCCGGGGATCTCCTCGTAGAAGTTGTTGTTCCAGAAGAAGACGCGGGAATACCACGTCCCGTAGGCGAAGATCAGCGCGAGGACAACGACCGAGGCGATCCAGCCGAATTCCGTGCCCAGGCGGCCCGCCTTGCTGGTCCGTTTTCGCGCCCCATTGATGATCTCGCCGATCAGGCTGAATCGGACGATGAACTCGTAGCTCAACAGGCTCGCGGCGATCGCCAGGCCGGCCACAAAGGCGAACTTCACGAGTCCGGGCAGCGGCGTCTCATAGAGCAGGACCTGGCCCAGCCCCACCAGCGGGAGGTGGACGATGTAGACCCAGAACGAGGCCTCGGAGAGATAGCGCAGGACGGAACCCTTGGCGTGATGCAGGCGGAGCAACACGCCGAGGCTCCCGAACAGCATGAGCCAGGGGAACGGCGCCGCGAACGCGCAAAGGGCGATCCGTTCGGGCCCGTGCAGCGGAGATTCGGCATGCCTCAGGAGCGGTCCCGACATGAGGGCAAACACAGCGATCGATAGGACCAGATAGACGCCGCCGAGCGGAATGAGCCGCTCGCCCGGCTTACGAATCCTGGAAATCCAGCCGCCGACGGCGAAGAAATAGGTGTAGTGCAGGACGCGGAACGGATTCGGGATCATGTCGTTGTTGATGCGTAGCATCGTGTCCGAATCGACGAGGAAGATCACGGCCGTCGGGATCGCGAGCAGGAGCGGTCGCCAGGGAGATACGAGGATCCTGGCGATCCAACCCGCTTCGTCCGGGGTATTCGGATGCTTCCGCACGGCGAAGTCTCGCAGCTTGGCGGCCAGGCACCAGGCCACACACACGACGAAGAGGTATTCGAGGAACCAGAGGTGTCCCAGCCCGTAAAGATGCGTGCGAAGCTCGGGGCGGAATCGCCAGTTAAGGATGTCGTCCAGGTCGCACCGCCCGGTCTTCATGAGGCCGTAGCCCCACAGGACGTAGACGATAGGCAGGACGGTCAGGCTGGCGAAGACGAGCGGCCGGAGCAGGCGGCGGACGCGGTGCGTGAGGAAGACCTGCACGCCTCGCGACTTGATGGCGGCGGGCGCCGACACCCCCGCGGCCAGGAAGAACACGGGCATGGCGAACCCGTTCACCCAGTAGCAGAAATAATTCAGGCCAAAGGTGGGGATGTCGTGAACCAGCCAGATGGTGTGCCGCAGGGGGACCGTCAGGTAGGCAAGCGACGCGTGGAACATGACGACCAGGAAGGTGGTCGCGACTCGCAAGATTTCGAGCGACTGCGTCATCTGAGCCGGGCCGCTTGCCGACGAATTCCCGGATTCGCGGGGCGGGCGACGATCCTGCCGCCGGTGAACCTTCCATGATCAGCCTGCCCCTCGGTCCCGCCATCCGGCGCGAAACGGATCAGTCATGGCAATATTATCGGGATGTGGCGGTGGGAGATTAAAAGGCGGGGACGCATTCTTGGCAAGGCCAAGGGCGTTTGTGGGTGAGGATCACGGCCGCGTCGAATTCCAACGCCTTGCTACGAACGCCGATCCGACCATCACACCCGCGATAAGAAGGCTGGCAGGCTCGGGGACCTGGGGGGCCTGGCCTTCGATGATGGGCGTCGTGGACTTCGAGGGGGGCGAGGTAACAACGGGAGGAGGATTGATACCCTGTCCCAGGATGGGCGGCGTCGCGTCAGACGTCTTTGGGGGGACGGCGGCCGCCGTCACAAGCTGCGAGCTTTCCAGCAACGGGCCAAGGCCCGGGTGGTTGGCATCGAATCGCTCCACGTTCAGGCCGTGTCGCCATTCCAGATACTGGACGAACGCGTTATTGGGCAGGCCGCCCTCGCCTTCGACCATGACCGATAGCAGTTTCACGGCGTTGGGGCCGTGGACGTTCATAAGGTGATGCTCGAGGGCATAGGCGAAGTAAGGGTCCCATTTTTCCATGACCGCCTCGGCCGACACCATCGCCGCGGAGATGGAAACCTCCGCGGATTCGGCCTTTACGGTCGCGTGAATCCTGGGATGATGGATCGCGCCGGCGTGGGCCGCCGACCCGAGGTGCACGGTGACGGGCCCGACGAGCAGGGCGATGAGGATGTGCGAGGCTCGCCGCGAAGCAGTGCGACGTTCACCGATTATTTCGCTCATGTCTCACCAATCTGGCTGTGAGGCGGCGCGATCTTCGCACGAGCCGGCCATCCGTGGCGGCACGTTCGCTACGGATCGTATCGACCCCCACGAAGATGCGGCTTGAGACGATTGCGGCGATTCGCGGCGTTTGGACGCGCCCGATTGCCGGCCGGGACCGTCGGCGGGTATCGTAAAGCATGGCTCGCCGAAACGATCGGTCGGGTCCACGAATGGCATTGTCGTTCCGAGGGATTTTCTCCATGGCCACCGCAACCGCCGTCGAATTCCCAACCCAGATGTACATCGACGGCAAATGGCAGGACGCGGACGGCGGTTCCACCCTCGCCATCATCAACCCGGCCGACGAAACCACGATCGCCGAGGTCGCGTTCGGGGGCCGTGCCGAGGCCGAAAAGGCGATCGACGCCGCTTCCAGGGCGTTCCCGGCCTGGAAGGCGACCTCGGCCTATGATCGCGCGAAAATCCTCAAGCGGACCGCGGAACTCATGCGAGAGCGAGTCGAGAAGATCGCCCGCACCTTGACCATGGAGCAGGGCAAGCCCCTGCCCGAAGCCAAGGGTGAGACTCTGCACGCGGCCGACACCTTCGAGTGGTTCGCCGAGGAGGGCAAGAGGGCTTACGGCCGCATCATCCCGCCTACGAACATGATGAAGCGGCACCACGCGATCAAGCATCCGGTGGGGGTGGTGGGCACGATTACCCCCTGGAACTTTCCCGTGACCCTCCCCAGCCGCAAGATCGCCCCGGCGCTCGCGGCGGGCTGCACCGTAGTGAGCCGACCGGCCGACCAGACTCCCCTATCTTTCCTCCTCATGCTCGAATGCCTGATCGACGCGGGCTTGCCCGCCGGCGTGGTCAACGCAGTCATGGGGGATGCGCGCTCGATCGCCGACGCTTATTTCGATCGCAGCGAGGTCCGCAAGATCAGCTTCACCGGCTCGACGGCCGTGGGCAAGGAGTTGATCCGCCGATCGGCCGACGGCGTGAAGAAGCTGAGCCTGGAACTCGGCGGACATGCGCCGATGATCATTTTCCCCGATGCCGACGTCCAGCAGGTGGCGCAGGCGGCCGTCCTGGGCAAGTTCCGGAATAATGGGCAGGTTTGCATCGCCCCGTCGCGATTCTATATCCATGAATCGATCGCCAAGGACTTCACCGACGCGGCCGTCGAGCTTGCGGGCAAGCTCAAGCAGGGGAACGGGCTGGAAGAAGGCGTGCAGATCGGCCCCATGTTCGAGGCCCGCGCCCTGGAGAAGACCAAGAAGCTGGTGGACGACGCGAAGGCCCAGGGCGCCAAGGTGTTGACCGGGGGCGGCAAGTCGTCGCGGTTCGACAAGGGGTATTACTTCGAGCCGACCATCCTCCGCGAGCTGGACGGCCGCATGAAGCTGATGACCGAGGAGCCGTTCGCCCCCGTGATGCCGATCCTCGACTTCTCCAAGCTCGAAGACGTGATCGCGGCCGCGAACAACACGCCCTACGGCCTGGCGGCGTATGTGTTCACCAACGACCTGACCGTGGCCACCAGGATGGCCGAAGGTTTGGAGGCCGGCATCATCGGCATCAACGACCCCGTCCCCGCCACGCCGCAATGCCCATTCGGCGGGATGAAGGAGTCGGGCATGGGGCGCGAGCTCGGAATCGAGGGGCTGGACGCCTACATGGAGACCAAATTCGTCTCGATCGGCCTCAGGGCTTGATCGGCTGTTGGCTTTAGGCTTTACGCTGTAAGCTCTAGGCTATAGGCGTTGGGCGCCAAGTTAAGAGCTTGAGGCGCGATTAGGTGCTCGCAAAGCATCCTAAGGACTCGAACGGCTGTTAGCCGACAGCCTAGAGCTTACAGCCCATAGGGGATCAGCGATGGCATCGGTCTCGCCCATCAAATTCCGCTGTTTTCGCTGCCAGAAACTCCTGGGCGTGTCGCGATCGAAAGTCGGCACCGTCGTGGCCTGCCCGCAGTGCGCGGCCGAGCTGATCGTGCCCGAACCGGCCGACGCTGCTCCCACGGTGCCGACAACTCCCTCGGCCTCTTCCTCGGATATCAAGCGGATCTCGGCCTCTCAGGTTGAGCCCGGCGTGGTCCCCTGGGACAGGCCGCCCGAGCCGGAATCGGGGCTGCAATTCCCGGCGGTCGTGACCGAACCGCTCACGCTCCGCCCCGATCCTCCGGCTTATTTCAAGACGAACAGCCGGCCCGCGGTCGAAACGAAGCCCAGGCCAGCACCGGCCCCGCCGCTCCCGGAACCCGCGCCCCTTCCGCAAATCCAGACGGTACCCGCGTCCGAAGCGGTCTCCTTCCCGATCATCGCCCCCGAACCGGCCTCCATCCGCGACGAGCCGGTGGCGAGGCTCGCGCCTTCGCTCTCGCGGGACGTCTCGCCCCGCAGGAACGACGTGATCTTGCCCAGGACGGCCGTGGTCCTCGGCTCCTTCCTCGTGCTCCTGGGCATGGTCTTCGCGTTCGCCACCGGCCTCCTGCTGGGCCGATTCGTCTGGGCCCCGGGCGTAAGGGTCGCTTCGCCCATGGCGCCGGTCGTCGAACCCGCCCGTTAGAAATCCGGCGACCAAGGGGGCGAGCATGGCGGATCGGTGGTGGCCAGCGGTGCGAAGATGGGTCGGACCGTTGTGCCTCCTGAGCATGACGGCCACCTGCTTCGCCCCGGTCCTGTTCGGGGGGCGGCAATTCGCCTTCCGCGACGCCGGATCGTTCTATTACCCGCTCTACCAGCGAGTCCAACAAGCGTGGGGCGGGGCGGCCTGCCGCTGTGGGAGCCGCGAGAGGACGGGGGCACGCCCCTGTTAGGAAATCCCGTGGCTGCGGTCCTCTATCCCGGCAAGTTGATTTACGCCGTGATGCCCTACGCCTGGGCGGCTCGCGTATATGTGATCGCTCACATCTTCCTCGCGTTCGCGGCAATGCGGGCGTTGTTGCGTTCCTGGGGAGTTGGTGCTCACGCGGCCTCGATCGGCGGCCTCTCCTATGCGTTCGCTGGTCCCATCTTGTTCAATTACTGCAACGTGACTTATCTCGTCGGGGCAAGCTCAGGCACCGCTAGGCTTTCGCGGGGCCGATCGATGGATCAGAGAAGGCCGGCGAGCTGGGCTGGTCGAGCTGTCGCTGGTCGTGGCCATGCAAGGGCTTGGCGGGGACATCGAGGCCGCGTATCTGCTGGCTCTCTGCGCCGGGGGGTACGCGATTGGGCTTGCTTGGCCGAAGATCGTCTGGTGGGGAATCGCGACGCTAGTCGTTTGGTCCGTAGGATCGCCGTGGTTGCCGTTGGGGTCGCAGGCCATACGATCGAGGGAATGGCAGGTCGTCCTCCTGGCCCTCTGGGGACTCGTTGCCGCTTTCTTCCTCGCTACTCGGAAGCCGGTCGCGAGAAAACTAGCTGGACTGGCGGCGGCGGGCGGCCTGGCCGTGGCGATCGGGGCACTCCAATTCCTCCCCGTGGCGGAGACGCTCGCGACAAGCTCTCGTTGGGGTGCGCGGGATTTCCTGGATATCGAGGATTACAGCATCGAGCCCTACCGAATCTTCGAGTGGGCCTTCCCCAGCCTGTTCGGGTCCATCCTGACGATCGATCGATGCTGGCTGTCTTTGCTCCCGCCAATCGGGGGACACCGGGTCTGGGTTGCCTCGCTCTACTTCGGCGCATTGCCGCTGGCATTGGCGATTGGGGCGGCCGGTATCCGACGCGATCCGCCATGGCGAGGCTGGCTCAAGGCGGTTGCGATCGTAGGATTTGCGGCCTCCTGCGGTAAATTTGCCGACCCGTGGTTTTGGATCAGAGGTTCGGAGGGATCTAGTGCCTACCAATTCCTCGCGGCTACGCTACCGGGGTTCGGCACGTTCCGATATCCGGCGAAGCTGCTCGTCTACGCGAGCCTGGCCATGGCCGCGCTGGCGGGCATCGGCTGGGACGATGTGCTGGAGGGGGATTGGAAGAGGTCCGCACGAGTGGCGGGAGGTGTAACTGCCATCGGACTCTTGGCATGTTTAATAACCTGGATCGGTCGACCGACCATCATCAAAATGATGGGAGGGTCGGCCGTCGGTCGGGCGGGCTCGATCTTCGGGGCATTTGACTCAACCGGGGCCTGGCGAGACCTCTGCCGGGCGCTGACCCACGGCGTGCTCGCGTCGGGAGCGGGGCTTTCACTGATCGTTTGCGCGAAGCGCGGACGACGGCAGAACCTCGTCGGATTGTTGGCGGTCTGCGTCGTCGCTGTTGACCTTGGGCTTGCCGCTTCGCCGACGATCTTCACGCTGCCGCAAGCCGACTTCGAACGGCCATCCGTGCTGTCCGAGGTCATCCGGACCGCCGAGGCCCAGATTCCTTCCATTGGGCCATTCCGAATCCACCGGATGCCAAGCTGGGGGCCGTTCGGCCTGGAAGCGCTGCAAACCGGTGGGCTGGGGCCGGTCATCGCGAACTGGGAGCATGATACCCTCCTGCCGAACTACGGCCTGACTTCGGACGTCTCCTACGTGCTTGCCAACACCAGTTCATTGGGCCGCGAACGATACACGATGCTTTTCCGGCCATATGCCCAGCGGATCGACGCGGGAATCGCCGCCGGCATCGGCGGCGAGCCGGGCCAGAAGGTGCTTTGCTACCCCCGGCTAGCGTTCGACCTTTGGGGGGCACGCTACTTCCTCCTGCCCATCGTGCCGGGGGACTGGCAGCAAGGATCGCGCGGATTCCTCTCGTTCCTCGACCGGACCGAGTTAGTCTACCCATCCCAGACGACACAAAAGAGATTTCCAGCGCTCGCCGACGTGCAAGTACGGCGAAATCTCAACGTCTTACCGAGGGCATGGGTCGTCCGTGGTGCCGTCCCGGTCGCTCCTACGGCCGAAGCCAACCGCAGTTGGGCTCGCAAGCTCGGACGGGGCGATCCGTCCGGCTTCGACCCGAGGAACTCGGCGTTAATCGACGCGGCCGAGATCGGTCCGTTGCGCCCCATTCCTGGCGGGAGGTGGATCGGAAAAGTCGGAGCAGCCAAGCGTGGTCGAGCCCAGCGCCACGAGGGTCGAGATTTCCGTGAATCTAGGCCGCCCGGCACTAATCGTCTTGGCCGACCAGTACGATCGCGGTTGGACGGTGACCATCGACGGCGCGCCGTCCACAGTACTCAGGGCGAATCTGGCCATGAGGGCGGTGGCCGTGGGAACGGGACGTCACGTTCTGGTCTTCCGCTACCGACCGGCGTCCGTCCAAATCGGTGCGATCCTCACGGTTGCGGGTCTCGTGTCGCTGGCTGGCTTCGTACATTGGGCTCGCAAACGGCCCGCGACGAAATCGCTCAATTGAGGACCGTCAGCGCCATCTTCTTCGGCTTTTCCTGGTGCGACTTCAGCGCGGGCGTGTCCTCGTCGAAGCGTTCGACTTCTTCCAGGAGCGCCTGCACCATGTCGGCTTCCAGGACGTGGCGAATCGGCACGCCCCTCTTGAAGATCACGCCCTTGCCCGCGCCGGCCGCGATGCCGATATCGGCTTCCTTGGCCTCGCCGAACCCATTCACCAGGCAGCCGAGGATGCTGATCCTCAGCGGCTCCTTGCGCTTGGACATCTTCTCCTCGACCTCGGCCACGATCCGCTCCAGGTCGATGTCCAGCCGCCCGCAGGTCGGGCACGCCACGACTTCCGGCTTGGTCACGCGGCGATCGCACGCGCGCAGGATGTCGAAACCCGCCGCGATCTCCGGCACCGGGTCGCCCAGGAGCGAAACGCGTATCGTGTCGCCGATACCCCGCAAAACAATCGCGCCAATCCCGGCCGCGCTCTTGAGCGTGCCATATTCGCGAGAGCCCGCCTCGGTGATCCCCACGTGCGTGGGATAATCGGCCTTCGTCGCATAGAGCGTGTAACATTCGACGGCGGTCGGCACGTGGCTCGCCTTCAGCGAGATGATCAAATCGTGGTAACCATAGGATTCGCACGTCTCGATAGCCCGCAAGGCGCTCTCGACCATCGCCTCGGGGCAGGGAAATCCGTACTTGTCGATCAGGTCCTTCTCCAGGCTGCCGCTGTTCACGCCGATGCGCATCGGCACGCCCTTGTCCTTGCACTTGCGGATCACTTCCTTGAATCGCTCGGGCGCCCCCAGGTTGCCGGGGTTGATGCGGATCTTGTCGACGGCCCTCTTGCCCGATGGCGTGACGGCGTCCAGGCAGGCCAGGGCCATGCGATAGTCGTAGTGGATGTCGGCGATCAGGGGGATCTGGATGCGGTCGCGGATCTCGCTGCACGCGATCACGTCTTCCTTCTTCGGCACGGTCACGCGCACGATCTCGCAGCCCGCCTCTTCCAGCGCCCGGATCTGTGCGATCGTCGGTGCCGATTCGAAGGTGTTGGTCGTCGTCATCGACTGAATCCAGATCGGATTCGAGCCGCCCACAACCTTATCGCCAACGGCGACCTCGCGGGTCTTGTGCCGGGTGACCGTCGTGCTGTAGGCCATGGTCGTCGTATCCCCTGAAATTGCCGCCCTTTACGCAATCTTCTACGTTTTCGAATGCCTCCAATACTGTAAGCGACCGGGCCCCAATGGTCAAGGTCGGGGCTTCCGCGGCTTCGGCAGGCTACTCGGCCCGAAGTCGATGTGCAGGAACGGTCGCGCCTCCCTCAGTTCGGCCAGATCGGCCGCGGTGAGCGGGCTGCCGAGTAGGGTCAGCGTCTCCAGGCCGTCCATTGCCGCCAATTCCTTCAAGCCGGGCGCGGTCAGGCCGGGATTGTACGAGAGCGACAGGAATTTCACCTTCATCCGGGCCAGGTGCTTCACGCCCTCGTCGGTGATCCCGGTCTGGTTCAGCTCGAGCGTGGCGAGCGATGGGATCGCGTCGGCCAGGTGTTTCAGCCCCTCATCGGTCACGCGGCTATACGACAACGACAGGAATTGCAACCGCTTCCAGCCCTTGAGGTGGTCGAAGCCGGTGCCCGAAACGTCTGTCCCTTCCAGGATAAGCATCTCCAGGCCGTCCACGTCGGACAAGGAGGCCAGGCTCGCGTCGGTCACCTGAAATTTTCGGGCATCGTGCGGCAAGCTCATGTTGGAACTGAGCACGAGCTTGCGTAGACCGCGGAGTTTGGCGAGAGACTTCACCCCGTCGTCGGAGAGCCTGGCGTCGTAGAGGATCAGGTCGGTGAGGTGGTCGGTCGCGACGTCGGCTATCTTCTTCAGGCCGGCGTCGTCCAGCTCGCCCTTCTGGAATGCCGCCTGCATCCGCTCCTGACGCCCGAACCCCAGCGTCCCTTCGGAAAAGCCGAGCGAGGTGACGCGCCCGCCCGCCGCCTCAATCTCTGCCGCCATTTTGGCATCGGCCGCCGACCGCGAGGGCGCCGGCATCTCGATGCGGAAGCCCATCTGGCCCAGGAGGTAGGCCACAAGCCCAAGACCGAGGGCGCCAATAAGGAGCTGGCGCCGTGTTCGAGAGAGATGACGTTTCGTCGGCAGTGGCGAAGTCTGGGTCGTCATGATTGCGCCCCGCACTCGTGATAAAATGGACCACGACTCGTGATAGTATGCCAATGAGGAAGTCGCTGGCAAGAAGAAAGTCCGAATTTCTTCGGACTTGATTCCGGACAGGTGGGTGCGTGCCGAAGATTCCCCAACTCTTGAAAGCCCTGCTCATACCCATCTGGAATGGCGGCCACCGCCTCGCGTGGACCCTGGGCGAGTACGGAGGTGCGATCCTGCACGGTCGTTTCGAACGCTGCGACGTCTGCGGACGCTTTGGCCCGATGCTCCTGCGCCCTCGGGCGATCCCGCCCAAAGCTCCGCGAACTCTGGGGGCTATCGCCGGCGGTTGCCACCGCGCTCGTGAAGAAGGAAACGCTCGATTGTTTTGCTTGCGGGGCGAAGCTGCGGGCGCGTCGCCTCGCCCGCGTCCTCCTCCAGCATTATCCGACGAAGATCTCCGCGAGATCGGCCCGCAAATGGGTCGAGAGGCCGGAATCTCGCGTCGCTCGGAGTGGCCGAGATCAACATCATCGAAGGCCTGCACTCGCAGTTGATGAAGCTGCGACAATTGGCTTATTCCGATTTCGAAGTCCCCGGTATCAGGCACGAAGACCTCATGCACTTGACCTACGAAGACGAGTCCTTCGACCTGGTCCTCACGTCCGAAACGCTGGAACACGTCCCCGACCTGAACAAGGCCCTCGCGGAGATCCACCGCGTCCTCGTGCCGGGTGGGTTGCACATCTTCACCGTCCCCCTCCTGCCGAACGTCCCCAAGACTTACGCCAGGATCGAGCTTTCTCCCGATGGACAGCCGACTCATCGTTACCCGCAGATCCGTCATCCTGGTGGCGACGTCGGATACCCCGTCTTCACCGAATTCGGCGCCGATTTGCCCGAAATCCTGGAAGCCGCCGGCTTCGAAACCCGGGTTTTTTTCGGACCAGTCACCGATGACGACATTGGCCAGGTCTACGTTTGCCGCAAGCGATGAGGCCGCTCGGGGCACTCGTTGACGCAATCTGGTAAGATTCTTCGGCGGACGAACTTGCGAGATCGGTCATGTGTCCGACTTCGAGACGCTTTGCCGACGGAATGCTCAGGGGCTTGAGACGATGGGTCATCCAGGATCGGACGCGGGCCGATTTTACATCACGACGGCGATCGATTATCCCAACAGCCGGCCGCACATCGGCACGGCGTTCGAGAAGATCGGCGCCGATGCCCAGGCCCGTTTCCAGCGGATGGAAGGCAAGACCGTCCACTTCCAGATGGGCAACGACGAGAACACCATCAAGGTCTCGCAACTCGCCGAGGAACTCGGCGTCCAGCCCAAGCCCTACGTTGATGACATGGCCCGCCAGTTCCAGGAGGTCTGGAAGGCGCTGGAGATCTCCTTCGACAACTTCATCCAGACCAGCGAACCCCGCCACGCCGTCGGCTGCCAGAAGTTCATCCAGGCGGTTTACGACGCCGGGGATATTTACAAGAAGGCCTATACAGGGCTCTATTGCAACGGGTGCGAGTCGTTCAAGACCGAGAAGGAACTGACGCCCGAAGGCCGTTGCCCGAACCATCCCAACGCACCCCTCCGAGTCGTCGAGGAGGAGAACTATTTCTTCCGGCTCTCGGCGTTTCGAGACCGATTGCTCGCCCACTACGCGGCAAATCCGCAATTCATCCAGCCCGAAAGCCGTCGCAACGAGATCGTGAACCTCGTCGAGTCGGGCCTGCAAGATGTGTCGATCAGCCGCAAGGGTTTCACCTGGGGAATCCCCGTCCCGTTCGACCCCGAGCAGACGATTTACGTCTGGTTCGACGCCCTGTTAAACTACGTCACGGCCGTGGGTTACGGAAGCGACGACGAGCGTTTTCACGCCACCTGGCCCGCAGACGTCCACGTGATCGGAAAGGACATCACCCGGTTCCACTGCGCCCTCTGGCCGGCCATGCTGATGGCGGCGGGATTGCCGTTGCCGAAGGCGGTGTTTGCTCATGGATTCGTCTACAACAAGGGGGCGAAGATCAGCAAAAGCGCCGGCACGGCGATTGACCCGATGGACGTTTTCCGCGACCACGGCGCCGACCCGTTTCGATACTATTTCCTGAGGGAATGCCCCTTCGGCGGCGACGGCGATTTCTCCGAGGAACGCTTCGCGGCGTCTATAACTCCGACCTCGCCAACAACCTGGGGAATCTCTACAGCCGCACGCTCTCGATGTGCGTGAAGTATTTCGAAGGCTCCCTGTCCGGCCAGGTCGACGCCACGCAATGGCAAGCAGGGCTTGATCTTCCGGCGCTGGTCGACGACCTGCGTAACCTCGTGGGGACGTTCCAGTACAACGTCGCCTTGCAGAAGATCTGGCTGGAAGTCCTTGATGCGGCAAACCGTTACGTCCAGGTGAAGGAGCCGTTCAAGCTCATCAAGACCGATCCCGAAGCGTGCAAGGTTGTGCTAATCAACCTGGCCGAAGCCCTGCGGGTGATCGCAATCCTCATCAAGCCGTTCCTGCCCAGCAATGCCGAGACGTTTTACCGCGCCTTCAACTTTGAGGAGGCAAAACCCTGGGATTCGGTGCAATATCAGGACGCGGCTTTGCCCTCGCTCCTCGTTGACCTGCGAGTGACCGCGCCTCTGGTGGGAGGCAAGCCCACGCCGCTGTTCCCGAAAATCGAGCAGGGAGCATAAGATGCACCCTACGGGGGTAAGATCACCCCGTCCAAGATCTTCAGAACGCGGTCGGCCACGTCCCGCACCTTGGGATCATGCGTGACGATCAGCAACGCACGATCCTGCTGCTTCGCCAGCCTCCGAAACACGTCGAGGATCTGCGTCCCTACCTGAAAATCCAGGTTCGCCGTGGGTTCGTCGGCCAGCAGGATCGGCGCCTTGCCGGCCAGGGCGCGGGCGATTGCCACGCGTTGCTTCTGGCCGCCCGAGAGGTCGCGAGGCAGGAATTTCTTGCGATCTTCCAGCCCAACCTCCTCCAACAATTCGTCGGTCTCACGCCGCGCCTCCACGCCGCGAATTCCCTTCAAATTCAGCGCGTATTCCACGTTCTCGAACGCCGTGAGCGCGGGGAACAGGTTGAATTGCTGGAACACGAAACCGATCGACTCGCGGCGGAACGAAGGGAGGTCTGACGGCCGGTTCGGGTCCACCTCGCGGCCGTCGAGGAGGATCGTCCCCGACGTCGGCGTGAGCATGCAGCCGAGGATCGTCAACAGCGTGGTCTTGCCCGATCCCGATGGCCCCTCCAGCGCCACGATCTCGCCGCGATCGACGGACAGCGAGGCGCCCTTCAGGACGGTAACGGATTCGGCCCCTTCGCGGAACGTCTTGGTCACATCCTTCGCTTCCAGGACGGCCATCTTGGCAACCTCCGCGGATCAGATCGTCCAGTCGGCGGCCGTCATGCGGTCGGCAAGCTGCGCGATGGAAGTCCCCTCCAGCACGGCGTTTTCGGCGGCCCGCACTTCGTCCAGGACGGTCGCAAGCACCCGCGCCGACGGCAAGCTCGGCTCGCGAGACGGGTCGCCCGGCCCGTCGATTGCCGTGAGGACGTCGCGGAGCGAAATCTGCTCGGCCGGCACGCGCCAACCGATACCCTCCCGCCGCCCCCCGGCTGCTATACACCAGGCCGGCCCCCTTGAGCTGCAAGAGGATCTGGACGAGATATCGCTCCGGAATCCCATGATCATCGGCAATCTCGCGGATGCGGACCGGGGCCCGCTCGGCGCCGGTGCGGGCCAACGCAATCACCGCCAGACACGCATACTCGGCCTTCGCGGAAATCTTCATAAATAACCGGCTTACCCACCTCTTAAATTGAATGTCAACCAAGTTTATCGACATAATAAAAGTTGGACAAGGACAGAAATACCTCATCATGCCGCCCGAAATGCGCGAAATCCCCGACCCCTTTCGAAGATTGGCGTATTGTCTTGTTGGGTGCGAACATCCGCGGTACGACTCCAAGGATTGCCCGAACCATAAGTCCGCGAGCGACATCAGTATCGTGATGGGCGGGCGGAAGGCAAGGCTTTTTGACGGAAAAGCCATCTGCCGGGAGAATCCGTAAGAATTCGGACCAATATCGGGTCCGAGGCGGCGAAAAACTCTTCGATCGTGGGGCGCGGGAACTATTCCGCGGAAAGCGTCCTAAGAAAATGGGAGCGGCCGGCGTCTAAGGGAGAAAAGCAACGAGGAACGGTCGGTTCGACGCGGCTTCGGGAGATTCAGGAGCCTTTTCGGCCGAGACGAGGAGACGATTTTATGGTCGTGCAAACGATGGAAGTCCAGGATATCTCGGCCTTGGCGAAATCAGTCCGCATCCTGGCCAATGATGCCCGGCGCGTCCTCCGAGATGGGCGGCGGTCCGGCAATGAGGCCGACGAGGTCTTGCGTCGAATCGAGCAGATGCAGCTCGAATGCGGCGAGGCGCCTTCGTCACCGATCTCGCTCTGGCTGGAAAATTTGCGACGACGGATGGAGCAGCTTTGAGCCACGGAAGGCTCGGCGCGGACGTCGCCGCGTTCTCTTGCGATCGGGCCGCTAATCCGCCCTCGGCGGCTCCGACCTGGGGGCGGTCCGCATGCCGGCCAGGAGCCCGATTCCCGGAAGGACTGAGCGGCATGAACACATCGCATCCCGACGCGATCAAATCCCACTGACCCGCCTTCATTTTCATCGCTGCCGCGCAAACCTCGAAAACATCCTGCGGATTGAAGAACGGCCACCGCGCTCGCGGGAGCTTGCGGTCGCGGGTGCCTGCAGAAGCAACCGTGTCATCACCGCGTGAGACCGACGCGAGCCTGGCGTCGCGGTTGTCGTCGCCGAATCGGAAGTTATCCCGAGAAAATTTCTCCAAACGACTGCGCCTTTCGTCCGCCGATCGCGCTGAACGGGTCGGAGGACCAATCCGATGAACGAACTCGACCTGTTCGCCGCCGCCATCGCCATCGCCGACCCGGCCGAACGCGCCGCCCTGCTGGGCCGCGAATGCGCCGGCCGTCCCGAATCTGCGCCGGAGGCTCGACCAGCTCCTTGATGCGCACTTCCGCCCCGAGCCGTTGCTCGATCGACCGGGCTTGGATCAGACCGGGGAGCATTCCGCCACGGAGGTCGGGGACACTCCGGGAGAGCACGAGCCGGCCGCCGACGCGACCCTGGAACGGACGGGCGACGCGACCAGTCCGCGACGCGAGCGTGGTCCAGGACACTCGCGGCAAGGACGAGCAGGCCGGCGTGGTGATCGCCGGGCAAGTACACGCTGGTCGAGGTCGTCGGCGAGGGCGGCATGGGCTCGGTCTGGTGCGCCAGGCAGACCGAGCCGGTCAAGCGGGCCGTCGCCGTCAAGCTCATCAAGGCCGGCATGGACTCCCGACAGGTGCTCGCCCGGTTCGAGGCCGAGCGGCAGGCCCTGGCCCTGATGGACCACCCGAACATCGCCAAGGTGCTCGACGGCGGCCTGCACGAGGGCCGGCCGTACTTCGTCATGGAACTGGTCAAGGGCGTGCCGATCACCGAGTACTGCGACGCCCGCAGGCTGACCCCCCGCGAGCGGCTGGAGCTGTTCGTGCCGGTGTGCCAGGCGATCCAGCACGCGCACCAGAAGGGGATCATCCACCGCGACATCAAGCCGTCGAACGTGCTGGTCGCGCTGTACGACGACAGGCCGGTGGCGAAGGTGATCGACTTCGGCGTGGCCAAGGCCACCGGCGGGGCTGCTCACCGAGCACACGATCGACACCGGGTTCGGCGGGGTGGTGGGCACGCCGCAGTACATGAGCCCCGAGCAGGCCACGTTCAACAACCTGGACATCGACACCCGCAGCCGACGTGTACGCCCTGGGCGTGCTCCTGTACGAACTGCTGACCGGATCGCCGCCGTTCTCGAAGAAGGACGCTGGAGAAGCGCGGCGTGCTGGAGATGCTCCGGGTGGTCCGCGAGGAGGAGCCGCCGCGCGCCGAGCACGAAGCTCTCGACGGCCGACGCCCTGCCGGCCTCGTCGGCCAACCGGCAGCACCGAGCCGAAGAAGCTGACGGGTCTGTTGCGAGGGCGAGCTGGACTGGATGGTGATGAAGGCGCTGGAGAAGGACCGCGACCGCGGCGGTACGAGACGGCCAACGGGTTCGCGGCGGACGTCGCAGCGGTACTTGAATGGCGAGGCGGTCGCAGGCGCATCCGCCGAGCGCGGCTATCGGCTGCAGGAAGTTCGTCCGGCGGCATCAAGGCCGGGTGATCGCGGCGAGCCTGGTGCTGCTGGCCCTCCTCGCCGGGATCGTCGGCACGACCTGGGGCCTTGTTCACGCGGAGCGGGCGCGTCGCGCCGAAGCCCATCAACGATGGTCGCCGTGGACCAACGGCATAAAGCCGAGGCGTCGGAGGCGCTGGCGAAGGGGGAGCGGGCCAAGGCCGAGGGGCAGAAGATCAGGGCCGAGGCCCGCGAGGCGCAGGCGATCGACGCCGTGAAGCGGTTCCGCGACGCCGTGGCCAACGAGCCCGAATTGAAGAACTCGCCGCGGCTCGAAGGTCTGCGCAAGCGCCTCTTGAAGGAGCCGCTCACGTTCTTCAAGGACCTGCGCGACCGCCTTCAGGCCGACCACGACACGCAAACGCGATCGCTCGCGCGGCTGGCCGCGGCGACTCTGGAACTCGGCGACCTGACCAACGAGATCGGCGACATGCAAGACGCGGTCAACGCGTATCGCGAGTCGATCGCGATCCAACAGAAGCTCGTTCAGGCCGACCCGACGGTCACGGAGTATCAGCGAGACCTGGGGAACTGTCAGATCAAGCTCGCAAGGACGCTGGGTCTGACCGGTGCGGCTCGACGATTCGCTCGCCGCGTACGCAGCCGCGGAGGCAATCTTTCGGAAGCTGATCGACGCGAGAACTCCGGACGCCGACGAGTTCCGCAATCGCCTGGCCTTCATCAATACCTACCGCAGCACGGTCCTGGACGCTTATGGGCAGGGGTGAGGAATGCGAGGCGCAGATACGTCAGGCTGTGGCGCACTATCAGAGGCTGGACGACGAGGGGCGTGCCGACGCTCAGGTCCTCGCGGACCTGGCAATGAGTCACGACCAAGCTGGGTCAAAGGCTGTCAGGATTGGGCAAGAAGGTGGAGGCGGAAACCGAGACCCTCCGCGCCATCGCGATCCAGCAAAAACTGATCGACGACTCACCCGGGCGTCGCCAACCACCGCTATTCATCAGTCGTGGTTCCTCACGGGCCTGACTGTGGCGCACTATGTCCTTGGCAAATCGGCCGAGGCGATCGCCGATACCCAGAGGGCCGTGACGATCTGCCAAAAACTGGTCGACGAGAACCCCACCGTCACGCGGTATCGCGCACTTCTTGGCATTCAACCTCATCAACCTGGGCGCAATGGGCGGTGATTATGGGCAGTTGGACGACGCGATCGCCCATTTGAGCCGGGCCGAAGAGCAATACCGGAAATTGGTCGATGACAATCCCACCTGCCGCCCATTTTCGCAGCGGATTGGGATTGTGCCGCGCTTGCACTCGGCAACGTGCTGATTGACCTGGGCAAGCCGGCGGAGGCCGAGGCTGCGTACCGCCGGGCTTTGGAAGTGCTCCAGAAGCTGGCCGACGACAGCCCCGACTACATGGACTCCCGCATCTACGGGGCGATGGGGCACAACGGACTTGGTGACATCCACATGAGAGCGGGGAGATTGGCCGAGGCGGAGTCCGAGTACCGTCGGGCAAGCGACTTTTCGAACGGTAAGTCTGGCGACGAAATCAGCCGGCTTGACACAAAGCTCGCTTTCGGCAAAGTCCTGGAACTCGCCGGGAAGCCCGCGGAATCGCTGGAGTACCTGCGAGGGGCGCTCGCGGGATATCAGGAAAATGTCGCAAAGAAACCCGAAGACAATCGTGCGAAAGGCGAGCTCGCAGGTGTCTATCCCGCGGTCGGCTGGCTTCACGTTCGCGAGGGGCGCTTCGCCGAGGCGCTGGCCACGCTCGACGCCGGCGTTGCCCTGGGCCGGAAACTGCTTGACGCGGATCCGAACAACCTGGACTACGTCGGTAAGGTCGCCAACGTTCACGCGTGTCGCGGCTGGGCGCGGGTCCGTGCCGGTCAACGAGCGGAGGCCGTCCCCGACCTGCGACGGGCGCTCGAGCTCTGGGCCAAACGCCAAAGCCTCCCGATCGACATGCGCTTCGAGCGAGCCCGCGTCGAGTCCCTGCTCGCGGGGTTGGCCAGGGACCCGAACTCCGGCGTGACCCCGGCCGAAGCGGCCGCTCTCGCCGACCGGTCCGTTGCGTCCCTTCGCGACATCATCAAGGGTGGCTGGAGCCTGCCCGGCGAGCTCAAGGAGCCGGACTTCGACGCCATCCGCGGCCGGGACGATTTCCAGAAGCTGGTGTCCGAGGTGGAGGCGAAAGCGTCATCGAAGTGAGCCCTGGGTGGGACATCGTGCCCTTGGCGGCAACGACGGAATCGCCGGACTGTTTCGTCGCGAGCGGGGCATGGCCCGGGAACGGGGACAGCAATCGGCCCGGACGGCGCGATCCTACATACCCGTGTTTCGTAAGACGCCGACCCGCGACCGAGAGCATCGCCGCGAAGGCCATCCACCCGGGGACTCGAAGAGGAGCGGCCGCTTGCCCGGATCGTCGGAGCCGATAGACTTCATCCCGCATGCCCGAAATCAAGCATCAGAAAGAGGCCGAGCCGATCTTCAGCGAAAGCCCGGCACCCCGCGAGCGGCCGATCGAACTGTACGCGGCAACGAAATAGCCGGACGATCCCAGGACGTGGCAAGCCGAGCAGGCGAAGTATGCCGAGGCCAAGCCCGAGGGCAAGAAATGAAGCCCGACGACCTCTTGCCGCAGGTTTACGAGGAACTCCGCAGGCTCGCGGCGGCGAAACTGGCGGCGGAGAAGCCCGGCCAGACGCTCGACGCCACCGGGCTGGTTCACGAGGCCTTCCTCAAGCTCGGCGGCGATCGGTCGTTCGCCACCCGGGCCGATTACCTCAGGGCCGCCGCGGTCGCCATGCGCCGCATCCTCGTCGATCGCGCCCGCGCCCGCAACGCGGCCAAGCGCGGCGGAGGTCGGAGGGTCGAGCTGGAGTCGCACCACCTCGCCATCCATCCGGCGGCCGACTTCGAGGCGCTCGACGCCGCTCTCTCCCGGCTGGCGGTCGAACATCCGCGAGTCGCCGAGCTGATCCAGCTCCGCTATTTCGGCGGGTCGACGCTGGCCGAGTGCGCCGAGGCGATGGGCGTGTCGGAGCGCACGGCCGACACCTGGTGGGCATACGGCCGTGCCTGGCTCGCGGTGGCCCTCAAGGAATGAGGGAACACGCCGGCCCGGGGTCTCATCGTCGCCGCTTCTTGTCCTGGCGCCGCGCCGTCGTCCGCCCGGGCCGATAGCCCTGATGCGGCAATCCGCGCTCGCCGGCCGGCTCACCCTTCGCCGGATTCGCCATCGCATGATAATGGTCGCCCTCGGCCGCATCGTTCGCCTGCCGCCGCTTCGCCTCGATGGCCGCCTTGGGCGGGTTCGCGGGGATCAAACAGTCACAACCCGAGCCGATCAGGTCCTGACGGCCGGCCTTCATGGGCGCCTCGCGGACCATGAAGTAGTTCTCGGGCTTGAAGAACTGCATCAACGCCCGCTGCATCTTCCGGTCCCGCAGGCCTTTGGCGACGTGGACCCCTTCGCCCGTGAATGGGTCGATGCCCGTGTAATACATGCATGTGGCGATGTCAAACGGCGCAGGGATGAAATCTTGCACCTGATCGGGCTTGTAGCCGTTCCGTTTCAGGAACAGTGCGAGATGGATCATCGAATCCAGGTCGCTGCCGGGGTGCGAGGCGATGAAGTAAGGCACCGTGTACTGTTTTGGCTTGCCGCCCCGCTCGCTCGCGGCCTTGAACGCCGCATCAAACCCCTTGTAATCGTTGATCTCGGGCTTCTTCATCCGCTTCAGGACTTCGGGGTCGGTATGCTCGGGGGCGACCTTCAAATGGCCGCCCACGTGATGCGTGGCCAGCTCTTTCATGTACTCGGGCGATTGCTGCGCCAGGTCCATCCGCACGCCCGAGGCCACGAAAACCTTGCGAATCCCCTCGACCTCCCGGGATTTTTTCATCAGGTCGACCAGCGGCGCGTGGTCGGTGCCCAGCAGCTTGCAAATCTTCGGATGGACGCACGAAAGCCGCTTGCACTTGGCCTCCACCTCGGGCCGGGTGCAACGCATCTCGTACATGTTCGCCGTGGGGCCGCCGATGTCCGAAACCACCCCGGAAAAGCTCGGGTCCTGACCCATTTTCTTGAGTTCGGCCAGCACCGATTCTTGCGAGCGAGACTGGATGATCCGGCCTTGATGGGCGGTGATCGAGCAGAACGTGCAGCCGCCGAAACATCCTCGCATGATCGTGACCGAATCCTTCACGGTCTCGTAAGCCGGGATCGATTCGCCCTTGTATTTCGGGTGCGGCTTGCGGGTGAACGGCAGCCCGTAGACGCGATCCATGTCCTCCTGGCTGATCGGCAACCCCGGCGGATTCACCACCACGGCCTGACGATCATGATATTGCACCAATCGCTTCGCGTTGAGCGGGTTCGTCTCCTGGTGGATGATCTTCGTCGCCTGCACGAATTTCAGCTTGTCGGTTTTCACTTCTTCGTACGACGGCAGGACGATCGAGCCATCGGTCGGCGGCGTTTCCTTCGCCCCCAATGCATAAGCCACGCCCCGCATGTTGCGGAGGTCGCGGACCGTCTCTCCCGCGGCCATCCGCCGGGCGATCTCGACGATCGGCTGTTCGCCCATGCCGAAGACGAGCAAATCGGCCTTGGAATCGAGCAAGATTGACCGCTTGACGGTGTCGCTCCAGTAGTCGTAATGCGCCAATCGACGCAACGACGCCTCCACGCCGCCGGCAATCACGGGGACGCCGGGAAACGCCTCGCGAGCCCGCTGGCAATACGGCATGGTGGCGCGATCGGGACGCAAGCCGATGCGTCCGCCGGGGCTATAAGCGTCGTCGTTGCGGACCTTCTTGTTGGCCGTATAGTGATTGATCATGCTGTCCATGTTCCCGGCGCTGATGCCGAAGAACAGGCGAGGCTTCCCGAATTCCTTCCACGGCTCGGCGATCCGCCAATCGGGCTGCGAGAGGATCGCTACGCGAAAACCGGCCGCTTCCAGCACCCGGCCAAGAATCCCCGCGGCAAACGCCGGATGGTCGACATAAGCATCGCCCGAGACGAACACGATATCCACAGAATCCCACTTCCTCGCCAGCATCTCGGCCCGAGAAGCGGGCAGGGGGGGCAAGGTAAGCGGGACCAGCGACAACACCGGCAGTTGCGTCGGCGCCTCGTTCGACCGGGATGAGCAGGGAGGTTTGGCGAGGATGTCGAGGCTCATGGGAAGAACTGCCGCAAGGTTTTCGCGCGGGACCGTCGGGCGTCCATCGGGTATCATCCAGGTATTGTACGGGAAACGGCAAGCGGAGGCGAATCCTCATGGCCACGATCACCGAGCGGCGGTACACCCCGGAAGACATCCTGCGGATCACCGATCGTCCCAAGCCGGACCTCGTCGACGGGCATTTGGAGGAGCGGGAACTGATGGGACAGCGAGCCGATTTGGTCTCCGCGAAAATCATCCGCCTCCTCGGCAATCACGCCGACGAGACGTCTTCCGGGTACGTCAACGGCTCCGAAGGGGGCTATCAAATCTTTCGCGACGACCCGAGAAAGGTCCGCTTCCCCGACGCCTCATTCACGCGAAAGGAACGAATGCCTAAAGGCCCCGCCGAAGGCCATTCCCGCGTTGCCCCGGACCTCGTCGTCGAAGTGATCTCGCCCAAAGATCTCGCGACGAG
The DNA here is from genome assembly GCA_963777705.1 of uncultured Planctomycetota bacterium. Taxonomy (GTDB): domain Bacteria; phylum Planctomycetota; class Planctomycetia; order Isosphaerales; family Isosphaeraceae; genus JAQGHR01. The sequence goes on from CAVZRT010000026.1 coordinate 165,424, forward strand.
GTTACGACGCAAGATCCGCGACTACCTCGACGCAGGCGTCCCGCTAATTTGGGTCGCCAATCCCGACACCCACGACATACTCGTGATCCGTGCCGATGGCTCGGCAACCCTCCTTGACGAAACCAAGACCCTCGACGGCGGCGACGTCCTGCCCGGATTCTCCTGCCCCGTGGCGAAGCTTTTCGCCTGAGCCTTGATTCGCGCGACCAGTTCGGTTACGTCTTACGCACCTCTCGGCTCGATCCTTCGCGGCCTCCTCCTCGGCGTGATTCATGAAGAAAAAGAGTTGGTCCCCCTCGCTGACGACGTGGATCTTCGTGGGCCTGGCGGTCGGCATCCTTGTGGGGTGGCTTGGCAAGAGGTATCAGGTGGACGTGGGGTCCTTCGCCCGGCCGCTCTCGCTCCTGTTCCTCAACCTGATCAAGTCGATCATCGCCCCGCTCATTTTCGCCACGCTCGTGATCGGCATCGCCCACACCGGCGACATCAAGCAGGTGGGCCGGATGGGCGTGAAGTCGCTCGTCTATTTCGAGGTCGTGACCACCCTGGCGCTCGTCGTCGGATTGGTCGCCGTCAATGTGGCCAGGCCCGGCGTCGGGGTGTCACTGTCGGGCAGGGAATCGCCGAAGAAGAACAAGGCCGAATTGACCGAGGAGGCCGCGTCTCTGGCGAAGCAAGGCGAGGCGAGCCAGGCCGCCGCCGTGCTGGCGAAGGTCCGCGACGCGCCCGAGCCTCCCGTCAAGCCGCAAACCTTCGGCGACCTCGTGCAGCACCTTGCCCCCGCGTCCATCATCGAAGCGATGGCCAAGGGCGACGTCCTGCAAATCGTCGTCTTCTCGGTGCTTTTCGCCCTCGGTGCTACGTTGTTGGGTGAAAAGGCGGCTCCCATGCTGAAGGGCCTCGAAGCTCTCGCCGAGATCATGTTCAAGTTCACCGAAATCATCATGAAATTCGCCCCCATCGGCGTGGGCGCGGCGATGGCTTACACCGTCAGCCACTCCGGGCTGGAAGTCCTGGGCAATCTCGCCAAGCTGATCCTGACCCTGTACGCGGCGCTTGCATTCTTCGTGGTGGTGGTGCTCGGATCGGTCGTCATGATGTTCCGCGTCCCCCTGCGAGACTTCATCACGGCCGTAAGGCGGCCCGCAACCATCGCTTTCGCCACCACTTCCAGCGAATCGGCACTGCCGCTCGCCATGGAAAACATGGAACGGCTGGGCGTGCCGCGCCGCGTGGTCGGCTTCGTCCTGCCCACGGGATACAGCTTCAACCTGGACGGAACCACGCTCTACCTGGCGCTCGCGTCAATCTTCGTGGCGCAGGCCGCCGGGAAGGATTTGCCGATCTCGACGCAGGTCACGTTGATGCTCACCTTGATGCTGACATCCAAGGGCGTTGCGGGCGTGCCGAGGGCCTCGATGGTCATCCTCATGGGCACGCTCGCCAGCTTCGATTTGCCGCTCGCGGGGGTCTTGGTCATCCTCGGCGTGGACGAGATCATGGACATGGGCCGGACGGCCGTGAACGTGATCGGCAATTGCCTGGCCACGGTGGTGATCTCGAAGTGGGAGGGGAATTTCCGCGTCGAGCCCCCGCCGCCCGAGGTCCTGGAAAGCGGCGGGCCGATCGGCGAACCGGCGTCGGACGAGCTTGCTTGAGGGTGTAATCCAACATGCACATGCACGGGATCATCATGACGGCCACGCTGGAGGAGAACCCTCCGGGCAGCGAAACCGTCGAGATCGTCGCCTACGTGCAGGGCGTGGGGCGAGGCCAGCCCCGCAAGATCGTGTTCCCGATGCCCTTCCTCGTCGAAAATCCGGAGATCGAGCCCGAGACGATCCAGGGGCATGCGTTCCAGGCGGAAGTGGAGGAAGAGTCGCCGAAACGGTGGGTCGTCACGGCGTTCGGGTTCGGCGAGAATCGCGTGCTTCGGGAGGAATCGACCTGACGTCAAATCCTTAACGAAACGCCTCGATGCCCGGATGAAGGCGTTTCCATCGCTCCAGGCCCGCTTCCGTCACCCGCGTTTCGCTCAGGCCCGCGCCTTGCAAGCTGGGGATCTTGCCGAGCGATTCGAGGGCGGCGTCGGTGATGGGTGCTGCGCTCAGGCCGAGCGATCGCAGGTGCTTCATCGCGGCGAGGTGCGCCATGCCCGCGTCGGTGATCGAGGCCCCGTCGATCACCAGGACTTCCAGCTTCGGACATCGCGACAACGCCGCCAGCCCCGCGTTGGTGATCCCCGGCCCGTGCGACTTGAACACCAGCAGGCCGCCCAGGCCGGACACGTCTTCGAGGTCGCGGTCGGTCACGTGGTCGGACCGGAGCATGATCACCTCGATTTCCTGGAAACACTCGACCGGCAGCCATCGCAGCCACCGCTCGGCCCTCGCTTGGTATCGTCCCAGTTGAAGCCTTTCATCCTCTGATAATCGTAGTTAATCACGCCTTCACAACGAAGCGCGGCGGCGACGGCCCGCCGCTGGGCATTCACACGCCAGTTGACCCAGGCCATCGGCAAAGCCGCGAGCGCCACGAGCACGATGGCCGCGCGAAGCGTCCAGCGGAAGCGTCGATTGCGGGGATTGCGGGCCGGAATTGCGGGCTCTGGGTTCACGCTTCGTCATCCCGTGCGAGCATCCGTCGATAAAGGGCCAAATAGCGATCGACCACGACCGGGAGCGCAAATTCGCGCTCGATCCGCCGCCTCGCTGCCTCGCCGATTCTCCGGGATTCGTCGACGTTTTCGATGGCCTGGATCAATGCCGAGGCCCACGCCGGTCGATCGCCGATCGCGACAAGTTTTCCCGTGATTCCCTGCTCGATCAGGTCGGTGTTGCCGCCGATGTCCGACGCCAGGCACGGCAACGCGGTGCTCATCGCTTCCAGCAAGGAATTGCTCAACCCTTCGGCCACGCTGGGCAGGGCGAAGACGTCCGCGGCCCTCAGGGAATCGGCCGGATCCTCGACCGATCCGGCGAAAAAAACGCGATCGGAAATCCCTAACGATTCGGCCAGCGCGGAAAGCCGAGCACGGTCCGGCCCGTCCCCCACTAGCACCAGATTCGCCGCCGTCTGGTTCGCCACCGCGACCCAGGCATTCAGCAGCAAATCCAGGTTTTTTTGCGGATGCAGTCGCCCCGTGAAGACCACCCGCGGGCGTGGCGGCAGCACGTTTTCCAAGGTCGACACGCCCGGCCGGAAGTGGTTGGCATCCACCCCGCTGGCCATGCGGACCATCTTTCCCTCCGGCACGCCGAGCGCCCGCCATTGCCGCTCGATGTCCGCCGAAATGGCGGCGAACATGGGGTTTCTCAGGCTCAATCGCCGCAAGAGTGCGAACCCCTTGGTGCGGGCCATCTCCTCGGCCTCGCCGTAATATCCCGAGCTTGCTGGCTGCACCAGCACCGGCACGCCGTCGAGGAAATCGCGACCCAGCCCCGTGGCGATCGACTCCCACAAGCCTTGATGCGTGTGGATCAGGTCATATTTCGGGCGTAACTTACGCAAGGCGCGAATCACGCCCGTGACGAAGCTGATCGCGAACAACGGACCGCGATCCGACGTGCGGACCCAGCGATGAACGTGAACGCCCTTGACCGACTCGTCGTCGGGAAGGCCCTCAATCCTCCGCGTGACCACGTGGACGGCGTGGCCTCGCCTCGCCAGTTCCTCACCCTGCGCCAGGGCTTGCCTTTCGGCGCCGCTCTGGCGAGGGTGGAAATGGCTCAGCACGTAGCAGACGCGGATCGGCGTTTCGGGCATTTCAGCGGCCTGGGCCGGACGCTCAGTTCCAGACCTTCAGGCTGTAGATCGGCCGGTCGCTCTCGTCCAGGTACTTGCCGCTGGTGGAGGTGATGTTGCCCACGACCTTGGGCTGCACGCCCGCCGCGGCCGAAGGGTCGACGACGGTGATGGACCAGTCGCCATTGGGCAGGAACACGTCGAAACCGCCCTTTGCGTCGGTCTCCTTGATCCGGTCCTTGTAGTGGCCGGAGAGGTCGGAGAACACGATCTTGACGGCCGGGAGCGTCTTGCCCGTCACGCCCGAGACCACCTCGCCGCGCAGGACGTTCTGGGCGGATGCGCCTAGCTTCGGCCTCAGCTCGGTGGCCGCCGGTCGCAGCGATTGCCGCCCGCCGCCGGGCTTGGCGTCTGGCAAGGACATGTCGGAGTTGGGATCATCCTTCTTCTCGGGCGCTGGCGCCGGCGGCGGCGATGGCTGGCCATCGCCGGGGTCGGCGACCGCTCCCGCCGCTTTTTCCCGATCCCTGGCCGCTTCGGCCGCCTTGGTCGTCTCCGCGGAGGTGTCGGTCTTCTTGTCCACGGGCCCGGTGTAGGTCGGTTCGCCGCCGTTGGGCTTGCTGGTGATCCCCTTGGTCGAAGGGATGGGAGCGGTCGGCGGCGGGTTGAAGGCGATCGACGATTCCTGGCATGGGCCGCGATAGGACGTGGCCATGACCGGAGCATCGACGGTCGTCACGGCGGACGGAATGTAGACCGTCGGTTCGTAGATTGCGGGCCGAACGCGACGGCCGAAAAGCCCCGCGCGATAGTAGGTCGGGACGTAATACGCCGTGGCGACGGGCGTGTACGAGGTCGTCCGGTAGGAGTAGGACGCCGGGAGCAGCGTGGCCGAGGTCGTCACGTAGGTGGTCGGGATCGGGACCGAATACGAATACGCCGTGGGCAAGATCTCCGTATAGGCGGTCGGCATGAACATGGTCGTCGTTGTCGGCTCGACGTAAATCGTCTCCACCCGATCGTGGAGGCCGAAATAGGCGCCCGCGCTCGGGGCGAGGACTGCGATCAGGGTCGCCGACGAGGCGAGGACGCGAGGCAAGATCTTCCGCATGATGACGTCTCCTCGGTGGACCGCCCGGCGCGAAGGCCGGCCGGGCGTGGCTCTCTTGATGTGTCACGATATCAGACAAGTGGACACGGTCCAAGCGGCGCGATCGGACTAACCGACAGAATCCCGCCATTTGCACGACGATTTTGCCGATTAGGCCGACCTTGATGGCAAGGTTGGCCATCGGGCGTTGACCGGATAATCGTGCAACCGTCGCGCCATCCGGCGATCACGCCACGTCGCCCGATCCTGCGCGATGGATGATCCCGCCCAGGGTGTGACGCACCTCGCCCGCGACGATAACCGTGTGGGCGCGGCCCCTTACGCCCCAGCCGTTGTAGGGCGTGTTGCGGCTCTTGGTGAGGAATTGGGTCGCGTCGATCGTCCAGCGAACTTCGGGGTCGAGGATCGTCACGTCGGCGTCGGCGCCCGGCCGCAGCGTCCCCTTTTGTAAATTCAACAAAATGGCCGGCGCGACGGTGAGCTTGCGAATCACCTCGGGCCAGGAGAGATGCCCCGGCTCGATCAGCGCCTTGATCGTGATCGGGATCAGCGTCTCCAGCCCGACGATGCCGAACGGGGCCTGGTCGAGCTCGCGCATCTTCTTCTCGGGCGAATGCGGCGCATGGTCGGTCGCAAGCACCTCGATCGTGCCATCCCGCAAACCGCCGATCACCGCCTCCACGTCGGAGTGCGTCCGCAACGGCGGGTTCATCTTGAAATTGGCATCAAATCCGCGCAAGCATTCGTCGGTCAGGGTGAAGTGATGCGGGCACGCCTCGGCCGTGACCTTGATCCCGCGACGCTTCCCCTCGCGGACCAGCTCGACGGCCCTGGCGGTGGAAATATGCTGGATATGCAGGCGACCGCCGGTGATCTCGGCAAGGCGGATGTCGCGGGCGACCATGATATCTTCGGCCGCCGCGGGCATCCCGCCCAGCCCCAGCCTCATCGACTCGAACCCCTCGTGCATGACGCCGCCCACGGTCAATTCCATGACCTGGCAGTGCTGCATGACGGCCTTGTCGAACATCTTCGAATAGAGCAGGACCTGCCTCATGAGCGACGCCGACGACACCGGGGCGCCGTCGTCGGTGAACGCCACCGCGCCGCCTTCCACGAGCTGCCCAAGTTCGGCCAGTTCCTCGCCTTTGCGGCCCTTGCTCACGGCCCCCACGGGATACACGTTCGCCTTCCTCGCCCGCTTCGCCTGGAGCACGATGTATTCGACGGCGCCTTTGGTATCGAGCGCGGGGATGGTGTTCGGCATGCACGCCACGGTCGTCAACCCGCCGGCCAGGGCCGACGCCGCGCCCGAGGCAATCGTCTCGTCTTCCTCGTTGCCGGGCTCGCGGAGGTGGACATGGCAATCGATCAGGCCGGGGCAGACGATCATGCCTCGCGCGTCGATGACCATCTCGGGCTCGTCGTAACCCTCCTCGCCGAGGGCCAGCACGCGCCCGCCGCCGAGCCACACGTCGGTGATGCGGTCGAGGTCCTGGCTCGGGTCGATCACGCGCCCGCCGCTGATTTGAATCGTCCTCATATCAACCCCGTAGGGTGCATGAAATGCACCGTCTTGTAGGGTGCATGAAATGCACCACCTTGCCTATTCCCAATCAATGCCAGCAAGCCCACGAGGCAAGACCCGCCCCCAACCTTCGCCATAATGCCCGTGGCGTTGGTATCTGCGAAAGCTCGACCAGGCCCAATCTTCGGGGCGATTCACATATCCATGCTTCACCGGATTGTAATGAATATAGTCGAGATAAGCCTCATAATCGGCCTCGTCGCGGACACTGTGCTCCCAGAAACGCCGCTGCCAGATGCCTCGGCGGTTCCTTTCGCGCTGGGCCTCGGTCACGAACGATTCCGGGCCGCCCCCATCGATCCATTTCACCGTGAATTCCCGCTTGATCCGCTTCCATCGCGTGGAGAAATCCTCGTCGCCACCGGGCAGGGTCCATAAGCAATGGAGATGATCGTGGAGGAGCACGATGGCGGGCGTTTCGAACGGTAGTTCCTCCGCGACTCGACGCATCACATGCCCGAGCAAGCTCCGGGCTTCGGGGTTGTTGAAAAAGGGCCAGCGACCCGCCGTCACCACGGTGAAGAAGTACGTTCCCCCCGGTTTGTAGAGGCGGCGGTAGTCGGGCATTTCGTGTTTCTTGATATAGGGGTCGGTGCATTTCATGCACCCTACTAGACGGTGCATTTCATGCACCCTACGGGACTCTTCCGCTGACCAGGTACAATGCCGCCATCCGCACGGCCAGGCCGTTCGTGACCTGGTCGAGGATCGCCGAATGCGGGCCGTCGGCCACTTCGGGCGTCAACTCGACCCCGCGATTGATCGGGCCGGGCGCCAGCAGGAGCATGTCCTCCTTGCCGTTCGCCATCCGCTCGCGGGTCATCCCATAGAGCCGGAAATACTCGGCGATCGAGGGGAACACATTCTTCTGGTCGCGCTCGAACTGGATCCGCAACACGTTCACCACGTCCAGTTGCGGCAGGATCGCGTCGAGGTTGTTCACCACCTCGCAACCCAGCCGCTCCATCGACCGCGGCACGAGCGTGGGCGGGCCGCACAGGACCACCCTCGCGCCCAATTTCGTCAGCCCCCAGATATTCGAGCGGGCCACCCGCGAATGGCTGATGTCGCCGATCAAGCCGACGGTCAACCCCTCGATCTTCCCCTTGGCGCGACGGATCGTCATCAGGTCCAGCAACCCCTGCGTGGGATGCTCGTGGGCGCCGTCGCCCGCGTTGATGATCGACGCTTTCACGTGCTGCGACAGCAGGTGAGGCGCCCCGGGCGTGGGATGCCGCACGACCAGCACGTCGGCCCCCATGGCCTCGATGTTCCGGGCCGTGTCCACGAACGTCTCGCCCTTCGACAGGCTGGAGACCGAGGCCGAGAAGTCCTGGACGTCGGCCGAGAGCCGCTTCGCGGCGAGGCTGAAGCTGGTCCTCGTCCGCGTCGAGTTCTCGAAGAACAGGTTGAACACGATCCGGCCCGTCAGCGCGGGCACCTTCTTGCGGTCGCGCTTCGAGACCTTGTCCATCTCCTCGGCCGTGTCGAGCAGGAGGAGGATCTCCTCGCGAGAGAGGCTTTCCAGGTCCAGCAGGTGCCGGCGGGTCCAGGATGCGACCGAGGGCGTTGCGGCGGGGGTCGTCGGCGAGGCGGTCTCCGTCGGGGCCGCGGGGGTTGGCACGGCGGTCCTCCTTGCTCATGAAAAGAAGCGGGATCACTCATCATCCGAGGGGACCGAGCGGACGATCTCGTCGGCCGCGTCGATCGGCCGGACGCGGACGCGGACGCGCTCGTCGAGGTCGGTGGGCAGGGCGATGCCGACGTGGTCGGCGCGGATGGGCAACTCGCGGCCCCCGCGATCGACCACCACCGCAAGGCGAATCCTCGCCGGACGCCCGAGGTCGCACACGCCGTTCATGGCCGCGCGGATCGTCCGGCCGGTGAACAGGACGTCGTCGACCAGCACCACATCGGTCCCGTCCACATCAAAGGGGATCTCGGTCCCCTTGAGCAGCGGCCAGTGGTCGCCCCGGCCCAGGTCGTCGCGATAGAGGGTGATGTCGACCGCGCCCACCAGGCAATCGATGCCCGCGTCGGCCTTCAGCCGCTCGGCCAGTCGCCGGGCGATCGGCACGCCGCGGGTGCGGACGCCGACCAGGCGAAGCGGGACGCCCGGCCGATTTGCCCCGGCGATCTCGCGAGCGAGGCGGGCGATCAGCCGCTCGAACCCCTCGGCATCGCAAAGGAGGCTTTCCGTCGGCAACATCCGCCCTCCCGAATCCATCCATCACCGCCCTATACCGCGAGCGAATCGTAGCAGCCCGGCGGCCCCACCGCAAGCCGCCCGGCCCCGCCGGAGTCAACCCCCCGCCAGGCCGGCGGCCTTCGCGATTCCATCGGCGCAGGCTCGTCCGCCCGGCCCGGATGCGGCATGACTCTTAGCACCGCCAGGGTTGGGGAGATCATGCCGCGGAATTCAAGCGGATGGAAAACCTTGCCATTTCCACGTTGCAGGGTTTCCCGCGAATGAGAGAGGATCGATGGCCGCCCGCCCGCCGTGTCGGCTTTCCTCCGCGACTCCATTCGCGTACAGTATCCTCGGTTTTTCCCGATCCGTTGGGAGGTCGTCCCCGCGATGAAGATTATCTTGGCCAATCCCCGCGGATTTTGCGCCGGGGTCAACATGGCCATCGAGAGCCTGGACCGCTCGCTGGAGCTTTTTGGGGCTCCGCTGTACGTCTATCACGAGATCGTCCACAACAAATACGTCGTCGAACGGTTCAAGGAACGCGGCGTCGTCTTCGTCGAGGGCCTGGAAGAAGTTCCCGAAGGCGCCCCGCTCCTCTATAGCGCCCACGGGGTCTCTCCGCAGGTCCGCGAAGAATCGGGACGACGCCGCCTGCGAGCCATCGACGCCACCTGTCCGCTGGTCACGAAAGTCCACAAAGAGGCGGTTTCGTACGCCGCCGAAGGGTACACGATCGTCCTGATCGGCCACGAAGGGCACGACGAGGTGATCGGGACCATGGGCCATGCCCCCGATCGCATGATCCTCGTCGAGACGGCCGAAGACGTCCAGGCCCTCCAGATCAACCCGGAAAAGATCGCCTATCTTACGCAGACAACCTTGAGCGTTGACGACGCCAATGTGGTGATCGAGGCCCTCCGGAAAAAATTCCCCCAGATTGCCAATCCCCCGAAGGACGACATCTGCTACGCGACGCAAAATCGCCAGGAAGCGGTGCGAGAGCTAGCCCAGAGGGCCGACCTTGTGCTGGTCCTTGGGCAGCCAGAACAGCTCGAACAGCAAGAGGTTGGCCGAAATTGCCGGTGCCCTCGGTCCGCACGCGCACCTGATCGACGGGGTCCAGGAAATCCGCCCGGAATGGCTGGAAGACGTCGAGACCGTGCTCATCACGGCAGGCGACGCGCCCCGGAGCACGTCGTCCAGGAATGCGTGGAATTCCTCCAGGACGAATATGGAGCCACGTTCGAAGAAGAGACGGTCCGCGAGGAAAACGTGCATTTCCCGCTGCCGAAAACCTTGCGGGAACTGCTTGCCTGAAACGCGTTTACATCGCGAACGGGTCGTCCTCGCGGTACTGCTGGTTCAGGTCGCGGACCATCCACGAGCATTGCTGGCACGCCAGGGCCATGAGGAAGACCGTGAAGTAGGCGGCGGCCGTCAAACCGATTTGCGAGGCGAGCCACGCCAGGAAAATCATCGGATCGCCGTTCTGCTGGATCTTCCATGGCCATCCGCCGGCGAAATCGACCTCGTTAAGCGTGACGATGATCTGGAGCGAGGTCGCGATCCCGACGGCGGCGCGGGTCGCGAGGTAAGGAGCGATCGCGTCCGAACGTCCCAGATGGGTGCAAACGTCCCTCGCCAGCCCGGCAAACAGGAGCAGCTCGATCAGGTTCATGAACGGGCCGGCGACCTGGAGCATGGGGTTGGCCTTGAAGGGCGGCCCCGAATGCAGGCCCAGGACCTCGGCATTATCAAGGCACCAGACGACCAGGTCGAACGTGTTCATGAGGAACAGGAGCACCGACCGCCGCTTCCACCCCGAATCGTCGAAGCGGCCGAGCAGCAGGAGCGAGCCCAGGAACGTGCCCCAGGTGAGCGGCGCCGCCACCACCCAGTGCCAGATGGGCGTGAATCGCAGATGCCATAAGTTCAAGTTGCGCCCGAAGATGGCGAGCAGCTCGCACGACATGTCCAGTGCCAGCATGGAGAGCCCGAGGCCCGAGAGCACGAACCCCGCGCGGGCGGTACGATAGCGTGGCCGCAGGTCTTTCGGCTCATGCCAGTCCGGCGGCTCCCAATCGTTCGGCGTCATCTCCACGGGAAAACACGCTCCGACGCGATTCTAAGGATCGGGCAGGCCACAGCCCCACTATACGAAAATCGGCAAGCCCCGCCAACGCGGACTAAATCGCCCGGATCACCAACGCCACGCGGCCCCACGACTCGCCCAGCGGGACCCGGGCCGCATCCAGCTCCAGGTTTAATTCGTTGACCGACGCCCTCAGCAACTCGTCGACCCGGCACTCGAACATTTCCTCGGCCGCGATCGTCAATCGCTGACCGTTGAGCGTTGCGGCGATGACTCCTTTGATCGCATGAAATTCCAGGTAGAGGTTTTCGAGAGAGCCGTCTAGCTTCGGCCGTTGAAATCCCCTCCGCAAGGCAATCGGGACGCTTCCCGGGTCCCAGACCACGGGGAGGTCTACGCGACGCTCCCCGGCGTCGAATTGCCCCGTCCAGGCGCGCCGGAGATGGATGCGATGTTCGTTCATGGGCGGTGTTCGCGGGCCCTGGAGGTGTCCGACGATTGATCTGGCCATGATCGTCGCGAGGAAGTATAGTCGGGAACGCCTCGGTTCGGGCGTCCGGCGCGAGGATGACCCGGACGGCCAGCGCCCGCAATCGTCCGTGACGTGCCCTCGCTCCGCAGGTCCTCCGGCCGGGACGCCGGGACCCCAACTGCCTCGGACCGCTCAATGAGCTACGGCCCACCGCACCTCGCTCCGAGGACCCAAACCCTGACCGGGGTTCGGATTGTGGGCACCGGATGCGCACTGCCCGAACGGGTCGTGACCAACGAGGACCTCCGCGATTCCCACGGGTTCGACCCGGAATGGATCGTGAACCGGACCGGGATCCACGAGCGCCGGTTCGCCCCTCCGCACCTGGCGACCAGCGATTTCTGCGCCCAGGCCGCCTCGCGATGCCTGAAGGCGGCCAATTGCGACCCGGCCGACGTGGATTTGCTCGTCCTTGGGACGATGACGCCCGACATGGCGTTCCCCTCCACGGCCTGCCTGGTGCAAGACCGCCTCAAGCTCAATTGCCCGGCCTTCGACCTGCAAGCCGCCTGCGCGGGATTCACTTACGCGCTGATCACCGCGGCGCAGTTCGTCGCCGCCGGCACGTGCAAGCGAGCCCTGGTCGTCGGCGGCGATTGCAACAGCCGGGTCATCAACCCGAATGACGCGAAAAGCTTCCCCCTGTTCGGCGACGGCGCCGGCGCGGTCCTGCTCACGCCGGGTTCGAAGGAACAGGGGATGCTCGCCTACCAGTTTGGCGCCGACGGGTCCGGCGGAGACCTCCTGAATCGCCCGGCGTGCGGGAGCCGCATGCCGCCGACGGTCGAGGCCCTGGAGCGAGGGTTGCATTACCTCACGATGGACGGCCGCGCCGTGTTCAAGTGGGCGGTCCGCGTGCTGACCGACTCGACCAACGAAGTCCTGGCCCACGCCGGGATGACCGTGGCCGATTGCCGCTGGTTCGTGCCTCATCAGGCCAACGTCCGCATCATCCACGCGGCGAGCGACGTCCTGGGCTTCCCTCGCGAGCAGGTCTTCAAGAATCTGGACAAATACGGGAATACCTCGGGCGGGACGATCCCGATCGCGCTCGACGAGATGTTCCGCGACGGGCAGATTGACCCCGGCGACGTCCTGCTTGCGTCAGGCTTCGGGGCTGGCCTGACCTGGGGTACGATCTTGTGGAAATGGTAGGGTGCATGAGATCCACCATCTCGAATTAGGAGATGATGCATCCCATGCACCCGGCCTGACGGTGCAGTTTGTTTGCCCGACTCAGCTTGTCAGGCGGCCGCGTCTTGGTCCGCAAGGGGCCCTCGGGCGGCGGCAGATAGCCTTTCTTGACCTTGGCGTAGACCCCGGCCCCGTAGTTGCCGAGCACGGTTTGCGCCCCGGTCACGTAGAGTGCGGCCTTGCAGCTTGCCGGTGATCTTGCCCGGCCCGGCGGTGTCGTTGCCGTTGCCGTAGATCTGGTCGTTCGGGCGGTAGGAGGCGGACACGACCGAGTCGATCAGGTCGCCTCGCTGCTTGTAGCTCTTGATCTGGCTGGCCGCGCGGACCGGCTCCAGCCCGTCTGCGTACGACTTGTAGTCGTAGCCCGCCGCGATCTCGCTGCTCTGCGAATCGCCCACCACATGCACGCTCCCGATCGACCCCGACGAGGTGATCGCCGCGTTGACGAGCGCGCTGCCGGCCTTGGCGAAATACTTCTGGCCTCGCGTGGCGTCGAGCTGATCGGCCGGATTCGTGCTGGTGAGGAGCGTGAGGTTCGACGCCCCGACGACGACCTTGCCGATCTTCTTCGCCACGACCAGGCCGCCCAGCAGGCCTCGGCTGGGATAGCCCGCCTGGGCCGAATTGGTCCCGTATTGCGTGGGGTTGAGCGGGTCGCCGGTCTGGTCGCCCAAGCCTCGCAGGAACTTCACCGTCCCGATCTTCCCGCCGGACACATCCAGGCCCACCGCGTCGGCGGTCCCGCCGAACTCGGCCGTACCCAGGTGGTTCAGGCCGCTGAAGCCGCTGTTGAACACCGAGGTCGAGGCCGTGGTGGTCGGCGGAGAATTCGCGCCATTCTGGGCCACGAAGGGCGTGCCCGCGCGGCTGGCGGTCAGGTTCCGGGCCGTGCCCACGACCTTCAGGTGGTCGATGCCCGTGGCCCGGATGGCGGTGCGGCCGGTCACGTCCACCCGCGGGAAGTTGTACTCGTACCCGCCGGAGATCGTCTGGGCCGTGGCCGAGCCGATGTTCAGGTTGTGGATGTTGCCGTTGACCAGGATGTTGACCGACGCGGCAGTCACCGGCCCGGCATTGAGCTGCGTGGTGCCCGCCGAATCGAACACCGTGTTGAAGATGCCGTCGATGTACAACGACGGCGAGACCTTCAGCGGCGTGTTCGGGTCGCCGATCTGGACCTCCAGCGGCTGATCGGCCCCGTTGCCGTTGCCGTTCAGGTCGGTCGCGTTCAGGATGTCGTGGAACGACAAGGTCCCCACGCCGCCGGGCAGGTAGATCGCCGGCCCGGTGTTGTTCGGCTGGCCGGAGGTGGCCGACGTGCCGGTGTTGATCGTCACCCCATCGGTGCTGTCCTGCGACGTGAGCGTGGTCGGCGCTCACGAGGGTGAATCCATTCAGGATGATGGACTTGACGCCGTTCTCGGCGATCAGGTGGTGGAAGTACACGGTCCCGGTGTCGGGGCTCACGATCGTGTTGGCCGTGGCCTCGACCGTGCCCGTCACGTACGTCGTCTTGGGATTGCTGGCCACGACCTGGATCGTGTCGATGTCGTCATCCAGCACGCCGTCGTTGGGCGTGGTGTCGGTCACGATCAACGCCCCCGGCCCGTGGAGCGTCAACGTCCACGTATCCCCCTGGCGATCGCGCCCGGTCAAGTAACGGGCGTCACTGTCGAGGGTCGACAGTTGGAGCGTGCTCTCGCCGATCGGGTGCGCAGACCGAAACCGTCGCCGATTTCGGCACCGGCAGGATCGTCGACGGCGACGGCGTGTTGAAGTTGTAGTAGTTGACGGTCATGAGCTCGCGGCGTTCGAGCGCTTCCAGGACGACTCTGGGCCGCGATCGGCTTCGCTTGAATTGCATCATCGGCTGACTCCCTTCGCGACGCCTCCGCGCCTCGGAATCTCTGACCGGCCATCCTGACAGGTCGTGACTTGCCGATCGTGCCTGCGAGACGGCCTCGCCGGGATGTACGGACCCCGCGAATCCAAACCGTAACGGCGCACCGAACTCGGTCCTACCCCCAAGATTCGGCCCCCGGAACCCCACGTCTGCATCGCTCGCGACCATTTACCACGGGTGGGATGACGAGGAAACCTGCGGCAACGGTTGGATCGCTCGAATCGAAACGGACGTCCGTCTCAGTCGTAGAGGAGGAACGGCTCGCGACGCTCGCGGAAATCGGCAACTCCCATCGAGAGCAGGCCCGGATCCAACGATCCCGCCTCGATCGCCTCGCGTCCTCGCGAAGATCCGAGCAGGAGATCGATGGCAATCGGGCTGCTCACGAACTCATAGGGCTCGGTCCGCCAGGCGAACTGTTGAGGGTCGCACGACCGCGCCCAGGCGATCATCCGAAGATAGAATTCGATCGGACGGAATCGGCGATAGTCATAGACATGGGGCTGAATCCCGAAGCAGACCTGCCCCGAATGCTTGTGGAACATGGGCCGGAAGCTGCTCGCGCGAAGGTGGACGCCCGCTTCTTCGGCGGTGGCGGCGAACGCGCGGGCGTGGGGCTGCAACCACGGGGCGCCCCAGAGCTCGAAGGGCCGCGTGGTACCCCGTCCTTCGGACAGATTCGTCCCCTCCAGCAAGCACCCGCCGGGGTACACGAGCGAGGTCTCGAACGTGGGCATGTTCGGCGAGGGCATGACCCAGGGAAGGCCCGTCTCCGGCCAGTACATGGCGCGGTCCCAACCCCGGCAACCCACGATTTCGAGGTGTAGGTCCAGCTCCAGTTCGGCGTGAAACATCCTCGCCAGCTCGCCCACGGTCATCCCATGGCGGATCGGCATCGGATAGGCGCCGACGAAGCTCTCGTACCCCGGCTCGATGGATGGACCCTCGACCGAGTCGCCGCCGATGGGATTGGGACGATCGAGCACGACGAAGGTCTTGCCGCGCCCGGCGGCCGCCTTCATCGCATAGAGCATGGTCGCCGCGAACGTGTAGTAGCGGCTCCCGACGTCCTGCACGTCGAAGATCAGCACGTCCAGATCGCGAAGGTCGTCGGGCGAGGGCGTGAGGCTGGCCACGTCCGCACCATACAGGCTATGCACGCGGACTCCGGTGGCGGGATCGACGGAAGAATCCACGCCGATCATGTCCTGCGCCTCGCCCCTCACGCCATGCTCGGGGCCGAACAGGGCGACAAGCTCAACGTCGGGTGCGGCATGGAGCAGATCGGCCAGATGCCTCATGCGACGGTCAACCGAGGTCGGGTTGCAGATCGCCCCCACGCGGCGGCCCCGGAGCCGCGCGAAGCCGTCATCGGCGAGGATGTCGAGGCCGGTGGAGACTTTCGGGAAATCTTGCGTCATTGGGATGATGCCCGCCCGGCCAGGATGAGTGCGCCCGCAACCGGCTCGTCCACCCGTTGCATCACGGGCCGGAAGCCCGAGCGCATCAGCTCGTCGCGAAGTCCGAGCCAGGCCGCCTCACACGAGAGCACGAACCCGCCGGCCACGGCCAGGGGGAGGCCCTCGCGAGGCAAATCCAGCCGCTCGGCAACGGCCCTCGCGGCCTGACCCAGCGCCCGACCGGCCGGTTCGAGGATCTCGCGGACGATCTCCGCATCCAGTTCCGCCGCTCGCACGACGCTCGATGCCAGGGCCGCGATCTTCGGCCGGTCGAAACCGGCGGCATAGACGGCGCCAACCAGGCCCGAAGGGTCGGCCACGCCGACGGCATCACAAACGAAGCTCGACAGGACGTCCGATTGCCAACCCCCCGGACTCCGGCCGTCGAAGCGCCCGGCCACCCGCCGAAGGGCCGCGACCCCGACGCCATAACCGCTCCCCTCATCTCCGAAAACATGCCCCCAGCCGCCCGCGCGTGCCGAATTGCCGGAGGGATCGCGCCCCACGGCAATCGACCCGGTGCCGGCGATCACACCCACGCCCCAGCCCTCCGGAGTGCCGGCAGCCAGGACCAGCTCGCCATCGTTGACCAGCACCAGTCGACCAAACCGGCATTGCGACCCGGCCCATTCGATCAAGACGCCCTTGTCTTCCGGCCGATCGAACCCGGCCAACCCGAAGCACGCGACCTCGGCCCCGGAAATTTGCATCCCAAGTCGTTCGCCCGCATCCTGATAAGCTCGATCGATCGCGCAAAGGATGGCGTCCGCGGCCGCGACAAACCCCACGGCTTTCTGGTTGGCGGGGCGGTCCACATGGCCGCGTCCCAGCACGGTCCCGAAGGCGTCGGCCACCCAGGCAACCGTCTTCGTCCCGCCGCCGTCCACGCCGAGCAAGGCCACGCGATCCGATTTCAAGGCTTGGCTCCGGGTGCAGGGCATCGAATCCGGAATCCCGGCGAGATCAAACGTCGGCCGGGTCTCTCACGTTGTATTCGAGCTTCCAGCGATGCTCGTCCTTCGTGCTTTGACACCAAAGGTCGAGCGTGCCGACTGCCGTGACCTGGGCGTGCAACTTGACCGGCACGATGTCCCCGTCGCTCCCATCCTCCGTGCTCAGCGCGGTTTCCAGGGGCGCCAATTCTTGCATCTCCTCGGGGGCCCAGCGCTCGACGACGGTGCCGATGGTGTCGTCGCGGCGAGTGGTCGAGCCGAGGAAGCGGAACTCGGCGGGCTCTCCCACCACGAGCCCGAATTCCGGGCCGGGCACGTCGGCCTCGGTCCCTTCCTCCATGCCCATCGGGACCACACAGAGGGCCTTGATCGGCGGCCTCACGCCCGGGACGGCGGGCGCGGCGGTCTCGATCCCGATGTAGTACGATCGAGGGACGCCGCCCCGGATGCGAATCCCCTTGCCCTGGCGCACCATCCCGTAATACGCCGCGCCGTGGGCCACCGCGAGGTTCAAGTCCGTCGCTTGCAAGGCGGGCACGGGCCGTCCGCTCCAATCGGACAACACTTCGACCACGCGATTTCGCAGGGATTCCGCCTGGAAGACGCCCCCGTTGAAGAGGACGGCCGAGGGATGGATTGCCGATGCCCCCGCGTGCAGCGATCCGGCCTGACGATTGAGGAAACGGGCCAGATGGCGGGTGATCGCCGGATCGGCGGCATAGGGCAGGCCGATCTCGGTGAGCCCCATTCGGCGACCACGCGCGGGGGCATCGGTCGGCGCGCATTTGGGGAAGAAACCATCGAGCAGGACGGAATCCAGGGTATCGCGGGAAAGCTCGGTCTTGACCGACCCGCCCACGACCTTCGACCCGCGCCCCAGCACGGCCACCGGCGCCGATTCGCGCCCGGCGGCCGAAAAGAGGGTCTCCTTGGCGTTGCGACACGCATAAGTGAGGCGCGATTTTCTGCGACGCGTCCAGGCCTTCCATGCCTCCGGGCAAGGAACCGGCGACCGCATAGGCGAGGGCCAGGTCCATGTTGTCGCCGCCGAGGAGGATATGCTCCCCCACGGCCAATCGGGTCAATTCCAGGTCGCCGCCCTGCTCGGTCACGCCAATCAGCGTGAAGTCGGTCGTGCCTCCGCCCACGTCGCACACAAGCAACAGGTCGCCGACCTTGACCTGCGATCGCCAGGCGTCGCCCATCGAGGCCAGCCACGCATAGAAGGCCGCTTGCGGCTCCTCCAGCAAGGTCACGTTGACCAGGCCCGCGGCCCTCGCGGCTTCGATGGTCAGGTCGCGGGCCGACGCGTCGAACGACGCGGGGACCGTGAGCAAGATCTCCTGCTTTCCCAGGCGATCGTCCGACGATTTGCCGAGCTTGGCATTCCAGGCGTCGCGCAGGTGGGACAGATAGGCAACGCTGGCCTCGACGGGCGACACTTTCTCCACGTCCGCCGGGGCGTTCCAGGGCAAGATGGGGGCCTTGCGATCGGCCCCCGAATGCGAGAGCCAGCTCTTGGCCGACCCGACCATGCGTCCGGGGACCTTGGCCCCATGGTCGCGGGCGAACGTGCCGACGACGTGGTTGGTCTTGGTCTTCCAGCCGAGGTCGATCGCGCCCGGCGGGAACTCCTTCTCGGCCGGGAGATAGAGGAAGGACGGCAGCGAGGCGCGTTCGCCGACCTCGCCCGCCGCGACGACCTGCGGGATCGCCAGCGGATGAATGGTGGCAACCCGGCCATCCACGGCCTCGCGGGTATCGGCGTAGGCGAGGGCGCTGTTGGTGGTCCCAAGGTCGATACCTACCACATAGCGGGCCATGGGTGCTCCTGGCGAAGTCCTCGATTATGCAATTTCCACCTCGGCCGGCGCCAGGACCGCGAAGTCGTCGCGAGCCCCGGGCATGACCGGCAAATGGACCGACTTCACCCGCCAGCCGTGATGCTTGAGCACCCCCTTGAATGGAGGTGACCCGGACACATTGCCCGAGAGCCGGATCGTGGCCGGGTCGAAATCCGCCGGGACGAGCACCGTGGCTTCTTCGGGATCGTTGAGGACGGGCTCGACGGTCAGGTAATCCCGGAGCGCCTTGCGGCAGCCGCGGTGGATGTCGCGGACGGCCGCGCCCACCTGCGCGTCGGCGTATCCATCGATGTCTTCCTGCAGGAAGTCGACGAGCCGGCCGTCCCTCTGCAAGACGGCCAGGACGCGGAGGTCGGGGCCCGTGGGAGCCCGCGAGAACAGCGGTTCCACTCGGGAGGCGAAATCGCCGTCGGTCAAGCACGACCAGAAGGCGCGAAAGGCCAGGACGAGGCGATTCAACGGCGGCAAGCTCCCCGGCCGAAGGGCAATCGTGGTCGGCCGAAAGGCCGACCTATCGCCCAGTGTACCCGGCCGGTGGGCTCATGGAAACTCGCCGCCTCGAGCGCACCGTCTTCCTCGCCCGCCGACCGCCGATGAAGCTGTCGAACACGTACTTGCCCAGGTCATCGGCCGAGCAATACGCGGCCACGCCCTTCGACACCCTGGCCATCTCCTCGACGAAGTTCACCAGCCCCAGGTAGAAATAATCCTCGATCAGGGCGAAGCTCGAGACCCGGATATCCGACGCCGCGCACCGCTTGACCTCGGCCAGGGTGTGCATGGCCGTCTTCTCGGCGGGCGGGTAGATGAGGACGACCTCGCGGCCTTCAATATGGGCAGTCGGTTCGCCGTCGGTGATCACGATAATCTGCTTGTTGGCCGCGCCCGAACGGCTCAGCAAGCTGCGGGCCAGCCTCAGCCCGGCGTGGATGTTCGTGAAGTGTTGCGGGACGCGCTTGGGCGGATTGTCCAGGTCGAATCGCAGGTGCACCTTGCTGTCATAGATGCTCACGGGCTTGGGCGCCGAGTTCAGCAGTTGCCGCTCGGTCATCTGGTTGGCGTACGTGTAGAACCCGACCATCTGCAAGGTGTCTTGGGCGTACTGGGCCTTCACCATCGCCTGGAGCGCGAGCGCGACCTTCTTGGTCATGTAATACTTGCCGTAGCGGTTCATCGAGCCGCTCATGTCGATGAGGACCACGGTCGAGCAGCTCGTCTGATACTCGGTCTCGTACACGACGTAATCGTCCTGCCTGAGCCGGATCGGCGTGCCGCCCCCCTGGCGAATCATGGCGTTCTTCAGGGTCTCGTGCAGGTTCATGTTGGCGAGCGAATCGCCATAGACATAGGGTTTCGAGTCCTCCAGCCGGACCGTGCCCCCGCCCTTCTGGTTCGCGTCGTGCTTGCCGACGGAATCGCGCTGGAAGGTCTGGAACAGGTCGGTGAGGGCGCGATCCTGGATCCGCTTCAAGCCCTTGGGGGCGACGACGAATTTCCCCTCGCCATCCTCCTCGATATAGCCCGCTTCCTGCATCTTCTTGAGGATCTCGGGCTGGTCGTCCTCGTCAAAGTCGTCGAGCTGGCGGAGCACCTGATCGCCGTACTGGAGCAGGTATTCGGCGATCTGGTCGAACGCCTTGTCGGCCGATTGCGGCTTGAATTCCTGCGAGCCGTCCCACTTGCTGTATTCGAACAGGGGCATGATCGGTCCTTCACTTCAGCGGATGAACAGGATGGGGCAGATGTTCAGCGGGACGAGGGGTTCGAATTCCTTGCGGTCGGACGTGACGACCTGGCCGCCGAGGCGAACGGCCAACGCGAGGCAGAAGCAATCTCCGAGGGCAATCCCCCCTCGCGCCTTGTGTCCGCCCACTTGCCTCCAGAACGCATCGTCGAGATCCGCCCGCTCGACCACCCCAGCCTTGAAGAGGTCGTTGATGGCCTGTTCGGCCACCCGAACGTCGAACCTTCGAATAAAATCGTAATAGACCTCGCAAAGATTGACGCAATGCGCGTAGCACTTGACCCCTGGATCAAGGAGATGGGATCTTACGACATCCCCTCCCGGCTCCCCCCGGAGAAAAGCAATCATGGCGCAGGCGTCGAGCACATCATCCACTATCTTGGCCGATCCTCTTTCTCGATCTCGAATTGTTTCTCTCGCGCGAATTCTTCGGAGCCGCCTGGGACGAAGGCGTATTTCCCAAAAACGGATTGCGCAGATTCCTTCTTGGGAGGTCGCGAAGCGATGCCGCTCCTCTCGCGGATGAGCGAAGCCAGTTCTCGCGGAGATTCATGCACGAGCATTCCTTCAAATGCATTTGATGCCTTACCGCCGTCGCGCTGCGAGGCGGCGATGTGAAGGATCTCGCGCAATCCGTCGGCGATGCTCCCGGCATCCAGCGACCTGTCCAGGAAGAAAGCGGCCAATGCCTGATGAGTGGCGCGTCGCGTGAAGGGTCGAGCAACGCGGAGGCGATGCCCAGGACCAGTTTCGCATGGTCCTGGACGCTCACGCCTTCTCGCCTGGCCGCATCCGACAGGTCTGCCGCCAACGAGGCGGGCAACGTGATATTCAGGCTCATGTCCGATTCTCTCCCCGCAATTTCCCCCGGCAATCTCGCCATTATGGCCGAATCAGCCCATCACGGCAATTGACCCACACCATCACCGCCCCTCCGAAATCGCCGCCGGCTTCGCCAGCGTCCAGAGCCCCAGGATATCCCCCGCCTTCAGCCCGCGATTGTGGTGCCCCAGGTCCTTCCGGATCATCATCACGAGCTTCTCATATTCCTTCATCGGCGCGTCCGACCCGCTGACCGTCCCGCGCTCCTGGATCGCCTTCACCCAGGCTTCGTGCAGGATCGCGAATTGCTTCACCACCTGGTCGTCGCCCCAGACCATGAGCTTCTGCTGGAATTCCGAGTAGAAGCTCACTGCCTCCTGCTGCGAGGGGGCGTTGCCCAGCTTGTTCGCAAATTGGACCCGGGCCATGAACCGGATCAGGTCCTCGTAGATCGGGATCTTGTGCTCTCGGTGCTCCTTCACGATCTGATTGGAACGCTCCAGGGTCCTCGTGGCCACCAGCGAGAACACCGACGCAAGCGCCGTCGCACCTCCCGCCACGATCGCCGCCGCCACGTTCGGATTGAGCCCCGAGAAGGTCTTGACGAACTCGTGCGTGAGCAGGAATACCGCCCAGACCAGCACCAGGATCATCGCGAGCTTGCCGAGCTGGTTGAATAACTCACCGAGCCGCTTCATGCCGTCCCTCACCGCCGATACGACGTCGCGCCCGCCTTCACGGACTTGTTCAACTTATTATGCACATGGAGCCCCTCCAGGAGGAACTCCGCCGCGGCGGCCGTCGAGGCGTCGCGGGCGTCGGCCTCGCCCAGCTCGGGCTGGATCTTCCTGGCGAACTCCTCGGCCTTCTTGCGGAGTTGCGGCACCTTCTCGATGCGTTCCAGCACGTCCTTGACCGACAGCGTGTCGCCGATCTCGACGCCCTTGCCCGCCTCGAAGTAGTCGATCGTGGCGCGGAAATCCTTGGCGTCGAAGTGCGACGAGAAGATGTTCTTGACCGCCTCGGCCACGATCCGTTCGACCAGCTTGTCTTCCTGGCCGTCGTCCTCGGTCATCGTGAGTTCCAGCTTGCCCCGGGCGCTGGGCGCCAGGTGGGCGAGGTCCGAGACCCGCGGGATGATCCAGCGCTCGTTGTTCAACAAGGCCCGACGCTCGGCGTTCGAGACCACGTTTTCCAGGTTCGCGATCGACATCCGCACGCTCACGCCCGATTGCTGGTTCACGTGCGAGCTGGACCGGGCCAGGCGAGAGGTTTCCTCGATCACTTCCTTGACGTAAAGCGGGATGGCGAGACGACCTCCGTCACGGTTCAGCCAGGCGTTCTGGTCGCTGATCGAGATCCCGAGTTCTCGCGTGAGCGGGTAATGCGTGCGGATGGTCGAGCCGATCCGGTCCTTCAGCGGCGTGACGATCCGGCCTCGATTCGTGTAATCCTCGGGATTGGCCGAGAAGACCAACGCCAGGTCCAGATTCAATCTCACCGGATAGCCGCGGATCTGGATGTCCCGCTCTTCCAGGACGTTGAACAGGCCGACCTGGATCTTGGGCGAGAGGTCGGGCAACTCGTTGATGCAGAAGATCCCGCGGTTGGTGCGGGGGATGAGGCCGAAGTGCATGGTCAGCTCGCTGGCGAGGTACCGGCCCTCGGCGTGCTTGATCATGTCGACCTCGCCGATCAGGTCGGCGATGGTCACGTCGGGGGTGGCGAGCTTCTCGTTGTAGCGGTCCTGCCGGCCGACCCAGGCGATCGGCGTGGAATCGCCCATCTGGGTGATCTTATCGCGGGCTTCCTTCGAGATAGGCGCCATAGGGATGGTCGTGGACCTCCGAGCCCTCGACGATCGGCATGGCGTCGTCCAGCAGGTGGACGAGCTGCCGCAGCATGCGGGTCTTGGCCTGGCCCCTGAGCCCGAGAAAGAGGATGTCGTGCTTGGAGAGGATGGCGTTCTGGACTTGCGGGACCACCGTCTCCTCGTAGCCGAGGATGTCGGGGAAGAGCGGCTGCTTGTCGCGGATCTTGGCGATCAGGTTCCGCCTCATCTCGTCCTTGACCGACTCCATGCGATACCCGCTCGCACGCAACTCGCCAAGGGTCCTCGGTCGCTCCGTCGCCATATTCTGCATGCTCCGGGTGGGAAGTTGGGATCGCGGGTGGGATGCGGCCGGGGAGGGCTCTGCGGGGGCTGCTGAGCGAAATTCCACCGAAGGTATGCTAAGCGGGCCGTCAAGGCGGGGTCAACCGGACGCTTCCCGGACCCCGCCAGCTTGCCCATTTACCCGAAAATTGGATTCGCATCCGGATTATCTGTCGCCTCGCGACAACGGACCCGATTTTCCGTCAGAACCCGGCTTCTCGGCCGCGGTGATTTTCGTTAGCCTCCGACCTCTATTCTCCCCCGCGTCGTAGAATAGAGTGGATGGAACCGGCGACGTTTACCCCCGAAACTTCACCGACCAGCCCGGCACAACGCAGCGCCGTAGTTGCTGCAAAACTCGGATCGGAAGCCGCGCGGGCTCGCCGCAGAGTCGTGCCCGCTTGCGCCCTGCCTTGGCAAGGGAGCCGGGGTCATGAAATGCCAGACATTCGGTCCAACCTCCGACGACTTCACCTGGGCCGTCGGGATCGAGAATACCTTCGTCCCGCAGACGCGCTCGGGCCATCGCCGGTTCGATGAATACGAGTTGATGGACCACTACCGCCTCTGGCGGGAGGACGTCGACCGCGTGGCCGAACTCGGCGTGAAATCCCTCCGCTACGGGATCCCGTGGTACCGCGTGAACCCCAAGCCCGGCGTGTTCGACTGGTCCTGGACTGACGAGGTACTCGACTACCTCGTCGGGACCAAGGGGCTGACCCCGATCATCGACCTGATGCACTACGGCACCCCGCTGTGGCTCTCCGATCACTTCGCCTGCGAAACCTACCCGCGCCGTGTGGCCGAATACGCGTCGGCCTTCGCCGAGCGTTACGGCTCGATCATCCGCCACTACACCCCCCTGAACGAGCCGGCCGTGACGGCCGCGTTCTGCGGGCGGGACGGGCGATGGCCGCCCTACCTGAAGGGGGACCAGGGCTTCGTCAAGGTCCTGCTTTCGCTCATGAGGGGGATCACGCAGACGGCCGAGGCACTCCGCGCCGTGAGGGCCGACACGGTCCTAGTCCACGTCGAGGACGTCGGGATCGAGTACGCCGCCACGAGCGACCTGGCCGAGGCGGCGAGGACCTCGCAGGCCCGACGCTTCCTGCCGCTCGACCTGGCGTGCGGGATGGTCACGCCCGATCATCCGTTCCACGGGTGGCTCCTCGATCACGGCGCCTCGGAGTTCGAGCTCCACGAGCTGGTGGCCCGCGTCCCCCGCTGGGACGTCCTGGGCGTGAACTTCTACCCGTGGTCGAATCGCAAGCTCGTCAGGAAGCGTAACGGGTCGGTCGGCATTGGCCACGACCCGGTCCGCTCGGGCAGCTCGCTCACGGAGCTCCTGCGGATGGTCCACGAGCGATATGGCCTGCCCTTGATGGTCACCGAGACCAGCTCGACCGGCGACCATGACGAGCGTGCCCGCTGGATGAACGAGACGCTCTCGGCCGTCCGCCAGGCCCGTGCCGAGGCCATCCCCGTGCTGGGCTACACGTGGTTCCCCATGTTCACCATGATCGAGTGGAAATACCGCTGGTCGCGCAAGGGCCTGACGGACCACCTGCTCCACCTCGGACTCTGGGACGTGGTCCCTCGCGATGGCCGGCTCGATCGCGACTCCACCCCCCTGGTCGACCTCTACCGCCGCTACGTGGGCGATTCCGTCGGCTCGATCGGCGAAGTCCTCCTCCCATCCCGCACGTCCCTCCCCGCCGCCTGATCTCCACCTCCCGGGCGGATCGCCACGAAAACAACGTGCGATCCGCCCGGAAAGTCGGGTAGGACGAGTTCGAAGCCCTCACGGCGAGCCACCGGCTTCCGAGCCGATTCGGCGATGGTGTTCGTCCGCCGTCATCGCGGACAGGAACCGGCACCATCCCCTTAAGCGATAAGCACTTGGGGCGCCAAACGGGCGCGACAAAGGGGCCGAAAACCTCCGCGCCGAGGGCCCGACTGTCCAGATTTCGTCCAGGTTTCCGAAGAGCCGCATCTCCCGGCCGGATCACGACTTGGGGGATTTGCGCAACACTTAGGCCCGAAAACAGGTCAAAAACGGTCAAAAAACCGTCTCACCCCGACTGCGCCCCTGGACAAGACACCCGAAAAGCCCGACTTCGCCCACGAATCCCCGGCATTTCGCGAGTGTCGCACTCTGTAGCTTATTAACTTATCGACAAAACTAAAATCGTCTATCATTGACCCAAGCCTTTCAGCGACAATGAGTTGTAAATCATGAAAATCCATGCGAAACCGAATGGGTCGGCCATCTTTCGGCCCCGGGTCTGCCCCCACGCGTGTTGCCCGATCCCTACCGCGCGACCGGCGATTTTGCCGGCATCTCTGGAATGGGTAATAGGTCAGCACTCCGGCAACGATGGTGTGGTTGTAAGGCTGGAACAAAGGCCTATCATCGCGACGCCCCGCGAGGAAATCATGCGAAAATCCACCCGAGAAGCACCCCCCAAGCTAACCCCAGGCCCCACGGCCGATGGCCCTCGCCCCGCGACGGGGGAGGTCAGGATCTGCAAAGACACCATCCATACGCAGGAGACACGCTCCCCGCGAGATCCTTGCAGCCAGCCGGAGGACCCTTCCCGGCTCGAACGATCCGCGGTTACGCCCCGGGAAGACGGCCCCATCCCGTCCCTCTCCTTCATTCCCTTTTCGGCATATGATTTGCTCTATTTCCGCCCTGCTTCGGTTCGATAATCTCTCCAACGTCGTCCCTTCCTCGTCGTCGAGCGTCAAGGGAAGCGCTTTAGACGCATCCGGCCGCCCGCGGCGCTGCCCGCGGTTGCGCCTCGTAGACTCATGGTAGATCCGCCGTAACCGCTTCGAGAACAGAGAGAAAGAGCGAGGCCATGCATCAGCAAAACGCGAGCGACCGTTCCATGCCCCTGCTCCTGTGCCACAGCCATCTGAGATGGGATTGGGTCTACCAGCGCCCGCAGCACCTGCTTTCGCGAATGGCCGGCAAATGGCCCGTGATCGTCGAGGAAGAGCCCGTGTTCGACGACCGGCCGCCGGGCCTGGACATCCTGTCCGTGGCCAGGGGTGTGACCGTGATCCGCCCCCATCGCCGCCCGGATGCCGATTTCGACCTCGGCGGGCTCGTGGAAGAGTACGTGGCGGCTGTCCGCGGCAATCGCCCGCTCATCCGCTGGTTCTACTCGCCCATGTTCGCATCCTATGGCGAGCGGCTCGCGCCGGGCCAGCTGGTCATCTATGATTGCATGGACGAGCTGGCGAGCTTCGCCGCCGCGCCGGCCGGATTGGTCGAGGCCGAGCGGAGGCTCCTGGAACGCGCCGACGTGGTGTTCACCGGAGGCCGATCGCTCTACGAATCGAAGCGAGACCGCAACCCGAACGTCCACTGCTTCCCGTCTGCGGTCGACGCCGCCCATTTCGCCCGCGCACTCGACCCCAATCTAGCCATCCCGGCCGACCTTGCGGGCCTGCCGAAGCCGGTGTTCGGATATTACGGCGTGATCGACGAGCGGCTGGATTACGACCTGATCGCCCGGCTAGCCGACGCCCAGGGCGCCGCCTCGATCGCGCTGGTCGGCCCCATGATCAAGGTCGATCCCGCCTCGCTCCCTCGCCGGGCGAATCTGCACTACCTCGGCCAGAAAACCTACGACGAGTTGCCCGCGTACCTAAAGGGTTTCGACGTCTGCATCATGCCATGGGCGCTCAACGAGGCCACGAAGACGATCAGCCCGACCAAGACCCTCGAATACATGGCGGCGGGCAAGCCGATCGTCTCCACGGCGGTGCGGGACGTCGTCCGCGATCATGGCGACCTCGTCTTCGTCGCGAACGATGCCGGCGAATTCCTGGAACTGGCCGAAGGGGCCCTTGGCAAGTTCGACGCCGACCGCGCCGAAGCCGAACGCCAGAGGGCGGCCGATCGTGGTTGGGACGCAACCGCCCTCGCCATGAGGAAATTGATTGCTCAGCGACTTCCCAAATCAGGTCCCGAACCTTCCGAAGAGGCCGCCCCTCGGAAAAAAATGCGTGCCACCCGCGGCCCGAGCGCCAGGAATCTGGTCGTCGGCGGCGGGCCGGCCGGCCTGAGCCGGCGCTCCACCTGGACGACCCGGATTTCATCCTTGCCGAGAAGCACGCCCGCACCGGCGGCCTCTGCCGGTCGATCATCCAGGACGGCTTCACCTTCGACTACGCCGGCCACATCTTCTTCACCAACGACAAGTACGTGGACGGCCTTTTCCGCGACGTCCTGAAGGGCAATTTCCACGAGCAGCTCCGCGAAAGCTGGGTCTACCTCTACGGCGATTATCAGCGATATCCGTTCCAGGCCAACCTCCACGGCCTCCCGCCCGAGGTGATCAAGGAATGCCTGCTCGGCGTGATCGAGGCGGGCAAGTCGCATCGCGGGCTGAACGGCGACGGCGTGGCGCATCCCCCGGCCAATTTCCTCGAATGGTCGTACCGGACGTTCGGCGAGGGGATCACCAACCATTTCATGAAGCCCTACAACCGCAAGGTCTGGGGCATCGATCCCGAGAGGATGAGCAGCGACTGGATTGAAGGCCGCGTGCTCACCCCTACGCTGGATGAAGTCATCGAAGGGGCCTTGCGGCAGGGGCGTCCCGACATGGGGCCGAATGCCCGGTTCGGCTACCCGCTCCGCGGCGGGTGCGAGATGTTCGTCGCCGGCCTGGCCGATCGCGTGAGGGCCCGCGGGGGCGCCGTCACGACCGGCCGCACGCTCGTGAAGCTCGACCCGAAACGCCATCGCGCGACCTTCCGCGTCGAGGATGGCAATGGGCCGTCGCGCTACGAGACGATCCACTATGACACGCTCTATCCCAGCGTGCCGCTGCCCGACCTGATCGCCGCCATACCCGACGCCCCCGAAGCCGTCCGCCACGCCTCGGCCGCGTTGCCCAGCACGGCGGTCGTGTGCGTGAACCTGGGGATCAACCGCGAGAAGGTGACCGAGAAGCACTGGATTTACTATCCCGAGGGGCAGGACAAGTACATCTTCCAGAGGATCTTCGTCCAGTCCAACGCGTCGCCGTTCACGGCCCCTCCGGGCCACAGCGCCCTCACCTTCGAGATCAGCCATTCGCCCGCCAAGCCGCTGCCGGTCCGCGGCAAGCGGGCGTTGATCGACGCCTGCGTGTCGGGGCTGAAGCAGACCGACATCTGGCAAGACGGCGACGAGGTCGTCTTCGAGCAGGTCCTCGGCATGCCTCACGCCTACATCCCGTTCACCCCCGAACGGCCGGGGCATCTCGCCATCATCAACGCCTACCTGAACGAGCGGGGGATCTTCCCGATCGGCCGGTTCGGCGAGTGGAAGTACTTGAATCAGGACGGCGCGATCCTGTCGGCCAAGAGGGTGGTGGAGTCCGTGCGTGATCGAGGCCAGCCGGAGCCGAGCCGGAAGGCCGAGCCCTTGACGAAGCCCGGCAGCAATGGCATTGTCCACCGGATTGCCTCGTCCTGATTTTCCGAACATGAGGGGGCCCGGCCCGTAATGGAATTGCCCCGGCCGGGCCCCCTGGCCCTTGAGGAGCAGCAGGAGGATGAGAGTCAATCCTGAAGTCCCCGAGATGATCCGGGGCGAGACGACGATCCGCACCAGGGAAAAATCGGTCGATCGCCTCTCCTGGGTCCGCCTCGGGCCGGGCCGCCGCTATTTCGAGACCGAGGACGGCGAGCCCTTCCTGATCATCGGCCAGAACGACGCCCTGACCTGGCCCGAGCTGGAAGGGTTGCTCGGGCGCCGCGACATCCCGTCCGTCGAGAAGCACATGGCCTGGCTCGCCGATCACGGCGTGACCACGCTGCGAGTGATGCTCGAATACGTGGGCGACGGCCTCTATCTCGAACGCTCGTGCGGCGAGTTCGACCCCGTGACGGTGGAGGCAATCGACGAGCTGATTCGCATCTGCGAGCGCCAGCAATTGCGCCTCCTCCTCACCCCTTTCGACACGTTCTTCACCTGGGTCATGTGGGACGACCACCCGTACAACGCCGGCCGAGGCGGGCCGTGTCGCGAGCGCCTCGACCTCCTCACCCAGCCCGAAGGCATGGCGGCCGTGAAGCGGAGGATTGCCTTCGCCGTCGAGCGTTGGGGCTCGTCGGGCGCGGTCTTCGCCTGGGACCTCTGGAACGAGCTGGGGCACCATCACGGCGTGGATGACCAACGACTCCTGGCGGCGAGGAGTCACGAGCTGATCCCGATCGTCTCGGACCTCTCGGCATTCGTGCGCGGCCTGGAGCAACGCGCGAGTTCGGCAAGACGCATCTCCAGACCATCAGCCACTTCGGGCCAGAGCCGAAGGGCGCCCTGGCAGACCTGATCTTCCGCCATCCCGACCTGGATTTCGCCACCACGCACGTGTACGAGCCGGGCGCGATCGACCTGCCCCGCAACACGGTCGCCGCCGCCGATGCCATGGCGGGATGGGTCCGCCACTCGCTCGCCGAGATCCGCGACGGCCGCCCATTCACCGACAGCGAGACCGGCCCGATCCATGCCTACAAGGACCTGGGGATCACCCTGCCCGAGGACTTCGACGCCGCCTATTTTCGCCACATGGCCTGGGCGCACCTGGCCAGCGGGGGGGCAGGGGGCGGGATGCGATGGCCCAACCGGCATCCCCACACCCTCACGCCCGGGATGCGGCATGCGCAGGCCGTCATGGGGGAATTCTCCAACCTGATCGACTGGGCAAATTTCGCCTCGCGCAACATCTCGGGAGAGATCCAGGTCCAGCCCGAATCCCTCCTCGTGTACGGATGCGCCGACGACCGCCAGGCCGTCGTGTGGGTCCTGCGCGATCGCGAGGCCCTGGAAGGCGAAGGACATTTGCCGTTCCGCCCGCTCCTGCACGGCGCCTCGCTGGAAATCCCCTCGCTCGGCTCGGGCACCTATCGGGTGACGGCCATCGACACGCACAACGGCCACGTCCTGGCCGACATGACGGGCGACTTCCTGGCCCCCATGCGCCTCGACCTCCCCGCATTCCGCCACGACCTGGCCCTGGCCATCCGCAAGGGCGGCACGAGAACTGCAGTCGACCCGTCCCATCCCGCCCATCCCGAGGCAATGACATGACCGAAGCGATTTTCGAAGGCGTCGGGGTCAAGCCCCGCGAGCACGAAGAAGGCCAGCTCACCAAGATGATCGAGCAGTACACCAGCCAGGTCCCGTCGGGATTCTACCTGAGCCTGGCGTTCGGCTCGGTGGGCCTTTCGCTCCTCTTGCAGATGAACAAGAAGAACCAGGAGGCCCTGTTCGTCGGCCAATGGGTCGCACCCTTCTTGCTCATGGGCCTGTACAACAAGCTGGTCAAGCTAGGCGGCTCGGACTGACCTTCAAACCGCCGGCTTCGGGTCGGTCCGTACCGGCGTTTCGCCGCCGCGATGGGCCAACTCGCCCGGCGGCGGCGATGGGCTCGGAAATGGGCTGATTGGCGACGCGCTCGAGCGCTCCGGGCGCGTCGCCGCCAGAGCGATCGGTAATGCTCGCCAATGAGTTTGAATCCGACCTCGCTCCACAGGTTGGGGAATTTCCCCATCCGCCAGTGCGCCTCGATCTTGAAATGGATGCCGCCGGTCGCGTGGTCCTTCGTCAGCAGGAACCACTCGAAGCCCTTCTCGATGTGCCCTTCCAGGGTGTCGTACCGGAAGCCGAAATAGCTGGTGTTGCCGTCGTAATCGTCGCGGACGCTCTGCACGCGGACCCCGCACAGGAAGCGAAATCCCAGGACTTTCAGCTCCAGTAGCATGTCCCGACCGACCGGCGGCGTGTCCGGGTCGAAGTGGCCGACGACGATGCCCGGGTCGGAGAAGTCGTAATTGATGATCGCCTGCTTGGCGCGTGCGAAGATCCCGTCGGCGAGCGGGGGGCCTTCCGGCTCGGTGCCGATCTCGTCGTGGCTGCCGTCGATGGTCCAGCCGTTGGCGGCGGTCATCTGCTCAAGCGGGGTGTCGAAATTGATCGGGCGGTCCCGGAGCGCTTCGAGATAGCCCCTCATCTCGCGGTCGGACCATCCCCTACCGAACCGGAAGCGTGCCATTCGATCAACCCCCCGAATCGCATGCGAAGGTGGAGTGACTATCGCCGCCGCAATCGGACGGGACTTCGTCGGCCCGCGACGTCTTCACGCGGACCGGCCCGGCGAGGCTTCCGCCGCAAGCTCTTGCCACTCGCCCTATGAATCGGATCCAGCATCGGGCCTGCATGGTCCGGCCCAGCATCAGGAATCCGAGGTAATGGATCAAACCGCCGGCGCGGGCACGGCTGCGGATCTGGAAGGTGATACGACCCTCGGGGTTGCGGCCGGCCTTGAAGGTGATCCGCCCCGCCTCGGGGTGCCCGTCGAGGGTCCGCAACGTCAGGCTCACGTCGTCCACCTCCACCACCCGAACGCGACACGGCATGATCCCGCCGATCCGGATCGAGAGCTCGTCGCCGACCTTAAGCGGCTTGCCTTCCCCGCCCTGATGCTCGAAAGCGGCCGTC
This sequence comes from uncultured Planctomycetota bacterium, assembly GCA_963777705.1. Taxonomy (GTDB): domain Bacteria; phylum Planctomycetota; class Planctomycetia; order Isosphaerales; family Isosphaeraceae; genus JAQGHR01. The sequence goes on from CAVZRT010000026.1 coordinate 197,284, forward strand.
TCGGGCGGGCCGAATTCGACGAATCGCTCGCGGACCAGCTTCGCCAGCGATTCGGGGGAGCAGCTCCCGCCCTCCAGCACGCCCATGTAGTCGCGCTGCAATAAAGGGCCCGTGCCCGTGGCCGCGTAAACGACCTTGCCCACTTCCGATCCGATGGAAACGTCGCTCATAAAGCCTCACGCCGACCAGCCAGGGGTGTGAACCGAATCGATTAGATGCAAAGTCCGAGCCAAATCACCGATCATAACCCGCGGCGGCGGCGGCGAAGACGACCCCAAGGTAGAGGAACGTCGCGGAAAAGATCAAATTCATGATCGGCCAGGCGCACTTGATCTCGCGGTTGTGATAACACACCTGGAGGATGAGTCTCAGCGTCCATGCGAAGGCCAGGAAGGCGCAGAAGAACCGGCCGGTATTGGTCCCGTACATCTCGGCGGGGAAGGCGATGCACGGGATTGCGAACGCGATCACGAACAGGGTCACATAAAGGTTATGGATGTAGAAAATCTCGCGGACCGTGGGGTCCACCCGTTCCATGTTGCTGCGATATCCGAGCAGGCGGGGCGTGAAAAGGCTCGACGCGGCGATCAGCAACAAGAGGCCGCCCGCGATCTGGAGGAGGGGGATCAACGTCACGGGGGTAGGTCCTGCGAGACGGCCGTCGTGGCTCGATGCGTGCGGGAAGGCCTTGCCAGGGTTCCCGAGCAAACATGAGGCCGCATTCTACGCCATCCGCCGCCCAGAGTCGCCGTGTGGTCGGCCGAATCCTGAACTCGCCCTGGAACTTAATTTCCTACCCCAGCGGGATGTCGGCCGGGCCCGTACCCGGCCTACGCATACAGCAACCGGAACGCCAGCGACGGGGCTCGCCTCCGGGTCACGGCGTTCGCCACGGCCCATCGCAAGCGGGCCGAGGCGGCTTCCAGGCATGCCAGGACCGAGGGCGGGTCGATCACGCCGGGGTTCATCGGCGTGAACGTGACGAGCAATCGCGACGTGTCCGGCGCGGGATCGACCGCCACGACGGCCAATGCCTGGAGGCGTTCGTCGGGCGACTCGGCCAGGGCGCACTGGACGGCCTCGGAGACCTGGCGCAGAGCTGCCTCGCCTCCGCCGGTCCGAGTTCCTCGACCCGCGAGCGAGGCGAGGGTCTTCGCCATCGCCGGGGCCAACTTCGCCGCAAAGGGACTTCAGATATTTGCTAGACGACCTGCGAGGACGCATGAGAAAAACTCTCGACAAGGGGGCAAGACGGCCTGTTCGGCCGGCAAGATGGGTCAAACGAGGGATGTTCTCGAAAGAGCCCGCGTCCCCTGGAGAGGATCAAAATCAATCGATCAGGGGGGTCGGGGCTCGAAGGTCGGGGTCGCTATAAAGATAAATCATGTGTGGGTCTCCCTGGTTTTCGCGGGCAGTGCCGGCCCGTTTCGGCCTCCAATGGATACAATTCGCGGGAGAAGGTTCGCCCGACCCGGTAAAATGCCTTGCCTTTCCTGCGGCCGGATGGGGCCGGTTGGCCTTGATTTCGCGGGGCGATCGGCCTAGGCTTTTGTGTTCCTGCACGGGTTCATAGGTGCTTGATTGCGATCGGGGATTCGGTTTCATGGCCCGCGAAACGAAGAAGATGCTGCTCGCGGTCGGGAAGAAGATCTTCTCCGAGCGGGGCTACAAGAATTCGGGGATCGAGGCGATCCTCAAGGCGGCCGACGTGCCCAAGGGGTCGTTCTATAATTATTTCGACAGCAAGGAAGACTTCGGCATCCAGGTCATCGACGACTTCGCCGAATGTCATGCGACGGACATGAATTCCTACTTCGCCGATCGCTCGCATCCGCCCCTGGAGCGATTTCGCCTCTACTACGAGTCGAAGATAACCCGACTCGAAACCGAAGGCTGCCGCAACGGCTGCCTCGTCGGCCGGCTGAGCCAGGAAATGGCCGACCAGAGCGAGGCGTTCCGCAGCCGCCTGGAACAGGTGTTCGCAAGCTGGATCGGCCGCTACGCCGCCTGCCTGGCCGAGGCGCAGGAGGCCGGCGAGATCCCCCAGCATCTCGACGTGCGGAAGCTCGCCGAGTTCTGGCTGATTTGCTGGCAAGGGGCCATCCTGCGGGCGAAGTCGGCCCGCGACACCGCCCCCCTGCGATTCGTCCTCGACACGTTCCTCGGCGTGGTCCTCCAGACCGGCATGGTCGTCGAGTCGCAAGCCTGATCCGAGCGAGATCGAGCGATGAAAGCCTACGAGATCCGCGACGGATTCGGCATCGATCAGCTCAAGCTCGTCGACCGGCCCCGGCCGGAGCCCGGCCCGAAGCAGGTCCTCGTCAGGGTTCACGCCACCTCGCTAAATTACCGCGACCTCATGATGGTCACGGGCCGCTATAACCCCAGGCTTCCCTTGCCGTGCATCCCGCTGTCCGACGGCGCGGGGGTGATCGAGGCCACGGGCGAGGGCACGTCGCTGGCGAAGCCCGGCGATCGCGTAGCTGGGCTATTTGCTCCGGCGTGGCTCGATGGCGAGTTGACCGAAGCGAAGCGGAAATCGTCGCTCGGGGCCGGCGGTGTCGGCATGCTGAGCGAGTACGTGGTCCTGCCCGAGACCGGCGTGATCGCGATCCCCGATCATCTCTCCTTCGAAGAGGCCGCGACCCTCCCTTGCGCCGCCGTGACCGCGTGGAATGCCCTGTTCGGCCACCGACCGATCCAGCCGGGCGAAACCGTCCTGGTCCAGGGGACGGGCGGGGTTTCGGTCTTCGCCCTCCAGTTCGCCAAGCTCGCCGGCGCCCGCGTGCTGGCCACTTCCAGCAGCGATGCCAAGCTCGAACGCGTCCGCGCGATGGGGGCCGACATGATGGTCAACTACAAAAGTGATCCCGATTGGGAGAAGCGGGCGATCGAGTGGACCGCGGGGCAGGGGGTCGATCACATCGTGGAAGTGGGCGGCGCCGGCACGCTCGGGCGATCGTTGAAGGCGGTCCGAATTTCGGGGCAGATCAGCCTGATCGGCGTCCTCGCCGGCACGGGCGACGTCAACCCCACGCCCGCATTGATGAAGGCGGTGACCATCCGGGGGATATACGTAGGATCGGGCGCCCAGTTCGCCGCCATGAACGCGGCGATCGCCGCCCACAAGCTGCGGCCGGTGATCGATCGCGTATTCGAGTTTGACGACGCGATCTCGGCATGGAAGCACCTGGAAGCCGCGTCGCACTTCGGCAAGGTCGTGATCCGGGCCTGATCCGGGCCGGGCGGCCTGTTGGAGACCGGCCGGTTCGGCTAGAATGCCGTCGCGTGTGAGGGATCACGAACGGGTTCCAGGGCCGGGCCGTCCAGGGATGAGACCGACATTCGAGCAGGTTCGCAAGGCCGCCTACGAGCGGTGGGAACGTCGCGGCAAGCGGCCCGGCACCGACCAGCAGGACTGGTTCGCCGCCGAAGGTCGCCTCCGGTTCGCGCTCAACTATCTGGTCGTCGCCACCGACCGCATGGACGGCGCCAGGCAATGGGATTGGGGCGACGCCCGCCACAGGCGATGCCGATTCTGCGGGATGGCGGCGCCTCGCGTCGAATTCTCCGCCCCCGTGCCCACCATGCCCGCATTCCTGGGGCGATCGTCGATCCTCGCGCACGATCAGTGCGATGATTGCCTCGCCCTGTTCCGGCCCACGATTGACGCCGAATTCGAATCGATCGCCAAGGACCTGATCCGCGCCGACATTTCGGCCGTGAAGTCCATGCCGATCGGCGCCTTCAAGGGACTGGTCAGGCTCGCGCTCGGGCTCGCGCCGGACACCGAGCTGCAATCCTACGAAGATACGATCGAGTGGATCAGCAATCCCGATCACGAATTCGACGCCAACGCCTTTCGCGGGCTCTCCTGCACGCTCTATCAGGTCGACTCCGCCTTCCCGAACTCCTGGGCGGTGCTCGCCCGCCGACGCGACGACGAGGAGCCGCTGCCCTATCTGCTCTTCTTCCTCGGGTTCGCCGAGACGATCCTCCAACTGGCAATCCCCCTGGGCCAGAGGGACGAGGACCTCGACGGCCAGGAGGCGGACCGCTTCGACCTCGCCCCGCCCGCGCTCTTCGGGATCGCCCACGAGCCGGTCCGTCGCATCACGCTGCCGATGGGCGTAAACTCCGGGGTGGGTAGCTGAGTCGGGATCCTCGGCGGGTTTACGCCGTGGGTAAGCGGAATGCTCAGGGTAAATTCGACGCATATTCGCCTCGGCGTTCGCGATGGTGAACTTCGTAGGGGCAAATGGGGCGATCCCGGTTTTGACGGGGTATACCAACCAGTATCGTTGCAGGTCGGGACAATTATCAGCAATTTCGGGAAAGACGGAGAAATCTCGGGCGGGTACGGGGCTAGCGTCCTGCGATTTCGAGGGCCGCAAACGAGGCGCCGAAAGGCCGATTTTGCGCCACTCGCGATTTTCTGCAAGTCCTTTGTAAACTGAGAGTTCGGCTGAAATCAACGCAGAAGTGATAACTAATAAGCGACAGAGTGCAACACTTTTTTTCGGGCACGAAAGCCCTTGAAATCGGCCCAGACATGATGCCTGAGGAGAGATTTGTAAGAAAGCGCATACGAACCGTGCGCGATCCGGGCCGAATTTTTCTTATCAGGATCCACTGAATTTCCATAATTGTTATTATAATTATAGTATTGTATTAAGTGGATCATAGCTTCAATCTCTCGCGGGGTTGTGGGTAGCCGGTATCCACGCCCGGGCATGGGACGCCCCGGGGCATAGACCGCCCCTCGCACTGGTGATAGAATCAACGCGATTAAAAAGTGAAATTTAATAGAATCTATTAATTTTTATGAAATTCGATGGATTGCTACACGCTCGCTCCGCTCTATGGCTACGTCGCGTCGTGATCGCTTCGGCGGAAGGTTTGCGAAGCGAGGCCTGCGGCCGGGCCGGGGTGACCCTCACAATTTTGGAGTCCAGCCGATATGCCCCCGGCCGCACGAGGTCTCGCCCTGGACCTCCAAAATCGAGCGGGGTACTCGCCGGGCTGATAGAGTACGGATGTCTCTGGCCTCGCCGGTTGGGGTTGGCTACAATATTCGAGCTTGCGACGGACACGAGACGACCGCCCTGGCCGATTACCTGTGCCGGGGACAGGAGGGAGCGAAATTCTCATGGCCAAGCTGCGACTTGCTGAAGACCGGCCACGGCGACCTTTGCCTGGCCGAGTGGGATACCAAACATGAGGAGACCGTCGACCACGCCCGCAGGGCGTTCGACGAGAATTTCACCGCGGGACGCATGGCGTTCCGCCTCGACGGGCCGGGGCAGACCCGCGATCCGCGAGTTCGACGCGACCGCGCCGGAGATCCTGCTCGTGCCGGCGATCCAGGGGGGCGGTTCTGCTGGCCGCCCATGATCCGGACCGGCTATTTGCGGTGGGAAATCGAGGCCGACGACGTGAAGAGCGCCGTCGACCCCAGGGCCAGGGAGATCGTCCTGCGGGCGAGGCCGTCGTATCGCGTCCTGCTGGTCAAGAACACGGGCCAGCAAGTCGCCGCCGAGCGGTTCGTGCGCGGCGAGGCGAACTATGACGACGTGTTGCGCATCAAGAATCGGCCGGCCGCCGACGTGGAAGTGACGGTGCCCGACGTGGGCCCCCATGTGTTCCGCTATTCCGAGGCCGACCGCGTGCAGACCCCGCGGTTCTGGATGGAGAAGGTCCAGCGAGAGGTCAGCGCCTTCGCTCATGAAGTCGTGCGATCGGCCGCGAAGTTCCCGCAACTGGTGATCGAGAACGCGGCCCTGCGGGCGGGCTACGCCAAGCTCGTCGAGTTCGAGACCTTCCGCGTGATCGAGGGCCGCAGCAAGCCCGGCCCCACCCGCGACGACGAGCCGATGAAGGTCGAGGTCGTCGGCCAGGGGGCGGGCGTGCCCGAGCTGGTCGCGGCCGAGCTGGTGCGGGACGTGGTCGAGCCCAAGGAATTCGACGAGTTCTGCCGGTTCGACCGCGTGACAATCGAGAACGGTAACCGCTATTATCGCATCCCGCGACGCCCCCACGCCCTGATTGAAGTCTGGGACGCAAGGTCCCTGCGAGGCGAGGCCCGCCTCTGCGTGGTGTTCCAGGATCCCGGGATGCCGCCGTCGGATGAAGTGGTGATGAAGTATTTGTTAGCCAAGCACCAGCCCGACATGCTCTGGCAAGTGGGGGTGAAGTTCGCACCCCCGACGGGGAAGTTCGACGGGGCGGCCCCGAGGCGGTGGAAGAGCGAATAGGAGCGAGAGGACCGCGCGATCATGAACGAACGCGGCCGAATTTGCGACGACCTGGACCGGACCTATCGTGGCGATCCCTGGTGCGGCGGTTCGCTTTGCGAGGTGCTTGAGGGCGTCACGGCCGAGCAGGCCGCCAGGCGATTTCCTCCGCTCTCGCACTCGATCTGGGAGATCGTGCTGCATCTTGCGCGCCTGGCACGGCGTGATGATACGTCGGCTTCAGGGCGGGCCTGTCGAGTTGCCCGAGGAGGGGAATTGGCCCGTCCTCGAAGGCGTGTCGGAAGAGGATTGGCGGGGACTCTTGCGGTCCTTCAATGATCGCCACGAGCGGTTGCTGGCGATTGTTACCGGGCTCCCCGAGGCGAGGTTCTGCGAGCGGATGGGCGAGGTCCGAGATCAGGCCATGGCAACCGGCGTGACCATCGCGGCGTCGCTCAATGGCCTGTCGCAGCACACGATCTACCACGTCGGCCAGATCACCCTGATGAAGAAGCTTGCCCTGGGCTGATTCAGCGGTGATCGGTGACGCCCACCTGGCGGCACATGGACAGCAGCGGGCATGTCGAGCATCTCGGCCTCGTGGCCGTGCAGACCCACTTGCCGAACGGTACGAGCCGTTCGTTGATCTCGATCCAGTAGGTTTCGGGCAGGATCCTGGCGAGCTGCGCGGCGGTCTTTTCGGGCGAGGTCGTGCTTACATAGCCCCATCGATTGGTGATCCGATGGACGTGAATGTCCACGGCGATGGCTGGCCGGTTGAAGCCTACGGCGAGCGTGAGGGCGGCGATCTTCGGGCCAACTCCGCGGAAGGCGGTCAACCCTTCGAGCGTGTGAGGCACCTTGCCGCCATGTTCCTCGACAATCTGCCGGGAGAACCGGAGGATGTCGCGGGCCTTTGGCTCGGGGAAGCTCGCGCCGTGCAGGAGCTGGATCAACCGCGACTCGGGCAACGCGGCCATCTGCTCGGGGGTTCGGGCTTCGGCGAACAGGCGGAGGCAGACGGCCATGGTGGTCTCGTCGCGAGTCCTGGCCGAGATCAGGCTGCCGACGAGTTGTTCGAAGGGAGAAGCGTAGCCGCGATCCCGCAGGTCGAACATGGCCGCCTTGGGATGGCCTTCCACCGCCCTGCGGAGGCGGACGAAGACCTCGTCAATATCGAAGGGCTTTTTCCCCTGGATGACCTGATTAGTCGCGGATCTTGGCATGATTCCCGATCCAGGTGCAAATCCAGGACCGTCCCGGGCCTGTCCGCCGGGGGTCCTGGCCGGTAAAATCAAGCAGATCGCGAACCGTTTCCGAGCCCTTTCCCGGTGCCGACTCATGCGATGGATCGTCGTGCTGGTTTCGCTCCTCGGCGTATCGAGCCATCTCCTCGCCGCCGACCCCCCCGCCACGCCGGTCCGCGCCGTGGCCGGTCGGTCCGCTGGAAGTGCGGATCGCCTACGATGGACCGGTCGACCCGGCCGTTGCGCAGGCGATCGTAGGGCGGACCATCCCCTATTACGAGACGATGATGGTGCTCGCGACCGGGGCCATGCGCCGGCCGGCACCGCGCTGGGCGAGATCCGCATCGCCGGGAGTCGCCTGGCCGACGATGGCCGCACGCTCGTCCTGGCAACCGACCCCCACCCGCGTCAGGCGCACTACAACCTCACGAAGGCCCTGGAATGGAAATCGCCCAGAGATCCTTTCATCTACACACTCTCGGGCGTGGAGACGACGTGGGACGACGGCCGGAAGGACGCCGCGCCCGAGTGGTCGGGGGTGTTGTCCAGCCTCCACTTTGACCCGACGGCGGGATTTCGCGGCGAACCGGCCCTCAAGGAACGCATCGCAAAGCCGGGACGTTTAATTATGAAGGGGAACCTGATTCTCCCTCGCGGGAAGGTCACGCTCATGTTCAACGGTTCCTCGCCCTATACCGCCACGGTGAACGGCGAGGCGGCCCCTCCCGCCAGGTCGGTCGGCCACGCCAGGATCTCCGAGACGACCATCGATTCGGACGGGAGCCCGTGCGAGCTTGTCGCGACGGTGACCACCGGACCCGACCTGCGATTTTCGATCCTGACCCGCCCTGAAGTGGATGCGTCGAAGGAGCGCCCATCGATCTCCCCGGCCGACGTGCTCCTGCCCTGGGTGCCACCGAGCCCGCCACCTTTGGCGACCGTCCCCGCCGCGCCTTTCGAGCTGAAGGGGGGCGATCGCAAGAAGGGCGAGGCGGTCTTCCTGTCCGAGGCGGCCAAATGCTCGGCGTGTCATGAGGTGGGCGGGAAGGGGGGCAAGGTCGGGCCGAATCTGGACTCGCTCAAGGGACGCGACCTGGCCGAGGTCTACTACCACATTGCCGAGCCGAGTGCGAAGATCCTGCCCGATTTCACGACATACACGGTCGCACGCAAGAGCGGCCAGATCGTCGCAGGCGTGGTCAAGGCCGAGCGGTTCGACTCGATCCGCGTGAGCGACATCGGGGCGCAGACGACGATCATCCCCAAGGCGGACATCGAGGAGCTTCGACCGTCATCCACCTCGACCATGCCAGTAGGATTGCCCGGTGCCCTGGGCGAGGCCAACATGCGCGATTTGCTGGCGTTCTTGACGACTGCGAAGTAAAATCATTAAAACGGTGTCAGGAACCGTTTTCGCGCTGCCGCTTTAAGTGCATTGCGGGTAGCGATATACAAAAACGGTTCCTGACACCGTTTTTTATGCTCCGAACTTTTGCAGCCGACCCGCGTGGGCCATTGCCAGCGGCATGATTTCCTTGGCCAGGATTTGCCCCAATCCTCCGGCCAGGCAGGGACGTTCTCCGAAGGTGGTCACGAAGTCGGGCCTCACCGTGGATGGCGCCGAGATCAGTAGCGGCACCGGGTGGAAGCTGTGCGACTTCATCCGGCTGGGCGTGGAGTGGTCGCCCGTGACAATCAGCACGTCGGGCTTGAGCGCCGTGAGGCTGGGCATCTCGGCGTCGAGGGCCTCGATCATCTCCACCTTCTTGGCGAAGTTGCCGTCCTCGCCCGTGCTGTCGGTGTACTTGTAGTGGAGGAAGAAGAAGTCGTACTTGTCCCAGTTGGCCTTGAGCGCGTCCAGTTGATCGGCCAGGGTCTTGCCCGGCTCGATCACCGTCATGCCCACCAATCGGGCGAGGCCGCGATACATGGGGTACACCGCGATGGCCGCCGACTTCAGGCCGTAAACTTCTTCCATCGTCGCAATTTGCGGGAACTTGGCGAAGCCGCGCATCATGAGGAAATTGGCGGGGTGCTCGTCCTTCAGGATCGACTTGGCCTGATGGAGGAAATCTGCGGCGACCTTCGCGGTCTTTTCCGATCCGGGATTGGCGGCCTTCGGTTCCAGCGTGTGCAGGCCGGTTGAGAGCGGGTCGGTATCGGCGACCTCGTCGCCCAATCCTTCGCCGCGGAAGCGGACGACGAGGCGGTACTCGCGGACCGGCTCGATCAGCGTCTCCACGCCTTCGATCTTGATGTGCTGCTTCAGCTTCGCGACGAGCTTCTCGCAGGTTTCCGTCGGGATGCGGCCGGCGCGGCGGTCGGTGACCTTGCCTTCGGCGTCGATCGTGCAGAAATTGCCGCGAATCGCCACGTCTTGGGGGCCGACTTCAACGCCGATCCCCAGGGCTTCCAGCACGCCTCGGCCGATCTGGTGCTTGAGCGGGTCGAACCCGAACAGGCCGAGGTGGCCGGGCCCCGATCCGGGCGCGATCCCTTGCGCCACGGGGATGCTCAGCCCGACGGTGCCGTCGGCGGCGAGCTTGTCCAGGTTCGGCGTCCTGGCGGCCTCCAGTTCGGTCGGCCCGCCCGGCTCGATGGGCAATCCGCCGAGGCCGTCGGCCACGAGCATCACGATCTTGGTCTTGTTGTCTTCGCGAAGCTGGCGGATCAGGTCGTGCTCTTGCATGGGATGAAGGTCGCTCGGCGGGATCGGTCCGGATTGGGCCGGGGGAAGGGCGCATTCTCCCCGCCGACCCCACGCGGGTCAAGGCTTGGCGTCGAAGCGGATGGAATGAGAAGGCGATGTGCGCATCCGCGTCGTGGGCCGCGCGTCTGATCACCTGCGTGGTGGACGAGTCGCCGCGATAAACGAATACAACCCTCATCGTCGCCGTTCGACCGCGTGACGCGTCCTTTACCGACATGACTCGCACCCTGAAGGGCGGCGATTTCGCACAACTTTTGGCCAGCGACCGGGGGGTGCCCGTCTCGATTTTGGAGGGGCACCCGGGAGCGGGGGAGCGGGCGTCGGGCAGAGGCGAGGTGGAAATTCGCGGGGAACTTGATTAGAATCAAGAATCATTCTTGATTCCCTACCTTGCCGATCGCAAGGCTGTCATTTCACCAAGGAAGCCGGCCTTGGCCGAATCCGCGTCCGTTCGCCCGATCCCGATGGTCGGTTCGCCCGAGGATAAGTTCCGGGAGTTCCTGGAGATTCGCGGCGAGAAGCTGACCGAGCCCCGTCGCGTGCTGATCGGCCACATCTTCAGCTCTCACAAGCACTTCGACGCCGATGAGCTGGTGGCGGACCTCCACAACGCCGGACGGAAGGTCAGCCGCGCCACGGTCTATCGGACGCTCCGCCTGCTGGTTGAGGCCGGCTTGCTCCGCGAGCTTCGCCTGACCAATCGCACCGCGTTCGAGCACGATTACGGCTATCCGTCGCACGACCACCTGCATTGCACCGTTTGCAACGCGGTCGTCGAGTTCAACAACGACGAGATCCGCCGCGTGCGAGAGGCCGTGAGCCGCGAGTTGGGCTTCCGAGCCGAAGGGCATCGGTTCATGATCACGGGCGTGTGCCAGGAATGCAGCCGCGCCAAGAGTCCGAGGCGGCGGCTGGATCTGATCTGAGCGAAATCAGGCCCTTGGGGGCACGCCCGACCGGATGCGAGCGAGGTGAGGCGCGGGCGGCGCCTTGTGGCGGCTCGATCCGGCCATGACCTCGTTCAGGTGTCCGAGCAATCGCTCGCGAAACAGTGGGCGGGCGTAAAGCTCGGCCCGGCTTCGGGCTGCGGCCGGATCGTGTGGCATCCCCTGGGATTCCCAGCGATGGATGGCCGCCCGCAGGCCTTCGGCCGAAGGTTCATCGTACAGGAGGCCGGCGCCGGGGATGACGGTCTCGGCGGCGCCCCCGGCATTCAGGGCGATCACGGGCGATCCACACGCCAGGGCCTCGGCGGGGACGATCCCGAAGTCTTCCTCGCCGGGGAATAACAGGGCGCGACAGCGGCGATAATGGTCGCGGATGACCTCGTCGGGCTGCCAGCCGAGGAACTGCACCGACGGACCGGCCATCGCCTCCAATCGCTGGCGGTCCGGGCCGGCTCCAATCACCACCAGGGGGCGATTCGAGGTTGTGCAGGCCTGCACCGCGTGGTCGATCTTCTTGTACGGGACCAGCGCGGAGACGCAGAGGTAGGGGCCGTCGCGTTCGATCGCCCGCGGCGTGTAGAACGCCGCATCGACGGGCGGCTCGATCACGCGGCTTTCGCGCCCGTAGCATCGCTTGATCCGGTCCTGAATCGTCCGCGAAATGGCGATGAAATGCGTCACGCCCGCGGCCGAGGCCCGATCCCACTTCCGCAGGCGATCGAGCAAGAAGCCGGCGGCCATGCGGCGGATCGGGCGATCGTTCCAACCTTCCAGGTAGGCCGATCGGCCCTCCCATGCATATCTCATGGGCGTGAAGCAGTAGCAGGCGTGCGGGACGCCCTCGGGCACCCGCACGGCCTTGGCCACGCAATGGCTCAGGCTGACGACCAGGTCCACCTTGCCGACGTCCCAGGACCGGCTTGCCATTGGCATGATGGGCAGGAGCTTGCGGTAATGCTCGTGGACGCGGGGGATTTTCTGGAGCGGGGACGTGCGGATGTCCATCGCCTCGATCGTGGGGCCGACCGAGCCTTTGCGATGGATTAGCGTGTGGAGGGTGGCGTTGGGGAAGGCCTCGCAGAGCACTTCAAGGCACTTCTCGCCGCCCCGAAGGCCGGTGAGCCAGTCGTGGACAAGGGCCACGCGGAGCCGGGCATCCATGCTTTGGCCCCTTCGCCGACGCGGGTGGGTTCTGCAAGGGCCGTCCCTGGCCCTCACGGCGGGCAAAATACTTCAGTTGCCGCGATCGGGCAAGGCGGATCGCGGAAAGCGCATCTCTCGGGCAGCGCGCGAAGGCAGGCCGGAGACTCTTCGCCTCCGGCCTGCCCCTGTGTCCGCGATGGCGAGGATTTCTCCCCGCAAGCTTACTGAATAACCTGGTCCTGCGAGAGCGGGGTCTGCTTGAAGCAGGGGCCTGCGGTGTTGCTGATGCACGGCAGTTGGCTGCCGGCGGGAGTGATGATCTTGGCCCAGATGTCGCCGTTGATGGTCTCGCTGACGAACCGGGTTGAGCCGTCGCACATGCACACGTTCACGCCGCCGGGGTGACGGCTGGAGGCGTAGGGGGCACCGCCCTCGATGCCGAGCGAAACGCCGAAATTGATGTTCTCATAGGTGCCCGACTGATTGGCGGAGATCCACGAGGCACCGTCGGAGATCTGGCCGTTCGCGGACTGGGGGAGCAGGCCAAGGTCGGCCTGGCATTGGCCATTGCCGGGCGAGGAGTGGCCCGAGCCGCCGCACACGTTGTCCGAGCCCAGGAACATCATGAAATTCGGGTGCGGGGCGGCCCAGTTGAAGACCGGCGTGGCGCCCGAGGGGAGATTGGCGTAATTGGTGCTCAGGCCCGCGCCGACCGAGTCGGTGGGGGAGTAGCCGGCCAGGAGGTTCTCGGAGAGCAGCATCGTCGTGCTGGACCCGTCGACGATCGAGCTGGAGGTGGTGCGGATGTCCCATGCGGTCGTGCCCTGGCTGGTGCCCAGGAACATCACGCCGGTCTTCTTGCCGACCAGCGGGCCCCAGTCCATCAGCGGGCCGGCCGCGGCGCTCGGGCTCACGGGGTTGGAGACGTTGCCCACGGGATTCTGGGTCTTGCTCCCGGTCCCGCCGGGCCAGCGGCTGAACCCGCCGTTGACCACGTAGGAAAGGTTCCCCTGGCCCTGGACGGTGGTGTCGTCCTCGGGGCAGGTGATGACCTTGATGTACGTGTTGCCGATCGAGTAGTTGGTCGTGACGCTGCTGGCCGAGCCTGGCAGGCCGTCGAAGTACGGCACGGCCTTGTTGTAGCCGTTGTACAGGTCGTTGGCGTCGATGAACGGCAGGATGTCCACGACCCAGCTATACAGCGGCCCCGAGCTGAACGTGGAGCCGGTGCCGGTGCCGCTGGTCGTCGTCTGGTTGAACTTGCCGGTGAACACGTTGATGATGGTCGACTGCGTGGGGTCGTTGGCGGCCACGGCGGTCGCGTTGTCCATGAACGTGCCGGCGTTGGGGAACGAGTTCTTCTGGTTGAGGATCTGCACCAGGCCCAGGCCCACCTGGCGCATGTTGCTGGCGCATTCCATCCGCTTGGCGGTGCGCCGGGCGGCGATGACCGCCGGCAGGATCAATCCCATGAGGATGCCGATGATCGCGATGACCACCAGCAGCTCGATCAGCGTGAAACCTCGGGCACGACGGCCCCGGAGACGACGGCTAGCGGTCATGGCTCATCACATCCTTTCGCGGCGGAGAAGAGGAACGTCTTAGATCGTAACTCGCGGTACGACGCACTTACAAGTACAAATCGCGCGGAATTCGGACAATTGTCCGAGGAAGTTGGCGAGGGTGCCGGGAACGCAACTTATTCGATGCGTCGGCGGAACACGACCAGGTCGCGGAAGTCGCCCGGGTTGTAGGGATTGAATCCGGACGCCTTGGTGCGGTCGATGAGGAAGTAGGAGCGGAATCGGACGTTGGTCCCCTTGTCGGCGTCGAGCTCGTTGCCGAGGCGATCGACGGCGAGCGACATGCCCGAGCTGTCGAACTTCCCGAACAACTGCGGGTTGCCGGGCTGGACCACCTCGAAGAACCCGACGGTCAACCACACCGCGTATTGATGCGTCCTCACGGTCGTGAGGTTCATGACCTTGGACAGCATCTCGGTGCGGAAATAGGGGTGGCGGAGGTAGTTGGCGGGACTCGAGTTGGCGGCCGTCGCCCCCAGGAACGGCGTCTGGTTGGGCGGGTTGAGCACCGGGCTGGTCATGGTGTTGCTGTTGTACGACGGCGGAGTTAGGTCCGTTGGCGAGGGGCACGCCGAGGTTCGTCGTGTAGGGGTAGGTGGCCGGGGCGTAGCTCAGCAGCGGCTGGCTGTAGAGGTCGGCATTCGGGTTGGCGAGGTTCGAGTGATTATAAAGCAGCGGCGAGAACCCGTTGGCCGTGATTTGCCACAGGAAGTTGGGCGCCTCGCCCGCCTGGTCGTGCTGGTTGGCCTGGTAGTCGTTGTCGGGGACCTGGAAGAGCTTCCGTGGCGGGACCTGCGGGACGTGGATGACCACGCCCGGGATCGTGCTCTGGGTGGTGCCGGTCGCGGGCTGATAGCCCGGGATGTTCGGGTCGAGGTTGGTGTTGTTCAGGACCTGCTGGAGGCCCATGTCGACGGAGTTGTCCAGCGCGTCGGAGTTGACATTCGCAAGCCGGGCGGGCCGCATGATCGTGTCGTTGATCGAGCCGCCCACGTAGGCGGCGGTGGCCACCGGGAGGACGCCGTTCACGGTCGACACGTCATAATTCAGGTACTGGTTCATCCCCTGCGAGCCCGAGCGGAACGGCTTGCTGGGCAGGGATCGCGGGAGGACCGTCGTGCTGTTGGCGGAGTCGGTCCCGCCGCCCCAGATGGGGGCGTAGGAGGCGACCGGCGAGAAGACCACGCCCGATCCGCCGTCGCGGAGCTTGAGGAAGTCGGCGAACGACGCCTTCATGTAGGTCGAACTGGCGTAACTGAAGCCGCGGCCGTTCGGGTTCGCGCCGGGGTTGGCGGCCGTGCCGATGGCCGAGACCGGCGTGAACGTGGACGGCAGCCCGCTGGGGTAGATGGAGGTGGCATAGACCGGCACGCCGGGCACGCCGTAGCTGGTGCTTCCGGTCGCCGGATACAGGCCGTTGTTGGTCAAGGGACTGGTCGCGGCCGGATACAGGTTCGCCTGGTCGGCGTACTGCTGGCCGATGATGGTGGACACTACCATCATTGTTGGGCGTGGTGGGCGTGAACATCGGATTGGTGCGATCGGGCGGGGCGTAGAAGGCCGCGAACGTGCTCAGCCTCCAGTCGTCGACCAGTCCGAAGAAGACCTCCTCGTCGACGATGAGATTGAGGTTCAACATCCCCGGCTTCAGGTCTTGCCGCTGCCAATCCAGATTCTTGCCCAGGACGGCGGGGCCGATGTGCCCCATCACGGGGCTCGGGACCTCGAAGAATTCGAGGAACTTGTACCACCCGATCCCGCTGGCCGGATTTCGCACGGCCGGGACGGTCACGCCCTGCGCCGCGCCCGTGGGCGGGATGGAGGGCGGCGAGGCCGTCGAGTGCGAGGCGAACAAGGCCCCGTTGGTGTAGTGGAAGCCCTCGGCCAGGTAGGGGAAGGTGATCGGGTCGTTGGTCAGCCTCACGCCCGCGTTGTTCGTGGAAGGCGTGAGGGCGCCAGGCGAGGTGTCCAGGGTGGACTTGGTCGTGTTCGCCCCGTTCACGGCGTATACGTTGGAGGAAGGGGGCTGGAGCACGTTCTGGCCCGGCGGCAGGTTGGTCGGGTTGGGGTTGCTGCCGACCGGCTGATTGCCGCCGAAGGGGGGCTTGGTGTACGGGACCGTGTAGAGCGTGTTCGGCGTGGTCTGCGGCGACGGGGCCGACATCGACGGCCACGAAGGAGGCGGGAGGTCGTACTTGAGCGCGCTCGTGGTGTTGTAGGGGTGCGGGTCCTGGCGCTCGACGAACATCTTGGTGAACAGGCCCGGCGGGACGGCGGGCACCAGGGTCAGTTCGGCCACGCTCTGGAAGTCGCGGTCGAAGAAGGGGAAGTAGTCCCAGTTATCCGCGGGGGCACCGGCCGACTTGAGCGAGTGATAGATGGGCGCGGTGATCTGAGTGGGCAGATAAGGCGGAGCCCCGGCCGGGTTGGTGACGGCGTAGGTGCCCACGAGGGTCTGGGTGGTCGTGATGCTCCCCTGGGGGATCGGGTTCGGGCTCGCCAGGGTGGCCTGCGTGACGGCGGCCGCGTTGGCGGTCACCGGCGGGCTCGAGCTGGCGTTCACCGGCGGCTGCGGGGGCGAGGTCTGCTCGCTGAACCCGTAGGGGTTCGGGGCGTAGTTGATCGTGCCCGCGGGGTTGGCGGTGTAGGCCGACAGGGTGGGGTCGTAACTCTGCATGTCGTACAGGTCGGCGCGGGGGACGTAATGGCCGCCGCGGTAGGGCTGGAGGCGGCGGACCGAGTAGATCGCGTTGGAGCCCTGCTTGACCGTTTCGGTGTTGGTCCCCGGGTTGGCCACCGTCCCGTTGTCGACGAAATAGGGGAAGCGGAAGCTATCGACCACCACCTTGGGCTGGGCGCCGATGTTCGCGGCGGCCACGTGGGTGTTGGCCGGGCGGAGCAGGTGCAGCCAGTAGTAATCGGAATCGCCCGCGCCCGGAATTGGGCGACGTCTGATACACCGGCAGCTGATTCATGAGCGTGGCGGGGAAGATGTTGGTGGTGAGGGGGGTCTGGGGATACTCGGCGAAGTTCGTCATGAGCGGGGTCGTGTTCGACATCACGTAATAGCTGAGGTTGTTCGTCGACGTGGCGTTGCTCGGCTGCGCGGGGATCTTGCTGGCCAGCGGCGTGGGCATGGCCGCGGTCCCGTTGAGCGGGACGAAGTTATTGGCGATCGTCTGCGAGTACAACTGGCCGGTGATGTAGTTGGGGCGTTCCTGGATCGGGTACGTCGGCACGGTTTGCGGCACCGTGGGGTCGTCCTTGGTGATGATGAATCCCCACCCGCGGAGGTCGAGGTCGCACTGGCCGTTCCCGCTGACCGCGCCGTCCTGGGAGAGCGTGTTGATCAGCTCGACGAAGAGCCTTTGCTGCTGCTTGGGGGTCTTCGGCGTGTTGACGTCCTTGTAGGTGTACTCGTAAGCCAGGATCTCGCTGATGGCGATGGGGTTGTATTCCATCCCGTACTGGGTGAGCGGCGCGGTGTTCGACGCCGCGTTCACCTTGGCCACGCTTGCCGGAGTGTAATACTCCGTCTTGGGCGTCGCGGTGGAGTTCGGGTCGGTGATGGTCCCCGGCGCGACCTCGGTGAGGTCGTAGTTCTGGAACGCGGTCATCGTGTCGTCGGGGTCGCGGAAGTCGACGATGTTGACGGCGAATTGCCCGAGCGCCGCGAGCTGCTCGGCCGTGGCCTGGCTCTCGGGCGAGTAGTATTTGCCGGTCGCGTCGAAGTACGGCGGGAATTGCACCATCTTGAACATCTGATAGGCTTCGCGCACCCACTTCTGGCGGACCGGCTCGTTCGACGAGTGCGACGACGGCAGCGGATAGTTCAGGTTGATCTTCTTGTTGCCGTGCGAGAGCGCCGGCTGCATCGGGTTGTAGATGGTGCCCGACGCATCCTGGCCGACGGCCGCGGCGGGCAGGTTGAAGTCGTTCGAGAACGGCGCGTTGGCCATGTTGGCGGCGGAGAAGGTATTCGTCTCCCACGAATCCACCGAGAGCATCTTCCGATGGAGGTCGTAGGTGTTCGAGTTCGAAGGCGTGAGCCCCAGGAGGTAGGGGATGCGATTGCTGAGCACGTCGTCGTCGATGTCGCCGTCTCGCGACAGCCACTCCTGGTCGGCCAGGCCGAACGGCGAATCGTAGGTGGTGGGCTGATAGAGGTTGAGCTGCGAGGACTCGTTCAGGCCCAGGCTGCCGCCCGGATACATGCCCTGGTACATCTGCGGGAAGGGCGTCGCGAAGTTGTAGGGGTTGGTAGCTGCGCCGGGTTGTAGGCGAATTGCGATCCGTCATTGATCAGCGACGAGTTCACGTAGCTGTCGAAGGTGGGGATGATGTACGGCGGGGCGGCCGGATTGCCGGGGGTCAGTGTCTGCATGTTGAAAGGCATCGAACCGAGGAAATCGGCGAGGTTATCGGGCGGAGGGATCGGGGTGCTCCCCGTCACCTTCGAGAGGTCGGTGTACTTGAGGTTCTTGATCGCACCCGGCGGGTTGGGGTCGCGGAACGCCTCGTAACCGTGCAGCCGATTCAGGCGGCTCAGGGTGATGTCGGTCACGCCGCCCACGTAATCCTCGACCGCCACCCCGGGCGGACGGAAGTACATGAAGAAGCTGACGCGGCCGAGCGTGTCGGCGCCGTAGTTGTTGTCGGCGAGCCGATAGTTATTGGTGCCGCGCTTACAAACGGACCTGCAAACAAGGGGTCGTAGAAGGCATAAGGAGTGGAACTCGGGTTCATGGGGTCGGGATTGGGGTTCGGGTCGTAATTCGGGCCCGCCGTGTAGCTGACCACGCGCCCGTTGCCGGTCAGGTCGATGGGCGTGACGAACCTTCGATAGCGCTCGGAGGGTTGCAGCGCGGAACCGTTGATGTCGTAGTGCGACCCGTTCTCGGGATAGACCGGCGGGGTGCTCGTGGTGTTCAGGAGGGGGTAGAAGTCCAGGCTGTTGTAATTGGCGTCGTTGCCGTCGGCCAGGCCGTTGTAGGGATTGGACGGGTTATAGGTCCGGCCGGCGCGGGGAAGATCGCGAGCGGGTTGGAATTCAGGGTCGCGAGCATCACGTCCACCTCGCCGAACCGCCCCGGCACCGGGTTGCCGGACGGCGTGGGCGGGGACGGATTGCCCTGGAGCAGGTGCTGGAGATAGTTCAAGCCCGTGCTGGGATCGCCGGCGAGGGCGAAGCTGGGATTGATCTCGTTGGGGGAGTAGCCCAGGTGCGACACGTGCATCCCGTTGGGCTTGCCCATGGTCAGGCGGAGCGAGGAATTGGTCGGGTCCGCCAGTTGCGGGTTCGTGTTCCGGCCGTCCACGTTGCCCGCCGTGTTGATGGGCAGCTTGCCGTTGAGGCCGAGCACGGTGAACGCGAACAGGGGCTTGTACAGCCGGCCGCTGGAATCGCGCTGGGGGGGATAGCCCAGGTCGACCCACACGGCGTCGGTCACGCCGTCGCCGTCGTTGTCCACGTCGTAGGTGATCTGCCCGGTGGTGGTGTTCGGGACGAGGTCCGGGAACGTGGTGCCGCTGAGGGGGTGGTCGGCGGCGCGAGGGCGGAGGAACTTCGATCGCTTGACCTGATTGACCTGGTACGCGGCGGCGCTGGTGTCGTTCTTCCAGTCGTTCTGCGCCGTCGAGGTCGCCGCGTAGGGGTTGTAGACGATGTTGCCGGGGCGGTGGAAGGACGGGATCACGACCTGGCCGTCGGCCGACTGGAGCGCCATGAACATGTTCTCGTTGTCGGCGGCGTCGTAGTCCTCGTCCATGTGGAAGGGCATCTGGTTCGGGTCGTTGTAGCCCGAGGGGTATCCGCCCGTGACGCTATTGCCCGAGATGTAGGTGTAGAGCGTGCTGGCGTTGATGGTGTTGCCGTTCAGGCCGTTGTACTGGAAGTTGGGGAACGCCGTGTAGGGGCGGATGGCGGAGTTGCCCGTGTTCGGGTCGGTCACGCTGTCGAGGGCGCGGATCGATTCCAGGCCCGAACCGTTGAACGCCTGCATGAATCGGCCGTCGATCTCGAACAGGTTGATGGCCGGGTAGTTGCCGTTGGTGTTCACGCCCGTGCTCGGGACGACCAGGCCGGCGTTGAGCGTCCCGTTCACGTCGTAGGCCGAGAGCTTCATCACGTGGAAGTTGCCCGACGTGTTGTCGTCGGCGAGGATCTCGAAGGTCTGCGGGACGGCGAGCGCGGAATTGACCTGCTGGATCGGGTAATAGATCGTCCCCACGATCGGGCTGCTGGCCACCGGGTTCACGTACCACTGGGTGACCCGCATCGTGCAGCCGGTGAAGTTCAACCCGTACAGCGAGGGGGCCGCGTACATGGCCGCCGTGTTCAGGTTGGCCGGGATGTTGGTCGTGACGATCGTGAACGGCTGCGTGGAGCCGAAGTTGCTCACGCTCTGCTGAGTCACGCCCGTGAAGGTGAGCGGGGTGGCGAACGGCTCGGGGAGCGACTTCATGTAGATATTGTTGAAGGCGTCGTTCCCGTACATGTCCCGCTTCAGGCTGTGCCCGCGGATGGTGGAGCCCGGGTTGTTCGAGTCGTTGATGAGCTGCTCGAGCGCGAAGTCGATGTATTGCTCGGGGTCGGGGTTGTGGAGCGATTGCTGATAATTCTTCGCGCCCACCTGCGCCTGCCCGCTGAAGGTGGCGAAGGTCACGCCGATGAGGGCCAGCAGGCCGAGCATGGCGAGGATCAGCACGAGGACCACGCCCTTGCGGCGGCGGCGTGCGGCGAGCGACTTGGCATGCATGGTTCGGGCCTCCCTCGTAGGGCGTGTGCAACACGCCGGATTGTCTCGGTCTGATAGGCGATGGGACGGCGTGTTTCACACGCCCTACAACTTGTCCGAGAAGTCTTGCTGGATCGTCAGGACCTTCACGTATTTCTCGTCCGGATCGGTGATGCGGATCTGGATCTGGATCCCTCGCAACGGGACCGGATAGGGCGCCGGGTACGAGGGCACGACGGCCGTGTAGCCCCCGCCGGTGTTCGGGTTCGTGGCGAGCGGGCCGGGCAGGGTCGGGTCCACCGGCAGGCCCGGCGCGTTGGTGTAGGTGGTGGACCAGGAATCCCAGATCCGCCGCATCCGGGCCAGGCCGGTGTTGTTGTCGCCCAGCCCGGTCGAGATGTTGCCGATGCCGTCGGTGAGGCCGAAGCGGGGATATTGCGGGTCGTCGCGGTTGTCCGCCGTGAGCGGGGGCATGCGGCCCTCGTGGCCCAGGGTGTCGAGCATCTCGAAGGGCGTGCCCGTGGCCAGGATGGGGTTGTAGAAGCTCCCATAGCCCAGGTCGTAATAGCCCTGGACCAGCGGCTTGATCGTCGGGGGGTTGGTCGACACGTCGACCCAGCGGGCATTCGGGTCATACGCCTTGATGTTGAAGCTGCGGACGTGGTCGGCGATCAGGTCGTCCTCGAACACCGGCGCGACCTTGAAGCCGGGGTTATTCTGCGGGTCGATGTCGAAGATGTCGGGGTGGGGATTCTGGGGATTCAAGGGCGTCAGGTCGGTGAACGGCTGGTCGATTTGCGACTGCGGAGGCAGGAAGAACTGGGCCGAGGGCGTGAGGCCGCGGAACTGCTGATAGGCGGTTTCTTGAGAGCCGATCGGGTCGCTGAAGAAGGATGCGTTGGGCGGGTCGTTGATGCGCTTGATCGGGTCGAGCCAGAACGGCGACATGGTGTCGCGATAGGTCGGCCAGGCCCACCAGGTCTGCGGGGCCCCGGGCGTGGCGAGGCTGTCGCCGTCGACCAGAGCGTTGTGATTCTGGCTGGTGTTGCTCGGGTCGATCACGTGGATGGCGCCGAGGTTGGAGCTGGACGCCGATACCCCCGGGGCCGCCAGGTATTGCGAGTATCCGTTCACATAAAGGAAGGGGAACGCCGTGCGATCGGCGGTCAAGGGTCGCAGGGCGGCCGGGTAGGACACGTTCGCATTCGTGGCGGGGGCGAAGGTGTCGTTGAGCAGCCCGGAGGTCTCGGAGTTCGAGCTCGGCCCGGCGTACATGGTCTGGTAATAGTCCGGGACGCCGTCGTTATTGGAGTCGTCGGGGATACCGTCGGGGATGGCGATCGGGTTGCCGTTGATCACGCTCTGATTGTTCAGGAAGTCGTTGGAAAACCTCGGGCTACAGAAGCGATTCTCGCGATTGGTCAGGTCGCCAAGCGTGTTGGGCGTCGGCGTGTAGACGCTCGCTTGCTGAAGTTGGGGCTGGGTGACGGGTACTGAGATCGGATAGTTGCTCGGCCGTGCCGAGATATCGTTCATCCCCAACCAGCTCACGAACGGGGCACCATTGGTGGCCGCCGAAGCCGCGCTGCCAGGAACCTTGAATAAGGCGGCCGGCACGAACAGGCCGGTCGCGAATCCGAATCGTTGCGGCATGTTCGGGCGGATCTGGAAACCGGAGTTGGCCGCGAAGCCCGTGATGTCGGGGTCCATCGGGATGTTGCCGACGCGCAGTTGTTGCTGCGGCAGGATGAGCAGGACGCGGCGATAGAGCTTCTGGCCCCGCAGGAAATAGATGATCTCGGCGAATTGGCTGGTCGTCGTAGTGGGCTGGAGCGTGCAGACGCCCGTCGCCGTATTCGACGTCGGCACCCAGACCCTTCCCACGAAGGGCTGGCCGCTGGGGGCTTGCGCCGTGAATCGCAAGGTGTCGTCGGAGTCCTCGTCCTGAGCGTCGGAGAGGGCGTTCTCGGCGTATTCGAAATAGCCGCGATTCTCTTGCGGGTTCAGCGGCGGCGTCATCCGGCAGGTCACCCCGGTGAGGTCCTGGCGGATGACCGTGTCGAGGCGGCGGAGGTCCTGCCCGAGCAGCTCGTAGGCCCTGGAGGTGGTGATCGCCCCGGTTGCCGACTGGAACACGGCGACGATGATGAGCATCATCAGCAGCAACAGGGCCACCGTGACGAGCATCTCCAGGAGCGTCACGCCGCGACGCCTCGGCAGCTTCGGGGGTGTGGGGCGGGGCGATCGCATCGCGAGATCCTTTTTCTGGGGCGGTGGCCGTGCGCGAGGATGCCGGGACCGGGATTTATCGGGTATAGAACACGCGAGGGACCACGTTGACGACCGACGGGCAGATCAACGCGACGTTGGTATTGAGGTTCGAGGTGTTGCCTTGCATGGGCGTCTTGGCCCGCACCGGCGTGGCCAGGGTCACCACCATCTCGCGGAACCCTTTGCTGGCGTAGGACGAGTCGTGATCGTAAGTCGGGTCGGTCCGCTTGGCGACCTGATACCAGTAGCAGCGTTGCGCCGGGATAATAGGTCGACCAGTTGGACTGGCCGTACCAGCGGCTGGCCTCGGTCCCGGCCAATCGCTCGTAGGTCACGTCGGCGATCCAGCCCCCCACGCGGACGTCGGGGTCGGCCTGCAGGGCGCTGTTCCAGCGGAGCAGGACGGTGTTGGTGTTCTGGCTGTAGGGATAGGTCGTCACGACATTGTTCTGGAACTTGGCGCCCACGCCGTACCCCCAGATCGCCTCGACCACGGTCTCGCCCGCGACCACGGGCGTCCCGCTCGGCGAGCTGTCCAGCGCGAACGGGCGATTCTGGAACAGGACGATGTCGCCGTCGAAGACCATCCCGTTGTCGACGTCCGTCTGCTTGCCCGTGAACATCCAGGTGTAGGAGAGGTCATTGAGGGTCTGCGGGACGCCCAGTGCATTCAGGTTGCTCAGGTCGTTGACCACGGGGCTGCCCACGCCCTTCTGGGGATTGGCGTTCCCGTCGATCTGCATGACGATGTCATCGGGCGACGCCGAGATCGGGCCGGGGTCGAGCATCACGCCGTTGACCAGGGGGATGTTCGTGATCCGCTGGAGGCCCCACGCGCTCGGGAACCGCCGCCGGACGCATCCTGCCCGTTCAGGCCGACCAATCCGATGCCGTTGCCGAAGCGGGTTCCTGGTCCCGGCTGGGTCGCGCTCCCGAGCTTCCACTGCGTCGCGGGCGTGATCCCCGTGGTCAACCACATCTGATACCACCAGAGCGGGTCGTAGCAGATGGGCAGGCCGGGGCCGCCGGGGTTCACAAGGGGGCTGCCATTGAGGATGTTGGCGTTCGGATGCAGCCGATCGATGCCGGAGTCCGTCCCTATGTATGCGGTGCCCAGGCCGTTCAATACCGGCACCGATGGTGCGATGGGATTGTCCGGGTCGCGGGTGAAGGGGGTGTCGTCCACGCGAGTGGTGAAGCTGCTCTGCGGGACCAGGGTGCTCGGCCAGTTCAGGAACCAGGTCCCCTTGAACGTATCCTTGAGCAGCAGGTTCCGCGAGGCGACCTGGTCGCCGGCCGACTCGGTGAGCAGGGCCGATCGCGAGGCGCGGTTCGCCCGCCGGATCCGCTCCAGGCCGAGCGGGAACAGCGTGGCCAGCGAGAGCATGCCCACGCCCATGATCAGGATCGAGATCAGGATCTCGACCAGCGTGATGCCCCTGCGGCCGACGGCGCCGAGGCCGAGGAATGCTCGTCTCGTCATGGCTGCACGTCCTTGATCCCGCGCTCGGCGGCTTCGTAAGGATACTGGGTATTGTCCACGTAGAACGTCTCGATCAAGGTGCTGGTGATGGCGCCGGTGCGGGTGTTGATCGACAGCAGGCGGCGATCGCCCTTGAGCGTCTGCGGGAGTGAGTACATCGCCGAGCCGCCCCCTCTCCGGCGGGTCCGATGCCGTGAAGGCGGGCATGGGGAGGAGATAATCGACGGCGAGTCGTGGCGTTCGGATTGGGATTGGGCGCCGCGGCACGCGGGTCGATGTTGGCGGAAACGCTCGTCGGCCCCCAGAGCGGAGCGGCCACGTCTTCGATGTCGGTCAACCAGAAGTGGAAGAACGGCCGGCATGACCTGCGGGGCGGCGTTGGCATTGGCGTCCATCGCGATGACCGTGCCATTGGAGGCGATCATGATGTCCACATAAAGCGTGTTCAGGTCGACGGGGAGGACCGAACGCTCCGGCGAGTTCGTGTTCCAGGTCGTCAAGTCGATCACCACGCCCGTCGGAAGTGCGGTCTCGCGAGCCCCCTGGCTCGGGACGGGCCGGCGGGTGATGGTGTAAGCGAGTGGCGGCGTGCCCGGGGTGCCCCTGTGTTTCTTCGCGATGAACTTCTCGTGCTCGAACTCATTGGGATATGGCCCGAGTACGCAGAGAGACGGCCGGATCCAACCCGGTAGGGGAGCATTCGCGGCGAGGTAGGTGATCCCATTCACCACATTGTTCAGGCCGATGTTGAACGGGTTCCCGGGTAGGAGAGGCTGCCCCCGATCTTGGTCAGGTAGAGTTCCTTCGGGTCATCCACTTGCCATCGCCGTCGTCATCCATGCCGTTGAATCCGGGGTCGATGATCCCGTCGTTGTCGTTGTCGATCCCGTCGAAGCCCTCGTCCGTGAAGCCGTCGTTGTCGTCGTCGTAACCCGTTGACTAGATAGAGGAACTCGAAGTTAGTGTTGGCCCCCGGGTTGGGATTGACGAAGTACGAGGCGTTCAGGCCCGTAATTGATCAGGCGATCCACGTTGGGGACCGAGCCGGGTCCGCAGATCGGTCCGGCGACCGTATAAATGTTCCCGGAATCGTTCAACTGGAGCTTCTCTCCCTGCCGGATGTTGTAGAACCAGGACGTGGGCGATGGTCGGCAGGTAGACACCGCCCTGATTGATCGGATCCGGCTGGAAGGTCTTCTGTTGTCGGAGCACGAGATACGGATACTTATTGATGTCGTAGGCGTAGTCGGCTGAGAGAGGTGGGCATCAGGGTCGCGCCGACCTGGGCGTAGGTGGCGGAGTCCGGGGACGTAATCAGGGGGATAAACCTGAGGCGGGGGATAAGTCGTGGCGAAGTAGGGTTTGTAATCGAAGACCGGATTGCCCGGGCTCGAGTTCGGGGCATCGTACAGGGGCACGTCGAATCCCTTGACCACCGTGCCGTCGTCATAAGCGTCGCCCGACTCCATCTCGATGAACCGGCTGCAGGTGAGCACGCCGGGACGGCTGGGGTCGGGCGGGTCGGGCAGGAGGCGGATGCCTTGCGGCGAGTTGGTGCGGACCGCGATATCCCTGGCGCGGCTCAGGGCGGCCTGGAGGATGCGGGAGGCCTCGCTGACTCGCCGGGAGTTGAGCGTGGGCAGGACGGCCGAGAGCGTGGCCACCGACAGGATCACCACGATCAGGATCACCACCAGCAATTCGACCAGGGTGAACCCCGAGGGTCGCCGGCGGCGCCGGCCTACGCGAGTGCGCGTGCGAGTTCATTGCATCCCTCCGCTACGGGCCTGGATGTTCTGGCTGTCGATGTCGTCCAGACCGGGAGGATCGGTGCCCTGGGTCGGGTCGAAGAAGAAGGGGTGCGGGATTCGGAAGGGATCGTCAGTTGCCCGACCGGGACCGTGTATTGCGGATTGCCCTGGGAGTAGGCGTTCGGATAGCCCAGCAGGATCTGCGCGGCCATCTGGTCGGCGTTCGTCGAGCTCTTGATGACCGTGTCGGGCGTGACGTAATAACCCGGGACGAGCCCCGGGCCCGACGAGGAGACGAGGAACTTCACGAAGAAGGCGCGCTCGCTCAATCCGTTCGAGGAAGATCGCTCCCAGAACTGCCCCGTGGAGGGCGAGGCCGCGGGGTCGGGATTGAACGTGTGCGACAGCGTCCACGCGGCCAGGTCTTCCTGCAAGGGCATGAAAAAGGTTTGCACGTAGCCCGCCTTGGGACTGATGCCGAGCGAAGACGTGTTGAACGGGTCGTTCCACCACGCCAGGGCCGTGAGCTGACGATCGGGGTCGAGCGGGTTGGTCTGGCGGGGCTCGAACAGGCCGGAGGGGACGCCGCTGGACGTGGTTGCCGTCGAGCCGTAGTAGAAGTCGAACCCCTTTTGCAGGCCGGTCGTGTTCAGGACGCCCGAGTTGCCGACGCCATAGCCCTGCGCCGAGTTGTGGTAGGCCGGCCAGCGGTAGAACAGGAGCGGCTCGCCCCAGGCGTCGACGAACTCGGGCACGCCGTCGCTGTCGGTGTCCTTGACCTCGTTGTTGGTGAAGTCCTCGGCCTCGAACACGCTGCCGAGCGGCCCCTGGCCGTTGACGAGCAGGGCGTACAGCATCTCGGCGCGGGCCGTCTTGTGCTGGTGGTTGGTCACGAAGGTGCTGAAGTTCGCCACCGCCGTGCTGTTCGGGCTGCCGTTGGCGTCGACGGTTCCCTCTTGCGTCAGGTCATCGACCAGGCCGTTGCCGTCATTATCCACGCCGTCGGTCCCGTTGGTGGTGTAACCGGCGAGGCGGTAGAGCGACGCGGCGGCCGTGTAGGAGGCGCCATAGATGCCGGTACCCTGCGTGTTGATGACCGGAAGCCCCGGGAGGGACGGCGGCGGATAGTAGTTACCCGGCCCGACGTTGGGGACCCCATCTCCGTCGGGATCGATGACATACGCGCCGTTGGTCATCGGGCTGGGATTGAATCCCGGAGCGACCGAGTTGCCCACCGGGAGCACGTAGGGATCCGTCGGCTTATTCAAGGCCGTGGCGGCGCCCAAGGGGTTGAAGGGCAGG
Organism: uncultured Planctomycetota bacterium; assembly: GCA_963777705.1. Classification (GTDB taxonomy): domain Bacteria; phylum Planctomycetota; class Planctomycetia; order Isosphaerales; family Isosphaeraceae; genus JAQGHR01. Next base: position 224,691 of record CAVZRT010000026.1, read on the forward strand.
CCGCAGAAATTGATGGGGTAATTCGGGTTCTTGTAATCGATGAAGAAGACGTCGGGGAACTCGGCCTTGATCTGGTCGAGCCGGGCGATCACGTAAGCCCTCTGGTCGCTGGTGAGGCCCCAGGGGAGCGTCGCGGTGCCGTAGGGGGCCTGGCCGCTGTTATAGAGCGCATTACCCGGGTTGACCGATGCCAGCCATTGATGCGTCCCGTTGGGCGTGATCGGCGTCGCGAGCAGCGAATCCAGGCGTTCTTCCAGGGCCACGTTCAGCTTGGTGATGAGCGCCTGCGTGGCCCGCACCCGGGCCACCTGGAGGCCCTGGAACGACACGGCCAGGATGAACGACAGGAGGATGCCGATGATCCCGATCACGGTCGCCATCTCGATCAGGGTGAACCCCTCGCGAGCGGCTGTCTTGCTGGTCGTTCGCATGGCGGAACCTCGGGCGGTCAGGGGGACGGAAGGCGTGAGGACGGGTCGTAGGGCAGGCTGAGGCCTGACGTTGCCTCGTGCGGTTGGGCCGCGGCAGGCCAAGGCCTGCCCTACGACGCGGGTGTGACGAGACTACTCCAAACGACCCTGGGTGAAATTGGTGATGTTGTCGTGCTCGTAGGCGCGGTCGTCGGTGTTGTAATAGTTGTTGGCAACCGTTGGTGTCAGTCGCTCAACGGCGTTGTTCAGGAATTGACCGCCCGAACCGAACGATAAGTCACCGCCGGAGGAGATGATCTGGAAGCTGTTGGCGTTCAGATAGGACGTCGGCTGCGGCAAGTTAGCGCTATTTATCAAGAGCGGAAAGCTAGACGTGTAAGGATTCGGCCCGAAAGAAGTGGTGTACCCGGCGTTCCCGATCACGGGCGTGCCCAACTGATACGGTGCCGCTAGGGGGTTGATGCTGGGGTCGCGATTGGGATCGAAGAAATTGCAGTCGTTCGGGTCGTATCCCGCCGCTCCGTAGGAGCTGAAGTAGGCATAAGGAGCGTACGCGGTCGCTCCCGACCCGCCGTTCGGGTCGTAATAGCTGGGGATGCCGTCGCCGTCGTCGTCCACGAGCCGTTCGGCCCGGAATTCGAAGAGCGACTGGGTCCGGTTCGAAGTCCCGGCCGCGCCCACGAAGGGATAGAGCGGATTGCGGCCGAACCCGGTCATCCCGAAGCTGCCGCCTCCGCTGGGGTTGGGGATCCCGCCCAGGAAGAACGCGAGGCATTCATCCCCCTGGAGATAGATGAAGCCCGGATCGAGGGTGCCATTGCCGTTGAAGTCGTGCCAGGTCTGCGGGCTTGCGTTGGTGGGCGTGGGCGGGAGGGCACGGGGGAAATATTTCCGCAAGGCCCGCACCGAGCGCTCGGCCAGCGTGCCGAACGAGATGTCGGCGTTGCCCGGCCCCGGATATTGATAGCCGGGAGACGTCGGGACGATCCACGTCACGGACGCCAGGGCCGTGCTATAGTCCCCCGCTTGCGGCGAGATGATCGCCCCCTGCGGGGCGAGGCTGCCGAACGCCACGCTATAGACGCCCGACTCGCTCAACACCACGCGGCTGGGCGGGTATTCGCCGTAGGTGTTCCGGAAGCTTTGCAGGGCCACGGCCAGGGTCTGGATGTCGGCCGACACGCGGGCCTCGTTCGCCCGGCGGATCGCGCCGACGATCGCCGGCAGGAGTAGCGCCACGAGGATGCCGATGATCGTGACCACGACCAAGAGCTCGATCAGGGTGAAACCGGGCCGGCGGGGCGGTCGCGAGGCGGGTCGGCGGATCATCGGACGAGCTCCTGTCCTGAAAGTACCCAAGGCCGGGCGATGGTTCGTTCCGTGTCGAATTCGGGGCGTACCGGGCACGTGGAAGGGGCCTCGACGAGTTCGAGGAACCCTCCTCGGCGCCCTTCCAGACGGGCCGTCTTGCATGACGCATGTGGCAGGCATCCCGCCTGCCGTGTCTTGTCGGGGAGGGGCAGGCGGGATGCCTACCCCACAACCTCTCGCTCAGCCCGAGAGCTTGGTGATGAGCTGGATCAAGGGCAGGAACAGGGCGATGACGATGAAGCCGATGATACCGCCCAGGACGACGATCATGATCGGCTCGAGCAGGCTCACCAGCGACTCGACGAGGACCTCGACCTCTTCCTCGTAGTTGTCGGCGATCTTGTTGAGCATGGTGTCGAGGTCGCCGGTCTCCTCGCCGACGTCGATCATGTTGACGACGATGTCGTCGACGATGCGCGACTCGCGGAGCGGCTGGGCGATGGTCTCGCCCTCGCGGATCGACTCGTAAATCCGGGTGAACGCCCGCTCGAACACGGCGTTGCCGGCCGTGTCTCGGACGATGTTCAGCGACTCCAAAATCGGCACGCCCGACTGCACCAGCGTGCCCAGGGTCCTCATGGTCCGGGCCACCGTCGACTTCTCGACGATCGTCCCCATCACGGGCACCATCAGCCAGACGCGGTCCAGGATGTACGCGCCCGTCTTGTTCCGATACAGGAGCTTGATGAAGATCCAGATCAGGACCGGGACCAGGATCACCAGGTAGAATTTCTGCACGACCACGTGGCTGGCCTTGATCAGGAAGATGGTCATGCCGGGCAGGTCGACGCCGAAGTCGGCGAAGATCGCCTCGAACTTGGGGATGATGAAGTAGAGGATGAAGCCCACGATCACGCACGCGACCAGGATGACCACGATCGGGTAGACCATGGCCCCCTTCACGCGTCGCTTGAGCGTCTGCGCCTTCTCCTTGAAGTCGGCAAGGCGCTGGAGGATGGCTTCCAGCGCACCGCCGGCCTCGCCCGCCTTGATCATGTTGCAGTACAGCTTGTCGAACGCCTTGGGGTGCTTGCCGAAGGCTTCCGAGAGCGTCGAGCCGCTCTCGATGTCCTCGACCACGTCGCCCAGCGCGTTCTTGAGCACGCCCGGCTTGCACTGATTCTCGAGGATCTTCAGGCTCCGCAAGATCGGCAGGCCGGCGTCCTGCAGGGTGGAGAGCTGGCGGGTGAACAAGCAGAGCTGCTTGGTCGAGATCTTGCCGATGGTGAAGGCTTTCTTCTTGCCGCGACCGCCGGGGCCTTTCTTGGCCTGGGCGGGGTTCTTCTTGCCCCCCTTGGCGGTCTTGGCGCTACGCTCGGCGATCTTGGTGACGAAGAAGCCCTTCTGGCGGATCAGTTGCTGCGCCTCCTCCTGCGTGGAGGCGTCGATCGTGTCCTTGACTTCCTTGCCGGCGTGGTCCATCGCCTCGAACTGGTAGGTCGGCATGAGAGGGAGGCTCCTTCGTCACTCGTGGAAGCGGATTCAAGTCCGCCGGTGTTTCCGGGATTCCTGGCGATGGGGAGAAGCGATGGGCCCGATTATGCGTCGTCCAGCATGGTCTCGCGGATGATTTCCTCGATCGACGACTCGCCCGAGTGGATGGCCTGGAGGCCCGACTCGCGGAGGGTCTGCATCCCGGCCTTGCGGCACGCCTCGCGGAACTCGTCGAGCGAGGCCTCGGCCACGATCATCTCGCGGAGCTTGTCGTTCATCACGATCAGCTCGAAGATCCCCTGGCGGCCCTTGTAGCCGGTGTTGTTGCACTTCTCGCAGCCGCGGCCGTAGAAGAATTTCTTCTTCTGCGCCTCTTCCATGTTGTAGCCCAGCTCCATCGCCACCTCGGCCGAGGGCGTGAACTCGGTCCGGCAGAACTTGCAGATCTTCCTCACGAGCCGCTGGGCCAGCACGGCCTCGACGGTGGCCGTGATGAGGAAGGTCGGCACGCCCATGTCGCGGAGCCGAGTGACCGCGCCGGGCGCGTCGTTCGTGTGCAAGGTGGTGAAGACGATATGGCCGGTCAGGCTCGCCTGGATCGCGATTTCCGCGGTCTCCAGGTCGCGGGTCTCGCCAACGAGGATCTTGTCGGGGTCCTGCCGCAGGATCGCCCGCAGGCAGTTGGCGAACGTGACGCCGATGTCGGGATTGACCGGGATCTGGATCAGCCCCTCGATCTCGTACTCGACCGGCTCCTCGGTGGTGATGATCTTCTCGGTGATCTGGTTCAGCTCGTTGAGCGTGGCGTAGAGCGTGGTCGTCTTGCCCGACGAGGTCGGCCCCGTCACCAAGATCACGCCGTTGGGCTTGTGGATCACCTCTCGCCAGCGGACCAGCAAGTCGGCCGGCATGCCGATCTTGTTCAGGTCGAGGTTCACGACCGTCCGGTCGAGGATCCGCAGGACCACGCTCTCGCCGAACAGGGTCGGCAGCGTGGAAACGCGGATGTCGACCTGGTTGCCGCCGATCCCGAGCTGGATCCGGCCGTCCTGCGGGCAGGCGACGCTCGGCGATGTCCAGATTCGACATGACCTTGATTCGAGACGAGATCGCGGGAGCCAGGTGACGGGGAGGCGGGACGAGCTCGTAGAGGATCCCGTCCACGCGATACCGCATCTTGTATTCTTCTTCGAACGGCTCGAAGTGGATGTCCGACGCCTTGTCCTTGATCGCGAGCAAGAGCACCATGTTCAGGAGCTTCCGCACCGGCGCGGCCTCGGCCATCTCCTCGATCGCTTCCAGGTCGATCGTGTTCTCGTTGCGGTGCGAATACTGCGAGAGCCCCTTGTCCTGCTCGATCTGCTTGACCACGTCCTGGATCGACTCTTCCTTGCCGGCGTAGAGCTTGGTCATCGCCGCCAGGACGTCCTTCTCGGGGGCGATCACCCCCTTGACCTCGACGCCCAAGAATTGCCTCATGCTTTCCAGCGTGGCCGGGTTCTGCGGCTCGGCCATCGCCACGGTGACCGACTTGTCTTTCTTGGACACCGACACCGGCACGACCTTGAACGCCTGGGCCATGGTCTCGTTGACGATCTCGGCCATCTCGTTGGGGATGGTCATCTCGTCGAGCTTGACGACCTTCATCCCGAGCTGCTCGCCCAGGGCCTTCATCACCTGGTCTTCGTTCACCACCCCCAGGCGGGTGGCGACCTTGCCGAACAGCTCGCCGTCGCTGCGCTTCATCTCGTCCAGGATCTTCCACATGCCATCTTCGTTGAGATAGCCCATGTCAATCAGGATCTGTCCGAGCTTGCGAGCCATGAGATTACCGCTTTCCGGGACAGGGGGGCAAATCGCCAGGAGCCGCCTCAATCGTCGCCTTCTTCGTCCTCGTTGTCGTCGAAGATCCCCTTCTTGGCCAGCTCGATCCGCTCCTTGAGCTCGTTGACCTTGCGGGCCTTGTAAAGGACCTCTTCCTCCTCGACCAGCCCCTGACGCCAGAGGTTGAACAGGCTGTCGTCCATCAGGATCATCCCGTGCTTCCGCCCGGTCTGGATCGACGAGTCGATCCGGTAGGTCTTGTTTTCGCGGATCAGGTTGGAGATGGCCGGCGTGACCACGAGCATCTCGTAGGCCGCCACAAGTCCCTTCGGCTTCCGGGGTAGGAGCGACTGGGCCAGGATGCCGATGATCGCCACCGAGAGCTGGGTGCGGATCTGGTCCTGCTGCTCCTTGGGGAACACGTCGATGATCCGGTTGACGGTGCCCTCGGCCGAGTTCGTGTGCAGGGTGCCGAAGACGATGTGGCCGGTCTCGGCCGCCGTGATGGCCGCCTGGATCGTCGCAAGGTCTCGCATTTCGCCCACGAGGATGATGTCGGGGTCCATACGAAGGGCGCGGCGGATGGCCTCGGGGAAGTCGGGGACGTCGATGCCGATCTCGCGCTGGTTGACCAGCGATTTCTGATGCTTGTGGAAATATTCGATCGGGTCTTCGATCGTGATGATGTGGCGGTCCATGTTGTTGTTGATCCAGTTGATCATGGACGCCAGGCTCGTCGTCTTGCCCGAGCCGGTCGGTCCGGTGACCAGGATCAAACCGCTGGGCCGCGTGATCAACTGTTCCATCACGGCGGGCATGCCAAGCTGCTCGAACGTGAGGAATTCATTCGGGATCCGCCGCAGGACCAGGCCGATGTTGCCGCGTTGCTTGTAGATGGCCACGCGGAACCGGGCCATGTCGCCGAACGCGAACCCGAAGTCCGTCCCGCCGACCTCCTGCAATTCCTGCTGGCAGCGCTCGGGCGTGATGCTCTTCATGAGCGCCGAGGTGTCGGCCGGCTCCAGGACCTTGGTGGCCAGCGGCCTCATGTGGCCGTGAAGCCGGAGCATGGGCTGTGACCCGACCGTCAAATGCAGGTCGCTCGCCTTCTGGGTGACGGTCGTCTGAAGCAACTTGTCGATCAGCAGCGTGCCCATGAAACTCCCAATCCCCCGCGAAAAGGACTTCGAAGAACGACCGCGGGCAAGGCACACCCGGGACGGGGCTTGACTTTGTCTCGCGAACTAACTGTCATGCCGAACGGGACGGGGGAGATTTGAGTTATGGCGAGGCATGCGAGAGCCCTCGTCACAACGGCATTATCGAGGCGGCCCACGCAAGATCAAGCGTGGTCGCACGATTTTCCCGCCCATTTCCGAAGAAATCGACGCTATATCGGCAACCGAATGGGTGCGGTGGCAGACAGGCATGCCGGCCTCGCCGCCCGGGTCCACCCGTACGGCGAGGGCTCCGCGTTTTGCAAGCGGACTCAGCCGGTCGGCAAGCGACTCGTGGTGGGTGATCCGCATGACCTCGTCGATGGTGGTCAAGCCCTTCATCGCCTTGATCATCCCGTCCTCAAACAGCGTACGCATCCCCTGCTTGCGGGCGGCTTTACGGATAACCTGGGTCGGTTCGCCCTTGAAGGTCATCTCGCGGATCACGTTGGTCATGGCCATCAGTTCGTAGATGCCCATCCGCCCGCGATAGCCGCTCTTGCTGCAATAGGTGCAGCCCTTACCCTTCATGAAATTCGCCTTCTTGGCCAGCTCGGGACTGAGCCCAAGAGACTGGAGGATCGTGCCGGGCGGCTCGTATCGCAGGCGGCATTTGGGGCAGACTTTGCGAACAAGCCGCTGGGCCATGATCCCCATGACCGAACTTGCCACAAGGAACGGCTGGACCCCGATATCGACCAGTCTCGTTACAGCACTCGGCGCATCGTTCGTATGCAGCGTACTGAAAACCAAGTGTCCCGTCAGAGACGCTTGGATCGCCGTGTTGGCCGTCTCCTCATCGCGGATTTCGCCGACGAGGAGAATGTTGGGATTTTGCCGCAGCATGGCGCGAATGATGCGTGCAAACGTCATCCCAATCTTGGCGCGAACCTCGCATTGGTTGATGCCCGGCAGGTAGTATTCGACCGGGTCCTCGGCCGTGATGATCTTGACGTCCGGCCGGTTCAGCTCGTTGAGCGCCGCATAGAGCGTGGTCGTCTTGCCCGATCCGGTCGGACCGGTCACCAGCAAGATGCCGTTGGGGCGTTTGATCAGATTGCGAGAACTTCTTCCAATCCTCGTCGCCGAACCCGAGGTCACGCAGGCCGACCTTGATGTTATCGCGGTCGAGGATTCGCATGACCACCGATTGTCCATGCACGGTTGGGATGATGGACACACGCAGGTCGATGTCCTTGCCGGCGACGTGGATCTTGATCCGTCCGTCCTGCGGGCGACGCTTCTCGGCGATGTCGATCGAGCCCATGATCTTGAGCCGGGACACGATCGAGCCGAGCAACCGGCGGGGCGGAGAGTCGCGTTCCATGCACACGCCGTCGATGCGATAGCGGATCCGCACGCGGTCGGCGAAGGGCTCGATATGGATGTCCGAAGCCCTCATGGCCACGGCTTCCTGGATGATCAGGTGGACCAGCCGGATGACCGGCGCGTCCCCTTCCTCCAGCGCGTTCGCACCCGATCCACTGCGTCCCCCGCCGCCATCCTCGGAGAAGTCGATCGCGGTGTCGGTGAATTCCTGGAGCATGGAGTCGACCGACTCGGTCTCCTGCGACGACGACCCGTAGTAGCGGTTGATCGCCTCGACGATGGCCTCTTTGGGGGCCAAGGCCATGCTGATCTCGCGGTTCAGGACGAATCGGAGCTTTTCGATGGTCTCGAAGTTGAGCGGGTCGTGCATGATGACCTTGATCACGCCGTTCTCGCTGCGCCATGGGCATGACGAAGTTCTCGCGCGCGAGCGATTCGGGGATCAGCTCGACCACGCCGGGCGGGATCTCGACCTCGCTGAGGTCGACGTAAGTCCATGCTTATGCTCTTCGGCCTTCGCCTTCATGATCTGCTCGGGCGAGGCATAGGCGAGCCGGACCAGGGCGTCCTCGGGCGGGACGCCCTTCATCCCCTGTGCCTCCTTGAGCTGATCGGGGCCGATGACCCCTCGGCGGACGAGGATATCGGTCCAATCACTCCTCTGCTTGGCCATGGCGGGAGACTCCGGGAAGATGGCGACGCAAGGAGCATGCGGCTGGTCCTCGCCAAATCTTAATCCGGTCGCCGGCAAAAAATCGGTGGCGAACGCCAGAAGAAGGGACCGATTCTGCGATGGCCGGCGGGACAAGGAAAGGGCGCGGACGATAGCATCTAAGCTATCATAGCATCAGGCGCACGGACAAGCATCGGCCAGTGCGGAATGGCGGAAAGACTTCACCGCGGAGAATGAGGAGGAACAAAGGGAGAAGACGAGGTGGAAAAGAACTTCTTTTCCTCCTCTGTCTCCCTCCGCGTTGTCCGCAGTGAACCCTCTCATTTATCCCGACTGGTCGTCTTGCCATCGGCCAAGGCGGCCTGGGCGGCGGCGAGTCGGGCGATCGGCACGCGGAACGGCGAGCAGGAGACGTAGTCCATGCCGACCTTGTGGCAGAAGGCGACCGTGTCGGGGTCGCCGCCGTGCTCGCCGCAGATGCCGACCTTCAGGTGCTCGCCGGTCTTCTCCTTGCGGGCCTTGCGGCCCTTCTGCACGCCCATCTCGACGAGCTGGCCCACGCCGCTGACGTCCAGCGACTGGAACGGGTCGATCGGCAGGATCTTCTCCTCGAGATACGATCGGCATGAACGCCTTGATGTCGTCCCGGCTGAAGCCGAACGTCATCTGCGTCAGGTCGTTGGTGCCGAAGGAGAAGAACTCGGCCTCCTCGGCGATCTTGTCGGCGGTGAGGGCCGCCCGGGGCACCTCGATCATCGTGCCGATCGAGGTATTCGACCTTCGTGCCCGGCCTTCTGTCATGCACTCCTCGGCGACCTCGATCGTCCGCTTCTTGAGGAACGACCAGCTCCTCGACGGTGCCGACCAGCGGGATCATGATCTCGGGCAGGACTTCTTGCCCTTCTTCTTGACCTCGATGGCGGCCTCGATGATGGCCCGGACCTGCATGTCGCCGATCTCGGGGAACATGATCGGCAGGCGGCAGCCGCGGAAGCCCATCATCGGGTTGAACTCGTGCAGCTCCTCGACGCGTCGCTTGACCTTCTCGACCGGGATGCCGAGCTGCTTGGCGACTTCCGCCTGGCCCTTCTCGTCGTGCGGGAGGAACTCGTGCAGCGGCGGGTCGAGCAGGCGGATGGTGACGGGCAGGCCGTCCATCGCCTCGAAGATGCCGACGAAGTCGTCGCTTCTGGAACGGCTCCAGCTCGGCCAGAGCGGCTTCTTGCGGCCGTCCTCGTCGTCGGCGAGGATCATCTTCCGCATGGCGACGATGCGGTCGTCGCCGAAGAACATGTGCTCGGTGCGGCAGAGGCCGATGCCCTCGGCGCCGAACTCGCGGGCCTTCACGGCGTCCTTGGGCGTGTCGGCGTTGGTGCGGACCTTCAGGGTGCGGACCTTGTCGGCCCAGCCCATGAGGGTGGCGAAGTCGCCGGACATCGTCGGCGGCGACGGTCGGCACCTGGCCGATCATCACGTCGCCGGTGGTGCCGTTGATGGTGATGTAGTCGCCCGCCTTCACCGTCTGGCCGGCGATGGTGAACGCTGCCGGCCTTCTCGTCGATCTTGATGGCCTCGCAGCCGACGACGCAGGGCTTGCCCCAGCCGCGGGCGACGACCGCCGCGTGGCTGGCCTTGCCGCCGGTGCGGTCAGGATGCCCTTGGCCAGGTGCATGCCGGCCACGTCTTCGGGGCTGGTCTCCTTGCGGACGAGCATGATCGGGTCGCTGGGGTGCTTCTCGGCGTGCTCGACGGCCTCCTCGGCCGACAGGACGACCTTGCCCGCTGGCGGCGCCGGGGCTGGCGGCGATCCCCTGGCGCCACGGCCTTGACCTTCGCCTTGGGGTCGAGCTGCGGCAGCAGCAGGTGGTTCAGGCTGTCGGGGGCGACCCGCTTGATGGCGGTCTTCTCGTCGATCAAGCCTTCCTTCACCATCTCGACGGCGATCCGGACGGCGGCGGTGCCGGTGCCGCTTGCCGGTGCGGGTCTGGAGCATGTACAGGGTGCCTTCCTGCACGGTGAACTCGATGTCCTGCATCTCCTTGTAGTGCTGCTCCAGCTTCTGGCGGATCCCCATCAGCTGGTCGTAGACCTTGGGCATGTCCTGCTGGAGCTGCGCGATCGGCTCGGGCGTGCGGATGCCGGCGACCACGTCCTCGCCCTGGGCGTTGATGAGGTAATCGCCGTAGAAGACGTTCTCGCCGGTGTTCGGGTCGCGGGTGAAGGCGACGCCGGTGCCGGAGGTCTCGCCCATGTTGCCGAAGACCATCGCCTGCACGTTGACGGCCGTGCCCTTCAGGCCGGTGATCCGCTCGATGCGGCGATACTCGATCGCCTTGTTGCCGTTCCACGAGTTGAACACGGCGTTGATCGACAGCATGAGCTGCTTGTTCGGGTCCTGCGGGAAGTCCTCGCCGACGTGCTTCTTGTAGACGGCCTTGTACCGCTTGACCAGCTCCTTGAGGTCGTCGGCCGAAAGCTCGGTGTCGAGCTTGACGCCCTTTTCGTGCTTGAGCGTGTGGAGCTCGTGCTCGAACTGCTCGTGCTCGACGCCCATCGCGGTCGAGCCGAACATGTCGATCAGGCGGCGATAGCCGTCGTAGGCGAACCGGACGTTGCCGGTCTTCTTGGCCACGCCCTCGACCGAGGCGTCGGTCAGGCCCAGGTTCAGGATCGTGTTCATCATGCCGGGCATGGAGAGCGCCGCCCCCGAGCGGACGCGAGACGAGCAGGGGGTCGCTCGGGTCGCCGAACTTGGCCCCGTAGAGCGCTTCCATCTGCTTGATGGCGGCCTGGATCTGGGGGACGGCGGCCTCGGGCAGCTTCTTGCCGTTCTCGTAGTAGGCGGCGCAGACCTCGGTGGTGATGGTGAATCCGGGGGGGACGGGGATGCCGATCACGCTCATCTCGGCGAGGTTGGCCCCCTTGCCGCCGAGCAGGGTCTTCATCTCGGCCTTGCCGTCGGCCTTCCCTCCGCCGAACGAATAGACGTATTTGGGCTGGTCGGACATGGCTCTGGCAAGCTCCGTGGTGGACGGTCGCGAGTCGCGCGGCTCCGTGCATAAGTCGTGGTGCCTCAGACTGTATTGGACGGGGTGCGACGGCGTCAAGGGTTTGAGCCGACGGACGGAACGGGAACGGGTCGGGTGGGTCAGCCGCGGTCAAGCGGCGTAACCCACCAATTTCCGGCCACCCGACGCGCGACTTTATTTTGGAGAAGTTGGACTCGTACGCGTCGTCGCAGTTGCAGCGCACGACCTTGCGCTTGAACTGGTCGCGGTAGTGGCGCAGCTCGGCCTCAACGTTAGGGTGCAGTTCCCCGCCGGGAGAGTAAACATGGCATCAAGGTGACGCAGGGCCTCGACGGAGTACTTTCAGGCTTTCCTCGCACGGTCCCCTCGCGTCGAAGAACCAAAGACTCGATCGTAGCGGAGATGCCGGGCCTTCGGCCGAAGTCTCTCCTTCCTGGGTGCGGCGATGGATTCTGGCGGGACGAGCGCTTTCCAGGAACTGACAGTCCGCGAGCTTCGGTCAGAAACCGTTCCTGCTCTTCATGGCACTCATGCGAGGCCGACGTTCTCCCCTCCTCCGTCGGTTTGCCCGGGCGTCCCCTTGATCAGGTAGAGCAGTAACAGGGTGGCGATCTGGTTCGCGAAGATCATCCGGTGTACCGCTTCGGGTCCGTAGGCCAGCACAACCTCGTCCAGGACCTGGAACGCGGCCCATAATGCCAGGTTGATGCCGCAGGCGGACACCGTGGCCCGCTCGTGCTCCAGCGGCCTTCCGCGATAGGTCGCCAGGGCTCGCCAGAAGAGGGCGGCCGCCAGGGTCTCCCAGGCAACCGCCCCGGCGAACATGACCGCTTGCAGACTTCGAGGCACGCCGACCGGGTCCATCACCTGATTGATCCATCGCCAGTTGCCGGAGACGAATTTGAAGGTGTCGGGCAGGGCGCCGAGCGCCTGCAACGCTTCGAGGAGATTGGTCGTCACTACCACGCTCAGCCATGCGGCCCAGAAGAACAGGAGCAGTCGCTTGATCGCGAGCAACGGACTGGACTGGATCATTCGTCCCTCCAAACTGCCATGGCCGAATTTGGTCGGCGGAAATGGTGCATTTCATGAACCCTGCGAGGAACATTCCGGAGCAGCCTTATTCCACGCCCGGCTCGTTCGGACGATGGGCCAATCAGGAGGGGAAGAAGGATCGGTAGCGTTCCTTGGCGGCGCGAATTCCTGCGTGGACGGCCTGGTTGTCGAAGCCCAGGACGAACATCTGGCAGCCCCAGGCTCGCATTCGTTCGGCGTACTCGGGCCCTCGGGGCACGATGCCCCAGGGCTTGCCCGCTGCTTGCACGCCTGGGCAATGCCCTCGATCGCGGCGAGGCATCGCGGATTCTCCCAGTCTCCGGCACTCCGAGGACCTGGCTGAGGTCGGCCGGGCCGACGAAAATCAGGTCGACGTCGGGGATTGCGGCGATCTCGGCCACGCCGGCCAGCGCCGGGGCCGTCTCGATCTGGATGCCCACGAAGGTGCGGGCGTTGGCCTCTTTGATGTACTCGGTCATAGGGCATCAGTCCGAACTGGCCGTCGCGATTGCCGCCGTTCACGCCCCGCTCGCCCCGGGGCCAGAATTTGGCCCAGCGGACGGCGGTCTCGGCCTCCTCGGGCGAGCGGACCATGCTCACCATCACGCCGTTGGCGCCGGCTTCGAGCGGCCTCATGATGGTGGCGTAATCGGTCGCGGGCGTGCGGACGAAATGGTCGAGCCCGCAAGCATTTGCAGCGAGGGTGGCGATCTCGAAGTCGCGCATGGTGAGCCCGGCGTGCTCGAATCGATCCAGAGGCCGTCGAACTGGCCGTGGATTCCGAGGATCTCAATCCACTTGGGCCAAGGAGCTGGCCGACCCCGAAAAGCCTCACCACGTCGCCTTTGGCGAGCAGATCCTTGATCCGCGGCATGCAATCCCCCACAATCATGGGACCTCGTGCGCGGACCGCCCGCGCCCGGATGGGGATTCTACGCCGCATCTCCCGGCTTCGCGACCCTCCTCCGGCGCCGACGCGTCTCGCAACCCAAGATGCACCATCGAGAACGCACCCGATGAGCAAGCCCCCAGCATTCGCCTGGCGTTTTCCAACGTCTTCTGGCAATCCTTCGCCGTCCTTTCGCTGCTTGATGGAGATCGGCCTCTATCATCACCTGAGACCCTGGATGCAGAACAGAGCGGCGTGTTCTGCCTGCGGGCGATGGCCAAATTCTCGCCCAAGATGCTCACGAGGGCGTTCCTTTGGGCGGCCGTCATCGCCGTCGTGTTGGACCTCTACGTCCGCCTCGTCCTGCGACCCATGCACGGCCGGTGGTATGCGCCGACGCGGTCCGAAGACGAATTCGAAGCGTTCCAGGCGTTCCATCTTCGCGGCGGCGAGGCGATCGTCTCCGAAGTCCCGGCGCGGCTTCAGGTGGGACGCAAGACCGAGCGCGGCACGCTGGTCCGCACGAATCAGGCCGTGTGGTTCGCCCCCAATCGCTGGGACGTCGAGCCCTGGAACATCGCCGATCGGACAGGTCGAACGCACCTTCGCCCGTCCCAGGCCGCGACGATTCGTGACCTGGGTCGTCGGCACGCCCGACCCGCTGGTGATCGCCTTGAACGATGGGTCGGAGCAGGTGTTCCACGTTGCCGACCCTTCGCAAGTCCTGAGCTGGCTATCCTCTTCGTCGACCTGAGGCCCGCGCGATGCCCTCTCTCTTTCGCGTGGTGATCGCCGATTTCCTCGACGATTCGAGCGTCGAATCCCCGATCCTCGAAGGCGTCGCCGACGTCGTCCTGGCCAGGGCGGCGAGCGAAGCGGAGCTTTCGCCGTTCTTGCCGTCCGCCGATATCCTGATCTTGAACCACGAGATCGCCATGCTGGGCGAACAATCGCTCGCCATGGCAAAGAAATGTCGCGGGATCGTTCGCGCCGGCGTGGGATATAATAATGTGGATGTGGCGGCCGCAAGCGCCGCGGGATCGTGGTCTGCAACGTGCCCGATTATGGCACCGAGGAAGTGGCCGACCACGCGATCATGCTCCTGCTGGCCACCGCCCGCCGCGCTCGTCCCGGCGCATCAGGCGATCCTGAGAGGCGAGTGGGATTATCGCGTGGTTGCGGGCTCTCCTCGATTGCGAGGCAAGACGCTTGGATTGGTCGGCATGGGGCGCATCGGCACCGCAACCGCCTTGCGGGCCAAGGCTTTCGGCCTCGACGTCGTTTTCTTCGATCCCCACGTCCCGCCCGGCACGGAAAAGGCGATTGGCGTGCAGGCGGGCCGACTCGACTTGAGGCCCTGATGGGCCAGAGCCACTTCGTCAGCCTGCATTGCTACCTGGACGCCCAATCGCATCATCTGATCAATGCGCGGACGCTGGGGCTGATGCCGCCGGGCGGGATCTTGATCAACACGGCTAGGGGCGGCGTGGTCAATCAGGCGGCGTTGATCGATTCGTTCGAATCGGGCCATCTCGGTGCGGCCGGCCTGGACGTGGTGGATCATGAGCCGCTGGATGATGACCGCCTGCGGAATCATCCCCGCGTCGTCCTCACGCCGCATTCGGCGTTTTATAGCGTGGAAAGTTTCATCGAGCAGCGGCAGAAAGCCGCCGAGGAGGCGCGTCGGTTGCTCCTGGGCCAGCCTCCACGGTGCCCGCTGAACCTCTCGTCCCTTGCCAAGGCCCGGTGAATGATCCGCCGCGCTGCCCCCTGGATTTTCGTCGGGCTCGTGATGGTCGCCTGCACGGCGATCAACCTTTGGCTTTCGCTCGCCAGATACGACGAATTCCGCCTAGGTTATAGCTGGGATCTCGCCTACTTCAACCAGTGGTTCTGGGCCGTGATCAAGGGCTATCCTTCGATCACGGTGCGGCCGCTCGCGTCCTATGCGGTCGAAGGCCCGTCCCCCTGGAAGATGAATTACCTGTCGCCGCTCCGCTTCCTGATCCTGCCGATTTACGCGGCATTCCCCGGCCCTCGGACGTTGCTGGTCATCCAATCGGTCGTGTTCTGGTGGGTGATCCCGGCGGGGTTTGTGCTCGTCAGAAAAGAATCGGGATCGACGGTTGCCGGCGCTGATGGCGTCGTGCATGATCCCGCTGACTCCGCTGCTCTGGCCGCTGGCTTTGAACGACTTCCGCGAGCTGCAAGTCGGCGTCCCGTTCATCGTCTGGGCGTTTGCCGGCTGGCGGGATCGGGACGTGAAGCTCACTGCGGTCGGGATCGGCGGTTTGCTCGCCTGTCGCCAGGAATTCGCGTTCGTGGTGGCGTCGCTGGCGATGGTCCCGCCGCGCGAGCTCGAGGACATCGGCCGCACGTATCGCTGGAGTCGGGCCGCGCTGGTGATCGGCCTCGTGTGGTTCCTGTTCCTGTTTTTCGGGTATCTGGCGATCACTGGGGGGATCGAGTCGCCGCGGGGCTATCTCCAGCAATTCGCGGGCGAGAAGCCGTCGCCGATCGAGCTTTCCTGGACCATCCTCAAGATCCTCGGCCTGGGCCTCGCGTCGTGGTCGGCGCTGGCCATGTTTGCCCCTCGGGTGGCGCCGGCCGCCCTCCCGTGGTTATATAGCCTGGCTTGCGGCAAGTGGACCATGGACTGGCTGGGCACGAGGGATTGGCACCACGTCCGCTACACGGCGCCCGCCGCGGGCGTGGTCATGGTGGCGGGGTTGATCGGATATGCGCGGATCTCCCGACGAGGGCGTCTCGTCGCGTTTGGCGTGGCCGCCGCATGCCTCGCGGGGTTTGCCGTCGCGGGCAAATTCGTCGCCGACGAGTTCGCGAGGGTGCCGGTCGCCTTCGACCGGGCCGAAAGTGCGAAGATCTGGCATTTCATCCGCCAGGTCGGGCCGGAGGATGGGGTCATGGCGGCCTACGAGTTGACGGCGCCTCTCTCCTCCCGCCGGCATTTATATAGTTACGTGATGGACGCGAACAAGCCGCCCAATCGGCCCGAGATCCACCGGATCGTGCGATGGATGTTCCTTGATCCCGGACGGTTCCCGCCCGGCCCGTTCGAGGAGATTGGCTATAATCGGGTGTACGAGTCGCGAAACCTGTTGATCTTGCACCGACCCTGACGCGGGTTTCCGCCGATTTCGGAGAATTCGCCGAATAGACGCGAACCTCGGGCGTAGATAGGATGTCCAAGCCGTCGTGACGCGGCGTCGGCCTCATCCGCCGGCCCGCGATCTCGTCCCCGGGCGTGTTGCTCGGGATCTCTGTCCGGGACGGAGAGTTTTTCGTCGTATCGGAAGATTCTCTTGGAAAACACGGTGGCCGCAACCCGCCGCCGCGCCCCGCCATCTGTCTTCTCGATCCCGCCCCAATCGGCGGAGTGAGGGTCTGACCATGTTGAACCGCACGAACCAGCTGTCGGCCACGATCATCGGGCTGAACCTCGGCACGCGGTCGCTCGCCAATGTGGCGGGTAACAACGTCGGTCAACGGGCCCTCATGCTCCGCCAGTCCCATCCGCAAGGGCGCATCCTCATCATGCGCGTCGGGGACGCGATGAAATCGAAGCGAAAGCCGGATTCCATTCCGGGCTCCTATTCGCCATCGATCTCCTCGCCCCCGTGCTCGCCGAAGCTTTCCAGTTGGCACCTGCCACTGGGAAGCAACCCGGCGAGGTTTACGGTCGGAATGGTGCCCAGCAGAGCGGTCTCGGTCGCCGAACCTGAACGCGATCGATCCCGAGCCGCCAGGCCCGATGTCCTGGCCCCTTCACATCTAACCTGTGAATGGGCCTTCACGCCGACCTTAGCCTCGTTCGCCCCGATCGCCATAACCGCGACCGGGGGGTGAGTGCCGAACCCCTGACCTGACGACGCAGGGATGAGGCGGAAGACGAGGACGCGACCGACCCGATCGCGCCCGAGACTTCACGCCTGATCTCGTTTCGATGGGTGGGTGTTCGGCCCGCGTGGAACACGCCGGCCCGATACCTCGCCGCCGTCGTGCGCCTCGCTCCAGCCGTCACCGTCGGCCGCCCCAAGGCGGCGATAGGACCCGCGGACCGTCCCGGTTTGCCCCAGTGGGCCAGGGACGGAGCAACCGCGCCCGATCGCCCCCCTCCGGCGCCGGTCCCGTGCACAGCGAGCGCCGCGAGAGGCCGGATTGTCATAGTCAATCCCGCCTCACGCGGTCTTGAGGAAAACCCCTGGGGATGGGGGAGACCATGATCGCCACGCTCGAGAGAATCAGTTCAAATCAGGCGCATTGGACCGCAACCGCCGCGCTCGTCGAGCGCGCCCAGGACGGCGACCGCGAAGCGTTCGGTCTCCTGGCCGAGCAGTTCCATCGGACCATCTACGCCGTCTGCCTCAGCCGGCTGGGCAACGCCAGCGAGGCGATGGAGTTGACGCAGGAGGTCTTCCTCCACGTGATGAAGCGGATCAACCAGCTCCGCGAGCCCGAACGGTTCGCCGGATGGCTCCGCCAGGTCGCGGTGAGGATGGCCATCAACCGCGCCACGCGAAGGGTCCAGCCGCCCACCGTCCAGACTGAGGTCCTGGAAGGCGCCGTCTCGGCCGAACGGCGGAGCGATCCGCTCGACGCCCTGATCGCCCGGGAACGGGCCAAGAAGCTGTGGGAGGGCCTGGAAAAGCTCAAGCCGCTCGACCGGGAGACGCTCGTGGCGTTCTACATCAACGGCCAGACTCTCGCCGAGATGGCCGAAGCGGTGGACGCCCCGATCGGCACCATCAAGAGGAGGCTGCACACGGCCAGGAAGCGCCTGAAGGACGAGCTCCAGAGCGGACTAGCCGACGCCGAGGAGTGGGTCGATGGTGCGGTTGACATCGAAGATGACGAGCTGATTGAGGCCGTGGCGTGAGAGGACGGAGGGGAAGCGGAGTTAAATCGCTTCCCCTCCGCTTCGTGTCGTTCAACGTCAACTGTGAGCTGTCCCGTCTGCCGGGAATTGGATATCCTAAGGTGAGGCCGGATGAGCCCTGGCCTGAGATTGGGGACGACTCATGGCGATGACCGTAGAACAAATTGCGGCCGAGGCGATGTCCCTTCCAAACGAGGATCGGGCACTCCTCGCCGATAAACTCGTCGAGGGCCTCGACCCGATTCCAGGTGGACGCATCGACGCGATTTGGGCGGACGAAGCCCGCCGCCGCTTGGATGACGTGCGCTCCGGACAAGTGCGGACGATCTCCGGCGAGGAAGTCGCGGAGAGGGTACGTAAGGCTGCGGGCCTATGAGCGGAAAATGGTGCCAGGAATAGAATGCCATGAAGTTAAGGCCCAAGCCCTGCCTTCCGGAGCGTTTGTAGCGACTTGAGCACGGGAGGGACTTCGGACATCCTGGTGGTAAGTCACAGCCAACCAGGCCCCGAAGGGACCCTCCCGTGCCGCCACGTATCGTCACCATCTTGGGCCGACTCCGGCAAGACCTCGCCGCCGAGCTTTCCCCCGAAGCTCATCGCGAAGGCCTGCCGGGAGGAGAAATACTCCAGGAATACGGTACCGGCGCCGACAACATGG
>CAVZRT010000027.1:0-113427 GCA_963777705.1 uncultured Planctomycetota bacterium
GAGGAGGGACTTGAACCCTCACGCCTTTCGGCACAGGAACCTAAATCCTGCGCGTCTGCCAATTCCGCCACTCTCGCCTCCGGGTTTATATTAGCAGACTAGCGCGGCAATCCCAAGGTTCAACCTTTCAATGCGTCGTCGCCGATTTCTTGAAGGCTGTGGTTGGAGCCTGGCTAGCCTGACGGCGGCCCTCGCGGGAAATCCGTTGGCCATGGCGTCGAATCGGCCGGGCCGGGAAATTCGCGCCGATGTTGTGGTCATTGGCGGCGGATTGGGCGGATGTGCGGCGGCCTTGGCGGCGGCCCGGCAGGGAAACACCGTGGTCATGACCGAGCCGACCGACTGGATCGGCGGTCAATTGACCTCGCAGGCCGTCCCGCCCGACGAGCATCCCTGGATCGAGAAATTCGGCGCCAATGCCTCGTATTTTGCGCTCCGACGCGGGATTCGCGACTATTATCGCCGCAATTATCCGCTCACGGCCGAGGCCCGCGACCGGATCGACTTGAACCCTGGATCGGGGAGCGTTTCCAGGCTTTGCCACGAGCCAAGAGTGGCCCTCGCCGTGCTGACCGACATGCTCGCACCCTATGTCTCGGGGGGTCGGCTGTCGATCCTGCTTGAGCATACGCCCACGCGGGCCGAGGTCGACGGCGATCGGGTCCGGTCGGTCACGGTTCGCGATCTCAAGACGGGCGACGATCGTGTGTTGATCGCTCCGTATTTCCTCGATGCGACGGAATTGGGGGACCTGCTGCCGCTCGCCGGGGTGGAGTACGTCACGGGCTATGAATCGAGGACCGAGACCGGGGATGATCGCCACCCCGAAGCGGCGCAACCCGCGAATCAGCAATCCTTCACGTCCTGTTTCGCCATCGAATACCTGGCGGGCGAGAATCATACGATCGACAAGCCGGCCGAGTATGCCTTCTGGAGTGATTATGTTCCGGACCTGAAACCGGCATGGCCCGGACGGCTTTTCGGACCGGCGACCGACCCTTCGACCCTCAAGGTCCGCCCGCTCACATTCGACCCATCTGGTGATGGCGTGGGGTTTTGGGTCTATCGCCGGATTGCCGATCCCAGGAATTTCCGCCCCGGGACCTATCGCGGCGGGATCACGCTGGTGAACTGGCCGCAGAACGATTACTGGCTGGGCAACCTGATCGGCGTCGACCCGGCCGAGGCCGAAAAGCACGTCACCAGGGCCAAGAATCTAAGTCTGTCGCTGCTCTACTGGCTTCAGACCGAGGCCCCGCGTCCCGACGGCGGAGTCGGTTGGAAGGGCCTGAGATTGAGGCCCGACCTGATGGGGACGGCCGACGGGCTTGCCAAGGCCCCCTATATTCGCGAATCGCGCCGCATCCAGGCCGAGTTCACGGTCCTGGAAAAGCACGTGGGGACTGAGGCCCGTCGCAAGCTTCTGGGCAAGCAAGACGTCGATGCCGAGACCTTCGCCGACAGCGTCGGGGTAGGATCGTACCGAATCGACCTGCACCCCAGCACGGGAGGAAACAACTACATCGACGTCAGCTCGCTGCCATTCCAGATTCCGCTGGGGGCCCTCATCCCCAAACGGGTCGAAAACCTCCTGCCGGCGTGCAAGAATCTGGGCGTAACTCACGTGACCAACGGCTGTTATCGCCTCCATCCGGTGGAATGGGCGATCGGAGAAGCGGCCGGGACGCTGGCCGTCCACAGCCTGGAAACGAAATCCACGCCCCGTGCGATCCGCAATTTACCGAAAGCGTTGCAGGCGTTCCAGAAGCGGCTGGTCGGGCAGGGGGTGGAAATCGCGTGGCCGAAATTGTCGCCGCGTTGAGCTTCCTTGAACGAATCTGGGAACGATCCGCCCTCATTTCCACCACTTCGGCCCGCGTTCTCCCAGCGCCACCTTCGCCGCGTGGACCCGATCCCTCGCCTCGCGTTCGGCTTTCGCGTCTTTCGCCTTCATCGCCCGGCCGACATCTCCTCGGGCCTTCATCAACTCGCTGACGAGCTTTTTCCGCTCGGCTTCGGGCAGGTTGGGATTGGTGGCCCGCCAGCGACGTCCTTCGATGATCACGTAATGACCGTCGGGCGTTGGCTTTATCGATTTTTCCCTGCTCATGACGTGCAAAACCCCCGCGAAGCCGATGGACCTCGCGGGGATTCGTGAGAGCAATCATCGCGCCAACAGCAATTAGCGGCGGTTTTGCAGCTTGGCCAGCAGGCGGAGGATTTCCAGGTAGAGCCAGACCAGCGTGACCATCAGGCCGAACGCGCCGTACCACTCCATGTATTTCGGGGCTTCCGAGCGGGCGCTCTGTCGATGAAGTCGAAGTCCAGCAACAGGTTAAATGAGGCCAGGCCGACCGCGACCACACTGATGACGAGTCCCAGCGTTCCGGAGCTGTTGATGAGATTCATCCCGCCGCTGCACGCCGAACATGCCCAGGAGCATCGAGCCGAAGTAGAACAACGCCAGGGCGCCGGTCCCTGCCGTGATCACCGCGTACAGCCGGCCGGTCACCTTGATCAGGCCCGTTGCATAGACGAAGAGCATGCAAGCGGTGGTGGCGAACGTGAGCGAGACGGCCTGGCGCCGCGATCCCCGGATACCGTTGATTGAACAGGTTGCGAGATTGCGCCCAGGAACACGCCCTCGCACGCGGCGTAGAGCGGGGCCGTCACGGGTGCCCAGGTCTTCTTGAAAATCGTGGCGAAGGAGAAGACGAGCACCATCACCGCCAATGACAAGAGCCTGGGCGAAAGAACTGGCGAAGGGCGACACTGACTTCGCCGGATCGGCGAGCGAAGGTCCCGTGTCGGTTCGATCGGCAACGATCCAGGTAACGGCGGCGCAGGCCACCAAGATGATCAGGCAAGGCCATCGCCTTGCCGGCCGTTCCCCGACCGTCATCACGGTGCTTCGACGCTCGGATCGCTCCCAATCGCCGAAAATCGTGCCTGAAAAGGCTGGGTTGTTCGTCTGGATGGCCGACATTGTTCCGTCTCCCGGCTTCTATGATCGAAATGGCTCGCTATGGATCACTCTAGGACGCCCGATGTTGGGCGCAGGCGATGCCCGTCTGAAGGTATTGTGGTCATCACCTTGTCGATTGGCAATCAAAAACCGGGCCGTCGGACATGGGTTTAGCGGTGCCGATAAGCCCGCAACGGGCCGTTTTTGAAGATCGCTTGTGGGTCGAACCACCGGGCGTTGATTGCCTCGAGCGACGGGTCGTGGCCCCACACCATCAGGATGTCTATCTCCGAATGATGGGACGCTAACAATTTTCCCCAAGTCGAGGCCCGCCTGAAAGTTTCGTTTGGCCCGTCGAGCTTGGCTATCTCCTCGAAATCCTCGGCCGGGGGGCGTGGCACGCCGTCGCGAAATTGTACGGGAAAGTAGTAATGAATCGTCTCGTAATTGGCCCAGATGCAATTCCCCGTCCCCACGCCTAGCAAGTTGTCGGCATGGAGCAGGGGGTTGGAGCGGAACCGGCCCTTGATGCCAATCAGGAGTGTTCCCACCCGCTGATTTCGTCCCAAAGCTTTGGCCTCGCGGGCGTTCAGGAAAGGGACGATCCGCTCGCTGGACTCGCGAGCATAATCCCAAACCGTGAGCCCCTGTAGAGTTGCGGCAATCACGAGGATGACGAGGATCAGCCTTCGTCGCGGGAGGTCGAAATCCAGCCAGGCCACAAGTGACACAAGTCCAAGCAAGATCAGTCGTTGCGGTAGATAGTTTCCGTGAGCTTGGCCCAAGGTGTCGGGAGTGAACACGCCTCCGATCAACAATATCAGCGAGACCGCCGCCCAACCCCATCGATCGCGAGCCAGGCGAGGCAAAGTGCTTGCGGTCAAGAAGATACAAGCCAGAGCCACCAACGCGGCGGGCAAGAAGACCAAGCCAGGTGGATTCGAAGGGGACAAAAGGAAGAAGATCGCGTTGTCCCAGGCTGATGGGGTCTACCCAACCCAGTTGACCGGGAACGGATCGAATGTGACCCCAAAGCGGGGATATCGCACCCCCATTTTGCATAATTTGGCGATAAATTGGTGCGAGGATGGCGAGGGGGGTCAAGCTGGCGAGAGTCCAGAGCCGCCGTTTCCACGGGTCACCGGCGGGGGTAAGGGCTTCGAGCAGGAGGAGGCCCACGACGGTCAAACCCAAGCTGATCAGATGCCCAAAATAGCCGATCGTGAGCAGGATAGCGATGATCATTCCTCTTCGCAAACCCTTATCCGATCGCAACTTCCACCAGGCTCCCAGCGTGATCGGAAAGAGGCAGGCGCCGAGGAGGAAGCTCCAGAATCCGAACAGCCAGCAGACGTTCATCGCCACGATGGCCGAGAAAATCCCCGCGATGATGGTTCCGGAGGAGCCTGCCACCTGAACTCGCAGCCAGAAAGTGGCGACCGCCAGGCCCAGCAGCGTGCAACTTGTCATCAGGCGATCGGCCACCATTGGCGGGAATAGCGATGAAATCGCCATCAACGCGAGATGCCCGGCCCAATTCGGCAAGGGGGCCCAGCGGATTGCGTAAATCTGGCGCAGCGGGGAGGTGACCGGGATGGATTCGACCAGGATGCGGGCATTGAGCAGGTGCGCGGGGCCATCCTGCGTTGTGAAGCCCGGAGAAATCCAAATGGCTCCTATCGCCGGACTCAGGGCCAGGATCACGGCCAGGAATCCGGCGGCCGGGCGCGAATCCCACGCCGGCCGGGGGCGATCGTCCTTCATGCCAACGGCTCATCCCTCCGTGGACTTCCGGTGAGCAAGAAAATCAACCCAACCCCCCTCCGCGTTCGCACGGGTGAGGGGGGTTGGGCGCGGATGCGAGACAACCGGACTGACGCCCGCTGATGAGTCCGCCCCCGGCGTCCCGGAAAGGCGGGCTGTCGGGTCGCAGCCGCAGGTGCGCGGCAAGGTCCTAAATCACGCGGTGCCGACCGACATCGGGCAACGTAGGCCCGATCTGACGTTACCCTCACTATAGCCGACTCCTCGCCGCGATGCTCGGAAAAATTTGACGCCTTCTCAAGGGTCGAATCAGGGCAGATCGGTTCCCCCTATCATTGGCCTTCGCGGTTTGTTATTATCGGGGACGGTAGGTTTGACGACCGAGCTAAGCGCTTGCGGGTTCCCTTCGAGCCTGTTCCCGCCCCCTCCCTCGCCGTTCCCGCCGACGAGGCACTCCTTTGGCCCCGTCTTCCCCGCCCGGGTTCGCCCCGGTCGGGCTGTTTTCTCATCGCCGCAGGAGATCCACGGTGGGCAAGAAGTTGTATGTTGGAAACCTGACCTACGGGGTCAGCACGGCCGACCTGGAGCAGTTGTTCGCTCAGTACGGCACGGTCCAGAGCGCGCAGATCATCCAGGACCGCGAGACCGGTCGGAGCAAGGGTTTCGGATTCGTCGAGATGGACACCGAGTCGCAGGCCCAGGCGGCCATCGACGCCCTCCACGACCAGGAGCATGACGGCCGTCGCTTGACGGTGAATGAAGCCAAGCCTCGTGAAGATCGCGGCGGTGGTGGTGGCGGTTACGGCGGCGGCGGCGGCAGCCGCGGCGGTGGCGGTGGCGGCTACGGTGGTGGCGGCGGTTACGGCGGCGGCGGTGGCGGCGGCCGAGGTGGCTCGGGCGGCGGATACGGCGGCGGCGGCGGTCGCAAGTATTGATCTTCGCGGTCCTTACGGACTTTGCGAGCAAGACCCACCAGGGGTGCGAGGGACCGATCCCGGCAAGGCGATGCATCTCCCGATTCATCCGGCTGCCGACATTCCCTCGAAACCACGAAGACTTTTCGTGAGGCGTGACCCGGCCCACGCCGGTTCACACCCATTTCTGGATCGTCGCGGGGCCGCAAGCTCGGCCCCTCGACCGGTCTGGTCACCCATTCACGAGGACGACCACCCAGGGGCCATAGATCGCCCCGCTGACCCATTGGGCGACCTCGATGAATCCCAAGCATGTCCATTCGCCGGCATCCACCCGGCCGCGATGCCCCGTCTGCCACGAGCCGACGTATTCCAAGGGGGGAATCCATCCCCAGTGCGCAGTCCGTCGCAACGACCCGCCCCGTCCCAAGGGCGAGCCCGTCAAGGCGATTGATGAAGCCGCGGTCGCCGTGGTCGCGGTCGTCGAGCCCGAAGAGGTCATCCCGGCCATCGCCCCGGCCGCCAAGAGCCACGTTAAAGGTGGGTCGCGACGCCCCTGAGATTGTCCAACCTCGAGGAGATTTCGGGTCGAGGCCTCGTCGATGGCTTCTTTCTTCCGCAACGTCGTCGCCCTGGCGGGATGGATTGCCTTCCCGGTCGTGCCGTTGCTCGTGCAAGATGCTTACTACAGCCTTTGCACCGCGGAAATGTTCCGGGGCAAGCAGCTTGGTCCCGATCCTTACGATTGGGAGCAGGCCACCTGGGCCTTGATCCTCGGTCCCCTGCTGGGCTATGGCTTTCTTGCGGGTTCCACCTGGAAAATCGCCGACGAGCCGGGGCGGTCGCGATGGCGATCGTGGCTGCATCGTCGATCGGTTTGGGTTGGCCTGGGACCGTGGGTCGGATATCTGACCGTGATGGCCACCATCATGCTCTTTTCCTGGGCCGTGAGCATGCTCCGGCCGATCCTGCCGGCCGCTTCTCCGGCCCCGGCGAGCAACGCGACGGCCCCGGTCGATCCCTGGAGATGGGTTAATATTGGTTTCTGGCTCACGTTGGCGGCCTGGGTGAGCCTGGGTTGGATGACCGTGGCCGTCGCGACGCTTCGGCGGGCGAGGCGAGCGGGCCAGATCCGCGCGGCCTTCCTGCGAGGCTCGATCCTGGCGATCGGCTTCGCGGGCACGCTTTTCGGGGGTTACTGGCTGATCACGTCGTGGTGGAGGGGCTACTTCTTTGACCCGACGATCGTGCCTTGAGAAATTCCGTTGCACGATCGCCAGCCTGATCTCGCTGGCCGGATGCTCGGCGCCAATCTCGGCCGGCGAGATGCGAAGACGATCGCTCTTTCATGCCATGCTCTGGGCCTGGGTCCTCGGTCTGGCCGTGGTCTGGCGGTGGTGGGGCCGGCCACGATCCAGGCCGCCTCGGTAAACGGGGAATTTCCTTCAAGGCACGATCAGCTCGGCCGGATTGGCGCAAATGCCCTGCGTCTCATTGCCGCCCTCGAACCACGCGCGGGCCGTGAGGAGGATTCGTCGCGGCGTTGCGCCCGCCTTCGCCTTCAGGTGGAAGACGTGCTCGTTGGCATCGGCCTTGATGGAAGCGTCGGCCACCGAGTCGAACCCGTCCAGGCCGCCTTCGCCCGCGGTCAGCTTCAACTTCAGCGGCTTCTTTGCCGAGTCGTTCCCGCGATCGATCCGGACCTTGATTTCGGCCTGATTGCCCGGTGAAATGGCGATTTCGGCGGGCTCGATCGCGAGGCCAAGCGGGGCGTCTTCGGCGACGGCGAGCAGCGGGGATGGCATCTCGACGACCATCTCGTCGGGCGCGGGCTTGCCGTCGGCGCCTTCCTTGGGCGGCCCGACGCGACGGCCCATTTCTCGATAGAGGACCTCGGCCGAGGCCGGCACGTCGCGGACGACCAGCCGGAGCGGGAATGCCCCGAGCGGCGCGGTTTTCTCGGCCTGGAAGACGATCAGGCCGCCCTTCGTTTTGGCCGGAATCGTCACGGGAGACGCCTTCAGGCCGTCGGGCAGGGGGCCGGTCAGGATCGTCGTCGGGCCGTCGTAATTCACGCGGTCCAGGGTGACGGGGATTGCCATGGCACCGCCGCGAGGGATCGTCCGCAAGCCCAGGTCTGCCGTGACCGTGATCCTGCGACGTTCGAGCGGCTCGACCTCGATCCTGTAGACATATCTCGGGCCCCCGCGGCCGAAATATTCGCGAATCGAGATCGTCAGCCCCTCGGGCCCGATTTTCCGCTCGATGCGGGCGTCGCGTCCGAGCTTGTCGTCGTCTTCGGTGCTCGGCTTTCCCTTTTCATCGAGGGCCGCGATCACCGGATCGGCCGCCGAGCCGAAGCGAGCGGCATAGGCCGTGATGGCGTAATCTCCTTCTTGGCCGGGAGTTGGGACGAGGCGGTAGGAATCAACGTCGCCGTCATCCTTCGCGGCGAATCGGCCATCAATGGCGGCGGGGATGGTCACGATCATCGGATGGAGCGGGTTATCGTCGGTGTCCTGATCGGCTTCGAGGACTTCCGGCAGGTCGCTCACGCGGATCGTGACCGGGTTGGCGACCCCCTTCGGAGCTTCCAGGCGGAAGGTGGAGTCGCCGAGGAGGGCGTCGGCCGCGATGATGTGGCGATAGTCGCGGCCTTCGGGCAGGTTGATCCCCAGCAGGGCCATTTTTGCCGAAGTCCCGCGACGGCCACCGGCGGGGAATGTGGAGAGGACGAGCGGGAATTCGCCGATCGCGAGCAGGTAATCGCGGGTGGTGCGGGGCTCAAGGTTCCCGTTCGGGTTGCGTCCGTTGGCGTCCTGGATCTGCACGAAATAGCGGCCTGAAATCGGGCGCCGTCAAAGAAGTTGCGGCATCGCGGCCGAAAAGGTCGTCATCGGCGGCAAGCTCGCGGCCGTCGGGCGAGAAGATCGTCATCAGGGGGTCAAGCCCCGAGCCGGCGCGAGCGGCAATGGCCTCGGCCACGATGGTCTGGCCGGCCTTCAGGTCGACGGCGAACAGGTCCACGTCCTCACCGCCCTTAATGTCTCCGGCGATCATGGCGGGCATCGCGACGGACTGCGGCCTGCGAAAACCGTTGTTCGGCTCTTTTTCGGCGACGGTGTGAAGAGGGCGGCCCACGTACACAAACCCCGCCTGGGAAACACCTTTTGGCGAGACCACGCGGAAGCGATGCGGGCCGGGAGTGGCGTCGGCCGCAACTTGGAGGTCGATCTTGATGCGGTCGTTCGAGGCCTCGGTTTTCAGGACGTGAAGCGACGAATCTTCGAAGGTCAGCGAGCCGTTCTGGAGCTGCGAACCGCGGATTTCCAGCGATGCGGTCTCGCCGGCACCCAATCCTAGCGGATGCACGCCCTTGATGGTGGGCGGTTCGATTTGCGCGTGGAGCGATGGGTTCATGAAAAAGACGAATAGCAAAAAGGCGCCATTAGCGATGATCTTCTTGGGGTGGGAGAGGTGCTCGCAGAGCACCCGACGGGGAGCACGACCCGTCTTCGTAGGGTGCTCTGTGAGCACCTCTTCCATCGCGATCCATGAGTTATTCATTCGGCCCGAAGGTCCTTCCCCGGCACAAATTCGCGCAACTTCTTGCCGTCCTTCAGGTTCCAGATCATCACCTTTCCGTCCCATCCGGCGGCGGCCATGGATTGATTATCCGGGGAGGCCGCGACGGCGTACACCCAATCCTTCGACATGGAGTTTTCGTCAATCGGGGCGTCGCGGTTTCCGTTTTCCTTCTTGTAGGAGAGGAACGACGGACGGCCGCCCGACCCGGCCCAGAGCGATGCGCCGTCGGGCCTCCAGGCCATCGCGTACACGGGCCCGGTGTGGCCAAATCCGCGGATCGGGTTGTTCCACTGGCCGATTTTCCACAGACTCATGCCCGTGTCCAGGCTCCCAGTGGCCAAAAATTGCCCGTCGGGGCTGAAGGCGACCGCGAGCACCGATTCGCGATGATTGGTCAGCCCGGCAAGCTGCAGGCCGGTGTCGGCGTCGAAGACCTTGGCCGTCTTGTCGGCGGAGGCCGAGGCGATTTTCGTGCCGTCGGGGCTATAAGTTACGGCGTTCACGATGTCGGCATGGCTCTTGATTGTGTGGATGGGCTTGCCCGCATCCACGTCCCAGATGAGGATCAGCTTATCAAGGCTGCATGTGGCAAGTTGGTTGGATTTTGGACGCCAGGCGATGCCTAGAATCGTGTCGGAATGGCCTTTCAATACCTGGATCTCGCCCCACTTCTCGGTTTCCCAGATGCGGACCTCGCCCTGACGGCCCGGCACCCCTCCGGAAGCGGCGAGTTTCTTGCCGTCGGGCGAGAACGCCACGGATGCGACCTGTTCGGGGAATCCGGCGAGCTTTCGCAGGGTCTTCCCGCTATCAAGATCGACGACGACCACCTCCTTGTAGCTGGCAATCGCGAGGATTTTGCCGTCGGGCGAGTAGGATAATCCCGTCACCGGAGGCGGCGAATCCGACGAGAATGCGGCGGCTTCCTCGGCGGCGCGTTTGCGAGCCTCCTCGCGCTTGGCAGAGACGGCGCCGGCCTCATCCACCCTCGCTCCCTGGTCGATCCATCGCTTCAGGACGTCGATTTGATCGAGCGAGATCGACGTCTTCGGCGGCATCTGCGGCTGCTTCTTGCCCGTCATGAACTGGATGAGCGAGCTTTCCGAGCCGTTGCCGACGACGATCGACGGGCCGCGTCGCCCGCCTTTTTTCATGGCATCGACGCTGTGCAGGGCGAGCTCGGAGGTCTCGAAGCCGTCGTCGTGGCAGGCGATGCAGTGTTCTTCGAGGAACGGCACCACGTCGCGGGAATAGCTGACGGTGTCGTCGGCGGAAGAGGGATTCACCGCGGAGACGCGGAGATCGCGGAGAGGAACAGGGAGCAAAATCTCATTTTTTCTTTCTCTCTCTGCAATCTCCGCGTCCTCCGCGGTAGATGCTTTTCTTAAGCGAACAATTCGCCGACGGGCGACCCTTCGTCCAAAATCGCTACCGGCCGGTTTTCGGGCGTGAGGAGGTTGCGGGTCGGGTCGACTCCCAACGGCCTGGTAAATCGTGGCGGCCACGTCGGACGGGCGGATGGGACGATCGGTCACGTAGGCGCCCTGGTCGTCGCTGGCGCCGATCACGCGGCCGGGCTTCACGCCTCCGCCGGCCCAGATCGAGGCTGGCGACGTGGCCCCAGTGGTCGCGCCCGGCCATGTTGTTGATCTTGGGGGTTCGGCCGAATTCGCCCATGCAGAGCACGAGCGTGGAGTCGAGCAACCCCCGGGCTTCGAGGTCCTCGATCAGCGCCGAGAGGCAATGGTCGATTTCCGGGAGTCGTTTATCGAGCGACGCGAAGATATTGCCGTGGTGGTCCCACCCGCCGCTGTTCACGGTGACGAACCTCACGCCGGCCTCGACGAGTCGGCGGGCGAGCAGGCACGATTGGCCCGTGGAGGTGCGGCCGTAGCGGTCGCGGAGGCGAGGGTCCTCGCGCTGGATGTCGAACGCTCGGCGGGCCTGGGTGGAGAGGACGAGGTCCATCGCCCTTCGCTGGAATTCGTCGAGCGTCTTGAGCTGATCGTCGGAATCGACCTGCCTGGCGAGGTTGTCGACGGACTGCCGGAGGGCCTGGCGGCGATCGATGGGGACGTTCAGGGCGGCGAGGTCGTGGACCCGGTAGTTGTCCTCGTTGGGATTGCCCGCCTTGAACGACTCGTAACGTCCGCCCAGGAAAGCACTTTTGCCCAGTTCCCAGGTGAACGACGGGTTTTGTGGGACCGCGAAATAGGGCGGCATGGGTCCGCGATAACCCAGCTCGTGCGAAACGACCGCGCCGATGGCCGGATAATCGCCGAACGCCGAGCCGAAGCGGCCCGACAAGACCCAGTTGGTGGCCGTCTCGTGGTGGTCATTGCCGTGGGAGCCCGAGCGGACGAGGCTGAACTTGTCGCTGATGGCCGCCATTCGGGGCATCAACTCGCCGTAGCGGACACCCGGCATCTTCGTGGCGATCGTGGAATATTTGCCCTTCACTTCGCCCGGGGCGTCGGGCTTGGGGTCGAAGCTGTCGTGGTGCGAGAGCCCTCCGCCCAGGAACACCAGGATGACCGATTTGGCGGTGGCCGTGGAGGGCGTATCGGCGGCGCGGGCCTCGGATCGGAGTAAGGCCGGCAGGCCGATGGCCGCCAGGCCGCCGACCTGGAGGAAATCGCGGCGGGTCACGCCGTCGCATCGCTCGTGTTTGGGACCGAAGGGGAGACGTAGCATGGAATCAGGTCCTTTTCAATCTTGCCGGGTGGCCCCGCGAGTGCCTGCGTAAAACCCGTAACGGTCCTTTATGACTTCGTGCCCCGGCTTCGGGTTTCCGTAGACCCACGCCACGTCCTTGACGGTCGTCGCCGCCCGGGCCGGCATAATCGACCCAGTGGCATGTGCCCTTGAAAGGGCATGTGTAGGTACGGTCGGTCACGATGAGCTTATCGCGCTCGACGGCCGCGGGCAGGAAATACCAGTTGCCTTCATATTTGACGGCGTCGGCCTCGGCCTCGGCGTGCGCCAGCTTCGTTCCCGAGGTCTTTTCGCTGATGGTCACGCTCATTCGGGCCTCGCGCCGTTGATGGGAGGGGCCAGGTTCGAGGTACGACGGCCGTACTTGCCCGGGCTGGGCGGGTTGTCGAACGCCTCGCCGGTCTCGAACCCTTCGAGAGGATCGACGATTTTCTTCGGGGTCTCGACGGTCTTTTCCACGACGGCGGCGGGCCGTTCGGCGCGATTTTCCTCGACCTTGCGGCGGGCGGGCGGGGTGCGTCTTGCCGGAAGGGCCGCAATCGCCGGTTCGGGCTCGGGAGCCGCCTTCGCCACAGGTTCGGTTTTGGGCGGCTCATCTTGCAGGGCAACCCGGATGGCGTATCCGGCACCGGCGAACGCCAGGACCCCCAGCAACCCCCAGACGGCCATCATCTCCGAACCCTTGGCGCGATGGACCGACGATCGGGCCGCGCCGATGTGGGGCAAAGCGGGCGAGTCGGTCACGATTTCGGGGAATTCGGGATCGGGCATGGCGAAGCTCCGGGGCGGGCCTTCCGATGCGTCACGCTTTCAGCTTATCTTGGGCCTTCGTCGGATTCCAGGGAATGATGATCCTCGCGAGAGCCGGTCCAAAGTTCCAGGTACTTCTCGCGGACGTAAGGATTCAATTCATCGGCGAAACTCGCGGGCAGTTTCAGCGCCTTGATGAACTCCTGGACGTCGGCCAGGTCCTTCAATCGGCCGATGTTGGTCATGCCCGACGCAAGTTTCAATTCGATCAAGGCCGGGATCGAGAGATAGCTTACGCCATCGAGATCGATGCTTGCTGTAGCGGGATCGGGGAATGCCACGGGCTTGGGCTTGCCGTCGCCGGGGAATTCGCCGGCGATCAGAAATTCCACACGAACGCCATGCTCGGTATCGCGAAGTTGTTTGCTGCCGGCGAAAGGAGGGAGATAGCCCAGTCCGTCGAGCTTCTCGTGGATCAGCTTCAAGCCCTCTCGCGTTACAAGGATATCCACGTCCTCGGTGAAGCGACGATATCCGTGCTTGTAAAGCGCCATGCCTCCCGCGATTGCATAAGAGACACCGAGATCGTGGAGACGCCCCGCGATTTTGCGCAGGGTTTCCTGGACTTCGCTCTTTTCCTGGAAGTAGCGGCTTCCTTCGCTCAATGCCAACTCCCAATCGCCGTTTAGGCGGTCTTCGTAGGAAATCGGGAGCGTTTCGGTCGCCAACGCACGCCTCCTCTCCCGTAGGGCGTGTGAAACACGCCGTCCTGATTTCGAAGGAAACGGCGTGTTTCACACGCCCTACTCAGTGATTGAAGAGGAATTCCTTCGAATTCACCAGCGCCCAGAGTAAATCCCGCAAAACTCCCGCGCGATCTCCGCTGGAAGCGATCGCGCTTTCGATCGTCCGCCACTGCTCGTCGTCGGGCTTTCGGGAAACCGTCGCCAGGAAAAGACTCTCGGCCATCTCTCGGTCGGGCTTGCCCGATTCGAGCAGGGCTTTCAGCCGGCCTTCGCCCGAGTTCAACCGGCTTTCCAGGTCCGACCCATTCATCAGGTGCAGGACCTGCGGCATGGTCACTTCGCTGGTCCGTTCGCACGAGCAGGGGGTGATGCGTTCGGGACGGCCGAAGGTGTCGAGCAGGTAGGATTTGACCTTGGGATCGGGGAGCTGGACCGCTCGCAGCCCCTGGGCGTAGCCTTCAAACGTGTCGGGCGCGCCGGTGGCCGAGCTTATGGCGTCGGCCAGGACTTCCGAAGGCATCCGCCTGGGGTAATAGTGCGAGTAGAACTTGCGGTCCGACGCGTTGGAGGGCAGGGGGTCCGACGCGAGCGAATAGGTTCGCGAGAGGACGATCGTCCGCATGAGGTCACGCAGGTGGAAGTTGTGCCGAATCAGATCGTCGCACAAGGCTTCCAGGAGCGGCTCGTTCGTGGCCGGGTTGGTGCCTCGGAGATCGTCGACGGGCTCGACCAGCCCGACGGCGAAGCACTTCTTCCAGGTCCGATTCACGATGGCCCGGGCAAACAGGCGATTGTTCTTGGAGGTCATCCAGTCGGCCAGGGCCTCGCGAGGATCTTGCCCGGCTTCTAGCCTGGCTTCGGAGCGATCGAGCGGACGAGGCGCCAGGAATTGCCCGGTTCGCGGCTGGCTGATCCCGACCTTGTCGGCATCGATGCCCGTGGCCCGTTTCCTGCCACGGCGGCCGGGCATCCCCACGTCCACGGCGGGGCCCTCGTCGGTCAATTTCCCGTCGGTCTTCACGCGGGTGAAGAAGGCCGCCATGCTGTAATAATCGTCCTGGGTGAAGCGTTCCAGCGGGTGATTGTGGCACTTGGCGCACTGGATTCTTGTGCCTAGAAAGGCGTGCGTGGCGGCCTCGGCCAGCTCCTCGGGCTTGCGGTTCACGAGGTAATAGCCGCCCGCCGGCTCGTTGCTGAGCGGCCCTCTCGCGGTCAAAACTTCGTGGACGACCTCATTCCAGGGGCGATTTTGCTGGACCTGCTCGCGGATCCAGCGGGCGAAGCCTCGCACGCCTTTCTTGCCCCGCTTGTCCTGGTCGCGCTCGACGCGATTCTGGAACAATTCGCCCCAGAACTGGGCCCAGTAATCGACGTATTCGGGGCTTTGCAAGATCCGATCGACGAGCTTCGCCCTCTTCTCAGGATCGGGATCGGCAACAAAATTGATGACCGAATCGGGAGGCGGAAGCGAGCCGGTCAGGTCGATGGTCACCCTTCGCAAGAACGTGGCGTCGTCGCACCGGGGCGAGGGCTCCAGATGCACTTCCTGGAGCTTGGTCATCACGTGATCGTCGATGAAGTTGGCCCTCTCGGCGTAAGCCGCCGGGTTGACCTGGCCTTCGTACGGGATCGTGACTACGTGGACGGAGACCTGTCCTTGATAGAGCGCCATGACCGACGTGGCGCCGGGCCTCTGGGCCTTGACCAGGCCCTTTTCGGTCACCTCGGCCAGCCCTTCCTCGTTCGATTGGAACAGGCTTAGTGAGGTCACGTCGCGTTTCGAGCCGTCGGAATATTCGGCCAAGACGGTCAGATTCTGGGCTTCGCCGGGTTTGTAGGATTTTTGCGCGGGCTCGATGCTCAATTTCGCCACCGACGGCTCCTTGCCGGTGGGTCCGGCGGCGCCGGCGGCGATCCAGGCGAGCAACGTTTTGTATTCGGGCGAGCCGGCATCCAGCTTCTTGCCGCCCTTGTGCGGGACCCTCATGAGCGGCTTGGCGAGCAGCAAACTCTCGCGAGGGCGGCTCTTGGCGATGCGACGGCCGCGGGCGTCTCGCGTGATGGCGATCACGTCAAGTTCGGGCGCAAAACCCCGCAAACTGAGCTTGAAGCCGTTCTGGCCGGCGAGCTTCCCGTGGCAGCTCCCCGAGTTGCACCCGAGCTTCGTCAGGATCGGCTCAACGTCGTTGACGAACGAAGGGGAAAGCCTGGCCGGATCGTCCGCGCCGAGGCAGGCGAACGCCAGGAAGGCGAGCACTCCGGGGAGGGTGCGGGAGAGCGACATTCGGACGGACCCTCGGCGAGGCGGGCAGGCGGGGATTCGGCGCGGCGGGAATTAAACTTGTTGAATTCTAATTCGACATTGGACCCAAGGGAAGACCCTTGCTCGGGGGACGGTCAAGAGGAGGGGATTGCGAAGCTCAGGTGATGGGCCGAGTGGATGCAGTGCAACTTCCGCCATTCGTCGTCGGAGAGCTTGCCGAAGAACGGATGCTCGACGAACGGGCCGGCCGATCGCTGGAACAGGGCGATCGTGGCCCGCAACGCCTCGGCCTCGGCGCGGGCGTCCAGGCCGGGCCTGGGTAAAAATGCTTCGGGCACCTTGATCCCTTCGCGCATGGTCCCCGTGCGAAAGACGATCGGGCGGACACAGGCGCCAAGGGTCTTGCGGATGATCCACGGGGCCCGCGCGTTGAACCCCTCGATCGAGCAGCGAATCGTACCGGCCAGGTGGTTGCAAATCTGCCCCAAAGACCACTTCCCCACGGTCGAATGACCCGCAAGCAGGCGCTCCACGTCGGGCATGATCTCGTCCAGCGAGGCGAAGCTCAGTGGGCGGCGTCCGGGCACGACAATCGCTCCTCGGCCTTGTGGAATTGGGCCGCAATCATGCCCCCGATCCCCCCGGCGATCAAGGCGAAAAGGCAATGGCCGATGCGCATGAAATCGGCGAAGTTGGCGGTCAGGATCAGCGTGGACATCGCGGAGTTCGGGTCCGACGACATTTTCAGCTTGACGTTGTCGATACCGCGCGACTTGAGGTCGGCCAGCTTATTCTGGATGGTCTGAAAGGGCGCGTTCGAGCCCACCGTCACCGTGGCCCGATCGAATTCACGCCCCTCGTGCATGAAGGCATGCAACACGGCCAAACCCTGCCTCGTGATTAAATTCGGCTCGATCTCCGAGGCGAACCATGGGCCCACGCTCACGATCAAATAACCCCAGCCGAACAGCGAAAATCCCGCCCAGAACGCCCGCCTCGAACCTTTGCGGAAGCAGGTGCCCAGGATTCCGACGCCCAGAAGGCCGAGGGTCGCCGTGAGCATCCCGCCGCTCCACTCGGGCGAGGCGAACCGCAACCCGGCCATGCCGACTGCGACCGCAAGCACGACTACCATCAAGCCGGCGATCGAGATCCGAGGACGCTGCATGGCCGATCCTCCGCTAGAAATAGCTCAACCAAACGTCCCGCCGCCGCTTCTTCAGCGAGGCGAACCAGGCGCAGGGGGGATACAGGAGCAGCAGGACGACGACCCACATGGCGTAAACCCAGGGCAGATCATGGCCCGAACCGGCCGGGACATCGAACGGCCCGTTCCCGAAGAGCCATGCATAGGGCCTTCCCATCAAAAAGTTGACAACAATAGCCATCAAGTGGATGATCGGCCATTGCAATAAGTAATAGAAAAGCGGCACCCGCCCGAAAGTATCCACGGGATGCAGCCAACGCGGCATCGGCCGATCTAGCAATGCCAGCAGCGTGATGGCCGGGCCGAGCGTCATCAGCAGGTACGAGAGCGACGGCGGGTATTTGAAGCAGTTGAGGAACGACAGGACCGTGAAGGCCGGGCCTCGCGGCTGGGGCGACCAGGGGAACGGGTCTCCGTAGCGATTGATCCCTCGAATGAACAGGAAGGCCGCCGTCAAGCTCAGCCCGATCGTCAGGAACCACCGCCGTCTTGCCGGGGGTTCGAGTCGAAAAAGCGAGCCGAAGCCATAGCCCGCGGCCATCACGCCAATCCAGGGGACGAGCGGGTAGAAGACCACGACCACGCGGCCTCCGGGGGCCGTTCCCAGCGGCCCGGGCTGGTGCAAGATCCGCCACAAGCCGGCCATTCGCCCCAGGTTTTCGGGATTCACGCCGTCGAACAGGTTGTGCGAGGCGATCATGATCACGCCAAACGCCGCCACGGCACCGGTTGGCAGGTAGACGAGGCACGAAAGCACGATCATCGACCAGCCGATGGCCCAGATCACCGTGAGCGGGATGAAGCGAAACTGCGGGTTGAACGAGATCCCGAGCTGCACCACGGTCAATTCCAGGAAGACGAGCCAGAGGCCGCGAGTGAAGAGGAATCGCGACATTTCCGACCTTGTCTTGCCCCGCATCCCGTACAGATACGCGCCGGTGCCCGCGAGGAAGACGAACGTGGGGGCACAATAATGAGTAATCCAGCGCGTCAAGAACAGGACGATGGAAGTTTGCTCCAAATTGGTGGGATCGGGGTCGGCCCGGCCCACGAACTCGCGGACGTGGTCGAGCACCATCACGATCATGACCACTCCGCGGAGCAAGTCGACCGAGGCGATGCGAGGGCGGATGGATTGGCCTGTCGCGTCGGTCATGGCGGGCCTCCGCCCAGCAGGGCCATTTCTTTCTGCCGGCGCAGGCGACGGATGGTCGCCTCGTCCCACTCAATCTCCTCGTTTTCGAGCCATTTTCGCGCAGTTTGACGCAGGTCGTCGGGCACGTTGACGCCAAATTCCGCATGGCGGACGACCACGCCCGCCAGCGCAAGCCTCGCCTCGTCGTCCCAATCGTTGAAATCCTCGCCGAATTCCTCGATCAGCCACGCCACGCACGCCGCAAGGGTCCGCTCATCGGCGAGCTTTTGCTGGACCTGGTCGAGGGTGAGCGGGTTGCGATCGTCCATGAGGTCTTCGTAAATGGCGCCATGGACGCGATCGAAACCGGCGTCGAGCGCGTCGTTGGCGTCGTCGTTCTCGTAGCTTTTCACGCCCCAGTGACCCATGATTTGCCCCTCAAGATCCTCGCCTACCCAAACGGTCGCGGCTCGTAGTCATCGATCCCACCGCTTCCGCCAAATTCCCGAACCTGGACATCCCCACGGGCGAGCAATCCACATAGATCGACTCGACCTTGTCGCGGGGGACGAGGAACGCTTCGTGATAGATGCCGAAATCGCCCCTGGTTCGGGCCCTTTCGACGGCCTTGCGCCACCACTCCGAATGCGGCGGCCTGTGCGACCATCGTTCCAGATCATCGAAACTGCGCCAGTATTGCAACACGCCGAAATGGCGGAACGAGAACGCGAACCGCTCCGAGTGCAGCAGTCCTGCCCCCTCGCGGATCGCCGTCGCCGCCGAGCGGTCGATCTCACGGGCCAGGCCGTTGGCGTAGAAGATCGCCGCGAGCTTGTGGGCCTGGATTCCCAGCCGGACGAGGCACACCTCGGCGACCGATTCGGGCAGACTGGCGACCTTGCGTTGCATGAGATCCCTCGTTAAGATCCGCCGGAGTCCGAACACCTTCGGAGAAAAGCGAGCATGGCAAGGACGCGGTCGGGATGCCGGCGGTTCACGATCTCCGACGGGATGATTCTAGTCGCCGCGACGGCCGTGGGGCTGGCGTGGTCGGGAAATATCTTCTCGGCGTTGCGCAACGGATTTCTACCCCTGGATGGGACCCCGGCGAGGCTGTGGCAGCGGATTGCCGAGGTGATGGGGCTGATCTTGCCCTGCCTGGTCCTGTGGACGATCACGCTGCCGATCCTGGGGGCGCGGAAGCCGCGGCCGGCGTGGCGCAAGGTGTCGAGGCAGCCGGGGATGGCGGCTTGCCTGGCCCTGTCGCTGAACCTGGCGATCGGCGGATTGCTTGCCCTGGGCTTGATCGGGTTCCTGTATCATCGGGGGAGCCTGCCCACGGAATTCTGGAAAAACGTCGCGGGAAGCCTGATCGAATTGCTGATCTTGGCCCCGCCGTTCGCGGGCCTCGGGGTCATCACCACATGGGGCATGCTGCTCCTCCAGGGCCGATGGCGCGGAAATCCCGGCTGGATCGACCGGACGGGTCGGGCCCTCGGGTTGTTCTGGATCATGGCCATGGTGATCCTGGATGCGTTCTGGGTGAAGAACTCCTTCTAGGGCGGCCATCGTCAGGCCCGGCATGCATCTTGTAGGGTGCTCTGTGAGCACCTCTTCTCAAATTCCATAAAATCAAGAGGTGCTCACAGAGCACCCTACAAAGGCTAGGCTCACATCGTAACACCGCCGCAATTGCCTCGAAATCGGCTTCTTGCCATTTCTTGACGGCCACCCCTCGCGCCATGTTCTACGGTCAAGGACGGTAGCTCACGTTTCTGGACCGGAAGGGGGATGCCGTGTCGGATCAGGGAAAGACGTCGCGACGGACGTTGCTCAAGACGGCCGCGATGGCCGCGCCGGCGTTCTTCTTCGGGAGCGGCGGCGGGTCGGCGCGGAGTTCGGGCGGGCCTCGCAACATTTCGGGCATGAATTTGCTCCTGTTCATCACCGACCAGGAACGGGCGATCCAGCACTTTCCGCCGGGTTGGTCGCAGAAGAACCTGCCCGGCCTCACGAGGCTCCAGAAGAACGGCGTGACCTTCCAGAACGCCTTTTGCAACGCCTGCATGTGCTCGCCCAGCCGGGCCACCTTGATGAGCGGCTACTTCCCTGCGCAGCATGGCGTCAAGTACACGCTGGAAGAGGACATGCCCTCGCCGCAGTACCCGCAGGTCGTCTTGCCTCTGGATCTGAAGAACATCGCCTCGGTGATGACGGCCGCCGGCTATAACGTGGTTTACAAGGGGAAATGGCACGTTAGCAAGCCCGCGGGCGAGACGTGGGTGCCGTCGGATGTGGGCCAGTACGGCTACGCAAGGTGGAACCCGCAGGACGCCGGTGCCAATCAGTCGATCTCCGAGATGGGCGGCGGCAACGCCGACAATGATAACCGCTTCATGAATGACGACGGCGACGTGAACGACGGCGAGGAAGGTGGCGCTCGCCTACCTGAACTCGGTGGCCGCGCAGCAGCAGCCGTTCTGCCTGATCATCTCGCTGGTCAATCCGCATGATGTGCTCACCTATCCCAAGAATTACATCAACGGCGGATACGACGATTCCTGGCTCGTCGGCGACATCGGCCTGCCCGAGACCTACGACGAGGACCTCTCGACCAAGCCCGACGCGCAGGCCGAATTCCTCAAGATCTTCAACCTGTCGGGGCCCTTGCCGACGGACCAGATGAAGATCAATTACCTGAATTTCTACGGGAACTTGATGAAGTCGTCGGACAAATACCTCGTGAACGTGCTCGACTCGCTGAAAGCGACGGGGTTGCTCGACAAGACGCTCATCATCCGCACCGCCGACCACGGCGAGATGGGGCTGGCGCACGGCGGCCTCCGGCAGAAGAATTTCAACTTCTACGAGGAATCCTTGCGGGTTCCGTACGTGTATTCCAACCCGCTCCACTTCACCACGCCGCACTCGTCGTCGGCGATGATCTCGCACGTCGATCTCTTGCCCACGCTCGCCAGCCTCTTTCACGCCCCCGAGTCGGCGCGGGCGAACTGGCAAGGCGTGGATTACTCGCGTTTGGTGAACGATCCGGGGTCGGGCTCGGTGCAGGATTACATCGCGTTCACGTTCGACGACTATCAATCGGGACAGGCAAGCGGCCCTTATGTGCAGCCGCCCAACCACATCGTCAGCATCCGCGAAGAACGCTTCAAGCTGGCCGAATATTACGACGCCTCGGGGACCTTGCCGAGCCAGTGGGAGATGTACGACCTCCAGGCCGATCCGCTGGAAACGCACAACC
The DNA here is from genome assembly GCA_963777705.1 of uncultured Planctomycetota bacterium. Lineage (GTDB taxonomy): Bacteria > Planctomycetota > Planctomycetia > Isosphaerales > Isosphaeraceae > JAQGHR01. The sequence continues at coordinate 21,310 of CAVZRT010000027.1, forward strand.
TCGCGTATCAAATCCACAAGAAGCCCAGGGCGGTGCAGGCGGAATACGCGCGGCTGCGTGGCCAGCTTGAGGTCATGCAGGCGAAGCGATTGCAGCCATTGAGTTGAGATACCCTTTGAGTGCGAGAGTGGCCCTCCTGGGTGGCCCCGGATCAAGATCCGCGGTGGCGCAGCCACAAGAGGCCAAGGGCCGATGTCGCCCGGCCCGCTCGCCTCATCTCGAGAGCGGCGACGTCACCGGTGCGGCCGGCGCGGGGACCGGTTGCGTGGCCGCGCCCGAGGGCTCCTGTGGCTGCCGCCACCCCGGATCAAGATCCGGGGCCACCCTCACTTCGTCACGCATTAAACACGTACTGAGCGCGGGAACGAGAGGGGAGGCGGCCGGTAATAACCGGCCCTACGGGGGCTTGTCACGGATACCGCCTCGCCGACGCCACCAAGGCCTTCAACCGGCCGGGGGGCGCGACGAAGGTTGGCGTCCGGATGGGCGTTTCCGCGACGAATTCGGCCGGGGTCAGGATCCGGCCCTCGATCGTGGCGAACCCGCAGCCGGCCTCGGAGACGATCACCGACCCGGCCGCCACGTCGTGGGCCTGTTCGCCCAAAAACGTGCTGGTTTGCAGGCGGTTGCAGGCCGTGAAGACCAGCTCGCAGCAGGCGCTGCCGATGTCCCGCAGGCGGCCGGTCAGGCTGCGAGGGTCGACCGTCCTCATGGCGTTGGTGCCCAGGCACACGTTGTCCTGCTCGTGGAAAACCTCGGCGTCGTGAGCCGTCAATCGATGGCCGTCTCGCCACGCGCCTCCGCCCCTGGTGGCCCAGAATAGCTCCTTCAGCGGGGGGATGGCGATCACGCCCAAAACCGGCTCGCCGTCTTCGATCAGGCCGATGCTGATCGCCCACATGGGCAGCCCATGGACGAGGTTGCCCGTGCCGTCGATGGGGTCGATCGACCACCGCCGCGGCCCGGTCCCGCCCGAGGCCGCGTATTCCTCGCCGGTGAGGCGGTCGTCGGGAAATTGCCGGCCGATCCGCTCGCGGAGGAACTGCTCGAGCGCGAGGTCCAGGTCGGTCACGTAGCTCATGTTCGGCTTCTCGTGGGGCTTCACCAGGTCCGACCGCTCGCGGGCCACGGCGGCGGCTTCCAGGGCCAGTCCCTTCACGAATTCGAGGTCGTCGGCAAGGCGGTCGGGCATGCGGTCAAGTCCCCGGAGGTGCGTTCGATCGGCTGCAATCAGAGTAAGCCGCCGACCTTCGCCTCGCAAGGCGAGACCTCGGCAGGGCGTGAAGGAACGGTGAAAAATCAAAGAAGACGTCCGAGAATATATTCACGCGAAATTCTTTAGGATTCTGGGCGCCTGATTGCTAGGGTAATGACCCGAGTTGGGCCGAATCTTCGGCCCGCCCACCGAAATCACGACGGAGTCTTGCGAACGTGCGAAGCATCCCGAGAAAATGCGCGATAGTTGCCTCCCTGGTGGCGATGGGAGGCTGGGCCGCGACGAGCCGCGCGGACCTGTTCACGGCCGGGGACCTGGCGGTGGTGCGGATCGGCACCGGTGCCGCCGCCCTGACCAGCGCCTCGACGGCGACCTTCATCGACGAGTACACGACCGCCGCCGGCCAGACCAACCCGGTGCTGACGGTCGCCCTGCCCACGGTCTCCGTGACGAACGGGAACAATGCCCTGACCAACAGCGGCACCGCGACTTCCGAGGGCGCCCTCTCGCTCTCGGCCAACGGCCAGTACCTCGTCCTGGCCGGTTACGACACGACCACCGGGACGGCCGGGGTCGCGTCGACTTCGAGCACCTCGAGCAACCCGGGGCCGCTGGTCCTGCGCGACGCCGCCACGATCAACTCAAACGGCGGCATCAACTCCACGACGACCTTCGGCGCGGCCTTCAGCGGCAACAACATCCGCGGGGCCACGAGCCTGGACGGTACGCAGATCTACGCCGTCGGCGCAACCTCGGGCGTCCAGTACGCGGTCACGGGCGCGTCGACCTCGACCACGATCTCGTCGACGGTCGCCAATGACCGCACCGTCCAGATCGTGAACGGCCAGCTCTACATGAGCACCGGCTCGGGCTCCAACCGGGGCGTCTACGCGGTGGGCACCGGCGTCCCGACCGTGACGGGCGTGACGTCCACGCTGGTCGCGGTCGATCCCGCCGGGGCCACGCCCGTCGGCTCGAATTCGAGCCCCTATACCTTCACAATCCTGGGCAATAATCTCTACCTGGCCGACTCCAACTCGCTGGCCACCGGCGGCGGCCTGGAGAAGTTCGTCTCCAACGGAAGCGGCGGATACAACTACGAATACACGATCACCAGCGGCCTGACCCAGGGCCTCAGCGGCCTCACCGGGACGACCGTCAGCGGGACGAACTACCTGTACGCGACCACGGCCGACGGCACCCTGTTGCTGGGAACGACGGACGTTGCCGCGGCCACCTCCCTTCCCGGTGCCGACACGTTCTCGACCCTGGCCACGGCCGCGACCAACGAGGTCTTCCGTGGCGTCGCCTTCGCCCCCTCCGCCGCGCCCGCGGGAGGGCCGGCAGCCGTGCCCGAGCCCGCAAGCCTGATCCTGCTCGGCCTCGGCGGATTGGGCGCCCGATGGGCCCTCCGCCGCAAGAAGCCGGTCGCCGCCTGATCGATCCTGGAACGGAGTTTTTCCTGAGCCATTGAAGGGGGTCGGCGCGGGGTCATCCCGCCCCGACCCCCTCGGCGTTTGCGGAGGGCTCGTCGCGGGACCCCCCTCGTCGTACACTATCGAGAGAGGTGCGAGGATTTTATCGCGGGAAGGATCGCCATGAACGGGCCTTCGCGGACCAACATCTGCGCCGAGATCAGCCTGATTTTGGGCGTCTTTGGATTCTCCGGCGTGCTTTTCGAGGCGGGACCCTATGGAATACCCCTGCCCGAATTGGCCCTTCTTGCCCTGCTCGCGATCCCGGCGGCCGTCATCCTTGGCGTGATGGGCCGGAAGGCGGCCGATCGTCACGGGGAATCGACGGTCGTGGCCAACCTCGGGATTGTCGTCGGCATCGGCACAGTCATCCTGGCTGTCCTGGCCCCCGGCGTGTGCCGATGCGGAGGTGCCTCACGCCGGGCCCAATTCACCAACAACTTGAAGCAGGTCGGGCTTGCCCTACACAACTACCACTCCGTTTATGGCCGCCTGCCCCCGGCCGTGATCCGGGACAAGGACGGCCGACCGCTTTATAGTTGGCGAGTAGCCATCTTGCCCTACCTGGAAGTGGGGAATGTCTACGATCAATTCCACCTGGACGAGGCCTGGGATAGCCCGCACAACCGGGCGTTCCTTGAAAAAATCCCCATGGTCTATCGACCGCTCGAGGGCAACGAGCCCTTTCGCGGGGCGACCCACATCCAGGCATTCGTGGGGCCGGGCACGGCGTTCGAGAGCCCCCGGGGCGAGCCTCTCGAACTGCCCGACGGCCGGAGCAACTTCCCCGACGGCATGGACAGGACGCTGATGGTCGTCGACGCCTCGCAGCCCGTCGCATGGACGCAACCGGCGGACCTGGCCTTCACGCCCGAGGGGCCGCTGCCCGCCGTGGGAGGGAGCTTCCTGCCCGATCGCGAGATGTTCGCGCTCAGGGCGACTCAGGGCTATAGCGTCCTCTTCGCCGATGGGAACGTGAGGTATCTCAAGAAGACCGGACGCCACGGGGCCTTGCTCCGCGAGATCATCACGCGGAATGATGGCTTGCCGTTAGGGGCGATTCCTCGGTGACCCCGGCGACAACAGTGGTGGATTGTTCATATAATTATTATATGAGAGAATTTAAAAAAATTCCAGCCTCTATTGCGGACCTCTCATCGGCTTGCGGTGAGGAGGCCCGCAATCGTAGACCTTACAGAGGCCATCGTTTCAGCCTTGACGGTGTATTACAGGGCGACCAGGACTTCCGGCTCCGAGGGAATCACCACCTGCGGACGCCTCTCGGGACGGCTGGCCCAGAGGATCCCGCCCAGGGTTAGCCCGGCCCCGGCGATCAAGGCGGGCGTGACGGCTTCGCCCAGCAGCCATATGCCCCAGACGATCGTCAAGATTGGGCTGGCGTTGCCCACCGTGGCCACCTGGCTGGCGTCGAGCCGTCTCATGGCCATGTTCTGGCAGAAAAGGCCGCCGACCGAGACCACCAACCCCAGGTATACGAGCCCTCCCCACGCCGAGGGCGGGACGCCCCGGAGCGAGTCGATGCCGGGAAAGGTGACCAGGGTGATCGGCAATTGAAGCACGCTGCCCATCAGGAAGGTTCCCGCCAGCGTGGGCAAGGCGCCGTAGCGGCCCACCAGGGGCTTGTTGAGCGTGAGATAGACGCCCCACGACGTCACCGCCCCCACGAGCAGGAGGTCGCCCATGAGCGTGGAGAAGCTCTCCGGCCCCGCTTTCCACAGGTTCGCCACGCCGATCACCGCCACGCCCAGGACGCTCGCCACCACGCCGACCAGTCGCCTCGCAATCAGGCGTTCCTGCCCCATCCCCCAGGCAAGCAGCAGCACCACGAGCGGGCAGGTGGCATAAATCACCCCCACATGCGACGTGGGGGCCAGTTTCGTCCCCGAGAGGAAAAACGCCTGGTTCACGGGCACGCAAGCGGCGCTCGCGGCGACCAGTCGCCAGCGATCTTCGCGGAGCATCCGGGCCAGCGCGCCCCCGCGAAACGCGACCGGGAGCAGGACGAGCCCGGCGATCCCGAATCGGGCGAGCGGGAGCAAGCCCAGTGGCAGGCCGTTGACGGCGAATTTCGCCGCCGTGGCCGTGGTCGAGCCGATCAGGATCAATAAAAGCAAGAAGACCGCGGCGCCACGATCGCGCCGCGGCCCGAAACCCGAATCGTCCGACCCCATCGCCCGACCCGCCTTCCTGAGCATCCGCCCCCGGCCGTGAATCCCCCTCATCGTAGGCACAAGGGCAAGACATGGCGGGCCGATCCGGGGTTCACGGACGAATCGCCGGCGCGGGTCGAATCTTCATTTCCTGGGCGGGTCGTCGGGGCTCGTAGCCATCATCTGGGTGAAAATCAGGGTGGTCATGGGTCGGTCTCCAGGATCATGGGAATTACCGCCCCAGGGCCGTCACCGGCCAGCGGTCGCCCCTGCGCTCGTTGGCCTTCTGGAAGGCGCGCTCTCGCTCCAGGCGGGTCTGCTCGTAGAGGTCGAGATACAGTTGCTCCTCGACGCACGTGAACTCCTGGCCGCGGCGACCCATCACGATCCTTGCCGTGGCGAACATCTGATCGAGCGGGAACCCCGGCGCGACTTTTCCGTACAGGACCGCCGAGAATGAGGGGACGTGCTTGGGCAATAAGGGGCCGGCGGGCAGGACGTTGCACATGACGCCGATGGCCGTGCCCGTGTTCAGCATCGAGCCCAGGCCGGTTCGCGTGTGATCCCCCACGAAACAGCCGACCTTGGCCTGGCCCGTCCCCACCGGGTCGCCTCCGAGCGGGACGAAGACCTCGCCGTAATCGTTGCGCAGGTCGCTGTTGGAGGTGATCGCCCCCAGGTTGACCCACTCACCGATGTACGAATGGCCGAGGAACCCCTCGTGATACTTGTTGGAATGGCCGTGGACGATTGCCGCCTCCACCTCGCCGCCGATCCGGCAATTCGGACCTAACGTGGTGCCTCCGCGGATGTTGGCACGGAAAAGCTGCGTGTCGCGGCCGATGTAGGCGGGCCCTTCGATCCGCGTGAACGGCTGGACGACCACGCCCGCGGCCACCGTGATCGGGCCGTTGGTCGTGTCGAAGACGGTGTAGGGATCAATCCTGGCCGAATCGTGGATCGACAGCCGATCCGCCGGCCCCACCAGCGCGGCCGTGGCCAAATGGCGGTTGGTGAGCCCGATCTGGGCGACCGCCTCGAAGTCGCGCACGAGGTGATCGGCATTCCTCGCGACCAGGTCCCACGGCCGTGCGATCCATTCCCCGCCGATGTCGATGCACGAGGCGCGATCCTGGACCTCCTCGAACCATCCGGCCACCGAATGGGGGGAAAGTCCGGCGGCAAGGTCAGGACCGACCAGCGCGCATGGCCGGCTGGCCGTCGCAAGGGCCAGCCAGGGTGCCGATTCGTCGGGCAAGGCGAAGTCGGCCGGCGGGACCCATCGGCGAATTGACGACCAGGACCTCGCCACGGGCCAGCCAATCGCAATCGTTGATGGTGGTATGGGGGTCTCGCTGCGCTGGATCGCCGCGAGGCACGGGCGGATCACGGCGCCCCGACGCGCCGGGCCGGTCCCGATGCCCACGGCCCTGGCGACCTTCGCGCCGAGCGTCCCCGAGCCCAGCACCAGCTCATACGCCGGGCGGGTGAGCGTGAGGGGTTCCAGGCCGACAACCGCGGCATCCTCGACCAGGCATAGACGCATCGGAGGCTCCTTCTGCGATGCAGAGCTTTCAGGGGTGGCTTCCTGCCGTTCGGGAAGCATTATAAGCGCGGCCGATTTCCTGGCCAGGCCGGAAGCTTTTTAATCAACGGATGTTCAGAAAACGCAACTCGTCGTTTTCCGTGTCCAGCAGCGCCACCGTCCAGGCCTCGGCGCGATGCAGGGCGCCCGGGTTGATCCATCGCGTGGGACCGTCCTTCTCGTCGGTCGGCACGTGCGAATGGCCAAAAAAGAGGTAATCGGGCCTGGCAAGCTCCAGGCGATGGACTTCCCTGGCCAGGTGGCCGTGGGTTACCGCAATCCGCTTCCCCCCCAGCTCGACCTCACCGCCCAGTTCCAGGCAGATCCCCTGGATTGCCGTGATCGCCTTGCGAATGCCGGATTTGTCATCGTCGTTGTTGCCGAAGACAAAATAGGCCGGGAGGATGGCGCATTCATAAACCAGGTCGGGAGTGGTCAGGTCGCCGCAATGGACGAGGACCTCGGCGCCGGCGTCGGCCAGCGTCTTGGCCGCTCGACCCGGCGCGTTCTCGGCGATCGTGCGTGTCGGACAGGATCCCTATCCGCATGAGCGGAATCCTCACCGCCGGAGGAATGGTCTGGACAACCCCGCTGGCTTCGCGAGGCTTTCGGAGGTAAACTTACGGGTGAGCGTCAAGTCCGCCCCGATTTCGCGCCGAACTGGCGCCATTGTCGCGTGGATCGCGGCCTTTGAGAAGCTCGACGATCGCTCGATGTCCGGGCGATCGGCGGCCGGCCGAGAGGAAACGACCGGTCGCGGGAAGGGCTTCCCCCGTTGGCCCGATTCGAAGGCCATCCCCCTTCCCAGGTTCTGCCCGCGTCGCGCGGGGAGGTGTCCAATGTCGACCATGACTCGTTCGTCCGCAACCAAATCCAAGTCCAAGAAGAAGGGCGTAACCCCGTCCGCGCCGCTGCGAGCCCGGATGACCCGGGAGACCGAGGCGCCCGATCGCGGGGCCGAGATCATCGAGCGAGAGGCGCCCGAAACCGGCCGGGTTCGTATCGCCGAAGCCCCGGACGCCGGCGAAGGCCGGTTAGGCCTGATCGAGCACGAATTCACGCACGGAAGAAGCCAGAGCTGAGCGGTCGGGCCAGGGCCCCGTCGGTCGCCGACCCTGGAGGCCCCACCGCCCCGCCCTTACGGCCCAAAAAACGGTGTCAGGAACCGTTTCCACATCGGAAAACGGTTCCTGACACCGTTTTCCGCCGCACGACCGATCGACTGCTCCGGGTCGTACCGGCGACCAAGAAGGTCGAAGTCCTCCTCGACAAGATGTTTTGGACGTCGCTCCATGCCAACTCGATCGTCGTAACGCCGTCGGGCACGGTTTACCTGGGCATGCGGCGAGGCGTCGCCAGGGTGGTGAAGAAGGATGGTTCGTACCACGTCGCCTGGCTCCTGCCGAACAAGGAATTCGCCGACATGGAGCCGAGGTAGGGTCCCGAGTGGCCGATTGCCGATCGCGCCGGGTCCGGTTATCCTCGCCATCCCATCTGCATGGGGAATCGAGGCGAGCGATGAGCAATCGCGGCGGCGTGGCCGTTTTCGTGACGAGTCATGGTTTCGGACACTTGAATCGCACCGTGGCCGTCTTGAACCGGCTCCCGGCCGATGTCCCGATCAAGATCCGCTGCCATGCGAACCTGTTTGACCACTGGCGAGAGCGATTGCGACGCCCGGCCGCGTTTGCCGAGCATGTTTCCGACGTCGGCGCCCTGAATCCTCCGGGAAACAGCGCGGCCACCGACGGGCCCGCGACGCTCGAACGCGCCGAGTTCGTGTTTCGCGAGGCCATGGGTCGCGTCGAGCAAGACGTGCAGGCGTTGCGGGACGAGGGCTCGGCGGCCGTCCTGTGCGACGCCCCGGCGGTCCCGCTGGCGGCGGCCAAACGCGCGGGAATCCCGGGCTTCTTGCTGGCGAATTTCACCTGGGCCGACATCTATGCGCCCCATGCGAAAAAGATCGGCGACGAGGCACTGGAGTTCGTGAGGTGGCTGCGATCGCTGTACCGGAACGCGTCCACCCTGCTCCGCGCCGAGCCCGCATTGAAGATGAGTGGCGTGGCGCCGATCGTCGAGGTCGGCATGGTCGTCACGCCGGGGCATGACCGCAAGGGCGAGTTGCGGAAGGCGATTGGCCTGACGTCTCGCGAGAAGCTCGTCTATTTCTACGTCGGACGTTATGGGCAGGAAAACCTGGGTTGGGGTCGCCTGGCGAAGATGAAAGGCATTCACTTCGTCGGGTTCCACGAGGCGCCGATCGGCCCGCTGGGGAACCTGCACGTGATCCCTGCCGACGAGTGGACCGGCGCCGACCTCGCAGCCTCCAGCGACGCGATCGTGGCCAAGGCGGGCTACGGGACGGCGTGCGAGGCCATGGTGTCGGCCACGCCGATCATCTACCCGCCGCGAGTCGGGTTCGCCGAGCATCGCGTGCTCGATCGCGCCCTCAGGGCCTGGGGAGGCGGCCTGCCGGCCTCGGCGCGGGCGTTCGAATCGTTGCGCATCGAGTCACTCTTGAAAAAGGCCTTCGATCTCCGGCCAGGCCCGCCGCCGTTCCGCGCCGACGGGGCTTCGCTCGTGGCCGAGCGGTTGACGCGGTCGTGCCGGAATTTCGCGGCGAGAAAAGCGGAGCCGTGAACCCGCCCGCGAGCGTCTGGGGACATGGACAGGGGGTGTTTTTGCGGATAGGCTTGGGGTTCTCCATTCATCTGGACGGAAGCCCTGAAAATGCAACTTCCCCGACGCCGTTTCACCGTGGGCGGGGCGATGTTCGCCGTGGCGGGGATCGGTGTCTTGCTATGCCTCGTCGTTCCTCGATGGCGGAACAGCGATTTCACGAACGTCGGCCTCGACCAATCCTCTTACCTGCAGGAAGTGGCCGAACCGATCCGCATGGACGAGAGCGAAGTCTATGGCGATGGAGGCAGCCAGGGATTGGCCTTCACCGACGCCGAGGGCGTTACCAGATTTGCCTGCCTGATGGATGATGTCGTCGGGGACAAAGGCCTGAGAATCGGGAGCTATGTGCCCCTCCGCGGAAGGCCGGTGCCGATTGGAGGCGCAGGAGGAAAAGGCGTTCCTCGGCCTGCTGCAACGCTGGGTCGTTCAGGACAAGGAAGCGCAAGCCTGGTGGAAGAAGCTGGAGAAGCGATCCAGATCCGACAAGACGCCCCTGTTGACGGGCAAGGAGACGCCCCAGCAGGTCACCAAGGCAAAGGCCGTCTTGATGATGAAGCGACTTCTTGAGCGGAACTAGCGAAAGCCCCGAATGGTCCCATCGCCTCTCGTCCAGGACTCGATCCAGGAGCCCTTCATGACCCGGCGTTTTTCGATCTTCCTGTGCTTCGGCTTGATCCTGCTCCGCGTGGCGATCCACGCCCATGCGGCCGGGCCGATCAAGGCCGAGAATGACGTCGTCTATCGCAAGGTGGGGGATCGGGAGCTGAGGCTGGACATCGCCTGGCCGAGCGAGGGCAGCGGGCCGTTCCCGGCAGTCTTGTTCATCCACGGGGGGGCCTGGCGTGGCGGCGACAAGAGGGATACGCGGCAGTTCCTGGCGGAGGCCGCGCGTCGCGGCTATGTGGCGATTTCGCCGCAGTATCGCTTCTGCCCGGCGGACACGTTCCCCGCGCAGGTCCACGACGTGAAGGCGGCCGTGCGATGGCTGAGGTCGCACGCCTCGGAGTACAAGGTCGACCCCGACCACATCGGCGCCGCCGGGTTTTCGGCGGGCGGGCACCTGGCGCTGATGCTGGGCGCCGCGGGCCCGGAAAGCAATTTGGAAGGCGACGTGCCGGCCGGCGCCCCCAGCTCTCGGGTCCAGGCGGTGGTCAACTTCTCCGGCCTGGCCGACCTGGCCGCCACCGACTTCCCGCCCGTCACTCGGCCGCTCGTCCGCGACTTCCTGGGCGGCGATCCGGGCGACAAGCCCGAGGTGGCAGAACAAGCGTCGCCCGTCACGCACATGACCAGGGACGACCCGCCCGTGCTCACCTTCCACGGGACCAAGGACCCGCTCGTCCCCTACTCGCAGGCCGTGAAGTTAGCCGACACCCAGACGGCGGCCGGCGTGCCTGGGCGGGTCGAATTGATGGCCGGAGCCGGCCACGGCTGGGGCGGCGACGAGATGAAGCGGACCCTGGACGAGACGTTTGCGTTCTTCGACATGCATTTGAAGCCGAAGAAGTAGGACGCGGGAACCATCCCGGAAGACGGTGCCCGACACGAATGGCACTCCTCTAGGCGTTAAGTTTGAGCCAGCGAGCGTTTGTGCGATTGCTTTCGAAGTTCCATAAGCAGGTTTGGGGACGACGTGCCCGGAGATGTCGTGACGGCGCCGAGGGCGGACGTGCATGACGTGACCTGGATGCGGGATGTCGGGCCAAGCTCCCCGACGACCGGGTGCGGGCCTTCGACAAGGACTTCGGCGAGCTCGCCTTCCCCCTCGGCCAGCGGGCGACCCCCGGCATCATCCAGCTCCGCCCCAGCCTCCGTACTCCCAACTACCTCGCACGCTTCACCCAGGCTGTTCTCGCCCAGGATCACAACCTGGGAGGGTCACTTCGCCGTCACCGAGGAAGGGCGCCTTCGCCTGGTTCCCCTCCCGACGTAAGCGATCCAGAATTCACTTTTTCACCACCCGAGCTTACCCACAGGGGCACAATCCAGGACCGGGCATCGCTCGCATTTTGGGCCTTTGGGAAGCAGCTTTTCCAGCCGGGGGGCGGATGTCAACGGATTTCGAGATCAGTGCTCGGGTCACGTTGTTGCAATCCGGCGAATGTCAGGCCATGATTTACCCGGCAATCCCCCTGATGACAACCCATGCATTCATGAATGTAGATCCTAGCATGAACAAAAAACGCAAACGTTGCCTCCATCCCACTGGTTATTGTGGGCATCGCCTTCATCAACATTGCAATAGCGACTGGGCGGAGGGCTTTCATCGGGATCGGAGTGGTCTTCATCCTCGTCGGGATCGCCTTGATCGTCAGGCGAAAAGGCGTGAGGACGCCGATCTCACGGAGTTCACCCGCCGAATGACGATGCTTTTCGCGGGTTCACACCTCGCCACCATCCGCTCTTGACCGAACGGGCACAGGTCGAGCACCACGCACTTGCCGCACTTCGGCCATTCCGAGGGAAGCACACCTTCTGTCCGTGGAGCATGAGCGCCTCGTGATCGTCGTAGACGAATTGCGCGGAGGCATCGGGGGGCAGGAGCGCCTCCAGGTACTCGTGCGATGGTCCTACCGCCGATGTTCTTGGGGATCAATTCGAGGCGCTGGGCGACCCGGTGATGGTGGCTGTCGACCGGGAGGCGCGGGCATCCTCAATCGGCTGAATAACAGGACCGCGGCGCCGGTTTTCGGGCCGATCCCGGAGATCGATTCGAGCCATCCTCGGGCCTCGATGACCGGCATCTCGGCGAGGAAATCGAGCGACAACTCGCCCCTGCGGGCGGTGATCTCGCGGAGGACGCCCTGGATTCGCGGCGCCTTTTGCTCGGGCCAGGTGCAGGCGGAGACCGCGTGCTGGACCTGTTCGAGCGGCGCGTCCCGGACCGCCGCCCAGTCGGGGAACTGGGCTCTCAGTTGCCTGAAGGCGCGGCCCGAGTCGGCGTTGCGGGTGCGGTGCGAGAGGAGCGAGGAGATCAGCTCGCTCAACGGGTCGAGCTCGTGGAAATACGGGATCGGGCAGCCGTACTCCTTGCATAGACGCTGGTGGACGAGCGCCGCCTTGGACTTCAATCCTTCGGTCGGCACGATCGCTGGCTTCCTGGCGATGACTCGCATGATTCTGCGTCCTTCCCGGGGCGGATCGGGGAGATTCCTCCGGCATAAGTCGTGCCGACGGACCTGGGGTCTTCCCAAACCGGTTGGGGTCGATACAATGGGCGACGTCAAGGAGGACCACCCCGAGAGGTCCCGGTCTCATCCGTACACACGGAAACCGACCGCTCCCCTAGACCCCCGGCGGGTCCAAGGGACAGGCGGGGTGGGCGGCCATCATGGATTGGACGACCGCCCATTTCTCGATTTGCTCGCTCGCTCCTCCCAATCTCATGCCGATTCGCATCGATAAATTGGCCTCGGAACGATTCTCGCTCTCGCGAAGGGCCGCGCAGGAGGCGATCCGCAACGGCCGGATCGAGCTCGACGGCCAGCGATGCGACGAGCCGGGGCGCGAGGTCGAGCCCGACGCCGCCATCGCGTTCTTCCCCAATCGCCCCAAGGCCCGCAAGGTCAAGGGACGTTTGAATGTGTTGTTCGAAGACAAGTACCTGATGATCGTGGACAAGCCGGCCGGCGTGCTCACCCTGCCAACGCAGGACGACGAGCGCGACACGCTCCTGGATCGAGCCGGCCGCTACCTGGCGCTGCGATACGGGACGCGGCCGTATGTGGGGATCGTGCATCGGCTGGACAAGGACACCTCGGGCGCCCTGGCGATGGCGAGGTCGCCCTCGGTGGGCCGCACGCTCCAGGCCATGTTCAAGGCCCACGACATCGAGCGGCAATACCTCGCGGTGGTCGAGGGATCGGTGAGGCGGGAGACCGGGACGATCGACCTGGCGCTGGTGACCGATCGCGGCGATCTGCGTCGCGGGGTGGCCCGCGAGGAGGGGGAGGGGAGGCCGGCGGTCACTCACTTCCGCGTGGTCGAGCGGTTCGGCCCGGTGGCAACCCTGGTGGCCTGCTGGCTGGAGACCGGCCGGACGCACCAGATCCGCATCCACATGGCCGAGATGGGGCATCCCGTCGTGGGCGAGCGAGTCTATCGGCCCAGGACCCAGCCCAAATGCAAGGCCACGTTCCGCCGCCAGGCCCTGCACGCGCAGACCTTGGGGTTCCGCCACCCGGTGACCGGCGAAGAGGTGCGAGTCGAAGCGCCGATACCCGAAGACATGGCCGACCTGATGACGGACCTGCGCAATCGGTACGGGATTCCGGGGGCAGGCGGGTAATTGTAGGGTGCTCCGTGAGCACCTCTTGCATGCTTCACGCAATGATCAAAGAGGTGCTCACGGAGCACCCTACGAGGACTTCTCCGCCAGCATCTTCCGCACGTCTTCCATCTGCTTGCTCAACTCCTCGATCTTGGCGAGCAACGCGGCAGTGGCGCCGCTCGGGCGACCTGGGCTCCTTGCCCCTCATGAAGAACGTCCCGCCCGGTTCGAGCACCGCGCTTTCGATCTCTTCGAGCGTGGCGAACCCCTGGCGGTGGGCGACCGTGATCAGCTCGGATTCGGAGAGCATCTCGCGGGTCATCCCGTCGGGGCAGACCTTGCCCTTGTCGATCAGCACCGTGGGCGTGCCCTCGAAGACCTGGTCGAGCTTGCGATGCTTGAACAGGAAGCGGATCACGCAATAATTGGCCGCGCACAGCGAGGTTGCGCCGATCAGCCCGCCGATCAGCGAGGTGTCGTCGCCGATGATCGCATTTTGAACCGTGTTGGCCAGCGAGAGCAGGACGACGAGGTCGAACGGGTTCAGCTGCGCCAGCTCTCGCTTGCCGAACACGCGGAGCAGGACCACCAGGAACAGGTAGACGATGATGGGCCTGAGCATCTTCTCGGCGATCGGCACCGCCTGCGGGAGGTGGAACATCGCGTCGAAGAATTGGCCGTTCCAGATCACGTGCCAGGGCATCGTTCCCACGCTCCTCGAATCGCGCGAGGGGCTCCCTGCCGGCGACGCGATCAGATCACATAATTTTCCACGAAATCCTTCGATTCGTGGAAGTATTTCAAGTCCTTGGGCGAGACGAACACATCATCGCCGCGCGACAGGTTCAATTCCAGGGTGCGCTCTCGCGTGAGCTGGACAATCAACTCGGTGCCGTCGGGCAGGGCCAGCTCCAGGCGGACCGTCCCCCCCAGGGGCGTGAATCGCTCGATGCGTGCGGGCCAGGCGGGCCGGCCGTTGCGGTGGCGAGTCACGTCCAGGTCGTGCGGCCTCACGTAGATGGAGACCGGGCCGTTCGAGCCGGGGATCTCCATCGGCAGCGGGCGCTCCTCGTCGTAATGATCCATGTTGAGCACGGTCTCGACCTTCAGCACGTTCACGGCGCCGAGGAACCCGGTCACGAACGGCGTGGCGGGGCGTTCGTAGAGCTCCTGCGGGGGGCCCATCTGCTCGACCTTCCCCTTATTCAGGACGACCACCTGATCGGAGACCTCGAACGCCTCCTGCTGGTCGTGCGTGACGAAGAGGCTGGTCACGTGGACCTCGTCGTGCAGCTTGCGGAGCCAGTTGCGCAACTCTTCGCGCACTTTCGAGTCGAGGGCACCGAACGGCTCGTCCAGGAGCAAGACTTTCGGGCGAGGGGCCAGCGCGCGGGCCAAGGCCACCCGCTGGCGCTGGCCTCCCGAGAGCTGCGACGGGTAGCGACTCGCGTATCCGGAGAGCTGGACGAGGTCCAGCAATTCGTCCACGCGGTCGCGGATCTCGGCCTTCGAGAGCTTCTGCACCTCCAGCCCGAAGCTCACGTTTTGACGTATCGTCATATGACGAAACAAGGCGTAATGCTGGAACACGAACCCCACGCCGCGGCGCTGGACGGGCAAGTTCGTGGCGTCCTCGCCGGTCAATTCGACCGAGCCATCGTCGGCCTTGTCCAGGCCCGCGATGATCCGCAGGATCGTGCTCTTTCCCGAGCCCGGATGGGCCGAGCAGGGCGACGAGCTGGCCGCCGGGGACCTCGAACGACACGCCGTTGACGGCATGGAAGTCGCCGAATCGCTTCGAGAGATTCTTGACGATGATTCCCATTTATGTTTCTCGCCTTGCCACGCGTTTTCGCACGGTTTCCATGCCGATCAGCAGGAAGAACGAGGCGCCGGCCAGCACCACGCTCGCCGCGTAGGCCCCCTCGGGCCGGAAGCTTTCGATCTGGTCGTGGACGTAGAGCGTGGCCGTCTGCGTCCGCCCCAGGATGTTGCCCGAGACCACGAGCAGGGCGCCGAATTCGCCGAGCGAGCGCGCGATCGTGAGCGTGATCCCGTAGGCCAACCCCCAGCGGATCGAGGGCAGGGTGATCTTCCAGAACGTGGTCCAGCGGTCGGCGCCCAGGGTGTAGGCGACTTCCTCCTGGTCGATGCCGAACTCGCGGAGGACCGGCACGACCTCGCGCACCACGAATGGGAGCGTGACGAACAGCGAAGCCAGGACCATGCCGGGCAGCGCGTAGACCACGCGAAATCCCGTCCGCTCGATCATCGGGCCGAACAATCCCGTCGGCCCGTAGAGGACGATGAGCATCAATCCCGCCACCACGGGCGAGACGGCGAACGGGAGGTCCACCAGGCCATCGGCCAGCGTCTTGCCCCAGAATTTCTGCCTGACCAGCACGATGGCGAACGCCACGCCGAAGAGCGTGTTGACGACCGTGGCCAGCGCCGTGATCTGGATCGTGAGGACGAAGGCGCGGACGGCGTCGGGCGAGGTCAACGCACTCGCGAAGGGCGACCAACCCCCCGTCAACGCCCGCCTCGCCAGGGCGATCGTCGGCACCAGGATCAGGAGCGCGAACCAGCCGAGGACCGCGCCCGTCAAGAGCCATCGGCCCCATGGGGACGCCGCCTTGCTCGCGACGACTTGCCTCCTCGCGACCGCGTCAGTGGCCATGGGTGCGGCCTCCGCGGCGTTGCAGGAGGTTCATGCCGATCAGGATCCCGAGCGAGCAGGCGAGCAGGACCGTGGAGACGACCACCGCCTCGTACCTCCGCCCGCCCTCGATTTCCCCATAAATGTACATGGGAGCGGTCTTCGTGGACATGGGGCGGTTGCCCGCGACCATGACCACGCTGCCGAACTCGCCCAGGGCGCGGCTGAACGAGAGCGCGGCGCCGGTCAGGATCGCCGGGCGGAGCGTGGGGAGGGTGACCCTCCGGAACGTGGTCCACGGCGACGCCCCCAGCGTGGCCGCCGCCTCTTCCTCGGCGGCCTCCAGCTCCATCAACACGGGCTGGACGCTGCGGATCACGAAGGGATACGTGACGAATAAGAGCGCCAGCACAATTCCAGGTTGATGATACACCAGAGGCAGGCCTGCGCCTTCCAGCACCGAGCCCACGGCGCCCGTCGGCCCATAGAGGGCCACCAGCATCACCCCGGTCACGATCGTGGGCACGGCGAACGGGAGGTCAATCAGGGCGTTCACGAATCCTTTCCCGTGAAATGGGTAACGCACCAGCACCCACGCCGTGGCCGTGCCCATGACCACGTCGATCAGGACCATCACCGACGCCGTGACGAACGTGAGCTTGAGCGCATGGAGCGCGACGGGGCTGGTCATCACCTTGATGAACGAAGACACGCCGGGGCGGGCCGACTCGATGGCGAGGACCGTCAGGGGCAGGGCCACCATCACGCCGAGATAGGCGAGCGTGATCGATCGGAAGAACAGCCCGACGGGCCGGCGGAAGGACGATCCCATCGTCACTTCTCCGGGGCCTTGGCGGCGACGAAAATCGAGTCCCAGACCCCGCCGGGGTCGTACACGTCCTTCTTGATCTTGCCCCAGCCGCCAAGGTCGCTTCATGGTGAAGAGTTTGGGCGGCAACGGCTTGCGGCCGGCGGGCTCGGGGGTGACGCGGGGGTCGAGCGGGCGGAACCCGTAATCGGCCAGGATCTGTTGGCCTTCGGGCGAGGTGAGGAAAGCGAGGAAGGCCTCGGCCACGCGGCGGTTCTTGTGGCGATCGACCGAGGCCCCGACGATCGCGCCCGGGCTCTCGATCAGCAAGGTCGAGGCGGGGATGACGTAGGGGGCGTCGTGGCCGGTCATCTTCGCCTGGAGGAGCAACTCGTTCTCATACGTGACGACGGCATCGCCGGTGCCCCGGCTGAACGTGGCCATGCTTTGCCGCCCCGAGGTGTCCATCGTCACCACGTTCTTCTGGACGCGGGCGAGCAGGACCTTCGCGGCCGATTTCCCGCGGGCGAGCAGTTCCGACCCGTAGATCGCGTTCACGTTCCAGCGGGCGCCTCCCGAGGTCTTGGGGTCGGGGTACAGCACCTTCACGCCGGGCCTGGCCAGGTCGGACCAGTCGGCGATTTGCCGCGGATTTTTCCCCCTCACGCCCACGACGACCAGGCTCCGGCTGATCATGCCCTGGGTGGGGTTCTTCTTCCAGTTTTCCTCGACCAGGCCCGCCTTGACCAGCAAGTCCACGTCGCCTTCGAGCGAGAGCAGGGCCACGTCGGCGTCGAAACCGGCCGCGATGGCGCGGGCCTGGGCGCCCGAGGCGTTGTAGGACTCCTCGAATCGCACCTCGCGGCCAGTCTCCCGCTCCCATTTCGCGGCGAAGGCCGGCAGGATCGCGTCGTGGACGGCCTCGCGGACCACGGAATAGGCGCCGATGGTCAGGACGTCGTGCTCCGACTCGCGGACGACCGCGCACGTCGGGCCGAGGCTGGCCACGATCCACCCGAACGCCATCCAGAAGCCCGTCTTCCGTCTCACTTTACGTTCCTATCGCGTAAGGAGGACGTAAGTCAACGTCTAAATCATCCATTCGTTCACGAACGCCGCCTTGCGCTCGCGGTTTTCCTTGAGCAGGTCGGCGAACGTGGTGCGATCGACCACGTCGGAGATCGCCTGGCGGACCCTTCCCCAGAATCCGAAGAAGTGGCACTCGCCGTGGAACTCGCACTCCTTGGGGCGCGACTGACTCACGCAATCGACCGGCGCGATCGGCCCATCGACCGACCTCATGATCTCGCCCACGGTGATTGCGTCGGGGCTGCGGGCCAGCATGTAGCCGCCCTCGGCCCCGCGGCGGCTCTGCACGAATCCACGCCCCTTCAACTGCCCCAGGATCACCTCCAGGAAGCGGATCGGGATCTGCTCGCGCTCGGCGATGTCGGCGATCTTCATCGGCTCGGTCCCGCCTCGCTCGGCCAAGGCATAAATCGCGCGGATCGCGTAATAACACTTGGCCGATACGCTCATCGACAGCCTTCCTCCACCGGGTGGATGGAATCTTTCCCATTTCGACAGGAACAGTCAAGATTGATTGTACGCGATGGGCCCACCCGGGGTCAGCGTGCCCTTTGCCTCGACTTCAGCCCTTGAGGTCGTAATCGTCTTCATCGGGACGTGCGTCCAGCTCCAGCTCGGCGGGACGGTCGCGGAGCTTTCGTGGCTCAAAGCTAATCAGGCCACGGCGTTCGGCGCAGGGGAGGCAGAGCTTTTCGTCCCCGCGATGGACGAGGATCTCGCCGTTCTGGAGGCGGTGGTAGGACTCGTCGCCGGGGGCGACCTGATAACAAAACGTCCGGTCGCTGCCGACCTTCATGCCAATCTGCCAGCCAGGCTCGCGGAGGAAGACTCGCGGCAACTGGGTCATTTCCGCCCGATCGGCAAAATCTTTCTCGTCCATGGCCGGAAAACTCCCGAAGCTGGGCTTGGTTTGCACTCATTGCATTGTAAGGAGGATGGGCCGGTCCAGCCATGCCGGCCGGGATCACGAATCCGTAGGGCCGGTCCTCTATCGCCTGTCTTCGATTGGATCGAAGGCGGCGGGTAGAGGACCGGCCCTACAAAATTCCGGCAACATGGCGCTGTTGCGCATGGCCTACGCAGCCCGACCTGCGATCCTTTTCCGCACCCACGGTCCCGAGACGAACGCCAGGTTCCCCGTGGCCATCGCCAAGGAGAATTCCGTCAGGCCCAACGTCAAGGCAATCCCCGCATGCATCATGAGCGCAAGACCAATGACCCAGGGACGTAACGGCCGGACCCAGATGAGCGCGGGATAGAAGATTTCCGTGAACAGGGCGAGATGAGTGGCCAGATTTAACGCCGACTCGGCACCCGGAAGGGCGAGAATTCCGGTGAGATCGAACGGGCGAAATTCTCCGTTGGCAAGCAGCTTGATGATTGCCGATCCGTTCCACCAGGACGGCCCGCCCAGCTTTGAAAGTCCCGCGATCCCGTAAATCACGCATAGGTGGATCTGGATCAATCGAATTGCCAGGTTGGCCGAAATCGTGGGACGGGGAATTTCGACCAAATCCTTTCTACTCAAAGATTTACGCCGCAAGCTGAGGAACCGGTCAAGCGAAAAGGCCTGCCCGCTGGCTCCCGTGATGGCCAGGTAGAACAGCCAGATCGAGATCATCTGGTCAAAGCCGAAAAGGATGCCCGGAACACGCCGCGACGTGGATACGGCGATCGTCCAGGCCAGAATCGCCGTGATCCGGCTTTGAAAACCTATCGTGAACAGGGCCACACGCCCATACAAAGACCCCAAACCATCCATAATCCGCCATCAGGTACCCAGAACCAGAACGACCATTCCCAGCTTTCGCGATTGTGGGCGATGAGCTGGATGATCTCGGGATCGTCCCAGCCGGTGGAGCCGAGGAACGCCCGCAGGTCCAGCCCCATGCAGCCGAGGCTCCAAAGCAAGAGCAGGCCGGTGGTTATGCGAATCAGGCCGAGGGGCGTGGGGTCGCTCGGCGAGAAAAAAAAGCGGTCCCAGGCGGCGATCGGCCCGCCCCGGCTTATTGAGGACACGGGAAGTCTCCGATCGGGCCGAGGTCCTTGTAAAACTCGTCGGCATCCACGTTCAGGGTGCCGGCGCGGGCCTCGGCAAGCAGCCGCTCGATGTCCGGAATCTCGTGCTGCTGGAGCCGCAACGTCACGCCCGAGCATCCGGGATGGGTCAGGCACAGGTGACGGGCATAGGCCTTCGCCCGCAGGCTCTCGTCGGCGTGGCCGGTCACGCGCTCGGCGTCGCGGACGTCCACGGAAAGCCAGTGGGCCAGGGCCAGGTGGCGTTGATACCTCATCCGGGGCCGCATCGAGCGGTCGGGCAGGCGGATCGTGCGATTGGCGCGACCGTCGGCAAAGCGTAGTTCCGCCGTCACGATCGGCGTGGGGCCGATGTCCGAGTAATAGCGGTGCCCATAGCCCTGATCGATCAGCTCGTAATAGTGCAGGAATTTCGCCTTGGCCGCCTCCTCCAGGGGAGAGCAGGGGCGGTCGCCGAGCGCCGCCGCAATGACACTGGCGAGGTGGAAGACCAGGAAAAGCGAAGTCACACGACGAAGACCTGGAGGCCAGGACGAATTCATCTTTTCATCGGTCGGCTTGCTTTTTGCAAGATTTGCCATCTCGTTATCTTTTTCCCAGATTCCGTAGACCGGACGATCGGTGTAGACCAACAAGCTCATGCGTGGGCGAGATCGTCCCTTGCCAAAACTTACCACAAACCCCTAGATCGTCCATCTTCTCAAGATTTTGCTGATTTTGCTTGCTTCGAAGGTGTATCGATTTTAGAATCTGGGGTACACGGGCAGGAAACTCTCGATCGAGCGATTGGGATGAGTAGGTTGTCGAGCCAATTGGCATCATCTGGCCAATTTCGATCGACTCCTTGAATCTGCCCGTGTCGGTCCGCGCAGTGCAGTCCGGTCATTCACGCACACCTGGAGATTTTGACATGCAGGGTACGATCGCGATGCTGATGGCCCTCAGTGGGCTGGGCTGTCACCACAAGGCGTGTACGGTCGCGCCGGTGAGCTACTCAAGCTGCTACAGCAGTTGCTACTCGGGCAGCTCGTATGGGTCGTGCTACGCGAGCTCGCAGGCCATTGGCTACGGGGTGGCCTCGAGCTGCTACAGCTCGTGCTATTCCGGCTCATGCTACGGCGGGTCCTGCTACGAATCGTGCTACGGCGGGTCGTGCTACGGCGGTGGCGGCCACTTCGCCAAGAAGCACAACGGGTGTGGCCTCTTCGGCCACAAGAGGAAGTACAGCGGCTGCTGCGCCCGCGGCCCCGGTGTGCGACCTGGGTTACATGAGCTCGTGCTACTCGGCCTGCTATTCGATGCCGGTCTACGGCAGCTACACCCCGGCGTTCGCGGTCAGCTACGGCAGCGGCCAGACGCCGACCGGCCAGTACATGTCTTCCGGCCAGGCCGGGATGATGACCACCCCGCCGACCACGACCCCATCGACGACCGCGGCGATGCCGGCCCCCGAGCTGCCCCCGACCACGGCCGCGCCCTCGACCACCACGCCCCCGGCCACGCCCACCCCGGCCCCGGTCCCCGATCCGGGCATCTCGCCCCCGGCCGAGCCGAAGCCCGAGACGCCGAAGTCCTGATCCGAAGGCATAATCCCGGACCAAGTGTGGCCCGCCAGGCTCGCAACCCATAGCGAAGCCAGGCGGGCCGCATTCGTTGCGCCGACCGAAAATCCTAGAGTGCTGTCGAGCGACAGCAAGGCCCACCATCCTGTAGATCGGAAGAGGCAGGCCGCGGTATCGCTCGATGCCACTCCAAACGACGGCCGGGCCTCAGTCAGGACGAGTGACGATCGCTCTTGAAGGCACAACATCGCAGGCGTTTCGCGACGAGGGCCGCGCCGCCGAAGGCCAGCAGGGCGAGCGTGGTCGGTTCCGGCACGGTGTTAGGAGTCAGCAGGAACGAATGGACATTGCCGTCAACGCCCGCCGTCACCACGATCTGGCCGGAATCATTGATCCCGTGCAGTCCGACGTACGGTTCGATCGTTATGCCCCCGAGAGACTTGATGAGGTCGGTCAGGTCAGTCATCTTCCCGTTCTGGTAGAGGAAGGCATCCATGAAGCCGCTCGTCAGAGTCGAATAGCCGATGATCTGGCCCGAATTGTTCAACGCCGTCGCAGCACTGAAGTCGCCGCCTAGAGTGCCAAGGTCGGTCATCTTGCCGCTGCTGTAGAGGAAGGCGTGGCCGGGGCCGTCGAACGCGCCGCCGACGACTTGCCCCGAGTTGTTGATCGCGTTGGCCGCCGCGTTTGTGCCCGGCGGCAGCAAAGCGCCGATGTCGGTGAATTTGCCGTCCTGATACAGGAATGGATGGAAATTCCCCGAAGGGCCCCCGGCGCGAACCCGACGATCGCACCGGCGTTGTTGATGTCGTTCGCCTGGCTGTACCCGACGGGCAGGATCGGCATCAGGACGCCATTCGCGTAGATCGTCGCAACCTCGGCCTGGCTGCCGCTCGGTGCCCCGCCGACCTGCACCCCCGAGTCGTTGATCCCGTACGGGATGAACCCCGTCCCACTGGTGATACCGGTGGCGAGTTGGCCCGATTGGCTCACCGCATTGAAGCTGCCCGAATTCAGGGCCGACATGACGCCGTTGCTGTAGACGAAGAAAGAGTTGCCCGATTGGCCATAGACCCGCCCCTGATTGTCGATGCCGATGGACGCAGCCGAGGACGCACCCGGAAGCGTCCCGAGATCGGTGATCGTGTACATCCCATCGGCCCTCGCCGATGCCGCAAAGGCCGACAGCACGAGGGCGACGCCGACGGTGCGCAGGGATCGAGTCCGGATGCAATTCAAGGTCGTTCTCACGGCGATTTCCTTCCATGGATCGCGGCCACGCTGCCCTCGTCGGGTGCCTCGCCATCCCGGCGACGTGCGAGACGATACCCCCAAAGCCTCGCGGATGTAAAGCCAAGATCGATAACGATTGATCCCAAGATCCGCCCCATTTCCTCGCGACCTCGCGTCAAGATGGGTAGGGTGGGTCAGACGACGAAGTCGGCGCAACCCACCGTGTCGCCTCCTGGCGGGTTGCGCGTCGCAAGCGACGCTGACCCGCCCTACCAACTCCGGGCGATCGTCGGCGAGGATGGCCACGATACTCCTCTTTGTCGGGCGTTGCGGGCCTCGCCCGGTCGTGGAGCCTGGGCCGCAGCCCGGGTTACCTTCGTCGGCGAATCCGGTCGGCCCGGATTTTACGAAACGAAGCCAACTCGTCGCGGCGCGATTCTGCGAAACGAACCCAACTCTCGCAGCATCTTTCTTGCGAGATGGATCGGGAAAACGGGACATAAACCATGATTTTTCAACGGGTTATCGATTGGGAAGGGCGGCCGATGTCGGGATGGGTGACGTGCAATCGTGGGCGCCGAAAGCGCGCAAACAACACGTCCGGACACGTTCTTGCGCGTGTCCGATGCGTCGAAAACGCGCCCCATCCGACCTCATGGGCTCACATCCTTCCCGATATCTCGAACGGTGAGCCGGCCATCGAAGAGACGCTCGCGCAAGGCCTGGGCGATCACGGTCCGGTGGCATTTTGCGGCGCTTTCGCAGGCGCACAAAATCGCCACCCGCTCGCCCGGCGTGCGGACGACCTCGGCCAGTCGTTCCAACCCGCGATGCACGGGCCAACCGGCTTCCCTGTCCGCGAGATGGGCGCGGAGGATCGTCATTTCCGGGTCCAATCGCTGCGGATTGCCCAGTTCTACGAGCCACTCGTAGGCGATCCCGGCGTCCTTCAGCAATCCCACCAACCCCTCGCGGCCCGCTTGCAGGTTCCAGGGCTTGGGACCATAGGGACGGCCCGGAGAGGGGTCGGAGGCGCAGGGGGCGAGCCTCACGTCGACGAGTTTGGTGATCGAATGGGCCTTCAATGCCGCGATGAGCTTGTGGGCGCGATCCTTGACGGGCCAGAGTCCGTAGCCGACGGTCCAGATTTCCATGAGACGGCCTTTTGTAGAATACGTGGCGACGATCGCTTACGATAATGTCCAAGTTGCTCGGTCGCGAGCCCGCCCCCTCGTGGGAGATGCCCCAATGATTCGCCGCTTCGCCCCGATCAGAATCTTCCTGCGCTCGGAATCCTCTCGGGGATGGCCCTCGCGCAGGAGGTCAAGGAGACGCCGAAGCCCAAGGCCAAGGCAAAGCCCACCCGGCCGGCCCACGCCGATTCGGGCAAGACCTACATGGGTCGCGAGATCGCCGACGTGATGTCCTACCTCGGCGCCGACTGGCTCGTCCGCGCCGAGCGCGAGGACGAGGAGCGGCCCGAGGCCATGCTCGACGCCCTGAAGCTGAAGCCCGGCGACACCGTGGCCGACATCGGCGCCGGCGTGGGGTACACGTCGGTGAGGATGGCGAAGCGCGTGGGGCCGACCGGCACCGTGTACGCGACCGACATCCAGCCGCAGATGATCAACATGCTCAAGGACAACCTGAAGGAAGCGGGCATCAAGAACGTGAAGCCCACCCTGTGTACCACCACCGATACGAAGCTGCCCGACGGCAAGATCGACCTGGCGATCATGGTGGACGTGTATCACGAATGCTCGGACCCGGCGACCACGCTCAAGGGGATCCGCAAGGCGCTGAAGCCGGGAGGCCGGCTCGTCCTGGTCGAATTCCGCGGCGAGGACCCCGAAGTCCCCATCAAGCCCGAGCACAAGATGACGGTCACGCAGGTGCGCAAGGAGATCGAGCCGCAAGGGTTCGCGTTCAAGGAACTGCACGACTTCTTGCCGTGGCAACATATTCTAATTTTCGAGAAGCCGGTGGAGGAGAAGCCTGCGGTGGAGAAGAAGCCGTGAACGGCCCGACCGGCATCGACTCGCAAGGGGACCTGACGACCGTGAACGATCGCGACCGCAGGGCAGGCCTCGGCCCTGGCGTGCGGAAATCCCCCGAGTGCGACCCGATCATGAACCGCCGTCACCCGGGCGGGCCGCCGGGCTGCCCGACGGGGCCGCGGCAGTTCAGCGAACCGTCAGCGATCGGCCACGGCGTCCTGGGCGAGGCGTTCTCCCTTGAAGGCGAAGGAACCCGACGCCCAGCCATAGGACCACCTGGCGGTGCCGCTGAGCCTGTCCCCCTCGGGCTTCCCTTTGTACGTGACCCCGTAGGCCTGGCCGGCGAACTGCCCGTCCACCTCGACGGTCAATACACCCCTGGCGAACGAGACGCCCTTGGCGGGCCGCTTCACGCCGTCGGACACATACGTGCCTTTCAGCACATCACCGGCCTTGACGATGGTCACGACGCACTCGCGTTGCTTGCCGTCCGGGCACACGCTCTTGAATTTCCAGGTCCCGACGGGAGACTCGGGCGCGGACGCCGAGCAGACGAACAGGATCAGTGAAGCTCGCAGCATGGGAGTGCCTCATCCCCTCAAATCTCCGCCGATTTCCTCACCGGCCTGTTGCCATCTCACTGCAACTGGCGTGCCCGGCGAGGCGGGATGGGAGGCAAATTCTGTTCATCTAAGGGTCCGTGAATTGTTCGATGGTTAGCCCGGATTTCCCCGGCGCCCGGGCTGCCGCATGGCCCGGGGAAATCCGGGATCAATCCCGCGACAGGGACCTGAGGCGTTCGAGGGCCAAATCCAGGGTCGCATCTTTTTTGCAGAAGCAGAATCGTACATATTTACGGCCAAGTTCCTTGTCCTCGAAGAAGCTGGAGCCGGGCACCGTGGCCACGCCGATCTCTTTCACCAGGAAACCGGCGAAATCGACGTCGTTGGTGGCCCCGAACGCCGAGATGTCGGCCATCACGTAGTAGGCCCCTTGCGGAAGCTCCAGCCCGAAGCCGATCTCCTGCAATGCCGGGCAGAATCGGTCGCGACGTTCCTGGTATTCGGCCGTCAACTCGTCGTAATACGACCTGGGCAGGCGATAGGCCACGGCGCCGGCTTCTTGCAGGGGGCGGCGGCCCCGATCGTCACGAAGTCGTGGACCTGGCGGAACGCCCTGGTGAGCTTGGGCGAGGCCAGCATGGTGCCGATCCGCCAGCCCGTCACCGAGTAGGTCTTGGACATCCCCCCGATCGTGACCGAACGCTCCTTCATGCCGTCGAGCGTGGCGATGCAAATGTGCTTGCGCCCATCGTAAAGGATATGCTCGTAAATCTCGTCGGTGATGGCGATCACGTCCCACTTGCGACACAGGGCGGCGACCTGTTCGAGTTCCTCGCGGGTGCAGACGGTGCCCGTGGGGTTGTTCGGGTTGCACAGGACGATCGCCTTGGTGCGGTCGTTGAACGCGGCGGCCAGCTCGTCGGGGTCGAAGGTCCAACCCGGCGGGCGGACGGGCACGTATCTTGGGACGGCCCCGGCGAGGATGCAGTCGGGCCAGTAGTTCTCGTAGAAGGGTTGCGAGAGGATGACCTCGTCGCCCGGGTTGATGATCGAGAGCAGGGCCACGAGCATGGCCTCGGTGCTCCCGCAGGTGACGGTGATTTCCGTCTCGGGGTCGATGGGAAGGCCGAGGTGCCACGCGGAATGCTCGGAGATGGCCTCGCGCAGGGGCTTCGATCCCCAGGTGAGCGCGTATTGATTCACGTCGTCCTGGATGGCCTTGCAGGCGGCGTCCTTGATTTCTTGCGGGGCGGGGAAGTCGGGCATCCCCTGCGCCAGGTTCACGGCGTTATGCCTGCGGGCCTCGATGGACATGCCGCGGATCACGCTCTCGGTGAATCGCGAGGCCTTGAGAGAGAGCAAGGGGGAGTGCATATCGTTGCTGGTTCCGGGGGACGGATTGCGTCAAGATTATGTGGGACCAATTTAACCGAATCGTGGGCCAGTCGGAATGGGTGATGTGACCAGGCTCCTGGAAGCGATTGGCCAGGGGGATGCCCTCGCAAGCGGCCGGCTCGTCCCGCTGGTTTACGACGAGCTTCGCACGCTGGCCCGGCGCAAGCTCGCCCGCGAATCCCCCGGCCATACCCTGAACGCCACGGCGCTGGTACATGAGGCGTATCTGCGGCTCGTGGGCAACGACGTCGACGGCAAGTGGGACAGCCGCGGCCACTTCTTCGCCGCCGCTTCGGAAGCGATGAGGCGCATCCTGGTCGAGAATGCCCGCCGCAAGCTGAGCCTGAAGCGAGGCGGGGATCGGGCTCGCGAAGACGTCGAAGTTGACGCGATTGCCGTTCCCAAACCCGATGAGGATTTAATCGCCCTGGATGAGGCCCTGAGCAAGTTCGAAGCCCGCGATCCGATCAAGGCCAGTCTGGTCAAGCTGCGCTACTTCTCGGGCATGACGATCCCGCAAGCAGCGGAGGTTTTGGGGATATCGTCCACCACGGCTGATCGATACTGGTCTTATGCTCGCGCATGGTTGAAGGTGGAGATTTCGAAGAATTCCGGGAAATCGATGGGGTGATTGGCCGTAGGATTTCGCATGAAGTTGTGACGCGAAGAAGCGATCTCACCGAAACCGAGGTGCGAGATGACCGAAGAGACGATTTTCGCCCGTGCGATCGAGAAGCCCGACCAGGCCGAGCGCTCGGCCTTCCTGGACGAGGCTTGCGGCGATGATGCCGACTTGCGGCTCCGCGTCGAGACCCTCCTGAAAGCGCACGACGACAGCGGCTTCTTGCAACACCCCATCGAATCGACCCTCGGGGCAACCGTCGATCAGGGCCCGGCGGACCCGACCGTTGATCTTCCGTCCCAGAAGACGACCGAAGGCCTGGGCACGATGATCGGCCCGTACAAGCTGTTGCAGCAGATCGGCGAGGGCGGGATGGGCACCGTCTTCATGGCCGAGCAGGAGAAGCCCGTCCGACGCAAGGTCGCGCTCAAGATCATCAAGCACGGCATGGACACGGCGCAGGTCGTCGCCCGCTTCGAGGCCGAACGCCAGGCCCTGGCGCTGATGGATCACCAGAACATCGCGCGGGTCCTCGATGCGGGAGCTACCGAGACCGGCCGGCCGTTCTTGGTGATGGAATTGGTCAAAGGCGTCCCGATCACCGAGTATTGCGACCGCAATCATTTGACTCCCAGGGAGCGGCTGGAACTCTTGGTGCCGGTGTGCCAGGCGATCCAGCATGCCCATCAAAAAGGGATCATCCACCGCGACATCAAGCCGTCGAACGTGATGATTAACCTTCTCGGCCCAGAGGAAGATGGAGCCGGGGCGGCTGACGCGCTCGTGCGGGGCGAGCTGGACTGGATCGTCATGAAGGCGATGGAGAGGCACCTCACGCGGCGGCACGAGATGGCCAACGGCTTCGCCCGCGACATCCAACGGTTCCTCGACGGCGACGCCATCGAGGCCTGCCCGCCGTCGCGGACCTACCGGCTGAAGCAGCTGCTCGCGAAGCATCGGGTGGCGATCGCGACGGCCTCGGCGTTCGCGGGGGTGCTGATCGCCGCGGCCGGGGTGAGCGCGGCAATGGCGTTGAACGCGAAGAGGGCGGAGGCAACCACGGCCCGGGAGCGCGACCGCGCCCTCGCCGCCGAGAACTCGGCGAACGAGCAGAAGGCCCGCGCCCAGGACCGCGAGAAGATGGCCATCGACGCCGTGAAGCGGTTCCGCGACGCCATCTCCGACGAGCCGGCGTTGAAGAACACCCCGTCGCTGGACGGACTCCGCAAGCGCCTCCGCTGGCCTTCTTCCGCACCCTGCGCGACCGCCTCACCTGGGCCTTCGTCGAGCCGGTGGCCGTGAGGATCTCTTGATCGACATGCCGCTGTTCCTCCGCTACGGCGAATATGTGCCGGTCCCGCTGGAACGGACGTATCAGGCCGCCTGGGAGGCGGTCCCGCGTCGGTGGCGTGAGGTGATCGATCCGCCGTCATGATCGATCGCTCCGGACCAATCGATACTTTCGCGCCGCCGCGGCCGCGATTGGGCGGCGAGCGGGCCTTGGTTCGGCCGATACGGTGGGAGAGCGAAAGCTGGAGGCAGGGCGGGGATCGCCTTGCTCGGGACGATCGAGGGATCGATCCGACACGACCCGGTCGCGGGCCGCGGTGGGTTCGAGGAGGGTGCAAGGATGTCGCGACGAGTCCGGGGTGGTGGGGCGAATCGGCGGAGTTTTCGGCCCCAGGGCGACGGAGTGCTGGAATCGCGCTGCCTGCTCGCCGCGGTCGTCACGCACGTCGCCTATGGCGGGCAGATCGCCGAGGTCCGGGCGCCCGACCTCGGGCGATTCAACATCCAGATCACCGGGGGGGGCGTGGTCCGCGCCACCCCGATGGCGGGCGGCAAGGTCAAGATCATCATCAACGGGTCCGGCCCGAACTCGGTCGTGACGATCAACCCGGTCGAACACGTCCCCATGGCGAAGGGCCTGGCGCATCACTATCCCATTCCCCAGGCCGTGTCGAGCGCTTTCTTGAACGTGGGTGAGGTCGACGTGACCAGCGGCATCATCGACCAGATCCTCGGATATCAGACCGCCAACCTGTCGGGCCCGATCAACATCTCCGGCACGAACACGGTGGACCGGATCGCCTTCAACTCGTATCAGCCGGGGGCGTCGATCCGCACGGCCGGGAGCCTGAACACGCTGGACTCGTACACCGACGTGAACCTGTCGGGCGGGCCGGGAATCTCCGTGGGCGGCGACCTGAACTGGGTCCAGATCGGGGGCAACCTCTCGCTTTCGGGCGGGTCGTCGCTGGTGGTCGGGCGCGACCTGGGGCTCACCGCCCAGCCGGGCAAGGGGACGGACTCGGGCGGGCAGGGTGGATTTGTCGAAGGCAATGTCTCGATCGCCAACGGAAGCTCGTTCACGATCACCCGGTCGCTCCAGGCCCCGTTCATCGTCAACGGCAACCTCTCGGGGGCGGCCAACATCTCGGTGGCCTTCGGGGCGTCCAACTTCTTCATCCGGGGCGCGGTGTCCTGATCGCGGCCACGTCGTGGGGCCGGTTCGTGCCGGCCCCACGACCTCAACTGGTGATTCCCTTGGTCAGGTGCATGAAGGCGGTTTCGAGGTTGATCTCGTCCTCCTTGAACATCATCAACTCGTACCCGTTCTCGATCAGGCGGCTGGCCAGAGGCGTGTACACGTTCTGGCCTTCTCGCAGCTTCACGACGAGGTAGCCGTCCTTGCCCTGGACGCTCTCCACCTCGTGCTGGCCCTCCAGGAAGTTCGCGGCGTCGACCTGGCGATCGGCGACCTTCACGTTCAGGACGATGTCGGTGCGGACCTGCTTCATCACGTCCACCACCGACCCGTTCACGTGCAACACGCCCTGCTCGATGATGCCGATCTTGTTGCAGATGTCGGCAAGCTCGGGCAGGATGTGGCTGGACACGAGGATCGTCTTGCCCATCGTGCGGAGTTCCTTCAGCAGCGCGCGGATCTCGATGCGGGCACGCGGGTCGAGGCCGCTGGCCGGCTCGTCCAGGAGCAAGACTTGCGGGTCGTGCAGGAGGACGCGGGCCAGGCCGAGCCTCTGCGTCATGCCTCGCGAGAGGCTGGTCACCAGCGCATCTCGCTTGTAGGTCAAGTCCACCAGTTCGAGCACTTCCTCGCAGATCTTCTTGCGCCGGCCCCTTGATCCGGTAGGCGGCGGCGAAGAATTCGAGGTACTCGATCACCTTCATGTCGTCGTACACGCCGAAGAAGTCGGGCATGTAGCCGATGGTGCGGCGGATCTCCTTGGCGCCCGTGTAGATCGAGTATCCGCAGACCGTGGCCTCGCCGAAGGTGGGATTGAGCAGCGTGGCCAGGATGCGCATCGTGGTGGTCTTGCCGGCGCCGTTGGGGCCGATGAACCCGTACACGTCCCCCTGCTCAAGCTTGAGGTTGAGGCGATTGAGGGCGTAGAGGTCGCCGTACATCTTCGTCAGGTCGCTGGTCTCGATCATAAGACGGCTCTCGGTTCGGGTGGGTGCGTCGGTGTCCGATCAGGGCTTGGCCTCGGTGCCCGGCTTCAGCGGCAGGATCACGCGGACGAGCGTGGTCTGCCTCATCCTGGGCGTGCTGCCCGCGCCCTGGAGCTTGATGAGCGTGGCCGGGCCGTCCACCTCGGCCATGAGCATCGGCCTGCCCAGGTCGAGCTGATTGGTGAGGTCGAGCGTGCGGAGGCCGATGTTGGAGTTCAGCCCCACCCGGCCGGTCAGGCTGTCGCGGAACAGCATCTGGCCGATCAGCGAGGCGCGACTCGCCAGCGCCTGCTCGTCGTTGGGGTCGACCTGCGAGTCGTTGCCGATGGTCGCGTTGGGGTAGATCCCCTGCAAGTACGTGGGCAGGGGCTTGGCCTCCAGCGTGTTGATGGTGGCCGTCTGCCCGGGTGCGAGGTTGCCGTCGCCCAGGACGTAGGCGAACCGGCCGAAGAGCAGGGCGGCGTGCTTCAGCGGGCGTCGCGAGTTGTTCGTGATCGTCCCCGAGATCCGGTCGGGGCCGCTGGGGGCGAGGTCGGATTCCAGGAACGGCGACGCGAGAGGCGCCGACCATGTGCCCGTGAAGCTCTTGGTGCCCCAGATGATCACGCGGACCCCGGTGAGCTGCTCGGCCTCGCCGTTCGGGCCGTAGTCGTAGCCCGAATCGGCCATCATCCCGCCCCCGGCGAGATTATTGCCGTCGGCGCCGAACCAGGACACCAGCGTCTCGACGTTCGGGCCCACCCTGGCCGAGGCCGGCGCGACCGGGTCGGCGGGAGGCTCGGAATCGGGCGAGAGCGGCACGAGCGACAGGCCGTAATCGCGGTTCTGCGGGCTGAAGAGCGTGAGCCAGGTCGTCCCCCGGAGCTGGCCCCTCGTCTGGTCGATGTCCACCACGTCGACCTTGTTGATGCGGAGGTCCGTCCCCTTGAAGTAGTAGGCGGCGGCGTAGGCCAGGGCACTCACCGCGATCACGATCGCCGGGAACGTGATCCAGGTCAGCTCCATCCGCTTCACCACCTTGCGGAGGAACAGGTAGTCGCCCGGCCCGATCAGCAGGATATACAGGAACACGAAGAACGCCACCCAGCCGAACGGGACCAGCCGCACGCCCGGGAACTGCTGGAGCGAACCGTTGAGTTGCGCTCAGCTCGTTCGCACCCGCGGCCTGGACGTACGGGTTGGCCACCACGCCGGGCGCGGTCGGGTCGTTGAGGACGCCCCGGAGGTCGAGCGTCTTGTCCCAGAACGCCTTCTTGTCCTCCCACGAGGCGAACGGCTCCTGGTCGACGTCGATCCCGAGCAGGGTCACGCGGCCGAATCCGTAGGGGCCTCGCAGGACGAGCGGCGTGGTGGACGTGGCCGCGAGCGGGACGCCCCCGCGGGCCTCCCAGCCTTCGAGCTTCGTCACCTGCATGTCGCCCTTGATCGGGTGCGTCGAATTGCCCGCGAACGCCTCCAGGACCGCCTTGTCGGTCAGCCTCACGCGGCCCGAGAGCACGGCCGGGAGCATCGGCTCCAGCGGGCTGTCCTTCACGGACTGCCAGTTCGACCCCACCGCGACCACCAGATGGCCCCCCTGCGCGACCCACTGGCGGATCGGCTGCGACGCGGCGGTCACCCGGTTCATCATGGTCAAGTCGTTGGTGTCCACCACCAGCACATCGGCCGCGCCCAGGCCGTACCATCGGGTGGGGAAGCCATCGATCGGCCGCACCGAGAGGACCGTGAACGGCGTCGTCGAGGCGTTATAGCCCATGCCCATGAACTTGGGCAGGTCCTTCATCTCGGCGATCCCCACGGGCTTGCCGGCCGTGAGGATGATCGAGGTTTCCGAGCCGAACGACTCGATCGCCGCGTTGGGTCCGCCCGCCGTCGCCTGGACCCGGCCCCGCTCGTCCAGCACGCGGATGTTGATCTCGCCGTAGCGATTGCCCGGCCTCGCGTACATGAGATACTTGGTGAACCCGTCGCCAACCGGCACGCCGATCTCCTTGCGAGTGGTCGTGCCCACGCCGTTGTCATCGGCCGATGTGACCTCCAGGAACCCCCGGAACGGCTCCTTGCCCGCCTTCAGATCAATCCAGATGGGCGTCCACGTGCCGGTCTTGTACCGGCCCCCGCCCAGGCCATCGCCAAACCCGGCCCGCATGTTCTCGATGATGACGGGCGGGTCGGCGGCCATTGCCGACGGGAGGGTCGCCGCAGCGATCGCGGAGAAAAGCCAGGGGAAAATCTTCTTTGCCATCTCGATCTCTCCGCGATCTCCGCGATCTCCGCGGTGAATCTCTGGTTTCCTGCTCAAGGCTTCTCGGCGGGGTCGCAAGCGCAAGGGACCTGTCCGCAACCGCCGGGGCATTCCCGGCCATATTTGATCTGGACGGCCGTCTCCAGGTCGATCCCCCGGAGGTTGGCCAGGGTCGCCAGCCAGGCCAGGACGTCGGCCATTTCCAGGGCAAGCTCGCGGTCGGTGCCCGATCGCAGGGCGGTGGCAAGCTCGCCAAACTCCTCGGTCAGCCAGAGGAACGTGGCGGCATCGCCCCGGGCGGCGTCCTTCACGCCATAGAGGTCGTGAATCCGCGCCTGGAAGCTCCGAAACGTGAACGGCGTGATCGGTGATTCGTCCATCGAGGGCCAATCTTAAGAGATTCGTGCCCTCGATGCAAATCCCAGGCGATCCTTCCCGGCCATTCGCGCGAATTTCGTCAATCTGGGGATGCGCAAAAGTCCCGCGCCTCCCAGGTCATCGCGGGTCGAGGACCTGCCGGATCGAGTTGCCAAAGAAGGACCGGGCGCGGGCCGCTCACTGGAGAGTATCGCGCCGGGAGTTCGGGGATATCTGCGAATCGACGGCCGGGTCACGCCCGCGAGGATTGCTCCGGCAAGCAGGTTCGCCTATAAACGGCCATGCGAGCGGCATGCACGGCGATTCCCGACAAGACTTGCGCCGAATCGAGGGCAAGTCCACGAGGGCGCCACCCTATGCGATGCACGCTATTGGTCGGGGCCATCATGACGTCGGCCACCCCCGATTTAGTCGCCTGTTCCGGGCCAGGCGGATCTCGGAGCTGATCGGATGGTCGTGCCTCCTGGTTTCGATCGCCATCGTCCGGGGTCGCGGTCGCCGTGATGCTGGCGATCTTCTGGCCGCGGCCCTCGGATGCAGGTTTGATGATAAGGGTGATGGCTCCTGTGCGGCTCGCTCGCCGGGGCCCGGTGTTGGCCGTGTCCAGCATGTTAACCCGACAAAAGAACGGTGCCTGACACCGTTTTCAATCCTGACACCGTTTTCAATCCCGAGCTACCCAAAAAGGGTGGGGGGGAGTACGCTGGATTTTCATCCCGCCCCTTCGCACAACGATGAACGAAGCCAGCACCATGATGGCCGACCTCGAATTCCTTGCGCGGTCCCTATTTGCAGGCCGATTTGCCGCCGAACCTACCATCCTGGCCCGCGCCCCGAGCCGAGTGGAGCTTCTCGGCAATCATACCGATTACAACGGCGGCCTCGTCCTGGCCGCGGCCATCGATCGATTCACCGTGGTGGCGGGCTCGGCGAAGCCTGGTCGCGAGGCGCGGGTGGCTTCGGCGAATTTGGACCTGCTGGACACGTTTTGCGTGGACCGGATCGATCGGGATGCGCCGGGTTCCTGGACTCGCTATGCTCGCGGCGTGGCCTGGGCCATGCAGGAGCGGTTCGGCCCGCTTTCGTCGGGCTTTGACCTGGCCATGGCCGGCAACGTGCCGATTGGTGCGGGCCTGTCCAGTTCGGCGAGCGTCCAGGCGGCGGTGGCGTTGCTCTTGATGAATGTTGGCCTGGCCGGGTTGCCTTCGCCCGATCTGTTGGATTCCCTTCGCATGGAGCTGGCTTCCACCCTGCAACGTTCCGAAAATGAATTCGTGGGCGTGAATTCGGGGCTGCTCGACCAGTTCTCGGTCCTGATGGGTCGGGCCGATCAGGCATTGATGCTCGACTGCTCGTCGCTGGAATTCGAGCGTGTCCCGCTGGGAAACCCCGCGCCGGCGATCGTGGTTTGCGACTCGAAGACTTCGCGGCAGTTGGCCGAGGGGATGTATAACCGTCGCCGCGAGGAGTGCGAGCGCGTGGTCGGGTTTTATCAGGACCTCAAGGGGCCGGTCCTGGTGCGATCTTTGCGGGATGTGGAGCTGGACGAGGTGGTTGCCGATTGGGACGCGCTGGACCCGATCGGCCGATTGCGGGCCCGGCATGTGTTGACCGAGAACGAGCGGGTTCGCCTCGGTGCCGACGCCTTGAAGGCGGGCGAGGTGGAGGAACTCGGCCGGTTGATGACCGCCTCTCATGCGTCGAGCCGCGATGACTTCGACAATAGCTCGCCGGCCCTGAATGCGCTGGTCGAGGCGGCCGAAGTGGCCCCGGGATTCCTCGGAGGCAAGCTCTCGGGCGCCGGTTGGGCGGGCTGCACGGTGAACCTCGTGGAAGCCGATCAGGCCAAGGATTTCGCCCAGGCGGTAAGGTCGGGATACCTGAGGAAAACGGGCGTCGAGCCGGCGGTCCACGTCTGCGTCGCGGCGGATGGGGCGTGGGCCTCGGTCTTGTAGGGTGGCGTCGGGCGCGGCGAGGCCCACCGTTCCCGCTTTGACAGAAATCCGTCCCGAAACTAGAGTATCGCCGTGCTGGAGTTGGCACGCGTGGCTCGATCTCGGGAGGCAAGGATGGCTGTCTGGACAACCTGTGCGCCGGCGTTGGTGCTTTTCGCCGCGATCGTGAACCCCGCCGTCGCCGGGGACGGAGTCGTCCTGCGCGAGGCTCCCAAGGTCGGCGAGGCGACCAATGTCCTGATCGAGATGAAGGCCGAGGGGAAATTCGTCCATGAATCGTTGGACGGGGACGCCAAGGCGAAGGCGAATCCGAAGCCTTCGCCGATGAAGGTGGAGTCTCGCCTGGAATTCTTCGATCGCGTGATGCAGGTGGGCGACGAGGGCCGGGTGAAGCGGTCGGCCAGGCGGGTCGTGGAGGGCATGACGGCCATCGCCGGCCAGCCCGACTTGCTCAAGATCCGACCCGAAATGGCCCTGTTGACGGCCGATCGCCGCGACTCGGGCGTGGTCGTGATCAGCCCGTCGGGCCCGCTCATGCGATCGGAGCTGGACCTGGTGCAGGCGCCGGGCGACCCGCTCTCGCTGGACGGGCTGTTGCCGAAAAACGCCGTGCGCGAGGGCGACAAATGGCCGGTGGCCATCGAGACCGCGAAGGCCTTGTGCGATTACGACTCGGTCTCGAGCAACGGCCTGGAGGCGAAGCTGGAGACGGTTGACGAAACTTCGGCCAGGGTGCGCGTGGGCGGCCAGGTGAAGGGTTTGGCCCAGGGCGCCGAGGGCACCATCGTATTCTCGGGCTGGTTCACGTTCGATCGCAAGGCGGGGCGGATCGACCGCGTGGAGATTTCGCGGTCCGAGGTGCGCAAGCCCGGCCCGGTCGAGCTTGGTTTGGACGTGAAGAGCACCTTGAGCGTGGAGAGGACGAGCATTGCCTCCGCCCCCGGGCTGGGCGATGACGTCCTGGCGGCCTTGCCTCGCGACGCCGAGCCTCGCCGCGAATGGCTCGTCCTGAGCCCTCCGGGCGCGAAATACAGCGTCGAGCACGATCGCGATTGGCACCTGACTTATGAAGACCCGAAGCAGGTGGTCTTGAAGCGGATGCAGGACGGCGCGATGGTGGCGCATTGCCGGCTCTCCGTGGGGCCGAACGCGGGCAAGGGGCGGCACCAGGACCCCGACGGATTTCGCGAGGACGTGCGCAGGGCGCTCGGAGGCCGTTTCCAGCAGGTCCTGGAGGCGAGCGCCAGCGACGGCGGGCCGGGCGAGAACTATCAATATAAAGTTTCCGTCGCCGGGCGCGAGCGTGACGTGGCGATTCTCTGGTATTATTATCTGGTCGCCGGCCCCGGAGGGGACCAGCTCCTGGCCACCTTCACCCTGGAGCAGGCCGCCGAGAAGCGTTTCGGCGACGGCGACCAGCGGCTGATCGAGACCCTCTCGTGGAAGCCCGCGGCGACCCCGATCCGTCCGAAATAAAACGAAAGAGGAGACCCGCTGATGAGCCTTCGACGATCGGGCGTCCTGCTGACCGCGGCGATGGCGATGGCCCTGGCCACCGACGCATCCCGGCACGCCTCGGCGCAACAGGGCAACCCGCCCCCGGTGGCGAATCTGGCGGCGAAATACCGGCTGGTCGAGCGCTTCACCACCCAGGAGAGCAAGCCCGGCTACGTGGGCCAGTATCAGGTGAAGTTCCGCGAGACGATCTCCTCCGACGACCGGGGCGGATACGCCCGCACGATCCAGTTCAGCGAGCGCCCGGCCGCCGTGCCCGACGACCGCAGGCCCACCGAGATCGTGAGGCACTACGACTCGTTCCAGGTCAACCCCCCGGTCGCCGACAAGGCGGGCCGCCGCCTCCTGGACGGGCTCACGATCTGGTGCCGAGACGTCCCGGGCAAGCCCCCGCTGGTCATCTCGCTCACGCCCAATCGCCCGCTTGAGGACAAGGAATACGAGTTCGCGATCACCAACCACTATGTCTCCCGGCTGAATTTCGTCCTCGGCGTCGAACCGGTGAGGATCGCCGACTCGTGGCGGGTGGGCTTCACCGGGGTCAACGCGCTGACGAACCTGGCGGACGTGGTCCAGGGGGAGCTCACGGCCACCCTCAGCGAGGTGCGCCCGCACCCGGGCGGCAACGGCGAGCAGGCGGTGATCGACATCTCGGGGCGCCTCCAGCAACAACGCGTGGATAATGCCCCGAACGAGACGGCGGTTCGCGCCCGCTTGCTGTTCGCCTTCACGCCGACGCCCGCCCAGGGTGGAGGCGACCCCAACCTGGTCGATTGCTACGGGGCCATCGAGAAAGTCAGCCTGGCCCAGGTCACGACGACCCCGAATCCCAAGACGGGGAAGGATTCCTGGATCAAGAGGGAGCTGGAGCTGGATCGGCGATTCCCCGGCTCGGCCCCGCTCCTGACCATCCCCGAGCCGCCCCCCACGGCCACCGTGGAAAACTCGTGGCTGACGGGCTCGTCGGCCAATAAAGATTTCTCCCTCCGCCATCCCCAGGATTTCGACTTCCAGGTGGTGTCGCCCACGCGATTGGTCCTGCTCCGGCCCAGCCTCACCAATCCCGAAGACCGCATGATGTCCGACTTCATCTCGTTCGACTTCTATCGGACGACCATCCAGCCCGAGGCCGCGTTCGACACGCTGAAGGCCGAGTGGAAGCAGAAGAAGCTGGACGTCCTCCCCGGCAGGACGCATCGCCTGCCCGAGGTCGACTGGCCCGGCCTGGCGGTCCATCAGATGACGGCCGTCTTGAAGACGCCGGCCCAGGAGGGCGACCTCGCCAGCCCGCGACGTTATTGCAATTGCTACGTGGTCCAGTTCACCAAGGCCGGCTCGGTCGTGGCCTTCGCCAGCACGTTCTCGGAGAGGAACGCCGAGTTCGAGAAGCAAGTCGAGGCCATCCTGAGGACGCTGAAGGTCGGCGCCCAATAAAAACCCGGGGCTTGCGAGGCCGGATCGGTGGCTTTGCCCGTCGGCCCGGCCCGGCACGCAGGGCGAGCGCACCTTTTCGACGCACCCCCCGAATGAGTGAATCGCCCGGGACTCCCGACCGATGATAGGATTAAGGGAGATGCCGGCCAGAGGATCGGGCTTGTCGTGATTTGGGCTCCGCCCTATGATGCGCCGCCTCTCGTCCGTCACCCCGTCGCAAACCACACCTCGATCGAAGTCGAATCCTTGCCATGCCCTGCGTCGTCCCGGTCGAACTGGCCGGTCCGGGGAGGTCTGATCTCATGCTCCGTCGCCCCGCCTTGCTCGGGAGTCTGGCCGTCGCCCTGATCGGCGGCTGCGCGGCGAGCCGTACCGACCGCTACCCCTCCCAGGCCGCCGCCAACCCGTTCGGCGACAAGCCGTCGGTGGCGATCACCCAGGCCGTGGACCAGCACAATCAGAACGCCGACAAGGTGGAGCACATGCAGGCGACGGCGGCGGTCTCCACCTCCTCGCGAGTCTTCGGGGGCGCGGGCTCGGGGATCCTCGAATTCGAGCGGCCCCGCAACTTCCGCTTCCAGGTCGAGGCCGGATTCAGCAAGAAGGCCGACATCGGCTCCAACGACGAGGAATTCTGGTTCTGGGGCGCCGACCGCAAGAATCCCGCCACCATCTACAAGTGCCATTACGACTCGCTGGCCGACAGCGCCGAGCAGCCGCCTTTCCAGCCCGAATGGATCATCGAGGCCCTCGGCCTGAACGAGATCCCCGAATCCGAAATCGGCCAGATCCGCATCACCAAGAACGTGAAGCCGGGCGTGGACCTGTGGACGCACACCCGCCCGTTCGGCCGGTCGACGGTCCAGAAAATCACGCTCGTCGACCAGCAAACCGGCCGGTTCCTCGAACACCGCTTCTACCCGCCGGGCGTGAAGATCCCGATCGCCATCGTCACGCCCAACGACTATCGCGAGTTGCGGCTCGCCTCGGGCGACACGGTGGTCTTGCCGCAGAAATTGCACCTGAAGATCCAGGCCGAGGACCCGAAGCAGGGGGTCGAGCTGGACCTGGCCCTGAGCGGGACCAACCTGAACAAGCCGATCACGCCCGAGCAGCGAACCGCCCGCTTCGAGCCGAAGGCGCCCGACATCAGCCCGAACGCCCAGGTCTATTACCTGGATGAATCCAACGCGGCGACCGCCCGAGGCGAGCGCATCACGAAGCCGCAGAAGCCAGAGCCTGGCCCAGCCGCCCCTGAACGGAAGCTCGCGAGCCGGTTCCGGGGCGCCGGCAGCAGCTAGGGGAACCTTCCCCCTTCACATCGGCCGACGATTCCGCCCTCCGCCGAAGCGATCCCATGCCCAGGGAAGCGGACGAGTTGCCGCAGCTACCCGGAGGAGCCTCCGGAGTGATCGGCCCGCGAGTCCCGCAACCGCCGGAAACCCGCATCCCGCAAGTGGCCGGGCAGTCCTCGGGGATCGACTGAGTTCGCCTACAGCGGTTCACGGTCGCGTCGCGCACGAAT
Source organism: uncultured Planctomycetota bacterium (assembly GCA_963777705.1). Lineage (GTDB taxonomy): Bacteria > Planctomycetota > Planctomycetia > Isosphaerales > Isosphaeraceae > JAQGHR01. Next base: position 61,200 of record CAVZRT010000027.1, read on the forward strand.
GCAGGGCCGGCTATTGCGGGCCCTGCATTCGTGCGCGACGCGACCGTGAACCCGCTCTAACAAGAGGCCCGGTCCGCCACCGTAGGGTGCTCTGCGAGCACCTCTTCGACCCCGAAAAAGCCGGAGAGGAACCGGGGAAGCTGGATCTGGAACCAGCCGACAGCACCCATCCTCCTCGGATCGGGGGCTGTACGGGCGAAGCAAGACCGTCTTTTTTCGAGATTCGCGATAAATGAGGAGGCGTGACCACGATGATCCAGGGGTGAGGTCATCTGGTAACCGGTTTTCGATTTCTTGTGGGGCAATCTCGATGATCGTTGGCGACCTTCCCGCGGCCTCGCACCGTCGCTCTTGCTGGGACCGGATTCTACGGCTTGAGGAGCGCCCGCGTGCGTTCGACGTCGATGCCGATCTGGACGAGCAATTCTTCCATGCCGGCAAACGCCCTGGTCCCTCGCAGGCGTTCGATCACGTCGCATTCGAGCGTCTTGCCGTAGAGATCACCCTGGAAATCGAGCAGATGCACCTCGACGGTGCGGCCTTTCTCGCCGAACGTGGCGTTCGCGCCGATGTGGGCGGCGGCGGGGTGGGACGTGCCCGAGCCTGCGACCCGCGCCCGCACCGCGTACACGCCGTCGAGCGGGATTTGCGTGTCGATCCCGCCCAGGTTCGCGGTCGGGAATCCCAGGCCTGCGCCCCGGCCTGCGCCGGACTACCTCGCCGCGAAGCCGATGAGGCCGGCCGAGCAGGAGGGCCGCATGGTCCACGCGCCCCTCGGCCAGGGCCTTGCGAATCCGCGACGAGGAGACGACCTGGCCGTCAAGCTCGGTGGGCGAGGCGACCTCGAAGGCGAGGCCGCTCTCGGCGCACCACGAGCCGAGTAGCTGGGCGTCGCCGCCCCGGTCGCGGCCGAACCCGAACGTCGGGCCCTCGACCATCCCCCTCGCGCCAAACTGGGAGATCACCACGCGGTCGAAGAACTCGCGGGCCGTGAGGCCGAGCAGCCACGGGCCGGTGCGGAAGACGCCGACCTCGGACACGCCGGCCTCGCGGAGCAATTCCACCTTGCGTTCCAGCCAGGTCAGCGGGACGGGAGCGGATCCCGGCGCAGGAGCGCGACGGGCTGGGGGTCGAAGGTCAGGGCGAGCGTCGGGGCACCTTGGCCTTGCGTCGCGGCGAGCCGGCAAAGTCGATCGATCAGGTGGGCATGGCCGCGGTGGACGCCGTCGAAGTTCCCCACGGCCAGGAACGCGCCCCGGAGGCTTGCGGGGGCCGGAGCAAAGCTGTCGATCGTGATCACCGCCGCGAAACCCCTCTGGGCTTTGGGCTGTAGGTTTTAGGCCGTAGGCTCTAAGCTGTAAGCCTGCATCCTTGTCGGGTGCGTGAAATGGACCGGGTCCGTCCTTCAACGCAACACGGTGCATTTCATGCACCCTAACTTCAAGCTTACAGCCTAAAGCTCACAGCTTACAGCCCAAAGCCCAAGCCCATGAATATCCTGATCCTGGGCGATGGCCCCGAGGAACTCGCCTGGGCCCGCGCCCTGGTGGATCATCCGTCGCACCGGATGGCCGCCGCATGCCCCGGCTTCAAATCGCACCCCGAATTGCCCGGCGGGCTGGACCTGGACGCCGCTTTGGCCCTGAATGGGCTGGATGCGGTGATCGTGGGGGGTGATGCGAACCTTCGCGCCGAGGGGCTTCGTCGCGCCGCGTCTACCGGGCTCCGTTCGCTCGTGTTGCACCCTCCCGGCCCGAATGCCGACCCCTATTATCAGGTGGCCATGAGCCGTCAGGAGACCGGCGCGATCGTCGTGCCCGACCTGCCGGCGCGGCTCCATCCGGGGGTGGCGACGCTGGAAAAGGCCCTCCGCGAAGCCGCCGGGGGCGGTCGCACGGTCCGTTATGAGGCCACCGTGCGGCGCCTCCGAAGGCAACCTCGTCGGCCAGGTCCTGCCTCGCATGGTGGACGTGGTCCGCCTGTTGATCGGCGAGGTCCAGTCGGTGAGCGCCACGGGCGTGCCGTCGAATGAGTCGCCCACCGAGGCCCTGACGGTCCACCTCCGCGGCGAGGACGGCCGTCACGCCGAGATCCGCCTGGTCGCCGGGATGCCCGAGCCGGCCCGATTGATCGCCTCGACCGTCGATGGCCCGATCACGCTGGAGCACGACCTGGATTTCCACGGTCCCAGCCGCCTGATTCGCCGGTCCGCGCGAGACGGCGAGGTCATCACCGAGCTTGGCCATTGGGACCCGAGGACGGCAATCTTGCGAGTCCTGGAAGACGCCCACGCCGACGCCGAGCCGTCGCCCGGATTGACCGACGGCACCCGCTCGATGGAAGTGACCGAGGCCACGGGCCGCTCGTTGCGCAAGGGCCGGACCATCGACCTGTTCTACGAGGAGATGAACGAGGTCGGCACCTTCAAGTCGATCATGACGTCGGTGGGCTGCGCCATCCTGCTCGGTGCGATCCTCGTCATGTTCATCGCGGTGGCGGCCACCGGCCTGGGGATCGCGCAGGCGGCGTACATCGCCTGGATCATCCCGCCGGCGCTGGTGGCGTTCGTCCTGTTCCAGCTCTTCCGATACGGGATCAAGGCGCCCGCGACGGCGGCGAAGGGCTTGCCCGATCCCGACCGGATCGGCAAAGTGTAGCCTGCAATCTCCCCCGATTCTCCGGCAAGAGGCGGGCTTGGCGGACAGCTTACTCGGAAAGTTCGGATACGCGGGGATCATCCTCCTGCTGGTGCTGGGCGGCCTGGGCCTCCCCGTGCCCGAGGAGGCGCCGATCATCGGAGCCGCCATGCTCTCGCGGCACGGCAAGATGCTCGTGCCGGTGGCGCTGGCGTCCTGCTTCGTCGGCGTGCTGGTGGGGGATTTCATCGTCTACGCGATGGGGTATTTCTACGGCGAAAAAGTCCTGCGATTCCCGATCACGCGGAAATTCCTCACTCGCGAGCGCAAGGCGCAGATGAAGGGGTATTTCCACCGCCACGGGATCCGGATCCTGATCACCGGCCGGTTCGTGCCGGGGTTCCGCACCGCCGCCTACCTCACGGCGGGAATCCTCCGCCTGCCGCCGCTCAAGCTCTTCCTCGCCGACCTGTTCGCGGCCACGCTCAGCACGCTGTTGATGTTCAGCCTCGGCTTCTTCTTCGCCTCCTGGGTCGAGCTGCACTGGAAGAAGACGCAAGGCTACCTGGTGATCGTGGTCGGGTTGGCGGTCGCGGCGTTCCTGCTGCACCGCTTCTACAAGGCCAGGCAGAGGGGCGGGGCGATCGTCGGCCCACCGGTGCCGATCTCCAACGAAGTCCCGCTGCCGGTGGACGACCTGCACTCGGGGATCTACAAATTCCCCAAAGACCCGCAGCCCGAGCCGATCATCGAGCCGCCGATGGTCGCGGAGGTGATCCAGGTGGACACCACGGCGGCCGAGGTCGTCGATTGCGACGAACCGCGGCGGCGCCGATCGTGGAGGTGGTCGAGGTATCGCCCGCGACGCCCGGGGGCGAGATTTGAGCTTCTTCGTAGGGTGCTCTGCGAGCACCTCTTAATTCGAATTAAAGAGGTGCTCGCAGAGCACCCTACAAGATCGATACGACGACGAAGCTTTGCCGCGAAGCCCGAAATTCGTTATCGTCGGGATCTCAACTTCCTGGCCGTCCCAACGCCGAGTCCCCGCTCATGTCCTTCCCGCCCATCGCCAAGGTGCGACAGAACCTTAACCCGCCCCGCGTGGACGACGTCCCTGCCGCGGTCTTGCGGGCGATCCTGGGGAGCCAGATCCGTCGCCGCGTTGCTCCGGGCGGTTCCGTGGCGTTGACCGTCGGCAGTCGCGGGATCGCCGGGATCGATCGGATTGCATTGGCCGCCGTCGAGGCGCTGAAATCGATCGGATTGGCCCCCTTCATCGTGGCCTCGATGGGCTCTCACGGCGGCGGGACGGCCGAGGGCCAGCGGGCGTTGCTTGCGGAATTCGGCGTGACCGAATCGGCGATGAAATGTCCCATCAAGGCCGACATGGATACCGTCGAGCTTGGCACCAACAGCTTCGGCCTGCCCATCCATTTCGATCGCAATGCCTATCATGCCGACGGGATTGTCCTGCTCAACCGCATCAAGCCCCATACGTCCTTCACCGGGCGTTATGAGAGCGGCCTCTTGAAGATGCTGACCATCGGCCTGGGCAAGCGTGAAGGGGCGGCGCAGGTCCACAAGCTCGGGCTACCGGGATTGATCCGATTGTTGCCCGAAGTCGGGCAATTCTTGCTGGAAAAGACCAGGGTTGTGCTGGGATTGGCCCTCCTGGAAAACGCCGAGGAGACCACCGCGAGGGTCGCGGCCGTCGAGCCCGAAGACCTGCTGGAGATCGAGCCGAAATTGCTCGACGAGGCCCGGCTCTTGATGGGCCGATTGCCCTTCGATCAGATCGATGCATTGATTGTTGGCGAGCTGGGGAAGAACTACAGCGGGACCGGCATGGACCCGAACGTGATCGGCCGCCAGCGGGTGGAGACCATGCCCGACTTGCCCCGCCCGGTCGTCACCCGGCTGGCCGTCCTGGACGTGTCGGCGGAGGCCCGCGGCAATGCGCTGGGCGTGGGGCTGGCCGACCTCACGACCGATCGATTGGTGCGGGCGATCGACCCCACGCCGATGAGGGTGAACTCGGTCACGTCAAACTTCCTGACCCGCGCCCGCGTGCCGATCGCGCTGCCCACCGATCGCGAGGTGATCGCGGCGAGCCTGGATACTTGCTGGCGGATCTCGCGGGACGAGGCCCGCATGGTCCTGATCCCCAACACGCTTGAATTGACATCCTTGTGGGTGACCCGCCCGTTCTTCGATGAGGTCGAAGCCAATCCGCACCTCGAATTCGAGGCCGATTTCCGGCCGATCCCGTTCGACGAATCGGGGAATCTGGACCAGGAATCCATGTTCCCGGAAAGCGTGCGGGCGCGTCGCCTCTCGGGAGTCTCGCACGCATGAACCCGACCCCGATTCGCGCCGTGGCCTTCGACCTGGACGGCCTCATGTTCGACACCGAGGCGCTCTCGTGCCGCGTCCTGGGCGAGATGCTCGCGACGCGAGGCAAGGTCTTCACGCCCGAGATCATGGGCTCGATGCTCGGCCGCCAGGCGAACGTGGCGTATCCCGCGTTGAAGGCCCTGGCCCAGCTCGACGAGAGCATCGAGGAGCTGCAAGCCGAGACCCGCGAGCGGTTCGCCGCGCTCATCGACACGGCCGTCCACCCCACGCCCGGGTTGATCGCGCTGCTCAACCACCTCGATCACAAAAACGTCCCGCGTTCCGTCTGCACGTCTTCGCGAAGGGCCTACGCCGAGAAATTGATCGAGAGGCACGGGATTTCGCGGTTCTTCTCGTTCCTCCTGTGCGCCGAAGACGTGATCAACAGCAAGCCCGACCCGGAGATCTACCTGTTGGCAGCCACGAAATTCGGCATCGAGCCCGCCAACTTGCTCGTCCTGGAAGACAGCCCCGCGGGATTGACCGCCGCGAAGGCCGCCGGCGCGTTCGCCGTGGGAATCCCCCACGAGCACAGCCCGGTAGAGAAGCTGGGGCATGCCGATTGGATCGTCCCCAGGCTGGACGACCCCGGCGTTGCTGGCGCGGATTGCTTGAAGCAAACCGCGTGTTGTCCACGCCCTATGTTCTATGCGGGTTCATGTTCGATCCGGTTCGCGGGGGGAGATCAAGGATGGGCGTTCGGGTCGTCCACAACAAGCCCCTCGGCGCTCGCGGCGGTGTTCAACTCGGTGTCGGAGGAGATGAAAATCATCGGAAGACCGAGGCTCCGGCACTCGCTCTGGACATCGATCGCCGCGGCGAGTTGGACCGCGTCGTAACCGCGCAATGCATGCTTCTCGGCGAGGCTCATCGCTAGGGCCACGATCGCTGGCGTGATGTCGCTCACTCGATAATACCTCGCCAAATCACCCATGAAACCGGCCCGAATGAGGGCGGCGGCCGTAGGCGAGAGGCTTCGGCCGCGCTCCCGCCGCGTCACGGCGGCCATGATTTCGACCCCCGCGATCGCGGCAATGCGGATCGAATGCCCGGCCCGAGGATCGATCAGGCCTCGAACCCACGCGCTCCCGATTTCCCTCACGTATCGCTTCAGCAAGCCACTCGTATCGAAATAGTAGACTTCCATCTATCGGCGATCCTCGACCACCGTTTCCGAGATGGGCCTACCCTCAATCTCTACCAACTCCCGATCCTGGTAGGTCGAGAAATCGGTGATTGGCGGCGGGATTCGACTCATCGCCCCCTTCGCGAGGAGCCTCTGATCCAGCAATGCCAGCCTCGCGCGCATCTCCGCCTCATCCCTCGGCGGCGGCAGCGGCTCGACCGGATCGAGCAACCTTTCGCGCAGCTCGGCGCGTTCCTTTTCTGACAGCATCCTGGCCTGTTCCCACACTTTTTCCAGCAATTCGGTGCTCATTATCCGGGACCTCCCGCCCTTCAGTGTACCCGCCCGGGCGATTGCTGGGAATTCGCCTCGATCAAGAGCGCGACTCGCCTGGCCACGACTTCGCCCCACACGGCCGCACCTTTGGGCGAGAAATGGCCGTCCGCCACATGGCCGTTGTACAGGGGGCTTGTGGAGGGCCTCGGCGAAGCTTGCATCAGGCGGAGATGCTCGTTGATGAAGTCGTCCAGCGGGTCGAGGAAGGACCCTCCGCCTCCCACGATCAGGCTGGAAATCTTGCCGGGGTAACCGGCGTCCTTGCGGATGCGGATCTGCTCCTCGGTGGGGATGGCCACGATCAGGCACGGGACGTTGGCCTTCGACCGGCACCAGCGGCGGATCTCTTCGAGCCAGTAGCCCGACTCCTCCCAGCCGTCGCCGCCCCCGCTCAGCACCTGGCCGAAATCGCCGAAATCATTGGGACATACGCTCACGACGACGAAGGTCGGCTTGAAGCGATCGCCATATTCGAGCAAGGTTTGATAATACTGCTCGGGCGAGTAGCCTAGATGCCCCGTGTTCAGGGTGGAGACCTTGCTCCTCGTGAGCTTTTCCAGCGACCTGCGCAGGCATTCGGGGGGCGTGTCGTCGTCCCCCACGAACGTGCCCATCATGTACGAATCGCCCAGGACCAGGCCGCGGATCGGGGCCTGCACGTCGGGCTCGGGGCCGCGAAGTCCCCACGAGTTGGTGGCCTGATGGGCGTCCTCCACGACGATCGCCCCCACGCCCGCCGCGGCCTCGCGCATCGAGGGGGTGTCGGGCACCAGGAACAGCCCGAACGGGCCTTCGTGGAGGGTGATTTGACGCAGCCAGATCGAATGCACGTTCGGCCTGAGGCGATACGATCGCAGGTCGTCGGGCTCGAACACCTTTGACGAGAGGAGCAGCGTGCGATCGTAATTGCCCCAGCGCACCACGGCCTCGCCGGGGGCCATGCCGGCCTCGCGAAACAGGCGCTGCATGGCGGGGCCCGACGAGCGATCGTAGGACGCAAGCAAGGCCTCGGTGCGTGCCACGTCGCGGAGCCGGGATCGCTTCCAATCGGCGTCAATGGCCGCGCGATCGGTGCCCAAGCCCACGGCGCGATCGATCAACCGCTGGGTTGCATGCTTCGCCAGGGAGACGAGATATCGCCCCGACGAGGTGGCCGCCAGCAGCACGACGACGAGCGAGAGCGTGGACCCCGCGATCGCTCGCTTGAATGCCCGCTCCCGTCGTCGAGAACGTTCCAGGAACGGGAGCAACCGCTGATGCGTGGGGTGCATGCAATGCACCGTTATGTGGGGTGCGTGAAATGCACCATTCTTCATGAACCGCAACGTACAACCTCAATCATCGCCCAAAGACACGCCCGCCAGCAAGGCCGAACGCATCACGACCGTGACCGAGCTCAACGACATCGCCACGGCCGCGACCATCGGCCCATATTGTCCGAAGAACCCGAGCGCGGCCACGGGTATCCCCACGATGTTGTAAGCGAACGCCCAGAAGAGATTCTGCCGGATCGCCCGCAACGTGGCCCGGCCCAGCTTCAACGCCCGGGGGACCGCCCGCAAATCGCCGGAAGCGATCACCACGTCGGCCGCCGCCTTGGCCACGTCGGTGCCCGTGCCCAGCGCGATCCCCACGTCGGCGGCGGCGAGCGCCGGGCGCGTCGTTCAGGCCGTCGCCGACCATCGCCACGCGATTGTGGTCCTTGCGAAATCCCTCCATGTACGACGCCTTGCCGCCCGGCGTGATGTTGGCAAGCAGGTTGGTCGAGGCCAGCCCCACCGACTTGCCGATCGCCTCGGCCGTCTCCCGGGTGTCGCCGGTCATCAGGTAGACCTCCACCCCCATCGCTCGCAAGGCGTCGATTGCCTCGCGGCTGCCCGGCTTCGTGGTGTCCGAGATCGCGATCCCGCCCACGTTCCGGCCGTCCACGGCCACGAGGAGGGCGGTCTCCCCGGACGATTGCCAGGACGTGGCGTCCGTGGTTATCTCCGCCACGCCCGATTCGGTGAGGAACCGCCTCGAACCGACCAGGACCTTGTGCCCGTCCACCTCGGCCGACACCCCGCGGCCTCGCTCGGCCCGGAAATTCGCGGCCTTCGTCCCGTCCGCATGCTCGCGGAACGCACGCGCCAGGGGATGCTCGCTCGAGGCCTCGACGGCGGCGGAGAGCCGGAGGATTTCTCCCCGATCCCAGCCCGGGACGGCCTGCACGTCGGTGATTCGCGGCTTGCCCTCGGTCACGGTGCCCGTCTTGTCGAAGACCACGGTCTTGATGCGGTTCATGCGCTCGAAGGCCGCCCGCGTCGCGGACGAGGATTCCCGCCCTGCGCCCCGACCCGTCGCCACGGCAACCGCCATGGGAGTGGCCAATCCCAGGGCACACGGGCATGCGATGATCAGCACGGCCGCCGCGTTCAGGGTGCTCCGGGCCCAGTCGTTCGTGGCGAATCCCCAGCCCAGGAACGTGACGAACGCGATCACCAGCACCGCGGGCACGAAGTACGACGCGATCGTGTCGGCCAGCCGCTGGATCCCGGCCTTCGACCCTTGCGCCTCGCGGACCAATCGCACGATCCCTTCCAGGGCACTCTCGCTGCCCAGCCTCTGGGCGCGGACCAGCAGCGTGCCGTCGGCGTTCATGGTCGCGCCCGTCACGCGATCGCCCGGGAACTTGGTCACGGGCATCGATTCGCCCGTGAGCATCGACTCGTCAACGCTCGAATCCCCCTCGACGACCTCCCCATCCACCGGGATCGACTCGCCCGGCCGCACTCGCACGAGGTCCCCCTTGATCACGTCGGCGAGCGCGATGTCGGCCTCCTTGCCGTCGCGGACCACGCGGGCCGTCTTCGGCGCCAGGTCCAGCAGCTTCTCGATGGCCTCGCCGGCCACGCCCTTCGATCGCACCTCCAGGTATTTCCCCAGCGTGATCAGGGTCAGGATGATCCCTGCATCCATGAAGAAATGGGCGTCGTGCCCGTGCCCGCGGAGCAGTTGGACGAGGCTGTAGCCGAACGCCGTCGACGTGCCCAGGGCGATCAGCGTGTCCATGTTCGACGAACCATGCCTCAGCCGGTCCCACGCCCCCTTCAGGTACGGGCCGCCCAGGTAGACTTGCAGAGGGGTCGCGATCGCCAGCATGGCCCAGCCGATCCACGCACCGTGCCCGAAGGCTCGCGGGAGCAGCATGGGGCCCAGGCCGAGGATGATGAGCGGGACCGTCCCGATCACCCCCACGATCAGCCGCCTTTGCCAGTACTGGACCTGCTGGCCGCGCTCTCGTCGCAACGCCCCGGCGCCGTCGTTTTCCACGATCTTCGCCGAATATCCGGCCACCGAGACGGCCTCGGCAATGCGGTCGAAGCTGACCTTGCGGGGATCGAACGCCACGCGGGCACGCTCGGTGGCGAGATTGACGCGGGCCTCGCTCACGCCGGGGACCTTCGCCAGGGCCGTCTCCACGCGGGCCACGCAACTGGCGCAATGCATCCCGCCGATGCTCAGGTCCAGATCCTGATCTCGCCGAGGCGGCATGCCGATCGAGACCAGCGCAGGCGCCTTCGCCGCAACCCCGTCCGAAGGCACCTCATATCCCGCGGCCTCGACGGCCGCCTTCAGGCGATCGGCATCGACCGCACCGTTTTCGGTCGTCACCTCGGCGCGGCCCTCGGCAAGCTTCACCTCGGCCGATCTCACGCCCGGGACGGCCTCCAACGCCTTGCGGACGGTGCCCACGCAATGGTCGCAGGTCATGCCGGCAACGGGCAGGCTCAGGGTCTTCGTCAACTCAGCCATGTTGCGATGCCTCATCAAGGTACCGGAAGCCGGATCGGCCCTCTCCCGTCATTCTAGGGGTGTACCCGCGGATTGCCGGGGTCGGTCGGCCAGGGTCGGCCGTCGAGGCGCTGCCATCCCGCGGCAAACGTGTCTCCCGCGTGTGGATGCCACCTGCGCCGAACCCGGCCGCTCCCGTCGCGGGGCGCGCACCGGCGGTCGCGGGGGATGGGGTGACCTGGGGGGTTGTCGTTCGGGTGGATTTCCGCATCATTTCCTCGCGGTGCGTCGCGATGATAAGCTTTTGTTCTAGCCTCACAACCACACCATCGTTGCCGGAGTTGGGACTTATTATCTATTCGCAGGAAGGCCGCAAAATGGCCGGTCTCGGGGTTGCGATCGGGTGCCCGGCGAGGGGGCGGATTGAGGCCGAGACATGGCCGATTCATTCGTTTTCCCATGGATTTTCATGATTTACAACCCGTTGTCGGCAAAGGGATTGGGTCAATGGTCAACGATTTTAATCTTGTCGATAAGATAATACGCTACAGAGTGCGACACTCGGGAAATGCCGGGGATTCGTGGGCGAACTCGGGCTTTTCGGGTGTCCTGTCCAGGGCGCAGTCGGGGTGAGACGGTTTTTCGCTAGTTTTTGACCGATTTTCGGGCCTAAGTGTTGCGCTCAAATCCTCCAAGTCGTGATCGGGACGGGAGATGCGGCTTGTTGGAAACCTGGACGAAATCTGGACGATCGGGCCCCTGGCGCATCGGTTTTCGACCCCTTTGTCGCGCCCATGAGGCGCCCCAAGTCGTTATCTGAGTAAGGGGATGGTGCATTTCCTGCCCTGCATGACTTCGCCTCCCTCGGGGAGGGACTCCGTCACCGGATCGGCCCGGGGGCTTGCCATGCGGGCTTTGACCCTGGCCGCCCGACCCCGGGAATCTGCGGTCTCACCGTTATTCTACGCTTCCCGGCCCACCACCTTGCCGATCGCCGCGGCCCGTCGGTATCGTAGGGACGCCTTGAGGCGGCACCCCGTTCCCCAAATTCCCTCACGAACCATGCCCGATACCCCCCCCATCCCCGAGCGGTTCGATTCGCATCGTTATGTGATGCAGCGATACGCCGAGAACACGCCTCGCATGGCGTTCCGCGATGATCCCGCGTGGAAGCCGGCGGCGAAGAAGCGTCTTCTTGAGCTGCTCGGCCCGATGCCGTCGCCGTCCAAATTGGTCGCCGAGACCGGCGTTGCGACGGCCCGGCCCGGCTACAAGCGTTATCCGGTCACCTACGCCATGAGGGATGGCGCCGCGGCCTTCGCTTATCTGCTGATCCCCGACGACCTGAAGGCCCCGGCGCCCGCCGTGGTGTGCATCCCCGGGCATGGTCGCGGCGTGGATGACATGGTCGGGATCACCGAGAAGGGGACCGATCGCGACGCGCCCGACGGGTACATGCACGATTTCGCGATCCAGTGTGCTCAGCATGGGTACGTGGCCCTGGCGATCGAGCCCATCGGCTTCGGCCATCGTCGCGACGCCGCGGCCGTGAAGGCGGGTGCAAGTAGCAGCACTTGCCAGGTCACCTCGGGCGCGGCCCTCATGCTGGGCGAGACGATCCTCGGCTGGCGAGTCTGGGACGCGATGCGGGCGATCGATTACCTCACCACTCGTCCCGAGGTTGATCCCGGGCGGATCGCCACCATGGGCATCTCGGGAGGCGGGACGATCGGCCTGTACGTGGGGGCCCTGGATGATCGCGTGAAGGTCTCGGTGCTTTCCTGCTCGTTCTGCACGTTCCGCGACTCGATTTATGGCGTGCATCACTGCATCGACAACTTCGTGCCGGGCATCCTCCGCGACTTCGAGATGGCGGATATCACCGGGTTGATCGCGCCTCGCTATCTCTTCTGCGAGGCCGGGTCGAGCGACGCGATCTTCCCGCAAGATGGCGTACGCGAGGCCGCCTCGCAGGCGAAGAAGATCTATCAGGCGGCCGGCGTGCCCGACCACTTCGATTACGAGATCTTCGAGGGCGGCCACCTGTTCCATGGCGAGGCCGCCTTCCGCAAATTGAAGCTGTGGCTCTGACCTTCCTCCCTCGGGATTGCCTACCTTTATGCTCTACATCGGCGCGGACGACGGGATTTATCGATGGTTCGCGGGCACGCCCTGGCCCGTCTTCCACAGCCTCCAGGGCGTCCCGATCGTGGGCCTGGCGTCTCCCGGACGGGGCGTGCTGGTGGCCCTGGACGCGTCTTCGACGGTCCGCGAGAGCACGAACAACGGCATCGAATGGAGGTCGATCCCCCTGCCCGAAGGCGCGGGCAGGCCGACGTCGCTGACCCTGCTCGGGCCCGGGGAAATCGTGGTCGCCACGTCCCGGCCGCTCGCCCTGTATCGACGGCCGATCGGCCTGGTCAGCGAGACCGACGCCCCGACCGCGATGGCCCGCGCCAGGCGCCTGGAAGACGCCGTGATCGGCGGGGCGAGGCGGCTGGCGACGCGGGTGCGAGGCGGCCCGACGGCCACGCTCGAACGCCCTTCGGGGAAGAAGCTCCACGGCTGGACCGCGATGGCCATCCCGTCTTCGCCATCGGGCGGCATCCCGCCCTCGATCCGCACGCTGACCACCAACGGCGGGACCCTGTACGCGGGCGTGTCCGGGGCGGGATTGTGGACGAGCGCCGACATGGGCCAGACCTGGTCGCAATTGCCGGGATTGCCCGAGGACGTGTACGCCCTCCGCTTCGCGCCCAAGACCATCGCCGCCGGGACGTCCGACGGCGTGAAGATCAGCGGCGACGACGGCCAGACCTGGGCCGATCACAGCACGGGGCTGGAGAAAGTCCGCCAGGTCCGCGCCCTCGAAATCAAGCCGGGCGACCCGAAGGTCATGCTCGCGGGGGTGGCTCCGAAGGGTGCCGGCGAAGGCCCGGTGGCCGACCGTCGCGGGCTCAGGTTCGCGCTCTTCGAGTCCAAGGACGCGGGCAAGACCTGGAAGCACGTCACGCGAGGGTTCCCCGAGGTGCTGGAATCCGACTCGATCACCGACATCCGCTACCTGCCCGACGAGCCCGAATCGGCGGCGATCGCGCTGGCCTCGGGCGAGATGTGGAACACGCGGATCGACGGCGTGTGGTGGGAGCCACTGGCGAGGCAGATCCAGTCGGCCCGCGTCCTTTGCGCCACGGCCTGACCACCTCGCCCCGAAAGCCCGTTCATGGCCTTACCCCAAGCCCAGGAGTCGCGACCTTTCTACCAATCGGCCAAGCAACGCTTCGAGGATGCCGAATTCCTCCTCGAAGCGGGACGGACCACCGGAGCTGTTTATCTGGCGGGCTACAGCGTAGAATGCATGCTCAAGGCCCTGATCCTGTCGTTGACTCCCGACGGCGAGAGGGCCGGGACGCTCGCCTCGTTTCGCGGCTCTCGGGCGCATGATTACGACTGGTTGAAGGCGAGGTATTTCCACAGGAGCGGGCCCGGATTCCCTTCGCTCGTATCCAAGAGCTTCGCCCTGGTGAATACCTGGTCGACCGACCTTCGATACAAGGCAGGGGCCACGAAGTACGGCGAAGCCGAGGCATTCTTGCGGGCCGCCGAGGAGATCCTCGTATGGGCCGATGGGAGGCTGTAAGATGGCGATCGGGATACGAGGACACGGCGATGCGTCAGTCGATCGGGTCGCCGACGTCCTGCGCGATTATCAGCAATTGCACGCCGACGCCCGGATCGAAGTCTACCGCCAGAATTCGGCGTCGATTCGGGCAAGGATCATCGATCCCGACTTCGCGAAGATCCCTCGCGCCGAGCGTCATGAGATTGTCTGGGCCTTCCTGGAAAAATTGCCCGAGTGGGAACAGAGCCAGGTGAGCGTGCTCTTGCTGCTGGCGCCCGAAGAGGCGGACAATTCGGTCGCAAATCACGACTTCGATCATCCCAGGCCGTCGCGTCTCTGATTCCGGTCGGATGTCGAAAAACTTCCCTCGCCCCGCGTTACGGAGTAAGGCCCTCCCAAGATGCACCTGCCCGACTTGCCCATGTACGAGCCCGAAGCGGAGGACGAGGCCGAGCCGATCGGCGATGGCCCTCCCACGATCCTCATCACGGGCGCGTGCGGCAACATCGGCCGGAAGCTTCGCGAGGCCTGGGACGACGCGGCCGACCTGATTTTGATCGACGCCGCCGGCCACGATGATCCCGAGATCCTCGTGGCCGACCTCTCCACCTGGGACGAAGCATGGGCCTCGGCCTTCGACGGCGTGGATGCGGTCATCCACCTGGCGGCCAATCCCAGCGAATTCACCCCGTGGGATCAGCTCGTCGGGCCGAATCTGGACGCGCTCAACAACGTATTCCTGGCCGCGGCCATCGCCGGGGTCGAGCGGCTGATTTACGCCAGCTCCAACCACGCCATGGGCGGATATCGCGCGCTCGAAGGCCCCATCACCGAGGACCTGCCGCCCCGGCCCGGCAACGATTACGGCGCGGCCAAGCTCGCGGGCGAGCGCCTGGGGAAAAGCCTGGCCGAGGCGTTCGGGATGAGCGTGGTGGCCCTGCGGATCGGCTGGGTCCAACCGGGCGAGAACCGCCCCGACACCCTCCCCGACGACTGGTCACGCTCGATCTGGCTCTCGAACCGGGATATGCTCCAGTTGTTCCAGGCCGCCGTCGAGGCGCCGCTGTCGGGCGGCGATTTCGTGCTGGTCAACGGCCTGTCGAACAACAAGGGGACGCGATGGTCGCTGGCCAGGGCGGCCGAGAAGCTGGGATACATCCCCGAAGACGATGCTTATGCCGGCGGGCCGGACTGAAGCCGTCAACCTGCAGGATGCATGAAATGCACCATCCCCCGGGTTGAAGAGGGGACGGCGCATTTCATGCACCCTGCGGGATGTCGCGGAGGCATCCCTAGCGGGGCATGGTGTTGGCGCCCCCGCCGTTGTCGCCATTGGCACCCGGGGCGGGCACGGCGGGGTTGTCACCCGGCGGCGGCGGGGCAGGGTTCACGTTGTTCGGGATGAAGCCCGGAGGCGCCCGAAGTTGTTCGCTCCGGACGACTGCGACGGCGCGGGCAGGCCGTTGATCAGGCCGCCGGGTCCCCCCGCGGGAGCCCCGCCCATCGGGCCGTTCACGTCCAGGCCCTGGGCCTGCATGCGGGCCCGTTGCGTGGCCGCCTGGGTGTTGGCCCAGGGGAAATCCGGGCCGGGTGCGAAGTACTGGACGTCGTCGTTCATGTACTTGCCCGAGGGCAAGGTCATGCCCGCATATTCCACCTGGCATCCGACGGTCGGCAAGGCCAGTCCCAGGGCGATTCCGGCCCAGGCGACCATTCGGCGCGCCTTGGACCGTCGCGGCGATCCCTCGCGGGGCGACTGCATCGTAAGACTCCTCCTAGACTTGCATCGCCCGCCTCTGGCGTACATCCTCGCACGCCGACGGCCGATCCGGGCGCAATCCTGCTTCCGATCCCCGCACAACTGTTCGGCACCAACCCCCGCAGGGTCCGGCCCTTGACGGTCATCAGGATCGTGTTACGTACAGGGAATCGGCCATCCGGGAGGGTCAAGGCCAATCATTCCGAAGAATTTGCGGGATCTTTGTAGTGAACTTTGGTATACTATCAAAAGTAAGCGAATCCCTCGCCACGGAGGGCGAGGCGCGATTGCGAGGGAGAGGTGGCCCGCTCGAATCCGGACTGGAGATGATCTCCGATGATCCTGGACGCCGATCGTCGCGACAATTATTCGCCGCTGGCCGACTCGGGCCTGCCCCGATCGGCGTTGCAACGTCTGGCCGCGCTGGGGATTACGACGCTCCAGGAGCTTCGGGACCTCTGCACGCATGGCGATCGTCGCCTGCTCGCCGATTACCTGGGCGAATCCGCGGGATTGGAGCCGATGCCGGACGATCCTCGAAAACCGCTGGCGGCCACGCGAGCCGAGCCGCTGGTGAAACGGCCGAGGGGCGTGGCCTTGCTGCCCTCGCAGCGTCGCCACCGCGCCGACTTGCCCGGACCCGTGCCGACGAGGCCGAAGTCGAGGTCCAACCTCGCGGTCTCGCTCGTCGACGCCTTCCCGCCGATCCGCGATCAGGGACTGCGCGGGACCTGCGTGGCGTTCGCCTCCGGGGCGTTCCTGGAATACCACCTTTACGGCGGGATGAGGCGGTCGAGGCGGCATTCGGAGCAGTTCCTGTACTGGGCCTGCAAGGAAGGGGACGGGATTCCCGGCGACGAGGGGACGTTCGTCCGCACGGCCCGCGAGGTGTTGAAATTGCGAGGGGCGTGCCTGTCGGGGACGTGGAGATATCGCCCGTTTCGGACCGGAGCGGCCGAAGGGCAGGGGCCCCCGCCGTCGGAAGCCATCGCCGAGGCCCTGCGCTTCACCCGCGACTCGGTCGAGGCGATCGACCCGGTTTCGGTCGCCTCGATCCGCGAGAGCCTGGACCGCGACCGGCCCGTGGTGCTGAGCGTTTACACGTTTCCCGAGTGGGATTTCCGCACCACGCAGGAGACGGGCGAGGTCCCCATGCCGTTGCCGGGCTCGCAGGTGGATGGTGCCCATGCGGTTTGCGTGGTGGGGTACGAGTGGAACGAGCGATCGCCGGGCGGGGGGGCGTTCCTCATCCGCAACTCGTGGGGCAAGGGCTGGGGCCGGCCTCACGGACGTTTCGGGCCCGGCTACGGCACCCTTTTCTTCGACTACGTCAAGACTTACGGCTTGGAGGCCTTCGGATGATCCCGATCCATCGCCACGCCCCGGGCGTGCCTGGCCGGAGGGTTGCGAATCGCGGCGATCCTCGCGGGCGAGAGGTGCTTCTCGACGATCTTCACCAGCCGGTCGGCCTCCTCGGCGGAGACTTCCATCGCCTGCCGGAGCCCCTCTGGGTTGTGGACGGCATGCTCGTAGAACGCCTCGGCCGAGTCGATCCCGTAGAGCGTTTCCAGGATCTCGCGCTCCCGCACGGGGAACGCCGCGATCTGTTCGAGGAGCTTCATCGGGCGGCCTCCCCCGTCGCGGTGGATCGTCACTCCTTAATAGTATCGTGCCGGTCACCCCCGGAAATCAACCCATCCGATCACGACGCCCGCGAGGCGCGATCGAGGAACTGCGTGGCCGCGTGCATGATGGCCTCTTCGGTCGCGGCGGCACGCGGCATCTCGGCCGTCAATCGCCCCTCGCACAGGACGAGGATGCGGTCGCTCACGGCGAGCAGCTCGGGCAACTCGCTCGACGTCATGATGATCGCCATGCCCGCCTCGGCCAGTCGCCTCATCAGGATGTAAATATCGGCCTTGGCCCCCACGTCGATCCCTCGCGTGGGCTCGTCGAGCAGCAGGACCTTGGGCTCGGTCAGCAACCAGCGTCCCAAAATGCATTTCTGCTGATTGCCGCCCGAAAGGCTGGTGATGGCCGCGCGTCCGCCGGCCGTCTTGATCGAGAGGTTGCCGATCTGCTCGGAGATGGCCGCTCGCTCGGCGCGGCGATCGACGAGGGCGAATCTCGTGAGCTCGTCCAGGCGGCAGATGGTGATGTTCTGGCCCACGCTCATCTGGTCGAACAGGCCCAGGTTCTTGCGATCCTCGGTCACCAGCGCCACGCCGCGCTCGATCGCCTGGCCGGGCGAGCGGAATTTCGCGGGCTCGCCGTCGAGCAGGATGGTCCCCGACGGAGTTGCATTCGAGGCGCCAAACAGGGCTTCCAGCAGCTCGGTCCGGCCCGCGCCCAGCAATCCGGCCACTCCCAGGACCTCGCCGGGATGCAGCTCGAAGGAGATGTCCGAGAGATTCGGCCGGCCGCTGCCGTGAGGGCTGGTCAGGCCGAGGTTTTCCACGCGAAGCCGGGCGGCCCCGCTCACTTCCTTGGGGTCGAAATGCAGGGCCGCGATCTCGCGACCGACCATCCATCGCACCACCTGCGCGGAGTCGGTCTCGGTTCGCGAGCAACTGGCCACGAACTTCCCATCTCGCAGGACGGTCACGCGGTCGGAAAGGGTGAAGACCTCGTTCATCTTGTGCGAGATATATAAAATGGTGGTGCCCGTCTTGCGCAGGTCGGCGATCACGCGATAGAGCCGGGCCACTTCGGCGTCGGACAGGGCCGAAGTCGGCTCGTCCATGATGAGGATGGCGGCCTCGGTCAACAGCGCCTTGGCGATCTCCACCATCTGCTGGTCGCCGATGCGGAGGTCTCCCACGCGGGCTCGGGGGTTGATGGGTGCGCCCAATCGCTGGAAAAGCTCGCGGGCCCTGGCGATCATGGCGCGGTTGTCGATCAACCCCAGCCGATTGCGCAACTCGCGGCCCAGGAAGATGTTGGCGGCGACGGAGAGGTCGGGGACGAGGTTCAATTCCTGGTAGATGATGCGGATGCCGGCGTCCTCGGCGTCGCGAGGCCCGGAGAACTTGACGGGCTTGTCGTCGAGGAAGATCTGCCCGCCATGCTCGGTGATCGCGCCGGCGAGGATCTTCATCAGGGTGGATTTGCCCGCGCCATTCTCGCCGCAAAGCGCGTGGACCTCGCCGCTCCGCGATTGCAGCGACACGCCTTCCAGCGCATGCACGCCGCCGAAGTGCTTGGTGATGTTCTCCATGCGGAGGCGGACGGGCGTTTCCATGGGCAAGGACCCGAGGTGGCGAGGATTCTTCGGACGTTTCAAAATACGCGACTTGCCCGGTCGGGGCAATCGGGGCGATTGACCATCTCGCGGCACGCGGATTAGAATGCGTCCTCCGGCTAGACCCAGAATAGCCTGAAGGTCGGACTGTTCACGACGCCGATGGCGATCACGTATTACAAACGATTTCGGATGGAAGTGGACCTCAACGGTTCCTTGCCCCCGTGCGACCTCGACGAGTCGTTCTGCTGGATTCCCTGGCAGGAGTCGCTGATCGACTACCACGCCGAGGTGAAGTTCCTCAGCTTCCGCGACGAGATCGACGCCCACGTGTTCCCCTGCCTGTCCGACCGCTACGGGTGTCAGAGGTTGATGCGAGAAATCCGCCGCAAGCCGGGTTTCCTCCCCGGCGCCACCTGGCTGATCGCCAGCCACGAAGGGTACGTGGCCACCGTGCAAGGCGTGGTCGATCGGGGGCCGATCGGCGCGATTCAAAATCTCGGCGTGGTCCCCTCCTATCGAGGATTAGGACTGGGCCGAGCGTTGATCCGCCAGGCGCTGGCCGGATTTCGCGGCGCGGGCGTGAATCGGGTGTATCTGGAAGTGACCGCGGAGAATGCCCAGGCCATCCGGCTTTATCGGGATGCGGGTTTTCGCCGTTCTAAGACCCTGTACAAGGCCGTAGACGGCTGACGCGGGGGCCAGCGGACGGGGGTCGGGGGACGGAAAGAGGGAGGAATCGTGGCGATCGAGAGTTATCGTGACCTTCGGGTCTGGGAAGCGGCGATGGATCTGGTGGTCCAGATTTATGACGTCGTTCGATGTTTCCCGAGCGATGAACGGTTCGGGCTGACCACGCAGATCCGTCGGGCTGCGGTTTCCGTGCCCTCGAACATCGCCGAGGGACATACCCGGGAATCGAGCAGGGATTTCCTGTATCATCTCTCCATCAGCGCAAGGATCGCTCGCGGAGGTGGAAACGCAGTTGGAAATTGCCATGCGACTCGGATACATTCCTCGGGTAAACACCCTTCCAACTTTCGAGCAGACGCGATCGCTGGGAAAACAACTCTACGCCCTGAGAAATGCCCTACTTCGGAACCTGAATTAACCCCGTCCTCCGTCCCCTGACCCCCGGCCCCCGAATGATTCAGCAGCATGTCTATCCCAACGGCCTCGTCCTGGTCGCCGAATCCATGCCGGGAGTGCAATCGGCGGCATTCACGTTCCTCGTGCCGGCGGGCGCCGCATATGAGCCGGCCGATCGGGGCGGGACGGCCACCATGCTGGCCGAGTGGATCACGCGAGGGGCCGGCGACCGCGACAGCCGGGAATTGCTCACCGCGCTGGATAACCTGGGCGTGAGCCACGGCGAGGGGGCGCAGACCGTTCATACCGGGCTCTCGGCGGCGACCCTGGGGCGGAACCTCATCCCGGCGCTCGAGATTTTCGCCGATATCTTGCTCCGCCCGCAGTTGGACGAGGAAGAAATCGAGCCGATCCGCGCCCTGGCCGCGCAATCGCTGCAAAGCATCGACGACGACCCCGGCACGAAGGTGATTTTGGAGCTGCGACGCCGCCATTTCCCCGACCCGTGGGGCCGATCCGCCAGCGGGACGCCCGAAGGCGTGGAGGCGATCACGCCCGACGATTTGCGGTCGTTCTATGAGGCGTCCTATCGCCCCAATGGCGCCATCCTGGCCGTGGCGGGCGCCATCGACTTCCCCGCACTGAAAGAATCGGTGGACCGCCTGTTCGGCACCTGGAAATCGCGGCCCGATCCCGCCATCACGCTGCATCCGACGGGCTCGAAGCGCGAGCACCTGACCAAGGACACGCAGCAGATCCAGATCGCGCTGGCCTATCCCACGGTCACGGTGCTCGACCCCGATTATTACCTCGCCCGCGCCGCCTCGGCAATTTTGGGCGGATACGCGTCGGCCCGGCTGTTCACGGAGGTCCGCGAGAAGCGAGGGTTGTGCTATTCGGTCTACGCCAGCTATGAAAGCATGAAGGATCGAGCGGCCGTGATCTGCTACGCGGGCACGTCGGCCGATCGCGCCAGGAAACCCTGGACGTCACGCTCGCGGAGATCCGGAGGCTGGTCGATTCGGGCGTGGAAGCCGAAGAATTGGACATGATGCGTGCCGGGCTGAAAAGCTCGCTCATCATGCAGCAAGAGTCGACCATGGGCCGGTCCTCGTCGCTCGCCTCCGACTGGTACTACCTCGGCAGGATTCGCCCGCTGGAGGAGATTTCCGCCAAGCTCGACGCCCTCACCGCGAAGGACGTCTCGGAGTTCGCGGCCAAGCAGGCGATTGCCGACATGACGCTGGTCACGCTGGGGCCTCGGGCGTTGAACGTCCCGGTTTCGTAGGGTGCTCTGTGAGCACCTCTTCTCTTCGTCCTACTCCATGGCCGTGGAATCAAGACCACGAAACCGCTCGATACCGAATTCAACCCCGCGTCCCCAGTCCGGATCATAAGATCCGTCGCGGACCCATCGATGAAACGAGGAATGAGGCCAATCTCTTGGAGATCGCACCAGACCGTGTTTCACGGGGTTGTAATGGATGTAATCCGCATGGCACCCCAAATCGACCTCGTCCCCTATGCAATGTTCCCAGAATCGAGGCTGCCACACGCCCTTACGATCGCGCCTTCGCCGAGACTCGCTGACAACCTGCTCCCGTCCCCCAATTTCGAGCCATCGTTTGGTAAACTCTTTCTTGATCCAACCCAGACGAGCGGAATATCGGTCGTCGCCGCGCGGCAAGGACCAGATCGCATGGAGATGATCGGGAAGCAAGACGATCGCATGGGTCGTGAACGGCCAACGATTTCGGCATTCGAGGAACACGGTTCGAAGGATGGCGCGAGCTTCGGGGAGGCACAAAATGGGAGCACGGCCTTGCGTGACCACCGTGAAGAAGTAAGTGCCGCCGGGTTCGTGGTAGCGGCGGTATTCGGCCATCGCCGGATTGCCTTGTAGCCGAGGATATCGAGTACCATGACGAATTCATCGCGATTGTTCCAGCCTATTGGCTCCTGATAGGCCTTGCAAGGAAGAGGTGCTCACAGAGCACCCTACAAATACACGCCGGAGCCCCGTTTCATGCCCTTCCATCACACGACCCTGAGCAACGGCCTGCAAATCATCGGCGAGCTGAACGACCGGGCGCATTCGATCGCCTCGGGGTTCTTCGTCAAGGCCGGCAGCCGCGATGAGACCTCGGAAATCGCCGGGCTTTCTCACTTCCTGGAACACATGGTCTTCAAGGGCACCCCGCGACGCGACGCCCTCGCCGTCAATCGCGACTTCGACCGCGTGGGCGCCAAGCACAACGCGCAGACTTCCGAGGAAGACACCGTCTACCACGTGACCTGCCTGCCCGAATACCTGCCCGGCGCCTTCGACGTCCTGGCCGACATCCTCCGCCCCAGCCTCCGCGAGGACGACTTCGAGACCGAGAAGAAGGTGATCATCGAAGAAATCCGCATGTATCTGGACAACCCCATGAGCGTGGCCTACGAGGCCGCCAAGGCCGCCCATTTCGGGCCTCATCCGTTGGGGCAGAGCATCCTGGGATCGATCGATTCGATCACCGCCATGACGCCCGAACAGATGCGGTCGTATTTCTCCGAGAAATACAGCCCGGCGAACATTGTTTTGGCCTTCGCCGGGAAATATCCGTGGGATCAGCTCGTGGCGATGGCCGAGGCCAAGTGCGGCGAGTGGTCGGGCGGGTCGACCTCGCGGACCGTGGTCGAGCCGAAGGGACAGAAGGCGTTCCAGGCCATCCTTCGCGCCGAGGATAATCAGCAAACCGTCCTTGGCGTGTGCGATGCTCCTCCCCTGGAGAGTGAAGACCGCTTCGCCGCGCAAATCCTGACCACCATCCTCGGCGACCACACCGGCTCTCGGCTGTACTGGGCGTTGATCGACCCCGGTCATGCCGACGGCGTGGAGGTTTCGTACCAGGATTACAACGGCGCCGGTGCGTTCTACACGTTCCTCAGTTGCGAGCCCGAGCAGGCGCAGGAGAACCTCGGGAGGATCGCCGAGACCTTCCGCGAGGCCATGGCCAATGGACCGTCGGCCGACGAGCTGGAGCAGGCCCGCAACAAGGTCATGGCCCGCACCGTCCTCCGCAGCGAACGGCCCATGGGCCGGCTCATGTCGCTCGGGTTCCACTGGACCTATCGCCATGAACACCTGGCCGTCGAGAAGGAGCTGGAAGCCTATTCGGCCGTCACGCTCGAATCGATGCGGCGCATGCTGGATCGCTACCCGCTCCTGCCCATGACCGTGGTATCCGTCGGGCCCACGACCGAGATCCAGCCACATTTTTGAATACATGAGGAATCTTGTTGACCCGAGGGAATCTCCTCCTTACGATCCGGTTGGCGCAATCTACCAGGGCCTCCCAGACTCGCTTGCGGAGGTCCTTTCCCCGGATCGAGAGGAGGATCGTCATGTCTCGTCGCCTCGTCATGCTGTTGATGGGTGCCGTCCTCGGTTCCTTGGCGTCGTCCCCCGCGCGTGCTGGCTGGGAATTCACCGCCATTAATGTGGACGGCTCCGCTGATGTTGAGGTTTACGGATACACGAATAATGGATTAATCACGGGTTTGACTTATGACTCGGCCGGGAAGGGGCATGGCTTCTTCCTGAAGAACGGCAAGATGACGATCGTGGACTACCCCAACGCCGGCCCGCTCGGCACGATCCTTTATCAGGGGACCGTCGGGGGCCTGATCTGCGGCGCCTACTACGATGCCGCCGGGATCTCCCACGCCTTGATCTACAACATCAACACGAAGAAATTCAAGGTCCTGCCCGACATCCCCAACGCCACCCTGAACATCGCGGGAGGGATCACCCGGAGCGGGATCACCGCGGGGAATTACTCGTTCGACGCCGACCAGGACACGAACCTCGGCGCCTGGTTTTTCTACAACAATAAATACCACGAATCGGTCGATCCGGCCTCCGACCAGGCAGTCTACGGGACGATCACGCAGGGCCTGAACGACGAGGCCGACCTGGTCGGGTACTACCTGGACGCCAACAGCGTGGCGCATGGCTTCACCAAGCCGTTGAACGGCCATTACAAGACCATCGACATCAAGGGCGCGGACAACACGGCCGCCTACGGGATCAACAACCTCGGCACGATCGTCGGACGCTACGAGACCGCCGGCACGCGGCACGGTTTCATCCTGCTGCGCGACGGCAAGGTCACCACGGTCGACTATCCCGACGCCACGCAGACGTGGATCACCGCGATCAACGACGCCGGGGAGATCGGCGGGTTTTACCAGGACGCCGAGGGGAACTATCACGGTTGGACGGCGAAGGACGTCCGCTGAAATGGTATCCTGGCGGGGCGGCCGAGGACTGCACCACGAGAAGATCCGCATCCGGCCGTCCCCCAAAGGATCTTGAACATGAAAACCTGGCACGCGGTGTTCCCGATCCTCGTCCTGATCGTCCCGGGCGCCGAAACGGCCCTGGCGCAGGACGCCAAGAAAGAGGTTTCCTACCCGATCGGAAATCTGACCTTCATCTCTCCAATGACCGTCGCCGAGGTCGATCCGGGCGGCGAGATCACGCTCGTCCCCGACGGGACCGACCAGACCAGCTTCCTCACCGAAGGCCTGTACCTCCTGCTCCCCATGACCCCCGAAAGCAAGCAGGTCTTTCGCGTCCAGGTGACCGAGATCGAGCCCAAGGCGCACATCAAGGTCAAGGTCGCGCCCGAATCGTCCGGGTCATTCCGGAAGGGGATGAAGCTCACCCTGTTCCGCCCGATCGGCGCGAGCTCGAAGGAGCTTCGCGCCATCCCCGAAGTCGTGCCGATCGCGGCGCCGGCCGACGGATCGGACACCGTCCAGGCCTCCCGCGAGGCCACCGGTCGCGCCAAATCGATCAACAACCTGAAGCAGATCGGCCTGGCCCTGCACAACTTCAACGCGGCCAACGAGAGCTTCCCGCCGGCGGTGATCTACGGACCGGACGGCAAGCCCTGGCATAGCTGGCGGGTGATCCTGCTCCCCTACCTGGAGGAAAACGAACTCTTCAACCGGTACGATTTCTCGCAGCCCTGGGACAGCGAGAAGAACCGCAAGGTGCTGGAGGCCATACCCGCCGTGTATCGCGATCCCAACGTCGCCGATGCGAAGGGGAATTTCACCGAGTACGCGGCGATCGTCGGCAAGAACACCGCGTTCCCTCCCGAGGGGACGCGGATGAAGACCCCTCGGTTGGAGAGCTTCACCGGAGATCGAAAAGGGGTCCGAAGCTTCGCGCAGGTCATCGACGGCCTCTCGTACACGGCATGCGTGGCGCCGGTCCCGCACGATCGCAAGATCCCCTGGACCAAGCCCGAGGACATCACCTTCGACGCCAGGTTTCCCGAGCTGGGAAAGCCGGGCGGGATCGCCGTCCCGTACCACCTGAACGGAAAGGCCGACGGCCTCGGGCTGGTTCCCGTGCTGCTGATGGACGGATCGGTCCAGACGCTCCCGGCGACGGTCAAGCCCACCGTCCTGAACGCCCTGATGACCTGCAACGGTGGCGAAATCATCCCGCCGGACACCTTCCAGGGTCCGGGCACGAGTCCGCCCAGAATCAAGACGCTCATCTTCAAGTTCGAAGCGGGCAAGGTCACGGCCACGATCCGCTGAAAGCCGGCAAAGAGATGGGGCTGGTCGGCGATCTTTCGCCTCATGTCGGGCGGGGGAAAATCGCGTGATGCCTCGGCGCACGGCCCCTCGTTCCGGTATGGTATTGGCCGTCGTCCGCCGTCCGCGACGGTTGCATCCTCCTTGAAGGGCCATCATGCGAGTCATCGTCACCGGTTCCGTCGCCTACGACTATTTGATGGTATTCCCCGGCCATTTCCACGAGCATATCGTGGCGAAGAAGGCCCAGGTGCTCAGCGTGTCGTTCCTCGTGGACACCCTGAAGAAGCAGCACGGAGGGACGGCGCCGAATATCGCCTACACGATGGCCCTGCTCGGCCTCAAGCCCGAGATCGTGGCGGCCGTGGGCGAGGACTTCGACGATTATCGCCGCAAGCTCGACCGCGACGGCGTGGACACCTCGCACATGGTGATCGTCCCCGGCGAATTCACCTCGTCGTGCTTCATCAACACCGACCTGGACAGCAACCAGATCACGGCGTTCTACTCGGGCGCGATGGGCCAGGCGCACACGCTCACGCTCGACGGGCTTGGCCTCAAGTCCGACGACCTCGTCCTGATCGCCCCCAACGACCCCCGCGCCATGGCGTCGTTCGCCCGCCAGTGCACGACCCTGGGGATCGGCTACCTGTATGACCCCTCGATGCAGGCGCCTCGCCTGACCGCGGCCGACCTGAAGGAAGGTTTCCACGGCGCCAAGATCCTCATCGGCAACGATTACGAGTTCGCCATGATGGCCGAGAAGCTCGGCGTGGGCGAGGCCGAGATGCGGGGCATGGTGCCGATCGCCGTCGTGACCAAGGGGGCGGACGGCTCGTCCATCTTCGCCGACGGGACCGAGTACAAGATCCCCCCCGCGAGGCCGAAAGCCGTGGTGAACCCGACCGGCGCCGGCGACTCGTACCGGGCGGGCCTGATTGCCGGCATGAGCAAGGGGCTGCCCTGGGAAGTCTGCGGGCGCATGGGCGCGGTGGCCGCGGTTTATGCGGTCGAGCACGTGGGGCCGCAGGAGCATGGTTTCAGCCTCGATGAATTCCTCGATCGCTATCGCGAGAATTTCGGGGAGCCCGAGTTCTCGCTGCTTTGAGCGTGGGAGATCTCTTTTCTTCGCTGAGGCGATGGGCGGGAAGGATCTTCCGCATGCCCGTCTACCAGCTCGACCGCCGCCCGATCTTCCCGCCGCCCGAGGAGGCCGAACCCGACGGCCTGCTCGCGGTGGGCGGGGATCTGTCGGTGCCAAGGCTATTGGAAGCCTATCGCAACGGGATCTTCCCCTGGTACGAGCCGGACGAGGAGATCCTGTGGTGGTGTCCCGACCCGAGATTGGTGCTTTTTCCCGGCGAAATTCGCGTGTCTCGAAGCCTGCGGGCCACGATCAGAAAAGGCGTCTACGAGGTCCGCTTCGACACCGCATTTCGCCGCGTGATCCAGTCGTGCCGGGCCACGCCTCGAAAGCATGAGGACGGAACGTGGATCAGCCCCGACATCGTGAATGCCTACTCGGCCTTGCATGACTTGGGCCACGCGCATTCGGTCGAATCGTGGATCGGCGATGAGCTCGTCGGAGGGCTTTACGGCGTGTGCCTGGGACGCACGTTTTTCGGCGAATCGATGTTCGCGCTCCGCCCCGACGCCTCGAAGGTGGCGCTGGTCAGCCTGGCTCGCGAGCTGATCGATCGCAACATGGATATGATCGATTGCCAGGTCCCGACCAATCACCTGCAAAGTTTGGGCGCGAAGGAAATCCCTCGGTCGGAGTTCCTGGCTCGCCTACGATCTGGGCTGAAGACGCCGATCGCGCCGCAATCGTGGAGGATTCCATGTTCATCCTGATGGCCGCCTTGATGGCCGATTTGCCCCGCCCGGTCGTGGTTTCGACGGACGTTGGGGCGTCGATCGACGATCAATGGGCGCTGATCCACCTGGCGGTTTCCCCCTCGATCCAGCTCAAGGGGATCGTGACGACCCACGCGCCGACGTTGGCGAAACCGGCCGCGGAATCCTCCGCGAAATCGGCCCGCGAGGTGCTGGACTTGCTCGATTTGAAGGTCCCCATCATCGCCGGATCGAGCGATCCGCTGAAAGCCGAGGGGAAGCCCGCCGAGACCGCGGCCTCGCGATTCTTGATCGACTGCGCGAAGGATTTTTCCGAGGATCGCAGGCTGACAATCGTGATGATCGGCGCGGCCACCGACGTGGCGACCGCCCTCTTGATCGATCCTTCGTGGGCCGACCGGGTGGAGATCGTGGCGATGGCGTTCGACGAATGGCCCAAAGGGGGCGATCCGTGGAACGTGAAGAACGACGTGAGGGCCTGGCAGGTGGTGCTCGACTCGCGGGCGCCTCTGGTGGTGGGCGATTCCCGGGTTTGTCGGCGAGACTTGACGATCACCTCGAAGTTCGCGAAAACGCACTTCGCTAATCGCGGCAAGGCGGGATCTTACCTCGCAAGGACGTTCGACGAATGGCTCACGCCTCATGCGAAACTAGCCTGGGACGAAACGGGCAACGCGAAATCCTGGCCGATCTGGGACGAAGTGACCGTCGCCTATTTGCTCGGAATGACAAGACAGGAAGTGCGGCCCCGCCCGAGGCTGCGGGAGGACCGCACTTTTGATCATGCCCCCACCGATCGCAAGATCACCTGGGTGACCGGGGGCCGGGAGACGGGGGACGGGGGACGGAATATCTGGGAAGACTTGGAGAAGAAGCTGTCGCAATAAAACCGTCCCCCGACCCCCGTCCCCTAGCGAAGCGCCTCCCCGTACGTTTCCAGCAGATTCAGCTTCCGCTCCCACGTCGTGTACATGAACCCGTCCACCTTCGGGACGCCCTTCGAGGCCGCGTCCCACGTGCGGAAATTGCTCAGGTCGTCGGCGTCGTAATAGCCCGCGATCACCTGGCGATGGCCGCGATTGGCGAAGAACTTGAGGCTCTCCGCCGCGTGGCCGCCGTTCCAGTTGGCAATGGTGACGTCGCGATCGAGCCCGTTCCATGAATCGGCGAGCGTTCCATTCACGAGGTAATAGCCGTTGATGGCGTTGTGGTGCGGGTCGAACATGTCGGACCAGACCAGGACCTCGGCCTCGGGCATGGTCTCCTTGAGGATCTGGCGGCATTGCTTCACGTTGTCGGCGAGCAGGGCACCCGGGGTCATCTTGCGGGACTGGCACAGGGCGCACCAGTTGGCCACGCGGATCTCGTCGTGAGACATGAACACGGCCTTCGGCTTCAGCAGCTTCTGCACGCGTTCGGCCTGGTCGCGCAGCAGGTCGTAAACCTTCGGCTCGCTCAGGCAGCACATGATCTGCCCGCCCACGGTCAACACCGGGTGATACCAGCCCACGCGGAGCTTGTCGCCGTCCTTGATGCGCGACCCGGCCGAGACCTTCAATTTCGCCGGCTCATGGCCGAATTCGTACTCGCCCGCATACGGGACGCGGCCGAGCTTCGCGTCCGCCACGCGGTCGAAATCCTTGCCTTCTTCGTAAGCCGTCCGGCCGTCGGCCGACTTCACGGTGAACGGGGTGCCTTCGCGTCGCAGGACGTTGACCAGGCCCATTTCTTCGATCTGAAAATCGTCCATCCAGAGCGTTCCCTTGCTCCCGCCGTAAACGCCCCCGTACAGGTTCACCTCGGCCGAGTTGAGCGAGTTGAAGATGACCTCGACGCGCTTCCAGTCCTGGTCCTTCTCGACGCCGCCCTCGACGAACGAGAGCGATTTGCCGTCGTGGCCGATCGCCATGAGGCGGAAGTTGCCGGGCTGGGTGAATCCCTTCGTCTTGACCCACGCGGTCATGCGATAGCAGCCGTGGGGCCGCAGGTTGACCGACGTGATCAGCCGGCAATTGCCCGGCGGGTCGGCGATGCGGAGCGAGCTCTTGCCCGAGTGCTTCACGTCGCGATCGACGAACGAGGCCTTGCCGGGATCGTCCTGATAGCCGAACCCGACGATCGTGTCGCCCTTGGCCTGCTCCATGTCGCCGCCGCGCACCTTCACGTTCGGGTCGGGCGAAAACACGGCCTCGCCACCCTTCACGACGAACGGCGCGTCCTTCACTTCCAGCCCCTCGGCCAGATTCGTGTCGTGCATGAGCAGGCCGTTGCTGTAGCCGATCGGGAACACGGTGGGGATGATCTCGATCTTCGCCTTCGCGGCGGCTTTCTGCACGCGGGCGATGTTCGGGAAGTAATTCGGCTGGACCTGGTCGAGCAGATTCAGCTTGTAATCGGCCAGGACCAGGCCGTTATAGCCCGCCTTGCCCGCGCGATCGAGCAGGGCCACGACCTTGTCGGCCTCGGCGTCGACCATCAGGTTGGTCATCAGGTAGAACCAGCGGCGCTCGAAGCGCGGATGAGGCTCGGCGGCAAGGCAGGGGGACGCGAGGACGAGCGCGGCCAGGGTCGCGAGTGCGAATCGCTTCATCGGACAATCTCCATGGGAAGACCCGGGGTGGGACGTCCTTTATACCCGTCGCGGGGTGAAGTCGATAGGCTCGCGCAGGCGGTCCTGTTAAGCTGAAACCATCCCAGCCCTCGCGGACCCCGCCGGACCCTCCCCATGAGCACCGCAGCGCAGCCCCCGCATGATCGGAGCGTCCCCGTAGGGTGCTCTGCGAGCACCTCTTCGATTTCAAGAAGAGGTGCTCGCAGAGCACCCTACAAGAGGCACAAGTGGACCGTTCTGGGCGTCCTCCTCTCGCTGGCGATTTCCGCAACCTCATTGGCGCAAGCCCCCAAGCCCGGCGACAAGCTGCCCATCACCGACGCCGAGCGGGCCGACCTCCAATCCCGCATCGATCGCCTGGATCAGGCCGTCGAGGAGCTGAAGGGCAAGTTTCCCGGCGACGACACGGTAGGTCCCGGCGATGCCCTTGCCGACGTTTCCGTTTCGCTCAAGGCCGCGAAGTGGATCGTCAAGCACGGCGAGTTTTTCGCCAAGGATTCGGTGGCGAAGACGATCCGCGTGCTGGACGCAGGCATGCAACGCGCCTCCGACTTGAAACAGGCGAAACATCCGTGGACGGCCGCCAAAGGCGGAGTATCGCGAGGTTTCGTCTCGAAAATCGATGGATCGGTCCAACCTTATGCGATCTATGTCCCCGACTCCTACGACGGCAAGGCCGCAACCCGCCTGGACGTGATCCTGCACGGTCGCGACGCCACGCTCACGGAAGTGAAATTCTTCGACGCCCACGACCACAAGCCGTTTCCCAAGGCCGAATCGGGCCTCGTCCTGCACGTCTACGGGCGAGGCAACAACGCCTATCGCTGGGCCGGCGAGGCCGACGTGTTCGAGGCGATCGAGGCCGTGAAGCGGAACTATCGCGTCGACGATCATCGCATCCTGTTGCGAGGTTTTTCCATGGGAGGCGCCGGCGCGTGGCACCTGGGATTGCATCATCCGGACCTGTGGTGCGCCGTGGAGGCCGGCGCCGGCTTCTCCGAGACGAAAACCTATGCGAAGCTGAAGGAAATCCCCGATTACCAGGAGAAGACCCTGCGGATCTACGATGCTGTCGATTACGCCCGCAACGCCTTTAACGTGCCGATCGCCGGCTACGGCGGCGAGGACGATCCGCAGCGATTGGCCTCGCAAAACATCGTCGAGGCGCTGGAAAAGCAGGGCGTGAAGATGAAGACCGAGGGGCTGGTCACGAAGGCCGAGGGATTGGATTTCCTTCGAGTCGTCGGCGCGAAGATGGGTCATAAAATCGACCCCGAGAGCGAGAAGATCCTCAAGGCCTTCCGCGACGATCATGCGGCACGCGGGCAGGATCAAATCCCCAAAACCCTGCGATTCGTGACGTACACCCTCAAGTACAACCGCGGCGCGTGGCTCTCGGTCGAGTCCATGAAGGAGTCGTACAGGGAAACGGCCGTGGAGGCGGAGATTCGCGGCGATACGGCCGTGATCCTCAAATCCGACAACGTGAACGTGCTGGCAATTGATCGCGAGGTGGCCGAGAAGGTGGCGTTTGGCGACCAAATCTTGCCGCTCCGCGACGCCGTGAAGGGCTTGCTGCCCAACGTCTATTTTCGACGCACCGAGCAGGGATGGGAGACGCTCGACTATGACCAGTCGCGGGCCTTCCAGGTGAACGCGGCCGCGGGCAAGCGGCATGGGCTGCAAGGGCCGATCGACGACGCCTTCATGGGCGCCTTCCTGTGCGTGAGGCCCACCGGCGCCGCGTGGAACCCGAACGTGACCGCGTGGAGCAAGGCGCGATTGGAGCGGTTCGCGGCCGAGTGGAGCGAGTTCCTCCGCGGCGATCTACCCATCAAGGACGACGCCGACGTGACGCCCGAGGATGTCGAATCGCGCCACCTGATCCTCTTCGGCGACCCCGGCTCGAATCGCTGGATCGCGCGAATTCTGCCCGATCTGCCGCTCGCGTGGTCGAAGTCCGAGTTCACGCTCGGCGACAAATATTCCGGCGACGTTCACGCCCCCACCCTGATCGTCGCCAGCCCGCTCAATCGGCTCAAATACGTGGTGATCAACGGCGGCCCAAGCTTCGGCGCCAGGGATTTCACGGGCACCAACGCCTTGCTCTTCCCACGAGTCGGCGACTGGGCCGTGTTGAAGGTGGGCAATCGCAACGAGACCGTGGAAACTTCGGGCTTCTTCGACGAACGCTGGAAATTCGTCCCCGCGCCAACCCGTTGACTTTTCGTCTCCTGGTGTGCATGATTGCATGCGGGAGAAAAATCGAGGGGTTTGATTTGCTTTTGACGGGCGACATGCTCTATTGTTTAGATCTGCCTGCCCGGCGAAGTGCGCCGATTCTGCATCATGAACATCGATTTCCGTTGAAGTTTTCACCGTGCAACGCATGGACGGGATTGGCTGTCGCCGCAGGACGTTTGTTGACGCTTACTTGAATAGATGGCTCCGTCCGCGATCTTCTCGAATCCGAAGGGGGGTTCGATCATGTCGAAATGGTCACGTCGCAGGGTCCGGCTGAGGAAGATAGCCCGCCAACGGTTCATCATCGTGTGCGAGCCGCTGGAAGGTCGCGCCTTGATGGCGAGTGCGATCGCGGCGCCCGTGATGGTCGTGCCCGCCTTCGGGCCGCCGGTCCAGGCGAGCGCCTCGGCGACGATCCAGGTCCAGCCCCGGCTGATCGCCCAGGTCCAGGCGCAGAATCCGGCGCTTTATACGGCCGTCGAGCAATTCTTGACCGACCTGACCACGGCGATCGACTCGCCGACCGGGCTGGCGGGGGCATCGGCCACGCTCTCGAATGACGTCCAGCAGATCCTCGCCGACGCGCCCTCGACCACTTCGCAGGCCGCGACGACCCTTTCCGGCGACGTGACCACCGCGACCACCTCGGGCGCGCTCACCTCGTCGAGCGTGAAGGTCCTGTCCACCGACCTCACGACGGTCCTCACGGGCGCCCTCGCGCCGCCGTCCACCTCGTCGGGTTCCGGGTCGGGATCGGGCTCGTCGGCGATCGCGGCACCCGCCACGCCGGCCTCGCAGACGCCGCAGGCACCGGGCTTCACCAATCCGAACGCGCTGACCACGGCGCTCTCGGACGTGGGCCGGGCCCAGGACGACCTGGATGCGTCGGGCACGAACACGGTCGATGCCAACACCTCGACGGTCGCCGCGCCCGCGAAGAAGGCCGCGCTGGGCCAGTTGCTGAGCAGCCTCTCGGGCGTGTTCGCGAAGGCCACCACGCTCGCGCCGATCGCGAAGGCCGACCTCCGGGCCGACTTCGTGGCGATCTCCGCCGTGGCCCACCAGCCCTCGGCGCAAGCGGTGACCACGCTGCGAAATCACGTAACGCAATTCACCGCCGGCAATTCGCTGACATCCGGCAACCTGAGCACGCTCACGAACGACCTTTCGGCCGTCCTGACGAGCGCGGGCGTTTCGTCCCGCTTGGTCGATCGCACGCAGGTGGACCTCGGCAAGGTCCTGGCGTCGCCCCAGGTCCTGCCGAGCGACGTGGGCACGATCCTGAACGACCTGACCAACGTCCTGATCAACCTGCCCGCCGCCTCGGCGGTGCCTTCGGGCCCGGCGTCATGGTTCCTGGGCAAGACGCCGTTCGGCAAGTGAACGTGACGTGGGGCCGGCGCGTGCCGGCCCTACTCGCCGACATGACACACGAAGCATTTCAGGTAATTCGTCTCCAGGCAGGAGGCGGAAACCGGGTGGTCCGCCGCCTGCCCGCGCTGCTCCAGGATCCGGATCGGGCGGCCCGACAGCTCGGCGACCTGATTGAGCATGTTCGCGAACATGCCGCGATCCACGTGCCCGGAACATGAGCACGTGACCAGGATTCCCCCCGGTGCAAGCACGTCCACGGCCTCGCGATTTAGCCGCAAATACCCCTTGAGGGCGTCTTCCACCTGGCGAGGCGTGCGGGCGAACTTCGGCGGATCGCACACGACCAGGCCGAACTTTTCCGGGCGCTTGCGCAATCGGGCCAGGGCCTCGAACACGTCGGCTGACTCGAACCTGGCCATCCCTAACCCGTTGGCCACGGCATTCTTGCGAGCCGTCTCGATCGCCGACGCCGACGAGTCGAAGCCGGTCGCATGCGAGGCGCCTCCATGTTTCAGCGCGTTCATGGCAAACCCGCCGGTGTAGCAAAACAGGTCGAGCACGCGTTGATCTTTCGCGAACCTGGCGGCTGCAAGCCGATTGTCGCGCTGGTCGAGATAAAACCCGGTCTTCTGGCCGCGCGCGGATCGACTTCGTAGCGCAAGTCGTGCTCGACGATCGCGATCGGCCCATCGGGCTCGACGCCCCAGGCCAGCCCTTCGCCCGCGGGCAATCCCTCCTGATCGGCGATGGCGCGATCGACGCGGAGGATCACGCCGAGGGCTTCGGTGCGATCGACCAGGAGCTTAACAATCAGGTCGCGACGTTCGTGCAGGGCCAGGCTGGTGATCTGCGCCACGAGCCAGCGGTCGTAGCGATCGACGGTCAGGCCCGAGAGTCCGTCCGATTCGCTGTAAATCAGGCGGGAGGCCGAATTTGTGCCATCCAGGCCGAGGGTCTGCGATCGTAGCGTGACTGCGGCATCGATCTGCTTGCGCCAGAACTCCTCGTCGAGCGGGGCGTCGTCCCAACGATAGAGCCGCACGCGGATTGCGCTGTTGGGATTGAACAGGCCTCGCGCGATGAACTGGCCTTCGTGGCTGACGAGCGTGACCTCATCCCCCGCGGCGGCCGGACCTTCCACGCGGGCGATCGATCCGGCGAAGACCCAGGGGTGGCGCGCGAAGAACGGGCGGGCCCGGCGGGCCTGGAGGATGACTTTGGTCATGATGGAAAAGGGGGAGATTTCACCGCGGAGAACGCGGACAATAAAGAGGTAGGGGAGAAAAAGAAACTGTCTTCCCTCTCCGCGAGCTCCGCGGCGAAATCTCCCCTCCTCATTGGGCCCGGCTCTCGGTTTCCACCTCGGCCAGATAAGCCAGGGTGCGGTCAAGCTGGCTCTTCAAATGCCGGACGCGCAACAAACTGCGGATGCGGCAAAGCAGCTCGACCTTGTTCACCGGCTTGGTCAGGAAATCGTCGGTGCCGGCCTGCACGCCGCGCTCGAAGTCGCTGGCCTCGTTCAGGGCCGTCACCATCAAAATCAAGGTCTCGCGGCGCTTGGGGTCGGCGCGGATTTTCCGGCAGACCTCGAACCCCGAGAGGCGGGGCATCATCACGTCGAGCAGGATGAGGTCGGGGGCGTAGGTCTCGACGGCGCGGAGGGTATCCTCGCCGTCGTGGGCGGTCTGGATCTCGCATTCGACCTCGCCGAGATAGGCTTCGAGCAGCTCCACGTTCTGGAGGTTGTCGTCGGCGATCAGGATTTTCGGGAGGCCCTTGGACGGTTCCATGCCAGGTCCTCAGGACGGGAGAGGGGCGTTTCCGCGGATTCGTCAAGGATTCTATCGCGCAAAGCTCCGCACCGAAACCGGAGTCCGCCGCGATCGCCCGCGGAATCGGGACGCCAATCCCCCATTCCGGCCGGATTCGCCGCCGACTTGGGCGTCTCGACTTGCCCCGACCGATCCTTGGCGTAAGATTGTCCTTGAGGCAACCTGCGAGTCGCCGTGATCAATCCCTACACCGAGTGCGACTTGCGGCCCTTTCCTGGCGAGGAGGATCGGCCGTGCCCTTGCGCGACATCGACCGCCAACTGCTCGATCGCTGCCTCCGCCACGAGCCGGGTGCCTGGAACGACTTCGTCGACCGGTACATGGGCCTGATCTACCACGTGATCCACCACGTGTCGCACGCCCGGAGCCTCGTCCTGAGCCCTCCCGACGTCGAGGACATCGCGGCCGAGGTCTTCTTCGGGATCGTCGACGACGATTACCGCGTGCTCCGCCACTTCAAGAGCCAGAGCGCCCTGCCCACGTATCTGACCGTGGTCGCAAGGAGGATTTGCGTCAAAGAGGTGGTGAAGCGGCACCGCGAGGCCGAGCTGGGCCATGTGACGGTCTCCCGCGCCGTGGTCGGCGACGATCAGGGGGAAGATTCCGAGCCCATCGCCTCGGCCGAGGAAGTCGAGCGCATGCTCAAGGACATCCCCGAACGCGAGGCCGAGGTCGTCCGGCTCTATCACCTCAAGTACCTGAATTACCGGCAGATCGGGAAGCAACTCGGGATTCCCGAGAACTCCGTGGGGCCGATCCTGGCCAAGGCCCGCAAGAAGTTGAGACGTGTGGCCGAGCAGCGGAACGTGGGTTGAGGGATGGCATCGGGTTCACCCGTTCGAAAGCCGCTATAGCTGCCCCGCGGCCAACTCCCCCGCCAGTCTCGCGTTGTTGATGATCAAGGCGCGATTGGCCCGCAGCGATCGCCCTCCGGTTGCCTGCCGGATGGCGTCGAGCAAGAACGGGGTGAGCCTCTTCCCCTCCACGCCCTGCTCTCCGGCCGCTTTCAGGGCGCTTTCCAGCGCGGTTTCGGCCGACTCGCGATCGATGGCGACCTCGGCCGGGACCTCTTGAGCCACCACGATCGCGCCGGGCAATCCCATTTCCTCGTGAATCCGGGCGATCTCGGCGATTTCTCCGGGCGAATCGGCGCGCCACTCCAGCGGCAGGCCCGTGGTTGCGATCGTGAAGCCGGGCAGCGCGTTCGTGCGGTAGCCGACGACCAGGATCCCGCGAGTCTCCATGGCTTCCAGCGTGGCCGGCACGTCAAGGATGGTCTTCACGCCCGAGCAGACGACGACAAAACCTCCCGCCAGGGCCAGCTCGTCCAGGTCGGTGGAGACGTCGAACGTGGCGCCCGCGCCCCGGTGGACCCCGCCCAATCCCCCGGTCGCCATCGCGCGGATTCCGGCCGTGCGAGCGATCCGCATGGTGGCCGAGACCGTGGTTGCGGCGTCGAGCTTGCGGGCCACGACGGCCGCCAGGTCGCGACGGCTTGCCTTCAAGATCCCCTCGGCCCTCGCCAGGTGCATCAACTCCGGATCGCTTAGCCCCACGCGGATCACGCCGCCCAGGACGGCAATCGTGGCCGGGATGGCCCCCGCGTCGCGGACCGCCGCCTCGGAAGCCATCGCCGTCTCGCGATTGTCGGGCCACGGCAGCCCGTGGGCGATCAAGGTGGATTCCAGCGCAACCACCGGGCGGCCGTGCGAAATCGCCGCGGCAATCTCGGTCGCGACGGAAATTCGTGGGGAATTCATGAAGAGTCCTGCCGCCCACATCGGGCCGTCTTGCACCCTTGCCCCTGCCCGTCGGTTCTAGCGTATAATGAAGGAGCGACTGGCGATAGGTGCTCTATTGACGGGTGGCATGCGAGTCATCTTGGATGTGGTGCATGGCCCACGCAAGGGCCGCTCGTTCGTCTTCGACGGCCACGATACCTTCATCGTGGGGCGGTCGCGGCTCGTCCATTGCCCCATGCCGGAAGACTCGGCGCTCTCCCGCGACCATTTCCTGATCGAGATCGACCCGCCCAAGTGCGAGCTGCGCGACCTGGGCAGCACCAACGGCACGTTCGTCAATGACGAGAAGGTGGACGACCGCCGGAGCCTCGGATCGGGCGACCTGATCGCGGCCGGGCAGAGCATCTTCCTCGTGAAATTCGAGGAAGGCCCGCCCGGAGGCTCGTCCGAGAACGGCCGGGGCGTGGCGGCCTCGGGCATGATCTCGTGCGCCGGCTGCGGGTTCCTGGCGCCCCCGGGCCTGGGCGTGGCGGGCGGCGGATTGCCGAACAATCACGAGTCGATCACCTGGCTGTGCGACGCCTGCCGCGCCGAGGTCGCCACCGCCTTCCAGCCCATCCCCAACTTCACCGCCCTGCGCGAGCTAGGCCGGGGCGCCATGGGGGTGGTCTACCTCGCGCAGCACCAGCAAACCGGCGCAAGGTCGCGCTCAAGCTCATCGCGCCCGAGACCGCCGCCGCCCGCTCGGCCATCGAGCGGTTCCTCCGCGAGATGTCGGTCATCAGCCAGATGAAGCACCCGAACATCGTCGAATACCTGGAGCAAGGCACGACCAAGGGGCAATTCTGGTTCGCGATGGAATACGTGTCCGGCCCGAACCTCGAGGAGATCGCCGCGGCCGAGGCCGGCAAGTATCCGATCGTGCAAGCCTGCCGGATGACGTATCAAGTCCTGAAAGGCCTGGAGCATGCCCACGGGTTGGGCTTCGTCCACCGAGACATCAAGCCCGAGAACATCCTCATCGGCAAGACCAAGTCGGGCCTGCTCGCCAAGATCTCGGACTTCGGCCTCGCCAAGAGCTTCCGGGGGATCGGACTATCGGGCCTCACGTTTTCGGGGGAGATGCGAGGGACCATCCCGTTCATGCCGCCCGAGCAGGTGCTCGACTTCAAGAAGGTGCTCCCCTCGGGCGACCTGTACGCGACGGCGGCCACGCTCTACTACCTGATCTCGGGCAAGTTCATCTACGACGAGATCGCCGACGGCGGCGACATCATCCGCATGCTGCTGGAAGAACCGCCGGTGCCGATCCAGCAACGGCGGGCGGAAGTGCCGAAGGGGCTGGCCGACGTCCTGCAAAAATGCCTGGCAAGGGACCCGGCCGATCGCTACCCCACGGCCGGGGCCATGCGCAAGGCGCTGCGGCCTTATTGTTAAGGTCCCGGTGGCCCTCGCCCGACAGGGTAAGAAATACACAGCGGGGTGGATCAGGATCGAAGCGACTTGCTTCGATCCTGATCCATCAATGAATGCCTGTTGCTTTATCTCGGAGACCTATGCCCCGACGGCCACCGCGCCCGCAGCCTGCTTGATCGCCTCGGCCTTGTCGGTCTTCTCCCACGTGAATTCGGGCTCGTTGCGGCCGAAGTGCCCGCCGCTGGCCGTCTTGCGATAGATCGGACGACGCAGGTCCAGGTGCTTGATGATCCCGCTGGGGGTGAGCGGGAAAATCTGGCGGATGATCTCCGAGATCTCGGCGTCGGGGATCTTGCCCGTGCCTTCGGTGTCCACGAACACGCTGACGGGCTCGCTCACGCCGATCGCATAAGCAAGTTGGATCTCGCAGCGATCGGCCAGGCCGCTGGCGACCACGTTCTTGGCCACGTACCGGGCCATGTAAGCGGCCGATCGGTCGACCTTCGTGGGGTCCTTGCCGCTGAAGGCGCCCCCGCCGTGGCGGGCCCGGCCCCCGTAGGTGTCGACGATGATCTTGCGGCCCGTCACGCCCGAATCGCCGTGAGGCCCGCCCACCACGAACTTGCCCGTGGGGTTGATGTGGTAGATCAGCCCCTCATGAGAAAGATCGGCCGGCAGGCACGGGTCGATCACCTGCTTCTTGATCGTGTCGACCAGCGTTTTTTGATCCACGTCGGCGGCGTGCTGGGTGGAGACGACCACCGTATGCACGCGAACCGGGACGCCGTTCTCGTATTCGATGGTGACCTGGCTCTTGCTGTCGGGACGCAGCCACTTGATCGTGCCGTTCTGGCGCAACTCGGTAATGCGGTTGATGATCCGGTGCGACAGCGCGATCGGCAGCGGCATCAGCTCGGGCGTCTCGTTCGAGGCGTAGCCGAACATCAAACCCTGGTCGCCGGCGCCGATGTCCTTGCCCTTGGCGGCGTCGGCATCCACGCCCACGGCGATGTCGGGCGACTGCTTGCCCAGGGCGACCATGACGGCGCAGGTGGTGGCGTCGAACCCCATCTCGCTGGACGTGTACCCGATGTCCTTGACGACCTGGCGGACCACGCTGGGGTAATCGACCATCGCCGTGGTGGTGATCTCGCCGGCCAGGCAGACCAGGCCCGTGGTCAGGAGGCTTTCGCAAGCCACGCGGGCGTAGGGGTCTTGCGCGAGGATGGCGTCGAGGATGCCGTCGGAGATCTGGTCGGCCATCTTATCGGGATGGCCCATCGAAACCGACTCACTTGTAAACAGATAGCGGCTCGCTTGCGACACGGCGATGGGTCTCCTGCGACCTGGTTGGAGATGCGTGGTCGGAGGGGGTGAAGGGGAATCCCTCCCGGCGAGTGCCCGGCGGTCCCTGCCGGGTCGAATGAGAAGCCAAGTCTAGCAGCACGCGCCCGCCCTTGTAAAGCAAAGGCGCGGGCGCGTTGATTCGACGAGACATCACGCGTCCCCTTCGAGCTGACGCCTCTCGCGTGAAATTCCGGCGAAATCGCGGAAATTTAGTGGACAAAAGATCCGAGGCACGACATACTCCCGCCGCGGTTCAGATGATTCTTTGTTCAGAAAGGCGAAGTGATCCGGGCGCGAACTCAGCCCGACACTAATCCTGCGTCCCCTCGCTGGCGTCGCGATCGCGGCGATACCAGCTCCACAGGAGCCGGTGCGTGGCGTAATCCAGGAGCGACTGCGAGGACTCGAACAGGTAGGTGTCGGGAGGATCGCCTTCGAGCAGGCCAAGGGTCGAATCGGTCACGAACGCCGAGGTTGCGTGCTCGCGAAGGTCGTTGAGCAGGAGGGGGAAATTCTCGGCGGCCGTGGCCCGGAGGCGGTCGCCAAGATACGCGTAATTCATCTTGGTTTCGACCACCCGGATGGCGATGCGAGGCTCGCGGCGGACCAGGATCAACTCCCCCACCGGCTCGCGAGCGATGCGGATGGCGCGTTGCCTGCGGGCGGCCACCACATGAGTCCTGCGGAGCAACGCATTGAGCCCGGTGGAGACGGCGGAGACCCACGTAGGAGGGACCACGTCGCGGAATTCGTCCTCGGTCGCCACCCGACCGGCGGCAATCAGCTCGATCTTGTCCCAGGGGATCCAGTGCGTCGGCTCGCCCCGCAAACCTTTGGCGCGAAAGCCCTCGGGCAAGCAGGCGGCGCCATGGATGGTGCGAGGAGGGCTCAAGTTCGGCAGCAAATCGGCGCGATGCGCCTCGGCCGGGATCTTCAACTCAAACAAGCCATCAAGCAGCGCCCGAGCCTCGGGCTCGGAGATCGGCCGGGGCCAGATGCCGGGGGTCCGGGCGACCCATCGCATGGCATCGGTGGGGTGGATGCCGGTGGTCTCGCAAAGCAAGTCGCGGACGGCGATCGGGTCTTCGGGGGGCTCGAAGAGGACGAGACGATAACCTTCGTCGGATTTGGCCATGAATCGCCCCGTCGTCTCCGGAATTTCCTTGCCCAGGATCATTTGGATGGGCCGTCGGATTCCTCTTCGATCAGAGGCCCGCAACTCGTGCTCGTAATCATGCCATCCTCGCCGACGAATAGCGACAATCCCAGACGGGATAAATAGTGCGCACAGACCCCCCATCCAATTCCCTCGGACATTTCCTCTTCGGGACCCAGGATATCCCGAAAATCCGTGAACGGCATGCCCAGCAATTCGACGCCGTTGAAGAGGCAAGAATCCCAGCAATCTACGCTCACAAGCCTCCCCTCCTTGAACGAGATACCCGACTCCCAGCCCGGCATGTCGTACGAATCCCGGCTGGTGCCGTCCGGCTCCAGCTTCCGTAGGTCGTACAACTCGATGAAGTCCTCGACGGGATCGCCGAACCGAAACGGCCCGACCGACTCGCCGGGAATCCAGTCCCACAAACCCGGCATGGAAGGAGTTTCTCCCAGGAGACTTGCATTTGAGGCCGTCTTACAAGGGCTCGGCGAACAATTCGTCAAGGGACAGGGCAAAACCCGGCAGCACATCGCCGCCATCGAGCGTCCCACCCTCGCTAATCAGCATGGAATCGTCGGCAGATGTGTGGACCCTCACCGTCTTCTTCGGCGGATCGACATACCAGACCAGGCGCACGCCCGCCGCGAAATAATCGTCGAGTTTCTGTTCCATCTCCTCGTTCGTGTTCGATGGGCTGAGAACCTCAATGGCCAGGTCGGGCACGATCGGGCAGATGGCCGCGTGGGGTATCTTGCGATCGGGGAGGCGTCCGGCCGAGATGAACGAGATGTCGGGGATGCGAACCAGGCCCGGATTCAAGCGGAACATGCCGGCCTCGCCCGCGACTAGCCCGAGACGCCGGGGCCTCACGAAATTGCTCAGGCACGCTATGATCCAGGCCGCCAAATAAGATTCCGGATATCCCACGGCCTTCTCCACCAGGATGCCGTCGACCAGTTCGCAGAGCCGCTCCTCGGCGGCGTAGATCGCCTCGACGTCCACCTCGGTGGCCGTGCCCGGCGGCGGAACTTGACGGATGCGTCTGAATGGCATCGGGCCGAACCTCGCCGCCAGGTCGGCGAGGGTCCATTCGATCGCTTTCTCGGTGATTGCTGCCATGGCTTTCTCCGGAGACCTCCCGACATTATGCTCGACCGCACGCAACCGGGCAATCGCGCCCTGGCGACCTTGGTGGCCCGTCCGTTAGAGTAAAAGGATCGCTCGACCGCCGGCCTCTCCGCCCCTGCACCCCCCGGCGTCTTCAGGATTTCCCCTTTCCGCAACGAAGAAGCGAGGTCGGCATGATGCGCCCGATTCTGTCCTGTTGGCTCCTCGCCCTGGTCCCGTGCCTTGCGATGGCCGACGAACCCGATGCGTTGACGAAGGCCCGCAAGCTGCTCCACACGGGCAAATATGCCGAGAGCCTGGAAGCGTTCGACGCCCTGGCCCCGCTCGCCAAGGATCACCCCGACAAGGTCCAGGTCGCGCTCGGACGTGCCGGGTGCCTCGCGGCCACGGGCGAGATCGACAAGGCCCTGGAAGCCCTCAAGCCGTTCTGCGAGGGGGAAAAGCCCGACCCCGACGCCTCCGCTCGCGCCGCCGACCTGGAATTCTCGCGAGGCCATTGGACCGAGGCCGAAGCCCTCGCCCGCGCCGCGACGAAGGCCAGGCCCGACCACGTCCCGGCCAAGTGGGTGCTCGCCCGGCTCCTGGAAGCGAAGGGCCAGGCGAAGGAGGCCGACGCCGCGTTCCGCTGGTTCATCGACCAGCACAACAAGGATCAGAAGGCGCCTTCTCGCGACGCCGAGGCGCTCGTGATCATCGGCCAGGCCGCCGAGAAATATTATCGCGCCAACGCCCGCGGCGAGGACTTGAAGGAGACGCTGGAAGAGGTCATGAACGACCTCTACGAGAACGCCATCCGCGCCGATCCCACCTACTGGAAGGCCCCGCTGATGGAGGCCCGCCTGTTCCTCTCGGGATACAACGAGCGGGCCGCGACAAAGGAGCTGATCCGGCGCAGAAGATCAATCCCGGAGCGCCGGAAATCCTGGTCACGCTGGGCGAGGCCGACTTGCAGGGCTACAAGCTCGCCTCGGGGCGGAAACGGGCCGAGGCCGCCCTCGAAATCAACCCGCATTATGGACCGGCCCACATCCTGCTGGCCGACTTGAACATCTCCGACGAGCATTTCCGCGACGCCCTGGAAGCCGCCAAGAAGGCCGTGGCCGAGAATCCCAGGGATGAGGAAGCGTTGGGCCGACTGGCCGCCGCGTATCGCCTGATCGTCGATCCCGTGGGCGCCGCCGCGGCCGAGGAAGTCGCACTCTCGATCAACCCCCGGCCCGCCACGTTCTACGCGGCCCTGGGCGAACGATTGGCCGATCGCCGCAAGTATCACTCGGCCGAGCGGGCGTTCCTCAAGTCGATCGCGGCCGACAACAACCGCGCCGACACCAAGATCGGCCTGGGCATGCTCTACATGCAGATCGGCCGCGAGGACGAGGCCAACGACCTGTTCGCCGTGGCCTTCAAGGCCGACCCGTTCAACGTCCGCGCCGACAACATGCAGCGCGTGTTGAAGCACCTGGCCTCGTACACGCCGGTCGATTCCGAGCATTATCAGGTGCTCGTCCTGTCGGCGCAAGACGCCATCCTCGGCAAGTACATGAGCCGCTATCTGGAGAAGATCCACGAAAGTGCGGCGAAACGGCTGGGCTTCAACCTGCCGGCCAAGACGAAGATCGAGATCATGAAGGACCACCAGTGGTTCAGCGGACGCACCACGGGCCTGCCGTTCATCCCCACCGTGGGCGCCTGCACGGGCAAGATCATCGCCATGAGCAGCCCCCGCACCATGAAGAAGCCGTACAACTGGGCACGCGTGATCACTCACGAGATGACCCACGTGATCAACCTCCAGCAG
This sequence comes from uncultured Planctomycetota bacterium, assembly GCA_963777705.1. Classification (GTDB taxonomy): domain Bacteria; phylum Planctomycetota; class Planctomycetia; order Isosphaerales; family Isosphaeraceae; genus JAQGHR01. The sequence continues at coordinate 105,286 of CAVZRT010000027.1, forward strand.
ACCGACTTCAACATCCCGCACTGGTACACCGAGGCCCTGGCCGTCGAGAGCGAGGAGAGCCCTCGTCCGCAGGAATGGAACACGCTCCTGGTCGAGCGCGTGCCCACCCGCACGAAGCTGCTGAACCTGGACACGATCAACCTCGGGTTCATCCGACCCAGCGACACCGACGAACGCCAGATGGCCTATTGCCAGGCGCAGCTCTACGCCCAGTACATGGTCAAGCGGTTCGGCCCCGACGCCAACGTCAAAATGCTCTCCGCCTACAAGCGCGGGTATGACGACCGATCGGGCCATCAAGGACAGCTTCAACGTCGAGAAGAAGGATTTCGAGGACGGCTATTTGCAGTACCTCGACGGCGTGGTGAAGACGATCAAGGCCCGCGTGGAGAATGAAAAGCCGATCGCGTTCTCCAAGCTCGAGCAGATGGTCAAGAAGGAGCCGGAAAACCCCGAGCTTCAGGCGAAGATGGCCTACGAGCACTTCACCCGCCGGGACAATCGCCTGGCCGGCGCCTTCGCCACGAAGGCCCTGGAATTGAAGCCCCATCAGCCGCTCGCGTCGTACGTGTTGGCCCGGTTGAAGCAGTCGATCGGCGACGAGTCGGCCGCGCTGGAAATCATCGAGCCGGCCTTCGATCCCAAGGAGCCGAACGAGCGCGTGATTGACCTCCTGGGCGAGTTGAAGATGAAGGCGGGCAAGCTGGACGAGGCCGAGAAGCTGTTCGAGATCGCCCGCCAGCAAGACCCCCAGCTCACCAAGTGGATCGCCCACCTCGCCCGCGTCCATTCGCGGCAGAGCGTGGTGGCCCGGAAGAACGGCGACGAGGCCGCCGCCGCGCAGGCCGACGCCAAGTTCCTCAACGACCTGGCCATGATCGCCGACAACAATGCGGACGACCTCGACATGCGCCGGGCTTTGGCCGAGACCCACCTCTCGGCCGGCCACATGGACGAGGCCGAGAAATGGGCCATGGAATGCCTGTACGTGGACGTGTACGACCCGAACAACCACATGATCGCGGCCAGCATGTTCACGGCCCGCAAGAAGTTCGAGGACGCCATCGAAGAATATCAGATGGCGCATCGAATTGAAGGTGAAGAAGCCCAACAACGTGAAGGTGAAGCTCGCCAGGGCGAAGATCGGCGCGGGCAAGATCGAGGACGCGAAGGCCACGATCGACGCCGTGCTCAAGTCCGACCCCGAGCATCCCGAGGCCCTGGAAGTTCGCGAGGAGATGAAGAAGGGCAAGTGACGCGAACGGAGCTTTTCCGATGGCGACCGACGTCAAGCCGCCCGTGCCGGCCGCAACCGAGGGGGACCAATGCGTGGTCTTCCGAGGGATCGGCTGGAAGGGCTATACGACCATGCTGAGGCTGCGCGGCGAGCGGTCCAGGCCCCGGATGATCTACCTGGATGGGGACCTGTGGCTCATGTCGCCAGCCTTCCCTCACGAGCATGTGGCCAGCCGCTGCAACACCTTCGTGAACCTGGTCACGATGGGCCTCGGCATCCGCTGCGTGCCGTCCGGTCATACCACATTCCGCCGGCGAAAGAAGGACGTAGGCGTCGAGGGGGATTCGACCTACTACATCGCCAATGCCGATCGCCTGCGAGGCGTGGTCCCCGATCAACCTGCGCATCGACCCGCCGCCCGACCTGGCCATCGAGGTCGTCCACACCAATGACGCCTCGGCGGCGCTGAAGGTCCATCATCGCCTGAAAGTCCCGGAAGTCTGGGTCGCCGAAGATGAGGAAGTGCGGATTCTGGCGCGAAAGTCTCGCGGCTATCAGCAAGTCGCGGCCAGCCTGGCGTTCCCGTTCCTGACGGCCGCCGAGATTTCCGATTGGATCTTCCGGCCCTACACGGGCGACGAGACGCGGTGGTCGAGCGAGCTTTTCGCCTGGATTCAAGCGGAGTTGACGCCCCGATTTCGCGAGAATCCGGCCGATCCTCCGAGGGAGGCTTGAGCGATGGCGACCGACGTGAAGCCGCCCGTGCAGTCCGCGGCCAAGAGGGATCAATGCGACGAACTCCGCATCTTCGCGCCCCAGGCAAGCGGGAAATATCTCCAGGTTTCCCGAAGCGTGGCCTTCCCGTCCCTCGCCGCCGACGAGATCTTCGAGTGGGTCAGCCGGTCGCAGGATCGCCCGGAGACCGGATGGATTAAAGACCTGCGGCGATGGGTCCGGGAAACGCTCGGCCCTCGCCGGCAAGCCGGGCCTGCCCAACCTCCCGAGGAGCCTTGAACGATGGCCACGGTCACCACGGTTGCCCGGCTGGAACTCGGGCCGCATCCGCCGGAATCCTGCTCTCCCCGGAGGAATTCGACGAGGCCGAATTCGAGGAAGGCTGGCGATACGAACTCATCAACGAGGTACTCGTCGTGGCCCCAGCCCCCCTGCGAAAAGAACGCGATCCGAACGAAGAATTGGGCTACTTCCTGCGATTTTACCGCGATCATCACCCCGAGGGATCGACCCTGGATGCCACATTTCCCGAGGAGACGATCCGCCTGACCCGCAATCGCCGCCGCGCCGATCGTGCAATCTGGGCCGGATTGGGACGACTCCCCACCGAGGACGACCCTCCCACGATCCTCGTGGAATTCGTCTCCGCTGGGAAGCGGAATCGCAAGCGAGACTATGAGACCAAGCGGGCCGAGTACGGCGAGATCGGGACCCGAGAATACTGGATCTTCGACCGATTCGCGAGGACCTTGCTGGTCGTCGACTTCGTCGGCGGGACCGAGCGAACTTTCGGCGAGAACGACATCTATCGCACGCCCCTGCTGCCGGGTTTCGAGCTTCGCGTGGCCCCGATCCTGGCCCTGGCCGATCGCTGGCCCGAAGGAGACGATCGAGATGCGTTGTGAAGCGAGGCCTTCGCGGCGAGGGTTCCTGATCGCCTCGATGGCCGTGATGGGTCGAAACGTCCTGGCCGACGACCCGAAGCCCGCGGCCGACGTGAACGCGGCGATCGTCAAATTCGCCAAATCCAAGCTGGGCGAGCAGGTGGGCGACGGCGAATGCACGACGCTGGTCGTGGAGGCCATGGACGAGGCCAAGGCCAAGCGGTTCCCGCCCTGGGGGCAGGATGCGGATTACGTGTGGGGAACGCCCGTCGAGAAGTGGGGCGACGCGAAGCCGGGCGACCTGGTCCAGTTCCGCGACGCCGTGTTCCGGGGCAAGAGGACGGTGCGTCAGGACGGCAAGACGTTCCTCCAGATCTCGGAAGCGACCTACCCGCATCACTCGGCGATCGTCGTGGAAGTCGCGCCCAGGACCAAGAGCCTCAAGATCCTCCAGCAAAACGTCGGCGACGACGAGGCGAAGAAGAAGACCGTGCAAGAGGCCACGATTCGCCTGGGAGAGCTGCAAAAAGGCTCGGTCAAGATCTACCGGCCCGTGGCGTTGACCGAGGATGAGCAGCGGTGATGGTTTGCCGTTCGTAGGGAAGGCCGAATATCTGTTTAGGGGTGACGCAGCCACAGAGGCCTGGGCGAGCGCCCATCCTATACACCCGACGTCACCCTCGTCGAGGCCAGGTGAGCGGATTCGGCGACAGTGGCCTCGTGGTGGCCACCCCGGTTCGCGAACCGGGGCCACCCAATGAGGGCCGAGGACCGGGCGGTGATCACGGAGAAAACCTGCCCTACGGCTTTTCGGGGTAGGCCCTCACGCGCTTGACGAAATCCTCGTAGTTGGGCCCAACCATTTCCGAGAGGGTCTTCGAGTCTCCTGGCGAGTCCAGGGCCGATCGCAGGAATCCGACGATCTCCGGCGAGGTGGCCTGCTTGTTAAATAGCACCACTCCCCAGAACAACTTGATCGTGGGGTGGGCGATCTCGCGGAAATGCTTGACGCCGAATTCGCGTTGTTCCTTCCGGTCCATCAGATCCACACTCAGGACGCAAACGCGATCGACGTCGCTATCCTTGAGGTCCTTCTCGCCCAGCGACAGCAAGACTCGCGTGTAGGGCTCGGCCCGGGCAACCCCCTCGTCCGCGAAGAACTCGCCATGTTGGGGCAGTCCGGCCAGGAGCTTCAAGAACGCCGCCTTTTCCGCGTCCGTGGCTTTGATCGCTCCCCCGGCGGACGTCTCGGACAACACGCCCCGGATATCCGCCAAAACGACTTCGGCCGAGAGCGTCTCCAGATTGTAAATCTCGCGTTCATGCCCCCGCGGATCGACCAAGAAAATCCGCGACGGATGATCCAGCACGCCCAGTTCGGTCCGCCTGGCCCACATCCCCCAGGACTTCACCACGCGATCGACCTCTTCGACCGGGCCGGTCAGGAAGTGCCAGGTTTCGGGCCTGGCGTGGTAGATGCTGGCGTAGAGCTTGAGCGCCCCGGGCGTGTCGTTGGCCGGGTCGAGCGAGATGGAGACGAATTCGACGTCCTTGCCCCACAATCCTTCGGTTTCCAGCCTGTCGCGGACTTTGGCCAGCGCGGCCGTGGTGAGCGGGCAAGTCCCGTTGCAGGAAGTGAAGATGAAGCTCACAATCACGGCCTTGCCGTGAAGCTTCGCGAGGTCGAACGGCTTACCCTCGGAGTCCGTCAAGCGGACCTCGGGCGCGGGGCCGATGTCGGCGAGCGGCGAGGGCGTGTCGCCCGGGAAAACCAGCCAGGCCGACAGCAGAATCCAGGACGGAATTGCGATCTTCATGAGGTCAATTCGGACGTGGGATGGATCTTCGTCGCCGACGTCCTCACCGTAACACATTCCCTGGGGCTTGACCATGACGCCGCTGCCTCGGTTCCGCGACCCCCGGCTTTCGCTGTGGCAATCGTCGGTCGCGAAGGTGCTCGCCCGCCCTTCGATGTCCAGGGCGGGGACCGCCTTCGATGACCAGGACATGATGCGGGCGGCCAGCTTCGCGGCCATCCCCTTCGAGGGGCGAGCGCCGGGCGTGGCCTCGGTGTCGAAGATTTCCTCGCTTCCCACTTCGGGGACGGTCGACCGCTGTGCGTGGCTCTACCTCCAGAAGATCTATGCGACCGATCCCGCCGAACAGGCGGCGATCGACGAGCAGATCGCCCAGTTCGGCGCCTGCGACCCGCGATGGGCCGAGGCGTTTGCCGAATTCGAGCTGCACCAGAAGCTCCTGCGACAGCCCATCCCCTACATCGCGCCCACGGGCCCGAACGATGCCGTGATCAATGGCCTGCCCGATCGCGCCACCATCGGCTTCCTGTCCGACTGGGGCACCGGCACGAGCGATGCCAACGCCCTGCTGGGCGAGCTCGCGGCCATGAGGTCGCCCGGCGTGCCTTTCTTCCTGATCCACCTGGGCGACATCTACTATTCGGGCACCGCCGACGAGGTCCAGAGGTTCGTGGACAATTGCCGCGAGATCGTCGGCCCCGACGTGCCCGTGTTCACGCTCTCGGGCAACCACGACATGTACGCCGGCGGGGCGCCCTATTATCAGGCGATCGGCACGCTGAATTCGGCCCCGTTCCTCCAGAAAACCAGCTATTTCAACCTGCGCAACAATTGCTGGCAGATCCAGGCGATGGACACCGGCCTGAATGATCGAGACCCTTCGATGGTCGACTTCGATTCCACGTTCCTTGACCCCGCCGAGGCCACCTGGCATCAACAGCAATTCGCCTCGGCCGGATCGCGCAAGGTGGTGCTCCTGTCGCACCATCAGCCGTTCTCGGCGTTCGTGAACGTCGGGGACGGGTTCGTGAACGACCGGCTCCTGTCCGACCTCGGCGGCAATTTCTCGCAGGTCGCGCTCTGGCTCTGGGGCCACGAGCACAACATGATTTTTTACGATTCCTATGCGGGGATTTCCCGGGGCCGATGCATCGGCAGCGGGGCGGTGCCGGTCACGGTGGCCGAAGACCCCTACGGCGTGGAAGATTCAGCGATCGGCTTCAACCGAACGGCGATCCTGGACAACGACGGCAGAGTCTATTCGCACAGCTTCGCGATCATGGAGATCGACGGGCCTCGCGGCGCGATCAAGTATTACCAGTCGCCCGACCCGCGAGGGCGAAATCCGATCTTCGTTGAAGAAATTGGAAGTTGAAGGGAAAGACTTCACCGCGTTCTCCGCGGTGAAGTCTTCTTATCCCATCAACCGCGGGTCACTTCCCATCCGCGGCGGTACTCGGTCTGGATGAGCTGGTTGGCCTCGGGATAGTTGGTGACCTTCAGGCCGGGGCCGTCCCATTCCAGGGTCTTGCCCGAGCGGATGGCGACGTTGCCGAGCAGGAAGGCCTCGGTCAGCAGGCTGGCGATGTCGAAGTTCGAGTAGGCGATCTCGGGCTTGTTGGCCTTGATGGCCTCGACCCACTCGTTCTTCATGCCCTGGTCGCCCCTTGCCGTTGATGGGCAGGGTCTCGGGCTTCTTGAGGTTCTTGCCCTCGGCGAGCTCGCCGGGCGTGATGTGGAACTCGGCCCCGTAGTCGTTGGGCGAGTACAGGATGCCCTTCTCGCCGACGAGGATCGAGCCGCTGTCGGACGATCTTCTTGCCGTCCTTGAGCATCTTCTGTCTGCAGCTCCTCGGGCGGGAGGACGCAGCTTGCCGTCCTTCTTCCCCTCGTACCAGGTGAGGGTGACGGGCGGCATGTCCTCGCGGGCGGGGAACTCGAGCATGACCTTGGCCCAGGCCGGGATAGGTCTCGGTGTTGACCTCGCCGCTCTCGGCCGAGATCGTGGTCGGGATGGGCGAGCTTCAGGGCGCGGAAGGCCATGTTGGCCGTGTGGCAGGCCATGTCGCCGATGGCGCCGGTGCCGTAAGTCGAGCCAGCCCCGCCAGTTGAACGGGTGGTAGATGCCCGGCCGACGAACGGCCGGAGCCGGCGCGCCGGCGAGGAACTCATCCCAGTGGATCGACGGCGGGCCAGACGTCGGCGTTGTCGGGCCGTCTTGGTGACCTTCGGGGCCTGCGGCCAGATCGGCCGGTTGGTCCAGACGTGGACCTCCTTGACCGGGCCGATCATGCCGGCCTGGACGATCTCGACGGCGCGCCTCAGGCCGTTCTCGGCCGAGCCCTGGTTGCCCATCTGCGTGCAGACCTTGTACTTCCTCGCCGCCTCGCTTCAGGACGCGGGCCTCGAAGACCGAGTGCGTCAGCGGCTTCTGGCAGTAGACGTGCTTGCCCATGCGGATGGCGATCAGCGCGGCCAGGGCGTGGCGAGTGGTCGGGCGTGCTGACGGTCACGGCGTCGATGTGCTTGCCCATCTCGTCGAACATCTTGCGGTAGTCGTAGTACTTCTTGGCCGACGGCCACTTCTTGGCCTTGGCGTCGAGCTGGCTCGTCGTCGATGTCGCAGAGGGCGACGATCTCGCCGAGCTTGCCCGCCTGGTCGATGTCGCTGCTGCCCTTGCCGCCGACGCCGATGCCGGCGAATCTGCAGGGTCTCGTTCGGCTTGCGGGCCGATGCGGGCGGCCGAGCTTGCCGTGGCCGTGAAGAAGTAGCCAAGGCCGACGGCGCCGGCGCCCGAGGAACGATCGACGGTTGAAATCGGGTTGCATCGACGGTATCTCCACGGGAGAGGACGGGTCAGGGCCATGGGATTGAAGATAGTGTCCCGTAGGGACGGAAACAACCACCCACCGGGGAGAAATGCAACCGGCCGGCCCATCGCCCCGCCCGGCAATTCCCGGGCGACCAGGATTCCCGCCCATCCGCCACGCCGCAAGAGTCTCCGCACTCCGACTCAAAAGGAACGGCTCATGAGTCCGAATCGGTGGTAAAGTCGGATCTCCCTCGTTCCCACGCCGAGTGTGGGAACGAATTAAATTCATCGCGCACAACGGGGTCGGGAACCAGGCCTACCGCTGGAATTGGGGCGGGAAAGAAGAGGTGCTCGCAGAGCACCCCACGAGAAGCCCGATCCGCCTTCGTAGGGTGCTCTGTGAGCACCTCTTCGGCCTCGCAAGGCGTGAGGACGAGTTCTTGAGACAGATGCAGCGCCGCAACTTCTGAATCTGCTTCGATTTGCGGATTGTCACCGCCTCCCGCCGCCTGCCGTGGCACCGACCCCGAGTTGGGTTCGTTTCGTAGATTTTCATCGACCGGCGGGGGCGGATTCGGGCCGAGGCGACGATGGCCCGGGCTCGGGCGGTTGCGGCTCGTCTTCGCGATCTTCCCCTTCCGTCGCCTTCTTCAGCC
>CAVZRT010000028.1:0-1414692 GCA_963777705.1 uncultured Planctomycetota bacterium
GCAAACTCCGAGCTTACGTCGATATTAATAGTAATTTATGGCTGAATTCAAACATTAGTAAAATAATCGTGTGTTTATGCCAATAATATAATGTCAAACAGCGATGAAATTTTATACTTAAAATAGTAGCAACTTAAATTAAATATGTATCACAATCTCTCTATAATAGTGCTTTACATGAGAGCATTTTATGCGAGGGTTGCAAAAGCGTAATTATCACTTGAAAGACTGCACTTGTGTTTGCTGTTGAGTGGATAAGTTTCAACTTTATTCGGCAGTGATAAAGATTTATTGTGCATAGAGAGTATCTTAGATTTAAAATAAACATAAAATATAATTTTATTTCAAAATAATGTTAGCATACACATTGATCTAAATAATGTGTTAAATGTAGGATGTCGTTAAGTATAATAAAAAGATTAGTATGTTCTCAAGATGACCAGCCGGTCCAGCACCGGAAGACGGCCGAGGGGCTGCACGCCACGCCGGCGGTGCGGGGGCCTCGAGCGTGGCCGGTGAAGTCATAACGGACCGCCTGGCGGAGCTTGGCCCCGGCGGCGGTGTCGAAGGCCGGGGCCGTGGCCGCCGCCGTGCGGCTTCGGGTCGATCGATCCGGTGGGCGCGACGCTGGCGGAGCAGCTTGCGGACCCAAGAGGTGCTGACGGCGAAGCGGGCGGCGACCTGCTCCTGGGTCCCCTCGCGGGCGTCGTAGGCGTCGATGGCCCGCTGGCGGAGGTCGATCGAGTAGGCTTTCATCCGGGATGGCCCTCCTTTATCGAGAGAGGGATAACCGGATCAACCCGTCACGGTCAACGAAAAACCGCACTAGCAGCTCGCACTGCCGACGCACGCTCAGCCGGGGATGTCCGGGATCGATCAAGGCCCGCTTGGCCCGGACCTCACGGGGCAGATTTTTTCCACCCAGGCCAGCTCCATCTGGAGCCTGCCAAGTTGCTCGTACAGTTCGGCTTGGATCTTCTCCGGGTCGGGCCGGCGAGCCGCCGCCCCGCCCTGGAAGATCGCTTCGACGCCGTCGAGGAGTTGCTTCTTCCAGCCGCTGATCTGGACCGGGTGGACCTGGAACTGCTTGGCCGGTTCGGCGATGGTCTTGGTCTGCTTGGCGGCCTCCAGGGCGACCTGCGCCTTGAAGGATGCCGAGTGTCGCTTGCGAATACGTGCCATGCTCCGCCCTCGATTTGAACCTCGTCAAGTATAACTTGCCGAGTGGTCCAAAATCCGGGGTCCACTATAGTCCCTCACGCCGCCTCCGCACGCCGGCCGGCTTGGCCAACGTCGCGACCGACGGCCGCGATCGCTCCTCCGCAAAGCCTGAAATGCACCAATGAGGCGAAAAATCCCGCGATTTAACCCCGGACGGCCGGATTTTGTCGAGGTGCCTGAAAACCCGCATCTCCCCGCCCGATCGATCACGAACTGGGTGATTTGCGCCCGACACTTCGCCGCGAAAACAGGTAAAAATGGGCCAAAAAAGCGTCTTCCCATGCTAGCCGTCAGAAAAAGCGGCACGAAACCCGACTCCACCCACGAATCCCTGCCACATCCCGCCGCACATCGATGTACAGTGTCTTACTTTATCGACAAAATGGAATCCATCGACCATCGACCCAAGTCCCTCGGCGACAACCTCTTGCAACCCATGCAATTCAAAGCGAAATCGAATGGTTCGACCGAGATTCGGCCCGGATTCGTCCCTTCGCGAGGTGCCCGATGTTGCCCATGCGGGCGGCCATTTTGCGGCCCCCTTGGAATAGGTAACAAGTCCGAACCCCGGCATATATGGTCTGATTTGTGAGGCCAGAACACGCGAGATCCGGCGATCCGATGTTCGCCCCGAGGAAACCGCGGTTGCACCCCCGGAACCTGACGAGGATTTGGCCATGTCGGCCCTTGGGATCCTTTTTCGATTTGGTTACCCGTGCTTTCCGGTTTCCATCAACCTTGTTGTCGATACAACCGATACAACCATCGTGAGGTCCGCCCCGGGCCGCCTCGTGAGGGCGTAATGCGGGCGGAGGGCCGCGTCGACGGTGGTCGCGGCTCGATCTGCAGCGGCGTTCGCTGCTTGTTTGTACAGGAATGGCCGGGTGCGTCCCGGCGTGGCGAGTCTCCGGCGCCGGGGCGCCACCCGCTCGCGTTCCCATTTAGTATTAAGGAGGAGTTAATGGACGGTCGATTTGTGGTTGGGGCCTCCTCGTCTCGCGGACGGACCGACAAGAGGCGGCATCGGCCCCTGTTCGATGCGGTCGAGCCGCGCCTGCTCCTCTCGGCGTTTACCGTGACCAATACCGACGACTCCGGCGACGGCTCGCTCCGCCAGGCGATCCTCGACTCCAACTCCAGCCCCGGCTCCAATACGATCAGCTTCGACATCCCCGGCACTGGCGTGCAGGTGATCCAACCCGATTCGCAACTGCCCGCCGTCACCGTCCCGGTGGTCATCGACGGATATACGCAGCCGGGGTCGGCGCCGAATTCCGCGACGCAGGGGGACAACGCCACTCCGATGATCGTGCTCGACGGCTCGATGATCTCCGACAACGCCCTCCGCACGGGGCTCCAGATCAAGGCCGACGACTCGACGGTACGCGGCATGGTCATCGACAATTTCGACGCCGCGGGCGTGCTCCTGGACGGCTCGAACAACCACCTGGAAGGCAGCTTCGTCGGCGTGGACGCCACCGGCAAGGTGGCGAGCCCAACGGCCTGGGCGTGGCGGTCCTCGGCGGCAGCAACGTCATCGGCGGCACGGCGCCCGCGGCGCGGAATTTGATCTCGGGCAACACCGCGGGCGCTGGGCGTGGCCAGCCTGGCACTGGGCTCCGGGGCGTCGATCACCTCGATGGTCGCGTCGACGCCCGGCAACCTCGTCGAGAACAACCTGATCGGGACCGATGCCACCGGCACGGCCGATCTCGGCAACGTCACGATCGGGGTCGGCATCGTCGGGTCGGGCAACGTGGTCGGTGGCTCGGCCGCGGGCGCCGCCAATACGATCGCGTTCAATGGCAAGGCCGGGTCGTTGGTGAACCTCGCCTCGGGCGTGGTCGTCGCCGGGCTCGACTCGACCGCGATCACCCCGACCGGCCTGGTCAGCACGGGCGACCTGATCAGCGGCAACTCGATCTATTCCAACCATGGCCTCGGGATTGCGCAGGTCACCCTCTCGACCGCGTCGCTCATGCCGCTGCTCAACATCTCGTCCGCAAATCTCACGTCGGTCATCTCCAACGCCTTGCTCGACGTGCAGGTCGGCGTGTCGGCCAATTCCCACGTCCCGGCCCTCACTTCAGTGACCATGTCGGGCGGCGTGACGACCGTCCACGGCACGCTCACCGGCGCGGTCGGCACCGCGTATCAGGTCCAGTTCTTCGCCGGCCAGGGCCAGACGTTCATCGGCCAGTCGACGCGTGACGACCGGCACCGGCGGCACCGCGCCGATTACCTTCATTGCTCCGTCTTCGGTGGGGCTGGGTCAAGTCATCACGGCCACCTCGATCGACCCGGCGAACAACACCTCGCAATTCTCGAACGCCGTGACGGTGGCGGCCCCGTCGCCGCCGACGCTGGCGGCCATCCCCGACCAGACGGTCGCCGAGGGCGGCACGGTCACGCTCACGGCCGTGGGGTCCGACGCCGACCCGTCGCAATCGCTGACCTACTCGGCCAGCGCGGGCACGATCAACCCGACGACCGGGGCGTTCTCGTACACGGCCAAGTCTGGCCCGGCCACGCAGGCGGTCACCATCACCGTGAGCGACCACAGCTCGCCCGCGCAGACGGCCTCGCAAACCTTCAACATCCACGTGACCGACGTGGCGCCCGTGGTCTCTCTGGGCGGCAACGCCACGGTCCACGCGGGCAGCACGCTCACCTCCACCGGGTCCTTCGCCGATCCCGGCACCCAGACCTTCACGGCCACGGTCGATTACGGCGACGGCTCGGGCGCGACCCCGCTGGCGCTGAACGCCGACAAGACGTTCACCCTGAACCATACCTATCAGACCGCCGGGACCTTCGCGGTCAAGGTGACCGTCACCGATAGCGGAGGGGCCTCGGGCTCATCGTCGTTCCAGACCGTGGTGATTCCCCGGCCGGTCCAGGTGCAGGCACCGATCGGCGTGACGCTCGTCAGGAGGGCCATCGCGGGCCTCAACGTCCAGTACGGCGGCGCCGTGACCGGGGCGGACAACATCGGCAATTATCAGCTCGCCATCCTCACGACCAGGCGAGTGCGGGGCAGCCTCGTCACGACCGCCAAGGCCGTCCCGCTCAAGGGGGGCGTGAACTACAACAGCACGACTCACCTCGCCACGATCTTCCCCACGCGCAGCCTCCCGACGAGCCGGGTCTACCAGTTGACCATCAACGCCTCGGGGATCCAGGACGCCTACGGCCAGGCCCTGGACGGCAACCACGACGGCGGAGCGGGCGGCAACCTCGTCGCCAGGATCTCCAAGGGGTCTGCCACGATCCTCTGAGACGATCGCTCAGGAGGGACGATCTGGCCCGTCGATTTCGGCCCTCCCGGCCTGCGGGAGGGCCGAAGTCCGGGCCCGCCCCGGTCTTCCACGTGACGGCAACTCGGGGACGAGGGCCGCGGCGGCGCCCCGTTCACACAAGGAGAAGCGATGGACGGTCGATTCCTCGCCTTGACCCCCTCGTCGCGTCGCCGGATCGACAGGAGGCGGCACCGCCCGCTGATCGAAGCGGTCGAGGCGCGCAGTCCTGCTCTCGGCATTCACCGTGACCAATACGAACGACTCCGGCGAAGGCTCGCTCCGACACGCGATCTACGAGTCCAACGCCAGCCCGGGCTCCAACACCATCAGCTTCGACATCCCCGGCACCGGCTTGCAGGTGATCAAACCCAGCTCGTCGCTGCCGTCGGCCACCGTCCCGGTGGTCATCGACGGATACACGCAGCCGGGGTCGTCGCCCAACACTGCCGCGCAGGGGGACAACGCCACCCCGATGATCGTCCTCGACGGCTCGGGCCTCCCCGACCCCACGCATAGCCTCGGCCTGGAGATCAAGGCCGACAACTCGACGGTGCGCGGCCTGGACGTAACGAACTTCGCCGGCGTGGGCGTCCTTTTCATCGGCTCGAACGATCACCTCGAAGGCAGCTTCGTCGGCGTGGACCCCACCGGCAAGGTGGCCGCGCCGAACGGCCTGGGCGTGGGGGTCTTCGGCGGGAGCGACGTGATCGGCGGCACCGCGCCGGCGGCGCGGAACCTGATCTCGGGCAATTCGGCGGGCGTCGGGCTCGCGAGCCTGGAGCTTGGCACCACGACGCTGATCGTCCCGGCGGCCGGCGGGGTGATCCAGGACAACCTGATCGGCACCGACGCGTCGGGCACGGGCAACCTGGGCAACGGCATCGTCGGCGTGGCCGTGATCGGCTCGGGCAACGTGGTCGGCGGCACGGACCCCGGCGAGGCGAACACGATCGCATTCAACGGCACGGCCGGGACGGCCGGAAATCCCGGCACGGGGGTCGTCGTCGCCTCGCTCCAGCAGTCGGCCGACCTCCCGATCACCCTGGTCAGCACCGGCGACCTCATCAGCGGCAACTCGATCTACTCCAACGGGACCCTGGGGGTCGGCCTGCTCAGCGTGTCGGCGACGGAAATCCTGCCGCTGCTGAACATGTCGAGCGCGGACCTGCCCTCGGTCATCTCCGGCCTCGTCTCGAACCTCAAGCTCGGCGTGGCGCCGAACGTCCACCTGCGCCCCGCCGGCGGCCCGAATAATTTCCTGAACTACCCGAATCTCACCTCGGCCGTGACGGTCAACGGCGGCACGACCGTCCGCGGCACGCTCGACGGATCGCCCCACACTTCCTATACGATCCAGTTCTTTTCCAACCCCGCGGCCGACCCCTCGGGCCACGGCCAGGGCCAGGTGTTCCTGGGCGAGACCACGGTCTCCACCGGCGGCGACGGCCTCGCCGCGGTCGTCTACAGCCCGCCCTCGGCGGTTCCGCCGGGCCAGGTCATCGCGGCGACGGCCATCGACCCAGGCAACGACACCTCGGAGTTCTCGAACGACGTGACGGTGTCGCCCACGGCCGCGGCGTCCGCCCCGACGAAGCCCGTCGCCGCGACGCCAAGTCCAACGACGACGACCCCAGCCGCGGCGTCGACCGCCCCGGCCACTTCCTCGCCGGCGCCGGCCGTTTCCGCTCCCGCCCCGGCCACGACGGCCCCGACCGCCGCCGCATCAACCCCCGCTGCTACCACGACGGCGCCGACCACCGCCACGCCTGCGGCTCACCGGGTCCATAAGCATGCGGTCATCCTGCTGGGCATGACCAGGAACGTGGTGACGGCCGACAAGCAGAGCGTGGTCCATATTACGGGAAATGGTCATCTGTCGAAATTAGGACCGATCACCCTAAGCAGCGCCATATCCAGCCAGAGCGAGAAACCGCTCCTATCAACGCCGTGGCTGCTCCATGCCGACCTGGCGGTAACGACCCCGAAGGGTCAGATCAACGTCCGGATCAGCCCGGGGACGATCGGATTGAATCCGTTCGCCCAGCCGGTGCATCTCCAGTATTCGATCCTGGGAGGCACCGGGTCGTATCAAAATGCCGGAGGCACCGGCCTGGTCGACCTGCGACTTTACCAGTCGATCCCGACGAGCGCGAGCCAACTGAAGGCCATGGGAACCGAACTGAAGACGACCGGAGTCCCCTTCAGCCTCACGTTCCACCCCGGCCATCTCAACAAGTTCGGCGACTTCTCGGGCTTCTGGTACAAGGTCATCCAGACCGTGGTGAAGACGCACGGCACGAGCCTCAAGCACTTGCCCGCGCGGAAGAAAGCGAGCAAGTAGTGCCCCGGAACGGCCTGTCCGGGTGGCATGCTTACGTCTTCGTAAGCATGGCCGTTGTGGCGCGAAGACATGCTTACGAAGACGTAAGCATGCCACCCTTCCGGCGATCTAAGGACCGATTCGGAAGGTAATCCGTTCGATTCAGAATTGCTTGCGCTGGCGGCTGGAGGGGATTCGCAGGGCCTTCCTGTACTTGGTCACGGTCCGGCGGGCGACCGGGAATCCGCCCTGTCCGAGCGCGTCGACGATCTCCTCGTCGGAGAGCGGATTCTGCTTGTCTTCCTTGGCGATGATCTCCAGCAGCTTCTGCTTGATCGTGTCCCAGGCCACTTCCTCGCCGTCGGTCGTGGTCGTCCCTCCGCCGAAGAATCGCTTGAGCGCGAAGATGCCGCGCGGGGTCTGGACCCACTTGTCATCCACGGCGCGGCTGACCGTGGTCACGTGGACATGCACGCGGTCGGCGATCTGCTGCATCTTCAGCGGCTCGATCCACTCGGGCCCCTTGTCGAGGAAGTCCTTCTGGTGCTCGATGATCGCGCGGGCGACCTTCAGCAGCGTGTTCCTCCTCTGCTCGATCGACTCGATCAGCCAGCGGGCCGACTGGATCTTCTTCTGGATGAACTCGCGGGCTGCGGCGTCGCCCTGCTTGTTCTTCAGGAGCTTCTGATAGTATCGCGAGATCGCCAGTTGCGGCGTGTGCTCGTCCTGGAGGCGGACCTGATACTCGCCGTGCTCGTCGGCCTCGACCACCAGGTCGGGTAGCACGTATTGCACGTTCTGGGCGACGAACCGGGCACCGGGCCGAGGGTCGAGGCGGCGCAGATGCTCGAGCGCCTCCTTGATGGTCTCGATCGGCAGGCCGGTCTTCTTCTCGATGGCGGGCAGGCGGTTCTGCTGCAAGTCGTCCAGGTGGTTGGCGATCACCACGTGGAGGACGTCTCGGAAGGGGACGTCGTTGGTGAGCTGCAAGAGCAGGCATTCGCGGAGGTTGCGGGCGCCGATGCCGGGAGGGTCGAGCCTCTGCACCAGCGCCAGCGCCTCCTCGGCCTGCGCGATGGTGGCGTCGCCGCCGAAGTCGCGGATCGCCTCGGTCAGGCTCAGCTTCAGGTAGCCGTTCTCGTCCAGGTTGTGGATGAGATATTCGGCCAGGGCTCGCACCGTGGCGTCGCAATCGAGGAACGAAAGCTGGTCGGAGAGGTCGTCGTGGAGCGACCGGGGGCGTGAGGCCATGTTCTGCATGGCGTCGTGCTTGCGGTCGGCCTCCTCGCTCAGGGCGGCGCGGCTAGGCCGATGCATCTCGCCGAGCGGGTCACCCCAATCTTCCTCCCCCTCGAACTGCGGCTCGGGCTCGGCGGGCGCCTCGGTGGGGGCGCCATCGACCTCGACCTCGGGCTCCATCGGAACCGTCTCGGAAAGCTCCAGGACGGGATTCTCGCTCAGTTCCTGGTCGATACGCTCCTGCAACGCCATGAGCGGCAATTGCAGGATCTCCATCGACTGGATCATCCGCGGGGCCATGCGGAGCCGCATGTCGGTCCGCATCTGCTGCGAGGTATCTAGACGCATGTTCCTTCAATCCCGCCGCGAAAGGAGGAGGAGCGGGTCAAATAAGCCTGAATTCGCCTGCTTTGGCTAGGGCAACGCCGCGAGTCGGTCATGACTCCGAGCAACCCGAGCAAATTTTATACCAAAGATCAGGAAAGAGCAAGATAAACCCGCCGCGAAGTCCGCGATTTAGTATTTTTGCCGCCCGGAAAGGGCATCGGCAAGCATTTCCTTGTTCGCAAATTCCAGGACACTGCCCGAAGCCAGCCCGCGAGCCAATCGCGTCAAGCTGACGTCGAAATCGGCCAGCGATTGCGCAACCAGGAGCGCGGTCCCGTCGCCTTCCATCGTAGGATTGGTCGCAAGGATGACCTCGCGGACGTCACCGTTTCCCACGCGAGCGACCAGGCTCTCCACGGTCAATTGCTCGGGCCCCACCCCCTGCAAGGGCGCAAGACGGCCCAGCAACACATGATAGACGCCGTGGTAGGTGCCGGCCTTTTCCACGGCCAGCAAGTCGCGAGGCTGCTCGACCACGCAGATCACCGACGCATCGCGCCGCGGGTCGCGGCAGACCACGCATCGCGGGTTCTCGGCCTCGGTCAGGTGGAAGCAGATCTCGCAATGACGAATCCGCTCCTTGGCGGCGCGGATAGCATCGGCCAGCGCAATGGCCTCCTCGGGGGGGCACTTGACCAGGTGATGCGCCAGCCGCTCGGCCGACTTCGCGCCAATGCCGGGGAGCCGTCCCAGGGCCGCGGCCAGGCGATCGACCGCGCTGGTCATCGATCCGTTGTCTTGATCCATGCTGGTCTCGAATCGGGAAATCATGGAGAAATGGCGGGGAAATCAGGTCGCGGCGACCGGGACGGGCGGCGGGTAGATGTAGATCTCGTCGACGGGCCCGCCGTAATACTTGTCGCGGTAGCGGACGGGCATCTTGCCGGGGTACTGGTCCTGGATCGCGATCACGGCCTTGGCCACCGGGTTGTCCAATCCCACCGCGTTGACCCGGAATGTGTCGAGATTCGGGTCATTCATGTCGTCGATGGCACGGTTCAACGCGCAAGCGCGGGAGTCATCGATCGATTTCGATCGATCAGCTCCGTCGCGACCCAGAGGTACCAGCGGCTATCGGGCGGGACCTTCAACCAATACGCCGCCTGGAATGGGAGGTATTGGGGGAGGATGCGGACGAGCTGGGCACCCGCCTCGATCCATTCGCTCACCAATGGCCCTTCATCCATGTCATGACTCCCTTGGAAGGATTCGTCACGGCTTCGTATAATTCTACCGCTTCCAGTTGCGTCTTCTGATTGTACCGGCTGGCCTCATTCCAGAACGCCAACTTCTTCCAGGATTCATTGCGACCGGAATTCGCCTGCCGATCCCGGTTGCGGTCGTCATCCAGCTTGGCGAGCGTGACCAGGACGTCGAAATTGTGCGTGAAACATTTCTCCGAGAATTTCTTGTCCTCAAGAATCACGCCCTCCCGCTCCACCAAGGCGAGGATGCACGCCTTCAGGCCGCACTCGACCGCATACCCCGCCAAATAGTATGCCCCCGACCACCGGCCGACGGCGAGCAAGGCCTCCGCATCGAGAATCCGGTCCTCGGCCAATTGCCGCAACTCGGCCCGATTCAAGACGAGCCGCCCATCAATCCGCCCAATCCGGGAATCGGCAGGTTCCCGGTGGCATTTTGGATCGATTGCGCCGCGGCTTCCTTCGCCTTGGTCATGGCCTGATTCACGGCGGCCGTGACGAGGTCTTCGAGCAATTCGGCGTCGCCGTCGGCCAGGAGCTTGGGCTCGATCTTGACCGAGACCAGCTCCATCCGGCCGTTCGCCCTTGCGACGACCGCGCCCCCGCCCGACGAGCCTTCGACGACGAGTTGACCGAGGGCCTCGGTGGCCTTTTCAACGGTCTCGCGGATCTTGCCCGCGTTCCTCATGAGATCGGCCAGGTTGCCCAGGTTCCCGAACACGTTGGGGCTCCTTCGCTTGCGTTGTACGAGCCTCAAGGCTCGGCGGATGCGTCCTCGAAATCGACCTGCACGGGATTCGGGACCGTCTCGAAAAGCTCTTTGATGCCCTGAACCCACGGGTCCGTCGCCAGCGCCTCGCCGGCCGAATTCTGCGCGGCCGTCCGCGAGATTGCGGGCGATTCCGGCACGCTTGCCGAGCGGTTGAAGCGGAGCGTGAGGGGCGTCCCCACGAGCTCGGAAAGCGTGGCCTCGATCTTCCGACGATGCTCGGGCAGCTCGCACAGATCGGCATCCACATTGTATCGCGGAGGCACCCCAACGACCAGGATTCCCGGCGGTTCCAGGGCAAGCGCGGGGAACTGGATCACCTTCGGTCCCAGGCGAATCCCAACCTTCGCCGGGAGCCGGTGCTCCCAGGCACTCGCCACGGTCTCCAGGTCCGGCGCGATCGGGGGAATCGGGTCCGGACCGGGCGGTTCCGGAGGCGCGACGACGACGGGCTTGGGCCGCGGCTCGACCGGGGCAGGGGGGGGCGTGTGGCGGCCATTCTCAGCGGGCGTCAACTTTTTTTTTACGGGAGGGCCGCCCTCGGCCGAGCCCGTGAGCCGTCCCACCAGCTCGCCCAGCTCGGCAAAGTCCTCCAGCCGCGCCGCCCTCGCCAGCGCCAGCTCGACGATCAACCGCCCGTGAGAGCTGCCGCGCAACCGGGCCTTGGCCTGGTCGAGGATCTGCATGGCGGCGAGGATCGAATCGAGCGGCCAAGCCTTCGCGATCGCCCGCAGGCGAGGGGTTTGCGACGGCGCCACCGTCAGCAAGGGGACGTTCTCGCCCACGCTGCTCACCATCACGTCGCGGAGGAAATCCAGGGCACTCGACAGCAAATCGGCCGGCTGCACCCCGGTCTTCATGGCCGATTCCACCAGGGAAATCGCCTTGCCCGGGTCGTGATCGGCCAGGGCGTCGATCACGTCCAGCACGCGATCATCGGGGGCGATTCCCAGCGCCCGGTGCACCGACTCGCCGGTCAATTCCCGGCCGCCGTAAGAAAGCATCTGCTCCAGCAGCGACTGCGCATCCCGCATCGACCCGCCCGCGCGGCGGGCGATCGTGGCCAGGGCGTCGGTCTCGGCCTTCACGCCTTCGCGGTGCGCAGATATCGGCCAGCGTGGTCACGATCTGCTCGGGCGTGATGCCGGCGAAGTCGTACCGCTGGCATCGCGAGAGCACCGTGATGGGGATCTTGTTCGGCTCGGTGGTGGCGAAGAAGAATTTGACGTGCTCGGGCGGCTCTTCCAGCGTCTTCAGGAGGGCGTTGAAGGCCCCGGTGGAGAGCATGTGGACTTCGTCGATGTAATAGATCTTGAAGCGGGCCCGGCTCGGCCGCAATCCGGCGTTCTGGCGAAGCTCGCGGACGGCCTCGACGCCGTTGTTGCTCGCCCCGTCGATCTCGATCACGTCCACGTCCTGGCCGACCGAAATCGCCTGGCAGATGTCGCACCGGTTGCACGGCGTCTCGGTGGGGCCGTGGATGCAATTGAGCGCCTTGGCGAAGATCCGCGCGATCGACGTCTTGCCCACGCCTCGGGTGCCGCTGAAGAGGTAGGCGTGCGTGACGCGGTTCAGGCGGATGGCGTTGCGAAGCGCCTGGACCACGTGATCCTGCCCGACCACCTCCTCGAAGGTTTGCGGCCGGTAGCGGCGGGCCACGACCGTGTAGGAGCTATCGGCCGGCGAGGGCGTATGGGCACCCTCCCCATCGGCGGGCGGGTCATTGTTCGCTCGATTGCGGGCCACGTCGCGCTCCGTCGAGACCGTGGGAGAGTCGGGCATGATCCCCGGATCGTGCCCCCGAAAGGCAGGGGTCCGGGAGAGCCGGGGAGGTGCTCCCGGGCGCATGAAGGCGATGCTTATGGCTGCTGTGTTCCCACCCTGACCAGGTTCACAAGCCCCCATCGCCCGGGTCCCCCCCGGCTCACCCGGACCCCCGGCATTCCGCGGGAGTCCGATTCTTCGGAGTCGATCATTGTGCGAGATCGGCGGCCTGGCCGCAAGGGGAACTCGCATGGCGATCGGGGCGTCACCGCGAATTCTTGGGATCGGCCAAGCTGGTTCGGCCATCGAGGCGCGGGGATCTCGCGGCAAATGTGTCTCCCCCGCATGGACGCTATCCTCGCCGCTCCCGGCCCCTCGCGTCGCAGGGCGCGGACCGGCCGTCGCGGGGGATGGGGTGATCTGGGGGTTTGCCGCCCGGGTGAAATTCCGCACGATATCCTCGCCGAAGGTCGCGATAATAAGCCTTTGTTCTAGGCTCACAACCACACCATCGATGCGGAGGGTCGGGTTCATCACCCATTCCAGGAATGGCGGAGAAATCGCCGGCTGCAAGGTCGCGATCGGGCTCCCCGCGAGGGCGCGGATTGGGGCCGGAACATGGCCGACCCATTCGTCTTCGCCTGGATTTTCATGATTTGCAACGCATTGCCGGCAAAGGATTTGAGTCGATGATCGACGATTCTAACCTTGTCGATAAGCGAATACGCTACAGAGTGCGACACTCGGGAAATGCCGGGGATTCGTGGGCGAAGTCGGGCTTTTCGGGTGTCTTGTCCAGGAGCGCAGTCGGGGTGAGACGGTTTTTCGCCCGTTTTTGACCTGTTTTCGGGGCGAAGTGTTGCGCACCATTCCTCCAAGTCGTGATCGGGCCGCGAGATGCGGCTCTTCGGAAACCTGGACGAAATCTGGACGGCCGGGCCCTCGGGGCGGGGGTTTTCGGCCCCTTTGTCGCGCCCATGAGGCGCACCAAGTCGTTAGCGGGTAAGGGGATGGTGCATTTCTTGCCCCGCATGGTCTTTACCCTGCACCGGGAGGAACGCCCTCACCCCCAATACGGTCCGGCAAAACAGGGAGTGGCTCATGGGTCCGGGACGGTGCAGGGACGCGCCCGGAGGTCTCCGGGTGACACGCTTACAGCGGTTCACAGTCGCGTCGCACACGGTAGAGCGATTTTCGATTGAGCGTGGCGGTTGACAATTCGTAGGGCCGGCCTTGGCCTGCCGAGGCGGACGGCAGGCCGAGGCCTGCCCTACGAAGGACGCAGAGGTTAGGTCGGAAGTCAACCGCTTCACCCGAACGAAAATCGCTCTCAATGTAGGGCCGGCTATTGCCGGCCGTCATCCCGCCGCCGATCCTTCTCTATTCCCGGAGAAAAGCCCTATGTCCCCCTTTTCCCTTTGTCCCCCTTTTCCCCGCTGACAAATGACGGGGGCACCACGATGGGCGACGGAACTTCGAGGCGAAGGGGGCGGTGACTTGACCGGGACCAACGTATAGAGTCGGGGATCGCCGGGTCCGGGGACGGGTCGCGACCTACCCTCAGGCCTCTATCGTGGCGAATTCCGCTCGACAGTGCCCGCACCGGACGCGATCAGGGGCCATCGCTAACAGGCCATTGCCGCCCTGCTGTGCCCATTCCCGAAGGTCATCCGCGTCGAGACCGCTGGGTAAATCGCCCTGATTGATGGATTCCGGGGCGATAGTAATGGCCCGCTCGAAATTATCTCGGCCGCAGTCGTCGCATGTCCACAAGAACGCCTGGACCAGCTCGGTTGTCCTAACCCCTTCTCCGGTAGCCATTTGACCACCTCACGCCGGTTCGAATATCCTTCGCGACGATGACATTATAGGCCGAAATCAAGATTTCCCCAGAAAAATACTGGGGTTGACCACATCCGGCGGACGGCGTAGAAACAGCTTCGGCCCAATAGGTTGCTGCTACAACCCACGGGCCGAATCCTCAAGAAGGCGATGTAGCCGCCCGCCTGGGGTGCGAACTCGGTAGAGACGAGTCCGCAAAATCAGAGTTGCAATGGGGTTGATGCCATGTCCGACAAGCCTGTGAAGCCCGGATACCAGGTTATCTACCGTCCCTACATCACCACGAAGAGTGGTAAGCGTATCTACGCTCACCAGAAGGGCCTAAGAGCCTTTCGACTCGAAGTGAAGATCAAGGACGAAAAGTAACCGCGGTATTCAACCCCGGCGGCGGTATTGTACACCGCCGCCGGGGTGGCTGTCAAGAGGTAGACGGATCTAGTCATCGACCAAGAACCTGGGCTGTCTGGACGAAAACCGTTGTGGTCGACGACAATGGCGCGGCGTAAAAAGTCCAGCCCGGAGGATGGAGGCAGACATCCTCCGGGTTCCCTTGCCTCGGCCGGCGATCCTCACCATGGACCTGTCACGGGGGATCACCATGCCGACGGCCGGGACGAGTCCGGGCAGGTCACGCCGTCACCGCCTCGCGCTGAGCCTGAGGGCGATGATGGTGCTGGTGGCGGTCGCGGGAATCGCGGCTGGAGCTTGCCGGCTCTTTCTCATCTCGCAGGCTTGCCGAGCCAAGGCCCAAGGCCACGCCGTGCATGAAGCCGGTCACACCCAAGGGCTTGTGGCGATGAGGATTCAGGTCGCGACCGCCGCCTGGCGGGTGGGAATCGCCGAACGGGGACTCGCCAGGTTGGGCCGCGCGAGCAGGCGGGACCAGTCGGCGGAGGCCCGCGGCTTCCAGTCGGCGATCCAGGGGTGGCGTTCGAAGGAGAAGGCATACCGGAGGTTCGTCGAGTGGCATGAGCGGGGGCTCGCTCATCACGCGATGCTTAGACGCAAGTACGGACATGCCGCCAACCATCCCTGGCTTCCTGTCGCCCCCGACCCGCCCGCGCCGGATTGAGCAGAATCGTCCAACTGACTTCGAGGGCGAATAACCGGGCAAACACCCATAAAAGCCGGGCAACGGCGAATAACGGGGCAAAGCCGGCCCTCCGGTGGACGGATAGACATGGGCGCGGCCGCAGGACGTCGGGGCCGCGTGGCGACGGGGCTGCGCAGATTAGGATAAGCACGCGTCAAGATCGGCGCCAACGATTGAGGGAGGCGTCGGGGAGGGACGGCGGCGGTGGAAAGGCCCGCCCTCGCAGGTTGGGGACGAACAATTGGGCCGATCCTGACGTTTTCCCGACCGATCCGGATCGGTCCGGCCTCGACGCTGGCGGCCATGATGATAAACTTGGGGGAGGCAGGCCGGTCCCGCCCGGCCTCCTTCCTTCGCCCCGACCGGCGGCGACCCGTCACGCAACTTGCGAAAGGGGCATCCCATGGCCCGACGACTGACCGCCCCGCCGATCCCGTCCTGGGTGGGCGACCTCCCGGTCTTCGAACGGACCCTGGCCAACGGGATGAAGGCGCTGGTCCTGCCCCGGCCGCAATCCCCCGTGGTCGTCTCCGACCTTTACTATCCCGTCGGCTCGGTCGACGAGCCCCCGGGCCGCACGGGATTGGCCCACTTCGTCGAGCACATGCTCTTCAAGGGCACGGCCACGTTCCCGAAGGGGCAGATCGACCGCCTCGCCTTCGAGGCCGCCGGCCAGTCCAACGCCGAGACCGGCGAGGATTGCACGCATTACTGGTTCGCCTTCCCCGCCGACCGCTGGGAACTTGCCCTGGCCGTCGAGGCCGACCGCATGAGGGCCGCCAACTTCGACCCTCGCGAGGTCGAGGCCGAACGCCACGTGATCGCCGAGGAACGCTCCCGAGAGCTGGACTCGCCGCTCGGCCGCCTGGACCAGAACCACCTGGCCCTCTCGTATCTCGTCCATCCCTACCGAAATCCCGTCCTCGGCTGGCCCGACGACCTCCGCAAGACCACGGTGGACGACCTCACCGGCTTCTATCGAGTCGCATTATCGGCCCGACGGCGCCGTGCTCGTGGTCGTCGGGGCGCTGGACCCCGATCGCGCGCTTGATCGGATCGAGAAGCACTTCGGCGGCGTTGAGCCGGGCAAGGTGCGCCGGCCGCTCCGGCCCTTGCCCGAGCCCCGCCAGGTCGGGCGTCGCGATTTCGTCCTGGCCGACGCCGATTCGGTCGCGCGCGGCCTCTTCGGCTGGCATTCGGTGCCGCGAGGCCATGCCGACGGCCCCGCCCTGGACGTGCTGTCGGACCTGCTCAGTTGCGGGCGAAGGTCGCGGCTGTGGGATTTGCTGGTCGAGCGCGATCGCCTGGCGACTTATGTCGAGTCGTCGCAAGAACCTTCGCACCTGGCCGGCCAGTTCCTCGTCCAGGTGGAAGCGGCCCCCGACGTCTCCGCGGGGGAGATCGAAGCGGCCATCCGGTCGGTCCTGGTCGACATGGTCAAGTCCGGGCCGACCGCCGAGGAGCTGTCGCGGTCAAGGAACCGGCTCGAAGCCGCCTGGCGATGGGAGCAGGAGGACGTGTTCGGCCTCGCCGCGGGGCTGGGCAACGTCGCCCTCTGGGATCACTGGCGAGCCTGGCAGGCCGAGCATCGCGCGGCGCTCGCGGTCTCGGCCGAGGACGTCCGCCGCGTGTGCGAGACGCACCTGGTCGAGACCGGGCTGACCGTGGGCTGGTCGGTCCCCAGGGCCCCGGAGGCGGTTTCGATCATCGCGATCGCGCCCCCTCCCGAGCCGAGCCGCCCGCCCTCGCCCGCCGCCCCCGATCGCCCGCTGACCGTCTCGATCCCGACCTCGGTGACCACCCTGGCCGAGTATCGGCCCGCGCGATCGTCCCTCTCGAACGGCCTCCGCATCCTCTCCGAACGCAGGCCCGGGACCGGCACCGTCGCGCTGGATTTGTTCGTCGACGCCGGCCTGCTGCGCGAAGCCATGCCCGGCCTGGCGCACCTGGTGGGGCGGCTCCGCGAGGAAGGGACGCGAACCCGTTCGGCCGAGGAGGTGTCGGCCGCGATCGAGGACGTGGGGGGGACGCTCGACGTGGGGGCGACCGGCGTGTCGCTCCGCGTGCGTGCCGAAGACCTGGAGCTTGCCGTCGAGTTGATGGCCGATTTGACGCTCCATCCCACGTTCCCGCCCGACGCTTTCCACTGGACCAGGCGCCGGATCGTCGCCGAGCTGCATGCCGATCGCGACGACCCCGCCTTCCGCGCCGAGGAACGCTTCCGCGCGGCCGTTTACGGCGACCATCCCTACGGGCGCGACGCCCGAGGCTCGCCCCGCACGCTCTCGGCCATCACGCTCGACCGCGTGCATGAGCACCACGACCGGTTCTTCGCGCCGGGCAACGCCTTCGTGGTTGCCGTGGGGGATTTCGACCCTCGCCGCCTGCGATCCTTGCTGAAGACGCACCTGGGCGAATGGCCCTCGCGAGCGGTCGCCTTGCCCAATCCGCCCTTGCCGTCGCTGGGCGAGAAGCCCCGCGTCCGCCGCTTCGTGACCAAGGGGGAGCAGGTCCATATCCTGATCGGTCACCTCGGGATCGCCCGCAGCGACCCCGATTACGACGCCCTCACCGTGCTCGACCACATCCTGGGGACCGGGCCGGGCTTCGCCGATCGCCTCAGCCGCATCCTCCGCGACGAGCTGGGCCTGGCCTACACCGTGGGCGGAGGGATCGCCGACTCGGCCGACATGGCCCCCGGCGCCCTCCGCGTGTACGTGGCCACCTCGCCCGACGAGGCCGATCGAGCCGTGAAGGGGGCCGTCGAGCAGATCACGGCCATGCACCGCGGCGAGTTCTCCGACGAGGAGGTCGATCGCGCCCGCCGCTACCTTGCCGGCTCATGGGTCTTCGACTACCAGACGGTGGGGCAGAGGGCCGACCGCCTGCTGGAGCTGGAACGCTGGGGACTGCCGCTGGACGAGCCGATCCTCTGGCCCGAGCGCGTCGCCGCAATCACCGCCGAGCAGGTGCGCGACGCCGCCCGTCGGCATATTCACCCCCAATCGTTGATCCGAGTGGAGTACGGGCCGTCGCGGCGGCGTTGAGAGCCAGTCACTTACTCCCCAACAGTAGGGTGGGTCGAGCGTTAGCGAGCCCCACCATCCCGCGATAGGGAAAAGGTGGGGCTCGCTAACGCTCGACCCGCCCTACCGTCAAAGTCCGCGATTCACCGCTTGCGGGTGGCCCCGTTGTCGGCCATCTGCGGCCTTCCGTCGGCGGCGCCGGGCGTCGGGTCTGGTTCACGACCTCGACGAAGCTGGTCCTCACTCCGGCGTCGATGGCGGGCTGCTTGCTCACAACTCCAATTGCCCAGTTGGGATATGTCTCGACGAGCCTGCCCATGAGCGAGACGAACATGCCGGCTTCCTCGACCTGGTCTTCCAATAGCTTCTCGATCAGCGGTCGCAGCGTCACGCCCACGGCCTTCCAGCCTCGGGAGTCGATCTTCACGAACGCCTCGATGTCGTGCTTGACCCAGAATTCGCCGGTCGCCTCGCGGAAGAACGCCGACCGCACGATCAGGACGATGCGCCCTTGCAATTTGGCGGCCCCGCGAGGGCTGGTGTAATCGAGGTCGCACAGGAGCACGTTCAACCGAGGCGAGCGGAGGGCGTATTCCCACGTGGCCGACGTCCCCGCGCCGTCGGTCCCCTGGAAGCGATTCGGGCCGATTTGCTGGAGCACGGCCGGGCTCTCGCCCAGGTCCTTCCACAGGGTGAGCGTGACCAGCGGCTCGTTCAGCAACTTCATGTATGTCCGCGGGTTACAGGGGAACGTGTCGGATTTCCCCTGGCGGTGGAAATGGGCGTCGCGGACGACCTCGGCCACGGCGTCGCGGAACTGGGGCGTGACCTGATCCAGGGGCAAGACCTGGCTCGGGTCCACCTTCCTGACGCCCGCCTTCACGTCGTCGTTCTGGCCGGGCATGGGCAGCAGCATGCCCAGGGCGACCGCCGCGATCCCAAGCCAGCGTCGAGCCAAGCGGGGTTCCATGAGAACTCCGTGGATATTTTCTTAAGTTGGCATCAAGACGCGCCCATGCCCCGGCTTCCTCATCCTCGGGCCACGCGTCACCTTCTAAGAGATCGGATCGGCGGGCCATTCTCTCTCGCCCAACCACCGGTTGGGGCAGTTTTCAAGGGGATTGCGAATTGGGGGGATTTAGGGAAGATCCCCCACGCGGAAAGCGGCCTTGCCCGATTGCCGGGCACGATTATGATGTCGCGCCGTGAAGGGTCGGACGGATTCGACGTTACGGAGGCAACCATGACGGAGCGTGGTCGGATGCGGACGTGGGTCCTGGCCGCGGTGGGCCTGGGCATCGCGGGGGTCGGCTTCGTGGGATTCAAGGCGCTGGGCGCCGGCCGACGATCGCGGCGAAGGTCGAACGAGCCAGCCCGGTGCGCGAGGACTCGTCGCTGCCCGAGCTGGCCAGGGCGGTGGCCCACGGCGACGGCATGGCGCTGGCGGTCCTCAAGGCTCGCGTCGAGAAGAAGGCCGGGTCGGCCGCCCCGTCCGCGCTGAGCGTGGCCGAGGCCGATCAGTGGATCGGCACGCTGGAGGGGATCGTCGCCGGCTACTCGAAGTTCTCCGGGTACGGGCGGGCCTCGTCGGTGGTGGTGGTCTCGGAAGTCCTGCAAAAGTTCCAGGTCGAGCCCACGCCCGCCAACTGGCGAGGCGTGCTCACGCCCGCGGCGCACGCCCTGGGCGTGTCGATGGCCGATCAGACCTGGGAAGTCCGCGTGGCCGCAATTTCGGAGATCAAGGCTCTGTGGAGCTGGTCGCCCGCCTGCTCGACCTCTCCCAGCGACATCAAGTGGATCGTGGGATGGAAAGAGTCGTTCCACGACCTCGTCAAGCAAAGGCTGGCCGACCCCGACCCCCGCGCCCGCATCGCGGCCGTGGCCTGCCTGGGCGCCTTGCCGCTGCGCGAAGAGTCGGAGCCCGCCGTGGCGCTGATCGAAGACCGGGATCCGGCGGTCCGCGGGCAAGTCCTGCTCAGCTTCGCCAATCGCCCCACCTTGCTGACCGAGGAAGCCATCCTCCCGCTGCTGCATGACCCGGAGAAGACGGTCATCACGGTCGCCAAGGGGGTGCTCAAGGATCGAGGCTTGACCGAGGATCAGATCGGCCTGGGAAGCCTGGTCACGCACCCTCGCGCCGACATGAGGGCATCGACCTTCCCGTTGCTGAAGGATCGCAAGGACGTTGACCCGGTCATCTGGCTGGTCTACCTCTCCCGAGACCCCGAGGAATTCGTCCGCGCCAAGGCGGTTGAAGCCCTGGCCGTGCGCAGCACGGAGGAAGCGAAGAAGCGGCTCGCGGAAATGGCGGCCAACGACACCTCGCCCGCGATCCGCCGCAAGGCCGAGAAGTTGATCCAATCCGGCGAGTCGACGGCCGACCTGCCGCCCTTGCCGCCGCCTGGCAGCTCGCTGAAGATGAAGGCGAATTAGAGCGTCCAACTTTACCGGCGAATTGAAAGTGTTTTGGCTCATGAGTCCGAATCGGTGGTAAAGTCGGATCTCCCTCGTTCCCACGCTCCGCGTGGGAACGAATTAGTAAAGCCGACACCAATTTGGACTCATGAGCCAGTGTTTTTTGTGGGGTAGGCGTCCCGCCTGCCCGGCATTCGGCAGGCGGGACGCCTACCCCACAAGAAGCCCCGTCCGGTCGATCGGTAAAGTTAGAGGCTCTTAGGGAGTCCTGGACCAAATCCAGGCGAGTGGGTATTCTTGACGCCAATCCCCGCGTACTGCAAGCACGCATGGAAACGCCTCATGAATGCACCCCTCAAGACGCAAGGCGTTTTTTGCGACGAGGATCGGGCTCATTTCAAGTCGATCGCCCGCGCCGACGCCACCCGGCGCGGGCCGCTCGCCTGGTCCTCGCCCACCGCGTCCATCCCGAACCATCGCCAGGGGCGGCGAGCCGGCCGCCTTGCGCCGCAGGCCTCGCGACACCCCGCCAGATTGCGCGGCGCGGGAGCGACGCGGACGCGAGCTGCGACATCTGGCGATTCAAGGCCCTTGACGCCCGGATCAAATTGAAGGATCTAGACGTCTCGTAAGGAACGGGTGCATCTCGTGCACCCTACAGGAAGCATGCAAGCTCAAGGCAAGGTTTACTTCATCGGCGCGGGGCCGGGCGATCCCGACCTGATCACGGTCCGCGGCCGTGCCTTGATCGAGCGATGCGAGCTTTGCCTGTTCGCCGGGAGCCTGGTGCCCCGCGCCGTGGTGGCGTTTGCGCCGGCTCATGCGGTGGTGCGCAACTCGGTCAGCATGCACCTGGACCAGATCATCGCCCTGATGGCCGAGGCCTGCCTTGCGGGCAAGGACGTGGCCCGCGTCCACTCGGGCGACCCGAGCATTTATGGGGCAATCGCGGAGCAGATGCGTCGGCTGGATGCCCTGGAAATTGCTTACGAGGTGGTCCCGGGAGTGAGCAGCTTCCAGGCCGCCGCGGCCGAGCTTGGCATCGAATGGACGCCGGCGGGCGTGAATCAAACGATCATCATCACGCGGGCCGCCGGGCGGACCGGCCTTCCCGAGAACGAGAAGCTTGCGGAGCTTGCCGGGCACAAGTGCGGCATGGCGCTGTTCCTCTCGGCCGCGCAGATGCCCGAGGTGGTGGAGGCCCTCCGCCCGCATTATGGCGACGATGCCCCGGTGGTCGTGGCCTACCGCGTCTCGTGGCCCGACCAGTCCATCATCCGCACGAGTTTGGCCGAGGTTTCTCGAATCATGGCCGAGGCCGACATCACCATGACCGCCCTCGTGCTCATCGGCCCCATGCTCGGCGAGCTTCCGGCCGTCGACAGCCATCTCTATTCGAAGACTTACTCGCACACCTATCGAAAAGCCCGGGACGAGCCATGACCGTGCCCGCGGTGATCGTCGCCGGCACGCATTCCGCGTCGGGCAAGACCACCGTCACGCTGGCCATCCTGGCCGCATTGAAGCGCCGCGGCCTGGCCGTGCAGGGGTTCAAGGTCGGGCCCGACTTCATCGACCCCGGCCACCACACCGCGTTGACCGGCCGGATCAGCCGGAACCTGGACACGTGGCTGCTCGATCCGTCGGCGCTGGCGACGACGTATGAGCGGGCGACCGAGGGGGCGCAGATCGCCGTAATTGAAGGGGTGATGGGGCTTTTCGACGGCCGGGGCGCCGGGGATGAGGCGGGATCGACGGCCGACCTGGCCCGGGCCGGGCAATTGCCGGTGATCCTGGTCGTGGATGCGAAGGGGATGAGTCGCTCGATTGCCCCCATGATCCGGGGATTTTCGGAATTTGATCCCGATGTTGCGGTGGTCGCGGCGATTGCCAATCGCGTCGGGAGCCGCCGTCATTTCGACGAATATCTCTTGCCGGCGATCCGCGATTCTACTCATGTGGAGTCACTTGGATATCTGATGAGGGACGATCGCCTCGCGATCCCGTCGCGGCATCTCGGGTTGCAGACGGCCGAAGAATTTTCGGCAAATGATAATTTCGTTGCCGCACTGGCCGAGGCGACGATCGACGTGGATCGCCTGATCGAGCTGGCGAGGCCGCCGTGCTGGCCTCCGTCGGCGCAGATAGTTCCAAAGACCATCGAATCCGGCAATGTCCGCGTGGCCGTGGCGCGCGACGCGGCGTTTTGCTTCTATTATGAGGATAATTTGGACCATCTCCGCGACGCCGGTGCCGAGATCGTGCCGTTTTCGCCCCTGAACGATCGCGCCCTGCCCGAATCGACGAGCCTCCTGTATCTGGGAGGCGGGTATCCCGAAATTCACGCATCCAGGATCGCGCAAAACCACGAAATGCGGCAGGCTATCCGCCAATTTCACGCCGAGGGAGGCGCCATCTACGCCGAATGCGGCGGGATGATGGCGTGCTGTCGCGAGCTTCGAGACCTCGCGGGCCAGCACTTCCCCATGTGGGATTTGATCCCCGCCCGCGCCGTCATGCACTCGCGATTCCAGGCGCTGGGCTACGTGACCATGAAGGCGGATCGTCCTACGCTGCTGGGACCGGCCGGCACGGAAGATTCGCGGCCATGAATTCCATTACTCGTCGCTGGAACCGCTGGGGCCACTTATCATGCGACCACGCTTTTCAAGGACGGAAAACCGCCCCGGCCCGATGGCATTCGCGTGGGAGGATTGCTCGCAGGCTACGCCCACCTGCATTTCGGGTCGAACCCGATGGCGGCGAAATCGCTGCTGCGAGGGCGGGAAGGATGTTGACCAATTCCCTCGCGGTCTCCCCGAAACGCCGGCGGCTTGCTATATTAGCCCAGCGGCAAGATGAGGATTTCCGGGCGAGGATGCCTCATGGGCAAGCGTCGCAACCTCAACGAATATCGGGTCAAGCTGGAGCGGGTGAAGCGTGGTGAGCGTGTGGTCCCCCTGGATTATCCCGAGAATCTGGGCCACCGCACCAAGTTCGGGGGCAAGCCCGACTGGATCCAGTGCGACGAGCCCCCGGAATGCGACGACTGCGGCGAGCCCATGTAGTTCGTCGCCCGGATCGATTCCTTCGAGCAGGCGAGCGGGCACGCCCCCTGGTTGGAGCCCCCTCCCAAACACGTCGATTTCCTGTTCAGCGACGTGGGCATGATCTACGTGTTCTATTGCTTCGACTGCTCGCAGGTCGCCAGCTTGCAGCAGTATTATTGAACCGCCCGATTCGACGAGGTCGAGGAGATTGCTCGCGATGAAGAAGCCGAGGCTGATGACCCCCGGGCCCGCCCCGGTCCCCGAAGACGTGCTCCTGGAACTGGCCCGGCCGGTCATCCACCACCGCTCGGCCGAGGCCAAGCAGGTGATCGTCGATGCGATCGCCGGCCTCAAATACGTGTTCCAGACCAAGGGCGACGTGCTCATCTTCACCGCCTCGGGCACCGGCGCGGCCGAGGCCGCCATCATCAACACGGTGCCTCGCGGCAAGAAGTGCATCGTCCTGAACGCCGGGTACTTCGCCGACCGCTGGGTCAAGGTCTGCAAGCCCTACGGGATCGAGGCCGTCTCGATCGACACCGAATGGGGCCAGGCCGTCGACCCGGTGCAGGTCGAAAACGCCCTCAAGCAGCACCCCGACGCCGTGATGGTCGTGGGCACCCTCAGCGAGACCTCCACCGGGACCGGCCACCCGGTGGACGCGATCGGCAAGGTCGTGGCGAAGACGGACGCGGTGTTCATGGTCGACGGCATCTCGGGCGTGGGCGCCATGGAATGCCGCACCGACGAGTGGGGCATCGACCTTTTGGTCGTCGGTTCGCAAAAGGCCCTCATGCTGCCGCCAGGGCTGTCGTTCGTGAGCGTGAGCCCGAAGGCCTGGGCCAAGATCGACGCCTGCCCCACGGTCTCGTTCTACTTCGACATGAAGCTCGCCCGCAAGAAGATGGCCGAGTTCGACACGCCGTTCACGCCAGCCCATACCCTGATCCTCGCCCTCAACGCGTCGCTCAAGCGCATCAAGGCCGAGGGGATCGAGAACGTGTGGAATCGCCACAGGATCATGTCCGAGGCGTGCCAGGCGGGCGTGCAGGCCCTGGGACTGGAGCTTTACAGCGCGCGGCCGGCGGAGGGTTTGACGGTCTTCCGCATCCCCGACGGTTTGAAGGATTCGGAGATTCGCGGCAAACTTTTCGACCGATTTGGTATCACCACGGTCGGCGGACAGGATAAACTGAAAGGGAAGATCCTCCGCATCGGCCACATGGGCTACATGGACGAGCTGGACGTGATCTCGGGAATCGCGGCCCTGGAGATGACCCTCAGCGAGCTTGGTTACGACGTCGAGCCCGGCCGAGGCGTGACGGCGGTCCAGCAGGTGTTGATCGGCCAGCGCAGCCCGGCAACGGTGGGCTGATCGCGGAAAAGCTGTCCATCGCCGCTCCCCCGGCGAAGTCGAGGCATAATCGATCGATCCGGGAGAACGACGACGGAACCTTTTTCCACGAGGCAAAGGATACCGATGATCGGATGTAGCACGCTGCTGCTCCTCTCCGCGCTCTGCTCGGCCGGCCCCGAACCGGCGGTCAACGCCCCGAAGGGGCACCTCGTGATCCACGGCGGGGGCCCCTGGAATGACGTCGTGTCGCATCGCGTGCTCCACCTCGCGGGCGGCCCGAAGGCCAAGATCCTGGTCGTCCCGCAAGCCTCGACCGCTCGCAACGCCGGCCCCAGCACGGCCGCAAAATGGACGGCCGCCGGCGCCCTCGACGTCAAGATCCTCGACCTCAAGGACGAGCAAGCCAAGGAATCGGTGGCGACGGCCGACCTGATCTGGTTCGGCGGCGGCGACCAGGCGAAGCTGGTGGAGACGCTCCAAGGGACGGGCATTTTGGAGGCGATCCGCGAGCGATACCGCAAGGGAGCCGTCGTGGGAGGCACCAGCGCCGGCGCCGCGGTCATGTCCCCGGTGATGATCGTCCGCAGCGCGGGCAAGCC
Organism: uncultured Planctomycetota bacterium; assembly: GCA_963777705.1. Lineage (GTDB taxonomy): Bacteria > Planctomycetota > Planctomycetia > Isosphaerales > Isosphaeraceae > JAQGHR01. Next base: position 25,587 of record CAVZRT010000028.1, read on the forward strand.
GGGAACGCCCGAAATCAACCAGCCAATCCTCGCCGACGGTTTCGGCCTCTGGCCGGGCGTGATCGTCGATCAACACTACCTCAAGAGGCGAAGAGGCGAGCGCTTGATGAGGGCCGTCCGCAATCATCCCGACCTGCTAGGAGTAGGGATCGACGAATCAACGGCGGTGATCGTCTCGGGCACAAGTTTCGAGGTCGTCGGGCCGTCGGAAGTCGTGGTGATCGACGCCCGCAAGGCGCCTTCGGAGCTAACATTCCCGGGCACCCGCAACGAAGCAGGGGCGGATCAGACGTCGGATATCCGGGTCAAGACCGTCCGCCTCAAGGAAGGGATGTCGTATGACCTGGATCGCGGGGTGTTGCCGCAGGAGATCGCGGGGAAGCGATGAGATCGGGTGGCCGGAAGATGAATACACGTTGTAGGGCTTTTGACTACTCGGCTCCACGACGCGTGGATTGAGGCCGGTAACGATCGGACCACAAAGGCGTGAGATTTATCTCTCGCTTGCTTTGGGCTCTGCCCGCATTTCTGACGTGCAGGCTGCCGGATGCGGCGACTTTGACGGATCGGACGCCATCAAAAATATCGGCCAGGTCCGCGACTTCTTCGATCCGCTTCGACTCAGATCCGATCGTCGCGGATCGACGGCGTCACCGTGAAATCAGGATCAGATCCGTCGTCCACCGTAACTCTTGAGATTGACCCGCAAGGCACTGTGGAGGTGGTGTGCTCCGAAGCTTGAACTCATTCCGAGCGACGCATAAATGCGCATGACAGCGCATCCGACCAGTTCTGTACGCTGGGTCTGGACCCATCCTGCCTGATTCTCCCATCCGACCACCGCATTCCAATGGAGAGCGAGACTGCCGAGACGAGCCGGCTAAGAGGCCTCATGGAGTTCGAATCGTGAAGCATCGCGTGCTGGTGACCGACAAACTTTCCGACGAAGGCCTGGAACTGCTTCGAGCCGATGCGTCCATCGAAGTCGTCGTGGCGACCAAGCTTGCCGGCGACGTCCCCGCGCTTCGCGCCGCTTTGGCCGAGGCCGATGGGATCGTGATCCGCTCGGGCACGCAGATGACGGCCGAGGTTTTGGCGGGCCAGACGCGATTGAAGGCGATCGTGAGGGCGGGCGTTGGCGTGGACAACATCGACGTGCCCGCCGCCACCCGGCAAGGCATCGTCGTGATGAACACGCCCGGCGGCAACACGGTTTCCACCGCCGAGCATACGTTTGCAATGATCTTGCGCTTTCTCGCAACATCCCCAAGGCGAATGAAAGCCTGAAGGCCGGCAAGTGGGAGCGGTCGAAGTTCACCGGCACGCAGGTCGAGGGCAAGACCCTGGGCGTGGTCGGCCTGGGACGCGTGGGGCTGGCCGTGGCCCAGCGGGCGCTCGGCTTCGAGATGAAGGTGATCGGCTTCGACCCCTTCCTCTCGGCCGAGAAGGCACAAGCCCTTGGCATTGAAAGCGTTTCGTCGCTGGACGACCTCTGGGGCCGGTGCGATTACATCACCCTGCACACCCCCATGTCGGCCGAGACCCGCAACCTGATCGACGGCCACGCCATGTCTCGCATGAAGAATGGTGTAAGGCTGATCAATTGCGCCCGAGGCGGCTTGATCGACGAGACGGCGCTGCTCGAAGCCCTGAATTCGGGCAAGGTCGCAGGAGCGGCCATCGACGTGTTCGACCCCGAGCCACCGCCCGCGGATCACCCGCTGGTCAAGCATCCGGCGGTGGTGGTCACGCCTCACCTGGGGGCTTCGACCGAGGAGGCGCAGGTGGCCGTGGCCGTGGAGGCCGCCAACCTGCTGATCGATTTCCTCGGCAAGGGGCAGGTGCGATTTGCGGTCAACATGCCCGCCCTGAGCGGGGCCGAACTGGAAGATCACCGGCTTTATATCGACCTCGCGCGTAGGCTCGGCATGCTCCACGCGCAGATGGATCGCGGGACGGTCGCGGCAGGCCACGCTCCGCTATCGCGGCGAGGCGGCGTCGAAGAATACTCGCCTGATCACGGCCAGTTTTGCCGCCGGATGGATGGAAGCCGCCCTGGAGGGTCAGGTCAACCTCGTCAGCGCCGAGCATTTGCTCAAGGAGCGAGGGATCACGCTCATCGAGGAGAAATCGACCGACCTGGGCGACTTCGGCACCATGATCCAGGCCGAGATCGTCACCGAGACGAAGACGTATCTCGCCTCCGGCACGCTGTTCGGCAAGCAATTCGTCCGCCTCGTGCAGGTCGGCCCCTATCGGCTGGATGCGCACCTGGACGGCCCGATCCTGGTGTTCACGCACTACGACCGGCCGGGCCTGATCGGGTTCATCGGCACCACGTTCGGCCGTCACGGCGTGAACATCGCGCAGATGAACGTCGGCCGAAACAAGCCGGGCGGCGAGGCGATCGGCGTCGTGAATCTGGATGCCATCCCCTCGGCCGAGGCGATGGAAGAAGTCAAGGCGCACCCCGACATCCTGAGCGTGAGCCTGATCTCGCTGCCCGAAGCGGGCGAGTCGGCGCCGTGGCTGGGTGGGCTGTAGGCCGTGGGCCGTAAGCCTTAGGCTGTACGGCCTAAAGCGGAAAGAGGTGCCGGCAGAGAACCCGACGAACGCTTCAGCTGAAAGCCTATAGCTTGTGGATTACGGCTTATGGCTTACAGCCTGAATCGCGAAATACATCTTGAGCGCCGGCGGCGAGGAGCGGTCGAACATGAGGCCTAGCCATAGGCCGGGGGCGACCTCGCGTAACTCGTCGCGGTAGTTGGCGTAGACCCTGGAGGTCTGGCTGTAGTCGAGGATGATCGCCGGGTTGCCGTCGCGCCAGCTTGGGCCGTACGAGACCTCGGCTCGGATCATCTTCACGCCGAAAAACCGGTTGATTGACGACGTGCCGTCGGCCGCGAAGACCTTGCCTTGCCATGCGACGCCCGCGCCTTGCGACATGGCCGGCCCGATCTTCGTCCCCGGTCGCAAGAGGGCTCGTCCGCGCACTTTTCCGGACGGGATCGTCCCCGGCTGGGCGCCCGCGTACAGGGCTTCCAGTTGCGCGGGCGTCATCCGGACGAGGTCATTGAACCCGAGCGACGATGGTTCCTGGCCGCAGACCGCCGATCCGAGGAACGCCATTACCGACAGGATGCCCAGCGGGCAGATTCGGGATTTTCGGTGCAAGTTCGACCCGTCCATCGGCAATCTCCCGAAGATTTGCGGTCCTTCACGCCGCAGATCGGCAAATCGGGCGACCCGGGTGAACCTGGAAAGTGATCGGGCTTGTATAACGTCCATGTTTGGGATGATTACGTCGAATTTTTGGAGAATGAATGATGAGTCATTCGTGATATTTACAGGGAATGACAATTTTGGGAGTTCTTGCTGGACTGGGATGCTTTTCTTGATTAGGTTAACTGAGCGGTTTTGGTAAGGCCGATTGCAGGGGATCTATCAACGGGAGATGCGACGATGAGAGTTCCGGCGAGGTGGGTTTCGGGAGCATGGGTGGCGCTGGCGGCGATGGCCTGGGCGAGCCCGGCATGGGCTTGCCACAAGTGTGGCAAGGCGGGCCCGTCGTGCGCGTACGCGACGGCTCCGGCCTGCGGGGTGAGCATGGTGCCCCAGATGCAAACCACCTATCGGACGGTCACGGAAGCCGTCTGCGAGCAGGTCCCCGTCACCCACATGGAGACGGTCTACCACACGGAGTATAAGGCCGAGCAGGTGCCCTTCACCCGGACCATCGTCGAGAACGTGGCCAGCACGCAGACGCAGACCCGCTATCGCCTGGAGTACAAGACCGAGCAGGTGCCCGTCACCCGCACCGTGATCGAGTGCGTCCCGGGCACGAAGACGATGACCCGCTATCGCGTCGAATACAAGCCGGAAACTTACACGGTCAACAAGCCGGTGTGCGAGGTCGTGCAGGTCCCGCAAACCGTCACGATAATGACGGCCGTACCGCACACCACCTACCAGCAGCGCACTTACACGGTGCCCCGCCAGGTCGTGCAGACGTCCTACGTCGACCAGGCCTACTGCGTGAATCAGCCCGTCACGACCACGCACCAGGTCACGGAGTGGGTGACCCCGCAGGCCACTACGACGGCGACCGGTCAATCCACCCCCAGTGCCGCAGACGACCCCGGCCCCGCAAGCCGTGACCCGTAACGTGAGCGAGACGCACTACGTGCCCGTGACCCAGTACCGCAAGGTGCCCGTGCAGACGGTCGTATGCGTGCCCGAGCAGAAGGTGGAGACCATCCCCGTCACCACCATGCAATGCGTCCCGCAGCAGACCACGAAGATGGTGCCGACGATGAAGGTAAGCTACGTCCCGGTATCGATGACACGCCAGGTCCCCGTGACGGTCCCCGAGCAATATCAAGTCACGGTCTACACCCCGCAGCCCAGGCAGGTCACCGAGACCGTGAATCGTACCACGTGCGTGACAGTGCCCGAGCAGTACCAGGTGACGGTCTACACCCCGCACGCCAAGCAGGTCACCGAGACCATGACCCGCCAGGTCCCCGTGACGGTCCCCACGCAGGTGCCGGTCACGACCATGACGACCCACATGAAGTACGTGACCAAGCAGATCCCGGTCACCACCTGCGTGTGGACGCCGGTTGCGACCTACGCGCCGACGGAATATGCCCCCTCGGCCCAATCCGTCCCGACGATGCCCGCCACCTCGGCGACCCCGCAGAAGTAATCCCGGGCGAAGACAATGCGGAAGAGGTGCTCGCAGAGCACCCTACGAAGGCCGACCGGCCTCTTGTAGGGTGCTCTTTGAGCACCTCTTCCGTCTCCAGGGAAGAAATTAACCCAGCGCGACCGTCACGGTCTTCATCTCGATGTAATTATCGAGCGCCTTCTCGCCCAGCTCGCGGCCGATCCCGCTCGTCTTGAACCCGCCGAAGGGCGCGGCGGCGTCGAAGACGTCGTAGCAGTTCACCCAGACCGTACCGGCGCGGACGCGATTGGCGATCGCATGCGCCTTCTGGATATCCCGCGTCCACACGGCGGCGGCGAGGCCGTAATCGGTCGTGTTGGCCCGCGTGATCACTTCTTCCATGTCCTTGAACTTGATGACCGACAGGACCGGGCCGAAAATCTCGTCGGTGGCGATCGCCATGTCGTCCTTCACGTCGGCGAAGATGGTCGGCTTCACGAAGAAACCCTTGTCGCCGAAGCGTTCGCCGCCCGTCACGCAGCGGGCACCCTGCGTCTTGCCGTGCCCGATGTATTCGAGGATCTTGTCGAACTGGGCCTTGTCCACCTGCGGCCCGATCTCGGTAGCCGGGTCGAACGGGTCGCCCTGCTTCCGCGTCGAGACCTTGCCCGCGAGCCGATCGACGAAGCCGTCGTAGATCGAATCCTGCACGAACAGCCGCGAACCGGCGCAGCAACACTGGCCCTGGTTCAGATAAAGCCCCAGGATCGCCCCGTCAATGGCCGCGTCCTGGTCGGCGTCGGCAAACACGATGTTGGGGCTCTTGCCGCCAAGCTCAAGGGTGATCCTCTTGAGCGAGTCGGCGGCGTTCCTCATGATGAGCTTGCCGGTCGTGCCCTCGCCGGTGAAGGCGATCTTGTCCACGCCGCGATGCTTCACCAGCGCGTCGCCGGCCGTCTCGCCGAAGCCGGGGACGATGTTGATCACGCCTTCGGGGAAGCCGGCTTCCATGGCCAGCTCGCCCATGCGGAGCGCCGTCAGCGGAGTCTGCTCGGCCGGCTTCAGCACGACCGTGCAACCCGCCGCCAGGGCCGGGCCCCACTTCCAGGCGACCATCAGCATGGGGAAGTTCCACGGGATGATCTGCCCGGCCACGCCGACGGGCTCTTTCCTCGTGTAGCAGAAGAAATTGCCGCGGACGGGGATGGTCTGGCCGTGGATCTTGTCGGCCCATCCGGCGTAGTACCGCAGGCAGTCGATCACGAGCGGCAAATCGGCGTGGCGGCTCTCGGAAATCGGCTTGCCGTTGTCCAGGGTCTCCAACTCGGAGAGTTCCTCGATGTTCTTCTCGATCAGGTCGGCCAGCTTGTAGATGATCCGGCCGCGGTCGCGGGCGTCCATGGTCCGCCACGGGCCGGAATCGAACGCCTTGCGGGCCGCCTTGACGGCCAGGTCGATGTCGGCCTTGTCCCCTTCGGCAACCTCGGCGATCAGCTCTTCGGTGGCCGGGTTATAGGTGCCGAAGGTCTTGCCGCTCTGGCTGTCCCGCCATTTGCCGTCGATGAGCATCTGGGTCTGGAGCTTGCGACCCGTCTTGCGACGAGGTTCGGTCGCGGTGGCCATTGGCTGCCAATCCTTTGCGATGGGGAGAGTGGTGCCCGGCTCCCAAACCGGGCCTCTTCCCGACATCTTAGGGGGTCGGCGGCCTCGCCTCAAGGCTTTGGAGGAGGCGAAGGTGGAGCAAGCTTCGCGGGCTTGGCGACGGAGGTGGTCACGACCGAGGAATCAGTCTTCGGGGCCGTCGCCTTCGCCAGCTTCGGGCAATCCATGTTGGTCGTCGCCATGGGGTCCGCGTAGCACTCCGGCATGTACTTGGAGGTCTCGGCAAAGGCGAGCGTGGGAGAAATCCGCGCGTCTCGCCTCTTATATACGATGCGGCATTCGGTGATCTTGACCTTGTCCGCATGCGACTCGTCGACCTGGCGCGAAAGCTTGCCCGTGCCTACGATGGCAGATCGGAGCGCGGTCGCGATGGCCGGATCGAACTCGGCCGCGACGTTCTTCGACTCATAGATGGTCCGGTCCCCCTCCTCAACTTCCACCGCCCGGACAATCTCGTAGTTCTTCGCCGGAAAGTGCATATCCATCAAGCGGATGGCGTTGGCCATCTGCTCGGGCGTGTTCTTCTCGATGGCGATCACGCCCGACTCGTGATCCTGATAGACGTAGCGGGCCTCGGGCTTGATCATCGAGCATCCCGCCGAGCCCAGGGCCAGGAGCATCCACCCGATCAAGGCGATCCATCGCCGCATGTTCGGTTTCCTCCCCTGGGCCGGAAAATCGCGGACGACGTGAGCCCGCATCTCTACGATGTTCCGGCTTTCTCGTCAAGCACGAGTCTTGATGTGGGAAAGAGAGGGGAAAGCCGGGTGTTGACGGGCGGATGGCGATGGTCGTACAGAAGCGAACGATCTATGGTAACTTTCGACCTGATCGGGTCACGCTTGGGCAGGAGGCAACTTCTCTCCGGGCATTCGCATGGCGTGGCTCAATCATCACCCTTTGCAATAATTTATGAAGATAGGGGCGAAGAATGACGGAGAATCTCCGAACCGCCGAGGGCACCACCAAGAAGGCCGCGAAGCAGGCGGCCGCGCCTCGCGGCCCTCGTGCGGGCGAGGAGGACGGGGAAAGCGCCGTGGTCGCGAAGCTCGCCGAGATGTCGGGATCGGATCGCGCCCTGGGCGAGCGGCTCCATGCGATCATCAAAGCCGCCGCGCCGACCCTCTCGCCGAGGCTCTGGTATGGGATGCCCGCGTATGCCAGGGGCGGAAAGGTCGTCTGCTTCTTCCAGGGCGCGCGGAAGTTCAAGACGAGGTACGCGACGCTCGGCTTCATGCACGAGGCGAACCTCGACGAAGGCGCCATGTGGCCCACCGCCTTCGCGCTGACGGACTTGACCGCCGCCGAAGAGGCAAGGATCGTTGCGCTCGTGAAAAGAGCCGTGAGCTGCGGAACAATGCTCACGGGGCACCCTACGTAGGTGGATCGGCCTCTTCGTAGGGTGCCCCGTGAGCTCCGCTTCGACCCTGCGCTGAAGGCACGTGGAGCGTGGGAAAGTTTCCACAGATTATGCACGCAGGATCGAGTTCCTTCGTGTTCCCCTCTGTGGAAACTCCGTGCCTCCGTGGTGAAGCCTTTCCCCCGGAAGGAAATATCACCCAGATTCAAGATTCTTCCCTGGCCGGCGCGTCCGGCGGGGCGGCCTTCTCCTTCGCTTCCTTCGCCTTGGCCCTGGATTCCGCCGATTTCGGGTCGTTCGGATCGGGCAAGGCGGGCCGGGCCACCGTATGCTTGCGGGCCTCGGCGTTGGGGTCGAGATACGGCTCGGGGCCGAGCGTGGCCGACTCGGCGAACCCGAACTCGGGGTCCTTCGCGCCCACCTTCTTGTAGACGATGCGGCATTCCTTGATCTTCAAGTTGTCGGCCTGGACCTTGCTGGACGTGCGGCCGATCTTGGCGAGCTTGATGAGCGAGATCCCGCCGCCCGCATCAATTTCCGCCGTATTGGAACCGTTGACCGTGAGCGTCCGCGTGCCCGAATCCACCTCCTCGGCGCGCACGATCTCGTAGCCCTCGGGGAAGTGGTTCGACATCAACGTCTCGGCCTGCACGCGATAATGCGTGGGCCATTCGTCCGTGTTCTCGGGGATGCCGACGACCCCGTACTGGCCGTCCTGATACACATATCGGGCCTGGCCCGGGGCCACGCATCCGGTGGCGAGCAAGCCAAACAATCCGACGACGACCGATATCCTCATCGTGCCGCGCATGACAACCACCTCGCCGGGCCGGCGTCGCTCCCAGGACCGGTCCCGCCTTCGATATCCTTACCTCCCTGCCGCCGCGTCCCAAAATCGGGGAGGTCGGTCGCGACGGGGTCTCTCCTCCTTGACCCATCCGTGTCAGTCGAAGTGTATGGCCCGAGGTGCGGCGAAATCCAGGGGCAATCCGCGTGCCGGGCGAGATTGTAAAACTTCACCACGGCGGCACGAAGTCGTCTCGGGGCAAGCACAAAGGAAATTTCTCTTTCGCGATCCCTACGGGCCTATTGCGAAGTCGTCTTCCCATTTCGGCCGCCGTCCTCGGGCTCATCGCCGACCTCGTCGGAGGCCAGGAAAGGCATGCGGATGAGGACGTTGCCTTTCTCGTCGATGATGCCATCGTCGACAAGGCTTTGGAATCGCTCCTCGGGAGGCCGATTGCGGCGGGCCAGGAAAGATTTCCATTCCGCCTCGGTGAAATGGCTTGGCTTGGGATTTCCGGTCATGAAATTCTCCTCCTCCTTTGTGATGATCAAAAGTTGGGTCGGAATACGCCCAGAATGCAGTCGGTGTCGATCACGGAAATTTGAATATGAGACTTAAGCTGGATCCTGGAACCTTCGAAGGCCGGCGCACCTTCCAGGAAAGGGCACCTTACGGTCTGAAAGCCGAATTCTTTGTAAAGGTCCGGATCGCGTGGTTGATGACCAGGCAATCGAGATTGTTCCGTTTCTTCTCATTCGTCGGAAGTGGAATCCCCCCGATTGGCGAAGGTTTCCTTGACCGACTCGAAAGCGTGGCCAACAGGCCGGTATACTGCGTGTCCGTGAGGTCAAGACATCGCCCCAGATGGATATGTGCCCCGACAACCCCGCCATCCCTCCCGTTTTCAATCGACCACTCGCGAGCCCGTTGCGGGCCATATTCCCAGAAGTAGACGCCGTGCCCGAGCCAGTCGTATTCGTTTCGGCTGTGAGGCCAAGCGTTGATTTCCAGCCTTCCCGAGATCAAATCATCGGCGAGGCTTTGGGTGCAACCGTGGTAGCCGTAGACCGATCGGCTGAAACTGCTCAACTCGCACGCTTCCTATCCCGGATAATATATTATGTCCGCACGTTCACCACTTGTCGATCGGCCCCGAGGGCACCAGGACCCGCGGCTCAAAATGGCCGGGCAGGGGAGAGGTTGGGCCGGCTTCGCGGATCGCCTCCACCGTCTCGAAAAAGACCTTCGGCGTTCGTCAGGTTGATCAGGCCGTGATAGAGCGGTTTGGGCGGGCGGATCGCGTAGCTGTACCACTTGAATAACTTGCGGAATTCCAGGCAGGCCGTGCGTTCGCCGCGGTGCTCGACCAGTCGCGAGAAATGCCGCTCCATCACGTCCAGGCGGTCGGAAAAACTGGGCTCCGGGCCGGGCTCGCCGTGATCGGCCCAGTGGGCGAGCTGTCGGAAAATGAACGGGTTGGCCAGCGCCCCCCGGCCGATCGAGACGGCGGCGCAACCGGTCTCGCGGAGCATGGTCTCGGCGTCGGAAATCGTGCGGACGTCGCCGTTGCCCACGATCGGCATGCGGTCGACCGCCTCCACCGTGAGGCGAATCCCCTCGCGATCGACCACGCCCTTGAACCCCTGCGCCCGCGTCCTCCCGTGCAGGATCACGGCCGCAACCCCGATCTTTTCGAACTCGCGGGCCAGCGACGGCGCCGACAAGTTCTCCTTGTCCCAGCCCAGGCGCATCTTGACGGTCACCGGCACCTCGACCGCGTTCACCACGGCCTCGACCAGCTTCGTTGCCGAGGTCGCGTCGCACATGAGGGCCGATCCGCCGCCGCTCTTCACCACCTTCCGGACGGGACAGCCCATGTTGATGTCGATGATCGACGCCCCTCTAGCGACCATGCGGCGTGCGGCCTCGGCCATCTCTTCGATCACGTGGCCGTAAATCTGGATCGCGATCGGCCGGTCTTCGGGGCAGGTTTGCGAAAGCTCGGCCGACCTCGGGCGATTTTCGAGGATCGCTCGGGCGTTCACGAGGTCGGTCGTGACCATCCCCAACCCCCCGCATTCTCGCACCGCCAGGCGGTAGGCGAGGCTGGTGTACCCGGCCAGAGGGGCGAGGAAGAAGCGAGAGGGGATCGGCACGTTGCCGATGCTCAGCGGCTCGTGGACGATGCCCGGCGGTTTCGGAAGGACCTGAGAAATCACGAGATATTCACCTCAAGGAGCTTTCGCGCCCTGTCCCTTGTAGATGATGCCGTTTTTCATGACGAAAACGACCTTCTCGGTGGCGTGGATATCGGCCAGGGGGTCTCCCGAGACCGCGACGATGTCCGCCAATTTCTTCGGTTCGAGGGTGCCGATTTTCTGGTCCCAATCGAGCAGCTTGGCGGCATTCCGGGTGCCGGCCAGGATCGCCTCCATGGGCGAGAGTCCGCCCCATTCGACCATCAACACGAACTCGCGGGCGTTGGTGCCGTGGGCGATCACGCCCGCGTCGGTGCCCAGCGCGATGGGGACTTTATGTTCGGCGGCCCTCTTCAACGAAGTCCGCATTCCTTTGGCCGCGGCGCGGGCTTTCTCGGCCCGATCCCCCTTCAACACGCCTTCGCTCGCGGCCTTCTCGACGCGCTCGCCCGCCATCAGCGTCGGCACGAGATAGGTGCCTTTTTTCGCCATGAGCGAGGCGCCTTCCTCGTCGAGGAACGAGCCGTGCTCGATCGACGCAACTCCTGCCTCGGAGGCGATCTTGATCCCCTCGGCGCCGTGGGCGTGCGCGGCCACTTTCCGCTCGAGCTTGGCGGCTTCGTCCACGATCGCCTTGATCTCCTCGAACGTGAATTGCGTGGCGCCCACGGCGTCGCCTTCGGACAGGACGCCGCCGGTCTCGATGGCCTTGATCACGTCGGCGCCGTTCTTCACCTGATAGCGGACCGCGGCCCGGCATTGTTCGGGGCCGTCGGCGATGCCCGTCTTGATCGTGCCGTCGACGAGCCCGGGTTTGTATCCATTGGCGTCGCCGTGGCCGCCGGTGATGCTGATCCCGTGGCCGGCGTTTCGCATGCGAGGTCCGGGGATGCGGCCTTCCTGGACCGCTTTCCGCAGGGCCATGTCGTCGAAATTGGGCGAGCCGACGTTGCGGATGGTGGTGAACCCGGCCATGAGCGTCTTCTGGGCGTTGACCACGCCGAGGATCGCGCCGAAGGAGTCGGGATCGTGCATCCAGGCGTCATCCCCGGCCGGGTCGCCAAGCTGGCGGCCGACGATGTGCGTGTGGCAATCGATGAACCCGGGCAGGAGGGTCACGTCGCCGAGGTCGATCGTCTTCGCGCCGGCGGGGATGGTCACGTCGTCGGGCTTGCCCACGGCCGCGATTTTTTCGTCGGTGACCACGACCACGGCCGGGCTGATGGCGGGCTTGCCGGTGCCGTCGATCAATCGGGCCGCACGAAGCACGACGGTCCCCTGGCCCTTGGGCTCGTCGGCGAGGGCGAAGGGCGCGGAGATCAGGCAGAAAAGGGCGGCGGTCCTGGCGCAGTTTCGGTTCATGGGAGGTCCGTCAAGGTTGGCGTGTCGACGCTTCGGGTCCGGATGGGGTATTCTAAGAAGCGGCGAGCCAATGAGCCACAGTGATCGCGTTAACTCCAGAACCGCAAAAACGGTGTCAGGAACCGTTTCTCGAAACGCGGAAACGGTTCCTGACACCGTTTTTCGATTCGCGCAGTTCTTCCGGGCCGGGGCGATGTGGTTTGATCCCGGTTGGGCTGGAACAGGCGACGGCCGAACGGGTTGCGATCCGCGAGGCGGCGCGGTTCTCGGAATCAGAAAACGGTGTCAGGAACCGTTTCCGGTTCTGCGAAAACGGTTCCTGACACCGTTTTTCATGCCGCGACTGGCTTGCGATTCCGCCATTTGAAGCCGCCGAGGCAGAGGCTGGCGATTCCGCAGAGGACGATCGAGGCGGGTTCGGGGACCGCCGCCGGCGAGATGGTGAACGACAGCGGCCCGCTGGTGGGCAGGGGGGCGGAGTTGAACCCGGTGTCGTCGGCGGCGTATTCGTTGGCTCCCGGCGTGGAATCGAACGAGATGGAGCCACTCCCGGCCGCGTTTGCCTGGAGGATGAACGAGTAATAGAGTCCATTCAAGCCGATGGCACCGGACATCGTGTTGGGGGATTCCGAAAAGTTGCCGATCGCTGCCCCCGCGGTCAGGGAGGATTGGGCGTTAAAATTGGCCACCTGCAAGGTGTTGCCAAAAACCGACGGGGGGCTATCAGTCGCCGTCAAGCCCGAGGTGCTGGTGGGGTCGGACACCGCCTGGAACAGGGAGGAGGAGAACAGGATCTTGGTATTCAGGTTGAAGATGAAGTCGGAGCCGACCGGCAGCCCCGACAGTTTCACGTCGACCTCGAAAGTCTGTCCCACCTTGAGCGTCGAGAGGTCTTCCGGCGAAGATAGCGTGAAGAGCAGGTCCGCGTTCGCGGTCGATCCCATGACGATCAGCACGCAGGACATGATCGCGATCCTAAGGCATTGAAACATAATTTCTTCCCAAGGTTTGATGTGTCCCGCCGCATGATTGGCGGACGCAAAGTTCAGTTCAACGCGCAATTTATCTGAAAAATTGACGGCTGATAAGAGCTTTGCGGAATAAGGGTGATGCAGAATTCCAACGGTTAGGCCCATTCGGCGTCGGCCTCCAAGGGTGGGGAGACGGCACACCTGAGCTGGATCAAATCCGACGATGACGCTACAGGAATCTTCATCCGCCAGGGACGAATTGGCGGTCCTCACGACCGAGCCCGGCCGCGCCTTGCTGGCCGAGGTCGCCCGCGTCCCCAATCCGGGCGCGGTGGACCTGGAACGGTGGCGATTGCGCGCGGATTTCGGGATCGTCTCGGCGGCGGTCCGGCTGGCCCAATCGCGCCGCAAGGGCGCGGCCAAGTTTTCCCGGGCCGGGGCCATGTGGTTCGACCCTGTTGGGCTGGAACAGGCGACGGCCGAACGGGTTGCGATCCACAAGGCGGCGCGATTCTCGGGGAGCCTGGTCGTTGACCTTTGCTGCGGGATCGGCGGCGATTCGCTGGTAATTGCGGGCGTTGGCTCGGGATTGATCTCCGTCGATCGCGACCCCGGAATGCTGGAGCGGGCGAGGTGGAATGCGCGGCGTATGATCGCGCCGATCGCGTCCTTTTTGTGAAATCGCGGGCCGAGACGATGGCAATTCCCGGCGGGGCGCTCGTGCATATCGACCCCGATCGTCGCGCGCGCACGGCCTCGCGTGCGAAGAAACTGGAGGGTTACATGCCGGGGCTGGATTTCCTCCGCAAACTTGTCGAAACGAGCCGAGGAGGCGCGATCAAGCTCGGCCCGGCGAGCGATTTCTCCCAGCATTTCGGCGGGGACGGGATCGAGGTCGAGCTTGTGAGCCTGGACGGCGAGTGCAAGGAGGCGACCGCGTGGTTTGGCGATCGGGCCACGTGCCGGAGGAGGGCCACGGTGTTGCCTTCGGGCGAGACGTGGACCGATCGCGACGGCGGCGACCGAGCGGGCTTCGGTCCATTGGACGCGATGATCTTCGAGCCCGATCCGGCCTTGATTCGATCGGGGCTGCTGGACGGCTTCGCGGGTGCCCGGGGTTTGTGGCGGTTTGCCGAGGGGGTTGATTTAATGACGGGTCCGGGGCCGATCGATTCGGAAATGGTGGCGGCGTTTTCCGTAGATATGGTCCTGCCGCTCGACCTGAAGACGATCCGTCGCGAGGTGGCGAGCCGCGATCTGCGGTCGGTGGAGATCAAGACGCGAGGGATAGACATGCGGCCCGAGGAGGTGCGGAATCGCCTGAAATTGGAGGGGAGCGGCGCGGCGACGTTGTTCCTGATCGGCGGGGCCGGAAAGGGACGGGCGGTGTTTGCGACTCGCGTGGGACCTTGCCGTGATGGCCGGGGTGCCTAGAACATCTGCGATTCTTCGGTCGCATTCGGCGCGGGTGGCGTTCTTGTAGGGTGGGTCGAGCGATAGCGAGCCCCACCATGTTCGCTATAGAGGATGGTGGGGCTCGCTATCGCTCGACCCACCCTACGATCGCCGAAACTTCTTGGATTCGATGATGCCTGATACGATCCCCATCGACTACGACGCCATCCTCATCGTCGGCTTCGGCGGCCCCGAGGCTCGCGAGGACGTGTTGCCGTTCCTGGAAAACGTCCTGCGCGGTCGCAACGTGCCTCGCGAGCGGATGATGCAGGTGGCCGAGCATTATTATCATTTCGATGGGGTCAGCCCGATCAATCAGCAGGTGCGCGACCTGATTGCCGCGCTCCGGCCCGAGCTGGATGCGCCACGGGATCGACCTGCCGATCTACTGGGGGAATCGCAACTGGCACCCCATGCTTGCCGACACCATGAGGCAAATGCAGGGCGACGGGATCAAGCATGCGTTGGGCCTGGTCCTGGCCGGGTATAGCTCCTATTCAAGCTGCCGCCAGTATCGCGAGGACGTGCAAAAGGCGCGCGAATCGGTGGGCGAGGACTCGCCGGGCGTGGACAAGATCCGCGTCTTTTACAACCATCCCGACTTCGTCGCCGCCAACGCCGAACGGGTTCGTGAGGCGATGGCGAAGCTCCCGGCCGACGTTCGGGAGACGGCGCATCTGGCCTTCACGGCGCACAGTATTCCCAGCTCGATGGCCGGAAACTGTGCCTATGAAACCCAGCTAACCGAGGCTTGCCGGCTCGTGGCCGAGGCCGTCGGCGTGCCGTCCGATCGCTGGCAGCTTGTTTATCAAAGCCGGAGCGGTCGGCCGCAAGATCCGTGGCTTGAGCCCGATATCCTGGACCATGTGGCCGACTTGAAGGCTCGGGGCGCGTCGGCCGTGATCATCCACCCGATCGGGTTCCTCTCCGATCACATGGAAGTCCTGTACGACCTGGACGACGAGGCGATGCACAGGTGCGAGGAGCTTGGATTGCCGATGGTGCGGTCGGCCACGGTGGGGACTTCGCCGGCCTTCGTGGGGATGCTGCGGGAATTGATCGCCGAGCGCATGGGGCGGACCGGCGACCGCAGGGCGATCGGCCGGTTCGGCCCGAATCATGATGTCTGCCCGGTCGATTGCTGTTTGCCGCCCGCGCGGCCGGCAGGTCGGCCGGGCTGAGGGTTACTTGCCCCTGTGCTTGACGGCCTTGGTGTGGACGAGCGGGCCGTGGGGCTTTGCGGTTGCGACGTGGACCTTCGCCGAGACGACGGACCTGGTGAGGACCGGCACGAAGCGATCGGTGGGCACGGCGGTGTTTTGCTTGAATCCGTTGTTCAGGAAGAGGGCGTTGAAGGCGCTGCCCTGGACGCCGTCCCCGGTGGGGAAGGTGCTGGTGTAGGCGCCGTCGAGGGCATTCCCGGCGACGTCGGTGATGCCCCCGGAGAGCGCCGCGAGCAGGTATCGCCCGTGGAGGATGCGGTGTCCGTTGGCCACGGTCAGGACGACGGTCACCGGGCCATTGGTGCTCGAGGCCGGCGGGACGAGCGTTGCGGCGGTGATCGCGTAGGCGCGTGGCGTGGAGGACGTGGGCCGGGTGAAGCTGTAATTGGCGACGTTGGCGAGCGACGCCAGATTCATCCCGCTGCTGTTGTCCTGATAGGTGAGATAGATCTGGCCCGTCTTTGGGATCAGGACGGCGCCGGTGATCACGGGGGCCACGGTGTCGATGAGCAGGTTGCCGGCGTTGACCGTGCCGGTCGAGAGGCCGTTGGCGCGGTAGGCGGTGACCGAGAAGGCGTAGGTGCCGTCGGCCAGGGCCGACGAGGTGACGGAGTAATTGCCGGCGGCGTCGGCGGTGGTCGAGCCGACCTGCTTGAGCACGCCGGGGGCGCTGACCAGTTGGGCGTAGAGGATCACGCTCAGGCCGGCGCCGGTCGTCCCGTAGAAGGTCGGCGAGTTCACGCGAGTCACGCGGTCGCTGCTGGACACCCCTGTGTCGCTGGAGGGGCTCAACTGCACGGTCGTCGGGGCGATGGCGGCGACGCTGATCGTGACCGTGCCCAGGTTGCTGGAGAGCTGGCCGTTGGAGGCGCGGAAGGTGAAGCTGTCGGTCCCGCTGAAGTTGGGGTTGGGCACGTAGGTGAATCCGCCGTTGGGATTCAGGGTCAGCGTGCCGCCGAGGGGCGGATTCACGAGGACGGCGGTGAGGGCGAGGCCGTTGGGGTCGGTCGCGCTGCCGAGGATCCCGGGGGCGGGCACCACCAGGGTCTCGTTTTCGGAGGTGGCGAAGCTGCTATCGGCGACCGTGGGGGCGAGCGGGACCTGCGTGACCGCGAGGTTGACGGTCGCGGGCGTGAACAGCTTGCCGTTGCTGGCGAGGTAGACGAAGCTGTCGCTCCCGCTGTAATTGGCGGAAGGGGTGTAGACGAACGAGCCGTCGGAATTCAGCGCGAGCGTCCCGTGCGCCGGCCCGGTCTGCAAGACGGCCGCGAGCGTGAGGCCGTTGGGGTCGGTCACGTTGGCCAGGACGCCGGGGGCGGCCACGGTCAGCGGCGTGTTCTCGTTGGTCGTGTAGGAAAGCGCGGGCAGGTTGATGATGGGGGCGAGCGGGACCTGCACGACCGAGATCGTGACGGTGGCGATGTTGCTGGTGAGGCCGCCCGAGGTCACATAGTAGGAGAAGCTGTCGGTCCCGCTGAAATTCTTCGCCGGGGTGTACGAGAACGAGCCGTCGGACGGCGACGTCATGGCCGACAAGGTCCCGTGCAGGGGGCCGTTGAGCACGGTGATCGTGGGCGACCCGCCCGGGTAGGTGTCATTGAGCAGCAATCCGGCGGCCGAGACGGTGAGCGTCTGGTTCTCGTTCACGGAGAACGTGTCGTTGCCCGCCGTGGGGGCCACCGCGACCGGCCGGACCGTGATCGACACCGTGGCCACGCCGCTGTTGAAGGTGCCGTCATTGGCGAGATACGTGAAGCTGTCGGCCCCCGAGTAGTTCGCGGTCGGCGTGTAGACGAGCGACCCGTTGGCGCTGAGCGCGAGCGTCCCGTGGAACGGGCCGTTTTGCAGGACCGCGGAGAGCGGGAGGCCGTTCGGGTCGACGTCGTTGGCCAGCACGCCCGGCGCCGCCACGTTGAGCGTGGCGTTCTCGTTGACCGCGTAGGAGTCGTCGGCCGCGGTGGGCGGGGTCAGCACCTTCACGACCGTGATGGTGACCGTGGCGAGGTTGCTGTTCAGCCCGTCGGACTGGAGGAAGTAAGTGAAGGTATCGGTGCCGCTGAAGCCGTTGCTGGGGGTATAGGTGAACGAACCATCGGACGGCGACGCGGGACGCGGGGGGCCATGAACGTACCGTGCAAGGGGTGGTTGACCAGGACAATCGTGGGCGTGCCGCTCGGGTACGTGTCGTTGAGGAGCAGGCCGGGCGCCGGCACGCTAAGCGTCTGGTTTTCGAGCACCGAATAGGAGTCGTTCCCCGCGGTGGGGGCGATCGCGACGGCATTGACCGTGATCGTGACCGTGGCGACGTTGCTCAAAAGCGGGCCGTCGCTGGCCTCGTAGGTGAACGTATCGGTCCCGGAGAAATTCGCGGTCGGGGTGTACACGAGCGAGCCGTCGGAGCTGAGCGATAGCGTCCCGTGCGACGGGTTGGTCTGCAAGATGGCCGAGAGCGGGAGGCCGTTCGGGTCGACGTCGTTGGCGAGCACTCCCGGCGCGGCGACGGTGAGCGTGGCGTTCTCGTTGACCGCATAATTGTCGTTGGCCGCGGTGGGGGGCGAGTTGACCCTCGTCACCGTGAGCGTGACGGTGGCGAGGTTGCTGGTCAGCCCGCCCGATTGGACGAAGTAAGTAAAGGTGTCAGTGCCGAAGAAGCCGGTGGTGGGCGTGTAGGTGAACGAACCGTCCGACGGCGAGGCGAACGTCGTCAACGTGCCGTGCAGGGGGCCATTGACCAGGACGACCGTGGGGGCGCCGCTCGGGTACGTGTCGTTGAGGAGCAATCCGGGCGCCGGGACCGTCAACCCCTGATTTTCGAGGAGCGAGTACGAGTCGTTCCCCGCGGTGGGGGCGACGGAGACCGAATTCACGGTGATCGTGACCGTGGCGACGTTGCTCAGCAGGGGGCCGTCGCTCGCCTCGTAGGTGAAGCTGTCCGTGCCCGAGAAATTCGCGGTCGGCGTGTAGACGAGCGACCCGTCCGAACTGAGCGTGAGCGTCCCGTGCGAGGGGCTGGTTTGCAGGACGGCCGAGAGGAGCAACCCGTTCGGGTCGGTGTCGTTGGCGAGCACTCCCGGCGCGGCCACGCTGAGGGTCGCGTTCTCGTTGATCGAGTAAGCGTCGTTGCCCGCGGTGGGCGGGGCGTTGACCTTCACCACGGTGATGGAAACGGTGGCGAGGTTGCTGGTCAGCCCGTCCGATTGGACGTAATAGGTGAAGCTATCGGACCCGCTGAAGCCGGCGGCGGGGGTGTAGGTGAACGAGCCGTCCGACGGCGAGGCGAACGACGTCAACGTGCCGTGCAGGGGGCCATTGACCAGGACGACCGTGGGGGCGCCGCTCGGGTAAGTGTCGTTGAGCAGCACGCCGGGCGCCGCGACGACGAGGGGCATGCCCTGGAGCACGGAGTAGGAATCGTCGCCCGCGGTGGGAGCGATGGGGATGGCGTTGACCGTGAGGACGACGGTGGCCGTGTTGGTCAGCAGGTGGCCGTCGGTCGCCTCGTAGGTGAAGCTGTCCGTGCCCGAGTAGTTCACCGTGGGCGTGTAGGTGAACGAGCCGTCGGCGTTCAAAGAGAGCGAACCGTGCGTGGTGGTCGACAGCAGGATGGCCGAGAGCGTGTTGCCGCTCGGGTTCGTGGCGTTGGCGAGCACGCCGGGGCCGGCGACGAAGATCGAGCCGTTCTCCGTGGCGCTGAACGCCGAGTCCTTCACCGTGGCGGCGACGTCGGTCACGCCGACGTTGATGGTCGCGGTGGCCGGCGTGCTGGTCAGCCCGTTCGAGTCGGTGGCGATGAACGTGAAGGTGTCCTGGCCGACGAAACCCGCGGCCGGGGTATAGGTGAATGACCCGCTGGGATCGAGAGCCAGGCTGCCGTGCGACGGATTGGACACGACCGAGGCGGTCAGCGGCAGATTCTCGGGGCTGACCGCGCTGGCCAGCACGCCCGGCGCGGCGATCGTCAGGGTCATGTCCTCCTGCGCCGAGAACGTGACGTTGTTGACCTGGGGCGGAAGGTTGACCGGGTTCACGAAAAGCGAGACCGTG
Organism: uncultured Planctomycetota bacterium; assembly: GCA_963777705.1. Lineage (GTDB taxonomy): Bacteria > Planctomycetota > Planctomycetia > Isosphaerales > Isosphaeraceae > JAQGHR01. The sequence continues at coordinate 45,318 of CAVZRT010000028.1, forward strand.
GTCGGCGCGCTGGTCAGGAATCCGTCACTGGCCACGTAAGTGAAGCTGTCGGGGCCGCTGAAGCCGGTCGCCGGGGCGTAGGTGAACGAGCCGTCGCCGCTGAGCGTGAGCGTCCCGTGGATTGGCGAGTTGATGAGGACGGGATGGAGCGGAAGCCCCTGCGGGTCGGTGTCGTTGGTCAGGACGCCGGGTCCGGGCACGAACAGGGTCGTATTCGCGGGCAACGTGTAGAAATCGGGGTTGGCCGTGGGCGGGTTGATGACCGTGAGCGTGACCTGGTTGTGCGAGGCCCCGGCGGTGTAGTTGATCTGGAAGGTCACGCCGCCGGACTGGATCGTCCCCCCCTGCGGCACGTTGGCGAACGAGCCCGTCACGGGCGAATTGCTGGTGTCGTTGATGATGACGAACGAGTCGGTGCCCGAGGGGGTGTAATTGAGCTGGATCGCCAGGTTGGCACCGTTCAGGTTGACCGGCCCCGAGGAATTGAGCTGGCTGAATTGACCGACGTTAGGGCCGTTCAGGGTCTCCACGAACGTGGTGGGAGGACTGAAGGTGACCGCACCCGTGGTGAAGGCCCCCGACGGTTGAAGGACGCCGGAGCTGGCGACGATCGTGCCGACGGTGCCCGATCCCCTCAAGGTCCCGCCGTCGAGCAGGAGGGTGCCGGGGGTCACGATGCCGTCGATCTCCAGCGCCCCTGGTCGTCCAGGGTCCCGATGGAGTTGACGCTCGCGACGTTCGACGTGAAGTCGACGAGGCCGGGCCCGGTCGTGATGAGCGTCGGCGCGGGGGCGGAGGCCGTCAGCGTGGCATTGTTGAACTCGACGGTCGCCTGGGGATTGGTCACGTTGACCGTGGTGGTGCCGGCGATGATGATCGGCAGGTCCAGGGTGTTCGTGCCGCCCGCGTTGTCGGCCAGGATCGCCGCGGCCCCATTGTCGGCCAGGCCGATCGCGTCGCCGGTCAGGTCGTAGCCGGCGGAGTCGAATTGGAGCGAGTAATTGTCGTTGTCCGAGTCGTCATTATCGGAAGTGGGCGACGAGTCGCTGCCATTGAACACGAGGGTGTCGCCGGGCGCGATCGGGCCGGGGCTGAAGTTGCCCGGGGTCGTCCAGTTCGCGTCGGGGAAGCCCGTGCTGACCCAGGTCTGGACGGTGAGCAAGTGGCGCGGCTCCAGCGCCTCGCAGATGACCTTCGAACCGGCCAGCCTTCGCGAGCCGCGACGGCACCCCGCGAGAACTCCCTTGGTCCATGACGCGCGCTGCTTGCTCATGACGTCCCTCGGACGAATGAAGAGGTTTTCGAACCTGAATGTTCAACGGGCCAAGCGAATCGGACAATCACATGTCGACGCCATATGGCTGTATCCGGCTGGCGAATCGCCCCGACCGTTCATTCCGTGCCGACGTCGCGACGGAAACCCCATCCCTGCTTGCTTAGCTATACTAAACCTCGCGTGGTGTGCCAGTATCTTGCCCCCTATCTTTCCTATTTTCCACACCTTTTTGGAAAATTATTGCGATTTTCCCGGGTATGCGGGATGAGCACATTTTCCTCGGGTCAACTTCCAGCGATCACGCGACGGAGATTTGTAGCCATGAAGAATTTTGGCAACGATTTCCCACCAGGCCCTTGCGAAGTTCGCGACGACGAGCCAAGATGCCTGTAGGTCGGAGTCGACCTTGCGACGGGGAGGGGACGAGGATCCTGGCAGCTCGCCCTGGATGTCGAGCTGCTCTGGGCCTCGGACCGGGTTGTGTTTTTCCCGTTTTCCATGGGGGCCATGCTCATGGGGAAATCGACGTCTCGCGGACGCCAGGCCCGCCCGGCGATCCCCGCCCGCCCGCGCGATTTTTCGCCCCCGGGGAACCCCGACGAGGCGATGAAACGGGCGACGGAGGAGATCTCCGCGAAGCTGGACCAGATCGCCTCGTCGCGCGTGGCCGATCGGCCGGCGATGCCCGCCGCAAGATCGGGCCTGGCGGCCGATTCGCCGGGGATTTCGCCGCAAAAGGCGCAGGTGACCGACTGCAAGCTGATCTCGAAGGCGGGCGGCCAGGGCGTCGCCGAGGTGATCTCGATCAACGCCCGTCCGCACGCCGAGAAACCCGGATGCATCGAGATCCGCATCGACGGATGGGAAGGGCATCTCCTCCTGTCCCTCCCGTCCGACCGGGCCGCGCTGCTCGTCCGGAAGATCGAGCAATCGCTCGACGTGTTGAAGGGATCGACGGCCCGCGGAGCCGAGTCCCGGCGCGGACGAAACTGGTCGTCGACTCGTCGCGACCGCCGATGTCTCGCGCCGAGCGCCGCGCCATCGGTGCCACGCGTAAGCATCGCCCCGCGGCGGGTCACGAGGCGACCGACCGGGTGCTCCAGGATCTGTCACCGGTCCCCCTGACGGACGAGGGGAGTTTCCTCGAATGACGGCAGCTCCGGAAGCATTCCAGGGATTTTTATTTTTTTTGCCAAATTAAATTTGACTCGACACTCGGAGCGTGGTTAGATAAGTTCGCGAGCGAGATTAGGCATTAAAAACCTAAAGTTCGACGACCCGAGCCCCGAATTTCGCGGGCGGGCGGCTCCGGGTGCGAGTCGCCGCCGGATGCACGGCGGTCAATTTAGACTTTCAGAGAAGCCGATGCTGGTTGCTCTCTCGACATCGAAGTAGCTGGATGAGTCGCCCGATTTTCCAGAAATCTCGGGATCGGCTCGGCGGAATCCCGGCGGCGTCCTAGGTTTCGACCTGAGTGGTCTCCGCGCTCGAATTCTCCCATTGATTCGGACCCGAAGAGCGGCACCCTCCCTTGATCAAACTGTGGAGTTTGATTCCCTGGAAAGGTCAAAGCTCGCCCGAGCCGGGCGAACGCCCGAGGGCCAAGCCGCCCTCGCGCCGCCACGTGGTCCGCTCGCCCGAATCGCTGGAAGACCGCACGGCCCCGGTCGGCGGCATCCCGTTCACGTTCACGGCCCCGGTCGCCGAGGCCCTCACCCTCAAGTACGACGGCACTTCCGAGCTGGAAATCCTCAACCAGTCGGGCACCATGCTGGCCGAGCAGACGCTCGCCAGCACGTCCAACGTGGTGGTGAACGGTTTCACCTCGGGCACCAACTCGCTGAAGGTGGATTACGGCAACGAGATCACCATCCCGGTGGCCTACAACGGCGCCTCGGGCGGGTCGAACTCGCTCACGTTCATCAACGGCATGTACACGCAGAGCAGCGATCAGGTCCTGGATTCGAATTCCGGGTCGGTCACGCTCATCGACGGCAACAACGTGTCCGAAAGCGTGGCGTACAGCCACGTCCAGTCCGTGACGGACCTGACGACCGCCGCCGATCGCACGTTCGACGCCACCCCGATCACCGGCGGGCAGCAGATTCGCCTGACCACCAACGGCGACTCGCCCGGCCAGCAGACGATCGACGCCAACGGCTCGGGCGGGTTCGCCGCGTTCACCTTCGCTGACCCGACGGTCGAGCTGACCGTGGACGGCGGTCCGGGCGGGAATTCGGTCTTCGTCGACAGCCTGGACGCCGGATTCAAGGCGACCGGCCCGTCGCTGAGCATCGTCGGCGGGGCCGGCAGCGACAACGTGTTCGTCCCCGCGAGCGTCCAGCAATTCGCCGGCAATTTCAACGGCATGGGCGGCCAGAATGCGCTGCTTTACGCCGGGAATTCCGCGTCGACCTCGTTCACGTCCACGAACGTGCAGGCCACCGTCACGAGCGAAAGTGTCAGCCTGGACGGCGGCTTCAACAACCTGTCCGGCCTGATCCAGGGCCAGGCCACGTACACCCTCTCGGTCCAGTCCGGGGTGGCCGCGACCACGGGCTCGGGCACGAGCCTGACGGGGGCGGTCGTTTACACGTTCAGCCTGACGGCGGGGCCGGGCCAGCAACTGACCATCGGCACTCCCGGCGCCAACGTGGCGATCACCTCGGGCACGATCACGCTGGCCGTCCTGACCTCGACTTCGGGCTCGTACCTCGGCGTGTCGGCGCAGGGCCTGGGGGGTTCGATCAACGTGCCGGACGTGACGGGCACGCTGTCGAACGGGACGATTGCGATCAATCAAGGCCCGGTCTCGGGCGACTCGCGAGGGTCGTTGAACTGGGGGAGCCTCACCTCCGACCCGTTCCCGAGCGGCTTCAGCACGCAACCGGGCGTGCAGATCTCGGGCGTGGCGACCGTCAGCCTGTTCGGCGTGGTGAACGTCGCGGCCGACGTCGCATACGCCTCGCAGCCGGTCAACGTCCAGCTCAGCTCGGGCAACCTGACCGCCGCGTCGCTCGTGACCGTGGGCGTGAATACCCTCGTGAACGGGTCGACAACGGGCGGTTCCTCGATCGGGATCGCGGCCATCGAGCCGCCGACCAGCGGGACCGACAGCCGGTACTGGATCGCGGTCAGTGCGACCGGCCTCTCGGCCAGCCTGGCGCTGGGCAGCAGCGCGACGGCCGCCGTCGAGCGCCGTGGCGGTCCAGGTCAACCAGGCGGGCGGATCGGCCAGCGCGACCGCGGCATCCCCGCTCAACTGGACCACGGCGATCGCGCTCAACGGCGACGCTCACTACGGCGACGCGGTGGTGGCCGGCGGGCAGGCGATCAACTTCACCGGGGCGACCGACGCGGTCAGCGGGTCGGTGACGAACCTGAATCTGTTCGGCGTGATCACCGGCTCGGCGAATTTCTCGCTGGCCGTGGCCACGGTGGACGTGAATCTGACGGGCGGGCAGTCGCTCACCAATGCCCGGCTGGTCACGGCCTCGCTCACCAACGTGAACGCGGCGGCCGGCGCGATCGGGCTCGACCTGACCGGCGCGACCCTGGGCCTGGCCTACCTCATGGCACCCTCGCCCGCGAGCGGGACCGATAGCCGCGCCTGGATCGCGATCGACGGGATCAACCTGGCCACGGTCAGCCTCCAGCTCGGAGGGGTCTCGGGCACGGTCAACGGCCTGAACCTGGCGATCAGCCAGTCGTCGGGCCAGGCGGTCGTCGGGTCGAACACGACTCGCGGGCCGCCGCTGGACTGGTCGGCCGACCTCTCGTTGGACGGCGGCCAGACCTACGGCGGGGCCAGCAACGAGGCGGATCCCGGCGGCGTGGCCGCCCTGAAGATCGCGTACACGACCACGCAATTCGGCGTGGGCGGGACGCTTGCCAACCTGAACGTGTACAACGTCCTGAAGGGCGCGGCCACGTTCGCCATCAACGAGTCGACGGTCGGCGCCTCGCTCGGCAACAACGTGACCCTCTCGGGCGCCAGCCTGTTGACGGTCGGCATCACCGGGCTCACGGCTTCGGTCGGGTCCGGAAGCTTCGGGATCTCGGTCAGCGGTGGAAGCCTTGGGGTCGCCCTTCTGGAACCCTCGGCGCCGTCCACCGGCACGGATTCGCGGTACTGGCTTTCGGTCGTCGGCACTGCCCTGGCGGGCTCGCTCACGCTGGGGGCGGGCGTCACGGCCTCGGTCTCTGGCGGTTCGGTCGCGATCAATCAGGCAGGTGGAGTTGATGCGAGCAACAATGCAGCGACCGCGCTGGACTGGACGAAATCCCTCGACCTGAACGGCGACGGCGTGTATGGGGGGTCGGCCGACCAGGTGACGGTTGCGTCGCTGCCGGTCACCGCGACCGCCCGTCAGCTCCTGGTCAGCGGCTCGCTCACTCAGCTGAATATCGACAATCTCTTGAACGCGTCGGCCAACTTCGCCGTGGGCGAGGCGACGGTCAACGCGACCCTGGGCAACAACGTCACGCTGACCGGGGCGAGCCTGCTGACGGTCGGGCTGAGCGGGTTGACGGCGTCGGCCGGTTCGAACAACTTCGGGATCGCGGTGACCGGCGGCAACCTGGGAGTGGCCCTCCTGGAGCCGGCGGCGGCCGCTTCGGATTCGCGGTACTGGCTGGCGATCGTCGGCACCGGGCTGGGCGGGACGCTCACGCTGGGCTCGACCGTCACGGCCTCGGTGTCGGGTGGTTCGGTCGCGATCAACCAGGCAGGTGGAGTTGATGCGAGCAACAATGCAGCGACCGCGCTGAACTGGACGACCTCGCTCGACCTCGACGGCGACGGCCAGTACGGGAGCGGGGCCGACCAGGTGGACGCGGGCGCGAACCTGTCGCCCCCGGTATCGCTGCCGATCGCGACCATGGCCGCGAAGTTCGTGGTCGCAGGTTCCTTGACGAATCTGAACATCGATTCCGTCCTCGGCGGCTCGGCGACCTTCGCCCTCAGCGAAGCGACCGTGAGCCCGACCGTGGGCGGTGCGGCGTTGAACAATGCCGAGTTGGTGACGGTGGGGCTGGGCAACTTGCAGGCCTCGGCCGGCGTCGGGTCGTTCGGGATCTCGGTAAGCGGCGGCAACCTCGGGCTCGCCGTGCTGGAGGCCACCCCCGAGTCGGCCGGCGCCGACAAGCGATACTGGGTCGCGGTGACCAGCAGCGGCCTGTCGGGCTCGCTGAACCTCGGCGGCAGCGTGACGGCCTCGGTCCAGAATGTTGCGGTCGCGATCAACCAGGCCGGAGGCGCGGACGCGAGCAATAACGCCGCGACCCCGCTGAACTGGAGTACCACGTTCAATCCCGCGGTCGACCCCGGGACGAACCTCCCTTCGCCGCCGGCCACCTCGCTCGCGATCACGGCAACCGGTGGCGGGGTGTCGGTCAGCGGCACTCTGACGTCGCTGGACATCTTCGGGATCCTCACCGGCTCGGCCAATTTCTCGCTCAACGACTCGACGGTCAGCCCGGCGGTGGGCGGCGCCACGCTGACCAACGCTACCTTGTTGACGGTCGGGCTGAGCAACCTCCAGGTCGCCGCCGGCTCGGGCGGGTTCGGGATCGCCATCAGCGGAGGCAACCTGGGGGTCGCCCTGCTTGAGGTGCCGAAGCCGACGAGCGGGACCGACACGCGGTACTGGCTGGCGGTGATCGGCTCGAACGGGCTGGCGGGCACGTTGACGCTGGGTTCGGGCGTTGCGGCGTCGGTCAGCAACGTCTCGGTGGCGATCAACACCGCGGGCGGGACGAACGGGACGCCGGCCTCGGCGCTGTCGTGGAACACCGTCTTCAATCCGCCGGTCTCGCCGATCTCCGGATTGACGGTGACGTTGTCGGGCGCCCAGTTCGGCGTGATGGGCACCTTGAACAATCTGAACCTCGACAACGTCCTGCAACTGGCCGGCAACTTCTCCGTGGGCGAGTCGACGGTCAACGCAACCCTGAGCAGCACCGCCTCGCTGACCAACGCGACCCTGTTGACGGTCGGCCTCAGCAATGTGACTGGGTCCGCGTCGACCGGGTCGTTCGGCATTGCGGTCACGGGCGGATCGGTGGGCCTTGCGATCCTGGAGCCGCCCGCGCCCGCGACCGGCACGGACTCGCGATACTGGCTCGCGGTGGTCGCGAGCGGCCTCGCGGGGAACCTGACGTTGGGCGGCCTGTCGGCCTCGGTCACCAACGGGACGGTCGCGATCAATCAACAGGGGGGGACCGACGCCAGCAACAACCCGGCCACGGCTCTCGATTGGACCAAGGCGTTCAGCACGCCCGTGATGCCCATCGCCGGGCTGACGGTCACGTCCACCGGCGACCAGGTCACCGTGGGCGGGACGCTGCCCAGCCTGAACATCGATAACGTGGTGAACGCGTCGGCCACCTTCTTGCTGAGCGAGTCGACGGTCAATGCGACGCTCAACAGCACCACCACGCTCACGAACGCGAGCCTCCTCACGCTCGGATTGACGGCCACCGCCACCGCGAGCGGGTTCGGCGTGACGCTGGGCGGGACGATCGGGGTTGCCCTGCTGGAGCCCGCCGCGCCGGCCTCGGGGACGGATTCGAGGTACTGGCTGGCGGTGGTGGCGAGCGGGCTTTCGGGCTCGCTCTCGCTGGGAAGCGGCGTGTCGGCCACGGTGCAAAACGGGGCGGTCGCGATCAATCAGGCGGGCGGCGTCGACGCGAGCAACGTCCCGGCGTCGCCGCTCAACTGGAATACGGCCTTCGGCTCGCCGATCTCGCCGATCGCGGGCGTGACCATCCAGCTCGCGACGGGCCAGCTCCTGGTGAGCGGCTCGCTGACGAGCCTGAATGTGTTCAACGTGATCAAGGCGTCCGCCAACTTCGCGGTGAGCGAGACCCTGGTCGACCTGTCGCTGGGCACCACGACGGTCACGAACGCCACCTTGTTGACGGCCGCCCTCAGCAACCTCAACGCGAGTGCGAGCGCCGGCGGATATGGCGTGGCGATCGCGGGCGGGAACCTCGGGATCGCGTTCATCGAGCGCCTTCGGACAGTCGGACGTGGGTCGCGGTCGTCGGCAACAACCTCTCGGGAAGCCTAACGCTGGGCACCTCGGTCTCGGCGAGCGTGACCGGGCTTGCCGTCGCCATCAATTCCGCAAGCGGGGCCGACGCCGGCAACACCAACGCCACCGCGCGTCAACTGGAAGGCCGCGATCTCGCTGGACGGTGGCGCGACTTATGGGGCGATCGTCGACCCGGGGGCGAACCTCTCGCCCGCGGGTTCGGTCTCGTTGCCGATCACCGCGACCGGCGCCCAGTTGCTGCTGAGCGGATCGCTCACGGGCCTGAACGTGTTCAACGTGATCGCCGGCTCGGCGAATTTCGCCCTGAGCGAATCGACCGTGAGCCCGATGGTCGGCGGGACCACGCTTGCGAACGCGACCCTCCTCACGGTCGGGCTGAGCAACCTGCAAGCCTCGGCCGGTGCCGGCGGGTTTGGGGTCGCAATCACCGGCGGAGACCTCGGGATCGCCGTGCTCAGGGCCCCGGCCGACTCGCGGGCGTGGATCGCCGTGACCGGTAGCGGCCTGGCGGGAAGCCTCACGCTGGGCAGTTCGGTCTCGGCGAGCGTGAGCGGGCTCTCCGTCGCCATCAACTCGGCGAGCGGGGCCGACCTCGGCGGCATCAAGGCCACCCCGCTCAACTGGGCCACCACGTTCAGCCCGGCGATTGACCCGGGGGCGAACATCCCGCCCGCCGGCTCGGTCTCGCTGCCGATCACCGCGACCGGCGCGCAATTGCTGCTGAGCGGGATGCTGACGGGCTTGAATGTCTTCAACGTGATCGCCGGCTCGGCGAGCTTCGCCCTGAGCCAGACGACGGCGGCAATCTCGCCGACCGGGGCCGCGCCGGCGACCGTGACCGGCGCGACCCTGTTGACCCTGGCCCTGAGCAACCTCCAGGCGACGGCCGGTGCGGGCGGGTTCGGATTGTCGATCACGGGCGGCGACCTGGGCATCGCGGTGATCGAGGCGCCCAAGCCCACCACCGGCAGCGACTCGCGATACTGGATTGCGGTCACTGGCAGCGGGCTGGCGGGATCGCTGACCCTGGGCGGGGCGGTCTCGGCCACGGTGGGCAACCTTTCGGTCGCGATCAACCAGGCCGGCGGCAAGGACGCGAATGGAGTCGCTAGCTCGGCACTGGATTGGACCAAGGACGTCTCGCTGGACGGCGGTACGACCTTCGCAGCCACCGTCGACCCGGGCGCGAACCTGCCGAGCCCGCCGTCGCCGTCGCTTGCGATCACGTCCACCGCCGCCGGGTTCAGCCTGGGCGGGTCGCTGACCTCGCTGAACGTGTTCAACGTGATCGGCGGAACGGCGAACTTCGCCCTGAGCGAATCGACCGTGGCCGTATCGTTCACCGGCGCGTCGCCCGTGAACGTGGCGGGCGCCACGCTGTTGACGGTGGCCCTGAGCAACCTCCAGGCGACGGCGGGTAACGGGTCGTTCGGGGTGTCGATCACCGGGGGAGACCTGGGGATCGCGGTGATCGAGGCGCCCAAGCCCGCGACCGGCACCGACTCAAGATACTGGCTCGCCGTGGTGGGGAATGGCCTGGCGGGCTCGCTTTCGCTGGGCACGGGCGTGAGCGCGACGGTGAGCGGGCTGGCCGTCGTGATCAACCAGGCCGGCGGGGCCGGTTCGAACGGCCTTGGCAGTCCCGCGCTGGACTGGACCAAGGACGTCTCGCTCGACGGCGGCACCACCTTCAATGCGAAGGTCGACCCGGGCGCGAACCTGCCGAGCCCGCCGTCGCCGTCGCTTGCGATCACGTCCACGGCCGCCGGGCTCAGCCTGAGCGGGTCGCTGACGGCGCTGAATATCTTCAACATCATCACCGGATCGGCCAATTTCGCGCTCACCGAATCGACCGTCTCGGTCCAGATCGGCAACACGAAGCTGAGCAACGCCCCCCTGCTCACGCTGGCACTCAGCAACCTCATGGTGAGCGCCGGGAGCGGCTCGTTCGGCGTGGCCTTCAGCGCGGGCGATCTTGGCCTGGCGTTCCTGAAGGCGCCCGCCCCCGCCAGCGGCGCGGACAATCGCTACTGGGTTGCCGTGGACGGCGTGAACCTGGCCGCTTCCTTGAAGCTCGGCGCGAACATCACGGCGACGGTGAAGGCCATCACGGCGTCGATCAACCAGGCCGGCGGCGGGTTGACCTCCGGCGGGACGACCACGCCGACCGGCCCGTTGAACTGGTCCACCAGCCTCGACCTGAACGGCGACGGCGTGTTCGGCGGGCCGGGCGACATGGTCGACCCGGGCGTGCTCCTGTCGACGAAGACGAGCCCGCTCACGATGCCGATCTCGTTCACCAACAAGCTGCTGGCGCTGAGCGGGTCGCTCACGAGCCTCAACATCTACAACCTGATCAACGGGTCGGCCAACTTCGCGCTGAGCCAGACCACGGTCAACGCGAACGTGGGCGGCACCGTCCTGACCGGCGCCACCCTGCTGACCGTGGGCCTGAGCGACCTGCAATCGAGCGCCGGCGCCGGTGCCTTCGGCGTGTCGGTGACCAGCGGCGACCTCGGGATTGCGGTGCTCGAAGCCCCCGGCACCGATTCGAGGTACTGGCTGGCCGTGGTCGGCAGCAACCTGGCGGCGAGCCTGAACTTGAGCAGCCTGGTCACGGCCACGGTGAGCAGCATCACGATCCAGATCAATCAGGCCGGGGGCATGGACGCGAGCAGCCATCCCGCCGTCCCGCTGGACTGGACGAAATCCCTCGACCTGAACGGCGACGGCGTGTATGGGGGCTATGGCGACACGGTCGACCCGGGCGCCACGCTGCCCTCGCCGGTCTCGATGCCGATCCCGTTCACCACCGGGCCGTTGCTGGTCCTCAGCGGTGCGCTGACCAACCTCAACCTCGACAACCAGATCAACGGCTCGGCGAATTTCGCGATCGCCTCGACCACCGTGGACGTGACGGGCGCGGCCACCCTGACGAACGCCCCGATGGTCACGGTGGCGCTCACGAACCTCGTGGCCAGCGGCCTCGGCCTCCAGGTGAGCGGGGGCGACATCGGCATCGCGGTGATCGAGCCGCCCTCCCCCGTCGCCGGAGATACGCGCTACTGGGTCGCCGTCACCGGCATGAACCTGACCGCCACCTTGAACCTGGGATCGGCAATCACGCTGACCAGCGGCAGCACCGATCTGGAGATCAATCAGGCGGGCGGCGCCCTGGCCGGCACGTCGGCGACGGCGCTCGACTGGACGAATGACATCTCCGTGGACGGCGGCACGACCTACAAGGCGCCGGTCAATCCCGGGGCCAACCTCACGCCCTCGGTCGACCTGACGATCGCGTACACGATGGCCGTATCGACGATCAATAGCAGCCAGGGGAACAACGGAAGCCCGGATCAATCTCGATAACCTGATCGTGGGGACGGCGTCGTTCGCCCTCAGCAAGCAGACCGTGAACGTGTCGTTTGACGGCGGGATGACCACCGGGCTTGCCGGCGCGGCCCTGTATACGCTCGCCCTGAACAACCTGGTCGTGTCCGCGGGCACGGGCGGATTTGGCCTGTCGGTAGGGGGTGGCGGCGACATCGGGATCGCGGGGATCTTGCCCGCTTCGGCCGCCAACGAGTCGCGTTACTGGGTCGCGGTGACCGGCGGGAACCTGGGCGGGAGCCTGACCCTGCCGGGCGTGTCGGCGATCGTCAGCAACCTGTCGGTCATGCTCAACCTGGCCGGCGGCACGGACTCGTCGGGCCACGCCGCCTCGCCGCTGGACTGGACCAAGGACGTCGAGCAGCAAGGGACGACGACCTACAGCTACGTCGTAGATCCCGGCGCGAATCTCTCGCCTGCGGTGTCCAACCTGAAGATCACCTATGCGGGCGCGTAGAGTTCCTTGAGCGGGTCGCTGACGACGCTCAACATCTTCAACCTGATCACGGGCTCGGCCAACTTCGCGATCAGCGAATCGACGGTCAACGTCGCCTTCAACGGGTCGGGTCCGGCCGACCTAACGAACGCCACGCTCCTGCAGATCGGGCTGAGCGGGCTCATGGGCTCCGTGTCGTCGGGCGGGGTCGGCGTGTCGGTCACGGGCGGGAACCTGGGGATCGCGGCGGTCGAGCCGGCGAACCCCGGCGCGGACGGCCGCGAGTGGGTCGCAGTCTACGGGACGGGCCTCGCGGCAAGCCTGAACCTGGGCTCGGCGATCTCCGCCACCGTCACCGGCGCATCGGTGCAGATCAACCAGGCCAGTGGCAAGGGGGCCGACGGTGCCCCGGCCGTGGCGCTCAATTGGGCCGCCGACCTCGAAGCGACGGGCACGACGAGCTTCGGGCTCGCGGTCAACCCGGGGAGCCTGCTCCCCAGCCCGCCGACTCCGCCCGACTTGACGATCCCCTTCACCGGCGCCCTGCTCGCGCTGTCGGGTTCGTTGACGAACCTGAGCGTGTTCAACGTGCTGAACGGCTCGGCGGATTTCGCCCTCAGCAAGACGTCGGCCAATGTGTCGCTCGGCGGGACCACGCTGACCGGGGCCACCCTGATCACGCTGGCCCTGAGCAACCTGCAAGCGGGGACGGCCGCGGGCGGATTCGGGGTGGCCGTGACCGGCGGGACGATCGGCCTGGCCGTGCTCGAGGCGCCCACGCCCGTGGCCATGGGCGCAACCGATGGCCGCACCTGGACGGCGGTCGTCGCGACGGGCCTGTCGGCCAACCTCTCGCTCACGACGAATATCACGGCGGCCGTCGCGGGCATGACGGTGGCGATCAACCAGGCAAGCGGGAAATACACCGCGGGCGGGGTCTCGACGCTTGCCGCCCCGCTCAACTGGACCACGGCGCTGGACCTGAACGGCGACGGCCAGTTCGGGACCGCGGCCGACCAGGTGGACCCCGGCCAGGGCCTGCCGAATCCGGTGGCGCTGCCGATCGCGTTCACCGTAGGCCAGCTCGCGATGGCCGGGACGCTGACCAACCTCAACATCTTCAACGTGATCAGCGGATCGGCCGGCTTCGCCCTGAGCGAATCGACCGTGGGCGCCAAGCTGCCCGACCATTCGACGCTCATGGGCGCCACGCTCGTGACCCTGGCCCTGGATAACATCTCGGCGGCGGCCGGCGCGGGCGGATTCGGCGTGGCGATCACCGGCGGGACGCTCGGCCTGGCCCTGCTCGAACCGTCCCCGACCGACGGGCGTTACTGGGTCGCCGTGATCGGCTCGAACCTCTCGGCGGGCCTCACGCTCGGCGCAAGCGTCTCGGCGGCCGTCAGCAACCTCTCGGTCTCGATCAATCAGGCCGAGGCCGGCACCACGGCCCTGGACTGGGGGGCGGACCTCGACCTCGACAACGACGGGCAGTACGGCACGGCGTCCGACCAGGTCAATCCGGGGGCGAACCTCCCGACACCGGTGTCGCTGCCCATCACGTTCGCCGCCGCCGAGTTGGCCATGAGCGGGTCGCTGACGAGCCTGAACATCTTCAACCTGATCACCGGCTCGGCGAATTTCGCGCTCAGCGACACCACCGCAAGCGTAACAACGGGCGGCTCGACGCTCGCCGGCGCCACGCTCATCACGCTCGGGCTGAGCAACCTCCAGGCGGGCGTGGGGGCGGGCGGATTCGGGCTGACGATCAACGGCGGCAACCTGGGCCTCGCGGTGATCGAGGCCCCCACGCCCGCCACCGGCACGGACAGCCGCTACTGGATCGACGTCGTCGGCAACGGCCTTTCGGCGAGCCTGTCGCTGGGCGGCATCTCGGCCACGGCCACCGGGGTCACGCTCCAGCTCAACCAGGCCGGCGGCCAGGACGCAGGGGGCAATCCCGCCGTCGCCCTGAACTGGCAGACGCAGGTCAGCGGCCCGACGCTGCCCATCAACCCCGGCGCCAACCTCTCGCCGCCGGTCTCGCTGCCCATCACCGACACGGCGCCCGCGTTCTCGATCGGCGCCACGACGGCCAGCTTCAACATCTTCAACCTGTTCACCGGCTCGGCGTCGTTCGTGCTCAGCCGGTCCACGATGAACATCTCGTTCACCGCCTCGGGCAACCCGTCGTTGGTGGGTGCCTCCCTGTTGCAGCTCAGCCTGGGCAATCTCAACCTCTCGCTCGGCGTGTCGAGCTTCGGGCTCACGATCACCGGCGGCACGATCGGCATCGCCGTCCTGGAGGCGCCGACGCCGGCTTCCGGGTCCGACTCGCGGTACTGGACCGCCGTGGACGCCTCGGGCCTCACGGCCACGCTGAGCCTGGGCTCCAGCTTCTCGGCCACGGTCAGCAAGCTCGCCGTCCAGATCAACAAGGCGGGCGGCTCCTACGTGAACGGGTCAGTGACCGTCGCCGCCTCCCCGCTCGACTGGAATGACGACCTCCAGACGCCCGGAACGACGACCTATGGCGCCAAGGTGAACCCGGGCGCGGGCCTTCCCGGGCCGGTCGACCTGACGATCACCTACACCGGCCCCGTGCTGAGCGTGAGCGGGTCGCTCTCGGGCATCAACCTCTTCAACCTGATTGTCGGCTCGGCCGACTTCGCGATCAGCCTCACGACCACCAATATCGCCTTCGCCGGCACGGGCAAGGCCGACCTCGTCGGCGCCACGCTCATCACCCTGGCCCTCAGCAACCTGAACGTGATGGTCGGCACCGCTGGCGTGGGCCTGGCGATCACCTCGGGCGACCTGGGGATCGCGGCGATCGAGGCGCCGCAAGTCGGCCAACGATAGCCGGTACTGGATCGCGGTGGACGGCATCAATCTCGCGGCCAGCCTGAACCTCAATGGCAGCGTGACGGCGAGCGTGACCGGCGTGAGCGTCCAGCTCAACCGGGCGGGCGGAACCGCGGTGAACGGCACGACCACCACCACGGCCATGCCGCTGGATTGGGCCGACGACCTCGACCTGACCGGGCAGGGGACCTACGGCGCCAAGGTGGACCCGGGCGCGACCCTGCCCACGCCGGTGAACCTCCAGGTCGCTTACACGGGGGCCGTCTTCAGCGTGAGCGGGACGCTGGCCAACCTCAACCTCTTCAACCTCCTGAGCGGCTCGGCGGCGTTTGCGATCAGCGTGTCCACGATCAACGTCTCCTTCAGCGGGCAGGGCAATCCGGACCTCACCAACGCCTCGCTGATCACCATCGCGCTCAGCAACCTCCGCCTCGCGGTGGGCACCGGCAGCTTCGGCCTGGCGATCACGAGCGGCAACCTGGGGATCGCCGCCATCGAGGCGCCCGAAGCCGAGCGGCGGCACCGACAACCGGTACTGGATCGCGATCGACGGCACGGGCATCGCCGCCAGCCTGAACTTCGGCACCAGCGTGACGGCCTCGGTCGCGAACGTGGCCATCCAGATCAATCAGTTCGGCGGGAACTACATGAATGGGCCGACCGTCCCGGCCTCCGCGCTCGACTGGACCAAGGACCTGCAAAACCCCGATAATTCCTACGGGGCGAGGGTCAATCCGGCGCGAACCTGCCCAAGCCGGTCGACCTGACGATCGGCTTCACGGCGAAGGTCTTCGGCGTGAGCGGGTCGCTGACGAGCCTGAACATCTTCAACCTGATCACCGGCTCGGCCAACTTCGCCATCTCCACGAGCACGATCACCCTCCCGCTGAACGACTCGACGCCCGACCTTTCCGGGGCCACTCTGGTCACCGTGGGCCTGAGCAACCTGAGTCTCCAGGTGGGCTCGGGCGGGCTCGGGCTCATGCTCACGGGCGGCAGCCTCGGGCTCGCGGCCATCACGCCGGGGCCCATCCCGGCCGGCACCACGGCCACCGATAATCGCGAGTGGATCGCGGTCAACGGGTCGATCCAGACGGTCAGCCTCAACCTGGGCGCCAACATCCTGGCCTCGGCCAGCAACGTGACGGTCCAGATCAACCAGGCCACCGGCGCCTTCACGATGGGCGGCACCGTCAAGCCCGCGGCGGCGCTGGACTGGACCGCGTTCAGCCCGGCGATCGACCCCGGCGCCAACCTGTCGCCGTCGGTGTCCATGCCCATCACGTTCACCGCCGCATTGCTCCAGGTGCAGGCGTCGGTCGTGCTGTCGATCGAGAGTTACGTGTTCATCTCGGGCAACGTCTCGTTCACCAAGACCGGCCCCCTCTTCGTCACGCCGGTCGGCTCCTCCTCGACGGTCGCGGTCAACGCCCTGGAGATCGGCGCGAGCAACGTTTACGTGTTCGTCGGCATCGGCGGGCCGTACTGGATCATGAACCCCGACGGCACGGTGTCCGCGCCCAACGCATCGCAGTCGGCCGGCGCGCTGGGCCTGGCGCTGGCGAATATCAGCCTCGGATTGGCCCTCCTCACTCCCACCACCGCCGGGGGCGCCTCCTACTACGCCCTGAAGGCGTCCGGCTCGGCCCAGTTGGTCGGGATCGCCGGCCTGACCCTCGGCGGCAGCCTGGAAGTGGACGTGAACCGATCGAGCGTCGCGACCTCGCCGCCGATCGACTTCACCAAGCTGGCCGGCAACAGCCTGGCCATCCCCACCGGCCCGGGCGCGTCGCCCGTCTCCCTCGACTTCTCCGGGAGCCTGCTGCGGGCCTCCGGGAGCGTCACGCTCGCCGTCAGCCAGTTCGCCTACCTCAGCGGCAACTTCGATTTCGAGAAGGGCGCGGCGCAGACCGTCACGCTCCAGGACGGGACCCAGCAGGCCGTCTCTTCGCTCGAAGTGGGCGTGAGCAACGTCTACGCATTCGCGGGGGCGAACGGCCCGTACTGGGTCATGAACCCCAACGGCACGATCCGCGGCCCCACGAGCGGAGAATCGGCCGGCGCCCTGGGCGTGGCGATCTCGAACGCCAGCCTCGGCCTGGCCCTGCTCAAGCCGATCCCGACCACCGCGAATCCCGCCCCGTCCATCAGCTATCTCGCCCTAAAGGCCAGCGGAAGCGTCTCCTTCGTCGGCATCACCGGCCTGACCCTCTCGGCGAACAACCTCACCGTCGAGATCAACCAGGCCAGCGACTCGGCGAACGCCAGTGCGACCGTCCCGACGGTCAACCTCACCGCCAGCCCCCTCGCCATCCCCACCGATTCCAACCCCGCCGACAACGTGGCGCTCAATTTCGCCACGGGCCCGATCCTCGCGGCCCAGGGGACGGTCAGCCTCGCGATCAGCCAGTTCGCCTACGTGACCGGCACGTTCACCTTCACCAAGGGGGGGACGCAGGCGGTCACGCTGTCCAATGGCACGCAGAAGACCGTCTCGGTCCTGACCGTGGGCGCGAGCGGCGTTTATGGATTCGCCGGGGTTGGCGGCCCCTACTGGGTCACCAACGCGAACGGGTCGATCACGGCCCCCACCTCGTCGACCGCGGTGGGCGTGGCGCTCAGCGGCGTTTCATTCGGCCTGGCGCTCCTGAAGACGTCCGACGGTTCGGCCAGCTACTATTCGCTGAAGGCCAACGCCTCGGGCGTGGCCCTGGTCGGTGTGCCGGGCGTTTCGCTCTCGGCCACCGGCCTGAGCCTGGACGTGAACGGGTCGGGCGGCGCGGCGGGGAGCCCGGTCGTCAACTTCTCGCGCAGCTACCCGGCCACGTCCGGCCTGGTGATCTCGACCGGCCCGACCACGTCGATCCTGCTCAATGACGCGGCGGCCTCGCTCCAGGCGAGCGGGATGGTCACGCTCGCCCTGGGCGCGGCCGGGCAGCCGACGATCTCCCTCGGGGCGTTCGTCACGTTCGAGGACACGACCGACGCCAACGGCTCGCAGGTGATCGAGCTTTCGCTCCAGGGCGTCGGCTTCTCGTTCGGTTCGCCCGCGCTCTTCAGCGTGAGCGGCGGCAGCGGCCTGTTCGTGATCGAAGGCTCGACCCTGGCCGGCGAGATCGGCGTCCCGCTCGTGATCACCAACTCCACGGTCGCCTTCAGCGGCATGATCAACCTGGAGTTCAACAGCGGCTCGGACCCGGTGAACGCCACCTTCACCGATGCCGCCACCGGCGCCTCGCAATCGCTCGCCCTGCCGTCCGGCCCCTACTTCCGCCTGGCCGGCGACAACCTGACGCTGACCCTGACCGTGGGGCAGGGCAATCCGGTGGCGCTCAAGGGCAGCCTCCAGTTCGACGAGATCACCATGCCGGCCGCGAATGGCCTGCCCTCGTACACGGCGGTGCGGATCGCCGCGTACAACGTCGGCCTGAGCTTCACCGACCCGACCTACGGCGGCGTCACGCTCAGCAACGGCCAGGGCGCGTTCATCTTCCTCACCGGCGGCGTGGCCGGGCAGCTTTCGGGCAACTTCCAGGGGAACCTGCCCGCCGTGAGCGCCGGCGGCCAGGTCTCGCTGGAGATCAACACCACCAACGCCGCCGTCAACCAGACCATCCCGCTCGACTCCGGCGGGACGCTCCAGGTCAACGTGCCGGCCAACACCTTCGCGCTGGGAATCTCCAACGCCTCGATCAACATCGACAACATCGTCACGCTCACCGGCAACTTCCAGGTCACCACCATGCCGGGCATGGTCCTGTACGGGGCCTCGAACGTGACCCTGTTCCTCGGCGCGGGCCCCCTGACGATCAACGGCGCGGCCAACCCGAATGCCATCGGCATCGAGGTCACCAACGCCTCGCTCGGCGTGGTCAAGTTCACGGCCACGGGCAAGTACGCGGTGTTCGCCTACGGCCAGGCCGCGCTGGTGGGCCTCAGCCCGCTGTCGATCAGCGGGAGCATCGCGGTGTGGGTGAACGAGACGGGCCAGGCCGTTGACGTGACCGTCCCGCTGCCGGCCGGTTCGTCGCCGGCCTCGGTGCCGGTGACGTTCCAGTCGCCCGCCTTCATCAAGGAATTCGCCGCCGGTTATGCCGCCAACGGCTCGGTGGACCCGACCCAACTGCTGACCATCTCCGCCTCGCAGGTCTTCACCATCCAGGGCGCCATCCAGTTCACGCTGTCCCCCACCGGGGCGGTCAACGTGAACGTGCCGACGGCCAGCGTGAACATCAACATCCCCGATTCGAGCGGGAACTTCTCCTCGACGCCCACGTTCAGCATCAAGGGCTCGGCGCAGTTCTCCATCGGGGGCGGCCAGGGCTTCCAGCTCCAGGGCCTGCAAGTCAACGGCTTCTCGATCTTCGGCGTGGGCGCCACGATCCAGACGCCCTCCACGTCCCTCCGCCCGCCGACCGCCACGCTCAGCTACCCGAGCGCGGGCCAGGCGGTCGACGTGAACCAGTTGAACAAGCAGGGATACATCCTCGTCCATTACAACGACGTCAACAACGTCGGCATCAACGTCCAGGCCATCCTGAACGGGTCGGGCCAGTTCACGCTCTCGGGCGCCGCCGCCTCGGGCGTGCAGGTCAATTCCAGGCCCACTCAGGTCAGCCCGAACGACGACAGCGACTTCGAGTACTCGTTCCAGGGCAGCTTCGACGCGAGCGTGGCCAACCCGACCGTGACCGTCATGTTCACGCCGGGCTCCTACGGCGACAACCGCGGCGCGACCAATGTGGCCCAGTACGCCACGTTCTCCCTGTTCGATTCGACCAAGACCGCGGCCTCGCAGACCATCACCCCCGGCGGCTCGCCCACCGGAGGCAGCTACGTCCTGGGCGTGACCCGCCCCGACACGGGCGCCGCGGGAACCATCACCGTCCCGCTGGCCGACACGCAAGGCCAGATCCAGGCGCTGTTCGACGCCTTCTACGGCGCCGGCAACACGGTCGTCACCGACGTGAACAACGCGCTGACCGTCAAGTTCGTGTCGGCCCTCGCGCAGCAGACGGTGCCCGTGTTCACGGTCAACTCCAGCAGCCTGACCGGGGGTAGCTCCCCGGGCGTGGCGGTCGTCGGCAACCTGCTTCCCGCCACCGGCTCGCTGACCAGCCCGGTCGACGGCTCGACGGTCAACACCCAGTCGCTCGACCAGCGCGGTTACATCGACGTGACCTTCAACGTGCCGGGCGGCGGGATCATCGTCCCGCCCTCCACGACCAGCACGGCCAACACCGCCGCGCTCACCGGGGCGATCACCATCGGCGGCCCGGCGGCGGCTCTCGTCAAGCTCGCCGGAGTGCCCACGCTGGTGAGCGGCAACACCTACCGGTACTCGCTCGTCGCCATCAGCAACACCACGCCGCAGAACCAGTTGTTCGCGGCGGGCCTGTTCATGGTGAACTTCTCGCCCAACGCGATGAGCCCGACCGTGTTCCAGGTCCAGGTGCCGCAGGGCGCGGGGTCGACGGCCACGGCCACGACCTCGATCACCTTGATGGCCTCGACCCAGGTCTTCACCGTCAGCGGCACGGCGACCGACGAAGGCGCGGCGTCCAACGCGATCTCGCTCGGCCCGCTCTCGCTCGCCGGCCCGTCGATCGGCCTGGCCGGCGAGAGCTTCAAGGGCGGCACGCTCAACCTGACGGTGGCCATCGGCGTGGCCTCGGCGGGCCTCGGCTTCGGCGCCTCGCAATCGGGCTCGGGCATCACCGCCGCGCTCACCAACGTGCTGGGCACCTTCAACGTGCAGGTCAACCTGCTCACGCTCATCCCGGCCCTGCTCAGCAAGAACGTGTCGTCAATCCTGGCGCATTCAGCGTGCCCGGGAGCTTCGGCCTGGGCGTGGGCGGGTTGAACGTGACCATCCCGAACGCGCTGACGATCACCGGCTCTGGCATCCAGATCAACTACAACCCCGAGTTCGACCCGAGCAAGGCCCCGTCCAACCCGAGCCTGGGTGCCATGCACGGCAGCGACGGGCTTTATCATCAGAAGTACCTGACGATCAGCTCGGCCACGGTCAGCCTCCCCGAATTCGGCGTCTCGGCCGGCGTCCAGCCCGATACCTCGGCCGGGCTGCCGGGCCTGACCATCTGGGACAACGGCTTCACCATCGGCACCGCGTTCGTCACCGTCTCCGGCTCCAACGGCCAGCCGCTCACGCTGGGCAGCATCCTCAGCTTCAACAACCTGACCGTGAGCGTGAAAGACTTCGACGTGGTGTTCGGCCAGGCGATCAACTTCAACGGCTCGGTCTCGATCTCGACCACCGGCGCCACGTTCCTGCCGGGCAAGCCGGTCTCGGCCTCGGTCAGCTCGACCACGGCGGGCCAGCCTGCGGCCTCGGCGACCTTGCAATTCTCCGGCGGCAAGGTCCAGAGCATCAGCTTCAGCGTCGACACGTTCTCGATCTCCGTGACCAGCTTCGTCACCTTCGTCGGCCACAAGATCAGCATCGACACGGGCGCCTCGGCCACGCAGCCTCTGGTGACGATCGGGTCGGTCGGCGCCCAGATCAAGCTCGGCTCGGTGTTGCTGAGCGGCCAGGCCCAGGACTTCGAGTTCCTCGGCAACGGCTCGTTCGTCCCGCTCAAGGGCTTCGGCGTGGTCCTGGGGGTGGGCACGGCCACGGGCAGCTCGTTCATGTGGCCGAGCTGGCTGCCGATCCAGATCACGCAGATCGGCATCCAGTGGCCCAACGGGATCCAGGACGACCCGGCCGACATCCTCCTCACGCTCTCGGCCAGCGTGACGGGCATCCAGGGCCTCGGCGGGCTCACCTTCTCCGGCTCGGTCACGGGGATCCAGGTCGACGTCGGCATGCTCCTCAAAGGCGAGTTCCCGATCGTCGGCATCCAGTCGTTCGGCGTGAGCGTGGCGGGCAACATGTTCGGCGGGAAGCTCAGCGCGAGCCTCCTTGGCGGCATCCTGAAGCTGGACGCCAACGGCAACATGATCGCCGCCACCGACACGACCACGACTGTCGTCGACCGCGTGTTCTTCCTCGGCCTGCAGGGCGGATTCAACTTCGCGGGGATGTCCGGGTTCACGATCCAGATGGCGCTCTCGTCGCTCGGGCCGCTCGGCGTGCAGATCTCGGTGAATTTGCCCGAAGGGATCCTGATCGACCCCGACACCGGGCTGTCGATCAACAACTTCACGGCCGGCGTCAAGTTCTTCACGTCGCTGCCGTCGATCACCGACCCCATGCAGCTCAACCAGCCCGCATTCAACGTGCAGGCGACCCCGATCCTGTCCGACTGGCAGAACCAGATCCAGGCGCAGGTCGTCGCCCAGTACAAGGCCATCAAGACCAACCCGAGCCTGGGCGGATTCCTCGCGGCGTTCACGGCGCCGATGACGATCATCGGCAGCGCCACCATCTACTCGATCTACACGAGCCAGCAACTCTTCAACGGGCAGGTCAACGTCGAGTTCAGCACCGACGGCAAGTTCCTGGTCGAGGGCAAGCTGAACTTCGCCGACAACAACCTGAGCATCAGCGGCAAGCTCTACGCGGACCTGTCCAAGGTCGCCTCGGGCAGCGTGACGGTCCTCTTCCTGGCGAACATCCCCGACCAGGTGCAATTGCTCACGATCGACGGCTCGCTCCGCATGGGATTCGAGAACGCGAGCGGCCAGCAGGTCACCTTCAAGACGACCGTGCCCGCCTCCGCCCAGCCGAGCGCCGTCCTGGTCGGGCCCCGCAGCAACGGCAACATCGGCGCCGGCACGATCAACGGCGAAGGGACCGTTGACGTGACCTTCCCGAGCAACCCGTATGCCTCCACCGACCCCCACTTCGGCTCGTTCTCGGGCACGCTCAATCCCAGTTCGGTCACGGTCACCTCGCCGCCGATCCAGGTCAGTGACGGCGGCATGGCGCTCGACACAACGAAGGTCCCCCTGCAGATCTCGGCCTTCACCTACCGCTTCTGGCTCACGGGAGTGACGGACGCGAACACGGCGAGCTTCGTCCCCTCGGACGTCAGCTTCGTCCAGGGCCGAGTCTCGTACACGGACGGCTCGGGCAACGTGGTCTTCAACCAGTACGGGGTGGACGCCGCCTCGCCGCCCGCCGCGACGGTCCTTCCCTCCAGCCCGACCGTGGCGACCCTGTACCACGCCGCCGCCGTCGACGTCCGGCTCTATCCCTCGGTGGAGGCGCAGTTCAGCACCGCGAACCTCACCAGCCTCGTCGGCCAGGGCGGGAGCACGGTCCAGATCGCGGGCCCGAACAGCGCGAATTACACGCCCTTCCAGGCCACCCTGCTGGGCGATGGCGTGACGCTGGAGTACGAGATCCTGATCCCGGCGGGCACCCCGTTCGCGGCGGGCCAGTACACGGTCACGATCCTGCCGAACAAGTGGAGCGACTCGCTCAGCACGTCGCCCAACAACCTCGGGGCGAGCTACAGCTTCAGCGTGGTCAACGTGGTTGCCCAGGTGGCCGGGCCGTTCGTCACGGACACGAATCTCGCCGTCGTCCCGTCCACCAGCGTCGGCGCGCTCGGCCAGTCCACGTTCTTCACCGTGCCGAGCGGGTACACGCAAGCAGGCCAGACGCTCCCCTACATCGACGTCAACTTCCTGCCCGCGCCCGGGCGCAGATCAACTACGACTCGATCCTCGGCACGGTCTCCGGGAGCGGTTCCACGGCCACCCGCGCACCGCCCGCAGCGGCCCCGTTCACCGCCATCTTCACGAGTGCGGCGGGCCTGCAGACAACGCTCAGCATCTCCGCCCTGCCAATCCCCATCACCTCGGCGCCCGACTCGACGGGGACGTTGCTGGTCGCCACCCCGGTCACCGGGTCGCTCGCCAACTCGCTGCCCGACGACACCACGCTGGCCACGGGCGGCATCAACGACTTCCGCTACGTGATCACCACGCCGAACTTCAAGTTCACGCCCGGCACGCTGACGATCACGTTCACGGCCAGCACGAGCACCGCCGGTTGGAAGGACACTCAGGGCGACCTCGGCCAGGCGCTCACGCAGACCTTCCTCATCCAGGGTCCCACCGCCTCGCTGACCAACCCGGCCGCGGGCGGGAGCGTCGACGCCTCCGCGATCAACAACCGCCACTACATCGACATCACCCTCCCCGTCCCGACCGACCTTCCCTCGGGCTACTCCTATAGCATCGACCCGGCGTCGGTCGAGACGACCACGCCCAAGTTCACGTTCAGCGGCACGGGAGTGGGCACGGCCGCGGTCGACACCAGCCAGGCGCCGATCCCCACGCCCAACGGCGCGGCGAACACCTATCGCTTCTGGATCACCGGCACGTTCGCCTCCGACAGCGTGACCGTGACCATCATTCCCGGCAGTTACTCCTTCACCGCCACGGGCTACACCCCCGCTTCGGCCACCGGCACGGTGAGCCCGAACGGGGTGCTCACGCTCACCCTGCCGACCCCGCCCGCCGGCCTGGCGATCGATCCGAACTCGGTCCTTCGCAATTACGCGGCCTTGTTCAGCTCGCTGACCCTGACCGGCGAGACGATCACCCCGGCGGGCCAGCCCACGCCCGTGAGCACGCCGAACACGTTCAATTTCCCGGTCACGATCTCGCCCGCGATCACCGCGGCGGCGAGCGTGACCGTCGCCTTCAATCCGGGCAAACTGTCGTTCACCGACGCCTCGGCGACCTACGGCAACCCGACGTTCTCGTCGGCCATGTCGGCGAACGGCAGGTCCTACCTCGACGTGACCTTCCAGCAGGTGCCGGGCGAGACCCTGAACACCTCGGCGATCGCCCAGGCCACGTCAGCACCGTTCTCGCTGACGGGCGCGGTCGCCCCGGGCGTGACGGTCTCGGCGGGGCCGACCCAGATCGCCTCCTCGATGACGAGCACCACGTTCCGCTACTACCTCAGCTCCACCGCCGGGCCGTTCACCACCGGCACGGTCACCGTCAGCTTCGCGGCGAACGGCTTCAGCGACAGCACGACGAACAACGCGAACGTGGCATCGACCGAGACGTTCACCGTCACCGGCCCGACGGCCGACCTGGTGAACCCCGGCAATAATGGGGGGATCGGCCAGGCGGTGGTCAACGGCCGAGGGTTCCTCGACGTGCCGTTCACCGTGCCGGCGGGGGCCACGCTCTCGACGGCCGCGATCCTCGCCGCCACGTCGGTGCCCTTCACGCTGGGCGGCACCGACGCGGCGGCCGGCCATTTCGCGGTCGACGCGAAGCAATCGCCCGTGCTGATCGGCCAGATGGGCACGACCTACCTGTTCCGATACGCCACGCTCGGCATGCTCACGACCAACAACGTGACCATCATCTTCGCGGCCGGCGCCTACTCGTACACCCAGGCCGACGGGACGACCGCGACGAACGCTGCGGCCACGGTCAGCCCGGTCAACGCGTCGTACACGATCGGCGGCAACGCGGTCCCGACCGGCAACATCGGTTACATCGACGTCCGATTCACGCCCACGACGGGCGACACGCTGAACCTGGCCGCGATCCTCGCCGCCACCTCGGCGCCCTTCACGCTCGGCGGATCGGGCCTGGGGACGGTCACGCTCGTGCCGTTCTCCACGCTGGCCCCGCTCTCGCTGGGCGGCAACGTGGTCCGGTTCTATGTGACGGGCGACTACGCCACCGGGCCGGTCACGCTGGGCTTCGCCGCGGGCAGCTTCACGTCGACCTCGCCCAGCAGCGTGGCGGCCGTCTCCTACGGCAACCTGGCGACCACGCTCACCTTCAACGTCCAGCAACTCTCCGCCACGCTGGCCGACCCCGTCGCCGGCACCACGCCCGGCACCGACGCGCTGAACGACCTCGGATATCTGGACGTCACGTTCACGCTCCCGAGCTACGCCACGTCGCTCGACCTGGCGTCGGTCGAGTCGCTCACGCCGAAGTTCACCGTCACGGTCAACAACCCGGCCGACGGCACGCTGGCGCTCGACTCCTCCCAGCCGGCGATCCTCATCAGCCACTCGGGCAACGCCTACACCTTCCGCTTCTGGTACAGCGGCACGTTCCGCTCGGCGCCCTCACGCTGAACTTCGTCGGCGGGTCGTTCAACTACCTCGATGCCGCCGGCGCGACCATCACCGACTTCGCCGACGAGTCGCTTCCGGTCCAGCAGGACAGCAGCGGCAACCTGTACGTAAACGTCCCCTTCGGCGCCTCGCTCACGCTCGGCACGGTCGGCAGCAACGCCTTCACGGTCACGGCGATCACCGTCGGGACGACGACGACCGGCACGACCTCGGTGACGGTGGGGTCGCCCACGTCGGGCGGGGGCGGGGGCGTCTACAGGTTCATCCTGACCGGCGGCGGCCTGGTGGTCGGCGACTACGTGACGATCCACTTCGCCGCCGGGGCCGTCACCTACGGCGGCACGGCCAGCGTCCTCACGCCGCCGCAATCGCTCGCGATCGCCCCGGGCCAGAGCCGCGGCTACATCGACGTGAACTACGCCCTCATCAGCGGCAGCCCGATCGATTCGACCACCATCAACGGCAACGAATTCACGATCGGCGGCGCCGGGGCCTCGGGCGTGACCTTCGGCACCGACCCGCTGCTGGTCGCCTCAAGCTCGACGTCGGAGACCTTCCGCTACTTCTTCACCGGAAGCTTCTCGCCCGGCCCGGTCACGGTCCAGTTCATCGCCGGTAGCTGGGCGGACCTCGCCGGGGACCTCGGGACCGCCTCGACGCAGGCGTTCCAGGCCATCTCGCAGGTTGCCCCGAACGACCCGCAGCGCGTGTTCTTCATCTCGGTCTCGGGCGAGCTGATCCTGAACGACGCCGGCATCACCTCGCAACCCTTGCTGGATATCTACGGCGGCGTGACCGTCACGATCGGGGCCGGGCCGGACTTCACGCTCTCGGCCGCGGGATCGGTCGTCGTGTACAAGCTCGGCAACGTGGCCTCGGCGCCGCCTACTTCGTGCTGAACACGGGCAATGGCCTGTCGACGCCCGAGTTCTACGGGGTCCTGAAGCTCGACACCAACTTCGCCTTCCTCCAGCCCTATGGCATCACCGCCCAGGCCACGGCGCTGCTGGAAGTGAACACGACCTCCGCGATCCAGACCGTCCAGATCGCGCTCCCCGGCTTCCCCGGCGACCAGCTCTTCACCGATTCGAACACCGCCGACGCGGCGAACCTGCCGCAGTCGCTCGGCGGCTCGGCGCCCTTCAACTCGTCGATCGCGGCCAACCTGCTGGCCCTGTTCCAGCAGAACGGGATCACGCTCGACGACTCGGCGACCAACTCCAAGGACCCGGCCCCCACCGTCACGGCCGAATCCGACCCGGCCAACGGCGACACGATGTGGATCATCACGTCGGTCATCAACTCCGTGACCTCCCGGTACTACGTCCGCAGCATCCCGGCCGACCCCACCGCGGGCACGGCCGCCTACCTGGCCATCGACACCGAGCTTCAGACCTTCAACATCCGCCCCGAGTCGTTCCTGCTCCAGCTCTCGGGCCAGCTCACCCTCACGGCCACCATCTCCGGCACGAAGCAGACGTTCTTCTCGATCCGGGGCGCCATCCAGATCCAGATCTCCGACAGCGGCTTCCAGTTCTTCGCGCTCGCCAGGCTCGAGCTGGGCGGGTCGTCGCTCGCCAAGGTCGCCCTGCTCGCCGTCGACCCGGCGCTGGCGCTGGTCTCCTCCGTGGACGTGACGGCGCTCTTCGCCATCGAGACCGACCCGACCGGCGCCGGCGCGATCCCGGGCGTGGCCGGCTACCTGAAGATCAGCGTGTCGCTGGGCACCGGCAACCTCGGGTCGGGCGTGAACGGCCTGAGCCCGAACGTCAACTTCACCGGCTCGTTCCAGCTCCTGTTCAACACCACCCTGGCCGACTTCTCCTACGCCATCCCCAACCAGTTCCTGCCCCTGCTCGACCCGACCGACCCGACCACGATCGTGGTGCCGGCCGGGCCCCCGCAGGCCGACCTGTTCTCCGTGACCGAGGCGAACGCGACGTTCCCCGACGCCAACTCGCTCCCGCAGAAGGTCGCCGCGGCGGTCGCCCTGCCGGCCAACTGGGTGGGCTTCTTCACCAGCCATCACATCACCCTGAACAGCCCGACGGTCCAGGTCTACACCTTCGACGCCGCGGGCAGCCCCTACTCGTGGCAGGTCAACGACGGGGCGAACGTCTACTACATCACCAAGGAATTCGCCGACCCGAACAACAGCGGGACCAGCAACCAGCTCGAAGTCCAGCAGAAGGCCACCTCCTCGGCGATCTACATCCAGCTCCAGATCGTGGGCAACCTCGACCTGTTCAATGAGATCAACCTCATCGGCTCGTTCACCATCACGGCCTACACCAACGGGACCGTTTCCGGGGTGACGATCGCGGGCGACGTGATCGCCAACGTGGCGCTGCTCGGCACGCTCTCGGGCTCCATCTCGTTCACGGCCAAGGTGGACACGAGCGGGGCCACGGGGACGGGGCTCTGGGGCGGCGCCTCGCTGAGCCTGGCCGCCGGGGGGATCATCCCCGGCGTGAGCCTGACCGGCGACGTGAGGCTGCTGGTCAACGCCAGCGACAGGCCCGAGGACATCCACTTCGAGGACCCGCCCGGCACCCCCGTCACCGTCTCGCAGTTCGGGATCGGGATCGCGATCGACATCAACGGGAAGCTGACGGTGGGCAGCCTGCTCACCCTGTCCGGCGAGTTCGACTTCTCGCTCCAGCTCGACGGGCCGAACCCGGGCCTGACCATCGCCGCCGATGCCATGCTGACGGTCGGCTCGTTCGGGAACCTGCACGTGGTCGGCGTCCTCGCGGTGAACAAGCAGGGCCTGGTCATCGACCTCACGTTCTCGATCACCACGGGCAACGGCGGCTTCGGCAGCGGCCTGGGCCTCAAGTTCACCGCAAGCGCCACGCTCCAGTTGAACACCTCCAGCACGGCGCAGTCCTACCTCGTGAACGGGCAGAACCTCACGGTCCAGCCCGGCTTCCTGCTGTCGATCAGCGGCTCGATCGAGTTCGCCGGCCTGGTCACGGCCAACGGCTCGGCGACCATCGCCATCACCAATCAGCAGTTCGGGATCACGTTCAACGTGAGCCTCAGCCTGGGCGGAGCCATCACCCTCCAGGCCAGCGGCGCCGCGGTCGTCTACACCGACTCCAACCCCGGCCTGTTCCTCGAACTGGCCACGTCGATCAAGGCGAACATCGCCGGCGTGATCGACATCGACGCCTCGGGCACCCTGCTGCTCAACACGACCAAGGCCCCGCGATCGGCCAACGGCTTCACGGCGGGCGCGAGCTCGTTCAGCCTCATGCTCAACGGCAGCGTGAGCCTGCTGGAAGTCCTCAAGTTCAACGCGAGCTTCGAGATCCTCGTCGGCGGCAACCAGAACGTGTCGTTCAACGCCAACGGCCACCCGGTCACCGAGACCCTGGGCGACGGCAATTGGTACGTCCACTTCAACGCGAGCCTGAGCTTCTTCGGCCTCGCCACGCTGTCGGCCTCGGGCGACTTCGACTGGCAGGGCCAGTTCGCCGTGAGCCTCAACGGCGACGTCCTGCTCGGCACGCACAGCTTCGGCCTGGAGGGCGACTTCAGCCTCGGGGCCAGCCTCTACTTCGACAACCCCGCCTTCGGGACCGGGATCCACTTCGACATCAACGGCAGCGCCGAGGTCAGCGCCCGGCTCTTCGGCATCACCTTCGGCAGCCTGGGCGTGAGCTTCGACGCCAGGATCGACAGCAACTCGGGCGGGTCGGTCGAGGTCAAGGTCAGCGTGTCGGTCAAGATCCACATCCTGTTCGTCACCATCCACGCCCACGCCAGCTTCAGCATCGGCACGGTCCAACTGCCCACGCCCTACTACCTGGCGGGCGAACAGGGCAACGCCCAGGCCTGGGACCCCTCGGTCGACAACGGCACGCTGTACCTGAACACCGGCACCCGGTCGTCGCAGAGGAATCTCGGCGCGGTCGACACCACCGTGCTCGACAAGGACGACCCGACCAACCGCAACAGCGAGTCGTACATCCTCGACGACGCCGGCGGGAACGCCGCCACGGGCGAGACGATCAATGTCACCGCCTTCGGGCACACGCAGACCTTCACCGGCGTGAAGCGGATCGTCGACGACGCGTCCGACGGCGCCAACCAGGACAATGAGTCGCTCATCGTCGACGCGGGCGTCCAGGTGCCGGTCGTCTTCCTCGGCGGGCCGAACAGCAATAACTTCGTCGACAACGGCAGCGGCTACGCCCTGGCCTACGGAGGCGGCTCCAGGCTCAACCCCGACGACAGCAACAACAACGACAACCAGAACGTCCTGGAGGCCGGCACCAACGTCGCCGGCGCGGTGCTCGTGGGCGGGCCGGCCTACAACTACATCACCAGCCAGTCCACCTCGGCCGCCGAACTCATCGGCGGGGCGGGCAACAACCAGATCACCGGCGGCCCGGCCGGCGAGGTCATCTACGGGCACGCGGCCATCGGCAGCGTCGGCACCGACGCCTATCAGTCCTACGGGTCCGGCGGCTGGGCGCTGAATCTCGCGGGCGTGACGGCCACCGACGACGCCTACAACGCCGCGAACCCGGGCGAGGACACGATCGACGGCGGCGGCGGGGACGACTTCATCGACGCCGGCAACGGCGACAACGCGGTCACCTGGTCGCTCCAGCCCGTCAACATGACCCACACCTTCCTGGCCGGCCAGGGCGACAACTACCTGCTGGTCGAGGGCACGAACAACGCGAATTACGTCTCGGTGACGAACCCGGCGCAGGGCACGATCCAGGTCGCCGACCTGTCGAGCGCGGGCACGACCCTCGGCTACCTGAACGCCTCCGGGTTCAACAACCTGGAAGTGGACGGCGGAGCCGAGGCGAACCATTTCACGATCAACGACCTGGGCAACTCGGGCCTCCAGAACGTCACGATCAACGCCGGCCAGGACATCGTCCCCACCGGCGCCACGCAGACCGTGGCCGACCCGGACAATCCCGGCCTCAACATCGTCGTGCCCGTGGTCAACGTGTATCCGCACTCGGGCGCCGACCAGATCACGATCCTCGGCACCAGCGGCGCGGACACCTTCACGGCCGTCGAAGGCGACGCCGACCAGAACGGCCGGATGACGCAGGTGCTCGTGACCGACGCCGACAGCCTGGGCGCCACGATCAACTTCGCGATCACCAACAGCGTGGCCTCGCAGGGCGACACGCTCACGATCAACTCGCTGGACGGCAACGACACGATCAACGCCGGGGGCATGGGGCCGGCAACCGCCGCGTCCGCGGCCAACTACCCGCAGCTCATCAACCTGGCCGAGCAGGTGGGGGCGGGCACCGACACGATCATCACCTCCCCCACCTTCAACGACGCAATCCACCTGGGCACGGGCAACGACACCGTCTACGGAGGCCTGGGGCAGGAGAGCTTCGTCCGCGACCCCAACGCCACCGGCGTCGACACCCTGGACGAGACCCACGACGTCGACTTCGGCCTCTACAACGACAAGCTCATCATGGGCGTCCTGCTCCAGGACGGCGGCTCGCAGACGTTCCAGCAGTACGAGAACAGCGTGTATGACAGCGAGCAGCAGCTCATCGCGCAGTTCGGGATGCAGGCGCCCAACTTCCCGCTCAACGACGTGGGCGATCAGTTCGCGGCCGGCTCGGTCGTCGAGCCGATCAGCAACCTGTTCTCGGTCGTGAACATCACCGGAGGGGCGGGCAACAACACGATCGTCGTCAACTCGCCGACGAACATCGCCTACGTGGGCTCGACGCAATACCAGGTCGTGCCGTTCGCCGGATCGGCCACGCTGGACGGCTCGACCAACACGGCCGGCGGCGTCGAGTTCACGGTGGTCAACATCGCCAACAACAACGCCTCGCGCATCAACGTCGCCAGCTCGGGCGGCACCTCGGGCGAGCGCGTGCTGCTGGTCAACGGCTCGGAGCAGGCCGACAACCTCACGCTCAACGCCTCCGGCGGCGGCGGGTTCCGCGTCGGCTCGATCGTCGAGAGCGTGGTCTCCAACACCTTCATCACGTTCCGGGGCGTCCAGCGCCTGGTGCTCGACACGCTCGGCGGCAACGACAACATCCTGGTCAACGACACCGCGGCCCCCACCTTCATCAACTTCGGCAACGGCAACGACAACGCCGTGGTCGGCACCGTGCCGCTCATCCCCGACACGGGCAACCGCACGCTCGAATATCCCAACGGCGTGCCCGTGGTCAACACCAGGGCGATGACCAACGGCAACTCCGACGACCTGTTCATCCTGGGCGGGCAGGGCAACGGCACCTTCGAGGTCGACCACAACAGCGCCATGCTCTACCTGCACGGCGGGGCCGGCATCAACCTGTTCCTGCTCAAGACGTTCCTGGTCCTCCGCAACAACCCGTCCAACCCGAACCAGATCACCAACCTGAACACGGTCATCGGCGGGTCGGGCAGCAACCGCTACGAGTACCTCCAGAACGCCCCGGTCGACATCGTGGGCGGGACGGGCTACAACACGATCGTGGTCATCGGCACCCCCATCGGCGACACCTTCGTCATCGGCAACAATTACATCGCCGGCGCGGGGAGGATCGTGAACTTCGCGGGGATCCAGTCGGTCGAGGTCGACGGGGCCGGCGGCGACGACACCTTCTACGTCCTGGCCACCGACCCGAACCTGACGACCACCATCGAGGGCGGCCCCGGCGACAACACGATCCACATCGGCGGCGACGCCCCGCCGCTGGTCTTCTACCCGCCGGCCTACACCTACACGCCGCCTCCCATCGTCCAGCAGCAGCCGCCCAAGCTCGTCACGACCGTGGCGCCTCCCCAGACCTTCACGAACCTGAACGCCATCATCAGCGCGTTCGCCTACGCCCTGGACCTGGCCGGGGGGATGACCCCGGCGCAGATCGCCCAGCAGGTGCTCGCCCCGTTCATCGCCGCATTCGGCTCCACGGTGCCGGGATACCAGCTCCTCGGCACCTCGATCGGCACCGTGACGATCCGGAACCTCTACAGCTTCTTCACGCCGTTCCAGTTCGCCCCGGTCATCGAGGTGAACGTCTCCAGCCTCACCATCACCTACCAGACGCAAACCCTGGTCCCGCAAGCCCCCATCTACATCCAGCCGCCCACGGTCACGGTGCAGCAGCCGCCATTCGCGTTCCAGGCCACGCCCAACTTCGACGCGTACCAGATCCAGGGGCGCGTGATCATCGACGGCGGCCAGGGCGAGCAGGTCAACGGCAACACCGTCATCTTCCACGACGAAAACGGCACGCCCGGCCCCGGCTTCCTGCGGCTGGATACCTTCCCGCAATTGACCTCGATCGGCCAGGTCACGGTGACCGACCCGCAGACGCACGCCTCGAAGGTCGTGCCGCTCTGGGGCCAGGACGGCAACGTGACCGACACCTACCTCACGCTCGGCGGGTTCGGCCTGGGCATCCCGACCTCGGGCGTCGACGCATATCCGGGCATCCAACTGGTCAAGGGCATCACCGAGCCGATCTACGACGGCGTCGAGCTGGCCGACGTCCAGAACCTGGAACTGCTCCTGCCCAACGGCTCGAACGCGGTCTCGGTCCAGTCGGTGCCGTCCAGCCTGAACCTCACGATCGACCCCGGCACGGGCACCAACACGCTGGACCTGGAGGCCTCGGGGGCCAGGACCACCATCGACGCCGGCGGCGGCACGAACACGATCGTCGTGGGCAAGCCCGCCAACATCCTCAACACGCTCAACGTGAACGGCACCGCCGAGATCTCCGAACAGTCCGTCGCCGAGACCGGCAGCGAGATCGGCCCCGGCCTGCTGAATGACCTGCCGCTGGTGTTCGTCAACACGCAAACGCCCGCCAGGTCGTTCAACGGCCCATCCAGCGGCCAGACGCTGACCTTCACCCCGTCCGCCACCGCGCCCACGATCGCACGCAACGCCGGGAGCTGGGCCGACGACGGATTCCAACCGGGAGACCGCATCGCAGTCTCGGGGACCGCCTTCGACAACGGCATCTACGCGATCGCCTCCATCGACGCCACGGGCAAGATCCTCACCCTGGCCGCGGGCGCGACGCTCTCCGCCAGGAGCAACGTCGCCGGCGCCTCGGTGATCGCCGAGGTCGAGGAGCAGCCGATCGTCCGGCCCGTCGACCCCGCCAACCCGAACGGCCCGCTCGAGATCCAGTCGGTCGTGCTCGACTCCACGGGGACCATCATCACCGACCAGGTCCAGGAATGGGGCTCGCAGGAATACGGCGTCCAGGCCACCGACGCCAATTCGAACAAGCTCTACTACGACCAGGCGGGCAACACGACCACCGACGCGTCGCTCACGGGCATCCCCGTCATCAATCAGGTCGCCACGGGCACGGGCAGCCCGGTGTACTTCAACGCGAGCAACAACGAGGTCTTCGCGTCCGCCTCGGGCACGCTCCGCCCCGTCTACGTGGCCGATTTCGCGAATGGGGCCCCGCTCTACCTGGATGCATCCGGCAACCTCACCACGACCGTCACCAGCATGCCGTTCATGATCCCGGTCGATCGCACCCAGGCCGAGCCGTGGACCACGCTGGCCGACGCCCAGGTCTCGGCACCAGGCACGACCACGCTGACCCTGGACGACTCGGCCGATGGCGCCTCGACGATCGGCAGCCTCGACACCACGCAGATCCCGGTCAACCAACTGGTCAACGGCCTTCCGGTCTACGACGGCGGTGCCGCGTCTGCCGGTGGCCGAGTCCTACTTCGGCGGCGAGC
This sequence comes from uncultured Planctomycetota bacterium, assembly GCA_963777705.1. Classification (GTDB taxonomy): domain Bacteria; phylum Planctomycetota; class Planctomycetia; order Isosphaerales; family Isosphaeraceae; genus JAQGHR01. The sequence goes on from CAVZRT010000028.1 coordinate 80,094, forward strand.
CGGTGGTCGACCCCTTCACCCACCAGCCCCTGTACTACGCGGGCGGCGAGCCCGTGCTGAACCTGCTGACCCGACAGCCCGAATACGACCCGACCGGCGCCCCCATCCTGCACAAGGCCGGCGACCCGATCCTGCACTACGCGGGCGACCCGGTCGTCCACTCCGACGGCGACACCGTGGTCTATCTCGGCGGCGAGGTCGTGTACGACGAGAACGGCAAGCCCGTCACCAACTCGACGGCCCTCTCGGGCGGCACCACGCTGAGCTTCGCGAGCGCGGGGACCATCACGCGGGCCTCCGGCGGGTGGCGGCTCGACGGCTTCGTCGTCGGGAACAAGATCCTGGTCTCGGGCACGCCGCAGGCCCGCGACGACGGCATCTACACCATCACCGCCATCGACTCGACCGGCAAGGTCCTCTCGGTGGTCGCGGCCTCGGGAAGCATCGCCACGCTCAACAACGTCGCGAACGTGAGCGTGAATCAACTGCTGACCTACCAGGGCGGCGAGACGGCGATCCACAACCCGATGGACCCGGTGTACGACCTCGTCAACAGCCAGGGGGCCTCGGTCGCCGTCGGCACGCCGATCACGCCGCCCAGCTTCTCCGCCCCGTTCGGCACCACGCTGAACCTGACCACCGGGATCGTGGGCTTCTCGTACCACCTGAAGGCCGGCGACAAGGTCGCGCTGATCGCCTATCAGGGCACCGAGATCTACCAACTGCCGCCCGCCGACTTCACGGTGAACGCGGCCAGCAACACGATCACCCTGGCGACGGGCCTCCTGCCGGCCGGCATCACCAAGATCGCCCTCTCGATCTCCACGCTCGCCTTCCACGCGGCCGGCGACCCGGTCTATTACTACGGCGACGAGCCGCTCCAGGTCGGCCAGCCCATGACCGACGGGTCGGGCAACCTCCTGCTGGATTCGACCGGCAACGTCGAGCTTTACACCGCCGCGACCATCGGCACCAACGCCACGCAATACTTCGACTACAACGGCGGCGGCGGCAACACCCAGACGTTCACCCTCAACAGCGTGCCCGACGGCTACATCGACGTGACCCTGGCCGGCACCGACCTTTCCGCCGGCCAGTACCAGCTCAACGGGACCACGCTCACCCTGCGGCCGTCCTTCATCCCGGCCCAGGATTCCCAGGTGGTGGTGACCTATCGCCTGTCGGTGAACGACCACTCGTCGGGCGAGCCGGTGTACAAGCTGACAAAGAACGGCGTGTGGTTGCAGTCAACCTACACAGGCGGCCAGCCCGACTATTACCTCGGCACCGAGCCCGTCCTGTACGTGGGCGGCGAGCAGGTGTATTACACCAGCGTCCAGCCGCTCCAGGTCGCCCAGCCCGTGCACCAGGTCACCCTCAGCGGCGGGATGCCGGGGACCGTCCTCTTCAGCGGCCTGACCGCCCTGACGATCAAGGAAGGGTCGGGCAACAACACCTTCACCGTCGTGCAGACGCAGCTCGGCGCGTTCGGGACGGCGGGCACCGATTCCACCGCGGTGACCCTCTACACCGGCAACGGCAACGACCAGGTCGCCATCCGCTCGATCGAATCGGCGACCACCGTCTACGCGGGGACCGGGCGTGACACGATCGACGTGGGCAGCGAGGCCGGGTTGTGGCCGGGCGCCACGGCGGGCAGCACCGTCTTCGAAAACATCAACGGCTACGTGGGGGCGATCTCGGCCTCGCTCACGATCGTCGGCAATACCGGCAACGACACGCTGAACGTGGACGACACGGCCGACAAGTCAAGCGTGGTCGGCCGCCTCACCTCGACCCAGATCACCGGCCTGGGCATGGCCGTGGGGATCACCTACCTGTCGATCACCACGCTGAACATCAACCTCGGCCCCGGCAACGACTTCTTCACCATCGCCAGCACCGCCCCCAACACCACCACGAACGTGACCGGCGGGCTGGGCAACCAGGTCCTGAATATCCAGTCGGTCTCGCACGCGACCACGCTGAACCTCGGTTCCGGCCAGAATACCGTCAACGTCGGCAGCCAGGCCGGGGTGAACGGCGGGAATTTCAACGGGAACCTCGCCGGCATCCAGGCCGGGCTCACGATCCTCGGAGGCAGCCAGACCGGGTTCGACAGCCTCGTGATCGACGACAGCAGCGACACCAGGAATGGGACAGGCGCCCTGACCGCGACAACGGTCACCGGGCTGGACATGACCGGCCCCGGCATCGTCTATCAGCAAATCGCCGCGCTCTACCTGAGGCTCGGGTCGGGCAGCGAGAACTTCAACGTCGCGTCCACGCACAGCGGGACCACCAACATCAACGGCGGGCCCAGCAGCGACAACTTCACCGTCACTTCCGTGGAGGGCGCGACCGAGATCCAGGGCGACGACCCGACCATCCCGCTGCCCGAGACCTTCTCCAACCTCATGGGCGTCATGTACGTGCTGGTCCATCCGATCCTGGATACGACCTACGCGGTCACGGTGATCGTGAACGGCGCGGTGGCGGCCTACGGGACCGACTACACGTTCACGCTCGGCAGCCAGCGGATCAGCTTCCTCAAGCCCGTGACCGGGACCGTCACGGTCGACTTCAACGACCCGACCGAGCCCGCGCCCGCCACGTTCTCGAATCTGGTCTCCGCCGCAAGCGTGACGGTCGCGACGATCCTGGAAAGCACCTCGGCCGTGACCGTGATCGTGAACAACCGGGTCGAGACGTTCGGCGTCGACTACACGTTCGCGCTCGGCACCGGCGTGATCAACTTCACGAAGCCCGTCACCGGAACGGTCCAGGTCCTCTTCAACAGCAATTACGTCCGCAGCCCGGCCGTGACCGAGACCGAGGTCGGCCACGTCGGCACCTACACGGTCAACGTCGACGCGGCGGGCAACGAGACGCACGTGAACGGGATCGGGGCCTTGCTGGCGATCGACCCGCAATACGGCACCAACACCATCACGGCCTACCTGACCGGCAAGACCAACGCCCAGTCCGGCCCGGTGTCGGTCGTCGACGTCCACGACTCGGGCTCGCCGATGGACGTGAACACGCTCCAGATCTACGGGGCCAACAACCCGCAGGCGGGCGACCAGTTCCTGGTCCGGGCCAACTTCGTGGGCTTGCTCCAGCTCGCCAACAGCCAGACGGTGGCCGCCGAGAGGGTCAATTACGACTCGACCATGAACGGCGGGCTGCTCATCTCGGGCCGCCAGGGGAATGACTACTTCGCCCTCGACGACACCAGCGCCCCGCTCACGATCAACGGAGGCACGGGGAGCGACGTGTTCCAGGTCGGCCAGCTCTTCCTGACCGACAACCTCGACCCGCTCTATCCGTTCGATTACGACACGCTCCAGGTGACCGAGACCACGCAGGGCTGGATCAGCAACGGCATCAGCGACCCGGCCACGCTGGAAGGCGGGACCGGCGACGACACCTTCACCGTGTATCGCAACCTGGCCAACCTCACGCTGATCGGCGGGCCAAGCAACAACGTGTTCACGATCCGCGCCTTCGCCCTCTATGGGTCGCAGCCCAACGACGTGGCCCGCAAGACCACCAGCGTCGTCGGCGGCGCCAGCGCGAACCTGATCCAGTACGCCGTGAACGCCCCGGTCGAGATCATCGGCGGGTCGGGCACGAACACCGTGGTCGTCCTGGGCAGCGAGCTGGGCGACACCTTCGTGGTCACCGCGCAGGGCGTCTTCGGCGCCGGCCTGTTCGCGTACATGACGGGCATCCAGTACCTGAACATCGACGGCCTGGCGGGCGACAACACGTTCGAGGTCCTCGGCACCGATCCGGGCGTGGTCACCCACATCTACGGAGGGGTCGGGAGCAACACCTTCGACGTGGGCGGGACCCCGCAGAATCAGCCCACGCAGGTGGCCGCCAACGATCAGCAGGGGTATAGCAACCTGATCTCGCAGGCGACCACCAGCGGCGACGCGACTTACCAAAATCTGGTCGTCGGCGGGATCTCGGCCAACGTGGCCGACGCCGACCAGGCCGGCGTGGTCATCAGCCCCATCGGCCTCATGCAGGTCGTCGCGGGCGCGGCCACCACGGGCGAGTTCGCGAGCCCGCCCGCCTCGGGCGACGGCTCCCAGTACGCCGAATATTCGGTCGTCCTGACCCGCCAGCCCATGGCCGGTCAGGTGGTGTCGATCACCGTCGCGGGCAACAACCTCCCCGCGACCCAGCAGCAGCCGATCGCCATCTACGACCCGGTCAGCAAGACGTTCATCGCCGCCCGCGTGCTCACGTTCAACGCGAGCAACTGGCTCATCCCGCAACTGGTCTACGTGGTGGCCCAGGCCGACCCGACCGCGCCGGGCTCGATGGAGAACCTCACGCAGAGCTTCAACTTCGGCAGCAGCGGCGGCACGAGCGCCTCGTTCGCCCTGTCCAACCGAGCGAGCTCGATCGTCTCGGTGACGGTCAGCGGCGCGGCCCTGCCCAGCTCGGCATACACCGTGATCGGCGGGCTCACGCTCAATCTCAGCCTGACCACGGCCGCCGCGCCCAACGCCCCGGTGGTCGTCACGTATGTGACGCCCGCGGGCTCCGTGTCCACGCAATACATCCAGAACACGGTGAACGCCACCGCCCCGGCCAGCCTGATCCCGCCGTACGACAATTACATCGGCGTGAAGGCCCGATCGCTGCCGATCCAGGTGGCCGCGACGAACGTGTCGGGCGTGATCCTCACGCCGACGAGCCCGAGCACCGGACTGGCCGAGACCTCGACGACCGTGTTCAAGGGAGGCGCCGGCGACGCCTTCACGGCCGTCCTGAGCCACGCGCCAATCAGTGGCGAGACCGTAACGCTCAACTTCTCCACGCCGTCCTCGCTCGTCCTGTCCGCCGGCGGGAAGACGATCACGAGCCTGAGCTTCACCGCCTCGAACTGGAACGTGCCCGTCCTCGTCACGGTCAAGGACCCGCAGGACGCCGTCGTGCAGGGTCCGTTCACCGCGACGATCAAGGTCGCGATCGCCTCGAACATGACGGCCGCGCAGAATTCCTATTACGCCGGGCTCGCCCCGAGCGAGCTTCCCGTGTCGGTGGTCGACGACAACGCCCCCGGCGTGTTCGCCCAGCAATACCTCGGCACGACGAACGTGGTGGAAGGCAGCGTGGGCCAGAGCCCCGCGCCGTTCGCCGACGTCTACACGGTGGTGCTCACTCGCCAGCCCGCTCAGAACGTGACGGTGATCGAGGCCCCGACGTCCACGCCGACCGGCGGCACGCTCACCGAGGAATTCCCCTACTCGCAATTCGTGAATAACTCGATCACGCTCAAGAAGCCCGTCGCCCTGCTCGAACTGGTGACGATCGCGGGCGTGATCGAGACCTCCGACAAATACACGCTGGTCGGCCAGGTCCTCACGCTGAACGTGTCGCCCGCCCCGGCCGGCGTGGCCCTGGTCGACGTCACCTACCAGTTCCAGGGGACGGCCAACAACCTCGTGCTGACCTCGGCCGGCGGCCAGCCCGTGGCGAACCAACCGGGGGCCATCGCCCTCACGTTCACGCCCAGCAACTGGAACGTCCCGCAGCAGGTGTTCGTGTCGGCCTCGCACGACGGGGTCATCAACGGCCAGCAGGTCAAGGTGTTCGCGCCGCAGCCTCGCACGGTCGCGCAGGTTCAGGGCCCGCTGATCATCAACGGCGGGATCGACCCCACGCAGAGCGTGAGCACCCCGCCGCCGCTCCTCTTCGTCGGCGAGACCAGTAGCAACACGTTCAAGCCCCAGCCCAACTCGGCCGCCCAGGCCGTGCCGTCGCAGCAGGTGAACACGCTCAACGTCCTCAACGACGACTCGGTGGCCTCGCTGTCGGGGGTCCTCACCGATACGACGATCACCGGCCTCGGGATGGGCACGAACGTGGTGATCGCCGGCCAGAGCCAGCCGGGCGGGATCACCTACAACGACATCCAGGACCTGCAAATCGACCTGGGCCAGGGGAACGATCAATTCCTCGTCCTCGACACCGACGGCGGGTCCACCACGATCAACGGCGGGTCGGGCAGCGACCAGGTCAACCTCCAGACCACCGGCGGCCTGGTCACGGTCAACGGCGGGTCGGGCAAGACGCTGATCGACGTGGGGACGGCCTTCAACGGCAGCTACTTCGGCGCGAGCGTGAACCACTTCACGTCGCCCGCCGGCGGGGTGCTCGCCCAGCTCGACGGCCTGCTCCGCATCAACGGCGGGCCGGGCCAGAGCACGGTCAACCTCGACGACTCCGGCAACGCGTCCGACGCCGTGAGCACCCTCACCGGCTCGTCCTTGAACGGCCTCGACCTGCACCTCGGCGTGGTCCAGACGGTCACGGTGGCGCACGCCGTCGGCGGCACCTTCACCCTGCAGGTCGGGACCAAAGGCCCGATCACCGCGCCGCTCGCCTATCAGGTCAACGCGGCGGGCATCCAGGCGGCCCTGCTCGCCCTGAAGTTGCCCAACGTGTCGAACGTGACGGTCAATGACGCCGACAATACCTACACGATCGGCTTCGTCGGCAACAACCTGATCTCGCCAACCGGCCTCACGCTCTTCGCCGACGCCTCGGGGCTGGTCTCCGACTCGTCCGGCACGCCGGCCAGCGCCCTCGTCCAGTCCTCGTCGCTCAACCTCGTGCAGGCGCTCACCGTCCACGCGACCACCGGCACGTTCCCGGTCACCGTGGGCAACGTCGCGATCACCTTCACCGTCGGGGAGACGGCCGACAAGCTCCAGGCCGACGTGATCGCCGCCATCGCCTCCACGGGTCTCCAGGCCGCCAACGGCACGCCCCTGGGGATCAACGACGTGCTGGTCGAGCAGGTCGGATCGACCTACTACGTGACCTATCAGGGCGTGCTCGCGGGCACGATGGGCAGCACGTTCAAGCTGGCCACGCCGGCCGCGCAGTCGGTCAGCGTGAACGGCCCGTCGGCCGTCCAGCTCGGACTCAACGCCGTCGGCGGGACTTATACGATCGCCGCCGGCAATGGCCTGGTCACGTACTCGCTGGCCTGGAACGCCTCGGCCGCGCAGGTCCAGGCCGCGCTCAGCAGCCTGCTCGGCAGCTCGCAGGTCACGGTCACGGCCAATGCCGGCGGATTCGCGATCGCGAACCTGCCCTTCGGCGTGGCGGCGAAGATCGCGGTCGATCCCAGCCTGCTCGTCGCCCCGGTGACCGCGGGCGTCCAGGGCCAGGGGATCGATTACAACAACGTGACCACGCTGAACCTGGATCTCGACTCGCACGACAACGTCGTGAACGTCCAGGGCACGACGGCCGTGACCAACATCTTCGGCCACGGCGGCAACCAGCAGTTCTACGTCTCCTCGGTCGCAAGCCAGACGCTCCAGACCGCCCCCACGGCCGACTTCCTGCCGGGCAACCTCGCGGGCATCCTCGGCAACCTCAACCTCGCGGCAGGCGCCGGCAATCACACGCTGTTCATCAGCAACGAGGGCTCGGTCTCGGGCATCGCCAACGGCCTGATCACGAACGTCCCCACGAGCCCGACGGCGCTGCCCGGCACCGAGATCGAGGTCAGCGGATTCGCCCCGGCCACGATCGACTATCAGGCCGCGGCCGGCACGGCGGGCATCTTCGCGGGCGGGATCACCTACTGGACCGGCTACGGGACGGTCAACGTGACCGTCAACGGCATCTTCCAGAGGGCCGGGGTGAAGAACGCGACCGGCCAGCTCCTCCGCACCATCACCACGCTCAACACGGGCCTGGGCACCCACAATATCACGGTCAAGCTCCTCGGCACCGCCAGCCAGGGAGGCCTGTTCGTCCTCAATACTCAGGGCCCGTTCAGCACGTACGCTTCCTACCCCAACAGCAGCACGGTGAACGCCTCGGGCTCGACCCTCCCGCTCATCATCTTCGGCGGCCAGGGGACGAGCAACATCACCGGCGGCTCGGGCAACGACATCATCTTCGGCCACGGCGGCCAGGTGATCTACACCAACTCCCAGAACCAGCCGACGACCATCCTGGGCAACGGAGGCCCCGGCGACTCGAATAACGGCGTCGACTCCCAGCCGGCAAGCATCTACACGATCGCCTCTTCGACCGCCGGGTACCGCCACGATCGTCGCCGGGCCAAGCTCCTCGATGGTGGTCGCCACGCCCACCGGCGGGGCCATGTTCGGCACCGGCGCCCCGCCCGACTCCAACATCGTCTTCGGCGAAGGCGGCGGCTCGATCACCGGCGGCTCGGGCAACGACATCCTCCTGGGCGGTTACGGCAGCATCAGCCTGACCAACGGCCTGCCGACCCTCCTCCAGTCGACCGTCGCCTACAACACCGGCAACCAGGCCATCACCGGCGGCGCCGGCTCCGACATCATCCTCGGCGGGCCGGGCGCCAACACGATCTTCGGCGGCCTGGCCAACAACGTGATCATCGGCAGCTCGGGCCAGATCTCCTTCGCCGGCGGCGTGGTCACCAATATCACCACGACCATGCCGGGCCTGGGCGGGGCCGACGTGATCACGGGCGGACCGGCAAGCGACATCATCCTCGGCAGCGCGGGCGCCGACACGATCGGCGGCGGGACGGGCAATGACCTGATCCTGGGCCACGACGGCACGGTCTCGGTGTCGCAAGGCTTGCCCACCAACGCCATGAGCACCGACCCGACGGTCGGCGGCAACGACACGATCACCGACGGCTCGGGCAACGACGTGGTGATCGCCGGGACCGGCAACAACTCGATCACCGCCGGCTCGGGCAACGACGTCCTGATCGGCCACGACGGGACCGTCACGTTCGCCGGCACGCTGGTCACGTCCGCCGCCACCACCGACCCGACCAACTCCGGGACCGAGACGATCGTCGTCGGCAACGGCACCAATCTCGTCATGGGCGGCACGGGCAACGACACCATCACCGTCGGATCCGGGGTCGACAACATCCTGGGGGCGAACGGGACCGCGACCTTCGCGAACGGCGTGATCACCGCGATGTCCAGCACGTTCCCGACCAATGGCGGCAACGACACGATCAACGGCGGGACCGGGGTCGACCGGATCATCGGCGGGCCGGGCATGAACAAGATCACGACCGCCGGAAGTTCCGACCGCGTGATCGGCTCGGACGGCACGGCCAGCTTCACCAACGGCCAGATCGCGAGCATCGCCACGACCAACCCGACCATCGGCGGCAACGACACCATCATCGCCGGCAACGGGAACGAAGTGATCCTCGGTGGTCCCGGATCCGACACGATCACCGCCGGCAACGGGCCGGACGTGATCCTCGGGCACGACGGCACGGTCCTCTTCACCGCGGCCCAACCGACATCCGCCACCACCGACCCCACCGCCGGCGGCGCCGACATCATCAAGGCCGGCACCGGCAACAACCTGATCATGGGCGGGACGGGCAACAACACCATCAGCTTCCCGCAAGCCACGGGCGGCACGTCGGGCGGATCGGTCGCCGGCGGCGGGGCCACGGGCACCACGGTCGGCTCATCGGCGATCGACGTGATCCTGGGCGCCAACGGCACGGCCTCGCTCTCGGGCGGGCTCGTGACCTCGATCACCAGCAGCACCGCAACCCCGCCCGCCGGCGGCAACAACATCATCTCCGGCGGCCTGGGCTCGAACACGATCATCGGCGGGCCGGGCAACAACACCCTCACCGGCGCCGGCACCAGCGACGTGATCGTGGGGGCCAGCGGCCAGGCCAACTTCTCGGCGGGCGTGATCACCACCGTGTCCACGACCGGGACCTCCTCGGGCAACGACACCCTCGTGGGCGGCTCCGGCAACGAGGTCCTCATCGGCGGCGGTTCCACGGTCAACATCACCGGGGGCAGCAAGAACAACCTGGTGATCGGCCACAACGGGACCGTCTCGTTCACGCAGGGAAGCCCGACCGTCGCCACCGCCGCCGACCAGGGCAACGCCGGCACCGCGACCATCACGGCAGGGGCCGGCTATGACGTGGTCCTCTCGGGAACCGGCAACGTCACGATCACCGGCGGCTCGGGCACCGATCTCCTCGCCGGCAACGACGGCACGGCCAACCTCACCGGATGGCTGGTCACCTCGCTCACCACCAGGTCGGGCACCGGCAGCGGTTCGGGCACGGGCACCATCACCGGAGGGGGCGGCACCGACCTGGCCATCGCCGGCGCGGGCGCCTTCCACATCAACGGCAACGGGCAGAACGACGTCCTCGTGGGCAGCGACGCCACGGCAACCTTCGCCACGAATGGCCTGATCGCCAGCTCTCACCACCGTCTCGCCGACCGATGGCGGCAACGACACGATCGTCGGCGGGACCGGAAGAGACGTGATCGTCGGCGGCGTGGGCACCGACACGCTGACCGCCGGCCGAGGCGCCGACGTGATCCTCGGCCACGGCGGGACGATCGCGTTCACCCAGGGCCTGCCCACCACCGTCACCACCAGCCCGACGGCCGGGGGCGCCGACATCATCACGGCCGGCCCCGGTGCCGACCTCGTCCTGGGCGGGACGGGCAACAACACGATCAAGGTCGCCAGCGGGTCCGGCAACGAGGTCCTGGTGGGCGCCAACGGCACCGCCTCGCTCTCGTCCACCGGGCTGGTGACCTCCGTCGTCAGCACCAACTCCACCAGCGGCGGCAACAACACGATCACCGGGGGCGCCGGGTACAACGTGATCATCGGCGGCGGGCCGGGCAACAACACCCTGACCGGCGGCACCAGCAACGACGTGATCCTGGGCGCCAACGGGTCCGTCACCGCGCCGAGCGGTTCGCCGTCCATCTTCAGCTCGATGGTCGCGACCAGCACCAGCCCCGGCGTGGGCGGGACCGAGATCATCAAGGGCGGCAGCGGCGCCGACGTCCTCATCGCCGGGCCGGGCAACTCCACGATCACCGGCGGCAACGGCGCCGAGCTGATCTTCGGCGGCGACGCCACCGTCACCCTGTCCGGCAGCACGGTCAGCAGCTACGCCTCGACCGACATCGGGCCGACCGGCGGCGGCACCGACACCATCAACGCGGGCAACGGCAACGACACGATCTTCGGCGGCCCCGGCAACGACATCATCAATGGCGGGCCGGGCACCGACACCATCAACGGCGGCGTGACCGTGGCGAACGGGGCCTCGGGCTACGACCAGATCTACAACGCCGGCTCGACCAACACGCTCAACTTCGACTTCCCCGCGGGCGTCCCGGCGTCGATCACCCACCCCGCGTTCACGTACCAGGTCACGACCGATTTCACCACCGGCGTGCCGTCCGGGATCACTCCCGCCTCGGGCAACTGGTCGGTCTCGGCGGGCATGTACCAGGGTGCCACCACCAGCACGGCCGTCGCGCTCGACTCGCTGAACGCCTCGCAATCGTCCTTCCAGGAACTCCAGGCCACCGTCCAGACGCAGAAGGAATCCGGGCTCGTCTACGACTACCTGAGCGCCACCAACTACAAGTTCGCGGCCATCCTCACGACGGGCCAGGTCATCCTCGGCCACGCCACCACAAGCGGCCTGGTCACCGACGCCTCAACCACGGCGTCCATCCGCGCGGGCGTCAATTACATCCTCGCCATCACGATCAGCGGCGCGACCGTGACCGCCTACCTGAATGACGCCAGCATCAACCTCACCTATGCCAGGTACACCGGGTCGCTCGTCGCCGGGCAGATGGGCCTCTTCACCGCCGGCGGCACCGGCCAGTTCGGCGACTTCGCCATGAGGGGCAACGACCCGACCGTGGGCGGCGGGGTCCACATCCAGGAAGTGTTCGGCCCGACCGACGTGAAGGTGCATGTGATCCGCACCGCCAGGGCAAAGAAGGTGCCGATCGCCCACAAGCACGCGACGCATCATCGAGTGCAACGGCCCCGACATCCGGCCGAGACGGCTTCGCGGGTCGTCCGACCGACGACGCATCTCAAGGCGTCGTCTCGCATAACAAAGCCCGTCACGCGATCGCACAAGCCCGCGATTTCCGCCCTGAAAAAGGCGGTTCGCCCGACCAGGCACGTCCAGGTCAAGCGGGCCTTGAAGGCGTGATTCACGCCTCCCCGGCAGGGCAGGGAGATCGTCACCTCACGAAGTCGTCGGCGGAACGGGCGCCCTGTGGACGACAGTGGTCCGTCAACGCTCGAAAGACGGGTTTTCGTAGGGCATGTGAAACACGCCGGCTCATGAGTCCGGAATGGTGGGAATCCGAACCGTCGGCGCCTCCGGCGCACGTCCCTGCACGATCCTGGACTCATGAAACAACACGCCATCCCCTTTCATCGCAAAGGTTTGACGCGTTTCACACGCCCGACGAAGACCCGTTCATCAAACGGTGACGGAGCCCTGGCCCGGCGAGCCCGATCAGCACGGCGGCGACGAATTCGAAGCCGACCAGGACCTTGAGCCCGTAAATCGGGTAGCTGTATCGGGAGTGGACGTGCGTGAAGAGGTACATCGCCAGGGGGCCGACCATCGCCGCGAAGTAGATCCAGCGATAGCGGTGCCGCGAGGCCACGAGGTAGGCCAGTCCGCAGAGGGCCAGGATGCCAAGCCAGGCCTCCTTGAGCTTCCCCTTCAGCCCCGCCGCCGACCAGTCCCCGCCGAGGACCCCGTCCGAGAACCAGAACATGAGGGCTCGCCGCCAGGACAGGACGAGGAAGCGTCGCGGATTGGCCCCGATCCAGCGGATCGCGGCTTGCTGCTTCATCTTCATGTAGCGGATCTCCCCCATCGCCTTGTATTGCCGCAGCTCCTCGGGGTTCACATGGGGATGGTCGGTCACATTCGCCGCGAACGTGTGGCCCGTGGCGCGGGGACTGTTGCCCAGATAGAGTTCCAGCCCCAGGTTGCTCCGCAGCGGGACGAAGGTATGGAAGGCGCGATAGTTGCGATAAATCCAGGGGGCGACCACGCACGAGGCGACCGCCCCGGCGAGCGCAAAGCGGCCAAGCAGGCGACGGCGTTCGCCTCCTGCACTGGCGACCAACTGGCCGGCCATGACGAGCCCCATCATCGGGATCGAGATCGACGGATTGAGCAGCGCCCCGATGCCCATCGCAAGCCCCCACACGGCCGCCCACCACCGGCTCGCCCATCGGTTGTCCTGCAATTCGGCGGCCAGGAACAAAAGGCCGATCAGGTAGAGGGCGGCAAGGTTCTGCTCCCAATCCCCCCGCGTCTCCAGCCAGATTTCCTTCCTGTTCAGCGAGATGAAGGCCATGGCCGCGAGCCCGACCCCGGGGAGCATCCCCGTGCGGCGCGCCAGCATGCCGAGCAACAGCAACGCCGTGGCGCTGAAAGTGACGGCCATGACCCCCCTGGCCACATAGCCGGCCGGGGTGCCCGTCCCGAAGATCTTGTTCAGGATCGCCAGCAGGATCGGATAGACCGGGACCAAATGGGCGGAAATCCCGGAGTTTGCCCCGAACACGTTACCGAGCGTCCCCGTCTCGGCCAGGCTGGCGGCGCCCTTCTCCATCTCGCCCGAATCGAACGTCGGGAGATAACTCGACGAGAGGAGCTTGAGCCTCGTGTAGAGGAAAAACAACATGATGAGGAAGATGGCGAGCTTGCGGGCCGCCGACCAATCGACCTTCCGCCCGATCGCCGCCTCGCCCCCGATGTTGGACCCGCGGTGCCCGAGCCGTAGCCATTGCACGATAGTTCGTCTCTCCAGGGTCCGCGTCGACTCCTCCCGGAGACCCTCGTGCCTACGACCGGCGAGCCGTACCGGGAAGGATCGCGATGCGGCGGGCATGTGGAAGGATCTTACTGCCGGGGACCGGCATACTTCAATACGGAACGGCCCGCGAGGGCCCGGGGGCGCGGCAACGGATTCTGCTATCTCGTAGGGCCGGTTATCACCGGCCGTCTTCATGCGGAATCGAAGACCGCCGGTAAGAACCGGCCGGCTCATGAGTCCGGGATGGTGCAGGGACAGCGCGCCGGTTTCTCCGGGTGGCAGGCTTACGTACTCGTAAGCATGGCCGGGACGCGGGCCCGACCCCATGCTTACGAGTACGTAAGCATGCCACCCAAGTGCCGACCGGGAATCATGAGCCTGGTCTTTACTTTGTGGGGCAGGCGTCCCGCCTGCCGAATTCCAGGCAGGCAGGACGCCTGCCCCACAAGGATCACTCCGACTCGCCGGTAATGTCAGACGCCCCAAGGACTTGGGGGCGCCACACGGGCGCAACAAAGGGCCGAAAAAGCCCTGCGATCCACGCCCGATCGTCCAGATTTCGTCCAGGTTTCCGACAAGCCGCATCTGCTGGCCCGGTAACGACTTGGGGGATTTGCGCAACACTTCGCCCCGAAAACAGGTCAAAAACGGGCGAAAAACCGTCTCACCCTGGCTGCGCTGCTGGACAAGACACCCGAAAAGCCCGACTTCGCCCACGAATCCCCGGCATTTCCCGAGTGTCGCACTCTGTAGCGTATTACCTTATCGACAAGATTCAAATCGTTGATCATTGACCCAATCCCTTTGCCGACAAGGCGTTGTAAATCATGAAAATCCAGGTGAAAACGAATGGCTCGACCAAGATCCGGCCCCAATCCGCCCCCTCGCGAGGAACCCGATCGCGACCCCGCGACCGGTGATTTTTTTGCCCTGCGTGGAATGGGTGATGAATCCAAACCCCACCATCGATGGTGTGGTTGTGAGGCTAGAACAAAGGCTTATCATCGCGACTCTCCGCGAGGAAATCATGCGAAAATCCACCCCGGAGGCAATTCCCCAGATCACCCCATCCCCCGCGAGGGCCGGTACGCGCCGCGCGACGGGAGCGGCCGGGTTCGGCGCAGGTAGCATCCATACGCGGGAGACACGTTCGCCGCGAGATCCCCTCGCCCCGATGGCTTACCCTGACCGGCCGACCCCTGGAATCCCCGGTTGCACCCACGGCCTGGGATGCGGCCCGGACTCGCGGCCGATGATTCCGGCGAGGAAGTGCTCGCGGAACCCCCGACGTGGCGGTTACAAAGGGACTGGACGCAGGGCTGCCCCCGCATCGAGGAGGCTTCGCATGCACGTCGTATCGCTGAGCGTAGGGCTTCCGAGGGAGGTCGAATGGCACGGCCGGACGGTGCTCACGTCGATCTTCAAGGCGCCCGTGGACCGGCGATTGAAGGTTTCCACGCTGAATCTCGAAGGCGACGAGCAGTCCGACCTGACCGTGCATGGCGGCGTCGACAAGGCCGTCTATGTTTACCCTTCCGAGCATTACGAATTCTGGCGCCAGGAGCTTCCGGGCAAGGAACTCCCCTGGGCGGTTTTCGGGGAGAATTTGACGACGGCCGGGCTGCTCGAGGACGTCCGCATCGGCGACCGCTTTCGCATCGGGTCGGCCGAGTTCGTGGTCTCGCAGCCGCGATTGCCTTGCTACAAGCTGGGCATCCGGCTCGGGATGCCCGAAATCCTCCGGAAGTTCCTGGAAAGCCGGCGGACGGGCTTCTATTTCGCGGTGACCAGGGAAGGAGAGGTCGGGGCCGGGGACGCGATCGAGCTCATCGCGAAGTCGGATGAAGACTTGACCGTGGCCGACGTGGTCAACGCGTTCGCATTCGACGCGGAAGACCGGGATCTCCTCGCCCGCGCGGCCCGATCATCCGTCCTCCCCGAAAGTTGGAAAGCCATGTTTCGCAAACGCCTTGGGAATTTCGAGCCTTGACGCCCGGCCTTACCGGGTGCCTTGCGATGGGAGGCCCCATCACCGATAATGTGCGGGTCGAAGGCCCGGAGGATGGGAACTCCCTGTCGGCAGCAATCGAAGGCGGTCAACCCGGGCGCCGGCCGTCTCCCCGGCTGGTTGACCGCGGAAATCCCGGGATCGAGGATGGCATGCGAGGAGACGCCGGGCGATGAAGTTGTCGATTGCGATGGCGACCTACAACGGCGAGAAGTACATCGAGGAGCAGATCCTATCGTTCGCCAACCAGATCCGCCCGCCCGACGAGCTGGTCGTTTGCGATGACCAGTCGTCCGACCGCACGCTCGAGATCGTCAACGGCCTCCGGGAACGCGTGAGCTTCCCGATCCATGCGGTGAGGAACCACGATCGGCTGGGTTACATCCATAATTTCTCCAAGGCGGTCCAGCTTTGCACCGGCGACATCGTCTTCCTGTCCGACCAGGACGACGTGTGGGACAGGAGGAAGCTCAAGGAACACGAAGACGTCTACCTCCGCGACGAGTCCATCGTGCTCGTGTTCAACGACTTGCAGGTGGTCGACACCGAGCTGAAGCCGCTGGGGACGACCATGTTCCGCCTCGTCGACCTCGACGATCGCCTGCTCGAAGAGATCGAGGGCGAACGGGCCATGTTCGTCCTCACCAAGCGGACGCGGGTCTCGGGCTGCGCCGTCTCGTTCCGCGCGGGGATCTGGAAGCACGTCCTCCCGGTCCCCGAGAACTTCTACCACGACGAATGGGTGGCGATGATCGCGGCAATGATGGGGCGGATCAAGGCGATTCGCGAGCCCTTGAACCTGTACCGCCAGCACTCGTCGCAGACCCTCGGGGTCGATATCTTCAAGCAGCAGCAGCCGAAGCCGCCCGAGCCCGCCACCTGGACGCGGCAGCAGTGGTTGGAGAAGAATGCCATCTATCGCGCGGCCATGCTCCATCGGATCAAACGGCTGGAGGATGACGGCGTGGCGCTCACTTGCAAGGATTTCCAGGACTACACGCGGGGCCACGTCGCTCATCTCTGGAGGAGGGTCTCGTTCCCGAAGAGCCTGCTCAGGAGGCTGCCGATGTGCCTGGCCGAGCTACTCCTGGGCAATTACGCCAGGTACAATGAGAGCGTGAAAGACACCCTGTCCTACGACCTGCGCCCCCAGTACTTCAAGAATCAGCCCCGTTGATGCGGTCGGGTTGCTAGCCAGTCACTCGTGGGCAGCGAAACCGGGCGATTTCCGCGCCGGCGTCCCACGTCTTCCGGGAGATAACCTCAAATGCGAATTCCGCGAACCGTGGCCGTCGTCGCGATGGCCCTCACGCTGGCGACGTCCGCCTGGGCCAAGGGGCCGAGCAAGGGGACGCCCGACTGGAAATCGGCCGGGCCGTTGACCTTCGGGCCGGATGGCGTCCTGTTCATGGCCGACACCCAGGGAGCGGCCGTGTTCGCCGTCGAGACCGGCGACCGCTCGGGCTCCGTCAAGCCGGTCAACGTCGACGGGCTCAATGAGAAGATCGCCGAGGCGCTGGGCACCACGCCCGACAAGATCGTGGTCGCCGACATGGCCGTGAACCCGGCCTCGGGCAAGGTCTACCTGTCGGTGGCCCGCGGCAAGGCCGTCGACGCCCCGCCCGCGCTGGTGAAGGTGGACGCGTCGGGCAAGGTCGAGATGGTCTCGCTCGACCATGTGACCTATTCCAAGGCCGAACTGCCCAATCCGCCCGCCCCCGGCACCGGCCCGCGAAGCCCTCGCGCCGAGACGATCACCGACCTGGCGTTCGTGGACGGCCGCGTGTTCGTCGCCGGGCTGTCGAACGAGGAGTTCTCATCCCGCCTGCTCGCCCTCGCGTACCCGTTCACGGATTCGGCCTCGGGCACCAGCGTCGAGATCTTCCACGGCGCCCACGGCCGTCTGGAGACCAAGTCGCCGGTGCGGACGTTCGTCGCCTACCAGATCAAGGGCGAGCCGTACTTGCTGGCCGCCTACACCTGCACGCCGCTGGTCAAGTTCCCGGTCGCGGCCATGAAGCCGGGCTCCCACCTGAAGGGGACGACCGTGGCCGAGCTGGGCAATCGCAACAAGCCGCTGGACATGATCGTGTACCAGAAGGGCGGCAAGGATTACCTGCTCATGGCCAACAGCAGCCGAGGCGTGATGAAGATCCCCACCGAGCCCGTCGACAAGGCCGAGGCGATCACCGAGCCGGTCAAGGTGGAGAAGAAGGGCGTCGGCTACGAGACTATCGCGTCGCTCAAGGGCGTGATGCAGCTCGATGTCCTGGACAAGGATCATGCGTTGGTCCTGGTGCAGGCCCCCTCGGGTTCCATGAACCTCGAAACCATCGAGCTTCCATGATTTCTCGATGCCTGATGATGGTCCTGCTGACGGCTTCGCCGGGAGATTCCCCCCGGCGAAGCCGTCGATCCGAAACGACCTCGGCGGCAAGGTCCCGGCCATCGAGGTCGTCGGGATCGACTCGGCGAACCTGGAGAAGCTCTCAGGAGTGGATTGGGACATGGCCCGGTGGTCGGATCTGTTCCCGGTCGCGATGGTCAAGGGAAACCCGGGATCGCCCCGCCATGTGCAGGTGCCCGGCTCGTATCGCGTGGTGGATGACGTCCTGCGATTCGAGCCGAAATTCCCGATCGACGCGGATTTGCCCCACGAGGCGCGGTTTCGCCCTTCGCGGTTGCCCGTGCCGTCGGCCGCCGACGAGATCCGGATGCCGCTGACCCGTCCTGAGTCACGGCCTTCGGAACCGCGGGCCGTCGTGCGCGTGGACCCGTCGAGCGATCGGGTCCCCGAGAACCTGCTCAAGATCTACATCCAGTTTTCCGGCCCGATGAGCCGCGGCGAGGCTTACAAGCGGGTCTCGTTGATCGATGCGACCGGCAAGAAGCTGGAGATGCCGTTCCTCGAACTTGGCGAGGAGTTGTGGGACCCCTCCGGGACGCGGATCACCCTGTTGCTCGACCCCGGCCGGATCAAGCGGGGCCTGAAACCTCGCGAGGAAGACGGGCCGATCCTGGAAAGCGGCAAGAAATATACGCTGGAAATCGACGAGAACTGGCCGGACGCGTCCGCTCGCCCGCTCAAGGCACGATTTCGCAAGACCTACGAAGCCGGGCCGCCGATTGAAGCCCGCCTGGACGCCGGATCCTGGAAAATCACGCCCCCCGAGGCCGGATCGAAGGACCCGCTCTCGATCCATTTCCCCCGGCCGTTGGACAGGGCCATGCTGGAGCGATGCCTCGTCGTGCAGGGTGCCGATGGCCGGCCGATCGCGGGCGAAATCCGGATCGATCCCGAAGCGACCGCCTGGCAGTTCCGGCCAAACGCTTCGTGGAAGCCGGGAATGCTGGCCATCCACGTCGACCCCTTGCTTGAGGACCTCGCGGGCAACAGCCTTGCCCGGCCTTTCGAGGTGGACATCCAGCATCCGGTCGGCGAAGTCGAGGCCAGGTCGATCGTCCTGCCGTTCCGTGCCGTCTCACCGCGTGGCAAGTAACGCGAGCGTGGCCCATCCGGCCGTCGAGAGCCTCTGGGCGTAGCTTTCCGCGCCCGTTCGGGCGCGTGGTCTCGGGCCAGCTTCCGTCGGCGAGCTGATCCTGGATCAGGGCTTTCCGGCCACGACGGATCGCGTCGCGGGCCTCGTTGCGCTCGGTCCATTCCGAGAGGGCGAGCAGCGCAATCGCGGTGTCGAACGCCTCCGGCGGCGATTGGGGGAAGGGTCCCCAGCCGCCTTCCTTGCCCTGGGATTTGAGCAGGAATTGCAGCGCGGATCGGCGGATCTTGCGGTTGGACTCTTCGTCCGGCAGGGCGAGCAGAACGGCAGAGGCGTCGAGGACGTTGCGGATCGCGTGATCGCGCAGCCAGGCGTCGGCCTTCGCGACTTCGCGGGCGAAACGCTTCGGTTCTATCTCGAACAAACTCTGCCTGGCCCGGGACGTGGCGAGGGCCCGGCCGTAAGTGGCGGGCGAGCCGAGCGTGCCGTCGGATCCGATCGGCCATGACCCGTCGTTTGATTGATCGGCGGCAAGTTGGTCCGCGGCCTGGATCAAGGGGTCACGGTCGCGAAGGAGCTTTCCCTCGACCGCCAACGCCATTGCCGAGGTGAACTGGATCCGCGAGAGTCGCGCGTCCTTGTTGGGCGAGTCGGCCTCGTTCGCGTTCCATTTTCCGGGCCTGGCGAGGAATTCTAGCGTGTCGGCGAGCGTTCGCGGATCGATCGCGAGCGAGGGATCCTTCGAGGCCGTCATCAGGGCACGGGCGGCGTCGCCGTTGTTGTGGCAGGAGAAGCAGCGATTGGCGTTCGACCAGCCCGGGACTTCCTTGGCGAGATATTTCACGGCCTTCTGCTCGGGCGACGGCTCGCCGGCGGCGACCGCCGAGACCATCGCGAGGGCCTGCAGGGTGCATGCAATGCACCGTCGCGTCGGGTGCATGGGATGCACCATCCCTTTAGCATGT
This sequence comes from uncultured Planctomycetota bacterium, assembly GCA_963777705.1. Classification (GTDB taxonomy): domain Bacteria; phylum Planctomycetota; class Planctomycetia; order Isosphaerales; family Isosphaeraceae; genus JAQGHR01. The sequence continues at coordinate 100,222 of CAVZRT010000028.1, forward strand.
GGAGAACTGGTGCATTGCATGCACCCTACTTGCCGGGAATATCCAGCCAATTCCGCGAGAGGTAATCCGTCATCGTCAATGCGAGCAGGATCAGCAACCAGACGAAGGCGGCGGCGGCGAAGACTCGGGTGAGCTTGGGGCCGTCCTTCACGTGCATGAAGAAGAGGATGATCAGCACGCCCTTCGCGGCGGCGATCAGCAAGCGCCACGGGCAAACTGCCGTAGCCGAGGTTCACGTAGGCCAGGCCGATCGTGGCCAGCAAGAGGCCGATCAGCAGGGCATAGACCGAGAGGTAGGTCCTCGTCGATGCGATGTGTTGGCTCATTTGTGGAGATCGACCAGATAGAGCAAGGGGTAGAGGAAGACCCACACGAGGTCGACGAAGTGCCAGTACAGCCCCATGATCTCGACCTGATTCTGGCCCCGTCCGACGGGGTGATGCTTCCAGCAGGCCACCGCCACGATGGCGACGAACGTGATGCCGATGATCATGTGCAGGGCGTGGATTCCCGTCATCAGGAAGTACAGCAGGAAGAAGATCTGCGCATCGCGCTCGATCTCCAGGCTCCCCTCGAAGCGGAAATTCCGGCCGGGGATGAGGCTTTCGAGGTAGTCGAGCCGCCACTCATAGAACTTGATCCCGAGGAAGATCGTCCCCAGGACCATCGTGGCGATCAGGTATCCGATCAGCGGCTTGCGCTGGCGGACCTGGACCGAGCGGACGGCCAGGGCCATCGTGAGGCTGCTGGTGAGCAGGACGAAGGTGTTGATCCCGCCGAGGCTGGGGTAGAGCTTCAGGCTGGCGGCCTTGAACGCCTCGAAATGGACGTTCCGGTACACCGTGTACGCGGCGAACAGGCCGCCGAAGAACATGACCTCGGTGGCGAGGAACGTCCACATCCCCAGCTCGGCCGAGATCTTCTGCTGCTCGGGGTCGTCGAAGTGATGGGCCAGGACCGGCCCGTCGTCAGTCTCGTGCGGCTGCGGCGTGCGCGGCTCGGCGCGGGCTGCATTGGAACGGTCCTCGGATTCCTGGGGGGAGTAATCGTAAGGCCCCTCGGTGACGATGGGCGTGGTCTCGAAATTCTCCTTGATCGGCGGCGAGGCGATCGTCCACTCCAGCCCGGTCGCATGCCACGGGTTCTCGGGGGCGATCTTGCCGTATCGGAGCGACAGCAGGAGGTAGCCCAGCGGCAGCACGTAGCCGACGGCCAGGATCGACGCGCCGGCCGTGCTCATCACGTTCAGCACCTGGAACTCGGCGGGATATTCGTAATAGCGCCGCGGCATGCCCAGGTATCCGAGGAGGAATTGCGGGAAGAACGTGAGGTTGAACCCGATGAAGACGATCAGGGCGCTGAGCTTGCCCCACCACTCGGGATACATCCGGCCGGTCATCTTGGGCCACCAGAAATGGATGCCCGCCGAGGTACGCCATCACGGCCCCGCCCACCATGATGTAGTGGAAGTGGGCGACGACGAAGTAGGTGTCGTGGACGTGGACGTCGACCGCGAGCGAGGCGAGCATCAGGCCCGTCAGCCCGCCGATCGTGAACAGGCCGATGAACCCGAGGGCGTAGAGCATGGGCGTGTCGAAGCGGATCGAGCCCTTGTAGAGCGTGGCCGTCCAGTTGAAGACCTTGATGCCCGAGGGGATGGCGACCAGGAAGCTGATGATCGAGAACACCATGCCGGCGTACATCGACTGGCCGCTCACGAACATGTGATGGCCCCACACGAGGAACCCGAGCACGGCGATCGCCAGGACGGCGCCGGCCATGAACTTGTAGCCGAAGATGGGGCGGCGGGCGAAGCAGGGGATGATCTCGCTGATCACGCCGAACGCGGGCAGGACCATGATGTACACGGCCGGGTGCGAGTAGAACCAGAACAGGTGCTGGAACAGGATCGGGTCGCCGCCGAGGGCGGGGGTCGAAGATCCCCACTGCCCCAGAAGCGTTCGGCCGCGAGCAGGACGAGGGTCACGGCGAGGACCGGCGTGCCGAGGACCTGGATCAGGCTCGTGGCGTAATGCGCCCACACGAACAAGGGCAGGCGGCCCCAGGTCATGCCGGGGCATCGCATCGTGTGGACGGTGACGATGAAGTTCAGCCCGGTGAGGATCGAGGAGAACCCCGAGATGAACACGGCCGTGGCCGCGCCCACGACGGCGGTGGTCGAGAACACGCTGTACGGCGGATAGAAGGTCCAGCCCGTGTCCACGCCGCCCCAGAGCATCACGCCGATGGCGACCAGGCCGGCGATCGTGTAGAGGTACCAGCTGAACAGGTTGAGCTTGGGGAACGCCAGGTCGCGGGCGCCGACCATGATCGGGATCAGGAAATTCCCGAGGACCGCCGGGATCGACGGGATCAGGAAGAAGAAGATCATGATCACCCCGTGCAGGGTGAACAGGCGGTTGTAGGCATCGGGCGTGGACAGGACGTCCCCCTTGGGCGTCATCAGCTCCAGCCTCATGAGGGTGGCGGCGGCGCCCCCCACGAAGAAGAAGAACGTGATCGACGCCATGTACAGGAGGGCGATCCGCTTGTGGTCGGTGGTGAGGAGCCAGGATTTCAGGCTGTAGCCGGCGTCGAGGTAGTCTTCCCTCGTGTCCACCTGCGGGATGGGGGCCTCCAGGACGCTCATCGCTTGGTCTCCTTCATCTTGGCGCCCGAGCCCGAGCCGATCGACTTCAGGTAGGCGGTGATTTTCAGGATGTCTTCCTCCTGCAAAACGCCCTGGAACGAAGGCATGAGCGGCTCGTAGCCGGCGACGACCTCCTTCTTGGGGAGCAGGATCGAATCGCGGATATAGCGGTCGTCGGCGGTGACGAAGTACGTGCTCTTGTCGGGCCTCATGATGGGGACCTGCGTCCCGTACACGCCTTCCAGCGGGGGCGCCTTCACGGCCTGGCTGCCGCCGTGACACCCGCCGCAGTGGTGGGTCTGGAACAGGGCCTCGCCCTGCTTGGCCAGGGTGGGCACGCTCCCCACGTCGAGCCATTTCTCGTAGTCGGCCGGCTCCATCACGTAGATCGTCCCGCCCATCTGCGAATGCTTCGTGCCGCAGTACTCGGCGCAGAACAGGTGATAAACTCCGACCCTCGTGGGGTTGAACCAGAGGCTCGACTTGCGGCCGGGCAACAGGTCTTGCTTGATGCGGAAGGCCGGGACGTAGAAGCTGTGGATCACGTCCTGCGAGATCATCTCCAGGCGCACGGGTCGGCCGACGGGGACGTGAAGCTCGCTGATCTCGCGCTTGCCTTCGGGGTGCTGGAGGTAGAACATCCACTGCTTGCCGACCACCTCGACGGTGTAGGCGTCGCCGGGGGCGTCGTAGAGGCGGAAGAACACGATCGTCGCCCCCGTGAACATGACGATCCCGATCACCAGGGGGATGCCGATCCAGAGGGCCTCGATCATCGTGTTGTGGTGGGGGGGATTCGAGCGATCGATCTTCGTCCCGCGGCGGTAGCGGACGAGGAACGTGATGATCAGGGTGCAGATCAGCCCGGTGAAGAAGACGAGGACCGCCAGCCCGAAGAAGAAGACGGCGTCAACTTCCCACGCCCGGCTGGAAGCCTGATCGGGGAACAGCGGGAAATTCCAGAAATCGCCGTTCATTACCATCAACCTCCCAGGGCGCGGCCGGCAGGGCGGCGGCGACCGAACGCGATCGCAGGCGGTCGCGACGGATCATCGCGACCACGTAAGTTGCCAGGGCCAGGGCCGTGGCCGTGCCGAAGATGCGGGTCAGGCGCATGATCGCGAGCGTGTACGAGCCGGTCGATTCGTCGTAGTCGTAGCAGAGCAGGGTGATCCAGGCGATGGCGTTGCCGACCTTCCCCTTGCCCGCTTCTTCCAGGTTCCTCTGCACGATATTGGCCGGGTATTCCACGCCCGAGATGTACTTCGCGATCACGCCCTCGGGCGTGAGGATGACGAGCCCGGCGGCGTGGGCGTAGAGCTTCGTCTTGGGGTTGTACACGTAGCGGAAGCCCGCCACGTCGGCGAGTCTTTCGATCGACTTCGCGTCGCCGGTCAAGAAGTGCCAGCCCCGCTCGGCCCCCGGGCGGTTGTACGCCTTCATGTAGGCGGATTTCTTCGCCGCGGCAAGGTCCGGGGTCTCGTCGGGGCTGATGCTCACGGTGAGGATCTGGAAATCCTTGCCCACGTCGATCGACAGGGCGCGGATGCTGCGCGTGAGCGATTCCAGCTCCTTGCCGCAGAGCATGGGGCAGCGGTAATAGACCAGGGTCAATATCGCTGGCTTGCGGCCGAAATAGTCGCCCAGCCGGACGACTTGGCCGGATTCGTCGCGGAATTCCAGGTCCGGCGGCAGGCGCTCGCCCAGGTGCTGATCGAATCGGACCGATTGCGCCACCTTGCCGGGGGTGTCCTGGGCGCATGCTCGGGCGTTGAGGAGGATCAGCCACGCGCCGATCAGGAGCAGGGATATCTTCATTTTTGATCTCGCGTCCTGGACCCGCGTGGCGGCGTGTTGCGGCCCTTGGGCAGGCCGCGCTCGGAGAGGATGTCGATGGCGCGATCGACGGGGATTCGCGCGATCCCGGCCTTGCCGTCCACCCAGCCGTACGTGTCGGTGATCTTGCGTTCGGCCTCGCGGAAACGGGCCAGGTCGGTGCGCGGGGTCTCCTGCGACCTTGGCTGCGGGAATTGCCCGATCTCATCCTTGAACAGGTCGGGCCGGAGCTTCTCCTCGTCCTTCTCGACGCCCGAGAACCCCCTCATGATCATGGCGAGGATCAGCATGACGACGACGGTGACCACGACCAGCGCGACGACGAAGGCCACGATCATGCCGGGTTTCACGTCGGACCGCTCATGGGCCGCGTCCGCGTGGGCGTCGGGGCCTCTCTGCGATTGGAAGTCGCTCATGGGATCAATGTTCCCCATCGTGTTCGAGGGCGGCGAGCACCGCCGGGTCGCGCACCGGCACGAGCGGATAGGCCTTCAATCGCAGGGCGAACCACCAGACCCACACCCCGCCGATCCCCACCCAGGCGAGCGGGACGATCGCCAGCTTGGTCCAGGGGATGATCGGCGCGAGCGGGTCGTTCGGCGCGGGGATCACCAGCCAGACCTGGTCGAGCAGGTGCATGGCGATGAGCGTGACGGCCACTCCGGTAAGGATCTGGAGCCGCCGCTTCGACTCGCGGAACAGGAGCACGCCGAAGGGTGCGAAGAAGTGGAAGACGACCAGCGTGATCGCCACCCATTGCCAGCCGCCCCGGCTGCGCCGCAAATACCAGGGGATCTCGTCGGGCAGGTTGCCGCTCCAGATGATCAGGAATTGCGAGAACGCCATGTAAGCCCACAACATGGTGAACGCCAGGAGGAGGTTGCCGTTGTCGCCGACCCGCTCTCGCGTGAGCACCGGGCCCAGCGCGCCAGCCCGGCTGAGGAGGTCCGCGACCAGGATCAGCGAGGCGAACGCGAGCAACCCCTGGCCGACCACGATCATCGCCCCGTAGATGGTCGAGGCCCAGTCGGGCTCCAGCGACATGATCCAGTCGACGGAGGCGAGGCTCATGGCGAGGAAGTAGAGCACGAGGCCAGGCCCGCTGATCGTCACGGCCCATCGATAGGATCGATCATCGCTCGCCGTGTCCTGCCGGACCGACCATCGCGTGACGAAGAACGCCAGGATGATCCAGATCGCGAAATACCCGGCGGAGCGGATCATGAACCAGCTCGGCTTCAGGTAATCCGCCTTGCGATGGACGGCTTCGAGGAGCGCCTTCGTCTGCTCGGCGAGCGAGGGGTTGGCCCAGGGGTAGAGGTACTGGAGCCCGAACGTGATGGGGACGAAGAGAGCGGCCATCAGCGGGAGGGTCATGGCGCCGGCCTCGGACGGCCTCCGCAACGGCACGCCCCATCCGCCGCCCACGAGGTTGTAGAGCATGGTCATCGCCAGGCTTCCCAGCGACAGGCCGACCCAGAACAGGAAGGCGACGAGGTAAGCGGGGAAGAATTGATACGGCCATTTCAGGGCCACGAGCGCGCAGCCCGCCAGCCCGGCCACGCCGACGATCAGCGCCGCGACCGGGACGCGGTCCAGCACGGGACTGGTGGCCTCTCCGTTGCTCATCAATTGACCTCCGCGAGCTTGGCCTGATCGACGGCGGGCAGGTCCTTCGACGGGGCGTCCTGGCTGAGCTGCAAGGCGCGGATGAACGCCGCGATGGCCCAGCGGTCGTGCTTCTCGACCCTGGCCGCGTAGGAATACATGGCGCCGTGGCCGTTGGTGATCACGTCGAAGAAGTGGCCGAGCGGGGCGTTCCGAAGCTCGTCGGTGTGGAACGACGGCGGCGGCGAGAAGCCTCGCTTGACGATCATCCCCTGCCCGTCGCCCGCGGTCCCATGGCACGGGGTGCAGTAGATCCCGTACCGGTCCTTGCCCCTCACGAGGAGTTCCTTGCTGAGCGGGAGGGGCAGGTCCTCGGCGAGCTTGCCGTCCTTCATCCCGGTGTCGAAGGTGGTCAGCGCGGCCGGCTCCTCGCGGGCGACGACCCCATCGGGCAGCTGGAGGGCCGAGGTCGGGCCGATGAGGTTCGAGCCCTTCGCGAGCGGCTTGTATTTGGGCTGATCGTACATGTCGTTCCGGCAGCCGGACATCGCGGCCAGGGCGATGATGGCGGCGACCGCGGAACCGGGGCCATGCATGGTCTTCATTCCCGGATGCCTCATAGATCGACGTCCGTGACGCGCACGGGCGATTGTGTTTCGAGGAAGCGGCGGGTCTCCTCGCGATCGAACAGGGGGTCGACGGCCTGGATGCTCAGGAAGAAGCGGTCGCGAGAGGCCCTCTCGAACCCCTTGGCCGCGAACACCGGGTGATGGGGCCTGGGCAGGCCGTTCAGCCCGAGCATCCCGAACACGGCGCCGAAGGCCGCGAACAGGATGGTCATCTCGAACGTGATGGGGATGAACGCGGGCCACGAGTGGAATGGCCGCCCGCCCACGTTGATGGGATAATGGACCGAGGTGGAGAACCAGAGCATGAAATAAGCCGCGGCCCCGCCAAGGATCCCTGAGATCAGGACGACCATGGGGATGCGGTTGTTGGTGAATCCGATCGCCTCGGCGAGCCCGTCCACCGGCATGGGCGAGTAGGCGTCCATGCGGGTGAAACCGTGCTTGCTGGCGGCCCTGGCCGCGGCGAGGAGCGCCTCGGGCGTCTCGAATTCGGCGAGCAGGCCATACGGGCCGGGTTCGGCGGCGGCGTGGCTCATGGGTGAGACGGCTCCATTCCTTGCGGGTCGGTCGGCGTGGTGGTGTCCCGCGTCTCCTGGACCAGTTCCCGCATCTCGGCGATCGAGATCGCCGGCAGGAACCGGATGAAGAGGAAGATCAGCGTGCCGAACAGGCCGATCGAGCCGTAGAGCGTGAGGTAATCCCACCGCGTCCCGTGGTACTCGTTCCACGACGACGGCAGGTAGTCCTTGCTCAGGCTGGTGATGATGATCACGTAGCGTTCCAACCACATCCCGATGTTCACGATGATCGAGACGATGAACAGCAAGGTCACATTCCGGCGGCAAGCGGGGAACCACATGCACTGGACGGCCACGCAGTTGGTGGCAATCAGGGTCCAGTACGTGTGGGCGTAGTAGCCGAAGGGCCGCTCGTGCAGCATCATGAACCGGTCGTACTTGTTCTCGCCGTACCAGGCCATGAACGACTCGGTCATGTAGCCATAGCAGACGATCATCCCGGTGGCGAGCAGGACCTTGGCCATGTTGTCCAGGTGCTTCATGGTGATGAAGTCTTCCAGCCCGTAAAACTTGCGGAGCGGGATGGCCAGCGTCAGCACCATCGCGAATCCCGAGTAGATGGCACCGGCGACGAAGTACGGCGGGAAGATCGTCGAGTGCCAGCCGGGCACGATCGCCACCGAGAAGTCGCAGCTCACGATCGTATGGACCGACACCACCAGCGGCGTGGCCAGCGCCGGCCATCAGCAGATAAGCCGTGCGGTAGCGAGCCCAGTGGCGGGCCGAGCCGCGCCAGCCCATCGCCATGAATGCCGTAGGTGTATTTGGCGAACCGATTCTTGCGCGGTCGCGGAGCGTGGCCACGTCGGGAATCAGCCCGATGTACCAGAACAGGAGCGAGACCGTGGCGTAGGTGCTCACGGCGAAGACGTCCCAGACCAGCGGACTGCGCAACTGCGGCCACATGGCCATCGTGTTCGGGTACGGCAGGAGCCAGTAGAAGACCCACGGGCGGCCCATGTGGATCAAGCGGGAACAGCCCGGCGCAGGCGACGGCGAACAGCGTCATGGCCTCGGCGAAGCGGTTGATCGACGTCCGCCACTCCTGCTTCAGCAGGAGCAGGATCGCCGAGATGAGCGTGCCGGCGTGGCCGATCCCGATCCACCAGACGAAGTTGACGATCGCGAACCCCCACATGACCGGCGACCTTGATGCCCCAGATCCCGACGCCCATCGGCAGCAGGTAGGCCAGGGCCACGAACAGGCCATTCATCAGCAGGAAGCAGATGGCGAAGCCGAGGATCCAGCGCCGCGTCGTAGGGCCGGGTCAGGACGAGCGAGCTGATCTGGTCCGATGACCGTGGTGAACGTGTGGCCGGGCGCGAGGATGTGGTCCTCGTGCCCGTTCGTTGCCGGCATCGCCAGGCGGAGGTCGTCGCGTCGTGGGCACATCGCGTCAAGCCTCCGGTTCGGGTTGGTGAGCTTGGCCAGGTACGTCGTGCGCGGCCGCGTGTTGAGCTCGGCCAGGAGGGCGTAATTCCGCGGGTTGGCCTTCGCCTTCACGACGCGCGCTGGTCTTGTCGTTGAGGTCGCCGAAGACGATCGCCCGCGTGGGGCAGGCCGCCTGGCAGGCCGTGACGACCTCGCCATCCCGCAGCGGTGCGGTTCTCCTGCTCGGCGATGATGCGGTGCGTTCGACGATCCGCTGCACGCAGTAGGTGCATTTCTCCATCACGCCCCGCGTGCGCACCGTCACGTCGGGGTTGTTCAGCAGCTTCATCAGCTCGGATCTTCTGGTCCGAATATTGGAGGAAGTTGAACCGGCGGACCTTGTAGGGGCAGTTGTTCGAGCAGTACCGCGTGCCGACGCAGCGGTTGTAGACCATCACGTTCAGCCCCTCGGCGTCGTGCACGGTGGCGTCGACCGGGCAGACCAGCTCGCACGGGGCGTTCTCGCAGTGCATGCAGGGCACGGGCTGGTGATAGATCGCGTCGGGGGCGTTCTCGTCCTTGCCCTCGTAGTAGCGGTCGATGCGGATCCAGTGCATGTCGCGGCCGGCGAGCGACCTGATCCTTGCCGACGACGGGGATATTGTTCTCGGCCTGGCAGGCGGTCACGCAGGCGTTGCAGCCGATGCACGTATTCAGGTTGATCGCCATGCCCCACTTGTAGCCGTCGTATGGCATACTGCGGGTAGAGCGTCGAGGCCGGTCGGCGGGATCTCCTCGGTCTCCTCGGCGAAATTCGGCTTCTTGGCGAAGTCGCCAGCGTTGCCACGCGGACAGGTCGCGTCCCTCCATGTTCTGGAAGTGCTGCGTGGTGGCGAGCGGATACGAGCCGGATGTCGCCTTCAGCCCAAGGCCGCCGGCATACCATGGGGCGTCGGACTCCGCAGGGCATAGGCGTTGAAGCCCTGTCCCGTCGCCCACCTTGCCGGCTTTGGTCCGGCCGTAGCCGAGCGAGAGCGAGACCACGTCGTCGGCCTGCCCCGGATTGATCCAGACCGGCTGCGGTCACGCGTGCGGCCGTTCGAGCGAAAGCTCGACGACCTGCTCGTTCTTCAGGTCCAGGCGTTTGGCCGTCGCTGGGCGAGACCATCGCGGCGTTGTCCCAGGTCAGCTTGGTGATCGGCTTGGGCAATTCCTGGAGCCAGCCGTTGTTGCTGAACCGGCCGTCCCAGACCGTGGGATCGGGACGGAAGACGATTTCCAGCGCTTGCGACGCGGGCGGTGCCTTGATCGCCTGCGCGGCCTCGGCAAGCCGCTTTTTCGCGGAGACGTCGACCGTCTTCGGCGGCCGAGTCCGCCACGATCCCGTCGTGGACGCGAGGACCGCCAGTTCGCGTCGAAATCGTCCTTGAACGCGGCCTCGCCAGGTGTCGCGGACAAGCTCCATGGCCGATGGCTCGGGCCGGCCCCGCATGGCCGAGATCAGCTCGAGGGCCGTCTTCCCGCCGTAAAGCGGGTTGATCAGCGGCTGCTGGATCGTGGCCGTGCCGTCGAAGGCGCGGACGTCGCCCCAGGATTCCAGGAAATGGGCCTCGGGGATGTGCCAGTGGCAGAGTCCGCGCGGTCTCGTCGGCGTGCGTGCCCAGGTGGATCGACATCGGCACCTTGCGGATCTTCTCGGCGAAGTTCAGGTCGGCCGGGGCGTCATAAGCCGGGTTGACGCCGAGGATCACGAGCATCGAGACCAGCCCGGCGTCGATATCCCTGGCCAACGCGGCGAGCGAAGTCCCCTCGCCGGTCGGATTGGCGGCGACCGGCTCGACGAATTCGACCGTCTTGCCGAGGTTGCCGAGCGTCGCGTTCAGCGCGTGGGCAAGGGCATGAACCGCGGCCGGCTGGGTGTTGCCGGCCAGCACGAGGCTGCTGCCGCGATGGGCCTTGAGGTCCTCGACCACGCGGGCGGCCCAGGCGTCTTCGAGGCTTCGAATCGCCCGCGATCGCCTCGCCAATCGCCTGGGCGATCGCCGCGATTTGCGAGGGCTTCGCGGCCAAGCGATGATCGGCCATGGCGCCGGTGATCGTCGGCGCCGGCTCGACCACATACAGCCGGTTCATCTTCGCGGTCGTCTCGCGTCGCTCGGCGAACTTCCTCGCGTTCACGAGGCGGGACGGGCTCCACGAGAGGAAATCGGCGTCGAGCGAGACGATCACGTCGGCGTTTTCGAAGTGATAGATCGGCTCGACCGGCTGGTCGAACGCCAGCTTCGCCCCGGCGGCCGCGGCGCCCGAATCGGTCGGCTCGTGCGTGATCCAGCGGGCTTTGGGGAACGTATCCAGGTCCTGGTTGGGGGAACTTGCCTTGGCCTGGGCCTCGGGAAGTTGACCGAGGAGCCCGCGGATCTGCTCGACCAGCGTGGGCGATGTCGTGGTCCCGGTCAGGATGCGGATTCCCTTGCCCTCATCGGCCTTGTGCTTGTCCAGCAGCGAGACCAGGACGGCGAGGAAGTCGTCGTAAGTGCTCACCCGGCCGTTGCGGGTGACGACCTTGGACCGATCGGGGTCGTACAGGTCCAGGACGCTCGCCTGCATGAAGACGTCGGTCGCCCCCAGGCTGGCGGGGTGGTCGGGGTTGCCTTCGATCTTGGTCGGCCGTCCCATGTTGCTCTCGACCAGCACGCCGGTCCCGTAGCCGTTCATGGGGACGGCCGACGCGAAGAACAGCGGCTTGCCGGGGACGATCCGCTCGGGCTGCTTCACGTAGGGGACGATCTTCTCGGGCGGCGTGTACACGCAGCCGGAGACCCCCGCCAGCGCGATCGAGGCCCCCATCACGCGGAGGAATTGCCTCCGCGTGTTCGGGTCCTGGAATTCCGGCACGGTGCTGGGGAATTCGCGGACGAGGAAGTCGCGGAACTCGTCGGTATCGGCCAGCTCGTCGAGGCTACGCCAGCAGGACCCGGCCTCTGCGGGCTCGGCGTCCCCGGCCAGATGGGCGATGGATCATCGGTGGCACACCGAGCAGTTGGTGAGGTAGTAGGGCGAATGGATGTCGTAGTCCTTGACCAGCTTCTTGCCGAGGTCGAGCTGCTCGGCTTCGGAAAGGGCGTATTCCATGTTGAAGACTTCATCCTTCGGGCGGACGTGCTTCTCGGGGTTGCGGTGGCAATCCAGGCACCATTCCATGGTCATGGGCTGGGCCTTGTAGGCGAGCGGCATCTTGTCCACGCGGCCGTGGCACGAGACGCACCCCACGCCCTTCTGCACGTGGATCCCGTGGTTAAAGTAGACGAAGTCGGGCAGGTCGTGAACCCTCTGCCACTCGATCGGCTTGTCCTCCGCCAGGCTCGCGCGGACCGGCTCCAGCATCGGGCTGTCGGTCCAGATCTGCGAGTGGCAGCTCATGCAGGTGTAGGTGGGCGGGACGTTGGCGAAGGCGGCGTTCTCGACGCTGGTGTGGCAATAGCGGCAGTCGATCCCCAGCTCCCCGCTGTGGTGGGCGTGGCTGAAGGGGATCGGCTGGTCTTTCACCACGTCCACCTGCGTAGTGTTGGGGGATTTCATGAACAGATAGGTGAGGAACAGCAGGGCGGTCGCACCGAAACCCGCGCCGAAGATCGACACGCGGGAGATGGTGTTCATCGCGGGATGGAAGATCTGCGGCATCGACGGCCTCAATGCGGTGCGGACGCGCGGGCGAGCGGATTCGGCCGCCCCTTGGGGAAGGGGTCGGTCACACGTCCTTGGTCGGAAACCTCTGGGCAGCAATTGCGATGCCGAGGAGCGGCACCGGAGTCGGGCGCCGGCCCCCGTTGCCAGGGGCCGGGAGGTCACCCTAACAGGCGAGCGGGGGCCTGTCCAATGGCGCCAAGTTGGATGGGTCGAATCCCAGGATGCCGGGCGATCGCGTCACCGAAGCACGTCGGCGGTCAAGAGATAGGGGGCGCCGCCGGGCATCCCGCCCTTGGCCACGCGGAAGACGCCCGCCACGGCGTGCAGGTTCTGGTCGTAGTTGAGGGCGAGATCCCCTTCGAGAGAGACCTGGATCGTGTCGGTCGGCTTGGGCTGGCCGCCGAAGCAGCACTGCCCCTTGTCGCGGCACAGGAGGAAGCTCTTGATGCCCGTCATCTGGTCGGTCGGATAAACGTAACCCTTGATGAAAACCTTTTTTCCGTCCAGCGCCTGCGCCGTCGAGGCCAGGCTTTCGCCTTCCTTGGGCTGGAGTTCCTCGTAGCTGATGCGGACCGCGCCGGGCGGGACTTCCACGGCCGTGAGGTAGGCCGAAAGCGCCTCGCCACCAACCAGGCAGGCCGCCGAGAGCGAGAGCCCGGCGAGGGCCAGGCCGCGCCCCCTCATGTCGTAGCGGCGGGTAGCATAAGTCCCATAGAGGCCGAAAATTACGCCCAGGACCGGCACGACGGCGAACATCCACGGGCCGATGTCGCCCACGATGATGGCCGCGATCACCGAGAGCCCGGCGCAGATCAGGCTGATCACGGCCATGGGGCTCATCGGGCGATAGTCCCTGGCTTCCGGGTCCAGGGCGTCTTCGAAGGCGAGCGACGTTGCGTGATCTTTCATGGAAAAACCTCGAAAAATCGAGACGAGGACGAAGGATTCGACGATCCCGATCCCTCCAGGATTCCAGATTCCGGCAATTTCCGAAACCGAAAATCTCAAATTCTGGAATCAGGGCGAGGCCGCAAGGGCACGAGCGACGTCGGTTCGATAGGCGGAAAGCGCCGGGAGATAGCCGACGAGCGCGGCCAGCACGATCAGCCCGGGGATCAGCGCCAATTCGGCCGGGACGAACGGGGCCAGGCCCAGGCCCACGCCGGTCCTGGCGGCGATCACCGGGCCCATGCCGGCGATCAACCCATGCCCCAGGAGCCAGCCGGCAAGCCCGCCCCCGAGCGACAGGAGGATCGACTCCAGCAGGACGATGGTCATGATCGTGCCCCGACGGGCACCCAACGCCCGCATCACGGCGATCTCCCGGCGGCGATCGTTCATCGAATTATAGATGCTCACCAGGATGCCGATGCCCGAAACGATCACGATCAGCACCGTCAGGACCAGCAACGCCAGCTCGATCGGGCCGACGAAGATCTCGAACAGGCCGTTGATCTCGCGGATGGGCAGGACGGCCTGCGCCACGTTCCCCTCGTTGACCAGGTTGGGCAACTGCAACGACGCCATGGGCGACGCCGTCTTGATCAGGATGGCCGTAAGCTCGCGCCGGGCCTCGGGAAGCGGCTCGAACTCGTGATCGTGATCGTGATCCGCCTCCTTCGCGGGGGTCGTGTTCATCCCCTCGACGGGCTTGGCGTGATTGGCCAGGGCGTAGAACCCTTCGATATTGATGAAGATTGCGCGATCGTTGGGGGTGCCGCTGGGGTCGAGGATGCCGACCACGGTGAAGGCGTCGTGCTGGTGGGCGTCGGGCGCCGCATCCACGCCGTGAGCGGGTCGAAACGTATCCCCCACCTTCAGCCCGGTTTGCCGGGCCGCGATCGACCCGAGCACGCCTTCGAAGGGGGCTTTCGCGTGGAAATTCCGGCCCGAGGCGAAGGTGTATTTCCGCCCGGGGGCGAAGGCCGTGTCGCCCAGGAGTCCGGGCACGGTGGCCACCACTCGGTAGTCGCGGAAGTTGTCCCCCAGGCAGTAGGGGATGGCCCGCGACACGTAAGGCTTGTAGGGGCCGTCGGTGAACTGATGAAGGTAACTGTAGGGGATGTTCTCGACGGGCGTGCTGAGGTGATAGACCGTGTTGAGCACCAGTTGCAGCTTGCCGCCCTTGGCGCCCACGATCACGTCGAATCCCGTGCCGGCGTTCTTGCGGAAGGTGTCGCCGACCACGCCGTTGATGACCAGCACGGCCACGACCAGGGTCACGCCCAGGGCCATCGAGAACCCCGTGAGCGCCGAGGCCAGCGCCCGTTGCTGCATGCTTCGCCAGGCGATCGTGAGCAAATTCATGCCATCACCGCGGCTTTGTTCAATTGCTCCAGGTCGACCGTGCGCTCGAACTGGGCGGCGACCTCGGGCGCATGCGTGACGAGGAACAACGCCACGCCCTCCTCGCGGCAGGTCTCGCGGATCAGGTCGATCATCTCCTGCTGATGGCGGGGGTCCACGCTCGCCGTGGGCTCGTCGGCCAGGAGGAGCCTGGGGCGATTCGCCAGCGCCCGCGCCACGGCCACACGCTGCTGCTCGCCCACCGAGAGCATGCCCGGCCGGTGCTTCAGGCGGTGCCCCAGCCCGAGCTTCCTCAGGAGGTCCTTCGGCCCGTTTCGGGTCGCGCCTCCCGCTGGCGAAGGTCATCCCGAGCAGGACGTTTTCCATCGCCGAGAAGCCGGGCAAGAGGTTGAACGTCTGGAAGATATAGCCGATCTTCTCGGCGCGGAAGCGGTCGCGGGCGGCCTCGGGCAAGCGGGCAATGTCACGGCCGTCGATGCGGACCTCGCCCGAGTCGGGCGTGCTGATCCCGGCGATCACGTGCAGGAGCGTGGTCTTGCCGCACCCGCTCCGGCCGAGCAACACCGCCTGCTCGCCGGCCGGAAGCTCGAACTCGTCGATATCCAGGACCGGCAGGCGGCCGCCGCCCGGTTCTGGGAACGATTTCTTGACGTTCTTCAGGGAGAGCATCCGCGAAGGGCCTTCTCGCTCAACATGGCCGGGCGAGGCGACCGGGGAAAATGCGGCGTCGCCCTCGAAGACTGTGTCTAATAGATTAGGGGAGTCTGGCGAGGGGCGTCAAGACGAGGGATTGCCTTAAGCAAGTTGTTCGATTTGGTCTCGCGGGTCGGCAGGCACGTCGGGGACCTTGGCGAGCACGCTCTCATAAGCTTGCCGACTGCCTCGGGCTGCGCTCTCCGCCAAATAATCCGTCGTCAACAAGGCGGCAACTTTCTCCGCCGCCGCCGAGCTGATGAGCCGGTCAATCGAGATACCCTCGCGGTCGGCGATTTCTTCCAGTTTCTTGTGCAGGGACTCGGGCAAACTTACGCTGAGGGTACTCATGGGAGTTCTCCGATCCGGCTCAGGAACTGGCGGGGCGTCAACACGTCCAGGGAGAAGGAATTGATGCCAACGAAATCCGCAACATTGAACGTGACGATGGCCTCTCAGCTCCCCGCTACTGCGACCTCCAGCACCATCTCATCTTTGGGATCCCTGAGCCAAGGTCGCCAAAGATAGAAGATGGGTTGATGATGGCCGACGGAGCAAAAATAATCGATGAGGCTGCTGATATCCTGCTCCCTCAGCCCCATCTGCTCGGCGTGTCGGGAGAGGACGTCTTCGTATTCCAGGACCAAGGGGACGGAAAGCACGATTTGAAATCGCCCTTTGCCTATGAGTTGCAGGAGCCGGAACGACGCACCTCTTCGAGATCGAAGCCCGGCGAAGACAACATTCGTATCCAAGGCGATCCTGGGTACATCCATTGCTCATGTTGTGATTGATACCGACTTTTTGTCAAGGATGAAGACGTGGACCGCACAAACGATCCCGGGGTCATGCTCCGGGTGCGTGAGATTCTCCGGGAAACCCACGACGTCCGCACCTTGCGGCTCGACAACCCCGCCGGCCTGGTCCCGCTCCATCGTCCGGGGCAGCATGTGAAGCTGGGCGTGACGACCGCTTCCGGCCTTGCCTGGAAGAGCTTCAGCCTCAGCTCTCCGCCCACTCGACCCGCTTCGTTGGACGTGACCGCGAAGCTCAAACCCGAGGGCCTCGTGTCTCCCGCGCTCCACACTCTCCGCGAGGGGGATTCGGTCGTCGTGAAGGGGCCTTCCGGCCGGTTTTTCTTCGATTCGGAAATTCATCGCGAACCGCTGTTTTTCCTCGCGGCGGGGATCGGCATCACGCCCATCATGAGCATCCTGCGGTCGATCGCCGATCTCCCGATCGATCGCGCCGTCACCGTCTTTTATGGGTGCAAGAGTCGGGAGGACGTCGTCTTTGCCGACGAGTTGGGCCGGATGCGGGAAAGGCGGCTTCCGCGTGGTGGTGCGGCTCTCTCGACCGGATCGCGGGTGGGCCGATTTGGCGGGACGTATCGATCCGGAATTCCTTGCCGGGCAAGCGGTTGTGCCGTCGGTGGGGCGATTCTTCCTGAGCGGGCCGGGCGATTTCAACGCTACCCTGCAAGCCTGGCTGCTCCGCGAGGGCACGCCCGCCGATCGCGTCCATGCCGAGGTTTTCGGCAAGGTTCGCCGGGGCGTTCAGGAGCAGGGCGGCGACAAGAATGAATTTCATGGCAAGGATCTTGATGCATAGGAGTCCGGGCGGGCCGACGAGGCCCTTCGTTTGCATCATCGCGAGGCGGGATCGGCGAATTCACCCAATCCACGCGAAGGGGTCATCAAGATAGCCCGCACGCATGGGAATGCGTGCCCGGCGATAGCCTGTGATTTTGAGGGAGTTTTCAGGCTCGAGCGGACCCTGCCGGGCGCGCGTTTTTTGCTCTCGATGGGAATCTCACAAGCGGTTATTCGCGGAGGACTTGCGTGCCGATCCGCGAAAAATTGAATCATGATAGAAACCTAATACGCTACAAAGTGTGACACTCGCATTCGGCCCTGGAATCCGCCCAGTCAAAATGTCTGACGGGGGGTCTGTAAGGAAGCGCATAGGAAGCGTGCGCGAAATCGAGGACATGCCGCTTCATCCATCAAGTTGGCCGATCGAATTTCTATGGATGATCGAAAGCGTTTCTTGAAATGGGGTTTACGGGGACGATCGGTCGAATACGACCACGTAGGGTGCCTGAAATGCACCGCCTTCTCCCTGTACTAATCGAGCGGCTTGGGCGGCATCTTCGTGTAATCGGGCGCCTCTTCCACGTCCACCTTCTGACCGTAGCCCTTGCCGAGCGGCGAGGCGTCCTCGATCACCTTGTTCATCTGCCCGGCCGTCAGCAGGACGAGGCTGGAGACCCAGAACCACAGGAGGAGGACCATCACGCCCCCGAGCGATCCATACGTCTTGTCGTAATTGGCAAACCTCTGGATGTACACGCGGAACAGGAGCGTGAAGCCGAGGAAGATGAGCGTGCCGAGCAGGCTCCCCGGCGTGATCCACTCCCATCGGGTCTCGGCGTCGGGGCCGACGTAGAAGGTGATGGCGAAGCTGAACAGGACCATCAGCGTGACCACGAGCCATTGGATCGTCAACGCGATCGGCCGCCGAGTTCCCGTGGTAGCCGAAGAAACGCAGGATCTCGGGGCCGGCCACGATCGCGATCAGGGCGCCGAGCAGGATTCCGGCCTGGATCAACGTCATCACGACCGCGATCAGGCGGATTTTCAGGAACGACCGGGTCTCGGTCACGCCATAGACCCGATTCATGGCGTCCATGATCGCCACGTACAGGCTGGAGGCGGTCCAGAGCGCGATCAGCAGGCCGATCGAGAGCAGGCCGAACGGCGGCTCCTTCTGGATGCGCTTGATCTGGTCCTCGACGACCGAATACGCCTCCTGCGGGAAGAAGTGCTGGAGCGTGGCCTTGAGCTCGTCCACCGACATGTTTCCGATGCCCCGGCTTCGCCCGGCGGCGGCCGAGAGGTCGGGCAGGAGCTGGATCAGGACCGTAAGCAGGAGGGCGATGATGGGCACGAGCGCGGCCATGGCGTAGAACGAGACAGCCGAGGCTCGCGTCATCAGCTCGTTGTCGTTGATCTTGGTCCAGGTCCGCGACGCGACCTGGCGAGGGGTGAGCCCGCCCAGTTGCATCGCTTCCGTCAGGCGGATCGGGGGGAACACGCGCAGGCTCCGGTAGGGGATGGATCGGGACGGAGGTCCCATGAGGGCATCCGGCGTGCCAGGGGAAAAAACTCGGCATGGCGTTCGCGAGCTTGATCGTGACTAAGATGAAGGGCAACGGCAAGGCCGATTGATCGGCCCCGCTTCCTCTTTCTCCCGGAGACCCCCTGATGACGACCCGTGATCTGCGAGCTGGGCTGGTCGGCGTATCGGCCGCGGCGCTGATGATGGTGGCCGGCTGCGACAAGCCCGATGGGACCAACGCGGGCCTGACCAATGGGCCTCCGCCCTCGGCCTCCGACAAGGCGGCCGTCCGCTCCGACCTGCCCGCCTCGTCCTCGCCGGCAATCGACACGCCGACCGGCTGCGCCCGGGCCCTCGGCCGACATGCCCAGGCCAAGCTCGGGCGGCGACAAGGATTCGGTCCTGCGCCAATCCTCCCGCCAAGGGGATGGGCGACCCCAACTCGGCGGCGGGCGGCACCAAGCCGGCCGAGACCATCAACAGCGGCACGCCCAGAAGCCCTCAATAATTCGGACCCGAGGAGACCCGTTGCGATGGACCCGATCTCGAAGACGGTCGAAACGATCGAGCACTGGCTCGGACACAGCCCACACCCGGCCATCGTGACCCTGCCCATCGGCGCCTTGGCGTTCAGCAATTTCTGCGACGGCCTGGCCATGGCCACGGGCGAGGAGAAATACGACGACGCCGCACGCCTGAGCATGGCCGTCGGGCTCGTGGGCGCGGCGGGCGCCGTGGTCACGGGGCTGCACGATTACAGCAAGATCCCCGTGAATCGGCCGAGTCACGACGTGGCGACCGCGCACGGGCTGGGCAACGCCGTGGCAAGCTCTTTGTTCGTGGCAAGCTACGTGATGAGGATGAACGCCTCGGCGCGTCACGAGCGCCCGAGCCTGGCGTCCCGCCTGCTGGCGGTCGCGGGTGGGTCGCTGGTCATGTACACCGCATGGCTGGGCGGGAAGCTCGTCGAGGAGATGGGCGAGGGGGTTTATCCGGCCATGGACCGGATGACGAAGGAGGAGAAAGGCCGCGGGCGGCTTTCGCCAAGCTCTCCGCTCGGTTTCGTAGGGGTGCCTTCGCCGTCTTGAGCGTGGTGTACCTCAACCTCGGGGTATTCGGGTGCCATGCTTACGGGAACTAAGTATGGCACCCGAAAAGATCAAGCCTTTGCTTCGCCCCTCGCGCCTCTCGCCACGATCCGGTTGAGCCATTGCTGGAGGGCGTCGCGGTGGGCCTTTTCCTCGGTGCAGACGGCCGCCAGTTCGCGGGCGCTCTGGTCGTCGCCGATCTCCTCGAAGGCGTGAATCCAGGCGTCGTACCAGTGGATGGCGTCGGCCTTGGTGGCGAGGTCGTGCGCGACCTTTTCTTGCGGCCTTGTGCCCATCTCCCCCACTTTTTCCTTGAATCGGCCGATAGCCTCGCCGATGCCCCCGGTGAGGCTGCGGGACGGCGTGTGCCCATATCGCACGGCGATGGTCTCGACGACCGCGCGATGGCGATCATCGGCCTCGGCGATCTCGTGATAGACCACGCCGAGGTCGGCTTCGGGGGGCGCCTCGCGCGAGATTTCGCCTCGGCGGCCATATTTTGCTCGGCGGAGATCCCTTTGGCGAATTCGGAGCAGATCCAGGATCGATCGACGTTGGCAGCTATCATGGAAGTGCCGGCTCTCCGGAAAGGGTGTGCTTGGCCGGAAGGAAACGCGATCCTTCCCCTTGGGCTCGGCGGATCTTGCTTTCAGATATGGGCAATGTCGATGCCATGGATGCTGAAAACGACCGGACGTTGCGGCGGACCGGCGCCGGCCCGCCCCGATCGCGTGGGCTTTCGCTCATCCGGGGCGCGCAATCCTCGCGGGCCAGTCTAGCGTGAGCGTGGTGCCCTGCCCAGGACGGGCTTCCAGGTGGGTGGTTCCGCCGAAGAGTTCGGTGATCTTGACCACGATCGAGAGGTCCAGCCCGCGGCGCTCGGCGGGTGTGCCGAGCACGCGCTCGAACTGGTCGGAGGTGAGCGTTTGCGTGCGGACGGAGTCCCTCGGCGGGGCCTCGGAGACGAATTTCATGACGAGTCGATCGGCGGGGCCGTCCACCTGCACATGGACCGGCTTGCCCTGCGCCGACGTGACCGTGTTGAGCAGGGCCTTCTGCATCGCCAATTGCGCCAGGATCTCGTCGAGCATGACCTCCGGCGGCGCCTGGACCATGTTCAGCGAGATCGGCCCCGCGCCGGCGCGCTGGGCCTGCGCCTGCACGACGTCCCGCAGCAGGCGGGCGGGGTCGAAGGGGCCGATCGCTAAGTTGGAGGCTTGCTCGGGGATTCGCGAGAGGTCGACCACCACCGAGAGCATCCGCTCCAGCTCCGCCGCGTTCGCACGGATCAACCCGAGGTCCTCGGCCAGCTCGTCGTCCGATTTGAGCTTCGCGTCATCGATCATCCGCAAGGCGAGCATGATCACATTCAAGGGGGTGCGCAGGTCGTGGACGATGATTTCCTGGTAGCGGGGTGTCGCGAAGATTCTCATGACGAGCGGATCCTGGAGGCGAGCCGTCTGGATAGAGGCGAGATTGGGGCTGCAGGTTCGATCGATTGAGGAAAGAGGGGACCTTCGGGCGCCCGACCGCGACGGGCCTCCCGAAGGCGAGAGGAGGTGGGTCGTCCTTGACAGGCCGGATCGAGCGGGCAAGAATTACGGCAAGTCCGCCCTATATCACCACGGCTTCAACCGCCAGCCGAGCACGAACCCGATCCCCACCGCCCAGCAGATCGCGGGGACTGGCTGCTCTCGCACGTAGGTCTCGACTTTCTTGACCAGGTCGCCGGTGGCGGACTCCAGCCAGCCGAATTGATCGGGGAACGCGGCCTGTCGCATGCCCGTCGGGAATTCCTGCCGGGTGCCGGTACTCATGGTGGTCTGGCTCCTTCAACGGTCGATCTGTTTCGCATTAGCCGATACTTGCCTTGAAAATATAGCAATTCATATGCCGTTGGCGGTGCGTTCCGATGTGATGCCCGGTGATTTCACGCCCCGGTCGTTGCGGGCGAGGCGTTGCCCATCGACGGGGGCTTTTCCCTCGCTTACAATGGCGCTGCTCGACAACGAGCATAATTCTGCCCGATTGCCCACGCTTGCGGCGGATTCGGATATTTCTCGCGTCCCTTGCTACGACAGGAGCCAACCTGAGCATGCGGAAAAAGCTCCTCATCGTCGACGACGATGCCTCCAGCAGCACGCTGTTGCGCAAGCTCCTCGAATCGGACCAACTGGAAGTTGAGGTGGCCGAGAGCGGCCAGGATGCGCTCGTCGCGCTGGGCCAGAACGACTATAGCGTCCTCATCACCGACCTGCGCATGCCCGGCATGGGCGGGATGGAGCTGATCCGCGAGATCGCGGCGCGGCGGCTGCTGGTGACGGTGATCGTGACCACGGCGTTCGGCTCGATCGACCGCGTGGTGGAGGCGATGAGGCTCGGCGCTTACGACTTCCTGACCAAGCCCATCGAGCCGACCCACCTGAAGCTGGTGATGGACCGGGCCTTGAAGAAGCGCGAGCTCCAGGACGAGGTGCTCAGCCTCCGCCAGAGGCTCAAGGCGAATTTCAGCTTCCACTCGATCATCAGCAAGAACAAGCGGATGCACGAGATCTTCGAGCTCATCCGCCACATCGCCGGCACCAAGTCGACCGTCCTGATCGAAGGCGAGACCGGCACGGGAAAGGAATTGATCGCCAGGGCGATCCACCACGCCGCCGACCTCCGCGGGAACTTGATTTCCCTGAATTGCGCGGCCCTCCCCGAGACGCTGCTCGAAAGCGAGCTCTTCGGGCACGAGAGGGGCGCGTTCACCTCGGCCGACGCCCGCCGGAAAGGCCGCTTCGAGCTCGCCGACAAGGGGACGATCTTCCTCGACGAGATCGGCGACATCTCGCCCGCCATGCAGGCGAAATTACTCCGCGTGTTGCAGGAGAAGAAGTTCGAGCGGGTCGGGGGGCACGAGAGCCTGGAGGTGGACCTCCGCGTGGTGGCCGCCACCAACAAGAGCCTGGAGCGCGAGGTGGCCGAGCAGAAGTTCCGCGAGGATCTGTTCTACCGCCTCAACGTGATCAAGATCGACCTCCCGCCCTTGAGGGATCGGTCGGAGGACATCCCGCTCCTGATCACCCACTTCCTCGAGAAGTACGCGAGGTCGAACGAGGCGCCGAAGAAGGTCTCGCCCGAGGCGATGGATCGCATGCTCAATTATCGGTGGCCGGGCAACATCCGCCAGCTTGAGAACGCCATCGAACGCGCCGCCGTGACGACCGTGGGCGACACGATCAACCTGGATAACCTCCCGAAGCAGGTGCTCGAATCGGCGACCGAGGAGAAGGCGAAATTCGAGGTCGACCTGGAGCACCCGCTCCCGTATTTCCTGAATCTTGCGACGGAGCAGATCGAGAAGGAGTACATCCTGAAGGCATTGGAGAAGAGCCGCGGCAACGTGGGCAGGTGCGCGGAGCTTTGCGGGCTATCGCGGCGAAGTATCTCGGGAAAGATCAGCCAGTACGGGATCGATAAATTCCCGTTCAAGCTGTCTTGAATCGGCCGTAGGGAGCAGGAAAGTCACCATCCTCGTCTTTGCGAGACGAGATGGTGACTTTCCTGCTCCTTACGAAGCGGTGATTCTCCTTTTCAACCCTGCTTCCGTCCCATCGGCTTGGCGGCGTTGGTGATCACGCTCTTGATCCAGGCCACGTTGCGGGCGAGCTCGTCGCGGGAGCGGCCGAGGCTCTCGAAGCTCCGGGAGAGCGCGGGCCAGCCGATGAGCGTGAGGATCACGGTCACGGCCACGGCGATCCCGGCGACGATGAGGTAGGCCCATCCCTTGTGGACAAGGCCCAGGCCGTCGGCGAGCAATTCGGCCATGCCGATGAAGGCCACCGGGATGGCGCCGAGGAACAGGCCCAGGCCGATGACTAGCAGCGCCACGGGGAAGGTGGCGCGGCCGGCGCTGACCTTGAGGTCGGCAACGGCGAGCTTGGCTTGCAGCTCGGCCAGGGTGGTGACGTCGCTGGCGAGCTCGCCGAGGTTCCCGAACACGCCTTCGACCAGCGGGGAGTTGATGGCCACCCGCTTGGCGTAATTCATCGTCGTTTGATTAGCCATCCCAGCAGCACCCCCATGCCAAGCGCGATGCCCAGGGCCCGCGCGGGTTGTTCGGTCGTGTAGTGCTTGAGGGCCTCGCCCCCGGAGGTGAATCGCTCGCGGGCCGTGGCGGCCATGTCGAGCGCCTGCTCGCGGAGTTGATCCAGGTTCAACCCCGACTGCTCCTCGATCTCGCGAATGCGGTCAATCATGGGCCAAGGCTCCTGAACGGTTGGGGATCGTCAACGAGGCGTGTCCTGGGGGGCTCTCGCTTGACCCTGGGCCTGCATGGCCAGGAAATTCTCCACGTAGCTGAGGGCATACGACTGGACCGCCCGCACCGCGAACGGGGCCGCGAGCCCGACGAGGGTGCCGATCCAGCCTTTCTTCTCCTTCTCGGCTTCCTTCTTCGGCGTCTTCTCGACGGCCTCGGTCACCTTGGCAATCGCC
The DNA here is from genome assembly GCA_963777705.1 of uncultured Planctomycetota bacterium. Lineage (GTDB taxonomy): Bacteria > Planctomycetota > Planctomycetia > Isosphaerales > Isosphaeraceae > JAQGHR01. Next base: position 124,272 of record CAVZRT010000028.1, read on the forward strand.
GCTTCCGCGGCCTTCTCGGCGGCCTGCGTGACCGATCGCCGCTTGCGGGGCACGATCACGAAACCTATGGCCAGCCGCCCCCAGGGCGGCCCAGGGGTAGAGCTTCACGTAATGCTTCCAGTCGGAAGCGGCCTCGGCACCGGCGTAGACGGCCTTCACGTCCTGGCGGAGGTGCTGGCGAATCTGCGCCATCTGGCGCCGGATCTCGTCCGGATCATTCGTTATCGTCGCTGTGGACACCGTCGCGCCCCCGTCGAGCAGGTCGGAATCTTGCCATCGCCGGCTTCATTGCTTGTGCATGAACAGCAACCGTTGTGCCAACGATTGCTGTTTCCGGCCGACGAGCAAGGTGACATGGGGCCAGGCGATGCATTTCATGGATCTTACGTCGCTCCGGCCTTCTGCTTCTTCGGGGTGCGGAGATTTTCCCAGAGCTTTCGGCCGGTGCGGCCGACCTGGCCGATCAGGCGGCGGGCTCGCGACCTGGTCGAGGCGTGGTGGAGGTGGCGGATCACGGCGGCCTTCTCGGCGCGATCGAGCAATGGCGCGATGGCCGGCAAGAGGCGGTCGGTTATGCCCCACGGCGGTTCCGAATTCAGCCCCACGGCCACCACGCCCAGCACGCTGGCGGGCAGGGCGGCGCGGACGGCGTCGGCCTTGGCCTTGATCGCGGCTTCGGTTTCCTTGACGGAAATCTCCCGGTCTCCGCCCAGGCGATCGGCCCCGTTGACCAGGGCGAGCAGTGGAGGCGGGTCGAGCATGGGGTTCTTGGCGAAATAGGCGTCCCATTCCTCCACGAACTTCACCTCGGGCCCAAGGTCGTCGCGGCGGGCGTCGATGAGCAGCAGGGCGAGGTCGGATTCGACGGCGTGCTGGAGGGTCTCGCGACGGGTGGTGCGGTCGCGGGCGTGATCGCCGCCCGGGTGGACCGTGTAGCCGGGCACCTCGACCCATTCGGCCTGCTTGAGGAACTCGACGAGCGTCTCGTCGAACCCGTCGGCTTCAAGCTTGGCGCGGACCGTCTCCAGGTCGCCGGCCCGGGCCTGGTCGAGCAGCGAAATCAGCGCCGTCTTGCCCGCGTCCACCGCGCCCACGACCGCGATTTCCAGGCCCGACGGCCCCTCGATCTCCGGGTTCACGCCCTTCTTCCTGGCCTTGCGAGTGAGGCGGCGATACTGGTCGGCGCCAATCGCCAGGCGACCGCTGTAGAGCTCGATCAGGTGGATGCCCAGGCGATTCACGTAGGCGCGATAGAACCAGCGGAGCACGTTTTGCTGCATGCTCTTCCACGCCGGCTGCACCATCCATTTTTGCGTGCCGAGGCGGACGAGGCCGGTGGTCGGCTGGAAGATCGGCAGGAGATATCCGTAAATTTCGTTCGCCTTGGAGAAGAGTCCGGCCGCTTGCACGGCCTTCTTCCAGTGCGACATGGTCACCATGTCGCCGCCGGGAATCTCCCGGCAAATATCGATGAGGTCGTCAGCCGCGAGGTCCAGCGCGGTCAGGATCTGCACGATGGGCAGGTTTTCGATGGGATTGGTCGAGAGCGGGTGATAGTGCGCCGCCAGTCGGGTGGCAAGGCGCTTCCCGGTCTCGATGTAGGTGTCGAAATTCGACAGGTTTTCCATCGTCAGGGAATCGCCCTGGTCGGCCTCTTGCTCGACGAGCGTCCAGCCCTGCTGGTCGTGCTTGACGAAGGTGCGGGGCGAGTCCCAATCGATGGGGGGCAAGACGGCCTGGCGATCCTTGGTCCATCGTACCGAGAGGATTCCGAAGAAAATGCCGAGCGTTACCCAGATGGTGAAGGCGTAGAATCCCCAGCCTTTTTGATATAGCCACAGGCCGCCAAGCCCCATGTAGGCCAGCAAGGGGCCGACCAGCAAGAGCAGCAAGACCCAGACTCGCCAGCTTCGGATCACGGGAGACAGCCTCCGGGTGGGATGGTCCGCCTATCGCAAGCGAACGGACACAGCCTAACGCGTCGCTCGCCCCATTTCCCGCAAAAATTTAAGGGCCGCTCCGAGTCTCGCTCGGGCGGCCCTTTTTCTCCTGAAATTCTCACGAGCCGAAGGCTGACTCAGTGGCCCGGCATATGGCGGGCGATAGCCTCGGGCATGTGGAGGTTGCGGAAGCGGTCGGGGATGTTGCGGAGGCTATCGGGCACGTAGCGATCGTACCAGGGCTCGCGATCGGGCATGAGCAGGAGCGTGAGCGCCACCCCGACGCCGAACCCGACGCCGAACCCGATGAGCACGGAGGACCCGGGATTGCTGGAGACCAGCTCTTCGGCCTGCTGATATCCCCTGGCCGCGGTATCGCGGGCGGTTTCGTAACCTTCCTTCACGCGATCGCCCACTTGCGACATCCGTTCTTGGAGCCCGGCGCCCTGCTCGGCACCCGAGTTCCCGCCTTGGTCCTGGCGACCCTGGGAATGTCCCGAGTTCTTGTTCGGCATGGTGGCTGTCCTTGTGCTTGACGGAGACAGGTTTAGGCGCCGGCCTGGCAATCGGGGTCGACGCCGTCACGACGACCTATCCAGCGATGCAAGGGTCGTGCCACCGCCGACGGTTGTTGCCATCCGGAAAATCCGAAGGAATTCGGCCAATAATTGCCGACGACGTCCGAAACACATTTGGCGAAATCGCGAAACCCCTGGCTTTATGCGACTCGCCCCGTTATAACGGTCATGCGTAACGCGAGTGCCGGCTCACACGGGGAGCCGGCCAAGTGAGCTGGGACGCAGAACTCAACTAGAGGATTCGACAAGATGAAGCGCTCCTTGATCCTGACCCTGGCCGTCGCCCTGTTCGCCCCGATCAGCATGATGGGCTGCAGCGAAGAGGCGAAGACGATTGAAAAGAAGGACGAGTCGAGACCCCGAGCGGTACTGTCGAGAAGACGGAAACCCACCATGAAGAAGATCGAGACGACGGGGATCAGAAGACCGAAACTCCGAAGTAAATTCGGACAATCCTGTAGGAACTCTCATCGCAACGCCCCTTGGATTCAATTCCGAGGGGTGTTTTCTTCGCGCTTCCCCATCGATCACACCTCACCCCGAGAGAATCCGGGAATTCTCGCGGACATTGGCATCGAGGTTGCTTCCTACAAACTCCTCAGATAGACCGGCTCTGGTGCCGGTTGGATGGTGAAACCGGGGAGAGCGATCATGGCGATCAATGCACAAGAGCTCCAGGGCCAATGGAATCAGGTCAAGGGGAAGGTCAAGGAGAAGTGGGGCCAGTTGTCGGAAGATGACCTGAATATCCACGGCGGCAATCTCGACCAGCTCATCGGCAAGATCCAGCAGAAGACGGGCGAAGGCCGCGAGGCGATCGAGAAGTTCTTCGGGACGCTCACCCAGCAGGGCGGCTCGGCGATCTCGCAAGGTGCCGAGAAGGCCCGCGACTTCGCCCAGCATGCCGGCGAACGCTTCAAGGACGGCTACGGCCAGGCCAGCGAGTACGCCCGCCAGCAGTACGAGCAGGCCGAGGACCTCGTCCGCAGCAAGCCCGGCCAGTCGGTGGCCGCCGCCTTCGGGATCGGCCTGGTCGTGGGGCTCCTCGTCGGCGTCGCGATCCGCGGCCGCTGATCCGCCAACCCTTTAACCATCTCCCGTGGACCCTCGACCCGACGCGGGTCGAGATCCACGACCACCCCAACCAACCGCGGGCCTCTTTCCTTCAGGCCCGGGGTTGACTCTCAATACGGGCGCCGCGGATTTCCCGCGGCGCCGTGCATCAATCGTCTCCTTCATGGGAGCTTCCGCCATGTTGCGCTGGGCTTTGACCTTCCTGATTATCGCCTTGATCGCGGGTGCCTTCAACTTCGTCGGGGTGGAAGGGACGGCGCTGCAAATCGCCCGGATCCTGTTCTTCGTGTTCCTGGTCCTGTTCGTCCTGTCCTTGATCGCCGGGAACAGGATTCTGGGCAAGCCGACGGTCTAGCGAGCTGCGACGATCTGGTAGGAATCATCGAGGCCGGCGAGATACGCATATCTCGCCGGCCTCGATCGCTATGTCATGCAGCATTTCTTGTACTTCTTGCCCGACCCGCACGGGCAAGGGTCGTTGCGGCCGAGGGGCGACACGTTCGCGGCCTTGCGGATGGTCACGCCCTTCACGCCCCCGCCGGGTCGCACGCGTTCGCGATAGGATTTGCCCAGGATGCGAATTTGCGCCGCCCAGTCGTCCCCCTCGCCCAGCCTTCCGGCATCCTGGAGCGATTCGAAGAAGCGGGCGATGACCTCGGGGATGTGCTGCCTGGCGGCGTCGGGCAGGCTCAATCGTGGCATCGATTCGGTCATGACCCGCGCGAAGGTGCCGGGCGAGACCGAGTCGGGGAAATCCGGGTCGATCGCCCGCGCGGCTTCGCCGAAATGCGTCAAGATCTCCGGCACGAATCCGCGAACGGGCGTCTCCAGCAAGCCCGCCGCGAACGATTCGGAGAAATCCCCCGCCCAGTTATCCCAGCGATTATCGAACACGATGCACCCATCTCCTAACATCGTCCTGGAAAAAACTCATGTTCTTAAATTGGCGCCGAAACGGGCCGAGCATGTGTCGATCACGCTCTGGACGGCGCGATCCACCTCGTCGCCGGTGAGAGTGCGGGCGGGATTGCGGAATCGAAGCCCGAAGTGCAGGCTGTGACGTCCCTCGGGGATCGTCCCCCCGGCGAACGTGTCGAGGAATTCCAGCGATTCGAGCGAAGGCCCCGCGGCCGACCGCGCCGCGGCGGCCAGCTCGGACCAGGGCAGCGATTGCTCGACCACGAGCGACAGGTCACGCTCGACCGGCGGATACGCGTACGTGGGCCGGTACTGGGGGACGAGGACCGCCAGCTCCTGGAGCAGGTCGAAGCTCAGCTCGGCCAGCGAGACGGCCCCGCGAATCCCGAAAGATTCGGCCGAAGCCCGGTCAAGCTCGCCGATGGTGCCGAAGAAATCGCCTCCCAGCCAGAGGTCGGCCTGTCGCCCCTCTGCGAGCAAGAGATGTGTGCTTGGTTTGGCATCCAGATGCGCAGCGATATGCAAACGGCTGAGCAAAGCTTCGACGGCCCCCTTCAGGCCCGCGAAGTCGCGTCCGGAGACCATCGCCAGCCGGACGGGCTCCTCGGGCAATTCCGCCTGCTTGCGAGGCCGATACACGCCCGCGATCTCGAAAAGGTCGGCGTCGGCCGATCCATGCGCCTCATTGTGCCCGCGGGCGAGCAACAGGCTGGGCGCGAGGCTGGGCCGGAGGAAGACCTCCCGCTTCCGCGTCGAGTGCTCGACCCGCAAGGGAGGGATTTCCGGATCGCGGCCGGGGAACGGGTCCCAATCGGCCGAGGCCGCAAGGCTATAGGTGCAAGCCTCGTCAAAGCCCATCCCCGTGAGGGCGCCGCGGACCTCGTTATCCACCCGCTCGCGAGGTCCCCTGGACGACCGGGCCAGCGGGACGGGGCGATCCTCCGGAATATGCTCATAGCCGTGGATGCGGGCCACTTCCTCGATGAGGTCGATCTCCCGCTCCAGGTCCGATCGCCACGACGGGGCGCGAAACGAGGGCGAGGTCGAGGATTGGGCCTCGGCCGACAGGCCCAGAGCCGTGAGGATTCGCGACACGGAATCGCGGTCGATCTCGATCCCCAGGACGCGAGGGATCTGGTCCAGTCGCAGCGTGACGGGCGGTCGCGGCGCGACGGGAGTCCCCACGTCGATCACGCCCGGATGCAGCGTCCCGCCCGCAAGGTCCAGGATCAATTCGGCGCAACGGCGACTCGCCCACTCGGTACGCTCGGGGTCCAGCGGCCGCTCGAAGCGATAGCTCGCGGCGCTGGAAAGCCCGAGCGCCCGCGCGGTCCGGCGAATCGTGATGGCATCGAAACGCGCGGCCTCGATGAGGATATTGCGACTCCTCGGCCCGATCTCCGTCTCCAATCCGCCCATCACGCCGGCAAGGCCGACGGGCCGCTCGGCGTCGGCGATCACGAGCATGTCGGGGTTCAGGTCGTAGGTCTTGTTGTTGATGGCGACCAGCTTCTCGCCGGCCCGGGCACGCCGCGACGATCAACTTGCGGCCCGACAGGCGTATCCAGGTCATAAGCATGCAGGGGCTGGCCGCATTCGAACATCACGTAATTGGTGATGTCGACCACGTTGGAGATCGGCCGCACGCCGATGCGTCTCCAGCCTCTTGCGCATCCACCACGGGCTCTCGCCGATCTTCGCGCCCGAGACCACCCGGGCGGTGAATTGCGGGCAAAGGTCGGGGGCTTCGACCGAGATCGAGGCGATCGATTCGACCGGAGGCGCCCGATTCGCTCGGCCTGCGGATCGGGGATCCTCAGGGCCTTGTCGAAGACGACGGAAATCTCGCGGGCCACGCCGAGATGGCCCAGGCAATCGGGCCGATTGCTCGTAACCTCCAGGTCGATGGCCAGGTCGCCGCCCACGTCCTCGGTCGATTCATGGTTCAAGCCGGTCAGGGCCAGGCGGTCGGCGAGGATCTCCACCGGCATGTCGAGCCGGACGTATTGCGTGAGCCAGTTCCAACTGACGATCATGACTTGCCTTTATCCAAGGATATCGTCGATTTGCAGGACGAGATCGGGGAACGCTTCGGGCGCGATCGACTGGCCGCTCACGCGTACCTGGATCTCGGTATAAACCCCCCTCAGCGGCTTGCGATGGGCTTCGAGTTGGTCGGTATTCAGGTCGGCGAGCCAGACTTCGGGGATGCCGGCCAGGGCGTATTTTCGGAGCTTCTCGTTGCGGTCCTTGAGGCTTGAAGAATCCATCACCTCGATGAGGAAGTAGATGTCGGCGGCGCGGGGATGCTCCTGGCTATAGAAGTCGTCGCGGAAGCGGACAATGGCGAGATCCGGCTGCGGATGATAGCGGCCCGACAGGCGGATCGGATCTTGGACCAGCACGATCGCCCGATCCGCCAAGGGTACGACCAATTTCCTGTTGAAACGACGGACGCACGCCGCGTGACTGCTTCCGATCGGGCTCATCTCGAAGATTTCTCCGTCGAGCAACTCCAGCCGCTCGTCGGGCAGGAGGATGCCCATCTCGGCGAGTCGGTAGTAGTCTTCCACGTCGAAGCGATGGCGTATCGAGCGGGTCGGTATTCTTGTAATAGATCACGCCGTCGAGGAGTTCGGTATGCTCGTCGGGCCGGAACATCCCCGCCTCGGCGATGCGGTAATAGTCCTCGACCGAGAACCGACGGAGGTCCTCGGGCGGATTGGCGGGATCGACGATCGGCGTGGACTTGGTGACGCTGGCCATGCGGGTTTCTCCGACTTCACTACCTATTTGGCCGGCTTGCAATCGAAGACGAAAATCTGGGTGGAGAGTCGATATTCCAGGCCGTCGATCTCGAAGGTCAGGACCGCGAACTGCACCGCGGACTGCGCGGATTCGACGTCTCGCGAACTCATGACGGAAACGACCTTGCCTGACCGCTCCATGGCCACCGACAATTGACCTGGCAGGGGTTGCATCGTGCTTGAACCAACCGACGATTCAACGAAAGTCCTCTCCCACTTCGATTGCCGGAAGTCACGGCTCGCAGACGCCGCAGCCCAGACTTCAATCGATTTCAACTGGCTCTTGGCCTTACTCGTGTCGAGCGTAATGGTCGCCAGTTCGTTGTCCGCGTCGGGTGAGCTTCGGAATCGGAACTTCCACGAGAAATCGGGCATCGAGCGTCCCGAGGCCGCATGCCGGAACAACGCCCCCACTCCGTTCGTGGCCCAGTCGCGATGCTCCTTCAAATCGTGCCCGGCATTGGGCAGATAGACGACGTATTTCGGCCCCTTCAGGTCATCCCAGTAGAGATTCATCGAGTCGAGCGTCCAGTACGGGTCGTTCGTGCCGTTGATCTGGAGCTTGGGCATGGTGAGGCGGTCGAGATAGAGTACGGGTCGATCATCTTCGTTAGCTTGACGCGGTCGGGCGTATCCACGTCGCCGGTCAGCCCGCGGCGGGTGTAATCCTGGATCTGCTCGCTGAATTTACCCCAGACTTCGATCTGATGCTTGTTCTGCGCGGGCATGTTCAGCGTGGGGATGACCAGCGGCGCGATGGCGATCACGCGGGGGTCACTCGCCCCGGTCAACCACGTCGTCCAGCCGCGTTTGCTGGCCCCGGAGACGACGAACTTGGTCGCGACCGGCCTGCCCTTTTGCTTGGCCCATTCCTGGGTCGCGTCCATGGCACGGACGGCGCGTCTTGACCATGGGGAACAGGAGCGGCCAGGTCTCGTCCTTATCCTTGAGGTACTCGACGAAGGTCTCGGCGATGAGGTCGTCCTCGACCTTGCCTCCCAGCAGCGGTTGATTGGGCACTTGCGGCAGCACGGCTACCCTGGCGCCGCAAGCCTTGGCCAGCGCGAGGCCGGCCTCGGCGTCCTTGAAGGGCGGGATGTCGGCCTTGTTGGCCCCTCCGGTGATGAACAGGAGCATGGCGTCGGGATATTTGACCTCGGCGGGCTCGTAGATCTGGAGCTTGTGCGTCCAGGCGATCCCTCGCCAGGTTTGCGACGTGAGGGCGATTTGCGTGCCCGACCCGCCGGGGAAATCCTTGGTGGATTCGACCTTCCAGGCGAAGGACGGGTCGGGCTTCTTGACGTAGTCGTCGAGGTCGGCACAAGCGGTCGTTGGCGATCGCCAGGCTTGCGAGCGAGCGCGAGCGTGACCATCCGGCCGGGAGGGAGATTCACGATCGGAGTGCCTTTCGAATGTTGCTCGGCGGCGAACGCCTGGACGTCGGCGATCGCCTTCTGGATCGACTCGCGTCGCCAGTTGGTCAGCGCCGAGTCGAGCGCCCGGGTCAACTGGTTGCCGAGCTGCGTGGCGGCTTCGGCGGGCGACGCGCCTTCGGTGCGGATCTCGGCGAAGTCGCGATGATGAACCTGGGCGTCCCGCCGGCCCGGCGCCTCCCGTCGACACGATCACGCGGTCCTTTTCGGCGTCCATGACTGTCGCCCCTGATGCAAAGTGCGGATTGGCGGAGAGAGCTAGCTTTATCCTATCCGCGCCCGGCGACGATTTGCGGCACTTTTTTCGCCGGTTTTCCCGTCAGAACTGGGACGAGGAAGCGGGCGTCGTTCTGATAGAGCAGGCGGATGTCGTCGATCCCGTGCCGCCTCATGCAGAGCCGCTCGATCCCCAGGCCGAAGGCGAAGCCGGTGACCTCCTCGGGGTCGTAGCCCACGGCCTTGAAGACGTTGGGGTCGACCATGCCGGCGCCGCCCATCTCGACCCAGCGGTCGCCGCCGTGCCACATGCATGTCGACCTCGACGCTGGGCTCGGTGAACGGGAAGAACGAGGGGCGGAAGCGGATCTTGACGTCCTCGCCCAGGTAGCTCTGCGCGAACATGCCGCAGCACGGTCTTGAGGTCGGCCATCGTCACGCCCTCGTCGACCATCAGCCCCTCGATCTGGTGGAACATGAACGAATGCGTGGCGTCCACCTCGTCGGGCCGATAGACGCGGCCGATCGGCGATGACCCGCACCGGCGGCGGCTGGTTCTCCATCACGCGGATCTGCACCGTGCTGGTCTGCGACGCGCAGCAGGCGTGTCTTCCGAGAGGTAGAAGTTGTCGGCCGGGTCGCGCGCCGGGTGGCGCGGCGGGATGTTCAGGGCCTCGAAGTTGTGGAACGTGTCCTCGACCTCCGGCCCGCGCGCGACGGAGAACCCGAACCGGCCGAACAGGTCGATCAATTCGTCGGCGGTTTGCGTCAAAGGATGCCGGTGGCCGAGCCTGGGACGGGGCGATCCGGGGCGGGTGACGTCGATCCCGCCCGGCGACCGCCTCGGGCCGATCGCACGCGGGCCTTGGCGGTCTCGCAGGCGGCTTCGAGGGCCGTCTTGACGGCGTTGAACCGCTGGCCGTAGGCGCGTTTGGCCTCGTTGGGCGAGCGTCTTGCAGCCGTTCCTGCGCGGCCTTGATCTTCCCCTGCTTCTGGCCGAGGAACTCGATCCGGGCGGCCTCGACCTCGCCGCGGACTCCTGGCCCGGTGGAAGGCGCCGAGGCCGGCGGATTCGAGGGACGTCGAGGTCGGCGATGGGGTCGGTCATCGGGAGGAAATCTCGCCACGGAGGTGCGAAGTTCACACAGAGGCATGCACACGCAGTAGAAGAAGGGTTCGGCTTCTTGTGCTTCTCGTGGGAACTTCGTGCCTCGTGGTGATGATTCTGCTATCTCAGGCCGTGCGGGCCTTGACGGCGGCGTCGGCCTTCTCGATCTCGGCGCGGACCAGGGCCGTGATGGCGTCGAAGGTCTCGGGGTCGTGGATGGCGATCTCGGAGAGGCTCTTGCGGTCGAGCGCGATGTTCGGCGAGCTGCAGGCCGTAGATGAACCGGCTGTAGCGCAGGCCGCGCATCTCGGCGGCGGCGCACAGGCGGACGATCCAGAGCTTGCGGAACGCTCGCTTCTTGGCCCGACGGTCGCGGAAGGCGAACATGCCGGCGCGGAGCAGGGTTTCCTTGGCCGACTTCAGCAGGCGGCGACGGCCGCCGACGAACCCCTTGGCCCGCTTGAAGATCCGCTTCTTCCGCCAGTTGCGGGCCGCGCCGCTTTTCGCACGCATCGGTCGCTCTTCCTCTGTACTCGAAGGGGATGAATCAGGCCGAGGGGGCCGCGGGAGCCTCGGAGGCCGCCGAGCGCGGCCGCTTCGGCGGCCTGGCGCGACGGCGACGGACGCGGTCGCGCTGTCTCGTTGCTCAGGCCGAGCTGATCTTCGCGGGCCTGCATGGCGTGACGCAGCCGACGGGCCTCGGCGCCGATCTTGATCGTCGACTTCTTCCTCAGCTTGCGGATCTGGCTGCCCGACTTGTGGCTATTCAGGTGCGACGAGCCGCACCTCTTGTGCGTGACCTTGCCGTTGGCGGTGACCTTGAATCGCTTCTTGGTCCCCTTGTGGGTCTTCATTTTGATCGACGGCATGACTCACCAGCACCTTCGGCTTCGAGCAACGATCGGGGCAGTCCGCAAGCAAAAAACCGGAAATCCGGCCCGGTTTTCGGGCGAGTCGAGTAGTTTACCAGATCGGCCGATTGATGCCAAGGCCGTTTTTTCAGCGATCAAGGGCGATGAACCACTAAATCCACGAGCCGGAGCAATTCGGCGAGAACTTGGCTTTTCACCAAATCCAGATTTTTCTTTGGACAGCGCGGGCCCCGCGCTTTAGATTGCCGTCACACGGCAAAATTAGTTTAAAAAAGCAAAGAATTCCGGAGCGGTCCATGAGAAGTTTGCGACTCGCAGGGCTGATGGTTGCGGCATTCGCGTCCCAGATGGTGACGGCATCGGCCCGCCCGACCTGATGTTCTATTCGAGCCTGGCGAGCTACAACGCCGCATCCACGAACAACACCGTCATCGGATTCGAGGGAATCGCGGCCAATGGTGCCTTCCAGTCCGTCGCGACCCCGCCCGGAATTACCCTGTCCGGGGTCAATTTCACGATCGACCGCACCAACGACAATGGCAAGCTCTTCGTCATCGGGCAGGATTATTATTACACCGGAAATTCCGTCCTTTCCTCGCAGCAATCGTCAACCGGTCCGAACAACTTGCTGATCACCCTGCCGGGCTCCTACACGGCGTTCGCGATAAATTTCGGGACGTTCGGCGAATCGACTTTGCAATTCACGCTCTCGACGGGCGCCACGTTCTCGGAGGCGAGCACCTCGTATCCGGACCTGGATTTCGTGGGCGTGACCTCGACGGTCGGGATCACTTCGATGACGATCACGGTGCCGGCGGCGGATGTCCTTAACGTCGACAATTTCACCTTCGGCACCGTCAAGCCCAGCGGCGTCCCCGAGCCGCCCGCGGTCGCCATGCTCGGCATCGGCATGGTCGCGATCCTGGGATTCGCCCGGCTCCGTCGCGCGTTCAGGGCGGCGAGCTTTGCCTGACCTTGTCCCGCGATGCGGATGGCATCACGGTTCGCCCACCTGGGGGCTATTTCCGTCGCCGCAGGGTCCCGAGGATCCCGACGACGCCCGACGCCAGGAGCATCATGGAGGATGGCTCGGGCACGCTGGCCGGAGTGCGAATCCCCTCGCCAAATACGAAATCAATCCCCGTGATTGGCGCGACGTCGTAGGCCGTCCCGCCAGCATAGGGATTATTGAGGCCCGTGCGAAAGAAGAGGAACCCGCCCGAGCCGGTGGCCTGGATCACCCGCAAGGTATAGCTGTTCCCGGGGGCGAGGAGGACGGATGTGGCGAAGTCGAACTCCACCAGCTGCGCGTTGTCCACGGTGAAGGGCTGCCCATTGGGCGGGGTGGGGGCAAGCGCCACCGATTGGGCGGCCGATTCGCCGAGCAACGTGCCGGAGTAGCCGATGCCGCTGTAGACCTGCACTTTGAAAGTTGATACGGCCGTGTCCGAGATGATGAAGGTGGCGAAGTTGAGCGAGCCCAGGGTGGGGGTGAAGGTCTGGCCCAGGGACGTGAGGCCGGTCACCGTGAATGTTGAGTTGGTCGTGTTCTGCTGGTCGATCATCAGATCCGCCCTGGCGGCGGACACGCACCCGAATAAGATAGGAATCCCCGCGAGAATCGTCCGCTGAATTGCCGTTTTCATAATTTTTCTACCTTCCTGGGGGGAGCTGGACGTCTTCTTCGCGGATCGCATGACCGGACTGCCTCGCCCGGTCATGCGGGCGTATCCAGGCGTCGTTCGAGCCGACCGGCTGGATCGAATTGAGGAGCATAGAGGAAGAGTCAAGGATCCGCAATCAGCTAGATTCGGAATTGACGCCTTGCCGCTCCCGCCGCGGATTCCTGAAGTCGGTCCGGCAGGGTCGGCCATCGGGCCGCGGGGATCTCGCGGCGAACGTGTCTCCCGCGTATGGATGCTACCTGCGCCGAACCCGGCCGCTCCCGTCGCGCGGCGCGTACCGGCCCTCGCGGGGGATGGGGTGATCTGGGGAATTGCCTCCGGGGTGGATTTTCGCATGATTTCCTCGCGGAGAGTCGCGATGATAAGCCTTTGTTCTAGCCTCACAACCACACCATCGATGGTGGGGTTTGGATTCATCACCCATTCCACGCAGGGCAAAAAAATCACCGGTCGCGGGGTCGCGATCGGGTGCCTTGCGAGGGGGCGGATTGGGGCCGGATCTTGGTCGAGCCATTCGTTTTTACATGGATTTTCATGATTTACAACGCCTTGTCGGCAAAGGGATTGGGTCAATGATCAACGATTTGAATCTTGTCGATAAGGTAATACGCTACAGAGTGCGACACTCGGGAAATGCCGGGGATTCGTGGGCGAAGTCGGGCTTTTCGGGTGTCTTGTCCAGCGGCGCAGCCAGGGTGAGACGGTTTTTCGCCCGTTTTTGACCGGTTTTCGGGGCGAAGTGTTGCGCAAATCCCCCAAGTCGTGACCGGGCCGGGAGATGCGGCTTGTTGGAAACCTGGACGAAATCTGGACGGTCGGGCCCTCGGCGCGGGGGTTTTTGGCCCCTTTGTCGCGCCATGAGGCGCCCCAAGTCGTTAGTGGGTAAGGGGTTGTTACCTTCGGTGCCCTTCATGATCGGCACAGGGGCCCGGGCCTCTCCCGGGGGGCCTCGAACCGGGCCGTCCGACCGCGGGAAATCCCCGGCCGCCACCCGCCTCCGACGTTGACGCCATGCGCCGCCTTGCTATAGTCGCCCCGCATTTCGGACGAAGCTTGCCCGTTCCGCGGCAGGGAGGCCGTTGGATGCTTGCTCTTGATCGGGGACATCTCGCGGCGACCCAGGCGGCGGCCTTCAAGCAGGATGAGCGGCTTCGTGCCTTCGTCCATGAGCTTTCCGCGTGCTCGGCCGCGACGGGTTCGGTGGCCGAGTTGGTCCATCGGCTTCGCGAGCAGGGCAGTTACTGGGAACGCGTGCAGGTGGGCCGATTGCGGACCGTCAAGCGCACCATCGCCCGGCTCATGCAGCCGTTCTTCAAGCCGCAGATTCGCTATAACCTTATGCTGGCCGAGGCGATCGGTCGCGTTGAGGTGAGCCTGGGCGAGCTGCGTCGGGAGATCGAGCAACTTCGCGATCGGGACGACCATAGCCACGCGCCTTGACGGGAAGGATTCCATCGTGACGCCCTCGGTATCGGTCATCATCAGCACGGCCAGCCGCCCCGCGCACTTCATTGCCCGATTGCTCGATCGCTTGCGCGAGCAGTCGTACCGGCCGCTGGAAATCGTCCTCGTGGTCGGCCCGTGCCCCGACGACATGCGGGCCCTGGCCGAATCGCTCGATGACGTGAAGGTCCGCTTCATCGACGCGTTGAACCTGGCCACGTCGCGAAACCTCGGCATCGCCATGAGCTCGGGCCAGGTCCTCGCGTTCATCGACGACGACGCCGTGCCGGGCATGCTCTGGCTTCATGAGCTGGTCGAAGCCCTGGAGCGGGAAGGCCCGTCGTGCGGCGGGATCGGCGGCGCCACCGTCCTGGCCAACGCCTCGCCCGCCCCGTTCATGCAGAATCGCCACTCGATCGTGCATGAGATGGGCGACACGCGATCGTGCGTCCTGCTGGAACCGGGCAAGGAGAACGATCCCGATGGCCCGTGGTTCAACCGGCTTCACGGCTGCAACATGGCGTTTCGTCGCGAGGCGATCGAGGCCGTGGGCGGTTTCGATGAAGCATTTGCGTATCAACATGAAGAAACGGACCTGTGCATCCGCCTGATCCGCCAGGGCTACCGGATCGTGCATCATTCGCGGGCGATGGTCGACCACTTCCCGGCCACCAGCCACTTCCGCCGCGACGCTTACGACGTGAGCTACCTGAACATCCTGCGAAGCTACACCTATTTCGGCCTGAAGCACGCAAGACGGCCGTTCCCGGCGGTTGCGGCGCGAGCGTTCTGGGATCATTTGCCCTATCTGAAGCGATTTGCCTTGTGGACGCTCGCTTGCCAGATTTCCCCGTTCCGCGCGGCCAAATTCGTCGCGCAGTGGGCCGAGGGCTATGCGAAGGGGCTTCGATTGGGCTGGAGGTGGCGACGAGGTCTCGCGCCGCAAGAGACGTTGAAGACGGCCCCCGCGTCCGCCTTCCGGCCCATCGCATCGTCGCCGTCCTGGTCGCCCCGGGAACTCGACGAGGCCGGTTCGCTGCGGATCGCCCTGATTTGCGACGAGCTGGGCGGGCCGTCTCCGGGCGGGGTGGCGGTTTACACCGAATTTCTGGCCGAAGGGCTGGCGGGCCAGGGGCATGAAGTCGTGGTATTCCGCTCGGGCTATGGCCCGGGAGACTCGCGGCCGAAGGGGTATCGCGTGGTCGGCGTGCCTCCCGAGCCCGATCGTCCGCGAAGCGTGACCGTGTTGCAGGCGATCCGCTCGATTGGCCCGTTTGACGTGATTGAAGCCCCGCTTTGGGGCGGCGAAGGCGCGGCGGTGGGGATGTCGGGTTGGTTCCCCCTGGTCGTGCGGCTGGAAACGCCGCTGGAGGTCGTCCGCCAGGTCTCGGGCCTGCCGCTTTCCAGGGACATGATCGAGGCGATCGCGGGCGAACGCCTGGGGCTGAGCTACGCATCGGGCGTGATCGCGATCAGTCGGGCGATTGCCGAGACGGTCGAGGCGATTTACGACGCGAAGTTGGAGAATCCGGCGAGGCTCTCCACGGTGATCCCGATCGGATTGCCGGGCGCCGACACGCTGAATATCGACGCCCTGGAACCTCCCGATTCCGACGGCGTGTGCATGCTCTACGTAGGGCGATTGGAGGCGAGGAAGGGGATCCTGGAACTCGGGAAAGCCTTCGCCGAGGCCGCGTCCAACCACCCCGAGCTTCGCCTCTGGATCGCCGGCGCCGACAACAGCGAATCCGACGGGCATCGGGCTCGCACGGGGCAAACTTACGAGCAAACCTTGCGACAGATGTGGGGTCCCGAGCTGTCCCGCCGCGTGCGGTTCCTCGGCAGGGTTTCCGAAGGGGTCAAGAACGCCCTGATGGCGCATTGCGACGTGTTCGTGGCGCCCTCGCTGTACGAGTCGTTCGGGATCGTCTTCGTGGAAGCGATGAGGCTGGGGAAGCCGGTGATCGGGTCGCGAGTTGGCGGCATTCCCGAGATCGTCGAGGACGGCAACACGGGAATCCTGGTCGATCCGCACTCGCAAGTCGAGCTGGCTCAGGCCATGAAGACGTTGGCCGCCGATCGCGAGACGAGGATGCGCATGGGAGCGGCCGGATTGGAGCGGTTCCAGGCCCATTTCACGATGGAGGAATTCGCCCGCCGGAGCGCCATGTTCTATCGCGAGGTGATGGCGCACTGGCACGGCTCGCGGTTCGCACAAGACGAGGCGGTCCGCGAGGAATCGGGCGCCACGCGGGCGGCTTGATCACGTGGGTATGGTGGGGCTGACCCACCCTACGAAGACTCGCGATCCTCGATCTTCCGGGCGATCTCCTCGCAGCCTAGCTGTAGCCTCATCAGGTTGCGCAGGAAGCTGTTGAACAGGGGGTTTTGCTCGCGGATCAGGTCGCAATCGGCCTGGATGGCTCGCAGGGCTTCATTGTGGCGGCGGAAGTCGCTGAGCACCTCGGGCGCGATGTTGATGTCGAGGATCCTGTCCATCTTGGCGTTCAGGCTTTGCAAGTCGGCCTTGAGCGGCTCCAATCGCTCGTCGATCACGCCGGCGAGCTTGCCCTTGATGAACTGCTCCAGCCTTCGCGTGATTTTGGGCATGCCGGGCCTCGTAGGGCGTGCGCAACACGCCGATGGATTTGGGCAAGGCGTGTTGCACACGCCCTACGATTCGTAGAAGGACACGTGATCGACGCGATGCACTCGCCCGCGGGTCTCCTCGCCGGCGATGGCGAGGAGGCGGCGATGAAGCTTTTCGGAATGGCATGTCACGACGGATGCGAGCCGCAAGGCCGTTCGCAATTCGGCGTCGGTCGCGACCACCTCATCGTTGCAAAAGGCCAGGTTTCCCGGATTCGAAGATAAATCCCTCAGCAGCGGCTCGATGTTCTCCATCGCGTCCACCAGATAGAGCAGGGGGGGATTGCCCAGGATCGGCCGGACCCTGTCCAGCAGGGATTTCTCGTACCATCCCGAGGCGATCGGCAAGGGCGGCAGGTCGGCGGCTCGATCCGTCTCGAAGAAGATCGTCGCCCGGGTTGCCCGGCAAACGGCTTCGAAAATTCGCGTGGATTCGGGCGAGAATCCGGCCGGATTGGCCGACGGAACAGGGATGATCGCGAGGTTCTTACGCGTGGGTCGTCGCCCGGCAGGGGTGGCGGATTCGAGGGCCGATCGCAGCCTTTGTGCGCAATCCTTCCAGGAAAACTGCCTGGCCTGGATCAGGGCGGCTTCGCGAAGCTCATCAATTCGGGCCGGATTTTCGACGAGATGCGTGATCGTTGCGGACCAATGATTTGCGTCGCCCGAGCGGGCCAGCACGCCGGCCGATCCGATCACCTCGGGTTGCGACGAGTTATCGGCCGCGATCACCGCCGCGCCGCATTGCATGGCTTCGAGGATCGGCAGGCCGAAGCCTTCGTAGAGCGAGGGCGAGAGGAAAATCGCCGCGCGTCGGTAGAAGGCCCGCACGGCCAGGTCGTCGGCCGGGCCGGTGCTGATGATGCGATCGCCGAGGCGGAGTTGCTCGATCTTTTCCTTGAGGACCGCGAAACCAGGCGTTGTCGCCGAAGGTCAGGACGAGCGGATGCGTCGCCCTGATCGCGTCGGGCAGGAGGGCGTAGGCTTCGACGAGGCCGAGGACGTTCTTGCGAAAATCGACGTTGCCCAGGTAGTAGAAGAACGGCTCGCGGACGCCGTGATCGGCCAAAATCCGGGCATCTTGCCGGATTTCCTCGCCGATCGCGGGGCGGAAGAAGGCGGGGTCGGCGGCGCCTCGGATGTTGGCGATCCGCCCATGCGGGATGCGAAGCCGCTCGTGCAAGTCGCGGCCGGTGGCCCCGGAGATCGCCGCCAGGAGGTCATACGATTGCAGCTTACGCAGGTCGATGTCGTACTGCTGCGCGACGCCATCGCCGGCCAGGTAATGCCGGGGATAAAGCGCCGGGATCAGGTCGTAAAACACGGCCGCCAGTTGCGGCCCGTGCGCGACCGGCTCGGGGATGGCGAACTTGCGGCGCTCGACCACCGGGTTGAGGACCAGGAGCCAGTCGAGTTCGTGCGGGTTGTCCTGGGCGATCTGCTGGAGCGTGCCGTCGGCAACACCCTTGGGATCGGGTCCGACGTCGATCCATCGGCTAACTCTATCATCGAGGTCGCCGTCCCAATCGATCTCCAGATCGCTCCTTCGGTAGAAGGAGAAATCCCAGTCCGGGGCCTCGACGAGCAAGGCGCGGAGGAGCGACCCGGCGTAGCGACCGATCCCGCGGCCTCGGCAGCTTGGGGCCTGGAGGGCGAAGAGGTCGACGCCGATCCTCATGGCTTACTGGACCTGGATCTTCGTTTGCGCGGCCGAGTCGCGGAGGAGGTCCATCAGCCGAGGGCGGGCGGCCTTCTTCTCGGTGGAGAATCGCACCATGCCGCAACCCGCCCCAGGTCACGCCGTTGGCAGGGTCGGGCACCTGCTCGACCGAGACCATCCCGCAGTCGACCAGTCGTCTGGGATACTTCAGGAGCATCTGGTCGATGCCGTCGCGGACCTTGTGGAAATGGGCGTCGTGGAAGAGCATGCAGGCGTGGTTGGCGAGCAGGGGCAACACGCCCTCGATGTCGCGGATCACGCCCTCCAGCTCGTGGTCGCCGTCGATCAGCGCGAAGTCGAACGGGCCGCCGGCCGCTTCCCTGGCCCTGGACAGGATTTCGGGCGAGCCGCCTGCGAACATGGTGGCGCGATGCGAGATCTGGTCCCAGGTCTCGGGCGCGACCATGGGGTTGGGGTCCACGCAGGCGAGCTGGCCCTCGCCGATGTCGTCGAGCGCGGCGACGATGATCGCGGCCGACCCCCCGCGATGCGTGCCGATTTCCAGGCACCGTCGCGGCCTCAGCCCGAAGATCGTGCCGAACAGGACGACGCGCTCGGACCAGTTCATCAGGACCGGGGCGGTGTGGATCACGCCGATGCGGGAAGGGCCAACTGGTTCGATCATGCGACACCGTAAGGGTTTATGATAATTGATCCCGCCCCTCCGGCGCGGCCTCGCGACGGATCATAGCAGATGCCTGGTTTCTGCCAAGGCCAAGCGGGAAGTCCCGAACAGGTCGAGCGCAAGTCCTGGCCTCGCGATGGATTCTCGGCGTGCTTGTGCTGGATTTGCGAATCCCTGTACCTTTGAGGGATCTCTTCGATTCCCTGGAGCGCCGAATCCCATGTCTGTCGACCTCAACGACGTCCGCCAGGCCGCCCTCCGCATCGCGCCTTATGCGCATCGCACGCCGGTGCTCACGTCCCAAAGCCTGGATGAGCGGTGCGGCGGCTCGATCTTCCTGAAGTGCGAGAATTTCCAGAAAGTCGGCGCCTTCAAGTTCCGCGGGGCCATGAACGCGGTCCTGCAACTGGCCGAAGGAACGAGCCGCGGGCGTGGTCACGCATTCCTCGGGCAATCATGCCCAGGCCGTGGCGCTGGCGGGGAAAATCGCCGGGGTGCCGGTGTGCGTGGTCATGCCCCGCACGGCGCCGGCGATCAAGCGGGCGGCGACCGAAGGCTACGGCGCCCGCGTGGTCGCGTGCGAGCCCACGTTGGAAGACCGCGAGGGGACCGTGGCCCGGCTGATCGCCGATCATGGCTACGCCTTGATCCACCCCTACGACGACTGGCGGGTGATCGCCGGCCAGGGCACGGCCGCGCTCGAACTCCTCGAACAGGTCAATCCGCTCGACCTGGTCATCACCCCCTGCGGAGGCGGCGGGCTGCTCTCGGGCACGGCGATCGTGGTGAAGGCGTTGTATCCCGCGGTGCGAGTCTTCGGGGCCGAGCCCGAGCGCGCCGACGACGCCCGTCGGTCGCTCGAATCGGGCCACATCGTCCCTTCGAACGACCCGAGGACGATTGCCGACGGCCTGCGGACCACGCTCGGCAATCGCGATTTCGAGGTCATCCGCCGCCTGGTCGATCGCATCGTCACGGCCGGCGAGGCCGAGATCATCGACGCCATGAAATACGTGTGGGAACGGTTCAAGATCGTGATCGAACCCTCCTGCGCGGTGCCGGTCGCGGCCATCCTGAACGGCCAGGTGGACGTGAAGGGGAAGCGCGTGGGGGTGATCATCACCGGGGGGAACCTGGACCTGGGGCCCATGTTCGAGGCGCTGTCGAAACAATGGCTTTGATTGACGTTCCCCAGGTTACTTCGCAACCCCGAAATTCTTCACGATCCAATCCCCCACGACCTCCAGGGCGGCCGGGGCGAACGTCTCCTCGATCTGGGCGTATTCGCCGGGCGAGCCGGTCTTGCAGGTCTGGAACAGGTGATTGAGGCCGGGCAGCTCGACGATGGTGACCTTCGTGTTCCCGCCCTTCTTTCAGGGCCCTGGCGATCTCCGGGAGGTTTTGCCCGGGCGGGACTTGCAGGTCCTTCTCGCCGTTGATGGCCAGCACGGGGCATTTGACCCTGGACAGGGTCGGGCCGGGGGTCGAATGTGAGGAAGAAGCGGAACCAGGGGGACTTGAGCAGCGCGACCTGGCCTTCGAGGGCCTTGCTGGCCGTCTTCGCCCAGGGCTTTTCGCTCGGCTTCGGGCAGGTTCTCCATCAATTCCTTCATCAGGGCGGCCGATCTTCCTTGGCCAGCGCGTCGTCGTCCTTCTCCGTCCGCAACGACCTCGTAGAGCTTGCGGGAAATCGCCGACTGCCTGGCGAGATCGGCTTCGCTGCGTCCCGGCAGCCTTGGAGATCAGGCCGACTCTGGCCGATCAGGATCTCGTCGCCCGGCACGCCCGTCCCCGCCAGCAGGACGATGAAGCCGACGTCGGCCGATTCGCCGCGACCATGGGCGCGATCAGGCCGCCCTCGCTGTGGCCCATGAGCCCGATCTTGCTGGGATCGAACTCCTTGCGCGATTTGAGGAACTCGACGCCCGCCTCGACGTCGGTGGCGAAATCCGGCTCGTGGCCTTCGCCTGGCTCCCGGTCGACCCCCCCACGCCGCGGTCATCCACCCGCAGGACGGCCACGCCGCGACGGGTCAGGTAGTCGGCCAGGACGAGGAACGGCTTGTGGCCCATGAGCGTCTCGTCGCGATCCTGCGGCGCCCGACCCGGTGATGAGGATCACCGACGGGAACGGCCCGGCCCCTTGCGGGATGGTCAGGGTCCCGGCCAGCGTGATCCCGGCCGGCTTGTTGGGATAGGTGACCATCTCCTCGCGATAGGGATAGGGCTTCCTGGGCAGTTGCGGACGCTTGGAGCTCGCTGACCTTGTCGGTCTTCTTCATGGTGAGCGGGAACGGTCTGGCCCGCCTGCTTCCACTCGCCCACGGCCTCGGTGGCCGTCGTTGCTCATCTTCCCCGCGAATTCGCGCCTTGAGGGCCTTCAACTCGAATGCCAGCCTGGTCTTGTCCCTGGTCACCTTGTCCACCTTCAACGCCTTGGCACCCTGGTCGGGGCTGTCCAGGGTGGCCCGCAGCGTGCCGTCGGCCTTCTTTGTGACCCGGGCCACGAGACGGACTTCCATCACGCCGAGCTTCAGCTTGCCTTCCCAGATCTCCGGGGTCGGCTCGGGCGCCGTCATTTTCGAGAGCTTGACGGGATAGTCCTTGCCGCCCTGCTTCCACGTCCCGGTGAACTGCTCGCCCTTCGCGTCCAGCTTGCCTTCGTAAACCCCCTTGATGATGGGCACGGCAATCGCGATCGAGCCGTCATTTTTGGCGGTGGCCTCGGCGGCCAGGCCGGGGATGGATTCGTCGGGGCTGTCGAAGGTGGCCTTGAGCGTGCCGTCCTTCGCTTTTTCCACGTGGAAGACCAGGCGAAGCTCCATCGCGGCGTTGACGGGGAGCAGCCCCTCCCAGTTGCCGACGGGCGAGGCGGGGTCGTCGGCCAGGCAGGGCGAGAGGGTTGCGGTGGCGAGGCCGAGCATCAAGAGCAGCGATTTCATGGTAGTTCCGGAGTCCTTCAACGAGATTACAGGGTGTCAATGATCCGCGTCCCGGCTTAGAATCGAGTTCGTCGCTCAACCTGGAATTATTTGCCGCATCGAATCGGAGCCTTGCCTGCCGTGGCCGACACCCACTCGTTCGACATAGTGAGCGAAATCAATCACGCCGAGATGCACAACGCGGTCGTCCAGGCGCAGCACGAGATCGCCGTAAGGTACGACTTCAAGGGGACGCACGCCAGCATCGAGTTCAACAAGAAGGATAACGAGATCACGCTCGAAGCCGACCACAAGGGGCAGCTCGACGCCGTGGTCCAGGTCCTGAAGGAGAAGATGGCCAAGCGAGGCGTGGCCGTGAACGCCCTGAAGCGGGGCAAGATCGAGGAGGCCACGCACAACAGCGTCCGCGAGAAATGCACCCTGCACGTGGGGATCGAGAAGGACCCCGCCCGCGAGATGGTCAAGGCGATCAAGACCATGGGGGCGAAGGTGCAGGCGCAAATCATGGACAACAAGATTCGCGTGACGGCCAAGAAGAAGGACGATTTGCAGGCGGTGATCGCCCACTTCAAGGAGCACCCGCCCGAGTTCCCCATCCAGTACACCAATTACACCTGACGGCCGGGCCGTGCGAAATTGAGGACCGGCGACCGAATACGGGGGGCGCCCGGCTCGTCTCTTCCCATGGAGTCGGGGCCAGCCGACTCCACCTCGTCGCGGGATGAGTAACCCCCGCTCGCGGGAGGCGTCCCGCCTTGTGAGGCGGGGCACTGCCCTCCAGATCGCCAGGTTGACACGCGCTCGCGCCGGCCCGTCCCGCCTCGGGACGACGGCTTGAGGCGACGCGCCCTCACGCCCTGAACGCGCCGGCGCGGCCGGCGCCCAGGATCGCGTGCGCACCCCCTTTACTTTGGAGGCTATGACGATGATTCCCATCCCGGTGGGTCGGGCGATCGCGAAGCGACCGGCCCTGACTTTGGTGCTTGCCACGGCGGCCCTGGCCTGCGGAACGATGGCGACTCGGGCCGATTCCGACTCCCCTCCGGCGACCATCGAGCGTGCCGTGCAGGTGGAAAAGATCCTGGGTCAGCAGCTCACGGCCGACGTCAACGCTCGCATCGACCAGGCTCGCGACTTGCTCCATCGCGGGGCTTATGAGGAGGCTCGCGAGGCCCTGCGCAATGGATTGACGGCCGTTCGTGGCGAGACGCAGGTGGGCGATGCCACGCGCA
This sequence comes from uncultured Planctomycetota bacterium, assembly GCA_963777705.1. GTDB lineage: Bacteria > Planctomycetota > Planctomycetia > Isosphaerales > Isosphaeraceae > JAQGHR01. The sequence goes on from CAVZRT010000028.1 coordinate 147,513, forward strand.
ATTCGCTCCTGAGCCGGTTGGGTGGCAGATCCAGGCCACCGACCGCCGCGCCGACGAGCTGGAATTGCAGCAGGCCCAAGCGCTGAAGCTCCGGAACGAGTCCGACGCCCGCACTCGTGCCCTCGATGCCCTCGCTTCCGACCAGGAGGCCACCGCCGCCCTGATGACGCGCTTCGACGCCCTGATGAATCAGGGGCAATACAACGTCCTGTTCACGGGCGGGACCGGCGAGACCTCGAAGGCCATCGCGCCGTTCGCCGAGGCGAGGCTGTACGCGTCGCAGGCCCGCGCGAAGGACCGTCTCGCCGCGGCCCCTGGCGCGGGCATCCAGGTCGCCATGCTGGAAGGTTCGCTGGCGACCGAATTGATGAATGAGGAATTGAAGGAGTATCGGTTCCTGCTCACGCTCAACGACGTGACGCAGCCAGCGTGCCCTTCCCTGATACGTTGACCATCGAGTATCCCGAGGCCGACCATTGGCGCACGGTCTCGGAGGGGCGGATCAGGCGTTATGAGGATATTTCGCTCGGCGGGCGCGACCCGAAGAGCCGGCAAATCCTGGAGGCGCTGGAAAAGCCGGTGAGCATGCCGTTCTCCACCGAAACTTCGCTGGAGGACGTGATCAAATACGTCAAATCCGCGACCTCCGGCCCCCTCTTGCCGCAAGGCATCCCGATCTACATCGACCCGGTCGGGCTGAACGAGGCCGACAAGACGATGCGTTCGCCCGTGTCGATCAACCTGGACGGCGTGGCGTTGAAGGATTCGTTGCGGCTCCTCCTGAAGCAGTTGGACCTGTCATACACGATCAAGGACGGGCTGATGACGATCACGTTCAAGAAGTCGGCCGACCAGCCGACGGAGGTCCGCGTGTACCCGGTTGCCGACCTGGCGATCATCCCCATGTCGCTGCTGGGGGGCGGTAATGGCGGGATGGGCGGACGAGGCATGGGCGGCGTGGGCGGAGGGGGAGGCAACCCGGGTGGTGGCGGATTTGGTGGCGGCAACGGAGGCGGCGGGCGCGGATTTCGATCCGTCCCGGCGGGCGAGTGATTTTGCGAGGGTGCAATGCCGTGCACCCTCTACGCTTCCACCTTGTTGGGCTCGATCGGCGGGACCGTGGGCAGGGTTTGCGTGGGCGTGAGGAAGACCCGGCCCAGGAGGATCAACTGGTCGGTTTCCTTGAGCGGTCCCGACTCGTCCCCGACCGGGTTGAGGATCATCTCATCGCCCCGATGGACGCCGATCAGGAGGCAGGATCGCTTGTCGTTGCGGTGCCTGACGAACATGCTGGACGACCTCGACGAAGTCGCGGCCGACCAGCTCCGTCGGGACCGCGAGCAGGTACATCTCGTTGGCGTCGCGGCCGACGGTCAGCAACTCCTGGTAGACCCTGGTCATGCCGTGATAGATGGCCGTCCTCGCGAGCAATCTCAGGCCCAGCTCGTCGGAGGAGATGATCTCGTCGGCCCCGGCCTTGGCGAGGTGGTGGCGGTTGGCGGGATTGTGGCATTCGACGGCGATGTTCACGTTGGACCCCTTGCAGACGTTGCGCAGGGCGATGCACGTGAGGATGGTCTTGCCGTCGGCGTGGTTCCCCTCGCGGTCGTCGGAGAGGACGACGACGGAGTGGGCGCTGCGCGACCCTGGCCCTTCGGAGGATGACCTCGTTGGTGGGGTCGCCCTTGACGATGTACACGTCGTTGAAGGCGGCGTCGTCCTGCTTGTCGGGCAGGTCGATCATCTCGGGGTCGTCGTGGATGATGACGACCGGCCGCTTCTCCTGGATGATCTTGCTGTGCACCTCCTGGATCCATTCCAGGCCGCGAGGCGCCCAGTTGCACAGGACCAGATGGTCCTCCATCTCGAAATGACTCACCTCGCGCCTCCGCAGCCGTCTTTCGACGAAGATCGATGCGACATTGCCCGTAAAGAGACCGATCAAGCCCACGCCGACGAACAGGATCAAAAGGGCCACGACCCGCCCGCCCAGGGTCTTCGGCGAGTCGTTCATGCCGTTGAACAGGGCGAGCCAGGAATTCCAGAACGCCTCGCTCCAGGTGCCGAACGCCTCGCTCTCGCGCCCCTCGAACAGGTGGATGAGCGTGGCGCCCGCGAGCCAGGTGACGATCACGGCCGAGGTGAGCTGGAAGAATTGATTGCGGCCGACCCGGACCAGGATCGACCACCAGCTTGCCCCCTCGTCCCCCTTGGAGCGGAAGCTGATCCAGGAAGGTAAGCGGCCGAATCTCGACGTCCTCGCCATGCGTCGCCCCGTCGATGCCATCGAAATCCGCCCCGCGATGGTGCGACCCGCGCCTCGTCGCCGACCCGCCCGCCCCGCGCCCCCGGGGCGGTATGCAAAACCCGAGCCTCGGCCACGACTTCGCGCCGACCCGCCCCGGGATCACCGACGTTCGTCCCGCCCCGTACGCCGGGCGGAGTTCGACCACTATAGGGCCGCCCCGACCGGCGGACAAGGGGTCAAGAGACCTTGGCCACGAGCATGGTGCGGTCGTCGGCGGGCGGCTTCCCTCCGGTGAAATTCTCCAGGGTTCGCAGGACCTCCTCGATCAATCCATCGGCGGTCAGGTGGCAGTTTTCCAGGACCTCGTCGAGGCGTTCGAGCCCGAACATGTTGCCCTGGTCGTCGGTCGACTCGGTCACGCCGTCGGTGTAGAAGACGATCTGGTCCCCCGGGATGAGCGAGCGGGTCGATTGCTCGTATTCGAGGCCGGGGAACAGGCCGAGCGGGAGGTTGCTCACGCCGTCGAGCGAGGCGATCGAGCCGTCGTCGCAGCGTTTCACCGGGGCGGGTTGTGCCCGGCGCAGGCGTAAGTGAGTTCCGCTCGCGGCGGGGTCGTAAATCCCGTAGAAGGCCGTGACGAAGGTCTCGTTGTCGGCCGTGTAGCGGGTGGCCAGTTGATCGTTCACGTGGGCGAGCAACTGGCCGGGCGTGGCGGGCGGGCCGGGATAGCCGTGGGCCACGCTGTGGGTGATGGCCATCATCACGGCCGCGGGCGTCCCGTGGCCGCTCACGTCGGCGATCAGGATGCCCCACTTCCCGTCGGGCAGCGGGAAGAAGTCGTAATAGTCGCCGCCGGCCCATTGCGAGGTCTGGTAATAGGCCGCCAGGCCGAGCGTGGGGATGTCGGGGATGGACTTGGGCAGGAGCGATCGCTGGATGTCGGCCACCAGGCGCAGCTCGCGATCGACGGTCTCGTAGGCGCGTTTCAGCTCGTCGGAGAGCGCGAGGTTGTGCGTGGCGCGGCCGAAGAGGTTGCTCATCCAGACCTGCTCGGGGAAGGTCTCGAAGTCGAACGCGTACGGCTCGGGGCTGAGCCGGATGGTCATGTTCAGGCCGACCCCGGCGTCGTAATTCGGGATCGCCATGAGCGAGCGTTGCCCCTCGAAGTAGGCCGCGGCGGGGTCGTCCTCGTCGTATTCAAGCTCCTCGATGATCCGGGGCTCGTTGCCGTAGATGAGCCCGCCGAGCAGCCCGCCTTCGAGGATGGGCAGGCGGTCCTTCTCGGTCCAAGGGTTGATGTCCTCGGTCCACTGGCTCGATCGGGTGATGCGATACCTGGGAAATTCCAGCCCGCGGCGGCTCAGCGACATGAACCGCTCGGCGCCCATCATGGGGCGGACCCGCGCCCGTAGGCGCGGACCATCTCCTGCGGGTCGGTGTGGGTGCTCATCTCCCGCATGATGGTGACCACCTGGGCCAGGCGCTCTTGCCAATCCAGCGAGGACCGCGTGCCGAAGAGGTCCGAGCCGCGATGCTGGGTGGTATCCATGCGAAATCCTCGCCGTTGTGTCGCCTGCGGCCCGGTCCCGGGCCTGGATCGCTCCTATTGTAGCCTGGCCGAGGAGGTTGGATCAAAGGAAGTGGCGAGAGTCGGCCGTTTCGGCGAAAAACGGGCCTATTTTCCGCGAAAATTTCGCGAGACCGGCTCGGACGAGCAGACCGAACTGTCCGATGGTGTTAAGAGGCGATCTGCAATGTGTCCTGTCCACCGTCGACAGCGGTTCCCGATCGCATCGCCCACCGACGGACAGTTTGGACGGCCTCTAACCCCGCCAGTCACGGCGATAGCATGCGGATCGGGAACGCGATCACCCGTTGATGCCCGAACGGATCCTTGATCAGATATTCGGTCTGCGTGAGCGCCCCGCTCAGCTTGACCTTGTAGGAAAAATAGCCGTCCGAGTCGGACGCGAGGGCTTGCCCGAGGAACTTGTACGCCCCCGAGATGTAGGCGCCGGGGGGGAACGTTTTCTTGGGCGGGTACTGCGGGCTCCCGTCGGTGAAGATGATCGAGTTGGGGGTCGTCCGGCCGACGACCGTGACCTCCGCATCGCGGGTCACGCCCCCCGAATTCTTCGGATGCGGCCCCGTGACCTGCTGGCCGGGCGAGCGCGATCTTGACCGATTGCGGGATATGGGGCGTGTCGGGCGCGAGGGATTTGAGGATGGGTGCCGCGTCCCCCTGTCCGACGAACCCATTGCCCGATGGGTCGGCCGCCGGGTTGTAGCGCGGTTCGCCCTTCACCGAGAGATAGGCGTCCACGTAAGCCGTCAACGCCGGGTTGACCACGCCGCCAGCATCGCCCGGAACCGGGGCGTTGCTCATGGCGATCCGCCCTTCCAGCTCTTCCATGACCGGGCGGCAAGGGGTTCGTCCTGGCACGATCATCCTCCGTGATGAGGTTGGGTTGGCGAAAGGTGCGATCCTCCCGGGGGTACGATCACAAAGTGTGCTTGGCCTAGCCGGCATTGTCCAGGGAATGCTTGCCCATCGGGGGTGGGATTTTGCGGGCTGCGCGGCCGGACGGAGACCGATCCCACCTCTCGCTTTCGCGCCGGCGAGCGACGAAGCGAAGCACGCCGGGAGCCGATCACGGCCGCCCGGCGCGCTTGGGTCGAGGTTTCGAGGTTCCCGATCGTTTCAGGCGGGTTGCCACTGGCTTTGCACTTCCTTGTGATCCTTGTTCAGGTGGACGTGATCGTGGACCTTGGCCACCCAGGAGATGGGGATCAGGTGGTGCTGGCCGTCGGGGCTGTCGTTCTTGGTGAGCTTGATCTTATCGCCCTGGACGTGGTCGACCTTGCCGACCTTGGTCCCGCAGGACGCGAAAACTTCCATGTGCTCCTTGATGTCGGCCGGAGAGCCGACCTTGCCCGTGCTCTCGGCCAACGATGCGCCGGTCTTGTCCGGATGTTCTGACGACATGATTCGACCCTTCAATGAGACGGAGAGAGCATTCAACTCACGAGGACTCCCGACGCAAATCATGTCGCCGGGGGACGTCTTCGGCATCACGATTGCGAATCCTGATGCATTGTTTCCGCCCGGCTTCATCCCATCGAGAAATCGCGATGTCATCCAACGAGTCATTCCGGGAAAAAGTCATCGTCCTCACGGGGGCGTCCAGCGGTTTCGGGAAGGGCGCGGCGCTGGAATTCGCCCGCCGGGCGCCTCGGTCGTGCTGGCGGCCCGGAGCGGCGACTTGCTTGCGGAAGTCGCGCACGAATGCGAGTCGGGCGGCGGGAAAGCGCTTCCCGTCCCCACCGACGTGAGCGATCGGGAGGCGGTGGAGGACCTGGCGAGGCGGGCGGTCGCCGAGTTCGGCCACTTCGACGTGTGGATCAACAACGCAGGCGTGGCGGCGATCGGGCGATTCGACGAGGTCCCGCTTGCCGACCACGAGCAGGTCATCCGCACCGACCTGCTCGGGACGACCTACGGCAGCTATTGCGCCCTGAAGCACTTCCGCCAGCGGAACCAGGGGACGCTGATCAACGTGGCCTCGGCGATCGGGAAGATGCCGGCGCCGCTCTATGCGTCGTACACGGCGTCGAAGTTCGGCGTGGTCGGCCTGTGCGATGCCCTCCGGCAGGAGCTGCGGCAGGAGAAGAACGAGACGATCCGCGTCTGCACGGTCATGCCGATGGCGCACGACACCGAGTTCTTCGAGCACGCCGGCAACTACACGGGGCACAAGTCGGTGCCGATCCCGCCCACCTACGACCCCAAGGTCACGATCGACGCCCTGGTCCAGCTCGTGATCAAGCCCCAGGACGAGCTCATCACCGGCTTCCAGGGGAGGATCGCCAATTTCCTCCACCACCTCATGCCCAACGCGGTCGAGAAATTCATGGCGGTGGATACGGAGAAGGCCCAGATCAAGGACTGCGCCGGCGGCTCCCAACACATCGGGAAAAGTGCATCAACCGACCGGTTCCTGACGTCCGGCGCGTCCCAATCTCGCCCCGCATCGGTCAGTCAAGACGCGGCCAACCGCCCGGGTGCGCGAGCCACCTGCTCGCCACCACGTGTGGCCATGGATTGCAAAGGGATTGGACGGAGGAAGTCGCGATAAACTTCCGAGTAAACTCGCCGCTCAAATCGCGCCGTTTATCGTTCGCAAAACGGAAAAAGCCATTGAATGAGTCGGGTAGCAGAATGGCAAAAGCCCTCCGAAGCTCTCTCCTGGGAAGACTTCACGAGGAAATGGGCGCGGACCGTCCCGCATGTTTCCCAGGTTGTCCCTCTGGACTCAAACTCCCCGATCATGCCCATCGCCCCATCGCAACCGTTTGGCAAGCGCCGCTCTTGGCGTGGCCCCGAATGGGGCCCTCCGATCGACGCGCGCAAGACCTTGGCGAATGCGCAGAGGGCGGTAAGGGGCGACCGGCCGTCGGCGGTGGCGATCCTGCCGACGTAGAGGTCGATCGAGGCCGCCGGTGGCCATCCCATCAACCACGGGCGACCTCCATGACGACCACGATTTGCGCCGCGCCGATCTTCTACGATGGCGCGACACACAGCGGCGGTTCGGGCATGTTATTGCGAGTTCGGCCGCGCTGGCCGTTACCATTCGCCAAAGTCGAGCGGTATCACCGATCGACTGGCCTACCGCGCCCGGAACACGACCCCAGGTGGGGCGACATCAGGGCCTTCCGGGCGTGCTCGCACGCGCTCGAAAGGCACGTCCCAGATAGGCCGTCGTGATTCCGAGGAAAGCAAGGACGACGGTCGTCGGTTCCGGGACTGCCGTGACGTTGATCGAGCCGTCGACGAATTGGTAGGTCGAACTGATCGGATCACCGTTCGGGTCCAGGAGGCTATCCGTGAAGTTCGGCACGAAGTTGATCGGCACGACGCCGCTGGCGAAAAGGGCCACGTCAAAAGTCACCCGGCCCAATCCCAACGGTCTGCCCCGCGCCGAGGGCCACTCCGCTGCCCGATATCGTGTAGATGTCCGACGCCGTGAACGAGGTGCTCGGGAACGGGTCGAAGGAAAGCGGGGGCGCGCTGGTGTTGGCCCCGAAGATGTATGGAGAGTTCGTCGTCAGGACGTCTACGCCGGTGAAACTCACGCCCGAGGTCCCAGATACCGTGAGTTGGAACTGGAAGGCGGCGATCTCGGGCGACGCCGCGAGACCGCTGTTGGTCAGCGACACCTCCAGCGTCGTGTTGCCGGTCGAGCCCGCCTCGGCTGTCACGTTGTTCACGGAGAAAACCAGGCCCGCGTGCGCCGCCGGTGCGAAGATCAGGGCCACGACGGCAGCGAGCGGGAAGGCGAATCGGCGAGCGACGGCCCGCCGTACACTCAGTCGCAGCCAGACCGCAGGCCCAGGATGCTGTCTCATTTTCGTCCCCTTTCCGTTGCGGAATTGAAGGTATCAAGAAACGTGGTTGTTTGAGTTTGGCGGCCTCGGGGATGTACCCGGGCCGCGGCGGTGATGGCTTCCGGCCACGAGCGTGAATCCCGGGCGGCTCGAGTACCCCGGGACCGCCTCACGATAGTCGGGCGTTGAGGCGGCTGGCGCGATGTTGACGTCGGTGAGGTCTACCTGGCCGTCCCCGTTCAGGTCCGCGAAGATGTTGTTGCTGCCGATCAGATTGCGGATCAGCACGCCATCTGCGAGTGAGACCAGGCCATCGTCGTTGAAGTCTCCGTACAGTACCTTGAAGTCGCGCGAATAGGCGTCGCCGCCCGTGCCGTTGCCGTCGCCGTCCAGCGCCCCGCCCGCGGCATCGTGGATCCCATCGGGGCCGGTGGCGGCCAGGTTGGCGACGACGTCCGCCGTCGCCAGCGGGTTGAGGAACGTCCAGCGGAGGGTGTCGGTGCCGTTGCCGCTGAAGCCGGCGATCGCCAGGGCGCCGTTGCCGCGGGCGAGGCTGCCGGAGGTGCCGAGGACGGGCTCGCTGAAGACGGCCTCGACGCCGGTGATCTGCCAGGGGAGGTCCATTCGCGAGCTGTTGGTGAGGTCGTAGCTCTTGCCGTTGCCGTAGAGCGCGCGGAAGGCGATCACCGTCGGCGAGGGGGTGGAGGTGGAGTTCGTCAGGACGAAGTTCGCGGGGGTAGCGATACCGCTGGCCGTGGCCGAGACGGTGTAGGTGCCGGCGATGCCATTGGCCGTGGGCGTGATGCTGGCGTGGCCGCCGGCGACGGTGATCGCCCTGATGGTCGAAGGGGTGGCTCCGGCGCCGCCGGTCGGGGCAGCGAATGTAATAATCACGCCGGGTATCGGGCTGCCGGAACTGTCCAGGAGCGTCACCTGGAGCGCCGTGGCGAACGCCGTGTTTAAGGGCGAACTTGCGGGGAACCGGCCGTGACCGTCAGGGTGGGGGCGACGGCGACGTTGGCATCGTGGGCCGCGCTGTTGCCGCCGAAGGTCGGCGCCCCGCTCGGTTCCGAGACGGTCGCGGTGCCGCCGAAGGTCGCGTCATAACTAAAAATGGCGCCGCCGTAACCCGTACCGGCGCTGACACTGACGCCGCCGGCGAAGGCGACGGTGCCGCCGCCGATGCCGCCGGTGGCCGTGTTGTTGGTGAAGGTGTCGCCGATCAGGGTGAGGGCGCCGCCGCGCTGGAACAAGGCACCACCCAATCCCGCGCCACCGCCGCCGACGCCCACCCCGCCCTCTCCGGCCCCGAAGCCGCCTTGATTGCTGTACGTGCCCGCCGCGCCGCCTCCGCCTCCACCGCCGAAGCCGCCGGGACCACCGGTCCCCCCGCTCGCCGAATTGCCGTAGCCGCCGCCGCCGCCGAAGCCGCCGCGACCCCCGCTCCCGGTGCCGCCGCCTCCTCCGTAATCTCCCCCGGCACCGCCGGTTCCCCCGGAGGCGCCGCCGCCGCCGCCGCCGAATCCTCCGGCACCGCCATTACCGGACAGTCCGTTGGCCCCCGTGGAATGGACCGGAAAACCGCTGATGTCGATGCCGCCGCCGCCGCCGCTGAACTGCGTCGCACCGCTGACGCCCGTGACATCGCCGTCGCCGCCGCCGGTCGTGCCTGTCCCGCCGATCGCTCCCCCGCCCCCGCCGATGCCGGCACCGTTGTTGCCGACGCTGGCGCCGTCGCCACCGGCCCCGGTGAACCCGCCGCCGCCGCCGCCAAGCCTGCCGAAGCCGCCGCCGCCCTCGTGGCCGCCATTCCCGAGTAAGCCGCCGCCGCCGCCGCCGGCGATGCCCGTGGACAAGCCTCCGTTGCCGCCGGCGCCGGCGCCGCCGCCGAAGGCGGAGTTGCCTCCGCCTTTGCCGCCATTACCGCCGATGGCCTGATTCGCGTCGAAGGTGACGTTGATCAGCGTCACCGCCGTCGGTCCCGTGGTCCCGTCGATGAGCATTCCCCCGCCCAATCCGGCGCCGCCGCCGCCGCCGGGGCCACCCAGGCCGCCCATGGCCAGGCCGTTGGCGATCGTCAGGTCGGAGATGCTGACGTCGCCCTCAAGGATGAAGAACGGCCGCACCGCGCCCTGGCCGCTGATCGTCAGGTCGGCCGAACCGGGGCCGAGGATGGTCAGGCTGCCGGAGCCCGTGGCGAAGATCGGCGGCAGCATCGCGGACAGGGAGATCGTGCCGCTGACGCCGGTCAGGTCGATCACGTTGTTCGTGTCGGGCGACTGATCGGCCTGGAAGATGGCGTTGCGCAGGTCGCCCGCCGTACCGGGGCCGAGCGGCGTCACCATGCTGTCCGTCAGGCCGGTGTCGGTGGGGAGGGTGACAACAAACGTGGCCGGGACCGCGCGGCCCTCCAGCGCCTCGAAGGCCAGCCGAGCCCGGCGTAGCACCTTGCGTCCGCTGCGGGTCGAGCGCCGACGAGGTTGGAACACGGATGAGAGCCAGGACTCGGACGTCATGGAGAGTCTCCAGGGTGAGGGTACGATTTCTCTCTTCTTTTCCCGGCATCACGAGCCAATCAGGACGCGTTCGGTGGGGCGGCCTTTACCCGTCCGGGACGGGCAGGACGTTTCGATTTGCGGCGCAGGAGACGCCTCCCGGCGACGCGCCTGCTCAGGCCTTCCGGACCGCGTCACGCTCTCCTTCGAGCTCGACCGGTGTGTATTCGCATGGCATGTGAATCGTGCTGAACCAGGCGGCCGGGCCATCCCTGCTGGGCGCCTCCATGGCGCAGAAGACCTTCCCCTCGGCCGGGTTGAGGAAGCTCCGAATCAGGTTTCACCGCGGGATCACCCCGGCGGGCCCGGTCCATCCGATCGACTTGCTCGCGCCTCATCGCCCCGGCGGGCATGGCGTGGCCGCTCATGAACCTAGGCAAGATGTGTCCTTTCAAGCGTGGGATGAGGGGTTGCCGGTGGACGAATTCGACTTCGTCGGGACGGCCTCGGCGAGGGTCAAGGGTCAGCCCGCGACCCCCATGAGGACAGCGACTTGATGCCCCCGCACTCAATGCGAGATTCCGAGCGAAAGCTGGCCAAATTTTCCCCCTCTTTTTCTGCGCCCTTCCATCGCCCGGCGGAGCAGGGTCCGGCCGGCGCGAGTGCGGGCCACTCATCCCGGGACGAGGTGCATATTGATGCCGTTGGTGAGAGAGGCGACGGCCGGTAGTTCGGGCTTGTCCCGCGGTCCCAACGCTACCGGGGCGAGACGAGGGCCGCACGAAAGCCGATGCAGTTCGTACGGTCGTTCGGCCCCACCCAGGAGCGGAAGGCGGAGCGGCAGAACACAAGCGGGTAGGGCCACCCGCCGCCGCGCGTCACGCGACTGTTCCCGACTGGCCCCGCCGGGTCCTTGGCGGCACCGTTCTTGTAATAGCCCAGATCGTGCCAGTCCCGGCACAGTTCGAAGGCATTGCCGTGCATGTCGTGAAGTCCCCACGCATTCGGCTTCATCTCGCCCACCCGATGCGTTCCGCCGCCGGAATTCCGGGAGAACCAGGCGTAGCCTTCGAGTTGCGCGTCGTCGTCGCCGTAGCAATAACGTGTCCCGGATTTGCCGGCCCGGCAGCTATATTCCCACTCGGCCTCCGTGGGCAAGCGGTAGCTCTTTCGCTCCTTTTCGCTCAGCCATCCGCAGAAATCCACGGCATCCTGCCAGGAAACCCAGACCACCGGATGGTCATCGTCCTGGTAAAACCCCGGCGCTTTCCAGCGATCGTCGCCGATGTTGTACTTCGGCTTGGCTTCGATGAACTGCCGATACTGCCCGACCGTGATTTCCGTCGTGCTCATGTAGAAGGGCTTCGTGATCTCCACCTCATGCTCCGGGCGTTCGCCCCGGAGCATACGCTCCAGCACTTCGTCCCCGGATATGCCGAGGAACTTGTCGATTTCTTCCTGCGAAGAACCCATCGTGAACTTGCCTGCCGGGATGAGCTTGAACTTCATGCCCAGCGTGTTGGTGAAATCCAGGGGCAGTCTCGTGTCCTCCGGTCGCACATCCGCCTCGTGGACATCCCTTACGGGGTCGGGCGTCGATCGCTGATCCTGCGACCAATGCCGCCTCCCGGCGATCACCGTCAGCGTCAGGGCGAAGGCGAGGAGCAAGAGGGCCGCGAACCATTTCCACCTGCCGGGCCGGCCGACTGCGGATCGGCTTCGTGGGATGGGTGAGAGATCCTTGGACCTGGCGTTCGCCGTGAGCTGGGCCTCGCAGTCGGCGAGCACCTCGGCCAGTTCGCGGGCCGACTGGAAGCGGTCCTCCGGCTTCTTGGCGTGCAGCTTGGCGATGATGTCGCACAGCCACTGCGGGATCTCGGGAATCAACTCGCGGATCGGCCGCGGGGCATCCTCCACAACTCGCTTCAGCACCGCGTAGGTGGTCGCGGCGCGGAACGGCGGTCGGCCGGTGGCCATCACGTACAGCACGCTGCCGAGGCTGAACAGGTCGGCCCGGTGGTCGAGCGTCTCCCCCTTGGCCTGCTCCGGGGCCATGTACATCGGCGTGCCGGCGAGCACGCCGCTCTGGGTCAGGCTGGCGTCGTCGGCCGCGCGTGCCAGGCCGAAGTCGGTGATCTTGACCCGCCCCTGCGGGCCGTCGTCGATCAGGACGTTGCCCGGCTTGATGTCCCGGTGGATGAGCCCGGTGGCGTGGGCGGCGGCCAGCCCCTCGGCGATCTGCCGGCCGAGGCGAACGATCTCCGTCGCTTCCAGCGGGCCGGTGCGGTCGAGCCGCTGCTGGAGGGTCTCGCCGGGGATGAATTCCATCACCAGGTACGGCAACGGCTGTTCCTCGACGGCATACACCTGGACGACATTCTCGTGGCGAACCTGCGCGGCCGCCCGGGCCTCGCGCAAGAACCGCTTGCGGGCCGGCGAGGTGGCGGCGATCGCCGGGGCCAGCACCTTGAGCGCGACGACGCGCTGGAGCACGTCGTCGAACGCCCGGAAGACGATCCCGTACCCGCCCTTGCCGAGGACCTGAAGCACCTCGTAATGGCCGATCCGGCCGAGCGAACCGGGACGGGTGGACGGTTGCAAGAAGTGCAGATCGTCGACCTCCTCCGCCTGCTTCTCGTCGGCCGCGGCATCTCCGCGCGAGGTCGCCGCGCCGGCCCACGATGCGATCGCGGATCGGGAATGCCGGGTCGGCCCCGATCTGTTCGCCGACCGGCTCATCCAGGAACGCGCCCGCCTTGAAGTGCGCCGCCAGCAATTCTTCAACCTGGCGACGGAACTGCGACATCCCCACCGCAAACCTTTTCCAGATAAGCGGCACGGTCGTCCGGGCTCGCGAAGTCCACGGCGGCCAGAAAGACTTGTTCCTCTGTCATGGCGGGAATCCCTCGGAGTTGGCCGCTGACGCTCCTTACTCCCAATGCGAGATTCCGAGCGAAGGCTGGCCAATTTTTCATTTTGTCCCTACGGTCCCTCCACGGCCCTGCGTAGCCAGGCCCGAGCGTAAGCCCAGTGCCGGCCGGCCGTGCGCTCGGATAGGTCGAGGGCGGCGGCGGCCTCGGCGAGGCTCAGCCCGCCGAAATAGCGGAGTTTGACGAGATTGGCCTTGAGCGGGTCTTCGGTCTCAAGCCGGTCCAGGGCCTCATCCAGGGCGAGCAAATCTTCGCGAGGTTCGGGGGTGGGCGGCGGCATCCGGGTCGAGTGCCTGACGCTGCATCGCGCCGCCATGCCGCGCGGCGGCCTTGCGGCGAGCGTCGTCGATGAGGATGCGTCGCATGGCCTCGGCGGCGGCGGCGAAGAAGTGGCTGCGGTGGTCCCACTGGTCGCCGCCGGGGGCCCCGACCAGCCGGAGATACGCTTCGTGGACGAGGGCGGTCGGCTGGAGCGTGTGACCGGACGGCTCGGCGGCTAACCGGGCGGCGGCGAGGCGGCGAAGTTCGTCGTAAACCAAAGGCAGCAACTGGGCGGCGGCGTGCGGGTCGCCCCGGTCGATCGCGATCAAGAGTTCCGTGACTTCGGTCATTGCTTCACCCGGTCCTGAGCAACTTCGGACCGGCAGATTCTACTCCGGATCGAAGCAAAGGGCAGCACCCCACGGGACCCTGGAGCCGGCGATTGCATGTTCCTGTTGATCTCGACGCGGCCGCAAGAGCGCATGTGCCCTCAGGCCACCACAGACCAGGCGGACTTGAAATGTCGTCGGCGGAGCGATGAGTTGATCGGAAACCTTCCGGGCTATCCGTTCGGCGTCCCTTTCATCGTCATTGACGACATCGTCAAAGTCACTCGGCCCGGTCGCGGACCCTCTACCCCCGAGGTCATGGCTGTTTGCCACTCCGCGGCTTGCGCATGAGCCCCTCCAGAGCATCGCAGGCGGCTCCAACCCCATCTTCCTCGCGTACCCGGCGGCTGACTTCGGCCGCCCTGACCGCATAGGATCGCCCGTCCAGGAGCCGTCGCAACTCGGCGGTTGCCCGCCTCGCCGTGTAACCGTGGCGGGGGATAACGCGCGCGATCCCGAGTCGAGCCGCTCGCGCGGCATTGTCGGGCTGGTCGAAGGCGTGCGGCACGATCAACATTGGTAATCCGCCACGCATGGCCAGCCCGACCGTACCGATCCCTCCCTGGTGAACGACTGCCGCGGACCGGGGGAACAATTCCGAGAACGGCGCGTAGTCGAAGGCGATCACGCCTTCGGGCAGCGAACCCGTCGGGAGTCCGCGAGTGTCGCTGCCGATGAGGAGGACGGCGCGTCGCCCGATTGATGTCGCGGCGGCGATGCTCTCGGCGTAGAAAGGGCCGGGGTCCAGCACCGCCGAGGAGCCCAACGAGAAGACGATCGGGGGTGGCCCATCGTTCAGGAATGTCTCCAGGTCGGGGTGCAGATGCGAACCCTCTGGTGGCTCGAAAAAGGGGAAGCCGGTGAGCCGGGCCTGTGGCGGCCAGTCGGGCTGCGGCGGACCAAGCAGCGGGGAGAAATGCGCGAGGACCAGCTCGGGCGAATGCTGCCCCTCAAGGACCGGCTCGCCTGCACGCGGCAGTCCCAGTTCGGAGCGGAGGCGGTGCCAGGGCTCTCCCCAGGAGCGGATCACCCGACGCATGAGCCAGAACAGGCGGCGGTGAAAGCCGGGGCCCAAGGATCGCAGCGGCGTGAGGTAGGGTGCCTCGCCGATTACGGGGGGATCGTAGGCGGAGAGAAATCCGCACGGTGCCATGAGCATCGACGCCCAACGGATGCCCTGCACCTCGGCAACCAGCCGGGTGCCGAACGTCATGGCGTGCGAGACCAGCAGATCCGCGCCGCGTGCCGCTTCCGACAGGTCGTCGAAGCTGTCGCGGAGCTGGTCCATGAGCCGGCGAATGATATTCTCCAACCCCTTCCTCTGGTCCATGACCTGTCGAGCGATGGCGGGGTCGGACTCCGCCAGTGAATACAGGTCAGGGCGTACCGCGTGGAAGCCGAGTCCAAGCGTCTCCACCTGCTCGCGGTAGCGGCCGTAAGACGCGACGATCACCTTGTGTCCCCTCGCCTTCAGGCCCAGGGCGATCGCGAGGAATGGATGGAGGTCGCCGAGAGTACCGAAAACCGTCAGGACGATGCGGCGCCCTGGCTCCATCCCGATACACCCACGCTCCGGGGCTGTCTCCTGAAATGATCGCATCTTCGATACCCTCCAACACTCCCTCGCCGCCTGATTCGAATGGTGAGTTCTAGCATGGCAGCCGGCCCAGCGCTTTCCGCTCAAGCTCGAACGGCCGTATGGATTGACGCACTGCTCGATCAGCGGCGCTCGACTTCACGTCAGTTGAACGTGATCTTCGTCACGAAGGCATCGCCGATCGAGGCGTGCTTGGTCGTCTGTGCGGTCCTTTGCGGTTGGTATGCGTTCTTGGTCGGGAAGTCCAATGAGAACGAGAACCCTGTGACATAAGCATTGCCCGAGCCGTCCACGGCAATGCCATCAGCTTCATCCTGGTCACCGCCGCCGAGGTAAGTCGAGTAGACGAGCGACGCGGCTCCCGCTTGCGAAGGATTGATCTCGGCCACGAAGGCATCAAATTGACCGCCGCCGTAAGCGGCCTGCACGGCGTCCTTCGTGGGGAAGTTGGACGACCCGGTGATGCCCGTCACGTGGATATTCCCGGAACCATCCACGGCGACGCCGCCGGGAAACACGCTCTCGAAAGATGCACCGCCGCTGCCCCCCAGGCGGGTGGAGTAAACGAGCGCGGTCCCGGCGGCGTTCAATTCCGTCACGAAGGCATCCGTGGCCGTGCCGAATGTGGTCTGGAAGGCCCCCGCGGTCGTCGGGAAGTCGGGCGCGGTCGCGATGCCCGTCACATAGGCATTGCCCGAGCCGTCCACCGCGATGGCCGAGCCCTTGCCGTCCGCGAGTTGGGCGGCGTAGACCAGCGCCGAACCCGGGAATTCAACTTCGCCACGAAGGCGCCGCCGGAGGAGCCGGACAGTGAAGGCCCCTGGGGTCGTCGCGAAGGTCGACGACGGGGACCAACCCGTCACGTAGGCGTTGCCGGATCGGTCCACGGCGATGCCGGTGGCGAAGGTTTCGCCGGGCCGCCGAGGTAAGTCGAATAGACCAGGGCCGACCCGGCGGGATTCAACTCGGATCACGAATGCCTCCTCGGCCGCCGCGATGACCGGCTGCAAGGAGCCTGGGGTCGTCGGGAAGTCGGTGGAAACGGTGTCGCCCGTCACGTAAGCGTCGCCCGAGCCGTCGACCGCGATACCCGTGGCATAGTCCTGATCGCCTCCGCCGAGATAGGTGGAGTAGACGAGCGCGGAGCCGGTGGCATTGAGTTTCGTCACGAAGGCATCGCCCCCGCCGCCGGCAGTCGCCTGAAAGGCGTTCTTCAGGGGAGGGGCGTCGTACGTCGAGCCTGTGACGTAGGCGTCGCCGGCGGAATCGACGGCGATGCCAGCGGGGCTGATGCCGCCGAGAAACGTGGAGTACACCAGCGCCGACCCCGCGGCATTGAACTTCGTCACGAAGGCGCCGAGGCCGATCGTGTTGATGAACGCCCCCGATGTCTGGAACGCCCCCTTCGTGGTCGGGAACTTGGGCGACAGGGTCACGCCCGTCACGTAAGCGTCGCCGGAGCTGTCGACGGCGATGCCAAAGCCCTTCGTGTAGGCTCCGGCGCCGCCGAGGTAGGTCGAGTAGCCCAGGCTCAAGACCGGGTCGATCACCAGCGGCTTGCCGTGATCGTAGCGCCCGACCTGGAACCCCACCTGGCCGCCGGGTCCGATCACGAAACCGGCTGGTCACCGGCGTGCTGGACGCCATCGACGATCTGGTAGGCGACCGGGGCGTGCTCGACCATGTCTCCGCCCGAGGTGTGCAGGACCAGGTCGCCCTGGGCGTCGAGCGATTTCCCCGTGACGCCGTCAAACGCCAGCCGGATGGCGCCGGGGCTGGCGCCGGGCTGGACCACGAAGTCGTACTCGAGCTGCTGCTGGTCGCCGTGGTAGTCCAGGTTGATGCCGCGGTAGACGCCCTTGTAGGCCACCTCGGCGTAGTTGGCGATGTTGGTGTGCCCCTGCGACGAGCCGTTGCCGACGAAGTCGTTGCTCACGCCGGCCTGCTTGTCGAGACCGACGGCGTGGGAGCCGGGGTTCGCCCCGACGATCTTCATGGTCGACGACGTTGCCGCCGCTGCCCTGCTGCACCTCCATCACGGCGCTGGTGGGTGTCAGGAACGCCGTGTAGCCGGCACCTTGGGTCAGGAAGTTGACCCGGGGATCGGTCTGGCCCTTGTTGACCTCGAAGCTCAGCGGGAGCTGGCCGTAGGCTGCGGTCAGATGTGCCTGCGTGGCGGCATCGGGCACGGTGGTCGAGGTGCCGACCGGCAGGGTCGAAAGGCAGAGGCGGGCTTCCAGCGATTCGAGCGAAAAGAACTTCCGATTCAATCTTTGCTTGCGCGTCATGGGAAGGTCTCCTTCGAGAGAGACCGGCGGCCGAGACCTTGCGGCCCGGCCAACCGGCGTCTCCAAGTTGCGGGGATGGTCAGGATGGGAACATCAATTCAGACCGTTTTCCAGCCGGACCAGATCGCTGGCTTGCCCGGACGCCGGACTTCTCTGCCGCACGAAATCGCACCCGCCACGTTCAGGGCGTGGAGAAGGTGGTTGGCCTGTCTTCTGAAGGGTCGGGTCGCCGTTGTAGAGCAAGCCAGACACTGCCTGCTGGTTGACCGCCTTCAGCAGCTCGTACACGTTCAGCGTGGTCTTTCTTGGCCACGCCGAAGGCCGCGCCATCGGCGCCGACGTTGAAGGAGTCGGCCCCCAGGCCGTCGACCGAAACGGTGAAGCCGTAAGCCTGCCCGGTCGTGCCGCCGAGCGATAGCGTCGTGGCGTAGACATTCAGGGCCGTCGCCAGCACCTGCGCCTCCACGTTGGAGCCGGGCAGGGAAAACTGGGTCTTGAAGAACGCTGCCACCTCGAAATTGGGCTGACCTGCAAGGTCGTTGCTGCCCGCGCCTGCCCCGTAGAGATTGGGGAACGCCGTCGCCAGCCAGCCCGATAGCGCGGTGGAGTTCGACCCCGCCATTGAAGTCGTCGATCAGCGTCTGGCCGGTCTGTCCGTGCCAGAATTTGATGTCGCCCGTCAGGCCGTTCTGAACACTCTGGCCCAGGGTGACCACGGTGGCGGTGGAGAGGGCCGTCGCCGTCGTCGTGTTGCCGAGGACGTGGCTGATTTGCACGCTGACTGCGGCCGTCCCCGGGTCGACGTAGGTGTGCGAACCCGGGACTGTAAGGGTTCCGCTGCCGGTGATCGTGCCGTTCGAAGTGCTGCCGTCGCTCCAGGTGATGACGGCGGTGTACGACGCGGCAGTGCCGTACGGATCGGCGTTGGTGAAAGTCGCGACGGTGCCGGTGAAGGGAGCGCCGGCCGTCGCGCTGGAGTTGACGCCAGTCGCGGACAACGGTGCCGGGTTCACCGTCAGGCTGGTGTTCCCCGCGCTGGAACCGAAACCGGCGGTGCCTGCGCTACCGGGCGCGCCGCTGTAAGTGGCGGAGATGGTGTCGCTGCCGGCGTTCAGCGTCGCGATGCTGAAGGTGGCGTGGCCCTTGGCGTCGAGGGGAAGTGCCGGGCTGAGAGGAATGCTGCCGCTCTGGAAGGTGACAGTGCCGCCCGTCACCGGCTTGCCGCCGCTCGTAACAGAGGCGGTGAATGTGGCCGAATGGGCGTAGGTCGAGCTCGCGGGGCCGCTCACGGCCGTTGTTGATTCGAGCGCGTTCAGCAGCACGCTGACGCTATTTCCCCCGCGTTTGCCACGGCCAGGTCGGGCTTGCCGTCGCCATTGAAGTCCCCCACGGTATCGGACCAGGGGTCGAGGCCGACGTCGAAGGGGTGAGCGGCCTGGAACGAGCCATCCCCGTTGCCCAGCAGCACGCTGACGGTGTTCTCGGATGTGTTTGGCACGGCCAGGTCGAGCTTGCCGTCGCCATTGAAGTCCCCCGCCGCAACGTACTCGGCATCAGCCCCGATGGCGAAGGTCTGGGCGGCCTGGAACGTGCCGTCGCCGTTGCCCAGCAGCACGCTCACCGAGTCGCCGTTGTAATTCGCCGTGACGATGTCGAGCTTGCCGTCGCCGTTGAAGTCGCCGATCACCAGCTTGAAACAAGACGGCGGCGAGGTACTGGGTCGTCTGGAAGGTGCCGTCGCCGTTGCCCAGCAGCACGCCGACGGTGCCGCCCTGCAAGTCCGCCACGGCCAGGTCGGGCTTGCCGTCGCCGTTGAAGTCCCCCACCGCGACGGAGAAAGGCTCGAGCTGGCCGCCGAGGTAACTCTGGCGGACTCTGGAAGGTGCCGTCGCCGTTGCCCAGCAGCACGCTGACATCGTTGGCGGTCGCCTACGGCGATGTCGAGCTTGCCGTCGCCGTTGAAGTCACCCGCCACCACGGAATAGCCGCCGCCGTTGGTGGCGAAGTGCTGGCCCGCTCGGAAGGTGCCGTCGCCGTTGCCCAGCAGCACTACGATGTTGCCGCCGTTGACGTTCGGCACGACCAGGTCGGGCTTGCCGTCGCCGTTGAAATCCCCGATCGCCACGCTTCGAGGGCACGGCATGCCCGCGAAGTTCATGGCGGCCTGGAAGGTGCCGTCGCCATTGCCCAGCAGCACGCTGACGGTGTTGCTCGATTGGTTCGGCACGACCAGGTCGGGCTTGCCGTCGCCGTTGAGGTCCCCCGACGCAATGGCGAAAGGAACCTGCCCAACGGGGTAACTGACGGGAGGGCTGAAGTTGACGCCGGTCAAGAGCGTCCGGTCTTCCAGCGATTCCAGCCGAGGCCGGGACTGGGCTGCCGCTCGATGCCGCGATGCCCGGCGGTTCTTCTGGTGGATCCCGCGTGAGGGACTGGCCGGTTGCGGGTCCTGCAGCCAACGGTGGAATAACATCGTTCAAGTCTCCTCTTGCTGATTCGGTCCGCCGTCCAACGAAACGGCCTCCGTTCCCGCGCGCGGACCGGGCGCCGGGGCGGTGTGTCGCCCTGCCGAAAGGCAGAGCTTCATCGGCCGTTCTTCTCTGACTCGGGGAAAATCCGGAGACGTTCGGCACGCGGAGGAGATGACGCGAACTTAAATGGGATCTCAAATCCGCCCGTGGTGCCTTTCGGGTTAACGCCTCTTCTGCTCGTCGTGGTGGCCTTGCATCGCGGCCATTAGTCTCTTGAAATCGTCGCGATCGCGCAGGGGGTCGAGGTCCGCGTCCTTGGCCATGTGGGCGTCGTCGTTGTACCCGGCCGCAATGGCTTGCTGGAGCCAGATCATGGCCCGATCGGCCTCGGCGATGGCGGCCTTTGCGGTCGCCTCCGACGGGTCACCCGCACGCAGAACAGCGGCCGTGACGGCCCTCATGCAGGCCGCGTCGTACAAGCTGCCGGCGTCGGTACGCTTCAACTTTTCCCACATCTCCGCGGTCGTTCGGCAGCCCTCGGGGTCCCGGATTTTCGCGAAGTAACGGAGCCGAAGGTCGATCATTTCCGGGATCAGGCGCGGATGGATGGCTTTTCCCGCGGAGCCGCTGATGCACTCGTCGATGATCGGCACGGCCTCCGCGCCCCGGTCCAGCTTTGCCAGGTTTGTTGCG
This sequence comes from uncultured Planctomycetota bacterium, assembly GCA_963777705.1. GTDB lineage: Bacteria > Planctomycetota > Planctomycetia > Isosphaerales > Isosphaeraceae > JAQGHR01. Next base: position 168,273 of record CAVZRT010000028.1, read on the forward strand.
ACCGCCCACATGCTGGAAAGCGTGTCGGGATGCCCAGGGCCAGGCTTCGCCATGCGTAGCGCCAGCGCCTCTCGGTGCAGTTCAAGGGCCTTCGGGTGCTGGCCCAGCTCCGCATAGCAGTTGGCCAGGTTGTTCAGGCTATCGACCGTCTCGGGATGGTCGAGACCGAGCTCGACTTTGCGCAGCGTCAGCGTCTCTCGGCAGAGCTCGAGGGCCTCGGCGTTTCGGCCCAGGTTGGCATAGCCGGCGGCGACGTTGCTCATGCTGATGAGAGTGTCGGGGTGGTGGGGCCCGATGTGGACTTTCCGCAGCGCCAGCGTCTCTTCGTGGATCTTGAGGGCCTCGGCATGCTTGCCCAGTTCGCCGTAGGTGTTGGCCAGGTTGTTCATGCTGGTCAACGTGTCGAGATGGTTGGGCCCTAGCTTGACCTTCCTCCGTTCGAATGTCTCCTGGTGGATCTTGAGGGCCTCGGCGTAGCGGCCGAGTTCCTCATAGCTATTGGCCAGGTTGTTCATGCTCGCAAGGGTGGAAGTGTGATCCGGGCCGAGTCTCGCCGTCCGCAGTGCAAGTGTCTCTTCGCCGATTCGGAGGGCGTCGGCCTGCCGGCCCAGGGCCACGTAGGCGACGGCCAGGTTGCTCATGCACGAGAGCGTGTCGGGGTGATCCATGCCGCGGTGCTTCGTGAAGATCGTGCGGGCCGCCTGGTACTGCTCGACGGCAAGCTGCGCGTCGCCCAGGTACCAGAATGAGATGCCCAGGGTCATCCGCAGCCGGGCCTCGATCAGTGGTTGGTTCTTGAATCGCGTGTCCACGAACGGCAGGACGGATTCGACGGCCGCACGAAGAGTCGCATCGTGACCCAGGCCGCCGTCCTCTCCCTTCGGACGCGCGGCCGCGAAGACCTTGTTCTCGACGAAATCGAGGACTGCCTCCGTCTCGGCTTCACGCAGGAGGGCGACGTCCTTCGCCTTCGTTTCCGCCGCCGCCGCGGCCAGCGCCTTCTTCTCGTTGCCCTCCGCGAGTTTCCGCTGTTTGACCTCGTCCCGGCGTGCCCGATCGGCTTGCACCAAACCCCACGTCGTGCCGATGATGCCGCCGATCAATACCAGCAAAATGGCCGCGCCGGCCAGCACCGGCCCTTTGTTCCGCCTCGCAAACTTCGTGAAGCGATACCATGACGACGGAGGGCAAGCCTGGACCGGCTCGTCGTCCAGATACCGCCGCAGGTCGGCCGCCAGGCCGTTGGCCGTCTCGTACCGCCGGTTGCGGTCCTTCTCCAGCGCCTTCATGACGATCCAGTCCAGCTCGCCCCGGACCAGGCCGCTCAGCTTCCGCGGCTCGATGTGCCGGCATGCCGCGATGCTCGGCAACTCCTCGGTCGTGCTCAGCCGCAGGCTCGGCCGCGGCGATTCCTCCTCGCGGATCACGCGCAGGATTTCGAGGAACAGCACCTCCTTCAGCCGCCTCCGCTCCAACGGCGTCGAGCCGGTCAACAGCTCGTACAGGAGCACGCCGAGGCTGTAAATATCGCTGCGAGTGTCGATGTCGAGCTGATTCAGCTCCGCCTGCTCGGGGCTCATGTATTCGAGCGTGCCGACGACCGCCCCGAACTCGGTGTAGAGCGTCTGGTCGGTCAGCCGCGGGCCGGTCGCCTTGGCCACGCCGAAGTCGATGACCTTGGGGACGGGCTTGCCGTCGTACAGGGCGATCAACACATTGGAAGGCTTGATGTCGCGGTGGATGATCCCCTTCTGATGGGCGTGCTGCACGGCCTGGCAGACCGGGATGGCCAGCTCCAGCCGCTCTCGGAGCGTCAACCGGCGCTCGTCGCAGAACCGGGTGATCGGGATCCCCTTGACCAGTTCCATGACGAAATAAGGACGGCCCGTGTCGGTGGCGCCGGCGTCGAGAACCTTGGCGATGTTGGGGTGATCCATCAGCGCCAGCGCCTGGCGTTCGGCGCCAAAGCGTGCCAGCACCTGGCGGCTGTCCATGCCGCTCTTGATGAGTTTCAAGGCAACGGTGCGGCGGACGGGCTTAGTCTGCTCGGCCATATAGACCGTGCCCATGCCTCCCTCGCCGATCACCTGGAGGAGCTTATACGGGCCGACGATCGCACCGGACATTTCGGTCGGCGAAGATGAGGATATCAACGACGTAGGCGAAGCGGGCGGGGATTCGAGGAAGCTCCCGGCCTGGATGTGGGCATCAACAAGCCTCTCGACGCGACGACGCAGTTCCGCGTCCGTTCCGCAAGCGCGAGCGATGAACGCGGCGCGTTCCTCTCCCGAGGCGATCTCGATCGCGCCAGAGAAAATGGAGTCGAAGCTGGGGTCGTCGCCGGCCATGGTGATGTCCTGAAAACGTCGGTTCAGAGTACAGTGCGAGTTTCAGGGCGAAGAGGGATCATCCCGGCCGGAATTCTTTTCCGCCGGGCCCGCTTCCTCGCCATCGGACAAGGCGTCATAGAGCCAGGCGCGGGCAACCGCCCAGTATCGCTTGGCGGTGATCGGGGAGATGCCCAGGCACGCGGCGGCCTCCTCGACCGACAGGCCCGCGAAGTAACGGAGTTTGACCACCTCGGCCTTGAGCGGCTCCTGGCCGGCGAACCTGGTCAACGCCTCGTCCAGGGCGAGCAGATCATGGAACCGGTCCTCGACGGGGAGGGCGACGGCGTCGAGCGGGATCCGCTCCTGATCTCCGCCGTGCTTGGGCCGTCGCTTGCGGCGGGCGTTGTCAACCAGGATGCGACGCATGGCCTCGGCGGCGGCGGCGAAGAAATGCCCCCGACTGTTCCAGTCCCGGCCGCGCTCGGCATCGAGCAGCCGGAGATACGCCTCGTGGACCAGCGCCGTGGCCTGGAGCGTCTGCCCGGGCTTTTCCTGGGCCAGCCTCCGCGCGGCGAGCCTGCGTAATTCCTCGTAAACCAGCGGCAACAGTTGCTCGGCGGCGCGGGGGTCGCCCCGCTCGATCGCCGTGAGTATTCGTGTGACTTCATTCATCGAACACGCCGCCCCGATCCGTCCGCTTGCATCTCAACGGCGACCTACCCCGGAGCACCGTGGCCCCGATTCGATGTGGATTCGTATGCCTCGATGGCGCGAATGAATCGCCTTAAGAGTAAACCCTGAGTCCATAACAAGATAGGCGGACGTCACCGTCTCCATCGCTTCGTCCGCCAGGTTCGACGATGCGAGGAGGGGCGCCGGAAACCGACCCTTTGAGCGACGCCGAGGCGATGGTCTTCGAACGCGAATGCTTCGCGGGCTCATCGATCGGCGGCATTGCCGAGGCCCGGCGAGTCACCTTCCATTGCGTGGCGCGGAACATCGAGACGGAAGTGGTGTTGATCGACGTTCAGAACATCGACCGGGCTTGCAAGCGAGGTGGAAAAAGGAGGTCCGAAATCGGTTCGTGATCGACATGACCTTGCCGAAGGCCGGGTCGAAGGATTGATCGGGGTTGCTCGCCATTCGCGGCCGGACAAGGCCGGTCGAAGCGCAAGGGTTCGGCCCTCGCGGAGAATCCTTCGCGATTCGGTCCGCAATACCGCAGGACCCTCGGGCGATCACACCGAAGCGAAGAACCCGCGATTGCTAGGCCTCCCGCGATCCGGGCGGCCAGGGTGATAATGGGAGGCGAGTCCTGGCCGTCGCGTCGGGTCCCGGATCGCGCCCTATGGTTGATGAGTGAAACCAGGCGGTCGAGCCCCCCTCGCGGTCGAGGCCAGGGACCCCGTCGGTGACCATGGAGTCGAGGCTGATGACGGAACTAGCCCGGGAGGATGGGTGCCCGGTCGAAGCCGGGCCGGACCGCGTGCTGGCCGCCGCGGCAGCCCCCGGCAAGCCCGAGTCCTACCAGGGGCCGGAGCGACGGAAGAAGTTCCGCCCGGGCCGCCCGGCCGACCTGGCCTCGGCCGGGATCAATTCGGCGAAGCTCGAGGGCCTGATCCTCAAGCTCCTGCTGGCCTACGGGCTCGCCACGGGCCGGACCATCTCCACGCGGCTGGGCCTGCCCTTCGCTCTGCTCATCGACGAGCTGCAACGGCTCCAGAGGCAGAAGCTGGTGACCTACACCAACGTCGCCGACATGGGCGATTACGAGTATGTCCTGACCGAGGATGGCCGGGCCCGCGGCCGCGAATATATCGAGGAGTGCGCCTACATCGGCGAGGCCCCGGTCTCCTACGAGGACTACCTGGCGGCCGTCAACGCCCAGACGATCGCCAACGAGCATCCCCAGGAGGCCGACCTCCGCCGCGCCTTCTCCGACCTGCTGATCTCCGACGAGATGCTCCGGATCCTCGGCCCGGCGATCAACTCGGGCCGGGGGATGTTCCTCTACGGGGCGCCCGGCAACGGCAAGACCAGCGTCGCCGAGCGGATCACCCGCTGCTTCGGCGAGTCGATCTGGATCCCGCGGGTCGATCGACATGGGCGGCCAGCTCGTCAAGCTGTTCGACCCCTCGGTCCACGAGGTCGTGGCGAGCCAGGGTGAGGGGCCTGTTCCGCCGGAGCGAGGTCGACGGCCGGTGGGTCGAGATCCGTCGGCCCACCCTCGTCGTCGGCGGCGAGCTGACCATGGACCAGCTGGAGATCCGCCACGACCCGGTCTCCCGGATCAGCGAGGCCTCGCTCCAGATGAAGTCGAACAACGGTACCCTCCTGATCGACGACTTCGGCCGCCAGAGGATGCAGCCGGTCGAGCTACTCAACCGGATGATCATCCCGCTGGAGAAGCGGTACGACTTCCAGACGCTGAACAACGGGCAAGAATATCAAGATCCCCTTCGACCAGCTCACCCTCTTCTCGACCAACCTCGAGCCCAAGCACCTCGTCGACGACGCCTTCCTCCGGCGGATCCCCTACAAGATCCAGGTGACCGACCCGGACGAGACGATGTTCAGGAAACTGATGATGCTGGTCGCGCCGAAGCTCGGGTTCGACTCGCTGTCGGACGACCCGGTCGACTACCTGATCGACCACCATTACCGGCGGGTCGGCCGCTGCTTCCGGAGCTGCCAGCCTCGGGACCTGCTGCTCCAGGCCAGGAACTACTGCCTCTACAACGGCCTGCCGATCCAGCTGACCCGCGATGTCGTCGACTTCTCGGTCGGCTGCTACTTCACCACGATGTAAGCGGGATCAGGCCCGGTAACCCTTCCATCTAGGTTCCAGGCCGCACTGCCCGACACGGGCAGGTACGCTAAATCGATCGATCGTCCGGCGAGGTTTGCGTTAATGGGCGGCATAGGATTCGAACCTATGACTTCCACCGTGTGAGGATGGCACTCTAACCGCTGAGTTAGCCGCCCGTTTCGTGGGATGCACCTTCCATGTTTCCGATCATAGCAGCCGGATGGGCGGGCTTCAACCCGCCATCGGGCCGTTGCTTTGCGGAGAGTTGGGATTCGGGCGATTACGAGTGCGGGACCGTGGCTTCTTGCCCCTCGGCCTGGAGCGTGGGCGCCATCGTGGGGGGCTCGAACTTGGGGACCGTGGTCAGGCTGGTGTCGGGCTTGGGGGCTTCCGACCGGTAGGAGGGCGTGGTGGCCGAGGGGTCGAATTCCTCCTCGAACCCTCGTAGACCCTTCTTGAACTCGACGATCCCCTTGCCGAGCGAGCGGCCGACTTCGGGCAGGCGCTTGCCGAAGAGCAACACTCCCAGGATCGCGACGACGATCATCTCTTGCGGGCCGAGGCCTAGCATGGTCTTGCTCCGTGATTCGGTTCAAAGCCTGGAAGCGGGACGATCTGGAGATCAAACCTCGTTGGTCGACTTGGCCTTGGTCTCGGTCACGACGGCCTTGTCCATGTCTTCCTCGATCCCCGACACGCCCTTCTTGAACTCGGTCACGCTCTTGCCGAGCGATCGCATGACCTCGGGCAGCCTCTTGCCGAAGAGCAGCAGGGCGATGAAGCCGACGACCAGGATCTCGCCGCCGCCGAAGTGGTTCAAAAAGCCGAGAGGAAGCATGGTCAATCTCCGAGGGAGAGGAAACATGGGGGATCAGGCCGGTCGAAACGCTCGACGATGGCCCTCGGGCCGGACAGGAGGCATCATCGCGGCGAGTGGGCCGCGACGCTGATGGTCATCCTCAGGATGATCCAGGTTGCCACGGCGGTGGCCGCCATCACCACGAGCAGGAAGTAGAGACGCCCCTGGATTATAGGGCGAGTGGGGGCCGGCGTCGCCACCTTTCGCGAGGAGGCTTCGCGGAGCGTGATGAATCGCCCCAGATGAGGCCGGATGGCCCGTCCGTAGAGCATGGCCACGGCCGCCGCCACGATGGCAAGCTTCCACGGGCCGGCGAAGAGGCCGAAGAATGCCCACAGCGGAGGCAAGGCCGTCATGGGCGGGATGCTCCCAGATGTCGAAAGGCGGCAAGTCCGCGCGAGGTCCGATCGCTCCGGCCGGTTGGACGCATTGGGCTTGCGTCAAAACAGGCGACCGCGCCGAGGGCGCTTCGAGTGCCGAAGTCGGGTGGAGCACGGGAGGAAAGAACCTCGATGCGGAGGGGCCGACAGATCGGCACCGACCGAGGCCAGGGCGTCTCGACAGGGACGACGCGGTGGGTTCGACCCCTTCATCGTACAGCGAACCCTCGCCGTGTCAAACGGTTTTCTCCGCGGTCAACGCGATCGTCCGGATCAGCGGGCCGATGGCGACCACGTCGGGGGCCGGTGGCGAAGCGGCTCGCCGGGCATTCACGGGGCATGAGGAGCAGCTCCCACATCCCGACGGCCGCCTGGCGGAGAAGGATTTCCAGGCGCGATGAAGCAGGGCAAGCGAGGCAAGCAGGACGATCGCGAGCGCGAGGGCGTTTTGCAAGGCGATATCCATGAGAACCCCCTCAATTCAACGCGAGAACAACATCCCCACTTGATAGGTCACGAGGGCCGCGAGATAGGCGAGGATCGTCATGTAGGCGAAGGTAAACGCTGGCCATCGCCAGCTTTGCGTCTCGCGACCGATCACCGCCAGGGTGGCCGCACATTGGGCACAGAGGGCGAAGAAGACCATCAACGACAGCGCCACCGGAACGTTGAACAGGGGCTTGCCGGTCTCGGGCCATCTTGCCGATTTCAGGGCCGCCCGCAGGCGATTGCCGGCATTCTCCTCCCCGTTGGCCTTGCCGGCGTCGAACAGCACGCCGAGCGTGGATACGACGACCTCTCGGGCCGGGAACGAGGCGATCGCGGCACACCCGATCCGCCAGTCCCATCCCAGGGGCTTGATGGCCGGCTCGATCCAGCGGCCGGCCCGTCCGAGATAGCTCTGCCTCTTGTATTCGCCGTCAATCCGGTCCTGGATCTGTTGAATTTGCGCCTCGGCCTCGGGATTCCGGGCGCGAACCGCTTCCAGCGCCGCCAATTCCTGGCGATAAGGGGCTTCAATCTGCTCGGTATGGTGCGGGAAGTACGAAGCCCCCCAGACTACCACCGAGATCGCCAGGATCAGCGTCCCCGCGCGGCGGATGAAGCCGAAACTTTGCGAAAACATGCGGTGCAGGACGATCCTGGGCGACGGCCATTTGTAGGCTGGAAGCTCCATCACGAACGGGGGCGGGGCACCCTTGAAGAAGGTCTTCTTCAGGATCAGGGCCACGATCGCCGCCGTGACCATGCCCACCAAGTACATGGCGAACATGGTGAAACCCTGCAAGCCGACCGGCCGCGAGGGCACGAACGCGGCGATCATCAGGGCGTAGACCGGCAGGCGGGCGCTGCAGCTCATCAGCGGGGCGATCAGGATGGTCGTGAACCGGTCCCGCCGATTCTCGATGACCCGGGTGGCCATCACGCCCGGGATGGCGCAGGCGAACGACGACAGGAGCGGGATGAACGACTTGCCGCTGAGCCCGAACCGGACCATGATCCGGTCCATCAAATAGGCCGCGCGGGCCATGTACCCGCAATCTTCCAGGATGGCGATGAACAGGAACAGGAAGAAGATCTGCGGCAAGAAGGTGATGACCGACCCCACGCCGCCGATGATCCCGTCCACGACCAGCTCTCGCAACGGCCCTTCGGCCATCATCGGGCCGACGCGGTCCCCCAACCACCCCACGGCTTCGCCGATCGACTCCATGAACGGCTTCGACCAGCTGAACATGGCCTGGAACATGAAGAGCATGACGAGGATGAACGCGATCGTGCCCCAGAGGCGATGCGTGAGCACGCGGTCCAGCCGGTCGGCCATCGTGACGGTCCGCGTGTCGGGCCGCGTGACGACGCCCTCAAGCACGCGGCCAACCCATCCGTACCGGGCCATGGCCTCGACCGCCGGGACGGGCAACCCGGACGCCGCAAGTCGTTCTCGGCCGCATTTCAGCGCGTCGCGAACCTGGCCCGTCGGGTCGGTCACGAGGCGACCCTCGACGTAGCCCGACGTGTCCAGCAACAGCCGTTCCACCAGGTAGCGAGGCAGGGGGGCGAGGCCGTCGGTGGCGATCGTGGCTTCCAGGCGATCGACCTCCTCGACGAAGGCGGGCGGGAAGGGGGATTCGGGCGGGCGGGCGGTGCCGTCGATCGCCTTCGCGAGCGCCGATTTCAGGTCGTCGAGCCCAACCCGGCGGTTGGCCTGGACCGCGATGACGGGCACTCCGAGCTGATGCGAGAGCTTGGCGACGTCGATCGTGAGCCCGCGCGATCGGGCCACGTCGATCATGTTGAGCGCCACGACCGTGGGCAGGCCGATTTCGAGGACCTGGCTGACGAGGTAGAGGTTGCGTTCGAGGTTGCCGGCGTCCACGATGCAAAGGGCCACGTCCACGGGCCTTACGTCGTGCTGGCGGCCCGTGAGGACGTCGACGGCCACCATCTCGTCGGGCGACCGGGGGGCGAGGCTGTAGGTGCCGGGAAGGTCGACGAGGGCCCAGCGGCGGCCGTCGTGCGTGGTGTGGCCGACCTTCTTCTCGACCGTCACGCCGGGATAATTGCCCGTCTTCTGGTGGATGCCCGCGAGCGCCGAGAACAGGGTCGATTTGCCCGTGTTCGGGTTGCCGATCAGGGCGATGCTGACGGTGGCATGGGGCGCGAGGGGGGCGGTCGGCACGGGGGAATCTCGAATCGATCCAACGAGGTCAGGCGGGGTCCACCTCAACCCGATTCGCTTCGGTCTTGCGGAGGCTGAGGCGATATCCCCGCAATTCCACCTCGATCGGGTCGCCCCACGGGGCAGCCCCCAGGACCTTGACCTCGATCCCCGCGGTCATCCCCATCTCCAGGAGCCGACACCCGACCTCGTCGGCCCCCTCGACCCGGATCACGCGGGCTTTCTCGCCCACTTTGACGTCGGACAGCCGGCTCACGCCCTCGGCTCCGGCCTCACCAGGATGGTGGAGAGGGCGTCGGACCGCAGGCCCAACCGCTGATCGCCCAGGCGGACCATGCAGGGGTTGCCCGGCTGGATCATCTGGACCCTCGCACCCGAGCGAAGACCGATCTCCTGGAGACGATGCGCGTCGTCGGTCCGGCCCAGGACCGTCTCCACCGTGGCCGATTGGCCGGCGGTCAGGAGGCCGAGCAGGATCAACTCGGTGGCGGGGAGCAACCCGGTCATGGGGCGTCTCTCTGCAATTGAGATTCAGTATCAGCGACAACCGGATTATAAAGGAGCGATCGACGCGAATCAATCGGGTTCTGAAAATCAAACGCGATTGGTCGATTTTGCCGGATGTGAGGACCAGCGGTGTTCGAGACCAAGTACGAGGGGCCGACGACCACGAGCGTCCTTCAGTTCGCGGGGAAGACCGTGCGGCGTGGTCCGCCCGGCCGATCCCGAGCGATTGCTGGACGACGCGCAGGTGATCGCGTTGAATCGGAGCGACGACTACATGCCCTACTGGGCGTTCCTGTGGCCGGGCGCCTACCTGCTGGCGGAAGTCGTGGCCCGCGAGGCGTTTGCGGAAGGGACGCGGGCAATCGAGCTGGGGTGCGGGCTTGGGTTGGCCGGACTGGTAGGAGTGGCTGGCGGGCTGAAGGTGGAATTTACCGATTATGACGAAGCCCCGTTGCGGTTCGTCGCGGAATCGGCGTTGGCAAATGGGTTTGACGGCGACCGGGTGCGGACGAGCCGCCTCGATTGGCGGAAGCCGGCAGGAGAGAGGGTTTCCGTAATCCTCGGGGCCGACGTGCTTTATGAAAAACGCCTGGTCCCGCTGGTCTGCGGCGTGATTCGGGCGCGTTTGAAACCTGGAGGCGTGGCGCTGGTTGCGGGGCCTTATCGTGTCGCCACGGAGGACCTTGGGGGGCGATTGGACGAATTCGGCCTGCAAGCGTCTTCCGAGGCGATCACCGCGAGGAATCTGGATGGCGAGATGCTCCGAGGCACGTTGCACCGGATCACCGTGAGATCGTGAAACGCCCTGTGTCGTTTTTGGGCACGGGATCGCTGCCTTTCCTGCACCCTACTTGTTTGACCTCATGCTTCCAACGACCTCCGCGATTGACTTAACTCCAATCCTCGCAAGGCAACCGGGCAAATCTTCGACGATCCTCCCCGACACGCCCGGATCGGCGAAGGTGGCCGTCCCTACCTGAACCGCCGAGGCGCCGGCGACGAGAAATTCCATCGCATCGTCGACCGAACAGATTCCGCCCACTCCGATGATGGGCAATTTGGGCAAGGCTCGGGCCACTTCCCAGACGATCCGCAAGGCCAGGGGTTTGATGGCCGGCCCGCTCAATCCCCCGATGTCATTGGCAAGGATCGGCCGCCTCCGCTTCCAGTCCACGGCCATCCCGCGAAACGTGTTCACAAGGCTCACCGCATCAGCGCCCGCATCGGCCGCGGCGGAGGCGATCGCAACGATGTCGGTCACGTTGGGCGTGAGCTTGGCGATGATCGGATGAGGGCATGCGCGACGGACGCGACCGACGACGCGCCCGACCGAGCCGGAATCGATCCCTAAATCCAACCCGTGGCTGACGTTGGGGCACGAGACGTTCAACTCGACGGCCGCGATGCCGGCCTCATTTCCCAGCATCTCCGCCATCGCGACGAATTGATCCTCGTCCTCGCCGGCGATGTTGGCGATCACGGCCGTGCCCACGGTCCGCAAGTAGGGCAGGTGATGATGGATGAAGTGGTCGATGCCATCATTATCCAGGCCGATCGCGTTGAGCAGGCCCGACGCGGTCTCGACGGTCCGGGGCGTGGGATTGCCGGCCCGAGGGCGGAAGGTGACCGTCTTGGGGATCACGCCGCCCAGGCGCTCAAGCCTCACGAACCCGGCCATCTCGCGGACGTAGCCGAACGTGCCCGAGGCCACCAGCACGGGGTTCTTCAGCTCCAGGCGATTCAATTTCACGCGCAAATCGACGTCAATCACGGCTTGCCTCTCCCGGACTTGCGGCAACCTTCGGCGTCCTGCGAATCGGGCACATCAGCTCGCGGCCTCCGCGGAGGCCGCCGTCATTATCACCGAATCCTCGAACGTGCGAAATCGCCGGTTTCCAACGTCTCGGGCGGCCCGGGGCCTGGCGTCGTCGGGAATCGTGCGAAATAATGCGTGCGTCGGCGTCCGTTTTCAGCCGGGTTGCCAACCTTGAACGAGAAAGCTTGGTCGCGTGCTCGACGAAATCCCGCAGTTGGTCGAGGAAACCGAGGCCTACAAGGTGCTCCTGGCGCGGGTGGGACGCAAGAGCGCCAATATACCCCCGGACGTGCTCGTGCGGCACATCCTTCGATGCGTCCCGGCCGAGGAATGGCCGGCGAGGGTCGAGGCGATGGATGCGCTCCTGCGCCGCCTGGAATCGATCAAGAAGGACGGGCTGAGGATCGATTCGCGGCCGAGCGATGGCCATGCGCTGGGGTGTTACGCGTCGCGGCGGCGGGGCTCGGAAGTGCGGCCCTATCGGTCGCTGATTCATGGCGTCGAGCCGATCGTCACGCGGTGCGATTGCCCCGATTTCCTCAAGAATTCGCTCGGAGTTTGCAAGCATACCCTGATCGCGCTGGAACATCTCTTCCAGCGGCCGAAGATTTTGCAGCAGGCGAAAAAGGAGCAGGATGCGGCCCGCGAGGAGATCCTGAGCGGGCTGCGGTGGGACCCGATCCGGCCGCTCACGGGGCTGGGGGATTGGCTGGAACGGATCTCTTGGGCGGAGCCGGACGGGAAGCCATCGGCCGCGAAGGCCCGCGCCCGGGGCTGGTTCCGGACGAACGGCGATGGCGTGATGGTCCTGAAGAAGTCGTACCCCGACGACCTGGCGAGGCGCCTGGAGCTGGTCGAGGACTTGCTGAAGGTCGTGCCCGTCGAGCCGCGCGGGATCCGGGACGACCCGGCGGTGCGGGCCTTGCTCGTGAACGAGTCGACCCGGCTCAAGCGGATCGTGAAGCAGGGCCTGACGCCCGCCGAGAAACGGGCCGCGTTCAAGGGGCTGAAGCACTCGATCTATCCCTATCAGCGCGAGGGGATCGAGCGGTTCCTCGCCGTCGGCCGCCTGCTCCTGGCCGACGACATGGGGCTGGGCAAGACGGCGCAGGCGATCTGCTCGACCGACATCCTGTGGCGGGCGCGTCGCATCCGGCGAGCCCTGATCATCGCGCCGGCGAGCCTCAAGCCGCAGTGGGCGAGGGAATGGGCCGTGTTCTCCGACTTGCCGATCCGCGTGGTCGACGGCTCGCCGTCGGAGCGGCAGGCGCTCTACGAGTCGAGGAAGACGGGCCTGTTCATCATCAATTACGAGCAGCTCTTGCGCGACCTGGAGATCATCCGGCGATGGAAGCCCGACCTGGTCGTGCTCGACGAGGCGCAGCGGATCAAGAACTGGGCCACGAAGACGGCGCTCTCGGTCAAGGGCCTGAATCCGCCCTATCGCCTGGTCCTGACCGGTACGCCCATGGAGAACCGGATCGACGAGCTGGCCTCGGTGGTCGAATGGGTTGACGACATGGCGCTTGAGCCGAAATGGCGGCTGAATCCCGTGCATTCGGTCTACGCCGACGGCCGCAAGGAGGTGACCGGCGTGCGCCTCCTGGAGACGTTGCGCGAACGGCTCCGCCGCTGCATGGTGCGGCAGGGTGAGGCAGGAAGTCCTCGACCAGCTCCCGCCGCGCACCGACACGCGGATTCCCGTCGAGATGACCGACCCGCAGCTTGAGGCTCATGATTCGCTGAGCCGGCCCATCATCGCGCTCGTGCAGATGTCCAAGAAGCGACCGCTCACGCAGGTGGAATTCTTGCGATTGATGAGCCTGCTGACCACCCAGAGGATCATCTCCAATGGCCTGGCGCAACTGGATTTCGAGCATGTGTGGCCGGGCATCCGCTCGCGCCCGCCGGATGAGGGGGTGATCGCCAGCCTGTCGGCCCCAAAGCTGCTGGAGCTTCGCCAACTGGTCCGGCAGCTCGCGGTCGACCAGGGGCGGAAGATCGTGATCTTCAGCCAGTGGCGGCGGATGCTCACGCTCGCGCACTGGGCGGTCAGCGACTTGCTTGCCGACAACGGCCTGCGGGCGGGCTTTTTCACGGGCGCCGAGGGCCAGAAGCGGCGGACGCAGAACATCGTCGAGTTCCACGACGACCCGAACCTGCGACTGCTCTTCGCTTCCGACGCCGGGGGCGTGGGCCTGAACCTCCAGCACGCCTCGAACTGCGTGATCAACCTGGAATTGCCGTGGAATCCGGCCGTCCTGGAGCAGCGGATCGGGCGGATCTATCGCATCGGCCAGTCGCAGCCGATCGACGTGTACAACCTCGTGTGCGAGGTCGGCATCGAGTCCCGGATCGCCGGCCTCGTGGGGTCCAAGCAGGCGTTCTTCAAGGGGCTATTCGACGGCGAGACCGATGCCGTCCAGTTCGAGCATTCCGGCTCGTTCCTCTCGAAAGTCGAGAAGATTTACGAGCCCGCCATCGTGTCGAGTGCGCCCGACGCCAGTTCCTACGAGGCGATGGAGGGGCTCGATCCGGCGGACCTGGAAATCGATGACCGGGTGGACGACCCGTTCGAGCCGATCCTGGAGGCCGCCGACGAGTCGCAGGACGTCGCGGCCGAGGGATCGGTCCCGGGCGTGCCGGACGTGGAAGCTTCGCCGTCCATGGACGGGGAAATGCCCGCGCCCTCCCCGCGAGTGCTGCCGTCGCCGGGCGAGGTCCGCCAGCTTTTCTCCAGGCTCCAGATCCGTCGCGAACCCGACGGCAAGGTCGTGATCGAGGCGGCGCCGGACACGGCCTCGACGCTGGCCGCGCTCTTCGAAGGCATGGCCGCGATGCTTCAGGCGGCGTCGCGGGATGATGCCGGGACGGGCGGCTGATCAGCCTTCGGCGCCGAAATCGTCGAAATACGTCTGCGCATCGGACTTCGACCAGAGCCCCACCTTGCCGGCGTCCACGAACGTCGAATCCTCGGCTTCCAGGTGCCTGGTCCCGTCCAGATAGCAAGCGATCTTCGCGCCTTTCATGGTCACGCGGAGGGTGTGCCACTTCTCGTCGCCCGCGACCCTGGCATCCCGGAACATGGTGCGCTTGCCGCCCTCGACCTTGTACACGCGGAAGTTGTCTTCGAGCGGGTTGTAGCGGGCGATGTAGTAATTCTTCGAATCCCGGGCCCGCCAGACCACGCCGCCCCCGCGATCGTCCTTGCCGGCGACCGCCCTTAGCTTCACGCTGATGTCCACGTCCTTGAATTTCGAGTCGTCCATCAGGACGACGTTGAACGTGTCGTCGTCGTTCTTCGCGAGCTGGGCGAACACGCGGTTCTTGCCGTCCTGGACGACCTCCCAGCGGCCGACCTCGCTGGTGAAGCCCCTGGCGACCTTGCCGGCGGCGTCGTCCTCGAAATCCCGAGAGATCTTCGCCGCGACCGGTGCGAGGATGGCCAGCGCGATCAGGATCCACCTAGTATGCGTTGCCATCGATCACCTCGCCCCCCGCGACCGAACCGAGCCCCGCCAGACCATGCCGTCGATCGCGCTCTTGACGAATCGGACGCTGCCGTCGCCCAGGAGCACGTTCACGCCCCCGGGTGATAGCTCGCGGGCGTTGATGGCGGCGAAGGTCGGCCCGCCATCTTCCTCGTTGCGGCCGTTCAGGTCCAGGTCCAGGCCCACGTACAGGGTCCGTGCCCAGGATCGTCTTGTTGGGCGGCCACGCGGTCGTAAAGCCCGCCGGCGTGGACGTTGCCGTCGGACCACTCGGTGTGGAACTCGGACTGATTCTGCGTCACGCAGCCGCCGTTGTCGTACTCGGGGGCGACGACGTAGGGGTTCGCATAGGGGCTGGGGATGTTGTTCGGGTTGTTGACCGAGGGCAGCGTGGTGTGTCGACAGTTGGACGACGGCCTGATTGGTCTTCACCTCCGCGAGCAGGAGCGTCTGGCTCAGGCCGTCGGTGAATTCCGCGAATTTCCGGCTCCGATTGGCGCCGAAGGCCGATCCGATTCTGCGGGCCGTCGAATCCGCCCCAGACGAACCAGTCCCCCTGGCTCACGCCGTAGTTGATGACCCCGGCATATCCGTAGTCGTGCAAGAATGGCGCCGGATTGACCTCGCTGGGGCAGACGAACGTGCCGATCGAGAGGGCGATGATCGTGGAATTGACGGGATCTTCCTTGAACACGCCGATATTGGCCGCGTTGTACAGGGTGCTGTCTTCCAGGTAGGGCAGGATGCGAGCCTGGGCGCTCCAGCCGGTGAAATAGGTCGTCGTCGTGCCCGAGCCGACGAGCGCCATCGTCATGGGCAAGGCCCCGACGCTCGCCTCATAATTGGCCATCGCCAGGCCGATCTGCTTCAGATTATTGGTGCATTGGATGCGCCTCGCCGCCTCGCGAGCCGCCTGCACGGCCGGCAGCAAGAGCGCGATCAGCAAGCCGATAATCGCGATCACCACGAGCAGTTCGATCAGCGTGAAGGCACGGCGAGATGGTGCCATGAGCGGCCCTCCCGGAAGGCAAATCGAATCATCTCACCATCTCATCCCGCCGCCGCGATCGTCAATACTAAAGTTTTAGGATTTCCTAAGCTGTAGGCCATAAGCTGTAGGGCGGGTGGCATGCTTACGTACTCGTAAGCATGTCTCCGGCCACGCCTGCGGACATGCTTACGAGTACGTAAGCATGCCACCCGATCACCGACCCGAAATCATGAGCCGTCTGCTTATCTCATTGTCCCCTCTTCCCCTTCCCCTGGGCATTTTCGGCCGCCTCGATCAGTCCGTCAATCGCGCCATCGAACGTCTGCTTCCCGGGGAATTCGAGGAACCTGTGACGGATGGTCCCCTCGTGGTCGAGGATCACAAGGGTCGGCTGCCAATGGACGTTCCAGGCCATGGATATCGGGCCGCGCGGCCTCCCCTCCTCCCACCAGGAGCGCCAGGTGATCTGCTTCTCCTTCATGGTTTTCTGGATCGCCTCCCGATCCGCGTCGCGGTTGACGCCCAGAAGGACACACGGCTTGCCTTCCAGACGCTCCACGAGCGACCGCTCGTATGGGTACATGGCCCGGCAAAGCCCATCCCGATCCTCCCAGAAGTTGAGGACGACGACCTTCCCCTTGAAGTCGCTGAGCTTCATGGGTTTGCCTTCGATGTCCTCGCCTTCGATCGGGGGCGCGGGCTTGCCGATGCCCACGAGACGGATCTTGTTCAATTCGCCCCTGGCGAGGTCGGCGAGCGTGATGCCCTTGGTGACGTCAGCCGGCGCCGTCCTGCTGCGCGTCCCAGAGGGACTTCACGTCGCCGAACTCCTTCACCACGCGGTCGAACAGCGCTTCGGCCTCTTTCTCCCTGGCTGCTTCGCCTTGCGGGTAGAGCATCAGAGATTCCGCGAGGGCGAGACAGGCATGGCCTTTGACCTCACGGTGGGGGTTCTTTTCAAGGATCGCGCGGAGCGGCATCTCACTATCGGTGTAGGCGTAGACGAGGCGGCTGCAAAAGAGCCACATCCTGTCACTCGTCATGTGGTCCGCGAGGAGCCGGGCGAAGGCCTTCTTTCCCACCGGATTCACCGGCCCCACGTTGGTGGCGGCCCAGATCAAGGCGTCCACGGCAACGGGGTCTTTCGCGGCTTCGTCGGCGATCGCGAGGAACCGTTCCGCAAAGAGGTCGAACCGGGGGCAGTCCTCGTCGAACAGCTTCATCCGTTCCGCTTCGGTCCTGGCCTTGCGAATGAGGTCCACGTAGGCATTCATCGCTCTTGATTGTTCTTCCACGAGCGCGCGGAACTTCTCCGCGGGAGTCGCCGCAGCCGGCTTTTCCGGCCGATTGTCCTGGGCGCACGTCGGCACGCCCAGGAGGAGGCCCGCCCAGGCCGCAATCCAGAGTCGATGTCATCAACGTATCCTTCTCTTGGCCACCAACGAGGCGGAGTGCGAGAAGACAGCCCGGTCGGCCGTGTTCCTCGGGTGTCGGGTGGACGAAGCCGAGTGGGTGGGAAACCAGAAAGTCCGTTCGATAGCCATGAGCGTTGACGGAAATGCCCACTGGGTAATCGGCGCGCGATTCCGCCTCGTCGATGAAGCGATCGAGGTCGGCGGCGGACTCGATCGCTACGGGCGCCTCCCGACATGAGAATATGCCAAGGACCACGCCGAAGCCCTCCGCCGCCGAACCCGCGTTTCGGAGGGATCAGATCAGCTTCGCCGTACCCGGCTTCGGCACGCTTCGCCTGGGCACGTCGCCCCAGGAGTATTCCGCGGGGCCGAGGTCTTCTTGCGAGTTGAGCGCCTGGTCCCAGGTGATGACCGAGCCGGTGTAGGCGGCCATCCGTCCCATGAGGGCGAGCATGGTGCTCCTTGCCGCGTAGAGGCCGTTGTTGATCGGCTTGCCCGCCCTGAGGGCGGCGTACATCTCGTCGTGCTCGGTCTGGTACATGTCGTACTTCTTGCGGTCGGCGAGCTTCCACTTCATCTTGCCGTTGATCGTGTGGTCGAACACGTCGCACGTACCGTTGGTGCCGTGGATGTAGTCCTTCACGCGCGTGTCCGTGCCTCGCCAGTGCCGGCTGGAGTGGTAGCCTCGCACGTTGTTCGGATATTCGTAGACGAGGTTGAAATGGTCGTAGATGTCGCCGTACTGCGGCTCGGTGCGGACCTGACGGCCGCCCGATCCCCAGCACCTCAGCGGCGGCTCGTCGCCCATGGCCCAGCCCATCGTGTCGAGCGCGTGGACGGCCTGCTCGACGATGTGGTCCCCGCTCAGCCAGGTGTAGTAGTACCAGTTGCGCATCTGGTGCTCCATCTCCGAGTTGCAGTCGGGGCGGGGCTTGCGGCCGGGCAGGGTGTCGGGCTCCCACACGCCTTGCGAGTTGTAGGTGGTCTCGATGGCCACGATGTCGCCGATCGCGCCGTCGTGGACCATCTTCATGGTGTCGCGCCGCGGCTTGTGATAGCGCCAGCACAGGCCCGAGACGACCGAGAGGTTCTTCGAGCGGGCCTCGTCGCACAGGGCCAGGACCTTGCGGACGCCGGGGGCGTCGGTGGCCACGGGCTTCTCGACGAAGCAATGCACGCCCTTCTTGACGGCGTATTCCAGGTGCAGCGGGCGGAAGTGCGGCGGGGTGGTCAAGAGGACCACGTCCACCTGGTCGATCACGTGCTTGTAGGCGTCGAACCCGACGTAGCGGCGGTCGGCCGGCACGTCCACGCGCTCGGAGTTGGGCAGGCTCTTCAGCTCGTTGTAGCTGTTCTCGAGGAAGTCGCCGAAGGCGTCGCCCATCGCCGTGAGCTTCACGTTCGGGTCGGCCGCGATCGCCTGCGCGGCGGCGCCGGTGCCGCGTCCGCCGCAGCCGACGAGCCCGACCTTCAGCGCGTCGCTGCCCGCCGCGTGGGCGGAATTCAAGAGGCTGACCGAGGCGGTCGCGGTTGCCGCCGCGGCCCCCGCGTGCATGAGGAACGTCCTTCGGCTCGGGTTGGCGTCGCGCATGGTGGGGATCTCGCGGGGGCGGGTGGATTCTCGGTCCGAGGCCCTCATTGTGACAGGGCCAGGCGGCCGAGGCAACCCGTTGGTTTGCGGCGGGAGCGGGCAGGAAGAGTTCACCCGACTTCGGTGCAAGGATTGCCTACAATCAGGGCATGGAAACGAGCATCCTGCAAGTGACCGACTCGGGACTTTATTGCGAGGCGGGGAAATTCTTCGTCGATCCCTGGAAGCCCGTCGATCGCGCCGTGATTACCCATGCCCATGCCGACCATGCGTGCCGCGGTTGCGGGCGATATTTGACCTCGAAGGAAGGCGAGCGGGTCTTGCGGGTGCGGATGGACGAGGGCGCCGTGATTGACACGCTCGATTATGGCGAGAAGCGGACGATCGAGGGCGTTTCGGTCTCGCTGCATCCGGCGGGGCATATCCTGGGCTCGTCGCAAGTCCGCATCGAGCAAAAGGGTTATGTCCTGGTCGTCTCGGGCGACTACAAGGTTGAGCCCGACCCGACTTGCTCGACCTTCGAGCCGGTCAAGTGCCACGCGTTCCTGACCGAGTCGACGTTCGGCCTGCCGATTTATCGCTGGGCGTCGCAGGCGGACACGTTCGCCGAGATCAACTCGTGGTGGCGATCCAATCGCGAAGCCGGACGCGCCAGCTTGCTGTTTGCTTATGCGTTGGGCAAGTCGCAACGCCTGCTGGCGGGGCTGGATGCGGAGATCGGACCGATTTACCTGCATGGGGCGGTCACGCGGCTCACGCGAGCCTATCGCGAGACCGGAATTGCCTTGCCTCCCACGACTTATGCCAAGGAAGCGACGGCAAAATCGGGGAACTGGGGCGGCGCCATGATCGTTGCGCCCCCCTCGGCGCATGGGACGCCCTGGGCGCGGCGGTTCGGGGCGGCCTCGACGGGGCTTGCCTCGGGCTGGATGCGGATTCGAGGCGCCCGCCGTCGCCGCTCGGTCGATCGCGGGTTCGTCCTGTCCGACCATGCCGACTGGCCCGGCCTGCTGGCCACCATCGAGGCCACCGGGGCCGAGACCGTGTGGATCACGCACGGCTATTCGGCCGTCCTGGCCAGGTGGCTGCGCGAGCGGGGGACGGATGCGCAGATCGTGCCGACTCGCTACGAGGGCGAACGCGATGCCTCGGCCGACGAGGAACCCGTGGGCGAGGAGGAACCGTCATGAAGGCCTTCGCCGAGCTTTACGCGGCGCTCGATGAGACCACCAAGACGAACGAAAAGGTCGAGCAACTGCGGCGATATTTCGCCTCGGTGGCCCCGGCCGACGCCGCATGGGCCGTCTATTTCCTGATCGGGAGGAAGCCGAAGCAGGTCGTCGGCACCCGAAAGCTCCGCGAGTGGGCGGCCGAGGAGGTGCAGGTCCCGGCATGGCTCTTCGACGAATCCTACGACGCCGTGGGCGACCTTTCCGAGACCATTGCCCTGCTCCTGCCGCCGCCCGAACGCTCGACCGACCGGCCCTTGCGCTACTGGGTGGAAGAGCGGCTCTTGCCCCTGCGATCGGCCGAGGAAGTCGAGCAGAAGGCCGCCGTTTTGGAAGCCTGGAGGGCCATGGACGGCGGCCAGCGATTCGTGTGGAACAAGCTGATCAGCGGCGCGTTTCGCGTGGGGGTCTCGCAGCAACTGGTCACGAAGGCGCTCGCCAAAGTAAGCGGGGTTGAGGCCCCGATCCTGGCACATCGGCTGATGGGAGACTGGAACCCGACCCCCGAATTCTTCGATCGCCTGCGCACGACCGATGCCCGCGACGCCGACCACTCGCGGCCCTATCCGTTCTGCCTGGCCCACCCGCTGGAAGGCCCCCCCGAGTCCCTGGGCGATCGCGGCGAGTGGCAGGCGGAATGGAAGTGGGACGGGATTCGCTCGCAGGTGATCCGCCGCGGAGGCGACGTGTTCGTGTGGTCGCGAGGCGAGGAGCTGGTCACCGATCGCTATCCCGAGCTGGCCGCCATCGCCATGGCCCTGCCCGATGGGACGGTCATCGACGGCGAAATCCTGCCCTGGAAGGAGGGCAAGCCGCTCCCGTTTGCCCAGCTTCAGCGGCGGATCGGGCGCAAGACGGTG
Source organism: uncultured Planctomycetota bacterium (assembly GCA_963777705.1). GTDB lineage: Bacteria > Planctomycetota > Planctomycetia > Isosphaerales > Isosphaeraceae > JAQGHR01. The sequence goes on from CAVZRT010000028.1 coordinate 189,231, forward strand.
GGCAAGGCGATCCTGGCGGAAGTCCCCGTGGCGTTAGTGGCTTACGACTTGCTGGAGGTCGACGCCCGCGACGTGCGAGCCGAGCCGCTGGAGTGGCGTCGGCAACGCCTGGAGGATCTGGTCACGGCCATCGATCGCCCGGCGTTGCGGATCTCCCCCATCGTGGCGGCCCCCTCCTGGACCGAGCTTGCCGAGGCCCGGCTGGGCAGTCGCGACATGATGTCCGAGGGGCTCATGCTCAAGCGAATCGGCTCCCCCTATCGCGTGGGGCGGGTGCGGGGCGATTGGTGGAAGTGGAAGGTCAGCCCATTCACGATTGACGCCGTCTTGACCGCCGCACAGCGCGGAAGTGGCAAGCGGGCCAGCCTTTACACCGATTACACGTTTTGCCTGTGGGACGCCGGCCGCCTCGTGCCGATCGCCAAGGCGTATTCGGGGCTGACGGATGAGGAAATCGGGCGCGTGGATGCATTCGTGAGGCGCAACATGATCGAGAAGTTCGGGCCCGTCCGCACGGTCGCGCCCGAGCTGGTTTTCGAGCTGGCCTTCGAAGGAATCCAGAAATCACCCCGCCACAAGTCGGGAATTGCCGTGAGGTTCCCGCGAATCTTGCGATGGAGGCACGACAAGAAGCCCGCCGATGCCGATACGCTCGACACCCTGAAGGCCATGCTGCCGGCGGAAAATGCCGCGGCGCCGTCCGGTCAGCTTTCGTTTGATGTAGAGGAGTAGGGGCGGCTTTGTGGCCGGGTCTCCGGGCTGGTAAGATCAGGAAGACCTCACCACGGAGCCACAAAGCTAACCTTTGTGCCTCCGCGGTGAAATTCCGGTCCCCAATCCTACAGCGAGCACGATGGCCTCCATCCTCGGGATTTCGGCTTATTATCACGATTCGGCCGCCGCCCTGGTCGTCGATGGCGAGATTGTTGCCGCTGCGCAGGAGGAGCGGTTTACTCGCAAGAAGCATGATGCCGAATTCCCCCGCATGGCCGTGGCGTATTGCCTGGATCGTGCGGGCATCAAGGCCAGGGATCTGGATTGGGTGGGATTTTACGATAAGCCGCTGCTCAAGTTCGACCGCTTGCTAGAAACCTACCTCGCCAACGCCCCGAAGGGTTTCCTCTCGTTCCGCCAGGCGCTGCCGGTGTGGCTTGGCTCCAAGTTGTTCCTGAATCGGAACATGCGGCGGGAGTTGGATGGATTTACGCGGCGATTTGTGTTCGCCGAACATCACGAATCGCACGCCGCTTCCGCCTTCTTCCCGTCCCCATTCGACGAGGCCGCCATCCTCACGCTGGACGGCGTGGGGGAGTGGGCCACGGCCACGATTGGCGTGGGTCGCGGCAACCGCATCGAGCTGATCCGTCAGCTCGATTTCCCGCATTCGCTCGGCCTGCTCTATTCGGCGTTCACGACCTATTGCGGGTTTCGCGTGAATAGCGGCGAGTACAAGTTGATGGGCCTGGCCCCGTACGGTGAGCCTAATTATGCCGACTTGATTCGGAATCATTTGATCGATCTCAGGGAGGACGGCTCCTTCCGCATGGATTCCTCGTATTTCGCCTATGAAGGCGGATTGCGGATGACCTCGCCCAGGTTCCATCGCCTGTTCGGCGGGCCTCCGCGATTGCCCGAGGGCCCGCTCACTCAGAGGGAGATGGACCTGGCCGCGTCGATCCAGGTGGTGACCGAGGAGATCGTCCTCCGGATGGCCCGCGAGGTCCATCGTTTGACCAGGATGGATCGGCTTTGCCTGGCCGGCGGCGTGGCGTTGAATTGCGTGGCGAACGGGCGGATCTTGCGCGAAGGGCCGTTCCGGGACCTGTGGATTCAGCCGGCCGCGGGGGACGCCGGCGGGGCGCTCGGCGTGGCCCTGTTGATCCATCATCAGTTGCTCGGGAACGAACGCGTTGCCGAGCCCGGCGATTCGCAACGGGGTTCGTTGCTTGGTCCGGAGTTCTCGGACGCCGAGATCGGCCGGTTCCTGCGGTCCGTCGAGGCGAATTTCACGCATTTTGACGGGGACGACGAGTTTTGCGACGCGGTGGCCGCCGCGATTGCCGACGAGCAGGTGGTCGGATGGTTCCAGGGCCGCATGGAGTTCGGCCCGCGAGCCCTGGGGGCGAGGTCGATCCTGGGGGACGCTCGCAGCCCGTCCATGCAGGCGACCATGAATCTGAAGATCAAGTTTCGCGAGTCCTTCCGCCCATTTGCGCCGGCCGTCCTGGCCGAGCGGGCGTCCGAATTCTTCGAGATCGACCCGGAGCAGGAAAGCCCTTACATGCTGCTGACCACGGCGGTCCGGGCCGATCAACGGTTGCCCGCGACGACCGAACTCCGGGGGCTCGATCGCCTGAAAATCCCGCGGAGCACGATCCCGGCCGTGACTCATGTGGACAACTCGGCGCGAGTTCAGACCGTCGATGATCGTCGCAACCCGCAATTTGCGAGGCTGTTGCGCGCCTTCGAGGCGAGGACCGGCTGTCCCGTGCTCATCAATACCAGCTTCAACGTGAGGGGCGAGCCGATCGTGGCCACCCCGGCCGATGCGTATCGCTGCTTCCTGGCGACCGACATCGATTGCCTGGCGATCGGCCGTTTCCTGGTACGCAAGGGCGAAACCCCGGCGATGGATCGTGCGGCCGTGGCGTCCCATCTTGCCCAGTTCCCCCTGGATTGATCCCATGACCATGCCGCCGATCCCGTGGAAGCCCGATCGCAAGACGCTGGCGGAATTCTCCGAGGCGGCCATGTTCGCCCTGGGCATGGTGCTTGCGCCCATGGCGTTGATGAAGGGGAATTCCCGGGTTGCGGCGATTTTCTGGTGCCTGGCGGTGGCGGCAAGGGTCGCGGGCTTGTGGCGTCCTGCGCTGCTGCGGCCGATCTTCCTGGTGATGATGTTGCTCTCGTGGCCGATTGGCTGGATGGTCTCGAATCTCGTGCTCGCCTTCGTTTATTATGGGGTCGTCACGCCCATCGGCCTCATCCTGCGATGGCGGGGCCGGGACGCCATGGGCAGGAAATTCGACCGCGACCTGGGATCGTACTGGAAGCCGACCGATCCCAGGGATGGCGTCGAGCGTTATTTCCGCCCGTTTTGACCCGATTCCTCACGGGGAGGTCCGTCCGTGGAGCCGCCCGAGAAGCCCGTCCCCGGCGAATTCGAGCGACTCGCGACCTCGGCCGAGCCGAGCCTGGTCGCCGAGTTCCTGGAATTCCTGCGAGGAAACAAGAAATGGTGGCTCTTGCCGATCCTGATCGTCTCGGCCCTGCTCGGGCTGCTGATCGTCCTATCGCAAACCGGCCTGGCGCCGTTCATCTACACGCTGTTCTGACATGGTCCGCTCGGGGCGGAACGAAGGGACCCATCGGGGAGGCATGCGGGACGCCTGGCCCACAAGAATCATCCCCGACTTGCCGGTTCATGTTAGGCGCTCTACACGGGTGTCTGATCGCATGGCAAACGGGGGGATTTCGTAGCGCAGGCCGAGGCCTGCCCTACGTGGGCTAGGCAACGGATTCCAGCATCTTGTAGGGCCGGTTATTACCGGCCGTCCTTGATTCCGCATGAAGACGGCCGGTAATAACCGGCCCTACGCAGACTTGCCCGTCCCGCCAGAATCCGGAGTCACGCCCTGGCCTGGGGGCGTGGCCGGACATTCCTGAAGGCGGGCGCCGGGGAAGCAAGGCCAGGAAAGGCATGAAATGCACCATCCCCTTACTCAATAGGCACTTGGGGCGCCGAACGAGCGCGACAAAGGGCCGAAAAACCCCCGCGATCCACGCCCGGACGTCCAGATTTCGTCCAGGTTTCCGAAGAGCCGCATCTCCCGGCCCGGTCACGACTTGGGGGATTTGCGCAACACTTCGCCCCGAAAACCGGTCAAAAACGGGCGAGAAACCGTCTCACCCCGACTGCGCCCTGGACAAGACACCCGAAAACCCCGACTTCGCCCACGAATCCCCGGCATTTCCCGAGTGTCGCACTCTGTAGCGTATTCGTTCATCCACAAGATTGAATCCATATATTGAATACCCAAGTCCTTCGCCGACAACGGGTTGTAAATCATGAAAATCCACGCGAAGACGAATGGGTCGGCCATGTTCCGCCCTGAATCCGCCCCCTCGCGGGGTCCACGATCGCGACCGCGCATCCGGCGATTTTGCGTCCATCTTTGGAATGGGTGATGAACCCGAACCCCCGGCAACGATGGTGTGGTTTGTGAGCCTGGAACAAAAGCTTATCATCGCGGGGTTCCGCGAGGAAATCATGCGAAAATCGTCCCAAATCGCCATCCGCCAGATTACCCAATCCCCCGCGACGTGCGACCCACGCCGCGGGCCAGGGCCGGCCGGGTGCTGCAAAGATGGCGTCCACGCGCAGGGGACACTTTCGCCGCGAGATGCCCGCGACGCGATCGCCGACCCTGCCCGGCCGACCCCGGGAATCGGTGGTTGCACCCATAGTCGGCCCCACGTCGCTCATATTCCCGATTCTCGGTCCGATCGGGGCGGAATTAACGCTCTAATTCCTTGGGCGCACGACGGCGTTACCTGCGCTTTTCGCCTGCGATACGATAGAATGATCCCGGCCCTCCCGAGCTTCCTTCCCTCTGCGGGGATTTGCCCGATGTCCACGGTCCTCGTCCCGCCTCCGGCACGCCCGCCCGTCCGTCGCTCTCGCTTCCGCTGGCTGAAGAAGGCCCTGACCGCGCTGCTGGTCCTGCTTTTGGCGACCACCGGTGCGCTCTGGGCGGCGGGGATTCGCCCGTGGACCCTGTTCGCCAAGCAGACGGACCTGGTCTCCACGCGGATCATCGATCGCGGGATGATCCGCACTTCGGTGATCGAGAGCGGCTCGATCGAGAGCTCGAACAACGCGACGGTGCGGTGCATGGTCGAGGCGTTCATGGGCGTGGTCGGCGGGACGACCAAGGCGGGCGGTTCCTCGGCGAAGGCCACGACGACGGCGGCCGCATCGAGCACCTCCGCGGCGGCCAGCCGGTCGACCACGGCGAGCACGACCGCAACCACGACGACCTCGACGAGCAGCGGGACGAGCAAGAGCATGGCCTCGGCATCGGCGAGCGCCGCCACCACCGCGGCGGCGGCCACGTCGACCAAGCCCACGATCCGCAGCTTCAGCCTCACGGTGGCGCCGCACTCGCCGCTGCGGGTGCGCCACGGTCACGGCCGCCGCGAAGTCGAAGAACCAGGGCGGCGGAGGCGGCGGGGGCGGAGGCGGAGGCGGCAACCGCGGCGGTGGGGGCGGCGACCTCGCGGTGGAGAAGTCGGGCTCGACGCGAATCCTGACGATCGTGCCCGAAGGGCAATGGGTCAAGGAAGGCGAGACGGTGGCCGAGCTCGATTCGGCGACCTTCCGCGACGAGCTCCAGTTGCAGCGCATCCGCTGGCGCAGGCCAAGGCGTTCGTCGACCAGGCGAATTCGATCCTCGAGGTCAGCAAGATCAGCTTGCAGGAGTATCGCGACGGCGTGTATCCCCGCGACCTCCAGCAGATCGACAAGTACATCCTCGTCTGCGAGAAGCAGGTCAAGCAGGCGAGGGACAACCTCGCCTGGTCCAAGCAGATGACCGAGAAGCATTTCCAGAGCGATTCGCAGCAGAGGAGCAACGAATACGCACTCCAGCAGTACGAGATCGCGCTGACCGAAGCCCAGGGGATGCGCGATCGCCTGGTCAACTACACGGCGCCCCGGCTGATCAAGAATCACGAGGCGAAGATCGCGGCCGTGCAATCCGACGTGCTGGCGCAGGAATCGTCGTTCAAGCTGGAAGACATCCGCAAGGAGAAGCTGGAGCAGATGATCGCCTACTGCACGCTCAAGGCGCCGCGGGACGGCATGGTGGCCTACGCATCGGACACCAAGGGCGGCGGGCCTCGCCAGACCACGACCCGGATCCAGGAAGGGCTGGCCGTGCGGCAGGGCCAGGCGGTCGTCCTCTTGCCCGACCCCATGAACGTCCAGGTGCGGGTGCGGGTGAACGAATCGAAGGTGGCGCAGGTCCACGTCGGGCAGACGTGCGACGTTTCGGTGGAGGCGTTCCCCGGCCGGCCCATGCTGGGGACGGTCACGCAGATCACGGCCATCCCCGCCGCGAGCGACGGCGCCTCGCCCGACGTGAAGCTCTACTACGCCATCGTCAAGCTCCCCAGCGGGTTCGAAGGGCTGCGGACGGGCCTCAGCGCCCAGGTCACCTTCCGGGGCGAGGAGAAGCTGGAGGCGATCCGTGTCCCGCTCGCCTCGGTGAGATGGGTCGAAGACCAGGCGTTCGTCGCGGTCCGCCGCGCGGAGCGCAAGGAGTTCGACTGGCGACACATCCAGCTCGGGCTGTACGACCGCTACTACGCCGAGGTGCTCTCGGGTCTAAACGTCGGCGAAGCCATCGTCGCCGACCCGGATCCCCTGGCCCCCTGCGCCGCCGTCGGCCGACTCGACCCGAGACAAGAAGATTGCGTCGGGAGGCGTGGCGGGGACGGCGGGTTGAGCGGCTCGGAGTCGGGGCGGCCCGCAGGATCATCCCATGTTCTTCCTCTGGATTTGCCCTGGCGCCTTCCTCGTCCCCGGCACCTGGCTTCTCTGTCTCTCCTTCCCGTGGCTCTCACGTCGGCCCCGCGTCCGACCCGGTTTGACCTTCGGCTCCCTGGCCCTCGCCGGACTGGTGCTGAGCGTCGACTTCGCGTTCATGGTCGGCGGGAACTTGCTCCATCAGTCGATGACGGCCTATGCCATGGTCGGCGACTCGGCGATCGTGCTATTCTTGCTGATCGCGAGGTCCTGCGTCCGTCTTTCACCTGCCGCCATGCTTACCACGGCCTGGATCGCGACCGTCGTCACGGTCCTGACCGCGAGTTGCATCGCGCATTGGATGACCTGGGGGCGACTGTTTCGTTGATAGCGAGTAGGGTGGCGACGTGATCGCCGGCCTTGTTGTCGTCGAATTCCGCGGGGGTGAGACCCGGCAGTTCTTCCTGGCTTGATCGTCATTCGCTAGAATTTTCGGGAGAACCCCGCTCGCCATCGCCCGGAAACAGCATCCCCCATGCTCGACGCCTTCACCGCCGGGGCGATTCGTGCCCTGGCCCGCGCCCGATCTCGCGCCTTGCAAGGTCGTCGCGAGAGCGTTGAGGTGGCCGACTTGCTGGCCGCGTTCGCCGACGAGCCGGAGAGTCGCGCCGCCGAATTCCTCGCCCGCCATGGCCTGGATCCCGAGACCATCCTGAGCGCCCTGGAGGCGACCCCTCAGGCCGAGGATTCGCCTGCGCCCGGCCCCACCCCGTCGCCCACGCTCGGCCGATCGCCCGAGCTGCAAGCCGCCATGAGCGAGGCCTCCCGGATCGCCGGGCCGTCGATCGCAATCGCGAGATCGGCACCGAGCATCTGCTTGCCGCCTTGCTTGCGAAGGGATCGATGGGTGAGAAGCTGGCGGGGGCCGGCCTGCGGCTGGGCGACCTGCTGCAAGCCCTTGCGGAAGCCGAGGATTCGGCCGCGGGCCCGATCCCGATGGACGAGGACATCCCCGCCCTCCAGATCTCGTCCCCTTCCGAGGCCGTGGACCTCGGCCGCGTGCTGGACGCCTCGGCCAACCGCGCCCGCGAGGGGCTTCGCGTGGTGGAGGATTACGTGCGGTTCGCGCTCGATGATCCGATGCTCACCAGGCGACTCAAGGACGTGAGGCACCGGCTCGACCATGCCGTGAGGGGGCTCGATGCCGACTTGCTGATCGGCTCGCGGGACACGACCGGCGACGTCGGCACGCACATCATGACGGCGTCGGAGCGGACCCGCGAAAACCCCGTCGCCGTGCTCTCGGCCAACTTCAAGAGGACCGGCGAGGCGTTGCGGTCGCTCGAAGAATACTCCAAGCTGATCGACGTGTGGATCTCGGGCCGGTTCGAGGTGCTCCGCTACGACGTCTACACGCTGGAAAAGCTCGTCCTCAACGCGGTCTCGGCGCATCTCACCTTCGCGGGCGTGAAGCTGTACGTGCTCGTGGGCGGGCTCCCCACGCTCGGCGATTTGACGTGGGTCGTGGGCGAGGCGCTTGCCGGAGGCGCGCAGGCGATCCAGCTTCGCGAGAAAGGGCTGCCCGACCGCGAATACCTGCGACGGGCCCGCGAGGTCCGCATCCTCACGGCGCAGGGCCGCGCCCGATTCGTGGTCAACGATCGCCCGGACCTCGCCCGCCTCGCCGGGGCCGATGCCGTGCATCTGGGGCAGGACGACGTGACCCCTCGCGACGCACGGCGGATCGTGGGCCCGAAGGCCGCGCTGGGCGTTTCCACGCACGACCGCGAGCAACTGGAGAAGGCCGTGCTCGACGGCGCGTCCTACCTGGGCGTGGGGCCGGTCTTCCCCGGATCGACCAAGGATTTCGACGATTTCGCGGGCCTCGGATTCGTCCGGCAGGCCGCCGAGACCACGTCCCTGCCGTGGTTCGCGATCGGCGGGATTGACGGCGAGAATCTGGAGGAGGTGATCGAAGCCGGGGCGCGGGCCATCGCCGTGAGCGGCGCCGTGGTGCCGCGCCGACAGCCCTCGCGAGGCGGCCCGCGGGCTTCGCCGAAGGCTCGACGGCCTCGATCCATGAAATCCGTTGGTAGGAGCGGCCGTGGCGGTAGGAGCAGCAAACCGCCGCACTTCAAAGGGCGGAAACGCGCGAAATTCCCTGGCGTGCCGGCGGAAATCTGGGAAAATCGTGGACGTCCCGGCACGGTATTTTCGCCCGTAGGATGGCGAGGCCACTTCAAGATCAGGCTCAATTCCCTGGAGAATCTCCTTTCATGGGCTTCCTCGATACGCTCCGCGGGCTGACCGTCCAGGGCCGCCCGGTCTCCGGCGAGATCCTCCGCGAGTTCGACGCCCTCGGAGGCGCGGATGATGACGCGACCTCCGCCGGCCCGGCCGATCCCGCCGCGCTCGCTTCGCCCGTCGAATCGAGCGCCTACGACCGCAACCAGTGGCGGAAGAAGCTCCAGCACATCCTCGACAAGCTCCCGGCATCCGAGCCGCAATGGGGCGACCTGGAACAAGAGGCCGGTGCCCTCGGGTTCGACCCGGCGGTCGTGGCGGCCTGCTATCGCGAGGAGCTGGCGATGATGATCCGCAAGATCGTGTCCGATCAGGTCGTCACGGGCCAGGAGCACCGCAAGCTCGACCTCGCCCGCCAGTTGATGGGCATCGCCGACGCCGAGGCCGACCGGATGCTCAAGGACATCGTGACCGAGGCCGAGGCGTTCTTCGGCAAAAGCGTCGAAGGGGCGTGAACAAATCGGCCCGATGCCGCGGGGATCGATCGAACGGAGGAAACTTCGCGCCTTGAGTTTGACAGCCCCTGATGGCGACCTACGCTTTCGAGCGAGGGGAAGACTCGACGAGACGTCTCCCGGCCCCGGGATGTGGCCGATCGAGTGCGTCGGCTCCTCCCCGTTCGTCATCCTCGGGCGATACCATGGAAGACTCGAATACGACGCAATTCTGCGAAGCGTTGACCCTCCCCGAGGTGAGTAATACCCACGACCCGTCGTTGCCCCGTTACCTGATCACGCTCCAGGGCCCCATGCCCGGCACCATGATCCCGCTGGAGCCGGGCCGGCTTGCGGTGGGCCGGGGCGAGGAAAATGACGTGATCTTGCCCGAGCCCGGCGTGTCGCGGCGCCATGCCTCGGTGAGGATCGATGAATCGGGCAACGTCTGGCTGACCGACCTCCGCAGCACCAACGGCACGTTTCGCAACGGCCACCGCCTGCCTGCGCACGACTCGGTGCGACTGCTCGACGGCGACCGCATCCGGCTCGGTCGCGAGGTGGTCCTGAAATTCGCCTGCCCGGTCCCCGAGGAGGAGCAGTTCCAGAGGACCATGTTCGAGAGGGTCGTGAGGGACCCCCTCACCGGCCTGTACAATCGGTCGTATTTCCTCGATCAGATCCAGTTGCTCGCCCAGCGGGCGCCGCTCCGTCGGCTGGGCCTGGCCGTGATCATGATCGACGTGGACCATTTCAAGGCGGTCAACGACTCGCTCGGCCACGACGCGGGCGACACCGTCCTGCGCGAGATCGCGGCGCGGATCCGCCGATTCGCCCGCTCCGACGACCTGATCGCCCGCTACGGAGGCGAGGAATTCGCCGTGGCCCTGCCGGTCTCCGCGGCCTCCGCCGCCTTCGGCAGGGCCGACCACATCCGCCGGGGGATCGCCGCCCGCCCCATCCGTTGCGAGGACGAGACCCTGCACGTGACCGCCAGCCTCGGCATCGCCTTCGCCCCCGCCGACTCGATCCGCGGGATCAACCGCCTGATCTCGTCGGCCGATCGCTCGCTGTACAAGGCCAAGAGGGCGGGCCGGAACCGCGTGGACCCCGGCAACCCCATGGAATTCGTCGCCGACCTGCCGCTCACCACCGTGGAGGATTGAGGGGAGGTCGGGCGTCAGGACGCCGGCGGCCGGACGCGGATCACGCTGGTGGCGGACGCAGACTCCTGGTACTCGCCGGGCTGTGTGGTCGTCGTGATGGACGTCGAGTCGAGGTGGCCTCGGCTGGTGGTGGACGCCCACTGATGCACCATCGTGCCGTCGGGCTGGGTGATCGTCCCCTGGCCGGATGACTTCGAGCCGTGCTTGATGTTGACCATCGACCAGGTCTGGACGCCCCCGCCGGCCTGGTGCAGCGTGCCGACGATCACGGTCTTGCGGCCGGAGACGGTGTAGGTCTCAACCTCGGACTGGGTTGACCCACCGGGCAGGGTAGTCGTGATGGAGTGGGTGGTGACGGTCCCCGAGAGCGGTGTCTTGCCGCCGGAGAAGGTCTCGACGTCGACCTCGGTCTCGGTCCCGCCGTTATTGGGCAGATAGGTGGTCCGGTAGGACGTGATGCTGTTGTGGGACAGGTTGGGGACCTCCAACAGCGACTCGGTCTGCGTCGAGCCATTGAAGAACCTGGTCGTCACCTGATCGGCGACAGACTGGCCTGCGCGAAGCGTGTTGATCTCGTTCCTCCCGAACGAGGCATCGCTGGCATTGCTCTGCGCGACCTCGGCCGCCGACAGGGTCGGGGGCTGAATCGCGATGGAGCGCAGGGTCGGGCGCTGAGCACGACGCGGCTTTCCAGCACCATCGTCGCGCAGGGCCGATAGGATCGAGACGGCCTCATCATCAGAGGTTCCCGGGGAAAAAGACGAGTTGGAAGTAAAGCAGCAGCTAACTAACCCAATCGTCTTTTTCCCTCAAGGCGAATGGACCAAAGCGGGGGAGGCCGGGGGCCCGTGGTGGGATTGAATTCGTCTCCAGCAGCCAACCTTCGTAGGATGCACGAAATGCACCAAGTCCTTCCGGGACAAGGAAATGGTGCATTTCATGCACCCTGGGAGATCTGTCTCGGAATGCTTCTCAGCGTGCGGAGAACTTATAAATCGTCGTCTGGGTATACGTCTGGCCTGGACGCAGGATCGTGGATGGGAAACTGGGTTGATTCGGAGAATCGGGGAAGTGCTGGGCCTCCAGACAAAGCGCCTTGTGCTGCGTGTAGACGACCCCACCCTTGCCCGTCAGCTTCCCATCCAGGAAATTCCCGGTATAAAGCTGGACGCCGGGTTCGGTGGTGAAGACTTCCATCACCCGGCCGCTCTTGGGGTCATGGACGGTGGCCGCCAACCTTGGCGTCTTGCCGTCGCCCCGCACCACGTAGTTCGTGTCGTAGCCGATCGGGTCGTTCTTGAGCTGCTTGATTCGCGAGCCAATGGTGGTCGGCTTCGTGAAATCGAAGGGCGTACCCGCCACCGGGGCCAGCTTACCGGTGGGGATGAACGCGTCGTCGCTGGCCGTGAACTGGTCGGCCGCCATCGTGACCTCGTGCCCCAGGATGTCGCCCGAGGCGGCCCCGGAGAGGTTGAAATAGCTGTGATTGGTGAGGTTGACCGGCGTGGGCTTGTCGGTCGTCGCGGTGTAGTCGATCTTCACCTCGTCCCTGTCGGTCAGGGTGTAGGCGACCGTCACCTTCAGGTTTCCGGGGAATCCCTCCTCGCCGTCTGGGCTGGTGTAGGAGAGCTTCACGGAGGGGCCGTCTGCGGTCGTGGCGGCGGATTCGACCTTCCACACGACCTTGTCGAACCCTTTCAGGCCGCCGTGAAGGGTGTTAGGGCCGTTATTGGCCGCGAGCTTGTATTCCTTGCCGTCGAGCGTGAATTTGCGCCCGCCACGCGGTTCGCCACGCGTCCCACGGTCGAGCCGAAGTAGGGGTGGCCGGCGAGGTAGCCTTCCAGGTCCTCGAACCCGAGGACCACGTCGGTCGTCTTGCCCTGCTTGTCGGGCACGTCCAGCTCGGTCAGGATCGCCCCATAGGTCATGACCTTGGCAGTGATCCGGCCATTGGTCAAGACGTAGAGGTCGATCGGGGTCCCGTCGGGCAGCTTCCCGAATCCCATCTTCTTGACGCTCCCGGGCGCCGCGGCGTTCTCATTCATGGTATTCAAGATCTCGTGGTTGGGGTTGAGGTTGGGCAGGCACGACGCACAAGCGGCGAGGATCATCGCGGAGAGGTGGGGACGCATGATCGTGGCTCTCAAGGGGCGATCGGGCGAGGGGAAAGGTTTGGGTCGCCCCACAATATGCGGGCACGGCGGGATCGGGAAGCGTGTCCCGCAAATTTTCGAGCGATCGCGGCAAAATCAACGCGTCACCGGGACCAGGACGAAAAAATGTCCGAAGACGCTGACGTCAAGCCCCGCGACTGATTTTTCTCGAAGGCCGCGCTTGCGGCAGGCCTTGGTTGCACCGGCGGCTCAAAAAACGGTTCCTGACACCGTTTTCCGTTTCCGCCCGCGAGAGTCACGAATCGCGCCATCGGACGTAAACCGAATGCGGGCGGTTTGTGTTGTTCATGTGATGGCGTCCCCCGATGCGATGCGGCTGGGGGTGATTGGTTGTTCTGATCTCCGGTGATTGCCAGTATTTTTCCCGGGCACCCGCCCGATCCCCTTGAATGGGACAGATCGGCGCCCTAGGATTCTCCGCCCTCGCCCCGTGCATTTTCCCTCCTTTCGAATCCTTGCCTCGCCAACCTGATTTTCCACCCGGGAGTTGTCTCGATGATGCTGCTGCGCGGCCTTCGTTTGCCGGCCCTCAAGGAAGTGTCTCGATCCCGTCGCCGTCGTCGCGCCGTCGGCGTGGAAGCCCTGGAGAATCGCAGCCTGCTCACGCTCCTTGGCCAGCAGCTTTTCCCCTCGAATAACCCCTGGAATCAGAATATTTCCGCCGCGCCGGTCGCCGCGACCTCGCCGGCCATCATGAGCAACATCATCGCGAAGGCCGGCAACGGGAAGGTCCATCCCGACTTCAGCGAGGACTTCCAGGCCAGCGGCTCTTCGCTCTACGGGATCCCTTATAACGTCGTCCACGGCAATTCCACCCCCAAGGTGAACGTGGTGATCGATGGCTATCCGTCGGAGAGCGACATCCAGCCGATCCCGATCCCCGCCAATGCCGTGATCGAGGGTGACACGCAGAGCGGCCCCACCGTCGGGGAGGGCAACCGGGGGGATTCGCACCTGATCGTGTGGGACGAGGACAACAACATCGATTACGAGCTTGACGACGCCTCGCGCCCGTCGGAGAACGCCGACGGCCAGTGGCACGCGGACTCGGAAGCCGTGTGGAACATGAACACGAACACGTTCCGGACCCTCGGCTATACCTCGGCCGACGCCGCCGGCCTGCCCATCCTGCCCGGACTGGTCCGGCCCGACGAGGCCATCCCCACGAGCCAGGGGGGCCAGGGCGCCATCAACCACGCGATCCGGTTCACCCTGAGCAACAACATCATCCTCAACCAGTTCCTCTATCCGGCCTCGCACGTGGCCAACGGCGGTAACACCAACACCGCCAACATGCCGCCGATGGGGCGCGGTTCCGCCTCAAGGCGAGCGTGAACATCTCGCAGCTTGACCCGGAGTCGCAGGCGATCGCCCAGGCGATGAAGACCTACGGCCTGATCCTGGCCGACAACGGCTCGAACTTCTTCATCTCGGCGCGAGCTACTCGCCCGACGCCAACAACAACATCGACCAGACCTGGAACGACGACGACTTGTATGACAGCTCCCACGGGCTGGGGACCCTCACCTTCAGCGATTTCGAGGTCGTGAGCCTCACCCCCGTGGTCACCAGCCTGAGCGCCGCGAGCGGGTCGGCGGGCTCGACCGTCACCATCTTGGGCCAGAACTTCAGCGGGGCCGCCGGCCAGCTCCAGGTCTTCTTCGGCACCACCCCCGCGACCAACGTGAAGGTGGTGGACGACTCGCACGTGACCGCGACCGTCCCCGCCGGCACGGGCACGGTCAACGTGATCGTGCAATCGGGCGTGACCACGGCCTCGAACTCGGAGAACTACGAGAACCCGGTCTTCGGCTACGGGGTCTCGGCGGTCGTCGCGGCCGATCAATTCACGTACACGGCCCCGCTCGGGTCGGCCAGCTTCGTCGGGTCGGACACGACGACTCAGGGGGCGTGGAGCACGAATTACGGCAGTCCGACGGGTACGACCTGGCGCAGGGGGCCGCGAGCCTGCCCTCCTACGTGCAGGTCCTCCTCACCGGGCAGAGCGGATGGACCTGGCAGACCGGGGCGACCGACCCGGCGACCCTGCAGACCGGCCCGGCGCGAGCACGCGGTTCGCGGCGTGCTGGTACACGGCGGCCGGGAGCGGGTCGAGCTTCACGATGGACGTGAACCTGACCGACGGCAAGGCGCACGCGGTGTCGGTGTACGCGCTGGACTGGCTGGACGGGGGCCTGGGGGGGCGCGACGAGCGGATCGACGTGATCAACCCGGCGACCGGCTCGGTGCTCGACACGCGGACGATCACGGGGTTCGGCGCGGGCGAGTACCTGACGTGGTCGCTGAGCGGGCACGTGCAGATCCGCGTGACGAACCTGGCGACCAACCCCGGCAACAACGCCGTCATCAGCGGACTGTTCTTCGGCAGTGGCACGCCCGGGTCGGCCAGCTTATCAGGGCGCCAACTCGACCACGCAGGGGACGTGGAGTTCGGCCTATGGGTCCGATGGGTACGACCTCGCTCAAGGGGCCGTGAGCTTGCCTTCCTACGCCCAGGTCACGCTCTCGGGCCAGAATAGTTATACCTGGCAGACCGGGGCGACCGACCCGGCGACCCTGCAGACCGGCCCGGGCGCGAGCACGCGGTTCGCGGCGTGCTGGTACACGGCGGCCGGGAGCGGGTCGAGCTTCACGATGGACGTGAACCTGACCGACGGCAAGCGCACGCGGTGTCGGTGTACGCGCTGGACTGGCTGGACGGGGGCCTGGGGGGCGCGACGAGCGGATCGACGTGATCAACCCGGCGACCGGCTCGGTGCTCGACACGCGGACGATCACGGGGTTCGGCGCGGGCGAGTACCTGACGTGGTCGCTGAGCGGGCACGTGCAGATCCGCGTGACGAACCTGGCGACCAACCCCGGCAACAACGCCGTCATCAGCGGACTGTTCTTCGGCAGCGGGACGCCCGGGTCGGCCAGCTTCGTCGGGTCGGACACGACGACTCAGGGGGCGTGGAGCACGAACTACGGGTCAGCGACGGGTACGACCTGGCGCAGGGGGCCGCGAGCCTGCCCTCCTACGCGCAGGTCCTCCTCACCGGGCAGAGCGGATGGACCTGGCAGACCGGGGCGACCGACCCGGCGACCCTGCAGACCGGCCCGGGCGCGAGCACGCGGTTCGCGGCGTGCTGGTACACGGCGGCCGGGAGCGGGTCGAGCTTCACGATGGACGTGAACCTGACCGACGGCAAGGCGCACGCGGTGTCGGTGTACGCGCTGGACTGGCTGGACGGGGGCCTGGGGGGCGGGACGAGCGGATCGACGTGATCAACCCGGCGACCGGCTCGGTGCTCGACACGCGGACGATCACGGGGTTCGGCGCGGGCGAGTACCTGACGTGGTCGCTGAGCGGGCACGTGCAGATCCGCGTGACGAACCTGGCGACCAACCCCGGCAACAACGCCGTCATCAGCGGACTGTTCTTCGGCAAGAGTTCTTGAGGGTTGCCTCCGAGGAAGCTGTCACTTGCGAGCGAGCAGGAACGCGAGCAGGTCGGCAAGCTCCCTCTTGCTCAACTGGGAATCCAGCCCCGCGGGCATGACGGAAACCCGGCCCGGATGGATCGCCTCGATTTCGCGGCGATCGATCCGGGTTGTTTGATTCGCGCCGGTGATTAATATCACCTCGTCGGCCGAATCCTTCCTGATCAGCCCGGAAACGACGCGGCCGTCCCTGGTCGCGACCGCGGCGGGCTCGTAGCTGCGGACGAAGCTGGCGCCGGGGAAGACGATGGCTTCGAGCAGGTCGCGTCGCGAGCGGATCTTGCCGATCCCCGACAGGTCGGGCCCCACGTCGCCGCCCAAGTAGCCGACGGCATGGCAGGACAAACAAGCGGCCTTGGGGCCATTGAAGACCGCCTGACCGCGGCGGACGTCGCCCTGATCGAGCGTCTTCAGGAGTGATTCCAGCTTCTCGGCCCGCGAGCCCTCGTCGGCGTCGATGGTCCTGTAGAGACTCGCAGCCTCGCGCCGGACCGCTTCGCCGAATTTCTCCAGCGATGGCTTGAGGATCTCCACCCGCAACGAGGCAATCGCCGGGCTTTGCTTGAGGGCCTCCACCAGCTTGCGGCCGACTTCATCATCGGTGGAGCGATTGAAGGCCGGGAGCAGGCGCGGGATCTCCAGCGGGCCGGCTTTCCGCATGGCATCGGTGAGGGTTTTCAATTGAGCATCGGTGGCCGCCGATCGTGCCAGCACATCGGCCGCCGCGAGCCGCATTCCGGCTGGTTTTTCGGGGTCGAGATGGGCGTTCAGGAGGGTGAACTCGACGTCGGACAGGGCGCCGGACGGCCCGGCATGGCGGTGAATGCGTCCAGGCGAATTTCGTCGGACCTCTCCGGATCGTCGGCAATTTCCCTCAGTTTCGCGGCGATTTCGCCGGCATCCGCCTCCGAGATCGGCAGGGCTTTGATCGTGTCCAACGCCTGCCGGAGTGCTCCGGGGTCGTTCGTCGCCAAGAGCTTTGACAGGGCCGTAACCCATTCTTGAGGCGCAAATTTCACGCCCGAAAGCGCCATCGCTCGCAGGGCGATCGGCCGCGAAATCTCGCGAGGCGTCTCCTCGGCGAGCAATCCGGCGATCGGCTTCGAACGACCCGCCAGGCGCGCGAGTTGCCTCGCCAGGTCTTCGCGATCGTCGGCCGACAGGTTGGGCCTGCGGATCCGATCTCGCAAGCCGTCCGAGAGAGATTCGCCCCACTCGGGATGCCGCCCGGCGATCCACATCGCGGCGGCGCGCATGCGGGGGTCTTTCGACGAGAGGTTTCTCGCCACATGATCGGGCGGCAAGGCGTCCGCCCGGCATCTGGTCGAGCGCGATCATCGCCGCACGGCGGTCCGCGATGCGCGCTTCGATGCAACCCGATCGAGGTTTCGTCGCGGTCGGCAATTTCGATCAAGGCATGGATGAGCGAGTGCTCGATCATGGGGTCGGCGCCGGGAAATCCGTCGAAGATCGGAGCCACGGAGGCCCTGTCTCCGATCCGCCCGAGGGCTTCGGCCGCGGCGCGCCGGACGGACGGGGATCCGATGGAGAATCGATCGCCGAATTCCCTGGCCTGGCGGGCTCTCGGAGAATTCCAGCCCTGCACGATCTCTTCCAGGACCTCGCGGGCCTCGCGATCTCGCCAGAGGGCGATCGAATGAATCGCGGCGACCGCACCAGAGATTTGCAGCTCGCGGCGGACGAAGGCGCGAGCGGAAGGGGAATCGATCCGCGTGGCCGCCCAAATGCGTTGGAGTTGGCCTTCCTCCGACCGGTCGCGAGCATCTCGCAAGGCGGGGATGGCCGCCTCGCCCCGACGGGCCAATTCGGCGACCGCCCTTCGCCGGACGACCGGCCGGGGATCGTCCAGGAGTTCGGCGAGTTGAGGCGGGGACATGGTCCCGAGGGGCAATTTACGCCCGCGAGGGTCTTGGATCCCGGGCGGACCGAGCTTTCGCACGCGATAAATCGCCCCGAGCACGTCGGGCTTGCCGATTTGCGAGGTGGGGCAGCAGAGCTTGTACCAGCCTCCCGTGTCGACTAGGAGCAACGACCCGTCGGCGTCTTCCAGTACGTCGGTCGGGTGGAAATCCTGGTCGGCGGAGGTCACGAAATCCTCGTCGCGGGTCTGGAAGGTTGAGCCGTCGCGCATCAGCACGTGCCGCGTGACCTTGTGCATGTTGAAGAGAGCGGCGAACAGGTTGCCTTGATAGTCCGGGCCGAATGCCGACGACTCATACCGCATGAGCCCGCTGGGCGCGGCCGCACCCAGGTGGGTCATCACGGGCATGAGGTCGGGACCCGTGCGGGGGTGGCCGTCGATCGCGTCGTGATCCTTGCCGTAAACGCCCCCATAGATGGCGTGGAGGATGCCGTCGCGGCGGCCTCCGCCGGGGTGCTGCACGAAGGTGGAGGTGACGAACCGCTCGCCGTCGGCCGCAAACGCCACCTCCACCGGGTTGTCCATCCCGCCGGTCATCACGGCCTCCAGGTGCGAGCCGTCGGGCCGGGCGCGGAAGACGTGTGCGGCCCTCGTGCGGAAGGGTTCCCGGCCGGGACGTTCGTAAACTTGCTCGGCAAACGCCCCCTTGGTCCAGTAGATCATGCCGTCGGGGCCGGCATAGGGGCCGTGCAGGTCGTTGGCGCAGCCGGTCAGGGTCTTGCCCCGGAACCACTCCTCGCGACGGTCGGCAACGCCGTCGCCGTCGGTGTCCGTGAGCTTCCAGATGCTCGGCGGCGCGGCCACATAGAGCGAACCATCAAGGAACATGGCGCCGGCCGGGAACATCATCCCGTCGGCGAAGATGATGCTCCTGTCGAACGTGCCATCGCCGTCGACGTCCTCCAGCCGGATGATCCGGTGCGGGCGATCTTTCAATTGCTTCTGGACGGGGTCGTTCGATCCGGAGGAATCGGCGACGTAAAGCCGACCCTCGTCGTCGAAATCGGCCACGATCGGGCGGTCGACGAGCGGAGGCCCCGCGACTCGCTCGATGGCGAAGCCCTCGGGGATGCGGAACGAGCGGCCGTCGAGGTGGACTTCGGCCGAAGGGTTGGCGAGGCCCAGCAGGATCGAGACGAGGGCCGGGATCATCGCGAGGGCTCCGCGGGGCGATGGCACAACCTTTGCCGATCAGCTTATCAGACTTCCATGACGACGGAACCCACCTGGCGAGAACTTCCATGCAACGCCGCGAATTCCTGGAAGCGGTGACCCTGGCCGCGACCGCCGGCCTGTCCCCCGCTTTTGCCGGCCTGAACGACACCGTGCGCAACGGAATGCGATATCGCCCGCTGGGCCAGACGGGCGTGGAAGTCTCGCTCGTCGGCCTCGGCGGATTCCACATCGCCAAGCAGCCCGAGGAGGCGGAAAGCCTCAAGATCATCCGCGCGGCGATCGATTCCGGCATCAATTTCATGGACAACTCGTGGGATTACCACGACGGCGAGAGCGAGCGACGGATGGGCAAGGCCTTGCGCGACGGCTATCGCCAGAAGGTCTTCCTCATGACCAAGATCGACGGCCGCACCCGCGCCGAGGCCGCCAGGCAGATCGACGAGTCGCTCAAGCGTCTCCAGGTCGACCACATCGACCTCGTCCAGCATCACGAGGTCATCCGCCTGGAAGATCCCGACCGCATCTTCGCCCCCGGGGGCTCGCAAGAAGCGTTCGAGGCCGCGAAGAAGGCGGGCAAGATCCGCTTCTTCGGATTCACGGGGCACAAGGACCCCCTGGTCCACCTGCGCATGCTGGAAGTGGCCGACAGTCGCAATTTCCGCTTCGACACCGCGCAAATGCCGCTCAACGTGATGGACGCGCACTTCCGCAGCTTCGGCAGCCTGGTCGTGCCCAAGCTCGTCGAAAAGGGCATGGGCGTGCTCGGCATGAAGTCGATGGCCGACGGCCACATCCTCAAGAGCAAGACGGTCACGCCGATCGAATGCCTGCATTTCGCGATGAGCCTGCCCACGTCGGTGGTGATCGCGGGCATCGACAGCCTCGAGATCCTGAAGCAAGCCCTCGAAGCGGTCCGTACCTTCGACACCTTCACGCCCGAGCAGCGCCAAACCGTGCTCTCAAAGACGGCCAAGGCCGCGGCCGACGGCCATTTCGAGCCGTTCAAGATCTCCGACGGGTTTGACAGCACGGCCCAGCATCCCGAGTGGCTCGGTGCCGTCGGGCCCGGGCCGGTTTCTTGACGGCCCGAGAAGCGGGCGGGACTGATTGGCGATCGCCTGGCCTCGCTCCTGCGCGGCGACCTGCTCCACGCAGGCTTCATCCCCTTGGGATGCGAGGGCTCGCTCCCAGCCTCTAGCCAGGCCTGGCGGCAAGGGACGCGGGTTCGTCCTCGGATCGTGCCAGGACGGGCATGATTGCACCCGATGCAACGAGCCTGGATCGAGAAATGCCGCGAATGGCGGGCGTGCGCGAAACATCGTAAACTCGATCCAACCGCGACGACTACTGCCCCCGACGCTCGCCAAGGAGCCATCATGCCCCGCCAATGCTCGCCCTTCCTGAGCTGCTCGGCCGCCTTGACCCTGGCCCTGATCTGCCAGGGGACCGCCGCTGGCCAGGCTCGCGGGACCGCCGCCCCGGACGGCTCCTGGGCGTTCTCTTACCCGACTCATGCGGGCTCCTCCGCGCCCGTGCTCGACCTTCGCGGCCTGAACGAGAAAGTCGCGGGGCAATCGGGGTTCGTCCGACTCTCGGCGGACGGCAATGATTTCGTCCTGGGCGACGGCACGCCCGCGCGGTTCTGGGCCATCGGCTCGTCGGTCTACGCGCAACCGCCCGACGTGGTAGCCCGTCACGTCCGGTTCCTCGCCAAGGTCGGCGTGAACATGGTCCGCCTTCATACCCAGATCGCGCCTGCCGCCCCGGATTCCCGGGTCACCGACGCCAATGAGAAGGAGATCGACCAGATCTGGAGGTTCGTCTCCGAGGCGAAGAAGCAGGGGATTTACGTCACGATCTCGCCCTACTGGGCGACCGGCAAGGAAGCCTCGGGATGGAAGATCCCCGGATATCCCGGCAAGACCGACCTCTGGGGCCTGTTGTTCTTCGACGAGACCCTGCAAGGCGGCTACAAGGCCTGGGTCCGCGCCCTCTACTCGCCCAAGAATCCCTATACCGGAATCCCGCTCGCGAGCGACCCGGGCGTGGCCCTGATCCAGGTCCAGAACGAGGACAGCCTCCTGTTCTGGACCATGATGGGGCTCAAGCCCGAGCAGGAAGAACGCCTCGGGAAGAAATTCGCGGCCTGGCTCACCAAGAAATACGGGTCGCTCGACAAGGCCAAGCAGCCGTGGAACAACACCCAGGCCGCCGGCGACGACTTCGCCCAAGGCCGCGTCGGACTCCTGAAAATCTGGGAGCTCCTCCAGGCCAGCGACCCGGGCAAATCGCGACGGATCGGCGATCAACTCGCATTCTTCGGCGAGACCCAGCGCCGATTCTATCAGGAGATGGCCGACTACTATCGGAACGACCTCGGCTGCCGCCAGTTGATCAACGCGAGCAACTGGAAGACGGCCGATCAGGTCCGGCTCGACGACATCGAGCGATGGACTTATGCGGCGACCGACGTGATCGCCGTGAACAGGTATTACAACGGCGGCGAGCACGTCGGCCCGAACAGCGGATGGAGGATCGACCCGGGCGACTTCTTCACGCAGACGTCGGCGCTCCTGAACCCTCGCGACTTGCCCACGAACCTCAAGCAGGTCGTCGGCCATCCCATGATCATCACCGAGAGTAGCTGGGTCGCGCCGCTGGGATACCAGTCGGAAGGGCCGTTCCTGACGGCCATCTATGAATCCCTCACCGGGATCGACTCGTTCTACTGGTTCGATGCCAACGTGGCCGAGTTCGACCTCGATCCGTTACTTCCCCTATCAGAAGGTGGACGGCCAGTCGCCCATGCTCAAGTGGCGAGCCTCCACGCCGGCGATCCTCGGCGGTTTCCCGGCCTCGGCCCTCCTGTTCCGCAAGGGATACGTGAAGAAGGGAGAGCCGGTCGTCCACGAGGAGCGGTCGCTGGAAAGCCTGTGGAACCGCGAGTTCCCCATGATTGCCGAGGCCAGCACCTTCGACCCGAATCGCGATCGCGGGTTCAGCAGGGGAGGCACCACTTTGGAGGCCGGGGTCGACCCGCTAGCTTTCCTGGTCGGGCCGGTGGAAGTGAAGTATGGGGGAGACCCGAAGAAGTCGCGCGTGGCCGACCTTTCCCGCTACATCAACCCGGCCAAGAAGACCGTCACCAGCATCACGGGCGAGATCGTCTTCGACTACGGTCACGGCCGCTGCACCCTGAATGCGCCCAAGGCGCAGGGGGCGTGCGGCTTCCTGGTCGATGCCGGGACGATCGTGCTGGACGCCGTCACCTTGAAGTCGAAGAATCCTTACGCCAGCGTGACCGTGGTCTCGATGGACGACCGGGCGCTGGCCACCTCGCAAAAAATCCTGGTCCAGGTCGTGACCATGGCGCGGCCTTCCGGCTGGAGGACGCGCGAATCCGAGCATACCTTCGAGAACAAGGTGAAGCTGAAGGGGCTCCAGGTCGTGAATACCGGCCAGGCCCCCTGGCAAATCGCCAACACCGACGTGCAACTGACGGTCAAGAACGATGGCCTGATCAAGGCCACGCTGCTCGACGCCGCGGGCTACCCGGTGAAGAAAGTGACCGGAATCCGCAACAAGGACGGATTCTCGGTCACCCTGCCACCGAACGCCATGTATGTGATCCTCGAATGATCCCGTCGCGTGGATTTCACGCCACCGACGGGAACAGGGCCTGCTCGCCGCGGACGATGGCATCGGTGATCGTGTACGTCTGCCCGCGTTCGCGCTCGGGGAGCTCGAACATGATGTCGAGCATGAGACCTTCGAGCACCGATCGCAACGCCCGGGCGCCCGTACCTCGTGCCTTGGCGCGTTTGGCGGCCTCGCGGATCGCCGCGTCGGTGAATTCGAGCTTCGCGCCGTCGTAGTGGAAGAGGACCTTGTACTGCTTGACCAGGGCGTCTTTCGGCTCGGTCAGGATGCGGGCCAGGTCGTCCTCGGAAAGCTGATTCAGGGTGGCGATGATGGGCAATCGGCCGATCAACTCGGGGATCATCCCGAAGCGTTCGAGGTCCTCGGGCGTGGCCTGCGAGACCAGTTCGTCGCGCTCGCGTTCCGAGTCGGTCGAATCGCCGCGGCCGAACCCGATCCGCTTGCGGCCCAACCTCCGCCCCACGATCTCATCCAGGCCGACGAACGTGCCGCCGCAGATGAAGAGGATCTCCGAGGTATCGACCCGCAAATACTGCTGCTCGGGATGCTTTCGCCCGCCCTGCGGGGGGACGTTCGCCACGGTCCCTTCCAGGAGCTTCAGGAGGGCCTGCTGGACCCCTTCGCCGCTCACGTCCCGCGTGATCGACACGTTCTGGCTGGTCTTGCCGATCTTGTCGATCTCGTCGATGTAGATGATCCCGCGCTCGGCCGCGGCGATGTCATAATCGGCCGCCATGACGAGCTTGAGGATCAGGTTCTCGACGTCCTCGCCCACGTAACCGGCCTCGGTGAGCGTGGTGGCATCGCCGATGGCGAACGGGACGTGAAGCCGGCGGGCAAGCGTTTGCGCGAGGGCCGTCTTGCCGCATCCGGTCGGCCCGATGAGCAGGACGTTGCTCTTGGCCACCTCGACCTCGGCCAGGTCGGGGTCGTCGATCTCGCCGCCCAGGACCCGCTTGTAATGGTTGACCACGGCGACCGAGAGCGTCTTCTTCACGCGCTCCTGGCCGATGATGTACTCGTTCAGGTGCTCGACCAGCTCGCGAGGCGTGGGCACGCGGTCCAGCTCGACGCTCTTGCGATCATGCTGGGTGAAAATGTCGGCGCAGGCTTCGTTGCATTCGGCGAAAGATGCGCGACCTGGGGGCGGATTCCGGCTGCGGCCAACGCCTTGCCTTCAATCATGGGCCCGGCGGCGGCCGAGGCCCTCCCGCAGAAATCGCAAAGGATCGGGGCATCGCCCCCCGGCGGTTGGCCTTCGGTCGTGGACGGCAACGTGATCACTCCATGGCGAGTCTCGCGCCAGGTTCCTCGGAGACTCGGCCGATTTCCCCAAGATCAAGCACTGGTCAGTCGCAAATCGACGAGAAAGCCGCCACCCTCGAATGTCGTTCAGACCCAATCCCGCCTTCGGGTCGCGGCCATCACCGCTCCGACGAAAAAGCGATCCCGATGCTACCCGGAAAGGGGTTACGGCTTCAATGGGCGGCGAACGATTCGTGGGAACTGGTCGGCAAGGCCTTCGCCGGCCGGTCGATTCATTTCGAAGCGAGCGGACGCACCTCGAAATCGCGGACTTCCACCTTCGTCCCCTTTCCGTGATGCAGCCCGATGCCGACGATCCCCTCCGAGGCGGCCCGCTTGTCGTGGAATTCGGCCGTCTTCACGCCGTTCAGATAGACGACGACGTTGCCGTCCTGGACTTTCGCATAGATGTGATTCCAGTCGTTCAACTTGCGGACCTTCTCCTCGGGCCGGCGAGCCTTCGCGGTCACGGGCCAGACGTCGCCCCACCAGCCGTCGGACGCCTTGATGTGCAGGCCGGTGTCCTTGTTCGGGTCGGTGCCGGTTTGCGCGAAATTGACCCCCGCGTTCCAGCCGGTCACCTTCAGGTCCACGTGCATCTCGAAGTCCCGGAATTTCTGCCTGTCGTAGTAGAGGTGATGGTGGTTCGCGCCGCCCTTGTAGTCGCCCACGATCATCCCGTCCTTGATCGACCAGAATTCCGTCTCGGCCTTCCACCCGTCCAGGTCCTTGCCGTTGACGAGCTTGATCCAGCCGTCGCCCACGGGCTTCAGCGTCGGGTCGGCGTCCTGGGCGGAGGCCGTGGCCGCGGCCAGGATCGCGAGCGAGGCCAGGAATTGCAGGCTCTTTGCGGTCACGGCGAATCTCCGTTCGGGATCAGGCCAGGATGTTCTCGACAACTCGGCCGTGGACGTCGGTCAGGCGATAATCGCGTCCGGCGTGGTGATAGGTGAGGCGCTCGTGGTCCATGCCCATCAGGTGCAGGATCGTCGCGTGCAGGTCATGGATGTGGACGCGGTCTTCGTGACCGCGTAGCCGAGCTCGTCGGTCTCGCCGTGGACGGTCCCGCCCTTGATCCCGCCGCCGGCCATGAAGGCCGAGAAGGCGTTGGCGTGGTGGTCTCGGCCGCCGTTCTTCGCCGGGCCTCCCAGCGGCGTCCGGCCGAATTCGCCCGCCCAGACGATCAGCGTCTCGTCGAGCAGGCCGCGCTGCTTGAGGTCGGCGATCAGGCCGGCGATCGGCTTGTCGGTCTGCCCGCAAAGCTGCCGGTGCCGGTTGTCATTGTCGCCGTGGGTGTCCCAGTTCGAGTGGAAAAGCTGCACGAACCGGACGCCCCGCTCGACCAGTCGCCGGGCCATCAGGCACGACAGGCCGAACTTGTCGGTCGTCCTTCTCGCCGATCCCGTACATCGCCCTCACGTGGGCGCGGTTCGTCCGCCAGGTCGACGGCCTCGGGGGCGTGCGACTGCATGCGATAGGCCAGCTCATACGCCTCGATCCTCGCGGCCAGCTCGGTGTTCTGCGGGGCCGAGTGCGATGGGCCTCGTTGAGGTTGGCAGCAGGTCGAGCCGCTCCCGCTGCTCGCGAGGCGTGACCGGCGTTGGGTCGATTGCAGGTTGTCGACGGGCACCGCCTTCCGACTTGAAGACCGTGCCCTGGTAAGCCGCCGGCATGAAGCCAGGGCTCCAGTTCGGCGCACCCGAGATCGGCGCTCGCCATTGACCAGGACGACGAACCCGGGCAGGTTCTCGTTCACGCTCCCCAGCCCATAAGTCGCCCACGAGCCGAGGCTCGGGAAGCCCTGCCGCACGTAGCCGGTGTTCATCGCCAGCGAGGCCGTCCCGTGCGCGGCGGTGTCGGTCGTCATGCTGCGGATGATGGCGAGGTCGTCGACGCACGAGGCGACGTGCGGGAACAGCTCCGAGACCTCGATGCCCGATTGCCCGAGCTTGCTGAACGCGAACGGCGACCCCTTCACCTCGCCGCTTGGCTTCTGCGAGGTCACGTTCGAGCCCTTGAAATCATGCTTCTGCCCGTGCCGCTTGACCAGCTCCGGCTTCGGGTCGAACGTGTCGAACTGGCTCGGCCCGCCCACCATGAACAGGAAGATGCACGACTTCGCCTTCGCCGGGAAATGCGGGGATTTCACCGCCGGATCGGCGAGCGCCGACCTGCCGTCCTGCGCCAGCAAGTAGGCCAGGGCCGTGCCGAAGAAGCCGTTGCCCGCCTGGCGGAAGAGCTCGCGACGCGTGTTGCCGCATTCGAACCGGAAAGGGGAAGGATGCATGGGCCTGTTCCCTCGCGAGCGGAAGATCTCAATTCGCGTAGACGAACTCGTTCGTATTCATGAGGACCAGGCAAAACGCCTGGAGGCGATCCTTGCCCCCGCGCAGGATGAATTCCCTCGCGACGGCGGTCTCCTCGGGCCGAGGGGGCCGGCACAGGGCCAGCTCGTACGCCATCTGGATTTGCGCCGAGAGATCGTCGCCGGCTTCCTTGACCACGCGATCGGCCAGGAATCGTGACTGCTGGGCGGCGAATTTGCCGTTGAGCAGCAGGAGCGACTGCACGGGCGTGGTCGAGACATGCCTCCGGGCGCAACTTGCCGAGGAATCGGGCAAGCCCAGCAGCGCCAGCTCGGGCAGGGGGATGGCTCGCTTGGCGAACACGTAGACGCTGCGGCGGCAGGATTCGGATTCGGACGATTGTTCCCACCCCACGCCCGCCGAATCCCCCACGATCTTGTTGTCGAACGGGGGATGGATGCTCGGCCCGCCCATCTTGAGGTTCAGTCGGCCGCCGATCGCGAGCATGGAGTCGCGGATCGCCTCCGCCTCCAGCCGATGCACCGGATATCGCGACAGGAGGTGATTTTCCGGATCGACGTCGGCCTTCGGATTCACGCCCTTCATGCGATAAACGCTGGACATGACGATTTGCTTGTGCAATCGCTTGAGCGTCCACCCGCCCTGCACGAAGTCGCCGGCGAGCCAGTCCAGCAATTCCGGGTGCGAGGGCGGCCCGCCGTGCAGGCCCATGTCGTTCGCATCCAAAACGAACCCCTGGCCGAAATGATATTGCCAGACCCGATTGACCATCACGCGAGCCGCCAGCCCGGCGGCCTCGTTCGTCATCCATCGCGCCAGCCACAGGCGGCGGCCGGGCGATTGTGGCCTGGGCGAGGGCGGGGGCAGGTTGCCGGGATCGAGGACCGTTGGAATCCCGAAGTCCACCTCGTCGCCCGGCTTGTGCGGCTCGCCTCGGATCAGGAGGTGCGTGCGGCTTGGCTTTGGATTCTTCTCCTGGAAGACCCATGCCATCACGGGCTGCGGGCGTCGCGAGTTGATCTCGGCGAACCGCTTGCGGATCGCCTCCAGCTTCTCCTGATCCTCGGGCGTGGCAAGCTGGTTCACGGCGGCGTCGACCCGCTTCGCCTCGCGGGCGAGCAGGTCTTTTTGGGCCTTCGTCCGGTCGGCGGCCGCGACCCGCAAGGCTTCCAGCAATGAGGCGAGCCGCGATCCCTGGAGGCGGACATTCTTCCCGCTGGGCACGCCGTCCTTGTTCAACCGCTCCAGGATCGCGAGCTGCACGCCTGCCAGGTCGGCTTGATGGGGAGCAAGCTCGGCCTCGACCTTCTCGGTCGCCTCGCGGAACGCGGCAAGCTCGGCCTCGCTGCCAATCTGCGCCGGCTTGTCCCCGCCTTGAAGGGGCTCGAACGCGGCTAGCATCCGGTAATAGTCGCCCTGCGAGAGCGGCTCGAACTTGTGGTCGTGGCAGCGGGCGCATTGCAGCGTCTGCCCCAGGAAGGCTGCCGTCGTCGTGCTCAGGATGTCGTCGAGTTGGTCATAGCGGGCCAGGCGATTGTCGGCGGCGATCGTGTCGAACGGGCCCAACGCGAAGAACGTGGTGGCCACTCGCGAGCCGCTCGTGGGCTCGTCGAGTTCGTCGCCGGCCATCTGCTCGGTGAGGAACTGGTTGTAAGGTTTGTCCTGATTGAGGGCCTCGATCACCCAGTCGCGATACCGCCATGAGAACGGCTTGACCTCGTCGCGCTCGTATCCCTGGGTCTCGGCATATCGCACCACGTCCAGCCAGTGACGGCCCCATCGCTCGCCGTATTGCGGCCTCTGGAGCAGGTCGTCCACGACTTTTTCGAAGGCTTGCGGCGACCCGTCGCCCAGGAACGCACGCTGCTCGGCCGGCGTGGGCGGGAGGCCGATCAGGTCCAGGAACACGCGGCGAAGGAGCGCCGACCGATCGACTTCCGCGGCCGGCTCCAGGCCCTTCCCCTCCAGCCTTGCGAGCACGAACGCGTCGATCGGCGTCCGCACCCAGGAGGCATCTCGCACTCGCGGCACCTCGGGCGAACGCAGCGGTTGGAACGCCCAGTGCTCCTTCTTGACCTTCTCCACGTCCCACGAGGCCGGTCGCTTGACCACGCCGTCGCGAGGGTCGGGCGCGTTCATCTCGACCCACTTGACGAAATCGGCGATCACCTCGTCGGGCAACTTCCCGCCCTTCGGCGGCATCTTGATCGACTCGTGCCGCAGGCTGGCGATGAGCAGGCTTTCCGCCACATTCCCCGGCACGACCGCCGGCCCGCCCTCGCCCCCGGCCAGGATCCCCGAACGGCTGTCCAGGAGCAATCCGCCCTTCAGCTTCTTGGCGTCCTCGGCCTGCTGCGAGTGGCACGGATAGCACTTTTCCACCAGGACCGGGCGGATCTTCTTCTCGAAGAACTCGATCCCCGCGGCGTCGGGCTCGCCGGCCCACGAACTCGCGGACGGCAGGGCCAGGAAGAGCAAACCCACGGCCACGCAGAGCCGAGTCAGGTCCCGAGGGGCGAGCCTCATATCCAGCCTCGTCGAGCAAAGGGATCGAGCAGGCGGGTGAGTCGGAGAACTTCGGCGGGAAGGAGCAGGGCGGATCTTGCGGCGAAACCATGTCGAGTATGCCCTCTCCAACGCCGGCAAACAAGCCACCAGCCAGGAAACCCGGGAGGATGGAGGCAACCGCGGGTGCTGCGGGTCGGCCGGTCAAGGTAGGCCATCGGGTCGTTCGGTCCCCGCGGCGAAAGTGTCTCCCGCGTATGGATGGCATCTCCGCGGTGCCCGACCGCTCGCCACGCCGGCGCGAACCGGCCATTGCGGGGGGTGGGGTAATCTGGGAGGATCCCATTGGGGAGAAATTTCGCATGATTTCCTCGCGGAACCTCGCGATGATAAGCTTTTGTTCCAGCCTTACAACCACACCATCGTTGCGGGGATTCGGGTTCATCACCCATTCCAAAGATGGACGCAAAATCGCCGGAGGCGCGGTCGCGATCGTGGACCCCGCGAGGGGGCGAATCCGGGCCGGAACATGGCCGACCCATTCGTCTTCGCGTGGATTTTCATGATTTACAACCCGTTGTCGGCGAAGGACTTGGGTATTCAATATATGGATTCAATCTTGTGGATGAACTAATACGCTACAGAGTGCGACACTCGGGAAATGCCGGGGATTCGTGGGCGAAGTCGGGCTTTTCGGGTGTCTTGTCCAGGGGCGCAGTCGGGGTGAGACGGTTTTTCGCCCGTTTTTGACCGGTTTTCGGGGCGAAGTGTTGGCGCAAATCGTCCAAGTCGTGATCGGGCCAGGAGATGCGGGCTTTCGGAAACCTGGACGAAATCTGGACGTCCGGGGCCTCGGTGCGGGGGTTTTTCGGCCCTTTGTCGCGCCCATTTGCGCACCAAGCCATTAGCGGATAAGGGGATCGTGCATTTCATGGCTCGCCTGGTGCAAAGACTCAACTCAAAATCCAAACGGTCCATGATTTCCGATCGGTGGCGAGATCCGAACCTATCATTCCCACGCGGAGCGAGCGAGCGAATGATCGTCGGGACCGGCACCGATCCGGAATCGTGAGAGGCGCGAAACTGCGCCATCCCGGGCCGGTAAGCCGGTTATTTTAAGCATCATTTCCGGCCGTCTGCCGAGGTCGCTCTCGCTTCGCCTTGTTTCGGGTCGGCTCGATTTGGTATGAATGGAATGGCTTCGGAAGCTGGTCGATCCCGGAGGCTTGCCTAAAGTCAACAAGCCGACACCACTCCATTGAGGGGCGCTGCGACGGTACGCATGGGCGTTCCTGCCAGGCTCGATGGGGTGGATTTACTACCGTGCAACGGCGCCCGTTCATCGTTTCAGGAGACTTTGAACGTGACCGCCGTTGCCGCAAAAGCCTGCTGCCGTCAAGGATTACCACGTCGCCGACATCTCGCTCGCCCCCTGGGGCCGCCGCGAGATCGCGATCGCCGAGACCGAGATGCCCGGCCTCATGGCCATCCGCGAGGAGTACGCCTCGCGCCAGCCCCTCAAGGGCGCCCGCATCACCGGCTCGCTCCACATGACCATCCAGACGGCCGTCCTGATCGAGACGCTCAAGGCCCTCGGCGCCGAGGTCCGCTGGGCCTCGTGCAACATCTTCTCGACCCAGGATCACGCCGCCGCCGCCATCGCCGCCGCCGGCATCCCCGTCTTCGCCTACAAGGGCGAGTCCCTCGAGGAGTACTGGGACTACACCCACAGGATCTTCGAGTGGGCCGACGGCGGCTACTCGAACATGATCCTCGACGACGGCGGGGACGCCACCCTGCTGCTCCACCTCGGCGCCCGCGCCGAGGCCGACATCTCCGTCCTCGACAAGCCCTCCAGCGAGGAGGAGCGCGTCCTCTTCGCCGCCATCAAGAAGCCGGATCGCCTCGCAGCCCGGCTGGTACTCCGAGAGGCTCGCCGCCGTCAAGGGCGTGACCGAGGAGACCACCACCGGCGTCCACCGCCTCTACCAGATGCACAAGCGCGGCGAGCTGAAGTTCCCCGCCATCAACGTCAACGACTCGGTCACCAAGTCCAAGTTCGACAACCTGTACGGCTGCCGCGAGTCGCTGGTCGACGGCATCAAGCGCGCCACCGACGTGATGATCGCCGGCAAGGTCGCCGTCGTCGCCGGCTACGGCGACGTGGGCAAGGGCTCGGCCCAGGCCCTGCGCGCCCTCTCGGCCCAGGTCTGGGTCACCGAGATCGACCCGATCTGCGCGCTGCAGGCCGCGATGGAAGGCTACCGCGTCGTCACCATGGAGTACGCCGCCGACAAGGCCGACATCTTCGTGACGACCACCGGCAACTTCCGGGTCATCACGCACGACCACATGGCCAAGATGAAGAATCAGGCCATCGTCTGCAACATCGGCCACTTCGACAACGAGATCGACGTCGCGTCGCTCGAGAAGATACACGCTGGGAGGAGATCAAGCCGCAGGTCGATCACGTCATCTTCCCCGACGGCAAGCGGATCATCCTGCTCGCCAAGGGCCGCCTGGTCAACCTCGGCTGCGGCACCGGCCACCCCTCGTACGTGATGAGCTCCTCGTTCGCGAACCAGACCCTCGCCCAGATCGAGCTCTGGCAGCACAACGAGAAGTACCCCGTCGGCGTCTACGTCCTGCCCAAGAAGCTGGACGAGCACGTCGCCCGCCTGCAGCTCAAGAAGCTGAACGTCGAGCTGACCGAACTGACGCCGGAACAGGCCGCCTACATCCACGTCCCGAAGGAAGGCCCCTACAAGTCCGACCATTACCGCTATTGATCGGCAGTTCCCGGGCGGCAGGGGATGCAGTCTCCTGCCGCCACCGTATCGTGAGACGCCCATGCGATCGCTCGCGTCGCGATGATGCGACCTTGCGACGGGATCACGACCCGTCGACGTGGGGTTTTTCCACCTGCCGGGCT
The DNA here is from genome assembly GCA_963777705.1 of uncultured Planctomycetota bacterium. Taxonomy (GTDB): domain Bacteria; phylum Planctomycetota; class Planctomycetia; order Isosphaerales; family Isosphaeraceae; genus JAQGHR01. The sequence goes on from CAVZRT010000028.1 coordinate 221,188, forward strand.
AAGAGCGTCTAACATTACCGGCAAATCGGGATGGTTTTTTTGTGGGGCAGGCGTCCCGCCTGCCTGGGATTCGGCAGGCGGGACGCCTGCCCCACAAGAATCACTCCGACTCGCCGTTAACGTTAGACGCTCTACGCCGGCTTCGCGATGAGCGAGACCAGCGAGTCGAAGTCGACCGGCTTGACCAGGTGGTGGTCGAACCCGGCCTCGCGGGACCGCCGCCGGTCCTCCTCCTGGCCGTAGCCGGAGACGGCGATGATGACGGCGCTCCTTGAGGCTCATCCCCGCGCAAGGCCGCGGCGACCTCGTAGCCGTCCATCCCCGGCAGGCCGATATCCAGGAGCACGAAATCGGGCCGGAAGCTGCGGGCCGCCTCGATGGCCGCGTGGCCGTCGTGGACGGTGACGACCTCGTTGCCCAGGAGCTTCAGGAGTCGGGCCATCCCCCGGGCCGTGTCGACGTTGTCGTCGACGACGAGGATGCGGGCGGCCCCGCCGCCCGGCGACGGGGCCGCGCCGGGCGGTCGGCTCCCGGCGTCGACGGGCTTCCCGGCCGCCGGGAGCCGGACGGTGAACTCGCTGCCCCGGTCCGGGCCCGTCGCTCCGGGCGTCGACGCTCCCGCCGTGCATCTCGGCGAGCTTCTTGACGACGGTCAGGCCGATCCCCAGGCCGCCCTCGGACGGGCCAGGGTGCGGTCGCCCTGGGCGAAGAGCTCGAACATCTCGGGGAGCTTCTCGGGCGGGATGCCGATCCCGTTGTCCTTGACGCGCGATGACGACCTGCTCGCCCTCGCCGCTCGCCGGCGAGCCGGATCCGGCCGCCGCTCTCGGTGTACTTGGCGGCGTTGGTGAGCAGGTTCAGGACGATCTGCTCGACCCGGGTCGGCGTCGACGTGGAGCGGCAGATCGCCCCGCTCGATCGAGAGGCTCAGCGCGTGCTGCCGCTCGTCGATGAGCGGCCGGGCCGACTCGACCGCCTGGTCGAGGATCGAGCGGCGTCGACCAGGTCCTCTCCGGAGCCGGATCTTCCCGCTGGTGATGCGCGAGACGTCGAGCAGGTCGTCGATGAGCCGGACGAGCTGCCCGACCTGCCGCTCGACGACGTCGCTGGCCCAGTCCGGCTCTCCTCGTCGGAGGACAGCTTGAGGACGGTCACGGCGTTGTTGACGGCCGCGAGCGGGTTGCGCAGCTCGTGGGCGAGCATGGCCAGGAACTCATCCTTGCGGCGGTCGTTCTCGCGGAGCGCCTGCGGCCTGCCGCTCGCGTTCGGCGAGGTCTTCCCTCCTCGCGTACTGGCGTCGCCGGTCGCGGAGGGCGGCCTGGACGGTGCTGACCAGCGACCGGATCTCGACGGGCCGCCGGACCAGCGTCATGTGCCCGACCGATTCCAGCCCCCGGGCCGCCGCCGTCGTCTGGTGGGGGGGCGTCAGGACGATCAGCGGGAAGTCGGACCAGGCGGGCTGCTCCTTCAGGAGCCGGGCCAGGCGCCCCTCGCTTGTCGGCGAGGATGGCCTCGTCGGGGACGATCGCCACGGCCGCACCCCTCCTCGATCTCGGCGCAGACCTCGTCGAATCCCGGCAGGGGGTGATGAGGATCCCCGCCGCGCCGAAGAGCTTGTCGGCGGCGATCGCGTCTCGCCTGGTCGGGGCGAGGAGGAGGATTCGCCCCTCCAGGTCCGCGGTCGACTCGTCACTCATCGTCGCGGCCTCGCCGAGCGGGCCGACTCGCCTCGCGATAAGTCGGCGTCCCGGTGAGGACCCCGTGGAAATCGGTCGAGCGGCTCGCCGACCTTGAGGCCGCCGCCGTCGAGCTTCAGCTCGCGGATGGTCCGCTCGTGCCGGCCGCTCCGCTTCTTGACGACCGAGATGGCCTGCCTCACCTCGCCCATGGCCTCGAAGTAGCGGAAGAGGACGACCGCGTCGGCCAGGTAGGTCGTGTCGATCGGCGACTGCATCGGTCCCGAGCAGGCCGTGCTGGGCGACCACAGGAACGTCACGACGCCCTTGTGGCCCGAGGTAGGTCAGGAGCTCGTGGAGCTGGGCGATCAGGAACCGCTCCTCGGGCATGGCGTTGAGGTAGCCGTTGAGGCTGTCGATGACGACGACCTTCGCGCCCGGGCTCGCCGTCGGCGCCCTCGACGGCCCTCCGGACCCGGTGGGCGAACTCGCCCGGCGACAGCTCGGCCGGGTCGATCGGCTGGATGCTGATCAGGCCCGACTCGACCTCCTCCGAGATGTCCATCCCGAGCCCGGTCGGTCCGCTCCAGGAGCGTCTCCAGCCGCTCGTCGAAGGTGAAGATCGCCGCCCGCTCGCCCCGGGCCGGCCGCGGCCCTGGCGTACTGGATCGCCAGCGTCGACTTGCCGCTGCCGGCCGGGCCGAGCAGGACCACGCTGGTCCCGTACTGGATGCCCCCGCCCATCAGCGCGTCGAGCTCGGCGTTGCCGGACTGGAGCAGGCCCCGCTGCCTGGCCGTGGTTGTGCTCGGCGGCGACGAGCCTGGGGAAGACGTCGAGGCCCCCCGGCGCGATGACGAAGTCGTGGTAGCCGCCCCGATACTGCTGGCCCCGGAGCTTCGACGACCCGGAGCCGCCGCCGCTCGGCCCCGTACTCGGGCGAGAGCTGCTCCAGGCTGATGACCCCGTGGGCGATGCTCTGGAGCTGCAGGTCGTCCGGTCTCGGAGGTCTTGTCGTCCAGCAGCAGGACCGTGCATTCCCGGCCGATGAAGAACTGCTTCAGGGCGAGGATCTGGCGGCGGTAGCGGAGCGGGTTCTGGGCGAGCAGCCGCATCTCGGAGAGCGAGTCGAAGACGACCCGCCTCGGCCTCGAGCCGCTCGACCTCGGCGAGCAGCGGCGTTGGTCGTCTCGCCGAGCTCGACCTCGGAGGGGTGGAACATCGAGTACTGGGTGTCCGGCTCCAGCTCCGCCTCGGGCGCGACCAGCTCCAGGATGGTGATCGCCGTCGAGCGACCAGCCGTGCGACGCCGGCCACGCCGGCGAGCTCGGCCCGGGTCTCCGAGAGGGTGACGTAGAGGCCCGGCTCCCCGAGCCTGCCGGCCCTCGAGGAGGTACTGGAGGGCCAGGGTCGTCTTGCCCGAGCCGGGATTGCCCTCGACCAGGTAGACCCGGTCGGGGGTCAGGCCGCCGCCCAGGATGTCGTCCAGGCCCGGGATGCCCATGGCGACCAGGCGGCCCGAATCTTCGGCAAGCTTGCTCATGATAGCCCTTGATCTTCGGGCGGCCGCGTCCGTCCACGCACGATCCCGGTCGGATCGAGCACCGTGGAGGTAAATCGCCCCGCTACGATAATCCTCGATTCGTGCCATTATTAGAATAGTTGCATGACCATCTCCAAGATATCCAGCTGCCGGACGCCGGATGCCACGCATGCTATCAAGGTCCATCCTCCGCATGTTGCGGGCCGGGATTGCGTCCGCCCCCGCTTTCCCGGGAGACGGCCGGGTCGATCACGAGGGGACCATTTCAACATCATCCCAGGCCGGCGGGGATGGAGTCCGCGTCAGGCTCCCCGATTGAACTCGTCGGCGACGCGTCTCGCCTCAATTGCGGCAAGGCTTGCGGCCTGCCGTCGCGATCGACGCATGCCAGGGTGGAGTGCCCCTCGGCGAGGAGCTGGCCGTCTCGATAGACCTCGTAGCGATGGACGATCTTCACGTGGGTGATTTTTTCCTCGATCGTCCGCAGGGTCAGCAGGTCATCGAACCTCGCGGGCCTCTTGAACTTGCAGCCGATGTCGATGATCACGAGGAGGAATCCGGCGTCTTCCATGTCGCGGTAGGAAAAGCCGCGGGCTCGGAGGAACTCGGTGCGGCCCATCTCGAAATAGATGAAATAGTTGGCGTGGTGGAGCAGCCCCATGCGGTCGGTCTCGGCGTACCGGACGCGAACGGGGATCTCGTGGAAATCGGCCATGAAAGCTTCCCTTGCCTGGTCCGTGACAACCTCGGTCCGTCCATGATAACGCGAATCCTCCGCCGGGGTGAGCGGGATCGCGTTGATTTATGAGACGAGTGCCGCCTCGCCGACGAGGCGTTGCCGGACGAACGGGATATGCCGCGCCCAGGCCGGGTCGGTCGCGGGGAAGTCGCTGCGGGTGTGGACCCCGCGCGACTCCTCGCGCTCGGCGGCGGCGGCGATCATCAGGCGGGCGACGGTGAGCATGTTCTGCAGGGTCCAGCCGGCGGGCTCGTCGAAGGTCTGGCCCAGGACATAGCGGCACCAGAAGTCGACCTGCTCGGCGGCCTCGGCCAGGCCGCGCGGCGTCGCGGGTGATGCCGACGTTCCGCCACATGAGGGCCCGCAGCGAGTCGCGGATGTCGGCCAGGTCCAGCGGCTCGCGGACCGACGGGCGGACCGAGCTCGGCGATCGGGGGGACTTCCAGGCGGGCCGGGCCGTGCGTCGCCCAGCATGCCGCGCGATGTCCTCGGCGGCCCTGGCGCCGTAGACGAGGCCTTCCAGCAGGCTGTTCGAGGCCAGCCGATTGGCCCCGTGGAGGCCCGAGCTGGAGACCTCGCCCGCCGCCCAGAGGCCGGGCAGGGTGGTCCGGCCGTCGAGTCGACGGTCGCGCCGCCCATGTAGTAGTGGGCGCCGGGGCGGACGGGGATCGGGTCGCGGGTGATGTCCAGGTCGAAGCCGCGGCAGAGGGCGGTCGATCCCCGGGAAGCGGCCGCGGATGAGCTCGGCGTCGAGGTGCGAGAGGTCGAGGTAGACGCACGGGATGCTGCGTCCGGGCCATCGGTGCGGTGATGGCCCGCGAGACGTCGTCGCGAGGGGCCAGCTCGGCCAGCGGGTGGAACTCGGGCATGAACCGGCTGGCCGTCGCGGTCGCGGAGGTACGCCCCTTCGCCGCGGAGGGCCTCGGTCAGCAGGTGTCGCGACGAGCCGGCGATGTACAGGACGGTCGGGTGGAACTGCATGAATTCCATGTCGCGGACCTCGGCCCCGGCGCGGTAGGCCAGCGCGTGGCCGTCGGCGGTGGCGATCGGCGGGTTGGTCGTCTCGCGGAAGAGCTGGCCGGCGCCGCCGGTGGCCAGGACCGTGGCCCGGGCCCAGACCAGCGACGGGCCCGCGCCGCCGGTCCCAGACGAGGGCGCCCCGGCAGCGGCCCTCGTGGGTCAGGAGGTCGATGGTGAAGCTGTTCTGCCAGATCCGGACGTTGCGGCCGGCCGCGGGCCTGCGCGATCACGGCCCGCATGACCTCGCGGCCGGTGGCGTCGCCCAGGGCGTGGACGATCCGCGCGTGCGAGTGGCCGCCTTCCGAGCCCGAGCGCGACCTGGCCGTCGACCTGGTCGAATCGGGTCCCCCATCGGATCAGCTCGGCGATCCGCCGGCGGGCCTCGCGGACGACCATGGCCACGACCTCGGGGTCGCACAGGCCCTTGCCGGCGGCGAGCGTGTCGGCGATGTGGTCGTCGAAATGGTCCTCGGGGTCGAGCACGCCGGCGATCCCGCCCTGGGCATAGGCGCTATTGCTCTCGCGGACCTCGTCCTTGGTGACGACCAGCACGCGGATGCGGGTCGGGCACGCCGAGCGCCGCCCGCAGCCCCGCGAGGCCGCCGCCGATGACCAGGACGTCGGTGAAATGGTGCGGCAGGTCGCGCGGGTCGAACGGCGACGAGGTAGCGGCGGGGCAGGCTCAGGGGCTGGATCATGGGATGAGCGGCCTTCGCAAGAGGGGCGGCCACGGCCGGAAGGCCGGGGTAGCCCGCTTTTCCCGCGACCCCGGCCTTCTTGTGTGTTAGCGGAATCCAGGCCCGATCGTCAAGGATTCTACTTCTCGGGCTTCGACAGGCTCTTCCGGTACGCTTCATATCGCTTGTAATAATCGGGAGGGGCCACCGTGCGACCGCCCTCGGCATCGCCCGCGAGCTGGTCCTGCCCGTTCGCGCCGGCGCCCCGCTTGACGATCTTCCGCTCGATGTTCTGGTTCGTCGGATTGGCAATCTTGCGGTTCGGGTCGAGGGTCTTGTCCTTGGTGACGTCCCCCTTCAACTCCTGCCCTTCGCGGACGGGCGGCTTGGGCTGGGTCTTCTCGAATTTCTTGACGAACTGCTCCATCTCCTGCCGGGTCATGCCCGTCTCGGCTTCCAGCTTGCTCGTGTCCTTGCCGCTGCGGAGGAGATCCTGGAGGTTGCGGATGGCCTCCTCGCGCTTGTTGTCGGGGGCGGGGGAATCGCCCGAGTTCTTGGGCTCGGGCTGCTGGGGCTGGAGCGGCGGCTTCTCGCCCTCTTGCTTGGTCATGGGCTGGCCTTCCCCGCCGTCGCGGCCCCCGCCACCGTTCCCGGCACGTTCGACGGCCCCGCCGGGGTCGTCACCTTCGCCGGGCTTGCTACCCGGCTTGGTCCCCTTGCCCTGACCCTCGCCCTTGTCGCCCTCCCCTTTGCCCGATTGGGCGCACCCGAGGAGCTGGGCGGTGCGCCCGATTGCTGACCCTTCGAGCCAGCGTCCTGCCCCGATTTCTCGTCGCCGGGCTTGCCCGCCTCGCCGGGTTTTCCGGATTCATCGGGCTTACCCTGGCCCGACTTCGCCGGGTCGTTCCCGGACTTGGGCGTGCCCGACTTGCTGGAAGCTTTGCCGGGCTTCGTGCCGTCCTTAGCCTGCCCTTCTTGAGAGGCTTTCTCGCCGTCCGACTCGCCCGGGGCCGCGGATTTTTCGCCTTCGGGTTGCCCCTTGGAAGTCGATGATTTGGACGATTTCTGATTCTGATTCTGATCCGAGTCCTTACCGGAGGCGGATTTCTGCTTCGAATCGGAGGGCTGGTCCTTGGATTGACCATCGGGCTGCGAGCTCGCCTTCTGCTTGGCATCGGCATTCGAGCGCGGCTTGCCATCACCCTGACGATCCTGGGCCTTCACATCCTTCGCAGGATCGCGGCCATCCTGCTGCCTGGCATCCTCCTTGTTATCGCCTTGCTGCTTGCCTTGCTGCTTGTTATTGCCTTGCTGCTTGCCTTGCTGTTTGTTATCGCCCTGCTGCTTGTTATCGCCTTGCTGCTTGGCGTCGCCTTGCTGCTTGGCGTCCTGCTGCTTCATCTCCTGCTGCTTGGCGTCGCCCTGCTGCTTGGCGTCCTGCTGCTTGTTGTCGCCTTGCTGCTTGTTATCGCCCTGTTGCTTGGCGTCGCCTTGCTGCTTGGCGTCGCCTTGCTGCTTGGCGTCGCCTTGCTGCTTGGCGTCGCCTTGCTGCTTGGCGTCGCCTTGCTGCTTGGCGTCGCCTTGCTGTTTGGCGTCGCCCTGCTGCTTGGCGTCCTGCTGCTTGGCGTCGCCTTGCTGCTTGTTGTCGCCCTGCTGCTTGTTATCGCCCTGCTGCTTGGCGTCGCCCTGCTGCTTGGCGTCGCCTTGCTGCTTGGCGTCCTGCTGCTTCATCTCCTGCTGCTTGTTATCGCCCTGCTGCTTGGCGTCGCCTTGCTGCTTGGCGTCCTGCTGCTTCATCTCCTGCTGCTTGTTATCGCCCTGCTGCTTGGCGTCCTGCTGCTTGTTGTCGCCTTGCTGCTTGGCGTCGCCCTGCTGCTTGGCGTCCTGCTGCTTGCATCGCCTTGCTGCTTGTTGTCGCCTTGCTGCTTGTTATCGCCTTGCTGCTTGTTGTCGCCCTGCTGCTTGTTGTCGCCTTGCTGCTTGTTATCGCCCTGCTGCTTGGCGTCGCCTTGCTGCTTGGCGTCCTGCTGCTTGGTCGTCCTGCTGCTTGTTATCGCCCTGCTGCTTGGCGTCGCCTTGCTGCTTGGTGTCGCCCTGCTGCTTGTTATCGCCCTGTTGCTTGGCGTCGCCTTGCTGCTTGGCGTCGCCTTGCTGCTTGGCGTCGCCTTGCTGCTTGGCGTCCTGCTGCTTGTCGTCGCCTTGCTGCTTGTTGTCGCCTTGCTGCTTGTTATCGCCCTGCTGCTTGTTGTCGCCTTGCTGCTTGTTATCGCCCTGCTGCTTGGCGTCGCCTGCTGCTTGGCGTCCTGCTGCTTTATCTGCCTTGCTGCTTGTTGTCGCCCTGCTGCTTGTTATTGCCTTGCTGCTTGCCTTGCTGTTTGTTATCGCCCTGCTGCTTGTTATCGCCTTGCTGCTTGGCGTCGCCTTGCTGCTTGGCGTCGCCCTGCTGCTTGGCGTCGCCTTGCTGCTTGTTGTCGCCTTGCTGCTTGTTATCGCCTTGCTGCTTGGCGTCCTGCTGCTTGTTATCGCCTTGCTGCTTGCGTGTTCCTGCTGCTTGGTCCTGCTGCTTGTTTCGCCTTGCTGCTTGTTGTCGCCCTGCTGCTTGTTGTCGCCTTGCTGCTTGTTATCGCCCTGCTGCTTGTTGTCGCCCTGCTGCTTGTTGTCGCCTTGCTGCTTGTTATCGCCCTGCTGCTTGTTGTCGCCTTGCTGCTTGTGCCTTGCTGCTTGTTATCGCCCTGCTGCTTGTTGCTGCTGCTCCTTGCTGCTTGTTATCGCCCTGCTGCTTGTTATCGCCCTGCTGCTTGTTATCGCCTTGCTGCTTGGCGTCCTGCTGCTTCATCTCCTGCTGCTTGTTGTCGCCTTGCTGCTTGTTATCGCCCTGCTGCTTGTTGTCGCCTTGCTGCTTGGCGTCCTGCTGCTTGTTATCGCCTTGCTGCTTGTTATCGCCTTGCTGCTTGCCTTGCTGTTTGTTATCGCCCTGCTGCTTGTTATCGCCCTGCTGCTTGGCGTCCTGCTGCTTCATCTCCTGCTGCTTGTTATCGCCCTGCTGCTTGTTGTCGCCTTGCTGCTTGGCGTCCTGCTGCTTGTTATCGCCTTGCGATTGCTTTTTCTGTTCATTCGTTGACTTCGAATTTGTTGACTGATTCTTGTTTTCGCCTTGGGGCTTCTGCTTGTTGTCGCCCTTGTTCTGCTGATCCGGGGTGCCTTGCTGTTGTTGGGTTTTTTCGGCACCTCCTTGCGGTTGTTGCTTTTGCTGATTGCTGTTTTGGAGTTGCTGTTTCTGGTTGTTGCCGGGCTGGTCTTGATTGGGATTGTTCTTGGGTTGGGACTTCTGATCCTGCTGGGGCTGATTCGGCTGCTGCTTCTGATCGTTGTTGTTCTTCGGCTGCTGGTTTGGAGGGGGGTTCTGCTTGAAGTTCTGCTCGATCCTGTCCAGGAGCGCGTCTTGCTTCTTCTTCTGCTCGGGCGTCAGTGGCTTGTCGTCCGGGTCTTCACCCTGCTGCTGTTTATCCCTGGGGTTGGGCTGATCGGCGGCGTTGTCCTTCGTTTCCTGCGGCCTGGGATCGTTGACCTGATCGTTCGGCTTCTCTTCCTTGTTCAAGCCTTGCTTCTCGGGATCCTGCCTGGTCGTGTCGGCCTCCGTGGGCTTCTGCGCGTCGGTCGGAGGGGGCTCGTCCAGCTTGTTTTGCTGCTCGATCTTCTCCAACTCCTGCTTCGATGCCGGCGCCGTCACCTCGATCGTCTGGTGAGACGTCTCGAACCGGTTCGCCAGAGGCTCCTTGGTGTCGGCGACCGTGAGGTAATACTCGATCCGCGTCCCTTCCTTCAGGTTCCACTTGGCGAGGTCGAGCGTCTCGTCCTGCGTCAATTCCTTGACCGACGGCCTCTTCTCCAGGTAGTTCCGCGAGGGCTGGAGATATTGATTCTCCTGCTTCAGGTGCAGCGTGACTTCCTTCAGCCCGTAGTCGTCCGAAGCCGCCATGCGCAGGGCCACCTTGGCGTTGCTGGGCACCTTCAATTCGGGCCGATCGGGGCGGACGAACTGCGCGACGGGGGCGTTGTCCTTCAGGACCTTGATGTCGAACAGGGTCGGGTTGTTCTTCTGGCCGCCGGTGGTCGTGAACTTGATCATGTACTGGCCGGATGCCTTCAACTGGATCTTCCCGACCAGCTCCATCCGCCCGTCCGAGACGTCCATCGCGGGTTCGATGGCCTTGGCCCAATCCGCCTTGCCGTCCGCCTTCAGTTCGGCGATCTGGAGCCACGCCTTCTCGGCCGGCTCGTTCACCTTGGCGTGGACGGTGACCATCGTGCCTTCGAGGGCCTCGATGTTCCCCCCGGTGATGTCCGCCTTCGCCGGCAATTGCGTATAGCGCGGGAAGGCGAGGTCGTGCCACGCCGACGTGACCATCGGCTCGGGCAGGACCTTGATGTTGTAGGTCCGGGACGTGCCGTCGGCGGCCGTCAGGTAGTACATCATCGATTGCTGGATATCCAGCCAGTCGAGCTTCCACGGGTCGTATTCATTGCGGCCCCGGGCCAGCTCCTTGACCAGATAGGACTGGCCGCCGTCGGTGCTGTAGTGGAGCGTGACCTTCTGCGGCCGGGCGCCTTCGATCTCGGTCGAGAACGTGACCTTCGAGCTGGCCACCACGCTCGAGAGCTTCGAGTCGTCGCCGGGCTTGATGTTCGTGAGCCGTGTGTTGGTGGGGCGGGCCAGGTCGGCCAGCAGGGCGCGGCCGACCGAGTCGAAGATGTTCTTGGGGGTGATCAGCGAGTAGATGCAGACGGCGACCACGATCCCGGCCAGCACGTAGAAGGTCTGGATCAGCCGCTTCTGGTTCACCACGTTGTCGACCTCGACGCGAGTGAGGTCGTCGACGGCCTTGGCCTCGACCGCCGCCATGAAGGTGCGGGGCATCGCGTCGCGATGCTTGCGCAATTCCAGGTAGTTGATCAGGCTATTCTTGAAGGCCGGGTCGGTATGCTCGATCGTGCGGGCGGCGTACAACCCGTTCACCTTGCGCATCATGGGGATCACGATGCGGAACGCGGTGAAGACGATGCCCGACCCGAGCCCCAGGAACAAGATCACCTGCCGGACGAAGAACGGCAGGCCCAGCATGTGGTCGAGCACGACTTCCAGGAACAGCACGCCGAGGGAGACGGCCACGAGCAGGACGACGGCCGTCAAGATGTCGGTCATCTTGATCTTGGCCCGCGTGAGGCCGAGCTGATGGTCGATGAACTGCTCGTAATCCAGCAGCTTCCCGTGCGGTCGTGTTCCGGCTGCCATGTCGCACTCCTGGAAAGGCGTCTCCACCCAAGGACGCATTGATTATATACGGCCGGAAGCCGCGAAGGAAACCGGGTTCCGACAATTGTCCGAATTTGGCGGGACGCCCGCTATCGCCCGCTGATGATCGCCTCGGAGGCCATCCGAGGCGTGACCGTGACCAGGACCTTGTCGGTGCGGGAAACGACCTTCGCGGACGCGAAATAGGCGTTCGGGGCGAAGTCATCGACCGGCCAGCGTGCCACGGCGCGGAGGAATCCCAACCCTTTAGGGCCGAACGCCTCGATCGGCGCCGGGATGGTCTTGACGATCTTGCCGTCGGCGTCATGGATGCGGACCTCGACCATCCCGGCGACCTCGGCGAACGCCGGGGGGATCGCGATCACGGCCTGGACCTCGGCCTTTTTCGCCTGGGTCCACGGGGTTTCCACCCACATCGGGAAGCTCGCCGGCCCGGCGGCCGGGAGGTACTGCGGTTCGAAGGAGGCGACCAGCTCGACCAGGCCAAGCGACGCCGGTTGCTGCACCGAGAGGGGCGATCCATAAGCAAACGTGCGATCGGTGCGGGCCTGGCCGTCGCCGCTGCACAATTCGGCGTCGAGGCGCGATCAGCCCGCCAGGTTTCGCCCGGAAGTTGGGGAAATTGGCCCAGGGGAGCTTGAATTCGGCCTCATATCCCCAGGGATGGCTGGTCGCGGCCACCTGGACGCCGTTCAACCGGGTGCCGCTCGTCGCGATCCCGCCCCTCATGACCCATCGCGGCTTCAATTCCACGCCCTCAAATGGCGAGTAGAACAGGTGGACGGCCCCCTCGGTCCAATCCTTGCCGCGAAGGGCATCGCCGGCGCGGGTATCGATGTAAAACTCGACCGCGTCGCCATTGAAGACCGCGCCGCCGGTGCCGGGATTCGCCCGCTTCGTGTCGAGGCATCGCAGGCCGACGTAAAGCGCCTGGTCATCCCACAGGTAGAAGAATTGCGCGGCCCGTTGCAACAGGTCACCATGACCGTAATGGACCGGCGTACAATACGCGGTCGTCCATTCGGACAGGGAACCGTCCATCTCGATCGGCGCGGAAGTGCGAGTGGCCAGGCCGCGGACCCCTTTGGCCAGCGGGGCGGGGGTGTCGTCGGCCAATGCAAAAAGGGGGAGGGAAAATCCAAGGATCGCGATCAGTTCGGCCGTCCTTTGAAGTGGCATGGTCTATAGTCTCGGGGGTCGGATGGAAACGGCAATGCTTGCAGAACCGAATGCTATGAACGACCGACGCCGCAAGCAAGCGGTCGGTCATTCCTTGCGAGGCCGCCTGTGGCAAGGCTGGAGTTCGAACGATCCGTCCGATATGATGGAAATTCGGTTGAATCGAGATCGCAGCCATTCGGAGATGTAAGCTTGGCCCTCCTTGAAAACCGAATAACAGTCGATCCCGAACGATGCGGCGGTCGGCCTTGCATTCGCGGCATGCGCACCCGGGTCGGCGACGTCCTTGACCTCCTGGCGAACGGTCTGAACGCTGAAGAGATCGTCGAGGAACTTCCCGACCTGGAACCCGCCGACATCCGCGCGTGCCTGCAGTTCGCGAGCCGTCGTCTTGGCCACCCGATCCTGGTCGCATGACGATCTGGCTGGATGCCCAACTGCCTCCGTCGGCCGCGGCCTGGATCGAGTCGACTTTCGGCGTCGAATGCCTCGCCGTCCGCGACCTCGGCCTGCGCGACGCGAAAGATTCTGCCATCTTCCTTGCCGCGCGCGATGTCGGGGCGGTCGTGATGACGAAGGACAAAGACATTTGTTGAGATACAAATGCGGCTTGGCCCGCCGCCGGTGGTATTGTGGGTCACGTGCGGCAATACCTCGAAAGCTCGGTTGCGGGAGATCTTGACGATGTCTTACCCGCCGCGCTGCGACTGATCGAATCCGGCGAAAGTCTTGTCGAGATCGGCGATGCCCCCCCGGCAGCCCCCGCCGCGAAAAATGAGGTCTGAACCGCACGCGACAGAGTCCCAGCCGCCGCATGTATCTGATACAATCAGGGTCCGTGATCGGCGGCCGGATCTTCCGGTTTGGGTATTGATTCCGCTCCCCTCGACAGGCCCTGCACGACCGATGGACGACGAGTGGTTGGACGCGATCATCACGGCCGCCTTGTGGGGCCCTCCCACGCTTTTCGGCGTCAAGGCGTTCCTGAAGCGGCCGTTTCGCCTGGGGAGGCGGGTCGTTTCCCGGCGAATGTCGTGGATAGCGGGGGCGGTCTGGCTGGCGCCGCTTCCCTTGACCCTGGTAATGATCTGGGCGGTGATCTACATTCGACATCCTCGCGCCCGCGAGGTTTACGCGATTGTTAACAATTTCACGATCACCGGCCTGCGACTGCTGAGCTTCCTGTGCTTCCTCGGCGGCGGGATGGTCGCCTTCTCCGGCTCTCGGCCCGAGGAGGTCGTCAAGCCGAAGGGCAAGGCACGGACGAAGAAGAAGCCTCGGACCCGGTCCCGTTGAATCCTTCGAGGGTGCCGCAACCACCATGCAACTCGCCTTCAGCACCAACGCCTACATGCGTTTCCCGTTCGACGAGGCCGCCGCCAGGATCGCCGAGATCGGCTACGACGGCCTGGAGCTCATGGCCGACGTCCCCCATGCGTGGCCCAATGGCCTGCTGGAAGGGCCCAAGCGCGGCATCCTCGAAGCGATGGGGCGTCATGGGCTGCAATTTTCCAACGTGAACGCCTTCATGATGAATGCGATCAACGACCATCGCCAGCCCTACTGGTATCCGTCGTTCATCGAGCCCGACGAGGGATATCGCCGGGTGCGGATCGACCACACCCGTCGAGCTTTGGACCTTTGCGCCGTCCTGGCGCACCCCACATCACCACCGAGCCGGGCGGGCCGATCGCCCCCGGCCAGACCCGACAGGCCGCCGTTGACCTGTTCGTCGAGGCCCTGAAGCCGCTGGCCGAGCATGCCCACAAGCTCGGCGTGCTGCTGTTGGTCGAGCCCGAGCCGGGCTTGTTGATCGAGACGACCGACGAATACCTGGAAATCGCCGACCGCGTGGATTCGCCCTCGCTCGGCCTGAATTTCGACGTGGGCCATGCCTATTGCATGAGCGAAGACCTGCCCGCCCAGGTGGCCAAGCTTGCCGGCGCATACGAAGCACTACCATTTCGAAGATATCGCGGCCACGCGGGTGCATCATCACCTGATCCCCGGGCTGGGCGCGATCGATTTTGCCGAGGTCATCGCCGCGATCAAGAAGACCGACTACGACGGCTGGCTTACCGTCGAGCTGTATCCCAACGTGGAAGACCCCGACGCCGCGGCGAAGAAGGCCCGCGACGTGCTCTTGCCGTTGATGGCCTCGTGACTCGCCCGATCGGCCGGCGGTCAAGCCGTACCTGCAACTGATCCGCCTGCCCAACCTGTTCACGGCCGCCGCCGACAGCCTGGCGGGCTGGCTGCTCGCGGGCGGGAGCCTCGCCGAGTCGGCGATGGATGCCGCTGTGCGGGGCCTCGATGGCAATCTACGCCGCCGGGATCGCGCTGAACGATGTCTTCGATTACGAGGTCGACCTGCGCGAACGGCCCAATCGCCCCCTGCCGTCGAGGCGAGTCTCGCTGGGATTCGCCAGGGGAATGGGCTCGATGTTGCTCCTGTTCGGGCCCATGCTGGCGTTGCTCAGCGGCGTCTTGCCGGCGATCGTGGCGACGATCTTGGCCGCGTGCGTCCTGCTGTATGACGCCGGCTTGAAGCGGACGTTCCTCGGCCCGGAAGTCATGGGGACTTGCCGGGGCCTGAACCTGTTGCTCGGGCTTTCCGCCGCCTCTCGGTTCGGCGGGCCTCCCGCGTGGATCGCCGCCGGGGGCCTCGCGGCCTTCGTGATGGGATTGACCTGGATCAGCCGTTCGGAGACCGAATCGGGGCGGTCGCGGGGCTTGATTGCGGGCACCGTGATCCAGGACCTCGCGATCGTCGCCCTGTTGTGGGTCGCGACCTCCGCCCGGCAATTCCCCTCGTCGAGCGATCGTCCCATCCTGCCCGCCGAGGGCCTGCTCGTGCTTGGCCTGGTGGCGCTCGTCGTCAACCTTGCCGATGGCAAGGCGATCATCGATCCGGTGCCGAAGACGATCCAGAAGGCCGTGAAGACGGGCGTGCTCTCGCTGGTCTGGCTGGACGTGGGGCTGGTCGCGGCCGTGAGGGGACCGGCGCGGCCGGGGCCGTCGCGGTCCTCTGGGTGCCCGCGTTCTTGCTGGGGAAATGGCTCTATTCGACGTGAACCCTACTCGTGCCGGACTGCCTTCACGGCGTCGATCCTCGTGGCATGTCGCGCGGGGTAGACCGCCGCGATCGTCGTGACCAGCACGGTGAAGACGACCACGGTGAATCCGATCCACGGGGGGAACACGAAGATCGAGCCTTTCAGGTCGATCTTCATGTCGCGCATGACCATCGAGCGGACCCAGGCGTCTCCCGGGAACGAGGCACCCCACGCGAGCAGCAGGCCGGCGATCGCCCCGAGCGTGCCGATCAGCGTGCCTTCGATCAGGAAGATGAACTGGAGGTGGCGGTTGTCGGCCCCCACGGCCTTCATGATGCCGATCTCTCGCGTCCGCTCCAGCACGCTCATGAGCATCGTGTTCGCGATCCCCAGGGCGCTCACGAGCAGGGCGACCGCGGCCACGCACGTCATCCCGCCGAAGATCAGCAGGTAAATCAGCCGCTCGCGCTCGATGTACTCGGTGGCGGCATTGGCGTTGACCCCGAGCGCGGTGACTTGCTTCACGACTTCCTTGACGTTTTCCTCCTTATCCACGAGCAGGACCGCCTGATTGACCCCCGCCTCCTCGTTGCCGGGTTGGCGGAAGTAGAGGTCGGTCGCCGTCTCGTACGGCAGGAGCACTTCGGCATCGGCGCGGAGCGGGTCCCAGGGCCCTTTCAACTCCTCGTCGGTTGCTTCACGCAGGACGCCCACGACCGGGAATTCCGCGGCGAAGACCTCCGGCTCGCTCGTCGATTCCGCCTTCATCGCCTTGCGCATTGCCGTCGCTTCCGCCTCCGTCAGGCCCAATTTCTCCAGGGAACCGGGCAGGCGAGCGGTCACCTTGTCGAGCGCCGAGCGTTCCTCGCGGGTCACGTTCATGTACGGCTTCATGATGGACAGGACGAATCCGGGCGGGTTCTTCTGGGCGCGAAATTCCAGCCGCAACGGCTTGCCGATCATCGCCGAGACGTCCGCATCGTCCACCAGCCCCAGGCGATACGCGAGGAATTCGCTGACGACCATGCCCCTCTGTTTCGGGGAATCGAAATAGGTCCCATAAATCACGCGGTGCCGGACGTTCTCGTCCGTCGGACGGGCGGAATAGATCTGGATTGGCTCGGAACTGTGCCCAGGACGGCAAAACCCACGTTGTACACGACCGGGATCATGCTCTCGACGTGCGGTATCCCGGCGATCGCCTTCAATCGATCGCGAGTCAAGTCCATGCGGACCTGCGCCGGGTTGGATCGATTCTCTTGGTCCACCAGCAGCTTGCGAATCCGGTCGCGGCGCGCGGCGTCCATCTTCCCTTCGACCTTCACGTCTGCGGACCGCGACGGCGGCCCGGTGTAGTCCCATTTCCCGGAGACCTGGACCCTCCGCGCGATATCATTGCGGCGAGACTCGCGGTCGATCGTCTCCTGGATCCCCTCGCCAATCGACAGGCTCGCGGCCAGCACGAACGCGCCGAAGATCACGCCGAGGGTGGTCAGCATGGTCCGTAATTTCTGCTGCCACAACGCGGCGAAAGGCAGGGTCAGCAAGTCGCTCGGTCGCACGAATTCCCCCTTGGATTTCACTCGTCCGCAACCAGCCGTCCGTCCTTGAGGCGCAGCAGGCGATCGGTGCAATTGCGCAAGCTCGTCGTCGTGAGTGACGAGGACAAGCGTGGCGTTGTGGCGGCTCACGTGCTCGAGGATCAGCCCCATGACCTCGCGGGCCGTGGCGCTATCCAGGTTGCCCGTCGGCTCGTCGGCAAGGACGATTTCGGGGCGATTGACCAGGGCGCGGGCCACGGCCACCCGCTGATTCTCGCCGCCGCTCATCTCGGTGGGATGATGGCGCAATCGCTCGCCCAGCCCGACCGTTTCCAATGCCTGTTTCGCGGAGGCCCGACGTTCGCGAGGCGGCCGTCCCGCGAAGATCATCGGCAGCTCGACATTCTCCAGCGCCGTCCGCGAGGGGATCAGGTTAAACGACTGGAAGATCATCCCCACCGTCTTCGACCGGAACCGCGAAAGCTCGCGGCGAGATAGCTTGCCGAGGTCATGCCCGCCCACGCGAAGGACGCCGGAGGTGGGATGGTCCAGGCCCCCCAGCAAGTTCAGGAGCGTCGACTTTCCCGACCCCGACTTGCCCAGCAAGGCCACGCGCTCGCCGCGAAGGATCTCGAGCGACACGCCTCGCAGGGCGAACACCGGCGACGTGCCCGCGCCGTAGGATTTGATCAGATCCACCGTGCTCACGGAGGTCCCGGTTTCCACCGGAGGAGACGAAGTCGGCACCGGAATCCTCGTCGATCGGCTCGTCTTACATCTGTCGAACGCCGCGTCCATCGTATCACACGAGAGGGCGTTTGCAAGGGGCCCGGCGGCATTCCCACGCGGCGGAGGGGTCGACGTGTCGGATGGTGCGACTGCAACGAGACAACGAGCGATCAATGCGATTTCGAGGCGATTTGCCCGGAATCCCTGGCCCATTTCGCCATGCCGTCGATATTCCCCTCGACGATTCCCTTGGCCAAGGCATTGGCGCCCGAGGTGAGGGAAACCCATTGGATCGCGTTCACGTCCTCGCGTTTCGGCCACGAGCTGAGCGCGTAGCCGACCGCGCCGGGGGCCGCGAACCACGCGCCGATGTTGTAATCGCTGCGCGCCGCCGTCTTCGGGTCGAGCGCCTTGTCCTTGAGCAAGTACCAGTACACCACTCGATATCCCTTGATCGTGCCGGCGTCCACCAGCGCGAGATCTTGCTGGACCCTGGCGACCTGCGGGACGCGGATGACCTGGAAGAAGCGGACCTTCTCGGGCCGCGCGAACGCGGGATCTTGCTCCGCTCGACAGGTCTCGACGTGGGCGATATTCCCGCGGTACTTGTCGACGTCCATCACGCGGGCGATGAGCTGATCGGGGTCAATGCCGTCGCCCGCCTTCACGCCCACGGCCTCTTCGGTGGGCTTTCCTTCGCGTTTCCAGTGGTGGAACTGGTAACCCGAGACACCTCCGCCCCCCTCGGGCAGCTTCTCCATCACCCGGTCGAGGAACTCCCGGACTTCGGCGGGCGCCTCGTCCAGGGTTGAGGAGAGGACGGGCCGGGCGACGTGATGCCTCGTGGAATCGGCCGGAAATAGCCACCATTTACAGGCCAGGAGCCCGAGGACCACGCCTAGCGATCCAAGGATTGCGTATCTTGCCTTCCTCGTCACGGCCAGGCTCCCGGGGGTTCCGCGAGATCGGCGACACGACACGAATGGATTCTACCGATCCCAACCGCGGATTTCCAGGACACCCGCCGCGGATTCCAACCTTCTCGCCCCCTTCATTTCCGCAGGAAGAGCCACACATACCCGTGTGACACGGCCGGGTCGCTCCCGAGGTGACGCCCCGCGGCTTTGCGATCGACGAATCCCTGAATTTCCTTCTCCAAACGCTCATACTCCGCCTCATTCTTCTTGAAGTCCGGCGCCTCCTTCATGGCGTTGTACGCCGCCTGCCACTTCGCCGAATTCGCGGGGTTGTTCCACTCGGACGGCGGGATGCCCTTCATGTCCACGGTCTTGAACCTCTCGCGCAAGGCGTCCATCCTGCCGCGAGAGAATCGGATCGACGCGTCGTATTTGCGAGTCAATTCTTCGAAGGCCCCCTTCTGCTCGGGCGTGAGGTCTTTCTTCAGGTGCAGATAGGTGCAGAAGTCGCCGAGCAGGACGTCCAGCTTGCCGTCGCCGTCGTAGTCGGTCACGGCGACTTGCGAGCGAATCCCCGGCTTCGGGTCCTTGTCCGGGAAAATCTCGCTGTAGCCGATCCCCTCATGCTTCTCCACAAGGGTGACCGGCGCTTCGAATTCGGGGAGGCCGCGCTTCCCGGCGTTGCGATACCAGTAGACCCCGCCGTCCGCGGCGCCGGTGACGATGTCCCACAGGCCGTCGCCGTCCCAGTCGGCAACCACGGGGTTGGCATGCTCGCCGCCCGGCACTCTCAGGACTTTGCCGCCGACCTTGACCCACTCGTTGCGGGTGGCATAAACGGGCTTCGTGCGCGTGCCTTCGTTGCGCCTCAGGAAGATCATCCCGTCGAACGTGCCGACGAGGATGTCCAGGTCGCCGTCGTCGTCCCAGTCGACCATCGCCATCCACGAGCCGAACGACTCGACCGCGACCTTCTGATCGGGGACCTTGAGGATGGGCCGGCCGTCCCTGTCCTTGATCGCTTCCGGGGGTGCGAACGCGCCACGCCCCTTGCCCCGGAACAGGTCAATCTCGCCCGGGTCGTACGAGCCCGAGACGAGGTCGAGGATGCCGTCGCCGTCGAAGTCCACGAACTGTGGACTGGAGCCGATGCATCAGTAAATTCGCACCTTCGCGTCTTCGTTACCGGCCTTCAGGTTCACGCTCGCCGCATAGGCCGGCCTGGCGTTCGTGCCCGTGTTGCGATAGAAGCGGAAGAGCCCGCTGAAGTCGCCGACGACGAGGTCGCGCACGCCGTCGCCGTCCACGTCCTCGACCCAGGGGGACGAATGCGCCCAGGCCTCGCCCGTGTCGATCAACCCATCGGCCGCGACCAGGCGAGTCGGGGCCCGGAGCGTCCCCACTGCCACGCGATTCGGCTCGTCATGCGGGACGTCAAACGGCGCCGGGTCTTGTGCCCTGGACGGCGACCCGAACGCCAGAAATGCCAGTCCGAGGCCGATCTGCTTGATTGGAGTCATCCTTTACACCTCGATCGAGTGGGAGACGATCGTTGATCTCCTACAATTGTCGCCGATGGGGCCGAGGCATGCAAGAGGGGGCGTCCCGACGCTCCCGGCCCGTGGCGCAACTGCCCCGTTCTTGGGCCGTCTTTCACCGATACTCATACCCGATGAGGAACGTGATGCGGCCGTCGTCCAATCGCCGGATATTGGTGATGGAGACCGGCAATCCGCCCCCGAGCGGCGACCGGCTTGACGGCGTGGTCTCGGGCGTGAACGCGTGGTTGGTCGCGCTGGGGTAGGGGACCGATTCGACCTGCACCGTCGGCCCGGTCGGCCCTTCCACGCCGTGCGACTCCTCCAGGATCGGCCGGTCTCGTACCACTCGCCAGATCACGAGCCCCTCGCCCGGCAACTTCTCGTCGAAGCCCTTCTTCCGCCGGTTTTCGAGGAGGAAATACTCCGACCCGTCCGAGCGGACGAGCACCTTGAAGCACTCGATCGGCGAGGCCTCCACGGGCGAGAGGACAAGCTTCTGATCGACGGTCGGGTCGATCACCGTGGGCTTGAGCCAGCCGAGCTTCTCCTTGGCCCAGGCGCTCATGTGCTGGGGCTGCGCGGTCTTCATCGGGTTGGACAGGGCGCACCAGGCGCCCAGGCCCTCGGACCCGCGTTCCTCGGGCCTGGCGGCGAGGTCGGGCAGGCCGAGCATCTGCGCGAATTCCTTCGCGAATCCGCCGATGGGCGTCGCGTGGGACCCGCCTTCGGGCGCGATCACATACGGCCATCGCTTCCCCTGGAAGCTGCGGATCATCCCCGCCCGCGGGTAGTAAACGCTCCCGCGATTGCCCCTCGCCAGGTCGCCCGCGTAGAGGAAGAACAGGCCGTCCAGGTCCTTGAAGGCCTCGTTGCCGTCGCGCTTCGCGACCTTGTCGAGCGCCTCCGTGAGCACGGCCGTGATGTTCGTCGTGCCGCTGCCGAGGATGTACTCGGCGCGCTTCTTGCCCACCTCGATCCGGTCGAAGACCTTCCCCTCAAGCCGGAAGCCGCCCGCCGATTGCTCCAGGAAATAATCGTTCAGGCTGCCGAGAACGGGATCATCGGTGGCGTTGTTCCTGCCGTGATAGGTCCCCGTGCTGAAGACGGCGTCTTGCCAGTCCCTGGCGGAAACCTTGTCGTTGTGCTTGATGTCGGGGAACTCGATCAGGACCACGCCGAGCCGAAAGAGCGGCTTCTTCCATAGCTCGATGGCCATCGGTCCCTGGCCCCCGCCGCCTCGGGTTGCCGCGCCCTGGTCGCGCCTGCTGAGGGTCGGCGGCAAGCTTCGGCTTCAGGGTGATCTCCTCCTTCTTGCGGCGGACCGTGATTTCCAGTTCGTCGCCCGGTCGCTTCTCGTTCAGGATCTCGGTCAATCGGGAGGGGTTCGAGAAGTCCAGGCTGCCGACCTGGAAGATCTGGTCGCCGGGCTTCAGGCCGGCGGCCGAAGCGGGCGAGTTCGGCGCGCGACCTCGTCGACGGTCACGCCCTCGCCGTCCTTCGACTCGCCCAGGACCACGCCCAGGTACACGCGGCGGATCCCCGAGGGGTCGCGCGGACGGCTTGATGCCGTGAGCAGGGCATCGGTGTCGAAGGTCTTCTCGCCTCGCACGAGGGTCAACTTGACGATCTGGCCCGGCCCGCGCGGCTTGCAAGGCCTCGCGGAACCGCTCGGGCGAGCGTACCGGGTCGGCCCCCAGCTTCGCGACCACGTCACCCTTCATGATCCCTGCCTTGGCGGCCGGGGAATCGCTCTGGACCTCCTCCACGACGAGCTTGCCCGCCGCGTCCTTCGCGACCGCGACGCCGAGATAGCCGGTCTCGCCCGGCCGGCCCGCTCGCGAGGGCGAAATCTCGCGGGTCGCGGCGTCCTGAACGGTGTGATAGCCCGAAAGGTCGGGTTCGGAGGCGGTGAGCAGCAGCAATCCCAGCCAGAGATGGGTCATGAACGGGGCTCCCGTAGGGTGCATGAAATGTACTAATCCTGATTTCAATGCGAATCCGGCGCATTTCACGCAGCCTACTCGTATTCGTAGCCCACCTGGAACGAGATCCGCCCGTCCGCCAGGCGGCGGATATTCGTGATGTACACGGGCCATCCCCCGCCCAGCGGCGACCGGCTTGATGGGGTGGTGAAGGGGGTGAAGGCGTCGTTGGCCCCGCTGGGATAGGGCACCTCGTTGAGCAGCATGCGCAGGGCCCGACGGCCCTTCGATCCCGTGCGATTCCCGGAGCGACGGCCGGTTGCCCAGGACGTGCCAGATCAGGAGGCCGTCGGCGGGCAGGCTCTGATCGAACCCCTTCTTCTTGCGGTTCTCGACGAGGTAATACTCCGAGCCGTCGGGCCTGACGAGGATCTTGAAGCATTCCTTGGGCGAATCCTCGATCGGGCTCAGGACCAGCTTCTGCTTCACGCGAGGGTCGATCACCGCGGGCTTGACCCAGCCCACTTTCTCCTTGGACCAGGCGCTGAAATGCTGGGGGATCATCCGGTTGGGCTGCTGGGCCATCGCGCACCAGATCCCCACGCCTTCCATCCCGGGATTCTCGGGCTGGGCGTAGAGGTCGGGCAGGCCGAGCATGTGGCCGAATTCGTGGCACAGGACGCTCAACCCCTGCATGCGAGAGCCGCCCTCCTCGATGATGAAATAAGGCCACCGCTTGCCGTTGTGGCTCACCGAGGCGCGATGCGGCCAGTACAGCCCGCCGCGAGGCGACGGGTACCGGTTCCCGGCGTAGATGAAGAACACGCCGTCGAAATCCTTCAGCGCGTCCTTGCCGTCGCGGGCCAGCACCTTGTCGAGCCCCTCGGTCAGCAGGGCCATGCGGTTGCCCTTGTCGTATTCCTCACGCTTCTTGCTCACCTCGATCCAGTCGAACACCTTGCCGTCGACCTTGAAATAGCCGTAGGACTGCTCCAGGAAGTAGTCGCGGAAGCTCCCACGCACGGCCTGGCCGGTGGCGTTGGTCTTGTTGTAGGTGCCCTCGGTGAACAGCGAGTCCCGCCACGCGTCGGTGGTGATCTTCTCGTTGTGCTTCACGTCGGGGTATTCGAGGCAGACGATCGCCAGCCGGAACCCGGGCCTGGTCCAGTAGCCGCCCCCGGGCCCGCCCCCGCCTCCGCGACGGCCGAAGTTGCCCTGGCGGTCGCCGTCCATCGGGTCGGGATCGAGCTTCACCTTCAGGTCGACTTCCTTCTCGGCCAGGCGGAGCGTGAGCACGACGGTCGACTCGGGCGCCTTCGCCGCCATCAGGTCGCGGAGATGGTCGGGGCCGGTCAGCTTCTCGCCGTCGAGCTTCAGCAGGATCTCGCCCACCTTCAACCTGGCGCGATCGGCCACCGAGGCCGTGATGACCTGCTCGATCGTCACGCCCTCGCTCGTGTCCTTGCTCGTCGCGACCTGCACGCCGAGGCCGGGACGCCGACGTTCGGCGCCGTCTTCAGCTTGCTCCAGGGGGTGAGCGTGGCCTTGGTATTGACCGTCTTGTCCTTGCGAGCCAGCGCGATCTCCATCAAGTCGCCGGCCGATTTGCCCTGCAAGATTTCCATCAGGGTCCCGCCGTCCTTGACGTCGCGGCCATCCAGCTTGAGCAGGACGTCCCCCGGCTGGACGCCCGCCAACGCGGCGGGCGAATCCGCATCCACGGCGGCGACGACCGGGTCTTGCCGGGCCTCGGGATCGAGGAGCACGCCCAGATAGGCCGGCAAGGCCGCGCTCTTTTGCGACGACACGCGGGAGATCGTGGTCGTGGCGGCCGTGTCCACGGTCTTGTATTCGGAGAGGTCGGGCGAATCGGCCCCGGCAGGGCCCGTCCCCAAGATGGCGAGCAAACCCAGGGAAGCCAGGCGGCGAATCATGAGGGATCTCCACGGGCAGGACGGACCCGTCATGGTCCGCGGGCGTCTTCGTAAGGATACGAGTGTACCGGCCTTCCGTGGCACGGGGAACGGCTTACAGTTCTATAGCGTCAATTCAAGAGATCCCGCGCCGGCCCGGGCCAGGAATGGTCTCACGGGGTGCGCCAATGGATTCCGGCATTTCGTAGGGCCGGTTATTTACCGGCCGTGTTGGATTCGCATGGACGGCCGGTAGATAACCGGCCCTACGCGGGAATGACCCGTACCGCCAGAATCCGTTGGCGCACCCGTCTCACGCTTCCGTCCGACCGCGCCCGCGAGATCGCACAACTCCGTGGTTGTCCTGGTCGACGTGCTGCGAATGCTCGCGGCTTTTTTCGCTGGTAATCAGCTCGATCGCCAGGTCCACCCGCGTGAGATGACGGTCGAAGGGGTGCTGGCGAGTGGCCTCGTGGAGCCGGCGGGCCCTGGGAAGCTGCACGCGGGCCGGTTTGGTTTCCACGACGCCCACGATCACGGGTTCCTGCGAGGGGATGGCCACCTGCGAGGATCCCGACGAGAGCAGGGAGGCGACGGCCGACGGGACCAGGGAGGCGTGCCCGGCCGAGGTGGCCGCGTGCAGGGCGCAGGGGCCGCTGTCGGTATCGGGGATGCCCAGGTCGGCGGTGACCAGCTCGTGCTTGGCCTCGCCGGTGTCGAGCGTGGCGAACATGACCGAGTCGGAGTCGTGGCTGTGGCCCAATCCCAGGACGTGGCCGAGCTCGTGCAGGACGATCGTCTCGAAGTCGTACTGGTCGGGGCCGATTTGCGAGACGTCGCTGCCGGCGAACCAGTCCCAGCCGGTGACCAGGGTGACCCCGGTGTCCGACTCGCATCCCAGGACGCCCGAGGAGGCATCCCCGGCCTCGCTGGTGTTGCTCATGGTGATCACGGTGGTGGCCAGGCTCGGGTCGGAAATCTCGGTCACGTCCACGCCGAAGGGGGCCACGGTGGCGTCGGCCGATTTGACGGCGTCCTGGATGCGGGCCAGCTCGTCGGGGGTGAAGTTGCCCGAGGAGTTGTCGACATAAACGGAGACCTCGCCCGCGAGGAGCTGGCCGGCCACGCTCACGTCGCTGCTCCCCTCGCCGTCGACGTTCAGGTCGCTCGACCCGGTGCCGCTGAACTGGAGCTGGTTGACGATATAGGGGCTGCTCGGCTGCTTCGAGCTGCCGAGCTGGGCGCTGCCGCTGATGTTCAGCAGGGCGGCCGGGGCGTACAGGACGCCGCCGTTGAGCGCCACCGCCGTGTTTCCGCTGAGGGCGACGGCGCGGGTGTTGTCGCGGGACTGGAACAGCGCAATCCCCGCATAGGGCCCCGTGGCCATGGGCGAGAAGTTGACGGGGCCGCTGGTGCTGATGGCGAACCCGCCGAAAGTGCTTCCGGAGCCGCCATTGTAGTTGCTCCCGGCGTTGTAGACGGTCACGCCCGACCCGGTCAGGGTGGCGGCGCCGTTGACGCTGAAGCCGCCGCCGGTGATCACGTACAGGCCGGGCTTCATGGTCAGGTTGCCCGAGCCTGTCACGTTGATCGACGGATAGATGCCCGGGGAAATCGTCTGCGACGAGGCGCCGCCGAGGTTCACCGCCGCGTAGGTGGTCATGCCGGTCGCGGACGGGATCGGCAGCGCCGAGAGTGGATCGGCCACGGAGGCCGCGCCGGTCACGGGCGTGGTGCTGAAGGTCGAGCTTCCCGAGGCCGAGTATCCGCCCGCCACGCGGATGGCCGAAGCCGTGATCTTCGTGTTGCCCGATTCCTGGATCGCCTGCGAGGCCTTGGAATCGACCTGCACGAGACCGGCAATCGAGATCGTCGAGCTGCCCGACAGGCTCAGGGCGCCGGTGATCGTCGAGTTCAGCACGTAGATCGAGGGCAGGACGGTGGCGCCGATCGTGGCCGAGCTGGTCAGGAAGTCGGTGCTGCCCAGGAAATTGAGGACGATGGATTGCGTCCCGGAAGGCAGGGGCGAGGCGGTCACCAGCGTGGCCACGCCCGACCCGCTTAGGGTCGCGGTGCCGAGGTCGGTCGCGGTCGTGGTGTCGTAGAAGTCGACGCTGCCCACGCCCGCCAGCGAGCCGGATTTCACGGTCGCGCTCAGGGTTGCCGACTGCCCATAGTCGATGGTCGCGGCTGAGCCCGTGCTCGTCGTGGCCGCCTGGGCGATCACGAACGAGGCCGCCTTGCTGCTGGCCGCGAGATAATCGGTGTTCCCGGCAAAGTTGGCGACCACCGAGTAACTGCCCGCGTCGACCGGCGCGCCCGAGATCGAGGCGTTCGAGGCGTTGTAGTAGGTGTACGAGACCGCCGGCGTGGTGATCGTCGCCCCCGCAACGCCCGAGACCGTCGCCAGTTCCCCCGCATAAGTCGCACCGTTGAAGGTGGCGGGGGCGGCCGAAGCCGTCACCGTGGGCGCCGCTTGGGCGATCACGAACGCCGCCGCCTTGCTGCTGGCCGCGAGGTAGCTGGAGTTGCCCGCGAAGCTGGCCACCACCGAATAGGAGCCCGCGTCGACCGGTGCGCCCGAGATCGTCGCGCCCGTGGAGTTGTAATAGGTCAACGTGGCGCCCGCGAGCGTGTTCCCGACCCCGACCCCGGTCACCGTCGCTCCGGCGCCGTTATAGGCCAGGGCATTGTACGTGGCGGGAGCGGCCGAGGCCGTCACCGTGGGCGTGGCCTTGTTGACGACCTGCGAGAACGGCGAGGCCTTGTCGTTGCTGGCCAGGAAGTCGGCACCGCCGGTCAGCGTGGCCGGCGTGTACACGGCCGAGATGGCGTGCGTGGTGGCCGAGAGGCTGGAGGTGGGCAGCGTCCAGGTCGCCGCGTTCCCGGACACCGAGCCCGCGGTCCCCGCCCCGAGGTCGGTCGTGCCGTCGTAGAACTCGACGGTGCCCGTGGGAGCGGCGGTCGAGTCGGAGTCTGTGACCGTGGCCGAGAACGTCACGCCGACGCCGAAGGTCGAGGTCGGCAGGCTGCTGGACACGCCGGTCGTCGTGTGGTCGGGGTTGATCGTGAGCGTGCCGGTGGTCAGGCTCCGGGCCGCGTTGGTGTAAACCACGGAGTAGTTGGCGAGCCGGCCCGTGTTGTTATCCGACAGGCTCGCCGAGATCGGGTACGTGCCCACGTTGGCCGTCGCGGACGAGCCGGCGCTGGTGTACGAACCCGAGATCGAGTCGTTGCCCAGGACCCCCGAGATGGTGCCGGCGAGCGACGCCGCGTCGTTCACCCCGTACGACTTCGAGGCGTCGCCGATGGTCACGGTGAGCGGGGCGACCGTGATGTTGAAGGTCTTCGTCACGCTGGTGGTGGAATAGTCGAGATTCCCCGCGAATTTGGCCACGACTTGATACGACCCGATGGACGTCGGGGCGCCGGCGAGGGGCGTATTGGGATTGGCCTGGGTCGAGTACGTGAACGTGAGGGTCGGGGACGAGATCGGCACGCCCCCCACGCCGGTCAAGGTTGACGAAGGCTGGGTGTAAGCCTGGGCGGTATAAGTGGCATTCGGCGGAGCGATCGTGAGCGAGGGGGCGGCCTGGGCGATCGAGAACGAGAGGGTGGGGCTGGAGGCCGGGGCGTAGTCGGTGTTGCCCGCGAAATTGGCCGCCACCTCGTACTTGCCCGCGTCGGTCGGCGCCCCGGAGATCGTGTTGCCCGTGCCATCATAGTAGCTAAACGAGGCGCCGGGATCGTGATCCCGATGCCGCCGACCGTCGCCGACACGCTGTTGTAGGTCAAGGCGTTGTAGACCGAGCCGAGGGCGGTGGCGGTCACCGTGGGCGTGGCCCTGTTGATGGAGAACGCGATGGCCGAGAGCGTGGTTGCGGCATAGTCGGTCGAGCCGGCGTAGCTGGCCACGGCCAGGTAGTTGCCCGCGTCGGTCGGCGCCGCGGACAGGGCGCTGGTGAGATGGGTGTCCGAGGCGTTGTAGTAGGCCAGCGTCGCGGTGAGCGACGCCCCGGCGAATCCGGTGGCCGAGGCCGTGGCCGAGGAGTAGGCCAGGGCATTATAGGTGATCGTCGCGGCCGTCGCCGTGATGGTGGGTATGGCCTGGCCGATGGAGAACGAGACCGGCAAGCTCTGCGAGGTCGCGTACTGGGGATTTCCGGAGAAGGAGGCGACCACGAGGTAGCTCCCGGCGTCCTTGGCGCAGCCCGAGAGCGGGTTGGCGAGCTGCGTGTCCGAACTCTTGTAGTAGGTGAAGGTCACGGCCGGCGTGGTCACCGACGCGTTGTCCGCGCCGATCACCGACGCCGTTGCCAGGTTGTAGGGCTGGCCGTTGTAGGTCGCCGTCGGGGCGGTCGCCGTGGTCGTGGTGCCCAGGGTCTGGAGGACGGAGAACGTGGCCGCGTTGCCGCTGATGGTGCCGACCGTGGCCGAGAGGCTGTTGGCGAGGTCCTCGATTGTGAGCTGGATCGAATACGTGGCGGCCGTGGTGAACGAATAGGGCGTCGAGAACGACAGCGAGGACGTGGTGGCCGTCGCCGAGAGGGTCTGCGAGGTCGTCGAGACCAGCGCCGGGTTCGCGACGTTGGTGAACGTCCATGAGGCCAGGTAGTTGACCCCTACGTAGGGATTTTGCAGGGTGCCCGCGAAGGTGATCGGGGTGTTCCGGGCGAACTGCGTGCCCGCCGCCGGCGCGGTGATCGTCTCGGCCGGGGCCTGGAGGAGGCCGACAGAGACCGGCACGGTCGTCCCGAAGGTTCCCTCGCCGGTCTTCACCGTCACGGTGGCGTTGTAATTGCCCGTGGCCGCGTATTGGTGGGACATCGGGATGACCGAGCCGGCCGTGAGGGTCGCGGTTGTGGTGGCCGTGCGGTCGCCGTAGGAGATCGTCACGTCCCACGGCGACGAGCCCGTCGGGCCGCTGAGGCTGACCGAATCCTGCAACGGCAACAGGAGGTCCACGCTGGGGCTGGCCGTCGAGGCCGTGAGCGAGACCGTCGTGGCGGCCCCGTTGTTCGTGTCGTTGTAGGCGGTGCCCGCGGGACCGATGAGCGTGTCGGTCCCGGTGGAACCCGACAGCGTGGTGTTGGCGCCGCGGGCCGTCAGGACGTTGTTCACGTTCAGCGCGGTCGGGTCGGCTGCGGCGTAGCGGTAGATGAACAGGTCGTACTGGCCGGTGGCCGTGCCATCCTTGGCGGCGAGGAAGGCGTCTAGCTCCGCCTGGCTGAAGTTCGGGTTGAGGGGGTTCAGGATGCTGTCGAGATTGCCCGGGTTGAGCGGGCTCTTGGGATTGGTCGGGTCGTATTCGGGGTCGCCGGCGGGCGCGGCGAAGGACGACACGCGGACGTAATACGTGCCCGTGGCCGGGAGCGTGAAATCCATGATCAGCGAATCGGTCCCCTCTTACTGGTCGTCGTTGAAGGCGACCAGCGTGCCCGAGGAGTTGTAGACGTAGAGGACCGAGTCGATGGTGTTGTTGCCGCCGAGCCGCCCGAGCTCCTGCGAATCCACCTCGAAGGTGTCGACGTCCCCCTTCTGGCCGGACAGGGCGTAATAGTCCGGGGCGGCCAGCCCGGTCTTCGGGTCAAGTCCGATGGTCCCTTCGACGTCCAGGGCAGCGACCTGGAAATTCATGCCCTTCTCGATGTCGGGCAGGTTCACGTCGGTGTTGGGGACGTTCAAGGCCGCGAGCGTGATCGGCTGGGCGGTGGCCATGGTCGCATGGGCCGTGGCCTGGGAGACGATGGTCGTCCCTTGCGACGCGAAGGCGAGCTTGATGGCCTCGCGAGGCCCGAAATCGAGCTCGCGGAGGTCGTTGAACCGGTCCGAGCCGACGGTGGCCGGCGAGCTGATGAGGTGGTCGAAGGTCTCGAATGCGGCGTCGGCGCCGTCGTAGGTCGGGATTGAACGACGGTGGAGCCGGGGGGCGAATGCACGCCGAAGCCGATCGGCCCGAAGGCGTCGGAGTGGCGGATGCCCATCAGGTGCGCCATCTCGTGGGCGCCGATCTTGGCGCTGAGCAGGACGAAATCCTCGCGGTGGTGGCGTCCGGCTGGTCCGCCCCGCCGACCATGCCGTTGATCTGGATCGAGGCGTAGCCGCCCAAGTCGCGGTTGCCCAGGTCGACCTCGCTCGACTCGCCGCCCGGCAGGCCCGACGGCGGCGTGCGGTTGAAGTAGAGCGTGGCGTACTGGCCCGCGGCGACCAGATTGGCCGGGATCTGCGAGAGGTCGTCGGTCACCTGGACGTCGAACCAGCGATTCGTGAAGTCGGGCAGGCTGGAATTGTTCGGGTCGGGCCCGTAGTAGTCCAACTGGATCCTCTGGAGGATCTCGGCCCGCTCGTCGCTCGTGTAGATGTGGACGGTCGAGTTCGGGTCGCTCGCCAGGGTCATGTCGGTGTAGGTGTCGAAGTCGAGGAACACCCACTGCGTCCTCGCGTCGGGCGTGAAGGTTGCCGAGGCGGCGGTCAACTGGCCGGCGACGCGGGCATCGGGCAAGGCGGCGGTGCTGATCGAGTCGGCGCGGAGGTTGCCGCTGATGGTGTTGCTGTACTGCGAGCCGACGACGTTGGTGAACCCCTCGGCGTCGGCCAGCGTGAGGCTCAACCCGCCGGCGATCGGCTGCTTGGAGGTATTCATGAGGTCGACCCCGACGCCGCCCCCGGTGTATCCGGAGAAGTCCAGCGTATTGGTTCCCCCGGTCGTCTGCGCGTCGGCCACGAAGGTGTTGCCCTGCATGGTCCCGACGCTCGCCATGAGCGGCTGGTCGATGGTCACGTTCGCGGTCGTGGTGCCGCTGAACATGTACGTGTTGTTGCCGCCCCCGCCGATCAGGTCGACGTTGCCGCTCGCGCCGGTCATGACCACGGCCGTGTTGTCGCCGGTGCCGAGGTTGACCGTGACCGAGCCGGCGTATCCCTGGTCGACGAACACGTTCCCGCCGCCGTAGCCGTTGAAGGTGACGGCGGAGCCGGCCGTGCCCGGTGCCGAGTAGATGAAGGCGGCGTTGCTGGACCCGCCCGAGAAATACACCACGCCGGCGCTGCCCGAATCGGTCAGGGTGGCGTCGGACCCGCTGCCGATGAAATGGATCGACCCGATGTTGTCGCCCGAGTTGATGAGCGTGTCGGCATCGGACCCGCCGGTGTAGCTGATCGTCCCGACGTTGTTGCCGCTGTTGGTCAGCGTGTCGACGCCCGTGTCGCCGTTGAAGGTGATGGCGGTCACGCTGCTGCCCGAGTTGGTCGAGCGTGTCGCTGTCGGACCCGGCGTTGTAGGTGATCGAGCCGGCGCTGTTGCCGGTGTTGGTGAGGGTGTTGGCGTCGGACCCGCCGGTGAAGACGATCGTCCCGGTGGAGTTGCCGATGTTGGTGAGCGAGTCGGCCCCGGTGTCGCCGGTGAAGTTGATGCCGGTCACGAAGTCGCCGAGAGTTGTAGAACGAGTCGGTGCCGGCGCCCCCGAGGAAGGTGAGCCCGGTCACGCTGTTGCCGAAGTTCCAGAAGTTGGCGGTGTCGGCGCCTGCCTGGAACGTGATGCCCGAGGCGCCGTTGGCCTCGTTGGCGAGGAGGTCCGTGCCGGCGTCGCCGTTGAAGTTGATGGTCGAGACGACGCCCGCGTCGGGGCCGATGATCAGCTCGTCGCCGTCGGCCCCGCCGTTGTAGGTGACGCCCTTGTTGAGCGTGCCGTCGAGGTACATCGAGCCGCGCCGAGGTCGCCGTTGTAGGTGGCGTTGGACAGACTGCCGTAGTTGATGAAGGCGTCGGTGTCGGACCCGCCGTTGTACGTGATGTTGGTGGCCGTGCCGCCGACGGTGTTGACGAACTGGCCGGCGCCCTCGTCGCCCTGGAAGTTGGCGGAGGCGTTGGTGAGGACGCCGGCGTTCAGGAGGTTGTCGGCGTCGGACCCGCCGGTGAAGACCAGCCCGTTGATGGTGCCGCTGGCGGTGTTGAGCAGCGTCGCGGTGTCGGCCCCTCCGGCGAAGTGGATGCCCGAGCCTGACGTCCCGTTGCCGACGGTGCCGTTGTTGACCAGCGTGTCGGAGTCGGACCCGCCGTTGTAGGTGATCGTGGTCACGACGCCGTTGTTGAGCAGGTAGCCGCTGTCGGACGACGCCGTTGTAGGTGATCGCCCCCACGCCGGTGCCGTCGTTGCGGAAGACGTCCGAGTCGGCCCCGCCGTTGTAGGTGATGGTGCCGACGTTGTTGCCCGAGTTCAGGAACGCGCCGCCGTCGGCCCCCCCGCCGAAGGTGATGGTGCCGATGTTCGAGCCCTGGTTGATGAGCGTGCTCGAGCCCTCGTCGCCGTTGTAGGTGATCGAGCCCACGCCCGACCCGCTGTTGACCAGCGTGCCGGAGTCGGACCCGCCGTTGTAGGTGATGGTCGAGGAGGCGTTGCCGGACCCGCTATTGATGAGGTAGTCGGTGCTGCCGTCGGCCCCTCCGTTGTAGGTGATCGTGCCGAAGCTGTTGCCGCTGTTGTTGAGGGTGTTGGAGTCGCCGCCGGCGTTGTACGTGATCGAGGACACGCCCGTTGCCTGGTTGACCAGCAGGTTCGAGTCGGACCCGCCGTTGTAG
Source organism: uncultured Planctomycetota bacterium (assembly GCA_963777705.1). Lineage (GTDB taxonomy): Bacteria > Planctomycetota > Planctomycetia > Isosphaerales > Isosphaeraceae > JAQGHR01. The sequence continues at coordinate 253,531 of CAVZRT010000028.1, forward strand.
GTGATCGAGCCCACGCTGCCGCCCGAGAAGTTGCCGAACTGGTCGGCGCCGTTGTCGCCGTTGAAGGTGATCACGCCGGTGACCGTGCCGGAGTTCTCCAGGGTGTCGGCGCCGGCGTCGCTGGAGAAGTCGTTCTTGCCGGTCGATGCGTTGAAGCCGCCGTTGAAGGTGATCGAGCCGGCCACGCCCGTGTTGGCGACGAGCTTGGCGCCGGAGGCGGTGCCCGAGAGGCCGGAGTCGCCGTTGAAGGTGATCGCGCCGGTGACCGTGCCGGGGTTGAGCAGCGTGGCGGTGTCGGCGCCGCCGTTGAAGGTGATCGAGCCGACGCTGCCGTACATCATCGTGCCGTTGACGACGGCCCCGTTTTCCAGGAGGTCGGCGCCGGAGTCGCCCTGGAAAATGATCCCGCCGCTGATGGTGCCGGGGTTGAGCAGGGTGTCGGAGTCGGACCCGGCGGAGTAGGTCACGCCGGCGAGCGTGCCGAGGTTGACGAGGCGATCGACGCCGTCGTCGCCATTGAAGTTGACCGTCCCGGCCATGCCGCCGGTGGCCGTGTTGGTGAAGCTGTCGGCGTCGGAACCGGCGGTGTAGGTGATCGCGCCGAACCCGCCGTTGTTGGTGAAGGTGCCCGAGTCCGACCCGCCGGTGTAGGTGACCGCGCCCAGCGTCCCGTTGTTGACGAACGCGTCGGAGTCGGACCCGCCGGTGTAGGTGACCTGGCCGGTCACGGTGCCGTTGTTGGTGAAGGTGCCGCCGTCGGCCCCTCCGCTCATCGTGACCCCGCCGACGACCGTCCCGTTGTTGATGAACGCGTTCGCGTCCGCGCCGCCGTTGTAGGTGATCGACCCGGTGACCATGCCGTTGTTGGTCAGCGAGGCGGCGTCGGCCCCGCCGTTGAAGGTGATCGAGCCGACCACGCCGTGGATCGAGTTGGTGAACGCGTCGGTGTCCGCCCCGCCCCCGAAGCCCACGGTGCCTGCCACCGTGCTGCCGTTGAAGGTGCCGGCGTCGGCCCCTCCGCTGATGTTGACCGTCCCGATCATGCCCGAGTTGACGAACGTCCCGCCGTCGGCGCCCCCGCTGATGCTGACGGTGTTGATCATCCCGGAATTGTTGAACGTGCCGCCGTCGGCCCCCGCGCCGAAGGTGACAACGCCGGTGACCGTCCCGCTGTTGCTGAAGGTCCCGCCGTCGGCCCCCGCGCCGAAGTTGACCCCTCCCAGCATGCCGGTGTTGGAGAAGGTGCCCGAGTCCGCCCCGCCGCCGTATGTGGCCATCCCGGTGACCGTGCCGGAGTTGGTGAAGCTATCGGCGCCGGCGTCGCCCTGGAAGTTGATCCCGCCGACGGCACCGGTATTGATCAAGGTGCCGCCGTCGGCCCCGCCGCCGAAGGTGACCATGCCGGTCACCGTGCCGTTGTTGGTGAAGGTGGAGGCGCCCATGTCGCCGTGGAAGTTCACGGCCGAGATGGTCCCGCCCGTGGCGTTGATCAGCGAGCTGGCATCGGCCCCGCCTCCGAAGCTCAGCATGCCGCCGATGCTGCCGGAATTGTTGAACGTGCCGCCGTCGGCCCCGGCGGTGTAGGTGACCGCCCCGGTGACCGTCCCCATGTTATTGAACGTGCTGCCGTCGGCCCCGCCGCCGTAGGTGACGGACCCGGAGATCGCACCCATGTTGGTGAACGTGCCCGCGTCCGCCCCGCCGTTATAGGTGACGGCGCCGGTGATGGTGCCCGAGTTGGTGAAGGCGTCGGCGCCGGAATCGCCCTGGAAGTTGATGTTGCCGATGTTCGGGCCGGTGGCGATCAGGGTATCGCCGTCGGAGCTGCCGGCGATCGTCACGTTGTTGAGCGGCTTGGTGCCGGAGGACGGGAGCATGATCGTGTCGGACCCGCCGCCCCCCACGATCGTCGTGTTCGAGGCCGCGGTGATCGTGTCGTTGTAGTTGCTGCCCATGATCGTCGAGAAGGTGGCGGTGCCCGAGGCGCTCGACCTCCACGTAGTGGTCGCCGGGCGCCGCGGTCGGGTCCACGTCCTGCTTCTGGCCCTGGGTCTGCGAGAGGTCGAACGTCACGCCGAACGACGAGGAGGAGAAGTCGAGCGTGTTGTTTCCCGCGGACGCATCGGCCTGGAGCGTGCAATTCGGGGTCAACTCGAAGACGTTGTTGCCGCCGCCGCCGATGGCGACCGAGCCGTCGGTGTGGAGGTAGAACACGTCGTTTGCGGGGTTCCCGATGTAAGTTTCCTGGCCGTTGCCGTCGAAGATGATCGGGACGGCGAGGCCCGACCCGTCGATGACGTCGTTGCCCGTGGAGGCGGACACGAACACTGCATCGACCGAGGTGCCGGGGTTGGCCAGCATCGGGTTCGCGAGGGTGTACGTCGACGAGGTCGTGGGCAGGATGTCGACCATGGCCGAGAAGTTCGACGCGGCCCCGTAGCTGTCCATGGCCGTGGACTGGACGAGGTGCGTGCCGGTCCCCAGGCTCCCCAGGGTGAGGGTGGATGACGTGCTGGTGGTCTGAGTCTGCCCGTCGATGCTCCAGGTGTAGGATGTGATCGGCGCCGTATCGCCGCCGCTAATCTGGGCCGAGAGGACCTGGGAGCCCTGGGTGTTGAATCCACCGGAGCGGATCTGGTCCACGGGCGCCACGTGCTGGACCACGAGGCCGAGGTCGCCGGTGCCGGTCGTCTGCTCGGAGTCGGTCGCGGTCACGTGGATGTCGAACTTGCTCAGCAGGAGGCCGTTTGCATCGGGCTTCGTGCCCCCGGCGACGTCGACGTACAGGTGCTGGGCGGAGAAGGTGTGCGTGATCGCCGAGGACGCCGGGACGGTGGTGCTGGTGCCGTCGCCCCAGTTGACCAGCAGCGAGTAGGTATCGGCCGGATTGGGCGTTGTGAAGTTGCCGCTGAAGATCACCGACGTGCCGGCGTTGACCAGCGGGTAGGAGCCCAGGGACGTCGAGACCACGGGGACCGCGGCGCCGCCGTTCGCGAAGGCGACCGCCAGGCCGCTGAGGCTCGACGGCACGTCTCGGACGATGATCGAGGTCGTCGCCGTCCCGGCCGTCGCGGCCGGCTGGCTCGGGTCGTCCACGGTCACGGTGATCGGGTAGTTTCCGCCGGGCAGGAGCAGCGAAGTGCCCCGATAGGTGTGCGAGATCCCGGAGAACGTATTCACCCCCGGCAAGAGGATCTGCGTGGCCGGCAGCGAGCCGTCGCCCCAGTTGATCGACACCTGATGCCTATCGCTGGAACCCGTCGCGGTGAACGATCCCGACACGGAGAATGGCGTCCCCTCGTCGACGATCGACACGCCGGGGGAGGTCATCACGCCGGTCACTTTCGCGCCGTTGATTGTCACGCTTCGGGAGGCCGAGGCCGACACCAGCGGCTGGTACAGGTCATGCACGCCGACCTGGATCTGATAAGGCGTGCCCGGCCCGGCCTGCGGGTAATCGAGGTACTTGTGGGCGACTTGATTGAAGCCCAGGACGCCGGGGCCGAGGGTCTCGGTCTGGACGGGCGAGCCGTCGCCCCAGTCGATCGTGACCACATGCGTGTCGGCCAGCCCGACCGCCGCGAATGACCCGGAGAGGTTGACCGTCCCGCCCTCGGCCAGGGCCGACTGGTCGGTGTTGACCTGGAGGTTGGTGGGCGGTACGTCGTTGACCTGCACGTAGAAGAGGCCGTTGGTGGTCGAGGTCGTCGCGGGGTTCTGGTTGCTGGAGATGGAGACCTCGACCGTGTACACGCCCGAAGGCTTGTTGTAAGTGCCCGGGGTGAGATATTGGTGGGTCGCGGTGAAGGTGTGCGCGGCCTCGTTGACGGCGGCCAGCGACGTCTGGCCGTCGCCCCAGATCACGTTCACGGTGTGCAAGGCCGTGGGGTTGGGGTCGGTGAACTCGCCGGTGAGGATCACCGAGCTTTCTTCGTTGATGATCGTGGGCGACGAGAAGTTGGTGGGGGCGGACGCGGGGGCGATCTGGATGTGCGTGTTGTCGACCTGCGCCGGCGCCGGGACCACGTTCACGACGAAGGTGGAAGTGCCGGTGAGGCCGGCGTCGTCCTTCACGACCACGGTGACCTTGTACGACGCCGCGGCGGCGAATACGTGCGAGAGGTTGAACGTGCCCGCGCCGACGTTGCTGTACTGGTCGCCCGAGGAGGCGGTGAACTGGACCGGGTTTAGCGGGAGGTTCTGCACGCCCGAGCCGTCGCCATAGTCGACCGTGGCGGTCCAGGAGGCGGAGGCGGTGTCGGTGAACGATCCCTGCGAGGCGAACGTGCTGCCCGCCACCACCGTCCCGCCGCCGCCCGCGTTGACGACCGGGCCGCCGAACGCCTGGCCCGAGTCGGACGTCACCTGCGTGGCGAACTCGGAGTTGGTGTCGACCAGGTTCGGGCTCCCGGGAGAACTCGGGGCCGCCACCGAGATCGCCGTGATCGCCACCCCCGCCGTAATGCTGTTGGAGATCGGCAACGAGATGTCGAAGGCGCCGGAGACCGTGTTGTTGTCCGCGAGCGAGCCCTCGGTGCCGGTGCCGAGGTAGGCCGCTCCCTGCCCGGCACTAGCGAGGTAGAACTCCAGGACGGCTCCCGGGACGGACTTGCCCTGCACCTCCAGGACGCCGCCCCGGACGGTGGCCTCCATCAGCGTGGGCTGGTCGTAGGACGTGTTCGACTCGATGAGGATGCCGGGCGAGCCGTTGCCGATGATGTAGTTCTGCCGGATGCGGCTGAAGGTGTTCGCCGCGCCGAGGTCGATCGCCGGCCCCTGGTTGAACGCGATCACGTCGCCGGCCCCGGCGAGCGTCCCGCCGATCGTGTTGGCCGTGGCGTTGGCCTGGACGACGATCCCTTCGCCATTGGCCACGGCCAGGGTGCCGGTGGAGTCGGTGCCGATGAAGTTGCCGAGGACGGCGTTGTTCGTCGTGCCGGCGCCGTCCAGGAAGATGCCCGAGGTGAAATTGCCGCTGATCACGTTGCGGGAGCCGGAGTTCACGCCGCCGATGGTATTGTACGGGGCATTTTCCAGGTCCACGCCGGACTTCACGTTGGCCACCGAGGCGGTGCCCGCGGCGTTGGTGCCGATGAAGTTGCCGATCAGCAGGTTGTTGCCGCCAGAGAGCAGCACGCCCTGGGTCGCGTTACCCGAGATCACGTTGCCCGCGCCCGAGGTCGACCCGCCCACGACCGCGCCGGTGATCCCGACGATCCCCACGGAATTGGGCAGGGCCAGCTTGCCGGGCTTGTTCACGCCGATGAAGTTGCCCTGGATGAGCGGCCCCTGTCCGGGGTTGTAGCTGCCGTAAGAGAAGATCCCGTCCCTGACGTTGCCCGAGATCAGGTTGCCCGCGCCGGCCGCGGCGCCGCCAATCGTGTCCAGTGAGGTGAGATCGAGGTCGATGCCGCTCCCCTGGTTCGCGATGGCCGACAGCCCGTCGGCGGAGGTGCCGATGAGGTTCCCCTCGATCACGTCCTTTGCGGCGTTCGAGTTCAGTCCGTCGCTGCCGTTGCCCGAGATGAGGTTGCCCGCGCCGGCGAGCGTCCCGCCGATGGTCACGCCCACCTTGCCGCCGCCGATGCCGATCCCGTAGGAGGCATTGGGGATCGCTGCCGTGCCCGCGGCGTTGGTGCCGATCCGGTTGCCCTCGACGACCGTGCTGCTGGCCCCCACGCCCACGCCCGAGGCGGCATTGCCCGAGATCAAATTCCCCTGGCCCGGCCCGGTCCCGCCGACGACTTGCAAGCCGCCGTAGGCATCAACGCCGTCGCCGCCGTTGGCCACCGCCGCGGTGCCCGCGGGGTTCGTGCCGATGAAGTTGCCGATCAGCAGGTTGCCGGTCCCGAAGGACGCCCTCACTCCCGCATTCGCGTTGCCCGAGATCACGTTGCCATATCGCGTGGTGACCGCCCCGGTCGCATCCACCGCGTTGGCGAAGCCGATGGTGTTGTTGGCGGTCGCCACGCCGCCGGTCGCCAGGGACACGCCATAGCTTTGATTGCCAAGGCCCACGGCACCCGAGGCGTTGGTGCCGATGTAGTTGCCGGCGATGAGGTTGCCTTGCGAGGCCGCCGTGTAGTCGGTGAAGAGGATCCCGTCATCCGTATTGCCGGCGATCACGTTCGCCACCCCGGAAGCCGTACCGCCGACGGTGGCCCCGGAGGCGTCGTAAAACTCGACGCCCTCGCCGTGATTCCCCAGCGCGGTCGTTGCCCCCATCGCCAGGCCGATCACGTTGCCGGCGAGCAGGTTGCCGGCCGAGTCGTTGCTCAGCTCGACGCCGTACTGGGCGTTGCCCGAGATCAGGTTGCCGAAGCCCTGGGTCGAGTTGCCGCCGATGGTGTTGTTCTCGGCGTTGTAGAGCATCAGCCCGCCGCCGGCGTTGCCAATCACCGACGACCCCGAGGCATTGGTGCCGATGTAATTGCCCGCGACCAGGTTCGCGTTGGCCGAGATCGTCAACCCGGTCGACGAGTTGCCCGAGATCACGTTCCTCGCGGCGAAGGTCGTGCCGCCGATGGTGTTGTTCGAGACAGTACCGGTGCTGCCGCTCGCGATGTCCACGCCGGAAGCTTCGTTGCCCAGCGCGGCCGTGCCGGCGGCATTGGTGCCGATGAAGTTACCCTGGACGACGGTCCCGCTGATCGAGCCGAAGCCATACGCGGTCTCGATCAAGATCCCCTGCTGGAACCCCACGCTGCGGCCCGTGCCGTTGGCGGAGATCACGTTGCCCAGCCCGGCGGTGGCGCCGCCGATCGTCGTGTTGCCGGCCCCGCCCTGGAGGTCGATGCCGTCGACGGCGTTCCCCAGGGCGTTCGTGCCGGTCACGTCGGTGCCGATGAAATTGCCCTGGATGACCGTGTTCAGGACCGGATCGCCGGCGGTGTAGGCGTCGTTGACGAAGACCCCGTCGCCCCCGTTGGCGGAGATCACGTTGCCCAGGCCCGAGAGATTGCCGTGAAGGTCGACGGCGCTTATCCCGCCGATCACGTTGTTGGACGACCCGTCGATCAGGTCGATCCCATCGTAAGAGCCGCTGGAGTCGTTGGGGACCGCCGCGGTGCCGGCGGCGTTGGTGCCGATGTAATTGCCCTGGATGACGTTGGAAGTCGCTCCGGACAGGTAAATCCCCGCGTTCACGTTGCCCGAGATCAGGTTGCCGGCGCCGGTCAGCGTGCCGCTGGTCGGGTTGGCCGAACTGCTCCCGCCGATCGTGTTGGCGGTCGCGCCGCTGTCGATCTGGATCCCGAAGGCGTCGGCGATCGCGGCGGTGCCGGCGGCGTTGGTGCCGATCATGTTGCCTTCGACGAGGTTGTCGTTGGCCCCGGACCCGGCCAGGTGCAGCCCGGTGCCGGCGGTGTTGCCCGAGATCACGTTCCCCTCGCCGGCCACGGGGCCGCCGATCACGTTGGAGGCCGACTCGACTCGGATCCCGGCGCCGTTGTTCGTGAGGCCGTTGCCCAGGGAAAATGTCCCGCCGGCGTCGGTGCCGATGGAGTTGCCCTCGACGAGGGTCCCATTGGAACCCGCCTGGAGATCCACGCCGCGGCCCACGTTGCCGGAGATCACGTTGCGGGCGGTCGCGGCCGTACCGCCGATCTGATTTCCCGGCGAGTTGCTGATGACGATGCCATCGCCGCCGTTGGCGACGGCCACCGATCCGGTCGCGTTCAGGCCGATGGTGTTGCCTTCGATCAACGTCGCCTTGCCCGCCGCGCCGGCCCGATAGATCGCCTGGACCTGGCTTGCCGACAGCGGCGTCGAGTAGAGGGCCGGCGAGTCGATCTGACCGTTGAAGGCGAAGGCCGAAATATTGCTGAGCGAGAACCCGGGCCGGTCGCCGAACTGCGCGGGCGTGATCGGGTTGGCCGTCGTCTGCGAGAACTCGGCGATCCCGTTGACGTACAGGGTGAGGACGCCGGATTGCGGCACCAGCCCCAGGTGGACCGGCGTGTTGATGGGCAGGAACACCCCGGTGTTGTAAAGCGCGACGTTCCCGAACAGCCCGAGCAATTCGCCGGAGGCGTTTTGGCTGGAGGGGATGCTGGGGTACCCGGCATCCCAGACCTCCAGGCCGAAGCCATTGTTGCCCCCGTTGCCGTTGCTGAAGATGGTCTGGCTGGCCAGCCCGGTCGGGCCCTTCCAGTCCACCCAGGTTTCGAAGGACCAGTTGTCCGTCTGCGTGAGGATGGGCTGCTGGTCGGCGGTCTCGGCGTAGCCGCCCGCGCTGAAGTCGAAGGCGTTGCCGACCACGCTCGGCGTGAACGCGACATTGCCGACGACGCTCAGGTTGTGGCTGCCCAGGAGGTCCTGGCCGCTATTGCCCCACCAATCGGTCCCCGCCGGCACGCCGGTCCCCGAGACCGACACGCCCGAGCCCGTGTTCCCGCTGATCACGTTGCCCGCGCCCGTCGCGGTCCCGCCGACGAGGTTGCCGGAGTGCGCCCGACACGTTCACGCCCTCGCCGCCGTTGGCGATGGCGGCCGAGCCGATGCTGTTGGTGCCGATGAAGTTGCCCGCGACGACGTTGTCCGTGGTGCCGCTGCCGGTGAGGTCGACGCCGTCCTTGGTGTTGCCGCTGATCACGTTGCCGCCGATGGTGACGCCCGTGGACCCCCCGTAGACGTTCACCCCGGAGCCCCCGCCGGCACGGGCCGACGCCGCGGTGGGATCGGTCCCGACGTCGTTGCCCTGCACGAGGATGGACGAGGCGTCTTTGACGTCGATCTCGTCGTAAACGGGGCTGGTGGGCGAGTTGCCCGAGATGATGTTCCTCGCCGCGACCGAGGTCCCGCCGATCGTGAGGCCCGAGGTCCCGGAGTCGACGAACACGCCCGCGAAGGCGTTGCCGAGCAGGGTGCCCGAGAGGTTCAGGCCGATCGTGTTGCCCGCGATCAGGTCGGAGGTGTCGGTGTCGGCGTAGATACCATCGTTGAGATTGCCCGAGATGAGGTTGCCGGCCAGGCCGCCGATCGTGTTGCCGCTGGATGAGGTGTCGAGCTGGATGCCATTGTTCCCATTGGCGATGGCGGCCGAGCCGATGCTGTTGGTGCCGATGAAGTTGCCCAGGACCACGTTGGCGGACGTCCCCGCCCCCGAGATCTCGACGCCGTTCTTGCGCGTTGCCCGAGATCAGGTCGCCCTGCGCCGGCGGCGGCCGAGCCGATGGTGTTAAACGAGGCGCCCCCGTCGATCTCCACGCCGTAGGTGTTGCCCAGGGCGGCGCTGCCGGTGGCGTTGGTGCCGATGAGGTTGCGCTCGACCAGGTTCCCGGTGGCCCCGCTCCCGTCCAGCCTCACCCCACCGCTGCCGTTGTCCGAGAGCACGTTGCCCTGGCCGGCCCCGACGCCGCCGATCGTGTTGTAGGCCGAGGCGACATAGATCCCGGCGTACGCGGTGGTCGTGCCGTTGCCCAGTGGGAGCGCGCCGCTCTGGTCCGTGCCGATGTAGTTGCCCTCGATCAGCGTCGAGTTCGCACCGGTGTCGAGCTCCACACCGCGGTAGACGTTGCCCGAGATCACGTTGCGGGCCGCCGTGGTGCTGCCGCCGATCGTGTTGGAAGGGGCCGAGATCACGATGCCGCCGCCGGCGTTGGCCACCGCGGCGGAGCCGGCGGCGTTGGTGCCGACGAAGTTGCCGGCGACGAGATTGCCCGTCGCCGACGATCCGCTGATGGCCAGGCCGGTGCTGTTGTTGCCCGAGATCACGTTGCCGGCGGCCACGCCCGCAAGCGTCCCGCCGATGACGTTGCCGTGGGCATCCTGGATGCTCACGCCCACGCCGTTGGCGATGGCCGAGTCGCCCGTCGCGTCCAGGCCGATGTAATTCCCCTCGACGAAGACACCGGTGATGGTCGCGCCAGTGACCTGGACGCCGTCGCTCGCGTTCCCGGAGATCACGTTGCGGTAGGCCGAGGTCGAGCCGCCGATGGTGTCGCCATTGCCCCCCTGGATGACCACGCCGGTCGACGCGTTACCGATCGCCTTCGTATTGTTCGCGTCGATGCCGATGTAGTTGCCGGCGATCAGGACGCCCGAATCCGTCGCCCCGGCCACGTCCACGCCGTCGCGGCCGTTGCCCGAGATCACGTTCCTCGTCGTGACGGCCGTCCCGCCGATGGTCGTGTTGGTCGTCCCGACGTCGGCGAACACGCCGTCGTTTCCGTTGGCGATCGCGGTGGAACCGGTGGAGTCGGTGCCGATGTCGTTGCCCACGATCACCGTGCCCGCCGCCTCAAGGTAAACACCCATGTTGGCGTTGCCCGAGATCGCGTTGCCGGAGACTGTGTTGTTGGGGCTATAGACAAAGATGCCATTGCCGGTGTTGGCCAGCGCCGCCGTCCCTGCGCCGTTCAGGCCGATCCGATTGCCCGCAACGACCACCCCCGACGCCCCGGCGGCCTCCAGAAGGATGCCCGAGCTGGCGTTGCCCGAGATCACGTTGGCCGCGCCGGACGCGGTCCCGCCGACGGTCATGCCCGTGCCACCGCCGGACCGGAAGTCGATCCCCGCGATGTTCTGCGCACCGGAGAGTGAGGCCGCCCCGGTCACGTCGGGGCCGATGTAGTTCCCCTCGATCAGGATGTTGGCCGTCCCCGTGGCACCGATGAAGAGCCCGCGATTGGCGTTGCCCGAGATCACGTTGCGGGAGCCGGCCGCCGTGCCGCCGACCGTCACGTTCGTCGCCGTCCCGATCGCGATCCCATTTCCGTTGTACGCCGCCGCCGTCCCGCTGGCCGCGGTGCCGATCAGGTTGCCCTCGATCAGGTCGTTCGAGCTGCCGGTATTGACCTGGATGCCCCAACTGGCCGTCCCGCTGATCACGTTTCGCGAGGCGGGCGTGAGGCCGCCGATGGTGATGTTCGACGCGTTGCCGGTCGCGTACACGCCGTCGGTCCCGCCAAGGCGGGTGACGCCGTCGGGTGCCAGGCCCACGAAGTCCCCGACCACCAGGTCGCCCGATCCGCCCGACGAAATGCAGCGCGCCGTAATCCGCCGTGTTGCCGAAGCCGCCGACCGACAGGCCGCGGATCGTGTTGTTCGACGAGGTGAACAGCAGGCCGTCGTAATTCGGGATCCCCGAGGCGCGGATCTCGACGGTGAGGGCGGCGTTGTCTGCCAAGACCGAGGTGTTCGCGGCCCAGCCGGGCTCGGTGGTGCCGTCGATCAGCACGGTGTGGGCGATCGTCGGCAGGACGCTGGCCGGCTGGATCACCTGCAAGCCGGCGGAAGCGATGTCGAAGCCGATGGGCACCACGGCCGCCGAGGCCGAGTTGGCGTCGTTGATCGCCTGGCGGAGCGAGCCGGTGCCGCTGTCGGCGGTGGTGGTCACCTCGTCGAGGACGAGCTGGTCCAGGCCGAACTCGCTGGTCGTCTGGGGCACGCCGCTCGCCGATAACCGCGTGGCCGTGGCGGTGATGTAGTCGCCGATCAGGCTGGTGCCGAACGGGTTGGTGAACGAGAAGGTGGCCGTGCCCGAACTGTTCGTGCTCACGGTCTGGGCCGTGAGATACCCCTGGGCCTCGCCGTAGCCGGAAGAGTTGGGGGTGGTCGTGTAGAAGACCTCGACGCGATAGGACGTGGAGGCCGCGGCCGAGAGGCTCCCGGTGATCGAGCTGGTCCCGCCCCCCGACGCGATCCCGGCCAGCGTGACCGTGGGCGTATTGGTGGTGACCGGCACGCCCGTGCCGTTCAGGTCGATCCCCAGCCCCGAGTTGCCGTGGATCACGTTCTCCAGGATGACCACGCCGGCCCCCTCGGCCACGATGCCCGACCCGGAGTTGTCCTTGATCACGTTGCCCAGGCCCGAGGCGGTGCCGCCGATGGTGGTGTTGATGACCGTGGAGTCATTGTAGATGCCCTGCCCATTGGCGAGCGCCCCGCCCCCCGAGCCGATCCCGATCGAGTTCCCGGCGATCCGGTACGCGTTGGTGCTGGAGGTGGTCATCTCGATCCCGGCCGCGCTGTTGCCCGAGATGAGGTTGCCGGCGCCGAAGTCGCGTCCCCACCGATGGTGTTGGACTGCCCCGCTCCCGAGAAGATCCCGAATTTGTTGCCGATCGCGGCGGTCCCGGCGGGGTTGGTGCCGATGAAGTTGCCCTCGACGATGTTGCCCGTCGCCGCGGTGTTGTTGAACCAGATCCCGTTGACGTTGCCCGAGATGATGTTGCGAGCCCCGCCGGTCGTCCCGCCGATGGTATTGTTCTGCGTCTCGATGTAGATGCCATTCTGGTTGCCCAGGGCAGCCGTGCCCAGGGCGTTCAGGCCGATGGTGTTGCCCACCACCGCGTTGATCGAGGCGCCCGTCGCGTCGAGGGAAATGCCGGAGTAAGGCGACCCGTCGATCAGGTTGCCCTGCCCGGCGTTCACGCCGCCGACGGTGTTGCTGATCGCGGCGGCGCCCGCGATGGCGATGTTGTCGCCCGCGTTGGCCAGCTTCACGTTGCCCGTCTTGTCCGTGCCCAGATAGTTACCCAGGACGAGATTGCCGCTCGCCGAGTTGCCGGAAGGATACTGGGAGTCGATCCGGATCCCCGCCGCCGGCGTTGCCCGAGATCAGGTTGCGGGCGCCCGCCGTGGCCCCCCCGATGGTGTTGTTGGGGGCGCCGTCCAGGGTGATTCCCGAGTAGGGGTTGCCGCCGGGGGCGTTCAGGCCGGACTCGTCGGTGCCGATGTCGTTGCCGACGATCAGGTTGCCGCTGGCTCCCTCATATTCGGCGTAGATCCCCGACTCGTTGCTGCCCGAGATCACGTTGCCCAGCCCGGCCGCCGTCCCGCCGATGGTGTTATTCGGCGAGTTGTTCAGGAAGATGTCCGTGCGAATATTCTGGATCTCGGTCGTGCCCAGGGCATCCAGGCCGAAAATATTGCCGGCGATCAGGTTATTCGACGTCCCGGCGACGACGACGCCGTACACGTAGAGGTTGGAGGCGTTCCCGTTGCCCGAGATCACGTTGCCGGCGCCCGTGGCCGTACTGCCGCCGATGGTATTGCCGTTGGAGCCGAGATAGACCGCGTCGCCCAGGTTGGGCACGGCGCCCGTCCCCGTCGCGTTCAGGCCGAGGTAATTCCCCTCGACCACGTCGTACGTGGGATTCGGGCTGTGGAGGTATACGCCATAGCTGGTGTTGCCCGAGATCACGTTGCCCGAAGTGCCCGCCACCCCGCCGATCGTGTCGCCGGTTCCCTGGTCGTCGATGCCGACGCCGTTGGGCACGGCGGCCGTCCCCGCGATGTTGGTGCCGATGAAGTTGCCGACCACCAGGTTGTTCGACGTGCCGCTGCCGGCGCTCGCCATGGCGATGCCCGTGCTATTGCCCGAGACCACGTTGCCCATGCCGGCCGTCGTCCCGCCGATCGTGCTCTGGGACGCCAGTTGGATGTTCACGCCGATGCCGTTGCCGACCGCCGACCCCGACGGGGTAATCCCGATGTCGTTCGAGGTGATCGAGTCGTAGTAGTAGTCGTCCAGTTGAATCCCGGCCCCGCCGAACCCGACGATCGACAGCCCCGTCACGCTCGTCGAGGGGGCCGCGATCTCAAGGCCGATCGCCGAGGACCCGGCCGAGCCGCCCGCGATCTCGATCAGAGGCGAGCCCGAATAGGTCGGCTGGGTCTTGCCCGAGATCGTCACGGTCGCGGTGATGGAAGGCAGGGGACTGAGGGGCGTGATCACCTGCACGCCACCGCCCGCGATGCTGAACTGGATCTGGTTATTCGACCCCGACGAATTCGACGACTGGATCGCCTGGCGGAGCGACCCGACGCCGGTGTCATTGGTATTCGTCACCATATAGGTGCTCAAGAGCTGCCGGGTCTCCAGCGCCAGCAGTCGCTCCAGCTTCACCGATCGGTCGACCTTGCGATGATCCCGACGACGGGACAGGAATGCCTCAAGGGGTCGGCGCCAGCCAGCGGGGTGCTTTTTCGAGGGCATTCTGTCCATCCCGTCTATTCAAAAGGTGAATCATCGCGAGAAGATTTTCGAGCCAACCCGCAAGCCAGCTCACCGGCATCCCTCGACACGTCTCAAGGGATTCGTCACCTGTGCGAAATTGCGTCCCGTCGAACCAACGCCTTCTTGAGCAAGACGAACCACGTCGTCATTCGGTCGCGGGGATGCCGAGTCCGTCATCCGGCCGGCCCCCGGCAAGCGACGCGGCATCATTGGGGGGAGGTTGTCGGGGGAGGAGGGCGGGAGCCTGGTGACCGTCAATTTGCTGGATTAAGCCGCCCCAACATCGGGAGGGCTGCGACCGCTCTAATTGCCTCGATCTTTGCGGCCTCGCACTGGAACAACGAGGAGTCTTATCATGGGAACTGAGTCATCAAATTTCAAGTGAATTTCAGGGCAAAGGCAATTTCTCGGTGTCAGTGCAAGCAATCACTTTCCTTCTGGAATTTCAGTGAAGGCCAGATGTGAAATCCCACGGACCTGCCGCATAAGCCGACGCGGAAAATCGCCACGGACGCCGCCCATCTGGCGCCCGAGCGATCGATCCGCCGGGGCCCTGGGTCGACGGACTTGCCCCGCTCGTGACCGGCTGACGAGCGAACGAGGTCCGGGCCAGGCGACAGGCCCGCCGCAATGCCTCCCGGCCTCGCCTCAGCCCGGGATTTTGCGCAATTGAGAACGAAGGCGTCGAATCGATACGCCCCGCATGAACGGTTTCTTTCTCGATCGATTCTGGGACCGGGATCATGCCGAATTCGGCTTGCGGGCATCGAGTTGGAACCCGGCGGCCCACCGCTTCTGCTGGTTTTGCGGCAATCGGGCGAGCAATTGCCAGAGCGGATTCTCGGCCCTTCGCGAGGGGTCGTCCCATCCCGCCGCCCAGGTTTGCAGGGTGCTGGAAGCGAGATTCGCCCGCGCCTCGGCCCCTTCCGCCGCGCCGATCGCCGCGAGCAATTCCGATGAGAGCCAGGCCAGGACGTGCGCCGGCTGGAAGTTGTCGGAGACCGTGACCTCGGCGATGTCGAAGCCGGCGAACCACCGCCTCAGGCCGAATTCCGTGGTGTTGTAATAGTGGTGAGGGGGCTCATGCAACGGCTGCAAGAAGGCGGTGTGGATCACCAGGCGGCCACCCGGCTTGAGCACGCGGAAGATCTCGGACGCGGCGCGATTCGGGTCGGAAAGGTGCTCGAAGGTATTGAAACTCACCACGGCATCGAATGCGGCGTCGGGGAAGGGGAGGTGATGGGCGTCGGTGACGACGTCGGTGTGACGGAACACGGCGTATTCCACCTCCACCACGTTATCGAGCTTGGTTTGCGTCGCGCCCGCGCCGATGTTCAAGGCCCAGCCGTCGAGCCCCGCCATCCAGTCGAGGAACCCCCGAGGGGGCTGATTGCTCATGTGTTCGACGGGCATGATCCGGGGCGAGAATCCGTCCTCGCGCGAGAACACGGGGCGTCCGGCGATGATGGGATACTTCGTGCCGCAATTGCTGCAAACAAGGGCCGAATCATCCGGCCGCAACGGGCCTCGGCAGCGGGTGCAGGCGAGCATCGGCAGCAGGGTTTGCGTCCGGGGAGTCAGTTCGACCATCGGGGTCGCTAAAGTGGGAACGAGGGCGCGTTTCGCCGCTCGCCACAGCGTCCCGGCGGGCCCTCGGGCGAGGCGGCGGCGGATTCGCTGGCGCAGCGGCTTCGCGGCCTCAATCCCGAAGATTTTCGCCCTGCCTACCATTGCAAACCCCCTGTCCGAATTAAGGTTTCGTCCGCGACCGATCGTTCTTCACCCGGCCCTGGACATGATCGGCGGACGGGCCACGTCCAGGCCCTCGTCGGCGAGGAATCGGGCGATCTCGTCGGCAAGCGAAGGCATGCGGGCCCATTCCTGCCGGAATCGTCGCCTCATGGACTCGAAGTCGCCGTCGCGAAGCTTCGTCGCCACTGCTCCCGAGTCCACAAGCCACTCGCCAAACGGGACCGGGCCGCGCGAGGCGTCCGGTGCTTCGCGCGAGCCGGATCTTGATCGGCACCCCTCCGGTCAACAGCGAGGTGCGGAACCGCTCGGGCTCCATGTAGAAATGAGGGTGATGCGAGCACCAGACCTGATAACGCGTGCGTCGCAAGACCGCCTCGAACTGCCCCTGATTCAGGTGGGGCGACCCGGTTTCGGTGTAAGGCGCCACGTTCGGCAGATAGGCAAAACCCGTCGGGTCCACTTGCCGGACGAGATGATCGACCAGGGCCGCTCGATGCGGCGTGACGTGGCCCACGAACGCCCAGGGGAGCACGCGATCCGCGTCGTCGAATCGTTCGGCGGCCATCAGGCGACGTTCCGAAGCGGTCAGGCCCGAGAACAGGAAGCGATAGGCGCCCCGGTCCTCGTCCGGCAGGGCGTGGCCCTGGTCATGCAGGCCCAGGTCGAGGATCGCGGTGGCCCCGGCCCGATCGCTCAGGTAGCTGAGTCGTTCGTACCAGGGCGTCTGCACGCAATCGATGGCGATGGCCGATGTGAGGCCCCATCGGCACCCGAATTCGCGCAGCTTTGCCAGGCCGGCGTGGTCGTCGCCAAAGGCGTGGAGGATCTCCGGCACGTTCGACAGGACGCACCAATCGTAAGGCCGCTCGGGGCAGCTCGCCAGCGTGGCCACGTCGGCGAAGTAGCCCAACTCGCGGGCCGCCTCGGCGATCCGTCGGCCGCTCAGGTTGTAGAAGTAATTGACCGAGCCCGGGATGAGGACCAGGACGCGACGGCCGGGCGAATTCTCCGCAATCGGCGGCATTGGCGGCCCTCTCGGGAACGGAATGGTTGGATTCGAGAACGGGGCAAGTCGGATTAGCCGGCTTTGATAGCCCTCGCGAGACGACCCACAAGGCGGCGTGCCCTGCGTAGGGGGGAACCCGCAAACTGAGCCCGCAGGGCCTCGACTTCTCGCCGGGCTTCCTCCAGCGACCGGATCGCGGCGGCCGTCTCTTGCCGCGAATCCCAGATCGTCCGCAACAGCCGCTCGATCTCCTCGGCCGCCTCTTTCTTCGCCACCGAGGCCGCGTCCCTGGCCCGATCCATCTCGGACGTGAGCGCCCAGGACCACACATGCGACCTCATCGCGTCGGCGTCGATCCCGGCGGCGCGGATCGCCGAGTGATTCACCGTCCTGAGCAGGTCCAGGACGCCGAAACGGCCCGCGAACAAGCCCTGAAGGCGGTCCATCACCCCGGTCGTCAGGTTCGCCTCGCGTCGCGCAACGATCCCCATCGAGCTTGCGGCAAGGACCTCGCCAAGCTCCCGGATCAGGCCGAATTCGCGATCCGGATCGGGACTCGAAAGCATGCCCAGCGCAGGGCATTGTCCGAGCTTGCCAAGGCCCAGCAAGATTGCCAGGGTTTGAGGGCCATTTTCCAGCCATTCGCGCAAAGTTTGCGCGATTTCCGGCTCGCGAGCGTCCATCACGACCACGACGGGAACACGTCGGTTGGCAAGGCCGATCGGGGTCGCTTTCTCGACGATTTCGAGCGGGATTTCTCGCGTCTGGCGGGAATAAGAACCGAGCGCATTCGCGGCCGCACTCAGGCCCGAACATTGTGTCATCACGCGATTCACGCGAGGATGGGCCAGGCCGATTAACGACGTTGCCCCCGATGTGGATTCGGCCGCGAGGTCGATCAGGACGGGCGGAGCGGGCATCAGGTCGAGCACAAGGTGAAACAAATAGGCATCGAGCACGCTCAGCGGCGCCCCGGGCTTCGGCACGTCCGCCGAGGGCCAGTGCGATTGCCAGAAGTCTTCCACCTCGCGATGGACGGTGGTCATCGTGGCCAGGAGCGGCCGATGCGGCGGGTCGGCCCGGCCCATGAGTCTCGCTTGCATTCGATCGACCCTCCCTGGTCTTTCGCGGCTCGACTTCGATGCGATGGCCGGCTCAGAGGTAGCCGATCCTCGGGTGATACCGGAGCCGCTCGGTCGCCAGGTCCAGGAATTTCCTCACCCCGACCTGGTCGAAGATTCGGGTCACGCGATTCCGCACCGAACCGGCCTTCAAGGTATCCTCGACCATCGATCCCGGCAGGACATAATAATAGCCGAAGACGACCGGCACGAAGACGATCTGCCTCCCGTTGCTCGCCAGGTGCAGCCAGAGTTCGTAGTCTTCCCAGGTCGTGCAAGTTGCCTCATATCCGCCGGCATCGAGCACCTGCTGACGATCGAGGATCGAAAACGCATCGACGTAGTTATCTTTGAAGATTTTCGGTTGGATGCTCTCATTGCTCGTGGCATTATGGGCATGATCCGCCGAGGGGGAGCGCACGAGCAGATTCCCGTAGGCGGCGGCCGCGCCGGTTTGCTCGAGCGTCTCGACCATCAGGGGCAGATTTTCGGGCACGAGCTCGTTGTCGGCGTCCATGAACGTGATGTACCGATAATTTGCGTTCAGGAGCGCATAGTTTCGGTTCGCGACCAGCCCGCCGTTCTCGCCGAATGCCACGACCCTCAGGCCCTGCTCATAATAAAGCGCTTCCAGGCCGCGGAGCATCGCGGGGGAGCCGTCCCGCGAGAAGTCGTCGAGGACGAGGACCTCGGCGGCCGTCCCGCGACCGCGGAGGATCGCGACCGCTTTCAGGGCCGAGAGGATCGATCGCGGCAGGAGGATCTCGTGATTCCAGTTCGGGATCACGATGGTCACGCCCGAATCGGTCGGCATGGCTTCCTTGCCCCTGGTGCGCCGGGATGACCCCACGGGCGGAATGTAGTCCCACGCCGGGAACTGGTCAACGCCAAAACGAATAAGCCCGCGTCCATGTCTGGAGCGGGCATCAACCGCAACGTCCTTCTTGATCCTCGACGACACCGTCGCTCCGCGTCCTTTACGGACGCCATGCTTCCCGATCCTGATTCGGGACAGCCTGATTGCGCCGGGCGGAATCGAACCGCCTACCTCCAGGTTATGAGCCTGGCGAGCTACCGGTGCTCTACAGCGCAACCGATATCTTATCCCCGGCGAGGTCCGTAGTCCATCCCAAATTCGCGGTCGGTCCCATTTCGGCGAGATTTCAGCCCTCGGGCGGGGGCAATTCGGCGACGAACTGTGCCAACTCAGCCAGCGAGGGGCTCCCGGCCGATCGGACGTAAAACCCGCTCGTGCCTACGCCTGCGCATAGGCTCTCCTCCAGGTCCAGCCCCAGCATCCGCCCCACGCAGAAGCCCGCGTTGAAATGATCGCCCGCCCCCGTGCTGATGGCGGGTTGCTTGACGAACGGCCCCGGGAAGTGCGCCACCCCGCTCGCCGTTGCCGCCGCCGCCGCCCGCCTCGGGTGGATCACCACGCATCCGATCCCCAGGGCGCTCGCGGATCGCCGCCGCCTCCTCGTCGATTGTCGCCTCCGGATCGCTTCGACTGGGCAAATTCAGGACCGCCGCGACCTGCATGGCCTCCTTCAAGTTCAAGCCCAGGATCACGTCCACGTACTGCTGGAATTGCGTGAGCAGGCCGAGGGCCGCGCGGATGTCCTCGGGCGTCCGCTTCTCGGGATCGGCCAGGTCGGCGAAGACCGTCGGCCGTCCCTTGATATGCGGCAGGACCTCGTCGAGCAGGCGATGCCAGATCCGGCTCATCCCGGGGAGCATGGTCCAGTTGACCATGCCGATGAGCCGCGAGCTGCCCACCAGGTCGTCCAGGCGGTCGCGGCCGACTCGGGACTGGAGATTCTCCCAGTTGACCTCGTGGAGCGTCTCCTGCTTGCCGAGCATGATCTTGCCGTCGTCGAATTCCAGCGCATCGGTATGGCCGGGCGGGGCGATGGTGATCACGTCGGCGATCTTCGCGAAGTCGTGGAAGACGGGGTGGAGGTCGGGATACCCCAGGTTCCCGATGTAAGTCACTCCCAATCCAAGACTTGCGAGCGCATTGGCCATGATCGGCCCGTTGCCGCCGAGCTTCGCCTGCTTCACGACGAGTTCATAATTGCTCGATTCGCCGGCTGCGGCGCGGATCTTGTCGCCGAACGAGGCGATGGTGCGGATCGGGTCGAAACGACCGTCGGCATAGCGTTTGTCGACGACCGCGATGATCTCGTCGACGAAGCCGTCCAGGCCGACCAGCGCCTTCGATCTGGCGACCTCGCCCGACCCGGCCAGGAGCTTGCGGGAGGTCGATTCGCAAACCTGTTCGCGAGAGTGCGCCATGCCAGGAATTCCATAGATCGGGTCGAAGAATCCGAAAGTTCGGCACGAAGCGCCAGCATACCCGATGCAATCGCCAAAGACAGGGACCACCATCGCCGAGGGGATTGCAAGATCGCGGCTGGCCGATCCGGGACAGCCGACCCGACCCGCGAATCGCGAGAGGTCCGGCCGCTGCACCGCGATGATTGCTGGAAGATCGCGAGCGATCCGGATCTTTGACAACTCGATTCCTGCCTGGCAACTCGCTTTCGGCATGCGGAAACTGGACGAAAAACCTTCACAGCCCCGGATTGCAGGGTTTCCCCGCTTTTGTTCACAATTCAGCACCACGCGAGGGCACAAGCCTTGCAACTCGATCGATCCGACTCGGCAATCCAACCGACCGGTCCAATTCGCCGATTGCTCCGCAAGGATCTTGTTGGATATAATCTTTCCTGGTCCCCCCCACCGCGTTTGCAACCCACCCCCGGAGGGCTTGGCGGGATGAGCCTTCAGCGTTTATTCGCACAACTTGGCGAGATGTTCAACTCGAACGCGGTCATGGCCGTGTCGTTGATCGCCGGGGCCGTGGCGCTGGCCACCACCCCGCTCGCCTTCGTGTTCCTGGGCCAGATGAAGTGGTTCAACGCCCGCCGGGGCCGCACCTTGCAGCGACCCGTGTTCTGGTCGGTCGTCTGCTCGATGATGCTGGTCATGGGGATCCCCGCCATTTTCCTGGCGGTCCTGGTCAAGAGCCAGTCGTTCGACGTGAATCGTTACGAATTCAACCCCAACAACACGCTCTCGCCGCTCGACCTGGGGCGACAATACAATTTGCAAGAGGCCGACGAGAAGGTGCGGGCCGAAGAAAAGCGGTTGGCTCTCGTCAGGAAGGACCTGACCGACAGCGTGAAGCGGCTGGATACGGCCATGCTCGCGCTTCGCGAGGCCGCGCGGACGAGCCCCGCCGTGATCCCGCCGATGAACGGGGTCCTGGAGCGGATGGGAGCGATCCACAAGGCCGTGGGCCTCGACGCCCCTCAACAGCTTGTGAACCTGAAGGCCGAGCCCGCCGCCCTGGCGACCGCGCCCCCCACTGGTGCCGGGCATGGTCCCCACCTCCACGGCGTCGGCCCAGCCGAGGACGGATATTCCGCCGCAGCCGGCACCGCCTCCCGCGACGGCCTCGAATGGGCTCGCGCCGGCCGAGGTCCAGGCGATCATGGCCAAGACGCCCGACCCGCAGAAACCCCTGGCCGCCATGCTGCCCCTGGCCGAGGTACCGGCCGGATGGGTCATCTCGAAGCTGCCGGGCAAGGGCGAGGCCACCTACATCGAGACCTTCAACGACCAGAACCTGTTCGAGAAGATCGACGGCCGCGCCGAGAGCTTCATCCAGAACAGCGTGAAGGGGATGGCCTGCTGCTCGTACCATCCGGTCAACGAGGAAGAGAACGAGGTGCAGCTCTTCATCTTCGAGATGGGGGACGCGCTCCGGGCCCAGGCGAAATACGACTCGGAGAAGTCCGACGACGCCAAGCCGGTCGAGGTCGGCACCGCCGGCTACACGGCGGCGGGCAGCGTCTTCTTCCACATCGGCCCGTTCTACACGATCGTGAACGTGGCGTCGGAAAGCCCGAAGCAATCGGCATTTCGCGCTCGAGATCGCCAAAATGGTGGCCTCGAAGCAGAAGGCCGGCCCGGTTGCGAGCGGCCCGTCGGCCGAGGATTTGTTCAAGTTATTGCCCGCCGAGCCGAAGAAGACAGGCCCGAAGTTCGTCGCCCAGGACGTCTTCGGATACAGCTTCTTGAGCGACGTGTTCACGGCCGATTATTCCACGGGGAACGCGACGTTCCAGGGATTCTTGCGGCCGTTCGACACGCCCGAGGAAGCCAGGGCGGTCTTCGAGAAATATCTGGGCGAGGCGAAGACGTCGGGCGCGATGATCACGACGGTTGAAGGGTCGAAGGCGCAGAGCATGTTCGTGGCGTCCAACATTGGCCTGGTTGATGCTGTCTTCCTCAAGGGGAACACGGTGGCGGGGGTGAATGGAGGGCCGGACGTGAAGACGGCCGAGTCGTTCGCCCGCGAATTCGCCGCCGGCTTGCCCGAGAAGGTGCCGGTTATCGCTTCCGAGAAGAAGAAGCCTGCCGCCGATAACCCGGAAGGCGAAAAGTAGGGCGTGAGAATCGCGCCGTTCCCAATCAAATGAAGTTCCCGGCGTGTTCCACACGCCCTACGAAGCCGAAAAGGGGTCCGCCATGAGCGAGAAGCTGACGAGGACTCAGCAGAAAAACCTGGAACGGCTCGGGGGCGTGAATCCGGCCGACACGCCCTTCTCGCGCCGTCAATTCCTCACGCAAGTCGGCGGGGCCGCCGCGGTTGGCGGCCTGGTCATCGGAGGAGGCGCCCTCCTCCGCGACCACTGGGGGATGGAAGGCGTGAAGCCGCCGCCCCCGGTCAAGCTGAAGGATTATTCCGTCGCCCGCATGCCCAGCAAGCCAAGCCTGGTGGTCGTGCGGTCCAGCCCGCTCGATCCCGCGTCCTTCCCCTCGAAGGAAGAAGAGCTGCAAGCCCGCGAGCAGCAGGCGTTCGACATGGTCAAGCGGGCCCTCGACGAGATGGGCGGCGTGAGCCGGTTCATCCAACGGGGCGACGTGGTCGTGTTGAAGCCCAACGTGGCCTTCGACAAGAACCCCGACCTCGCCGCAACCTCCTCGCCCGACACGGTCTCGGCCGTGGTCAAGCTCTGCCTGAAGAACGGCGCCCGCAAGGTGATCGTGGCCGACAACCCGATCAACAACCCCGAGAGCTGCTTCTTCAAGACCAAGGTGGGCGACGCCGCGCTGAGGGCGGGCGCCGAGCTGATGATGCCGCAGGAGAGCTACTTCGAGCAGCTTTACGTGGGCGGCGAGACCATCAAGAACACCTGGAAGATGTTCTACCGCCCCTTCCGCGAGGCCACCAAGGTCATCGGCGTGAGCCCCGTGAAGGACCACAACCTCTGCAAGGCCACCGTGACCATGAAGAACTGGTACGGCCTGCTGGGCAACCCCCGCAACCAGTTCCACCAGGACATCCACGGGATCATCTCCGACTTCGCGCAGATGATGAAGCCCACCTTCGTGGTGGCCGACGGCCGGAAGATGCTCATGAAGAACGGCCCGACCGGCGGCAGCCTGAACGACGTGAAGAAGGGCGACGCCATCGTGGTGGGCACCGACTGCACGGCCGTGGATAGCTGGTGCGTGTCGCGTTTGCTGGAGAAGCAGAGGCACGAGATCATCTACCTCGACAAGGTGATCAAGCGAGGGCTCGGCGAGGACTGGCGCCCGCAGTGGACCCAAGAGGTGACGGTGTGAGCACGGCCACGAGGACCAGGACGCCGAGGCTCGGACCGCGATCGGCGGGGATCAGCATGACCCCCGCCGAGTTCGATGTCGTGCGCCGGTGGAACCCGTTCTATCGCTATGAACTGATCCGCGGAGTCCTGGTTGTGGCGCCTCCTGCCGGCAATGCGGAGATGGACCCCAACCAGGAGTTGGGCTATCTCCTACTAGGCTATCAGTATGATGACCCTCGTGGGTCGGTGATCGACAACACGCTCCCTGAACAGACGATCTATTCCCTCGAAAATCGCCGGCGCGCCGACCGAGCGATCTGGATAGGCCTCGGCCGCAAGCCCGATCCGCGGGCTGACATCCCTGCTATCCTCGTCGAATTTGTCTCGGCATCGCGGCGTGATTGGCTCCGAGATTATCAAGAAAAGCTCGGGGAATATCTCGCCATCGGCGTCCTCGAGTACTGGGTGATCAACCGATTCGCCCGCACGATGACCGTCTTCAAGCCCGGCCCCGAAGGCCCGACCACGACCGTGATCCACGAGACCCAATCCTACCAGACGGACCTGCTCCCCGGTTTTTCCCTGCCCCTCGCCCGTCTCATGGCCCGTGCCGACTACTGGCCGGCCAAGAAGCGGCCCCCTCAACACAAACCTCCCGCCGGAGGGAATCCCTGATATGGTCAAGATCCGACGCGCCTACGAGGTCCTCGCCCTCGGCCTGTTCCTCTTCTTCCTGATCATCACCGACCTGCGCTATTTGCGGGGTTGGCCCGTGAGCCTGTTCCTGGAGGCCACGCCTTTGGTGGCGGTCTCCACGGCCTTGACCACGCATACACTCTATCGCAACCTCGTCTGGGGCCTGGTCGTGATTGCGATCACGATGATGCTCGGGCGGGTGTGGTGCAACTGGATGTGCCCGTTCGGCATCCTGCACCACTTCTTCGGGTGGATCGGCAACCGCCGCAACACCAAGCAGATGATCGAGTCCAACCGCTACCGCAAGATCTTCGCGATCAAGTACTACATCCTCGCCGCCATGATCGCGATGGCCTCGCTCTGGATCGTCCCGACCTTGCTCGACGCGCCGGGCGCCATGGCCGAGGCGTATGGACGCAGGGGCGGTAATCTGACGATCGGTAATATCTTCGTCACCGCCAATCGCTTGCTCCAGGTCTCCATCCTGTTCATCGTCACCGGCGCCTTAATCCGCTACATGCAGTGGCCGATGTCGTGGATGTACCGCAAGTACGGGAAGTTCACGCTCGGCACCGCCTTGCTCACCGCCGCCGGATTGGGCTATGCCGTCGCGTTCGTCGCGGGCGGCCCGGCGACCGTGGCCCGGTCGTTCGCCGAGGGGCTCTCGAACGCCGCCGAGGAACACAAGCGCGGCAACAGCACGCTGCAAATCGGCCTGCTCGACCCCATCGCCCTGACGGTCCGCTCGCTCACGACGAGCGTGTTGCCCACCGTCCACAAGGCGAGCGAGGGCGTGTACACCGAGCCTCGCGAATACATGTGGGGCTGGATCGTGGGCGTGATCTTCGTCGGCCTGCTCGTGGCCAACTGGTGGATCCCCCGCTTCTTCTGCCGCGTGTTGTGCCCCCTGGGCGCTTTGCTCGGGGTTTTCAGCCGGTTCGCCCTCTGGCGGATCGACCGCGACCCGGTCCGCTGCACCGATTGCGACCTCTGCTTGAAGAGTTGCGAGGGCGCGAGCGACCCGCAGGCCGACCTTCGCAAGAGCGAGTGCTTCGTCTGCCTGAATTGCATCGAGGATTGCCCGCACGACGCCCTCATGTTCCGCTTCCTGCCGAGGAAGGCGAGCGAGGTCGCGTACCCGAACGTGGGTCGTCGTCAATTGATGCTGGCCGGCCTGTTCGGCGTGCTGTTCTTCCCGATGGCCCGGCTCTCGGGCGGGGTGCGCAAGAACTTCAGCCCGAAGGTGATCCGGCCGCCCGGCTCGGTGAACGAGGACGAGTTCCTCCGCCGCTGCATCAAGTGCGACCAGTGCATCCGCGTGTGCCCGACGAACGTCCTCCAGCCGGCCATGTTCGAGGCCGGTTTGGAAGGGTTGTGGACGCCCATCATGATCTCCAAGATGGGCTGGTGCGAGCTGAACTGTACCCTTTGCAGCCAGGTCTGCCCCACCGGCGCGATCCGCGAAATTTCCATCGCCGAGAAGCTCGGCACCGGTCCGTACGAGGCGCACGGGCCGATCAAGACCGGCACGGCCTTCTACAACCAGGGCCGCTGCCTGCCCTGGGCCATGGACACCTCGTGCGTGGTGTGCGAGGAGGTCTGCCCGGTCAGCCCGAAGGCGATCTTCACGCGCAACGTCGAGATCGTGAGCCGATGGGGCGAGACCCTCGAACTGAAACGCCCCTTCATCGACCCCGACCGCTGCATCGGCTGCGGCATCTGCGAGCACGAATGCCCCGTGAAGGACGACCCGGCCGTGTATGTGACGGCCATCGGCGAGACCCGCGACAAGAGCCGCTCGCTCCTGCTGGGACTGGTCGAAGACCCGGCCATGATGGAGCATTTCACGGTCTAAATCTCGGGGGCGGCGATCAGGGGAACCGGCGGCAACGTCTCAAGGTTCCCCGCCGCCCTTCTTCGAATTCCCGGCGATTTTCCCTTGAGATCACGTCCTCTCCAGGAAATGAAAGTCTTCGGGGGCAAGGACCATGAGTGTCGGGATTTCGTCGCGATGTCCCGGGGGCATACCGAGCCGCTGCCCGATTTGCCGGACCGTGGCCCGGATGGAGCCGTCCTATCCCGGGAGCGATGCCCCATGCCCACGCTGCGGGCATTTGCTCTGGTTTACCCGGAGCGTACCTCTTACGCGACCGTCTCGCCCGTTGTTCGGCTTGCAATGGGGCCGGAGGGTGCGAGAGATCGTTGAATCGGCCACGAATTGGGCCCCTCGGCGTCGAAAGCCCGTCGTCAAGACGCCCGCCGAGGTCGCTTCGTCCGGTGGGGGCATCTGGGACGCTTGGCTTGATGGGTAAGCCGGAGGAAGACGATTGTCATGTGGGCGAGACGAGCCGTGAGGAATGGTTCTGGTCGGCCATCGGCTGGGACGGCTTCCTGCCGGTCGCCATCGCATCCTATCCTGCAATCGTCTGCCTCGCTTTCCCTGGCAACCCGGCCGCCAATTTCTTGATGGTCGTGTGGGTGCCGATCATTGCCGCCCTGTTTCGTGCCCATCATGGCTACTACCAGATCGAAAAACGAGTCGGCGGACGTGCCTCTCTCGGTCGTCAATTCTTCCTCGGATGCGCCATCATCCTTCTCCTCGTGTTCGAGAGCCTGTCGGCGGCTTTGCACGGCGCCGCGGGGGCACCGCCATCGGTCTGGCTTGTGGCCGGCGTGGTCTACTTGTGTTATCTGGCCCTGACCATGATCGCCTTGCGACCGGCTCGCGTGGTCAAACCGATCGAATCTCAATCGCTTGCGGAAGTGGGCTGGCCCGCGGGCCCGAGATAACGTCCGATCAACTCGGGCAGCTCGGCCGAGAACCGACTTCGTGGCATCACCGGGTTGCATCCTGCGTCCCTGGCGGCATCGAGGGCGTCCACGTCGACGTGCGACCCGAACGCGACGAACGGCGTGTCGGGGGCGATGGTCCGATAGGCGAGGATCGCGGCCGAATTCGCGAGATCCCCGGCAGCCAGGTCCACGAACACCACCTTCGGTCGCCATTGCTCGATCATCTGCGTCGCGAGCGACACGCCGCCCGCCGTGAGGACCTGGTGGCCCATGGCCCGGGCCGTCCCGGTGATCTTCGTGGTGAAGATCAGGTCGCGGCTCAGGAGCAGGCCGACCTCTCCAGCTCCCGCGGTCATGGCGACACCTGCGGGGCAAAAAGCTGCTCGACCCAGGACGGCTCCAGGTTTTCCAGGCCGTCAATCACCGCGTCGGCCCCGGCGGCTCGCAACTCCTTCTCGGGATAGGTATTCGATACACCCACGGCCCACATGCCGGCGCCCTTGGCCGATTGGATCCCGGCGAGGCTGTCTTCGAAGACGAGGCAATGCGCGGCCTCCAGGTCGTCGCCGACTTGCGACCTCAACGCGTCGAGCGCGAGCAGGTAGCCTTCCGGGTCGGGCTTGCATTGCGACGCATCCTCGGCCGAGACGATCGCGAGGATCTGCTCGGCCAGGCCCAATCGCCCCACGCTGTACTCGATCTCCGGCCTCAAGGCCCCCGAGTTGATCGCGATCGGCCATCGTCGGCTCAACGCCTTCACCGCCTCGCCGGCCCCGGCGAAGTAGCGCAAGCCTTTTTCCGCCCTGGGGATGTAGCGATCGGCCTTGCGAGCGATCAGGCCGTCGACGTAGCTGGGTTCGGGACGCCTGCCGGCGTCGAGCAGGACTTGCTCGAAGCACTTGCGGTCGTCGTAGCCCAGGTATTTCTCGTGATACATGCGTTCGGTCAGGTCAACGCCTTCCTCGGCGAGGACCTCGCGGAACAGGTCGAAATGGACCGATTCGTCGTCGACCAGTACGCCGTTGAAATCGAAGATGACCGCGCGGATCATGGGGGTCAGATCGCCTCCGGCCCGCGTTCGCCGGTGCGGATGCGGATGCAGTCGTCCATCGGCAGGATGAAGATCTTGCCGTCGCCAATCTTCCCCTCCGGCCCGCTGCGGCCGGCCTGGATGATGGCGTTGATGGTGGGCTCCACGAAGTCCTCGTTCACGGCGATCTGCAACTCGATCTTCCGGAGCAAATTCACCGTAAACTCGTGGCCGCGATAGACTTCCGTGTAACCCTTCTGCCGCCCGAACCCCTGCACGTCCATCACCGTGAGGCGGAACACCTCGACGTGCGAGAGCGCCTCCTTCACGGCCTCTAGCTTGGTCGGCTGGATGATCGCGATGATCAACTTCATGGAGGATTCTCGATCGCTGGCCGAGCAAAACAGGACGCCTGCACGGGGGCATGCCCCGGCCTCGACTGCTTGCTCCACTTGACCCGGATTTCGCCTCCGCGTCAACAGGGAAGCGGCGGGAACCGACGGGGGATGCAACCGCAAACTCGCGGGGGTGCGGGCAGGTGGCGAATTCGTCGTGCGGAACTCGCGGGACGCGTGTCACCTGCGCATGGACGGTGGCGTGCTCACCCGCGACGGATTCCATTGCCGGGCGCGGATTGGTCGTCCCGGAGGGCGGGGTAATCTGGGTTATGGTCTCTTGGAGGGAATTTCGCATGATTGCCTCGCGGGGCGTCGCGATGATAAGCCTTTGTAAGAGCCGTACATCCACACCATCGTTGCGGGGTCGCGTCTTTAGAACCATTTCCGAGGATGGGCGCGAAGCCGCTGGTTGAACCTGATCCTTTGTATACATCGTGAGGGGGAAGAATTTGGGTCGGGATCGGGCCGATTTCCTGCATTTCTCGTTTCGGTGGGGCAATTCGCAATGCGTTGTAATTGAATGACTTGCGGAATTAAATTGATGAATGAAATTCTAGGCATTAGATAATAAGCGACAGAGTGCGACACTCGCAAAATGGCGGGAATTTGCGGGTGAAACCGGCTTCCGGAGGTAGTTTGTAAGAAAGCGCAACCGGGGCGCGATGCTTTTCCGCCCGTTTTCGGCCCTGTTTTTGGGGTCGTGCTGCGCGCGAAATGATTCAAGTCGTTATTGGAAAGGGACTTATTGCATTTGGGGCATCTGGACGAAATCTGGACATTCCGGCACCCCGCATGGGGAGGTTGTGTCCCCATTTTGGACATGGAGAATGTGCCAAGTCCTTATGGAATGAGGAGATGCTGTCTTCCGGGCATCCGATTCGACGGTGCCTTTCAGGTACCCGACCGGGTGGAAAAACCCTCGCAAGAGTGTCTCCCTGGCCGGGTGCTCGCCATGCGGACTTCAGGCCAGGCCGTTCGACCCCCGGAATCCCCGGTCATACCCCGCGGGTTGCGAAGCGGCAAGGACGATTCGCGGGATAGGGACGCATGATTTTCTCGACTTGGTCGGCGGTATCAAGAGCGTCTGACATGACTGGTAAGTTGGAGTGATTCTTGTGGGGCAGCCGTCTTGCCTGCCCCACAAAAGACCATCGGCTCATGATTCCCGGTCGGTGCCTGGGTGGCATGCTTACGTAACTCGTAAGCATGCCCCTGGCTACTCCTGCGGACATGCTTACGAGTACGTAAAGCATGCCACCCGACCACCGGCCCGGCATCATGAGCCAGTCTGCTTGCCCTCTGATGGCTTTGCCGGTTCGTCGCGGGATTACGGCTTGGGCGTGGGCGGGACCGGGATCGTGGGCTGGGGCGTGGTGCGGGATTCGGACGGTAGGTTGGGCACAGACGGGAGCGCCATCGTGCCCGCTTCGGGCGATCCGCCTGGCGTGGCCTGGAACGGGGCGATCTGGCCTCCGCCGGGGGGCATCATCCCATACCCGGCGGGCGTGGTCCCGCAGCCGGGGCCCGTGCAGGGGACGGGGAAGTCATCGCAAGTGTCGCAGTGGGCGCAGCCGGCGACCCCGGCGGCCAGGATCAGGGCACCCGTGGCTAGCTCTCGAAACGACCGCGACATCGGCGGCCTCCTTTCCGACGGAGGAGTTCACGCGGGCCACCCGCCCGACCCGATCCGGATCGGCCTCGCGGCTCCGCCGCGGGATTGGGGTTGTGCCCACGCATCATCGAGAGAATCGGCGCAATCCGTGGGATGGGTGTACGCATTCCAGGTGCGCCGATCGTCGAGCCGAACCGTCATGCCGATTGGTGAGGATGGGCAAGTGCGCGGAATTTTGCGGGTGACTTTTCGGCAACATGATCCGAGCTACGATTTTCGGAGAATTTGTTGACGGGCCGAATCGATGTTCTAGGTTGCCAGGGGGCCGCTCACTTCGGCGCGCCCTCCGGGCAGCGGGGCGCGCGTCCGCGCCCCAAGGGAAGTGGTCAGCGACTGATGCCATGGAGCCCACCCCGCGATGAACCCCCGCCACCGCCGCGAGACCGATCGGAATTCCCCCTTGCACCTGTACTTGCAAGATATCAACACCACCCCGCTGCTCTCCGCGCAGGAGGAGCAAGACCTGGCCCACCGCGTGGCCCTGGGCGACCCCGAGGCGCGCGACCACATGGTCAAGGCCAACCTCCGCCTGGTGGTCAACATCGCCCGCGGGTACATGAATAAGGGCCTGGGCCTGGAGGATTTGATCGAGGAGGGGAACCTTGGGCTCATGAGGGCCGTCGAGGGATTCGACGGCGACATGGCCAACCGGTTCAGCACCTACGCGAGCTACTGGATCAAGCAATCGATCCGCCGCGCGGTCATGAATCAGGGCAAGCCGATCCGCCTGCCCGCCTACATGGTCACCCTGCTGACCAAGTGGAAACGGGTCCACAACGCGCTCAGCGACTCGCTGGGGCGGCCTCCCACGCCCGAGGAGATTGGCAAGACGTTGCGGCTGTCGAAGAAGAAGGTGGGGATCGTCGCCAAGGCCATTCGCGTCAACAACCTGACGCCCCACCCCGAGAGCGCCGACGACGACGGGAATTTGCTCGACGACATGCTGACCGACGATCGCTGCAAGACGCCCGACAACTTGCTGATCGAATCCGACGACCTGGAGCGGATCTTCGCCCAGCTTGAGCTTTTGGACGACCGCGAGGCGGCCGTGATCCGCATGAGGTTCGGGCTGGAGGACACCGGCCCGAAGACCCTCCGCGAGATTGGCGAGACCCTGGGCCTGACCCGCGAACGCGTCCGCCAACTCGAAAACGGCGCGATCGCGAAGTTGATGGAAGCGCTCGACCCGGAGCATGGGCTGGTCTGAAGCCTGGGTCGTCCAGGCTGGACACTTGGGGCAGGCCCGAATTCGTTCGGGCCTGCCTCGTTTCGTTGGCGGGTCCCTTGAAAATTGACCTAACCGTAGGGTGGGTCGAGCGTTAGCGAGCCCCACCTTCTTATCGCGTGGGAATAAGGTGGGGCTCGCTAACGCTCGAACCACCCTACGGTTATGGCGAAATTCCCTCCCTCGCGGAAGTTTCCATCCCTCACCGTTGCCGGAGAAATTCGCTTGATCGCCGGGCGATTCGGGCGGACGATGGGAGATGTCGGGGCGATCTGCCCGCGTCGCGACCCCTGGAAATCGTGCCAAGCTTCCCAATAAACGGGAAGGAAGTCCGAATGACCATTGAGGGGGCGAGGGCCGAACTCAACCCGAGCCGCCGATCACAACGTCCCCTGGACCCGGAATCAGGAGAATTTTCCATGGTATGCAAGGTCATCAAGAAAGGGCTGGTCGGTGTGGCCCTCGGCGGCGCCGCCCTCGGCGTCCTGTCCCTCACCCCCGCCTGGAAGTACATGAGGGCCGCCTCCTCGCAGGCATGCAGCACGGTCCGCGCGGCGGTGCCGATCGAGATGGAGATCCGCACGGCCCGCCAGGAGATCGCCGACCTTGAGCCCGCGATCATCAAGGGGATCGAGGCCCAGGCCAAGGCGGAGCTGGAGATCGAGCGGCTGGAGAAGGAAATCGTCGCCACCAAGACCGAGCTGGGCCGCGAGGCTCGCGAGCTCCAGGCCTTGAACGATCACCTGAAGACCGGCGACACCCACCTGACCGGCGGCGTGGCCTACACGACCCGCGAGGTCAAGACCGACCTGGTCCGCCGGATGGACCACTACAAGCTGGTCAAGAACATCCTGGCCGAGAAGCAGGAGACCCTGAGCATCCGCCAGAAGAACGTGGCGGCCACCCGGGAGACCCTGGCCGCGATGAACTCCGCCAAGCGTGACCTGCTGGTCCGGGTCGAGGGGATCGAGGCCCGCCTGAACCAGATTCGCGCCGCCAGCGCCAAGAGCGAGTTCTCGTTCGACGACTCGGCCATCGGCCGCGCCAAGCAGTCGGTCGCCGACCTGGAAACCAAGCTGGAGGAGATGTCCAGGATCGACGAGCTGAAGGCCAAGTACATCGATCGCGGCGTGACGGTCACCGTCGAGCCCGCTCGCGACATCTGCAACGAGGTCGACGCCGAGTTCGGCCAGCCGACGAAGTCGGGCGAGAAGACCGCCCAGGACAAGTTCTGATCCGGGTCAGCACGCGGCGGCCCTCCGCATAGAATAATGCGGACGGCCGCCCGTCGGGCCTCGGAAGAAACGCCCTCGGCGGGCGAACAACTTATAGCGGGAGTGGCGGGCGCGATCCCCATGGTCAACCCGGGCGGTACGAACACCATGTTGGGACAATGGCGAATGATCCTGAAGCAAGCGGAGGAGTCGGCCAAGCTCGGCCGCTTCGACGAGGCGCTCAACCTGGCCACCCGGCCGGACGTGGCCGACCACCGTCAGGCGGTCTTGCTGCGGAGCCGGATGGCCGTGCAACTGGTCGGCCGGGGTGAGCGACGCGCCGAGGCCGACGACACGGCCGGCGCGATCACCGACCTCGACCTGGCCGAGAAGTTCGGCGCGGCCCCCGACGCCGTGGCCGCGGCCCGGCAGAAAGTGGCCGAACGCCTGATCGACGAAGTGAGGGCCGACCTGGAGGCCGGCGAGCCGGGCAAGGTGGCCGAACGCGTGACCTTCCTGGCCGAGCATCGCGTATCCAACGCCGCCCTCCGGCGCTTCCGCGAGGCGGCCGAGGCCTGGCGCAAGGCGCAGGATGACGCCCGCCGCGGCGAATTCGGCCAGGCGATCGACGGCCTCGAACGCGCGGGCCGATTGGCCGGCGAAGTCGCCTCGGGCGAGATCTCGGCCGCAATCCGCGACCTGTCGAATCGCCGGGAAACCTCGCAACCACGGATCGAGCGCCTCTACGCGGCGCTGGCCTCGACGAGCTGGAGCGAGACGCTCGCCGCGGCGGAATCGGTCCTCGACCTTGTCCCCGAACACCCCGCCGCCAAGCAAGCCCGGCAGAGGGCCTGGCAGCAGATCGGCGCCCTGAGCCCATCGGCCGCATTGCCCGGCCGCGTGTCGCCGCCGGTCCGGGTGGCCGTGAGCGAGGAGCCGGCCCCGGTCGCCGCCTCCGTCGGCAAGTCGGGGATTTTGTTCATCGATTCGGCCCCTCGTCCGAGCAATCTCGCCGAAATGCCCACCGTCCCGTGGCGACCTAGCGCGCTTCGCCGCGACTCGCCCGCGAGCGGCGGCAATCGCGCCCGGCCCGAGGCGAATTCGTCGGCCGGACGAGGGCGATTCCTGCTCTGGGCCGACGCGGTGGGCGGCTACCTCGTGATCCTCGACTCGGAGATCATCCTGGGCCGCGCCGGCGTGGATAGCCCGGCCGACGTCCCCCTGCTGGGCGACCTTTCTCGCAAGCATGCCACGCTGGTCCGCGACGGCGACGGCTACGTGTTGAAGGCCCATCAACCCTGCTTCGTGAATGGCCGCAAGGTTGAGGTGGCGCCATTGCGAAACGGCGACGTGATCCGCCTGGGCTCGACCGTGGAGCTGGAGTTCCGCCAGCCCAGCCCAGTCAGCTCGACGGCCCGCCTGGAGATCGTGAGCCGGCATCGTCTCCCCCTGGCCGTCGATGGCGTGATCCTGATGGCCGAGACCTGCATCGTCGGCCCCTCGGCGCAGGCCCACGTTCCCGCGCCGAACCTGGACGCCCCCGTGGTCCTCTATCGCCAGGGGGGCGGGGTTTGGTGCCGGGCGTCGGGCGAGTTCGAGGTCGACGGGAGCCTCGCCACGGGCCGCGCCCCGTTGACCCTCAAGTCCCAGGTGAGGGGCGAAGGATTCTCCTTCAGCCTCGAGCCGGTCGAGCCCAAGACCTCGATGTCCTGACCGAGACAACCTCGCGACGTGGCAATAATTCCCCCGAGTCGACGAATCGCTAGGACAACACCAGGCTCCTGCGATTCACGGACGAGGGGCGGGGCGACGGAGAGAGGATTTCGATGAGCGCGACAGCCCGAGACCTTACCGACGCGAGCCTCCAGGCCACCATCCACTACGAGTCCCCGAGCGATCCCGGGCCGGAGGGAAATGACCCCATGTCCAAGTCTCCGGACAAGACCGGGCAACGCTACACCTATGCGTCGGGCGCCCGCCCGCTCGACGGGTTCACGATCAAGCGGGCCATCGGCCGCGGCGGGTTCGGCGAGGTCTATTACGCGACCTCCGACGCCGGCAAGGAAGTCGCGCTCAAGCTCATCACGCGCAACCTGGAGGTCGAGCGCCGCGGGGTCGTCCAGTGCATGAACCTGAAGAGCCCGAACCTGGTCGCGATCCACGACCTGAAGCAGAACGAGGACGGCGACACGTTCGTGGTGATGGAGTACGTGGCGGGGCCGAGCCTGGCGCAGATCCTCATGCAGCACCCCGCCGGGCTGCCGCCCGGCCGAGATCCGGATGTGGATGAAGGGGCTCGTCGAAGGCGTGGCGTACCTCCACGATCACGGGATCGTCCACCGCGACCTCAAGCCCGCCAACCTCTTCCTGGAAGAGGGCGTGGTCAAGATCGGCGACTACGGGCTGTCCAAGGCCATCACCAGCCAGAGCCGCGAGCCGGGGCATTCCGAGTGCGTGGGGACGTGCCATTACATGGCGCCCGAGACCTCGACGGGCAAGTATCACAAGCCCATCGACGTGTACGCGATCGGCGTGATCCTGCACGAGATGGTCACCGGCCGCGTCCCGTTCGACGGCGAGAGCGTGGGCGAGGTGCTGATGAAGCACCTCACCAGCCGGCCGAACCTGGAAGGGTTGCCCGAACCGTTCAAGGGGATCGTGGCCCGCGCCATGGCCAAGGACCCGAATCATCGCCCCGCCAAGGTGACCGACCTGCTCCTGCCCGGCGACGCCCCGAAAGAGCAAGCCGTGCGGTTCATCGGCGATAAATCCTGGGCACCCCGCCGCCCGTGGCGGAATCGTCGCCGTCGGCCCCCAAGGAAGACATCCTGCGGATCGAGGCCGAAGACCCCGTCTTCTACATCGGCCCGGAAACTCGCCCGCAACGACCGGCCACGACGCGACCGCTCTCGTTCAATCAGTGGCTCTGGGGCCAGAATTCGGCACGACGCGCCGTCGCGGCCAAGCGGGCTTCGATGCCCCGCCGGGCCGAGAGGCCGCGTCCCGCCCCTCGCCCCCAAACCGTGGCGAGGACCGTGCAAGCCCCCGCGCCGGAGCCCGAGCCGCTCGGCCCCCCGCCGCCGCTGCCCTCGGTGCGGGTGCGAGTGGCCGAGTTGACCGGCTCGATGCTGGGCGCCGCCCCGGTCACGCTGGTCGGCTCGCTCCTCCTGCTTCCCGTGATGGAGTTGTTCCTCAACGGGCCGAAGTCCGACCCGCGGCAGATGGCGGTGGTCTTCGGGATGGCCCTGCTGACCTCGTGGACGTTCCTCACGGCCGGCAAGCTCTGGGAATCGAACCCCCACGGGCTTGGTCCAAGGACCGGCTTCCGGAAGCAACTGCTCATGCTCCTGCCGGGCGCCCTGGTCGGCCTGTCCGGGTTCGGCCTCTGGCAGGCCAGCCACGCGGGTCCGATTTCGAGCAACAGCGTGGTGGTCGAGGCGCTCAACCTGAGGGCATCACCGCTCGCGGGGGCCGTGGCCTTCGCCTCCTACATGGCGATCATGTTCGCGTCGCTCGCGTGGTGGAAGGTGACGGCCCGCAATCGCGGGGCTCGACTGCAAATCTGGCCGATCGTGGCGTCGGGCACGCTGGGGACCGGGCTCGGCCTGCTCAGCCTGCCGGTGCTCCCGGTCGCCCCGCTCGCCTTCTCCCTGGGGATCTTCGCGGCGCAGATGGTGAGCCCATGGAGTCGCACCGCCCGGGACTACAAGAGGGAATTCCAGGCCGCGAATCGTCGCGCGGGCCGCAATGTCGCTTAATGATCGCCCGGGAAGTACGAAGACACGAGTGAGGCCGTCGTTCGAGAAGTGGACCCGCCAACCCGTTGGGCGGGTCCGGGACTCGGCAAGGATCGAATCGCCATGAATCGCCTTCTCTCGCTCCTGGTGTTCAGCGTCGCGGTCGCCGGCTTCGCCGGCTCGGCCCATGCCCGGCGTCCCCCGAGGCCTCCCAGGCCCTCGCACGTGCGGGTCGTCGACCCGAAGAACTTGAAGACGGTCGAAAGCGAGCTGAAGGCCACCTCCGAACGCGCCGCGCAGGACGTCCGCGTCCAGCTCGCCAGGAAGGTCTCCGAATGGCTCGCCGCCGACGGGGTGCCCGCCTCGTGGACGCCGCCCCAGAAGATGATCGAGGCCATGATCGTCGGGCCGATCGACCTGGAGCCGGTGAAATTCCACGACCTGGACGTGTTCAAGGGCACGTGCCAGGCCGACTTCTCGCCCCAGGTCCGGCACGACCTCGTGGAAAAGTACCAACGATACAGCGCCGGTCGCCTGTTCGGGACGCTGGGCGGGGGGCTCGCGTTCGTCCTGGCGTGCCTGGCCACGCTCAGCGGATACATCCGGGCCGACGAGGCGACCAAGGGGTATTACACCAATCAGCTTCGCCTGGTCGCCGCCGCCGGGCTGGGGGCGGCCGGCGTGGTCGCCTACCAGATCCTGACCTGACCGCCTCGGCCCCGATTCGAACGGGAGGATTCACGCCATGGGACTGATCGCCTTCTTCCTCATGCTCACGACGGCGGGATTCGCCCTCATCCTGGCGGTCCCGCGCCTGGCAAGGCCGCTCGGCCGGATGTTCTCGGTGGTGCCGCGGGCCGTGGGCGTGGTGCTGGCCACCGGCCTCTGCGTGGGGCTGCTCCTGTCCACGGAGCCTTCGGCCGAATTCGGGTGGGCGGTCATCCTGGCCGGCATGACCATCTTCGCATGGATCTGGGTCCAGGTCTTCGCCGGGCTGATGGCGCAGGCCGACGACGTGTTCCCCGGCCGCTTCGACAAGCTGATCTGGGTCGGCGCTGATGGTCCTGCTGGCACCGATCGGACTGGTCGCCTTCGAGACCTATCGGCTCTATTACATGCCGGGCGTCAAGGCGGCTCGCGACGAGCTTTCGCATCAGTTCAGCTAATTTCGTCGTAGCCACCAGGACCATCCCGCGATTACAATCGACCGGACGCGAGCGAGACTCTCCCGATCGACCGTGACTCGCAGGGCCCTGCGAACGATGGCGACGACCGACAGCGAAAAGATCCTGATCCGTCAGGTGCGCAGCGGCGACACCCAGGCCTGGAACCTCCTGATCGAGCGCCTACGAAGGCCGATTGCTCGCCTTCGTCGACAGCCGGATCCACGACCGGGCCGCCAGCGAGGACGCGGTCCAGGAGACCTTCGTGGGATTCCTCACCAGCCTCCCGCACTACGATGAAGGCCGCGACCTGGAAGCCTACCTGTTCTCGATCGCCGCGCACAAGCTGACCGACCACCTGAGACGTCAGGGCCGGCGTCCCATCGATCAATTCGGGTCGGACGACCACGGGAGGCCGCTCGAAGAGGTTCCCGGCAACATCCGGCCCGCCTCCAGCATGGCCCGCAGCGACGAGCGCCGCCAGGCCGAGGAGAAGCTCCTGACCGAATCCCTCGCGGAACTCGTCGAGGAGTGGCGCGAGAAGGGGGATTTCGACCGCCTGCGATGCCTGGAGTTGCTGATCGTGAAGGGCTGGGCCAACAAGGACGTGGCCAAGCACCTCGGCCTCACCGAGCAGGCCGTCGCAAGCTATAAGTTCCAGACGGTCGCCAGGCTCAAGGAAATGGCCCGAAAGGCCGGGCTGGCGGTCGAATTGTAGGGTGCATGCCATGCACCGGCTCCCCACGCGACCGGGATCAACGCCGATGGATCAAGCCGAGATCGACGACGAGACCCTGAAAGCCTACCTCGCCGAGACCCTGCCCGCCGGCGCCATGGCCCGCGTGGAAAAGGCCCTGCGAGACTCGGCCGAGATCCGCGCCCGGCTCGAAGAAGTCCGCCAGGAACGGGGGGACGTGGGCCTGCACTCGCTGGGCGCCATCTGGCGACGCTCGCGGCTCTCCTGCGCCAATCGGCAAGAACTCGGCAGCTACCTGCTCGAAGCCCTCGACCCCGAGCATGCCGAATACCTCAAGTTCCACATCGAGGTCGTGGCTTGCCCATTCTGCGCCGCGAACCTCGCCGATTTGACGGCGAAGGCCGAGCGAGGCACGCCCGCGGCGCAGACGCGTCAGAAGCGGATCTACCATTCGAGCCGCCACCTGCTCTCCGGCGAAGGCTGACCCGTCAACTTCCGCGGATCACGGCTTGCCGGGCTTAGCATTCGGGCCCACGCTCGCCGGATCGATCCCGACGGGCGGCTTGCCCGCCTCCACCTTCGCGGCGAAATCCTCGATCGGTCGGCCCTCGCCCTGGGATGATCCGGCGAACGCGATGGGGTCTTCGCGGCCGCCCGACTCGCCGCCCATGCGGTCGCTCCACGACTTCAGGTCGGATGGCATGCCGGGCGGGCCGGGGAAGCCTTGCGGGAGCACCACCGCCCAGGACGAGTCGGAAATCTGATACCAGTTGTCCACGCCCTTCCATCGGACGACCTTGCCGACCGATTCGGCCTGCTCGGGCGCCGTCATCACCATCGCCCTGGCCTTGATCACCGAATTCTGGACGGAGACCTCCAGCGGATTCGCGGCGTCGAACCCTTCGGAGACGAGCAATCCCGCCCCCACCACGGTGCAGTGGTCCATCGCCAGCTTCCGCGTGTTTCCGCCCTGGCCCGCCTCCTTCAGGGCCGAGATCGCCCAGCCCATCGCCGGGTTGGCCGCGGGATCCCTGATGAAGAGGCATTGCGTCAGGCGGTGGTCGGCGCCCGCGTAGAAGGTGAGCCGGAGGGGTCGATCGAACCCGTCGAACCCGCAGCCCGTCATCCTCATTTCCAGGCATTCGGCCGCGACCACGCACGAGCCGCGGTCGGTGCCCGTGGTGACGAACGTGCAGCGCTCGAACTCGACGTTCCCGTTCGCCTGGATCAGGATCGGCGGCTTCTCGCCGCCCTTCTCGGCCACCTCGATGCGGATTCTCAGCCCGACCAGCTTGAGCGAGGCCTGAGGCCCGACCTCGATCCACGGGTTCCGCCCGGAGAGGTTCACGACCAGCTCGGGCTGCACGTCCTTGCCGGCGCGAATGACCATCTGGCCCCAGGTGGTCAACAGGGTCTTGCCCGGCTCGCCCGCCTGGATCGGCGTCTTCGCGCGGATCACGATCTCCGATTGGGCACGGCCGGCCGACCGCTCGATCGCCCCGCGCAACGAGGCCTCGGACTCCTCCTGGCCGTTGGGGAAGCGGAGCATGACGTCGCCGTTCGCCAATTCGACGGCATTCGGGCTCGTGCCCTTCTCGTCGTCGGGCCGGGATTGGTGGGAGGGCGAGCCCCCGCGAAACAGCCGGCCGATGCGATCGCGCATGGCCCAGGCCAGCACGATCGACGCGAAGACCGCCACGATCGACGTGCCCGCCAGGGCGTACTTCCTGAAGCGACCGGGCTCCATGTCGATGGTGGGACGTGCTTCTTGAACCGGCTTATCCGGAGCAACGAGAGGTATTTCTTGAACCGATTCGGGTCGATCAGCGGCGCCGAGACGCGCTTCGTGCCCGACAGGGGGATGCGCGGGCCGAGGTCGATTTTCGGGATGAAGTCCACCGGCTCGCTTGCCGGCGTGGTGATGGGCAGCGGGCTTGCCGCGACGCCCCGATTCAGGTCCAGGTCGGGGTCGGAGCCGGCCGGGGTCACGGCCGTCACGCCCTGCGGCTGGGGCGGGGCCGGGAACGGCGTGGGGGTGCTGTCGGCCTGGTCGCGTAAGAGCCTGTCCTGCGGGATCACGCCGCGGGCGAAGGGCTCGAGCGCCCTGCGCCAGGTCAATCGGGCGGGCGTGGCGCTCCTCGGGCAGCTTGCGCATGCTCTTGCGGACGATCGCGATCAATCCTTCGGGCACGCCGGGGACCAGCGAGGAGATCGGCTCGGGCTCGACGAGTTGGTGGGCGTACAGCTTCTCGGGCAGGCTGGGCAGGGGGAAGGGGACCTGCCCGGTAATCATGTGGTAGAGCGTGCAACCCAGCGAATACACGTCGCTGCGCATGTCGGCGGCGCGCGAGTGCTTGGCCTGCTCGGGCGAGATGTAATCGAAGGTGCCGACGGTGGCGCCGTCGCGGGTCACGATGTCGTCGGCGTCGCCCGTGTCGATGGCCAGGCCCAGGTCGGTCAGCTTGGCCGTCCCGTGGCGGTCGATGAGGATGTTCATCGGGTTCACGTCGCGATGCAGGAGCCCCTTCTGGTGGAGGTGGTCCAGCCCGAGCGAGACCTGGCGCGCGATGTCGGCGGCCGTCCCCGGCGGGAGCCTCCCATGCTCGACGATCATCTGCCCGACGGTGCGGCCCTCGATGTACTCCATCACCAGGAACCGGACCCCGTGCGACTCGCCCTCGTCGTAAATCCGCACGAGGTTCTCGTGCTGGAGCTGGGCGCCGACCTTCGCCTCGCGGCGGAACCGGGCGAGCGCCGGGTGTTGTTCATGCGCTCTCGCGAGAGGATCTTGAGCGCGACCTGCCGGCCCAGCCGGGTATCCTTGGCGAGGTAGACCCGGCCCATCCCGCCGTGGCCGATCACGTCCAGCAGGATGTACTTGTCGATGCGAAGCCCCTGCCATCGGCCGGCGAGGATCTGCTGCGCCTGCCAGAGCGTGAGGCCGCCCGAATTGACCACCTGCCTCGCCAGGCGACGGTCGACGGCGTCGTCGGTCCGCTTATCGGCCGGGATCTCGTCCCAGGCGGCCATCAGCGCGGACTCTTCCAGGAGCCCGCTGCGCACCGCCGCTTTCCAGAATTGCGAAGCCTGAGGCTCGACCATGAACAATCCCGGAGAGTGTTCGAGGAGGCATCCGCCGTGGACGCCCGGGAAGACCCCCGCTTGGCGGACGAAGCTCGTCCAGTTGCACACGACCGAGGGAGCCGCGCGTCGGTGGATCGATAGGGTCGACGCGGGAAACTTACCGAATCTTAGCTCGCGGGCGACAGGTCGAGCAAGTTCAAAGCCGGACCTCCCGTGCGGTTCGCGGCCGGATTGCCTAGAATCGTCACGAGACGATGCATTGAACCAAACACCGACCTGGCGAGAGGCTTCCTGCGATGAAATCCCTGGCGCTGGCACTCGTGGCGATCGTGGCCCTGGTCGCCGCCGGCTTTTACGGATGGGCGCGGGCGCGTTCCCTGAGGGGCCCGCAGGCCGACGAGATCGGGAACCTTGAGCCGGAGAAGCACAAGGTCACGCTCCAGATGCTCAAGGCGGCCAGGGAGAAGGCCGAACGCCCGGCCCCCGCGTTCAAGGCGGAGGCGAGCGACGGGAAGACCTACGACTCCGCCGAGATCCTCAAGGGCGGGTCGTTCGTCCTGATCTTCATCAAGGACGGATGCCCATGCAGCGTCGAGGCCGAGCGTTATTTCAACGACATCCACGCCGCCTACGGCGGGAGGGCGCGATTCTTCGGGGTGATCGACGGAGACCCCAAGCTCGCCCGCAAATGGGCCGACGCCCACGGCGTCCCGTTCCCGATCCTTGCCGACCCGAAGCTCGAAATCGTCCACGCCTACGGCGCGGAAAGCTCGGCTTACGTGGCATTGATCGACGGCAGAGGCTCGGTCGCCTACTTCTGGCCGGGGTATTCCGTGGAGATGCTCCGCGACCTGAGCAATCAGGTGGCAAACCTCGGCCACCTGAAGCCGGAGAAAATCGAGACGCCCGAGGCTCCCGATGAGCTGTACTCGGGCTGCCCCTTCTGAGCAGGAATCTTACGGTGCCG
Organism: uncultured Planctomycetota bacterium; assembly: GCA_963777705.1. Classification (GTDB taxonomy): domain Bacteria; phylum Planctomycetota; class Planctomycetia; order Isosphaerales; family Isosphaeraceae; genus JAQGHR01. The sequence continues at coordinate 295,667 of CAVZRT010000028.1, forward strand.
ATTTCGACCGGCCTACGTTGCCCTTCAACCAGGCGGCGACCGCCCTCAAGGCCGCTTGTCGCCCCTCCGAACCGGCCTTGGGAGGATACAGGGCGTTCAACACGCGATTGAGCACCGGAAGTTTGGGGCAATCCCAACGACCGGCGTCGTCCAGGAACGCCTCGACCTGCTCGCCTCGATGATTGGGGAACGCGACGCATCGAGGCCCCGGGTCCTCGTCGGGCTCCTTCGCCGGCACCACCAGGAATTCCGATGACCCACCCAAAGAATCCGGACAGCGGACGGACAGAGGCGGCATGGAAAAGCTCCTCGCAGTGGTCGTCCTGAACCAACGCCACGGCGGGGACTTTAACATGGTGTACTGGTGTATACAAGGGAAAAGTCGACGATTCTTTGGCTTTTTTTCGCCTCCCCGCGGGATGGGTGGAAAACGCCGATTTTCCCCGCCGAAACCCGCCTCATTCGGCTGGTTTCAGGATGAGGAATTGACCCCGCGATAGCCCCATCCGATGAGCGCCACGGTGGCCGCGCCGAGGGTCGTGGTCACGGCGATCAGGATCAGCCCGATGGCGGCCAGGCGACTCTCCACGCCCGTGTGCAGGAGTCGCCACACCCAGAGCGCCACCGGGTCGTGGCCGGGAGGGGCGACGAAATAGGACGTGGGCAACTCTCCCATGGCCAGGACGAACGCGACGCCCCAGGCCGCCACGATCGCCCCCCTCGTGAGCGGGAAGCCGACCCGGACGAATTGCCCCCAGGGACCGAGCCCATCCAGCTCGGCGGCTTCGAGAATCTCCCTCGGGATCAATCGCACGGCCGGCCACAGGACGAGGAAGGCGTAGGGCAGCGTCCTGCCTATGTAGGCCAGGACGAGGATCGCGGGGGTGTCATGGACCGGCGGGACCATCAAATAGGCATTTTTCAACGCCACGCCAACCACCGGCCCCGGCATGGCCAGCAGGAACGCCGCCATCAAGGCCGCGACCGCCCTCCACGGGCCGGGCTGCCGGCTCTTCCACGCCAGCGGCCAGGCCAGGACGACGGACAAGGCGGCGCCGATGAACCCCCAGATGGCCGTCGCCAGCAAGGGCGCGAATCCAGCGTGAGGTACCACGGGCCGGGGGCCGTGCTTGCGATCAAATCGGGCCACGCTGCGCGGATCGAGCCGAAGAATCCGCCGATGGACCAGCGACGCTCCGCGCCCACGAAGCCGGCCCGCCAGCCCAGACCATAGAGCGGCAGCGCGATCGCATTTCCGACCACCGCAAGCACCAGGATTCCCAGAGGAAATCGCCAGGCCCCCAACGACCAGACCCGCACGCGGGCCTCGGCCGTCGGCAATCGCGACGGATCGGCCCGAAGCAAGGCCCGAGCCGCCCAGATGATGCCCCCTCCCAGCACGAAGAGCATGGGCAACGTGACCCGCAAGCCGGCGGCCCCTTGACCGAGGCCCAGTTGGGCTTGCAGGTACGATTCTTCGGCGTAAGTGCGGACCTGGAGCAGATCGGTGACCGTCATATCCCCGGCCGTGAGCACCGCGACCGCAACGGCGGCGCCCGCGATTGCGCCCACGGACCGTCGCAGGGTCACGCCCAGGAAAACTCGCCAGGCCGGCCAGTCCATCAGCGCCGATTCTTCCAACTCCGGCTCGACCGTACGCAATCCCACCCCCGCGAGGAACACCACCCAGGGCAAGCTCGCCATCGCGTGAATGAACGCCGCGCCCCCCATCCCCACCAGGATGGGTGCCCCGCCCAGGGCCTGCAAACGCCCCGCATTGCCGTAAGACCCCAGCCACGCGACGGCCAGCAGGGGCATGGGCACCAGCAAGGCCACGCCCATGAGGAACACGAGCAACCGGCGTCCCCAGAGGTTGGTGCGGAACAAGAGCCAGCCCAGCCCCACGCCCAGGGGCAAGGCCATCGCCTCGGTCAATCCGACGAGCTTCGCGGTTTCCAGGGCGAGCACCAGCGGGCGGGCCGACGCCACCCCGCCCCCGCCCGTTTCGCCCAGGTCCAGGACCGCCCGCCATCCCAGGGCCACGACCGGCCAGCCCACCACGGCAATCAGGCCGAGGGCCGTCGCGAATTCACCCAGCCTTCGCCTCATCCGCGAGCCCCGCATTCCTCATCAAGACCGAGGTCGAGTCATAAGCTTCGCGGACCCAATCGATGATCTTCTCGGGCTCGGGGGAATATTCCAGCTCGATCGAAATCGTGTCGCTTTCCACGTCCAGCGACCGCAGCGCATCCAGATAAGGAGCGAAGTCCACCACGCCCCGGCCGGGCGGCAAATCGCCGTGGACCCGGCCGTCGCAATCCGAAATATGGACGTGGGCGATTTTCCCCCTCAAAGTTTCCAGGGAATTTGCCGGCTGATGGGCGAGCACCATGTGGGAAATATCCACGTTCGCCCGCACCGCGGGGTGGTCCACTTCGTCGAGGAATCGGGCCATTTTAGGCACATCATTGAGCAAGGAGAGCGGGAATGGCTCCATCTCGAGGGCGATTTTCAGGCCCAGATCGGCGGCCTGCTCGCCCAGGAGACGGACCATCTTGACTCCGGTATCCCATTGCTCCGCGGGGGGGATGACCTCGCGATTCCAGATGTATTCGCCCAGGACGAGCAGGAGGTTCTTCGCCCCGAAAGCCCGCGACATGTCCAGGTAAGTCCGCACGCGTTCGCCGTGGAATCTTCGCACGCTCGGGTTGAAGTCGATCAGCCCGACGGCCACGCATGCCACGCTCACGATGGGCAGCCCCGCGGTCGCATTCGGCCTTGATGAGCTTCAGCTCCATGGGGGAGACGTCGAGCGGGTCGGCGAAGATGTCGATCGTGTCGAAGCCGATTTCCTTCGTGATCCAGATCCCGTAGGCGGTTTCCTTGCCCGCCTGCGCCCACGCGGAATTGATCAATCCGAGCTTCATCGCCAAGCCTCGCAAGAAGTCCGAGCGCCACCGCCTCTCCAGCTTCGACGATCCGGCCATCCCGGTCAATCCTCGCGAAGGCTCACCACGCGATGCTCGCGGGCCGCCTCCAGGACGGCCTCGCAAAGCGCGATGGTACCCAGGTTGTCGCGGCCGGAGATGTCGGGCTCGGTGCCGGCCTGGATGGCCCTCATCAAGCCGGCCATCGGGCCGGCGAAGGCGTCTGGGAACCACGCCTCGGGCCACCGGGGACGGTGCCACTCCCCTCCGTCCTTCGCGGAGGTCCAATCGATCGTGCTCGGGACCCGATCGGGCCAGCCCGGCCAGCCGATCGAGCCGAGCGCAAGCCCTTCCGAGCCTTCAAAACGCCAGCGAATGCCGATCTCGGGCGACCCGCCCTCGCGAGCCGGCCCGGTCCACACGTCGTCCCACGACGAGGCCCGGGCGCCGCCGTCGAACTCCAGGATGTAGAGGTTGATGCCATCAAAATGATCGAATTTGGTGCGAGGATCGCGCCCCGTGCTCGCCAAGACCCGCGACGGGTCGCCCAGCCAGAAGCGGAACGTGTCCAGGTGATGGATGCTCATGATGAACGTCGACAGCGAGCGGCCATCTTCGGCCCACGGCATCCAGTGGGGGATCGCCCTCATGTCGATAGTCGCGAGCACCGGCTCGCCGAGCGTCCCGGCGTCGAGGAGCCCCTTGAGGGCGCGGACCGAGTGGTCGTATCGCATGTTTTGATTGACCTGCAACGCCACCCCGGCCGATCCGCAGTCGGCGACGATCCGCCTCGCCTCATCCAGCGACATGGCGAGCGGCTTTTGCGCGAGGATGCCCCGGACCTTCCGCGGATGCCGCAAGATCCGGCCGATCACCGCGGCCTGCGACCCCGGAGGGACGGCGATATCGACGACCTCCACCGCAAGGTCGTCGAGCATTTCCTCCACGGAACCGAACACGCGAGGCAGGGCGCGCAGATTGGCAACGGCCTCCGCCGCCGAGCGGGTCCGCGACGTGATGCCGACCACGCGAAATCCCGCGTCCGCATACGCGACCAGATGACAGTCGCGCACGATGAAGCCGGCGCCGACCACGCCGATGCCCATCCCACGATCATCAGGCATCAAAGGGAGATGGGACGTTTGGATTTCTCCGTGCTGAAACATGACGAGACTCTTGCCATATAAGGGGTAAAACGGGGTGTCATGCATTTTGCCGGATTTCAGGCTCTAGGTCAAAGGTCGATTCCCGCGTCAAGGCGACTTTTTTCGCGAGAAATTTTGTGGGTTGCACAAACCGTAAGGGCATTGCAATGGTAGGAGCACGACGTGGTTAACGCGACGATGATCGCCGCTCGGTGCGACCGGGTAGGTAACCCCATTTGTCACGTACAGACATGGCCCGCGGCGTCGTGGGCCAGGCCCCGTCCATCTCTTGGAGTTCGGTCTATTGCGACATTGCATTGACACCAGGTGGGACCGTCGGATCGTTCGCATTGGCATGGCTGCCCTCGCTGTGATCGTCCTCTCCGTCGCCGCCTCTCCGGCGAAGGCCCAGTACGCCGCCCGCCAGTCGCGGGTTGCCTATCGGCCTGCCTTCACGTACCCCGCGCAGCAGACGACCTGCACGAACTGCCCCAGGACGTCGTACGTGACGCCCGCGCAGCCCGTCTACCAGCAGGCGTATGCACAACCGTCGTACGGCACGTACGCCCAGCCGGGGTACACGTATGCCCAGCCGGGATACACCTCGTACTACGCGCAGCCCGCGGCGACCGCGTATGCGGCCCAGCCCGCGGCCGCGACCCCCGCGCAGCCCTCGCCAACCAGCGATGTGCGGCTGGTGTCCTACACCGCCCCCGCGCAACCGACGAACGCGACCCAGGCCGCGCCGGCGCAGGCTTACGCCCCGTCCGGCGACCCCTACGGGTTCACCAACTGGCTCAATGCCACTCGCGCGTCTTACGGCCTGCCGGCCGTGGGCTACGATGGCAACCTGGAAAGCTGGGCCGCCATGAACAACGGTCAGCAGGCCGCCCGCGGCCTCGGACACTACGTCATGGGGCCCGCCCGGCGACAGAACTCCGCCATGGGCAACGCCGCCAACATCGGCGCCATGTGGATGAACTCGCCCGCCCACCGCGCGGCCCTGCTCGACCCGAGCATCCGGGCGATCGGGCTTGCCGGCAACGGCAGCTACTGGACGTTCAACGCTTATTGAAGCGGAAACGAGGACGTCAACCCCTCGCGGCGCTCGTACCGCGCGCCGCGAGGGGCATTTTCCCGTCGAATGAGCCTCCCGGGAACCAGGAATCGAACTCGGTTTCCAGCGTCCCGCGAACGATCGCCTTCGCCGCCCGGCCAACCGCTAATGTTGGCGCCAGCACGGCCATCAACGCGACTCCGACTTGCCAGCTCAACCACCAGATTCGAGGCGCGACGATCGCTAGGACGCCCATGAAGCTCAAACCCATCAGCACCACATGGGGCTCGCACGCTTTCTGACCCAGTCGAATTGCCGATTTCCAACTTCGACCCGTCCCGCCCACGTCGGATGATGTTTGCACCCGGGTTTGGCCGCGTAGGCGACGATTCTCGCCGTCGCGCTTCAACTTCTGGAAGAACGCCTTGTAACGGCAATCATTGTGCAGATTCAGGAACGTCCAGCCCATCGCGACGAGGAAGCCGGCGATCGTCCAGGAAATCCGCCCGCTCCTCATCGCCGGCCCGAATCCCAGCCCGAACCCCAGCGCCATCGCCTGCGCGTGGTGCATGAGATAATCGAGATAGACGCCTTCCAGTGAGGACGTGCCACGCCATCGCGCCACCTGCCCGTCGACATGATCCAGCCAGTAAGCCAGGTGCAGCAGTGCCACGCCCGCGATGAATCCCCGCCGGCTCCCGGAGCCGAGGGCAATCGCTCCCGCGAACCCCGAAACGAGCGACGCCACCGTGACCGCATGCGCCGAGACCGGGAATCGGACGGCGATCCACGTCCCGTACACGGCCGAGGGCCGCGCCACGCGACGGGCCAACCACGACCCAAGCTCGACGCCTCCGGCGGAGTGCTTGAACACCCGACTGCGCAATTCCTTGAGCGAAGGGTCACGCTTCATGATGACGGCCTCCTAGCGACCGTCGCGGGCGAATTCAGGTCGTAGATCCGATAGCGACGGGTCACGCCATCGGGGTCGACGATTGCCCTCTCATAAAGCGGGACTGCGCCGCGAAAGCCAGCTTTCCATCCCTCGGGAAAGCGTGGGATCGAACTCGACGGCGTCCTCGGGATCGGGCGGGCAGAGCAGCAAGTGGCTGAAGCCATCGTCCCGAAGCTTCCTCGCCAGTTCGTCACCGTCCTCGCCGTGGGTGCCCAGGCCGGTCCGGCGACGATGGGCCAACTCCATGCTGTAAGGCCGCGGAAGGTAGAAGCCCCGATGCTCCTGGCCGACGATCCGCGCCGATCGAGGCAGGTTTGCGTCGATCCAGCGCCCTACGGGATAAGTGGGCTCGCGTCGCGAAAGATAGGTCTCGACGGGTTCGCGTCCCATCACGACCGACAACCCGTGACGGGCATGTCCCACGGCAATTGCCGTCTCGAACGCCAGGATGACCACCACGATTCCCGCAAGGCAACGCGCCGGCACGCTCGGACGATCGACCCAGGAGGAGACCGCCCAGGCCGCTCCCACCGACATCGGCCCGACCGCCGCCAGCACGAATCGCATGCTTTGCCGTTGCGTGAGGCAAAGCGTCAGGAACGCGGAGCCGATCGCGAGGATTTCCTTCAATCGGCCCGGCATGCGAAGCAGGAAAATTGCCGGCACCAACAAGAGGAATATCGGGCCGAACTGGTGAGAAAAGCTGTCGAAACGATCGGGCTGGAGCGTCATCGGCACGATCGCCGTGAGCAGGTTCCACGGCGACACCGCCATCGGTCGTTTGATCGGGTCGAGCACGTCATCAATGCCCGCGCCCCCGAACGCCGCGCGGAAGAAGGGATGAACCGGATTCCCCGTGTGATGATAGGCGCGAAGATACCAGCATCCGCCGATGATGACGGCTGCGAGGGTGAAGACGATCCAATGGGAGCCCGAAGTCCGGCCCTTGAAGCAGGTCAGGCCCATCGAAATCCCGATCATTCCTACCCAGACGAGCGCCGGATATTTCACGCCGATTGCCAGGCCGGCGAGGACGCCCGTCAACAAGGCCGAGCCGATCGTGGGTCGGTCTTTCCAGAGGAAGTAGGCCACGAGCGCGGCGTTACTGAAGGCCGCCAGAGAAACATCGTTCAGCGGCGCCGCCATCCCGTTCGAGACCGCGGGGACGAGCAGTGCAATCGTCCCCGCCCAACTCGCCCGATGACCGAGGACCGGTCGCGCCATGGCTGTCACACTTGCGGCGAAGCAACCGCCCAGCACCCAGTGGACTAACCGGCACGCGATCGGCCCTCGGAACGCGAGTCCGACGGCGTAAAGCATTTCCGTGACCAGCGGATAGACCGTTTCATGAAGGTCGGGCTCGAACGTCATTGACTTCGCGTGCAAGAACAAGCTGGGCACTTGCAGGTGGTAACACAAGGCATCGCCGTCGGTGACGGGAGCCAGCGCGGTGAGGAGGGTGCCGAGGAGGGTGAGCACCAGGAAGACGTTGAAGAGGTGCTCACAGAGCACCCTACAAGAGGCCCCTTCGATCTTCGTAGGGTGCTCTGTGAGCACCTCTTCAATCGGGAAGCCGCCGGCGAATGACTCCGCGGTCCATTTGATCGGTAGCATTCCAATCAAGAAGACGGCCAGAAAACCCGACCGATTCAACAACCCAAATTCACCGAGGACGACCGACGCGAGTGCCAGAATCCCCAATCCCAGCGGCACGGCCATCGCCAGCGAATCCACCAGAGAATCGGGGCGATCGATGAGACGATCAAGGATCCAGAGCCCCACGCCGGACGCCCAAATCGTGAGGCCGAGGACGGCGATCGCGTCGATCATTTCCGCCTCCGCGCCAATCGACCGAAAATCAGGGTCGCTTCCTCCGGATACATTCGCCAGGCGATGCCGATCGACGGGGTGACCAGCGCCGCCAGGGCAAGACCTCGCGCGATCTGGTCTCGCCAGCCCGGACCTCCCATCGAAATCCCGCTTGCGAACCAGGAAGCGACGCCGAACCATCCGCAAAGAAGCAGCAACCGCGTCAAGTGCGCGCCCCACGCCTTCCAGCCAAGCTCGGGGATCACGGCCGAGGCGCTCGTGAGCAGGGCCACGCCCGCATAGCCGATCGACATCCCCCACGCCACGCCCACGATCCCCGACCGCACCGCGCCGATCGCCCCGACCTCGGCAACCAGGACCATCCCCGCGACCGTGGCCACGCAGAGGCGGTAAGGGCGACCCATCGAGATCATGGCCTGACGCGCCGGCCACGAGAGCCCCAGCAGGACCATGCCCGGCATCAGGGGGCGGATCGTCGCGGCACCCTCGGCGTATCGCGGCATGAGGAAACTCAGGAAGGAGGGCGCGAACACGTAGGCGATCGCCCCGCCGAGGGCGAGCGCCGGCGCCTGCGCCTCGGCGGCCCGGACCGCCTGGCGGGCCACCTCGCGGGCGTCGCCCGTCCGCCCCAGCGTTTGCAGGAAATAAGTGGAAAGCACGGTCACGATGCGCCCGGCAAGGTCCAGGCTCCACCCCGTGCCGAGGAGCGCGATCGTGTACAGTCCTGCCGCCCGCTCGCCGTCGGGGACGAGCGAAAGGATCAGCATGCGATCGAGATTGAGGACGGCGCCGAAGGCCGCCACGTTGGCGAGGATCGGCAGCCCCACGAGCATCAGCGACCACGTCTTGCGAACATCCCATGCCCAGCCGAACCGGAGCGGATGCCTTGCATGCAGATAGAGGATCTTCGCGGAGATGATGATCCCTACCGCCATCAACAGGCCCCAGAATCCCGCGAAAAACAGCCCGATCGAGACAGCGAATGCCGACACGCATGCCTCGAACACGTCTAGGCGGGTCGTCAGGAAAAACTCTCCGTAGGCTCGCAGCACGGAGATCAGGAAGCTCTCGTATCGCTTCAAGATCGCAAGCCCGGCAACCCCGACAAGGCCCCATGTCCACTCGTTGGCGAGCGGGTCGCCAGCTCGCGAGGGCGCCCTCCAGATGGCCCAGCCGATCAGTCCCATCGAGTAGAGTAAGCATGTGAGGGTGTTGGTCGTGTGGGCGATGTTGGCCACGCGGCGAGCCTCGGCCTCGTTGCCCGAGGCGAGCAGGACGGGGATCTCCTGCACCGCGCCCAGCCCAACGCCCAGGCTGGACCGATTCGTGTTGTCCAGGAACAGCCGCAGGCCCGTGTACACGCCGAGCCGCGACGGGTCCAGTCCCCATCGCAGGGCGAGCGAGGTGAACGTGCCGAGGGCTCGCTCCAACTGCCCGCCGATGGCCACGATCAGGCTGTCACGGACCGCGCGACGGCCCTCGGTGGGGATGGCAACCGGCCGCGCCGGGCGTGTCAGCGAGGCCACGGTTGGGCCACGCAGAATTGCGACGGCGACCCCTCGTCTTCCAGGGGGATCGGGCCGCATTCGACGACGCGAATCCCTTGCGAGGCGTACCAGGACGCGGTGTCGTAGCCGAAGCGATTGTACGAGACGTCGGTGTCCTCGTTGTGGGCCGCCAGGCGGCGGCTCACGCGGACGACCTCGCGGCGAATTTGCTCGGCAATCTCGGGGCGATTGTGCAGGATCACGGCCGAGGTCATGACCAGGTCGAACGTCCCATCGGCAAACGGGAGGCGGTCGCCCGACCCGAGGATCAGGCGGAAATCCTCGCAACCGTCGAGATAGGTTCGCGCCTTGCCGAGCTGAGTGGGGCTGAAGTCGAGCCCGACGAGGGGGGCGTCGGTCAAGCCGCGAATCGCCCGCAATTGCTTGCCGTATCCGCATCCAACTTCGAGGATCGAGGCGGGGCGATACGAGGCGATGCGCGCGGCCATCCATCGCGAGCGTCGGTCGCGGCCGGGCTGGCCTTCCTGCTCGCGGAAATAATCGTCGCCGCCGCGGAGCGTCCAGTAGGAGCGCGGGTCGGCGTACACGAGGCGGCGCTTCAGCCCCGGCCAGCGTCGCAGCGAACGGCGGAGCGCCTTGTGCCAGGCGTATCTCGGGCCGCGATCGCGAATCGCGGCGAGTGCCCGCGTGGCGAGCGGGGGCAGGGGGGATTCCGGGGGATGATCCACCTCGCGGCTCCATCCGGGGTGCATCGAAATCGGGGGTCGGCGGGGAGAGTGTACGGAGGCATTCGAGAACGGTCAAGGCGGACCGTTGCGAACTCGCCTCATTCGGTTGCTTGCGGGGTTCCGTGTTTTATAATTGAGGAGTGGCCAGTTTTTCCGGCGGCAGATCCAGCGGAGGGGATGCGGCATGGGCGTAGGTTCGGGACGGTCGAAAGTGGCCGATCTGGCATTCTCCGTGTTCGGCCGGGTGGTCCACCCCGATTGGTTCGCCGTCCGTGGCCATCGCCGCATCGCCAGGATCGGCTGGGAGGCGGACATCCGTTTGATCGAGGGCGGCCACGCGATCTCCTGGGCCGCGGGCGCGGCCAGGGTGACCGAGGTCCTTCGCGGGCCCGAGACGCCGATGCCCGACCTCGGCGTCCTGTTCGAATCGACCGTGCGGCGCGAGAGGACGGCCCGCTTACAGCCGCATCCGACCGTCGAATATTGCACCTGCTTCGACGTGGAAAGGCTCGACCGGCAAGTCTTCGCCCGCCTGACCGAAGAAATGCTCGCGGACTCCACTCGCGGCGACCTGGTGCGGCAATTCCCGACCGCGGGCCGGATGGATCCCCAGGCGGTGAGCCGGGTCCACATCGAGGCGAGGGCCAAGGGGCTGTCGATCCAGGGATATCACACCTTCCCGGGCGAGCTGGCCATCGTGCGCACGCAGTCCCTGTTCGAGATCCTGGGCTGAGGCGTCGATCGAATCTGGACGGACCGCCTACGGCAGCGGCGATCGGCTGGCGTCGACGAACGGGAAGATCTTGCCGACCCCGTCGAAGAAGAGGACCGACGTGACGGCGAGGAAGAGGATCGTGGCCGCGTGGGCCGTGATCCTGCCCGCCATCCCGCCTCGCCTGGCCAGGCGCTCAAGGCGTCCGGAGGCGAGCGCGGCCGGACCCTGGATCGTGAAGAACGCGAGCTGATAGCCGGTCGGTCGCGAGGTCGCAATCGCGAACATGAGCTCGTGGAATAGGCCGCTGACCAGGAACACCAGCAGGACGGCACGGACCGGGGCTCGTCGGCCCCCGGCCGGTTGGAAGACGTTGCGATAGAGCCAGTCATGGACCCGGTAGTTGTACCGTCGCCAGAACTCGGAGACCGTTCGCGACCAATAGGCGTTGCGGACGAGCGGGATCGTGTCGAATCCGGCCAGGCGGTCAAGCCCGCACATCGCCCGCGAGAGCGATTCGATGGCGAGCACGAAGGTCAGCAACATCAACGCATGATCGAGCGCGAAGCTCGATCGGACCAGGGCAAGCGAGGACAGGGCCACGAGCGCCTGGACGGCTACGAGGCAACCGAGGGCCCCGCCAAGCACGCGCAAGACCTGCGGCCAGGGGCTTTCGCGATGCAACAACCGCCGCTTGTGAAGCGGGTAGACGGCGGAGAAGATCGGGAATGGGATCAAGAAGGAAAAGTAGTTGCGGAGGACCACGCTCCGCTCCAGGCGGCCCCATTGGCGGAAGTAATCGACCATCTTGAAGGCGATGTCGGCCGATGCCACCGCGGAGATGGCCCGCAGGCCGACGTCGGCAGGCGGGATGAGCGCCGGGCAAGCCAGGATCATCGGGACGAAGCACCAGCCGATGCCGACGCCCGCCCCGCCTCGGAGCCGGTAACGCAGGATCGACGCGACCGACGCGCACCCATATCCGATCAGGATCGCCAGGAGGAGCCATCCCACGTCGTGCATCGATCGCGGCCCCTCGCCGACGGAGGCGGAAATGGGAGCGATCATCCTGACCGATTCCTGGCCGGATGACAACCGGTTGGCGAGATCGTGAACGCCGGCGAGGAACCGCGACGGCGTCGGAAGTCGCGATCTTGACGAAGCGTGGCGTGCGGTCCCTTGCCGGATAAGCTAATGTCGATTAACTTGAGGACATGACGGGGCCGAGGCGCCCGTCCGTCACCGTCGCTGATCGGCCGTCGAGCAAGTCGACAGTTCGGGTGCCGTCCCGCCACCGCAGCGAGTCCGCCTCATGAAGATTTTCACGGAACCGATCGGGAGCATCCCTCGCCCGCTTCGCCTGATCGAAGCGATCGGGGCCGCCGACGGCACCGACCCGAAGCTGGACGCCGCTCTACGACGAGGCGATCCGCGACACGATCGCGCGGTTCGAGGCCACCGGCTCGCCGGTGATCACCGACGGCGAGCAGCGGAAGTACCACAATTTCTGGACGTACTGCGTGCATGGGCTGCCGAACATGGCCCCGGACGGCTTCAAGATCCCGTTCTCGGCCGGCCACACCCGCCGGATGCCGCGGCTGACGGCGGGCCCGTTCCGCTACAACACGGCACGCGGACAGCTACCTGGACGTGGCCCTGCAGTACGCCCACGTGCCGGTGAAGCAGGCGGTCATCTCGCCATCGGCCCTGAGCCTCCTGTATCCCGCGGACGAGATCCCCGGCTACCCGCGCGAGCAGTTCATCCAGGACCTCCTGCACGAGCACGAGACCGAGGTCCGGAACTGCCTGCGGAAGGGGGCGCACAAGGTCCAGATCGACTTCACCGAGGGGCGGCTGGCGGTCAAGATCGACCCCTCCGGGGACCTGCTCCACAGCTTCATCGACCTGAACAACCTGGCACTCTCGCGGTTCTCGGCCGAGGACCGCAAGCGAATCGGCGTGCATACTTGCCCCGGCAGCGACCGCGACTCGACCCACAGCGGCGACGTCGATTACGCCGAGCTGCTGCCCAGCCTGTTCGAGCTGAAGGCGGGGAATTTCTACATCGCCCTGGCGGGCGAGAAGGACCGCGTCCGCGTCCTGAAGATCATCCGGCGTCACATGAAGCCGGACCAGCGGATCTTCGTCGGCGTCGATCGACCCGATCGACCCGCGCGTCGAGACGCCGGAGGAGGTCCGGGACCGGACGCTGGAAGCGGCGCGGTACATCCCGATCGAGCAGCTGGGCACGACCGACGACTGCGGGTTCTCGCCGTTCTGCGACGACACCTCGACGACCCGCGACACGGCCTTCGCGAAGATCCGGGCTCGCGTGCTCGGCACGGCACTCGCCTCGGAAAGGCTCGGAGGCGGATGATGGCGGCAAACGAAGACGAGGAAGAGCTGCCTCCGCTCCGTCGCCCTCCAGAACGCCAAGAGCATCCTCCTGGCCCGCCGAGCGCGCCGAGGAGGCGCTGCGGAAGCAGTCGGAATGGCTGCGAATCACGCTCGCCAGCATCGGCGACGCCGTGATCAGCACCGACGCCGCCGGGATCGGTGACGTTCCTCAACGGCGTGGCCGAGTCCCTGACCGGCTGGTCGCAGGCCGAGGCCGTGGGCCGCCCCCTGCCGGAAATCTTCCGCATCGTCAATGAAGAGACGCGTCGAGCCGGTCGAGAACCCCGCGCTGCGGGCCTTGCAGGAGCAACGCATCGTCGGGCTGGCAAATCCACGCTCCTCATCGCCAGGGACGGGACGGAGCGGCCGATCGACGACAGCGCCGCCCCCATGCGAGACGGGTCGAATGCCCCGGTCGGCGCCGTCCTGGTTTTCCGCGACGTGACCGAGCGCAAGAAGGCCGAGATCGAGCGAGAACGGCTCCTACGCGAGGTCAACGCCGGGCGCGAGCGGCTGGCCGAGGTCTTCCACCGCTCGCCGTCGTTCATGGCCATCCTTCGTGGGCCGGACCATGTGTTCGAGCTCGCGAACGACCGGTACAATCAGCTCGTCGGCCACCGCGAGATCCTCGGCAAGCCGGTCCGCCAGGCCCTTCCGGAGATCGAGGGCCAGGGGTTCTTCGAGCTGCTCGACCGCGTGTACCGGACCGGCGAGGCGTTCGCCGCGACGGACATGCGAGTCATGTTCAGGCGCGAGCCCGGCCGTCCGCTCGAGGAGCGTTTCCTGGAATTCGTGTACCAGCCGCTCTGGAACCCCGACGGCTCGATCTCGGGAATCCTCGCGCAAGGGATCGACCTGACCGATCGCAAGCGGGCCGAGGCGGCCGTCCGACAGCGGGACGAACGGCTCCAGCTTTTCCTCGAAAACGCGACCGATTATGCCATCATCATGACGGATCCCGAGGGGCGCGTCCTCGAATGGAAAGGGGGCGCCGAGCAGATCACCGGCTGGCGCGAGGACGAGATGCTCGGCAAGTCGGCCGACGTCATCTTCACCGTCGAGGACCGCGCCGCCGGCGCTCCGGAAGGGGAGATGAGAAAAGCCGCCGAGGAGGGCCGCGCCGAGGACAAGCGATGGCACCAGCGCAAGGACGGCTCGCGGTTCTTCGCCGATGGCGTGATGACCCGCCTCCAGGACGCCGGAGGGCAATCGCAGGGGTTCGGCAAGGTCCTGCGCGACGTGACCGAGCGGAAACGGGCCGAGGAGGCGCTTTCGCGCAACGCGCTGCTGCTGGCCAACGTGCGGGACTCGGTCATCGTGACCGACCTGGAGGGGATCGTCACCTACTGGAATGAAGGGGCGACCCGCCTCTTCGGCTGGGCCGCCGCCGACATGCTCGGACGGCCCTACGCCGACCGCTTCCCCGAGCCCACGCGGTCGGAAATCGCCGAGTCGATTCGCCACTATGCCGCGGGCGCCGACTGGTCGGGCGAGTTCGAGGATTTCCGCAAGGACGGCTCCCGAGTCTGGATCGACGCCCGCATCAGCCGGGTGAACGACTCGACGGGTCGGCCGATCGGCGTCCTCGGCCTGGCGCACGACATCACCGATCGGAAACGCGCGGAGGAGGCGCTCAAGGAGGCCGACCGCCGCAAGGACGAGTTCCTCGCGATCCTCGCCCACGAGCTGCGCAACCCGCTGGCCCCGCTCCGCAACGGATTGCAGGTCATGCGGCTGGCGTCGGCCGACGCGGTCGCCGTCGCCCAGGCCCGCGACATGATGGAGCGCCAGCTTTCTCACATGGTCCGGCTGATCGACGACCTGCTGGACATCTCGCGAATCAGCCGCAATAAGATGGAATTGCGCCGCCAGCGGGTCGCGGTCTCCGAGATCGTGAGCAACTCCATCGAGACCGCCCGCCCGCTCATCGAGGCGGCCGAGCATCGCCTCACGGTCTCGCTCCCGCCCGAGCCGGTGTTCATCGACGGCGACCTGACCCGGCTGGCCCAGGTCGTCTCGAACCTCCTCACCAACAGCGCCAAGTACACCAGGCGAGGCGGCCAGATCTGGCTGACTGCCGAGCGGACTCCGGAAGAGGTCGTGATCACGGTCCGCGACACGGGGATCGGGATCCCGAGCTTCGAGCTGCCCCGAGTCTTCGGGATGTTCTCGCAGATCGACCGCAGCATCGAGCGCGCCACCGGGGGCCTCGGGATCGGCCTCGCGCTGGTGAAGGCCCTCGTCGAGATGCACGGCGGGACCGTCACGGCCGAGAGTGAAGGCATGGGCCACGGCAGCAAATTCACGGTCAGGCTGCCCTCGATCGCGACCGCCGCGCCAGCCGGCCTCCGGGAAGCCGCGAAGCAGGGCAGGGCGGCGAGGTCAAGCGGCGGATCCTGGTGGTCGACGACAACGAGGATTCGGCGCGATCGATGGCCAGGATCCTGAAGCTCCTCGGCAACGAGGTCCGCACCGCGCACGACGGATTCGAGGCCGTGGAAGTCGCCGAAGAATTCCGGCCCGAGGTCATCCTGATGGACCTGGGGATGCCCGGCCTGAACGGGTACGAGGCCGCCCGACGCATTCGCGGCCACCCCTGGGCGCGGTCGATCACCATCATCGCGCTGACCGGCTGGGGCCAGGAGGGAGACCGGATCCGCTCGAAAGAGGCCGGATGCAACGGCCACCTCGTCAAGCCCGTCAACCTTCACGACCTGCAGAACCTGCTGGCCGAATTGACGGGAGACGGGTCGGGGCAAACGCAAGACGCCTGAATCTCGCGGGGCGCGCAAATTCCAACAGGACCCGGGCGGCGAGCCTTGCACGCCCCATGAGGAGGTTGCCTTCGGGTCACCGTCTGGGCTAGATTAGATCTATAGAAGAGGGGGCGCCTTCTGGTCGCCCCGATTCGGATGGATCGTCCTGGCCCGAGGAGGGCGTCGCATGCCTCGCCGAAACGTCCGCGCGGTCCTGCTGGTCGTCGCGATTTCCTTGATCTTCTGGCGAACGAGCCTGAATGCGAAGCCTCGCGACGAGATGATGGAGCTTTACGGCACCTTCGTCGATGCCGTCGAGCAGGTCGAGGCCAATTACGTGCGCCCGGTCAATCGCAAGGAGCTCCTGGAAAGTGCCCTCAAGGGGATGCTCCAGAACCTGGACGAGCATTCGAATTACCTCAGCGAGACCGACTTCAAGCAGTTCCAGAAGGACCTGGGCGAGAGCTTCAGCGGGATTGGTGTGTCGGTCACCATCGACACCGAGAGCAACCGACTCAAGATCCTCGCCCCGCTCGTGGGCGGCCCGGCGTATGCTGCGGGCGTGATGGCCGGAGACATCGTGCTGGACATCGACGGCGTTTCGACCGAGGGTTGGTCCCGCGACAAGGCCGTGGAAGCCCTCACCGGCCGCGTGGGCACGCCCGTGAAGATGACCGTCCTGCATCCCGGCGCCGAGAAGACCGAAAGCCTCTCGATGAACCGGGCCATCATCGAGCTGCCCAGCATCCTGGGCGACATCCGCAAGGCCGACGACTCGTGGGACTTCTTCATCGACAAGGACAACAAGATCGGCTACGTCCGCCTGAATGGCTTCTACGGCGACACCGACGAGGACCTCAAGAAGGTCCTCGAGGAGCTGAAAGAACAGGGGATGAAGGGGCTCGTCCTGGACCTGCGGAACAACCCAGGCGGCAGGCTCGATTCGGCCGTCGAGATCTGCGACATGTTCGTGCAGGAAGGCAAGATCGTCAGCACCAAGGGCCGAAACACCAAGACCGTCACGCACCCCGCCACCAAGGGCGGCCTGTTCGACGCGGCCGACGGCAAGGGCGCGGAAGTCCTGCCGATGGCCGTCCTCATCAACGGCAATTCGGCGAGCGCCTCCGAGGTCGTCTCCGCGTGCCTGCAAGACCACGGCCGGGCCAAGATCATCGGGCGACGCTCGTACGGGAAGGGTTCGGTCCAGCACATCATCACCCTGGACGAAGGCGACAGCGCCCTGAAATTGACCGTCGCCAGCTACTGGCGGCCCTCGGGCAAGAACATCCATCGCGACCCCAAGCGATCCAAGGACACGGACGAGTGGGGCGTCACGCCCGACGCCGGCTACGAGGTCAAGCTGACCTCCGACGAATTCGACGACTGGTACATGGCCAGGCGAGATCGCGACCTGATCTCCAGCCACAACCCGGTCAAGCCGAAGCTGGACAAGGACGGAAAGCCCGAAAAGCCCAAGCCGTTGGTGGACAAGCAGTTGGATAAAGCCCTGGAGTACGTCCGGGGCGAGATCAAGGCCGAGAAATAAGCCCGGCGAGGCCCGATTTTGCTCCTGCTGGCCATCGAGACCACCTGCGACGAGACCGGCGCCGCGGTGCTCGATGGCCCCACGCCGCCGGCCCGGGTGTGCCACGCATCGTGTCGAGCGTGGTCGCCTCGCAGATCGACCTGCACGAGCGATTCGGCGGCGTGGTTCCGGAGATCGCCGCAAGGGCGCACCTTCGCCAACTCCTGCCCGTGATCGACGAGGCCCTGAAGCAAGCCGGGATCGGCCTGGACGACCTGGGCGCCATCGCGGTGGCCACAAGGCCGGGCCTGGTAGGAGCTTTGGTCGTGGGCCTCACGGCCGCGAAGACGCTGGCGCTTGCCCTGAACATCCCCCTGATCGCCATCGATCACCTGGAAGGGCACCTCTATGCTTGCCAGCTTGCCTATCCCGACAAGCAGGTCTATCCATGCGTCGGACTGGTCGTCTCGGGGGGACATTCCAGCCTCTATCACTGTCGAGGCCCGATCGAGGCCGAGCTCCTGGGCGGGACCATAGACGACGCTGCCGGCGAGGCCTTCGACAAGGTCGCCAGCCTGCTGGGGCTGGGCTATCCGGGGGGCCCGCTGATCGAGAAGGCGGCGAAAGACGGCAATCCCAGGGCGTACAACTTCCCCGCGATCCTACCTCCACGACGACCGCCTCGCCTTCAGCTTCTCGGGGCTGAAGACGGCCGTCCTCTACTCGCTGAAGGGGCAGGACGCCCGCAACTCCGCCCAGCCCCCGCCGCCCGAAGTCGTGGCCGACGTGGCCGCGAGCTTCCAGGAAGCGGTGGTCGAGATTTCGGCGGCAAAAACCCGCCAGGCATTGCGATATACCGGCTTGGAGAAACTAGGAATCGGCGGAGGCGTCGCGGCCAACGGGTGTTTTCGCGAACGAATGGCCCGGATGGCCACGAACGAGGGCGTCGAGCTTTTCATCCCGCCCCTCTCGCTCTGCACCGACAACGCCGCGATGGGAGGGATCGCCTTCGCCAAGCTCGCCGCCGGACAGGTCAGCGACCTGGACATGGACGTCACGCCGGGGCTGGTTCGACCCAAGTCCAAGAAGCAGCCGGGAACTTGACGCGGGTCCACAATAGGCGGGGCGTGATGGAATTTCAGCGGGATCGAAGCGGAGAGCCCATGGATGTCGAGTTGGAGGGGATCGCGGGCATCGTACTCGACGCCGTGGGGACCTTGATCGAGCCGAACCCTTCGGTCTCGCAGGTTTATGCCGACGCTGCCCGCCGTCAGGGCGTCCAGATCGACCGCGGCAGAGGTCAAGAAGCGATTCGCGACCCAGTTCGCCGCCGACGAGACGGACGAGCAGCGCGGCCCGCTCTCCACCAGCGAAGCGGTCGAACGCAGGCGATGGCGACGGATCGTGGGCGGGTGCTTGCCCGAATTGCCCGATCCCGACCTGGCATTCGCCGAGCTCTGGGAGCATTTCGGCGACGCCGGCCACTGGCGGGTTTTTCCCGACGTGCAACCCGCGGTGCTTGCGCTGCAAAAGCTCGGGGTCCGGCTCTGCATCGCGTCGAATTTCGACGCTCGATTGCGGCCCGTCGTGAGGGGTTTGGAAGAACTATCGGGGTGGGCCGAGCCGCTCATCATCTCATCCGAGGTGGGCTATCGCAAACCTCATCCCCGGTTTTATGAAGCCGCTTGCGAACGCCTTGGCCTGCCCGCCCAGAACGTCCTCTTCGTGGGGGATGACCTGGAAAACGACGTGCTCGGCCCCACCCGCGCCGGGTTCCTGGCGATTCTGCTCGATCGAGGCCTTCGCGAACCCAGCGTTCAGGCGTTCCTACGCAGCCTGATGGAACTCCCGAGACGCCTGGCCTCGAAAAGCTCCGCGGCATGTTGAGGGGTCGACCGCGAGCCCTGAAGAGGCAGAAGATCAGGATGATCCCTCCCCCGAGGACGACCGGAACATAGTGGCTGAGCAAGAAGATCGACGCAGGGACGCCTGGCACCCGCGACCCTAGATCCGCCCCGTTCGCCTCGATCCTGGGTGCGAAGAGGAACGAGAGGATGCAACGAGGGAGAAACCCGGGTCGGGACGGCACCCCTGAGAACCATCGCTCATCGTCCGGGTCTCCGAAATCGCCCCGAACGGGATGAGTTGCCGAGAAAAGAGTTGGCCGCCCCGGCGGAATCGAGCGTCGCTCCCGCGGTTTACGCCTGCCTGGACCCGTGCGCGAATCGCGGGATTTCTCCCGGTCACGTCCCGATGTTGCAGGTGACTCGCTCGCCGAGCACCGTTCCTTGGCATCTTGACGCCGGAATCCCGATTCCACGGGGAATCGGACGAAGTGTGGCGAGATCCGGGAGGATTTGCCGATATGTCCGATGGGGAAGGACTCGCCTTGTCGGCTCCGCCGGTTCGGATTAGAGTGCCCTCGCGACACTTCTCCCAAGCGGTGTTGCCGGGACCAAGGATTCGGTCCGCTGATGACCCAAACGCCCCCTCCAGGCGAGGGCGTTCCCATCCATCCTATCCTTTCAGGGAAGAAAGGAAGATGAGCGTGGTAGCCACGGTGGAACAGCTCGCCGCTTTGGTCCGCGGGCGCCTGGTGGGCGACGGGAACGTCGCGATCCAGTCGGCCCGCCCGGTGGCGGAAGCCGGTCCGGGGGACATCACCTTCATCGACGACGAGCGTTATGCCAAGATGCTCCGCTCGTCGCCGGCGTCCGCCGCGATCGTGGGCCCCCACTTCAAGAAGCTCGCCTCCGACCGCCAGCCCGACCTGCCGGTGATCGAGGTCGACGACCCGAGGTCCGCGTTCGTCGCGGTCCGCACCCACCTCACGGGGGAGTCCAAGCCGCGATGGACGGGCATCCATCCGCACGCTTACGTCTCTCCGTCCGCGAAAATCGGCGTAAACGTGGCTATCTATCCGTTTGTTTACGTTGGCGACGAGGCCGAGATCGGGGACGATTGCACCGTCGAGCCGCATTCGGTCGTGGGACATCGCTGCAAGCTGGGCCAGGGCACGACGTTGCATCCGCACGTGGTCCTCTACGAGGGCGTGAGGCTCGGCGATCGCGTCGAGATCCACGCCGGGACCGTGCTGGCGCCGATGGCTTCGGCTATCGCATGGTCAACGGCCACCACGAGAAGATCCCGCAATTGGGGTCCGTCGAGGTGGGCGACGACGTCGAGGTCGGCTCCAATTGCACGATCGACCGCGGGACCTTCGAGGCCACCACGATCGGCGACGGGTCGAAGATCGACAACCTCGTGATGGTCGGCCACAACAACCGCATCGGCCGCCACAACTTGCTTTGCGGGCAGGTCGGGATCGCGGGCAGTTGCAAGACGGGCGATTACGTCGTGATGGCCGGCCAGGCGGGGATTAAGGACCACACCGAGATCGGCGACAAGGTGATCGTGGGGGCCCAGGCGGGCGTGCATCGCAACGTCGCGGCCGGCCAGCAGATCCTCGGTTCGCCCGCGATCCCGATCCGCGAGCAGCGCCGCATCTTCCAGATGATCGCGCGATTGCCCGACTTCAACCGCCAGCTCCGAGAGCTAGCCGCGCAAATGGCGGTCCTGACCGCCTCGCAGTCGCACGAGAACGAGGGCGGGCACGATTTCGAGTCATGATCCGCCCGTTGTGGGGCAGGCGGGACGCCTGCCGCGCCTTCTAGAAACCAAGCAGGCGGGACGCCTGCCCCACAATGGGACCGTCCAGGAGCGATCGCCGTGAGGTTGACGGTCTCGAATCGATCCCGGGCGAGCACGCCGCAATCAGGCCCCCATCGGCCTGCTTGCCGGCAGCGGTCGCTTCCCGATCCTCTTCGCCGAGGCGGCCAGGAGGCAGGGCCTGCCCGTGGCGTGCGTAGGGGTAAGGTATGAAGCCAGCGAGGAGTTGCGCCCGCTGTGCGACGCCTTCGAGTACGTCGGGGTGTCCAGGCTCGGCGGGATGATCCGCACGTTCCGCCGGATGGGGGTGCAGCGGATCGTCATGGCGGGCAAGGTGACCAAGAGCGTCATGCACACGCCCTTGCGGATCCTCCGGCTCACGCCCGATTACCGCATGATGCGGATGTGGTATCGCTCGATCAGCGACAAGAGAGACGACTCGATCCTGCTCGGCGTGATCGCCGAGTTCCAGAGGGACGGGATGACGTTCGGCTCGGCCCTGGATTATTGCCCGGAGCTGCTCGTGACCAAGGGAATCCTGACCAGGCGAGGCCCGAGCGCCTCCGAGTGGAAAGACGTGGGGTTCGGCTGGAACCTGGCCAAGGAGATGGGCCGGCTCGACGTGGGCCAGAGCGTGGCCGTGAAGGAAAGCGCCGCGCTCGCCGTCGAGGCCATCGAGGGGACCGATCGCTGCATCGAGCGCGCGGGCAATCTGTGCAAGGCGGGCGGCTGGACGCTGGTGAAGGTCGCCAAGCCGCAGCAAGACATGCGGTTCGACGTGCCAACGATCGGGGTCCAGACGATCGAGAATCTCAAGAAGGCCGGCGCCAGGGTCCTGGCGATCGAGGCCAACAAGACGATCGTGATCGACCAGGCCGACGTCGTGGACCTGGCCAATCGTTACGGCCTGACGATCGTCGCCGTCGACCAGAGCGAAATCGCGGCTTGACCGGTCAGGCGTCCGACCACCGATCCCGCAGCGGTAGGTTCGTGTCGGCTCGGGGCCGATGCACGGCCTCGACCCAGGCAGGGGGATCTTGCCTGCCGGTCCCATCTTTCGCCACTCCCGGGAAGAATTTTCGCACCTGATCCCACAGGAAGACGACGATCGGGCACTTCTCCGACGCCTAAAGCGGATCGAGGGCGACCACCTTCGCCGGATTGCCCACGTGGATCGCCCTCACGATCACCTCGGTGCAAATGGTCAGCCCCAGGCTGTGCGAATCCAGCACGAGGTCGTAGAGGTGAGGGTCGGTCACGTCCACGCGATGCAGCGTCCGGACGAACCTCGCGCTTCGACGATCCAGGTCGATCGCCGCCCGCCTCGCCGTGCGGACCGACACGCCCATGCTCTCGGCCAATTTGCGGGCTCGTTCCTTCAGTGGGGCGATGATCCGCACCGAGAGCGTCTCGGATCGTTTCAGGAGATGGGCCGCACCTCGGCCGACCAGGATGGATTCGCCCGCCTTGCCGATCGATTCGACCAGCTTGGCCAGGTGATCGAGATAGGCCTCCTGGGGGGCGTAATGCTCCTCGCGGAGCGGCAGGAGCCAGTCTTGCACGAGGCTGGGGGCAAGCTCGTCGAAGGCGCGGGCCTGCTCGGTCGAGACCTTCATCCCGTGGGCGATTGCTTCCAGCAACTCGTGGTCGTAGACCTTCCAGCCCATCCGGGTGCCGACCAGTCGCGCGATGGTGCCGCCGCCCGCGCCGGCCTCTCGGCTGATGCACAGGGTGCGAAACCTTGCCGCCGGGCCGGCCCGCGCCTTGTCGCCCTGCGATCGTCCCGCCGCCCCGCCGAATAGCCATCCGGGCAGGAGCGAGGACCAGCTCCAACCCGGCAATCGCGCCGGAATCTCGGTGATCGTCCCCGCGTCCGGCTCCCCCATGGCTGCACCCCCGAGCCTCGGATCCGCTCGCAACGCCCCAACTCCCTACTTTAGTGATCCGTGCCCGAGAAAGGAAGGATCGGGAAGGATTCGCGATCGCCCCTGTAACCCTTACAAGCGGACGGCCGGAGGCGGATTCCCGAGGAATCCGGCGATTTTCCCTAAAGTCCATCCATCACGGCGATTTGCGCGGTAATCTGGCCGGCGGGACGCGAGTGGTACGGCCTTTGCTTTATCGACCATTCGTCCCGAAGACGCCAAAACCAGCCCAAGGAATGGGGATCGTACCGGATGAGGAATCGACATAGCACCCTCCTCTGGATGAAGGACCTGATCGAGCACATGAGCCGTTGCCACGAGCAGCTCCAGTGGGCCGACGAAGGCTCCAGCGAGTCGTTCTTGACCGACGCCCTGATGGTCGACCTCAGCGAGTGCCGCAAGCTCTGCGAGCAGCTCCAATCCAGGCCCGAATCGCGCCAGCAGATGGCCCGCAGTGCTTGACGCGACGCTCGGGCGAGGTTAATCCTGCTAGGATGAACGCACCCGCCGATCAGTTCCAGGTCGACGCCCTCAGGGTGGTCATCCACCCCTCCCGCGACGATGCGGGCCGAGCGGCCTCGTCCGAGGTTGCGGGCGAGATCCTCCGGCTCCAGGTGAGCGGCAACCCGGCGAAAGTCGTCTTCGCCGCCGCGCCCAGCCAGGACGAATTCCTCGCCCATCTGGTGCAGCAACCCGCGATCGACTGGTCGCGGGTGACGGCCTTTCACATGGACGAATACCTCGGCCTGAAGCCGGACCATCCCGCCTCGTTCCGCCGCTATCTGACCGATCACCTCTTCAAGCCCGTCATCCTGAAGGCCACGCAGCTCCGCCCGATCCCGGCCGAGCGCGTCGGAAGCCCGTTGCAAATCTGCCTCGACTACGAGGACGCGCTCAAGGCCGAGCCGCCCGACATCGTGTGCGGAGGCATCGGCGAGAACGGGCACCTCGCCTTCAACGACCCGCCGGTCGCCGACTTCCTCGACCCCATCCTCGTGAAGATCGTCCGCCTGGACGAAGCCTGCCGCCAGCAGCAGGTGAACGACGGCTGCTTTGCCGGTCTCGAAGACGTGCCCACGCACGCCGTCACGCTCACGGTGCCCGCCCTGCTCGCCGCCCCCATGGTGTCGATCGTCGTCCCCGGGGCCAGGAAGGCCGAGGCCGTCAGGGCCGCCCTGAAGGGGCCGATCGCCGAATCCTGCCCGGCATCGATCCTGAGGAAGCACGCCGGTGCCACGCTCCACCTCGATCGCGACTCAAGCCGGCTGCTCGATTGACGGCTTTTTCGCTTGAGAAGATACGCGGATTGGCGTAGTATGGGAACGATTCATCGGCGTCGATGACATTCCGATCATGATCCCACGGAGCCCTCCCATGGAGAGCGGCAAAGTATCCGCGCGGAATCTCATGGCCGCGACAATAATCCTGCTTTTCGTGGGGGTGTTGGGCTGGATGGGCCTGAAGAAGCCCGGCATGCCGAAGCAGGCGCCGCCGGCGGTGACGGAGGAATTCCGGCTCTCGCCGAATAGACTCCCTTCCGCTCGTCCAGTCCGACACAAAGCTCCCCGATTTCAATAAGGTAAGAGACGAGTTGCACGAGGTAGAAGCCGAGCCGCCGCTCGTTGCCCGCGGATCGCCGTCTCCGGCTTCGCGAGAAGGCGAGGCGGAACAGCTCCCGCGGGACTGGGCAGCCAATCTGCCCAAGTTGGTCGACATCAAGCCGCTGCCCTTCCCGGAACTCCCTGATGTGCCCCCTCACGAAGGGGCCATGTTCAACGTGCCGATCGTCGTCGATCCGCCCGACATCCTGCTGGTGGAAGTGCTCGAATCCCTCCCCGGCCGTCCGATTCAGGGCGAACGTTTGGTCCGTCCGGATGGGACGATTAATCTGGGCTTTTATGGTGACATTTATGTTCGCGGCCTCACACCTGATCAAATCAAAGTCAAGATCGTGCTCCACCTGCGAAAATTTCTCAATGATGATGTGCTCGGCTTAATCGGACGGGACCTGGACGCCGAAGAAACCGATCCGCCGGTCAAAGATCAACATTTGACACCGCTTCCGGATTTGCCCAAGGTCGATCCGAAGGGGCTCTTCGTGCCTGACGCGGACCTGGAATTCGGAAGAAAGGACCCATTTGCCCCGGCCCTCCTCTCCTCCACAAAGGCCGGGCGATCCTCGCCGTTCCGGCTTGTCGGGGGAACATCAAGAGCCGTCAACACGCCTAAGATTATCAAAGCACCCCAGTCCAAGGCGCGTGAACCCCAGGTGCCTTCCGCTCCCGTCGAAGCTCCTGCCGCGATTCCTTCGAAGGGGAAGTTAATCCTAATCCCACCCGCCGAAAGTGATGCCGTGGTCGTTGATGTTGCCAGCTATAACAGCAAGGTTTATTTCGTCCAGGGAGCTGTCAATTTCACGGGGCGATTCCCTTACAGCGGAAACGAGACCGTGCTCGATGCAATCCAATACGCCGGCAATCTGGCCCCCGATGCCGACCATAGCACCCTTCGCATCGTCCGACCGGCGTGGGGCAAGAAGCCCGCAGAGGTCCATTACATCAACCTCGATGCCCTGCTGAACAACGGCGACAAAACGGCCAATCTTCAGATGCTCCCGGGCGATCGCCTGATCGTCGATAGCAAACGGTAGTTGCAATCGAGGCCACCGCTACTTACGCCCCCGGTCGGTGTTGCATCCTCAGGTCCCATCCTCGCCTTGTTGCATCCGGTCGATGAAATCGAGGGGCATCTCATGCGACGAATCGCATTGGCCGCGTGGTTTGCGGCGGGTTTGACGGCATTACCCCTCGCGGCTATGGCCAGGGGCGGCAAGGGCTCGCCTCCGCCGAAACCGCCCCACGTTTCGCCGCCGCATCCTCACGTCGAGTCGATGCCCAAGCCCCACGTCCCGCCCTCGCTCCCGCCCGAGCATCACGGTGGCGGGAACTCGATGGGCAACGTGCATGAGATGCACCAGAACGGGTCGATCAACCCGATGAATTCGGCCATGATGGGGGCTTCAACCCACCAGACGCCGACCGTCTACAAGCACACCGGATCGGCGCAACCACGGGCCGGAGGCGGCTCGTACCACCACTATTACATGATGCCGAGCCGGAATTATTATTCCCGACCGAACACCACGGCCTCGGCGCAGGGCCGGCACCTGCACGCCATCATCAACGACCTGGACGTGGTGCTGGCCTCGAACCCCGGCGCGGCCTCGACCCTGGCCTCGGGCGGCGCCCATACACGCCATGTGATGCTGCATAGCCACCTGATGGCGGCGGTCCACAACACCTATCGGCCCGACTCGGGCGAGGTCGAGCAATTGACCCGATCAATCGCCCGCGCCATGCTCGCCCGGCCCCGAGCGCCAATCAACACCGCCAGCATGGCCCGCGACCTGATGGAGATCATGAACGCCCGGAACCTGTCGCTGCAAGAAGTCCAGATGAGGACGCAAAGTGCCCACGCGGTCCTGGTGAATGCCGGCGTGCAGCAACCCGCGGCGAACAACGTGCTGCTCCACCTCCGCAACATCGGGCTGGGGAGCCACGGCGCCCTGCAACCTGGCCAGGTATTTTAGCCTCACGAGCCCAGCGGCGTGGCCCGCCAGACGATCTGGAGCCGATTGCCCGCCGGGTCGTCGAAAAAGCCGGTCTTCATCGCGGCCGAGACGACCTCGGTCTCGACCTCGAACCTGGCTCCTCTCGCTTCCATCGCCCCCTTTGACGCCTCGTAATCGTCGACCAGGAACGCGACGTGGCAGGCGTAACGCGTCTTCGGGGTTGGAGTGCCCGGGCGGCCTGGCGATGATCTCCAGGACGGCCCCGCCGTCGTCGGCGAGGAAGTAGCCGGCCACGGGCGCCTTGCTGTTGTCCACGATCACGCGGAGTTCGAGCGCGTCGACGTAAAACGCCTTGAGCGTCTCCAGGTCGTCGGTGAACAGGGCGAAATGCTCGATCCTGGACATCGATTGTCTTCCCTTTTTCTCAAGGAATCCCGGCCATTTTCCGGATCACGGCCCATTCCTCGGGCCGCACCGGCTGGACCGAGAGCCGGCTCCCCTTGCGAAGCAATTCCATCCCGTCAAGCTCGGGCGTCGTCCGCAACTTCGCGAGCGTGATCGGCGGATCGATCGCGACGACGCCGCGGATGGACACCTGAAACCACGTGGGAGACTCGGCCCGACTCTTCGGGTCGAAGTGATCGGCATCGGGGTCGAAGGCGGTGGGGTCGGGATGCCCGTCGCGGACGACCTCGGCAATCCCCGCGATGGCCGGCGGATCGGTGCTTGAGTGATAGAAAAGCACGCCGTCGCCGATCTTGATCATGTCCCGCAACGAGTTCCTCGCCTGGAAGTTGCGCACGCCGTCCCACCCCGTGGTGCGGTCTGGCAAGGCCATCAGGTCGGCGAACGAGAAGCAATCGGGCTCGGATTTGAACAGCCAGTAGGCCATCGCGGGATCGATCCTTCGGTCAGGGCGAAATGGCTTACTTCATGACGACTCGCGTGCCGGCGATCAGGTCATGGAGCGTCCTCTTCTTGTCGTTGAAGATCGCGATGAAGAATCCGATGCCCAGGGTGAAAAGGCTGAGATAGCTGGCGAGGGTCCGGGCGGCCGATCGCAGGAACGAGATGGGACGTCCATCCATGTCCGTGACCTTGATCTTCATCCCGATCTTCCCGAGCGTCCCCTGATTCGACGAGCTATTCATCATGGTGAAGTAGAGGAAGAAGAACACGGCCATGACGACCCTCCAGGGCGCTTCAAAGCCGTTCAACTCGTCGGGACTGGTGCGCAGTTTCAGCATCAGGCCGTAATAGAGGCCGATGCAAAAGAAGACGACGAACGTGGCGGCGAGCTGCATCAAGCCAATCAGGAAGAAATCGGCGAGCGCGGAGCAGAGCCGCTTCCAGACGCCCGCCGTCTGGAGCTTGCTCGATTTGCCCGAGCCCGGCCTGCCCGGACGGCCCGGCATGGCAAGCTCGTCATCATAATCGGTCGCAACTTCATCGGCCGACGAGATGGGCGGGGCGTACTCGTCATCCATCCCATAGGGGTCGGAAACGCCCTGATCCGGCTCCTCGGCGTCGGTCAGGTCGTAGTCGTATTCTTCCTCGTCCGTTGGCTTTGAAGGCCGCTGGGCCGCTGGCTGACTCGGGCGTGAGGCGGCGGGCTGCGGACCGGAATTGTCGCCGAAACTCCGGAGCGGCGGGCGAGAAGCCGGCTTCGTCGCGGCTGCAACGGTCCTGGGCGTGGGGGCCACCGCGTTCGGGCTGGGCACCGTCACGGCCTCGCCGCACTTCTTGCAGCGAATCTTCCGGCCCGAGAGGCCGATGTCGACGCGGTATTTCTGCCCGCACCCAGTGCATGCGAAATCGAGCATCATCGCCGAGATCCCCATCGCGAACGGTTTCCCCCGACCAGGGCAGATTCTGGCCGCGAGTCCGATAGAATTCAATCGACATTCGCCGATTTTTGCGGGCACCTCGCGAAATCAAATCTCGTAGGGATACGCTTCATCGGGCGAAACGCCCGCGTCGCGAGCCTTGAGATATTCCGCCAACGGGACCGCCGCATTCCCCTCCATTGCGAAAAATTGCTTCCCGTCGGGCATCCGCCCCAGCTCCCCCAGCAACGTCCGGACGCGGCCCGCGGCTTCTTCCCGCGATTCGCCCAGCTTGGCCGCGACTTGCGGCGTCACGTCGTCAACCTCGAAGGCGCCGCTGGTCGTGGCGCCGTGCTGCCAGAGGATCTCGAAGATGATTTTCGATCGCGACAAGTGAATCTCCCCCTGAATGAATTCGTGGTCTTCACGCCCCGCGAAAGATCTCTGCCAGGACCTTGCCCGTGTGAGTGCCGGAACGTGCGACGTCCTCGGGCGTACCTTGGGCAACAACCGCGCCTCCCGCGGCCCCGGCGTCCGGCCCGAGGTCGATGATCCAGTCGGCTTCGGTCATGATCTCTGGGTTATGCTCGACGATCACGAGCGAATGCCCCTGGTCGGCGAGCGAGTTCGAGGCATTGCACGAGCTTGCCCACGTCGGCCGGATGCAGCCCGGTCGTCGGCTCGTCGAGGATGTAAAGCGTCTTCCCCTTCGAGGCGTTGCGCGTGATCGCGCCCGGCGTGGACGCCAGCGACGCCGCCAGCTTGAGCCTCTGCGCCTCGCCTCCCGAGAGCGTGGTGGCGGGCTGGCCGAGCCGGCAAGTATTCCAGGCCGACATCCAGCAACGGGCGCAACCGATTCAGCACCTTGGGCTTGTGGCGGAAGAAACCGAAAGCCTCGCGCGCCGTCAGATCCAGCACCTCCGCGATATTCTTGCCGCCGATAGGTCACTTCCAGCGTCTCGGGACGGAACCGCGTCCCCTTGCATTCGGGGCAGACGAGCCTGCACGTCGGCGAGGAACTGCATGTCGATCACCAGCTCGCCGTTCCCCTCGCAATTCTCGCAACGACCGCCCGGGACGTTGAAGCTGAATCGGCTCGGGCCGTAATTCCGCGACCTGGCCTCGTGCTGCTCGGCGAACGTCTTGCGGATCTCGTCGAACACTTTCAGGTAAGTCACAGGATTCGATCGGGCAGAACGCCCGATGGGCGATTGATCGATCGAGCGAGACGTCGGCCAGCCGCTCGGCCCCCTTCAGCTCGCGAAACGGGGCCGCGGGCAGCGGCTCCTCGCGCAGGATGCGAGCCAGGGCCGGATAAAGCGTCTCCTCGACCAGCGTGCTCTTGCCCGATCCGCTCACGCCCGTGATCACGCAAATCAATCCCAAGCGGGAATATTTACGTCGATGTCCTTCAGATTATTGCCCAATGCCCCCAAGATCTCCAGGGACGCCTTGTCGGCGGGCCTGCGTTTCCTGGGAAGCACATTTTTCGCGGCACGAGTTGCCAGGAACTCCCCCGTGGGCGAGCCCTTGACGGCCGAAATGCCATCCACGGAGCCGGCGTAGACCACGTGCCCACCCGACTCGCCGGCGCCCGGCCCGATCTCTACGAGAAGGTCGGCCGCCCGCATCACGGCCTCGTCGTGCTCGACCACGATCAGCGCATTGCCCTGGTCGCGTAGCCTTTGCATGGCCGCGATCAGCCGCCCCACGTCGCGGGGATGGAGCCCGATCGACGGTTCGTCCAGGACGTAAAGCGTATTGACCAGGCCCGAGCCGAGCGCCGTCGACAGGCTCACGCGGCGAGTCTCGCCGCCGGAAAGCGTCCGCGCCGGTCGGTCCAGCGTGAGGTATCCCAGGCCGATGCGATCGAGGTACGAGACCTTCGCGATCGCCCCTTCCAGCACGCGGCGGCCGGTCGCGGCGGCTGCGTTCAAGGGGGTGAGGAAATCCAGCACCCGCGCGATCGTCAGGGCGAGCACCTCGGCGATGTCCAGGCCCGCGACCTTCACGGCCAGTGCCTCCGGCCGCAGGCGTTTCCCCTCGCATTCGGGGCAGGGCGAATAGCCTCGCCAGCGGCTGAGGAAGACCCTCACATGCAGCTTGTAAGTCTTGCGTTCAAGGAGGCGGAAGAAGCCCCGCAGGCCCGGGAAGCTGCCGCTCCCGTCAACAACGATCGCGACTTCGTCCGGATTCAATCCGGCAAACGGGACGTCCACCCGAACGCCCAAAGTTTTCGCGGATTTCACCAGGATCTCGTTCCACTCGCGATACTTGGGCGTGGTCCATGGGATGATGGCGCCGTCGCGGATCGATCGGGAGGGATCGGGGACGATCCGCGACAGATCCAGGTCGATCACGCGGCCGAATCCCTCGCATCTCGGGCATGCACCAGCGGGCTGTTATAGCGGAACAGGCGAGGCTCGGGAGGCGTAGCGTCGACGCCGCAAACGGCGCATCTCCAGCCGCGATAGAAGGTTTGGACGCCCTCATCGGAGATGATCCGGCAGCGGCCCTGCCCATGATTGAACGCGGTTTCGATCGAATCGATCTGCCGGCCCGCCGGCTCGCCGCCCCTTACCAGGCGGTCGACGATCACGTCGGCCACGCCGTTCGAGGGGGACGGAATCGGACCCGATTCGATCGAAATCGTTTGGCCGTCGACGCGAACGCGGGCAAAACCTTCCTCGCGAAGCCGGTCGGCAAGCGCCTCAAGATTCGATTCGGCCGAGACTTCCAGCGGGAACGCGACTTGATACCTCGTCCGCTCGGGCATGGCGGCGATCGCTCGCGAGACGGCCTCGGGATCGGCCGGACGAACCTCGGCGCCGCAATTCCGGCAGGTCACGCGGCCCACCCGGGCGAACAGAAGTGCCAGGGCGTCATGAACTTCGGTCACCGTGCCCACGGTGCTGCGGGCCGATCGCCTGCCAACGCCCTGGCCCACCGCGATGGCCGGCGGAAGCCCGTCAATCCGGTCGGCATCGGGCTTGTCCAGGCGATCGAGGAATTGCCGGGTGTACGCGGGGAAGGTCTCGATGTACGCGCCGCTGGCCCTCGGCATAAATGGTGTCGAAGGCCAACGAACTCTTTCCCGATCCGCTCACGCCCGTGATCACCACCAGGCGGTCTCGCGGCAGGTCGAGATCGATCCCCTTCAAGTTGTGGACCCGGACCCCGCGGAGTCGGATCGCTCGCCCGTCCTCGATCATCGCCCGATTCCTCCCGCGCGATCCTAACCGGTACGATGGATGGGCTGCAATTGTGTTGAATCTGGGGATTTAGGGGATTTGAGAGTCGTCTGCGAACGGAAATGAATGAATCAAACCACGTCCAGGCAGGCGTTTGCGACGAAATTTCGGAAATCCCCTTGAATTTCTCCGCGAGCCTGACATGATGGATGCATTGGCGGAGAGATTCGAGACACGATCGCGCCCTGGCGACGACGAGCGAGGGGAAAAGAATGGACTCGTTCACGATGATCAACGGTGCGATTGTCGACTCCTGGGTCGAGCCGGCGGGCCCCTCGCGTCCGAAGACGCAGTTGGTCCTGCAAGTGGCGCCACGAGGCCGACCCGGCGACCTGATGATCGTCGAGGCCGAGGCGTCGCTCGTCCCGGATCGCGGCTGGCTCGAAGACCTGCGAGAAAACCTCTGCCACGGCAGCCCGATCGCGGCCGTGGGCAAGCTCATGATGGGCGGCGAGTTCCGCGCGACCAGGCTCGACCTGGCCCGGTAGCGTGCATGCAATGCACCATCTTCCCTGTCAAAAGGAAGAAAGATGGTGCGTTTCCGCGCCTACTTGCGACTCGTCTCGCAATGCTGGCAGGGTTTGAGGCGACGCGCGGCCTTGGCCTCTTCCGCCGAGTTGTACTGGATGAACGCTGAGTTGCCCATCTGGTTGAGCACCGTCTGGCACTTGGTCCAGTGATACCTCTCGCCCTTGGCCGTGGCCACGACCTTGCCCGCTGATACCGCGTCAACCGGCGTGGTGGGCGACTTTTGGCGTCGACGGGTCGGGCTTGCAGACCGCGCAAGCCACGTAGGAGCCGGAGGAGATTTCGATCGCCTTCAGGCGACCCGTTCCGACTTCGAGGAAGTGAACGGGACTGCTGCGGGCAATCGGGGCGTTATGGAAAACGTGATAACCCTTCCGAACGACGAAGCTGCCCGTTACCGGGAGCGTACTTGGCCGTCGGCTGCTTGATCACCACGCGCGAAATCTTGGCGGACGGGGCCGAACTCTTCGCGGCGCAGGGGTCGACGACGCCCTCGCCTCGCCTCGCCAGGGGATCCACCGCCAGCCGATCATCGCCGCCACGCAAACGATCGCGGCGGCCGCGATCTTCTTCGCCCGCGAACGTCCCTCGCGGCGGCGGTTTAGCCATTGGTCCAGGTCGTTCGCGAAGGAACGAGCGTCGAGATAGCGATCGGCGGGATTTCGGGCGAGCGCGCGATGGCAGATCCGATCCAGGCCGGGGGCGATCTTGCCCGATCGAGATGGACTCCTCGAATGGGGGTCGAGCACCTCCAGAGAAGATGTCGGCCCGCCGATGGGGCGCTCGCCGTGGAGCAGCTCGAAGAGCATCACGCCCAGGCTGTACACATCGCTCCTCGCGTCGGCGAAGTGGCTCTTGCCTTCGGCCTGTTCGGGGCTCATGTAGGCCGGCGTGCCGAGGATCGCGCCGTCTTGCGTCATGGTCGGATCGAAATCCACGCGGCGGGCGAGGCCGAAGTCGGTCAGGCGAGGCCGTCCGTCGGGGTCCACGATCACGTTCGCCGGCTTCACATCGCGATGGAACACGCCGCGGGCGTGCGCGTGCTCTAAAGCGCCGGCGAGCGCGCGGACGACCTTCACGGCATCTCGCGGCGAGAGGGTTTTTTCGTCGCGATGGAACGCCAGGGTCCGGCCCCTCACGTACTGATAGGCGATCCAGCACCGACCGTCGTCTCGCCCCGCGTCGTGGACGGCGACGATATTGGGGTGGTCGAGCTGCGCGGCCGCGCGGGCCTCGCGGAAGAATCGCTCGATCACGCGAGCCGGCGGCCGGGCGTCGCGGAGGACCTTCAACGCCACGTCGCGGTCAAGGCGAGAATCGCTGGCACGATAAACCTGGCCGAATCCCCCCCCGCCCAGCAGGTCGCCCAGGCGGAACCGCCCGATGACCCGGGGGATGGACGGCGTGACCGCGTCGGACCACGCCCCCAGCGACAGGTCTTCGGGCGTCAGTTCCAGCGAGGTCGGGGTATGCGTCGGTACGGATGAGTCGGGATCTCGCGAATTTCGGTCGCTACACGCCGGCCCGCAGACCGGGCAATCCGCGCCTGGTTCGCGGATCTGGTCGCCGCTAAGCTCCAGGCCCCGCCCGCACTCCGAGCAGACCAACTGCATTGGGAATTCCATTGCACAGCATCCCTGTAGCACCGCGAAGGTCCGGTCTGCACCGACAGGCGTCCACGTATTCCACCGTCGTTTAATTTAGGACATGCAACGGCCAGGTGCGGGGAGAAATTTGCCCAAGTCTAGGTCCCCGATTCCGGTGCTAGGACCGAGGGCCCGGTCTCGATGATGTCAGAGAACGGCCCCGCTTTGCCGGCGCGTTGGCGCGCCGAAGGGGCCGATCGCGTCCCCTCTTCGAGTCCCTCATCGTGACACGCACACACCGGCTCCGCATCCTCCACCCCTCGCATCGGCGTTGCGGCGACCCGATCGACCCCACGCCGGCGCCGGACCGGCGCCGCTCGGGCCCGATCAGGTGGTGGTCCAGCTCATCTTCCACGCCAGCACGGGCCTCATCGTCGCGGACGGCGTGGGGACCTATCAGAGTGACGGCACGCTCGACATGACCACGTCCCCGTTCATCCCGCCCGACACGGGGACGGTCGTGCAGATCGTCATCTTCGGGCAGGGAGGCCCATTCATCACCGAGGGAGTCACCGGCGACGTGGGAGATGACGGCACGCTGACGATCCTGTAAACAATCCCCGACCGAAAGGTGGGTCGAGCGATGGCGAGGCCCACCTTTCCCGATACTTCGAGGAGGTGGGGCTCGTCATCGCTCGACGCAACCTTGCAATCACGTCGCGTTCGGGGCGCCCTTCAAGGCGGCGAGGGCCGTCCGCGTCGTCAACTTGTCGTCATTGTCGGAAAGGTCCTTGATGGCCTGATCGAAGCGGCGGGCGGCGATTTCCAGATACAGGTTTGCGGCGGCCTCCTGGCCTTCCGTGATCGTCTTCGAGGCGATCTCGTGATCCAGTCGCGCCAGGACGCAAGCCGAGGTGAAGAGGGCGATCACGGCGTCGGCGATTCGCTCGTGGACGTAGCCGGCTTCCAGGACGCTTTCCTGGTACTTCATGAGCACCTTCTCGACCGCGAACCCGAACCGCTTGACCCGCTTCGACAGGGCTTCGCCCGCCCCATGCGAGAGATGCGCGGTCTTGAGGGAGATCTTCGGGCGGGTGGCGAATCGTGTCGCGTGCGACGCCCCGAACCGCCAGAACGTGGGGAGGAACGTCTTTGGGGACTTCAAACTGGCGAGGGTCCCCACGAGGCCCATGGCAATGTCCCTCACCCCCACCATGGCGATGAACGACTTGAGGACCTCGTTCGCACCCTCGCCGATCTGGTTGATGCGGGCGTCCCTCATCATGCGTTCATACGGCTCGTCGGTGAAATATCCCTGGCCGCCGTGGATTTGCAGCGTCTCGTAGACTGCCTCCCACAACGCCTCGGTCGAAAACACCTTGAGGATCGCCGTTTCCAGCATGTAATCCTCGGCGCCCGAGTCGATCAGCGCGGCGGTCTCCAGCGTGGCGGCTTCCATCGCATACACGAACGCGGCCGTCCGCGCGATCTTCTTCTGGATCAATTCCAGGTCGGCCAGGGGGCGGCCGAACTGCTTGCGACGGTTGGCATGCCGGATCGAAGCCTCCAGGCATGTCTTGGCCGATCCCGTGCAACTGGCGCCGAACGTGGTGCGGCCGAAGTCGAGCACCGTGAGGGCCACCCGCAGCCCTTTGCCTAGCGGTCCCAGCAGGTTCGCGGCCGGCACGGGCATGTCGTGGAACGCCAGCCTGGCCGTCGCGGTCCCGCGGATCCCGCACTTGGGCATCCTGGCTTCCACCACCTCGAACCCGGGCAGGTCGGGCGTGACCAGGAACGCCGACACCTTCGGGTCGCCCCCTTGGGGATCGGGCGTCTTGGCCATCACGGTCAAGACGTCGGCGATCCCGCCATTGGTGATATATCGTTTCGTGCCGTTCAGGATGAACGTCGATCCGTCGGCGGATGGCGTGGCGGTGGTCTGCACGTTCGAGGCGTCCGAACCGGCCTCGACCTCGGTCAGCGCGAACGCCGCGAGCTTCTCGCCCCGCCGCCAGGTCGGGGCAGCCATCTCGCCTGCTGCTCGGGGGTGCCGAACAGAAGCAGGGCGCGGATGCCGATCGAGTGGTGCGCGTTGACGAAGACGGCCGTCGACGAGCAATGGCCGCCGATCACTTCCATGACCCGGCAATATTGCCTCTGCGAGAACCCCCGTCCGCCGAATTCGCGCGGGGCCGTCATGCCCAGGACGCCCAGATCCCCCAGACCCTCGATCACATGCCGCGGGATATCGGCCTCTCGGTCGATCGCGGCGGCGTCAATTTGCTCGTCGGCGAAGCGCACGGACCTCGGCGACTGCTTCCTGGGCCGTCGAGGCTTCTTCACCCCGGAGACGCCGGATACGGCAGGACGACCGATCCGAGGAATTCGCCGCGGAACAGGGCCTTGGCGAAGCCCGTCTTCTTCTCGGGCCCGGAAAAAAGGAGTTCCTCGGCCTGGGCGACCTGCTTGGCACGCTCCGGGTCGTTCAGGGGGAGGAATTCGGGCGTGACGGTGCCGAAACCGACATGGCGGCCTCCATGGAAGAGGGGAGAGATCCGATTGCGCACGACACGGACGAAACCAAGGGGAGTTGGGAGAATTGTAGGCGAGGCCCCTGGAAATCGATAGGGCGAGGGCCGGAACTCTTTGGGGGAATCGGCACGATAAGTGCCGAACTGTAAAAATCCTGAAGCCAACGGATCTTACGTCCCAAGCAACCTGCGGGAGGCCGCCCATGGCACGCTCGTCACGGGTCATCGTGCATGGGGAAGAGGGTTTGCGCGGATCGGCCACGGCCGACGCGTTGACTCGCGAGCGGGGCGCGGTGGAAGTCCTCCTCGATGACGGGCGATCGATCGTCGTGCCGATCTCGGTGTTCGAGAAGAGGGGCGACAACACGCTCTTCCTCCCCCTGCGACCCGGCGACTTGCCCACCCTCACGGGTCCGACCAGGCACGCGACCGAGGTCGAAGCCGAGGCCGTGGTGCCGATCGTGGCCGAGGAGGCCGAATTCACCAAGAGGACCGTTGAGACCGGCACCGTCCGCATCCGAAAGACGGTGCGCGAGCGTGAGCAAGTGGTCGACCAGCCGCTTTATCGCGAGGAAGTGCAGGTCGAACGCGTCCCCGTGGGGAGGCCCATGGAAGGCCCGGTCGAGGCCCGCCAGGAGGGGGACACGATGATCATCCCCGTCGTCGAGGAAGTCCTCGTGGTCGAGAAGAAACTGATGCTGCGAGAGGAGTTGCGGATCACCCGACGCCGCGTCGAGATTCGCGACCCGCAGGCGGTCAAGTTGCGCTCGGAAGAGGTCGAGGTCGAGCGCCTCAAGGCTCCCGCCGATCGCGATTGAGGCCCGGGAAGACGGGCGTGTTCCCACGCTTCCCGTCCGAACGAGAAACATTTGATGCCGGATCGTGGCGGCATGATGTTTGCCCAGGTAAGCAAGCGTCGCAACGACAGCGCCAGCGGTTGCCGACCGTCCTCGCGTCCGTCCCAACCGGAGAATCATCATGGCTACGCGCAAAGTGACCAGCGAGCAGCAGGCCGAGGCCGCCGCGGCGCCCGCAACCGGCGGGGCCGCCGGCATTGCCACGGGTGCCGCCATCGGGGCGATGGCAGGAGGCCCCATGGGGGCGGCCGTCGGCGCCGCGATCGGCGGCCCAATCGGCGCGGCGATCGGCACCTCGGTCAACTACTCCGAGGCCGAGCCGCACTTCCGCCAGCACTGGGAAAACGGCCCCTACAAGGCCATCACCAGGTGGGAAGACGTGTCCCCCGCCTACAAGTACGGCTTCGAGAGCGCCGGCAAGGACGAATATCGCGGCAAGTCTTACGATGAGATCGGACCGACCCTCAGGAAAGGCTGGAAGCACAAGGCGAAATACGACGACGTCGAGCCGATGATCCGCAACGCGTGGGAAAGCCGTTCCTCGTCCTCGTCGTCATCATCCGCCGCGATCCCCCAGGGTGCGACGACGGCGGGCAAGACGCACATGGTGGGCGGCGAGCGCGAGGCCGTGGTCCCGGTCGTCGAGGAAGAGTTGCAGGTGGGCAAGCGGAAGGTGGAGAAAGGCGGCGTGAAGGTCAAGACTCGCGTGACCGAGACGCCCGTCGAGGAGAACGTCCACCTGCACGAGGAACACGTGAAGGTCGAGCGCCGCCCCGCCAATCGCGCGGCCACGGCCGGCGACGCGGCCTTCAAGGAAACCACCCTCGACCTCAAGGAGACCGCCGAAGAGGCCGTGGTCGCCAAGACGGCCCGCGTGGTCGAGGAGGTCGTGATCCGCAAGGAGGGCTCCGACCGCACCGAGACCGTCAAGGACAAGGTCCGCCGCACCGACGTCGACGTGGAGAAGACCGCCGGCAAGGCGAAGTCCGGCCCCGTCGAATGGGAGAAGGTCGCGCCTAAGTTTGAGAAGGATTTCCACACCCGATACGGCAAGACCGGCTCCTCCTTCGAGCAATACACGCCCGCCTACCGATTCGGCTACACCCTGGGAGCCGACCCCGACTATCAGGGCGAATGGGACGAGGTGGAGCCGGAAGCCCGCAAGCACTGGGAAGAGAAGAACAAGGGCACCTGGCAGGATTACCAGGAAGCGGTCCATCACGCCTGGGAGATCCTCCGCAACAAGCGCAAATGAGACGGACGGATCGGCCGCATGCAGGATCAAGCCGCCCGCGACGCTCGCCCGTCGCGGGCGGCTTCGTTGCATGGGTTCGGGATCGTGCCTCGGGCAATCTAGACGCTTTGGGGGAGTTCGCCTCATAGTCCGAACCGACCTCCGCGATGTTGATCTTCGTGGGTATAAAGAAACCGATCCCGGATTTGACGGGGTACACCAAGCAGCATCGGGATGGGTCATGGGAATTATCCGCAATTCTCGAAGTGGGGAGGAATCGCGGGCGAACCGCGGGGTGCGGGCCGCGGATTGGAGGGTTGAAAACGAGGCGACAAACTGCCGCCAAATTCCGCCGCTGCCCTTCCGTTTCAATCCTTTGGTGCCAGGGACTTACGTCATATCCATGTATAGGTTATTTCTAATAAGCGACAGAGTGCGACACTTTTTTTGGGGGGGGAAACGGCTTGGAAATGGCCCAGACGTGATGTCTGAAGGGAGATTTGTAAGGAAGCGCATACAACACGCTGCGCAATTCGGGCCGAAATCCCATCGATCCAGCGTCACTTCGGATTGAATTATGCAAGCATTAAATAATGATAACGACAAATATGCCATGTGATTGTTACGTGTGGCCGGCACCCGCGCGTGCCGCCGCGTCCGGTAGGGAATCGTCCCGGGGGCTTCGAAGCCCGACCGTCACTCGCCGTGGCATCGATGCCAATGTGGAATCATGATTTTCACGTGTGATAATTTTGCAAAAATCAGCGGGCGTCGGGAACATGTTCATCCCCGCTCATGGTCCGGTCGATGTTAGCGGAATGGCAGGCACTCTTTTCGAGGACATCGACGATGAAACGCCGGCTTGCTCCCGAGGTCCAGGCGCTGGAATCTCGTTTCCTGCTCGCGACGGCCGCGAACGCGTACGCGCAGCAAGTGGCCCAGGTTCAACATCTGGATGATGCGTACGTGGGCTATTTGCGGACCATCGAGCTGCACTCGCAAGCGACCCCGGCCGAATATCTGGCGTTGCGGGACGACACGCTCGCCATCTCGCAGGCCGCTTCCACCACGAGCTTGAGTCAGGCCGCCGCCGACCTCAAGGCCGACGCGGTTTCGGTGCAGATCGACCGGGCGTTCCTCGATGGTTTTCTTGACGATGCCGGATGGCAGCAGATTGAGTCTCGCATGGAGGCCAATTTGGACGGCCTCAACGTGCCTCAAGGCGTGATCGATCGCACGATCGCCGACATGAAGGCGGCGGCGCAGTCGGTCAACCTGAGCGCGGCGCTTATGCCGATCTCGCGGCCAAGGACGCCAGGCTGCGGGCCGCAGAGGTGAACTTGCCGAGCGGCTATGCCCATTTCGAAGACCCGCAAGTCTACTATACCCAGCACCTGCGAGGGTTCATCCGGGGCGGGACCGTGGCGAAGAATGAGGCTCGCAACACCTTGCAGGGCGACCTCCGCGCGATTGCGCCGGGGAATGCGGTCGTCAAGCGCGACGTGGCCCTGCTGGAGCAGGTGGGCTCGAAGGTCGCGTCCTCGTCATATGAGGAGGTGACCGACGCGTACGCGACGGCGCTGGAGAACGGGTCGCCCGATGCGGCGGCGTTGACCCAGTTGAAGGCGTCGTTGCAGGAGGCGGTTGGCACCGCGGTGCCTTCCACCACGAAGGCGATCAACAAGCTTGTGGCGGATGCGCCGGCGTTCTTCCAGGGTGCGGGATCGTCGGCCAACGTCGAGACCTTGCTCAACGACGTGGGGGCCTACGTGGCGGCCGGCGGCTCGGCGCCGTTGAATCCATTCCGAGTGCAGGTGGTGCGGCAAGGGGGATCGGCCCCCGCGTGAGGCGATTTCGTAGGGTGGGCCTCGCCGGCGCTCGACCCACCCTACAAAAACATCGCAATCCGTCAGCCCAGCAATCGGCCGATCGCTTCCATGCCGGCGGCCGGCGCCTCGCAGGTGCGGTTTTCGCAGAGGTACAGCGTGACCTTGCCATCCTTGCTCGGCCCGCCGAACGGCACCAGCGGCGAGGCTTCCGCCCCCGAGGGTCGTGGGATCGTGACCGCGTGCGGCCGGAAGGCCCTGGCGGCTTGATTCAGGGCCTCGGCATATTCCCCGGAGTCGTGCCCGGCCACGATCGCGATTTCTTGCTTCGAAGCGAGCAGGAAATCGAGCGCGACGAGGCCCTGGCCGGCGGCCGTCGGGGCCTTATCCAGGATCGTGCCCATGAAGTCGATCGTCTGGCGGCCGAGGTCGATCCAGGCGTCGTTCCCGGTGATCTCGCCCAGCCGCAGCAGGGCCGTGGCCGCCATGGCGTTGCTGGATGGCGTGGCGTTGTCGTACACGTCCTTGGGCCGGGCGATCAGCGTTTCGTGGCTCTTGCCGGTGTAGAAAAACCCGAGGCCCTCGGGGTCGCGGAACTCGTCGATCATCTTTGAAGTCAACGAATTGGCCGCCTCGATCCAGCGAGGTTCCCCGCTCGATTCGAACACGCGCACGAGCCCGTCGATCAAGCAAGCGTAATCGTCGAGATATCCATCCAGGCGGGCGCGGCCGTCCTTGATCGTGTGGAGCAATCGGCCGTCCTCCTGCACGAGCGTCTTCAGGAGAAAGTCGGCGCACTTGGAGGCGGCCTCCGCGTATTTTCCGTCGCGAAGGATGCGAGAGCCGTCGGCCAGGGCGGCGAGCATGAGCCCATTCCACGCCGTGATGACCTTCGTGTCCTTGCCCGGCGGGATGCGACGCTCGCGGGATTCCAGGAGCAAGGTCCGGTCGGCCTTCAGTTCCTCGCGAAGCTCGCCGAGGTCGCGATTCAGGAGCTTGGCCGCTTCTTCCAGGGGGCGGGGCAGGTTGAGGATGTTCGATTCCTCCCAGTTCCCCCGCTCGGTCACGTCGTAGACCTGCGCGAAGGTCCTGGCCCGCTCGTCGCCGAGGATTTCGGTGATCTCGGCGAGCGACCAGACGTAATATTTCCCCTCCACGCCCTCGCTGTCGGCGTCCTCGGTGGCGTAGAACCCGCCCTCGGGGCTGGTCATTCGCGAGAGCACGTAATCCAGGGTCTCGCGGGCGACCTGCGCGTAATCGTCGTTCCGGGTGACCTGATACGCTTCCAGGTAGACCGAGGCGAGCAGGGCGTTGTCGTAGAGCATCTTCTCGAAGTGAGGGGCGAGCCAGCGGTCATCGGTGGAGTAGCGTGCGAACCCACCTCCGAGATGGTCGTAGATCCCGCCTCGCCTCATCTTGTCGAGCGTGAGGCGGGCCATGTGCAGGGCGTTCGGGGTGCCGGTGCGGTGATAGTGCCTCAGGAGCACCCTCAGGTCCATCGGATGGGGGAATTTGGGGGCGTCGCCGAATCCGCCGTTCTTGTTGTCGAAGACCTGCGAGAGCCGTGAGAAGGCGTGATCCAGGGCGGCATGAGTCAACGATCCCGCCCTTGAGGGGACGCGGCCGATCGCCTGCAATTGCTCGGTCATCTCGCCGGCCGAGTGTGCGATCTCGTCGCGGCGCTCCTTCCACGCCTTCGCCACGCTGATGAGCACGCGGGGGAATCCGGGCATCCCGCGGGCGTCGGCCGGCGGGAAATACGTCCCGCCATAGAACGGCTTCAGGTCGGGCGTCAGGAACACCGACATGGGCCAGCCGCCGTGGCCGGTCATGGCCTGCACCGCGTTCATGTAAATCTGGTCGAGGTCGGGCCTCTCCTCGCGATCGACCTTCACGTTCACGAAATATTCATTCATGAGCGCAGCGATCTCGGGATTCTCGAAGCTCTCGCGCTCCATCACATGACACCAGTGGCACGCGGAGTAGCCGATCGAGAGGAAGATCGGGCGATCCTCGGCCTTCGAACGCTCGATCGCCAGCCTGCCCCAGGGATACCAATCCACGGGGTTGTGCTGGTGCTGGAGCAGATAAGGGCTCGTCTCGCCGGCCAGGCGATTGGCGGGGTGGTCGGTTCCGTGGGGCATGGGAGGGATCTCGACTATGGGCGGTCGGCCGTAGGCTTCAGGCTGCAAGCCCTAACCTATAGGCTGGACGATTGAAGAGAGGGTTAGCTGAGCAATCTACGAACTTGGATGGGCTTAAGCCTACCGCTTGCAGCTTACAGTTGATAGCCCGTCGGAAGTGCTTGGTTACGGGACGAGCGACGACCATTCGCGGGCATCGATCCCGGGGAACCTGCCGAGATGCCTGGTGTTGGTGGTCGCGATACTCACCATATCGCCCGGACCGCTCACGTCCAAGGCGTGGGCTGCGAGGATGCAAACGGCATCGAGGGATTGCCAACCGGCCGTCGGGAGTCCGCACCGTCGAATCGCCGCCCAAAGATCGGCGGCTCGATCGAGGATGGCCGTGTTGATCTCCCGGAAGTCGAGCCTGGCCCTGAGGTCATCGAGGCGACGAAGTCCTGCCGTCGCGTTGAGATGGGCGAGTTTTCGGCGGACCTCATAGTCGATAATCCCAGGCATGACGACGACAATCCCCGCCGCTTGCTCGTTAAGAATCCACTGTCGGCATTGGTCGCAAACGGGACGATTTCGCGGGCCGGCCGCATCCGAGAGCGGCTTGGAATCCGGGAGGATGATGTTTGCCACGATTCCGCACGCTCGCTCGTTAGGGGCAGTCTCCTTGACCAGGTCGAAGGCATCCTCGGGGGCTTCGACGCCGGTGGCCGATCGTACCATCTCGTTCATCTCGCGGGAGAGGCGCAGGAATTTCCGCCATTGCTCTTCGTTCACGAGCATGCCCCAGGTTCGGCCCGCCATTTCATAATTTCGGCGATCGATGTCTCGTCCGAACTTGAAGACTTTGTAATGGTTCGGGTTCGCCCTGGATACGCAGAGGACTAACTCAGGCGCCTCGGTGCCGGGGAGTGCGCGTTGTAATTGGATGGGACGTCGAGTTCTGCACATCCATCCGCAGTCGTCCGCCAAAGTCCTCGCGGAGCCCCTCGACGACGTCCTCGGGGATCGGCACCGGCGAGAAGATTACGTGCTCGGTGTAATCGAATTCCATCGCATGCATGATCGCTCCTCCGATGCCGTGACGACCGGAGCAACTACGTGACGATCGCGGCTGCATTTCATCGTAGCAAATCCTCTCGGATTCCCCGCCACGCTCGACGATCAGCCTGCAATCCTCACCGGGCCGGTCGCCGGGCGATTGACCCTCCCGGACGTTCTGGTACGATCGAGCGGATTGCTCGGTTCGGCGACGATCCGGGACCGGATCGGTCCGGGACGCCTCAGATCCGGGCCGAGGGGCTTTGATGTCGCGATTTTTCGGGATGTCGCGCCTCTGGAGAACACCTTCTTCCCAAGGTTATCCCTTCCGACAGCTCGTCGCCGACCCATCCCTGCGTTGCCCGCCGTCCCGCCCGGGTCGACGCCCTTTCCCCCTCGGATTTCTCCCGAGGGTCTTCCACAATACGAATACCAAGGTGGGGCCTGGACGTGGACCCGCAGTCGATCCAACTCTTAATCGTCGGCCTGATCCTGGGATTGGCACTGGGACTCGGCGGCGGGTTCGCCGCGTGGCAAATCCTCGCCCGCATGGGAGTCCGCGCCGCCAGGTCGCAGGCCAGCGAAGTGCTCGCCGCCGCACAGGTCCAAGCCGAGAACCTTCGTAAGGAAGCCGACCTCCAGGCCAAGGAGGAAACCCTCCGCCGCCGAGAGGCCATGGAACGCGAGATCGAGGACGCCCGCAAGGGATTCCGCGAGCAGGAAAAACGCCTGGAAAAGCGGACCGACCTGCTCGACCAGAAGCTCGAGCTG
Organism: uncultured Planctomycetota bacterium; assembly: GCA_963777705.1. Classification (GTDB taxonomy): domain Bacteria; phylum Planctomycetota; class Planctomycetia; order Isosphaerales; family Isosphaeraceae; genus JAQGHR01. The sequence continues at coordinate 339,961 of CAVZRT010000028.1, forward strand.
ATCAACAAGAAGGAGCAGCGAGTTCGAGTCCGTCCAGCGCTATCCTGGCCGAGCAGCAGGAGGAAGTCAACCGCAAGTCCCAGGAGTACAAGGGACTCCTGGCCGAGCAGCGAGACATGCTGCACCGGGTCTCGGGGCTCGACGCCCGAGGACGCCGCGAAGGACCTGCTTTTCTCCCGCCTCGAAGAGGAACTGAAGCACGAGGTGGGCGGGCTGATCCTCAAGCACGACCAGATGCTCAAGGAAACCGTCGGCCAGAAGGCCCGCGAGATCCTGGCCACCGACCATCCAGCGATACGCCGCCGGCCACACCGCCGAGACCACCGTCAGCACGGTCGACATCCCCTCCGACGACATGAAGGGCCGGATCATCGGCCGCGAGGGCCGCAACATCCGCGCCTTCGAGAAGGCCACCGGCGTGGACGTGATCGTCGACGACACGCCGGGCGTGGTCATCGTCTCGGGCTTCGACAACATCCGCCGCGAGATCGCCAAGATCGCGCTCGAAAAGCTGATCCTGGACGGCCGCATCCATCCGACCCGGATCGAGGAGGTCGTCGCGGAGACGCAGGAGGAGATGGAGGCGCACATCCGCGACCTCGGCCGCAAGGCGGCGCAGGAGGCCAACGTCGCCGGGCCTGCACGACAAGCTCCTGGACTACCTGGGCCGGCTCGAAGTTCCGCACCAGCTATTCGCAGAACGTCTTGCAGCATTCGATCGAAGTCGCCTATCTGACCGGCTTGCTCGCCGAGGAGATCGGGCTCGACGGCGCCCTCGGGCCGCCGGTGCGGCCTCCTGCACGACATCGGCAAGGCGGCCGACCACGAGATGGAAGGCGGTCACCCGGCCATCGGCGCCGAACTGTGCAAGCGATTCGGCGAACGTAAGGAGGTCGTCCACGCGGCGTTAGGTCATCACGACGATCTCCGCACCGACACGCCCTACACGGTGCTCGTGGCCGCGGCCGACGCCATCAGCGCCAGCCGTCCAGGGGCACGCCGTGAGACGCTGGAAAAATACGTCAGGCGACTCGAAGAGTTGGAGGGTTTGGTCTGCGGGTTCCCGGGGGTCGAGCAGGCCTACGCGATTCAGGCGGGTCGGGAAGTTCGCGTGATTGCCGAACAGCCATCAGCTTGATGATCCGGGAGCCGCCAAGCTCTGTCGCGACATTGCCCAGGCGATCCAGGAGCAACTGACCTATCCTGGCGAGGTCAAGGTGACGGTGCTTCGGGAATCACGGAACGTGGAATTTGCCAGGTGATGGCAGAGGAGTGAAACTTGTGAGACGGTGGACGCTTGCGGCATCGCTCGGGATGGTCGCCCTGTTCGCGATCGGGTTTGCCGCCTTGCGATCGGCCTCCATGGCCTGGACCTCGACGGTCCTCACGCTCACGCTCGGCGTGCTTGCGACCGGGCTAATCGGGTGCATCCTCAAACAGTGGCGCGACGGCCCCTGGTTAGGTTTCACCGTCTTCGGATCACTCTATTTCATCTCCACTCAATTCCTCTGGATCTCGGGTCGCGAAGGCCTTTTCCGCCCGAGCCTTTTGTCGACCATTGGTTTTTCCGCGCTCTTCGAGAGGATGCACCCGCTCCGCCCCGAGCCCTCGTCCGATCCGGCCGCGTATTCAAGCCGAGAGCAAGGAGACCGGATCTGGAAGGAATATGAGGCATGGCGGACTGAGCGATTCGAGAAGTCTACTCGCTTCATCCAGACGGGAGACTCGCTCGCGGCACTGGCTGCGGCCTTCGTAGGCGCATTCGTGGGGAAATTTGTGCAAGCACTTGGCGTCCAAAGGATTAGTGACGCATGAATCCCTTGAAAATCCTCTTCATCGGCGACGTGGTCGGCTCCCCCGGCCGGAAAATCGTCGGCCAAGTGGTCCCTCGCCTCATCGCAAGATGGGGCCTCGGCCTGGTGGTTTGCAACGCCGAGAACGCCGCAGGAGGCTCGGGGCTGACGATCAATTGCCATGAGGAATTAGTGGATGCGGGCGTGGATGTTTTCACGCTGGGCGACCATGTTTATCGCAAGGATGAGGTTTTCACGCTCTTCGACCGCACCGACACGCTCTGCCGACCCGGCCAACTTTCCGGAGGATTCACCTGGCAACGAATTCAGCGTGGTCGAAGCCCGCGATGGGACGCGAGTCGGCGTATTTACTTTGTTGGGTAGGACTTACATGAGGCCGGTGGACGACCCGTTTCGCGCGGCCGACCGCATCCTGGACCGGATGGAACCGGGCGTGAAGGTGATTTTGGTGGATATCCACGCCGAGGCAACCAGCGATAAGCAACTCCTGGGTCGGTATCTGGATGGTCGGGTTTCGGCCGTCCTGGGCACGCACACGCACGTGCCCACGGCCGACGAGCAGGTCTTGCCCGGCGGGACGGCCTACCAGACCGACGTGGGCATGACCGGGCCTTACGACTCGATCCTGGGGCGTCGATATGACCGCGTCCTGGCAGCTACGCTCACGTTCGTCCCCCATCATTTTGACGTAGCCACCGGCGACCCAAGGCTTTGCGGCGCGGTGATAGAAGTCGATCCCGCCAGCGGTCGGGCCTCATCCATCCTCCGCGTGAGCATCGACGCCGCCGAGGCCCGACGGCTCATGACGGAGTGATCGCGACCATCTCGACCTTCGTGGACACATCATCAATTCCGCAAGGAACAGTCAAATCCGGCTTGCCCGGCAATCGGACGAAGAACGTAGCCCCTTGTCCCACTTCGCTTTCGACCCAGATCGACCCTCCGTGGGCCTGGGCGATCTTCTGGCAGATGGCCAGCCCGGCGCCGGTCCCCTCGAACTCGTCCTGGGCATGGAGGCGGCGGAAGATCTGGAAAATCTGCCGGTGATAACGCGGGTCGATCCCCATCCCATTGTCGCTTACCGAGATGATAACCCCGCCATCTTCCGAGCTTGCCGAGATTGACACCCTGGCGGGGGCGTTGCCCTGATGGTACTTCAGGCCATTGGAAACGAGGTTAGCCAGAAGCTGGGCGATCCGGTCGCGATCACCCCAGGCCGCGGGAAATGGTCCGATTGAGCGGAACTCGGCGTGCCTGGCGGCGATCGCCGCGGCGAAATCCACGCGAATCTGCTCGATGAGGGCCGCCAGGTCAATCGGGCCGAATTCGCCCGTGGCGCGGCCGGCTCTGGAGAGGTCGAGCAGGTCGCGGACCATCGCCCTCATCCGCTTCGTGGCATCGATCACATACTGCAAATGTTGTCCGCCCGCCTCGCCCAGGGTCGGGCCGTACTCTTTCTTGAGTAAATCCGAGAAGTAGTGCAGGCTCCGCAAGGGTTCCTGCAAGTCGTGCGACACCACGTGCGAAAAGACGTCCAACTCGTGATTCTTCCGCGAAAGTTCGTCATTGGCTCGAGTAAGCACGAGATGCTTCTCGCGGAGCTGAGTTTCGAGCGACTTACGGGCCGTGATGTCTTGCGCCACGCTCCGGGTGCGGACGATCTTGCCCTCGTCGTTTCGGATGGCCGAAGCCTTTACCCAGACATCCAGGGGTTCGCCATTTGCCTTGATCCAGCGGGTTTCCACCTCGATCTCGCCCGTATGGAGGAAGTTGGCAAACTTGGCAGCGAAGGCCGGTCGCAGCCACGCGGGGAGGATCGAGGCGTAGGGGCGGCCGATCAGGTCCTCGCGATGGTAGCCTAAAGTTTCCAGCAATGTCTTGTTGCATTCACGGAAGGTCGCCGAGCAATCGAGGCTGTAATGCATCGTGGGAGCATTTTGATAGAGGTCGCTGTAGAGGTCCTTCAACTCGCGAAGCTCGCGATTGGCGCGACGCAATTCCTCGTTTGCGGCGAGGAGATCCTTGGTCCTGCGGCGCAGTTCCCGGCTGGCACGAAGGCGGTCGGTCACGTCGGTCACATGGCATCGCAGGTGACCGGGCGACCCGTCGGCGGCGTAGCGGACCCCGACGTTGATCTCGACCGCCTTGGCCTCGCCGCTGGCCGTGCGGATTCGATAGATTAGGCCATGCGACTCACCCTTGGAGATCGATCCCAGCAATTGCTCTCGCGCCAGTTCGCGATGATGAGGGTGGACGATATCCAGGTAAGACATTCCCCTGAGTTCGCGCACGGACCACCCGAGGAACTCCTGCTCGGCCACGCTCGAATCGAGCCAGCGGAGCGTGCGGGGATGAAGTCGGGCGATCATGTCCGAGACGACGGGAAATTCTTGCGATTGCGTGCTCAGGAACTCGGCGGGAGGGGTGCAAAGCGGCGTGGAATCATGCAGCCCGCTTCGCGTAAGGGATGGTTTGGTAATCGCTTTCGACGCAGAATCGCCGAGATTTCGCGTATCAATCAGGAGCGAATCCTCGTGGCGAATCCTCCCATCAACGCTACTGTCAACTTCGGTAAAATGGGAGGGCTGGGAATGCTTCTTATGATGTCCGACGGAGATTGCATAAGACGCGGACGCGAAGAGGGCGACGGCCAGCAGGAGGATGGCCGCCAGGTGAAAATCCCAGTTCTCGGCGGTGGTGATCCAGGTGAGGATCACGACAATCTGCGCCGTGGCGAGAACCCAGACCGCTTGCTGGTTTACGCCTGATCTGGCGGAACGTGGCGTCGGCTGAGTAGCTGGGGGCATGATGGATGGTATCCCCAAGGGGTGATTCCCGCATCAGGCCGTCGGAAGCCAGACGGTAAACTTAGCACCGCCGTCGTCTCCATTGCAAGCGGTCAGCTTCCCGTGATGCTCGCGGAGGATTTCATTGGCCAGGTAAAGGCCGTAACCGCTTCCGGTCGCCTTGGTTGTGTAAAATGGCTCGAAGATCCGCTCAAGGTGAACCTCCGGAATTCCGGGCCCGTCGTCGCCGACCTCCACGATGACCCATTCTACCTCTCCGTCATTGTGAATGGCGGCGCGGACGTTGATCACGCCTTCGCGACCCTCTCCCAGGATCGCCTCGTGCGCGTTTCCCAGCAAGTTCAGCAAGACCTGGAGCAGGCGCCCGCCATCGACCCTTACTTTGGGCAGGCCTTCCGCCCAGTCGGTAGTCACCGAGACTCGCGTGGCCCGGGGGTCGGTCCCTTTCAGGAAGAGTTCCGCCGCCTCTTTCACCAGTGGGCAGACCTCTTGCGGGACCAGGACCGGGGGTCCGCCTCGGACGGCGGCCATCAGATGTTCCAGGCGGAGTTGGAGGAGCTGGCAGCTTCGGATGATGGGGTCAACTCGGCTAACTGCGTCGTGCTTGGTGTCCAGGGTAAGACGAAGGATCTCCGCGTTGCCGCGGATGACGGAAAGAGGGCCGCGAATTTCATGCACGATCCCCGCGAGAAGCCGCCCAACTTGTGCAAGTCCCTCATTCAATGCGGTGACCGTGGCCATCTGACGATAGCGGACGAGTCGGCGGACCCTGGCGAGGATGATCTCGGGGGGCGCGTCCTTGACGATGTAGTCGTCGGCGCCGGCTTCCAGGCCGGCGATCACGTCACCTTCATGGTCGCGGATCGTCAGCATCAAGATGGGCACGGCCGTTAAGACGGGGTCGGCTCGGAAGTTACGGCAGACCGAGTGGCCGTCGATGTCGGGCAAATTGACGTCGAGCACGACGATGTGGGGCAGGACGTCGCGGGCTTTTTCCAGGGCCTCGCGACCATACGCCGATTCGTGGACCGTGAACCCAGCCCGCGTGAGGATCGACCGAAAGATGGCGCGATCGGCCGGGCTGTCGTCGACGATCAGGACGGCACTCATCGGCACTCTCCCGAGATCGCAATGGTCGGTGCGTCTCGGGGACTCCAGGTCCCCCGATCGACGCATTTCTCCCAGATTTCGCAGGGTGAGCTCAGCGGATTTCTCGAACGTTTCCCCACACCCTATAATAGGGGCGGAAGTCCAGCAAAGCAGCGCACCCCGGCCGCGAAAGGCCGCGTGAACGAACGGGATATGACCATGGGTCAGGCATCGGATACGCTCGTCGCCACGGCTCCCTTGCCGTTTACCCCCTATCGCCAGGTCGAGCCGGCGGAGCTCGAGGCGCGAATCGCCGCGGCGAAGTCTTTACTGGGCGAGGAGTTACTGATCCTGGGGCATCATTACCAGCAGGACGAGGTGATCCGGTTTGCCGACCTGCGGGGTGACAGCTACAAGCTTGCGGCGATGGCGGCGCAAAGTCAGTCTTGCCGCTGGATTGTGTTCTGTGGCGTCCACTTCATGGCCGAGACCGCCGACATCCTGACCCGGCCCGAGGTGGACGTGATCCTGCCCGACCTCTCGGCCGGGTGTAGCATGGCCGACATGGCCGACCTGGACGCCGTGGAATCGGCATGGAGCGACCTGGGCGAAGTCGTCGACACAAACGACATCATGCCAGTCACTTACATCAATTCGGCGGCGAACCTGAAGGCGTTTTGCGGTCGCCATGGCGGCCTGGTTTGCACGAGCTCCAACGCCCGGGCTGCGCTCGAATGGTCGTTCGCCCGGCGCAAGCGAGTCCTGTTCTTTCCCGACCAGCATCTCGGGCGCAACACCTCGCGGGCCATGGGGATCGGTCTGGAACAGATGCCCGTATGGGATCCTCGTTTGCCGATGGGCGGCAACACCGAGGAAGCGTTACAAGATAGCCGAGTGCTCTTGTGGAAGGGGCATTGCTCGGTCCACCAGATGTTCCGGCCGTCGCACGTCGACCAATTCCGCCAGAAGTACCCCGGCATCAAGGTGTTGGTGCATCCGGAATGTCCGATGTCGGTCGTGGACATGGCGGACATGGTCGGTTCGACCGAGTTCATCCTGAAGACGATTTCCGAGGCGCCCGCGGGCTCGACATGGGCCGTGGGGACGGAACTTCACCTCGTGAATCGACTTGCGGCGGAGAATCCGGACAAGACGGTCCTGTTCCTGTCGCCCATGGTCTGCATGTGCGCCACCATGTATCGGATCGACCTGCCTCACCTGGCATGGGCCGTGGAAAATCTGGTGCAAGGGACGCCGGTAAACGTCATCAAGGTGCCCGAAGAGACGGCGCAATGGGCACGAGTTGCCCTCGAGCGGATGCTGGAAATCCGCTGACAGACACGCTTTCCGCACGCCAGGAAAAAACGGTGTCAGGAACCGTTTTCCACAATTGGAAAACGGTTCCTGACACCGTTTTTCTCGGGGCGTGGGATCATGTCGAAGCGATGGCATTCAGCGAGTCGTGCGCGGCGGCGATTGTCTGGTCGATGTCGGCCTCGGTGTGCGCGGCCGAGACGAAGGCGGCTTCGAACTGGCTGCAGGGGAGATACACGCCTCGGGCGAGCATCTCCCAGAAGAAGCGGCCGAACAGCTTCGTGTTGCTCCTCTTGGCATCCTCGTAATTCCACACGGGGCCGTCGTGGAAGAAAAGCGTGATCATGCTACCCACGCGTTGCACCACATGCGGAACATTCGCGTCGGAGGCCACGCGATGGAGGCCGTCTTCAAGCCGCGCCGAGAGGGATTCCAGGCGTTCATAGGGCGGGTCGTCGCGGAGTTGGGCAAGCGTGGCGAGGCCCGCGGCCATCGCGAGCGGATTTCCCGACAGGGTGCCGGCCTGGTAGATGGGGCCGGCGGGCGAGACGAAGTCCATGAACTGGGCCTTCGCCCCGTAGGCCGCGGCGGGCAGGCCCCCGCCGATGATCTTGCCGAGGGCGGTCATGTCGGGCGTGACGCCGAGGCGTTCCTGGGCGCCGCCGAGGGCGAGTCGGAAGCCGGTCATGACCTCGTCGAAGAAGAGGATCGCGCCTCGCTTCTCACTGATCTCGCGGAGCGATTCGAGATAGCCGGGCCGCGGCGGGACCAATCCCATGTTGCCGGCCACCGGTTCGAGCAAGATGGCGGCGATCTGATCGGGAAATTGCGCGAAGGCGTCGCGAACGGCGGCGACGTCGTTGAAGGGGCAGAGGATCGTGTCGGCGACCGCGCCGGGGGTCACGCCGGGGCTGTTGGGCATGCCGAGCGTGGTCGCCGCCGAGCCCGCCTGGACGAGCAACGCATCGGCATGACCATGGTAATGGCCGGTCATCTTGATGATCTTATGACGACCCGTCACGCCTCGGGCCACGCGCACGGCCGACATCGCAGCCTCGGTGCCCGAGGAGACGAAGCGCACTTTTTCGACCGATGGGACGGCCGAGATGACCGCCTCGGCAATCTCGGTCTCGCGAGTGGTGGGGGCGCCGAAGCTGGTGCCAGTCTCCAGCGCATCGGCAACGGCCTCCTTGACGGCGGGATGGCCGTGGCCGAGGATCATCGGCCCCCACGAGCCGATGTAATCGATGTATTGATGACCGTCGATGTCATAGAGGAACTGGCCCTCGGCGCGGAGCATGAAGGGGGGCTCGCCGCCGACGGCCCCGAAGGCGCGAGCCGGGCTATTCACGCCGCCGGGGATGGAGCGGTTGGCCCGGACGAAGGCCTCGTGGCTACGGGGGAGGAGGTATTCGGGCCTGGAAAGGGCGGGGGTGGTCATGGCGTTCGGCTCGGTGTTCCGGATCAAAAATGCCCCAGGGGATGCCTGAGTATGTACATATGCACAATAGTGAGGACAATGGCCAAGAGCATGCCTAGCCCGAAGAGGATGGTCCTTGCGGGGGTCGGCAGCATGCCGATCTTGCGGAGGTAGAATTCGGCGACCGGCCCGGCAGAAGCACACGTTCGCGCCGATGGCCCCGACTAGCAGGCCCTCCATGCTCCTGGTGGTCGTGATTTTCGTCCAGGAAGTGGCGAGCGTGAAGAGGATGACCTCGGCGACGAGGACAGCGTTATACACGACGCGGAGACGCTCCCACGGCCCGAGGATGTCGTCCGCGGCGGGGTTTGGGGATTTCTCCTTCGCGGCGGCCGATGGTGGCTGGTAGTAGGAGGCGATTTCGTCTTGTTCGCCGACGTCCTGATCCATTTTCAGCCCCCTTTCCGGCTTGTCCCCGGGTGCCATGCGTTGCGCCCGGCGGGTGGTTATAGTTCGGAGAATTCCTTCGATGGCTTCGTTTTCTTCTGAGGCGAGGGTATGAACAGGAATACGCTTGTGAGCACCAATCCGAAGGCGAGTAATGGGATCAGCAAGATGCAGAATAGCCCGAGGAGTTGTGGGGCGAGCTTGAGGATCTGATCCCGCACCCATGCGTTCCTCATGATAAATTCCACACCGGCAATTGCGATCGCCGCAGCGGCCATGACGACCATCAGCGATCCGATCGTGTACCGTCCCCGCGAAGACACGTTTTATCCTTCTCGCAGCCATCGGGCCGCGTCCAACGCATGATAGGTCAAGATCATGTCCGCCCCGGCGCGCTTGAATCCGGTCAACGTTTCCAGGACGACGCGCTTTTCGTCGATCCATCCGTTCCTCGCGGCGGCCTTGACCATCGCGTACTCGCCCGAGACGTTGTAGACGGCCGTGGGGACCGCGAATTTCTCCTTGACCCTTCTTATGATGTCCATGTAGGCCAGGCCCGGCTTGACCATGATCATGTCGGCGCCTTCGGCGAGGTCGAGCGCGACCTCCTTCATGGCCTCGTCGCCGTTGGCGGGGTCCATTTGATAGGTGCGGCGGTCCCCGAAGCTGGGGGCGCTCTCGGCGGCGTCGCGGAACGGGCCGTAGTAGCCGCTGGCGAACTTGGCCGCGTAGGAGAGGATGGGGATCTGCTCGAATCCGGCCCCGTCCAGCCCCTTGCGGATTGCCGCCACCATGCCGTCCATCATGCCCGAGGGGGCGACCACGTCGGCACCGGCCCTGGCGTGGCTCACGGCCTGCTCGGCGAGGAGCGGGAGCGTGGCGTCGTTGTCCACGTCCAGCCCTCCGCGGTGCTCCTTGAGCGGTCCGCAGTGGCCGTGATTGGTGTATTCGCAGAAACAGACGTCGGTGATGATGAGGGTTTCTGGCGACCGCTTCTTGATGAGGCGGATCGCGTCCTGCACGATGCCCGCTTCGTGGCTGGCTTGCGACCCGGTCGCGTCCTTTTCGGCGGGAATCCCGAACAGGAGCACGGCGGGGACCTTCAATTCGGCGACTTCGGCGACGACTTCGCCCAGCCGGTCTAGCGAGAGCTGATACTGGCCGGGCATCGACGCGATTTCTCGCTTCAGACCCTTGCCGTGGTAGACGAAGAGGGGATAGACGAGGTCATGGACGGTCAGCGCGTGCTCGCGGACGAGGTCGCGGAGCCCGGGATGCTGGCGGAGGCGGCGAGGTCGGTGGATCATGGACCTAGTCTAGCCGAGGTCGGGCGTGATTCAACACGCCGCCGGCTCATGGCCCGGGAAACGAAGGGGCTGCGGGCGGTCGATGGGGCTGCGGCGGGGGGGAATTCAACCCGCGCCCACATCGAGGGGGGACGCCCTTGGGTTCAGCGAGGGCGGGCCTTGACGGGGTGGTAGGCTACCACGGTCGTGCGATGCGAGGCCAGTTGGTTGGCCTTGCGGATCGAGATCTCTTGCTTCACCGGGTGGTGGGTGACGTGGTGGGCGTACCTGGCGGGATTGGCGATGGTGAGGTCGTCGCCGGTGCCGGAGAGGTCGCCGAGGTCGAGCGGGTCGGTCTCCTCGTTGGTCGAGCCGCCTCCCTTGTCGGCTTGCTGGGCCACGACCGTGTTGGGCGGGGCGACGGCCGCGATGGTGCCGGTGCCGAAGTTGACGGTGAGCCCGTGAAGCGCCCGTGCCGGACGGCCCGGTATCGGCCGCGCCGCACTTGACGGTGAATTTCGCGCCGGCGGTCACGCCCGTGATGGTGATCGAGACGGCGGCCCCATAGGAAGCGGGCGCGGTGGCCGTGCCGATGCATTGGTTGGAGGAGTTGTAGACCATCACCTTCGGGTCGAGCGAGCTGAGGTTGCTCGACTGCATGGTGACGGTGAGCGTGCCCGAGGTATTCGAAGGCGCGGTGATGGCGTAGTAGTCGTAATCCGTGTTGGCGGTGATGTCGAGGTTGACCGGGCTGCCGGTGCCGTTGGGGCCGCCGAGGCTGATCTGTCCCGCCGCGTTCATGTAGGGGTTGATGTTGGTGGCGGTGGCGAGCGTGTTGTTGGTCGCCACGCTGTCGAAGCTGTCCTGCTTGCGGACGCCGTAGATGGACTGGATGCCCGAGGTGTCGTCGGAGGTGAGCGCCTGCTTCGTGCCTCCGTAGTAGGCGTACATGTCGGCCGACTGGATGGCCGAATGGTCCATGCCCAGGGCGTGGCCGAACTCGTGGATGGCGACGGTCTCCAGGTCGTAATCGTTGGCGCCGGTCCAGGGCTGATTGGTGTTGATCACGACGTCGCCGGCGAGCGTCCCGCCGTTGGCGGCCGGGGGCAGAAAGGTGCTCCCCAGGATGTTGGCGGCGAGCGCCTGGCCTCCGATGCGGATGTCGCCGAACCGGGAGTCGTCCTGCTGGTTCCCGGAGATTCCGAAGGCGTCGCCGCTATCGGAGACCAGGGCGAGATTAATGTTGGTCACGGCTTGCCAGGCGGCGGCGGCCTTCTCGACGGCGACCTCCACCTGCGAGGTCGATAATCCCTGGGTGGCGAGGCTGGAGAAGAGGTTGCTGGAGACGCCGCCGACGTTGGTGCCGTCGGGGGCGAAGCTGTAGGTGATCCGACTGCCATAGGACCAGAGATTACCCGTGGTGGAATAGAGCAGGAGGCGGTCTTCGAGGCTTTCCAGGATCGGGCGGGCGGTAGGGCGGTAACGGCGTGGGCGGGAAATCATGGTGAGACTCCTTGAGCCAGCTTGTGGCTGACCGACGACGTCCATTCGAGATCGAAGCCACGGCGTCGTGGTCGGCGCTCTCGGGGGCGGGCGCGTAGTTCGGCTCAGGGTCGACGCGACCCGGCTTCCAGCGAGAACCCCCGAGGGGCAAATAGGTCACGAACACGCCCGTGTCAAAAAAAACGAGGCAAGTCGGGCGAATTTCCCACGCCCGGGCGTCCGAACGTCGAGCGGTGGGGGGCGTAGACCTATCTCCTGGAAGCGTTTGCGTCGATTCTTCAGCTCAAGGAGTTTTTTTGCATCATTACCGCCAGCCCGGGACCCTCTCGCCAGGAAAGGCGGAAAAAGTCCCGGCCCCCGCGTTGGGGGCTTTCAGCCGCACGTTGTGCCGATGCCGGGACTTGGGGGGTCTCGCGGGGTGGCGCCGTGTGCGGCAGTCTCTACGTCAATCCATACGACACAAAAACGGGAAATGCCAATCCCGATCGAGGTTTTCTCGTGATCCGGCTTCGGGATGGTGCATCGCGCAGGGCATTTTCACGGGGAATCCCGTCGTGTCGTCCGTGCCTTGCGTTAATCCAGATTCATCGTCGCCGGCCGGGCAGTCCAGCCGTAACCGACGTACTTGCTGGTGTACGAGCCGTCGTCGTAAAGGTCGAGCAGCGCGTAGCCTTCCTCGAAGCCGTCGTTCTTGCCCTTCCACCACGACCCGCACACGGCGCCGTTGCAGTGGAAGTTGGTGCCCTTGATCTCGACGTGGTCGACCAGATGAAGATGGCCGCTCAGGCAGGCCTTGGCGTTGGGGTGTTTGGCCAGGAGGGCGACGATCTTGCCGGCGTCGGTGTGGCCCATTCCGGGGCTGACCGTGAGCTCTCCGGTGGCCGTCTTGCGGGCGCGAGCATGGGCATGGCCGAGACGATGGGCACGTGCGACCAGATGAGCACGGGCGTGGTCGCCGGGACGCCGCCCAGGTCCTTTTCGAGCCAGTCGAACTGCTCGTCGTCAAGGAAGGTCGAATATTTGGACTCGTCAACGCCGGGTTGGACGCCATCGAGCGCGATGAAGTGCCATCCCGCCTGGTCGAACGAGTAGTAGGGGCCGGGCAACCCGAGCATCTCGACGGCGTATTTCTTGCCGTAGTCGGGCTCATTGCCGGTGGCCTTGCTCTTGCTCTTGCGCCAGCCCCAGATGTCGTGATTGCCGATGCAAGTCTTGAAGGGGATGGAGTTTTCGGCCTTGAGGATGCCCTTCCAAAGGTCCCATTGCGCCTGGGTGCGCTCGCGGGTTTGTTCGAAGGCATCCATCACGCAATCGCCGCCGAAGAGGATCAGGTCGGGCTTCTCGGCCTGCGATTGGACATGCTTGAGGCACTTGGCCATGCCGTCGGGTGCGCCGCGATCGGGGTACACATGGACGTCGGTCAGGTGTCCCACGCGAAGGACCCGCTTCCGCCCGGTCGGGGCGGCGGATTCCGGCGGCAGGAGGCGAGTCCCAGTCCCGTTGCGGCCAGGGTCGCAGTCTTCAGGAAGGTGCGGCGGTCGACGGGCGAGGCGGGAGTCTCGGGGTCCAGGCTCATGGGGATTCTCAGGGATGGCTCGATCGGCGGGATCCTGCGGTTGTCCCGGGTGCCAATCTTATCCTGCATCTCGCGGCTGTCGCGTGAATTTGCCAAGAAATTCGGCGGAAGGCGGGGGCAGGATCAGGCCGCGATCTTGTTGCGGCGGGCGCGGGCGAGCCAGAACCCGCCGAGGCTGATGGTCCAGACCGCCATGGTCGCGGGCTCGGGCACGGCCTGCGTCGCGACCGATTGGGCACCCAGGGCGTTCAGCGACCCGCTCGTGCCCATCATGGTGCTGTTGAGCAGGGCCTGGCTGGCGGCCTGGCTGAACTGGGCGTTGGGATCGACGAGCATCGACCAGTTGGCGATCGGGGCGTCGATGAAGTTGCCGCTCTTGTCGTAGTTCTCCCCCACCCCGAACGCGAGCATCAATTCGTGGGCCACGTTGTGGGCGACGATCCATTCGAGCTGATCGACCGAGCTGGACGACTTGGCGGCCTGGTCCACGAAGTCGAACCCGTTGGTCCCCACCTGGGTCAGTCCGAGCAGGGGACCCCACGAGCTGGTGGTGTTGGAGACCACGCTGAGGGTATGGGCGGCCGAGGCGTTGGGGTCGTTCGTGAGCGTGACGGGCACGCCGCTCAGGGCGAACGTCTGCTGGACCCGCTGGAGCACGGCGGAGTCGAACGCGGCCTGCTGCTGGGCATTGGGCTGGCCGCCGAAGAGGCTGGTGATCTGCTGGCTATTGTACCAGGGCTGGGCGTTGCCGGTGGTCAAGAAGCCGGAGTTGGGATAAGGCCCGTTGCCCAGGTTGATGTAAGCATCGTAGGAAGGGGCCGCCGAGCCTGTCGCCGTCGGGGTTGGGGTGGGCATCGGGGCGGGTGCGGAGAATGTCGGCAGGGCCGGGGCCAGCATCGGGCTGGCGTTGCTGATCGTGTTGACCGGGGCGGGTGCCACGTTCCAGGAGGCCTGCGGAGCCGGGGCGGGCAAGGACGCGACCGGCGCGGGTCCCATGTTGCCGAACAGGTCCGAGCCGGAACTCCACAGCGTCCACTGCGTGGACCCATTCGTCATCGAATCGGCCTTCGCCGACAGGGCCGCCGCTCCAACCAGGATCGCACCGAGGGCGAGGGTCTTCGCGGCGGTCATGCGGAACCTCCTGTTCAGGGTCGGCCGCGGTCGCCATCCTGGCTTCCACGAGAGAGAGGCCGACCCGATGGGTATGGGTCACAACTCGGTCTTCGAGCTGTCGATCGGACGAGGACGGGAGGCAGTCAGGCGGGGAGCAGCGAGATTGCTCGCCATTGGGAAGCAAGATTCGTACCACAGACCCCCATGCGCAAGAAAATTACGCATGGGTCGGGCGCATCAGGCGGGAGATCCAGCACTTGCAACGTTTTTTCGGGAAAATTGGAGCCAGAAGTACATCGCGGACGACGCGGCTCCGGTTGGGATGATTCTTACAAAGGGTCCGTAAAAACCGCCTGTGAGGGTTACAGGGTTGGAGCCGCTGGCTCGCTCCTGGGTGCGCTCGGTCGAGATCCAGCTCCAGCACCCGTAGGGCAGGCCTCGACCTTCCGTGCCCCGCTCGGGTCGGCAGGCCGAGGCCTGCCCTGCGAAATCCCCCGTGTGCCACGCGATTGGGGACCGCCGTGGGCCGGGTCGAATTCCAGGCTCCTCTTGCGGCAATCGCTGGATTCGGCGGAAATCGTTGCGAAAATTCGCATTTTCCGCTCATCCGCCGCCGGCAAGCGTCCCGCAAGCGGCCTGGATGTCGGCGCCTCCCGAATATCGCCTGGCGACTGGCTGCGCCACGTACTTGTTGAGGGCGTCCCGGAAGTCGCGCAATTCGTCGGACTTGGGCGGCTGAAACTGGCCGGTCGGGTCGGTCACGTCGATGAGGTCGAGGCGTACCCGGGTGTCCCCGATCAATTGCCCCAGGGCGAAGGCGTCGTCTTCGGCCACGTTCTTGCCGGATATGCACACGTAGGAGAGGTTGACTCGGGCCTTTCGCGAGATCGCATGCCGGCGGGCGGCGGCCATGACCTCCTCCACGGGCCACCGCGCGGCCATCGGGACGAGCTCGGCACGCTTGGCGTCGGTCGCCGCCCCCAGGCTGATCGAGAGGCGGAACTTGTGCCCTTCGTCGGTGTATTCGTCGATCGACGGGACGATTCCCACGGTGCTGATCGTGATCGACTTCGCCGCGATCTGGCCGCCGAAGGGGCACGAGAGCAGCGAGGCCGCCGCGATCACGCGCGGCTTCATCGCGGGCAGGAACGGCTCGCCCATCCCCATGAACACGACCCCGGTCACGCGACGCCCTTGCGACTGCGCGATCTCCCGGGCATGCATCCATTGGTCGATGATTTCCCACGTAGAGAGGTTGCGTCGCGAGGGCATGCGGGCGGTGGCGCAGAACACGCATCCCAGCGCGCACCCAACTTGCGAGGACACGCACACACTGACCGCCCCGGTCTTGTGCAGGGGGATCAGCACGGTTTCGACCTTCAGGCCGTCGGGCAGGCGGAACAGGAGCTTCTGGAACCCATCGACCGGAGACGCGACCGAGCGTTCCAGCACGAGCCGCGGCAACGGGGGCCAGCGATCGGTCATGCGTCGCGGGACCTGGTACTGACGCCCCCAGGTCGCCGGATCATGCTCTCCCCGCGTGAAGATCGCTGCGAGCAGGCGACGCGCGGCCTCGGCCGGCACGCCGATCGAATCCGCCCAGGCGATCAGGTCGTCGGGAGATTGGTCGCGGGGGTCGATCACGACGGGTGGCGGCATCGGAGCGATCCCTCGAAAAACTCGCCCTGGGGCGAAAATTTCTCGGCTTGATCGACGAATAAAATGAGAGGCGGCAGGTAGTGAAGCTACTCGGGCGGCACGGCCGTTGCCAAGGGCTGCGACGGTTTGCAAATTTTTTTGTCGCGGAAGGAACCATCTCGCCGTTGGATCGTAATAGAGGGGAGACATGGCGTGAGGTGGGGTCTCACGGCGGTTGCAAGGGAGGGTGTGTCTTCCCCCGTCTCGATGGTCCCCTTTTCAGGAGTTTCTTAACGATGAAACGCAACGCAGTCGCATGGGCGGCTCTGATTGTCTCGCTCGCCACGCTGGCCGGCTCGCGATGGTCGAGCACGCCGGTCCGGGCCGTGCCGGAGATCCCGGCCGAGGGGCAGAAATACGCGAAGGGGTTGTCCGACGCCTTCGGCGCCGTGGCCGATTTCGTCCGGCCGTCGGTCGTCAAGATCACCGTGAGCAAGCACGCCGGAGGCGGCAGGTTCCGCATGGCCCCCGGCCAGGGCGGCCAGCAGATGAATCCCAAGGATTTGGAGGAAATGCTCAAGCGGTTCGGCACGCCGTTCGAGCGCGAGCAGTTCGGCCCCAACGAGCAGCAGATGGGGACCGGCTCGGGCTTCGTCTACGACGAGCATGGCCACATCCTGACGAATAACCACGTCGTGAATGGCGCCGACAAGATTGTCGTCACGTTCTACGACGGCGAGAAGGCCGAAGCCAAGGTCGTGGGGACCGACCCGCGTGCCGACGTGGCCGTGATCAAGGTGGACACGACGAGCTATCGCCCCCTGCCGAAGGGCCAGAGCGGCAAGCTGCACGTGGGCGAATGGGTGATCGCGATCGGTTCGCCGTTCGAGCTGGACCAGACGGTCACGGCGGGCATCGTCTCGGCCACCGACCGCGGGTCGGTGGGGATCAACGAGTTCGAGTCGTTCATCCAGACCGACGCCGCGATCAACCCCGGCAACTCGGGCGGCCCGCTGGTCGACCTGAACGGTCGCGTGGTCGGGATCAACTCGGCCATCGCCACCTCGTCGCACTCGAATTCGGGCGTCGGGTTCGCGATCCCGATGGACATGGCAACGTCCCTGGCCGACAAGCTCATCAAGGACGGCAAGGTCAACCGCGTGCGGGTGGGCGTCGTCCTGAAGATGGAATCGCTCACGCCGAGCCTGGCCAAGAAGCTGGGCGTGGATTCGCAGACCCATGGCGTGATCGTGGGTGAGGTGGTGGAAGGCAGCCCCGGCGCGAAGGCGGGCCTCCAGCCCAACGACGTGATCACGGAGTTCAACGGCCAGCCCGTCACGAGCGTCCCGCAGTTCCGCACGCTGGTCTCGGTGAGCGACGAGGGCAAGCCCTACGACGTGAAGTTCTACCGAGGCGGCAAGGCGCAAACCGCTTCGATCACCCCCGCGGCCGAGAAGCGCGTCCGGTTCGCCCAGGAGAGGCGGCCCGGCGTGTCCGAGGTCGAAGATTTCGGCCTGGCGGTGGCGGTTGTCAATGATTACGTGCTCGGCAAGCTCGGATATCCCGAGGGCGTGACGGGCGTGGCCGTGGCGCACGTCGAGCCGGGCAGCCCGGCCGCCAAGGCGGGCCTGGAGCCGAAAGATTTGATCGTCGGCGTGTTCCAGGGCAAGGACGGCAAGCCCCAGCCGGTCAAGGACCTCAAGGGATTCCTCGCGGCCGTCGAGGGCAAGGACGAAGTGGGCCTCCTGGTCCGCAACTGCAACGCCCCCGACGACGAGCCGATCCGCATGACGCTTTCGACGAAGGCGGGCGACAAGGACGTGGATCGGTGAGGATCTCGCGATCGGGAAAATGACAACCACGCGGCCCGGCGGATCTCCCGTCGGGCCGTTTTAATTTGGCGGACGAGAAGTTCGCGGCGCAGTAGGATCCGAAGAGGCCCCGGGGCGGGCCATCGAAGCATCTGCCGATCAAGCCTTGAGGGGACGAGCCGGCACGCCCGCGACCACCTGACCGGCCTCCACGTCATGCCGCTTCGTGACCACCGCACCCGCCGCGACGAGGGCGCGATCGCCGACCTTCACCGGTGCGATCAGGATCGACCCGGCGCCGATCATTGCCGCCTCGCCGATCTCGGTCTTGCCCTTATTCTTCCCGTCGAAATTGGCCGTGATCGCGCCTGCCGAGATGTTGGTTCCGGGCCCCACATGGGCGTCGCCCAGATAGGCAAGGTGCCGCGCCATCGCCCCGCGTCCCAGGTGCGATCGCACGACCTCGACGAAGGCGCCCACCTCCACGCCGTCTTCCAGCACGGTGCCGTCGCGAAGGTGGCTGTAAGGCCCGATCCTGCACCCGCTCCCTACCTTCACCCGCCCGCTGATCGTGGTGAACGGGAAGATCACGGTATCGGGCCCGATCTCGGCGCGGCCGTCCACATAAGTATTTCGCGGGTCCATCACGCTCACGCCCTCGGTCATCAAGCGATCGAGGATCCGTTCCTGCATGAGCGCATGGGCCTGGGCCAGGTGCTGCCGGGTGTTCACGCCGAGGATGTCGTTCGGCTCCAGGACCGGCAACGCCAGCACCTTCCGCTTCATCGATTGCAGCAGGGCAGGGGCGTCGGTCAAGTAATACTCGCCCTGCGCGTTGCTGGTATCGAGCTTTTCCAGGGCGTCCCATAAAACGGGCAGCTCGAACACGTAGCAACTTGGGTTGACCTCCGTGATCGCCGCCTCCTCGGGCGTGCAGTCGCGCTGCTCGACGATCTTCAAGAACCGGCCGGCCGAGTCTCGCAGGATGCGTCCGAACCCCGACGGATCGGGCAAGATGGCCGTCCCGAGCAGGCAATCCGCCCTCTCCGAGCGCTGCCTCGCCAGGAGATCGGCAAGGGGCTCGGGCCGGATCAGGGGTTCATCCCCGACCAGGACGAACGCCGGGCCTTGATAGTCTTTCAGGGCGGTCCGGCAGGCGCGGACGGCATCCCCGGTGCCCAGTTGCTGTTCCTGGCGGGCGAAGATCACGTCGGGCTCGCCGGCGAACGCGGCCTCAACCTGCTCGGCCCCCGAGCCCACGACGATCACGATCGTCCTGGCTCCCGCCCCTCGCACGGCATCCACCACGTAGGAGATCATCGACCGCCCGCAGACTTCGTGGAGGACCTTCGCCCTCCCCGACTTCATCCGCTTCCCATGCCCGGCCGCCAGGAGAATCGCCACCGGTCCGGTCATCTTCCGCCGCCCTCGTGCTGGTATCTGGCCGATTACAGGTCGCAGCGATCTTACGAATTGCGGGAGCGGCGAGTCAAATCCGGGGCGGTCCCGGGCCGCGAACCTTGAACCCTCGGCCTGCATCTGGCAAACTGACGGGCCTGATTCGAGCTTCGGCGATTTCGCCTCTCCGAGAGCCAGGGCGTGTCCTCCATGAGTCTATCCAGCGAAGAAGTGGCCAAGGTCGCGCTCCTGGCCCGGCTCCGCCTGGGTCCGCAAGAGCTGGACCTGTTCACGGGCCAGTTGAACACGATCGTGGAGTTCGTGGCCCAACTCCAGGAGCTGGACACCGACGGCGTCGAGCCGCTGGCCCACGGCGTGGAGGTCCACAACGTGTTCCGCCAGGACGTGCGAGGCCCGTCGCTGCCTCGCGAGGACGCCCTGGCCAACGCCCCGCAGCGCAATTCCGAAAGCTTCCTCGTCCCCGCCGTCCTGGAGTGAGAGCCGGGTGCGTCCGTCGCATCCCTTCCCATCATGATTGACCCAACAACGTCGACCGCGCTCGGCCTCATCAAGGCGATGGAAGCCCGCGAGATCTCCGCCGAGGAGGTCGCCAGGCTCTACATCGAACGCGCCGAGAGGCTGAATCCCAGGCTCAACGTCTTCCTGCACTTCGACGCGCAAAGGGCGATCGAGCAGGCCCGGACGGTCGACGAGAAGCGCCGCAACGGCCATCCGCTGGGGGCCCTGGCGGGCGTGCCGGTCGCGCTCAAGGACGTCCTCTGCACCAGGGGCGAGCCCACCACCTGCGGCAGCCGGATGCTCAAGGATTTCCGCCCGCCGTACGACGCCACCGTGGTCACGAAGCTCCGCCAGGCCGATGCCGTGATCCTCGGCAAGACGAACATGGACGAGTTCGCCATGGGGTCGTCCACGGAGAACAGCGCCTACGGGCCGACCCGCAACCCCTGGGACACCGAGCGGATTCCCGGCGGCTCCTCGGGTGGATCGGCCGCGGCCGTCGCCGCCGACCTGGCCCCGCTCTCACTCGGTTCGGACACCGGCGGGTCGATCAGGCAGCCCGCCGCGTTGTGCGGGATCCTGGGCCTGAAGCCGACCTATGGCCGGGTCAGCCGCTACGGGCTGATCGCGTTCGCCAGCTCGCTCGACCAGATCGGCCCGTTCACGCACGACGTCGCCGACGCCGCCCTGCTGATGAGGGTGATCTCTGGCAAGGACCCGATGGACGCCACCAGCGTCGATCATCCCGTGCCCGACTACCTCGGGACGCTCGACACGCCGCCATCCTCCCTGAGAATCGGCGTCGTGAAGGAGTTCGCGGGCGAGGGCCTCGACCCGGAGGTCGCGTCGGCGATCGACGAGGCCTTGAAAGTCTACAAGGCGGCCGGCGCCACGGTCAAAGACGTGTCGCTCCCGCATTCCAGGTACGGCGTCGCGGCCTATTACCTCGTCGCGCCCGCCGAGTGTTCGAGCAACCTTGCCCGCTACGACGGGACGATCTTCGGGCATCGAGCGGCCGACTTCTCGCCGACGACCCCCGAGGAAGCCGAGCTTCCGCCCCTGATCCGGATGATGATGGCCAGCCGGGCCGAAGGGTTTGGTGCCGAGGTCAAGCGGCGGATCATGCTCGGCACCTTCGCGCTCTCGGCGGGTTACGCCGATCAGTATTACACGCAGGCGTTGAAAGTCCGCAGGCTGATTCGCAACGATTTCGACAAGGCGTTCCAGGAGGTCGACGTCCTGATCGGCCCGACCACGCCCACGGCCGCGTTCAAGCTCGGCGAGAAGACGAGCGACCCGCTGGCCATGTACCTGTCGGACATCTACACGATCACCACCAATCTCGCGGGAATTCCCGGGCTGAGCATCCCGTGCGGGCTGACGAAGTCCGGCCTGCCGATCGGCCTGCAACTGCTGGCCCCGGCGTTCGCCGAGGAGAGCCTCTTCCGCGTGGCCCGCCTGTTCGAGAAGGCGACCGACTGGCATGCGAAGCGGCCGGGAATCGCATCATGATCGCCAGGGTCGCGGGCAATTCGGCGCCGGGTTGGATGCGGTATGCCTTGTACGCCGCCGCGGCGTACAACCTGGCCTGGGGGGCGCTGGTGATCGCATTCCCGTCGCAGCCGTTCCGTTACCTCGGGATGGAGCCGCCGAATTATCCGTCGATCTGGCAGTGCGTCGGGATGATCGTGGGCGTGTATGGGATCGGATACGCGATCGCCGCCACCGACCCCGCCAGGCATTGGCCCATCGTCCTGGTCGGGTTCCTCGGGAAAATCTTCGGGCCGATTGGATTCGTCCAGGAGGCCACGTCCGGACGGCTGCCCTGGAAATTCGGCTGGATCAACGTCACCAACGATTTGATCTGGTGGGTGCCGTTCGCTCTCATCCTCCGCTTTGCCTTTCAACAGCGCGCCAGACGGCCTCGCGGGCGCCGCTGGCCCTCGATCGCGTCACGGGTGAAATTCCATGAGCTATACGATCGTCATCGGCCTCGAAGTCCACGTCCAGCTCCTGACCGAGAGCAAGATGTTCTCGGCCTGCGGGACCGACTTCGGCCTGCCCCCGAACACCCAGACCGACCCGGTCTCCCTGGGCATGCCCGGCACCCTGCCCGTGATGAACGGCAAGGCGTTTGAGCTGGCGCTCAAGACGGCCGTCGCCCTCGGGGCGGAGATCACGCCGTTCACCAAGTGGGACCGGAAGAATTACTACTATCCCGACCTGCCCAAGAATTATCAGATCAGCCAGTACGACCTGCCGTTCAGCCGGGGCGGGTCGCTCACGGTGCCCGCCCGCAAGGATGGCGGCGGCGGCAAGGTCCGCCTGACTCGCGTCCACCTGGAAGAGGATACCGGCAAGCTCACCCACGGATCGGGGCAGTTTTCCGAGGTCGACTTGAATCGCGCCGGCATCCCCCTGCTGGAGATCGTGACCGAGCCCGACTTGCGGTCCCCCCAGGACGCGAAGGGGTGCCTGGAAGAACTCCGGCTCACGCTCCGCTATCTCGGCGTGTCCGATTGCGAGATGCAGGAAGGCTCGCTCCGCTGCGATGCCAACGTGAACTTGCACATCGAGCATGAAGGCAAGACGATCGCCACGCCGATCGTCGAGATCAAGAACCTGAACAGCTTCCGCTCGGTCGAGCGGGCCCTGTTCTACGAGGCCGATCGCCAGTACGAGAAGTGGAAGAAGGACGGCCTGACGATCGACCAGGCGTTCAAGGAGACTCGCGGCTGGAACGACCCCGAAGGGGTGACGAAAGAACAGCGCAAGAAGGAGTCGGCGGCCGATTATCGCTATTTCCCCGAGCCCGACCTCGTGCCCGTGGTCGTCGACGAAGCCTGGATCGCCCGCGTCCGCGAGACCATTGGAGAGCTGCCCTCGAATCGCCGCGAACGATTCGAAGCCGAGTACGGCCTCTCGCCCTACGACGCGAACGTGCTCGTGGAACAGGGCGAGGAGGTGGCCGATTATTACGACTCGGTCGCGAAGGCCACGGGCGAATTCAAGCTCGCGAGCAACTGGATCCAGCAGGACGTCTTGCGGGAGGCGAAGGAGCGGAAGATCACGCTCGCCGAATTCCCCGTGAAGCCCGACGGGCTCGCCGATCTCATCAACCGCGTGAAGCGGAAAGAGCTGAACACCAATCAGGGCCGGGAAGTCCTCGCCAGGTTGATCTCGGGCGAAGGCTCGATCGACGAGGTCATCAAGGCCGGCGGGTACGGCATGGTCTCCGACCGCGATGCCATCGTCGCGGCCATCGAGGCGGCCCTGGCCGCGAATCCCAAGGCCCTGGAAGACCTGAAGGGCGGCAAGAAGAAGCCCGACGCGGTCAAGGGCTTCCTCCGAGGCCAGGTCATGAAGCAGACCGGCGGCAAGGCCGACCCGGCCATCGTCGGCGAATTGCTGGATGCGAAACTTGCCGAGGTCGGCGGCTGATCCTTCGTCCCGGACCGATGAATTCGAGGAGCGACCCCCATGACTCCGATCGACCGCCGCAAGTTCCTCTCCGCCGCGGGCGCGACCATGGCCGCCGCGATCGTCGCCCCGAACCCGGTCGTCGCGGACGATCCGCGGCCCGCGAAGTGGAAGAAGGCGTTCATGCTGGGCAAGGACTCGGGGCCGATCCTCCCCACGTTCGAACTCCTCAAGGAGGCGGGATTCGAGGGGGTCGAGCTCGTCAGCCCGAACAAGCTGGATCGCGACGAGGTGCTTGCGGCGCGGGACAAGACCGGGCTCGTCATCCACGGCGTATCCGGCAGCGTCCACTGGCAGGCGCCGCTTTCCAGCCCCGACCCGGCCGTCGTCGAGCGGGGACTGGCCGCGATCCGCCGGGAGATTCGAGGACGTGAAGGCGTATGGAGGGACGACCGTGCTGGTGGTCCCGGCGATCGTCACGAAGGCCGTGTCGCATCGCGAGGCGTATGCACGCTCGCAGGAGAATATCCGGAAGCTGATCCCCGACGCCGAGAAGCACGGCGTGAAGATCGCCATCGAGGAAGTGTGGAACAAGTTCCTGCTCGTCGCGCCCGAGTTCTGCCGCTACATCGACGAGTTCCAGAGCGACGCGGTGGGGGCGTACTTCGACGTGGGCAACGTGGTCGAGTACGGCTTCCCGCAGGAGTGGATCCGCGAGCTGGGCAAGCGCATCCTCAAGGTTCACATCAAGGAATACAAGAAGGCAAAGCGGTTCGATTACGCCCTGGGAGAGGGGGAGATCGACTGGCCGGCGGTGCGCGACGCCCTCCGGGACGTCGGCTACGCGGGCTGGATCACGGCCGAGGTCGGGTTCGGCGACCTCGCGCAGATGAAGGACGTGGTCGCGCGCATGAATCGCCTGCTTGGCATGGAATGACGGCCGAGGAGGGGCGGCCCTCGGGCGCGGCGATCTTGCCGCCGATCGTGTCGCCCCCGAATGGATGGCATCGTTGCGGCACCGGGCCATTCCGGCGCGGGGCGTGGACTGGCCGTCGCGGGGGCTGGGGTGATCTGGGAGGTTGCCTCTCGGGTGGAATTCCGCATGATTTGCTCGCCGGGCGTCGCGATAATAAGCCTTTGTTCGAGCTTCACAATCACAGCATCGTTTTGGGGATTCGGATCCATGACCCATTCCCAGGATGGCGGCGAAATCGCCGGTCGCGGGGCCGCGACCGTGGACCCCGCGAGCGGCCGAATCTTGGTCGATCCATTCGGACTCACCTGGATTTTCATGGTTTGCAACCCGTTGTTGGCGAAGGGCTTGGGTCTTCGATCTATGGATTCAATTTTGTGGATGAACTAATACGCTACAGAGTGCGACACTCGGGAAATGCCGAGGATTCGTGGGCGAAGTCGGGCTTTTCGGGTGCTTTGTAAGGAAGCGCCCTACGAACCGTGCGCATTTTCGGCCCCTTTTCGCCCGTTTTTCGGGGTAAAGTGTTGCGCATACGATCCAAGTCGTGATCGGCACGAAGGATGCGGCATGTCACAAACCTGGACGAAATCCGTGGGTTCTGGCCCACGGCGCGGGGGTTTTCGGCCCTTTGTCGCGCCCCCATGGCGCACCAAGTCCTTATCGGGTAAGGGGATGGTGCATTACCCCCGGGATATCGAGGATAGGGGAGGCCTGCTTATATCTTCGTAGACATGCGAACGCGTCCGCCGGGCGGGGCGTCACATGCTTACGAAGACGTAAGCATGCCACCCGGGGACGTCTCACGATGCAGCAATTTCGTAGGGCAGGCCGAGGCCTGCCCCAAGGGTGCTGGTCGCCGACGGGAACGACGCCCCTCTCGCGCTCGCGGGCTACCCGAGTTGGAAGTGATCCCATAGGAGGGCATGAACGGCCGTCATGGGCATCGTGCCGGCGCGATCGGGCGGAGTCCCGTCGCCGATCAGGATCGGGCGATCCGGGGCGTCGGCCGCTCGCAGTCCGTGGCTCCCTTTCACGAGCGACGGGTCGAGCGGGATCAGGTCGAAGAGCGTGCGGAACCCCAGCTTTTTCTGGATCAATCGCCTCATGGCGCGTCCCGCCGGCCAGGGGAGCCTGGGGTCCATGAATAGCTCGCATGGGTCGTAACCCGGCTTGCGGTGGATGTCCACCGTGCGGGCGTAATCGGGCGCCTGGCGATCGTCCATCCAGAAGGGATAGGCGAACCAGGCGTCGGGCTTGGTGAGGGCGACGAGCTCGCCCGATCGCGCATGATCCAGGCCGATCTCTCCGCGTCCCTCGCCCTCGAAAACCTGGCCGACGCCCGGCTGCGAGGCGATCAGGTCGCGGACGAGCGATTGGTCTTCGGGCTTTCGCACGTAAATATGGGCGAGCTGATGGTCGCACACGGCGAAGGCGCGGCTGGTCATCGGGTCGAAGATCTCGCCGAACGGGCCGGGGCGGACGCCCAGGAGGTTGGCCTCCCTCAGCACGCGATTGATCAGGACGGGCCGCGAGACGTCGCAATGCCCGTATTCGCTCACGACCCAGACGCGCCCTCCGACCCGCTTCGCCTCGTCGAGGAGGGGCTCGCAGGCCGCGTCCAACTCGCCCACCAATCGGGGCATGTCCGACCCGGAAACGCCGAACTTCTGCGGGTCGTAATCCAGGTGAGGCAGGTAGACCAGAGTCAGGTCGGGGCGGTCGTCGCGGAGGACGGACGCGGCGCATTGGGCGATCCATCGCGTGCAGGGCAATCCGGCCGCCGGCCCCCAGAAGGTTCGGAATGGGAACGGGCCGAGTTCGGCCTCCAGCCGATCCGTCAGCCCGAGCGGCGTGCCCGCGATCCCGAACGCCTTGTTGCCGTCGGCCGCGTAATACGGCTTCGGGGTGACGCTGATCTCGACGTCCGCCCCCTGATTGAACCACCAGAAAAGCTTGGCGGTGCGGAACGATCGGCCCGATTCCGCCGCCCTCCGCCTGGCGGTCGCATAGATCGGCTCGGCCTGGATCAGGGCGTTCGATTGCTGCCAGAAGCGGACCTCGCCGGTGTCGCGAAAATACCAGCCGTTGCCGACGATCCCATGGTCCCGGGGCCCCACGCCGGTCAAAATACTGGCCTGGGCCGTGCAGGTGACGGCGGGAAGCGCCTCCTCCAGGGGACGCGACCACCCGGCGTCGGCCAGCGCCTTCAGGCGGGGAGCCATGGCGAGGAGGCGGCCGGTCAGGCCCACGGCGTTGATCAAGATCAGGGGCTCGGCCACGATCGCTGCTCCGAGGGACGGAAAAGGGGCGTCTTGCCGATGAATTCAGGACTGGATTTCGATCCGCCCGAACTCCCGCCCTACGCGTTCGTGCCGGGGAGCGGCCAGCCTCACCCCACGGGTTCGCCCGAGGGTCACTCGTTCGGCAAGGTCGAGCGGCCTCCGGCGATCGAGGGCGAGGGTTGGGCCGCATCGCAGGCTTATCGCCATGGATTCGTGCTGTTCGAGGCCGGATTTTTCTGGGAGGCTCATGAAGCGTGGGAGGGGCTGTGGCATGCCCACGGCCGAAAGGGTCCGGTGGCCGATTTGCTCAAAGGGTTGATCAAGCTGGCGGCGGCGGGGGTGAAGGTCCGGCAGGGGCAGGTTCATGGGGTCGTCACGCATGCTCGTCGTGCGGCCGA
The DNA here is from genome assembly GCA_963777705.1 of uncultured Planctomycetota bacterium. Classification (GTDB taxonomy): domain Bacteria; phylum Planctomycetota; class Planctomycetia; order Isosphaerales; family Isosphaeraceae; genus JAQGHR01. The sequence continues at coordinate 366,772 of CAVZRT010000028.1, forward strand.
GGCATTCGAGGCGTCGCGGCTTGCCGCGGGCGAACGCTTGCTCGGGTTGGACCTGGCGGATTTGATCGCGATCGCTCGCGGCCTTGAGCAAGGTCCGCCCATGGGGGCCTCGTTGCCCGTGTTCTCGTTTCGAATCGAACCCCGGCAGGGCGTGCGATAGACGCCCCGCCGGGTGCGAGGCTCAGGCCATCGAAGCGAGCTTCCTGCGCCTCCAGGTCGCGCCCGACGACGGCCATCACGGCGAGGGCGCAGGTCAGGACGATGCCCTGTCCGCCGCCTTCGACGAATCCGTAGGTGTGGAGCCCGGTGCCGAGCACGAAGTTGACCCCGTACCAGGCCATGAGCACCGACGCGAAGCAGAAGACCGACGAGGCGACCAGGCCGAACGTGTTCACCCAGCCGGCGAATCGGCCGTGGAGCGGGACGAGGTAGACGAGCAGGGTGATCAGGGCCCAGACTTCCTTGGCGTCCCAGCCCCAGAAGCGGCCCCAGGAGACGTCGGCCCACACGCCGCCCAAAATCGTGCCCGCGGCCACGAGCAGGACGCCCACCTGCATGGCCCGATAGAGGAAGTTGGACAGCGGCTTGATGCGGGCGGCGGTGTACTGCATGGCCTGGCTCCGCGGGTCGAGCTTCACGCTCGCCACTTCCTGCCGGGCGCGGATCTGGGCGATGGTCGGCTTGGTCTTGCGTCGCGACCGAGCCGATTGGCTCGAAGGATGGGCCGGGGCTGATCGGCTCGGGCGTCGCCGCATTTTCCTCGAGCGCTGCGGCCTGAATCAGCGCCTGGCGGGACTTCGCCGCCGAGGCGCGAAAGGACCATCGCGACGAATCCCAGGCCCGCGACCACGCCGGGGATCAGCCAGGTCGGCATGGTCTGCGGCCACGACTCGGGGGTGGGGGTTGCCGATGTCACTCCGATCCCGGCAAGGCCGATGATCGTCGTCGCAAAGCCGAGCGTCATGGTGCGCGACGGCTGGCGATTGGCCGCCTCACCCAGCATGCCCAGCCCGCCGACGATCGTGAGGATCATCCCGACCAGCGCCACTCCGCCCATGGTCGTCGTGAGGGCGGGGCTCCCGAAGTAGGAGCTACTGCCGCCGTAGTACGCCGACAGCAGGCCGACGACGCCCCCGATCATCAGCGGGAGGCCGGGCAGGAGGGGCCTGGCCAGCTCGCCGAAGGGGACGTCTCGGCGGTAGGTTGCCGAGAGGTAATATCCCAATCCCAGCACGCCCAGGCCCATGGCAAGCGCGAACGCCGCGTAGCTGGAAACGATGGTCAGCACGTGGATGGTCAGCCAGTAATTGCTCCGCAAGACCGGCTGGAGGCTCTTGATGTCCGGGTCCAGCAGCGACACGTTCGCCGCCAGGAGCGTGCAGAGGAACGCCACGCCCGAGGCGGCGAGCGCGGAATACTTCTTCCGGTAAATCATCTCCAGGATGAAGCCCAGGCGGACGCCGCGACCAGGCCCACCCACACCACCGTCTCATACATATTGGTCACGGGCGCCCAGCCGGTGATCCGGACTCGGTAGTAGAACCCGAGGATCTCCAGGCCAATGCCGGAGACCATGGCGAGCAGGCCGATCCCGTAGAACGCGGCGTCGACCTTCGCGAGGCCCGTGTGCGGCCTGGCGTCGATCCCGACCGAGATCAGGAGCAGCATCATGGCGAATGCAAACGCGATCCACGCCTTGTAGAACGGCGCGAACGTGTTGAACGAGACCTCCCGATCCATCTCCGGTTTGGGAGGATAGCCGAGCATCCCGTGAGACAGATTCCGGCCGGCCTCGATCAGCGTGGCCTTGCCTTCGGGCGTGAGCGGCGCCGACGAGTTGGCGAGCGGGTCGCGGATTGCGACGAACGCGGCGACGGCGGCGGGCTTCAGGTCTTTCCAGGTGTCATGCTTCGCGTCTTTCGAGAGAAGGTAGGGCACGGCGACCGATTCGCCCAGCTCTCGCGCGGCCGAGACGACGGCGGACGCGGCCGATTCGGGCAGGTTGTTGGGATGGGCCTTCTCGGCCTCGACCAGCGCGTCGTAAGACTTGCGGAAGGCCAGCACGTTGGGCTCGTCGAACCCGGCCTTCGTGAGGTCGGCGATGTCGGCATCGAGGATGATTCGCAGGGGCACCCACGCGGCCTTCTCGCGGAGCCATTCCATGTATTCGGCGTCCAGCTCGGGGCTGGATCCGGGCTCTTGCCTGGCGGTGCTGAAGTAGCGATCCTTCCCGCGAATGTCCTTGGAATAGACGCTCATGACCTTCAGGGCGTCTTCCTCGACCGGAGTGAGCCTGGCGTTCTCGGGCGATCCGTCCGACGCGCGGATCTTGTGGACGGCGTCGGCCGAGTATTTCAGGTATTGCAGCGTCATGGGACGCGGGAAGGCGAAGACCTCCAGGTTGGAGGTGTTGGGCGAGCGGGCGTCGCGGATCGATTGGAACATGACCAGGCGGTGCGCCGCCTCTTCAACCTTCTTTTCCAGGGGCGTGCGAGGGGGGACTTCGCCGGTGATGCGGTCGGGGCGGTGGGTGTCCTCAAGCTCGGCCTCCCATTGCAGGAACGCGATCTTCTTGCCGTTGACCTCGACCTCGCCCTCTTCCAGGTCGTCCGGCGTGAGCCACTTCTGGTCGGGGCTGAGCTTGTGCGACAGCGTGAGCAGGCGCTTCTTGTCCTTATCGCCCACGCCCTGCAGGAGTGCCGCCTTCTTCAGGTCGGACGAGGAGACTTGCGGGTCCTTCGCGGCGGCGCTCGACCCATTCGCGGTCGGCCGTCGCCAGGACGCCCGAGTGCGCGAGGTCGATGAGGCGCATTGTGCGCCGGGATCGTGAGGATGATCTGCTTGAGCGGGAGGTATTCGACGGCGATGATCTCCTGCTCGTCCCAGAACTGGGGGCGGGCCTGCCAGTCGAGGATGGCGGCCATCGGCTCCCACTTCTCGACGTCGGGATCTTCGCCCCTGAGCGTGGCCAAGAACGCCTTGAAGCCCGAGGCGGGCCTGGCGGCGTTTTGCTCGCCCTCGCGGCGGACCTTGATGATCTCGCGGGTGTAGATGAACTTGACCCTTTGGCGAGCGAGCGTGTCCAGCGGCTTCACGCGGCCGTTGTCCTGGACGGGCATCTTGCCGAGCGTCTCGTAGGCCTTCTTCCCGGCCGGCTCGGCGGCGGGTGCCGCGCCCAGGGCGGCGAGCAGGACGACGCCCAGGCTCAGCCTCTCGATTCGTCGCATGGCGGTTGTCCTTGCGGGTTCTTGGCTAAAGGTTCTCGATGGGCTCGGCGGTATCTGCGGATGACGCGGCGGCGGGCAGGCCCGCCTTCTTCCGCTCGCGGGCCTCGGCGCGGGCCTTTTCCAGCTTCCCGCCGTCGGTGAACACGCCGGCCCTCATATAGAACTGGAGGAAGATGCCCAGGACCACGAGCGCACAGCCCGAGTAGATGATCTTCCACGCCGGGTCGTAATGGACCTGGAAGATCGACAGGTAGAGCCCGTCTTCCTGCCCGGTGTCGGGGTCGGCGGTCCGCGAGAAGGAGGATTGGTAGAACGTCCACCCGCGATGGGTGAGCGGCTCGTTCATGGTGATGACCCTGGGCTCGTTCTTGAGGCCAAGCTCGGGGTCGGTCAACTCGACGTAGCTCGTATAAGTTGCCGGCGAGGGCGAGCCGGGGTCCTTCCCGGGCGTGAACTTCGTGAGATTGAGCCGGAACGGGACGGAGGTGCGGTCGAAGTCGAACGAGGCGCGGTAGATCCCGCCGGGGAACCGGAGGAAATCGCCCCATTTCTGGCCCCGGATCGGCACCGAGCTGAGCAGGGAAACCTTCTTCGTCACGCCGTCGATCGTCAACTCACCCTCAATTGCCGGGATGGCCTTGTCGCGCTCCTCCCAGGGGAGCTTGAGCGCGGGCCAGATTTCGCGGAGGCTCCCCCGGGGCATGACCTCGGCCAGCTCCAGCGAGATCTGCATGGGCATCTTGTCGCCGCCGAAGATCTTCACCGGCTTGCCGACCTCGATCGGACCCGCCCCGCGGAGCCCCGTGCGGCCGAAGGCCCGGTAGAAATAGCGGCCGTCGTCGGTCCCCAGGACCTCCATCACGCCCAGGCGGCTTGCCATCCCGGCATTCTTCTCGATGGCGGGCGGATGGAAATAGCTGATCCAGACCTGGTCCCTGGGCCCGTCCCCCTCGATGTCCTCGAACGTGGGGAGCGAGGCGATCGCGATGTGGGCGACCTCCTTCTCCTGGCCGCGAGTCACGCCGAACATGGCCACGTGCGCAGGTCTTATCGCCGAGGGCCTGACGCAGTTGGAGCGCCTTCGGCATCTCGTTATTGGAGAGCGGGAGGTCTTTGAGCGTGGAGAGCTTGGCCGTGAAGTCGCTGGACGGGAGCGCGACCGTCTTCCCGACCACGTCCTCGCCCAGGACCCACTCGAAGCTCCGCCGCTTGCCGTCCTTGTCGGTGTAGAAGAATCGGGCCACGCGGTCGGTCATCGGGTTGGCCGGCGGGTGGAGGAAATCCTCGACCGTCTCGTCGACCCGCTTCCCGCCCACTTCTTGCAGGCTGACGAGGGCCTGGCCGGCGTCTCGCGACTTGCGGCCGAAGGTGGCGCCGGTGGCCTCGAACCAGCCTTCGCCCCCGAAGCTGTCGATGGCCGTCTTCGCGTTCGGGGGCTGGGCCAGCAGGGCCAATCTCGCCAGGCGGTTGCCGTCGCGATCGGGCTCGGCGATGGTCTTCCTCTGGTAGGGGTTCGCGCTGGCCAGGTAGTCGCGGACCACGAACGTGAACGGGTCGGACTTGTTCGAGAGCACGTCCATCCGCGGCCCGGACGGCGTGATCAGGTTGTAAATCGAGAGGAATCCCACCCAGGCCCCAAGCCCGCCGATCAGGGGGATCACGACCCAGCGGTTCAGCCGTCTCTTGCCGAAGGCCACGGCGACGACCACGGCCAGGAACGTCAGGATCGAGGTCCCGAGCAGGCACCGGAGCAGGAAGACGCGGCCCTGATAGGCCGGGGTCTTCGCCAGGGCCGCGATCTCGGGCGAATTCCACGAGAACGTGCCGGGCGAGAAGGGCAGGGCGTAACTCTTGACCACGCGAAACCCTTCGGGCTCGTCGCGGGCCGGCTCCACTTGCTGGATCTTGATCTGGGCATGGTCGCGCTCGATCTCCGCCGAGGTCGCGCCCTCGGCCATGCCGAGCTGGCCCTCGTCCGCCCCCTTCAGGCTGACGAACGCCCCGGCCAGGATCACGAGCAGCCCCACGTGCGTGACCACGAAGCCGATCTGCCGCTTCTTCCACGGGAACCGGATGCTCGCGGCGCAGAACACGTTCATCCCGAGGAACGTGAGGAGGATGGCGAAGAGCGGATTCTGGTAGATATAAAGCCGCGAGGCCGCGGGCGTGGTGAACGACTCGAAGATCGTGGCGCCCGCCAGGACCAGGGCGAGCGTCAGGATGCAGAACACCGCGAGCTTGAGGGAAGCGAGGAACCGGTACACGGAGTCGAAGCCCCTCAGCAGCCAATGCTCGGTCGCGCCCGATCCTCGGGGATCGGGGCGGGCTGGCTCCGAAGCCTTTCGTGGTGGCGTCGCCGGGGAGGGATTCTTCTTGGAAGCGGTCGCCATGATCAATTCCCGGGAGGGGCGCGGCGGGCGGACGGATCGGGGGCGGGCAGGGATTCCGAAGGCGGGACCGCCCGACGCCTCGTTGCGCCTTGACGGCATTGTAGCCGCGAAACCCCCTCCAGGCCAGGTGCCCGGAGGAACGTTCCTCGACCCGGCCCCCGAGACCCGCGGGGGACGAGTCCATGCGTATCTCTCGACGCGACGACTTCGAGGATTGTCGCCAAGTCGACTCGCTTTAGCAAACCAAATCCCGGAAATTTTGAATTTTTGTTTAACAAACCATGCGGGTGATCATCGGAGGAGTCGCGAATTCGCAAGGCGCCGCGCTGATCTATCCGCGCCCGCGACAGCATCATTGTGATATCGGAAGAACTGATCCCAGCGCTGGTCGAGGATCTGGAGGGCCTGCTCGATTGGCACCGCCTGGAGCTTGCCGTGGCCGTCGGATTGGACGATCCCGAGTCGGAGGAGCTTGCGGACCGCGTCCGAGATCTCGAAATCGATCAGGAGGCCGGTCTCTCGGGTGATGTACTGCTCGATCGCCTCGTCCAGGCGCTGCTGGTCCCAGGGCTCGGGGTCGTCCTGATGCGTCCAGAGGAAATAGTAGCCGAGCAGGGCTTCCTTGAACTCCTCCTCCTCGGCCGAGTCGATCAGGCGGTTGATCACGCTGGCGTTGTTGGCGAGCGTGAGGTAATACAGGTTGCGGATCATGTGCGCCAGGTGCTTCTGCTTGGCCCTCTGGAATCCGAAGAACGAATTCACGCCCGCCGTGAAAGGCGCCGCGATCATCGTGAGCGCCGCCGTGCGTGAGATGAGCGATACAGCCAGGAACTTGCCGATCATCACGGGGATGCCCGTGAGGAAGGGCGAGCCGATCTGCACCTTGTCGACCATCCTCATCCGCACCTTGGTCCCCTGCTCGGGCAGGTGCATCTCCATGTCGACGTGGGGCACGTCCTTGAACAGGCGCAAGTACAGGACGTCCGACCGGGCGTACTGGTCGAGCTTCGCCTTCTCGCGGAACTTCAGGATCACCACCACCCGCGAGTATCCCGGCAGGATGACCTCTCGCTTGCGATACTTGGTTCGGATCGTGCGGAAGACGCGACGGATCTCGGTCCGCCCGCGGACGTACACCTTCAGGTGCTCGAAGATCTTGAAATCGGGCGTGTAGGTGAGGCCCAGCTCATTGGGCGCCGCCACGGCCTTTTCCAGGGCCTCGAAGCTCAGCGGCCGGTAATTGGCCCGGAGCAAGGCGGCCTCGAACGGCCGGAGGAAATGCTCGTCGGCGCTCTTGGTCCGGGTCTTGGAGGCATGCTTGAGCGTGGCGCAGTCGGAATCGGGGTCGAGGGGCGAGTAGAGGTCCTTCAGCTCGTTCAGCCATCCGAAGTATTCGTAATGGAAGACGGAGCCGAGGAGCTTGGCGAACTCGGCGAAGCCGTGATGATCGCGAGGCGAGAGCTTGGCCTCGGCCAGGAGCGAGCGGATGAGGTCGGCCGGACGGATCGGGATGGCGCGCTCCGTGATGTCCGACTCGGATTCCAGCTCGAACGGACCCGGCAACGCGAACGCCTCGGCCGGCTCCTTGACCTTCTCACCGATCGGGGTGCTGTCCAAGGTCGCTCCCTCGGGTCGAGTCATCGGGCGGACGTCCCGGGCGGTCTGCGCCCTGGTCCGCCGATTTTAGTATAGCCGATCTCCCGAGGCGACGAAAATCGCGGGGGTTGCGGGGGTGGTCGAAGTCTCTCGCGATTGTTAAGCTGGACGAGTCGCGCATCGAGACGAGCGGAGCCCGAAGAGGGGCTTCCCCGGTGCGGTTATCGGCGGAGGAGGGTATCCGCCTTGGGGGTCTCAAGGGGCAGTCGGCTCCGGGTCGGCGTGATCGGCCTGGGTCGATTGTGGGAAGCGAGGCACAAGCCCGCCCTGGCTCGCATGCGCGATCGGTTCCAGGTCGCCATGGTGTACGACCATGTGGCCCGCCGCGCGGCCATGGAGGCGCACGCCCTGCGATGCGAGGTCGCCGGCGGGCTGGCCGCGATGATCGACCGCGACGACATCGAGGCCATCTACCTCCTCAGCCCGCAATGGTTCGGCCTCCATCCGATCGACCTGGCGTGCGCCGCCGGCAAGCCGATCTACTGCGCCCTGCCGCCCCTGAGCGATCCCGAGGGGCTGGAGTCGCTCGCCTCGTCGATCCGGGCCGCGGGCACGCCGTTCATGCCCGAGCTGGCCCGCCGGTTCTATCCGGCCTCGCTACGGCTGCGCGAATTGCTGGCCACGAGGCTCGGCAAGGCGCGCCTGGTCCTGGGCCACACGCGGCTTTTCGGATTCGATCGGTACGGGCCGCCGGGGCCGTCGACGCAGCTCACGCCCCTGCCGCTGGACGTCGACCCGGGCAGCAACTTGCTGGATTGGTGCCGCTACGTGTTCCAGGAAGAGCCCACGGGGATCCAGGCGAGGGAATGCCGCGTGATGAAGTCGCCCGAGGCGAGCGAATCCGGGCCGGATTTCGCGTCGTACGCCCTGGAATTCTCCGACGGGCGGGGGGCGCAGATGGAAATCTGCCGCTACCATCGCTCGCCCTGGGGTGACGCGACCCAGTTCCTCCCGAGGCCGGGGTTCCAGGTCTTCGCCGAGAACGGCGCGGCCTGGCTGGAGATGCCCGACCGGGTCCAGTGGACCGACGCCTCGGGCACGTTCGATGAGCGCCTGCCGATGGAACCTTCGGTCGGCGAGATGCTCAACGATCAATTCCACCGGATGGTCCACGGCGAGCCATCGATGGCGCCGACGATCGACGACGCGCTGGCCGTCGTGAAGATCGGCCGCGACCTGCGGAAAAGCCTGCAAGAAGGGCGTCGCGTGGGGGAAGGCTCGCCATGACGCCAGAGCCAGGCTCGCGTCGGATCTGGTTCGCGATCTCGGCCGTTTCGCGCATTGCTCGGGATGATCCTGATCGTCGACTCGGCGGTGCGCACCTCCGCAACGTATGACGAAGTCACTTACTTGAACGTCGGCGCGAACTGGTGGCGGACCGGCGAGCAGGATGAGATCACGCGGATGGGGTCTCCGCTTTTGTTCTGGAAGATCCAGCAGGCCCCGGTCCTCTGGGCGATCGACCGGGCGGGGATGGCCGAGATCCTGGACGAGCCCGAGCGATATCAGCAGGTCTTGCTCCCCTTGTTGCGGCATCGGCGCCCTGCCGGTCTGGCTGATCGCGTTCGCGATCACGGCGATCTGGGCGAGGGAGGCTTACGGGCCGCGGGCGATGGCCATGGCCTCGGCCCTGTTCGCGCTCAGCCCGAACTTGCTGGCGCACGGGTCGTTGATCACGATGGAAACGCCCATCGTGGCGTGCTCGGCGGCGCATGCTCTTCTACTTCTGGCGGTTCCTGGACCGCGGGAATCGTCGCGATTTCGTGGTCGCGGCGGTGATCGCGGGGCATCGCCTGGTCCTGCAAGTACACGACGTTCCTCTTCCCGCCCGATCCTGGCACTCGATTGGTGGTTTGAGCGGTGGAGGCGCGGGGAAGGCCGGGCCTTGCCGCTCGCCGGGCGGGTTGCCCGCTCGATGCTGGGGTTCCTCGCGATCATGGCCGCGACCAATCTCGTCGATCACGGGCTTCCACCTCGCGCCCCTGAGCCCCAACACGGGCGGTCCACCCCAGCCTCGACGGGCAATTCCCGCCGCTGGGTCGGCCGGATGATCACGAGGGCCGTCGAGATGCCCGTCCCGGCCGAATTCACCGGGTTCGTCGACCCAGCTCAACCTCCAGAGGCAGGGGGGTTCCAGCTACCTGTTCGGGCAGACCCGCGAGAAGGGCTGGTGGTACTACTATTTCGTCTGCCTGGCGGTGAAGGTGCCGCCCACGTTCTGGCTGCTCGTCGCCGGCCGCCTGGTCCTCGGCCTGCAAGCCGCCCCGCCCGGGCCGCGACGCGGATGATGTGGCTGTCGATCGCGGCGTTCCTGGCGATCACGGCCGATCGCCTCCACGCGGAATTTCGGCATTCGCTACCTGCTGCCGATGGCGCCGGTGGCGATCGTCTGGGTTTCGGCCATGGCGGAGGCTTCGCTGCCCCTGAAACTCCTCGCCGTCGTCGGGCTTGATCGGCCAGGCCGCGCCGGTCGCGGCGATCCACCCGAACGAGCTGTGCGTATTTCCCGACGCTGATCGGCGGCCCCGCCGCGGGACGCCGCATCCTGGCCGACTCGAACCTCGATTGGGGGCAGGGGCTCAAGGGCCTGGTCCGGCTCCAGAAGGAGCGACCCGAGTTCCGCGACCTGACCCTTTATTACTTCGGCGAGACCGACCCGAAGCACTACGACGTCGCCGGAGATTCGTACCTGATCGACGCCGTCGGCCCGTTCCCCGGCTTGCCCGTAAGGGCGACCGCCTGGACGCGATACGTAGGCGTCTCGTCGTCGCTCCAGCACGGGCCCTGGGGGCCGCCGGGGTATTTCCAGATGCTGAAGGACAAGGAGCCGGTGCTTGCTGCTGGATGACGCCACGATCGCCATCTATCGCTCCGAGGATTGCGTGGGTGCAGGACGAGCCGACGTCAATAGAGGTCCCGGCCCCGCGAAAGCCGCTCCTCCAGCTCGTCGGCCGCGACGGCGATGCGGCGGACGAGGCCGGGGGCGTCTAGGCCCGGCAGGGCGTCGGACGGGATCGTGCGGGCGACGACGAAGTATTCCTCGCCCCGGAGCGTCTTCACGGCGAAGTGCCCCTCGATCACGCGGGCGTTCAGCTTCAACAGGGTGCGGGCGTCGCGATCGGTGGCGGGCCCGCAGACCGAGATCACGCTGACCACGCTTCGCCCTTCGGGATCGGTCCCGTCGGGCCCGAGATAGACGGCCTGGGTCCGATCCATGGGCAGCGAGACGACGACCCTCCACCCGTGGCCGAAGGGCTCGGCGGGAAATCCCGATTTCCGGGCGAGGTCGCGGATGAGGGGGTCCAGGTCCACGTCGCTCGGGTCGGGGGCCTCGTAGACGCCGAGCGCGTCCCGCCCCGCGCCGGCGTCCGCCTCGAGCTTCCCGAGCGGGAGGCCGCATCCCTCGCAATAGGCGACGGCCAGGTGGTTCGGTCGGGCACATCGGGCGCAGGCGAACATGACGACCATCACGCGAGCCCCTCCGCGATGCGGATCACTTCTCTTCCGTCGCGATCGTCTTGATCATGGCCTCGAAGTCGGGCTTCGCGGCCTTGATCGTCTTCTCCGGGCCGACCATCTTGAAGAAGTAGCCCGTCTCGCCGCCCTGCACGATCACGCCCAGGAGCATCCAGTTGGGCTTGTCGTACTTCTCGGCCCGACCGGGCATCACGGCCGCGACATAGCGCCCGGACGTTTCGACGAACGTCACGTCGACGTTCTTCCCCTTGCGCTTCTCGCTGACGATCTCGGGAGGGTTCCCGTTGGAATCCTGGAACTGCGATTTCCAGCGGGCCACGTTCGCCTCCACCCCGCCGCCGCCGCCTCGGATGGCGGTGATCACCAGTTCGGCCGGGTCTTTATCCCCCTCTACGGGCTCGGCCTTCAACTGGGCGAGCCGCATGGAGGAAGTCGGCTTGCTGGAAGTCCACGCCTTCGGGCGCGTTGAACTTGATCCCTCCGGCGGAGATCGTCTGTACGGGCGTATCGGCCCCCGTCAACAGGAGGGCGACGGCCGCGGCGGCCAGCGGGATCGAACGGAGGCGAGTCATGGTGTTGGGTCCTTGATGAGGGCGATTCGCGAGAGATCGCGCGGCTTGCTCGGCCGATCGGGCCGGTTTACCATACGCTGCGACGAAGATTCCAGCCTACCCGGCGTCCGTTCATCCACAAGGGGGAGCTACCCTGATGGCCCTGCGAAGCTTGCAATGGGCGATGGTCGCGATCGTGCTCGCATCGGCCCCGGCCTATGCGCAAAAGAAGAACCCGAATGGAGTCGCCGTCCTGTTGCTCACCGGAGGCCAGCGCGAGCATCACGGCTATCGCGACCAGGGATTATACCTCGCCGGCCTGCTGGAAGACACGGGCCGCTACCGCGTGACCATCTGCGAAGATGCCGCCATCCTGGAAACCCCCGCCATGGCCAGGTATGGCGTGCTGATCGTCAACGCCGATCGCCGCGACCCGGAATTCAAGTTCACCGAGTCCCAGCAGCATGCCCTGTTGAATTACGTGAAGGACGGCCACGGCTATGTGTCGATCCACGGGGCCGACAACGCCGCGCCCGACTGGATTCCCGAGTGGAAAGAGATGCTGGGCGGCGTGTTCTCGCACAAGGGCCTGCCCGACGGGAAGACGAAGAAATCTTCATGGACCGTGAAAATCACCGACACCGAAAGCCCGGTCACCGCGGGCGTGACGGACTTCCCGATCAAGGACGAGCTTTATTACCACCTCCAGATCCTGCCCGACGTGAAGCCGCTGGCCACCATCTCCTTCGAGGGGACCGACTGGCCCGTCCTGTGGACGCGCAACTACGGCAAGGGCAAGGTCTTCCACACCGTGCTCGGCCACCGCGATTTCGGCGCCGGCAAGGATGACCCGCTCCGGGACCCGAACCTCTCTCGCCTCGTCCTCCAGGGGATGGATTTCGTCTCCAAATGAAGCGAACTCCGTCGTTCCCCATGGTTGCATCGCGGCTTTCCCTTTGAATGCGCAATCCGAATGTCGTAAGCTAGCGGAGAGGGAAGCGAGGGGTCGCCGTTCCAGAGACCCCGGACGGCCTCGGTGAGTCCTCGCGATGGGAACGCTCGACAATCAGGCCACAAGTCCCGACACTTCCGCGTCCTGGGCCTCCACGCCCGTGCGCGACCTGACCGGGAAAATCCTCGGCGATTTCGAGGTCGAGCGCATGCTCGGTCGCGGCGGGATGGGCGAGGTCTATCTCGCGCCAGGTCAGCCTCGATCGGCCGGTCGCGCTCAAGGTCCTGCGCCCGGACCTCTCGCAGAACCCGACGTACATGGCCCGGTTCGAGGCGGAAGCGTGGGCCGCGGCCAAGATCAATCACCCCAACATCATCCACATCTACGCGATCGGGACCGTCGACGGCATCCGCTTCATCGCCATGGAGTATGTCCAGGGCACGAACCTGAAGGATTACATCACGAAGAAGGGGATCCCCGACCTGGCCCTGTCGCTGGCGATCATGAGGCAATCGGCGCTCGCCGTGGGGGCGGCCGGGGAAGTGGGCCTGATCCACCGCGACATCAAGCCCGAAAACCTCATGCTCACGAAGAAGGGGCAAATCAAGGTCGCCGACTTCGGGCTCTGCCGCCTGCCCGAAGGGGAGCGACTGCACCTCACGCAAACGGGCATGACGCTCGGGACCCCGGTCTACATGAGCCCGGAGCAGGTCCAGGGGCATGCCATCGACCATCGGAGCGACCTCTATTCGCTCGGCGTTACCTTCTACCACATGCTCGCGGGACAGCCTCCCTTCCGCGCCGAGACCGCCCTGGCCCTCGCGCTCAAGCACGTCCGCGAGCAGCCGCCCAGCCTGGCCGTGGCGCGGCCCGACCTCCCTGCCGACCTGGTCGCGCTGGTCATGAAGCTGATGGCCAAGTCTCCCAAGGATCGCTACGCCTCCGCGGGCGACATGCTCCGCGACCTGGCCCGGGTCAAGGAGCAACTGCATGCGCACGCGACCGGCGCGGTCACGCTCGCGGAGTCATCGGCTTACGCCGCGCCTTCGATATCCACCAAGGCGATCGAGAGCGACGAGGAAATCGACACGGACGAATCGACTCGCGGGTTTCCGATGATTCAAATCCTCTCGGCGATTGGACTTACCTTCCTGATCCTCGGAGGCGTGGCGGGCTGGCTCGGCCGCACCAAGGATCTGCTCGCGGCCAGCGCGCCGGCTCCCGAGACCATGCCGGCCCTCTGGATGGCGCCCTGGGACGCGATCCCCCGGCAGAATACGGCGATCGAACAGTATCGCTACGCCCTGACCGCCTCCGCCCCGACGGAACGCCAGGCGGCCTGGCTGGCGGTGCCGGGATATTTCCCGAACAGCCACGACGAATCGTACCTCGCCTATCTCCAGCTCGCTCGCGACTTCTTGAGGCAGGACGACAAGGAGAATTTGCGGCGGCTGTCGGCGGAGATCAAGGAAGCCGAGCAGAATAACGGGCTGCATCGGGCGCGATGGGATTTCCTCGCGACCACCATTCACGCCGCCGAGCTCGCCGTGTTGGGGGAAGGCAACGACGTGGCTTTCTCGTTCCGCAACGTCCCGAATGTGGATAATCTGGATCCCGCGATCGCCGAGCTGGCGCTCGAGGCCGTGACCAAGGCCCTGCGCAAGGTCGAGGCGAGGGGCGGCGACTCCGGGGCATTGACGACCCTCCGCGACCAGCTCCGTCAGACCCTGAAGATGCAATCGCGCGGGCTCGATGCCCCGGCCCGAATTCCCCGCCATCCGAACTCGGTTCGTCGCTCATTACGATAAGATCCAGGAGCGTTATCTTATGGCCGGCCTCCTCGTCATGAACGGCACGCCCTCGGGGCAGTTCGTCGAGATCGGCGGCGAAGAAGCCGTGATCGGCCGCCTCCCTCGCTGCAACATCGTGCTCGATCCGCACGGGGTGAGCCGCGAGCACGCCAAGATCCGCCGCGACGGCGACCGCTTCTTCGTCGTCGACCTGAATTCGCGGAACACGACCAAGCTGAACGACCGCGTGCTCTTGCCGGGGCAGGATCAGGTCCTCCGCGAGGGGGACAAGATCAACATCTGCGACGTCGAGATGGTCTTCTACCTGAAATATCCGCCCGAGGAGCCCGCGCCCGCCGAGCCGCAACTGATCGTGACCGACGCGCCCCAGTCCGAAGCCACCCTGCATTCGGTCGACGCCTCGCGATCGGACCTGCTCGCCTGTGCGGTGAAGCCCGAGGCCAAGCTCAGGGCGATCCTGGAGATCTCCCGCAACCTCTCCAGCAACCTCAAGCTCGACAGCGTGGCGCCCAAGATCCTCGACGCCCTCGTGGAGATCTTCCCACAGGCCGAGCGCACCTTCCTCGCGCTGCTCAGGGTCGACGACCCGAAGCGGGGGATCGGCCAGACCTTCCACAAGGTCCGCGAGAAGAAGCACGCCGGGATCCGCGGCCTGTTGACCCGAGTCCCCGCCGACGAGGGCCAGCTCTCCATCAGCCGGTCGCTGCTGAACCACGTGATCGGCCAGAAGAAGGCCGTGCTGAGCCAGGACGCGGGCAACGACGTGAACCTGCCCACCAGCGCCTCCATCGCCGACCTCAAGATCCGCTCGGTCATGTGCGCCCCGCTCGTCACGCCCGACGGCCAGGCGCTCGGGATCATCCAGCTCGACACCAGCGATCGCAAGCAGTTCAGCCAGGAAGACCTGGACGTGCTCGCCTCGGTCGCAAGCCAGGCGGCCATCGCGATCCAGAACGCCTCGATGCACGAAAGCCTGCTCGCCCGCGAGCGGATCGAGCGCGACCTCCGCCTGGCCGAGCAAGTGCAGAAGCGCTTCCTGCCGCAATCCGTGCCAAAGATCCCCGGCTACGAGTTTTACGCCTTTTACAGCTCGGCCTACGAGGTGGGCGGCGATTATTACGACTTCGTCGAGATCGGCGGCGGGAACCTCGCCATCGCCCTGGGAGACGTGTCGGGAAAGGGCGTGGCCGCCGCGCTGCATGATGGCCAAGTTTTCCGGCGACACGCGCTTCTGCATCCTCAAGGATCCCTCCCCGGCGCGTGCGGCCGAGGCGCTGAATCTCCAGCTTTGCGCCGCCGGGATCGAGGAGAAATTCATCACGCTCAGCCTGGGCGTGCTGGACCCGAGCACTCATACGTTCACGCTCACCTCGGCCGGGCACCTCGCGGTCGTCATCCGCCGCGCCGACGGCACGCTCGACCTCGTGGCCGACCAGCCGGCGTTCCCGCTGGGAATCCTGGACGATTCCACCTATGCCGAGACGCAAGTCCACCTCAATCCCGGCGACGTGGTGATCGTCCACTCCGACGGCGTGCCCGACTCGCGAAACCCGGCCGGCGACCTCTACGACTCGAAGGAATCGCCGCGGCTCTACGAGAAGATCCGCAAGAGCAGCGGCGGGCCCGAGGCGATCGGCAAGGCCATCATCCAGGAAATCCGCGAGTACGCCGCCGGCCATCGTCAGGCCGACGACATCACGCTCGTGTGCTTCGGCCGGACGGCCTGACGATCAGTCCCGCCCGTTGGGCTCGACGATCTTCCCATAGAAACCGGGGCGACGATCGGCGATGCGGTCGATCTCGTGCAGCCCCGGCCGACGGATCAGCTTCTTCCGGCGCGCCTTCGCGGGCTCGATGTCGGCCACGAGGATCTCCTCGCGATCCGGCGACGCGAACGCGAGCCGTTCGCCCGCCGTGCCGATGATCGAGCTTCGCCCCACGAACGCGAATCCGCGCTCCTCGCCCACGCGATTCACGGCGATCGTGTACACCACGTTCTCGATCGCCCGCCCGCTCATCAGATGCTCGGCCGTCGACTCCGAGTGCGTGGGCCAGTTGGTGGGCAACACCAGCAAGTCGGCACCCAGCAAGGTCAGCACGCGCCCCACTTCGGGAAAGGCGCCGTCGTAGCAAATATGCATGCCGATCCGCACGCCGCCCGCCTCATGGACCGCGAACGGCCGATCGCCAGGATCGGCGAAGCGATCCACTCCCAAAAACGGCAGGTGGACCTTGCGATAGGACCCGATCAACCCCTCGGGGCCGACCAGGGCGCACGCGTTGAAGAGGCGATTTCCGTCGCGCTCCAGCATACCCACGACGGCAAAAACCTGCAACTCGCGGCAGGTCGCGACGATCGTCCCGAGACTTGGGCCCGGGATCGTCTCGGCGAGGGTCATCGCCTCGTCCTTCGATGCGAAGCCGTAGCCGGTCAACGCGCATTCGGGGAAGACGATCAGCCGAGCCCCCGCGTCGGCGGCCAGGCGAAGCTTCTGGAGGATGGTCGCCAGGTTGGACGCCACTTCGCCAATCTTCGGGTCCATCTGGACGGCCGCGATTCGCGTGAACTGCGAAGGATCGGTCATGGTCGGGAAATCCTCGGGGTCAGTCCACGGGACGGGCATCGAAGAGGGAGGCAACGCGTTTTTCATTGCCCACGCGAGTCATCAGGCTGATCCCGATCCCTGCGACGATCGAGATGCCCAGGCCCCAAACGCAGGGGTCAAGTTGCAGCAAATAATAGGGACGAAGCGAGGACGGGGCGCCGATGTTGGGATTCGGGCCGAGCCATCCGCCCAGCCCCAGCCGCGACGGTCCGACGATGCCCAGCGCGTAGAGGCCGACCGTCGTGCCGCTCCCGCACAGCATGGCGGCGATGGCCCCCGAGGCGGTCGCCCTCCGCCAGAACGCGGCCAGCAGCGCGGGCACGAGGAACGCCGAGGCCATGCCCGCGCTGGCGAAGACCACGATCATCTGCAAGTAATCGGGCGGGTTGAGCGCGAGCGACGTGACGACGACCCCGATGAGGACCGTGGTTGCATAGCTCGCGCGAATGACCTCGCGTTCCGAGGCGTTCGGCCGCAGGAAGCGCTGATACAGGTCTCGCACCAGCCCCGACGAGACGATGAGCAGGAACCCGCTGACGGTGCTCATGACCGCCCCATAGGGCGCGGCCAGGATCAGCCCGGCGACCCACGGATTGGCCAGCGCGACCACCAGTTTCGGCATGACCTCATCCGGCTTTGCAAGCCCCGGAAGGATGCTTCGCGATGCGACGAAGATCAGGATCAGGGGGATGTAAATGATCGCGTTGTAGAGCGTCTGATAGAGGATCGAATACCGAAGCGTCCGCGAGTCGCGGAACGCCATGAGCCGGACCAACGTGGCGGGCTGGCCCATGCCCGTGATCGCCCACATCACGAAGAACGACACGGCCAGGCCGAAGGGGTGGAAGTCGCGACCCGCCCCCGGCCCGAATGCGAACCCCGGCCCGGCCAGTTCGATCCCGGAGGCCGTGGCATGGGCCAATCCGCCGGATTTCGCGAGCGCAAGCGGCAAGAGGATGAGCACGCCCACCGCCATCACGAGGCTTTGAAACACGTCGGTCCAGATGGCCGCCAGGAATCCCCCGTAGGCCGTGTAAGCGATCACCGTCGCCGCGAAGATGGCCAGGCCGGCACAATAGCCCACGTCGATCGTCGAAGCTCGATGCGAACCGAGCCAGGCGAGCGAATCGCCCGGCAGGACGACCTTCAAGATCACGGCGCCGGCCTTGAACTGGGCCACGAGGAATGCGGTCAAGAACACGATGATGAGCAGGCTCGTCAACAGGCCCAGCGCCGGGCTATCGAAGCGGTCTCGCAGGAGGTCGGGCAAGGTGATGGCCCCGGTCTTCCGGGAAATCTGCCCGATCCGCTTGCCCAGCAAGCCGAGGACGGTCAGCGGCGCGACCATGAACGAGGCGATCCAGAGGCCGACCACCCATCCGAACGAGTACACCAGCGACGGGAAGCCCATGAACGTCCCGCCGCTCATCACGGCCGCCGTCAGGGCAACGGCGATCGCCCCCATCGAGCGATTCCCGAGGAAATACTTGCGCAAGAAGCCCGCCTTCGCGTCCGCGACTCGATTCGCGACGACGCCGAGCCCGAGCGAGATCAAGGTGAACAGGAAGAGCGCGAACAACGGGCCCCAATGACCTTGCAACTCGTCGGTCATTCGCGGTCCCCCGGGTCGACGTGGTCCTTGCCCAGGTCATCCTCGGCCATGCGGAAGATCACGAACCAGAAGGTGAACAGCCCGCAAACGCCCCAGGGGACGAGCACGCCCCAGGCGAACCACCAGGGCATCCCCAGGGTGGGATGGACGTCGGCCCCGGTCAGTTCGTGATCCTTGCGGATGTAACCGAAGTAATAGCTGAAGACGCAGCAATAGGCCGTCGCCAGGATCCAGATCCCCAGGATCCAGATCGCCTCGCGACGCGAATTGACGAGCACCTTGTCTTCTTCGATTGCGGCCAAGGGCGGGATCTCCCGACGCCTCACGGATGCTCGACGAGCGTCCGGCGGAAGAATTCGAGCGTCTTCTCCGCCACGTACTTGCGTTCGGGGACCTTGCGCGATGAGTGTCGCTCGGCGGGGATCGGGAGCATGGTGAACGGCCGATCTTCGGCGATCAACGCCGAGACCAACCGCGCCGAGTGCCGGAAATGCACGTTTTCATCCAGCATCCCGTGGACCATCAGGAGTTCCCCCTCAAGCCCGGCCGCCAGGGGCAAGACCGACGAGGACTTGTATCCGTCGGGGTTGTTCTGGGGCGTCCCCATGTAACGCTCGGTATAACCGGTGTCGTAGCCGTCCCAATCCGTCACGGGCGCGATCGCCACGCCCGTCTTGAAGGCATCGGGGAGCAGGAACAGGCAGCGGAGCGTCATGTATCCGCCGTAGCTCCCGCCGGTGATCCCGACCCGCGCCGCGTCCACCTCGGGCTGGCTCCCGGCCACGAATTTCACGCCGTCTTCCTGGTCGCGGACCTCGACCTGGCCCATCTTGCGATACAGGGCGGACTCGAACGCCAGCCCGCGACGGCTCGAACCGCGGTTGTCGGCCTTCCACACGGCGAATCCGTTTGCCGAGAGGAATTGCGCCGTCAGGTCGGCCGTGACGGCCCAGGAATCGGTCACCGTCTGGACGTGCGGGCCCCCGTAGACCATCACGATCAACGGGGATTTCCCGCGGGGCGTGGCGGATTTCGGCGGGTAGTACGCGCCGAAGAGCCGGTCGCCGTCGCGATTCTTGAACTCGGTCAATTGCGGGGCTTGCAGCCCCATCGTTGCGATTCGCGGGTCGGTCCCGGCGTCGTCCAAAACGGACAGCACCTTGCCGGTGCGGTCGCGAATCGACGTGACGGGCGGCTTGTCTTTCCGCGAAAAGGTGTCGACGAACCGATTGCCATCGGGCGAGACAACCGCCTTGTGCGTGCCTCGCTCGCTGGTGACCCGCGTGATGGGACCGCCCGCGATCGGCACGCGATAGACTTGCGACTGGAGGGGGCTCTCGCGCCCGGCCGCGAACCAAACCTCGCCCCTTGCCGGCGTCGAGTTGCAGGACGGTGTCGACGGGCCAATCGCCCGAGGTCAACGTCCGGATCAGCTTCCCATAACGATCGTGCAACTCCAGGTGACGGAACCCGGTGCGCTCCGACGACCAGAGGATTTCCCCGCTCCTCGGCACGATCCGCAAGTCGTTATGCAGGTTCACGAAGGTGTCCGACCGCTCGTCGATCAGCAGGGTCTTTTCGCCCGAAGTCACGTCGATCCGGTAGAGCCTCAGGACCTTCTGATCGCGGGAGAGGATCTGGACGAGCAGCGATAAGGGGCCGTCCCACTCGACGCGGGCCAGGTAGAAATCCTCTCCCGGCTCGGCCAGGTTCAACCAGTTCGTCGCGCCTCCCGAAGTGGACACGATCCCCAGGCGGACGTTGGCGTTCTCGGCCCCGGCGAAAGGATACCGATGCGTCTCGGTCGAATACTCCGCGCCGCCCTGATGCGCGATCGTGTAGCGAGGGATGTGGCGTTCGTCGGTCTGCTGATAGGCGATCTTGGACCCGTCGGGCGACCACCAGTAGCCGGTGGATCGTCCCAATTCTTCCTGGGCGATGAACTCGGCGAGCCCGTGCGTGATCCCATCGGCGGCCCCCTTGGAGAGCTGGATCTCGCGGCCCGTATTCACGCCGATCACGAACAATTCGCCCTCGCGGACGAAGGCAATTTGCGATCCGTCGGCCGATGGCTTCGGGTCGATTTCGGGAGCCTCGGTCGCCGTCAGCCGCCGCAGCTCGCCTTCGCCGTTCAGGAGATAGATATCCCCGCCGAGCGGGATCACCGTCAGGTCGGCGGATTCGGCGCGGATCGCCTGCGTGATGCCGGTATCTCTCAACCGCTGGCGCTCGCGGCGCAATTGCTCCTCGCGAGACACGTTCGCGTCGGTATCCCCGCCGCCCGGAGGGCGCGCGATCACGCGGGGTTTGGCGTCATCGCTGGCGTCGGCCCGCCACAAGACGCGGCTGAGGCTGCTGGTTTCCGACTTCAAGTAGGTGACCGAAAGGCCGTCGGGCGCGAAGTTGATCCCGCCCGGCACGACCGTACCCGGATGCGGCAGGCGCGCGACGGCCTCGGCATTGATGACCACCGATGGAGGTTGCCGAGCTGCCCCCTCGTCGGCCGAAGTCGTGTCCATGAAGCAAACTCCGACGACCACGAGCGGGGCGAAGGCGAGTCGTGGCATGAAGGCCTCGTGCGGATCGATGCCGGCGGGGGCGAATTCGGTCGCGAGGTCGGCCAGGTGCGGCGACCCCCTCGATGGACCTCATTCTCGCCCGCCTCGCGGCAATCGGCAAGCCCGTGGCGCCCCATCTTATTCGGCCTCTCGCACCTCCATCAGGACCACCGTGAGATCGTCCGCCGAGTCGTCGGTCGTCCTCACGCGTGAGATCGCGTCGTCGACCAATTGCTGCGGCGATCGTTCGTCCCGGACCCGCAGAAGTTGGCACAGGGCGGGGACGCCGTCGCCCGCGTCGCCGAAGGACACCAGCTCGAAACCGTCGCTGAAGAAGATCACGCGGTCTCCGGGCAGGAGCGTGACCTCCTCCTGAATGAAAGCATCCTCGAAGACCCCGAGCAACGCGCCGCGGGCGGCGAGCGGCGCGTCGGGCTGGCCCGGTCGCAGGATCAAGGCGGGAGGGTGCCCCCCGCTGCAATAGGTCAAGACCCGTCGCGAGACGTCGTACGTCCCGTAGACCATCGTCACGAACGGGCAGCCGGGGAAGTCCGCCGCAATCATCTTCGTGTTCAGCGACCCCAGGACCTTCGAGGGGGGGATGATGCGATACGAATGCCCTTCGACCGACTTGAGATGCAGGCTCTGCATGGCGAACACGCTCAGAAGCGCCGCCGCCGGGCCGTGACCCATCACGTCCCCGAGGTAAATCCCGAGCGTGTCGCGGTCCAGCCGCGTCACGTTGTAGAAATCGCCCGCGAGATGATCGCACGCCCGCAGCGCGGCGCCGAATCGCACCCCCGGAAGCTCGGGAAGCGTCCTCGGCAGGAAGCACTTCTGGACCTCCTCGGCCAGGTGGAGTGCCTGGAGCAGTCCATCGCGGCTCCGTCGCAACTCCTCGACCCAGGGGACGGGATAGCACTTCCGTTCCACGCCGTCGGGCGGACGCATCGAAATGGGCTTTGGTGAAGCGAGCCGGAAGCTCGGCCTCGGTCGGCGAGTCGCGAAGGGAAAGCTGGGCACCTTGGCGTTGATCTTGCGCGAGAGGATTGGCATGCGACGTTCCGGCGGAAGCGGGGTGAGCGACAGGATGGAGACGGCTCCGTTCGGTTCCGGCGACTCCAAAGGGGTGAGGGCGGAAGTGGGCATGGGCAGCGGTCCTGAGGGATTGGCGAAGGTGCTGTCGAGGCCTCACTGGGAACGGTAGGCCGCGAAATCGCCCTCATCCGAAAACCAACCGGATTCCACCGGTTATCCATCCGGATCGCGCACGATGCGAGCCGTAGGGCCGGCTATTGCCGGCCGTCATCGAATACGGCCGGCAATAGCCGGCCATACATGGATGAGGACATGAGTGCCATGCTTACGTCTTCGTAACCATGGCAACATCGGCGATTTTTGGGTCCATCCGGACCCAGCCCGCGGGTCCGCGCGACCCCGGCCACCCACCGAACCGGCTGCATGGGCCATCGCCGTATCGGACGGGTCCTCGCCCGGATTCAGACGGGTCGGGGGACCCTTGGATCGGCGCGCATCCCGTGGCGGGCGGTCGCGACGTCCTTACGCGAGCGAATCACGATCCGGGCGAGCTCTGGCATGCATCCGAGTCGGAACGGGTGCTTTCCCGCGATCCCCTGGCTTACGTGGAGCAGGGTCGGCCCTACGCGGAAGAATCCGCGGTCGAAATGGCGGCTGAATCGGCTGGGCATGAGCACGGGGCCGACCACCGGAAGACGGACCTGGCCGCCGTGGACGTGCCCCGCGAGCATGAGGTCGACCCCCAGCCGCGAGGCCTCGAACACCTGGTCGGGCGAGTGGCTCAAGAGCAGGCGGAAATCCGCGTCGGAGGACGGCGGGCGATCCAGGGGACGTCCCCAGGGGGCGGACGTGCCGCCGATGGCCAGCTTCACGCCTTCGAATTCGACCTCGCTCCATCGCCCTTCGAGCACGCGAAACCCCGCGTCCCGCAACCCCCGGCGGATGGGCCGCACCGGGTGGCGGTAATCGTGGTTGCCGAGGATCGCGAATTTCCCCACGCGGGCTGGCAGCCGCTCCAGGACGGGCACCAGCCAGGAGGCCACGTCGTCGTGATCGACGAAATCGCCCGTGATCATCACGAAATCGGGCGCCGGCCCCGCCGCCGCGATCTCCATCACGGTCTCGAAGTAAGCCCGCGAGAACGCGTGGGAGAAATGCAGGTCGGTCAGGTGGAGCACGTCCATCCCATCGATCGCGGCGGGCGCCAGGGGGAGGTGGACTTCGTATCCCACGCGGCGAATCCGGAACGATTCGTTCTGCGGGAGGCGGAGGATCGACGTGTGGCGACCGCTCCCGAGGAAATGGTCGATCGGGGAGGTTCGCAGGAGGTCGACGACATTTTCGTCAATCTTCCTCGCCTCGGCCGGGGTCCGGCGTAGCGATCGGGCAATCGTGACCATGGGAAGGCCGATGAACAGCGTCCCCAGGCAGACGGCCGAATAAACCTGCAAGAAGGGCGGCCACTGGGCGATTGGGCGTCCCCAGAGCCAGATCCCCGCGCCAAGGCTGGCGACCGCCGCGGCTTGCAGCAATCCGAGCACGACGGAGTCGATCCATCGCGCATTGATCCCGAATCCGTGGCTCACGTTGAGCAGGAAGATGAGGATCAGGCCGTGACCCACGATGGCGAGCAGGAGCAAGACGCTGGAGCTGATCATGAGCGGCAGGCTCGGCGGGAGGAGGGAAGGGGACGCGACCCGGCGGGGAAAGCCTAGTTCGCGGAAATCGGTCGCGTAGGCAGATAGCCGACTCGCCCGCATCCGTCAATCCGAGGAGACCGATTGAGGGGCGGCGAGTTTCTCCGCGTCCGGATCGC
This sequence comes from uncultured Planctomycetota bacterium, assembly GCA_963777705.1. GTDB lineage: Bacteria > Planctomycetota > Planctomycetia > Isosphaerales > Isosphaeraceae > JAQGHR01. The sequence continues at coordinate 390,466 of CAVZRT010000028.1, forward strand.
CGTCGTGCGAGGGGGAAGGAGCCGGGGGCCGCAAGGCCTGCTCGACGGCCTCCATGAGCCGATCTGCCCGGAATGGCTTGTACAAGACCGTTTGCAGCCCCTCCTGCCGGGCTTTCACGATCGAATGCGTGGGATCGTAGCCGAAGCCGGTCATGAGGATGATGGGCACGCCGGGCTGGACCGCCCGGAGTCTTCGGAAGACCTCGTATCCGTCCAGATCGGGCAGGCGGATGTCAATCATGGCCGCCGAATAGGGGGATTGCCGGGCGAGCGCCAGCGCCTCATGGCCGTCGCGAGCCGTCTCGACCGTGGCCCCTTGCCGTCCCAGCAGGTTATGGGCGGCCTTGCGGACCGATTCCTCGGCATCCACTACCAGGATGCGCGCATTCGCCAGCCTCGGGGCCGGCTTGGCCGCGTTGTTGAGCGGCGGCGTCACGATCGTCGAGCCGACCTTCTGGATCAGGCTGCGGATCTCTCGGGCGCGAAACAAGAGATGCTTCAGTCGATTGATCACCTCGTCGTCGTGCCCCGCGTAGCGATCCAGCACGGTGGTGGCGTCGCTCAGGATGTCGTCCAGCGGCAACGCCAGCTCTCGGCTGATCGCCTCGACCGAAGCCGTTGCGGTGCTTAGTTTTTCGGCCTGGAGCAGCTCCAGCGTATTCAGGGCCGAGGCCACGCTCCTCGCGTAGATCTCCAGGAACTGCCGATCGCGATCGTCGAACGCGCCGGGCCGGGCGTTCTCCACGTTCAGCGTGCCGATCACGGTCCCGTGGTAGAGCAGGGGGACGGTCAGCGACGAGCGGGCGCCGGGCGCCCCTTCCAGGTAGAGCGGATCGTTGGCCGTATCCTCGCAGAGGTAGCTCTGGCCGGTCGCCGCCACGTAGCCCGTCACGCCGTAGCCTTCCTTCCTGGCCAGGAGCTCGCGATGGGCGGCAAGGGAGGTCATCCCTTCGGTGAGCAGCGGTATAAGGCGTCCGGTCGGCCGGTCGAGCAGGCGGATCTCGATGAAGTCGAGGCCCAGCAGGTCCTTCATGTGGCGGGCGATGTTGAGCTTGAGCAGGTCGGTCCGCTCCTCCACGCCCATCTCGGAGAGTTCTTCCGGCGTGAGGTCGGCAAGCTCCTCGCCCGCCTTGTGGATCGCGTTGATCTTCTGCTCCTGCTGGATCTCGCTCGTGACGTCGCGGGTGAGGGCGATCAGGTGCGCGACCTTGCCCTCGGAGTCGAACACGGGCGTGACCTGCACGCGGAGGTAGCGATTGGCGCCGACCCGAAGGAGCGACTGCGCCGGCGCCTTCGACCCGATCGCCGAGAGGAACGGGCAGGGGTCGGGCCCGAGCACTTCGGGATTGCCCAGGGCCTGGTAGAAGGCGAGATTCTCGCCGTCGGATTCGACCTGGAGGCTCTGGAACTCGGGGTTGGACCAGATCACGTTCTGGTGGACATCCACCACGGCCACGCCGTCGGAAATCGCCTCAAGGATCTCGTCGGCCTGGATCATCACACCCGCCCATCTGACGGCCCCGAGCTGGGCGGCGTCCACGTACACGCCAGCGAACCGTTGCTGGCGGAGCAGGACGAGGGCGCGTGCCATCGACCGGGCAAGGACCACCTCGAAGCCAAGCGACAACGCTTCACGGACCGCGGCGCCGGGACCGGTTTCCCGCTCGATCACGAGCAGCCGGGGCTTCTCGGCCACGGAGGAGAGCTCCGACGGGGTGCTGGTCCATTCCTGCAAGTCCATACCATCATCTACGACGCATGGTAGCGAAAGGTCGGGCGCCGACACAAGCTCGCATCTCGCGGGAATGCTTGACGCGGCCGGAATCCGTCTCGTAGCATCAACATCGACGTCGGGACGAACCCGGTTTCGGAGTCCTCCGCGTGGCCGTCCACGATCGGTTCACCGCGACCAATGCGGCCCTCCTCCTGATCGACCTGCAAGAGAAATTGCTCGCGCCGATCGCCGATCGCGGGCGAATCGTGGCCAATGCGGCCCGATTGGCCCAGGCCGCCGGGCTCCTCGGCGTGACGATTGGCGGGAGCGAGCAAAACCCCTCCCGGCTTGGCCAGACGGTCCCCGCGCTGTCCGATTTCGCCATAGATTTCACGCCGAAGATGAGTTTTCGCATCACCGATTTTTCCCGTTTCGAGAAATGCCACGTCACGGTGGCCGGGATCGAGACTCACGTCTGCGTCCTGCAAACCGTCCTGGAATTACTCGGCCAGGACTTCCGGGTCCAGGTTGCCACGGACGCCGTGGGATCGCGCTCGCGCCACGACGGCGAAGTGGCCCTGCAACGCATGGAAAACGCCGGCGCGATCCTGACGACCACCGAGGCCGTCCTCTTCGAATGGATCGAGACCGCCGATCACCCGCACTTCAAGTCCATCAGCGCCCTGATCAAGAATTTTGCCCGGCCCGAATAAGCTTGCAGCGAAGGAGTTGCGCACGATCATGACCGCCAACACTGTCCGAGTTGCTCCCCTCGACCCTCCCACGCGAGTCCTCCTCGGGCCGGGCCCGAGCGAGTGCCATCCTCGCGTCCTGGCCGCGCTTGGGATGCCCTTGCTTGGTCATCTGGACCCCGCGTTCGTCAACCTCATGGACGAGACCCAGGCGCTGCTCCGCCAGGTCTTCCGCACCGAGAATCGGCTTACCATGGCCGTCTCGGGCACGGGATCGGCCGGGATGGAGGCGGTCGTCGTCAACCTGATCGAGCCGGGCGACCGGATGCTCGTGTGCGTGAACGGCGTGTTCGGCGGCAGGATGGTCGACGTGGCCCAGCGGGCCGGCGCCGAAGTCACCGCGATCGAAAGGCCTTACGGCGAAGTCTTCGATCCCGAGGAGGTTCGCCAGGCGATCAAGAAATGCAATCCCAAGCTCGTCGGGATCGTCCACGCCGAGACCTCCACCGGCGCCTGGCAACCCGTCGAGGAAATTGCCCAGATCGCCCACGAAGCCGGCGCCCTGATCGCCATCGACACCGTGACCAGCCTGGCCGGGGTGCCCGTCGAGATCGACGCCTGGGGGATCGACGCGGTCTATTCCGGCACCCAGAAATGCCTCAGTTGCCCGCCCGGCCTGGCCCCGGTCTCGTTCAGCCCCAGGGCGGTCGACCTGATCCACGCCCGGAAGACGAAAATCCAGAGCTGGTATCTGGATATGACGATGATCAGTCGCTACTGGGGCTCGGATCGCTTCTACCATCACACCGCACCCATCAGCATGAATTATGCGCTCCGCGAGGCCCTGGCGCTCGTCCTGGAGGAAGGGCTTGAGGCCCGCCACGCCCGCCACATGAAGAATCACCTCGCGCTCAAGGCCGGGCTCTCGGCGATGGGGCTCTCGTACGCGACCGTCGAGGGGCACCAGCTTCCGCAATTGAATTGCGTGCTGATCCCCGATGGCATCGAGGACACCGCGGTCCGCAAGCGTCTCTTGACCGACTGGGGGATCGAGATCGGCGGGGGCCTCGGATCCTTGAAGGGCCGGGCCTGGCGGATCGGCCTCATGGGGCATGGATCTCGCCAAAGCTATGTCACGTTGGTACTTGCGGCGATGGAAACCTGCCTGCGGGACCTCGGGCATGTGGTCGAGCCGGGCGCGGCGCTGGCCGCGGCGTCGGAGGTCTATTCCCAGCCGGCCCTGGTCGCGAAATGAGTCGCCGGGTTTCTCAATCCGAATCTTTTCGGACAGAAGCCTTGAACCCGCCCGATCTGCCGATTAAACTAAGGTCATGACTGGGCCAATCCGTCGCGATCCTTTCCAGGAGAGACCCGTGCGCGAATTCGACAAGCCGATCGGTAAAGCCTGGCGACGGATGCGGTTGCAGCGATTCGCGTCGGCACTCGTCTGGTGCTGGGGGGCCGCCCTCCTGGTCGTGGCCGCCGCGATCGCGGTCGAGAAATTCACCGATCGGACCATCCCGGGCGCCGCCTGGCTCCCGTTCGCCATCGCCGGGGGATTGGGCCTGGTCGTGGCCGCGCTCATCGCGATCTTCTCGGGGCCGACCCGCGTGGATGCCGCCGTGGCGATCGACCGCCTCTTCGGGCTCAACGATCGCCTGGCGACGACCCTGACCCTGCCTCCCGAGCTGCGCGACACGCCGGCCGGGCGCGCCTGATTGCCGACACCGTGCGGCACGTCTCGGGCCTGCATATCGGCGAGAAGTTCGGCCTGAAGCCGCCTCGCCTGGCCTGGCTGCCGCTGCTCCCGGCCGCCCTGGCCGTGGGACTCCTCTTCGTGTCCGAATGGACCGTCTCGCAGGCGAGCACCAAGAGCAAGGCCGAGCGGCTGGTCGAGAAGGAGCAGGAAGCCAAGGCCCTGAAGACCGTCAGCAAGCAGATTGCCGAGCACGCCAAGGAGGCGCAGAAGAGCGAGCTATCGCCCGAGACCAAGAAGCTCCTGGCCGAGATCGAGAAGGCCGCCAGCGAGCTTTCGAAGTCGCCGCCGGCCGACAAGGACCGCGCCATGGTCGAGCTGAACAAGATGACCGACAAGCTCAAGGACCAGCAGAAGAAGATGGGCGGGGCCGAGCAGATCGCCAAGCAGCTCCAGCAGATGAAGGAGATGACCAGCAGCGGGCCGGCCGACGAATTCGCCAAGGACCTGGCCAAGGGCGACTTCCAGAAGGCCGCCGAGCAGGTCAAGAAGCTCGCCGAGAAGATGAAGGACGGCAAGATGAACGAGGCCGACAAGAAGGCGCTCAAGGAGCAGCTCAACGAGATGAAGCAGCAGCTCGAGAAGATGGCCAACATGGAGCAACGCAAGAAGCAGTTGGAAGAGGCCATGAAGTCGGGCGCCATGTCCAAGGAGCAATACGAGAAGCAGATGGACAAGCTGGAGCAGCAGTCCAAGGACCTCAAGAAGCTCGCCCAGCTTGCCGCGAAGCTCGACAAGGCGGCCGAAGCCCTCGCGCAAGGCGACACCAAGAAGGCGGCCGACGCCCTGGGGATGAGCCAGCAGCAGCTCGAACAGATGGCCAAGCAGGCCCAGGAGCTGGAAAGCCTCGACCAGGCCCTCGCCGACCTCCAGGACGCGAAGAACGGCATGGCCAACGACGGCATGAACCAGCTAGGCAAGGGGCTGGAAGGGATGGCCCAGGCCGGCATGGGACAGAGGCCAGGCAACGGCAACGGGCTGGGCCGCGGCCGGGGTCAAGGCGACCGCCCCGAGTCGCAAGACAACGTGGCCTCGTACAACTCCAAGGTCAAGGCCGAGATGGGCAAGGGCAAGGCCGTCGTGGAAGGATTCGCCAAGCCCGGCAAGCAGATGAAGGGGGATAGCCTGCTCGAGATTCAGGGGACGGTGGAAGCCTCGGCCCGCGAGCAGTCCGAAGCGCTCTCGACGCAGAAGATCCCCAACAGCGTGAAGAAGCACGTTTCGCAGTACTTCGATAAGGTGCGACAGGGGCAGTGATCGAGCGCGGAAGCGGAGATCGCGACCCCCTGGGCGGGGCGATCTCCATCCTCCGCCTTCAGGCCGCAAGTTCCAGCCGTTCATGGCGGATGCCGCGAGAGTCGGCCCTTACTAATACGGAAGGGTCGACCTCCTGCCAACCGGGGCCGTCATCGAGCGGTTCGGAGGCCACGACCGACCCTCCGGACCATCGTGGCTGGCCGGTCAGCGTGAACAGCGAGTTCGGCTCGCCCGGTTCGGCAAATCGCGCGGCGATCACCTCGGACGGGCCGGCCAGGATCACGTTCGTCTTGATCCTGCCGCCATGCTCCCGCGCCAGGTTGGCCGCCTGGCCTAACATCGCTCGCAGGGCAAATGCCGGGTCTCGGCCGCCCGTGCGACGGAAGTGGGTCCGCCACAGCGCACCCATGATCTCGGCGTCGGTCGACCCGCGAAGGTCGGCCTCGTGGTCGGGGTCAAGCCGGTCCCTCAAGCGCCTTGGAGAGCTTCCCGGGCCAGGGCTCGAGCGCGCCGTTGATCGTCCAGAGGTGATCGTCGAGGACATAGAGCGGCGTATTGACCAGGCAGGTCTCGATGCCGGGGCTGGCGTAGCGGATGTGGCCGACGATCGAGCCCGAACGCACGGCCGGGAGTGCCGTGCGGGCATTCTGGTCGGACCAGATGGGGAGCACGTTCTTCAGGAGCCCGGGCCTGGCTTCGTCGGAGAACCACCCCACGCCCCAGCCGTCGCCGGCCACGTCCGAGCCGGACATGAGCCGGGCGTGGCGACCCTGGTCGGTCAACCCGTGCGAAGGGTCATCGAACAGCGACGAGAGGCGTGCGGGCGGCCCCAGGTAGGCAGCAATGCGACACATGGAACGTCCGCCTCCGGAGCAAGGAACTCAGCGATGCACGACGGACAGGATGGACAAGCCCGGGGGCAACGAGGGATGTTTCCAATCTTCCGGGGTCGCGTGCTCGAACCGCTCGCGCCGGTCGCCCGCCAGGAAGCGGGCCACGCCTGGCAGACTGCCGGATTCCTGCAGGACCGCGAGCTGAAGGCCCGCGCCACCTGCGCCCGTGGACAGTACCATGGCGTTGTGAAGATACCCCGAGCATCCGAGACGATCGGCCGTGGCTCGGAGCCGATCGATCAGCTCGCCCATCCATTGACGGGCCGAGATTACCCGGCCTGCCGCGTCATCCACGAGCATCGCGTCGAGACCTCGCCGCGCCGCCCTCCAGCGATTCTGACGGATGATCAACTGGCTCGATTCGTCCGCCGCGGCCCCCGGATCCTCCCCGAGCGAAAGGTCGTGGACCAGGCATTGGATCAACGCCGTGAGCGCGAGGGCCGAATGGAGGTCGCATGGCATGTCGCAGACCCGGACTTCCACCGTGCCGAAGTCGGGGCTGGGGCGGGCGTCCCACCAGAGATCCTTGGCCGATTGGATCGTCCCGACGTCGGCCAGATGGCCGACCATACGCGCGTAGTCGTGCCAATCCTGAGCATGAGGCGGCGGGCCGCCGATGGGCGATGCGGCAAGGACCTCGGCGCGATAGGAGCAAAGGCCCGTCGCCCGGCCGCACCAGAAGGGGCTGTTGGCCGACAGGGCGAGCAGCGCCGGAAGGTGCCGCGCGATCCCGTTGCACGCCCGGATCGCGGCGTCGCCGTCGGTCACGCCGACATGGACGTGGAGCCCGAAGGTCAACTGCCGGAGGAGCGTCTCGCCATATTGCTCGGCCAGGTCGCGATAGCGTGGCGAAGCCACGATCGGCTGGCCCCGCCAGTGGCTGAAAGGGTGCGTACCGCCCCAGGCCAGGCCGAGACCAAGGCGGCCGGCCGCCCGGCCGAGGAGCCCGAGCTTGGCCTCCATGTCGCGGCCAACCTGATCGACGTCCTCGCACACGCTGCTACTGGCTTCCACGCACGATGCATGGAATTCGGGCCCGATCGAACCCCGGATTGTGTCCGGGACCTGTGCCAGAAGGTCCCCGGCGGCGGCCTTCAGGGCCATCGTCTGGGCGTCGACGACCTGAAGCTCCAGCTCGAGGCCGAGGGTCGGGCGGGCGCTCCCGCGAAACTTATCGAAAAGCATGATTTCGCTCGTTGCCGAAGGAGGGGAAGGGCATCGATGGCTTGCCTTGAATGCGGATCCAATCCACCCCCGGCCATCGGACGCCCTGGCCCCTCATCGTGCAAGGGACGTACCAAATGTTGCAAATAAGTCGAGACGTTCCGGGCCGGCGGCGACCGGTCAACGGACGGCGCCTCGGCGGCAATCGTCGTCCCCGTCGAACACGAACCATCCGGATCTAAGTGGAACCCTGCGAACAGTTTCCGACCGATGAATCCGCCACAGCCAGTTTACAAATCGCCCGGCCCTCGACTGCGGGGCTTCTGGATGTCGGTGACCAGCCGGCCTCCCTTGAAGATCGAGATCGTGCCGGTGGATTGCGACACGCTGAGCGCGATCGCTTTTGTGCCCACCGTGATCGCCGCCGCGGCTTCGTGCCTGGCTCCCAGGCCTTGCGGCAGGGTCTCGGCCGGCTGGCAATGTGGATTCAGGTAGCGGCCGGCACTCATCAGCACGCCATCGCCCCGGATGATGAAGGCGCCGTCGATCGCGGAGAATTCCTTGATCGTCTCTTCCAGTCGCGGGTCGAGCACGTTGCGATCGATTTCGGGATAGCCGTGGAACGGATTCATGACGAGTTGACGGCTCTGCGAGAACACGGCTTCGCTGTCTCCCAGGATGAAGATCGTCCCGACCGGCCGGCCCTCCCGACCTTCCAGGCCCAGCTCGCTGGCCAGCGTGAGCATGCGCTCGAAGACCGCGGGTTTCACGTCCGGCGGCAGCAGCTCGGCGGCCGAATCGGCGAACATCTCGACCTCGGTCCCCACGTCCAGGATCAACGCCATGTCGATCGTCCCGGACCCGTCGAGCCCCGACAGGCAGAGGATGCGGTCCCCTCCCAGGATCAATCCCTCGGCCCCCGCCACCAGGACGGCCACCTTGACCTGGCCCGCTCGCGTCATCGGGATATTCGGCACGCGGACCACGGCGACAGGTCGCCCCAGCCGTCGGGGGCCTGAAATCCCGCCCTCCTGGAGACCAGGATCACGCGGAAATCGACGTCCTGGATCAGGTCGGCCAGGTCGGAATCTTCTTCCACCACGTCGGCATAGAGCAGGACCACGCGGGCGGCCACCTCTCGGGCGATCGCGTGGGCGTGCCTCACCATGCTTCGCGTGAGGATCTTCACGGCTGTGCCGCCCCGCCCGGTTGCTTGATGGTGAATTCGAGGGCCGCGCCCAGCAGGCCGAAGTTGTCGCGGCTGCCCTGGTCGTTCGCGGTTTGCTCGATGCGAAGCACGTTCTTGCCGACCTTCAGGACCCCGCCGGGGATCGCCAGCCGGATCCGCTCGGGCGCCTCGTTTCGCGAAGATACGTGCAAATTCCAGTCGTCCAGGAAGCGGCCGTTGATCGCCGATCGCGTGCGAAGCTGCCCCTTCTTCACCTCGTCCGAGAACTTGGGCGTGCCCTCCAATCCCACGAGCTGGATCACGTCCACGCTCAAGAAAGCGTCCCCCTTGGGCACTTCCGCCAGCTCGAACGCGATCTCCAGGGGCGCCTTCTCGGCCTGAGGCGGGTCCAGCTCGGGCTTCCAGCTATCGCCGATGTGATGGGCCGTCGGGTCGATCAGGATGCGGCGGCTTTTCCCGAGGAATTGCAGCTTGCGGAGCCGGTCGCGACTCACGGCCAGGCTTCCCAAAAACGGCACCTGGAGCGTGATCTCGTCGTCCTTGACCGATTCCAGGACTCCCTCGGCGCGATCCACATCGCGCGGGTCGGCCCCGGCGGCCGTCCTCCATTCGGCGCGGACCCATGGGCCATCGATGGCCGCCGACGTGGCCGGCGATCGGCGAAGATACAGGCCGGCGACTTCGGACCAGGGGGCGCGAATCTTGTTGCCGTCGATGTCGAGCATGATGCGGTCGGCGTCGGCGGCGGGGATCGTCCCGAAGAGCTGGTCGCCCGAGATCTTGCGGACCTCGTCCTGCGACGGATCGACTTCCACCTTGCCGAACGGCTCGACGAACCGGACCAGGCGAAGGTCGTCCACGACCGCCGCAAGCCCCTCGGCCGGCCTGGCCGCGCCGGTCGACTCGGTGGCGAGGCGGATCTCGAACAGCGGGCCACCCGGCCCCTTGCCGTGGGCCAATTCGTCGCCGTCGACGGCAAGCTCGGTCTTCTGGTCGTCGAATCGGATGGTGAGGCGATGCCAGCCCGGTTTCCGGCCCAGCGGCTGGACGTTCATCGCCGAGCCGCCGGGCGTCTCCACCGCGAGGGTCTCCTCGGACCAGCCGGGAATCGCCCGGATGGTGGCGATGTCGGAATTTCCCCGCCGGAACGAGAGGTCGATGAACCAGCGCTGGCCGGCGGCCCGCGTGTTCTCGTCGAAAAACGCGATCTCCAGCCGGCCCGAGCCGAGCGGTTCGGTCAGGCGAGAGGTCAGCGACGACCCGCCGGCCGGCAATTTCAGGCTGTGCGAGCCGGAGAGCCTCGGTCCGGAAATCGTCTCGGGCGATCCGCCCTGCGACCAGCGATCCATGTCCAGGGATTCGAAGCCGTCGCGAAAAATCTGGACCTCGCCGGGCCGCTGCACCACGGCCGAGGCGCCTGCGCGATCGATCGTCAGCGAAGACCGGCCCGCCAGGGATTCCAGCCGGATGGCCGATCCGTCCATCCCGACGAAGCGACCGGACACGCGCCCCAGGGTCCCATCAGCACCTGGAACGGGGGAGATCCGGTCGAAGGGTCGGGGCTGGGTCCTTCGATGGTGATTTCCTTGCCGATCCCGAGAGGGACCGGAATCTCGCCGTTGTCGGGCAAGAAGCGAAAGCCCGCGGGCGAGCCCCCCGCAATCTTGCCGACCAGCTTGGCGCCATCGCCGAGGTCCAACGTCTCCACCCGCCGGGCGGGCGAAGGGGTTGGGCGCGGAGCTTGAGCACGAGCCTCCCTGAGGGATGCGGTCGAGAGGACGAGCAAGATTCCGGAGACGCATGCGCGTGGTGTGTTCATCATGTTGATTCTAAGGAACCGGGACCCAATCAGCCACAGAGGAGATCAGGGGATTGCAAACGCCCCACACGTCGCGGCATGAGATTGGCCTTCCGCCCCGGCATCCGAAACCGTGGATGCGTCACAAAATCAATCCCGTCAACGACTTGCCGATGATTTCCGGGAGAAACCGGGAATGGGAAGGTTTCTCGCTCCCGGCGTGGCTCACGCAAAGACCGTCCAGCATTGCCGGCATGTCGGAGTGATTTTGTGGGGTAGGCGTCCCGCCTGCCGAATTCCAGGCGGATTTCGTAGGGCAGGCCTCGGCCTGCCGTCCCCCGCCCGGGTCGGCAGAATGTAGGGCCGGCTATTGCCGGTCGTCATCGGATAAGGCCGGCAATAGCCGGCCCTACGTCCCGCGTCGTGTACGATCCGAATGATATCCCCTGGTAGCCCTGGCTCCCGAGGGACCTCACGTGGTGAAGCCTTCGTCCGAGTCCCCCGCCTACAAATGGCGTAACCCCCGATCCGTCAAGACCTTGAGATGGGCCTTGACGGTCGGGGGTTGCGTGGCTGGTGTCAACCTGAACCTGGCTAACCGATGAGGAGGCACCCGATCACGGGATGGCGGCCACGGGCGGCCCGCCGACTCGTCGCAGGTGGTCCTTGTCGATGTAGATCACCTCGACGCGGTGGTCCAGGTGGTTGAACGGGATCGGGTAGTCCGACCAGTACAGCTCGTCGTAATAGACGGTGCACTTGAAGTGGCAATGGACGAGCTGGCAGGGCCCCGCGAGCGGGAAGATCTTCGCGCGGGTCGATCTTGTCGCCGATCTTCTCGATCAGGAAGCGGACGTTATTCCGCTGGGTCTCGTAGAACGGCGGGCAGCCGTTCTTGAACTTGGGGACCTTGTCCCACACTTCCTGCTCGCTGGGCGGGTCGAGGCAGGTGGGGGGGCGAATTCGCCCGGGATGGGGTCGAGGATCGGGATCCGGTCGCGCTTCTCTCGCTTGATATCTTCTTCCAGCCGTTGCTGTTGCGACGGCAGGATGGGCCAGGCGAACGACCAACCCGTCGGGTGGAACGGGGTGATGTTGCGGAACACGTACGAGAGGCCGCAACCGGTCGCGCCGGTCGAGAGGGCCGCGAGAAGGACCCCCGTCAGGAGGCCGCGAACCCAGCGCGGGGTAAGCGGGCCGCGATGCCGCGCGGAACGGGTCATGGTCAATTCCCCTCCTTGGGATGTGCGCGAGCCGGACGGAAGACGCTCCGGTCCTCCGACTTCGCCGCCGAAACCGCGCCGGGACTGGTTCACACCGCTCGATCCAGCCGTCGGAAACAACGGCCGTATGGCGGTTTCTGCGTCTCTCTATCGTCCCGGTTGGACGCCGCAAGTGAGGAATTTCCCGAATCCGTGGGCCGGAATTCGTGATATGTAGGTTCGAGGGTCAAAATCGAGAGAGGATTCAAGTCGCGACAGGCAAATGGCAAAGGCCCGGCTTCCGTGAAGAAGCCGGGCCTCCGCCGTTTCAGGATATTTCCGGGCTACCCGCGTTCAATAAGCGAACAGGCCGAACGGGTAGGGGGTGAAGAACGGCCGGGTGTAGTGCTTGCGGAAGTCCAGCCACCAGATCCCGTCGTCCCAGCGAAGGGTGACGGCCCGCCAGTCGAGCGGCACTTCGGGGTAGGGGTAGAAGGGGCCGATGTTCGGCCAGGCCTGCCAGGGGTACGCGGTCGGGTAGCCCACGGCCGAGAAGTTGCCGGCCGGGGCATAGCTGGGCCACGCATAGTTGGGAGCACCGGGCTGCGAGGCCCCGGTCGAGCCGCCCGCGGCACCCTCCGGAATCGGCCCGTGTAGGCCGGCACCGCGGACGCGGCCTCGGTCGGGGCACCGTCATCATGGGCTGGCCGCCCATCATCGGCTGGCCGCCGTCCATCATCGCCGGCTGCCCGCCGTGGTGGAAGAGGCCGCCCATGGCCACCTGGGGCGGCTGGCCCTGCTGATACTGGCCCGGCTGCATGACCTGGCCCGGCTGATACTGGGCCTGGCGAACCCTCGCGTCGCCCACGACCTGGAGGCGGTCGACCACCGTGGTCACGCCGGCCACGCGGCGGGTGCGGTTCAGGGCTTCGACCTTCAGGGCGGGGCTGGCGACCGTGCCGGACAGCAGGACGCTGCCGTCGCGGGTCTCGATGGCGATCCGCTGACGGTTCAGCTCGGCGTGCGAGCGGAGCGAGGCGGCGACGGCATCGGCCGTGATTTGATTGGGGCTCGCGACCTCGTCCTGGGCCGTCACCTGGGCCGAGACGAGCGACGAGGAGGCCGAGGGCGGCCGAAATCCGTTTCAGAACATCGATCATGGGGCTATCCTTCTCCCGCAATGGCCGACGAGACCTCGCCGGATCACGAGCGGGACCGTGAGACCGGGTCGGCGAACGAGGGCCGCGAGCGGGCTCCGACCGGCGGGAGAAGGGGGCGATCTGCGAGGGTGATGGCATCCCTACCGATCGGCCCATCTCCGGGCCAACGGCCGAACTATGGCGCACGTTCCGGGGGCGTCAAATCGCGCGCGAAAAAAAGCGACCGGGCCGCGCGGCCCTGGTCGCCTAATCCCTGTCCCGTGAAGCATTTGCGATCGCGAAAGAAATTATCCGGCGAGCGGTGGTTTTTGCCGACGTTCCGCGTGCGGGTCGGGTCGGTCAAATCGATCGGTCCGGCGCCCGCGATCATGCCAATCAGCAGGATTGTCATGGTCACGCCGGCGAAGAGGGCAAACTGCGATTCGTGACGCCCGCAGAGGGCGCCGGCGATGCCCAGGCCGATCAAGGTGGCGACAAATCCCACCCGGCCCGATCGGCCCATCGCGTCCCGGGGAAAAAGGCGAGTCAGGCAGAGCGTGGTCACGCCGGAGACCTGGAAGAGGACGACCAGGCATTCCAGGACGGTGCATTGCGACAGGATCGCAGACTCCATACAGGCTCCTTCCTTGGGCACTGTAGAAGAGGGAGGGACGGCCGGAGCAGGGCGGGCAATCGTTGCCGCCTGACTCGGCCATATTTCGAGAAGAATTGCAGTTTGCGGGCCAAAATGCCGAAGAGGTCCCAACTTCGACGCTTTCCGGCCGCTCAAGGGCAAAACTTGAGGAAAAAAAGAACCCCGACGGCAGAAATCTGCCCTCGGGGTCGGTCATTCTTACAAAGCGTTTGACGAATTTTCAGGGACGGGGCGGCGATTATCGCTTCTTTCCACGGCTCGACCCGCGAGCGGGCATGCCGCGGGAAGGCTGGAACTCGATCGCCTTGCCGTAATCCTGGACCTTCCAGCCGTCCTTCTCGTGACGCATGGTCAGGGTGCGGTGGATCTGGTTCTGGCCGGTGCCGCTGTCATTCTTGGTGGACTTGCCCACGATCACCCCCACGCTGCCGGTGCTGTGGTAGGTGTTCATGTCGAGGACCTTCATGCCCTCGAACTCGCCGGCCAGTTGGTTCACGTACTCGGCGGCGGAGTTGTTCTCGTTGTGGAGGATTTCCTTGAACATGCCCTGCTTCTCGGGCTTGGCCTCGTACTCGGACCGCTTGGCCAGGGCCTGCACCACGTCTTCCACCTTGCGGCTGTGGACGGCGCTCAGGAAGCTCTCCGCGCCTTGGCGGGCGACTTGTAGTCGTGCTTGACCGCGCCGCCGCCACCGATCCCGCCGCCCATTGCGCCGCCGGGTGCCCCGGGGGCGCCACCGCCTTCGTTTGCGAGTCCGCCGCCCGCCGCGCCGCCGCCCCCGCCGGGCTTGCCGTTGCTACCGGGACCTGGGTTGTAGTTCGACCCGCCGGGGGCGAAGCTGTCCGAGCCGCCGGGAGGGCCGCCGCCGCCCGGCGGAGTCGTCGGGCCATTGTTGCCGCCGCCAGGGCTGCCGCCGCCGCCCGGATTCCTGGGCTTGATGACGGCGCCCGAGGCGGCGCCGCCCCCGTCGCCGGAATTGCCGCCGGGAGGAGTCGGGGCAGGGGTGCCGCCACTTCCGCCACCCGCAGGCGGCGTGGGCGCCTGCCATCCAAAGCAATCGCCGGAGCCCAGGACGCCGACTCCGAGCAGACCGGCCGCGAGCGTGCTCCATCCAAACTTCGGTCGTCGCATCGTTTCGTACTCCTCATCAAGAGCTTCAGAGGATTGGTGCCACGAATCCGAGGCAGGCGATGTGACCCGGCCCCAAAACCACTTCGATGGCATAGATCCGTGAATTATGTCGAATTAATCGCCCCGGTGAAAGGGGGAGATCGCATTTTTGTGAAGAAAGCGTGCCCCTCGCGATTTTGGAGTCCCGCCGATCCGCGAGCGGGGAACCCGGCTCGCCCTTCCCTTCCAAAATCGCGAGCGGCACCCGTGGAGAAAGGTCCGATCCTTGCCCCTGTGCCCGGATCGGTTTATCATGCAATCTTCCCGGGCCGGCACCAACCCGACCGGCCCGCCGCGGTGATGGAGCCTTGCACGATGAAGCCCGCCAAGACGATCCTCCTCGTTGATGACGACACGGACATCATCGAATCCATGCGCACCACCCTGGAAGGCCGCGGATACCGCATCCTCGTGGCCAGGGACGGCAATGCCGGGCTGACCGTCGCCGAGCGCGAGAATCCCGACCTGATCGTGCTCGACATGATGATGCCGAAGAAGTCGGGATTCCTCGTCCTGGAGAAGCTCAAGGGGCGGCCCGGCGGATTGATCCCCACCATCATGATCACCGGCAACGAAGGCAGCCGCCACCGCGCCTACGCCGAGTTCCTCGGCGTGAAGGACTATATCCGCAAGCCGTTCGCCCTGGAAAAGCTCGTCAAGTCGGTCGAAACCCTCCTGGGAGCCGCGAAGGAAGGCGGCGAAGAATTGGCCGACGTTTGAACCCTCCCGCCTCCGTTCATCGCGCCAACCTCACCCCCGAGAACTGCCATCGAGCGTCGGGCGGGAAGAAATTCCGGTAGCTGGCCCGCAGATGCGAAGAGGGCGAGGCGCAGGACCCTCCCCGCAAGACGAACTGATTGCACATGAATTTCCCGTTGTACTCGCCCAGCGCACCGGCGGCCGGGCGGTAACCGGGGTATCCCACATACGGGCTGGCGGTCCACTCCCACACGTCGCCGAAAAGCTGGGCAGGCTCGGTCGGGCCTGTCTTCCCCGCGGCTTCGGGATGAAAACGGCCGGATTCCAGGAAGTTGCCGACGACGTCCCGCCCGCTCGCGAAGCTTTCCCACTCGGCTTCCGTGGGCAGCCTGGCCCCGGACCATCTCGCGAACGCGTCGGCCTCGTAAAAGCTCAGGTGGACGACGGGTTCGGCCTCGACCAACGGCCTCATCCCGGCCAGCGTGAAGGCTTGCCACCCTCCGTCGCCGCGTTCCCAGTAGAGCGGCGCCTCCCAGCCGTTGGACTTCCGCGCGGCCCATCCGTCCGAGAGCCAGTATTCGGGCCTCCGATATCCGCCGGCTTCCATGAATTCCAGATATTCCCGCACCGTCGCCGGTCGCGAGGCGATTTGATGCGGCTCCAGCAACTCCCGATGCCTCGGGGATTCGTTGTCGAACGCGAACTCTTCCCCTTCCTGGCCGACCATCACGATTCCCTCGGCACCGTCCAGCCAGGAAAGCGGCGTTGCCTCGGATTCTCGGCCCTTAACCGTCGATTGGTAGCGCGGGCGTAGGGGATTCGAGGCGAACGCGTGCTTGATGTCGGTCAGGATCAATTCCTGGTGCTGCTGCTCGTGATTCAGGCCCAGGACGACGGTGGGGGCGACCCTCCGACGGTTTTCCTCGTCGATTTCCGCGAGGAAATTCCCCATGCGGCGGTCGATCTCGCGACGATAGCGGCGAACTTCCTCCATCGAAGGCCGGGAGAGCATCCCGCGACGGTCGCGGGCAATTCGCTCGCCGATCGCGTTGTAATAGGAGTTGAACAGGAAATTCGCGTCGGGCGAAGCCGGCTCGTAGCCGGGGATCTCGGGGCCGAGGATGAAGGTCTCGAAGAACCAGGTCGTGTGGGCGAGATGCCACTTGGTCGGGCTGGCGTCGGGCATCGACTGGAGCAGGCAATCCTCGGGCGTCAAGGGCTCCGCAAGCCGATCGGTCGTGCCTCGCACGGCCTGGAAATCCCGCAAGAGCCCCGCGGCATCCTCTTTCGCAACAAGGCCGTTCGTCACCGTGGTGGTCATGGGGATCTCCAATCAGTGAGGACGGGATTTGAGCGTGGCCGTCGCGGCACCATGGGGATTGTTCTAGTCAAACCGTGCCCGGCGGACAACGGGGTTGGCCTGAGAACGACCGAGGGCGTATTCTAGGGGATCGAACAGGCCCGCCGCCCATTTTTCCCCTCGCCGCCCAACGGAGGCCCGATGCGACTCGCCCGCAACGGCATGGCCGGATTGCTGATCGCGTTTGCGTGGAACACGCAGCTACTCGCCTCCCCGGATAATCCCCCGGAGCTCGTCTCGTCGGCCGGTCCCCGCGACCCGATGGCCGAGCGCTCGGGCTTCCACCTGCCCCCGGGATTCGAGATCCAGTTGGTGGCCAGCGATCCCGACATCCACAAGCCGATGAATATGGCCTTCGACGACCGGGGGCGGCTCTGGATCACGGAGACGGTCGAGTATCCCTTCCCGGCCAGGCCGGGCGTCACGCCTCGCGACCGCGTGAAGATCCTCGCCGATTTCGGTCCCGACGGCCGCGCCCGTTCCATCACCACGTTTGCCGACGGCCTGAATATCCCCATCGGCCTCATGCCGTTGCCCGGCGGGAACGAGGCCCTGGTCCATTCGATCCCCTCGGTCGATCGCTTCATCGACCGCGACGGCGACGGCAAGGCCGAGGTCCGCGAGGTGGCGTACAAGACCTTCGGCTCGCGCGACACGCACGGCATGACCAACGCCTTCACCTGGGGTTTCGACGGGTGGATCTACGCCTGCCACGGCTTCTCGAACAGCTCGGAGGTTCGCGGCAAGGATGGCAAGGTGATGGCGCATCGTCTCGGGCAACGTCTATCGCTTCCGGCCCGACGGCTCGCACGCCGAGCAATTCACCAAGGGGCAGGTCAACCCGTTCGGGCTCACCTTCGACCCCCTCGGCAACCTCTACTCGGCCGATTGCCACAGCAAGCCGGTCTACATGCTCCTGAGGAACGCCTCGTATCCCACCTTCGGCAAGCCCACCGACGGCCTCGGCCTCGGCCCCGAGATGGTCTCGCACGACCACGGCTCGACGGCCATCTCGGGCGTGGTCTACTACGCCGCCGAACAGTTCCCCGAGCCCTGGCGGGGCACGATCTTCATCGGGAACGTGGTGACCAATCGCATCAACCACGACAGGATCGACTGGCACGGGTCGACGCCCCGAGGCGTCCTCCAGCCCGATTTCTTGACCAGCGACGACCCCTGGTTCCGGCCGGTCGACCTGGAGCTCGGGCCGGACGGGGCGCTCTACGTGGCCGACTTCTACAATCGGATCATCGGCCACTACGAAGTCCCGCTCGATCATCCCGGGCGCGACCGCGAGCGGGGACGGATCTGGCGGATCGTCTATAAAGGGACCGACGGCAAGGGCGACGTGCCCCCGACGCCGAACCTCGCATCGGCCGACGTTGCCGCTCTGATCAAGGCGATCTCCGATCCCAACCTGGCGGTGCGGACCCTGGCCGTCAATCAACTGGTGTCGCGGGGCGGGACCGAGGTGATCTCGCGTCTCAAGGCCGAAACGGCCGCGACGGCGCCGGAAACCGCGCAAATCCAAGCGCTCTGGGCGCTCGCCCGACTCGGGTCCCTCGACGAGGAGACGCTGAAGGAGGCGATGAAGTCCGAACGCCGGGACGTCCGCGTCCACGCCCGGACCATCGTGGCCGAGCAGAGCAATCCGGCCCCCTCGATCCTCTCCGTCGCAAGGGACGGCTTGAAGGACGGCGATGGCTTCGTGCGGCGAGCCTCGGCCGATGCCCTCGGACGCCACCCCGAAGCGGAAAACGTCCGCGCGTTGCTCGACGCCCGGCACGCCGCCCCCGCCGACGATGCCCAGCTCGTCCACATGATCCGCATGGCGTTGCGGGATCAGTTCGTGATGGCCGTGAAGTGGCCGGAGATCGGCGACAAGTCCTACACCGAGGCGGATTTCCTCTCGCTGGCGGACGTGGCCATGGGCACCGGCTCGGAAGACTCGGCCCGCTTCGTCCTCGCCGTGATCGGCCGCTATCCGCCGTCCGGTCAGACCCTGTTGACGCGCATCCATCATGTGAGCCGGTATGGGTCCGACACGACCCGGACGGAGCTGGTCGCGTATGCTCGGGGGCTGGATTCCAGGGACGCCGTCCGGCAGGCGGAGATGATCAAGGAGATTTATGCCGGCCTGCAAGAACGAGGCGCGCCGATCGGCCCCGCCTTGAGGACGTGGGCCATGCTGGCCTCGGATGCCCTGATCACGTCGGGCAAGGCGGACCGCGTGAGCCTCGGCGCCGGCCTGATCGGCTCCATGGGACTGATCGAGAAGAAGCAGGATCTCCTGGCCGTCTGCACGATCCCCAAGGCCGCCGATGCGTCGCGAATCGCGGCCGTGAATGCCCTGGCGGGACTGGCCCCGAAGGACGCCGCCGCCGACCTTGGGCCGCTGCTCGCCGATCCGCTCACGTCACCGGCCGTCGCCGAGGCCACGGCGTTGGCGCTTTCCAGGACGAACCAGGATTCGGCCCGCGCCAGGCTGGTCGAGCTGTTGCCGGTCGCGTCCAGCAGGCTCCAGACGACGATCGCGGCCGCGCTGGGCGCAAGTCGTCCGGGCACGGAGGCACTCTTGAAGGCGATCGAGATGGGCAAGGCCTCTCCGCGACTGCTCCAGGAGCGCTCGGTCCGGGTTTATGTGGACGGATCGGGCGTGCCGGATCTTGCCAGGCGAATCGAGGCCCTGACGGCGGGATTTCCGGCCGCCGAGGCGAAGGTTGCCCAGTTGATCGACCAACGACGCTCGGCGTTCGCCAAGTCCTCGGGCGACGTGGCCCGAGGCGAGAAGGTCTTCGTCACCAACTGCGCCTCTTGCCACCAGATCGCCGGGCAAGGGGCACGGATTGGCCCCCAGCTCGACGGGATCGGCGTGCGGGGGACGGATCGCTTGATGGAGGACGTCCTCGACCCCAACCGCAATATCGACCAGGCATTCCGGCTGACCACGCTCGCCCTCAACAACGGCCAGGTCCTTTCCGGATTGCTCCTCCGCGAGGAAGGCGACGTCCTGGTGATCGCCGATAATCAGGGGAAAGAAGTGCGCGTGTCCAGGGGAACGGTCGAGGCCCGGAAGACGTCGCCGATCTCGCCCATGCCGGCCGATTTCGGCGAGAAGATCGCCGAGCCCGACTTCCTGGACCTGCTCAAGTACCTCGCCTCTCGCCAGGAAGCCAAGGCACCCCGGAATTAGACATAGACCCGGCGGTTGTAGATATACCACTCCAGGAGCACGACCACGAGCATGACGGCCGCCAGCACGATCCACCATTGCTTCACGTCGGTGATCGAGCTTCCTTTCCCGGCCTGGCCCTTCACGGAGGTGAAGCCGATCTTGATCTTGTACGGCTCGGCCGCCTCCTCGGAAAGTCCCTCCGGCGCCAGGCCTCGCGGGGCCAGGTCGCTCTCGCGCGGATCGAACAGATTCACCGCGAACGACGAGCTTTCGTCCTTGCCCCAGCGGACCTGGTAAAGCCCCGTCTGCTTCGCGTTGGTGAACAGGAACGTCCCCTGCGGCGATCGCTTGACCTTCTCGACCGGCTTCCCATCCGGCCCGTAGACCTCCACGGAGTCGGTCACCGAATCGGCCCTGAGCGCGATCGGCTGGTCGGGCAGGTGCGATTCCGACGCGCTGGTGTCCCTCGCGTTGCCCAGGGCTCGCACGGTATTGAAGAGGAAGAGCGGGAAGCTGCGCAGGAGTTGCCAGTTGGTATTGAATTTCGCACCGTCCAGGAGGCGGAAGCCGATCACCACGTCCACGAACCCGCCCCTGGGCGTGACGAACGCAAGCGGGCCGAGGTTGCTGTCGATCAGCTTGGTGGAACCATTCGGCGGCTCGCAGGTGACGGCCTTCTGGATGATCACGGCGTTCAGGTCGCGGACGTATTGCATGGTCGGGTGCGCCACGTCCCAATCCAGGATCGTCGGCCCCTGGATTTCCTTCCCATTGTCGAACGCCTTGCCCGCCGGCAACACGCCGAAGTAGAGCGGCGTTGGCCTCGGGAGGGGCGGCCGGGCGCTCGCCGTCGAAGACGATCAGGTCGAATTTGCCGCTGCCGATCTCGCGCTGGACGTCGGCCCCCCTGGATTGCTCGGGCATGACTTCCGTCACGTCGGCGACGTCCTTGAAGGTGTCGAAGGCGTCTCGCAGGTAGCGATTCCCCGCGGTCACGATCAGGATCTGCGCCTTTCGAATATTCCCGAAGACCGTGAATGCCCGGTTATCGAGGGGAAAGGCGTCGGTCACGTCAAGCTGGACCTCCAGCTCGGCCAGCCCGTTCTCGGTGAGGTCGAACTGGAAGGATTGCTCGGAAAGCGGAGCGATGGTCAGCGCCTGGACGTCGACGACCGAGCCTTTCTCGCCGGGCTTCTTCGGGTCGTGCCGGAGCAGGCGGGCCTGGGTCTTTACCTCCTCGCCCCGGAAATTCTTCACGCGACCGAACACCTGGAATTGCTCGGGCTTGTCGTCGTTGCGGGCCGAGGAGAAGCGCGAGGATCGCCACGTTGTCCGAGGGATTCTTCGCGGACTTTGACGGGACGCCCGGCTTCGCGTCCGGCCCGTCCGCCGGGCGAGGAGGCCCGATCACCACCACGTTCGGCTCGATCTTGCCGATGCTGAACCCTTCGACGTCCGGGAATCCGCCGTCGGTGAAGATCGTCAACTTGGGGGGGATCATCGATTCGGTGGCGACGGAACCCTCTCTCGCGTCGCGATCGGACGTGGGGATGGCCAGGCCGGACACCACTTGCAGGGCCTCGCGGAGATTGGTCGTATTCTCGGTCGGCTGGATGGCGTCGATCCTCTGCTTCAGCAGCGTGCGATTGGCCGTGTAATTGGACACGACGCGGGCGCGATCGGAGAAGGCGACGATCATCGTCAGGTCGCCGCGTTCCATCCCGTCCACGATCTTCTTGGCCTCAAGCTTGGCCCTGTCGAGTCGCGAGGGGCTCACGTCGGTGGCCCTCATGCTGGCCGATTCGTCCATGGCCAGCACGTACCGCTGACCTTGCGTGGTCGTCCCCTTGAACCGCGGCCCGGCCAGCGCGAACATGGCGAGCGCGAGGATGAGCAATTGGAGGAAGAGGAGGAGGTTCTTGCGGAGCCTCTGAAAAAGGCTGTTCACGTGCAAGTCTTCCAGGCTTTTCCGCCACAGAAGCGTGCTGGAGACCTGGACGGGCTTGCGACGAAGCTTGAGGAAGTAGAGCAAGATGATGCCGACGGGGATGCCCGCGAGCACGGCCCATTGGAAGCGGCTGAGCGGCGTGGCGAACGTGAGCAACGAGGCGGCGAGAAGGTTCATCGCGGGATCTCCGGGCGAATTACCGCCGCTTCCTCACAGGTCGGGCTCTTGGATGCGCGAATCGGGCCGTTCGCCGCGACGCTTCCGGATCATCATGTAGAGCAGGTAGCCGACGACGATGGCCGCCGCCGGGAAGAAGATGTACGGGCTCGTGACCTGGAATTTCATGATTGCCTACTTCACAAGCCCGCGCTCGCGCAGGTAGTTCAGGATCAGCTTGTCGAACGGGTTGTGATTGGTCGTGAAGATGTAGGTGATGCCCCGCTGCGTACACCACTGCTTCAGGCCGCCGACGAAGGCGTTCAGGTTGTCCTTGTATCGCTTCAGCAGGGGGGCGCTGATGGTGATCTCGGCGAAGTCGTCGTCCTCCGAATCCACCAGCTTCAAGTCGCCGGCCAGCTCGGGCTCGACTTCCTCCTTGCTCAGGACGTGGACCACGTAGATGTCCATGTTCCGGGCGAGCAGGTAGCGGAGCGCCTCCTGATAGCCTCGCTTGTCGAGGAAATCGGAGACGACGACCACGATCCCCTTGCCCGAATGCTTGATCGCGAACGCCTTGGCCGCCGCGGTCAGGTTGGATTGCCCGGAAGCCTGGAGCGCGTCGAGGTACTGCACGACCCGCCACATCTGCGAACGGCCCCGCACGCTCGGCATCCCGCGATCGAGCCCCGAGCTGAAGGTGTCGAGCATCACGCGGTCGTGATTCACCAGCCCGATGAACGCGAGCGCCGCCGCCACCTGCTTGCCGTAATGCAGCTTGGTCGGCTCGCCGAAGTCCATCGACATGCTGGTGTCCAGCAGCGTGTAGAAGTGCAGGTCTTCCTCTTCGAGGAACAGCTTCAGGAACAGCTTGTCGAGCCTCCCGTACACGTTCCAGTCGATGTGGCGGAGGTCGTCGCCCACGGTGTACTGGCGGTGGTCGGCGAACTCGACCGAGGAGCCGCGCCTCTTGCTCTTGCGCTCGCCCTTCATCCGGCCCACGAAGATCTTGCGGCTGACGAGCTCCAGTTGCTCCAGCTTGTGGAGGAACTCGGGGTCGAGCAGGGGGATGGCGGTCTGGGTCATGAGCTAGCCCACCCGGTCGGAGAGGAAGAAAAGCCCCTTCATGATCGCCGCCGCCACGCCCAGGCAGAGCACCAGGGTGCGAGCGCGGCGAGGAAGATCCGCCATCGCCCCGTGTCCTGCGCGTTGGGATGGCGCTGCAAGAAGGTGATCGCCGAGAACCAGCTTTCCAGGACCACGAACATCCCGCCGAAGATCACGGCAGGCCAGAGGGTGGGCTCGACCAGGCCGACCCAGCCCGCGATTGCCATCAAGGCGAGGATCAGCCCGGCAAGCCAGGAGACGTCCCCGGCCTGCAAGTGAAACGCCTCGGATTGCGGCGGTTCCCACGCGATCGCCGCGGGCGGTGGATTGTAGATGTCTCTCATGGTGAAATCTCCGGGAGAATCGCGAGGCCTCAGCCCGCCTTGGCAACGGGCTTCATCTCGGCCTTCTCGGGCACCGAATCGAGGACCTTCAGCAGGACATCATCGGCCGCGACCCCCTCGGCCTGCGCCTCGAAATTCAGGAGGACGCGATGGCGCAAGGCGGGCAGATAAACGCGCCGCAAATCCTCGAAACTAACATTATAGCGCGTGTCGAGCAAAGCACGAACCTTCGCGGCCAGGACGAGGGTCTGGGCGCCTCGGGGGCTGGAACCCCAGCGGATGTATTGATTGGTGATGCCGGTCGAGTACGGCCCCTCGGGATGGGTGGCCAGCGCCAGGCGGATGCCGTAATCCTGGACGTGGGGGGCGATGATCACGTCGCGGACCAGGGCCTGCATCCGCAACAAGGTCTCGCCGTCGATCACCTTGTTCGCCTGCGGCTTCTCTCCGCGGGTGGTGCGATCCAGGACGATGGTCAATTCCTCGCGAGTCGAATAGCCGACGACGAGCTTGAACATGAAGCGGTCGAGCTGGGCCTCGGGCAGCGGATACGTCCCTTCCTGCTCGATGGGATTCTGCGTGGCCATCACGAAGAACGGCTCTTTCAGCTTGTGGATCACGCCGCCGACGGTGACGGTCTTCTCCTGCATGGCCTCCAGGAGGGCCGATTGCGTCTTGGGCGTGGCCCGATTGATCTCGTCGGCCAGGACGATCTGCGAGAAGATCGGGCCGCGCTGGAATTCGAAGTGGCGATGGCCGTCGGAGCCTTCCATCACCACGTTGGTGCCCAGAATGTCGGCGGGCATGAGGTCGGGGGTGAACTGGATGCGGTTGAAGTCGAGCGAGACGGCATCGGAAAGCGTGCGGATCAGCAGCGTCTTGCCCAATCCCGGCACGCCTTCCAGCAAGGCATGGCCGCCGACGAAGAGGCAGGTCAACACGCCATGAACGATCTCATCATGGCCGACGATGACCTTGCCGATCTCGCCCTTGACCTTGGTATAAGCGTCGCGAAACTCCGCGGCGCGGGCTTCCATATTTCCGATATCGACGGTGGACATGGGCAGGGGTTCCTGGGTCGGGGAGGTGTGCCGTTCGCGTCGGTCTTCGGGATTGAGGGGATGCGGCGAGCGGTCGGCTTTTTCGTGTCAAGGAATAGGCCGCCAGCATCGATCCGATCAGGCCGAAAACGAACGGTCATCCAGATGTTGCCGAGCGACTCGCGGCGTTTCGATTGCTATCGTCGATTCGGTCGGACTGCTTCGCGAGCGTCGATCGGGCCATGCGTATAGTTTCATCAGCTCAGGATCTCGTTTTTCGCGGTGAGCATGGAAGGTCATCGCATGGAATCGGAACTTGCTAAATGGCAACCATCGCTGCTGGAAATCCGCCAGCTCCTGTATTTGGCCAGATATTTTTCATTGATCTTCGGCGGGCGTCAGCTCGGGCAGGTTGTCGTCGTGGAATTTGTCGGCGATGGTCGCCGATCGCCATTCTCGTCAGATCGTTCGGCCGTTGACGGGTTCTGTGCGGGATAGATAGCCGACGATAGCAGACATAGCCCACCGCGAAGACGGCGAACCCAATCCACGCGGGGCGTTTTTTCACAGAATCGCCGCCGAGCATGCCGCCGAGCACGACGAGTGTCAACAAGCGTCAAGCGCCGACTTGAGCAGCAGCTCCGACGCCACGCGCATGCTGCCCAATCCGCCCGCGATCACGGCCACGATTGCCAGGAGATTCCTTATCGACAGGGTTCGTTTCATGGTTTCGATCAGTGTAGGGCCGGTTATTACCGGCCTTCGATCCGAGAACGGCCGGTAATAACCGGCCCTACAGGAAATGCCGAACTGTTCAACCTGCCGGCAGGAGATCATTCACCGCGATCGGGTCGAGATCGACATCGTCGAGCCTCAAGGGGATCGACTCGCCTTTTGCGTAGGTTCGAACGGAGGCGTACCGAGCCCTCGTCGGGGATCGGGTCGCGATGCTCGACCATCACGTTATCGATCAGGTTCGCTACCCAGTAGATCGGGAGTCCTGCCGTTGCGTATTCGGCCATTTTCGGCCCGAGGTCGTCCCGAAGGTCGGCGTGGGAGATCTCGACGACCAGGCCAACGTCGTCCGGAGTTGGGGAGCGAGTTAGATAGTCATCGGGCTTGCCCCGCAAGTAGAGGAAATCGGGCGCGGCCACAGTCTAGGGGCCGGCGACGATCGAGGTGAAACAGCCCACGAGCCATCCCTCCGAGACGTGGCGGTTCATCTCCCGGAGGATTTTGGCGCTGGCGACGCATTGAATCGGATTCTTGACCTCCCTTTGCCGGATCTGGCCTTCCCACAGATAAACCCGCGCGTGGTCGGGGAAGATGTCCGCATCGAACATCTCGAAGAATTGCTCGGTGGTGAATCGATAGGCGCGATCCCCCTGAAAAAGAGCATCGGGGCATTCGGCGACGGCTAGCGGCATAAATCGGTACCCGCGGAGAAATCAACCCTTATCCTTGTCCTTCTCGCGATCTTCCCACACCTTCTTCTTCGCGCTCAGCAGGCGATTCGTATAGCTCTCGGGCGCGGGCTCTTTCTTCTCGACTCCCATGCCGGGCTTGGGCGATTTCGTCGGCGTGATCCTGGGCGTTTCGGGCGTTGTCGATCCTCCCAGCAGCGGCTCGTCCACGGGCGCGACGTTCTCAGGGAGGAGGTTGGGCGCCTCGAAATGCGTGCTGGCCCGCGTCCTCTCCAGTTGCTCGCCGACCTCGGCCTTCCGGCCCTTGAGCTTCTCCATGTATTCGACCGGAGGCGCCACCTCGCGGCCTCGCAGCTTCTCCCATGCCATGCCTAGGTTCTTGCGCATCCGGTCGAAATCGGGCGAGACTCGCCTGACTGCCACGTCCCCCAGGAACAGGCAGCAGGCCATCCAGAGGAACGACGGCCAGAGGTCGGTGAAGCTGCTGGGCCGCTCGAAATTCGGCTCTCGTCGGAAGACGTCGGCCTCGTTCAGCGTGCGGTCGAGGTCGACCTGGCCGTCCTTGCGGAACTTCCATTCGAGCGTGCGGCCGTTGGTCACGTCGGCCACGGTCCGCAGGGTCTCGGGGTTGGACTTCAGCTCGCGGAACTCGTCGGAGTAGGGGACCGACACGCCCGCGCTGATCAGGATCGGCTTGCCGTCGGGGCCGATCGCGCCGAGGTTGACGAAGTAGTTGCCGCGGGCCTCGGCATTCTCCACCGTACCTTCGTATCGACCGGGGGCGGTTTGCGCGAGCTGGAGCTTCTCGCTGAGGTTCTTGGCGTCGGGCTTGACGACATTCCCCTGAATCTGGAGGTAGTTGAGGAACTGGTTCCCCTTGTCGAGCGCGTCGACCACGACCTTGATCCGCCCGTCCTCGCGACGCAGCGACATGGTCAGATTGCCGCTGTCGGTGGGCCGCAGCGACCAGCGGATCACCTGCGACCAGAACGCCGCGTAGTTGTCCCACGATCGCCAGTCGGCCGTCCACTTCCGCCCGGCGTCGGACGTGAACGCGACCGCTCGGCCCAGCCCGTAGGTCCAGTGGGCGAGCAAGGGATTGGTCTGGCCGGGGGGCAGGGGCGAGGTCAAGGGCATCTCGACCAGCTCGTTCTCCTTCAACTGCGTGAGCACCAGGCCGGTGATCCCCGGCAGCTTGTCGGGAAGGCCGAGGATCGGCTCGGAGAACATCTGGACGTTCGGCGCCCAGGGCTCGGCTCGTTCGAAGATCAGCGGCCGAGAGATGAGCCGGGCTTCCTTCTGATAGATCCGCGGCAAGGCCTTGGGATTGGTCACATTGTAGAACCGGCCCTTGGTCTTCGTGGCCAGGTTTTGCATGGCCTGGACGCCGATGAAATCGCCGCCGTGGGCCGCCACAAGCACCGCCGTGACCGTGATCTTGGCCGCCACGAGCTGATTGACCACGCCGGGGGTGGGCGGGGTGGGGTCGCCGTCGGAGATCACGATGAAATGCTTGGTCATGGCGTCGGTCGTCTTCCGGAGCGCCGTGAGCCCCATCAAGAGCGACGGGTCGAAGTCGGGCATATCGCCGGGGGTCATGCGGTCGATGGCCCGCAGCATGTAGCCTTTCTTCTCGCCGATGGTCTGGATCGGGAACAGCCAGGCTTCCTGGCCTTGCCAGTGCAGCATGCCCGCGTAGTCGTAGGGCGAGAGCGTCTTGAGGGCCTCTTGCGAGACGACCTTCTGCCAGTAATTCCCCTCGGGGATCTCGCTGGCGTGCATGACCATCACGAGCGCCGACTTGCCCATGACCTTCATGGCCTTGATCTGCATGTCGACGGGCAAGGCCTTCTCGACCTCGGTGTTCATCCACCCGCCCTGGCCGAAGCTGTTCGGCCCGCCCAGCATGACCAGCCCGGCGCCCATGTCGTGGCAGTTCTGGGCGAGGAGCTTGATCTGCTCGTCGGTGAACGAATCCTTCGGCACGTTGCCGAGGATGACCGAGTCGTAAGGCTGGAGTTGCGCCACGTCGGTCGGGAGCTGATCGCCCCCGACGACCCCCGTGGAATCGATCCGAGGGGCCACCTTCACGTCGACTTTCAGCCCCTTCGTCCGCAAGGCCGAGACCAGTTCATCATGCTCGCCGCGAGTGCCCTCGATCAGCAGGACGTTGGCGATCCCCCGGGCGTGGACGAACGTTTGGGCCTGATTGTTCGTCGATCGCGTATCGCCGCTGTCCTGGTCGGGGATGAACTGCGCCGTGTAGGTGTAGAAGGCGGGGTCGCGGATGGTTTGCTTGATCGTCTGGACGTTGATCCCGCGTTGAAGCTCGACCTCGGTGGGTTGTTCGGTCAGGGGAGATAGGTAATTGTCGGTCTTCTGGTAAATCTGGAGCTTCCCCTTCGTGGGGGCGGCGGCGCGGATGACCACGTTGATGTTGATGGTCTCGCCCTGCTTCACCTCGGGAGGGGTCGAGATCTTCTCGACCAGGACCTCCTTGTCATACTTATAATCGATGGGGAGGACGTCGATCTGCACCTTCAATCCGAGGGCGGCGATGGCCTGCTCCATCGAATTGCCGCGGTTCTCGTTGCCGTCGGAGAGGATCACCAGGCGGCGGGCGGTATCCTCGGGAAATGAGGCCAAGGCCAGCTTGATGGCCGCCGCAAGGTCCGTGTATTCCAGGCTTTCGGGCGCGTTCTCGATCCCCCGCAGGACGGGCGGATGGATCGACGGGGCCACTTCAACCCTGGGCTCCTTGGCGAAGACGATCACGCCCGCGAGGTCGTCGGGCCTCTTCTGGGTCTTGATCGCCCCGTTCACGTAGGAAAGCATGGTCGTGCCCCACTCGGGCGAGACCGGCACGCTTTCGGAGCGATCGAGCAGGAAAATCGTCGTGAGCTTGTCGTTCTTCTGCACCGACTGGACCTGCGCGAGGGCCAGGATGATGAGCGTGACCACCGCCGTGCGGAGGAGGATCGCGATCGCCTGACGCACCCGTCCCAGGCCAGACAGGCTCTTCATGCTCATCAGGATGAGCGGGGGGACGATCACCGGCCAGGCGACCAGCCACCACCAGTTTCCCACCGTCACCGAGAGGTTTCCCAGCATCGGAACGCTCTCCCCGCCAGCCGCAAAGTTAGGATGAATTTGGCGCCGCCCCTCGCCGCTTCGCTAGAGGCGAAATCTTTGCACGCGATGATTCAGCGAGTCGATCACGGAAACCGCCCCTTGGCTGTCGACCGCCAGGGCCCAGGGATTGTAAAGCTGCCCCGGACCTCTCCCCTGTCCGCCCCAGATCCCCAGCGACTTGCCTTCCGGCGAGAATTTCTGCACCCGGCTGTTCCCGTACTCGCACGCGAAGACCGACCCGTCGGGGCCGAGGGCCACGTCGTAGGGGAACGCCATCTCGCCGGGTTCGACCCCGCGCTTCCCGCCGATGATTTGCAGGAGTTTCCCGCGGATGTCGAAGACCTGGATGCGATGGTTGCAGCTATCGGCCACGTACAGGCGGTCCTGCGAATCCATCGCGAGGGCTCGTGGGCGGAGGAATTCGCCCGGCTCGTAGCCGTGGCCGCCCCATTGCCTCAGCCAGGTCCCCTTCGGGTCGAACACCTGGATGCGGTCGGTCGTCCCGTAGTCGCTCACGTAGAAGTTGCCGTCGCGATCGAGGACGGCGTCGGTCGGGTACACGAACGACCCCGGTTCCTCGCTCTGGATGCCCGGCCCTACCTGCTGGAGCAGGGCGCCGTAGCGGTCGTACACGAGGACCCGGTAGAAATGGGTGTCGGCGACCAGGACCCGGCCGTTCCGGTCGACGGTCAGCCCGTTCGGCCCGTCGATGTTCAGCGAAGGGGTCCGCCAGGCGCGG
Source organism: uncultured Planctomycetota bacterium (assembly GCA_963777705.1). Classification (GTDB taxonomy): domain Bacteria; phylum Planctomycetota; class Planctomycetia; order Isosphaerales; family Isosphaeraceae; genus JAQGHR01. The sequence goes on from CAVZRT010000028.1 coordinate 420,219, forward strand.
AGGAATTTGCCGTTGCGGTCGAAGACCTGGATGCGATCGGTGAGGTCGGCGATGTAGAGTTGATCCTGGGAGTCGAACGCGGCGACCCGGGGCAGGTGGAGCCAGCCGTCCCTGGTCCCGTGAATTCCCCACACGAGGTCCGGGACCGATCCCGCCTCGCCCGAGCAGCCAGCGAACGGTAGGGTCGATAAGGAGCCGAACATCGCCAGGGCGCGGCGGCGAGAGATCATCTCGGGTGCAAGTCCTTCGGGGGTGCGTGGCGGCCAGGAACACTGTAAACGCAATCGAGCCCCGGTTGCAACTCCTAAATGTTTCGTTCGCCGGAAATTCCTGGCATTCCTGGGGGAAGACGATGGCCGAATTCGTGCGGGTCTGTGCGATCGAGGACGTTCGCGACGGCCGAGGCTTCGGCGTGGAAGTCGACGGGCTGCGGATCGCCGTATTCAACGACGGCGGCACGTTCCACGCGCTCCTGGGTCGATGTCCCCACGCGAACGGGCCGATGGCTCACGGGTGGATCGAAGACGGCGAGGCGGTCTGCCCGCTGCATGGATGGAGGTTCAAGTTGAAGACCGGACGATGCACGACGGTGCGAGGCAACGGCTTGCATCGATTCGATTGCGAGGTCCGCGAGGGCGAGGTTTGGGTGGCCACGTAGATGCGTTGCATGCACCCTATAGCCAGATCTTCAACCTCGACCTCAGGACTTCCGGCAAATTCTTCTCGATGATCCGCTGAATCGCGTCGGGATGCAGCCTCGTGCTGAAGTGCGAGGCGATGATCAGCTCGTTCTGGAATCGATCCGCCCTCTTGATGAAATCGTCCAGGTGCGTGTGGCCGTATTTGTGAATCCGCTCGGGCCGCTCTTGCGGCGCCACGAATGTCATCTCCATGATGAGGATCTCGGCGCGATACACGTCGGGGAACGCATCCAGGCCGGCCGGTGCGGTGTCCCCCAGGTAGGCCACCTTGGGGATGCGGATCTCGGCCGAAACCTCGACCCCCGATAGCCTTACGTCGCGGATCTGCTCGCCCGAGAGTTCTTGATATTCGGGCTTGAGCTTCTTCCGTCGCTCCCACACGAGGAACCCTAGCGAGGGGATCGTGTGCTTGGTGGCGAAGGCCGACACGACCAGCTCGCGCGAAAGCTCGATCTCCTGGCCGGCCTGCACGCCGATCAACTCGGCCGGCATCCCGCCGCGATCGAGCCTTTGAAAGGCCCTCAGCAGGCTGGCCACCGGCTCGACCGCCTCGCTCGGCAGGAAGATCCTGGGCGGCTCCATCTTCATCATGCGGCGGCGGGCCACGTAGATGGGCAGGGCGGCCACGTGGTCGAGATGCGTGTGCGAGAGGAACCAGTTGGGCGTGGACATGAACGACCAGGGCTGCACGCCGAGGTCGAAGCCGAGCTTCATCTCGGGCACTCGCCAGTACGTCTGCACGGCCGCCCGCGAGTAGCCCTCGATCGTCAGTCCCTTGTGAACGAGCGACCTTACCGGGGCATTATCGACCGGATGATCGAGCGATTCCACCGACGCTTCCACCGATCCCATCCCTTCGCATCCGGGCTCGAAGTCACCTCGTCATGATAACGGGGACGCAAGCCGGGCGGAACCGGTTCGCCGCGGGAGGGCCGGAGCCGATCGCGTTCACGATCAGCAACACGGCCATCGTCCCGCCCGAATAAAGCGCGAATGGCGAGCAATACCCGGCACAGAGCGTCCCGCCGATCCCCAGCCCGATCATGGACCCGACAAAGGCGTTACGGCCGAGATCGCCCCATCGGCCCGCCTGGGCCAGCTTCCACAAGCACAGGGCGGCGACCGCCCCGAGCTGGAGGAACACGATGACCAGCTCAAGCAGGTTGCGGAGGCTGGCATGAAGCTCCAGCAGCGTCTCGGGCGACGACGCATCGCCGCCGATCCAGTCGCCCAGTTCCCGCGGAGACGCCACCACGCCGGCCGCCGTGAGCGCCAGGGGGCCGAGCACCAGGGCCGTGGCCACGCGTAAAATTCCTCGGCGGCGAGTGGGGAAGCGTTTCATGGCGGTGTCCTGCAAAGGCGAAAATTCGGTTCAATCGAGGATTCGGGGCGGACTCGCGTGCTCCAGGGGTACGAAAGCTAGCATCGGGCTTGGTCGGCCCAGAATCCTGGGAATCGGTGGCATGGTCGATCGCGAAAGTCCCTGGATGCGTCCCGCCGTCGCTTCAGATACGAGCAAGAATCCCTCCGTTCCGGCGGGCCGGAAAGATGGCGAATTTCGTGATGGCGTGGCCGGGAACTGGGAAGGAGCTTCGCGAGCGCAGCGAAGCCGCCTGCCGCACGCGGGCAGGGATGTCGGGAGTCCGTACCTGGAGGCAGAATTCAGGACCGGCACTCTCCCCGAAAAGCCCCCAGATTGCAACCCGAATTGAGTGGGCCGACGGATTTTGGCGGCCGGGTGGGATGAACACTTCACCACAAAGGTCCCACGGAGCAAGCACGAGGGAGGATTTCTCCGCCGGAACTCCGAGACGTTGTCGTGAGGCTTTCCTCCCCCGTGCCGAAATCCGTCGGCCCGCCCAAGCGGGATCGTGGGCCGGCTCGTCCCCTGAGAAAGTTGGGTGATCCGGGGGACATTGACGCATATTCCACCTCGACCTTCACGATGGTGTTCTTCGTGCGGACAAATCGGGCGAGCCCGGATGGGACCGGGGTATATCCACCAGCATCGGGATGGGATCGCGAAAATTATCCGCAATTCTCGAAGGGGGAAAATCGCGGGCGAGATCGGGGGCCGGGATCTGCGGCTTTGAAGGCCCCGAACAGCCGCCGAAATGCGCCGACGTCGATTTCCCCAAGTCATTTTTCAAAAAAAATTTAGGTCGAATCAAAATGCGAGCGATAGCTAATAAGCGACAGAGTGCGACACTTTTTTTCGGGCATAAATGCCCGGGAAAAACCGCCCAGACGTGATGTCTGAAGGAAGATTTGTCTGAAAGCGCCTACAAAGCGTGCGCAATCTCTCGCATGCCGTGGAACTCGAAATCGAGACGTGAAAAATAAATAATATAACGTTATGATCTGGCAAAACGCCTGGTTTGGCCGACGGTCTTCGACGATCCTCCTGTCGACGATCGGCTATGATCAACCGCGGGTCACCCACGCCGGGGCGGATGGTAAGATGGGGAAGCTGACGGCGATCGTTCCGGCGCGGAGAAATCGACTGATTCCGGGGTGATTATGATTCGATCGATACGAGTGTTCGGCCCGGCCTATCGCGACCGCGTGTCCCGGGTGGACCGGCCTTTGCTGAATCGCGGGATTGTTGATGGGAGTTTCGAGGGGGTTCGCGAGGAGGCGATCGGACCCACGCGGATCGTTGACCAGGACGGCGGATCGATCGAGATCCGGGAGTACCGGCCCGGGGGTGGCGAGCAACCTGGGCAACTTGTGCGGATTCAAGGCCGCATGTGCGATCGGGGAGGGCCGTGGACCCGGGTTGTTTGCTGCCAGTCCACGAGCGAGAGCCTCGGCGGCATGGGGGCGGGCTTCGCGGCGGCCCTGCGGGGCGATCTGGTCTCGGCGCTCGGCGGCGACGATTCGGGATTGGATTCGACGGGCGAATGGATCTCTCGGGAGCTGGCCCGCCACGAGATCCCGCATGAGCCCATCCTGATCCCCGGCCGCGAGAGCGATCTGACGTGGATTATCAGCAGCGGGCGATTTGGGGACAAGCTGGCGATCGGGTTTCGCGGGTGCCATTCGTCGGTGACTTCCCTGGGGCCGGCCGACCTGGCGCGAGCGTGCGACTTGCTGGTCGTTGCCGGGTTCGCCAATCATCTCGTGGCCCAAACCCTGGCGATCCCGGCCTCCATCCGGATGCTTGCCCCCGCGATCCGAAACATGACGGAAACCGCCACGCCGCTGGCCTCGCTCGCGGGTCGATTCCATTATCTTGCCTGCAATCGCCGCGAGTGGGAGGCGATGGACGGTCGCGAGCACGTTGCCCGCAACACGCCGTTGATCAGCATCACCGACGGCCCCGCGGGATGCCGCGTGCTCTATCTCGATCGGGACGCCAGGGTCAACGAATTCTCCCTGCCGGCGTTCCCTCGCGACGAGCCGCCGATCGACACCAATCGCGCGGGCGAGGCGTTCGCGGCGACGCTGATCTCGGCCTTGCTCGATGGTGGCTGGGATCCGGGGGCGAACGATCCGGCGATGATCCGGGGGGCCGCGCTTCGGGGCTCGGTCGCGGCGGCTTTGGTCCTGGACATGGAAGAATTCGGCTTCCCTGGCGCGGGTGCGATCGACCAGGCGCTGCTTGCCGGCCGGGTGAAGCGGTATGATCCTCTACCGAAATGATGCCGCCGGGCGACTCCGGGTCGCGGGCGGCGATGGTGCATGGTCTTCTCCATAGGTTCCTCATGATTCCTTCCGTCGGTGCCGTTGCGGCCTGGGGATTGGGCCAACTGGCTCGCGGTCGGCCCGAGATGCGGCCTGCCCCGGGCCTGGCCGGATGGTTCACCGACTCGCGCAACGCCGTGTTGCTGGTGCTGGCGGGGGCGCTCGTGATCGGCGGTGGTCGCAAGTTGATCCTCGCGCTCAAGGCCCGCAAGATGCTCGACGCGTTGAACGGGCCGGAGCCGGGTCCCGAGAGCTTCGTCGAGGCCACGCGGCACGGGAGGGCGGCCGCCATGGACCTGTTTCGCATCCTCGGCTCGTCCGCGGCCAGTGCGACCAGGAACTCGGCGGGCCGGGCCCTGTCGGTCCTGTGGAAGGCCGATGAATTGATCGCCGAGGAGGAGAAGGCGATCGTCAGCCGCGGTTATGTGGCCTCGTGGAAAGCCCGCCGCCGGTATCCGCGAGCGTTGTCGGCGCCGATCCCGATCGAGGTCGCGTTCGGCGTCCCCTTCCTGGAGGACGAGGGCGAGGGCGTGGGGCCGAAGGACCTGGAATGGTCGCATCGCATCGTGGGGACGGAGCGGGCCTCGATGGAATCGTACTCGGCATGGCAGCCCGGCGCCCCGTCGGCGTCGTTCTCGATCGAACCTCGCGACTACCCCGGCAACGGGCCCCATCGCTTGATCCTGCAAGCCCGCGTGAGGACCACCACGAGCACCACGGCATGGGGTGCCGAGATGGCCGACGGCGAGGTTGGGGCGAAGAAAACGGGGGCGACGTCGCGACTCAATGCCTCCTGGGAACTGGAGCTGCCGCACATCCCGTTCTCGTTCGAGTTCGACCCAAACCTGACGATGGACTCGCTCTTCACGCTGCCCGACGCGGCACGAGGCGCCGAGCTTTCCGGCCGGATCCGCCTGGTGGAAGCGGCCGACGCGGCAAACCCTCGATTCGCGATCCTCAACGGCGAATGGGCGATCCGGGACCTGGCGAATTTGGAGGTCCGGATGCCCCTCCCGTGCGACCTGGCCCACGTCGTGAGGCTGGAAATCGAGGGGTGCCCGGATTTGGTCGCGGCGGGCGCGGCCGTCGTGAGCATCCACGGAGGATCAAAGGACCGCGAGGGACCGGTCATCATTCCCCTGGTCCTGGAGCCGAATTTGCCCCCTGGAGCAATCGAGGCAACCGGTGATCGCCGAGCCAGGGCCATCCTCTCGCCCGACGCGAATCTCGGCTGGGCAAATCCCGACATCCGCTCCATCTGGCCCGAAGAGATCGTGACCGATTGGCAGCCCATCCGCGTCGTTCGGATTTAAACTGCTTCTGGGGATTGACAGGAAATCTATCCTACGACTATTGTAGGACGCGGATTACCTCGAAGACGGAGGACGATATGGGTCGAACGATCCTTGGTGCGTTTCTGAGTCTATTGGGTGCCTCGATTGGGGCCTTCCTGGGCGTGTTGATTTTCGGTTGGGTTTTGAAGCAGGGTTTTTATGCACTGGTAATCCCAGGGGCGGCTCTAGGTCTGGGTTGCCATTTGGCATCGCCCAATCGTTCCAAGCTCAGGGGTCTTTTCTGCGGGGTGCTGGCCGTGGTGGTTGGATACTACGCCGAGTGGCGTTACCGGCCGTGGGAAGAACCCGATGACAATCTTGGCTATTTTCTGACACACCTGGCGGACCTGAAGCCGCCATCACTCACCTCATGGTCGCGATTGGTGTCGTAGTCGCTTTTTGGTGGGGACGTGACGCCTCGCCTTGGTCCTCGGCCCTGCCTTGGAGAAAGGTCCGGGATCGCGAACTTTAGTCGGCGAAATTCACCGTACCGACGCATCTCGATCGCGCCGCCCTGCCGCGATGCGAGCCGCCACGCGGACGGCTTCGATCAGGCTTGAGGTCTCGGCGCGGCCTTCCCCGGCGATGTCGAACGCCGTGCCGTGGGCCACGCTGGTGCGGACGATGGGCAGGCCGAGCGTGACGTTCACGGCCCGGTCGAATCCGATCGTCTTCAGGGCCACGTGCCCCTGGTCGTGGTACATGGCCACGACCGCGTCGAACTCGCCGTTCACGGCGCGACCGAAGAGCGTGTCGGCGGCGATGGGGCCGGTCACGTCCAGGCCGTCGGCGCGGGCCGATTCGACCGCCGGGCGGATGATTCGCCGCTCCTCGTCGCCGAATAATCCGTTTTCCCCGGCGTGGGGATTGAGGCCCGCGACGGCGATCCGGGGCTCTCGCCCCCTGCACAGGGGCCGCATGGCTTCCCGGGCCAGGACGATCGTTTCCTTGACGCGGAAGATGGTGAGCAGGTCGAAGACCGCCCGCAGCGGGACGTGCAAGGTGGCGTGGACCACGCCAAGTCCTGCTTCATTCCCGCCTTGCGGGGCCAGGTAGAGCATCATGGCGTGCTCGGGCGCCCCGCAGCGCTCGGCCAGGATTTCCGTGTGGCCGGGATGCGAGATTCCGCCCGCCCGGAGCGATTCCTTGTTGAGCGGGAGCGTGGTGATCGCGTCGATTCGCTTCGCGAGCGCGAGGTCGATGGCGGCGACCAGGAAGTCATAGGCGGCGCGTCCGGCGCGGGCATCGACCCTGCCATGCGGGATGCTTGCCAGGGGGACGCTGGACGCTTCGAGGCAAGGGATCGTATGGGCGTTCGGCTCGGCGGCTTCCGGGGCGTCGATGGGGTGGACCGTGGCCGATCCTCCGACCATTCGCACCGCTCGTTCCATCACGCCCACGTCGCCGATCACGAAGGGGCGGGCGAGCGTCCGCAAGCGGGGATTCGCCCCAGGCTCGGGCGATCACCTCCGGGCCGATCCCCGCGACGTCGCCCATGGTCAGGGCGATCAGAGGCCGATCGTCTCGCACGATTCACCCCCCCGATTCAATGCATGGGAATCTTGGTGGCGGGCTGGGACGAGCCCGAATTTGCGGGTGATGTTGAACTCGGCTTGACCGCTTCCTCATGCCCGCGAGGTCCTTCGCCACACCCCGCGAGGCACGCGAGGACGAGCCAGATCAGCGAGATTCGCCTCATGGGATGCGTCCCCGCGGTTTCGACGATGAAGCATGGCGCCCGGCTCGATTATCTTCCCGGGAGGGCCAGGATGTCGAGGGAAACCCGCCCGGGTTTCTGCCGGATCGACCCGGGCGGTGGCGATCAACCCTAGAAGCTCGTCGTGAAATCGCCGCTGGCGCGGCCGTTGTTGCGCCCGAACAGGCGATGCCCGCTGGCGTCCATGATCGACGTGCGACCGTGGCCCGAGACCACCAGCTTGTAGGTCCCGGAAGAGGGCACGGCCGAGGCGAAGGTGAGACTTACTTCCAGCGTGGACGGGTCGTAAGTGGCCGAGGAAACGGCGACCTTCTGCTTGCCCGACGTGACGGCATAGCTCTGGACGTCCTCGGCCGAGGAGAGGTCGAGCGGGCCGCTGAAGGTGAGGGTCACGCCCGTCGTGGTCGATCCCGTCGTGACCGGGACCACGCTCAGGACGGCCGGGCCGGTATTCTTCAGCGACGTCACCTTGGGGGCGCTGCCCACGATCACGTTCGCGGTGGCCCCCGTGGTGGGGATCGTATTCTGCTTGGTATTGGCGGCGGCGATGGTCAATCCGCTGTTGTTTTCCAGGGTATTGCCGGTGATCACGTTGCCGATCGCGGTCGAGCCATTCTGCTCCAGACCCGCGTACGTGCCGCCCGAGATCGAGTTGTTGGTGATCGTGTTGTACGGGGCGCCGTTGATGAAAAGGCCGACGAGCCCCGTGCCGACCGCCTTGTTCGCCACGTTGAGCCCGATCGAGTTGCCCGAGACCACGTTCGCCGTCGCGGCCTGGCCGTAAAGCTGGATGCCGACCGAGGCGTCGCCCGCCACGAAATTCTCGCGCCCGCCGCCGACCCGCCGATCGTGTTTCCGGGGGCGGAATTCAGGAAGATGCCGTCGCGACCGTTGCCGATCGCATTAACCCCGGATTCATCGAGCCCCACGTAGTTCCCGACCACGAGATTCCCGTAGGCCGAGCCCGGCTCCAGGTCGATGCCGGTCTGCGAATTGCCCGAGACCACGTTCCGGGCGGAAACCGTGAGGCCGCCGATCGTGTTGCCCGAGGCCGAATTGACGTAGACGCCCACGAGATTCGGGACCGACTTGGTGCCGCTGGCGTCGGTCCCGATCAGGTTGCCCGCGACGAGATTGCCCGAGGCCCCGGGGCCGGCGATCTGGACGCCCGTGGCCAGCCCCGAGATCACGTTGCCGCCGCCGGGGACGGCCTCGCCGATGGAATTGTTCGGGGCACCGTCGATGAACACGCCCACCACTCGCGTCGAGTTGAGCGAGTTCACCTCGCCCAGGCCGACGCCGATCTGGTTGCCGGCGATGAGGTTGCCCGAGGCCGACGAGCCCGAGACCTGCACGGCGGCGCCCACCATGTCGCCGATCACGTTGCGAGACGCCGCGACCGGCCCGCCGATCGTGTTGCCGGTGGCGTTCTGGATGAAGATGCCGTCCTGGCCGTTGCTTTCGAGGACCGTCCCGCTCGCGTCGGTACCGATGAACGAGCCGGTCACGGTGTCGTTGTTCGACCCGTGCAAGATCTCCACGCCCACGCTCTTGTTGTAAGAGGCGACCACGGCATCGGTTGCGGTGAACCCGCCGACCCGGTCGCCGCCCGCGTCGCTGAGCAAAAGCCCGGCGTCGCCGTTGCCGAGGAACACGTCCCCGGTGATCACGTTGTTCCCGGCGCCGTGGAAGGAGAGGCCCTCGGTCGGGAAGGTCGAGAAGCTCAACCCCTTGACCGTGGAATTGCCGGCCTGGAACGTGAGCCCGTCTCCGCCGCCGATCTGGTTCGTGCCGTCGAGGTAGACGATGGGCGTGCCGGCGAAGCCCGCCTGCGTGGTCGCGTCGATCGTCACCGGATTGTTCACGAACGGCAGGGGGGTGATCGGCTTGATCACGTCCGGGCCGGTCGTGATCGCGAAATCGATCACGTTCGTGCCGGCCGTGGCGTTGGTGTTCAGGATCGCCTGGCGGAGCGAGCCGGGGCCGGAATCGCTGGTATTGGTGACGGTCCAGACGGTGAGCAGGAACCGCGGTTCGACCTGCTCCAGGGCGGGTCGAGCGGACCGGCGAGGGCGATCGGACGCGACGAACCTGCTCTTCGCTTGACGATTGGACATCGATTCCTCCTCCTGAAAACCGACACGATCCGCCAAGCCATGCAACGGACCCATCCCTCACAGGGCAATCGACGCAATTGGCCTTGACTTATGAGGAAAATTTTGCCGGGACGCAAGGGAGGGCCGGGAAATGGGTGCCTTGAAAGTTTCTGGAGTGGTGTAGGGCCGGTTATTACCGGCCGGATGCCGGCGGGCCGAAGACGGCCGGTAATAACCGGCCCTACACCCACTCCGGCAGCCATTGCCCCACCCGACCGGTGGACGAGCTATCTACTCTTGCGCCACCCGGTAGAATGGCCCCTGGCTTGCCGCTCGGCCTGGGAGTTCGCCCGATGTTGAATCATTCCCTCAAGCAGACCATCACCACCCGCATCCTGCCGGCGATCCAGACTCCTGCGCAGTACCTGGGAGGCGAACGCCACAGCATCGCGAAGGATCATTCGCAGGTCCTCGGGACGCTCTGCCTGGCGTTCCCCGATACCTACTCGCTGGGGATGAGCCATCACGGCATGCAGGTCCTGTACAGCCTCATGAATGATCGCGGATGGAGCTGCGAGCGGGCCTTCACGCCGCTTCCCGACTTCGAGAAGGCCCTCCGCGATCATGACCTGCCGCTCTACGGCCTGGAAACCTTCACCCCGCTCAACCAATACGACGTGATCGGCTTCTCGCTCCAGTATGAAATCTGCTACACCAACGTCCTGACCATGCTCGACCTCGGCCGCATCCCGCTCCATGCCGAGGATCGCGGCGGCGAAGACACGCTGGTCATCGCCGGGGGCCCCGGCGCCCAGAATCCCGAGCTGCTGGCACCCTACATCGACCTGTTCGTGGTGGGGGACGGCGAGGACAGCTTGCCCGTCGTGTGCGACATGTGGAAGGCCATGCAGGGCGATCCGAGCCTTTCCCGCGAGGACAAGCTGGCGAGGATCGCCGGGGCGGTCGACTGGGCCTACGTCCCGCGGTTTTACGAGCCGATTTTCGACGACGAGGGCCGACAGGTCGGCATCGAGCGGCTGCGCGACGACGTGCCCGAGACGATTCGCGCGTGCGTGATCCAGGACTTCGACGGCTCGGCCCTGCCGGTGCGCCCGATCGTGCCTTACGTCGAGACCGCGCACGACCGGATCGCCATCGAAATCATGAGGGGCTGCCCCTGGCAATGCCGGTTCTGCCAGTCCACCGTCATCAAGCGGCCGTTGCGATATCGCACCGTCGAGACGATCCTGGAAGCGGCGATTCAAAGTTACAAGAATACCGGATACGACGAGATCAGCCTGCTCTCGCTCTCGACGAGCGATTACCCGCATTTCGAGGAGCTTGTGACGAAGATGAGCGAGGTCTTCACGCCGCTGGGCGTGAAGATCTCGCTGCCGAGCCTGCGGATCACCGAGACCTTGAAGAAGATCCCGGCGCTGCTGCAAGAAGGGCGACGCGGCGGGCTCACGCTGGCCCCCGAAGTGGCCCGCGACGACATGCGCGAGCAGATCCGCAAGCCGATCGACAACAAGGATTTGTACGAAGGCGCGGCCGAGGCGTTCCGTCGCGGTTGGAGGCGGGTGAAGCTCTATTTCATGTGCGGATTGCCCGGCGAGCGCCCCGCCGACCTCGACGGGATCATCGAGATGAGCGAGAAGCTGGCCCGCATCGGCAAGGACGTGACGGGCCGCTATGCCGACGTGACCGCCAGCGTGTCCAACTTCGTCCCCAAGCCGCACACGCCCTACCAGTGGGCTGGCATGAGGGAACGCGAGTATTTCCAGTGGGCGCATCGCTACCTGCGATCGCGCGTGAGGCTCAAGTCGGTCACCGTCAAGTGCCACGACATCGAGACCAGCTTGCTCGAAGGCATCCTCACGCGGGGAGATCGCCGCGTGAGCGTGGCGCTGGAGGAAGCCTGGCGACGCGGGGCGCGGCTCGACGCCTGGAAGGAGTATTTCCACCCCCAATTGTGGTGGTCCACGTTCGACGACCTGGGGATCGACGTGGCGTTCTACAGCCAGCGGGACCGGCCGCTCGACGAGGTCTTGCCGTGGGACCACATCCTCGTCAAGAAGGGCCGCGAATACCTCGCCAAGGAGCAGACGCGGTCGGTCGTGCAACTGGAAGCCATGGCGGGCGCGGTCTGAATCGATCATCCCCCTTCGGAGATTTCCCCATGGGCCGATGGGAGCGGAGACGGCTCCGTCTCAAGAAGGATCACGGCTGGACGTCGGAAAAAGACTGCCAGATCTTCGTCGCCGATCGCGGGGCCGTCCGGTTCGACTTCCCGAGGAAATGGCTGGTCATCCCCGACCCGAAGGGGACCATCAAGTTCCACGACCGGAAGCCGCCCGACGACGATTGCACGCTGCAATTGACGGTCATGTACCTGCGCGACGACATCGACTGGTCGGGGCTCGACCTCGCCATGCTGGTGGGCAAGCTCTCGGCCGAGGATTCGCGGGAAGTCCTCGAACGCGGCGAGGTCCAGCACTTCAAGCGGGGCGGGATGGACGTGGCCTGGATCGAGATCAAGTTCCTCGACCCGGTCGAGAACCGCGAGGCGATCGGCGCACGCTCCTGGCCCGCAAGTGGAACATCCAGCCGATCATCTCGTTCGATTTCTGGGTCGACGACGCCGCCCGGGTCGGCCCGGCCTGGGACATCCTGCTCAAGACCCTGATCCTGGGCGATTACATCGAAGATCCCACGCAACGAGTGAGTTGAGCCGCCCCGGGTACAACGATCCGTCATGGCCGAAATTCCAGCAACCTCATCGCCCAAAAAAAGCCCGCGATGGCCGTGGGCTTGCCTCATCCTGGCCATGACCTGGGCGGCGATCGTGCGCATCCCGCTGATCTTGAACGCCGAGGTGCATCTCGACAGCGACCTCGCCGTGGACGGCCTCACGCTCGTGGACGCGACGCGCGGCCACCTGCGATGGCACTTCCCGGGCACGCCGCACATGGGCATCCCGCCGCTGTGGCTCGCCATGCCGCAGGCCCTAATCTTCGGGGCCAACCCGTTCACCATCGTCTCGCGGCGGCCTGGTCGCGTACGAGCTGGTCATCCTGTCCGTGTTCGTCCTGGCGTGGCGCGTCTTCGGGGCGAAATCGGCCGCGTGGAGCCTGGTCCCCTTGGCGTTTTCCTCGGCCGGCACGATCTGGCTTTCCGGACGATTGACGGGCGGGCATCTGCTGACCGTGGCGTGGTTCGCGGCCACGCTGGCGGTGCTCCACGGTTACATCGAAAAGGGCGGGATCCTCCGGGCGTCCTGGCTCGGGCTCTGGTGCGGATTCGGCTTCTACCTGGATCAGATGAGCCTGTCGGCGCTCGCGGGGATCGTGCCCGCGGCGCTCGTGTTCGGGAAAGCAGGGGCAAGCTGGCGGAGATCGCTCGCGACAAGCCTCGCCTTCATCGCCGGATTCGCGGCCGGCGACAGCCCTCGCGAGATCGGCTATTATCTGGACCCTCACGACGCGTATGAGGAGCAATTCTCCACCATCTTCGACGAAGGCGTGAGCGGGAAGAAATCCAGCCCGATTTACTGGACCAATGTCCGGAAGCTCGTCGGAATCCACGGGAAAATCCTGGGGCTGGAGTGCATCCCTCGCCTGATCTCCGGGCACCTCCTGCCGACCTTCGAGACGCAACCGCCGCCCGACTCCTTGCCGGGCGGGGGGCGCATGAAAATCCGCCAGGCGTGGCCGCTAATCTCGGCGACCGCCACCGTCCTCTCGCTCGGGCTGTTCGTCGCCGCGGTTGTCGCCATGCTGGATGTCCGGAGGCGAGGCGCAACCAGGGCGTCGATCGCGATCCGGATGACCGTGATCCTGACGTGCTCGGCCGTGATGTTCGGCTTCATCTTGAACCGAAACATCTTCAATTCGGATAATTACCGATATCTGGTCTTCCTCCTCGTCCCCTGGTGTCTCGGGTTCGGCCTGGTCACGTCCGGATCCTGGCGGCTCGGGGCCGGCGGCAAGGTCGTTGCCGTCGTGTTGTCGGGGTCTCTGGCGGTCCTGAGCACGATGGACACCGCCAACTGGTACTATCGTCTCGGCTGGGTCGACAATTCGTGGAAACCGACTCGCGTGTCCGTGAAGGACCCCGGCGCTCGCCTGGTTGAAGGAGCATCCCGAGGAGACCGCGATCTTCGGCGGCTACTGGGACGTCTACCGCCTGTCGTTCCTGACCGGGGGCCGCGTGAGGGGCGTCCCGTATCCGGGGTCCTCCGACCATCCCGACTCGCCCGATCGCTTCGACGAGGCGAGGAATTTCCCCGGCTATCGCCCGCGTATCCTGGTCGCGCGGAACAGCGATCATGGCGCCTTCTATGCCCCGCTCGCGCTGAACCAGGGCGCGAAGTTGCTCCATCGGACCCGAAGCCTGATGATCATCGACTGGCCCCCGTCGCCGTGATCCCCCCTTGAGGCCCGTCGTGAACCGCCCCGATCCCGCCACCTGGACGCCCGAACCCCGTCGGTGGGGCTGGGGCGACCTCGCCGCCGTCGCCGCCTGGACGGCCGCCATCCTCGTGATCTTCCGCGATGCCGCGCTGCTTCGGGGCGCCCTCTTCTACTTCGACATCACCGAGATCAATTATCCGTACCGCGAGTTCTTCGCCGGCGAGCTGCGCGCGGGCCGGTTCTCGCGCTGGCTTCCCGATCTTTACTGCGGGATGGCGCTCTTCAGCGAGAGCCAGGCGGGATATCTCCACCCGTTCAAATATTTGCTCTACCCGTGGATGGAGACGTGGAAGGCGTTCAACCTCGACACGATCCTGTCGATCTGGGCCGCCGGGCTGGGCACTTACGGATGGCTCCGCCGTCATGTGAACCCCGCGGGTGCCCTCACGGGCGCGGCCATCTTCGCGCTCAGCGGATTCGCGTGGGCGCACCTCATCCACACGAGCATGATCAACGCGCTGGCGAGCGTCCCGCTGGCGTTCTGGGCCATCGAGGCGGCCTGGGACGGCGGCAAGTTGCGGCCGATCGTCCTGGGGGCGCTGGCGCTTGCGTGCCAGGTGTTCGCCGGGCATTTGCAGGACGTGATCCTGACCGGCTCGGCGCTGGGAGTCTACGCGGTTTATCGCGCCGCGACCGCCAGCAATGGCGCCAATCGCCGGTTCGTGCTGGCATCGTCGGCGATCATGGTGGGCCTGGCGATCCTGATCTCCGCCGTCCAGTGGATTCCGTCCAAGGAACTGATCGATCGCTCGCCCCGGCGACATGGGCTCACCTGGGAAGACATGACCTTCGGCTCGTGGCATCCCGAGCTGATCCCGGCGCTGCTCGTCCGCGAAGTTTACGGGACTCGCGCCCGCGACACCGACTGGATGGACGGGTTCTATCCCTACCACGAGATGGATACCTACGTCGGGGTGGTCGGCCTGTTCCTCGCGGCCGTGGGGGCAGGGGCCTATCGCGATCGCTGGGTGGCCTTCTGGCTGATCCTGGCCGCGATCGGCTCGCTCCTCATGCTCGGGCGGTTCACATTCCTGATGGATTATCTCAATCGCGTGCCGATCGTGGGGAGCGGCCGGATTCCGGTGCGATACCACCTGTGGCTCTCGATTTCCGCGGCGGCGCTGGCGGCCGTCGGCGTCGATCGGCTTTCGCGGCCGGGCCGGGTGGGGATTCGCGGCGGCATCGCCTTCGTCTCGATCCTCGTCGCGGTTTCGATCCCGATCCTCTGCTACATCTATCTGCCCGTGTGGAGTGAAGCCTCGCGATGGACCGCCCGCAACCTGGTGCAGAAGTTCGGCTGGCTCGGCCGGGAGCTGACGGTTGCCGTCGTTCGGACCTCGCTCGTCGGGTTTGGGGCGGTCTTCCTGGCCGCGATCGCCGCTCGAACCCGCTCCGTCCGATGGCGTCGATCGATCGCCGCCGCTTTCCCCCTGCTCGCGTTGATCGACGTCGCGGGCTCGCACTGGGACGACGTCCCGACCATCGATCCTTCGTACTGGACTTCGACGCCGAAAAGCGTGGAAGTGCTTCGCGCCGACCCGTCGCGGATTCGGATCTACGGCGAGGCCCACTTCGCCTCGGGGGAGCCCGGCCATGCGTCCCGGCCGGTCGATTTCTTCCGGGTGCGCGACGGCCTGGCCTGGAGCTTGCCCGTGGTGTGGAAACTGCCGGCCACGGCCGGGATCACCCCGATCGTGCCGAGTCGCTGGATGCATTTCATCGAGAATTCGGGGCGATCCCGCTTCGATGTCGAGGGGATGAGCCATACGCTGACGCGCCTCTCCCGACGAAGCCCGCCTCGGGCCGGCGTCTCCGGCGGGCCTGGCCTATTTCCACCGGAATCCCCGCGTGTTGCCGAGGGCCCGCTTCCTGGGCGAGCCCGAATACGCGACCGATGAGGCGGACGCGAAGCAGGCGATGATACGAATGGGCGCGGCGATCCGCGATCGCATCCTCGTGGAAGATCCCGATCGGCCGCTTGCGGCGACCGCGAAGGCCGTGGGATCGGTGAAAATCGTGAGGGATGACCCGGAGCGGGTGGAGATCGACGTTTCCGCGGAGACGCCCGGCTATCTCTTCCTGGCGGATTCGTACGATCCGGGATGGTCGGCGACGCTGGACGGGAAAAACGTCCCCGTCCGCCCTGCCGCGATCGCGTTTCGAGCGGTCTTCGTCCCCAGCGGCCAGCATGGCGTGTCGTTCTCCTACCGGCCGGCGGGGTTCCTCCTCGGCCTGACCATTTCCTGCATAGGGCTGGGCCTTGCCGTGCTAGGGTTCTTCTCGGGACGGATGACGGTCGTGCCCGACTCCCCCCATCTCGCCCTGGACTGGCCCGGCTGGTGGCCGTGGGCTGCCCTGGCGGCAATCCTCCTGATCGTCCTGGTCTCGATCCCGATCCGCGTGACCGTCCCCTCGACGAAAAGGCCGCGGCAGGCCGAGTCGATCTCGCGGTGGCGAGACAGTTTCCATCGTTTCACCTGGGGCGCGGGGATCGAGGCGATCCGGCCCCCGAAGCCGCCCCTGGAATGAGTCCCTCGCGTTTTGATCCGAGGAGGCCGCGAGGATCTTGCATTCCTGGCGGAGTTCGCCTAGACTTGGTCTTCTTCAATGGTACTGACGTTCGAAAACGGCCTTAGATGATCAAGGCCGGTGTCCGCGGGGCGTGCGATGTCGATCACGAAAGAGAAGAAGACGGAGATCATCGGATCGTTCGGCCGGGGTGACCAGGATACGGGCTCGCCCGAAGTGCAGATCGCTCTGCTGACGGCCCGGATTAACGACCTCAGCGATCATTTCAAGATGCACAAGAAGGATCACGCCAGCCGCCGAGGGCTGCTGATCATGGTCATGAAGCGGTCGAGCCTGCTGAAGTATCTCCGGCTCCACAACCGCAAGAGCTATCTTGAGGTCATCGGCCGCCTGGGGCTGCGCAAGTAAAGAAGCCCCGTCCTTTCCGATCCGACTCGCCGGCCTCGCATCGGGCTCCTGGAATCCGGGCGAGGCGCCTTCTCTCCCTGAACGATCGATTGCTCCCCGTGCATCGCGGCCCCCGCCTCGTTGCCGGGGCAGCAGGTTTCGCAGCTCCCACCCGGTCCGCCGGCCGAGGTAGGTGAGATGTCCACTTCCACGAGTCCCCCGAAGAAGCCCGTCTCGGTCGAGCTGACCCTGGACGGCAAGACAATCAGCCTGGAGACCGGCCGCCTGGCCAAGCAGGCCCACGGCGCCGTGGTCGTACGCCTTGGCGACACCATGACGCTGGTCGCCATGGTCACGGCCCCCGGTCGAGAAGGGCTCGACTTCTTCCCGCTCACGGTCGATTACCGCGAGAAGGTGTACGCCGCGGGCAAGTTCCCCGGCGGATTCATCAAGAGGGAAGGGCGGCCTTCGACGAAGGAAATCCTCACGTCGCGGCTGATCGACCGGCCCATCCGGCCGCTGTTCCCGCCCCAGTTCCGCAACGAGGTGCAGATCCAGGCCGGTCCGATCTCGGCCGACCGCGTGAACGACCCCGACGTCCTCTCGATCATCGGCGCCTCGGCCCGCGCTCATCATGGCCGAGAATCTCCCCTTCATGGGCCCCATCGGCGCCGTGAGGCTCGCGAGGATCGACGGCAAGCTCGTCCCGTTCCCGACCGCCAAGGAGATGGCCGAGAGCGACCTGGATTTGATCGTCGCCAGCACCCACAAGGCGGTGGTGATGATCGAAGGGTTCGGGCAGGAGCTGCCCGACGACGAGATGGCCGAGGCCATCATCACCGCCCACAAGATGAATCAAGAGATCATCGCGCTGCAACACAAGCTCCGCGAGGCCGCCGAGCTCCCGCCGCTCGTCCCGGTGGAGATGATCGAAGATCCCCTGATCCAGGCCCTCCACGACAAGTATTCCGCCGAGCTCCGCACCGCCAAGACGATCACCCTGAAGGCCGATCGCAACGCGGCCGTGAAGGAGCTGGGCACCAAGATCGTGGCCGAGATGAGCCCGGCCGACACCGAGGGCGTGCCCGCCCCGCTCCAGGTGAAGACGGCCTATCACGCCCTCCAGGAGCGCGTGGTCCGGGAGATGATCCTCGACGGCTACCGCCCCGACGGCCGGGGCCCGAAGGACCTGCGGCCGATCTCGTGCGAGGTCGCCGTCCTGCCCTGTGCCCACGGCTCGGCCATCTTCCAGCGGGGCGAGACCCAGGCGCTGGTGACCACGGTCCTGGGGACCGGGGCCGACGAGCAGAGGGTTGACGGCATCATGGAGGAGTTCTCCAAGAAGTTCTACCTCGACTACAACATGCCCTCGTTCGCCGTCGGCGAGGTCCGCCCGATTCGCGGCCCCGGCCGTCGCGAGATCGGCCACGGGATGCTCGCCGAGCGTTGCCTGGCCCCCATCCTCCCGCCCGAGAAGGAGTTCCCTTACACCATCCGCGTGGTGTCGGACATCCTCGAATCCAACGGGTCTTCGTCGATGGCCTCGGTCTGCGGCGGCACGCTCGCGATGATGGATGCCGGCGTCCCGATCTCCGACCCGGTGGGCGGGATCTCGATCGGGCTCGTCCAGGACGAGAAGACGGGCAAGTTCACCCTTCTCACCGACATCATCGGCGACGAGGACCACTTCGGCGACATGGATTTCAAGGTCGCCGGCACCCAGAGGGGCGTGACCGGAATCCAGCTCGACCTGAAGAATCAGGGCATCACCGAGGAGATCATCCGGGCGACCCTCACCCAGGCCCATGAGGCCCGGCTGGAGATCCTCCGCACCATGCTGCGGGCGATCAAGCGGCCTCGCGAGGAGATCGCGGCCAACGCCCCTCGCCTGATCCAGATCCAGATCAATCCCGAGAAGATCGGGCTGGTGATCGGCCCCGGCGGCAAGACGATCCGCCGCCTCCAGGACGAGACCGGCGCCAAGATCGACATCGAGGATTCGGGCGTGGTCACGCTCTCCAGCCCGACCGCCGAAGGGGCCGAGGCCGCCGCGGCCCGCATCCAGGCGATGACCGAAGGCGTGCGGCCGGGCGGGATCTACGAGGGTCGCGTGACGTCGATCAAGGACTTCGGCGCCTTCGTCGAATTCATCCCAGGCAAGGACGGGCTGGTCCACATCAGCGAGCTTTCCGACGGCTACGTAGGGAGCGTGACCGACATCTGCCGGCCGGGCGACGCCATGCTCGTCAAGGTGATCGCGGTCGACGACCAGGATCGGGTGAAGCTCTCCCGCAAGGCGGCCATGGCCGACGCGGGATCGTGGACGAGCACGCAGGCCGGGAACGGCCGGCGGGCGGTGGCGGCGGTGGCGATCGCGGCGGCCCGCCGAGGCGGCCTCCAGGTGGCGGCGGCGGTGGCGGCGGTGGTTACGGGCGGGGACGCGATTGAGTGGGGTGCAACAGATGCACCATTCGTCCGGGAAGCTCGCCATGTACGAAACCCTGGCGACCAGGGAAACCGAGTCCAATCAGCGCCTCCGCGCCAGTATGCCGAGATCGCGCAACTCTCGGGCGGGCTCGCCCACGAGATCCGCAACCCGCTCTCGACCATGCAACTGAACCTCGATCTCCTCGCCGAAGAGTTCCAGAATGGGGAATCGGCGAGGGATCGGCGGGCATTGCAAAAAATCGAGCGCGTGAGGAAGGAAAGTCGGCGCCTCCAGGGAATCCTGGAGGATTTCCTCCGCTTCGTGAGGGTGCAGGAACTCCGCCTCCAGCCGGCCGACCTGAACGAGGTCGTGGAGGTCCTGCGCGACTTCGAGGAGGGGATGGCGACGGTCCAGGGGGTCGTCATCCGCACCCATTTCGACGCGGATTTGCCGAAGATTCCCCTGGAGGTGGACCTGTTCAAGCAGGCCCTCTACAACCTCATCCGCAATGCCTTGATCGCCATGCCCGACGGCGGCGAATTGATCCTGATGACCCGCCGCGAGGGCGATCACGCCCTCCTGGACGTGATCGACACCGGCATGGGCATCCCGCCGGAGGACCAATCCAGGGTATTCGACGCCTTCTACTCGACCCGGCCCGGCGGGAGCGGCCTGGGCCTGCCGACGGTCCGCCGCATCGTCGAGGCGCATGGCGGGACCATCGGGCTGGAGAGCGAGCCGGGCAAGGGCTCGAAGTTCACGATCCGCCTGCCGATCGGCAACGAAACCCCTGGAATCGCGAGCGACGATGGACCAACAGATCCGGGTTCTCGTCGTTGACGACGACGAGCCCCACGCCCAGGCCGTGGCCGAGAGCCTGGAGCGCGTGGGGTACGAATGCGTCGTGGCCACCAGCGGGCGCGAGGGCCTGCGCCTGATCGAGGAGCAGGGGTTCGACGTCGTCCTGACCGACCTCTTGATGAGCGACGTCGACGGGATGGAGGTCCTCCGCAAGGCCAAGCGCGAGCTGCCCGATGCCGAGGTCGTGATCCTGACCGGGCACGACATGACCAAGGCGGCCGTCACGGCAATCCAGGCCGGCGCCGCGCAATATCTCATCAAGCCGCTCGACATCGGCGAGCTGCGCGGGGTCGTCGATCGGAGATCGCAACCCCAACGGCTCGCCCGCACGAATCTGGAACTCCAGCGCCAGCTCAACGAGAAATTCGGCTTCGAGGGCGTGATCGGCAACTCCCCCCTCATGCATGCCGTGATCGACCGTTTGCGGCAGATCGCCCCCACCAGCGCCACCGTCCTGATCACCGGAGAAAGCGGCACCGGCAAGGAGCTGGTGGCGAAGGCCCTCCATGTGAACAGCCCTCGCAAGGCCAAGCCCTTCGTCGCCTTGAACTGCGCCGAACTCGCGGAAAACGTCCTGGAATCGGAGCTTTTCGGGCACGTGAAGGGGGCATTCACCGGCGCCGATCGCGACCGGATCGGTCGATTCCAGTACGCCAACGGCGGGACGTTGTTCCTCGACGAGATCGGCGACATCCCGATCTCCATCCAGGTGAAGCTACTGCGCGTGCTGGAGAGCGGCGAGGTCATCCGCGTGGGGTCGAACGAGCCGGTGAAGGTGAACGTGCGGCTGATCTCCGCCACCAATCGCGACCTGGCCGAGGCGATCGCCAGCGGCCAGTTCCGCCAGGATCTGTATCATCGGCTGAAGGTCGTGAGCGTGAAGCTGCCGCCCCTGCGCTCGCGCCGCGAGGATATTCCCCTGCTGATCGACTATTTCCTCAAGGAGTTTTCCGCCTCGCACGGGAAGGCGATTCGCGGGATCAGCCCCTCCGCCCGCAAGGCGCTCATGTCGCATCCGTGGCCCGGCAACGTCCGCGAGCTGCGGAACGTGATCGAGAGCATGGTGGTGATCGACAGCGACGGGTGGCTCGATACCGACGACCTGACCGAAGACGTGCAGACCACATCGCCGGCCGTTGCCGAGGCCATCTCCGGGCCATCGAACCTGGTCGGGCGCAAGCTGGAAGAGGTGGAGAAGTATTACATCGCCGAGACGCTCAAGCTCACCGGCGGCAATCGCGAGGAGGCTGCGAAGCTCCTGGGGATCGGCGAGCGCACGCTCTATCGCAAGATCAAGGAATACGGGATCGGCTGACGTTGACCGGCCATCCTATAATATACAAACGCTTCCATGGTAGACTGGTCGAGAGGAGGACCCGGCCATGGGCATCATTCGCGAGCTATCCGCGGCGGTCATCAACCAGATCGCCGCGGGCGAGGTCGTCGAGCGCCCGGCGAGCGTGGTCAAGGAGCTGCTGGAGAACGCGATCGACGCCGGCGCCTCGCGGGTTGAGGTCTCGGTGGAACGCGGCGGGAAGGACTTGATTCGCATCGCCGACGACGGCAAAGGGATGTCGCCCGAAGACCTCCCGCTCGCCTTCCGGCCGCATTCGACCAGCAAACTGGTCGAGGCCGACGACCTCTCGCGGATCACCACCCTCGGGTTTCGCGGCGAGGCGCTGGCCGCGATCGCCGAGATATCTCGCGTGCGGTGCCAGACGCGCCCGGCCGATGCGCCCCACGGGTCGGAGATCGTCATCGAAGGGGGAAAGGCCGGCCCCGTCCAGGATTGCGGCGGTTCGCCGGGGACCGTGATCGAGGTCCGCAACCTGTTCTTCAATACCCCGGTGCGACGGACGTTCCTCAAGTCCGACCAGACCGAATCGGGCCATGTTGCCGAGATGTTCACCCGGATCGCCCTGGCGCATCCCACGGTCCACCTCACGTTCAAGACCGGCGGCAAGGTCCTGTACGACTTGCCCGCGGTCACGGGCCTGAAGGAACGCGTTGCCGTGTTCTTCGGGCAGGAGCTGGCCGACGCGTTGCTGTGGGTCGAGAATCGCACCGAGTCCGTCCATCTCTGGGGCTATGTGGCGCATCCGTCGCAAAGCCGGTCGAGCCCGAAGGGGCAATTCCTCTTCGTCGGCGGGCGGTACGTCCGCGATCGCTCGCTCAACCACGCGCTTTCGGAGGCCTATCGCGGGCTCTTGATGGTCGGACGGTCGCCGGTGGCGTTCCTCTATCTGGACATCCCGCCGGAAGAGGTGGATGTGAACGTCCACCCGACCAAGATCGAGGTCCGCTTCCGCGATGGCCATCGACTCTATTCGCAGATGCTGGCCACGGTGCGGCAGACGTTCCTGAAAAGCGACCTGCATTCGCGGCTTCAAGTCCCCCGCGAGGAAAGTTCCGCCGCCGGCTCCGTTCGAGCCCGAGCCGTTCGACCTGAAATCGGGCGTGCCCGAGACGAAGCAATCGGTCGCGAACTGGTTCCAGCCGCAATCCTCCTCGTTCCAGACCTTCCCGCCGCCGGGCTACGCGGGAGGGCCGACGAAACCGTCGTGGTCGCCGCCTCCGGTTCATGCTCCCGCCGCGCCTGCCCCGGAATTCGACGAATTCGCCGCGTCGTCCCCTCCCGACCCGGTCCGCCCGGCCGAGAAGCCCGCGCCCCGCCCGTCCGGCGAGTTGCCGCCCAACGCCATCCAGGTCCACGACACTTATCTGATCGCTGAGACCGCCGAGGGGATGGTGGTCATCGATCAGCACGCCTTGCACGAGCGCATTTTGTACGAGGAGATCAAGGCCCGCGTGCTGGGCTCGGGCGTGGAATCGCAGCGCCTCCTGGTCCCCGAGCCGGTCGAATTGACGGCCGTCGAGGCCGCGGAAGTCTTGCAGCAGAAGGCCATCCTGGGCCGGCTGGGGCTGGAGATCGAGCCGTTCGGCGGCGATACGGTGCTGGTGGCGAGCGTCCCGGCGATGATGGCCCACCTCTCGCCCGACCGCCTCTTGCGCGACCTTGCCGAGCATTTCCGCTCCAAACCGCTCGCGCCTTCGGCCGACGAAATCCTGGAAGACGTGCTGAACATGGTCGCCTGCAAGGCCGCCGTGAAGGCGAATCAGAAGCTCTCGGCCGAGGAAATCGCGGCGCTGCTGGAACGCCGCCACCTGGCGTCCAACAGCCATCATTGCCCTCACGGACGCCCCACGTCCCTGATCTTCACCAAGGCGGAGCTGGAAAAGCAGTTCGGGCGCATTTGAAGGACCGGCGGCGGGATTTTTTGTTTCCCTTCATCGGCGAGTGGTAAGATCGTACAATCGGTAACGCCGAAGTTTCCATTCTTCCACCGTCCTCCGGCTCCCGGCCTCCACCTAAATGATCTGCGTGACGATCGGACGAGGGCGGCATTCGTCGCTCCTGGCGGAATGGAAGGAAGCGGCCAAGGCCGGCGCCGCAGCTCGTGGAGCTGCGCATCGATTGCCTGCGACGCGACCCCGACCTGAAGCGAATCCTCGCCGAGCGTCCCACGCCGCTGGTCTTCACGATCCGCCGGGGACGCGGACGGCGGGCTGTGGCGGGGCGACGAGGAGAAGCGCCAGAAGCTGCTCCGCGAAGCGATCGTGATGGGTGTCGATTACGTCGACCTGGAGCTCGACACCGCCGCCGCGATCCCCCGCCCCAAGTTCGGGAAGACCCGGCGGATCATCAGCGTCCACGACTTCAAGGGGATGCCGAGCGACCTGCCGGAAATCGGCCAAGGCAGATCGCCGATCGCGAGGCCGACGTCACCAAGGTCGCGGGATTCGCGCACACGCTGCCCGACGCCTCCAGGATGCTCAAGTTCGTCGCCGATTCGAAGACGCCCACCATCGGCGTGGCGATGGGCCACTTCGGGCTCTTTACCCGCGTCCTGGGCGCGAAATTCGGCTCGCCGTTCACGTATTCGGGGTTCAACCCCGACCTCACCTTTGCCCCCGGCATGCCACGATTCGCGGACCTTCGCGGACGATTATCACTACGATTCCATCGACCCGGCGACCGAAGTTTACGCGGTGATCGGCGACCCGATCGCGCACAGTCGTTGAGCCCGGCGGTCCACAATGCCGCGTTTCGCCACATCGGGCAGAACAAGGTCATGGTGCCGATCCTCGTCCCGTCCGGGACCGTCCAGGAAGCGTTCAAGTCGCTGGCCTGGCTCGGTATCCAGGGGATCAGCGTGACGATCCCCCACAAGGAAAAGGTCATCGCCCTGCTCGACTCGATGGATCGCGCCGTCGAGTCGACGAAATCGTGCAACACGATGGTGTTGCGCGACGGCAAATGGGTCGGGCACAACACCGACTATCGGTCGGCCCTGCACGCCCTGGAGGCGGCGATCGGCGGCGAGAATCTCGGCACGGAGAACAGCCCGCTCATGGACAAGCAGGTCTTGATCCTGGGTGCCGGGGGCGTGGCCCGGTCGCTCGCGTTCGGGCTGTCCCGTCGCGGCGCCGGCGTGATCCTGTGCAATCGCGACGAGGAGCGGGCCTTGAAGCTTGCCGAGGAGATCGGCTGCCGCGCCGTGAGCTGGGGCATGAGCGCGGGACGAAGTGCGACGTGATCGTGAATGCCACGCCCGTGGGGATGCATCCCGACGTGGATAACTCGGTGGTCCCGGCCGCCGCGTTCCATCGCGGGATGGTGGCCTTCGACACGGTCTATCACCCCGAGAACACCATGTTCCTGAAGCTGGGCCGTTCGCACGATTGCGTGACCGTCAGCGGCGTGGACATGTTCGTCGAGCAGGCGGCCCTGCAATGCGGGTACTACACGGGCAGGGACGCGCCGGTGGATTTGATGAGGCAGATCGTCCGCAACAAGCTTAACCCCGCGAAAGATTGAGCGTGGACGAGTTTCACCAGGACCAATGGAGCGGGTCGGGCCTGGTCTTGATCGGCTATCGAGGCACGGGGAAAACCACCGTGGGCCGGATCCTCGCCGAGCGGACCGGCCGGACGCTCATCGATACCGACCACGAGTGCGTGGCCCTTGCCGGATGCCCGATCACCGAAATCTTCGCCAGCAAGGGCGAGGTCGCGTTTCGTGACCTGGAGGAACGGGTCATCGAGCGGGTCACCACGCAGTCGCCCGGCACCATCCTGGCGACCGGGGGTGGGATCGTGCTCCGGCCGAGGAATATCGGCCCGAATCCGCAGTCACGGCCTGGTTGTCTGGCTCACCGCGGCCCCCGAAATCCTCGCCGGCCGCATCGGGCTCGACCCGCAGACGCGCCCCGCGTTGACGTCGGCGGGCACCCTGGGAGAAATCGCCCAGGTTTTGGCGAACCGGGAATCGCTCTACCGGGAAGCTTCGCACGAGGCGATCTCGACGGAAAATCTCGACCCCTCCGAAGTGGCCGACCGCGTCCTTTCCCTGCTGCATCGGGAGCAATCCCCGTGAATACGATCACGCTGGCTCACTGGCTGGGGGGGGCGTGGGTGTTCGCGCTGGGGACCGTGGTGGGCAGCTTCGCCAACGTGTGCATCTACCGCATCCCGTGGCAAAAGAGCGTGATCTGGCCCGGCTCGCATTGCCCGAGCTGCCTCTCGGCGATCGCCAGCCGCGACAACGTGCCGATCCTCGGCTGGCTCTTCCTGCGAGGCCGTTGCCGCTCGTGCGATGCGCCGATTTCCCCGCGGTATCCCTTGATTGAAGCCCTGACCGGCGGCCTTTTCCTCGCGGTTTTCGTCGCCGACTTCGTCTATGGGGCCAGGGGACGCATGGAGCTGGAAGACGTCCTCCGCGTCCTCTATCACCTGATCCTGCTGTCCTTGCTGCTGATCGCCACCTTCATCGACTACAGCTATTACATTTTGCCCGATTCGCTCACGGTCACGGGCATGGTGTTCGGCCTGGGTCTCGGCACGTTGATCCCCGAGATCCGCCCGGCTCCTTCGACGGCCCACACGATGACCGCGGGATTCCTCGTCGGCCTGACCGGATTCCTGGTCGGGGGCGGCGTGTTCTGGGCCATCCGCATCCTCGGCAGCTTGCGATTCGGCAAGGAAGCCATGGGGTTCGGCGACGTGACGTTGATGGCGATGATCGGGTCGTTCCTGGGCTGGCAGTCGATCCTGCCGATCCTTTTCTGCGCCTCGTTCCTTGGACTCGGTCATTCCCTGTACAAATTACTGATTATCATCCAGAAGCGGCTGCTTGGGAGAAAATCTTCGGCCGGGGATCACGAAATCCCCTTCGGGCCTTATCTCAGCATGGCCGCGCTCTTGCTCATGCTCGGCTGGCCCTGGCTCTGGTCGCGGCATCTTGATCGGACCTATCGCAGCCTGTACGAGGTGGCGAGGTTCATGCTCAGCGGGGAGCTTTGACCCCGGACATCACGGGCGGAAAGGGGAACTTTCGTGGCAACTCCCTACAAGAGACGGCGATCGGCGAGCCTGATCCGCAACCTCTGGGTCTACCGGCGACTGGTCGCCGCCGCCGTGCTGATGGGCGTCATGCTGTGGTTCATCGTGATCAACAACACGCAGGTGATCGTCCGATTCCCGTTCGGGCTGGGGAAGATGGAAAGCACGTCGGGCCTGGCCATCCTGCTCGGCGCCCTGGCCGGATCGGCAATTACGGCTCTCCTGATGACCCTGTTCTTGACGATGAGAAGATTGAGGAGCAGCGGCGGCCGCGCCGACGAGGCCGATCCCTCCGCAATTCCCGAAGATCGGCCTCCCACCGATTACGCCGCCAAGACCACCGAAGGTTTTCCCGACGCCGACTGGTCCTGAAGGTAAACTTCGAGCATGGACCCGAATTCAAACCCCACCCCGGTCCCTCGCACCCCGATCGGCCGGCTGATCCTGGCGGCCGGCCTGCTCGCGGGCTGCTCGCAATCGGGTCCGCTCACCAGGCGGATTTCCAGCGTCGAGGCCCTCAAGACCGACGTGGCCCAGCTTGAGACCGAGAAGGCGCAACTTCGTCGCGAGGTGGCCGACGCCCAGAAGGAAAACCGCCGCGTGGCCGCGCAGCTCGCCGAAGTCGAGGACGAGAACAACGAGCTGGCAACCCGCCTGAACGACGCGAGGGCCGTGATCAGCCGGCAGGGGCTGGATTCCGACAAATTCTCGCCGCCCGCGCGCTCGGCCTCCGATGCCGATCGGGCCAACGCCCGCAAGTCGACGCCGGCGGCATCGAAATCCTCGAAGAACCGCAAGACCCCCATGGCCGAGATCCGCGGAGAACGCCGCCCCGCGATGAACGACCGCGACGACTTGCCTCTCGAAGAGTCGATCGAGGCGCCCGGCCCGTCTCGTCGCGATTCCGACCCGTTCGGCCCCCAGGGCAGCAATTCCGAAGGCTCGCCGTGGCTCCCGGTGGCCAGGGCGAACTCCGCGAACAACGGGCAGGTCCGCTGATCGCCGGCCTTCCTCTACATCTCTCGTCGCCACGACGCTAAGATGGACGAGGAATTTACCGGAGAGCGGGGCCGCGCCATGATCGTCATCATCGACTACGGGATGGGCAACCTTCGCAGCGTCCAGAAGGCGCTGGAGTTCGTCCACGCCAGGGTCGAAGTCACCTGCGATCCCGACCGTGTCCGATCGGCCGACAAGGTGATCCTGCCCGGAGTTGGGGCCTTTGCCGATGCCGCCGCGGAGCTTCGTCGCACGGGATTGGGCGAGGCGTTCGTCGAGGCGGTTCGTCGCGGCAAGCCGTGCCTGGGAGTCTGCCTCGGCCTGCAACTCCTCTTCGACGCCAGCGAGGAAGACGGCGAGCATGAAGGGCTGGGCCTGATCCCCGGTCGCGTGGTCCGATTTCCCGGGACGGACGGCCTGAAGGTGCCGCACATGGGCTGGAATACCCTGCAAGTCCGCCGGAATGCGCCGATCCTGGCCGGAATCGGCGACTCGCCTTCCGTTTATTTTGTCCATTCCTATTACGCGAAACCCGCGAATCCGCAAGACACGGCGGCCGAAGCGGATTATCCCGACCCGTTCTGCGCGGTCGTCTGGAAAGACAACCTGATGGCCTGCCAGTTCCACCCCGAGAAAAGCCAGCGCGTTGGGTTGGCCATGTACGCGAACTTCGCGGCCATGCCGGGTGCGTGAAATGCACCATCCCCTTACGCCTGCAGGGGTTGGCATTCCGATGGCACGCGATGCGACACGTAGGGCCGGTTATTGCCGGCCTTCATTCGGATTTTCAGTCCGGCTTCTTCGCGGCGGCGGCCAGCGGTCGCAACACGGCCAGCATCGTGTTTAAATGAGCGAGCCTGGGTCCGAACCGATCGACGAAATCGGAGAGGGCGAAATCGCCGTCGACGAGGTTCTCGAAATGTTCCTCGACGTAGGAGGCGAGTTCGCCCATGAGGGCCGCATGGACTTGCTCCAGCCGTCCCAGCGACTCCTTGCAGGGCTCGATTGTGTTCTCATGGCTCGCTTGCCAGCGTTCCAGTTCGGCGATCTGCCGGGTGCGCTGATCCCTCGCGAACTGGGCGGATTCCCGCACGAGCTCGAGCTGCTGCTTGCTCAATTCGAGCAGTTGTCGTTGCATCTCCAGGCTTTGCGACTGGAGGTTCACCATCACATGGAGCAGGGCAACCGGGTCCGTCAGCGTGGGAGGGACGGCGCTGGGCGTTCCCCCCTGGGGCGACACCTCCATGCGATAGGTCCAGGACGGCGACGCGGGATTTTCTCGCTGCGACACCCAAGCCTCCTTTAGCAGGCACGGGCCCAGATTTTCGTGGCCATCGCCCGCGTGAGAAATCCTCGCGCCAGGCCGATGCATGAGTGTACCATGAACCAATCATGAGAGAATAGGGGAGGAAATCACCCGGAACCGAGGTGGAAAAATGCATCGGCCAGCGAGTCGACGATGTCGCCGGCGATCATCCCCACCTCGCCGTTCTGATCCTTGGCGATGTCCCCCGCAAGGCCGTGGGCGTAGACCCCCAGCACGCTCGCTTCGAACGCGGCCAGCTTCTGGCCGATCAGGGCCGCGATCACGCCGCCCAGGATGTCGCCCGACCCGCCCGTCGCCATGCCCGCGTTGCCGGTGGAATTGACGTAAAGCCTCTTGCCATCGGTCACTACCGTCCTGGAGCCCTTGAGCACGAGGATCAAGTTCTCCCGGGTCGCGAACCGGGCCGCATGCCCCTCGCGATCGGCCTGGATCTTGTCCACCGGGTCGCCCGTGAGGCGGGAAAATTCCTTGGGATGCGGCGTGACCACCACGGGCCTTTTCAGGCCGTCCAACAGGGCGGTCTCGCCCGCGAGGATGTTCAGGCCGTCCGCGTCGATCACGGTGGGAAGCGTGACGGACTCGATCACCCAGCGCACCAACGCCCTGGCCCCGGCCGTCTGCCCCAGGCCGGGCCCGATGGCGACGGCAGTCGAGGTTTCGACGAGCGACTCGACCTCCGCCTTGCACGCGGGGAAATCGATGTGGCCCGAGCCGTCATCCTTGAGCGGATAGGCCATGTAGCTGGGCTCGAACTGGGCCACCGTGGGCTGGACTTCGAACGGGCAGGCGACCCGCACCCGCCCCGCGCCCGACCGCAACGCCCCGGCGGCGGCCAGGGCCACGGCGCCCGCCATCCCTCGACCGCCGCCCAGCACCAGGACCGTGCCGTAATCGCCTTTATTGGCCGAAACCTCGCGCTTCGCGAGCGAGGGGACTGTCTCAAACCGTTCGATGGCCATGACTCCCTTATTCCGGACGAGGCTCGCGAGCCTGCGCCGCCCTTCGTGCGATCAGACCGGCCACATGCCCGGCGTTGAATCCGGCGTCGATGTTCACGACGACCACATTCGAGGCACAACTGTTCAACATCCCCAGCAGGGCGGCCAGTCCGCCGAAGCTAGCACCATACCCGATGCTGGTCGGCACGGCCACCACCGGGCAGTCCACCAGGCCGCCGACCACGCTGGGCAAGGCGCCTTCCATGCCGGCGATCACGATCAGGACGTCGACCCCGTCGAGCTGTTCGAGTCGCGAGAGCAGGCGATGGAGGCCGGCGACCCCCACGTCGGCGAGCAACTTGACCTCGCAATTCCAGGCGTCGACCGTGGCCAACGCCTCCTCGGCGACCGGGAGATCGCTCGTCCCGGCCGTCACGATCGCGACCTTGCCCATTTTCCGGCCGGAATCTTCCCTGGCCGGGATGCGAAATGTTCGGCCGACCGCGTTGTGCAGGCCGTCGGGGAACTCGCGGCGCAAGAGCGTCGCGGTCTCGGGCGAGATTCGCGTGACAAATCCCCCCTGGCCGTGCGACGTGAGCGCCTTCAAGATTGCCGCAACTTGTTCGGGCGTCTTGCCTTGCCCGAACACGACCTCGGGAAATCCGCAACGAGCCTTGCGGTGGAGGTCCACATGCGCGAAGCCGCCCACGGGCGCCGTTGCGCGGTCGTCGAGATGCGTTGTTCGGCTTCGGCTTCCGAAATCGAGCCATCGCGGACCTGCTGGAGCAGATGGCGAAGCGCCGCTTGGTCCATGCTTTGCGTCCGACTCCCCTGGGATGAGACGAGAGATCAGGAAATCCCTAACTTTCTAGCCTCGACTCCGCTCCCGGGCAACAGGGCGACCGTCTTTCTCTGGAAACCCTGGCGCGGTATGATCTTTGTAGTAAAGCGTTTTCGCGGCGGGCCGTGGCCGTTCAAGGGGGACCGCGATGTCGACCGAGATCAAGACCGGACAACGCACTCGCCGTCACGACTATCCCGTGGCGAAACCGGCCCCGCCCGACGCGACTCGGCCTCCCAAATCCAGCAAGGTCGTCCCCAAGATCAAGCCCGGCCCCGAAGAAGCGGCTCCTCACGTGGTCGAGGACCTGCTCTCCCCCACATCCATCCGGGGGTTCGCCTGGTCGCTCGCGGGGCATGCCTCGTTGCTCTTGATCCTGGCATTCTGGTATTTCGCCCCCAAAGTTTCGCAAGAAGTGGTGATCGATACCCGCCTTGCCGGCTCCGAGTTCGGCGACCCCTCGGGCGATCAGCTCAAGGGCGGCCTCGGCATGGACACGCCCCTCGCCATGCCCGAGGCCCCGGCGGCCCCGCCGCAGGAAGTCGTCCAGAACTCGATCATGACGCCGTCGATCGCCGAGCTCAAGCCAAATATCACCGCGCCCCCAAGGCCGGCGAACTTGACGGGGGCCGCGAACGGAGGCGGCCTCAACCAGAGAAATGCCGGCCAGGCCGGCAACGGCGATGGCTTCGGCGTGGCCAAGTTCGGGCACGGCGGCGAGAACATCAACGGCGTGAACGTGAAGGTCGGCGACCCCCAATTCACGCTCATCTGGGATAGCCGCGCCGATATCGACCTTCACGTCCTGGAGCCCGGCGGATCGGAAATCTTACTGGGAAGAACGCCACGGCACGCAGGGCGGCGAGCTCGACGTGGACGACGTCGACGGATTCGGCCCCGAAAACGTGAACTACCAGCTAGGCGTGGGACCGCCCGGCACTTACCGCTGGTTCGTGCATTATTATGGCGGGCTTGGGGGGATGTATCAGCCGACGCGGTGGAAGGTCCGCGTCAAGCACGACGGCAAGGTCATGACCTACGAAGGGAAGTTCCAGGCGGTCGGCCAAAAAAGCAAGGTCTTCGAGCTGAAGGTCGCCGACGCCACCAAGGCCACGGCGGCGAAGTCTCCGGAGGAAGCCAAACAATCGCCTGAGGGTGCGGAGACCACGCCCGGCAAGGCCATGGCCGACACGCCGAAAGCCGCGGCACCGCCCGCAACGACCGGCCCGCGGTCATTCGCGCCGCCCGGCGCCGGCTTCTCGGTCACCATGCCGGCCGAGCCGAAGGGCAGCCGGAAGGATTTCGAGACGCCCGCGGGCGCCGTCGTGGCGCAGGTCTACACCGTGGAGCGATCCGAAGGCACGTTCAGCGTGACGGAGATGAGCTTCCCGGCATCGGCGATCGCGAAAATCGACGGCGAGGCCTTCTTGCGGGACATGGCCAAGAAATTCGCCGATGGGGTCCAGGGCAAGGTGAAGAAATACGCCACCAATCCCGCCCGAGGCGGGATGAAGTCGGCCGATTTCGACCTGGAATTGCCCGATTCGGTGGTCGCGGGGGGAGGGATGGCGAAGGGCCGCGTCTTCCTCGATAAGGGCGTCCTGCAAATCGTCTCGGCGGTCGGGACCAGCACGTTCGTCGAGTCGTCGGAAGCGACCGACTTCCTCGCATCCTTCAAGCCCTCGCGCTAGGCCGGGGCGTTTCGGGCGTCATTTCGACTCCCTTGCGTGCACCCATCGGCTCGCTAGAGTGCAGCTTGAGGGAGCCACGTCGCGAGTATCGGTGAACACATGCAAGTGATCCCGGCAATCGACCTTCGGGGCGGCCAGTGCGTCCGCCTCCAGCAAGGGGATTATGCCCGGGAAACCGTCTTCGGCGACGATCCCGCCGAGATGGCCGCCCGCTGGGTGGCCGAGGGCGCGGATCGCCTCCACCTGGTCGACCTGGACGGCGCCAAGGGGGCGAGCCGGTCAACAAGGGGGCGGTGCGGGCGATCCTCGACCGCGTGGATGTGCCGTGCCAGCTCGGCGGCGGGATTCGCGACGATGCCACGGCCGGGGCCTGGCTTGATGCCGGCGTCGATCGCGTGATCGTCGGGACGCAGGCCCTCAAGGACCCGGCGTGGTTCCGTGCCCTGGTCGAGCGATTTCCCGGCCGCATTATCCTCGGGTTGGACGCCCGCGACGGCCGGGTGGCGACCGGCGGATGGCTCGACGTTTCGAGCGTCTCGGCGGTCTCGCTTGCCGAACAATTCGACGACTTGCCGCTTGCGGCGGTCATCTACACCGACATCGCCAAGGACGGGATGCTCGCCGGGCCGAACCTGGCCGCGACGGGCGACCTGGCCGAGCGACTGCGGACCCCGGTCATCGCGTCCGGGGGCGTCAGCTCGTTGGAGGATCTGGACCGCCTGGCGACCCTGCCCGTCGCGGCATGCATCGTCGGGAGGGCCCTCTACGAAGGTCGTTTCCGCCTGAAGGACGCCCTGCGCAAGGGCGCCTGAACCAGGCCCTCTCTTTCGGATCGCGAAGGACCAGGACGAGACGTGGTTGGCGTGCCCCGCACGCCTTACGAGTTGCGCACCTCCCGGAGGGACGATCATGACCACCACCTATCATGTCGAGGACATCCGCAACATTGCCCTGGCTGGACATGGGGCGTCGGGCAAGACCAGCTTGGCCGACGCCCTCCTCTACGCCTCCGGGGCCACCGCTCGCCGCGGCTCGGTCGATGACGGCACCAGCCTGCTCGACTTCGACGACGAGGAGAAACGCCGCCATTTCACCATCGATTGCCACCTCGGCCACCTCGAATGGGCCGGTCGCCAGGTCCACCTGATCGACTCGCCCGGTTACCCCGACTTCATCGGCGGCGCCCTCTCGCGCTCTCGGCCGTCGAGAACGTGATCTGCTCGGTTTCCGGCCCCTCGGGGGTCGAGGTCAACACGCGACGGGTGTTCCAGGAGGCCGGCCGCCTCGGCCTCGGCCGCTTCGTCGCGATCACCAAGATGGACGCGGACAACGTGGATTACGTGCGAGACCTCGCCTCGATCCGCGAGAGCTTCGGCAACCGATGCGTCCCCTTCTTCCTCCCGATCGGCGAAGGCCCGACGTTCTCCGGGCTGATCGACGTCCTCGACCCGCCCGAGGACGTGCCGGCGGGCTGCCCCATGCATCCTGCCGAGGCCTCGCAGATGCTCATCGAGCAGATCGTCGAGACCGACGAGGACCTCATGAATCGCTACCTGGAAGGCGAGAAGATCGCGATCGAGAACCTGCGGATGGCCGCCTGCCGGGCGATCGCCTCGGGGAATCTCGTCCCGGTGGTCTGCGTGTCCACGAGGAAGGACATCGGCGTCCGCGAGATCCTCGACCTGGTCGCGTCCTGCGGACTGAGCCCCGACAAGGTCCACCGATTCGCCTCGAAGGCCGACGGCGACGAGGAGTTCGAGATCGAGCCGGCCGAGGACGGCACGCTCGTGGCCCAGGTCTTCCGAACCACGAACGACCTGTTCATGGGCAAGATGAGCTACCTCCGCATCCTCTCGGGCCGGCTCTCGCCCGACACGAATTTGATCAACCTCCGCAGCGGCAAGACGAGCAAGGCAGGGCACATCTACCAGCTCCAGGGCAAGCAGCAGGACGAGTTGAACGAGGCGATCGCGGGCGACATCGTCGCGCTGGCGAAGTTCGACGACCTCCACGTCTCGGACACGATCTCGAACGTCGGCGGCGGGCAGACCGTGGCGTCGCTCAAGCTCCCCCCGATCCATTTCCCCACGCCCATGGTGCCGAGGGCCGTCGAGGCCAGGACGCGCGAGGACGAGCCGAAAATCTCCGCCGGGCTGGCGAAGATCGCCGACGAGGATCCGACGTTCCAGGTCCGTCGCGACGCCCAGACGCACGAACTCGTCATCTCGGGCATGAGCGAGCTTCACCTCGACGTGATCCAGCACCGCCTCAAGAGCCGCTACAAGCTGGACATCAGCACGCACGTGCCGCATGTCCCGTACCTGGAAACGGTCTCGGGCGAGGCGGAGGCGCACCATCGCCACAAGAAGCAGACCGGCGGGCGCGGCCAGTTCGCCGACGTCCAGCTTCGCGTCCGCCCCGCCGGGCGCGGCGACGGGTTCCGGTTCGTCGACTCGGTGAAGGGGGGCGTGGTCCCGAACCAGTACATCCCGGCCGTCGAGAAGGGCGTGAGGGAGCAGATCGAGAAGGGCGTGATCTCGGGCAATCCGGTGGTGGATGTGGAGGTGGAGGTCTTCTTCGGCGGCTACCACGCGGTGGACAGCTCGGAGCAGGCGTTCAAGACCGCCTCGGCCGCCGCGTTCCGCAAGGCGTTCACGTCCGCCCGGCCGAATTTGCTCGAGCCCATCGTGACCATGGAGATCACGGTCCCGTCCGAGAAGTTCGGCGACATCACGGCCGACCTGTCCACGAGGCGGGGCCACATCACGGGCATGGAGGCCGGCGCGGGCGGGTTGCAGACGGTGCAGGCCAGCGTCCCGCTCTCCGAGGTCCTGCGATACGCGACCGACCTCAAGAGCATGACGGGGGGTCGCGGCTCGTACACGATGGAATTCCGGTGCTACGAGCCGGTCCCGCCCAACGTGCAGCAGCAGATCGTCGATCGCTGGGCGAAGACTCGCGGGCATGCCGACGAGGAGTGATCGCGCGGAGCGTAGGGCGTGTCGTTCACGCCCTACGTTCCCAATTCCCCACTCAGTAAGGGAACCTGGCCCCGAATGCTCCGCCGTATCCGAACCCATATCCGAGCCCGAAACCGGGGCGGGCCAGTGCGTCGATGTTGGCGTTCTGGGCATTCGTCTTCTGGACGCCGAGCTGTTGCGCCTGCATCTGCTCCTGAATCCCCGGCGGCCCGCTCGTGCCGTTGAAGGTGGCGACCCGGATCGGGTCGGTCCCCCCGGACTGGAATTTATTGCCGGGCGGATAATATTCCCCCCTGCGACCCACGCCGCCCGGGTTGCGGAAGCCGTAGGTGGAATCGGAGTCGCCGTAACCCTGGCGAGAGTCCGGATAGGCCGTCGTCCGCGAGTAGATCGGCGAGCGGCTGACCGGCCGGGGAACATACGGGTCGATCGGCCGGATCGCTTCGGCCGGTTGGGCCGGATTTGGCGAAGGGACGCCCGGCTGTGTTTGCGCAATCGCCATCGAGCCGCCGCCACCGAGCAGGATCACCCCAAGGCCCACGATTCGGCGCGAATTTCATGATGAGTCCCTCAAGTTCGGCTCGTCCGGAACAGCCTAGTGGTCTCCAAACGCAATTTTAAGACCAAGATCGGCCGTCCGCAATCGGCAATATCCAGGAATTCTAAACTGGATCATACGACAGGTTCGGCCCGAGCCATTTCTCGACCTCGGCCACGCTCATCTTCTTGCGCTTGGCGTACGACTCGACCTGGTCGCGCGTGATCTGATCGACCGCGAAGTAGCGCGGCCTGCGGATGGGCGAAATAGAGCCCGCTCACGGCCGCGGCCGGGTACATGGCGAACGACTCGGTCAGGGTGATGCCCGTGGCCTTCTCCACGTCCAGGAGCTTCCAGAGCGTGGCCTTCTCGGTGTGGTCGGGGCATGCGGGATAGCCCGCGGCGGGGCGGATTCCGCGGTATTTCTCGTCGATCAGCTCGTCGGTCGAGAGCGACTCGTCGACGGCCGAACCCCCATTCCTCGCGGGCCTTCTTGTGCAGGAGTTCGGCGAAGGCTTCGGCCAGGCGGTCGGCGATCGACTGGGTCATGATCGCCGAGTGGTCGTCGTGGTCGGCGCGGAATTTTGGCAGGATCGGCTCGATCCCGAATCCGGTCGCCAGGGCGAAGGCGCCGATGGAATCGGGGATTCCGGTCTCGATCGGGGCCACGTAATCGGCCAGCGAGCGGAAATCCTTCTGACCTTCGCGGGCCCACTGCTGGCGGAGCATGGGGAAGCGAGCAAGCTCGGCGGTCCGTGATTCATCCGTGAACAGGACCACGTCGTCCCCGTCGGAATTGGCCGGGAAGAACCCATAGACCGCGTTTGCGTGGAGCGTCTTGTCTCGCACGAACATGTCGAGGAGTTCCCGGCCCGGTCGTAGGTGGCGCGGGCCACCTCGCCGACGGTCTTCTCGCCCACCAGGGTGGTGTCGTCGAAGATCCTGGGGAATTTCCCCTTGATCTCCCAGGCCATGAAGAACGGCGACCAGTCGATGAACGGGATGATTTCTTCCAGGGGGAAGTCCCTCAGCACGCGGGTGCCGGTGAATTGCGGCGAGGGGATTGGCGACGACTTCCAATCGATGGCGAACTTGCGGCTCAGGGCGTCGGCGTAGGGCAGGAGGGTCTTCGCCCGCCTGCTGGCCGAAGGCGACGCGTTCCTTCTCCTGGAACAGGCGGTTCTCGCGGTCGATCTCGGGCCGGGTCTCGTCGCGATTGAGGCGATCGACCACGCCCACCGATCGCGACGCGTCCTTCACGTGGATGACCGGGCCGTCGTAGGCCGGTGCGATCTTCACGGCCGTGTGGCGGGGGCTGGTGGTGGCGCCGCCGATGATGAGCGGGATGGTGAACCCGGCCCGTTTCATCTCGCGGGCCACGCTCGACCATCTCCTCCAGCGAAGGCGTGATCAGGCCGGAAAGCCCGATCATGTCGGCGTCGTGCTCGCGGGCGGCTTTCAGGATCTTCTCGCAGGGGACCATCACGCCGAGGTCGATGATCTCGTAGTCATTGCACCCGAGGACCACGCCGACGATGTTCTTGCCGATGTCGTGGACGTCCCCCTTGACCGTGGCCAGCACCACCTTGCCGCGGGCCTGACGCATCCCCCCGCCGGTCGCGGCCTTTTCGGCCTCCATGAACGGCATGAGGTAGGCGACGGCCTTCTTCATGACCTGCGCGACTTGACCACCTGCGGCAGGAACATCTTGCCCGAGCCGAACAGGTCGCCCACCACGTTCATCCCGTCCAGCAGCGGGCCTTCGATGATCGAGAGCGGGCGGTCGTACTTGAGGCGGGCTTCCTCGGTGTCCTCGTTGATGAAATCGGTGAGGCCCTGGATCAAGGCATGCTTGAGGCGTTCCTCGACCGTGCCCTCGCGCCAGGCCAGGTCTTGACCTCTGCCTTCTTCCCCTTGGTCTTGAGGGTTGCGGCGAACTCGGTCAGTCGATCGGTGGCGTCGGGCCGGCGATTGAGCAGGACGTCTTCGACGCGTTCGAGCAGATCCTTGGGGATTTCCTCGTAGACCTGGAGCTGGCCGGGGTTGACGATCCCCATGTCCAGCCCGGCGTTGATCGCGTGGTACAGGAACGCCGCGTTCATGGCCTCGCGGACGGTCTCGTTGCCTCGGAAAGCGAATGAGACGTTCGAAACGCCGCCCGAGGTCTTGCATCGGGGCAGGCGCTTCTTCAGTTCGCGCACGGCCTCGATGAATTCGACCGCGTAATTGGCGTGCTCCTCCATGCCCGTGCCGACGGTGAGGATGTTCACGTCGAAGATGATGTCCTCGGGCGGGAAGCCGACCTCCTCGGTGAGTAATTTGTAGGAGTGCTCGCAGATCTTGACCTTGTCCTCGCGGAGGACGGCCTGGCCCTTCGTCGATTCCTGGGATCACGCCCTCGTCCACGAACGCCATGACCACCACGGCCGCGCCATAACGCCTCACCAATCGCGCCTGTTCCAGGAACTTCGCCTCGCCTTCCTTCAGGCTGATCGAGTTCACGATGGACTTGCCCTGGACGCACTTCAGCCCGGCTTCGATCACGGCGAAGTTGGAGCTGTCGATCATGATCGGGATCTTCTGGCACCGACCCCTCGGACCAGACCATGTTGAGGAACCGCGTCATGGCGGCCTCGCCGTCGATCAGCCCCTCGTCCACGTTCACGTCGAGGATGTTGGCGCCGGCCTCCACCTGGTCGCGGGCCACGCCGAGCGCCTCGTCGAAATTCCCCTCGCGGATCAGCCGGGCGAACTTGCGGGAGCCGGTGATGTTGGTCCGCTCGCCGACCATCAGGAAGTTCGTCTCGGGGCGGACGATCAGCGGCTCGGTGCCGCAATACGTCGAGGGGAAATCGTGGTCGGGGATCTTGCGAGGCGCCACGCCCTCCACGGCCCTGGCGATCTCGTAGATCCAGTCGGGCCGTGGTCCCGCAGCAGCCGCCGACGAGGTTCAGCCAGCCGTTGCGGGCGAACTCGCCGAGGGCGCGGGCCATGTGGTACTTGTCGCCGCGCGAAACCGCCGAAGCCGTCGGGCATGCCGGCGTTGGGGTAGCAACTGATCCGGCCCTTGCTCACGCGCGACAGGCTCTCCAGCGCGGGCCTCATCTGGTCCACGCCCACGGCGCAGTTCAGCCCCACGCTCAGCGCGTCGAAGTGCGACACCGAGAGGTAGAACGACTCGGGGAGTTGCGCCGAAAGCGTGGCGCCGTTGTCGAAGATCGTGCCGGAGATCATCACCGGGACGCGATGGCCGAGCTCGTCGAAGACTTCCTCGATCGCGAACAGGCACGCCTTCATGACCAGCGTATCGAACGAGGTCTCGGGCAGGAGGATGTCCACGCCCGGAGTCGATCAGGGCGCGGATCTGCTCCTTGTAATTGGCCACCATCTGGTCGAAGGTCACGTTGCGGGCGGCCGGGTCGTCTTCCAGGCCCGGTGAAGAGCTGCTTGTTGGTCGGCCCGATGCTGCCGGCGACGAAACGGGGCTTGCCCGGCGTCTTCAGGGTGAATTCGTCGGCCACGCGGCGGGCGATTTCGACGGCCGCGCGATTCAGCTCCTCGACGTGGTTGTCGAGCGCGAATTCGCCCAGCGAGATCGCCGTCCCGTTGAACGTGTTGGTCTCGATGATGTCGGCGCCGGCTTCCAGATATTCCCGGTGGATGCCTTCGATCAACGCGGGCTGCGAGATGCTCAGGACCTCGGCGCAGTTCCGCAACGGCTTGTCCTTCGGGTGCCGCGCGAACCGGGCGCCGCGATAAGCCTCCTCGGTGGGGTTATTCGACATGATCAGGCGCGCCCATCGACCCGTCCAGGACCATGATCCGCTCGGCGAGGATCTCGTCCAGGAGGTCCTGAGTGGAGACGGTCGCGGGACGAAGCATGGGCTTACCCTTGGGATAGGATGGCGAAGGGGGTTAGGCGGCGGCCCTGGAGGAATTCTAGGCCGTGGGCGTGAGGATCTGGCGGCTTGATGTGCCATAACCGTCACGTCGGCGAGGAGAATAGACCGAATTATGGGCCGCCCGGGAGGGTCATGTCAAGGCAAGACGCCGGCCGCGCGTTGCCGGGATACGACCCCGATTCCCGCTCGATGGTCATCCGACAAGGATCCTCTTGGCGATCACCCCGAGCACGAGTAAGACCCAGATCCAGCAAACGACCTGGATGGGCGGGCTCGGGCCGCGAATCCGCCGCAATTCGCCCCCGTCGCGGCGGGCGACGGCGCGCTCGCAGGTGTGCTTCCGCCATCGCGTCAGGGTTGCGGTCGCGCCCGCAATCCAGGCAATGGATAGTGTGCGAGCCAGGGGAGCAAGAGCAAGCGACAAGACCGAGGAGCACGACCACCATGGGCGTGAGCGGTCCGGCGAACCCGTCGATGACGGTCTCGTAAAGGACTGCCAGCCAGGCCACCACGAACAGGAAGGCCAGGAACGGGTTGGCGACCAGGCGAAGGTAGGACTCGGGATGGTCGCCCAGGTCGCCCCGCAGGAGGTCGCCGCCCGGCGTCCCGAACTCGGGGTCGCGAGCGGGGTTCGGAAGGATCGGGTCCACGGATCGAGGCTCACGCTAGGGGCCGCCCCGGAAGGCTACGGCTCGTCCTTGTCTCGGGACCACAGGGCATATTGTCCGATCTGGCGAATCTGGCGATAGCCCAGGTCGGGAAGATCGCCCGAGACGCCGGGAACCGCGCCGGCGGGCGAGCTGGCGGGTACGATCACGAGATGGACCGTCGAGCCGAGCGCCGCCTTCAGCCAGCGATCGCGGGGCTCGGCCTCGCCCAGCCCTTCGAATTGATTATACAGCCACTCGTCATGCGCCAGGCCGACGTTCCCATGCATTCGGTTGAATTGAGGGAGCCCGACGAAGTAGCGCACCTCGCGAGGCGAGCGGCCAACCGCCGGGTCTTCCAGGAGCATGGCCACAAGTTGGCGATCGGCACGGCGGGGATCGGCCGAGTTCCTCACCAGTCGATACACCCCGAACAGGACCAGGAAGCTGGCCAAGATGTAGAGCGCCGGGCGAAAACCGATCCGCACGTCCGCGGTGGCGCGATTCAGCCACCGGGCCAGCAGGATCGAGCCCCAGACCGCCGACGGCATGGCATAGTTGACCCAGGCGCCCGAGCTTTTCAGGCAAAGCGGGACGATCGCGGCGGTCTCGAACGCCAGGGCGAGCCAGAGCGCCCCGTCGATCCGCGTCCCCGGGAGTTTCCGTGGGGACGTTACCAGGAGACTCAATCCCAGGGCGATCAGGCCCAGCGATCGCTTCGCGGTTTCCCACGAAACCGTCGCGACATACGACCAGGAGCCCCGGCCGCTTTCGGTGGTCCCGAGCTCGCCGGGCACCAGGAAGACCGCACGCCACATCTCGCCATGAGTGACCGAATTCTCCGCGAAAAAATACGCAAACGCAGCAACGCCGCCCGCGAGCAGCGGCATCAGCAAGGAAAGGGCGCGCAGGCGTGCCCGAACCACCGCAACCCCAAGCAATAGGACCGCGACGCCCGCCGCAACAATCATGTGCTGCTTCATGCAGAATGCGAGCGCGAACGCGAGGAAGGCCGCGAAGATCGGGAGTTGCTTGCCGTCTCGGAGGCATTTCACGACGATCGCAAACCCCAGGGTTTGCAGCCCGACCGCCAGGGCATCCGGGCGGACGGTCGCCGGGAAGCTGCCGAAAACCCCGGCCGACGCGATCAAGCAGGCCGCCCAGGCCCGCGAAAACCACGACGGTTCGTCCATCCCGGCAATCCAGGCCGCCGCCGCGAGCGTGATGAGCATCCCCAAAAATGAAAGCCCGCGGCCCGAAATCATCGCGGCGATCGCGGGATCAACCCCCGAGCGGACCAGGGGAAGGGCCCCCAGCGCGGCCAGCCGGTAATAGAGCGGGGCGTGGATCAACACCAGCGGATTTTCGCCCGTGAACGGCCCGTAGAGCGATCCGGGGCCGCGAACCAGCTCGCGGGCAATGGCCAGCGTGAGCGGGGTCTCCAGATGATTGGAATCGTCCGGGTCCAGGGCGAGCGTGAGGTTGTAGCCCTGGTACAGGAGCGCCGAAGCGACCAGGATGACGGTCAAGAGGATGCGGACGGGGATTTTCAGCCCGACTCCCGGCGTTTTCGGCTCGTCCATTAAGGGACTCTTGGCGGGCGGAGAAGATGCAATGCATGCACCCTAGGTCGTGTAATCGGCGTTCAGACGTACATACTCGGCGGTGAGGTCGCACGTCCAGAAGCGGATTGCGGCGTCGCCTCGTTTGAGCGTGAGGAGGATCTGCGTCTCTCGTTGATCCCTGAGGTCGTTCGAGACGGATTCGGCGTCGAAGGGCAGGGGGACGCCTTCGGCGTAGAGCGGGACCCCGTTCAGCCGCAGGGAAAGCTCCGATTCGGCGAACGGTACGCCCGCGTAGCCGGCCGCCGAGACGATCCGGCCCCAGTTGGGATCGGCCCCGTGAATGGCCGTCTTCACGAGCGGGCTGTTCGCGACTGCCTTCGCGATTTTCGTCGCCTCCTCGCGATCGACGCAACCTTGTACGTCAATCGTGATGCGATGCGTGGCACCTTCGCCGTCGCCGGGGATCATCCGGGCGAGCTCGATGCACGCCTCGCGCACGCCCTCGGCGAACAGCTTCAGGTCGCCACCCTTCAGGAGAGGTTGCGTCGAGTCGCCCGCGGAGAGCATGAGCACGGTGTCGTTGGTGCTCATGTGCCCTTCGACCGAGACGCAGTTGAACGAATCCTCCACGGCCTCGGCCAGGATGCCCTGCAAGGCGCCCGGGGCCACGCGGGCGTCGGTCAGCAGGAAACCCAGCATGGTCGCCATGTTCGGGCCGATCATCGCCGCGCCCTTCGCCATTCCGAGCAGCGAATGCCGGCCCGTCGAGAGCGTGACCGCCCGCGAGACGACCTTCGGATGCGTGTCGGTGGTCAGGATCGAAAGCGACGCATCACGAAAGCCGTCTTCGGCTTCGGACAAGGCCTCATACGCGGCGTCGATCCCGTCAAGCACGCGATCCATGGGTAGCTGGTGGCCGATCACGCCCGTGGAGGCGACCAGGACGCCGTGAGGCTCGCATCCCACGTGCTGGGCCACACGCTCCGCCATGGTCCTGGTGTTGTCCAGGCCTTGCTGGCCGGTGGCGGCGTTGGCGTTGCCCGCGTTGATCACGATGGCCCGCACCTCGTCGGACGGGACGATGGACCGGCCCCACTGGACGGGTGCCGCCGCCACGCGATTGGTCGTGAACGTGCCGGCCGCGGCGCAATCGGCCTCGGCAACGATCAACGCCAGGTCCAGCGTGCCCGAGGGCTTGATCCCGGCCTTCACTCCCGAGGCCCGGAAGCCCTTCGGGGATCGACGATAATCGCTCATCGCAAACCTCATTGGGCCGTGTATCCGCCGTCGACGAAGAGGCAAGTGCCGGTCACGAAGCTGGAAGCCTGCGGAAGCCAGGAAAACCGCCGCCGGGCCGAGTTCGGACGGGTCGGCCCAGCGGCCCAGCGGCACCTTCGAGGTCATGTCGGCCTTCGCTTTCGGGTCGTTCAGCAGGGGCAAATTCATCTCGGTGGCGAACGGGCCGGGGCAGAGGGCATTGACCGTGATGTTGAACGGAGCCCATTCCAGGGCCAGCGTCTTGGTCATGAGCGTGAGTCCGCCCTTGCTCGACGCATAAGGCGTTCGCAACGGCATGCTCACTTCGCCCAGGATGCTCGAAACGTTGATGACCCGCCCATATTTCTGCTGCTTCATCAGCTTGGCCACGGCGCGAGACGTGAGCCAGGGGCCTTTCAGGTTGGCGGCGATCACGCGATCGAAATCATCCTCGGCCAGATCCTCGATCGGCCCGCGGATGTTGATCCCGGCATTGTTGACGAGGATATCAATCTTGCCGAATTCGGCAACCGTGCGGGCAACCATCGCCTCCACGTCGTCCCAATGGGTAATTTCGGCGGCAAGGGCGAGGGTTTTCGACCCGGTGGATTCGGCGATCGATTTCGCGGCCGGTTCCGATGCTTCCAAGGTACGGGCGGAAACCGCGACGGAAGCGCCGGCGGAAGCCAGGGCTTCGGCCATGGCTTTTCCAAGGCCGCGTGACCCGCCCGTTACCAGGGCTACGCGGCCATCGAGGCGGAATTGATCGAGCACGCTCATGATGCAGACCTCGGCATCGTCATTGTTGCAATCCTGTAGGGCCGGTTATTACCGGCCATTACCGCTCGTTTCCACGCTCTGCGTGGGAACGAGTGGGGATTCATCTCGAAGGCTCATCCGGCGGAAACGCCTCATCGAGCGGATCTCGAGTGCCCCCGATTGCGATCTCCCGGTGCAACTC
This sequence comes from uncultured Planctomycetota bacterium, assembly GCA_963777705.1. Classification (GTDB taxonomy): domain Bacteria; phylum Planctomycetota; class Planctomycetia; order Isosphaerales; family Isosphaeraceae; genus JAQGHR01. The sequence continues at coordinate 464,480 of CAVZRT010000028.1, forward strand.
CGCGACCATGCGATCCCATTGTCGTCGGTGGTCGCCGCGAACTGGGAGGCCCATTGACGCTCGTCCTCGACCTCGGCGAGCAAGCGAGAGGCGATCGCGTCCTGATCCTCGATCGGAAGCTTCTCAGCCTCGGCGACCGCACGTTCATGAAGAGTTGTCATGGGATCGAATCCAGGATTCTCATGGCATTGTCCTGTCGTGCCGGACGGCCTCGACTCTTGCGTTTCTGTCGACCGGTCGAAGAAACGCTTTTGCATCGCCCCGGCCCGCGAGGTGGAGCTTGGTAAGCTGGCCGGCATCCAGGCGATGACGAACCCCGAAGGTGCTGAGCCGAATCCTCAAGACGTTTTCGAGCCACTGTCTGGGCACGCCCTCGCCCCTCATGTTGGCGAAGTACACCCGTCGAGGCTGTCGGCGGTCAGCCTCGTTGTCGAAGCGAATTTCGGGATCGGACATCATCCATGTCTCCCTTCGCTGGCAAAGGCTCGAAGGCGATGCGAGTCTCCCTGCGGAATGAGGCCGGCATGCCGGACACGTTGGTGGATTTTATCAGCTTTTCGACGATCGCGACGACACGATCATGCTCCGACTCGGGGCCTGACCTAGCACGAGTACGATGCATATCCTCGCCGACATGCCTGACATGGCCGCCTCCGGGGGTTTTCAATCACGATACCCGTCGAAAGCGTCTGCTGACCGAGGGTGGGTCGCGCCGAAGGCGAGTTTCATCGGATTTTCCCGAGGCTACTGGGCGGATTTCTCATCGTTCGACTTCAACCGCCGGCTGCGAGGGCTGGGTCGTCGTGCATGCCCGGCCTTCGCTTCCGGGCGAGTTTCGACGGTTTCGGCGGCTTTCGCGGCGGTCCGGATGGGAGGTCATGCTCACCGGAAGGCCGTCCGAGGTCGCCGCACGCAAGCCCCACCACCGATGACCAGAAAAGGGACAATCGCGAAGAGGGCTTTCACCCAAACGAGGCATCCATTCGCGGTCACTCATGGGTCGATCATCCGCTCGATGCGCTACAAGCGATCGCATCCAGATTACCGCCATCGAGTCGTCGCCGCAAACCCTGACGGTCGTCCGCATCCTTACTTTTCTCCGGCTCTCCGCTCTGCGTTGAGTCTCCGGGTGCTCTGCGTGCCTTGCATGCGGGCTGGGCAAAGTTTCTGGTTTGGGTAAATAGAGCCATTGGGTGAATTGGAGAAACATCGTGCAGAACGGCAAGCCTGGCAGACGATGGAAGGTTGTGAGTAAGCGGACCCGCGCCGGAGGATCCGGCTGAGGTGGATGGAGCCGCCGGGCTCGACCGAGTCGGGAGACTTGTCGTGGAGCGTCTAACGATGCGTAAACTTCTGTCGGCTGCGCTCATGACCCTGCTTTTTGGGACTTGCGTAGCTGATCGCTCGACGGAGGCGGCCAGTTATGGCGGCGCGTCCTCCTCTCGGTGCTGCCCCGCTGATCAGGATTGCGGCGGGCACGTCGAATACGTCATGCAGGCCTGCACCGTCCTCAAGCCGGTGCAGGAGACCATCTATGTCCAGCAGCAGGTGCCGATCACGAGGGATGTGGTCGAGACCGTCTATCAACCCAAGACCGTGACCACCATGCAGACGGTCACGGAGCAGGCCTGTCGCGAAGAGGCCTACACGGTCTCCAAGCCGGTCTACAAGACGGTCATGCGGGAAGTCCGCTACACCGTGCAGAAGCCGGTCTCGCGGACCGTCTGGAAGGACGTCGCGTACACGGTCTGCAAGCCGGTGCGCGAGACGCACATGGAGACGCGGTCGTACACGGTGAATCGGCAGGTCAAGGAGACCCATCTCGAGACCCGCCAGTACACCGTCTGCAAGCCGGTCCAGGAGACGTCCTACAAGACGTGCTTCTATACGGTCTGCCGCCCCGTGCAGGAAACCTGCATGAAGACGGTCCCGTATACGATCTGCAAGCCCGTGTGCGAGACGGCCTATCGGACGCAGTGCTACACGGTGTGCAAGCAGGTGCCGAAGACCTGCTATCGCCAGGTGGCCCGCACCATCACGGTGCCCGTCCAGTGCACTGTCATGCAGCCGCAGCAGTATACGACGATGTGCCCGGTCACGCAGTGCGCCACCCGCCAGGTCCCGTACACCTACTGCAAGAAGGTGTGCGAGACCTCGATGAGCACGGTGAACTACACCGTTTGCACGCCCGTGAAGCGGACGGTCATGAAGACGGTCTCCTACACCGTCTGCAAGCCGGTCCGCGAGACGTGCATGAAGGAGGTTCGCTACACGACCTGCCGCCCCGTAACGACTACCTCGTGCAAGACGGTCTGCGAGACCCTCTGCAAGACGGTCTGCGAGACGGCCTATCGCGAAGTGTGCGAGACGATTTGCGTGCCCCGGTGCGTGAGCTCGCCAGGTCTGCAAGACGGTTTGCGAACCGGTCGTGCAGCGGGTCTGCATCCCCGGCAAGACGGTGTGCGTTGACGGCTGCCTGGTCACGTCCCCAGCGGGATGGGCCGAGCAGGTCGTCTACTGCCCCCGGCAGGTCGTGGAGACGATCAACGAGACGGTCTACGATCGTCAAGTGGTCCGCAAGAGCGTCCCGTACACCGTCAGCAAGTCGGTCCCCTACACGGTCACCAAGACGGTCCCGGTCACGACCACCACGCTCGTGGCCGAGGAGCACGTCAATCAGGTGCCCGTGACGACCTGCCGGATGGTGTCCGAGGTCATGACGAAGCAGGTCCCGGAGACGTATACCGAGAACGTCCAGACGGTCTGCACCAAGCAGGTCCCCGTCACGACGAGCCGGATGGTGCAAGAGACCGCCATGAAGACGGTCCCCTACACCTACACCACGATGGTCCCCCGCACGGCCACGCGATGCGTCCCGGTCACGGTCACCAAGACCGTGCCGAAGACGATCTGCGAGACCGAGGCGTACACCGTGACGGTGAACGTGCCCGAGACCTTCACGCGGCAGGTCCCCTACACCATCACTCGCATGGTCAAGGAGACGGCGGTGCGGCAAGTCCCGTACACCGTCACCCGCATGGTCTCCGAGCAGCAGAGCCGGACCGTCCCCGTGACGACCTGCCGGATGGTCTCGGAAGTCTGCACCAAGCAAGTGCCGGTCACGACCTGCCGCACGGTGTGCGACGTGAAGACCTGCCAGGTCCCCGTGACCACCTGCCGCAACGTGACGGAGACCTGCGTGAAGCAGGTGCCCGCAGACCATCTGCGAGATGGTCCCGCAGGAGTGCGTCAAGCACTGCCCGCAGACGGTTTGCGAGACGCAGTTGATCCAGTGCACGAGGAAGGTCCCGTACACCATCTGCAAGCAAGTGCCCGTGACCACGACGCACTGCGTGCCGGTGTGCGTGACCAGGCAGGTCACCGAGTGCAAGACGGTGTGCGTGCCGAAGACGATCTGCAAGCAAGTTCCGGTGACGATCCATTGCCCGGTCCCCGTGACCGTGCACTGCCCGGCCCCGGTCCTGCCGTCGTCGCAGAGCATCCTCGCCTCGCCGCAAGGCATGGTTTCGACCATCCCCCCGTGCGGCGAATGCGACGCCAAGCACCCCGTGATCGGTTCCCGGCTGTTCCGCCGCTGGTAAGCGGCTGACGCGGTGAAAATGGGAACACGCTTCGGCCGGACCGCCCTCGGAAACCAGGGCGGTCCGGCCGTTTTGTGATTCCCTGGCGAACTGTTTCGCCGGCGTCGAGTCCTATAGATAGAGCGGTTTCCGTTTGACGGTTACGGTTGACTCTGGGTGTTACTGGCAGGCAAGCCGCCAGTAACACCCGAAATCCAGTCGAGCTTCGCGGCGGCGATCGATTGGAAGTCGATCACCCCGAAGAAATGACCACGCGACAACGTCCCCTACGAGAGAATCCGCTCCAGCATCGGCCGCAATCGCTCGAAGGCGCGGGCGCGGTGGCTCAGCCTGTGCTTCACGGTCGGGCCCAGCTCGGCGAAGGTCTTGTGATATTCGGGGATGAGGAAAAGCGGGTCGTAGCCGAACCCTTCCTCCCCTCGTCCTTCGAAGAGGATGCGCCCTCGACACGACGCCTGGGCTTGCGCCACGATCGTGCCCGAAGGATCGCTCACGGCGAGCGTGCAAAGGAAGGCCGCCCCGCGATCCTCGGCCGGGACGTCGGCCATCTCCTCCAGCAATTTGCGATTGTTGGCCGCATCGTCGCCATGAATCCCGGCGTATCTCGCCGAGTAGACGCCCGGCGCCCCTCCGAGGGCGTCGACGGCCAGCCCCGAGTCGTCGGCCACGACCCAGAATCCCAGCCACTTCGCCGCTTCGGAGGCCTTCTTGCGGGCGTTCCCGGCGAAGTCCTCGGCGTCCTCCACGGTCTCGGGCACTTCGGGGAACTCGCCGAGCGATCGGATCGCCACGTCCTTCCAGACCGGGCCGGAATCCCACGGAGGCGCGACCAGGGCGGCCATCTCGCGCCCTTTCTTCGCGTTGCGGGTGGCCAGCAGCAGCGTCCTGGACGGATTCATGATCCTCTACGGACTCCGGGAAATTTCCGCGCGATCTGGAGGGGATTTCCCACTACGGGAGCCGGGTCTGGACCCAATACCATTTTGGGCGGAGCCCTCTTACTCGACGACCCGGACGTGAAGCTCGCGCAATTGCCTGGCGTCGACCGTGCCCGGGGCGCCTGTCATCAGGTCCGTCCCCTTCGCGGTCTTGGGGAAGGCGATGCAATCGCGGATGTTCGTCAGCCCGGCGTAGAGCATGACCAGGCGATCCACGCCCAGGGCGATCCCGCCGTGAGGAGGGGCGCCGAACTTCAAGGCGCTCAGGAGGAAGCCGAACTTCTCCTCGGCTTCTTCCGGGGAAAGCCCCAGCAAGGAGAAAATCTTCGACTGGATGATCGGGTCGTGACACCGAATCGTCCCGCCGCCGCATTCCTCGCCGTTGATCACGAGGTCATACGCTTGCGCCCGGACCCTGGCCGGGTCGGTGTCCAGCAGATGCAGGTCCTCGGGCAAGGGCATGGTGAACGGGTGATGCTCGGCGGCGTATCGCTTCTCCTCGGCGTCCCAGGCGAGCAGCGGGAATCGCACGATCCAGGAATAGTGATAGGTCTTCGGATCGTACAGCTTGAGTTCCGCTCCCAGCCGAATGCGGAGCGTAGAGAGCGACTGGCTGGTGACCGCTTGCGAGTCGGCCACGATCAGGATCAGGTCGCCCGGCTTCGCGTCGAATCGTTGCCGCAACGCAGTTTGCGTCTCGGGCGAGAAGAACTTGGCGGTCGGCCCGGTCAGCGTGTCGGCTTCCACCTTCAGCCAGACCAATCCCTTGGCGCCGAAGGTCTTGATCGACTCGGTCAGGGCATCCAGGTCCTTGCGGCTATACTTCTCGCCGCCGCCGGGGCGCAGATCCCGCGCACCCGCCCGCCCGCTTCCAGGGCCTGCGAAAACACCTTGAAATCGGTGGTCTTCGCCAGGTCGGCGACGTCCTTCAGTTCCATGCCGAAGCGATAATCGGGGCGGTCCACGCCGTACCGTTCCATGGCGTCGTGGTAGTCGATCCGATAGAGCGGCAGGGTCAATTCCTCGCCGGTGAGTTCCTTCGCAATCGCGGCCACGACGTTCTCCATCGTGCCGATCACGTCCTCGAACTCGACGAAAGACATCTCCACGTCAAGCTGGGTGAATTCGGGCTGGCGGTTGGCCCGCAAGTCCTCGTCGCGGAAGCACCTGGCGATCTGGAAATAGCGGTCGTAGCCCGCCACCATCAGAATCTGCTTGTACAATTGCGGGGACTGCGGCAACGCATAGAAATGCCCCGTATGCACGCGGCTGGGGACGAGGAAATCGCGGGCACCTTCGGGCGTGGAGCGTCCGAGGATGGGCGTTTCGACCTCGACGAAGTTCAGGCCCGTCATGGTGTTGCGCATGACCTGGCACATCTTGTGACGCAACAGGAAAATCTTCTGCATGTCGGGGCGGCGGAGGTCCAGATAGCGGTATTTCAGCCGCAATTCCTCGTTGGCCTCGGCCCCCTGGATCTCGAACGGAGGAGTTTGCGTCTTGTTGAAGACCTCAAGCTCGGTGGCCTTGACCTCGATGGCGCCGGTCTTGAGCTTCGGGTTCTCCTTGCCGGGCAATCGGGGCGAAACGACTCCCTTCACGCCGATCACGTACTCGGTGCGGAGGTCGTGCGCGGCCTCGTGCAGGGCTGATCCTGCGTCGGGATCAAACACGACCTGGGTCAATCCATAGCGGTCGCGGAGGTCGATGAACACGAGGCCGCCGTGGTCGCGGCGGGTGTCGACCCAACCATTCAGGATGACGGTCTGGCCAACTTCCTTGACGGACAAATCGCCGCAAGTATGCGAACGCTTCAGCATGAATCGTCTCGGGTCCGGCTCGGCCGGAGTCTCGGCGGTTTTCGGTCACGTGGGTGCGTGGGATTACCTTATCCCGCGCAGGTCGCGAGCGTCAAGCGGCCCAACGAGATGGAGGCAAGCGGCAAGGGCGGGGTTCACTTCCGCTTTCGCGACTGCTTTCGCGCCTTCTTCTCGGCCTTCCGCTTCTTCTGGACCTTCTTCAAATCCGGGCGTTTGGGCTGGGGCGAGCCCAGGCTCAACAGGGGAAGGAGCGAGCTCGGATTCGCGCCCGGATATCGCGCGAAATGATCGTATCGGCGCGGCGGCGGTTCGGGGCCAAGGCCCAATTTGAACTGGATGTAGGGCCAATCTCCTCCGATCGACTCATCGACGATGTCGGCGGCAAAGGCTTCTTCAATCACCGTGGCCGACTCGACCGCCTTCAGCTTCCCGAGCGCGGACACGATGAACCCATTAAGGGCATAGGGAACCTCGCCGGGAAACTCCCGCACCAGCATCTGCCGCGTGAGGACGGCCACGCATTCGTCGCGGGCCTCGGGTTGGGCGATGCCGATCTTCTCCAGGGCCTCGGTGCAGGCGACGCGGTCGAATTCCTTCCTCGACGAGTCTTGCAGCACCGACGCCACGGCCGGGATGGCCGCGGGGCCGATCTTGGCGAAGATCGTGGGCAACTGCTCGAAGAGGAAGTCGTCGTATTCGCCGAAATCCTCCATCGCCTTGAGCAGGGGAGCGACCGCCTCGACGGCGCCCAGTTGTCCCAGGGCGAGGCGTGCGTGCGAGGGTGCCCAGATGCTCGATCCCTCGTTTTCCTCGTACAATTCCGGGTCGCAAGCCATCCGGATCAGGTCGGGAATATGCTCTTGGGTGAGGCCAAGGCCGGCCACGTAGTCGAATTCCTTTTCGTCGTCGAAAAGACCTTCGCCAAGATCCAACAGCTTCGCGACGGGTTGCGGATAATCAGTCATGATGCGATCCGTACGATGTGGTTCGCGGCTGCCGTCAAACCGATCCGGCGGACGCGTCAGGCATCGGGCTCTCCGTCCCCGTAATCGCGACGGAGGATGAACTCCAAGTCTCCGATCCTCAACGCATCACCGACCGCCAGCCGAGCCTTCCCCACCGTGAAACCATTGACGGCGATTCGCCCGGTTCCCAAATCCTTAACAAGGAGAACGGGACCATCGTTAGTGTCCAGCGGGGTAAGGCAGCAATGGCGGCGCGAGATGCTTGGATCGCGTAGGACAACGTCACACTGCGGGTGCTTTCCGATCAGGACCAGCTCAACATTGGGGTCCAGTGGGATCGGGCGTGCGAACGTCGGTAGGACGGGATGGAGCCACATGCGAACCCCGAGGATGTCGTGTTGACGCGGAGCGTGGCCGCGCTTTCCGACGATCGTACACCGATTTGAAATTCGATTCCAACCTTTCAAGTCAGCAAATCCCGGATCGCCTTGCCCGAACTCAGCTTGATCGGCCGGCTGGTGGCTGGGGCCACGTTTTCCTTGGCGGGATCAAGCCCCAGCGCCGTCAGGACGGTGGCGTGAACATCTTCGACGGACGTCGGGCGATCGGGATCCTTCGACCCCTCCGGGTCGGTTTCTCCCAGCTTGTACCCTCCGCGAATCCCGCCGCCGGCCAGGGCCATGCTGAACCCGTTGGTCCAGTGGTCGCCGGCCGCCGGCCACGTTAATCTTGGGCGTGCGGCCGAATTCGCCCCCGCAGAGGACGACCGTGCGATCGAGCAAGTTTCGCCGCGCTCAGATCGCGAATCAGGGCCGCGAAGCCGGGGTCCAGTTCCTTGACGCGTTTTTGCTGGATCTCTTGATTGTTGACGTGCGAGTCCCACCCGCTCAAGAGTTACTTCCACGCAGCGGACGCCCGACCTCGATCAAGCGACGTGCGGCCAAACAGCCGCGGCCGAAGGGCTGTCGCCATACTCGGCGCGGACGGCGAGCGGCTCCTGGCTGACGTCGAACGCCTTCAGCTGCTCGGAGGCCATCATCGTCCGCGCCCGCGACAGGGTCTCGCGGTGCAGGGTGGCCTGCGATCTGGGCCTCCGCGGCCTCGGGCAAACGAGCGTTCGACGACGTCCAGGTCATGGACCCGCCGGCGGTCGCGATCGGACGGCCACGGGGGCCGACACGTCCGGCAGACGGCCGAGCGGATCGCCCACCTGGAAGGCGTCGTACTCGCCGCCGAGGAACCCGCCTCGGCTGGGCCATTGCCCGGCCAGGATCGACACGTGACGGGGGATGTCGGTCTTGCCGATGGGCAACTCGTGGCAGCAAATCGCGCCGATCGACGGGTGCTCGACGGTCGGATCGGGGCGATAGCCGGTCTTCATGAGATACGTGCCGCGCTCGTGGTCGCCCTCCTTGCTCACGAGCGATCGGACGAGGCGCGACGTGATGCATCTGCTCGGCCAGATGGTCGAATCCCTGGGCGAGCTGGATTCCTCGCGGCCGAGTGGCGATCGCCTGCGTCCCGCCGGCGATCTTCGCGTTCGGATGCGGGTCGAACGTCTCCAACTGGCTCGGCCCGCCCGCCATCCAGAGGAGGATGACCGAGCTGCGCCGGCTCCCTTCGACCGCTCCGCCTGATCGGCGAGCAGGCGCCCGACCGGCGTCAGCCAGCTTAGCCCGGCGAGATCGAGGAATCCGCGACGAGTCGATCGAAGAAATGGGCGCCCATGATCGCCTCAATGATTCCACGAGAATTCGGTCGCGTTCAGCAAGGTCCAGCAGAGGTCGCTCAGCCGCTCCTTCGCTCGGCTTCCGTCGTGCCCGCAAGCCGTTTCGTGAAGTGATCCAGCTCCTCGCGAGATCGGCCGACGAGTGAGGACGACGAGATAGGCGGCCTCGACCGCCTTGGCGATCATCGGGGGCCTGCGAGGCGATCCGCGCCGGCGGCCGTGAAGCCCGTCGTCCTTGGTCTTCTCGCGGACAAGATCGCCGTTCATGAGCAGGAGGCGTTGCGGGATCGTGCCCCCTCGGCTGTCGAATTCGTCCTCGCCCGCGTCGCCGTATCGGTCGGACGAAGTCGTTGCGGCCGGTGTAGAGCCACGAGGCGGAGGAACCAGTGCGATCGGGCGTCGAGGGTGGAGATGGAGTCGGCCTGGAAAAGCGCGCCGGCGACCTGGTCGGGTCGCAGGCGGCGTCATGGGGAAGGCGGCCCAGTCTCCGTCCTGGCTCGTCGGATGCGACGGAATGCCGTGGCGCTGTCCAGGCGGAACGCCTCGGTGGCGGCGATCACGCGGATCAGGCGACGGAGGTCGTAGCCGTGCGCGGAGAAATCGCCGGCGATCAGGTCGAGCGCCTCGGGGAGCTCGCCCGACAGCGGGAAGGTCGTCGATCGGCTCGACGAGGGGCCGGCCGAACATCAACGCCCACATGCGATTGGTCGGTCGCCCTGGCGAGCTGCGGGATTTTTCGGGTCGACACCCAGGCGGCGAGCTGCTGGCGAGGCGTGCCGACGCGCGGCAGGAGTTCGGGACGCGACGGGACTTGCGGCTCGACCTTCGACCGGCTCGCTTCGTCTTGCGGTCGTTCGGCTGATAGAGCGTTCTTCGCCGTCCTGGATCCCTCGCCCGCTGCTATAAACCCCGCCGAAGAACGCGGCCAGGCCGCGGAAATCCTGCTGCTTCCAGGGCTGGAACGGGTGGTCGTGGCACTGGGCGCAATCGAGCCGGATCCCGAGGAATGCCCGCGAAGCGCGGGCGGCCAGGCGCTCGGGATCGGGCGATTGCGCGTCGGGGTCGAAAGTGACCGTGACGAAATTGGTGGCCGGGTGATCGGTCCAGAGGCCGGATTCGGCGATCAGGTCGCGGACGATGGCGTCGTAGGGCCGATTCTCGAGGATCGCGTCGCTCAGCCAGGACGCGAATCGGCGGCGACGGAACTGCGATGAACGGGCCGTCCTCGGTGCCCACGAAGGCGCGGGCGAAACGTTCGGCCAGGTAGTCGGCGCATCGGCGGTCGGCCAGCAATTCCTCCAGCCAGAGATCCACCCTCGAATTCCGCCGGCGAAGCCTTCAAATCGCCGGATTTGCTCCAGCGAAGGGATGGTCCCGGTCGAGGGCCAGGCTCAGCCTCCTCATGAGGGCAAGGTCGGGCGCCTTCGCGGCGGGGATCAGCCGCTTCTCGTCCCACGAGCGGGCCATCGCGCGGTCTACCTTGCCGACGACGGCCGCCAGCTGGTCATCCGCCCTCGAATCGACGGTTATCGCGGCCCGAGCCGACGCTTCCTGTCGGCGAAGGCCGGCCGCGAGCGAGCCGGCTCCTATCAGGACCGCAGCCAGGAAGAGGATATCTCGTCTGCCCATAAGACCGGCCCTTTCTGCAAGCGACGTTCGCCCCAGGATACCCTTTCGATGGGCTCGTCGTTTCAAAATTGAAACTCCGTCGCGAGATCCGTTGTATTGTGTTTCATGAGCACGACCATGGCGACCGAAGATCCCGCGAGTTCGTCGAGGACGCTCCCAGCCCGATCCGCACCGGTCGGAAATGGATGCGGTTCACCCGCGAAACCCTGGTTTCCACGGCCGGTTGGATCTTCGGCCTGATCTCGCTCGTCGTCGGGCTTTCGACGCTCGCCGCCATCCCGCTCCTCCAGTTCATCAGCTTCGGGTACATGCTCGAAACTTCGGCGCGAGTGGCCCGCACGGGCCGGATTCGTGATGGATTGTTCGGCGTGCGACGTGCCGGGCGAATCGGGGGTGCGGTGCTCGGCGCCCTGGATCTCGTTGCTCCCGTCCTGGCTGGTCCGATCTCTGACCGATTCCGCCTACTGGATCGATCCGGGTGGCCCGGTATACCGGAAATGGCGGATGGCCCTGGTCGTATTGACCGTCCTCACGGCCTGCCACCTGGCAATGGCCTTCGCCAGGGGTGGCCGCTTGCGGCATTTCCTCTGGCCGTGGGGGAACCCCTCCTGGCTCGTGAAGCGGTTGCGTCGCGGCGGCCTGTACCGCGAGCTGCGCGACGACCTGTGGGACTTCGCGGTTTCCCTGAAACTCTGGCCGCTGTTCCGGCTGGGCTTGGTCGGATTTCTCGGTACGCTTGCCTGGATCGTCGTCCCCGCAACCTTGTTGGCCGGGACCATCCGATATCCGCTCCTGGCCGTGCCGGGCGTCCTTCTGCTGGGGCTGATCGTCCCTTTGTTACCGTTTCTCCAGGTCGGTTTCGCCGTCGACGGCAGGATCGCTTCGCTGTTCTCGCCGCGAGCGGTCCGAGGACGGTTCCGCCGCGCCCCCTGGGCCTTCGCCTTTGCGCTCACGGTCATGTTGGTGGCGTCCCTCCCGCTTTATATCCTGAAAATCGAGATGATCCCGATGGACGCGGCCTGGCTGCCGGGCCTCGTCTTCGTCAGTTTCCTCGTGCCGGCGAGGATCTTGATCGGCTGGGCCTACGCGAGGTCGGAATGCCGAGAACGCCCGCGACACTGGTTCTTCCGGATCGTGGGCCGCCTCGCCATCTTCCCGGTGGCTGCGCTTTACGTGCTGGTCGTGGTGCTTTCGCAGTACACCTCGTGGTCGGGCGTGGCGAGCTTCTACGAGCAGCATGCCTTCTTACTCCCGGTGCCGTTCCTTTCTCGCTAAGATGGGATCTCGTGAGATCCGACCGAGGCACCGCCGAGCGATCGCGATGAACGTGTCCGCCATGTGGATCATGCTGGGCGTACTGGCCGTTTTGAGCGTGGCCTATCGCTATTACAGCGCCTTCCTGGCCGCGAAGGTCGCCGCGCTGGACGATTCCGCGTGACCCCCGCCCACACCCTCGAAGACGGCCAGAATTACCAGCCCACGAACCGCTGGGTCCTGTTCGGCCACCACTTCGCCGCCATCTCGGGCGCCGGACCGCTGATCGGCCCCGTCCTTGCCATCCAGTTCGGCTACCTGCCGGGGCTGATCTGGCTCGTGGTGGGCGTGTGCCTCGCCGGTGCCGTGCAAGACATGATGGTCCTGGCGGCCTCCACCCGTCGCGGCGGCAAGAGCCTGGCCGAGATCGCCCGCGAGGAGCTTGGGCCGGTCGCCGGCACGGCCACGGCGATCGCCATCCTGTACGTGATCATCATCGCGCTGGCCGGATTGGGCATCGTGGTCGTCAAGACCCTGGGCGGCGAGAGCGTGCCGATGGCCCAGGGGACCACGCTTACTTACCCGTCGGCCGCCGGCTTCGGACGCGACTTCGACGGGACCCGGTCGGTTTTCAAGGTCCCGGCCAACACGATCTATCATTACGGCCCAAATAACACCGCCTCGCGCAAGATCCCCGAAGGATTCCTGATGACCGCGCCGGGGCTGGCGGCGGCCAAATTCGATCCGGTGACGAAAGGTTGGATCGTCCCCGCCAAAGCCGTGCAATCGGTCGCCGGGAGCTCGTGGGGCACGTTTACCATCTTCTGCACGATCCCCATCGCCCTCGTTGTCGGCATGTACATGTACCGGATTCGCAAGGGCCGGGTCGTTGAAGCCTCGGTGCTGGGCGCCGTGGGGGTAATCGGCGCGACGGTGGCCGGTGCGTGGATTCCCGGGTCGGAACTCGAGAAAATTCTTCTCGCTCACCCGCGAGCAGACCATCTTGTTCATCGCGGCCTACGGGTTCGTCGCATCGGTCCTGCCGGTATGGCTGTTACTTTGCCCTCGCGATTACATCTCCAGCTTCCTGAAAATCGGCACGATTGCGCTGCTTGTAATGGGCGTGATCGTGGCCAATCCGAAGCTCCAGGCTCCCGCCGTGAACCCCCTGTTCGCCAACGGCGGAGGCCCGTCGTTCAACGGGCCGATCTTCCCCTACGTGTTCATCTGCATCGCCTGCGGGGCGATCTCCGGGTTCCATTCGCTGGTGGCATCCGGGACCACGCCCAAGATGGTCAATCGCGAGTCGGACATCCGCATGATCGGCTACGGCGCCATGTTAATGGAAGGGCTCGTCGGCCTGGTCGCCCTGATCGCCGCCGCCTCGCTGCCCACCTCGATGTATTACGACATCAACATCTCGCTGGCCGATCGTCCCGCGTTCGCGAAACAACTGGAAGTCTTGAATGTCGACCACGACGGCGACGGGTTGGTGCAGGTCGAGCAGCAAGTCGGCGAATCGCTCCACGGGAGGACCGGGGGCGCCGTGACCCTGGCCGTGGGGATGGCCCGGATCTTGACCTCCGCGCTGCCTCGGTTCGAGGGGCTGATCAAATACTGGTATCACTTCGCGATCATGTTCGAGGCCCTCTTCATCCTCACCACCATCGACACGGGCACGCGCATCGGCCGCTATCTCGTCCAGGAATTCCTGGGCAAGGCGTGGAAGCCGCTCGGGAACCTCGACTGGCTGCCGGCTTCCTTACTGGCGACTGCGCTCGTCGTAGGTTCGTGGGCCTCGTTCATCTGGACGGGCACGGTGGCGACCATCTGGCCCATGTTCGGCATGGCCAATCAACTGCTCGCTTTGATTGCCCTCACGATCGTGACCACGATCCTCGTGAATTCGGGCAAGGCGCGTGATGCTCCCATCACGCTCCTGCCCGCGCTCTTCGTGGCGTCCACGACCCTCACGGCCGCCTACCTGGAGATCAGCCGCACCTACGTCGGCTGGATCAAGAAGGGGGATTTGCTCAAGGGGTGGCTGAACATCGGGTTCCTCGGCCTCTTGCTCACCTGCGTGGCCGTAATCATGATCTCGGCCATGATGCGATGCGTGGCCGCCCTCAAGAAAGCCCCGGCGGCCGAGGTTTGAATCCTCGCGGCCGTCAGCCCCCGCCCGCGAGCGACTTCAACAATCCGGGCGGCTTGCCCCCGGGGACGATGATGCGATCGCCCGGCATGAGCTGGTAATTGGTGAGCGTGTCGCCACGATCCTTGATCCCTTCCCAGTCGATCGGCAGGACCAGATCCTTCCCGCCGTGCGGGTGGGGCCGGACGAGGTACGCGTTCTCGGGCTGGCTGTAGGATCGCAGGCCGGCCTGGAGCATCCCATCCAGGACCGTCTCGCTGCCGGTGATCGGGAAGCGTCCCTGCTGCGTGACCGTGCCGAGCACGTAATATTGCTTGGTCTGATTGCTGCTGATCAGGCGGACCGAGACCTGCACCGGTTCAGGGATCTTTTTCGCCGCCGCGAATGGGTCGAGATGCTGGGCGATCTTCAGCTCGGCCTCGTCGAGAGTCAGCCCTGTTACGTAAACATCGCCGTAGAAGCCCAGATCAACCATCCCGTCCTGGCGGACGACCAGGCTGGTGGTCGAGAATTCCAACGCCAGCGGACGCACGGAGACCTCGACCTCGTCCGGGGGCTCGATCACGTAGGGCGGCATCGAGACCATCTCCAGCTCTCTCGGCTGGTGCATGAACATCATCTCGGGAGGGGCCCCCGCCATGCGATCATCGCGAAGCTGGCAATGGCATCCGGCCGCCGCGGCAAGGAACACGACCGGGGCGAGGCGACGGAGCGTGGATGTCATGAGCCTCAATCCTCGTGGATCTCTTATGCGAAGACGAGCCAACCTCCTCAAGATCGGCCTGGATTGAACCCCCGCATGACCGCAATTTCGTCACAGGAGGCAAAATCGCTACCACGCCCATAGTGGTGAACGTACCGCGGAAGGTTTGCGCGACCCTTGGATTGGCTGCGAAACCCTTCCCTTCGCCCGCCAAGTCGGGATTGACCACCGCCGGGGTTCCCTGTAGGGTTCGCCTGATTGTTCGCCATGGACGGCGATCGGAGGCGACCGCCAATGCCGGCACCCGCGACGCGAGTCATGTTTCTTGGCCTGGACGGCGGCACCATGTCGGCGTTCCGGCCCCTGTTCGACCGCGGATGGCTGCCCAACCTGGCCGCCCTGTGGCGACGCTCGGCCTTCGGCACGCTCCGATCCAGCGTCCCCATGGTCACGCCCGTGGCCTGGACCTCGTTCTCCACCGGTTGCGAGCCGCCGTCGCACGGGATCCACGAGTTCTATTACGTCGATTCCAATGACAGGACCATCCGGCCCAATCACGCCGGCAGGGTCCGCGTCCCCACGATCTGGCAATCGCTCTCGGCCTCGGGGCGACAGGTCGTCAGCCTGAACTTGCCGATGACCTATCCGCCGCCGAACGTGCGCGGGTTGGTCGTGGCGGGTGCCGACGCCCCCGGACGCGACTGGGCATTCGCCCAGTGCCCCGAATTCGGCGCGGAGATCCGCGAGACGATCCCCGACTATACCCATAAGATCATCTTCAAGGGGCGACCCCGCACGCTCGACGAACTGAAGATCGTCGGCGAACGCTGCCGGGCCGTCTTTCATGCGCAGGCCGAGGCCGCCGAACTGCGCCGACGTGCGCGTCCGCGAGTGGTCGGCCATGATGGTCCATTTCCATAATCTCGACAGCCTCCAGCACCGCCTTTGGCCCTACCTGGACGTGGACGAGACCGGGATTCGCCAGAAGGGGTGGAACGAGGAGGTCGAGCTTTGCTTGCGGGCGCTCGACGACGCCGCCGGCCGGCTGATGGAGCTGGCCTCGAAGCGGGACGCGGCGATCATCGCGGTCAGCGACCACGGTTTCGGACCGTGCAAGGCCCTGGTCAATGTCAACGGATTGCTGCGGGAAGCCGGTTTCCAGCGCGGATTGGCCTACGGGACGAGATTCCGCTATCGCGCGAGCGATTGCGCGACCGATTTCGCCGGTGGCGGACGCGACACGAGCCGGGCGGGTCGGGCCGGCGGTTGCCTCGCTCGATCGACGGCCAGGTCGGCTGCGACTGGAAGAAGACCACGGCCTTCGCGCCCTTCGGCCAACTGAGCGGGTGCGTCTTCCTGAGGCCCGACATCGCCGAGCATGCCTCCACGGCCGATCGGACCATCGCCGAGGTCGTCGACCTGCTTCGATCCGCGAGGGACCCCGAGACCGGCGATCTTTTGTTCGCCGACGCCTTCTCGGTGGCCGACCGCTACGATCTCGACCCGTCGTCCGCGGGCCTGCCGGAAATCCTTGCCCCGTCCGCGGATGGATACCAGGCCCAGGCGAAATGGAGCCCGCTGAGCAGCCGATTGCTCGCGCCCGACCCGAATCTGCCCGCCACGCATCGCATGGCCGGGGTCGTCGCGATCGACGCGCCCGACATCCGGCCCGGATCGCACCTGAACGCCGACCTGCACGACCTTGCGCCCACGGCGCTCGCCATGCTCGGCGTGAGGATACCCGAGAGCATGGAAGGCCGTGTCCTTCATGAGGCCTTCGAGAACCCCCTGATCGTGAAATATGGCGCGAGGCCGGTCATCGAGGCCGATCCTCGGCTGGAAGAAATGCTCCTCGCCTTTTGCGGCAGCCCCTCCGAAGTCTGACGAAGGAATCTCGCATGAACGACATCTCCCGCGCCGTGCAGGACTACATCCTGCGAGAATTCCTCCCCGGCGAGGACCCCGACGAGCTCACGGCCGAGACGCCCCTGATCACCGGCGGCATCCTCGACTCGATCAGCACGCTGAAGCTGGTCGTCTTCCTGGAGGAGCAATTCGGCGTGACCGTCGAGGCCCACGAGGCGGGCGCCGACCACCTGGATTCGCTGGGCCGGATCGCGGATTTCATCGCCAGGAAGAAAAGCGCGGCCTGACCGGCGGATTTTTTCTATGGCGGTTCGATCTTCGACGTCTTACTCTCGGCAGGAGCAAATGGCTTCCCGAGAATCGAGGACCCGCCGATGACGATGCCCTTTTCGGTCAACGCCCTCAAGATCGCCTCACCTTGCCCGGCTTCCTGGGATGAGATGACCGGCGACGACCGCTCGCGGCTCTGCTCGCAGTGCGACAAGCACGTCTACAACATCATCTCGATGACTAAGGTCGAGGTGGAAGACCTCGTCAAGCAGACAGAGGGCGACTTCTGCGGCCGTCTCTTTCGACGAAAAGACGGGACGGTGCTGACGGCCGATTGCCCCGTGGGCCGGGGTCAAGCCCCGAAACGATTGATGCGCCGGTTGGTCGCGGGGGCATTCATCGGGATCGGCCTGGTGACGACGGGGGCGGTCTTGCGGGGCTCATCGCAAAGCGAATGGGAGTGGCCGCCGTCGGGACCGGGCGTAACTCCTACGGATTACTGGGATTGGGCGCTCACAACCGTTGGCCTGAAGAAGAAGCCGATGCCGACGATGACGGCCGGAGCGATGATCTGCCCGCCAACACTCACCCCGCCAACGACTTCGCCCGTGGGAGTCGAAGAACTCATCGAAGACTTGAAAAACGAGAAAGCGGCTCAATCGAAGGAAGCGGCCAAGGTTCCCGATGGCGGCGTCCTGCCCAGGTGAACGTCGGTAAGATTTGCCCCGCCAGGGAGAGGTCCCACCGATGACCAAGCCGTTTTCAATCAACGACCTCAAGATCGCCTCGCCCTGTCCGGCGTCATGGGAAGCCATGACCGGTGACGATCGCTCGCGGTTCTGCTCGCAGTGCGAGAAGCACGTCTACAACATCTCCGCGATGACCACGGCGGAGGTTGAAGACCTCGTCAAAAAGACCGAGGGGAATTTTTGCGGTCGCCTTTATCGCCGGAGAGACGGACGAGTGCTGACGGCCGATTGCCCCCTGGGCAAGAGCGAGGCGCCCGAGGCGGTTTCTCCGCCGGATGGTCGCCGGGGCCGTCATCGGCGTCGGTCTGGTGACGACCGGAGCGGTCCTGCGGTCCTCGTCGCAAAGCGATTGGGAGTGGCCTCCGACGGGGCCCGGCGTGACGGCTTCGGATTGGTGGGACTGGGCGCTCATCACCGTGGGCTTGAGGGCCAGGCCACGAAATTTCCCTGGGGGCGTGATGCTCAGCCCTCCGACCGCGGAAAGTGTTGGCTGACCTCAAGGAATTCTTCGGGCAATCGGGGCATTTTCCGCGAGCGGGAAGGGGCGATCGGCACCCTCTATGGAATCGCGCCAGAATCCGCGGGCACGTTCGCTCCTGCGCGAGATGATGATGAATCAATCGATGGGCTCTCAGATAGGCCCCGAGTTCGGTGGCGAGCTTGCCGGACTCATCCATCCTGGGCACCTTGTTCTGGCCGCCCAGCTTGCCGCGAGCCTTCATCCAGGCCGCGAAGCTGCCAGGTGAGGCCACCGTCAAGGCCGGGACCGGCAGCCCCACGCCTTCCGCGCGGTGCGCCCGGTAGTCGTCGTTTCGGCGGCGTAATTCGGCGTCGAGCTCGTCTCGAAACGATGTAGGGTCGAGTGGGAGGCGGTCAAACTCGACGATGAAATGGTGATATCCGAGCGAGCCGACGAAGACCGGGCCGACGTGCCAGTCTCGCACGGACGCATCGGTCAACTCGGCCGCCCTCGCCATCGCCGCTTCGATCTCCTCGTTGATGAGATGCTCGCCAAATGCGGAGAGCGAGTATTTTGTGCGACCGGTGAAAGTCAGCAGGGGCGGATCCAGTTGCTCGAAACGGACCGTGTCGCCGATCACGTGGCCCCACAGGCCCGCGCACGTGGAAACGACGATCGCATAATCGATCCCCGTTCGCGCGTTGCCCAGCCAATGGCGGGTAGGCCGGGCGGAATCCAGGTCATCGAGCGGGACGAATTCGTAGAACACGCCGTGGTCGAACATGAGCCGCAGGTGCGACGACTGCGGATCGCCGAAGGCGATGAAACCCTCCGAACAGGCGTAGGCGTCGATCGTGGCAATCGAGGGAGATCCGAGCGCCCTGGCGAAGCTTTCGCGGTAGGGATCGAACTTGACGCCTCCGTGGACGACGACCTCCAGCGACGGCCAGATTTCGCGAATCGTGGCCTTGCCCGTCAGCTCGCGGATGCGGTCGAAAAACAGGAGCAGCCAGCTTGGCACGCCCCCGATCAGCGTGATCTTCTGGTTGCGGCTCTCCTCCGCAAGCAGGCCAAGCTTGCGATCCCAATCCGTCTCCAGGGCCAGTTCGAGGGGCGGAAACGTATAGGGTCGCGAGAGCCGGCTCATCTCGGTGGCAACAATCCCGCTCAGGTCGCCCTGCCTCACGCCCGGCCCGACTTGCTGCAGATCCGTCGAGCCGCCGAGGAAGAACATGCGACCCCCGAAAAGCCGCGAATCCGGGCGATTTGCGACGTGGTACGCCATCATCGTGCGCGATGCCAGATAGTTTGACTTCAGCATCGCTCGCGAGACCGGGATGAACTTCGTCGCCCCCTGCGTGGTGCCGCTCGTGAGCGCCAGGTACGGGACCTGGCCCGGCCATCCCACGTTGTTATAGATCGGGTGCGATGGCCTGAGATATCGCTCCCAGAAGGAGTCATAAGTTTGGACCGGGACGGCTTCCTGGAACCCCTCGATCGAATCGATCGACCCGAAATCGTGGTCGCGCCCGAAGCGAGTGTGGCTCGCCGCTTTCACGAGTTCGAGCAACGTCCGGCGCTGGACCCGAGCCGGGTCGCACCCCGCCAGCCTGGAAACTCGCCGTCGGCTCCAGGTCGCGAACGCGGCATTGACGACCGAGCGCGTGGGCCTGGCCGCGGCGAGCCGGATCAGCGGAGAAAACACGTCGGGTCTCACTTCAACGTTCGGCAATGGTAGGCGCCCGCCGGCGGGAAGTTGAGAGGCTCGAACACGAAGCGGACTTCCTCGAAGAATCGGCGGTAAAGCCCCCGGTAAACCCAGGCAAGCTCGGTGATCTGCCGGAACGAACCTTCGGGGGCCAGGACCTGGCCGACCTGTTGGAAAAATTGCTGCCGGGAGGGCTCGGGGAACGAGGGGATGGGCAGGCCGGAGACCACGTGATCGACGCGAGCAATGCCCCGGTCGCCCAGGATCGATGTCAGGTCGCAGCAGTCACCCTCGACGATCTCGACCTGGTCGTTCGCCGCAAATCGCTCGCGAAGCAGGCGGGCGAAATCGGCGTCGCGCTCCATGGCGATCAGGCGAGATCCCGGCCGCATCCTGGCGGAGATGGCTCGCGTGATAGGGCCAGTGCCCGCGCCAAGCTCGACGATCGCGCCCGTCTTCTCCCAGTCAATCCCACGGATCGTGGCGTCGGCCAGCCATCGGCTGCTTGGTGCCAGGCTGGCGATCTTCGTCCCGTGCCGCAGGAATTTCCCCAGGAATAACGCCGCGTCGCTCATCGAGTGGCCGCCTTCACGTATCGCGACGCGTCCAGGTTCGGGTGCACGCCTTTGAGCTTGTCTCGCAGGAAGCGGTCGATCAGCACGTTCACCAGGCGAGCCCGCTCGATCTGGGCGCATGGCCGCACCTCGGGATCACGACCTGCCGCACCCGCTTCATCCGCGAAGCCGCCATGACCGCGCCCGGGACGTCGGCGAGTACGTGGTCGGCGGCACCCCAGATGAACAGGCACGGGGCGGCGACCTGCTCGATCAACGGCGAGACCGAGTGGCCGATCGTGCCCCGCAAGGTCCGCAAGACGCCCGTCTTCCATTTCTTGTCGGCGAACTTCCCGGCCAGTGCCCCCACCAGCCCTTCGGTCGCGAATTTGCGATGGTGGAAGACCGAGCCCACGAGCGTGTCGTACTGCGAGCGGCGGACGCCCTCCATCACGGGCAGGTGCTCCACGCCGTGGATGCCGGACGGGCAGATCAGGACCAATCGGCCCACCTTTCCCGGATTCTTCGCGGCATAAGTCAGGATAATCTGGCCGCCCAGGCTCGATCCTACGAGATGGTAGGGCGGCCTCTGCACGAATTCGTCGAGGAACTGCGCCAGGCGATCGGCCAGGTAATCGACCGTGACCTCGCCGCCGTCGTGAAGGTGGCGATGCAGCGAGTCGCCCCCGTAGACGAGCAGTTCGGGCACCTTCACGTCGAACCGCCGCGACAGCATGACCCGGTTCGCGAACCAGCTCTCCGATTGCTCGGCGAGGCCGTTCACGAGGATGAGCGGGTCGGGCCTCCGGTAGGCCCTCGCGTGATGCAAGAGCTGGAAGAGTGGCCGATTCTTGAGGGCTTGCGTCATGGGGCGTGCGCTGCATCGATGTGGCCATCGGGGAGATCGACCCAACGATAGCACGAGACGTCCGCACGTCCAGCGTCCGCCCGGGCCGTGCGACGCGGATTCATCGAGACTTCATGGCATCCGCACATTTTCCACGGGGAGATGTATGCGGCGAAAATTTCGCATGAAGACGCGATGAGATCCCGGGCTCATCGCCCCGGCCGATGCGCCCCCCGCGGCCACCTGGATCAGCATCAACGTGGTGCTGAGGCCGTTGAAGGTCGCGTGCAGGGCGATCGGGGCGACCAGGCTGCCCGTCCTTCGATAAACGAACCCCAGGCCCAGGGAAAGGAGGAAAAGGGCCACCGGCGCCGGCCATTGCTTGTAGTGGAGGCTCGCGAAAATGAGCGAGACGAAGATGTTGGCCGCCAGGAACCCCGCACGAACCGTCCAGTTCCGGCTCTCGGCGTCCGGCAACGCGGCGGGCGTCGTCCATTCGTCTTGGTACGCGATTTCCGGGGCAATTTCGACGCCCGCAACTTCCGAGAGGGGTCCCGATTCGGTGGAGGAAATCGGCGGCGTGGAGGGCATGAGCTTCCAGAGCGACGCGAGCAAGATCCCTCGAAAAAGGAGTTCCTCGGCGATGGGTGCCGCGATCACGGCCGACACATACGCGAGCAACGCCACCGACGGCGACGGATTGCTGAAGAGCATCTTCTCGATCTCGTGCGGGTTCGAGGCCCACAGGCGGGTTGCCAGGTACATCGACAGATAGACGGGCGGCAGGAGGAACATGCAACCCATCACGCCTCGGACGAGATTCCGGCCGAGATCGTCGGTCGTGAGGCCGAGGTCCGCGGGTTCCGCCCGGCTGGTGAGATTCAGCACAACGGGGATCGATGAGGGCCAGCCCGAAATAGATCAGGCTAACCAGGATCATCTGGTCGGCGAGGGGCATCTCTGCCGGATTCAGCGGCCTTTTCCGCATCAGTGTGATGAACAGGCCGTAAGCGACCCCGGCGAGCAATTGAGCCCCCACGAAGACCACGATGACCGCCGCGACCGACGCCGCACCCCAGGGCACTCGGCGCGTCGGCGTCCTCGGCAAGATCGGCTGACCGTTGAGGAACCGAATTGCGACCACCGCCCACGAGCCGACGACCCCGACCAGGACCATCGTGAAGTAGACCGTGAGGAGGATGGAAGGCTTATCCGCCGGATTCGGGGGCATGGACGCGTCTCTTCGAGATGGCGGGATCGAGGCTCGTGCGATTTCATGGTAACCGCGCGAGGCCGGGCCATCCACCTTGCCGCGTGGATGGCCTGTGCGCTAGAATCGGCGGTCGCGATGGTCGTGAGCACCGCCGCGGGAGGTCGATCTTCGCATGCCGAGCGCCGTTGAGCAGTGGGACTTGCTTCGCCGAGGCGTCGAAGCCGTCGTTCCCGAGGACGAATTCAAGAAGAAGCTGGAGCGGTCCGCCGCTTCGGGCAAGCCGTTGCGCGTCAAGTACGGGATCGACCCCACGGGAATCGACGTCCACCTCGGCCACACCGTCCCCTTGCGTAAGCTCCGCCAGTTCCAGGAATTGGGCCACACGGCGGTCGTGATCATCGGCGATTACACGGCCATGGTCGGCGACCCCTCGGGCCGGGACGAGACGCGGACGGGGCTGGATCGGGAGAAGATCGAGGCCAACGCCCGCGATTATCTGACCCAGGTGGGCAGGATAATCGACCTCGACGCGAGCGGAGGTCCACTTCAACGGCGAATGGTTCGGGAAATGGTCGTTTGCCGACGTGCTCCGGCTCACTCGCCGCATGACGATCGGCCAGATCAGCGCCCGGGACGACTTCGCCAAGCGAATCCGCGAGGAGAAGCCGGTCTACCTGAGCGAATGCCTCTACCCGCTCATGCAAGGCTGGGATTCGGTCGAGATCCGCGCCGACGTCGAGCTTGGCGGGACCGAGCAACTCTTCAACCTCCTGGTGGCCCGCGACCTCCAGCAAGAAGAGGGGCAGTCCCCGCAAGTGGCCATGACCATGCCCATCCTCGTCGGCACCGACGGCACGAGGCGGATGGGCAAGAGCCTGGGCAACTACATCGGAGTGGGCGAGGATGCCAACACCCAGTTCGGCAAGGTCATGAGCCTGCCCGACGAGCCGATGCGGCAATATTTCACGCTGCTGACCGATTTACCCCTGGCCGAGGTCGACCGCCTGCTAGATCCGGGCGTCAACCCCCGAGACGCCAAGGAAGTGCTCGGGAAAGCCGATGGTGGCCCAGTATCACGGGACGGAAGCGGCCGACACCGCGGCGCTGGCGTTCCGGAGGCGGAGCGAGGGGCTGGATCCCGAGGTAATCCCCGAAGTGGTCGATCGGGCGGGACCTGCTGGATGCCGAAAACCAGATCAGCCTGCCCAGGCTCGTCGTCGCCCTGGGATTTGAGACGAGCACGTCCAACGCTCGCCGCACGATTGAAGGCGGAGGGTTCAATTTCGGCCCCGAACGGCGGGTCGTTGATCGATCCCAAGGCCTTGATCCCGGTGGACGATGGGTTGATCGTGCGCGTAGGCAAGCGGAAGATTGCTCGAATTCGGATCGGATAAAAAGCGGGGCCGCTTTGATGGCAAACCACAATTTCGGCATCGTCGGCTGCGGGATGATCGCCGAATATCACACCCGGGCCATCAACGAAATCGAAGGCGCCCGCGTGGTGGCCGCGTTCAGCCGCAACCCGGCCAACGGCGGCAAGATCGCGAAGCTTGCCGGCGGTGATTGTCGGGTTTATGACGACATGGATGCGATGCTCGCCCATCCGGGACTGGATGTGGTCTGCATCTGCACCCCCAGCGGCGCCCATCTCGATCCGGCCGTGGCCGCCGCTCGTGCGGGCAAGCATGTGGTCGTCGAAAAGCCCCTGGAGATCACGCTCCCAAGATGCGACGCCATCATCGCCGCTTGCCAGGAACATGAAGTCCGCCTTTGCACCATTTTCCCGTCGCGGTTCTCGCCCGCGAACGTCGCTTTGAAAGATGCGATCGACTCCGGGCGGTTCGGCCGTCTTACTCTGGGCGACACGCACGTGAAATGGTGGCGGACGCAGGAATACTACGACTCCGGTGGCTGGCGGGGGACGTGGGACCTCGACGGCGGCGGCGCCCTCATGAATCAGGCGATTCACAACGTCGATTTGCTCCAGTGGCTCATGGGAGACGTCGATTCGGTCTCTGCGGTGACTGCCACGTTGGCTCACGAGAGGATCGAGGTCGAAGACACCGCCGTTGCCGCCGTCCGCTTCAAGAATGGGGCACTCGGCGTGATCGAGGCGGCCACCGGCGCCTTCCCCGGGATCGCCAAACGGACCGAGATCCACGGCGATCAGGGCTCGGCGCGCGTCGAGCAGGATGACATCACGCTGTGGGACTTCCGGAACAAACTGGCGAGCGATGACGACATCCTGGCCAGGATGAACGCTTCGCAGGCGGCCAAGGCGGGTGCCAGCGACCCTCGCGGGATTTCGCACTCCGGCCATCGTGCCCAGCTTGCCGATTTCCTCCAGGCCCTCGACGAAGGGCGAAAACCTGCCATCGATGGTCAGGAAGGCCGGAAGTCGGTCGAGATCATCCGGGCCATTTATCGCTCGGCGAAAGAAGCGCGATCGGTTCGCCTACCCTTGCTCGACGATTCCGTGTAGAAGATGGTCCCTGTTCGCTCGTCGCGGTCAATGGAGTGACCTCGTTGAAGCGCCGTCGTCCTTATCTAGATTATCTGATCTACCTCTTCGCACGCTTCGTCGTGAGCCTGTGCCAGGCCATGAGCGTCGAGCGTTCGTATCGCGTGGCCGACCTCTCGGCCAGGCTCCTCTATCGTATCGATAAGAGGCATCGCAAGGTTGGCCTGGAGAATCTTCGCCTGGCGTTTGGCGATCAGTACAACGCCGACGAGCGGGACCGGATCGTGCGGGGCGTGTTCCGCCATTTCTGCCGCATGTTCATGGAGATCCTGCACATACCGCGAAAGCTCCACCCCACCACCTGGCGAGATCACATCACGCTGGTGGGGCACGAGGCGGTGGTCGATCGCCTCCTGCGTGGAGGGCCGTTGATCATGCTCACCGGCCACTTCGGCAACTGGGAGATGGCGGGATACCTGTTCGGCGTGTTCGGTTTTCCCCCGCACTCGGTCGCCAGGACGCTCGACAACCCGCATCTCGACCGCTTCCTCCGCTCGTTCCGCGAACGCACCGGCCAGAAGATGATCGCCAAGAGGGGCGGGTCGGACCAGATCCTCGACGTCCTGCGAGACGGCGGCGTGCTCTCGTTCCTCGCCGATCAGGACGCGGGGCAGAATGGCATGTACGTCGACTTCTTCGGCCGGCCGGCCTCCACGCACAAGTCCATCGCCATCCTCGCCTTGCAGCACAATGCGCCCGTGGTCGTGGGCTACGCCCGGCGGGTCGGGCCGGGATTCCGTTACGAGGTGGGCTGCGACGCCATCATCGAGCCGCAGGAATGGACCGGCACGTCCGACGACGCCCGCTTGCTGACCCAGCGATACACGAAGGCCCTGGAAGACATCGTCCGGCGCGACCCCGAGCAATATCTTTGGCTGCATCGCCGCTGGAAGCACCAGCCCAAGCCAGGGCGACGCGGGAGGAAGCCGACCACGCTGCCCGACCACTCGGCCAGGGGGGTCGTCGGCGGATAAGTCGCGAGGCGTGATCCGCGCGGAAATCGTGGGTCGGGACGGGACGGCGGAGGGGGATCGCGGCGCTAGCCGTGCCCAAACCCGCGGGAAGGGGCAGGATCCCCCCGATGATTTTCGCGGGTAAATTGCAGACCGCTCACGATACTGGTTCATGTCCGCCTCGAAGGGTGAACTTCGCCGGGGCCGGGTGGATGACCTCACGAAGGAGAGTATCGAGACGGCCGATCGCGGAATTCTGCCCAATCGGAAAATTTACCGGACCGGGCAATCGGCGGGGTATCGTGAGGAGGGGGAAAAACTCTGCGCCAGGCAGGCCAAATTCGCGAGTTGCGCTTCGGGCATCGGATGGACGCAAGTCGCGTTCGAAGAACGGGTTTAAGAGATTCGCATCCAAAGACCAAAATAGATGCAAAAACCAATACGCTACAGAGTGCGACACTCGGGATACGGCTTGAAACCAAGGCTCAAACCCACTTCTGGCATGGTCTTGTCCAGAGGCGCCTACGGAAAGGTGCGCGAAATCGGCCCGGCAGATAGGAATCGCCGATTGTCAATTCCGAGGATGTTTTATAAGTGAATAGATTTTGGGAGGATTACAGGAAGCGATCCTTGGATGTCCACGGCGAAATGGCTGCTGGAAATCTGGGATGGATGGGCAAGATGGGCGTCGCCCCGCAAGGCGCGACCCTTCCGGCATTCTATTTTTACCTGTTAGCGTGACCGGAATTTGGCCGGCTTGCCGTCGGCGCCAATCGAGACCTCGAAACCCTCACCTCCGGGCGAGACGGCGACCTTGATGAACTGGCCGCCCTTCGGGTCCGCGTTGGCCGTGAGCCCGGCCGACGTATTCGCTTCGGCCTTCGTGGCCACGTTCTTATGCAGTTGATAGAGTGCCTCGATCGAGGTGATCGACTTCAGCAGCTTGACCGTGCCCGCCGCGCCGCCCTTCCTGGGGCCGTTGTCCATGACGGCGACCGTCGGCGCGATCGTCTTCACGAGCGTGGGATGATTCGATATGTCCATCCCGTGATGGGTCACCTGGAACAGGTCGACCGGGCCGATCAAGTCCGCCGGGCAGACCAGCTTCTTCTCGACGTTCCACGTGAGGTCGCCGCAGTCGAGGAACTGGAATTTGCCGAAGCTGAACAAGAGCGTCAAGCTGCGAGCATTGTCGCTGCCGTCGACCGGCATGTCGGCGGGCGCGGATTCGCAGAGCGGATTCGCCGGGAGGTCACGGACCGCGCGACCGGGGTAGCGTTTCGTGAAGTCGATCACGCGCCGCCCGAGGTCAGGACCAGCGCCTCGACGCCCGAGATCGGCAGGTTATCGCCCGGTTTCAGGGCGGTCCGCTTCCCCTGGCTGGCCTTGCGATAGGCGATGCCCATGGGATCGTCGGCCTTGGGGCCGTCCGGGAAATCCAGCCCTTCGATCCCGTCTTCGGGCAATCCGCGATCCCAGAAATGACGGATCTCGACGAGCTTGACCAGCCCCTCCACGCCGCCGAAATGGTCCATGTGCCAGTGGGTGGTGACCAGATGATCCAGGTGGTCCAAGCCCGCCACATCCTTCAAAACATGAACAATCCGCTTCGGGTCGCGATCATCGCGGCCGGGCCAGCCCGAGTCGATCAGGATCGATTGCCTGTCGGGCGTGACGACGAGGGTGGCCGCGCCACCGTCCACGTCGATGAAATAAATCTCCATGCCCGAAGTTTTCGGCCTGGGGTCGTCGGCGCCGGTGAGCAGGAGGATTGCGATGGAGGAAATCAGGAAGTGTCGCATGACCAAGCACCTCGTCGAAAAGTAGCCGTCTAACGAGTGAGCTCGGCGGAAACGGCCGCCGATGGCGCCTTGATGTTATCAGAAACCACTACGACGGGAGTCCGAGCCCTTTATCACGTGCAGCTGGGCCCTCGGAAGTCCGCCTCGGGATCTTCGTCCTTCCTGGGGATGCGATCGTAACACGACACTCCTGGCCTTCGGAAAAATCAGGCGTTCGCGGGCGATTCGCGCAGATCACGGTCCCCGCCGCACGGCTTTTCGCCCTGGCGTCTCATCCGGACGAGCAGGACGGCGGCTCCGAAACCGAGCATGGTCAAGGTGGCCGGCTCGGGCGTGGCGAGGGCGGCGGTGGTGAAGATGCCGCTGGTCTGGTTGTCGAACGCCCGGACGAAGATTTGGCCGTCGCCGGCCGCCTGGGAGATCCGGTCGGAGTAGTCGAGGCCGAAGGTGTAGGTGGTGCCGGCGGCAAGCGTGCCGGCGGCCAGCGAGAGCGATGTCGTGGTTGAGGGTAGGGAATCCTGGCTGTAGACGAGCTGCTGCGTGGAGGCATCGTAGATGTTCACGGATAACAGCGAATCGGTCACGTTGCTGGCGGGCACGAACGGGAGCAGGCCCAGGGTGAGGCCCTGGCTCGCGTCTACCCCCTGGAGCATGGAGAAGGTCGACGCGGTGAAGCCCGCCGTCGACTGGGGGAAGAAACTGACATTGGACGGGAATTGGGTGATCGTCAAAACCGATTGCCCGGCCGTCCCGCCCGAAGCGAAGATCGTGTAGGTGTCGGGCGGGAGGGCCTGGCTGAGGTCGGCCTGAGTGGCGACGCTGACGCTCCCCGAGGATAGCGTCGTCGGGTCGGAGGGCGACAGGGTATAGAGTGGACCAGTCGAAGCACCAACGACCGTCGCGGTCGTGAACTCGCCCAGCGTCGAGAAGGTGAGTTGGCCGTCATAGGCGTAGGTCGACGGTGAGAAGGTGGCCGGGCCAGTCTCGACCTGACTGACCGTCTCGAAGACACCAAACTGGATGAGTCCGGCGTTCGCCGTACTGGCCGAAGTGGCCGCGATCAGCGAGCCCGCAAGCATCCCCATCCGCATCACTCGAATTCGCATCTACCGGCTTCCCCCGAGAAAAAAGTTTCCGATCGCACGTCGCACGTCGCACGTCGTTGCTAGGCCGCTCCGCGGACGATCTTAACTCGCCGGATCATGCGAAAACAATCAGTTTTTTCTTGTAATTTTCTATGATCATAAAGTTTCCGATGGTCATGGATGCGCTCTCTTCGGCCGGCACTCAAAGGCCGGAAGCCGCATTCGAGCATCCTTACCGCCGTGCCCGTCCCGCCCCATGATTTGGGGAGGCCCGCGGTCGTGCCGGAGTTTCGCATCCCGGGGCCTGTCGAGTCGACGAAACGATCCGGCGACGATCAGCCGAGCGACCGCCCAATCGCCAGGCATTCTGCGGCGTCGATCACCTTGTCGTTCGACGGTGAACAATTCCTCCAGCGCCTTGCGGTGGATCTTCATCTTCATCGACCCCACGCCCAGGGCTCCCCACACAATCACGCCGTCTCGATGGGCCTTGCGGTCTGCTGGCTGAATCCCCTCGATCCCCACCGGCGGGACGGCATTCAAGTCGATGGCGACTTCCAGCGTGGAATCCTTGAGGATGTCCTCGGGGAGGAGCGTCACGCCCGCCGCCCCCGCCGCGATGGCGATGTCGGCGCCTTCGACCCCCTGCGCGAGGTGGTCGAGCGTGGCCGAGGAGAAGGGGATCACGTCTCGGCCGGTCGATTCTCGGAGTTGCGAGGCGAGCGCCTGGGCTCGGTCGAGGCGTCTTGAGCCTACGCGGACTTGAATCGAGGGGTCGAGATTGAGGAGGAGGCTGGCCACTCGCTGGCCCACCGGCCCGGTTGCGGCGAGGACGGCCACCACCGCGTCTTCCATCGATCCTCGGGTGGCCTCGGCCCCTTCGATGGCGGCCAACACGGCCGCGGCGGCCGTGGTGTTGCAGCCGTTGGGGTCGAAGAGGACCGACACGCGGAACGGGTCGAAGAAGGTGTCGGTCACGGCCTTCAGGATGGCCTCGCCGGCGCGGACGTCCGAGCCTCCGATGAAGATGGCCGAATTCTTCAGGTCGTTCGGGCCTCGGGTGAAGAGCAGCCCGTGGACGAGGTCGCGCACCATCTCGGGCGCGACCCCTCCGTGGCGGAACAGGTGGGCGATGCCCGAATCGACCGCCACGACGGCGTCGAACACGCTGGGGTGGGGGTCGGTGTCGAGCTGGACGAGGATCGAGGGTTTCATGACGGCTTTTCGTTCATCCGGGAGGATCAGGCGAACGGGTGCTTGGCGGTGTCCTTCTTGGAAGTGACCTCGGCCGTGGTCGGGAACCCCTTCATGGCGTGGGCGATGGCCTGCTTGGTCGCCTCGTGGTTGAACTTGAGGATCTTGGCGTTGTCCTCGGCCTGCGGGTGGATGAACACGCCGCAGACGATCACGAGTTCCTCGGCCTTGTCGGCGGGGATCACGCCCTCGGCCACGCTGTCGGCCACGGCCTTGGCAACCGCGTACTGGGCCGGTCCGAACATCTGCACGGCCTGCTTCATCCCCTTGATGGTGACCTTGGTGATGAGCACCGTGGAGGGCTTGACGGGCAGGTTGGGCGTGAGCACGGCCAGCAGGTTGGTGTGGCCGGCCGACTGGTTGGCCAGCGCGTTGGCGAAGGCCACGCCCACCGGGCCGCCCTTGGTGCCGATCATGAGGTCGATGTGGGCGATCTCGTTGCCTTCGCCCACCAGGGCCTCGCCAATTAGCATCGTATGGTCGGCCATGATCGATCATCTCTCCGGGAAGGGGATTTCTTGGGGCTCTCGCTCAATCGACGGGGGTCCTGAAGCCGCGAGGCCGCGGCCGTCGGCCTCGCATCATAACACCCCGGTGGCGGGCCGCAACCGGGTACTGTCCCGCCGCCTCTCGCGAATCCGACCCGCACGGGGGGTTTGACCCGACGGCCCGACGGTAGTACGATCCCAATCAGGGGAAGCGCTTTCGTCATGTCCCCTCCGTTCGCCCCTGGGCACGTCACATCGCAAAGGGGAGGTCCGCTCATGCCATTGTTCGAGGTCGAGACGTCGTCACACATCATGATTGCCTGCGTTGACGACGAAGCCAGGGCCCGCGCCTTCGCCACCGAGAATTTCCCCAGCGAGGAGATCCTCCGCGTGAGCCACCGTCGTCGTGATGCTTGGGTGATTTCGAAGACCCTGCTGGGGGTCACCGGCCAGGCGGACGTCTGTTCCACGGCCAAGGATTGCCTCTCGCAGGCCCGCGGCGACAAGCTCCACGCCGTGAGGCTCTACATGCACCAGACCGGCTCGGACCTGGAAGGCGCCCGCAAGGTGATCGAGTCCAACATGGCCACCGGCTGGTAGCCGCCCGCGAAATCGACGCCCCTCGGGCGAGCCCCTCGCCGCGGCTTCCCCGCGCACGCGAGGGGACTTCCGGCGGATTCCCCGGATTTCTCGCCGGTCCCCCATCGACGACACGCGGGCGAGCGGTTATCACGTATCTAAATTCGTCCACCCCGCATCCCGTCGCGCGACCGTGGCCCGGGGTGGCGATCCTCGTCCGGGAGCCGTCATGCCGAAGGTCATCTGCCTGATCCTGGGGGGAGGTCGCGGCACGCGGCTCTACCCGCTCACCAAGTCCCGGAGCAAGCCGGCCGTCCCGATCGGCGGCAAATTCCGCCTGATCGACATCCCGATCTCCAATTGCATCGATTCGGACCTGAACCGGATCTTCGTGCTCACGCAGTTCAACTCCGTGAGCCTGCACCGGCACATCGTCAATACGTACAAGTTCGACGTCTTCGGCGGCGGGTTCGTCGAGGTCCTCGCCGCCCAGCAGACCATGCAGCACGAGAGCTGGTATCAGGGCACGGCCGACGCGGTGAGGCGGAATATCCCGTACTTCGCCGAGAATGACGCCGACCTCGTGCTCATCCTCTCCGGCGACCAGCTCTACCGGATGAATTTCCAGGACATGATCCGCACCCACCGCGAGAACAAGGCCGAGGCCACCATCGCGGCCCTCCCCGTGGCCGAGAAGGAGGCCACCGCCTGCGGGATCATGAAGATCGACGCCACCGGGCGCATGACCGACTTCGAGGAGAAGCCCAAGACCCCGCAGGCCCTGGAGCGCGTGCATACCGACCCCGAATGGATGGCCAAGCACGGGATCCACGCCCCCGGCCGGCCGTACCTGGCCAGCATGGGGATCTACCTCTTCAACCGCTCGATGCTCGTCGAGCTGCTCGCCTCGGGCACGGCCACCGACTTCGGCAAGGAGGTGTTCCCGCAGGCGATCCACGACCACCGCGTGCAGACCCACCTCTTCGACGGCTACTGGGAAGACATCGGGACCATCGGCGCCTTCCATCAGGCGAACATCGACCTGACCAAGGAACGCGCCCCCTTCGACTTCGGGGCCGACGGCGGCGCCGTCTATACGCGGCCTCGCTACCTCCCCTGCTCGAAATTATCGGG
Organism: uncultured Planctomycetota bacterium; assembly: GCA_963777705.1. GTDB lineage: Bacteria > Planctomycetota > Planctomycetia > Isosphaerales > Isosphaeraceae > JAQGHR01. The sequence goes on from CAVZRT010000028.1 coordinate 496,755, forward strand.
CGTGACCGTGAATGACAGCCTGATTGCCGACGGCTGCACGATCGGCCGCGGCTCGGTCATCGAGAATTCGGTGATCGGCGTGAGGGCGCAGATCGCCGAGAACGTGACGATCCGCAACAGCTACGTCATGGGGGCCGACTCCTTCGAGACCGACCGCCAGAAGGAGGGGAACGAGCGCGCGGGCCGGCCCGATGTGGGCATCGGCGCCGGGACCATCATCCAGGACGCGATCATCGACAAGAACGCGAGGATCGGGAAGAACGTGAAGATCCTCAACGAGGCGGGGATCGTCGACTCGGAGGAAGCCCCCCATTACGTGATCCGCGACAAGATCGTGGTGATCCCCAAGTTCACGATCCTCCAGGACGGCACGCGGATTTGAGCCGCGTTTCGCGAGATCGACGCGGTTTGCCCCGGTGGAGGCGATTGCTACAATGCATTATTGCCGCAACCCAAATCCATTTCCCCCTCTCCCGGGGCCTGCGAGTGCTGAACGATGGCGACGGACGCGACCTTCTCCCACGAAGACAAGATCGGCTGCTACAAATACGTCCGGACCCTCCTGCAAGGCCAGAATTCGACCGTGATGGAGGTTGTGCAGGACGGGACGGGCAAGAAGTTCGCCATGAAGCAGCTCCTGCCCTCGCGCCGAGGACCCCCAGGAGCGGAAGGTCTTCGAATTCGAGGCCAAGCTCGGCATGGAGCTGCGCCATCCGAACCTGATCCGCGTGTTCGACTACGTGAAGGACAAGACCCAGCCGTACTTCGTCATGGAATATTTCCCCTCGCAGCACTTGCGGCTGGCCCTTGGCAAGCGGGACCTGTACGAGGTCGTCAAGCCGAAGCTGCACAGGATCATCCGCCAGGCGGCATCGGCCCTGGCCTACATGAATGACAAGGGCTGGGTCCATCGCGACATCAAGCCCGAGAACCTGATCTTCAACAAGACGGCCGAGGTCCGCCTGATCGACTACGCCCTCGCCCTGAAGGTGAAATCGGGGCTCGGCAAGATGTTCGGCGGCAAGCCGCCCTGCCAGGGGACCCACAGCTACATGAGCCCCGAGCAAATCCGGTGCGAGCCGGTCGCCATCACGGCCGACATTTACAGCTTCGGGATAACTTGCTATGAATTGGCCTGCGGGCGGCAGCCATTCCGCGCCGATTCCCCCACGCAGCTCCTGAACAAGCACCTCAGCGAGATGCCGGTCCCGCCGACTTCGCATAACAAAGAGGTCACGCCGGAGTTTTCCGACCTGATCATGAAGATGCTCAAGAAGAAGCCCGCCGACCGCCTGCAAAACCTGCACGAATTCAACGCCCAGTTCAGCCGAGTTCGCGTGTTCAAGTCGGACCCCATGCCCGGCCAGGATTCCTGATGTCCAGCTCCACCCGCTATCGCCTGCCGTTCGAGGCGAGGATCGTCGAGATGGAGGCCGGCCTCGCCGAGCTGGAATCCCGCCACGCCGAGTCGCGCGAAGGCCAGGACGTGGGCGCCAGGCGGCCCTGAACGAGCAGATCCGCCGCGTCCGCCGCGAATTGGCGGGGCTGAAGCGGACGATTTACGCCAATCTCTCGCCCTGGGAGACCGTGCTCGTCTCCCGGTGCGACGCCCGGCCCCAGTCGCGCGACTACATCAACCTCATCTTCGACCAGTTCATCGAGTTGCACGGCGATCGCGCGGTGGGGGATGACCAGGCGATCGTCTCGGGCTTCGCCCACCTCGGCGACCAGAAAGTCCTGTTCCTCGGCCACCAGAAGGGCAAGACCCTGGCCGAGCGCCAGGTTTCGAACTTCGGATGTGCCCACCCCGAAGGATATCGCAAGGCGCTCCTCAAGATGAAGATGGCGGCCAAGTTCCGCCTGCCGATCGTGAGCCTGATCGACACCCCGGGCGCCTATCCGGGGATCGAGGCCGAGGAGCGCGGCCAGGCGTCGGTGATCGCCGAGAACCTGATGGAAATGAGCCAGGTGGACACGCCGATCGTCTGCGTGGTGATCGGCGAGGGCGGGTCGGGCGGCGCACTCGGCATCGGCATCGGCGACCGCGTGGCCATGATGGAGCACTCGTATTATTCGGTGATCAGCCCCGAAGGCTGCGCCACGATCCTGTGGAAGGGCGCCGAGCACGCCGAACGGGCCGCCGCCGCGCTCAAATTCACCGGGAAAGACCTGCTCCGCATGGGGATCATCGACGAGGTCATCGCCGAGCCGCTCGGTGGCGCCCATCGCGACCATCGCGAAGCCGCATCGAACCTCAAATCTTACCTGCTGCGAGCCTTGCGAGAGATCGGAGAGGCCCCGCGAGGCGAGTTGCTCGATCGCCGCTACGAGAAGTATCGCCGCATGGGCGTCGTCTTCGAGGGCGAACCCGCGACGAACGGCAAGGCCGAGCAAATCCGTTCATAACAGCCTCGTAGGGTGCTTTGCGAGCACCTCTTCTAACTCCATGGAAGAGGTGCTCGCAGAGCACCCTACAAGAGCACCACCGCGATTGCCCCCTCACGCTCGACCACTCGACCAACGACGGCCGACGCCATCGCTCCTCGATCCTTCAACGCCGCCACCAACGCACCGACCCGGTCCGGGTCGATCGCAATCAGCAACCCGCCTGAAGTTTGCGGGTCGAAGGCGAATTCCTGCCCGAGCGCATCGGCCGAGGGCTCGATCCGCAATCGCCCTTCCAGGAACTCCCGATTCGATCTGCTAGCCCGGTTGTGATGGCGAGGAACGGCCAACGACTCGGCACCCGAAATCTTTGGTAGGTCTCCAGTTACAATTTCCAGGGTGAGGCCCGAGCCCTCGGCCATCTCGGATGCGTGACCGACCAACCCGAACCCGGTCACATCGGTAACCGAGTGGACGCCGCCCGCCTCGCGCAGCGCATCGCGACCGATCACGTTGAGTTGGATCATGGAGGCGACGGCGTTTTCCAGGACCCCAGCGGGGCATTCCCCCTTCTTGTTCGCGGTGGTGACGAAACCCGTGCCCAGCGGCTTCGTCAGCACAAGAACATCGCCGACCCTGGCCGAAGCATTCGTCAATAGATCGGCGGGATCGACCAACCCGGTCACGCTCAGGCCGAACTTGATTTCCGAATCCCGCAAGGAGTGGCCGCCGACCGTGACGGCCCCGGCAAGCGTCACACGATCGGACGCGCCCGAAGAATCTCGCCCAAAATGGTCAACGGAAGCTCATTATCGGGATACGCGACGATATTCATCGCCGTGAGCGGCCGGCCGTTCATCGCATAAACGTCGGAAAGCGCATTGGCCGCCGCGATCTGGCCGAATACGAACGGATCGTCCACAAGCGGGGCGAAGAAGTCGAGCGTCTGCACGATGGCCATGCCGTCAGCGAGCTTGTAGACGCCGGCGTCGTCGGAAGTCTCGGTGCCGACCAACAAATTCGGGTCGTCGGAACGTGCGGGTAGATTGCGCAAGACTTGCGTCATCGCCATCGGCGAGATCTTGCCGCGCATCCGGAGGAGCTGGAATAGTCGAGCAGCCGCTTGGGAAGTCCGGGCATCGTGCGAGTTCGCTCCAGTCGTGGGGCGCGTGACATCTGCAGGCTGCGGTCAAGATGCCACATCCGCCTCTAATGGGACCTTCGCAAGAATCTCCCCGCCAATAGGCACGACGGGCAAAGGATGCTTTTCGGATTGAGAGCCCACCTCCACCTCTTCACACGGGGCGAGCGTGTCCTTTTCCGTCGATGGGCCGGGCGGCTGCCAGGAATAGCTCATCAACTCGGCCCATCGGTGCAGGGGCGCGATGTTCTGGAACACCAGCTTCATGCAGACCGCGAACGGCATGGCAAGCACGAGGCCCACCAAGCCCCACAAGAAGCCCCAGAACAGGCAGGCGATCAGCACCGTCGTGCCGTTCAGGTCGAGCGATCGGCCCATCACGTAAGGGGTTACGACGTAACCCTCTATGCCGAGCAGCGCGATATAAAGCGATGCCACGATGAGTGCGTCGCCGAACTGCTTGCCCTGGATCAGAGTCGCCGCGACCGGCACCGCGCCTCCGAGCGCCTGCCCTACATAAGGCACGAAGTTGGTCAATGCCACAAATCCTCCCTGGGCCAGGGGATAGCGGATCCCGAGCACCCAGAGCGTGGCCGCGAACACCAGCCCCAGCCCGAGGTTGATCAGCGTGCGAGCGATCAGGTAGGCGCGAATCTGGTGGACGAGGTCCTGCAAGGCCCTCTCGGTGGCGCGGGCGTCGCCGGGCGCCGTGGCGAAGAACCGCACGACCTTGGGGGCGAGCATCTCGCTCTCGATCAGGAAGAACAGGGCCAGGACCAGGACCACGAACCCTTGCAGGACGACGCCCGAGAGGTCGGCCAGGCGATCGCGGTCGCTCAGCAACGCGATCAAGAAGGTGCGGTTTCGGTCGCCCAGGCGATCGATGGTGGCGGGGTCGGGCAACGCACCCCGCAGGAACGGCATGTCGTGCGAAAGCTCGAGCAAGCGATGGCTCATCAGCCCCGAGAGGCGATCGACATCGTCGGGCAACGTCTGGGCTGCCTTCAACAAGCTCTCGGCCGCCAGGGTCGAGAGGTAAAGTCCGGCCACGGCCAGCAGCAGGAAGAGGACGACGGCCGCTCCGGTGGCGCCGAGGGGCAAGATCCGCCTCAGCAATCGCGTGGCGGGGGAGAGCAGGCAGGCCAGCAGCAACGCGAGGGCGATCGGGACGAGGATCACCTTCATCAGATGCAGGGCGGCCATGCTCGCGAACACGGCGAGGACGACCGTCGCGGTCGTGGCGGCATTCTTCCGCTCCAAGATCGCCTCCGCGAATTCGTTCGGAGTTCCAATCATCGTCCCGCCCGTCAGGCTTCATGATCCCGGAACGAGCCTGGCGAGGCAAGCCAAGTTCCGCCCACAAGAGGAATCTTGGGCTCGAACTATCCGTTCATGGCCGATTCCAGGGTCTCCGGCGGGGCGAAGCGGCGGAGCAGTTGCACGAGCGTCTTGGGTGCATCTTCGGGGATATCGGGACTTGTCAGCCCGTCCAGACCTCGCGGGCCTTGCCAGGTCAGGCGAAATGGCCATTGGGCGGTTTCCGCGGCGCGATTGAAGCGATCGAGGATTCGCAGGCCCCAGACGGCTCCCCAATGGTCGCGGAACCAGAGCCAGAGCCGCGTCAGTCCGTCGGAGGAAACCGGTCGCCTTCGCGAGCGAAACAGGGCCATCCAGCAGGTTGCCGACAGCAGGGCGGGGACGACCGACCACATCTCGGCGCAACGCGCCCCCGGCCAACCGGTGAGGAGCAATCCCGCCGTTTCCAGGATCATCGCCAGTCCCAGGATTGCCGCCGCCGGGCCGAAGCTGGTGGGCAGGTAGTTCGTCACGCCTGCGATCACGATCAACGCAAAAAAAAGGCTCCAGGGCATCTCCAGCCGAAGCTGATCCATGCCGCCTCTGCCCTTCGCCAGGCCCGAGCCTTCGAGCCACGGGACGAGGAACACCAGCACGAGCAGGCCCATCAGCAAGGCCCAGGCCCCACCTCCGGGCGTGCGGGCGTTGAAGACCGAGATCATCGCCGCGAGGCTGGCCAGGCAGGCGAGATAGAGCCAGTGCCCCGAAAGCGGTCGGCCGGTTTCCATGGGCTCGAAGAGCACTGCGCCTGGCTGCAAACGGCCAGGCCAATCGCCAGGGACGCCCAGGCCAGCGCCGACCGCAGCGGCAGGCCTCGGCTGGAAACCCAGGCGATTCCCAGCGGCCGGAAGGCCGAGACCGTCGCTAGCAAAATCCCGATCGTCAGCGGGTCGCGATTCCATCCTGCAAAGTTCATCGATTCAACACGCCCCGGCCGATGGCCGCCGGGTCGTTCGCGATCTTCTCGGCGAAGCGATTGGCGTTCGCGACGACCACCCTCGCGCCTCGCACCACCTCGTGCAGGGTGTCGTAAAGCTCGGAAGACGTGAAGAGTTTCTGGATCGTCCCGCTCGTATTTAACTGGGCGCGGCCCGACGAATCGTACGTGCGGAGGGCGGCCGTCAACAGGCCGACGTCCGACGTGATCCGATTCATGCGAAGCAAGACCTGGCCGAGGTTCGTCGTCGGCGTCTTGGAGGGATCGGCGGCGAGGTCGCGGGCCACGGGCTGGAAGTCGCTGAAGATCTTGTCGAGCTTGGACGTGCTGGACGCGAGCTGGCGGAACGTCGCTTGCAGGTTGGCCCTGGCCTGTTCGTCGAAGGTCTTGTTGAACTTGTCGGCCGCCTGACGGATGCCCGCGATCGCCTCGGGGAAGTCGGACTTGCTGGTCTTGACCACCGCGTCCAGCTCGTCGGCAAGGCCGCCGACCTTCCGCGCGGCGTCTCGAAACGACGCGAGGAATTCGTCGATCCCCTCGGCCTTCTTCGAGAGCTTCGCGATCCCCTTGGCGGCGGAATCGATCGATTCGAGCGTGCCCTTCACGTTCTGGAACGCATCGGTGGCGGCGGCGAGCGCGTTGGATGGGTCGGGGGCCACGGCACCTTCGATGATCGGCGCACCGACGGGGCTGGTGCTGGTCGCCAGCAATCCCTGGCCTTCACCGGGCATGAGGTCGATCGACACGTCGCCGATCAAGGCGCGGGTGATCTTCGGGACCGACCCGGCGTGGATCTTGTATTTCTTCTCCAGGGACAGCGTGACGAGCACGCCGTCGGGCTGGCCGGGCCGGTCGTCGAACCGGATCGAGACCACTTCGCCCACCCGAATCCCGCTCTTGCGCACGGGGATGCCCTCGCCCACGCCGGGGGCCTCGGAGTAGTGGACGGTCACATAGCTGACGGCGCGGAACAGGGCCGGGCTTTCGCCGAACCAGACGATCAGCATGGTCAGGACCAGGCCCGCGACGATCACGAACATGCCGATTCGAAACTGCATCGTCCGTTCGTTCATGCCATTCCGTCCTTCAGGCGGGTTTCGTAGGGTGCATGCAATGCACCATCTTCTCCGGGGTCGAATCCGAGATGGTGCATTTCATGCACCCTACTTCCTCTGGCCCAGCTCTCGGAGCCGTTCGCCCGCTTCGCCCCGGACGAACTGGCGGACGCGGGCGTCGGGGTGATCTTCGAGGCCATCGGGCGGGCCGTCGTAGATGACTTGCGGGTCGTCGGGGCCGAGTCGCGAGAGCGGGTAGAGCATGATCACGCGATCGGCGACCTTGGCGACCGTCTTCATCTCGTGGGTCACGACGATGCCGGTCGCCTTCTTGTTCTTCTGCGTCTGGAGGATCAGTTCGTTGATCACGTCGGTCATGATCGGGTCCAGGCCCGTGGTCGGCTCGTCGTACAGCATGACCTCGGGATCGAGCGCGAGGGCGCGGGCCAGCCCCACTCGCTTGCGCTGGCCGCCGGAAAGCTCGGCCGGCTTCTTGAACTCGAGGTTGTCGGGCAGGCCGACCTCGTGGAGCCGTTCCGAGACGATCCTGGCCGTGGTCTCCAGGTCGTACAGGCCGTGTTCCCGCAATCCGAAGGCCACGTTGTCGAAAATGGTGAGGCTGTCGAAGAGCGCGGCCATCTGGAACAGGAATCCGAAGCGGAGCCGCGTCCGGTTCAGCTCGGCTTCCTTGAGGGTCGCAAGGTCCCGGCCATCGAAGAAGACCTGCCCCTTCGTGGGCCGGAGCAGGCCGATGATGAGCTTGAGCGTGACCGTCTTGCCGCAACCGCTCTCGCCGATGATGCAGACGGTCTGGCCGCGGAGGATCGACAGGTTGATGTCGCGGAGGACCTGTTGCTGGCGGAATCGCACCGTCACGCCGCGAAGCTCGACGATCGGCCCGTCCGTCGCCCGGCCGGGCGGAGTCGCCTCGCTCATAGCAACCCGCTGTCGCTGGGCCAGATCGTGTTGTACGCGGCGTTCCAACCCATCCCGATGCAGAAGTCGATGAAGAGGATCGCGATGAACGAGTACACGAACGCCTCGGTCGCCGCCTTGCCCACGCCTTCGGCACCCGCCTTGGAATGGAATCCCCGGTGGCACGAGATCAGGGCAATCGCCGCGCCGAAGAAGTAGCTCTTGAACACGCCCGCGAACAGGTCCAGGCTGCCCACGTAATGCCGCGAGTTGTTCCAGTAATGGAAGGGGTCCACTCCCATGACCTGCGTGCTGATGACCGCGCCGCCGATCACGCCCATGAAGTCGGCCATGAGCGTGAGCAGGGGGATCAGCAGGAAGCAGGCGAGGAATCGCGGCACGACGAGGTAGCGGATCGGGTTCGTGCCCAGCGCCGAGAGGGCGTCGATCTGTTCGGTGACCCGCATGGTGCCCAGCTCGGCCGCCATCGACGAGCCGACGCGCCCGGCGAGCATGGTTGCCGCCAGGACCGGGCCCAACTCCTTGACCAGCGAGATGTTGATGACCGAACCGAGCCGGGTGGCCATGCCCATCTTGGCGAACTGGCTGTGGGCCTGGACCGCCAGGACCATGCCGATGAACGTGCCCGTGATGGCCACCACCGGGACGCTGGAAACGCCGATCGCGTAGAAGTTGGGGACGATCGTGGACCAACGGGGCAGCTTGCGGAACATCCACCCGAAGGTTTGCGCCGAGAACTGCGCCACGTCGCCGATCTCGGCCACGGCATCGAACGCCTGCTCGCCCAGGCGATGGACGGGCGAGGGTGGCTGAGTGTCGATTGAGGCGGTCGACATGGACGGATCGCTCCCCCGGGATGGCCTTTCTGTCGAAAACGCCAATCCAGGGGGCATTCTGCGAAATTTCCGGAAAAAGACAAGGCCGATAGGGCCGACGAGGCTTCCCAAGGGTGCAACCGCGGATACTCGCGGTCGGTCGGGCAGCGTCGGCGATCGGGTCGCGGGGATCTCGCGGTGAAAGTGTCTCCCGCGCATGAACGAGATGGTTGCTGTCCCCGGGCGCTTCGGTCGCGGGGGATGGGGTAATCTGGGGACTTACCGCTCGGGTGAAATTTCGCATGATTTGCTCGCGTTGCGTCGCGATGATAAGCCTTTGTTCGAACCTCACGACCACACCATCGTTGTCGGGGTTCGGACTTATTACCTATTCCCAGGATGGCGGCAAAATGGCCGGTCGCGGGGCCGCGATCGGGTGCCCGGCGAGGGGGCGGATTTTGGCCGAGACATGGGCGACCCATTCGTCTTCGCATGGATTTTCATGATTTACAACCCGTTGTCGGCGAAGGGATTGGGTCAATGATCAACGATTTGAATCTTGTCGATAAGATAATACGCTACAGAGTGCGACACTCGGGAAATGCCGGGGATTCGTGGGCGAAGTCAGGCTTTTCGGGTGTCTTGTCCAGGGCGCAGTCGGGGTGAGACGGTTTTTCGCCCGTTTTTGACCGGTTTTCGGGCCTAAGTGTTGCGCACAAATCACCCAAGTCGTGGTCGGGCCGGGAGATGCGGCTTGTTGGAAACCTGGACGAAATCTGGACGTTCGGGGCCTCGGCGCAGGGGTTTTTCGCCCCTTTGTCGCGCCGATGAGGCGCCCCAAGTCGTGAAGGGGTAAGGGGATTGGCTCGTGATGGCGGATCGGCGGCTGGGTGGCATGCATGCGTACACGTAAACATGTCCGCAGGCGCGTCCAGGGGCAGGCTTTAGGGCGGCTTCGGCTTAACTCTGGCGGTTGACATGGCCGGGCGGCGGCTTGACGCTTTGTAGGGCCGGTTATTACCGGCCTTTCCCGGCGAAGAGGCCGGTAATAACCGGCCCTACGTCAAGATCGAGACGCCAGCCTCGATCGAAAACCGCTCCAAGCGTCCAACTCTACCCGTGGGTCGGGAGTGATTCTTGTGGGGCAGGCGTCCCGCCTGCCGAATTTGAGGCAGGCGGGACGCCTGCCCCACAATAGAGGGTCTTAGGGCGGTTCCCGAGCGAAGACCCTAAATTCGCGACGGGGTGGTTATTGCGGATTGCCCGTGGCCTTTGCCATCTCGTCGTCGTAAATTTGCATGAGGATCAGGCTTCCCTTGGTTGCGACCTCCTCGCCCGCCTGGATGCCGTCTCCCACGATCACGTTGTTGCTCTTCTCCTGGATCACGCGGATCTTGCGGCGGGCGTAGTGATCGGGCTTATCCTTGGTGCCGTCGCCGGCCTGGCGGACGAACACGTAATCGCCGCCGTCGGCGGAGATCATGGCCACGCGGGGGATCACGGTATGGGTCGCCACGGGGGCGATCTCCAGGTCGCTGCGGACGAGCATGTTGGCCTTGACCCGCCCCTTGATGTTGTCGATCTGCGTGCGGATCTTCAGCGTGTGGGTCTCGGGGTCGATCTCGGAGGTGATCGAATCGACCTTCTGGCGGACGTCCTGGCCGATCGTGTCGCAATGGATGATCCAGGCCTGATCCTTCTGGACGCGGTTGGCGTCGCTGGGATACACGTAGCCGTGGACCCAGAAGTGGTCCAGGGGGGCGATCGTCAGGAGGACGTCGTTATCGTCGTAGATGTTCCCCTTCACGGCGTCGCGGTTGATCACGATCCCCGATGCCGGCGCCCGCAGGGTCATGCGGGCCTTCTGGATGCCGTCCTCGTGGTCGATGGCCGCGATCTCCTTTTCGGTCAGGCCGAACACGCCGAGCGAATCCTTGGCGATCTCGGCCGCGATCGCGCTCTGCCTCTCGTCGCTGGTATCCTGGTCGACGTCCTTCTGGGAAGCACCGTTGTCCTTCTTCAATTCCAGGGTCCGGTGCAGGTCCTTCTTGTCGCGATCCCATTGCGCCATGGCCTTCTGATATTCGCCCTTGGCCTTGGCAAGCTCGGCGCTGTAGACGTCGACGAGGGGATCGCCTTCCTTCACCGGTTGGCCGAGTCCCACGTAGATCTTGTCGATCAGGCTCTTGAACTTGGGGCGGACCTTGGTGAGCGTGTTGGGGTCGTAGTCGGTGCGGCCGTTCACGCTCAGGAGCATGGGCTCGGTCTGGGGCTCGACCTTCACGAATTTCAGGCCGATGGCATCGCCCTGCCGGGGGGTCAGCGCGACCATCCCGGGGAAGGTGGGCCGGGTGGAGGTTTGCGTGGCGGTGGTGGATTCGTCCTTCTTCTTGTCCTGTTCGGGCGCCATGAACTTGGCGAGGGCCGACTTGGCCATGGCGATATTCAGGCCGCTGGCCCAGCCGACGCCGCCGAGGATGGCGGCGATGAGCAGGATGGCGACGGGCAATTTCCACTTCATGGGCTTTCTCCTCATGGTGCTGGAGTTAGTGTGCGGGTTCCGCATGATTCCGGGACGTGCCGAGGATCTCGTCGGTGAAGTGCGAGCCTTCCATCAGCTCGGCGTGGCGGGTGCCGTGGCCGGCGGGGGCCGGGAAGTAGCTGTAGAGGATCGGCATGAGGTAGCGGGTCAGGAGCAGCGTGACCAGCATCCCGCCCACCACCACGATCGCGAGCGGCTTTTGCGCCTGCGACCCGATCGACGTGGCCAGCGCCGCGGGGAGCAGGCCGAGCGCCGCGGTGAGCGACGTCATGACTACCGGGCGGACCCGCAGCTCGGCCCCCCTCAGGACCGATTCCTTGACCGAGATCCCCTCGGCCCTCATCTGATTGAAGTAGGAGATCAGGAGCACGCCGTCCTGCACGGCCACGCCGAAGATCGAGATGAACCCGACGGCCGCGGAGATCGAGAACGGGATCTGGCAGATCCGCAGGGCCCAGATCCCCCCCATGCACGCGGCCACCACGTTGGCCATCACGAGCAGCGCGTCCTTGAACGAGTTGAACGCCGTGTAGAGGAGGATCATGATGAGCGTGATCGAGAGCGGGACGATCCACATGAGGCGCTGGTTGGCCTTCTGCATCTGCTCGAACTCGCCCGACCATTCCACGCGGTAGCCGTCGGGGACGACCTTGGCCTTGGGGTCGTCGACTTTCCGGCGAGCCTCGTTGATGGCGCTTGCGAGGTCGCGCCCCTCGACGCTGAACTTGATCGGGATGAAGCGCTGGTTGTTCTCGCGATAGATGTACGAGGCGCCGGGCTTGTGGGGCTCGATGGTGGCCAGGTCTCGCAGCGGGACGCGAATCCCGGCCTTGCCGTCGGTGCTGGGCACGTCCACGGCGATGGTGTCGATTCCGGCCGGGTCGTCGCGGAGGCTCTCGGGGAAACGGAGGACGATGTCGTACTTCTTCTCGCCCTCGACCATCTGCGAGAACGCCTGGCCGCCGATCGCCACTTGCACGACGGATTCCACGTCGGCCACGTTGATCCCGTACCGCGAGCACTTCTCGCGATCGATGCGGATCTCCATGTTCGGCTGGCCGATGATGTGGAACAGCCCCACGTTCTCGATCCCGCGGACCGATCGCAGGATGTTGACCACGCGGGCGCCGACCTGCTCCAGCGTGTCCAGGTCGTTGCCGAACAGCTTGATCGAGTTGGCCCCCTTCACGCCCGAGAGCGCCTCCTCGACATTGTCGCGGATGAGCTGCGAGAAGTTGAAGCTGAGGCCGGGGTACTCCTTGAATTTCTCCTGGAGCTCGGCCTCGAGGTCGGCTCGCGTCTTCTTGTAGCCCAGTTTCCCGAGCCAACCGGAAGCCGATCGCCATTGTTCCATAGGCTTGAGCGGGACGTTGAATTCGAGGTTGAAGAAGCTGGTCACGTCGGTGCCGTCGTCGGGCCTTCCCACGTGCGACATCACGCCCCGGACCTCGGGGATGCTCGCCATCACGTCGCGGAGCTTGGGCGCGATCCGCGCCGATTCTTCCAGCGAGGTCGTGCGCGGCATGGTCACGCGGATCCAGAGGTTGCCCTCTTCCATCTGCGGCATGAACTCGCCGCCGAGGCCGGGGATGAGCGTGACGGTGAACGCCAGCAGGGCGCCCATGACCAGCAGGACCGCCCAGCGATGATTCAGGTACGAATTCAACGCCCTCAGGTAGCCCCGCTTCATGATCCGGTCGACGTAGGTGATCTTCTCCTGCTTGTTGTTCGAATAAAGCAGCGAGCAGAGCACCGGCGAGAGCGTGACGGCCAGGATCAGGGCGCCGAAGATCGCGAAGGCGTAGGTGTTGGCCATCGGGCCGAACAGGGCGCCTTCCGGCCCGGTCATCGCGAACAGGGGGATGAACGCGCAGATGATGATCGTGGTCGAGAAGAAGAGCGATTTCTCGATCTCGGCCGACGCCTCGGCGATGCGATCGACGAGCGGCCTTGATCGATCGGTATGCGCCGACGTGACGTGCCGGAAGATGTTCTCGACGATGATCACGGAGCTATCGACGATGATGCCGAAGTCCACGGCGCCGATCGACAGCAGGTTGGCCGATTTCCCCTGGACGTAGAGCACGGTGATCGAGAACAGGAGCGCCAGGGGGATCATGAGCGCCACGATCGCGGCCGAGGTGATGTCTCCGAGGAACACGAAGAGGACGAGGATGACCAGCCCCATGCCGACGACCAGGTTATGCAGGACGTTGTGCTTGGTCACCTCGACCAGGTCGGTCCGCCGGTTGAAGGACTGGATGTGCATCCCCTTGGGCAGGAGGTGCGTCCGCTCGATCTCCTCGATCTTGGCCTGCACGGCGTCGGAGGTGGCGACGGACTTCTCGTACTTCCTCATGAGGACGATCCCCTCGACCACGTCGTCCTCGTCCTTGTCGTAGGTGCGGACGCCCTCGGCCTCGCCATCCTTGGTGCGGCGGGCGACCTTCCCCAGCCTGGGCCGATGGCCGACCACCACCTTGGCGACCTGCCTCACCTTGATCGGGATGTCCTTGTTCGAGGAGATGACCACGTCTTCCACTTCATGCAGCTTGTTCGTCTCGATCAGCATGCCCTGGTCCACGCGCGCCGGGTCGAGCGGGTCGATGGCCCCGCCGATCAGGCCGATCACGCGGACGTTGTGCGTCTGGCTGCCCATCGCGAGCAGGTTGCCGCCGATGTTCGCGTTGGATTTCTGGATCGCCGTCTCGACCTGGTCGATCGTGATCCCATATTGCCTGAGGAGCCGGGGGTCGACGAGCACCTGATATTGCTTGATCGTGCCGCCGTAGCCGGTCACGTCGATCACGCCCGGGACCTGCTTGAGGGCGCGATTGAGCACCCAGTCCTGCACGGCCTTCAGGTCGTTGGTGCTGTACTGGGGATTTTCCGACTCCAGGACGTAGCGCACGATCTCGCCGGTCGGGCTCCACGGCGAGAGGCCAGGGGTCACGCCCTGCGGCAGGTCGGTCACCTGCGTGATGCGGTTGATGACTTCCTGGCGGGCCGACCAGTAATCGGTCCCGTAGGCGAACTGGCACTTGATGTCGTTCAGGCCGGCGACCGAGGTGCTGCGCAGGTCTTCCAGGCCGGGCATGCCGTTGAGTGCGGTCTCCAGGATCACGCCGACCTGGCGCTCCATCTCCTCGGGGCTGGCCCCGGGATTCTGCGTGATGACCTCGACCAGCGGTGGCGTGGGGTCGGGGTAGGCTTCGATATTCAGGTTGAGGGCGGAGTGGATCCCCACGCCTATCAACGCGACCACGCCCAGCAGGACGACGAATCGGTTGTGCAAGCTCCAGACGATGATGGCGCGAACCATGGCGGACTTGCCCCGTGGGATGCCGGATTCATGCGAGTTCGTAACTTACGAAGGGGGAGACGGCCCGCCAGGGGAGGGCCGGGTATCGTTCCATTTAACCACGAAAACCCGCCGACGTCGTCGCGCGGAGCCGTGAATGTCGCGGATTCGCGCCGGATCGGGCGACCGGGACGGCTCAGCAGCGCAGGCGAGCGGGCGGTAATGCAGGGCGGGAAGGCGTCGCGGAGGCGCGTCGGGCGGGCGGAGATGGGGGGCAGGAGCCATCCCAGAGGCAGAATCCGGACGATACGCAGGTGAGGAGGCTGGCGAGGGCGTCGGCGTCGACCCCGTCGCAATCGTCCGACTCGTCGAGGGCGGGGGCCAGTGCCCCGCCGGGCGAACTCTCCTGCCGGCCGTGCTTGCCGGCATGTCCGCGCGTGGGAGACCCCGAAGCCATCGAGGTTGCATCGTCCCGCTCGGTGGCGCAAATTGCGAACGCGATCGACCAGGGCCACGCCAGGATGGCGACCAAAAGGAGGATCAGGCTGGACCGACCACGACGAGGAGCCATCACGACGGGTCTCAAAGAGGCGGAGATACGGTGCCTCTTTACTATACGATCACATCGTCTTCAAGGGCACAAATTTTTCTCGAAATTCGCGCCGCCGACGCAATGGAATCAAAATCGCATGGCCGTGAACCCGCCGTCCACGTAATACGAGGCCCCGGTGATGAAGCTGCCGGCGGTCCTGGAGAGCATGAGCAGGGTGGCGCCGACCAATTCCTTCGGCTCGCCGAATCGCGCCATCGGGGTCTGCCGATGGATGTTTTCCACGCGGGCGGGGTCGAGGATCTTGCGATTCTGCTCGGCCGGGAAGAATCCGGGGCAGAGCGCATTCACGCGGACTCCCATCGGGGCCAGCTCGCGGGCCACGTTCTGGGTCAGGTTCACCACGGCGGCCTTGGAGGCCGAATAGGCGAAAACCCGGGACAAGGGGAGGTGCGAGGTCACGCTGGCAATGTTCAGGATCGACCCGCCGCCATGCCCGGCCATGTGCCTGCCGAAGACCTGGCAACCCCAGTGGACGGCCTTGAGGTTGCTGTCGAGGACGCGATCCCAGTCCTCATCCTTGAGGTCGAAGTAGGCGGAGGCGTTGTTCACGCCCGCGCCATTGATGAGCATGTCCACCCTGCCGTGGGCCTCGACGACCTTCGCGAGCAATTGCTCGATGGAATCGCGGCGCGACACGTCCACCGGGACGAACCCCGCGAGCCCGCCTTCCGCCTCGATTTCGCCCACGCGGTCGGCCCCCTTGGCGGGGTCGCGTCCCGAGACGACCACGGTGGCGCCCGCACTGGCAAGGCCGGTCGCCAGGGCACCCCCGAGGACGCCGGTCCCGCCGATCACCACGGCCACCTGGCCGTCCATCCCGAACAGGTTTTCGAGATACCCTTGCGCTGGCATGGTTCGCCTCACATCCCGGCCCGGAGCGCGTCCAGGTGACGACCGAAATGGTCGGCGAGGACTTCGGAATAGGTGGACACGTTCTCCCCGACGACCTGACGCACCGCCGGGCCCAGGTCCGCATCCGTCAAGATCGACCCGAACGTGCAATGGAGGATCTGCCGCCCCGGGCTTCGTGAAGCCCAGGCCCGCGGGGACTTCCGACCAGAGTTCGAGATAGTGTCGTTCCAGCTCGCCGATGTCGGCGTGGCGGGTCGAGGGTGCCGGGTCGCTTGATGAGGCCGACACGTGGTAGGTGGCCTTATCCTTGTCGTATCGCTCGCGGGCGAACTCGATCACGCGGCGGAACAATGCCGGGTCGTGACGGCAGACCACCCGCAGGGCCTCCAGGTAGCTCGTCCCGGCCGTCTTGACGTGAAACCGGCCCCCGGTCGCCCTCGCCAGGCTGGGATAGATCGAGAGCTTGTCCGACCCCGAGTGCAGGCTCAGCTTGTACGGGCCGAGCATCTCGGCAATCGCCGCGTGATCCTCCAGCGACCGCTCCAGCGCGGCCACGTCCCCCTTGTAATCCACGCCCTTCTCGAAGTCGCCGATGTATCGCGGCGCCAGGCTCACGAGCTTCATCCCGCGGCCGAGGCACTGGGCGGCGATGATGTAATGCTCGGCCAGCGTGGTCGGCTGCTCGGTCTCGTCCACGCTCAATTCGATCTCATAATCTTGCGATTTGCCCTCGCAAACCCCGCGGATGTGCTCGCCGAGGCCCAACGCGTGAGTCAACGCCTTGCCGTACTTGACCGCCGCCCTCATGCAGGCAAATTCGTCGAGGTTGAACGTGGTCCCGGTCTTCAACGAGATCGATTTGCCCCGATATTTCTCGAACCAATCGATTTCCGGCGCGACGGCGGCGAACTTCTCGCGAAGCTCCGCCTCGCCATAGTTGTCGGCGTGGGCGTCGACGTGGTCGGACGGGTCGATCGTGAAGAACGTGAACCCGACGGCGGCCGTCGCGTCCACGTCGCCGGGGGTCTTCAAGTGGTCGGCATCGGCGCCCGTGATCCCCTTCCACCCGGCCGCGTCCATGCCTGTCGAGGGCGTCGTCCATCACGTCGGCGGGAGTCCGTCGCGTGCGGGCCATCTCGCGGATCGATTGCTGGGGGAAGATCGGCTCGATCCCCGATCCGCTGCGTTCCATGGCGGCCACATGCCCCGGCGTGGCCAATCCCAGGCGGTCGCCGAAACCGAAGCTCGGCCGAAGTCCCAGGGCAACAGGTCGCGTCATCCGTCGAGTCTCCGGTCCGGGGCTCATACCGCCAGGTGATAGAACCGGGCGGCCGTGCCCCCGAAAATCTTGTCGCGCTCGGTCTGCGTGATCGGCCCCAGGGCCGCGGTCAGGGCGTCCTTGACGCGCCCATACGAGCCCGCGAGCTCGCAGACCGGCCAGTCCGAGCCGTACATGAGGCGGTCGGGGCCGAAGTGCTGGAGGGCCGCGTGGACGTAGGGCTTGAGGTCGTCGACGGTCCACGACTTCCAGCTCGCCTCGGTGATCATCCCCGAGAGCTTGCAGGAGACATTGGGAAATTCCGACGCCCTGCGAAAGTCCGGCAGCCAGTCGTCCGTCGCGTGATCCTTGATGCGGGGCTTGGCGAGGTGATCGATCACCATCGGCAGGGCCGGGAAGGCGCGGGCCAGCCTGGGTACGTGCTTCAGGTGCTTCACATAAAGGAGCAGGTCGAAGGGGACCTTGTGCCTTTCCAGCACCCCGAGGCCTCGCATGACGCCCTCTCGGACCAGGAAATCCTCGTCGGGCTCGTCCTGCACGACGTGGCGGACCCCGACGAACTTCTTGTTGCGCGGAATTCCTCGACCTGCCGCTCGCAATCCTTGCCCGCCAGGTCCACCCAGCCCACCACCCCGGCGATGAAGTCGTGCTTCTCCGCGAGCCCGAGCACCCAGCGGTTCTCCTGCACGTTGTGCTGGGTCTGGACGAAGACGGTCCGATCCACGCCCGCCGCCTTGATCAACGGCTCCAGGTCTTTGGGCAGGAAGTCGCGTCGAATGGGGGCGTTTTGCGGCGCATTCAGCCATCCGTAATCGAACGGCTGGCTGAGCTGCCAGAAATGCTGATGAGCGTCGATAATCATGAATCAGTCCATGCGGACGCCGATGGAGAGCAAGATATTGGCGAAGCGCTGCTGGTCGGCGGTCTGGATCGTGAGCACATGGTCGGGCGTGGCCACGGCGTCGTAGAAATCCCACTTGTCGATCGGCTCCAGCGCGAGCGACAGCCCCGCGTCCGAGATCACCTTGCGGTAGTCGTCCCAGACCGGCGGGTCTTCGCTCAGGGCGTAAGGGCCTTCCTTCTCATACCCCATCGTGTTCACGATGTCGATGGGCACGGCGGAAAGCACGGCTTGCAGGACCTGCGAGCATGTGACCACGCCGGGCATCAAATTCATGCAAACCACCTCGGCGTTCGGCCCTTTCTTGGACGACGCGGGGTAGTTGCCGTCGGCGATGAGGATCTTCGCGTGATGCCCCGCGCGGCCGATGATTTCGTTGATCCTGGGATGGATGAGCAACTGCTTGAGCATGGGCGGCCCTCACGCGGGGAAGAATCGACGAAATTCGGCGATGGTCCGGCGAGCGGCCTCGTCCGGATCGGGAAACGGGAGGGCTTCGGCCGAGAGGAAGCCATCGTAGCCGATTTGCTTCAACGCCGAGACGATCGGCCCATAATCCAGATGCCCGCATCCGGCCGGCCGCCGGTTGGAATCGACGAAGTGGACGTGGCCGATGTGCGATTTGCCGTGCCGGAGGGCCCCGGCGATATCTTGTTCCTCGATATTCATGTGAAACAAATCGGCCAGCAACACGATATTGCTCGTGGAGAGCGATTCCAGGAGCGTCACGCCGGCCTCGACCGTGTTGACCATGTTGGTCTCGTAGCGGTTCAAGGGCTCGTAGATCAGCGGCACGCCATGTTGCTTCGCGTGATCGCCCAGGTCCTCCAGCGCCTCGGCGAGATAGGCCCTCGCGGTGGCAGCATCGACCCCGTCGCCGCTGCGCCCCTGCATCGAGCCGATGATCGCCGGCGCCCCCAGCGGTCCCGCGAAATCGATGATCGAGCGGATGAAGTCGCGGGCCTTCAGGCGATTCGAGGCGTCCGGCAAGGTTAGATGGAGCCGATGCTTGACCCATCCGGCGCCCGTGCCCACGGCGGCGAGCGACAACCCTTCGCCGTCGAGGATCGACCGCAATTCCTTCGGATCGACGGCATCCGGACCGGGCGGGAAGATCTCCACGGCGTCGAAACCGATGGCCTTCGCCATGCGGCACGAGCCGGGCAGGTCGTGCCAGAAGACGAACGGGCCGCCCCTTGCCTCTTCGACGAGGCTGATGGTCACGCTGGATCGGATCACTCTTCCGCCTTTTCTGGAGGTGCGGGCCGCAAGAAGTGCCGCCCGACATTGCCGGAGATCCCCGCCTGCGGCCCCGAGAGCACCGTGACTTCCACGTCGCGATTGTCCACGATCAGGCTCGGGTCTTCCTGGTTCGGTTCCTTCGTCCACTCGGTGGGGCGGGTGTCGGAATCCACCCGCACGCGCGTCCCCATCTTGAGCGGCTCATAGGACAGGCCGTTCGTGTGGTTGGTCCCCGAGGCAGCATTCAACGCCACGGACGCGGTGGACGGGTTGACGAAGATCACCATTTCCGAACCCGGATCGAGCCGGATCGAATTCCAGTCGAAATTCCTGCGGTGCGCGGCCTCGATGCTCAGGAGGATCGCGATGACGACCACCCCGATCTGGACGGCTCGCAGCCGGACGCGTGGCAATCGCAACGGAGGGGCTCCTTGCCGGAATTGGTGGGAAACGACGGTCGGTCAATCCAGCTCGACAACCGCCTTGATCACGCCGGTCTCGGGCTTCGTGTAGGAGGGGAAGACCTCGGGCAAGTCGTCGAACCGGCTCCGGTGCGTGATCCAGGGCTTGGTGTCGATTTTCCCCTCCTCGATCAGCCCGATGATCCGCGTGAAGTCTTCCGGGAGGGCGTTCCGGGAGCAGAGCAACGTCCCTTCGGGCCGGTGGAAAATCGGGTGGCGGAACTTGACCTCGTCGGTCGTGATCCCCACGTAAACCAGCCGTCCGCCGGGGGCGACCATGCCGAAGGCATTCGACATCGACCCGTTATGGCCGGTGGCGTCGATGACCACGTCGGGCAGGTGGCCATCGGTGAGGTCGCGGAGGTCTTTTTCCAGATTCTCGGAGGGTTTGAGCGTGTGAGCGACGCCCATCGTGGTGCGGCAGAATTCCAGTCGACCCTCGTTCATGTCCAGGACGATCGTCTTCGCGCCGGTGAGCTTCACGAATTCGAGCGTCGCGAGGCCGATCGGCCCGGCGCCGATGACCAGGCAAGATTCATCGGCCTGAAGCGCCCCGCGATTGACCGCGTGGCAGCCAATGGCCAGGGTTTCCACCAGCGCAAGCTGATCAAGCGTAAGCGTTTTCGAGGGATGCAGCTTGCGGGCGGGCAGGAGGAAACGGGGCGCATCCCGCCGTCGCGATGGACGCCCAGGACTTCCAGTTTCTCGCAGCAATTGGGATGGCCGCGACGGCTCGCGTAGCTGTTCGGGTCGTTGATGTAGGGCTCGACCGAGCAGCGATCGCCGGGCTTCACATTCGTCACGCCCTCGCCCACTTCCACCACCTCGACGCCCAGCTCGTGGCCGGGAATCCTGGGGTAGCTGAAGAAGGGCATCTTGCCCAGATAGCCGCTCAAGTCGGTCCCGCAGATGCCGATGCGATGCACGCGGACGAGCGCCTCGCCGGGGCCGGGCCTTTGCGGCTCGTCGATCTCGATCCGTTGGAAATTCTTCGGCGATTCGAGCAAAAGGGCTTTCATGTCATGCAACCTGCGGGTCGTTGTTTTCGGGCCGGCCTTCGATATAGAACCAGTTATGGATGGGCTTGAGGATCGCCAGAACTTCGTTCAACAGCGCCTCATCGATCGGCATTTCGGCCCAATCGGCCCATTTCTGGATGTTCGCCGGGTTGGCCGAGCCGACCACGCAGGTGGCCATGTCCTCGTTGGCGAGCGAGTATTGCAAGGCGAGCTGGGCGATATCCACCCCTTTGGATTGGCAATGCTCGGCGGCTTTCCTCGCGGTCTCTCGCACCTCGAGGCGTGGCCTTGTGCCAGGCGGGCAGGGGGGCGTTGGTGAGCAACCTCGCCGAGAACGGGGCGGCGTTCATGATCCCCACGCCCTTGGACTTGAGGTAGGGCACGAGGTCGGCCAGCATGGTGTTCTGGAGCGTGTAGTGGTTGTAGGAGAGGATCACGTCCAGGTCGGTGCGGTCCAGCACGTAGCGGAAAATGTTCATCGGGTAGCCGCTGATCCCGACGAATCTCACCTTGCCCTGCTGCTGGGCCTTCCGCAAGGCGGGCAGCGTTTCCTCGACGATCTGCGCCATGTCGACGAATTCGATGTCGTGGCAGAGGATGATGTCGAGATGATCGACGCCCATCCGGTGCAGGCTCACGTCGACGCTCTCGGCCACCCGTCTGGCCGAGAAATCGAAGTGCGTGAGGTCGTACCGGCCCAGCTTCGTGCCCAGGATGTAGGAGTCGCGAGGGACGCCCTGCAGCGCCACGCCGAGCAGGCATTCGCTCATCCCTCGCCCGTAGAAGGGGGAGGTGTCGATGAAGTTCATGCCCAGGTCGAGGGCCACGCGGACCGACTGCGTCGCCTCGCCCAGGTCGACCGGGCGGAACTCCTGCCCGAGCGACGACGCGCCGAAGCTCAGCCAGGGCAGGTCCAGCCCGGTTCGGCCCAATGGTCGAAATTTCATGCGGTCGAACCCTAATCAGGAGAAACTCGGGCGTGTTCGCGGTGTTTCCTGCTCATCCTATCTCCTATTCGCAAGATTGCCAGGATGCCGTGTCCCGAATTTCCGCGGTCGAACGATTCAAGCCCCGTCAACCGCCGGCATCCCGTAGGGCCGGTTCTAACCGGCCGTGTTCGATTCGGATCCAAAGGCGGCCGGTAAGAACCGGCCCTACGCAGAGGAAATCCCGCCGGCTTTCCGCACGATGGAATTCGTTGACCGAACTCAAACCTTGCCCTGGGGGCCGGGTTCCAGTGTAATCGGAGGGAAGAGGTCGGGCCGCATCCCCGTCGGTCCCGATCACCCCGCCCGCCCGCCAGCTTACCCACAATCGGCACCCGCTCCCTCAGGACCGATCCTCATGATTCGTCAACGAAGCCTCCGATGTGCCGCTTTCGCCTTCCTCGCCCTCGTCTCCACAGCGCTCTGCCGCCAACGCGGCGGACGACGCGAAGCTGAAGCTCAAGAAGGGCGACCACATCTCGATCATCGGCAACACCCTGGCCGACCGCATGCAGCACGACGGCTGGCTGGAAGCGTACTTGCAGGCCGCTTACCCGGACCTGAACCTGACGATCCGCAACATGGGCTTCTCGGGCGATGAGCTGACGGTCCGCCTGCGATCGGCCGACTTCGGCACGCCCGACGAATGGCTGACGCGCACGCAGGCGGACGTGGTCTTCGCGTTCTTCGGCTACAACGAGTCTTGGCCGGCAAGGAAGGATTGCCGAAGTTCAAGGCGGACCTTGAGCAGTTCATCAAGCACACGCTCTCGCAGAAATACAACGGGAAATCGGCGCCGCGCCTGGTCCTGTTCTCGCCGATCGCCCAGGAAGAGCCGAAAGGCCGCGACCTGCCCGATCCCACGGCCAAGAACGAGCGGATCAAGCTCTACACCGAGCGCGATGGCCGAGGTCGCCAAGGCCAAAGGCGTCTTCTTCGTCGATCTGTTCACCCACGACCCGATCTCCACGAGCGACACCTCGGCCGGGCGAGGGGCTACACGATCAACGGCATCCACCTCAACCCGACGGGCAACAACGATTGCTCGCCGACGATCATCTGCCGGCCGGCCTCGCGGACCAACGCCGTGGACCTGGAAGAAGCTGGAGAAGCTCCGCAAGGCCGTCCTCGACAAGAATTTCTACTGGTTCAACCGCTACCGGACCGTCGACGGCTACTCGATCTACGGCGGCCGGGCCGATCTCGCGTTCGTCGGCGGCCAGACCAACCGCGTGGTCGCCCAGCGCGAGATGGAAGTCCTCGACGTGATGACGGCCAACCGCGACAAGAAGATCTGGGCCGTGGCGCAGGGCAAGGACTACACGGTCGACGACAGCAACACGCCCGCCGTTCATCCCGGTCATCACCAACAAGCCCGGCGCCGGGCCGAACGGGACGCACATCTTCCTCGATCCCGACAAGGAATCGATCGATCAGATGACCGTGGGCAAGGGGCTCAAGATCAACCTGTTCGCCTCGGAAAAAGAGTTCCCCGAGCTCATCAAGCCCGTGCAGATGGCCTTCGACAACAAGGGCCGCCTGTGGGTCGCCACGTGGGAAACGTATCCCCACTGGAAGCCCAAGGAGAAGATGAACGACCAGCTCCTGATCCTGGAAGACACCGACGGCGACGGCAAGGCCGACAAGCGAACCGTCTTCGCCGACGGCCTGCATTGCCCCACCGGATTCGAGTTCATCAACGGCGGCGTGATCGTCGCGCAGGCCCCCGACCTCATGTTCCTGAAGGACACCAACGGCGACGACAAGGCCGACGTCCGCGAGCGAATCCTGAGCGGAATCGACTCGGCCGACACCCACCACACCTCCAACAGCTTCCAGCTCGATCCGGGCGGGTCGCTCTACTTCCAGGAAGGCACGTTCCACCACTCGCAAATCGAGACCCCGTACGGGCCTCCGGTCCGCCTGGCCAACGCCGGCATCTTCCGCTACGAGCCCAAGTCGCAGAAGATCGACGTGTATGTGACCTACGGATTCGCCAACCCGCACGGCCACGCCTTCGACCGCTGGGGGCAGGATATCGTCGTGGACGGGACCGGCTCCAACCCCTACCACGGCACGCTCTTTTCGGGCCACCTGGACTTCCCCAACAAGCACGCCCGCCCTCCGCAGGTGTATCAGCAGAGGACGCGGCCTTGCCCCGGCGTCGAGTACCTGTCGAGCAAGCAGTTCCCCGAGGAATTCCAGAACAATCTCCTCGTCGGCAACGTGATCGGGTTCCAGGGCATCCTGCGATACAAGGTCGAGGACAAGGATTCGACGCTTACCGCCACCGAATTGGAGCCGATCGTCTACTCGAAGGACCCGAATTTCCGCCCCTCCGACATCGAGATGGGCCCCGACGGCGCCATCTACTTCACCGAATGGCAGAACCCGATCATCGGCCACATGCAGCACAATCTGCCGCGATCCCAGCCGAGACCGCGTGCATGGCCGCGTCTATCGCGTGATCTACGAAGGCCGGCCGCTCGACAAGCCTGTGGCCATCGCCGGCCAGCCGATCGAGGCGTTGCTGGAACTCCTCAAGCAGCCCGAGGATCGCGTCCGCTATCGCGCCAAGGTTGAGCTGAGCGCCCGTCCGGTCAAGGACGTGATCGCCGCCACCGACAAATGGGTGGAGAAGCTGGACAAGACCGACGCCGATTACGAGCACAACTTGCTCGAAGCCCTGTGGGTCCACCAGGCGCAGGACGTGGTGAGCCTTCCGCTGCTTGACCGCGTGCTCAAGTCCCCCGATTTCCACGCCCGCGCGGCCGGGACCCGCGTGTTGTGCTACTGGCGGGATCGCGTGCCCAACGCCCTCGACCTCTTGAAGACCCTGGCCGCCGACTCGTACGCGAGGGTCCGCCTGGAAGCCGTCCGCGCCGCCAGCTTCTTCACGGTGCCCGAGGCGATCGAGATTCCGTTGATCTCGGCCGAACAGCCGTCCGACGAGGCCCTCGAATACACTCGCGGCGAGACCATGAAGGCCCTCCAGCCCTACTGGCGCAAGGCCGTGGCCGAGGGCAAGCCGATCAACGTGACCAGCGACGCCGGCGCCCGCTTCCTGCTCCGCGAGGTCAGCACCGACGAGATCCTCAAGATGCCCCGCACCCGCGCCGTGGACCTGGAGCTGATGCTCCGGCCGGGCGTCCGCGAGGAAGTGCGCCGCGAGTCGCTCGTCGACCTCACCAAGAGGGAGAAGAAGGACGAAGTCCACGTCCTGCTCGACGCCATCCGAGTCCTCGACGAGTCGAAGGGCGCCCGCGACGAGAGCGTGGCCTTCGACCTCACCCGCCTGATCGCCTCGCGGCCCGCGACCGAGCTTGCCAGCATCCGCGCCGACCTGGAAAAGCTCGCCACATCGGCCCATCAGCCCATCACCCGCGAGATCGGCTTCCTCGGCCTGATCGCGGCCGACGGCGGCGTGGATCGCGCCTGGGACCTGGCCTCGAAATCGGTGAATTCGCTGCGAGACTTGCTCAACGCCATGCCCGTGATCCGCGACCCCAGCGCCCGCGAGAGCCTCTACACCAAGGTCGAGCCACTCCTGGCCGGATTGCCGCCGTCGCTGGCCCCGGCAACCGCGTCCAGGGGCGTGGTCGGCCGCTTCGTCCGAATCGACCTCCGAGGCCCGAAGACGCTCACGCTGGCCGAAGTCGAGGTCATGAGCGACGGCCGCAACGTGGCCCTTTCGGGCAAGGCAACCCAGAAAAATACGGCCCACGGCGGTCCCGCGTCCAAGGCCATTGACGGCGTGAAATCCAGCATCTACAGCATGGGCGGGCAGACCCACACCGAGGAAAATACGGCCAATCCCTGGTGGGAACTCGACCTGCGGCCGAATATCCCATCGACTCGATCGCCATCTACAACCGCCAGGACGGCGACCTCTACAAGAGGCTCGAAGGCTACACGATCCGCGTGTTGGACGGCCAGCGCCGCGCCACCTTCGAGAAGAGCCGCCAGCCGGCGCCCAACCCCAAGGTCGTGTACGACATCGGAGGGGGCGGCCCCGAAGGCATCATCCGCCGCGCGGCCATGAACGCCCTCACCTACGTCCGCGGCAAGGAAACCCAGACCTTCAAGGCGATTGCCAGGTACGCCAAGGAGGACGCCGACCGCGGCGCCGCCATCCGCGCCTTGCTGCGGATTCCCCCCTCGTACTGGCCGCAAGACGAGGTCCTGCCGCTCCTCGAAAACCTCACGGCCTACATCCGCAAGCTGCCGACCGAGGACCGCACGTCGGTCACGGCGCTCGACGCCCTCCAGTTCGCCGACAGCCTGGCATCGACCCTCAAGCCCGACGAGGCCGGCAAATTCCGCAAGGAGCTGGGCGACCTCGGCGTGAGGATCATCCGCCTCGGCACCGTGCCCGACCAGATGCTCTACGACAAGGAACGCCTGGCCGCGAAGGCGGGCAAGCCGGTCGAGATCATCTTCGAGAACAACGACATCATGCCGCACAACGTGGTGGTGACCATGCCCGGCTCGCTCCAGGAGATCGGCGAGCTTGCCGAGAGCACGGCCACGCAGCCCGGGGCGCTGGAACGCAACTACGTCCCGCGGTCGTCGAAGATCCTCATGGCCTCGCGCCTCCTGGCACCTCGCGAGTCGCAAAAAGTCAGCTTCACGGCGCCGACGAAGCCGGGCGTGTATCCCTACGTATGCACCTATCCCGGCCACTGGCGGCGGATGTACGGCTCGTTCTACGTGGTCGAAGATTTGGACGCGTATCTCGCCGATCCCGAAGGCTACCTCGCCTCGCACCCCCTGCCGGTCTCGGACGAACTCCTGAAGTTCAACCGACCCCGCAAGGAGTGGAAGTACGAGGACCTGGCCAGTTCGGTCGATAGCCTGGAAGGCCGCTCGTTCGCGAACGGGAAGCAGCTTTTCCGCGTGGCCAATTGCGTCATGTGCCACCAGATCAACGGCGAGGGCGTGGTCTTCGGCCCCGACCTGACGAAGCTAAATCCGCCGATGAAGTCGGGCGAGATCCTCAAGCACGTCCTGGAGCCCTCGCTCAAGATCGACGACAAGTACCTCGTGTGGAACATCGCCAAGAAGGACGGCAAGGTCGTCACGGGGATGATCCTCGAAGAGACGCCCGACGCCGTGAAGCTGATCGAGAATCCGCTCACCAGGGCCGAGCCGGCCGTCGTGAAAAAGGCCGAGATCGAAGAACGCGGCAAGTCGCCCGTGTCGCTCATGCCCAAGGGGCTGCTCGACAAATTCACCCGCGAGGAAATCCTCGACCTCATCGCCTACGTTTCGGCCAGGGGAGACGCCCACGACAAGGTGTTCTCGGGCGGCGGCCACGAGCATCACGGCGCGGTCGCCCCGGCCCATGATCACCACGCCGATGCCCCGGGGATCGTCTACAGCGGCGGCGAAGGGCCGGGCAAGGGGAAGCACATCGTGCTCGTCGGCGGCGACGAGGAGTATCGTTCCGAGGAGGCCCTGCCGCAGCTAGGCAAGATCCTGGCCAAGCGGCACGGGTTCACCTGCACGGTACTGCTGCCCGTGGATAAAGACGGCGCGATCGACCCCAACCGCAGCGATATCCGGGGGCTCGAAGCGCTGCGTGGCGCCGATTTGATGATCATCTTCACCCGGTTCCGCGACCTACCCGACGACCAGATGAAGGAGATCATCGACTACGTCGAGTCGGGCAAGCCGGTGATCGGGATGAGGACGGCCACTCATGCGTTCAACATCAAGGGCGGCAAGGCGTTCGCCAAATATTCGCACTCCAGCAAGGAGTTCCCCGGCGGCTTCGGCAAGCAAGTCCTGGGCGAGACCTGGGTGAGCCACCACGGCAGCCACGGCAAGGAGAGCACGCGAGGCATCCTCGCCGAGAACATGAAGGATCACCCGATCCTGAAGGGGATCAAGGACGGAGACATCTGGGGACCGACCGACGTGTACGAGGCCCACCCCATCGGCGACAGCAAGACGCTGGTTTTCGGCCAGGTGGTCGAGAACATGGAGCCAACCGGCAAGCCGCTGGCCGGCAAGAAGAACGACCCGATGATGCCGGTCGCCTGGATCAAGACCTACACCGGGACCGCGGGCAAGCCGGCCCGAGTGTTCAACACCACCATGGGCGCCGCCACCGATTTGCAGAGCGAAGGCCTGCGTCGCCTGCTGGTGAACGCCGCCTACTGGGCGGTGGGGCTGGAGGACAAGATTTCGCCGGCCGCCGACGTCGAGATCGTGGGGGAGTACAAGCCGACGAAGTTCGGTTTCGGGGGATTCGTCAAGGGCGTGAAGCCCGAGACGCATGCCGAGCATTGAGACACCTACGCCACGACCGAACAAATAAACGGATAAGCTAAGACCTGAGTGGACCACCACTCAGGTCTTGTACATTAGGGACGAAGGCCAGTGCAAGCGATAGCAAAAACCAAAACGGATTCAGTACCTTGATCCCGTTCAAAAGAGATATTCCCATCGCAATACAAAGTGCTCCCAGCGCGAGACATGCTCCGACCGGGATTAGGTATCCAATGAGATGCGTTGCTGGCACTGAGTTGAATCTATGCTCGGGAAGTCTCGTCCATAAGCCAATAACACCAACTGGTGTTTTTGGATAAAAACGTAGTAGGAACAAAATTTTTTCGAGCTTGATGTAAATGCGGTAGATTGCGACCGCCAGGCCGATCAGGACGGCGTCCCCGATAGTCATAATTAGAAAAGCATGTT
The DNA here is from genome assembly GCA_963777705.1 of uncultured Planctomycetota bacterium. GTDB lineage: Bacteria > Planctomycetota > Planctomycetia > Isosphaerales > Isosphaeraceae > JAQGHR01. The sequence goes on from CAVZRT010000028.1 coordinate 525,278, forward strand.
CTAGATGTTCGGAGGTCAGCCCATAAACCAAGATCACACCAAATGTGATGATAAAAAAGTTGAATCGCGTCTGAATTAAATTTTCCATGAATTCTCGTTCTCTAAGAATTTCTTCCCGATCCGGCCTTAAATGGGGATTTTCGTATATGCGTTTTGCCATCACATAGTGAGGCGAATTTTGGTCAATCATGCCAGAAGCTCCATGGAATACGAGCAGGGCGGTCGAGACTCAATCACCTCGGCTAGTTCGTAACTTAGAAAGCTATTACCTCACCGAGCCTTCGGCCCGGGCCGCGCCCTTCTCCTCGTCTTCCTTGATGTTGGTGATCATGGCCTCGGTGGTGAGCATCAAGGCCGCGATCGACGCCGCATTCTGCAGGGCCGAGCGGGTGACCTTGGTCGGGTCCACGATCCCGGCCGTGAACATGTCGACGTACTCGCCCGTGTTGGCGTTGAAGCCCATCGCGCCGTTGCGCGACTTGACCTCCTCGGCCACCACGCCGCCGTCGTGACCGCTGTTGCTGGCAATGTGGCGGACCGGCTCTTCCAGAGCCCGCAGGACGATCGCCGCGCCCACCTTCTCGTCGCCCGTGAGCGAGTCATGCACCTTCTGCACGGCCGGAATCACCCGCAAGAGTGCGGTCCCGCCGCCCGGCACGATCCCTTCCTCGGCCGCCGCTCGCGTGGCGTGGAGGGCGTCCTCGACGCGGGCCTTCAGCTCCTTCATGGCGGCTTCGGTGGCGGCTCCGACGTTGATCAACGCCACGCCCCCGGAGATCTTCGCGAGCCGTTCCTGGAACTTCTCCTTGTCGTACTCGCTCTCGGTCTCCTCGATCTGGCGGCGGAGCTGGTCGATGCGCTTCTGGATGTCCTCGCGCTTGCCGTGCCCCTGGATCAGCGTGGTGTTGTCCTTGGTGATCTTGACCTGCTTGGCCTTGCCGAGCTGCGAAACCTGGATGTTCTCCAGCTTCACGCCCAGGTCCTCGCTGATCACCTGCCCGCCGGTCAAGATCGCCATGTCTTGCAGCATCGCCTTGCGACGATCGCCGAAGCCGGGCGCCTTCACCGCGCACACATTCAACACGCCGCGAAGCTTGTTCACGACCAAGGCCGCAAGGGCCTCGCCATCCACGTCCTCGGCAATGATCACCAGCGGCTGGCCGCTCTGCGCGACCTTCTCCAGCAGCGGGATCATGTCGCGGAGGTTGCTGATCTTCTTCTCATGGAGCAGGATCATCGGCTCGTCGAAGATCGCTTCCATCGTCGTCGGGCTGGTCACGAAATAGGGGCTCAGATACCCCTTATCGAACTGCATCCCCTCGACGAATTCGAGCGAGGTCGCGGCCGTCTTGCCTTCTTCGACCGTGATCACGCCGTCGCGCCGTACGCGCTCGACGGCATCGGCCAGCATGTCGCCGATCGCCTTATCGTTGTTGGCCGAAATCGCCCCAACCTGGGCAATCTGCGCCTTGCTGTCGACCGGCCTGGAGATCTTCGCATGAAGCTCCTCGACGGCGGCCTCGACGGCCTTTTCAATCCCCTTGCGGACGGTCGTGGGATTGGCCCCGGTGGTGATCGTCCGCAGCCCCTCGCGGAAGATGGCGCGGGCCAAAATCGTCGCGGTGGTGGTGCCGTCGCCGGCCACGTCGGAGGTCTTGCTGGCGACCACGTTCACGAGCTTCGCGCCGATGTTCTCGAACGGGTCGGGCAGTTCCACTTCCTTCGAGACGGTCACGCCGTCTTTCGTGACGGTCGGCCCGCCGAAGGACTTGGCCAAAATGACATTACGACCGGTCGGCCCGAGGGTCGTCCCCACGGCATGGGCCAAAACATCGACGCCTTCCAGCATCTTCCGGCGGGCGGCATCGGAAAAGAGCAGTTGCTTCGCCATCGTCTATGCTCCCGTAGGGTGCATGAAATGCACCGTCTTGTAGGGTGCATGAAATGCACCATCCTCTTTTCATGACGAATTGAAGATGGTGCATTTCATGCACCCTACGGTGCGCCTCACGCCCCAAGTTATTTGAGGATTTTAGCCAGGATGTCGGTCTCGCGGAGGATCTTGACTTCCTCGCCGTCGACCTTGATGTCGGTGCCGGAATACTTGCCGAAGAGGACCTCGTCGCCCGTGACGACGCTGATCGCGGCCCGCTCGCCCGAGTCGAGCATCTTGCCGGGGCCGACCGCCAGAACCTTGCCGCGCTGGGGCTTCTCCTTCGCCGTGTCGGGCAGGACGATCCCGCCCGCCGTCTTCTCCTCGGCCTCGATCTGCTGGATCACCACGCGGTCTTCAAGCGGACGAATTGTCAGGGCCATCAGTGAAAATCCCTTGCTGGGTTGTGTCGTGCTGTGTTGTGAGTTGTGAGGGTCAATCCCGAACGGACGGCTTACATCATGCCGCCCATGCCGCCCATTCCGCCCATGCCACCCATCCCGCCCATGCCACCGCCGTGGTCATGATGGTCGTGGCCGCCTCCGGCGGGCTTCTTTTCCTTCTTCTCGACGATGATGGCCTCGGTCGTCAGCAACAGGCCAGCCACGCTGGCGGCGTTTTGCAGGGCCGAGCGGGTGACCTTGGCCGGGTCGACGATCCCGGCGGCGAGCATGTCGCCCCACTGGCCGGATTCGGCGTTGTAGCCGAATTTCGGGTCGGTGGACTTGCTGATCTTCGAGACGACCACGGCGCCATCGAGGCCGGCATTCTCGGCAATCGAGCGGGCGGGGGTTTCCAGGGCCTTGCGGATGATGGCCACGCCCAGGGCCTCGTCGCCGGTGAGGCCGAGGTCGCCTTTGAGGCAGGCGATGGCGCGAATCAGGGCCGTCCCGCCGCCGGGCACCACGCCTTCTTCAATCGCGGCGCGGGTGGCGTGCAGGGCGTCCTCGACCAGGGCCTTCCGCTCCTTCATCTCGGTCTCGGTGGCGGCGCCGACGTTGATCTGCGCCACGCCTCCGGCGAGCTTGGCAAGGCGCTCTTGCAGCTTCTCCTTGTCATATTCGCTGTCGGTCGTGCCGATCTCGCGGCGGATCATCTCGACCCGGCCCTTGATGGCTTCCTGCGTGCCGTGGCCCTCGACGATCGTCGTGTTCTCGCCGTCGATGATGACCTTGGCGGCGCGGCCGAGGTCGGTCAGCTCGACGCTCTCCAGCTCGATCCCCAGGTCCTTGAAGATCGCCTTGCCTCCGGTCAGTTCGGCGATGTCGCCCAGCATGGCCTTGCGGCGATCCCCATAGCCGGGGGCCTTCACGGCCGCGACCTGGAGGATGCCTCGCAGCTTGTTGACCACGAGGGTTGCCAGGGCCTCGCTCTCCACGTCCTCGGCGATCACCAGCAGCGGCTTGTTGGCGCGGGCGATCTGTTCGAGGAGCGGGATGAGGATCTTCGGCGTGCTGATCTTCTCTTCGTAGATCAGGATATACGGGTCTTCCAGGATCACTTCCTGGCGGTCGGCGTCGGTCACGAAGTGCGGCGAGAGGTAGCCGCGGTCGAACTGCATGCCCTCGACCACGTCCACGGTGGTCTCGAAGCCCTTGCCCTCTTCCACGGTGATCACGCCGTCGGTGCCGACTCGCTCGAACGCATCGGCCAGCTTCTCGCCGATGACCTTGTCGTTGTTCGAGGCGATCGCGGCGACCTCGGTGATCTCCTTCTTCCCCTCGATCTTCTTGGACTGCTTCTTCACGTCCTCGACGACCTTGATCACGGCCTTGTCGATGCCGCGCTTCAGGGCCATCGGGTCGGCGCCGGCGGCGAGGGCCTTGAGGCCTTCGCGGAAGATGGCCTCGGCCAAGACGGTCGCGGTGGTGGTGCCGTCGCCGGCCGAGTCGGAAGTCTTGCTCGCGGCTTCCTTCACGAGCTGCGCACCCATGTTTTCATAGGGGTCGGTCAGCTCGATCTCCTCGGCCACGGTCACGCCATCCTTGGTGACGGTCGGCGCACCCAGCCTTTATCGATCACGGCATTGCGGCCACGAGGGCCGAGGGTGCTCTTGACGGCGCGAGCGAGCTTGGTAACCCCGCTCGAAAGCTTCTGGCGCGCCTCTTCATCGTAGGCCAGCAATTTCGCCACGAGTTTGGCTCCTCAACAGTTTGCAGTCGATCCTGCGGACGGTATCGCAATCCCCGATCTCGGGGAGTTCGCACCCTGGAAATGCAACTGACGGGCCGGACGAGAAAATGATCTTGTAACTTGTTCTTGGCAAACAAGTTACGAAGATTTTGCGACTTGATCCCCCTTCGGAAGACTGCCAATCTGGCAGCGAATACAACGGCCGTGTCAGGCGTCTACAGGTCTGCGGTCGGATGGCACTCCGGGGATTTCTTCGATCGGAGCGGGCATGAAATTCCCGAAATTTCGGTTGAGAAATCTCATGGGATCGATCCTCATGGGATCATTGTGCTTCGCTTCTCTGCGATACGCATCGGCGACCTGGGCCGGGTCCGTGCTGTTCCTGACGATCGGCCTGCTGTCGTGGGGCATCCTGGCCGCCATCTATCGCCAAGGGGCGGAACGGGCCTTCTGGATCGGATTCGCGCTCCTGGGATGGGTCTACTTCGTCTTGATCGCGCCGCCCTGGTGGCGGGATGGAGAAGAGCATGCCGCGCTGCCGACGACTTGGGCGTTGTCGTTCATCCACCCTTACGTGGACCCTGTGGGCTGGCCGCCAACGACCGTAAACGGAATTCGTCTACCCTTGGTTCACGGGCTGCTCCGCGATCCGGACGCGATAAACCGTCCCACCCGAGCCATGCTCGCCCGACCAGTCCCAATGCATTTCCCCAAAGAGACTCCAATAGAAGATGTGCTCAAGTATATTAGCTCGGCGACTGTTGTAGAGAAAAGCCTCCCCTGGGGTCTCCAATTCTATGTCGATCCCAACGGGCTAACGATCGCCGGGAAGACGGGGCAGTCCCCGGTCCAAATTGATGTCAAGGGGGCGCCGTTGCGAACGACCTTGAAACTTGTGCTGGATCAGATTGACATGACCTATCACGTCTCGGATGGCGTGCTGTTTATCACGTCCAAAGAAGCCGAGGGGCCGCTGTTCGACCCGATAGTCTTCTTGCGAATCGGCCATTGCTGGTGGGCCTTGTTAATCGGCCTCTTCGGGGGAGTGGCGGCCAGGCATCTCCAAAGGACGAGCCGGCGTGTAGGGGTTTGACATTATTCGACGGCCCCGCGACACTACGTCTTGTTGGGGTCGGGGATGGTGCATTTCCTGCACCCTACATGACGGTGCATTTCCTGCACCTTACGGGGGCCGCTATGAAGTTGGCGATTGGGACTCTGGTTCTTGGTGGCATGCTCCTCGTCCCTTCCTCTCGGGCCGACGACCCGCCCACCTATCCCCTCTGGCCCGATGGCGCACCCGGCGCCCAGGGCAAGGAGACGGGCGACAAATTCCACGCCGGCGATGTCCCCACGATCACCGTTTTCCTGGCCAAGCCCGAGCTTGCCACCGGCGCCTCGGTGGTCATCTGCCCCGGCGGCGGTTATGGCTTCCTCGCCAGCGAGCATGAGGGCGAGGACGTTGCGAAGTGGCTCAATTCGATCGGCGTGTCCGGGATCATGCTGAAATATCGCCTGGCGCCGAAGTACAAGCATCCTAGCATGATCGAGGACGCCCATCGGGCTATTCGCACGGTTCGCGCCAAGGCCTCGGAATGGAAGCTGGACCCGAATCGCGTGGGAATCCTGGGGTTTTCGGCGGGCGGACACCTTGCCTCCACGGCCGCCACGCACTTCGACGATGGCGACCCGAACGCCAAGGACCCGATCGACAAGATGGGCTGCCGTCCCGACGTGGCCATTTTGGTCTATCCGGTGATCGCCATCGGCACCGAGTTCGGCCACTCGGGATCGCGATAACTTGCTGGGGAAGGACGCCCCCAAGGATCTCGTGATGAGCCTGTCCAACGAAACCCAGGTCACGCGAAGACGCCCCCGACCTTCCTCGCGCACACCCTGGCCGACAACGGCGTGCCGGTCGAAAACAGCCTGTTCTTCGCGCAAGCCTTGCGGAAGGCGAAAGTCCCGTACGAGCTGCACGTGTTCGAGCAGGGGCCGCACGGGCTGGGACTGGGCACGGGTTGGGCCGACAAGATCAAGCCCGACCCGGCCTTCGCCGCGTGGCCGGGCCTTTGCGCCACCTGGCTGAAGGCGCATGGGTTCCTGGAGAAGAAATCGAAGTGAATCGGCCGGGTTCGCGGAAGATTCTCCTTCGAGGTCGCGATCTCTCTGTAGGGCCGGTTATTACCGGCCGTCTTTGGTTAGGATTCGAAAGACGGCCGGTAATAACCGGCCCTACGCAGGAATGAGTCGTCTTGCCAGAATCCGTTGCGCGCACCCCTCAAATCGATCGACTCCCTTGATTTTTCCGGGCCGCTGGACAACATAAGGGGTTGTTCGGTACCCCGCCAGCGTTTCCCACCCCGTTGAACGGAGCCTCTCGATGATTCGTCGCCTGCTGATGGTGGTCGCGCCCGTGCTGTTGGTCGGCCTGGTCGCGATCGCCGCCGAGGAGAAGAAGTCCGTGCTCGACTTCAAGGTCAAGGACATCGACGGCAAGGAAGTGGACCTCGCCAAGTACAAGGGCGAAGTCCTCATGATCGTCAACACGGCCAGCAAGTGCGGCCTGACCCCGCAGTACGAGGGCCTGGAAGACGCCTACGAGAAGTACAAGGACAAGGGCTTCAAGGTCCTGGCCTTCCCCGCCAACGAGTTCGGCGGCCAGGAGCCGGGCAGCAACGCCGACATCAAGACGTTCTGCACCACCAAGTACAACGTCACCTTCCCCGTCTTCTCCAAGGTCGTGGTCAAGGGCGACGGGATCACCCCGCTCTTCCAGTACCTCACCGAGAAGGACACCAACCCGAAGTTCGCCGGCCCCATCCAGTGGAACTTCAACAAGTTCCTCGTGAACCGCAAGGGCGAGGTCATCGCACGCTTCGAGCCGAAGGTCAAGCCGGACGATCCCAAGGTCGTCGAGGCGATCGAGAAGGCGCTGGCCGAGGGCAAGTGATACGGATTCGCGAAATCCCTACCCGGGCCGGGTGTCAACCCAGCCGGCATCCAGCCCGGGTAAAGGATTCTCGCGATCCGCATCGACTCGGGCCATCAATGATCGTGAGGTACGACCATCAGCTTGTCCGCGGGCAGGAGCATTACCGGGCTGAGTTTCTTGGTCAGCAGCTCGTTCGACGCCTGGGGGATCAGCCGCAGGAGGGCCTGCGCCGCCGGGTCTTTTTCCGACTTGAACGACCCGATGGTCACGTAGCTGGCGCTCCGGCTGTGGAACACGTAGGGCTTGTACCCTTTCAGGGTTGAGCACCTGGAGAGGGCATCGGCCAGCCGCTCGGCGTTGTCGTGCGCGAGCCTCAGGGGGCTTTTCTCCAGCTCCTTGTTGTCGGCCGGCCGATCATCCTGGTTCGCGAACCGGATGGACGCGCGGCCGTTCAGCTCGGCGACGACCATCGTGTACTCGCCCGGGTTCCTGAGCAAGCTGTGCTTCCCGTCGGCGTTCATCCGCTTGACCATGGGGTCGACTTTTTGCGCCTCTCGAAGACCGAGGTGGCCACGTTCGGGTCGAACTTCTCGCCGTTCTTCAGCGGCATGCCCGCGACCGGACCCTTGCCGGGGTAGAGGTTTTGCGCGGGCTGGAACGGGTTGACCGTGGCGATGGCGCGGAAGAGGCCCTTGCCCTGGCGATGGGTGTAGATGGTAGGGAGCTGGGTGAGCGAGACGGGCTTGATCGGCTTGACCTTCTTGACCAGTTCGGTCGCCTCGGCCATGGTCTTGCAGTTGCCCACGAGGACGATCGCCTCGTCCTTCTCGCGATAGCTTTCCGGGGGCGCCAGGTCGCCGTTGCGAACGAAGTCGGCGGCGTGGGGCTGGACCCTTTCGATGTTCGATCGTCCGGGGGTGATCCTCGCGTACCATATGTACGCCGGGAGCTTGTATTCCTGGCGGAGCTCGGTGACGAGGAGCTGGGCATACTTCGCGGCGTCCGGGCCGACGAACGAATAGGCCATGACCATGAACGGCCCGTGCTCTTTTTGCAGGAGATAGCCCGGGTCGATCGTGGCGGGGAGGGCGACGCGGGGGGCGCCGATGTCGCCCATCGGCGTCGGCTCGGGCACCGAGTCGGAGCGGATCACGTTCGGGTCCTTCTTCGCGCCGAGCAGGCCCCCCATCGAGCGAGAAAGCGACGATCCGCCCGAATCGGGCGTCGGATTGAATCGGGGGCCGGAGTTCCCGGACTGCTGCGCCGAGGCGGTCACGGCCAGCGAGAACGTCAGAGCCATCGAAGCGAGCGGCGCCTTCATGCGATCCCCTCCTTGGGTTCGCGCGGACCGATTGAGGGTCCGGCCTGGACAGGTCCGGTCGCGCCGGGACGGCGAGGATGGGAAGTCGAGGGGTAGGGCCGGCGACGGGAAGGGCGGCACTCTAGCAGGTCGCGGCGATCCTGCCCAGGGGAAATTCCGCGTGATTCATGCACTCTATTTGGCCAGGATTTCGCGCTGGATGGCCATCAATTGATCGATCCCGGCCTCGGCCAGGTCGAGCAACTCGTTGAGCTGGGCTCGCGAGAACGTGCCGCCCTCACCGGTCCCCTGGACCTCGACCAATCGGCCGTCGCCCAGGCGGACCACGTTCAAGTCCACCTCGGCCGCCGAGTCCTCGACGTAATCGAGGTCGAGCAGGGCCGTCCCGCCCACGATCCCCGCGCTGATGGCCGCGATGGGCTGGCGAATCAGGTCGCGCGAGGCATCTCCGAAGCGGGCTTTCAGCGCGTCCGAGACGGCGATCGTGGCCGCGGTGATCGCGGCGGTCCGGGTCCCGCCGTCGGCCTCCAGCACGTCGGCATCGACATAGACCGTTGCCGGGCCCACGGCCTTCAAGTCCACGGCCGCGCAGGCTCCTGCCGATCAATCGCTGGATCTCGGTGGCGCGGCCATCGGTCCCGCGAGTTTTTCGGTTCGTGGTGCTCCCCGGGAGCATCGCATATTCGGCCGTGAGCCAGCCCGTCCCCTTGCCTTCGAGGAACGGCGGGACCTTGTCCACCACCTGAGCGGTGACGAGGACGGTCGTCCCTCCGCAGCGGTAGAGCACGCTGCCGGGGCTGGTGCGGAGGAAATTGCCGCTCGATGCGGACCGGGCGGATCTGATTGGGGGCGCGGCCGTCGTGGCGAGGCATGAAACTTCCGATCGATGAGGGATCATGATGCCGGCTCAAGCAGCCATTGCAAGAGGGCCTTCTGGAAATGCAGACGGTTGGCCGCCTGCGGGATCACGTGGCTTTGCGGGCCGTCCAGGACGCTTTCGGTCACTTCCTCGCCGCGATGGGCGGGGAGGCAATGCAGGAAGATCGCATCGCCAAGCGCCTTCTCCATCATGGGGTCGTCGACCCGGTAATCGGAGAAAGCCCGGCGCCGCGCATCGGCCTCCTCTTCCTGGCCCATGCTGGCCCAGACGTCGGTGTAGATCACGTCGGCGTCCCTCGCGGCGCGATGCGGGTCGTATTCGATCACCGGGTCAACGCCGGGGAATGTCGCGGAATAGCGATCGACGAACGCCCCGGGGAATTCGTATCCCGGGGGGCACGACAGGACGAATTCCAGGCCGGCGAGCGCCGACGCGACCGCGAGCGACATGGCCACGTTATTCCCGTCGCCCACGAACACCAGTTTCAGGCCCGCCAGGCGTCCCTTCGCCTCGCGGATCGTCATCAAGTCGGCCATCGCCTGGCATGGGTGGGCGTAGTCGGAAAGGGCGTTGATCACGGGAATGGTGGCATACCGCGCCAGCTCCCGCACCGTCTCGTGGGCGAACGTGCGGACCGCCAGGGCGTCGACATACTGGCTGATCACGCGGGCGAAATCGGCGACGGTCTCGCGACTCCCCAGCCCCACGTCCTTCGCCTGGAGGAAGATGGCGTTTCCGCCCAGTTGGGCCGCCGCCGCCTCGAAGCTCACCCTGGTCCGCAGCGAAGGCTTCTCGAACATGAGCCCGAGGATCCGCCCGCCCAGGACGGCCGGTCGCGAGCCCTCGCGGTCCGCGCGCTTCAAATCCTCGGCGCGATCCAGCAGGCCGAGGGCCTCCTCGCGCGTCACGTCGAACAGGTCCAAGAAATGTCGCAAGATCATCCTGGTTTCCGATCAGTTGGCCATCGCGCGAAGCACGTCCGCGAGGATCTCGCAGCCTTCATCGATCTGGTCGTCGGAGATGTTCAGGGCCGGCAAGAGCCGGATCACGGTCCCATGAGTCGCGTTGATGAGGAGGCGACGCTCCAGGCACGCCGCGACCGCGGCCGTCGCGTCGGTCGTCAACTCCAGGCCGATCATCACGCCCAGGATGCGGATGTCCTTGATCAGCCCGGGGACGGCCTCGCGAATCGCCTCGAAATGACGGCGGAACCGCTCGCCGACCTGCTTGCCGCGCCCCAGCAGGCCGTCTTCCTCGATGGTCTCGATGGTGGCGATGCCCGCGCGACACGCGATCGGGTTGCCGCCGAACGTGCTGGCGTGCATGCCGGGCTTGAGGGTCTCGGCGACTTCCGGACGGGCGATCATCACGCCCGCCGCCACCCCGCCCGCCAGGGCCTTGGCACAGGTGAGGATGTCGGGAATCACGCCGAATTGCTGGTACGCGAACCAAGAACCGGTGCGGCCGAGCCCGGTCTGGACCTCGTCGAAAATCAGCAGGGCTCCGTTCGCGTCGCAGAGCGCCCGCAGCCCTTCCAGATAGCCCGCGGACGGCAGATTGATGCCGCCTTCGCCCTGGATCGGCTCGATCAAGACGGCCGCGGTGGTGTCGGTGATCACATTCTCGGCGGCGTTCAGGTCGTCGTACGGGATGTACTCGAAATCCGGCACCAGGGGCTCGAATCCCGCGTGATATTTCGGCTGCGCGGTGGCCGATAGCGCCGCATACGTCCGGCCGTGGAACCCGCCCTCCATGGTCACGATCTTCGTCCGTCGCGACGCGTGGCCGTGCGCCCTGGCCAGCTTGATGGCGGCCTCGTTGGCCTCGGCGCCGCTGTTGCAGAAGAAGCACTTGCCGCCGAACGAGCGCTCGGAAAGCGCCTGCGCGAACGCCCCCTGCGGCTCCATGTACCAGGTGTTGGGGACGTGGATCAGCAGGCCGACCTGCTCGCGGACGGCCTCGACGACCTTCGGCGGACAGTGCCCCACCAGGTTGCAGCCCCAGCCGGGGAAGAAGTCGAGGTAGCGATTCCCCTCGGCATCCCAGATCAGCGAGCCCTCGCCCCGGACGAGGCAGACCGGGTAGCGGCGATAATTGCCGATCACGTATTTGTCGAACTGGGCGACGGTGTCGGCCAATGAGCTTTGCGCGATCTGTGTCAAGGACGTGACTCCCGAGGCGGCAAGGAAGGCGATGGATGCGGGGAAGTGAATCGCTGGAGCCGGACGGCGAGCCCTTCCATCCAGATGTCGAAGGCCAGGTAGAACAACCCGAGCATGGCGGCGAATCCCGAGACCATCGCGATGCCGCGCGGGCTCAGGATCACATTCCTTGAGTATCCCAGGACCAGGCCCGGGCGCGTAAGGAAATCCCAGGAATTCAGCCGCATGATCAGCCCGAGATACACGCCCAGCGAGACGAGGAAGAAGAAGGGCACGGCGAGGGGCGTGAGGCTCGAAGCATTCCGGCGGACCCATTTCACGATCGGCCGGATCGAGAGCGCGAAGCACGCCATCCCGAACGCGCTGTAGACGGAGTAGAAGACCACGTGGCGGAGCACGCGGTAGACCGAGTATTCCCAGGGGTTGGCGAGGTCGCGAGCGGCCTGATAGTGCGGATTGAACAGGAAGTGTCGCCATTCGGTGAGCAAATAGCACGCGTTCGGCACGAAGAGGAGCCAGGTCAACCCGATCGCGCCGACCATGGACCAACTCGACCGACTACGCCGCTTCTGCGCCAGGTGGAGCGTGCCGAGCAGGGCATACGCCAGCACGACCGGGAGGAAGGCGAGGAACAGGTTCCAGAGGGTCCAGCGAATCGGGATCATGGATTCGGGTCCTGAAGGGCGAAGGAATGTAGGCGACGTCTCCGTCGATGTCGCACTGAAGAGGTCGAAATCGCAGGGGCTCAGCCGACGCGCCTCCGGGTCGGCGTCTCTTCCTGCCCCAACTGCCTTGCGATCTCCGTCCCGATCCCCGAATGCGTGTACATCTCCAGCAGGAGGGCGTGCCGCAGGCGGCCGTCGATGATGTGGACCTTGCGGACGCCCGCTTCCAGGCATTCCATGCAGGCTTCCACCTTGGGGATCATCCCCTTGTCGACCACGCCGTCTTGCAAGAGCGCCCGGCAGGATTCGGGCGTCAGCTCGCGAATCAGCGTGGAGGGGTCGTCCTTGTCGCGGAGGATGCCCGAGGTGTCGGTCAGGAACACGAGCTTCTCCGCCTTCAACCAGGTCGCCACGGCGGCGGCGGCGGTGTCGGCGTTCACGTTCAACAGGCCGCCGTCGTCGTCCTCGGCGAGCGAGGGCAAGACCGGCACCACGCCCCCGAGGCACATGCTCTCGATCGGCGCGACCTCCACCTCGGTCACCTCCCCGACACGCCCGAGGTCGATCGGTTCGCCATTTTGGCCGGTCAGGGTCAATCGGCGGCCGAACAGGCATTGCTCGGTCGATTTGTGATGCAATCCGGCCGCTCGGCCGCCAAACTTGTTGATGTGACGCACGATGTCGGCGTTCACTTCCTCGGCCAGCACGCGGGCGACGATCGCCAGGGTGTCGTCGTCGGTGTAGCGGCGCCCCTGGACGAAGGTCGGCTTCAGCCCGGATTTCGCCATCTCGGCGTTGATCGCCTTGCCGCCCCCGTGGACGACCACCGGCCTCATGCCCACGGTCTGCATGAAGACCACGTCCACGAGCAACGCCCGCAACGCCTCCGGATCTTCCATGACCGATCCGCCCAGCTTGATCACGGTGTAGCGCCCGTGAAATTTGCGGATGTAGCCCAGGGCCTCGATCAACACATCCGCCTTGCGGATCGCTTCTTCATGCACCGGTAATTCCCCGTCCGCGGCCGAGACCGATCGCAAAACACCATTCTTCAGATCTCGAAGCCGGATGTAAAGTGAGGATCGCGCGAGCAAAGGCGTGTCGTGACGGTCGAGGGTGGCATGATTACGTACTCGTAAGCATGTATTCATGAGAAGCCTATAACATGCTTACGAGTACGTAAGCATGCCACCCTGCGGAGCTATCTCGCGTGCCTCAATACGACGATCCTCCGCTGGCCGCCCGGCTCGAACTCGCTTGAATCCCTCCGATCGACCGGCCATCCCGGGAGCACCTCAAGGAACCGCTCGACCGGCTGGATTTTCAGGTTGATCTTCGGGGTCAAGTAATGCATGGGCACGATCCATCGCGGATTGATCGCCTCGATCAGGGCGGGGATCTCGGGGAAATCGATCGTCGGCGGCCCTCCGGCGGACGCCATCAGCACGTCGGCCCCTCGCACGAGCGCCAGTTCCTTCCCGGAGAGCGCGTGCCCCAGGTCGCCGAGGTGGACCACGTGAAGCCCCTCCGCGCGGAAATGGAGGATCGTCACCTCGTCCTCGGGGAGCTTCTCGGGCGTCTCGAAGCAGCGGATGGCGTCGAAGCGAATCCCTTGCACTTCTCGGCCTTCGCGACCGATTTCGAGCCCTCGCACGACCTCGAACGGCGGGCGGATCTGCCCCAGGTGGCTGTGGTAGCGGTCGTTCTCGTGGGAGACGGCCACGACGTCGGCCGGCTCGTCGATCGGCTCGTACCCCCCGAGTCGGGCGAGCGATACGGGTCGAGGATGATTCGCAGGCCCGCCGTCTCGACGAGGAATGCGGCGTGGCCGTACCAGGTGATTCGCATGGGAAACTACCCAGTGGTTTCGGGGGTCGGGATCGGGGAATAATAGGGCCTCGGCTCGCCGGGAATCCAGCCCGAACCCTCTCCAGGAGAACGCCATGACCAACCGCCGCCAGTTCCTCGCCTCGGGCCGCCGCCGGTGCCGCCGCGCTCGGCATCGCCGGACGTTCGCAGGCCGCCGACCAGCCCTCGGCCGACGCCAAGACGTGGCTCACCTACGCGGTGAACATCGAGATGACCTTCAACAAGATGCCGGTCCTCGATCGATTGCGCAAGGTCGCCGAGGCGGGCTTCACGCACTACGAATTCTGGCCCTTCAAGGACAAGGATATCGACGCCATGGTCAAGCTGAACAAGGAGCTTGGCCTCGTCCCCACGCAGTTCTCGGCCTTCTGGGGCATCACCCATCCCGAGAAGAAGGAGCCGTTCCTCGCCGCCCTCAAGTCGTGCCTCCCCGTGGCCGAGAAGCTCGGCGTGAAGAAGCTGTGCGTGGTGGCCGGCGAGGTCGATTCCCGCCTCACGCACGACGAGCAGGACGCCGCCATCATCGACGCCCTGAAGGCGGGCAACGAGATCGTCACGCCCGCCGGGATCATGATCATCCTGGAGCCCCTGAACGTGCTCGTCGACCATCCCCGGCAGCACGTGATCCACTCGGCCCATGCCGCGAAGATCCTCACCGCCGTCGGCTCGCCGAACGTGAAGATGCTGTTCGATTGCTATCACCAGCAGATCAGCGAGGGCAACCTGACCGGGAACATCCGCAAATACAAGGATTTGATCGGCTATTATCAGGTCGCCGACCATCCCGGCCGCAACGAGCCCGGCACCGGCGAGGTCAACTACGCCCACGTGTTCCGCCAGATCCACGACGTCGGCTACAAGGGGGCGATCGGCCTCGAATTCCGCCCCAAGGCCGACCCCTTCGCCGCCCTGAAGGCGGTCCGCGAGGCCGACGCCCGCGCCAAGAACCTTTGAATCTCCGCGGGGTGCATGCAATGCACCGTCTTCCGAAACCCTCCCGGTTCACCTACGAAAAGGCCCGGCCAACGATCCCGCCCTGCCGCGGCGGGATCGTTGGCATCGCTCCGGGCGCAGGATTCGTGATCAACGGGAGTTATTGGTCCCGCTGGTCGCCCCGTGATGCATCCGGCCTTCCTTCTCGTCGGACGTCAGGGCCCCCGGCGAGGGCGGGACCGATTGATCCAGCATGATCGGCAGGCCGTTCTTCGAGTTGCCGATGATGATGATCTTCGCGTTCGGGCTGCGCGCCAGCATCTCGGTGGCCTCGATCGACTTCCAGGTGAGATAATCGGGGGTGATGCCCTTGGCGATGATCTCCTGCGAATCCTGGATTCCCTTGGCCTCGATCACCTTGCGCTCGGCCTCCTTCCGGTCGCGCTCGATCTGGAACTCCATGCGCTCGCTCTCCTGCTTCATCACCAGCTTGCGATTGATGCCCTCGGTGACCGCCAGGGGCAACTGGATGTTGCGGACCAGGACATTGGACACGCTGAACACCTTGGTCGGGGCGTCGGTGTAGTCGCCCCGGATGGTCTTCTGGAGCGAGGTTTCCAGGCGATTCTGCATCGATTCGGCGAGCATTTCGCGCTTCGTCCCGTAGACCTCGTCGTCCGTGAATTTGGAGACCGCCTCGCGAATGGCCGTGCCGATCCCGGGGCGGATCAGGCGATCCTCGTAGGTGTCGCCCAGGTTGCGGTAGACCCAGGGCGCCGACGCGGGGACGAGGCGATACGTCACCGTCACGTCCAGTTGCATTTCCATCCCGTTCGCCGAAAGGACCTTGATCGAGTCATCCCCCATCTTCGCGCCTTCGTCCTGGACGTGGCTCATCGTGTACGACTGCGTCCGCACGTTCATGATTTCCAGGTTGAGCCAGGGCGGGACGAAGTGGAGGCCGTCGCCCATGGGCTCATCGAGCACCTTGCCGAACAGGACCGGCACGCCCACGCTGCCGGGGGGGATTACCACCACGCATCGATACACTCCCACGATCACGGCCAGCCCCAGCGACGCCGCGGACGCCGTCGCCAGCGTCATGCGGACACGCTGCGCGTCGGGGCCGAACTTGCGGCGCCCTCGGAACGCGGCCGCGCCGCTCCAGATGCCAAATCCCGCCAACATGACCAGCAACAAGACGGAACTCATCGACAGTGGCTCCAATTCCAGGACCGATGCGGGCAAGGACTCGGCCGGATATCTCGGCACGGCCCGCATCACAACCCCGCCGGCAGTGTATTCGATCCCGGACCGCGATCATTGCGAATTCCACCGCGACGAGCCCGGACGTCCTACTTCAAGGGATGAAGGCCGAGCGCTTTCCGGCGATCATTCAGGGCCAGGAACGCCCGCGGTTCCTGCTGGACGAATCTCGCGAGCTGCGAAGAGGTTATGCCGAGGGATTCGGCGGCTTTCGGCACGTCGAACCCATGGAATTCGAGGGAATCGAGCGCCTCGGCCAGAACGGCGGGGAAATCGTCGTGTCCCGAGTTGATGGACAACTTGCCGCCCTTGCATCGCGACTGCCACAGGGGGCTCGGCGAGCCGGATCCGGGCACGGAGCGAATCTTCAGGGCGAGCAGCAGGCGAAGCCGAAAGAGCGCGGCCTCGCGGTTCTCGCCCTGGGTCCGCTTCTCGTTGGCTTCCGCCGCCAAACCGGTCGGCCGGTGGGTGAGGATCACGGCCGTCTCCACCTTGTTGCGGTTCTGCCCGCCCGGCCCGGACCTTCGGAGGAAGCTCACGTCGCAATCCGCCAGAAGCCCTCGTGAGGAAAGAGTCGCGGGATGGGGATTCGACATGGCATGGGCGTCCGCTCGCGAAGATCGGGCGGCTTGCTTACGTCCCCCCAAGCATGTGCCTGCGTCATGTTCCGCACATGCTCAGGAGGACGTAAGGACGCCGCCCTCAAGGCACCTCGTCACGAACCCACGCCTCAGAACGTGGGGATCATCACCTTTTCGCCGTCCTTCATCGCCGATTCGTGGGCACACAGGCCGACCATCGTCCAGTTGGCCGAGGTCTCGGCATCGGGCATGGCCGGTCGCTCTCCCCGGATCGCCGAGAGCCACGCATGGACCAGGTGCGGGTGCGAGCCGCCGTGCCCGCCGCCCTGCGTGAACGAGAGGTGGGTCTCGCCTTCGGTGTCGTACACGCCCTTCGTGGTGAAGCGTTGAATCGGGCCGGGCAGGCGACTGGCGAAATCCGGAACCTTCACGCGCGACGGGATTTCCGGCTCGGGAAGGCCTCGCGTGTGGATGACCGGCTCCTCGTCCTCCACCTGCTGCCACTCGAACGATTTCTTGTCGCCATACGCGTCGAAGCTCTCGCGATATTGCCTGGCCACGTTGAAGAGGCTGCGCGTGACCTCGGCGCAAACGTCCGAATCCTTGATCTTGAACGTGGCCGTCTCGATTGCGAACGGGCTGCCGTACTTCGGGATGAGTTTCTCATCAATTCGCCCCGATCCGTGGCAGACCACGTGCTCGGCCAGCTTGCCCAGGATCGCCAAGCACGGGCTCACGCAGTGCGTGGCGTAATGCATGGGCGGGAGGCCTTCCCAGTAGCCCGGCCAGCCTTCCATGTCCTGCTGGTGGCTCCCGCGGAGGAACTGGAGGCGGCCGAGCTCGCCCTTGTCGTAAAGCTCCTTCACGAAGAGGTATTCGCGGCTATAGACGACCGTCTCCATCATCATGTAAACCTTGCCCGAAGCCCTCTGGGCTTCGACCACGGCGCGGCACTCGTCCACATTCAGCCCCATCGGCACCGTGCAGGCGACGTGCTTGCCCGCCTTCAGCGCCGCAACGCTCTGGGGCGCGTGCTCGCCAATCGGCGAATTGATGTGGACGGCGTCGATCTCCGGATCCTTCAGGACCTGCTCGAAATCCGTGTATCGCTTGGCGATCTTCCAGCGGTCGCCGCATTCGTCCAGGTCCTTCTGGGAACGCCGGCAGATTGCGGAGACCTCGGCACCGGGGTAATTCTGGTAGATTGGGATGAATTCGGCGCCGAAACCCAGGCCGATAATCGCCACGCGGATCGGTTTGTCGCTGGCCATGAGGGGTCTCATCTCGGGAGAGGGGAAGGGATTGGGCATACGCCCGTTGCGGAGATTCGTGCAGGATAGTACCGTGAGGGGGCGAAGGCAAGGCGGCGGAGCCGATCGCGCGGGGTCCACGGCGAATCTAGGAGGGATCGCTCATGGGGCAGGGGTCGTTGTTGGTCTGGGCGCTGGTGTTCTTGCCCTGGATGATCGCCGTCTTGCTGGACCTGGCGAGGGAACCGCGGGACAAGCGATGGCTGATCTTCGCCGTGGGGCTGGTGGTATTGGCCAGCCTGATCGGGGGCCGCCTGGTCGAATCGGGCGGGCGGGCGGCGATGGTCTCCCTCCTGGGCTGGATCGTCCTGGCGACGATGGGCGGGAAGTGGCGATCGGAGCGTCGGTCGCCGCCATGCCTTGCGGTCCTGGGCCGATGCGAACGGGTTCCGGCCGCGCAACTTCCGCCGCGATCGCGCGGAATTGAGCCTGCCCGGCCCCTTGCTCGGCCTACCGATGATCGCCAGGACGCGATGGCCGCGCACCGAGGGCTTGATGGAGCATCGCGACGAGGAGGGTCGGGAATGGTTCGTCTTCGACCTGCTCACGACGGCCCGCGTCGGGGGGATTTCCACCAGCAAGGATCGCAACTCGGCCACGGTGGTGGCCTTGCATCAACCCGGCGGGCGGATCCCCCAGTTCTTGCTCCGCCCGCAAGACCTGCATTCGGCCGACAAGGGGACACCGCCGGGCGAGGTCGTCGAGCTGAAAGGCCGCGGCGACTTCTCGAAGAATTATCGCCTCCGCGGGGTCGAAGTCCGGAACCTGTCGGCCCTCTTCGACGACGACCTTGCCGCGTCGCTGGCGGGCAAGCCGGGCTGGATTATCGAAGGGGAAGGGGAGTGGCTGGCCGCGATGTATTACGAGGCCGCCCCCGACGCCTCGCGAAATTATGGGGGGCTGCGCATCGCTTCGGCCGGGGAAATGAGCGATCATGTGGCCGAGGCCTCCTCGATGCTGGATAAGATCTCCCGGCGCCGATCGCCGGGCCTATCACGCGGCGGCCGAGGGTTGAATCGACCGAATTCACCAGAGAACCCCTCTTTCACGGGATCACGAGCATGGCGGATATCGTCCGGGTGGCCATCTTGGGAGCGGGTGCGGTCAGCGATTACCACCACGTACCGGGCCTCCGCCTCGACCCCCGGGCCAAGGTCGTCGCCGCTTGCGACGCCGACCCGGCGTTGCTGGAGCTGCGCAAGAAGGATTGGGATATCGACTGGGTGACGACCGATTATCGCGAGATTTGCCGGTCCGATAAGGTCGACGCCGTGATCATCGCGACGCCCAACTTCACGCATCGCGACATGGCCGTGGCCGCCGCCGAATCGGGCAAGCACGTCCTCTGCGAGAAGCCGCTGGGCCGCAGCGCCGAAGAGGTCGCCGAGATGGTGGACGCGTGCGAGAAGGCAGGCGTGGTCCACATGACGGCGTTCACGTATCGATTCGCCCCCGCCATGCGGTACATGAGGCACCTCCTCAAGGGCGGAAAGCTGGGCGAACCCCGCCATTTCCGCTCGCAACGCTTCCTCGACTGGCCCGAGACCAGTTGGGGATGGCGGCAGTACAAGGACAAGGCCGGCGCCGGCGACCTGTTCGACATGACCATCCATCGCATCGATTTCTCGATCGACCTCCTCGGGCCGATCGCGCGGGTCTGCGGCGCAGTCGCCCGATTCGCGCCCGGACCACGACGACCGACGGCCGCACATGTCCGCCATCGAACGTGGACGACTGGTCGGCCCTGATCGGCGAGTTCGCGAGCGGGGCCACCGGCGTGTGGGAGGGCACCACGCTCGCCAAAGGCTACGGGAGGCAGGGGTTCGGGCACGAATGGGCCGAGGTGAACGGATCG
Source organism: uncultured Planctomycetota bacterium (assembly GCA_963777705.1). Classification (GTDB taxonomy): domain Bacteria; phylum Planctomycetota; class Planctomycetia; order Isosphaerales; family Isosphaeraceae; genus JAQGHR01. The sequence goes on from CAVZRT010000028.1 coordinate 545,121, forward strand.
GAGGGTTCGGCCGTCTATCGCCTGCACGAGCCCAACGTGATCCTGCTCGGGAAGACCGGCCACGACCTCTCCCCGGTCGACGTGCCCGATGAATTCCTCCGCCCCGAGGGCAGCCCGCGCAAGCTGAACGAGGGCGTGCCGGCCACGGTGTTCCGCTACGACCTGGTGTGGGAGTTCGTCTCGGCGATCGTCGAGAAGAGGCCCGCCGTGCCCAGCTTCGTCGACGGGCTGAACGCGCAGGTGGTCGCCGACGCGGTCCTGAAATCGTTCGAGACTCGCACCTGGATCGACACGCCCGCGAGATGAACAAATCTCGCGTCCCGACCCGAATAAATCGTCCGCCCACGCGAATCGATCTTGAGCCCGATGCCATTCGCCTCGCGCCGATCGTTGATCGGCCGCGCCGGGTCGGTTACAACGACTCGCAGGGACTGAATTCGCTCGCGAGAGGAATCCGATGGGTGTTGCTCCAATCGATGCGAAGGTCGTCCCCGACCGGGTGACGGTGAAGACGCTCGGGATCCTGAACGTCGTGTTCGCGCTCGGGCTGCTGGGGAGCGGCCTATGCATTAACATGTGCGCGTTAGTCTACCCGTGGCTCAGCACGGTCATGAAGGTGAAGGTGGACCAGGACGCCAGGGCGGAAGCGTCCCGGAAGGCCTCGGTGCAACGGCTCGATGAGCAGATCCAGAAGGCCTCGGGCCCCGAAAAGGAGAAGCTCCGGAAGGAGCGGGAGGAGCTTGCCGAGCCCCCCTCCGATCCGCAGGCGGAAATCGCCAAGACCTTCGCCGATCCGAGGTTGCGAGACGCGAGGCTCGTGGGTCAATTCGCGATGGACCTGCTCACGGGCATCTTCGTCAACTTGCTCATGCTGATCTCGGGCGTGGGGCTGCTCTACTACAAGGCGTGGGGCCGTTACCTGGCCATCGCGGTCGCCTGGCTGAAGATCGTGCGACTGCTGATCCTGATGGGCGCGGCGTTCTTCATCCTGGCGCCGTTCCTGGGGACGGCGGTGACTCAGATCGAGACCGAAGCCGCGGCCGGCGACCCTCCGGCCATCGCCGCGGCCTCGCAGGACGGCGCGGCGGTCGCGGGGATGGTCCGTACTTATGCGGCCGGCGTCCTGCTCGTCGGCGTGATTTATCCGGCGGTCACGATCGGGATGCTTCGACGTCCTTCCGCGAAGGCGGCGGTGCAACGCGTTCGGTAACTTTCGCGAGGGGGGAACCCGGGCCATGGGCGATCTGGACAGCAGCAAGAGCCAAGGGCGAATGGTCGTGCCCGATCCCGTGACCGCGCGTCGGGTCGGCCTCGTCAACGTGATGATCGGCACGATCCTGGTCGTCACATGCACCCTGCCCACCGGTGCCATGGCCATCTTCTCCCCGACGATCTCGCGAGTCGGCCAGCGAATCTACAAGCCGGTCCTCGTGTCCATGGGGAAAAACCTCAAGAAGGAGATCGATCAGATCGCCCAGAAAGAGGCCAAGGAGACCAATCCGGCGACCAAGGCCGCACTCGGCCGGCAACGCAAGAGCCTGGAAGCAAATCTCCCGGCGATGCAAATATCGCCGACCATGGGATTCGAGGCCCTGGAAGACTCCCGCATCCGATACGTGGCCGTCTTCGACATGCTCGCCATGCTCGCCCTGAACTCCGCCATGGTGATCGCGGGCGTGGGCCTGCTGGGGCTGCGGTCCTGGGGCCGGAGGTTCGCGATCACGGTGACCCTGGTCAAACTCGCGTATCTGGCGGCCTATACGGCGCTCTCCGTGGTCTGGCTGGTCCCGGTCCAGCTCAAGCAGATGGGGGCCCAGCTTGAGGCCCAACGCCGCGCGGCCGGGCCGGCGGGCAGTCCGTTCGTGATGTCCCAATCGTTCGTGGCGGCGTCGTCTTACTCGGTCGTGTTCCTGATGGCGGCCGTCGCCGGCCTGTATGGCCTGGTCATCCTCTTCCTGCTGCTGAAACCCTCGGTCCGCGTCGCCTGCGTCGTCGGCAAGCCGGAGCTTGACCTATCGTGACCAACCTCGCCACGGTCCTCGTCGGCCCCCTGGTCGTGCCCGAGTGCCGCCGCTCGGCAAGTCGCAACTGGGTGTTCCTGTCGAGGACGCTCACGGGAGCCCTCATCGCCCTGATCAGCCTGTTCTCGCTGGGTTGGTGGGCGATCAACCAGCAATATGAAGAGTCGTTCCAGCCCGTCCTCCTCCTGCCCGCCACGCTCGCCGTGATCGAGTCGCTTGCGGTCATCCTCGCGATGATCCTCTCGCCCGCGGTGCTGGCGGGCAGCCTCGCGGGGGAGAAGGAACGCGGGTCGATCGGGCTCTTGCTGTCCACCAGGGTCGATTCGCGCGAGATCGTCCTGGGCCGGACTCTCGGGAAGCTGAGCCTGGTGGGTTCGCTCCTGCTGGCATGCCTCCCGTTCCAGATGATCTTCGCCCAATTGAACGATTTGCCGTGGAATGCCCAGATCGCCCTGGTGATGCTGCCGATGGCCGTCGGCTTCGGGGCCGGGGGGCTCGGCGTGGCGGCCTCCGCGGTGGCCCGGCGGGGCCGCAATGCCCTCATGGCGATTTATTTCCTGGAGGTCGTGTTATTGCTGGCGCTCGGCCTGGCGAACCTGACGGGCCTGGGCTGGATGGTGGGGATTTTCGGTGCCATCAATCCTTTTGTCGCGATCGCTCCCCTGGTTCAATATGGATGGACGTCCGGGGCGTGCGCGTGCATGGCGTTCTGGATGGTCGTGGGTGTGGCGGGTGTCATCTTTGCCTCGTCCAAGCTGAGGTCGTCCTACCTGGCGCTCGTCGATGGGAAGATGGGCGGACGAACGGTCCGCCGCCGCCAGATCCCGGCGGTTTCCGAGCTCACGCCGATGATCTGGAAAGAGCGTCACATCGAAAAAGTGAACGCGCTGGGCTGGTTCGGCCGCGTGTTGAGCTGGCTGGTGGTGCTTTATCTCGCATTCGGAAGCCTGGGGCTGGCGGGGTATGCCCTCTATCAAAATTACGCCGAACCGGGCACCGGGGCCTTCGACCTGGCCGTCGTGTGGATCGATCGCGTGTTCGTCGAGCCGGCGCCGCTGGTCTGCGGCCTGATCCAGCTTGCGGCGGGGCTCAGGGCGGCGGTCGCGATCTCTTCCGAGCGTGAGCGAGGGACCTGGGACGGCCTGCTCACGAGCCCCTTCTCCGGGCGCGAGATCCTTGCCGGCAAGCTGAGGGGCAGCCTGTTCGCGCTCGTCCCGCTCATCCTCGCGGCCATCCTGGCCTGGACCGTCGCCGTGGCGTTCGGGGCCATGCCGATCGTCGAATACGTGGCGCTCCTCGGCTACTCGATCGTGGGCGTGATCTTCGTCGTCGCGGTGGGCGTGAGGGCCTCACTCACCACGGGGACGGCCACCCGCGCCATGACGATCACCATGGCGTTCCTGGTCGCTTCCTATGCGGCGCTCGCCCTGCTGACGGCGCTCGTGATGATGGTGCTCATGGTCCTGAGCATGTTCGCCCTCATGTTCGCCAGCCAGACGGGCGTGATCTCGCCGATCGTGCGCCCGGGCCTGCCGTCCTGGTTCTTCCCGGCCGGCTGGAATCTGCTCATGCTGGGCAGCTTCTTGATCTTCGCGCTGATGATCGTGTCCGAGATGCGCATGAGGTTCGACCAACTGGCCGGCCGGATGCCATCGGAGGGGATGGAAAAGCCCGGCGAACCCGTCTGGGTCTCGTCGGACAGGAAGCTGGGGAGATCCAGCGAAGCCCTGCAAGAAAGCGGCGAATTGGTCGACGCGGTGGCCGATCCCGCCTGACGAAGGGCCGATCAGATCGGCTCGCCCGCGGTCGGCTCCGCCATCCCATGCCTGATCCCCACCCCCTCGGCCATGGATGACGCCACGTGCGGCCCGCTCCGCCGGGAATCCACGCGGCGCGCCTTGGTCAGGTCAATCCGCTCGTCGCCGACGGCCACGTCAAACTTCCGACTCCCCGCCAGTTGCAGCGGCAGACGGACCGTGAACGTAGACCCCTTGCCCACCTGACTTTCCAGCTCGACGTCCCCGCCGAGGAGCTTCGCAAGCTCCCGGACGATCGAGAGCCCGAGGCCCGTCCCTTGATGCTCCCTCGTCAACACGCTCCCCTGGCCGCCCGTGACGGCCTGGCGGAATTTCTCGAAGATGCGGTCCCGATCCTCCTCGGCCACGCCAATGCCCGTGTCTTCGACGGCCAAGACAAGCTGACGGCCATCCACCTGGGCCGAGAGCGTGACCCGCCCGCCATCGGGCGTGAACTTGATGGCGTTCGAGAGCAGGTTGTAGAGGATCTGCCGGAACTTGCCGGCATCCTGATGGAGCAGGGGGATCGCCTCATCCAGCCGGCACCTCAGGTCCAGGTCCTTCTTCTCGGCGATCGGTCGCACAAGGTTCGTCAAGCCTTCGCAGACGTCGCGGATCGAGAAATCCTCGACCCGGACCTCCATCTTCCCGCTCTCGATCTTCGCGAGATCCAGGATGTCGTTGATCATCCCGAGCAGCATCTTGCCCGAGTGCTGGATGTTGCCCGCGTAACGCTTTTGCCGCTCGTTCAGGCCGTCGGAGGACGACAGGACTTCGGAGAATCCGATGATCGAGTTCAACGGCGTGCGAAGCTCGTGGCTCATGGTCGCCAGGAAGTCGCTCTTGATCCGGTTCATCTCGAAGAGGGCCATGTTCGCCTGGGCCAGTTCGTCCACCTTCTTGTCCAGGTCGCCATTCACGTCGCGAAGCTCTTGCTGCATCGCGACCAGGTTATGAAGCATGCGATTGAACGCATGCGATAGCTCCTCGAATTCGTCGCCCGTCTGGATCTGGCTGCGGATGTTCAGCTTCCCGGCCGCGATCGCGTCGGAAACGTCGCGCAGGTGCTTGACCGGCTTGACGATCACGTATCGCACGATCACGTACGACGAGAACATGGCCAGGATCGCGGTCACCAGCGCCGTCGAGATCAAGATCGCCCGATTTTTATGAATATCCTTGATCGTCGAGTTCCATCGGCAGCTTCACCACGGCGATTCCCGCCAAATCGCCCGGGTTGGCGAACGTGCTCTGGCCGTTGGCGATCGGCCTGGTCTGATGGTCGTGGCATCCGTTCAGGCAATTCGGCTTGAGGAAGATCGCCTGGACATACTGATATTGCCGCTTGCCGGGGATGGTCCGCGACGAGTCCAGGATCGGCCGCTCGCCCGCGCCCGTCGGTCGAGGTTGGGCCGTCGCCGAGAGGAATCGGGCCAGGGCCTCGGCCTCGAACTCATCCCGAGGGCGATTTTCCGGGAGACGCCGGGGATAAGGCTCGAACACATACGACTCATACCGGGGCTGCAAGTTCAAGACCGATTTCTCGCCCGAAAGCTCGTCGACGAACGAGCCGAGGTCGGGATTCTGCACCTTCATGTGCAGGTTGGTCAGCGTCTGCTCGACTCGGACGCGGGCCGCCTCCGTCTTCTGGCCGATCACGAGGCTCTCGGTCTTCGTCCCGTACCAGGAGAAGCTGAGCGTGACGAGCGCGAGGATCCCCCCGCCGAAGATGAACCGGCACTTCCGCTCCAGGCTGGTCTCGCCCAGCAAGTGCTTGAAGGTACGGTAGGACACGCAAAGGGTCTCGCGGACGGACACGCAAGGGACGGCTTCCCTACCGCCCCAATCGTCATCTCTTACCTTACCCGATCCCTCCGCGGCGGAACAGTCGAGCTTCTCGGCTGGCACTCCGGGCAATAGTGCGTCGAGCGCCCCGAAAGCCCCGCGATCCTCGCCTTCAAGATCGGATGTGCGCAACCCGGGCACGGCTGCCCGCCGCGTCCATACATGGCGTTCTGCGCGAGGAATCCCCCCTCCAGTCCCAGCACGGTGCGATATCCCTGGTCGAAGCTGGAACCCTCGGCGGCGATGGCCTCGGTCAAGACTTCCCCGACGGCACGATGCATCCTGGCGACCTCGTCGGCCGTGAGCGTGTTCGAAGGCTGCTCGGGGTGGATCCTCGCGCGAAACAGGGTCTCGTCCGCGTAGATATTGCCGATCCCCGCCAACACTTTCTGATCCATCAGCGCCGGCTTGATCGATCGCGACGTCCCGGAGAGGCGTCGGGCCAGCTCGTCTCGATCGATCGTCAGGGCGTCCGGCCCCTGCGACCGCGAGATCGCCTCATCGGCCTCCTCCGGGCTCCCGTAGACGCAATTCGGCCCAGGCGTCGCGAGTCGCAAAACCAGACCATCTCGGGCGATCCGTCAATCGAGAAGATGACTCTCACGTGTTCCGGCCGGTCGGGCGGTATGAGCCAAAAGCCTCCAGTCATGCGAGGCTGAATGACGACCAGATGATGGTTAACAAACCGAATCACCACCCACTTCCCCCGGCGACCGACCTCGCGGACCCGCACGCCCTGCGTCCGCCGGCGGATTTCAGCGGCATCGCATCCTTGCAGGAGCAGCGGGTCAAGGACCTCGATGGACGTGATGATTCGACCTTCCAGCGCAGGACGCAAGCCCCTGACCATCGTCTCGACTTCGGGCAATTCCGGCATGGCCTTCCCTCCGAGGTGTGCGAACTTACATCATAGCGGCCCGAATCGGGGAGGACAAACGCCGCAGGGCATGAGTGAAAGTGGAAGTATTTGAAAGATCTGGCGAGATTCCTGGCAATTGTCTTGACTTAGTACGATAGCTAATGAAGACTATCGAGTAGATGGCCTGACAGAACGTGGAAAGCGGAATCTCCATGCTTGCAGAGGCGAGAAGACGCTTGCTACTGGGTCTGATTGCCCAGCGCGGCTTTGCCACGCTGGAAGACCTTGTCGCTTCCGTCGGCGTTTCTGAGAGCACGGTACGTCGCGACCTCGACGCCCTGGACCTCACCGGCGCGATCAAGCGGACGCACGGCGGGGCCGTCTGCACGGGCGAGGTCCGCTCGATGCCCAGCCTTGACGAGCGAGTCGCTTCCTTGCCGACGGAGAAAAAAGCGATCGGCCAGGCCGCCGCCGCGCTCGTCCATGATGGCGACACCGTGCTGCTCGATGGCGGGACGACGACCCTGGAAGTCGCGCGAGCCCTCGTCGGGCGGCCGGTTCAGGTGGTCACCAACAGCCTGCCGATCGCCGGCCTGCTCTCCGCTAGCAAGGAAAACGACCTCATCTTGATCGGCGGGTATGTCTATCCCCGCACCGAGGTCGCGCTCGGGCCATTGGCCATCGCCACGATGCGCGGGATTCGCGTCCGGCTTGTGATCATGGGCGCCGGGGGAATCGTCGCCGATGGCGTGTACAACTCGAACTCGATCCTCGTCGAGACCGAGCGCGAGATGATGGCCTGCGGGCAGGAAGTCGTGATCGTCGCCGACCACACGAAATTCGGCCGGCTTTCGCTGACTCGCCTCTGCGGGTTGGAGGAAATCCACCGCGTGGTCGTGGACCAGGGCTTGACCCACGAATTCCGCGAGATGCTGGAAAGCAAGGGCGTGGCATTCCAGATCGCTCGCCCCGAAGAGACCAACGGCGTGGCCCACGCCCTCCCAACGCCCGCGACGGCGAGGAATGGATCATGAACGCCACGGCATCCCGAGAACAGGTCGAGAGCCTCGTCCGTTCGATCCTTGCGGGCAAGACGCCGGCCAACGGCGCCGCGTCAAGACCGTCCCGTCCCAACGTGGTCGTGAACATCTCCGCCAGGCATTGTCACCTCACCCAGGCCGATGTGGACGTCCTCTTCGGCCAGGGTTATCAACTCACCGAGATGAAGCGGCTGTTTCAGGCGACCGACTTCGCGGCCAACGAGACCGTGGCCGTGGTGGGCCCTCGCCAGAGGATGATCCCGGGCGTCAGGATCCTCGGGCCTTGCCGGAAGTTCAGCCAGGTCGAGCTCGCGTTCACCGACGCGATCAGCCTGGGGATTGACATCCCCGTCAAGCTGTCGGGCGACATCGAGGGGACGCCAGGCTGCTTGCTGATCGGCCCGAAGGGAAGCCTGGTGATGCCCAGGGGCGTGATCCGCGCCGAGAGGCACGTCCACATGGGGCCGAAGGACGCGGAATTCTACGGCGTGAAGCACCTGGACCGCATGGACCTTCGCATCGAAGGGACGTGTCCGACCACGCTCGAAGGGTTGCTCGTGCGGACCCATCCCGACTGGAAGCTTGAGGTCCACATCGACACCGACGAGGCCAATTGCTGCGACCTGACTCACGCAACCCATGTGTCCCTGAAGAAATCGTAGATCGTAGGGTGCAGGAAGAGATGCACCGTCCTCAACTCGGGAGAAACGCGATGGCCAGTGCCGGGATGGAAGCGCTAGGGATGATCGAGACCAAGGGGTTCGTCGCCCTGGTCGAGGCGAGCGACGCCATGTTGAAGGCGGCCAATGTTGAGCTCGTCGGCTGGGACAAGGTCGGCAGCGGCCTCGTCACGGCCTTCGTGGTCGGGGACGTGGCGGCGGTCAAGGCGGCCGTCGACGCCGGCGCCGCCGCGGCGAGCCGGATCGGCGAGGTCGTCTCCGTCCAGGTAATCCCGCGTCCCCACGAGGAGCTGTCGGGAATCCTCTCGTTCGCCAAGAAGGCATCCACCACCGCGTCCACCCAAGGGAACGGAGCCTGACCCATGGCCACCGCGCAAATCAAGGGAAAGACGGGCGGGCCCAGCTCGAACGGGTTCGGCGCCGAGGCGCTCGGCCTGATCGAGACCAAGGGCCTGGTCGGCGTGATCGAGGCCACGGACGCGATGCTCAAGGCGGCCAACGTGTCGCTCGCGGGCAAGGTCAGCGTCGGCGGCGCGTTTATTACCACCATGGTACGGGGCGACGTGGGCAGCGTGCGAGCGGCCGTCGAAGCCGGCGCCGAGGCCGCGAGCCGCGTCGGCGAGCTCGTGAGCGCCCACGTGATCCCGCGTCCCGATCCGGCCGTCCTGCGGACCTTCTTGAGCTAAGGACAAATCCTCATGTACGGCGCCCTAGGATTGATCGAGACCCTCGGCCTCGTGGGCCTGATCCACGCGACCGACGCGATGCTCAAGGCGGCGAACGTGTCGCTCGCCACGCCCATCATCAAGCTCGATGGCGGGGTCGTCAGCGTGATGATCCGCGGCGACGTTTCGAGCGTCCGCGCCGCGGTCGAGGCCGGTGCCGAGGCGGCGGGGAGGGTCGGGGAACTCAAGGCGGCCCACGTGATCCCCCGTCCTTCCGCGGCGGTCATCGCGGCGTTCGTCGACTGAATGAACCTCTCGTGATCAGGAGACGGTCCGTGAAGATCCTCGTCGCCAATCTCGGGAGCACGAGCTTCAAGTATCGGCTCTACGACCTGGGCGATCCCGGCGAACCCCTGCTGGCCCGCGGCGCCGTCGAGCGCATCGGGTCCGAAGCCGCCAAGGTCGTCGTCCACTCCCCTCGCGGGAACACGGAATGGGTCGGGCCGGTCCCCGATCACGCGACCGCCGTGCAGATGTGCCTCGACCAATTAACCTCGCCCGAGACCGGCGTGATCGCCTCGGCCGCGGAAGTCTCGGCCATCGGGTTCAAGGCGGTCCACGCGCGAGGGATCACGGGGGTTCATCGCGTCGATTCCAAGGTCCTCGACGCCATGGATGCCTACGCGGGGGTGGCGCCCGCGCACAATCCCCCCTACGTGAAGGCCATGCGGATGCTGCTCTCGGCCTTCCCGGGGATGCCGCTCGTGGCCGCCTTCGAGACCGGCTTCCACGAGACCATCCCCGAGGCCGGCCGCATCTACGCCATCCCCGACGAATGGACGAACAAGCACGGCATCAAGAAATGGGCCTTTCATGGGGCCAGCCATCGATACATCGCCGGCAGGATGTCCGAATTGCTCGGCCGCGACGACGCGAAGATCATCTCCTGCCACCTGGGAGGGTCGGCGTCCATCTGTGCGATCAAGGGCGGGAAATCGTCCGCGGCGAGCATGGGCATGAGCCCGCAGACGGGCCTGCCTCAGAACAATCGCGTGGGCGACTTCGACGTGTTCGCCCTCCCGGCGTTGCTCCGCGAGACCGGCCTGTCCCTCGATGAAATCCTCTCCGTCCTCTCCAATCGTTCCGGCCTCCTGGGTATTTGCGGGCTCAATGACCTCCGCGACATCGAGGCCGCATCCGACGCCGGCGACCCGAAAGCCTCGCTCGCGCTCGAATTGTTCATCACCTCAACCCGGCATTATCTCGGTGCCTACCTCCTCGAACTGGGGGGCGCCGACGCCATCGTGTTCACCGGCGGGATCGGCGAGAACTCGCTCAGGATCCGCGAAGGCGTGTGCCGCGACCTTGGCTGGTTCGGGATCGAGATGGACCCCGTCAAGAATGTTGCGGGAGAAGGCGACCGCCTGCTCTCCTCGCCCGCCTCGCGGGTGCAAATCTGGGCCGTCGCGACGAATGAGGAAATCATCGTCGCCCGCCAGGCCCGCGACCTCCTGACGGGGGGGAAATAACGACCATGTTCGTGGCCCGCGTGACCGGAAGCCTGGTGGCAACGCAGAAATTGGCCTCGATGAGCGGGCAGAAGCTCCTGATGGTCGAGCCCTATCGCGTGGACGAGAAGGATCGCGACAGGCTCGTGCCGACGGGCCGGTCCTTCGTCGTGGTCGACACGCTCGGGGCAGGCGTCGGCGAGATGGTCCTCGTGTGCCAGGGATCGAGCGCCCGGCTCACGCCGGAAACCGAGAAATTGCCGATCGATGCCGTGGTGATCGGGCTGGTCGACACGGTGGACATCGCCGGGCGGATGATCTTTTCGAGTCGAGACGCGTCGTGATGGCCTCGCGGGAACGAACGAAACGAACGAAACGGACCAACCCATGCAGATGACTGAAGACCTGATCCGCAGCGTCGTCCAGCAAGTCCTGTCGCAGATGGGCACGCCCGCGACGAACGGGGCGTCGCGCAAGCCCTCGGGGAATCTCGGCGCCTACCCTTCGGCGGACGCCGCGGTCTCCGCCGCCGAGGCCGCGTTCGAGAAGTTCCGCCTCAGGCCGCTGGCCGATCGCAAGACGGCCGTCGACCTGATCAAGAAAATCTGCGTCGAGAATGCCGAGGAATACGGCCGCAAGGAGCTGGAAGAGACCAAGATCGGCCGCCTCGACCACAAGATCGCGAAGCTCCGCGACACGATCCCGCTCATCCCCGGGGTCGAATTCCTCAAGACGGACATCCTCTCCGGCGACGATGGGATCACGCTCACGGATTACGCCCCGTTCGGGGTGATCGGCGCGATCACGCCCGTGACCCACAGCTTGCCCACGCTCGCGGCGAACGCAATCAGCATGCTTTCCGCGGGCAATACGGTGGTTTTCAACGCCCATCCGTCGGGAGCCAAGATCGCGGCCGAGGGCGTGAGGCGTTTCAACAAGGCGATTATCGACGCCATCGGCATCGAGGACCTGATCACCATCATCGACCCTCCCACGCTCGAATCCGCCACCGCGCTGTTCGAGAATCGCGGCGTGAAGCTCCTGGTCGTGACCGGCGGCCCTGCCGTGGCGAGGGCCGCGCTCGGGAGCAAGCGAAGGGCGATCGTCGCCGGCCCCGGCAATCCTCCCGTGGTGGTGGACGCCACCGCCGACCTGGAAAAAGCCGCCGCCTCGATCATCTTTGGCGCGGCCTTCGACAACAACCTCCTGTGCATCGGCGAGAAGCAAGTCTTCGCGGTCTCCGAGATCTTCGAGCCCCTGATGGAGGCCGTCGGACGCAAGGGCGGATACCGCATCCAGGGTGGGCAGATTGATGCCTTGACCAGCGCCGCGTTCACGCTTGGCGACGACAAGAAGCTCCATGTGAACAAGGATCTTGTCGGTCAGGACGCCTCGGTCCTCGGGAAGTTCGCCGGGGTGGATGCGCCGAAAAATACGCAGATCCTCTTCGGCGAGACCGGCGAAGACCATCCCTTCGTCGAGCACGAGCAGATGATGCCGTTCATCCCGTTCGTCCGCGTCCCGAACGTGGATCGAGCGATCGACCTGGCCAAAAAATCGGAGCACGGATACGGGCATACGGCCGTCCTGCATTCGCGAGACACGGAAGTCATGTCGAAGATGGGCCGCGCGATGGACTGCACGATTTTCGTGGTGAATGGCCCGTCTACGGCCGGGCTCGGCGATCGAATCCCGTCGTTCTCGATCGCCGGGCCGACGGGCGAGGGCGTCACGACCCCCCTGACGTTCTGCCGCCAGAGAAGGACGGCGATCGCGGGCGGCCTGAAATTCCTGTAATTCGTTCGGACGTTCTCGTGGAGCAAACCGGATGCAAATCGGCCTTGTCCTCGGCACCGCGACCGCGACCATGAAGCACCCCAGCTTCGAGGGGGAGCGTCTGCTCGTGGTGCAGATGCAGGGGGCCGATGGCCGCGACGATGGAGATCCGGTCCTGGCGTTCGATCGGCTCGGGGCAGGGCGGGGCGATCGCGTGTTGCTGACGAGCGACGGGATGGTCTTGCAGGATCAACTCGGGCGATTGACGCCCGGCCGCTGGAGCGTGATGGGGTTGCCCGACGAATGAACGAGCCCACGATCGCCCAGGTTGACGCGGCCGTCCGGAGCGTCCTGAGCGGGTTGCTTGGGAAGCAAAACGGCTCGCGAATCCTCGATCTTCGCGGGGAAGCTGCTCTCGCTCAGGCATGTGGAGGGATGGAACGGCGGGGAAATTCGCGTGGCGCCCGGGACGATCGTCACCCCGCTGGCCCGCGACCAACTCAAGAAGATGGGCGTGGCGTTGAAGATCGTGTCCGAGCGGGAGGTCGGCAACGTCTCGCAGTCGGGCGAATGGGGATTCGCGATGGAAGCCGAGTCGGGGATGATCGCCGCATTGAGACGAAGGCTGCTCGCGGGTGAACCGTCGTGGTCGCTGGTCGGCAACACGGCCAGGGAGGCGGGGGAATGGGTCGCACGAACGCGAGAATCGAGGGGCCGCGGTGATCACGAGCGAGGCCGCGGTTGCCTGCTATGTGGCCAACCAGATCGCGGGCGTGAGGGCCGCAACCCTGGGCGATGCCGACGCCGTCTCTCGCGCCATCCGTTCGCTCGGCGTGAATCTGGCCGTGATCGAGCCGGCGGGAAATTCCCTCTTCAGCCTCATGCACATGCTCCAAACCTATCGACGCGCGGGGCACCCGTCCGCGGCGATCGCGCCCGACCGGGAGGTTCCTGACCATGCGAATCGCCGAGGTGATCGGGCGTCTCACCCTGTCCCGCGTCCATCCCAGCCTGCGCAGCGCCCGATTCGTGGTCGCGGTGACCATGACCCGGTCGGCGTTGGAGGACGATTCGTCGAGGAGGGGTGAGGACGTGGTCGTTTTCGACCAGATGGGGGCGTCGCCCGGGGCCCTGATCGGGCTGAGCGAGGGGCGAGAGGCCGCCAACCCTTTTGGCAAGGTCAAGACACCGATCGACGCGTACTGTGCGTGCTTGATCGACGAGATTTCCCTGGGTCGCTGACCGATTCTTCAGGAGGCATCCGATGGCGGGCTATGGCGGGGGCAACGGTTCGGGCGGCGGCAACATCATGAGCGAGTGGAAGCTGCGCGAGGAGATGTGCGAGGTCGGCCGCAGGGTCTACGCCAAGGGGTTCGCCGCGGCCAACGACGGCAACATCAGCTATCGCTTGAGCGAAGACCGCGTCCTGTGCACGCCAACGCGCGTGTCCAAAGGGTTCATGAAACCCGACGACCTTTGCATCGTCGACATGGACGGCAAGCAGGTGTCGGGCAAGCGCAAGCGATCGAGCGAGATCCTCCTGCACCTGACCATCATGCAAACACGCCCCGACGTGAAGTCGTGCGTGCATTGCCACCCGCCGCATGCGACCGCCTTCGCCGTCACGCACGAGCCCATCCCCAAGTGTACGATGCCCGAGTTCGAGGTCTTCCTGGGCGAGGTCGCCATCACCCCGTACGAGACGCCCGGCGGCCAGGCGTTCGCGGACACGGTGATCCCCTACGTGAAGGATACCGACACGATCATCCTCGCCAATCACGGCACGATCACCTGCGGGTCGGACCTGATGGATGCTTATTTCAAAACAGAGATCATTGATGCCTATTGCCGCATCCTGATCCTCGCCAGGCAGATCGGCCCCGTGCAGTATTACAACGACGCCAAGGCGGCCGAATTGATCAAGCTCAAGCCGGGCATCGGCGTGCGGGACGTGCGACTGGAGAAGGGGTTGGAGAACTGCGACCTGTGCGGGAACAGCCTGTTCCGCGAGGGATATACCGAGTTCAAGCCCGAGCCTCGCGCCTTCATCCCGCCCAAGCTCCAGAAGGCGGCGGCCGAGGTTTTCATGCCCCAGGCGAAGCCCGAATCGAAGAAAGACGACGTGGAAGACATGATCCAGAAGATCACGGATCAGGTCATGAAGGCGATGAACGGGTCGGCCAACGGGAACACTTCCGCGGTGAAGGGGCAGACTTATGCCTCCGGCATCTCCGGCGGCGTTTGATGGACGGGAGGATGACCATGACGCGACGAATCTTCCTGCATGCTGGGCGGTTTCCTGAGCCTTTCGGCCTCGGGGCTTGCCCTCGGCGCCGATCCCATCCGCGTGGTCGTGTGGGATGAGCAGCAGCCGCAGCAGAAGTCGGCCTACGGGAATTTCCTGGGCAACGCGATCGCCGATCATCTGGCCAAGCAGCCGGGACTGAAGGTCAAATCGGTGCGCCTCGACGATCCCGAACAGGGAATCAGCGACGCGATCCTGGATGAATGCGACGTGTTGATTTGGTGGGGACATGTCCGCAACGGGGAGGTCAAGCCCGAGAGGGCCAGGAAGATCGTCGAGCGGATCAAGGCCGGCAAGCTTTCGTTGATCGCCCTGCATTCCGCGCACTGGTCCTCGCCGTTCATCGAGGCCATGAATGAGCGATCCAGGATCGACGCCCGCAACTTCGTGAGGGCGGATCTTCCTCCGGAAAAGATCCGCATCGAGGAGACGCCAGCCCGACCTTTCACGCCCCCCAAACGCACCGACCCTCTGACCCCTTCCTTCAAGACCGACGCGAGGGCCGACGGGATCACGGCGATCCTCCTCAAGCTCCCCAATTGCTGCTTCCCCGCCTATCGTGCCGATGGGAAGCCGAGCCACGTCCGGGTGCTCGTGCCCAATCATCCGATCTGCCGGGGCATCCCCGAGAAATTCGACATCCCCCGGACCGAGATGTATGACGATCCTTTCCACGTCCCTCCGCCCGATGAGGCGTTATTCGAGGAAACTTGGGACGCCGGGCGAGCATTTCCGGTCGGGGCTGATCTGGAAAATCGGGTCGGGGCGCGTCTTCTATTTCCGGCCGGGCCACGAGACCTACCCGGTTTACAAGCAGGCCGAGCCGCTGAAGATCCTGGAAAACGCGGTGGTATGGCTCGCGAATTCTCAGACCGAATCGAGGCCAAAATGAGGGTCAGCATCATCGGCGGCGGGGGATTGGTCGGCTCGTGCGCGGCCTATGCGCTCCAGTGCGGCGGGGTGGTGAGCGGGATCGACCTGCTGGATCTCAACGCCGACCTCTGCCGGGGCCAGGCGCTGGACTTGCTGCACGGGTCCGCGCTCGCGGCCGATCAAAGGATTCGCTCGGGTGGTTATGAGCTCATCCCCGAGAGCGACTTGATTTGCATCACGGCGGGCCTGAGACGCAAGCCCGATGAGAGTCGGCTGGACCTGATCAATCGCAACGTCGAGCTCTTCCTGAACATCCTCTCGCAAGTCAAGGCGGCGAAGTACAAGAAGGACGCCATCGTCCTCGTCGTGTCCAACCCGGTCGACGTGCTCACCTATCTCGCCACCATGCAGCTCGGCCTGCCGTCGTCGCAGGTGATCAGCCTCGGCACGCAGCTCGATTCCTCGCGGTTTCGCGGGCTGATCGCGGACAGCCTGAAGCTTCCGCCCACGCAGGTAACCGCGACGATCCTGGGCGAACATGGCGACAGCATGGTGCCCATCTGGTCGGCGGCGCAAGCGGCGGGGCTCCCCCTGGAGAAGTTCCCGGGTTGGACCTCGGGCACGGCCGATGCCCTGTTCGCGAAGACCAAAGGATCGGGCGCCGAAGTCATCAAGTTGAAGGGCGGCGCCGGGTTCGCCGTGGGATTGGCGATCGCCGACGTGATCCACTCCATCGCGCTCGATCGCAAGCGAATCTTGCCGGTCGGGTCGCTCGTGAGCGGGACGTATGGGATTCGTGACGTCTGCCTCTCCGTGCCCAGCGTGGTCGGGCGAAAGGGCGTCGAGTCCCAACTGGAGATTGACCTCTGGCCGAAGGAGGTCTCGGCGCTCCAGCATTCGGGGCAGGTCCTCCGCGAGACCATCGACCTCGTCCTGAAGAAGAATCCCACCGCGGCAAAGTCGGACGTCCCCCGCGCCGCCCCCGAGCCGAAGGCCAACGGCCAGGGGTCACGAGTGACCATGGGTTCGGGCGGCCATGCCGCGGGCGGCGGGTCTTCGCGAGTCACGATTTCGGGGCAGACGGGTGGTGGTCGTCGTGGATAAATCCCTCGATCGCAAGCTCGCCGCGATCCACGCCAACCCCTCGGGCTGCCGCGAATTCATCCTCGCCGACGCCAAGGACGCCGACATGGCGTTCGGCATCGGCGCGCCCGGACTTTCTCCCGAAGCCCACCCCGGCGAGCTGAGATACAAGACGCTCGAACAGTATCGCGAGCAGATCCGCTCGATCGTGCGGCAGGGCATCGTCGATATCATGCTCATGTCGGCCAGCACCAGCCATGCCATCACCTTGCGCGAGCGCCTCTTCGACCATTCGCACGTCACGCCCGCCATCCGCGCCAACGATTCCACCGATGTCCATATCGCCAGGGGATCGTCCTACGCGTCGCGGCCCGCGCTGCCGTTCCGCTCGGCGGATCTGGATCATGCGCAGTGCGGACACCTGGACTGCTCGCCCGAAGAACGTTCGCAGGGCGCGAATCTCGGCCTGTACAGCGTCACCTTCAACAACGACCTGGACCACGATATCGCGACGCTCGAACGCTTCCACGAGTTCCGTCGCGAGGCCGAACGCAAGGGATTCCGCTACTTCCTCGAAGTCTTCGACCCGAACATTGCGGGCGCGGTCGCCCCGGACGTCCTCCCGCATTATATCAACGACATGATTGCACGTATGCTTGCCGGCGTGGGCCCGGCCGGGCGTCCGCTCTTCCTCAAGATGGTCTATCACGGCCCGAGGGCGATGGAAGAGCTTTTCCGCTACGACCCTCACCTCGTGATCGGGATCCTCGGAGGGTCGGCCGGCACGACGCTGGACGCGTTCCAGCTCCTGGCCGATGCCCAGAAGCACGGCGCCCGCGTGGCGCTGTACGGCCGCAAGATCAATAATGCCGAGAATCAGCTCGCGTTCGTCCAATTCTTGCGATTGATCGTGGACGGGGTGATCGAGCCGGCGGAGGCCGTGAGGGCCTATCACGCGGTGCTGGGCAAGTTGGGAATTCGTCCGCATCGATCGTTGGATGACGATTTGCGGAAGCAAACGACGGCGATGAGCTATGGCGATTCGAAGACTTCGATCGTCGTCCCCGCCGCGGCGTCCCCTCCGCCTTGTGGATGCCACGGTCCTTCCGCGGAATCCACGAAGACGAACGGCCGCATGCCTATCGCTTCCGTGGATTCGTTTCCGGTTACCGCCGAGGGACGCCCCGATTTCGGGAAGATGGATGTTGGCCAGCGGCTTGCCTACCATCGGAAGCGGCTGGGGTTGGGCGTGTAGCCTACTTCTTGGCCTCGGCTTCGATCTTCGCCGCCTCAACCTTCAGTTTGGACCTCAATTCCTCGACCTGCGACGGCTCGATCTTGCGGGCCACTTTCGTGAGCATCTTCACGAAGTGATCGATTTCCTCGGGCGCGGCCGGATACCCGATGTTCCCCTTGGGGCCGTCGGAGGTCACAAGCGTCTTGCCGGTCGCATCCAGGAAGGCGAACCAGGGGATCCCGCCCCCGGTGTCGGGACGGATGCGGGCGTGGACATCCTTGCCTGCGCTCATGCGATCGACGTCGATCTTCACCTCCACGAAATCCTTGCCGAGGATCGCCGCCACGTCCTCGCGGGCGAGGAATTTGTCCAGGACGCGGCACCACCCGCACCAGGGGGCGCCGAAGTGGAGGAACACGAGCTTGTTCTCGCTTTGCGCCTGGCCAGCCCGTTGGCAAGGACGACGTCGGCGTTCTTCTTCGGCGTGGCCCATTGATCCAGGAATGCGGTAACTTTGTTCGGGTCGTGATGGTCGCCTACTTCCAGCGGGTCGGTCTTCTGCCGGGCAATAAGCTTCGCGTCGCCATCGAGGACCGCGAGGTAGGGATACCCGACCGACTGGAAATCCCCCTTGCACTCGTCGAGCAAGCTCTCGGCGTTCGGCGCCTTGGTATCGACCATCACCAGCACGTATTCCTGGCTCAGGACCTTGCGGACGTTCGCGTCCGTTTCGAAGAGGGAATGCAATTTGTGGCACCAGCCGCACCAGTCCCCTCCGAACATGACGAGCACGCGCTTGTCGTCGGCCCTGGCGCGAAGCGCGGCCGTTTTCACGGCCTCGCGGGCGTCGACCTTGGGGTCGTAGATCGACTTTTTCGAAGGCGCGACGGCCTTCGAGTCCTTGACCTCCTGGCCGAGGATGGGGCTGCAAACCGAAAGCACCAGGATGGTGGAAATGCGAGAAAACGGCGACATGAGCGGACCTCCCTCGGGTGATCGAGCCGGCCCGAACGTACCGCGAGGGGAGGGTCCGCGACAACTTAATTTTCCCGACTGAAGGCCCGGACGCCGATCAGACGGCTTCCAGATTCACGACCGACTCGGCCAGGTCGGTCAACTTCTCGTCGGTCTGCTTCTCCTCGTTGAGGGTCTGCTTGAGGAGCTTCAAAGCGTCCTTTTCCTTGAGGATCTTCGCATAGGCCATGACCGACCCGTAACCGGCCATCTCGTAGTGTTCGACGCGCTGCGCCGCGGCGATCAGCGCGGCGTCCATGACCTCGGGCGTGGCGTCTTCCTTCATGGTCTCCTCGCCCTCGGCGATGAGCCCCTGCATGGCCTTGCAGGTCTTGCCGGTCGGCTTCTCCTCGCAGGCCTCGAAGATCTGTTCGAGGCGTTCCACGTGCACCTTGGTCTGTTCGAGATGCTCCTCGAACCCCTGCTTCAGCTCGGCGTTCGACGCGGCCTTCGCCATCTTGGGCAGCGCCTTCACCAGGCGGTTCTCGGCGTCGTAGAGGTCGCGAAGCTGGTCGTGGTAGAGCTTCTTCAGGCTGTCAACTTTCATGGGTCTTCCCTCGTCTCGTGATCGGTTTGGGCGGGTCCGGCCAGTCGTTCACAAAAGGCAAGTTTGATACCAACTTTCCGGGGAGATGTTGCCATCGCGCGGAATCCCGTAATATTTGGCCCTTCGGCGGCGAAGAGATCTCCGGGACAGAACAAATTTTTTCGGGGAAATCGCTCAAATGGACGCCTCTTTCGTCGAGCCCGTGAACAAACCGCTGCACATTCGCGAGAACGAGATTCACGCGGCAAGTGGATTCGGGGCACTCCTGCTCTTCCTGGCAGTCCTGCTCGTCGGCGTCGGCCTCCTGGTGGGCGGGATTTCCGCCGAGCAGCCCTGGCTGCTCCTCCCGGCCCTGCTTTGCGCGATCGCGGGCGTGGTCGGGATAACGGGCTTATTCGTGGTGAATCCGAACGAGGCCAAGGTCATGCAGCTTTTCGGCGCCTATCATGGCACGGCTAAGAATGCCGGCCTCCGGTGGGCCAACCCGTTCTTCACGAAGAAGAGCGTCTCGCTCCGCGTCCGCAATTTCGAGAGCGAGAAGCTCAAGGTGAACGATCACACGGGAAATCCCATCCAGATCGCGGCGATCGTGGTCTGGAAGGTGATCGACACGGCCGAGGCGATCTTCCACGTGGATAACTACGAGAATTTCGTGAGGATCCAGACCGAAGCCGCCGTGCGAAACCTCGCTTCCTGCTATCCTTACGAGGCTTACGTCGAGGGCGAGATCTCCCTGAGGAGCCACACGGCCGAGGTCGCCGAGCACCTGAAGACGGAGATCCAGGACCGCCTCACCCAGGCCGGCGTGCTGGTGATCGAGGCCCGATTCAGCCACCTGGCGTACGCCCCCGAGATCGCCGGCGTGATGCTCCAGAGGCAGCAGGCCAGCGCCGTCATCGCCGCCCGGTCGAAGATCGTCGAGGGCGCCGTGGGCATGGTGGAGATGGCGCTGGAGATGCTCTCGAAGCAGAATATCGTCGAGCTGGACAACGAGCGGAAGGCGGCCATGGTCAGCAACCTGCTGATCGTCCTTTGCGGCGACCGCGGGACCCAGCCGATCGTGAACGCCGGGGTGGTGGGCACGTGATCTTGCTCGCGTCCTGGCGGCCAGGATGGCTATGATCGGGCCATGGAGCAGATCTATTACACCCAGTGCCCGATCGGCTACGGGCTGGGTGCGAGCAACGGCTACCAGGTCAAGCGAATCAGCCCGTCCTATCCGCAGGGGGCCGATTTTCGCCACCTCGGATTGAGGCCGTTCATCGCCGCGACCCGCCAGCCGGCACCGTCGACCCTCCGCTATCGTCGCGACGGCGACGCGGCGGAGATCGCCTGGCTTACGCCCCGCGACCGCGAATTCGAGACCGAGAAAGGCCGATGGGGGCGCCCGGGTGGCCACTTCGCCCACGGGATTCGCCTCGATCGAGGAGAGCTCCAGGCCATCAAGAACTGGCCAGCCGGGCTTTTCAACGCCGCGTGCTGGAAAAGGGCCGACGCGGAGCCTTCGCGAGGGCGCCCGCCGGACCCCATCGACTGGAACCTTCAGAGTGCGGCAATCGAGCCGACGTTCGCCAAAGTTTCGGCGATCGCGAAGGGGATGGATGCTCGCTGGTTAGCCCAACTGCTCAACTCGGTGGCCGCGGTCGCGCGAGACGGTCGCACGCTCTACCTGATCGGCGAGTCGAACGCGATCGCCCCGCTCATCGCGCTCATCACGTTCGCCTTCCCCGATCGGTTGCGCCCGGAGCTGACGTTCTCCACCTACAACGACCGCGCGGACGAGCTTTCCGGCTTCCGAATCCAGGGCCTCCCGCCGCTGGCCTGCCCCAGCCGCGCCAGCCTCGCTAGCTCGGGCGTCGCCGCCGACCTTGCAAGTCGATCGATCGAGCCCCGGGACGAACCCGCCCGGTGGGCCAAAACGCTGGCGGAATGGTTCACGACCGCCGACCGCTCGGCGGAGAATTCCTGGAATTCCTGCTGCGAGCGAGCCGCACGCATGACGCCGGTGGAAGGCGAAACCGCGTGGTCCGACGACTGGCTCAATTCCCTGGTCGCCCTGGAAACGATTTTCGGCGAACTCGACGGCACGCCCATGACGTCCGAACGCTGGCTGCTCCTCGCGCAACTCGCACCCTGGGCGGCGGCGCATGGCCTGGGGGCGGAATGGGGCGCGGCTTTCGATCCTCGATGGTGGCGTGATCACGCCAGCATATTCCCCGTTGAGCGAGGGGAGGAAGGCGCTTTGTGCCACGCTCCATCAGCCGACGGCGTGGGTCTCGTCCCGACCGGAAGCGTGGGGCGGCGCGATCGGCGAGTGGTTCTCGCATCGGCCCGCGGCGGAGTGCCGCGAGGCCCTGGCGGCCGGGTGGCGAGGTTCCTCCAGCTCAACGCGGCCGAAATTCCTGGAGGCGGCGCTCGCCTCGCTGCCGGCAAATGCGGCCGACGAGCTCCTGGGCTGGATTCGGGCTTCTTCCTCGCTGGATTCCTCGCTCCTGCTGCCTCTCGAAGCGAAGCAAGCCGCTCGACAGCTCGTGTCGCGCGAGAAGATCGAGGACCTCGAATCCGTCTTGCTTCGAGTCCGCGACGATCCCGCCTCGATGATCGCTGCGCTCAACGCGCTGGCCCCCGAATTTCGCGGAGATCCCCGGTGCATCGAGCCCGCCGCAAGGATGCTTGCCCGCGCCATCGAAGAGGCCCCGGAAGACGTTGTGGTCGTCGTGGAAGACTGGGCCTTGCGGCGCGAGGATGCCGTTGCCTGGCTCGCACCCATCCTGCACCCAAGGCTCGCCAACCCCCATAATCAGGAGGATTGGTCCGCCCTTCGCGACCGCACTTCGCCCGAATTCCTGCCGGCCCTTGCCGGGGTGATCCTGCAAGTCGTCTCCGATTCCCCGCTCCCCGACGAGCCGTTCCTCTGGGCGGTCGAGGAGGTCCTGCTCAGGATCGACGAGGCCCGCCGCCCGGCCCACCCTTCCTGGTGCGATACCTACCTCCGCCGCACGGCCTCGGGCATGGCGCATCCTTCAAAAACTCTATCTTCACAAGAGAAATCCCGCCTTGAAGGCCTGGATCGGCGCGGCGAAGGACCGCGGCGAGATCTCACCGACGCAACTGGAGCGGCTCCGCCAGATCCGCGAGCTGGCGCGGGTCCTGGCCTCGAAAGACGCCCGATCCTTGCTGGCGATCGACCTCCCGCAGGTGTTTCCCGAGGATCGCGGCGCCTTGTTGCGGCAAATGCTCCGGCATCTCGAAGGCGCCGGCCCGGATATGCTGGGCATCTGCCTCGACTCCTGCCGATCCGCGTGGCCCGGGGCGTTCGAGCCGAAGGCGAAGGGGCTCGCGGGCCTGGCCGGATCGATCGCGTCTGCCTTGAGTCCGCTCCGACAATTCCCCGAGAACTGGCTGGCGGCGCTCCGACAGATCATCGAGCGTCTCGGGCTCGAGACCGGCCCGCTCAACGGGTTCGAGCCTGCTGGATTCGCGGCGGAAGTCGTCTTCGCCACCAACCAAATCGACGATCGCACGGACCTTGCCTGGAGGTTGCGGCAGCTCCTCTTCCTGCATGAGAAAGCCTGGAGGATCCTTGCCGTCGACGTGGCCAACGCGATCGACTTGCCGAAGCCCAGACTCATCCTCGACGAGCTGGAGCAATGGGATTCTCATCTCGATAAACGAGGTCGCACCGACCGCTTCTTCGAGCTAATCCTGAATAGTTGCGATCCCTGGGCACGCTCCACGATCGTCTCCGCAAGGACGAGAGACCTGCTGACCCTCGGCCCGTTGCGATGGTGGCAATCGAGCGAAATCCCGGCGCGCCGTGGACGACCTTCGAGACGCCTTCGCGAGGACCGCCCCCATCAGCCCAATCCCCGAGAGTTCCCTGGCGTTCGTGCAGAATTGGTTGCGGAAAAAGCCGTCATCCCTGGAGTTCGACATCGATGCATCCCTCCCGCCCATGAGCCTTTCCGCCGAAGGGCAGGATCGCTGGCAATGCCTGTCGGCGCTCTCGGCGTTCTCCCGATCCGGGATCGACCCGGACGGTCGATGGACGACCCTGCGGTCGTGGGTGGGGACGGTGCCGCTCCACGCGCTCGCCGAGGAGGACCGTTATCGGATGATTGCGTGGGTGATTCGGCTGCTGGAGACGTCCGATGAGCACGCGATCGCGCAGTTAGCCGCCTGGCTGGTTCGCGAGGGCGTGGACGACGCCAGGCAGGTCATGGGCTGGGCCGATTGGCTCGACGAGATCCCCGGTCTCCTGAGGGTGGCCCGTGTCCCGCTGGTCGCGGACCTCACGGCCGCGATCCGGCACGAAGTCAACGATCATTCGGGCCGGCGTCCCTGACTCCGGGCCGATCGACTCGCCGCCGGGGGCATCTCGGGGTATGATTTTCGGAAATCCATGTGATGCAAGTCTCAAGTCTCGGAGTCGGGCCCATGGGAGCAAGGAACGCAAGACCGCTCGTGGCCGGGGTCGACCTCGGGGGTACGAAGATCCTCGCGGCCATCGTCGACGAGGAGAATCAGATCCTCGGTCGCGCCAAGACCTCCACGCCCGCCAAGGAAGGCGGCCCCGCCATCCTCGCCGCCATCCTCGCCACGCTCGACCGGGCCGCCGCCGAGGCCCGCGTGAGCCTGGCCGAGATCGCGGGCCTGGGGGTCGGCTCGCCCGGACCGCTCGATCCCGAGCGCGGCGTGATCCTCTTCAGCGCGAACCTGAACGTGAATAATTTCGCCCTCGGCCCCGACCTCTCCCGCGCCCTCAAGGTCCCCGTGCTGGTCCAGAACGACGTGAAGGTGGGCGGTTACGGCGAGTTTCGCCTCGGCGCCGGCAAGGGATATCGCAACGTGCTGGCCGCATTCGTCGGCACGGGGATCGGCGGCTGCTTGATCGTGGATGGGAAGGTCGTGGCGGGATCGACGGGGAACGCGGGCGAGATCGGCCACATCATCCTCAAGCCGGGCGGCCCGCAATGCGGGTGCGGGCGCCGCGGGTGCATGGAGGCCCTGGCCAGCCGAACGGCCATGACGCATCGGATTGCCAAGGCCGTCCGCAAGGGCAAGCCGACGGTCCTGGACGCCAAGATCGGCTCGAAGAACGATCGCCTCAAGAGCCGCGACCTGGCGGCGGCCTACCACGGCAACGACCTCGTGGCCGTGACCGAAGTCCATCGCGCGGCCCACTATCTCGGCCTGGGCCTCGGCGGGCTGGTCAACGTCCTCGGGCCGGAGATCGTGATCATCGGCGGGGGCGTGACCGAGGCGCTGGCCTCGCCCTACCTGGAAGCCGTGCGGGCCTCGGCAAGGATGCAAATCCTCGTCGATCCCGAGCAGAAAATCCACATCGAGCTAGCCGGCCTGGGCGATGACGCCGGCGTGCTGGGAGGCGCGTTGCTCGCACGCGAGAGATTCGCGTCGTGAATTTGCACGAATCCCGTGGAACGATTCTTAATCGAGTGTGGGGACCTGTAGGCTGGGTCTGTACCTAGCTACCTCGGCCTTGCTGGGTCTGGAGCCAGCCTACGTTTCTGCTTGGCAAGGGCGGATGAATTTGGGAGGATGCAGGAATCGCTAGGCATCAAATCCATAGGAGCGCCACCTGATGCGTACCGCGCAGATCAAGGTTTTTTTGGGTGCGGTGCTCAGCCTAGCAGCGACAAATTCGGTGTTTATTCACGATGATCCCGCCAGCGACAAGGTTATCGCCGACCTCACCGAGGCCATCCGCCTCAGCCCAAAGGACGCCGTCGCGCATCACCGACGCGGGCGCCTGGGAGTTGAGGGGCAATCTCGATAAGGCGATCGCCGACTACACCGAGGCGATCCGCCTCGACCCCAAATTCGCCGATGCCTTCGCCGACCGGGGGGCGGCGTGGGAGGACAAGGGGGATCACGACAAGGCGATCGCCGACTACACCGAGGCCATCCGCCTCGACCCGATCGACGCGAGACGTATTACAACCGCGGGGTCGCCCGCCACGGGAAGTCCGACTTCGCGGGTGCGATCGCCGATTTCACCGAGGCCATCCGCCTCGACCCGAAGGACGCAATTGCACACCACAGCCGCGGCGTAGTCTGGAAATCCAAGTCCGAGTACGACAAGGCGATCGCCGACTACACCGAGGCCATCCGCCTCGACCCCAAATTCGCCGATGCCTTCGCCGACCGGGGGGCGGCGTGGGGACACAAGGGGGATCACGACAAGGCGATCGCCGACTACACCGAGGCCATCCGCCTCGACCACGATCGACGCGAGACGTATTACAACCGCGGGGTCGCCCGCCACGGGAAGTCCGACTTCGCGGGTGCGATCGCCGATTTCACCGAGGCCATCCGCCTCGACCCCAAATTCGCCGATGCCTTCGCCGACCGGGGGGAGGCGTGGGAGGACAAGGGGGATCACGACAAGGCGATCGCCGACTACACCGAGGCCATCCGCCTCGACCACGATCGACGCGAGACGTATTACTACAACCGCGAGGTCGCCCGCCACGGGAAGTCCGACTTCGCGGGTGCGATCGCCGATTTCACCGAGGCCATCCGCCTCGACCCGAAGGACGCCATTGCGTACAACGGCCGTGGAGCAGCTTGGGAAGCCAAGGGCGAACACGACAAGGCGATCGCCGATTTCACCGAGGCCATCCGCCTCGACCCGAAGGACGCACGTACCGCCGTGGCGCTTCGGAAGCCAAGCGCGACAAGGCGATCGCCGATTTCACCGAGGCCATCCGCCTCGACCCGAAGGACGCAGTGCACACCCGTGACGTAAAGACAGGGCGATCGCCGACCTTACCGAGGCCATCCGCCTCGACCCGAAGCATCCAGATGCACACAATCACCGTGGCCGGGCGTGGCGCGCCAAGTCGGAGTACGATAATGCAATCGCCGATCACACCGAGGCCATACGCATCAATCCCAAGGACGCGAGGGCGTACAGCGACCGTGGCGTCGCATGGTCGCTCAAGGAGGACCCCGTTAAGGCGATCGCCGACTACACCGAGGCCATCCGCCTGGATCCGAAATCATCCGACAGTTATATGAAACGGGGAGCCGAGTGGATAGAAGCTGATGAGCTCGATAAGGCATTGCGAGATCTCGACGAAGCGATTCGACTCGACCCAAAATCGGCCATAGCTTACTTCCACCGAGGGACCTGTTGGTACTTGAAGGAGGATCATAAGAAAGCAAAGGCCGACTTTGATGAAGCCGACCGACTTGACCCCGATCCTGACCGACCGCGCCCGAATTTGGATTAAGCAGGGTCGAGGTGTGAGTGCGACAGGAAAGCTTGGGAAACGGGTAAAATATAGCGGAAAACCTTTTGTTAGACGTGTAGGTCGGGTCTGGACGCAGGCACGTCGGCGTCGCTGGGTTCAGACCCAGCTTACGAGGGAATAAACCGCCTCGTCCTCTCGAAAATCGCGCTAACGCGACGGCAGGTGTTTCGCCAGCCTGAGGGCTTCGGTGGTCGTCAGGGGCTTGGTGGTCGCGCCGAAGTGGGTGTCGACGGCCTGGACGAAGTCGTTGGCGATCGCCGCCTGACCGATCGTGCCCAGGTGGACGCCGTCGGCCAGGAACAGGTGATTGTACGCGTCGGAGGGTATCGACGTGTTGATCGTCGTCCCGCCGAGGTTGAACGACCCGGTGGCGGCGGACGATTGCTCCAGCGATGCGAGTTGCGTCGCCAGGTCGACCACGGCGATCCGGCTGTTTCCCGATGCCAGGGCGTTGATGTGAGCGTTGAAGGTGGTGATGGCCGAACTGGTCTGCGAGAGGATGGCCGAGGCGCCCAGATATTGCGATTCCAACTTCACCGCCGGCAACTGGGTCACGTCCGGCAGGGTGTACAGGACCAGGTTCACGCCGGGATTGGCCAGCATGAGGGTCTGCACGGCGGTCGTCATGTTGTTTTCCGCGTTCATCTCAATCTTGCTGATCGCCGCGCCCGTGTTCGTCGCCGAGGCCGGCGAAAGCACGACCTGCTCCAGCTCGTCCAGGAAATCGTTGCCCCCGACGAAGATCGAGACGGTATTGACCTGGCCGCGGCGGACTTGCTGGGCCAAGCCCGCGGAGCTGGTCGGCCACCATGTCGTCCGAGGTGGCGCCGCTTTGGGCCCAATTGTTCGCGAAGCCCCCGTTGCGAGGCTCGGCGCGAGATGCCACGCTGAATGCCCCGAAGTTGACGCGGCGCACGGCGGCAAGCAGCTCGACCCAGTTCCTCGCCTGGCTGCGATCGGGCTTGTAGAAGCGATACTCGTCGGTGAAGCTGTCGCCCATGGCGCCCACCTTTAGCGGCCTCGACGCCGAGCTGAGCACCCGTACTTCGGCTCCGGGAAGGCTGCTCAGCACAATCCGATCCTCCATCGCCTCCGTCGGCTGAGGACGAAATCGATTGCGATTCTTCACGACCAGCCTCCTGCCCCGGGAAACCATTCCGAAATCCTCTAAAGCGAGGTCGTGCGAAGTCTATAGGACATCGGGGAATCAGGCAAGGCGGTAATCTGCGAAGGTAATGACGGCCGACTTCTAGAGCCTTGAACTTTATCAGCGAGTTGGGATGGGTTTTTGTGGGGCAGTCGTCCCGCCTGCCCGGGATTCGGCCGGCGGGACGGTTGCCCCGCAAGAATCACTCCGACTTGCCGGTAGTGTTCGACGCTGTTAATGCCGAATCGGTGGCGTGCTCGCGGCCCATGGAATCGCGGTCACCGGCACCCGAGCGATTGTGCGATCGTCCGGGGATGCCAGCCCGATATTTCCCTTCTCTGGAGGTGTGCGCACCGAAGGGTGGCCGGGCCTTCCTGCGTCCCGTGACTGCGGCTCGTGTCCGGTTCCAATCGAGCGCGGCCCGCGATCAGCGGCCTTCGAAGATCGCTCACGCAATCCTACGAAACGAAGCCAAATTTCCAATCGTCTCTACGAGTCGCCAGAACGCGTGAAGGGAAAGTAAACCATGATCCTGCAAAGAGTTATCAATCGCGAAAGGCCGGTGAACGCCAACATGCACGGCCAGGAATTGTACGCCCTTGAGGACGCGGGGAGCGCAGTCCGATCACGTTCTTGAGCGTGTTCGATGCGTCAAGAACAGGCGATCGCCCGGCGATGTTCTCGCCGAGAGCCGACCGGCGAAGCCGACGTTCCGGCCTCATGAGCGAAGGCCTTCCACCATGCCAGGTCCTACCTGCGTCGAACCGAAAAATTCAGCCACATCCCGAACCTGGTTGCGAGACGCCCCATCGATCAAGTCAGCCGATGGCGAGATGGACGCGACAGGCCAACTGCGAGCATGTTGGCAGCTTTTGTCGACTTTGCACGCTGAATGTCGCACAAATACTACCTAGTTTTCCCATTTTCCGTATTTTCCAAAGAACTTCTGGCATGGGCTTCTCGGTTGGGATAAATTTTAGATGTTATGTTGTCTATCAGGAGGCGGTCGGAAGATCCTTCTGGGACTCCGCCGAAGGATGGGGAACCGCTGTCGTCGCGTCGCGTTCTGGGTGGCCTAACCGGTTTTCCTACGCGGGTCACGTGACAATGAAAAAAGCCCGTCGCACACAGTTTCAGCACGCCAAGCTCACCCGGCTCCGTCGTCATCTCGACATCAGCATCGACCCCGACAAACCAAGACGGCTCCGCACGCGATCGGCGCGATACGCCGCGGCGCTCGCGGAGCAACTCGGGATGATCGAGCGGCCAAGATGTTGCTCCTGGTGTCGGCGACGCCGCAGGCTGGAACGACATCATTGGGACTATAACGAGCCTTTGCTCGTCACTTTCCTTTGCTCGGATTGCCACGAGATTGCCGACAGCATGGCGAGGGGGGCCGAGATCGCGTAAAACTGCCGCTGAAATCACGAGTCCGGCGCATCAATCGGCAGCGTGACCGAGAACACGGTCCCTCTTCCGGGTGTCGATCGCCAGCCTAACTCGCCCTTGGACCGACTTACGAACCGCGCCACCCGCGACAGGCCCAAGCCGAGGCCTCGTCCGGCCTGTCTTCCGCAATAAAACGGGTCGAACAGGTGCGTGCTCTCGGAGGCGCTGATCCCTCGTCCGGAATCCTTGATGGTCCACGAGAGCTGGTCGCCGGCCTTGCCCGTGATCAGCCGTATCGTGCCGCCGGAAGGCGTCGCCTCCATCGCGTTGCGGACGAGCAAGTCGGCCATGTGTCGCAATGGATCGGGATCGGCCCATGCGATCGGGACGGGCTCGCTTACTTCCGCGATGAGGCGAATCCCCCTCGCCGCGGCTTCGTCTTTCAGGTCGCGGACGCACGCGCGGATGATCTCGTCGGGCTGGCAAGGTCGCGGACGATGTGCGGGCGGGCGGGCCACGTACATCAGGTCTCGCAAGATGCGATGGGCACGCTGGGCCTGTGCGATGATGATCCGCAGGGAGCGCAAGGCGTTCGCATCGTCCACCACGGGCACCAACAACTGGGCGCGCCCAAGGATCACGGCCAGCGGATTATTCAACTCATGTCCGGCCCCGGCGGCAAATTCGGCGAGGGCTTCCAATTTAGAAGTCCGGTCCGAGATGGCGTCACGATCCACTCGCTCCCGATGAGCCTGGACCATCGAATCGAGCCGACGCACCTGGAGGTCGCGGTCGGCGACCAGAGCGGCGAAGGCGCTCCAGGCGGCGACCGTCGGCAGGCTGGAAGGAACCATCGCGGGGCCGGCCGGATCGGATCGAAGCCGGATTTTCGCTCCGGATCGATGCGTATTTTCCAGCTCGATTGCACGAGGTCGAGATTGCCACTCGACTTGCGCCGAAGTCACTCCCGGCGCCCGGCACCAGGCGAGGGCAGCTCGTTCGGCCCACGCTTCGGGCGAATCGGTTGGCTCGTGTTCGGCGATTGCCGTCAGGAGGAGATCCTTGGCCGCTAGCTCCTCCGTCACACGGCGGTGATTGAGCGTCAATTTCGCGTAGTTTCGCGAAATCGCTTCCTCCTGAATGGATGCATCCGGGTCGAGCAACCCCGCGCCGCATTTAACCTGCACTTCAGCGATCAAGATCCGCAAACGCGGGTCGGCCGAGGCGGGCTCCCACTTCGACAGCCCCGAGAGTGACCATGGCGTTCGCTCGGCCAGCGCGAATGCCTTCTGGATCAAGCCAATCGCCTCGGGATCCTGCGAGCAGCCCGACAGGTCGCCCGACTCATCCGCATGCAGCCATGCCGCCTCTGCCACGAGCGCGCCGCAACCCCATCGTTCGGCGAGTTCTCGGCCGAGCGCGATCGCTTCCTTCCCGATCACCACCCGTTCGCGTTCGCGTCGCTCGCGGGGATGGGCAATCGCGAGGAGTTCGACGAGGGCCTCGGGGGCGATGGCCGCCACGGCCCATAGCCCTAATTGATGGAGCAAGGCGGCGCGAGCGATCGCGGGAGCATCATCCCGCTTGGCTTCGACCGCCAGGCGGCGTGCCGCCGAACTCGTCGCGACCGCATGACGCCAGAGGCGTTCCAACGCCTCGTCCGCGTCCTTCGAGCCGCGTCGCCACCAGGTCCTTTCGGCGATCAGGCCCATCGCCAGGTCCTCGGTTACCTCTTCGCCGGCTTGCAGGACCCAGCCGGGGTCGAGGCCCAGGAATTTGGGCGCGACCGGGTCGCCTTCCGGCTCGGCATCTTGCCGGGCGAAGGCCTCAAGCGCGGCGCGCGCCGTCAGTGGGCGGATCGGCAGGCCATCCAGCCGGCCAATCTGGCGGCGGAGGTCGGCCGAGGACGTGGCCCCATTTCGTTCGGCGGACGGACGCACCGACTCGGGCTCCTTCCCGTCGGCGAGGCGAGACGGACGGAGATCCGGGGCACGACTTTCGCCGACCCGACCCCCTCGCGACCGCGAAGGAAGTTCAGGCGGCGTTCCCGGTCTCAATATCTAGGAGTCGGCAGATTCGCCGGACGAGTTCATCGATGTCCAGCGGTTTGTGCAGGAAGTCGTCGGCGCCGGCGTCCTTCAGCTCCTGGATCTTGTCCTCCTCGACCATCCCCGAGATGCAGATGATCTTGATGTCCTGCATCGTCGGGTCCGAGCGGATCAGCTCGCAGACCGCCTTGCCGTTGATGTCGGGCAGCATCACGTCGAGGATGATCAGGTCGGGGTGATACTCCTTGGCCAGCATCCCCGCGCCGAAGCCGTTGTTGACGACCTTGGTCTCGAACCGGCTGTCGGCCGCCAGGACGTCGGTGATCAGGTCGACGACGGCCTGGTCGTCGTCGACGACCAGGATCCCCCGCCTGCCGCTTTCCAGGGCGTCGGTCGGGATCCCGTTCTCCTTCATGAACCGGAACAAGCGCTCGCGGGGGATGCGGCGGAACCGGGAACCGGGGACGCGAAATCCCTTGAGCTGCCCGGAGTCGAAGCAGCGGATGATCGTCTGCTGGCTGACCTTGCAGATCTTGGCCGCCTCGCCGGTCGTGAACACGGTCTTCATGGTCGGGTCGTGCCCTGTTCCTGCGCGCCGGTCGCCCGGCCCCGATGGCCTTCATCCTTGAGGGATCCGCCGGCCGCGACGCAGTTCCTCCGCGAAGATCCAAACCCCGCAATCGCCCTCGCCGCCCTGACCTTCATGGACATCGCTCAAAGTTACTCGCATACGCATCCTGCGGAAGCTAGCGAATTTACCGAGATTACCAACGTCGCCAATTATAATCCGACACTTTATGCTGTCAACCCGATCTGAGACCTCTGCAAGCCCTGGCGGAATGGGGCGGGTCAAGCGGGCGGGGAAGGGCGACGGCATCCGATGCTTTCCGACCCTTGGCGGGAGGTCCGTGCCCTACGGAGATTCCGCCGTCTGGGAAGTCCGCGAGGCGAAACCCGCGACGCTTCAGGTGGATCAGCAGGGTGGCGATGTCCGACGGGTTGATCCCGCTGATCCGGCCCGCCTGGCCGATGCGAGCTCGGCCGGACCCGCGCGAATTTCTCCCGGGCCTCGGCCCGAAGTTGCGGGATCGCCTCGTAATCCAGGTCCGTCGGGAGCGGCTTCTCTTCTAGGCGACGAAATCGTTCGACCTGTTCCGCCTGCCGGAGCGATATAGCCTCCATATTTCGCCTCGATGACCACCTGCTCGATCACCCGGCGGATCGAGTCGGCATCTTGAAGCGGGGGATGGAAACGCGATGAGGTCGTCCCAGGTCGTCGGAGGCCGTCGGAGGATCGGTTTCGAGGCTCACCCCCTCGATTCGTGTCGATGCGAGCAGATCTTGCCGATGAGCGATCGATCCGCCGCCTGCGGGCCTCGAACCGCTCCCACCGAACGTCGTCGACCAGGCCGATCTCGCGGCCGAGCGCGGTGAGGCGGAGGTCGGCGTTGTCGTGCCGCAAGAGCAGGCGATACTCGGCCCGGCTGGTGAACATCCGATAGGGCTCGTCGACGCCCCTGGTCACCAGGTCGTCGATCAGGACGCCGATGTAGGCCGTCGAGCGATCGAGCACGAACGGCCCTTCGCCGGCCACTCGCCGAGCGCCGCGTTGGTCCCGGCGATCAAGCCCTTGCGCGGCGGCCTCTTCATAACCCGTCGTCCCGTTGATCTGCCCGGCGAAGATAGAGCCCGGCGACCGGCTTCGTCTCCAGGGTGGCGGAAAGCTGCGTCGGGCGGGGCGAAGTCGTATTCCACCGCGTAGCCGTACCGCATGATCTCGGCGTTTTCCAGCCCGGGAATCAGCGGGATGATCGCCTCCTGCACGTCTCGCGGGAGGCTGGTGGAGATCCCGTTGCAGTAATATTCGCGGGTCTGCCGCCCTTCCGGCTCCAGGAAGATTTGATGCGATTCGCGGTCGGCGAATCGGACGACCTTGTCCTCGATCGACGGGCAATAGCGCGGACCCGTCGATCTGGATCTGCCCGGAGTACATCGGGGCGCGGTGCAGGTTGGCGCGGATCAGTGTCATGGACGGCGCGGATTGGTCGCCGTGATGTGGCAATCCATCTGCGGGGCTCGATCTTGTCGGTCAGGAACGAGAACGCGACCGGCTCGTCGTCGCCCGGCTGGGGTTCCAGCCGGGAGAAATCGATCGTCCGGCCGTTGAGCCGCGGCGGGGTGCCCGTCTTGAACCGTCGCAGCTCGAAGCCCGAGCTTCCGGAGGCTTCCCGAGAGGCCCGTCGCGCCGCCACGTCCCCCGCCCGTCCGCCCTCGGTCTTGCTCTCGCCGGTGTGCATGAGGGCCTGGAGGAAGGTGCCCGTGGTGACGACCACCGCCCGGGCGCGATAGACCGACGCCTCCCCGGCACCGGACGCCCGAGACGCCGGCCTTGATCGACTTCCAGGCCCTCGACCATCTCCTGGCGGAGCGTCAAATTCGCCTGATTTTCGACCGTCAGCTTGGCGAGGGCCTGATACGCCTTCTTGTCGCACTGGGCCCGAGGGCTGTGCATGGCGGGCCCCTTGCCGCGATTCAGCAGGCGGAACTGGATCGCCGTGGCGTCGGTGAGCAGGCCCATCGCGCCGCCGAGGGCGTCGATCTCGCGGACGATCTGGCCCTTCGCCACGCCGCCGATCGCCGGGTTGCAGCTCATCTGCCCGACGGAGTCGGCAGTTGAGCGTGAGCAAGCGCGGTGCGACGGCCCATCCGCGCCGACGGCCAGCGCCGCCTCGATGCCCGGCATGGCCGGCGCCGATCACGATCACGTCATAACGGTAGGGGTCGGGCATGGTGAGCGACGTTCTCGGTGCGAGTTCGGTTCAGGGACGAGTCCGCGGGGCCGAAGCGACGGGCGAGGGGACGAGGCGGGCGAGGATCGACTCCATCTGATCGACGAATCCCCCCTTGTCGAGGTAATCCACGAGCCTCTGACGGGCGTTGTCGGCGATCTGGTTCGCCTCGCGAGGGTGATCGACCAACCATTGAATGGCGTCGGGGAGGTCCTGGAGGTCCCAGCGGACGGGCATGTAGGTCACGTGGCCTTCGTAAATGTCGGGTTGCGTCCGGACGTGCGACATGTCGGGCTTCACGAGCACCGCCCCGCAGGCGACCGCCTCGAAGTCGCGGAAGCAGACCTCGCCCCACCCGAAGGGGCTGAAGGCGACCTGGCAATCGGCCAGCTCCCGCAGGTAGTCCGCCTGGGGCAGGATCGTGTTGCCGGTCAGGCGGAAATTTTCCTCCAGCTCGGCGACCTTCAGGCCGCAGAAGCGGCGGTATTCGTGATACCACTCCCATTTCGCCACCGAACCGGGCTCGGGCACGGGGACCCGGCGATTGAGCTGGATCGGCCGGCCTTCGCGGCGGGGCGAGCGTCGCAGCGTCTCCCTGGCCATGCGATTATAGTAGGAAGCGATCCCCACGTTCCAACCGCTCACGATTTTCTCGTCGCAATCCTCGGGGACGAACGTGCTGGCGCCCCAACCTTCGACGTTGAAATTGAGGTTCCGCTGGACCCAGTCGGCCACGACGAACCCGCCCGCGTAGGGCTTGCGATAGTCGCCCAGGTCCTGGAACGTCTGGCCCTTGATGTACAGGTCGATGAAGGGGATGACGCCCGCGTAGCAGATGGAAGTCTGGTCGAACGAGTCGTAAACGGCCAGGGGAGGCCGCTCGGTCGCGGGGATCTCGGCCAGGGCGTCGCGAAGCTCGGCGGGCGAGTGCTGCCACGAGGGCACGAACAGGACGGCGTCCGCCCGCGTGTTCGCAAGTTCTTCGCGCAGATGGCCTAGCGGCACGTGCGAATGCTCGAAGGTCCATCCCAGGCGCGACCGGAGTGCCCGCCTTTGGCTATAGAACCCGTCGACCTTCGCCGCCACCACGCCATCGCCCCCGAGGCCGCGAAGCCATCGCTTGATGGGGTGCCGACGCACGTAGTTCTCATCGAAGATCGCCAGCCGCATCAGATCCCCGAATTCCTGAGGAGAGGCGCGAAACTTCGCGCGGTCAGCCGGGACAATCGCCGACGATTCCGAGATTTCCATCCTATTGCCGCATGAGTCCGGAAACAACGCATCCGGGTCGATCGTACGCGGTCCGATGGCACCGGGAAAAGGTCCCGGCGGACCCTCGTAGTCTGGGTCGCGAACCATTTTTGTCGGCTCGGCGGCGCCAGGACCCGGCTCACGGGCGTTTTCTTCGAGAGGCGGCGGGGGCATGCGCGGCGTGCCAGCGGGCGATGCATTTTCGGATCGTCCGGACGGGTCGATTGCGTCGGATTTGTCGAGATCGCATGGCGCCGCGCGGGGTTGGAAGGGCTGTCCGGGGACGGGGGTTCGTCGTGCTGACCTGGGAGGGAACTTGACGCCAACCCTTTTTCTGGTAAGGGGTTGGTGCGTTTCACGCACCCTACAGGACTGTGCGTTTCCTGCGCCTGCGGGCGGCTTCTTCTGGCCCGGAGTTGGGTTCGTTTCGGCGGATTTCGTCGACGAGAGGAGGCCGGCTTGGGCCAGATTCGGGGCCGGGCGTTCCGGGTCCGTCGTCGCGGTCTTCGCGCTCGGACGCCTTTCGCAGCTTGAGGAGATCGGCGATGGTGCGGTGGAGGTCCCGGCTGGCGTCCGTGGCGTATCGCAGGCGGAGCGAGAGCGATCGGCTTTCGTCGAAAAGCGACCGATCGGCCGCGCCGGCGCGGTCCTCGGCGGCCCTGGCCTTGAGCGTGCGCCTCATGAGCCGGGCGAGCTTCGCCCGCTCGGAGACGACCACGGACCTGAGCGTCTTGAGCCTCGCGGCGGCCAATGTTGGGTTCGCGCGGTCCTGGGCGCGATGGGCGATCGCGAGGAAGCATTCGGTCCAGAGCGTTTTCGTGTCGCCGATCCCGCTCTCGCCCGCCTCCGCGGCGGCGTCCAGCAGGCCGCGCGTGGCCGGCGAGCCGAACACCGAGCCGAGGAGCTGCTTGCCGCCGATCCTGGCCGTGGGCGCGATCTTCCTCGCGATCGGGTGATCGCCGACCGCCTCAAGGCGGACGCCCAGCATGCGGATGGCGGCGAACTCGCGGGCGTCGTCCCAGTCCCCCGACTCCGAGATCGCCCGACCGAGCTCGCCCCAGCGTTCCAGGAGCCAGTCCACGCCCGCGGCGGTCGTGCGCAACTCATTCACCAGCGGCGCCGGGTCCTCCGCGTCGGGAAGCGGGTTCCCGTCCGTGTCGAGCGTCCTCGTGACCAGCCGACGTCCGAGCGCATCGGCCCGGGCCGCCTGGTCCAGGTCGTACCGATCGGCGGCGTCCCGATCCCGCTTCGCGGCCATCGCGTCCTCGTATCGATCGCATCTCCGCAGGTTCCACGCCGCCCGGCACGCCCGTTCGGAGAGGATTTGCTCGACGATGCCCTTCGGCTTCAGGTCGCCGATCCACCCCGCCAGCGACTCCCGGAACGCCTCCGGGGGACCGCTCGGGTCGTCTTCCGGGCGCGCGGTCAGGCCGTGCTTGACGGCGTTGCGGGCCGATCGGGTCTTGCCTTCGGAAGTCTTCGGGCCGGTGCTCTTGCCGGCGTTGCGGCGATTGGCGGCGATTTTCTCGGGGCTGGTCATGGGTCGATCGCGTTTCCATCAAGCAGGAAGCTGAGTTCTCGGTCCCGTCCCGATCGGGCCCCTGGGTCTGGGGCCGATCGGGCGAATCCCGTCCCCGGCTTGCGTCGGGGGTGTGGCCACGTGAGTCTCCTCTCTCCTGAATCATCGCGACGGGTCCGGGAAGTTCTCCCGCAAATCGGGCGGGCTGCACGCGGAGGCCGGGAAATGCGATTCGCCGCAATGGCTTGCGTGCGGGGCGATGGGGCGGCTAGTCTGAACTCCTCGACCGGGTTGCGCGATCGTCGCGTGACCTCGCGTGTCGGCATCTCCTGCAACGAGGATTTTCCACCGATGGCTAGCGTGCGCACGGGCGAAGTGACGATGAAGGGCAACCCGATCGACCTGGCGGGTCCGAAGCTGGCTGCCGGCGACAAGGCGCCCGATTTCGCGACGGTGGGCGCGGGCCTGGCGGTCGTGAAGCTTGCCGACACGGCGGGCAAGACGCGCCTGTTCAGCGTGGTCCCGTCGCTCGACACGCCGGTCTGCAACATCCAGACGCACAAGCTGGCCGAGCAGCTCAATGCGCTGGGCGACAAGGTGGCCGCGTACACGATCAGCCTGGACCTGCCGTTCGCCATGGCGCGGTTCTGCTCCGACGCCAAGATCGTCAACATGGAGAACCTGTCCGACGCGCACGACCACAGCTTCGGCGAGAATTACGGCGTGCTGATCACCAGCCTGCCCATCCCCTTGCTCGCGCGCGCCATCTTCGTGGTGGACGAGAAGGATACGATCAAGTACGTGGAATACGTGCCCGAGATCGCGAGCGAGCCGAATTACGAGGCCGCGCTGGCGGCAATCAAGGAATCGACCGGGGCGTGACCGGCCTTGAGTTCGCCTCGAACCCTTGTGGAGTCGGCGCCCCGCCCGCTCCACAAGCCCGACTTTCCCCGCCCCGGTCCCATGAGAACCAGCATCGTGCCAGAGGAGTCGTCTCTCCTCACGACCCGTCGGGCCTATCATGCCACTGGATCTGCTCACCCGCCTCATGCCCCTGCGGAGGGTCCTTTGCCCCTTCTGCTTCGAAAGATTCGCCGCGTGCGAGCTGCATTTCCGCTGCAATAGCCCGGCCTGCCGCGCCGATTTCTCCAAGATGATCGAAGACCCGATCCTCACGACGGCCCTGCACGGGCGGCAGTCGGCCGGGCAAGGCGCCGCGGTGCGGAGCCCGTGGTGGATCGACCCTCGCCTGGACATGAGGCGGGGGTTTCGTCGCAAGCTGGACTGGCTGCTTCTGCCCGGCTCGCTCACGTGCCCGATCTGCCGAAGGGCCACCGATTGCCACCTCTGCCCGCGCTGCCACGAGGTCTTGTCCGACGCCGCCGTGACCCTGGACGCCGGCCATATCGCCATCTTCGGCCCGCAGTCGGTCGGCAAGACCACCTTCGTCACGGTCCTGATTCACGAGCTTGACCACCGGATCGGCCCGGATCACGGATTCATCCTGGAGCCGCTGACCGACGAGATCCGCGACCGTTACGAGCGGGAGTATCACGAGCTTACCTACGGAGGAGGCGGCGCTGGGGATCGGGGAATCGCAGGGCGGCGACCCGTATCGGCGAGGGCACTCGGCCACGCCCAGCGTCGAGACGAATCGGATGGTCCTGCGCCCGCTGGTCTACCGGCTCACGCGGCGGGACGCGAGCAAGTCGCGGACTTCCTCGACCCTGCTCTCGTTCTTCGACACGGCCGGCGAAGATTGGGAGATGAACGTCGAGCTCCTCCGGTCGGAGGCGCGCTATCTCGGCCAGGCGAGGGGCTTGCTATTCCTCGTCGATCCCCTGAGAATCCGCGAGCTGGCGCACGACGCCCGCATCACGCTCAACGAGAAGGAACGGCACGTCCCGGCCGCCGACTACCTGAACGACGCCCGCAAGCTCGCCACGTTCTTCCGGCGGCTTCCCGCGAAGACGCCCCTGGCCATCGTGCTCAACAAGCTCGATCGGTGGGGCCGCCTGATGGAGCCGGGGACCGCCCTCCGCGAGGTTGCCGACGGGGTCCCTCCCGAGGGCGTGGACCGGGGGTTCGACCGCCTGGTGCACGAGGAATTGCGGTCGGCCCTGCGACGATGGGGGATGAGCGGGTTCCTGGAGCATGTGGAGACCAATTTCCCGGTCCACCGGTTCTTCGCGACCTCGGCACTCGGCGACGCGGCGCCCGATCGCGAGGACGCGCTCCAGCCGCTGCCCACGCCGCTGCTAATCGATCGGCCGGTGCTGTGGCTGCTGGAGAAACAACGGATCCTGCGATGAGATGAATGGCCCCTGATGTCTTTCGCGAGCCGCTCCCATGAACGAACCCGACCCGCCAGACCCCCACCTGCCGATCCAGCCCATCCTGATCACGCCCCCCGAGGCCGTCGCGCACGAAGATGTTTTCGTCCCGCACGCCCCCGTCTACTACGACCCGATCCATACCGAGCACGAGGCCATAAGCACGCCGCCGGCCGTCCCGCACTCGCCCGCGATCGACCTCTCTCCCGCGATGGCGGCCATCGCCGAGCTTGGCAAGAAGCTGGACTCGCTCCAGACGCAGTTCGACCGGGAGGTTCGCGCCGAGGAGACTCGCGAGAAGATTGTCGACCGCCTCCATGCGGAACTCCAGGAGTACAAAGGGGATATGCTCCTGAGCGTCCTGCGGCCGGTGTTCGTCGACCTGATCCAGCTCCACGACGACATCGGCCGGATGGCATCCGTGGGCGAGGGGGGGGCGGAATTGGTGGGTGCCCTGTTCGCGAGCATCCAGCAGGGGATCGAGGACATCCTCTATCGCCAGGGGGTCGAGCCGTTCGAGGGCGAAACCCCAGCCTTCGACGCCCGCCGACAGCGGGCCGTCTCGACCGTTCCCACGGACGACGCTGCGCTCGTGCGATCGGTGGCCGTGCGGCTTCGCAAGGGGTTTGCGGCGGGCGAGAAGGTGATCCGCCCCGAGATCGTCTCGGTCTTCACCCTGCGTCGCGTGGCGCCCGAATCGCCCTGAGCCTGCCCGCACAGATCGCGAAAATGTATTCGACTGGCGCATTTTTTGCAGATCAAGAAATTTCAGAGAACAGCGCCTTTTCCCGCCCCATCAACGCCAGGAAATCGGCACCCACCGCGCAAATTTCGTGCATGCCCCCAAGCTGCGTTGATCGCGAAAAAGGCCCTTGGCCTCTTCTTCATTCCGCTCGTTTTTTCGGGAATTCGACTCATGCAACTTGCCCTGCCCGGGTCCCGGGAGTTGGCGTCGGACATCGCCGTCCGGATTCAAGCCAGGACCCACGGACAGGTGCGCAAGCTCCGCGTCGAGCTGGCCGATCGCCAGGTCGTGATCAGCGGTCGCGCCCGCACCTACTATGCGAAGCAACTGGCCC
Organism: uncultured Planctomycetota bacterium; assembly: GCA_963777705.1. GTDB lineage: Bacteria > Planctomycetota > Planctomycetia > Isosphaerales > Isosphaeraceae > JAQGHR01. The sequence goes on from CAVZRT010000028.1 coordinate 585,202, forward strand.
AGCATGGAGCGATGGACCTGGCTGACGACCGGACGATCGTCAACCAGATCGAAGTGAGCTGACTCGACGCCCCTGGCCTAATTCTTCGGCCGCTCGATGCGATAGACCTGCCCGTTCAACTCGACGGTCACCGGTTCCTCGAAGGTGAGGTACTGGTTCATCTCGGCCGTCTGCCCCTTGGCCAGGCGGAAGTAGGGCTCGCTGAACTGCTCGATGACCGTGGCCCTGGCATCGTCCTCGGGCTTCACGGTCGAGTCGATCCAGCGGTTGTCCTTGCGGTAGAACGTCTTACCGCCGAGTTGCCGCACGGTAGTCTTGCCGTCCTCGGCCTCCGCGCGGTGGATTTCCTCCTTCGACTTCATCGCGCCGCCCTTCTGCTGCATCCCCGGCTTCCCACCTGCGCCCGCGCCACGGCCCGCAAATGCATCGGATTGCTTTTGCTTCAGATCCGCCACGGCCGGCGCTCGTGTGAGGGCATCGGACGCGTTGTAGGCGTTCTGGTAATCCTTCTTCTGGGCACGCTGGGCCACTCCGCTTGCGCCGCTGAGGTCCTTGAGACTTTCCAGCGAGAGTTCCGCCTCCCGCCGATTGCCTAGGTGGGCGTGGAGCGACACGCGTTCATCGGCCAGGAACGACGTGTAGGGCGTGAGGATTCCGTAGCGCGTGCTCAGGGCCACGAGCTCGTCGGTCAGCTCCTTGTTCTGGCCGTGGAGGTCGATCTGGTCGATGATGAAGCCGATCCGCCGCACGGCCCAGAGCTTCTCGACAAAGTCGTAACCCCGGTTCTCGCCGGGATTTGCCAGCTCGGCGGGGAACTCGCGAGACATCCGCTCCCCGGCGATCTTCCCCGAGATCTTCACCGTCGTCTTGCCCGATTGCCGGTAGCGGCCGACCCAGATGAGCTGCCCGCCTTCGAACAGGTCGGGGAGGTTGCGCGGATAGGTGCGGTTCACGTCGGTCCCGGCCATCTCGATCGCGAGATTGGCGAGCGCCGGGCTGCTCATCTTCGCGTAGAACCGGCCCACGTGCGATTCGAGGTCCTCGTCGGGCTTCACGTACTCGCTGGTCCCGCCGTTGCCGCCGCTGATCCGGTCCAGGAGGCGGGCGTTCACGTCGAATCCGACCCCGAACACGAATACGCGGGCGTGCACGGGGTTGGACGAGCGGACGTGATCGGCGATGGCCGTCTCGCGGGTCTCGCCGGCCGTGGGCAGGCCGTCGGTCAGGAACAGGACGTAATTGGGCCGCGAGTCGTCCTTGATCATGGCGAGCGAGGTCTTGAGGGCGTCGTCGATGTTCGTGCTCCCGCCCGGCTGGATGTTCTCGACGTAACGGATGGCTTCCCTTCGGGTTTCGGCGGAATAGCGCGAGAGTTCGGGCTTGAAGTTCTCCACGCGATCGTCGTAGGTGACGATGTTGAACAGGTCGTCGTCGTGGAGGTTGTCGAGGACGAATTTGAGTGCGTTCCGCGCCTGCTCGATCTTCTTGCCCGACATCGAGCCCGAGCGATCGAGCACGAACAGGACCGTCTTCGGCTGCGACTTGACGTCGGGCCTCCTGACCTCGGGGCTTGCCAGCAGGAGGAAATAGCCTTCGTCGGAGGCCGATGGCCGATAGCTCAGGACCGTGGCGCCGAAGCTGCCATCGGCCAGGGTGTAGACGAGGCGGAAATCGTTCTGGGGGATGACGTTGCGCTCTTCGAAGCTGAGGTTGGCCTCGCGATCGCCGTACCGTCGGACGTCCACGTTATGGCTCGGGCTGTAGAGCGACTTGATCGGCTCTCGGCCCTCGATGCGCACCGACAGGCTCAGGCGCTGGATCGGCTTGGCGGTGAACTTCTGGGTGGCGAACGGATAGACGAACTCCACCACGTCGCGGTCGCGACGGCAGAGTTGCGTATAGCGCATGGTGACCTTGCGATCGGCCCCGGCGGGGATCGGGAACACGCTCGTGCGATAGAGCCCTCGGCCCATGTATTCGAGGAGGGCGGGATCGCGCTTGGTGCGGACGATTTCCTCGTAAATCCTCCTCGCCTCGTCCTTGGGGAGCAGGCGACCGGGCAGTTCCTTGCCGTCGACCATCAGGACGAAGTTCTGGATCGCGCCTTCCTCGGGCAGGGGGAAGAAATATTCCGATTCCAGGTCGAACGAGCCGGGGTTGTGGAAGGTCTGCGAGACCTGGACCTCGGCCACCTGGTCGCGGACCCTCGCGTCCACGCTGACCTCGCGGACCTCGTACGAGCGGGCGAGCGGGACGTGGGCACGGCGGTCGAGGATGATCCCCTGACCTCGCACGTTCGCGGTCGCGGCGGCGGACGCCACCAGGAGCAACAGGAGGCACGATCGGCGGATCATGGCAGGGATCTCCTTCGGATGCGAGCCCACGCGGCCCCGGCGAAGGGTCGAACGCAAGCCCGGCATCGCCTTGGACGAGGGACCGAAGCGAGCAGTTCCCGAATTCCGCACGGGAGCGACCTCGCCTCTCTCGTCAAGATCCACGATCCGGACCCGCTTGTGTCCTAAAAAATCCGTTCTGCCCGCGAATTTCGCGCGGAAAAGGGCCGATCTCCACGCGACGGGTGGCATGCTTACGTACTCGTAAGCATGTTCCAGGACGCGGCGAACGCCATGCGGCGAACGCGGCGAACGCCATGCTTACGAGTACGTAAGCATGCCACCCGGAACCCTCCGAGGCCCGGACTTACATCGTGTCGGACTCATCGGCTGAAGTGCTGGCGCGACCCGATTCGCGGGGCTACTTCTTCACCTTGTGCGATTTCTCGCTCAGCGGGCCCTTGGGATGGGCTACCACCGCCGCGGCGACGTGCGGCAGCGATTTCAGCTTTTCCACCGGCTTTTTCGCGGGCAAGGGCTTCTTGACCCGGGCGGCGATGACGTGTTTCTTGCCGTGCTTCGAGGTCGTGATGCCGACAACCGTGGGCGCCGGCGATGAGTTTGCGACCGCGGGGGCGGGCATTGCCGGCGAGGACGGGGCCGGCGGGATCGTTACCGGAATTGAGACGGGGGGCGAACTCACGACCGGCATTGGATCGTTGAGCGATGAAGGCGGAGGATCCGCCACGGTCGTGGGATCAGAGCCCGTCGTGGGATCAGAGCCCGTGCTCGGGTCGGTCGTCGTGGCCGGCGGGCTGACGAAGACCGGCAGAGGCGGGTCCGTGACCACGAAGGTTGCCCCCGCGGTCCGCGCTCCCCCGTCCGTGGACGTGAGCGTGATGGAAACCGGGTAATTGCCGGCCGATGCGAACGTGTGGCCGCCGATGACCGTGATCTCGGTATGGGCGGCGACGGCCGGGACGACCCCGGCGGCCGTGGCGGGGACTTGCTGCGTCTGGATCGTCCCCGCGTCGGCCTCCGACCCGTCTCCCCAGTGGATCGTTGCGGAGAAGCTGGCGGACGTGGCCACTGCATCCCAGGACGTGGCCTCGAAGATCGGCATCGGGTCCAGGGCCACGGTGGTCTCGGCCGTCTGGGCCAGTGCCGTGGCGGTTTGATCGAGCGCCGAGATGACCTCGGCCTTGCCCGTGACGGTGGATGTGGCGCCGGTTGCGCCGGTGATGGTCACCGTGACCGGGTATTCCCCGAGCTTCGCGTAGGTGTGGGCGCCCTGGACGTCGAATCCGCTGCCCGCCTTGGAAGCGGCCGCCGAGGCATCGGCGACGACCGTGGCGTTCGAGACGGGGGAGCCGTCGCCCCAATTGATGGTGGCCGTGAGCGATGCGTTCGCCTGGGGGAGCGAATCGGCCACACTGGCCACGGTGATGGTCCCGGTGGCGAACGTCGCCATGGACGCGATCGGTTGCGCGGTCGCGACGACGGTTTCGGGCGCGACCTGGATCGTCTCCTTGGTGGAGATCGTCTGCCCGGTCAGCGATTTGGCCGTCACGTCCACGGTGTAGGAACCGGGCTTCGCGTAGGTATGGCTGCCGGAGACCGTCAAACCAGGGGCCGGATAGGTGCCCGAGGCCGGCACGAGCGGCGAGAGGACTGCGGCGGAGGGCGTCGACCCATCTCCCCAATCGATCGTCGCGGAATAGGCGGCCGGTTTCGGGTCGCTCTCGGCGGTCGTGAGGGTGGCGACGTTGGCCAGGTCGATGGGGACGGTCACCGTGGGCGAGAGCGTTTGATCGGCCAGCGAAACCATGCCCGAGGCGCCGAGGAGGTCGGGCGGGACGCTCAGGATTGCGTTGGAGCTGACCTCGGTCACCCAGAAGTTGCCGTCCTGGCCCATGGCCAGCCCGGAGTCGTCCCCCACGAGGTCGAGGATGGGCAGCTCGTTGCTCACCGACCCCGTGGAGTTGATCCGCACCATCTCGCCGCCCGGCATCTCTCCATAAATGGCCGAGTCGGGGCCGACCACGATGTGATCGACGGCGGGGAAGACGTGGAATTCCTTGAAGGCGCCCGAGGTCGTGACCTGGCCGACGGTGCCCTGGACCGGGTCGGTGAAATAGAGGTTTCCGTCGGAGCCCGCGATGATGCTGTTCGGGCCGGTCAACGGGGCCGTGATGGGATACCGCGTGATCGAGCCGCCCGGGGTGATGCTGGCGATGGCGGGGATGTGATTCTCGTCGAACCAGATGTTGCCGTCGGGTCCGGCCGTGATTCCCGTGGCCGTCACGCCGTTCGGAGTCCCCTCGTCATGCTGGGTGATCGTGCCATCGGGCGTGATCTTGCCGATCTCCTCCGCCCCATTCTCGGTGAACCACAGATTGCCGTCGGGCCCGGCCGTGATGGCGTTGGGCACGCCGTTCCCGGCGGGCAGGCTGTACTCGGTGATCGTGCCATCGGGCGTGATCTTGCCGATCTTGCGGGTGCTCTCGGTGAACCAGAGCGCGTTGCCGGGTCCGCTTGTGATGTCGTTGGGCGTGGCCGAGGGATCGGGGAGGGCAAACTGCGAGATGTTGCCGCCGTAGCTGATGCGCCCGATCGAGTTCTCTTCCACGAACCAGATCGCCCCGTCCGGCCCGACGGTCGGGTACATGGGCCGCGAGTTCGCCGTGGGAAGCGCGTAGGAAGTGATCAGGTTCGAGAGCACGACCCGAGATTCCAACCGTTCCGCCTGCAAGCGGAGGGCGGCCTTCGACCGTTCTCTTCCCGAGGCGCGGATGGACATGGGACGGGCTCCCTCGGTCGGAAAGGCGGGCACAGCGGATTGAGTTGCGGTCTCGGCGCGGCGCGAACGGCCACACAGATCGGACAAGGGCGGAGCCGGCGTGATAAGATAGACTAACCGCGCAATCTAGGCGGGTCAACCAGGCGATGCATCATTTTGCGGAATACAGAGGCAATGCGGATTCGCCCGGTTTTTTCCCACCTGCGGTGTTTACGATAATGCGATTCAAATCGTGACGCAAGAACCCGGCTGAATTAAGCGACGGCCGTTGCTCAAAGAATCCGACGGATGGCGTGTTTACGAGAACGCAAGCACGCCCCGGAGGTTCTGGCACACTCGATCCGGTTTCAGGAAGCGATTAACCCGGCGTGGTTTGCGGACGTGGGTCGGTGTGCCTTACAATAATCGCTGTTGGGGGACGAACGACCCGGAGAGAGGGGGGATCGGGCCTGGCGATTGCCCCGAGCCTTGGGGTTGGGCAATTGATTTCCCGGGTCCTGTCGCCCAGGTTAATGGGAGCTACCTCACGTGAGCGACGGCCTGAAGCGGGTCTATGGGATCGACCTCGGGACGACTTATTCCGCCATCGCCTACGTGGACGAGCACGGCAAGCCCGTGATCGTGCCCAACGCCGAGAGCGAGCGGATCACGCCCTCGGTCGTCCTGTTCGACGGCGACAACGTGATCGTGGGGAACACGGCCAAGGAGTCGGCCAAGGTCGAGCCGCATCGCGTGGTGTCGCGGATCAAGCAGGCCATGGGCGACCCTCATTTCGTATTCGAGCACGACGGGCAGGTCTACAGCCCCGAGGACATCTCCTCGTTCATCCTCCGCAAGGTCGTGGGCGACGCCGAGATGGCGCTCGGGCTCGATCCCTCGGACAAGATCACCGACGTGGTCATCACCTGCCCGGCCTACTTCGGCACCGACGAGCGCGAGGCCACGGCCAACGCGGGCCGACTGGCCGGGCTGAACGTGCGGGCGGTCCTCAACGAGCCGACGGCCGCGGCGATCGCGTTCGGGTTGGAGCAGGGCGAGGACCAGACGGTGCTCGTGTACGACCTGGGCGGCGGCACGTTCGACGTGACCATGATCGAGATCAAGGACCGCCTGATCCGCGTGATCTGCACGGGCGGGGACCACCGCCTTGGGGGCGCCCTGTGGGACGAGGCGATCGTCGTGCATCTCGCCGATCAATTCAAGACGCAAACCGGCGTGGATGCCGACCCGATGGACGACCCCGAGGTGTTGAATGACCTGTTCCTCCAGGCCGAGCGCGGCAAGAAGACGCTCTCGCAGCGCGACAAGGCGCCGTTCCGCGTGACGCACTCGGGCCAGCAGGCGAGGGTCGAGCTGGAGAAATCCAAATTCGAAGACATCACCAAGCATCTGCTGGATCGCACGATCGAATTGACCCGCGACATGCTGAATGACGCGAAGGCGAAGGGCTATACGAAGTTCGACAAGATCATCCTCGTGGGCGGGGCCACGCGGATGCCGCAGGTCCCCGAGCGGATCAAGGCCGAGTTCGGCATCGAGCCCGAGAGCTTCGATCCCGACGAGTCGGTGGCCAAGGGCGCCGCGCTCTTCGGCCTGAAGGAGGCGCTCCAGGACGAGGTCAAGGAGATCCTCACGCCCTCCAATCCCGGCGCCGAGGGCCAGGACGGCGAGCTGGACCTGTCCGCCGTGAGCGAGGCGGAGGTCACGGCGGCGCTGGACCGGATCGAGCGAGAGATCGGGTTCACGCTGACCGGCCCGGTGCGGGAGCTGGTGAACACGCAGATCGTGAACGTCCTGTCCAAGAGCCTGGGCGTGGTGGCGAAAGACCCCTCGGGCAGCGACATCGTGGTGTACATCCTGCCGAGGAACGGCGAGGTGCCGATGGAGGAGCAGACGGACTTCGGCACGGACACCTCGAACCAGACGGGCGTGGACATCCGCATCATGGCGGGCGAGCGGGACAGCCCGAGCCCCGACGACTGCAAGGACGTGGGCACGGCGCAATTGATGCTGCCCTCGGGCCTGCCGGCCCGAAGCCCGATCCGCGTGAAATTCTCCATCAGCCGGGACGGCCGCCTGAGCGTGACGGCCACCGACCTGACGGGCGGGGCGTCGATCGACGTCGAATTCGAGACCGAGGCGGTCATGGGCGCGGCGAGGTCGAGGAGCGCTCGACGGCGTTGCGGTTATTGAACGTTTCGTGACGGACGCGGAGGCTTCGACGGATGCAATCCCTTCCCGACGGACTCCTGGAGGAGGTGGTACGACGGCTCGTGGCGGAATTCCAGCCCGAGCGCGTGATCCTCTTCGGCTCGCACGCGTGGGGCGTCCCTCACGAGGATAGCGACCTCGATTTGATGGTCATCGTGACCGATACGCAGGAGCGCTATTCGACTTGCCCAACGTGGCCAGGGCTGCCTCAGTGGCCTGCCCATTTCGAAAGACATCCTCGTCCGAGACCGATCTCATTTTTATCGCTATGCGGAGGTCCGCGGCTCTCTCGAATACAAGATCCTGACGGAAGGGAGGACGCTTTATGACGGAGGCCAAGGCGGAGTTGCTCAAAGCGTGGCTACTCATAGCCGGGCGTGATCTGGAATCGGCCCGCTTGCTGGCCAATGCGGAGCCTCCGTTGCTCGACATGGCCCTCTATCATTGTCAGCAAGCGGCCGAAAAGTCGCTCAAGGCGTTCCTCCTTTTCCACGATCAACCGTTGGAAAAAACTCATGATCTTGAACGACTGCACGGAATTGCCGCGGAAATCGAGCCGATCTTGCCCCCCTGGAAAGACGCGGCCAAGTGCCTGACACCTTACTGCCACGACGTTCCGTTACCCCGGCATCGACAAGGAACCGACGTCCGAAGATGCGGAAGAAGCACTGGACGACGCCGAGACCATCTTCCGCCAGATTTCGGCCTACCTCCCGGAGGCTTGAATGTCGATCGCAACCGCACTACGAGCCCAAGATGCCTACGGCGAGCGCCGCTTCCTCCTCTATAACGTGGGGTGGAAGGGATATGAAAAGCTGCTGGAGATCTTCGAGAACGGCGGGCCGCGGATCACCTATGATCGAGGGACGGTCGAACTCATGTCGCCTCTCCTGCATCACGAACGGCCGAATCGCCTGAGTCGCAATCATCGAGATCATCACCGAAGAATTTGACATCCAGGCGGTGAACGCGGGATCGACCACTTTCAAGGCCGAGTTCCTCGATCGTGGCCTTGAGCCCGATACCTGCTTCTATCTGGCCAATGCCCATCGCCTGCGCCATTATGATGATGAACATCGCATGGACCTCGCCATCGACCCGGTCCCCGATCTGGCCATCGAGGTCGAGATTACCCATGCCCTGCTCAACAAGCTCCCCATTTATGCTGCCCTGGGCATCCCCGAGATCTGGCATTACCGACCCAAGGGGTTGCGGGTGCTAATCCTCGGCGCCGAGGGGTCCTATACCGAGTCGGAGACCAGCGCGTCGTTCCCGTTCGTCCCGATGGCCGACGTGAATCGTCTTGTCGTCGAGAACGACGGCACCAACGATACGCGATGGGCTCGCGGCGTCTCGCCGGTGGGTCCGCGACGTGGTCGAGCCGCGCTATCGAGGCCAATGATGGGCACGTTCGTCGGGATCGACCTGGGCACCACGAATTCCGTCGTTGCGTCTCGCAATGCGTACGGGCGTCCCGAGGTGATCCCGAATCGGGAGGGGCATGGCGTCACGCCTTCGGTCATCTATTTCGGCACCGACCCCCCCTCCGTGGGCCAGGAGGCGAAGGAATATGCCCGGCTTGGCGACGACCAGATCGCCAGCTTCTTCAAGCCGCACATGGGCAGCCCGCTCTATCGCCTGCAATTTCACGGGAAGGACTACTCGGCCACCGACCTCTCGGCGATCGTCTTGAAGCGGCTGAAGCAAGACGCCGAGACCGCGCTGGGCCAGGCTGTTTCGCATGCCGTGATCACCGTCCCGGCGTATTTCGCCGACGCCAAGCGCAAGGCGACCATCGACGCCGGCCGCCTGGCGGGCCTGGACGTGCTTCGCATCATCAACGAGCCCACCGCGGCCGCCCTGGCTTACGGGCTCCAGAAGCCGGGCGTGGAAGAGACGGTGTTGATCTATGACCTGGGCGGCGGCACGTTCGACGTGACCGTGGCCCGCATCCTGCCCGACGAGATCGCCGTGCTCTCGACCGTGGGCGATCACGACCTGGGCGGCAAGAACTGGGACGATCGGATTGCGACGTTCCTTGCCGAGAAATTCGCGCAGGAGACCGGGCTTGATCCGCTGGACGACCCGCTGGCCTTGAACGAGGTGCTGGTCCGCAGCGAGCAGGCCAAATGGGCGTTGTCGGAGCGGAATTCGACGCGAATCACCCTGCAAATCGGCGCCGAGCGCCGCTCCTACGAGTTGTCGCGGGTGGAGTTCGAGGGGATGACGTTCCCCCTGATGGATCGCACCCGGCGCCTGACCGAGGAGGCCCTGGAAGAGGCGAAACTCTCGTGGAAGACGCTGACCGGCGTGCTGCTGGTGGGCGGTTCGACGCGGATGCCGATGGTGCGGCAATACGTCACTCAGATGGCGGGGTCGCAGCCCCGGGCGGGCGTGAACGTGGACGAGGTCGTCGCCCTGGGGGCGGCGATCCAGGCGGCCATGGACTCGGGCGTCTCCTCCGATTCCGCCAGCCCGAAATTCACGCTCTCGGCGCCCGCAAGGTCACCGACGTGATGTCCCACAGCCTGGGCGCCGTCGCCGTCAGCCCCGACGGCTCGGCGTATATCAATGACATCATCACGCGGCGAAATGTCTCGATCCCCGCCAGGAATTCGACCTCGTACCTCCACGAGACCCACGCCGGCCGCAACGACACCCTGGAGATTTACCTGACCCAGGGCGAGAGCCCGCATCCGCTCGATTGCTCGATCCTGGGCAAGTACGCGTTTTCCGGCATCAAGGCCACCGACGGCGAGGTGACGATTGATGTCGAGCTGTCCTACGACTTCAACGGCGTGGTCCAGGTCAAGGCCACGCAGAGGGACACCGGCCACCCTTTGAATATGCGAATCGAGCCCGTTCCCGACGACCTTTCCTGGCTGGGCCGGCCGCCCGAGGCGACCGTGACCGAGGCCGCAGACCCGATCCGCGTGCTGCTCCTCATCGACTGCTCGGCGAGCATGGCGGGCAACCCGTTGCTGGAGGCGCAGAATGCCGCGAGGGCGTTCCTGGAAAAATGCGACTTCACTGCGCACCGAGGTCGGCCTGATCTCCTTCTCGAACGAGATCACGATCCATGCCGAGGCCACGGACAACGTGCGGAAGCTCCAGGCCGCGCTGAACCGGCTGGAGGCCGACGGCACCACGAATCTTTCCGACGCCCTGGAACTGGCCCGCGATCGCCTGCTGGAGGTCGATCGCCGCCGCTATGTGGTGATCCTGACCGACGGCTATCCCGACTCGACCGAGTCGGCGGTGAGCGAGGCGGCGGTGGCCCGCGGGGAGGGGATCGAGATCGTGGCCATCGGCTTCGGCGATGCCGATCGCGACTACCTGCGACGCCTCGCCAGCACCGAGGAAGGCTCGATCTTCGCCCGCCAGGGCGAGCTGGTGAAGACCTTCGGGCATATCGCGAAGGTGATCTCGCAGGGCGGCCGGGGCTTGCGCAAACTTTGATTCGAGCGGGCAACCATGCGATTATTTCGGACCGCATACGACCTCTCGCTCGCCGGCGCACTCGGTGCCGTGTTCGGCCTGTATCTGTACGTGGAACTCGTCAAGACGAACAATATTTACTTCAAGGACATGCTGGCGGGGGCCCTGATCGGGGGCCTGATCGGCTTCTTCCTGAATGCGGCCGACCCGTTCCGCGACGGCGCGTGGCTCAAGCTGTGCCGGACGGCCTCGTGGGGCGCCGTGGCCGGCGCGATCGGCGGTTCGATCGGGCTGCTGATCGGCGAGAAGGTGCTCGGCGGGTTCCGTGGCGGCTTGATGGGCAGGGCGATCTCGTGGTCGATCCTGGGCCTCGGGATCGGCGTGAGTCAGGGCCTGGCGCATCGATCGACCCAGCGCCTCTATTTCGGCCTGATCGGCGGCGGCCTGGGAGGTCTGCTCGGGGGCGCGTGCTTCGAAACCCTCCGCGACTCCCTCGGCAGCCGCTATGATCTGAGCCAGGGGCTGGGCATGGTCATCCTGGGGGCCGGCCTTGGCTTGTGCCTCGCGCTGGTCCAGGAAGTCCTCGGCCGCGTCTGGGTCCAGGTGCTCAACGGCCGCCAGGAAGGACATTCCTACCTGCTCGGCACGCGACGATCGATTTTGGGCCTGGACGAACGGGCCGAGGTGGGGCTGTTCGGGGACCCGGCCATTGCCCGGAAGCATGCCGAGATCGAGGCGACCGGCGGCGGTTTCGTCCTCCGCGACCATGACTTGAAGGGTCGCACGAAGTTGAACGGGAAGGTCGTCACGGGCACCGAGCCGCTTCGCGACGGCGACCGCATCGAGCTGGGCCAGACGCTCCTGATCTTCCGCAAACGCTGACGAACTCCATGAATCCAACCGCCGCGGTCGAGAACTGGTCGCTGGAAATCGTCCGAGGCAAGGACGTGGGGCATCGTTTCGCCTTGAAGGCCGGATCGCTCGTCCTGGGCAATGCCTTGAATGGCTCGGCGGGCATCGATCTTGGGCGCAGGAGGGCAATGCGCCGCGGAAAATGGCCGCGCGGCAGTCGCAACTGGAAATCTCCGGCGGGGGGGTCGTGATCCGCGACCTCGACAGCCCCGGCGGCACATTCGTAAACCGCCAGAGGGTGCTGTCGGGGCAGGCCCGGACGCTCTCCGAGGGCGACGTGATCCAGCTCGGCGGCGTGCAGCTTCGCCTCGTGAAATCCGGGCCGATCCGCGACAACCCGCAGGCGGCCAGGGTCGCCGATCCTGCGACGACCGCCGCGCCGCTGGCGTTCGCCTTCGGGTCGGGCGTGGTCTGCCATTCGTGGGACGAATTCCTCGTGATCTCGGCGCAGAAGTGGGCGGAACTCCGCGAAGAATTGACCTCGGGCCGCCTTGCCGCCTATCTCCACAAGATCGGCCGGGGAGACATGGCCCCCGATCCCAACGCGGCGGGCAGCCCCGACGAGCGGCTTGACGCCTGGATCGGCCGCCTGCCGACGACGCGTCCGTCGTCGCCCGAGCTGGAAGTCCATCCTCGCCATCTGACGATCCCGCTCGCCCCCGGCGCCGGCACCCGCCGGAAAATCCAGGTCTCGAACACGGGTTTTCGCCTGCTCAGGACCACGGTCCGCGCCGAAGCTCCCGACGCCCCGTGGCTCAAGATCGTGTCGTCCGCCGGCGGTGAGAAGGCGATCGTCACGCTGGATTCCTCGGAGGTCTCGATCGAAGTCCTGGCGCCGGATGTGTTCCTCGGGCCGCTGACAGGCTCGCTCATTTTCGAGGGGAACGGGGGCAAGATCGCGGTCGCCGTCCGGGTCGAGCAGGCGGCCAGGGCGGACGCGATCGTCCCTCCGCTGGCTCCCGCCGTTCGCGCGGGGAGCTTCGGATTTCGTGCCCGGATCGCCGGGCAATCGGCCGCGTCGCGGCTGGCCTGGTGGTCCGCGTCGGCGGCGATCTTCCGCCTCGTCATCGAAGCGCTGGCGAGACTCCCGGAAGTGGCGGGGATCGGCTCGGTTTCGGCCAATCGCCTCGACCTACTGGGGCCGGCGGCGGGCCTTTCGATCGCCGGAGGGATCGCGGGGCTGATCCTCGCCGGGCGCCGGGGCGAGGCTCGCGACGTCCCCTGGGCGGGCCTTGCGGGGGCGATCCTCGGCCTGCTTGCATCGGCGATCGGCGTGGCCTCGTGTCGGGCCGTCGATTCGCTGCTTCCCGGCTGGTTCGCCGGTTCGATCGTGCCGCGAGTCCTCGCCACGGCCGCCGTGGGAGCGATCGTCGCGGCCGTGACGATCGTGATCGTCCCGCCCGTTGCCGCCAAGGAGTCTTCCCCATGATCCCCGCCCTCGGCCTGGTCGTCCTGGGACTGTCCGCAACCGTCGCCCATGCCGACGGTCCCGGCGATGCCGAGGTTCAGGCCGCGATCGCGAGGGGCGTTTCCTTCCTCAAGACCCAGCAGGAACCCGGCGGGGCCTGGAGCTATCGATACAACCACGACCATGTCGCTCGGGATCACCGCCCTGGCCGGCCTCGCCCTGATGGAAAACGGCGTGGATCGCGACGACCCGGCAATCAAGAACGCCGACCGCGTGGTCCGGTCGCTGGCCACGAGGTCGAATCAGACCTACGACCTGGCGCTTGCGATCCTGTTCCTCGCCCGCAGGATGCCCGGCAGTCGCGGCCCCGACGATGAGTTGATCGAGCTCCTGGGGAGGCGGCTGGCGGCGGGCCAGCGAGAGGGGATGTGGTCGTATCTCGTCCCCCTGGAAGACCAGACGGCGAGGCGGAGACGGGGGATTAACGCGGTCGGGCAGGGGGACAATTCGAACACGCAATTCGCGCTGCTGGGGATCTGGACGGCCTCGCGGCACGGGTTGGGCGGGGACGACGGCGCTCGCCGCGATCGACGCTCATTTCCGCGCCACGCAGGAGGGGAATGGGGGCTGGCCTTACGGGTCCGGCCAGCCGGGCAGCCCCGCGATGAGCTGCGCCGGGCTGATGGGGCTGGCGATCTCGGCGGCCCGCCCCAAACTGGCCGAGAAGCAGACCGCCCTGCGCCCGAAGCGCTGCGCTCGCGGCCGATCCGGCGTTCATGCAGGGGATGAAGGTCGTGGGCGATGATTTCCGCTCCGTGAGCGCACGGTCCGACATCTATTACCTATGGTCCGTCGAGCGGGTGTGCGTGGCCCTCGGCGTGAAGCAGCTCGGCGGCGAGGACTGGTACGCGAAGATCGCCGCGGAGCTGCTCAGGAGGCAGCACGAAGATGGTTCCTGGCCCAATAATCACTGGGGAACCCTGCCGGATACGTGCCTTGCGCTGCTGGTCTTGCGCAAGGCCAATCTCGCGTTCGAGCTGGATCGCGTGCTGAAGCTTCCCGATCCGAAAGCACCCAAGGAACCGGATGCCGCGCCGAGGGGAAGTTGCCCGAGGTGAAGAAATCGGCCGACAGCCCCGACGATGCCATCGTCACCATCCGTCAGGATGACGAGAAGAATTTCCCCGATATCGGCCTGGATTTCGAGCTGAAGCGGCCCGACGGGTCGGCGATCCTCGACGCGAAGCAGGAGGATTTTCGCGTCACCGAGTACGACAAGGTGGTCGAGATCCAGCGGTTCGTGAGCCCGCTCTCGAAGGAGCAGCGGCCCACGACCGTGGTGCTGGTGCTCGACCGCAGCAAGAGCATGGAGGACGAGGATCGGATCGGCGGATTGAAGCGGGCGGTGGCGACGTTCCTCAAGAATCGCCCGCCAGGCTCGCGGATCGCCGTGATCGCGTTCGGGTCGGACGTGGATCTGATCTGCCCGTTCACCGACGACGCCGAGAAGGTCCAGAAGGCGGTCAACGCCATCAGCCCCGCCGGCCTCACGAGGTATTACGACGCCGTGGGCGAGGCCATCCGCCTGCTCTCGCGAGAGACCGGGCGACGGGCTGTCCTGGCCATGACCGACGGCGAGGATACGTTCAGCAAGACGGCCACGCTCGACTCGGTCGTGGCCGAGGCCCGCCGCGAAGGGCTCCCGGTCCACACGCTCGGGCTTGGTTCCGAGGACGAGATCGAGTCGGGATCGCTGAAGAAGCTCGCTCGACACCCGCGGCCAGGCGTTCTCGGCGCGTCAGGCCGATGGCCTGAGCGGCATTTTCGAGGAGATTGCCCGAGGGCTTGGCCAGAGCTACTCGCTCTCATTCCGGACCGATCACAAGCTCCAGGACGGCACGCTCCGCCCGATCAAAGTTTTTTATAAAAAGAGCACGCAGGCCGGGGAAACGTCGGTGTACATCCCGGGCATGGTCGTCCTTGCCGAAGGCTGGTCATGGCTCTTCCTGGTCCTGGTATTCGGGCTCGTCAGTTTGGCGATGATTCCCGGCCTCAAGGGCCGGAATCCGGCCTGATCGGGCTTCATGTCCAAGGTCCCCGCGTCAAATCTTGTGCAAATGTCCGAATCTTCGCGATTGGCACAACGGATGCAAACCCCCAAACGGACCCAGTTTCGTCGCTCCCTCGCATGCGCTCCCCACGGCCGCAATACGCGAATTCCGGCAATCCTGGCAAAATCCCAACGCGCCGGGGGCCTGAACAGACTTTGCGGTCAAGGGCGATTGGGGGACGGGCGATGAATGGTTTCGGGAATGGGTCGCACCGACCCGACGAGTGATCGGGAACCACTGAGAGGAGCCGTCATGCAACTTTCCCGCGCCTTGATGCTCACCCTAGCGGTGGGATGGGCCGGGGCGAGCCTCGGCGCCGCCCCCGCGACACCGAGTTACTACGGGATCGATTCCTCGATCGCCAGGATCCAGGCCGAATGGCGAAAGCCGGGCGTCCAGGTCGGCCCGTATGAGGACGCCTGGAACGCCTTCTTCGACGGGATCCGCAAGGACCTGGGCGCCTACGCCGCGGCCCAGAAGGGTGCGGATCGTTCGGCCGCGCTCTCGCGATTGGAGCAGACGGCGAACGCGCTCCAGTCGAGCAGTTGGGCGCCCGCCGCCGAGCTGAGCCGCGAGATGCAAACCTGGCTGCGTCCCCGGATCAACCTGGCGTGGGCCGAGCGCGGCGTGGTGGACGCGATCCGGAACCTCCCCGCGTCGGCCGACGCCTCGCACCAGGCCAATCGGGAGCGATGGGTGAAGTTCGTCGATGAAAATGTCAGCGACTGCCTCCGCGAAATGAAGGCGCGGGCGAAGTCCGGCAGCAGCGCGTGGCGCCGGCCAAGCTCCACTCTTCCTTGAATGCGCTCAACGACCGCAACAAGAGCATGCCCTGGGGGCCGTCCGTCCAGTTGCAGACGGCCTTGAATGACCTGTACAACGGGCCGAACCTGCACGCGACGGCCGACGTGAACGCGGTCGCCCCGAAGCTGGCGAACAACCTCGTCGAGTCCGGCCCGGTTTACCGCAAGGGGCAGACCTCTTACGTGACGGCCGGGCCGTTCCTCGGCTTCGGGCTGATTGCAAGCGACGACGGGATCGTGTTCTACAATCGCCAGGCACTTTCCAGCGTGACGCCCGTGAACGGGTTCCAGCAGCAGATCGAGAGCAACCCGCAGGGCCGGAAAGTGGCCAAGCTTTACGAGTTCGGCGCCACGACTTACGACCAATCCGTGCTGACGGTGGTCGCCGTCCTTCGACCCTCGGGCCTCCAGGTCTTCCCCGATAGCACGCACGCCACCGATGCCCGGATTGGTTCAACCCCGATTCCCGGCAAGGGGTTCGGGCGGGCGGTAATCGGGCTCCTCGGGTTCAACCAGCAGAAGGTCACCCGAAAGGTGTACGAAGGGGCGATCGGCCAGATCCGTTCGGGCGTGGTCGAGGAGTCCCGCGAGGAGACCGTCGAGCGGACCGCGGTTCGCACTGCGGAGACGAACGCCCAGCTCTCCAAGTTCCTCCCCGGCGGCGATCGCCTGGAGGTGAACAACCTGGAGATCGACGGCCTGAAGCTCCGATCTCGCCCGGAATTCGTGCTCGTGGACGGGAAGATCCTCTGGAAAGGGGCGTCGCAACAACTCGGCGCCGACCTCCCCAAGCCGTCCGCGCTGAACGCGGCGTCGCCGGGGATCGCGGCCGACGTCCACATCGGCTCGATCGCCGGGAACCTGGCCCGCGGCTATCTCCAGGGGGATCAGGCGAAAACGACGACCAACCTCATGGTCGTGACCCGGAAGACCCCGGAAGGGGCCTCGCCGGCCGGGGGTGTGGAAGTGTCCCAGAACGTCGATTATCCGACGTTCTTGAAGGCGGTCGAGGCGGCCCAGGCGCTCAATGACCCGAAAGTGATGGCGGTCCGCGTGAAGAAGCCCGGCGAATCGCCGGAATTCTCGGTCGATCGCAACGGCTTCCTGGTGGCCCTGGTCCACGATTTCCAGCTCGACGTGCCGGCACCGAATCGGCACGAAAGGGCGGCCTGTCCGGCCCCCCGGCGCGGGTTTATCGGCTCTCGGCCCCGAACGCCGAGTTCTCGATCTCCTTCCAGGTCACGCCCGCCAGGGATCAGGCCCCGCTCAAGCTCACCGGGCGAATCGAAGGGTTCGACCCCGGGCCGGGCGCCCAGGTGTTTGCAATCGACGAGGATGAGTCGAAGGCTCAGGCGCTCTCGCCGTTCCAGAGCACGATCGTCCTCGGGGTGTTCGGGGGGCGATTGAAGGGGCAGCCCATCGACGCGCCGCTGGCCAACGTGAAGGTCCCGGGCATGGAGATCACTTCGGTTTCCAGCCTTGATCCCACCGGCTGGATGCGAGTCGTCCTCACCCCGACGGGCCAGCAGCCAGCCCAGGCCGCCAAGCCCGCTGAGGTGTCGAGCGCGACGGGCGTGACGGCCAGGTGAGCCTCCCAGTTCCGCCGGATTGAGCCGGCCCGACCGGCCGATGCGAGGGAAACTTCACCACGGAGGGGACGCGGAGATTAACTCCCCGCGCCCCTCCGTGGTGAATCTTCGTTCCACGGGGTTGATCGCCCCCTGACCTCGGCCACCCTCCTGGCTTCCGGCCGTGCTGGGATGGTATCTTCTCTGCTTGACGCATCGACCATCCGGGAAGCGGCGACGGGAAAGACGGCGTCTTGATGCGTAACGTGGCGATCCTCGGCGCGGGGGGCATGGGGACGGCGATGGCCCTGCTTTTCGCCCAAAGGGCGGAATCCGTCCGCCTCTGGGCGCGAGATCCCGGTCGCGCCGGGTCGATGCAGGAAACGCGTCGCAACGCGCTCCATCTCCCGGAAGCCGTCTTGCCGGGCAACATTGCGGTGACCTCCGACGTTGCCGATGCAACAACGGGCGCGGATCTGATCGTCGCTGCCGTCCCCACGGCCTTCCTGCGAACCACCATCGCCGCGATCTCCTCGGCGGTGCCGCCGTCGGTCCCGATCCTGAGCGTGGTCAAGGGGATCGAGAACGGGACCTTCTCCCGACCGAGCCAGATCCTCGCGGAATTGCTCGGCGATCGACCGGCGGCCGTGTTGAGCGGCCCGAGCCATGCGGAGGAAATCGCCCGCGGACTGCCGGCATCGGTGGTCGTGGCGGGGACCGACGAGGGGTTGAATATCCGGGTCCGCGATTGCCTGAACGGGCCGTCGTTCCGGGTGTACACGAATTCGGACATGGTGGGAGTCGAGATGGCCGGCGCCTTGAAGAACATCCTGGGCGTGGCGGCGGGCATATGCGACGGGCTGGACTTCGGCGATAATGCCAAGGCCGCGTTGCTGACCAGGGGCCTGATCGAGATCGCCCGCTTCGCCTGCGAGATGGGCGCCCGGCCTTCGACCTTCCTCGGGCTGGCCGGCGTGGGAGACCTCATCACGACGTGCTATAGCGCCTTCGGGCGGAATCGGTCGGTCGGCATGAAGATCGGGCGAGGGGCCAGGCTGGCGGATGTCCTTTCCGGGATGACCGACGTGGCCGAGGGCGTGACCACCACCCGGAGCGTGAACGCGTTCGCCGCCCTCCGGGGGGTGGACATGCCGATCACGAGCGAGGTCTATCAGATCCTCTTCGAAGAAAAGCCCCCCGCGCGGCCGTGATCGACCTCATGCAACGGCTCCCGAAGGTCGAATGGCCGTGATCCGCGGGAAAACCGATACCCGAAAGGCGACTCCTCGGTGATGGCCCCATTCGCGAACAAGGCCCCCGCGGCCGAGAAAAAGCCCCCCGACCCGGTGGACGAGCCGCCCGATTCCCCCTGCCCGGCGACCTATGCGTTGGCCGCTTCCTGGGTGCTCGTCTATCTCGCCATGCTCGTGATCCAGGGGAAATTTCCCCTCGAATCCAACCCGCTTCGCTTCGGCGGGATCGAGGTCGAGACGGCCCATCGATTCGGCGACTTGACCGCGCGAGCGTTCGCCTCGGGGCAGGTCTGGAGGACCGTCACCGCCAGCTTCATCCACTTCGGATTGCTCCACCTGGTGATCAACACGATCGGGCTCATCCAGTTCGGTCGCGTCCTGGAGGAGTGGTACGGGTCGTCACTGTTCCTCGCGATTTACGTGGCGATCGCGGCCGTGGGGAACTCGCTCGCGGCCGGGTCGCGGATCTTGTTGAAGGGGAGCCTGGACGTCCACGCGGCGGGCGGTTCCTCGGTCCTCTTCGGGCTGGTCGGCCTGATCTTCGTCGCCGGATGGAGGATGAAGTCGCGCAGCGGCGATTACATGAGGCGGCAGATGTTCTGGAAGCTGATCATCTACGGAGTCCTCGCCGGGGTCGTCGGGCATAGCGTGCTCGACAACTTCGGCCACGCGGGCGGGGCCCTGGCCGGCGCCATGGTCGGGTTCGCCGACCCGATCCTGTTCCAGGTCGCCGGGAAGCTCGTGGCCCGAGCCGCGGCTGTGGTCGCCACCCTGGTCCTGGCATCGTGCGTGACGGCGCAAGCGGTCTCGACCCGCGCCGAGTTGGACGCCATCCGCCGCGAACGCGCGTTCCAGGACGTCGCGTGGACGGGCGTCTTCGTCGAGCAGATGGAGCAGCGGAAACTGGCGCCAGGGCCGTATCTTTCCGACCCGCTGGCGGCGTCGCGACGAGAATTGAG
This sequence comes from uncultured Planctomycetota bacterium, assembly GCA_963777705.1. Lineage (GTDB taxonomy): Bacteria > Planctomycetota > Planctomycetia > Isosphaerales > Isosphaeraceae > JAQGHR01. The sequence continues at coordinate 604,998 of CAVZRT010000028.1, forward strand.
CATGGTCCTCCGTCGCCTCGACGCCGACCTGAAGGGCAAGCCCTTGCCCGTCGAAGCGGAAATCTATAGCCAGTGGCGCAAGCTCGCGGGCCTGGAGGCGACGGCTTGGATGAAGGACGAGCAAATCCGCGAATTCTCGCGGCTCTACCCGCAAATCCTGCAAGCCGCGGCCAAGGCGGCAGGGAAAGAAATCCGGACCGTCAAACCTCCGGCGGGCCCCGGTAGATTCACGGTCCGCGACGGGCGGATGCCATGCGCACTACGAAGGGCGATCAATCCACCGGGCCCGAGGTGCTCGGCTTCCCGTTCGTATGGCGCGGGACGCCCGATCGGGCCTTCAGCGCGGCCACGAAGTCGGTCATGGAGCCGATCCGGCCGGGGAACTCGGTGCAGTAGCAGCCGATGATGTGCGGGTCGTGGCCGTCGCTGGAGCCGGTCCGGCCCATCGGGAAATCCCTGAGCAGGCCCTCCGTCAAGCGCCGGGTTTGCGGGGTCACGTTGTTGGAGACCAGCTCCAGGGCGTCGAACGCGGCGCCATGGGTCTCGACCAGCGAGCGGAAATCCTGGTCCCAGCGGAACGGATGCGCGCCGACGATCGCGGCGTTGTGGCGGCGAACCACCCGGATCAAGTCCGCCAGATCGATGCCCGGCGGGGTCTCGCCCAGGTCGGGCAATCCGTACACGAGGAAATGCCCTTCTCGGGCCGAGATCTCGGCGCCGGATAGCACGACGAGGTTGCCGGCGTGAGCTTGCAGGTCGGCGAGCTCGTCGTCGTCCCACTGGGTGTCATGCTCGGTGATCACCACGCCGTCGAGGCCGATCCGGCGTGCTTCCTCGATGAGTTGCTCGGGTTCGATCACGCTGTCGGGCGAGTGGCGGGTCGTGTGCAGGTGGTGATCGAATTTCGGCATGATTCCGTTCGCTTGAGTATCGAAAAAACGCCCGGAATCGATCGCATCGAGCCGGATCTCCCTCCAGTTCCAGGGTACTGCGCCGAACGCGAAATTGTCGAGTGCCGGTCGAAAATCCGCGACCAGGCGAGGGCAGGGGGTTGACCGAGGCCCGCCTCGCGATCGAAATGGAACGTCGCTCGCCGAAATGTCGTTGCCGTCTCGCGGAGTTCGTCGCAATTGATGATTCGACCCGCCCCGTTACTCGCCCTGGTGATTGCAAGCGGCCTCCAGGCCGTCGCCGCGGGAGACCCGCCGATCCGCCTGGGCCACTACGGGTCGATGTCCGGCTCGCTGGCCAGCTTCGGCGAGTCGACCGATCGCGCCATCCGCCTGGCGGTCGATCGGGCGAACGCCCGGGGAGGCGTGAACGGGCGACGGATCGAGGTCTTCACCGAGGACGACCAGTCGAACCCCGATCAGGTCGTGCCTTCGGTCCTGGCGCTGATCGATCGGCAAGCGGGTTGACCTGGTGCTGGGCGAGGTCTCCAGCCGCCTCTCGCTGATCGGCGCCCCGCTGTGCCAGGAGCGCCGCATCCCGATGGTCACGCCCTCGTCGTCGGCCGCGGCGATCACGAAGCGGGGCGATTATATCTTCCGCATGTGCTTCATCGACGACTATCAGGGGCAGGCCGCTGCGGTGCTGTCGGTCCGCGACCTGAAGGCCAGCCGGGCCGCGATCCTCGTCGACCAGAAGAACGATTATTCGGTGGGCGTGGCGATGGCCTTTCGCGAGAAATTCCTCGCCATGGGCGGCAAGATCGTGGCCGAGAAGACCTACTTGCAAGGCGATCGCGACGTGAAGTCGCAACTCTCGGCGATCGGGGACGCCAGGCCGGATGTGATCCTCGTGCCCGCCATGTACAACGACGTCCCCGGCATCGCCCAGCAGGCCAGGGCACTCGGCATCACCGTGCCCCTGATCGGCGGCGACGGCTGGGATTCGGCCGACTTGCTGCGAGACGGCGGGAAAAACGTGGAAGGCTGCTACTTCATCACCCACTATGCCCCGGACGCCCCGGACGCGCCCGTCCGAGAGTTCCAGAAGCTCTATCGCGAGAAGTACAACGGGCAGGAGCCCGACGGCATCGGCGCGCTCGCCTACGACGCCGCGAGGATCGTCCTGGATGCGATCGGGAGGGCCGGATCGACCGACCCGAAGGCGATCCGCGACGCCCTGGCCGGCACTCGCAATTTCCCCGGGATCACCGGGATGATCACGATGGGGGCCGATCGCAATCCGTCGAAGAGCGCCATGGTGATCGTGATCCGCGACGGGGCATTTCACCTGTTCAAGACGGTGGAAGCGGCGGACGTGGCGGCCGATCGCCGGGCGGGATCCGTTTCCGAGGAAACTCGCCCGTCCGACCATTCCTGGTGGCGCCAGGCGCTGGCCAATGGCCTCAGCCTGGGGGCGATTTACGGGTTGATCGCGCTGGGATATACGATCGTCTACGGGATCCTCCGCCTGATCAATTTCGCCCACGGCGACCTCGTGATGCTCGCTCCCTTGCTGATCTTCGGCCTCGCTCCGCGGTCACCTTCCCGGGCAACCCGATCGCGTCGGCCCTCGGGACGCTGACACTGGCGATGATCATCGGCGGAGTCGCGGGGCTTGCGCTGGAGCGGGTCGCCTATCGCCCCCTGCGAAAACCTTATGGATGGGTCACGATTGGCGTCGTAACCGTCCTGATTCCTTGCTCGATCGCGGCATCGTCGTGGTGGATCTTGCCGCGAAGCTCCGACGCGTCCCGCCTGGGCCTGATCCTGGCCGTTGGCACTTCGCTTTACGGGTTGGCCCTCGCGCATCGAATCGCCTGGCCGATCGTGCGGGCGTGAAGACGTCGGGCAAATTGGTCCCCCTGATCACGGCGATTGCCGTTGCCCTTTTCCTCGAATCCACTGCCCCAGCAGCGCGGGCTTTTCGGCAATCGCCCCCAGGCTTTTCCCTCCGATCTGGTCACTCGCATGCTGCACGGCGACTCGGGGACGCGACCCCTGAGGATCGGCGGGGCGATCGTCGATCGGGTGGATTTGCTGGTTGTCGTCGTGACACTCCTCCTGCTGGGACTGCTGCTCCTGGTCGTGAAGCGGACCCGTCTGGGCCTGTCGATGCGGGCCGTGAGCGGGAATCCGCAAGCGGCCCTCTTGATGGGGATCGACGTCGATCGCGTGATTCGCTTCAGCTTCATCCTGGGCGGCTCGCTCGCCGGCGCGGCGGGCGTATTGTGGGCGACGAAGTACCCGACCGATCGACCCTTATCTCGGCGTGATGCCCGGCCTCAAGGCGTTCGTGGCCGCCGTGCTGGGGGGGATCGGCAGCCTCCCGGGCGCGGTCCTGGGCGGCCTGGTCCTGGGGGTGTGCGAGTCGTTCCTTGCCGCCGGCCCGCTGTCGCAATACAAGGAAGCCCTCGCGTTCCTGCTGCTGATCGCCATCCTCCTGATCCGCCCGGCCGGCCTGCTCGGCCGCCACCTCCCCGAGAAGGTTTAAGGCAGCGCCATGTCCTCGATTGACGCGGATTCGCCGATCGAAACCCCCGCGATGCCGTGGAACACGATCGCCGTGCCCGCGGTCGCGATTATCGGCCTGTTCGCCGCGTCGCCGTCCTTCCACTCGTCGTTGAGCCCGAGCGATCAGGAGCAGGCCCTCCGGATGGGGATCGTCGCGTTGATGGCGGCGAGCCTGGCGCTGGTCAACGGGGCGGCGGGGCAATTTTCGCTCGGCCATGCGGCCTTCCAGGGCGTGGGGCCTACACGTCGGCGGCAATCTTTGCGCTCCTCTATTCGGATCAGCTCGGGCCAGTTTCCCTCCACCGACCCGATGGCCGGTCGAAATCCCCTGCTGGTCGGCCTGGGTGCTCGCGGATGCATCTTGCTGGGGGGAGTTCGTCGCCGGGGTGGTCGGAGGGATCGTGTCGCGGCCTTGCCTGCGGCTGCGGGGCGATTACCTGGCGATCGTGACCCTGGGCTTCAACATCATCGCGGGCGTGATCATCCGATCGCTCGGCAAGGTCGGGCGCGGTGGACCTGCGCGGGGCCAGGGGATTCAACGAAATCCCTCGCGGCGTCGCGGGCGGATTCCTCGACATTTACGTGACGCTGGTCCTCGGGCTTTTCATCCTGTGGAGGCTGGTCCACAAGGGGCGTGGCCTCGCGTTCGCGGCGGTCCGCGACGACGAGATTGCGGCCGAGGCCGTGGGCATCGACACGACCGGCACGAAGGTCGCGGCGTTCGTCGTGTCGTCGTTCCTGGCCGGGATTGCCGGCGGCCTGTACGCCTTCAAGATGGGTGCCATCAACGACGTGGCCTTCGACGTCTCGCATTCGTTCGACTACGTGGTCATGGTGATCCTCGGCGGCAACGGCAACATCCTCGGCGCCGCGGTCGCGGCGATGCTGCTGACCTATCTCAACGACCGCCTGCGGGCCTTCGAGACCTGGCGGCCCGTGGCCTACAGCTTCGCCCTGATCTGGATCATGGTGTCGCGACTCCCGGGGCTCGCCGGCAAGGCCATCGAGAAGTTGCGGCCGTCGAATCCCTCGATTTCCGACAAGGCCGCGACGAATTACGACGTCAAATCGCTCGGCTTCCTGGCACGGGCCGCGGACGGACGGCCCATCCTCTCGGCCCGCGACATGACCATACGTTTCGGCGGCCTCGTCGCGGTCGATTCGGTGAATCTCGCCATCCTCGCGGGCGAGAGCGTCGGGCTGATCGGCCCGAACGGCGCCGGCAAGAGCACGATCTTCAACGCGATCACGGGGATTTATCGCCCGTCGAGCGGGCACGATGGAAATCTCGGGACGGGGGATCGATTCCAGGCGTCCGCATCAACTGGTGGCGATGGGCGTGGCCCGCACGTTCCAGAACATCCGGCTATTCTCGGGATTGTCGGTGCTCGAAAACATCCGGGTGGCCGCCTGGAGCCGTCACGAAGGAGGGATGGCATCGGCCTTCTTCCCGACCGAGCGGGCTCGCAGAGCCGAGGCGATCACCAATCACGAGGCGAGGGCGTTGGTCGCGGCCCTCGGACTGTCGGGACAGGAGGACACGCGGGCCGCGTCACTCCCGTATGCGTCCCAGCGACGCCTGGAGATCGCCCGGGCGCTGGCGACCGGCCCGAAGCTCCTGCTGCTGGACGAGCCCGCGGCCGGGATGAATCCGCAGCGAGAAGCGCGAGCTGATTGCCCTGCTGCGGGCCATCCCCGAGAAGCTCGGGATCGCCCTGCTGTTGATCGAGCATGACCTGGCGCTGGTCAGCGACGTGTGTCCGCGAATCCTCGTCCTCGACTACGGGAAGACGATTGCCGAGGGCACGCCCGAGCAGATCTCGCCGACCCGAAGGTGATCGAAGCCTACCTCGGCCCCGAATTCCTCCCGGAGCCGGGGGAATTATCATGAGCTCGCACGCCGATCCGTTATCGCTCTCGGTCCGCGGATTGTCCGTCGCGTATGGGGCGATCGTGGCGGTCTCGGGCGTGGACCTGGAGGTAAGCGCGGGCGAGGTTGTGGCGTTGATCGGGGCGAATGGGGCGGGCAAGACGTCGCTCATGAGGGCTTTCAGCGGGCTGGCGTCTGCCAGGGGGTCGGCCCGGGTCACGGCGGGGGGGACTTCGACGGAATTGATCGGGCTGGACCCTCATCGCATCCCGGCGCTGGGCGTGGCCCACGTGCCCGAGGGCCGCGGGATGTTCCTCAACCTTTCGGTCCTGGAAAACCTGAAAGCCGGCGCGATCCTCCGCCGCGACAGGCGCGAAATCCGCGACGACCTGGAACTCCGGCTCGCGCAATTCCCTCGCCTGAAAGAACGCTTGCATCGGCCGGCGCTCACGCTCTCGGGCGGCGAGCAGCAGATGCTCGCGATCGCGCGGGCCCTCATGGGGAGGCCGCGGTTGCTCCTGCTCGATGAGCCGTCGCTCGGCCTGGCCCCGAAGCTCGTCGCCGAGGTGTTCGCGACGATCGTCCGGCTCTCCGAGGAAGGCATGAGCGTGCTCCTGGTCGAGCAGAATGCGGGATGGCGCTCCGGATCTCGAAGCGGGCCTACGTGATGGAAGGCGGGCGGATCTTGCTGGACGGCCCGTCCGACGCGCTCTCTAACGACGATCAGGTGCGTTCCGCGTACCTGGGCGGCTCGTAGACCGGGTCGTCCTCGAAGACCAGCTCCGCCGATTTCCCCTCGATACGAAGGTAGCTCGCCCGCCGGTGCCAGCCCCCGAGGATGACCATCCTCGGGACGCCCTCGCGGTCGTCGAGCGGCGTGTGGATGTGCCCGAACACCAGCAGATCCGCGGACGGTTGCAGGGTGTTCGCGAGGCGGCGATAAATCTCGCGATGATGGCGCTCGGTGGCGGCCAGATTCCGCTCGTTGTTCCATTCCAGGACGGCTTCCAGCGCCCTGGCGATCGGCCGCGGCAAGGCCCCGAAAAACCTCAGGAATTCGCGACCTTCCATCAGCCCTTTCCAGGCCTTGCGCGCCCCCACCAGGTGTCCATGCACCGAATGGACTCGCAGGCCTCCGGCGATGAGGTCGATCGCCTCGCCGACGAACCCCGTCCCCAATTCGCGCTCGAAGAACGGCCCGAGGAGGTGATCGTGGTTTCCGGGCAGGAGGATCAGATCGCCGGATCGCTCGCGAAAGGCCCGTAGCGCGTTCAGCCCTTCGCAACGGCCGGGGGCCTCGTGAACCTGTCGGCTTGCGAACCAGAAGTCGCACAGGTCGCCGACGACGACGATGCGATCGCCCGCCCCGAAATTCGCCACGACTCGGGCCAATCGGGCCGCCCGCTCGGGACGATCCAGCCGCAGGTGAACATCGCTCAGGAAGATGTCGGCCACGCTCGATTTCTCGATTCAACCGGCTTCCAGGCGGAAGACCGCGTCCGCCCGGAGGTCAACTTCGCCCGCGGTTTCCCAGGGGAATCCCTCGTCATGGGGCGGCTTTCGGCTCGTCCGCCTGCCGATGGGAAGCGGCAGATGCGGGAACGCCGTCCATTGCTCGGCCGCATGCACCGACGACCGCCGCCCGCTTGCCCGCACCGCCGCCTTTGCCGCCGAGAGGGCCAGGTCGGGGCGGTTGCACTCCTGGCTCAGGTGGAGCAAGACCACGTGCTTGACGGACCTCGCGTGCGACCGCTCCAGGACGGCCGAGATCAATCCGGCGCCCTGATCGTTGGAAAGATGGCCGCGATTCCCGAGGTTCCTCGCGATCAGGTACGGGTGCGCGTCCCGAATTTTTCTGCATCTCGACGTCGTGATTGAATTCGATCCCCAGCACGTCCACGTCGACGAGGGCATCGGCCGTGTGGGATCGCCAGCAGCCGGTGTCGGAGAGGTACCCGATCGCGACCGCCGGCCCTTTTCGACCCGGACGGCACTCGACGCGAAATCCGTAGGTGGGGCCGGCGTCGTGGCTTGCCACGATCGGCTCGACCCTCATGCCGTCGGGGGTCAGGAACGGCCGATCGTCATATTGCCGCACGCATCCCGCCTTTTCCAGGGCGAGGAATTGGGGGAATCGCGAAAGCCCGTCGCGCTGGCCTTCGTGGCAATAGAGGGGGATGTTATGCCGGAGCAGGGCGCGGAGCGTGGAGTCGCACACGTGGTCGCCGTGGGTATGCGTGAGCAGGGCGGCGGCCAGCTTCTCCCACGAAGCCCCCACGCTTGCCAGCCTCCTGGTGAGCGATCGCGAGCCGAGGCCCAGGTCGATCAACAGGCCCGAGCCGTGCGAGTTGACCAGCGAGGCGTTCCCGCGCGAGCCGCTGGCAAGCACCGCGAACTCAACCGCCATGACGACGCAGGCCCTCCCGGCCGAATCCTGGCACGATGCCCCGTTCCGCGTAGTGTAGGAAAGTCTACTTCCGCGAGCAAGCCGTCTTCGCCCGATAGCGGGTTGCGTAATTTCCACGAAAAAGTCCGCAGGGCGCCGGGAAATCGTGTATCTTCTCTGGGTCGATCGCGGCGAGCACCCTATCCCCAAGGCTTCTCGCGGAGGGCTGGCCCGGTGTCACTCGTGTTCCCGTCGCGGCACCCGATGGTGCATCACAAGCTCGCGGCATTGCGAGCCGTCAGCACCACGCCGCCCGCGTTTCGCGGGCTCGTGCGAGAGCTTGCCACGCTCCTGCGCACGAGGCGACCGCCGACTTGCCGACGAAGTTGGTCGAGGTGCAGACCCCGCTCGGCCCGTGCCCGTCGCAAGTCCTGGCCGACCGGGTCGGGATTGTTCCGATCTTGCGGGCCGGGTTGGGGATGGCCGAAGGGCTGCTGGAATTGATCCCCGAGGCCGAAGTGTGGCACGTTGGCCTGTTCCGCGACGAGGCCACCCTGCGGCCGACCGAGTATTACAACAAGATGCGCAATCGCTGCCGGGCGACCATCGTGCTCGTGGTCGACCCCATGCTCGCGACCGGGGGATCGGCCGTCCGCACGTGCGAGATCATCCGCGCCGAGGGGGTCACGCGCATGAAGGTGATCTCGCCTGATCGCCGCGCCCGAAGGGATTGCCCGATTCGCCGAGGCCATGCCCGACGTGCCGATCCACGTGGCGGCGATCGACGAGAAGTTGACCGAGGTCGGATTCATCTATCCCGGACTGGGAGACGCGGGCGATCGGCAGTTCGCGACCGCCGAGTGATCCGACCGACGCGCACCAAGGAATCGCGACCATGAGAGCCGTCGACATCATCCGGAAAAAACGCGACGGCCACCGCCTCGAACCCGCCGAGATCGAGTGGATGGTCGGCGGGATCGCCTCGGGCGAGGTGGCCGATTACCAGTGGTCGGCCCTGCTGATGGCCGTCCTGTGGAAGGGGATGGACGACGTTGAGACCGCCTCGTTGACCGACGCGATGATGCGTTCCGGCTCGGTGGTGGACCTCTCGGCCACGCCCGGCTTGAAGATCGACAAGCACTCGACGGGCGGGGTGGGGGACAAGACCTCGCTGATCCTGGCGCCGATCGCCGCCGCGTGCGGCGTCCCCGTCCCCATGGTCTCGGGGCGCGGGCTGGGCCATACGGGCGGAACGTTGGACAAGCTGGAGGCGATCCCTGGATTTCGCGTGGATGTGGATTTGAATCGCTACAAGGAAGTGCTGGACCTCTGCGGGTTGGTCCTGATCGGGCAGACCGCCGAGATCGCGCCGGCCGACAAGAGGCTGTACGCGCTCCGGGATGCCACGGCGACGGTCGAATCCATCCCGCTGATCTCGGCCTCGATCATGTCCAAGAAGCTGGCCGAGGGGATTGATGGCCTGGTCCTGGACGTGAAGACGGGCAATGGCGCGTTCATGGAAAAGCTGGACGATTCGCGGTCGCTGGCGCAGGCCGATGTGCGCGATCGGACGGGGGCTGGGCAAGAAGATGGTGGCGCTGATCACTCGCATGGATCAGCCCCTGGGTCGGGCCGTGGGCAACGCGGTGGAGGTGGTCGAATGCGTCGAGTCGTTGCAGGGCAAGGGGCCGGCCGACCTGGTGGACCTGTCGGTTGAGCTGGCCGCCGAGATGGTCCTCATGGGAGGCCGCGCCGAGCACGATCGCCGAGGCTCGCCAGCTTTGCCTCAAGACGATCGCCGACGGCTCGGCCCTGGAACGATTCCGTCGCGTGGTCGAGGCGCAGGGCGGCGACCCCCGGTCGATCGACGAGCCTTCGCGGCTGCCCCAGGCCAGGATTCGCCGAGACGTCGTGTCCACGCGATCGGGGGTGGTCCATCGCCTGGACGCGAGGCCGATCGGCGTGGCGACGATGATCCTTGGGGCGGGGCGGGCGCGGGTCGATTCGACGATCAATCCGGCCGTGGGCGCCATTTTGCACAAGAAGGTTGGCGACGCCGTTGAGACGGGCGAGCCGCTTTGCACCATCCTTGCCGATGACGAGGGGATGGCGTTCGAACAGGCCAGGACGATGATTGCGGGGGCTTTTTTCCATCGGCGACGGGGCCAATTTCCGTCCCCGACTTGATCGTCGAGCGCGTTTGATCTCCCCTTATCTTTACGAACAGGCGTTTTGACGATGATGTCGTTCGATCGATTCCGCGGGGCGCTGGGGATCCTGGCAATCCTCGGCCTGGCGATCTTGCTTTCGGAGAATCGAAAGGCGATCTCCAAGCGGGTCGTCATGTGGGGGCTCGGGCTCCAGTGGGGGTTCGCGTTCCTGGTCCTTTACAAACATCCCAAGCCTACCGCTCGCGGGATTCTCCAATCCGGGCAATGGCTCCTCTGGTTCCTGAGCGACCCGAAGGAAGGGGCGCTGGCCATCACCGGCGATTTCGTGAAGAACGTGCTGGATTGTGCCCTGTCGGGCGCCTCGTTCGTGTTCGGTCCGGCCATGGTGGCGCCCGACGGGCCGGTGGGATTCGTGTTCGCGTTCCGGGTCTTGCCGACGGTCATCTTCGTCGCCGCCCTGTTCGCGGTCCTGTATCACCTGGGCGTGATGCAATTGATCGTCCGGGGGTTCGCGATCGTGATGGCGCGGCTCATGCGGGCGAGCGGGGCCGAATCGTTGAACGTGGCGGCGTCGCTGTTCCTGGGCCAGACCGAAGCCCCGCTGACGATCCGGCCGTACTTGCCCCGGCTCACGCGGTCGGAGCTGCTCACGGTCATGACCTCGGGCATGGCCCACGTGTCGGGGGGGATCATGGCGGCGTATTTCGCCGTGGGCGTCGAGCCTCGCCACATCCTCACGGCCGTGATCATGACGGCCCCCGGCACGATCTTGCTCTCCAAGCTCCTGATCCCCGAGACCGGGACGCCGGAGACCCTGGGCGTGGTCCGGCCGGACACGGAGAAGCCCGATGCGAACATCCTGGACGCCGCGTCGCGGGGCACGCGGGAGGGCCTCGCGCTCGCGCTGAATATCGCCGCGATGCTCATCGCCTTCCTCGGCCTGATCGCCCTCATCAACGCCGGCCTGGGCTGGATCGGCTGGAAGCTCTCGACGCTCATCTCGCCGAAATCCGTGGCGGTGTGGATCGGTCCGGTCCGGCTCTCGCGGGAGACGCTCGCGGGATTGTCGCTGCAATCGATTTTCGGCGCGATCCTGGCCCCGGTAGCATGGCTCCTGGGCGTTTCGTGGAAGGATTCCCCCGCCGTGGGCTCGCTTCTGGGCACGCGGACGGTGTTGAATGAGCTGATCGCCTTCGGCGACCTGGGCGTGCTCATCAAGGCGAAGGCCCTGGATGAACGATCGATCGCGATCTCGACGTTCGCGCTCTGCGGGTTCGCAAACTTCAGCTCGATCGGCATCCAGCTCGGCGGCATCGGTGCCCTCGCCCCCGAACGGCGGACCGACCTGGCACAGCTCGGCTTCCGGGCGTTGCTGGCGGGGACGATGGCGAACTTCCTCTCGGCTTGCATCGCGGGGATCCTGCTATGAGCATCCTGACGTGTCACGAGATGGCCGTCGAAGCGGCGACGCTGATCAACGAGACGATCCCGCAGTTCCCCCCGGTCGCCGTGGTGCTGGGATCGGGGATGGGTGCGCGCTCGTTGACGGGCTGACGGACCCGACATCCCTCGTCTATGGCCGAATCCCCCACTTCCCGCGGACGACGGTCGCCGGACATCACGGGAACCTCGTGGTCGGCAGCCTGGAGGGGACCAGGGTCGCGGCCCTCCAGGGTCGTTTTCACTCCTACGAGGGGCACGACCTGGAAGTGGTCACGTTCCCGATCCGCGTGTTGCAGGCCCTCGGCGTGACGACCCTGATCCTCACGGCCGCGACGGGCGGGATCAATGCGAGCTTCCGGCCCGGGGACCTCGTCGCGGTCTCCGACCACCTGAATCTGATCGGCGCGAACCCCCTGAGGGGCCCGAATGATGAAAAGATGGGCACGCGTTTCCCGGACATGGGCGAGGTCTATTCGGGTCGGTTGGCGCGATCGCGATCGAGGAAGCCACGCGGCTGGGCATGACCCTCCATTCGGGGGTCTACGCCTGCATGCCCGGCCCGAGCTACGAGACGCCGGCCGAGATTCGCATGCTGCGGACGCTGGGCGCGGACGTGGTGGGGATGTCGACGGTCCCCGAGGCGATCGTCGCGCGCCACGCGGGGATGGAAATCCTGGCCATCGCGCTGGTCTCGAACTGCGCGGCCGGGATCTCGGCCGAGCCGATCACTCACGCGGAGGTGCTGGAAGCCGGCCGACTGGCGGGGCCAAGGCTGGCGGCCCTGATCACGGCCGTGGTTGGTCGCTGCGCCGGACCGTGAATTTCCCGGAATACGCCTGATCGAGCAATTCGACCGGATGGGCAATCGCGATCGGGGCGCCTCGCTCCTTGATCTTGCGGGCGATCTGGAGGATGCAGCCGATATTTCCGGTGACGACGGCCTCGGCGCCCGTGGCCTGGATGTTGTCCATCTTGCGCCGGCCCAGGCGTTCGGACATCTCGGGCTGCGTGAGGTTGTAGGTCCCCGCGGCCCCGCAACACAGCTCGGTCTCCTCCAGCGGGACCAGTTCGAGGCCCGGGATCATCTTCAGGAGCTGCCGGGGTTGCGTGCGGATTTGCTGCCCGTGGCACAGGTGGCAGGCGTCGTGATAGGTCACCTTCATCGGCAGGGCATGCGCGGGCGCGATCGGGCCGAGCTGGACGAGGAATTCGGAGATGTCCCGGACCTTCGCGACGAACGCCTTCGCCTTCTCGTGGTCCTCGGCGGGCAGGAGATGCGCGTAGTCCTTGAGCATGGCGCCGCAGCCGGCGGCGTTGGTGATCACGGCGTCGATGTCGTCCTTGAGGAACATCTCCATGTTTTTCCGGGCGAATTCCAGCGCCGGGCCTTCCACGCCGGAGTGGTAATGGATCGCCCCGCAGCAGGCTTGCCCCCTCGGGACGACCACCTCGCAGCCGTTGTGCTGGAGGACTCGGGCCGTCGCGGCGTTGGTCTCGGGATACATGGCGTCGGCCACGCAGCCGAGGAACAGCGCGACCCTGGCCCGTTTGGGGCCGATGGCGGGAAGGACCTCGGGCAGCCTCTTGCCGCCTTCCAACCTGGGCAGCATGGCCTGCATCCGCTGCAAGGTCGCCGGCAGGAGCTTCGTGAGCCCGACCTTCTCGGCGAGGTCGATCAGGCCGAGTTTCTGGAAGATCCTGGCGGGCATGAGCGCCATCGGACCCGGCCGGCGTAAGGAAACAGGTGGCCGAGGATGAGCCCCTGGAGCCAGCCGGCCCTGGCCGAGGGCGACGCCGATTCCTGCATGGCGACCTTGAATGGCTCGATCAATTGACCGTACTTCACGCCCGAGGGGCATGCGGATTCGCAGGCCCGGCAGTCGAGGCACAGGTCCAGGTGCTTGCGGACCTGATCCCCCATGGGCAGGCGGCCGTCGGTCACGGCCCTCATCAGGTAGATGCGGCCCCGCGGGCCGTCGTTCTCGTTTCCGGTCTCGACGTAGGTGGGGCAACTCGCGGTGCAGAGTCCGCAGTGGATGCATTGCTGGAAGAGGCGATAATCGATCTTTTCGGCCAGCCAGGACAGGTCGATACCGGGGTCCTTGACCTTGGCGTCGGTCGTCATTATGAGAGCCGTCCTCGGTGGGCGGGGGATCTTCGTGGCGAGGCCTTAGATTGTACCCACGAATCGCCCCGGATTCATCACCCCGGCGGGATCGAGCGCCCGCTTGATCCGTTCCATGATCCCCCAATCGCCGCGACGCTCGCCCCACACGCCGAGCCTGGCTTTCCAATCGGTCGGGCATCGACTCAGGATCAGGCTGCCCCCGAGTCGCGAGGCCTCGGCCCGAAGTTTGGCGATTTCGGCCATGAGGACGTCGGATGGAAAATCGGCCGACGCGTGGCCGTGGACGACCCCGCTGCCGGCGTGAATCCGTATCGACCAGTTCGCGGGATCGAGGACCCGCGCGAGGGGCAATGCCGCCGAAACCGGCAAGCTCGCCTTGAAACTTAACGGCGCGTCGCCGGGCGTGGCCTCGAATTCGGCCAGCGCCTGCCAGTAGGGCGCCGACGCCTCGCCTTCGAAGATTCGGACCCCGCTGCCGGGTACGGCGGCCTCGTGCTGGATGCGGTCGATCTGCCAGGCCACTGCCGCCGCGTTGTCCTCGAATCCCACCGCGAGCGTCCAACCCTCCTGGACGTCATCTTGCAAAAACCAGCTTGAGGCCGATTCGTTGAGCAGTTCGATGGCCATGGGCCGGGTGTCGGACGTGTTCAGTTTCTGGAGGGCTTCGCCGACGATCGCGGCATCGCGGAAGGACAGGAGGACGACTGCCGTCGCTTCCGGCTTCGGGCCGCACCTTCAAGGTCATTTGCGTGATCACGCCGAGCGTGCCCATTGACCCGGTGAGCAGCTTGGGGAAGTCGTAGCCTGCCACGTTTTTCACCACGCGACCGCCGCCCTTGATCTCCTTGCCGTCGGCCGTGACGAAGCTCACGCCGAGGATCAGGTCGCGCGGCCTGCCGGCGGCAAATCTCCTGGGTCCGCAGGTGTTGGTGGCGTAAATCCCGCCAAGGGTGGCACGCTCGGGGGACGGCGCGTCGAGCGGCAGTCTTTGGCCCTCGGTCGCCAGGATGGACTGGAGTTCGGCAAGGGTGATCCCGGCCTCGACGGTGATCGTCATGTCGGCGGCCGGGTAGTCGATCACGCCCTTCAGCGAGGTCGTGTCGATCGCCACGCCCGGCCGCGCCGGGATGCCGCCATAATCGAGCGCGGTCTTGCCCCCCTGCGGGTAGATCGCCAGCCCTTCGGCCGCCCATCGGCCCACGGCCTGGCGAAGTTCGTCGATCGAGGCGGGATGCTCGATGCTCGTCGCCTTTTTGCCATCGCCTAGATCCCCGGCGTCTTCCGAATTGGGCCAGTCCAAGGGGCAAGCTCCGGCGAGAAATTTCGGGACGGTGGGCCTGGCTGGCGCTCGGCCCACCTTATACGGCTCAATTATTGCGCTCAAAGCTCGCCGGGAATGGATCCGACGAGCCCCGCGACCTGGGTGGGTACGGGCTTCGCGTGATCCATCTTCGGCCTCGGCTTGAAGGGCAGGTGGATCGTGAACCTTGTGCCGGCGCCGGGCTCGGTGTCCACCTCGATCAGGCCGCCGTGATCCTGGATGATCCCGTAGCTGATCGAGAGCCCGAGGCCCGTCCCCACCCCGATGGGCTTGGTCGTGAAAAATGGGTCGAAGATGCGGTCGCGGACGGCCGGGTCGATGCCGGTTCCCTGGTCCTCGACCTCGATGCGCACGCCCGAATCCTCGGCGTCGGTGCGGACGAAGATCGACCCGTTCTCGGGGCTGGCGTCGATGGCGTTGGAGACGAGATTCATCACGACCTGGTTGATCTTCGCCGGGTAGCAGGTAATCAGCGGGATCGGCTTCAGGTCGAGATGGATCTGGATCTGCTTCTTCTTGGCATGGCCGGCCACGATGTTCATGGTCGACTCCATCCCCGCGTTCAGGTCGACCTCGTTCAGGTCGCTCTCGTCGAGGCGGGCGAAGAGGCGGAGGTCCTTGACGATTTGCTGGATGCGTCGCAGGCCGTCCCTCGTGCGATTGAGCAGGCCCGGGAGATTCCCCAGCGTGTAGGCCATGTCCACGCGGTCCCAAAGCTCGCGAATCCTGGCCAGGTCGTCGGGCCGCTCGCGGGCGATCGCGTCCTCGGCCTGGACGTAGAGGTTCAGGAGTTCGGCGACCTCGGCCAGGTCGCGCTGCATCACGCACACGTTGTTCGAGACGAACGAGAGCGGGTTGTTGATCTCGTGGGCCACGCCGGCCACCATCTCGCCCAGGCCGGCGAGCTTGGCGGTCTGGACCATGCGGCTTTGCGCCTGCTTCAGTTCCTGATGGGTGCGGCGTTCGGAGCGGGCCATCTCCTGGAGCCGGATGTTCTGCGAGCGGAGCTGCTCCTCGTTGTCCTTGCGGGAGGTGATGTCGGAGAGCGACCCGGCCATGCGGGCGGCCCGCCCGTGTTCATCCCAGATCGCCTGCCCGCGGGCGTGGAACCAGAGGTACTCGCCGTCTCGATTGCGGAGGCGGTATTCCACGTCGAAGGGGACGCGATCCTTCAGGTGGCCGCGGATCTTCTGCAAGACTCGATCGTGGTCGTCGGTGTGGACGCGGGAGAGGTGGGCCTCGACCGTGTTCGGGATCTCGTGGTCCTGATAGCCGAGCAGCTCCTTGAAGCGCGGGGAGTAATAGATCTCGCCCGAGCCGAGGTCCCAATCCCAGATCCCGTCATTCGAGCCTCGGACGGCCAGCGAGAAGCGTTGCTCGCTGCGTTCGAGCTCGTCTTCCGCCCGCTTGCGGTCGGTCACGTCCCAGAAGATGCATTGGGTCCCGACTACCTCGTCCTGGGTGTCGAGCAGGGGGGACTTGATCACCTGGACGAAGCGGGCGTCGCCGTCCGGGGTGATGTGCTTTTCCACGGTCTCGATCGTGGACCGGCCGTCCATCACGCGATGGTCGTCGCGACAATATTTCTTCGCCAGCTCGGCGGGGAAGAAGTCGAAATCGGACCGGCCGATGATCTGATCCGGGGACTTGCCGATCGTGGTGCAGAATCGTCGATTGACGAACGTGAACTGGCCTTCAAGGCTCTTCCGGAAGATGTTCTGCGGCAGCGTCTCGACCAGGGAATGATAGAGCGCCTCCGACTCGCGCAGCGCCCGCTCGGCCCGCTCGCGTTCGGAAAGTTGCGTCTCCAGCGACCTGTGCAGCGAGGCGTGGCTCATGTTCAGCCGGATCACGTGCCCCGTCGCCCCGACCAGCGCGATGACCAGGAGGACGGCAACGCATAGGGCGGCCCAGTATTCGTGGACCACGTCGCCCAGGGTGAACCGGCCCTCGGTGTCGTAGGGGGGCAGCTTCAGGACGTGCAGGAGCTCGTGGACCGAGCGATAATTGAGCGGGATGGTCCACCCGCCCGACTCGGCGGCCCTGGACTCCGGGTGATCGGGGCCAAGCTCCAGCAAGGCGATCACGACCTTCTGGGCCACGTCCTCGGGCGTCCCGTAGAGCGTGGCGAGCGGCCATTCCGGGTAGAGCCGGGTCGAGCTGGGCAGCGGGTAATCGGCGGTCGCGGGGATCGGCTCGATCACGCGAAATTCGCCGGGCTTGAAGCGTTCGAGCTCGTCGGAGCGGACGCAACCGGCATCGGCCGTGCCGTCGCGAAGCGCCTTGACCACGCGCTCGTGAGTGCCGGCGAAGGTGAGCGATCGGAACTCGTGCCCGGGGTCGATCCCGCGCTGGTCGAACTCGCGAAGGACCATCAGCCAGCCGGCGAACGAGTTCTTGTCGACCGCGGCGAACCGCTTCCCGCGGAGGTCATCGAACGTCTCGATGTCGGACCGGCCGGATGGGACGATCACCACCGATCCCACGCGGTTGCTGGCCTTCCCGCGGTGCAAAGTCTTGAGCGTGAGCAGCCTCATGGCCAGGTGCCCGTGCTCGAATCGCACGTAGGACGTGGGGTTGCTGATCAGGAAATCGACCTCCTTGCCCCGGACCATCCGATCGAGGTTGTCGAAGGAGATCGGGACGAGCTCGAAGTGGGCATCGGGGATCTCTGCGCCCGAGATAGTCGACCGTCGGGCCCCACATGCGTCGCGCTTCGTCGGGGCCGTGATGCGCGAGCACCCCGATCCGGTAGACCGGGATCTTCGCGGGATTGGTCGGGGTTGCGCCGTCGTTCGTGGCGGCGACGAGCATCAGAAGCGCCAGCGAGAGGCTCATGGACGGGCTCGCGATCTCTTCACGATTCGGTGGAAGGGGGACGCTCGGAATAATAGCGGATGTCCTCGCCCGAGAGGACCCGGTCGACGGACTCCTGCACCCGGCGCAGCACCTCGACGGCCGTCGGGTCGGCCGATTGCGCCGGATACGCCTCCGTGAGCAGGATCTGGCCTTCGAACGCGAGGCGATGGAGCGCGTAGGCGAGGCGACGATCGACCTGCTCCGAATCCTGGAGCTGTTCCTCCAGCGCGGCCAGGCCGCCGAGGAGCTCCTCGGCCCCGTCGATCCCGATCGCCGTGCCGGCCCGGAGCGACGGCAGGAAGGCGAACGGGTCCTCGTCGCCCATCCCCGCGTGGCGGAGGACGACTTCCCTCGCGGCGGCAAGCGCCACCGGGGTCTTCTCGACGCGAATCGACTCGTTCGAAAGGGGGATGTCGGCCTCGACGGGGCTCGCCTGGCGGTCCCTGGCGATGGCGACCCATTCGGCGAGGTTTTCCGGGTCGTCGGCGAGCTCCTCCAGGCTCTTCATCGGCCCGTTCTTCACGATTTCCTGCTCGTCGTGGACGCGGGAATCCTCCGACTCGATCGCGTCCCTCAGGAGCGCCTCGCAATACGATTGCACCGTGATCCCGCCCGCCCTCAGTGCCAGCAATTCGGCCTGGTCCAGCGAGTGGCCCGGCATGTACAGCGAGAGCAATTGCGGCTCGGCGTGCGGGTCGGCCGGCTTCCTGTCGCCGAACCGATAGAGGCCCGGGAGGCGGCGAAACCGGGAGTACTTGGGACGATCCGGCACGAGGCGAATCCTCTCGACGGGGTCGCTGCATCAGGCCGAGGCGCGATGTCCGGGCGATTTCTTCTCGATGCAGCCGCCGCCCGACGGCAGCAGCTTCTCGGGGCTGCAATTGCCCTCCGGATTGAACACGTTGCGGACGGCGACCATGGCCGCGAGGTCGTCGGGCGAGAACAACCTGGTCATCAGCGAGATTTTCTCGACGCCGATCCCATGCTCGCCCGTCACGCTGCCTCCGCACGCGATGCACTCCTCCAGGATCTCGTGACTTGCCTCCAGGACGCGACGCACCTGGTCGGGGTCGCGCTCGTCGAACAGGAGGATCGGGTGGATGTTGCCGTCGCCCGCGTGGAACACGTTCGCGATGCGAATCCCGTGGTATTCGCCGATCTTCGTGATGACCCGGAGGATGTGAGGCAACTTCGTCCGCGGGACCACGCCGTCCTGGGTGCAAAAGGTCGGGCTCAGGCGGCCGATGGCGCCGAAGGCCGACTTGCGGCTCTTCCAGATCGCCACGTATTCCGGCTCCTTGCGAGTCCTCCACGGGATGGCGGTCTGGACCGTGCCGCCGCGCTGCCGGACGATCTCGGCGATGAGGTGGGCCTCGCGGTCCAGCCCGGCTTCCAGGCCATCGATCTCGATGATCAGGACCGCACCGGCGTCGGTGGGAAATCCGAACCCGAACGCCTGCTCGACCGCCCGGATCATCAAGTTGTCGAGCATCTCCAGCGCCGCCGGGACGATCCCGGCCGCGATGAGCCCCGAGACGGTCTCGGTGGCCATCTCCACGGTCTCGAATACGCCGAGGAAGGTGCGGCCCGCCTCGGGGTCGCGGGTCAGGTTCACGATGATCTTGGTGACGATCCCGAACGTGCCCTCGTTGCCCACGACCAGGCCGGCCAGGTCAAAGCCGGGCAGATCCTGGGCGACCCCGCCGATCTGGACGACCTCGCCGTCGGGCAGGACGAGCTCCACGCCGAGGACGTGATTGGCGGTCACGCCGTATTTCAGCGTATGAGGGCCGCCGGAGTTGGTCGCCACGTTGCCGCCGATCGTGCAAGCCCCCTGGCTCGACGGGTCGGGTGCGTAATGAAACCCCGAGTTGGCCAGGGCGCGGGTCAGCCACACGTTGACCACGCCCGGCTCGACCACCGCGTAACGATCGTGGAGGTTAATCTCCAGGATCCGCTTCATCTTCGTCAGGCAGATCATCACCCCGCCGCCCACCGCCAGGGTCCCGCCGGCCAGGCTGGTCCCCGCGCCCCGTGGGACGAACGGGACCTGGAAGCGGTTGCAGATCTTGACGACCTGGACCACCTGCTCGGTCGTGGTGGGGAAGACGACCACGTCGGGGACGTTCTTCTCGATCACATATCCGTCGCACTCATACACGACCAGTTCGTCGTGGTGGAAGATCATATTTTCCGCCCCTACCGCCGCCTCAAGGGCGGGCAGGAGCTTGGCGGAGAGCGATGGCACGCCAGGGACTGCGGTGGCCATGGGCGAGGGACCCCAAACCGGAGGCGCAGGACGAATCTTCGAATTGCCTCCCCTCAAGCGTAGCACTCGCCTTCCGCCCTCGCCAGCCCGTCGCGTCTTCCGGGGCATGATGGCCCTACCAGAACCGCTCCTCGCTCCAGGGATCGCCATGGTTGTGGTAGCCGTTTTCTTCCCAGAAACCCGGCCGATCCCGCTCCAGGAACTCGACCCCACGCACCCACTTG
This sequence comes from uncultured Planctomycetota bacterium, assembly GCA_963777705.1. Lineage (GTDB taxonomy): Bacteria > Planctomycetota > Planctomycetia > Isosphaerales > Isosphaeraceae > JAQGHR01. The sequence continues at coordinate 625,130 of CAVZRT010000028.1, forward strand.
GCACTCTTCCAGGCATAGAGTCGAGGCACGACCAGCCGCAAGGGCCACCCGTGGTCGGGTTCGAGCGGGACCCCATTGTGACTCCACGCGAACAGGCAGTCGTCCCCCAAAAAGTCAGCCAGGGCCAGGTTCGTCGTGTATCCATTTTCCGCATGGACCAGGGCGAATTTCGCCTCGGGCTTGAGCTGCACTTGCTTCATCACGTCGGAGACGAGGACCCCCTCCCACAAATTATCGAGCATGGACCAGGCGGTCACGCAATGCATGTCCGCATACACTCGACTGCACGGGAGCGAGCGGAATTCGTCCCAGGTGAAGCTTTTTTCCTGGTCGACGAGGCCGTGCAGCGAGAGATTCCAGCGCGACAAATCCACCCTCGGCGTAGGGCCGGCGTGGAGGATGGGCCATTTCTTGGTCCGGAACTGCCCGGGGGGGACGCGTTGCTCGCGTCTTGTGTCGTCGCTGACGATCTCGCTGCCCATGAAGTCGTGCTCCCGAGCGGAGGAAATGGGGGTCGGTGCCCTTCGAAAAAGGCTGGCAATTCCCCGCAAGGCGATCCGGCCTTGCGAGATCCAGCTTGCCGATAGCTTGCTGTCGCTCATTGGCGGTGAGGCCCTTTCCGTAGGGTGGTGCCGAACGCCTGCGAGACCCACCTCTTCCAGCTCCAGGATGGTGGGCCTCGCGGGCGCCCGACACTACCCTACCAGACCGACGGGGCGGACCAGGGTTCCTTCGGGATGGCGGAGAGATCGAAGTTTTGTATCCAATCGGCTGGCGCAGAGTCGACGATCCCGTCACCAAGGCCCAACGACTGCGCCAGGATGCCGACCAGCCGACGCGGGTCTCGTCCCAGTTCGCGGAAAGAAGCGAGTTTCATGGAACCGTCGCGTTTGGCCAGGCGACGGCCGTCGGGGCCGTCCACCAGCGGCAGGTGGCCGAACGCCGGCGGCTCCCGGCCGAGAGACCTGTAGAGCAAGATTTGCCGAGGGGTGCTCGCGATCAGGTCGTCACCGCGAATCACCTGGTTCACGCCCATCGCGGCATCGTCGCACACGACGGCAAGCTGATAGGCCGGGGTCCCGTTGGACCGGCCGACGAGGAAATCGCCGCCGAGGGTCGACGGGTCCAGCCCGATCGGGCCCTTGAGCGAGTCTTCCCAAAAAATGCGATCGGCCCGGACGCGAAAGCGCCAGGCGAACGGGCGATTTCCCAGCCCCGAGGCGTCTTCCACCGTCCTTCCCGAGCAGGTGCCGGGATAGGCCGGCCCTTCGTCCTCGGCGTGGGGGGCGGAGGCGGCGCGGGCGATATCGGCGCGGGTGCAGGTGCAGGGATAGACCAGATCGAGCGACTTGAGCCGCCCCAACGCGGCGTCGTAATGCCCCAGCCGTTGCGATTGCAGGTAAGGTGCGTTCGGGCCGCCGATGTCGGGCCCTTCGTCCCAATCGAGGCCAAGCCATCGCAGGTCGTCGATCGCGCCTTCGAATCGCCTCGGGGCGGACGCGAGCGGCGTCGATGTCTTCGATTCGCAACACGACGCGGCCCCCCGCCGACCTGGCCGCGAGCCATGCCAGCAGGAAGGTGCGGGCGTGGCCCAGATGCAGGCCGCCCGTGGGGGACGGGGCGAGGCGGCCGACGATCGGCGGAAGTTCGTGGTTCGTCTGGCCCATGACGGTGGACTCCGGTACTATGATAGTCGAAGATGCGAACGAGTCACCCCGGCAAATTCATCGGGAAGGCCCCTGCCATGGACGACGAGCTGAAGCGAGACGCCAAGGGCGTGATTGATCGAATCCTCCAACTTCGAGACTCTCTTTGACCTCGGTCCCAAGGAAGAGAGACGCGCCGAGCTTGCGCAGACGATGGAGGAGCCGCACTTCTGGAACGACCAGGAGAAGGCCAAGGGGATCATCGCCGAGCTGAAGAGCCTGAACGCGGTGCTGAAGCCGTTCGAGTCGCTCGTCCGCCAGGGCGAAGACCTGGCGGTCGCCATGGAGATGGCCGACGAGCTCGGCGACAACTCGATGGACGCCGAGGTCCGCCAGGCCTCGAAGCAGGCGAATGCCGATTTCGAGGCGTTCGAGCTGCGCGCCATGCTCGGCGGCCCGAACGACCACTGCAATTGCTACGTGACCATCCACCCCGGGGCCGGCGGGACTGAGGCGTGCGACTGGTCCGAGATGCTCATGCGCATGTATCTCATGTGGGCCGAGAATCACCGCTACAAGGCCGAGATCATCGACCGGGAAGAAGGGGAAGTGGCCGGGGTGCAGACGGTCACGATCCACATCAAGGGCGAGTACGTCTACGGCTACCTGAGGGGCGAGACCGGCGTCCACCGGCTCGTCAGGATCAGCCCGTTCGGGACGGCCGACAAGCGGCAGACCTCGTTCGCGTCGGTCGAGGTCATGCCCGAGATCGACGACACGATCGACATCGTCTTGAAGGACGACGAGCTGAAACGCGACGTATTCCGCTGCGGGGGCCCCGGAGGCCAGCACCAGAACAAGACCGAGTCGGGGGTCCGCTACACGCACGTCCCCTCGGGAATCGCCGCCGAGAGCCGCAGCGAGCGCTCGCAGCACAAGAACGACGCGCTGGCCCTGGCGCTCCTGAAGGCCAAGATGATCCGCGTAGAGGAAGAGAAACGCGAGGCCGAGTTCGCCAAGGCGTACAACGAGAAGGCCGAGATCGGCTTCGGCAGCCAGATCCGCAACTACGTGTTGCAGCCCGACCAGTGGTGCAAGGACCTGCGGACGGAGATCAAGGTGGGCAACCCCCACGCGGTCCTCGCCGGCGAGATCGACGTCTTCATCGACGCCTACCTGCGCCACAAGCTCGCCCGCGGCGAGGCCGCGAAGAAGGCGAAATGATCGAGGTTGTGGAGGGGGAGGAGGAGAAGTCGATCGTCGTCTCCGATGTTCGACTGACTTTCCAACGTACGGCTGATCGCTGGTCACACTCCGTCCATATTGGTCCTTATACGTTCGTACGGAGCCTGGAGGAAACCCCCGATCGCAACCAACCGAGGGATGTCCTGACGCCAACGTATCAGGACATCCATCTGCAATCGGAAGAACTTGCGGTCCTCGTCATGCTCGTCGGCCAGTCAGGTCCCCACCACTTTTCCGCGGTATTCCGGGTTACGTGGGATCGGGTCAACCCAACAAGATTCGTGACCATCGATGTCGATATTGCAGACCGCTGCCTGGGTCCCGTCGATTCTCTCTCCAGCACCTACCTGGTGGATCTGGGTGACGCCGGCCTGCTGGCTGAAGAGCCTGACTGGATGGACTGGCTTATCGGAGACGCGCATGTCGATCTTTTCTTCAACCCGAAGGTTGCGCCGCCGGGCAAATTCGTGGTCGGTCGAGAAGGCGGATCTTCGCAAGAAGTCCGCATTTCCGCAAAGATAGAGCCAGGCGTTTCGACTCATCGGCTATCTTATTTGTGGTCGATCCTTATTTAACTCGTTCCCACGGTCCTCCGCGGGAATGCCGTCTTCGACGCTCCGCGTCCTCTTCGTTCGACGTGAGCCGCACCCATGAACCGCCTCGGGAAAAAATGCCGACGCAGAGCGTCGAAGACGGCATTCCCGCGGAGGACCGTGGGAACGAGGGAAGATCCACGCCTCAAGATTACCTGATGATCCTGACATTCATCGGAGCCTCAGCCTCATGGACACCCTCAAGCTCGCCGACCCCGAAATCTTCCACGCCATCGCCGCCGAGGAAGAACGCCAGCGCGACGACCTGGAACTGATCGCCTCGGAAAACTACACGAGCCAGGCCATCATGGAGGCCGTTGGCTCGGTCCTCACGAACAAGTATGCCGAGGGCATACCCGGACGGCGCTATTATGGCGGGTGCCAGCACGTTGACGCGATCGAAACGCTTGCGATCAACCGCGTGAAGCAGCTTTTCGGCGCCGAGTATGCCAACGTGCAGCCGCACTCGGGCGCCACGGCCAATCAGGCGGTTTATTATGCCGCGATCGAGATCGGCGACACGGTCTTGGCGATGGATTTGGCCCACGGCGGCCACCTGACACACGGCATGAAGCTGAATTTCTCCGGGCGATTCTACAACGCCATCCCCTATGGGCTTGATCCCAAAACCGAACGCATCGATTACGACCGAATGGCGGAACTGGCCCGCGAGCACAAGCCGAAGATGGTGATCTCGGGGGCGAGCGCCTATCCCCGTCAGATCGATTTCGAGAAGATGGCCGAGATCGCTCGCGAGGTTGGCGCCCTGTTCTTCGTCGACATGGCCCACATTGCGGGGCTGGTCGCCGCTCGGCAACATCCTTCGCCCGTTCACCTTGCGGATTTCGTGACCACGACCACGCACAAGACCTTGCGGGGCCCGCGAGGCGGGATCATCCTGTGCAAGGAAGCCTGGGGGAAGAAGATCGATTCGGCCGTGTTCCCCGGCTTGCAGGGTGGCCCCCTGGAGCACGTTATCGCCGGCAAGGCGGTCTGTTTCCAGGAGGCGCTCCGCCCCGATTTCCACCAGTACGGCGCCCAGGTGATCGCCAACTCCCGCACCCTGGCCGATGGCCTCATGGCCGCCGGTTTCCGGCTGGTTTCGGGCGGGACGGACAATCACCTGGTCCTGATCGACATGACTTCGAAGGGCTTGACGGGCAAGATTGCCGAGGCCGCGCTTGGTCGTGCCGGGATCACCGTGAACAAGAATTTGATCCCCTTCGACAAGCGAAAACCGCTCGATCCCAGCGGAATCCGCATGGGCACGCCGGCCTTGACCACGCGAGGGATGCGCGAAGACGCAATCCGGCAGGTCGCCGCATGGATCGTCGAGGTCCTGGCCGGCCCCGAGGATGCGTCGCTGGCCGAACGGGTCAGGAACGAGATCCGCGAGTTCGTCCAGGATTATCCCGTGCCGGCGGACGCGGTGACGGCCTCGTCCTGACGGGTTCTTGCGTAATTTCGCCGACAAGAACGTCATCGCGAACTTGGTAGACCGCGTATCGCCCCTCGACGTGGAGCAGCGTCAAGGGGCTTCTCCCCTGAGAGGATGTGGGGGGCGCCGCGATCACATAGCCCGCGCCCTGACGGCGGGCGAGGTCGGCGCGATCGGCATCGCTCATTTCCTGATAGCGGCGCTCCAATCCCAGTCGATCGCGGAGATAAGCGTTGGCAAAATCGTCCACGGAGCCGTGAAATCCGACGTGGTCCTGGAACCGGCCTAACCAGTCGGCCAATCCGGCCGCGTGGTAGGGGCTTGCCGCGCGATTGAATGCGACCTCGCGACGGGACCAGAGGCGAAACGTCTTGGGCCCGGGTGGCGTCACATAGCGGGCGTGGGCCGGGGTGTTTTCGCGGCACCAGAGTGCCAGGCGTTCCACGTCATCGGCCGGATACTCGCCAAATCGCCAGTTCGCCAGGAAGCGGTCGGCCGTCCGGCGTGAACCCAGGATGGGGGCCGTCATCGCGACCAGGGGCAGGAACCAGGCAATCGCGGTCGCCGCGATGATCCGACGGCGATTCCAGATCCATTCGCGAGGAAATTGCCGTAATCCGTAAATTGCGAACGAGATCGCCCCGACCGCCAGCAATCGGACGTGTCCCGACTCCGTATCGTTGCGGGCGAGGAAGGCCAGCCCCGCCATCAAACTTACCATCGCCGCCGTTCCCTCGAACCTTCGGCCAAAATGCGAGGCGGCCTCGGCAGAGAATTCGACGAGAGTCACGACCACCATCGCCCAGTCGCCGGTCAGCCCGACCAGGATCAGCAGGGCGCGTAATTGACCTGTTGCATCGCCTCGATTCCAGAGACTTTGTACGCGGCCGGCGACTAGGACCAGGCATAGGCCCCTGGCGACCGTCGCCATGCGGAATGGCTGGAATGTCGTCGCAAACCTGTTGTTCAGGCCCTCGATGGCGACCCACGCGAGCCCGAGTCCGACGAGGCTCAGCATGAGCAGGATCGTCAGCCTCCCTCGCGGACCTTCGAAGACGTTCTTGCCTTTCGATCGCAGGGACAGGACGGCCAGGGCTGGATAACACGCCCATGCGAGCCATTGAGGCATTCGCCACAAGTGCGGGAGCATGTGCTGAGGGCCCTGGATCAACGCGCTGATGCGGAGGAAATCGCCCTCCGATAATCCCTCGAAGAGCCGAGATCCCTTCCCCGACATCATCACGATCGTCGGAAACAGGGCCAGCCCCAGGAGGGCCATCGCCGCGATCGCTGTTCGAAAGGAAACGCCCGATCGCCTCGCCACGGCCCACGCCGCCCAGCCCGATCCGGCGAGCATCCCTAGTTGCAAACCCAGGGAGGGATGGACCAGAGCCGCGGCGCCGATGGCCGCGGCGGCAGTCCACTTGCCCCGCTGTGGATTCGCGATCATGGACGCGAAGGCGGTCCAGCCGAGTGCGAGCGCGACGAGGCGATCGAGCAGCATGGCCTCGAACAGGTGATTCGTCCCGATGTTGCCCGCTTTGGCCGAGAGGAGCATCAGGACGGCGATAACTCCAACCCCAGCACCTCTTTCCGGCCAGACGGCCCGTGCCATGCGTTCAATCGCCAGGCATGTGACCGCGAATGTTGCGGCGAACAGGACGAACAGGGCGACGGACAGGCCGAATGGGCGGCTGCTTACGTCGAGTAGCGCGAGATATCCGCCGTGCGGGTTGAAGGCGTCGAGCGCCTTGACGAACGGGTCAGCGGCGAACAGCGACGGGTCCTGGCGATGGAGCAGCAGCGGCAGGCGATAGGCCTGGTCGCCGTCTCGACTGTGGTAGCCCTTCACTGTCAAGTAAAGGCCCAACGCCAGGAACACCGCGAGCGTGCGATTCATCCGTGGAGACGCCCCGAAGGCCCGAGATCCGTCCTCGGCCGGGGAGTTTCCTCGGAATTGGCCGGCGGGTCAATGCGGTTCGGTCTTCAGCCCGAGTCGCCGCATCTCGTCCTCGAATTCGCGCTCGAACGAGGGCGAAGCGGGGTCGGGCCGTCGAATGGCCATCGTCCTGGGCGGGTTCGACGCCGTGCGAGCCGGGTTGGTGTCCGCAGGTTTCGCGGTTTCCGTCCCGTCCTTAGCGTTTTCGATCCCGGGCGCCTTCTCGTGAGCGTCTCCCCACATCCCCCGCTCGCGGACGCGGTTGACGAACGCCTGGACGGGGACCGAGGTCCAGATCTTCTCGGCCGGCTGGTAACGCTCCGACCATTCGAGGGCGCATGACGCCTTGGTCTGGTCGTCGGCAAATCCGCCCGGCTTGAGATATCCGGGGGCGAATCGCGAGACGCCCGCCGCCAGGAACGAGGCGACGATCAGGCCCTTCAACGCACCCAGGGCGAAGCCCGGCCCCTTGGTCGGTGCGGTTGGGCTCGGGGTCGCCGTAAGTCTTTCGCTTGCTTGCTTTCAGGATCGAAAGTGCGATGCCCGAGGTGACGAAGAACGAGGATGCGGCCACCGCCCACCAGAGCAGACGGTCCAGGATATCGGGGGCCACGGCGGGCAGGTAATTCTGGGCATAAGGCCGGGCCAGTTCCCTCAAGGGATCGGCCAGGTACACGCATCCGACCAGCGCGCCCAGGGAGATCGCCTGCTTGAGGAAACCTTTGAACCAACCTCGGACCGCCGAGAAGAAGATCAGGATGCCCAGGGAGATGTCAAGGCCCATCGCCACCCTCCGCGTTGCCGTTCCGGAGTCGCCTACCAGGTGGTTCGCCGGACGTCGCCAGATCTTGAAGAAAAATCAAAGCCCGTATCGTTTATTTTCGGCGCCGGCGGGCGACCCTCTTGAGGGGAATTCTTCGAATTTCAATCCGACACGCCCGGGACAACCCATGGAGCCCATGATACGATCGAAGCCAGCTCGCCGCTATCATTTCCCGCTCATCCCGGCGAATCCTCCTCTCCCGGAGTCTCCGTCATGCCGTCTCAATCGGGCGAATCGTCGCCATGTCTGCTGGATTTTCATCGTTTCGGTCGCCCTGGGTGGAACTTGCGGGTGCGATCAGCCCGCGGCATCGAAGACGTCAACGGCTCCCGTCCCCCGAACCCCGCCTGCCACCGTGCCGGCTTCCGCAAACACCGGGTCATCGGGCAAGGGGCCGATCCAGTTCGAGGAAGTGGCCCGATCGGCCGGGATCGACTTCGTGCAGGTGTCGGGGATGTCGCCCGAACGCTATTTCCCGACCGCCAACGGCTCGGGGGTCGCCATCTTCGACTACAACGGCGACGGCAAGATGGACCTTTATTTCGCCACCTGCAACCTCCTGCCGCTCGAAAAGACGCCGAAGGCCTGCAACCGGCTCTACAAGAATCTGGGCGGCGGCAAGTTCGAGGACGTGACGGCGTCGTCGGGCCTTGGTTTCCGCGGATTCTGCCACGGGATCGTCGTCGGGGACGTGGACAACGACGGCGATCAGGACGTCTTCCTCTGCAACCTGGGCGGGAACGTCCTTTATTTGAACAACGGGGACGGGACCTTTCGCGACGTCAGCTCGATCGCTGGCGTCGACAGCCCGAACTGGTCGTCGGGGGGCGCGTTCCTCGATTACGACAACGATGGCGACCTCGACCTCTACGTTGCCGTGTATGGCCTGTGGGACATCAAGATCGACGGAGACCGCTGGTGCGGAGGGACTTCGGCCGCGGACCACAAGACGCAGATCCGCCAGTACTGCTCGCCCGCCGACGATCCGCACCACGGTCCACATGTTTTACCGCAACGACGGCCTGAAGGACGGCGTGCCGCACTTCACCGACGTGACGAAAGAGGCCGGACTTGCTCGCGAGGGGAAGAAGAAGGGGCACGGCTTCGGCGTGGTCGCCGCCGACCTGAACGGCGACGGCAAGATCGACCTGTATGTGGCCAACGATCAGACCCCCGCCTTCACCTTCCTCAACAACGGGGACGGCACCTTCAAGGACGTGAGCGAGCTGTGCGGGGCCGCCTTCAACGACGACGGCGACCCGCAATCGGGCATGGGCGTGGACGCCGAGGACCTGACCGATGACGGCTTGCCCGAGCTCATCCGCACCAATTTCAAGGACGAGACCACCTCCGTCTATTTCAACTATGATGCCCAGTTTCGCGAGCAATCGGACTTCATCGGAGTGGCCGCACCCAGCAAGCCGTTCGTCAAATGGGGCTGCGGTTTGATCGATTTCGACAACGACGGCTACCTCGACATGTTCGTGACGAACGGCCACGTCGACGACAATCACCACCTGCTCGGGGACAACACCAAGCCGTACGAAGAACCGCCGCTCCTCCTCCGCAACGAGAAGGCGAAGAAAAGCCCGATGAACGGGCGGCGGTTCGTCCCGGTCGGGGATGGTGCCGGCCCGTATTTCCGGACGGGCCATGTGGGGCGAGGCTCGGCGACCGGAGACCTCGACGACGACGGACGGCCCGACCTGGTCGTCAACCACAAGGACGCGGCCCCGGCCGTGTTGATGAACCGGACCGACCCGAGCGGGCGATGGATTCGCCTGGATTTGCAAGGGACGAAGAGCAACCGCGACGCCGTAGGCGCGAAGGTCGAGGTCGTTGCCGACGGCCGCACGATCTACCGCCAGAGAAAGGGGGGCGGGAGCATGGAATCGGCGCACGACCCCCGGCTGTTGATCGGCGTGGGGCCGGCAAAGACGGTGAAAGTCGTCGTGAGATGGCCTTCCGGGCTGGTTTCGACCGTGGAGAAGGCGGAAACCAATCGGACGATCAAGCTGCGCGAAGGGGATCTCCCGACCGCCAACGCGGCGCGTTGATTCACGGAGCTGCAAGGTCACGTTCCGCTTGTCGCGAGGGCCGATCGCCGCTACCATGCCGACCGTCTTGATTTCAGGGTCCGGGATCGGCCCCTCGCCCTCCGGGAATGGACGCCCATGCCAACTTCGCGAACGGCCGCCGCAACGCCCGAGATCTCCGTCATCATCGCGTCGGTCAACGGGTGGGACATGCTTGGCCCGACGCTTGCGTCGCTCGACGCGTTGGCCGAGCGAGATCGCATGGAGATCGTGGTGGTCGAGGCCGTCGGCGGCGACACGAGGGCGCGTCTGCTCGCCCACGAGCCGCGCGTGGAGGTTGTCGAGTTCTCCGAACGCCTGCCGATCCCCAGGCTGAGATTCCTCGGCACGAGGAAGGCCCGCGGGAAGATCGTCGCGATCATCGAGGACCATGCCGAGGTCGACCCGGCGTGGTGCCGATCGCTGCTCGAGGCCCATGCCGATCCCGAGCTTGGCGCGGTCGGCGGGGCCGTCGAGAACGGCCGGGACGGCCTGGTCAACTGGGCGGTCTTCTTCTGCGAATACACGCCGTACATGAGGCCCGTGGCGGAAGGCCCGTCGCATGACCTGCCCGGCAACAACATCGCCTACAAGCGTCCTCACTTGATGCGACACGCCGAGGTTCTGGACGACGGCAAGTGGGAGTCCTGGATCAACGATCGCCTGCGCTCGGACGGCGTGCCGCTGGCGTCGACCAATCGCGCCGTGGTCCGTCACATCAAGCCGTTTCGCCTCGGCTACTTCCTGACCCAACGCTTCCATTTCGCCCGCTCGTACGCGGGGATGCGACGTGCCGATCAATCCTGGCCGATCCGGCTGGTCTACGGGGCGGGGTCGCTCGCCCTGCCGGCCCTCCTCCTCGCCCGGGTCACCCGCACCGCATTGAGCAAGCGTCGCCATCTGGCGAGGTTTCTCCTGTGCTTCCCGCTCGTCGGCTTGTTCCTCGGCGTGGGGGCGATCGGCGAGATGGTGGGATATCTCGTCGGCGCCGGTTCGAGTTTGGAACGGGTCGAGTAACCGTCGTGGAATCGCCCGAACTCAGCATCGTGATCGCCGCGACCGACTCGTTGGCGGCCATCCGGTCGTGCGTGGAATCGATCGGCGAGGATGACGGCGTCGAGATCCTCGTTGCCGCGGATCCGTCGCGTATCATGTCGGGACGCTTCCAGTCTTCGCGAGTCCGCTGGATTCTGGGCGAGCCGGGTTGCGGCGTGCATCGGCTGCGAAGGCTGGGACTTGATGCCTCGACCGGCCGCGTGGTCGTGTTCACGGAAGATTCCTGCCGCGTCGGCCCCGGATGGCTTTCCGTCTATCAAAAAGCCTTCACCGACCCAAGGCTCGTGGCCGCGACCGGCCCGGTGGAGCATCGCGAAGGCGCGTCCCTGGTGGATTGGGCGGTGTTTTTTTGCGAGTATGCTCCCTTCCTCTCGGGAAAGCCGGCGAAGGGCGGCGCGCGGCGGCTGGCGGGCAATAATTTCGCGGTCCTGAGATCATCCCTCGCGAGCGACGCGAGCGACGTCCACGAATCCCTCGTCGCGGGTTGCGCGAAGGATCGCGAATTCGCGATGATGACGACCGACGCCATGGTCTGGCATTGTCGCCATTACACGCTCGGCCAGGCCATCGGCGATCGCCTCCGCTTCGGCCATGAATTCGGGAGGCTGCAAGCCTCGGAGGTTTCCCCCTGGTTTCGCGGCTCGCGAATCGTGCTCGGGCCGGCGATCCTTGCCTCTCAACTCCTGAGACTCGCGTTTACGCTGCTTCAAAAGCGGAGGCTGATCGTGCGGGCGATCGCGGCCGCGCCTCTCACGTCCGTCTTGCTCGCGGCGTGGAGCGGTGCGGAGTGGCTGGGATGGATTCGCGGGCCGAACGCTCGCCCCGTTCCGCGAGGATGTGAAAAAGCGGGCCCACCCGCTTCGCGATCCCCTGGCCGATCGATGAGGAGATCAGGCGATTATAGGCCCCGGCGAGCAAACGCTTGATCGGCCCGAACCGGCGGAGATCCTCGGCAGGCAACGGCGGAGCCAGGATGCGGGTTGCTGCGAAGTCGCTGTCCTTCAGCAGCTTCTTCCATTCGCCCAATCCCAGCGTGCGGATGGCGCGGAAGTCTTGCTTCGAGACGAGGCGGACGTAGGGAATCATCCAACGACGAGGCAAGAATCCCACGCCCCACACGCCCACATGCGGTTCGTTCGCCAGGCTGAAGCGATTCGGCGTGGCCATGATGAGGCGACCGCCGGGGCGGAGCACGCGATGGGCCTCGGCCAGCGTGGCCGCCTGATCGTTCACATGCTCGATCACGTCCCCCGCGACGATCGCATGGAAGGAAGAGGCGGGGAACGGCAGGTCCTCGCTGCATCCGCAGACCAGGCGAGTCGATCTCAAGCCTTCCTCATCCAGGCGCTTTCGAGCCAGGATCAACCACCTCATGGCGATGTCCAATCCGACCGCCGGTCCAAAGCCGCGAGCCCTGGCCGCGAGGAACGACCCCGAGCCGCACCCCAGATCAAGCAAGGCCCCGCTTCCCGGCCCCAGGTCGAGCGCCTCGACCCACTGGGTTGACCGCGCCAGGGGCGGACAGGATGTGGCCGATCTGGCGCGATCGACTGGTCGGGGATGTTTCGCCGATAAGTTCGAAATAATGCTCCAGGAGCCCGCGGAAATCCAGGCGATCGAAGCTCTCATCAAGCGCCCTCGCGAGCCGCCAATCCTCCTCGTTGGAAAGATAGAGGTCATCGCCCGTCCGGAGGTCGGGAATCCCCCTCAGGGCTACGAACACACGGCCGCACGAGGGGCATTTCCAGGCGTGGTCGCCCGCCGAAAGCTCGGATCGACAATCGGGGCAATGCGGTTCCATCCCGCCTCCGTGCAAACCGGGGGATTCCTGGCGGCTCGATCGTATCCGACGGCTCGAAAACCCCCAAGCCGGGAATTATTCTCTCGGCAGGACGACTCTCGACGCCGTGGTCCACACGTGGCCCAGGACCCGGCCCGTGCGGCGGAAACCCGTCGCCTTCCATTCCGGGTCCACCGAATAGGCATGTTGCCGCCCATCTTCGTGGAGGAATTCCAGCAACGGGGTTGTGGATGGCGGCAGCGAGTCGGTCCCGTAGGGGAGGATGTAAAATACGGGCGATCCCGGCCCGTTCCCGGGCTTCAGCTCGCGAGATCCGTCGGCCGCAACGTATTCCCGGATGGGCATGGCGCGGGAGGTGGGTCGATCCATCGCGTAGAACGGGACCGGCCTTCGCAAGGCGTCGGCGGGCTGACCGTCGGCGGTCCGCAACGGACCCGCCGGGCCCCGGTCGGACGTTTCATAAACGGGGACCGGCAAGACCATCTCGGGCCTGGCGAGGTCGAGCTTGTACATGATCTGGTTGTAGTCGTAGCGAGGCGTCGGGTCCGTGTTCCCGGAAAATGTGACCGAATAGGTGCCTTCGAAGAAGATGGTCCGGCCCTTGTCCTTGTCGAAGACGGGATGCTGCTTCGGGTTGTAGAAGCTGTAATTCTGCCCCTTTCGCGAGTGCGTGGTCACCCGTCGGGCGTATTGCCAGGGCCCGAGGGGCGTATCGGCCTCGGCGTACCAGACCTCGCCCAGATAGGTCGTCCCGCCGCTCTCCACGAAGATCGCGATCCATCGCCCTCGCCAGGGATTCCAGCCGAGCGAACCGTAATGCACGGTGATCGGGCGCGAGGTGGTCTCGTCGCGGATTGGCAGCAGGATTTCGTCGATCGTCAGCGCCTTGCTCGCGAGCAACTTCCTCTGCTCGGCCTGCCCGCAGAGCGGCGTGTTCCTCTTCCACCCGTAGACGACCCGGCCCGTCGCGTCGCGCTCCACTTTCTCCTTGCCCGACAGGCTTCCCGCGACGCAGGGGCTGAAGGTCTCGTATTTCGACAGATCCTTCAGCCATTCTGGGTCGGCGCGAACTCGGGTCAATGGGAAGGGATTCGCGTAATAGACGTATTCGACGCCATCGACCGCGTGCAGGAAAGGATGGCCGAGCGGGTAGAGGGGCATTCGGCCGGGAAATTCGGCGACCTTGCGGAACTCGTTCGCCTGATCGTCGAATTCGACGAGGCCGCGTTGGTAAGCCTCCAGCGAACCTGGACCCTGGTCATTGCGGATCTTCTCGTAGAACGCAAACATGCGTTCTCTTCCCGCTTTTTCCTTGTCGCGCAGGACGATCAGTCCGCCGAGCCACGTAGGGCCGGGACCCGGCATCTTCGCCATCGGCTTCGCGAAGCCGGTGTCATCGACGAAATAGGTCAGGTCGACGCCGATCTCGGGATCGAGCCCGCCGTCCTTGGGCAGGAACGAGGTTGCCCCCGACGTGTGGAAATTCCCGAGCGGATAGCCCGGGCGATTGGTATCGCCCCAGAACCAGTAGAGTTTGTCGTGATAGACCGCTTGCAGGACGCTGTCCGACCCGAGCACCTTCCCATTCAGGAAGGGATCGCGGATCGGCGACGTGCGGCCGGCCAGCACGGTGTCGCGATAGATCCCTTCGCCCGTCACGCGATAAAGCCGTTCGGCCACGTTGACGCGGCGGATGGCGAGCGTGGCCTCGCGGCCGGCCTCGACCTTGAACGTGGTCCCGCTGTTGCCGAACTTGTCGGTGGGATACGAATAGCCGGGCGAGGAGACGGAAAAATAGACCTCCTGGCCCTCATACCCCGGCTCGTCGATGGCCGCCAGCCCCCCGCTATCGGTGAAGTATTTCACGTGATTTACCGTGCGAAGCTCGACCAGGGGGATGCCTCGAAGCGTCTCGTCATCGACGATCTTCACGACGAACGGACGAGGGCGTTCCTTGGTCCCGCTTGCGGGCGGATCGGCGACGAACCCGAGCAATCCGGCGAGCACGAGCGTGAGCATGGGCGGCCTTCCGGTGGGGCACTTGCTTGCGTGGGGTCGGCAACCACTCTAGACTACCGGCCTCCGATGGCTTCGGTCATCCCCCTCCCGATCGGAGTTTGAAACGATGATCGAGCGCACGCAAGATCCAGATGGATCACGCGCGAGTGGCGCGGATCGTGATGAGGCGACAGGCCGCGTTGAGCCTGCGAGTTGCCGCCGTGTTCCTCGCGCTGCTCCTCGGGCTTCCCCTGGTGAATCGCTTCCTGCCGGCGGTGGCGCAGCGGGATGTCTTAGGATTCCCCGCGAGCTGGCTGTTCCTTGGCGTCCTGTTCTACCCGATCACCGTGGCGCTCTCGGTCTATTTCGTGAGGCGCTCGGATCGGATCGAGGCGGACTGCTCGGATTTCGACGCGTTGCTCGAAGACGAGGCGCAATCATGACGACGGTTTCCTGGATTCCGGTCCTCGGCGTGCTCGCCATGACCATCGCCACGGTGGGATTGGGGATCTGGGCCACGCGAAAGGCCCGCACCGCGTCCGATTTCTTCGTCGCGGGCCGTTCGGTCAGCGTGTTCTGGAACGCCTCGGCGATCTCGGGCGAATACCTCTCGGCCGCCTCGTTCATGGGCATCGCCGGCCTGTTGATGAAGAATGGGTACGACGCCCTGTGGTATCCGGCC
The DNA here is from genome assembly GCA_963777705.1 of uncultured Planctomycetota bacterium. GTDB lineage: Bacteria > Planctomycetota > Planctomycetia > Isosphaerales > Isosphaeraceae > JAQGHR01. The sequence goes on from CAVZRT010000028.1 coordinate 640,426, forward strand.
TGCTACGCGGCGGGCTATCTGTTCCTGCTCCTGTTCATCGCGGGCCCGTTGCGACGGTTCGGCGCCTACACGATCCCCGACTTCGCCGAGGGCCGATTCGATTCGCCCGCGTTTCGCCGGGTCGCGGTCTCGTTCGTCCTGTTCATCGGCTTCTTCTACACGATGCCGCAGATGAAGGGCGCGGGCGTGACCATGGGGACGATCCTGAACTGGCCGTACTGGGCGGGGATCGCCGTGGTGGGGGCGGTGATCACGTTCAACGTGGCTTTCGGAGGGATGAAGGGGATCACGTTCGTCCAGGCGTTTCAATACTGGGCGAAGCTATTCGCGATCTCGGCGCCGGTGTTCATCATCGCGAGCGTTTTCGGGCATTATCCGGGGAATTTGGACAAGATCAGGAACCGACGCACGAGGACATCGCGAGTCGGCCGCTGAACCGAATTTGGCGCTGCGGAGTCGGATGCGAGGTTTCCATCCGGATGAAAGGGCAGGAGGATTATCCCGCGAATGTTCTTGCGTTCTCGACCCGGCCGAATGACGTCGATCGTCGTCCCCGCCGGGACGGAGATCGCCGCAGGATCCGCGGCACGCGAGCCCGCAGCCCGGCGAGGACCCGTCGGGCCGATCCTCGTCGAAGCACGGATGACCTCGGATCGATCGGCGCGGCTCGACCGTTGACGGGGCCATTCCGCCGTCCGGACGGCGGGCCTCGCGTTGAAGCCGGCGACCGGCCCCATTCGTTTCGAAGCGATGACGATGTTCATGATCGCCCAGGCCCGTCACACGAGACTCGGGCGCCCGGTCATGGAGGGCGGTCAAGCCCGTCATGACCGCGGCCAAGATCGAGTTCGCGAGACCGACCGAGGATTCGACTCTCGGTCGGCGGCCGCGACCCCCAACGCCCCCACCAATCAACGCTGGCTCGAGCCCTTCGGCCCGATGACCTCGAAATACGGCTATCCGCTGCTCTATACCTACTCGCTCATCATCGCCCTCATCTGCGGGACGGCCGGACTGCCGCACATCCTCGTGCGATTTTATACGAATCCCGACGGACGTGCCGCGAAACGAACCACGCTCTGGGTCATGGTCATGCTCGGCGCCTTCTACGTGTTCCCGCCCATCTGGGGTACGCTGGGTCGCCTGGTCGAGCCGTCGCTCTACGTGAACGGGACGACCGATCGCGTGGTCATTACCCTGCCCATGAAGTTGAAAAATCCCCTGCTCGGGCAAATCCTGAGCGCGATCACCAGCGCGGGCGCGTTCGCGGCGTTCATGTCCACGTTCTCGGGGCTGCTCGTGAGCATGTCCGGGGCGTTGGCCCACGACATTTACGGGAAGATTTTGCGCCCGAGGTCGTCTCCCGAATCGCGGTTGATCGCCTTCAAGGTGTCCGCCGTGCTGATCGGCGCCGCGTCGATCGGATTGGGGCTGCTGGTCGAATCGTTCGACATCGCCATGATGGTCGGCTGGGCGTTCGCGATCGCCGCGTGCTCGTACTTCCCGCTCCTGTTGCTTGGCTCCTGGTGGCGAGGGCTGACCAAATTCGGCGCGGGTAGCGGGATGCTCTGCGGCGGCGTGCTGGCGCTCGCGGCGATCGTCACGTCCATGCTTCTCGACAAGAAAGTGCTGACGTTTTCGGTCAGCCCGCTCGCGCGATCGCTCATGGAACAGCCGGCGATCTGGGGAGTGCCGCTTGCGGTTAGCGTGATGGTTGGGGTTTCGCTCGCCACTTCACGGTCCATCCCGAAGGACGTTGACCTCAAGATGCTCCGGTTGCACGCCCCCGAGGGATTGGGGATCTCGAAAAACTATATCGAATAATCCTTCGCCCTTTCATGGCGAAATGATTCCGCAAGCCCCTGGATGCCCGTTTCCGCCGATCCTCCCGAGCCGTCGGCGGGCGGGTCGGAAGGGTTTCCAGGAGACCGGCCTATGCCCCGGCTTGGCGACGAGCCAGGTCGGCGCGATGCTTCTCCATGACCTCCAGCAAGCGATCGTCGTCGATCTCTCGGAGGGATCGATCGGTCTGGTCCTCGACCAGAAATCCCAGATTCGCGAGCAGTTGGCCGAACCGGACATCGGGGGAAAGTTGATGGATGTCGGCCAACTTCTCGATCAACTCGTGCTGGGTCGTGGGGATCATGGCGGGAAATCTCCGACTTTCGGCTCGCCCGCGTAGGATCGACGCAACTTGCCGACGACCTCGACCCGGATCATCGCGCCCGGGGCGAGTTTCGCAATTCGGGTGGCGCGAGTGATGCCATTGTACACGACCAGGACGCCGTCGGCAGCCTCGTAAACCCACGGCGGGGGCATCCCGGCCGACGAGACTCCGAAGCGAGCGACCTGTCGCTGGAGCTTGTAAGGATCGGCACCTCATCGCGAGGGGAGTCGCAGCTCGCAAGGGTCCACATCTCGGAAGTCTTGCGGCATGCCCGGCGGCCTCCGGCGTGCGAAGCCTCGGAGATCATCGCCCGATCACACCCGGCGATTGACCTCGCAGCACGATTGCCCGCGACGGCGCATCCGCCGGTCGGCTGGCGACCACCCGGTGCCACGATCGCCATGCCCGGTCGAGTTCGCGGCAATCCGAGATGCCGTAATGGAGTCTCGCGGCGGCATCCCAGCCCGATCGCGATCCATCCTTGACGAACTTGAGGAATTTCGGCCTTCCTCCCGTCTCGACGAGGAATCGCGAGACCGAATATCCCTGGCCGTAGAAGCCCATGAGGTCGGCCGGATATTCTTCGATAATGAACAGGGATGCCAGGGCGTAGTCGCCTCGGCGTGAGAGCAGGTCGGCCACGATGCGGTCGTGCCTTTGCAGCTCTCGCAGGTCCTCGCTGAGGAGCGACGCGCCTTCGTCGGCCCAACGCGGCATCGGACCGCCGAAATACGCGGCGAAAATGGTGTGGGTCACCTCGTGCGGGAGCGACGAGGCGAGGATGCGGTCGAGCCGGCCTTCGACCTCGATCGCCTGGTAGATGACCCGGCCGCGATCGAAGTCGAAATCCGTCAAGCCGCCCGCCTCTCCGGCGGTCAGCTTCACGTGGATCGAGCATCGCGTACCCCAGTTCGGCAGCTCATGCCCGAGCCAGGCCATCGCAAGGGTCTTGCGACGAAGCTCCGCCTCGTCCCCTACCTTCCTGGCGGCATCGGGCGAAGGGGCTTCGACGAGGAAATTGGGCGTCTTGTAGGTCGCGGCATTCGCCAGGCATGACAGGCAGGCGAGGGCCACGGCTGCCCGGATGCAACGGACGACGACTCCGCGTGCGAGGCCGACTTCCATGTCCGCTCTCCTCCATGAGATGTGCGGGCGAAGCGGCGCCCGAAGAAGCGAGGCCGACGTTGCCAGCCCCCCGGCGGCGTCGGGAGATCCTTCCGCCCGGCCGCCAGGAGGTGGAACTTTAGCAGAACCCGAAAATCGTGTCGCCCCCGGTTTTCGCCGTCGACATCGCGTCGAACACCGGGCGATTCCGTCATTTCGTCGGAGGACGGCGCCCGGGGACTCGACGCTTTTCGCCCGCTCGGACGGGAATCGCGCCTCCTGCGCCGATCAATTCGGTTGTTTCGCGGTTTCAGTCATGAAGACGGCGGCGATCGGTCGATGTTGAACCCGGAGGAGTCTGGCCTGCCGCGATCTTGGCATTTGCCGGCCGCGCCGCCGGGCATCCTCCGATCCATTTCACCCCCGGGCGCATCGCCTCCGGCGATAGCTCCCGCGGGACGGCCGACACGGAGGAGGAAATCCGATGGCCACAGCTCGACTTCGCGTCTTCCCCCAGCCGGAGGATGAGGCCCCCGAGGCGACGCACTCGCCCGCCGTCCCGATCCGGCTGGCCGACCTCTATCCGCTGCTCGCGCAGGCCTATCGCGATAATTACGTGTGGTTGCGCGACTTCGAGGAGGACCAGCTCCTGGTCAGCCCGGACCTGTTCGAAGTCGTGCGAGCCTTCGCCGACTGTCGGCCCTCGGCCTGATTCGCGTAGGAGTGCGACGCGGGAGTGGCAACCTCTTGTCGCCGTCGGGCGAAACCTCTAGGCTATTGTCGATGTAATCGCCCCGGCACCCGACCCCGGTCGCCATGTCCTCTTCATCCGCGGATGCAATCACGATCGAACGTCACGGCGAGGTCACGGTGATCGTGGCCTCGCCCGTGCTGGAGAATCTCGAGCCGTCGTTGATCGACGGGGCGACGTCGCTGGTCCTTGATGCCCTCAGGAGCCAGGATTGCCCGCTCGTGATCGTCGACCTCAGCGCCATCAATTACTTCGGGTCGTCCTTCCTCTCGATGTTGATCCGGTGCTGGAAGCTGGCCAAGCAGAGGGGCGGGATGCTCGTGCTCTCGGGCGTGTCGGATCAGGCCAAGTTCCTGATCCACATCACCTCGCTGGACCTGGTCTGGCCGCTCTACGAGACGCGACGCGAAGCGATGGACGCGCTGCTCGCCGAATGACAGGCTTCAACCGCGCGGCCTGGCGGTTGACCGGGACGCGACCCGTTGACAGACGATAGCCCCGGGTCGATGATAGAAAGGGGCAATCCTCGGCTCGCCCTTGCCCCTGGAGCCGGGAGCGAGCCCCGCCGGAGCCGCCATGGGCATTTACGACCGCGAATATTACCGCGACGAGACGAGCGGCTCCGGCTGGTTCACCGGGGCGTCGCCGGCCTGCCGGACGATCATCCTGATCAACGTCGTCGTGTTCGTGATCCAGTGGGCCTCGCCCGATTCGGGCTTCGAAGCCGCGCTCCGCGCCAGCAGCGACGACATCTTCCATCGATATTACATCTGGCAACTGCTGACCGCGGCCTTCCTGCACAATACTTACGATATCTTGCACCTGCTCATCAACATGGTCGTCCTGTGGTGGTTCGGGCGCGACATGGAGTCCATGTACGGCAGCCGCGAATTCTCGTTCATGTACGTGACGGCCGCGATCTTCAGCACGCTGGTGTGGGCCGTGATCGAGATGGGAATGGGCCAACATCATACGATGGTCGGTGCCTCCGGCGCCGTCTATGCCGTCATGGTGATTTACACCCTGTATAACCCGAGGCAACAGATCCTCCTGTTCTTCGTCCTGCCGATCGAGATGTGGATTGCGATGCTGCTCTTCCTCGGCCAGGACCTCTTCCATTTGTTGAATCAGTCGCGCGGGATCTCCACCGGAGGGCCGATTGCCTTCGCCGGCCACCTGGGCGGGGCGGCGTATGGGTACCTGTACAAGACCTACGACCTGAGATGGTCGCGACTCCTCGGCCGCCGCGGCCGACGTCCCAGGCTCCGGGTCGTCTCGCCCGAGCCCCGCGATCGCGTGTCGTCGCTCCCGACTACCGCGGGACGGTCGGCCTCGGCCAATTCGTCGCGAGTTGCGCCTCCGCTTGCCTATCCCGAAGAGCAGCTAGACGCCCGCCTGGACGAGATCCTGGCCAAGATCGCACGGGAGGGCCGCGCCGTCCTGACCGACGAAGAGAATCGCATCCTTGAAGAAGCAAGCCGTCGATATCGCGATCGGCGGAGCGATCGAGTCTGATGCCGGCGTCCCCCCTCGCCAGCGAGCCCTTGATTCGCGATGCGCACGCGGGCGATCGCGCCGTGATTGTGGATTTCAACGTACAACTTGCCCTCGAAACCGAGGGCAAGACGCTTGACCTCGATATCTTGGGCGAGGGCGTGGATCGTGCGATCGCCGACCCTGCGCGGCTTCGCTACTGGGTCGCCGAGATCGCCGGACGGGTCGTCGGTCAGGCGGCCGTCACTCGCGAATGGAGCGACTGGCGAAATGGGTGGATCTGGTGGTTCCAGAGCGTGTTCGTCGAGCCGGACTCGCGGGGGCGAGGCGTCTTCCGGCAGATCTACGCGAGGATTCGCCGCGAGGCGCTCGCGGAAAGCGACGTGATCGGGCTCCGCCTTTACGTCGAGGATCACAATCTCCGCGCCCAGAGGACATATCAAGCACTCGGGATGGTTTCCGGCGGTTACCACGTCTACGAGGAAGTGTGGCGAGAACGGTTCAAGCAGGCTGATGACTGAGTTCGGCCCAATTGACCAGCAGCTTCGCCGCGTCCCGCCGGTCGATCGCCTTCGCGGCGATGGCCACCCCTTCCACGAGTGAATTCGCCCTGCCGACGAGCAGCAACGCCGCGGACGCGTTGGCCAGGACCACGTCGCGAACCGGCCCGAGTTCCCCGTCCAGCATCGCTCGAACCCTGGCCGCGCTATCGGCCGGCCCCGTCACCTGCAAGTCTTGCTTTGATGACGCAGGGAGGCCGAAATCGGCCGGCTCCCAGGTTGCGATCCGCGGGCTGGCCACTCCGACCATGTGGACGCGATTTTCGCCCGCCAGGCTGACTTCATCCAGCCCGCCGGCGCCGGCCACGACGAGGGCCGCCTTTGTCGAGACCTCCTCCGCTTGTATCTCGCGAATGGCCTGGGCCATCAGGGTGGCGGTCGCCGCATCGGGCACGCCGATGAGCTGAAACTCGGGCGAAGCCGGGTTCGCTAGCGGACCCACTAGATTCAATAGCGTCCGGAACGGGAGGAGACGCCGTATCGGCGCCGCGTGCTTCATGGCGGGGTGAAATCTCGGGGCGAGCAGGAAGGTGATGCCGATATCGGACAGGCAGCGATGGATGACGATCGCATCCGGATCGATCTTCACCCCCAATTCCGTCAGGACCTCGGCGCTTCCCGAATTGCCCGAGGCCGATCGGTTGCCGTGCTTGGCCACGCGGACGCCGCAGGCGGCCACGACGAGGGCCGCCGCGGTCGAGATGTTCACGGAATTGGCGCCGTCGCCGCCCGTCCCGCAGGTGTCCAGGATCGGCCGGCAGGACGGATCGATCTCCAGCGGGGTCATCCGGGAACGAACCGCCGCGACCGCTCCCGCCAGGTCGTTCGCCGTCTCGCCGCGGAACGCCAGCGCGGTCAGGAAGGCAGCGACCAGCGCGGGTTCGGCCTCGCCGTCGATGATCTCGGTCACCGCGAGCCGGCTTTGCTCGATTTCCAGGCCCCTCAGCCGGCCGGATAGGGACAGGTAAGCCAGGGCCCGGGCGAGCGCGGAAGTCCCCATGCGGATTCTCCTGCGCCGCGGAGAGGGCGTCAAACCTCGAGGATTTCCGTCGCCTTCTTCTCGGCCAGGTCGTTCACCTTGCCCTCGTACTGCTTCGTCAAGGATTGGATCTCTTCCTTCGCGCGTTCCACGTCGTCCTCGGTGAGGATCTTGTCGGCCATCTCGTGGTCGGCCTGCTTGTTGGCGTCGCGGCGGATGTTTCGGATCGCCACGCGAGCCTCCTCGGCCAGGTCCTTGACCCTCGCCTCCAGCTTCTTGCGCTGCTCGACCGAAAGGCTGGGGACGTTCATGCGGATGACTTTATTGTCCGAGCTGGGCGTGAGGCCGAGGTTGCTCGCCTGGATCGCCTTCACGATGTCCCCGATCACCGTGGGGTCGAACGGCTGGATCAGGATCTGCTGGGGTTCGGGCGTGCTCAGCCGGGCCATCTGCTTGAGGGGCGTGGGCGAGCCGTAGTATTCGACGCGGATCGAGTCCACGAGCCCGGTGTTGGTGCGCCCGGTTCGCACGCCCTTCAGTTGGTCCGACAGGAGCGCGATGCTCTTTTCCATGCGCTCCTCGGCCTCGAATGCAATCTCCTCGATGCTCATGTTGGCCCCCGGTGCATCGGTGTCCGACGAAGACGGTGCATTTATGCACCCGACAAGATGGCTGGCCGGGGCCTGGGCGTGTTGCTGACCCAGGTGCCGATGGCCTCGCCCGCGATCGCCCGCTCGATGTTGCCGTCCTTCTTGAAGTTGAAGACGAGGATGGGCAACTCGTTGTCCATGCACATGCCGATGGCGGTCATGTCCATGACCTTCAGGTCGTCTCGCATGACCTGCTCGTAATTCAGGTTCTCGTAGCGGATCGCGTGGGGGTTCTTCTCGGGGTCGGACGAGTAGATCCCGTCGACGCGGGTCGCCTTCAGGATCACCTCGGCGCCAAGCTCCTTGCCTCGCAGGGCGGCGGCCGTGTCGGTGGTCACGAACGGGCTGCCGGTGCCGGTGGCCAGGATGATCACGCGGCCCCTGGTGAGGTGAGTCAAGGCGCGGCGACGGATGAAAGGCTCGGCCACCTCGTCCATGCGGATGGTCGTCATGAGGCGGGTCTCGCAGCCCACCGCCTCCAACGCATCCTGCAAGGCAAGCCCGTTGATGACCGTCGCGGTCATGCCCATGTAGTGGGCCGTGGCCTCCTTGATCAGGCTTTGGCCCTTGGTGAAGGTGGCGCCTCGGAGGATGTTGCCGCCGCCGACGACGACCGCCAGTTGCACCCCTTGACTCGCCACGCGGGCCGTCTGGGTCGCGATCTGGCCGAGCAAGTCGATGTTGATCCCGCCCACTCCGGGCGTGCCGAAGCTCTCGCCCGAGAGCTTCAGCAAGACGCGGCGAAAGACGGGGCGAGGGAGGGAGGCATCCATCGACTTGCTCCGGAAGATCTCGGCGGGAAGCTTATTCTCGGGGCGCCGAATCGCCCACGATGAACCTGACGTAACGCCCGACCGAGATGTTCTCTCCGGTCCTGGCGTTGACGGCCTGGATGATCTCGCGGACGGTCTTGGTGTCGTCCTTGATGAAGGGCTGGTCGAGCAACACGTGGTTCTCGCCCGCCCATCGGCTGAGCTGGCCCTCGACGATCTTCTCGCGGATGTTCTCGGGCTTGCTGGCCGCCTTCTCGGTCAGTTCCTTCTTCTTGGCTTCCAGCTCGGCGGCGGGCATCTCCTCGCGGCGGGTGAACCTGGGATTCGCGCCGAGGATGTGGACGGCCAGGTCCTTGCAGAGCTGGCGGAACTCGTCGTTTCGGGCGACGAAGTCCGTCTCGCAATTGACCTCGACCATCGCGCCTTGCTTGCCGTCGTGGTGGATGTAGACCTCGATCCGGCCCGCGTTGGTGGCCCGGCCCGCGCGGTTCTCTGCGTTCTTGCCGTGCTTGGCCTTGGCCAGCTCCATCGCCTTCTTCACGTCGCCGTCGGCTTCCTTGAGGAGGGTCTTGCACTCCATCAAGCCCAGCCCGGTCTGCTTGCGGAAATCCTGAACAGCCTGAGCCGTGATGTCGGCCATCGGCGTAACTCCTCAATCGTTCTAAGAAAGAAGCGGTGATTGCCCGGGGGGGTTCGGTCGCGATCACTTCCGCCCGGCTTCGCTCGCGAGGGGCCCGGGGGGAAGTGATCGCGGCAGGCCTGCCCGCCGTGATTAATGAGCCGAAGGGGGGACGTCGTGTTCGCCGCCGCCGCCCGGAATCGCCTCGCCCACCGGCGGGGCCAGCGTCTCCGTGCCGGGGGCCGGGCTCTCGTCCGGGGGAGCCACTACGGCGGCCGACACGGCCGGGCTTGGGGTTGCGGCCGGCCGCGGGCCCGAGGCTCGCTGCACTCCGCTCCGCCCGCCGCGACGCCCGCCGTCGCCGTCGCGATCGCGGGGCGGCGGCTCGACCGGTGCCGAGGCCTTGCCTTCCACGATCGCGTCGATCAGGCGCTTCACCACCAGCTCGATCGACCTCATGCTGTCGTCGTTGCCGGGGATCGGCAGGTCCACCACGTCCGGGTCGCAATCGGTGTCGAGCAGGGCGACGACCTTGATGCCGAGCTTCCGGGCCTCGGTCACGGCGATCTTCTCGCGGTGCGGGTCGACGACCAGCAGGGCCTCGGGCAATCGCGTCATGTGACGGATGCCTTCAAGGTTGCGCTGGATCTTGCGACGCTCGCGGGTGAGCGTCGAGACCATCTTCTTGGAGTAGGACAGGGCCTGCTCGCCGTCGAGGATGCCTTCCAGCTCCTCCAGGCGCTCGAGCCGGCTGCGGATGGTGCGGAAGTTGGTCAAGGTGCCGCCGAGCCAGCGCTCGGTCACGTAGGGCATGCCGGCCCTCTTGCATTCCTCGACGATCGTGTCGGACGCCTGGCGCTTGGTCCCGACGAAGAGGATCAGCCCGTTCGATGCCGCGATCCTGTTGAAGAACTTCGTGGCGCGCAGCAGGCCGCGCACGGTCTCCTTCAGGTCGATGATGTGGATCAGGTTTCGCTTGCCGTAGATGTACGGCTTCATCTTCGGATTCCACCGGCTGGCCCGGTGGCCGAAGTGGACTCCGGCATCGATCAGGTCTTTGACCACGAGCGCCACGAGGTCGATCTCCTTGAGCTATCGAGAAGCATTCCCGGCCGAGTTCGCCAGACGGAGCGTCCCGCGCGGCCGTTCCAGGGGTGAATAATGCGTCCAAATCCCGAAGGACGATAGTATACCCGCAGCGCGGGCGGCCGTCAAACGGCCCGCCGGGATCATGGATGCGGTCGGGTGCAACCGTGGCTTCTCGGGGGCGGCGATCTCGCGGCGAACGTGTCTCCCGCGCATGGACGCTACGTTTGCGGCATCCGGCCACTCCCGTCGCCGGACGCGGGGGGACGGGCGTCGTGGGGGATTGGGTGATCTGGGGGATTGCCTTTCCGCTGGATTTTCGCATGATTTCCTCGCAGGGCGTCGCGATATTAAGCCTTTGTTCTAACCTCACAACTACACCATCGTTGCAGGGATTCGGATCTATGACCCATTCCTGGCGTGGCCGTGAAATCGCCCCTTGTGGGTCCGCGACCGTGTGCCCGCGAGGGGACAAATCGGGCCCGAAATTCGGCCGACCCATTCGTCTTCACATGGATTATCATGACTTACAACACCTTGTCGCCGAAGGAGTTGGGTCACGTAGAAATGGATTCAATTTTGTCAATAAGCGAATAAAGCGACACAATTGGGCGCGTGTAAATCGGCGGGGATTCGTGGATGAAGTCGGATTTCGTGTCTCTTTTTCTGACCGCGCCAGCATGGTGAGACGCTTTTCGGCCGTTTTTGCGGCGAATGTGTTGCGCCAAATCCTGCAAGTCCTGATCGGGCAACGAGATGTGGCTTTCCACGCACCTGGACGAAATCCGGGCGTCCGGGCACGCGATGGGCGGCTTTTCGCCCCTTTGTCGCCCCCATGTGGCGCACGCAAGTCCTTACGGGTTAAGGAGATGGTACATTCCATGCGTTCCATGGCTTGGAGACGAGCCGCGTCATCGGATCGCGAGCCAGGGGTTCAACTTGCGGGCTTCGACCCCCGAGCGCCGGCCCTCCGGGGATCCCCGGTGAGGGTACGGCAGCGGATTCTGGCATTTCGTGGGGCGGTTCTTACCGGCCGTGTTGGATTCGCATGGACGGCCGGTAAATAACCGGCCCTACGCAGGAATGGCCCGTCCCGCCAGAATCCGTTGCCGCACCCCCCCTTCGGTCCACTTGATTGACCGGACCCCTTCGTCGCATGATAATTAAGAGTCGCTGCGGGGCCGGCAGGACCGCGCGGACGATCACCTCTCCCCCGGAACCGGGAGTGCGGCACCTTTGGGTTTTCTTGGCCGAGCGAAGAAGATGATGCGGGGCCAGGCGGCCAGCGAGCCTCCTCGTCCCCAGTACTATTCGGTGGCGTGCGTCGAAGGCCACATCGTCCGGGGCCAGCGGACCGACGGATATCAGGCGATTCGCTGCCCCTCGTGCGGCGAAGGGATCTTCGTCCTGCCTCGCAGCCCGTTGCCGCAACCGGTTGCGCCGTCGACGCATAGGAGTCGACCGAGGCCGGTCAAGGTCGCCACGCCGGTCGAGGAAGAGCCGATTGCGCTCGCCGATGCCCCGCCCCAGGAAGAAGAGGCGATCGCCGAGATCGAATGGGTCGATCACGACGTCGAGGTGGACATCCCCCCGCCCGATGAGGCGGAACCCGAGGTCCCCCAGCCTGCGAAGCCCGTCCAACCCCGGGCGCCGCGTCCGAAGCCCGCCGCGAAGGCCGCGCCGCCGCCGTCGGCCGAGCCTCAGTCGCCTCCTCGGCCGAAAAGTGCGCCCAAGAAACGGCCCGGGGAACCCGTGGCCGTCGTCGTGGCAACGAAGAAGCGGTCTCCCCACCTCTATTTGCTGGCGGGGGTGATCGTCCTGGTGGTGGCGACCGTGGGATTCCGCCTCTGGAAGCAGCGCCCTGCAAAATCTCCCCCACGAAGCCGAGACCAACCGGGTGGAAGGGATCGCGGCCCTGGAACGCGGCGAGGTGGACGATGCTCGCAGGCGGCTGGATATCGCCGTCCGGGCTTACAAGCTGATGGGCGCCAACGATGAAACCGTGCGAGCCACCCAGCAGGCCGCGCAGGAGGCGGGCATCCTCGCCGGCCTGGTCTCTCGCACTCCCAAGGAGATCGTCGAGGAAGTTGCCCGGCTCGGCGAGCCCGACGGCCCCGAGTGGTTCAAACTCCATCAGGGCCAGACCATCTTCGTCGAGGAAGAATTCACCGAGGCGCCCGACTTTCCAGCTCGGGGGCGCCCGAGCTGGAGTATCGCATCTTCACCGGTCGCGGCCCGGTGGCGTCGCGCGAGGGGAGGATTGACCTGGAAGGGTTCCGCCTCCTGGAAGGGCAGAAATTCAAGAAGGGCGACATCCTCCGCTTCGGGGCCAAGCTGGGATCCATCCGTCTGGAACGCAACGTGTGGGTCATCTCCCTGGAGCCCGACAGCGGCGTGTTCATGACCAACGAGAAGGCGCTCCAGGCCGCCCACCTGATCTCGACCGGGGAAGGGGGGTGATCATATCATGAAGACCCTGGCGATCCCATTCGCGCTCGTGCTCCTCTGCCTCCAGGCAAGGTCGGCCCACGCACAAGGGCCGGTCGAGGTCGAGCCCGCGGATCTGGCGAAGCGGGCCGACCTGGTCGGCAAGGAAGTGGTCGTCGACGATCGGGTGAGGATCTTCTACCCCCATCAAGGGCGCGGGATCGACGAGATCCACCTCAAGCGAACGCCCGTGATCTTCCGCCTCCCTCCCGACTTGCGCTACCCCCAGGCGCCCACGGCGCGGGCGGTCCGGTTGCAGGGGATCTTGAGGAAGGAAGGCGACGTCCTGGTTTGCGACGTGACCGAGCTGCCCTTGCTGTACGTGGACGACGTGAAGCGGGTCGATCTGGAAGCGGCCCGGCTGAAGCCCGACGACCTTGGCGGCCGGGTCCGGCTCGCGGAATGGGCCACCCATCGCGGCCGGGCGTTTCGCGATGAGGCGCTGTTGTCGCGAGGCGAGGCGCTGGCGAGCGAGGCGTTCGCCATGGAGCAGGCCCGCGCCTCGTCGTCCCCGGATGCCCTCCTGGTGCTGGCCCGCCGCGCCCGAGAGCGAAAGGTGCCGGAACCGCAGCCCTCGGCGCTGGCCCATCGGGCCTTCCTGCTCCTGCTCGCCCAGGCCAGGACGATTGCCGACTTCGATCGCCTGGCGGACGAGATCGTCGCGTTCTTCCCCTCCGCGAAAACCCCCGCCGGCGCGACCGCACCCAAAGATTCCGGCGATTACGCGAAGGACCCGGGCGGGTTCTATCGCAACGCCGACGACGCCTCTCGGGCCGCGCTCGACCGCCGACTCTGGACGGATTGCGTGGCGGGATCGCTCCGCCTGAGGGCGGCCAAATCCCCCCGAGAGGCCATGGCCCTGGCCGAGGAAGCCAGGAAGCGCATCCCCGATCGTCCGGAAATCGCGACCGAGCTGCGAACGCTGGGATTCGAGGCGAGCGCCAGGATCCCACCAAGCTCCGCGAAGACGAGATCCTGGAACTCGCCCGGTTCTTCCGCGAGGAACGCAAGGATCCCCAGACGGCCAACGCCAAGATCCGCGCCTGGCTCGACGATCAGGCCGAGCGTTTCTCCCCGGTGGACGCCGACGGCCGGATCAAGCTGGCCCGGCAGTATTTACGACTGCTCGCAGATAAAGCAACCGCCGCCTCCCTGCTTCGCACGGCCGAGGAAATCGATCCCAAGGACGAAAAAATTCGGGGCTCCGTCCAGGAAGCCTTCCAGAGGATGGGCTACCACAAGGTTCGAGGCAACTGGGAGCCCGCCACGGGAGACGCCACCTCAACGGCCGGGAAGCCGCAGGGCACTTCCAGCGACGACGACCCCTTTATAGGCCAAACCCCCGCGGAGGTCCGTGCCCAACTAGGCAAGCCGGAGAAGGTATGCCGGGTGGCATCGCAAGGCCGGATCTCGATCCAGTGGATCTATCGAAGTTCCAAGGGGATGCAATACATCGACTTCCTGCAACGAGGCGGCGAACCGCAGCCGACGGTGATCGGGCGGTATACCTCACGCTGACGAGGAGCGTCGGCGTAACCAGGGTGTCTAACGTCAGCCGCGAGTCGGGACTCGTTTTTGTGGGGCAGGCGTCCCGCCTGCCGGAAATTTGGCAGGCGGGACGCCTGCCCCACAATGGATGAGGTAGAAGGTTCAGAGTACGTACAACCCGCTGCGGTTGGCGAAAACGCGGGTGCGTGTCTTATTTAGCTTCATATCCACGACCCGGCGACGCGGAATCGTGTCGAAATGGCCTCGCGTGGGAACCGAACTTCGCGGCCGGGCGTCCTATGATGGAGAAACGGCGACGAAGAATGTAACTCTCGGGTGGGAAGTTGATCCACCCAATCATGCACAATCGCATCGCCAAAGTGTCAATTCCGCGGAAAATTTACGTGCGGAGAAAACTGCCAAACCTTTTGCCGGGTAGGACGTATTATCGGATGCGACGTGACTTGCGGGCTCGCAAGGCTTGCCGATGGCGCATAATGTGCTTGTGACGGCAGCGCCGGCCTTTTCCGCCCAAGGTTGCATCCAAGGCCGAAGGTCAGCCAGATCCCCAGTCGCATGGCGACTCGGACCGGTGTCCCCCCTCGGCCCGCTGGGTAGTTGAGTCCGCGACGATCACCGGGAGAATGAAAATGGCCCGCAAAGATGCAATGATTCGACTCCATACGCGGCTCGTTGCCCGTCGCGACGCCTTGCGAAAGGCGCTCAACGGCGACCTCGACTCGCTTCGCGAATATCACTCGACCTTCGACGTGGGCGACAACGTGGACGCCGCGGTCGACACCGCCAATGATGAGATCAGCTCGCAGCTCGCCGAGATCGAAAGCCGCGAATTGGGGCAGATCGAGCACGCCCTGAAGCGGATCGTCGGCGGCTTCTACGGCCGATGCGAATTCTGCGGCGAGAAGATCAGCGAAGCCCGGCTCAATGCCCTCCCTTATGCCAGCTCGTGCATCGACTGCCAGCGCGAGAACGAGAGGACCGGGGTCGGCTTCGGCTCGTCCACCGACGATCATCGCTGGGGCAAGATCGTCGACCGCCGCGACGATTCCGACGGCGACGGCCACATCAACCTGAGTGACTTCGAGATGGACCTGAGCGAGAGCGGTCGCTAACGTCCCTCGCCCCGAAAGCTCGAAGACATGACCCCCGGGGCCGTCCGCGAACCATCGCGGGCGGCCCCAACTGATTTGCCGGGCCGCGGGTTTGGTCGTCTTGCCTCGCGCCCGATGGTATGATTCACCGTCAGGCCGAAAGCGATGCTCGGCAATCCCCCGACCCCGGAGTTCGCGACGATGAAACGCCCGCCCGCAGCGTTGCAATGGCTCGCGGTCTTCGCTTCGGGTGCCGCGCTCGGGCTTTGCCTGGGGAGCAGGGGGCCGCAGGTCTCGGCCCTCGCCATGCCCCGCGTGGGGGAAAACGGCGTGGCCGCCGACGAAATCCGCCCTCGCGATGAAGCGTCGCTGAAAAACGAGCTGGCGCAGTCCTACGAGAAATTCCGGAGCGTCGACCAGGCCTTCGAGCTGGCGGCAAGGGCCGTCGCTCCGTCGGTCGTCCACATCGTGGCCAAGAAGACCGGACCCGGCGAGGACGGGCAAATCGGCCGGTTCGAAGAGTCCGGCTCCGGCCTGATCATCCGCCCGGCGAGCGGCCGGGGGCTGTACGTGCTGACGAACAACCACGTCGTCGACGGCGCCCTCGCCGTGGAGATCAGCATCTCGCTCCACGACGGGCAGGTCCTGCATCCCGAGCGCTTCTGGGTGGACGAGAAGACCGACATCGCGGTCATGAAGCTCGCCCGAGACGACCTGCCCGCGGCAACCCTGGGCAACAGCGACGACGCCCGGGTTGGTTCCTGGGTGCTCGCGCTCGGAAGTCCCTTCGGCCTCACGCATTCGGTCAGCCAGGGGATCATCAGCGCCAAGGGCCGCCACGAAGACGACCTCGAATTCGACGGCGTGGAGCAGCAAGAGTTCCTCCAGACCGACGCCGCGATCAACCCCGGCAATTCGGGCGGCCCGCTCGTGAATTTGCGGGGCCAGGTGATCGGGATCAACACGGCCATCGCGTCCGAAGGCGGCGGGAACGAAGGGGTGGGATTCAGCATCCCCATCAATCTCGCCAGATGGGCCATGGAGCAGTTGATCCACCAAGGCAAGGTCAGTCGAGGCGCGATCGGGGTGAACCTCCAGGAACTGAGCCCGCAAGCCGCCATCGACATCAAACTCGATCGACCCCGAGGAGCCCGCGTGGTCGCGGTCAGGGACCACTCCCCGGCGGCGACGGCGGGCCTGGTGCCGGGCGACGTGATCTTGCAGTTCAACGGGATCGATGTGGTCAATCACAACCACCTGATCAACCTCGTTTCCACCACGCCCATCGGCCAGACGGTCGAGCTGGTTTTCTGGCGGAACAAGGCACGATTCGCGACCAAGTTGGCCATCACCGATCGAGAGCAAATGCTGGCGGAAGTGCCGCCCGACACGCTCTCGCGATCGCGAAAAGCCTTTGCACAACCCCCCGCGAGCGACCTCGGGCTCTCCCTGGTCGCCCTGGACGAAAAGGCCTCCAAGGAGGCGTTGGCCGGGCTCGACCCGCCCCGGGGCGTGATGATCACGAAGGTCGAACCGACCAGCCCATTCGTCCGCTACCTCAAGTCGCGAGACGTGTTGCAGGGCATCCGGGGTCAGGCCATAAAGACGCCCGAGGAAGCAACAGCCGCGCTCCGGGGGCTCGGAAACTTCCCCCCGTTGACGATCACATTTCAAAGGCTAGACAACGGCGCGTGGCAACGAAAGTCGATCCAGATTCCCTGACCCGGTCCAAGCTTTCCCACGACCGGCTTGACCGCTCGCCCCGCGAAAGCGTATAAAATCCCCTGTAGAGGGCGATTAGCTCAGTTGGCTAGAGCACCAGCTCGACACGCTGGGGGTCGCAGGTTCGAATCCTGCATCGCCCATTTCGGGGAATTGACGGATCAGACGTCGACGATCATGGCGTCCAGGCCGTTGGATTGGTTCAAGATCCGGGCGACTACCGATCCACTCCAGATCCTTCGGTGCCAGGGTTGACGGCTCTTGCCCATCACCACGACCTTGATCCCGTACTCCCTGGCAAATGCCACGATGGTGCTGGCCACGTCCTTGCCGCGGAAAGTCATCGGGATGCCGCCGAGCTGCTGGGCGAGCTCAAGGTTCTTGCTCAGGACTCTCTGCGTGGCCGCGTCGACGTGCGTCAAATCCTCGGCGGGCGTCTGGATGTAGACCGCGTACCACGGGGCGTTCAGGCGGTCGGCCAGCCTGGCTGCCTTGCGGAGCAACGCCGACGCGTTCGGGCTTCGGCTGGATAGGCCGACCATCACTCGCTCGGTGGACGAGATGTCCGCGTGGTCGGCCTCGGATCGCCTGGATTTGCGATCGATCAGGTGGGCGACCTCCGTGAGCGTCATCTCGCGGAGCCGGGTCAGATTGCTGAAGGTGAAGAAGTTTTCCATGGCCCGCTCGGCGCGCTCGGGCGGATAGACCTTGCCGGCCTTCAGGCGTTCGAGCAGGTCCTCGGCCGGCAGGTCCACGTTGACGATCTGATCGGCCTGGGCCAGGACCGTGTCGGGCACGCGCTCCTTGACCTTCACGCCGACGGCCCTTTCGACGCGGTCGTACAGGCTTTCCAGGTGCTGGATGTTGACCGTGGTGATGACGTGGATGCCCGCCCGGAGCAACTCCTCGACGTCCTGATAGCGCTTGGCGTTGCGACTCCCGGGGGCGTTCGTGTGCGCCAGCTCGTCGACGAGGCAGACCGTCGGCTTCCTCGCGAGGAGCAGGTCGATATCCATCTCGTTCAGGCCCACGCCGCGATATTCGATCGTGCGGGGCGGGACGATCTCCAGGTCCCCGATCTGGCCCGCGGTGTCGATCCGACCGTGGGTCTCGACGATCCCGATCACCACGTCGACGCCTTGTTGCTTGAGCCGGTGGCCCTCGCGCAGCATCGAATAGGTCTTGCCCACCCCGGCGGCCGAGCCGAGGTAGACTTTCAGCCGCCCTCGCTCCTGCCGGCGGATCAGGTGCAGGAATTGCTCCGGGGAGGGTCGCGTCAACGCGTCCGGCATGGCAGGACCTCCCGGCATTATTTCGGCGGATTTCCGCCGTCGAGCGCGAGATTGAGCAGAAGGACATTCACCCGAGGCGGTGCGCCGATGATCCAGCCCGATTGATCGATGGACCGCTCGATCAGTTCGTTGATTTCCTCCGGCGGCCTCTTGCGAGCGGCGGCAACGCGAGCGGCCTGGAATCGTGCGGACTCGGGGCTGATGTCCGGGTCGAGGCCGGACCCGGACGTGGTCACCAGGTCGACTGGTGCCGTCCGCTCCGACGTGGCGCCAAGGTCGGCCGTGGCCTTGATAATGCGCTCGCGGAGGGCCGGGTTCTTGGGGCCGAAGTTCGAGCCGCCCGCGGCGTCGGCCTTGTAATCGACGGCGGAGGGGCGCGGGTGGAAATAGCGATCGGTCGTGAACGCCTGAGCCACGAGCGACGAGCCAACGACGGTGCGGTCTCGGCCCGTGATCAGGCTGCCGGCCGCCCGATGCGGGACCAACGTGGTCGCCATCGCCCAGACTACCACCGGGTAGACGCATGCGCACAAGACAAAACTGACGATGCAAGCCCTGATGGCCGTCAAAGATTCTTTCAGCATGGAATGCAATCCTTCCGAGTTCAGCAAGATTGTAGGGCGGGCCAGGGCCTGCCGGCGTCTTCATCCGACCGGCCACGGCAGGCCGAGGCCTGCCCTACGAGGGGGTCAATCGGGTCAGGACATGTTATTTCAGTCCAACCAGGCCCAGCAACGGGTCGATCAGGACGTCGATCAGCTTGATCCCGATGAACGGGGCGATCACGCCTCCGAGCCCGAAGAAGAGGAGATTTCGCCTCAACAAGGCGTCGGCTCCGACCGGGCGATATTTCACGCCCTTCAACGCCACGGGGATCAGCATGGGGATGATGAACGCGTTGAAGATGACCGCCGCGAGGATGGCCGACTCCGGCCCTCCGTGGCTGGCCAGGTCCATCAGGTCGAGCTTCTGCAAGCCGAATTGCGGCAGCTCTCGCACGAACAGGGCGGGCACCACGGCGAAGTACTTGGCCAGGTCGTTGGCGATGGAGAACGTGGTCAAGGCGCCTCGCGTCATCAGCAATTGCTTGCCGATTTCCACGACCTCGATGAGCTTGGTCGGGTCGCTGTCCAGGTCGACCATGTTGCCGGCCTCCTTGGCGGCCTGCGTGCCCGAATTCATGGCCACGCCGATGTCGGCCTGTGCCAAAGCGGGGGCGTCGTTGGTGCCGTCGCCCATCATGGCCACGAGCTTCCCGCCCCTCTGCTGCACGCGGATGTATTCGAGCTTCGCCTCGGGCGTGGCCTGCGCGATGTAGTCGTCCACGCCCGCCTGTTCGGCGATCGCCTTCGCGGTCAGCGGGTTGTCGCCCGTGACCATGACCACCCGCAGGCCCATCTGCCGCAAGCGGGCGAATCGCTCGGTGATCCCCGGTTTCAGGATGTCTTCGAGCTTGACCACGCCCACAAGCCGCTCGTCGTCGGCCACGGCCAGCGGCGTTGCCCCGCTGGACGCGATGGCATCCACCTCCGCCTGGTAATTGTCGGGGATGGTCCCGCCCAGACTCTCGACGTATTTCGCGATGGTGTCGGCGGCACCCTTGCGAATCCGAGTCCCGTCGGGCAGGTCGATCCCGCTCATCCGGTTCTGCGCCGTGAATTCGATGAACGCCGAGCCCGACGGCGCGTTGCCGTTCATCGAAGCTTCCTGCTTGGCCAGGTCGAGGATGCTCTTGCCCTCGGGCGTGGAATCGGCCAGGGAGGCCAGCCCGGCCAGGCGGGCGAGGACGTGGGGTTCCACGCCGCCCAGCGGGACGAACTGCGTGGCCCGACGATTGCCGATGGTGATCGTGCCGGTCTTGTCGAGCAAGAGCGTGTCGATGTCGCCGGCAACTTCCACCGCCTTGCCGCTCTTGGCGATCAAATTGGCCGCCAGCGCCCGGTCCATCCCGGCGATGCCGATGGCCGCGAGCAAGGCGCCGATGGTGGTCGGGATCAAGCAAACCAGCAAGGCGATCAGCGTCGGGATGGGGAGCGTGACGTCGAAGTATCGGGCCATTGGATAGAGGGCCGCCGTCACGATCAGGAAGATGATCGAGAACGCCGCCAGGACGATCGTGAGCGCGATCTCGTTGGGTGTCTTCTGTCGCGACGCACCCTCGACCAGCGCGATCATCTTGTCGAGGAAGCTCTCGCCTGCGCCGGCCGACACCCGCACGACGATGCGGTCGGACAGGACGCGCGTCCCGCCCGTCACGCCCGAGTGGTCGCCGCCCGCCTCGCGGATCACCGGCGCACTCTCGCCGGTGATGGCCGACTCGTCGACCGAGGCCACGCCTTCGACCACCTCGCCGTCGGCCGGGATCATCTGCCCGGCCTCGATCACCGTGAGGTCGCCCACCTTCAGCTCGGTGGATGAGACCTCGACGACTTCGCGAGCCTCGTTCAGCCTGTACGCAATCGTCTGCTGGCGGGTCTTCCGCAAGCTGTCGGCCTGGGCCTTGCCCCGGGCTTCGGCCAGGGCTTCGGCGAAATTGGCGAACAGGACTGTCAGCAGGAGCAGGAGGCTCAGGGCCGCCTGGTACGCGATCACGCCGATCGCTTCGGGGGCTAACATCGACTGGATCGTGATGATCAGGGTCAGCACGAATCCGATTTCCACCAGGAACATGACGGGGTTGCGTGCCATCACGCGGGGGTCGAGCATGAGGACCGAGCGTCTGAGCGCCAACTGCACGAGCGTCGCGTCGAAGAGCTTGAGCTTGCGAGTCTGGCGGCGGTCCGCCTTCGGGCCGGGCGCGGGCAGGGTCGCTCGCTCGGGAGTGATCGCCATCAGGTCGGCGGGCATGGTCAAATTCTCTCGCGGGTAGGAGGTTTCAGCGTCCCGTGGTCATGAGATGGTCGGCCACCGGCCCCAGCACGACGGCGGGCAGGAACGACAGCGCCCCCACCAGCAGCACCGTCCCCAGTAACATCCCGCCAAAGGTCAACGTATTGGTGCGCAAGGTTCCCTTGGTCTGCGGGACTCGGCCCTTCGCGGACAGCGAGCCGGCGATGGCCAGCGGGAAAATCAACGCGGGGAAGCGGCCGAGCAGCAGGACAATCCCGGTCGCGATATTCCAGGCCGGATTGTTGTCCGACAGCCCCTCGAACCCCGACCCGTTGTTGGCCGCGGCCGAGGTGAATTCGTAGAGGATCTCGGAGAACCCATGAGGACCGGGATTGGTCGTGGTCGAGGTCCCCCACAGGGTGGCCGCGAACACGCCCGTGCCTGCGCAAATGAGCAACGGGTGGAGCAACAGGCCGAGCATGGCGTATTTGACCTCGCGGGCTTCCACCTTCTTGCCGAGGTATTCGGGCGTGCGGCCCACCATCAGCCCCGCCAGGAACACGGCCACGATGATGTACGCGAGCATGTTCAGGAACCCCGCGCCGATGCCGCTGAAATCGACGTTCAGCATCATCAGCGACATCGGCACCAGCCCGCCCAGCGGCTGGAAGCTGTCGTGCATCCCGTTGACCGACCCGTTGGAAGTGGCCGTCGTGAACGCCGACCACGTGGCGGCCGACGTCGCGCCGACGCGTACCTCTTTCCCTTCCAGATTCGGCCCGACCGACACGGGCAAGTCCCTGGTCGCGACGCTCGGACGATTCTCCGCCCAGACCGCCGTGATCGTGCCGACGACGAGCATCAACAGCATGACCCCGAAGATGACCGCCGCATGGCCTCGATCCTTCAGCATGCGACCCAACATGACGATGCAGGACATGGGAAGGACGATGATCGAGCACACCGAAAGCAGGTTGCTCCAGGGGGACGGATTCTCGAACGGATGGGTCGAGTTCGGGCCGAAGAATCCGCCGCCGTTGGTCCCGAGCTGCTTGATCGCCACCTCGGCGGCCACCGGACCCCGCGCGATCGTCTGCTTCGCCCCTTCCAGCGTGGTTGCCGTGACGGATCCGTCGAAGGTCATGGGCACGCCCGACGCCGCCAGCAACAGGCGCAACGATCACGCAGCACGGCAGGAGGACCAGCGTCGTTGCGCGGGCCAGGTCCAGATAGAAGTCGCCCAAATTTTCGTCGCCCCGCAGGCCGCGAATCACGGCCACCATCACGGCGAGCCCGACGGCCGGCGTGACGAACTGGAGCCACACCACGGCGCCAAGCTGGCTGAAATACGAGAGCGACTGCTCGCCCGAATAGTGCTGCAAGTTCGTGTTGGTGACGAACGAGCAGACGGTGTTGAAGATCAGGTCCCCCGTGAGCGGGCCTTTCCCGTCCGGATTGAGCGGGAGATATTGCTGCAAGTAGAGCAGCCCGAACGACACGACGAAGAGCGCGACGTTGAACCCGAGCATGGCAAACGTGTAGCGTCGCCAATCCATCCTTGCGGGCTCCCGATGCCCGAAGAGGCGGCAGAGGAACGTCGGGAGGGCATCGGGCCCGCGACCGACGCGATTGGCCGGCGGGTCCATGATACGGGCCATCCACAGGCCGATGGGTATCGAAGCCGCCATCGGCAATCCGAACGCCCAGAAGAGATGGAGCCAGGACGAAGGCGATTCCACGAAAAAGACTCCCAGGAGTTGCGATTTCAGAAGCGTTCGGGGCGGACCATGGCATAGCCGAGGTAGAACAGCGATGCCACGGCGACGGCGGCGGTCAGGTACAGCACGGGTCAAGCTCCGGATTCGTTGCGGTCACAGGCGGTCGCAGGCCGCGACCAGCCCGAAGAACAGGGCGAAGAACGTCAATCCCAGCGCGAACGTGATCAAGGCCATGGGCCTGCACTCCTTCTCACGGATCCCCGGCGTCCAGGGGGACTTCGGTTCGTCCGTAGGTGAAACGCTCGTAGTAACGGGTCAGGTTGTTCTTCGCAGGCTCGAAGTTTCGATCGGCCTTGATCGCCGCGCGATACTCGCGGTACGAGGCGTCGTGCTCGTCCCGCAATTCGTGCATGATTCCCATCAAATTGTGGGCTTCCGCCGAATTCGGCTTCAGCGCAATCGCCTGTTTCAGGTAGAACTCGCCCTCGGCGAAGGATCGCCGACCGAGCGCCAGCTTGGCCATCTTCATGTGCTCGATGAACTGCATGGCCGTCGCGGTCGCGACGGGGGCCTGCGGGAGCGTCGCCGTCTTCGGCTGGGCGTGCCTCTCGACGACCTCGGCCACCACCTTTCTCAGGGTGTCGGGAGTGAGCGGCTTGGACAGGAAATCGATGGCCCCGAGCCTCATGGCGGCAACGGCATCGGGCACGCTCCCGTGCGCCGTCACGATCACGACCGGGACGTTCGACCCCGCGTCGCGTAGCCGCTTCAGCGTCGTCGAGCCGTCGAGCCGAGGCATCTGGAGGTCGAGCAGGACGAGGTCGACCTCATTATTCGCGAGCTTCTCCAGCGCTTCCTCGCCGTCCTTCGCCTCGTCGACGCGATAGCCGGACGACTCCAGCGTGGTGCGGAAGACCAGGCGGACGTTCGGCTCGTCGTCCACGATCATGACGGTTTTCAACGTCTTCATGCCATCAAACTCCCGACTTCGCCGCTCGTGGTTGCGCCCGAGGCGATGGGCAGGGTGAACTGGAACGTCGTGCCCACGCCCGGCTCGCTGCTTACCTCGATCTGGCCTCCGCTGGCCGTGACGATCTCGCGGGTGATCGCCAGCCCCAGGCCGACGCCCTCCCACGCCCTTGAGCCCGGCACGCGGAAGAAGCGATCGAAGATGCGCGGCAGGTTTTCCGCCGAGATTCCCTCGCCGGTATCCTGCACCGCGAACCGGATCATCCCTTGATCGGCCCAGGCCTTGAGCCAGACCGTCCCGCCGCGTTCGGTGTGCTGCCAGGGCGTTGCCGATCAGATTGTCGAAGATGTGGTCGACCCGCTCCTGGTCCACCAGCACGGGAGGCAGATTGGGATCCACCTCGGATTCCAGCTCGATGCCGCGATCCTGCGCCTTGGATTGAAAGCGTTCGATGGCGTCGGTGACCAGTTCGGCCGACGCGACCGGCTTGAGGTTGAGCTTGACTCGGCCGTGCTCGATTCGCGTCAAGTCCAGCAGGTCGTTGACCATCGCGAGCAGCCGGTCGGAATCCTGCCGTCCCGCCAGGAGCAGCTCGACCTGCTTCGGGTTCAATGGGCCGACGATCTCTTCCAGAAGCAGGTGAATCGCCATCTGGATGCTCGTCAACGGCGTCTTCAGCTCGTGGCTGACGGTCGAGACCATGTCGCTCTTCAACTGATCGAGCATGCGGAACCGCGTGATATCCGAGAACACCACGGCGGCGCCCAGGAGGACTTGCGGATCCTCGCGGATCGCCAGGACCCTCGGCAAGAAATAGCGCTCCTGCCCGTCGTCTCGCAGGCAGATCGCATGCTCGAAGCTGGTGGGCAGGTAATCGGGATCGCCCCGGAGTACGGCCGCAAGCGGAGTTGCCAGCGACGACGGCGGGTTCCAGGCCTCGCCGCACCTCCCGCCGGGGTCGCGTCCAGGAGTCGCCCGGCCGCGGGATTGGCCCGCTCCACCGAGCCCGCGAGGTCGACCACGACCACCGGGTCGGGGAAGGAGTCGATGGTGGCCTGTGCGGTCTTCTGGGCTCGCAGGAGCCTTGCCGTCCCGGCCTGCCGGTACTCGCGAATGGTCCGGGCCATCGAGTTGAACGCGGCGGCAAGCTCGCCGAGCTCGTCGCGAGAGAGGACCGGGACGACCTGCTCGATGTCCCCCCGTGCCATCGATCGCGCGCCCATCGTGACCGCACGGATCGGCTCCAGGATCGAGCGGCTGAGCAGGAGCGAGATGATCGCGGCCACGGCCGCCGAGCCGACCAACGAGGCGACCATCCAGCGGACCGACGCCGACGCCGCGGTCCTCGCCTTCAGGTCCATGGCC
Organism: uncultured Planctomycetota bacterium; assembly: GCA_963777705.1. Classification (GTDB taxonomy): domain Bacteria; phylum Planctomycetota; class Planctomycetia; order Isosphaerales; family Isosphaeraceae; genus JAQGHR01. Next base: position 665,592 of record CAVZRT010000028.1, read on the forward strand.
TCCATGTTCTTCTGATTCAGGTTCAGCACGTCGTCTGCCCGGTCCTTGATGCGATTGAATGTCGGCAAGAGTTTCTTGAAGTATAAATCCGTGCGTTCTTTCACTTGAACCCGAGGGATCGCGAAGAACTGGTCGGTGAGGACGATGTATTGCTTGTAGAGCGAGCCGAGGTCGTCGGCTATTTCCTGCTCGCCGGGCAGGGTGATGTTGTTCTGCTCGATCAGGAGATTGCGCTCGAACTCGGGCCGGGACTCGTGGAACTGCTCGTTGGCCCGTTCCTCCTGGCCGCCGATGGCGAAGAGGGCGGCCGAGTCCATCCGCTCCAGCGATTCCTTCAGGTTCTGCGCGGCCAGGACGCTCCGGTAATTTTCGCGGAGGATCACGTCGATGTTCCCGCCGAGGCGGAGGAACATGACGATGGCCCACAAGCCAAGGCCTACCATCACCGCCAGCAGGGGCGCGATCCCGATCATGAGCCGCGACCGCAGCGTCCTGAGCATGTTTCCCCCGACCTCGCGCGTCCAGATCCTCATCCCGACGTGGGATCGAGCGATCTAACGCTTTATCGGTCCTGACAGGATGCAAAGCAAGGGATGTGCCGCCATCCCCGCGAGGGCCACCGGACGCCTTGAAACAAGCGAGACAAGCCGATTTTCCTGCGGAAGCGCGAATGCGTTGGCGGGGGCGGAAATCGGTCAAGTCGCCCGGCGAGTCGTGCAATTTGCACTGGCGGCGACGATCAAAGGCCGTATTGTTTTCGCTTGCGATAGAGGGTACTCGGGTCGACGCCCAGGATGCGTGCCGCCTCTTCGCGACTGGCCGTGGTGGCCAGGATCCTCCGGATATGCTCGATCTCAAGGTCTTCCAATTTCACGGGGCTGCCGACCTCGAGGGCGCCTCCGCCCGCGGGGCTTGCGCCCTTGGCCATCCGCTCGGGAAGGTCGGCGAGCCCGACCTCGGGGCCGTGCGGCGAGGATGCCCGCGCGCTCGATGGCGTTGCGAAGCTCGCGGAGGTTCCCGGGCCAGGAATGCTTCGCGAGTGCCTCCCTCGCTTCGGGCGAGAATCCGGTCAAATTCCGCCCGTTCTGGCGGGCGAAGAAGGTGAGCAGGTGGTCGGCCAGGTTCACGATATCGCCGCGACGACGCAGCGGCGGCAGCATCAGCTCGACCACGTTCAAACGGTACAGCAAATCCTCGCGAAACGTGCCGTCGGCAACGGCCGCCTCCAGGTCGCGATTGGTCGCCGCGATCACGCGGACGTCGGCGGTGCGCGTCTTGGTCTCCCCCACGCGCTCGTACTTCTTTTCCTGGAGGAAACGCAGGAGTTTGGGCTGGAGCGACGGGAGCATCTCGCCGACCTCGTCCAGGAAAAGCGTCCCGCCCTGCGCCGCCGCCACCTTGCCGGCGACGTCGCGAATCGCCCCGGTGAAGGCGCCGCGGGCGTGCCCGAACAGGTCGCTTTCCAGCAGCTCGGCGCTCAGGCTCGGACAGCTCACCGTCACGAACATCTCGCCCGCCCGCTTGCTCCACGCGTGGATCGCCCTTGCCAGGACGCCCTTTCCCGTCCCGTTCTCGCCGCGGATGAGGACGGGCACGTCCGACGTGGCGACTCGCCTCGCAAGGTCAAACACGCGACGGACTTCCGGGTCTTGCCCCTGGAGGTCCGCCTCGGGAACTTCCTGGCGGACCTGGTCCTCCAGGTCGGCCACGCGGTCGCTCAATCCGCGGACGCGTGCCACGCGGTCGATCACGGCACGGACCTGTGCCGGGGTGAACGGCTTGGGCAGGAAATCGGACGCCCCTCGCCTCATGGCCTCGACGGCCGTGTCGATGCTGGCGTGGGCCGTGATGATCACCACGGCCAGCCTCGTCACCTGTTCCAGGAGGGCGTCCAGCAGGTCGAGGCCCGAATCGTTGCCGAGCCGCAGGTCGATCAGGGCCACGTCGAACGGGCCCTGATCGATCCGCAGGATGGCCTCGGCCGCGGAGGCGGCCTCCTCGATCTCGTGGCCCACGGTTTCCAGCGCGACCCTCAGCGCGCGGCGGATATTCACCTCATCATCAACGATCAATATTTTCATCGATAACCCGGTCGGAAACTCCCGCATCGGAGGGCCTGGCGACGTGCGGCCACTCGCAAGCTATGCAAGTCCCTCGCCATGGCCCGAATCCGCTCGTCAGGGAGTCTCGACCGTGATGGCCATCACGATCGGCGCCGTCGCGTCGGTCCCCTTCACCAGGTCAATCTGCTCGATCCGCTCCGACCGTTTGGGTAGGATGGAGAAATATCGGACCTGCTGGCCGCGGAGGCGGAACGCCAGCTTCGAGCCCGGCACGTTGAACGGCCGGATGTAGTCGGCGAACTCGACCCCGTCCCGCAGCGGGTGATCCTCGGTCGTCCCGTCGGCGTATCGCAACCGGGCGATCATGGTCACCGTGGGGTTTCGCGAGGGCCCCTGGGCCCCCCAGCCGCTCACGCCGCTCAGGAAGTGGATCGCCTTGGCCGGGCTATTGACGGGCAGGGTCACGGACTTCGGCATCCTGGGCGGGAGCGTCCCGTTCGGCCCATTCAGCATGATGGCGTTGGGGACTTTCTCGCCCTTCGGATCGACGAGCGCGAATGGCACGCCCTCGAACGTCTTCGGGCTCCAGTCCTCGAAGATCAATCGCTCAACCTCGGAGTCCTCGCCATAAAACATGCCGCGAGTGGTGACGACCGTGGCGACCTTGGACAGGTCCAGCGGCATGTACTTGCCTCGACGGGTGAGGAACTCCAGCAGGTCGCCGATCGACTCGGCCGGGATCTGCTTCTCGAACCCCTCGGGCATGAGCGACTTCTTCGACCGGGCCACCTCGTCGATGTCCTCGCGGAGGATCGCATGCGTCTTCCCCTCGGCGTCGATGAGCTCGATCGACGTCTTCGTCTCCGAGGCAAGCAGGCCGCTCAAGGTGCGCCCGTCCTTGGTTGCCACGCTGTACTGGACGAAGTTCCCCTCCACGCTCCGGCTCGGGTCGAGGATATGGATGATCAGCTCCGTCTTCGGATGCGCGGCCATCCCGGTCAAGTCGGGCCCGACCTTGCCTCCCTCGCCCGAATGCATGTGGCACTTGACGCATTGTTGCTTGAACACTTCCTTGCCCTTGCTCGCATCGCCCGACTTCAGGACGATCGGCGAAAGGGCGTCGATCACCTTCTGGCGATCGGCGTCGGGCAATCCGCCCCCGCTGGCGATGAGGGCCCTGGCCCTCCGCGAGATCACTCGATCGGGGTGCGAGGCCAGATTTTGGCGCTGGTCGAGCGCCAGGTCGGTCAGCGAAATCTTGCCCGATTCGATCCCGTCGATGAGCGCCAGGGTCCAGTCGTTGCGGCTCAAGAGCGCCTTGAGGGCGGTCGCCTGCACGGTCGGCGTGAGCGTCGAGAGCCGCTCCACCAGCAGAGGGCCGACTTCCTTCGCCTCGCTTCGAGACATGGCCGAAAGCAGGCCGGTTGCCAGCGAGGGCGGGGTCCGCAAGGTCACCAGTCCCAGCAATTCGCTCGCGGCCTGGGGGTCGACCTTGCGGAAATCGATCAATTGCTGGGCCGCGGCGACTCGCTCGGCTTCGGGCTTCGCTTCGTCCCGGACCAGGGCCAGATAGCCGGCGGAAATCTCCTTGATGAATCCATCCAGCGACCGCACGCCCCAGCGATCGGCGACCGCGACAAGTTGGCCGCGAGCCTGCGGGGAGATCCGGCCCACGAGCTTTTGCAGCGACGCCTCGGCGGGGCCGGCCAGCGCAACCGTCTTCTTGGCCGGCCACCCGCGGAAGAAGCCGCCGATGATGGCCTCGCTCACCTTCGGGTCGGCCGATTCCATCGCCGTGAGCAGTTCGGAGAGGCCATCCTCCTTGCCCACCCTCGCCGAATGCTCGGCGACCCGGCTCACCAGGCCCGCGACCGAATTCAGGGGAGGTTTGGTGAACGTGTGAGAGGCGATCGCCTTCAGGAACGCCGGGGAATTCTTCGCGGCGGCGGCAGTCGCGGCATCGGGCAGCCAGCGATCGTCCTCGACGCCCCCGGAAACTAGCGCCTTCGCGACCGCCTCGCCCGCACCACCCACCGGGGCGCTTCGGCGACCAGCAGCAAGCAAGCCATGCGAACCAGCGGGTCGGGATCGGCGAGCAAATTCGCCCCGAGGACCATCTTGACCGAAGGTTCATCGCGAGGCAGGCTCGCCACGGCGTTGCGTCGCACGGCCGCCGAAGGATGCTCGAGCGCCTTCACGACGGCGGGCTTCGCGTCGCCGCGGTCCTGCGCCTTCAGGCCCTCGATCGTCCACAAGGCATGGATCGCCCCTACGTTCAGGCCAACGTCGTCAACATGTTGATCCTGCAACAACGCCAGCAAGCCCGGCATGACGTCGAGCTTGCCCCGCTCCACGAGCAGGCGCTGGGCGTGCATCCGCCACAGCATGTTGGGGCTTTTCAGCCCGGCCACCAGCGAGGCCGGATCGTTCGCATCCAGCTTCGGATTCGGCGATGGTTCCCCCCCTCGGACACGATCCTGTAGATGCGGCCGTGCGTCTTGTCCCGCAAGGGAGTCTCATAGGCACTGCCCTTGCCGGTCCTGAAGCCTTCGGGCGTGGGGTTGTGCTGGACGATGTAGTTGTACCAGTCGATCATCCAGACCTGGCCATCCGGCCCCACCTCGGCGCTGATCGGCGAGGTCCATTCGTCGTCGCTCGCCACCAGGTTCCAAGAGTTGTGCGAATGCACGTCGGTGCCGTTGCGATAGAGCGTGAACGTGGCGACCAGGTGACCCGTCGGCTCGCTCACGAAGGCCGTCTGATTCCAGTAAACCTTGGGATACGTCCGCGCCGTGTAGAGCGCATGCCCGGCCGCGGCCGTGAAGCCGCCGTGCCAGTCCACCTGCCGCACCTTCTCGGTCACCGGGAAGAAGCGATTTGAATCGGCGATATTTTGCAGGACCTTGGGGGACGAGCCCTTGACCATCTCGTAATAGCGGTTCGGAATCGGCATGTAAACGCTCGGGCAGCCGTTGGCCGTCGAGCCCAGCAAGAGCCCATCCTCGCTGAAGCCCACGCCCCACGAGTTGTTGTTCGTGTTGCGGAGGAATTCCAGCTTCGACCCGTCGGACTTGAACCGGAAGAACCCCTGGCGGAAGTTGAAATCCTCGCCGCCGACCCTCCCCTGGAACCCGGCGTAGCCGATGATCGCGTAGATCCAGTTATCGAACCCGTATTTCAGGTTGCTCGGGCCGGCGTGGGTGTCGCCGGTGCCGAATCCGGTGAAGAGAACCTCGCGGACGTCCGCCTTGTCGTCGCCGTCGGTGTCCTTCAGGAACAGCATGTCGGGCGCCTGCGCCACAATCACGCCCCCGCGGGCGAAGCAGAGGCTCGTCGGGATGCTCAGCTTTTCGGCGAACACCGTGAATTTGTCGGCCTTGCCGTCACCATCGGTGTCCTCGCAAATCCGGATGCGGTCGCGGCCCTCGCCCGTGCGCTTCAGCTCGTTGGGGTAGTCGACCGACTCGGCGATCCACAAGCGGCCGCGATGGTCCCAGGCCATCGTGATCGGCCGCGCGATCTGCGGTTCGGCCGCGAAGAGCTCGGCCTTGAAACCGGCGGGCAAGGCCATGTGCTTGACCGAATCGGCCGGGTCCAGGGGCTTCTGCATCTTCCGACTCGGCTCGGCCTGCTTTCCCCATGCAGCCTTGGGGATGTAGATCGGGATCTTGTCGGACTCCTGATATTCGAACGGCTTCAACCCCTTCGCGACGTGGACGCCGTGGTCAATCACCTCGCCCTTGTTCGCCGCCCACCGGATGCCGCGTTCCAGCAGGTCATGAAACGGGGGCTGGCCCCACGTCCGCTCGTCATGCCCATAAGCGGTGTAGAAGACCCGGCCCTTGCCGTGGGTTCGCACCCAGGTCCAGGGCTCGGCGCCCGAGCCCTCGGCGCGAGTCTGCAACACCACGCGATCCGCCGGGTTATGCTTGTGATGGACGTAAGTTTCGTCCCACGTATGGAACGGCTCCAGCCCCTTCATGATCGGATGATCGGGGGCGACGACCTTCGTATCGAATTCGCCCGTCCCGTGCCGCTGGAACTCGGCCCCCGTCAACGCCACGCACCTGTCCGAATTGCGGAAGCAAAACGAGGCACAATGGACCGGCACATAGCCGCCGCCCTTCGCCACGTAATCCAGCAACGCCGCCTCCTGATCGGGCGCGATGCGATCGATATTCGCATAGACCAACAGCGCATCGTACTTCGCCAGTTCCGTAGGATTTAGCTTCGACATATCCTCGGTGTACGTAACATCAATCCCGCGACTGGCAAGCACCGGGGCGATCTGCGTGAACCGCTCGGCCGGGACGTGGTGCCCCTTGTCGCCCAGGAACAGGACCGTCAGCGGTTTCGAGGGCCCGTCCGCCTTGACGACGAGCGGAAAGGCGAGCAGGGCGCACGCGAGCAAGATTCGTCGAAGCATGGCGGAGGTCCCCACGGTGATGGCGCAATGGCGGAAGGGGGGCGACGGCTGGCGAAACCCTCGGGATTCAGGGGTGGCCGGTCGCCATTCGTTCGATTCTAACAAATAAGCAGCGAGACGGGAGGGTTCCCTGATTTCCAACGCGGACAGGAATTTGCTGCCCTCCGGGGCCGAAATTCCCCGCCGACCGGCGCAAAGATTGCTCCCCTTCTCCTGCTCCTAAACAGCACTTTCGCCTTAGAAAGAAAATGGAGTGGAGAGGGGAGTTGGGATGCCTCATCGCCTCATGGCCATTGCCGAATACAAGCTCTCGGACCTGCTCAGCTCGGCCGGCGCCACCATCGGGGTGATCATCGCGGGCACGATCTTCCTCCAGTTTCTCAGCACCAAGTACACCGAACTCGCCGGGCGATTGCGCGAGATTACCAGCGAGTATCGCGGCGTGGGGGACAATCACGGGCGTCACGCCCCCCTGCAATCGCAGATCAAAGGCTATCGCCGCCGGCTCGGACTGCTGAACTGGGCGTCATGCCTTGGCGCCGTGGCCCTCCTCTGCTTCCTTGTCGCAGTCCTGGCCGGTGGCCTTTCGCTCGCATTCCCGCCCGTGAGGACGATCAAGGCGGTAGGTACGGTCGGGCTACTCGTCGGGCTATTGCTCATGGCCGCCGCGGTCACGCTGGAGCTGGTCGAGAGCATCTTGGCCCGGCAGGAAATCTGGGATGAGATCTGCGACCTCGACGAGGAAGTCCGGCGGGCGTGGCGGTAAGGCGCCAAATCCTCGGGAAGTGCCGATCAAAGATTCCCTTCCAGCCCCTGCTGGTGGAAGAAATGCTCGACCGAGTCCTGATTTTCCAGGAGCCAGTCGATCGTCGGCTCATGCTTCATGGCCTTGCGAATCACTTTCGTGGTGGCTTCGCGATGGACCTGGAAAAGTGCCTGATGGTCGATTTCCTCGACCTTGGTCACGGACGGATCGAGCCACACCGAATAGATGATCCCGAGGTCGTTCGCCTTGTCCTTCGGGATCGTCCCTTCACGCACGGCATCCAGCACCCCGTTGGCAATCGCCGCCTGAACGGTCCCCATCAGGATGTTGGTGTACCGGGAATCCTTCACCGTCACCTTGCTCACCATCACGGTCGCCGGCCGGACTTGCACGTCGCTGTTCAGGATCGCGAAGACCCGGGTGTGCCCTTTCACCTGGTCGCCGATCAGGTTCGCAAGCGCATGGCCGACCGGCCCATCGAGCTCTCCGATCACGATTTCCGGCTCGGCGCAGAGGTAGTCTTCCGACCCCTCCACCAGGGCCTCGCCGGTCCGCAGGACGATCCGCTCGCTCATCCGAATTCCCTTCGAAATCAAGGCTTAGACGGCTCCCAGGCCCGTACCTTCACACTCCGAAACGCCACCGGCCCGTGGTCGGCCTGCAACAAAATCGGGCCTTTCGCGACTTCGGGCAGCACATATGCGTGGCCGGTGGGGGTCTGAACTTCCAGGTCTTCTTGAACCACTTTTCCGTTCAAGACCACCTTCACGAACCTGGCGTTCGCCACCTTCTTCTTGCCCGAAGCGTCGAACCGGGGGGCCTGGAACACCACGTCCAGCGTCTGCCACTCGCCGGGCGGCTTGCAGGCGTTGCACCTGGGCGGGTGGCCGTCGTCGAGATAGTGATACTTGGGCAAGAGCTCGGCGCGCGGGTAGATCCCGCCGCAGTCCGTCGCCTTGAGCGGCTCTTTCTTGCCGAAGCTGTCGAGGATCTGTACCTCATAGAGCCCCTCGAACTTCACCCCCGCGTTCGAATCCTTGGGGATCAAGAATTCGATGTGGGCCTCGACGTCGCCGAACGATTCCTTGGTGACGAGATTGCGCGTCTTGCCCGTCGGTCCGTTGTAAATCGTCCCGGAGCCATCGGTTGCGGAAAGCTTCTTGGGATCCTTGGGGTCGAGCTTCACGTCCCCGACGACCGCCCAATCGGCCGTCGGCGCCTTCCATGCCGCCAGGCCGTTGGGCGCACCCAATTCGATCCATGCCGGCTCGTCGGCCCGGGAGAAGCCGCCGGTGGAAACCAGGACGAGGGCTAGGATCATCCGTTGGAGATTCATGGTCGGGTCTCGCGAGGGTGGATGCCCGGCGTCAGTCTCCCGATGGTAAGACGATCCGCCGCGATTGCAAGGGGTGGCGCGGCTGGTTTCAAGTCGCATGGTCGTCGGGGGCCGCCCATGCGTACAATTCCCCTGAATCCTGGAGCATACGCCGCCCGACCGCCATGATGGCAAGTGAGTCGCTTTGATGAGGAAGCTCCCTCCCGCGGCCGTCGACCGCCTGAAAGCCCGCCTCGAGCAGGAAACCCGCGCCGAGGTCCGCTTCGATCTCGGGTCGCGGATGCTCTACTCGACCGACGCCAGCCTCTACCAGATCGAGCCCGTCGGCGTGGTCGTCCCGCGGACCGCAGCCGACGCCATCGCGGCGGTCCGCATCGCCGCCGAGGAGGGCGTACCCGTCCTGCCCCGAGGCGGCGCCACCAGCCTTTCCGGCCAGGTCGTTGGCGCCGCGGTGATCCTGGATTTCTCGAAGTACATGAACAGGATCGGCGTGGTCGATCGCACCAGGATGACCGTGAAGGTCGAGCCGGGCGTTGTCCTGGATCAGTTGAACGCGCACCTCCGCCCCCTCGGTTTGATGTTCGCGCCCGACGTGTCCACCAGCGACCGCGCCACCATCGGCGGGATGATCGGCAACAATTCGGCCGGCCCCGATCCTTGCGATATGGCAAGACGGTCGATCATGTGGTCTCGCTCGACGTGGTCCTGGCCGATGGAACGGCGACGAACTTCAGGCCGCTGTCCCCGGACGAACTCGACGCCATCTGTTCGCGAGCGGACGAAATCGGGAAGATCCATCGCACGGTCCGCGACGTGGCTCGCGACCACCGCGACGCCATCGCGGAGAAATTCCCGCACATCCTGCGGCGAGTCAGCGGATACAACCTCGACGAGTTCATCCCCGGCCTGTCGGTCCGGGCCGAGGGCTGGCCGGACGAGCCATGGGCCTTCAATCTCGCCCGGCTGATCGTCGGCTCCGAGGGGACGCTGGCGATCGTCACCGGCGCCGAGTTGAAGGTGGTGCCGTCGCCCAAGGCTCAAGGGCTGGTCGTCCTGTCCTTCGCCACGATCTCCGCCGCGCTCGATCGCCTGGCCGAGATGCTCGAAACCCATCCGGTTTCCATCGAGATGCTCGACCGCACCATCCTCGACCTCGCCGCCGGCAACGCCGAGATGGCCCGGCATCTCACGTTCGCCGAGGGCCGCCCCGAGGCCGTGCTCGCGGCGCAGTTCTACGCCGATTCGCCCGAAGAACTCGCCGCCAGGGCCGACGACCTGGCCGGCCGATTCGAGGGCCGAATCGGGGTGCTCGGCGTGCGGAAGTCGCTGTCGGCCGCCGCCAAGGATGATTTCTGGAAGGTGCGCAAGGCCGGGCTCTCGCTCCTGATGGGCATGGTGGGCGACGCGAAGCCGATCGCCTTCGTGGAGGATACCGCGGTTTCCGCCGATCGTCTCCCGCTGTTTTACGGCCGCTTCTGCGAAATCATGGCGAAGCATGGGACCGTCGGTGCCTGTTATGGTCATGCCGACGTGGGATGCCTGCATATCCGCCCGGTTTTGAATGTAAAAACACAACAAGGCGTGGATGCGATGGAGGCGATCGCCCGCGAGGTGTCCGATCTCGTGGCCGAATTCGGCGGCGCCATGAGCGGAGAGCATGGCGACGGATTGGCCCGCAGCCTGTGGAACCGGAAGCTGTTCGGGCCGGGAGTTTATGCCGCGTTCGAGGAGATCAAGGCCGCGTTCGACCCCGAAAATCGCCTCAATCCCGGCAAGGTGGTCGCCTCCTCGCCGATCGGCCGGGATCTCCGCATCGGGCCGCACTACCACGCCGTCGAGCCCGAGGCCACCGCGCTCGATTTCTCGGGGCAGGGGGGGTTCGCCCGCGCCGTCGAGATGTGCTCGGGCGTGGGGGCCTGCCGCAAGACGGGCACCGGGACCATGTGCCCGAGTTATATGATCACGCGAGACGAAGACCATTCCACGCGGGGCCGCGCCAATGCATTGCGGCTCGTCATGTCGGGCGCGATCCGCTCGGAGGGGCTCTCCGACCCCACGCTCGATCGCGTGCTCGACCTCTGCCTCCAGTGCAAGGCGTGCAAGACCGAATGCCCTTCGAACGTGGACATGAGCAAGCTCAAGTCGGAATATCTCCATCAGAAGTATCAATCCAGCCCCCCGCCGATCGCGTCCTGGGCGATGGGGAGGATCAATCACCTGAACGCGATCGGATCGGCCACGGCGCCGATTTCTAACTGGACGCTGAAGCAATCGTGGATGCGTTGGCTCCTGGAAAAGACGGCCGGGATCGACCGGAGGCGCATCCTGCCGAGCTTCGATCGCAACAACTTCCGCCGTTGGTCCCGGGCTCGCCGCACCGACGGACACCCCGGCGCTCGCGGCACGGTGCTGCTGCTCGACGATTGCTTCACCACCTACAACACGCCCGAAGTTGGCCGTTCGGCGGTGAAGCTCCTGGAAGCCGCCGGCTATCGCGTCGAGCTCGCCGGGCTGCGATGCTGCGGACGTCCCGCGTTTTCCAAGGGACTCCTGTCGCTGGCCCGCGAGCTTGCGGCCGAAAACTTGGAGAAATTGCTCCCGGCCGCGAAGAAGGGGATCCCCATCCTCGGCATTGAGCCGAGCTGTCTCACTATGTTCATCGATGAATATCGCGACCTGAAGCTCGGTCCCGACGCGACGACCGTGGCCGCATCAACCCGGTCGATCGACTCGTTCCTCGCCGATCGAATGGCCGTGCCCGACCTCCCGCTCCGCCCGCGAGCGGGAAACTTCCTCCTGCACGGTCATTGCCAGCAGAAGGCGTTGCTCGGCACGGCCGACACCGTTGCGGCACTGAGGCGGATTCCCGACCTGCAGTTGCAGGAGCTCGATTCAGGCTGCTGCGGGATGGCCGGCTCATTCGGCTACGAGCTAGGCCACTACGAGTTGAGCGAGGCCCTCGCCCGCCGCGTCCTGATCCCCGCAATCGAAAAAGACCCTGCGGCTACCCTCGTTGCCCCAGGTTTCTCCTGCCGAAGTCAACTCCACGGGCTTGCCAATGTCGTCGCGCTCCATCCGGTCCAGGTCCTCGCCGAACAACTGATGGATTGACATATTCCAACACAGGATAATTGAGGAAATTGAACGGCAACGACCGGAAAAGGAGACGTCCGAGGTACACGTCCTCTCTACGCGCCCATCTCCGGATAGATTCACCACGCCTGATCCAGCAATCGCTCCATGTCCGCCTGCGTGCATGGTCGTGGGTTGGTGCGATGGCAGTGATCTTGCATGGCAAGCTGGGCATAATGGGGGATTTTTTGGTGATCTAGTCCCTCGATGGTTCGTAGTTGCGCGGGCAAGTTCAGGCGGGTGAGGAGCAATTCGCTCAGGGTGATGAGGTGGGCTGGGCCGTCTCCCGAGCGCCCGAGTCCAAGCTGCGACGCCACTTCCGCCATCCGCTGGCTTGCGGCTTCGCGGTTGAACCGCAGGGCATGGGGCAGGAGGATGGCGTTGAGCGTCCCGTGATGGGCGCGGCCTTCGGCCCCGAGCGCGTGCGAGAGCGAATGCACGACGCCCAGGCCTTTGTGGAAAGCGATCCCGCAGAGCAGCGCCCCCAGGCTCATGGACCGGCGGGCCTTCATGTCCGACCCGTCGCGGACGGCCACTTCCAGCCCTCGCGAGACGTGCCGCAGCCCTTCGAGTGCAATCCCATCGCAGATCGGATGAAACGTCGTGGAGAGGTAGCTTTCAACCCCGTGGGTGAAGGCGTCCATGCCCGTCCCGGCCGTCAGTCCGGGGGGCATCCCCCGCGTCAATTCCGGGTCGCAAATGGCGAGGCTGGGCAAGAGATGTGGGCTTAGCGCGATCAGTTTGCGGCCGGTCTCGGGCACCTGGATCAACGTCCCCCGACCCGCCTCCGAGCCCGTGCCGGCGGTGGTGGGAATCGCCACCATGGGCGGCATTTGAGGCGTGATCCGCTCGGTCCCGCCGGTGAGGAAGTCGAAATCCGCGAGCTTCCCGCCGTGCCCGGCGAGCAGCCGGATGGCTTTCGCGGCGTCGATCGCGCTCCCGCCCCCGAGGCCGATCAGTCCGTCGCAACTCGCTTCCCGGTAACGGGTAAGCCCGGAAATCACTTCCGTCTCGTTGGGGTTGGCCTGGACCCGGTCGAAGAGCTCTCCCCGCCCGATCGATTCCGCGATGTCCCCGGCGATCCCCGAGGCGACGATTCCTGGGTCGGTCACGATCAACGGATTCTTGATCTTTAACTTGTCGAGTTCAAGGCCAAGCTGGGCGCGATGCACCTTCGCCGAAGAGGATGCGGTTGGGGAACGTGAAAGTTGCAATCATCGCGGGCCCTCGGGGTCCAGTCGATCAGCCCAGCATCCCGAGGAAGCCTTCCATCTCGCCCGCCGCATGCGAGTCGCCCTTCGCCCTGGCCTTGGCAATCCCCCGCTGAAACATGGCCCGCGCCTCGGCGACCTCCCCCGCTTCCTGGTAGGACTGGCCGAGCTGCTGATAGGCCGAGATTTCCTCCTCGGGCCGGTCGGCGATCAGGGCCTGCAATCGCTCGCGGCCCTCCGCCACGTCGCCATCTCGCAGGCATTGCATGGCCAGCCCGTATCGCAAGAACGGGTCGGTCGGGTCTTCGGCCAGGCTCGATTCGAGGAGCATTCGCTTGCGAGATTTTTCGGCCATCATCTGCCCTTCGGGGGATGGATCCAGCACGCCGCACCCGGTCATCGTTACAACCTACCGATCCGGAACTTTCGGTGTCAACTCGCCCCGACTGATGGTTAATCTGGCGAAGCTGTTCGGGTAGTTCGGAAGAGTTGGGAAGCTGGAGAGGTTTTGGAAGAGGGGCATCAAGCCCGGTTTGGGGGAGGCCGATTTCCTACTCGTCGGAGTGACGACACGCTTGACGGCGAGGGCCGGGGCGTGGACCGTCGGGGGTACTCCGAGGCTCATGCTCCCAGGACATCCGAAGAGGGTCTCCACCGTGCTCAAGGTCAGGAAACGAATCAGCGGATTCCGGGCCATGGTGCTGATGGCCGGGATCGCAATCGGGGCAACCCCCGCCCAGGCCGGCTCGGGCAATCGCAGGACGCCCGTCGTCGAGGCCGTGCAGAAGGTCATGCCGTGTGCGGTCAGCATTTCCAGCGAGAAGAAGGCCGCGTCCACCAGCCGATGGCCCTTCTCGCACGAGGAGAACCAGCGGCCTCGCGTGAGCGGGATGGGCACCGGCGTGCTGGTCGACGGGCGCGGGTATATCTTGACCAATCAGCATGTGGTCGACAAGGTCCAGGGGATCGAGGTTCGCCTGGCCGACGGCACGACTTACCCGGCCCGCCTGATCCAACAAGACGAGACCATGGACCTGGCGATGATCAAGATCGACGCCGGTCGTCCCCTGCCGGCCGTCACGATCGGCACCTCTTCGGACCTGATGGTGGGCGAGCAGGTGATCACCATCGGCAACGCGTTCGGCTACGAAAACACGGTATCGGTGGGGATCGTGAGCGCGATCGGTCGCAACGTAACCTTGTCCGACGACCAGGTTTATCGCAACCTGATCCAGACCGATGCCTGCATCAACCCCGGCAATTCGGGCGGCCCTCTGATCAACATTGACGGCGAGCTGATCGGCATCAACGTGGCCGTGAGGGCAGGGGCCCAGGGGATCGGATTTGCCCTGCCCATCGACGACGTGAAGCGGGTGGCCACCGAGATGCTCAGCACCAGGAAGCTGGTCGGGTCCTGGCACGGGCTGGTCGCGGGCGAGACGCGGGTCGGGGCCAATCGTGCGGTCGTGATCGCCGACGTCCCGCCCAGCAGCCCGGCGGAGGCAGCCGGGATTCAACGAGGGGACCAGATGGTCCGCGTGGGGGACCTGCCGATCACCAACACGCTCGACATCGAGCGAGGCTTCCTCAACGCCCGGCCCGGCGTGAAGCAAGAGGTGCTGGTCCGTCGCGGAGGCCAGGAGAAGCTGCTCTCGCTCGACGTCCGTGCCGTCGCCCGCGCGGCCAATGACCCGGCCGAGCGGATCTGGCGGTCGCTCGGGCTCAGGGCGATCCCGGTCAACAGCGACCTCGTCCGGCTGGCCGCACCCAATTGCAGCGGCGGGCTTTACGTCCAGTCGGTCGCCTCGGATGGCCCGGCCGCGAGGGGTGCGATCCAGAAGGGCGACATCCTCGTTGGCGTCCGCGTGACCGACAAGGATTGGGAAACGATCAAGCTGGACAACGTGGTTTACGTGCTCGATCAATCCGACATGGCCCAGACGCAAACCCTGCGGTGCTGGATCGTGCGACGCAACGAATTGATTCAGGCGGTCGTCTCCCTCGGCGAGACCCCGATCGCCAACGCCCGGCGATAACTCGCATCAACTCCGAAGATCGGCACCCGTTTTGCTCTGGGGATTGCCGGGTTTGGTCCGACGAACATCCTCCTCCATGGCGAGAGGGGCGTCCGTCACGGGCCATTTGTCGCCGATTTCCACCAACGCGGGAGGTCTACCGATGGCTGCTGCGGCACCGCATTCCCGATTCCCCGGCACATCCCTGACTTACATCACGGTCGGGCTCCTGATGTCGGTGCTCGCCGGGACGTCCTATTTCTACTTCGACACCACCGGCCATTCCATCTTGAGCTACCTGAGGGCGGTCACGCTGGCCATCGGCCTTGGTCTGGTCTGCATCGGCTTCTGCGTCGGATTTATCGGCCGGGCCGCGCGGACGGCTGAGCTTCCTCCCAGCGGGACGGCCGGGACCAACGGCGTCCAGCCGGCGAATCCCGCCGCCACGGTGGCCTCTCCGCCGGGTATGGTGGCCGCGAGCGCCGCGACCCCTCAGCGACATTCTTGACGAATTTCCGCCGACGGTGGCTCCCGAGCCCTCCACCTGATATCCTTCGCTCCCGAGGGCGATGCGACAAGATCGCCCCGGGAGGCCGAAGGTGAAAATCATCGTGGCCCCCGACAAGTTTCGGGGCAGCTTGACGGCCGTCGAAGCCGCCCAAGCGATGAACGCCGGCACCCTGGCCGCGTGGCCGTCCGCAGGCGTGCTGGAAGTCCCCATGGCCGATGGGGGCGAGGGGACCGTTGAGGCGGTCGTCGCCGCGTCCGGCGGCCACTTTCTCTCCGCGATCGTCACGGGACCGCTGGGCGACCCGGTAATCGCTCGCTACGGGATGCTCGGCGACGGCAGGACGGCCGTGATCGAGATGGCCGAAGCGTCTGGGCTGCGGCTGATCTCCGCGGATCGTCGAAATCCCTGGAAAACCACCACCAGGGGGACCGGCGAGCTGCTCCTGGCGGCCATCGAAGCGGGAGCCCGCAAGGTCGTCCTCGGCATCGGCGGCAGTGCCACGAACGAGGGCGGCGTGGGCATGGCCCAGGCGTTGGGCTTCCGGTTCCTCGATTCCGAAGCCAATGAGCTTGGGCCCGGGGCCGGGCCGATCGAATCGCTGGAACGAATCGATGCAAGTCGTAAGAATGCTCGACTCCATGGCGTCGAAATCGTCGTCGCATGCGACGTCGAGAATCCTCTCTGCGGTCCGCTAGGGGCGTCGGCGATCTATGGACCCCAGAAAGGGGCGGATTCGGCGATGATCGAGCGATTGGATCGCAACCTGAGTCATCTCGCCCGGATCATCCATCGAGACATGGGAAAGGATCTCATCGGAACTCGTGGCGGAGGCGCCGCGGGGGGCCTCGGCGCCGGCCTGATGGCATTCGCGGGCGGGACGCTCACTTCCGGGGTCGAGTTGGTGCTGGAGCTTGTCGAGATGAAGCGGAAACTGGATGCTGCCGACCTGGTCCTGACCGGCGAAGGGAGGCTCGACGGGTCGAGCGCCTCGGGAAAGACGGCGGTGGGCGTGGCTCGCATGGCGCGATTGCGTGAAATTCCCGTGATTGCCCTGGTGGGGGATATTGGCGAGGGCGCGGAAGCCGTCCACGAGCAGGGGATCGACGCCTATTTCAGCATTTGCAACGGCCCGATCTCGCTGGAGCACGCGTTCGGGAATGCCTCGAAGCTGCTCGAAAATGCAACCCGCGAGGTCGTGCGGGCCTTTGTGGCGGCGCGACGGGCTCAAGGTTTGATATCCTGGAGCCCATGAGACCATCGACCGGGGAATTCGACCTCATCGCCCGAATCCGGTCTCGCACGCCGATCGGCGAGCGCGTGACCCTGGGGATCGGCGACGATTGCGCCGCGATTCGCTTCACGCCGGGGCGTGAGGTCGTCGTCACGACCGACATGCTCATGGACGGCCGCCACTTCCGGCTCGGTCCGGCAACGGCCCAGGAGATTGGCTACAAGTCCCTGGCAGTCAACCTCTCCGACATCGCCGCGATGGCCGCGGTGCCGGTCGCGGCGGTGGTGGCCGTTGCGCTCCCGCGAGGAAATGCCGCCGAGATCGCCCGAGGGATCCACGAAGGCATGGTGCCGCTCGCCGAGTCCTTCGGCGTTAGCCTCGTGGGCGGCGACACGAATGGGTGGGACGGCCCGTTGGTGGTGAGCGTCACGGTGATGGGCGAGGCATCGGAGCGGGGGATCGTCCGCCGTTCGGGGGCCGCTGGTCGGCGACGTGATCCTCGTCACGGGCACCCTGGGCGGGAGCCTCCAGGGCCGTCATCTGCGACCGATCCCCCGCGTCCGAGAAGCTTTAGCACTCCACGAAGCCGCGGAGATTCACGCCCTGATCGACCTTTCCGACGGGCTTTCTTCCGACCTTGGCCACATCCTGGAAGAGAGCGGAGGCCTTGGCGCGGTCCTGGATTCGGGGGCGATCCCGATCCACCAGGATGCTCGCCAGATGGCAACAGGGGATGGCCGGAGCCCGCTCGACCATGCCCTGAACGATGGCGAGGATTTCGAGCTTTGTCTCGTGGTACCGCCCGACTCGGCCCAAAAGTTCCTGGCCGACATCTCCCCGGCTTCCCCCGTGTTTCGCATCGGAACGATCGTTTCCGGGTCCACCATTCGGCTTCGATTTCCCGATGGTCAAGAGCAACCGCTTCCGCGCGGCGGATTTGATCATTTTCGAACGGAAAACCTTTAGGAACAGGGTTCAGGCGTATTTGACACGCCCCACGCGATGAAGATCGAGCATGTCGGGCACGCCCTGATCGTCCACGTCGACAACGAGGCCGAGACCGATGGCCTGGGCCGGGCCATGGCCTCGCTCGCGAGTCCCGGCGTGGTCATTGGCCTGATCGGCCCGCTTGGGGCGGGAAAGACTCGACTCGCTCGATCCATCGCCGAGGCCCTCGGGGTTGATCCCAACGCCATTGGAAGCCCTACTTTCGGACTGATTCACGAATATGAAGGGTCGATCCCGATCTTCCATTTCGATACTTACCGGCTGAAGACCGCGGAGGAATTCGATGACCTGGGCGCCGCGGAATACTGGGCAGCAGGCGGGATTTGCCTGGTGGAATGGGCCGACCGTTTTGCCGATCGCCTCCCGACCGATGCGTGGATTGTCAGCGTCCGACCGCAAGAGCAGGGCCGCGTCTTCTCGATTCAGCTTCCGGAACGGTTCCAAGAGGCGCTGGCGAATCAACTTCGGGAGGGATTGGATTGATTTTCTCCGCTCCCGGATTTATGATGTGCGTCGCAATCGTCCGGCCAGAGCCAGTTTCCGAGAGATCTCATGAAAACGAAGACTCGCCATCGCAAGAGCTACAAGTGGAAGAAAAGCTGCGATAGCTCGCCCATCGCCAAGTGCCGCCGTCCCAAGAAGCAGGGGCGCAACCCCCACAAGCGTAAGCATTTGGGCGGCGAAGGCCTGTAAAGTTCCCCGTCGATCAAAGCAATTCGGGGATCGTCTCGAAGTCGTCCAGGAGCGCCATGGGCCGACCCCCGCGGTCGGCCAGCATGGTCGTCGGGCTGATGCCGAGATTGTGATAGAGGGTGGCGAACACGTTCTGGAACGTGACCGGCCGATCCTTGGGCATTTCCGCGTTCCGGGTGGTCTCGCCGATCACCTGGCCGGTCTTCATGCCGCCTCCGGCCAATAAGGCGCATGAAACCTGCGGCCAGTGGTCGCGTCCGCCGCCCGCGTTGATCTGCGGGCTGCGGCCGAACTCGCCCCAGGCGACCACGGTCACGTCCTTGTCCAGCCCCCTCATGTGCAGGTCCTCGATCAAGGCGGATAGCCCCATGTCGAGTCGCGGCAAGTGCATGCGGCAGCGGGGGAAGTTATTGGAGTGATTGTCCCATCGGCCATATCCGATGGTAACACACCGCGCCCCGGCCTCCACCAATCGTCGAGCCATCAAGAACTGGTCATTGCAATAAGGGCCGCCGTCGAGATAGTTGGTCATGTCGCCATACCCATAGCGATCGCGAATCTTCGGGTCTTCGCGAGTCACATCCAGGGCTTGCGCCAACCTGGGTGATGTGAGGATGTCGAACGCCTTCTTGCGAAACTCGTCCATCCCCATCTCGTCCTCATCCGCGCTCGCGACGCAACCCGTCGAACTTCTTGAGCAAGTCGCGACGATTCCCTAGTCGCCCGAGTCCGATCCCCTGCATGGCCAGACTGGGGAGGTCGGTCCCGTTGGGGCAATAGGGGGCATGGGCAAGGCCGAGATAGCCGGGATCCCCATTATCGGCCCAGGCCTTGAAGATCATCTTGGGCGAAAGGCCAACGAACGGAGGGATGGCGTCATCGAATGGACCCTGGACCTTCGAGACGACCGACCCGAGGCTCGGGCGTCCGCCTTGCAGCTTACTCTCGGCGGCGGAGTACCCGGTAAGACATTGAACGGCCGCATGCTCGCCCTTCGCGCCGACCACCGTACGAATCAGCGCGATCTTGTCCATGATGGCCGCGAGCCGGGGTAGGTGCTCGCAAATGTCGATGCCCGCAACTTTCGTGGCGATCGGGCTGAATTCCCCTCGGATGCCCGAGGGGGCGTCGGGCTTGAGGTCGAACGTGTCCTGATGCCCTGGTCCGCCGGCGAGGAAGACCATGATAACCGATTTATGCGACGAGTAAGAGCCGGCCGCGGCTTCGGCCTGGAGCAATTGCGGGAGGCTCAATCCGCCCAGGGCCAGGCCGCCAACCTTGAGGAAATCGCGCCTGGTGAGTCCGTCGCAGAAGCCGCGCTCGCTCCCGTCCGCCAAAGTTCAGCATCGATCGGCCCCGGGAAAATGAGCTTGACAGGATTTCGAGCTTGCCTCCATCAACGATACGATCGGCCCAACGCCTCCACAAGGTCCAGCTTTTGGGTGAGTTGCGCGAAGACCGGTAAACCGGGTTCGACACGCGATTTTTCGCAAGGTTTTTTGCGAGAAGTGCCCTCCGCCGCGTAGACGCCGGGGCAATTGATCCCTACAATAGGGTTCGATGTCGCGGAAAAACCTCGGAGGTGCGGCCGATCATGGAGAGTTCCGACCGACCGCTCCTGGATGTGATTCGCCGCAACGGCCCCCTCACCGTGGCCGGGATGGCGGAGCATCTGGCCGTGACCCCGACGGCGGTGCGGAATCGCCTGTCGCGATTGATCGCCTCGGGGATGGTCGAGCGCCGCACCCAGCCCGGTGGCCGAGGCCGCCCCAAGCACACCTATCAGGCAAGCCCCGAAGCCCACAAGAAGCTCGGCCAGAACTACGCCGACCTGGCGCTGGTCCTCTGGGATGAGATGATGCAATCGGTCGAGGATCGCAAGCTCCGCCGGCATCCTCTTCGGCCGCATCACCGAGCGGCTGGCCGACCTCTATCGCCGCCAGATCGACGGCGAGGACTGGGAAGGCCGGACTGGTCCAGCTCGGCTCGATCCTGCACGAGCGGGGCGTGGAGACCGAGGTCACGCACCGCGACGACGACCCGCGACCGATCCTCACGCAGCATTCCTGCCCGTATCATGAACTGGCCGAAGTCGACCGCGGCATCTGCGGGATGGAACGGAAGATGTTTGAGAAAGTCCTCGGCCACGCGTTGCGGCTGAGCAAATGCCGGCTCGACGGCCATCGTTCGTGCGACTTCGAGGCGAAACCCAACTACCAACCCCCGCCAGCCCAGGCCGGATAACTTTTCGACACCGAAGGATGGAAGAAGACGGATGAGCAAGGTCCTCCAGATCGAAAACCTGCACGCAAGCATCGACGGCAAGGAGATCCTCAAGGGGGTCACGCTCACGATCCGCCAGGGGGAAGTCCACGCCCTCATGGGCCCCAACGGGTCGGGAAAATCCACCCTGAGCTACGCGCTCGATGGGCCATCCGAGCTACGAGGTGACCGAGGGCTCGGCGACGATCGACGGCCAGGACATCCTGGCGATGGAGGCCGACGACCGCGCCAAGGCGGGCCTGTTCCTCGCGTTCCAGTATCCCACGTCGATCCCTGGCGTAACGGTGGCGAACTTCCTCCGCCACGCCGTGACGAATGTGCGGAATCCGGAGCGGAAGGAAGGCCAGGACCTCATGCCCATGCGCGACTTCCGCAAGGAGATGCGCGAGCAGATGGACGACCTGGACATGGATACCGAGTTCGCCCGCAGGTATCTGAACGAAGGATTTTCCGGCGGCGAGAAGAAGCGGGCTGAGATCCTCCAGATGGCCATGCTCAAGCCGGCGTTCGCGATCCTCGACGAGACCGATAGCGGCCTGGACATCGACGCCGTCCGCATCGTCTCCGAAGGGATCCTCAAGGTCGCGGAGAAGTCGCGATCGGGCCTCCTGGTGATCACGCACACGCAGCGATTCCTGAAGCTGATCCCGCCGCAATTCGTCCACATCATCCTGGGCGGGAAGATCGTCGAGAGCGGGGGGCCCGAGCTGGTGGACAAGCTGGAGGCGGAGGGCTACGACTGGATCCGCGAGAAGTATCCCGAGGCCGCGAAGGAGGAAGACGCCTTGGAGGCGAAGGATGCAGTCGAACAACCGGCTTGAGGGTCAGCGATGCCGGCCAGGGATCGGGATCATGACGCGGTGAAGCGGGCCCTCATCAAGGAGGGCTGGACCATCACGCATGACCCCTACCGGATCGGCGTCGGTGAGGAGAAGTTATTCGTCGACCTCGGCGCGGAGCGGGCGATCGCGGCCGAGCGGGGTGGCGAGAAGATTGCGGTCGAGATCAAGAGCTTCCTCGGCGCCTCGGAACAGAGGGATTTCCAGCAGGCTTTGGGCCAGTATCTCCAATATCACACGCTCATGGAGCAAATCGACCCGACCCGAACGCTCTTCCTCGCGGTCCCGGAGGACGTCTACCCAGCACGTTCCACTCGGCGATGATACGACCGGCCCTGGAGGCGTTTAAGGTCCACCTCGTGGTGTTCCGTGCGGAAGAGGAGAAGATCGTGCGATGGAAACCTTGAACGAATACCGGCGGATCGTGCCGCGAATTGATCCTCAAATATTCGAAGGAGCGCCCTTCCGTCGGCGAGGTCGATGTTGAGGTCGTTTTCGACGAGTCGAACGATCACTACGAGCTAATCAACAACGGCTGGGTCGGCCATCATCGGATTCACGGCCCCGTCCTCCACCTCGACATCCGGAACGGCAAGATCTGGATTCAGCACGACGGGATCGAGGATGGGGTGGCCGAGGAACTGGTCGAAGCCGGCATCCCGCGAGATCACATCGTCCTGGCGTTCAAACACCCGAGCCGACGCCCGCTCACCGACTACGCAACTTCCTGATCGACCGACACCACGCAAAGGCCCTTCGGGGCGAACCATAGAGGCGAAAGATCATGGCCACCGACCTCGGAATGCAAGTCCAGGGCATCAAGGAAGACTACAAGTACGGCTTCCGCGACTCCGACGCCAACTACTCGTTCAAGGCCCGCAAGGGGCTTGAACAAGGAGGTCGTCGAGCAGATCTCGGAGATGAAGGGGGAGCCGCAGTGGATGCGCGACTTCCGCCTCAAGGCCCTGGAAGTCTTCTGGCAGAAGCCCACCCCCACCTGGGGCGGCGAGCTTCTGGACCTCAACTACGACGACATCCATTACTACATGAAGGCCGCCGACCGCCAGGGCGCCGACCTGGGACGACATCCCCAGCGAGATCAAGAATACCTACGACAAGCTGGGCATCCCCGAGGCCGAGCGCACGCGGGCTGATCGCCGGCGTGGGGGCACAGTACGAGTCGGAGGTCGTCTACCATTCGTTGCGTGAAGACCTCCAGAAGAAGGGCGTGATCTTCACCGACACCGACACGGCCGTCCGCGAGCATCCCGACCTCGTCCGCGAGTACATCGGCAGCATCATCCCGATCCACGACAACAAATTCGCCGCGCTTAATTCGGCGGTGTGGTCGGGCGGGTCGTTCGTGTACATCCCGGCCGGCGTGAAGGTGGACATCCCCCTCCAGGCGTATTTCCGCATCAACGCCGAGAGCATGGGGCAGTTCGAGCGCACCATCATCCTCGTGGAGGAAGGTGCCCAGGTCCACTACGTCGAGGGCTGCACGGCACCGATCTACACGAGCGAGAGCCTGCACTCGGCGGTGGTCGAGGTGATCGTGAAGAAGGGGGCCCGCTGCCGCTACACGACCATCCAGAACTGGGCCAACAACATCTACAACCTCGTGACCAAGAGGGCCGTGGCGCACGAAGACGCGGTGATGGAGTGGGTCGACGGCAACCTCGGCTCGCGTCTCACGATGAAGTACCCGGCCGTCCACATGATCGGCAAGGGGGCGCGGGGAGAGATCCTCTCGATCGCCTTCGCCGGCAAGGGGCAGCACCAGGACGCCGGCGCCAAGGTCGTGCATTCGGCCCCTTACACGTCGAGCCGGATCATCTCCAAGAGCATCAGCAAGAACGGCGGCCGGGCGAGCTATCGCGGCCTGCTGAAGGTGGACGCCGGCGCCAAGGGGTCGAAGTCGAGCGTGGTGTGCGACGCCCTGATCCTGGACGACGCCTCGCGATCGGACACGTACCCTTACATCGAGATCGACGAGGACGACGTGAAGATCGGCCACGAGGCCAGCGTCTCCAAGATCGGCGAGGAACAGCTTTTCTACCTGCGATCCCGCGGGCTGAGCGAGGCCGAGGCATCCACGCTGATCGTGAGCGGTTTCATCGAGCCGCTGGTGAAGGAGCTGCCGATGGAATACGCCGTCGAGATGAACAAGCTGATCCAGCTCCAGATGGAAGGCTCGGTGGGGTGATCTTCCCCGGATTTGATGGAGGTGTCGCCGTGGCGGAGGGGCAGGGCAAGTCGTTCGCCTGGGTCGTGGCCATGGTCATGGCCCTGATCCTCGCGGGCGCTGGACCTTCGCGGCGGGCGACTATTTCCAACGCGAGGGCGAAGGCCCGTCGGGGGATCTCTCCGTCAACGCCCTGAAGCGGGTCCCCAACGCCCCGGCCGTGATCCGCTCCGCGACGACCCATCAAACCTGGCTCTTGATCGTCGTTCCCGCGGCCGAGGCCCTGGCGCTCGGCCTGGGGGTCGTGCTGAAGAGGGTGGAGAAGGACCCAAACTCGCCGCGATCGCGGCGCCGTTGAGCCGGAGGACGGGCGATGGGCGACGAGATGCAGAAGGTGAAATGGATCCTGGCCGCGGGGTTCGTCTTCCTCGTGTCCGCGTTCTTCAGCTTCAACGAGCTGCGCTACCTGATCTGGGGCAAGACCGTCGAGACCCGCGTGCAGGAGAAGAGGATCGTCGAGAACACCAGCCGGCGGGGGGGCAAGGTCGAGCAACTCCGGGTCGCCTACCAGTTCGAGGACGCGGGCAATCGCCGCTCCGAATACGACATGCTGCCCACCGATTGGCCCGTGCCCGACGAGGGCAACATCGCCGTCCAGTACATCCCGGGCGACCCCGGCTCGTCTCGACTGGCCGGGCACTGGAGCCGGATGTGGGTGGTCGATCTTCCTCCTGAGCATCGCCGCGCTGGCCTTCTTCATCTACCGCCTGGCCCGCGAGGCGAACGAGCCGATCCGGCCGAAGCGGGGTGCGGGCCGGAGATAAATCGCGACGTCTCCACGGACTTATAACCCCTCGCATCCGAGACCTTCACCGCAATGACCATCGCCGCGACCAATCCGACTTCCGCGACCGGGGGCTTCGCCGGGACCGCCTTCGAGACCTTCCTGAAGGATCGCGACCAGCCGCCCTGGCTCGTCGACCGCCGCCGCGAGGCGTTCGCTCGGTTCGAGGCCGCTCCCCTGGCCTACCCTCCGCGACGAGGAATGGCGGAGGACCGACATCCGGCCCTTCAAGCTCGCCTCGTTCGCGCCGCCTTCGCCGCATGAACCCTCGCCGGCAAGCCCGCGAGGCCCTGACCGCGGACTGGGACGCACTCAAGGCGACTTACGCGGCCGGCATCGAGCACGTCGACTCGGCAGCCGACGCGGCGGGCCGATCCCTCCGCGCTGCCGCCGGGCGTGATCTTCGTCGACCTGGCCTCGGCCGTGACGCAGCATCCCGAGTTGATCCGCAAGATACCTGCTGACCGACGCCGTAACGCCCGGCACCGACTCCCTTTCCGCCCTCCACGCCGCCTTCTGGACCGGCGGGACGCTGCTCTACGTCCCGAAGGGTGTGCGGGTCGAGCGGCCCCTGTTCAGCCTGGTCGGATTGTCGCCGCAAGGCTCGGCCGACCTCCATCACACGCTCGTGGTCCTGGAAGAAGGCGCCGAGGCGACGCTGATCCAGGAGACCGCCTCCGAGGGGCGCGGGAACACGCCGGCCCTGCACGCCGGGGCGATCGAGCTTTTCGTCGGCGAGGGCGCGAAGCTCCAGTTCGTGAACATCCAGAACTGGGACGCCGAACACCTGGCACTTCAGCCGCGAGCGTGCCCTGGTCGGCGCCGATGCCTCGATCCAATGGACCGTCGGCGGCCTCGGCTCGCGGCTGGCCAAGGTGAATCAGGAAGTCGCGCTCGACCGGCGAGGGCGCCTCCGCCCAGGTCAACGGCGTCATGTTCACCTCGGGCCGGCAGCATCTCGCCTATTTTACCCGGCAGGACCATCAAGCCCCGCACACGACCAGCGACCTGCTCTACAAGGTTGGACTGAAGGACAACTCGCGGGTCGTCTGGAAGGGGATGATCCGGGTCGAGAAGGACGCGCAGCGGACCGACGCCTATCAGAAGGACGACAGCCTGCTCCTCTCCGACGGCGCCCGCGCCGATTCCATCCCCGGCCTGGAGATCGAGGCCAACGACGTGCGATGCACCCACGGCGCCACCGCCGGCCGCGTGGACGAGGACGATGATCTTCTACCTGCGGTCGCGGGGGATCGCCCGCGAGGAGGCCACCCGGCTCGTCGTCGAGGGCTTCTTCGCCAACGTGTACGACCGCATCGCCCTGGAGCCCGTCCGCGAGACGCTGCGGCAGGCCGTCGCCAAGAAGCTGAAAGTCTGAGCACTCTCCCCGACCGTATGCACCTGGAGTTAGACCCCCAATGTCCGACTACGCCCATCCCGAAGTCCTCGTCTCGGCCGACTGGGTCGAGCAGCACCTCAACGACCCCAAGATCCGCATCGTCGAGAGCGACGAAGATATCATCAACTACAGCAACCCGGGCCACATCCCGGGCGCGGTCATGATCGACTGGCAGACCGACCTGCAAGACCAGCTCCGCCGCGACTACATCGACGCCGCCAGGTTCTCCGAACTCTGCTCCAAGGCCGGGATCTCGCACGACACCACGGTCGTCTTCTACGGCGACAAGTCGAACTGGTGGGCCTGCTACGCCTTCTGGGCGTTCAAGCTGTTCGGCCACGCCGATTGCCGCATCCTAAACGGCGGCCGCAAATTGTGGCTGGACGAGGGCCGGCCGACGACCAAGGAGATCCCCCAGTATCCCCCACCGACTACAGGGTGGGTGGCAGCCAGGAGCCCAACATCCGCGCCTTCCGCGACGAGGTGATGGCCCACGTGAAGTCGGGCCTGCCCTTGATCGACGTCCGCAGCACCAAGGAATACACCGGCGAGAAGCTCCACATGGAGGACTACCCGCAGGAGGGCGCCCTCCGCGGCGGCCACATCCCGGGTGCCAGGAGCGTCCCCTGGAGCCGCGCCGTGAACGAGGACGGCACGTTCAAGTCGGCCCACGACTTGCGTTCCATCTTCGAGGGGGAGTGCGGTCTGAAGCCGACCGACGACGTGGTCGCCTATTGCCGGATCGGAGAGCGATCGAGCCTCACCTGGTTCGTCCTCACCTACCTGCTCGGCTACCCCAAGGTCCGCAATTATGACGGGTCCTGGACCGAGTGGGGCAACCTGGTCCGCGCTCCGATCGCGAAGGGGGAATGACCGTGACCCCCGCGCTCGAATCGCTCGTGACCGACCTGCGCGAGGCCGACCGCCAGGAACGCATCGAGATGCTCATCGACCTGGCGAAGGGCCTCCCCGCCTTGCCCGACCGGCTCTCGCACTTCAAGGACGAGGCGCATCGCGTGCCCGAATGCCAGTCGCCCGTCTTCCTGTTCGCCGAGATCAACGCCGAGCAAGTCCGCCTGTTCGCCGACGCCCCGATCGAGGCGCCGACCGTGCGAGGCTTCGTCTCGCTGCTGGTCGAAGGACTCGATGGCGCCTCGGTGCGAGACGTGATGACCGTCCCCGATGACCTGATCGAGAAGACCGGGATGCCCGAGATCCTCGGGATGCTGCGGGTGCGGGGCCTGCATGGGGTCTTGAGGCGGCTGAAGACCACCGTTGCCCTCGCCGACAACAAGCACGAAGATCCGCGCTCTTAAGGACGCCCTTTCTTGCCAGGAACCCTCGCCATGCCCGACCAGGAAACGCTGCTCGAGGCCCTTCGGACGGTGAAGGACCCGGAACTGAACGTGAATGTGGTGGACCTCGGCCTGGTCTACACGATCCAGACGAGGGAATCGGAAGTGGACGTCGAGATGACCCTCACGACCCCGGCATGCCCCGCCGGCCCCGAAATCCTCCGCAATGCGGTGGCGGCCCTGGAGAAGGTCGAGGGCGTTAATAAGGCAAACGTGAAGCTGGTGATGTCCCCCCCCTGGTCGATGGACCGGATGAGCGAGGCCGCGAGGGACGAACTGGGGTACTTTTGACGAAAAAAAACCACCAGACGGGTTTTTTCGGCCCTCCAGCTTGCGGCGTGAGGAACGATTTGGCATAATAGGAGTCAACTTCGTCAGGGACGATTACGTTTTATAAGCAAATCTTTCTTGACTTGGTTTTCGGATTCTTTAAGCAGGTTGACTTCGTTCCCTGCGGGTTGAGGCGGACGAGGCCATAATCCGTTCTTGCCCGTACAGGGGATCCTGCCGTGGCCCGGAAGAAGACACCAGCACTTCGGATTAACGTAAAGGCGGAGATTTCCCAGCGATTGCGGGAGGTCCGCCACGAGCTATTTGGCGAGCACGGCGGGCCGGAACTAGGCCGTCGCCTTAATCTGCCGGCGCGGACCTGGTACAATTACGAGACGGGCGTGACGGTGCCGGCCGAGGTCTTGTTAGGTTTCATCGACCAGACGAGCACCAATCCGCTCTGGCTCCTCACGGGCGAGGGGCCGAAATATCGCGTGGGCGTGGAAGATTCGGTCCTCGCCGACCTGACGCCGCAGGAACTCATCCGTCGCGGCCTGGAAAAGCTGGAGAAGAGCCCGAGCAAGGTCGTCTTGCTGACCCCGGAGAATTTACCCACAGGGACCGTATCCGACTATATCGCCGTGGACCTTGTCGAGATGTCGGCCCTCACCGACGCTCCCGGCCAGGATCGGCGAGCCGAAGGGCATATCCTGGCCTACCGCCAATGGATCCCCCATCCTCGGGAAACCGTCGCGGTCCGGCTCGAAGACGAGTCGATGAATCCGATCCTGCCGGCGGGCTCCGTGGTCGCGATCGATCGGACGGTGACGGACCCCTCCCTGCTTTCCGGGAAGCTCGTCGCCGCCCGCCATGGCAGCGAGGTGATGATCCGATGGCTGGAGGTCTCCGGACGTCACCTGATCCTGAGGCCCAATCAGCCGAGCCGCAATCATCCCCTGATCCCCATCGAGATGAACAACGGGGCCTCGGAAGTCGTCCTCGGGCAAGTGGTCTGGTCCTGGAGCCGGTTCGCCCGGGACTGATCCGGACGGGCCTCCGATTCGGGACGTCGCGCGGGCGATTCGCATGGCCACGCCTTCTCATGCCGGCCTCCAACGCTGGAAACTGCTCCTCGCCCGGGCGTCCGAGCCGGTCGTGGCCTTCGACGCCCGGGCGCGAATCCTGTTCGTGAATCGGGCCTGGGAGGGGCTCACCGGCTACACCGCCGAGGAGGTCCGCGGCAAGGTCGCCCGGCCCGGCGGATCTTCGGAGGAAATCCTCCCAGGCGCCATCGCGGACAGCATGGCCCCGCCCCCCGAGGCCCTCGCCGGTCGGCCGGCCTCGACCCGCGGCCTGATCGTCCATCGCGACGGGAGCCGGTCCTGGCGGACGGTGGAATTCCTCCCGTTTCATGGCCGGGATGGCAAATTGCTGGGCCTCCTGGGGATCTTCCGGATGCCGGATGATCCCTCGATCGTCCCGCCCGCGCCGTCGCAAGAAGCCCGCGAGGCGTTGCTGGAGATCCGCGAGCACCTGCGGGTTCACCATGCCAATATCCCCCTGGTCGGGCGCGGGCCCCGTCACGAACGCCTCCTCCAGCAGGTCTCGGCGGCTAGCAAGTCCCGCATGCCCCTCGTCATCACCGGAGAGCCCGGCACGGGCAAGAGGCATGTGGCCCGGTCCATCCAGGCCCTCGCCGGAGGGGCCGACGAGCCCGTGATCGCGCTCGATCCCGGCGTCTTGCCCGCCGAACTGATCGAACGAGAGCTCTTTGGCGCGGATTCGTCGCGATGGAGTTTGCCCCACGACTTCACCCTGATCCTGGGCGATTGTGCATCGATCCCGCGCGACCTCCAATCGCGCATCGTCGGGGCACTCCCCCAGGGCAAGGCACGACTCCTGGTGCTGACCTCGATCGATCCCGAACGGGCGTTGCGCGAGCAGCATTGGCGGGATGACTTCTACTTCGCCGTCACGGGGATCGTCTTGCGACTGGCCCCGATCCGCGAGCGATTGGACGAGGTGCCCTTGCTGGCCCAGCATTTCCTGGAAGAGGCCAGGTCGCGCGTCCCCGGCAAGCACGCGGGCCTGGCGCCCGGCACGCTGGAAATCCTCGCCTCCTACGACTGGCCCGGCAACCTTCGCGAGTTGAGGAGGGTGATCGAGTCGGCCTACGAGAAAAGCCCGGGAGGTTTGATCTCCCCGGAGGACCTGCCCGCGTCGATCCGGGGCGAGTTCGCGTCGTCCTACGCCCCTCCGCCGCTCCCTGCGAGCAAGATCCCGCTCGACCCGTTGCTCACGCAGTTGGAAAGGCGGCTGATCGAGCAGGCACTGCAGCGATCGAGGCAGAACAAGTCGAGGGCCGCCGACTTGCTCGAAATCTCGCGTCCTCGCCTCTATCGGCGGATCAAGGAACTGAACATCCCCGACCTCCCCGAGGCCGACGAGGAAGCCGCGACCTGATCGCGCGTGGGTGTGACCGGGGATCCCTGGGGATGACCGGACAGCGTCGGCCATTGGACCGCGGGGATCTCGCCGCGAACGTGTCGCCCGCGTATGGACGGCATCTTCACGGCCCCTGGCCCCTCCCGGCGCAGGGCGCGCACCGGCCGTGATGGGGGGTGCGGTGATCTGGGGGGTGGTATCTCGGGTGAAATTTCGCATGATTTCCTCGCGGCCGGTCGCGATGATAAGCCTTTGTTCCAGGCTCACAAACCACACCATCGTTGCAGGGGTTGGGATTCATCACCCGTTTCAGGAAAGGCGGAAAAATCACCGGTCATGGGGCCGCGATCGTGTGCCCGGCGAGGGGGCGAATTTGGGCCTAGAAATGGCCGACCCATTCGCCTTCGCCTGGATTTTCATGGTTTACAACCCGTTGTCGTCGAAGGATTTGGGTCAATGATAGACGATTTTAATCTTGTCGATAAGATAATACGCTACAGAGTGCGACACTCGGGAAATGCCGGGGATTCGTGGGGCGAAGTCGGGCTTTTCGGGTGTCTTGTCCAGGGGCGCAGTCGGGGTGAGACGGTTTTTCGCACGTTTTTGACCGGTTTTCGGGCCGAAGTGTTCGCGCCAATCCCCCAAGTCCTGATCGGGTCACGAGATGCGACTTTTCGGAAACCTGGACGAAATCTGGACGGCCGGGCCTTCGGCGCAGGGGGATTTCGGCCCTTTTGTCGCGCCGTTTGGCGCCCCAAGTCGTTAGATCCCATGATTTTACTCCTGGACGACGCGGGCATCCTTGTGCGGCAGGCATCCCGCCTGCCGGATTGCAGGCAGGCGTCCCGTCTGCTCCACGACAAGCCTTCTTCGCTCATGATTGCGGCTCGATCTTGGGTGGCATGTTACGGCCGAAGTATGACCGGGACGCGAGCCCACCCCATGCTTGCGGGGACGAAGAGCCACCGGAAACCTCCGGCGGACGTCCCCCACCATCCCGGACTCATGAGTCGCCATGTTTGCTTTGCAGCCGGGCGTTCTCGTGGGGCGGGCGTCCCACCTGCCGAATTGCAGACAGGCGGGACGTCTGCCCCACATCTTGCCATCTTAGCTTTGGAGGTAAAGTAGAGGCTATCCGGAAAGCTTTGCCGCTTTGTTTTCGGACATCTAAATGGTATCGCCTTCCTCGATTCATCGGGAGCCAGCCGCCTCAGCATCAAGGCTACCTGGCTGATCCTGACCCACTACTCGCTCGACTGCGGCGGGTGGCACCGGTGGCTTGCCCGCCAGTGCGTTCGGCGAAGGTGTAACGGTAAATCAGGAAGGGGCTTGGATCAATTACTTCCTGGTTATTGCTAACGGCGGCTTGACCACATGTGGTCTCTGGCGCGAACGCACTGGTGGACAAGCCACCAGTGCCACCCGACGCCCAAGCCCGCACGATGGATTTTCATAATTGGGCCCTGTCTCCATAGAATGACAGGCACGAGCGATCAACAGATACCAGTGGTACAGTTGGAAATGACGGCGTCCCTTCGTCTTGGCTGCCTCGCGGAGTTCTCGGGCAGGCCGCCTGAAGGTGGAACACAGGGCAGGGCGCATGCCCGGGCACCTCGTGCTGGGCGAGGTTACGAGTGTTGTCGTAGGACATTTGCCCAGACCTGAAATGGCTCATCGCAAGCGAGTAGAAATATCTCTGGAACGTGAACCCGCCACACCTCCAGGTATGGATCGCATATGCCGAGAGGGCTAGGACGAGGTCCAGGTCAGGATTGCCGCCTGTGGATGCCGAGTGAAACATGGGTGTCAGTATTCGGGTCCGTGGACTCGGGCTTGACGGGCTTTGAACCCGGCACGTCCCGCATCCCCCGGGCCCGCGGCCAGCGACGGATGGAACTGGTCTCGATCAGCGAGATCATCCAAGGCACGATCCCACGCTTCGGGAAGCAGCCGGATTGTGGAAGGCGTGGTTCGGACCCTGGAGGAGTGTGACGAGACGCCCTCCTGGAAGGCCGCTCGGCGAGTTGGGATGAGCTGTCCAGACTTGAGTAGGAATTGCCCACCCAGTTCAGATAGGAGGTCACTCCATCGCCTGGCGCCAACCATGCGGCGGGGATGGTATTGGGTGGCGGCAAGGGGGGTGTAAAGGCGCCGCTACCGTCGCTGGTCTGCCAGGTCCAGTTGGCGTGTTTCCGGGCAAGGTATCGGTTGGGCCGGCTCGAACCCGGTTGATATCTCTGTGCGACCATGTCGATTGCGATCGTCACCGTGCCGGTATTATTCGGCAGGATCGGCAAGCTGAATGATTCTTGATCTGAGCTACCCAAATTTGAGGTGACTTTAACCTGAGAGATCAGTGTACTACTTCCAACACTTGTATCGTATAGAGATTGACTAGGGTCAAGAACGCTCGGCGTCATGCTATAGGTAATTGAATTCTAGCCAACGTAAGTTCCAGATGGGCATTGGACGTTGACCGCAAAAGTCATGCCGGGAAATCCCCAGGCCGTATGATTCGTGGTGTCGGTGGTATCGAGAGCGAGTTGTTGTGCGAAGCTGGCAATGCTTGCATTGATGGTGGCGAGCAGGAGGCGGCGTTCGCAGAATTCGATCGAAGGGGTGAGGGTCTGGCGACGCGTGGTAAGAGTCTCCCCGGTGTAGAACTGGATGGTAGCCAAGCAGGGCAACATGCAACCTCGATTGCAAGGTGAACGTATGCGAGAAGACAGCAAAATGCAAACAAAAAATCGATTCAAGGCCGGGTTCACGCCCATCGCGGGTCGCGACCGTGGGACTTTACGGTAGGATCGTCTCGCGAAATCGGTTAGATTCCCGTCTGGGCCGGAACCGGCCATGGATGCACGACCGGGCATGGACGCGAGTTCTCATCGATGAAGATCTTTGTTTCCGCGGGCGAACCCAGCGGCGACCTCCACGCCGCCAACCTCGTCCGGGCTATCCATCGCCTTCGACCCGACGCCGAGATCGTCGGCTTCGGCGGCGACCACCTGGAATCGACCGGCGCCCGCGTCCTGTTCCGGATGACCGACCTTGCGGTCATGTGGTTTGGTCGCGTCCTGCTGAACCTGCACAAGTTCATCGAGCAGGCCAACCGCGCCGAGCGCTATTTTCGGGAGGAAAAGCCGGATGTGGTGGTCCTGATCGACTTTCCCGGATTCCACTGGGCGCTCGCCAAGCGCGCCAAGGCCCAGGGGATTCGAGTCGTCTATTTCGTGCCCCCGCAACTGTGGGCCTGGGCGGGCTGGCGCGTCAAGAAAGTGCATAAGTGGGTCGATCGCGTCCTGTGCAGCCTCCCGTTCGAGCCCAAATGGTATCAGGAGCGAGGCTTCAACGAGGCGGAATTCATCGGCCATCCCTATTTCGACGAACTTGCCGAGCGGGCGCTTGACGATGGGTTTGTGCAAGCACAAACCTCGATGCCTGGCCAGGTTGTGGCCCTCCTGCCGGGTTCCCGGACGCAGGAGTTGAAGCGAAACTTGCCGATCATGCTGAAGGCGGCCGGGAAGATCGCGGCGGAATGTCCCGACGTCCGATTCGTGGTCGCCTGCCTTCATGAGAAACATCGAAAACTGGCCGGCAGCCTGATCCAGGAGACGGGAATTGGCCTGGAAAACGGGGAAATCCACGCCGGGAAGACGGCCGAATTGATCCGGATCGCCGACGCGGCCATCGCCGTCTCGGGCTCGGTCGGGCTGGAGTTGATGGTTGAAGCCCTGCCGACCGTCGTGGTCTACAAGATCAAGCGATTCGACCTGATCGTGGCGCGGCGATTCATCCAGACGCGATTCATCAGCCTCGTCAATCTCCTCGCCGACGCGGAGGTCATGCCCGAATTCCTGACCGATCGCGACGTCTCGACCGAGATGGCCGGTTGGGTCACCCGCTGGCTCCAAGACCCCGCCCAGCGAGACGCGGCCTCGCAGCGACTGGCCGAGCTTCGCGACCGCGTTGCCGTGCCTGGAGCGTCGTCGCGAGCGGCCCAGCGCATCGTCGAATTCGTCGAGGGCAACGCGATCGAGAGGCAGGGCCCGCATCGTCCTCCTACGGGAGCGGCCAGGCCGGCATCTCGGCGGGAGGCTCGCCAGGACTGACCCCGCAGAAGTCCAGCACCACGCGGGCGATCCGCTCGGCAGCCCAGCCGTCGCCGAACGGGAGCGAGGCCCTCGGCTCATCGACCGGCGACCGGAGCAACGCCTCGGCCTCGACCACGATTTGATGACGATCGGGGCCGACAAGCTTCCCGAGGCCGCAATCGAGCCCCTCGGGCCGCTCGGTTTCCGCCCTCAGGATGAGCACGCGCTTCCCCATGGCGGGCGCCTCCTCCTGGACCCCGCCCGAATCGGTGATCACCATCCGGCACGCGGCCATGAGCGCCACGAATTCCGGGTATCCCACCGGGTCGATCACCTTCACACGTTCGGTTTTTCCAAGGATCTCCGAGATCGGGCCGCGTACTTCGGGGTTCGGGTGCGCGGGAAACACCACGCCCAGGGAAGGATTTCGTTCGACGAGATCGCGTAATCCAAGGGCGATCTGACGCATCGGCAGGCCCCAATTCTCGCGACGATGCGCCGTGACCAGGAGGAACTGCCTCGCGGGCGGCTCCACGGGCAGGCTCGCACATTGCTGCCGGGCCAATTTCAAGGCGTCGATCACGGGATTGCCGGTCAGGTGGATGGAATCGGCCGCGATCCCTTCGCGAAGGAGATTGTTCCTGGCCTCAACCGTGGGCGCGAAGTGCAGCGTCGAGAGACGAGAGACCAGGTCGCGGTTCTTTTCCTCGGGAAACGGCAGGTAGCGATTCCCCGTCCGCAAGCCGGCTTCCACATGCCCGAAGGGGATCTTCTGGAAATGACAGGCCATCGCCGTTGCCAGGACGGTGGTCGTATCTCCGACGGAGAGCACAAGTTGCGGCTTTTCTTTCTCGATGGCCTCGCCCAGCATGACCAGGGCGCGGGCGGTCATCTGCGTGAGATTCTGGCCCGGTTCCATCAGCCGCAAGGCGCGATCGGCCGACAGCCCGAAGTCCTTCAGGGCGCGATCGAGCAGCCCCTGATGTTGCCCCGAGGTCACCAGCCGCGTGTTGAGCTCGGGACTTGACGACCGAAGTCGCCGAAACACGGGTGCCATCTTGACGACTTCCGGGCGAGTCCCCACAACACAAAGCACGGTCCGATCCATCGGCGCGGCCCTCCTTGGCGATGGGGGACGTTACTCCTCCTCGCCGCCCGAGGGAAGGGCGGTTTCGATCGGGGAGGCAACTTCGCCCCGGCCCGTGACCGAAAATCGCAAATTCCCCCCTTGACGTCATACGGTCGCTTTATACAATCGATTGAAACGCTTGTTTTAACCGGTTGTTTGATTCGTCGGGGGTGCGGTTTGTTGGACCAGACGAAATCGAGATTGCTGGAGGCCGCGGGCGAGGAGTTCGCGGAGAAGGGATTCGAGGTGGCGACGATCCGCGCGATCTGCCACCGCGCCAAGGCCAACGTGGCGGCGGTCAATTACCATTTCCACGACAAGGAGCAGCTTTACATCCAGTCCGTGATCGAGGCGCATCGGTGCGGGATGCCCGAGCCGCTGGAGGATCCGGCCGCCGACCGTCCCGCTCCCGATCAGCTTCGTTTCTACGTGAGGACGTTCTTGCAGAGGGTCCTGGCGATCGACTCGCACGACACGTGGCATCACAAGCTCATGCTGCGGGAGATGTTGCGGCCGACCGACGCCTCGGACACGCTCGTCCGCGAGGTGATCCGGCCGCACTTCCAGCGCCTGATGGCGATCCTGAGGGAAGCCTGTCCCGATGTCGAGGAGACGCGGTTGCATGCAATCAGCTTCAGCATCGTCGGCCAGTGCTTGCACTACAAGCTGGCCCGGACGATTTCCGAGCGCCTGATCGGTCGCGAGGCGTTGGCGAGCCTCGACCTGGACTATCTGACCGATCACATCACGAACTTTTCGCTCGCGGCCCTGGGACTCGGGCCGCCGATCGGGTCGACGGAGACTCTTGCCGCGTGCGCGGGAAAGCGGGGGGACGTATGAGCTGGATTGCCTTGAAGATGCTGGTTGGCGACCGGGCGAAATTCCTGGGGATCGTGATGGGCCTGACCTTCGCGGCCCTGCTGATCATGCAGCAGGGTTCGATCTTCTGCGGGCTCATGTGCCGCACGGCCGGGCAGATTGCCGACATCTCGGGCGCCGACCTCTGGGTCATGGACCCGAACGTGGCGTACATCGACGACGGCAAGCCGATGCTGGAATCCAACCTCTACCGCGTCCGCGGGGTGCAGGGCGTGCTGCTGGGCCGTCCCCCTGTACAAGGGGAACGGGAGGGCCAAGCACACGATCTTCCGGCCCGGCGAGACGAAAGGGTTCCAGGTCAACGAGGCCGTGATCCTTTTGGGACTGGAGGACATCTCGCTGGTGGGTGCGCCGCAAATCGTGCTGGCGGGCAGTTACGACGCCCTCCGCGCGCCGGATGCGGTGATGATCGATCGCGTGGGGCTGCGCAAGCTGTTCCCGGGCGAGGACTGGGACAAGCTGGATGCCGACCCGAACTCGGAGACGTGGAGGAGTTTGCGCGAGAAGGCTCGTACTATCATCCCAAGCTCAAGAAATGGTTCGAGCTGAGCCACATCGTCGGCTGCGAGATGGAGATGAACGACCGCCGCGCCGTGGTCGTCGGCATCTGCGAGGCGACCCGGACGTTCCAGTCCAACGCCGTCCTGTACACCACGTACACGAGGGCCAAGCAGTTCATCCCTCAGGAACGCAAGCCGCTCACGTTCATCCTCGCCAAGGCCGATTCCGACGACCCGGCCGAGTGTGCGAGGGTGGCGAAGGCGATCAAGGCGGAGACCGGCCTGCTTGCCCAGACGAGCAGCCAGTTCTGGTGGGCGACCCTCAACTATTACGCGCAATACACGGGCATCCCGATCAATTTCGGCATCACCACCGTGCTCGGATTCCTCGTGGGGACGGCGATCGCGGGCCAGACCTTCTACAACTTCACGCTGGAAAACCTGAAGCAGTTCGGCTCGCTCAAGGCCATGGGCGCGACCAACTTGCGGATCGTCGGGATGATCCTCCTCCAGGCCACGGTCGTGGGGTTGCTCGGCTACGGGCTGGGGGTCGGGCTGGCGTCGGCGTTCGGCATGTCGGTCCGCGGGGAAGGAATTGGCGTTCTACACGCCGTGGCAGCTCCTGCCGCTCACCGGCGGGGCAATCGTGCTGATCTGCATCCTTTCCAGCCTGCTGAGCATCCGGCGCGTGGTCGTGCTGGAACCGGCCGTGGTCTTCCGGGGCTGATCCCCCTCACATTCTCGGGAGAAGAATGGCGATGATGACCGAAATCCGCTCGCCGAGCGTGAATGGCGCCGTCCAGGACGCCTCCAGGGCTGCGCTCCACGCCGAAGAGAACGTGGCCGTGAGCATTCGCGGCGTGGGCAAGAGCTTCGGGTCCGGGCGCTGCAGGTCACCGCGCTCAAGGACATTACCTGGGACGTCTACAAGGGCCAGATGACCATGATCACCGGGCCTTCCGGGTGCGGGAAGACCACGCTGCTGTCGGTCGTGGCCGGGATCCTGAACTGCGACCAGGGCACGGTCGACATCTTCGGCAAGCGCGTGTCGTCGATGAGCGACCGGCAGAAGACCCGGTTTCGCCTGGCCAACATCGGGTTCGTGTTCCAGCAATACAACCTCCTGCCCGCGCTCACGGCCGCGGAGAACGCCGCGGTCCCGCTAGTGATCGCCGGATGGTCGCGAACCAAGGCGGTCGCCCGCGCCCGGGAGGTCCTGTGCAGCCTGGGGATGCAGGATCGGACCGAGCGGCTGCCCAATCAACTCTCGGGCGGGCAGCAGCAGCGGGTCGCGATCTCGCGGAGCCTGGTGCATGAGCCCAAGTTGCTCGTCTGCGACGAGCCGACGGCGGCGCTCGACCACGAGACGGGCCTCACCGTGATGGGCTTGCTCCGCAAGGCGGCCGTCCGCGCCGACCGAGCCGTGATCGTGGTCACCCACGACAACCGGGTGTTCCACTTCGCCGACCGCACCGCCCGCATGGATGACGGGAGGATCGTCGAGGTCACCGAGAACCCTTCCGACGCGAACGCCCACACCGCCGCCTGAGCCCGTCCGCTCCTCCTTTTTTTCGGGGTAAATCATGTTCACGAAATTCATCCTCCCGCTGCTGGCCGTCGCGGGGTTGGGGTTCGGGATCCACGCGGTCATGGAATTCCGCAAGGTCCCGCCGCCGGCCAAGATCCTCATCCCTCCGCCGTCGCGCGTCGATCCTTCCAGCCGAGGGATCGCGGCGGCCGGGCTCGTGGAGGCCAGCCAGGAGAACATTTCGATCGGCGCGAACATCCCCGGCGTGGCCGTGGAAGTTTTCGTGACGGTCGGGACTTACGTCAAGGCGGGGCAGCCCCTGTTCCGCACCGACGACCGGAATCTCGTCGCCGAGCTGCACGGGCGCGAGGCCGACCTGTTGCTCGCTCGCGCCCAGCTCGATCGCCTCAAGGCGGCCCCGCAGACCCAGGACATCCCCACCGCCACGGCCGCCGTGGACGAGGCGAGGGCCAAGCTCTACGATGCCGAGATCATCAACAAGCGGACCTCCGACCTCTTCCG
Source organism: uncultured Planctomycetota bacterium (assembly GCA_963777705.1). GTDB lineage: Bacteria > Planctomycetota > Planctomycetia > Isosphaerales > Isosphaeraceae > JAQGHR01. The sequence goes on from CAVZRT010000028.1 coordinate 704,256, forward strand.
ACAGGGCATGGCGCCGCCGAGCGACTACGACCGCGATCGCTACGCCTTCCAGTCGGCCAAGGCCACCCTGGCCCGGACCGAGGCCGACCTCGCCCGCATCAAGACGACCTGGGCCAAGGACATCGCCGTCTCCGAGGCGCAACTCCAGCAGGCCCTGAGCAAGGTCGAGAGCACCAAGACGGACATCGAGCGATGCGTGGTCCGGGCGCTGGTGGACGGCCAGGTCCTGCAACGAAACATCCACCCCGGCCAGTTCGCCGGCCTGGTCTGGAAAGAGGCGCTGATCGTCCTGGGCGACGTGAAGACCCTGAACCTGCCGCATCGACATCAACGAGCAGGACGTGCCCTATTACAACTCGGACTACCAGGCCTATGCCATGCTCAAGGGCCGCCCGGATACGAGGTTCCCGCTGTTCAAGATCGTCCGTACGGAGCCCTATATCGTCCCGAAGAAAAGCCTGACCGGGAACTCCGACGAGAAGGTCGATACGCGGGTGTTCCAGGTGATCTATGCGTTGCCCGAGGACCGACCCTACCGCGTGTACGTGGGCCAGCAGATGGATGTCTTCTTCGAGCTGCCCAGGGCCGGCAAGGAGGAGAAGCCCCGGGAGTCGGACACGCGGAGGAGCTACGAGCTTCCGGGCAAGGCCGAGGCGGATTCGCGCGGGGCTTGAGGCCCGCGTCGGTCATTTCACGTCCGACTTGCCGAACACGACCCCCAGGGCGGTTTGATGCTCGGAATCGACCTGGAGCTTGATCCTCCAGGTCATTTCCGGGCTCAACTTGCCTTCGATCTCCGGCTCGCTCGCGATGATCGTCTCGTGAGCTTCGCCCGGCTTGAGCGGGCCGAATTTCTGGCCGACGATCGAGGCGACTCGCTGGCGACCGCGAGCGGGTAGGTCTCGATCGTCTCCCCGCCGCTCTGGATCAACGACTCGGACGACCCGGCATCGGAGTTGCGCACGAACGCCGGCTCAAGCGGCGCGAAGGTCGTGTCCTTGCTCAGATTCTTCAATCGCAACTTGAGCAGGAGCGAATCGGATTTGGGATCGTTCGGCCAGCGTGCCCGCGAACCGCTCACCCGATTCAATCGCACCACGCTTTTCCTGACCTCGATGGGCGTGATTTCCAGGTCGCCAATCGTGAGGCTCTTCCCCAGCCTCGCGAGGCGATCCTCGGGGAGCGCGGGCAGATTTGCCGACCGCGCGATCGGGTCCTCCTGCGAAGATGCGACGGCGGAGGACCTTGGCGGGGCCTGTCGCCCGATCCCATTCCACAGGAGATAGGCCAGGACGATCGTGGCGGCGCTCGCATAGCTTGACAGCAGGACGATCAGCCAGGGACGCGGCCCCGATTGCGCCCCGTCGTCTTCATCGAGGGCATCGGTCTCGGAAGCGGGTACCTTGGAGGACAGGGCGGAGTCGATGGCGATATTCCCCTTCCACAAATCCGCCTCCTGGGCCGTTTCGTCGTGGACGAAGGCCTCCAGGACCGGGTCGGGGACGGGCGATTCCAGGGGGTCGTACTCGATGGAGTCGTTCGGAGGGATTCGACCCGCAGTGTTCAGCGATTTTCGACCGTCGCTCGCCGCGATCGGCCGGGCCGTGCCGTTGGCCGATGGCGAGGGGGACGTCTCTCCGCCGACCCCGTTGTTCCGATGGTCGTCGGTACACATGGTGCCGGGGATGACGGTCTCGATCGTATGCCCTGCATCGAGCGAGGCCCGCGTGTCCAGCGGCGGGGGCTCGTCCAGGAAGACGGGCTTCTGGCAGTGCGGGCAGATGACTTCTTGGGGCATCCCACGTCGACCGGGAGAGACGGTCGCCTCAATCAGCCTGGCGAAGGCCGGGCCGCCAGTCCGACGACAGCCCGAGCCTCGGCGGACGAGACCTCTCATACCAGTCTACGCCATGAATGGCGTTATACCTAGTGTCGTGACCGGGCTCGAAAGCGAGATTCAGGAGAATCGGGATGCCCGCCAACCTGCGAGACAGCTCGTCGGGGTTCGTTTGCTCGGCCAGATCCTCCGTCGCAGGCCCGGTCGCGTTCAGGACCAACCCGGCGATCCGCAGGCCCCGGAGCCGCGCCGCCTCGACGGTCAAGAGCGTGTGATTGAGCGTCCCCAGGCCGCGCCTGGCCACGATCACGAGGGGATAATCGAGGGCCATGGCAAGGTCGGCCACGGTCGAATCCTCGGCAAGCGGGCAGAGCAATCCGCCCACGCCTTCGACGACCAGCACATCGGCGAGCTGCGACCACCAGGCGATCGCGTCTGCCGTGCGATCGAGGATTTCCGCGTGGGAGAGGCGCGTCCCCGCCAGTCGAGCGGCCACGCACGGGGCGAGCGGCAACGGGAACGAGAGCGGCGTGATGCGGTCCGCGGGACATGGGCCGCCCAGGGCTTCGAGCAATGCGAGCGTGTCGGCTGAGTATCCAATCGCGGGATCGAATCCGCTGGCCACCGGCTTGATGGCCCCGACCCGCAGGTTGCGGGCGAGCAGGCTTCGGAGTATCCCCACGGCGACGGACGTCTTGCCCACGTCGGTGTCGGTGCCTGTGATGAACAGGCCGGGAATGGGCGCTTCAAAGGCAGTTGTCATCGTCTTCGGTCACTTCCCGGATGCACGTCTCGATCACCCCAAGCATCTCGTCCAACTGCGCCAGGGAAATGCTCAACGGAGGCATGATCACGAGCACGTCTCCCAGCGGTCGGATCAGGAGCCCGAGGTTGCGAGCCCGCCGGCACACCTTCGCGCCAATTTGCTCCGACCAGGGAAACGGCTCCTTCGATGGCTTGTCGGCGACAAGCTCGATTCCGGCGATCAAGCCGCACTGGCGGACGTCGCCCACGTGGCGGAGGGCGGAAAGTCCGGCGAGGCGTGTTGAGAGCCGCTCGACCTTGGGTTTCGCCGCTTCCAGGGTCGCCTCGTCCTCGAAGACCTGGAGATTGGCCAGGGCGGCCGCTGCGCACAGGGGATTTCCGGCGAACGTGTGTCCGTGCTGGAACGTCTTCTGCTCGGCGGCCGTGGCGAAGAACGCCGCATAGACCTCCTCGGTGGCCAGGGTCGCGGCCATGGGCAGATATCCGCCGGTCAAGCCCTTGCCGAGGCAAAGCAAGTCGGGCGAGACCCCTTCCAGGTCGCACGCGAACATCTTGCCCGTCTTGCCGAACCCCACCGCGACCTCATCGGCGATCAGCAGGGTCCGATGCTTCCTCGTGATCTCGCGAAGCCGGCGAAGATAACCCGGGGGCTGCACGATCATGCCCGCCGCGCCCTGCACCATCGGTTCCACGATCACCGCCACCACTTCGCCCGGATGCTCGCCCAGCAAGCGATCGACTTCCTCGACGCAGGCCATCGCGCACGAGGGCCGTTCCAGGTGCAGAGGGCAGCGGTAGCAGTAGGGGCTGGCGGCCCGGATCGCGGCGAACAGGAGCGGCGAAAACATGGCGTGAAATCGGTCGACTCCGCCCACGCTCACGCTGCCGATCGTGTCACCATGATAGGCGTTGCCGATCGCGAGGAACCGCGTGCGATTCGGCTCGGGATCGGCCTTCTGGTGCCAGTACTGGAACGCCATCTTCGAGCGCCGCCTCGATGGCCGAGGCGCCGTCGCTGGCGAAGAAGACGCGAGAAAGGCCCGCGAGGCGCAGACCTGGGCAAGCTTCCTCGCAAGCTGGACCGCCGGGGCGTGAGTTGCGCCCAGGAGCGTCGAATGCGCGAGCCTGTCGATTTGATCCTTGAGGGCGAGGTCCAGCGACGGGTGGCGATGCCCATGCACGTTGCACCAGAGCGAGCCCACGCCGTCGAGGTAGCGGTTGCCCTCGGTGTCGAAGAGGTAAACCCCCTCGCCGCGATCGATGATCAGCGGCTCGGACCCCGCCCAGTCCGCCTGCGCCGTGAACGGGTGCCATAGATGGGCCTTGTCCCATTCCCGCAACGTCTGGTCCGGCACCGTCATGGAATCGCTCGGCGGGAAAGCTTGGGCGGTTTCAGACCCGGACGAGGCGTCGCTCAACGCCGGGCGAGTTCTCTGCCGGGGCTCGCTTCCTGCGAAACCAGACCGTCGTCCCCGGGCCGGCGGTGAGCGATCGGGCCGCGTCTCCGTTGACGACCGCCACCTCCAGCCATCCGGACGAACCGACGAGCGCCACGAGAGATGCCTGCCGGCTGGTCGCCGTAGGTCTGGCTGAGGCCCGTGATCCTGACGCCGGCCACCTCGACGGTCCAATCGGCGGGCGGGGTATCGCCGAGGGAGGTGCAGCGGACGTTCGTGATCAGGTTTCCGAAGGCATCGCGGAAGATGACCTCGCCCACGATCCCCGCGTCGTCGGGCCGGGGCTCGAAATTGGCCAGCGTGATGATCTTCGGGCGCCGCGGACCCAGCTCGTCCGGGTCTCGGCCGAGCAGGAGATGGGCCGCCGCCGGCGCCAAAATATCGCGCCCGTGGAAGGTTGCCGACACGTTGGGGCGGCGGATCTGGGGGTTGGAAATCTCCCAGATCCCCGAGGGGTCGTCGGCCGCGGACCACCCCGCCGAGCAGCCCGTTGTCGGGCGCCACGAACCACTGGCCTTCCAGACCTCATGGCGACCAGGCGGCGATCGGTCCCGACCCCCGGATCGACCACGGCCAGGTGGACCGTACCGGCGGGGAAGGCGTCGATCACGCCCGCCAGGACGAACGCGCCTTCGAGGATGTTCTGGGGCGCGATCGCGTGGCTCACGTCGACGAGGATCGTCCCCGGCGCGAGGCCGAGGACCACGCCTTTCATCGAGGCCACGTACGGGCCTTCCGCGCCAAAATCCGTCGTCAGCGTGAGGATGCCGGTGTGCATGGATTGGACTCTAGGGTTGACGACTCTCGAATCGCGCCGTGACCTTCGACGAGATGCCGCCGCGAGGCGTGAACGTGCCGACGACTTTCATCCGCCCGGGCTTGCACGCCGCGACGAGGTCGTCCAGGATGGTGTTGATCGCATGCTCGTAGAAGATCCCCCGGTCCCGGTAGCTGAACAGGTAGAGTTTCAGGCTCTTGAGCTCGATGATCGTGTCGCCGGGGACGTAGACGATCTGGATCGTGGCGAAGTCGGGCTGGCCCGTCTTGGGGCACACGGCCGTGAACTCGGGGCAGGTGATCTCGACCTCATAATCTCGTCCCGGAAATTGATTCGGGAACGTCTCCAGCGGCGGCATGTCGCGTCGTCCTTGCCTGGCCCATGAGCGAGGAGGCGGAAGGTCACCGGGGACCCCCTCCCGCGGGCCTGATGGACTCAAGCCTACGACGGACACCCTCGATCGGTCAACGAGGCAGGGGGATTAGCGGGCCGCCCGCCTGGCGATCAGGCCGGCCGTGAGGTGGGCGGAGGATGCGTCCGCTTTCCCGCCGATCGTGACATACGCGACCCGGAACAGCCTCATCAGGTCCAGCGAGCTGTCCAGGTCGCGACGAGCCTCGGCCTCCGTCCGCCCCCGGCCCCTCGCGAAGCGTTGCGCGAGGAGATCGCGGCGCACGTCGACGACTCGATAGAGAGACTCTAGGTCGACGACGGCGAAATTCGTTGAATCCGGGAAAAATTCCTCGCGGAGACGGGCCAGCGGGACCTTGGCCGCCTGCGAATTCGCCTTCACGAGGCTTGATGCAACCGCCTCCGCGTCCGAGCCGATCGCGAGCCGGCCGGCGGTCATCGCAAACGACCAGGGCCGCTCGGTGCCGGAAAGGCTGGAGACGCGTACCCCCGAGATTTCTCGCGAGACGACCTTGATCGGACCATGCTGGTTGTCGAGCGCCGCCAACGCCCACACGGTCTTCAAGGCGTTCTCGATCGCGGCGGAGATCGCGGCTCCGCCGCCGATGTCGACCGTCATCACCATCGGAAACATGTCGTCTCGCGCGACCGGGGCATCGACCCTCAGGAGCATCCCGGGCCCGACCTGCGGCAAGATGTCGTTGCGGAGGTCCTTGCCCAGGAACAGCCCATTGAGCACGTTCCACCCGAGCTGGGCCTTATCCCTCTGCTCGATCGATGCGACCTTGAAGAGATGGTCCACGACGGCGACGGCATCCAGGCGCCCCGCGATCGCGAGCAGGGTGGTGGCATTCGCCGTCGCCAGCGGGTCGGGATCGCCGCCTTGCCGGGCGATCCGGGCCTGCCGCGTTGCGTCGGTACGCGGCAGGTTCAGTCTGGCGTGGACGTCGAGGATGATCCCGTCCCGCCACTGGATTGATGCCCCCAGGTAGGCGACCGATCCGAGCGCGTTCTTCAGAGAGATCGTGACCGGATCGGCCGCATTCCGCAGCGTGGGCCCGGCCACTTGCGAGAGGAATTTCGGGTCGACGAACACCCGGACGAACGCGGACTCGGGCAGGGAATCGCGGACCTCGCGGAAAGGACCGAGCGAAGCCAGGCCCGCCGCCGCACTTTTCTTGTCGCGGGCGATCACGCCCTGGATCACGGCCTCGGAATTCGACCAGGCGAACGTGCTCGGCTCGATGATGGCGTACCACTCGTCGGGCTTCGTGCCCGCCGCGAACCTCCGTTGCCAGTACGTCCTGCCGCCGCCCTGGCCGCGATGTTCGCGGACCTCGACGAGGGCCCGGGAGGACGTCTCCACGAAGTTAATCCGCGAGATGAGCTGGTCGAGGAGCTTCCGGTCGCGGAATCGCGTGAGCAAGAGGCCTCGCGGTTCCTCGGCGGGCGGGATGAGCGCCAGGACCACGCCGTCGCCCAGCACGTCGTCGCGAAGCGCGTTCAGGTCGATCCCCAGGACCGACTCGATGTCCTTGCGGGCCTTGAGCAGGTCGGAAGACTTGCTCGACTTCATCCACGCCTTCACGGCCGGCAATTCGGCCAGTCCGGCGGCAAGGGGCGAGGAGAAGAACGCCTTGCTCTGCCCGCGAAGGTCCTCGACAACGAGCGTGATGCCCGATTCGGGAGGGACCAGGGCGAGCAAATCGTCGACCGGATTTGCGGCCGAGGCGGAACCGCCCGCCGCGATCGCCAGCATGCACGCGAGTAGGGCCCGCATGACCATCCTCATCACCGGACTCCGGGCCGAGACGACTTGGGTTCGGACGAGGGGATGGCGAGGAAGCTGAACGCCTTTCGGGCCGATCCCGATAGGGGCCGGACCTCGTCGCCCAGGCGGCGGCCGACGGATTGCAACACGTCCTCGGCGGCGCCGATTGCCGCGGGCGTGTCCATCGCTCGCGGATCGCGCAAATGTCCAGGACGCCCAGGCTAACCCGGGCGGCGGGGGCCGAGGCTTCCCTGGCCAGGTCAAGCCCCGACGAGGTCACCTTCGCCACCGCGAACGCCAGGGTCCGAGAATCGCCGCCATCCCTCGGCCGGGCGACTTCCACGGGCTTATTTTCGGGCCGCTGGAGGGCGAAAACAATCAGGGCCGCGGCCGCGATCCCCGAGACCGAAACCGACCACGCGACGGCGCGACGGACCATCATCCGCTTCCGGTCCGCCGCCTGCGAATGCGCGGCCATCACGCGATCGTACAGGTTGGCCGGCACCGGCCGGGCGCCGGGAGACGGCGATGGCCTGACGAAGCAGGCGGAACCCGACGGCCGCCCGGCGCATTCGGCGCAAGCGTTGACATGGGATTCCCACTCCGGCGACATCGGCGCCGCGGGTTCGCTCGCGGGGTCATCGAGCGAGTCGTTCCAGATCCGTCGCAATTCTTCGCAGTTCATGTCCGGCTCACCTCGATCATCTTAGCAACGCACGCCGCGACGGGTAAGGTCCTCCGCCAACTCGGCCCTGGCCCGATGCAACCACGTCTTGATCGTGCCGACGGGCCGGCCGACGACCTGGCTGATTTCCTCATACGGCAGGCCTTGCTCGTGGAACAGGGCGAACACCGATCGGTACTCGGGTCGGAGCCGCGCCACGGCCCGTTCCAGCTCGCCGGAAAGGTCGTCGGGATCGACCAGGCCCGGGCGTTGGTCGACCGGATCGGCCTCGTGGACCGCGAGGATCGGCCTGCGAGACCGTCGCGAGAGCGCCGTCCGGCATCGATTGGCCGCGATCCCGAGCAACCAGGGGCGGAGTGGCCGCTCCCGGTCGAAGCCGGCGATCGCGTTCAGGGCACGCACGAAGGTCTCTTGCGCCACGTCCTCGGCATCCTGGCGATGCCCCATCATGCGGAGACAAAGCCCGAAGACGACCCCTTGATGCTGCTCGACGAGCCATCGCGGCGCCCTCGGATCTCGCGAGCGGAGGGCCTCGATCAAGGCGCGGTCGTCCGTCGATTGGATCTCGCCCACGCCCCGCCCCCCGGCCGTTCTTTCCTCAAGTACCCGGGATTCCGGGGCCTCGTTTCAAGATTCGCTCCCGCCGCGCGATTATTTCGATCGGGCGGGAAGGGAAACGCCGTGATCGTCGGCGGGCGCCGGCCCGATCCTAATACTATTGGCTCGGCCGCCCGGCGGGGAGCGACCCCTGGGAAGGGGGATGGGATCGGGTTAGAGTAGGAGGACGCCCGGGCGAAGTTTTCCGCGGCCCGGGCCGGAACTCCCGGCATTGCCATGGTTTGCGGGACAAAACAGGGGCTTTCCATGCAATCGTCGTGGATGCTGATACCTTGCTGCGTGAGCCTGATGATGGGGGGATCGATGAAAGCCCTGGCCGACGAGCCGCGGTCGGACGCGTCCCGACGGGATATCCACTCGGCGGGCAATCCGCAGCAGGTCCGGGTCAAGTCGATCGACCTGGACCTGACGGTGGATTTCGCCGCGAAGCAACTGCATGGAACGGCCCGATTGGGACTCGACTGGGCCGCCGATGCCCCGAAAGGGGCGCCGTTGGTGCTCGACACGAGCGACTTGACGATCGAGTCGGTTTCCATCCCCGGCAAGTCGGACGGGAAGACGGTCCCCTACGAATTCGGGAAGCACGACGCGATCCTCGGCACCCCGCTCATCCTTCGAATCCCCGACCGCTCGAAGGAGGTGGAGATCGTCTATCGGACCTCGCCCGGGGCCAAGGCCCTCCAGTGGCTGGATGCCCCGGCGCACGGCGGGTCGCAAGCGACCTTTCCTGTTCAGCCAGGGGCAGGCGATCCATACTCGCTCCTGGATTCCATGCCAGGATTCGCCCGGCGTCCGCGTGACCTATACGGCCACGATCCGAGTCCCCGAGGGCCTGGCCGCCGTGATGGCCGCCGATCGGACCGGCCAGGAAGGGGACGCGACCAGGTTTTCGATGTCCACGCCGATCCCGTCCTACCTGATCGCCCTCGCGGTGGGAGACCTGGTGTTTCGCCCCCTGGGCAAGCGGACCGGAGTCTGGGCCGAGCCCTCGGTGATCGACCGCGCCGTCTACGAGTTCGCCGACACCGAGAAGATGGTGGAGGCCGCGGAGGAGCGCTACGGCCCGTATCGTTGGGGACGGTACGACATCCTCGTCCTCCCGCCAAGCTTCCCGTTCGGCGGCATGGAGAACCCCAAGCTCACCTTCGCCACGCCGACGGTCCTGGCCGGAGACCGCTCTCTGGTCGCGTTGATCGCGCCACGAGCTCGCGCATTCGTGGGCGGGCAATCTGGTCACGAACGCCACCTGGCGCGACTTCTGGCTGAACGAAGGCGTGACCACCTATCTGGAGAGGCGCATCGTCGAGGATGTCTTCGGCCCCGAGATCGCGGCCATGGAGAGCGTCCTCGGCAAGCAGGATTTGCTGGCGGAGATCGCCAGATTCGAGCCGCAGGACGAGATCCTGCACATCGACCTCAAGGGCCGCGACCCCGACGACGGCATGACGCGCGTCCCCTATGAGAAGGGAGCCCTGCTGCTCAAGAAGCTGGAAGAGATCGCCGGGCGGGAGAAGTTCGACGCCTTCTTGAAGGACTATTTCGACCACTTCGCCTTCAAGAGCATCACCACGGCCGACTTCGAGCACTACGTCCGCGAGAAGCTCTTCCCCGCGGGCCGCGAACCGATCGACCTGCACGCCTGGATCCACAGCCCGGGCCTGCCCGCCGACGCCCCCGAGCCGGTCAGCCCGCGCCTCCTGGCGCTCAGCGACCTGGCGAAGCAATGGAGCCAGGGCAAGCTCGCCTCTCGCGACCTCGGCGCCAAGGATTGGTCGACGATCGAGTGGCTGCGGTTCCTGCGGGCGTTCCCGGAGAAGCCTTCGAGCGAGAAGATGACGGAGCTGGATTCGGCCTACAACCTCACCGACCGCGGCAATTGCGAGATCGCCGAGCAATGGCTCCTGCTGGCAATCCAGGCGGGTTACAAGCCGGCGGACGCTCGCCTGGAGGAATTCCTCACCACCGTGGGACGCCGCAAGTATTTGATGCCGCTCTATGGCGAGCTGGCACGAACCCCCGCGGGCAAGGCCCGGGCCAGGGCCATCTATCGCAAGGCCCGGCCGTCCTATCACCCGATCGCCGTCGATTCGGTGGATAAACTCCTGGGAGGAGGTTGATTCTTCCCATGACGCGCCCCGTGGTCTCGCTCCTGCCTGCCACCGTGATCGGGAGCTGGTCGTTCCCGGGCTGGTATCACCACCTGATCGAGCAATCCGGACGCAATGCCGACGCATTCGGAGACGCCGATCGGGAGGAACTCCTGCGCGATGCCGTCCGGGTGGCCGTCTCCGACCAGGTGGCGGCCGGCCTGGATATCATCACCGATGGCGAGATGCAGCGGGTCGATTTCAACCTGGGCTTCTACGACTACCTGGACGGCATCAAGAAACTCCCCGGTGCAAGGAAGTTGGGGGTCCCGGCGCACGATCAGAGGAGCAAGTATCGCTGCATCGGCCCCCTCTCGGCGCCTCACGGCCTCGGGACGGTCGCCGAATATCGCCGATTCCGCGGCGTGACCGACGCGCCCGCCAAGATGCCGGTGCCCGGCCCGTTCACCCTTGCCGGTTGCATCGACGGCGGCGAGGTGTACGCCAATCGCCAGTCGGTGACCGAGGCCCTCATCCCCATCGTCAACCGCGAATTGAAGGCGTTGGTTGCCGAGGGGGTGGATTTCGTCCAGCTCGACGAGCCCAGCTTCGCCTGCCATCCCGACGATCCCGAGTATTTCCTCGACGTGATCGCCCGCGCCGTGGAAGGGGTGGACGCGTACATCAGCATGCACATGTGCTTCGGGAACTACCGGGCCCGCGCCGTGGGTTGGCGGTCGTATCGCCCCCTGTTCCCGCACATCGGCCGGGCCAGGGTCAACCAACTGGCCATGGAATTCGCCAGCCGCGAGATGGCAGAGATTGAGCTCCTCGCCGAATTGCCCCATGCGCTGGACGTTGCCGTGGGGCTGATCGACGTGAAGAATACCTGGGTCGAGCCCCCGGAACTCGTGGCCGATCGGCTGCGTCGGGTCCTGAAATATGTGGACGCCGAACGAGTTTCCATCACGCCCGATTGCGGATTCTCGCAGACCGCCCGCCATCTCGCCGTGGCGAAGTCGAAGGCGATGGTTGAGGGGGTGCGGATGGTCCGGGCCGAGGTTAGTGGCGGCGTTTGACGAGGGGGTTCCGCGATGAAGCGTGCCAGGATCACCATCGCCGGCCTCTGCATCATCGTCGGCGTCTCCGCGCTCATCTTCGCCGCGGTTCGCGATCCGAATCCCATGTGGGTGATCATCTTCGAGGTGTGGACCGTGGGGTTGCTCGGCGCCGCGCTCGCGCTGGTCATACGCTCTCGGGGTCGGGCGTGCTGGGTCGGCTCCGCTGCCTTCGGATTATTCGTGGCCCTGTTTCCCGCGTTCGGTTTCCGCGGCTGGAGTGAAATGGATCGCCCCACGACGTCCCTGGAATACAGATCGTATGCCGCCCTCCACCTCGGCATCCTCCGCCCGCTCACTTGCCCGGACGATGACGCGGCGTCTTCCCGGCCGGGCAATTTGTCCTATTCGGTCAGCGGCTTCCAGCGCTGGAATTGCTTTCCGGTCGCGCTTGAAGAGACCATCCATTACCTTCACTTCCATCGAATCTTCCGCTGCCTGGAAATCTGGCTGGCGGGGCTGATGGGCGGCCTCGTGGGATCGGCCTGTCCGGCCTTCGTCCGGTTGTTTCGGGGCGGTTGGATGGGAAGATGGGAGGATGCTCCGCGATGAATCCTCTCATCCAACCGGCCCGAAAGGGCCGCGAACTGGTCGAGCAGATCGCATCGACTCGCCCCGATCCCGGCAGCCTGGCCATCTGGTGGCTCGGCCAGAGCGGCTTCTTGATCAAATCCCGCAAGGGATCGATCCTGATCGACCCATACCTCTCGGAACACCTCACCAGGAAGTACGAAGGGACCGCTCGACCTCACGTGAGGATGACCGAGGCGCCTTTACGCGGCTCGGACCTGGATTCGCTGGACCTCGTGCTCGCGTCGCACAAGCATTCCGACCACATGGACCCCGGAACTTTGCCCGACGTGCTCGCGGCCTCCCCGGATGCAATGCTCCTCGTACCCTGCTCCCAGGTCGATCACGCGATGAGCCTGGGCATCAACCACGACCGCATCTGGGCGCTGGAGGCGGGCGATACCTACGCGTCCGCCGGGTTCCTCATCCGCGCCATCCCTTCCGCGCATGAGAGTCTCGACACCGACGCCGGGGGGCGGCATTTTTACCTTGGTTTCGTGATCGAATCCGAGGGGCTGCGGCTCTACCACTCGGGCGATTCGGTCGCCTACGACGGACTGGGCGCGTGGCTGGGGCCGGATCCCTTCGACGTGATGTTCTTGCCGATCAATGGCCGCGATCCTTCGCGAGGAGTGCCCGGCAACATGACGGCGGCGGAAGCCGTGGACCTGGCCTCGTCCGTCAGGCCTCGCTTCGTCGTCCCCCATCATTACGACATGTTCGAGTTCAACACGATCCCGGTAGCCGAGTTCGAGCGTGAAGCCCTGCGACTCCCCGAGGGCGTGGCGGCGAAGATGCTCCGCTGCGGCGAGCGATGGGACTTGCGATCGCCACTACCGGCTTGACCCAAGTCGAGCATGGGCGGAGAGTATTGGTCACCTCTCGCTTGATGGCACTTTGCTCCGGAGGCCGAACGTGGGCGTTACGCTGGGGATCGACATCGGGACGTCGGGCACGAAGACGCTCGCGATCGACGAGACGGGCGAGATCCTCGCCACCGCGAGCTCGGAATACCCCTGCTCCCACCCGCATCCCGGATGGTCCGAGCAGGACCCCGACCTCTGGTGGGCGGCGACGGTCGCCACGGTCCGCGACGTGCTTTCCAAGGCGGAGCTGAAGCCCAACGACGTCGCCGGGGTCGGCCTGTCCGGCCAGATGCACGGGTCGGTCTTCCTCGACGCCGACGGCCATGTGATCCGCCCCGCGCTGTTGTGGAACGACCAGCGAACGGCCGCCGAATGCGCGGAGATCGAGGAGAAAGCCGGGGGACGCGAGGCCCTGATCCGGCTCGTCGCCAATCCCGCACTCACCGGCTTCACCGCGCCGAAGCTCCTGTGGCTCCGCAATCACGAGCCGGAAAAGTGGGAGAAGGTCCGCCAGGTCCTGCTCCCCAAGGACTATATCCGCTATCGGCTGAGCGGGTCCTACGCGACGGAGGTCAGCGACGCCTCGGGCACGCTCTTGCTGGACGTGGCGAATCGTCGGTGGAGCCGCGAATTGCTGGGGCTGCTCGACCTGGACCCCGCGCTCTTGCCCGAATGCCACGAGAGTCCCGAGGTTTCCTCGAACGTGTCGGCCATCGGCTCCGAGGCGTCGGGCCTGGCCAGGGGCACGCCCATCGTGGGCGGAGGCGGCGATCAGCAGGCGGGCGCCGTGGGCAACGGGATCGTGCGGCCCGGCGTGATCTCGGCGACGATGGGCACGTCGGGCGTGGTCTTCGCCCACACCCCCGAAGTGGGGTTCGATCCGCAGGGGAGACTGCAACGCTTCTGCCACGCCGTCCCCGGCGAGTCCTGCGCCTTCGGCGTGGTCCTGGCGGCCGGGGGCAGTTTCCAGTGGGTCCGCAACGAGCTGGGCGACATCGAAGTGGAGGCATCGAAGGCGCGTCACGTCGACCCCTATTTCCTCCTGACCGATGAGGCCGCGCTGGCCAAGCCGGGTTGCGAGGGCCTCTTCTTCCTGCCGTACCTGACGGGAGAGCGGGCACCGCATTTCGACCCGGATGCCCGGGGCGGCTGGATCGGGCTCACGGTCCGTCACGGGCGCGAGCACCTGATTCGCTCGGTGCTGGAAGGTGCCACGTATGCGATGCGCGACTGCCTGGAGCTGGTCCGCGAGATGGGCGTGGACATCAATCAGATCCGCCTGTCCGGAGGGGGCGCCCGCAACCCGCTCTGGAAGCAGATCCAGGCCGACATCTACGGCCAGGACGTTTGCACGATCAACGCGGGCGAAGGGCCGGCCTTCGGCGCCGCGCTGCTGGCGCAGGTCGGGACCGGCGGATTCAGCTCGGTGGCCGAGGCGTGCGATGCGACCATCCAGGTCGTCGAGACCACGCACATGAAGCCCGCGGCCAAGGCCGTCCACGACAAGCTCTATCCCATCTACCGCAAGCTGTACCAGGACTTGAAGGGTACGTTCGGCGAGATCGCAAGGCTCGTCGCAAGAAAAGACGCTTGAGAGTGCCGAGATGTCCGTGAAAATCACCCAGGTTGACGCCTTCGCCGATCGCCCTTTCGCCGGGAATCCGGCCGCCGTCTGCATCCTGCCCGGCCCGGCGAGCGAGCGGTGGATGCAGGACGTGGCCCGCGAGATGAACCTCTCGGAGACCGCGTTCCTCCATCGCCTCGACGAGGAGAACACCTATCAGCTTCGCTGGTTCACTCCCACCGTCGAAGTCGCCCTTTGCGGACATGCCACGCTCGCGGCGTCGCATGTGTTGTGGGAGGAAGCGAAGGTCGATCCCGGCAAGCCGCTCCGGTTTTCGACCAGGAGCGGCACGCTTGCGGCCTCGAAGCAGGACGGGTTGATCGAGCTGGATTTCCCCGCGTGCCCGGCCCGGACGACGTCCACTCCGGGCGGCCTGGCCGACGCCCTCGGGACTTCCATCCTTTCCACGAGTCGCAACTCCATGGACCTGCTGGTCGAGGTAGGTTCCGAGGAAGAAGTCCGCAAGCTTCAACCTGATTTCGGCCGGATCAAGGGCGTACTGCTCGCCAACGAGGAAGGATCGCCGATCCGCGGGGTCATCGTCACGGCCAGGGCCGAGACCTCGGGCTTCGACTTCGTTTCCCGGTTCTTCGCCCCGTCCTGCGGCGTGGACGAAGACCCCGTGACCGGCTCGGCGCATTGTGCGATGGGGCCGTTCTGGTCCGAACGCCTCGGCAAGACGGAGATGGTCGGCTATCAGGCGTCGGCAAGGGGCGGGACTGTTCGGGTCAGGCTCGAACGCGATCGCGTTTTCCTCGGCGGGAAGGCGGTGACCGTCCTGCGAGGGGAATTGCTCTCCTCGCCTTCTTGACGGAGTCTTCCCGCCTTGGCCCGTCGACCTCGCAAACCTGTCGCCCGACCGATCCCGGTTCCCGCGAGCGTGAAGCCTACGCCCGAGCCGGTCGCACCCGCCAAGAAAACCGGCTGGACGCGATTCCTCGCGGTCGTGCTCATCCTGGCGATTCACTATGCCGTGGCGGTGGCGAGTCTCCGGGGCGAGAATCCGACGGTGGACGAGGTGAATCACCTCCCCGCGGGGATTTCGTACTGGCAAACGCACTCGTTCCGCCTTTATCACCACAACCCGCCGCTGATCAAGATGGCCGCCGCGCTGCCGGTCGTCCTGGCTGGCGCCGACCTGCATCGCCTGTATCAATCGCCGGACTGGAAATTCGATTCCATCGCCCCGTCTGCGGGAGGGAATATCTTCCTCCGGGACAACGCAGGCCGTTACTTCGAGCTGTTCACGCTGGCCCGCATGGTCATGCCGCTCTTCTCGGTCCTGGGAGGGGCCATCCTTTTCCTCTGGGCGCGGAAGCTTTTCGGAGATCAAGGCGCGTTCTTGAGCCTGATCCTCTGGTGCCTGTGCCCCAACATCCTGGCTCACTCCAGGCTGGTTACCTCCGACGTTGGCGCCACCGCCGTCGGATTCGCCGCCACGTTCTGCTTCTGGCTCTACCTCCGGGAGCCAGGCTGGAAGCGGGCGTCGCTCGCGGGCGTCATGCTCGGGCTGGCCCAGTTGTCCAAGTTCAGCATGCTCCTCCTTTACGTCCTCTGGCCTGTGTCGTGGATGTGCTACGAGATCCCCCGATTCACCCGGGCGGGGGCCTTGACTCGACTTGGAAGGGCCGCCCTTCAGGGAGCGGCCATCCTGGGCTTGAGCGTCTTGACCATCAACGTCGGCTATGGATTCGAAGGATTTGGGCGCCCGATCGGCCACTACAATTTCGCCTGCCGGTCGCTGACTCGCCCCGGTATCACCCCCGGCAAGAGCGCCAACGAGCTGATCAGCCTGTTCTGGACGAAGCGGGTCAATCGCTTCCGGGGGACATGGCTCGGACCAATTCCCGCGCCCCTGCCCTCGCCGTACTTGCTTGGATTCGACGAGCAGAAGATCGAGTCCGAGGGGATTCCCATCACCTATGTCCGGGAAAATCCCCCCGACCCCGATGCCATCGTCGGCTACACCGTCTATCTCGACGGCGTGCTGCGTGATACGGGCTGGCGCTCTTACTACGCGCTCTCGATCCTCTACAAGACGCCCGAAGGGACGCTGACCCTGTTCGTCCTCGCGGTCGTCGCGCTCGCGGCATCCCGGCGAGCCCGTCTTGGGTTCGGGGACGAGGCCCTGATCTCGCTCGTACCGCTCGGCTTCTTCGGTGCCATGACCTTCTTGACGGACATCAATCTCGGGCTTCGTTATGTCCTCCCGTGTTATCCCTACGCCTTTCTTTTCCTGGGGAGGCTGGGCAAGTGGGCCGATGGCCTCGGCCCGAAGTATCGGAGGGTTGCCTGGTGGATCCTTGGAAGCCTCGTGGTCGCGACCGCGGGTGCGACCGCCGGCATCCATCCGCATTATCTCGCCTATTTCAACCAAGCCTCGGGCGGACCCGATCGCGAGCCCCCCGGCTGATCGACAGCAACCTGGATTGGGGGCAGGACCTCGTTGGCCTTCGCGAGTGGATTCGCGCGCATCCCGGCGAGGGTCCGGTTGGCCTGGCTTATTTCGGTCAAATCACGCCCAACATTTTCGCGGCCAGGGACGACGGATTCGAGTGGTTCTTGCCCGCCGCGAGGCCGGATAAGGTCGCGGCAATGCCGGGTATGCGTAGCGAGCTGATCGCCCTCATGACCGGCCCCGATCGGCGCGTGAGGCCGGGCCTGTACGCCATCAGTGCGACGATCCGGGCGGGGCTGAAATGGCGGGTCTACGATCCTTCGCCGCATCTCTTCTCGTCGACCTGGAACGCACAGGAGCACGCCTTCAGCTATTTCCAAGCGATGAAGCCGTTCGCCCGCATCGGCCACTCGATCCTCCTGTTTCGCGTCTCGAAGGAAGATGCCGCCAGGCTGGAAGCGGAGCCGCACGAAGCGCGATCCGCCGTAGTTTTCCTCTTGCGTGGGGCCATGCCCGGGTTTAAAACCATTCTTCCTGCGCGGAGGGGTCGCACCGCGTTCAGGCAAACCGCTTCGATCAGGCATCTTGAGGCCGGAGTAATCGACGGATGACGGACAACCACCTCGATGCCCGCGTCCGCGCGGCGCTCGATGCCGGCGAAGGCATCTTGAGGCTCGCCCCCACCTGGGTGCCTCGCTCGTTCCTCATGCCCGGCGCCCGGATGAAGCTGGCCAGGCAGGACCTTTACGCGCTCGGCACTCATCGAGGCGGGATCGACGAACGCTGGTTCGGCTCGACGACCGCCGCGGCCAACGAAGGCGCCCCCGACGACGAAGGGCTGTCCTACGTGGTCCACGACGGCGCGAAATTCACGCTCAAGGATGCCATCGCGCTGCATGGAAGCGAGATCATCGGCAAATCGATCTGGGACAAGTACAAGAAGTGGCCGGTCTACTCGAAGTTCTTCGACAACCTCGGCCCCATCCCGCACCACATGCATCAAACCCAGGAGCAAGCCGCCTTGCTGGGTCGCGAAGGGAAGCCCGAGTCGTATTATTTCCCCCCGCAATTGAACTGGACCGGCAACAATTTCCCCTACACGTTCATGGGTTTCGAGCCGGGCACGACGAAGGATCAGGTCCGCAAGTGCCTGGAGAGGTGGAACGACGGTGATAACGGGATCCTCGACCTTTCGAAGGCGTATCGCCTCAAGCCGGGCACCGGATGGTTGATTCCTCCCGCCGTCCTGCACGCGCCGGGTTCGCTCCTGACCTACGAGCCGCAATGGGGCTCGGACGTGTTCGGCATGTACCAGTCGATGGTCGAAGGCCGCCGGGTGGGCTGGGAACTCCTGGTGAAGGACGTCCCCGAGGACAAGCATCACGACCTCGATTACCTGGTCGAGCAGCTCGACTGGGGCAAGAACGTGGACGAGCACTTCAAGGCCAACAATTACCTGGAACCGATCGTGCATTCCGGCTCGGAGTCGGAGGGCCACGTCGACAAGTGGATCGTCTACGGGACGGTCGACGGCAAGCAGCTCTTCAGCGCCCGCGAGCTGACCGTCCTGCCGAATCAGTCGGTCACGATCAAGGACGACGGCGCCAGCGGCCTCATCGTCGTGCAAGGCAGCGGGATGATCGGCAAGCTGGACGTGGACAGCCCGAATTTCATCCGATTCGGCGAGGTGACGAAGGACGAGGTCTTCATCGGCGAGAAGGCGGCGAAGGCGGGCATCGTATTCAAGAACACCGGCAGCGAACCGTTCGTGAGCCTGCGGTATTTCGGGCCGGACGTTCACGCCCAATTGCCGTCCATGGGCGACTACCTCAAGGCCCGGTGAGCGGAGGCTATCATGGCGTCGGCAACCCTCGCTCCCGACCGGATCGCGCAGGACGAGCAGCGTCTGGTCCTGCGGGAGATCTCCTGGGAAAGTTACGTGACCATCGCCGACGCGCTGCCCGGGCGCCGCAACCTTCGCATGATCTACGTCGATGGGAGCTTGACGTTCTTGACCAAATCCCGCCTGCATGATTGGTTCGCCGAGCGTCTGGGCGAGTTCGTCAAGACTGTCGCACAGGAATGCGAGATGCGACTGGGAGACGGCCGGCGGTGCTACGTTTCGTTCCGAGAAAAAAACCACGGGTGTCGAGGGTGATGCAACCTTTTATTTCGGGCAACACGCCGAAATCATGAGAGGCCCGAAGAACATCGACCTGACGAATCAACCGCCGCCCGACTTGGCGATAGAGGTTGAAGTCACCCATATCGCCGATGCCGCCATGAAAGTCTGGGGTAGGCTGGGAGTGCCCGAAATCTGGCGATTCGAGCCCGACGAATGGACATTCGGGTTCTGGCTTCGTCAGGAGGACGGTACCTATGTCGAATGCCCGAGAGGGCTTGCGTTTCCATCGCTGGAAGCCGCCGATGTCCTCAGCCAGATGCGATTGGTCGAAGAGATGGGTTCGGCTCGCTGGTTCCGGCAACTGCCAAGATGGGTCCGTGACACGCTCTTGCCTCGAAACGCGGGGCATTGACATGAATTCGGGGGATTCAAATTTGGAGGGCGGAGAGTGGACGGGCGAGCTGCCGGACGACCTCTCTGCGAGGATCAAGCCCGAGCTGGCGCCCGGCGAGCGGCTGATCTGGGCAGGCCAACCGAGTTCGAATTTCCCCGGCCGTGCCCGCTACCCGACGATCGCGATCCAGTGGACGATCGGCCTCGGATTGGTGGCGATCGCATTCCTCTGGATAGGGCAGAGGCCCGGCGGCCCGGAAGGCGCCGTGGCGGTTGGGTTCTCCGCCGCCCTCATCGGGGCGGTCCTCGCGATCATCGTCTTCGCTGCGTGCGCTCACGTAAGAGCCGAGCGGCGTCGACTCGCTCGCACGGGCTATGCCCTCACCGACCGTCGCGCCCTGATCTGGCGGCCCAGATCGAACTCGCCGGCCATCGACGTGTTTACCCACCCGGCGCGATCGATCGACAGGATCCACCGGACGGAATATCCTGACGGCTCCGGGGACGTGGTCTTCAGCCATACTTTCAGCCCCGACGGCTTCTTCGCCGTCGCCAACGTCCGCCGGGTCGAGGCGCTCGCCCGCGAAGTCCTGCTCGACCCGGAAGCCTCTCGATACCGCCAACGAGTTAACTCCGAAGACGTCGAGCTTTGATCCACCATCCCGGTTCCCGAGGACGCGATGCCCACCACCCATACCAATACGTTCCCGAAGCTCCACAATGCCGCATGGCCCGGCGTGGTCGGCAAGGGGGACGGCTCCGAGCCGCCCATCCCGCTCGACACCATGCTCGACCTCACGGCCGCCGCCGAGGTGGAGGGCGTCAAGTTCGACGGCGTCGACCTGTTCCTGTTCGCCCCCCATGTCGATATCGATTCGACGGACGACGAGCTCAAGAAGCTGGCCGAGAAGGTCCAGGCGCGGAATCTGGTGATTGGCTCGGTAGTGGCGCCCGTGTGGCCTCCCACGGGCGGCGGCTCGGCGATGGACGAGGGGGACGGCCGCAAGAAGTTCCTCAATCAGGTCCGCAAGGGCTGCCGGATCGCCAAGGCCCTTCGCGACCTGGGCGTCCGCCCGTACGGCGTGGTCCGATTCGATTCGGCGTGCGGCCCCGGAGACTGGGCGGCGGCTCCCGAGGCCAATCAGGCGCACATCGCCGAGACCTTCCGCCAGGCCGCGTTCATCGCCCGCGACTTCGGAGAGAAACTCGCTGCCGAGGGCGAGATTTGCTGGGGCGGCATGCACTCCTGGAAGACCATGGCCAACCTGCTGGACATGGTCGACATGCCCGAGGTCGTCGGTTTCCAGGCCGACATGGCCCACACGCTCCTCTACACCCTGGGGGCCAACGCGCCCGAGGATCGCATCCTGCCGGAAAACTACGACTGGAAGGACCCGAAAGTCCTCGACGACGCGCTAAAGACGCTCACCGCCACGCTGAGGCCCTGGACCATCGATTTCCACGTCGCCCAGAACGACGCGACCGTGCATGGGACGGGCTCGCACGACAAGACCGGCCGCCATTGCCTTGCGACCGACCCCAACGGCAAGCTGGACATCCCCCGTCACGCCGGCTACTGGCTCCGCGACGAGGACGGCTACCTCACCAAGAAGATCAAGCACATCTGCTGGGACGGGTGCATGTTCCCGAACGCCGTGATGATGCAGCCCACGACCTGGAATGATATCCTGGGGACGATGATCGCCGTGCGGGATGCTCATGGGTGGAACGAGTGATCGCGAGGGAACGTCGCATGCGAAGCCCCTTCCCCGGCATGGACCCGTACCTGGAGCGTCCTTCACTGTGGCGTGATTTCTATGAGCGCCTCATCATCTTTGCGTCCGACATGCTCCAGCCTCAACTCGTTTCGCGGGGTTACGTTTCGCGGGCCGAGACTCGGGTCTGGCGGGAAGAACCTGGGCGGTCCGTCTACCCGGACATATTCGTGAGTCGAAATCCGCGGTCCGATCGGCGGGAAGCCTCGCCTTCGGAAGTCCTGGTCGCGGATGCCCCCGTCTTCCTCAAGGAGTTGGAAGAGGAGGTGGAGGAGGCTTACCTGCAAATTTACGAGATCGGGACGAGGAAACTGATCACGGGGATCGAGGTCATCAGCCCCAGCAACAAGTCCGGCCCCGCCCGCGAGCTTTACCTGGAGAAGCGGCGGGAATTCCGAGCGGGCGGCGTGAGCCTGGTCGAGATCGACCTGCTCCGCGGCGGTAAATCGCTCGTCCGCCTTCCATCCACCGCCATAATGGCGCTGGGACGCGATACGACTGTGGTCAACATCATGCGGGTCGGCTCCCTTCGATATGAATTCTACCCGATGAACCTGCGGGATCCCCTGCCTCGCATCACCATCCCCCTCAAGAAGGGCGAACCCGATGCGGCCCTCGACCTCCAGGCCGCCTTCGAGCGGGTTTATCAGTCCGGTGTCTACGACGGTGAGATCGACTACGGTCAACCTCCCGACCCTCCGCTCTCGCCGGAAAACGCTGAGTCGGCGCAATCGCTCTTATCAACCACCTTCGGACCCCCTCCCGCCGGCTAGGACGAACCGCCAATGCCCAAGCCCCTGAATATCGCGATGATCGGCTACGGCTTCATGGGCCGGGCCCACTCCAACGCCTATCGCCAGGTCTCGCAGTTCTTCGACCTCCAGTACAAGCCCGTGATGAAGGTCGCCTGCGCCCGCAATGCCGAGAAGATCAAGAAGTTTGCCGACAACTGGGGCTGGGAGTCCACCGAGACCGACTGGCGGAAGGTCGTCGAGCGCAAGGACGTGGACGCGATCGACATCGGCAGCCCGAACAACACGCACCTGGAGATCACGCTTGCCGCCGCCGCCGCAGGGAAAGATGATCCTGTGCGAGAAGCCGCTGGCGATGAACCTGAAGGAAGCCGTGCAGATGACCGAGGCCGTCGAACGCGCCGGCTTGCCGAATTTCGTGTGGTTCAATTATCGCCGAGTGCCGGCGATCGCCCTGGCCAAGCAGATCATCGACGAGGGGCGGATGGGCCGGATCTTCCATTATCGCGCGTGCTACCTGCAAGACTGGACGATCGAGCCCGATCTGCCCACCGGCGGGCAGACGTTGTGGCGGCTCGACAAGGACGTGGCCGGCTCGGGAGTGACGGGCGACCTCATCAGCCACTCGGTCGACACCGCCATCTGGCTCAACGGGCCGATGACCAGGGTGGTCGGCGACACCGAGACCTTCATCAAGGAACGCCCCCTGCAAGACGAGCCGGGCAAGACCGCCACGGTGAGCATCGACGACGCTTGCTCGTTCCTCTGCGCGGTTCGCCAACGGGTCGATGGGGCTGTTCGAGTCGACCCGCTACGCCCGCGGGCGCAAGAACAAGAACTGGTTCGAGATCAACGGCGCCGACGCCTCGATCGCCTTCGACCTGGAAGATCCGCACCGGCTCTTCTATTACGACAACACCGACCCCGGCCACCTTGCGGGCTGGCGATCGATCCACGTGACCGGGTTCAACCACCCGTACATGAAAAACTGGTGGGTGCCCGGCACGACGATCGGCTACGAGCACACCTTCATCAACGCCCTTGCCGATTTCCTCAAGGGACTGGAGACCGGCACCCCGGCATCTCCCACGTTCCGCGATGCCCTCGCCACCCAGGCCGTGTGCGACGCCGTCCTGGATTCGGCCGATGTCGGCCAGTGGCAGACGGTCGTCCCGGTCTGACCGGGTCGAATCGTCGGACATGCGCCAAACGCGGCGGGACGTGGTTCTTGGATTCCTTTCCGCGCGCAGGCCAAGCCTGGGGGATCTTGTCCGTTGAGAGGGACGAAGGGGCGCGATCACGGCCGCCGTGGAGGAATGACCGGCGACGGGCGGGGTCGGAAGTCGGAGGGGAACGCTAAATAGTTGCCGCTTCGACCTTGCCATTCGAGGGCATTTCAACGCGGCCCGCCTTGTACTCGCGACGAAACTGCTGATACTGGCGGATCGTGCGATCGGCATCGCGGACCGACGCGGCGAGGATCGCTTCCAGCGCCGTAGTCCGCGACCATCCCAGGAGCGCATTCGTGCCGTCGTCGGGCCCGCCGAGGAACGCCCCGCGAAGCTGCGACCATGCGGTCAACTTGCCCGCCGTCTCCACCGCCTGGAGCAGTTTCGCCGGGTCTTTTTGCAGGCGATCGAGGCTCGCCCGGTTTTCTTGCGGGATCATCTCTCGAATCCGGAACGGCCGCCCGTCGATCGTCATCGCCGCCAGGCCCGCCGTGGGATTGCCCTGGAGATGAATCTGTGCCGACACCACGCGGTGCGCCTCGTCCCCCTCGAAATACGCCGGGTCGGCCAATTGACATGCCCTCACCGTCGAGGGGACCGCCTCCTTCACGTCCAGCAGGCGATTGCCGCTCGAAGTGCCGTCGCCGCGGACGAGCGCGAGGTAACGCCTCACGCCCAGGCTGCCGATCCCCGCGATCCTCGCGGTCAGGTCGAGGACCTCATACGCCTTCCCCTGGTCGCGCCCCTCGCCATGCTTCTCGATGGCCTCGATGATCACCTTCGCCCGCTTCTTGCCGACTTCCGGGTGCCGCTCGGTGCGGATCAACGCCCGTCGCCCCGAGGCCTTCGCGCGGGTCTGCCGGTCGAGCATCTCGGCCTGCGAACCCTGCGCGGTCTCGCCCAGCAATTGCCAGATCGGCCCATGCCCGGCGCCCGGCGTGATCTCGCCGATCACCCCGTCGCGGCCCCACGCGGCGATCGACCCGCGATACGCCTCCAGGTAGGCCAGGACCATGCCCGACGCCTGCGTGGGCGTCAACCGCCACTGCTCGGCGGCGAGCAAGATGCTCGTCGTGCAGCGGATCAGGTCGAAGCTGCACGGCGCCACGATCGCCTCGTCGAAATCGTTCACGTCGTAGCGAAATTCGCCCGATTCGGTCCGAAACGCGCCGAAATTCTCCAGGTGCAGGTCGCCGCAAAGCAAGATGTCCGGCCCCGGGTCGAGCAAGCCCAGCGAAGCAAAGGACTGGCCGTAGAGGTGGTCGGTCCCGCGGAAGAACGCGAACGGATTGGCCGCCATGAGCCGCAGCTTCAGGCGGACTCGCCCCGGCTTCCGCCCCGCGTTGGCCTCCAAGATCGATTCCGTAACTTCACTGCTTGTCGTCATCGTGCTCATGTTCATCTCGGATTGTTCGGGATCGCCGACAGGCGGCATCATAAGCCAAACTCCGCCGATCTTCACCATATCTCCTCAAATCTTCACGAATTCTTCACGTTGAAAAGGAAAGTCGCACGTCTGGTCGAATCGACGGCCCCGGCGTAATCTGGATGGCCTATGCTGTACGACATCTCGCCCCCGATCGGCGATCGACTGGCCGTATGGCCGGGCGACACGCCACCCCGCCGGGAGGTATTGCTGGACCTCGACCGCGGGGACAGCGTGACGCTCTCCGCCCTGCACGCCACGGTTCACCTTGGGGCACACGCCGACGGCCCGAACCACTACGGTCGCGGCCAACCGGCGATCGACTCGCGAGACCTGGACTTTTACCTCGGCGCCTGCCAGGTCGTGCAGGTTGAGGTCGATCGCGGCGGATTGGTCCGTCGCGAAAATCTGCGAGGACCGATCCTCGCGCCTCGCGTGCTGATCCGCACCAATACGTTCCCGGATTCCACGGTTTTTCGGGAAGATTTCGCGGCACTTGCGCCGGAATTCGTCGAATCCCTGGCCCGAGAAGGCGTGAAGCTGATCGGGATCGACACGCCGAGCGTCGACCCGTTCTCGTCGAAAGACCTGCCCGCGCACGCCGCATTTCTCAGGTTCGACATGGCCATCCTGGAAGGGCTCGTGCTGGCCGAGGTCCCCGATGGGTTGTACGAATTGATCGCCCTGCCGCTCCGCCTGGTCGGGTTCGACGCCAGCCCGGTCCGCGCCGTCTTGAGGACCCTATCATGATCCAAGACGACGACCCGCTGCTCGCCTACCGCGGCGCGGTTCCCGATCCTGAGCCGGACCAATTACCTGATCTCGAATTCCCTGGGCGCCATGCCGGTCGAGGCTGCAACCCGCCTCGCCGAGTACGCCGATGTGTGGGCCGGTCGAGGGGTGAGGGCCTGGGAAGAAACCTGGTGGACCATGGCCGCCGACCTGGGCGACCTGGCGGCACCCTTGATCGGCGCCAAAGCGGGCGAGGTCGCCTTCCAGCCGTCGGTCACGCTCGCCCATGCAGTCGTCTTCAGCGCACTCGATCTCGATGAAAGCCGCAACAAGATCGTGACCGACGGTCTGCATTTCCCCTCGATCCTCTACCTGATCGATCAGCAAAAGCGCCGGAGTGGGCACGTCGAGATCGTCCCCAGCGACGACGGATTGACGATCGACCCGGGGCGGACGATCGAAGCGATCGACGAACGCACGTCCGTGGTTTGCGTCTCTCATGTCCTGTTCAAGAGTGCCTTCATCCAGGACATCGACGCCATCGCCGCGAAGGCTCGGAGCGTGGGCGCGATCACGATCATCGACGGCTATCAATCCGTCGGCACCATCCCGGTGGACGTGCGGAAATCGGGCGTGGACGTCTACATCGGCGGCTGCTTGAAGTGGTTATGCGGAGGCCCGGGCGCGGCGTTCCTCTGGGTCCGGCCCGATTTGCGCCCGCAACTCGCGCCGCGTCTGACGGGTTGGATGTCGCACAAGCGGCCGTTCGGCTTCGAGCCCGACCTGGACCGCCGCGAGGACGCGTGGCGATTCCTGCACGGGACTCCGTCGATCGCCTCCCTGTATGCCGCGAGGCCCGGCCTGGAAATCATCGCCGAGGTCGGCATCGAGGCGATCCGCTCGAAGTCGACCCGCCAGACCGGCATCCTGATGGACCTTGCCGAAGCTCGCGGCTTCGCGTGCGCCTCTCCCCGCGACCCGTCTCGAAGGGGCGGCACCGTGGCCCTGAATGTCGAGCACGGATATGAAGTTTCCCGGGCGCTCAAGGCCCGCGAGATCCTCTGCGATTTCCGCCCCGGCGTCGGCGTCCGCCTCTCTCCGCATTTTTATACGCGCGATGACGAGCTGGACCATGCCGTCGCGGCGGTCGCGGAGATCCTTGAAACCGGCGCCTGGCGAGCCTTCGAGGGTGGCCGATCGGCCGTCACTTGACCTTTGCCCTGTCCGCGGCGCCGGGGGGAGATTCGCCCCCCAGCAGCGCCGCAATCTCCTTGTCGATGGCCTTCGCCTGCGTGTCGGCCTCCTCCCGAGGCACGCCCCTGGCCATCCCGGGGCGTTGATGGCCAACGGTCGACAGCCACGAATCCTTGCATAGCCTTTGTTTCTTCTGGACGAGCTTGAGTACCGCGACGCCGTGCGGGAATTTCTCCAGCAATTGCTCGCCGCTGGTGCCGTCGCCGAGTTCCGCCTCCGCGACGCCGAGGTGCTTGAGCAGTTGCCGGGCCATCAGCCAGTGGCCGGTGGCATCGATGTGGACGCCATCGCCCGCGAGCCGGAATTTCGGGTCGCGCTCGCGCTGGTTCGACAAAAATTGCCGCATCGGGCCGTGAATGTCGACGACATCCCAGCCGTTTCCGCGCTCGGCTAGCAGCCAGGCGGAATAGAGGTTCAAGACGTCGTCGTAGCCCTCGTAGGGCTGGCGATACTCGGGCAGGCCCGCCGGGAGCGTGTTTTTCTGGATCGGCAGGGGATCGAAAACCGGAGGCGTGAGGTGGATGACCCTTGCGCCTGCCGCCTTCGCCTTCTCTCGCAATCGAGTCATCCCATCGCGGTACTTCTGGAACCGCTCGTCGCTGTAGGGATGATAAATCCCGTCGTTCATGCCGTAGCACGCCACGATCAGGTCGGGCTTTACTTGCTCCAGGATTCGGCCGAGTCGCTCATGAAGGTCGGGCCTGGGGAACTTGCCGGCGGCGTGGCCGGGCTCGGAAAGGCCCGAGACCGTCTCGCTTGGCAGTCCCAGGTTGATGAACTCGCAACGGAGCGACGGGTTCTTGAGCCGGAGATAGGCTTCCGCGTACTCGATGTACTGGCCCGAATACGTGATGCTGTCGCCGAGGACCACGACGCGGTGGACGTCGGCCAGCGGATTCGGCTCATCCGCCATCGCGATCGGGGACGTGAGGAGCAACGCCAGGACGATCGAGCGGATCATGGGGCAACCTGTGCGACGAGGACATGTCAACGCGGGGGACGCGGGACGCTCATTATCCGGATCGCGACCGACGGCGCCTACTCGATGGAAAACCCGCGCGTTCCTGGCCGAACGGCCGAGATCCTGGCATGATGGGTCCCGATTGGCTTCGAACCGACAACTCCCGGATCTCATCCCGATGAATCGACCTCGCCTGATCGTCGTCCTCCTCCTGCTCGGCCTCGCGACCGCCCAAACCGCCCGGGGCCAGGGTCACGATTACATCCTGGCCCATTATACGAAGTACGAGCATCGCATCCCCATGAGGGATGGCGTCCGCCTGTTCACTTCGGTGTACGTCCCGAAGGATTCCTCGCAGACTTATCCGATTGTAATGATGCGGACCCCCTACAGCGTGGCACCTTACGGGATC
The DNA here is from genome assembly GCA_963777705.1 of uncultured Planctomycetota bacterium. Taxonomy (GTDB): domain Bacteria; phylum Planctomycetota; class Planctomycetia; order Isosphaerales; family Isosphaeraceae; genus JAQGHR01. The sequence continues at coordinate 732,300 of CAVZRT010000028.1, forward strand.
GACCACTATCGAGAGAACGTCGGCCCGTCCCCGCTGTTCGGCAAGGCCGGATACATCGTCGCCTATCAGGACGTCCGCGGCCGTTATATGTCCGAGGGGACCTTCGAGGACGTCCGCCCGCAGGTCCCCGACAAGAAAAGCTCGAAGGACATCGACGAGAGCAGCGACACTTATGACACGATCGACTGGCTGGTGAAGAACGTCCCGCGCAACAACGGCAAGGTGGGGACTTGGGGCATCTCCTACCCCGGATTTTACGCCGCCGCGAGCGCGATCGACGCCCATCCGGCGCTCAAGGCCGCCTCGCCGCAGGCGCCCCTGGTCGACTGGTTCCTCGGCGACGACGTCCACCACAACGGCGCGTTCTTCCTGCACCAGACGTTCGACTTCGACGCCATGTTCGGCATGGCCCGGCCCGAGCCGACCACCAAGCCCATGGTCCATTTCGACCACGGGACGCCCGACGCGTATGACTTCTTCCTCAAGCTCGGCCCGCTCCCTCGCGCCAACGAGGTCTACTTCAAGGGCGAGCGGGCGTTCTGGAATCAGGAGATGGATCACCCGAATTACGACGAGTTCTGGAAGAAGAGGGCGCTCTGGCCGCACTTCAAGGACATCAAGCCCGCCATGCTCACGGTGGGCGGCTGGTTCGACGCCGAGGACCTGTACGGGCCGCTCAAGACGCATCGGACGGTCGAGGCCAACCACCCGAAATCGACCAACACGCTCGTGATGGGGCCGTGGGTCCACGGGGGTTGGAGTCGCGGGGACGGCGAGTCGCTAGGCGCGGTGAATTTTGCCCAGAAGACCGGGGAATTCTTCCGCGAGAAGATCGAGTTCGCCTTCTTCGAGCATCACCTGAAGGGGCAGGGGGACTGGAAGCCGACCTACGCCTACGTGTTCGAGACCGGCAAGAACGAGTGGCATCGGCACGAGGCCTGGCCCCCGCAAGCGGCGAAATCGAAGTCGCTGTTCCTCCATCCCGGCGGGAAGCTCTCATTCGACCGCCCCACCCGGTCGGCCGGGCCGGACTACGACGAATACCCGAGCGACCCGGCGCATCCGGTGCCCTACACCACGGTCATCTCGCCGGAATATCCGAACACGTTCATGGTCGAAGACCAGCGGTTTGCCTCGCGGCGGCCCGACGTCTTGACCTACCAGACCGAGCCGCTTGCGGAGGACGTGACGATTGCCGGGCCGATCGAGGTGAAGCTCCAGGTCTCCACCACGGGAACCGATTCCGACTGGGTCGTGAAGCTCATCGACGTCTACCCCGGCGACCATCCCGACCCCCAGCCCAATCCGAGCGGGATCAGGCTGGGCGGATACGAGCAGCTCGTGCGGGGCGACGTCATGCGGGGCCGGTTCCGCAACGGCTTCGAGAAGCCCGAGCCCTTCCAGCCCGGCGAGCCGACCGCCGTGCCCATGTCCATCCCCGACACCTATCACACGTTCCGCACCGGGCACAGGATCATGGTGCAGGTCCAGAGCAGTTGGTTCCCGCTCGTCGACCGCAACCCGCAGACGTTCGTGGACATTTACAAGGCGAAGGCCGAGGACTTCAAGAAGGCCACGCAACGCGTCTACCGATCGGCCGAGACGGCGAGCCGGCTTGACGTACTCGTCCTGCCATGAAGCGATCCAACGGCCGCACCCGTGAAGGCATCGATTCCTCCGTTCGTCGAGGCAATTCATGAGACATGTTCGCCGTTACGCCTGCCTGGCCCTCCTGCTCATGGCCCGCGCCCGGGGGGACGATATCCCGGCGGCCGATAAGCCCCGCTTCCGCGAATTCATGGGCCTGTGCAGCCATACGATCCAGTTCAAGCCGGTCCTGTACGCCCCCACGTGCCGAGCCGTCCGCGACTATCACCCGCTGGATTGGGACACCGGCGATGATACCAGCTTCCCGGCTCCGTTCCCGTCGGCGAGGAACGGCGTGAACTGGCAGAAGGTTTACGGCGACTGGAAGGTGGCCGGGTACGAGACGGACGTGAGCATCATGTTCGACAACCTGCCCGCGAAGTCCTGGAAGGACCTTCCGCGAGACGCGAACGCCTACGGCAAGGCGTTCGCGAAAGCATTCGGCCCGTCTTCCGCGGCGAGCCTGGTCGCCTCCGTAGAGATTGGCAACGAGCCGGGGAAATACGACGACGAGACGTATCGCAAGCTCTTCCGGAACATGGCCGAGGGCCTCCGCCAGGGTGATCCGAGGCTGAAGATCGGGACCTGTGCCCTCACCCTCGGCAAGAGCGAGCCCTATGCCAAGAGCGTCGAGTGCATCGGGGGCTTCGAAGACCTGTACGACTTCCTGAACATCCATGCGTATGCCGAGGTCGAGGGCTATCCGACCTGGAGACGCTCGTATCCCGAGGACCCGAAGATCGACTATCTCGACCGCGTCCGGGGGCTGATCGAATGGCGGGACCGGCACGCGAAGGGCAAGGAAGTCCGCGTGACCGAGTTCGGTTGGGACGCCTCCTCGAAGCGGTCGCCGGCAAGCGGGACCTTCTCTAAATGGGTCGGTTCGACCGAGACCCAGCAGGCGAGGTATCTGGTCCGCTCGTTCCTCCTGTTTTCCAGGCTCGACGTGTCGCGTGCTTATCTTTTCTTCTTCGATGACAAGGATGAGCCCCAGGTCCACGGCTCCTCCGGCCTCACCCGCAACGGCGTCCCGAAGCCGGCGTTTCATGCGGTCGCCCACCTCTTCAAGACTTTGGGCGAATACCGGTTTCGGCGGGTCATCGAGGAAAAACCGGGGGAAGTGTACGCCTACGAATTCGTCCACGGTGACGACGCCAACCGGCGGATCTGGGCCGTGTGGTCGCCGACGGGGACGGACCGGAAAGGGCCGGTCGAATTCAAGACCGACGGCATGAAATTGCTGGGCGCGGAGCGGACGCCCCTGATCGCGGGCGAAACACCCGCCGAGCATCCCAGCGTCCAGGACGGCACGATTTCGTTCCAGTGCGACGAAAGCCCGGTCTTCCTCCGCTGGCAGCTCAAGCCTTCGGCCAAGTGATCCGCTCAGAAATCGGCAAGGCGCGCGTCGGCGTCGCCGAATCGATCGAGCTTCACGCCCATCCGATCCATGATCGAGAGGTACATCGAGCAGAGCTTGCGGTTGTCGTCCCCCTTGTCGCGATAGTCGAGCACGCGGCCCGTGGGCAACGTGCCTCCCAGACCACCGGCCAGCACCACCGGCAGCTTGCTCGCGTCGTGCTTGGTGCCCGACCACATGCTGGAGGTGAACATGAGGCACGAATGGTCGAGCACCGTGCCGTCGCCCTCGGGCATGGCGTCGAGGCGCGAGGCGAGGTACGCGAGCTGGCTGCAATAATAGCGCGTGACCTTCTCGTACGACTCCGACGTGTCGTCGTGCGAGGCGTTGTGGTGGGCCGCGCGGACGTTGAGGAACGGGTAGAACAGGCCCGAGATGTCCCGGCAGAGCAGGAGGGTGGCGATCCTGGTCTTGTCGGTCTGGAACCCGAGCGCGATGATGTCGCTCATCAGCTTCATGTGCTCGCGGATGTCCTCGGGCAGGCCGTTGTTGGGGCGTTGCATGAGGACGGGCGATTGCCCCGGTCCTGCGCCAGCTCCTCGGCCTTCTGCTTGGCGGCCCGCATCGGCGCGGCGCGCTTCTCGACCTCGCGGACGCTCGTGAGATACTCGTCGAGCTTGGCCCGGTCTCCCGAGCTTACGCGACGGCTCAACCCCGCGGCCTCGTCGCGCACGCGGTCGAGGATGCTCTGATTGCGCCGGCTCCCGCGGTTGTCGAAGAGGCTGTCGAAGGCGAGCGACGGATAGACCTCCATCGGCACCGGCGACGTGGCGTTTTGCCAGGAGATGTGCGAGCTGTAGGCCATCGAGAAATTGGTCTCGTGGTAGCCGGTGATCGGCTGCTCGCACCCCAGGACCATGCTGGGCTGGACGGTCTCCTCGCCCAGATGCTTCGCCAGCTCCTGGTCGATGCTGATCCCGCCCTTCAGCTCGGCGCCCTTTCTGCAGGGCGGCGCCCGAGAGGATGTTGCCGGTCTGGCCGGGGTGGATCCCCACCCCGGTGGCGTGCTTGTTGAACAGGCCGTTGACGACGTTGATCTTGGCCTTGAGCGGGGCGAGCGGCTCCAGGCAGGGGCCAAGCTCCATGTCCGCGCCCGAGCCCTTCGCCCACCACTGTTTCGGGTTCACGCCGCAGCCCATGAACATCGCCGCGAATCGCTTCGGGCAGGGCGAGGGCAGCCCGCCGGTCACGGTCTGCGCGCCCCAGACGGGGATCGATTCCAGCCACGGGAGGGCCATCGTCACGCCGACCCCTCGGAGGAACATGCGACGGGAAGGCCCGCTTTTCTTCGGTTCGAATGCGCTCATGGTCGGGAAATCACTCCGCGGGTTGGGCGTCCACTCGCTTGTTCCGGAATTGCGGGCTCAGGACGATGCTCTCAATCAAGAGCGCCAAAACGGTCGCCATTGGTCGCAAGCCGCGACTTCATGGCGTCGATCGCCTCGTCATCCGACGGGATCAGGCTTCGGCCGAGTCCATAGGCAAGCAGCTTGCGGCAGAGGTTCTCGACGAAATCACCCTTGCGGTGGCTCTCGATGTACGTTTTCAAGCCTTCCAGGCCCTTGCCCTCCTCGCCGCCGGGGAACGTGGCGACGGTGTCGACCGGATGCCCCGCAAGGTCCTTGTCGCGAAACTCTCCCACGGGGCCGTACCCTTCGTAGGACAGCCCGATGGAGTCGAACCGCTCGTGGCAGCCGGAGCAACTCCTGTCGGCGCGATGGCGGGCGAGCGCCTCCCGCAGCGTGACCTCGCCGAGCTTGGCCTCGTCGTTGGGCAGGTCGGGCACGTTGGCCGGAGGGGCCGGGATCTTCTCGCCCAGGACGCGGCGGACGACCCAGTAACCGCGCTTGACCGGGCTCGTCCGCAGCCCCGGCGAATTCTTCGTCAGGAAGACCGCCATCGGCAGCAATCCGCCGCGACCGAACCGTCGGGCGTCGTCGATCCGCACCCAATCGTCGGGGCCCGCCGGAGGCTCGGGCATGCCGTAATGACGGGCGAGCGCGGGGTTGACGAAGGTGTGCTTGCCTTCCAGGAATTCGTGGATCGAGCGATCTTCTCGCACCACGTCGACGAAGAAGCGGATGGGTTCCTCGAACATCGAACGCCGCAGCTCGTCGTTGAAGCTCTTGAAGCGATCGCGATCGACGCTGTTGTGCTCCTCGAAGCGGCGGAAATCGAGCCAGTTGCCGCCGAACTCGGTGGCCAGCCCTCGCACGCGATCATCGCGGAGCATGCGGCGACTCTGCGCCACCAGGACTTCCGGTCGGTGAAGGTCCCCGGCGGCGGCGTGGGCCAGCAATTCCTCATCGGGCATGCTCGACCAGAGGAAGTAGCTGAGGCGGCTCGCCAGGTCGTAATCGGACAGCGGCCGGACGGTCCCGCCGGCGCCCGGCAGGTCGACGCGGTAGCAGAAATGCGGCGACATGAGGAGGCTCGTCAGCACGTCGCGAATGGCGTCCTCGTGCGTGAGGCCGTCCTTGTCCCGCAGCGATCGATAGAAGCCGGCGATGTCCTCGCGCTCGGCTTTCGAGAGCGGCCGACGATATGCCCGCTCGGCGAACGCCTGGAGCGATTCGACGTGCGACGGCTCGGCGGCCACGCGATCTTGCTCGACCTTGCGGATGCTCGCCGAGATGATCTCGAAATAATCCTTGATCGCTTCCAGGGCCGTCTCGCTCGCGTTCTTGCGGCGGGCCTTGACCAAGTAGACCTCGGCAAGCCGGCGGATCTTGGCTTCGGAGGCCGCGTCCTTGTCCTCGGCGCGGGCGAAGTCGAACTCCTCGCTCCTCATGAACGTGGAATCGGTGCGTTCGAACCAGAGGAAGCTGGAATATTGCCGCATGGGGGCGCCGGTGATGAAGTCGAACTCCCGCCATAACTCGTCGAGCTCGTGCCGGCCCTTGTCGTCCAGGATCAGGTCATAAAGCGGCTGGTCGTCGCGGAAATAGCCCGTCATGCTGTGGAAGCCCGCGCTCAGCAATCGCCCCTTATTCTGCCTGTCCTCCTTCCCGTCGAGGTACACGCGGGCCCGCTCGGTCACGACGAACGTATCGGGGAAAATCGAGCAGAATCGCTCCAGCGACGGCTCATAACGCCCGATCTCGGCCGGGTCGCCGGGCAGGGCGAGCGATCGAGCGGCCTCGGTGCCGGCCTTCAGGCTTCCCGGCTTGATCTGCGCCGCGGTGCCGCGATAGGTCCGGCGATTGGCCACGAACTGGCGATCCTTCCAGATCACCAGGCATTGCGAACCGTTGTTGCTGCCCGGCACGCTCAGATTCTTGACCTCGGGCGTGAGTTTGCCGCGGAGCTCGACCACGAAATCACGGATCTGCTCGCAGCCCTCCCGCACGGCGTCCGCATTCGCATCCGCCCGGAGGCGGGAGCGCCCGGAACATGCCCTGAATCGCCGCGATCGGGCCGACGTCGCCGGCCGGCTCGTTCAGGGTCGTCCAGACCATGGCGAGGTAGGAGGGGCTGATCCCGGCCTCCCTTGGCGATCTCGGCGAGCGTGGCTTGCGGCTTGCCCATCGCCTCGCGGTTTCGATAACGCCATGCGGCGAGGAAGAAGTCGGCGTAATCGGTCCGTTGCTGCTTGTAGAAATCGATCACGCGACGCACGCAATATTTGTCGCGGTCGGTGTCGGCGACGATCTCGTGCGGGGCGAACGCGAATCCCCTTGGCTTCAGGACGAGATGGTTGGCGACGAACCGCGCCGCTTCGAGGTATTTCTTTACCAGCGCCGGCGACATCGTGAGCGATTCGGCCGAGTTGTCGAAGCCGGCCTCGTTGGCGGGGTCGACGGGGAATTCCATCGTCGGCCGCAGGTCGAAGCCCGTCAGGTCGCGAATCGTGTGATCATATTCGGCGTTGCTCAGCCTGCGGGCGGCGACCGCGCCGGGGTCCCCCGCGTTCCGCTTCCCTTCGGCCTTTCGCGTGGCGATGATCCATTCAATCACCTCCCCCCGGGCTTCCGGCTTCGGCTGGCTCTTGGCCTTGGCCGGGGGCATCGACTTCGCCTCGAGTTGCTCCAGCACGAGCTCCCATCGCGGCAGGTCTTTCGCCACCGAATCGGCCGAGGAGAACACGCTCAAATCCATGTCCCCCTTCGGCTTATCGCCGTTATGGCATCCCAGGCAATGGGCCTTGAGGAACGGGTGGATGGTCTCGCGGAACCGCCGCTCGGCGTCGGCGTCCGAGGCCTTCGTCGGGGGGCAGGCGAGCGCGGAGAGCGCACAAATCGCAAGGATCGTGGTCTTTTGCATGATCGCCGGCATCTCCCCCGCGCGTCCCGCCTTGTTTAACAATCCCAGGATACCCGGAAATCCGTGCATCCTCAACCCACGGCGAAGAATCGCGGGTTTTCCTGCGCAGAACCCTTGCGCGGCTCGGCGACTGCAAGTACCGTGGGGAGATTGCTCGATCGATCCGCCATCCCTCGGGAGACTTGATCCCATGCGACTCCAAGGCAAGGTCGCCCTGATTACCGGAAGCAGCCAGGGCATCGGCAAGGCCATCGCGCTGCGGTTCGCCCGCGAGGGCGCCGACGTGGTGATCAACTCGGGCCACGCGGGAGACGCGGCCCGCGAGGTCGTCGGTGAGGTCGAGGCGCTCGGCCGCAAGGCGTTATTGGTCCAGGCCGATGTCTCGCAGGTCGACGAGGTGCAAAGGCTAGTCGCCGAGTCGCACGCCCATTTCGGCCGCGTTGACGTGCTGGTCAACAACGCGGGCGTCGAAATCAACGCCCCGTTCTGGGACGTCACCGAGGCCGATTATGACAAGGTGCTGGGCGTGAACCTGAAGGGTGTGTTCTTCGCCACGCAGGCGTACGTCCGCGCGCTTCGCGAGGCCGGTCGCCCCGGCAAGGTGATCAACATGAGCTCCTGTCACGAGGACCTCCCGTTCCCGAATTTCGCCGCCTACTGCGCCAGCAAGGGCGGGATGCGGATGCTCACCCGGACGCTCGCCGTGGAGCTCGGCCCGCTCGGGATCACCGTCAACGCCATCGCCCCCGGCGCGATCGAGACGCCGATCAACAGCAAGCTCCTGCACGACCCGGCCAAGCTGAAGGCGTTGACGGGCCACATCCCGCTGGGCCGGCTGGGCCAGGGCGAGGACGTTGCCGGGTTGGCCACGTTCCTCGCCTCCGACGATGCCGATTACGTGAACGGCGCCACGTATTTCATCGACGGCGGGCTCACGTGGAGCTATCACGAGCAATGAGGCGAGGAATCGACGCGCCTCCTTGCACCCCGCGCTAGAATCAACACGAGGGACGCATCTCGCGATCCTCATGCCGTTTTTTCCCAGCGAGGTCGGGGTCATGAAATCGGTCGTCGAGATTCGTCGCAACGCGAACGTCCATTGGGTTGGCGATGGTTTCCCCGTCCGGTCGATCTTCTCGCCCGGCGACGCGGATCCGAGGCTCAGCCCGTTCCTGCTCCTGGATTTCGCCGGCCCCGCAAGTTTCCCGCCCACGGACAAGCCTCGCGGCGTCGATGAGCACCCGCATCGGGGCTTCGAGACCGTGACGATCGTCTATCAAGGCAAGGTGGAGCATCGCGATTCGGGCGGGAACCGCGGAACCGTCGGGCCGGGCGACGTCCAGTGGATGACGGCCGGCTCGGGCGTGGTCCACGAGGAGAAGCACGAACGCGAGTTCGCCCGCGAGGGCGGCACCCTGGAGATGATCCAGCTCTGGGTCAACCTCCCGAAGGCGGAGAAGATGACCGCGCCTCGGTATCAAACCCTGTTCTCGGCCGACATCCCCGCCGTCGAGCTCGCCGGAAACGCGGGCCAGGCTCGCGTGATCGCGGGCGAGTTGCAAGGCCATCGCGGCCCCGCGTCGACGTTCAGCCCCGTCGAAGTCTACGACTTGCAGCTCAAGGCCGGCGGGGGCGTCGAGCTTGCGATTCCCGAGGGGCATAACGCGTCCCTGCTCGTGCGGAAAGGAAGCCTCTCGCTCGACGAGGACCAGGCGCTAACTTCGGGCGAACTCGCGATTTTCGACACGACCGGCGATCGCATCGCGTTCCGGGTGAACGAGGACACGACGGCGTTGCTGCTTGCCGGGCGCCCGATCCCCGACCCGGTCGTCAGCTACGGCCCGTTCGTGATGAACACGCAGGCCGAGGTCCAGCAAGCCTTGACCGACTATCGAGCCGGCAGGATGGGCCACCTGGTTTGACGAGTCGCGACCGTTGCGTGCATGGGATGCCCCGTGTTGTGTTCGGACCAAGAAGGACGGTGCATCCCGGGCACCCTACGAACCGGCGAACGGATTTTCAGGTATGTTCGCGGGATGGAGCCGGAGCCGCCATCCGGAGGCAATTACGGGCTTTCCCCACTCGTCGTAGAGTTGAATCAGCCTTTCGGCGGCCTCGGTCACGCGGATCAGGAAGGGGCCGGGCAGGGTGGATTCCTTGAACTTCAATTGCTCGTATCCGGCGAGCAGATGAGGTTCCGCCTCGGCGAACCGGCCTTGCCCACACAAGGCGGCGCCGAGCATGCTGCGGGAGTTGGCCGTGGTCCAGTCCTTGGGGTCAATCGCCTCGCGAATCTTCAGGCTCTCGCGGGCGGACGCCTCGGCCTCCGACCATCTCCCCTGCTTGAGCAGGCAGAGGGCCAGCTCGGCGAGGCAGGTGCCTACCGTGGGATGGCCGGGCGGCAGATTCTTCCTCGCCCGATCCAGGTTGCGGCGGAACAGGACCTCGGCGACGCGGTGCCGGCCGAGGCTGGATTCGCCGTCGATAAAGGTCCGCTCGGCCATCGTGGTCATCGGGTTGTCGGGGCCGAGCTTCTGGCGGAAGGTGGCGAGCAGCTTCAGGAACGCGGGTTCGGCCTTCTCGGCGTCGCGGATCAATTCGAGGTTCGCGAGCTGGAGCCGCAATCCCAGCGTGGCCGGATGGTCCTCCCCGAACGCCTGGCGGACCGAAGCCATCATGGAGCGAAACATCGGCTCGGCGCGGTCGCTCAGTCCGATCGCCTGGAAGCATTCCGCGATCGACACATGCAGGACCATCAGCCGGGTCGGGTCGGGGCCCATCCGATCCTGGAACCGCTTGAGCGTCGCCTCGCACAGGGCGATCGCGTCGTCCCGGCGGCCGTTGTTGGCGTACAAGACGGCCAGGTTCATCCGGGCGACGATCGTGTTCGGGTCGACCGGCCCAAGCTCGGCCTCGCACCGCTTGAGCATCACCTCGGAAAGCGCGATCGCCTCGCCGATCCTGCCTACCGATGTATAATTGATGATGAGGTTATTGCGGAGGTTGATCGAGGCGGGGTGGACGAACGGCAGTTTGGCGTTGACCTGCGGGAGCAAGGGTTCGAGCTGGCGGATGGCCTCGGCGACACGCCCGGCGGAGGCAAGCGACGCGCCGAGGTCGCCCCGGAGGACGAGGGTCGCGGGGTCGTCGCGGCCTCGCTTCGCGGTGCTCGCCCGGATTTGCGCCTCGTAAAATCGGACCATGTCGTCATATCGGCCCGAGGCGCGATAGGCGTTGACGAGGTCTGCATAGCTGTACTTCGTGGCGGGGTCGTCGAGCCCGTATTTCGCCTCGCGGGACCGGACGGCCGACTCCAGCAGGGGGACCGCCTCCGAGACCCTCCCGGCGGCCATGTAGGCCAGGGCGAGGTTCTTCCGGCTGAAGATCGTCCGCGGGAGATCGGGGCCGAGCCTCGTTTCGAGGTCGTGGAGGGTCGCCTCATACATCGCGATCGCCCGATCGAGATGCCCCGCGGCGAGGTGGTCCTCGGCCAGGCAGTCGCGGGACCAAAAGCTGTCGCTGTGGAGGGGGCCGAGCTTCGCCTCGCGGGCCTTGAGCGTGGCCTCGTGCAGGGCGATCGCCTCTTCGAACCGACGGGCATTGCGATAGGCGACGCCCAGCCCGTTGCGGCTCATCAGGGTCATGGGGTGGTCCGCGCCGAATTTCGCCTCGCATGCCTTGCCCGCGGATTCGAACATGACGATCGCCTCGGGGACCCGGCCGACGGCGCGGTAATCTTCGGCCAGGTCGAAGCGACTCACGAGCGTGTCGCCGTGCTCCGGGCCGAGCTTGGCCTCCCGGGCACGCAACGCCCGCTCGTGCATCGCGAGGGCGCCGGCGAAATTGCCGCTGTCGCGATAGGTCGAGCCGAGGTCGTTGCAGATCCGGATCGTCTCGTCGTGGTCCGGCCCGAGCTTCGCCTCGCACGCCCGGAGCGTGGCCTCTTGAAGCGCGATCGCGGCGCCGAACTGGCTGTCCGCGTGGTACGCTGTGGCGCGGTTGTTGTCGACGCGAAAGGTCAACGGGTGGTCGCGCCCCAGCGTGGAACGGGCGAGATTGCCCGCCTCCTCGTCCACGGCGATCGCCCTCTGGATCAGGCCAAGGCTGTAGTATGTCTCACCCAGGGTCACGAGCAGTGAGACCCGCGTCCGGGCGCGAGGTCGGTTTTCGATCGCAGCTTCTCGGAGGCCTGGTCGAGCATGTCGAGCACCAGCAGCTTCGCGCCGTCCTGGCTCGGGTCGGGCTTGCGGAAGGTGTCGACGAGGAACTTGTTCACCGCCTCGGCCTCGGCGCGGTCGGCGTCGGACTGAGTCCTGGCGGATTCCGCGTCGCGACGCGCATGGACCGCGACCGCAGCCTGCCACGCGCTCACGGCCGTCGCGCCGATGAGGACCACCAGGATGGTCCCGGCCGCCGCGAGCCCCGCGCCATGCCTCTTCGCGAACTTCATCAGCCGGTATCGCCGCGAGGGCCGCCCGGCCAGGACCACGTCGCCTTCAAGGTAGCGGCGGAGGTCGGCCGCGAGGTCGGCGGGCGACCCATAGCGGCGCGAGCGGTCCTTCTCCAGCGCCTTCATGGCGATCCAGTCCAGCTCGCCCTTGACCTGCCTCGACAGCTTCGCCGGCTCGGACCCGCGGACGGCCGAGATCGCCGCCAGGCGATCGCCCGAGTTCGAGAGCCGCGTGGACGGCTTCGGTGGCTCCTCCTCGCGGACCTTCCGCAAGATCTCGATGTACCCGGCGGCGCGAAGCGTGTCGCGGCCCAGCGGGGTCGAGCCGGTCAGCAACTCATACAGGATTACGCCCAGGGCATAAACGTCCGTGCGGGTGTCCACGTCGGGGGCGCCGCCGGCCTGCTCGGGGCTCATGTACTCGGGCGTCCCGACGATCGCGCCTTGCTGCGTGAAGATGGTCGCCTCGGCGCGGTCCTGGTCGATCGCCTTGGCGATGCCGAAGTCGATGATCCTCGCCGAAGGCGCCCGTCGTTCTCCACCACGAGGACGTTCGAGGGCTTCAGGTCGCGGTGGACGATCCCCTTCTGATGCGCGTGCTGGACCGCCTGGCATACGGAAAGGAGTAGCTCGATGCGCTTGCGGGTCGATAGGCGGTTCGCATCGCAGAAATCGGTGATCGGCCTGCCGTCGACCAGCTCCATCACGAAGAACGGCGCCCGGTGTCGGTCGCGCCGGCGTCCAGGACGTGGGCGATGCCGGGGTGATCCATGATGGCCAGGGCCTGGCGTTCGGCGTTGAATCGCGAGACCACCTGGCGCGTGTCCATGCCCGCCTTGATGACCTTCAAGGCCACCTTGCGGCGCACGGGCTTCTCCTGCTGGGCCTCGAAGACGACGCCCATCCCGCCCTCGCCCAGCTTCCGCACCAGCGTATACGGGCCGATCACGTCGCCCGGCTTCTGCACGCCCCCGGCCAGGGCCTCATCGGTGCGCTCGTCGGTGAGGGTCGAGGTCCCCGAGTCGTCGATCTCGGGCGTGAGCGCGGCGGTCACCGTCTCCGGGCCTTCGTCGTCATCAAACGTGAGGTTCGTCATGTCGATGATGTCGTCGTCGGTCGACGCGGGCCGGATCCCTCCCTGCACGCGGTGCAAGAGCGCCTCGTCCCCGCCGCAGGCCCGGCGAAGGAAGTCGGCGCGTTCGGACGGATCGGCGATTTCCGAAGCCTGGACGATCAGCGATTCCTCGTTCATGATCGAAACTCCGTCAACTCGCGGACGCGGCGCCTTCCCTAACAATGCGAAATCGGGCGGCCGATCAACTCACGCGATCCCAACTTATTTCCGACCGGGCGGTCAAAGTTCGGGATCATCGCTCATCTCCACGCGCAGCCAGGCCCGCGCGTAGGCCCAATGCCGGGTTGCGGTGGCGATCGAGATTCCTAGCAAATCCGCCGCCTGGGGAAGGCTCAGCCCGCCGAAGTAGCGAAGCTGGACAAGCCGGGCCTTGCCGGGATCCTGGGCGGCGAATTCGGCAAGCGCTTCGTCCAGGGCCAGCAAGTCGTCGTCGGCATCCTTCATCTCCGGGGCCGCCTCCTCCAAGGAAACGCGGTTCCGCCCGCCTCCGTGACGGATCGCCTTCCGCCGCCGCGCCCGGTCGACCAAGATCCGCCTCATGGCCTCCGCCGCCGCGGCAAACAGGTGATTGCGGCCGTCCCAGGGCTGATCGTGATCCTTTCCCACCACCCGCAGATAGGCCTCATGGACCAGAGCGGTCGCCTGGAGCGTCTGCCCTGGGGGCTCGGCCGCCAGCCGCACCTCGGCCAGTCGCCGCAACTCCTCATAGACCAGCGGCAACAGGTCACGGGCCGGCAAGGGCGAGTCGTCGCGGATTTCTTCCAAGGGCTCAACTCCGTCGGGCAGGAACCAACCGACGATCGCCACAAAACTGTTCACGCCAGGATTTCTACAAATTTAGCGTAAGCAGGCGGATTTGCGTACCATCCGTCTACGCTTCCTCACGAACTCCCCGGTCAAACATCCTGACTGGGCGGTTTTCTCATTGAACGCGAGGGTAGCGCTCTGTCCCGAGCGTTCCTGTCGAGGTCGACCCCCGGCGTACGGCCGCTTTCGTGGAATCGATCGTAACCGAACTTCAACTCCACGATGCTAAACGAGGCGGCCCGTGCCGAGGGGCTTTTCCCCGGCAATTCCAGACGCCTCCGAATCCCGCAAAATTGGGGAGAATTGCAGTCGAGCCCTGAACGGCAGGAAAGCGACCCCATCAACCGAGCCGCGGCCGCCGTTGGCAATCCCCGTCCGGCGTGCGCAATTCCCATCGGCCGGCTCCCATTAATGGGACGGCCACCGGGGGTCGGCGCGGTGCGGGCACGCCACGTGATCGGCTCGTCGGGGAACTTGCCGCCTGGACTTGCCGGCCGCGAGGGCGGATAATCCGGGTCGGTACGAGGCGACCCGAGCGGGCGAGGAAACCACGGAAATGATCCGTCGCATCTCCCTGGTCGCCCTGGCTTTGTTGCTGGCGTCCGGAAAATGCCACGGCGCCGGGCCCGATTTCGACCGCGACGTCGCCCCGATCCTGGCCCTGCATTGCCTGGACTGCCACGGCGGGGCAAAGCCCAAGGGCGGGCTCGATCTAACGTCGGCAAAATCCTCGCTTGCCGGCGGCGAGACCGGCCCGGCGGTCGTCGCGGGCAATCTCGACGAAAGCCTGCTCTGGGAGCGGGTCGACGCCGGCGACATGCCTCCCAAGAACCCGCTTCCGGCCGCGGAAAAGCAGGTCCTGAATGACTGGATTACTTCGGGCGCGAAGTGGGGCACCGACCCGATCGATCCCTATCGCTTCTCCACCTCCAAACGCGCGGGCTACGATTGGTGGTCGCTGCGCCCCGTCCGCAGGCCCGAACTTCCAACGGTGCACGAGACTTCCTGGCCACGCAACCCGATTGACCGCTTCCTCCTCGCCCGCCTCGAATCGGCCGGGCTGAAACCGAGCCCCGAGGCCGATCGCCGCACCCTGATCCGCCGCCTCTCGTTCGACCTGATTGGCCTCCCGCCCGAGCCCGAAGAAGTCGAGGCATTCGTCCACGACGCCGACCCGCTCGCGTATGAGAAACTGGTCGATCGCCTGCTCGCTTCCCCCCATTACGGCGAGCGATGGGCGCGGCACTGGCTCGACGTGGCCCGCTTCGGCGAGAGCGACGGCTTCGAGAAGAACACGCCGCGGCGAGACGCCTGGCCCTATCGCGACTGGCTGATCCGCTCGCTGAACGCCGACATGCCCTACGACCACTTCGCCCGCCTCCAGATCGCCGGGGACGTCCTCGTCCCGGGCGACGCCGACGCGGCAACGGCCACGGGCTTCCTCGTGGCGGGCCTGCACAATACGATCCTGGGCAATGACCTCATGAGGGTCATCGCCCGCCAGGACGAGCTGGAGGACATCGTCGGCGCCGTCGGCCAGACGTTCCTCGGCCTCACGGTCAACTGTGCCCGCTGTCACGACCACAAATTCGACCCGATCCCCGCGGCCGACTACTACCGGCTTGCCTCGTCGCTCGGGGGCGTCCAGCACGGCGAGAAGACGTTCCCGGTCGAATCGGTCCAGGCCGAGATCGCGCGGATTTCGCGGGAAATGGCCGGCTTGACCGGAGAAATCAACGTCATCGACCGCGCCGAGCGTCGCACGATTCTCGCCGAGCAAGGTAAGTCCGAGATTGCCGACCTCAACGCCCCGTCGCCGGTCGCATCCTGGGATTTTCGCACCGGGACGCACGCCGGATTGACCCCGATCGGCGATCCGCAGATTTCTTCCGAAGGGGTGAAGCTCGACGGTCGCACAGCCTACCTCCGCAGCAAGCCCATCGAGGCCGACCTCCGCGAGAAGACGCTGGAAGCCTGGGTCCGGCTCGACAACCTCACGCAACGAGGCGGGGGCGTGATCAGCCTGGAGAAGCCCGACGGCTCGGACTTCGACGCCATCATCTTCGGCGAGCAGGAGCCGGGCAAGTGGATGGCCGGCAGCAATTTCTTCGGGCGGACGAAATCGTTCAACGGGCCGATCGAGTCCGAGGCGAAGGAGCGAGGGGTCCACGTCGCCATCACCTATGCGGCCGATGGCACGATCGCCGGCTATCGCGAGGGCAAGCCCTACGGGAAGCCCTACAAGAGCAACGGCCCGGCAAGGTTCGTCCGGGGCGAAGCGGTGGTAGTGTTCGGCCTCCGCCACGACCCGCCCGGCGGCAACAAGATGCTGGCCGGCACCATCCTGAAGGCGCGCATCTACGATCGGGCCTTGTCGCCCGAAGAGGTAGCCGCCTCGGCCGCGAACGACGGCGGGATCGTGGATGAGCCCGCGTTGGTCGCCCGATTGTCGCCAGAAACAAAGGCCCGTCGCCAGGCCATCAAGCACCACCAGGAGCAACTGGCGGCAAGGCGGAAGGAGCTGGAACCGAAGGCGACGACCCACGCTTACCTGGCCGTCTCCGGCCCCGCGCCCGTGACTCGCCTGCTCGTGCGGGGCCAGGTGACCGAGCCGGGCGAGGTGATCGCGCCCGGAGGCGTGGCCGTCCTTGGCGGCACGTCGCGGCTCTCGCCCGACGCAACCGACGCCGACCGTCGCCGCGGCCTGGCCGAGTGGATGACCGGCCGCGAAAACCCGCTGTTCGGCCGGGTCATGGTCAATCGCCTGTGGCATTACCACTTCGGCGTCGGGCTGGTCGAGACGCCCAACGACTTCGGCTTCAACGGAGGCCGTCCCAGTCATCCCGAGTTGCTGGACTGGCTGGCGACCGAGTTCGCCGACCAGGGGTATCGGCTCAAACCCATGCATCGGCTGATCGTCACCTCGGCGGCGTATCGACAGGCTTCCGGCCCGGACGCCAGGGCTATGGCGATCGACGCCGACAACCGCCTCGTCTGGCGGAAGTCGCCCCGGCGGCTCGACGCCGAATCGGTGCGAGACGCCATCCTCGCCACGTCCGGCTTGCTCAATCGAGAGGTCGGCGGGAAGGGATTCTCGGACTATCGCGAAAGCCTTGTCGATGGGATCACCTACTATGAACCTTTCGACCCGGCCGGCCGCGACTCCCAGCGTCGCAGCATCTACCGATTCACCCCGAGGGGCGCCACGCAGGGGCTCCTGGATACGTTCGATTGCCCCGATTCCGCCAACGCCGCGCCACGACGATCCACCACGACCACGCCCCTCCAGGCGCTGGCGCTCTGGAATGACGCCTTCGTGTTCCGCGCCGCCGACGCCCTCGCCGGGCGGCTCGCCCGCGAGATCCCCGGCCCGGAAACCGCGGAGATCCGTGATCGCCGGCTCCGGCGGGCCTGGCAACTCCTCTTTCAGCGAGATCCCCGCCCCGCCGAGCTTGCCGCGGCGCGAGGCCTGATCGAAAAGCACGGCTGGAAGGCGCCGGCCCGGGCACTTTTCAACGCCAACGAATTCCTCGCGGTGGAGTGACCCTCATGAACGCGGCGGATTCCCTGATCGATCGCCGAGGATTCTTCTCCTGGGGCCTTCGCGGGCTGGGCGCCACGGCGATGCTCTCGCTCCTGGGCCGCGACGGCACCATCGCTGCGGACGACGCCCATCGATCCGGGCCTCATTTCACCCCCAGGGCGAAGCGAGTCGTCCACATCAGCCTGATCGGCGGCCTCAGTCACCTCGATTCCTTCGACTTCAAGCCGGGCCTCGTCGCCGCGCACGGCCAGACCTTGCAAACCGACCAGAAGCCCGACCTGTTCTTCGGCCAGATGGGGAAGCTCCGCAAGCCCGACTGGGCATTCCGCCCGAGGGGATCGAGCGGCCTGATGATTTCCGATCTCTTCCCCAACATCGCGGAAATCGCCGACGAGCTGACAGTGATCCGCTCGATGACCTGCGACAGCGCCAACCACACGCCCGCCCTGTTCGTGGCCAACAGCGGCTTTTCGCTGAACGGGTTCCCCGCGATGGGGAGCTGGATCTCCTACGGGCTGGGCAGCGAGGCCGACGACCTGCCCGCGTTCGTCGTTTTGCCCGACCCCCGCGGCGACCCCAACAGCGCGACCTCCAACTGGACCAACGGCTTCCTGCCGTCGGTGCATCAGGGCGTCGTGTTTCGAGGGGGACGCGAGCCCGTCCGCGACCTGTTCGCGGCGACCCCCGTTTCGCCGGAGGAAGATCGCGACACGAGGGAATTCCTCCAGGACCTCAACGCCCAGCACCTCGCCGCCTCGTCGGGAGACGCATCGCTCGACGCCCGCGCCAGGACCTACGAGCTGGCCGCCCGCATGCAACTCGCCGTCCCGCAAGCGACGACCCTCGACCAGGAACCTCGGGCGATTCGCGACCTCTATGGGCTCGACCGCCCCGAGACGGCCGGCTGTGCCCGGCAATGCCTCACGGCCCGCCGCCTGCTAGAGCGAGGGGTCCGGTTCGTCCAGATTTACTCGGGAGGGGCGATCGGCGGGAGCCCTCGCCGCGATTGGGACGCCCACGAAAGCGTCGTGATCAACCACGGCGCGGAGGCGAAGAAGATCGATCAGCCGGTCGCCGCCCTCGTGCGAGACCTCAAGCAAAGAGGACTCCTCGACGACACGCTCGTCCTGTTCACCACCGAATTCGGCCGCACGCCATTCACGCAATCGGCGGCCGACACCGTGGGTAAGGGGCGGGATCACAACAAATATGCCTTCTCCTGCTGGATGGCGGGAGGCGGCCTGAAGCACGGCACGGCCTACGGGGTGACGGACGAACTCGGCTGGAAGGTCGCGGAGGACCCGGTCCCCTGGCACGACTTCCACGCCACGGTCTTGCACCTGCTGGGGATCGATCACGAGAGGCTCACCTATTACCACAACGGGATCGCCCGCCGTCTCACCAACGTCCACGGCCAGGTGATCAAATCGATCCTCGCCTAGGCAGGTGGGTTTCAATCCTTGAAATCCACCCGCTCGATGCCTCCGATCGGGAGGGTGACCTTGATGGATGTGAGGTCGCGATTGGTCATGGATCCGTTCGACCCCGGAATCCGCTCATACGCCGTCGTGAGCGTGACGACGTAGGCCCCGGGGGGCAGATCGACGAATTCGTACTCCGTCTGGCCGGGCTTCAGCTCGATATCGTCGAAATCGATCGAGCCGGCCTGCGAGGAGATCCGGATGCGGCCCGCCTTGCCGTAGAAGTTGCGGTCGATCGTGCCGATCACTTTCGCCGGGGGCGGCAGGACAAGCTCGACCAGGTCCTCCTCCTTGCGATCGAGTTTCTCGATGTGATCGAGCCGTCCCGGCGCCACGCCCTTGCCCCACCAGGCCAGCTCCATTTCCATCCCTTTGGGGACGCGATCGAAGGCGAATTCGCCCTTCCTGTCGGTCGTCGCCTTGAGGAACCGCTTGACCTGCGAATCTTGCGCGATTTGCCCCGTCGTGATCATGGTCCAATTGAAGGGGTAGGAGTCCCGCCTTTCGCCCTTGCGCGGCCCGGCCGCGATCAGGCGGAGCTGGACCCCGGCGATCGGTTTCGCCTCCGGGTCGACCATCCGGCCGCGCAGTTTCTGCAAGCTGGTTGGATCGATCGACTCCAGTCGAAACTCCTCCTCCTGCGCTTCGGACGGACGCGCGACGACCATGCGTTGGTTCACCTGCCGCTCGTAACCCTCGGCCACGACGGTGACCTGCAAGGGCATGTCCACCACCAGATTCTCCACCTTGAATCGCCCCTCGGCCGATTGGAAGGACTGGCCGGGGTTGAGGAGGTCGGACCTCAGCCCCGGCGAGGGCTCATCCGGTCGCCTCTTCGGCGAGAAGGTGATCTGGACCACGAAATTCCGGATCGGCTTGCCCGTCTTCGAGTCAAGCGCCTTGCCCACGAGCACTCCGGCCGGGGTCATGGCGACGACCACTTCCTTTTCGCCGTCCAGCTCCAGCCGCTTTCCCTCGATTTCGGAGAATCCCGCCTTGGAAAACCCGAACGAGCGCACCTGGCGGCAGGGAGTCAAAGGCGAACCGCCCCTCGGCGTCGGTGTCCACGGTCGATCCATCGGTGAAGGCATTACGCCCGAAGGCGAAATCCACCATCACGCCCGCGATTGGCCTGCCCTTCTCGTCGACGACGCGCCCCTTGATCTTGTGGCCCGGCTCCATCTCGACGGCCACCTCGGCGGGCCGGTCGCGAGTGCCGGGCTGGACGCCCACTCGCTTCGGGGCATGGCCTTTGGCCCGCACGAGGATTTCCGTCCCGATGGATCCGCGGAAAAGGTTATCCATGCGGAATCGGCCGTCGGGTCCGGTCTTGGCCTCGCGGGTCTGGCTCGACGAACGACCGAAATTCACCATCTCGGCGCCGGCGATCGGCCGGCCTTCAGGGTCGCGAACGACCCCCACGATCGACCCGCCATCGGGCATGGGTTCGAGCGCTACGTTGAGCCTATCGGAGCCCTCGGACATGACCACCACGTCGACGTCCTTGGCGACGAAATTGTTCTTCGATAGGCCGATCGAAAGCATCGGGCCGCGCGGCAGGTTCGCGAGCCTGTATCGCCCATCGGGACCGGTTTCGACGTAATCAAGCTGCTGGAAATCGCCATTCTTGAGGCGGACGCTCAGCCCGGCCTTCGCGAGCGGATTCCCGGACGTGTCAAGCACCACGCCTTCGAGCGAGCCGCCCGGTTCCAGCGCGAAGGTTTCCTCGACGTCGTTGCCGCTTTCCAGGCTCACCCAACGCGACTGCATGGCATGCCCGTCGGCCCTCACGTCGATGCGATATCGCTCGGGCGTGAGCGGCCGGACCAGTGCGATTCCCTGGTCGTTCGCCCGGAAATCGTCGGGAAAATCGCTCCATCCGACCTCGACGGTCGCACCCGGAAGCGGCTTGCCGGTCGCCTTGTCGCCAATCCGGGCCGTGATCGTGGGGGCGGCGACCATCTTCAACTCGACGGGCTTCGGGGATTCGCCTTCCTCCTTCACGAAGATGTCCGTGCCGCCACGATCCATCTGTTTCCGGCGAGAGGTGAGCGTCCCCGAGTTCGCCCACACGCGATACCCGCCTGGCGCGAGTCCCTCGAAGGCAAACGCCCCCTTGTCGTCGGCCACGACCTTGCGAAGCGGGATCTTGCCGATATAGAACTTTTCCCCCTTCGGCGGCGGCAAGAGGAGGATCACGTCCGCGCCGGCGACCGGCGCCTTATCCGAGTCGCGCACAACCACGCCCATGATCTTTCCCTGGCCTTCCGCCGGCGCGGTTGCCGGCCCGGGCTGCGGTCCCGCGGCGGCGGGCGAGGGCCTCACCGCGGCGATCCCGAGGACGATAACGGTCGCGATCGTCCCGAGCAAACCGGCCGATTTCCGGCCGAGCGACCCGTGGCTTCGGTTGGCGTCGAACATCGCCATCATTCGTCCCTCCAGCGGATTGGTCCTTGCCATGGGCACGGCCACGGCCAGGCGGGGCATCCTCAGCGATCGCGCCAGGTCCAGGAGCTGTCGGGCATACTCGGTCGGACGCTCTCCCGAGGCCACCACGCAATCATCGCAAGCGCGCTCGCAGTCGTCGCGCAGGAGGCGGAGGGCATGCCAGGCGAGGGGATGGAACCAGAAGATCGCCGCGGCCACGCGGCCGACCATCAGCCACGCCACGTCGAGCCGGCTCACGTGCGCCAGCTCGTGCAGGAGGACCAGTCGCCGCGTAGCCTCGGACCATCCTCCCGATTCTTCGGGGATCAGGACCACGGGACGGAACACGCCCCAAGTCAGCGGCACGGGCGATCCCTCGCCGCATCGCAAATCAATGGAGCGTCGGATGCAGTAATCTTCGCAAATCGAGTCGAGCAGCGCGTCCCAGGAGGCATCGACAAGCCTCCGGCGCCCCGCCTCCGAACCTCGCCGATGATCAATCCCGCAAGCGTGGGGAGGAACGTCAGGACGGCTCCAGTCGCCCAGATCAACAAGATGGCATCGGACGCGGACATCGGCAGCGAGACCGCCTTCCGGACCAAGGCGGGACTCGGCCGAATCTCCGCTTCCGGCCGGCCTTCAACGATCACAGCCGGTTCGATCCGCGGCGTCTCGACGGCGGGAACCTCTGGGTCGTCCGCCGAGGGGATCGATTCTGGATCCGAAAGGTCCAGGTCAAGTCTTGCGGGGAGAATCGGCACCTCCCAGGCCGGACCCAACCGTGCGACCATGGGCAACGCGATCAGGCCAAGCATCGCCAGCGACCAGACGCGGTGGCGGACCGCCGCCGAGGACCGCCGCAGCCCCCTCGCCACTCCCCATGCCACGAGCAGCAAGACGGTCGCGCGAAGGGAAATGCCGATCAAACCGCCCGCAAATCCTTCGTCGAGGAATCGGTCCATGTCATTTCCCCTCCCGTTTCGCGTCCTGGATCAGCCGCTCCAACCTCGCCACGTCGTCGTCGCTGAGCTTCGAGACCGAGGGGTCCAGGATCGCGGCGACCGCATCCGCCGCCGACCCGCCGAAGAACGTCTGCATGAGGTGCCGGAGCGCCGACCGCCCCGCGTCTCGCCGCGAATGGGCCGGCCGGTAAACATATCGCGTGGAGACCTGCCGATGCCGCAGGAGCCCCTTCGCCTCCAGGCTGCGGATCATCGTCCGCACGGCGGAATAACTCGGAGGGTCGGGCAACTTCGCCAGGACCTCGCCCACCGAAGCCTCGCCCAACTCATAGATCGCGTCCATGATTTGACGTTCGCGGGCACCAAGCCCTGCATCGTGCGGATTCGCCACGCCGACCTCCAGGAGCACCCTCAATTCGATGGCACCCTATTGCCATGTGGCAGTCTATTGCCATCGGGACGCCGAAGTCAAGTGCCCCTCAGGAATTCCTGGAAAGCTTCGGATCAAGACCCGTCCACGCAAGCCGGTCGCGAGCCATGATCACCGGGCTCCGTAGGATCGCGGCGCGTCCAGGCCCGATCAACGCGAAGGGCCAACCCGATCGCGGGCTGGCCCTGACCATCGCTCCGGTGGACCGTCCGGAATACGGCCGGACTCGATCCTCTCATGCCCCCCTTGGACTCGAACCTACAACCTGCTGATCAAGCGTCCGCGGGAGGCTTGTCATAAGCAGCTTGCCGACAGAGAGTTGCGAGATCAAGCTGATGGAGGCGGCGGGCGTTCATTCGGCGAGTCGGGCCTTCAGGACGTCTCGCATGCACATCGGAGTCCGCCCGAGGAGGCGACCCAGGGTGGGATCGACGGCGGAGAAGTCGCCGCGCCGGGCGGCTTGATAGAAGCCCAGCAGCATGTCCGCGATCGGCTCGGGTACGCCCTGCGCCACGGTGGCCGTGCGCCATTCTTCGTCCGTCACGGTGACGCGCGTGAACTCCCGCCCGGTCAGCTCGGACGCGAGCGCGGCCAGGTCGGCCATGGTGAACGCCTCGGTCGCGGTCAGCGGGGCAGTGATCCCGTCCAGCCTTCCTTCTTCGACGAGCACGGCCGCGTCCGCCTCCGCCAGGTCGACGCGGGCGGTCCAGCTCACCGGGCCGTCCTCGGGCACGCGGATTTCTCCGGCATCGAACCCGCGGCCGATGAGGTGAAACGCACTCTCGGCGTAGAAGCCGTGGCGCAGCGACGTGAACGGCATGCCCCCCTCGGCCAGGAACGACTCGGTGACTGCGTGATCGTGCCCCGGCGCGAAGGGCGAGTCCGCCCGTGCTCCCATGTGGCTGGTGTAGAGCACACGCCTCGCCCCGGCCTCGCGGGCGGCCGCGACGGCGTCTCGATGCATCCGGAGCGCTGCTTCCCCGAACTTGTCGACCGAGACGACCAGCACCTGCTCCGCGCCCTCGAACGTCGCCGCCAACTCGTCAGGCTTGCTGAAGTCGCCCGCGCGGACGCGGACGCCCCGCTCGGCAAACTGATTCGCCTTCTCAGGGTCTCGGACGCTGGCGACGATCTGATCCGCAGGCAGGCGGGTGAGCAGACCTTCCACGACGGCCCGGCCGAGCTGGCCCGCGGCCCCGGTGACGACGATCATGCGGAAACTCCCCCGCAGAATGGTTCGCTATCATCGGAAACAGAATTATGTTACCGTCGATTACGGCGGGAGCAAGTCCGAAGTATCGCCGGAAACACCTTTTTGCCAACATCGATCCGATGGCCGACCCTATACCATCTTCCGAAGATGCTGCGGCGGACGGAGATGTCCGATCGCGAATCCTTTCCGCGGCCTCGCGGCTGATTGCCGAGGGCGGACGCGAGGCGGCGACGACCCGCGCCGTGGCGACGGCGGCCGGGGTGCAACCGCCAACCATCTATCGTCTCTTCGGGGACAAGCAGGGCCTGCTCGAGGCGGTCGCCGAGCACGATCTGGCGGCGTATGTCGCGGCAAAGGCCCGGCGTACACCTAATCCCAACCCGATCGAGGACCTGCGAGAAGGCTGGGATGCGCACATCGCTTTCAGTCTCTCGAATCCCGGCCTCTTCGCGATCCTCGCGGGCGACCCCCAATCGAAGGAGGCCTCCCCATCCGCCAAGGCCGGCCGGGAGACGTTGCGACGGCGGATGCGACGCTTGGCGAGTGCGGGGCTCCTGAAGACCAGCGAGGACCGGGCGACGGATCTCTGGCACGCGGCAGGGACCGGTCTTGTTTTTGCGCTCCTCTCCCAGCCGGAGGCGACTCGCGATCCCGGCCTGTCCGCCTTCACCAGGGAAACGATCCTCGCGGCGATCGCCGCCGGGGTCGAAACTCGTGCAGAACGTCGGCCGCAAAGTGCGGCAGCCGAGCTTCGAGCATCGCTCGACTCGATCGGAGGATTGTCGGCCGGCGAGCGCCTGTTGCTCGAAGAACTGCTCGATCGTATCGCAAGGTCGGAGTGACCGGGGATTATTACACCGGGCGAATGGGGCTTTCGGAAACGTGGCGACCAACGGGTTAGAAACCGCGGTGAAATCAGCCACCCAATTGGCTGCGGCGTTGGCGGACCGAAGCACGTAGTTGGTAATGCGATGGGCTCTCCCAGAGCCCCGCTTAGTCCGATGGCGAGAGCCTTTTTCGGCTCGCCTCGTAGAGCCCAGAGGAGAGGGTTGAGCGGCGTGGAGTTCGCGAGGAGGCGACCAAAGGCGATGGTGTTCTCATCCTGAGGAGCGATAAATCCGGCCGTCGTCGCCTTGTATGGGCCGGCCATCGACCGACTGCCAAGGATCAGATCAGCGGTTCTACTTTCCGTTCGGTCACCTCCGGTACTGTTCGTCGCTGACGTGCTCCAGCCAGTCGACCACCTTGCCGTCGACCGCCTCCTGGATGGCGATGTGCGTCATGGCCGTCGTGGGCGTTGCCCCGTGCCAGTGCTTCTCGCCGGGAGGAAACCAGACCACGTCGCCCGGGTCGGACTTCCTCGATGGTGCCTCCCTCTCGCTGGACCCAGCCGCAGCCGGACGTGATGATGAGCGTCTGGCCGAGCGGGTGGGTGTGCCACGCCGAGCGTGCCCCCGGCTCGAACGTGACGTGCCCCGCACTCGTCCTCGCCGGGGCATGCGGCTGAAAGAGAGGGTCGACGCGGACCGAGCCCGTGAAGTATTCCGCCGGACCCTTTGCCGACGGGGTCGAGCCAGCCCTGGTGATTTCCATGTGGAACTCCTTGTCTTGTGCAGCTTCCGCCGCGGCTTCTTCCCGAGGTAGCGATGACGCGGCGAGCGTGGCCGCCGTTCCCGCCAGGAATGTGCGACGAGAGATGGTCATTGGTTGTCCCGTTCCTTCCGATCAGGCGAGCGCTCGCCGGGGATGATCTTGACGGTCGCGCCGCGTGCCTGGGCACCGATCATCGGCCCGAGATAGGGACTGGTCCGATACTTCGCCCGATAGGCTTCGTCGATTAGAGCGTTTTTGTTTCAACTCTGGCGGTTTACAGGGTCGAGGGGCGGTTTGATTTTTTCGTAGGGCCGGTTATTACCGGCCTCCCCAAGCCGCAGAGGCCGGTAATAACCGGCCCTACGGAAGACCGATCCGCCAGAATCGATCGAAAATCGCTCCAGGTCGCGCCATCGTCTCGGAAGGGCGAGATGTGCAAGTCATCCGCCTCCGAGATCCTCCTCAACTCGTCCTGTTCCCAGGTCATCATCTTCATTCCACGTCGTCCTCACTCAACGCATCGTGAATCCGCCGTCGACGGAGATCGATTGGCCCGTCACGAAGCTAGAAGCGTCGCTGCAAAGCCAGAGGACCGCGTCCGCGATCTCGTCGGCACGGCCGTAGCGTGCCATCGGCACGAGCTTCAGCGTCCCTTCAAGCGCCTCGGTCTGGCCGCCCGCCCGCATTTGAGCGGCCATCGGCGTCTCGATGAGGCCGGGGCAGACGGCGTTGATCCGGATGCCCCTGGCGGCATACTCCAACGCCGAGCTCTTGGTGAATCCGAGCACTCCGTGCTTGGCGGCGTGATAGATGCCGCGCTCGGCACCGCCGACGAGCCCGCCGAGCGACGAGCAATTCACGATCGCCCCGCTCCCCTGCTTCCGCATCTGTCGCAGCTCGAACTTCATGCAGCTCCAGACGCCGCGGAGATTGACGCCCATGACCCGGTCGTAATCCTCGCGCGTGGAATCGGCCGTCTCGGCGAGGATGTTCTGGATGCCCGCGTTGTTGTAGGCCGCGTCGAGCCGGCCGAACTTGGCGACCGTCTGCTCGACCATCGCCTCGACCTGGGCGTCATCCGCCACGTCGCAACGCATGGCGAGGACCTTGTGGCCCTTCGCCGCGAGCTCGTCGGCGGCTGCGCGTGCGGCTTCTTCGTTCCAGTCGGCCAGGACCACCGAGGCGCCCGATCCGGCGAAGGCTCTCGCCGTCGCAAGACCCAGGCCTGATGCGGCCCCCGTGACCAGTGCCACTCGGCCCTCGAAGGGCCATTTCACGGAACTTTGAGACATGGAAGTTTCCTCCTGGTCGTTGTCAGTGTGGTCGTTTCTCGAAAACATCCTTCGCGGCCGGCAACGCCGAGAACACGTTCGGCCAGCCGACGTAGAACGCGAGATGAGTCAGCACCTCGGCGGCTTGAGCCTGAGTGAGGCCGTTATCCATCGCCCGGTTGAGGTGGTACGGCATCTGGGCGACCTGGCCGTTCGCGACAAGGGCGCTCACCGTGACCACGCTCCGGTCCCGCGGGGCGAGGTCCGGGCGGAGCCACAAGTCGCGGAAGAGGACGTCGGTCGTGTACTGGACGACGCCGGGGGCCACGGTGCCGAACTGCTGCCCTACGCGATTCTTCCTCTCCGCCTTCGCCGCCTGGTTGATGGGAAGCAGCTCCGGCGACGCCTTGGGCAGCTCGTCGGCCCCGATGCGGCGTCGGACGAAGACTTCTTGGCTCATGATGCCAACCTGGTGAAAGGCAAGATTCCCAAGAGTGTCCGCAGGAAGTCGTCGGTCACAACTTTGATGATGTTGAAGCCCCACTGGAACAGCGCGACGTACTGCGCCAGGAAATGCTTGCTCACGCCGCGGAAGATCTGGCGGTAATTCCTCGGCCCCGTCCAGACCCCCTTTAGCGTGTTGTCGTGCACCTCGCGCACCCCGTCGCCGTCGTCGCCCCGAGCCCACTCCTCCTCGGTATGGCTCACAGTCGCATGCCCGCGATCCAACTCCGGCAGGCGGCCATTTCCCTTACACTCGTCGGTGTAGACCATCGCCCCCTCCAGCGTCGTCCGATCCACGGCATCTTCCAGCGTCGCGCCGTCCGAGTTGCCGACGACCTCCAGGCGGATCTGCCCCGACTCGCGGCCCGCGACCCCGACCACCGGCGGGCGGTCATTGGCGGAGGTGCCTTGGCCGCGGCGATTGTTGGCCCGCCAACGCGGCGGGTCGGCCGGGTCGCGACGCGGGATACCTTTTTTTGAGACTTCTCGCTGATCACCACCTCGATCTCATGCGGCGCAACTTGACCGTTGTTTGAGCTGGGGTTGTGACTCACCGCAACTTTCTTGATCTGGAGAATTTCTCCTCGACTCGGCCGCAGTCCACTCCTTCCAGATCTCATCCAGCGTCAACACCACGAAACGCACCAGCGTCCGTCGGCCTCGCCACTTGTACCGCACCTTCTCCAGGAACCGGAACATCCGGTTGGTCCGCTCCACATGGTTGTTGGTCCGCACTCGCTGGTTGACCGGGCTGCTCAGGTACGCCATCAGCTTGGCGAACTTCTCCTCGTCCAGTTGCTCCATCGCCTTGACCAACTCGGGGATCGCCAGGAACGCGGGATCACGCATCAGGGCCGACCGCCGGCAACTCGCCTGGTGCCGGTCCTTGGGCGTGTCGAATACCCAGTAGATCCGGTCGGCGAATCGCCGGAGCGTCGCCAACTCGGGCAGGTACTCCAGGATCCGCTTCAAGTCGTCGCGTTCCTCCTCGGTGAGGTTCTCCCGCCGCTTCACGATCAGGTGACGGTGCTTGAACACGAAGTGGGCCTTCTCCTTGACCGTCAGGCCGCGTCGCTTCGCGGCGGCCTTGGCCTTGGCCCCCTTGCGGCCCCGCTTCTTCTTGCGCCCGGCCTGGCCCCGCCGGCCCATCGCCGTCCGCAACCGCCGCACGGCGTCGAGGATCAGCTTGTTGATGTCCTTGATGACGTGGAAGACGCACAACTGATGGGCCGCGTCGGGCCAGAGTTCGGCCAGGGCGCCCGGGTACAAGTTCGAGCCGTCGGTGACGACGACCTCCGGGACCAGGCCCCAGGTCTTGAGGTTCCCAGGAACCGCCGCATGTGATCCTGGTCGTTGGCCCCGACCAGGGCGAAGGCCACCGGCAGGTCGCTCAGGGGGTCGGTGGCCAGCAGCAGGGTGAAGCGGCCGAGGTGCAACTCATCGACGCAGAGCGTGCCGCTGAAATGCTCCAGGACCTTGCGGCGATGCGTCGCCAGGTCGAGTTGGGCGACTCGATCGTGGAGCACGTCGTAGACGAACCCCGAGGACAGATCGAGGAGGAACTCCCGCCGGAGCGACTGGAGGGTCCGTTCGACGCTCATGCCGTCCTTGAGGATGCGATCGAGGACGAGGTCGCGGACCTTGTTGTCGTAGTCGGCCCGGGGGAGGACATCCTCGTGGGTGTTGCGAAAGGTCGTGGAGCACTCGCATCGGGCGGCGTACTCGCCGTAGGTGATCTCCAGGTAGGCGACGGCCTTGTAGGCGACGGTTCGGACCCTTCGGGTGAGGGTCCGCTTGCGCCGGCCTCGCTTGCCGCACTTGGGGCACGGGGCCTTCTTGGGGGCGCAGTGAAGCGGTATAACGATCGGTGTGGGTGCTTCGGTGCCCATGGCCTGCATCTCCGGTGTTGAGGTCGGTAAGTACCCTCATTCACCGGGATGCAGGCCCTATCTTTCAAGAGCAAAACGACTTGGCACCACCGCTCGGCTGGTGGTGATCAGCGAGAAGACTCCTTTTTTTCCCCCGCGTTCTGGTCATCTCGTCGGCCTCGACCTCCGCGCCCCCCAAGCGGGTTGCGGTCCAGCCCGAGCGCGGCGTTGCCCTGGAGCCGGTGCCGCAGTTCCAGCAGCTTCATCCGGTCGCGCCCCAGCTCGCGGGCCAGCCGGGCGGTGGAGGTCCCCTGGGCGAACCCGCGGAGGATCAGGAGGATCTGGGCCGGGCGCCGCTGCATCCCCTGCAGGGGGGTGCCGGTCCAGGCGTTGAAGACGCGCCGGCAGGCGGTGCAGCGATAGTCGAGGATCGGGTCGCGATCGCGGCGGTGGACCTTGAGTCCGTCGCGGGCGTGACATCGAGGGCAGGCCAACCCGTCGGGGTGGATCAGGTCGACGAGTTTGTGATAGCAGGCATCCTGGTCGAGCAGTCCGGTGATGGGGAAGTCCATGGCGAGGGCACCGAGATGGTGGGCCGCGATCCCTCCCAAAGACATCACCTCACCGCCTCGCCGTCAAGCCCCGCCACCGAACTGGAATCATGAGCCCGTTTCGCTTAAGCGGCGAATAGGTGGTGATGCCCGCATAGAGTACCGGAGCCGCCGCGGCCAAGTCGAAATTCGACGGGATGCCAAGCACCGCGGACTCATGCAACACGACGCTGTTCGAATAGCCCCCGTAGGTAACCGGAGCCGTTCCGTGCATGTCCGGGCTGTTGGAACTGGTGTTTTGCAAAGTCAGTTAAGCCCCAACTGTGCCACGACATGTTCATAGGGCTTCTCCCACCGGGTCACTTGCTCGATCGCCCAGGCCAGCGTCGTCCGCAGCGATTCCCGGATCATCGCCCGACAGGCCTCGCCGATGGTCATCAGCCGATGGAACGCCCACTCCTTCGCACGGCCCTGCTTCAACTCGCCCATGAGCAGGCTGTACGCCAGAGGGGTATAACCGAAAGTCGTGTTCTGGAGGTTGAAAGGCGGCGGGGTATCCTTGGTGATGCAACCGTTACGAGCACACCTTATGGCCCACGAGGCCGAGGAGTACCCCGCCATGAGTCAGTCTACCACCGACATTCGCATCGCCCCCCTTCCTACCGGCCAGGACGTCCTCACTGACCTCCTCCGGGACGGGGCTCGACGCCTCCTGGCCCAGGCCATCGAGGCCGAGGTCGCCTCCTGGATCGACGACCACGCCCATCTCAAGGACGCCGACGGACGCCGCCAGGTCGTCCGCAACGGCCACCTCCCCGGGCGGGCCATCCAGACCGGCATCGGCACCGTCGATGTCGAGCAGCCCAGGGTCCGTGACCGCAGGCCCGCCGACCAGCGGGAGGGGTTCACCTCGGCCATCCTGCCGCCGTACCTGAGGAAGACCAGGAGCCTGGAGGGGCTGCTGCCCTGGCTCTACCTGAAGGGGATCAGCACCGGCGACTTCTCCGAGGCGCTGCAGGCGATCCTCGGCCCCGACGCACCGGGGCTCTCGGCCACCACGATCACCCGGCTCAAGGCGACCTGGGAGGGCGAGTTCGCCGCCTGGAGCAAGCGGTCGCTGGCGGGCAAGCGGTACGTCTACGTCTGGGCCGACGGCGTCCACTTCAACATCCGCCTGGAGGGCGGGCGGCAGTGCATCCTGGTGCTGATGGGGGCGACCGCCGAGGGGAAGAAGGAGTTGATCGCCGTGGCCGACGGCTACCGGGAGAGCGAGCAGTCGTGGAAGGAGCTGCTCCTGGACTGCAAGGCCCGGGGGCTGGAGATCGAGCCGTCGCTGGCGATCGGCGACGGGGCGTTGGGGTCCTGGAAGGCGGTCCGCCAGGTGTGGGACACGACGAGGGAGCAGCGGTGCTGGGTGCACAAGATGGCGAACATCCTGGACAAGCTGCCCAAGGGGAGCCAACCCAAGGCGAAGGCGGCGTTGCACGAGATCTACGGGGCCGAGACCAAGGCCGGTGCGGAGAAGGCGTTCGACCTGTTCGTGAGGACCTACAAGGCCAAGTATCCGCAGGCGGCGGAATGCCTGGAGAAGGATAAGGGTGTGTTGCTGACGTTCTACGACTTCCCGGCGGAGCACTGGGCGCACATCCGGACGACCAACCCGATCGAGAGCGTGTTCTCGACGGTGCGGCTGCGTCACGACAAGACCAAGGGGAGCGGGACGAGGGCGGCGTGCCTGACGATGGTGTTCAAGCTGATGGAGAGCGCATCAAGAGGTTGGCGTTCGTTGAACGGTTCGCCGCTGCTCTCCGAGGTCGTGAAGGGGACCATTTTCATCGACGGTGTCAGGGAGAAGCCCGCCGCCTGAAAAATCCCCGAACACAACTCTTGACCATACCCCACGCCAGCATGACCAGGTACATGTGCCGGGTCTGGCCCTGGAAGTCACGCAGCTGACAGTCACCCAGCCCGAGTTGCTGCTTGCCGTCCCGATGGAACGTCTCCGTGCCCGTCCAGCGATCCCGGTACACCCGCACGATCCGACCCGCCTCCCAGGTGATCCGATTGGTCACCAGGATCTTGATGCATCCTCCGTCATGGCGATACCTCCAGAGGATCACGATCCGAACCTTGTGCTTCACGTCGGGAATCCGCACCGTCACCGTGAAATACCACTGGCGACGGTCGCCGATCCGCATCTCCTTGCGGTCCGCCGCCGGGATCGACGCCGCCAACTCGCTGGCCTTGAGGATCCGGCCCTTCCACTCCAGCTTGCGGTTGACCTTCAGGTCGCCGACATAGCCCCGGGATCGCCCGAACCGATCGGTCTTGCCGTGGATGTGGTTGAGGATCTCGGCGTTGGTGAAGTAGCAGTCGAAGGCGAAGTCGCCGGGGATCTTCCGCTCGCAGACCCAGTCGATCAGCTCGCAGCACAGCCTGGTATGGTTACGGAACGGCTCCTTGATCGCCTCACACACCTCCTGCTTGCGGAAGAGGCGGAACTCCAGCGGGTAGTGCTTGCCGGAGGTGCAGACGTAGTTGACGAAGAGGTAGTCCTGGGCGATCTTGTTCCGCTGCTCGGCGTGATCCCAGAACCATCCGGCATCGGGGATCAACTTGCCATCCCGGTCGATCAGGGTGTTGTCGATGGGGATGACGCCCTGGTCACTGTAACGGGTGGAGGGGTCCTTCTGGAGCCGTTCCAAGCGGCGGTCGTTGAGGGCCTGGGCGTCCCACTTGACCTCGGTGAGGAAGCGATTGAGGCAGGACTGGTCGGTCGTCTCGGCGAACTCGCCATGGATGCCGAGGACGGTCTTGCGCTCGGCGACGAAGAGTCCGGTGAGGTACTCGCCGAGGTGGCGACGCTGACAGTCGTTGGCGAAGAGGTCGCCGTGTTGGTCCAAGGCGTCCTGGACGAGCTTGGGGAATTCGACGATCCCAGGCATGATGAAATGCTCCGCAGTCCAACTGCGCCCGAGCAAATCCGGGGAGGATCGGGTCCTTTCCGCCTATTTTATCGCCAGATCCGACAACTTTGCAAAAGCCCAGTTGGAAGTGAAAGTCGCGTCCGGGCAATACCGTTCGAAGCCGTTGCGGCAGTTGGTGCAATCCTGATCAGACGCAACGACGCATCCGACGCCGACCACGTCACCGAACTTGAACGCTTCCACGCCTTAGCCGATCTTTAACAATGGCCTCACAGCCGGCTAGAAACCGCTTGATATCGTCGCTCGAGGTCCGCCAGCAACTTCGGCCGTTTGGTCTCGGATCGAGCCTTGCGCATCACGGTGCGCCGGTGGATGGCCTGACGCTGGCAAGCCGGTGCGCGGGCCGTACGGTAAGCGAATAGATCATCGACGTCGAAGAGTCCGGGGTGGTTGTGGTGGGCGTCCAGCGCGTGCACCAGCGTCGGCCCCTCCTGGACGATCCGGACACCCGCGTGGCGGTGGCCGTGGATCCGACGCTCATGACCCTTGGGCAAGCGGAACCACCGTTCCAGGTCGAGGTTGTCATGGATGTCGTCCAGGGCGTCTCCGCCGACGAAGAGGCCGGGGCGGAAGCTCCGCATCAGACCAGACATGTGAACAGAGACAGGATCATCGCCGCCGTCGAGGTCCGCCAGCACCGCGTCGAAGTCCGACTCGCGCCGGGCCGATGTCTTCGTGGCCGGGTCCAACGTCGCGGCCACCTTCCGGATCGTCTCGACGTGGATCCGGATCGCGTCCTGTTGGGATTTCACCAGGTCCAACCCCTTGTCGATGCAAGCGGCCAGACGGCTCAGTTGCGACCCTGCGAACCCCCTTTTTCGCCCAGGTTCCGCCGGATCGACTCCCGGACCTCGTCGAGGGCCGCGGCCATCCGCAACCCGGGGGGGTCGAGTGGACCACCTTGGTCATTGTTGAGAATGCCACGGACCGCGGCGAAGTAGTCCAGGGCCACGTCGCCCGCGGGGTCGGTCGGAGCGGACGCGGGATCATCGGGGGCATCGATCCGGGGCGTGCTCGCCTGCGGCGGCGGTCCCTCCGGCGTCAGGTCGTGCCGCCGCTTCAGGACGGCCTGCTCGATCCCTCTCAAACCGCGAACTTTCTTTCGCATCTGCACCTTGGCATGACTGTCGGCCTCGAGGACCGGCTTGGCCAGATCGCGGAGAAAATGGTTCGAGCAATAGCGATGGGGCACTCCCGGAAATTCCGCCGCGATCCCGGTCACGAACGCATCCTGCTTGTCCGAGATCCACAGCGCCACCGGCTTGCCAAGACCCTCCGCCCACTGCTTCGCCCGGGCGATCAACCGCCGGACTTCGTCGGCCGTCGCCGAGAGCAACGCCTCGGCGTACCAGACCCGTTTGCCGGTCAGTTCGCGGACGACGTAGAGCGTCTCGTGTCCCTTCTCGGGTTGCAGACCGTCGATCGAGAGGATGAGGGAATCGACGCCTTGATAGTGCTGACGCAGGGCTTCATGATCTTGCTGCGCGCCGCGAGCATCGCCTGATAGCGATCGATGTAATTGCCGATCCCGGTCATGGCGAGGTCGATCTTGAAGACGTCGTGCAACTCGCCTTGGATCTGCGGGATCGACCAATGTCTCGAAAATCGGCGGTGCCCGATCCAACAAAAGACATCCCACGCGATCCCCCATCCGGGCAATGCGATGGTCGGTTCGATCTCGGGGCTCTTGGTCTTGGCGTGCCGCGGACAGCGTGGGTCAGGGCAATGATTGAGCTTGGAGACCAACTGACGGGCCCCTCAAGCGTGTAGAAGTGGCGGTAGCGGTGGTCGCAGATATGCATCATCCGGCCGCAGACGGGGCAGTTGCGGTCGAGGACGTCGAGTTCCATGAGTGCGAAATCGGTGTCGTCGGGCCAGTGATGCGGCATGGTGTTGACGTCCTTGTCGGGGAAGGCAACCTGCGTGTCGTTCTCCAAGTCGGGAAAGAGGATAAAAGAAACGCGGCGGATTCTAGCCCCCTGTGAGGCCGTTGATCTTTAAAACCCGACCGATGATTTCGTGGCCCGGGGCACTCGGTTGAACGGTCGGCATCAAAGCGTGCCATTCGTCGCGGGCCGTGCCAAGGTCCGAGTGGCGGCGCCGCGGAAGAAAATCTCCATCTGGAGGTCCCGGGCGGTCACATCCCGACGAGGGATGGTGGTTTCCGCCAGGGCGGCCGCATTAACTTTGGCTTTGACCATGGGCCGTTTCCGTGATAGCCACGAGGCGAGAAGCGCAATCCGGCGAAGGTTGTGACGGATAAACCTCGGGCAGTCGTGTCTCAGGTGGAAGTCCGCCGCGCGGGTACGAGGTGGAGTCATGTCCCATCGAGGTTAGCCCACCGAAATGTTGTCATCGGGTTGGAAGCCGCCGGAGGCCGCCTTCACCACCCAGGTTCATTTAAGGCAGAATCGCCCCGGCGGGAAAGGAATGTTTCTCCGAAGTTTTAGCCTAATCCTCCTGAGGCCAACGACGATTTCCCATGGAACGCCTGGAAAGGTAACCTGATACTACTGATTCCACGCGAAGGACGGGGGAACTTATGGGCGACCGAGCGACGACTCAATCGCGCCTTGCCGGCCTCCTCAGCGAGGTAGCCGTGGAAGAAGGCTTACACCAAACACCAAACGGTTATTGAAGGCGTTCATGTCTTAAAAGGTTCGAAGTCCGTGCCCCGTGCCCCGATGGTCTATCGTCCCTTCATCATTATCGTGGGACAGGGACGCAAGAGGGCTTATCTCGGTGGCGAGACGTACCAGTACGACCCGGCCAACTACCTCGTCCTGGCCGTCCCCTTGCCCGCCGAATGCGACGCCGAGGCGACGTCGGGTAAGCCCGTCCTCATGGTCAACATCGACGTCGATGCGATTATGGTCGGCGAGATATTGCTGGAGGGTGCGGCCTACAATCAATGTGGAAGTTGACGACGACTTCGGTATAGAATCCTCCTCCTGACACCCCAGGAGGTCCCCATGCCCGCCGCCATCGTCGCCCGCACCGACACCGCCTTTACCATCCAGGTCGAGATCCCCTACGGCACCTCGATGCTCGAATTCGAGGAGGTCATCCAGCAGCGCCTCAACGAGGCCGGCGTCCTGGCCACCACCGAGGCCCTCCACCAATTCGACGCCGACGGCTCTCCCATCCGCATCGGCGACACCAAGCTCACCAGCAAGGGGAAGCTCCTCAAGGAGTACCAGACCCCCTACGGCGTCGCCCCCGTCGAGAGGCACATCTACCAGAGCAGCCGGGGCGGCAAGACCTTCTGCCCGCTCGACCGCAATGCCCGGATCGTGGTCAGTTCCACCCCCAAGTTCGCCAAGATGGTCTCGTTCAAGTACGCCGAGTTCGGATCGGCCCGCGTGATCAAGGACCTGTCCGAGAATCACGGGCGCAGCGTGGCCCGCTGCTTCGTGCAGGACGTCACCGATGCGGTGGCCGCCGTGGCGCTGGCCAAGCAGGAGGACTGGGAGTACGCCCTGCCCGAGTTGGAGTCGGCGCCGCCGACGATCACCATCGGCATGGACGGCACCTGCCCCTTGATGTGCGAGGGGGGCTGGCGGGAGGCGATGGTCGGCACGATCGGCTTCTACGACGCCGAGGGGGATCGCCGGCACACGATCTACCTGGCGGCGACGCCCGAGTACGGCAAGGCGACCTTCCTGGATCGGATGGAGCGGGAGATCGCCCGGGTCAAGGCGGCCCACCCGCAGGCCCGCTACGTCGGGCTGGCCGACGGGGCGAAGGGGAACTGGGATTTCCTGGGGCGTCACACGGGCACGCAGGTGATCGACTTCTGGCATGCGGCGGAGTACCTCTCCGGTGCGGCGGGCGTGCTGTTCGCACGCAGTCCCGATGCGAAGCGGGCATGGCTGGAGTCGAGTTGTCACCGGCTCAAGCACGAGCCGGGTGCGGCCCGCCAACTGATCCGGGACCTGAAGCGCCTGGCCGCCGAGAAGGGCGTGGCGGCGGATCAGGGGGATGTGGCGGCGGCGGTGACCTACTTCGGCAACCAGTCGGGTGCGGGGCGGATGGACTACCCGCCGCTGGTGGCGGCGAGTGTGCCGATCGGTAGCGGGGTGACGGAGGCGGCGTGCAAGGTGCTGGTGAAGCAGCGGCTGTGCGGCTCGGGGATGAAGTGGAAGGAGCCGGGAGCGGCGGCGGTGCTGAGCCTGAGAGGCTTGACCTATACGACGGAGCGTTGGTCCCAATTCTGGGCAAGGATCGACCGGACCGGGTTCCCTGTGGCCGCATGATCCTACATTGTTCTTAGGTCGCACCCTTGCTGGAGATTGATCATTCACCGCCGCGGGCGGGAGGAACACCGCGAGGCATCTCGTCAACGCTTATGTCCACCGAGCTGGGCGAGGCGGTCATCCGGCTCCTCGAATGCCTCAAGTGTCCGACCGACAGCCGTTTGCTGGGTCGCCAGATGGTGCGGGAGGTGATTTATCGCGTCCTGAGGGGCGAACAGGGAGGGGCCCTCTACGCGTTGGCAAGCCGCGACGACCAATCCACTCGGATTGCTCGAGTCCTAAAGCACATCCATTCGGATTACGCCAAGCCACTCGGGAGCGAAGAGCTTGCGAAACGGGCAGGCATGGGCGTATCCGTCTTCCACCACCACTTCAAACTCGTGACGGCTCACTCCTCGCTCCAGTACCTCAAACGCATCCGCCTCGACCGAGCCAAGGCCCTCATGACCCTCGAAGGCTAAAACGCCGGCCAGGCCGCTCGTGCGGTCGGGTACGAGAGCGCCTCGCAGTTCGGCCGAGAGTTCAAGAGGCTCTTCGGAACGACTCCCGTGGAGGACGCCGAGCAAACGCGGGCACGCCTCGCCGTAGGTTAAATATTCAAAATATGCGCATACTTTCTCATAAAAAGATCAGAGTTATCCAAATAAAAATCCGTATATAATTATTTGATCATTATAATATATGTAAATTAATCATACCTATGCACGTTTTGGTGTCGTCGAACGAGGCATCCGTAGGCTATTGCGGCGGCACGGAGCGAAACAACAGATTCGAACCTGCTGCACTACTTTCGCCTTCGGTCCTCGACGCCCACTTTCCTCGCTTAACAACAAGCACCGAATCCTCCGAATTTGGCCAAGGCGAAGGTAGAAAGCCGCGTGGCGCGGTTCAGGCGGAGCGAGCGGCGTATCGGCGGACCTAGAACGCGAGTAACAAAACTCAGCTCGGTGTCATGGCGCCGGTCTCGGCCGACACCTATGCGTAGATCGCGTTGCGGACTCCGGCCATGATCTCGAACGAGCGGAGCCGGGCCTGATGGTCGAAGATCTGCCCGGTGAGCATCAGCTCGTCGGCGCCGGTCGCCTCGATGATCGCCTCCAGCCCCCGCCTCAGGGACTCGGGCGAGCCCACCACCGAGATCCGCGTCATCCGCTCCACGTGCCCCTTCTCTGCGGGCGACCACAAGCCGTCCATGCTTTTCACCGGCGGCATCAGCGGCCCCGGCCTTCCGCGGATAAGTTTCAGGAAGGCCTGCTGCAAGGAGGTGAAGAGTCGATACGCCTCCGCGTCCGTATCGGCGGCGAAGGCGTTGACCCCCACCATGACGTGCGGCCGCTCCAGCGCCTCG
This sequence comes from uncultured Planctomycetota bacterium, assembly GCA_963777705.1. Lineage (GTDB taxonomy): Bacteria > Planctomycetota > Planctomycetia > Isosphaerales > Isosphaeraceae > JAQGHR01. Next base: position 770,454 of record CAVZRT010000028.1, read on the forward strand.
GACGGGCGGAAGTTTTCGCGGTAGATCGACAAAGCCGCGAAGAGATAATCGGGGGCGAAATGCGAGGCGAAGGCGAAGGGCAACCCCTGCTCGGCAGCGAGCCGGGCGCTGAAGTCGCTCGAACCTAGCAGCCAGATCGGCACGTCCAGACCCTGCCCGGGCACCGCCTTGACCGCTTGGTCGGGCTGCGCCGGACGGAAGTACGACCGCAATTCTTCGAGATCCTGCGGGAACGTGTCGGCACCTCCGAGATACCGCCGCAGGGCCGCAGCGGTCTGCCGATCGCCGCCGGGCGCCCGTCCCAAGCCCAGGTCGATCCGTCCTGGATAGAGTGATTCCAGCGTGCCGAACTGCTCGGCGATCACCAGCGGGGCGTGGTTGGGCAGCATGATCCCGCCTGCTCCGACGCGGATTCGCGACGTGCCCCCAGCGATGTGGCCGATCACGACGGCGGTCGCGGCGCTGGCGATTCCCGGTATGTTGTGATGCTCGGCCACCCAGTACCGCTCGTATCCCCAGGCTTCTGCACGCCTGGCGAGGTCCAGCGACTCGCGGAAGGCTTGTGCCGCCGTGCCACCCTCGCGGATGGGCGAGAGGTCGAGGATCGAGATGCGGGGCGGATCATGCATGGAAAAAGCCAACCAACGAACGGGGGTTCTACCGCTTCTCGAATCGTAGGGGCGCCATGTGGTGGCGGCAACTTGGGCGGTGCGCAAGAGGCAGGTGTTCGCCCGGACACCGACACCCACTCTTGCCAACGTATAAGGGTGCTTCAGCGACGGTCCAGGTCGTATGCCGGACGCGGCGATCAGGAATCCTTCGGGGCGTTCTAGCGGCCGAACTCCAGGACCTTCTTCTTGATTTGCTCCGAGATGGGCCACCCCTAGGGTATTAGCCGGGAATTGCGGGCCCGTAGCGAGCGTTACCTACTGGGCGTGACGTAGAACAAGGTGATCCGCGACCTCGATGTAACACCGCCGGACTACGCAAGGCGTGGGCGGCATCCGCATGAGCCCGTTAACGCGGCTGGATCGCTGAAGTGCGGCCTTGACGGAGTCAGCCTGGACGCGGATAGAGGTACGCGACGGCGAGAAGGGGCCGCTGGTAGATCGAGGTGATAGAAGCGTAGCGTGCAGGCGCGGAACGAGACCGGCGGCACCGCCCCGGAAGAGCTCCTGATCGTAAAGCGCGAGCGTGAATCGAAAGGCACGTTCAAGCATGATTACTACCTGTCGAACGCCGATCCTGAGGAAACCGTTGAAGAAGTTGACGCGGGTGTCGAAGGCGGCACAACGGGTAGAAGAATGCTTAAAGCAGGCGAAAGGTGAGGCGGGTATGAGGACACAATACTAGTTAGCATCGATAATCGCCGCGTCGGACAGCTTCTTGGCGATCCGCATGTCGCTCGCGGAGTCCCCGACAACGATCGGCTTCGCAAGGATCAAGGCCTTCTTCGCTGCGAATTCGTTCGAGTTTATGAGCCCCTGGGATTGCAGCTCGTCGAGCTTGCTCGGCTCCGCCTCCACGTCGGCGATGCGGTTCATGGACGGGGTGCGGGGTTCGAGACCGACCTTCACCGGTTCCGGCCTGGGCGCGGGGCCGGCGTCGCGATCTGGACCATATTGGGCGCGGTGATTTCGGATCGCGATAGGAACACCGTGGCGAACAGGGCGATTTCCACCTACTTGAGCAGGAAGACCATGAGGAGGGAAAGTAGCCGCTCCCCGCGGGCATCGAGGTCCAGTTTGTCCATCGTCGTCCTCGAGGGAATGGGTTCGTAAGCTCGACTTTGTACGTTCCGTAAGTCTTGGTCCCCCGTGTCTTTCGGGGCCGTCCGAGCCGAGCCCGGGTTTTCCGACATCAGACGTGCAGTCGGGATGTCCGGGAAAGCCGGGGCTGAGTGGCCTCCTTCTGTTTTCACGGCCCCTCAGGCGTCGGAGCATCGTACAGAGTCGAGCTAAGGGTCGGGCCGGGGTGAGCAGTCCGATCGCGGCCTCCGCCACGGTCTGATGGACTCCCGATTTCAGGAAGGTGTACCAGTACCCGGCTCCGACGATGGAATAGGCCGCGACGTTGTGCGTCCCCATCCATCGCAGAAGGAGGACCAGGATGAACTCGGCCGTGGCCATGACGACCGGTGCGCGGGCGATCGGCCCGCTATAGGCGGGGGGCGGGCTTGGAGGGGGGGGCAGTCGGCCGCCCGTCGGGCTCCGGGCGTGAGGAGGCTTGATCCCTCAGGCTGCGGACCTCCTCCTGCAATTGGTCGAGCTTCTTGTCCAGATCTCGCGACTCTGCGGGCAGGCGCTTCATGTCGGCGACCGTCCTCGAGAGCTCGCCGACCTTGACCCTGAGGTTGTCGAGGTCGGGCGGATTCGCATCGCGGGGCGCGGACATGGCATCGACTTTCTTCTGGAAGGCGTCGAAGCGGGCGGTCAGGTAGTCGATCTGTTTGGTCACGTGGTCGGGGTCGTGGGCCAAGTTGGACGGCGAAGTTCCCGACTCTTGCTGACTCGCTGTGCCCTTGCCGTCGGACTTGGAATCCTCACCGCCTTTGCTCTGGCCCTCCTTCGACTTCGAGTCCTCGCCCGCGAAGTGCGAATAACCCCAGGCCCCCGCGGCCCCGCAGGCCAGGGCCACCACGCCTATGATTGCGTAGTGAATCCAGCTCGCTCGCCCTGCGGGTGCTGGCTTGCTCCTGCCCTTCTCGTCGTCCTTACGCTTGGATTCCGGACCTCCCTTGGCATCATCCTTCGGGGCGGATTCTGGAGTGTGGAGCCTTCCGGGATGGGTCTCGACCATGAGAGACTGCTCGGGCTGGATCCGTGGTCCCGTCTCGCCCGCTGCGCCCGGAGGCGATGACGGGATCGGTCGTCTCCACGACCTTGGAGTCGGCTACGGAGGTCCGTTCGGGCTTCGAGTCGCCGCCTTCGGGCGGAGAATCTTCGCGTTCGTCTTCCGCCATGTCCGCGTGCCCCCTGGAGCCCCGTACTCTGCGATTCCCTGAGTGCACCGCGGGGCTTGGTTCGGACGCATCTCGTTCCAGCCTCATCTTCCGGAGCGAATCACGTGCCTTCGACGCCAAGATGACCCGGTTTTCGCCCATCGGAGCCTTCGCGGACGGGCGACCGCCGTCATCGGGTAGCCGGCGGGGGGCCGTTGCCGACCGGCGGGAGATAGATTGGCCGGCTGGTGTCCACGGGGAGGACTTCGCCGGGCGGCCTAAGATCGGCGATCTCCCTGGCCGGGTAGCCCATCGCGTGGAATAGCTCGAACTGGGCGCGGTTGTAGTCGGCCACCGTGGTGAAATATTCCTCGAAGGCAGCGTTGAGCAGCTGTAATGCGTAGACGGCTTCCTGCGGGCGATTGACGAGGAACAGGACGTCGCCGAACCTGCGGGTCTGCGCCAGGCCCTCGATCTGCCCGTTGAAGGTGATCAGGCCGGTCTTCAGGGCGCGATCGGCCTCCAGGATACGCGCGGCCGCCGACTGCACGCGGGCCTGGGCCCGGGTGACATCGGCCGCCACGCCGTCCTGCGTCCGCCTCAGGTCGATGATCGACCGCGATTGCTCGCCCCTACGATGCTTGATGCGGGCGAGGTTGCCGATGCCGAAGCCTTCCAGCTGCCAGACGGCCTGGATGCTCACGTCGTCGCGGCCGACGAACTGGTTGAGGCTGCTGTTGGGGCCGAGCCCGAAGATGCCGGCCTGGATCATCATACCGCCCGAGGTCTGGAACCCGCTCAGTTCGACAAGCGGCAGCAAGGGCCGGGCCTTCTCGCGGCGGACCCTCGCCTCGGCGGCCGCGACCAGAGCCCTTCGCGAGGACGAGCTCGGGGCGGTTGGCCAGGGCGATCGCCATCAGCTCGTCGAGCCGCCGGCCGGGGTCGATCAGGGTGATCTGGGCGTGGTCGTGCTCCAGCGGCTCGATCACGGCGCGGGGGTCGAGCCGCAGGACCTGCGTGAGGTTGGCGCTGCGGACCCGCCACTCCTGCCGGGCCGAGCGACGCGCGCTGCTCCAGGTCGGCCAGCAGGTTCCTGGCCCGGTCGACCTCGACGCGGGGGACCAATTCCTCGCTGAGGCTCTCGATCCGCTCGTTGAGGAGGTTGCCCCGCTCGACCGCGTAGAGGGCGCCGGCGTAGATCCCCCGGTACTGGTGGACCAGGAAATAGGCGTCGGCGGTGCGCAGAGGGCGTCGTTCTTGGCCGTCTGCACGTCCCAGTGGCGCGAGTTGAGCACCTGACGCGCCGCCAGGGGCTGGAAGATGGCGTCGGTCAGGTTGATGTACTGGAAGAGGCTGGGGCCGGCATAGAAGTAATTCGTGCTGGGTGCGGTGAGGATGCCCTTGTTGAAGTCGGGCCCTCCGCCGTCGTGGCGGATGTAGTCGGCGGCGAAGGTGAGCGAGGGGACCCAGAGGACCTTGGCGCGGGTCAACTCGGCCTCGGCGACCCGACGCTGGCCTGGGCGGCCGCCACGACCAGCGGGCGGGCGTCGGAGAGCTTCAGGGCCGTGGCCAGGTTGATCGGGAAGCGGCGATCGACGGGCTCGAGCGGGGCGGGCTTGAGCGTGGTGTCGTAGGACAGCGGGTTCCCCGCCCCCGAGCGGTTCGCGGGCAAGGCGGGGGGCAATTCGCCCGCGGGGGGCATGGAAGGCGACGAGGCGGCGCGCCCGGCGGCCTCTCGGCGACTCTGCCTGGCGAATTGCTCGATCGCCGGCGAGACGGCCGAGGGCGGGAGCGGGTTCGCCGCTCGTGGCGGGGCGGGTCGCGGAGCGGCGTCCCGCCGCTTCTCCTTCACGAACCGCTCGATGGCCGGGGACACGGCCGAGGGCGCGGTCGGCCTCGACCGGTGGCGGCGGCTGCGTGGGCAGCACCCCGCCGGTCTGTGCCTCGCAGGGTCGGAGGCATGCGGCGAGCAGCGCGAGGGCCAACGCGGACGACCCGACAGGTCCTCTCATGGGCCAGGACCCCGCTCTAGACGACCGTGGAGCGATCAGAAATACCCGCTGAAGTCGTTACGCTGGGTCGTCGAGGACAGGAACTCGTAGATGGCCGTGTCGGGCAGGCCGAACTTGATGCCCTTGCCGCCCTGGGCACCCGGCCCGTAGGCGACGATCTTGTCGAGGACGTTACTGAAGGTGGCGGGATCGTATTTCACCCGCAGGAAGATGCCCGAAGGCCCCGGGATGCCGACCGATCGGGCGCCGTCCAGCGAGAAATCGAAGCCGGAATGGACCTGAGACGGCAGCGGATAATACTTCTTCGTCAGCACGTAGAAGACGAACTCCTGCCCCGGTTTCCATTGCTCCGAGCCGGTGAGGATCGGGAATCGTTGCGGGTCGCCGGGGAACCGGACGTAGAAGTTGCTGCTGGCGTCGAAGGTCTGCGTGGTCCCGTTCCTCACGGCGAGATAGAGGATGTTGTAAACCTGGCCGGGCACCGGCTGGGTGGACTGTACCAGGACGTTGCTGAAGGGCGGGACCAGCTTGTCGTTGAAGATGTTAGGATTCGTGATGCGGTAGACGAGGTAGCCGGTCGCGGCTTGGGCTGGACGCGCGACTCCGAGACTGTGGGATCGCCGATGGGCGTCGCGGCCACGGCGCTGAGGACCTGCTTCGGCTCCAGCGGTTCCAGATCCGGCGAGAACTTCACGACGCGTCGCCCTGCCATGGATTGGCCCTTGTTAAAGATTGCCGGACTCGCCCATCATCGGGTGGCGGGGGGCGGCCCGCTGCCGACGGGCGGGAGGAAGTTCGGCCGCGAGGTGTTCGACCGGCACGACTTCGCCCGGTGGCCTGAGATTCGCCAGCTCCTGGGCCGGGTAGCCCAGGGCGTGGAACAGCTCGAACTGGGCGCGGTTGTACTCGGAGACCGTGGTGAAGAACTCGTCGAAGGCCGGTGGAGCAACTGGAGGGCGAAGACCGCCTCCTGAGGCCGATTGACCAGGACCAGCACGTCGCCGAAGCGGGTGGTCTGCTGGAGGCCCTCGAAGTTCCCGTTGAAGGTGATGATGCCGGTGCGGAGGGCGCGGTCGGCCTGCAGCACGCGGACCGCGGCCGACTGGACCCGGGCCTGCGCCCGCGTCACGTCGGCGGCGACCATGTCCTGGGCGTTGAAGAAGTCGATGATCGCCATGGATTCGATCCCGCGCTGTCCCTTGATCCGGGCCAGGTTGCCGATCCCGAACGCCTCGAGCTGCCACATGGGCTGGATGCTGAAGTCGTCGCGGCCGACCCACTGGTTCAGGCTGCTGTTGGGGCCCAGGCCGAAGATCCCGGCCTGGAGCAACTCGTTGGGGGTCTGGAAGCCGTTGAGCAGGATGTTGGGCGTGAAGGGCCTGGCCTTCTCGCGGCGGATCGCCGCCACGGTCGCCTGCACCAAGGCCTTGCGCGAGGCCAGCTCGGGGCGATTGGTCAGCGCCACGATCATCAATTCGCTCAGGTCGCGGCCGGGTCGATCAGGGTGACCTGGGTGTGGTCGTGCTCCAGGGGCTCGACCACCGAGCGGGGGTCCAATCGCAGGACCTGCGTGAGGTTGGCGCTGCGGACCCGCCACTCCTGACGGGCCGAGACCGCCCGCTGCTCCAGGTCGGCCAGCAGGTTCTTGGCCCTCTGGATCTCGACCTTGGGGACCAGTTCGCCGCTGAGGCTGGAGATGCGCTCGACCAGCTCGTTGCCGCGCTCGACCGTGTAGAGGGCGGCGGCGTACGTCCCTCGGTAGCGATGGACCTGGAAGTAGGCGTCGGCGGTGCGAAGCAGGGCGTCGTTCTTCGCCGACTGCACGTCCCAGTGGCGGGCATTGAGCACCTGACGAGCCGCGATCGGGTCGAAGATGGCGTCGACGATGGGCAGGTTGCCGGTGGCTCCGATGCCTCCGTAGAAGAAATTCATGCTGGGTGCGGTGAGGATGCCCTTGTTGAAGTCGGGCCCGCCGCCGTCGTGGCGGATGTAGTCAAAGCCGATGTTCAGCGTGGGGACCCAGAGGACCTTGGCGCGGGTCAACTCGGCCTCGGAAACCCACACGCTCGCCTGCGCCGCGGCCACGATCAGCGGGCGGGCGTCGGAGAGCCGCAGGGCCGTGGCCAGGTTGATCGGCAGGCGGACTTCCGAGGACTCGACCGGCGCGGGGTGGAGCGTGGCGGTCGAGGGCAGGGGGCCCGAGGTGGACGGCCCGCGCGCGGCGGCGCCTCCCGACGCGTTCGGCGGGGTCGCGGCGGGCGGAGCCTGGGCCGGGCATGGCCGGGAAGGCCAGGCCAGCAGGATCAGCGGGATGGCCGCCGCCCGGCACCATCCACCCAGAGATTTCGTGACGCCCATGGCCCCATCCTAGAGCTTGAACGCGGGTCGGCTTGACGTAAGAACTGATCGGCATGGGTCCGACCTCGCCATCGTCCGATCCGGCAGAATCCGGCGGTCCGACCCCGCCCCAGGCCCTGCATCCGCCAGGATCGCTACAACCCCACCCCCGCCGGAAGTTTCCCCTCCGTTCATTCCGCGGCGGCGACGGACTCGCCGTCCTCAAGCTCCGAGATGTCGCCAACGATGATCTGCTCGTTGCCGCCGACCGCCTTCCACGGATTCTTCCGGTCAGCGGGGTCGGACGTGTGGATTCCGCTCAGCTCGATCCACTCGTCGTCGGCCACTCCCGTGCGGACCTCGGTCTTGTGGGCCTTGCCCCCGTCGTAGAACCAGCAGTAGGTCTTGTCGCCGGCGTGGACCAGCGAGGAGATCGGCACGGCCGGGACGTAGGGGCGTTCGATGGTCACGCTGGCGTACGCGTACATGCCCGGCAGGAGTTCGCCCAGGGGATTGGTCAGGTCGATCTCCGCCCTCAGCGTGCGACTCTTCACGTTCAGGGCCCACGAGGTCCGCGTGACCGTGCCGTCGATCGGCTCCTCGCGGAAGGCCCTCACCTGGACCGACGCCCTGGACCCGATGTGGACGTAGTTGGCCTCCTGCTCGGGGACGTCCACGAAGATGCGGCACGATGTCGGTGCGGTCGACCACGAAGATCGGCGCCGCCGAGCCGGAGGGGGAGAGGTCGGGCGCCCGGCGGTCGGCGGTGGGGTCGCCGCTGGAGGGCAGGACGAAGTCGAAAGTGTTGGCGTTGCGGGCCACGATCACTCCTTCGAACGGCGGCCGAGAGCGTGAGGTATCCCACCCAAGCCTGGAGCTTCTTCTCCTCGCTGCTGGCCACGGCAAGGTCGGCCCGGGCCACCGACACGTCCACCTTCGACTTGGCCAGTTGGGCGCGATCGGAGAGCACCTCGGCCTCGGCCTTCTTGATCGTCGCGTTGGCCGCGTCTCGCGAGGAGATGTTCGACTTCAGTTGATTCTTCGACTCCAGCAACACCTGCGGGTCGACCACGCCACGCTGGACCTGAATCGACATCCGCGCCACCTCGGTCTCCCAGCGGTCAACCTCCGCCTGATACTTGCCCAGGATCGAGCGGGCCTCGTCCAGCCGGGCCTCGGCGGCCTTCACGTCGGCGGAGGCCACGTCCACCATCTTCTCGGCGAGGTCGATCCGCTCCTTGTCGAGCTGCACCACGGCCTTCTTGGTGTTGAAGTCCTCGACCAGCTCGGGCACGAACAGGCGTGCGAGAACGTCGCCTTTATTCACCTTGTCGCCGATGTCCACGAGCCATTTGTCGATGTAGCCGGTCAACTTCGGGTAGATCGAGGTCCGCTCGTAGGCCTCCAGGAAGCTCGGCTGCCCGACCACGCGGATGATGTTGCGGAACTGAGGGCGGGAGACCTGCACCTTCGGCGGCTTGGACGCGCTGTGATAGTCCGACTTCTTCTCGCCGTGGCACCCGGCCGCCGCCACCGCCAGCAGGATCAGCGCCGGGCGTCGAAGAAGGGCGTTGATCGCGTGAGTTCTCCCATCGCAAGCCATCGAGAATTCTCCCAGGAGGTGTCGCATCCGGAGGCCCTCGGGCTTCGTCCGTGTCTCAATGATGCTTGCCGTTGCTGCTGCCCTTGCCGTTCCCGTTGCCGTCCTGGACATAGCCGTCCTGCTCCGATGCTTCGTCGTCGTGCAATTCGGGGTCGTAGTGGGCACTTCCGGGGTCGTCAGGGTAGATCGACGGCGACTTGTAATCCCTCTTGCCGATCACCACGCCGAAGATTGACGGGACGATCAGCAAGGTGGCGAAAGTGGACATGACCAGCCCGCCGATGACCGCCCGACCCAGCGGCGCCTGCATCTGGCTTCCCTTCTCCAGCGCCAGGGCCATGGGGACCATGCCGATGCTCATGGCGCAGGCGGTCATGAGGATCGGCCGGAGTCGCTCCGACGCCCCCTTGATCGCGGCGTCCACCGCCGACATCCCCGCCCGCCAGTGCTCGTCCATGAACGTGACGAGCATGACCGAGTTGGACACCGATACGCCCAGGCACATGATCGAGCCCATGAACGACTCGATGTTCAGCGACGTGCCGGTGAAGTACAGGATCGTCGCGATCCCCGCGATCACCCCCGGCGCCGCGCTGATGGAGATCAGTGCGAGCCGAGGCGACTGGAAATACGCCGTCAGCAGGACGAAGATCACGAACACCGCGGCGCCCAGCCCGATGCCCAGAGCCTGGAACATCTCGTTCATGGGCGGGACTTGCCCCATCGGCTCCACGCGGACGCCTCGCGGCGCCTGGCCCGCGTCGGAGATGGCCGTGGTGACCTGCCTGGCGGCGCGGCCCATGTCCTCGCCCTCGACGTTGGCCACGATGGTAATGTAGCGTTGCGACATGTCGCGGTCGATCTCGCCGGGCCGCACGCCCCGGCCCACGCTGGCCACGTCGCGGACCATCAGGTTGACCAGCGGGTTGACCTTCTGCAGGGGCAAGGTGCCCACGTCCTCGGGCTTGTCCATCCTCAGGGGCGGGATCTGCAACTGCACGAGGTAGTCGAACCCGGTCTTGGACTCGATCCAGTAATTCAGGTTGGTGAACCGCGTGGACGAGGTGGCCATGACCAGCGAATGCGCCACGTCCTCGACCGTCGCGCCGCTCAATCCGGCCTTCTCGCGGTCAACGTCCACCTCGACGGTTGGATAGTCCAACTGCTGCTCGAACTCGACGTCGCGCAGCCACTTGATCTTCTTCATCTCGGAGGAAATCTTCTCGGCTTGCTTGCGGACGAGCTTCAGGTCGGTGCCGATCACGCGGACGGCGATCGGCGCGGCGGCGCCGAAGCTCATGACGGTGGTCACGATGTCGCCGGGCTGGAACCCGTAGATCGCCTTGGCGGCCTGCTTCTTCGCCTCGGCCTTGGACAGACCGCCGCGCATCGAGGCGATCTTCCAGCCAGGGGTTCACTCGCTCGGGCAGGATCTTCCGCAATCGCTCGCGGAATGGGGCGAGCTTGATGCCGCTCTTCTCGCCCAGCTTCACGCGGAGCTGGCCGTCGTCGGGCCCCCTCATGAACAGGACCATGTTGTCGATGCCGAAGTTCGGCGCGACCTGCCCGACGAACCCCATCGTGATGTCGATGTTCTTGACCTTCGCCTCCTGCTCGATCTCCTGCAGGCATTTCACGGCCATCTGGCGGGTCAATTCGAAGTTGGACCCCGGCGGGGGTCGGAAGCGCAGGACGAACTCGCCCGAGTCGATCTGCGGGAATAGCTCGGTGCCGACCTGCAATCCCAGCCCGCCGATCACCGCGGCGCACGCCGCCCAGGTAGGCGAGCGAGACCAGCAGGCGATAGCCGACGAACCCCCTGACCATCGACCCGTAAGCCTTCAGGACCTTACCGAATATGCCCGATTCCTCGCCGCCACCCTCCTTGTGCTTGAGCAGGGTCACGCATAGGATCGGCACCAGCGTGCTGGAGAGCAGGTACGACGAGATCATCGCGAACCCCACGCCCAGGGTGAGCGGGATGAACAGCGATCGCAACGGGTCGGTCATGATGAACGCGGGGATGAACACCGACAGGATGCACAAGCAGCGCCAGGAGGCGGGGGACGGCCGTGGCCAGGCTCCCCCTCAGGACGGCCGAAGCGATGTTGTCGGTCCCCTCCATCTGCACGTGGATGTTCTCCACGGTCACCGTGGCCTCGTCCACGAGGATGCCGATCGCCAGCGCCATCCCGCCCAGCGACATGATGTTGATGGTGTTGCCCGTGACCCAGAGCCCGAACATCGAACCCATGAGCGCCAGGGGGATGTTCGCCACCACCACGATCACGCTCCGCCAGTCCTGAAGGAACAGGAGGATCATCAGCCCGGTCAGGCACGCGCCGATGAGCCCCTCGGTCGCCACGCTGTCCACGGCCGCTAGCACTGTGGGGGATTCGTCGAACTCGAAGCTGAGCTTCACGTCCTTGGGCACGGCGTCGCGGAACAGTTGCATCGACTTGCGGACGTCGGCCACCACGGTGAGGGTCGAGCCGGTGTCCTTCTTGATGATCGGCAGGTAGACCGACTCCTTGGCGTTGACCAGCGCGTAGCCGTAGGTGATGTCGGTGTCGTCCTTGATGGAGGCGATGTCGCGGAGGTACACGTTCAGGCCCAGCTTCAGCGGGATGGCGCCGAGCTTGGAGATGTTGTCGACGGTCGCGTTGTTGGCGACCATCGGCATCGAATCCTTCACGTATACGTTGCCCGCCGGGATGATGGTGTTGCCCTTGGCGAGGGCTTCGACCACGTCCTGCGGGTTGAGGTTGTAGGCGAGCAGCTTGTTGGGGTCGACGTTGATGACGATCGACCTCATGTTCGGGCCGAAGGGCGAGATCGCCACCGTGCCCGGCACGTTCTTCTGCACGAGCGGGCGGATGATGTTCTGCGCGAGGTCGCCCATGGCCCCCAGCGAGGTCTTCTTCGTCTGGCTCTCGAAGACGAGGTATCCCACCGGGACACTGCCGGCATCCATGCGCATGATCATCGGAGGGAGCGTGCCCTTGGGCATCCACGACATGGCACGGTCGGACATGGCGACCACCTGCGCCATGGCCTGACCCATGTCCTGCCCGGGGAAGAACGACAGCTCGCACAGGGCGACCTGCTGGATGTTGCGGGTCTTGATGTCCTTGATCCCGTCGACGTACTGGAAGTACAGCTCCAGCTGGTTGACGATGAACCCTTCCATCTGCTCGGGGCTCATGCCGACGTAATCGAGGTACACGTACACCTTGGGCACGTTCAGGGCGGGGAAGATGTCCACCCTCATGCGCTCGTAGGCCAGCACGCCACCGCTCACCAGCGCCACCACGAGCATGATCGTGGTGACCGGTCGCCTCATCGCGAGGACCGTCGGGTTCATCTGCCTTCTCCCGGGACGAGGCGCGGCAACGACCGGGTTCAGGTCCGATGCGAGGCTCCCCGCGCCCGATCCGCCGGATGTTCCGGAACTCCTCCTTCACTTGCAGGGCCGATGCCAAATCGTTGCAAAAAGGCAGCGCCTGCAAAATTCGTCCCGCCCACTCAACTCAGGGGAGCCTGGCGGAGATCTCGCGACTCCTTGCCGTCGCGCTCGCTCCTGATGGACATCCGGAGCGCCTTGTCGCCGGCGGCGTTGTCCAGGATCCAGCCCAGGTCGAACCACTTCTGCGTGACGTAGCCGTTGATGGAGAGGATCACGTCCCCCACCCGCAGCCCGGCCTTGTCGGCCACGCCTCCGGGCGTGATCGAGGTGACCTTCATGCCGGGTACCCCGCGCCTCGATCACGAACGGGCCGACGTCCATGCCCAGGCGGTCGACGGCCGTGGGGGCGTCGGCCACATTGGTGGGGATGGCGTTGACCGATCGCCCGCTCGTGGAACCGGTCTCGCCCGCCCTCGTCGCGAACGGGGCGAAGGCCTCCTCGGGATAGGGCAGCGAGCCGCTGAACGCCCCGTAGCCGCGGTCCGGGTAGGTCTCGCCCGCGAAGGTCACGACCGGCGGATCGGGGACCAGCGGCCCCGTGGGAGCGTAAAAATTCGGATGCTCCGGCGCGGGCCCGCCCGGCCCCCCGTAATAGGCGAACGGGGTGATCGGCCCCAGGCGGTTCAGGCACGGGTCGGGGTGAGGGTATCCGGGGCCCCCATAGAACGGATACCCGCCGTTCGGGCCCGGCCCGATCGCCCTGCCGCCATATCCATAGCCGAGATGATATCCCAGCCCGAACCCCTGGAATCCGTCGAACGATCGGGACCGTCCGGCGCAACCCTCGCAGTTCGGCCCGCGGGGGGCGGCATGCAAAGGAATGGAAGGGCTTTGCGCGACGACGGAGGAAGTCGAGAAAAGCCAAGCGCCCGAGCCCAGGAGCAATCCGAGCCGCCACATCCGCGTGGCGAACCGAGCCTTCGAGGTCACGGGGAGGTTCCTATGAAAATGGAAGGGCAGGGCCGCCGGCCGGGTCGTCCACGCGTCGCCGTAAATGGTGTATATTCACGGCCGCCGAAAGCTTATCACACGATCTCCGGGAAGAGTGGCGAGGTTTCGAGGCCGTGGGTGGTCGAACGGGATTTTATTGCCGCGATCCCTGGGCCAACACGTTTGAAAATCATAATTTTATGAGTTCTCTTCGCCGGGGCCGGCGACGGGTCGCAGTGGCAACTGATTTGCGAAAGCTAAACCGGTTTTCGTTCGACTGTGCCGGTTGATTCGGTTGTCCCGGTCGTGATAACCAGAATTCCCGGGATGAGAGCCTATTCGGCCGACCTCCGCGAGCGGGTCGCCGCCTCCTGCGACGCCCGCGACGGCACCCGCGACCAGGTCGCCGCACGCTTCTGCGTCGGCTCGATCCGCAGGCTCCTGCGGCGGCGACGCGACACCGGGTCGATCAAGCCCGGGCCGCACGGACGCCGCCGTGCCCCGGCCTCCGACGCGCCCGGCCCCGCGGGCCTGCGCCAGGCCGTCCGGGCCGACGATGACGCCACCCTGCAGGAGTTGGCCCAGGCCGCGGGCGTCGCGTGCAGCGGGGCGGCGGTGTGCGGGGCGTCGGCCAGCCGGGGCATCACGCGCAAGGAAAGTCGCGGCGGGCGGCCGAGCAGTTCCGCGACGACCTGAAGGCCGAGAGGGCGGCCTGGCGCCAGGAGTTCGCCTCGGTCGACTCGTGTTCATCGACGAGAGCGGGGCCTCGACGGCGATGGATCGCACGCGCGGCCGCACCTCCAGCGGCGTGCGGGTCGACGGCCCGGTGCCGCAGGGGTACTGGAAGGTCACGACGCTCACCGCCGCGGTGCGCCTGCGGCGGCGTCGGGGACTGCCTGGCGTTCGACGGCGCCACCGACGCGGCGTGCTTTGAGGCCTACGTCGGCGGGGGTGGTTTGGCCATCGAGGATACAGGTCCCAGTCGTCAACCGTCACGTTCAAACGAAAATTGCTCCAGTTCGATTTGGCGTTGCGGAACATCCGTAGCCGAAAGGGTTGCCGGCATGGTCCCCGTGGGGATCGACTCGAAGGAGGGTACGAGCAGGGTCGTCGGGCCCGAGATCAGGAGGGGACACGTCATCGCGGGTTACTGCAAGGTGTAGAGGAACGTGGCGATGTCGCGGGCGTCGGCGTCGCCGATCTGGAGGTTGGGCATGGCGGTCAGCGCGTCCACGCCTGGCGGGTCCTTGACCCAGCGGATCATGTGATCGGGCGTGTTCGTGAGCACGCCCGCGATGTAGGTCCGGCTGGCGATCCGGTCCAGGTCCGGGCCGACGAGGGCATCGGCCCCGCTGATCCCGGGGATGGTGTGACAGGATCCGCAGCCGAGTCGGAGTACCGCCGTCCGCCCTCGGGCCGCGTCGCCGCCGACGAGGCGCGTGGCGGTCCGCTCTGCATTATCCACGCAGCCGGCCAGGACGAGGGCCGCCCCGGCGATCAGGATTCGGGGGGGATGGCGCATGGCGACGGCCTTTCCGCCGAGGGGCTTCTTGCGGGAGATCCTAGGGTTGCCGCTTCCCATTTGCGGGACGATCGCCCCGCCTCGCGGAGCCAGCCGGCGAACAGGGCCAGGCCCGCCACCAGGTAGACCGAGCAGGCGGGGATCCACATGATCAGCCCGCCAAGCTGCTGGTCTTCCAACGGCGTGAGGCCCCACGAGGCGGTCGTGAGGGAATACGCCGGATACCACACGGTCTTTGCCAGCGTGATCAACGCCCCGAGAAGCCCGCTATGGACGGCCGTGGTGAACAGGTAAGCAACCCCCACGCCGAACCTCACGCGGCGGTCCGCCCCGTGCAGGAGGGCCCACCAAAACAGGAGCGACGAGAGGAGGAAGCTCAGGTGCTGGAGCGCGTGGACGAACTCGTCGTCGAGCGTCGCCTGGAACAGGATCGGGATGTGCCATGCCCACAGGACCCCCGCATGGATCGGCCAGGCCGCGAAGGGGTTGGTCAGGAGATGCCAGAGTCGGCTCCAGGCCGGCGTCCTTGACCAATGGACCATCGCCCTCGCCCACCCGGCCGGCAGCGCCTTGAGCGTAGCGACCATCGGCCTTCCCAGGACGAGCAGGGGTGCGGCCACCAGCATCAGGATCTCGTGCTGCGTCATGTGGGCCGAGAACAGCACGCTCCCCCACGGATGCAGGGGCGACACGAGCGCGACCACCAGCGCCAGCCAACCCGCCGCGAAGCACCCCGCGTCGATCCGACTCACCCCTCGGCCCGCGCCGCCTCGCCACAGCCGGGCGACCCCGCGAGCGTAGAGGAGGGCCGAGAGGGCCAGGGGGATCACGATCCCCGGCTCCAGCCCCCAGCTCCGCCCCAGCTCGCCCCAGTTGCGAGGCCCGACCACGCGCGTCGACCCCTCGTGATGCTCGCCGCCGTGGCCCAGCGCCCGGGTTGCGGCGAAGCAGCAGAGGAGCATCACGATGATCGGCGATCGGGCATACTTCATCGGCGACCACCCATCACAGGGGGCACGGGTCGAGCAGGAAGACCGCGGACCACTCGGCCAGGATCACGGCCGCGAACAGCGAGCACATGAGCAGGCCCTGAGTGGCCATGAAGTGCTCGCACTTCTCGCGAAGGTCGCCCGCATCGGGCGAGCTGTCCCGCCACCTCAGCCACGACGACAGGGCGCCCAACCCCACCACACCCAGCACGATCACGGTGGCGAGGTGCAGGACGGCCATCCGATGCCCGTGGCAGGCGCCATCGGAGAGCGCATACACGAGCGAGAGGTGGGCCAGCCACGCCGAGGGCGCACCGAGCCAGCCCAACCACAACGCCAGATGGCCGCGGTGCCCGATTCTCATGGCTCAAAGGACCCTCGGCAGCCAGTAGATGGCCAGGTAGAACGGCACCCAGAGGCCGACCATCCAGTACCAGTAGATCGAGGTCAGCGTCACGTCGAACCCGCGCGTCTCGTCGAACCCGTACAGGAGCACCCAGATGACCACCAGCAGGGTCTCCAGGGTAGCCGCAAGCACGTAGGTCAGGTGCATGCCGAGCATGGTCCAGACGATCGACGCATAGGCGTTGTCGTGCCAGCTGACCTGGAGCGCGGGGAACTCGTAGATCCTCAGCACGAAGATGGCCGCGCCGAGGCCGATCATCAGGAACAGCCCGTTGCGGACGGTCGCGCGATCGCCCCGCCTCGCGGCCGCGATCCACCCTCCACGCGGGCCAGCAACTGGCGATCAGGAGGGCCATGTTCATGGAGGAAATCCCCAGGCCCGGCAGGGGGGAATGCGCCGCCGGGCCGGCGTCGGCGAGGGGCGGAGGCCAGACGTTGGCGGCCCTCCAGATGTAGATAGGCTGACCATCAGCAGGGCCATCGTGGTGGTCTCGATGACCATGAACAGGGTGTTGCCCCACCACACCGGCGCTTGGCGTCGAAGGCCACGGCGGGCAAATGCGACACGTCGATCGCGGGGCGGGTTCCGGTCACGATTCCGCCTCCGGGTGCTCCTCGTGGCGGATCGGCTCCATGTCCTTCGTGGGCCAGAACCACCCGCAGAGGGCGAAGAACACGAACACCGCGCCGATGGGGACCGAACTCCAGTGGAAGATCACGCCGATCATGAGCCCGCAGGTGGTCAGCGCCAGGATCAGCGGCCAGAGCGAGTCGCTTGCCAAGGTTGTAGCGATGCTCGGGCCGGGCGTCGTGCGTGGTGGTCACCAGGACCTCGCGGGCGTCGAGGCTCAGCCCCGCCACGATCGGCGAATCGGGCGGGTTCTCCCACACCGGGTACAGCCCCTGCACCGTCGGGCAGCCTCAGGAAGTTGTACCGAGGCACGGGCGAGGGCGTGGCCCACTCCAGCGTCCCCCCGCCCCACGGGTCGGGCCCGGCCGCGCGGCCTCGCCTCCGGCTCCGCCCCACGTTCAGGAGGAAGACCAGCACGCCCAGCCCCAGCATCATGGCGCCCGATCGTGGCCAGCAGGTTCAGCCGATCCCACCCCATCCCGGCCGGATACGTGTAGACCCGCCGGGGCATCCCTCGCAGCCCCAGCAGGTGCATCGGGAAGAACGTGAGGTGGAACCCGACGAACAGGAAGGCGATGTTCCACCAGCCCAGCGCGCTCGGACATCATCCGCCCGGTCCACTTCGGGAACCAGAAGTAGAACGCGCCGAACAGCGGGAAGATCGCCCCGCCGATCAGGACGTAATGCAGGTGGGCGACGACGAAGAAGGTGTCGTGCGCCTGCAAATTGATCGACACCGAGGCGAGCATCACGCCCGTCAGCCCGCCGATCAGGAAGGTCGGCGAAGAACGCCAGGACGAACCCCATCGGCACCCTCACGAACGGCCTCCCGCCCCAGAGCGTGGCGATCCAGCAGAAGAACTGCACGCCGTTGGGGATGGTGATCATCAGGCTCGAGGCCGTGAACAGCCCCTGCCCCAGTTCGGGCAAGGGGGTGGCGAACATGTGATGCACCCACACGCCGAAGCCGATGAACGCCACCGACACGTTGGCCAGCACCAGCGCCGTGTAGCCGAACATGCGGCGGCGGGAGAACGTCGGAAGGATCTCGGAGATGAACCCCGTGGCGGGCAGGAAGATGATGTAGACCTCGGGGTGGGCGAAGAACCAGAACAGGTGCTGCCAGAGGAGCGGGTCGCTCCCCTCGGCCGGGTTGAAGAACTGCGTGTTCACCTTCGACAGCCGGTCGGCCGACAGCATGGTGCTGCACAGCATGACCGCCGGCATCGCGAAGAGGATCATGAACGAGGTGATGAAGCTGCGCCCACACGAACAGGGGGATGCGGTCCAGCGACATCCCCGGCGCCCGCATGCTTCAGCGTGGTCGTGATGATCTCGACGGCGCCGACCAGCGTGCTGATCTCGACCATGGTGACCATCTGCGACCACACGTCCACCCGCTTGCCCGGCCCGTAGTCCGGCCCCGCCAGCGGGACGTAGCTGAACCAGCCCATGTCGGGCCCGATGTTCAGCGCCAGGGACGTATAAAGGAGCAACCCCGAGATCAGGTAGACGCAGTATCCGAACGCCATGCAGCTTCGGGAACGCGACCTCTCGGGTGCCGAGCATCAGCGGGACGAGGTACAGCGCCAGGCCCTCCATCACGGGCACGGCGAAGAGGAACATCATCGTCGTCCCGTGCGTGGTGAAGAACTGGTTGTACAGGTCGGGGCCGAGGACTTGCCCGTCGGGCCTCATCAACTGGAGCCTCATGAAGAGCGCCAAGACGCCCCCCATGAGGAAGAAGGCGAACGACGTGACGATGTACCGCATGCCGATGTCTTTGTGGTTCGTCGAGGCGAACCAGCCCAGCACGCCGGGGGCCCTCGCGTAGGTCTTCTCCAGGGCCCGGTGGTCGCGATCGTCGAGGTCGACCGGAGGCGCATCGGCCGCTCGCACCGAGGCGTCGGGCTTCTCCCTGCTCCGGGTCACCTTGGCCTTCTTCCGGCTCATTGGAGGCTCTCAAGGTAGTCGAGCAAGGGGTCCAGGTCGCGCGGCCGGATCGGGTTAGGCGGCATGCGGACGCCGGGCTTCACTCGCTGCGGGTCGACGACCCATCCCGCCATGTTCCCCCGGCTGTGGGGCAGGACGCCGTCGATCATGGCACGACTCGCCACGTGCGTGAGATCGGGCCCCACGCGGCTCCTCGCCGCGGTCCCCCGGATCGTATGGCACATCACGCAGGTGGTGCCCAGGAACACGTCGCGGCCCCTGCGGCGCGAGTCCGTCTGCGGCTCGGCCGCGGGTCGCCTCTGCGAGTCCATCCAGCGTTGGAAGTCCTCCTCGGGCTCGGCCACGACGCGGAATTTCATGAAGGCGTGCTCGTAGCCACAGAACTCGGCGCACTGGCCGCCGTAGGTCCCGGCCCGGTCGGCCTTGAGGAACACGTGCGACTCCTGCCCGGGGATCATGTCGCGCTTCCCGTGCAGGTTGGGCACCCAGAAGCTGTGGATCACGTCGGTCGATCTCAGGTCGAACTGGACGGTGCGGCCCACGGGGATATGGACCTCGTTGGCGGTGGTCACCATGCGGCTCTGCTCGGCGTCCTGATACTGGAACTCCCACCACCACTGATGCCCCGTCACGCGGATGGTCAGGGCCTTCGGGTCGGCCATGGCGTGGATCGACCTCCCGGTGGCGAAGTCGCCGATGAGCAACACGACGAGGACGGCCACCGTGAGCCCCACCGAGCCGATCACCACGCGGGTGATGCGGGCCTCGGGCCCGGCCGGAGGCCTCAGCATTACGGGCGTCTTCTGCTTGCGGCCCCGCCACACGAAGGCCGCCACGATATAGGCCGTGACCAGCACGAACACCACGCACGCGACCGCAAGATAGAGCCCGAAGAGCGAGCCGATGCGGGCCGCCTGCTCCCCGGCCGGGTCCAGCACCGATTGCGACCCTCCGCAGCCCGATCCCGCGAGCGCCAGGGCGAGGGACGCGACCCATCGACGCTTCCGATCCTCCTGGTTCATTTCGGCAGCTCCGCCGACTTGGGCAGGGCCGAATCCACCGGCTTCTCGGGCTTCTTCGTGCTGGGCGGAGGGTTCCCCTCCATGTGGTCGGGGCGGGCGGGCGCGGCGTTGGGGTCGGCCAGCCCGCTCAGGCTCCTCACGTACGCCACGAGCCACCAGATCTGATACGCGGGGATCCTGGGCCCGAAGGTGGGCATGCCGTTGGGCCGCCCCTCGACGATCGTGGAGAACACCTGGCGGGGCTGCGAGCCGTAGATCCAGCTATCGTCCATCAAGGCCGGGCCCATCCCGCCCCCGCCGTGCCCGTGGCACCCCACGCAGTTGAACGCCGAGTACAGGCGGCGCCCCTGCGCAATCGCGTAAGCATTCTCTTCATACTCGTTGTTCGTGGGGCCGCCCATGTCGACCGAGCCCCCCACGGGCGGGACGTCCGGGCCGGGCCGGAGGTCGCCCAGGCTGGTCCATCGCACGGTCTCGGTGGCGGCGGGCGAGGGGCGGAACGTGCGGTCCTCGCGGCGGCAGCCGGCGAGCGAGCACACGAGCACGAGCCCGACGGACGTGATCGTCTTCATCGCGAGGCCTTCGTCTTGGATGCGTCGAGAGGGAGCCGGGGCACGCCGAAATCGTCGAGGACCTTGCCGATCACCGCGGCGCGGCGGCCGAGGACCTCGTCGATCCGTCGCTTCAATTCGACGTCCTTCTTGCGCACACCCATGCCGATATCAAAAGCAAAGGGCAGGCCAATCTTCTCCTCGCTCGCCTTCACCGGGACGAGCGACAGCTCGGCGCCCAGCCTGCGGGCGTGATAGCCGGCCAGAGGGCCCCAGATCACCGCAATATCCACGTCCCCCTTGGCCACGGCCTCCACGATCCGCGCCGGAGGGCTCTCCTGCGTGTAATCGCCGTAGACGGTGAATCCCACCACGTTGTCGATCAGCCCTCGCGAGGCGATCGCATGCGCCGGGGGCGGGTTCACGCCGTCGTCGCCGATCAGTTGCACGCCGATCTTCAAGTCGCTTCAATTCCGGGTCGTCGAACGATGAGATCGTCAGCCCGCGCTTCTTGAGCGAGGCGAACACGTACGACGATCTATAGTACGGGACGGTCGTCAGCGCCCTCTCGAACCCGACCGGCACGCCCAGCACCAAGTCGGCCTCGTTCTCCGAGAGCGCCGCGCGGAAGAACCCTCGCCTCTGCGCCCTCCATTCGTACTTCAGGTCGGCATCGAGTTCGATGGCGAGGATCTCGGCGAGCTTGTTCTCGAACCCTTCCTTGCGGTCGTTCGTGAACGGCAGGTTGTTGGGGTCGGCGGAGATCCTCAGGAGGCTCCGGGGCTTGTCGCCACCGGCCCCCATCAGGCCGAAGGCCCCGAGCCCGAGCCTCACCATGGCGCCTCTCCGGCTGAGATTGTCCTTCATGGGGCGGTCCTTCACGGGAGCGAGAAGACGTAGAGAGTGCCGCCCTTGGTCGTGTGGTCGGGAAGGTCTTTCATGGCGCCGAGATAGCCGATCGCGCCGGTCGGGTCGCGGCCGTCGAGACCTCCCGCAACGATCGCGCCGGCCCATCCCCCCACGCCCGAGAGGATGGCCACGTATTGCTTGCCGTCGGGCCCCTTGTAGGTGACCGGCTGGCCGATGATGCCCGATCCGCACTTGAACTTCCAAAGCAGCTCGCCGGTCTTTGCGTGGACCGCCTTGAACCACCCGTCCATGGTCCCGTAGAACACCACGTCGCCGGCCGTGACCATCGTGCCGGACCAGATCGGGAACTTCTCCTTGATCTTCCACACCGCCTTCTTGCCCGCGAGGTCCCAACCGTTGAGCGCGCCCCGGCTGCCGTCGCCCGGGTCAACCGGGTCGGCGTAGGTCTTCACGTTGGCGCCCACGTAGGGGGTGCCCGCGATGTAGTTGACCTCGGTCCCCTCGAAGTCCATGGCCATGCTCTGCGAGACCATGTAAAACAGCTTCGTCTGCGGCGAGTAGCACGATGGCTGCCAGTCCTTCGAGCCGGAGTGGATGGGGGCGATGTCGCGGATGACCTTGCCCAGCTTCGGCTCCTTCTCCGGGACGCCCAGCAGCTTGCCCGTGGTCAGGTCCACGCCCCGGTTCGCGGTGATCCTCACGAACCCCGTGGCCGAGATCACCTGCCCGTTCCGGCGGTCCATCACGTAAAGCAGGCCGTTGCGGTCGGGATGCACCAGCACCTTGCGAGGCTTGCCGCCTTCGCCAAGGGGCAGGTCGAGCAGGACGTTCTCGTTGACCCCGTCGTGGTCGTAGAGGTCGTGGGGGCTGAACTGGTAGTACCAGACGGCCTCGCCCGTGTCGGGGTCGCGGGCGAAGATCCCGCACGACCACTTGTTGTCGCCCGGCCTCAGCTCGGGGTTCCAGGTGCCGGGGTTGCCCGTCCCGTAGTAGATCAGGTTCAACTCGGGGTCGTAGCTGATCCAGCCCCAGACCGTCCCGCCGCCGATCTTCCAGTGGTCGGGCGGCCAGGTCTTCACGCCCAGATCCTTGCCCACGTCCTGCTGGTAGAACGGCTTGAACCGCGGGCCGATCAGGCAATCCGCATCGGGGCCGGTGCTGTAGGCTCGCCAGGCGATCTTGCCCGTCTTGGCGTCCAGCGCGGTGATCCAGCCCCTCACGCCCAATTCGCCGCCGCTGTTGCCCACCAGGACCTTCCCGCGGACGACCAGCGGGGCCATCGTCATGGTCTCGCCCCGGTTGATCTCGCCGAGCTTGGTCTTCCAGACCTCCTTGCCCGTCTCGGCGTTCACCGCGACGGTGTGGCAATCCAAGGTGTTATAGAAGATCAGGCCGTCGTCGTAGACGCATCCCCGGTTGACCGTGTCGCAGCAAGCCACACCCTGTGCCGAGGCCGAGGGCTTGGGCTCATATTTCCACTTGATCGCCCCGGAATCTTTAAGGTCCAACGCATACAGCAGATTTGGATAGGGCGTGACCACGTACATGGTGCTGCCCACGACGATCGGAGCCGCTTCCTGCCCGCGATTCACGCCGGTCGAGAACGTCCAGGCAACCTTCAAGTCTTTCGCATTCTTGATCGTGATCTCGGCGAGCGGACTGAACCGCATACCGTCATGCGTCCTGGAGGGCATGACCCACTGGCCGTCATCCTCGGCAGCTTGCAGGGGCAGGCAACATAAGATCGCCAGCGGCATGACGAACGAGGCAGGGCCGAACGATCTGCGAGATTCCATGCATGCCTCAATCCTTCTCTGTGCGCGCCACCAGGCCGATCGATGCCAGGGCACTACTCCCGGCGGGGGCCTTGCGTGTAATCGCAACTCAGGCCCGCAAAATGCAAGCCAATCCAGATATAAGTTTTCCGAATTTCTTGAGGCTCGAACGGATAAGCGCCAGGGCGCCTCGCCCATCGACCCCGATCCCGACCTGACGTTATCTCGCCATTTCGACTCGTTGCCCGACCCTCGGGTCGATCGCACCAGGAAGCATCGGCTGGGCGACATCCTCTATCGTCGCCCCTGCGCCACCATCGCAGGGGCGGACTCTGGGCCGGAGTTCGAACGCTTCGGGCGGGTCGAACTCGCCTGGCTCACGACATCGCTGGCGCTGCCCAACGGCATGCCCTCGCATAAAACCTTCCGCCGGGCACCACGCCGACGACCATCCGGCTCTCGGCGTCAATGGCGATGTGGTCCCGGGTGTCCCCCTTTCGATCATCGGCCGGGTCGGTCGGGTCGCAATGCTTCTGCTTCCTGGCCACGAACCGGTCTGGCGGACGCCACACCACTCGGCGATGTGCTCCAAGACGGACTCGACCTTCCCCGGCGGGAGCCGGCAGTCGAACAGGGGCGTCCCCTTGCGCTCGGAGAAGCGGGCCTTGCACGCGGAGCATGCGCCGCTGCTTATCGGCGCCGTATCGGCTGGTCACGGTCAGGTTTCCGGCCCCCCGCTTGCCATGCTTGGGGCAGTCGGAATTCAGGCAGCAGAAGCGGGAGAGGTCGTCAATGGAGCGGCTCCGCCGGTGCGATCCTCAAGGCGTGATCCGAGTTGCGTCATTCCCCTGAAATACACCAAGAGCGCGGGAGAGGGCAATAGAGTCAGGCCACTAGGCGGCCCCGACAGGGGTATCCTGTACCTACCGTCTCGCCGCCAACACCGGTCTCCGGGCGGGCGAGTTGGGCAGCCTTACGGCGAGGCGATTCTAACTCGACGCAATGTCCCCGGTCGTCGAAGTCCTCGCGGCCGACACCAAGAACGGGAAGGTGGCGATCCAGGCGCTCCGCCCGGAACTCGTCGGCATGCTCCAGCCGTGGCTCGCCGACAAACCGGCCGACGAGCACGTCTTCAAGCTCCCCAAAAACGGCAGGATGCTCCGACGTGACCTCGAATCCGCGGGCATCGCTTACGAGGACGAGAAGGCCGAGGTCTTCGACTTCCGCACGTTGCGGCACACCTTCCTCACGTTGCTGATCTTGTCGGGGGCTTCGCCCAAGGTCGCCCAACTCCGGGCACGGCACTCAACCCCGACGTTGACCATCGGCCGGTATGCGCACGCCGAGACGGTCGATCGCCCGGCCGCCCCCGACGCCCTCCCGAGCCTCGACGCCGCGATGACGAACGCGATCCCATCAATGGCCATCAACGCTGATGGCGCAGCAAATGCACACCAATCAGGAGACGGTCAGGGACATGCAGCGACGCGACTGGACTTGGCCTCATCCATCGCCGCGGCATCCGAGCGTTCGCGTAAGTCCCTTCGGATGTGGGGCTTAGACGCCCTGCTGCGCCATCTGGCGGAGCCAGACGCTAATGCCCCCCGTAGGACTCGAACCTACAACCCGCTGATTAAGAGTCAGCTGCTCTGCCAATTGAGCTAGGAGGGCGTTGCGATCCACCGTGTTCGATGGAAGATCCATTACAACATTTGCCGTCCGGCAAATCAAGGGCGCCCCGGTGCGGCGAGATTGCGAGCTCGTCGTCAGATGATGGGGACCACTGAAACCCCGGCCCGATATTTTCTCTGTGAGCGACCGCTCCGCGATCTTTGACATCTCGAACCTGAGTCGATGGCGGCGCGATCGAGCCTCGGGTGGAAATTATGCAACCCTCCCGTTTGTTAGGCTGTCAGGCTACGGCTCGTTGGGTCGAGTGGTTGCATGGTCGACCTTCCGGTTTGCAATTCGCCGGTCAGGCTGGAGACGCGGTTTGTGTTTTTTCGCATATATGGTGGGGCGCCGCTGTGCCGCTATAATGGTCGGAACGGGGCGCGAGCGGGGCCGTTTCGGGACTTGCGGTGACGAGGGCCGACGATGCGACGCGACATCGACGAGGCGCTGCAAGACTGGCCCTTCGAACCCGAGCCGGGGGAGAGCCTTGCTCGCGAGGTCCGGGCCCGCGACGGGCGGATCGTGATCCAGGTCCGAGTGGAACTTGGCCTGCTCCAGATGGAGACGGACGGGCGGCCCGATGGCGTGAAGCCTCATGGATTTGCGACCTTCCTGGACTACCTGCGGCATCGGGCGGCCGGGCGAGGCCTGGCACCGGGCGGCAAATCCCCCCCTTGGTCCATGTCCGACGAGCATTGTGTCGAGGCCGATCGCGAGTTCGTCCAGTTTTACCACCGTCGGATGGCCTGGCTGTCGCTCCAGCGGTATGAAAAGGCCCTCGTCGACGCCGACCATACCCTGGCGTTGATGGATTTCGTCTGCCGACACGGCAATTCCCCCGACTATATCGCCTCTCACGAGCGGTTTCGGGGCCTTGTCCTGTTCCATCGCACGAGGGCGGCCGCGGCGGTGGCGCTCGAACGGCGCAAGCCCGACGAGGCGATTGATGTGGTTCGCGAGGGGGTGGAGAAACTTGCCTCGCAGCAGGCGACGCGCGAGGAAGCCGGCGACGAGGACGAGATGCCCAACGCGGCGTTCATCGAGCAGCTTCGCATGCTTGAGGGCGAGATCCGCAAGAACTTTTCCGTGGCCAAGACGCTTCGCGAGCAGCTTGACGAGGCCGTGGAACGAGAGGATTACGAGAGGGCGGCCCGGCTCCGCGACCAGATCCGCGCCGAGCGCCGCTGATCGGCGAATTCATGCCCAGATGACCGAGCGAGCGGGGAAGATCGGGCCTTCCACACAAACGCGTCGCAGGTCGGCGGTGCCGTCATCCTGGCGGATCGGGGCCACGCAACTGAAGCAGGCGCCGAACCCGCACGCCATATGGTTTTCCATCGAGAACTCGCCATCCAGGTCGTGCGCTTCCATGAGTCGCGATAGGCTTGCGAGCATGGGGCCCGGGCCACATCCGACCACCCACGCCGGCCGCTCGCCGCTTTCAAGTTGCGCCGCTAGCACTTCGGTGGTAAAACCTTGGTGCCCGACTGAGCCGTCATCGGTCGCGACTTTCACAACGATGCCGGCGCCTCGGAAGTCGTCCAGTCCTGCGAGCAAGTCGGCGGATCGCACCCCGTAAATCAGGGTGATCTTGGTTGCGAAGGGGCCGACCAGGGCGGTCATCCCATAGTCTGCCTGACCGGTCCACCAGCGGGCTAGCGAGAGGAACGGAGTCTGTCCGATCCCTCCGGCCACGAAGACCACGCTTCCGCGCGGGGGCCGGCCGAAGCCGTTGCCCAGAGGGCCCCAGGTTGAGACTCGGTCACCTCTTCGCAGGGATGCGAGCGCGGCCGTCCCCCTTCCGACGACGAGGTACACCACATCCACGTAGAGCGGGTTGCCCGAGCCGTCCCGCCCTACTTCGTACATGGCAAAAGGCCGTCCCAGGAACGGGTCGGCGCCCGTTCCTGGTCGGATCATCAAGAACTGGCCCGGCACGATCGTCCGGGCCATCTGCGGGTCGTCGAGCCGCATCCGGAAGGTGTCGCGGGCGATGGCGATATTCTCGACGACCGTGACCATTTTCTGCGAGGCGCAGGCCGGAGCAACATGGTCCACGATCGCCGTCTCCCGGTCACGAATCGTCGGAATCCCCCGGCCTTCTCCGCTTCATAACAGGGCGGGGACGGGGGGGCGTTGACATGCCCGGTCGCTTCCTAGGCGGGGGTCGCCGATCGCTCGCGGACTCGCCCCCGTCGAAGAGATTCAGCCCGATGATCTTGCGGGTCGGCGGTTGCTCGCGCGGCGGCATGGGCCGGCGATTGCCGGGTGCCTGCGGACGACCCGCCTGGGGCGGCCCATTTTGGAAATCCCGGCGTTCGGGTCTTCGCTCATCCTGGCGAGGCGGCATGGGGTGACGACTTCCCGGCCCGGGCGGGCGTCCCGCTTGCGGCGGTCGAGGACCGGTCTGGTTTTCGCGACGCAACGGGGGCCGCTGTCCTTCGCGGGGTGGAGGGCCATCCGGCCGCGCGTGGCCTTGCCGGGCGGCGGCGCGGGGCCCCCTCGTGGGCTGTTGCGGCGGGAGGTCGTGGGCCACGCCGTACCTGCCGGGAGGGACTGGCATGCCGTCGGCCACTCGTCGCAGGAGGTCGACCTCGTTGGCCGTGAGGAACCTCCATCCGCCCGGTTTGAGGCCCCTCATCGTGATCGGGCCGACGGCCACGCGGGTCAGCGTCATGACCTTGTGGCCGAACTTCGCGAGCATCCGCCGGACCTCGCGATTCTTGCCTTCGGCCAGGACCATCTCCAGCACCGTGGCGTCGCCCTTGTGGGCGATCGGCTTGACCCGTTTGGCCCTGACCTTGCCTTCGGCGAGCCACACGCCCTCGACGAGCTTTTGCAGGACTTCCGGCGACGGGCTCCCCGCCACGACCGCGCGGTAGATCTTCTCCACTCCGAACTTCGGGTGTGCCAGCTTGTTGGCGAGCTCGCCGTCGTTGGTCAGGATCAACAGGCCGGTGCTCATCTCGTCGAGCCGGCCGACCGTGTACACGCGTTGCGGGATGTCGGGGACGAGATCGACCACGCGAGGCCGGCCCGACGGATCGGCGTTCGTGGACACGTATCCTTTGGGCTTATTCACAGCGATGTAAGCAGGGCGTTCATCGCGGATGGGCTGGCCGTCGATGGACACCTTATCCCGGCCCGCGACCACCTTGGTTCCCAGCTCTTTCACGACCTGACCGTTCACGGTCACGCGGCCCTGGAGGATGAATTCCTCGCAAGAACGTCGCGAGCCGACCCCCGCATGCGCCAGCACTTTCTGCAGGCGATCGGCATCATTCGCCTGGCCGAGCGGCCTGGCGTCTCGCTGCATTTCGTGGGGTCGCCGACGGTGCGGCCCCGCATGCGGCGGCGCCTGATTGCGGTCGCCGTGCGGCTTGGGGCCGTTGTCTCGGTAGCCCGTACCGGCCGAGGGCCGGTCGCCGTAGGGTTTGGCTGCGTTTTTTCGGAACTTCGGGCCGCCGGGTCCGGGTGGCCGCGAAGAAGACGAGGGACCGCCCGCTCGGAAGCGTTTGGGAGGTCCGGGGGGACGCGAGTGGGGGTTGCCCCCCGGTCGAGGTGGCGCTGGCCGGCCATGATGGGTTCCTGCGTCTCGCGACGAGAGGAAGATGCTTCGATCGTTACTGCTGCAAACGGTATCGTAGGCGTGCGGTCAAGCGTTCGTCCAGCGGATTTCCGCTCATCGACGAGTTTGTGGGCCGATATGCCCGCGAACTCCGCGAGCAGGTCGAAACCAATTGCAAATGCGCACCTGCTCCTGGACGAAAGATCAATCCCCGGCATTAGGCTCATCGAGTCCCGACGCGAAGCCCTTCCCGACGGTCGCTTGAGGGTGGGATCTCGGAGTTCCCTCACCACATGCAGGATTTCCGCAGTCATTTCGATGCCCTTTTCTTGCGGAAAGGTGAGGAAATCGCCCGATCATTCGGACCCGTTTCCAGGAGCATCGGGGGGCCCGGCACTTGCTATCACACATACCGGAAAAGAGGGCGCCAAGGGGCCGCGAATCCGACGCGAAAACGGGCCCCGCTCGGACCATTTTTTGGCGCAATCCCATTTCTGTAAGTGGTTTCCGGGATGCAGTTTGTGCCAATTTCACATTTAGGCACTATTTAATACGCTACAGAGTGCGACACTTTTTTTCGGGCATAAATGCCTTGAAAAACCGCCCAGTCATCATGTCTGAGGGGAGATTTGTATGAAAGTCGCCTACAAACCGTGCGCAAATTTGGGGTGATTTCGGGCTTACTTTGCCGATGCCGCCGGTTGCTCGCGGCTGAGGCAATGGAGCGTGCCAAGACCCCAGACCAGGTCGACCGCGTGGATCCCGACGACCATCCGGGCGGGGAAGCAGCCCTGGAGGATTTCGAGGGCCGCGCGGTCGGCCGGGTCGTTGAACGTGGGGACCAGGACGACCTTGTTGGCGATGTAGAAGTTGGCGTAGCTTGCCGGCAATCGCTGGCCCTCGAAGAGGACCGGGCGCGGCATCGGGAGTTCGAGCACGCGGAGGGGGTCGCCGTCCTGATCGCGGCCCTGCTTGAGCCTGCGGAGATTCTCCCGCAGGAGGTCGTAATTCGCGTCGTTGGGATCGTGCTCGACGACCGTGACCACCGTCTTCGGGTCCACGAATCGGGCCAGGTCGTCGACGTGCCCGTGCGTGTCGTCGCCGACGATCCCGCGATCCAGCCAGATCGTCTTCGTGGCCCCGAGATAGTTGGCGAATGCCCGCTCGATCGCTTCGCGCCCGAGCTTCGGATTGCGGGCTTGCACCTCGCTCAGCAGGCATTCCTCGGTCGTGAGGATGGTCCCGCATCCGTTCACGTCGATCGCCCCGCCTTCCATCACGATCCGCGACGACCGGCCGTCGACCTCGGCCTCGGGCTTCCATCTCGGCAGGGCGAACTCCCCGGCAATCCGGCCGGGGATGCGGTTGTCGCGGCGGAAATTCTCGTACTTGGCCCATGCGTTGAATCGCCAGTCCACGACCCCCAACGAACCATCCCCTCGCTTGACCACGAAGCTCGGTCCCGTGTCCCGCATCCACACGCGATCGGTCTTCCATTCGTGAAATCGGACGCGATCCGGGGCGACTCCGGCGCGTTCGAGGGCCTTCGTGGCGCGATCGCGCCCGCGTCCGCCATTCACGATCAAATCGACCGGCTCCGACAGGACGAGGTTGCGGACGATCTCGGCGTACACCCAGGGGATGGGCGCGAATTTGCCCGGCCAATCCTCGCGATTGTGCGGCCAGGCGAGCCACGTCGATTCGTGGGGTTCCCACTCGGCGGGCATCCGGTATCCAAGTTCGGCGGGGTTGGCGATCATGAATTCGGCCCGAGGAAACGCCGGGTAATTTGCCCATAAGCATCAATGCGACGGTCGCGCAGGAAAGGCCAGTGGCGGCGGGTTTCCTCCGCCTTGCGCGGGTCGCATTCCACCAGTAAGATCGTTTCTTCCGACGGGCCGGCTTCTGCCAAAATCCTCCCGAACGGATCGGCGACGAACGAACCGCCCCAGAACTCGATCCCGCCGTCTTCCGCGCCTTCATGCCCCACGCGATTCACGGCCGCCACGAACACGCCGTTGGAAATCGCATGGGCACGCTGCATGGTCCTCCACGCGTCGTGCTGGGCCTCGCCAAACTCGGCCTTCTCCTTCGGATGCCACCCGATGGCCGTGGGATAGAAGATCACGTCGGCGCCCTTGAGGGCCGTCAGGCGAGCCGCCTCGGGATACCATTGATCCCAGCAGACCAGCGTCCCGACGGTGGCGGCCCTGGTCGGAAATGCCTGGAATCCGAGGTCGCCGGGCGTGAAATAGTATTTCTCGTAGTAGAGCGGATCGTCGGGGATGTGCATCTTTCGATACATTCCCGCCGTGGAGCCGTCGGCGTCGAACACGACCAGGGTATTGTGGTAGATGCCCGCCGCGCGCGCCTCTCGAACACCGAGCCCAGCACGACCATGCCCGTCTCGGCCGCGACCAGGGCCAGGGCCTCGGTCGTCGGGCCGGGGATGGATTCGGCGAGGTCGAAGATGGATGGGTCTTCGGCCTGGCAGAAGTAGGGCGTGCGGAAAAGCTCGGGCAGGCAGGCCACGTTGGCGCCTCGACTGGCCGCCGTCCTCAAGAAATCGCACGCCCTTGCGACGTTCTCCTCGGGGTCGGGAGAGCATCGCATTTGCACGAGGGCGAGCTGGAACGGCCTGGATCGGGCGGGCATGATGGCGGCGGTCGCGGGGTTCTCGAAGGGGTAAAGCCCTATCCTAGCCGGGACGTCCAGGGGTTGCGATCCCCAAATCGGCGGTCTTGAGATGGCCTGGCGGGCGTGCGACAATCCTCGCCTGATTTCCGTGTCGTTCCTCCGAAGGATGAGTTGTCATGGGTGCCGAAGCCCGCCTGGCCGAACTGAAATTGACCCTCCCCGCCGCGCCCAAGCCGGTGGCGAACTACCTGACGGCCGTCCGTCACGAACACCTCATCTACGTGTCGGGGCACGGCCCGTTGAAGGCGGACGGGACGCTCCACATCGGGCGTCTGGGAGAGGGCCTCGACGTCCAGGCGGGCTATGCGGCGGCCCGCGACACGGGGCTCGCGGTCCTGGCCACGCTCAAGTCGCATCTCGGCTCGCTCGACCGGGTTGTGCGGCCGATCAAGGTCTTCGGCATGGTCAATTGCACGCCCGACTTCGTCGATCATCCCAAGGTCATCAACGGCTTTTCCGACCTGATGGTGGAGGTCTTCGGCGAGCCCGGCAAGGCCGCACGCAGCGCCGTCGGGATGCCCTCGCTGCCGGGCGGGATCGCGGTCGAGATCGAGGCGATCTTCCTCGTATATTCGTGATCGGGTGGTAATTGCATGCCCGCCGATGGCCGTCTTCGCGAAAAATCCTGCTTGATCGTGGGCGGGACCAGCGGGATCGGCCTGGCGACGGCCGGACGCTTCCTCCAGGAAGGCGCCCGGGTGATGGTGGCGGGGCTGGATGGGCCGACGACCGACTCGGCCCGTGCCCTCCTGGAACCGCTCGGCCCGGCGTGGGCCATCACGGCCGACGCCCGCGACGAGGCGGCGGTCTCCCTGCTCTTCCAGGGGGCGATGGAAGTGCTGGGCCGGCTGGACATCCTGTTTCACGCCGCGGGGATCAGCGGTCGCAAGCTCGGCGACGGCCCGTTGCATGAATGCTCGATCGAGGGCTGGGACGCCGTCCATCGGGCCAACGCCACGAGCGTGTTCCTCACCAATCGCGAGGCGGTGCGGATCATGCGAGGCCAGGAACTCGACGACCGCGGCATGCGAGGGGCGATCGTCAATCTCGGGTCGGTCCTGTCCTCGTCGCCCTCGCCCGAATTTTTCGCCACCGTCGCCTACGCCGCGAGTAAAGGTGCTATACGCTCGCTTACGTTGGCGTCCGCGGCCATGTACGCTCCCGATCGCATCCGCGTCAACCTGATCGAGCCGGGCCTGATCGCCACGCCCATGTCGTCACGGGCCGTGAACGATCCTTCCATTCGCGATTTCGTCGCCACCAAGCAGCCCCTTGCCGGCGGTCCGGGCACGCCGGAGGATCTGGCGGAGGCCGCACTCTTCCTTTCCGAGCCCGGTTCCAGGTTCATCACCGGCGCGATCCTCACGGTTGACGGGGGATGGCGGGTCTCGGACGGTCAAATCCCGAGGTGACTCCCTTGATGCACGAATCGGCCTCCAAAGACGTGATCACGCAGTATTTCAAGGCGGTAAGGTCGGCGGTCGACGCGATCGAGGCCGAGGAGCTGGACGCGATTCGCCAGGTTTCTTTGCGTTTCGCGCAGACGATTCACGACGGCCGGCTCGTCCACGTGTTCGGGACGGGCCACTCGCGGATGGCCGTTGAGGAGATGTTCCCGCGATACGGGTCGTTCCCCGGCTTCCATCCGATCGTCGAGCTGTCGATGACCTATCACAACCCGGTCGTGGGGGCGAACGGCCAGAGGCAGGCCATGTTCCTGGAGAACGTGCAGGGGTTCGGCCCGATCCTCTGGCGGAATTTCGTCACGTCGCCGCAGGATTGCCTGCTCGCCATCTCCACCAGCGGGTGCAACGCGGCGACCGTGGACGTGGCCATCGAGGCCAAACGGATCGGCATGTTCGTGGTGGCGCTGACGTCGATGGAGCACAGCCGCGCCTCGGCCGCGAAGCACGAAGGCGGGAAGAAGCTGCACGAGGTCGCCGACGTGGTGATCGACCACCACGCCCCGAGAGGGGACTCGGCGGTCTGGATCGAGGGCCTCGACACGCCGGTCTCGCCGATTTCCAGCGTGACCGGCTGCACGATCATCAACCTGATCAAGGCGCAGGTCGCCCAGGATCTGGTCGAGATGGGGGAGACCCCCCTCGTCCTGACGGCCGCGTGCCACGTCGGGCCCGATCGGGCGGCCGTGCTGTTCGACGCCGCGTACGACGATTATCGGCGGCGGATCGGCGTGCTCTATCAGTAGCTTCGCCCTACTTCGGATGGACGAACATTCGCACTTCCGGGTGCATCGCGTAGAAGCGGTCGCCGTCGGGCGTCTCCACGAGCATCCCGCTGGAGGCATTGTCCTTGAGGATCGGGTTGCCGGGATACTTTTCCCAGTGGACGAGGTCCTTGGACCTCGCGACGCAGGTCGTCCAGTCCTTCGAGTCCCACGGCTGATGCGAGTTGGCATGATAGAACGCGTAATAGACGCCGTCGCGCTTGATGACCTGATCGATGGCAACGGCGGTCTTGTCGAAGGCCTCGGGACCCATCTTCAAGACGGGCTCGTCCTGCACGTTCTTCCAGACGGCGCGGTCCCTGGACGTCGCCAGCCACACGCCTCGATCGCCCCGCTCGTAGAACAGGTACCAGGTGCCATTTTCCTGCCAGACGGTGGGCGTCCCATAAGGGCCCTTGCCGATCGGCGTCCCCTCGCTCGTGCGGACGTCCAGCGGGCCGCGCTCGGTCCAGTGCAGGCCATCGGACGACGTGAGCGAATGGGCCACGTCGTCCTTGCCCTCGGCGAAGAGGTAATCCACGCCCTCCTTGCGGATCAGGCAAACGTCCTCGACCCAGCCGGCGGAATGGATCGGGTTCGCCACGTCGCGCAGCCAGTGGATCCCGTCGTTGGAGGTGGCATGGCCGAGCATGCGGTTGGGTGACTTAGCTTCGTTATAGCCCGTGTAATAGAGATGAAACGTCCGGTCCTGGAGCGAGACCCACCCCCGCTCGCGAATCTTCTTGTCCCAGGCATCCGAGCCCTCGCCCTTGAAGACCGGGTTCTCGGCGATCGGCACCCAGGAGACGATCGATCTGGGGAAATCCTCGGCCCGGGCCGTGAGAGAGGCGATTGCGAGCGAACCAATCCATGCCAGGCGAGCGAAAAAGCGGCGCATCGGAATAAGTCCCGGACGGCGAAGCGGTGGAGGAAGCCATCAGCACGCTACCCCACCGGCCCGCGGTCCGGCAAGCCCGCGACCAAGAAGCCCGTTGGGCCGACCTTGCATCGCAAGTAAGCACGCGATACGATGAAGCCGCAGCGAAGGGGCGGTAGCTCAATTGGGAGAGCGCAGCGTTCGCAATGCTGAGGTTGAGGGTTCGATCCCCTTCCGCTCCACTGAATCTAACTCGCGCCGAGTCCTGATCCGAGGTTGCGCCCGACCGCGGGGCGAAGGGACGTCGGCAAGGCCCGTAGAATTTGGACCTGGCGGCATCGGTCGTCCCCGTCCGTCGGTTGTGACGAGCCCATTCGGCCCGCTCAAGCCCGCGCCTCGACCGCGAGCTATGCTTGGAGCGTGACGGTTGCGGGCCGGATGCGAATCTTACAGTCAACAGGGACGACCGCGCATGAAGTTTGTCGAGATCGGTGACCTGACGATCAACATCGGCCGGATCGCGTACGTGAAGCGGACGCTCATGGATGCCGACGCGGAGTCCTTCGGCGAGACCGCGAAGATCCTGAGGGCGGAGATCTTCTTCTGGGGCGACAAGCCCGCCGCGTCGATCATCCTCTGGGGAGATTCCGCACGATCCCTGCTCGCGAATTTGCCCTCGTCCGAACTGGTTTCGACGGAAGCGGTCGTGTAGATCGCCCTTTGGGGGTCCAAGCCGACTCGCTTGCCGGCGGATCGGCACCCGAGCAGTCGCGATCGAAGGTGGCCGACTACTGGGGCAGGTCGAGGGATTCCCTGCCGGGCAGGGTCTCCGCGAGCGACGGACCCGGGAAGGCCAGGGGTTTGCGTTGCGCGTCAGGACGCGCTGCGAATGCGCCGGCCTTCCACAGGCTGATCCCGGCCGCCACGACGAACGACGTCAGGCCCGCCGTGATCTGGTCGAGGCCGACGATCGAGCGCCTGGCCAGGGCGTAGCCCTGCCATCCCCAGGCGCCGAGCGAGCAGCCGAGCACGGCTAGGCCGACGAGGAAGAACGCGGAATCGGCCAGGAACAAGCCGATGACCGCGGCAATCGCCATCGGAAGCAAGGGGTAGAGGCGCACGATCTCGGTGGGGATCGGCTTGACGTCGAGACCTGAAATTGCCGCCAGCGCCAGACTCGCCAGCACGATTGCCGTGAATTTCCGCACGAATCGGCTGAATGGGTCGT
This sequence comes from uncultured Planctomycetota bacterium, assembly GCA_963777705.1. Classification (GTDB taxonomy): domain Bacteria; phylum Planctomycetota; class Planctomycetia; order Isosphaerales; family Isosphaeraceae; genus JAQGHR01. The sequence continues at coordinate 805,732 of CAVZRT010000028.1, forward strand.
GAAAAAACAGGATGATCCCGATCAGGCAACCCAGCGCGACGTGCACCGCGATCAGCAGGCGTAAGGAAGGCGAGGCGGGGCCGAATTCCTGGAAGGACGCGGCAGCTACGCATAATGACGCGAGCCCGGCCCTCCAGGAGCAACCCTGTCGTGCCGCGATGATGGCCTGGAGCGTGGCTAATCCCACCAGGGGCATCACTTGCGGGGCCACCCATTGGCGCAAATCCAGCGATCCGGGGCCGAGGACGATCGAGACGGCCAAAACCCCCGAGAGACACTCGATCGCGGCGGGGACTCGCCGATATGCGGCAACCGCGTAGAAGAATCCCGCCGCGAGGAGCGTGAGATAGAGCGGCGTTGCCCCCAGGTCCTTGCGAAAAAGCCCGAGCAAACGTTCATAGGACGGGTCGCTGCGATGTCCCAGGGTGGCCAGCAGGACCAATGCAGCGGGCATGACCAGGCCAATGGCTTGCGAGGCTCGGCGTTTCGTGACGAGCCCCGCTTCAAGGATCAGCGCGGCGACGGCAAGGAGGAGCGGGATCAGGAAATAGGGGCCGAAAATCGTGGCGTAAATCCCCTCGTACCGGCCGGTCCCTCCCGAATAATTGACGGAGAGGCAAATCGAGTACGTCCGGGCGACGATCGCCACGCCGAGGATGGCGAACAGCGACCAGGGATAGAGCGGCCAACCCCAGGGGCTTCCGTTGTTGGCCACGTACGAAGGGCCCCGGCGGATCGCGGGCAAGAGCAGCAGGAAGGAGAGGCCCGCGGCCGTCGGGAAGGCGAGCAAGAGCCAGAGCAAGCTGGGACTTGAGGGAGTCTGCAAGTACGGCGCAAGCGCCACCGGATGCAGGAAAATCAGGGCAAGCAGGACGTGATAGGGGATGCGAAATAACAGCGGCAGCCGGAGCCGGATGGCTCGGAGGAGCCCCTCGCTCACGATCATGGCGAACGCCAGTCCGCCTAGCTCGCAGGAGACGCCGAGCTGCGGATTTCTCGCGAGGATGTCGTCGAAGAATGCGGGGATCGCCGTCAAGATCATCACCACCAGCAACAGCAACGTCCTCACGTCGTCCCACACGCCGAGATAGCGGACCAACCCGGCGGCCGTGAACGCAAGCAGGAGCGTGTACGCCGCCAATCCCGCGAGCATGGCCCACGTCGGGAAGACGACCCCCTCCGGGTCGCACGACATTCGCAGTCCCAGCAGTACCAGGACGGCGCTGAGCGCATAAAATGGATTCGCCGTGCAGATGCGCCGGATCACGCGACGCATCACGGGCGAGGAGTGCGGGCGGACGCTCGGGGAGCCGAGATCGGGGATGGGGTCGAGCATGAGGGGCCTCGAAGTGATGGGCCGAGAAGGGACGGAGGCGCTCGCACCTCCACCGCTGATTATTGGCTCCTCTTACAAATGTCGCAAGGGTGTTCCGGAATTTTTCGACGTCGGAAGCTGGGGGTGTGAATCGTGGACGAGATGTTGGGATCGGAGACGGGCGGCAGGCCGACCGCGTCGCGATGGATCCTGATCGCGATGGTCGTCGTGCTGATTTTCGCGGGATTGGCCGTGGGCTTGCTCCGGCCGAATTTCGGCCCGCCGCCGCCGGAAATCGCGGGAGATCGCCGATTGGTGGAGGGGCGGGAGATCTATCTCTCGCGGTGCCTGGCCTGTCATGGCGAGAAAGGGCGAGGCGATGGCCCGCTGGCCAAAGGGCTTTCGGGTCCCGCCCCTCGGAACCTGGCCGAGGACGAATGGAAGCACGGGACGCGGCCCGAGCAGGTCATGACCGTGCTCCGCGAGGGCGTGTCGGGCACGGCCATGGGCGGCTGGTCGTCCTCGCTCAAGACCGACCAGATGCTGTCGGTCGCGGCCTATCTCTACCGGATCGCGGGCAAGCCCATCCCCCCGGAATTGAGGTGAGGGATCCGCGCCGGCCTCATCCTTGAATGGCGTTGGTGCGGCCGAGGGCGATGTCGAAGTCGCTGACGGCGGGGATCAGCATGGCCATGAGCGCGAACCCGTAGACCCCGACGCTGAAGAGGAATGCCGCGAGGAAAGCCGACTCGATCAGGCTGATCACGCAATAGAACGACCAGAACGGCGTGAGCAGGGCGACGAGGAAGATGGCTTGCGACGGATTGCGTGAGCCGAGCGAACCGTAAAGCGCCACGCTGCCCGCCCCGATGAAGATCATGAAGCTCAGGAGCTGCCGGCCGAAGCCTCGGTCGCTCAGCGCGATCAGGAACGCGCATACGCCGATGCCGACCATGAGGAAGACGATGGTCCCCAGGCTGTTGGCCACGGCCACGCGGCTGTTCACGTAGGTGATGGCCGAGTGCAGGCCCAGCATGGCCGAGAAGTGCGCGAGCAGGAGGAAATCGATCGTGAGGAACACGGCATTTTCGACGGATATGAAGCCACGGATCGCGAACCATAGGGTTAACAACACGGGGACGATCAGCATCTCCTTGCAGTTGTAGAGGACCCCGTAGAGCTTCCCGTAGACGAACTCCTTGGGGCTCAACTCGGTGACCAAGAGCAGGTCGAGGGCGCCGCTGTCTCGTTCGCTGGTGAGCGCCGTCACGCCCTGGGCGTTGATCAGGATGAGGCTGAGCGCGGCGAGGAAGAGCAAGACGCGGGCGGGCCGCCACGCATCCATATGGAGGTCGGGATTGGCGTAGAAATAGGTGGTCGCGAGGACGGCGATCAGCACGTAAGCCGCCTTGATCAGGAGCGGTTTCTGGCCATAAGCGCGCGTCATCAACTCCCGCCAGAGGATCGGATTGTCCCAGGGACGGCGGTAGTCCCTGGCGGCGGGGGCGACTCGCCGGTGGGTTCGTCGTGGCACGTGAAGGCCCGTGGTGGAACCGGCTTCGCCTTGCGGCAAAGTGAATTTCTCGCCACCTTCCCGGAACGCGCCCGCATTCCCGAAAGACTTCCCGGAGGCGGACGCCCCTACCAGCTCCTCTTCACGGACCTGGGCGACCTCCACGAGCGACTCGACCCCTTCTTCGGCATCGTCCAGCTTCTCGCGAGGCTCGTTCTTGCTCGGGTTCCAGACCCTCAGCTTGGCCACGGCGAACGCCACGAGTCCGACGGCGAGGAGGAGGGAGGAAACCGTGGTGATTGCCGCCACGCGGACCAGACGGGCCTTCCACGTTCGAGGCTGCGTCGACGATCGCGCGGACTGCTCGATAAGGATTCAGGCCGGTCTGGAGCGGGACGCCCAGGATTTCCAGCCTCGGCACCAGCAGGCTCACGGCCTCGATCCCGGCAATTCCGAGCACGAGGAGGAGGACCGTCAGCGCCAGCGATTGGAACGTGCGGTCGCGGGCGAGGGCGACGACCAATCCCAGGCAACCCCCGGAAAGCCCGGCCGCCGCCGTGACGACCAGCACTTCGAGCGCCTGAGACGGCGACACGCCCCCGAGCAAGATGCAGAGGAAATAGACCGGCGTGGTCGCGAGCAACAGGGTGAGGATCTGGAGGAGGCTGGCGACGAGCTTGCCCAGGACGATTTCCAGGTCGCTCAGGTCGGTCATGAGCAGCAAGACGAAGGTCCGGCGGTCCTTCTCCAGTGCCACGCCGGTGGCCGCGGCCAGCGGGGCGAAGAAGAGCATGAGCGTGAGCTGGAGGAACGCGAAGAGCAGGAACAGCAGGTGGCCGAACCGAGCGATCAGGCCGATTTCCGTCACTTCCGCCAGCCGATGAGGTTCTGCCAGGCCGTCCACATGAGGATGAAGAGGAGCCCGGCCGAGAGCGCGCGGGTCGCGTAATAGCGGGGCGGACGGGGCGCCGTGAGCAGCTCTCGCGCGATGATCGGTCCGGCAAACAACGCGATACCTCCGTCGATGCGGACGCACGAGCGGCCGAAGCTTATCGGCCGCGAGGCGCCGACCTCGCCTATTTCGTCGAGAAACCGGAAAAGGTTCGAAACTGGACTGGTTTCTTGCGTTCGCCCGGTCACAATAACATGCGGGACCTGTTTATGTCCAAGCCCCCGCGAATGGGGGCGATGCTCGGGAGTTGAGGCCGACCCTTTCGGGGCGAGATTTTCGATGCGTTGGAAGTTAATTCGGTAGATCATTTCTCGAGGGCGGTTCGTTCGCATCATCTCGTCCTTTCTTGGTCGCAATCGACTCCAATCTCGGGTGAGCACGTCGCGGCACCTTCGACGAGCATTTTCCTATCATCCGGTCCCATCCTGGAGTTTCCTCATGCCGCCCTGATTCCGGTCTTCCCGTCGAGCCAGCTTCCCCGGACTTCGCCGACGCCTCGCGCCGGTCGTTCCTCTCCTGGTCGGTCAAGGCGACCTCGATCGCCGTCCCGGCGATGGCCATCGCGGCCGGTTCCTCGTCATCGGCCCTCGCCGCCACCAAGCCGGCCCGCAAGGGCTTGCCGCTGCCGCAACTCTACCGCGGGTGGGATGCCCGCAACTTCGAGGAGATCAAGAACGACGAGGATGTTCACGTGACCTTCCTCGTGAAGGCCCTCGGCGCGTCGGCCCGTCCCATGCCAACCTTCCAGAACCTCCAGGCCACGACCTACAAGCAGTTCGCGGCGCTTTCGCAGGCGTTCGAGAACACCGGCGTGGGTGCCTACCTCGGCGCGCTCCCCTACATCTTCGAGCAGGCCTACGTGTCCGCCGGCCGGCTCGATCGCGCTGGTCGAGGCGTACCACTCGGGCTTCTTGAACACCCTGCTCAATGACCCGATCGTCCCCAACAACATGAATTTCGCGATGGCGCTGACGATCGACCAGGTCGTGTCGGCGGTGAGCCCCTACGTCGCCAGCTTGAACGGCGGCCCGCCCTTGACGTTCTCGACCACGCCGTCGGCGTCCAACGACATCGCGATCCTCAACTTCGCGCTCGCCCTGGAATATCTGGAAAAGACGTTCTACGACTTGAACGTGCCGTACTTCTACGGCTGATCGCGAGCCCTTCTCGGCCGATCCCGACGGCCAGCCCTTCCCATTTGCGGGAGGGCTGGCCGTTTTCGTTGAGGTGCGTTGAACTGGAGAGGTCAATCGATCTAGATAATTTGGGTAATATTTTGGAATTGGCCCTGGATTTGCCGTTTATGACGGTGCTTTCCGCCTCTGACCCCTCGTCTGCCGCCATTATCGAAAGGGCATCATTCATGAGCATGCACCCGGAAGGGAGCGTCATCGCTCCCGATGTGCAGGTCGTCGAGGCCTCGCGTCGCTTGTTCCTGACCAAGACACTCAAGACCGCCTCGATCGCGGTCCCGGCCATGGCCATCGCCTCCTCGGCGCACGCGGGCGGCCAGGTGTCGACCAGGAAGACGTCGACGCTGGGCAAGCGCTCCCGGAATACTACGGGGGCCAGAACAGCAGCTTCTTCCACGAGATCCTGGATAACGAGACCAATCACGTCAAGTTCCTGACGACGGTCCTCGGATCGAATGCGCGCCCCGTGCCGACGGTCCAGAATATCCAGGCGAGCAGCTACCAGCAGTTCGCCCAGATGGCGGCGATGTTTTGCAGCACCGGCGCCGGTGCCTATGAGGGTAGCTCCCCGGCGATCTTCAGCAAGGTCCGGCTTGCGGCGGCCTCGCAGCTTGCCTTCGTCGAGGCCTACCAGGCGGGCTGGCTGCACTCGTTGACCGAAGAATCGCTCGTCCCGGGCAACACCCCGTTTTCACCCGCGCTCACGCCCGCGCAGGTCATGGCGGTGCTTTCCCCCTACATCGCGAGCCTCAACGGCGGCCCGCCGGGGACCTACGATCCCGTCAACCTCTCGGACGTCAACGACACGATGATCTTCAACTTCGCGCTCCTGGCCGAGTACGTGGAGCTGCAGTTCTACATGACGAACATCCCCATCTTCTACCCCTGAGCGTCCGCCCAGCGCAAAGTCGGGCATCGATCGACCCCCCCGCAAGGACTTTCATCGACTCTTGAGGTTCCGCCACGCATCGGCGTGTTGTCCCGAATCTCGATTCGATGGGCCGGATTCTTCCATTCTTCCACCACTGATCATCCCCAGCAAAGGGCTTCGCATCCATGAATACGCATCCCGATGAGACCCTCGGCTCTCCCAATCCCGAGGGCGGCGAGGCGTCGCGCCGCCGGTTCCTGACGCGATCTTTGAAGGCCGCGTCGATCGCGGTCCCCGCCATCGCAGTGGCGTCCTCCTCGGCCCATGCCGGCGGCAAGACCTCGGCGAAGAAGGGCTCCGCCACGGTCGGCATCAACGCGACGCTCGGCACGCCCCTGCCGGAACTCTATCCCGGCGAGAACAAGAGCCTGTTCACGGAGATCATGAACGACGAGAATGCTCACGTAAACTTCTTGACGACGGTGCTCGGCACCAACGCGCGGCCAAAGCCGACGTTCCAGAACCTCCAGGCGAGCACCTACCAGCAGTTCGCCCAGATGGCCGCGGCCTTCGAGAACACCGGCGTGGGGGCTTATCAAGGCGGGTCGCCCGTCATCTTCAGCCCGGTCCGCCTGGCTGCCGTCGGCGAGATCGCCTTCACCGAGGCGTTCCACTCGGGCTGGCTGAATGCGCTGAACGATTATTCCCTGATCCCGAACGTGTCGCCCTTCTCCGAACCGCTCACGATCGCCCAGGTCGTCGCGGCCGTCACGCCGTACCTGGTTAGCCTGAACGGCGGCCCGCCCGCGTCGTTCGACCCCAACAATCCCTCCGATTCCAACGATACCGAGATCTTCAACTTCGCGCTGATCCTTGAATATCTCGAGCAGGAGTTTTACAACATCAACGTGCCGATCTTCTACCCGTGAAGGGTGGGAGGATCGGCGTCGTTTCCGCTTAAAAAATCCCTCGACGACGACGTCGAGGGTTTGTCGTTGCTCTCGATTCGGGAAAATGAGAAATTTCTTGAACAAATTCGAGAAGTTGAATGCCCAATCGCCGCCGTCACCGGCTTGAATTGGCGGAAATGCACGCGTCATGGAAATCCGAAAATGGTGAAACTTGGGGCGTCAGGGGGCGATCTCCTCCGCATTTCTATCCTTGCCACCGTTGTCTTATTTGGCTGCGGTCCGCGTGCCCCAACCTCGGGAAACGTTGCCCCGTCGAGCGCGAAGGCGGCCGACGTGATTTCGCCGCCCGAAGTTCGCTTCGTTGATATCGCTCGTGAGGCGGGCGTCACGTTTCGCCATGAAAACGGGATGTCCGGGGAAAAGTTGCTGCCTGAAACGATGGGATCGGGCGTTGCGTTCCTCGATTACAACGGCGACGGGCATCCGGATCTCTTCTTCGTGAATTCGTGCCGCTGGCCCGGAGCCGCCGGCGCGGGCAATCCTACCCAATGCTTTTATCGGAACGACGGGCATGGGCATTTTGCCGACGTGACGCGGGCGGCGGGGCTGGATCAGGTCTTTTTCGGGATGGGGGTGGCCGTCGGCGATTACGACAACGATGGCGATCCCGACCTTTACGTGACCACCATCCGGGGCGGGCGGCTGTTTCGCAACGATTCGGGGAGATTCGTCGACGTGACCGACGCGGCCAACGCCCACGCCGGCGACGGATGGCTCACGAGCGGCGCGTTCTTCGACATGGAGAATGACGGCGATCTCGACCTGTTCCTCTGCTCCTACGTGGAGTGGTCGCCCGAGCTCGACCGGCCGCGCGGTCCCGGCCAGGGCGGGATGTCCCGCGTTTTCGACCGTCCGGACTCGTTCCGTGGTGGGTTCTGCGTCCTGCTTCGCAACGACGGCGGGAAATTCGTGGACGTGAGCGAGGCCGGCGGCTTCCGGATTCGCAAGCCCGAGCGGGACGAGCCGATGGCCAAGTCGCTCGGGGTGGCCCCGCTGGACATCGACGGCGATGGGTTGGTGGATCTCGCGGTTGCCAACGACACCGTGCCCAATTTCCTCTTCCATAACCTGGGCAACGGGCGATTCGAGGAGAAGGGGATCTCGTCGGGCATTGCGTTCGACCGCGACGGATCGTCGCGAGGGGCCATGGGCATCGACTGGGGCGACTTCCGCAACGACGGGTCGCCCGCGCTCGCGGTCGCCAACTTCGCCAACGAGATGATCGGCCTCTATGTCTGCGACGACCCCCAATCGCTCAGCTTCACCGACATGGCCGCCAATCTAGGGCTGGGAGCACCTTCGCAATCGCCGCTCAAGTTCGGCCTTTTCTTCTTCGATTACGACCTCGACGGCCGCCTCGACCTGTTCACCTCGAACGGGCATCTGGAACCCGACGTGGCGAGGATGGATCGCTCGCAGGCGTACGCACAGGCGGCCCAGCTCTACTGGAATAGCGGAAGGAAGGGAGTTCGCCGATTCCTCTCCGTCGACTCCCAGGCAGCGGGCGACGACGTGTTCCGGCCGGTGGTCGGTCGCGGCTGTGCCTACGCCGACATCGATGGTGACGGCGACCTGGACGTCGTGGTGACCGCGAATGGAGGTCGCGCGGTCGTGCTTCGAAATGACCGGAAATCCGGCCATCACTGGCTTCGATTGGCCCTCGAAGGCAAGGCGTCCAATCGCGACGCGATCGGGGCGAAGGTGTCCGTGACCGCGGGCGGGATCACGCAAAGTCGCCAGCTTTTCCCCGCCAAGGGTTATCTCTCGTCGAGCGAGCTACCGCTCACGTTCGGCCTCGGGAAAACAGAAATTGCCGAGGCGGTCAACATCGTCTGGCCATCCGGCCGGAAGACGAGGCTGGAGCGGATTTCCGCGGATCGGACGATCCAAATCGTTGAGGACGGCGCGGGGAAATAGACGCAGGCTGATTTCCAGTTTCCGCACCGCTTCCCCAACGAAGTCCCGTGGATTTCGGGCCGATAGGATGAGACGGGGACCATGCCGCCGTCGCTCGGGAATTTCCCTGAAATTCATCGGCGGCGCGATTACGATGGGAACGACTCGTGTCGGCGCGGGGATTTCTTGTCAGAATCTCAACGAGGGCGATCGCAATGGATCCGTCCGACCCGATGGATGGGGAAGATGATCTCCCGTCTCGCCTCAGCCAGATCCCGACCACGTGGACTTTGATGGGCCAGGCCCACCAGGAAGACCAGGGGGAAGCTGCAGTCCGCCCGCCGCAAGCTGATCGAACGGTACAGCCCCGCGATTCATCGCTATTTGCTCGGCGCCCTCCGCGATGCCGACGCCGCGGGCGACGTGTTCCAGCAGTTCGCGCTCCACCTCGTCGGTGGTAAATTCAAGAATGCCGATCCGAGCAAGGGTCGCTTCCGCCACCTCCTCAAGACGTCGCTCTATCACCTGGTGGTCGACTATCAGAGGAACCGGAAGCGGACCCCGAGGCCGCTCGACGACGATCTTCACGTGGCCGCCGCCGACGAGGCGGACTTGCACGAGTCGGATCGCCAGTTCCTGGGGATCTGGAGGGCCGAATTACTCGCGCGCGCCTGGGACACCCTCGCAAAATACGAAGGCGAGACGGGCCAGCCCTATCATCAGCTCCTGAAGTACCGCATCGACAACCCCGACGCCCGCTCGTCGGACATGGCGGATCATTTCGGGCCGATCCTGGGTCGCACCCTCACGGTCGAATGGATCCGCAAGCGCCTGCATCTGGCGAGGGAGAAATTCACGGTGGCGCTCCTGGACGAAGTCGCCCAGACCCTGGAGGACCCGAGCCTGGAAAACCTGGAGGAAGAGCTGATTGACCTCGACCTCCACCAGCATTGCCGCACTGCGTTGGATCGCAGGCGCGGCACGCGTTGAAAATGCTACAATCGGTGGACAATAAGTTAAGATTCGGGGCCCTCAACCAGGGCGTTCAGCTCTTGAGGAAAAATCCCCGGATTCACCCCGGCCGACGTCATGGGATCGGGTCGTATGGTAGAGTTCCATTCATGGGCGGGACGCGGAGCCGTGCCCGGCCTGGAGCGGAACGATTCGGAGGCGGCGTGATTTTGCCCGGCAAATCCCGCGATCCGATCGAGCCGACTGCCCCGAATGAGCTACTCCTAGAACAGCAACCAGAGGAGCGGCGTGCGGACCAATCGCCCGGCTAGTTGGGATCAGTTTCGAGGGCGAATTCACCGCCCGGACCTGCGGCTCCGCCTGTGCGGTCGCGGGCCGCGGCATGGAGTTCGCGTTCGCTGAGTTCCCGGCCGTCCTGTCGGTTTCCGTCGTCCGATCGCTCCGATCCGCGGGAGGATCGTCCCAGATGCGAGCCCTCGAAAAACTTCGCAAGGTCTCGGCCTGCGTACTCCTGTTGACGGGGCTCGGCTCGGCCTTGCGAGCCGACACGCCGAAGGCGGCATCCGCCGCATCGGTACCGGCCCCGGCGGAGTCGGAGGACGTGGATTCCCAGATCCATCGCGGGATGGACCTGGAACGGCAGAAGAACTGGGGGGCCGCGATCGATTCTTACGAGAACACGCTGAAGCGATGGCCCGATCGGATCGACGTCCGCCAGCGATTGCGCCTCTGCGAGTCCCATTACAAGCTCGGCCGTCGCTACCTCGACCGAAGCTTTCGCACGGTCCTGCTCCACCTCCCAGTCGAGAAGACGCTGGACCTCTACGATGAGGTGCTGGAGAGGATCGAGACTTACTACGTCGAGCCCGTGAGCATGGTCCCGCTGGTCCGCAAGGGGCTGGACAACCTGGAGGTCGCGCTCCGAGACCCTAGTTTTCTCCAGGCGAACGCCCTCTCGGTCGATCCGGCGAAGATTCTCAAGCTGCGAGAGGTCCTGAGGTCGCAACGAGATCGCATCTCGGTGCGGGATCGAGACGACGCCCGCTCATTCGTTCTCTGGGCGTGCGATCAGGCTCGGGTCGGCGCGGGGATCGGGCCGTCGGCCGTCGTGCTCGAGTTTGCGTACGGGGCATGCGACTCCCTGGACGATTACACGGCTTATCTCACGCCCGACAAGCTTGATGACCTCTTCGGCGTGATCGACGGGAATTTCGTCGGCCTGGGCGTCGAGCTGAAGGTGGACGAGATTGGATTGAAGCTGCTGAATGTCTTGAAGGGCGGGCCGGCGGCGGACGCGGGAATCCGGGTGGGCGAGAAGATCAGCCACGTCGCGAATCAACCCTTGAAGGGGATGGGCCTGGACGAGGCCGCCGGCAAATTGCAGGGCAGCCAGGGGACCGCGATCGACCTGACGATCGTCGGGAGAGATGGGAAATCGCGGAATCTGAGGCTGATCCGCCGTCCGGTGGAGGTGCAAAGCGTCCCGCAGGCGCGGATCGTGGACGCCGCGCAAGGCGTGGGCTACGTGCAGTTGACCGGCTTCCAGAAATCCTCGACCGAGGAGCTGAGGCGGGCGATCTCCGGCCTTGAGCGGCAGGGGATGCGTTACCTCGTGCTCGACCTGCGAGGCAATCCCGGCGGGTTGCTGAACGTGGCCGTCGACATCGCCGACCTCTTCCTCGATTCCGGCGTGATCGTGTCTACCCGAGGGCGTGCGCCCAATCAGACGTCAATCTACAAGGCCCAGCCCGGCGCCCCCTGGCGGATGCCGGTCTCGGTCCTCGTCGATCACGATAGCGCGAGTGCCAGCGAGATCCTCGCCGGTGCCCTCAAGGAAAATCACCGCGCCCTGGTGCTGGGCGAACGGTCCTACGGGAAGGGTTCGGTGCAGAGCATCTATCAGCTTCGGGCCGCCTCGACCGGCCTCAAGTTGACGACCGCCAAGTTTTATTCCCCGGCCAATCGGCCCTACAGCGAGCAGGGCGTGGAGCCCGATGTCGCGGTCTCGCCCCGCATCGTTGCCCGCCCGGCCGGGCCCGACGCGGAGGCTCCGGTGATCGAGTTCGGCGAGCCGAGTCGCGACCCCGTCCTTGGCCGGGCCATCCAGCAGGCGCGTCGGCAGCTCCCCGCCTTGCGATAAGAGTGGCGAGCGTCGCCCGATTTCGGGAGAATCGTGGGGACAAGGACCCTCCGATCCGGCCTCGTCCTGCGAGACTCCAACCGAAATGCCCAACGCTTCCGGAATCGCGAAGGTCTCCGCCGTCCCTTCCTGGACCGTCGTGACCGAAGCTCCTTTGCTCGGGCTCAGCCTGGCCCGCGAGAGCGGGATGCTGCTCGCCTGGGACGACGCCGGTCACTTCTACCTGATCGATGCCGAGGGGGAGCGAGTCGCCGAGTCTCGCGTGCAGGAGCCGATCCGCTCGGCCGCGATCAGCGACGACGGGACGCTGGTCGCGCTCCTGCTCGGCCGATCGAAGCTCATGATGCTCGGCTCGGATTTCGACCTGCTGGTCGATCGCGCCTCGCCCGGCGACGCCGCCACGCTTGCGATCGACCCGCATGGCCGTTTCGTCGCCGTCGCCACCAAGGGGAACGAGACGACGATTTTCAACAAGTTTGGCAGGGTGGCCTGCACTTTCGAGACTCGGCAGCCGCTGGTCCATCTCAAGTTCATCCCGAGTCGCCCCATCCTGGTGGGCGCCGCGACGTACGGCCTGCTCGTCGGGGTGGAATTCAACGAGATTCGCCTGACCGGCGGCCTGGATGCCGAGATCCTCTGGGAAGAAAAGATCTCCACGAACGTCGGCCGCCTGGCCACGAGCGGAGACGGCGGGTTGATCCTCGCCAGTTGCTTCACCCACGGGGTGCAACGCTACGACGTCCAGGGCCGCAACGACGGGTCCTATCACGTAGGAGGGACCGCCACGCACGCCGTTCCCGACTTCGTCGGACGATCGATCGCCGTCGCGACCACGGAGGGCGAGTTATCGCTCTTGAATGCCGCCGGCAACGTGCGATGGAAGACGGGGCTCAGTCGCCCGGCCGTGGCGCTGGAGGTCGATGCCCTGGGCCGCTACCTCTATTACGGGCTCGGCACCGGGGAAATCGGCCGGATCGACTTCGACAGCTCGTGCGCCTCGCCCGCAAAGGCCCCGTCGGCCAAGAAAGCGACGAAGGCCCGTCCCGGCTCCGTCCACGAACCGGAATGGTCGAAGGCGCTCTCCCAGAGCGACGACCAGGCCGAGACGACGGTACTGGCGGTTCTGGACGACCCACCTCGCGTGGGCGTGTTCAGCAACACAAGCAAGCTCCAGGTGTTCACCACCGAGGGCGAGGCGCTGGGACAGGCGCCCGACTGTCACGGCGTGGGCCGCATTTTGAGGACGGCACCGGGGTGGATCGCTGCGGCCACCGACCGGACTTTGGTCCTTTATGACGCCCGCCAGAACGGGGCCATGCGCCTGGACCTGAGCCTCGTGGCGCTGACCCACCTGGCGCTTCGTCCGGAAACCTTCGGCCTGGCGATCGTCCAGGAGCGCGACCGCATTGGCCGCGCGACCACGGCCGGCCGATGGGTCTGGCGGCAGGAATTGCGGACGCCGGTCGAGGACCTTGCCCTTGGTGACGGCAACCTCGTCGCCGTGACCACCGACTCGGGGAGCCTGATCGTCTTCGACGCCGCCGGAGAGCGGGCCGGCTCTTACACGGCGAATCCGGTCGAGCCGCTCGCCCTGGTCGAAACGCCGCTGGAGGCACCGCCCGGATTGACGTGGGTCACGCTCGCCCGTCGTGCCCAGGTCCTCCGCGGTCATGGCCTGGACGGCCGGGTGTTGTGGGAATCCCCCGTCCCATGGGAGGCGTGGCAACTCCATCGCATCGGCCCGCGACTGGTGGTCTCATCGCCAGACGGACGAGTCCTCTCTTATGACGGCACCGGCCACCTCCGCTCGCAGGGGCGTTCCGACTCCACGTTCGGCGAATTCCTGCCCGGCCCCGACGGCGACACGTTGAGGGTCGTCAAGCAAGGCGTCCACCTGATTTGCGCCGACCTTTCGGGCAAGGTGAAGTGGCGGGCGGTCTCCGAGGCTTCGATCGGCCCGTTCGCCGCCGCCAGGCCGGGCGTGGCGGCAATGTTCGGGAGGTCGCTGGTTTGGTTCGGCGCGGGAAAGTAAGCCATTACCCGGTCTGATCCCGGCCGGTCGGGCTTGATGGGCTCAAATGAGCTGAAATTGAACGGCAAGCGAGGTGTGGAAAACTCATTTCGCCCACAATTTGATGCAATTTTGTCCGAGGAGGGCCGATCTCTCCCTGAGCAGGCATGATTAAAGGATTGTCTGGGTGGAAAATGCCGCGAGGCGGTACAACCCTTGCTGCTTCGTCTACAATACAGTATGCTTTTGCCTTCTCGTTAATGCGAAATGCGGGCCGGCGTCTTTCGGGCCGTCTCGCTCTGTCCGAGGAATGGATTTCCCGCACGGGACCTTCGCCCCGCTCTCTCTCTACGCAGCTCAACCGTGAGACGCTTGGAGGTTTTGATGTGCCAGTGTAGCCCGGCGGCCCCGACCCTGAGGTCGGAACTCCGTCAGAGCATCCACATCCAGGGCGAGGTCGAGGCGCTCCGCCACAAGTGGATCGAGAGCGAGAAGGCGGGTCGCGACCTGGGCGATTGGGCCATCCGCTGCTGGGTCCGGGAGCACTGGAACGGGTTCCTCCGCGACCGATGGCTCGAACACCTCCAGGGTCGCACGTTCTGGATCGAGCTCGATCACGACGATTTCGGCCTGCTCCAGAAGGAATTTCGAACATTCGGGCATGATCGACGAGATCGTCTGGCGACTCAAGGAAGGTTGGGAAAACCTGGACGTGCTGTGCTGGGCGCTGGACGAGCGGATGTGCATGGACGAGGTCGTCGACATCCTGGAAATGCTCGATATCAACAGCCGTCGCATCGAGTGCCAGTTCGCCAAGAGGCTCTCGCACTCGCACGCGGGCTGATCGCGACGCAGGGAACGCTCATCCGCCGGCTATGCTCGCGTCTTCAAGCAGCGCGATCAATGTCCGGACGAATGCGCCGGTGCCGCCCGCATCCCTCGTGCTCGAATCCTCGTCGCTCCAGGCCGGACCGGCGATGTCGAGGTGCGCCCAGGGGGTTTCGCCGACGAACTCGCTGGAGGAATTTCGCGGCCGTGATCGCCCCGCCCCACTTCCCCCCGACGTTGCGAATGTCGGCCACCTTGCTCTTGATCGCGTCATCGAAATCGTCGTCCAGCGGCAACCGCCAGGCCCGCTCGCCCGTCCTCTTGCTGGCGGATTGGACCGCTTCCGCCACGGCGAATCGTCGTTGCAGAACAGGCCGGCGATCTTCGGGCCCAGGGCCACCATGCAGGCCCCGGTCAGCGTGGCCAGGTCGATCACGCAGGCCGGCTTGCGCTCCGACGGCGTAGCTCAGCACGTCGGCGAGGATCAGCCGGCCCTCGGCGTCGGTGTTCAGGACCTCGACGGTCGTGCCGTTCCGCATGGTGAGCACGTCGCCCAGCTTCATGGCGTCGCCGCCCGTCATGTTCTCGGTCAGGGCGAAGTAGCCGACGACGTTCACGGGCAGCTTCGAGCGACGATCGCCTGCATGGCAGCGAGCACCACGGCGGCGCCCGCCATGTCGCACTTCATGTCTTCCATCGACGCGGAGGGCTTGAGCGAGAGCCCGCCGGAGTCGAACGTGACCCCCTTGCCGACCAGCGCCATGGTCGGCCTGTCGCCGCCCATCGCTGTGATGCAATTGCACGAATCTCGGCGGGATGCGCCGAACCCGCGCGAAACCGCGAGGACGCCGCCAAATCGCTCGGCAGCCAGGCGGTCGCGATCCCAGACTTCGACCGCGAGCCCCGCTTCCAGGGCGATCGCACGGGCCCGTTCGGCCAGGATTGCCGGCGGCTTCTCCGATGGAGGGGTATTGACGAGTTCCCGGGCGAGATTCACGGCTTGCCCCACGATTTCCCCGCGCTCGACCGCGAGGTTCAGGGCCTCCGCGTCGAGAGATCCGCCGGGCGGCAGGACGATTTCCAGGGTCCCGAACCCGGATCGGGTCGCCTCCTTCTTGCGGATGCCCGGCCCCGCCGTCCCCACGATCAAGCCTTCCACGAGTGACGAGATGTTCGCGGCGTCGAATTCCGGCTGAGGGAGCACGACGGTGACTTTCTCGCGAGGCTTGGCCGACAACTTCTTGGCAACGCTCACGCCCGCCGCGAACGCGGCCCCGCCGGAAAACTTTGCCTTCTTGCCCAACCCGAAAATGAGGATCGAGCCGCCATCCAGCCCCGACCCATGGAGCGGGACGGTTTGGCCCAGGGCCCCGGTCAGGTCCTTCGATTCGAGGAGTCCGGCGACGATTTCGCCGCCCGGGACGTCGGCCGGGGCCGGCTCGCCTTCGAAAATCCCACAGGCAACCCATTTCGAGGACAGGGTCTGGATCGGGGCGATCGTCGAAGTCACTTGCATCAGGGATTTTTCCAGGAGAGGTTGATTGACGTCCGGGAGAACCATCATGTCGAGAATTTCCCGGCTGCGCCAAGCCGCCTTGCGGAGATGATCCGCTGCGAGTATGCTCACACGGCTTCGATCGATCGCGAGGCAAGGAGGCCGTCGCATGGTCCGGGGATCTTTCGGCGAGCGTCGTCTGTTGCTGATGACGGCCCTTATCGCCGCCGCGGTGACGACGTCGGCCGGCTGCGTGAAGCGACGCTACACGATCCGCACCGACCCGCCCGGCGCCCTCGTCTTCGTGAATAACGAGGAGCTTGGCCCCACCCCGGTGTCGCGCAGCTTCACCTATTATGGCGATCGCGAAATCCTCCTGATCGCCCCGGATGGGACGCAGAAGAAGATCATCCAGCCATTGCCCGCACCGCTTTACGATAACGTGCTGACGGATTTCGTCACCGAGAATCTGCTCCCGATCACGTTCCGCGACGAGCGCGACTTCTTCTACAAGATTGAACCGATGCAGCCGCCCGACACCGAGGGCTTGCGTCAGAGGGCCGAAGGGCTTCGCGCCCAGGGTAGCGTCCCGCCGCCGCCGCGGCCGAAGAAGCCGTCGGAAATCGTCAAGGAATGGATCTTCGGCCCGTCTTGATCGAGTGGTTTCGTGACCCCGCACCGCGGACCCAGGGAAGGGGACGCTCCATGAAAATAACCGCCGCCGCCATCCAGATGCCCGCCGATCCCGGCGAAGTTGCCAGCAACGTCGAGCGCGCCGACGCGCTCCTCAGGAGGCGCCGCGACGCCGGCGCCTCGCTCGCGGTCCTGCCCGAGATGTTCAACACGGGATACGGCCTCATCCCGTGCTATGCCGAGATGGCCGAGCCGCTGGACGGGCCGACCATGAGCCACCTGGCCCGCCGTGCCCGAGAGTGGCAAATGTTAATCGCGGCGGGGTTTGTGGAACGGGACGGCCATCAACTCTACGACTCGCTCGCGCTGGTCTCGCCCGACGGCTCGATCCACGCCTATCGCAAGCGCCACCTGGTGTTCTGGGAGCCTTTTCGGTTCGGTCGCGGGCGCGAGCCGCTGGTCGTCAACACCAGGTGGGGCCGGATCGGCCTGGCAATCTGCGCCGATATCATCCATCGCAAGGTCTGGGATGATTACCGAGATCGCATCGACGTCGCGCTCGTCGCCGCGGCCTGGCCCGACTTCACCTGCCAGAGGAGCGGCAAGAAAAACTGGCTCTTCGGGCAATTGGGGCCGCACGCGGGGACCATCCCGGGCCTGGTCGCCAAGGACCTGGGAATCCCCGTGGTTTTCGCGAACCAATGCGGCCCCACGCGAACGGTTATTCCCTACATCGGGACCTGGCTCACGGCCAAGATCGCCGATCGCTTCGCGGGCATGAGCTGCGTGTGCGACGGCCATCATGCGGACGCCGTGACGGCGCGAGAAGGCGAAGACGTGGCGATCGCCGAGCTGACCATTCACCCACCCGGAGGGCCTCGCTCATGGCATATTATGTCCCGGTCGGAATCCGAGGCGTCCTCCTCAACCTCGGCAACCGTTGGGTCATCTTCCTGGGAAGACTGACCTACGGCCGCGCCCTCCGCAGGCGGGCGCGGCGGGCCGTCGCCCGATCTCGCGACGGTTCCGGGAGCCCGGCAAAATAGGGTATGATTGAGGGGCCTTCGCCCTTCGGCAAGAACTGTCCGCGAGCGAGAATCCTCTATGTGCGGCATCGCCGGCGCGTTCGACCTCACCGGGAAGCGGGATTTCTCCACCGATCGCCTCCTGGCCATGACCGGCGCGATCGCCCACCGAGGCCCCGACGACGAGCAAGTTCATCAAGAGCCGGGCGTGGCCCTGGGCGCCCGCAGGCTTTCGATCATCGACCTCGCGGGCGGTCGCCAGCCGCTCTCTAACGAAAATGGCGAGATCTGGGTCGCCTTCAACGGCGAATTGTTCGAGTATCCCGAGCTTCGCCGCGAGCTTCTCGCCAACGGCCACGAGCTTTCGACGCGATGCGACACCGAAGCCTGGGTGCATCTGTACGAAGACCGCGGCGTGGCGATGTTCGAGAAGGCCCGAGGCCAGTTCGCCGTGTCGCTCTGGGATCGTCCCAATCGGACTTTGATCCTGGGACGCGACCGCGCCGGGATTTGCCCGCTTTACTACGCCGAGCGCGACGGCTGGCTCCTGTGGGGGTCGGAAATCAAGGCCCTCCTGTCGAGCGGATTGGTGCAGGCCAGGGCCGATCCGCTGGGGATTGATCATTTCTTCTCATTCTTCTGCGCGGGACGACGCGGACCTGCTTCGAGGGCGTGAAGAGCCTCCCGCCCGGCCATTTCTTGAAAATTCGCGACGGCCGCGTCTCGGTCCATCAATATTGGGACCTCGATTTCCCCGACAAGGGGGACGAACGCCGGCTCGACGACCCTCGGCCGCTCGTGGACGAGTTCGAGGAGATCTTGCGCACGGCGGTCGAGCGCCGCCTGCGGGGCGACGTGCCGGTGGTCAGCTACATCAGCGGAGGATTGGATTCGACGGTCGTCCTGGGCCTCTCGTCGCGGCAGAGAGGCCGCGCGGTCCCGTCGTTCACGATCGGCTTCGACAAGGCCGGGCCCGACGAACGAGCCGAGGCGACCGAAGCCGCGCAGTCGCTCGGCTCGCCCATGACGACCGTGATGATGGACAAATCCACGATCGCCAACGCCTTCCCCGAGCTGATCGTGGCGGCCGAAGGCCCGGTGATGGACACGTCGTGCGCGGCCCTCATGCGCCTGGCCTCCGCCGTGCATGGCCAGGGATACAAGGTTGCGCTGACCGGCGAAGGCGCGGACGAGGCGCTCGCCGGATACATCTGGTTCAAGGGCCAGGCGATCCGCGAGAAGCTGGCACCAACGGTCGGCCGAATGCCGCTGATCGCCATGAGGGGCTTGATGCTTGGGCTCGTCGGGGGCGGCTCGAAGCACCGCGCCCCGTGAATCCGATGAAAGGCATACGACCGGCGCAGCAAGACCTGTACGACCTGATCGGTCAGGCCCGCCCGACCCTCTACTCCGGGGGGATGTGGGACAGGCTGGGCGATCACACCCCGTATGCCGACCTGGATTTGACCAACGACCGCATGAGCCGATGGGATCCGCTCAACCAGTCGCTCTACGCCGGTTACAAGATGATGCTCGCCGGCCTGCTGATGGTGGCCAAGGGGGACCGGATCGCCATGCATTCGTCGGTCGAGGCCCGCTATCCCTTCCTCGACGACGACGTGATCCGGTTCTGCTCGCAAATCGCCCCCGAATACAAGCTCAAGGGGCGAGTGGAGAAGTGGATCTTGCGACAGGTCGCCGCCAGGACGCTCCCGCCGCAAATCGCCAACCGGCCCAAGACCATGTTCCGATCGAGCCTGGCACAGACCTTCCTGGGCTCCCATCGCCCCGGCTGGGTCGATCAGCTCCTCAGCCCGGAATCGTTGGCGAAAACCGGCTATTTCGACCCGAAGGCCGTGGCCCGCGAGGTGGGCTGGCAGCGGGCAATCCCGCGAATCACCATGCGAAGGTTCGTCTTCGATCTGGGGCTGACCAGCGTCGTTTCCACCCAACTGTGGCATCATCTCTACTGCGGCGGAGGACTCTGCGACCTCCCGACCTGGGATGCCCCGGAATTTGCCGGCAATCGCCTCCCGAGCGAGTACAAGACGCGGGAAGAAGCCAACGAGCCCGCCGCGGCGATTGCGACTTGAACGATGAGAGCCGTGCTCCAGAGGGTCAAGCGTGCCGAGGTCCGCGTTGCCGATGCTGCCGTCGGGCAGATCGGCATCGGCTGGCTTGTCTTGCTCGGCGTTGCCCGGGGCGACCTTGACGAGGATGCCGACCGGCTTGCGGAAAAAGTCGTCGCGATGCGGGCCTTTCCCGACGAATCCGGGCAAGATGAATCGCGACGTCAAGGAAGCCGGCGGTTCGGTCCTGTGCGTGAGCCAGTTCACACTCCTGGGCGATTGCCGCAAGGGGCGACGGCCAAGCTTCATCGAGGCCGCCGACCCCGCCGAGGCGGAGCGGCTTTACGAGCGATTCAACGCACAACTTCGCGCGGCCGGCGCCATGGTGGCCACGGGTGTGTTTCGCGCCGACATGGATGTGGAACTCGTCAACGACGGCCCGGTGACCTTGCTCCTGGATTCGCGTCGCCTGTTCTGAGGGCCGGCAACGGACCTACCGGTCGAGACTTCATCGCGCAGCTCCTGCCCCGTCCTTACGGCAGATTGGGCGACGTCCATCGGTTCAGCGGGCTGGCCCATCAGGCCAGGGTGTACCGACGGATTTTGGCGGGCCGGTGGGACGAACACTTCTGCACAAAGGCACAACGTTCCCACAGAGCAAGCACAGAGGGGGATTTCTCCGCGTTCCTCTCCGTGGGACCTCCCTGCCTTTGTGGTGAGGCTTTCCTCCCCCGTGCCAAAATCCGTCGGTACACCCTTCGTTTCGGGCTCGAATTGACGCGATTGGCCAGTGGGTCTATAGTCCGTCGCCGAATTTCGTCGAATCTCGGACCAACCTCATGGATGAGCGTCCGCCCATGATGAGCTTCCCTCCGCGAATCGGGACCAGGGTTGGGGTGTCGATCGTCCTGGTCGCGATCACCTGGTTCGCCTTCGCACCTTCTCTGGAAAACGGCTTCGTCAACTCCGACGATCAGCTCAATTTCCTCGACAACCATGAATATCGCGGGCTCGGCTGGGAGCAGGTCCAATCGGCGTTCACCAGGCCGAGATTGGGCGTGTATCAGCCCGTCGGCTCGCTCGTCCTGAGCGTCCAGTACGCGATCTTCGGCATGGACCCGCGAGGCTATCATCTCGCAAGCTTGTTGATGCATTGCGGCAACGCGGTCCTGCTGTTTTTCCTGGTCAGTTCGATCGTCGAGCGATTGGTCCCCTCGTTTTCCCACCGGGCCACGATCGCATGCGGCGTGGCGACGGCCCTGTTCGCGACCCATCCCCTGCGGACCGAGCCCGTGGCCTGGGCCACGGGGCAGCTTTACCTGGTGGGCGGCGGGTTGTCGCTGCTTTCGCTCCTTTCCTACCTGAGGGCCCATCCCAGGAACTTGCCGACGAAGAAAGACTGGCTTTTCGCGTCGTACGGGTGCGCGATCGCGTCGATGCTAAGCATGCCGGGGGCCGTGAGCTTGGCGTTCGTGGTCCTGGCCGTGGATTTCTCGATCCTGAAACGCCGGGATTTCCGCGAGAAGCAGCCGTATGTCGCGATGGCGGTCGTCGTGGCGCTCCTGGCCGTGTGGGCGAAAAGCCACGACCGGATGATCGTCGAACCGGGCCGCGACGGCGTGCTTGCCAGGCTCGCACAGGCCTGCTACGGAATCTGCCTTTACATCTCGCAAACCCTCATCCCGACCGGGATCGCAGGCTATTATCCCCGGCCAGAAGGGGGCGATTTCTTCTCAGCATATTACGCGGGCCTGATCGCGATCATCGGGGTTGCGGGAGTAGCGATTTTCGCCGTGCGAACACGATTTCCGTGGATCGTGCCGGCGACGCTCTGCTTCCTCGTCCTGCTCGGCCCTCACCTCGGGTTCCTCCGCGTGGGGAACACGATCGCGGCCGATCGGTACTGCTATGCCGCCTCGATGGTGCTGGCGGTGCTGGCGGGCGTGGGATTTTGCCTGATTTCGCATGCGAAACGACAGGTCGCGGCGCTCGTGCTCGGGGTTGTCGCGACTTGCTGCCTGGCGGCAGGATCTCGCGGCTATTCGCGGACGTGGCATGATTCCGAGAGCTTGTGGCGGCAGGCGGAAAAGCAGGCGCCCTGGAGTTCCGACGTTCATCTCGGGATCGGGTCGTCGCTGGGGGATCCGGGCCGCCTGCGAGAAGCGATTGCCGAGTATGACCGCGCGTTGGAAATCCGCCCGGGTTGGCCCAAGGCGCTGGTTTCCAAGGGGGCCGTGCTGGCGAGTCTTGGTCAGTTCGACGAGGCGATTGCCTGCGATCGTGAGGCGATTCGCGGATGGCCCGATTACCATACGGCCCATCTGAATCTGGGTCTGGCGCTTGCCGCCAGGGGGATGACCGAGGAAGCGGCCTCGGAATATCGCGCGGTCTTGAGGCTAGATGCCAACCATCCCGAAGCCCATCAGAAGCTCGGGGCCTTGTTGCTCCAGCAGAACCGAGTCGATGAGGCGGTTGCCCAGTTCCAGGCCACGCTCAAGGTCGCCCCCTGGCATGCCGAGGCGACGGCGAACCTGGGCGTGGTGCGGGCGTTCCAGGGCCGCCACGTCGAGGCCGTGGGCCTGTTCCGCAGGTCGCTGGAAGCCGACTCGGGAAACCCTTTCACGCGGACCAACCTTGGGATTTCCCTGGCCCAGATGGGTCGGCTGGGCGAAGCGGAAGCGGAACTGGCGAAGGTGGTTGAGCTGGACCCCGAGAATTTGCCAGCTCGAATGGCCCTGGGGGCCGTGCTCTGCGCAAGGCGGGCGGATCGAGGCGGCAATCGCGGAATTTCATGCGGTGTTGAAGCGCGAGCCCGGCCATTCGCAGGCGAGGGCCATGCTCTCTCAAGTCATGGGAACGGGGGCGGTTCGCCGCTGACGCTTTCAATGCCGGTGCAAGACCGCCTCGCGAGGCGATCCGGCGAACGCCGCGACCACTTCGGGCAGCGAGGCCAGGTGCAGGTGCACGAGGCTCCCGATCGCGTTGTTGCGGAAGATCATGTCCGATTGGCTGGTCAGTGCGCCCGACCGAGAGGGGCAATCGCCCGGTTCGGGGGCGGGGTGGAGCTGCCATCGGCCCGATCGGTAGCCTCGCACCATGGTCCCTTCCGGGCCGAGCCAGCCCGCGTCTCGCAGGAAGGTGCGGCTCACCGGGAACGGGTCGGTGGGGCGGGCTCGCAACTCGGCGTCGAATGGGAGGATGCCGGCGCCGGGGACTCGACGGCCGTCCAGGAGCATCGACCGTCCGAGGTACGCCGTGCCCCCGCCCTCGGAGTAAATCCTCCGGCCGCGACACACATGGGCGCGAAGCGAGGCGATCAGGCTGAGGTTGGCCGCAAGCTCATCGGCGTGGCGGTCGGGCGTCCCGCATCCAATCATGATGAGATCCACGCGTTCGGGCAGGGTCTCGTCGTACAGCGGGGAGAATTCCACGAGTTCGGCGCCGAGGGCTTCCAGGGTTTCGAGCGTGTCGGGGAAGTAGCCGCCGAAGGCCGCATCCATGGCGTAGGCCACGCGATAACGCCGCGCGTAGCCGGTCCGCAGGCCGCATTCGGACGGACGCGGCCAGCGGCCGGCTCTTGCCGATTGCCTGGATGGCCTCCAGGTCGGCGAACCGCAGGAAGCTGGCGCCGAGGCGGTCGATGGCGTCGTTCATCTCCCCAGGTTCGACGGCCGGGCCGCCGAGGAGGGCCTTGCGAGCTTCGGGCAGGGCCTCGACGGCGCCGATCACGGGTTTCCTGGAAAGAAGCTCGACGACGCGGCGGAAGGCGGGGTAGGACTCGGCGTCGGGGAGGTTGTCCACGATCACCGCATCCACATTCCGGGGCAGCGGAGGCAGGTGGAAGGCATCCACGCGCTCGAAGGGGACGACGGCCACGATGGGCAGGTCGAGCGCGTCGACGAGCGGGCCGAGCCTCCCCGGCCGGTCCTTCAGGCTGGGATTGGCGAAATAATCGTCGGGGTCGAACGTGCCCTCGACGACGGCCAGGTCGGCCGATCGGACGCCGCGGAGGAAGATTTCCCGGCAGATCGAGGGTTCCATCAGCCAGGGGTCGAGGTGGCGGCCCGGCAATCCCGTGGCCTGCCCCACGGCGTCGTTGCCGACGGGCCGCGCCCTGGAGGAGAAATGCTGGACTCGCCAGCGGCGAGACGCGAGCCCGGCGACCAGGGCCAGTCCGGCCGGGGAGGGTTCGGGACACGTATTCGGGATGGCCAGCGCGAGGCGGGTGGGATCGCACATGGGCGGTATCAGACCGATCGAGTGCGGGAAGGGTTGGACCGCGATACGATCCTTTATCGTCGTCTCGCGATCCCCGGACGAGACTAATGATAGAGGCGACACCCGGCGCGTCAAGATGGGCCGGATCGGGGAGATTGTTCCCCGAGAAACTTCGGGTTGCCGCGGGCGGGGGGTTGGGCTAACGTACCGCCCGCACCAGACGGGCATTTTGCACGGTGATTCAAGCCAGTCGACGGAGCGACGGACCATGAGACGGATCTCGGCCGGGGCGATCGCCGTATTCCTTGGGATTGGCTCGACTTCGGCGCGAGGACAGGCGCCGCCTCCGGCCGACCCTTCGGTGGAGCGAGCCATCGGCAAGCCCGACGCTGTCCCTGCGCCGGCCAGGAAGCCGGCGACCGAATCGGAATTGGCGTTGACGGCCGTCCATCAGAAGCGTCACGCGCTGGACGAGGCGATCAAGGCAAAGGACCCGAAGGATAAGGCGGCCGAGCGCGTCATCGCGAGATGAAGGACGTCTTGCAGAGGCGGGAGGTCCTGATCGGCGACTGGGCCAACGTGGTGGCCGCCCGCCAGGCCGCCGAGCGGCCCGAGGTTACGCCGGAAGCTGCTGCCGCCGAGCAGAAGGCCGCCGTCGAACGCGATCGAGCCTCGCTGGCGAGGGCCGTCAAGGACCCATCGTCGCTTCTGCCCGAGGTCTTCCGCTCGCCGGCCGTGACCGACGCCGCCATGGCAGAGATGACCGGATCCATCGAGCGGGCGCAAGCCGCGTTCGACGACGCGAGGAAGGCCGTCGAGATGCTCACGGTTGTGCCGGGCCGGAAGGTGGCCGACCCGCTGGCCGAGGCGAGGGCCGACCGCGACGAGATCCGCAAGCGGCTGGCCACGATCGCCACCCGCGCCGCCGAGGCCGAGACCGCGGTCACGGTCGCCGCGACGCCGAGGCCCGCGACCTGGCCCGCGAGAAGTTGGAGAATCTGGAATGGGAACGCAAGATCGAGGTCGAGAAGTTGCGCGAAGTTGAGGCGAAGATCGACCTGGCCAGTCGCGGAGCGGCCCTGGCCGACGTCCACCTCGAAGCGAAGAAGCTCAAGCTCGACCTGGCCGGAAAGACGCTGGATGCGCTCCGGGCAAGCTACAAGGAACACGTCGATCGCCAGGTCGCGGCCCTGAAGAAGGCGTCGGCGACCGAAGGCGCCTGCGCGGCCAGCTCCACCGACCCTTTGGAACGCTACCGAGCCCAGCGGAACAAGGAAATCCTCGACCAGAAGGCCCTGCTCGAAGAGCGGGACAACGAGCTGAAGACCACGCCCGCGGTGTCGCTAGAGGAGGAAGAGGAGAAGGTCAAGCGGGCCAGGGAGCATCTGAAGGAACTGAAGAAGGCCGTCAGCCACGGGCGGTCGGCCGACATCGTGGCCCAGCGATTGAACAATAACTATCGCCGCCTGGCGAGCGAGCGGGCCTCGCTCGTCCGCAACGAGCTTGCCACGGTGACGGGCCAGATGGATCAATTCGATCGCGAGTTGACCGAGATCGAGTCCATCGAGCTGAACGACCTCCAGGGGGACCGCGCCTTCCGCGAGAATCTCCTCTCGCTCCTGGCCCCGAAGCGGCGGTCGGGGGCGATTGCCATGTTCGAGGTGTTCGAGAAGAAAAAGCACGAGATCCTCCAGAGTCGCAAGCGAGTCCTCGCCCAACTCTCGGAGCGTGCCGAGCTCACGCAGAAGAAAATCTGCGAGCGGATCGCGGTCATGGACGAGGCGCATGCGTTCATCCGCACGCACCTTTTTTGGGTCCGCGACCAGCCTCCTCTGGGTTTGACCGCCCTGGATCAGGGCCGTCGCGACGCCCGGGACGCCGCCAAGACGCTGATCGGGATGGCCGGCGAGGTGTGGGCTCGCCCGCACTGGCTGCCGGCTTCGCCCGAATTCCTGCTCGCGGCGGCGGGGCTGGTCGTCTTGCCGTGGTTCCTGCATCGAATCCGCAAGGTTCTCCGGCAACGCCTCGGCCGCCCGGGGCCCGTCCGCGTCGAATTGGCCACCTGAAGGATTACGCATGCGATCACTGAAAAACCTGCTGATCCAGGTCGCCGTGTCGGCCCTGTGGCCGTCGTACATCGCCCTCCTGGGCCTGGCGGCGAGGCTGGCGCCGTGGCCTCGCGAGGTCTCGCGGCCCGCGTCGTTCGCGATCCTCGTGCTCGCCCTGGCGGCGTTCCTGGCCGCGCTCGCAAGGTTCGTCTTCGGGCCGGGCGGCTGGGCCGAGGAGACCCTGCACGCGCCCGGTCCGGCGGCCCGGCAGGCCCGCCGCGCGTGCTGGTCGCTCACGCTGGCGATGCTCCTGTTGTTGCTGCCTCAATGGCTGTTCCAGCGCGGTTTGATCGCGCATGGAGACCGCCCCGTGACCGCGCCTTCGCTGTGCCGGTTGCTCGGGATTGGCTACGAATTCGTGGTCCTGATCGTGATGGTCCGCATCCTCCGGGCCAAGGCGCCGCTGATGCAATGGCTCGGCGGCGATTCGGGATGGGGATGGATCGGCAAGCGACGACGGCCGTTGGCCTGGGGCGTGATCGGCTACGTCGCGGCGATCATCGCGCTGGATTTCCAGGGATATGCCTACACGGCGAGCCGCGTCTCGGCCGCGGGGACGCAATCGACGGCGCTGGCGGCGGCGTGCTTCGCGGCCTATCTGCTCATTTGCCGCGCCGTCGACATGCACGCCTGGCGATGGGTGCGACTCGCCCCGATTGCGGCGGATTCCGATCCGACCCATGCGCCGGCGACGACCGAAGGCATGGCCCGGAAGCTGAAGACGTCGGCGGCGTGGGCCGTGCCGATCCTGGGGTTGATCGTCGGCAGTTGGATCTGGAATTTCGACATGGCCCTGCTCCGCGCCATCGCCTCGCAGGACCTCTGGCCGGGCGAGGAGGTCACGCTCACGGTGGGCGAAGTGCTGGGGGCGATGGCGATTTTCGCGGGCACGGCGGTGATCTGGAAGCACCTGGGCGCGTTCTTCGCCGTGTGCGTGTATCCCAGGATGGGCGAGGACGCGGGGGTGAGGTTCGCCGCGCTCACGCTCTGCCGATATCTCGTCCTGGGCGTGGGGACGGCGGCCGGGATGGCCACGCTGCACCTGGGTCCCGATAAGATCGGCTTCGGCCTCGCGGCTTTGAGCGTCGGGTTGGGCTTCGGGTTGCAGGAGATCGTCTCGAACTTCGTGTGCGGGATCATCCTGCTGCTGGAGCGGCCGATCCGCGTGGGGGACGTCGTGACGGTGGCCGGGATGAGCGGCAAGGTCGAGCGGATTCATATCCGGGCGACCACCATCATCAACGCGGACAATCAGAGCCTGATCGTGCCCAACCGCGAGTTCATCACGGCCAACCTGGTGAACTGGACGCACAAGGACCGGATCATTCGCGTGGGGATGTGCGTGCGGGTGGCCATCGGCACCGACGCCGATCGCGTGTGCGACCTGCTCCTGTCGATCGCCAGGGCCGATGCCGACGTCCTGCGAAACCCGGTGCCCACGGCCTCGATGGATGGGTTCGGCGAGTCGTTCGTGAACTACAACTTCTTCGTCCACGTGCCCGACCCGAGCCTGGCCGGGCGGGTGAAGCACCGCATCTACGGCGAGATCCAGAAGAAATTCGCCGCCGAAGGGATCGTGATCCCGGTCCCCTCGCACGAGGTCCTGTTCCGCGATAATGTTCCCGCGGCCGAAATTGTGGCCGCGCCGTGGTCGGGGATGGTCCGCCGCGCCGACCCCGGCGCGACGCTGCCTCCCTCCCCCCGAAACATGAGCTCGATGCCGGCGCCGGCCGAGCCTTCTCATCGCGGCGTGGATGAGTAATCAGTTGCGAAAAAAATGTAGGGCCGGTTGTTACCGACCGCGTCCGACGAATCGGGAGGCGGTCGGTGATTACCGGCCCCACGGACTTAAGCAACGACGGTAAGAACGGTTTTCGTTTGACCTGGTCTTTTGCAAAGTCAGGATAACCCCAACTGAGCCACGACATGATCATAGGGCCGCTCAAATCGGGTGACTTGCTCGACCGCCCAGGAGAGCGTCTCACGCAGGGCTTCCCTTGCCATCGCCCGACAGGCTTCGCCGATGGTCATCAGCCGATGAAGAGCCCACTCCTTCGCACGGCCCTGCCTCAACTCGCCCATGAGCAGACTGTACGCCAGCATGACCAGGTACATGTGCCGGGTCTGGCCCTGGTGATCACGCAGCTGACAATCACCCAGCCCGAGTTGCTGCTTGCCGTCCCGATGGAACGTCTCCGTGCCCGTCCAACGATGCCGATACACCCGCACGATCCGACCGATCTCCCAGGTGATCCGATTCGTCACCAGGATCTTGCAACACTTCTCGTCCTTGCGGTAATGCCACAACACGACGATCCGCACCTTGTGCTTCACCTCGGGGATGCGAACCGTCACCGTGAAATACCACTGACGGCGGTCCCCGATCCGCATCTCCTTGCGGTCTGCCGTCGGGATCGACTCCGCCAGCTCGTTGGCCTTGATGATCTGACCTTTCCACTCCAGCTTCCGGTTCGTCTTCAGGTCGCCCACGTAGCCTCGGGATCGTCCCAGTCGACCCTTCTTGGCGTGGATGTGGTTGAGGATCTCGGCGTTGGTGAAGTAGCTGTCGAAGGCGAAGTCGCCGGGGATCTTCCGTTCGCAGACCCAGTCGATCAACTCGCAGCACAGCCTGGTGTGGTTGCGGAACGGCTCGCCGATCGCCTGGCAGACCTCCTGCTTGCGGAAGAGGCGGAGCTCCAGGGGGTAGTGCTTGCCGGAGGTACAGACGTAGTTGACGAAGAGGTAGTCCTGGGCGATCTTGTTCCGCCGCTCGGCGTGGTCCCAGTACCATCCGGCGTCGGGGATGAGCATCCCATCCCGGTCGATGAGGGTGTTGTCGATGGGGATGACGCCCTGGTCGCTGTAGCGGGTGAAGGGGTCTTCCTGGAGCGACTCCAACCGCCGTCGATTGAGGTCGTCGGCGTCCCACTCGGCCTCGGTGAGGAAGCGGTTGAGGCAGGACTGGTCGGTGGTCTGGGCGAACTCGTCATGGATGCCCAGGACGGTCTTGCGCTCGGCGACGAAGAGCCCGGTGAGGTATTCGGCGAAGTGGCGGCGTTGGCACTCGTTGGCGAAGAGGTCGCCATACTGGGTCAAGGCGTCCTGGACCAGCTTGGGGAATTCGATGATCCCAGGCATGATCGTATGCTCCACGCTCCAATCTGCGCCAGGACTATTCGAGTGCCAAACGGGCTGAATTTGCCCATTTTATCGCCGTCACCGACCGGATTGCAAAACCCCAGTTTGACCTTGACGGTGGACTCTGGGTGCCACTGTCGGGCCAGCCGCCAGTGGCACCCGAAGTCAAGTGGTCAAACCAATCGAAAACCGCTTTAGAATGGCTTGCTGGGCAGGTTTACGCGGGCACCCGCACGACGAACCGGGAGAGTTTCGTCGTCATCTTCTGGCTCATCAACGTCGCGTCCGCCGGCCGGTCGCCTCGCTCGGGTGGCGGGCGGTGCGGGCCTTGCTGGACGGGCTTTCAGCTCGTCCAGCAGTTGGTCGAGCTTCTTTTCCAGAGAGTCCATGCGGCGATTCAAGGCGTCGATCTCGGCGGGGGGAGTTGCGGCCTTGGCCGTCAGGCCTTGAACTTTGGCGAGGGCCTTCCCGAGTTCCGCGCCATCGACCTTGTCTCCGATCAGGTCCTTCAATTCTTCGGGCACGACGGCGATCACCTTGCCGTCTTTGTCGATTCGCACTTCCACGCGACGTTCTGACGAGGTGCCTGATTTCCCACGTTGGGCCGGCGAGTGCGGTTTCGCGCGATTGTATGTGAATGTGCTCTTGGTCGCCTCGGTGGCCTTCCTCACTTCTTCCTGGGCCCGTCGCAACTCCACCTCGCTCCGCAGGAGTTCTTGCCGGGCGCGTTGAACTTTGGCCTGAGCGTCGGACACGGCGAGCGGGGGGGGCTCGTCGGCCGACGCAGTCGTGACTCGGACACCCCGGTTGACGTGGACCTGCGGCTTACCGTCTTCTCCGGTGGTCACCCTCACCTCGACGCCGTCCGCCGTCGCCGTGGCCTCCGCACGCGACGTGGTGGTTGTCGTGGTCTCCGGCTTGGGGGCGGCGGGCGGCTTCGGCGCCTCGGCGGGAGCGGCGGGGGTTGCAGGCTGATCGGGTTTGGGCGGAGCGTCCTGCGCCTTCGTCCACGAGGGCGTGGCGATGATCGCCAGCATTGCCGCGAGCATCATCCCCCCGCGTCGCAAGCGGTGCGTTTCTTGTCCTTGCAGGATCATGATCAATCTCCTCTCCAGGAATTTGCCCGCACCGCCTACGCCCAACGCGGGCGAGGGGATTCGGGCCGAACTTGTGAATTCGCACACGTCCACCAGCGTCTCGGCATATTGCCTCCGGGACGTGGGACGCGACCATACCGCCCAGGCGTCGCAAGCGAGCTCGGCCTCGGTATCCAGGCGGTTCTTCACGAGCCAATACAGCGGGTTCCACCACCACAGGACGCCGGCCGCGAGCGCAATCCGGCAGACCCACGGGTCTCCGCGACGCAAATGCGCCAGCTCGTGCGCCAGGATGCCCTCCCACTGATCGGCATCGAAATGGCCGAGGAGAGCCTTGGGAACGACCAGCGTGGGACGTCCGGCGCACCACAAGAAGGGCGATCCGGCGCCGTCGCTCACGACGGCGCGAGGCGGATGCACGCCCATCTTGGCGGCAACCTCATCAATCAGAGTTTCCAGCCATTCGGGGATCGGCTTCGAGCCTCGCAGACGCCGGCTGAAGCCAAGAATCCGGCCGACTTGCCATGTGGTGAAGCCGGCTGTAAGTATGGACCAGAGTAAAAGAATCGGGGGCATGAGACCCGGGCGGTTTCCGATGACTGGCTGTTCCCACTCGTGCCCACGATCCTGCGCGGGAATGCCAACCTTTCCGCTCCGCCGACCTTCGGCTACGACGAACCCGCTGCCTCCATCTGACGCGGAGCGTCGAAGACGGCATTCCCACTCGGGGTGTGGGAACGAGTCATCTTGTGGCTGAAGGTTCGCGGCTTCCATGTCTTCGTGGACCGGCTCGGAATTCGTGACCGACAGCTCGATCTCGGGCACGTCGAGCAGCTCTCGATGAACCGGTCGCGACTCCGGGCGAGCCGACGGGATGGTCGCGGGATCGACCGCGAACGGCCATTTCACGACTGGAGGCGTGACCATCTTGACCAGCACGACAAGCCACAACACATGCCTGGCCGCCGGCCCGAACTTCCCCGTCTTCGTCGCCAACCATGCTGCCGCTGCGAGCAGGGCGGCGACGACCGTGGTCTCGGCAAACCATGCGAACATGACCTAGTCCCTCCGTCCGTCGATCTCGTCCAGCAAGCTGCGGAACCTGGCAATTTCCTCGATCGAAAACTTGTGGCCCGTGACCAGCGCCAGGACCAAAGGTGCCGGGGCGCCTTCGCACAGCTCGTCGGCCAGGACCTTCAGGCCGTCCTGGAGCAGGTCCTCTCGCGAGGCGAGCGGGCGGAATACGTGGGCCGAGCCCGTCGTGTCGCTCTCGACGCAACCCTTGGCCTGGAGCCTTTGTAAGAGCGTCAATACCGTGGTATATGCCCACGTCTTGCCGCGAGCTTCCAGTGCCGCGCGGAGCTGCCGGACCGTGGCCGGCCCCTCATCCCACATCGCCCGCAAGACCTCGCGCTCCGCGTCACTCAGGCCGACTCTTGCCGGCTTTTCCATCGCTTCTCCTCCTACTACAGGGTGTCGTTGTGGGCAATCTACTACAGTCCGTAGGAGTTCGTCAAGAGATTGCTCGAAATTCTCCCGCAAGGTGGGAAGATGATCGTTATGATGGTCCGTTTTGATGGTGGTGCGGATCGGGAGCGGATCGGGGGACGAGCGATCATGCGAAATTTGCGAAGGATGGCGGCCGTGGTCGTATGCCTGGAACTGGCCGTGATGGCAAGGGCGGCCGAGCCGCTGGAATCGCGGGTGGACGCGGTGTGCAAGACCCCCGGTTACGCCAACGGGCAATGGGGCCTGCTGGTGGTGGATGCGAAGACGGGGCAGGTCGTCTTCGAGAAGAACGCGGATCAATTGTTCTGCCCGGCCTCGGTCACCAAGCTGTTTTCGACCGCGGCCGCAATGACGGACCTTGGCCCCGATTACCGCTTCACCACGCCCGTGGTGCGTCACGGCGAAGTTGACAGTCATGGAACCCTCAAAGGGGATCTGGTACTCGTCGCATCGGGCGACCTTTGCCTCGGTGGCCGCACCGGGCCGGACGGGTCGCTCCTGTTCGAGGACAACGACCACTCCTACGCGGGAGGGAACCTGAAGGCCACCCTGGTGAAGGGCGACCCGCGAGCGGGGCTAGACCACCTGGCCCGCGAGATCAAGGAGCGGGGGATCAGGGCGATTTCCGGCGACGTGGTGATCGACGATCGCCTGTTCGCCCCGGCGCAAAGCACGGGCAGCGGGCCGTCGCATGTGTCCTCGATCGTGATCAACGACAACGTGATCGACGTGGTGGTTTCGCCGGGGGCAAAGGTGGGCGACCCGGCCCTGGTGAAGACGGTCCCCGAGACCAAATTTGCGACGTTCGACGCAAGGGTGACGACCGTCTCCGAAGGCGCCTCGCCGACGATCGAAGTGGAGCCGGTC
The DNA here is from genome assembly GCA_963777705.1 of uncultured Planctomycetota bacterium. Lineage (GTDB taxonomy): Bacteria > Planctomycetota > Planctomycetia > Isosphaerales > Isosphaeraceae > JAQGHR01. Next base: position 838,553 of record CAVZRT010000028.1, read on the forward strand.
GGGCCTCGCAGGTTCATGGTGACGGGGCGGATGCCGATGGGCCATCGCCCGGTGGTGAAAATCTACGAGGTCGAAGACCCCGCCAGCTTCGCCCGCTCTTTGTTCATCGAAGCCCTGCGGGCACAGGGAATCCAGCTCGATTGCAGCCCGCTGGCCGAAAATTCGCACGCGGCGCTCTCGTCGCGTGCGGAAGTGCTGAAGTGGCCCCGCGTGGCCGAATACACCTCGCCGCCCTTCAAGGAATATGTGCGCGTGATCCTGAAAGTCAGCCAGAATCTGCACGCCAGCACGTTGCCCCTGCTCGTGGCGGCGCATCACGGCGAGACCACGCTGGATCAGGGGTTGCGTCGTCAGGGGGACGTGCTCAGCAAACTCGGCGTGGACACCGGCACGATCGCATTCGGAGGAGGCGCCGGCGGCGCCAGGGCCGACCTCGTCACGCCCCGGGCGACCGTGGCGCTGTTGCGAGCCATGAGCCAAAGGCCCGATTTCCCCGCGTATGAAGCCGCGTTGCCGGTGCTAGGCCGCGACGGGACGCTCGCCACGGCCGTCGCCAGCGACAGCCCGGCTCGGGGCCATGCTCGCGCCAAGACGGGCACGTACTGGGTGAATAACGGCCTCAACGGCCACGCGGTCCTCACGAGCAAGGCACTGGCCGGCTACATGGAAACGGCGTCGGGAAGGCCGCTCGTGTTTGCCTTCTTCGTGAACAACGTGCCCCTACCAGCCAGGGGGAGCGAGGAAGTGACCGAGGCCACGACCGCCGCGGGCAAGATGCTGGGCAAGCTGTGCGAGGTGTTTTACGCCGAGTGAATCGTTGGGCTTTGGGCTACAAGCCGAAGCAGGGAAGGGGTGCTCACAGAGCACCCTACGAATCCGGATGGCCTATAGATCGCGGCTTACAGCCTACAGCTTATAGCTCGAAGCGATCTCCGCGTTGACACCCGCGGCCGTTCTGTGTAAAAGTCCCCCGCACGTCGCGTCCCCCTGGCGATCAGGGGGTAAGGCCGCGCGGATTCGGGCGACTCCAGGGACGGAGACGCACTCCGGTCCGCGGCGAGACGACGGGCGAGGGTGGGTCATGGATGATTTCCCCGCCGGTCCGGCGAGCCCGGCCCCCGAGAGGCCGCGTCTCTCGGTCGTGATCCCCGTCTACAACGGCGGGAGCGACCTCGAACGCTGCCTCCGGGGGGTCCGGTCCTGCGCGGGCGTCGACGCTTGCGAGATCCTCGTGGTCGACGACGGATCGACCGACGATTCGGCCGCGATCGGCGAGGAATTCGGCGCGATCGTCCTGCGAAACGACCGGCCAAGGGGCCCCGCGTTCGCCCGAAATCTCGGCGCAAGGGCCGCCCTCGCGCCGCTGGTGTTCTTCCTCGATTCCGACGTCGTGCCTCATCAAGATGCGATTCAGAAAGCCATTGCCCGCTTCGACGGCGACCCCGGCTTATCCGCCCTCTTCGGTTCCTACGACGACGATCCCGCCGCGACGAGCGTGGTCAGCCGATATCGCAACCTGCTCCATCATTACGTCCATCAGCAGGGCCAATTTCAGGACGAGGCGCGGCCCGCTCATACATTCTGGACAGGCCTTGGCGCCATCCGTCGCGAGGATTTCCTCGGACTGGGCGGCTTTGACCCGTTCCGCTATCGTCGCCCGGCGATCGAGGACATCGAGCTTGGCTATCGACTCGGCCGCGCCGGAAAAACCATCCTGCTTTGCCGCGACATCCAGGCCACTCACCTGAAACGATGGACCTTGAGAAAAGTCCTGATCACCGACATCTTCCATCGCGGCGTGCCGTGGATGCTGCTGATGATGCGGTCCAAGACGGTCGAGCCCGACCTGAACGTGAGCCGGTCGCAGCGGGTTTGTGTCGCGGCCGTCGGCCTCGGCTGGATGGCGATGTCCTTGGCGATCTGGTATCCGGCGGCGCTCGTCGTGCCCTTGCTTGCGTTCCTGGTCCAGGCCGTGCTCAACCGGGATTTCTATCGGTTCCTGGTCGAGGCGGGGCGGTTGGGGTTTCGCCCTCGCGGCGTTCCCGCTACATTATGCTTACTTCTGCTGCTGCGGGCTGTCGGTGGCGATCGCCCTGGCCATCCGGAACTTCCCGCGGCGTCGCGCCGAGCACGCCGCCAACGCCTTGCATCGGGCCGATTCGGGCGACGATTCGCCCGTCTCTCCGCACAAGACCCACTCCTCACGGACGAGGAAGCCGTCGCGATGGACAAGACCGTGAAGGTGGCCGTGGTCCGCTCCGACAACCGCCGAGGCGCGGTCGCGCAGGCGCTGGCGCTCATCGCCGACGACCTGAAGGCATGCATGGCCCCGCATGCCCTGATCAAGCCGAACCTGGTCAGCCATCGTCGGCAGCTCCCCTCCACGCACGCCCAGGCGTTCTCGGCCACGATGGACGCCGTCTTCGCCGCCGGCGCCCGGGAAATCACGGTCGCCGAAGGGGCTTCGGATGCCTCCGCCGGGTTCGACCGCTTCGGGCTGCGTCGCCAGGCCTTCGGCCGCCCGGTCGAGTTCTTCGACATCAACCGCCAGGAAACCGACTGGGATTCCGTGCAGCTCTCGGCACTCGACGGCTCGCCGCTGACGGCCCGGGTCTCGAAAACCATCGTCGATTCGCCATGCCGCGTCTCGCTCGCGCTGGCGAAGACTCACGTCTCCTCGCTCATCACGCTCTCTCTCAAGAATATGCTCTCCAGCATCCACCCCGAAGACCGGGTGATGATGCATGGAAGTAAGGGCGGGGGCAACGGTTATGAAGGCTGGAAGCGGCTGGCGGTCGAGTTCCTCAAGGGGGACAGCTTGCTCGTGAACTGGCTCACGAGGGGGATGGGCCGGGCCAAGAACGCGAAGAATCGGGCCTCGGGCAAGGATCGGCACGATGCATGGAAGCGGCTGGCGGGCAACGACCTGAATTACGTCCGATCGGTCCACACCTTGAGTCGAAACCTGGTCGCACTTTCGCGGTCGGTCTTGCCGCACGTGAGCATCATCGACGGCTTCGACGGGATGCATCGCGAGGGGCCGAGGCACGGCACGCCGATCCGCCTCGGGGTGGCGGTGGCCAGCACCTGCGCCGTCGCGGCCGACGCGGTGATGGCGTCGGTCATGGGATTCAATCCCCTCACGATCGGCCACATCGCCTACGCCGAGGCCGCCGGGTTGGGCACCGCCAACCTCGACGCGATCGAGGTCGTGGGTGACCCGATCGCGAAGGTGCGGAAGCGGTTCGTGCCGCACTCGAACGCGGCGATCGGGCGGCACTGGAATCGGCTCGCCGTGCTCAAGGGGCCCCATGCTCGCGTCTCAAATCCTGTGGGGGCGCGATGAGTATCGCCGTGGTGATTGCCTCGATCGACGCCTCCCGCACGATCGCCGCGAGCGTGCGAGGCTTCCTCGACGAGCTGGGCGACCGCGGCGAGGTGATCGTGGCCGACGCCTCGCGCGACGGCTCGGCCGAGCTGGCGCTCGCGGTCTCGTCGTCGGTACGCGTCCTGCCTTGCGGTCGGAATAGCCTGGCGCCGGAGCTTTGGCGAGACGGCCTGGATGCGTCCGTCGCCGATCTCGTCTCGTTTTCGACTGCCCAGATGGTGCCGAGGCGTGGTTGGCTCGCCGCCATGATGAGGACGCTCCAGCAATCGGCGCGAGCGGCGTGGGCGGTCCGATCGCGCCGGCCGATGGGCTGTCGCCGACCGATCGGGCCTTGTACTTGCTCCGATATGCGAATTATCTGCCGCCGGTGCTGGCGAGCGCGTCGTTCGACCCGCCCGGCGACAACGCCATGTATCGTCGTGACCGACTGAAGGGGCTGGAACTCGCCTGGCGGGACGGGTTCTGGGAGGTCGAGGTCCATCGTCAATTACGCTCGATCGGCCAATCGCTCGCGAGCACGCCGGACGCGATCGTCGAATTCCGCGGCGGGGCGTCGCTCGGCTCGGCGTTGCAGCATCGGATGAGGCATGCGCGCCACTTCGGCGCGGGTCGATGCCTGGGTCAAAGCTTGTCGCGAAGGCTCGCACGAACGGCCGCGTCTCCGGCGGTCCCGGCCGTGTTGATGGCGAGGATCGCCCGCGGATTGAGGCGTCGCGGCGAGCCGCTGGGGCCATGGCTCGCCTCGGTCCCGCAGCTCGCCTTGATGGTGTCGGCCTGGTCGATGGGCGAGGCAGCGGGGAGCCTCCTCGGCGCCTCGTCGCGAACGCGTAAGGTGGCGTGAATGCGTTAGTTCCCGTCGTTTCGTACCCCGGAGGTTCCCAGCATGGATGCTTACAGGAACGCGGACGAACTCGGTGTGATGGTCGTCGGGATGGGCAGCTTCGGCACCCGTCGCGCGGCGGCGGTGCGGCGGGCCAGGGGACTTCGGCTCGTGGCCGTGGCCGACGCCAATTTTAAGCTCGCCACGCACGAGGCCGGATGCCTGGTCGCGGAGGCGGTGGAGTCGCTCGACGAGGGGCTCGGCCGGCCGGACGTCGACGTGGTGATCGTCTGCACGCCGCACGCGGACCACGAAGAGGCGGTCCGCCGCTCCCTCGTCGCGGGCAAGCATGTCCTCTGCGAGAAGCCGCTCGCCACCGATCCCGCCGACGCCCGCGAGCTCGCCATCCTCGCCGATGAGCAGGGCGTGAGGCTCGCCACCGGCTTCAACCACCGCTTCTATCGCCCGGTCCGCGAGGCCCTGCAACTGACCTCGGGCGGGGCGATCGGGCGCGTCGAGAGCGTGAGGGTGACCATCGGGCATCGTGCCAGCGCGGCCTTCCTCTCGAGCTGGCACGTCGACCGCGCCGTCTCGGGCGGCGGGACGCTCATGGATAACGGGCCCCACGCCTGCGACCTGGTGCGCCAGTTCCTCGGCGAGATCGTCGCCGCACAGGGATATGTCCGCGACTCGCTGGGCCTGCCCTGGGGCGTCGAGTCCGAGGCGTTCGCGCTGTTCCGCGACTCCGATCGCGGCGTCGGCGAGGTCTGCTCAAGCTGGACCCAGAAGGCTGGCTATATGACGGTCGAGGTGCGGGGAAGCGGCGGCTTCCTCAGGGTCGAGACCGCGCCATGGCGCCTATCGGGCCAACTATCCGACGGGGCGCGGATCGATCGAAAATACCCGCTCGCCCGACTTCAAGAAGCGATCCATCGTCGGCGATTCGGGTGCGAAAGCTCTCTCGTGCGGGAGCTGGAAGCGTTCGTGTCGGACGATCCGAAAATCCGCCAACTTGGCGCGACCGGGTGGGACGGCTGCCGGGCCACCGAGATGATTGATGGCGTCTACGCGGCCTCGGCGACGTGCTCGGAAGTCGCGCTCCGCCCGCTCGTCGTCCACACGCCTTCGAGCCGGAAGGCCCTGCGACGCGCCGGCTCGCGAAGGTCGTGACGGGCCTGCCGATCCTCACGTATCACGCAATCGACACCTCGGGGAGCGTGATCGCCACCGATCCGAAGTGGTTCGCCGCCGCCATGGCAACGCTCCATTCGGAAGGCTTTCGTTGCGTCGACCTGCGGGCCTGGGTCGACGCGGGGCGGCCCGAAATCGAACGTGGATTCGCGCTCACCTTTGACGACGGATTGAGCTGCATCCGGCAGGCCGCCGAGGTGATCGCGAAACTCGGATTCACGGCGACGGCGTTCCTCGTGACCGGGCGGATGGGGCGCGATAACCGATGGCCCGGCCAGTGCGATCGGGTCCCGACCTCGTCGTTGCTCGATTGGACGGACCTGGAGGATCTCTTCGTGGCCGGATTCCGGTTTGGCGCCACACGGTCCACCATCCCGACCTCGATCGCTGCAAGAAGCACGAAGTCGAGGAGGAATTGATCAAATCACGACGAGCCATCGAGGACCGAACGGGTCGCGCCTGCCGCCTGTTCGCGTACCCCTACGGGCACGCCTCGGATCGCGTGCGGGAAGCCGTTTCGAGGTATTTCGACGCGGCGTTTGGCACGAGGTTGGATGTATCGTCGCGCGAGGAAAATCGCTTCGCCCTCTCGCGGATCGACGCGTATTACTTGCGATCGCCCCGAGCCCTCAACCGCATGCTCTCGGGAAACTGGTCGACCTGGCTGCGGTGCCAGGCGCGTCGCCAGGGCCGTCCGTCGCGCGATCGCCCTTGCCTGAATCCGCCCGGGCGTTTATCGTTCGCCCTTCCCCGCGAGACGGACCACGCGGGCCGCGTCCCGCCCGGGAGGGGCTCCATGAACGCCAATCGATCGCGGCCGGGGAGGGCCTGACGTGGCCTTCCCCCCCTCGGCCTTGCTCGCCGCCCCTACTCTCGCCTGCCCGGCGTGTCGCTCTCTCATGGATTCCGCAAGCTCCTGCGAAGGTTGCGGCCGCAATTTCCCCACGATTGCCGGCCTGGCCGATCTACGCTTGAGGGCCGACCGCTACCTCTCGCTCGGTGCCGAGCGAGCGAAGGCCGAACGCCTCGACGCGATGGCCGACGATCACGATCTCGCGCGGTTGGCAGAAGCTTATTACGCGATGACCGACGACGTGGACGCAGGCCGTCGCAAGCGATTCCTTTCGCACATCGCCAGGGCCGAGGCAAGGGGGCGCGAACTAGCCAGGCTCCTCCCGAAATCGGGCCGCGTGCTGGAAATTGGCTGCGGGACCGGCGGACTGCTCGTGGCGGCGTCGCGGCAGGGGGTCCAGATCGAGGGCGTCGACGTGGCCTCTCGATGGCTCGTCCTGGCGCAAAAACGGATGGATGCCTGCGGCCTGAACGTCCCCGTCTGGATCGCCAACGCCGAGCATTTGCCCTGGCCCGCGGGCACGTTTCACGCCGTCGTCGCCGATAGCTTGGTCGAGCATCTGGACGACCCGCTCCCGCGATCGTCGAATGGCACCGCGTGGTCCGGCCGGGCGGTCGCCTGATCCTCTGGTCGCCGAATCGCTATTCGCTTCTCCCCGATCCTCACGTCGGGCTCTGGGGCCTTGGCTTCCTGCCGCGACCCGTGCAGGAAAAATACGTGAGGATTCGCAGGGGATGCGATTGGCCGATTCGCCCGATGGGGACGACGGAGGCCGCGCGATTGGTCGAAAAGGCCGGGTGGAGTCGCGTCCGAGTGTCCCCCGCCTCCGGGCCTTCGGATCACCCGGCTTGCAAGATCTACAACCGGGCGCGGACCCTGCCGCTGCTGCGGGCCGCGCTGAAAAACGTTGGACCGCTGTGGCAAATCGTTGCCGAGAAAGGGGCGTCTTGAATGACCTCGACGGCCCTACACCGGCGCCAGGCGGCAAGCGCAATCCCCGCGCGACCTTCGGCCTCGTGCCGCTCCTGGCGTCCGAGGCGTTGGCCGCCGTGGTCGGTTTCGGCGTGCTGATCGTGATGGCTCGGAGGCTAGGGCCAGGCCGGTTCGCAGCCGTCGAATCGGCCGCCGCGGTGGTGGCGGTCCTGTTGGTGATGGTCCGGAGCGGAGTCGAGCAGGTCATCATCCGCGAGGCGTCGCGGCGACCTCGCCTCATCGGCCCGTTGACCGAGACGTTAATCAGCCTGAAGCTGGCCTGTGCAAGCGTAGCCTTCCTGGGGATTCTGGCCATGTCTGGGGGTCAAGTCCTCCTCGCGATCGCCGGATTGGTCCTGTTTCCCTCGGCGCTCGTGGCGGACGTTGGGCCTCGTGTCCGCAGAAGTCTCGGCCCCGTCGCAATCTCGCAATCAATGCGATCCCTCGGGCTCCTGTCCGCCACGTTTGTGTTCGTCCATAGCCCCGCCGATGCCATGCCCGCCGCCGGTTGCGTGGCGATTGCCGAGTCGGTCGCCGCGATCGTCCTGGGCGTCGTCCATTGTCGGGATTTCGGCATTCCCAGGCTGCGAATTCGATGGCGGGCCTGGTTGATCCTCGGCCGACGGGGAGCCGTGGCCAGCCTCTCGCGACTCGGCCGGGTCGTGCTCTACGGCGCCGATTTGCTGGTCCTCGCGGCCCTCTCCCGCAACGGTTTCGGGCCGTATGCCGCATCGCGCCGCGTGGTCTTCGCCATGATCGCGGTCGGGCTCGTCTTGCCCGGCGCGTTCGCTCCGTCGATCGCCTCGGCGTGGTCGCGAGGGGTCGAACCCGCGAGGCGAGCAATCTCGATGGCCACGTTCGGCTTGATGAACCTCGCCGCCCCCGCCGCGATTGGGCTTATGATGACCGCCGAAGGCTGGATGCGGACGCTCTTCGGCGCGGACTATCGGGGCGGCGGATTGGCATTGGCGATCGTGGCGGCGCGGGCGCCGTTCTTGCTCGCGGCAAGCCTACATCAGGCCTCCCTCGTGGCCATACGGCGAGAAACGGCGTCGCTTCGCATCGTACTCCTCATGCTCGCACTCGCGGCGGTAGCGATCCCCGTTTCGTGTCGGCTTTTCGGACCCCTCGGCGTTGGCATCGCCATGGTGGGCGTCGAGTTATGCGGGGCCGTGGCCGGATGGATCGCATTGCGACGGCTCGCGGTTTCGCCCTCGATTTTGCATGTGGATCGATGGGCGATCCTGGGAACCCTCGCCATGATCGTGGCCGTCTTGAGCTTCCGCCATTGCTCCGTGTGGGAGGCGAGTCTCGCGGGCGCGGCGTCTTTGGAACCGCGTGGATCGTCCTGGGCAGGAGAAACCGAACATGGGCGGCCTGACGCTGGAGGACCCGGCGTACTTCGATCGCCTGGCGCTTGTGGACCCATCGCACTGGTGGCCCGAAGCTATGTGGCGAATCGCCTCGGCCTGGCTCGACACCGCGATCAAGGGTCGCGCGGGGTTGAACGCCCTGGACGTTGGCTGCGGCGTGGGAGTCACTCTCGCCCGCCTTTCCAGCCGGCCGGAGATCGACAGCGTGATCGGATTGGACCCGAGCCGCGCGGCCCTCGATCATGCCGGTTCGCGGCGGATTCCCATCCTCCAGGCGAGTGCCTTGAATCTCCCTTTTTCCTCCTCCCAATTCGATCTCGCCACATGCTTCGATGTCTTCCAGCACTTGCCGCCTGGAGGCGATCTGGCGGCGGCCTGCGAGTTGACGCGAGTCGTCCGCCCCGGCGGGCTGGTCCTGATCCGGGCCAATGGCCGGGGGTCTGGCCCGACCGCTCGATTTCCGCCCGACTTTTCCGCCTGTCCGAGCTTGTCGACGGGGTGCGTTTCGCGGGCCTTCACGTCCTCAAGGCATCGTATGTGAACTGCCTTCCCGCCGTGGCGAGCGAGGTTGCGGGTCGCCTGCGGAAATCGGCGGGATCGGGGCATCCGGCGGGCCGGGGCCTGCGAATCGACGTGCCTTCGCCCTGGAAGAATCGCGTGATGAGGCTGATTTCCGGCGCCGAATGCGTGATTGCGGGACGCCTGGGCGGGCGATTGCCGGTCGGGCACAGCACGATGGTCCTGGCCCGCCGACCGAACGAGGAGGGGCGATCATGAGGATTGGAATCGACGGCGGCTGCCTGGCCAATCGCCGGGGGTTCGGCCGCTTCGCCCGCCAGACGCTCCTGGCGTTGAGCCAGGCGGAGTCGCCCCACGAGTTCGTCGTCCTGATCGACATGCCCTCGTACGAAAGCGTGACGATTCCTCCCAAGTTTGAACCAGCGATCGTCGAGGTTCGCGAGGCGCCGAGCAAGGCGGCCTCGGCATCAGGTCGGCGGAGCGTCCGCGACCTGCTGGCGATGGGCCGGGCCGCAAGCCGGTTGCATCTGGACGCGATTTATTTCCCGGCATCCTACAGCTTCTTCCCGGTTTGGAACGCGGGGAAAGTCGTCGTGACCATGCACGACACGCTCGCGATGGCCCACCCCGAGCTTGTCTTTCCTACGAGAAAAGGACGCCTCGCCTGGGCCCTGAAGGAGCATGCCGCCGTAAGGTGGAGCGACCGGATCGTGACCGTGTCGCAGGCCGCTCGCCGCGACCTGATCGCCTGGTTCGGCCTGCCGGAATCCAAGGTCGCGGTCGTGCCGGAAGGCCCGGAAGCCATCTTCCGCCCGACATCGGACGCATCGACGCCGTCCATCCTGAAGAAGTATCGCGTCGATCCCGCCCGGCGCTTCCTGCTCTACGTGGGCGGCCTGAGCCCTCACAAGAACCTGCCTCGATTGATCGAGGCGTTTGCTCGCACCTCGTTCAATAACGTCGACCTCGTCCTCGTGGGCGACATGCGCGACGTCTTCCATACGCACGTCCCCGCGTTGAAGGAGGCAGTCGGCCGATTGAGGGTCGAAGACCGGGTCAACTTCGCGGGCTTCGTGCCCGACGCCGACCTGGCCCACCTCTATTCGCGGGCGTATGCCCTGGTGCAGCCGTCGCTGATGGAAGGTTTCGGATTGCCGCCGGTCGAGGCGATGGCCTGCGGCACCCCGGTGCTCGCCAGCACGGCCGGATCGCTGCCGGAGGTCATAGGCAACGCGGGCATCTTCTTCGACCCCATGGATGTTGGATCGATCGCCACAGTACTCGCGGAGTTCCTTAGGGACGCCGATCGACGAGACGCCCTGGCGAAAGTTGCGCTGGATCGGGCGAAGCGATTTACGTGGACGGCCTCGGCGGAAGCCTTGCTGGGCGTGTTCGAGGGACTTCGCGCGACGCCGGCCCGGAGGGGTGCCGCATGACGTTTTGCATGCTGACCACGTTCTTCGGAGAACACAGCTTCGGCGGGGATGCCGCGTTCGTCGATCGGCTCTCTCGGGCGCTGACCCGCCATGGTCACAAGGTGCATGTGATCTATTGTCGTGACGCCTTCGAGTTGGTGCGGGGCGACCAGACGGCCAGGCCCTATCAGTGCCCGCCGGGGGTAACGATCCACGCCCTGGAAAGCGGCTTCGGGCCGCTGTCTCCTCTGTCCACGCATCAGACGGGCTTTCCGATTTTCAAGACGGGCCCGATCCGTCGCCTCATGGCCGAGATCGAGCCCGACGTGGTTCATGTCCATAATCTCTCTCTGATCGGCGGCCCGGGACTGCTGGCCCTCAGCGTCCCGGGTGCGATCAAGTTGATGACCACTCACGAGCATTGGCTGGTCTGCCCGCTCCATGTCCTCTGGAAATTCGACTCTGGCGTGTGCGAAACGGAAGAATGCCTCAAGTGCTGCGTAAGAGAACGGAAGCCGCCGCAGTTTTGGCGTAAGAGTAGCCTCTTACGCGATTCGCTCGTCCACCTCGATGCCCTGATCTGCCCGAGCCAGTCGACTCGCCGCGAGCATGCACGTCGAGGGATCACGGCCCCTACGACCCATTTGCCCTATTTCCTGCCCGACGATTACACGGGGCTTCCGCGGCTGCAGGCGCCTTGTCATGATCGCCCTTACGTTGCGGCGGCCGGTCGGCTGGAGAAGATCAAGGGTTTCGAGGATGCGATCGATGCCGTTCGTTCGCTCCCCCATATAGACTTGCGGATCGCCGGGGCCGGCCAGTATGAATCGACCCTCCGACAACGCGCTGCGGGGCTCGCGAATGTCCATTTCGAGGGGCGACTGGACTCCGCGCAGCTCGCGGCCCTTTTTCGCGGGGCGAGGGCCGTGGTGGTGCCGTCGCTGGTTTACGAGACGTTCGGCTACGTGGTCCTGGAGGCGTTTGCCGAGGGTACGCCCGTGATCGTGCGAGACCTGGGCGCCTTGCCCGAGCTGGTGGCCGAGAGCAACGGAGGATTGGTCTTCGACTCGCCGGGTGGGCTGATCGACGCCATCGATCGGATCGTCGCCGATGACGACCTTCGCGACGAGCTGGGAGGTAACGGCCTGGCGGCCCGAAACGGGGTGTGGTCCGAGGCTGCACATCTGGATCGCTATTTCGGGCTGATCGACTCGATTCAAGATCGTCGATCACTTTCCGGTCAGGAACGCCCGAAGCTCCTCGCGGACCGCGTCCGCAAACATGTCGGTGCGGAATCTGGCAGCCTGGGCGAGCCCTCGGGCGATGTGATCGGATCTACCTGATAAATCGTCGGTCAGGCGCTTCATCGCCTCGAAAAGCGAATTCGCGCTGGCGTCCTCCAGATAAAGCGGGGCGTTGCCGCCCACCTCCACAAGCGCGCTGTTGCGAAGCGTGACGACCGGGCAGCCGGACGCCATGGCCTCGACCACCGGCAGGCCGAAACCCTCGTACTCGGAGGGGTAAAGCAGGGCAACGGCCGAGGCGAGCAGCCCGCAAAGGACCAATTCGGGCACATGACCGGGCTGGATCACGCCCGGTTCGGGGGTTGCTGCGTGGCCCGGGCCGACCAGGACGAGGCGATGGTCTGGGAAATCCGCGTAGTGTCGCCGGAACGCCGCGAGGATCTCCGGGATGTGCCTTCGCCTGGATGGCTTCCCGATAAAGAGGAAGAAGGGGTGATCCGCAAGACCGGGGACGGCGGTTCTCGCGGCAGTCCCGTCCCCGCGATGGAATTCCGGGCCGGCTGCCGGATAGATGGTGCGAATGCGATCGGGCGGCACTCCGTAAATCCTTACCACGTCGTTGGCCGTGGACCGGGAGGGAGTAAGGATGCGGTCGGCTCGCCGGGCCGCCGCGCGATAGCGGTATCCGAAGCGCATGCGGACGTGCCACGGGAAATCTTGCGGACGGACTTCTTGCAAGGCGTCATGGAGGGTCAAGACCGTCGGGCCTCGCCAGCTTCCGGGCACGAGATTGCCGGGTGCGAAGAGCAAATCCCCCGCTCGCAACGTCCGGCCAAGTCCGAGATTTTCCCATAATATGCCGGGTTCTCTGGGTCGGAGGATCGCGGCCTCTACGCCTTTCATGCGAGGCACGAAGTCCAGGCCGGAAGGGTGGGATAGGGCGACGAGGGTTTTTGAGTAGGGGAATCCGGAAACTGCCCATTCCTTCAGGAGGGTTTCCAGGTAACGACCGACGCCGGTCCGGTGGGCCGAGAGGCGGCGGCCGTCGATGACCAGGCGCATTCGCGAATTCCATCCGATTGGTGGTGAACTTTCCGGGCGATCAATCCGTATGATCGTCATGTCGAGGCAGGATTTGGGTCAAATTCCGGAATCGGGATTCGCTTCGCTTGACCGACATGCTACACTGTCTTTGCTGACGAGTTTTCCCCGTATTACCCCGCCGGCTTGAGGTATTCTTCTCTCTCGCGTGTTTTTTTGCGTTGGTCGATCTGCGCTTACCCTCCTCCCGCGACCCGACGATGGACGCGGACCCCTTGTGTGATCAGGCGCGTTCTGGCCGACATGGAAGCCGCGTTCCGAATGCGCGGGGCGACCGTTCTGTCGTCCTTGCCACGCCACAAGTCGGGGTGTGAAGGAGTTTTGGGTTGCAGACGACAACGCAGGAGACCCCTGCCGGGTTTCCGTCCCTTGGATTGAGCGAACTGACTCTGGCTGCGCTGACCCGTTCGGGATTCACCGAACCCAGCCCGGTGCAGGCCCAGCTTGTGCCCCCCGCCATGGAGGGTCGCGATTGCCTCGGCAACGCACCCACCGGTACGGGCAAGACGGCCGCATTCTTGCTGCCGATCATCGAAAAAATTGACGAGAACGGACGCTTTGTTCAGGCGCTGATCCTCGTGCCCACGCGCGAATTGGCCCACCAGATCGGCCGCGAGTTCGAGAAACTGTCCTTCGGCCGGAAGATTCGCGCCGCAGCCGTCGTGGGCGGCGAGTCGATCTTTCGCCAGATCAAACTGTTGCAGTCGGGCACGCAGATCCTTATCGCCACGCCCGGCCGCCTGATGGATCTGATGGATCGGCAGTCGGTCAAGCTCGACCGGGTGAAGATGGTCGTGCTGGACGAGGCCGACCAGATGCTGGATATCGGGTTCCGCCCGGCCGTCGAGGCGATTTTGGAGGCGGTTCCCGAGCCTCGCCAGACATTCCTCCTCTCGGCGACCATGCCGAAGGAAGTCCGCGACCTCACGCGCCGCTATCTGAAAGACCCGGCTGACGTCCGCCTGATCCGCGAGGACCAGGACGCCACGATCCCGGCCATCAAGCAGTCTTACGTGATGGTGGCGGGCGAGCGTAAGTTGGAGCTGTTGTACAACTTGCTCCAGCGCGAGCAGCCGCAGCGGGCGATCGTGTTCTGCCGGACGAAGCACGGGGCCGACAAGGTGGGCCATGTGCTGAGCGTGGACGGGTTCAAGGCCGAGCCCATGCATGGCGACCTCTCGCAGGCCCAGCGGAATCGGGTCCTGCACGCGTTCCGGGGCGGTCGTCTGCACGTGCTGGTCGCCACCGACGTGGTGGGCCGCGGGATTGACGTCCCGGGCATCACCCACGTGATCAACTATGACATCCCCGAAGACCCCGAGCACTATGTCCACCGGATCGGCCGCACCGGCCGGATGGGCAAGGATGGCGCGGCTTTTACCTTCGTGACCTCGGACCAGGGCAAGCTCCTGGACCAGATCGAGAAGGCGATTTCCCGCCAACTTGACGTCGATTCGGTCGAGGGTGTCCCCACGTTCCCGAGGCCGATGCCCCAGCGACGTTCGACCGGCAACGGCCGACCGTTCAACGGTCGCGGTCGTCGCCCGGCCCCGCCGCCGGCCCCGCCCCGTCGCGGAGGCGCCCCGCTGGGAGGCCTGCGTCGCCGTCGCCAGGGGACCTCGAAGGTCTAAGGCACCCGTTTTCACGGTTGCTCGTCTTGTAGGGTGCTCTGTGAGCACCTCTTCAATTCCAATTGAAGAGGTGCTCACAGAGCACCCTACAGGAGTTTTCATCGTCGCCGTTACCATCCCCATGTGCCGGCCGCTCCTTTGAACGGGCCGACGATGTCCTGGGTGATCCAACCTCCGTAAAAATCCACCTCCTGGGCTTGCACCTGTTCGTCATCGACGAAGCAGGCGTCCATGCGGCCGGGGTAAAACGCGACGTGGTCGCGGATGGCGGCAAACTCGGGCGTGGGATCGGGATAGAACCATCCGGCGTCCCTCGTCCTGCGATCGTTCACGATCAGGTCGATGTAGCTCGCGCGTCCCTTGAACTCGCAGAAGCTGGTCCGGGTGGTCTTTACGACGAATTTGGACTTGATGTCTTTGGCGGGGATGTAAAAGACCGGCGGGTGGCTGGTTTCGAGGACGCGATACGCCTTCGTGGTGTCAGCGATGATCTGGCCGGCGAATTCCACGCGGATTCGCTTCGACGAGGGCTCGACCCTGGGCGGTCGCGGGTAGTCCCAGACCGATTCCTGGCCGGGTTGGGGTTGGATTCGGGTTGGCATCTTGGTTCAGTCCTCGGGTGGGGCGGAAGGCACCCTCTTGCGATGTTGATGTCGCAAGAGGGTGCTCCTCATTCACCCATTATTTGAACATGAGGCTGTTGCGATCTCCTCGGGAGAGGAGGTAGGCGAGCATGTCGAAGATCTCTTCCTTGTTCAGCGAGTTGAGCAGGCCTTCGGGCATCATCGACACCGGGGAGGGCTTCATCTCCTCGATCTGCTTGCGGTTGACCGTGACCTGGGCGCTGGGGTCGAGCATGTTGGTGTTCAAGATGATCCCGTCGCCGTTCAGGTTCATGATCCGGCCCGTGATCACGCGGCCATCGGTGGTGGCGATCGAAACCGCCTGATACTGGTCGCTCACCGACTTGCTGGGCAGGATGATCGACTCCAACAGGTCTCTCGGGCTGAATCGGCCGGCCACTCCCGTGAGGTCGGGGCCGACGATTCCGCCTTCGTTGTCGTAGCGATGGCAATTAAAGCAGGACGTGGCGGCGAACTGGGTGCGGCCCTTGTCGAAGTCGCGATGCTTGAGGTTGGCTTCGACCAGCGGGGCCAGCTCATCAACGGTCCAGGCCTTCACAAACGGACGGGCCGGCGCGGTTGCGACGGCGCCTCGCCCCTGCGGCTTGGCGTCGATGATCGGCTTCAGCGAAGCCATCTCGTCGGACGAGAGGGTCTTGAGGGCGTCGTCCTTGATCTCCTTGATGAACCCTTCCAGGCTCGGCCCGCCCTTGAACTGCGAGGCCGCGAGGAACCAGGAGAAATACGCCTTGCGAAGCTCGGAGGTCCAGCCGGCCTTGAGCATCCGCAAGGCCGTGGCCAGGTCGATCTGTTCTTCCTGGGTGGGGGCATGGGCGAGCAAGGCCATCGTCTTCGAGGCCGCCGAGGGGGCCTGCAAGGCGATGAGGATCTTGCACAGCTCGGAATTCAGCTCGCGTGCCTTGGCGGGGACATAGGGATCGAGCCGGGCGATGACTTTCTGCGCAATTTCGCCCGAAGGCACGCCCATGCGGGCGATCGCAACTTCATAGACGCGGAGCAACTCAAGCTTCTGCGAGACGTCCAGCTTGTCCCAATCGATCCTGGCGAGGGCGTCGAAGATTTTGGATTGAAGTGCCCTGTCAGCTTTCGCCCACTCAAGCTCTAGTTTTTCTCGCGGCATGGCATCGAACGGCATAGGTTCGATCGCTTGATCACCTGACCGCGAGAGCGCTAGCAAAGCCGTGATCGCAGCTTCAGGGTTGGCTTCATCGAGCGCCTTTTGTAGCCACAAGGCCCGAGGCTGCTTCTCGATCACCGATCGGGCGGCGAACCGAGTGTAGCGGTCGGGATCGTTTAGGTGGGACCACGCGACCTCCAGCGAGTCAGGCTTGGGATTGGCAAGTCGGTCTTCCAGGCTCTTTCTCCTCAACAACTCGCCTCGCGGTACCGGAAAGTTATCCGTCGAGGGATCGTTGGGTGACCATTGGTACGTTACCCGATACAAGCCCGAGAGCGTCCGGCGACCGCCAATGGTAAAGTACATGGCGCCGTCCTTCGGGTTCACAACGATGTCGGTCAAGGGCAGGGGTGTGCCGGTGATAAACTCGTCTAACAAAGCCTTGTAGTGGCCCTGCTCGTGGCTCATGTGGACGGCGTAGAGCTTGCCGTAGCTCCAGTCGCAGATGTACAGGGCTTCCTGATAATCGGGCGGGAACTTGGCCCCGTATCCGAAGCACACGCCGGTGGGCGAGCCGGGCCCGATGTTCACGACCGGCGGGAGGCTGTCGGGATAATAGGTGGGCCACTTGCCCGATCCGTTGCGGTAGCCGAGGTCTGATCCCGGCGCGGCCAGGCAGACCCTCGTGGGACGATACCACGGCAGGTTGATGTCCCATTCCATGTCGGAATCGTAGGTGAACAGGTCGCCGTACTTGTTGAAGGCCATGTCGTAGGGGTTGCGGTAGCCCATCGACACAAGCGTCCAGTCCTTGCCGTCGGGCGTGACCTTGCAGATCCAGCCGCCGGGGGCGCGTTCGTCTCGCATGAAACCGCGGCCGTCGGGCATGTAGGGGAGGATCTGGTCTTCATCCCAGATTTGCGGGACGAGCGAGCCGGAAAGCTTCGGCACGGTCGTGGCGTTGCCCGCGATCACGTACAGGGATTTGCCGTCGGGCGAGAGCAGGACCGCGTGAGGGCCGTGCTCGCCTCCTCCGTTGATGGGTCGCAGGAGTTCAACCTTGTCGAGCCTGTCGTCGTTGTTCGTGTCGGTGACCTTGTAGAGGCCGCTGCGGTATTTCTGGCCTTGATTCACGACCACGTAAAGGCCGTCGAACGCCCAGAGCAAGCCCTGGGCCTCGCCGATTTCCACGTCGATCGGCTCGACTTTAATCCCCTCGGTCTTCCCGATGGGCGGCGGCGTGACGCGATAGAGCTTGCCGTACTGGTCGGCCACGATCAGGCGGCCCTTGGGATCGGTGGTCATGCTGACCCATGAGCCTTGCTCGTCCTTGGGCACGGTGTAGAGCAATTCGACCTTGAAACCCTTGGCGACCTTGAACTTGTCGGGCGACGTGGCCGAGGGGCTTTTCGGGTTGGCGGCGTTGTCGATCGCGGCCTTGGTGACGGCGACCCAGGGGCCGTCGCCCAGGGTCCCGACCACGCTGGCCATCTCCCATTTGGTGTCGTCGAACGCCATTTCTCGCCAGGCCCGCGAGGCCTTCTCGGCGACCTTCCAAGTATTGTCGGTGACAATGCTGCTGACGCCCTTATCCGTCTCGAAGGTGAGGCGGGCGAGGAATCCGGCGGCGCCGCCCTGATCCTTGCATTGCGCGGCCAGAATGTGCCGGCCGGCGTGGGCGAGTTCCTTGCTCACGTCCCTGGAGACGGGTTCTTCCCAGCTGGAGCTTTGCAGGACGGGCTTGCCGTCGAGGAAGAGGGCGACCTCGTTGTCGCAGGTGGCCACGAGCCTGGCGGCCTTCACGCCCTCGGGTATGGTGATCTCCTTGCGGAAGAAGAGCGTTGCGGCCTTGTCGCGCCAGATCCATCGCGGAGTCGCCTGGCCATCGTCGGCCGAGGCCAGCCGGGCCGAAATCAGCAGGGCCACGCCCATCCCGGCGAGACCTGCGAGGAGGGGCCACACTCGACGAGTTCGCATGCGATTCATGGTGAAGAAGTTCCTCATTCCTCGGCAGGCCCCAACGGCGGGGCGTCCCCGGGGCGGCGGGAGGCAGGGTTGGTGGGAGAGTCGACCCTTAGTGTAAGCAACCGGCCCTGCGAAAGCGACGCCGTTGTGTAACCGCGCCCTGACCGAAAAATTTGGACGGAACCCTCGCCTAAGACGTCGCTGAGGGCGGTCGGACGGCGCGTGGAGAACCGCTCCGGCTTCGCGACCGATTTCCGGGCCAGACTTGCGGCCTTTTTCCAAGATTGAATTGCCTCGACCGGAGGGCTATGGGTCCACGCGCGATATTATCGTTGGCCGCAGATTTTTTTATCCGCTCGATCACGGTCGTTCGGCTTGGCCTGCCGCCTCCCAATCCATGCATGGGCGTCGGAAGTTTATTGACGGGCTCTTGGCGGCACGACTAGCCTGAAGGAAATCGTTTTCGCGACGAGCCGGGTTGCTCCGGCAGATCCCCCTTGCGAGCCGTCCATGAAAATCCGTGTGACCTTTGCCGCTTTCCTGCTGGTCGGGGTTTCGGCGTCGAGCTGGGGCCAGGACGACGCCGATGACGTCGCGAAATTCGAGGTGATTGCGAAGAGATATCAGTCTGTGTTGTTGCGTCAACCCCGCCGGGGGACGGCGTTTGACCTGCTTTATCGCCACTATCTTGACGCCGGCAAGGTGGACGAGCTTTCGCGATTCTATGAGGCGTTGACGCGGAAGGAGCCGCGGAATGCGTCGGCGTTCCTGGTCTTCGCGCTGGTCCAGGAGCGTCGGGGGCGCGACGAGGACGCGATCCAGGCGTTTGCCGCGCCGGCGAACTCTTGCCGAAGGATTTCATCCCCGATTTTTATCGCGGGTTGCTGCTGAGCGAGGCGCACCGCGACGACGAGGCCGTGAAGGCGTTGAACTTGGCCTTGCAGCATGACCCGCCCCGCGCCGAACGGCTGGAGATCGCGAAGCGATTGGGCAGGATCCACTCGCGATCGGGACGCACGGCGGAGGCGATCAAGGTCTGGGGCGACGTGGCGAAGCAGTTCCCCGACGATCGCCTGATCTTGCAGGAACTGGCCGAACTTTTGGCCGAGGAAGGGCAGGCCGACGAGGCGATTCGCACGTATCGGAGGCTGGGCGAGCTGTCGAAATCCGACGCCTATCGCAAGATCTCGGCGAAGATCGAGGTCGGCCAGATCCAGGCGTCGCAAGGGAAGATGAAGGACGCGATCGCCACGTTCGACGAGGCGCTTGCGCAGGTCGACCCCGAAAGCTGGCTGGCCCGCGAGATCCGCCGCCGCGTCGAGGAGATCTTCGTCCGCAGCGACGATGACGCGGGCCTGGCCAGTTATTATCGCGAGCGACTGAAACAGCGTCCCGACGACCTCAACGCGATGATCCGCTTGGCCGCGACCACGGTGAAGCTGGGGGATCGCGAGGCCGCGCTGAAGCAGTATCGCGACGCCGTGAAGCTGGCGCCGTCGCGGCGAGACCTGCGCGAGGCGATGATCGGCGAGCTGTCCCGGGGTGGAAAATTCGCCGAAGCGCTCGCCGAGACGCAGTCGCTGGTGGAGGCGAATCCGAATGATATCGACACGCTGAAGCGGCTGGGCGAGCTGCATCTGAAGGTGAACAAGGACGAACGCAAGGCGATGGAAGCATGGAAGAAGATCGCGGCAATCCGCCCGAACGAGCCGGGACTGGCCGTGCAGGCGGCCGAGGCCTGCCGTCGCGGGGCCGGGATCGATGCTCGCACCATCGGGTCGGCGAAGCAGGAGGAGGGCGAGAAGAAGCCGGTGCCGGAGACGCCGCTTTCTCGCGCCGCCCTGGATTTGTATCGCGAGGCCGTGCGGCGTTCGCCCGACGTGCCGCAATATCAGGAATATGTGGGGGAATATCTGCAAGCGTTGGGCCGAGAGGCAGAGGCGCGCGATGCGTGGAGGGGGATCGCGGCCCCGCCCCGTGACACGCCCGATAACCTGCGGCGACTGGCCGAGATCCTCGCCAAGGCCGGGATGGTGGACGAGGCGATCTCGACGGTCGATCGCGCGATCAAGAAGGAGCCGGATCGGTACGACCTGCACTCGATGGCCGCCGACCTCCTGGCCCGATTGAAGAAATACGACGAGGCGCTCGCCCACGTGATCGCCATGAGGAAGCTCGCCGACGACCCGTACTTCGAGGAACAGGCCCTGACCCGCCGAGTGGCGCTTTATGGCGAGGCGGGGCGGCTGGTTGAAGAGGCGGCGAAGCTGGACGAGAAATTGAAGGCGCCGGGCGGCTCGCTCGACGATTACTGGCTCGCGGCGCTCATGGCCAACGACCAGCGCCGCTGGGACGATGCGCAAGAACATCTCGACGCCGCGTTGAAAATCGCCCCCTTCGACCTGCGGCTGTTGCGATTGAAGGCCCGCGTGTACGCGTCGGGCGGCGACCTCGGCGGCGCGGCCGAGCAGATGAAATTGCTGGCGCAGAAAGAGCCGAAGCTGAAGACGAATCATCTCCAAGATTTGATCCGCGTGCTGCTGGACATGGGGCGTCCAGCCGACGCGCAGGTTGCCGCCGAGGAATTGGTCCGCGCCGCCCCGGCCAAGGCCGAGAGCTACGGGATCCTAGCCGACGTGCAACTGCGCCGCGGGCTGGTGGATGCCGGGTTGGAGACCTTGCGGAGGGCCGTGCGCATCGACCCTCGCGACCTGGACGCGCACCGCGCCCTGGCCTTGGCCTTGGCGCAGAATCAGAAGGCCGACGAGGCGATCGAGCATCAGTGGCGGTTGTTCGAGCTGGCCGAAGATCCGCCCGCGAAGATTGGCGTCGCCGGCACGCTGGCGGACCTCTATCTCGCTATTGGCAAGTTCGATGTTCTGGCCGAGAAACTTCGGCAAATCCGCCGCCAGGGGGAGGATTCCCTGGTCCCGTCGCTCTGCCTGGTCGAGGCCCTGCGGCGCGGCGAAGATTACGTGGGGGCGCGTCGCGAGCTTGCCGAATTGCTCTCTCAGGAGGCCCAACGACCTCCAGATCCTCGGCCAACTGGTGGCGCTGGCCGAGAGCCTGCGCAGACCTGGACGAGGCGATCAATTATCAGAGGAAGATCGTCGCGATTGCTCCCGAAAAGGCCGAGGTGGAGAAGCTCGCGACCCTTTACACCTCGAACGGCAAGCCCGAGGAGGCGTCGGCAATTTACGAGCGAATCGCCCGCGAGGCGAAGGATGCCGACGCGCTCCTGGGTGCGCTGGACAAGGCGATGGTCCACAGCGATCCGAAGCTGGTCATCGCCCTCGCGGGCCCGCAGTGGCAGGCGAGGCCCGACGACTGGCGGTTCGGGATTCGGTTGGCCGAGGCGCTCTGGGTGGCGAATCGCGAGGCCGAGGCGGGTGCGATCTTCCGCGCGATTTTGGACCTGCCGTCGAGCGACAAATACGCGAAGAAGCCCGCCGCGCCCGGGTCGGCAACCAGATCATCCGGAGCATACCCCTCGAATTATCCGCGATTCTGGCAGGCAACCCAGGCCATGCAGCAGATTCAGAACCTGCTCCAGAATCCGGCCCTGCGGCAGAACGCCGGGTTCAACACCGCGCGAGCCGACGACCAGGATCGCGCCAGGCCATGGCGATGGTCTATCTCCGCGAGCTTGCCCGCCACGAGAAGCGAGGGGACGCCTGGGTGAAGGAGCTGCAGGCCCGGTCGGAGAAGGACTTGAAGAGCCTGCGCAACTTGACCCTGCTGACCAATCTCTCGCAGGATAACCTGGCCGTGTGGCAACTTGCCACGAAGTGGGTCGAGCGCAGCCCCAACGACCCCGAGGCGCGATTTGTCCGCTTCAATTACGAGATCAACTGGCACAATAACGGATATCAAACGGCGCTCAAGCCGGACGTCGCGGGGATCAAGGAGCAATATGCCTGGTTCGCCGCCCACCGGCCCGACTTGCTCACGTGGATGACCTCCAACTACGTGCAATTTCTCCGCAATAACGGCGAACGACCCGAGCGCGCAAGCTCCTGATCGCGCAAATCAAGGGGGCGGACGTCGGCTCGCTTCAGCAGGTCGTTTATCTGCTCAATGACCCGGAGGATTCGGACCTGGTCGACGACCTCCTTGCCCGGATCTTGCAAGTCCAGAAGACGCCGGCCGGCTCGACGCTGCGGCTGATGATCCCGAACGTGCTCCAGCAGTGCATGAACGCGGCGATCTCGCGAGGCGACTGGGACAGGTCGCTCGCCATGATCGACCGCCTCATGACGGTCGGCAGCCCGAGCCCGGCGGCGAGCCTTGGGAGCGTGGCGACGGCTTCCTTGTCGATCACCCGGGCGCGGGCAATGAGGGCCATGAGCCCGAACAGCGTGACGCAGTATCCCATTCCCTCGAACTTGCTGGATAGCACCCGGTTCTACTCGCTGAACCAGGCGCATCAGGCGCTCAAGGGCGCGGGGCAGGCCGATCGCCTGGGGGAATTGCTCGATCGTCGGGCCAAGGAGGCGGAGGGGCCGTCGCGGCAATCGTGGCTCCTGGCGAGGTCGGCTTTCGACTGGTGGGAGGGGGAGAAGGACGCCTCGCTCGCCGCATTGGAGCAGGCGGCGGCGATGACCCCGGCCGATCTCGACCTGGTCATGCTGCGGTCGAAGGCCCTGGCCGCTCATGGGGACTTGAAGGAGGCGCTGGCCGTCCTGGCGCCGCTCCGCGTGCCATTCGGGACCGCCGCCAAGACGCTGGAGCAGACCCGGCTGCAACTTGCCCAGCGGACCCAGGACGAGGAGGTTTCCAGGCAAGCGGCCCTGCGCCTCTTCGCGATGAGGCTGGACGCCAACGAGCAGGTCCAGCTTGCCCAGACCTTGCGACGACTGGGCCTCACGTCGCAGGGGCAGCAGCTTGACCAGAAGGCCGAGCTGATGGCGCGGAGCAACCCGAGCATGATGCTCAACCTCATGCAACAATATTCGCAGACCGACCCGGTCAAGGCGGCCTCGCTGGCCAGGAGCATCTTGCAGCAGGTGAAGCGCGGAGGGGCGGGCGGGAACAACCAGAATAACTCGATCCGGATCGCTGCGCTGAGGCAGCTCAAGGAGACGGGCGAGCTGGAGAAGAGGATCACGCATGCCGATGAGCAGCTCATGGCCTCGCCCGGATCGGCGGCGCTGCTGGACGATCTCTTCGAGCTGCATTCGGCCGCCAACGACGAGGCGAAGCTGCTGGAGTTGATCCGCAAGATGCTCGTCATCCGTCCCGACGACGCGAGCCTGCGCCAGAGGGCCGCGCAGATCCTGCTCCGTCGCGGACGGCACCTGGAAGTCGTCGAGATGATCGATCCCCTCTGGGAGAAGTCGCCCGAGCAAGCGATTCAGCAGGTCCAGATGTACGTTCCTTCGTATGTCCGCTCGGGCCGCCTGGATGACCTCGTGGGCAAGCTGCAAAAGCTCAAGGGAAATCCCCAGCTCGCCCAGTTCCAATGGGCGCTCAACAACCTCGCGCAAGGCAACGGCCTGAATGGGCTGAAGGTGGACGACGCGATCAAGATCTACCGCGTTACGCTCGACCTCCTGCCGCCCGATCAGCGCGACACCACCAACACGCAGTTCGCCGACTACCTGGCGAGGAACGGCAGGAAGACGGAGGCTTACGAGGTCTACAAGGCCGCCGCGTTCGCGCTCAAGGCCCCGCCCAGGCCCGAAGTCGTGCAAGCCGCGGTCACGAAGATGGCCCCGCCCGCGGCGCCAGTCACCGCCACGCCAAAAGGCATCGTGACGCGGACGACCCTGACAGGCGCCATGTCAACGCTCCGATATGAGATGCCGCAAACCAATGCCCCGGGCGGCCTGTTCACGCGGGTGGTGGACCTGGCCATCGAACTGGGCCGGCAGGACGAGCTTGCCGCCGAGGCCAGGAAGGCGGGCGCGGCGGCGGATTGGAAGTTCCAGGGCGAAGTGATCTGCGCGATGATCGCCCGCCGCCAGAAGGACGAATCGCCCCTGGAATCGCTCGCGCTCCGGGCACAGAAGGACGCCGACGTGATCTCCCACGACGGGGCGCAGGAACGGTTCTACCAGGAGCTTGCCGCATGCCAGGGAAGGCCTGCCTTGATCGCCGCCATCGGGCTCTGGGAACGCGGGCCGGGCGGGAAGCAGGCGTTGGAAGATGCGCCGATGGCCAGGCGTCGCCGCATGGCCGACGCCTGGATCAAGCTGGGCGATCGCGCCAGGGCTCGCGAAACCTTGCTCGCCCCGACGAGGTTGGCCAACGTCGGCGCCGTGAACTTGGCGGCGGTGAACCAGGCCAAGGTGCAGGAATGGATCGGCGTGGCACAGAACCTCAATCAGCTTGAATTCTCCCTGGACGCGCTGACCCTGTACAGCAAGGTCGTGCGCGACCCGCAGATGATCCTCTCCGGGAACCAGGGGAACTATCAGCTCCAGCAAGTGCAGGGCGAGGCCTCGCAGTGCGTGGCCGCGTTGCTGAAGGCGGATCGATCGGAGACCTTGAAGGCTTTGACCGATGCTCTCGGGTCGGCCGATGTCAGCGAGGCGCTGGCGCGCTTCTTCCTCGTCGTCGACGCACAATCCCTCCGGAATCAACGGATGGCGCAGGTGGTCGATTCGAGCGTGTCGCGCAAAGTCCCTTATGATCGCACCTCGCCGCAGTTGATCCTTGCCTTGCTGGAATTCGCGAAGCAGAACAGCTCGCTAGACGCGATCGCCGCCAAGGTTGCCGAGATCCGCGCCAGGCCGGGCGCCGACTCGCTGCGATTGCAGGCGTTCGCGGCACTCCTGGCGATGGCCGCCGACAGGCCATCGGAATCGCAGCCCATCTTCGACCTGTGGGACAAGATCCCGCCTGACGTAAAGAGGAAGACCGACTGGGCCTCGCAGCCGGAAACCTGGCTCGTGTTCCGCGAGGCCATGAGGCACGATCCGTCGCGAGCGTGGGGACGCTCGGTGGCGGCCACGTTCGCCGCCGGCGCCGATCGCGCCGGGAACCCCGGGCGGAGTGCGGCCATCATCTCCATGCTGGCCGATCCCGGCGACAGTCCGGCCGACGAGGCCGCGATCTCGGCGGTGATCGCCGCCAGCAAGGGGAACACCACGGCGCCCGTCGAACTTGCGAAGATCCGCGTGGGCCAGAAGCGGAACGACGAAGCGATCGCGTTGCTGAACAGGGCGTGGCGGGTCAACCCGAACGCCATGGCGTCGAATCTCGCGGAACTGATCAACCTCTACACGACGACCGGGCGGTTCGACGCGCTGGGAGACGGGCTGAGGCTGGTGCAGGACGCGAACGTCCGCCAGCAAGCCACATGGCAGGTGTCGAACCAGATCTCGGCGATCTTCGGGAGGCTGCGAAAGCCCGAGGATCTCTTCAATCTCTACGTCGCCCTGTCCGACGTCCTGTCCGACGACAACGGCGCGAACCTGAAGTCGCAGTTCGTCCAGGCCTTCGCGCAATTGCCGCACAATCCCGAGGCCCTGGGCATTTATCGCCGCCTGATTTTCCCCGTAGCGAAGCGCAACACCCAGGCGTGGGAATTCGAGCGGCCGGCCGCCGACTTGGCCAGGGAGCTTGGCGCGATCGACGCCCTGCAATCCGAATGCGACAAGACCATGGCCGACCATCCCGCGTGGAGGCCGCAAGGCGAGTTCCTCAAGGCTTTGCTCGCGGCCCGCAAGGGGGACGAGCAGCCCCTGGTCGCGATGGCCGAGAAGCGGCTGAAGGACCCGGCCTTTGCCCTCGCCACCGCCGCCGCGATGGTGCCGCTTCGCGACGAACTTTCGGAGGCAACCTCCGGCGCCGCCCTGCGAGCCGCCATCGGCATCTGGCAGGCCCCGCAGAATCCGAATCAGGCCAATCGTTTCGCCGATAATTCCGGCACGAACGTCCAATCCCACATCGCCGGCCTCTGGATCAAGCTCGGCGATCGCGAGAAGGCGCGGGCGGTGTTGATGGACCTGCTGAAGGCCGTGTCGAACGCGACCTACCCGGTCAACGCGAGGAATCCGCAGAATTTCGAGATGACCTCGCGCCAGCAAGTGGCCGCGGAGCTCGCCAGGCACGGATTCCTACTCGATGCCATCTCCGTCTACGACTCCATCCACATGATCGAGCGCCTTGAAGACGGAAATCAGAACAATTCGGACCCGCCTGAGGTGGCCGCGCAAGCCGTCGTCCGCAAGGTCCTGGCCATGGAAGCGGACGAGACCATTGCGGCGCTGGAATCGGCCCTGAAATCGGAGGCGAAGCCGCCCGATCTGGCGCCGTTCGTGGCCGTGTTCGACGACCCGAACCGGGACGAGGTCGGCAACCGATCCGGCGAACCGTCGTGGATCTCCTCCCGGCCCTGCTGGAGAAAGCGAAGGAATCGGGCCGTCTCGACGCGCTCGCCCGCGCCGCCGCCATGGCAAGGGCGAAAGCTCCCGACGAACTGGCCGTCCTCGCCGTGTCGGCCCTGATCGCCCGGGGTCGCGACGACGGCGACGGCTCGACCTCGATGCTCCGCGAGCTGGCGGCCCGCGTCGATCGTCAGCCCGCGCTCGCCGCAAGCTCGGCGGCCTGGCTCGCGGCCAAGGAGGCGCTGCAACATCCCGAGACCCGCGACATCGGCCTGTCGCTCGCGGTGGCCGTGGCAAGGGCGAACGAGAAGGCCGCGGGCAGGTTGCGCGACGCCGCGGCCATCGACGAGCTCGCGGCGGAATTCGCCGCACGGAACGGCCCGGAACCGGTCGCCCGCCTCTTCGCCGATCGCAAGGACGACGTGGTCACGCTCATGAGACTGGCGATCGCGCTCGCCCGCGCGAACCGGAGGGAAGAGGCTTCGCTCCGGCTGGATCACGCATGGAAGACGAGCCAGGCCGACGTGCTGGCCCATTTCAACCCGCTCGCGCCGCTATGCGTAGACGCCGGGCTCGGCGCCGATCTCGCCCGCGGGCTGCGGGACGTCAAGGAGCCGAACCTCCAAAACGGATACGTCTACGGCATTACCCGCGCATTCCTGAATCATTCCACTGCGGCGGACGATCGAATCCGGGACGTGATCGCGATCCACGAGGCCGTGGCCGACACGTTCGGCGCAGGCTACAGGGAATCGGTATACCACGCACTCGCCACCTACCTGATCCGCATGAAACGGCCGAAATTCGCCCTTGAGGCGAGGCGTCGGCAGGTCCTGCCGCCTGAAGGAAATGCGGCTCATCTCACGTTCGGGGCCACCAGCCTGGCCGATCTTGCCGGGGAGGTTGGCGTCCTGGACAAGCTGGAAGCGGACTGCCGCGAGGCGCTGGAGAAGGACTCGAAATGGGGCGCTGGGGCGAATTGCTGATCGCGATGATCGCCCGTCGCGCCGGCAGGGAGGATGCGATCGAGAGGGTGGTGGAGCGATACCGGAAGGAGATCGCCTACGCCCGGCAACTTGAATCCTCGCGCCCGATCCTGGTCGCGGAGTGCTTTGAGTGCCAATCACGCCCCGCGCTGGAGCTTGCCCGCGACTTGTTGAAGGACGAGATCGAAAACCGCGAGAACCCGCCCAGCCCGAACAACTATCGGTCCGACGAGCGGCTCGCCGAGGTCTATGCGAAGCTGGGCGATCGCGCCCGGGCCGTGCGGACCTGGCGGGACATCCTGGAGATGCCGATCCCGACCTACAATGCCCAGCCTGGTTACTTCGAGCAGCAGGAGATCAACCACCGGGTCCAGGTCGCCCAGAAACTCGGCAAGAACGGTTTTCGCCTTGAATCCATCGCAGCGTATGAGCAAGCCCTGGCGGCCCCGAGCCCGAGATTGATTTGGCGGCCGAACCCCGAAATCAGCCGGTACAAGTATCGCGAGGAGGAGCGGAATTTGCTCCTCGACGTCCTGTCCGGCGGGCTGGACGAGGCCATGAGTTGGCTCGATGCGGCGTTGGCAAGCGAGTCTCCCGACCTCGAAGCGATCCTGACCGTGACGCGCGCGCCCTGGACGGCTCGCCAGCAGGCGAAGATCCCGGATTGGGCACGCGGGGGCGACGCATCGTGGACGTCGCTGGCGGGGGCGGTGATGGCGGCCTCGAAGCGGGCGGGCCGGTTGGAATCCCTGGCGAATCGGCTGGATCAAAGTCGACTCAAGCATCCCAAAAACGAATCCCTGGAGGCGCTCTCGCTCGTCGCCCGGCTATGGCTAGGCGATGCCGACGCGGCGAGGCCCACCCTGGAGAAGTGGTCGGAGCGGCTGAAGCGGGACGATGCAATCGGGCCTCGTGGCGAAGCCCTCATGCTCTGGCAGTCGGCGCCGGTCAACGCGCGAATCTTTGAAGTCGTTGCGCGAAGCCGCCTTCGAAGAAGCCGCCCGCCGCGATGACGTGGAAAGCATGGCCTTGCTGACGGATCAGGGCGGCCCAGCCCCGGCCAATCCCGCCCAACTTGCCCGTATGACGGGCTGGCACCGCGACGAGTTGCAGATCGCCGAGAATGGCCGCTTCTGGGAGCCTTCGATCTGGCATCTCGATCATCTGGTGAAGGCCGACCCGGACAGCAAGGAGCTGCACGCGCGGCGCGCCCGCGCCCTCGCCGCGGTTGGCGATCGCGACCGCGCATCGGCCGATTTCCGCCTTGCGAGCGACCGTCCTGCAACCCTCGTGTGCGGCCTGGACGACGACATAACGGCCACCGGGATCGACTTCGGCAAACTCGACGCCTTTACCGTCGAAGCCTGGGTCTTCGGCTGGTCCGGGCCGGTCTTCCGCCAGATGGTTCCCGGTAGTAATGACGAACACGTCTGGATCTATTACGGGCCGGAAACTTTCGCTGGCTGGCGGATCGCGGGCGACAAGGTCCAGGTTAATCCTACCCGGCCGCTGGTGCCCGGATGGACTCACCTCGCGCTTGTGTTCGACGGCAAGCGGCAGATCACGTTCGTTGACGGCAAGAAGGCGAGCTCGTCCGAATCGCCCCGCGCCATGACCATTAACCCGCCCGGCGGCTGGGTGATCGGGCCGGGTGAGCCCGACGGACGCTACACGCGCGGCGGGTTCCTCGGGAGCTTGCGGGTGTCGAACGCGGCGCGATACCGCGAGGCGTTCACCCCCGAAACCTCGCTCGCGAGCGACGGCCAAACGCTCACGCTCTACGACTTTTCCCGACCAACCGGCGAGACGATCCCCGATCAATCGGGCCATGATCACGCCGCCCGGATGCGCGGCGGCGTGTTCGTCCCGCTTAGCGGGGGGCGGTGAACTCTAGCCATGGTAATTTATATTGATGGCGACGCCTGCCCGGTCAAGGATGAGGTCTATCGCGTGGCCAGGCGATACGAGCTCAAGGTCGTGGTGGTCTCGAACGCATCCATCTTCGTGCCCAAGTCGGAGCTGATCGAGATGGTGGTCGTGCGGAGCGGGTTCGACTCGGCCGACGACTGGATCGTCGAGCATGCCGAGGATGGCGACATCGTCGTCACGTCCGACATCCCCCTGGCCGAACGGTGCTTGCGCAAGCAGGCGAGAGTCCTCGGCCCGAAGGGCCTGGCGTTCACCGAGGAGACCATCGGTGAAGCGATGGCCACGCGTGCCCTGCACGACATGCTCAGGCAATCGGGAGTGATGGGCGGGGGCCCGGCGCCGTTCGCGAAGGAGGACCGCTCGCGGTTCCTCGGCAAGCTGGACGAGACGATCCATGCGGTCCGAAAAGGCAAGAAATAGTGGTCGAAGCCCGCCAGAATCATATTTGTGATCATTTGATCAAAAATAGATGACTTGTTGCGGACGCCCTACGCCAGGACCGCGTCGATGACCTTCCCATGTACATCGGTGAGCCTTCGCCTGGCGCCGTTGTGATAGAACGTCAGCTTCTCGTGATCGAGCCCCAGCAGGTGTAAAATTGTGGCGTGGAAGTCGTGGACGTCGACGACCTTTTCCACCGCCTGATGCCCGAACTCATCGGTGGCGCCGTGGCTGAAGGCCCGCTTCACGCCCGCGCCGGCCAGCCAGGCCGTGAATCCCTTCGGGTTGTGATCGCGGCCCTCGGTGCCCTTCTGGAAGGTCGGCATCCGGCCGAATTCGGTGGTCCAGATCACGAGCGTGTCGTCGAGCAGCCCGCGCGATTTCAGGTCCTTCAACAACGCCGCCGCGGGCTGATCGAGGATCGGGCCGTGGCGGTCGTAATCGGACTTGATGCGACGGTGGCCGTCCCAGTTCAGGGCACCTTCGCCCATCGCGAAGGCCCCGTTGAAGAGCGTGACGAAGCGTACGCCCCGCTCCAGGAGACGCCGAGCCAGCAGGCAATTCCGCCCGAAGGCGGCCTTGATCGGGTTCGGGTCGTTCATCCCATAAAGTGCCCTCGTAGGGCCGCGATTCGCCCGCCAGTTCGCTCACTTCGGGCGCCCGCAGTTGCATCCTGGCGGCCAGTTCGTAGGAAGCGATGCGGGCCGATAATTCCGAGTCGCCGGGATGCTGTTTCAGATGCTCATCATTGAGCAGGCGGAGGAAATCCCTGGTCGCGAGGTCGTCTCCCGGCGAGATTTCCGGCGGCCTGCCCAGGTTGGGGATGGGGCGATCGGCGTTGAAGGCGGTGCCCTGCGTGATGGCCGGCAGGAAGCCGTTCGACCAGTTTGCCGGGCCTTGCTGCGGCCCTCCGCGAGGGTCGGGGATGGCCACGAACGCGGGTAAATCCTGGTTCTCGGTGCCCAGCGGCGTACGACGCCCACGAGCCCAGGCTGGGGAATCCCTCGGCGGTGAAGCCGGTGCTCATGAACATCTCGCCGGGGCCGTGCGTGTTCGTCTTGGAGGTCATCGAATGCACGAAGCACATCTCGTCGGCAAGCTCGGCCAGGTTGGGCAGGAGGTCCGAGACCATCTTGCCCGACTCGCCCCGCGGGCGGAACTCCCAGGGGCTGCGGGCGAGGTTGCCGTTCTCCCCCTGGAAGGTGACAAGCTTGTCCACGCCCGGCATCTTCTGGCCATTGCGTTTTATCAATTCAGGCTTGTAATCCCACGTGTCGAGATGACTCACGGCTCCCGTGCAGAAGATATGGACAACTCGCTTGGCTTTCGCGGGATGATGCAGGATCGGGCCTGATTCGGCCGAAGATTCCGAGGCCAGCATCGCGCCGAGCGCAATCCCGCCGAGGCCGCTCCCGAGATGCGCGAGGAAGCGGCGGCGGTCGAGGAATTGCAGTCCGGTGGGTGTGAGCACGCAAGCCTCTCAGGGGACTTGAAGAAATTCATTGGCGTTGAAGAGGGCGCGGGCGAGCGGCTTCAAGGCCGTGGTCGCGGACGAGATCCGATGCGGCCGATCTCTCCAGTTGGTTGGGCTCGCGACCGAATGTCAGGCGGAAGGCGCGGCGAACCTGGGTTTCGCGATCGTCGGGTGCCTCGCGCTCGAGGCGATCGCCGAGGAATCGCGATTGGGCCAGCATGAAACGACTGTTCATGAGCGTGGCCGCTTGCAGGGCCGTAGTCGACACGTTGCGGCGGGGCGCGACGAGCCCGCCGTCGGGGCAGTCGAAGACTCCGAAGGTGGGGTCGACCTGGCTTCGCGGTCGGAACTGGTAGACCATGCGGCGAAACTCGGCCGGGCCGAGGTCAGGCTTCGGCTGGAACACAACCACGTAGTTGGTGTTCGGCTGCCACGGGTCGTAGCCCGGCCCTCCCATGCGGAGGTCGAGCTTGCCCGAAACAGATAAAATCGCGTCGCGGATTGCCTCGGCTTCCAGCCTTCGCGGCGACATCCTCCAGAGGAGCCGATTCGTGGCGTCCACGGCCATCGCGCCGGGGTTGGTCCGAGTCGACTGCCGATAGGTCGAGGACAGCAGAATCAGGCGATGGATCGGCTTCATCCGCCCGCCGTTTTCGAGGAATTCGGCGGCGAGCCAGTCGAGCAACTCGGGGTGTGAGGGGCGGTCGCCCTGGAAGCCGAAGTCGCTGGGCGTGCGGACGAGGCCCTGACCGAAGTGATATTGCCAGATGCGGTTGACCATCACGCGGGCGGGCAGGGGGTTCCTGGCATCGGCGATCCACCTCGCCAGCGCCAACCGGCGTTCCGCTTCCGGCACGCCTTCGCCCAGGATTAGGGGCGGATTCAGCGATCGCACGCCCGAGGGCGGGACGATGTCCAGTTCCTGCATTGGGTCGCCGCGCCGTAGGACGTGCGTGGGGCCGGGTTGCGAGAATGTGCCGGCGTAAGCGCGGAGTGATGTTGTTGATAACCGGGTCAGTTGCTCGCGAAGTTCGGTGCGCTTCTGGAACAAGAACTCGCGATCCTTGCGACTGGATCCGCCGGCTCCTCGGGAATCCCCTTCGGGCAACCTGCGATCGGAAGACGAGGCGACTTCGGACCATCGGCCCGGTTCGGCCTCGGCCTCGATGCGGTAATCGACGGGCGTGCGGTCGCGATACTGGCCTTGGCGGTCGCGGGCCCAGACGATGCGATCGATGGTGGCCGGCTCCTTCAGCTCGACTTGAACCCAGCCCTTTCCGGGCGTGGCCGAGATCCAGCTCCGGCCGTTGCCGATTTGACCGTCATTGATATGCTCAAGACGATGAAACGGGCTTCCTGCATAAGTTGATGATGCCGTAGGACGGGCGCCCTCGGCCACGTTCCGCGGGGAGGGGCCGGCGGACCAGATTTCCAGCTCGTCGATGCAAGGTTCCGAGCCGGTGTTCGTGGCCAGGATCGTGAAGCGGATGAAGCGGGCCTGGATCGGGGCGAAGCGCTCGACGTTCCGCAGCGGGTCGACGGAGGGGCGATTCGGGGTGTCCCGATTCGGCTGCGCGAGCGGTTCGGAGTCGTCGATTTCCCGCTCGATTTTGGCCAGATCGGAGCGGACGGTTTCGGCCTCTTGACGCCTTCGCGAATCGTCCCCGGCGGGGATGTCGCGATCGGCGTGATTGACGCCCGCGAACATGGCTTGCGAGCCGTAATAATCTTCCTGGGCGATCGGGTCGAACTTGTGATCGTGGCAGCGGGCACAATGGATCGTGAGGCCGAGGAAGGCCGTCCCGGTTGCCGTGATCATGTCGTCCAGGTCGTCGACTCGCTGCTGCTTCATGCCGTCGATAGTCTGGTTCCCGACCACGTCGTGAGCGCCGCCGACGATGAAGCCGGTGGCCGATCGGGTGAGGAAATCGCCTTCGGGCAAGGCGTCGCCGGCTAGCTGTTCGGCGACGAATTTCTCGAAAGGCGTGTCTTGATTGAAGGCCCGGATCACGTAATCGCGATAGGGCCAGGCGTTCGGGCGGAGCTGGTTGGTCTCGTAGCCGTGGGATCTCGGCGAAGCGGACTACGTCGAGCCAGTGGCGGCCCCATCGCTCGCCGTATTGGGGGGACGCTAGCAGGCGGTCGACGACTTTTTCGTAGGCATGCGGCGAGGAATCGGCGAGGAATTCGTCGATCTCTTCAGGCGAGGGGGGCAGGCCGATCAGGTCGAAGCTCACGCGGCGGAGAAGGTCGCGGCGGTCGGCCTCGGGGGCCGGTCTCAGGCCTTCCTTCTCCAGCCGCGCCAGGACGAACGCATCGAGTGGTGTCCGAACTCGCGATTTTTCAGTGACCGATGGTAGGGCCGGTTTTCGGATGGGCTGGAATGACCACCAATCGGCGCCGGCTCGTCTGGGGGATAGGGTCTGCTCGCCGTAAGACGCGCCGTTGTTGATCCAGGCCCGCACGCTTGCGATTTGCTCGACCGAGAGCGCGCGTTTCGGCGGCATTTCCCCCGCTTCGAGCTTTTCGAGGAGGAGACTCTCATCTGGCTTTCCTGACACCAATGCGGGGCCGTTCTTGCCTCCGACCAGGGCCAATTCTCGGCGCGACAGGTCGAGCCCGCCCTTCTTCGCGTCGGATGAGTGGCAGGAAAGACACTGATCGGTGAGGAGGTCGCGGATGGTCGTCCGCAAGGGGTCGCCCGACCCCTTCGGCTCCTGGCCCCGCGACGGGACCGAGATCGTCATGGCCAGGACGAGCCATGCGAGAATTGATATCCATCGATTACGCCGATGGTTCACTGGGCAGGTCCTTGGGCTGGACGTTTACGGTGGGAAATCCGGCGGGATGGCAAGACCTCATTAGATTGGAGCCGAAGTCCGGCGCCGGTGCCAGTCTTTTTCGGCGGCCGCGCGGCGAGCTTGCGAACAGAAAGATTGCCACTGGCACTTTCGCCCCCCCATTGTTACCATCGGCCCCCATGCTCGTCGGGCGCCCGGCCTTGGGCCGGGCAGGAAGCCGGTGAAATTCCGGCGCGGGACCGCCGCTGTAAGCGAGGAGGGTCGCGGACAAGCTGGCCACTGCAAGCGATCTTGCTTGCGGGAAGGCGTCCGCGGACCGATCGACTCGCGAGCCAGAACACGGCCCGACGCGCTACCCATGCGATGCTTCGGCCTCAAGCATCCGGGGGGCATGTTTCCGCGCACGACGTCTGCGCCGATGCCTTCCCGCGGCCGAAGCCCATGGCCCCGGGAAGGATTCGCGCCATGAAGATGCCCGCCCAGACCCAGGGCCGATCAGCTTTCACGCTCATCGAATTGCTCGTGGTGATCGCCATCATCGGCGTCCTGATCGCGCTCTTGTTGCCCGCCGTGCAGGCGGCCCGCGAGGCCGCCCGCCGCGCCCAGTGCGTCAACAACCTCAAGCAAATTGCGTTGGCGGCGATGAATTATGAGGGGTCGAACGGGGTCTTGCCCTCGGGCAGCTATCCGAATGTGGGCGATCCCAACTCCGCCAAGCCGTACCCCGATCACAGCGTGTTCGAACGCATCCTGCCGTTCATGGAGCAGGCCCCGCTCTACGGCGCGATCAACTTTAGCCTGACGATTTATTCGAACGCGAATCTGACGATCGAGGCGACGGCGCTGTCGGTCCTCTGGTGCCCGAGCGACCCGACTGTCAGTCGCGCCACGCCGCTGGTGCGCGTGGCGGCGCAGGCCGACGGGATCAACAGCCTGTCGTGGTGGAATCCCGACCCGCTCCCCGCCGGTACGTGGACGCAGACTCATACGAGCTATCGCGCCGTGGCGGGGCTTTGGATCAACCCACCGATAAGCCTGGCCGCGGCCGACGTCCAGCGGGCCACGGCCTCGCAAGATGGTGTGATCTTCATGAACAGTAACGTCAGGCTGGCCGACATCACCGACGGCACCAGCACCACGATGATGTTCGACGAAAGGGCCCACGGGTACTACATGTATTCGGTCGCGACCACGTCGGCTTATGTCGATTATTATCCGGCGATTTACGGGGCGTGGACTTATGGGTATTACGCGGCGCAGGGGATTTACAACGCCGCGCCGAACCGATTTCTCAGCCCGTATTACCCGTCGAGCTTCCATCCGGGCGGCATCAACGCGGCGTTTTGTGATGGATCGGTCCATTTCCTCAAGAGCTCGATCGCCGCGTTCCCGGTCGCGAACGATTACGCCGTCGCCGGGCCGATCTTGAACACCGCCAACTGGTATAGCCTGGCGCCAAACGCGGTGGTGCCCGTCTATCCGGCGCTGGCCACGCGGGGCGGCGGCGAGGTCGTTTCGGGCGATTCGTATTGACGCACAACTTCGTGAGATCCACGCAAATGAAAGCTCTCATGGTCGTTGCAGTCTTCCTCGGTGTCGCGCTCGGCGGCTGCGGAGATCCGGGACCCGGCCCGCGTCCGACTCCCGAGGGGCAGAAGGGTCCGGGCGAGCCGGACGCTTCGGGCATCCCGAGCCCGACCTTCGAAGGAGGGCGGTTGATGGCGCGCACGCTCCACCTGATCCTTGCACTTTCGGCCGGATTCCTGCTTACGCTCACCGCGCTCACCGGGTCGATCCTGGCGTTTCGGGGCGAACTTGATCGCGCCCTCAACCCATCGCTCTGGCGGGTCGAGGCGACCACGGCAAAGGCCAGCCTGGAGCAAATCCGCAAGGCCGCCGAAGCGACGGGCGGGCCGCCGGCTCGCATGCTGTTGGTGCCCGATCGCGACGATCGCGCCATGCTCGTGCTGCTCGTGGGCCGCGACCCGTCCGACCGGTGGGAA
Organism: uncultured Planctomycetota bacterium; assembly: GCA_963777705.1. Classification (GTDB taxonomy): domain Bacteria; phylum Planctomycetota; class Planctomycetia; order Isosphaerales; family Isosphaeraceae; genus JAQGHR01. The sequence continues at coordinate 874,753 of CAVZRT010000028.1, forward strand.
GTATTTGTCGACCCGCACACGGCGAAGGTCCTTGGCCGTCGTCAATTCGGCTCTGGGTGGATCGAGCGGGTCAAGCGGCTTCATGTCGAGCTATTTGCCGGCCGGATCGGGCGGAACTCTGTTGGGGTTGGCGGGCTACTCTGGCTTTTCATGGGCGGAACGGGATTGATCCTTTGGTGGCGGACCCGCCGGGTGCGAACGCCGCACTTTGGGGCGTTCAGTCTCCATCGGTGGATCGGGCTTTTCAGCCTCGTGCCGTCGTTGATCCTGTCCACGACGGGCGCCCTGCTGGTCTTCCGACCCTATGTGGCCCCATTGCTCAACCTGGTGACCGGCCCGATGCCGCTGGATGCGAAGGTGAGTTCGCGAGGAGATCGCACGCAGATACCTCCTACGCTCGACCAGATTCGCGACCGCGCCTTGATGGCGTATCCCGATGGAAAGATCACTCGCCTGTATCTGCCGGACCGTCTTGATGGTACCTTCGACGTGAGGATCTGCCTGCCCGAAGATCAGAATCCCCACGGCAACACGGCCATCAAATTCGATCGTTTCGAAGGGACGTTGCTGAAGGCCCATAGCTCGCGGGACACGTCACTCGTGCAGAAATTCCTCTGGTACGCGGCCTATCCCTGGCATACGGGCGACGCTTTGGGGATGGCTGGGAGGGTCGTGTTCGCTGCCAGCGCACTGCTCCCGTCCGGGCTCATGGCCACCGGCGTGACGTTATGGGCACGACGTTTGCGGCGTGAACGGCCTGGCCCCATGAATGCGTGATGCCTTGGTGCCCGACGTTTCTGTGACCGAGATCTTGCGACCCAGGACCCTACCCATGCGTACCGACGACCTGGACGAGAGCGAAAACGTGGAGGATCGCCGCGGGATGGCCCCGCAGGCGGGCATGGTCCTGGGCGGGGGCGGCTTGCTCGTCTTGATCCTGGCGCTGTTGTTCGGGATTGATCCGCAGAAATTGATGGGTCCCGGCGGACCCTTGAATGGGGCGAATGCGCCTGCGGGGCAGGGCAACGGAGGGCCTCCCCAGCCGGTTGATCCCCGGGAGGAGGCGCAGGCGACCTTCACCAAGAAGATCTTCGGGGCCACCGAGCGGGTGTGGACCGAGCTGTTCGCGCAGCAGGGCCGGACTTACACCAAGCCCACGCTCGTCCTTTACAGTGGATACGTCGAATCCGCATGCGGCGGGACCAGCTCGGCGGTCGGGCCGTTCTATTGCCCGGGGGATTCGAAGGTTTATATCGACCTGGGCTTCTACAAGGACATGCAGGATAAGCTCAACGCGCCCGGCGATTTCGCCCGCGCCTATGTGGTCGCCCACGAGGTCGGCCATCACGTCCAGCGGCTGCTGGGATATGGCCGGCTTGCCGACGAGGCGAGGCAATCGGGAGATCCGATCGCGGAAAAGCAGATGTCGGTCCGCATGGAGCTTCAGGCCGATTACCTGGCGGGCGTGTGGGCCAATCGCGGCCAGCAGGATTTCCGATTCCTGGAGGAGGGAGATATCGACACGGCCCTGAACGCGGCGCATGAAATCGGCGACGACACCCTGGAACGGAAAGCGACCGGCCGGGTCAGGCCCGAAACGTTCACGCACGGGACCTCCAAGCAGCGCATGGGATGGTTCACGAAGGGATTCAAGACGGGCGACGTCAACGGCGCCAAGGAGCTTTTTGATCGCCCCTACAACCAACTGTAGGGCGTATGCGATGCATCCTTACGGAGTCGAATGCGGCAACTTGACGAGCAGGAATCGAATGAAAAGGCTCGTGGCCAGCAGGAACACGACCGAAATGATGTTTGACGCGGCGTGACCGCTGACGATCAACAACCCCAGCGGGATCAATAACCCCCCTGCGATCGTCAGGGCGGCCAATCCAAGCCGTTCGTTTCGATCAAACAGGCCGGCCAATGCGCCTTGCACGTCGATTGCCAGCAAGACGGTCGGGATTGCGTTCAAAAGGATCAAGACCTCCAGCGCCGTCCGCAATTTCGAGTTGGCCGCGGCTTGCCCCGTGATGACCGCAATGAAACTCATGCCCGCGCAGCCGATCATCACGGCCGAGTTGGCGAGATATCCGCCGAGCCAGCGGGCTTCCTTCCAGCCGGGTTGCGAGCTTGTGCTGATGAGCACGCCCTTGTAGACGGCCGACCCGAACGCCGGCAGGATTCCGCCGGCCAGGGCCAGCCATCGCACCCAGGCGAGCTTGCCCGGCATCAGCAAGTCCATGGCCACGATCACCGTGAGCGGCAGCGAGTAGACGGTCAGGCACCAAGTGCCGAGCGACATGGGCGACGTGGGCTTGATCACGCGGAGCATGTGGTGGAAGCGGAGCGGGTCGCCCAGGTCGAGGACGAGGCAGAGGAGGTCGGCCATCAGGACCGCCAGCGCCACCGGATAGGCCCATCGCGTGGTGCTGTGGAAGGTGTCGGGGGCCGCCAATTCGCAAACGGCCGCCACGAGGAACAGGCCCGTGGTGATGTTGTTGAAGAACATGTCCCAGGCAATCAGCGAGTGCCATTCGGGCCGTTTCACGGGCGTTCGATGCGCGTAACCCGTCATGGTTGGCATGTCAGCGGCCCAGGAAGGTCAAGGATGCAAGCAGGGCGGCCAGCGCCGCGATCCCCCCGACGGCCGCGCGGACGTAATCCCCCCTCATGTGCAGCCAGGGATTGAAGGGGGCCTCGGGCAATCCGTAGACCGAGGGACGATCGACGAGCAGATAGAACGAATTCAGCGCAGAATAGGTCTCGGTTTCGCCGTCGCCGTAAAGGTACGCACTGGTGACGCCGTTCTCGTGGAGCTGCTCCACCCGTCGCCGGGCCCGCTCGCGCAATTCTTCGATCGGCCCGAACTGGATCGACTGCGTGGGGCACGCTTTGCGCAGGCCGGGACCAGGCCGTCCTTCTGGCGGTCGTAGCAAAGCGTGCATTTGTGCGCGTGGCCGTCGACCTTACTGCGAGTGATCACGCCGAACGGGCAGGCCGCGATGCAGTAGGAGCAGCCGTTGCAGATATCGGGCTGGATGTAGACGTTGGCGAACTCGTTGTAGAGGATCGCGCCGGTGGGGCATGCCTGCTGACAGGGGGCGGTCTCGCAATGCTTGCAGACGTCGCTCATCATGAGCCAGCGGCCGGCGGGCGAGGTGTCCAAGAGCATGTTGAGCGAGGCGGGCTGGAGCTGGTCGTCTCCGGGAAATTGCTCGACGAACTTGACGTGCCGCCATGACTCGGCCGAAAGCTCCTCGGTGTTGTCGTAGCTGTTGCCCGAGAAGCGGAAGCCGTCGGCCGGGAGCTGATTCCACTGCTTGCAGGCGACCTCGCACGCCTTGCAGCCGATGCAAACCGTGGTGTCGGTGTAGAAGCCGGTCGAAGGCTGCGGGGCGGGGATTTCGCCGCGACGAAACGGGCCGATCAGCCTGTGCATGACGTCGGCGAACCAGTCTCGCGACGGACTTGCGGCCTGTGATAAATCCTCAAGCTCAAGCTCCCGGACCGCCATGCGCGAATCCTCCTTCGGGCTGGGCCGAGTCGGGCGTGTTGGGAACGGGGTCGAGCGTGGGCCAGGCCTTGGCCGTCTTCGTGGGGGACGGGAAGGCGCCGGCCGACCTACCGGCGACCACCTGGCAGGTGAAGACCTTGCCCTCGTGCATGCTCACGTTGACGTCGGCGAGGAGCGAGGTCAAGTCGTTGGCGTTCCCGCCCACCACTTCGCCCGCGAACGCCCAGTGGAACGGCAGGCCGATTTGATGGATCACGCGGCCTTCGACGAGATGCGGCTTTAGCCTGCGAGTGACCATGGCGCGGGCTTCGATCCGGCCCCTCGGCGAGGTCACGGTGAGCCATCCGCCGTGCTCGATCCCGCGATCGGCGGCAAGCTCGGGAGCCAGCTCGACGAACATCTCGGGCTGGAGCTCGTTGAGCCAGCTATTGAACCGGCTCATCGGGCCGCTGAGGTAATGCTCGGTGAGGCGGAACGTGCTGGCGACGACCGGATATTCGTCGGTGGGCCGCAGGGCCAGGTGATTCAACGGGCCGCCGAACATGCGGACCGAGGGCGAGTGATTCTGGCCGCCGTACATGGCGTTGTCCACGGGCGACTCGATCGGCTCGTAATGCGAGGGCAGGGGGCCGTCCTTCACGCCCTTGGGGGCGTAGAGCCAGGCCAGGCCGTCGGGCTTCATGATGAACGGCTGATTGCCGCCGATCGCGTCCATCCCTTTTGCACCCTCGGGAGGGCAATAATCGGGCCGTTTCTCGGGCTCGAAATCGGGCTCGTCGTCGCCCACCCAGCGCCCCTTCTGCTCATCCCACCAGACGAGTTTTTTCCGCTCCGACCAGGGCTTGCCCTCGGGATCGGCCGAGGCCCGGTTGTAGAGCACGCGGCGGTTGTGCGGCCAGGCGAAGCCCCAGTCGGGTTGCAGGGGATTGTCGGTGATCGTGCGCTCGTTGGCGCGATTGCGGCCGGGCTCGGGGAAAACTCCGCTGTAAATCCAGCATCCGCACGCCGTCGATCCGTCGTCCTTCAGATCGGAGAATCCGCTTATGAGCTTCGGTTCGCCCGTGCGAGGGTCGATCTCGTTGGTCCGGAAACCGTTGATCTCCTGGAGGATCTTTTCGATGTCGGGCTCGTCCGTGATTCGACTTGGCGTGCCGTCGGGCAGCAAGCGGAACCTCGTCGTGATCGTAGTCCCACGTGAGATTCAAAGCGGCTGATCCCTGGCCTCGGTCGATCCGGCGTAAAGCTCCTTCAATCGCTTGCCCAGTTGATAGACGAACCAGGCGTCGGAGCGGCTGTCGCCGGCCGGGTCGATCGCCTTGTTGTGGAACTGGAGCAGGCGTTGCGTGTTGGCAAGCGTGCCTTCTTTTTCGGGGGCGGCGGCGGCCGGGATGAAGAAGACCTCGGTCTTGATCTGCGACGACGGCGGCGCCGAGGGGTCGTCCTTCCAGAACACCGCGGTCTCGGTCTCGAACCAGTCGGCCACGACCAGCCAATCGAGGTTGCGCAGGCCCGCGCGATGCACATTGGCGTTGATCCCGCCGCCCGCGGGATTTTGCCCGAAGACGAAATACCCCTTCATCTCGCCGCGGCTCATGCGGTCGAAGGTGGGGAGCATGGAGTAATCGGCGTCGATCCTCGGCAGCCAGTCGAAATGGAAGTCGTTCGAGGCGGTGGCGGCGTCGCCGTAGAAGGCCTTCAACTGGCTCACGATGAACTCGCGGAAGTTGGACCAGTAGCCGGTCCTCATCCCCTCCTGCTTGACGTACGAATCCAGCTTTTCGTGGTCCGGGTCGGCCTTGGGCTGGGGCAGGTAGCCGGGCAGGAGGTCGTACAGGGTGGAAACATCCGTCGAACCCTGGATGCTGGAGTGCCCGCGCATGGCCATGATCCCGCCGCCCGGACGGCCGATGTTGCCGAGCAATAACTGGATCACGCCGGCGGCGCGGATGATCTGCACGCCGGTCGTGTGATGCGTCCAGCCCACCGCGTAGACGATCATCGAAGTGCGATCGCGACCCGAGTTGTTCGCAAGCAATTCGGCCACGCGGATCATCTCGTCTTTCGAGCAGCCGCAAATGGACGCGACCAGCTCGGGGGTGTAGCGGGCGAAGTGCTTCTTGAGGATCTGGAACACGCAGCGCGGGTGCTGCAACGTCGGGTCGCGCTTCGGGTTCGAAACGTGGTCGCCTCCGCCCATGACGGCGTATCCGTGGATGCCGGCCTGGCCCTTCTTGTGCTTGGATTCTCCCGACGCCTTGGGCTGGCCGTCGGCCGGCTCGTAGCTCCAGTGGCCCTCGGCCGGGTCGTAGGTTTCGGTCTGGTGGTCGAACCCGCTGAACAGGCCGGCAAGGTCCTCGGTGTCCTCGAAGCCTTCATCAATGATCGTCGAGGCATTCGTGTAGGCGAGCACGAATTCCTTGAACCAGAGGTCGTTTTCCAGGATGTGGCGGATGATCCCGCCGAGGAACGCGATGTCGGTGCCCGCGCGGATGCCCACGAACACGTCGCACAGGGCCGACGTGCGCGAGAACCGGGGGTCGACGTGGATGAGCGTGGCGCCCTTTTCCTTCGCTTTCATGGGCCAGCGGAAGCCCACGGGATGGGCCTCGGCCATGTTCGAGCCCATGAAGAGGACGCAGTCCGAGTTGGCCAGGTCTTGCTGGTAATTGGTGGCCGCGCCGCGACCGAACGAGGCGCCCAGACCGGGCACCGAGGCGGAGTGTCATATCCTCGCCTGATTCTCGACCGACACGATCCCGAGGCCGGCCGAGAACAGCTTCTTCATCAGATAATTTTCCTCGATGTCCAGCGTGGCCCCGCCCAGCGTGCCCATGGTCTTGACCGAGCCGAGCCGTTGGCCCTTGTCGTCCTTCGCCCGGAAGTCGGCATCGCGGGCCTTCTTCACGCGATGCGCGATCTCGTCGAGCGCCCAATCAAGCGTCTTCGTCTCCCACTTCTCGGAATAGGGGGCGCGATACAGGACGTTGCGTGATCCGGTGCGGATTGACCGCGAGCTGGAACGCGTTCGCCCCCTTGGGACAAAGCGTCCCCTCGCTGATCGGGCTGCGAGGGTCCCCCTCGATGTCGATGATCTGCCCCTGCTTCGCATAAATCAACTGGCCGCAACCGACCGCGCAATACGGGCAGACCGATTGCACCACGGTGGCCCCTCGCAGGCGAGACGCCTTGGCCGAGGTCTGCGGGCTGAACGGCTGCTTGCCGTGGTTGGATGCGAACGGGAACATGGTGGTTGCCTCATCTCGAATGCGGTCGGATGCGATCTTCACCGGAATAAATGTTGAAGCGATCGGCTCGCACGAAGCCCAGCAACGTCATGCCCCGCTCGCGGGCAAGTTCCACGGCCAGGCTGGAAGGCGCCCCCACGGCCGCCACGATCGCGATCCCCGCGACGGCCGCCTTCTGGACCAGCTCGAAGCTGACCCGCCCGCTTAGCAACAAGACGGCGTCGGCCATCGGCGTGAGGCCCGCGAGAAAGCGGGCGCCGATGAGCTTGTCGAGCGCATTATGACGCCCCACGTCCTCGCGGAGATCGAGCAAATTTCCTTCGACGTCAAACAACGCGGCGGCATGCAGCCCGCCCGTGCGATCGAACACAGATTGCGAGGCCCGCAAGGTCTCGGGAAGCGAGGGGATTACGCTTGGATCGACGACGGGACGTCCTTCCTCCGCGCAAATCGGCAAATCCCGCACGGCCTCCAGCGACGTCTTCCCGCACACTCCGCAGCTGGAGGACGTGTAGAAATGCCTTTCCAGCAGCGACAGATCGACCGAAATCTCGGGCGCAAGCTCCACGCGCACCACGTTGCCCGACCCGCACGGGCGAATCCTCGTAATCTGCCCGCGATCGGTCACGATCCCCTCGGTGAACAGGAACCCGGCGGCGAGCTCGAAGTCGTTGCCGGGCGTCCTCATCGTAACCGAGATAGCTCGATTCACGCGACGATCGTTGACCGTGCAGCCGAGGCGGATTTCCAGCGGCTCCTCCACGGCCAGGACGTCCGAGCGATGATCGCACCGCGAGCCCTGGACCCGATGCATTTGCACCGGGGCTAGCGCCGGGTTGGTTTCCACGATCACCGCGTCGGAGCCAAGCACGTCACCGCCCCTTGAGGAGCCCTGGGCGTAGTCGTGACAAAGGCGGCAATTGGCGTGCCGCCGACCGATCAGAATTCGACCTGATAGCGCTCGGTGAGCTTGCGTCGCATGTCGCCGATCGCGTTGCCCATCGCCTGCCACTTCCCATCCATCTGGACGCTCAGGATCGCGTTCTCCTGCTTCTTGATCACGCCGTAGTCGTAGGATTTGCCCGAATCGAAGCTGGCGTAGTAATATCCGCCGTTCGAGGAATTGCTCAGCCGGTAGATGCGGTTCTGCGAGGTGTAGTTGATCCCGCTCGCCATCTCCCGCAAGATCCGGGCGGTGTCGCCGCCGAAGTCGACCAGCTCCTTATCGACGTTGAGGATCGGCAGCTCGTCCATCCGCCTGGCGTACCGGTCATACCACATTCTCATGCCATTATACGAGGTGCTCTTCTCCCCTTTCAGGCCATCGAGCAGGTCGACGATCGCGTGGAAGTAGCGCTGGGAGCATTCGACCACGTCCTGCTCGGGCGATCGCGGCGGCGGGTTGGCCGGCGCGGCGGCGACGTCTCGGGAGGAATAGGAGCTGTAGGACGACTCCGTCTGCGGGGGGGCGACCAGGCTCAAGATCCTCCGGAACGATTCCTTCGAGAGCGGGCCGGTCATGACGATCGTCGTGCCCTCCGTGCCTGCCTCCCAACGCTTGAAGTCGGCGAGGTCGGCGCCGTAGTTATCCAGGGCGGCGAGGACGATGTCCTTGGCACCCTGGCGGAAGATCTCGATGTCCTGGTCGAATTCGATGCGAATCTCGCCGCGCACCTCTTCTTGCACCTCGATCGACAGGATCGCCGACTTCGCGCTCGAGATCGGGCGGGCGATGGTCGCCGGGTCGTATTTCAGCCTCTTGATGATGTCCAGGCCCTTGATCGCGTTCTCCGCGGCGGTCGGGGAAATGGCATTCTCAAGGTTCAGTGCGACCGCGATCTGGGCCGTCCGCTCGGCGCGATAAATCGCCCGGTCGGCGAATTTCGGCACGACCGAACGCGGCTTCACGATGGTCGTGCGGACCCAGTGCTCGAAGAGCTGGCGGTCGCCCGGCGACGCGTACCCCAGCAGGTTCGGGGTGATCTCGAAAAGGAACAGGTTCCGCGGGCTGCGGACGACCTGCATGCCCTGGATCTTGTCGAGCTCGCCATGTTCGCGAGCCGCCAGCCTCGCGAGGTTGGGGGCCGGGCCGGATGCCAGGATGAGGCCGAGGTCCCATCGCTCCGACCCGTTCTGCATGTCGAAGCTTGCGGCCTTCACGATCCGATTGGCGTGGACCGGGAAATGGATCCCCCAGGCCGCCGCCGCGTCGGGCTTCGTCCGCCACTGTTCTCGCACGCCGATCTTGCTGTTGAGCAGGGCGTCGACATCCACCAGCATCAAGGCATTGGTCGATTCCGGGACGCGCTGGAGCAATTCCCCGAATTTGCCCGACATGGACTGGCCCGGGGCGGACGAGCCCAGCCAGCAGATCGCGATGGAGGCGAGGATCAGGCGACGAGGAAACTTCATCATCGTGCGGAACTCCGGTCAGCGTGCCCGAAAACCACGAGCGAAAGGGCCAGTGGCGTCGCGAGGAGATCTCCTCAAGAGGCAACATTCTCGCCTGGTGCAGCGGGTAATTCAATCCGGTGGAAATCTTGGATTAGAAATGAGTAGATTTCAGGAGTGCGATCCCGGCCTGGAAGGCGCCGGCGGGATCTTCCCTGCCGAATCATCCGCGTCCAGCGGGAATTCGATCGGCCGGCGCTCCGCCTTCGAGCGATAAATCGCACGGAACATGGCCACGACCTCGCGACCATCCTCGCCCGTGACCTGCGGCGCCCGGTCCTCCAGGATCGCCCGCAAGAAATCCTGGATTTGGAGGGCATGATAATGCGAAGTGGCATCGATTTGCGCGAAATGGGCACGATCCGCGGCCTGGAATTTCGCCAGGTCGCCCTCCTCGCCGGCGATTGTCCACAGGTCGTTGAGCGGAGGCTCCATGATCTGCGAAACGCCCGCGATGAATGTCGAGCCCCGGTCGGTCTCCACGCCAATCGAGGCCCCATTTGACCCGTGCACGTGGATTTTCGTGTAAAGGCCGGGCTTCTGCGAAACGCTCGTGATGATAGCCCCCACGGCGCCGCTTCGAAAGCGGACGGTCGCGACGGCGGTGTCTTCCACCTCGATGTCCGGATGGTTCAAATTCGCCCAATCGCCGCGAATTTCCGCCACGTCGCCCATGAACCATCGTAGCAAGTCGAGCGGATGCGGCGACTGGTTCACGAGCACGCCGCCGCCCTCGGTGGACCATTTTCCTCGCCACGGGTCGGAGCGATAATAGGCGGGGTCTCGCCAGCTATACATCTGGAACACGCCCAGCGACGGCTTGCCGATCTTGCCGGCGACGATCACATCCTTTATGCGACGGACCGGCTCGAACCATCGCCTCTGGCTGATGATCCCGAGCTTCACGCCGGCTTGTTTGCAGGCCGAAAGCATGGCGTCGCAATCGGACAGGCTGGCGGCCATCGGCTTCTCGACGAGCACATGAGCGCCGGCCGATGCGGCCTCGATGGTGGCCGAGGCATGCAGCGGATGAGGGGTGCAGATCGTCACGGCGTGCGGCTTCGCCTGCTCCAACATCTCGGCGAGATTGGCGAATCCGCGCACGTTCCAGCGATCGCCGAAATCCCGGGCTCGCGACACGTCGGAATCGCACACCGCGACGAATTCCGACTCGGGCAATTCGGCCAGCGCCTGCGCGTGAATCTGCCCGACCTTCCCGCAGCCGATCAGTGCCGTCCTGACTCGATTCACGTCACGGCTCCCGGAAATACTGGGCGCCCTTCGATCGCAGGAACGCGAGCGATGCGGCCATCTCGTCCATGCCGTTCATCCCGTCCTCAATGCTCACCCATCCGCGATAGTTCACGCCCGCTAGGATGCGGAAAATCGCGTCGTAATCGTTCAACCCCTTGCCGGTGACCCCGTGCAAGAGGTTGGCCGAATAGCCGATCGTGCCGTCGCTCTGGCGAAGGTCGTCCAGGTTCGATCCGGCCACGAGATATCGGTCGCTGGCGTGCATGCTCACCACGCGATCGGCCACTTTTTCCAGCAATTCGATCGGGTTATCGCCGGCCACGATCGCGTTCGACGGGTCGTACTGGACCCCGAAATTCTTGCGGTCGGGGATGGCCTGCAAGAGCTCAAGGTAAAGGTCCATCTTCTGGGCGAATTCCGGGTACGACCAGAAGCTGTCCTTGTAGTGGTTTTCCATGCCGAGGATGATGTCATGCTCGCGGGCCACGGGCAACAGTTTTTCGATGCATTCGACCACCCATTCCAACCCCTGGCGACGGTCCAACCCGGGATATTTCTGGCCCGAGAGCACGCGGCAGACGGCGCCCGGCCCTCCCAGCCTTTTCGTGACCTGGATCAATTTTACGTGGCGATCGACGGCGCGTTTGCGGGCGTCGGCGTCGGCTTGCGTGAAGTCGGGCGAGGCACAGCATGGGCATGACGAACCCGGCCGCGTGGATCGCGTCTCCTACACTATCGATGTACGCGTCTTCCAGATTCACGAAAAAACCGTCGAACATCTCCAGGCCGTCGGCGTCCAGGTCGCGGGCCATGGCGATCCAGTCGAAGACGGTCATCGATTGGTGCGAACAGATCGGCTCGATGTAGCACTTGGGGAAAGCGGAAATCTTGAGTGCCACGGCTTGCCTCTCGGGGACGCGATTCCAGTTTCGACCCGGCGATGATTGGAGCGTATCCGTCGCGCGACGAGTTCGCAATCGGGTTCAATGCGCCATAAAGCTTGCCGGGTTCCGAGATGGCAACTCCTCCGTTATGATGGCACCATGCACGATAAATACAAGAAACGGTTCCGCGTCCCGCCCGTGGACGCGAGGGTCCGGCTCCAGATCGCCCGCGAGGCCGCGCGAAGGCTCATGTCCGCGATGGCCCCGGCAGAGGGTCAAACCGGGCTTCGCGAAGTGGACGAGGCCGCTTATTACGCGGCCAAGCGTAAGGCCGCGGCCGTGCTGGGCCACGCCGTCCGTCCGGGCGATTTGCCCGCCGACGCCGAGGTGCGCGAGCAGGTGATCGAGCTGATTCGCGAGGGGGCCGAGGCCTTGGACGACGATTCTCCGGAGCCCGAAACGCTGCTCATGTCCGACCATGTCGATCGCTTCGCCATCTACAAGATGAGGCTGGAGCCGCTCGCCGCCGTCAAGCAGAACCCGAAATGGCATCCGGAGGGGGACGCGCTCTACCACAGCCTCCAGGTCTTCGAAGCGGCCAGGAACGAGCGGCCCTACGACGAGGAATTCCTCCTGGCGGCGCTCCTGCATGACGTGGGCAAGGCGATCCGCCCCGCCGATCATGTGAACGCGGCGCTGGAGGCGCTGCGGGGGACGTTGACGCCTCGCACGGAGTGGCTGATCGCCCACCACATGGACTTGCTGGTCAGGCCCGACCGCCCGACGAACCCGAAAATCCGTCAGGGGCTTGAACAATCGGAGTTCTTCGAGGACCTTGTGAGGCTCCGGGACCTTGACGAAGGGGGTCGCGAGCCGGGCGTGCCGGTCGGCACCATCGACGAGGCGCTCGCCTACGTGAAGGGGCTGGAGATCGAGGCGTATCTCGAACCCGGCCCCCAACCTGCCGAGGACTTGCCGCGATGATCGAGCCGCCCACGCTGTTCTTCGACATCGGAGGCGTGATCCTGACCAACGGCTGGGACACCGCCGCCCGCAAGAAGGCCGCCGCCACCTTCGGCCTCGACTACGCCGATTTCCAGACCCGGCACGAGATGCTCAAGACGGCCTTCGAGACCGGGCGGATTGGCATCGACACCTACGTGAAACGCGCGGTCTTCTCGCAGGAGCGGCCGTTCTCGCCCGACGACTTCAAGGCGTTCATGTACGAGTCGTCGGACCTCCTCGGCGACACGCTCGACTGGGTCCGCGTCCTGGCCCGGACCGGGAGATACCGCCTGTTCACGCTCAACAACGAGTCGCGAGAGTTGCACGAGAACCGCGTGAGCCGGTTCGGGCTCGGCGGCGTGTTCCGGGCGTTCTTCGCGTCCTGCTACCTCGGCCAGGTGAAGCCCGACGAGGAGATTTACGTCAACGCGCTCGGGATCGCCGGGGCCTCGGCCGACGCCGGCCTGTTCATCGACGACCGGGCCCTGAACGTGGAGTCGGCACAGGCGATCGGGCTCCACGCCGTCCTGTTCCGAGGGCTGGACGACCTGCGGGCGAGGCTCAAGGAACGCGGCGTGGAATGCTGAGCGGCCGAGACGTCACTCCTTCTCCCATTTCACCTCGGCCGAGAGCTTGAGGACGGCCTTCTCGATCTCCTTCAACTCCTTCGGGCCGGCGTCGGCGTAATTATCGACCTTCTTGGTCGCCTTCGCCCGCTTGGCGTGCGTGATCAGGCTGGGGTGGTCGGTGATGGGCTTCGAGTAGTCGTCCTTCAGCTCGAAGAACTTGTTCTTGTCCATCATCCTGGCCAGCTTCTCGAACTCGGCCGGATCGATCTTGCCCTTGTATTTGCCGACCTTGTCGACGTGGGCTTTCCCCACGTAGCGCACGGTCCCGTCGGACTGGAAGATGACCTCGTCGACCGGGCACGTCCCGAAGCAGCGGGTCCGCTCCAGGCCGATCTCGGTGATCTCCTCGCCCGCCGGAGGGCCGTCGACCAGCATCAGCATCAGCAGGATGGGCCATGGTCGCATCATGATCCTTGCTCCTTCGTCGACGAGGAAATCCGTCTCGGGCAACCTTAACTCGATCTTAATCAGAGCTTTATCGCATCCGCAAACCGCATGTCTAGACTTTGGCAACGTCCTTGTCCTCGATTTCTTCCGGACTTGAAAGGCCCTCTCCGATGATCGCGCAGAATGTCCCGTGTCGTCGCCGCGGATTCACGCTGATCGAGCTGCTGGTGGTCATCGCCATCATCGGCGTGCTGATCGCCCTGCTCCTGCCCGCCGTGCAGGCCGCGCGCGAGGCTGCCCGCCGCGCCCAGTGCACCAACAACATGAAGCAACTGGCCCTCGCCGCCATGAATTACGAATCTTCGAGCGGCTGCTTCCCCGGCGGGTCGTACACCGGCACCCTGTTCAACCCGCCGCACTGGAGCCACTATCCCGAGGGGTTCTCCGAATTCGTGCGGATGCTGCCGTTCTTCGAGCAGTCGCCCATGTACAACTCGGCCAACTTCAACCTCAACGGCGGCGACGTGGCCAACCTGACCATCGGAGGCGTGGTGGTCTCGTCGCTGATCTGCCCCAGCGACATCAACAACAACCCCGTGGCCCTGCCCTCCACCCGCGCCAGCTCGGGCGTGACGCCGGGCTGGAGCTTCAACTGGGCGTTCAACACGCCGCCCGCCGGGTTCCAGCAGGCGTTCACCAGCTACGGCGGCAACGCCGGCACGTTCACCTTCGGCTACTCGCAGTTGATCCCGACCGCCGTGCTGAACCAGTACAACGGCGTGATCTACAACGACAGCAACGTGAAGATCTCCGACATCACCGACGGCACCAGCAATACGTTCCTCTTCGGCGAGCACAGCAAGAACCAGTTGCTGCAACTCGACCCGGGCTACGCCGTGTCCGACGGGTGCTGGAACTCGGGCCGCTGGTACGACACCCTGTTCGCGACCATGTATCCGATGAACCTGGGCTCGGGCAACTACCCGCCCGGCCTGAGCATCACCAACGCCTCGTATTACTTCCCCACCGCGGCCGGCAGCATCCATCCCGGCGGGGCGAATTTCGCCTTCTGCGACGGTTCGGTCAAGTTCCTCAAGAACTCGATCAACTCCTGGAGCTTCGCCACCGGGAACAAGGATAGCTCGGGCGATGCCCTCCCCGACAACACGACCTACACCACGGTCACCTATTCGGGCGCCTACACTTATAGCGGCTACTACCTCGCGAACAGCCTCGGCGCCAATTCCGCCATCCTGGGGGTGTACCAAAAGCTGTCGACCCGCGCCGGCGGCGAAGTGATCAGCGCCTCCGATTATTGATTTCATCGTCGCCAGTCCCCGGACGTCCCGACGCCCGGGGCCCGGCGGCCTCCCTCCGAACGACTGCGAGCCATGTTCATGACCAGGTCGATGGTGCCGTGCTGCTTCCTCATGATCGTGCTGCTCGCCGGGTGCGGCAACCCGGGGCTCTCGACCTCGGACCCCGGGAAGCCGCTCCCCCATGGCGGGACGCCCGTCTCGTTGCCCGGCGGCAAGGGATTCGTGGAGGTGGTGAAGAAGGCAGACGTACCCAGGGAAGGTAACGTCGTCGGCGAAGTGCAGTTCTTCTTCCTGAACGAAGATTTCTCGCCGAATGAGGCGAAGCCCACCTCGGGCTCGCTAGCGGTGAACAAGGGCACGGTCATCACGTTGCTCGTCAAGGACGGCGGACTCGCCACCCCCGCCGGCAAGCCGCTCTTCGCGGGCAAGGATCCCGACGGATTGCTGACGGCCGAGGTCGACGGCAAGACGCTTGCAGTCCCCCTGGGACTGCGCTGAGATATTGATCCGATTACTGATGCGCCAGCGCGGCCGAACCGTCCACCTGACGGCGAAAACGCCGCGTTTGGGGGGATGGACCCAGTTTCCTCTCCCGAACGCGGCCGAATTCGATCGTTTTTTCGGACGTTGGTTTGCGTGGTAGCGTGCTACCTGGTACGTAAGTCATCGGGTCTTAACATACAGTCGCGAAAGAAGTTAGACATGCACGCGCGACCTTGTTCGCGCATCGGTGGTGATCGCCTTCATGAAATGATCATGGAGAACTCACAAAATTCACGAGATCTTAATTTTTGTTCGGGTAGAATTTCGCGTAAGCTGATCGCACGAGTTTGAAGATCGCCCGCCCCTCGCCCTCTCCCGGCGCGTCAGCGGTCCATGCGTTCATGAATGATGTTCCCAGTCGTAGGCGACTCGCGTCTCGCCGGGATCGTTCCCCGCCCCGCATGCCCCTGAGATCAAATACGCTAGCCATTACGGGCCGAACATCCCAAATTCCGCCCCTTCCATCCCCCGAGGAACCGCCATGTCGTCCGCGTCCCCGACCGCCAGGTGTAGTCGCCGAGGTTTCACGCTGATCGAGTTGCTGGTCGTGATCGCCATCATCGGAGTGCTCATCGCACTCCTCCTCCCCGCCGTGCAGGCCGCACGTGAGGCAGCCCGCCGCGCCCAGTGTACCAACAACATGAAGCAACTGGCCCTGGCGGCGCTGAACTACGAGTCCTCCAACACTTGCATCCCGGGCGGCTCTTATTCTTGCTGGGACCCGGTCAAGAGCTATTACGAGGCGAATTTCAGCTCCTTCGTCCGGATGCTCCCCTACACCGAGCAATCCCCGATGTACAGCTCGATCAACTTCAACCTGCCGTGGACCAATCCGCCCAACTTGACCATCGCGAGCGTGCAGATTTCGACCCTGGTTTGCCCTAGCGATATCGCCCCCCCGGCGGTGATCCAGACGATCACCGGTGCAAGCTTCGGCTACGAGCCGATCCCGACGACGTCTCCCCTCCAGTACTTCACCTCCTACGGGGGCAACGCCGGGACGTTCGCGACCTCGTGGTACATCGGGAACGCGTCCAAGACTCCCGCCATCTTCGCTGCGTTCAACGGCGTGATCTACAACGACAGTTCGGTCAAGATCTCCGACATCCTCGACGGCACGAGCAACACCTTCCTCTTCGGCGAGCACGCCAAGGCGTTCATGCCCCGGTTCGACACGAACTATTACATCTCCGACGGGGCCTGGAACACGGGCAACTACTATGATACGCAGACCTCGACCCTGTACCCGCCCAACGTGGGGACGGCGAGCGTCCCGATCAAGAGTTTCACCTATTACTACTCGCAGACCGGCGCCAGCTTGCATCCCGGCGGGGTGAACTGGGCCTTCTGCGACGGCTCGGTCCATTTCATCAAGAACTCGATCAACTCGTGGTCCTTCTCGCCGGCCACCGCCGATTCGTATGGCGATTCGCTCCCCTACGGGACGAGCCTTGTCAGCGGCCTGTTCGCCATTTCCGCCAACGCGCAATTGGGGGTGTACCAGAAGCTCTCCACGCGTGCTGGCGGCGAGGTGATCAGCGCGAGCGACTATAATTAAGTCGCTCAGCAGTGCCCTGCCGAAAAATCGTCCGGGCGACGGCCGCGACCTGGCCGTTGCCCGGATTTCCCGTACTTGAGACGGAGTCGAGCGTATGAAGTCCGCGGTTGCAACCGCCCTCCTGGCGATGGCGTGCTTGCAAATGGCCGGTTGCGGACAACCGGCCGTCCTGCCACCCCCGCCGGAATCCCTCCATGGGGGCGTCCTGATCACGCTGCCCGAAGATCAAGGTGTCGTCGAATTGCTCAACGGCAAGCCCGTACCCGCCAGCGGCGGAAAGCCGGGTTATCCCCTGGTCGCCTACTTGCTCCAGCCCGACCGGAAGAGCGCCGCGGCTTCCCCGCCGAAGGCAATGACCGTCAAATATCTGGCCCAGGGCGAGGAAAAGTCGGCCACCCTGGTGCTCGATCCCGACACTTCCGACCCCGTGGGCTCGGCCCGATTCGTCTCGCCGCCGACTCCGCTGGTGGTCGAGCGAGGGGAAGCCGGGGGAACGATCGAGTTCGAATGGAACGGGAAGAAGGTCTCGACCTCGTTCCGCGGCAAGCAATAAGCTCGCGTTTACCTCACCGGCCGAGGCGTTTCCGGATGGAAGCGACCTCGGCCGGGTCGTTCACCGGGTGGATGGGCGGCTTGCCCTGGAGGAAGCCGACCACGTCCTCGGCCACGCCCTCGGCCATGTTTCGAAGGCTCTCGACAGTCTGCGCGGCCGAGTGCGGCGTGAGCATCACGTCGGGGCGGCCGATCAAGGGGTGATCGGGCGGCGGGGGCTCGACGTCGTAAACGTCGGCCGCATAACCCCATAGGCGATGGGCGTCGAGCGCCTCGGCCACCGCCTGCTCGTCCACCACCGGACCGCGACAGGTGTTGACCAGGATGGCATCGGGCTGCATCCGGGCCAGCGATTCCCGGTTGATCAGGCGACGCGTGGCATCGTCCAGCGGGACGTGAAGCGTCACGTATTCGGATTCGGCGAGCAGGACGTCGAGGGCGACCCGCCTCGCGCCAGCCCTGGCCTCGATTTCCGCCGGCGCGGCGATGATGTCATTGTACAAGACCTTCATTCCGAACGACTTGTAGCAAACCTCCCCCACGCGGCGGCCGATCCTCCCGAACCCGACGATTCCCAGGGTCCGGCCGTTGAGGTCGCGGCCCGCGTATTTGGTGCGATCGTTGTAGCGACCCGCCAGGAGCGACGCCATCTGCTGCGGGAAGTGCTTGGAAAGGCCGATCAGGAACGCCAGCGTGTGCTGGACGACGGCCTCGGTATTGGCGCCGGGCGTGTAGACGACCTGGATGCCGCGCTCGGTGGCGGCCTTCACGTCGATCTGGTCATACCCCACGCCGCCCCGGCCGATCACGCGAAGCCGAGGGGCCCGGTCCATCAGCGCGGCGTCGATCACGCCCGCCGTGCGGATGACCAGCGCGTCGGCGTCGACGATCTCGCGGTGCAACACGCCCGGTTCCAGCGAGCTGGCGAAGCGCAGTTCGCCGGCCTCGCGGAGGATTGCCAGGCCGGACTCGGCCATCCTGGTCAGGCTAAGGATCACGAAACGGTCGGGCATGGTCGCCTCGCGGGAAGGGGCCTGGGAGCGACCCGTCAGCCTAACACACCGGCCGCCGGCGCGGTAGAATCGGGCGGACGAGGGCGATTCGACAAGGAGCACTCTTCATGGCGACCGTGACCGAAGAACCGCTGATCCTGCCCCTCCTGGCCGACTTTCCCGATCCCGAATTCCTCGCCCCGGACGACGTGAACTTCGAAGTCGTCGACGGCCGGATTGTGGAGATTCCCTGGATGGGCGCGTATGAAGCCGGGATCGCCAATGATCCTGAAAACCGCCCTGGACGGCTTCCTCCACGACAACGGCCTTGGGCAAGGATTCATCGAAATCCTCTTCCTCCTCGATCCCGCCACCGGACTCCGCCTCAAGCCCGATTTCGCCTTCGTCTCGGCCGAGCGTTGGCCCATCCGTCGCCCCATCCCGAAGCGAACCCTCGCCTGGCCGGTCGTGCCCGACCTGGCCGTCGAGGTCATCAGCCCGACGAACCGGACCATCGACGACCTGATCAAGGTCCGCGAGTATTTCCGCTGCGGAGTCCGCCTGGTCTGGCTGATCTTGCCCGATCTGGATCAGATTTACACCTATTCGTCGCCCGCCGACGTCCGCATCCTCGCGAAGGAGAAGGGGGACGTCCTCGACGGTCAAGACCTCATCCCGGGCTTCCGCCTTCCCCTGGCGACCTTGTTCCCGGACGATCCGGGCGACGCCGCGGCCGAGTGACCTCAAGGATTCATCCCCGATGCGACAGGTTGCCACCATCCCCGACGAGGCCTCGGCCAAGAGGCTGGCCGACTATCTGCTCACGCTGGACATCACCACCAGGATCATCCCCGAGAAGGCGGGATCGGGCGTCTGGGTCCATCGCGAGGAGAAGGTCGAGCAGGCCCGCGCCGAGTCGGCCGAATTCCTCGTCAACCCCGGCGATCCGAAGTATCAGGGCACCGCAAAGGCTGCGGAGGCCGCACGCCGCGAGCTTGCCCGTATGGAACGCCTGCATCGCCGGAATACGATCAATTTACAAGGCCGGTTGAACATCCCTTCCGCGCGACGATGCCCGATCACTTACGGGTTGATCGGCATCTCCCTCGCCGTGGCCGCGCTCACCTGGCTCGGCGAGAATCGCGAGGCCGACGAGCCGTTCTTCTTCTCGAAGTTCATCGTCGTGTTCGAGAAAAGCACCATGGTCGTGCCGGACTCGGACGGTCGCCCGAGGGACGTCACCGTCCCGATGGCGATCCGCGCTCGACAGGCCTGGACGCGATCCGCGGTGGGCAAGTCTGGCGGCTCATCTCGCCCATCTTCCTCCATTTCGGGATCTTGCACCTGGTCTTCAACATGATGTGGCTCTATCAGCTCGGCGGCCTGATCGAGCTGCGCAAAGGGAAATGGAAGATGGCCGGGCTGGTCCTGGCCTCGGCGATCGTGTCCAACTTCGCCGAATATTTCTGGGAGCTCTATCGCATGGGGCCGGACCATTACGCCGGCTTCGGCGGGATGTCGGGCGTGGTCTACGCCCTCTTCGGCTACGTGTGGATGAAGAGCGACTATGACCACGAATCCGACATGAAACTGCCCAGCAACACCATCATCTACATGGTCCTCTGGCTGTTCTTCTGCATGAGCGGCGCCATCGGGCCCATCGCCAACGCCGCGCACGTGGCCGGGCTGGTCGCGGGTATGCTTATCGGCGTGATGCCGCACCTCTGGAACGACCTGCGGGGGCGGTGACCTTCATGAATCGGGGTCGATCCGGATTGATCGCCGTCGTGGCGCTCGCGATCCTGGCGAGGTTGATCCTCGCCTGGCCGCGGATCGGCCTGCCCGCCGACGATCCCGACAATTACCTGCCCCTGGCGCACTCGCTGGCTCGCGGGCACGGGTTCGAGATCAACGGGCTGCCCACGGCCTATCGCCCTCCGCTCTATCCAATCGTCCTGGCAATTGTCTCGCCCCACACGGGCGATCGATTCGGGGCGGCAATCGCCCTGCTTCATGCGATCCTTGGCGCCATCACGACCGCGCTAACGGCCCTCACGGCTCGCCGCTGGGGCATATCGTGGAATCGAGCGTTGATCGCGGCCGGATTGGTGGCGCTCGACCCCGTTTTGGCCGTCCAGTCCCGATCCGTCATGACCGAAACCCTGGCCGCGTGCCTGCTTGCGGCGGCGATGGCGGGATCGGCCGGGGATTCGCTGCGATCGTCGGCGCTCGGAGGGTTCGCGTTCGGATTGGCCGCGCTCTGCCGGCCCAGCACCCTGCCCGCCGCCGGGCTTGCGGCGATCTTCGCCGGAGGGACCGGGTCGGGCTCGTGGGCCAGGCGGGCCGCAAGATCCACCGTGCTTTTGCTGGCAACCATGGCCCCGCTCGTGCCCTGGGCCGTGCGAAACGCCGTGCATTTCGGCGAGCCGGTGTTCACCACCACCCACGGCGGATATACGCTCGCCCTGGCCAATAATCCCACGTATTACCGCGAAGTCCTGGACGGCCCGCCCGGCGCGGTCTGGTCTGGCGAGGGGCAAAAGGCATGGTTCAAGGCGATCACTCGGGAGACCCTGGGCATGATCGAGCCGGAATCCGATCGGTTCCTCCGTCGCCAGGCCATGAAGTTCATCGCCGATCATCCCATGGATTTCGCAAGGGCGTCGCTCGCCCGACTGGGTCGCTTCTGGGGCCTGGCTCCGGCCGCGGCCGTGTATCCCGCGCCGCTCCGCCTGGCCACCGCAATCTGGACGGCGCCGTTCTGGTTGGCGGTGGCCTGGGGCATGTCCTCCAAGGACTTATGGAAATGGCCGCGATCCTGCGCCCCCGCGATTGTGATCGCGCTCACGGTGGTCCACGCCGTGTTCTGGACCGACTTGCGGATGAGGGCGCCGATCGTGCCGGCGCTGGCATTAATTGCGGCGATTGCCGGGAGCCGGACAGCTCGCGCGGCAGATCTCGCGGAAGAAATCGGAAAAAAAACGAAAAAAGCGGCGAATCTGGGTGTGCAAATCGGCGGGAATCGTTAGGCTAGGGATTGCCGCTCTGGGCGGGTTCCCCTTAGCCGTTAGGACGCTAGCCTCGCCAGAACGCCCATTTCAGATGCAGAGGGTTTCGCAGTGGCCAAGAAGCTTTATGTCGGGAATCTCACGTACGACACGACCGAAGACAACCTGGTGGAGCTGTTCAGCGAGTTCGGCGAGGTCCTTTCGGCGCAGATCATCATCGATCGCGACACGAACCGATCCAAGGGATTCGGCTTCGTGGAGATGGCCGATGGTGGGGCGGCCGACGAGGCGGCCAATTCGCTCAACGGTCAGGATTTCCGGGGACGGAACCTGACGGTCAACGAAGCGCGCCCGCGTGAAGATCGCGGCGGCGGCGGCGGCGGTCGCGGCGGCTACGGCCGCGGCGGCGGTGGTGGTGGCGGCTACGGCGGCGGTGGTGGCGGCGGCTACGGTGGTGGCGGCGGCTACGGCGGCGGTGGCGGAGGCCGAGGCGGCTCGGGCGGCGGATACGGCGGCGGAGGCCGAGGCGGCTCGGGCGGCGGATATGGCGGCGCTCGTTATTGAGCCACCCTCCGATCCCATCAGCAAATCAATCGCGGGCCGATCCTCCGGGATCGGCCTGTTTCGTTTTCATGGCTATCAGCCGCCGGCTCTCCGAAAGTCGCCGATTTCCGCGCTACCATAGGAGATTCACCGATGTTACCGCCGTTTTGGACGAGTCATCGACTGACGATCCTCGTCGCATTGCTCCTGTCCGCGCCACCACGTCCAGGAAACCCGGCGTTCGCGGGCGACGAGGACAGGGCGGTGATCCTCGCCGCCATTGAGAAGGCGGGCGGGAAGGCGAATTATAGCTGGATCGACGGCGGATTCGACATCTATTTCGCGGGGAGCGGGCTGCAAGACGACGGGCTGAAGCTCCTCAAAGACGTGGCATTTGTCAGGTATCTCGACCTCACTGGGACTCAGGTCACCGACGCCGGGCTCGCCCAGCTCCAGGGGAGGAAAAAACTCTATTCCCTGAAGCTTGGCCCCCTGATCACCGACGCCGGGCTCGCCCATGTCAAGACGATGCCCGACCTGGGAGGTCTCGGCCTTCAGGAGACTCGGGTCACCGACGCCGGCCTGGTTCAACTGGAGGGGAAGAAAAAGCTGGCGTCTCTCGGACTCGGCCCCTTGATCACCGATGCCGGACTGAGACATGTCAGAGAGATCCCCGACCTTCGTGGGCTCGGCCTCAACGAGACGCACGTCACGGATGCGGGCCTGGTGCAACTGAAGGGAATGAAGCTGGAGGGACTGGGGCTTGGCCCGCCGATCACAGACGCCGGACTCGCCCATCTTGAGGCCATCCCTAACCTTCGGTCCCTCAACCTCGCCGGGACTCGCGTCAGCGATGCGGGGATCGAACATCTCAAAAGGCTACCGCACCTCCGGTCCCTCAACCTCGCCGGGACTCGCGTCAGCGATGCGGGGATCGAACATCTCAAAAGGCTACCGCACCTCACCTATCTCGACCTGCGCGACACCCAGATGACCATCGCCGGGCTTGCGACCCTCCGGGAGGCCCTGCTCAGGACAGAAATCCGCGGCAAGGACGAGGTCCCGTTCTTTCCCGCGGGCGTTATCTACGAGGACGATAAGGAAAGAGACATCCAGCGTGCCGAAGAACTCGTCCTGCATCTTCGCGTGATGGGGGAGCCGCCGCTGTGGAAACCCGTCATGGACCCGCACGCACCGGACGTCTTTCGCCTCATCTGGTTGCCGTCCTTCGATCCCCCGGTCGCGGTTCGAGTCGTCAAGACGGGCGGCTCGGTCATGCTCTACGCGGAGATACTCAAGGGTCGGCCAACGATCCGCCTTGGGGAAATCGGAATGAAGAAACAAGCGAAGTTGAACGCAGCCGATTGGGCGCAGCTTCAAGTCCACCTGGAGCGGGCTCAGTTCTGGAAAATGCCGACACATCCGCCGAAACCGGAGCCGGGCGATGGCGTTGCTGTCGACGGGGACGAGCTGATTTGCGAGGGCGTCGCGGGTAGTAAGTACCACATCGTAAACAGGGCGAATGTGGACGATCCCAACTACAACAAACTTTGCTGGTACGTGCTCAGCCTGTCCGGGCTCGACGTGGAAAAGACCTGGAAGGAGTACCACGGGGACGAGATGCCCAAAGACGCGGACAACTAGTGCCGCGTTCCGGATTCGCGAAATCGAAGATCGTCCGCACGGCGTCACCGACGGTAACCGGCGTTCGATAAGCCCTTTTGATTCGGACGTAAGCCTGCCCCCCGACAGATTCGTGCGGATGTGCCATCCCCGACTCCAGCCCATTTCCGGCCCATCGGTCGGATGCTAGAATGAGTGGAGGCGGTCGGGTTGGTCTTGCCGGGCCCGATCCCGTCATCTCTCCCGCTCCCCAGGCGCTTGGATGGGAAACGACCCGCATGCCCGAAATTGATGCCCAATCCCTTGTCGATCAGGCCGTGCTGGTCGGCCTCGTCAGCCGCTCCCAGGCCCGCGAGGCCATGGACGACGCCGAGGACGGCACGACCGGGGCGATCGCCCGCGCCATGATGCGGAAAGGCTACATCACGAGCTGGCAGCGCGACAAGCTCGTGAAGGGCGACCCGAACGGCTACTTCTTCGGCGGATGCAAGGTGCTCTTCCACCTCGCCGAAGGGACGTTCGCCCGCGTGTATCGCGGCGAGCGCGACCACGGCGGCCAGTCCGTGGCCATCAAGGTCCTGCGGCGTCGCTTCACCACCGATCCCGCGTCCGTGGCGCGATTCAACCAGGAGGCCGAGGCCGGGCTCAAGCTGATCCACCCCAACATCGTCCGGATCCTGGAATATGGCGAGCAGGATAAGAACTACTACATGATCATGGAGTACGTGGAAGGCTCGAATCTCCGCGACTTCCTCAAGATCCGCCAGAGGCTCAACGCGACCGACGCCCTCCCGCTGATGATCGGCCTGGCGCAGGGCCTGAAATACTCGCTGGACCACGGGACGACCCATCGCGACATCAAGGCCACGAACATCCTCATCGGCTCGAAGGGCGTGGCAAAGCTCGTGGACTTCGGGCTCGCCACCATCAACCTGGACGACTTCACCGCCGGCAACGCCCACGGGATGAGGACCGTCGATTACTCGGCCCTGGAACGCACGTGCGGCACCTTCAAGGGGGACCCGCGCTCCGACATCTACTTCCTCGGCTGCGTGTTCTACCAGATGATCACGGGCTCGCCCGCCATGGCCGAGACCGAGACCTCGGACCCCCTGGCCAAGATGCTCAAGAGGTCCTTCGGCGCCATCAAGCCCCTGCACGAGCACCGCCTCGCCCCTCCGCCGGAATTGACGCGGATCATCGAGAAGATGATGAAGATCGACCTGAAGCAGCGGTACAAGGACATGGACCTGGTGGTCGAGGAGCTGCTCGCCTACGAGGCCTCGCAGGGCGAGCCGCAGGCCGCGAAGGCTGTCGCGAAGCCCAAGGCCCCGAAGCCCGCGAACCAGACCGACGCCTTCGCCAGCGCGTTCGAGAGGGAATTCGGCCATCTTGCCGATAACCCCATCGAGCCCAAGAACCTGCTCTGCGTCGAGGTCCAGGAGCCGATCCAGGACGCCTTCCGCAAGGTGTTCTCGCAGATGGGCTTCAAGGTCATCCTCGTGGGGGACGCCGAGAGGGCCGCCGAGCGCTACCGCGAGACCCCGCCCGACGTGGTCGTGTTCGACGCCGACGGGCTCGGCCCCAACGCCATCGAGTCGTTCCTGGACATGCACGAGAAGGCCCGCGAAGACGGCCACGAACTCGCCGCGCTCGTCCTGCTCGGCCCCCGACAGGCGGCCCTCTCCGAGCAGCTTCCCACCGACGACCGCCTCGTCGTCCTGAACAAGCCGCTGAAGATGAAGGACGTGCAGGACGCCATCACGCAACTGGCATCCCCGTAAGGCGCGGTCAAACGCAAGCTACAAGCTCCACCCTTCGCGGAACGTGGGGCGAAGGTACGGGTCGGCCTCCGAAGCGTTGGTGGCCTTCATGTTCAGCCCGTCCCATTCGAGCTTCCGCCCCACGCGGAAGGCGACCACGCCGAGCAGGACCATCTCGGTGAGCGGCCCGGAGTAGGAGAAATCGGAGCAGGCCGGGCGGCCGATCGGGTCCTTGCAGGCTTCGATGAAGTCCTTGTGGTGCCCGGGCGATCGCTTGATGGTCTCGGGCGGATTCTTGAACCCCTCGAAGTCTTTCCTGGGCAACAGGACGTGCTTGCCGCCGTAGTCGTCGGGGATGTAGAGCTTGCCTTTTTCGCCAACAAGAAGCGACCCGCCCTTGACCCAGCTTTCCCCCTCGGGGAGCAAATCCCTGGGCGGCTTCCGGCCGCCGTCGTACCAGGTCACCGTGACCGGCGGCATGGCGCCTCGCGAGGGGAATTTGTACACGATGGTCTCGGCCTTCGGGCCGCTCTCGGGCGAGTGCGGCTCGCCCACGGCCTCCACCGACTCGGGGTATTTCAGGTCGACGCCCAGAACGAGGCATTGAGGATGTGGCAGGCCATGTCGCCCAGGTGCCCGTGCCGAAATCCCACCAGCCTCGCCACTTGAACGGGGCGTAATCGGGGTGATAGGGCCGCATGGGGGCCGGCCCGATCCAGTCGTCCCAGTGGAGGTTTTTCGGGACCTCGGGCGTGCCTTCGGGCCGCTTCTCCATGCCTTGCGGCCAGATCGGCCGGTCGGTCCACGCGTGGACTTCCTTGACCGGGCCGATCGCGCCCGAGCGGACGATCTCGACGATCCTCCGCGTGTTGTCGCCCGACTGCCCCTGATTGCCCATCTGGCTGGCAACCTTCATTTTCGCGGCGGTCTCGGTCAGGACCCTCGCCTCGTGGATCGAATGCGCGAGCGGCTTCTCGCAATAGACGTGCTTGCCCATCTTCATCGCGGCGACGGCCGCCACGGCATGCGTGTGATCGGGCGTGGAGACCACCACGGCGTCGATCTGCTTGCCCTTCTCGTCGAGCATCCTGCGGAAGTCGTTGAACTTCGCGGCCTTGCTGAACAGCTTCGAGGCCGTCCCCAGCCGGTCGTCGTCCACGTCGCAGAGGGCGACGATATTCACCAGCGACTTGCCATCCCCCGTGACCCGGGAGACGTTCAGCAGGTTGATCGCCCCTTGATTGCCTACGCCGATGCAGGCCACGTTCACGGCCTCGTTGGCCGAGCGGCCGTAGAGATTGGCGCCGGAGCCCACGACCCACAGGCCCGCGGCGGTCGAGGCCGAATTTCGCAGGAAATCGCGGCGATTGGTCCCGTTTCTCATCGATGCAGCCTCGGTCTCGCAGGGAGGGCGATTTCGAGAAGGAGAGGCGAAGAGCATCGCACACGCATCGACCAGAATCAATGGGCTTGCCCGCGAGTTTCCCCCTCAGTTCGGCACGATGCGGACCAGGACCTGGCGTTCCCGCACGGTCGCGCCCTTCCTCGATGGGGGGAGGCTCGGCGGGGGCGTCGCTCGGGTTGGCGTAGAGGACCATCCCCGCGGCCGGCGCCACCAGCTTGCAGCGGTCGATCTGCTGGCGGAGCTTCTTCTCCTTCGCCTGCTCGGCGGCGAGCGAGGCCGCCATCAATACCTCCTCCGTCTTGGCCGCGGCTGCCTTGTTGTCGGCCTCCTGGATTCGCCGCGGCCCGGCCACTTCCTGGAGCGTCTTGAGCTGGAATTGCTGATCCTTCAAATCCTTGTCGGCCTTGGACTTCGCGGCCTCGGCGGGCCCGATCCGCGACGCCATCTTCGCCTTCCTGGCCTCCTCCAGCTTCGCGTTCGCGACCGACACGCCAGTCTCGGCGAGCTTGATGCGGTCCTTCTGCTGGGTGATCTCGCGGGCAACGACCATCGCCTCTTCCTTCGCCTCGCTCTCGGCAATTTCCCGCTTGCTCCGGGCGCTCAGGACGTCGACCTCGGCCTGCTTGACCGCGATTTGCTGGTCGATCAGCTCGTTGCGGAAGCCGGCCGAATCCAGCTCGCCAATCACCTCACCCTTCTTGACCGCCGTCCCCTCGGGCACGAGCGAGAGGATCACGGTCTGCCCCTCGACCAGGTTGCGCAATTCGACCGCCTTCGCCGGCTTCTCCTTGCCGGTGGGCTTGGGGTCATCATCGCGGAACGTCGGGGCCAACAGGGCGAGGGCGAGGGGGAACGCGATCATGATTCCGTCTCCTGGATGCGGTCAATATTCCGGCAAAATGCGGGCGACGACCTGGCGCTCGCGGACGGGGCGCCTTCCTCGATCAGGACTCGGCCGTCGGGCGGGTTGGCGTACACGAGGACGCCGTCGGCCGGCGCGACCAGCTTGCAACGCTCGATCTGGAGCAGCAGCTTCTTCTCCTTGGCCTGCTCCAGGGTGAGCGTGGAGAATTTGGCCAGCTCGTCGGATTGGGCCTGGGAGTAGATGACCTCCGCTTCCCTGGTGCGGTTCGGCTTCGTGACGGTCTCCAGCGTCTTGAGGCCGACTTTCGCCTCCTTCAAGGTCTCGTCGGCGATCGTCTTCTTGTTCACGGCCCACGCCTTGGCGAAGAAGATCTCGTACTCGTCCACCTCCCAGACTCGCCGATCTCCCTCGACGGTCATCGCCCGGCCCAGCTCCACGTAATTCCTCGCCTTGTCGGCCTGCTTGGCCAGCCCCGTCGGCAGGAGATGGTACGTCTTCTCGACCGTCTCGCGATGCGTCTTGGCGACCTGGAATTCCCCTTCCGCCTGGCGGAGGGCGATCCGCTGATTCGCCAACGCGTCGCGAAGCCCGGCCGAATCCAGCTCTCCCACGACTTGGCCTTTCTTCACGTTCGTCCCCTCGGGAACGAGCGAGAGGATGGCCCTGCGACCTTCCGCCAGGTTGACCAGCTCGGCGGGCTTCGGCTTCAGCAGGGCGCGGGACGGATGGGGATCATCGCCGGCAGGATTCGTGCCGATCAGGGCGAGGGCAAGCGGGAGGATCATCATGGCCCTATCTCCGGGGAACGAGTGGTCGGCGTGTCCCTGCAGGATATAGGCGTCGTCGTCGGCTTCCAAGTCCCGGCCGCCCGTTGCTTTACCACTCGGGACGGGCTAGCCTGATCCGAGCGGCCCAACTTCACCCCTCGATCGAGGCCCTTGCCATGAACCGTCGCGAATTCACCCGCCAGGCGCTCCAATCGCTAACCGCCGTGGCCCTGATCGAAGGCCTGGCCGCGCATCGCCTCTTCGGCAAGGAGGTTGCGCCGATCGTGGACGACTGGTTCAAGCAGCTCGACACCATCAGCCACGACTTGAAGGACCACAAGCTCAAGGACGTCGAATTCCAGAAGAGCCTGGAGACTTTGTACAGCCGGGTAGACCTGCCCTCGCTCCTGAAGAGCCTCGATTTCGACCGGATCGCCGCCGGCCTCACCTATCCCGAGCACGGGGCGAAGAGCCTATCGGTCGACTTCAAGAACGTCGCCGGATTGTCCACGAATCTCGTCTTCGGGCGCCAGATCTTCGCCATGAAGAAGGGCCGATCGGTCGTCCCGCACGGGCACGACAACATGGCCACCGGGTTCCTCGTCCTGAAGGGGGATTTCCAGGGACGGCACTGGGACCGCGTGGAAGACAAGGACGATCATTACCTGATCCGGCCCACGATCGACCGCAAGTTCGCGCCGGGCGAGTTCTCGACGGTGAGCGACCACAAGGACAACGTCCACTGGTTCACGGCCGAGGACGAGGTCGGGTTCCTCTTCAACATCCACGTGATCGACTACAACACCGAGAACCGCAACGGCGGGAGGCGGGTTTACGTCGACCCGAACGGCGAGAAAGTGGCCGGCGGCCTGATCAAGGCGCCCAAGATTTCCTACAGCAAGGCGAACCAGCTTTATGGATGAGCGATCGCGGGCCCGGGGGCTTACTCGATGAAGCGACCCAGGACCACGCTGCGCACCTTGCTGATCGTCGTCGGCGTGGTGGGCTTCAGCCTGGGTAGTTTGTATTCGCTTCGAAGCCCCTCATTCGCCACGCTCAAGGTGGTCGAATCGGTGCTGTTGCTTTCGCTCCTGTTCGCGGTGGTCGCGGCGAGGTTCGCGACGGGCAAGGCCGGGGCGTTCTGGTTCGGGTTCGCGGTCTGGGGCGGGACGGTTTACATTTACATCCACAACACCTGGCAAATCGCGCACGTGATCCATGATCTGATGAATCCGCTCGCCATCTACTTCCACTTCGTCCCCACCAAGGACCCCTTTGCCGCGCTCAATCAGGCGGAGGCGTTCGAAATCATCAACTGCGTTTACAACGACATGTTCGCACTCTGGCTGGGCTGTCTAGGGGGGTTGGCGGCCATGGCGATGGCGATCAAGTGCGGCACGTTGCCGCGGCGGGCGGATCGTCCATGAAACGATCCCCCCTGACCATCGTGCGCCTGATGGCGGCGATGGCTTTCCTCGCCCTGGGCCTGGCCGCGCTGAAAGTGGGCCGGTACGGGGCGCTGGTCCCCACCTACTGGACGACGATCCTGGCCCTGCTTTTCGCGGTGATCGCGGCGAGGGTGAGGCCGGGCAGGGACGGGGCGTTCTGGATGGGCTTCGCGGTGTTCGGCTGGGCGTACGTCCTGTTCGTCCTGCCGCCGTGGACGCCGTGGAACGAATGGAACGTCTCCCGACCCTGGGCGGCGCCTCCCAACCAGATGTTGCGGGGCTACTTCCCGGTCGTGAATGCTCACTTTCCGACGAGCCGATGGGTGGAAAAGTACGTGGATTACCGCACGGGGGACATGGAGGCGCTCGTCAGCAGCAGCTCGTTAACGCTCAATCTCCCCAGGGATGCCGTGGAAATCTACACCGACATGAAGATGAGCCTGCCCGGCATCGTCCACCTGGAAGTCGCGTGGTTGTTCGGGCTCGTCGGCGGCGTGCTGGCGTTGTTCCTGCGGCCTCGCGACATGCGCCCCGCGACGGTGCGGGAGGCTCCCGGATGAAGCGTTCTCGGGTGACCATCCTGGGATCCATGATCGCGATCGCATTCTTGTCGCTCGGGTTTGCCGCGCTCAAGGTAGCCTCGGCCGCGTGGCTCGGAGGGGTGCAGAAGGCGACGTTCCTGGTCCTGGCCGGCTCCGTGGCGGCGGCCCGCTATCGAAGGGGCAGGTCGGTGCATTCTGGTTCGGCTTCGGGGTTTTTGGGTGGGCCTATGTCATCTGCTCGATGGGTTCGCTCTCGGCGGATTTCGACCGACTCGATGACTATGCCTTTTCCCGGATTGTACCCTCCCTGGCCCCCGAAAAAGCCGTGGATGCAGCCATGCAGATGAAAGAGCTGGAGATTGCCATCGATGCCAATCACCACGCGCAAGCCGTTCGCGATGTTAGCAAATTCTTGTTAGTATGGATCGTCGCGAGTCTTGGTGGCTTCGTCGCGATGCTCGTGCATCGGTGGGGCGCGATCGAACGACCCTCGGAGCTTCCTCGATGAAACGACTGCTGGGCAGCCTCCCCGGCCTGATGGTGCTCGTCGGCTTCGCGGCGCTGGGAGCGGTCGCGATGCGTTCCGGGTCTCTCCAGGCTTTCCGTGCCACGTACACCGCGATGATCTTCGTGCTGGCGTTTGCCCTGGTGTCGGCGTGGTCCGGGCGCCATCGACCGGGCGGGTTCTGGGCCGGGTTCGCGGTGTTCGGGTCGGCGTACTTTTTCCTGACCGTCTCCCCGCGAATCTCGATCGACGCCAATGCTCCCCCGGCGGTGGTAAACCACTCGATCATCCTGGCCGATCGGGTGGATGAGGCGGCGAAGCAATTCAACGAGTGGCTTGCACCGAAGAACTGGTGAAGCTGGACCGCGAATCCTATTACTTCTGGGACGGCGACGGCAAGCTTCGCGTGTTGCAGCATCGCATCCTCGCGATCCATTGCCTGCTCGCGGCCTGGATCGGCATCATCGGGGGGGCGATCGGGATGGCCCTGGCCAGCAAGGATCGTGCAGAAAAAGGGGCGGCGCCGAAATGAAATTCGTGCTCGCGCTGGTGGCACTGCTCTCGGGGATGGCATTGACCTCGCAAGTCGGGATGAACAACGCGCTCCGCTCGCGGATGGGTCATCCGCTGCTCGCGGCGATCACGTCGTTCGGCGTGGGGACGATCGTCCTGGCGCTCTACATCGCGGCCACGCGCCCCGGATGGCCTGATCGGCGATCGCTGATGAACGGCCCATGGTGGATGTGGATTGGCGGCGTGGTAGGGGCGGCCTACGTGGCCAGCGCGGCGGCGTTCTCGGCAAGGTTGGGGGCGGCAGCCTGGTTCGGGTTGATCGTCACGGGGCAGGTCCTGGCGTCGCTCATGCTCGATCACTACGGGTTGCTGGGATTTCCCCGCCGGCCGCTCAATCCCGCAAGGTTCCTGGGCGCCTTGCTGCTGCTGGCGGGCGTGATTTTGGTGCTCAACTCGGGCTCGGGCAACTCAAGTAGGGTGCCCTGGCGGGCCCCTCTTCGATTTCGGGAGGGAAGAGGGGCTCGCAGGGCATCTGACGGAGGCGAGAAATCACGCGAACAACCCGAGGACCGGCGACGCCTTGACCAGCTCGCGGGGCTGGTTCAGATGGTTCAGGACCATCGTGCCCGGGTCGATCCCGAGCGCGTGATAAATCGTCGCCAGGACCTCGGTAGGATGCACGGGGTTTTCGATCGGCGATGAGGCCTGGTCGTCGCTCTTGCCCCAGACTCCGCCTCGGGCGATTCCCGCTCCCGCGATGCACGCCGTGTAGCAATACGGCCAGTGGTCGCGGCCGTCGGGCGCGTTGCCGTTGCCCGAGGTCGACACTCCCATGCGGGGCGAGCGGCCGAATTCGCCGATCGCGACCACGAGCGTTTCGTCCAGGAGTCCCCGGCCGTCGAGGTCGGCGATCAAGGACGAGAGCGCCGAGTCGAGCTTCGGGCAGTGCAATTCTTTCAGCGGCTTGAAGTTGGCCGCGTGCGTGTCCCAGGCGGTCGAGTTCGGGTCGCCGTTGGCCACGCTGGGCCAGTTCAACTGGACGAACCGCGTGCCGGCCTCGATCAAGCGGCGGGAGAGCAGGGCACCCTGGCCGAAGGTGTGGCGGCCGTAGCGGTCGCGGGTCTTGGGGTCCTCGGCGTTGAGGTCGAACGCCTTGCGGGCCCGCCCCGAGAGGATCAGGTCGAACGCCTTGGCCTGGTAGGAATCGAGCGCGTAACCGGCGGTGGCCCGCTCCAGGTCGGGCATGCCCTCGTTGATGGTGGCCACCAGGCTTTTCCGCTTCTGGAGCCGCAATTCCGAGACTTCGGGACGCCGGGTGAGGTCGTCCAGGTTCAGCTTGCCGTCGGCCAGGGCGGCCTCCTGGAACATGTAATAGGGATCATACGCCTTGCCGAGAAAGCCCGCGTTCCCGGCCTTGTTGATCACGTTGGATTCTTGCAGGGGGCGGGGCAGCATGACGAACGGGAGCATGGCCTCGGTGGGCGGCTTGAGCTTGACCACGTTCGAGCCCACGTTGGGGTAATCGGCCGGGCTGGGCGGGTCGAGCTGGCCGGAGGGGCTCACCTTGTCGGGCGTGTAGCCGGTGAGCATCTGGTACATGGCGGCCGTGTGGTTGAACAGGCCGGCGGGCGTGTAGCTCATCGAGCGGATCATGGTGAGCTTGTCGGTGATGCCGGCCAGCTTCGGCATGTGTTCGTTGAAGAACATGCCGGGCGTCTTCGTGGCGATCGGGTTGAACAGGCCGCGGATGTTGGCGGGCGCGTCGGGCTTGGGGTCCCACAGGTCGATGTGGCTGGGCCCGCCCTGGAGGAACAGCAGGATCACGTTCTTGGCGCGGCCGAAACTGGAGGGGTTCTTCGCCAAGCCCTGCGGGGACTTGTCGGTGCCGGCCATGGCCTGCATCTGGAGGACGTGGGGCAACGAAAGCCCCAAAAGGCTGGCGCCGCCGACTCGGAGCATCTCGCGACGACTCGGGCCATCACACAGGCGGGCGGCTTGGCCGGGAATTGAGAGCATCGCGGGCGTCTCCGTTCAATCGTTCAGGGTCGGTGAATCGTGCCGGGAATCACTCTTGCGAGGTAAGGATGTCGTCCACGGGCATCTGGACGATTTCGCGGCCGTCCATTCGCAGGGGGATGGATTGACCGGGGTGGTAATCCTGGCGATGGCCGTAGTCGGGCGAAGGGCCAGGGCCGGTCGGTTCGGTGTAGACCCCGATCCGGCGGGCAACGAGGTTGACGATCCAGTATTCGGGGACGGAGGAGGTCGCGTACATCGCCTTCATGACGGTCTGGTCGGCGCGAACCGAGCTATCCGCAATCTCGATCACGATCGCAATATCGCCCGCAGACACGTGACGTTTGCCGAAATCCTGGAATCGGCCGCGGACGATCTTGAAGTCCGGCTCCGGCTGGCTGGATGTCATCGGTAAGCTTAGCGAATTCTGGCTGGAAACGAACCAACCGTCCGGGACGGCCCTGACCAGGAAATAATTCAGGCGATCGCAGCAATTATCGTGCGGAGGGTTTTCCCCCATCTTCGCCACCAAAAGGCCATTGATCAGGACCACGTTGGAATGCTCGTCGATGATCCCGTGATCGATCATCGCTTGATACTGGTCGAGGGCGAGACGAAACAGGGGGAGCCCATCGACCAACGGCGGGGGCTCGACGATCAATCGCGGACTGCCGAGGGCCAACACCCACGATGAGACCTCCTCAACGTTCGTGGTGATCGGCTCGCTTTCCACGGTCGCCATGGCGGCCTCCCTCGCCCGGGTCATCGATTGAACAGGAACGACGGGCTGTTGATCAACGCCCACAGGAGGTCCTGCGCACCCTCGGCCTTGCTCGTGGTCTCGGCCAGATACGTCTTCGCCTTGCGCATCTCGTCGGGTTTGGGCAGGCGCGAGAGCGCCGCCAGGTACATCTCCTCGACGATGGCCTCGTCGGTGGGATTTTTCTTCAATAGCGTGTGGATTCTTCCGTTGGGATCGATGATCGCCTCGGAGATCGTCGGCCCGTTCACCAGGTTCAGGGCTTGCGAGAGGCTCACTTCGCTCGACCTTTCGCACTCGCACGGAGATTCTCGGGGAGGGCGGCCGAAGAGGTCGAGGAATGTCCCTCCGACCTGCGAGTCGGGCAGTTGGTTGGCGCGGAACCCGGCGGGAACACCGGGGAAACGCGGCTTGCGGCCCGCGGCCTGGTCGATTGCGTCGAGCAATTGCTCGGCCGTGAGCCTCCGCGGCGTGGCGTGCGAGAAGTTGATCGTGTCGTCCTTGTTGAAGTCGTTGGTCACGATCGACGCCTGATAGGTCCGCGACCTGGCGATCGTCCTCATCAAGTGCCGCAGGTCAAATCCCTGCGCGACGAAGTCTTTTTCCAGGGCGTCGAGCAGATCGGGATTCGAGGCCGGGTTGCTCGATCGGATGTCGTCCACCGGATCGATGATCCCTCTCCCGAGGAAGTAGCTCCACACGCGGTTGGCGACCGAGCGGGCGAAGTACGGATTCTCGGGCGCGGTGAGCCACTCGGCCAGTTGCTCGCGGCGATTGGCGGATTTATCGATCTTGCCGTTGTGCTCGAACGGGAACGACGGGGGCATCACGCGCTTATCCTTGATGTGCGTGACCTCGCCGGCCCCTCGCTCGTACACGATCTCGCCCTGCATGCTCGGCTTGGTGCCGGTCTGGCCCCAGAAGGCCGCGAGCCCGTAGTACTGGTTCTGCGTCCAGCGCTCGAACGGGTGATCGTGGCATTTATTGCACGAAAACCGCGTCCCGAGGAACAGTTGCGTGGCGTTTTCCATGGCCACGGTCGGCTCTTTCTGGGCGCGGAAGTAGTTGACGGCGGGATTCTCGGAGGCGCCTCCAATGGCCGTCATCAGCTCGCGGACCATGCGGTCATACGGGATGTTCCGCGAGACCGCGTTCTCGATCCAGCGATCGAACGCCCAGGTGGCCTTGTCGCCCAGGAGCTTGCGATTCGCCTGGAACAAATCGGCCCATTTGTGCGTCCAGTGGGTCACGAACTCGGGGCTGTCGATCATCGCGTCGATGGCGCGATTGCGCTTCTCGTTCGATTCCGTCGGATCGGCGAGGAAGGCACGGACGTTTTCTGGCGAAGGCGGCAACCCGGTGAGGTCGATCGAGGCGCGGCGGAGGAATTCCTCGTCGGAGCAGGTCTCCGACGGCAGGATCTTCACCTTTTGCAGCTTCTTGTACACCAATTCGTCGATGTAATTATTGGAGGGGCGAGGCTTCCACTCGTAGCCGTCGCGGTCGCCCATCACGGTCACGTTGTCGACCCCATATACCCCTTCGTAGCGGACGAGGATCGAGGCTTCGCCGCGGCGGACGGCCGTGACCATCCCCGCGGCCGTGACCGTGGCCACGTCGGGCACGCTGCTGGTGAAGACCGCGTCGCCCGTCACGTCGCGAGTCTGGCCGTCCGAATAATGGGCGATCACCAGCATCTGCTGCGACCCACCTTCGCGGGCGAGGTCGATCACGGGCGGGAGCACTTCCAAAGACGCTGCGCGGGTGACCTGTCCGAAGTCCGTGTTCACCCCTTGCGAAATCCAATCATGGAGCAACGCATACGGCGGCGTGCCGGGCTCCAGCACGTTGCCGCCCTCGTGGGGGACCATCGTGGTGGGCTTCAAGAGCATGAGCGACTGCTCCGGCGCCGAGCGGTTGAAGCGGCGCCCGGCGAGGTCATCGACGAGCTGGGCGTAGTCGAAGTCGGGATCGTAGCCGCGGAGGCTGAGCTTGAATCCTTTTTTCCCCTTCGCCGAACCGTGGCAAGTCCCCGCGTTGCAGCCCAGGCGGGAGAGCGACGGCATGACGTCGCGGACGAAGCTGACCGGCGTCGGGTTGGCCGTGTTCTTCGCCGTGATCGGCAGTTCGACCGACTGCCCTTCGGCCGACACCTTCACCACGAATTGACCGTCTTTCGAGGCGCGAAAAAATCCGTTGCGGTCGATCGTCAGCCCCTCGGCGATGGCATAAGTTGCCTTCGGCGAAAGGTCATACGTTTCGCCCTTGGCCGTCACGCCCGTGACGAGCACGCGGCGGGCGTCCCGAGGGCCGTCGAGCGTGATCGAAGCCGGCGTGACCTTCAGCGACGAGGGCGTTTCGGCCCTCGCCGGGGAGGAGGCGAGAAGCAAGACGGCGAGCTTCGGCAACAACGTTCGCATGGGCTATCCTCGAAGTTCGTCGCTGTAAATTCTATTTCTGCGCCACGCTTGAAGGCTCGATCGGAACCGGGACGAACGTGGCGGTTGCGTTCCCGGTATTGGGATCGAAAATCCTCACCGTGCCGTCAAATCCGCCGGTCGCGACGCGATGGCCATCGGGGCTGAAGGCGATCGCGTAGATCCCCCCCTTGAACCCCTTGAGAGTCGATTTCCGCGCCCCGCTGGCGACGTCGTACACCCGGACCTCGCCGCTGGCCCCGCCCACCGCGACGCTGGAACCGTCGCCGCTGAACGCAATCGCGGCGATCGGCCCTCCCGGCTGGATCTCGAACGCCTTCAAGAGGTTGAAGTCGGTGTAATTCATGTCGCGGGCTTGCGTGCGGAAGATCTTGTAGAGCCGGGGGATGCGCTCGTCGCCCCCGATCACCACCTGGTCCGCCTTCGGGTTGCGGGCCAGGACCTTCAGCTCGCCGTAATTCTTGCCGATGTCGTCGACGAATGACCCGGTCGCGGCCTCGATCAGCTTGATCGACCCGTCGCGGCCGAGCGTGATCAGGTTCTTGCCGTCGAGCGAGAACGCCGTGGCGAACACCCAGTCGGAATGCTGGTCCACGCGGAGCACTTCCTTGCCGTCCTCCACGTTCACGATCCTCGCGGAGTTGTCGGCGCACCCGAAGGCGAAGCGCTTGCCATCGGGCGTGAAGGCGCCTCCATAAAGCGTGTCATAACCGGCCCTAAGGGCGTTCTTCAGCTTGTATTCCCTGGCGTCCCAGAACTGGACCTCGCCGAACCGACCGGGGGAGCCGCCGACCATGGCCAGGATGGAGCCGTCGGGGGAATAGGTCAAGGATTCGATGCGTTGCGACTGGCCCACGAGCCGCTTGACCAGGCCCGAACCGTCGGCCTTGTGGATCAGGACCTCGCGATAGCCCGAGATCGCCAGCGTCTGGCCGTCGGGGGAGAACGCGAGGGCCGTGGTAAGCGGGGGCGTCCGGTAGAGGGGCGGGTGGTCGGCGTCGATTGTGTCCTTCGCGGCCGGGGGGGTGTCGTCGGCCGCCCCTTGCGCGATCCACCGCTTGACCAGGGCCACTTCCTCCTTGCTCATGGCCGGGCCGGTCGGGGGCATGATCGGCTTGTCGCCGTCGATCTGCTCGACCATGGTGGAATGGTCGGGCTTCGCGATTTCGATCGCCGGACCCGTCTTGCCGCCGAGCTTGATCGCCTCGAACGAGGTGAGATCCAGCTTGCCTTGCTTCTTGGCCGGCTGGTGGCAACCTTGACACTTGCGCTGGAGGACCGGCATGACCTGGCGGGCGAAGCTCACGGGGGCGTCGTCGGCGGGCGCGGATGCGGTGATCGCAAGGACGAGGACGGCCGCCGTCGCGGTGGCGAAACGGGGGATGGATCTCATTCGGAGGGCCTCGGCCATGCGGAGGGAGGGCGAGGAAGGCAGGGGGACGATCGCGAGGTAGCCGGTCGCCCGTACCTCCTACTGTAGCGAACGGTTCGGGAAGTTCAACAAGATTCGCCCGCGGCTCGGGTTGGTGGATGTTGACAACCGGCCGGCCCGGGTGTGAGATGAGCCGACCGCCCCACCCCGATCGTCCTCCAATGCTATCCAGCCGGAGGGAGGGTTTTCTCATGGAGAATCTCGACCCCGCGGCCGCGTTCCCGGATGCGGCACCCGCCCCGCCGTCGCCGCCGAAGCTTGTGCTCCCGCGTCCGGTGCTCCTGGGATCGCTCGTGGTGATGGCCGGGTTCGTCGGGCTGCAAAGCCCGAAGCTCTGGCGGGAGTACATGGGGCTGCGGCAGCAATGGTCCGACGAGGATTCCAGCCGCCCGGTCCACTACAAGGACCTGATGCCCCAGCCCTCCTACGCCGACCCGCCCGCGAACTGGTATCACGACACCGAGGACGGCGCCCGGCTCTGGGCGGGCTGGGATCGCAAGGCCAGGGCGCATAGCTGGTTCCGCCTGGGCTACGCCGACCTGAACCCGAAGACGCTCTCGGCCTTCAAGGGGGCCGATTCCGCCAGGGCGATCGACTGCGCGATCGTCGAGGAGAAGGGGGGCGACTACTGGGGTCGCATCCCGGTTGCCCATTGCATGTTCGTGGGGGAGCTGGAGGCCTCGACGATCGTCTATCCCCAGGCGGTCCTGGATAAGGTGATCGTGGTCAACGACGCGACCCGATCGCATCCCACGGTCGCCGTGATCAAGCCGCTGGACCCCGGCGAGACCGCCGTCGACCTGTACGACCCGGTGGCCGGGGGCAGGCGATTTTTGCTGAGGCAGACCGGCTACCTGATCGCGAACAGGCCGCTCCTGTTCGACCGCGACGAGCAAAACCTCTGGGTCACCGAAGAGGACAGGCTGCGGGCGATCAGCGGCCCGAGCAAGGGGCTGATCCTGCCTCGGCTCGCCCGGATGAAGCCGTCGACCTGGGGCGAGGTGCAGTCGAAGTATCCCGGGGCGGTCCTGCTCGTCGGGGCCGATCGCAAGCGAGAAGTGGCGAAGCCTTGAAGTTTGTGCTGGATGTGCCTTCCGGGGGACTCCCGATGGGACGACGATTCTTGGTGGCTTGTGCGGTGGCCCTTTCCGTCGTCCTCTTTGCCGATGGCGGAGCGATTTGGTCCCGTCAGCGGGCGCGGGGCTTTCCCTGACTGAAAGAGATCGGATTGGCCCTGAACAGGGTCAGTCCGGCGGCGGGGTACCCGCTGCTCCTCCGTGCTGAGCTCGCCCGTCTTGAGGCGAATTCGGCACGCCGGGCGGTTCCTGTTGCTCGAAGCCCAGCGATGCAGCAGGACCCGCCCATCACGGCGGAGTCGGGGAAAATTACGGTCGCCCCTGGTTGCTGATCGTCCTGCATCCCGGGCGTCAGGAAAACAGCGACTCGACGAACGTGTCGGCGTCGAACGGCTGCAAGTCGTCGATCCCTTCCCCCACGCCGAGGAACTTGACCGGCAGGTTCATGGTCTGCCTCACGGCCACCACCACGCCTCCCTTGGCCGTGCCGTCGAGCTTGGTCAGGATCACGCCCGTGCAGCCGATCGACTTGGTGAATTCCTCGGCCTGGCGGATCGCGTTCTGGCCGTTGGTGGCGTCGAGCACGAGCAGGACCTCGTGCGGCGCCCCGGGGATCTTGCGACTCACCACGTTCCGCACCTTTTCCAGCTCTCGCATGAGGTGAGTCTGGGTGTGAAGCCGCCCGGCCGTGTCGACGAGCAGGACGTCCACGCCCCGCGACGTGGCCCGGTCGCAGGCGTCGTGGGCCACGCTCGCCGGGTCGGCCCCCTGGTGCGCCTCGCACGATGTCGGTGCCCGCGCGTCCGGCCCAGATCCCCAACTGATCGGCGGCGGCGGCGCGGAAGGTGTCGCACGCGGCGAGCAGGACGGTCTTCCCCTCGCCTTTCAGCCGTTGCGCCAGCTTGGCGATCGAGGTCGTCTTGCCCGACCCGTTCACCCCGGCGATCAGGTAGACCGTGGGCTTGGTGGCGGAGACCTTCAGCGTTCCGGGCAGGGGATCGACCAGCAGCGCCTTGATCTCGTCCTTGACGAACTGCAGGAGGTCGTCGCCGGCCGTCTTGTCGGCGAACGCCTCGCGAACGTGCTCGATCACGCGATCGGTGGCCTTCACGCCCACGTCCGACTTGATCAGGCTGGCCTCAAGCTTGTCGAGGAACGATTGATCGACCTTCTTGCCGAACCACGAGCGGACGTCGAATAACTGGGCGGTCCTGGCCAGGCCCTTCTTGAATCGATCTAGCAGGCTCTTGATGGCCATGATCGGGCAGAGTCCAAAAAAGGGAGGGAGAATTCACCGTGGAGTCTGAGTTCGAGGAGAAATGATCGGACTCGCCTTACAATTTTACTCTTTTTCCCCTCTCGGCGTTCTCAACGGGGAAATTCTCAGGCTTGATCCGCCGCCCGTCTCAGTCGTTCCAGGTCTTCCGAAGGCGTCTTGATCGCGCCCACCCATCGGCCGGGACGATCGGGGGCGTGGAAATCGGTCCCGGCGATCGGCACCAACTGGTATTGATCGGCCCAGCGACGCAGCCGCTCGCCCCTTGCCTTCGCGATCCCCGGCCCGTCG
Organism: uncultured Planctomycetota bacterium; assembly: GCA_963777705.1. Lineage (GTDB taxonomy): Bacteria > Planctomycetota > Planctomycetia > Isosphaerales > Isosphaeraceae > JAQGHR01. The sequence goes on from CAVZRT010000028.1 coordinate 915,357, forward strand.
ACCTCGATCGCCTTCAGCCCGGCCGCGACCATCGCCGCGAGCGTGGTTTCCCGCAGATCATAGGGAGGATGCGCCAGGCCGGCAACCCCGCCCGCCTCGCGGATGAGCGCGCGGCCTCGCGGAGCGCCAGGCGGGGCTTGGGCACGTGGGCCGGGCCGTCGTCGCCCAGGTACTGCGAGAACGCCGCCCGGAAGCTCGCGACCTGGCCCGTCCTCAAGAGCCATTCGGCCAGATGCTTGCGGCCGATCGTGGCTCGCGGGAACGTGCGTTCCAGCCTGGCCAGGTCGACCGAGACCCCCAACGTTTCCAGCCGTCCCACCATCGCATGAATGCGGGCGTCGCGGCGCACTCGAAGGTCGCGGCAGGCTTCGACCAGGCTCGGGCAAGCTTCGGAGACGAAATGCCCCAGGATGTGGACCTCTCGCCCCTCGAATTCCGACGTCAGCTCCACGCCTCCGACCAGCTCGACGCCGCATCGGACGGCCTCGGGACGTGCGGCGGCCACCCCCGAAATCGTGTCGTGATCGGTGATGGCGAGGGCCCGCAAGTTCACGTTCGCCGCGGCCCGCACCACCTCGCCCGGCGAGCACGAGCCGTCGGAATGCGTGGTGTGGACGTGCAGGTCCGCGCCCGATCGTGCGGGGACTGCCATCTAAGCGTCGCCGGCCGGCGGCTCGACGCTCGGCGTTGCCTCGGGCTCCGGCGTGGCGGGGGGGGCGTTGGGATCGGCCGTTTGCAGGCGATCGAGGATCCCGTTCACGAACCGGCTGGATTGCGCCGTGCTGTACGCTTGGCCAGCTCCAACGCCTCGTTGATCGCCACCTTGGTCGGCACGTCGGGGCAATAGATCATCTCGTAGACGCCGATGCGCAGGATGTTCCGGTCGATCGCCGCCATGCGGTCGATCCGCCAGTTCTCGGCCACCCCGGAGATCAGCTCGTCAATCCTCGGCTGATGCTCCTTCACCCCGGCGATCACGGCGCGGGCGAAGTCCTGGAGCTTCTCATCCCGCAGCCTTCGGGCAAGGAAGCGGCCGATCTCGACCGGGTCGGCGCCCGAATTTTGCTCCATTTGATACAGGACCTGGAGCGCGATCTCACGCCCCCGGGTGCGACGGGCCACGCTCCCGCGGACGGGGTCCTGACGCCGCGATGGCTCGACCGCCGCGGGCTTCGCGGGCGCCGGCTCGGTCTCCGTGATGACGGGTTCGACCGGCTCCGGTTCGGGCTCCGGCTCCTCCACCACCGCCCAGCCGCGATCGACCAGGAACAGCAGGTCCTTGGGCCGGAAGCTGTCGCCGTCCTTGAGCGAGAGCACCGCCGTGAGGAAGCGCTCGCCTTCGGCCGTGAGCTGATAGGTGATCGTCCGGCCAGCCTGATCGTCCTCGACGGACCAGGCGGCACCTTTTTTCAGGACCGGCATGACATCCCTCCCCGAATCCCTCATGCCGAATCCCGGCGTGACCGAACGAAATCATACGCCATCGCTCCCCCCAACGGAAAGCCCACCAGGCGCCATCACCGCCGCGAAATCCGCCGAGGGTGCCCCCTGCGGCACGCATGGCCGGGGCGTTTCGTGGGCAATTCGCCAGGACAAGGATTGCGGGGAACTCGCCTCACGGGGCCGCGTCGTCATCGGGGCCGAAGGAAGTATCGAGGCCGGCTGCCCCGGCGATCTCACGATCGGGAACCCGGGAAAAAGTTCGATGGATTGGACCCTTCCCGTCCCCGAACCACGCCTATCCTGACCGCGCCGCCTGGCGTCCTTCTTGCCAGCAGACGTCTTCGTCTGGGAGCCTCTACTCTGTAGGTGGGGCGTTGCATCGGATGGTAGGAGGATCGGCGTCGACTGGCGACGTGGCGCAAGAAGCTGGCGCAGCACTCCCTGGCGATGGTCAAGCCCGCGATGCTCGAATGATGGTTGAACACACGATCGTCGTATTGCTGGCGCCCGGGGCTGGGAAGCGCGGCAACGTCACTCTTCCCAGCCCTGGATGCCGATTAGACAGGGCGCGAACATCGGGCGGCCAGGCTGGTCACTCACCCCAGCAGCCGGTGGACTTCCTTCAATTTGGCGGGGATGTTGATCTCCTGCACGCAGGCCGGCAGGCAGTCGCCGCAACCGACGCACGACGTCCCGTTTTTCGTCAGGGCGGCGTATTCCTTCTGCGCCCGGTCGAGGTCGAGATAATCCTTGGCGTACCGCTCGTAGCGGAAGATGTCCGCGACGGCGATGTGCTCGGGGCAACTGGAGACGCACTGGCGCGCACAGGAGGCAGGTCAACCCCTTGTTGTAGCCGGACAGGAGGGTGAGCGTGGCGCGGTCCTGCGGGTTCATCGCAAGGCCGGAGGCCGCGCCGACGTTCTCGCGGAACTGGTCCGTGTTCTTGGTGGCGATCACGGCCGCCGTGAGGTTCGGGTTGGACTGGAGCCACTTGACCATCGCCGCGGCGGCGGTGCTGCCCTGGTACTTCGGGTCCGCCAGGAGCTTCTTGAACTTCTCATCGGCCGCCGCGCGTCCCACGCCTCCCATCGTCTTCATGGCGATGGTCGCGATGTCCTTCTTCTTCGCCACGTCGATCCATTCTCCCACCTCCTTGCGGTCGTTGTAGGTGTAGAAGAACTGGGTCGCGTCGTAGGGCTGATGCTCGGCCAGGTAGTCCAGGATCTCCCAGGCCATGCCCCCGCCGGGCAGGTTGTTGTAGTGGTGCTGCGAGATGGCCAGGTGCTTGACCAGCCCCTCTTTCTTGAGCCGCTCGTACGCCCGGACCATGCCCGGCTTCGTCTTCGCTTCTTCGATCGAGTGGTAGCCGAAATGGAATTTGAAGACGTCGTAATAGCCCACGCCCGATGCCTTCAGGCGTGTCTTGACGAACTGGTAGTGCTCCTCTTCGTCGATCTCGCCACGCGAGTGGTCGCCCCTCACGCGGTCCACGACGCATTCGAGATAAATCGACTCCCTCGGCAGGCTCTTGATGGCGGGCGGGAGCGACTTGGCGTCCCACGCCTGGGCCTTGTGCCAGTAGTTGACCCCGGCGGCCACCGCCTTGGGGATCAGCTCCTTGGGCCAGTCGGACGCGCCCGACGAGCCAGCCGATCTCCAGGCCGGTGCGGCCGTATCGCCGCTTGGGCAGCTTCTCGGCGGCGGCCTTGTCGTCCGCCATCGCCGACAGGTTGGCCATGCTCGCCGCGGCAACGCCCGTCGCCCCGAGCCGCATCATGTCCCGGCGAGAAAGATTCCGCGCGTCATCAGACATAGCCGTGCTCCTGTCGTTACGATGATCGATCATGGAAAGCGGCCCGGTTCACGCCACGGGTTCAGTCTACAGTGCAAGGGGCGGCGGTCAAGGGTCGAGTCGGCGGCCATCGGAACCTGCGCCCAACGTGGGCTCACACGTGAGGTACGGGAGTGGCCGCCGAATTCGGTCCCAGTTGATGTCTTGAGGCACAAGGAAGCACGGAGCGGACACGAAGGCCTTCCCCCTCCGTGCTTCCTTCGTGGGACCTTTTTGCCTTTGCGGTGAGATTCTCTTCCGACTTTATCCCAAAATCCAACGATACACCCCACACCCGCGGTCGCCGCCCGGCTACGCTGACAGGCGGGCGCGGCATCGATACAATCGCCGTCTGCGGCCGGCGGTGGTTTCCGCCGGGCAGATTCCCTTGCTTGGAGGCGATCATGAACGCGGTTCTCTCGCTGGCGTTGGTCCTCGGGGTATGCGGCCCGGCGGCCACGGCGGACGACAAGGTGGCAGATCCGTCCGGCACCTGGAAGTGCGAGTACGAGATCGGCGGCCAGAAGCGAACGTCCACCCTGATGGTCAAGAAGGAGGGGGACAAGTTCGTCGGGACCATGAGCTGGTCGGACCAGAAGGACGAGAAGATCAAGGACCCGAAGTTCCAGGACGGGAAGCTGACGTTCTCCGCCGAGCGAAAGCTCATGGGCAGCACGATCCCCATCGACTACACCCTGACGATCGACGGGGATACGTTGAAGGGGAAAGGTGCATCGGAGTTCGGAGGCGAGAAGCGGGAATGGGACATCGAGGCGAAGCGGGAGAAGTAGCGGTTACGCAGTCTCGGGGGTTCCGAGGGAGGATGGACGAGGCACCCAAACGTCTCGTCCGTTCTCCTCCCCGAAACGCGATACCGGCGGTCATTCGTTGGGTGTAACGGGGGAATCTCGGGGTCGAGAGGTCAACCCGGACGAAAACCGCTCGCGAAGGCAGGAAATGCATCAGCTCGTTACCCGATAAGGACTTGCTGCGCCACATAGGCGCGAAAAGGGGCAAAAAACCGCCCATCGCGTGCCCGGACGCCCGGATTTCGCCCAGGTACCTGAAAATCCGCATCTGCCGGCCCGATCACGACTTGGAGGATTTGGTGCGCAACACATTCGCCGCGAAAACGGCCGAAAAGCGTCTCCCTATGCTGGCGCGGTCAGAAAAAGAGACACGAAATCCGACTCCACCCACGAATCCCCGCCGATTTACGCACGCCTCATTGTGTCGCTTATTATTTTATTGAGAAATTTGAATCCGTTTTCATGTGCCCCAAGTCCCTTGGCGATAAGGCGTTAAAAATCATGCTAATCCATGTGGAAATGAATGGATCGACCGAATTTCGGCCCGGATTTGCCCCCTCGCGGGGTGCCAGATCGGGACCCCGCAGCTGGCCATTTTTCCGCCGCCCCTGGAATGGGTAATAAGTCCGGAGCCCAGCATCGATGGTGTGGTTGTGAGGCTAGAACAAAAGCTTATCATCGCGACATCCCGCGAGGAAATCGTGCGAAATTTCATCCCGAATACCACCCGTCGGACCACCCCGCCCCCCGCGGCGACCGGTGCGCGCCTCGCGACGGGAGTGGCCGGGAGCCGAAAACGTAGCATCCATGCGCGGGTGACACGATTCGCCGGGAGATCCCCGCGACCCGTTGACGTCCCTGGCGCCGTTCCCTCGAATTGTCAAAGGGGTTATGCGGCGGCGCCAGTCCGGGAGGGAGCGCCCGGCCGGACGCCTCGGATCATCGGCGGACCGCGCGGAATGTGGGCTGGACGATGGTTTTGGTCATCGTCGCGGGCGGAAGGCCCGATCTTGGGTAAGATGGGCGAGTACGATGGGATCGGACTGGAGGGATTCGCCGTGATCGCTCGTCGCCTGGTCGTCGCGTGCCTGGTTGTGTTCGCCTGCTCCTCGACCGGGCCGGCCGCCGAGACGGCCAGGCCTTCGCCCGAGGAAACTGCCCAGCTCGGTCGGGCGGCCCGGACGTGGGGGCGCGGCGTGGCTCTGGTGGGCGACCCGAATCGCGGCCAGGGGACGGCGTTCCTGATCTCTCGCGAGTATCGCCTCCTGGCCACGGCCGCTCATGTGGCGGACCTCTACCGCGGTCCCGGCACGATCTGGGCCGTCTTCAATGGGACGTGGGAGGCGAGGCCGGTCGCGAGGGTGTGGTATCACCCGTCGTTGTGCCGGACGCTCGACACCGGCCTGACCGTGAGGTCGCCCGATCCCATCGACGGCGCCGTGTGCGTGCCGGGTCCGGACGTTGCGGTGATCCAGCTTGCCGAAGGCGGTTCGCCGCTGCCCCCCGCGTGGGAGCTGGCCCCTCCCCAGGCCCTGCTCCAACTGACGGGGAAGCCGGTCGCCTCGCTCGGATATCCCGGATATGGCGACTGGCCAAGCCAGGCCCGCGTCCAACCGGCTTCAATGCGGACGGGCGTGGTCCAGCTCGTCGATACGTTCGACTTCGCGGGCGGCGGGCATCCCGAACGCAGGCAACTGATCGAGCATTCCGCCCCCACGCCCGAGGGCAGCAGCGGCTCGCCCGTGTTCACCGCCGATGGCAAGGTGGTGGCCGTCCACAACATCCTGAAATTGACGGGGGCCGAAGCGCTGCACGAGACCGGCATGAGCGTGAGGATTGACGCCCTCTGGGAGCTGCTCGCCTACCACAAGCTCGATCGCGCCGTGGCGATCCCTCGCGAAGATTGGATGGTCGTCATCCCCACCGAGTCGCCCATCGACCCTCGCCGCGATGAATATCGCCGCGCCGCGAACCTCGTGCGAGAATCGGCCATCTTCGCGGCCCGTCGCGACTTCGAGACCGCCGGGGCCCGCTGCAACGAGGCGATCCGCATCGCCCCCGAATATGCCGCGGCCTACCTCCAGCGCAGCCGGGTGTTCACCGGCTATGCCACCACCTTCTGGGCCACGCTCAAGCCCGAGGTCAAGCGTCGCCAGGCCGACTGGGCGATCGCCGACGCCATGACCGGCTTCCGGCTCGCACCCGAGAAGACCGACGGCCTGGGCCTCCTCCTGCAAAACTCCCTCTACCTGGGCCTCATGAACGCCGACAACGACGTCTTCCGCGAGGTCATCGGCGGGATTGAAGCCTTGCTGCAACGGCCCCACCTGGAGGCGCACGAGAAGAGCTTCTTGACCAACCTCCGCGCCCAGGCCCGGCACTTCCTGGGGGATTTCGAGGGAGCCCTGAAGGACTACAACGAAGCCATCCGCCTCTCGCCCCGAGAGGCGATCTGGTACGCCAATCGAGCCCAATTCTGGGACCAAAGGGGAAGGCCCGACCTCGCCGCCGCAGACCGCCAGGCGGCGGCAAGCCCGTAGCACCAATCCCTCTTATGACGATTCCCGGCTCATCCCTTCCCCTTCGGCAAGAATTTCAAGATGTCGCCGAACGGCCCGTCGGCAAATCCCCACGGGTCATCGAAATCGTCCTCGCCGTCGTCCAACTCGTCGAAATAGGCGGACAACGCCTCGTTGAGGAACTCGCCGAAGCGGGCGTTGGCGATCTCGTCGGCGCCGTGGCAGGCGACCTCGATGATTTGCCATCCCTTCGCGGTGGCCCCCTTCACTCGCGGGATGTCGCTCGGGATGCGGCGGCGAGAGCTTCGAGAATGGCTTCAGCCCGAGGAAATCGATGAGAGGTTTGATGCGGAAGGAATTCGGGCCCACGTAGAATCGCAGGGTCAGCACCCATTCGTGCCCGGTGAGGATCTCCAGGAACGGCGGATCCCCCGGCTCGTCGCCGCAGACGCGCACCACCGCGCGATCGGACCAATCCGGCTCGGCGAATCCGTCATCGGCCGCGATCCACTTCATGATCCGCTCGATGATCCGGCCGTCCCACTTCATGGGCTTGCCGGTGCGCGTGACCCGCTCGCGGACGTGCCAGGCCTCGCCGTCGATCTCCCAGGGCGAAAGCTCCTTGCCGACCTGGCCTGGCTTCGACTTCGCGGCCTCGATCGCCTTCTTCGCGGCGGCCGTCGGGTCGAAGACCTCGCGGGCCTCGAACGGGCCGGCCTTCAGCACGTCCTTCAGGATCGCGCCGGTCAGGCTGCCCTTGGCCGTGGCGATGGCCTCCGGAGGGCCTTCGGCGACGATCAAGCCGCCCTCGGCGCCGGCTTCGGGGCCGACGTCCAGCAGCCAATCGGCCGTCTTGATGACCTCCAGGTTATGCTCGATGATGACCACGGTGTTGCCCAGGTCGGCCAGGCGGTGGACGACCGCCAGCAGCTTCTTCACGTCGTCCAGGTGGAGGCCGGTGGTCGGCTCGTCCAGCACGTAAAGCGTGCGACCGGTGTCGGGCCTCGCAAGCTCGGCGGCCAGTTTGACCCGCTGGGCTTCGCCCCCGGATAACGTGGGCCCGGCCTGGCCAAGCCTCACGTAGCCGAGCCCCACGTCGTGCAGGGTCTGCAAGGTGCGGCGGATCTTCGGCACGCCTTCGAAGAGTTCCAGGGCCGAATCGACGCTCATGTTCAGCACGTCGGCGATCGTCTTGTCGCGGAACTTGACCTTGAGCGTCTCGGCGGTGTACCTGGACCCGTGGCAGGCCTCGCACTCGACCCAGACATCGGGCAGGAAGTGCATCTCGATCCGTTTCTGGCCCGCGCCTTCGCACGCCTCGCACCGCCCGCCCACGAGGTTGAAGCTGAACCGGCCGGGTCCATAGCCCTTGACCTTCGCCTCGGGCATCTTCGCGAACAGGATGCGGATGTCGTCGAACACGCCCGAATACGTGGCCGGATTGGACGCGGGCGTGCCGCCGATGGGCGTCTGATCGACGCTGATGATCTTGTCGACGTGCTTCAATCCCTCGATCTTCTCGTGCGAGCCGGGCGACGTCTGCGCCCGGTGCAGTGCCTTCGCGGCGGCCCTCATCAGGATATCTTCGACCAGCGAGCTCTTGCCCGACCCGCTCACCCCGGTGACGACCGTGACCAGCCCGATCGGGAAGGCGGCGTTTACGTTCCGCAGGTTGTGATGCCGGGCGCCGATGACCTTGATCTCGCGACCGTCGGGCACGCGGCGATTGGTCGGCACGGGGATGGCCGCCTTGCCGCTCAAGTACCGGCCGGTGAGCGATTTTTCTACCGCCTTGACCGCCTTCGGCGTGCCGCTCGCCGTGACCTCGCCGCCGCCGTCGCCCGAGCCGGGTCCGAAGTCGACGAGGTAGTCGGCCGACTCGATGACTTCGCGGTCGTGCTCGACCAGCACCAGCGTATTGCCCAGGTCGCGGAGCCGCTTCAACGCACCGAGCAATCGAGCGTTGTCGCGAGGATGGAGGCCGATCGTCGGCTCATCCAGCACGTACAACACGCCCGTCAGGCCGCTGCCGAGCTGGCTGGCCAGGCGGATTCGCTGCGCCTCGCCGCCCGAGAGCGTGGGCGTGCCCCTGCCGAGCGTGAGGTAATCCAGCCCCACGTCGACGAGGAAGCTCAGTCGATCGCGGACCTCGCGGATCAGATCGGCCGCGATGTGGGCCTCATTCTTGCCGAATTCCAGCGATTTGAAGAATTCCAGCGCCTTGCCCAGGGGCCATCGGCTGACCTGGTCGAGCGTGAACCCGCGGAACCGCACGGCCGCCGAATCGTCTCGCAGCCTCGCCCCATGCACGACACGCATTCGACCTCGCCGACCATGCCTTGCAACTTGGCCCGATAGAGATACGAGACCCGCGCCGGCCTCCTCGATTGCCGGGAACAGCCCCTTGTACTGGAACGAAAATCCGGGCCGGCCGTCGATCGCGGGCGCGCGGAACCACGAGGCGCCGGTGCCGTGGAGGATCATGCGGCGGAGCCGGCCGTCGAGCTCATCGATAGGGCAGGTCCAGGTCGATCCCGCTGGCTTCGGCCATGGCGGAAATCATGGCGGCGAACGTCGGATTCGCGTCAAAACGCGGCCAGACCGCGACGGCCCCGGCTCGCAGGCTCAGGTTCGTATTCGGGATCAGCTCGGCGGGGTCGGCGCCTTGCTGCGTCCCCAATCCTTCGCACGACGGGCACCATCCCAACGAGCTATTGAACGAGAAATGGTGGGGCGAAAGCTCCTCGAACGACCGCCCGCACGTCTCGCACGAGCGATGCTGGCTGAATCGCTCGACGGGCCATTTCGGCTCGGGCTTCGCCTCGTCCACGTCGGCGATCATCACCACGCCCTTGCCCAGATCGAGCGCCGACTCGATGGAATCGGCCAGGCGCGAACGTGTCGATCGCTTCACCACGGCGCGGTCGATCACGACCTCAATCTTGTGCTTGCGGCGATGGCTCAATTTCGGCGTCTCGTCCAGGCTGACGGTCGCCCCGTCGATCCGCACGCGGGAAAACCCCGTCTGCCGCAATTCTTCCCACAGGTGCTCGAATTCCTCGCCGTCGCGCTTCTCGATGGGCGCCATAACGAGGACCTTCGACCCGTCGGGCTTCTGCAAGACCTTCTCCACGATCTCATCGGCCGACTGCGTGCCTATCGGCGTGTTGCACTTTGGGCAGTACGCCTGGCCCAATCTCGCGAACAAGATCCGCAGATAATCGTGGATCTCGGTCACGGTGCCCACGGTCGATCGCGGGCTCTTGCTCGTGGTCTTCTGCTCGATCGAGACGGCCGGCGCAAGCCCCGTGATCTGCTCGACTTTTGGCTTCTGCAAAGGGGCAAGGAACTGGCGGGCGTAGCTGGAAAGGCTCTCGACGTATCGCCGCTGGCCCTCGGCATAGAGCGTGTCGATTGCCAGGGAGCTCTTGCCCGAGCCACTCGGCCCGCTGCAAACGGTCATCTTGTGACGGGGGATGTCGACGTCAATCCCCTTGAGATTATGCTGGCGAGCGCCTCGGATCATGATCGAGGGCAGGCCGGCTTCCGACGACTTCCGCGCCTTCGGCTTCTTCTTCCCCTTCTCCGGTTTCTCGACCTGATGCCCCTTCAACACCTTGGCCAGCGCCTTGCCGGTGTGGCTGCCGACCACCCTGGCCACGTCCTCGGGAGTCCCCTCGGCCACGACCTGCCCGCCGCCGGCGCCGCCTTCGGGGCCGAGGTCGATCACCCAGTCGGCCGTCTTGATCACGTCCAGGTTGTGCTCGATCACGACCACCGTGTTGCCGAGCTTGGCGAATCCGTGCAGCACGTCCAGGAGCTTGTTCACGTCGTCGAAATGGAGGCCGGTCGTCGGCTCGTCGAGCACATACAGAGTCTTGCCCGTCCCCTTCTTGACCAGCTCGCGGGCGAGTTTGATCCGCTGCGCCTCGCCTCCCGACAGCGTGGGCGAGGCCTGCCCCAGCTTCAGATAATCCAGCCCGACGTCATGCAGGGTCTTGAGCATCAACGCCACTTTCGGCACGTTCGCGAAGTGTTCCAGCGCCTCCTGCACGTCCATTTCCAGGACGTCGGAGATGCTCTTGCCCTTGAAGCGGACGTGCTGGGTCTCGCGATTGAATCGCTTGCCCTCGCACACCGCGCAGGTGACCCACACGTCGGCCAGGAAGTCCATTTCAAGCTTGTTCGAGCCGTGCCCCTCGCACGCCTCGCATCGCCCGCCCGACACGTTGAAGCTGAACCGGCCCGCCTTGTAGCCGCGGGCCTTGGATTCGGGGAGCTTCGTGTAGAGGTCGCGAATCAGGTCGAAAAGCTTGATGTAAGTGGCCGGATTCGATCGCGGGGTGCGGCCGATGGGGGACTGGTCGATGTCGATGATCTTGTCGAGATGCTCGACCCCGTCGATGCGCTCGTGGAGGCCGGGTTCGGTGATCGCCTTGTTCAGGTCGCGGGCCAGCGTGTCGCGCAGGATGTCGCCGATCAAAGAACTTTTTCCCGACCCGCTCACGCCGGTCACGCAAATCATCAGGCCCAGCGGGAACGTGACGTCAATATCCTTGAGATTGTTGTGTTTGGCACCGACGATCGTTAATTTCCGCTCGCCGGGCTGACGACGCTTCTCGGGGATGGCGATCGATTTGCGGCCCGAGAGATATTCCCCCGTCAGGCTCTTCTTGTTCCTGGACACCGACGCGAAATCCCCCGAGGCGACGACCTCACCCCCCTTCACGCCCGGCCCCGGGCCGAAATCGACGAGGTGATCGGCCGCCCTCATCGTGTCCTCGTCGTGCTCGACGACGATCACCGTGTTGCCGATGTCCCGCAGACGTTCCAAAGTGGCGATCAGCTTGTCGTTGTCGCGGGAATGGAGGCCGATCGACGGCTCGTCGAGGATGTAAAGCACGCCGACGAGGCCCGCGCCCACCTGCGACGCGAGCCGAATCCGCTGCGCCTCGCCGCCCGAGAGCGTGGGGGCCGAGCGGTCCAGCGCGAGGTAATCGAGGCCGACGTTCGTGAGGAAGCCGACGCGCCCGCGGATCTCCTTCAAGAGTTCCTCGGCAATATGGTGCGAGAGGGCATCAAGCGGCGTGGCCGCCTCGTCGGGCAGGAGATCCGGAGGCGGCTGGTCGGCCAGCGAATCGAAGAATCGGGCCAGCTTCCCGATCGACATCGAGCCCAGCTCGACCAGGCTTTTCCCGCCGACTGCGCACGGCCCTGGCGCGGATTCAGCCTCGCCCCCTTGCAATCGGGGCATGGCACGCTCTTCATGTACTTGTCGAGATACGCATGCATGGGGCCGGCGGTCGATTTCTTGTACGACTCCATGAAATCGGCCGTCACGCCGGGCCAGGTCTCGACGCGGGGGTACCCGCTGCGGTGATAGATGGGCAAGGTGCCCGTGCCGTGCAGCCAGATGTCGCGGTATTTCTCGTCGAGGTCCTTCCAGGGCCGTTTTCAGGAGCGTCCCCTTCTTCGGGCCGCCCTTGACGGCTTCCAGATTCGCGGCCACGCTCTCCATCAATCGCCGCCGCGCCTTGCTCAGCTTGGCCACCGGGCCGAGGATCTCGATCGCCCCCTTGGCCACCGAGAGCGACGGGTCGGGCACGAGCAGCTCGGGGTCGAAATCGTGGCGAATCCCCAGGCCGTCGCACGATTTGCACATCCCTTGCGGGCTGTTGAAGCTGAAAAGCTGCGGGCTGGGGGCGTCGAAGCCGATCCCGCAATGGGCGCATGCGTAATTGGCCGACAGGAGGATGTCTTCCTGACCTTCGGGGGCGATGATCACCGTCCCCTCGCCCCGCTTCAGCGCGGCCTCCACGGCCTCGGCCAGCCGCGATCGCGACGCCTCGCCCACCTTCACGCGGTCGATCACCACTTCAATGTTGTGCTTGATCTGGCGCTGGAGCGCCAGATCGTCGGAGATCGTGACCACCTGGCCATCGACCCTGGCACGAACATAGCCGGCGCGGCCAAGCTCCTGGAATAGATCCTTGTATTCCCCCTTCTGGCCGCGAATGACGGGCGCCAGAACAGAGATCGCAGTCCCCTCGGGCAACCGCATGGCGCGGGCCACGATCTGCTCGCGCGTCAAGGCGGCAAGCGGACGATCGCAATTCGGGCAATGCCCCGTACCGACGCGGGCATAAAGGACGCGCAGATAATCGCTGATCTCGGTGATGGTGCCGACGGTGGATCGCGGGTTGCGCCCGCCGGTCTTCTGCTGGATCGAGATCGAGGGGGAAAGCCCGTCGATCTTGTCGACCTCGGGCTTGGGCATCTGGCCCAGGAACTGGCGGGCGTAGCTCGAAAGGCTCTCGACGTAACGCCTCTGGCCTTCGGCAAAGAGCGTATCGAAGGCCAGAGAGCTTTTGCCCGACCCGCTCACGCCGGTGAAGCAGATCAACTTGCCGCGAGGGAGGTCGAGCGACACGTCGCGGAGGTTATGCTCGCGAGCGCCCCGGATCACGATATCCGTCGTGGCCATCCCTGGGTGTACCTCGATGAGACTGGACGCAGGTCGGGTTTCGAGAGGACAGGATACTATACGGGTGTAGGGGCGGGAATGTCCACCGGGTTCATGGGATGTGTTCGAAGCGATCGACGTACTCCCACGACTCGGAGGCCCAGGCGATCGCCGCAAGATGATCGACGATCTCGCCGAGGCGATGCCCGTCGCGGACGATCAGGACTCCGGCGGAGTGCCGTCCCGAGGCCACGTGGTGCGAAAGAAAGTCAACATGGTGGCTCGGTCCCGAGTGACCAGGATGCGATCATGGCGTCCGGCCCAGTCCAGAATCTGCGGATCGAGCGAGTCCAAAGGGAGTTCCTCCAGGTCGCCGACCCGGACGAAATCGATCCGGTTCCAGCCTCGTCGATTATGGGCGACCAGGGCATCGCTGAGGACGCCGCGGACATTCTCGTCCAGGAGAAAGGCCGGGTTCATCAATCAATTCACCCCGGCACGACGACGTTTCTCCTCGAGACGACGGCGGAGTTCCGCCAGGCTAGGGCCGGGGATCGCTTCAGACCGTTGGCCATCCAGCTCGGCGCGATAACTGGTCGTGTACGTATCGACTTCGGCCCGATTCGACTCGTAATACAGGAAGACCTGGCGGATTTGATCGAGCGAGACCGAGTCGAATTCCCGGGCCACCGCCTCGGGTGTACAACCTTGATGATACATCGTCATCAAGTTGTAAAGGCTAATCCGCGAACCTTTGACGCGGATCTCGCCGTCGGGGTGGTCGATCAGGACGTCGGGTAGATTCATGCGAGATCTCCGTGACAACGGGGAACCTCCACGATACCGGCAACCCGGGCGCTCGTCCAATGGCCGATTGACCCCGCTCGCCGTTGTCCGCCCGGGCGAATGCGTCTAGACTGGGTGAGACGGCCCTGTTCGACGTCCCGGGAAGGTTCCTTCGCCCATGCCGATCTCTCGTCGCGGACTGTTCTCGATCTCCTTCGCGATCGGCCTCATCCTGGCGTCGGCGTCCGTCACCACGGCTCGCGAAGATCGGGCCCCTGCCGATCCCGTCAAGGTCCGCGAGTCCGAGCCATTCCTGGTCTGGATGGCCCGCTCGTCGGGCCTGATCGGCGTGGTGATCCTGGGCATGTCTTTCTACTTGATCGCCCTGGTGGCCTGGATGTTCTTCGAGTATCGACGCCCCGTGGCCATGCCCCCGGTCTTGATCGAGGAAACCACCGAATTGCTCGCCCAGAAGAAGTTCACGGAGGCGTACCAGCGGGTCTCGGCCGACCCTTCGTTCCTGGCCAGGACCCTGGCCGCCGGCGTGAAGCGATTGCCCTCGGGGCTGGCCGCGGCGCAGAGGTCGATGGAGATGGCCAACGAGGACGAGACCATGCAGCGCGAGCATCGCGCCACGTACCTGGCCACCGTGGGCACGCTCGGCCCGATGATCGGCCTGGTGGGCACGGTCTATGGGATGATCCGCAGCTTCCAGGTCATGGCCACGGCCGGCGGGTCGCCGCAGGCGGGCGACCTGGCCTCGGGGATCTCCACGGCGTTGTTCGCCACGCTCGAAGGGATCGCGCTTTCGGTCCCGGCAATCGCGTTCTACGCCCTCTTCCGGAACCGGGTCGCCCGCCTCTCGCTTGAGGTGGCGATCCTCTCGGAGAGCTTGCTGGAGCAATTCGCGCCGGGAGTCCGCACGCCTCATCCCCTGGCGACCTCGGCGCGGCCCTCGGCGCCCAAATCCGACGCCTGACCCCGGAGGCTCGGCCGACCATGAGGCGACGCGTCCGCGGCTCCATGCCCGACCAGTTCGAGCTGAATCTCACGCCCTTGCTCGACGTGATCTTGCAGCTGATCACATTCTTCATGATGCTCGTCCACTTCGGCACGCGGATCGAAGGGGACACGCAGGCCGTCCGCCTCCCCGTGGCGCCGGCCGCGTTGCCCTCGGGCGACCTCGGGATGGATCGACTGGTCGTGGCCATCAATCGCGAGGGGCAGTTGCTCTTCGACGGCGGGATTGAAGCCGGTTCGTGGTGGAAATCGCAGGCCAGGAAACGACTAGACGCTCGCCGAATCCTGGGCGGGAAGGGGGGACGAGCTTCCCACGCTCGTGGTGATCCGCGCCGATCGCGACGCCTCGTATGGGGCGGTTCGCAAGACCCTGGCCGAGGCGCAATCCGGCGGATTCGCGCATTTCAGCCTGCTCGTCCTGCGGGAGGAACGCCCATGACGCGGCGATCGAAGCGCGCGAAGTTGCCCGAGGAGGTGGCGTTTCCCGTCACGCCCTTCCTGGACATGGCGTTCCAGCTCCTCGCGTTCTTCATCCTCACGTTCCGCGCCGAGTCGGGAGACGCGGCTCGATCTGTACCTGCCCGCCACGCCCGCGGCGTTGCCCATGGCCGCCGCGGGGGAAGCTGCGGCCGAACTCCGAGCCGGAGGACCTTGCCGACCTGGAGACCGACCTCATCGTCAGGGCCGAAAGCGACGAGCGCGGCGGCCTGTTGCTGCTTCGGCTGGGGAATTCGCCCGTCGTGGACTCGAACGACCTCGGCGAACGTTTGCGCAAGTATGCGACCGTCCTGAACGGCCGGCCGTTTCGCGTGAGGCTGCGGGCCGACGACCGCTTGCGATACGAGGAGGCGGCCAGGTTGATCGGGGCATGCGAAAACGCGGGCGCCTCGGCCATCCGACTGGTCGAGCCCGCCCCGGCTGCGGGGCCAGGTTCATGATCGGCGTTTTCTTGATGACGATGCTCGGCCTGGGCGACGTCGGCGTGTCGATCGACGACCTTCCGGCGTACAAATCGGCCCTGGAAACCACCGCAAACGAGGCCCAGGAAGTCTCGTTTCGCGAGCTTTGGGACCGCCCCGAATTCTATCGCGGCAAGCGCGTGGAAATTCGGGGGACCATCGTTCGTACCTTCCGCACGGGTGCCGTCGGCGAGCTGCCGGCTCGCGTGGAACTTTGGATCGTCACGAAATCGGGCGATTTCATTTGCGCGGTCTGTCGCGACGAGGGTGCGGACCCCCTCCCCACGTCCGAGATTGCCTTTCGAGGCATCTCGCTCGGCAAGATCACCTACGCCGCGGGCGACGTCCCGAGGATCGCGCCTTTGATCGTCGGGCCGCATGGCCCGACGAAGTCGGATCCTCTCGGGAAGACGAGCGTTCGCGCCCCGTGGTTCGTTGCCGGGGATCTCCTCTTCTATATGATCGTTGCGGCCGCCGTCCTGATGCTCATGATCCGCGTTCAGCTACGAAAGCCGCCCCGCAGACGTCCCGAGCCCGAAGTCCGCGTAGAATTCGTCGACTCTCCGCCTGCCGAATTCGACCCCGAGGGCTTCCCCCATGGATCGTGAGACCGTAACGAAGGCGATCGGGCAAAGCCCGCTGACCGACCTGCGATCGCTGGGCACGTCGACCGCGTTTCATGCCTTGCTCCTGATCGCCGCGTCGGTCCTGGCGATCCGGGCCACGCTGCCGAGCGGCCCCCCGCCGAACGTGCTCCATGCCGAGATCGGTCCCGTGGACAACCGCGCCCCGGCCGAAGCCGGCGGCGGCGCACCCGGCGACGTCGGCGGGACGGGCGTTGCCGAGGCGTTGCGGATCTCGGCCGACCAGGCGGCGGCCAAAGGCAAGGTCGACCCGACGGCCAGCCCCCTCATCGGCGACGCCGTGCCCGCGCCCCTCGCCGATACCTCGGCCAATGCGCCGCCCTCCGGCCCGTCCACCAGCGGCATCGGCCTCCTGCCCGGCGAGGGGCTGGGCGGCGGCGGAGGGTCGGGCGGCGGCTCGGGAGGGGGGATCGGCCGGGGAACTGGACCGGGCACCGAGTTCTTCGGGGCACGCGAGCGGGCCGATTCGTTTGCTTATGTGATTGATTGCTCCGGGAGCATGACCAATCGTGGGGCCCTGAAGCTGGCCAAGCAGGAGCTGCTCGCGAGCCTCGACCAGCTCCCGCCCGACGCCCGCTTCGCCGTCGTGTTCTACAACATCAACGCCACCGTCTTTGCCGACTCGCGGGGCGAGCAAGGGCTGATGGCGGCGACCGTCGAGAACAAGAGCCGGGTGCGTACCCGTTTATCCGAGATCGCGGCCGACGGCGGGACCGACCACCAAAGGGCCATGCTCGCCGCGATCGCGCTCAAGCCCGAAGTCATCTTCTTCCTCACCGACGCCGAGCGCATGGACGCCGAGGAAGTGGCCAAGATCCGCGAGGCCGGCGGATCGATCCGAATCCAGGCCATCGAGTTCGGCGACGGGCCGGAACTGCCGGGCGCCGACCGCCTGAAGAAGCTGGCCCTGTCCACCGGGGGAGGGTTCCGGCATATCGACCTCTCGGCGATGGGGCCGGGCAAGAAATGACCCGGTCGCGAGGCAAGCGAACGCGTATGCGGAGCAGTTCGCGCCGGATGAATTGAACGGCCGTCCTTGATTCGCTCGAATTCGGCCGGTAAGAACCGGCCCTACGCGGATAGGGGCCTAGCCGAGGTGGAGGAACTTCGGTTAGGTTAATCCTTTCCAGCCCGCATCCCGTCCGAGAGAAATGCCGAGAGGTTAGCCAAATGACGAGTCGGGAGACCCTGCGTTCTTCCCTGCTGAGCCTGCTCGAAGAAGAAATGGGCGAGGCCTATCCCAACCTGGATGACGATCAGGACTTGCGGGAAAGCCTGGGGCTGGATTCGGTCGACGTGGTCGGGCTCGTCATGAGGATCGAGCGCGAATTTCGCGTGCGACTTTCGACCGAGGAACTGGGCGAAGTGCGGAACGTGGGAAATCTACTGGACCTGATGGAAGGGAAGCTCTCGGCCGCACCGATCAAGCCCGCGAGCGAGCCGGGATCCGCCTAGAACGATCTTCAATCGAACGTGTCCGATGACGTCGTCCAACGCCCGGCCTGGACGTTCCATCGAAAATCGCTCGAAGCCCGCGGCTCATCGCTTCGCGGCCGCATCCCCGAAACCGATCACGGCCACTCCAACGGTGATCAGGAACGTGCCTACCCATCGGATGGGGCCGACCTGCTCATCCAGGACGAATTTGGCGAGGATCGCGGCGATGGGATACGACGCCGCCGTGAGGGGCAGGACGAAGCTCAGGTCGGCGTCTCGCAGCGCGAGCATGTAGAGCCCGACGTGCAGGATCAGCAGCCCCACGCCCAGCCAGACCCAGTGATTGCCGATCGTGGCGAGGACCTGCGCCGTCCATCGCGGGGGCGCGTGCCCGACCTGCTTCATGCCTCGCGAAAGGAACGTCTCGCCGGCCGCCAGCGCCACGACGGCGGCGAGCATGATCAGGAGGATGCGGATTCGCACCGTCATGGCGGACCGTCACGCCCAGGGGTTGGAGACTTCGGATTTCGTGGGGATCGGGACGACCTCCACAAGCGCCGCGAAGGCGTCGCGTAGCCCGAGGATCGACTCCTTCGAGTGGTTCGCGTTGCACTGAATCCGCAGGACGCCGCCGTGGTAGGGGACGGCCGGGAAGAGCACGGACTGCACGTAATACCCGCGATCGAAGAGGAATTTCCCGGCCGTGAGCGTGGCGGATTCGTCGCCCACGAAGACCGTGACGATGGGCGTGGTCCCGCCGATCACGATCAGGTCCAGGTCGTCCAGGCCCTTGGTCAGCCGTCGCACGTGCTCATCCAGGCGGCCGCGCAGGACGTTGTATTCCTCGGACAGAAGGATCTTGACGACCGCGCCGATCGCCTCCAGATACGGCGGGACCACGGGCCCGCCGAAGATGTAGGAGTTCGAGCGGATCTTCAGCAGCCTCTGGAACGATTCCGGCCCGGCAACGAAGCCGCCCGCGCACGAAAACGCCTTGGAAAGCGATCCGACGACGAACGCATTGTCGTAGCTGCCCAGGGTCTCCAGGACCGTCCCTCGCCCGTTGCGTCCCAGCACGCCCGTCCCGTGGGCGTCGTCGATGTAGAGCACGGCGTCGAGCGATCGGGCGACCTCGTCCAGCTCGACCATGGGCGGGACCTCGCCGCTCATGCTGTACACGCCGTCGATGCAGACGAGCGCACAGCGGTAGGGACGGAGCTTTTCCAGGGTCTTCCGCAGCGAATCGGGGTCATTGTGGGCGAACGTGGCCACCTTGGCGCCGTTGGCCCGCGCCACCTTCGCGGCTTCCTGCATGGAGTTGTGCGCGTACTCGTCCAGCACGATCGCATCGTTCCTGCCTGCCAGGCCGGGGATTGCCCCCAGGTTGGCGAGCGTGACCGAGGGGTAGATCAGGACCGACTCGATGCCGAGCCATTCGGCGAGGATCTCCTCGGCCTCGACGTTGGCCCTCACGCTGGCGAAGGCCCGCGAGGCGCCGTTGTGGGTACCCCATTTCTTCAATCCGCGGCGGATCGCGGCCTGGACCCGCGCATCCTGGTCGAGCCCGAGGAAGCTGTCGGAGCCGAAATTGACCACGCGCGAGCCGTTGACGACGATCTCCCGTCCGGGGCCAACTTCGTCGACCACGAGGTCTTTCAGGTGGGAGCCGGCATGGTCCTCGCCGAACTGCTCGATGATGCGGACGAGCTTGTCCTGCGCAGGACGCTTTCCAGCCTCTCCATCGGGGAAGTCGCGATCAAGTTGAGCCTCCTTGCAGGACGGATTCGCGTTTCGCGTTTCGCGTTCGATTCCTTCGACGAATGCCAGTACGGGCAGGGCGGGTGACCGGTCACGTCGTCGGGAGCGGAGGGTCGATACTACAATATGGGCCGCAAGTCGAGCTAGCTCCAATCGGTGCAATTCGTTAAGATCCTGGGGCTGGATGTTGCGCCTCCTCCCTGGAGCCGGCTTCCCGGCCTTTCCTCACCCTCCCAATCCGCCAAGAAAACGACCGCAAGGACCGCAACCGTGACGGGAGAAGCTCCGATGGCGCCTGCAACATCGCGCGGTCGCTCGCGGCTGAAGTGACGGGGTACGGATTGGTGCGACTGTCGCCCGAGATCATGCCCGCGATGAGGCGGCGGCCGGCGGCGGTGCCCGAGGGTTGGAAGCGGGTGAGCCCGTCGTTGCTCCGATACTCGGATGAGCAGAGCATCGCGGGGGTTTCGGCCGTCTTCGCAGCGGTGGAGCGGATGGGCGAGGCCCCGCAACGATTCGAGGATTGGGGCGTGGTGGCGGCGTCTCGTTTCCTGGGCCGCGCCAACCTCTCGATGGTCCTGCGACGCTTCGAGGCCGAGGGCGTGTGGGGGACATCGCCCCACCTGATCCCGCACTTCGCCTTGCACTCCCCCTCGGGCACGATCAGCCTGGCCCTGGGGACCCACGGCCCCAATTTAGGCGTGGGAGGCGGCCTGTATTCCGCGGCGGAAGCGTTCCTGGCCGCGATGACCTGGCTGGAGATGGGCGTGGTGCCGGGCGTGTGGGTCGTGCTCACGGGCTGGGCTCCCGAATTCCTCCCCTCGACGGAAGGCGCCGCCGCATCAGCCGGCGAATGCCAGAGTTTGGCGATCGCGTTGACCAGGGGATCCGGGCAAGGTGCGGCGAGTTTCCGGATCACGGTCGGGTCCGATCGAGCCTCCAGGATCGGGCCGACGGATCTGGTGGCCCTGGTTAACCATCTGGAAGCGAAGTCCGTCGATGCGAGTCCGATCCTCGTCGCCACATGCGGCCTCGGGGACTATCGCGTGACGTTGGAGCCGGCGAGGGCGAGAAGGGCCGAGGTCTGCTCATGAGCGACAGGGACGCCCCGGTCTGGATCACGGGAATTGGGGCCGCGACGCCCCTGGGTTGCTCCCTCGCGGCAATCGACGCCAACCTCCTGGCCGGAAAGTCGGGCGTGACGGCCGTCTCGCGATTTCCAACGGCCGATTATCCGAGTCAGATCGCCGCGCAGATCGACGTCCATGCCGTGCCCCGAGGGTCACGTCGCCCGCGAGTTCGCGGCCAGGCCGCCCATGGAGCAAGTCGCCCTGTGGTCGATCGAAATGGCCTTGCGCGACGCCGGCTTGCACGAGACCTATCGCGAGGCGCGGGTCGGGCTCGTCCTGGGGCTCGGGGCCGAGTGGATGCTCTTGTGGGAGGCCGACTACGCGTCGGGCGGGAACCGCGTGGATGACCCTCGCCAGGATGCCGAGACCACGATGGAGCGGGTGCGTCGCGAGTTCGGCTTTTCGGGGCCTTCGCTCGTCCTGTCGGCCGCCTGCGCCAGCGGGAATTATGCCCTGGAGATCGGGCGCAACTGGCTTCGGCTGGGCCTGGTGGACGTGTGCGTTGCGGGCGCGTTCGACATGGCCGTGACCCCGATCGGACTGGCCACGTTCGGCAACCTTCGCGCCCTCTCGCGGCGAAATCGAAGACCCCGCCGTCGGCGTCTCGCCCGTTCGATCGCGGCAGGGACGGCTTCGTCCTCGGAGAAGGCGGCGCGGCGTTCGTCCTGGAACGCGCGAGCGACGCCCGCAAGCGATCGGCGCCGGCTTATGCCGAGATCGCCGGCTGCGGCTCCAGCAGCGATGCCCACCACCACGTGATCCCCAGCCCCGACCCGTCGCAGGCCGTTTCCGCCATGAGGCAAGCCCTGAACGACGCCCGCGTGAATCCCGACCAGGTCGACCACGTGAACGCCCACGCCACCAGCACCCCGGTGGGCGACGCCGCCGAGGCCGAGGTCCTGCGGATCGTCCTGGGCGACTCGGCGAAGACCACGCCGATCACCTCGACCAAGAGCATGACCGGCCACCTGCTCACGGCCGCCGGCGCCTTCGAGGCCCTCGCCTGCCTCACGGCCATGAGGCACGGCGCGATCCCGCCCACGATCAACCTGGAGGACCCCGACGTGGACCTCTGCCTCGTCGCCAACCAGGCGCGGACGCACAAAGTCCGCGTGGCCGTCTCGAACTCGTTCGGATTCGGCGGGAGCAATACCTGCCTCGTTCTCCGATCGATCTGAACGGGGGGGGTCATGGCCAGGGTTGGCGACGTGGCGATCATTACCGGGGCATCCAGCGGGATCGGCCGGGCCCTCGCGCCGATCCTGGCCGACAGGGGGCTCAAAGTGGGATTGATCGCCCGCCGCCAGGCCGAGCTTGAGCAACTTGCGGGCGAGATCGCGGCGAAGGGCGGGCAAGCCCATGCGGCCTCGGCCGACGTGGGGGACCGCGACGCCCTGCGAGCGGCGATTGCCGGGATCGAAGCCCATCTCGGCCCGACCGACGTGATGGTGGCCAACGCGGGCTATGGGGTCGCAACGCACCTGGACCCGCTCAACACGGCCGAGGTGGAGGCCACCTTTCGCATCAACCTGATGGGCGTGATTTATTCGGTCGAGGCCGTCCTGCCCGGCATGATCGCGCGAAACCGCGGGCATCTGGTGGCGATTTCCAGCCTCGGCGCCTTCAAGGGGATGCCGGGCGAGTCGGCCTATTGCGCCAGCAAGGCCGCGGTGAACGTGTACATGGAGGGGTTGCGGATCGCCCTCCGCAAGAAGGGCGTGGCCGTGACGACGATATGCCCCGGCTTCGTGCAGACGGCGATGACCACCATGGGCACCATCACGCCGTTCCTGATGACCTCCCAAGAGGCCGCGACGCGGATCGCACGGGTGATCGACAGGCGCCGGGGCGGGCTGGTCAAATTCCCCTGGCCGATGGCCGTCCTCATGGGATTGCTGGCGAGGATGCCCGACGGCGTGGTCGCCCGGTTCATGCCCCCGGAGTGATCCCGCGATGGTCGACCTGGCGCTCAGGATGCTCCTGCTGGACAAGACGAGGACGGCCATCACCGTCCTGGGCGTGGGGTTCGCGGTCGCGCTCGTGATGGTCCAGATCGGCCTCTTCTTCGGCCTCTTGCAGAACGCCAGCATCACCATCGACCGCCTGGACGCCGACCTCTGGGTCACCGCCCGGAACACGGCCAACGTGGACTTCGGCAACCCGTTCCCCGAGGCCTACGTGGAACGCGTCCGCTCGATTCCCGGGGTCGAGCGTGCCGATAACCTGATCGTGTGGTACGCCCTCGTCTCGCTGCCCACGGGCGCGAAGGAATCGGCGGTTTATTATGGCCTGAAGGATTTTGCCCGCTGGAAGTTCCCCTGGAAATTCGAGGGAGGTAGCCCGGTCGACCTGCATCGAGGCCGCTTCGTCCTGCTCGATGAGTCGGCCGAGCGGCGGTTCGGGCCCTTCGAGGTGGGGGATTATCGCGAATTCCAGGGACGTCGCCTGAAGATCATCGGCAAGACTCGCGAGGCCCGCTCCTTCACCACAAGCCCGATCGCGTTCGTCGATTATGACCTCGCCCAGGACCTCTCGCCCGACGAGCTTCGCGGCCGCACGACGTTCATCGTGGTCAAGCTCAAGCCGCGGGTCGGATCTGCCGGGCGATTCAGCGGGAGATCCGGCGTCGGCTCCCTTATAATGACGTCCACACCCGCGACGAATGGGCATCGATTTCGCGTAACTACTGGATCGAAAGCACCGGACTGGGCCTCACCATGTTCCTGACGGTCTTCCTGGGCGGGCTGGTCGGCGTGGTGATCGTGGCGCAGACCCTTTATGCTTCCACCACCGAGCATCTCGCCGAATTCGGGACGATCAAGGCGATTGGCGGGCGGAATTCCGACGTTTATGGGATCATCGCCGAGCAGGCTTCCTTCGCCGCGGCGCTGGGATATGGGGTCGGGGCCGCGCTGACCTTCGGCTTGAGACCCCTGCTGGATCAGCTCGACATGTCCATGATCGTCTCGCCGCAACTGGCGGCCCTGGTGTTCATCGGCACTCAAATCATGTGCCTGTCGGCGGCGGCGTTGTCGTTCCGGAAGGTTGCGAGGCTGGACCCGGCCATGGTGTTCCGCAATTGAGGGAGGCCCGATCCATGTCGCCGACGATGATCTTCGGTCGGATCCTGCTGCCGATGGTCGGCGTGACGCTCGCCGCGGTCCTGGCGTGGCAGCTCGCGACCGCACGCTCGGCCCCCGTCGCGTCGTCGCCCGCGGCGTCCTCGTGGGATGAGAATGGCGAGGCGGGCCGGAAGTCGCTCGCCGATGGCGCCAACATCGTCGCCGAAGGCCGCGTGGTGCCCGCCCCCGGCGCCCGGGTGGTCGTCGGCGCCGAGGTCTCGGGGACGATCGCCTCGGTGGCCGTCCGGGAGAAGTCCGTCGTGAAGAAGGGGGATTTGCTCGTCGAATTCAAGCTCGACGAGATGCTCCCCTCGATCCGCGAGGCCGCCGCCCAGCTTGCCGAGGCCGAGGCAATGCTCGCCCATAGCGTGCAGGACGGGGTTGCCCTGGATTCGCCCAGGGCCAAGGGCGTCTTCACCGCCAACGACCGGGACGCGATCCGGCACGACATCGGCGCGGCCCGATCGCATCGCGACGCCGCGAAGGCCGCCGTCGAGCGGCTGGAAATCGCCAAGTCGAAGTACCGCGTCGTCGCCCCGATGGACGGCGTGGTGGTCGCCTCGCAGGTTGAGCCGGGCGAGACCGTCCAGTTCGCGGCCCCCCTGGTCACGATCGTCGACCTGTCGCGGTTGCGGATCAGGGCCGAGGTCGACGAGTTCGACGTGAGCCGATGCGCGGCGGGATCAACGGCCTCGATCACGGCCGAGGGATATCCCGGCAAGTCGTGGGGCGGGATCGTCGAGGAGGTCGCCGATTCGGTGGTCGGCCGCGACATCCGCCCCGAAGATCCCGCCCGCGTGTCCGACGCCGGCATTCTCCCGGTCAGGATCAAGATCCGCGAGCCCTTCCCCCTGAAGCTGGGCCAGCGCGTGGAAGTGCGCATCGGCGCATCGACCGAGCAATGACGCCCGGCATGGCCCTCGCCCGATCGTCGCCAACCCGCGTGTGGCCTATTTCTTGGCGGGCGGCGATACTTTCACCTCATCCTTCGGGAAATTATCCGGGATGGGCAGGGTGACCTTGCCGGTCGCGGCCCATTCGCTGCCCCTGGCCACGGTGGTCTCGAACCCGATGCAGCGGATGGCCTCGTCTCCGCCCCCCACGTGGCCCATGACGGTGGTGAAGACCCGGCCCTTGCCGAACGGGATGACCCAGATCATGGGCTCGTTGGTGCCCGTCCCGCCCTTGTCCTTCGACGAATAGGCCGAGGCGAGGATGTGCATGTCTTTCGCGGGGCCTCGCTGGCCGTGGTAGAGCTCGTCCTTGGCGTGCATCCACTCGGCCGGCATCCCCTTGGTCACCGGATGGTCGGGGTCGCGGACGACGATCTTGTAGGAGTGCTGCGGGCCGTGGCCGGCCCCGGGCCCTTCGCCCTTGGACGTGCGGACGGGCTGGCCCTTGTCGTCGATCGTCATCCGGTCGCCGAACTTGTTATCGTGCCAGCCCAGGCCGATCATCTCGTTGTATTTCGGCCAGTGCCCGAACGCGTTGTTCGCCGCATGCACGATCACCAGCCCGCCTCCGTTGGAAACGTAGTCCTCGAGCGCCTTCTGCACGCGGTCGGGCCAGGGCTGGCCGTTGTAGTTGCTCAAGACCACGTCGTATTTGGAAAATTCCGGCTGGAACGACTCCCACGCGGCCTTTGGCGCCTTCGAATCGGGCGTGGTGGCCACGTCGATCGTGAATCGCCCGGTCTCTTCCAGCGACTTCTTCATGACGGGCGTCATGGCCTTCCAGTCGTGGTTGTTCTGCCCGTCGATGATGAGCATGCGAAGCTTCTCGGCCGCCGTCGCACGGCCCGAGGCGAACGCGGCGAGCAGGGAAACGAGGCCAACGAGCCAGATTCGTCGAGGAAACGCGTTCATGAATCGACCTCGAAGAGAGAGGATTTTGATCACGGCCCAACCGGCCGCGAACCGTCTTCACAAGCCTGGTGGCGGAGGCCGACGAAGTCAACGGGGCAGTCCGGCAGCGCGGGTGCGCGCAGCAGAGTTCGAAGGTTTTCCCGTAGGGCCGGTTATTACCGACCGGGTTCGTGCGAATCGAAGATGGCCGGTAAGAACCGGCCCTACATGACGTCAGGACTCATCGGCGCAGCCTGCCAAGCTTTTCGTTTGCTCGCATCAGGGCCGGCGCTTAAGCTGGGACTCATCGATTGGACGCTTGCACTTCCCCCGAGATTCCCCATGAAACCTCGCCTTCGGAACTGGACGGACCGCTTCCGTCAACGGCCGGTCGTCGCGGGAATCGCGATCGCCTGCGTGGCCCTGGCCGCGTCCGGGTTGCTCCCTTCGCGACCGTTGCGGGCCCAGCAGGAAAAGGCGGGCGATGCGGCAGCCGATGCGAGTCGGAACCTGGTGGAGCGGCAGCGCGAGCTCTCGCTGCGGGCGCTGGACCTGATCGCGAAATCGATCAACCTGGGGGCGCCGGTAATCGCGTCTTCGGAGGATACGATCCTCTGGTCGAACAAGCTGCTGGGATGCCGGCTCTATTTGAGCTTCGGACCGGGAGAGATGAAGACGCAAGATCCCGAGGTCTACCTGAGCCTGGCCAAAGGCCCGCCCAACCCGGCCCGCATCGCGGCCTTCGACGACCATTACAAGCGGACGAAGGTGGTCGAGGAGCGTTACTTGCCGCTCTATCAGAGGGGAGATTTCTCGGCATTCAACTTCGCCAGGATCGAATCGTCCCGGCTCCAGGCCGAGATCTGGCTATCTCGGGAGCGGAACCGGCAATGATTCAACGATCGACGGGCGGCAGGAGGTGGCGGGCGATCCAGCGGAATGCGAGCACGTGGTTGCGGCGGAAGTAGGCGAGGTTGTGGTTGCCGATGGGGTCTTGCTCCGAATCGACGGGGAAATTCCTCTGACGGGCGATCCAGAGGAAGTTTTCCGCCTGGGCGTCGAAGTTATAACCGTCCTTCTTGCCGTAGTTCACGTAGACCGCGGGATGGCCGGGTTCGAGCGGGATGGTTGCGAGGAGCGACGCCGGATTGACCGCGGCGATGCGGGCGCCGACGAGGTTGGGGTCGTCGCCGAAGACGGGTTCGACGTACCTGCGGGCCTTCACCCGGTCCAACCCGTGGTAGAACTTGCCGATGACCTCATCGGGGTCGTAACTGGCCTTCCAGCGGAAGGTTGCCGGGCTGAAATCCTCCAGCGGGTCGTTGTTGCAGGTGGTGTACAGGAGGTTGAGCGGGGCCGAGAGCGTGGCGACCGCGCCGATCACGTCGGGATGGCGGAGCGCGATGCTCATGGCGCCGACTCCTCCGGCCGACACGCCGAGGATCGCGTGCGCCTCGGGCTCCGGGCGGACCGAGTAGCGGGTCATCACGAACGGGAGCACTTCCTGGAGCAGGTGATCTTCGAACCGGCCGAATCGGCCGTTGACGAACATGGAGTGGGGCCCGCTCAGGCGATTCTCGCCGTCGATCATGCCGTCGGGCATGACCACGACCGTGGGCGGGAACTGGCCGGTCTGGATCATCTCGTCGAGTTCGTTGATCCGATCCGACCCGACGAACGTATGCTCGTCCACCGCCGACATGTGCAGGTAGACGAGCATCGGGTACGCCTTGGAGGGCGTGTAGCCGGGCGGCAGATAGACGTAGAGGTCGCGAGGGCGGCCGAGGATGGGGGAGAAGAGGCGGCGATCGGCCCCGTGGTTGTGCGTGAAGTCGACCACGCATCCGGCGAGGCTGCGTTCGAGCTTATTAAGGTTCACGCGATCGCGGAATTGGGCGCGGGCCGGGAGGGTGATCGTCAGGAAGAGGAAGGCCACCATCGTGGTCTGACGCATCGCAACGCTCCGGCCCTGGCTGTGGTCGCATCCTCCTTTCGGTTATCGGCAAAAAGGTCGAGAGTCCCCATGCAGGGTGCAGGAAATGCACCCTGCGGCGCCGCCCCGCGTAGCCTCTCACAACGAATTCAGGAAGGCGATGAGCTGGCTCTTGGGGGTGGCCTTCAGGTTCGTATAATTCGTCTTCGCCGGCTTGGCCTGGCCGTCGTGCGCCAGGATGGCGGCGTCGATCGAGTTGGCGCGGCCGTCGTGGAGCAGGAAATTGGAGGTGAACCGCAGGCCCCAGAGCGGAGTCGTGCGCATCTCCTGGTTGCCCGCGTCGGCCTGCACGATCCCGTCGCCCAGCGAGCCCATGTTGTGCAGGAGGAAGTCGGAATAGGGGGCGAACGGGACCATGTTCAGCGCGGCGATCGGGCTGGGGCCGGTCTGGAGCGTGGGGGTGTGGCAATCGGTGCAACCGATTTGCGCGAACACCTGCGCCCCGGCTATCTCGTTCGGCCCGACCGGCCCGCGGGGCAGGGGGGCGAGGAAGGTGATGAAGTCGGTGAAACCCTGGAGGTCGTCGTTATCCAGCTCGTTGGGGTTCGTCGCCGCGGGATTGGCCGAGAGCAGGTTGCAGTTGCCTTGCGGGCAATTCTCGGCGGGCATGAGCGGCGTGGTCACGCCCAGCTCATTGACGTAAGCGTCGCCCGCGAAGGCGAAGAGCGAAGGCTGCTGGGCCTTCCAGCCGAACCGGCCCGCGGTCACCACGCCCGTGACCGGGTCGACGACCTCGCTGATGCGGCCGGCGGTCATCGGGTTGTGGATGGCTTCCTGGTTCGCCATCTGGACGAAAAACTGTTCGGGAAGCGCGTCGACCAGGCCGAGGCCGAACAGGGGGATCGTCTTACGCCTGGCCACGATGGTTGCCTGGGGCGGGACGACTTCCCCGACGAAGTTGACCTTGTTGAATTTCCCGATGCCCTTGTCCTGGAGTTGCGGGCCGCCGAACGCGATCATCGGGTCGAACTGGCCGCCCGTGACCCGCCCGAAATGAGTGACCAGCCGCGCCCCGCCACCGCCCGGCGCCTGGTTGGCATGGCAGGCCACGCACGAGGCTTCCGTGAAGACCGGCCCGAGCCCGCTCAGCGGGGTCTCGACGGTCAGAGAATCCCGCCTTGCCCGCATTGAACCGCGCCAACTGGCCCGGATTCAGGCCCGGGAGCGGGCCGCCAAGCGGCGGAGGCGGCGGAGGCGGGGGCGGCGGCTGCTGGCCATCGAGATGGCCACGCCGGTCAACGTGAGCGAGAGGATCAAGCTGCCCAGGACTCGGGGACGTCGCATCGAGATTTCTCCTGAAAAGCTGGGACGTGGGGACATGGAGATCCGACCCCGCCGGGCGGCCCGATCGTGATGATGATCGGGCCGCCATTGGCGAGTTTCTCGCGGTCTTGGGCTGATCAAGATCAGCCTAGGTCATTGCGGCGGACGACGAGGCGGCGGGCCGTCGGGATCCCCCTCGCCGCGAGGCGGGCGCCCGCCCTGTCCGGGTCCGCCCGGCGGAGGGCCCTGGCCCCGCGGGGGACGGCCGCCGGCCGGTCGCAGCTCGTCGCTGGTCAGCTTGCCGTCCTTGTTCCTGTCCAGGGTCATCAGCGCCTTGGATGCGGCCTTGATCTCGTCGGCCGAAAGCTCGCCGTCGTGGTCCTTGTCCAGCGCCCTCATCACGGGAGATTCGGGCGGCCGGCCTCCTCCGGGAGGGCCGTCGGGACGACCGGGAGGAGGACCTTGCTCGTCCCCTTCGCGGAGGCGGAGGCGGCGGCCGATCGTCATCCCCTTCGCCTCGCGGGGGCGGCGCTTCGCCGCGGGGTCCACGACCGGGCCGCCCGCCTTCGGGCCTTGGCGGCTGGATCTCTTCCGGGCCGAGCCTGCCGTCCTTGTCGGCGTCCAGGGTGAGCAACGACGTTGGCGCGGCCTGGATTTCCTTGGGGGAGAGGGCGTGGTCGTGATCGGTGTCCATCGCCTCCATGATCGGCAGCGGGGGCGGCCCTTGCCCCATCTCGAAGGGGCCATTCCTGCCGGCGAACCGGGGGCGATCGATGTTGCTGGCCGTCGGCGTACCGCGGTAGGAGGCGATCAGGTAGGGGAATTTTTCGGTCGCGTGATAGTGATATCCACGCTCCTTGTCCTCGTGGCCGTTGCAATCGTCCAGGTCGGTGGGCGGCTTGCCGCCGTCGCCATTGGGGCCGTAGAGGGCGAAGCCGTCGAACATGAGGCCGAGCAGCGGCGAATGCTTCCCTTCGGACTCCTTGAACGGGGTCTTCAGGCAGACGGGATATTTATGATAGTGATACCGCCCCATCGGGTCGGGATGGCCGCAGCAGGAGTCGAAGACCTCGGCAAATCGGCCGAGCACGGCGTCGCGGCCCTCGGCGTTGTACGGGTTGTAGAACGGCACGCCGTTGACCGCCACGCCAATCGGGCCGAACGGCGTGGGGGTGGATTTCTCCGCCTTCTTGGGCCTGGTCGGGATGTGAAAGCGGTATTCCTGCTTGCGGATGCGATTCGGATTGGTGGCGTTGGGAAACGTCCCCGTGGGATGCGTGGGAATCCCGTCGCTCTCGACGATCAGCTCATCGCCGTTGACCGTGACCTTCACGTTCTTGTCGAACGGATGATCGGCCCCGGCCTTGTCGGCGGGGGTAGTTTGCGCCAGCGAGGGAGCGGCCAGGCCAAGGACCAGCGCCCAGGCCAACCCGGCCACGCCTCGTTGCGTCCTTCCGGGTGACGAATCGATCATCGGTTTCCTCGACCATCGGGAGCAGGGATGCCGGCCGGGTGACTCCCCTTGCGGCGATCGTCGCCGCGGACCGACGCTTCTCTCTCCAAGGAAACGCGGCGCGATGCATCCAATCGACCGGGGTTCGGAAAAAAATTCACAAGGGTGGATTTTCCCGAGGACCGGGAGCGGGGAAGAACGGACGGCCGTCCTGCGGCGGCGGCGGCATCCGTCGCGGGGGAGGCGCGCCGGGCCTGCGTGCATGGGGCGGGGCGATCCAGTAGAGCCGGAAGAAGAAGGCGGCGATCAGCGCCAGGACGATGGACGTCCCCGCGAGCAGCGAAATCACCGGGTTGCGGCGAATTGTGCGCAGGATTCGCTCGGCGAGCCCGATCGGGCGGGCCTTGATCGGACCTTCCGTCGAGGAAACGGTCGAGGTCGGCGGCAAGCTCGGCGGCCGACGCGTAGCGGGCGTCGGGCTCGCGCGCTCATGGCCTTCAGGATGATGGTTTCGAGGTCGCGAGGGATTGCCGGGTTGCCCGCCCGGGGGGTCGGGGGCGTGAAGTCCTGGATCTGGCGGAGCAAGCGGGCGCGGTTGGTCTCGGTGAACGCCGGCTGGCCGAGGAGGATCTCGTACAGGCTGAGGCCGAGGCTGTACACGTCGCTCCGCTCGTCGCCCTCCACGCGCAGGCACTCGGGGGCCAGGTAGCGGAGGGTGCCGGGGAGCTCGCCCGAGCCGGTCAGCGAGAGGTCGTCGGCGAGCTTGGCGAGCCCGAAGTCGGCGAGCCAGAGCGTGCCGGCGTGGTCGAGCAGGAGGTTCGACGGCTTGATGTCGCGATGCAGGATGCCCTGGCCGTGCGGCGTACGCGAGCGCCTCGGCCGCCTGCTTCCCGATTTGCGCCGACCCATCGCGGATGACCGGCCGGGTCGTCGGGCGCGTCCCCGGCCAGCAGGCGATCCATGCTGGTGCCCTCGACCAGCGCCATCACGTAATAGGGGATGCCGGCGTCCTCGCCCACCGAGTAAATGGGCACGATGTTCGGATGCTGGAGGCGGGCCACGGCCTTGGCCTCGCGGACGAACCGGCGGCGATTCTTCTCGTCCGACGCCGCGTGGCCGGGGAGGATCTTCACCGCGACCCGTCGCCCGAGGCTTTCCTGCTCGGCCTCGTAGACGATGCCCATCCCGCCCCGCCCCAGCTCGCGGAGGATGCGATTCTCGCCGATTTGCCGCAGCGGGACCTCGGGGGATCGCACGCCTTCGCCGGGCGTGAGGCCGGAGCCGGACCGAGTGCGAGCGACGCGGCCTTTTTCGAGGAAGGCCACCGTGGGAAAGAGCTTGCGGATCGAGGATTCCAGGTCGGGCCTCCGCCCCACGTACTCCTCGATGGAGGGTTGCTCGCCGCATCGGCAACGATCGGCGAATTCCTGGGCGAGCTCGTCGAGCGCCGCCGGACGCTTCCAGTTCTTCCAGGTCGGAAAGGCTCATGGGCGTCGCTCCCCGGTTCAGCAGGTGTCGTCGAGGAGGTTGGGGATCTGCTCCAGGACCGCCCGCAACCTCCCCAGGGCGCGAATATACCGCTTGCTGGCCGTGCCCCGGGGGATCCCCAGGATCTCGGCCACCTCGTCGTTGGTCTTCTCCTGGAAATGGCGGAGCGAGAGCACCTCGCGATCGAGCGGGTCCATCGCGTCGACCGCTCGCACGAGCAAGTCGAGGGCTTCGCCTCGCATGGCGGCCTGGCTGGGCGAGGTGAGGTCGGCGGCCAGGCGGGCGGCCAGGCTGGGCGAATCGCCGGAGTCGTCGTTGCCGTGGAAGGCGGTCTCGAGCCCGGCGTCTCGGGCGTGGGCGCCCAGGTGGCGGCGGTGGAGGTCGACCAGGCTTTGATTCGCGATCAATCGCACCCAGACCCGGAACGGCATGTCGCCCAGGGGGCGGAAGTGGTCGAGACGCTGCTCGGCGGCGAGGTACACGTCCTGGAGGACGTCCGACGGGGACAGGCGCCCTCGCAGGCGGGGGTCAAGCTTCGTCTCGATCCAGCGACGCAACGGCGCGCGATGGGCCGCGAACAGCGAGGCCATGGCGTCGCGGTCGCCCTGGCGGACGCGGTCTTCCCATGCCTCGGGGTCGTCCGGGGGAATCGTCATCGATCCGGATTCCAGCACGGGTCGTCGGTTCGCGAAAAACGGAGGACGGAGGCAACACCCATGCATTGTGAGATTTCCGTCGGCACTTGGGAAGCGCACCGCCCCAAGTTTTCTCCGCCTTTCCCGCACAATGGATGCGGACGGCCGAAAACGAATCGCGATAAATACCCCGGCAAGAGGTTCCGCGTGCGCGGCGTGGACTTTACGTTTCACGGAGCGACGTGCGGCAGGCGAAGCCATGGCGGGCGGAAGACTGCGCCATCTCGTTACTCGTCAAGGACTTGAGGCGCCTCATGGGCGCGACAAAGGGGCCGAAAACCCCCGCGCCGAGGGCCCGACTGTCCAGATTTCGTCCAGGTATTGGAAAAGCCGCATCTCCCAGCCCGATCACGACTTGGAGGATTCGAGCGCAACACTTCGCCCCGAAAACAGGTCAAAAACGGGCGAGAAACCGTCTCACCCCGACTGCGCCCCTGGACAAGACACCCGAAAAGCCCGACTTCGCCCACGAATCCCCGGCATTTCCGAGTGTCGCACTCTGTAGCGTATTACCTTATCGACAAGATTAAAATCGTCCATCATTGACCCAAGTCCTTCGCTGACAAGGCGTTGCAAATCATGAAAATCCATGTGAAAACGAATGGATCGGCCATCTCTCGGCCCGAACCCGCCCTCTTGTGCGGCATCCGATCGCGACCCCGCGACCGGCGATTTTTCCGCCCTCCCTGGATTGGATGAAGAAGCCCAACGCCCGCAACGATGGTGTGGTTGTGAGGCTAGAACAAAGGCTTATCATCGCGGCGGCCCGCGAGGAAATCATGCGAAAATCCCCACGAGCTATCACCCCCCAGATCACCCCAACCCCCGCGACGGCCATCACGCGGCCCGCGCCGGGAGAGGCCGGCAACCGAAGCGATAGCGTCCATACGCGGGTGACGTCTTCGCCGCGAGATCCGCGCGACCCGATGTCCGGCCAACCCCAGGAATGCGCGGATACCTTTTCCATCGAACCCACCCCTCATTCAGGAGACGACCTCATTGAGCCCGGCCCGATTGCGGCGTAAATTGATGTCCGGACCTTGCCTCCTGGGGGCCCGCCCCCGGTCGCCCGGACGAACCCTCTCCCTTCGCACCTCCTGGGAGCCTGCAACGATGTCGCACCTCAAGAAGAATCGCCGCGAGTTCCTGCGAGCCTCGGCAGCCAGCCCGCTCCTGCTCCCGCTCATCGCGCCCGCCGGGCTGGCCATCGCCCAGGAGACCCGCGCCAAGAACGACCGGCCTCGCATGGGCCTGATCGGCGCCGGCGGACAGGGTTCGTACGACGCCAAGCTCGCCGCCCCGTTCGCCGATTTCCTGGCCGTGTGCGACGTGGACAGGTCGCACGCCGGGCATGCCCGCGAGGACGCGAAGATCGGCAAGGGGAAGGCCGACGCCTACGGCGATTATCGCAAGGTTTTGGACCGCAAGGACATCGACGCCGTGCTCATCGGCACGCCCGACCACTGGCACACCAAGATTTGCATCGATGCCATGAAGGCCGGCAAGGACATTTATTGCGAGAAGCCGCTCACGCTCACCATCGACGAAGGCAAGAAGCTCGGCCAGGTCGCCAAGGAGACCGGCCGCATCGTCCAGGTCGGGACCCAGCAGCGCAGCGATCACAACCATGTGTTCCTGCTCGCCGTGGCGCTCGTCCAATCGGGACGGATCGGCAAGATCAAGAAGGTCACGGCCGCCATCGGAGGCGCGCCCTCGGGCGGGCCGTTCCCCAAGGAAAAGCCGCCCGCCGAGCTGGATTGGGACATGTGGCTGGGCCAGGCGCCGAAGGTGGAGTACATCAAGGAGCGTTGCCACAGCAATTTCCGCTGGTGGTACGAGTATTCCGGCGGGAAGATGACCGACTGGGGTGCCCACCACGTCGACATCTCGCAATGGGCCATCGGCATGGACCACTCGGGGCCCAATACGATCGAGGTCGAGAAGGAAACCCTGCCCGTCGAGTTCAAGGGCGGCCTTCCCACGGTCGACGACCGCTACAACACGCCGACCGAGTTCATCGTGAAGGCGAAGTTCGCCAACGGCGTCGACCTGATCATCCGCGCCGACACCGAGAACGGCGTCACCTTCGAGGGGGATCACGGCAAGATCTTCGTCACGCGCGACCACATCGACGTCTCGGGCGGCGCGGTCGATGCATTCTTCAAGAAGCCGATCCCCGATTCGCAGTTGCTGGAGCTTCGCAAGGGGAAGGCGGTCAATAGCCACATGGCGAACTTCTTCGAGTGCATGCGCGATCGATCGACGCCGGTCTCGGACGTGTGGACCCATCACCGGGCGCTCACGACCTGCCACCTGGCCAACATCGCCATCCGCCTGGGCGGGCGCAAGCTCACGTGGGACCCGATCAAGGAGGAGATCGTGGGGGATTCCGAGGCCAATTCCTGGCTCTCGCGTCCGCAGCGATCGGGCTATGAGATCGTGGTCTGATGTCCCTGGCCTCTCGGGTGTTCTCGACCGTGAAGTCGCAGCTGCCCAACCCCCTGTTCTGGGGTTGGGCGGCGATCGTGATGGGCATCCTGTTTCGAGTCGCCGAGTACGGGAACGCCCGCGCCTTGTGGATCGACGAGGATTGTTTGCGAAGCAACGTGGTCGGCCGGCCGATCTTCGATTTCGTCACGCCCATGGTCCGCGACCAACTGGCCCCGCCCGGATTCCTCGCCGTGGCCAGGGCGTGGGTGAAGGTGGCGGGCGGATCGGTGTGGTCGATCCGGATTCCGCCGCTGATTTTCGGGATCGCGGCGCTTTTCGCGATGCGATCGGTGGCCTTGAGATACGTCGATCGCGCGGCCGTCCCCGTGGTGCTCTGGATCTGCGCCTCGTCGTGGGAACTGGTCTATTTTGCCACGGAATTCAAGCAGTATTCCAGCGATTTGCTGGTCACTTTGCTCTTGCTGATGATGGCCGATGACCTTGCCAGGCACGAGTTGACCGGGAAACGGTTCGCGATCGGACTCCTCGGCGGAATACTAGCAACCTGGTGCTCGATCCCGTCGGTCTTCGTGCTGGCAGGAATTGGATTTTCACTGGCGATGATGGCGGCGTTGGATCGAAACTGGAGGCGATTAGGATGGCTAGCCGCGATGGGATTATGCTGGGCGTGCAGCTTCGCCGCGAGCTTCGTCGTGTGTCAACGACTGCTAGGCAAGAGCGACTTCATGTGGACGTGGTGGGATTTCGCGTTCCTGCCGTTGCCTCCGCGGTCGTGGGACGATCTGTCCCGCGTGTTCTGGTCATTCGCCAACGTGTTCATCGCGCCCTGCGGGCTGGAGAGCCGGATCCATCCGGTTCCCACGGCCCTGCTGGCGTCTGGACTCTTCGCAATCGGCGTCACGAGCTTCATTTTGCAAGGTAAGCGTGGGGCCTTGATCGCGCTGCTCGTGCCGATCCTGCTGGCCATGCTCGCGTCGGCCTTGCGGCGCTATCCGTTTCATGGACGTCTGCTGGTCTACCTCATCCCGCCATTCGTCCTGTTGATGGCGGAGGGCGTGGCCGAGTTGGCCCGATGGTGTGCGCTGGCGGTCCGCATCATGCTGGAAAGCACATTGAGCTTGAGACGACGACGGTAGCCCTGGTCGAGCGATATTTCGGCGCCTCGTCCTGGTCGTGCTGTCGGGCGTCTTGATCGTTCCCCCGACGATGATGGCCTTGAACCAGTTGGATCGGTCCAGGCCGCGAGGGTTCGACTCGCACGGCGACCCTCGCAACGACCTGCTCGATTACTTCGAGGAGAAAGAAGCGCACGCCCGGATTATGAGTCGAACCAAGGGCGGATGACCCCGTTCAAACCACCGTGGCCGCGCGGAACTCCTTGAGCCAGCTCAACGCCGGTTTCGCGGTCCCGTCGGCCCGAAAGAGCCCGCCGTGCTGGTAGAGATGCGGCACCGCGTCGCTCATCTGCGACCAGGTGACCGAGCGGACGAACGGCTTCGCCACCGCCAGTCCGACCCACGCGGCGGCACCATTCGCGCTGGACCGATTCATCGGGCGGCTTCGGCCACTGAGCCTTGACCACGCGCCCCTGTTCGTCCGACTTCGGGTCGGGCGTTGTCGCCGAAGGGAGGGCGAAGCTCAGGTGCAGCGGCAGGTTGACGCAGCGCGAACAGGTCGAGCATCCGCGAGAAGTCCAGGAGGTCGCGCAGGTGGCTCCCCATCCCCGCATAGCCCGGCGCAATCTCCAGGCCAATCCCGGCCAAGCCAAGCTCGGCGCGGGCGAGGGAATCGGCCAGGTGGAGGGGCCCAAGCTGGAAATTGCCCGCGGCCATCCATTCGGCCCAGGGGCGGTCGAAATCGACCACGAACTGCGCGGAGGCATCGACCCGGCGGGCCACCTGCAGGAGCGACGCGGTCAGGCGGATCTGCTCTTCCTCGGAAAGGCCCAGGATCTCGTGCCCGGCGACGCGACTGACCAGGTGCCAGACGGTGATCTTGCCCTTGTAGCGAGTGACGGCGGCGCGGACGAATTCGGCGGCCTGATTCTGGATCTCGTCGGTATCCCCCTCCCACAACCAGAGCCAATCGGGGATCGCGCCCTTGCGCAGGTCGATCAGCGGGCCGGCGGTCGCCGTGAGGCCGCGCTTCCGGCACCAGGCGACCTGGGCATCGGCTTCCTCCCACCGCAATTTCCCCTCGTCGGGGGCGACCCGGGACCAGGACATGCGGACCCGGCCCGAGTTGAACGCCTCGGCCGCGGCGCCGCCCCAGGGCTCGGTTTGCGGGTTGCCTTCAAGGCCGCAAGCCAGGAGCGTGGGCAGCTTGGGGGAATGTTCCAGCCGCTTCGCAAGCACCTGCGCGGTGTACGATTCGACGAGCAGATTGGCCGCGGCACACGAGGCTTGCAAGCTCGTCGCCGAGCTCGAAGCGGCCGCTTCGGGCTGGTCGCGAGAGGTGGCGCAGCGGGCGAACGCGACGCGGGCCTTGTCGAGCTGGGACTCGACTTCCGCCGGCACGATCAGCCCCATCTGCTTCCAGTCGGCGGTCTGATTCCGCACGTCGTTGAGCTTGCCGCGGGCCAGCTCGACCGCGAGGTCATAGCCGGCCGGGCGTTCCGCGAGGGTTGCCGTGGAGATGAACGGCTCGCCGAACCCCGCCACGGGCCATGGGACCGCAACTCGTGCGCTTTCGGGCGTGTCGCGCGTGAGCGAGAGCAAGCCGGGCGCACTTCGACGGCCGATCGGCCCGGCGTGCGATCCAATCCCGTGGCGTAGGCCAGGCGCAGGTCGGGCAGGCGCTTGCCCAGGTCTGGGGGGGTGAGGCGGAACTTCAGAACGCCCATGCGACCTCGATCCGTGAGCTTTGGCGGAGGACCTTCTCAAGCGCGGGCAGTCGCCGCGCGGTCGGCCCAAAGTTCGGGGTTGACCAGATTGGGGGGACGCCGGCCTTGGAGGACGGCAACCAGGTTCTCGGCCGCGATCCGGCTCATCGCCGCCCTGGTGGCGATGGTGGCGCTGCCGAGATGCGGCAAGAGCAGCGTATTCGGGCAATCCGCGAGCCCGTCGGCCATCCTCGGCTCGTCCTCGTAAACGTCCAGCCCGGCGCCGGCAATTTGGCCCGACCGCAGGGCCACAGCCAGGGCGGCCTCGTCCACGACCGGGCCTCGCGAGGTGTTGAGCAGGTAGGCCGACGGCTTCATCCGCGACAAGGCGCGGGCGTCGATCAGGTGATGCGTTTCGGGCGAGAGCGGCACGTGGAGGCTCACGAAGTCGCTCGTCGAAAGCAGGTCATCCAGTCCGACTCTCCTGGCACCTAAGGCATCCAGCTCAGGACTGTCTCGACGGCCGTGATAGAGCAACGTCATCCCGAAGCCGAGGGCTCGCCGGGCGACGGCCGTGGCGATGCGTCCGGGACCCACCAGGCCAAGCGTGGTCCCCGTGACGTCGCCGCCGAGCATGTAGAGCGGTCCCCACCCGGGGAATTGCCCGGCCCTCATCTCGCGATCCCCCTCGGCCACGCGCCGGGCCACGCCCAGGAGGAGCGTCCAGGTGAGGTCGGCGGTGCATTCGGTCAACACGCCGGGCGTGTTGGTCACCAGGATTCCGCGACGGGTGGCCTCGGCCACGTCGATGTTGTTGTATCCCACGGCCATGTTGGCGAAGACGCGGCAACCCTCGGCCGCTTCCAGCACCGAGGCGTCGATCCTGTCCGTCAGCAGGCAAAGCACGGCGTCCATGCCCGTCACGCCCAGACGCAACTCCTCCGCCGACAGCGGCCGATCCTCGTCGTTGGCGCGGAAGTCCCCGGCCACCGAGCGGACAAGGCTCGGGCCCGGCTCGGGGATGGGCCTGGTGAGGAAGACGCGACCTGGCACTCGGCAAGCTCCGATCGGCGGACCCTTGACGAACCTTGACGAAAAACCAGCATAACCCCGAAAACGCAAGTTGGACAGGCATGAACTTCAATAGCATCCATTTTTGCGAGCCCACGGCCGATGCGTCCTTGATTCGGGCCGATCGGGTATGCTCAACTCTCGGTGGGGAAAAGCCTATCACGAATCCGAGTCGTCCCGATGCCCAGCGTCCTGATCGGTGCAGGTCCCATCCGCAATCAGCCCGGCGAGTTCCGCGACCGCCTCGTCGCCGCCGGGTTCCGGCCGATTGACCTGCCCGGCCTCGCCCCACTCACCGAGGCTCAATTCCTCGAATACCTCCCGCAATGCGACGCCATCATCGCCGGGGGCGAGCGGATCTCTCCCGAAGCCATCGCGGCCTCGCCGAACCTCCGCGTGATCGCCCGCACGGGCGTCGGCTACGACGGCGTCCCGCTCGCCCCGGCATCCCAAAGGAAGATCGCGGTCACGATCACGCCCGGCACCAATCACGAGAGCGTGGCCGAGCAGGCGTTCGGCCTCATGCTCGCCGTGTTGCGCAGGATCGCCCTCAACGATCGGCTCATCCGCGAAGGCCGATGGGATCGCACGGTCGTCCTGCCGATTCGCGGGAAGACGCTCGGCCTGGTCGGCCTGGGGCGGATTGGGAAGGCCATGGTCCCTCGCGCCAAAGCGTTCGGGATGTCCGTGCTCGTCTGCGAGCCGTTGGCCGACGAGGCGTTCCTTGCCGAATGGGGGATTCGCGCGGTCTCGCTCCCCGAATTGCTCGCCCAGTCCGACGTGGTGAGCCTGCACCTGCCGCTGATCGAGGCCACGCGAGGGCTATTCCACGCCGAGATCTTCCGCCACATGAAGCCGGGGGCGATCTTCCTGAACACCGCACGAGGCGGGTTGGTGATCGAAGAAGATCTCTACGAAGCCATCGCATCGGGTCGTCTCGGAGGCGCGGGCCTGGACGTGTTCGATCCCGAGCCCCCCGCGCCTTCCAACCCGCTCTTGCAGCTTCCGAACGTCGTATCCGCCCCCCACATGGGAGGGGTCGACGCGAAATCGATGGACGACATGGCCACCCTGGCCGCGCAATGCATCATCGACCTGCATTTAGGACTCTGGCCGGCCGAATGCGTGGTCAATCCGGAGATTGCCGACGGTTGGCGGTGGTAGGTCAAGAGACGGCGTGTTGCACACGCCCTACGTGATTTGTAGGGCGTGTGCAACACGCCGCCTTGATCCCTGCAATCGCTGTGATATTAGACCTGGAACGAGCTGCCGCATCCGCAGCTCTTGACCACGTTCGGGTTGTTGAAGACGAACCCGCGCTTTTCGAGCCCGTCGTAGAAGTCCACGACCGTGCCGTCGAGGTACGGGTCGAACTTCTTCTCCACGGCCATCTTGATGCCGTGGATTTCCTGGACGCGATCCTTCTCGGTGGTCGCAGTATCGAAGTTCAGGCTGTAGGAGAAGCCCGAGCAGCCTCCGCCCTGGACGCCGACCCGCAGGACGGTGCCTTCGGGAAGGTTCTGGTCGGTGATGATCTTCTTGACTTCGGCGGCAGCTTTTTCGCTGAGAGTGACCGGCATGGAACGCCTCCTCTAGGGGCACCATCCGGGCTGTAAATTCGACCAGCCCGCGATGCAGGAATAGTACACGATGCGAGCGGGGACTTCAAGTTGCGCCGCGATCGGACCAAACGGCGCTGTGCATCCGAAGCCGAGCCACGGCCTCCGCAACCGCCCTGGTCGCGTAATCGACTTCCGCTTCCGTGGTGTAGCGACCCAGGCCAAACCGCAAGCTGGCGCGGGCCATGTCGTCATCAAGGCCAATCGCCCGGAGGACGTGACTGGGCTCGGGATTCGCCGATGTGCAAGCCGATCCCGAGCTTACGGCCACGTTTTTCATGGCCATCATCAGGGCCTCTCCATCCACGAAAGCGAAGCTCAGATTCAGATTGCCCGGCAAGCGCCGGGTGGGATGCCCGTTGAGGCGGATCTCATCGACGGATTCCGCGATGCCCAGATGAAGCCGCTCGCGAAGCGCCAGGACCCGCGCAGATTCCTCGTCGCGCCCGGCGATCGCGATTTCCACGGACTGGCCAAATCCGACCACCAGCGGGACGGGCACCGTCCCGCTTCGCATTCCCCGCTCGTGGCCGCCGCCGTCGAGGATGGGCTGGATCTTGACGGGTTTTTCGCCCGTCCGCCGGACATAGAGGGCGCCGATCCCCTTCGGGCCGTATAGCTTATGCGCCGTCAGGCTGAGCAGGTCGATGTTGTCGTCGCGGACGTTCAGCGAAGTCTTGCCTATGGCTTGCGTCGCGTCGGTGTGGAACAGGACGCCGCGATCTCGGCAAAGTCGGCCGATCTCGCCGATCGGGTTCAGCGTCCCGACCTCATTGTTCGCCGCCATGATCGAGACCAGGACGGTACGATCGGTCATGGCCTCCTGGATGGACTCGGCGGAGACCATCCCGTACTCGTCCGGGGGCAGGATGGTAACGTCCCAGCCTTCGCGCCCGAGGCGTTTCATCGATTCGAGCACCGACTTGTGCTCGGCCGCCGAGGTGATGAGGTGATTCCCCTTCTTCCGCAATCCCGGCGCAACCCCCTTGAGGGCCAGGTTATTCGCCTCGCTCGCGCCCGAGGTGAAGACGATCTCCCGGGCCTCGGCGCCGATTCCCGAGGCGACCCGTTGGCGGGCCTCCTCGACGGCTTCCGCGGCGGCCCAGCCGAATGGGTGCGACACGCTGGCCGAATTGCCGAAAATCGTGGTGAAGTAGGGCATCATCGCCTCGACCACGCGAGGGTCGGGGCGAGTCGTGGAGTGGTTATCCAGGTAAATCGGCAACTCGACCACGATCATTCCTCGGTTGGGCGGCGTTCGGGCAAGACTCCATCGTAGTCGACCTGCGAGGCATTTCCAAGGACGTGCCCGCGCGACATCCCCCTTGCGTGCCCGGATGCGATCGGATATCACCGGAGCAGTTTCCCACCTGGCCGTGCGCACGGAGGCATCATGGCTTACGACAAGATTCAGGCGACCGACGAGTTCACGCGATGGAGCGAGAACTACGACCGCAGCGTCCTCCAGTTGCTCCTCTTCGGCCCGTCGCATCGCACGATCATCAAGCGAATCCGGGCCGAGTTTGACGATCGCCCGCTGAAGATCCTGGACGTCGGGTGCGGGACCGGGGTGTTCGCGGCGAGAATCCGCGAATCGCTCCCGAATGCCCAGGTTTGCGGCGTGGACCTGGTGACGGGGATGCTCAACAAGGGCGCCGAGCGCTGGAAGCGGCATGCCGCCCACGTGTCGCCCATCCAGGGTGACAGCGAGCGCCTTCCGTTCGCTTCGGGGTCGTTCGATGTCGTCACCTGTGCCAACAGCTTCCATCACTATCCTCACCAGGACCGCGCGGTCGGTGAGATGAGGCGGGTGCTGCGGCCGGGCGGGCGGCTCATGCTGATCGACGGCTATCGCGACCGCCTTTGGGGCTGGTTCATCTACGACGTGTGCGTGGCCTACCGTGAAGGTGCCGTGCATCACGCCTCGGCCCTGCGATTTCGCGACCTGTTCCGCGGTGCGGGCTTCGCGGAGATTCGCCAGAGGGTCCACCGAGGTTTCGCGCCGTTCTTGATCACCGAGGCCGTGGCCGGGGGTCGGTATGTGAATCCGCCCCACGTCCGGGTCGCGAGCAAGGAGCCCGCGGTTCAGGGCCGTGCGTAACGAGCCACGATGGCGCGGGCCGTGCGAAGCCCGTCGACGGCCGCGCTGATGATCCCCCCCGCGTAACCCGCCCCTTCGCCGCAGGGATAGAGCCCCCGTACCGTCGGGCTTTGCCGCGAGAAGTCGTCTCGAGGGATGCGGACGGGCGACGATCCGCGCGACTCGGGGCCGGTGAGCGTGGCGTTTTTCAGGAACAGTCCGCCGAAGCGGCGATCGAGGATCGGCAGGCCGCGTTCCAGGGTCTCCATGACCAGCGGCGGCAGGATCGTGCCCATGTCGATCGGGGCGATTCCGCGCGGATAGCTCGTCGGGATCTTCCCTCGACTGGGGCGGTCGGCGAGGAAATCGCCTGCTCGCTGGATTGGAGCCGCGTAGGTGCGATTTCCCGCCAGGTAGGCCAAACGCTCGGCCCTCTGCTGATAATGCACGCCCGCGAGCGGGTGGCGGCTGCCGGTATCTTCGGGGGTGATGGTCATGACCAATCCGCTATTGGCGAACGGCGAGTCGTGCCGGCTTTCGCTCATCCCATTCGTGCAGAAATAGCCGGGCTCGCTCACGCTGGGCATCACATACCCTCCGGCGCACATGCAGAAGGTGAACAGGTCCCGGCCACGGACGTTGGCGATGAGGTTGTAGTCGGCGGCGCCCAGGGATTGATGCCCGGCCTTCTGTCCATAGCGGGCCACGTCCACCTGTCCTTGGGGCTGCTCAATCCTCACGCCGAGCTGGAACGCCTTGGCTTCCAACGGGATGCCGCGTCGCAGGAGCATCGTATAAGTGTCGCGGGCGCTGTGGCCCACCGCCAAAATCGCGAGGTCGGCGGGGACGGCTCCCGAGCTGGTCAGGATCGATCGCAAATGACCATCGGCGATCTCGAGGTCCTCGGCGCGGCAACTGAACCGCACTTCTCCGCCCAGATTTTCGAGCTTCCTGCGCAAAGTCCTCACCACCAGGGGCAGCCGATTCGATCCCAGGTGCGGGCGATGCTCGTAGACGATCGACGGCTTCCCGTGGCATTCGGCCAGGACTTCCAGCACCTTCTGGACGTCCGGCCCGGTGCCTCGCGAGGTCAACTTGCCGTCGGAAAACGTGCCGGCGCCACCCTCGCCGAACAGGTAGTTGCTCTCGGGATCAAGCTCGCCGCCGGCGTCGAACTTCCGCACGTCGGCAACGCGATCCTTCACGTCGCGACCACGTTCCAGGACGATCGGCGCAAATCCTTCGAGGGCAAGGAAATATCCGGCGAAAAGTCCTGCCGGCCCGGCCCCGATGATGACCGGCCGGTGGCGCATTGGCTCGTTGCCCGGCTCTGGCCAGTCGAACCGCGAAGGCTGGTAGTCCTCGACGTTCCTGCCGGCGGCGACCGGCACCTCGGGGGGCAATTCCACCTCGGCCGCGTAGACGAAATGGATGTCGTCGTGCTTGCGGGCGTCGAGGCTTTTTCGCAGGATCCGCCATCGTGCTATGGACTGGCGATCCACGCCCAGACGTGCGGCCACGCGATCGGGTAGGGCGTCCTCGGCCTCGTCAATCCCGA
This sequence comes from uncultured Planctomycetota bacterium, assembly GCA_963777705.1. Taxonomy (GTDB): domain Bacteria; phylum Planctomycetota; class Planctomycetia; order Isosphaerales; family Isosphaeraceae; genus JAQGHR01. The sequence goes on from CAVZRT010000028.1 coordinate 959,614, forward strand.
GGCGAATGTTGGCGATTTTCAGCGACATGCCCTTATTCTATCAGGACACGCTCGCGGCCGAGTAGAGCGGCTCGATTCGCGACCCCGTGCAGAGGACCGTCGGGCGGCCCTAGGCGGTCGCGGATCTCGGAATCGGTCTCGATACCGAGCGCCGAATAAATGGTCGCGGCCAGGTCGGGCGGGCCGAAGGATCGGCTGGCCGGATAGGCGCCGTTCTTGTCGGACTGGCCGATCGTCTGGCCTCCTTGCACGCCGGCGCCGGCGAAAAGGCTGGTGAACACCGCCGCCCAGTGGTCGCGCCGGGGATCGGATTATTGCCGTTCTTCGTCAACCGAGGTGCCCGGCCGAATTCGCCCGTGATCACCACGAGGGTTTCGTCGAGCAATCCGCTTGCCGACAGGTCATCCAGCAACGCGGCGATCGCCCGATCGGTCGGCGGGAGGAGGTGATTCTTCAAGTGGTTGAAGATGTCGCTGTGCGAATCCCACGTCTGCACGGCCCCCAGGTTGGCCTGGACGATCGGCACGCCCGCCTGGATCAGACGCCGGGCCAGGAGCAGCGACTGGCCGTACATGTGGCGACCGTAGCGGTCGCGGGTCTTCGGGTCTTCGCGGTTGAGGTCGAACGCTCGCGCGACCTTGCCCGAAAGCAGGAGGGAATAGGCCGTGTCGCGTTGCGGGGCCATCGGATCGTTCTCGGAGGCTTCGGCGAGCGAGTCGCGCTGGCTGCTCAACTCGTCGAGCAATTTCCGGCGAGATTGGAGCCGTTCCACGCTGAATCCCACAGGGAGCGTCAAGCTGTCGTCGCGAAAATCGGGCTTGTTCGGGTCCTTGCGGATGTGCCAGGGGTCATGCTTCGGGCCGAGAAATCCGGCGTTCTGACCGGGCCAGGTCAACGGGCCTTCAATCAGGTAAGTCGGCAGGACCACGCCCGAAGGGACGCCGTCGGATCGCGGGCGGAGGTAATTCAGCGCCGAGGCGTAGCAGGGGTAATCATCTCGCGAGGCGATCTTGTCGAAAAAGGCGTTCGGCTGGCGATGCCCCGTCAATAGCTCGTGGGTGGCGTTCAGGTGATTGAGTCGGCCATGAGACATCGAGCGGACCACGGCGAGCTTGTCGGCCCGCGAGGCCAGGCCGGGCAGGTGCTCGCAAAACTGAATTCCCGGCACGCTGGTGGCGATCGGCTTGTATTCGCTGCGAATCCCCTCGGGGGCGCCCGGCTTCATGTCGAAGGTGTCATGCTGGCTGGGAGCCCCGGTCAGGAAGACCAGGAGCACCGACTTGGCCCGTCCGCCGGCATTCGGTACGCCTGCGGCGGCCCTTCGGGCGAGCAAACTGCTCAGGCTCATGCCGAGGAATCCGGAGAATCCGACCTGGAGGAACTCGCGGCGAACCATGCCGCGACCGTGATTGTGCGAACTTGTCATGGCGGGAGGGTTCCCACGCTCGGGGAAGGCGGGGAGGTTGGAGGTTCGTTAAACATAGCCGCTCGGCCGGGAGGAAGCAAGGGGCAGAAACGGCAAGCATCGCACCCGACATCGCCCTGCCGCATCTTGCTTGGATCGCCCCATTTAGTTAAATATAACGACCAGCAAATTTTTTCCGAACTGCGCATCCCAACAAGAGTTCCATGATGAAACCTCGACGCAAGTGCAACTTCTCCTTGGGTCTAGAGTCGCTGGACCGTCGCAGTTTGCCGAGTTCCCTGGGCGTGATCCCCCACCCCGACGCAAGCTCCGTGCATGCCGAGGCGGTCCACGTCAAGTCCTACAAGGTCTCCGGGGGAGGGACCGCCGTCCCGACCGGGGAGACGAGCAACGGCCGCGTGACGGTGCTGACCGTGGGGCTGGACGGGTCGGCGAATCCGTTCGGTTCGTTCACCGGCACGGTGGGTCTGGGCTTCAAGAATCCGAATCTCACGGGCCAAGGCAAGGGGAGCGGAACCCTAGCGACTCAGGACGGCACCCTCACGTTCAACATCTCCGAGAAGCTCGCCCGCACCGGGATCTACAAGGGCACCATGACCGTCACCGGAGGCACCGGCACCTATGCCCATGCCAGGGGGGTGATCTCGACCACGATCACCCTGGAATCGGTGACCGCGGGCCAATTCAAGCTCTCCGGCTCGGTCCGGTATTGATTCGGAAAACCTGCGCGGGGGCGGATCCCCTCGCACCTGCGCAGGAACCGGAAGGACTGCTCCGGATCAATGATGGTACTTGAGGCCGTAACCGACGCCGGTCCCATACGCCGGATAGGCGGCCAAGGTGTCCCAGGTCCAGGGGGTGTATGGATGGCCGTAAGGCTTTCCGTAGAACGGGAAATCGTTCGAACCGTAGCCGGAATAAATCCGTGCGGGCATGGGATAGGCAGCGTAATAGTCGTAAGGCGGGAAATATGTCCCGCCGTGATAAACCGGTGTGGCGCCGAAGCTCGGCGTCACATACCAGGTGGAATAATACACTCCACCGTTGGAATAGATCGGGGTCGGTCCGCCCGCCCCCACGAACACCTGTGCCCTGGCGCAGTGGTGCCGCGAAGGTAAAGCTAGTGATGACGACAGCCGCGAGGACGGAATTGCGCATGGGGAGCTCCAGGATGTAGGATCGATGTGGGGAAATGGGCAAGGCGGGTATTATTGAACGAGGTTAGATGCCTCGAGTCGAGTACAAAACACCCAGCTACGCCAATTTTCCTCAAGGTTCGAGGCGTTGAAGCGTCCAACCGCCCGCAAGTTGTTTGCAATAGACGAGCCGGTCGTGCAGTCGGTTGGGACGTCCCTGCCAGAATTCCACCCGTTCGGGGATCACCCGGAAGCCTCCCCAATGCGGAGGGCGGGGGATTGTCGCGTCGGCGTATTGACGTTCGAGGTCGCGCAGTCGCCGTTCCAGGATCTCGCGGTCGGCAACTTCGCTGCTCTGATGCGAGGCCCACGCACCCAGCCGTGAGCCGACGGGCCGGCTCTGGAAATATGCGTCCGAATCCTCGGCCGAAACTCGCTCGGCCCGCCCTTCCACGCGGATTTGCCGCTCGATGGTGGGATAGAAGAAGACCAGGCTCGCGAACGGGTTGGCGGTCAACTCGTCGCCCTTCCGGCTCTCGTAATTGGTGTAGAACGCGAAGCCGCCCTCGTCGAATCCTTTGAGTAAAACGATTCGCGCCGACGGTCTTCCGTCGGCCGAGGCCGTTGCCAAAGTCATGGCGTTCGGCTCGGGCAGGTTGCGGCTGACGGCGTCGTCGAACCATTCGCGAAATTGGGTGATCGGGTCGGCGGCGGCCTCGGATTCGAGGAGCACGGCCTTCGTGTATTCCTTGCGGAGGTCGGAGACGCTCATGGCCGGAAAATTTCCCTGACTTCGGGCGAAACGGAGGGCGGGAGCCCTTCCTTTATAGCCCATCCGTCAGGAATTGGTCACCCGCCCCAGCCCGAACTGGTCCCCCGTGCGGACCGGCTTCTCGCCGTCGAACTGGATTTCCACCATCTTCTCGCTCATCACGGGACGTTTGACCTCGTCGGTAAGCGTGGTCACGATCTTGCGCGAGGCCACGTCGATCACGTCGCCCGTGGAAGGATACGCATATTTACCGTCAAGGCTGAAGGTGATCCAGCCCGGCTCATCGCGGACCGCGATCGAGGTGATTTGCCTGGGTGGCATGACCGCGTTGTCGAAGAGATGGACGCGCTGATTGGTGCCGTCGACGACCCAAAGTTCCTTCTCGTCGGGTGTCAGGCCCACGCCGTGGCTGGGGCAGCCGTGACGCTTGACCGGGCCTTGCTTGAAGCCGTCGACCTCCACGCGATGCAGCTTCTTGCCGGTGGTGAGGTCGCCGATCTCGAATCCGAGCAACCCGTTCACCGTGACGAAGCAGAGCGTCTGGCGTCCGTTCACCGTGAATGGCCGGATTGGCGCCGCAAAGGGGCCGATGGTCCTGGCCGCGGTGTGGGTGGAGGTGTCGACCACCGTGAGCAAGGGCGATTTCAGGCCCGCGAGATAGACATGCTTGCCGTCGAGCCCGTAAACCGTGTTGTGCGACCCGGATTTCGGCGTGATCCGGGCGATCACGGTACCGTCGTGGGTGTCGACCACGTTCCAGTGATCCTTCTCGAACGACGGGACGTAAATCACCTTGCCGTCGGGCGAGATGGCCATGCGATCGCACCCGCCCTCGTAGGTTTTTTCCCAGAGAATGGACTCGGTGCCTAGGTCCAGGCAAGTGACCGTCTCGGTCGTCCCGACGTAAATCCTCCCGGTGGATGCACTCGCACACACGCCCTTGACGTTGAGGGGCTTGCCTTTCGAGTCGACGCCTGAGGTCTTGATCCGCTTGACGATGCGGTGGCCGTCGTCGACGTCGAACACGAGCAACCCGTGGCCCCCGTATTCAAGGAGGTCGCGGATGCCGGGCTCGGCCACATAGAGGTATCGCCGGGTGGCGAGCGCCGCCCTGGCCAGCGGGCCGGCCGACAGCATCCCGAGGACCACGGCCCCGCAGAATTCTCGGCGCGAGGGTTGATTTTTCATGATGCGGGCGGCCTCGTCGCTGGGACGGTGGAAGTGGCGAACCGATCCGGCCGAGCTTATCCCGCGTCGGAGGACGCTGCAACATGCCAGGGTAAGAAGCGGCGAAGGATCTTCGTCCCAGGGCACGCGGAGGCCCGGACGCAGCCCCCTTTCTCCATCCCTTCAAGGACCTTTGGCGATCTCCGACCCTGCTCCAGCTCAACCGCTCCCCGCGCCGTGGACCCACCGCCGATAAAACGCCAGCAACCGACCCAGTCGATCGGAATAGGGGAAGAGGTGCGGCCGGAATCCTCCTTCGCCGCGCTCGAAGACCGCCTGCGGCTGGACGAATTCCCGCAGGCCGATCGGCCCCCGCATCCGTCCGAATCCGCTGGCCTTCGACCCTCCGAACGGTGACGAGGCATGCCCTGAGGGCGTGACTGCGTCGTTGATCGCGACCATGCCGGCTTCCAATCGATCGGCCACCGATCGCGCCCGCACTCCGATCTCGCCCCCACACGCTCGCCGCCAGCGCATACGGCCGGCCATTCGCCGCTTCAATGGCTTCCTCCACGCTGCCCACGCCCCTCACCAGGACCACCGGCCCGAACGCCCCTTCGAGCGCCGCTTCCGGACCCGCGGCATCGGCAATCAAGACCGTCGGCGGGTAGAACCAGCCCGGCCCTTCCTTCGGAATGCCACCGCAGAGCACGCCTGCGCCGGCCTGTACGGTGGCCAGGATCGCCCGATGGAATCGCTCGCGGGCCGCTTCGGAAATCAGCGGGCCAACATCGGTTGCGGGCGACGACGGGTCTCCCATGCGGAGCATTTTGGCACGCTCGGCAAGATCGTTGGCCCACGATTCAGCACTTCCCACCACGTACACCCGCTTGACGCCGACGCACGTCTGGCCGGCCCCGACGAACCCCCCCCAGGTGAGCCCCTTGAGTGCCGATTCGCGAGTCGCGTCGGGCAGGACGATGGCCGGGTCGAACCCCGACAGCTCGGCGACCGCCGGAATCCCCCTCGCCGCCAGCTTGCCCAGGACCGATCGGCCGTTGCGCGTCGCGCCCGTGAAAATCCCTTTATCCACGTCGCTTTGGATCAACGCCTCGCCGATCTCGACGCCGCCGATCAGGAGCGCCGACCAGCCCGTCGGGCACTCCGGCCTTGCCGAGGCGATCGTGGACCAGCGAGGCGGCCCTTGCCGAAAGCTCCGAGGGCTTCCACGCCACCGCGTTGCCCGCAACCAGGGCCTGCGAGATCGCCGGCACGTCCAGCAGGAGCGGATAATTCCACGTGCCGATGAGCGCGATCACGCCCCACGGCCGCCATCGCACGCGGCTCGATCCCATCAAGATCAACCGCTGCGTTCCCGGCCCGATCCGCGCATCACGCAGCAATTTCAGGGCATGGCGAGTCGTCCACGCCATCGCATCGAGCGTGGTCGTGAGCTCGATCAGCGATTCCGAGCGAGGCTTGCCCACTTCCTCGGTCACGGCGTTCGCGAGCAAATCGGCATCCCTGGCCAGGATCGCGCGGAAGCGATCCACGACGCGGATACGCTCGCGAATCGGCCGTGCCGACCACTCCTTCTGGGCCGATTTCGCGGCGCAAACCCTACGCGGCACGTCGTCGACCGATGTGTCCGGGAGGCGGGTGATCTCGTCGCCGGTGCTCGGGTTGCGGACGATCGTGATCATGGCGTTTTCGCGGGCGTTTGCGGCGACGGGCCGCCATAGGCCGTGCCGCGCCAGGTCACCTGGCCGGTCCAGCACATCCAGATGGCCCTGGAGCAAACCCAGATCATGACCACCCCCGCAAGGCCGTACCAGAGTGCGTCCTTGCCCGATCGCGGCGACGACCAGCGGTACATCCTCCACAGCACGCTTGTTTTCAGGATTTGATGAAAAATTCCCAATCCCAGCAACCACCATGCGAACGTGGTGGCCGGGCCGAACAGGAGGATCGCCACGGCGACGATCACCGCCAGGTCGCCCGTCTGGCTGAAGATTAGCGGTTCCAGGATCTTGCCGAAGATCGGCAGCGGCCTGCGCCCCAGGGCGTCGTACAGGATGCGGCTCCAGCCTCGCACGATCTGCGGGAGGCTCGTGTACATGCGAGTCGAGCTGATGTCCGTGCTCATCGCCACGCGGATCGGCAGGCCCTTGGCCTTCACGAGCCTGGCGAGGTAAATATCCTCGACGAATCGGTCGCGCACGGCCTCGTGGCCGCCGACCGCAAAATAAGCTTCCTTACGAATCAAAATATACTGGCCGTTGGCGAACGCCAGCGGACGGCGATCGTCGTTGACCACGAACAGCGGGAACGACCTCATCAGCACGATGCCCGCCAGAGGCTGCACCACGCGCTCCCAGAACGATTCGCACCGCATCTCGGGCACGAGGCTGGCGAGCGCGGCGTTGTGGGACTCGGCATAGGCGAGCATGACCGAGAGGCTCTCGGGCGCGTGCCGCGTGTCGGCGTCGAGGAACCAGAACCAATCGCCATTCGCTTGCGCGGCGGCTTCGTGCAGGGCATGCGTCTTGCCGGTCCAGCCCGAGGGCAGGTCGTGGATCGACACCAGCCGGATGCGAGGATCTCGCGAGGCGAATTCGCGAGCGATCTGGGCCGTCCGGTCGGTGCTGCGGTCGTCGACGACGAGGATTTCCAGGTTCGGGTAATCCTGGCCGCGGACGGTTTCCAGGCAATCGGCCAGAGTCGCCTCTTCGTCCTTGGCCGGGATCATGGCCGTGACCAACGGCGGGCTGGTGCCCGAGAGCCGCGGGGAGCTTCGCGTGAGGATGTCGAATTTCTTGTAGAAGACGGAGATGATCGCGTGACGGATGATCCACTGGATCACGATGACCGCGTAGACCGTCAGCAGGAGGCGTTGGGACGACGTCATGGGGATCGATCACGCCCCTTTGGGGTGGCGAAGCCCGAGGATCAGCTCGATCTGCCCGACCGGCTGACCGGTCGCCTTCGCGATCTCCTCGGACGATGAACCACGGTCGGCCAGCGCCCAGATCGACCCGAATCGCCGCCCCATATCGGCGGAAACTTGCGACGGCTTGCTAGGCGGGCTCGTCATGTCGGGCACCGCGATGAGCGTGGGACCGGCCGGCTCGGCCCCGCCCTGGCCGCGATCCCACCGCAACCCGGGCGAGGGCCGCAGCAGTCGCCGGCCCCGAGGTGCCTCCAGCTTCGCGACCAGGCGCTCCAGCGCCCGCTGACGCTCGGCCAGGTCACGAGCGAGCTGGGCGACCTCAACCAGCGGGGCCGATCGCAATCGCCACCACAGCGCACCCGCCAAGGCCGAGGCGGCGCAAGCCATCAGCCCCAAAGTGGCGAGCAGGGCGAATTCCAGGGCCGGGGACATCGCATACCCTCCATGGTCGGCGAATTTCGCGGCATCGCACGGGCCGTCCGGCGTCAATGCTCGTGCGGATGATCGTGCGAGTGGCCATGTCCGTGATCGTGACCGTGACCGTGACCGTGGGCGACGGGAGCGACGACCGCCGGCTCGACCGTCGCGTACGCCGTCTGGGCCGCCTTGTAGACGTCGCGAAGCGGGACGTTCTGCTCGGCCGCCACGCGGACGCAATCGTCATACTCGGGGCTGAATTGAGGCGGTCGGCCGTCGAGCCAGCCCAGCTTCCCCTTCACGGGCCCGAACGGCGTGGCGACCTCGCCCGGCTTGCGATTGAGCTTGTGCCGCGAGACCTGATAGCGTCGCACGCCCAGCGTGGTGGTCTCGCGAAAGAGGATCTCCTCCATCACGGGCACATTCGCCTCGTCGCACAGGACCGAGATCATCACGCCGGGCCGGTTCTTCTTCATCAAGATCGGCGTGACGAACGCATCCAGGGCGCCCGCCGCGAGCAACTGCGTGGTCGTATAGCCCACGACCTCGCCGGGCAGGTCGTCGAGGTTGGTCTCCAGGACCGTCACGCGATCCGATCCCGCCGGGCTTGCCGAGGTCCCCACGAACAATCGCAGGATGTTGGCCACGCCTTCCGGGTCCTTGGTGCCGGCGCCCAGGCCGATCGTCTCGATGGTCATGGGCGGGACCGGACCGAACGCCTCGGCCACTGTGGCCAAAATCGCCGCGCCGGTTGGGGTGGTCTGCTCGAAATCCCCCGTGGACTCGGCCATCGGGATTCCTTTCAGCAGCGAAGCCGTGGCGGGAGCGGGCAAGGGCATGCGACCGTGTGCCGCCTTCACCCAGCCACGTCCGGGGGGGACGGGGCTCGCCTCCACGCGGTCGACACCCAGCAGATCCAGCCCGACGGCCGCGCCCACGATGTCCACGATCGAATCAACGGCTCCGACTTCGTGGAAGTGGACCTTGCGGATCTCGATCCCGTGCGCGTTGGCCTCAACCTCCCCAATCTTCCCGAAGATCCGCTTCGCCAACTCCGCCTGACGGGGCGTGATCGCGGCCTTGTCGATCATCGCCTCGATATGATGCAGATGGCGATGCACATGCTCGGGCTGGGCCACCACGCGGGCATAGGTGGCCCGGAATCCGCCGCGACGGACGGTCTCGAACGTGAGCTCGCAAGGCAAGCCCAGCGAGCCGATGGCCGCCTGGAGCGCCTTCGGATCGACCCCGGCATCCACCAGGGCTCCCAGCGTCATGTCGCCCGAGATCCCGCTGAAGCAATCGAAATACGCGAGCCGCACGCCAGGATCCTTTTCGCACGATGACCGGTCCGGTTGGGAGCAGGATCATTCTATCCAACCCCTTGGCCGCCGCAAGTCCGGACGATCCGGCGGCGGCGGTCGTGCGGGCCGCTTGGGAACTGGAAGCGATCTGCGACTCCCGTTGCGAAAAATCACCTGCCCAAGAAATAAGCAGAAAACGCATACTACATTGGGGAGTTCCTCGGACGGTTCCGGCGACGCAACTCCATTCCTCAAGTGATCGAAGGAATGGGATCGAGTTCCTGATCAGGGCGAGTCTCACGGCTTTCCAAGCTATAATAAGCTTGGGCGAAGACGACGACAACCTTCGCCAAGATTTACTAAGTCCCGCTTCATGCAGTCTTTGCGCGGAAATGATGAAAGTAACTTCATCGTCGTTTTTTCGCAAAAGCCGAGTGGCCGTTCATTTTGCGAAATCTCTCGCGAGTTTGGTGGTTGACCGAACCTCGCGAGGCGATGTTCAATCTCAGAGGAGTGGCCTTGGTTTTGCAAAGGACATTTTTCGCATCATCCATCGAGGCGTTTTTCCTCACCGAGGGAGATTCCGCGACACCGCGGAGAGTTGGCGATGACATTCCCCGCGGGTCCCTCCATAATGCCGGCTCGGGTCTTGGGAAGCTGGCGGGCTGACGATCACGAGGGACGCTTGCGGGTCGAATTCGGATCACTGTCCGGCGTGTCGGCACCGGCGGACGTAAAAAAACGAGGTGATGGAAAACCTTCGGGCTCGTTTCAACGTCTAGAATGGTAGCGAGGGCATCCAAATTCCGGTGTCCTCCGGCCAAGGACAGGTCCTCTCCAACCATCAAGGGGCTCGCCATGACTGCGAAACTGGCCGATACATCGCTCTGGCAGAGGAATCTCGCATCGCTCATCCGCTCGGGCCTGTTTACCAGGGCGGAGACCGGTGAGTCCCACGGCCTGTATACGGTGCTAGGCGTCTACACCGACGGGACCTTCTCGGCCCCGCTCGCCAAATACGCCGACGTCCGTCGCGCCGAGGACGCCGTCCTTCTCGTCAACCGACTGGTCGCGACCGAACTGGTCGAGGCTAATTAACCAATCTCGGTGCATGCAAAGCACCTTCCGTGATTCGATCCGCCCGGCGCGACCCTCCACCAAGGGCACGCCGGGCGGTTCGCGTTGGCCCTGCGACCCGACCTGACATCCGATCGATTCATGCCCGACGAGCGTCACCCCAGCCGATTTCGTTCGCCGTCCCCGGATCAATCCGCAATCTCGACAGCCCCTCGAATTCCAGCCGCATGATGTCGCGCTCGGTCACGCTGCCTCGCGGAAATTGATGGAGGGGGATGTTATATTTGTCGGTGGCCCCGAACAGGTGCAACAGTTCGTGGGCGAAGGTCACGGGGTCGGAAAACGCGGGGCCGTGGAAGCTGCCGGGAAAGTTGGCCTCGCGTGCGTAACAAATCGCGAGGTTCAGGCCGGGCATCCAGGTCTCGGCCTCCGTGACCACGAAGGAACGGCCGGCCGATCTCGGATGAATCATCCAGACCTTCGAATCGGCCTCGACGCGTCGGCCGATCTTGTCGGCTAGATCCGCAACGTCGGCGAAACCCAGCGCCGATGCGGCACGGCTCGCGGCGGCGACCAGCTTCACTTCGGCCTCGTTGTCAAACAGGCCGTCGCCGCTCCCCTCAGGCAACTTCACGAGCGCGACCTCGCCTTCGTCCACGCGGCTCTCAGCGACGAAATACGTGTCGGCCAGGTCCAGGTGGACCGGGGCCTTCAGGCGCATTGCCTCGCGCTCGACCCAATTTCCCGCACGCATCATGGCGTCGTGAGCGCGGGCAATTTCCTGCTCGGACCAGGCCACGGCGTCACAATCGAGGAACAGCGAGGTCAGCACCACGCGACCTAGCAACGGCGGCAGCTTCCGCCTCCCTCGCCTGCGGACGGGGTTTGCCGCCTCTGCAATTGGGTCGATCGCCATGAAAAGCCCGAACCGGCTATCCTTCTCGTTCGGTCGCGAGCGGACGCCCCGCACCGGCTGGATTCCCACAATGCCGTCGGTCGGCGGGAAATCGGCCACCGGGTCGGCCGGGGTTGAAGGCCGCAATGACCGCCAACGGGCCGCGATCTCGCCCAGAAGGTTCATCGGGATGGCTCCTCGATCGGCGACGGAATTTTGTGCCGCGACAGCTTCTTAACCAGCACCACCACTTCGCCCAACACGACCATCGAGAAAAAGCCCGTCAGGAAAAGCCAATTGTCCGAATCCCCGCACCAATTCGGCATCGGGCCGCGGATCTCCGTCAGGAATCGATGCAGGAACCACCCGACGAAAATCCCCAGGATCCAATACGACTTCCGGGTGGACATGCAAAACTCCCCGATGGAGCCGTGGCGCACGGTATGTTATTCTAGATCCCATCGATCCGCGAGCCAGGCCCCACCCTCCCGCGTCGAGATCCGTCATGCCAGCCGACGCCCCCGCCCCAACCCGTCGCCACTTCCTCCGTCAGGCTGGCGGAGGGTTCGGAGCCCTCGCCCTTTCCTGGCTCCTCCAGCAAGATCGGCCCACCTTCGCCGCCGATTTCGCGAATCCGCTCGAACCCCGCCCGCCCCATTTCCCCGCCAAGGCCAGGCGAGTCATCTATCTCTTCATGCACGGCGGGCCCAGTCACCTCGAAACCTTCGATCCCAAGCCCGAGCTGCAACTCCTCGCCGGCAAGCCCCTCCCTTCCAGCTTCGGCGAGGTGGCCACCCGCCGCAAGGTCGAGCGTAACCCGTTGCTGGCGACCAAACGCACCTTCAAGAAGTATGGCCAGAGCGGTATCGACGTCTCGGATTTCCTCCCTCATACGTCGCAATGCGTGGACGACCTCGCGGTGATCCGCTCGTGCTGGGCCGACAGCGTGAATCACCCGCAGGCGGTGTACCAGATGAACACCGGCTCGACCCTCATGGGCAAGCCGAGCCTGGGCAGTTGGGTGGGCTATGGGCTGGGGACCGAGAATCAGGATCTGCCGGCGTTCGTGGTCCTGCCCGACCCCGGCGGCGGAATCAAGGGCGGCCCTCCAGCGTATGGGTCCGGGTTCCTGCCGGCGGGCTATCAGGGCACGCTCGTGAGGGGGGGCGAAAGCCCGATCCTCGACCTGAAGCCGCCCGAAGGCATGACCGTCGGCCGCCAGAGGCGCACTCTCGACCTCATCGGCAAGCTGAACGCCCGCCATCAGCAAGATCGCGGCCTCGACTCCGAATTATCCGCGAGAATCCAGAGCTACGAGCTCGCCTACCGGATGCAATCCGCCGCGCCCGAAGCCGTCGATTTCTCGCGGGAAACGGAGGCAACCAGGCAACTCTACGGCCTCGATGAAAAGCCAACCGCCGAGTTTGGCGCCCGCTGCCTGCTGGCCCGCCGCCTGGCCGAGCGAGGCGTCCGCTTCATCCAGGTCTACTCGGGCGACGTGACGGGATGGGACGCGCACGATGACGTTGAGAAGAACCACGCCGCCATGTGCCTGCGCACCGACAAGCCCGTGGCGGCACTCCTGGTCGACCTGAAGAGGCGCGGGTTGCTCGACGACACCCTCGTGATCTGGGGCGGCGAGTTCGGTCGCATGCCCATGTCCGAACAGGGCAAGGGGCGCGACCACAACCCGCACGGATTCACCACCTGGCTGGCCGGCGCCGGCGTGAAGGGCGGCACGATTTACGGCAGCACCGATGCCGTGGGCCTGCGAGCCGAGCAAGATCGCGTCCACGTCCACGACCTGCATGCCACGATCCTGCACCTGATGGGCATCGATCACACCAAGCTCACGTTCCCGCACAACGGTCGTGAGGAACGCCTGACGGATGTCTCGGGGAACGTCGTGAAATCGATTTTGGCGTGAGATTTTCGACACCCAGGTCGAGGCCATCGGATGACCGCACCGAAGAATCGTCGCCCGCGACCGGTCCTGAAGTTCTCGCTCCGGTGGCTTGTCGTCGCCAGCTTCGTTGCGACGATCGCCACCTGGCTCTTCATGGACCAGCCACGCAAGCGGTCCAAGGTCATCGCCATAACGAAGCGGATTGGCGGGTTCGTCCAGTTCGACGACGAGCACGACCCCAAACGGAAGGTGATCTCCGGGACGGGCAAGCGATCCTTGCTAGCCCCGGAACTTTCGCAAGAGATCACCGTTGTCGGGCTCGATGGTCATCATGTGACCAGGCTCGACGTGGAGAATCTCGGCGACCTGCGGGACTTGAAGCGGCTTTATCTGAACGGGACGCCGATCACCGATGCCGACATGGTTGCGCTTCGCGGGAACCCCGGCCTGGAAGTCCTTGAACTCCGCGAGACGAAGGTCGGAGACGACGGCCTGGCCAGCCTGGCGGGGCTGCCCAACCTTCGCGTGCTGTTCCTCTACGAGACCCGGGTGACCGACGCAGGGATGGCCCATCTCCGGTCGCTCAAAGACCTTGAAGAGTTGAGCCTCGGCCGGACGCAGGTGGGCGACGCGGGGCTTGAGCCGCTTGCCAATCTGGAAAAGTTAAAGGTGCTGAAGCTTGCGCACACCCGCGTGACGGATGAGGGCATGAAACACCTGAGTGCGCTGAAAAAGCTCGATTTCCTGGACCTCGCCAACACCCAAGTGACCGACGAAGGCCTGATGCAACTGGCCGGCCTGGGCGAGTTGCGGCTCCTGTATGTGGATGGGACCAAGGTCACCGAGGCCGGCAAGCTAGCATTGCAAAAGGCCCTCCCGGCGGTGCGAATCCTCCAATGAGTTCGGGGTCCGCGATGACGAGCCGATCCATTCTTGCCTGTGCGGTCCTGGTCGCGACCCTCGTTCAAAACGCCCGCGCCGATAAGCCGATCACCGATGAGGACCGCTCGCACTGGGCGTTCGTCCCGCCAAGGCGCGTCGATCGGCCCAAGGTCAGCGACGCGCGATGGGTCCGCAACCCGATCGACGCATTTATCCTGGCGAAGCTCGACGAAAACCGCCTGAAGCCGGCCCCCGAGGCCGACCGTTTGACCCTGATCCGCCGCCTCTCGTTCGACCTGATCGGACTCCCGCCCACGATCGCCGAAATGGATGCATTCGTGGCGGATTCTTCGCCCGATGCCTATGAAAAGGTCGTCGACCGCCTGCTCGCCTCGCCCCATCACGGCGAGCGATGGGCGCAGCACTGGCTCGACCTGGCCCGCTACGCCGATTCCGACGGATTCGAGTACGACCAGGCCCGCCCCGACATGTGGCGCTACCGCGATTGGGTCGTCAACGCCTTCAATTCCGACATGCCGTACGATCGATTCTTGAAGCTCCAACTCGCCGGCGATGAGGTCGCGCCCGAAGACCCGTCCGCATTCCTCGGCACCGGATTCAACCGGCTTTATCCCGACATGGTCGACATCAACGACCAGGGCTTGCGGCGCCAGAACGCCCTCAACGACATCACCGAGACCGCGGGCGCGGCCATCCTGGGACTAACGATCGGATGCGCCCGCTGCCACGATCATAAATATGACCCGATCCGGCAATCCGACTTCTATTCGCTCCAGGCGTTCTTCGCACCGGCCAGGTTCCGCGACGACCTGCCGCTGGTCTCTCCGTCCGAGCGCGAGGCCCGCGAAAAAGCGATCAAGGAATGGGAAATCGAGGTCGGCCGCGCCCGCGCCGCCATCTCTCGGATCGAGCTTCCCGTCCGCGAAGCCCTCGCGCCGGCCTGCCGCCGGGCCTGTCCGACCAGGCCACCGCGGCGTTCGCCAGGCCCGACCTGCAGCGCGACGCGGCGGAAATCCTGCTCGTCTACAATGCCTTGAAAGCCGACAATCGCGTCGATCGCAAGGCGTCTGGATCGGGCCGTCGTGGAACCGGCTCGCACAACCTGGCTCGGCTGGAAGTCGCGGCTGGATTTCCTCATGAAGAACCCGCCCGAGCCATTGCCGAAGGCCCGGGGGCTCGACGAAACCGCGGACTTCTCGCCGAAGACGTATCTCCTGAAGCGCGGCGACTATGCCTTGAAGGGCGCCGAGCTTTCGCCAGCATTCCCGGCCGTCCTGGCGAAGAATCCGCCGAAAATCACGCCGATCGGCCATTCCAGCGGGCGGCGTACCGCGCTCGCCAACTGGCTCACGCAAGCCGATCACCCGCTGACCGGCCGCGTGATGGTCAATCGCGTCTGGCAGCACCATTTCGGGCGCGGACTGGTGGCCACACCAAGCGATTTCGGCATCATGGGCGAGGAGCCGTCGCACCCCGAGTTGCTCGATTGGCTCGCCACGGAGTTCGTCGCTCGCGGCTGGAGCCTGAAATCCCTGCATCGGCTGATGGTGACGAGTGCGGCTTATCGCCAAAGCTCGCGATTCGATCCCCAGGCGTTCGAATCCGACCCGGACAACACCTTGATCTGGCGACACTCGCGAACCCGGCTCGACGGCGAGGCGATCCGTGATGCCCTGCTCGCCGCATCTGGGCTCCTGAACCCGGCGATCGGCGGCCCCTGCGTGTTCCCCGAGTTGCCCGCCGAATTGACCAGGCTCAGCAGTCACGGCGCGGTCTGGCCAACGTCGCCCAGCGCCGAGGACCGCAACCGCCGCAGCCTCTACGTATTCCTCCGGCGCAACCTCCGCTACCCGTTCTTCGAGGCCTTCGACCGCCCCGACACCAACGCCAGTTGCCCGCGACGAGCCGTGACCACCATCGCCCCGCAAGCCCTCTCGCTGCTAAACGGTAAGCTTGCGGCCGACGCCGCGCACGCCCTCGCCACGCGAATCTCGGCGGAATCCGACCGACCCAACGACCAGATCGAGCGCGCCTACCGGCTCACGCTCGGACGGCGGCCAACAGCAGACGAAGCCGGGATCGCCGCGAAATTTCTCGCGACCGATTCCATGGACGACCTGTGCCTCGCACTGATCAATATTAACGAGTTTATTTATTTAGACTGATGCGGTCCTCGCCTGCGAGCCCTACCCGGGTCCGCATCAGGCCATCTCGGCGGTGGCCGCCGCTTGGTCCTCAGACTCCGGGACGATGGCCGCCTCCATCCGCTCTCCTGGCCGATCGCGGTGTAGCAAGACGACGAAGGCCGGCACCAGGATTGGCCGCACGACGAAGGTGTCTAGCAGGACGCCGAGGCCGAGCGCGAACCCCAGCTCGCGGAGCGTGGTGAGGCTGCCGAAGAGCATCGAGCCGAACGTACCGGCCATGATCACCCCGCATGAGCTGATAATCCCTCCGGTGTGGGCCACGGCCCGCCGAGTGCCCTCGATGTAACCGTGCTTGCGCTCCTCCTCGATCACCCGGGCCATGAGGAAGATGTTGTAATCCTCGCCCACTGCCACGAGGATCACGAACAGGAAGAAGCCGACCTTCCAGTCCAGCCCCGTCCAGGGCTCGGGGCCGTGGTGGAGCGACCGGAACACGATCTCGGTCAGGCCGAGCGATGCGAGGTAGCCCAGGATGACCGTGAAGATCAGGTAGAGGCAGATCCCCGGCTTCTTCAGGAGCCACACGAGGATCAAGTACACGCCGCCCGTGACGAGTACGTACATGCGGCGCTGGTCTTCGATGGTCACGCGCTTCAGGTCGTTGACCAGGACCGTCGTGCCTGCCAGGCCCACGTCGTGCGGTCCGACCCCGGCGAGCGGCCCACCCTCGGCCGAGGCCTTGGCGAGCTCCGATCTCACTCGCTCCAGCGACTCGACGCTTGCGGCCGAGAACGGGCTAGTCTTGAAGATCACGTCGAAGCGGGAGATGTGATTGCGGTCCTCGGGCGTCTGCGGCTCGGTCGATACGTAGAACGCGTTGATCTGCGGTTGCGCGGCCTTCGTGATCTGGTCCTGCACCTTCTGACTCATGTCGCGAAGGAGGTTGAATCGTCCCGGCTTCACGTCTGGCAGGGGCGTGCCCAGCGGCCGGGAGAGCGACCTCACCTCGATCACGTTGGGCAAGGCCGCAAGCGTCTTCGTGAACGAGTCAATCGCGGCCTTGCCCTGGGCCGAGAGGAAATCGAGTTTGGGATGGCGGATCAAGACCACCGAGGGGCCGATCTCGCCGTATTCGTAATATTTCTTGAGCATCTCGGCGCCGACGATCGCCGGCTGGTCGGGGCCGAGGTCGGCGAGCAGGTCGTAGCTCGCTTGCGTCCTCGCGCCGATGATCGCCAGCGGGGTCAGCGAGAGCAAGCTGGCCAGCAGGATCGTCCCTGGATAGCGGACGACCACGTCGGAGACCTTGCTCCAGAATCCGAAGAGGGGAGTCTCTTGCAGGCTCTCGACCTCGGGATCGGCCCCCAGTGTGTGGTGGGGCGGCTGGAACGGCCAGAACACCAATCCGCGGAGCCAGTGCAGGAAGACCGGCGCGAGCGTGAGCGAGCCGATCAGCGCCACCACCAAGCTGAGCGCGATGGCCGGCCCGGTGTACTGGATCTTCGCGAACGTGGAGAACCAGAGCATCCCTAGACCGATGATGACGGTCCCGGCGCTGGCCACGAGGGCACCGCCGATCTGGCGAATGGCCTCCGACAGGGCGTCCGACGAGCTTCGGCCGCGCGCCAGCTCCTCGCGATAGCGGGCGATCAGGAAGAGGCAATAATCGGTGCCGGCGCCGAACAGGACCACGATCACGAAAATCTTGGTGATGTTGATCACCTGGAAATTCAACCCCGGGGCTTTTGTCAAAAGGGCGATCGCCCACGTGGACGTGACCACCGAGATGGCGATAGTGGCCATGGGGATGAGCGCGAGCAGGGGGGATCGGTAAACGACCAGCAGGATCACGACCACGAGCAGGATCGTGGCGATGGTCGTGTGGTTGACCGACTTGATCGAGGCATTATTCGTGTCATGGCCAACGACCGCCGGACCGGTCGTGCCGATCGCAAGGCCGGCGGGCAGGTGGCTTCGGTGCTGGGCCAAAATCGAGTTGATCTGGTCCACGGCCTCGCGAGACTGGAGCGACACATACGTGCCGCGCAACTGGATCACGGTCAGGACGACCTGGCCCACGCCTTCCTTCACCTTCATGAGGCGATTGCCGATCCCCAGCACGTTGCGGTCGAGTATCTTGCGGATCCCCAGCGCGGGCCGATCGTCGGACAGGGCGTTCAGCGCCCTTGTGATGCCGTCGACGTAGGCGTAATCCTCGGGCTTGAACTTCGCGCCGGCCCGTTCGGACACGATCACGACCGACGAGTTGGAGATTTCCTTCGGGAATCCGGCCTGGAATAGCTTCTGCCCGAGGACGCTGGGATAATTCGCCGGGAAGAAGCCGACGTCGTCATCCTTGGTGACCGAAGTCCATTCGGGGGCCGCGAAATAGAGGATTCCCGCGAAGGCCACCCATCCCAGGACGAGGAGCCAGCCCCGGCGGTCGACCAGCTTGGCGATCAGCTCAAACATGACGGGTGCCGTCTCTCACACCGCGGGCGCGATCCAACCCGGTTGGGGCGAAGTAGATATCGTCGCACAATACGGGATCGTGCCGGATGCTGTCAAAGTCAATTGGGTGTCGGAACCGTCAAAGTCTACCACACCCGCCCGATCCGTCCCGAAACAACGCAAAGACGGCATGGGCAGGGTGGCCTCCTCAATCCGCCTGCACCACTACGCGGCAAGAAAGGCCGGCCCGGCTGGTGTCGCCGTCCGGGTCCGTCGCCTGGACGCGGAAGTAATACGTGCCGGCGGCGAGCGGCCGGTTGACCTGAATCTGGTACGTCCCGTTGGCCGAGACTTGCTGCTTCCCGAGGCTATTGCCGGCCTGGTCCAGCAAGGTGATGGTGGCCCCCGCGTAGTTGTAGGTCCCGGCCAAGGTGGGCGAGGCGCTGGACGTGATGTGCAGGCCCTGGGTGCCCGCCGAGCCGGTCGCGAGCAAGCGAGGGGCGGTTGGCGTGGGGATGGGCCGGCCCACCTCAAGCGCCATGTCGAACACGTTGGCGTAATCCCTCGCGGCCATCGCGGTCTGGTTGGGATTTTGCTCGTCGAATGTGAGCAGGTTTTGCATATCCGTCTGGAACGCGTTGGTCACGGGGATCGGCACGCCGGAGGCGGTCAGGGCATTGCCGAACGTGGCGTTCAACCCGGCCGTGTCGGCGGCGTTGATCGTGGAATGCTTCAGGGTGCCGCGGAGTTGCTGGTTGAACACCACCAGCGCCGGACCTCCCGGATCGCTCAGCTTGCCTACAACGGCGGTCAGGTCGTTTTGCAACGGCGCGACCAGCGTTTCCGGCACGATCCGGCCGGGCGCCTCCGAGTCGAGCAGGTTGCCGAACCGGGCAATCGTCGTCGTCTTCTCCAGGTTCAGCACGGCCGTCGCGCTGACCAGGTTCGGCGCGGCCGTCGTGAGCAACACGCGCTCGTCGAGCCGCTCGGTCGTGGGGGCGAAGCGCCGGCGATCCATCGCGGAGACCTCCGTGGACGGTGTGGGAAATCGGTCAAAGGCTAAGCGGCCCGGCGGGTGTCGCGGACGCCTCGGCCTTCGTGGCCTTCACCGGCTTGGTCCTGACGACCAGCCTGTACGCGGGGCTCGGCAGGGTGTGGTCGCCGTTGGCGTCGTAGGCCTGCACGCGCAGATAGTAAGTGCCCGGGGTGAGCGGCTGATTCACCTGGATCTCGTAATTGCCGGTCGACGGAACCTGTTCCAATCCAAGGTCCCGGCCGTTCTGATCCAGCAGGGTCACATAGGTGCCCGCGTCGTACGACCCCACCACCGAGGGCTGCGTGAGGTAGGTGACGTGGCTACCCTTCCCGCCCACGGCGTCGGTGGACAGGAGCCTCGGGGCCTCGGGCGTGTGGATCGGCCGGCCCACGGCCAGCGCCAGCTCCAGCACGGTGGCGTAGTCGTTCACCGCGAGCGTGGTTGGGTTGGGATTCTGCTCGTCGAACTTGAGCAGGTTCTCCATGTTGTTCTGGAAGTCGTTGGTGATTGAGAGCGGGGCACCCGCGGCCGCCAGGGCATTGCCAAACGTGGCGTTCAGCCCGGCGGCATCCTTCGAGCTGATGTTCGTGTGGCTGAGCGAGCTGCGATATTGCAAGTTGGCCGCCGTCAGGACGGGCGAGCCCGGATTGCCAAGCTGGCCCACGATCGACGTCAAATCCGCCTTCAGGGGCGTGACCAGCGTCTCGGGGACCACGCGATTCGGCGCCAGCGAATCGAGCAAGATGTCCAGGCGCGAGATCCTCGCCGTCTTGTCCAGGATGTCCGGGATCGTCGAGGAAACCAGGGTCTGCGCGGTCGAGGTGAGCAACACGCGCTCGTCGAGCCGCTCGGTCGAAGGGGCGAAGCGCCGGCGATCCATCGCGGAGACCTCCATGGACGGGGCAAGGAACCCGCGGTCGGGCAGGGGTGAGGCCTCCTGCCAATCCGCGAGGGCCGTTTTCTTAGCAGATTTGCTCAAGTCCGCCCAGATCAGTCGATCAATCGCCGGAAGTTTTCCCGGCCGCCCGCTCCAGGGTCATTCGCAGGTAGGACTTGGGCTCAAGCTCCGTCAACCCGAGCGAGCCGGCGAGATCCAGGACCGCGGCCTGCGCGGCCGGCAGATCCTCGGCGTCTTCGACCAGGGTTTCGACCTCGGCAAATATTCCCAGGCCTTCGGCGAGGTCCAGGCATACGTCCAGGCGTCGGCCCGCGACGACGATCCGGTAGGACGTCCGCACCTTCGCGGTCGTGGCCACCGGGCGGAAACCGAGGCGCTGGAATAGCGTCTCCATCTGCGCGAAGGATTCTTCCCCCTGGCCGAACGGAAGCTCGATTTCCTCGCGAGTCTTCGTCGGGCCGCCCCTCTTGGGTCCTTTATAGGTGACCCGATTCTCGTCGCCGACGCGGCGGATCCGCAAGGCCTCGTCGGTCTGGGCGAAATCGCGGGCCGGATGGGCGAGGTAATGGTCGACCGTCGCCTCGTCCGGACCTGGAATCGCACCTCGGGCGACGAGGCGTCCGGCGAGGGCCGAGAGGTCATCGACCCGGAACTTGATCTCGATCTCGAAGCCCATGAACGATGTCCGTTCCAGGTCCCCTCATCGCGAAGGTATGACGGCCAGGCGGGGGCGAAGCTCGCGGGCGATGTGGTCGAGCAGGACTTCGGGATGATAGGGCTTCGTCAAGAAGTGATCGATCCCCAACGCCCTCAGGCCGTCCTCGAACTCGGGGATGATGGCCGCGCTGCACACCAGGAAATTCTGGCGAGGGGTCTGGCGAAGGATCCTCCGCGCCACCTCCACGCCCGAGAATCCCGGCAGGTTCAGGTCGAGCAGGATCAGGTCGAACGGCCCGTCCTCGCCATACTTGGCGACGGCCTCGGGGCCATCGGTGGCCTCCACGATGTCGTATCCCGTCCCCCGCAAGAACTGGGCGACCAGGCCGCGGAGGACGTGCTCGTCCTCGACCAGCATGAGCGATCCGGTCGATTGCATAAAAGCGGGTCCTCCTTGCCCGGACATGGAGTGGGTCTCCTGGCGTGTTCGAATCGCATGGTAACGATCTCGGGCCATGGCGCCCACAGCCAACCACCAGGCCCTGGCATGTTCCGGATCAGGTTGGCACAATCGGGCCGTCCCTACAGCGATCCCCAACTGCATGGCGTACGGGGGATTTCGTAGGGCGGGCCTCGGCCTGCCTTAACGGGTTCTTTCCGGGCGAAAGCCGCTGTAAGTCGTGCTTGTCCCATCCCTTCTTTCCGGAGAGACCTCCCTCCCATGAGTCGCTCAATCTCGCTCGCCCTGATCGCCCTCGCCCTCTCGCCCGCGGCCGGATTTGCGGACGACGACGGATTCGAGCCCTTGTTCGACGGCAAATCCACCGCCGGATGGACGCGAGTGGGTGGCAAGGAGAAGAATTGGGTCGTCGAGAATGGCGAGCTCGTCACCCAGGGTGCAAGCGGCGGATGGCTCAGCACCGAGAAGACTTACGGCGATTTCATCCTGAAGCTGGAATATCAAGTCGGGCCGGGGGGCAATTCGGGTGTCTTCATCCGCTCGCCCCACTCGGGCGACCCCGCCTACACCGGCATGGAAATCCAGGTGCTGGACGACGATTCCGACCGCTACAAGTCGTTGAAGCCCTTCCAGTACTGCGGATCGGTCTACGGCGTCGAGGCCGCCAAGCGGGGCTCGACCAAGCCGGCCGGCCAGTGGAACGCCATGGAGATCACGGCAATCGGTCCGAAGGTAACCGTAAAGCTGAACGGGACCGTCATCACCGAGGCGGACCTCACCAAGCACGCCGACGCCGAGGCCGGACATCCCGGGATCAAGAGGCCCGACGGATACATCGGGTTCCAGAACCATGACGAGCCGGTCAAATTCCGCAACATTGCGATCAAGACGATCGGGAAGAAATGAGAGAGACACCTCGGACCGTCCTACGTACCTTGAGCCAAGCAACTCCGCGAAAGCTACGTCGGTGAGCCCCTCCCAATTCCGTATTGCGGAGTTCATGCTCGCCGTCCTCTTCCTCGGATGCTTCGCCGGCCTTGCCGTAAGAACATGGGGAGATTTCTTCTTCATCCTTGGCCTGGCCGTCTCGGCGGCGTTACTCCTCCCCGTGTACCTTCTGCTCGTGCTCATCCTGAGCAAGCACCGCGAAGGAAAGGGGCAGTAGGTAAGCCCTCCTTGGCTGACAAGGCCCGATTGGTGTCGGGAATTTGGTCCCACGATCGTGCGATCGCCAAGGTTAACCCGCCCCGATACTTCCCTTGTCGGAAAATGCGCCCGGCACCCGTGGACTCATCCTGGTCCGGCGCGGGAAGCGAACGGGGTTGTCCGGAATCGTCGGTCGGTCCTGGCATGCAGCGCCACGAAACAAACCCAACTCGCCGCGCGGGATTTCTACGAAACGAACCCAAACCCTGCGGCCTTCGAAGGGCCAGCTCAATCCCGAAGGGCGGTTCTAAAGCGTGATTCTATAGGAGGTTATCGCATCTGGTCGGGTTACGATTGTCGCCTGGCCTGGCATCTTCCGCCGGCGTGTCGGACGCACAATTTCAAGAAATAGACCCAACTCGAACGCATCCAAACACGGGTTGCGCCCGATTCTGGCGCCGCCGAAGATCGGCCTCACGCGCTGCGTTTCCTTGCGTCTCCCGCTTTTCCAGATAAACTGAGCCCATGGCGAACGAGAATAGAAGAGCCGTTTACCGAGGGCGTGTGCAGGGCGTGGGCTTCCGTGCGACCGTCCATCGTCTTGCGAGCGGGTTTGCGGTCACGGGATTCGTCAGGAATTTGCCCGACGGCTCGGTCGAGGTGGTTGCCGCCGGAGAAGCCGCGGAGTTGGAGCGATTTCTGGACGCGATCGGCCGGGAATTCGCTCCGAAGATTCGCGACGTGGAAATTTCACCCATTTTTCCGGAATCCGGCGAACCTTCTGGCTTCTCGATTCGTTATTAGCAGGCAACCGGCGCCGATTCCTCGCGCCGAGCTTGCCATCATCCCCTCGCCAAGCGAAACGACGACTCATGAACAAGACCTTCACCATCGCGACGGCCACCGCCATCGAGGCGATCCGCCAGCCGGCGTTCTTCGTGCTCAGCGGGTTCGGCGCGATCATGCTCTTCGTCACCATCTTCCTGCCGTACTACACGTTCAACGAAGACATCAAGATGTACAAGGATACGGGGCTGACGACGATCACGTTCATCAGCCTGCTCCTGGCACTCTTGACGTCAAGCTCGACGGTGGCCGAGGAGATCGAGGGCAAGACGGCCGTGACCCTGCTTTCCAAGCCGATCACGCGCCGCCAGTTCATCGTGGGCAAGTTCCTGGGGATCGAGGCCGGCGTCCTGGCCATGTATCTCGTCCTGGGTGCCATGTTCGCTTATGGGACGTACTACAAGACCGGCTATGACCTGCTGGAATCCTCGGGGACCATCGAGGAACTTGGCCGCCGCATGGACCACGTCAAGCAAATCATGCCCGGCCTCGTCCTGGGATTCATGGAAGTCACGATCCTCGCCAGCATCAGCCTGGCGATCTCCACGCGGGCGCCGATGCTCGTCAACCTGGTCGTCTGCATCTCGATCTTCTTCCTCGGCCACCTCTCGCAAGTCCTCGTGGACGTGACCGACCCGAAGAATAATCCGGCCGCCAAGGCGGTCAACGAGCTGGTCCGGTTCATGGCCCGCCTGTTCGCCTGGGCGTTGCCCTCGCTGGAATTCTTCAACGCCGGCCCGGCGATCTCGACCGGGGCGGTGATCCCGTGGGTCGGGTACGTGCTCCCGGCATTCGGGTATTGCATCCTGTATAGTGGAGCGGCCCTCCTGTTCGCGTTCCTCCTGTTCGAGAATCGCGACGTGGCCTGAAAAGCCGCGACAATCCGAGAAAGGGACCCAGGTTCCGCAAAGACCGCACAGGGCCTTGCTTCTTTGTGTTATCTTTGTGGAACCTTCGCGTTGTCATGGCGAAGGCTCTTTCCCCGAGCGAGGCCACCATGTTCCCGGCCGCCTATCGCCGCGTCCGCACCCTGATGAACGAAAAGGCGGCGGCGGTCCCGCTGGCCCGAATGCTGGCACCTCTTGAGGCGCTCTTGCTGCTCGGCCTCCTGGCCGTAGGTGCTCTGCTCGTCTCACTTTGCGACACCGGTGGCGTCTACCACACGCGGGCCGAAGCGATGGATCTCCCGTCCTGGAGATCGGCGCCCGAGGGGGCCGTCGGGGAGGTGGCGATCACCGACGTCGGCCTCTATCCGCTGGTCGTCGCCAGCCGAGACGACCCGAATCCGATCCATCGGGCCTGGTCTCGGGGCTTGAATCGACTCCTGAGTCGGACCCGGCTGCTCCAGAACAATCTCGGCACGCTCCAGGTCCTGCTCGCGACGGGGCTCGCCCTGCTCCTGAGCTTCGCCTACGCCCGCCAGTGGAGAATGGCCATCGCCGCCGACGCCTCCAGTCGGGCCGCGCTGGCGTTGCGCAACCAGATCCATCGCCAGGTCTACCGCCTCGGCCAATCGGCCCTGCCGAGCGAAGGCGCCGGGCCGGCCGTCGACCTGTTTACCCGCGAGGTGGCGGACGTCCGCAACGGGCTGGTTGCCGACCTGAAATCCACCTGGGCCGTGCCGGTCCTCGCGGGCGGTTTGATCCTGCTGGGCCTGTGCGTGTCGTGGCAGATAACGCTGTTCCTCGTCGCGCTGGCGGGCCTCGTGATGCTCATCTCCAGGCCACTGGCCCGGCAGACGGACCTCCGGGTCGAGACCGCCGCTCGCGATTCGGCCGTGCAGCTTTGCCTGCTCCAGGAAGACCTGGCGATGCTCCGCACGGTGCGGGTCTACGGCATCGAAAACATCGACCGCCAACGATTCGATGACCACCTCCAGCACTTCCACGAGACCGAGGCACGGCGGGTCGGCGCCGAGTCGCGTGGCGCCACGACCCTGCTGCTGGTGCGAGGAGTCTCGGCCATCCTGGCGAGCGGCCTGCTCACGTTCCTGGTCCTCACGAATCGCGTCTCGCCCGCCGCGGCCACGGTCCTGGCCCTGGTGGCAATCGGGTTGATCCGTCCTTTGGCCGAGTGGATCGAGCTTCGCAAGTCGGTCCGCCAGGCCGGGCGCTCGGCCGAAGCGGTCTTCGAGTTCCTCGAACGCAAGCCCGAGCTGCAACAGGCCGTGGGCGCCCAGTTCCTCGCCCCGCTTCGCGAGCGGATCAGCTTCGAGAACCTCTCGCTGGACGGCCCGATGGGCCGGACGCTCCTGAGCGGCGTGTCGGTGGAGATCCCGGCCAAGACGCGGACCGCGTTCCTAAGCCTCGACGAATCGTCCAAGTACGCCGTGGCCTGCCTGATCCCCCGCCTGATCGACCCGAAAGTCGGCCGGATTCGAATGGACGGCATGGACCTGCGAGACGTCACGCTCGAATCGCTGCGGGCGCAGGTGGCGATGGTCCTCCAGGCCGACCTCGTGTTCAACGACTCGGTCTTCAACAACATCGGCCTGGGCGACGCCAGCTACGGCCTGCCACGGATCATGGAAGCCGCCAAGGTGGCCCATGCCCACCACGTGATCCAGGATCTTCCGCACGGGTACGACACGCCCATCGGCTCGCTCGGCCACTACCTGAAGCCCGATGAGCAGTATCGGATCGCGCTTGCCCGAGCGTTCCTGCACGACCCATCGATCGTGGTGATCGAAGAGCCGAACGTCCCGCTGGACGACGACACGAAGCACCTGATTGACGACACGATCGACCGCCTCGCGGCCGGACGGACGCTGATTTTCCTCCCCCACCGGCTCTCCACGATCCGCCGCTGTAATCAGGTGGTCGTCCTGCACAATGGCCGGGTCGAGGCCGCGGGATCTCCGCGCGAGGTCCACGGCCAGAGCAAGCTCTATCGCCACATCCAGTACGTCGAATTCAACCAGTTCGCCACCGGCGAGATCGAAGCCGGGCAGATGGGCTAGGCCGCGTCATTTCGCGAAGCTTCATCGGCCGTCGCGCGTCCGACGAAATCCGGCGAAGGCGGCCTGAATCTGATTGCTATCGGCCGGACGCATGGATATTCTCGCGATCCATCCCCGAGCGGCCCCGTCGAGAAGCGTCCCCGATGGTCGCGGACCGGCTTGCTTCAACGTCGGACAGCCCGAAGGCTTCGGAACCATCAATTCGGGATTCGCATCTCATTGGAGAATGAGCATGGAAACCAGGGTGACCCCTCGGCGCCGTCAGCATTCTCGCATCGCCGCCTTCGAATCCCTCGAAAAGCGGATGGTATTGAGCGGCGATCGCGTCCTGGATTCCGGCGTCCTGGCGGGCTTTTCCCTAGACGGCGACGTAAGCCAGATGCTGAGCGAGATCGGGACCGCGCGGCAAGCGGGAGCCGCCGAGATCCAGGGG
Source organism: uncultured Planctomycetota bacterium (assembly GCA_963777705.1). Taxonomy (GTDB): domain Bacteria; phylum Planctomycetota; class Planctomycetia; order Isosphaerales; family Isosphaeraceae; genus JAQGHR01. Next base: position 986,600 of record CAVZRT010000028.1, read on the forward strand.
GACCTTGCCAATCTCTACGCCGACAAGGCCAATCTTGCCGGCGCCATGGCCGCCGCCCAGGCACAGCTGATGACCGATCACGGCGGCCCGAAGCAGGCGGTGCAGGCGGATAAGGCTCGAATTAAATTCCTCGCCGGATTTGGCAAGTCGCTGAGTTCCGGCTCCGGCCAATTGCAACGCGACCTGCGATCCGAGCAAAGCCTCTTCAACAAGCTCGATTCCGCCGTCGCCCACGAGCAAGTCTCGGCGCTCGCTGTAACGATTCACTCCGTGAAGGCGTTTGCCTCGGGCGGCATGGTGGCGACTCTCGTGGATCAGGTTCGCGCCCTCGATGTCAAGCTGGAGAACCTCTACAACCAGCTATCCGCCACCGCTCAGCAATTCATGATGTCCAGGGGCATGATGGCCGCGAAGCTTTCGGTGAGCCAAAGTTCTTTCCGATTTTCAGTCGATCAGGGCAGTGCGTCGCTCCAGGACGGTCAATTCAATATCGAAAGCTCGGGCTCCAGCCCAATCGCTGTATCGATCTCCACCGGCGGGGATTTTCCGATCTCCATACTCGGGGGTCAGAGCCTGACGGTGCCGACTCAAGGGTCCAGCCAGGTCAATTTCGACGCCGATCCCGCGGGGCTCGCCTCGGGCACTTACACCGGGACCATCACGATCACCGACACAAGCGTCCCGGCCGATCAGGTGACCATGACCATCACGCTAGTCGTTTCCCCGCCAGTATCGCACCAGTCGGACGTCGCCGTCGCGATCGTCCCGAGCCTGACATCAGTCCAGGTCGGCCAGCAGATCACTTACTCGGTCACCGCATCCAACCTCGGTCCGCACGACGCGCAGGATATCGACCTAATGGCGACGCTCCCCGGCGGCATGACCATCACCAGCGCCAGCAGCACGTCGGGGCAGGCCTCGGTGGGCGATACCTCACCCAGCGTCGGAGGCGGGACCGTCTCCGTCTTCTTGGTGCCGTTGACCGTCGGAAGCACAATCACGCTCACGATCATCTGCACAGCCAACGACGCGGGCAGTAATGTCGCCTCCTTTTCGGTGCCCGTTGCCGCAGACGTGTTCCTGTCAGATCCCAACGGGACCGACCCCAACATGAACAACAACTCCACCAGCGTCAACGTCCTGATCACCAATCCCACCGGGTTCTAGACCACTTCCTCGAGTGGGTACCGAGGCTGGGAGGAGGAGCGTTGCGAAACTAGCCTCGCGCGGACTTCGACTACTTCAGGGCCGATTGCGAAGGGAGTTTCAGCTTCATCCCGACGCTCAAGAGTCCGTTCGAATCCTCCAGCTGATCCCGATTCAAATCCAGGATTTCGCCGTCACGGTCCGAATCGTTCAACTCACGACTCGCGATGCTGCGCAACGTTTCGTTCGCCTTCTTGACGACGTAATACCGCGTCGCACGCAGGGCCGCCGTTTCCGCTCTCGGTAGGTTGGCGGAGTCCTTCGACTTGATGCTGGTGGCGTCGCCCGCGGCGAGCAGTTTCGACCCGTCCAGGCGTTGCGAGGCCCGCGAAGCCTGGAGATCCTTCGTGGCAACCGCGTCGCTACCGGGAGGGATCGCGGCCAAATTGGGGCTGCTGCCCGACTTTCCGCGTGACGATACGATCAGGTCGCGACGGAGGGTCTCTGGCGCGGGGATGCGGATCTCGGTCCCGACGTAGAGGTCTTCGGGAGTCTTTGCCACGTCCTTGTTCGCGTCCCAGAGCGCGAGATACCAGCGACCCGTGGCGTAATAACGTTGCGAGATCGAGAAGAAATTCTCGCCGCGACGGACCACATGCGTGACCGGCTCGCCGGCTCCGGCCGGTCGGCGGTTCTCACTTGGCGGGGGCGTGGGGATTGGCGACGGAGCTTCCCTGTTCTCGGGATCAGACATTCGCCGCGGCCCGGAAAAGGGGATCGGATAGAGCGTTCCCGCCGGGGATTCCGCCGAAGGCGAAGGGCTGGGCGCCGGCGTTGGAGTCAGATTCAACTCTGGGGTTGCGACGGGGGCGGGTTGCGGCGTTTCAGGCGCCGGAGCGGGCGTTACGGGTTCTTCCTTGGGAGGGGCCGGGTCTGCCGGTTTCTGGATCTCGACATTCCTGGGGGTTTCGGGCTGTTCCAACGCATCCTTGCCATCGCCGGTTTTCTTGGCCGTGAGCGGCGCGTTGTCCATCGGCTCGGGAGCGGCATCCGCCGTCTTTCCCGGTTGCTCCTGCTTCGAAGGGGTCGAGAGATCGGGCGGGACCGGGTCGTCTTTGGTGGATGAGGCGACCGGCGTGTTCGGCGTGGGCGGGACTTCTTCCTCGACCGACTTTCCCTGCGCATCGGCGGCATTCTTGGATGCTGAGGCGGCCGGCAGCGGCGGGATCTCGTTCTTTGGCTCCGCCAAGTCCGGAATCTCCGCCGGCTTCCGTAGGAGCTGTGCCGTCGTCTCGGGCTCGATCGCGGCAGGTGAGTCGGGCGGCGTCGATTCGGCCGGCGGCGTGCTTCAGACTTCCCGGTCGCCTTCCTCGGGGATCTCGACGACCGGGGTGTGGCGCGTCCGCGATCGATTGACGACGAGCACGGTGACCAGGATGAGGAACGAGGCCACCATGGCGACCTTGAACCTCAGATCCCACGTCGGCAGGGCCTTGGTCGCCTCGCGAATCCATCGCATCCCGCTTGCCGACTTCGGCCCCGGCGCAACCGGTGCGGGCGCGTCGTGGGCCTCGGTCCCCGGCAGGGGTGGCGGCGGGGCGCCCGGCCCTGGGAGCGTTAGCGGCTCATTGGAATCGGTTCCGGCGGGTCCGCGGTTCTCGTGCATCGCTCGGCCACCCTCAGTTTCGCGCTTCGTGCGCGGGAATTGGTCCGGATTTCCTCGGCCGATGCCATCACGGGCTTTCTCGTGATCACTTGCAAGTCGGGGTCATCGCGGAAGGCGTGCTTGACCCGTCGGTCTTCCAGGGAATGAAAGCTGATGATCCCCACCCGCCCGCCGTCGTTCAGCCAGTCGCCCACGTTGGCGAGGAAAAGGTCCAGATGTTCTAGTTCGCGATTGGTCGCGATCCGCAGGGCCTGGAAGACGCGGGTCGCAGGGTCGATCGGCCCCCACTTCCCGGGGATGCTCTTGCGGACGATTTCGGCCAGTCTTTGCGTGGTCTTGATCGGCTCGACCCGCCTGGCTTCCACGATCCGCCTGGCCACCCTCCGACTGTGGCGTTCTTCTCCGTACTCGAAAAACAGGTCGGCAAGCTCGTCGGCCGACAGGGTATTGATCAGTTCCGCCGCGTCGTCGTGAGATTTCGGGTCGAACCGCATGTCGAGCGGGCCGTCGGTCGCGAAGCTGAACCCGCGATGCGTCCAGGCAAGCTGGTCGGACGACAACCCCAGGTCGAGCAGGACGCCATCCACGCCGTCCAGTTCCAGGGCATCAAGGAATTGGTCCAGGTCACTGTACGTCCCGCGGAACAAGGAAACGGGCAGCCCTCGCGTCGCAACCTCGGCCAGGGCCAGCATTTCGGGATCACGATCCAGGCCGATCACCCGCCCCTCCGGCCCCACCCGTTCGGCCAGTGCCCTGGCATGACCGCCGGCGCCCACCGTCCCATCCACAAGAATCTGGCCCGGCTTCGGGGCCAGCCCGGCGACAACCTCGTCGAGCAAGACGGGGCGATGGACCGGGGCAGGAGGGTCCTCAGGGGGCACGGCGATCTCGGGTACGGGGGGTGTGGCAAAGAAGGGGAGCCGGTCCCGGCTCGAAAACCGAATGTAACCACCTTGCCGCCCCTGTCAAGACCGGCAATGGTTGAAACCTCGGCAGACGAGACGGAAAAAGCCAATCTTATCTTCGGTCGGGTTGGGCATCGACTTGAAATTCGCGCACCTGTCGCATTTTTGATTCATGCCGGCCGGGAATTGGTGGCTTTCACTCACCCGACGGGAGTCTGAGCACTCGGGACCAGAGCCGCTCATACGCTCGCGCCACGTTCCCCATGGAGAATGTCAGTTCAACCAGCTCGCGGCTCCTTAACCCATAAATCGGAAGAACTTCGGGCACGGCAACGGCCTCGCAAATCGCGCCCGCGAGCGACCTCACGTCCCCCGGCTCCACGAGCCAGCCGTTGCGATCAGCCCCTTCGGCAATCACCAGATCCTCGCTCCCTTCCACCCGAGAGGCCAGAATCGGCAAGCCCGCGGCCATGCCCTCAAGGACCGCGTTGGGCATGCCCTCCCAGAGCGAGGGTAGCACGAGCAGGTCGGCCGTCTTCATCAAATTGGGGACGTCGTCGCGACGGCCCAGAAACTCGACGTTCGACACGCGGCGACGTCGCAAATCGGCCAACTCCGGGCCGTCTCCCGCAAGCTTTAGCGTCCAGCCGCCGCGAGAATCGTGCACGGCTTCCCAGGCGTCGAGCAGGAGCGAAACGCCTTTCTGCTTGGCGATCCGACCGACGAACAACGCCACTCGATGTCCCCGCGACGGTGGAATCCGGTCGAAAGGTGCGGGGTCAATCCCGTTGGGGATCATGGATAGGCGACCCGGAGCGATTTTCCCGACGTCTCGCGAGAACCGGAGGACTCCCTCCGAGACGCAAATTGAACCGCTGGAAAGCGATTGCGTGAGCCGGTCGAGCGTCAAATGCCAGCGTTTCTCCCGCTCGGCCACGCGAATCCCGCCGATCACCCACGGGCCGCCCGCAAGCGGCGCGGCGAGCTTGCTGGCGAGGTTCGCGTGGAATAGGAAGCTCTGAATTATTTTTGGTCGAGTCTTGCGAAGCGAGCGGGCCAGTCTCCCAACCGCTTGAACCGGCCTGCGGCGGCTCACGTTGAGGCATTCGACCGCGATTCCCGCCGCGAGCAAGGGCTCGACCAGTTTCCCTTCCGGGCCCAGGCAGACGACAGAGGGGCTCCATCGCGAGCGATCGACCCGCGTGGCGAGTGCGACCAGCGCCTTCTCGGCGCCGCCGATGTCGAGGTCGGTGATGACCAGCGCGATCGGCACCGGGAAATCGACCCGGGCGAGCAATTCGGCGGGCGGCGTTGCGAGCCGGGATTGTAGAGATTCCAAAGGATTCGTTATTCATGATGGGGTCGATCATCCAACGTCCATCTTCGCCGTTCTCGCCCACGACTCCAAGTGAAGACCTCGCACTACGATTTCGACCTGCCTGACCACCTGATCGCTCAGCATCCCGTCGAGCCTCGCGACCGATCGCGCCTGATGGTCGTGAGGCGTGGCGCGGGGACGTGGGAGCATCGCACGTTTTCGGACGTGGTCGACCTGCTCTCGCCGGGGGATTTGCTGGTCCGCAACAACACGAGGGTCGTGCCCGCGCGTTTGCTCGGCCATCGGGCGGCGACCGGGGGAAAGTGGGAGGGGCTTTTCCTCCGCGATCGCGGAGACGGCTCGTGGGAAATGCTCGCCACCACGCGAGGCCGTGCGGTCGTCGGCGAGGAGATCAAGATCGAGGGCGGCTTGACGCTGACCCTGGAAGAAAAAGGCGAAAACGGGCGGTGGATCGTGCGGCCCGGGAGCGGCGAAAACGCCTCCGCTCTCCTGGAACGCCACGGGCATATCCCCTTGCCGCCCTATATCCGCAAGGGTCGCGACGACCCCGCCGATCGCCTGCGATATCAGACCGTGTTCGCCAAACAACCGGGTGCCGTGGCCGCGCCGACGGCCGGCTTGCACTTCACTCCCGAGTTGCTCGCTCGCCTCGAACAGCGAGGAATTGAGTCGGCCGAAGTGACGTTGCACGTGGGGATCGGAACGTTTCGCCCGATCGAGGCGGAATCGATCGAGGATCACACCTTGCACGCCGAGTGGGCGGAAATCCGCGAGGACGTTGCCCAGGAGTGTAATCGCACGAAGGCCGGAGGCGGGAAGATCGTGGCCGTGGGGACGACCTCGGCGCGAACTCTGGAGACGGCGGCAGTCGGGGGCGATTTCCGGCCGTTTTCCGGCGAGACGGCCCTCTACCTGAAGCCGGGGCATTCGTTTCGCGGGATCGACGCACTGATTACGAATTTCCACCTGCCCCGCAGCAGCTTGCTCGTGCTGGTTGCCGCGTTTGCGGGCTTTGATCTGATGAGGGCCGCCTATGCCGAGGCGATCCGCGAGAATTACCGATTTTACAGCTACGGCGACGCAATGATGATCTTGTGATGGAAAGCTGTCACCATGGTGCTGCACGGTCGTTTTCGCCTTCAAACGGCGTTATGCGGCCGGTACGACTTCGTCAAAGCCCGGTCAAGCTGGTCGGGTACTTCCGTGCCGACCGCGTACAGGGCCTGGGTGAAGTCGTCGGGGTGGTCGAAGTTGGACTGCTTGTTGGTGGTCGTGTCCCAGAAGATGAATTTCTGATTGTTCAGGTTGTCGAGGTACGTGATCGCCATGCTGTTGTTGGTGTAGAGCCACACGGCGAGGATGATCTTGCTCGCGGGCCCCCCCGAGCTGAACGGCGGGACGAGGAGTTCAATCTGCTTGTTCACCATGCCCTGGATCGCCACCTGGCCCGCCGACCTTGAACGGATCGACGCGATGACGACCATCCGATAGAGGCCGAGCGTGACGTGGCGATGGTTCTGCGTCCCGGCGGCGCCGGCCTTCATCGCGGCGAGCGCCTCTTGCCAGAGGGCTCGCAGCTCGCCCATGGTCTGGCGAAGCGGGTCGGGATTGATCAGCCTGACGAAATTCCGCGTGGGCTGGTCGACTTCGAGGTCGTGGAAGCTGGCCGCGCTGATGTTGTGTTTGATCGCCATCGCCTCCGGGTCGGCCGCGGGGCGCAGGCGCGACGGCCGGCGCCGCGACCTCCTCGACGACGGCCTCATCCACGATCCGGGCGAGGGACACGTCGAGGTCTCGGACGACTTCCGCCGGCACGGATCTCTTGATGGCCTTGTCCAGCTTCACGCCGGCGTCGCCGATGTGCAGGAGGCTGCCGAACACGGCGTCGCGGAACGCCTCGGTCCCCGAGCGCAACTGCCTTTGCCGCCTGGCCCGCTCGATCAGCGGATAGACGACCTCGGGCCAGATTTCCACGCTCAGCGGGTCGCGAAACGCCGACCTGGTCGCATATCTCAGGACCGACGAGCGGAATTCCGGATTGCCCCGCCAGACGTCGGTCACCCGGTTCCATCGCTCGACGAGCGCATCGTCCACCTCGGTCCGCTCGGGCGCAAGCCGTTTCAGGTCGGCAAGGACCTGCGGCATCAGGCCCGGATTGAGGACGCCCGTCTCGTCGGTCAGGTGGCGCACCGCGTGCTCGCTGGCCTGCTGGAGTTGCTGGCGGACCTGGCGGAATCGCTTGCGCTTGGCGCCCGTGTCGCGGTTCGCCAGGTATTTGGCCACCACCACGGGGCTGAGCAGCGGGCGCACGTCCGGCTTTTCATCGAGCAACTTCGCCACCTCGGCAAGCGAAGGCACGTCGCCATCGGGGAGGGTCAGCGCCGTCATCGCCAGCAGGAGCCGGGCGCGGTCGGCGTTGAGCGGATCGAGCGGGCGGCGTAGCAGGAATCCCCTGCGCCTGGATCCGCCCAGGAGATAGGCGAGATAGTGCCCATGCAGGTAGCGTTCGTCGGGCGAAAGCTGGATCGGCTCGGCCGTGATGGCCTGGACGAGCGCGACGGCAAGGCTCCGTCCGGGCGTCCTGGCGAGGCTTTTTTCCGGGGGAGACAAGGAGGGGCGCCGCGATCCGACATCTACCGACACGCCCGAGGCGTTCATGCTTGGAGCGGCCGAAACGTTCGTCCCGGCCGATCGCGAAGAGGCCGAGGGCGTGGTCGCCGCGAAAGTTGGCGTCACGCTCGCGTCGAACCGGCCGCTTGCGAGCAATGCCCGGACCCGGGCCGCGACCTCCACGCCCGAGCCGGGCCGATCCGTCTGGTCCTTGGCCATGAGGTTCAGGATCAGCGCCTCCAACTCCTCGCTGACCTCGGGGTTTTTCTGGCGAGGCGGCTCGGGATCGGCGTTCACGTGCTGGGCCATCACCGTCATGACCGGCCCGGTGAACGGCGGCGATCCGGTGGCACACTCGTACAGGATCACGCCGAGGGCGTACAGGTCGGTGCGATGATCGATCTTCTTGCCCTTGGCCTGCTCGGGGCTCATGTAGTGCGGAGTCCCGCGCACCACGCCCGACTCCTGCGCCGCATCCGCGAGCAGCGAGAGGCCGAAATCCGAGAGTTTGGCCTGGTCGCCGGCCGTGAGCAGGACGTTGGCCGGCTTCACGTCGCGGTGGATCACGCCCTGACGGTGGGCATAATCGAGCGCCTCGGCCGTCTCGGCGATCACGCGCATCCGTTCGGACAGGGGAATCTTCTTGACCCTGCGGGCGAAGCTCGTCCCGTCCACTTCCTCCATGATAAAGTAGTACGTCCCGGCGTCGGCGTTGAAGTCGTACAGGCGGACGATATTGTGATGGACCAGCCGGGCGAGGATCTGCGCTTCCAGGCGGATGCGGTGGCCGACCTCATCGCCGGTCATGTCCTTCAGGACCTTGATCGCCACCCTTCGGCCGAGGATGGAGTCGGTCGCGCGGTAGACGGCCCCCATCCCGCCCCGCCCCAGCTCCTTCTCAAGGGTGAATCTCCCGTTGAGCGTCGTGCCGATCAATGTCATTCACTCCGATGGGTCCGCTCGATGGCGGTGTTCATCGCACGATCATAAAGGGCGGAAAGCCGCTCCACAACGCCGCGTAAGAACTTGGGCGGAAAATTCAACGGATGTCGAGCAAGCCTCCATCAAGGCGCGGAAGGAATGTCGCCATGACCCTGGCCAACAGCACGCGAGTCCTCGTCGTCCCGGCGCGGGAGCTTGACCTCCTCGGCCGCTTCCAGGGGTTCTTCCCCGACGCCGATCGTTACCTGAACGTGCTGCTGTCGCCCGGGATGGGGGAGTTCCGGCCGAGGTCGGAGGTCGAGGACGATCCCTCCTTCAAGCAGATCATCCCTTACGTGATCTTCCGATGCGGAGACCTGGTGTTTCGCTACACGCGAGGGAAGGCCCAGGGCGAAGCCCGATTGCATCAAAAAATGTCGATCGGGGTGGGCGGCCACGTCGACGAGTCGGACGCCGACGGCATCGCCACCGTCGACGCCTACGAGATGGCCCTGCGCCGCGAGCTCGACGAGGAAGTGCTGGTCGAGAGCCCCGGCGTGATCCGCCGCGTGGGGTTGATCAACGACGATTCCTCGCCCGTCGGTCGGGTGCATCTGGGCGTGGTCCACCTCTACGAGCTGGAGAGGCCGGAAGTCTCCGCCCGCGAGGAAGGGCTCGCAGAAGCCGGATTCACGACGATCGCCCTGGCTCGCGGCGTCGCTCGATCGGCTGGAGACCTGGTCGCGCTTCGCCTTCGAAGGCCTGCTCGCATGAACCGGAACGCGGAATTTCAACCGGGCTCTAGGCGAGAAACAACGACCCGATTCGCATAGGAATATCCTTGGCTCAAATATTTTTATACCCCATTGATCTTGGGGGACGAGAAGGGTTATCCTAAGCGGCTCCGAGGGCGATCGGAGGCCGGGATTCAGGCACTCGTTTGGCGAGACAGGCCCGCGAGATATCCCCACCATGCAACGCATCAACGAAGAGATTGCGCGGCGGCTTGCGGAGGTCCGCCGCGAGATGTACGGTGAGTATGGCACCCATTGATGGCCGAGGCGCTCCGCCTGCCTACGAGGACGTGGCTCAATTACGAGTCCGGCGTGACCGTCACGGCCGACGTCATCCTCGCGTTCCTCGAACTCACCGGGACCGAGGCGCAATGGCTACGCACGGGATTCGGGCGACAAGTACCGCAACGTGGGCGATCGGCTCTGATCCCGCGAACCCATTCACGACGGGGGCTATGGCCATGTGGGAAGGATCGACGATCTGCACGATCTCCATGCCCATGCAGGCAACCATCGTCCAACTCAAACCCGGACGATTGGCGGCCATCCGGTGCCTCAACTGCCGGAGCGAGTTGATGCTATGCCAGCCCGACATGGAGATCCCCGATCAGCTCGTCGGCGCCTGCAAGTTCGAGTCCGCCCATGGAGCTTGCTCGAACTGCAGCGGTCTGCACCTGATCGGCATCACGACGGACTACAAGGCGATCATCATGCTCCTGCCGTCCACCGAAGCTATTCACGAGTCGATCATCCAGCGCGATCTCTAGCGGCGTGGCACCGCCAACATTCGCCGGATGGGGATCAGGGAAGTTGATCCCAGGCCGGACAGCGCGATTCCAGGGCACAATGGCCTCGCAGGATGAGGGATTGCAGGTCGGCCAGGTAGGGAGACGGGCCGGTCTCGCCGATCAATTGCTGGCAAACCTCGATCACCCGGTCCTTGGCCCCTTTCGCCAGGAATTCCTCGGCCTGGCGGCGAAACTCGACCCCGGCGTCGCGGTCATGGTCTCGGGTCCAGGCCCGGCCCAGGTCCAGGAACGGTTCGGCCGGTTCGGGCAAGGGCACGAAGTTCTCGTCCGTCCTCTGGACCGTGAAGCCCACTTTGTGCATGAAGCCTTCGAGGTAGCGGAGATAGCCTTGCGACAGGACCCCCTGCCCGTGCCAGATGTCGATCGAATGGAGCAGGGTGCGAAGGATGCCCACCAGGTCCTCGCGGCGGGGAAGGGCCTGCGTCTCCGCGAGCAGTCCCCAGCGCCGGCGGATCGACCAGAGGACAAGGTCTTCATCGCCCTGATCCGCGGTGAGCTCGCACCGGTCCCCGCCGGAAAGTCGCGGGAGCGGCCCTTCGCGGAGCGCCGCGACAAGCTCCTCGATCGCGTCCACGACGGCGTCGTCGGTCATCTGCCGATCCGTCATCACGAACGCTTCATAGATGCCCATCTCGGTGTGCAGGAGCGGGGTGACAAACTCCTCAGTCTTGTACTTGCTCCCCGAGTAGGCGAGCGATTCTCGCTTGGGAGAACGCTCGGCCCGCTTCTTGAGCTTGGCCCTACGCTTCTGGTCCCGGCTGAGGCCCTTGGACTTGCTCATGATGTCGAATCCTCGCATCCGTCGGCCGAAAGAATCCGGCGCCATTATGCAAGGTCATGGGCTCCACGGCAAACCCTCCGCGTGGCATGCAATTCTGGAAGGGGATCGACCCTTTCCCGATCAGGGCTTCGGCACGTCCTGCCGGCTCGGCCGCACCGGCCATACGCTGGTGACCCCTGGCTGGCGACGGTCGAGCCATTCGATGACCGCCGGGAAGACCTCGATGGGCGCGTAGCGGCTCCACACCAGGTCGCAGTGTCCGTAGTCGTCGATGTGGCCCTCGCGGCGGCCGAATCGCAGGAGCGTCTTGTCCTCGCTGCTCACCGCGTTGAAGGTCAGTTGCGTCGAAGGGATGTCCGACATCACGTCCCCTTCGCCGGCCGTCATCAGCAAGGGGGTCGCTACTCTGGGCAGAGGCGCCGCGTAGTCGACCTTGCGATCGGCCGAGACGAAGTGGCCGTATTCGAGGTAAGGATCGAGCTGCTTCAAGGCGCCCCGGCCCGGGTCCTCCAGCGTGTACCCGTAGAAGCGATCGACCGTCCTCTTATCCACATTGGCCTGGGTGTAGTAGAAGCCGTCGATCGTCGAAAGCCCCGGCGGCCGTCCGTGCCTCATCGGCCGCGCGATTCGCCCGGTGCTGACCACGTGGAGCATGACCCGGAGGGCGCGATTGGCCAGCAGCATGTCGGTCTGGGGATACTCGGCCTGCACGATGGTCGAGCCCATGCCGACGAAGTTGGCGAACGCGCCAGCCTTCGGGCATGGTCTCCAGATAGGCGAACATGACCATCCCGCCCAGGCTGTGGCCCACCCAGTTCACGCGATCCTGGCCGGTCTCCTGACGGACGTAGCCGAATGATGGCCGGGATGTCGTGGCGGATGATGTCGTCAACATTCCACCTCGCCTCGCCCACCTCCAGGAAGGGCGTCTGCCGCAGGACGGCGTTGACCTTCCCCACCGCCCCTACCTTCGTGCTGGCCCCCGACCCGCGGATGTCGCAGATGAAGACGTCGTAGCCTCGGGCCGCGAGCTGCTCGGGCAGGTGGTTGTCGGTGATCGTCCAGAACGTCCCGTTCAGGCCGAGCCCGTGACACAGGACGATCGGGAGCTTGCCCGGGTCGATCTTGTCGGGCCTTACGCGGCGGATCCCCAGCTTCCAGCCGTCGTCGGTCAGCGCGTAGTCTTCGGTACACGGGCGATGATAGGGGTCGGGCGCCTTGCACCTCATGGTGGCGAGGCCCGGCACGACCGCCATCGCCAGCGTTGCGAGGATCAGGAACCGACGGGGCCGCAGTCCTTGCCGCATCGACCGGGGAGTCCTTCCCTAGCCATTTCCTGGCCCGCAATCGGCCGCCATCCTTGGAGGCCTTGCGGGGAGTTCCTGGGTCTATCGGTTGTTAGGGTATTGATGGTCCAGTCTGCACGGCGGAATCAGGCCGAGAGCCGGCGGGCGGATTCATCGCGCCGGCGGGTCCATCCCTCCAGGTCCTCGTCGCTCACCATCCAGGGGCGTCCCGAGGGGCCGGCGAGCAGGATGGCGTCGCCGGGGCATGCCAGCGCGACGGCGGCGGCGATGCCGGCGCGACGATCGGCGACCACTCGCACGCGGCCGGGCCTCTGGAAATGGCGGAGAAGGTCTTCGAGGTCGGAAACGGCCGATTCGATCGGTCGGTGGCCGCCCGAGGTCAGGATCACGCGATCGGCATGCGCCTCGGCCGCCTCGGCAAGCCCCCTCGCCAGCGAGGGATCCACGCCGGCCGCCATCACGCAATGGACCTTGTCGGCCGAGCGATCGCGGAGCGTCCGGATGGCCCGCGTGAGCGAGTCGCCGTTGCGGGCGCGGTCGGCGAAGACCGTCAACCCGCCCCGAGTCGCGATCGCTTCCAATCGCCCCGGGAGTCGCGCCACCGTTTCCAGGCCGTTGACCACCGCCTCCAGGGAAATCCCCCGCGACCAGGCCATCGCCGCGGCACCCAGCGCCGCCCGGACGATCCCCGGCCCGATCGGCCGGAGCATCACGCGGGCCTCGCGGTCAAACCCGCGGAGGACCATCGACGTCCCGCCAAGGTCGCGATCTTCAACCGTCGCCCAAACGTCGGCCGCCGTCTCCAGGCCGAAAGTGACCCGCCTCGCCTCCAGATTCGCGGCGCCCAGGGGCTCGGCCAGCCGGTCTTCGGCGTTCACGATCACCGCCCCGCCCGCGACCACGCGTCGCACGATCCGCGCGGCACGTCGCCTGGCCTCGGGCTCGTCCTCGACATGATCCAGGCTGGTCACCAGGGCCGACGAGAAGCGGATCCCGTCGATCGAGTGCCGATCCATGGTCGTGACCGGCAGGGCGAGGACCGAGGCGGCGCAGTCGCGGTCGGCCATGGCCGAAAGCATGTGGGCGAGGGCCTGGGCATCGGGCGTGGACGATGAGGGCGGATAGGCCTGGACGCCGTCGGACCAGCCCGATCCGTTCAGCCCGCCGGTTCGCATCCCCGCGGCCTCGAAGATCGCCTTCAAGTAGGTGCAAGAGGCCGACGTGCCGACCGAGCCGACCACGCCCACCACGTCCAGGTGTTCCGAAGGATTGCCCGCCAGGGCCTGGCAGAGTCGCGAGTGCGCCGACGGTGCATCGGCCACAACCACCTGCGGGATGCCGGCCTCGGGACAGGCTCGCTCCACCACGACGGCGGCGGCGCCTCGGTCCAGGGCGCGGCGGAGGAAGGCGTGGCCGTCGTGCTTCGGCCCGCGGATGGCCACGAAGACCTGGCCCGGGTCGATGCGGCGGCTGTCGGCCGAGCAGCCCGACACGACCAGGTCGCGGCAGCCGACGAACTCCGCGTCCGGCAACAGCTTGCGGAGGCTCACCGAGGGGATGCCCTGCTGGGCCGAACGGTCCACAAACCAGCGCTTCATCGGCGTCGAGCCTCCTTGCCCGCCCAAACGCGAATCAGGCCCATCCCGATGGCCCGATCGCCCCGGCATCATGCCGGGAAGGCCGGCATTCTTGTTCCGGATCGAAAAAAAGGCAATCCCAGACTGGCCAACCCGCCGATAAACCAGGTTTCCCTCGATTTCCCCGGGCGGCGGATCCTCCTCGGTGCGGCCATGGGCGATAGTCCCGGCCCCGGGAGTGGAGGCCCGCGCGACCATCGCCTCAATCGAGAGGGGCATCCGATGCGTCACCTTGAGAACGCATGGAACCGCACATTCCTGGGCCCCTCGGGCAAGGTGGGCCATCGGGTCGCGGCGATATCGCCCCGAATGTGTCTCCCGGGCATGGATGGCATCTCCTCGGCCCCCGGTCGCTCCCCGCGCGGCGCGCATACCCGATACCCTGGGGGGCGGGATCATTGGAAAGGTTGTTTCTCGGGTGGATTTCCGCATGATTTCCTCGCGGGGCGCCGCGATGATAAGCCTTTGTACTAGCCGCACAACCACACCATCGATGCAGGAGTTCGGATTCATCATCCATTCCAGGCATGGCCGAGAAATCGCCGGTCGCGGGGTCGCGACCGCGTGCCCCGCAAGCGGGCGGATTCGGGCCGAGAGATGGCCGAGCCATTCGTTTTTACGTAGATTTTCATGATTTACAACCCGTTGTCGGCGAAGGACTTGGGTCAATGATCGATGATTTTAATCTTGTCGATAAGGTAATACGCTACAGAGTGCGACACTCCGGAAATGCCGGGGATTCGTGGGCGAAGTCGGGCTTTTCGGGTGTCTTGTCCAGGGCGCAGTCGGGGTGAGACGGTTTCTCGCCCGTTTTTGACCGGTTTTCGGGCCTAAGTGTTGCGCGCAAATCACCCAAGTCGTGGTCGGTCCAGGAGATGCGGGTTGTCGGAAACCTGGACGAAATCTGGACGATCGGGCGTGGATTGCGGAGGTTTTTTGGCCATTTGTTGTGCCCGTAAGACGCCCAAGTGTTTATCTGGTAAAAGGATGGTGCATTTCCTGCCATCCATGCCTCTGCCGAGCACCGGGAGGAATCCCGTCACCGAATCGGCCGAGCGCCCGCCGTGCGGACTTCGACCCCCGGTCAGGCCCCCGAATCGCTGACGGATGCTGGCGGGACCGGCCCTACGATATGCCGGAATCCGTCGGCCCACCCCTCGCGAAACTTCCCGCGAAGACGGCGAGAATTTGCTTGACTTCCGCCGTCATGCGGCGGCGTGGCATGCGAGGTGCAAGTGCTCATAGGAACGCTCCTAGTTGTTAACATACCCTCGGACGATTGAATTTGGATGAACCCCGTGGGGCGGTGGGGTGGGATCGTCCGCATACGACTCGGCTTCTTGGAGGAGGCATCATGCGTAAACTTCGGGTTCGCTCCGCGCACGCTCTGGATCGAGACGCTGGAGAACCGGGCCTTGCTGTCCGGGGCGGGCGGGGCGATGGTCGCGGCCCAGCAGGCGGCCACCGCGAGCAATAATGGGGCGGCGGTCCAGGCCATCAACTTCTTCACCAGCGGCGGCGTGACCGGCTTCTCGATGAATCAGAGCGACGGCGCGTACAAGTTCACCGACACATACGCGATCTCCATCACGCGGGCTCCGGGCAGCGGGACGGCCGGCTCGTTCACGGCGGCCGATGCCTACAACCTGGCGCTCGACCGCTTCGCCGCGATCGACTCCAACGTGGCCGGGACGCCCGTCTCGACCGCCAGTGCCGATGCCCTCAGCGGCTACACCGTGACCAACGAAAACATCCGGGCGGCCGGGCTCGACACGATCTATTCCCTGGGGCTCACGGCCGGGGGATATCATTTCGCCGAGCAGATCCGCGTGAACGCCACGCCGACGAGCTCGACGGTCCAGTCCTTCTCCACCAACGCCAATAACACCTTCGACAACTTCGTGAACGCCCTCTCGGCTGCCGCCACGGCACGAACCGGGAATGCCCAGTTCGGCGGCGGCTTCACGAACGAGTCCAGCTCCAACTCCGGGACGGGGAGCAGCACGGGCACAAGCTCGGGCTCGGGTTCGACTTCCGGCACAAGCAGCAGCGGATCGGGGACGAGCAGCAGCGGCTCGGGTTCAACCTCCGGCACGAGTAGCAGCGGCTCGGGCTCGACTTCCGGCACGAGCGGCACCGGCACGGGCACGAGCACCAGCGGCTCGGGTTCGACCTCGGGGACTTCGACGGCGGGTAACACCAGCGGCAACGGCACGACGACGACCGACGGCACGGGCTCCTCGGGGACCGCGACGAGCAACGGCTCGGGCTCGACCACGGGCTCGGGCTCGACCACGTCGACGGGCGGGACCAACGGTGATACCGGCTCCACTTCCGGGTCGAACACGGGGACCGCCACGGGCACCTCGGCGGGCTCCGGGTCGGGATCGACGACCGGCTCGACCACGTCGACGAGCGGGACCAATGGCGACACCGGCTCGTCGTCCGGGTCGAACACGGGCACGAGTGGCGGCACGGTTTCCGGCTCGGGCACGGGGACCGAGACGGGCAACACGGGCACGGGCACCTCGGGCGTGGTCAGCGGGGTGAATAGCGGCAACGGCGGCAGCACTACCAACACCAGCAGCGACGGCACCGGCAGCACGGCCCAGGGCAGCGCCACCGGCACCGGCGCCAACGGGACGACCACCGGCGACACCGGGGCCTCGGGCACCACCGGCAGCGCGGCCAACAGTGGCACGGGCACCGGCACCAACGGCACGGGCACCGGATCGGGCACGGGCACGACCAGCGGGACCGGCGCCAGCGGGACGACCACCGACGGAAACGGGAGTACCTCGACGACCGGGACCAGCTCGGGCGAGTCCTCGGGCACGGGCACGGGGACCAGCGGGAGCACCACGAGCACCAGCGGCGCGACGACCAGCGGCGCGACCTCGGGCACCGGCGCCGGCGCGGGCACCAACGGCGGGACCGCGAGCGGGACCGGCACCGGCTCGACCGGCGCCACCTCCAGCGGCAGCGGCACGACGGTGGACTCGGGCGGCGGGACCGGCGGGACCAACGGCAGCGGGACCGGAGGCAGCACGGGCACCGGCTCGGGCGTGACCACCGGCACCAGCGGCACGGGCGAGACCGGCACCTCGTCGAACTCGGCCAACGGCTCGAACGGCAACACCGGCACCTCGGGCGAAGGCCTGAGCACCGGCCAGTAAGCCAGGTCGGTCGACAACGCAACGCCGCGGGCCTCCTGCTGATACGTCGGCAGGAGGCCCGCGGTCGTTTCCAACGCTTCCAGCCGGGCACGGCAGGCCGAGGCCTGCCCTACGAAGACTGTGACGTCCGGGTGCGCCAAAGGATTCTGGCGGGACGGGTTAATTCTGCGTAGGGCCGGTTATTACCGGCCGTCTATGCGAATCCAACACGACCGTTAATAATCGGCCGTACGAATTGCCAGGATCCGTTGGCGCACGCGTGGCGTCCTTGGAAGTGGGGAAAAGGTCGTGTTTTCGCTTGACTTAGGGCTTGAGTCACGGCAATGGCACGCGAGGTGCATTTCCATCCTTCGACGCTCCGAATCTTCTACATAACAGCGGACCATTGAGCGTAAAGGATCCCCCTCCGGGGCGGTGGGGATCAGTCGTAGGCTCATCGATCATCACCTGAAGGGGACACCATGCGTAAGCCTCGGGCTCGTTCCGCGCGCACTCTCTGGGTCGAGACGCTGGAGAACCGGGCCCTGCTCACCGGCGCCATGGTCGCCGCCGAGCAGGTCGCCGCCGCGAATACCAATGGGGCCACCATCGAGTCGATCCGGCTCCTGGGCTCGGGGGGCGTGACGGCGTTCTCCATGAAGCAGAGCGAGGGCGGTTACAGCTTCACCGACACGTTCTCGTCGGCCGTGAGCAAGGTCCGCGGGGGGCTCTGGAGGGTTCGTTCAATTCGGCCGATGCCTTCAACGTGGCGCTCGAGCGCTTCGCCGCCTTCGACTCGAACGTGGCCGGGACGCCCGCCGCCCCGTCCAATTCCGAACTCCTGGGCAACTACATCGTGACCAACGAGAGCCTCCGGACGAGCGGGATGGACACGACTTACAGCGTGGGGATCACCGCCGGCGGGTATCACTTCTCGGAGAAGCTGAGCGTCAAGGCGTCGCCCTCGTCCTCGGGGGTTTCGGCCTTCTCCACCAGCGCGCACCCAACACCTTCGGCAACTTCGTGAACGCCTTCTCGGCCGCCGCCGCGGCACGCACCGGCAACACGAATTACGGGGCCGATTACACCAACGCTTCCAGCTCCTCCGGGTCAACGTCCGGCACCAGCAGTAGCGGATCGGGCTCGGGTTCGTCGACTTCGGGGGACACGAGCGGTTCGAGCAGCACGACGAGCACAAGCTCCGGCTCGACCACGTCTACGGGCGGGACCAATGGCGACACCGGCTCGTCGTCCGGGTCGAACACGGGCACGAGTAGCGGCACGGTCTCCGGCTCGGGCACGGGGACGCAGACGGGCAACACGGGCACGGGCACCTCGGGCGTGGTCAGCGGGGTGAATAGCGGCAACGGCGGCAGCACTACCAACACCAGCAGCGACGGCACCGGCAGCACGGCCCAGGGCAGCGCCACCGGCACCGGCGCCGACGGGACGACCACCACTGACACCGGGGCCTCGGGCACCACCGGCAGCGCGGCCAACAGCGGCACGGGCACCGGCACCAACGGCACGGGCACCGGATCGGGCACGGGCACGACCATCGGGACCGGCGCCAGCGGGACGACCACCGACGGCAACGGGAGCACGTCGACGACCGGGACCTGCTCGGGCGAGTCCTCGGGCACGGGCACGGGGACCAGCGGGAGCACGACCAGCACCAGCGGCGCGACGACCAGCGGCGCAACCTCGGGCACCGGCGCCGGCGCGGGCACCAACGGCGGGACGGCGAGCGGGACCGGCACCGGCTCAAGCGGCAGCGGCACGACGGTGGACTCGGGCGGCGGGACCGGCGGGACCAACGGCAGCGGGACCGGAGGCAGCACGGGCACCGGCTCGGGCGTGACCACAGGCACCGACGGCACGGGCGAGACCGGCACCTCGTCGAACTCGTCCAACGGGTCGAACGGTAACACCGGCTCGTCCGGCCAGGGACTCAGCACCGGCCAGTGAGCCAGCGATGTCAACTCAACGCCGCGGGCCTCCTGCCAACGTATCGGCAGGAGGCCCGCGGTCGTTTGGCGTCCGTCGGAGGCATCGAATGTCTCCGACGAACCTGGCACAAATAGGCAAACTCCCGCCTGTTGTTGAGAATCCCCTTTCGGATCCCACGTTGAGGCGGCTAGACGTCGGTGCCCACGGCGTCGAGGCTCTTGGTATTCTCGGCGACCTTGGCGAGCTCGTCCTCCATCTCGCGCAACTCCTTGGATTCGACCTTGCTCCGGTACACCGCCCAGCCGATCAGCGCGAGCGCGATCAGGCCGACCACGTAGAGCGGCCAACTTTGTCCGGCGGGCCGATTTCGGTAGAGGAGGATCGGGGCGATCGACAGGAGCGCCACCATGTTCATGACCTTGATCAACGGGTTGAGCGCCGGGCCGGCCGTGTCCTTCAGCGGGTCGCCCACGGTGTCGCCGGTCACGCTGGCCTTGTGCGCCTCCGATCCTTTACCCCCGTAGAGGCCATCCTCGATCGTCTTCTTGGCGTTGTCCCAGGCGCCGCCCGCGTTGGCCATGAACACGGCCAGGAGCTGGCCGACGATGATCATCCCCGCGAGATATCCGCCCAGGGCCTGCGCCCCGAGGAAGATCCCGACCACGATGGGCGCCAGGATCGCCAGCAGGCCCGGCCCGATCAGTTCGCCCTGCGCGGCGGCCGTGCAGATGTTGACCACTCGCCCATAATCGGGGGTCTTCGTGCCCGCCCAGATCTCCTGGTCGCGGAACTGGGCGCGGCACTCCTTCACGATCAGGAACGCGGCGCGGCCGACGGCGCGGATCAACATCGAGCTGAACAGGAACGGGATCGCCCCGCCGATCAACGCGCCGATGAAAACCTCGGGCATGGCGATCGAGAGCTTGCCCGCCTCGGTCAGATATTGCGCCGTGGTCATCTCGCCGATCCTCGACTCGCTGCCGACGGCGATCACCGCGATGAACGAGGCGAAGAGGCTCACGGCGGCGATCACCGCCGAGCCGATGGCGATCCCCTTGGTCTCGGCCTTCGTGGTGTTGCCCACGGCGTCGAGGTCGGCGAGGATCTGGCGGGCCCGCTTGTAATTCTCCTCGCCCATCTCCTCGCGATCGTAGCCCATCTCGCCGATCCCGTTCGCGTTATCGGCCACGGGCCCGAACACGTCCATGCTGATGGTGTTGCCCGTGAGCGTGAGCATGCCGATCCCGCACATGGCCACGCCGTAGGCCACGAAGATCGGGCTCGCCCCGGCATAAATCAGGATCGAGAGGAAGATGGCCCCGGCGATCACCAGCGCCGATACGACCGTGGATTCATACCCCAGCGCGAACCCCTGGATGATGTTCGTGGCGTGGCCCGTCTGGCACGCCTTGGCCAGCGATTTCACGGGCTCGTACATGGTGTGCGTGTAATAGCTCGTCACCTTGTTCAGGACCAGCGCCAGGATGATGCCGATCAGGCACGTCCAGGCGGGGCGGAGGTCGAGCGTGTTGACGCCGAGGCTCGCCCAGAACGGCAGACGACCGGCGAGGATCGGATTCTTGCCCTCGTAATAGTTCTTCACGAAGGCCTTGTAGTCCATCGCATATCTGCGCCGAATCGGCCGTGCGGACGCTCGCCTGATCGTGCTCGAATTTGTCGCGTGCGGCGGCGAAATCGGGCGAAGGCTCGTATCCGCCCAGCGCCTGCGGATACTTGGCCACGTAGGTGTCGTCGAAGTGAAGATAGCCGACGCCCAGCGCGAAGAACCCGACCACGCTGATGATCGAGCCGATGATGAATCCGCGATGGACCGAGTGCAACGCCTCGTCGCTGGTGCTGTTGGCGCCCGCCTTGACGGTATAGGTGCTGATGATCGACCCGACCACGCCGATGGCCCGCACCAGCAGCGGGAAGATCACGCCCTTGTGGCCGAAGCTGGCGTAGCCCAGGATCATGGCGGCGACGATCGTGACTTCGTAGCTCTCGAAGATGTCGGCCGCCATGCCGGCGCAGTCGCCGACGTTGTCGCCCACGTTGTCGGCGATGGTGGCGGCGTTGCGAGGGTCGTCCTCGGGGATGTCGGCCTCGACCTTGCCCACGAGGTCGGCGCCCACGTCGGCGGCCTTGGTGTAGATCCCGCCGCCGACCCGCATGAACAGCGCCAGCAAGGTCCCGCCGAAGCCGAAGCCGAGCAAGACCTCGTAGGCATGCTCGCCGTACATCATGAAGATGAGCGTGCCGCCGAGCAGGCCGAGGCCGTCGGTGAGCATGCCGGTGATCGTGCCGGTGCGATACCCGAGCTGCAGGGCGCTGCCGTAGCTGGTGCGGGCGGCGGCGGCCACGCGGAGGTTGCCTCGCACCGCGAGGCTCATCCCCACGAATCCCACGATCCACGAAAAAGCCGCGCCGACGAAGAACGCCGCCGCGCGACCGATCGCCACCATCCCCCCGGCCGATTGCTTCTCGGTGCTCGCCCACAGGACGCCCGAGATGATCAGGACGAGCAGGATAATCGCGCGAAACTGGCGAGCCAGGTAGGCGTTGGCACCCTTGCGGATCGCCTCGGCTACCTGCTGCATCTTCTTCGTGCCCTGATCGGCCCCGACCACCTGACCGACCAGCGCCAACGCATAGACGAGCCCGGCCAGGGCCACTCCCAGGACGACGACCAGGCCCCATTTCTCGAAGCCCTGATAGGCCGGGTCGTTCCAGAAGTCGAAGAAGCGGAAGGACCTTGTGACGACCTCGGAGGCGGGGGGCTTGCTGATTGCCTCCTGCGCGGAAGCCGGGGTGATCGCGCCCAGGCCCGCGGCGAGGAGGATGGCCGCGGCCAATGTTCGCCAGATTCGCATGGTGGTATCTCCCTCGTTGACGCCTTCGGGGGGAAGAGGGTCCGCCGGCCGGCACCTCCTGAGGGTGCCTCCGGTTTCAACGCGGACCCAAGCCTCGCATCGTAGGATCCGGCGGGATGCCGGCGTGACCAGGGGCGATTAGACACAAGCCGGCCGGGCCGGAAAAGGGTGTAGGGCAAAAAGTCGCCCGGACCTATTCGCGTCCCCGATCCGAATCGGCCTTCCCCGGGCGGCTGAGGTGCCGACGCGCGGCGACGCCGCCCCCGGCCTGAGGGTAACGCTGAATGGCCGGCGGCCACGTCGGCCGCTCCGACGTGACCCCGGCCACCCATTAGTTTTTTCGCATCTACCTGGCCAATTGGGGCGAAGCCCTCACGATCACAGGCCGCCGTCATCCTCCCGCGCGTCTCCGCCGAAGATGATCCGCCCGGCCGACGGCGTTGCGCCGGGATGGAGGAACGACTTGGGTTGCAGGGCCTGGGTAATCCTCACCTTGAGGTCGTCCAGGTGCAGCTTGGTGATGGGCGAGACCTTCAGCGGGGCACTGGCGTTGATGTCGGCCAGGATCGCGTGCAATTCGCCGCGGGCCAGCGGTTGCAGGTCGCTGGACGACGTCTCCTTGGTCACTTCCGAGATCAGCATCTCGGCGTGTGCCCTCTGGAGGTTGCGGCGGTAGAGGTCCACGTCCACAGGGTCGCCCTTCAACTCGCCCCAGATCCCCTGGCGGCAGGTCGGCGAGCATTTCCAGCGGCGAATAGCAGCCCTTGGGGTCGCGGGCGCACTGCTCGGCCATCCTCTTGAGCCGCGATTCGTCCATCAGCGTGTTCAGGATCTGCTTCTGGGCGTCAAGATCCGGTCGGCCGCCCCGTTCGCTTCCAATCGCAAAAGGATGTCGGGGGCGATCAGCGACGGGGGCACCTGGAAGGCGTTGGCATTGAGGAAGAGCATGGCCTTCTTCTGCTGCTCGCCCGAGACGATGTCGTATTGCTTATCGCCGTCGCCGAAGAAGGTGGTCGTCTTGAGCGCGCCGCCGAGCAGGTTCGCCACGTGGTTCAGCTCGCGGTTGCGCTGGCCCACGAGCTGGCGGTACATGTTCCGCAGGAGGTCGTAATCTTCCCCCTTGTGCGAGGTCGCCTTGACCAGATAACCGGCCACGCGGTCGATGTTCTTGAGTCCCAGCTCGGTGGCCGCGACGGCGTCGGAGCTGAGGTCCTCGGTCTGCTCGGAGGGGTCGACGCCCGACCCGCCGCCGAATCGCAGGGTGGGATTGCCCAACTGGCGGGCGCGAATCTCGTCGAGCTTGGCCTTCTCCTGCTCGAAGCGTGGTCGCGCCCTTGAACGTCTTGTAGCCCCACTCGACGGCGAAGAAGTCATAGGGGCCGATCTTGGGGATCAGGCGGGCGTTGTCGCCGGGCTGGGCCACGTAGTTGAAGCGGCCGTAGTCCATGATGGACGCTTCGGTCCCGTTCTCGGCGGTGAACTTCGGGTCGCGAAGCTGCGCCACGGTGAACGACGACGAGCCCTTCATGTTGTGCGGGAAGCCCAGCGTGTGGCCGACTTCGTGAGCCACCACGTACGAGAGCAGCTCGCCGATGAGGTCGTCAGGCATGGGGAGCATCTGGGCGCGGGGGTCATTCGGCGAGGCTTGCACGAAGTACCAGTCGCGGGCGAGCTTCAGCACGTTGTGGTACATGAGGATGTCGGCTTCCAGGATCTCGCCGGTCCTCGGGTCGGCCACGTGAGGCCCCATGGCGTTCTCGGTGGTCGAGGGCAGCCAGCGGATCGTGGAGAAGCGGGCGTCCTCGGCGTCCCAATCGGGGTCCTCGCGGGGCGTGGGGGCGTCCTTGGCGATGATCGCGTTCTTGAATCCCGCCTTCTCGAAGGCCGGCTGCCACGACTCCACGCCCTTCTTGATGAATGGACGCAGCTTGTCGGGCACTTCGCGGCCGATGTAGAAGACGATCGGCTTCTTCGGCTCGGAGATCTCGGCGTTGTCGTCCTTCTTCTCCAGCCTCCAGCGGGCGATGTAGCGGACGTTCTCGACCTGGTGGTTCTTGATGTTGCCGTAGTCCTGGAAATCCTCGGTGAAGAAGCCGACGCGCTCGTCGAACTTCCTCGGCTTCATCGGTTCTTCGGGCAATTTCACCATGCTGTGGTGGACCAGGACGGTCACGGCACCGCCGGCACCTCCGCCGCCCACGGGGCGACGACGAGGGGCGGGATCGGGATCGGGCGACGGGCTGGGGAGGCCCAGGCTCAAGATCCCGCCCCCGCCGCGACGATAGGTCATCAGGACCTTGGTCTCGATGTTGTCGGGGAACGACTTCACCTGCTCGATGAACGTCTTGCGAGGGTCGGCGCTGCCGCCGCCCAGGCGTCGCGAGGCGCTGAACTCGGGCATGTCGCTGGTGAAAAGCTCGGTGGCGTCGATCACCAGCGACTTATCCTTGCCATACGCCCTGACGGGCAACACGGCGATGATCGGCTCGACCGAGCTGGCCTGCACGGCGTTGCGGATCGGGTCCTTGGTGTCGGCGCGGATGTCGTACTTCACGTCGCGGAGCAGCACGTCCTCGTTGCGAAGCTCCCAGCGGACGACGCGATCGCCCACGGGGTCGCCGCTGTAACCGCTGCCGCTGCCGGTCTTTTCGATGTTGGTGACCCAGAGCATGTCCTTGCCGAGGACGTCCTGGGGGATCTCGTAGAAGATCTTCTCGTCGATGCGATGGACGTTGAACAACCCCGGATCGCTCTTGGCCTCGGCGGTGATCACGTCGTCAAAAGGCCGGATGCGGGCGTTAGGATTTCCCGACGCGGGGCGCCGGCCCATGCCGGGGCGAGTCGCCCCTTTGGTGTCGGGCGGAGTGGGCGGAGGAGCGTCGGGGGCGGGCGTGGGCGACGGGGCGGGGGCCTGGGCCAGACCGGCCTGGCCCATCGTGGACAGTCCGATCAAGACTGCCAGCAAGACACCGGCAGCGGACAAGAGGCGCGTCATCGATGAAGATCTCCGCAAGATGTGAGTCGAGGTGGGCGAAATCGGGGGCGGGTGCCGTTTCTTTGTCGCAGATAGTTTATCTTAACACGAATCGCCGCGGAAAAAATGGCCAGGCCGGCCGGTCCACGGTTTTTGCGGCCCCGCCCCGAGCCAGGAGCAGGCCGCCAACCGCCCGTGAACCGGCCCCCGCCCGACGATCAGGAACGCGGGACGGCCGACGATCCGGTCAGGGCTTGATGTCCAGGCCCGGCAGCAGCTTCTGGACGACCTGATCCAGCACGCCGATCCGATGATTGGCCTCTTCCAGCTTCGCCTGGGCGTCGCCGAGCCGCTGGTTCGTCTCCGCAAGCTGTGCGTTCACGGTCACCAGATGAGCGTTCGTCTCATCGAGTCGCCGCGTCAACGGCGCCATGCAACCGCCCCCAATGAGGAGCATCGACGACAGGGCAATGATTCGCTTCATGGCAATCTCCACTTCCTTGTGGTTGCGTGCGGACTCCGTCCACAAGGAAGATCGACCGTCAGCCAAGGGCCGCGCCGCTCGATCGCGGGCGAGGCGCGCCGGCCTGTTCAAACATCCGTCACGACCGTCAGGGTCAAGCCATCCTTATTCTTCACGTGGTCTGTCATGAGCATGACGGAAGCGTGCGAGGCACTTCATGGCAATTCGACGCCCGATCGGCCAATCAGGCGGCCGTCTCGATCCTCGCCCACCGCTTCCCTCCAGACGTCGTCGAGCGGGCGTTTCTGCTTCCTCGCCTGACGCTCCAGTTGATCGCGACGATGCAAAATCAGCCGCGTAAGATGGTCCCTCGCGTCCGACGCATGGGCCAGGAACCCCGTCATTAGGTCCTCGCCGTCGATCTCCCGCTGGGCGAACTTGGCGATCGCCTCCGCCTTGATCTGGCCCAGTGCGGACTGGAGCGAGAGCAATTCCTTGAGGTCGAGATCGGCCGAAAGCTCGATTTCGAGCGACCGATTTTCGATCGCGCCCACCCGTTGGATGTAGTGCTCGAAACCGCTCTCGCGACGCCTCCGATATCGGCTCTTGAGCCATTGCCAGAGGAAAAACAAGGCGCCGACGATCGCGCCCGCGATGCTCAGCTCCTTCTCGACCGAGTCGATCACCTCGCCCGAATTGACGGGCTTGCTCTGCTCCTGGAACACGAGCGTGCCCTCGTGCATGGGCAACTCGGGGGGCAATTCCAGGAGCTTGGTCGACAGGGGAGGATGCGCCAGGTGGGCGAACGACGTGGTGAACGCGGCCGTCAGGAGCCGCGAGATCGCGTCCGGTCGCACGTCCTTGTTGGCGACGAGCAACAGCCTGGTGCCGAGGGTTTGCACGGGATTTGCGGGCACGGCGGGATTGAGGCCGTAGGTAAAGGTCGGGATGGTCGCCTCGACGACGAGATCGTGTGAGATTCCGCCCTTCACGGCGGGAGTCGCGCGATCGCCGTTCTCCAGGACGAACGCCTCGCCGAACGGGAGGGGGACCAGGCGGTATCGGTCCCGCGTCACGAGGATCTTCGCGACCGGCGAGGGCAGGAGCGAGACCATGAACACGGCATCGGGCAGGGCCGATCGATCGCGGCGTTCCTCAAGCTCAAGATAACTGAGCGAAGTAGGCGTGAAGTCCCGGCCCGGTTCCAGCCCGGCAAATCTGAGGACTTCCAGCGAAAGTGCGTGCGTCCCGCTGCCGCTCTCGCCGAGGTTGATCGACTTCCCACGCAAGCTCCCGAGATTCTCCGCAATCTTCGCGGCAAGTTCTTCCTTGACCAGCAGATGCAGCGGCTCGACATGAAGCGCGGCCACCTGCCGCACGTTTTCGCGGCCCCGGGGATCAAGCCCGCCCTGGACCAGGGCCACGTCGAGCAAACCCGAATCAACCTGATCGAGCGCGACCTCCGAGCCCGCGGTGGGCACGAGGATCAATTCGAGCTGGTGGCGGCGAGCGTCCCGGGCCAAGGTCCCGGCCATCGCATGCCGCAAGCCTTGCGAGCGTCCCGCGGAGATGCGCAGTGCCACCCGACGCGAGCCAATCGGGTGCAGATAGAACCAGGCGAGGCCGATCCCGATGACCACGCCGAGGATCACGATCAGGCGTTCACGGCTCAAGATTCGGGGCGGGCTTTTCCAGAGCATGAATTCTCCCGGATGGATTGAGAGGACATTCGCTCGGGCGGCACGATCATTAGAATAAGGGTCGGCACTTTCCACGTAGGGCCGGTTATTACCGGCCGTTCCCATGAAGAAGGCACCCAACGGCTACCTCAACAGTTGCGGGCAGATTTCAACGACAAACACCTGGAGAAAGATCCCCGCGAGCACCAGGATCATGTTGAGGAAGGCGAAGAAGACGGCCTCGCAAGTCCGCTTCCACCAGTCACGCCTCGGGCCGCGATCCATGCGGGCTTTCACGAACCTACGGGCAAGCAATGGCAGGGCTGCCAGCACCGCGAACAGGGCCTGGAAAAAGTAGAGGAGGAGGCGAGGATGGTCGCCCTCGGCGAGCTGGATCAGCGAGAGATAGCCGAGGCACGCGAGCGTCCCCTGGAGCATCGTCTGCGCCGCCGAGTGCGACTTGAGGGAGCCGAGCGCCACGGCGGTCAGCCCGATGGCGAGGATCACGACCGCGGCCGAATCATATTTCCAGCCGGGCATATTGGCGGGCGGGTTTTCTTCTAGAAGATGGCAGATCCTTGCGAACAGCGCGGAGGCCGACGCGGCGAAGAGGACGATCATCATCACGGTCCCGAGCGTGAACCGGACTTTCGGCAGGAGTCGCATGCGATCGCCTCGTTGGTTGCAGGACCATCCCGCAGCCACGCTACCGCGTCGACCCATCCTCCGCAATAATCCGCCTCGGCGTGCGAAGATCCCCGGGGAATCGCCCGCCATGCCGTTGCGGGCGGCTTCGGCTCGGGGTATTTTGCCCCCGTTGCCACCATCTTGACACCGTTTGCGGGGAGAAGGACTGCCATCATGAGCTACGCCTGGGCGTTGACGACCTTCGAGACCACCCTACTGGCCGGGGTCGGCGGCCTCGTCCTGCTGATCGTCGTCGTGGCCATGTTCTTCATCGGCGTGTACAACAACCTGGTCGCGCTCCGCAACCGATTCAAGAACGCTTATGCCCAGATCGATGTGCAGCTCAAGAGGCGATACGACCTCATCCCGAACCTGGTCGAGACCGTCAAGGGCTACATGAAGCACGAGGCGGGCACGCTGGAGGCGGTCGTCCTGGCCCGCAATTCGGCCGTGAAGGCGAATCAGGCCGCCGCCGCGAGCCCCGGCGATCCCTCGGCCATGAGCGGGCTGGCCTCGGCCGAAGGGCAGTTGAACGGCGCCCTCGGCCGCCTGTTCGCGCTCACCGAGGCCTATCCCGACCTCAAGGCCAGTCAAACCATGCTGAACTTGCAGGAAGAACTGACTTCCACCGAGAACAAGGTCTCGTTCGCCCGCCAGGCTTACAACGATTCGGTCATGCAATACAACACGCAGCGGGAGACGTTCCCGAACGTGGTGGTGGCGAATTTCCTCAACTTCACCGAGGCGAAGCTGTTCGAGGTGGAGTCGGAGAAGGAACGCGAGGCCCCTCGGGTTTCCTTCTGAGCGAGCAAGGGACGGACCGATCATGGCCACCGACTTCTTCGACCGACAGCAGCACGCCCGGCGACGAACGGGCGTGATGATCTTCTACTTCGCCGTTGCCGTGGTGCTGATCGTCGTGGGCGTATATGCCGCGTTCACGGCCATCGTGGTCGGCACGCACAAGGGCAACACGCCGGCCCCGCCGGTTTTTGACCCGATCCGCCTGGCGGCCATCGCCACGATCACGCTCATCGTGATCGCCTCCGGGAGCCTGTGGAAGATGGCCAGCCTCCGCGAAGGCGGAGGCGCCGTGGCGCGGATGCTCGGCGGTCGCCTGATCGACGGCACCACGACCGACCCGCTCGAACGTCGACTGCTGAACGTGGTCGAGGAGATGGCCATCGCCTCGGGGACGCCCGTCCCGCCGGTGTATTTGCTCGACGAGGAGCCGGGCATCAACGCCTTCGCCGCCGGCTACGCGCCCGGGGACGCGGCGATCGGCGTGACCCGGGGCACGATCGACCACCTCGACCGCGACCAGATTCAGGGCGTGATCGCCCACGAGTTCAGCCATATCCTGAACGGCGACATGCGAATCGACATCCGCCTGATCGGGATCTTGCACGGAATTTTGCTCCTGGCACTGATCGGCCAACTGCTCATGCGGTACGCCGGCCAATCGAACTACAATTCGCGACCGAGAGATTCGAACGATTCCGACAAGAAAGACAACTCGGCACTCGTCTTCCTCCTGTTAGGGCTTGCGCTGCTCGTGATCGGTTACGTCGGCATGTTCTTTGCGCATCTGATCAAATGCGCGGTCAGCCGGCAGCGCGAATTCCTCGCCGATGCCTCCGCGGTGCAGTTCACGAGGAATCCCGGGGGCATTGCAGGAGCCTTGAAGAAGATCGGCGGGCTGTCGCAAGGCTCGAAGATCGCGAACGCGAACGCCGAGCAGGCATGTCACATGTTTTTCGGCGAGGGAGTGCCGGAAGTCGCGTCCTGGATGGCCACGCATCCGCCGCTCGACGAGAGAATCCGTCGGCTTGATCCCAATTTCGATGGCGTCTATCCCGACGTCGATGAGGGGCCGATCGAAAGCACGCCGGAACAGGCGAAGGAGAAGCCGAAGGGACATGGCAATCTGGGCGGACTGGGCGCGATTTTGCCCGGCGTGAACGTGGGAGGGGCCTTCCCAATCGGTCCCGCCGCCGTCCTGGATTCCGTCGGCGCACCTCAATTGCGCCACCTCCAATACGCCTCGACGATCCGGAGAAACCTGCCGGACGCGATCACGGAGGCGCTTGGCGAGCCGTTCGGCGCATCGGCGCTCATGTACGCCCTCTTGCTGGACGACGATCCGGGCATCCGTGCGAAGCAGTTGGAACAGGTCTCGGGGAGCGGCGCGGGAGGGATCGCGGACGAGGCGGCCCGCCTTTTCCCCCTCGTCCAGAACTTGGGCGCCGGGTCGCGATTGCCGCTGGTGGACATGGCGTTGCCCACGTTGCAACAGCTCTCATCGGGCCAGTACGATTGGTTCCGCTCGAATATTGACCCGCTGGTCCAGGCCGATCAGCGAGTGACTTTGTTCGAATTCGCCCTGCAACGGGTGCTGGTGCGTCACCTCGACCGGAAGTTCCGCAAGACCCGGCCGGTCTCGGTGGAGTATACCGCGATCGCGCCCCTGATCGCCCCGGTGGGAATCCTGCTCTCGGCGATCGCCAGGATCGGCCAGGAAGGGCCGGCGGACGTGCAAGAGGCGTTTCTAATGGGGGTGGGAAAACTCGGTCCCGAGGGCGGCGCGGTTGTCCTCGCCGAGCCGTCCGCTTGCTCGCTAACGGAAGTGGATCAGGCGTTGAAGGTCCTGAACTCAGCCAGCCCGGCGGTGAAGAAGCACGTGATCGACGCCTGCGTGGAGTGCATCTCGGCGGACGGCAAAGTCACGGTCGAGGAGGCGGAATTCCTCCGAGCGATCGCCGATTCGCTCGACTGCCCGATGCCGCCGCTGGTCACGCCATGAAAACGGTGTCAGGCACGAATGCCATGAAGTTAAGGCCCAAGCCCTGCCTTCCGGAGCGTTTGTAGCGACTTGAGCACGGGAGGGACTTCGGACATCCTGGTGGTAAGTCACAGCCAACCAGGCCCCGAAGGGACCCTCCCGTGCCGCCACGTATCGTCACCATCTTGGGCCGACTCCGGCAAGACCTCGCCGCCGAGCTTTCCCCCGAAGCCATCGCGAAGGCCTGCCGGGAGGAGAAATACTCCTGGCGGGACCGGGCCCTGGACCCGGCGACCACGGCCTACTTCTTCCTCCTCCAGGTCCTCCACGGTAACACCGCCTGTCAACACGTCGTCCACTTCGGCCGATGGAACTTCACCGACAGCGCCTACTGCGCCGCGCGGAAGCGGCTCCCCTTGGGGGCGCTGCGTCGCCTCGCCGCGCAGGTTGCCCAGCGCGTTCGGACTTCCGCGACGGCCGCGGCGACCTGGCATGGGCACCGCGTCTGGCTGATCGACGGGTCGAGCTTCTCGATGCCCGATACCCCCGAGTTGCAGAAGGCGTTCGGTCAGCCCGGCGGCCGGCGCAAGGGATGCGGGTTCCCGGTGGCCAAATTCCTGGCGCTCTTCGACCTGGCCACCGGCCTGCTCCTGCGCGTCGATCCGGCTCCGCTGCGGTCGCACGAGATGGCGCGGTGCGCGGTCGCCACCTCCGGACTGCTCCCCGGCGACGTGGTGCTCGGCGACCGCGGATTCTGCTCCTATGCCCACCTCGCGCCGCTCCTGGACCGCCACCTGCACGGCGTGTTCCGCGCACATCAGCGCCAGATCATCGACTTCACACCGGGGCGGCCCCGCGCCGCGAAGACCAAGGCAAAAAGGCCCGCCGAGGCGACGATCCGGCCGCACTCGCGGTGGGTGCGGTCGCAGGGCGACGCGGATCAGGTCGTCGTCTGGTCCAAGCCCAAGCGCAAGCCGCGCTGGATGTCGCAGGAGGCGTACGCGTCGCTGCCCGAAGAGGTCGCGGTGCGCGAGCTGCGCTACGAGGTCCATACGCGCGGATACCGCGTGGGCGCGATCACGCTGGTGACGACGCTCCTGGAGGCGTCGGCGTACCCGGCGGAGGCGCTGGCGGACTTGTACTTCCGGCGGTGGCAGGTGGAGGTCTACCCGAGAGACTTGAAGATCGCCTTGAAGATGGATGTGTTGAGGTGCAAGACGGAGCAGGGCGTGCTGAAGGAACTGGCGGCGTTCGCGCTGGTCTACAACCTGGTGCGCTCGGTGGCGTGTGAGACGGCGCAGGCGCGGGGCGTGTCGGCGCAGCGCGTGAGCGTGACCGACGCGGTGCGCCGGCTGGTGGGCGCGGAGGCGTGCGAGGACCTGTCGGTGATCCTGGTCAATCCGTCGCGGAGGGGTCGATTCGAGCCGCGCGTGAAGAAGCGCCGCCCGAAGCAGTATCCGTTGATGACGAAGCCGAGGGCGGCGCCACGTAAACAATTGACCGAGAATCAGGTTGCGGCTTAACTTCGTGGCATTCGTGTCAGGCACCGTTTCCGCCCGGAAAAACGGTGCCTGACACCGTTTTTCCGCGCGCAGGTGAGGCCGCGTCGGGAATCGACAGGTCGACGTCTCGGGGGGCGGGAAGCAGGGCTCGGCGACGTTCTTGTAAATGAACGAGTAATGCGCCATGGCCCCGGCGATGACCAGGACGTGGAAGACCTCGTGGGCTCCGATGACGCCCGTCCACACGACCGGCCAGTGCGCGAGGTGGAAGGTGGCGCCGACCGTGTAAAGGGCGCCGCCGATCGGTATCATGGCGAGGCTTCGATGCGAGAATGCGGGCCTTAAACCGACGTAACAGATCAGGCCTCCCCAGCCCATCGCCAGGTACATGCTCGTCGCTTCCCACGCGGGCAAGTGGCCGTCCAGCACGGTAAGGAGGATGCCCAATCCCGCCCCAAGCCAGGCCCACGACATGGCCCACGCCTCCCAGCGAGGCCGCAGCAAGTGCCTCGCGATCGGCGTGTACGTGCCCGCGATGAGCAGGAAGATCGCGACCCTGTCGATGAGGACCAGGCGCGTGGAACTCGTCCCGAAAGCCGCCCAGCCGTGGCACAAGGCGCTCGCCCCGAAACAGGCCATGAGCCCCAGGCCGTAGACGAGGAAGCTGGCCTGCCGGTCGCGGTCCCCCCTCGCCCGATCGCAGAGGGCGATCGTCGCCGGGATCGCCAGGAGGAAGGCCCCGGCGTGCGTCGCAGAACTGACGATTTCTCGGAGATCAACGACGCCCATGACTGGCCTCGTCCGGCGCATTGCGCGGAATCGGTTAGGATCGTTCCTGTTGCCTCAAGACTCGCTTACATCTTGTGGCCAACCGTCGGGCGAGATCGCGAATACCCGGACGAGTCCATGGAATTCCTCCCAGGAAGTCGGGGAATCCCTCGCGGTGAATTATAAGCTTTTCTCATGCCGCTGGCCGGAAATCGGTCGATTCGGCGCGTCGCGGAGGCTTCCAATCCCTCCATGATCTCGCCGCCTCGGCCTCGATCTGTGCGATTCCTATTCCCAAATCTCGGTTTCAGCACTTCTCCGGCTTGAGGCGATCGACAAAACACTTCGGCTCCTCGTGCCGCGCCGGAGTCGTGATCTATCTTGGATCATAACCCGAACTGGGTGAGGGCTGGGTGGATGGGGTCGAGACGCCGAGCGGCGCCTGTCAGGCGCACCTTCGCCATGCCGGGATCCTCATCCGACCACCGGTTTTTCGTTCCCGAGCCGATTCGATCCTTAACGAGTCCGACGGCCCCCAGTAGTCCGGGTCGGTTATCTCCTCGCCTGCCTATAATTCTTTGGCGCAGCAGGCTACTCTATTGCTTGCCGGTCACCCGCGTTCCTTAACTCGACGAGGAAACGCCATCATGCATCGATTTATCCTTTTGGTTGCGGTTTCGTTGATCTTGCCAGCCCAGGCTGTCGCGATGGGCGAGGGACGGGTTGATGATCAGGGGCATCTGTTTTCGCCCGGCGCGGTGGCTGCCGCGGAGAAGTCGATCTCCGCGATCCAGGAGAAGACCGGCTGGGAGATCCTCGTCAAGACGATCGACTCCGTCTCGGGCGACGATAAACAGAAGGCCATGGAAGCGACCGCGCAGCCTGCTTTATCTAGGGATGGCGCCCAGAGACTGCTGATCGTGATCTCCAAGGCGGACGGGCGCGTGCTGATCCGGACCTCGCCCGAAGCGACGAAGACTTTCGACAAGGCAAGGCTCGACCAGATCCACGCCTGGATCACGACCGCCTTGCAGGGAAAGAGCCCGGATTCCGCATTGATCGGCGCCCTGAGCATGGCAAGGTTTCAGGCGATGGACGCCCCCGCAACCCCGCCGATCGTCGGGATGCGAGATGAGGTCGGCATGTTCCCGCCCGATGCGGTGTCCCGGGCCGATGAGATCCTCAAGCGAGTGTACAGCGACAATCATTGGAGGGTCTTCATCGAGACCGTCGATTCGCTCGAAGGCCGCCCCATCAAGGAGGTTGCGGCCGGACGGATGAAGGCGGCGGACGCCCATGGGCTGTTCGTGCTCGTGTCCCGCGCGGACCGACGTACCTGCATCCTCGTGCAGAACGACGAGGTGAAACTGTATCCGAAGGAGAAGATCGAAGAGCTGCAAGCGACCCTGGACGACAACCTCCAGGTGCACCAATACACCAAGGGATTGCTGGCCCTCGTCAACAAGATTGAAGCCGTGACCACGCCGCACGCGGTCGCCCTCCATGAGAGCGCGCTGTCGCTCTCGCCGGTGCGAAGGCTGGAAGTTCCGCGCATCAGGCGGGACCCCAATAGTCCCCTCCCCGCCTACAGGGAGTCGCCCGCCGGATCCGCCGATCGAGGGAATCCGGCGCCCGCATTGGGGCCCGCGCGGGGCCCGATTTTCCTGGGCATCGGCCTGGGGGTGCTGACGTTGCTCTGGTTCGTCTTGCAAGCGTGGAAGGGTCAATCCCCGACGGCGCCCACGACCCCGCCGGCGGACGAGATGACGGGTTGACCGATCGGTGCCACGCGCCACGTGCCCTCTCGCCGTCCCGCCCGCGACCTCCCCGGATTTTTCTTTCGCCCTCGCTTTCGGCATTGGGAGCGGATGTGTTATGGTATTTCCGTCCCGTGATCGGGGCGGGGATCGAAAGGCATTTTGCCGGTGGACGCG
This sequence comes from uncultured Planctomycetota bacterium, assembly GCA_963777705.1. GTDB lineage: Bacteria > Planctomycetota > Planctomycetia > Isosphaerales > Isosphaeraceae > JAQGHR01. The sequence continues at coordinate 1,021,282 of CAVZRT010000028.1, forward strand.
AAGCCTGTCGACGCTTCGAGGGCCACATGCGAGTCACCCTGGTCACCGAGACATATTTCCCACAGGTCAACGGGGTATCGCGCACCCTGGGGCAACTCGTCCGAGTGCTGCGGGCCGCGGGCGATCACGTCCAGCTCATCCACCCCGATTATGGGCGGCCGGCCGAGGGCGAGGATGACCGTCTGGTCAGGTCGATCCGCCTGCCTTTCTATCGCGATGTCCGCGTGCCCATCCCGCCGTTCAAAAGCACGCATCGGGCGATCGATCGATTCGGCCCCGACCTCGTTCACATCGCGACCGAGGCCACGCTCGGCCGTTCGGTGTTGCTCCACGCGCTCGCGAGGAAAATCCCCGTCGTTTCCAGCTTCCACACGAATTTCGATCAATACGCCGACCACTACCGGATCGGGTGGGTTCGCGGGATCGTGTGGCGATACTTCCGCTGGTTTCACAATCACACGTGGGAGACCTACGTCCCCTCGCGGGCCACGATTTCGGAGCTGAAAGACCATGGGCTCAAGCGGCTGGTCCTCTGGCCGCGCGGCGTGGACGGGAATCTCTTCCGCCCCGATCGTTCCTACCGGCAGGAACTGCGGACAAGCCTGGGTTTCGGGGACGAGGATGTCGTGGTCGGCCACGTGAGCCGGATCGCGGCCGAGAAGAACGTGGCGTTCCTCGCCGATGCCCTCAAGATCGCGGCGGACTCTCGCCCCCACGTGAAGCTTTTGATCGTGGGAGACGGGCCGGAGCGGGCTAATCTGGAAGCCAAGCTCGAACACAAGGCGCGATTCGTCGGGTACAGGTCGGGCGACGACCTCGCCGATCATTATGCCGCGGCGGACCTCTTCGCGTTCGCCAGCCGCACCGAGACGTTCGGCAACGTGATCCTGGAGGCCATGGCCTCGGGCTTGCCAGTCGTCGCGATCCGCGCGGGCGGCCCGGGCGACACGGTCCGTGATGGAGAAACGGGTTTTCTCATCGAGCCCGACCAGACGCCGGCGGATTTCGCCGCGAAGCTGATCCTGCTCGCCGACGATGCGACGTTGCGTCGCAAGATCGCGATGAACGCCAGGACTTACGCCCTCTCGCAGACGTGGGACGCGATCATGCGCGACCTGCGATCGCGCTACGAGATCATCATCGGCGAAGCTTCGACGGTGCCCCTGGCGGGGGAATCGGCGGGCCAGATCAGGAACCGGTCGAAGCACGCCGACAAGTCGGGCAGTCAGGGCCCCTGAAACGCGGAGGAGCGGTCGCGACGGACCCACAAGCGGCCCATGGTCGCGTCCCTCCCGTGCAGGAGGACCGGCGCGGGCAGGTAATTTCGCCGGACGAAGGCCAGCAGGCCGGGGAAAGGACGCTCGCCCAGGAGGATCAGGTCCGGTCGGGTCGATTCCAACTCCGCCAGGGTGCGCTCCAATCGCGGGCGGATCAATCGATGATCTCGATCCATGTAGGCGACGATCAGCGGATCGGCGAAGACCTGACGAGTCACCCCCGGCATCCGGGAATAAATGTAAAGCGGACTCTGGATGCCCCACACGAAAAGCCGCGGATCCTTCCAGGATTCGGTCCGATGGCGAATCTGACGACCAATCTCCCGGAGAGCGACCCACTGCGCCCCTCCCTTGTAATCGATCGTCAACCTCTCGGGAGCGACCATCAAGTAATCCCGTTGAAGGATTTCGGCCGTCCCCAGGATCGATGCCGACAGGATCACGACCGCGGCCGTCGATGACGCAGCTCGGAGGATTTTCCGGTCGGAGATCGCGGCACGAGCCGTCGAATATGCATCGGAGAGGGCAATCCCCACGCAGGCCGCGACTCCGGGCAACGGCAACAGGTAATAATGCTGCCAGAACAGCCCGGGGGCCGCGACCTGGACCCATTCGCCGGCCAGGAATGCGACAAGCAATCGCCTGGTCGCGTCCTTTTTCCCGAATCCGACCCAAATCATCGCCGGAATTGAGGCCGCCCAGAGCGGCCACGATCCCGCCGCCCACCAGGCTCGACCCTTCGTGATGCCGAACGGCCAGGGCAGCCGCCCTTCCGGGTCGGTATTTCCCGTGAACCAGCGAATGAAGAAGGGTTTCTCCTTCGGGTCGCCCGGCGTGTCGGTGGCCAGGGCACGCCCGTATTCGAAAATATCCGCAAGAGCCGCCTGCCCTGCTCCTTGAAAGACGAGAAGCATTGCCGCCGCGGCGCAGACGGCGAGGAAGCCCGCGGCGACCGTCGAAATATCCAGAAGCTTCTTCCGAGCAGGCGTTTCGCCCGCGCGATCGCAATCGCGATCAGGTAAACGATCAGGTGGACCACGGCAATCTGCTTGATCAGGCTTGCCGCCCCGACGCAAACGCCCGCCAGGAATAGCCCGCGGCGGCTTTGTTTCGGCCATGAACCGATCATGAAGGCGAGGCTGGCCGTCGAGAACAGGTTGATGAAATGCTCCATGTTGGCGCCGTTCCCGTAGAGATACGGGTCGGTGCTCATCAACGAATAGACGAACGCGGAAGAAACCGCCGCGACGGGACCGGCGATCTTCCCCGCGATCCACCACACGAGCGCAATCGTGGCCATCACGAACGGCAGGGGCATGAGGCGAATCGCGGTCTCGTTGGCGCCCCCGACGGCAACGGTCATCGCGTAGAGCCAGTAGCCTCCGGGCGGCTTGTTCTCGGTCAAATCGCGATACATAACCTTGCCGGCGCGAATTCGATCGCCGATGTATGCATAAATCGACTCGTCGCAGTCGAGCGGCTCGGCCTCGCCGGTCAGCACCGGATAGAGCCGAAGCCCGAACCGATCGCGGAGGGTTGGGCCGATCGTGTGGCAGCGAAACCAGGCGTTGAAGATGAGGATCAGCAGGAGCGCCGCCAGCGAGACGCGACGGCCGTTCATGGCGAGGCCTCGGCGATGCGATACAGCGTGACCGGGTAGGGCAACGACCTGTCGGAGCGGAAAAGCTGCCGGTCGGACGTGAGGCCGATCCCCAGCCGCAAGGAAGTCAGGTGGGGCGCCCACAGTTCGGGATCGACGTCCGGCGGCGGCTCGAACGAGCCCCACAGGACGTGCGTCACGCGGTACCGGCGGATGGTCTTTTCCAGGTGTGGTGCGTGATAGCTGCGATTGAGGAGGATGGTCGTCCGGCGGCTGGCGAGGCGGAATTCCCAGGGGAACCACGTGAGGATTCGCGAGTCGGGAGGGACCGCTTGGGGATGGGACCGCACCCAGTCGCCGGCCTGACGAAGCGCCGGCCAGTGGAGTTGATAGGAGCGAGAAAGCCACGAGAAATCGAACGCCCACGACGGGTCCGCCCACAGCAACGCAACCAGCGATAGCGCGAGCAGGGGCCTGACGCGGGGAGAGCTTTTCTCCATCCAAAGATCCCGGAGGCCCGAGATCGCGGAAGGCAGCATGAGGACGAATACCGGCAGGTAATAACGCCCGAGTTGCGCGACTTGAGTTACATCGGCGATGGTTGCCAACGTCCCGATCGCGAACATGACCGCGATGCATGCGACCGCTCGATCGGCGTGGCCGGCACCTCGAAATAGGCGACGAACGAATCCGTAAGCTAGCGGGAGGCTCAAGATCATCGTCGAGTAAACGAGGATGATGATGAGCGACTTGATCTTGATGCGGAAGATCGCGAGGGCGTTGGCTTTGGTGTAGAACTGCGAGGCCGACGTATTGCCCTCGTCGTAATGATGCACGGCCCAGGAGAAGTTGTACTGGAAATATTTCGTGTACGTATGAAACGGTGCCCCGTACTCCTGGAAGGTGGCGAGCCCCCAGGGGACGAGCATCGCAACAGTGACCACGCCCCAGGCCATCATGGGGCCGAAATGCTTGCGATCGTGCGCGAGCAATCCATAAATGCCACCGGCCGCGGCCAGGGCCATTGCCGTGTTGCGCGAGAGGATCGCCAGCCCCGTGAACACGCCCGATGCCACCGCCCATCCCCAGCGCCCGGCGCCGTCGCGCTTCCCAGACCTCCGTCAAGGTCCAGACGGCTAGGACCGACGTCAGCGCCACCAGGCTTTCGCGAAGCTCGAAGCCTCCGTACAGGGCGTGAACCGGCAGGATTGCCAGCACGGCGATGGATGCGAGGGCGATGTCCTCGATCCCAACGGCGGCGGGCGAACAGGTAGAGCGCCGGGAAGGTCAGCAGATTCAGCGCAAAGCTGAGGCCCTTGGCCACCGCGAACGTCGCCTCCAGCGAATCGCCCGGCACCACGCCCGTGACGCGATAGGCAATCGCAAGGAGATACGCGAACAGGGGGGTTGCCCAGTCGTCGAGGACGGCACCCGTCCGGAGGATTTTCTGCGAATAATCGGTGAAAAAACTCTCGACATAATGCTTGACCGGGCCTTCGCCGTGGTAGATCGACGACGCGATTTCCACGTAATGGCAGCTATCGCCGGGGACGAGCGGCAAATTGCTGCCGGCGATCCAGATGGCGGCGCGAATGGCGTAGGCCACTGCGAAGATCGCCCACCATCGGCGAGCGTGCCGCGTGAGCCAGGGCGAGCAAATCAGGCCGGAAGCTACCAGGACGCCTAGTACCGCGCCGTGCGTTCGGAAGAGGGCGATTTGCGACGGCTCGCGCAATTCGGCAAGCTGCGATTTCTCGTAGAAGAGTTGCGCGATCGCATGAAAAACCGTCGCGGCCACCCCGAACGATCGATCGGCCCAGGCGAATGCGGCAAGGCTGATGCCGAGGATCACGCCGGCCGCGACCCGCCGCCCGTCGGATCGCGCGATCAAGGTCGTGGCTCCTCGGCAATTCCCGAGGTCATCGCCCGGCCTTCTTCAACATGGCCTCGCGGCGGGCGCGGAATTCGTTCCCCGGCGTCCATTCGGGATAGGTCGAGCCTCGCGCCACGCGATCGCCGACCTCGAAGAGCATGCGGGCGTCTTCCACGGCACCGGACAGGTCCCAGTCGGACTTCACCTCGTCCGACGGCTTGTGATAGTCGTTCGCGGTGTACTCATTCCGCTTGGTCTGGCCGTAAGATTCGGGCTTGCCGACGTAGATCGTGCCCCCCTTGGCGTTGAGCGCGGGCACGCCCATCTTGGCGAACTCGAAGTGATCCGAGCGGTAGAACGAGCCCTTTTCCGGGTCGGTGTCGCCGCCCACGGTCTTCCCGTACCGCGAGGCCACGCCGGCGAGCAGGTCGTCCAACGACGAATTCCCCTTGCCCACGCTCGTGACGTCGGATGTCTTCCCCCACAAGTTGATCACATCCATGTTGATGTTCGCGAGCGTGGACTCCAGGGGATACAGCGGGTGCTCGGCGTAGTAGCGCGCGCCGAGGAGGCCCTTTTCCTCGGCGGTCACGGCGAGGAAGAGGATGGATCGCGGCGGCTTGTTGCCCACGAGCGAGAACGCCTCGGCGATTTCCAGGAGCATCGCCACGCCCGAGGCATTGTCGGCCGCCCCGTTGTAGATTTGATCCCCCTTGAGGTTCTCGTCCATCCCCAGGTGATCCCAGTGCGCGGTGTAGATCACGTATTCGTCCTTGAGCTTCGCGTCCGAGCCTTCGAGCTTCGCGATCACGTTCTTGGAATTCACCCGTCGGAGCGTGTTTTCGGCGCTGAAAGACGCCTTGGCGTTCAGCGGGACGGGGCGGAAATCCTTGCCGGACGCGGCCTTCTTCAACGAGTCGAAATCCTGGCCCGCCGCCGAGAAGATTTCCTTGGTCTTGTCCAGCGTCATCCAGCCTTCGATGGCAACCCTCGCCGCGTTCCCGTTGGGCGCGGGCAGGTCGAAGTTCTCGCGGCCCCAACTGCCCACGACCACCTGGAACGGGTAACCGGCCGGGCCGGTCTCGTGGACGAGGATGGCGGCGGCTGCGCCCTTCTCCGAGGCGATCTCGTATTTGTACGTCCAGCGGCCGTAATACGTCATCGCCCGGCCCTTGAACATCGATTCATCCAGCTTCGACGGGTCCTTGGGGTCGGGCACGGGCGGGTCGTTCACGAGCATGACGATGGTCTTGCCCTTGACGTCGACATCCTTGTAATCGTCCCAGCCGTATTCGGGCGCGACCACGCCGTAACCGACGAAGACGACGTCGGAATTCTCGACTTGCACGGAGGGGGTCTCTCGGCGAGAGACCGCGACCCAATCCCTGGGAAAGTTGAGCGCGATGGAATTACCGCCGACCTCAAACTGGCCTTTCGCCTTCGTTTTGAAGCCGACTAGCGGCACTTGCTGGACGTAGGTGCCGTCGGGGTTGCCGGGCTTGAGCCCGACTCGGCGGAACTGATCGGTGATGTAGCCGACCGACAGTTCCTCGCCCTTGGACCCGGGGGCGCGGCCCTCGAATTCGTCGGACGCGAGCACCTGGATATGGCGGAGCATCTCGGCCGCGTTGATGCTGCCGAATGGCGTCTGGTGTTCCTGGGCCGAGACGAGGGGAGGCAGGAGCAGGGCGATTGCAAGGGGGAGGCAGGTTCGCATCGTGCTTGAGGTCATCGTCCCCTCGATCCGAGGTCATGAGTGAGGGCCGCTAACCACGGCCCTCGGGACGATCATAAAGCACGAGCGGGGGATTTTACAGCGCCCGCCCGGGAGCGGGCGCGAAAAGCCGAGGATCACAGCATCGGGGGATAATACACCGTCGGTCCATAAACCCGAGCCGGGGCCGTGTAGACCGGGGCGACCGGTGCGTAGTAGCCCGCCGGGGCGTACACGCGGGGCGCGTAGTAACCGGGCCGGGCGTAATAATTCGGCCGGAGCGCGCGGCGGAGCGGCCGATACGGGCGAGCCCCGTATCCGTAGGTGCCGTAAGTGGTGTAGGCCGGATAGGCGCCCGGGGCGACTACCACCTGGGCCTGGGCAGGACGAGCGGAAGCGGCCATGGCCACGACCAGTCCGGCGAGCGTGGCGGCCTTGAAGATCGTCCTTCGAATTGGCAAGAAGCGACGCATGACTGTCCTCCTCGGGTTGAAACTTGCGGTCATTCCGACCACGAGCAAAAATCGTGCCCGGCCGGGACTCGGAGGGATTGGGCCGCCCCCTCCCGGCCACCTATAATACGATGGGATTTGCTGCCGGTTCTATCGTGGCGGGAAATGATGCCCATCCTCACAAGCAGGTCGGAGATCGGATCGCCGATCTCCTGGGAGCTGGCCACCGAGTCGATCGTCGTCCGGATTCGCTGGTTCGGGATCGCGATGGGCTACGTCCTGGCGCTCACGCGGTCGGGCCTGCACAACCCGTCGGCCGTGTGCCTGCGTTCCTCGCGCTCGGGGCGGGCTATGCGGCCCTGGATACGTCCTTCCATCGCATGGGAGAGGTCTTCCTGCACCGCTGGCCGCTCTTCGTGTCCTGCATGGAATCCACGTTCATCGCGCTCTTGTGCTACCACGACACGGGCCTGGATAGCCCCTTCCGCTGGTACTACTTGCTGTCACTCATCTGCTGCGCGATCCGATACCGGGCGACGATCGCGTGGACGACCTTTGGGCTTCATTGCCTGAGCTTCGCCGTCCTGGCGTATGTCCTCGATCGGAGCCGCGGGGGCACGGCCGCGTGGCTCCTGACCGCCGCGATCCTGGCATGGGCCACCTGGGCAAGCTCGGCGCTGGCGAGCCTCCTGAAAGCGACCGGGGCGGGGCTGGAGCAGGCCAACGCGGCGCTCGAACGCCAGTCGGCCGAGCTGGAGCGCCGCGTCGGCGAACGCTCGGCCGCGCTCCGCGATTCGCAGGCTCGCGTGATCCATCAGGAGAAGATGGCCGCGTTTGGATTGCTTGCCGCAGGGATCGCGCACGAGGTGGGCAACCCCCTTGCCGCCCTGAGCACTCTCGTGCAAATGCTCCAGAGGAGAGGCCCCGACGCTTACACGGCCGGAAAGCTGGACCTGGCCGACCGCCAGCTCGTCCGCATCCAGCGCACCATCCGCGAGCTGATCGATTTCGCCCGGCCGGCCTCCTCGACGACGGGCCGGGTGCGGTTGGATGAGGTCGTGGAGGAAGTCCTGGGCGTGGCGAAATACTATCATCGCACCGGAGACCGCCAGATCACGGTGGACGTGCCCGAAGACCTTGCGCCAATCGTGGCGTCTCGCGACCACGTGACTCAGGTCGTCCTGAATCTGGTCTTCAACGCGATCGACGCGACGGGCAAAGGGGGCAGCATCCATGTATCTGCATGCAGGGAGGGGAACGCGACGACCATGATCGTGAGCGACGACGGGCGGGGGGTCGCGGAAAAGGACGTGCCTCGCCTCTTCCAGCCCTATTACACGACCAAGCCCCAGGGCACCGGGCTGGGCTTGTATGTGAGCCGGCAGATTGTCCAGGAGCTTGGCGGGACGATCGATTTCTGCCCGAGGGCGGGCCACGGGAGCTCGTTCGTGGTCATCTTCCCGGAGTCGCGTCAAAGGGCGGCCAACGTGTCGGTCCTGGCGGGAGTCGGGTCATGAGCCGTCCCGGTTCGCGACCATCGGCCGTGGGGCCTCGCGGTCGCGTCCTTATTGTCGATGACGAAGAGGTGATCGCCTCCACCCTCCAGGAATTCCTCCAGGGCGAGGGGTTCGAGGTCGGAGTGGCGGGGGACGCGGGCTCGGCGCTCGCGGCGTCCGAGACTTTGGACCCCGAGGTGGCCCTCCTCGACGTCCAGCTCCCCGGCTCCGACGGCCTGGAGCTGCTCGATCGGCTGCTCAAGGTCCGCCCCGAGACGCTGGTCCTGATGATCACGGCCTACGCGACCGTGGAAAATGCCGTCGCGGCCTTCCGTCGCGGGGCCCACGATTATCTGATGAAGCCGATCCTCTTCGAGGAATTGCTTACCAAGATCGATCGACTGATTTCCTTCAAGAGGCTGGAGCGGGAGAATCAGGCGCTTCGCAGGCAATTGCATGGGCAGGTCGGCCCCGATGCGTTGGTGGGCTCGGGTCCTTCCATGCAGGCGGTCAAGACTATGATCCGCAAGGTCGGCCCCACGCGGAGCAACGTCCTCATCACCGGCGAGAGCGGCACCGGGAAGGAACTGGTCTCGCGGCGGCTCCATGCCATGGGCGCCGAGCCGGATGCACCATTTCTCGCGATCAATTGCGCCGCGATCCCCCACGACTTGCTGGAAAATCAACTCTTCGGCCACGTGCGAGGCGCGTTCACCGGCGCCGATCGCGATCATGACGGCCTCTTCCTGGCGGCCGGTCGGGGCACGGTCTTCCTGGATGAAGTGGGCGAATTGCCGCTGCTCACCCAATCCAAATTGCTGAGGGCGATCGAGAACAAGGAAGTCCTGCCCATCGGCGCCACGCGGCCGTTCCATGTCGGGGCGCGGGTCATCGCGGCGACGAACAAGGACCTGGCGACCGAGGTCGAGGCCGGTCGATTTCGCGCGGATTTGTTCTATCGACTCGACGTGGTCACCATCAAGATGCCCCCGTTGCGAGATCGCCCCGAGGACATCCCCGAGCTTGTCTCGGCACTCCTCATGCGTCATGTGAAGAGCCTGGGCCGGCGGGTCGATGGGGTGGATAATGCGACGATGAGGCGGCTGATGGCGGCCCCGTGGCGGGGGAATGTTCGCGAGCTGGATAATGCCCTGGAACGCGCCGTGATCCTGGGGGACGGCCCGTTGTTGAACCCCGCCGACTTCCCGACCGAGCTCATGGGGGCGCCGGGCGAGCCGGAGCCGGGCGACGACCTGCGCCTCGGCCCTGGCCCTGGCCGAGCGTCGCCACATCCGGCGAATCCTGGACCAGTGCGGCGGGGACAAGCGCGAAGCGGCGAGGAGGCTGGGCATGGGGCTGTCGTCTTTGTATCGTAAACTTGAGGACGACGGGGCGCGGTTGCCCATCGAAGGATTCTGACTCCCATGCGATGCGCCCGCTGCGACCGGATACTCATGGCGGAGACCCTGGGCCGAACGCCCGACGGCGAGCTTGTTTTCGGCTGGTGCTCGCTCTGCCTCGCCATGGAAGGCTGCGAGCCGGTCGAAGGCGCGAGCGTTGACCTGAAGCTGAAGCGATCGCCCTCCATGGGGCGGAAGGCCCGCAAGGTCCGCCGCGAGTTCGTCCGCTGGATGCGAAAGCCGCGATCGCTTGAGGCGAGCCGTCGCCTCGCGGCCATGGGGATCTCGGGGCTGATGGCGGCCTGGGCCCTCATCCTGGCCTTCGTCGGCGGCCTGAAGCTGGGCGGGCCCGGACGGTCCTGGGGCGCGTTCCTGCTCATGGGTGCGGGCTTGATGGCCCTCCTCAGCCTGGCTTTCTGGCTGGGGGTGATAGGCCGGGGCGGGCGTCTGCGAATCGGCCTCAAGATTCTCCAGGTCGCCGCCGCCGTCGTCGGGTTCGGCACGATCGCCTGGGGGATCGTCCGTCCCAATCGCGCTCAGAATCCAATCATCGTGGCCGTGGCTGCGGCGGCGCTGGCGGTATCCTGGTCGGCCCGCCGCTATGAAAAGGCCAGATTCGTGGCCCGAAAGGCGGCGAAAACGACCGTCCTGTAGGCCAGTCGAACGGCATTTTTCGCGACGAGTCGAAGGCGATGCCTTTCATGCATCTTATCGCATATTCCGCTGGATCACGACCCAATCTTTACGCACCTTTGTGGTGGTCTTCTTGACGTCGCCCAGCTCGAAATTGACGAACTCGCCCGCGAGGATGTCGACGCGGCCATCGCCATCGAAATCCCCCAGGTCGAGCGTGGCGTGGTGGCACTTGCCGCTCTCCAGGGCGTGATATTCAAAAACGCCCGGCCTGACCTGCTCCAAGAGTACGAGCGAATCCAGCTCTTCCGCCACGCCCGCGCGATTGGCCAGCGAGTCGGGCAGGAAGCTTCCCGCCACGATGTCAAGGTCGCCGTCGCCATCCATGTCGGCGGCCTGGGCGCGATGCGTCCCGTACATCGATGCCAGCCAGTGCGGCCGGAAATCCCAGTTGCCCCGGTTTTCCAGCCACTGAACGCCATTATCGGGGCGGAGCAGGGGGGTATCGAACACGTCGCCGTTGGTCAAGATCGCGTCGAGGTCGCCATCGCGGTCCAGGTCCACGAGCTGGATCCCGCTCACGCCAAACGCCGGGTGAGGCGCGTGGTAGAGCGTCTTACGCTCGAATTTGCCCGGGCCCCGGTTGAGGAACGCGACGACGGCCTCGTGCTCCTGGCTGATGAGGGCGACGAAATCGGGCTTGCCGTCGCCGTCCAGGTCGGCAATCGGGACGTGGATCGACCCGTGACGCGGGTCAAGGGTGCTGGTCACGAACGAGGGCGGCCCCTTCGGTCCGCCGCGGTTCTCCATGTACAGGATCGAGCCGACGCCCCGCCAGCCGAATTCGGCGACGACGAGGTCCAGGTCGCCGTCTCCGTCGAAATCGGCCGCCTGGATGTCGGCAACCCGGCCCAACTTCGAGGCCAGGATGATCGACTCGAATGAGCCGTCCGCCTTGCCCTTGAGCCACACCACCGCGCCTTTGCGTTCGTCGCTCGGCAAGGGAATGCCAAGGTCGGCGATCAGCAGGTCCATCAAGCCGTCCTGGTCCAGGTCGACCGCCTCGGAATGCGCGGGGTGCGGTATGGACGTGCTCAGGACCCGCGTTTCTCCGGAGGAGTTTGCCGCCAGGACGAGCCCCGAAATCATGTCGCAGGCGACGATCTCGGGCTTACCCCCCGATTTCAGCTTAAGAAAACGCACATTGGCAATGGACGGGTTACCCGAGGGGTGGCCCTGCGAGATTCCTTCGGCGGAAAATTTCCACGAAGATCGGGTGGCCGATTCGCTGCGGACCAGGACCGGGAGCGCATCGAGGGCGCGATTCTGGAAGTAGCGGACCACCGCGGCTTCGGGCGGCGGCTCCAATTCCATCGATGCCTTGGCGGCGAACCGGTATCCCTGGGCTACCTGCTCGGTCCACGCCGATCTCGGGAAGGCCTGGGGCTCGGGCGTCGCATGGCACGCGCCGCAGAATTCGCGGACGTGAGCCTCGCTGGCCTCGGCCTCGAACGAACCCTTCGCGGTGTCGATGGGGGTGGCGGCGCTCGCCGACCCCGGAAGGGCATCCCGGGAAATCCAGAGGAGGATACCCGCGATGATCGCGAACGAGAGCGCGGTCATCGCAAGTCCAAACGCGCGGCGCCCGCCGTTTGCAACGGGCCTTGGATCGGGGCTGTTCATGTTGGTAAATCGATGATGAGGGAGGCGAGCGGACAAGTTCATTGTAGCGTCGCGCCCAGCCCCCTGGAACTAGGCATCATCCGGCTTCTTCGTGCGACGAGCTTTCATCGCGGCGCTGCCGTTGGGAGGGTTGGATCTCTGCGAGGGAATCTCCAGCAAGCGATCGATGGCGGTCTCGACCCCGAGCCTGCGGACGATCCGCAAAAGCCCTGCCTCTTCCTCCGAGAGCGACATCCAGCGCGATTGCGGGAGTTCTTCCTGGTCGTCGTCGACCAGGTAATCCAGCGGTACGCCGAGCGCTCGCGCGAGTTCGTGGGCGAGTCGAAGCTTGGGCTCCTGGAGCCCACTGAGGATTCGCGACATCGACGACTTCGACACGCCCACCAATTCGGCCAGGTCGGACTGGTCCAGCCCCTTCAATGCACAAAGCTTTTGCAGCTTCTCAGAGTAGCCCATATCTCCCAAGTTTAATTCGTCGCGGTCGTTAGCTCAAGAGGAGTGCCCCAAAATACGAATTCCTGGAAAAGTGCCTTATTATGCTGAATAGAGAGTTGCAAGCGCGAATGGGAATGCCTATGATCCACAAACCGAACGGAAGTTGCGGGAATCGGGACTAATTATGCAGAAACGCAACGAGTGGCCCGCATCCCCGGCACCTTCGAGTCGATCCGCTCTTTACTTCGTTCGACCCTTCATGCGGGCTCTCGTGCCGAGGTCGGCATCTTGAGCGACTCGACGCCGCTGCCTTCCATTCGTTAGTATGGCGTGAATGGTCGAGCTAGTCGCCCCGAACCCAAACTACTAGTCCTAGGACGGATGAGAAATTTGCCCTGACGCCGAAATCGGGGCAGGAGACCCGCGACGGGCAGCGTGGCCCGCCGACTGGAAGGGATGCTTGAGTCACAACCCTTCTTCTCCCGGCTATGTTGCCCGGCTGAGCGATTTCCGCGGTTCCCTTCGAGGGCTCAACAACCATGTACACGAAGACGACATCGTGTGGGCCGCCATCTCCAATCCCTAGCCTGATCCCCTTCAGCCCGTCGTTCTCCGAGCGGAACGCGGGGCACTGGCGAATCAACGGCTACCCCGCCACCATCCTCATCTGGACGGTGGACGAGTGGGAACGCCTGGATGTCCGACCCTCGGATGCGCAATACTACCCGTGCGGAATCTGGTGCGCCTTGCGAGTCGAGTGAATCGAAGCAACCACTTCAAGCCGAGACCTCTCCGCGGCGTCACCGCGGGGCAGGATGATCCCTCCCTACCGCCGGCGGTCCCTCATCGAAGTGCTCGGCCCTCTCGCATCGGCTTGCGTTTGCTCGGGACTTGCGGCAGGAATGCCGCGGGAAGATCTCGATTCCAGACGCTCGACGCTTGCCCAGGTCCGGGGAGTCTAATCCCTCTCGATAGCTAGAATTACGACATGTCGATTCGCGTCGCGTCTCCGGCCCGCGGGGGTTCGCGCTCGACCAGCATGGTGTAATTTCTCCGCGACTTGGCTAGCTTATTCGGTTGAGGGAGATCCTGGACGCTTCCTGGGGTTAGACACCGTCGCGTGATCGAGGACCCTGCCGCCAGGAATGGTTTGTGTCGGTCGGAGGGGCTCTTGACGGAATTCGACTATCGACGGGTCCTGGAGACCCTCTCGCACGCGGTCATTGCCACCGATCCCACGCACCGGATTGTGTTCGCGAACCGGGCCGTCGAGCCGTTGCTGGGGTGGGATGCCGATTCGCTGATCGGACGCGTGCTGGCAGAGGTCCTCCCCCGGCCGATCCATCCCAACGACTACGGCCAGCCGGTCACCACGCAGGGCATTGCCGCCGACGGCCGCCCGCGAGACCTGGAAGTCGTCATGACGGTCTCTCCGAGCCACGATTCCCAGGTGTTCGTGGCCACGCTTCGTCCCGCGAGCGGCCCGGGTCGCTGGGAGGCCGAAGCCCGCAGGCTGCGCACGCTCATCGACTCGGTCTCCGTGGGCGTGGTCCTGGCGGAATCGGTCGATGCCCCCATCTCCGTCGTGAACAAGTCGGCCGAGACGATCGTGGGGGAGTCGCATGACTTCCCCTCCTACATGGAATTCGCCTCGCGATTCCCGGTCGAGCGCCTCGACGGCCGCCAGGTCGAGTGGAAGGATCGGCCGATGGCGAAGGCCCTCGTCCAGGGCGAAGCCTTCAAGGAATCGTTCCGATTCCGCCGCAAGGACGGCCGCGAACTGGTCCTGGAAGTCGCGGCCACGCCGTTCGCCGGCCAGAAAGGCGCGGTCGTGATCACGTTCGCCGACGTGACCGAACGCCACCGCCAGGAGCAGGAGTCGGCCGACCGCGCCGCGCAGTTTCGCGCCTTGCTCGACCATCTGCCGGTGGGGGTCGCGTACTTCGACAAGATGGCGGTGTGCCGCGCCGGCAACGGTCCCGCCAGGCGCTTCCTCGGCCGGTCCCGCACCGAAATCACGGGCGCGCCGGCCGACGAGCTCTTCCTCGGCAATCCCGTCCTTCGCGACGCGCTCCATCGTTGCGTCCAGGATCACCGGCCGCACGCCGAGGCGGGCGTGGCCTGGCCCGACCTGGCTCGACCGGGCACGATCCGCTACCTCGATTGGAAATTCGAGCCGCTGGGCATCGACCCGGCGAAGCCCCGCGGGGCGCTCGCCCTGATCGTGGACGTGACCGAGAGCACGCGGGCGAAGTCGGAGTTGCAGAGGGCGAAGGAGGAGGCGGAGGGGGCGTCTCGACGCAAGACCCAGTTCCTCTCGGCCGTGAGCCACGACCTCCGCACGCCGGTCAATGCCCTGAGCCTCCAGGCGGAACTGCTGGGCCACATGGTGGGGGATCGCGAAGACCCCGGCGGCGAGCTGCGCGGGCTCGCGGCGGACATCCGCACCGTCTCCGCCAACCTCATCGAACTCATCAACGACCTGCTCGACCTCACGCGGTTCGACTCCGGGCGGATCGATTATCAGGTGCAGGAATTCGCCCTCGACGACTGGCTGGAATCGACCCTCTCGCCGCTCAACCTTTCGGCCAGGAGCAAGGGTTTGACCCTCTCCTGGACCAACGACCTGACCGGGAGGATCATGCGTGGCGATCGCGTGAAGATCGGTCGCGTGCTGATGAATCTCGTGGGCAACGCGATCAAATTTACCGAGCAAGGCGGCGTCTTCGTCTCCGTCCGGACCGACGCGGCGGGATGGGTTCGCCTGGAAGTCCGCGACACCGGCGCGGGAATCCCGCCCGACCAGCGCGAGCGGATCTTCGACGAGTTCGCGCAGCTTCGCAACCCGGAGCGAGATCGGAACAAGGGGACCGGGCTCGGGCTGGCCATCTGCCGCCGCCTCGTGGAAGGCGTGGGGGGTCGTCTCTCCGTCGAGAGCCAGGCCGGCAAGGGGAGTATCTTCACCGCGCTCTATCCGCCCGATCATCTCACGAATAACCAGAAGGAGCCCGCCGCGCCGTCGGAGGGCCGCCCGATCCCTCGGCTTGCGAACGCCGGGGCCGCGACAATCCTGCTGGTGGAGGACGATGCCAATAGCCTGAACGCGCTGGCACGCCTGCTCCGCCACGCGGGATACAACACGATCACGGCATCCTCGGGCCTTGAGGCGCTGGAGATGATCCCGTCGCGAAAGCCCGACATCGTCCTGCTCGACCTGATGCTCCCCGGCCTGGATGGCGTCGAGGTCCTGCGACGGATCAAGGCCGATGCCCACGCGTCCGGGATCAAGGTGATCGTCCTGACCGGGGACGTGGCCTCCAAACGCTCCGAGCAGGTCCGCGAATTCGGCGCGGACGGACTCCTCGCCAAGCCGGTCGACTTCGACGCGCTCAAGTCGATGCTGATCGCCAGCCTCCCGGCGGTCCATACAGAGGCCGTTCGCACGGGCTAGGCAAAGCGATACTTTTCCTGCGCAGGATGGTTTAAGATCGAAGGATCTTGCCTGATTTCGAAATTCGGACGATCGATTTCCTGCCTTTTCTACGGGATCTTATGCCATGAGCGCGACCAGGACGATGATGGTTGCCGGGATCTTCTTCGGCGGATCGGTCGTGGCCTACGCGCAGGAGGCGAAGACTCCGCCGAACTTCCGCGACATGTTCATCCAACTGGACCAGAACGGCGACACCATCCTGGAACGCGACGAGATCCCCGAGTCGGGCCGCGCGGCGTTCGACCGCCTCCTGAAGCGAGGCGACACCAACAAGGACGGCAAGCTCTCGGCCGAGGAGATGAGAGTCCTCGGCCAGAAGATGCAAATCCCCGCCGACCCGGCCGCGGTGGCCGCGCGTTCCAGGGGATGGACAAGGACAAGGATGGGAAGGTCACCCGCGAGGAATGGACCGGAGTGGCGATGAACTTCGAGAAGATCGACGCCGACAAGGACGGCAAGATCAGCGAGCCCGAATTGCTCGCCTTCTCGACCGGCCGCGCGGCCCCCGCCGCGACCCCGACCAAGCCCGCCGAGACCAAGAAGCCCGAGCCCGAGAAGCCGGCCGCGGCCAAGAAGGTAGGAAAAGCCGCCGCCGCGCCGCTCCAGAGGTTCAAGCAACTCGACAAGGACAACGACGGCAAGCTGAGCAAGGAAGAATTCCCCAGGCCAAAGATCTTCGAGCGCCTCGACGCCGACAAGGACGGCTATCTCACCCCGGCCGAGCTGGCGAAGTTCAACAACGCGGAATAAAGGATGCCGAATGGATGCCAGCGAGCTTCTTCGGCGGATAACCGTCCCGACACCATGCCCGATGGATTGGAACCTCATGCGCGGCGACGACCGCATGAGGTTCTGCGATTCATGCAGCAAGCACGTTTACAACCTCTCGGCGATGACGGCCAGCCAAATCGGTGAACTCATCCGCGATCAGGAGGGCAACTCCTTCTGTGGGCGGTTCTATAAGCGACCGGATGGCTCGCTCGTGACTTCGGAGTGCCCACAAACCGAGCCACCCCGAACGAGGCGGCGCCTACAATTGCGCCTCAGCTCCATCATGAGCCTCGTCGCGATGATGGCCACAATGCTGGGCTTCATCAAGATGGTGGCGAAGGACGAAGGGTCTTCCGCACAGCAACTTTCTCCACCCCAGCCAACTCCAAACCGTTTTTCTACCCCGCCGCCGGGCCAGGCATTTGTGGGCAAGGTCAAGCGCCCTCAATCGTATCTCCCGATTCAAAACGCGTGCGATGGACAATGATTGGGACGATCGGTATGTTCCATGAGGGATGGAGGCATTGCCAACCTCCGAACTGAATGCCGTGGAACGAAGGTCGACTCATGAAATGCGCCTCGGCCCTCTCTACCGCGACGTCGTCGGAAACGGCCATCGGCGAGGTCCTCTCGACCCTGGCCGATCAACTGCAGGCCGTGCAGGCGGATTTCGCCGTTGCCTTCGTTTCCCCGCACCACGCTAACCACCTGCAATCGCTTGCCGCCGAATGCCGGAAACGCGGGCTTGCTCGTCATGTGCTGGCCTGCACCGGCGAGACCATCGTCGGCGCCGATCGCGAAGTCGAGGGCGATCCGGCCATCAGCCTGTGGGCGATCAAGCTTCCGGAAGGATCGACGGTTCGGCCGGTCCGGTTTGGATGGCCCGGCGGGCAGCTTGCCGACTTGCCGGGCGAAATCGACCGGTCGAAGCCCGATCAAACCCTCTTGCTCGTGGCCGACCCGTTCGGGTTTGCGGCGAGCTTCACTCCCGACAAGCTTCTGGCCGAAATCGAGGCGCTATCGCCCGGTTTGAAGATCGTGGGCGGGATGGCGAGCGGCGGGAACGGCCCGGGTGAGAATCGCCTGGTCCTTGACGACGACGTGTTCGAAGACGGCGCCGTCGGCCTCTGGATCGACGCCCCCGACACCATCGCCACCGTCGTGAGCCAGGGATGCCGGCCGATCGGGCGGCCGATGATCGTCACCCGTGCCGACATGAATCTGATCAAGGAGCTTGGCCGTCGCCCGGCGATCGAGTCGCTTCGCGAGACCTTCGCCGAACTCGACGAGGACGATCAGGCCCTCGTCCGCCAGGGTTTGCACGTCGGCAGGGTGATCAACGAATATCAGGAAACCTTCGGGCGGGGCGATTTCCTCGTCCGCAACGTGATGGGGGCCGACGACGAGGGCGGGATCGCGATCACCGACCTCGTCCGCGTCGGCCAGACCGTGCAGTTCCACGTGCGGGACGCCTCGACGGCCGACGAGGACCTGCGCACCCTCCTTGCCACGAATCGGCAGGCACATCCGAAGTCTCGGGCCATCGGGGCGTTGCTATTCAGTTGCAACGGGCGCGGATCGAGGCTCTTTCCGACAACTGATCACGACGTGAAAGCCATTCACGACGCGATGGGGCCGATCCCCGTGGCTGGTTTCTTCGCCATGGGCGAATTCGGGCCGATCGGCGGGAAGACGTTTGTCCATGGATTTACGGCGAGCGTCGCGGTCTTCCACGAGTGCGACCGGGGTTGAGCCCCATGCCTTGACGGGAGTTTTGACAATCTGGGGATGCGCTAAAGTCCCCCGGTCTCCTCGCGTTCACGCCGGATGGACGGCGGCGCGTCTGGCATCGGGCTTTCGATGAGCTGGATCGGATGCGCGATCCCATGGGAAGGATCGTGGCCCGTCGCCCGGGACTTCACCGATTCGCGCGATCTCCGATGAAAAGGACCTCGCAGGCGCCTTGGCCATCCTCGCACGCCTCATCTCCGTCGGCTTGACCGGCCGGAGCGGGCGGGGTTATGATCCCAGAAGTTGCCGCTCTCCGCGCAAAATCGCCCGAGGCCATGAATTCGGGCCACCGGATCGAATCAAGACGGACTCCGATGAAGAACCAACCGGCCCCGCGAACTCATACGCCCGACGAACCGCCCCCGGTGACCATCCACCACAAAGAGGAAGAAGCCACGCTCCTGGCTCGCTGGCTCGCTCGCGCCGCGGCCAAGGGGGCGCAATTCTGGCTCATGGTCGCGGGAATCGTGGCGCTCGCCGGCGGGGTTGGCTACGTGGCAAACGGTCTCATCGCGGGCAAGTCGGCCGGTTCGGACGCCTGGTCCGAGGTCCTCCTGGCAAGCTCTCCCCAGGAGCTGCGCAGATTGCCGCGTCGAACGAGTCGACCATCGCCGGGGGATGGGCGCTCATGTCGGCGGCCGCCGACAACTACGCCGACGCCCTGAAACGCCTGCCGGGCGATCGCGATTCGGCGCTCCCCTTGCTGACCCAGGCATTCGACACGTACAAGCAAGTGGCCGACGCCCCCGAAAGTGACGACACCTTGCGAAGGATGGCCGTGCTCGGGATGGCCCGATCCAAGGAGGCGCGCGGCGAGCTTTCCGACGCGATCACCCAGTACGAGCGGGTCGCGAAGGAATGGCCCGATACGGTCGACGCCAAACGCGCCGAGGAGCGGGTGAAGCTGTTGAATTCGCCCGAAGGCAAGGAATTCTACACCCAGTTCACGGCCTTCAAGCCCAAGGCCAATTCGGGCGTGCTGCCGCCGAGAGGGACCGGCCGCTTCGACATGGGATCGCCCTTCGGGACGCCCCTCCCGCCCGACCATCCGCCCATCGACGGCCCGATGATCCCGGCGCCGGGGCTGGGGACCTCGCCCCTGCTTCCCTCTCCTCCGGTCGACATGCCCAGGACGCCAGCCAAGGACGAATCGGCCAGGCCGCCCGCCGATCTGCCCAATAATCCATTCGCCCCGCCCGATGCGAAGCCGAAGGACGAGCCGGCCAAATCGAAGGAGCTGCCCAGCGACCCGTTCGCCCCGCCGGCCCCCAAGTCCGTGGATGAATCGGCGAAACCCAAGTAGGCGATCGCCCTCCGTTTCCGGGCCAGGCCCGCCCGACCCTGGAATCCGCCGCGATGTCGCCCCCCGAGCTGTCGTCCACGCCCAGCGAGTTCCGCGTGAAGGGCCGGATGGTCGGCAAGAGGATCGATGCGTACCTCGCCAGCCGGTACCAGGATTACTCGCGGAGCGTGATCCAGAAGGTCATCGACGCCGGGGCCGTCATGATCAACGGGCAGGTCGTCAAGGCCTCGTACAAGGTGCGGCTGGACGACACGATTCGCGTTTGGCTGCCCGAGCTGGACGACTCGCCCCCGGTCGGCGAAGACCTTCCCATCCCGGTCATCTACGAGGACGAGACCTTCGTGGTCGTGAACAAGCCGGCCGGCATGGTCACCCACCCGGCCAAGGGGAACTGGAGCGGGACGCTGGTCAACGCCCTCCAGTTCCATTTCGACAAGCTCTCCACGATCGCGGGCGAAAACCGGCCCGGCATCGTGCATCGCCTCGATCGCGACACGTCCGGCCTGCTGATCGTGGCCAAGGACGATCGCGTCCACAAGCTCCTTGCCAAGCAGTTCGAGGAGCGGACGATCCGCAAGGAATATCTCGCCATCGTCCGCGGCGAGCCCTCGCGAGACAGCGACTACATCGAAAAGCCGATCGGCATGCACCCGACCGACCGCGAGCGCATGGCCATCCGGCTGCCCGAAGACGGCGCGAAGGAAGCGACAACCTTCTACGAGGTGCTCGAACGCTTCGGCGTGGCGAGCTACGTAAGATGCATGCCAAAAACCGGGCGGACGCATCAAATTCGCGTCCACCTGACGCACATCGGGCACTCCATCCTCGCGGATAAGCTCTATTCGGGCCGCTCCAGGATCACCCTGGGAGACTTGAAGGGCCAGGACGTCGAAGGGCATGAGCAAGTCCTCCTCGATCGCCAGGCCCTGCACGCCCACCGGCTCTCGCTCGATCACCCCCGCACGGGCGAACGCCTGGAACTCGTCGCGCCCATCCCGCCCGATTTCGCGGCAACCCTGGCGGCCCTGCGGGGCCCCACGCCGTCGCCGAAAGGCGGCTGAGCCATGGATCACCCGGCGCTTTCGGTGGTCGTCCCCTGCTTCAACGAAGAAGAAGTGCTCCCGGAGCTTCACCGCCGGCTATCGGCCGTCTGCCGAGATACGAATCTGTCCTACGAGATCGTCCTCGTGAACGACGGCTCGAAGGACAGGACGTGGGAGCAGATGACGAAGCTTGCGGCGGGAGACGAGCACGTGGTCGGCGTTGATCTGTCGAAAAATTTCGGCCACCAACTTGCCCTCCTCGCCGGCTTGACGCTTTGTCAAGGCGATCGGATCTTGATCCTGGACGCCGATCTCCAGGACCCTCCCGAGCTGCTCCCCGCCATGCTCGCGAGGATGGACGCGGGGGCCGACGTGGTCTACGGGCAACGCCGTCATCGCCAGGGCGAGACCGGCTTCAAGACGCTCACTGCCTCGTTGTTTTACCGCGTGATCGCCCGCCTGACCGACGTGCCCATCCCGCGCAACACGGGCGATTTCCGGCTCATGAGCCGCCGCGCCCTCGACGTCCTCCTTTCCATGCCCGAGCGTCACCCGTTCATCCGAGGGATGGTCTCGTGGATCGGCTTCCGGCAAGAGCCGATCGTCTACGATCGCCTCGCCCGCTACGCCGGCACGACCAAGTATCCACTGCGAAAAATGATCCGGTTCGCCCTGGATGCGATCACGGCGTTCTCGGTCAAGCCGCTGGCCCTGGCCAGCTACGTCGGCATGATCTCGGGCGTGTTCGCGCTCGGCCTCCTGGGATACTCGCTCGGCTCGTATTTCGGGCTCTTTCCCGGCAAGTTGGAGCGGGGCTGGACGAGCCTCATGTCGGCCATGGCCCTCCTGGGAAGCGTGCAGCTCATCGTCCTCGGGATCATCGGCGAGTACCTCGGCCGGATGTATGAGCAGGTCAAGGGACGACCGCGATTCATCATCCAGGAGATCGCGCGAGGATCGGGACATCCGCGATCGCCCGATGCGGCCGCCGGCAAGACGGACGCGGGCGGCACGACCTCGAATTTGCCCTGAGCGGGACGCCCCGAAAACGCGGATTTCTTCGCCTTCGACTCTGTTTCTTTCGTCCCACCGACCCGTTAAGATAACGGCCACTGGCCTTTCTTTCGGTCATTCTCCGTCGTGCTCTCCTCTCCCGCTGCTGGAGGAAACTCCGTTGACTCGTGATGCGATCATTCGATCCCGCCGAGGATGGTTCGCGGCCGTCGCGGCCGTCTTCGTCGGCTGCTCCTCGGGGACCTCAACCGACAAGAAGGCCGACTCCGAGGCCGCGCCCGCCGGCGGAGGAGGCCCGCGCATCCTGTTCGTGACCAACACCTATTCCGACTGGTGGGGCGCGGTCGAGAAAGGGATGACCGACGGGGCGGCGAAGTTCGGCGAGACCGCCGAGATGCGCAAGAACATCAAGGGCGAGGTCTCCCGCCAGATCGAGCTCCTGGAAGAGGCCCTCAGCCGGCCGAACATCAAGGCCGTGGCCGTCTCGATCACCAATCCGAAGGCCCAGGGCGTCCTCGACGCGATCAAGAAGCTCAACGACGCCGGCAAGGTCGTGATCACCATCGATTCCGACGTCGATCCCGAGGCCGCAAGCCTGCGACGAGCCTACATCGGGACCAATAATCGCAAGGCGGGCCAGAGCGCCGGCAAGGCCGCGCTGGCCCTGCGGCCCGAGGGCGGCAAGGTCGCCGTGTTCGTCGGCATCCCCTCGGCCGCCAACGCGGTCGAGCGCCGCGAGGGCTTCTTCGAAGGCGCGGGCCCGAAGTTCGTCCAGCAGGAAGTCTTCGCCGACAAGGTCGACAAGAAGCTCGCCCTCGACAACGTGCAGACGGCCGCGACCAAGTATCCCGACCTCGGCCTTTTGCTCGGCCTGTGGTCCTACAACGCCCCGGCCATCGCCGACTTCTCGCAGTCCAACCCCGAGGTCCGCAAGAAGCTGAACGTGGTCACCTTCGACCTCGACGAGAACGCGGTCGGGCAGGTGGAGTCGGGCCTCATCGACGCGACCGTGTGCCAGAATCCCTACGAGATCGGGTTCCAGGCCGTGAAATTGCTCAAGGCCTACCTGGGCGAGGACAAGGCCACGATCAGCGAGATGTTGCCGGGGGGCAGCACCACCATCGACACTGGCGTTCGGATCGTGGTGCCGAAGGTCGACTCGCCGGTCAAGGGCGAGAACGTGATGGACGTCGACGCGATGAAGAAATGGCTGGCCACCAAGGGCCTGAAATCGACATGAGTGCTCCCACCGCCGAAGCCTCGAATCGCCCCAGCCCGCAATGGCCCGCAAACCCCGTCCTGACGTCGCTAAGATCCCCCGAGTTCGGGCTGATCGTGGGGATTGCGGTCGTGCTGGGGCTGATTTTCCTCCTCGATCCCTCGCGAGGCTTCTTCGATCCCTCCAACCTGAGGACCTTGATCCACAACGTCGCCCTCTACGGGGTGATGGCCCTGGGCGCGGCGGTCGTGATCGTCTCGGGAGGGATCGACCTTTCCGTGGGCGCCGTGGCCGCGCTCGCGTCGATCGTCTCGGCCAAGCTGATGACGAGGTGGCTCCCCCTGGCGGTTTCCAAGCTCGCCCCGCGCTTCCCACCGCGACGGTCGGCGGGAATCTCCCGCTGTACCTCGTCGTCACGGCCGTGGTCCTGACCCTGCTGATGGGGCTCGCCGTCGGGCTCCTCCACGCCTTCCTGATCAACCGCATCGGCCTCCCTCCGTTCATCGCAACCCTCGCCACCATGGCCGGATTGCGGAGCCTGGCCCAGGTGCTCGCGGGGGACGACACCATCAGCGTGGGGTTCCCCAATTTCCGCACGTTGGGGCGCGATCCCTGGGTCACGGTCCCGCTCTTTTTCCTGATCGCGGCGGCCGTGGCCGTGGTCATGCGCATGACCGTCCTGGGCAGGCATCTGTACGCGCTGGGCGGGAACGAGGCGGCCTCGCGACTCTCCGGCCTGCCGACTCGCCGACTCAAGGCGTTCGCCTATGGACTTGCCGGGATGCTCTCGGCGCTCGGCGGCCTCCTCTTTACCGCCAAGCTCGGCCTGGGCGATAGTCAGCTCGGGGTCTCGTACGAGCTGTTCGCGATCACGGCGGCCGTGGTCGGCGGATGCAGCCTCTCGGGCGGCGTCGGCACGATCCCGGGCACGGTCCTCGGACTCTTGCTGATCCGGATCATCATCATGGGCACCGGGCAGGTCGTGCGGGACGTGAAATTCGCCCTTTTCGGCTTCCCCATCGAGTTCGCACTCAACGCGACTCAGGTCGAAGGCCTGGTGCTGGGCACCGTGATCGTGCTGGCCGTCGCGATCAACCAGAAGTTCCGCGGTCGGGTTTGAGGATCTCGCCCTCGCCCAATCCATGCACGAGAAGCGGTCCCTGCCCCTCGACCCCGAATCCGCCGTGGCCCGCACCGTCGGGAATATCAGAAACGACGCGGGCGAGACGGTTTTTTCGCTTTTGCGCATCGCCGATAAGACAGCAGGCCGACGAGCGACGTGCCCAGCAGGACGAGCGACGAGGGCTCGGGGACGGCACTGATGCCGACGACGAAAGTTCCCGCGCCCCCGCCGGGAACGGGGATGAAGCCCGTCGTATCGAGCGAAAAAACCCCATTCGCACCGGTGATCTCGCCGTCATCCCACTTCCACATCCCGGCATCGGGCCCTTGAAGGATGAAAATATCGGTGTGCACACCCGACGAAAGCACCTTTCCGTTGGAGTCCGTGACCGTGATCGTACCCATGCTGTACGTGCGAATCGCGGTATTGTCATAGGACACGTTGGAAATGACGGTTATCGGTAGATCGGGGAGGGGGAGATCCAGATTGAAGAAGTCAAACGACATCGGGTCGCCGGAAAAGGTCGTCGAACCGCTACCCGAGAGGTTGTGCGAGCCGATCGAACCTGTCGATGTCCAGAGCCAGCTTTGACTCGTCACATCGAAGTGGCCTGCGACCTGGAGACTTGCAGACTGCCCGAGGTACGTGGAGCCGGCCGCGAGCGAGTAGCTGTAGGTTTCGGCCACCGGGTTCATCGCGCTGGTGAAGGATAAGGAGGCAGTCGGATCGCCGCCTAGCCCGGCGATCACGGCGTTGAAAATCAGCCCTTCCGAATTCATCATCGATTCGGTCGCCTGCTGATAAATCTCGAAGCCGGCCAGCACGCGACCCGGCGATGAGCACGCGACTGCCATCGCCAGGACCAATCCGGGTGCGTAACTTTTCCTCATGATGCATCCCCCTTCTCGCGATCAAGAACGACCGAACGGACGCGGACCCGGGCGAGGTGGTCGCTTCGCAAAAACGCCAGTTTGGGATGACCGAGGTCGCTTCAGCCGTTGAGGCGACTCGCACGTTCGACCTCGGGACGTATTGAAATCGCCAAGGTGAGGCCGCGTCTACAAAAATATTTGGGATTGATGAAGACGGCTTTATTAAAATGCCAGATGGGAATGGAAAAAGCCGATTCGTGGGGTTTCCCCGCACGAACCGGCCAGATAAGATGCCGAGGATGTTGATTCCGGGAAACGATTAGCGCTTGCTGAACTGGAAGCTCTTGCGGGCCTTCTTGTGGCCGTACTTCTTGCGCTCGACCATCCGCGGGTCTCGCGTGAGGAACTCGCCCTCGCGGAGGGCGGGCTCCAGGTCGGGGCGGAATTCCTTCAGGGCGCGGGCGAGGCCCAGCACGACGGCGCCCGACTGGCTGCTCTTGCCGCTGCCGACCACGTTGACGAACACGTCGACGCGGCCGCCCATCTCGGTGGCGAACAGGGGGCGCGGACGGCGATCCGCTCGGTCTCGACGAGGAAGTAGGCGTCGGCCTCCAGGCCGTTGACCAGGTAGAGCCCGGTCCCTTCCTTGATGCGGACTCGGGCGACGGCCGTCTTGCGCGGCCGGTGCCCCAGGTGTACGTCTTCTCGGCCGTGGCCATGGCGATTGTGTCTCTATCCTCGGAGATTGGTCGGGTCTCAGTCAGGACGAAGGGGTCAAACCTGGGTCGGGGGTCGGCTCGGTCGGGCTCGTTTCCGGGGCCGGATGGGCAGCCGGAGCCGGTTCGGGCGAGGTCTCGGGCGGCGGGGAGCTGGGCTTCGCCGGCCGGACCCGGACCGGGAAGTTGGGCTTCGGTCGCCGGTGCGGCGTCATGGGCGGGAGCGGCGGGCTTGGCCTTTTGCTTGCGACGCGGCGGGTTCACCACCCGCTCGGGGGCGAGGATGATGCCCGACGCCGACGGACGGCCGGAGAGCGCCTCGAGCGGGATGGGCGACTGCGCCTGGTGGTCGTGCTTCGAGCCCACGCACGAGCTTGAGCTTGCCCATCATGTGACGGCCGATCTTGTTCTTCGGCATCATCCGCTGGATGGCCAGCTCCAGGATGCGGGCCGGGCGGCGCTGGAAGAGCTTGAAGGCTTGCTCTTCCTTCTGCCCGCCGGGGTGGCCGCGTGTAGCGCTGGTAGGACTTTTGCGTCCACTTGTTGCCCGTGAACACGACCTTGTCGACGTTGGTGACGATCACGAAATCGCCCGTGTCGATGTGCGGCGTGTAGGTCGGGCGGTGCTTGCCCATCAGGATGGGAGCGATCTGGGCGGCGAGCCGGCCCACGACCATGTCGGTCGCGTCAATCACGTACCACTGGGGGGCCAGTTGATTGGCCTTCGCCTGGAAACAATTCATCGCCGTGAGACCACCTGGCTAATCCGGGGGAAATCCTGCACCGCTCGCGAGCAATCGGGCGCAATGCGATCGAACGCTCCCGCTCGGGGTCGAAACGCCTATCGTAACGATCACGCGGGGTACGTCAAGGCCAGTCCCGGCGCCCTGGGTCGGAAAATTTCGCCGAGGCGTTGGTCGACTTCGGGCATGGCGCCCGGTATGGTCGTCGTTGGGTCCAACTTCCGAGAGGCAATCGCAGCGAGGAGCAACGCCATGCGAATGAAGGCTTGCGCGGTGGGATTGGGGATGGTCCTGGTCATGGGCGTCTCGATTTTCGCGGCCGATCCGCCGTCGGCGATCGTGATGGACCTCTGGCCCGACAAGCCTCCCGGCGAGACTGGCAACATCGGCCCCGAGCAGGCCAAGACCCAGGAGCGCAACGGCAAGACCGTCACCACGAACATCACCAACGTGACGAAGCCCACGCTCTCGATCTACCCCGCCCCCAAGGACGCGAACAGCGGAGTGGCCGTGGTCGTGTGCCCCGGAGGCGGCTATACGAACCTCGCCTGGGATCATGAAGGCGAGCAAGTCGCAGCCTGGCTGAACTCGATCGGCGTGACGGCCGCGGTCCTGAAGTATCGCGTGCCTCGTCGCGAGGGGACGCCCAACGGCCAGCCGCCGCAGCAGGCCCTCATGGATGCGCAACGGGCCCTGAGCATGGTCCGCACCAAGGCCAAGGAGTGGGAGGTCGATCCCGCCAAGATCGGCATCCTCGGGTTCTCGGCGGGCGGACATCTGGCCGCGTGGGCATCCAACGCCAGCGAGAAGCGGGCGTATGAGGCGATCGACGAATCGGACAAGGCGTCCTGCAAGCCCGACTTCGCCGTCACGATTTATCCGGGCGGGATGCTGAAGCGGGGGACCGATCAGCTCAACGCCGAAGTGCAGGCCACCTCGCAAACCCCGCCGACGTTCCTGGCCGTGGCCAGCGACGACAAGGGGAGCGCGGAAAGCACCCTGTTCTATTACCTGGCCTTGAAACGAGCGGGCGTTCCGGCCGAGATGCACATCTACGAAACCGGCGGGCACGGGTTCGGGATGAGGCCGAGCAAGAAGGCGTATTCGACGTGGCCGAAGCGGTGCGAGGAGTGGATGAAGGATCGCGGGATTCTCAAGCCGGGTGCATGAAATGCGCCGTCATGTGGGGTGCATGAAACGCGACCATCTTTTCCATGATCGCATGGAAGATGGTGCATTTGCATGCACCCTACCGGGCTGGCGATTCCCGCTCCCTACGAGGTATGTCCGTGAGGCAGGATGTACCCGAGTTCGAGCAGCTTCTCGATGATCGCATCCGCCGATTGCTGGACGTCGAGCTTGCTCGTGTCGATCGTGACCTCGGGATTCAACGGGGCCTCGTAGGGATCATCGACGCCGGTGAACCATCCCTTGATCTCGCCCGGCCTCGGCCTTGGCGTAAAGCCCCTTCACGTCACGCTTCTCGCATTCTTCGATCGGCGTGTTGCAGTAGACCTCGACGAAATTCCCCTTCGACGCCTTGCGGGCATTGTCGCGGGTCTCGCGATACGGGCTGATGACCGCGCACAGCGTCGTCCCGCCGTGCTGGGCGACGAGTCCCGCCACATATCCCACGCGGTTGATGTTGGCGTCGCGGTCTTCCTTGCTGAATCCCAGCCCCTTCGACAGGTGCGTGCGGATCTCGTCGCCGTCGAGTTGGCTCACGTTGCGGCCGAACTCGGCGAGACGCTCGACCAGGGCGTGCGCGACCGTGGACTTGCCCGATCCCGACAGGCCGGTGAACCAGATCGTCAGGCCCTGCCGGAACTTGGGCGGGCTGGTCTCGTTCAGGATGGCGGCGACCGCCGGGCGGCTGAACCATTCGGGCAGTTGCAGGCCCTTGGCAAGATAATCGTCGCGAACCTGCGTGCCCGAGATGTCGGCGGTCTTCGTGCCCTCGGGGACCTCGTCGACCGGGGCGTAGCGGTCCTCGTCGGGCAGGTAGACCATCTGCTTGAAGTCGACCATCTCCATGCCGATCTCGTCCTTGTGCTGCGCCATGGCTCCTGGGCGGCATAGGGGCGATAGAACGGCTTGCCCGTGCGAGTCGTTGCCCGGCCCGGCGTGGTCTCGGCCGACGATGAAGTGGGTGCAGCCGTAGTTGCGGCGGATGATCGCGTGCAGGAGCACCTCGCGAGGCCCGGCCATCCTCATGGCCAGCGGCAGGAGGCTCAGGACGACCGAGCCCGGCTCGTAGTAGTTGTCGACGAGGGCCCGGTAGCAGCGAACTCGGGTGTAATGGTCCACGTCGCCCGGCTTGGTCACGCCCACGACCGGGTGGATCAGCAGGCCGCCGCCGATCTGCTCGGCCGCCCGCTTGGTCAGTTCCTCGTGGGCGCGGTGCAGCGGGTTGCGGGTCTGGAAGGCGACGACCTTCGACCAGCCCAGCGCCTGGAAGTGCTCGCGAAGCTCGGCCGGCGTCCGTCGCAGCTCGACGAAGTCGTAGTGCGGCGGCGTGCGGAGCACTTCCAGCCTGCCGGCGGCGTAATGGCCGGGCGGCTTGTTCAGGAAGGCGACGGCCGGGATGCTTGGCGTCGGTCGTCCCGTAGGCGCCGACGGCCTCGGCCTTCTTGTCGTAGGCGTAGATTTCCTCGACGTGGAGGAACGCGAGCAGGTTCCCGTACACGTCGCGGAGGGCGACGGTTTTCCCCTCGGCAACGCCCTCGCCTGGCGTGACCGGGAGCGTGACGGGCAGGGGCCAGAGCGTGCCGTCGGCGAGGCGGGATTCGGCGACCACGCGCTCGTAGTCGGCCTTGTTCATGAAGCCGGTGAGCGGCGAGAATCCGCCGGTGGCGAGCAATTCGAGGTCGCAGAGCGAGCGGTCGTCGAGCGTGAGGCTGGCGAAATCCTTGGACGAGGCCTTCATCTCCGCCGCGCGGGCGTCGTCGACGATCAGGTTGACCAGCGTGCCGCCGTAGGGCGTGTTCAAGCTCGCGGCTTTCAGGGTCGTGGCGGGAATGGTTTGCCTCCCTTCGAGGTCTGGGGCCCACGGCGTTCCGGTCGCCGATCCATAAGGATGCGTGTCTCACACGATTCCGGAAAAAAGTCAATCCTAGAGCTGGCTGCTGTCCAGCGAATGCAGGCCGCATTCGGTCTTGGCCTGGCCGGCCCAGCGTCCGGCGCGCTCGTCGGTCTCGCCGGCCGAGACGGCCCGCGTGCAGGGCCAGCAGCCGATCGAGGGATAGCCCGCGTCGTGCAGCGGGTTGTAGGGGACGTCATTCGCCACAACATACGCCCACACATCGCGATGCGACCATCGCAGCAGCGGGTTTACTTTCACCAAGCCGAACTTCGCGTCCCACCCGACCACGGCCGCTTTCGCCCGGTGCGACGACTGGTCGGCGCAGGATCGAGGAGATCCAGGCGTCATATCCGGCGATCGCCTTCCGCAGCGGGACGATCTTGCGATCGTGGCAGCAGCGGTCGGGGTTGGTCTCGTAGACCGGCCCGCCATTGCTGCGTCTCGTACTCGGGCCGACGGCTAATCCGGCCGGACCAACTCGACCTCGATCCCGTACTTCGCGGCGATCTTGTCGCGAAGCTGGAGCGTCTCGGCGAACTGATAGCCCGTGTCGAGGTTGAAGACGCGAACCTGCGGGCTCGATCCGCGAGAGCATGTGGATGATGGCACACCCCTCCGGCCCGAACGCCGTGGCCATCGTCAGGCGAGGGTGGAACTGCTCGACGCTCCACCTCAGGATCGCCTCGGGGCTCGCCCCTTCCAGCAAGCGATTGGCAGCGGCCAGGTCAACGTGACAGACCCGCCTCGACCGTCGTGGACATCGTAAACCTCGAATCGCTCCCGTCGGCGTGGGATTGAGCGAATCTTACCCATCCTGCTGAGGTATGTCAACATTCGGCGTGGTCGGGCCCGTCCTGCTCGTCCAGCGCCAGGCGCTTCTACTTCTTTTCCGGCGGGGGGACCGGGCTGAGGATCATGGTTACGTAGGTGTTTCGCGGCGGGATCTTGTCGGTATTGGCCACGAACGCTCGTTCGACGTCGTTGACCGAGCTGGCGAAGGGTACGTCGAGGATCGACGCGGTGAAGTTGGCGACCGTGAACAGGTCGCCGCCGTCGGCGGCGAAGATCATCCTG
Organism: uncultured Planctomycetota bacterium; assembly: GCA_963777705.1. Taxonomy (GTDB): domain Bacteria; phylum Planctomycetota; class Planctomycetia; order Isosphaerales; family Isosphaeraceae; genus JAQGHR01. Next base: position 1,052,089 of record CAVZRT010000028.1, read on the forward strand.
GTGTTGTCCTGGGGGTCGGGGAACATGTCGCTGCCGGCGAAGACCCAGTCCTTCTCGAGCGTCTTCTTGGTCTTGCTGTCGATCACCCATTGCTTGCAATTGCCCGTCTTCTTCTTGCCGTCCTCGACCCATTCCAGATCCATCTGCGATCGGAGTCGCCGGCCGGCGGCTGGAATGCGGGGCGGAAGCGGACCGGATGCCCTTCCTTGGCGCCGGTCAGGATTAACCCGGCCTTGATCGCCTTGGGATCGGCCTTGGTCGCGAGGATCGACTCGTGCTCCTTGGTGAGTTCGGAACAGAGGAGGTGCTCCAGGTAGCCCTCTCGCAGGCAAACCCGCGCCCTCATGATCAATCGGCGGCCCTTGGGGTCGAACCAGAGCGAGTCGGACTTGTCCAGCTTCTTCCAAGCAGGATCGGGCTTGAAGTCATCTTTGGGGATGCCGTTGGGCCGGCCGTCCTGGGCTTGCGGCAGGGTCATCAGGGCGGCGAGAAGCAAGGGAGTGATCACTCGGGTACTTCCTCTTGAATGTCGTTGGTTCCGGTTCGCGGGCATGGATTTGGTTTCGCGACCGCGCACGGTGCACGTGCGTACCGCGGATTTCCCCCGACGCAAGTCCAATTCCAGTAAAGACATGGTGCGAATTACAAATTGGATGACCTCGAAGACGGGTCAGAGAATTTGTCCACGCACGTCGAAAAAATGTCCAAGGTCCTAGACATCAAGGCGATCGGCTGCCGCTCCAACTTGCCTGGAATCTCACTCTAACAAACACGAGGCCGCCGGGGGAACCAGTCCCCCGGCGGCCTTCGCGGGAAGTGCGTTGTCTCCGCCCTCGGGTCAGTAGGTGACCTGGATGGCGGGGATGCCGAGCCGCTCTTCCTCTTCTTCGAGGATGATGATCCGCGGCGTGACCATCAGCATCAGGCTGTCGGTGGTCCGGCCGATGCCGATGTTGCGGAAGAGGCGGTTGATCAGCGGCGTCTTCGAGAGGATCGGCACGCCGATACTCGGTCCGCTCCTCGCGGAGCCGCTTGACGCCGCCGAGGAGGACGGTGCCGCCGTCGGGGACGGTGACGGTCGTCTGGACGGTGGTCTGCGATGAACTCGGCAGCTGGATCGTGCGCGTTGATCGCACGCGCCGTGCCGCCGAGGCCGCCGCCGCCGACGCGCCGCCGGCACGGTGAAGGTGTTGAACCCGGATGAAGGTGATGAACTGCGGCGGAGCGTCATCCGGACGTAGCGGCGGTCGGCCGAGACGACCGGGGTGACGTTCAGCGTCACGCCGTCGTGGATCGAGCCGATCGTGCGGAGGAACGCGACCGCGGCACCGCCGACGATCGGGGTCAAGCTCTGGATGTAGTACCGCTGCGTGACGTTGCTGACGTGGCCGAGGCCCCGTTGAACGTGGTGACCTTGGGGGCCTGCACGAGGTTGGACCGGGTGTCGCCCTGGGCGGCCGTGAGGAAGAGGTAGACTTCCAGGTCGCTCAGGAACGCGATCGCCGAAGGTGGCCGCCGGCTGCCGGCGATGGCGTTGAACGGCGTGATCCCGCCGGCACCGCTCTGCGTGAACGGGATTTGCAGGTCCGGCGTGAATTCGCCCGGATTGCCATTCCCGCTGACGGGATTGCTGCCGGTGTGGCCCGACGGTCACCGAACCGCGCCCCGGAGCGTGCCGTCGCGGATCGGGTTGATCAGCGAACGGAGCGGTGCTCGTGCGTCGTGGTGGTCCCGCCGCCCGTGCCCGCCGGTGCCGCCCGTCGTACCGGCGGTTCCGCGCCGTGGTCGTTGCAGGGGTCTGCCGGGACTACCGTGTCGGGTACTGGATCGCGAACGAGGTCTTCTTGCCGACCGCGTTCGACTGGATCGAGAAGTCGAAGTCGATGCCGATCTGCTCGAAGAAGCTGTCGCTGACGGTGATGAACCGGACCTCGATCGAGACCTGCAGGTCCTGGAGCCGGCGGAGCTGGCGGAGGAGGTCGACGATGTCGTCGTGGACCTCCGGCGTGTGGCGGATGATCAGGCTGATGTTCAGGAAGAACGGCGTGATCGAGCCGATCGGCTGGTCGGCGGCGTCGTCGCCGCCCGCCGCCGGCCGCCGCCGAACCCCTGGACGAGCCCCGCACCCTGGCCGTAGGCGTGCCCATGGCGTCGGCGCGATTCTCGTTCCAGGTGCTCGGGGCGATCGTCGTTCTTGATCAGGTTGATCAGCGGCACGAAGTCGATCGTTCACGCTCGGCCGTAGGTCGTGTTCGACGGCACGCCCATGGCGGCCGGCGGCGAGCTGGTCCGGGCGCCCCGTTCATGGCCTGGGCCTGGGCCTGGAGGTTCGGGTCGTGCCGTCCATGGCCGCGGCGGGTTCGACGACGCCATCTGCCGTCGGGCCTGTCGGTTGCCGGTCTTCGGATGACCAGGTCGCCGACGTAGTAGACCCGGCACCTCGGTCGCATCCGGTTGACCTGCGGGCTGGTGATCAGGAGCACCTCGTCCGTCGACCGTGTAGGTCAGGCCGAGCGGCTGGAGCATCAGCTTCAAGGCGTTGCCTGAGCTTGATCTTGTTGAGCGTGGAGGTCGACCGGCGAGTTCCGCTGAGCCCTTCCTCGGCCAGGCGCGTTCGGGTCGAGGACGATGTTCAGGCCGGTTAGCTCGCAGAGGAAGTTGACCGCCTCGGCCAGCGTGTCTTCTCGAAGTTGATCGAGACCGGCTCGTTGAGCTTCGTCCTCGATCTCCATCGTCTCGGCATCCTTGCTTGCGGCAAGCCGCTCGTTGTCGCGTTGCGGCGGTGCGGAGAGGTCGCTGAAGTCCTTAGGTCGTACGATGCCTTGTCGCATCCCGAGGGGATGATCCCGGCCTCGGTCGACGCTGGAAGGCCTGGACGACGACCGTCTTCCTTGTGGCCCTGCGGTGTCCAGGTCGGTTTCATAGCGCCGTGTCGCGGGCGACGTGGCGACGGCGAGGGCCGCGATCTCGTTCGGGTCGATCTCGCTGGCGCTTGGCGAGGACTTCTCGGCCTCCTCGTACTTGCCGTCGGCGTAGGCGGTCTGGGCCTTCTCCATGAGTCGACTTCATGCGCTCCTTCTTGGCCTTGTCGGCCTCGAGGATGCGGAGCCGCTTCCGCTCGATCTCGGCCTTGAATGCCTTGTCCTTCATCTTCTGGTCGAAGGCGACCTTGTCCTTCTTGGCCAGCTCGATGGCGACCTCGAGGCGGCGGGTCATGGTCCGGGTGACGGTCTCCTTGCAGACCGGCGGCCTTGACCTGAGTCCATCGTCGCCTTGAGCAGCTCGATGGCCTTGTCGGGGTCGGTCTCCATCAGGCGGCGGGCCTCGCCGACCTTGGTGCCCGACCTCGGCGTTCAGCTTCTGGGCCTCGACGGCTTCCTTGTCGTCCAGCGCCGATCCGATCTGCGCCTGGCCCGCGCCGTCGCGGGGCAGCCGGGCCAGGAGATCCTGGACCTTCTGCTGGGTGGACTCGTCGAGATTGAGCGTGGAAAGCTCGCCCAGCATGTCGCGGGCGTGGGACATGTCGGCCTCGGACCCCTTGCGGAGCGATGCGAGGACCGACTCGTACATCTGCATGGCGGCCTGCTGCTCGGTCTGGGCGACCTGCGTGACCACGGCGTCCGCCTCAAGGCCGGCGCCCTGGGCCTTGGCTTCTTCGGCGGCCTTGCGGGCGGCGGGGAAATTGCCGCTCATGAGCAGCATCTTGGCCTTTTCCAGCGACGAGTTCGTCGGGCCGGAGGGCGAGGGGGCGGCGTCGGTGAGCGCGGGCGGGGCATTCCTGTCGGCCGCGGCGGGCATGGCGAGGGGATCAACCCGGGGCTGGCCGGGGGCGGCCGGCATGTCCGCCAGGGCGCGGGCGAGTTCATCGCCTGCTCTTTGGCGGTAAGTGCGGCCGATTCGACCAGCTTGGCCCTGGCGGCTTGCATCTGACCCTGCTGCATGAGCGCGTTGGCCTCTCGCTCGGCGGCGAGGCTGGCGGGCTCGGCCATCGGGGCTTGCGTGGCGACCGGGGAAACGGCCGGGTCGGTCGGGGCGCGCGACCGGCCGTCGCGGCCGGGTTTGCCGCGGCCTGGGACCGCATCATGTCCAGGTCGTGCAGGACGGTCTCGGCGCGATCGGCGGTGAGGGCGGGCGTGACGCCCAAAGCCAGGGCCTGACGGGCCTTGGCGGCCGCCTCATCCAGCCTGCCCTGCATCTGGAGCTGTCGCGCCTGGGCGACCAGGCCCGTGTAGGCGCCTTCGTTGGGCTGGTTGCGCGAGCTGGCGCGGCGGGCCACGTCGCGATTGCGGAGCGCCTTGGCGGCGGCGGAGACCTTCTGCGGGCTGTCTTCAACCATGTTGAAGCGCAGCTTCCACGAGGCGACCTCCATCGCGATCGACTCGGCCCCGCCGTAGTCGCCATTGTCCAGAAGCTGGCGGGCCTGCTTCAACTTTTCCTTCGCCAGGCGGCGATCCCCCTGGCCGGCGCCCGCGGCGGCGGCCTTGGGCTTGAGCTTCTCGAGGTCGGCGGCCACGCGGGCGGGCGTGTCCTCGAACAGGGTCCAGTGGACGTTCATGGCGCGGGCCTGGTTGAGCTTCTGCTCGGCCTCGTCGAAGTGGCCCTGGCCCAGTTGGTCGCGGGACGCCTGCAAGAGCCAGCGGGCCTGCTGCTTGGCGTCATTCTGCGGGACGCCGCGGCCCTGGAGCGCCGAGGACTTCGAATCCTGGATCTCGGCCAGGACCTTGCCCGGATGGTCCTCGCCCACGCCGAAAGCGACGTTCATCGCCTCGGCCTCCCTGGCGAGACGCGTGGCCTCGTCTACCCGGCCATTGGCCAGGGCCTGCCTCGCCTGGGCGACCAGGTTCTTGGCCCGGACCTTGGGCGAGTCGGACGGGGCGGCGAACGCGCCCGACGCGTCCGCCCCGGTCCGGGTGACGGCCGGGTCGGCCTTGGCCGTCTTCGGGCCGGCCATCAGGCCGTCGAGGGTTTGCTGGTCTTGCGGCGTGAGCATGTCGCGATAGTCGTTCGCCGCCTTCAGGTAATCGGTGGCCCGCGGGTCGGCCGATTCGAGCAGCTTCTTCGCGGTCTTCAGGTAGACCGAGGGATGACAGGGCGGCTGCGGCCGCGCCGCGGGCGACGAACCGGAGGCGTCGGCCGGCCTGGCCGAGTCGTCCGGCGGGGCGCCTTCCGTGGCGATCCCCGATGCGCCCAGGGTCAACAGGATCGTGAGCGATATGAGCCTTCCCAACGCGACCTCCTTTCGCCACCTGCGAGACGACCGCCGACTTCCCTGGCGACGGTCTGTTTTTCTGGAACTTGTCCCGCAAGGGCAGACGTGATTGCTTGGCTCGACACGAATGGCCGCCCGTGAGGGGAACGGCTGCTTCGCCCGATTAACCTTGGGCTTTCACGGTTCGAGATGTTGGCGCGTGGATGCAACCGAGAAAGGGGAGAAGACGAGGGAGTGTCTTACAACGGACGGAAAACCCGGTCAAGCGCAATTCGAGGAATTTTCGCGCTTTCCCGGATGGGCGATTTCTCGGGCCATTTTTCCGGGCGAAATCGGCGAGAATCGGCCGGAAAAGGCTCAAGAAACGCGACCCGGCCCGCGACGAGTGTGCGTCGCGGGCCGGGTCGTGACGATCCTAAAATTCCTCTCCGGCTGGCCGGCTATCGGGCGCCCGAAGCGGCCACCACCGCCGCCGCCGCCGGGGCCCATCGGCCCGCCGTTCCCGCCGGGATAGTTGCTGCCGCCACCCCCGCCGGGGTAACCGCCCATCCCGCCGCCCATGCCGAGGCTGCTGTTCTTCTTGCTCTTCTTGCTCGGCTGCTTCATGTCCTCCTTGAAGCGGTCGTAGATGGCCTTCTGGTCGGCCATGTCGCCGTCGGCCGCGTCGCGGGCCTGGTCGCGAAGCACCAGCGTGCCGTCGGCCCTCATCACGACCGCGACGGCGGGGGCTTCGAATCTCGGGGTGCCCAGGTCCTGGAGATCCGCCTGCGGCCGGTCTCCTCCCAGGGCATCGGCCAGGACCTGATGGCTGGTCAGGTCCACGCTCTTCATCACGGGCCCGGCCGTGGGCGACTTCTCATTCGGGACGCTCATGGGCGCCACGTCGCCGATGATCTGGCCGGGGGACTGGTCGTAGGTCTTCACGAACAGGTAGCCATCGCCCGGGTTCCACTTCACCACCTGGAACTGGACGGCATCCTTGGACTCGGGCGTGGGACCGGGCAGGGCCTTCTTCAGAGCGTAGGTGGCCACGTCGCCGGGCACGTTCACGGGCGCCGTGGTCTTGCTCCAGGGGCCGAACTTCTCCTTGGCCTGATTGTCGGTGCCCGGCGTGAGCAGGGCGTCGTCGGTGTGGTAGTTGGGATTGGCGAAGTAGATCCGCACGCGATAGCGATAGCTGGCGTCCGGCTCCACGTTCATGTCCAGGGCGCGAATCATGATGTAATCGGCGGTCGTCTTCTGGAAGTCCTGATCGCCGCCGCCCAGGGCCCCGCCGCCCATGGGACGGCCGCCACCCGGACGGTCACCGCTGATGGCCCCGCCGCCCGCCGCGCCGCCACCGCCGCCGGTGAGCCCGCCGAGCGGGGCACCGCTGCCCCCCATCGCGCCTCCCATGGGTCCGCCGCCGCCCATCGGACCGGCACCCGCCGCCCCTCCGCTCTTGCCCTTGCCCTTGGCCGCGGCCGACTCCTTGGGTTCCAGCAGCTCCTTCGGGACGAGGTCGCCATGGTGCGCCCCACCCAGTAGCCGACCTCGAAGTGCGGCAGGGGATCGACAAGGGCGTCGATGCGCGAGTCCTGCGGGACCCATTCCTCTTCCAGGGTCGTCTTGCGGTACTTCATGAAGTCTTCAATCCGCTTGCGGTCGAGCGGGGTCCAGTTCGACCACGTGCCGTCCCGCTCCAGCTTCTGCCGCTCGACGTCCAGCCGCAAGTAATGCGGGTTGGCCGAGGCCAGGTCCACTTTCAATGCCTTGGCGTAAAGCTCCCGCTGCCGCTTGTGGTCAAACTTGCCGACCATGGTCACCATGCGGAAGCCCGTGTTTTCCTGGATGTAGTCGTCGGGGTTGTCGGACGGGAGTTCCTCGGGTTCGTCCTTGTTTTCATCGGCCTTCGCCTCGCCGCCACCTGCAACACCTGCGCCCTTAAGCCTTTCGATCTCGGCTGCTTTCTTCTTCTCCTCCGCCTCTCTCTGCTTGGCGGAGCCACCGCCCTTCTTGGTCCGGCCACCGCCCGCCAGGCCCATCCCGCCTCGCCTTGAGGACTTTCTCTTCCCCGTCGATCCGCCTTTTTCTTCGGGCTTGAGCTTCGGGAGGCCATCCTCGTCCAGCGCGAAGACCTTGACGGCCCCGCGGTTGGCGTACACGTACAGCTCGGTCGGGGCGAGGAGTTCGGGCATGTCGCGGATCAGGCCCGCGCCCGGCTCGGGCGAGGCGAGGTCGGCGACGAGGTTGTACTTGGTGGAGTCGAACGAGGTGTTCTGGCGGACGTCCACGATCTTCTCGAAGTTGGCGACCTTCACGCCCTGCCTTCCAGCTTGACGACAACGTCGGCCTCGGATTGTGGCCGCTTGATGTTGGTCTGCGCGTCCTTGGCCGCCTTGGCGACCTCTTCCGGCGTCAGCTTGATCGTCGGGTGGGTGGCGGCGAAGTAGGCGCACATGACGAAGATCGCGGCCACAAGGCCCATGGCAATCTTCTCGCCATGGTGGAGGCCGATGACCTTCAATTTCTCGACCGTCGGGTTGGTGGCCATGAAAAGGGCTCTCCTCGGCAACCTTGGGGTGCAATCCTCGGGGAAAAGATGGCCCGGCTTCTACCGAGAAGCCGGGCGACAGTCATCAATCAACGCTTGGGCGGGGCGGGCACGTCCTTCGACTTGTCGGGCTCGCCCTTCGGGGCTTCACCCTTGCCCGGCTCCGGGGCGGGTGCCTCGCCCTTGGCCTCGGCCGGCTTGGTCTCGTCCGCCTTGGCGGGAGGGGCATCCTTGGGCGTTTCCGCCTTGGGAGCCTCTTTCGGGGCCTCGGCCTTGGGCGCGTCCTTGGCCGGCTCCGCCTTCGCGGGGTCGGCCTTGGGGGCTTCAGCTTTCGGCGCATCCTTGGCCGGTTCCACCGTCTTGTTCTCGGCCTTGGGCGCCTCGGCGGGAGGCGTGGCCTTGGGGGCTTCGGCCGGGGCCGCGCCGGGAGAGGAGGAGGTCACCGCAGGCGCGGCGGAGGGGCCACGTAGAACCGGGCCTGGCCCTTGATCGTCACCTCGACCACGTTGAAGTACGGGTTGGAGACGACGTTTTCAACCTCCTTTTCCTTTTCCGAATCATCCTCGCCCTTCTTGCCGGCTTTCCGGCTCCTGTCCTGAAGTTCTTTGAGCGTCTTGGCCTTCACGTCGACGGCCTTACTCACGGAGTTGGAGTTGTTGTAGTTGCTCGACTTGGTGGGGTCGTAGCCACCACCGCCACTCACGAAGGCGCTGCTACCGTTGGCCCCGCCGGTGGGATATCCCGGCCTGTTGATCGAGCCTCCCATGTTCTTGCCCGCGAAGGCGCTGGAACCCAGGGTCCCCGAATCGCCCCGTCGACCCGCCCCGCCGATCCCCAGCCCCATCGAGAAGTTGCTATCGTCCGCCCCCTTCATGGGCTTCACGACGGGGGTGGTCGGGGGCTTCAGCTCGAAGTCCTTGACCTTGATGTCCATCGGCGAGTTCTGGAACTCGACGAGCAGGGCCGGGATGCGCTCCTGCTCGATGTAGAGCTTGATCGCCACCGGCACGGTGATGAACTGGTTGTCGCTGGGCGAGGAGATGTACTGGAACGAGCTGGTCTCGGCCGAAGTCGAGCCCATCCCCGATTGCCCGGCGGCGAACCCGCTGGAACCCCCCCCGGGGCCGGCCGGGGCGGCGGATTTGGCGGCGGCGACCTGCCCTGGCGGGAGGATGTCGTCGGGCTCTTTCAGGGCTTCGCCCTTGGCGGCCGACTTCTGATCCTGCGCCTGAGGGCTCGCAACCTCCAGGTCCAGGATCTGCTTGATCGGCGCCTGGTCCCAATTCTTGGCCTCGTACTTGTCGTTGACCCTCCGGACGATGTCGAGCATGGTCCGCTCGACCCAGAGCTTCCTCTGGGCGTTCCAGACCTTGCCGAGGCTCGGCGGGTTGGTCTCGTCGAAGACGGCCGGCTTCAGCAGGATTTTCGCCGGCGGGGCGGCCACGATGCCCGTGCCGTCCTCGGTGTTGAAGGGCTGGAACGACTTGTAGACCTCGTCGACATACGACGGGTAGACCTGGAGATAGTCGTTCACCACGAGGCTGACCTTCTGCGTATCCACGCCCTCCGGCCATTTCAGCGGGCCCCAGACCGGGATGGTGTCCTCGACCTCCTTCGGCCAGGTCAGCAGGGGCGCCTGCTTCTTGTGAAGCTTGCGCCAGGACGCATCGACGTCCTTGGTGACGACCTCGGCCTTCTCGTCGACGACCTTCTTCCAGGTGCCGTTGTAGATGGGCCCGTGGATGAAGGGCTGGACGTCCTTGTTGGAGCCTTCGATCTTGGCCGTCTCGGCCTTCTCCTTCGCGGAGATGTCCCCGGTGCCCGCGAAGTAGGCGATGAGCGGGAAGAGGCCCGCGAGCCCGATTGCGATCCAGAAGCGATACTTGATCGCCTGGTTCAGGTATTCCTTGAACTGATCCATGGCCGAGGAGTCCCCTCAGAGGAGTATGGGGCTTGACGAAGGTTGTATGCCGGGTAGTCGGGTGACCGGGGCCGGGCGGCTCGGGCGCCTCGGCCCCAAATCGAGGGCGGATTTACTTGGGAGTGCCCGCGGGAGGCGCGGGCGGGACCGGGGGCGTGGCCGCCGGGGGCGCGGCGGGCGGCACGGCCGGCCCGCCATTGACGTTGGCTTCGGCCCGCTTTTGCGCGTCGTCGGTCTTCTTCTTCGCCTTGCTGGCGAGCGAGGCCTCGTCGAGGACCGTGATCGCTCCCTTGCTCTTCTCCTCCTCGGCCCTCATCTTCTTGCGGATCTCGGCAACGTCTTCGGGCGGCTTCGAGGAATCGGGCGGCTGCCAGATGAATTCGATCTTGAAGTCGGTCCGCGTCAAGGTCTTGAGGTCGCTATCCTTCCGCGGCGAACCCCCGCCGAGGCCGAACGCCCCGTCCATGCCCAGTCCGGGCCCGCCGAAGCCTCCCCGCGCGCCCCCACGGTCATCCCGCCGGCACTCCCGCCGCCGCCGCCATTGGAACTGGCGAACCCGGAGCTTCCGCCGCCTCCGCCACCGGGGTTGGGGGCGGAGGACGACGAGGACGCCTTCCCGGCGTCGTAGGGGAGCAACGGCGCCATCAGCCCTTGCCCCTTGGTCTTCATCGTCGTCCATTCCTTGTCGGGCGAGGGGAACCAGGTGAGCGCCGCGTGGTTGATGCCCATGGCCCGAAGCTCGGGCTCCCAGAATCGCGGAAGGATGACCCTCTGGATGTACGGGAGCGGCCCGCGGGCGATCTTCTTCTCCTCGGGGGTGAGCTTGGTCTTGTTGCTCACGTCGATCAGGTACGGGTTGTAATGGTGGCCGACCACCTGGATGATCCAGCCCGGCCCCGTAGGAGGGGTCACGCGGTCGTACACGTGCATGGTGTTCTTGGCGTCGGCGTCAACGCTGGCCTCGTCGTTGAACCAGCCGGCCGCCACGTCTTCTCGCCAACGGGGGACGATGGCGTCGATGTGGACCTTGAGCTTGGCCAGGATGTCGGTGAATTTCGGGTCGCTCGGGTCGATCTTCACCTTGAGGGCATTGGAGGCGTCCTCCACCGGGTCGGGAAGCGCCTTGGTAATCGTCTGGATCAGCAGCGGCCAATCGGTCGAGCCGGCGTCGGGCGAGACGAGGTTGTTGCCCACGCCCAGGACGGTGTCGTAATCCCCCTTGGACTTGTCGAAGGCCGACTTGAGGTTCTTGGCCTCGCTGGACGCCGCGTTGGCCGCCCCCACGGCCGTCTTGAACTCTTCCGAGGTCACCTTGGCGTAGGGCGCTCCAGTCGCTGAAGAACAGGACCGCGAACGCAAGCATGAGCAGCGCCGAGGCCGCCAGGGCCCAAGGCTTCTTGCGGCGGATCATCCGCACCTGCTCGATCTCGGGCGGGAGCAGGTTGGTCCGCAACGGCGCCTTTCCGATCCCCTGGACGGCAAGCCCGTAGGCCACGGCGAATGACGGCAGGTTCTCCAGGAACTGCGGGGCCGTCACCACGTCGTCGCCCGTGAGCTTCTCGAACGTCTCCAGCTTCTCGACGTCGAAGCTGAGGTTCTGCTGGAGGAACTTCTGGAGGCCGGGCAGCTTGAACCCGTTGCCCAGGCCCACCACCTTGGCGATCTTCGCGGTGCGATTCACGCTCGAATAGAAGCCGATCGAGCGGTTGATCTCGCTGGAGAAGTCGTTGAAGATCCCCCTCATGGCGGTGAAGACCGCGCGAGGGTCGGGCGCCTTGGTCGCGTTCCGCTTCAGGTGCTCGGCCTTGGCGAAGGTGAGCTTCAGTTCCTTGGTCAACGCCCGGGTGAAGTGGTTGCCGCCGATCGGGACGTTCCGCTGCCAGATCCGCGACCCGTCGGTGATGATCAGGTCCGTATTGTCGGCGCCGATGTCCAGGTAGACCACCGACCCGCCAGCCTCGGCATCTTTGGCCTTGCGGTCGTACGAGGCGTAATTGAACAGGGCGATCGGCCCCATCTGGACGATGTCGACCTCGATCCCGGCGTTCTTCAGCGGGGTGATGGCGCGGTTGATCTGGTCGCGCTTCATCGCGAACAGTCCGACCTCGGCCATGGTGAACCCGCCATCGTCGTCGTCCGCCGCCTCGTCGTCGTCGCCAATCTGCTGGTAATCCCAGACCACCTCCTCAAGCTGGAAGGGGATCTGCTGGCGGGCCTCGAACTTCACGATGTCGGGGATGCGCTTCTTCTCGACCGGCGGCAGCTTGATGAACTTGACCAGGCCCGCCTGCCCGGACACGCCGATGGCCACCCGCGAGCCGACCAGTTCGTTTCGATCGAGGAACGTGGCGAGCGCCTCGCGGATCAATTCCTCGGGGTCGGCGTCGGGCTGGCTCAAGATCTTGGGATATTCGACGAAGTCGAATGCCTCGGCCACGAGCTTCTCCGGGTCATCGCCCGGGACGAGCTTCAGGGCCTTGAGCGCCGCCTGACCGATGTCGATTGCCCAGACGGGCTGAATCTTCGCCATGCGAGGGAACTCCTGTCCAGTTGCAGCGAAGCCCCAGGCCGGGGCGGCGCAGGCGATCAAGCGGCCCAGGGGGAAATGTGGGCCGCACGACGATAGCAGAGCGGATTGTGCCGAGTCAACGTAACGTCAAGCCAGCCACGAGAAAGCGGCCGACCGAACGGCCCTCCGGACGCGACGCACCGGATCGTTCCTACCTTCGACGCTCTCACCCGGGAGAAAGTTCCCTCATCCGCGAAGAGTTCCGCTGATTCGCAAGGGAGACGACCGGGCAAACTCGACGAAGGGACGAACGATCCCCGCTACGCGCGGAGGAACCGCCCAAACTTAACATACGTTTCCTTCGCGGGATGAGTTCGCCCGACCGGAAGCAACCGGATCGTTAAATCGGGATGTCAAACTGGCTTCCAGGTGCCTGCCACGAACCGATCCGACCCGGATCTGGCAGTCACCGGCTGATGATGGGACATCCAGGAGCACCCACCACGATACTGTCGATCGTGAGCGACCCGCTCGTTGACAATCGGACTTGACCCGACCCGATGGGGATTGGGCGAAACCGTCCGATTCCCTTATCTCCTTGGCAGTTGCGGGTCGCGAGCGGGCGGCGGGGGGCGACGTGCGATCTCGCCCTGATCTTCGACGGGCGGCTCACCTCCCGAGCCTTCCGCCACGATCGATTCGACGCGGATGTCGTCGAAGAAGACGTCGCCAAACGCGGCGAGCCCGAGCGTGACCGTGAACTGGCCGTCGTTGGGGGCTCGGCGATACAGGAAGACTTCTCGCCAGTCGGTGCCGAAGACGACGCGAAACTCTTCCGACGGCCCGCCGATCGAGTCGCTGATGATGATCCCGCCGGTGCCTCCGATGTACTTGCGGTGATTCTGGATCAGGGCGCGGATGCGGAAAATGTTGCCTTTTTTCATCGGGATGGGAGGGCTTCGCAACGCCACCGCGGGGTGATCGAGGAACGGCACCAAGGCATCGACGGATTTCTGGCTGGACGTGTCCTTGGGTCCGACATAGAGGCGCAGGGCGGCATTCTCGGGGCCGTATCCATAACCGGGGACGATCTCCGCGCGGGTCGTCATTCCCTCGGTCGCGTAGCTGACGTCGGTCCACCCCTCATCGGCCAGGTTTCGGCCCTTTTTCAGGTCGAAAGAGCCGCTGGGCAACAGGTTACGCCCGAAAGGCCCTTCACGCACCCAGTCGAGCCAGATGAAAGTTTGAGGCAGGGTCTGCCAGGTCGTCAGCGGAGGTAGCGAGATCGGATACGACAACGGCGTGGGCCGGGGCGGCGACTGCCTCTTGTTCCAACCCTGAAGCATCTGGACCATCGCCACGTTGGCAAGGTCGAAGTGCTTGCGCTTCAAGTGGCGTAGCGCCCGGCTGGCCCGCTTGGCTTCGGACCACGCCAGGACGTAATCCATCCGTTCTCGGGCGTCGTTGGCGGACTTGACCAGTTCGTTGGCCATCTTGATCAGGTCGTCGGCGTCGCGGGCGATGTGGCCGTCGCGGGCGAGGATGGAATTGATCTCCGTCGACCTCGGCCAGGTCGGCCTCGGCCAGGCGGATGGCGAATTCCACCGAGGTCGGCGCGATCCTCGCCACCTCCGCCTCCAGCCGCTGCTTCATGGAAAGGTCGGTCGTCACCAGGACGAGGGCCGTCCCGCTGAACACGGGCAGGATGAAGTCGACGCCCCCGGTCCGCCGCTCCCGCTTCAGGACCTCGACGCCCGCCGGGGTGATCTCGAACGCCTGCGAGCTTTCGATGGCGGGGAGGCGGCAGCGAAGGCTGTTGACGGCCATCTGCGGAGTCTGGTACTGCGCGCTCGTCATCGTGTGCGACGACGAGCAACAGGCGAGACATGCCGTCGCCGGTCGGGATGCTCGCGGCCTTGATCCATGCGTTCTCGGGCACCTCCTGCATCTGCTTCTTCGAAGCCGTGCGGCGTTGGCCATGGTCTGCCCGTTCACCCCGTTGGCGCTATACACAAGGGGGACTTCCGGGTCGGGGTCGAAGCAAGGCCAGAACTTGATGGTATCGGGCCCCCGCGCGATGACCGATTCGACCAGGTCGATCTCGGCGTTGATGAGTGCCAATTCCATGAGACGGGCCTTGCCGCGCTCGGTCGTCAGCTCGGCGTCTCCGCGAAAGGCGAGGGCGCGGCAACCCGCAGAGATCGACGCATAAGCGTACATGCGGATCTGGTCGGGCTGGACCTGCGGCTCGCCCCACGGCGGCGGCGCGTCGGTGCCCCACACGTTCCGCGCGACGTCGGGCCGGGCGCTGGCGTCGATCCAGCCCAGGATGGGCACCCTGGGGTTCTTCGGCGCCACCAGTCGCTTGCGCTGGAGCAGGAACTCGATCGTATCATTCGGGTCGCGGATCGTGCCCCAGTCGCCGGGCTCGAATCCCAGGACGTCCAGGTTCCTACCCGACAACGAATATTGCTTCTCCATGCCCCGGAGCGTGCCGAATGTGAGCCTCGACACGTTCGCGGGCAGGTCGTGAATCCCCGCCACGATCGAGCGGATTCGCTCCAGTTCTTCTTTCCGCGCCCCGATGCTGTTCGATGCGCCCAACTGCTCGCCCAGGTCCCAGAACGCCACATGCTCGCGGAACGGATAAGACGCCGCCGCGCCCACGGTGGCCTCGGGCTCCACGCTCGGCCCGGTGCGAAGCCGGACCATCAGCAAAAGGCCGGCGCGGATGGCCGTCTGGACGACGTCCGGGTTCGTCTCGCGATCGACGACGAAAACGTCGAATCCATGCTGGCGAAGGATGAGCGGGTCGGCCCCGGGGGCGTCGATGATCGTCGGCACCCAGTCGAACCCATCCTTCAGCAAATTATTATCCACCATCGTGATCCGGCCCGTGCTCGCGGCCTTCTCCTTGCGGGCATTGGCCGGATTATTCTCGGGCAATTCGGGGAAGTCGCCGGGGCGACCGGGCTTCGGGGCCCTTGCAACCTTTTCCGGCTCCATCGCCGCGATCGGCCCGACGAGTAGGTCATCCACGAAGACCTCGCTCTCGCCGGGGCCGCCGTACAGGTTCACGACGGCGCGATCCAGGTAGGCCCCCTCCAGGCTCACCTTCCGCGAAGTCCCGACCCGCAAGACCCTGGCCTGGCGCTCCAGGGCGGTGGCAATCCCGCTCATCTCCAGCTTTTCCCAGCGGTCGGCAGTCGTGGAAAGCGGACCGGCAAGGAGCAAGAAGGACGGCTGATTCGTGTCGGGGTCCACGTCGTTGGGCAAGATCACGCGAAGCAAGAGCTGGACGCCCGGGTGGTTGGACCGGACCTGGATCGAGGCGCGAACGTCCTCGTTCACCGGGATTTTCGGCAGGTCATGGCTGTAATAAAGCACGCTGCCCGCGCCCGCCATGAAGGCGAATCGCTCGGAAAACTGCCCCTCGCGAGACGCCCGCACCGATCGCTCATGCGTCTGGATTTCCACCGTGGCGTCGGTCTCCTCCTTCTTCCAGGAGGCCTTTTCGCCTTCAAATCCCTCGCGATAGAAATTCCTCGCCTTCGCGTCAGCGTCATCGGCCCGAGCCGGGCAGGCGGCCGGGATGGCAAGGGCAACCAGCAGGATCATGCGGCTGGGCACATGGTTCATGGCGCGAGACCTCCGTGTCGTCGGGCCGATGCGTGATCGATCAAGGCGCGCGGAAGCCTCCGCGAAGGGGCGTACCTTATCCCCCTCGGCCGGATCCGTGAAGCTCAATCCGTAGCGGAGCGATTTTTGCTTCTCAATGGATGCAAGACGCCCTTCATCTTTACCCAAACAGGAAAATTCCCCAGTCCGGCAACCTTTCCCCAATTTGCATGATAAATTTGCAGGACTTGCCGGAGATCTACACCATGCGTCACGCAACAAGTCAGGCGGGATGTCCGCCGGGCGAAGTCGTCCCCCAGGAATTGACCGAATTGATGGATCGCGTGCGTGCCTTGCCGCCCGAGATCCGCGAAGAGTTGATGCCGGCGGTGAACGAAGCCATCGAGCAAAGCAAATTCCGCAGCCGAATCCTGGGCGTGGCCCGCGACGCGCTGGAGCGGCTACGCCTCGACCTGACGATGACCCAGTTCGACCTGGAGGTCACTCGCAGGGAGCGTGATGACCTTCGTACGCAAGCTGGATGACGAGCGTCGCAATTAACGCTTCTTCGCCTGTGGCTGACGCTTCGGCAAAGAAAGCCATCCGGTGACCGCGCGCCGACCTGCCCAGGCTATCCCCCGAGCAGTTTTCGGGGATGTCGTCGGCCTTGTGCCAGAAGGGATATTCGAAGTCGATGATGTCGATCGTGGGGATGCCCGCCGTGTTCAGGGGCAGGTGGTCGTCCTGGACTTCTCGGCCCACGTTGTTCACAAACGCGGGGGCGTCCACCTTCGGGGCCAGGGTCCAGACCTCGCGGACCAGCTCATACGCCAGCTTCAGGCTCATCGGGTCCTTGGGCAGGACCATGTCCTTGCCGCCGACCATGTCCAGGACTATGCCCGCCACGTATTTGGATTTCGCCGTGCGACGCTCGGCTTTGTACACTCGACCGAATTCCTTCGATCCGAGGAAGAACGTCCCGGCGTGCTCGCCATCGGGCGATTCGTAGATCAATTCTTCGCCGTCGAGCAGGACGAGGTCCACGCCCCAGGGCGTTTCCAGGGTTTTCAGGTGATTAGCGATCTCCATCAGGAGCGCCACGCCCGAGGCGCAATCGTTGGCGCCGATGAAAGGCAGCTTCTTGCGGGCTGGGTCGGTTTCCATGTCGGGGAAGGGCCGGGTGTCGTAGTGGGCCGCGATCAGGACTCGTTCGACCCGCTCGGGGAACCAGGAGCCGATCAGGTTGACCATCTCGACTCGCTTGCCCGTGAGCGGGTGCCTGGTCGAAAAGGTTTGCTCGTGCAGGCTGCCTCCCTTGGCCTTGAAATGCTCGGCCACCATCAGGCGCTGCTTGGTGTTCGCTTCCGAGCCGGCGATTCGCGGCCCGATGTCGCAGATTTTCTTGAGATACCCGTAGGCCCGCTCGCCGTCGATGGGCGTGGGCTTGATGGCGACGGCTTGGCTCATGGGTCCAAACAGGTGGTTGTAGGCGATCCAGCCGCCTCCGATGATCGTCCCGAGGACCAGCGGCAGTCCCCAGTTTTTCAGGATTCGCCTCGGCAGCGAAGGGCGGGCATGCGCGGTTTCCGCCATTTCCGACGTCATCATCAGGAAGCCTCGGGGCGGTGGCGATCGTTTGCCGGGTCCGTTGGTCGTAAATTATCACAAGACCGGAGATTTGCCCAGCGAGCCGGCGGTCCCGCTCAGGCAAAGAGTCGGGGATTCTCGTCGAGCAACGTCGACAGCCGTTCCATCGGTAGTCCCACGACGTTGGACCAGCTCCCGGCCACCACCTCGATGTAAGGGTCGTTGTCCTGCACGCCGTACGCCCCCGCCTTGCCTTCCCAGCGACGGGAATCGAGATGGTCTTGGCGCTCGGCGTCCGAAAGCGGGCGGAAGCGGACCACGCTGGTTTCCAGGGCGCCGACCCACTCGTGACGCTCGACCCGGTAGAGCACCAAGCCCGTGACCACCTCGGTATCTCGCCCTTCTTGAAGTCGGATCATCCGCTCGGCGTCGTCGCGATCGATTGGTTTGTTCAGGATCTGGCCGGCGACCGCGCAAGAGGTGTCGGCCGCCAGGATCAGTCCCGATTTGCACCGGTTCGCGACCGCAAACGCCTTCCTCCAGGCAAGCTCGGCGACGTAAAGCCGCACGTCGATGGGCGTGCTCGGCTCGGGCTCGTCGATTTCCGACGGCTCGACGGTAAATCGGTAGCCGGCGTCGGCAAGGAGTTGTCGACGACGGGGCGAGGCGCTGGCCAGGATCAACGAATCGGGCCGTTTCATACGATCGACCATAGCGGTGACCGCTCAATCCCGGCAAGTGGATCTGATTCCCAATTCTTTCGGATTTGCCCACCCGTCCCCCTTTCGGTCGGCGGTGCCAGCCGTTAGACTGAGTCTTTGGTCCGCCCCGGGGCATTTGAGGTCACGTCATGCGGCTTTCCTGCGCCCTGATTGCGGCAATCGCCCTCTCCCTGGTCGCGGACCGGCCGACCCTCGGCCAGTCCACGGTCGCGGAGAAGCTCAAGGCCATGAGCGATCCCGATGCGCTGGACGGCAAGTTGAAGGAGAAGGAGAAGCAGAAGGCGCCCTTCGAGTTCTACAAGTCGCAGATCGCCCCCTTCGACCTCCTCCCTTACGTCAAGACCAACCACTGGTCGACGTTGCTAGTGGACATGCAGGCGAACCTGTACGACTACGAGGGCGTGCTTCAGACCTCGGCCGAGGTGAACGGCCGCTCGCAAATCAAGCTCCTGGACATGCCGCACGCGATGATCTTCCGGCGCGAGGCGAGGATGCTCAAGGAGCAGCGGGTCAAGTTCGGCATGCACCTGTTCCTGCCCGAGCTTCGCAAGAAGGAATTGCTGGTCGAGCTGACCCGGCCCGATTCGATCCGCGCCGATTTCGGGTTCACCCCGAGCGTGCAGAGGCTCGAAACCCACCAGATGCTCATCCCGATCCTCTCGCCGCTGCCCGATCCCTACGCCAACTGGAACACCATGCAGGCGACGATCCCCACGTCGTGCGACCGGATCGACGGGAATCGGCAGGAGCTGGAGAAGCAGCGCTATTACCGCCTCGTCCTCCCGCAGATGGAGAAGCCCTCGCTCTCCAGCAACCCGCTCACCTGGACGACCACCAGCCACGTCGTCTGGGACGGGCTCGACCCGTTGATGCTGAACACCGAGCAGCGCACGGCGATGATCGATTGGCTCTACTGGGGCGGCCAGGTCGTGGTGATCGCGGCGGGCCCGTCGCTGGGCATGGTCCAGGACAGCTTCCTCTCTCCGTACCTGCCGGCGACCTCCTCGGGCCAGAACGTGTCGCTGACCGAACTCGATCTGGAAGTCATGTCGGAACAGTACCGGCCGCCGATCTTCCCGTCCGAGGAAGACCCCACGATCGAGTTATCGGGGATCCGCCAGACCGGCCGGACGATCCCGCCGCGCTACGGCCCGCCGGACGCGCTCAAACCCCAGGACGAGCGGCCCGTGTACCTGGCGGGGCTCCAGCCAAAGCCGGGGGCCACATCCATCCCGCTCGGGGATCCCAAGGGGCGCCTCCTGGGGGTTGAATGGCGGGTGGGGCGAGGTCGCGTCCTCATGCTCGCCGTCAATCCGAACGACCCCGCATTCGCCAAGTGGAAGGGCATGCCCACCCTGGTGCGACGGGTCATCCTGCGGCGAGTCGAGGAGGAGAAGACCGACGGCGGGAACGATCATCGCATCTATCGCTTCCTGTCCGGGCCGGATCTGACCTGGGTCCGGTACATGACCAGGGACTACGGAGCCACGCTCGTCCCGCCCCCCGAGGACGAGACCGAGCCGAATTCCCCGCTGCGTCACGAGCCGGTTGGCGCCTGGCTGGACAGCCGCTCGGGATTCCCCAAGATGGCCCGGCAGAGCCTGGAGCTGGCCTCAGGGATCACGATCCCCGGCTCGAAATTCGTGCTCAAGGTCATCCTGGCCTACCTGATCACGCTCGTCCCGCTGAACTGGCTGGTCTGCCGCTACGTGTTCCGCCGCCGCGAGTGGGCCTGGGCGCTCGTCCCGTTCCTGGCCCTCGGGTTCGCCGTCGCCGTGGAGAGGGCGGCGGCGTTCGACATGGGATTCGACTCCGATTGCTCCGAGATCGACGTCCTCGAACTCCAGGGCGACTACTCCCGGGCGCATGTAAGCCGGTTCGCGGCGCTTTATTCGACGGGCCGGGACAATTACACGATCTCCTACCCGAATGACGCCTCGGCGCTGGCACTCCCCTCTCCCAGGGCATCGAACGCTACATGAGGGGCCAGGAGACGTCCACGTCCGTGTTCCAGTCGACGCCCGACCCGGCCCTGACCAACTTCCAGGTCCAGCCGAGGAGCCTAGCCATGTTCCGCGCCGAGGCCATGGTCAACCTGCCCGGCGGCCTGATCTTCACCGGAGACATGGAGACGGGGAAGATCGAGAACGGCACCAACATGGAGATCCACGACGCCGTGCTCGTCGACCCGGCCACGAAGACGAGCAAGCCCCTGGGCACGATCGCCCCCAACATGATCGTGAAGCTGGACCAGCCGCCGGCCCCCGGCAAGGCTGCGGAGGTCTCGTGGACGACCGTGAAACCCTATCTGGACATCCTGACCGAGTATTCGTTCGAACGCCCCGAGGACGCCGGCGAGGTCCGATTGGTTGGTTGGGTCGCCGACCCGCACCCCGGCCAGGTGATCACGCCCAAGGTGGACCGTCGCCGCGGGTTCCGCCTCGTGATCGCCCACCTGCGATACGGCCCGCCCCCCGACCCCGCCGGCCCGAACTACTACGTCCGTTCCGACGTCGCCAAATAGGCACGCATCCGATCCCGGAATCCCGCAGCGCCCATCCGCTGAACCTTCCTTGCCCGGAGATTGCTCGGCCATGATTGAGGTGAGGAATTTCACCAAACGCTACGGCGAGTTCGTGGCCGTGGACGACCTGAGCTTCTCCATCGGCAAGGGGGAGATCTTCGGATTCATCGGCCCGAACGGCGCGGGTAAGAGCACCACGATCCGGTTCCTCGCCACGCTCCTCCGGCCCACGACGGGCCAGGGGTTCATCGCGGGGCATTCGGTGGTCGACGACCCGATGGCCGTCCGCCGCGTGATCGGCTTCATGCCCGACGACTTCGGAGTGTACGACGGCATGAAGGTCTGGGAGTTCCTCGACTTCTTCGCCGTCGCCTATCAAATTCCGAGGTCGCACCGCAAGCAGATCATCGGGCAGGTGCTGGAATTGCTGGATTTGACCCACAAGCGCGATGATTACGTGAACGGGTTGTCGAAGGGGATGAAGCAAAGGCTCTGCCTCGCGAAAACGCTCGTCCACGACCCGCCGGTCTTGATCCTCGACGAGCCGGCTTCGGGGCTGGACCCGCGAGCCCGCCTCGAAATGAAGGCATTGTTGAACGAGTTGAAAGGGATGGGCAAGACGATCCTCGTCTCCAGCCACATCCTGTCCGAGCTTGCCGACTTCTGCACGATGATCGGGATCATCGAGCGAGGGAAATTGCTCGCGGCCGGCAGCATCGCGGAGATCACGCGACAATTGCGGCAACACCGCGTGTTGAAGGTCCGCGTGACCGACCCCACGACGGAGAAGGCCGCCTCGATCCTCCGCAATGAGCCGCGATGCCGGTCGATCGAGTCGTTCGACCACACGCTAACCTGCGAGTACGAGGGCGAGGAAGACGACCTGTCGAGGCTCCTGAATCAACTGATCGGATCGGGCGTGGGCGTGCACTCCTTCGCCGAGGAGGAGCTTAGTTTGGAGGAGGTCTTCATGATGATTACCAAGGGAATCGTGAATTGAAGGCGGGGGATATTCACCGCGGAGCACGCGGAGATCGCGGAGAGGGAAATGGAGAGGGAGGTGAACGATGGGTCTGGCAGACTTGGACCTTCGTTTGGTACGAGAAATCACGAGAGGATTACGGAGGAGGTTATCAGTTCCGCCATCGACGTCCATCGGCACCTGGGTCCGGGTCTCCTGGAATCGACCTATGAAACATGCCTGGCGTACGAGCTGACCGAGCGTGGTGTTTTTGTCGAAAGGCAGAAGGATCTACCCGTTCATTACCGCGGAGTCGTGGTAGATTGCGGCTACCGCATCGACTTGCTCGTGGAAAAAGTCGTGGTTGTCGAGCTGAAATCGGTCGAAAAGCTAATCCCAAGTCACGACGCACAGCTATTGTCTTACCTCAAGCTTTACGGGCTCAACGTCGGCTTGCTCTTGAATTTCAACGTCAAACTGCTCGTCGACGGCCTCAGGAGAATTGTAAACAAATATTGATTTTGTCTTATTTACTCCATTGCTCTCCCTCTTCCCTGCGATCTCCGCGTTCTCCGCGGTGAGTCTTCCCCATGATCCTAAAAGACAACCCAGTCCTCTCCCGAGAATTGCTGGTCAACCTACGCTCCTCGCGGGCGTTCTTCCTCCAACTGGCCTACGTGTCATTCCTCGGCCTCGTCGTCTACCTCGCGTGGCCTTCAGGCGAAGGTGGCATCACGCAGGTCAGTTCGGGCGCCGCGCAAAGCTTGTTTGACCTCTTCTTCCTCGGCCAGTTCTTCCTCGTGGCACTCGTCGCCCCCACGTTTGCCTCAGGCACGATCACCGGCGAGAAGGAACGCAAGACTTATGAGATGCTCCTGGCCAGCCCTTTGGAGCCGATGACCATCCTCGTCGGCAAGTTGCTCAGCTCGTTGACTTATCTCGTCCTCCTCATCCTCTCCAGCCTGCCGCTGATGATCCTTTGCTTCCTCCTGGGCGGGATCTTGCTTTCCGAAATCGCCCGCGCCTATTTGATCCTGATCCTCGCCGCCGGCACCTTCGGCCTGATCAGCGTGGCCTGCTCCAGCTACTTCAATCGCACCAGCTCGGCGCTGGTCGTCAGCTATCTGGTGATCTTGCCGATGTCCGTCCTGTGCGTGGTCATGACCCGCACCGACAACACCATGCTTCGCGACTTCGTCTCCATCGCCGTATTGCCGCCGTGGTGCCTCACCATCTGGACCGTCGTGGCCATCCTCGTCAATCGCCGCCTCCTGCGTCCGCCCGACGTTGGCAGCGAGGGCAAGGACGTGGTCGACGAGGAGCAGGAGATGAAGTACGCGATCGGCGTGGTGATCGACCGCGACCTGTTCCCCGACAAGCTGTTCGCGCCCGCCAAGCGGCACGGACCTCATGCCCGACGGCACCAATCCCGTGCTGGACAAGGAACTGCGCAGCGAAATCTTCGCCCAGGGGACCCTGATGCTCCGCCTGGTCATCCAGGTCAGCATGCTGCTCTCGATCCCCCTCATGGCGTACCTCCTGTTCTTCAAGCCGCAGCTTTCGGGGTATTACGTCGCCTACGTGATCACATTCAACATGCTGGTCGGCCCCGTCTTCTCGTCGGGGAGCATCACCCAGGAACGCGAACGGCAGACGCTCGGCCTCCTGCTCACGACGCTTTTGCGGCCGGGGCAGATCATCTTCGCCAAGCTCATGGCATCGCTCCGCGTCTCCACCGTTCTCACGTTCCTGCTCACCGAACAGCTTCTCCTGGCCTATGCGCTCATCCCCGAGCTTCGCTCCAAATGGTGGACCCTGTTCGTCTTCCTGACGATCATCCTGGTCACCTGCATGATCACCTCGACGATCGGCCTGCTGTGCTCGGCGCTCTCGCGCAAGACCTCCGTGGCCATGGTCCTCACGTACATGTCCCTGCTCGTCCTGTTCGCCGGGCCGGTGGGGTCGTTCAAATTCTTCCAGAACTTCTTCCCGAATATCTCCGAGCGGCAGCTCTCGCTCATCACGATCGTAAGCCCGTTCTCGGCCGCCTTCAGCGTCGAGACCCCCGCGCAATCCAGTTGGAACGGCGACAACCAGAGCGAGCCCGCGTCGACGGAGATCCTGCTCCCCGGCCTGAAGCAGCCCGTCTGGGTGGCGTTCCTGGCGATGAGCCTGCCGCTGTGCCTGGTCCTTTACGGGATCACCTATGTCGCGTTCCGCGTGCGGTGGTGGCGGGCGAGCAATGCGCTCTAGCTTCCCACCTCCGGATTCCGGCGATCGTGGTTGGACGCCCGAATCTTGTTGATGGGCCCAAGTAGCCGTGAGTCCGGCACATGGTTTGCCGGAAAACATCTTTACGGAAGCCGCCAAGGTGACGCGGCTTGAAGTCATTAAGCGACCCGCCTCCTGGGCGGTGATTCGCGATCCCTCGTCCATGGAGACGCATCATGAAGACCGTTGTAGGCATGTTCGAGACCCGGAGCGAGGCCGAGGACGCGATCCAGAGGCTCCAGGCCGCCGGCTTCAGCCGCGACTCCATCGGCGTGGCCATGCGAGACACGCGCGAATCCAAGGACCTCGCCTCCGACACCGGTACGGGTGACCTCGCGGCCGAAGGGGCCACGGCGGGCGGATTGTCCGGCGCCGGCGTGGGGGCGCTGGTCGGCCTGGCGCTGGTGGGAAGCACGGTGCTCCTGCCGGGCATCGGCACGGTCTTGATCGGCGGCCCGCTCGCCGCCGGCCTGACGGGCGCCGCGGTTGGCGCGGCCTCGGGCGGATTGGTCGGCGGCCTGGTCGGCGCCGGCATCCCCGAGGACGAAGCCGGCGAGTATTCCAGCCGGCTGGAACGCGGCCACATCCTCGTGTCCGTGCAGGCGAGCGACCCGCAGGTCGCCCGCGCCCGCCAGATCCTCGTCGACGAAGGCGCCCGCACCGCCTGAGGTCGCCATCAACGCCTTGATCTGACCGGAAAAGGCCGCGCGAACGAGCCAAAGCTCTTCGTCGCGGCCTTCGCTTTGCGCTGTTTCCAGGTCGCGACCCGAAGGGCATGGCATTCGCTCCTTCAGGCGAAACCTGCCGGTCGTCTCTCCCTTGAACGCAAGGACTCCGCCGTGTCCGCCCGATCCAAGACGATCACCCCCGACCACCCGATCGTGCTCCTGTTCGTGATCATCGCCGTGGTCGGCTCGATGTATTTCGCCGCGCGGGGTGTTGAAGCCCCTGGCGTTGTCGGTCCTGCTGGCGTTCGCGCTCACCCCGGCCGCTGCCTGGCTGGAGCGTCGCCGCCTGCCCGCGCCGCCGCCGTCATCCTCACGGTGGTCGTCGCCCTCGGTTTATTGGCTGGCGTGGGCGTGATCGTGGCCAAGCAGCTCGACTCGCTGGCCGGCGAGCTCCCGAAATATCGAGCAGAACATCCTCGAGAAGATCCAGAATTTCGGCAACAAGGGGAGCAAGAATCTCGAAGAAGCCAGCAACACGATCAACAACACCCTGAAGGAAATCAAGTCCGCCCCAGAACGAGGAGGGCGTGCAGAAGGTGAGGGTGGTGGGCGGCAGCGGGATCGCCGAAGGCATCGGCGCCGAGATGGGACCGTTCCTCGAATTCCTGGGGACGGGCAGCTTCGTCCTGATCCTCGTCCTGTTCATGATGATGACTCGCGAGAACCTGGGCGATCGCGTGATCCAGCTCTTCGGTCGCCGCCAGATCAGCCTCACCACCAAGACCATCGACGAGGTCTCGCAGCGGATCACGCGCTACCTCACGGTCTTCTCGCTCGTGAACACGTGCTACGGAATCATCATCGGCACCGGCCTGCACCTGATGGGGATCCAATACGCCGTGCTCTGGGGGTTCCTCGCCGGGATCACGCGATTCATCCCGTACGCCGGTCCCATGCTCGGCGTTCTCGCTGCCCAGCCTGTATGCCTTCGCGGCATTCGGCGACTGGTATCACGTCCTGGGCGTGATCGCCCTCTTCGGGGTGCTTGAGACCATCCTCAATAGCTTCCTGGAACCGATCCTGTACGGCAGGACGACCGGAGTGACGGCGCTCGGGCTGCTAATCGCCGCTCTGTTCTGGACGTGGCTGTGGGGGCTCCTCGGATTGATCCTCTCCACGCCGATCACCGTCTCGCTCGCCGTCCTGGGCAAGTACGTTCCCGCTCTGCGATTCTTCTCGACGCTCATGGGCGAGGACGCGGAGTTGCCGCAGGATATTCGCGGCTCTATCAGCGACTGCTCGCTCTCGACGAGGACGGCGCGAACGCTCTGGTCGAGGAAGCCTTGAAGACCAAGCCGCGGGCCGAGGTCTTC
This sequence comes from uncultured Planctomycetota bacterium, assembly GCA_963777705.1. Classification (GTDB taxonomy): domain Bacteria; phylum Planctomycetota; class Planctomycetia; order Isosphaerales; family Isosphaeraceae; genus JAQGHR01. The sequence continues at coordinate 1,077,985 of CAVZRT010000028.1, forward strand.
GAGCACATCCTCATGCCCACGCTCGGCCATTGCGAGAGGGATTACGCCCGCGGCGAGATCGAGGACCGCGAGCAGGCCTTCATCTGGCGGATGATCGGCGAGATCCTCGACAAGCTGGAAGGGACGCCCGAGATTGCCCTCAGCACGGCCGTCGGAGGCCGCCTCCGGTGCAGAACGCCGCTCACTGCCCGAATCGCCCATCGAAGTCGGCGGGCGTACCGGCGGACGACCATGCTCGGATTGCTCGTCTTGCGCATGGTCGGCCTGCTGTCGACCCCAAGCGATGCCACTTCACCATCCACACCGAGGGCAAGACTCCACTCGCAATGTCCGAGCAGCTCGACCAGGAGAATCCGCAAGCCGTCCTCGTGTCGCACCTGCCGCCGTCGGGGCTGGTCGCGGCCCGATACCTCGTCCAGCGCCTCCACGCCCGCGACGCCAACCGCCCCATCATCGTCGGTCGCTGGGCCGACGGCGGCGACACCGACAAGACCGCCGATCGCCTCACCACGGCCGGGAGCGTCGGGCGTGGTGTTCTGCCTGACCGAGGCCCGCGACGCATCCACGACCTCGCCAAGCCAAAGACCGCCGAGAAGCCCGATCTGTCGCCCGCGCTGGCGGCATGAACGCGGTTCGGGGTATCCTGAGTAGACTCAAGAGAAGTAAACCACAAGATTCACCGCCGAGGACGCGGAGATCGCGGAGAGGGAAAGGGAAAGTCCTCTCCGTCTCTTTCCGTCTTCCGCATCCTCGGTGGCGAATCTCCCCAGTAATCGGTCCCCTCGATCATGAACACAATCAACGTAACCCTCGATTACGGCCGGACCGGCCTCCCGGTCCAACTCCCCGCCGATCGTGTCGTCGGCCCCCTGGAAATCCGTCCGGTCCCGCCGCTGGACGATCCCGAAGCGGCCGTCGAAGCCGCACTTGAAGCACCCGATCGCGACGCCGCTCCCTGGCCGAGCTGGCCAGGGGACGAAAGAACGCCTGCATCGTCGTGTGCGACATCACCCGGCCGGTGCCCGAACGCGACCATCCTCCGCCCGATGCTTCGAATCCTCCACGAAGCCGGGATCGCCCGCGAGGACATCCTGATCCTCGTCGCCACCGGCCTGCACCGGCCCAGCACCGAGGCCGAGCGGGTCGAGATGCTCTCGGCCGAGATCGCCGCGACCTACCGGGTCGAGGACCATCACGGCACGGTCCTGGAAGAGCACACCTATCTCGGCACCACCGAGAACGGCGTGCCCGCGTGGATCGACACCCGATACGTCGCAGGCCGACCTCAAGATCACCACCGGCCTGATCGAGCCGCACCTGATGGCGGGCTATTCGGGCGGCCGCAAGCTGATCTGCCCCGGCATCGCGGCGCTGGAGACCGTGAAGCTCTGGCACGGCCCGAAATTCCTCGAACACCCCAAGGCCGATTGCGGGTTCCTCGAAGGAAATCCGGTCCACGAGGAGAACACGCGGATCGCCAAGATGGCCGGTTGCGACTTCATCGTGAACGTGACGCTCGACAGCAAGCGGCGAATCACGTCGGTGGTCGCGGGGGACATGGAAGCCGCGTTCCTCGAAGGCGTCCGGTTCGTCGAGAACGTGGTGAAGCGCCCCGGTGCGGAAGGGTGGACGTGGTCGTGACCAGCTCGGCCGGCTACCCGCTCGACACCACGTTTTACCAGGTCGTGAAGGGGATGACCGGCTGCCTGCCGATCGTCAAGCAAGGCGGCACGATCATCATCGCGGCCAGCCTCTCCGAAGGGATCGGCATCGCCCGAGTTCCAGTCGCTTTTCAAGCGAAAACGCGACGCTCGAAATCTTCATGGAACGAATCCTGGGCAAGGATTACTTCGTGATGGATCAATGGCAGCTTGAGGAGCTGGCGAAGGTCCGCCGCAAGGTGAAGGTGAAGCTCGTGAGCGACGGATTATCGGCGGAGGTGCTGTCGGGGCTGTTCGTGGAACCCGTGCCGACGCGTGGAGCAAGCGGTTGCCGATTCGCTCGTCGAATACGGTCCCGACGCCCGCATCGCGGTGATCCCGAAGGGACCTTATGTGTTGCCGCTGGTGGCGGGGTGACGAAGTCCGGGGTTTCTCCCATGCGCGATCCGGAGTTTGATCGCCTTCCGTCAAAAGTCGCGGTCGGACCTCGCCGGTATTCATGGGCGCTGGACATCCTACAGATTTGCATCATGGCATACTTTATTGGTCTATTGATGCCGCCCGAGCATCATCACGTCCCGAGGAGAATCATTCGGGAAGGAGGATCTTACGATAAAGCCGACTCGATTTTGCGGTCCGGGTTAGGATGTGGAACGGCGGCCGGCATCACGGTCGTTGGGCTCGCGAGAGCGTTCAGATCTCGAAACGGACGCTCGCGGCGAAAACAATGATCACTCTTCGTAGGGCCGGTTGTTACCGGCCTCTTCCGACCAAGAAGAGGCCGGTAACAACCGGCCCTACGAGTTGCCCGACCACGCGAAAATCGTGATCGGCGTGCCATCGGGATCAAGAACCGCACCTCGCAAAATCCCTCGGCTTGATTTACGATCGGCGAACCAACTTCCACGCCCATCCCAATCAACCGCAACCGCTCGCGTTCCACGTCTTCGACGCGAAAGGTCAAACGAATCGCCGATCGACCATCAGCCCGTCCCGCCTTCAGCGCAATCCGTCCCGAACCGGCATCCAGCAAAGCATATTGATTTTCTTCATCGATCAGAGCCACCTTCAGGCCAAGCACGTCCCGATACCATCCGACGGCGAACGTCCAGTCGTTTACGCGGATCTCCACCAGGAAAAGTTCCAGCGCGAATCCTCCCCTATGCTGCTCCATGAGCCCATTTTGAATGGAATTCCGTCGAATGGAAACGGTGCTCACAGAGCACAATCCAAGAACGCCGGCCGCATGCGACCGAACGTGTTGGCGTTGACCCTTGTCCGGAATTCCATAGAATTTGGGTCAAGTTCGTACCACGAACGCCGGTAAGGCCCTGGAATGTCCGAAGAAAAGCCCCGCGAGGACCTGGAATCGGTCCGCCAGGACAAGCTGGAGAAGATCGCCGCTCTGGGGATCGACCCCTGGGGCCGCCGATTCGATGATCATATGGCCATCGCGGGCGTCCGCACGCTGACCGCGGCCGAATCGGGCAGCGACACGCCGGGGCCTCGCGTGCGAGTGGCCGGTCGCATCGTCCTGCGACGCGGTCAGGGCAAGGTCCACTTCCTCCAGCTTCGCGACTGGACCGATCAGATCCAGATCTTTTTCGGAAAAAATCAGATCGGCGAATCGGCCTGGGAGCTCGCGCAACTGCTCGATCTTGGCGACCTGATCGGCGTGGACGGCACGCTCGGCCACACCAAGACGGGCGAATTGACCGTCTTCGCCGATGCTTTGACCTTCCTCGGCAAGAGCCTCTTGCCGCCTCCCGAGAAGTGGCACGGCTTGACCGACGTCGAGACCCGCAGCCGTCAGCGCTATGTCGATCTGTTCAGCAATCCGGAATCGATGCGGACCTTCCTCGGCCGCACGAAGATCCTTGCGGCGTTCCGCAAGGTCCTGGGCGATCGCGGGTTCGTCGAGGTCGAAGGCCCGACCATGCAGGCCATCGCCGGAGGCGCCGCCGCCCGTCCGTTCGTCACGCATCACAACGCCCTCGATATCGACCTTTACCTGCGAATTGCCCTCGAATTGCACCTGAAGCGGCTGCTCGTGGGCGGGATGGAGCGGGTCTTCGAGATCGGCCGCGTGTTCCGCAACGAGGGGATCAGCCGCAAGCACAACCCCGAATTCACCATGATGGAGGCGTATCAGGCCTACGGCGATTATCACTCGATGATGGATCTGACCGAGGCTTTGATCTGCGGTGCCATCGACGCCTTGGGAGGCGAATACCAGCGACCCTGGGGCGAGGCGACGGTCGATTTCACGCCTCCCTGGCCTCGCCGAACCTACGTCGATCTATTTCATGAGTTCGTCGGCGTCGACCCCAGCGATGATCCTGCTGTCAGAGAAAAAGCGCTGACCTTGAACCTGGACCCGACCGGGAAAGATCGCGACGTGGTCGTCAGCGAGCTATTCGAGGAGCTGGTCGAAGATCGCCTCACCGGGCCGATTTTCGTGATCGATTACCCGGCGGCGATCTGCCCGTTGACGAAGCGAAAGGCCGAAAATCCGGCGGTTGCCGAGCGTTTTGAGCTGTTCGTGCATGGGATGGAGCTGGCCAACGCGTACACCGAATTGAACGACCCGACGTTGCAGGAAACCCTGTTCCGCAGCCAGCTTGCGGGTCAAAAGGCCGAGGACTCGATGGCGACGATGGACGAAGATTTCGTCCGCGCCCTCAAGCACGCCATGCCGCCGGCCGGCGGGCTGGGCGTGGGGATCGACCGGCTGTGCATGCTCCTGCTGAACAAGGCGAGCATTCGCGACGTGATCCTGTTCCCGCTGTTGCGGCCCGGAGGGAACCGCGTAACGCCCGGTGTCCTTTTCCAGGATGAAGGCTCAAACCTTCCACGGATGGGAGCGGCCCGCATCATGTACAAATATCTGCTTTGCTGGCGGTATCTGCGGACGCGGTACATCGCGCTCGCCAGCGTGATCAGCGTGATGCTGGGCGTGGCCACGATGATCGTGGTCAACTCGGTCATGGCCGGATTCTCCGAGAAGATGCGCGACCGCCTGCACGGCGTGCTCGCCGACGTGAGCGTCGAGTCGAACTCGATGGCCGGATTTCGCCACCCCGAGGAGGTGATGCAGGTCCTCCGCGAGGCGCCGGCGACAGGATTGCGGCCATGGCCGCGACCATCGAGACCATCGGCGTGATGAACATCACCTACGGCGGCCAGACCTTCACCCGCCAGGTGCAAATCATGGGGATCGAGCCCGAGGAGCGGGCCAGGACCGGCGGATTCGCGGATTACATCGTCGACGAAAAGAAGAAGAAAATCACGCCCTCCTTCGAGGTGAGCCAGGCGCTGAAGAACCGGGCGCCCGCCAAGCGGATGAAGGAGGCCGACGACGACGACGTGTTCAAGGACATGCTCGACAAGGAGGCGGCGCTCCAGGTCCCCGATCAGGGCACGATCATCGGCTGGTCGCTCGGCTCGGTGCATCGACCCGAGCTGAAGGAAGACTTCTTCATCGCCCCCATCGGCTCGCGAGTGATCCTCTCGTTCCTCAGCTCGGGCGACCAGCCCAAGCCCGAGATGGACGCATTCACGGTCGTCGCATTCTCCAAGACCGACATGAGCGAATACGATTCGACTCACGTCTACGTGCCGCTCAAGCGGCTCCAGTTCCTGAGAGGCATGGGGGACGGCGAAGGGCAGGGGGCCGTCAACCAGATCCAGGTGAAGGTGAAGAACGGCGAGGATCTCGACAAGGTCGCGATCGCGATCAACAACGTCCTCTCGCACAAGTGGCCGCTGCGATTCCGCGTCGCAGACCTGGGAGCAGAAGCAGGGCCCGTTGCTGGCGGCGGTGGCCGTCGAGCAGTCGATCCTGAACATCCTGCTGTTCTTCATCATCGCGGTCGCGGGCTTCGGAATCCTGGCGATTTTCTCGATGATCGTCGTGGAGAAGACCCGCGATATCGGGGTCATGAAGGCGCTCGGGGCGTCGACCTCGGGCGTGCGTGGCATCTTCCTCGGCTACGGGCTTTCGCTCGGGCTGGTGGGCAGCGGGGTCGGGATGCTCGGCGGCCTCCTGTTCGTCGCCAAGATCAACGACATCGAGAAGTGGCTGAGCGAGCATGACCGGCCGCAAGGTGTTCGACGACGCGATCTATTACTTCGACAAGATCCCCACCAAGGTCGAGCCGTTCACGGTCGCCTGGATCGTCGGCGGAGCCTTGCTGATCGCGGTGACCGCCAGCATCTGGCCGGCTCAAAGGGCTTCGAAGCTCCATCCGGTGCGGGCGCTTCGGTTCGAGTGATACCGGCAGGGCCGGTAATAACCGGCCGTCTTGATTCGAACGAACACGTCCGGTAATAACCGGCCCTACAAGGCATGGAGCCCTCGAAATGTCGATCCACCTCTCGGCGGTCGGTCTACAAAAGAGCTATCGCAAGGGCAAGCTCCAGGTGCCGGTGCTCCGAGGGGTGGACCTGGAGGTTGAGCACGGCGAATTCGTGGCGATCGTCGGCGCCAGCGGATCGGGCAAGAGCACGTTCCTGCACGTTCTGGGCCTGCTCGACGCCCCCGACGCCGGCACCGTCACGCTCAACGGCGAACGCATCGACAACCTGCCCGATCGCCGTCGAGACGCCCTCCGCAACCGCACGTTCGGCTTCATCTTCCAGTTCTATCACCTCCTGCCCGAACTCTCGGCGCTGGAAAACGTGATGATGCCGCTGATGATCCGTCACGGCGTGATCTCGTACCTCTCGAAGCGGAAGCGGATCCGTTCGGAAGCCACGGCAATCCTGGAGCGGGTCGGACTGGGGCATCGCCTCACGCACCGGCCTTCCGAGCTATCGGGCGGAGAGATGCAACGCGCCGCCATCGCCCGAGCCCTCGCGGCCGGCCCCGAGGTCCTGCTCGCCGACGAGCCCACGGGCAACCTGGATTCGACCACGGGGCAGTCGGTCCTGGAGCTCCTGCGCGACTTGAACCGCGAGCGAGGGCTCACTATGATGATGGTCACCCACGACGCCCAGATCGCCGCGCAGGCCGATTGCACCGTCCGACTCGTGGAAGGTCGGATCGAGGATTGGTCGCCGGCCTTGACTTGAATCGGAAAGATTTCACCGCCGAGAACGCGGAGATCGCGGAGAAGAAAAGAGAGAGGGAGGGAGAAAATTTCCTTGAACTCTCTTCCGCTCTTCCCCTCCTCGATCTCCGGGTTCTCGGCGGTGAAATCTTCCTCCCCGAATTCGCGGAGCCAACACGAGATGCCCCCCAAGGTCTACATCGGCGGCAAGCTATACGAGAAGGCCGACGCCAGGATCAGCGTGTTCGACCACGGCCTCCTCTACGGCGACGGCGTGTTCGAGGGCATCCGCTCGTACAATAACCGCGTATTCCGCCTCGAAAAGCACGTCGAGCGACTCTACGACTCGGCCAAGGCCATCCACCTCCAAATCCCCATGTCGCAGGCCGACATGTGCCAGGCCGTCGTCGACACCTTGAAGGCCAACAGCCTGACCGACGCCTACATCCGCCTGATCGTGACCCGAGGCGCCGGCAGCCTGGGGCTCGACCCTCGAAAAACCACCGACCCGCAAATCATCATCATCACCGATTCCATCAGCCTCTACCCGCCCGAACTGTACGAGCACGGCCTGAAGATCGTCACCGCCGGCACCATGCGGAACCACCCGGCGGCGCTCAATCCTCGCATCAAGTCGCTGAACTACTTCAACAGCATCCTCGCCAAGATCGAAGGCACGAACGCCGGATGCCTCGAAGCCCTCATGCTCAACCACAAGGGCGAGATCGCCGAATGCACGGGCGATAATATCTTCCTCGTCCGCAAGGGAGAGCTGCACACGCCCTCGATCGACGCCGGCATACTGGAAGGGATCACCCGCGAGGCCGTGATGGAACTCGCGACGAAAAGCGGGATCAAGGTGGTCGAAAGGGCCATGGACCGCCACGACGTCTACACGGCCGACGAATGCTTCCTGACCGGCACCGCCGCCGAGGTCATCCCCGTGGTCGAATGCGACGCCCGGCCGATCGGTGCGGGGCAAGTTGGGCCGATCACGAAGGATCTGCACCGAAAGTTCCACGCGATGGTTCGCGGGGAGTCCTGATCGATTCTCAAGAAAAGGCCCTGGCGATGAACCTGCTCCGCGTTTCGATCGGCCGGTTGATGATCGTTATCGTTTTCATCGCCATAGCAAGCGTTGCGATGCTACGCCCATCTAGGCTTACCGCTTCGCTGACTTTCGCCGGCACGTTCCTCCTTTTGACTTTGACCACGCTCGCGTTGGTCGTCGATCGCAAGCGGTTTCGGGGATTTGCCGAGGGGTTCGCGATCGGCGGTTGGCTCTTCTTCGCCGTCCATTTTTGCAGCTTTTTTTCGATCAGTTCGCCCAACACCTTCAATGTGGAAACCGACCCGCCGATGTTGCCCAGCACGATGCTGCTGGATCTGTTGTTCCCTCGGATCATCAAAGATTCGTATCAACCAATGCCAGTGCCTTTCGTGATGCCCAAAGGTGCTCCGCCCGCGCCACCCGTCCCGCCGTCGGGCGGTGCGTCTTTGCCCCCTCCCGTTCCACCCCCGCCAATTACCGGCTCGATCACCGGGACGATCACGGTTTCAGGCCCCGGAGTCCTCTACATGCCTCCGCCGGCCGTCTCCACGTCCAACGAATTCTGGTTCGAGATCGATCGCGGAATCGTCCCGATGGTGCCCGCGCGATCCCCCTCGTTCATGACCATCGGCTTCTGCATTTTCACGCTGCTGCTTGCCACAATGTGTGGAGGCGTGACGTCCTGGCTACAAAGCCGACAAGAATCGGGACCCTCGCTTGCGTGATCCCGTTCACGAGGCGTAGGGTAGGTCGAGCGCCAGCGAGGCCGACCATCCCCCGGGTCGCGCGGGAAAGGCTAGCCTCGCTGACGCGCGAACCGCCCGACAAGACGGCCTTTACCGCCGGAAATCCACCTTGCAACCATCCTCAACCGGCAGCGTGGCACCCTCCCGCATCCGCGCCATCGCCGCATTGGCCGATCAGAATCCCGGCACGCTCCGGCTTTTCGTGGGCGAGGATACCCTTCCGACCCCCGACTTTATCAAGGATGCCGCCAATCAGGCCATCCTGGCGAACAAGACGTTTTATACGCCCAATGCCGGCTATATGGAGGTCCGGCAAGCGATTGCCGATCACTTGCTCGACCTCCACGGCGTGGCCGTCAACCCGGCCCAACAGATCATCGTCACGGCCGGCGGGATGAATGCGATCGTGCTGGCGTATCAGGCCACGCTTGGTCCCGGCACGTCGGCGCTGATCATTTCGCCCATCTGGCCCAACATCTCGGCGGGCATCCGCGTGGCCGGGGCCGAGGCGATCGAAGTCCCCCTGGAATTCTCGCCCGACGGCTATCACCTGGATTTCGACAAGCTGGAAGCCGCCGTCCGCCCCGATACTCGCCTATTAGCGGTGGCCAGCCCCGGAAATCCCACCGGGTGGATGGCCTCCGCACAGGACTGGCAAAGGTTGGCTGAATTCTGCGAGCGGCACGATTTATGGCTCCTCGCCGACGCCGCGTATGAGCGGATCGTGCTCGAAGGTCGCGTCGCGCCCAGCCCGTTCGCTATCCCCAAGATCCATCCGCGGTTGATCGTCGTGCAAACCTTCTCGAAAGCCTATCGCATGACCGGCTGGCGGATCGGCTACGCCGTGGCCCCTCCCGAACTGGGCCGCACGATGGCGAATTTGCAGGAATACGTCGTCAGCAACGCCCCTGGGATCATGCAGGAAGCGGCCCGCGCGGCGATTGAAGGCGGCGAACCGATGATCGCCGAAGCCCAGCGGCGTTATGCCCGGCACATGCAGATTGCGATGGATCATCTGGCGGGGCTGGAAGGGGTGGTCGTGCCGCGTCCGGCGGGAGCATTTTATGTGTTCCCTCGCCTGGAAGGCCTGACCCATTCCTCCGATTTCTGCGAATTCCTCGTCAAGACGCACGGCGTAGGGGTGGCCCCCGGAGGCGCGTTCGGAGAAGGCGGCGAGGGCCACATCCGGCTCTGCTTCGCCGTCGAGGAGCCGATCCTCCGTCAGGCCCTCGACCGCTTCGCCGCGGGCTGGAAGGAGTTTCGCTCGCGATGAGTCTCGAACGCCGCACCATCTATCGAGGCCGTAAGATCGACCTCGCCTTGCAATCGGTCACGCTCGCCGACGGGTCGATCGGCCAGCGAGAGGTGGTCGTGCATCCTGGCGCCGTGGCCCTGCTGCCCATGGTCGATCGCGACCATGTTTGCCTCGTCGAGAACGGCCGATACGCGGTCGGTAGGACGTTGCTCGAAGTCCCCGCCGGCACGCTCGACCCCGGCGAGTCGCCCGACGAGACGGCCCCGCGCGAGCTTCGGGAGGAGACCGGATACGTCGCCGGTAAGATTGCCAAGATTGGCGAATGGTGGGTCTCGCCCGGCGTGATGAACGAGCGGATGCATCTCTATCTCTGCGAAGACCTGACGCCCGGCCCCACCGAGCACCAGGCCGACGAGCAACTAAAGCCGATCGTCGTGCCCTGGGCCGAAGCCCTCAAGATGGTTGCCGACGGCCGGATTGACGACGCAAAATCCATGCTCGCGATCCTCATCGGCGATCGTTTGCGCATCCGGTAGGTTGGGTGAGACGCCCGCGGGGTGGCGCGACCCCCCAAGATCCGAATCGGCCGTTGCGACCTTTCCGTTCGCCCCCGATCGGGGAGGAAATCCCGCCTGGATGCCCTCGGATTCGTTTCGCCCATGTAAAATTTTATGCGAAACGCGACCATGTCCTGCCTCGCGCGACAACGACGGCCGGGGTTTTCAACGACCCTCCCCACCGACCGGCAAAATCCTTTAGAATTTTGTAACCGCCGCGCGACTGCCGTGCCTCTTTCTGGGCGGATGAGATCGAACGGGATCGCGTCTTACGCGGAGGGTGGCATCGTCATGGCCAGCGGGACGTTCGGGCCGGTTGCCGGCTCGCTTCAGCGATTGTTCCTCGACGGCACGGTGACGGGGCTCTCGGAAGCTCAGCTTCTCGACCGCTTTTTGCTCCGTCGCGACGAGGGGGCGTTCGCGGCGCTGGTGGAACGGCACGGGCCGATGGTCCTGGCGGTTTGCCGGCGGGTCTTGCGCGACGAGCATGCGGCCGAGGATGCGTTCCAGGCCACATTCTTGTTGCTAGTACGCCGGGCGCACTCGATCCGGGGCAAGGACGCTCTCGGGCCGTGGCTGCATCGCGTGGCGTATCGGGTGGCCGTAAGGGCGAGCCGGGCGGATTCGCGGAGGAAGTTGAAGGAATGCCCTTCGACCGACGCCGTGGATCGGGCCGTCTCGGCCAAGAAGCCCGAGCCGGACCTTCGCATGACGATCCACGAGCTGCTGGACGCCCTGCCCGAGAAATATCGGGCGCCGGTGGTCCTCTGCGACCTCCAGGGATGGACCCACGACGAGGCCGCCAGGAGCCTCCGCTGGCCGATCGGCTCGGTCAAGGGGCGACTCTCGCGAGCCCGCGATTTGCTGCGGACGCGTTTGGCCCGTCATGGGCTGACGGCGACCTCGGCAACCATCGCGGTCGCGATGTCGCAAGACGCAATCGCGTCGATCCCACCCGCTCTCATCCAGACGACGATCGAAGCCGCGACGGCAATCGCGGCGGGAAGGGTGGTCGCGGCCGGGTTGGTCCCGGCGTCGGCAACCGCCCTGGTCGAAGAGGCGGTGCGCGCGATGTTCTGGAACAAAATCAAGATCCTCGCCGCGAGCATGCTGGCGATCGGCATGCTGGCCGGGGGCGCGGGCGTGATGGCCCGTCAGCAGGGCACCAAAGAGGCCGCGGCGGAGACGTCGAAGGCGGTCCCGCCGAAGACAGAACTGGAGAAACTCCAGGGAGATTGGGTGCGGGTCTCGGTGACCACCGACGGCAAGGAGGTCCAGAAGCATATCCAGGAGCGCCTGACCATCCGGGGCGATTTGCTCTACAGCGGCGATCCGTCGCTCCGCCAGATCGGCCCGCAGAAGCTGGAAATCCCGCCGGAAAAGTCCCCCAGCCAGATCCGTTCTACTCAGACGATAGGGCCAGACAAGGGCAAGTTCCTGACGATGTTGTACAAGCTCGAAGGGGACCAACTGACGATCTGCGGCAACCTCGTGGATCCCGCGGTCCCGCCGGCCGACTTCGGTTCGACCGATTCCCGGGTCCTTTTCGTCTACCGTCGCGATATTCCGCCCGAGCCGGCAGCCAGCACCAAGACCGACCTGGAGAAGATGCAAGGCCGGTGGGAATGTGTGGGGCGGGAAGTCGGCGGGACCAAGTTCGGTGTGAGTGCGGGCGATCCCTTGAATCACATCATCATCCGCGGCGACAACCTGCTGTTGACCCGCGACGACGAGGTGGTCGGCACGCCTCGCGTGCTCCACCTCAATCCCTCCGCCTCGCCGAAGTGGTTCGAATGGACTCGCCAGAGCTCCGCGAACGAACTGGAAAGCACGCGGGGGATCTACAAGGTGGATGACTCGACGCTGATCCTCTGCTACGACGTTGTCAACCCGAAGATCGCCCCGGCCGACATGGTCAATGCGCCCGAGACGGCCGAGAGCCATATCTATCGCCGCGTATCCAGGCCGCTGGAGCCCTCGGCCGGTGAGCAGGCGGAATTCCGCAAGATCCAGGGGACCTGGCGGCTGGATAGCATGGAAGCCGGCGGCGAAATCGTGACCTCGCCGCAGCAATCGGGATTCGATCCCGAAACGGGCTGGGTTTTCCAGCGAAACACCCTCTCGATCTGGCGTCGCAATGGCCCGGGTAGCGGCCCCTGGCGAATCCGGCTGGACGTCTCGCAATTGCCGTTCGTGATGGAGCGCAGCGAGATGATGAAGACCAGCCCGCGCTCGCAGCGCAACCGAGTTAGAGACCGTGCGGTGGAATTACAAGCTCCTCGATGGCGACCGGCTCGTGATCTGCCAGAATCCGAAGGGCAGGGGGAATCACCAGGAAGCCCCGGGCGAGCTGGTAACCCGCCCGGGAGACGGTCGCAGCTTGTTGATCTTCCGCCGGGTCGCTGGCGACGAGGAGATGAGGCCTGCAGCGCATATCAAGCCGAAAGGCGGGGATGCGGGCGAGCAGGTCCAGGCCAACGCGCCGGCCGAGAGGGAACGCTCGTCGGCCGAAAAGGCGGGTGAGAAGAAGGAGAGCCTCGCGGCCTCGTTGGAGCTGGCAAAGATCGATCAGGAACTGGCCCAGATGGACCTGGACGAGCTGAACCGGCACATCCACAACCTCTCGCAAATGATCTCCAATACCGAGATCACGGCGCTCTCGAAGATGCCGGCGAAGGGCGCCACGCTGTCGGGGACCGATCCGAAGGAGCAGGAGGAAAACCTGGCCACGGCGAAGAAGCGGCTGGGCGAGTTGCGAGATCAATGGATAGTCAAGAGGCAGAAGAATGCGACCCAGAAGCGTAAGATCGAGCAGATGGAAGGCGAGATCGCCGCAATTTCCGCCGCCGGTCCCGAGACGAAAGCCCGATCCGGCAAGCCGGACACCATCCAGCCCGGTGATATCCTCGTCGTCGAAGTCCTGGAAGCCCTGCCGGGCCGGCCGATCACGGGAGAGCGCGTCGTTCGCCCCGACGGGACCATCAGCCTCGGATTCTACGGAGACCTCGAAGTCGCCGGATTGACTCGCAGGGAATGCAAGATCAAGGTCGTGGAGTATCTGAGGAAATTCCTCTCGGATGAGAGTCTGGGGCTGAAAGACGTGGACGACGAGGGAAAGACGACCAAGAAAGTCGAGCCGGCCGATTCGGATCATGTTTACGTGGACGATTCCAATAAATTTATCCCCGATCGGCGGAGTTCCGAATCGCTGGAGAAGAAGCTGGATCGAATCCTTTCGGAGATGGGATCCAGGAAGCGCGTCCAACCCCTCGAGCCGAAAGATTGATCAGGAACGGCTTCCGAGACTCGGCAAAGCTTTTGCAACCGTCCCCCTCGCTACGGCCATACCCTTCGCAAGTCGCGGAACGCCGTCGCTGGGGGCGATTGTGGTTTATGATTTGTCCTGACGGCTGCTTTTGCGCGAGCGGCGAGGGATTGTCGTCTCGCGGCGACTGCCGGAAAGGATCATGTCCATGCGGTCTCGAATCTCTGGGCGATACCTCCTGGCGGGCGTGCTGGCCCTGGTCGCATTCGCGGGCTGCTCGGGCACAAGCTCGCGACGGGTTGCGGCGAAGCCCGAGCCTCCGTTGCTCGACGGCGGGGCGCCGGCCACGATCGTGGAGGCGCCTCCGGCGACTTCTGTCACCTGGGCCGATCGGCATCCGCTCTTCGCCCGCCCAAAGCAATATTACGACTCGACCAATAGCGGGAAGCTGGGTAAGACGGCCCGCGCAACCTTCGTCGGCGTCCCATCCGGTTTTGTCGGCGAAATCAAGCAAATCGTCGTGGGCCAACCAGCCAGCAGGATCAATTGATCGCGAGCAGCAATCCCATTCAGTCCCCGCCGCTCGCCGGACGATGCTCCCGTGGTTGAGCTTCCTCGCGACGAAGGCGTTGATGGGGGGTCGGGTCGATGCGACCAAGTTTGCCGGCCGGTTCGTTAGCCCTGTCTCTCTTCCTGGCGACGGCGGGTGTCGGGGCGCAGGAGGCAGCACCTCCGCCCTTGACGGCGCCTGGCGAGGCGGCCCCGATCCTCAACCCGCCGGTAGTCACGAGCACTCCCGCAGCCCCACCTCCACGGACCGCCCCCAACTTGTTCCGCCCTCGGCCCGTTCCGCCGGCCGAGATTCGGCCCTCAATCCGTCGATTTGAAGCGCCATCAAACCCCGACGAGCTTCCGCCCCCCCTGGACGCCCCGTCCGAGATGCGGATGACGGAGCGAACGCCGCAGGCCGGCTCGCGAGCGATCGTTTCCAGTCCTCACACCGACGGGTCGCCCTCGCTCGTGCTGGAGCCGGCGACGGAGGGGAATGGCGGATCGGACGGCCTGAAATCGAAGGGGAATCTGGAGCCGATTCGCCCGGAATTGCCATCCCAGAAGAAGCCGCGGCGATTCGGACTTTTCCCGCAGCTCAACCCGGCTCGAACCCGATCAGTGCCCATTCAGGACGAATCGATCCGCGTGGAGCCGCGCAACGACCCGGCGGCCGACGCCGCCCTGAAGCGGAAGCTGGAAGCGAAGGTGATCGCGGCCGTGGGCGACAAGGCGAAGAACGTGGAAGTTCGCGTGGTCGATCGCAACGTGGTGGTGAAGGCCAAGGTCGATCACTTCTGGAACCGCCGAAGCGTGCGAAGGACGATCGAGACCTTGCCGGCGCTCTCGGGCTACCGGGCCAAGGTCGAGGTTGACGACTGATCGACGGCCCTCCTTCGGAGGAAATCACTTCCTCAAATCCTGGTCCCGGGACGATGCGTGGGGCGCGGGTCGCGTCTCCGCATTGACAGGCTCGCCTAAATGGCTTAGCGTCCCTCGCCGACGCCACCTTGATTCCACTCCACGGACGGAGCCGCCCGCATGTCACGCACCCGCGAACCGATGGTGTTCGCCGTGGTCCTGGCCGCGTTGATCGCCGCATTCCTCGGAGAAAGCCTCTTCGGCGGGAAAGTCCTTTCATCCGGCGACGTGGTTTACGCCTCCGCGAGCTTCGGCGACGGCTCCTACGAGCCCGCCAATCGGCTGTTGATGGATCCGGTGATCCAGTTCGCCCCCTGGATCGAGTTCAATCGATCCAGGATTCGCCGTGGCGAGCTTCCGCTCTGGAACCCGTGGGCGGGTTGCGGCGCACCCCATCTGGCCAATGGCCAAAGCGCGGTCTTCGACCCGTTTCACCTCATCGCCTACCTCGGCACGCTCCCGAAAGCCCATGCCTGGATGGCCGCCGCACGGCTTTGGACGGCGGGCCTGGGGATGTTCCTGCTGGCAAGGTCATGGGGCCTGCGGCGTTGGGGGCGATGGTCGTCGGGCCTGGCCTATCCGTTTTGCGGGTTCCTGGTCCTGTGGCTCCTGTATCCGGTAACGAGCGTGGCTATCTGGATGCCGTGGTTATTGCTGGCCACGGACACTGTCCTCAACCGGCCAGGCCCGAGGAGCGTGGCGGGCCTCGCGGTCGTGGTCGGCTTCGTGCTCCTGGGTGGGCATATTCAAACCAGCGCCCACGTCTTGCTTTATTCGGGACTGTATACGGTCTGGAAGTGCTGGCCGCGGCGAGACTTCTTGACGACATCGAAACTCCTGCCGCCGTTGGCCTGGTCGCTGGGGATTCTCGTTGGCGTCTCGCTGGCCGCGGCCGAGGTCGTTCCCCTGGCAAGTTATCTCTCGCGGAGCCCGGTCTGGGCCGATCGCAAGGCTGAACTTGTCGCGTCGGGAAGACTTCCGCCGCCGCGATGGCTCGATTCACTCTGCCTGGGATTGCCCTACGCTTTTGGCAGCCAGAGGCACGGCCAGCCGAACCTGGCTCGGGCGCTCGGCATGAGTAACCTGAATGAGGCGGCCGGCGGATTTGCGGGCCTGGCAACCTTGATCTGGCTGGCGCCCCTCGCCTTCTCGTCGCGCGGGCGAACGCCTCGCGTCCGCTTCTTGACCGGCATGACTGCGGCAGGAGGACTGGGCGCGTTCGGCTTTCCGCCCGTCGCCACGCTGCTTCGCTTGTTGCCTGTGATGGATGTGGCCGACAATCGCAGGCTGCTACTCTGGGTCGCGTTCGGCCTGGTCCTCCTGGGAGGGATCGGGCTGGATTCGCTCGATTCGTTCGTGATTACCGGCAGGTGGAAATGGTGGACGCGTTCTTGGTTAGCGCTCGCGTTGATAGCTGTTTTCATCGCCGTTTCCGTCGTCGTGCTCGGTCCTCGATTACGCGAGAAGTCCATCGCCCACTACGCCAAGGCCGCCGCGAACGAGCCGGGGGCGGATCTCGACATCTATCGCCAAAGGGCCGAGCGGCAAGCCCGCCTGGCCGTGACATTCCTGCCGCGATACTACCTGCTCGCGGCCGGACATCTCTCGCTCCTGGCGATCCTCGCCGAAGCCGTGCGGCGAAGATGGATTGCGATCGCACGGGCACGCGCCGCCCTGCTCGGGCTCACCGTGATCGATCTGTTCTGCTTCGGATTCGGCGTGAATCCGGCGATCACGCCCGCCGATGACCGGCCGGTTTCGGACGTGGTTGCCTATTTGCGTCGCGAAGTTCCACCCCCGCTGAGGATCGTGTCCGTCGGCGCCGAGCTTCCTCCGAATTTGCTCATGAGGTACGGGCTGGCGGACGCCCGCAACTACGATTCGATCGAGCTGACGCGGAATCTCGATTGGTTCGAGCCAATGTACGAGCCAGATCGCGCCCGCCCCCTGCACACGAGCCGTCGCGAGGTGCGCTGGGAAGGCGTGATCCGGGCCGAGGAGCGGTTGCGGCTCGCCGGGGTGGTCGCGGTCGTCGGGGCTTCGAAGCCGCCGGCTGGCGTGTTCGATCGCTTGGACCGGGTGGGGCGGGTCTGGGTGGGACGGTGGTCCTCGCTGGCGCCGGCAATCGCGAAATACGGACCGGGCGAGATCCGGGTTGACCTCCGCGGCGATAACCGCCAAGTTAGATGGGTGGCCGAGACGTTCGACCCCGGCTGGCAGGCGGAGATCGATGGTTCTCCGGTCGCAATCAGGCCGCACCTGGGAGCCTTCCTGGGCGTGGTCGCACCGCCCGGGGCCAGGCAATTGGTCTTCCGCTACAGGCCCGCGGACGTGCGAATCGGCCTGTTCATCTCGCTTATTTCGTCGTTGGCGATTGGCGTTCTCCTTTGCTTCAAGGATCGCCCGCGAAATAAAGCCTTAGTGTCTTGGACGCCCTGGAGGCGCCCGGTTAGAATCGAAAAGCCGCAAGCTTCTCGATCTCTGCGAACCGGCCCTCCTCTCCACTGAAGGACGCGACGCTGATGGTCCACTTCACGTGTGATCTTTGTGGCAAGGATCTGACCTCCTGCGGAGATCCTCGCTACGTCGTCAAGATCGCCGCATATGCGGGTTTCGACCCCAACCAGATCCGCGACGAGGACCTGGAAGATGATCACATGGAAGCGATCGCGGACCTCCTCCGAGAAGAGGCGGACCGTCCCACCGACCTCGACGCGCCCACCTTCAAAGGGTTCCGCTTCGACCTCTGTCCCGACTGCCACTGCCGGTTTATCAAGGACCCCCTGAACCGCGACGTGCATAAATTGCTCAATTTCAGCCAGAATTGAGCAGGAGAGGGATGCTCATGGCCACCGTGGCAGAGCCGGAACGTGCGACGCGGGTCGAAATCCAGGGCGAACAACGCGTCCTCCTCCGCGATATTTCGTGGGGCCTGTACCAAACATTGCGGGACAACGAAAGAAACTGGTCGGCCAGGATGACCTATGACCGGGGGGCCCTGGAGATCATGAGCCCTTCGGCCAAGCATGAGAGCGGCGGCGACTTCACCGAGCCGATTCATCGAGGAAGTTGCCGTCGGCCTGGATCAGGTCGACGCTATCGCGTCTTACGGTTCGACGACCTGGAGATGCGAAAGCGAGGAACGCGGACTGGAGGCCGACGGGTGCTTCTTCTTCGACCCGGCCAAGATGGCACTTTTCGAGGGGACACATCCGGATGAGGTTGAGGACGGCCCCATGCCCGATCTGGTCGTCGAGGTCGAGTTTACGTCACCTTTGATCGCCAAGCTGGCCATCTACGCGGCGATGGGCGTGCCCGAGATCTGGCGATACGACGGCAAAGTCCTGCGAATCGAGCAGCTTGGGGCCGACGGCATTTATCATCCGTCCGACCGGAGCCGATTCCTCCCGGTCAGCACCGCCGAAGCACAACATTGGATCGGACTGGCGAAGACGCTCCATCTGAAGGCATGGACCCGGCAGCTTCGCGAGTGGATTCGCGAAGATTTGGCCGGGCGTGGCTACGCTCGCTAGAGCTGTTTCAAGCGAGATGATTTTGGGGGGCCGGTAATTACTGGCCCTCGGCGTGAACGGTGCCCGGTGATAACCGGCCCTACAAGACTGCAACAGTTAGGATGACCCCTCCGTCTTCCCTGGCGTTCAGGGCTTCGGGAGGTTGATCAATTCGTCCAATGGCTTGAACGTCGAGCGGTCGAGCGACTGGAACTCGGCTACGCTGATCAGGCCAGTGGTGCCGTCCGAGAACGAGGCGGCATGGGTCGGGGGTGGAGGCATCCAGTAGCTTCGTGGGACGTTTCTGAACGGCGTATCGCAGACCATCAGCACCCTCCTAGGGCCCGCCGATGGGCCCTTATAAGGAGAGGTAGAGACAAGGTAGTGTGCGTTGCCCACCCAGAGATTGCTCGCGAGGTCGGCGAGTTGCTCACGCTGCTCGGGCGTGGCCGAGGCGACACAGAAGCGATGCTCCGGGCTTTCGATCGCGGCATTCTGAACGAATAGCACGTATTGCCGCACGTTGGAGAGCGCCGCCGAATTGCCGCCGCAGTTCGAGCTTTGCGTGATCACGCAAAAGAAAAAGGCGCTCGCGAGACCCCCGACCAAAGTCGCGAAGATTATGTATCTCGGTTGCAGCATGACCGGCTCCGACCAGTCATTATTTCACCAACAAGAACAACACGTTCGTCACAACCGAAACGCCCAGCAGCACCGCCAGCGCCGCAATAATCGTCGACCGTGCATTCACCACCGCCGCCATCTCCATCTTCTCGGCCTCGGTTGCGGCACCCCCGCCGCCTGAATAAGCGACCTCGTCGTCGACGTCACCTTCGGCCAGATTGTCGAGGGCGTCGGCCTTCTGGTCGGCGATCATCGGCCGTTCGCCCGCTAGCAGGCATTTGAGGTCGAGGATCATGTCGTCGGGGTTTCGGTAGCGATTCTCCCGATTCTTGGCCATCATGGTCTCGACAACTTCGCCGAGGCCGCTGGAAAGCTTGGTGTTGACGTGGTCGGGCGGGGTGAGCAGGCAATTCTTGTCGACATGCTTCTTCATGACCTCGTTCGGCGTCTCGCCCGTGTAGGGGACCACGCCGGTGACCATGTGATAGAGCGTGGCTCCGAGGCCGTAGATGTCGGCGCGGATGTCCACGTCCACTTGTCCTCGCACCTGCTCCGGGCTGATGTAGTACGGGGTGCCGATCGCCATGCCCGCCTCGCTCATGGCCCATTTCTCGTCGGCCGTGGGGCGGGCGAGCCCCAGGTCGGCCAGCTTCACGTTGCCGTCCTTCGTCAGCAGGATGTTCTCGGGCTTGATGTCGCGGTGGATCAGGCCCTTCTGGTGGGCGTGCTTGATCGCTTCCGCGACGGCAAGGACGATCTTAAGGGCGATCTTCTCGTCGAAGACCTTGCCCCTTTCCAGCATGTCCTTGATCGTCTCGCCTTCGATGTATTCCATCACGAAGAAGTAATGGCCCGAGACCTCGCCGGCGTCGATGGCGTTGACGATGTTGTTGTGCGAGAGCTTGGCCGCGATCTTCGCCTCGCGGTCGAATCGCTTGATGAATTCCTTGTTCGAGGCCAGGGCGTCGAGCAAGACCTTCACGGCGACGATGCGGTCGACGCTGGTCTGCTTGGCCTTGTACACGATCCCCATCGACCCCTTGCCGATCTTCTCCAGGATCTGGTAGCCGGGGATCTCCAATTTCTCCTGGGCGTCGCCCACTTCCTGCAAGACGCGGCGGGCCTGGCTCGCGGTGAGCGCCTTGGCGACGACCATCACTTCCAGCAGGCTGGGCACGTTCTCCCGCTTGCTGGCCGCGAGTTTCGTCCTCTCGTTCTTGCAGTGCTCGATCTCCTGGGGCGTGGCGAGCCCGCGACGCAGGAGCGTGCGTTCCAGGTTGGCTTCCCCCAGGGACGACAGGCCCTTGACGTCGGTCTTGGCCTTGGCGTCGCTCTTGGCGGCGGGCGCAGGAGGGCCTTTCGGGGCACTTCTCGCGGGCTCGGCGCCGGCCGGGGGTCTGTCCTTGGCGGGCGGGGTACTCTCGACGGAGGTGGCCATGGGCCGTCTCCCGGGGTCGGTCTGGGTGCGAGCGACGCGAACGATGAGGTTCTGGACCTGCGGCGCAGGCTGGGCGACGTGCGTGGGGAAAGAAGTGCGGAACCTCGCGTCTCTGATCCTTATTGTTAGTATTCCGTTTAGAAGGGGTTTGTCAACGCCTTGACCCGTGGTCGCACGCATTTGGCGACGCTAGACGTGGGGGTGATGACTTTCCTCTCCAATCGGACCAGCAAGTCCGTAAGTTGAGCCTGGAGATTCACTCTGCGGCGGCCGGGTAAGGAGGATTGACTGGATTCGGACGTTGAACAACGACTACCTCTTCCGCGATGATGGGAGGAAGCCATCCGAAATTCACCCGAGAAGACCCCGCTCATGACGCGACCCCTGATCGACCTGCGTTCCGATACGGTCACCAAGCCCACAGCGGCCATGCGCAAGGCGATGGTCGAGGCGGAAGTGGGCGACGACGTGTACGGCGAAGACCCGACGATCCTCGCCCTGGAACGCCGCACGGCCGAGTTGCTGGGCAAGGAGGCCGCCCTGTTCGTACCCTCCGGGACGATGGCCAATCAACTGGCCGTGGGCGTGCATTGCTCGCCGGGCGACGAGTTGCTCTGCGGCGAGACGTCGCACGTTTACGTGTGGGAGGGGGGCGGAGTCGCGCGGCTCTCGGGCGTGACGGCCCGCACGCTTTCCGGCAATGGCGGATTGCTCTCGCGGGCCGATTTCGAGGGGAAAATCCGCCCGGATGACGGCCATTATGTCCGCACTCGCCTGGTTTGCCTTGAGAACACTCACAATCGGGCGGGAGGACGGGTCCATCCGATCGAGGATATCAAGCAGCATCGCCGATTGGGCCGGCTCGCACGGCCTAGCCATGCATTGCGACGGGGCCCGGCTCATGAATGCCGTGGTCGCTTCCGGGATCTCGGCGGCCGATCAGTGCCGCCCGTTCGACACGGTCTCGATCTGCTTCTCCAAGGGGCTAGGGGCGCCGGTCGGCTCGGCGCTCGCCGGACCGGCCGATTTGATCGCCAGGGCACATCGGCTTCGCAAGGTCTTCGGCGGCGGGATGCGGCAGGCGGGAATCATTGCGGCGGGCGCCCTGTACGCGCTGGATCACAACGTCGATCGCCTGGCCGAAGATCATGCCAATGCCCAAATTTTGGCCCGCGCCGTGGAGCAGACCGAGGGCTTGAGCCTGGAATCGGGGCCGGTCGAGACCAATCTCGTCTGGATTGCCGTCGATCCCACGCTAGGCCGGGCGGCCGACCTGGCGCAGCGATTGCGAGCGGAAGGCGTATTGGTCAGCGCCCTTGGCCCGCAGGTGTTGCGAGCCTGCACTCACCTGAACGTCGATCGCGACGACGTGCTCGCGGCGGCCGACGCAGTTCGTAGCCTGGCGGGTTCGGTCGTGGCATGAAATTCCCCGAGATTCATCCCTGGAACCTTACAGCCGGCGAGGCGAGGGCCTTGCAGACGCGCCTGGCCAAATCGCTCGATACGAGCACTCCGCTCGGCCCCTGCTCGATCCTGGCGGCGGCGGATTGCTCGTTCGACCGCTTCGGCACCGAGATCCACGCCGCGGTCGTCGTGGTCGAGCTGCCGGGATTCCGAATCCTGGAGCAATCGGCGGTGACGGTCTCGGACACGTTCCCGTATATCCCCGGCCTGCTCTCGTTCCGCGAGTTGCCGGCCATCTTGAGGGCGTTCGAAGCATTGGAAACGACGCCCGACGTGGTCCTGTGCGACGGCCAGGGGACGGCCCACCCTCGCCGTCTGGGAATCGCGTCTCACCTGGGGCTCTGGCTCCAGATCCCCACGGTCGGCTGTGCCAAGAGCCTCCTGTGCGGCCATTTCGAGGAACCCGGATCGATGCGAGGCGACCGCTCGCCGCTCGTCGATCGCGGCGAAATCATCGGCGACGTGTTGCGGACGCGGCCGAAAGTGAGCCCGCTGTACGTTTCGCCCGGCCACCTTTGCGACCGGGACGGGGCGGTCCGTCTGGTCCTGGAGACGACCACGAAGTACCGCCTCCCGATCCGGCGCGGCTCGCCCACGAGGCCGTGAACGACGTCCGCCGCGCCGCGAATTCGTCCCGTCCGGGATCAGAAGAGGTTGCCGAAGAGTGAATTTGATGAGCTTTTCACGGGGGCGTGTTTCCTGGTCGTGAACGTGCTTGTCGTCTTGACCGGACGCGGTTTCGGCGTCTTGGGCGGTGGCACTTTCTGGACCGTGCTGGGGATGGTTGTCTGGCCCGGCTTCAGCTTGTCGAGCGGCACGATCACGGGCTTGTACACGCCGACGGCGTTCATGTTGTCGGCCGACTTGATGAGGATGTAATAGTGCCGTCCCGAGGGATATTCCTGGACCCGTTTGGCCTGGAACGTCAGGTTGAAGGAGAACGAGAACAGGTACGGGGCATCGGCCTTGAGCGTGATCTTGCCAAGGGGCTGGAACTGCCGGTAATCATCGATGACCTGGAAGGACGCGTTGGGGGTAACCTTCAGATTACTCTCCTCGATGTAACCCGTTACGTTCACCTGGCGATAGCTGTTATTGGGTGGGTTCAAGATCGATGGGGTGACGGTGACCAGGGAGATGACCGTGGTTGGCAACTCGCGGCCTTCCAGGCGACCGACCTCCGGGCGATAATTCCTCGGGCGTCGCGCGACCTTGAGCCTGAGCAGATTCCAGAGACGTCGCATCCGGTCACTCCTTCGAGCCCGATCCATCCGGTGCCCAGGGTCTCAATCGGCATAATCATTCGGCCCTCCTGAAGAATTCCTCAAGTTTTTTCCCTCAAGTCATTCGGCCTTGACGTCCCGGCCCCGAACAGGTATCCGAGTCGCATTCGCGACAATCCAAGGATGGAAAAGGTCGAACTCCCTCGATGACCGGATCACTCCTGATCCTGGCCGCGTCGCTGCTCACCGCCTCCGGGGAATATCCTCGGCCCGCGTGGGTTGCTGTCGATCGCCTCGAAGTCTTCGACTCGCCCGATGAAGCCGGCTTCGTGACGGAGAGCCTCGCCAAGGGGGATCGGGTGACGGTCCGCCGCGTGGTCTCCGAGGGCTGGGCCGCCATCGACCCGCCTCCCGGCTCGTTCAGCCTGATCGACGACAACGACATTGAAGACGTGGATGACACGCACGCCCGGATAATCGCGAATTTTGCCATCGTCCACCCCGGACGCGATCGGGCCAGGAAGCCGGGCGCGGCGCATGTGACGCTTCGCCTCGGGACGGTCGTCCGTCTCCTGGATCGACGCCCGCTGGTGGTCCGCGGCGGCGAGGATACCCGGACCTTGATCGCGATCGTGCCTCCCGCCGAGGAATCTCGATTCGTGAAGAGCGACGACTTGCTGGACGGCCCACCCGTGCAGGGGGACGAGGAGGTCGACCCCAGGAGGCGGGATGCCCTGGTCTCCTCAATTTCCAGCCTCGCAGGGGACCGGAAACGGACGAAGCCCGCGGCAATCGTCGTCGGGGCGATCGATCGCGATTTCACCGACGTGGGGGCAGGAAGTGCCGAGGCCAATCTTTCGCCCGAGTTCGTCAACGCCCTGGCCAGCGCCGAGTCGATCCACCGACAAATCCTCCTCCTGCCACTGGACCGCTGGGACCTGGCGCCTGCGAAAAAGGCGTATCAGGGATTGCTGAGCCGTCCCCTCGCGACGGCCGAACGCGCCGCGGTGGATTCGCGACTGGAGCGCGTGGATCGCCAGGATGCGGCGGCTCGGGCGACCCGTACGATGGGCTCGGTGCTGAAGAAAAGTCGCGACCGAGACCCTGCGATCGCAACACTTCGGCGGCAAGTTGCCGAATCGGCGGTCCCCGAGACGCCGGAATACGATGCGCAAGGGCTCTTGCAGGCGACCGCGCAAATCGTAAACGGCCGGAAGCTGTACGCCCTCATCAACCCCGAAGGCCAGGTCGCCTCCTACGTGCTCATCCCCCCCGGATTGACGGTCGGCCCGCTCCTGGCTCGACGGGTAGGGGTCCGCGGCGATTCGCGTTACAACGCCAATCTGCGGGCGCGCCTGGTCGCCGCCAAGGATATCGATCCACTCGGGCCGAAGCCGTAGAGAAGAACGGAGGGCGCATGAGTCGGGGATTACCTCCTCGTAAGCATCCAACCCGGAAAGCGATCGGGAATCCTGACCCTGACTTCCTACGCTCGCGGAAGGTCCGGATTCTGCGAGGCCCCTGTGGTCACGGTTAGCCCGCACTCGGCCCCCCAGGCGATCCATTTGGCCAGGTTGGAGCGGCGAACTTCGGGCGGGAGATGCTTGGTCATCCCCACGCTGCCGATTCGCAATCCCGGTCCGCCTTCAAAACTGTCATGAAGCCGTTCCATCCCACCCAGGTCGGCCATGCTCGATTCCAGGGATTTCATGATCGAGGGATGCAAGAACAGCGAATGTGCCATGATCCGCTTGGCGCCGCGCGAGCCAGCGACGCGAAGAGCGGTTGCAGGTTTTCTTTGGTGTCGGTCAGGCCCGGGATGAGCGGCTCAAGGCGAATTTCTACGTCCACGCCCGCCCGGATCAGCCGCGACGCGTCCCGCAGGCGACCGAGAGGCGACGCCGCCCTTGGCTCCAGCGCCCGGCTCAGCCTCTTTTCCAGCGTGGTGATACCGATCAAGGCCCTGGCCCGATGGGAATGAAGTGCCATGGTGCGGATCAGCGACGGGGAAAACCGGCCTCGGGTCATCATGACCACGTCGATTCCCCTCGCCAGGAGCCGCGCAACGACCGCCTCGGTCACGCGACGCACTTCCCGCAAGGGCGGCAACGGGTCGCTAGAAGGGCTGAGCAAGACCTGTTGCGGCGCCATCTCCATCGCGTCCAGCTCGTCGTCAAGCCGATCGGCCGTGAAGGGGTCGAAGAGGACTCGATCCTCGCCCGGATAACGCCCGGAACCGCGGATGTGGCAATAGCCGCAACCATGGAAGCAGCCGGCCGTCAGGTCCAGCCCGTAAACGCCCGCAAGGCTAGGCGATGAACGGAAGATTGCCCCTCGCCTCGCCACGCGAACTAGACGTGGCGAGTTGAATTCCGCAAGCCCCGACGAACCACCGATCAGGGCGTGACTTGCCATGGTCTTTCCCCTCGTCGGGAACGAAGCCGCCGTCACTCCTTCCTATCGTAGTGACCAGACGTTCATAAAGCAAGGGCGCGGGCACCGGAATCCACACTTCTGATGCACCTGGACATCATTGAGCCCGATTCGTGAAGATTTCAAGGGGAATCGGATCCGGTAGTGTCCTGCGCGAGCTGAACGGTCTCGTGAACCATTCTTTCCATGTCCAGACGTGATCTGCCAATCCTGCTGCCATCGCCGGGCTCTGTGTTCGCCACCGCCCCTCCGCGTCCTTGACCTGCAACGTCCGAACTCGCCAGCAGAAGTTGTAGCCGTACATCGTCAGGTAGGTCATCGCCTCGTGGACCTCCCAATCCTTGCTGAATCGATACGTCTTGCGGACTTTCCGCGCGTTCCGGCCCCGGTCCGCTCCGTTCTGACGCTCCAGGAACGATGTGTTGACCTGGCCGCTGACGGTGGATTGCTCCAGCGCTTTCTTCAAGCCGTCCTGAGATCCGAAGACCCGTCGTTGTTCCACCGAGACAACGCGGTTGCCCTTGCGATGCTTGTGGACCGTCGCGTAGTTCAGGCCCTCCGGCAAGCGACGTTCCGGCAGCACGCGAGGCCGCCCCGGCTTCCGCTTCTCCGGGGCCGGCACCGGCTCGCTGAAGGCGGCCTCGATCGCCGTTCGATACGCCGGCAATTCGTCGCTAGTCATCAGCGCTGGCGCCTTGCCGCCGGACCGCTGCTTCGCCTCGCCGACGATCGCCTCGGCGTTCTCCGCGGTCCGCGCCCCGGGCACCACCGCCAGCACCAATCGGTGTTCCGGGTCGTAGGCGACGAAGTCCCAATAGTCGCCGCAATGCGCGTCGTCGGGTCCGCAGTTCTTCTGCTTCTTCCGCACGAACGACCACTTCTCATCGAACTGGACTTCGCGGGTATTGGGGGGAAAAGCCCACGAGTTCGTCGTGGGTCGCTCGGGCGTGCTCGCCGGCGAGGCGGGCCAGCCGCGTGACGGTATCCTTGTTGACCCCGACCAGCCGGGCGGTCTGGCGGACGCCGCAGCCTTCGGCCAGGTGCTCGAGGACCGCCAGCACCTTGTCGTGCGGCAAGCGGGAGTTGAAGAACGGCGTCCCCTTGAACTCGGAGAACCGGGCTTTGCAGACCCGGCAGTAGAGCAGTCGGTGGCGGCCCTTGCCGAAGTGATCGATGACGAGAATATTGCCCTCGCCACGCCGGCCCTGGGAGTCGCAATCGGGATTTCGGCAGCAGAAGCGAGTGAGGTCGGTTCCGGCGGACATGGCGCATCCTGGAGCGTTCCTTGAACGTGTTTCAACTCCTGGACGACCACTCTAATCATTAGAACAGACCTATTCAACGGCTGCCGGACACCACCTCGGATCCGGTCTCGGCTATTTCTTCACATCCACTTTCGTTTGAGGGGCAATCGCCTTGCCTTCGAGGAGGTGGTCGATGTCGGCCGTGAGGACGTCCTTCACGTCTTCGTTGTAGCCGACGTGGACGGTCTGCACTACGCCCTTGGCGTCGAGGATCACGACCGTCGGGATGCCTTCGACCTTGAACGCCTCGCCCATGGATTGATCCGAGTCGAGCGCCACGCGGGCGATCGGGCCGGAGGCGAGGGCCAGTTTCTTCGCGTCGAGGACCTTCTCGACGAGGTCCCGCACCTTCGAGCCGTCCTCCGGCTCGCGATCCTGGCTCACGGCGAGGATCACGACCTCGGTCTTGTTGAGCTTGGCGTAGGAGTCGGCAATCTTCTGGATCTCGGGCAATTCCATCATGCAGGGGCCGCACCAGGTGGCCCAGAAATCGATGAGCACGACCTTGCCGGCGAGGTCCGCCCGCGTGACCGTCTTCGTCTTGCCGGGGCCATCCAGCACGGTGATCGAGAAGTCGGGGGCCAGTTTCCCGATCAGCTCATTCCTGGGAGGTCCGGCCGCGGCGGCGGGCTTCGGCTCGGCCGACTTGATGCGGACCAGCTCGGCCGCGGGCTTGAAGTCGAAGGCATCGGGCTTCGGCTCGTCGGTCTCGATCGCGCCCGCAAGCCACTGCATGGTCAGGCCGGTCAAATCCGATCCGCTTGGCGCGTGCCCCGCAACGTCCTTGGCATCCAGCACATACTCCATGCGACGGATCAGGTGGGCAGTCGGGTCAATCCAGAGGCGCAGGGCCGGCTCGTCGCCCTGGGAAATGACGAGCCGCTGATACGGCTTCCCCTCCCATTCTTGATCGGGCTCGACGGCCAGTCCCGAAGCCCGGTCCGGCAGCGCATTGGCCGGCTCATTGCCCAGGACCAGCTTCAACAAGAGCTGCGAGGGCGGTCCGAGCGGCCCCCCGAACAAGATTGCACCCACGGGCCCATCGGCGATGGGCGTGATCGTCAACTTTTCCGGCGAGGGTGCCGAGAGATAACGCTTGGTCGGGCCAAGCACGGTGGTGAGCGTCTTGCCGTCGTCCAAGAGCTTGACTTCGCCGGCGTCCAGCACGATTCGGTTCGGCTTCGCGAAGGCAAGCGACAGGGGAGACGTTTCGGTCCGGGTCTGGGTGCCGATGGTCACGGTCTTCACGAACGCGCCATGATCGCTGTATCCGGGGAGTTTTTGATAGGCGGCGGAAACCTCCTCGAATCGCTTGCGAGCCTCGGGCTCGGCGCGATTCCAGGCGGAATCGACGGCAAACGCCCGCGAGCCGAAGACGAGCATCAACCCTAGGGCAAGGCGAACACGCATCGAAGTCACGGTCGGAACTCCGTCGAACGCGAAGGCAGCAAGTCACGCCAGTCTCACCTTACCCTCGGCGACGAGAAGCCACCAGTAGCCTGTCCTGGTCCGTGCGGTGCCCGGAGACTCGCTCATACGGGGATGGACGGGTTGTTACCCTCGCGACGGCCTCTATTTCGAAGGTTCCGGAACCCCGAACTGCTTCTCATAGAGTTCCTTGAACGGGATTGACCTTCGGCCCGACGACGTCCTCATTCACCAGGCACGGTTGTACCGAATCCCACCATTGCTCGTAGGCGGCGTCCAGTTCCTTCACCACCTCGGGATGCTGCGTCGGCCACGTCGGTCTTCTCGCCGGGGTCGGCCTTCACGTCGAAGAGTTGCCACCGCTTCGAGCCGTCCTTGGTATCGCAGACCATGTGCCAGCGAGGGCTTCGCACGCTGCAATGGGCGTACTTGTAGTCCGCGGGATTCGTCCCTTTCGGCCAGCGGCCGACGTGCGTGAAGAGGATGCGGTCGGGCCATTCGGCCTTCGGGTCGTGCAACAGCGGCACCAGGCTGCGGCCCTCCACTTGCCGCTTCACTTCGTCGGTCAACTTCGCGCCGGCGATTTCGGCCAGGGTCGGGAAGAAGTCGATGTGGGCGGCCAGGCGGTCGACGTCGGCGGGCTTCAACGTGCCCGGCCATCGCCAGAACGACGCCGCCCGCGTGCCGCCCAGCCAGGGCGTGACCTTCTGCGCCGCGCATGCCGGCGTTGTAGACGTTCACGCCCGGCCGTGCCGCCGTTGTCGTTCATGAAGATGACCAGCGTGTCGCGCTCGATGCCCCATTCCTTGAGCCTGTCCAGGAGCTGGCCGACGTTGTCGTCGATGTTGGCGATCATGCCGAAGAACTTGGCCACGTCGGGGTCTTTCACCCGGTCGGCGTAGCGTTGCTCGTCTTCGGGGCGGACCTGCAGCGGGGCGTGCGGGGCGTTGGTGGCGATGTAGCAGAAGAACGGCTGCTTGCCCTTCACCGACTCGATCCAGTGCGGCGCCTGATGCGAAGAAGACGTCGGTGCAGTAGCCCGTCGTCTTCTCGAATTTGCCGTTGTGCAGGATGGTGGGGTCGAAGTAGGTGTTGCCCGGGGACGTCGCCGCAACTGCCGGGATAGCTCTGGCCGATGCCGCCGCAGCCGTGGATGAACATCTCGTCGAAGCCGCGCTTGTCCGGCCAGTGGTCGGGCTCGTCGCCGAGGTGCCACTTGCCGAAGATGCCGGTCGTGTAGCCGGCCGACTTCAGCACCTGGGCCAGCGTCGTCGCCTTCAGCGTCAGCCGCTCGCGCTCGAGGATGGTGTGCGTGACGCCGTTCTTGAACTCGTGACGGCCGGTCAGCAGCGCCGAGCGCGTCGGCGAGCAGGTCGGGCTGACGTGGAAGTCGGTGAAGCGAACGCCCTCGTCGTGCAACCGGTCGAGGTTGGGCGTCTTGAGGATCGGGATTGCCGTGGCACGACAGGTCGCCGTAGCCCTGGTCGTCGGTCAGCACGAAGATGATGTTGGGCCTTCGGGCTTGCGTCGCGGGAGGGTCGGCCCGAGTATTGGCGCTGAACCAGATCAGACCGAGCAAGCACCACCGGATGGACTTCATGGCTTGCTGCTCCCAATCTGGCATGGCTCTTGATCGAGTCCGGAGGGAAAACATTCCCCATGTTTAAGCCGAGCCCCCGTGTCCAGGTATATCCTGGCGTCGAGACGCCGTAAACTGTCCCGGGTGCTTTTTCCCTGGAGGAAGGCGGATGCTCAAGAAAATAAAGTCGTTACGACCTCGCTTTTCCGTCCGGTGGATGATGTTCGCCATCGCGGTCATCGCTTTAGCTATGGGGGGATGGATCGCCTACAAAGATTGGCGCCCGACGGCGAGGGCGTTGATCGTTGTCGGCCGGCATCAATCGTTATTCGGCGCGACGAGGAGGACTTCGGAGATTATCAACGCCGCATCAAGTTGCAAATCGCTTTCATCAAGAGTCCGATGGTCCTGCAGGCGGCCATCCTAAGTTTAGAAGGACAAAAGCCAGGCATGTTCGATCGGTCCACCGACCCCATCAAATGGCTGCGGGAAAAACTGCAGGTTCAGTGTGACGAGGATAGTTCCCTCATCTCCATCTCGGTTCCCGGCGCCCCTTACGCCGATCAACCGATGATCGCGAACGAAGTGGCATTCGCGTACATGCGTACAACTGCCAAACAGGGACGCCCCTGGCAGACTTCCCGGATCAAGAAACTCGAGGGAATTTACAACGACGAATGCCGGCGATTGGCGGAGGTACGCAAGTCGCTTCGAGAGTCGACGGAATCCGATCCCGAAAGGTTGGCCGCATTGCGCGATTCGATAGCCATCCGCGAGGAAATCTCCCGACGTATCGGCATTGCGGTCGAGGAGATGCGTCTTGAATTGGTGGTTCAATTGAAATTCCAGGGGGATATCGCCGTCGTCGACATCGCCCGGTAGGACCGCATCAAGTCACTTATTCGACTTGAGCAACTTCTCTAGCCCCTCCTCGCCGCCCACCTTCTTGAGGATCTCGGCCTGTCGTCTCTCGATCTCGGCGGCGTCTCGAAGGTACTTTTCTTGCCCTTCCGAGAGTTGGCCGGGCTTGCGCTCGATGATCCCCGCCGATCGAGGGGTCGGCCTTGCCGCGAATGCAATGAGGAGCCCGAGCCCGATCAGGAGCACGACCACGTTGAGCCTCACGCTGAGCTTGTGCAGGCGATCGAATCGGGCGGCTTGCTCGGGGCCGGCGTCTCTTGAGGCGTTGATGGCCGGCGTCAGCGAGTTGCCGCAGTAGAGCATGATAAGCGTGCCCGCCATGATGAAAAGGGCCTGGACGCCGATCGACGGACCTCGCAATTCCTCGAACGCGAGCGGGCCGCACACCAGCGCCGGCAAGGCGACGGCGCCGGAGATCGCGCCCCAGAGGTAATAGCGGGGGAACAGGGCTCGCACGAAGCTCGCGGCCGACTTCGGGTCGAGCACGCGGAAGATGATCGGGCGCCACGCCGAACGAGAAGAACAGGATGCTCCCCACCCAGGCCGTCAGCGCGATCAGGTAGACGGCATTGAAGAACGTGAGCAAAGTCGGCGCGGTCATGATGGCTCAATCTCGGCGAAGATGGGTGCAAATCACGTCCGGGCGACCGGCCGGGGTGGCGCCAGGCCGGCCCCCAGTCCTCCGTCCACGCCCCAGACCTGTCCAGTGACCCAGCTCGATTCCGGGCCGAGCAGGAAGGCGATTGCCGAGGCCTGGTCGTCGGCGGTCCCCAGGCGGCCGAGCGGGTGCATCGACTCGCTGAAGGCCCGCGCGGCCTCGGATCGGAGCAGGGGGGCGGCCAGCGGCGTCTCGGTCAGGGCCGGGGCCACGGCGTTGAAGCGGATTCCCGATCGAGCATACGTGATCGCCGCCGACCGGACCAGGCCCTCAATCCCGGCCTTCGCCGCCGCGATCGTCTCGTGATTATTCAACCCCTGACGAGCCGCCACCGTGCTCACCAGCACGATCGACCCGCCGGCTTGCGATCTCATGGGGCCGAGGACCGCCCGGCAGGCAAGGAAGGCGCTCGTCAAGTTGGTGGTCAGCGTCTCGACAAACTCCTCGGGCGTGGTCAGATGCAGCGATTTGAGCCGGATCGAGCCGACGCAATGGGCCAGGCCGTCGAGCTTGCCGAATCGCTCGATGGCTTGCTTGACGCAACGCTCCAGGTCCTCGGGCTTCGTGGCATCGCCCGCGATTGCGAGGGCCGATTCGCCCAGTTCCTCGGCAAGCGCTTGGAGCGGCTCGATCCTGCGGCCGAACAGGACGACGGAATCCCCCCTTGCGACAAGTTTGCGGGCTAGGGCCGATCCGATCCCGCCCGCGCCTCCCGTGATCAAGACGCAAGCTCGATCTGCCATGGCGTGACCCCTCCCCTGGAATATCCCCGAGTGTTGTAGGCCGAGGAAGGGCGAGGTCAAGCAGGAGGGAACGGACGAGGATTCACCACGGAGACTTGGTGCCTCCACGGCGAACCCTCGTCCCTGCCGGCTCATCCATTATTTGCGAGGCAGCTTCGACATGAAATCCCCGAGGTCTTTCGTCGGGATCTTTGCCTTCTTCGTGGCGTCCTTGGAGTCCGGCGTTACGTAGGGGACGAATTGATCGCCGAGCTTCAGGTACGTGGAGCCGTCGGGCTTCGTGAGGATCTGCGTCCCGTCACGCAACGTCTTCAGCGTGCCCTCGGGCGAGACGGGCGTCTCTGCTTCGGCAGGACGCTTGCCCTTCTGCCCCGGCACTCGCACCGGCGCGGGCTCGGGCCCCCCTTGAAGCGGCGAGATCGGGAATTCGGTCCCCGGCGGCGGTTCCTGAGGGATAGTGCCCTCGCTGCCCGGCAGGATGCTGCCGGCCGGTCGCGGGTGGATCGCCACCTCGCCGTCGTCGGTCATCATCGAGTTGGGCACCGTCGACATCTTGGGTGCCCTGGGCTTGCCTGGCGACCTTGGCGGCATGGCCGGGTCGCCCTCCATGCCCATGCGGCCCGCGGCGAAGTTTTCGCCCGGAGGGGCAGTCGCGGACCCGTTTTGCGAGTCGTTCGGCCCGGTCCTTGAGTCGTCCGTCCTCAGGCTCTTGACCCACGCGGCAAGCGTGCGGTACTCGGGATTGTTCGGCCCTCCCAGGCGCAGGCTTCCCGCCGTTGCCGTGGGTCATGCCCGAGGCCGACAGGAGCTGGCTTCGGGCCAGGTCGTTCCCGTTCACCAGCCGGAGCGTGGCGTCCAGGTTCGTCCTCACCAGCAGGTCATTCTGGAAGTCGCGTCTCGCCCTGGCCTGCACGAGCTGGAATTCCCCCTGGAATTGCTCGTTGTGGCACTTGGCGCACTGTTTTTGCAAGATCGGATGGACCGTGCGGCCGAATTCCTGGTAACGCTTCACCGCGAGCGCGTCGGGCAAGTCAAGGACGACCGGGACACCGTTGCCCTTCGGATTGCGGGCGTACTCGTCGCGGATGTGGCTCAAATTCAGCGGAGCCGGGGGCGAAACGTCCATCTCGGCGCCGGTTCGCTTTACATCCGGATCCTTGGCGGGAAGCGACGCAACCGTGTGCCCGAGCGTCACCATCAACGACCGTGCCCGGCGATCTTCGGGATTCATCGCCAGGACGGCATCAATCTGCGCCTTGGCCTCGGGCACCATCTTCTCTTTGTAGCACCACTCGGCGAGCTTGATTCGCTCGTCGGGGTCGTTCTCGGGGAGGATCGAGAGTTTGTAGCGGTAGGTCTCTTCCATG
The DNA here is from genome assembly GCA_963777705.1 of uncultured Planctomycetota bacterium. GTDB lineage: Bacteria > Planctomycetota > Planctomycetia > Isosphaerales > Isosphaeraceae > JAQGHR01. Next base: position 1,111,735 of record CAVZRT010000028.1, read on the forward strand.
GAGTGGAACGTACCCACGACTTCGCTACGTTTCTTGAGGACCACGCCGATCCGGTGACGGACCACGTACCCCTGGTCGGTCTTCTGGATCTCGCCTTGCAAGACCGAGCCGTTGGTTAGCAGGAGCACCGTGGGCGGGCCCGACGGCGCCGGATTCGCAGACGCGGCCGGGGCGTCCGGGGCCTGCGGGGATGCGACCAGGGTCGCGGTCCCGAGCAGGCCGAGGAGGGTCCATCCGGCGGCGAAGGGGAGGATTTTTGGTGACATGGTGGCGGGACGGTATCCACGGTCCTACAATCCGTCAAGCCGAAGCGGGCACAATCTTTCCGTCAATTCGACGCCGGGTTTTTTCCCCGGAAACTTGAGACGAAATCCACGAAATATCCGCTTTTCCGAGAATTCTCGGGGGACACCCGGACCATGCCCGAAAATCCCGAGTCCGCATCGTTCGATTCCCTGTACGGGCAAATCGTCGTGCTCGACCTCGCCTCGCCGTATGTGTGCATCGGGAAACTCGTTGCGTCCGACGACGTGTACTTCCACGTCCTCGACGCCGACATGCACGACTTCCGCGACAATCCCATCACCCGCGAGAATTACGTGTTCGATTCGGTCCGACTGGGGATCCGCCGGAACCGCAAGGAAGTCTGGTTGAGGAGGTCGGAGGTGGTCGCGGTCACACCATTCGACGCCATCTCGGAGTCGTGAGAATCGATTTCTCGCAGCGCCCGGCAAAATCCCGGAAACCGGAGCCTGCTTTGTTCTTCATCGGAGCAAGGCGTGGGGCTGGCGAATGTGGCGCCGCCTCAAGCGGTTGCAATCCGCCTGGGAATTTCCCGGAGTTGCCGTGGCCCTCCGGAGAATTTCCCCGGCGGTATGCGTTTCGCAAGTCGGAATTCCGTCGAAGTTTTGGATTATTTCGCGGCCGGGAGCGAATACAATCCGGGAAGACGGTGTCATTGACATGCCTGAAACCGATCCCGCCCCACGTCTTAACCCCGCAGAAGGTCGCAACGACATGCTTACACCACGACGAATCCTGGCCATAGCCATCCTGTTGGCCATGAGCGGGTCGGCCGCGACGGCTTCCGAAATCCGCGACAACGCCGGGATGTTCAGCAATGAGGCCAAGCAAAAGGCCAAGGCGATCCTAGATCGGGCCGAGGAAACGTACAAGGTCCCCACAACGATCGAGACGGTGGCCAGCATCGGGGACCTGACCATCAACGAGGCGACCCTCGGCCGGGCCAAGAAAGAACGCCAGCAGGGCGTTTACGTCCTCCTGGCCAAGAAGGAGCATAAGCTCGACGAGGTCGACCTGGGCAACTTGCTTGGCTCGATGGAGCACCGCAAGGAGATCATTGCAACCTTCGTCTCGTCCATGAAAAAGGGAGACTTCGACGCCGCGCTCGTCAACGGCGCGGAGACGATTGCTAGCGAGATCGCCGCGGCCCCTCGCAAGACGAACAATCGGCGAGCGGGAGGCGGGGGAGGCGTTGCCGTGCCCCCGGCCGGCCGCAACGGAGGCGGGAGCGGCCTCGGCTTCTTCTTGACGATCGGGCTGATCATCCTTGCCGTCTTGATTGGCGTGCGACTGCTCGGTGCCCTCTTCGGCGGAGGCGCGAGGGCGGCGGGCGGAGGATATGGACCTCCTCCGAGGGCCGGATTCGGCGGACCTGGATACGGCGCCGGACCCGGTTACGGCGGCGGGGGTGGAGGCGGCGGCTTCTTCTCCGGGCTGATGGGCGGAATCGGCGGCGCGGTCGCGGGAAACTGGCTTTACGACCAGTTTTCGGGCCGTCGACGCGACTCCGGCTACATGGGCGGGGATGCCGGGTACGGCGGAACGGCGCCCGATCCCAACGCCGGAGAATACACCGACGCTGGCGGCGGAGATTGGGGCGGAGATGCGGGCGGCGGTGGTGATGTCGGTGGCGGCGGCGGAGATTGGGGCGGTGGCGGCGGCGGAGATTGGGGCGGAGGCGGCGGAGACGCGGGCGGCGGCGACTGGAGTTGATTAGTCTTCATAGGGTGCAGGAAATGCGCCAAGCGTCTACCTTGCAAGTAGATGGTGCATTTCCTGCACCCTATGAAAGCCCAGATCCACCGTCAAAGATCCTTGATTTTCACGTTCTTGTACCAACAATCCTGCCCGTGGTCCTGGAAGCCGAGGTAGCCGGCGCGGTCGAAATCCGCAACCTTGACCTTGCCAAACTTGTGCTTCGAACCGTCCGGCCGCTTGCCTTCCTCGTTGAACTTGCTCAGGTCGATGTCCGACACCGCCTCGCCGTTCAGGACGATCGCGATCTTCGGCCCCTTCGCTGTGATCGTCATGTGATTCCACTCGCCCGCCGGCTTCTGGGCGTTCATCTTCGGCGGAACCAGGTCGTAAAACGCGCCTGGATCGTGCATGCCGGTGCCCGTGGTGTCATCGATAGCGATCTCCAGCCCCGTATTGACCGGATCTTTGGGGTCGCCGACCCTCAGGAACACGCCCGAGTTACATTTCTGGGAAATCTTGTAGTCGAAGTCGAGGACGAAATCCCTGAACGGCTTGTCGTACATGACGATATACCCGCCCGACTTGTGCGGGTTCAGCCCGTCTTCCTGGACATTGGCCTTGGGCAACTCGCCGCCCGTGTTGAGCTTCCAGCCGGCGCCGGTCTTGCCATCAAAAAGCACGCGGACCTGTTCATCGACGGCGTAAGCCGCGAAGCTGGCCAGGCCCAATCCGAGGAGGGAAATCTTGAGCAATCTCATCATGGAAATCACCTTGGGAGGAAGGGTAGGGGTGGGACACCCGCGATCCTAACAGCGGTGCAAGGCGGGGGAAAGTCTCGCGAGCCGGTAGCGGGACAGTTTCGGGCCGAGGGTTGCCTCGGACGTCGCGGTTTGCTTAGCTGGGAGCCAATGCAGACCCCGGACCCCCATGGATCGACCGATGCCCGATTCTCACGCCCGCCGTCGCGAGTCCTTGCGACGGACCCTGGGCCCCGACAACGTGGATGCCCTGCTCGTCAACGCCGTCGCGAACGTCGGGTACTTGACCGGCTTCACCGGCGACAGCTCGGTCTTGATCCTCACGCGGGACAAATCGATCCTCGTGTCCGACGGCCGGTATACCACGCAGCTTGCCGAGGAATGTCCCGACGTCGAGCATCGCATCCGTCCGGTCGCTCAAACGCTGATGGCCGCCGTCATTGAGGCCATTACTCTGCTGGAAATCAGCCGTCTCGGCTTTGAAGCAAATGCCCTACTGGTTGCCGACTTCGAGACGCTTCGCCAGACGCTCCCCTCGACCACCTTCTGCGGCACTCCTGCGCGGGTGGAGACGCTGCGATCGGTCAAGGACGCGGGGGAAATCGCCTCGATCCGCCTCTCCATCTCTTCGGCCGAGCGGGCCTTTTCCATGCTGCGCGCGGGGATTCGTCGCGAGGAATCCGAGATCGACTCTGCCGACGCCCTGGAAGGATACTTGCGGCGATGTGGCTCGACGACCGCCGCATTCCCGCCCATCGTGGCCGCCGGCCCTCGATCGGCGTTGCCTCACGCGAGGCCCTCGCCCGAGGTGCGGATCGGCGATCATGACTTCGTGCTGGTGGATTGGGGGGCGACCGTCGATGGGTATCGAAGCGACTTGACGCGAGTGATTGTCACGGGTAAGGTTAGCCCAAAATTCGAGGAGATTTATCGGGCGGTCCTGGAAGCTCAAAGGCGCGCCATCGCCTCGATCCATCCCGGGGCCCGGGCCAGGGACGTAGACGCCGCGGCACGCTCCGCAATCGGTGAGCGTGGCTTCGGCGATTACTTCCTCCACGGACTCGGGCACGGTTTCGGGCTGGACATCCATGAGCTGCCGCGGTTGCGCCCGGAATCGGAAGACACGCTAGCGGTGGGGATGGTCGTCACGGTCGAGCCGGGAATTTACCTGCGAGATTGGGGCGGGATTCGCATCGAGGACGACATCCTCGTAACGCCCGACGGTTGCGAGGTCCTGACCACGGTCCCCAGGGATTACGACGCAATTTGCAGCGCAATCCCGTAAGGTGCATGCAACGCATCGATTCATCGCAGACGAGCAGAGCGGAGAGTCCTTAGCATGGCGGAAGAGTCGAGCGAATCCCCGGAAGTCCGCGAAATCCGTCAGCTCGTCAGGCTGATGCAGCGGTATGACCTGACGGCCATCGACATCGACGAGGGGACGCGGAAGATCCGCCTGCGTCGTCGCGGGGCGGAGCTTCTGCCCGTGCCGATGCCGCAAGCTGCCTATATCCCGCCCCCGGTCGCAACGCCGCAGCCGACGGTAGCACCGGTCGCTTCGCCGGCCGCGCCGCCCGCAGGGGTGTTCGTCGAGAGTCCGATGGTAGGCACATTCTACAGCTCGCCGTCGCCCGACGCCCCGCCGTTCGTCTCAATCGGGTCGATGGTCCGCGACGACACGACGATCGGGCTGATCGAAGCGATGAAGGTCTATACCGACATCCCCGCCAGGGTCGCCGGTAAGATCGTCGAATGCCTGGTAAAGAGTGGCCAGCCCGTCGAATATGGGCAAGCCCTGTTCCGGGTCGAGCTTGCGTGACTCGATGAAGCCGACGGGGCTCGCGACCGGGGAGAATTCGTCCCGGCCGGAGGCGATGTCTGATAAGATATTGCCGGATTTCCTCCCAGGGGACCGACCGAGGCCCAGCCATGTTCGACCCGCAGGCCATGAACAGGTTTGTCCGCATGCTCCCTACGCCTTCGGATCACCACCGCCACAAGCACCGACCGCGCGACGGCGGGGCCTGCGGCAGTTGTCCGTCCTGCGGCGAGTTTGTATTGATCGAGCACCTCGACAAGTTCGCGGGGACGGCGTGCCCGTCCTGCGGCCTGGTCGTCAACGGTCTGCTCCCTTTGGGTGACGGATCATGATGCCCAATTTCCGGCCCAACTGATTCGCCCCGCTGAGACGGGGCTTCCGCACGACGTTTACTTTCCCTTGAGACCAGACGGACGCGATGTTTAAACGGATACTTGTGGCGAATCGCGGGGAGATCGCGCTTCGGATCATCCGGGCCTGTCGAGAGCTGGGCATCGAGGTGGTCGCCGTCTATTCCGAGGCCGATCGCGGCGCACCTTATCTTGAGATGGCCGATCGTGCCATCTGCATCGGGAAGGGCCTGGCGAGCGACAGCTACCTGAACCGCTCGCGGATCATCGCCGCCGCCGAGATGGCGGAGGTGCAGGCGATCCACCCAGGATATGGGTTCCTGAGCGAGAACGCCGACTTCGCCGAGGTCTGCCGCAGCAGTAATTTCGAGTTCATCGGGCCCCCGCACGAGGCCATCCGCCGCATGGGAATCAAGACCGAGGCCAAGGCCGTGGCCACGGCCGCGAAGGTGCCGTGCGTGCCGGGCTCGGACGGCGCTGTCACGTCGGATGCCGAGGCCGCGAGGATCGCCCGCGAGATCGGCTATCCGGTGCTTATCAAGGCCGCGGCCGGAGGGGGCGGCAAGGGGATGCGGGTCTGCCGCGAGGAATCGTCCCTGCTCACCTCGCTCCAGGCCGCTCGCACCGAGGCCGAGGCCTCGTTCCGCGACGGCAGCGTGTATCTGGAGAAATACATCGATCGCCCTCGCCACGTCGAAGTACAGATCCTCGCCGACTCCTTCGGCAACTGCGTCCACCTGTGGGAGCGCGATTGCTCGCTGCAACGCCGTCACCAGAAGCTCGTCGAGGAATCCCCCGCCCCCACGCTCCCCGACAAGGTGCGGAAAAGGCTTTGCGATGCGGCGGTGAAGCTCGCCAAGGCGGCCGGATACGTGAACGCCGGGACGTGCGAGTTCCTGGTCGATGCGGAGAATAATTTCTACTTCATCGAGGTCAACGCCCGCATCCAGGTCGAGCATCCGGTGACCGAGCTGGTGACGGGGATCGACCTCGTGAAGCAGCAGATCCGGATCGCCGCAGGGGAGCCTTTGACGATCAAGCAAACGGACATCATCCAGACCGGCCACGCGTTCGAATGCCGCGTAAATTGCGAGGACCCCGATCACGGCTTCCGCCCCTCGCCGGGACGGATCACGGGGCTGAAGCTCCCAGGAGGCTACGGTGTCCGCTGGGATTCGCACGTGCAGGCCGGCTACACGGTCCCGCCGAATTACGATTCGATGATTGGCAAGCTCCTGGTCCACGCACCAACGAGGGCCGAGGCCATGGCCGTCATGAGACGAGCCCTGGACGAGCTCCAGGTCGAAGGGATCCAGACCACGCTGCCCTTGCACCGCCGCATTTTCCGCAACGTGGATTTCGCCGAGAATCGGGTGGATACGTCCTGGGTCGAGCGCGTGCTGTTCCCGCCTAAGCCGGCCTGAGCCGCGCAGGGTGCATGCAATGCACGGTCCCCATGGTTCGCTCGAAGGCGATGCATTTCATGCACCGCCCGCGACGCCCATTTGGCCTGTCGCGTCCGGCGACGGCTATCGTAAGATGCTTCAAGGAGATTCACCGGGGGTTGATCGGAGGCGCGGGCGTTGAATGTTCTCGTGGTTGGCAGAGGAGGGCGTGAGCATGCGCTCTGCTGGAAGTTGCAGCAGTCGCCTCGCGTCCGACAGGTCTATTGCGCCCCGGGGAACGCCGGCACGGCGATCGACGCCCAGAATGTGCCGATCGAGCCGGGCGATTTCCGCGCCTTGATGCAATTCGCCAAGCGCAAGGAGATCGGGCTCACCGTGGTCGGCCCCGAGGAGCCGCTGGTGAACGGCATAGTCGACGCCTTCAACCGGGAAGGGCTGCGCGTCTTCGGGCCTCGCAAGGACGCGGCCGAGCTGGAAGGCTCGAAGGTGTTCGCCAAGGACCTGATGAGGCAAGCGGGCATCCCGACGGCCGATTATCGCGTATTCCGCTCGGCCCCCGACGCCGAGCTTTACATCCTCTCGCGCGAGGTGTCGCTGGTCGTGAGGTCGAAGGGCCGATCGCTCGTGCGGAACACGCTCATGTGCCGCACGGCCGCCGAGACGATCGAGGCGATCGAGCGGATCATGGACCCCCACGAGATGACCGGGCCGGGCGTGCAGGTCGAGCTGGAAGAACGCGGTCAGAAGCGAGTCTTCAACACGGCCGCCGAGGCCAAGGATTACGTGCTCGGCCGTCCGCTGGGCATGGTCCTGAAGGCGGACGGGTTGGCGGCGGGCAAGGGCGTGTTCGTGTGCGACAACCTCCGCCAGGCGCTCGACGCCATCGATCAGGTGATGGTCCGGCGCGATACGGCAAGGCGGGCGACCGCATGATCCTGGAGGAACGCCTGGACGGTCAGGAGGCGAGCATCCTCGCGTTCACCGATGGCCGCACGATCGTCCCGCTGGAGTCCAGCCAGGACCATAAACGAGCGTTCGATCATGACGAAGGGCCGAACACCGGAGGGATGGGCGCGTATTCCCCGGCCGCCGTGGTCACGCCCGCGTTGATGGAGCAGGTCGAGCGCGAGATCCTCGTCCCGGTCGTTCACGCGTTGAAGCGGGCGCGAAAGTCGTTCCGCGGCGTGCTCTACGCCGGCCTCATGCTGACCAACCAGGGGCCGAAAGTCCTGGAATTCAACGTGCGATTCGGCGATCCCGAGTGCCAGGCGGTGCTGATGAGGCTGAAGTCGGACCTCCTGGACGCGCTCGACGCGGTGGTGGATGAGCGGCTCGACCGGGTCGAGCTCTCGTGGGATTCGCGGCCGGCGGTCACCGTGGTCATGGCCGCCGAGGGCTACCCGGGGCATTACGAGCGAGGCCGCGTGATCAACAACCTGGAAGAGGCCGATCGCATGGCCGACGTCAAGGTCTTCCACGCCGGGACCGCCTTGAGGGCCGATCCGCAGGGCGGGCGAGACGGGCGGATCGTGACCGATGGCGGCCGCGTCCTCAACGTGACCGCCCTGGGAGACACGCTTGCCGAGGCCCAGGCCCGCGCCTACGAGGCCGCCCGGTCGATCCGATTCACCGGCGCCTGGTATCGTCGAGACATCGCCGAGAAGGCGATCAAGGCGGAGAAGTGAGCTGCGAGTCGGCGAGCCCTCCTCCGCCCTCCCGAGGCGGATTGCCCGGATTATTTCTCTTGGGCCCGACGGGCACCTTCGCGGTCACGTGCGTCTTCGCCACCTTGGTCCCTGACGACCTTGGTCGAAGTCGTCTTGTTCACGCCGAAAAATGCCTCTGTCTGGTTGCCGTACGTGGGCTGGAGACCCGGCGAGATTCGCTTGCCCGATGGGGCGGCGCCCGCGTTGTTGTAACGGTTCTTCCGGGACCGAGGGCGGAATGATCGGGCCCTTGTTGAGCTTCACGCTATTGGCATAGAACGCCGTGTTGGGCGCGTCGGGGGTCGCCGTCGAGTTGTCGATGGCGCCTTCGACCTTGGCCGTGATGTGCCCGTGCGGCAGGACGAGCTGGTCGGACCCGCCGTAGGTCCCGTCGGATGCCGGGTCGACCGAGGCTGCGAAGATCGAGTTCGTCACGCTCCCGGCGACGAGCACGTGCGTCAACGCCCCGCCAATCTGGGCGTCGGGCGCCGTCGTCGGGCGCCGTCTGCGACGAATATATGCTCGCCAGGCCCTGGGCGTAACCCGCCTGGACGTTCGTGTTCGTCACCGGCCCGCCGAACGTCACGTTCCCGACGTTGCGGTCGATGGTCACGGTCGAATTGTTGGCGCCGCGATTGGCTTGCAGGGTGTCGATGTAGTGGGTGAGGATGGTCACGTTGTCCATGCCCTTGCCGAACTGGACGTCCCGCGATCCGTCGGGCGCGAGGAGTTGGACGTTATTCGTCTCGCCGCCGATGTAGTAATTGCTGATCTTGTCGTTAGTCTGGACGGCGAAATCGGTGGCGTTGCCGCCCACGCGGACGAACCCGATCTGCCCCGTATACTGCGTCGCCGGGTCGATGGTGGAGTTCACGAGCGTCCCGCCGCCGCCCTGGAATCCGGTCGAGGGGTAGGTGGTATTGCCGTCGATCTCGTTGGCCTGAAACACATTGATCCGACCATCGACGGTAAACGTGACGCTATCCTGTGTGGGCGAGGTGGCGCTGCCGGAGCTGCTTGCCGCCGCCGCCTGGGCGTCCGTGGTCACCTTGTTGACGACGATCGAGGTCCCGATCGTGCGGGGCAGGCCGAGTTCGATCGTGAAGGCGTCCGCCGTGGAGTTGGTGTTGAGCGGCGTGCCGCCCGGGGGCGTGTAGGTGGTGTCGGCCCCGCCGAATCGCAGCGTGTTGACCCCGTCGGCGATGCTGATCGACGGCTCGGTCGCGCCGCTCGCGGTGCTGGTCTGGCCGAGGTAGAAATCGGGCATGTCGATCGTGCTGATGCCGTCGTTGGCCACGATCCCTTCGGACTTGGTCCCCTGGTCGGTCAGCGACGAGAAGAACACGCGGCCATCGCTCCCGGGCGCCGGCTTGACCTGGCCGATCAAGCGGGACGTCGAGGGGTTCGTGCCGGCGACCGTGATGGCGTCGATCGCTGTCTGGTCGCCCAGCGCGGTGGGGTTGCCCGAGCTGTCGGGCTGCTTGGTCACCCGCAGGGCACCCGGTCCGATCAATTTCAGGACCCACTGATCGCCCTTCTCATCCAATCCCGACACGGTCTGGGAAAGGAGGCGGCGCGACTCGAGGTCTTCGGGCATGGGCACCAAGGCCCGAGAGCGGGTGCGACGCGTCGACATGGACCAGACTCCCTAGGCGCGGGACGTCCCGCGGGGCGATTTGTCCCGTTCCCTACCTGCCCGGCGCCATTGCCCGGGCCGATCTTCACGGTCTTCCCTTTCCATCGGACCGAACGACCCGCAACCTTGAATCAATCCGCAGAATCGTTACAAGTTCTGGACATGCAACCACGCATTCATTTACAGTGGACTTATCCGCCCTGGGGGTGATCCGTTGGATCTGCGAGCCACGAGGGAGCGTCATCGATGAAGCGTAAGGCAAGTACACGTCGCCGTCCCTCGGTCCACATCACGATGGTTCGCGCCGCCCGGCTCCATCGCATGGTCGTCTTCCTGGAAGAAGGCGCCAGGAGCCGCGAACTCTTGCTCGCCGAGCTGAACGTCGGCCTGCGGACCTTCTATCGAGAGCTGGAATTGCTGAAGAGATGCGGGATCAAGATCCGCCTGGATGGCAAGAACTACGCGCTGAAGACCACGACCAGCGAGGCGGAGGAACGCCTCCCGTTCCCCGACCCGCAGCTCAGCTTCGCGGAGATGGCCGAGCTGTCGCGAGGGACGGGCGATGCGGCGACGAGGATGGCGGCCCTGTACGCCCAGGTTGTGGCAGCACCCAATGCAAAGCCAAAGGGTCGGGGTCGGCGGAAGTCGGCCAGTCCGTGAGCCGTCGGGTTCGGACCCGATCTAACCTCGCCGTCTCAGCATCACGAGAGCAACGCTCGCGCACACGCCGGCAAAATCCGCCAGGGTGTCCAGAAGGTTCGGATCCCTCCCAACGATCTCCAGGCCCTGTCCCAGCTCGCTGATGACCGCGAGCGCCAGGCCGGCCAGGATCACCGAGAACCATCGATTTCGGCACCAACTTACGCGGGTCCAGAGCAGGCCGAAGCCGGCGAACAGCGTGAAGCGAATGAGCTTATCTAGGTAGGGGATGTGAAATCGGCTACCGTTTTGGCCCCAACTTACGTGGGTCCAGAGCAGGCCGAAGCCGGCGAACAGCGTGAAGTGAACGAGCTTGTCCAGGTGGGGGATGTGGAATCGGCTACCCTGGGACTCAGTCACGGGCAGGCCACGAGCGGGAATCCAGCACGCGGCGAGGATCATCATGGTCCATCCCACGGCGACCACGAAGATCGGGGATCTCCACGGGGATTTCTCGGATGCGCTTGCCTCCATCAGCTCTCCCCACGACGATGACCCGTGATCGAGTCAAAATCCACGAATTCCCTCGTGTTTTAGCATGATCCCAATGGTTTTGCACCTTGAATCGCAAGGCCGGTCGAATTTGCAACGCGCTCGCATGATCGCGACCCAGTGGGTATGTCCCCCAGGAGGTTTGCAAGATCTTGAGACGGGTCCGCCCCGCCAACGCCTTGCCCATGATTTCCGGGAGAAACCGGGAAATTCGGGATCTAGAAGGTTTCTCGCCCGGGGGGCGTATGCGCCTCGGGGAAGATGCGAGATGTCAAGGAGCGTGGAGAGACCTGCACCTTGGAGACTATCGCTACGGCGGCCCGGGGAATTCATCCGATCGCCGACGCCGACGGATTCTCGATTCCCCGCGACTCGCGGGCAATGCGGCGTCCCTCAACTTGGCAATCCCCCCTGGCGTGTCGCCCCACTTCCTTCTCGCGCACTCGTCGGATAAGCTAGGAACAACGGGCCTTGCAGCGGAGCAACAAGGCCGATCGCTCCCGAGGGCGGCGACGATGGGATTCGTGACGCGACCAGGCTCGGGATGCATCGCGAGACTGCGCACGCCTCGCCTGAAAGCGTCTCTGTCGATGGTCGCGATCGCATCCACCTTCGCTTTATGGGATTTCCTGGACCGATCGCCAGCCGCGGCCCAGGTGGTGCCCAGCACCGCCGGGACCACCAGTCGTCCCACGCCCGATGGACCCCCATCCGCTCCGAAGACGAAGGGGGACGAGGCGCAGCCGCCGTCGGGAATCCCGCCCGGTCCCCTGCCACGATCCGGCTTCGGCCTGCGGGCCAAGTCCGGCTCGGAAGCCCCGACGAATCCGCCTCCAGCTCCCGTGGCCGCACCTCCCGAGGGGATCGAGGCGAGGCGGGTGCGAGTGGGTGACGAACGGGGACATCCTCTGGTCGCAAGGGTTTACGGCGGGCCGGATTCGCGAGTCGTCATGCTGCCCGACGGCCAGCTTGGTTGGCCCAACGCGTTCATCTACACCGAAGAACCTTTCCGCCCGCTCACCTCCGACGAGCTTCGCGACGACCTGCTTGCAAAGGCCTACGAAGGGTTCAAAGTCCATCAAACCAAGCACTACCTATCTGTTCTACGATGGCTCGACCCCGTTCGCGCAGGACAGCGGGAAGCTGCTAGAGAGCCTGTATTGCGGGCTCAGCAAGGCGCTCGGCGAAAAGGGGATTGACGTCAGGGAGCCTGAATTCCCCCTCGTGGCCGTGATCTTCAAGACCGAGGCCGATTTCCGCGCCCACAAGAAGATTGATCCCGATATCCAGGCGTACTACGAGATCCTCTCCAACCGGATCTTCTTCTACGAGTTGGCGGCGGGCAATCGAGAGCCGATGGAAGTGGCGGCCATGCGTCGCCCGCAGACCGTCGCCCACGAGGGCACGCATCAGATCCTGAACAATATCGGGGTTCAACCCCGGATGGCGCAATGGCCGCTCTGGCTGGTGGAGGGCCTTGCCGAATATTGCGCCCCCACGGGCACGAAGCACGGCGAATGGGCGGGCTTCAACAAGGTCAACCCATTCCACATGGCGACCATTAATGACATGGAAGACTCGCTCGCGCCTCCAGGGTCGAAGCACCCGCCTGACCAAGCAGAAGATCGGCCGGCAGCACGAACGCTCGATGGTCGAATACGTGGTGACTCGCCAGAAGCTGACACCTACGGATTACGCCCTGGCCTGGGCGTTAGCCCACTACCTGGCCAACAAGCGATTCGACGGCTTCGTGGCCTATTTGAAGGCCATGAGCAAGATGCAGCCGATGGTCGATCAAACCCCCGAGCAGCACCTCAAGGCGTTCAAAGCCGCCTTCGGGCAGGATCTGGCCGGGATGGACCATCTGATCCACAATCACCTGGCCAAGCTAAATTTCGAGCCCATGCCGTTTTACGCCGTCGTCTTCGAGCAGGCGATCGGGCAACGGATGGTGAAGCGCGGCACGCTGGTCAGCCAGTCCCCGCAGGTGATCCGCCAGTGGCTTGACGAGATGCAGGCCGAACACCGCAGCCCTTACGAATGGCACGCGCAGGCGTTTCAGTCGAAGAAGAAGGCATTCCAGGCCATCGACGAGTGGATTTCCACTCGATAAGTCGAACCAACGGCCCGACGGCCGCGAGAACCGTCGGGCCGGATTCCATCAATTCTCTCCGACGTCCCGGATCGAGCCCGGCGCGATGCTGGCGATTTGCAGGATGGTCTGCGTCCCCTGGGCAAGCCCGGGGCTTTCCAGCACGATCATCCCGAACGGCGAGTCCGGTCGATGCTCGGGGTCGCTATCCGAGCGGGACACGCGCCCCTGGAAGACCGACCCGCCGTAATCCACCCGGATCATCGGGCTGGGCGTGCCTTGCTTGCGGCGGATGGGGAGAAGTGCCTTGTCGCACTCGTCGAATGTCATGAGACGGCCCTCCGTGACGATCAATCCACCGGCGGCGCTCCCCGCCGGTCCCGGCCGATCATCCCCGACCGGGCGGACGAGGTCAAGACAGATCGAAATCCGCATGCGATCGTCCGGAGGGGGACCCTCCCGCAATGTCCTCGCGGGAAACCTCGCGCTTCTCGTCTATGGCCCGGCGCACCATCAGGCCCGTGACGACCGCCTCGCGGGCCTCGTGCAAGCTCAGGGGCGGCTCGGGAGGTTCCTCGGCACGGATCGCTTCCACGAAGGCTTGCAGGGCGAACCGGGTGTCCGGCGAGTTTACCCGGATGGAATGTCTGGCGAGGGCGCGACCGGTCGCGAAACGTGGCCGTGCCGGTGGAGAAGTCGAGCCCTCCGGACGTGCCGACGACCTGCTGCGTCATGCCCGTGAACGCGTCATCGGGCGGGTCGACCCAGCTATGTCTCATCGTGGCCGAGAACCCCGAATCCCATGACAGGAGGGCGGCGTACCAATCCGTCACGTCGCGGCGCGGATAGGCCCGTGCAAAGGCGTCGCGACGGCCGATCCCGCTGGCCCTCGACGGCGATTCGCCCGCGATCCAGTGCAGGACGTCCCACATGTGGACCGCCTGCTCGACCATGAAATCGCCCGACCGCTCGCGAGAGCCCAGCCAGCCGCCATGCCCCAGGACCGGCCCATTGCTGCTGCTCCACGAGCCCCTGGCCTCGATCAAATCCCCCAGATCGCCGCGGCGGGCCAGCCCGATCCCCTCGATATAACGAGGATTCGATCGTCGCTGATGACCCACGTGGACCACGAGGCTTGGCGCCCTGGCCGCAGCGGCGATCACCGCGTCGCATTGCTCGATGGTCAGGGCCAGCGGCTTCTCCGCATAGAGATGCTTCCCCGCGTCGATGACACCGCGATAATTGCTGGCGTGAAGGTCGCACGGCAAGGCGGAAATGACCGCGTGGACGTCGGACCTTTCCAGGAGTTTGCCGGGTTGGTCATACAATTCCGGGGAAAGCTTCGATGCCTTCTGGGCGATACCCTGGGCGCGGACCCGGTGCTTTTCCTCCGAATCCGCGATCGCCACGATCTCGACGTCAGGGATTTCCAGGATCGTTCGCAGGAGCGCGGTGCCTCGATTTCCCAGTCCGATCATGCCAACCCGGATAATCTTCGAAGCGGCGGACGCGTCGGCGACCTTGCCCTGCGCCAGCGCGATTCCAGCGGCGGCAGAGTAGCCGAGGAAGCTGCGGCGATTGAGGCGGATGGGAGGCATGGCGTATCGGCCCGCTGGGAAAATATTCGCTTTTGTAGGGTGGGTCGAGCGAAAGCGAGCCCCACCATCTTCCTATATCGGAACAGGTGGGGCTCGCTTTCGCTCGACCCACCCTACAACTCCAGTCTACCCCGCCGTCCGACCGATCGGCAATCGTTCTCCCCTCCGATCGACGATCAATCCATGTTATACTCGGAAGTCCCCGGCAAGGGGGTCGGTCCGACTAGCGAACGCGGTGATCCCGGGAGTGCTGATGGCCAAGCATATTTTCGTCACGGGCGGAGTCGTCAGTTCGCTCGGCAAGGGGCTCACCTGTGCCTCGATCGGGATGCTCCTGGAACGTCGCGGGTTGCGGGTGAGGCTCCAGAAGTTCGACCCGTACATCAACGTCGACCCGGGGACGATGAGCCCCTACCAGCACGGCGAGGTCTACGTCCTGGACGACGGCTCGGAGACCGACCTCGACCTGGGCCACTACGAACGCTTCACCGATGCCCCGCTCACCCGCGAGTCCAACTACACCACGGGCAAGATCTATCTGTCGGTGATCCAGAAGGAGCGCGAGGGGAAATATTACGAAGGCAAGACGGTCCAGGTGATCCCCCACGTGACCGACGAGATCAAGGCCGCCATCAGCCGGATCGGCTCGGAAGACGTGGACGTGGTGATCACCGAGATCGGCGGCACCGTGGGCGACATCGAGAGCCTGCCGTTCCTGGAAGCCATCCGCCAGTTCGCCCTGGACGTGGGCCGCGAAAACTGCGTATACATCCACCTCACTCTCGTGCCCTATCTGAAAGCAGCGGCAGAACTTAAGACGAAGCCCACGCAGCACTCGGTCGGCGCCTTGCGGCAGATCGGCATCCAGCCCGACGTGCTGATTTGCCGCACCGAGCACGCGATCGCCCCCGACGAGAAGGACAAGATCGCCCTTTTTTGCAACATCGACCGCCGCGCCGTGATCGAGGAGAAGGACAAGGAATACAGCATCTACGAGGTGCCGCTCTCCCTGCTCAATAACGGGCTGGACGACATCCTGGTGAAGCGATTGGCGCTGAAGACCAACCCGCTGGACATCGACGATTGGCGCGACCTGGTCGAGCGCGTGAAGCATCCGGCGCGCGAGGTGACGATCGCCGTCGTGGGCAAGTACATGAAGCACCGCGACGCTTACAAGTCGGTGTACGAGTCGCTCGACCATGCGGGGATCGCGAATAACGCCCGCGTGGTCGTGCGTCGGATCGAGGCCGAGGACGTGCAGCAGGAAGGCGCGGCCAATACGCTGGGCGGGATCGACGGCGTGCTCGTGCCCGGCGGGTTCGGGATGCGGGGCGTGGAAGGGAAAATCGAGGCCGTCAAGTATGCGAGGACCAGGGGCGTGCCCTTCTTCGGGATCTGCCTGGGGATGCAATGCGCGTCGGTCGAATTCGCCCGGACCATCCTGGGGCTGGCCGACGCCAATTCCACCGAGTTCGACCAGAAGACGCAGAATCCGGTGATTTCCCTGATGGAGGAGCAGCGCCGCGTGCGGGCTCGGGGCGGGACCATGCGCGCTGGGGCGTACCCGTGCATGCTCCAGCCCGGGAGCAAGGCACGGGCGGCGTACGAGGCCGAACGGATCGAGGAACGCCACCGTCACCGCTATGAATTCAACAACGCCTATCGCAAGGCCTTCGAGGAGAACGGATTCGCCGTGACCGGGACCAGCCCCGACGGCGAGCTCGTCGAGATCATCGAGCTTCCCGATCACCCCTGGTTCCTGGCCGTGCAATTCCACCCCGAATTCAAGAGCAAGCCGACGAAATCGCACCCGCTGTTCCGCGACTTCGTGGCCGCGGCGCTGATTCGTCGCGAGCAGGGGCGGAGTGACGGGGTTTGACGGCGGAAATTTTTTCGCGGACGGGTCGAGTCCTCGTCTGGACGGCCCGATGGGGCCTGGATTGTGGGGCCGGGTCGTCGGCTTGGCCGGGCGGTCGAGGGCAAGGCGAGGGCGGCGCGGCGAGTGCTGAGCTGGAAAAATCGGATGCGCTCCAGATGTGCCGGGACGCTTTTTCCTGCGCATCGGCGCGCCATTGTAGCGGTCGACCTTGCCCCTCCGGTAATCGATAAGCCTTTGGAACATCATGGTTTAGGACTAACCTTCGTGATAAGTTCGGCTCGCCCCGCTGTCCGCGATTTGGCTTCGTTTCGTAGAATCACTCGCCCGCGGATCGCACCGTTTGAGGCAACAGGGTCTGCCTCTCGAAATGCCCACGGGCACATCCCTGGTGCGCCGTGCGAATGTCGGTCGAGGATAATATCGGGCGGCTCAAGCGCGGGTTATCGTGCCATTTGTCGCCGCGCGATGGCCTCCGGACTGGCAGGCCGGAAGGGTTTGTGTACGTCCTACTTGTCAACTTCGGGCCTCGGTGGCGAGGACTTCGCCTCATAAGTCGCCCGGGAGGAAAGGATGCAGAAAATCGGCCCGTTCCGCCGCTTTGATACCGGCGAATCGGTCTTCGTCTGGCTGCATGGCCCGCAAATCGGCGCGATCGATCCTTACGAGCCACAGTCCGACCACGAGGACTTGCCCTGGATCTCGCCCGGCTTCTGGGACATCCAGACCAACGGCCGGTGGGGGATCTCGTTCGCCGCGGCCGACTTGACCGAGGAAGGCGTCCGAAGGGTCGTCCTGGAAAACGTGCGATCGGGGATCACGAAGGTTTTTCCCACGCTGATCACGGCGAGCCCCGAAACGCTCCTTCATGGCGTGCGGACGATCGCGTCGGCTTGCGAGCGCTGGAAGCTGGTGGATAAGTTGGTGGGCGGGATCCATCTGGAAGGACCGTGGATCTCGGACATCGACGGGTATCGCGGGGCCCATGCGCCGGAGGCAGTCCGCGACCCGGATTTTCCGGAATTTCGCCGAATTCAGGAGGCTTCGGGCCGGCGGGTTGCGATCGTTACATTAGCACCCGAGCGCGCAGGGGCGATCGAGTTCATTCGGCGCCTCTCCGATGCGGGCGTGACCGTGGCGATCGGCCATACGGCGGCGGATGGGCCGAAGATTCGCGAGGCGATCACGGCCGGGGCGCGGTTGAGCACCCACCTGGGGAACGGGATCGCGTCGCCGTTGCCAAGGCATCCGAATCCGATCTGGCATCAGGCGGCCGACGATCGGTTGATGGCCTCGTTCATCGCCGACGGCGAGCATCTTTCGGCGGACGTGTTGCGAGTGCTGGCCAGGGCGAAGGGGAGCGACCGGACGATTCTGGTGAGCGACCTTGGCCCGCTGGCGGGGTCGCCGCCGGGGCGTTATGGGGATTGGGAAGTCGCCGACTCGGGTAAGATCGTGGTGGCGGGGACGGATTATCTGGCGGGCTCGGCGGTTGAGCTTCCGTTTGCGCTTTCGCTGTTGCGGAATACGGTCGGATGGGGCCTGGAAGCGACGATCGATACGGTCACGCGAAATCCGGCCCGGTTGCTGGGCAGGAAGATCCCGGGAATTTCCATCCGGGAAGCCGCCGATTTGGTGGTTTTTCGGTTGGATGCGATCGGCGAGATCCGGCCGATCGAGGTTTTCGTGGAGGGGTGCAAAATGTAGGGCGTGTGCAACACGCCAATCTTGCCTTGTAGGGTGCTCTGCGAGCACCTCTTCGCTAGTAAATCGAAGAGGTGCTCGCAGAGCACCCTACAAGACGAAGGAAATCCGTCTCGCGGGGCGTTTAGGTCGCCCCGCGAGGGGAGTTTGGCCGTCGGATTTAGACGCCCTTCTTGGCGGGGTCCTGGCCGTTGACCCAGTCGCCTTCCAGCTTCTGGTAATCGGGCGCCGTCACCGTCGAGCCTTCCAGCTCGCCGGCCTTCCAGCCCATCACGTGCTCGGGCTTGCCGCGCTCGTGCGAGACCTTTTCCCACTTCTTCGACCAACCCGGATCGGTGTCGGAGAACTTGCCGGTCTCCTTGTCGAGGAAGTACGCCTTGCCGTGGCGATACGAATCGACGCCCAGGTTCACGGTGGCGATCGCCGCGTAGCCGAGGTCGGCCGGGCACAGGGTGTCCGGGTTCCGCGAGCGGACGCAGTCGAGGTAGTGCTCCCACAGGGCGCGGGTGTCGTCGGCGGGCTGGCCGGGCTTGAAGACCTCGCCGCCGTCGCCCGTGTTCTGGCCCGGAGGGGCCGGCTTGTCTGCTGGTCTCCTGCTCCTTGACCGAGAATCCATCCTTCGTGTTCGCGCCGAAGCGGATCGTGGCGGTGTGGCCGCGGATGATCTCGCCGAGCTGCGTGTCGTTGCACATGGTCGCCGAGATGATCATCTGGCAACCCTCGTCGTAGTCGGCCACCACGGTCGCCACGTCGGGGACGTCTCGGCCGTCATATTCGAGGTACAACCCGCCGCCGCCGACCACTCGCTTCGGCATGCGGACGCCCATCGCCAGCAGCATGTGGGTGAGCTGGTGGACGAAAAGGTCGGTGTACATGCCGCCGCCGAAGTCCCAGTAGCAACGCCACTGGGCGTAGCGGGCGCGGTTGAACGGCTGCTCGGGCGCGAGGCCGAACTTGGTGCCGAGGAACATCTCCCAGTCGACCGTCTTGGGCGTCATGTCCTCGCGAGAGCGGGTAGTAGCGCCACTGGCCCATCTTCGAGTTGCGGTAGTAGCTGGTCTGGCCCTGCATGACCTTGCCGATCTTGCCGGCGGTGATCAGCTCGTTGGCCATCTTCCAGCGCGGGTCGGCGGTGGACTGGACGCCGACGGTCATGATCTGCTTGGTCTTCTTGACCGTCTCGGCGACCTTGCGGGCCTCGTCGATGGTGTGGGTCATCGGCTTTTCGCAGTACACGTCCTTGCCGGCTTCCATCGCGTCGATGGTCATCTTCGCGTGCCAGTGGTCGGGCGTGGCGATCAGGCAGACGTCCACGTCCTTGCTGTCGAGGAGCTTGCGGTAGTCCTTGGTGACCTTGTCCTTGTCGCTGATGTCGACGCCGCACTTCTCGGCCGAGGGATAGAGGCCGCGGCCGACCTGCTTGTTGCCGTCCCACACGTCGGCAAGGCCGATCACCTTGACGTTCTTCGACTCCTTGAGACGGCTCAGGTGCTTGATGTGCTCCTGGGCCCGGCCGCCGGGACCGAGGATGGCGACGTTGATCTGGTCGTTCGGCCCCTTGCCGTTGCCGATCGCGGGGTGGGCGAATGCCTGGCTCGTCATGGCGGCCCCGGCAATTGCACCCGTCGTCCCAAGGAAGCCGCGCCGCGTCACCGGACGTTTCTCGGTCATGGTCATTGACTCCTGGCTGGATCAAGCGAGAACGAAGCTGAACCCGAAGGCCCGCGAGGGGCAGCTTCCTCATAGTGACGCGACGGGGCCACTCGTTGCAATGGCTTACCACCGCCCCGATTGCCGATTCCTGGCCGTCGCATTGCACGCAAAGCGAGATCGGAAAGGCTTTCCCTCCTGTCAAAACCGTCCTGTTCGCGTACAACCGCATTGCCCAACCCCTTCGAGACAGGCGTCTTGAAAAGACTTTCGGGATGATCCCCATGCACTTCGAGAAGCAATCCCGCATCGCCGCCAGCCCCGAGCGCGTGTTCGCCTTCCACGAAAGCCCAGGCGCCCTGGAGAAGCTCATGCCGCCCTGGGAGAAGGCGGAAGTCCTCGAAGGTGGCCAGTCGATCCAGGTCGGCAGCCGCGTGGTGCTCAAGATGGGGCTCGGCCCGATCCCGCTGAAATGGGTCGCCGAGCACACCGAATATTCCCCGCCCAACCTCTTCGCCGACAAGCAGGTTTCCGGCCCGTTTGCCCGCTGGTATCACCGCCATCATTTCGATCCCGACGGCCAGGGAGGGACCATCCTGCGCGACGAGATCGATTTCGACCCGCCGCTAGGGCTGATCGGGCGGTTGCTTGGCGGCGGTTACATCCTCAGGAAGTTGGCGAGGACATTCGACTATCGCCACGAGATGACGCGAAAAATCCTCGAATCGGGCGATCCATTCTGAGTCGTTAGTCCCACCGGGCCGGATTTATTCCGCAAAAAACGGCCGAAGTTCACGATACGAGTTCTTTCGGGCTCGGTATAATAGAATAGCTGTTCTCGCACTTGTCGGCTCAAACTCACCGTCCCAAGCGGCAAGCCGTAATGAACCTGACCGTCCACTGCCCGAGTTGCCACGTCGAGCTGGTGGTCCCCGAATCGGCGGGCGGGCGCCGACTCAAGTGTCCCAAATGCGCGACCCGATTCCAGGCCCCGGCGGCTCCGCCTGCCAAGGCGGCTCCGGCTCCCCATAAACCGGCGCCAAGCCCCCCGAAAACGACGAAGGTCCCGCCGTCGTCGGGTGCGGTCTCCACCCCGCGGCGGGCGCCCGACGACCTGCCGCGGTTCTCGGGCGACTTGCGCGACCTCGACACGCTGCCTCTCCTCGGAGAGCCAGTCCGGACGCCGCACCGCCCTCCGTCCACCAGCCCGGCCATGGCCGACGTCCACGCCCTTTTCGCCGACGACGAGCCGCCCGGCGCGTCGCGACGCCCCGCCGCCGAGAACCGCAAGCACGCGCGGAAATGCCCCGAGTGCGGCACCATGGTGCCGGTCGGGATGTCGCTCTGCGGGTCATGCGGCCTCGACCTGGACACCGGCCAGCGGATCGAGCTGGTCGAGGACCTGGAGGAGGCGCCAATCCCCGAGGCTCCTCCGGGGCCGCCGGCAAGCATCCTGGTGATCGGCCTCATGAGCATGATGGCCGCCGGCACCCTGGCGGTCTATTCGTTCCTCAAGCTCGACACCCTCAGTGGCACGGCGCTGGGGCTGGTCAGCCTTTACGGCGTGCTCGCGTCCATTTTGTTCGCGGCGGGCAAGTCGATCCGGATGATGACGATCGCCCTCATGCTCGGCGCCCTCGTTAATATCCTGACGATGATCGTCGTGCCGGTGATCGTGGCCAACACGTTTGACGAGGTGGTCGCGCCCGAGGCGGTCGACGCGGAAACTATCGTCGCCAAGCCAAAGCCGGAAGATCCCGATGCGATCGCGCCAATCGAACCTGCTCCGCTGGCGCAGCGGATCGACATGACCAAGGTCACATGGGGGATCATCATCCTGCTGGTGGACGGGATCGTGCTGGCCTACATCAACTCCGCGCCGATCCGCAAGCATTTTGATCGCAGGCACCATGCGCCGGTGGATTTCGATCCCCTCATGCCGTAGCCGAGTCCAGCGGGCTTCGCCAGATCGGCTGGATGGGGAAGAGGATGCGGGCGGCGTCGAGCGCAGTCGCGGTGGACGCTTCCACGCCGTCCTCGGCGACCGCGCGATCGATCCCCGTATGTCCCATGGCCAATCGGGTGAATGCTGCCGCGCTCAGGGTCAGGTGGCGGCGACTGAGCTTGTCGGGTTCCAGGCGCGAGTCGTTCTCGTCCACGTGCAGCATCCACCGGCGATCGTCCACCGTGATTCCTAATTCGATCGGCAACCCGGCGTTCGCCGATCGGGCACGCCGGGTCAATTCCGGGAGGATGGCCGCGAGGAATCGGCCCACGTCGGGGACGTGGTACATCGACACCGTCCCGTCGTACTCCTCCTGATCGACCACGCGGCCGGACGCCGCGCGGATCTCATCCAGGACCGGATGATCGGCGGGTGCATGGACCACGACCTCGGGATAGGCGCGTTCGAGTGCCTCGGCGCGGACCCGGCCGAGCAAGGCCCGCATGGCCTGCGGGTGGTTCGCGTGCGTGGCCATCTCCAGGACCTTGTGGTCCTTGATGAAGGCGTAGCCTCGCACCTGATCCCCCTGGCAGGCGACCCAGATCACGTGGGCGTAGCGTCGCCCGATCATCCATCGCCAGTAATCCTCGGTGCGGGCGATGGTCCCGGTCGTCCTGGCGAACTGGGATTCGTAGAGGGCCATGAGGTCGTTCAGCTCGACCTGTCGCCAGGGCCTCACATGCCAGGGGCCTCCCTTGGCTTCCAGGAGGCCATCGCCGGTGGCTTGCAGGTTGCGGCTGTGGATGATGCCGACGCTATGCCGCCCGCAAACCCCCCAGCCCAGCGACCGGTAAAACTTGGGCATGCCCGTGGTGAGCGCCTGCAAGAGCGTGCCGGTCTCGCGGGCGCGGCCGTCGGCCAGCCTCATGAGATTCTGGGCGAACCCGAGCCCGCGATACTCGGGCAGGGTGCCGACCCACATGATCCCGTTCATCGCGAGCCGGACCGACCCGAACCGGACCTGTCGCTCGGTCAGGTGGACGTGGCTGACCACCCGATTCTCGACCTTCACCAGCAGGCGCTGATCGGGCTTGTAGGCGGGGTCGCTCAGGGCACCGAGGAACGATTCGCGATCCGGCCCGTGGAACACGTGGAGCAAGTTCTGATAGACCGCTTCGTGATCGGCCTCGCTCCCCGCCGAGAATTCGACGGAGCCTCGACGATAAGGGAGCCGGACGACCGGCGTGGAGGCTTTCATCGGGCACAACACCTCGGGAACCGCACGAGATTCGGGGATACCAAAATTGTGAGGCACGGAACCGCATGGCCCGACATGGGGAAAGTGGGCTATTCCGCGCTCTTCAACATTTTAGGGGGTCGGACGGCCGTTCGCCGTAAATTTTAGTGCCCGTTCTTCTCATTTTTCGAAAATTCAAAACGCACCCGGCACAACGATTCGGAACGCCTCGTTGAGACGCTTCCCCGAGTGGACCGGGAATCCCCATTCCCGCCCCATCGCGAGCGAGTTCCTGCGCGTTCGCGCGGCCAGACGTTCCTTATCGGCCTTGACTTGCAACATCTTGTCGGAAATAGCCGATTGCATGGCCGCGTTCGCGCGGCGGATCGCATGATACCGCGCGATCCGTTCGCGACGCGTCGCCACGGGGCCGGCAATCGCCTCGCGTTTGGCGTCGATCCACGAGCGGATCTGAGGATCGGATGCATCGGCGAGCGAAAGATCCGGGTGATATTCAAGGTCACGAATCTGTCTCGCAAGCTCCAACCGCCTCCGATCGGCCGTCGGGTCGTAATCCAGGCCCAGCCAGAGGGTCATCGACAGCGTCGTATAAGACGGCGGCTCGATCCCGAAAAAGCCGCGCACCACCTCGTCGCCAAGCTCGTCGTATTTCGCGCCGCCGATCCCGTGCAGGAAGAGGTCGCCGACGAGGAGGCGGGCGAACATGGTCGTGGTCAACGCCCTCGTGCGGATGCGGACGCCCGCCCGCTCCAGGGACTGAAGCTCCTCGACGGCGCAACAAGCGTCGCGGTCGGGGGCAAGCGGGAGCGACGCCAGCAGGTCGGCTTCGCCCGCGATACGAAGGTCGAGCGAACGCCCGTGCTGGCGGGCCATGAGCGGCCGTCGTCTCGGTTGATTGCGCCTCCAGGCCCAGAACGGCGCCTCCAGCCAGTCCCCCTCCTTGTCGAGCGCCGGCACCGGATGGTTCTTGCTGCGGATATGGTACAGCTCGCGATATCCCCCCAGGGCCGCGTTGTGGACGCCCCGAAATCGCGCAAGGTGGGCGAGGATGTGCGAAGCGAACCAGTGGAACGACTCGGTCCCGCAGATCTTCCCGAGCGGGACCTCGGCATTCTCGACG
This sequence comes from uncultured Planctomycetota bacterium, assembly GCA_963777705.1. Classification (GTDB taxonomy): domain Bacteria; phylum Planctomycetota; class Planctomycetia; order Isosphaerales; family Isosphaeraceae; genus JAQGHR01. Next base: position 1,135,845 of record CAVZRT010000028.1, read on the forward strand.
CCCCACGAAGACTCGACCCCTCGACGTGCCAGGGCAAGCCGCAACCCCACGCGGTCGCTCGCTTCCGCCGCTCTCCGGGCGATCGGCCAGGCGTGTTCGATCAATGGATCGGGCACGAGGTCGCCCAGGGTTTCGCGGACTGCGCGCGCCGAAATCGGCGAACTTGGCCTCGTTCGAGACGGACCAGTCTTCATAGGGGATTTCGCCCGCCCAGTCGTCGAATTCAACGTGAGTGGAGCTATATCCGCCCCCCTGGCGGATCGGCACGCGCAGGGCGGCGTTCTTGGGGATGTCGTTGTCGACGATCAGGTTGAGCGCAAACGCCTTCTGATCCTTGGCGATCGCCGCCGCGGCGAAATTCTTGATCCAAACGCCGGGATGGAACAATTCGGGCTGATGGCCCGTGACGACCCATCGCGTCTTGGCATCGATCGCGTCGGGCAACTTCAAATCATGCTGCGAGTGGTGATTTCGCACGGCGGCGAGGACGTCGCGACGGGCCATCGCCTTGAGTTGACCCGCCCGGCGACCCTGGAAATCGTGCTCCCAGGCCGCCATGTGGGCGACGTTGCTCGCGATCTCCCGGCCGGCCTCCGCAAGCGGTGGCTGAACCACGACCGCGCCGTCGCCCTTCGGGGCGCGAAGGCGATGCGGTTGCATCAACAGCGTCCCCCGACCATTTTATTCGCGATCCCGCTCTCGGCCAGCGCCGCCCGGAGCACGGAGCGATAGTGATTGAGCCGATATTCGGCATCATCCAAAGCGCCGCCAAACGCCCGATTCTCGTCCAGGTAAATCAAGGGCACGGGCACTTCCACGACGCTCAACCCCAGCGCGGCGGCCTGCGCCCAGACTTGCAAGCGGCATCGCGTAGCCGTCGTCGGTGATGCGGAGCATGCGGAGGGCCGAGGTCCGATAGGCCTTGAACCCGCAGAACGCGTCCGTCACGTTGAAATTCAAGCATTCATTGAGCCATCGCGTGACCTCGACGTTGATCCGGCGGCGAGCCTCGGGCGGCCGCTGCGTGGGGTCGAAGACCTTGAGGTAGCGGCTTCCGGAGACGATGTCGAATTGATCCAACGGTGCGGCGATCTCGGGGATCATCTTCGGCTCGTGCTGGCCGTCGCAATCGATGGTCACGAGCCCGTCGAACCCTTCGTCGATCGTGAACTGGAAGGCACTTTGCAGCCCCGCGCCGTACCCGCGATTCTTCGGATGCCGGATCACGCGGATCTCGGGGAAATCCCGCAACCGATCCGGCGTGCCGTCGGTCGACCCGTCGTCCACGACCAGGACATCCTCGGCGTATCGCAGGACCTCGCGGAGGACGGGCTCCAGGTGGGCCTCTTCATTGTAAACGGGGATCGCGGTCAGCACGCGCATTCGAGGCGTCTCGTGGGGACCGGAAGGAGGGGAAGAACTCGCGGGAAGAAGCGATGAAGAAGCCGTGTGCAAGTTCAGGGCCAGCGGCATTCTAGTCGACGGGCAACCGAAGTCAATCTGACCGGAGGTTGGCCGGAAAGAGCGTGTCCAATCCGTCTTGAAATCGATCACGCGTGATGGTCGGAGTTGCCCGGACGTGGCCTCGCGCCCGATGTCCCTTGCAAGCGTGCGGCGGTTCGGTTCCAATCGGGCTTGGAGGTTCCGGCATGATGACATCCGCCCGTGACTTGCTGGACGCCGTCGACCGGTTGCCCGAGGCCGAACGCGTGACGTTTGTTGCCGAGATATTGAGGCGAGTTTCCATCGTGGCGATCCCACCGCTCGAAGACGTGGACCTGACCTTGGCCGCCGAGGAATTATTCCTCGAACTCGACGCCCGGGAGGCCGCCGATGCCCAACCCGAGTCGCGGTGAGATCTGGCTGGTCGACCTGGGTTATGCCGCAAAGGTTCGACCCTGCCTGATCTTGAGCGTCCCGGCACAGGAAGAGGATCGGGCCCTATGCACGATCGTTGCCCACACGACCAGTCCGCGCGGCTCGCGGTTCGAGGTAGCTTCTAACGTCTCATTCCTGAAGCCCGGCGTCTTCGACGCGCAGAATCTGGTCACCGTCCCCCTGGCAAAGCTGATCCGCAGGCTGGGCGCCCGGGCGGGGCGGATTTGGCGGCCGTCGAGCAGGGCGTACGCGCCTGGCTCGGGCTGTAATTCGCGGGGTCGTTGCGAGCTTGGATGAACCGGTCGGCGGGCCAATCCCCTTGACCCGGCGATGGATGCGATTTTAGCATGAGAGCGTTGTCATTCGCGGCCGATCGGTCGCGCTCGCTCGTCTGTCCCTTCGCGAAAGTCACGATGTCCACCCTCGACCCGAACGCGCCGCACGCCTCTTCGGCCGCGACCGCAACCCCGCCCGAGGACGCCTCGCCGCCGGAAGTCGCCCCGGCGCCCGAGCCCTGGACGCCCGAGCGGGCGCTGGAGTGGAACCGTTATTACGATCGCTACCTGGTTGCCGGGTTGATCCTGCTCGTGTTCCTCGTCTCGGCCCACAAGATCACCAACTCGACGCTCTGGCCGCTCGTGAAGGCCGGCGAGGTGATGGTCCAGAAGCAATCCTTCCTCACCACCGACCCGTTTTCCTACACCGAGGAAGGGAAGCGCTGGGTCAACATCCCGTGGATTTATGAGCTCGCGAGCCACGCGATCTACAGCCTCGGCAGCAAGTCCTTCTCGCGAGACCCGTCGGTCGGTCAGCAGATCGGCGCCGGGCTGCTCGTCGCGCTCAACGCGGTAATTCGGGCGCTGACGGTGGTCCTCTTGCTGCGATTGCGCAAGCCAGGGCCGGGGGTGTGGTGGTTCTGCACGGTCCTGCTTTTCGCCATGGGGATCGTCCTTGCGCCTCGCCTTTCGACGATGGAATTCTCGCCCGGCGGGATCGCCCGCCAGCCGCTCATCATGCCCGAGACCTGGGGCGTGCTCCTGCTGGCGGCGGAGATCCTGCTCCTCGAAAGAGCATATCGAGGAAACGCGCCGCGTGCCCTGGTCGCCTTGGTCCCACTCTTCCTGTTCTGGGCAAACGTGGATGAATCGTTCCTCTTCGGGCTCCTCGTCCTCATCGCCGGCGTGTGCGGGTTTGCTTGGAACAAGAAGGAATCGCCGATTGCCAAGAAAGGCTTGCCGGCGACGGAGAAACCGACGATTGGCCTGTCGGCGGGCGTGGTTGCGGGATGCGTGGGCATCTGCCTGGTGAATCCCTCGCTTTTCCACATTTTTCCCACGGCCCTGGAGCCTTACGTTGAGATGGGACGAGTGGTGTTCGGCCCTCGAACCGGGAGCATCCAGGCCGAGCAATTCGCGTTTTTCGGGTCCGAGACCTTCTCGTTGCTGGGGGAGTTCGGGCCGTCGGTCCCATGGAACAGGATGTACTATTACTTGACGATCGTCGGGGTCGGCTTCGCCAGCTTCTTGCTCAATGCGAGACGGTTCGATGCGGGCCGATTTGCCGTCTATCTCGTCGCCGCGCTGCTTTGGGGCGGCCTGAGCCGGCTCACGGCCGAATTCGCGACCGTCTTCGTCTTCGCCGTCGGCTTGAACGGCCAGGAGTGGTATCAGGATCGCTTCGGGACCGAAGGGCGGACGTCGACGGGCTGGTCGGCCTGGTCGGTCGGCGGTCGCGCGATCACGATCCTGGTCATGTTCCTTGCGATCGCGAAGACCTTGACGGGTTACGGCTATGACACGTCGAGCTATCCCCGGCCGCTGCCGCCCTTCGGCTTCGGCACGTTTCCCTCGGAATTTGATTTCGAGGCGGCCGAATTCTTGAAGACCGCGCCGATCACCGGCAAGGTCCTGAACCTGCACGCCAACCAGGGGGATGCGATCATCTGGAAGGGATATCCCGCGGTCAAGACGTTCCTCGATCGTCGCCGAGGGGTGTTCGGTCCCGAGGTCCGCGCCGACTTGATCGCCTTTCGCAAGGGGTTCAGCCTGGACGAGTCGGACAAGACGGTGAGGAAGGTCAAGAGCGACCCCGAGCAGTGGCAGCCGATCGTCAAGAAATATGGCGTTTCGGCCGTCATGCTCGACCCATTGGAGTTGCCGCCCGCCGTCTACGAAGGGCTCCTCGGCGATACCGCGCACTTCATCCCGATTTACGACGACGGCCGCACGGTGATCTTCGGCTACAAGGACGCGAGCGCCGAGGACGTGAAGTTCTTCGAGTCGAAGAAGCTAGACGCCGCGGAGCTGGTCTACAAGCGAAAGCAGGAATTGCCGTCCCCCGACCTGCGCCCCAACTCCGATGACATTCCTCGATCGGATCGTGCGAAACCGCGCCCTGATCCCGCCGCAGCCGCATCTTTTCGCCGCATTTCGCTGGCTGTACGCGCCCGAGGCGACGGTCAACGGCGTGCCCGACGCGGCGCACTGCATCCTGGCGATCCGCGAGGCGAGGATCGCGCTGCACCACAATCCCGACGAGAGCACGGCTTATCTTCGGCTCGATGAAGCCTACGAACAGCTTCTTGCGAACGAAGTGCGCGTGTTTCGCAGCCAGTCGGCAAATCCCCCCACCGATTTCCTCCAGTTTCGCCTCCGAGAACGGATGACTGCGACTGAATTTCGCCATCCAGACCACGCCGCCGCCTCGCGATGCGGAGGAGCGGAAAAGCAAGGCGAACCTGCACTATCAGCTCTCGCGGCTGTACCGCGAGGCCGGCATCCTGGACATGGAACACGACGAGCTGGCTACGGCCAAGGAGCTGATCGCGCCCGAGAGCCTGAGCCCGCAGGACGAGAGGCGATTGACCGGGCTGGAAGATGCCATCAACCGATTCAAGGACCGGCTCCTGCAGATGACGACCGACCAGCAGGCGGACCCGCAACAAAGGGCCCGGCAGGCTGTCTTCGCCGGATATCTCGGCATCGCCATCCGCGAGCTGGAAGACGCCGAGGGGCAGGGCGTGAGCGCCGACGCCGTGCTCACGTCGCTCGTCGACCTCTATTGTCGCACCGGCCAGCCCGAGAAGGCCAACGACAAGCTCTCGGCGAAGATGGGCGACGACCCGGCCCTCTCCGACGGCCCCGGCACCGCCGCGCACCGCCAGGGATTGGTCAGCAGCCTGCTCGGTTACTACGACACCGCCATCTACTTCTGGAAGGACCTGCGCTGCTCCAGATCCGCCAGGTTGAGAGCCAGCGGGCCATCGCCATCGGTCGAGAGATCGTCGTCGGTCAAGCTCGGCAGGCGATCAGCAGCCTGCTCGAATTGACGGGCCTCCCCAACTCGCCCGGGCTGGTCGAGACCCAATCGGCCTGGGAATGGGAGCTAGGGCTCACGCTCCTGGAAGCCGGCCAGCCCAAGGAAGCCGGCACGCATCTCTTGAACGCCATCCAGATCAATCCCAAGACGGCCATGAGGCCGCTCCTGGAAGACTATCTCAAGAAGCTGGACGTCCCGCTGCCGATGGTCGCGCCCGCTCCCGAGCCGGCGCCCGTCGCAACGCCTGCAACCAAATGAGTCTCACGGGAGGTCCCTGGACTGCGCCGTCTCCCTGGTCAATCACGATGCTTTCATTCGCCATGCTCGACAGGATCGGCCGCTTGGGGCCTTCGATGAAGTGGCCGCCGTCGAAGCGATCGCCCAGGTAATATTTCCGCGAGTCGGGGTTATCCAGGATCTCACGGCTCGTCCCCTTCACCACCACCCGGCCGTCGTAAATCAAATAGGAGCGGTGGGCGCTTTCCAGGACGCGTTCGGCCGAGTGGTCGGTCAGCAAGATGCCGATGTTGAAGCTGCGGGCGAGGTCGCGGATCACGTCCTGGATCTCGCTCACGGTCTTCGGGTCGATGGCCGCGAACGGCTCGTCGAGCATGATCAGCTTGGGATTGGTGACCAACGAGCGCGCGATTTCCACGCGTCGACGCTCTCCGCCCGAGACGCGGTTGGCCTTGGTCTTGCGGACATGGGTCAGGCCGAACTGTTCCAGGAGTTCGTCCTGGCGGATCTTGCGCTGCTTCCGGTTCAGGCTGGACATTGTTTCCAGGATGGCCATCAAATTATCTTCGACGGAAAGCTGCTTGAAGACGCTGGCCTCCTGCGGGAGGTAGCCCAGGCCCAGCCGTGCCCTCTTGAACATGGGCAGATGGGTCACGTCCTTGCCGTCGAATTTCACCGTCCCCTTGTCGGCGTCGATCAGGCCGATCGTCATGCGGAAGCTGGTCGTCTTGCCCGCGCCGTTGGGGCCGAGGAGGCCGACGACCTCGCCGGGCTCGACGTCGAAATCGACCCCCTTGACCACCTGGCGGCGTCCGTACCACTTCTGCAGGTTGCGCGATTCGAGAAGGGCCATGCGGTTCGTCCTCCATGACGAGAGCGTCGGCGGGCAATTTGCCTCAGCGAATCCACTTCATCCGCTCGAAGTAGGGCCGGAACGGGACGCGGAAGTTCCGCGAGTAGACGGGGATGGAGGGCCAGAACGGCACCCCGTGCGGCCAGTACACGAAGAAGGCCTTGCCGATGAGCAGCGATTCGGGGACCTCGTGTGCGGCGCGGTCCTTGGCGTCCGCCCATCCCTGCACATAAATATTTCGGAGCTTGGATCTTCCGCCGTCGACGTCGCTCCGGCGCCATTGGCGGGCGTCGCTGCTCTGCGGGCTGTTGTCGCCCATCATCATGTAACGATGGGGCTGGATGGCGAATTCCCGCGACGTGAGCTTGCCCAGCAACGGGAAGCGCCTGGGATCGGAGAGCAGGTCGAGGGCCTTCGCGATGCGATCATCCACGCCGTCCGAGGGCCAGTTCAGCGCCTCCCTCTCGTCGCCGCTCAAGCGGGCCTGCTCGTAATCCGAGCTGCCCGGCTCCTGGGTATAGTAGATATCGCGTTTCAGGACAAGCCCGGAGACCGAGACGTCGCACCCCTTGGCGGAAATTCGCACCGGCGACAGGTCGTCCTCCGTCGGCGCGGCGTGCGATTCCACGCCATCGTCGTAGGTCAAGCCCTCGCCGAACGGCGTGTGGCCGTCAACCCAGAGCGTCAGTCGATCGTCCACGTTGGCGAATGCAATGTCATGCTCTCGGCCGTCGTCCTTCATGGCCGTGCTCGCGGGTGAACCGAGGAACTTGCCCCCGTGGGCGACCGTCGCCAGCCCCGTCTTGAGGTCGATCTCGCAGCGTGTTGTGTACGCCACCCTCGATCAAATCCAGCTTGAAAGTCCCTCCCGGCGCGACGGAAGCCCGCACCTTGCCGGAGACCGTGAGGTCGCCCACCCAGTTCGGCCGGAACCAGTTGCCGGCATCGGTCCGGTGGACGGCGTCCACGCCCGTCTGGTACGCATAAAAATCGGTAATGAGCGAGGCGCGGGGCTTGCCGGGATCGCCCCCGCCGACGCTATCCAGGATCGCGTCCCACTGCGCGGGGTCGGGGAGGAAATGGCGGTAGCGGAGGCTGTTCCAGCCCTCGGTCTTCGTGCCGTCGAGCCGAAACGTGCTGTCCGACCCCTCGGACGCGCCGGGACCTTCCTGCTGCCATCGCTTCCACGCGGGGAACTTCTGGAAATAGCCGGGGCGGTGCGTGTCGTCCCAGACGAGTTGCTGCATGGCCTCCTGGTGCGGGAGCGGCTTGCGCAGGATCTGAAACGGCGCCTGCTCGTCGAGCGGCCGGGACAGCAGGTCGCCGAAATAAATCTGCAAGACCTCGCCGGGCAGGCCGACCAGGCGTTTGATGTAGTTGGTCTCGGGATCTTCGGGATAGTGGAACACGACGACGTCCCATCGCGACGGCTTTTGTCCCCCCAGCGACGACGGCAGGCTGTAGAGGAATTTCATCACGAGGATGCGGTCGCCCTTGAAGCTCGGCTCCTTGCCCAGGCCGCGGATCGGCGTGCGGCAATTCAGGCAGGTCGCGGCGTCGATCGTGAGCCCTCGCGCTCCTCGTCCGCGGCGTTCACGCCGAAGACTTCAAAGCAATAGGGGCAGGTGACCTCCTTGTGCTGCCCGTAGAGCGTGGGGGCCATCGACCCGGTTGGGATCACGAACGCCTCGGCCACGAACCCCTTGATGAGCACGGCCAGGATGAACGCGACGACGAGCTGCTCGACCGTGTCGCGCCAGGTCTCTTTCGGCTTCGCCTTCTCGGAGGGTTTGGCCGAGGTGTCGGTCGAGGTCCGGGCCGCGGCTCCCGCTTTTGTCTTGTCGAGAGTCCGGCTCATCGGCTTTCCCCGGGGGACGAGTGGCGAAGGAGGCTCTTGCAGGCAATTGTCGTCAACGAATGTACCGAATTTCGCGGGGATCGGGAATCCAGTAAAGGTCCCGTCCGAACACCTTCAACGGGACGGCCTGGCTGGGCAGGTGCACCAGGAACGGCTTGCCCAGGAAGCGATCGATCGTGACCACCGGGCTCCCCGGCCAGAATCGCGAGTCGTTGGAGACCGGGCTGTTATCCCCCAGGACGAAATACTCGCCCGGCCCGAGCAAGAACGCGGACTCCACGCCGAACGGGAGCCGGGGCGTCTGCGTCAACGACTCGGTATAGTAGACGTCGCGGTCGATCCGAATCCCCGAAATTTCCGCCGAGCCGTCGCCAACCACGCCCAGGAGGACCGGCGCCGGGCCGGCGGGTGGGCCGATGCGAGGGTCGTCGTAGTCGATCGGGGCGATTGCAAGTAGGCCATCCAGCGCGACGAAGAGCCGGCGGTCGAACACGCCCACTTCCAGGGTCCGGGCCGGGCCGAGCTGATCCCGTCGGGGGCGAATCTCGGCCCAAGCTCGCGGACCACCTGCTTCTTGCCGTTGCGGCGGACCTCGATCGCGGCGTCGCCGATGGGCAGGGTCACGAAGAAGCGATCGGAGCCCGAGTCGATCCGCACGACGACCGATTTCGTCCCCGGCCCGGGCGCGACCCTGGCCGTCAGGAGCAGGTCCTTGATCCGATTCTCGCCGGGGACGTCGGCGCCGTTGTAGGGGGTGTAATCGTAAATCGGGCCGTACGCTCCGCGGTCGGGCCGCCAGTGGCGATATTCGATCCAGTCGGGCCGGTCCGTCTCGGTGCCCGACGGCTTGCGGACGAACCGGGAGCCGTCGGCCACCCAGGCGCTCGGCAAGGGGTTGCGGAAATCCCCGCGACGGAGCAGGAAGCGGGGATATCGAGCGATGTCGCGGGGCAGGAAGTCGTGATCATACACCGGGATGGCCATGGCGCGGGCTTCCGCCAGCGTCTTGCGAGCGATCGCGCCGTCGATCATCACGTCGCCGCCCGAGAGCAGGACCGATTCGCCGGGCAAGGCCACGATGCGCTTCACATAGGCTTGCGAGGGGTCCGCCGGATTCTGGAACACGACCACTTCCCATCGCTTCGGCGGGCGCAGGTCGTAGAGGAATTTCTGGACGAGCAGGCGATCGCCCAGGCCGTCGGAGACCGGAGCGTGATCCAGCTCGGAAAGCCCGCAGTTGGGGCAAACCGGCCGGCCGATCCGCCCGTTCTCGTCCATGCCCATCGCGAACCGCCTGGTGCAGCCGGGGCAGAGGAAGTCGCGATGCATGCCGAGCAAGGTCGGGGCCATCGAGCCGGTGGGCACGATGTAAGCCTCGGCGGCGAATGCCCTTGCGAAGAGGATTCCGATGAACAGGAGGATCAGGAATTCGACCGTTGCCCGCGAAGGGACGAGGGCGCGGAAGCCGGGAGACGATGGGGGGATGGTACGATCGGCCGTCGCGGCGCGGCCCCCTCGATTTCGGGGGCGGTCAAGACGCTCGCCCCGGATTCCCCCTCGCTCATCGAGCCTCCATCCGCTCCGGATGCCTGCCGGACGACCGCAACTGGACCCACCCGAAAATCTCAACCATCGCTGTCATCGAGCACCGAAAGGAACGCTTCCTGCGAGATCTCCACGTTGCCCACCTGCTTCATACGCTTCTTGCCTTCTTTTTGTTTCTCCAGCAGCTTCCGCTTCCGCGAGATGTCGCCGCCGTAGCACTTGGCGGTCACGTTCTTGCGAAGGGCCGCGATCGTCTCCCGGGCGATGATCTTCGAGCCGATGGCCGCCTGGATGGCCACCTCGAACTGGTGCCGCTCGATCTCCCCCTTCAACTTCTTGGTCAGGCGCAGGCCTCGCCGATACGCATGGTCGCGATGCACGACGATCGAGAGCGCGTCCACCTTGTCGCCCGCCACCAGCACGTCCAGCCTCACGAGGTCGCCCGGCTTGTACCCGATCAGCTCGTAATCCATCGTCCCGTAGCCGCGGGTCGCGCTCTTCAACTTATCGTAGAGGTCGTAGATCATCTCGGCCAGGGGCAGTTCATAGGAGAGGATGGCGCGGGTCGGAGTGATGTATTCGGTTTTCAGGTAAGTCCCGCGACGATCGGAGCACAATTGCATGATCGCGCCGATGTTCTCGCTCGGCAGGATAAAATTGACCCGCGCCATCGGCTCGCGGAATTCCTCGATCTCGCCCGCGTCGGGAATCCTGGTCGGATTGGCGATCCGGAGGGTCTCGCCGCGCTTGGTCACGATCTCGTAAGTCACGTTCGGGGCCGTCTGCACGAGCGAGAGGTTGCTCTCGCGCTCGAGCCGCTGCTGGATGATCTCCATGTGCAGCATGCCGAGGAACCCGCAACGGAACCCGAAGCCCAGGGCGTCCGACGTCTCCGGCTCGTAGGTGAAGCTGGCGTCGTTGAGCGACAATTTTTGCAGGGCGTTCCGCAAGTCCTCGAATTCGTTGTGAGTGGCCGGGAACAGCCCGCAATAAACCACGCGCTTCGGCTCCTCGTAGCCGGGAAGCGGCTGGAGGGCCGACGTGCGGGCGTCGGTCACGGTGTCGCCGATGCGGACGTCGGACAGTTGCTTGATGTTCGCCGCGATGTAGCCGACCTGCCCGACGCCAAGCTCGTTGCAAGGCACGCTATGCGGCCGGAACCGGCCCAGCCCGATCACTTCATGCTCGGTCCCCTGCGCCATCAGGCGGATTTTCTGGCCGACCTTGATCGAGCCGTCCACCACGCGGACGTAGGTGACCACCCCCTGATAATCATCGAACTTGGAGTCGAAAATCAACGCACGAAGCGGCGCATGAATCTTGCCCGATGGCGGCGGGCATGCGCTCGATGATCGCCTTGAACAATTCCGGGACGCCCTGGCCAGTCTTCCCGCTCACGGCAAGGACCTCGAACGGGTCAATCCCCAGACGTCTGCTCAATTTCGCCCTTGATCTCGTCGGGCCGGCTCGCCTGCATGTCGATCTTGTTCAGCGCCGGCACGATCGTCAGGTTCGCGTTGATGGCCGCATAGGCGTTGGCAACGGTCTGGGCCTGGACGCCTTGCGTCGAATCGACGAGCAGGATCGCGCCTTCGCAGGCGGCCAGGCTTCGCGACACCTCGTAATGAAAATCCACGTGGCCGGGCGTGTCGATCAGGTTCAATTCGTATTTCTGGCCGTCCAGCGTGTATTCGATCGCGACGGCGCGGGCCTTGATCGTGATCCCGCGCTCGCGTTCCAGGTCCATGTCGTCGAGGAGCTGTTCGCGAAACTCGCGCTGCGTGATGGCGCCCGACTGGAGCAAGAGCTGGTCGGCCAGCGTGCTCTTGCCGTGGTCGATGTGGGCGATGATCGAGAAGTTGCGGATGAATTTCGGGTCGAAGGCCATGGGGTTCCCGGGAACGGGGGGAATCACCGGCGGGGCGTGCGGAACGGGAAGGGCGGACCTGGTGCGACCTTCTCCACCGTATCATCGTAGCAGAAACGGCAACGGTGCGGGAGTCTAAGCTCCGAACGTCGCCCTTGCCCACCCCGCCGCGCCGATGAACCCGGCATCGCCCCCCAGCTCGGCGAATTCAATCCGCGTCTTCGCGGCCGGGACCGGGAACGCGATCCGCTTGACCTCCGCGCGGATCGCCTCCAGGAACGACGAGCCGGCGGCGATCATCCCGCCGCTGAAAAGCACGATGTCGGGATCGATCGTATGCATCAAGCACGTCGCGCCCACCGCTAGATAACGCGCCGTCTCGGCCATCAAGCGAACGGCCAACGGGTCGCCCGCGTTGGCGGCCTGATCGATCGAGCGTGCGGTGACTTCGCGGGGTTCGAGCCTGGCTAGCGAGGATTCGGGCGCGGCGGCGATCGCTTCATGCGCCCGCTTCACCAGCGAAGTGGCCGAAGCGTAGGCTTCCAGGTGGCCCGTCTGGCCGCACGAACAGACCCGCCCGCCTTCCATCTGGATGATGAAATGGCCGCACTCGCCCCCGTGGCTATGACGCCCCTCGACGATCCGCCCTTCCTGGACGATCCCGCATCCGATTCCCGTGCCCAGGGTCAGCAAGACCAGGCTGTGGACCCCGCGACCCGCGCCGGCCCAGTATTCGCCATAAGCGGCGGCATTGGCGTCGTTCTGGAGGACCGTTCGCGTGTTCAGGAGTTGCGCGAGGCGATCCCGGACCGGAAAGTTGGTCCACTTCGGCAAGTTGGGAGGGTCCAGCAACATCCCGCCCTGGATATCCATCGTGCCGGGCGTGCCCAGCCCGACGCCGGCAATTTGCGACCAATCCAGGCCGCTTTGCGAGACGGCTTGCTTTCCCACCTCCGCGAGCGACTGGACGCCCTCCTCGGGGCCATCTTCGGCGTGAGTCGGCAAGCTGACCGACGAGACCGGCCGGCCGTCGTCGTCCACGACTCCGCCCTTGATGTTCGTGCCGCCGAGGTCGATTCCCAGGTAAAATGGCGGGCGTCGCCCCTCGGCGCTCATCGGCGACCTCGAAGTTCCGGGCTGAAATGCGACATGGTCGCCCAAACTCTAGCCCGCACGCGTGAGGCGGGTCAAGGATCCACGTCCCGTTTTGGGGCGATGCGGAGCGGCCAACGACCGGCTATCATATTTCTTGCCAGGTCTCACGGTCTCCAAGGGCGAGGTTCGAGTGATGAGCGATCCAACCGGCTGGAAGCGTCGTCAATTCCTCAAGGGCCTCGCCGTCCTGACGGTGCCGGGGCTCGCGATTGCAGCCGACGATGACCGCGAGCTGGAGGCCGTCAAGAATCTCGCGTCGAAGGCCGGCATCGAAGGGATGAAGGATAGCAAGAACGACCAGTATCTCGCCGTGGGAGACGCACCCGCCAAATTCCGCGACCGTGCCCTGGATCTATGCACGGCGCTGTCGAGAGATTACCTCAAACATTTCTCCGCCAAGGGATTCCCGGCTGAAAAGCCGAAGGACCGGCTCACCCTGGTCGTGCTCTCCGGCCCGGAAGCTTTCGCGGCGTTCATGGGCGAGAAGGTGGACCAGGTCGTCGGCGGGATCTATGACCTGGAGACGAATCGACTGGTCATGTTCGACAACCGGAAGAACGATCAGGTCGGCAAGCCGGAACTTGCAAATACCATCGCCCTCATGCACGAGGCGACCCACCAGTTGACCTTCAATACGGGTTTGCTCGACCGCCAAGGCGATGTGCCGCTCTTCCTGAGCGAAGGCCTGGCCATGTACGGCGAGACCCGTCGTCCCAGCGGAAAAGAGAAGGTCGGCGAGCTGAATCTGGAATGGCTGCCGACGCTCCATCCGAAAGGTGGACCGATCAGCGAGTCTCATCCCGCTCCAGCAATTGCTGGTCGACGATGATTTGCTCAACGACAAGGAGAAGGCGAACCTTGCCCGGGCGCAAAGCTGGCTGATCGTTTACTACTTGATGAAGAACCCGGCGCGATCGGCCAAGTTTCGCGGGTATCTCGCAACCATCCGGCCGCGCCGCGACCCCGGCAACCGGCTCGAGGACTGGAAGGCCACATTTGGCAATCCCGACCTGATGGATCGCGAAATCCTGGGCTATCTGAAGAAGCTGTAGCGCTCGTCAGGACGGATCATCCAAGGACCGGATTGAGTCCCATGTTCTTGCGCATCTCGGCCCTCTGCTTCTCGTAGGCCATGAGGTGCTTGCGGTCGCGACGGTGTTGCCGTTCCTTGCGGCCCTGCGCCGCGAACACCACGCGACGCCATGCGGGGCTCGTCAACTCGCCGCGGCCCTTGTGTCGTTTCCGCAGCCTTGCCGCGGGCTTCTCGCCGAACGCCTCGAAAAGCTCGTCTTCCAGCGACACGAAGAACTGGGCGTGGCCCGGATCGCCCTGGCGGGCGCATCGCCCGGCGAGCTGGCGGTCGATCCGCAACGACTCGTGACGCTCGGTCCCGATCACGTGCAGGCCACCCTTCGCGGCCACCTCGGGCGTTAGCTTGATGTCGGTGCCGCGACCGGCCATGTTGGTGGCCACCGTGACCTTGCCCTCGCCGCCGGCCTGCGCCACGATCTGGGCCTCGACCGCGTGATTCTTCGCGTTGAGGATCTGATGCTCGATCCCGGCCGCCTGGAGCAGGGCGCTCAGCTTTTCCGATTTCTCGATCGACCGGGTCCCCACCAGCACGGGCACTTGCATCTTGTTCATCTCGACGATGCGATCGGCGACGGCCTGGAACTTCTCCGCCTCCGTCGAGAAAACACGGTCCGGGTCCCACACCCGCTTGCCCGGGCGGTTCGTCGGGACGGGAAAGACGTGGACCTTGTACACCCTGCGCATCTCGGCGGCGTCGGAATGGGCCGTCCCGGTCATCCCCGCGAGCTTGCGGTAGCGGAGGAAGAAGTCCTGGACCGTCACGCGGGCGGCCGTGACCGTCTCCAGCGAGACTTCCAGCCGCTCCTTGGCCTGGATCGCCTGGTGAAGTCCGTCTTGCCACTGACGACCCGGCATCATACGACCGGTGAACTCGTCGACGATCACCACCTCGCCGTCGTGGACCACGTAATCGCGGTCGCGGATGTAGGCGATCTGCCCGCGCAAGGCGCGCTCGACATAATCGTAAAGCTGGTCGACGGTGAGGGTTACAAACGAGGAATGGCCCGCCTTCGCCTGCACCTTGCGGCGTCCCGAGGCGTTCAGCTCGGCCTTGCGTTCGGCCGGGTCGTATTTGAAGTCCTTCACGCGGACGAGGGTGGCGGCAAGCTCGTCGGCGCCGAGATAGGCGAGCGGCCTCTTCCTGCGTGGGCTGATTGTTGGCGCCGATGATGAGCGGAGTACGGGCCTCGTCGATCAGGATGCTGTCGGCCTCGTCGACCATGGCGAAGTAGTGGCCTCGCTGGACGGGCAGGGCACCTTCGTTGTTGGAACCCTTGCCGAGAAAAGCCTCTTCAAAGGTCTTGCGGTGCTTCTCGCCGCCGGCCTGGTATTTCTTGAGCTGGTCACGGAGGAAGTCGAACCCGAATTCCTTGCTCGTGCCGTAAGTGATGTCGCAGGCGTAGGCTGCGCGTCGCTGGGGGTCTTGCTGCCCGGTCTGGATGCAGCCGACGGACATGCCCAGGAGCTTGTACACGGGCGTCATCCACTCGGCGTCGCGCTGGGCCAGGTAATCGTTGACCGTGACCACGTGAACGCCTTTCCCGGCCAGGGCATTCAGGAAGGCCGGCAGGGTGGCGACCAGCGTCTTGCCTTCGCCCGTCTCCATCTCGGCGATCGAGCGGTTGTGGATGGCCGCCCCGCCGACGAGCTGGACATCATAATGCCTCTGCTTGATCGTCCGCTTGGCCGCCTCGCGCACCAGGGCGAAAGCCTCTACCAGCAACGAGTTGAGCGAGTCTCCCTGGCGGGCCTTCAAGCGAAGTTGCCGTGCCCTCTCGGCGAGCTGAGCATCGGTTTCCTTCTCGAACTCCGTCTCCAGGGCGTTGGTCTGCTCGGCCAGGAGCGCGTATTTCGCCAGCCGGCCCGAATGGGTCGCCGCCGCGACTCGTCGCACCTTGTTCAACCAGGTCGATCCCAATCGGCTCGCCATAACCCAGACTCCCTCTCTCGAACCGGCCGTCGTGGCGGTGGTGGCACTTTCTCGATGTGAGCGCGCAGCCCCTGGCTAACGAAACGGGACAGGATCTTGCCGATCCTTCCCGAAATGTCCTTCATGCAATTCGTCGACGGCGTCGTTCAAGTCGAGATACTGGTTCGGTAGGGTCCGGGCGATTGCATATTTGGGATACCATTCCCGCAGCCGGGTCAATTTCTGGGCGGCCGAGGGCAACCCCTTAGATTCTTCGCCGGGCGGCTCGCCCCAGAGCATCCAGAGCCCATCGGCCGTCCTAAGTCTCAGGAAAATCCGCCGCGACCCCTTGTGCAAGAATATGACGTAGTCTGGCAGCGGCGTCTTTGTACTCTTTTCCTTCAGGAAGGTCGCAAGGTGGATCCCCGCCAGGGTTTCCGGGTCGACTCGGTCGGGTTGCCGTGTCGACTTCGCCGTTTCCAGGAGCAGGCCCGGCCGTTCGCCCGTCACCGAGATCCCGCGAATCGGAGGCAACTGCGAGGCGAACGCGGGCGAGAGATCCTCGATTGGCAAGACGTGCGTCCTGGCGTCCAGCGCAACTTGCTCGCCCGCGGACATCTCCAGCCGGGCGACGGGCTCGCGAAATTCCAGGCTGACAACCAGCCGATTCGCCTTCCTGAGCTCAACCCGAGTCACCCGTTCCACCCAGGGGCAATGCACGCGGAAGAGGTCGCCAATCTCGCCCAAATCCTGATCCAGCAAGTAGATCGGCCCCTCCTTCCCGGAAGATTTTTGCAGCCTTGCCAGCAAAGCCGGGCCGCCTCCGAGGAGGAAATCCGGCGGGGGCGGCGATAATTCGATCTCTCCCAGCGAGATGGCGAATGCCTCGTTGCGGGCCAGCCAGTTACGCGCGAAGAATGCCCCCTGCACGATCCCCCAGAGACAGAGCGAGGCGACGAGCGCGAGCCCGATCTTCGCTCTGGTCGAGAGCTTGCGCGACGGGATGCTGCGCAGGAAGCCGTCGACGGCACGGCTCGCGCGAGCAGGGCCGAGCGGGCTCGGCGCCGCGTCGTCGGAGTCGATTTCACGGTGCTCCGTCAACGGCCTCTCCCTGGCCCTGCCGTCGCGGTCGTCGGTTGGGTTTGACGGAGAACCTTACCAGATCTGGAGTTGCAGCTCCAGGTCGAAATTCAGTTGCAGCCGCACCTGCGATCGAATTCGCTCGATCAACTCCAGGACCTCGGCGGAAGTCGCACCCGGCTGCGCAACGATAAAGTTGGCGTGGCGCTCGGAAAGCTCCGCGCGGCCCACCTTCGCGCCCTTCAGGCCGGCCTGCTCGATCAGGATCCGTGCCGAGGCTTCGGGCGAGGGGTCCTTGAAGATCGTGCCCGAGGACTGGTGGCCATACGGCTGGCTTTCTTTCTTCACGATCCAGATCCGCCGCATCCGCCGGACCACCGCCTCGGGATCTTCCGATTCCAGGGCGAACTCGGCCGAGAGGATCACCGCATCGTCCAGGTTCGACTCGCGGAAGCCGAAAATCAGGTCGTCGCGATCGCGGACGACCACGTTCCCCGAGTTGTCCAGGACCGTGACCCGTCGCACGAACTGGCCGATCGACCCGCCGCGACTTCCCGCGTTGCCTCGCAAGGCCCCGCCGATCGTGCCGGGAATGCCCGTGAAAATCTCCAGACCGGCAAGACCGGCCCGCGCCGTCTGCGAGATCAGCGCGGTCAACGGGACGGCCAGCCCCGCGGTGACCGTCTTCCGCTCGATCGAGACGTCGGAAAACGCCGGGCTTTCCAGGTGGATCACGACCCCGGCAACCCCCTCGTCGCGGACGAGGATATTCGAGCCGCCGCCCAGGATCTTCGTGGCGATGCCGGCCTCGTGGGCCCTCACCATCAACCTGGCCAGGTCGTCCAGCGATCGCGGGCGGGCCAGGAACTCGGCGGGGCCTCCGAGTCGAAACCAGGTGAGGGGTGCTAGCGGTTCGCCCGGGTTGACGAAGTTGCGAAATTCGTCGAGTGGGTGCATCGGCTCGTTTCCTTCGATCTCCGCCGAGCCGGGAGTAAAATCGGCCGCGCCGACTCGACTCCCGCAATCCTTGCGGAGCTTTCGACTTGGGAGCTATCCAGGTCGAGAATAACGCCCTCATCCTCGCGATGAGCCGCACCTCGGAACCACCGCCCGACGGCCGACCGGCTCATGGTAACGGTCGGGGTTGGGGGCGTCAAGCAGACCGGCGGGCGGACCCGGAGTCGAGCCCGTCCCCTAATTTGTCCGCGGACGCGGGCCGTCCCGCGTGGTGACCCAAACCACGTAAACGCAAGGCGGACGCTGCTCCGTTGCGTCCGGTGACGGGGCTCCATTGCGACTCGCCCCGATCATCCCTCGGCCGGGCAAACCCCCGGCCATTTCCCCCTTGGCCCCGCTCGCGTCGTCGGACCGAGCTGGTTCTTCATGGCGAAAAGCCTCCTGTCTCGCCACATGCGAAGGGGGTGGCAAGAGCGTGCCGCGGGGCAGTCCCCCGCGAATTTCGATCCGGCCAATCTGCGGCAATCGAGCGATCAGCCCGGGATCGGCCGTTGCATCGGGGTGGGCTTCGCCGGGGAGGACGGCTTCCAGGTTCCGGCCGAAATGCGAGCGCTCCACGTCGTCCATCACGAGGACGTACGCGGCCACCTTGCCGGGGTGATACGGGTCCTTGGTAACTTGTTGATAGAGCCGAAGTTGCGCATGCTTCGGCTCGCGACGATTCGACCTCTTGATGGCGTCTTCCACCTTGTCGAGCGTGGAATCGTCCAGGTCATCCACCTCGACCAGGATATCCCTGGCCTCCGAGCCGGTCATCAGTTCATTCAAGGTTAGAGAATCTTGCCGGGCTTGCTCCTCGGCGGCCAGAAGCTCCGAGGGAATCGCGATCGATGAGGGCGAAATGATGGGAGCTGGCTGGCTGGCGGCAAGATGCACTGCCTGCGTGAGTGGCTTGAAAAGCGTTCGGGGCCGAGCTTTCGTGGTCGTCGCTACTCGTGCCACGATCGGATCGCGAGGAGACCAGGAGAACGACGTGGCCAGCAAGATTGCCGCCGCGGTCGCCATCGCGCACGAGGCGACGAGGAGACGCCGGGCGCGGCGGATGCGATCGGCTCGTTCCGCGGCGATCCTTGCGACGACCGCGCCGGAAAGGTCGAGCCGGAGGGGCTCGCGAGGCAGGCCCGCCACGAGGTCTCGCACGAGGGCGAGCTCGGCCAGGCGATCGGCCACGCGGGGGTTGGCGAGGGCGGCCGACTCGACGATCCCGCGAGCGTCGAGTTCAAGCTCGTCGTCGAGGTAGGCACTCAGGATGGATTCTTCGGCAGGTTTCATAAATTTCATCGCGAAAAGAGGGCTTCGGTCGTCCATCCGATCCGGTCGGTCGACTCGCTCGATCCCTCCGAGCGGAAAAAGGGAAAACACGGCGGCTAGGTTCACGGAATCGGGTGCGACGGGACGGAAATCGGCTCGTCCTCGACGAACGCCCGGAGTCGTTCCCGCAACTCGCATCGGGCTCGATGCAGGCGGCTGCGAACCGTCCCTATGGGGATATCCAGGATCGCGGCGATCTCCTCATATCGCAAACCGTCCAGGTCCTTCATCACGACCACCGCACGATGCTCGGGCTGGAGCGCGTCCAGGGCCTTCTGGACCATCCCGTCGCGTTCCGCCTGCTCCAGCGGGCGGGACGGATCGGTCCGCGCCGGGTCGTCCGACGGGTCCCGCGTGATCCCGCCGAGGGGAGGGGCCACGCGGCCGTCGCCGAACCGCTTGCGGCGATCGCTGAGCGTCAAGTTCACGGCGATCCGGTAAACCCAGGTGTAGAAAGAACTCTCGCCCTGGAAACGGGCGAGCTTTTCGAAGGCCCGGAGGAAGGCATCCTGGAGCAGGTCGCGCACATCTTCCGAGCAGCCGGTGAGCCGCAGGAGGGTTGGATAGAGCCGGTCCTGATACCGTTCCACCAGGATTCCGAACGCATCCAACTGTCCCGCCCGGCAAGCCGCGACGAGGCCAAGGTCGTCATCCATCCGGTTCATCACGTTCCTTGGACGCCCAAAGGAGAGGAAAGTTCCCCATTCATCCGGAATGGGACCGTTTCCCCATCATTTTCCATTGTATACCGGGCGGGCTGCGAGGTGTCCCGCGGAATTTCTCAACTTGATTCCACTTTCGTTCGCGACCTATCATGAATCGCAGCAACAGCCATCCATGCAAGTTTTCGAGGGTTCCGAATGTCGGCGACGGTGGAGTTTGCAGGTGCCTCTCTGGCCTTCCCGATCGATCCCGCATGCATGATCGGAGAATGGCACGGGCCGAAGGGGCGAGCGACCGCGGAAATTGCCGCCGAAGTGCGGTCGCGATTGGATTCCCCGCTCGGCTTCCCCGCGCTCAGCACGGCCGTGGTCCCGGGCGATCGCGTGGTCATCGCCATCGAGCCGACCTTGCCCGAGATCCGCCCGATCCTGGAAGTCGTCTGCGAGATCCTGGAACAGGCAGGCGTGAATCGCGAAGAAATCACGGTCCTCGCAACCACCAAACCCGTCCTGGCTTGGGACGACCTCTTGCCAACGGGGATTACGGGAATCGTCCACGACCCCGACGACCGCACGCAGCTTGCCTACCTGGCAGCGACCGAAGCGGGCCGGCGGGTTTATCTGAATCGCAAGGCGGTCGACGCCGATTTCCTCCTTGCCATCGGCCCACTGGGGCACGATCGCATGCTCGGTCCTCAAGGGCCATGGACCACGCTTTTCCCGGGCTTGAGCGATGCCGAGACCCTCCAGGCATTCCGTTCCGTGTCCACCGAAGGGCAATCCTCCACCCTGGCGATGCGTGAATCGGCCGAGGTGAGCTGGCTCGTGGGAAATCAGTTCCAGATCGGCGTGGTGCCAGGCTCGGAGGGAATCGTCTCGATCGTGGCCGGGATCGCCGACGCCGTCCGGGACGAAGGCATGAAGCAATACGCCGAGGCCTGGTCGTTCCGGGTCCCCGAACGCGCCGACCTGGTGATCGCCGGGGTAGGTCAGGCGGGGGAGCCCTCAAGTTTACAGGACCTCGCGGCGGCATTCGGCGCCGCAACGGGCCTGGTACGTCGAGGGGGGAAGATCGCCGTGCTTTCTCGCGCCGAGGGCGAGATCGGACCTGCCTTGCAGCACCTGATCGGGACGGACGAACCGAGATCGGCGGTCGCGAGCTTGAAGGGCGCCGAGACGGAGGCGGATTTCCCGGTGGCGATGGCGATCGCCAAAGCCCTGGCCTGGGCCGACCTCTACTTGCTGAGCAACCTGGGCGAGGATGCGATGGAAGACCTTGGATTCATCCCCCTGAACCGCCCCGAAGAAGCGCTCAAGCTCGCCGCGATCCAGCCCGTCCGTCACGCTCGTGAGCCACGCCGAGCGCACCCAAACTTCGACCGCCGAGGACGACGAATGACCTTCGACCCCGATCGCCCTTTCCTCGTCGACCGATCCGCATCCATCCGGCTGGCGGTGCTCGGCCCGGACCGGGCCAAGTTCCTCCACAATCTCACCACCAACGAGATCAAGCGAAAGCCCGTGGGCTCGGGTTGCGAGACGTTCGTCACAAGCCCTCAGGGCAAGACGATCGGCTATTTCACCGCGTTGATCGGGGAGTCCGAACTCCTCCTGCGAACCAATGCCGGAGGTCTCGCGCTGGCGCTCCCTCATTTCGAAAAGTACGGCCTCTTCGACGACGTACGATGGGAAGATCGCACGGCGACCACGTTCGAGTATCACGTCGTGGGATCGAATATCGAGCGTCGAATGGCCGCGCAAGGAATTTCGTTACCCGGCCCCGAAAACCTGCAACATACGGATGCGATCCTTGGCGGACGCCCGGTCCAGATCATCCGCGAGTCGCCGTTCGGGTTCGCCGGCCTGACGATCGTCGGCAAGCAAGCAGAATCCGGCTCCGCGCTCGACGATTTCCGCGAAATGGACGCCGCCCTGCAGGCGCCCTCCCCGCAAGAGGTCGAAGGTCTGCGGATCGAGGCCGGGATGCCGGAATTCGGTCGGGACATCACGCCCGAGAATTTGCCGCAAGAAATCGGCCGGGATGAGTGCGCCATCAGCTTCGTCAAAGGCTGCTATCTCGGTCAAGAAACCGTGGCCAGGCTGGACGCGCTAGGCCATGTGAACAAGATCCTGAAGGGCCTCAAGATCGAGGGCGAGGACTTGCCCGAGCCGGGGACCGCGTTGCTGTCGGCCGACGGCAAGCCCGCCGGCGTGATCACCTCGGTGGGGCTTTCCCCCCGCACCGCGCGACCGATCGCGATGGGGATCATCCGCGTGGCGTTTCCCGCGGGGACATGCCTCACGTATACCGATTCAACAAGATCCGGCATCGCCACCGTGAGCGATTTGCCGCTGATTCCGCTGGCGTCGCGAACCCCTGTGGGATAAAATCCATCCAAATGTCGGGGATGTAGCTCAACTGGGAGAGCACCGCCTTTGCAAGGCGGAGGTTGCGGGTTCGACCCCCGTCGTCTCCATTCGCCGTAAAAGCTGCCGAATCCTTGATTTAGGATTATCCCTTTCGCGGGGCGAAGCGGCCAAGGAAGTGCCAAAGAATCGGTGGAGTAGCGACGGAGCATGGCGGTCGGCTGACGAGCGGTCGGGACCGCGATCAAGCCGCGCGACCGTCAGGAATGCAACTCACCGGACGCATGCGGAATAGCATGCGGGTTACATGATGCTCTCTGGTCCGTCACAATCAGGCCTTGGCCTTCCTCGCATTCAGGGCGACTGCGGCCCGCACGAGTATCCTGAAGGCGACCGCGTCGATTTCTTCCCCTTCGTGGATGTCGATCGCCCTTCGCGCGTTGCCTTCCAGGCTGGCATTGAACAGGCCTGATGGGTCCGGGATGGTTGCCCCCTTGGCGAAGGTGAGCTTCACCTTATCCTTGTACGTCTCGCCGGTGCAGACGATCCCGTTGTGCGAGAAGGTGGGAACCCCCGCCGGATTCGACGGCTTGACCCATTTCTGCTCCTCGGTCATCTCGGGCTCGGCTTCCAGGATCAGCGCCCGCATGCGGGAAAGTGTTTCCACACGCCAGTCTCCGTTTTCGGCGGTTCCTTTCGAGATGGGCTTCATTGCTGATCGGCCTTTCGTTCTCGATTTGCCGTTTTTCTGTACTCGCAGATTCCAGGCAAGCCCAATCCCTTTGAGCAACTGCCCTGGGGCCGCATTCGCCAGGCAGATGTGCGTGATTCCCATCCTCCCCCAGCCGCCGGGGACTGGGAGGAACACTTCCGGAGCCTCAATGATAAGCGATTGCTGCAACTCGGGGGATAGCATCAGGTTTCCGAACCCAAGATGCTCATGGGCGAGAGTCGCGAAGATGCGGCCACCGACGCGGAAATCGGGGGCGCCCATGTCGAGCGCCCTCCTCGGTGTCGTCAAAGCCAAGGGCGAGCCGTCGAAAGTCGTTCGCATTCATGGGTCCGCCTTTCCCGGGAGAGGCGTCACTTCACGTCCGCGGCAGGGGCCCGACGTACCGATAATGGTTCAGCAGGACGCCCGTGGGCGTGGCCTTCGTGCTGACGAAAGCGAGTTCTCGCGGGCCGACGCTGTCCGCAGAGAAGCGTTTGCCCCGGCCCAGCAGGAGCGGATAGACGATCAGCACGACGTCGTCGACCAGTCCCTGCTCGAGCAGCACGGACGTCAGGGTCGAACTTCCCCAGACGATCAGGTCGGGGCCGTCCTTGGACTTGAGGTCGCGAATCCCTTCCATGATGTCCGCGCCGAGGTCGCCGACCGGACCCCATTCGAGGCTCTCCGGCCTGTGGGTCGCGACGTATTTCGTGGCGGCGTTCAGACCTTCCGCGAACGGACCGTCCTTGACCTTGGGCCAGAAGCCGGCCCATTGATCGTAGGTGCGGCGGCCAAGCAGCAGATCGAAGCCCTTGCCCTGAATCTCGGCGAGGGCCGCTGCCCCGGCCGGAGTTCGATACGGTGCCGACCATCCGCCATTCGCGAATTCGCTGTCCCCAGCCGGGGCGATCACGCCGTCCAGCGAGGTGTGCTCGAAGATCCTGATCTTTCTTCATTGTGGGCCTCCGCCGAGAAAGTCGTTCACCATCGGGACGATAACGGCCATGCGGTCCATCAGGGTGCCGTGAGATGTATTGGGCAAGATGGCCAATCTCGATGCGGAGCGCGGCCGCATGTCGCCGAAAACGTCGCCACCCTTGAGGCGGAACAGTTCCGAGATGTGCTCGAGCCGCACGCCGTCGGCATCGCCATGGATGAAAAACATGGGTGCCTTGGTGGCCTTGAGCTTGTCGGCGCCAAGGTCGTACGGCTTCGACGCCATCGCGATGACGTGCTTGACGAATTCCGGGAATTCGTCCGGTGTCGGACTCAGCTTCTTGTACTCGGCTTCGATCGGCGAGCCTTTGAAGGCTTCCGCCGTGAGCTTGGGGAGTGCGTCGACGGCTTCCTTGACCCAGCCGTCGTGGCGGAGCACGGCGGAAATGCTGACGACCTTGCGCACTTTTTCCGGATGGCGGATCGCACATTGCATTGCGACGCCGCCGCCCATGCTGAAACCGATCAGGTCCGCGCTCGGGATCTTGAGGTGATCGAGCAGCGCCGCCACGTCGTCGGCGAGGTTTTCCAGGCTGAGATCGCGTTTGATGTCGGCCGTACGCCCGTGGCCTTGCATTTCGAGGGCAACCACTTTCCGCGTCCTGGAAAGTTCGCCGATCCATCCGGTCCAGTTGCCGGGGATGGACATGTACGCGCCATGAAGCAACACCACCGGATCGCCACTTCCGTGGACTTCGTAATACATTTTGAGCCCGTTGACCGGCGCGTAGCCCTCAGTGTGCGTCTCTTGCGCGGATACGATGGCCGGCACGAACGTCGTCAGGAAAAAAGCGATTGTCTTCATGGTCGGTTCCTCGGACACTGGGACGATGATCGTCCCCTCAGCCGGTCGAATGGCGTTCCTCGGATTCGACAGCAAGATCGGATTTTATCGATTGGCGTGTCGCACACGCCCCATCCACGCGATTCGGGAATTCCCGGACACGCTCTCATTTCCCGTCGCGAGCGGCCTCGATCGCAGCGATGTCGATCTTCCTCATCGTCATCATCGCTTCCATGGAACGCTTCGCGGCGGCGCGATCCGGGTCGGTCGTCGCCTCGAGCAGCACGCGCGGCGTGATCTGCCAGGAAAAACCCCAGCGATCCTTGCACCAGCCGCAACCGCTCTCCTGGCCTCCATTGCCGACGATGGCGTCCCAGAAACGATCGGTGTCCTCCTGGTTCTCGGTCACGACCATGAAGCTGACCGCCTCGTTCGGCTTGAACATTGGCCCTGCGTTCAGCCCAATGTACGCCTGCCCCAGTACGGTAAACTCGACGGTCAGGTCCTCGCCCACCTTCGCAGATGGAATGTCGACGGGCGAGGGGTGAGCTTTCCCGACGTGGCTGTCGGGGAACACGCTCGCGTAGAACTCGGCCGCCTCGCGAGCCTTGCCGTCATCGAACCAAAGGCAGATGGCCATCTTGCTCATGATCGTTCCCCTCTAGTTACCGCCGACGAGTTTCCCGACCCATGCCTGGACGCAGGCCCTTACCAACACTGTCTCGGAAGAGACTTGATCACCCGGAACCTGACGCCCTCGGGCGAGATGATCCCGCAGATTCGCCCCGGTCGCCTCACTCGTCGCCCGACGGGCCATACATCCCCGGGACGGGGATATCGTTCAGCCGGAGGTAGACACATAGGATCGCGCGGTGGTGGATCATGTGGTTGAGGACAATTTGCCGGACGACGGCCGACCTGGTCATCGTGAAGATCGGCTTGCCCGCATGAGAAAGCGTCCACGGGTGGGCCATTTGCTCCTCATCCGCCCGAGCGATTGCTGCCCTCGCGGCCGTCACATTTCGGTCGAACGTCTCGAGAATCTCTCGACCGTTGGCGGCCTTGGGAGGGACGTAGGGCTCGCCACCGACAGGGGCGATATCCAGCTCAGGTGTTGCCAGGGCATGCACGAGCCAGTCGGGGATGTTCGCCAGGTGGTTGGCGTTCCAGCCGATCGTGTGGGACTTCGGATGGGGCTGCCAGTCCATCTTGTCGTCGGGGACGCGTTCGAGCACCTTGCGGGTGTTCGCCATCTCATGGTCGAACTCGGGAAGCAGCGTTTCGGCGTAGGACATGGATTCCTCCGTGCTAGGCGCAGGACGGCTTGCCGCGATCGAGCCGAGGCCGAACCGCGGATTCGGGGATTGCAACAAGTTATCGGCAGAAAGTCAACAGGCGTACACCGAAAACGCGGAATTCGGGCGATTCTCGCGAGTCCGATCTAACGGCCTCGATTCCCCCGATCCGGCGAACATCGGCCACGCCGACTATTTGTCCGACTTCGGGGCGTATCCCTTCCAGACCCACTCGATGGCATGCGGGAGGAACTGTGCCTGGGCGTTCCCCACGCCGTGGCCTGACCCGCGGCAGAACAGGTACTGATACTCGTAGCCCTTGGCCTTCAGCACCTTGGCCATGCGGTGATTGGCCTCGACCCAGTCGTGCATGTTATCCCGCATCGAGTTGGGGTTGAGCAAGTCCGCGTCGCCCACGGAGATGAACAGCCGGATGGGCTTCTTGGGACTGTCGGGGATCAGCGTCTCGTGGAAGCCCCAGGCCCCGTCAGGATACTTCGGATCGAACGGCCAGGCCTGGTTAACGAACGTGCCCGAAGTCGTCAGCACGCGGTGGTACAGGTCGTTGCGGAACCAGGCCATGATGAGCGCCGCCGACCCTCCGGAACTGTTCCCCATCGCCGCCCGGCCATCGGGGTCTTTGGTCAGCTTCACCTTGCAGTTCTTCTCCACGCGCGGCAGCACCTCTGTCTCGATGTACTCGGCGTAGTCGCCGTTCATGTTGTCGTATTCTTTGCCTCGTTCGTGCCCCTGGGCGTCGCCCCCGCCGTTTCCGATGGAGATGAGGACGATCGGCGGAATCCGCTTCTGGTGGATCAGGTTGTCGAGAATCGTCTTGTAGCCGTTGGCCTGGCCGGGGCCGTCGTGGACCACCATGAACGGCGCCTCGGTACCTTCCTTGTACTGGGCGGGGACGTAAACGCCGATCCTCCGCTTGTAGTCGATGGGGTGCGTCTCGACGATCAGCGTCTTCGGGTTGCTCGGGTCCACCTTCCCGAACGCGTTGCGGGCGATGCCGGGGTTGAAGAGCTTGGTCTCCTTCGAGTCGATGACGAACTGCTCCACCTTCCCCTCGGGGACGCCATCGACCTTCTTGCGTTCCGGCGCCGGGGCGTACTTCGGGCCGATCACGAAATTGTCGCTGGCGTCGAGCGGAGGGTTCTCAGCCTCTTTCAATACCTTGAACGGCGGGGCGCCCGGGGCATCGAACTTGCGCGACGGCGGCTGGGCCGAGGCGCAGGAGCATGCGAGAACCGTTATGAGAGACGTCATCAAGGGCTTGAACATGAAATCCCTCGTCGTTTCTTCTGGTGAGCATCAGTGATGAGGATTCCGGAATCTGCCACGGCAAAATCCTTTCTACCCGATCCCGCATCGTTCGGCACTAGGCCGCCGAGCAAGGCCGCGTTTCTCACGATTTCCGCATCTCGCCCGGGACAGGACATCGTTGGGGTCGAGTTTCACGCCCCTCTCGTAGTAAGCGATCGACTCGGACACCCGGCCGGTCTGATAGAACGCATGGCCGATTGAGTCGTGGAGGAACGCGGAATCCGGCCGGGTCGCCAGTGCAGCCTGGAAGTCGCGCAGGGCTTCCGGCCCGTCGCCACGAACCAGGGCGTGATAACCCAGGAAGTAATTCACGTAGAGATCATCCGGGTGTTGCCGCTGGACCGTCAGGAGGAACGGGGTCGGGTCGCCGCCCGACCTCTTCAACAACTCGCCGAGGGACACCAGGAGGTGGATCGGCGTCTCGGCGATCCTGGCCGACTCGGCCAGGCGGGTGAGTTCTCCCCGGTCCCTCCGCACGGACGGGTCGCGAAAGCGATCGCGCCAACCGCGAGCGTCCGGGTCCGCCCTCTTGACCACGTCGAGCAACCATGCCTCGCGCTCGAGGCGCAGCATCATCGGGCCGTTCTCCTCGGGCGACGACCCTTTCGGCCAGTACTCGGTGGAGTAGACGGCGCAGAGTGCCCACTCGTCGAGGGCGACGATCAGCGCGTCCTTGACGTCCGATCTCCCGAGGCGATCGCCCGCGACCCCGGGGGATTCTCCCACGCGGAGCAACCCGGCATCGCGGAAGGCTTCCTCGTACGCGACCTCCCGGCGGGCCGCCTCGTCCTTGTTCCAGGGCCTTCGCTCCAGCCGGATTGCAGACAGTTGGCCGACGAGATCCTGGTCGAGGGTAGCCCGATCCAGCCGCCTCCGCGATTCGCCGTATTCGCCCGGGCCGAGCCGCCCGCGGGCGCGTTCCAGGGCGGAATGCGCCTCACCCCAGCGGGAGTTCCGCAGGGCATGCGTTGCAACCCTCAGGTCCTCCTCGATGGCATGTGCGACCAGCGACCGAGCGGAAAGCGTCCACCATCCGCCGGCGAGGATCGCGGACGCGATCAGGAGGGCCCCGGACAGGGTCACGGTGCGGCGTGGGGTGCCGTCGCATCCATTTCCCGGTGCGCTCGGCCGAGCACACCGGGCGGGCCTTGATCGGCTCGTGCCGCATGAATCTCCCGACATCCTCCCCGAGCTCCTCCGCCGAGCATAACGCCGTTGGGGGTCCTTCCGCAGGCACTTCAGGCAGATGGTCTCCAGGTCGCGAGGGACCTGTGCGTTCAACCGGGACGGCGGTGCCGGATCCTCGGCGAGGACCTGCCTCTCCGTCTCCGCCCGGAACGGCGGCCGGCCAGTGAGCAGCTCGTAGAAGACCGCCCCCAGCGAGTAAATATCCGTGGCGGGACCGGAGACCCTGGCGGTGCCGGCGACTTGCTCGGGGGCCATGTAGCCGGGCGTGCCGATCCGGGTCGCGGTCATGCTGAGGCCGACCCCCAATTCCAGGCGCCTGGCCAGCCCGAAGTCGGTGATCTTGGGGGTGCCGCCCGCCGTCAAAAGGATGTTGGAAGGCTTGAGATCCCGATGGACGATCTTTCGCCGATGGGCCGCCTCGACGGCGTCGGCCAGGGGGATCATGAGGGCCGCGGCGTCTCTGGCCGACTGCGGGACTCCGCCCAGCTTCTGGGCGAGGTTGCCGCCGTCGACGAGCTCCATCGTGAAGTAGGGCAATCCCCCGGATTCGCCCACGTCGTGGATCTGGACGACGTTCGGATGCTGCAAGGCGGCGAGGGCCTCGGCCTCGTGCTGGAACCTCGCCAGTTCGGGCACACCCGCGTAGCCGCCGTTGAGCATCATCTTGACCGCGACATCGCGATTCAGGCGGAGATGCCGGGCCTTGTAGACCACGCCCATACCACCCCGTCCGATCACGGCGCCCGCGATGTATCCGTGATCGACCACCAAAACGGCGTCTTCGAAGGCACCAACGACCTCGTCGAGAAGCTCGGCGGACGGCCCCCGATGACGCTCGAAGCGTTCATCGAGAAGCATCGCCGGGCCTTCGAATGATCGACCAACGGTCGGGCGTTTCCTCCTCCCCGGGACCGCGAGGTGCATCATGACCGGATCGATCTCGACCGCCGCGTTGCTGACCGGGACCACGGCCGGGGTGGTCGCCCTCGTGGCGCTCGGGTCCGCCCGGGCGGCCCGAAGGGCGGGGGTGAAACATCCCAAGATCCTGGCCGCCTCCGTGGCGGCCGGGATGGTCTCGTGGCTCGCCGCCACGGCCGCGGTCGCGCAGGAAGGTAGCATGGGCGTCTCGGCGGACTCCCCGCCGCGATGGCCACTGCTGCCCCTGGCGGCCCTGGCCACGCTCTGCCTCCTCGGCCGAACTTGTACCTTCAGGAGGTTGCTGGAAAGCGTCCCGGCCTGGCAGCCGGTGGCCCTCCAGGCGTTCCGCGTGGGCGTGGAGGTCGCGTTCTGGAGGCTCCACAGGGAAGGTGTCGCGCCCGTCCAGGTCACGTTCGAGGGCAGGAATTTCGACGCGATCGTTGGCCTGACCACTCCCGTCATCGCGGCCGGAATCGC
This sequence comes from uncultured Planctomycetota bacterium, assembly GCA_963777705.1. Taxonomy (GTDB): domain Bacteria; phylum Planctomycetota; class Planctomycetia; order Isosphaerales; family Isosphaeraceae; genus JAQGHR01. The sequence continues at coordinate 1,165,693 of CAVZRT010000028.1, forward strand.
CCTCGGCCGGTTGGGGACGGGGGGAGCAGCCGGACCGCGTCGCCTCCCTGTGCATCCTGAACACGTTTTACGCCGCGACGCCCGCGATCCGCCTCCCGGAGGTGGTCCAGCTCTTCGCGACCCCGGGCCTCAGGGCGCTCACGCAAGTCCTGATCCGAAGTCCCGAGCAGGTCGCCTGGCTGCTCAAATTTCAGCAGAAACAATTCCACGATGCACTCCCGGAGGGCCAGACGATGGAGGCGCTCGACGTCCCGGTCAAGCTGATCTGGGGACAGGCCGACCCCCATCTCAGCACGGCGGTGGCCGAAGAGTTCCGGTCCCGTCTGAAGCATGCTTCACTCGACCTGATCTCGGCGGGACATTGGCTGCAAATTGACGAACCCGAACAGGTTGCCAGGGTGATGCTTTACTGACACCTCCTCCCGTTCATGCCTCGTGAAACCCGGCATCACGGAAGGACCTTTTTCGCGGGTCTACCCGGATGAGCTGAAGCACGAGAGAACTCCAATACGCCGGCGCCCGTCGGCCGAGGTACGCGAACATGAACCGTAAAGTATTGATCACGGGGGCAGCGGGAGACACCGGCCGTGCCGCCACCAGGGAATCGATCAAGCGTGGGCTCGGAGTCCGCGCCATGGTGCATCGCAAGGACGATCGTTCGGCGTCGCTCGAGAGGCAGGGTGCGGAGGTCGTGGAAGGCGATCTCCTGAACATCGACACAATCCGCGAAGCGATGGAAGGGATCGATGCGGCGTACCTGGTCTACCCGGTCCAACCCGGGCTCATCAACGCGACCGTCAATTTTGCACAGGCCGCCGCAGAAGCCCGCGTCTCCGCGATCGTCAATTTGTCCCAAAGATCGGCCGATCGCCACTCGAAGAGCGACTCCTGCAAAGACCATTTCATCGCCGAGCAGGTCCTCAACTGGTCGGGGCTAGCGGTGACCCATCTACGCCCGACGTATTTCCTCGAATGGCTGCTCTACCCGTGGCAACTCCCCCTGTTGGTCGAGAGGGGTATCATCCGCTTGCCCGCCGGCAAAGGGAAGCATGCCCCCGTCGGCGCGGAGGACCAGGGACGGGTCATCGCCGCCATCCTGCAGGAGCCGAGCGGGCATGCGGGCCGGACTTACCCGCTCTTCGGGCCGGTCGAGATGGACCACGATCAGATGGCGGCGGAGTTGAGCGAGGCTCTGGGACGCAAGATCGTCTTCGAGGACGTCTCCATCGAGGACTATTGCAAGTCCATCGAGGCAGTGGGGGTCCCGGCGTACATCGTCCAGCACCTCGGCGGCGCCATGGACGCCTACCAGCAGGGCATCATGGGAGGAATGAACGACAATGTCGAGCGGTTGTCAGGCCAAAAACCCATGAGCGTCGGCGAATTCGCACGCGCCCATGCGGACCAGCTCAACCCGAACAAGTACCAGTAATCGATACCCGGCCTTTCACCCCCAACCTCCGGAGAAAACCATGAAAGTGATGGCAATCGGGACGCTGAAGCCCCTCACCCCGGAACAGCGGCAGCGATATCTGCCGGCGGAAGTCCCGGCGACGCCGAGGCTGTATCTCGACGGCAAGATGGAGCAGTTCTGGCTGCGAGACAAGGAGGAAGGGGTCATCTTCCTGATGAGCGTGGATTCGGTCGACGAGGCGGATAGGCTCCTCAAGGCGCTACCGCTCGGGCAGGCCAACCTGCTGACCTTCGACCTGATGTGGACGGGCAGGAAGGAACCGTGCGAGTCCCTCCCCTCGGCCGGTCCGAAGGCCCGTCCCGCGACCGGACGTCTTCGCCCGGAATCGATCAACTGCCGGAGTTTTTTCCGACGACCTGACATCAATAGGAGCCACGACGCGGTGCTGGCTGCCGTGACTTACGCCCGCTACCGGCGGCACCTCGGGGGCGGCTGGCGCCGGGTCTACGTGATCGGGGCTGTGTTCGCTCTCTACCTCAATTTCCTCGTCCTGATCATGCAATCCTTCCAGAAGGTCGCACCGCTTCACGCACTGGCCCCGAACCGGAACGAGCCGCCGTTCCAGGCCGCCCAGCTCGTCTCGATGGCGGCGTTCATCGTCCTTGGCACGCTCGCATCGAAGAATTTCCGTGCAAAGTGCTCGGATTCGCCCGAGTACGTCCTTACACCGGGAGGTAGATCATAATTCCTCGTGAAACGAGCATCGACGAGACGCGAGAGGAAACCGCCGCCACAGCCCGGCGGAGATTCCTCGGGCTCGGGGCCGCCCTCGCGTTGGGCGGGACCGGCATCGGGGCCGCTCTCATCGGGGCAACACCGGTCGGGATCAAGTCCACGATGACGAGCGCATGCACGAAGTGGGCACCGGATAGTAATGCCATATGGGCTTTCCACCAGTCATTTCTGGCCGCTTTGCAAGGCGGAGTTTGTGGGTTCGACGCCCGTCGTCTCCATTCGTTGTAAACGCTGGCAAGTCCTGACGGCATTGGGACAAGCCGCGGCCGATATCTCGAAGAAGCCCCGTTTCGCCGTCCCGCGACTTTCGGCGCTTCATGGGTCGCCCGCCGCTTGACGATCCTCCTTGCCCGGCTACAAGATAGGGCGCGGATCGGATCGTTGTCCGGTCGTCTTGGTCGTCTCGGCGGGGGTCTTCCAGCGATGCGGGTGTTCATCACGGGCGGGACGGGCCTGATTGGCCGTGGTATCAGCAAGATCCTCGTCGATCGCGGCGACACTCCCGTGATCCTCTCGCGACAGAGCGACGCGGCCCGCCTGAAGCCGGCGTTTCGCGGGTGCGAGCTGGTCCAGGGCGATCCGGCCATCGCGGGCGGCTGGGAGTCGGCCGTCGACGGGTGCGACGCGGTCATCAACCTTGCCGGTCAAAACCTGTTCGCCCAGCGATGGACGCCCGCGGTCAAGCAGAAGATTCGCGACAGCCGGGTCGTGGGCACCGAGCACGTGGTCGACGCCTTCGGCCGCTGCACGACCAAGCCGAAGACGCTCGTGCAGGCCTCGGCCATCGGCTATTACGGGCCGACCGGCGACGAGGAATTGACCGAAAGCAGCAAGCCGGGCGACGACTTCATGGCCAAGGTTTGCATCGAATGGGAAGACGCCGCCAAGCCCGTCGAGTCGCTCGGGACGCGCCTGAGCCTGATCCGCACCGGCGTGGTCCTGGCCAGGGGAGACGCCGCCCTCGGCGTGATGACGCCGATCTTCAAGTGGCTTCCCGGGGGCGCCGCGCCCGTGGGGAGCGGGACGAACCGCTTCCTGCCCGGCAAGGGGAAGCAGTGGATGAGCTGGATCCACATCGACGACATCGTGGGAATCTTCCTCATGGCCCTGAACAACGCGCAGGCCAAGGGCCCCATCAACGGGACGTCGCCCAATCCCGCGCGGAACGTGGAATTCTCGAAGGCACTCGCGAAGGTCGTGCATCGCCCGTTCCTGCCCATCGGCCCGCCCGACGCCATGCTGGAGCTGGTCCTGGGCGAAGTGGCGCAGGTGGTGACCAAAGGCCAGAAAGTGATGCCGCAAAAGGCCCTGGGATTGGGCTACCACTTCGCGTTTCCCCGACCTCCCCGCGGCCCTGGAAAATCTCCTCGGCAAGAAGCCGGCCGAAGCCCGCAAGCCCGAGCCGGCCGCGGTTTGAGTCTCTCGACTTGAAGGAAGATCCATGATCCGCCGCATCGACCAGCCCACGATCATCGAATCCGCCGGCAACAAGCCGAAGCGGATCGAGGAATTCGTGGGCCGCGTGAACTCGCAAACCGGCGACCTGAGCCTGGCCCGGATGACCAGCCCCGGAGGGTGGATCGAGCCGGGGCAAACCCCCGAATTCGATGAGTACACGCTCGTCCTGCGCGGGCTGCTGCGCGTGAACACGAAAGACCAGACGCTGGACGTGAAGGCCGGCCAGGCGATCGTGGTGAGCAAGGGAGAATGGGTCCAGTACAGCACGCCCGAGCCCGAAGGCGCGGAATACGTGGCCATCTGCCTGCCGGCGTTCTCGCCCGAGACGGTGCATCGGGACCAGGATTAGGGCGTGTCAGAAGGGCCGGGAATCGGCGTCACGCGGGTGGATTTCCGGTCAGCGGGAACCTTCTTGATGCGTCCCGTCCCGCCCTATCGCCTCTGGCTCGGACATCGCGGCGACGTCCAGCAGTTGAGCAGCGTCCTGTCGGCGGGCGTGGAGGCGTTCGTTGACCTGGCGATCGACGAGCCTCCCGTGGGATTGCCTCGATCCTTGATTTCTTGCCGGTTCCCTTTGCTGGACGGCGCGGGAAATCCGGCCTGGCTTTTGCGGTTGGCAGTCGAGACCACCGCGAGCCTGGTCCGCTCCGGGACGCCTACGCTTGTGTTTTGCGGCGCCGGGATGAGCCGTTCGCCGGCCGTCCTGGCCATGGCGTTGGCCGTGCTGACGGGTCAATCGGGTGCGGAATGCTTGCTGGAACTCAAGGACGGCGGTCCTTGCGATGTGGCCGCCGGATTGTGGCAGGATCTTCAATCGGCCTTCATTCGATGAGGACATGAACGCTCGAATCGGTTGGGCAGGGCTCGATCTTCACAATCGGGCGCGGATTTTTCCAACGAAACCCTTGATTCTGCAAGAGTTTCGGAACTCGCGGGGCGTGACCATTGACTTTCGTTGACGAAAATCCTCATACTCTCCCCTTCGGGTTTTCACACTACTTCAAAACGATCCGGCGCGATCGCGGAACGACCCGGGGGGTGGCGGCAAGTGGCGAGCAGTCCAATTCAGCACGGAGGGAATCAGTACGGAATCCGTCGGAGGCTTGGTCTGGGAGACCGGCCGCTCATGGACTTTTCGGTAAGCCTGAACCCGCTAGGCCCTCCCCCCGCCGCACTGGCCGCGGCCCACAAAGCCATCGAGCGTTCCGGCGAGTATCCCGAGCCGGGTTGCCCGCGATTGACCGCCAAGCTCGCCGAGAAGCACGGCGTGAGCGCCGATCGCGTGATCGTGGGGGCCGGCACCAGCGAGATCATCAGCCTGATCGCGCAATCGCTCCGCGAGGTCCTGGCGCTCCACGCCCAGGAATGCGGAAATCCGGGCATGCCGCTGGCCCACCTCGTCGAGCCGACTTACGGCGAGTATCGCCGCGCCTCGGTCCTCAACGAGCTTCGCACCGAGATCTGGAAGAAGCCCATGCTGGGCTGGGACGTCGATTTCCTCCCCAAGTCGGCCAACGGGATCTACTGGACCGGCAACCCCGTGAGCCCCTTGGGCCGGTCGTGGGAGCGGGAAAAGCTGCTCCGCGCCGTGGACGATGCGCAGGGCCTGCTGGTGGTGGTCGATGAGGCGTACCTGCCGTTCTATCCCGACGAGGCCCAGCGGACCGTGACGAACGCCGCCGCGTCGCGGACGAATTTGCTGGCGTTGCGATCGGTCACGAAGATCTACGCCATGCCCGGCATCCGCGTGGGATACGCGGTCACTTCGGCCGACATGGTGGATCGCCTGCGACAGTATCAAAATCCGTGGAGCGTCGATTCGCCGTCGGAGGCCGCGCTGCTGGCCGCGCTCGACGACGACGAGTACATGGAACGGACGATCGAGCTGATCCAGAGCGAATCGGCCTGGCTGACCGATCGGCTGTGGGACCTCGACGGCATCCGCCCGGTCTGGCCCTCGCGAGAACGGCCCGAATCGGCCGGCCCGCGGCCGAACTGGGTGCTGATGAGCCTGGTCGATACGCCGTGGACCTCGGTCCTGGCCCACGAGGAGCTGGCCCGCCGCGGAATCCTGGTGCGAGAGTGCTCGAATTTCCACGGGCTGGAACCCGGAGGCGTGGTCACCGGGCCGGACGGGACTCGCATCGTCACGCAGGGCCACCTGCGCGCCGCCGTGAGGACGAAGGCCGAGAACGACAAGCTCGTGAAGATCCTCTCCGAGGTGCTCGCGAGCAAGCCCCCCACCGCCAATGGCCGGTCCAACGGCGTGGCGATTCCCGACATGACGCACTCGCACGCCAACGGGGTGGCGACGGTGAACGGGAAGGCGTAATATATCCCGGATGATCGCCGATCGAGACTCCTCGGATCGTTCCCCCCTCGATCGGCGACCCCGGCCCCCTGCGCTGATGATCCTGGGCACGGCCTCGCATGTGGGCAAGAGCCTGATCGCGGCCGCTTTCTGCCGCCTGCTCGCCGACGATGGATGGAAGGTCGCGCCGTTCAAGGCCCAGAACATGGCCCTGAATAGCTTCGTGACCCGCGACGGCGGCGAGATCGGCCGCGCCCAGGTCGCGCAGGCCGAGGCGGCGGGGATCGAGCCCGAGACGATCATGAACCCGATCCTGCTCAAGCCCGCCGGAGGGGTCTCGCAGGTGGTGGTGGAAGGCTCGCCCATCGGGGTCATGTCGGCCCGCGAATATTACGCGAAGAAGGACTGGCTCTGGCCCCGCGTGACCGCTTCTTACGACCGATTGCGGTCGAGATTCGAAGCGATCGTGCTCGAAGGCGCGGGCAGCCCGGTCGAGATCAATTTGATGGATCAGGATCTGACGAACCTGCGGATGGCGCGCCACGCCGACGCCAGCGTGGTGATCGTGGCCGACATCGAGCGCGGCGGCGTGTTCGCCCAGATCGTGGGGACGTGGGAGCTGATGCCGGGCGAAGATCGCAGGCGGGTCGTTGGCTTCCTCATCAACAAATTCCGGGGCGACGCCAGCTTGCTCGACCCGGGGCTCGCCTTCATCCGCGAGCGTACGGGCGTCCCCGTCCTGGGCGTGTTGCCCTATCGCGAGGATCTCCAGATCGATCAGGAAGATTCCCTGGGCGTGGACGCCACCGCTTCCAGTCCGCACGGCGAGCCGCAAGCCGGAGACCTCGACGTGGCCGTGGCCAGGCTGCCCGGCCTGAGCAACGCCACCGATTTCGCGTCGCTCTCGCGGATGCCGGGCGTCCGCGTACGCTATGTCGAAAGCGCCCGCGATCTCGGCCGCCCGGATTTGATCGTCCTGCCCGGCACGAAGACGACCGTTCGCGACCTGCGTTGGCTCCGCGACGTCGGACTGGCCGCTGCCGTCCAGGAGGAAGCCTCTCGACGCGACGGGCCGACGATCCTCGGCATTTGCGGCGGTTTTCAGATGCTCGGGATGCGCATCGACGATCCTCTCTCCGTGGAATCGGGCGAGAAATCGGTCGCCGGCCTCGGGCTCCTGGATGTCACGACCGAGTTCGCCCCCGAGAAGACGAGGCACCAGGTCTCGGGGGTCGTGAGGGACGGTCATCGGCCGGTGGTCGGCTACGAGATCCACATGGGGACGACCTCGCGAGGCGGCTCATGTGGCCCGTTCGCCGAAATCCTCCGGCACCGATCCGGTGAATCGCTGGATGACGGCGCGGTGTCGCCGTCGGGGCGAGTTTTCGGGACTTACGTTCACGGGCTTTTCGACAGCTTGCCTTATACCGAGGCCCTCATCGACGAATTGCGGGCCAGGCGAGGGTTGCCGCCGATCGACGCGCCACGTCGACAGGCGCATCAGGCATCGCTCGCTGGCAAGTACGCGGAGCTTGCGAAAATGCTGCGAGATCACGTGAATCTGGCGCCCATTTACGACGCGATCGGCCCTCGGCCGTGAATGCGGGGCTGGCCGCGTGGTCCTTCCCGCTGGGGCTCGCCCTCGACGCCGTGATCGGAGATCCTCGCGGCTGGCCCCATCCGGTTCGAGCGATTGGCTGGTTCATCTCGGCAACCGAAACCATCCTGCGATCCGCCATCCGGCGCCTCGGAAAAAGTCCCGGTATGGAGCGAATCGCCGGGATATTCTTGACGCTGATCGTGGTCGGGGCCGCAGGACTTGCGGCGTGGTGCATCGTGGCCGCTTGCGACCGTTTGGGGCCGGTTCCCTCGTTGTTGGGCCGGGCCGCCCTGATTCATTTCGGCCTGGCGGCACGCAGCTTGCGCGACGAGACCCTGAGAGCTTCCGAGTCGCCCGATTTGCCCTCGGCCCGCCGCGAACTGGCGATGATCGTGGGCCGGGACACCGCCGGACTCGACTGGCCCGAGATCCATCGCGCGTGCGTGGAGACGGTGGCCGAGAACGCCAACGACGGCGTGATTGCCGCCATTTTCTGGTATGGAGTGGGCGGCCCGGTGGGGATGTGGATCTACAAGGCCATCAACACGCTCGATAGCATGGTCGGATATCGGAACGAGCGCTATCGCCAGTTCGGATGGGCTTCGGCCCGCCTGGATGACGTCATTGGCCTGATCCCCGCGCGGCTTTCGTGGCTGCTGATCAGCCTGTCCGCCTGGGTCGCGGCAGGAAGGCCGCTGGCCGGCTTGAAGATCGGCTGGCGAGATGGCCGCAACCATCCCAGCCCCAATAGCGCGTGGTCCGAGGCCGCCATGGCGGGCGCACTTGGCGTCCAGCTCGGCGGGAAGGCGACCTACGGAGGCGTGGCGAGCGTCAAGCCGTCGCTGGGAGATCCTGGGCGCGCGATCGATGCCCGGACGGTCCGCGGGGCCGTCCGCGTGATGGTCGTTGCCTGCCTGATCGCATCGGTCCTCGCGTGGACGACTCGCGTGGTCGTCCTCGGCCTTGCTTGACCTCGCGCGAACGCGCCTGTTACAAGAGATTACCGACCTTCGCCCTCTACGAATCGAGGCATTATTCCATGTCCGACGCCCTGGTGATCGCCGCGCACGGGAGCCGGGACGAGGCGGGCGTGTCCGAGTTCTCGGCATTTGCCCAGGCCTGGCAATCCGCCCGGCCCGATCGGATTCAGGAGGCGGGATTCCTGGAATTCGCCCGACCCACCATCGGCGAGGCGATCGATCGGGTCGTCGCGCAGGGGGCTCGCCGCGTGGTCGTCATGCCGGCCATGCTCCTGGCCGCGGGACACGTCAAGAACGACGTGCCGAGCGAGGTGCAGGAAGCCCGGTTGCGACATCCGGGCGTGGCCTGCACATGGGCCGGGCGCTGGACATCCACCCGGCGCTGCTGGAATTTGCCACGTCCGATATCGCGAGGCGATCGCCGCCCGGCCCGACGTCCCCGATGACGAGACCTGCCTGATCCTCGTCGGCCGAGGCACCAGCGACCCCGACGCCAACGCCAATATCTCGCGGGTTTCCCGCTTCTTGTGGGAATCTTACGGCGTCCGCTTCGCCACCGTCGCGTTCTCGGGCCTGGCGCGGCCCGGGGTGGAGGAAGCCCTGGATCTGTGCCGCAGGATGGGGTTACGCCGCATCGTCGTCCAGCCGTATTTCCTGTTCGATGGCGTCTTATTGAAGCGGATTTACGAGGCGGTCGATCGGCACCGGGAAGGCGGGGCGGAGATCGTCCCGGTCGCGCATTTCCGGCTCCATCCGCTGCTGATCGAGGCCTTCGAGGCCCGCGTCCACGAGGCGATCCACGGCCAGGCCGCACATGAACTGCGATTTCTGCAAGTATCGCGTCCGAATGATCGGTCGCGAAGGCGGACCTCGGGATGCCGCAGGAGGGGAATCATCATCATGTGCGGGCCTCGGACGAGGAGCCCTTGCACGATCATCGCCGTCGATCGCGCCGGAAGCCGGCGGAAGTTCTTGTCGCGGCCGACGAGCTGCATCCGTGGGACGACCGGCTCTTGCGCCGCCTGCAATGGGCGAACTGACGAGGGGATGGCCGCGATGATTTTCATCGTCGGCGTAGGCCCCGGCGACCCGGAGCTGCTCACGCTCAAGGCGGCCCGCATCCTGTCTCGTTGCCACGCGATTTTCCACGCCGGCCGTCGCGACGACGAGGGGTTCGCGATCGAGATCGTTGCAAACCTGATCCGCCCAGATCAGGCCGTCCGGGGGATGGCCCTCGCCATGAAGCGAGGCCCGGACGACGGATCGGTGGGCTACGATCGCGTGGCCGAGGCGTTGATTGCCGCGAGTCGTGCGGGGCAGGTCGCCGCGTTCCTGACCGAGGGCGACCCGATGCTCTTCGGGACGGGTTCGTACGTGCTGGAGCGAGTGCGTGCGATCGCGCCCGAGCTGGAAGTCGAGGTCATCCCGGGCGTCTCCTCGCTCTCGGCGGCGGCGGCTCGGTTGGGCTGGCCGCTTGGCCCAGAAGGAAGAAATCCTGACCGTTTGCCCGGCGACTTATCATCCCGACGACATCGGCGCGATCCTCGATCGCGGTGGCGCGTCCTGCTGGTTCAAGGCGGCCCACGTCTTGCCTCGCCTTGTCGACGAATTGAGCAACCGAGGGCGGCTCGATCGCGCGGCGCTGGTCGAGCGGCTGGGCAGGCCCGACGAGCGGATTTTCCGCGACCTGCGCGACGGCGTTGCGGCAGGACCTGTCCTATTTCTCGATCGTCCTGGTACGCTCTTAGGTTATGGACGAACCTCCTCGCGGAATCCTGTACGTGGTCGGCCTCGGGCCCGGCTCGGCCGGGCTGATCACGCCCGACGCCTGCTCGGCGATCGATCGCGCCGAGGTGGTCGTGGGCTACCGCCTCTACCTGGACCTGATCGCCGATCGACTGGCCGGCAAGGAACTGGTCGGCCGCGACCTGGGCGAGGAGGTCGAGCGCGCCGAGCTGGCCCTGAACCTGGCGGAATCGGGCCGGGCCGTGGCGCTGGTTTCCAGCGGAGATGCCGGCGTCTACGGCATGGGCGGCGTGGCGATGGAGCTGGCCGCGACCCGCGAATCCCCGGCGGAAATCGTGGTGGTCCCCGGCGTGACGGCCGCGGTGGCGTCGGCCGCGCTGCTCGGCGCCCCGCTGGCCCACGACTGGGCATGCATCAGCCTGAGCGACCTGCTCACGCCCTGGGACGTGATCGTCCGCCGGGTCGAGGCCGCGTCCCGGGCCGATTTCGCGATCGTCCTCTACAATCCCAAGAGCCGGACGCGCGACTGGCAACTCACGGTCCGTCGCCGAGTTGCTCCTGAAGCACCGCGCCGGCAGACGCCCGTCGGGCTGGTCGAGAACGCCTCCCGGCCCGGCGAAGCGCGTCGAGATCATCCGACTGGACCGGCTGGCCGAGGCGCGACGTGACCATGTTCACGACCGTCATCGTCGGCAGCTCCACCACGTTCGTCGATCGCGGACGCATGGTCACGCCCCGGATCTACGCGGCGAAGACCGGGGGCTCGAGGCACGGCACGGTGGACGCCAGGGGCGATGTCGGGGCCGCGATCATGGCGGAGTCGCTGGCGATCATCGACCGAGAGCTTGGTCCGGACCCCGAAGATCCCGCCGAGCGCGCCGTCGTTCGCCGGATGATCCACGCCTCGGCGGATTTCGACTTCGCCTCGAGCGTCCGGTTCAGCCCCGCGGGCGATCGAGCTCGGCCGTCTCGGCGTTCCGGTCGGGGCGGCCTGTCGTGGTCGACGTCGAGATGCTCCGCGCCGGGATCCGCCGCGATCTGGCGGGGCCGCTCGGGGTCGAGACGGTCTGCTCGCTCGGCGATCCTCGCGCCGATCGACCTGGCCGCGTCGGAGGGACTGACCCGCTCGGCCGCGGGATTCGCGCGGGCCGCCGAGCGGGTCGGCGACGGCGCGGTCGTGGCCATCGGCAATGCCCCGACGGCGTTGATGGAGGCGATCCGGCTGGTCGAACACGAAGGGTGGCGGCCGGCTTGCATCGTGGGGATTCCCGTCGGGTTCGTCGGCGTGGAGGAGTCCAAGCGGAGGCTCGTCGAGCAGGCGGATGTCCCCTTCGTGACGAGCCTGGGCCGCAAGGGGGGGACGGCCGTGACCGCGGCGGCGATCAACGCCCTGCTGGAGCTGGCGGGGAGCGAAACCTCGCCATGATCGGCATCGATCGGCCCGCGTTCTCGATCGTCCGCGGCCTGACCGTCGCCGCCCCGCGATCCGCAGGGGACGCGCGAGGGCTACACCACCGGCGCCTCGCGCCGCGGCGGCCACGCAGGCGGCTTGCCGGTTGCTCGATCGCGACGAGCGGCCGGAGGTCGTCGCGGTGCCGATCGCCGCTCGGATTCGACCTGCAGATCCCGATCAATCGCCTCTGCTTACGCCGACGGCGTCGCGACCGCCGGGGTCATCAAGGACGGCGGCGACGACCCCGACGTGACCCACGGGGCCGAGGTGATCGTCCACGTCCGGCGGGTCGCGCGAATCGGGGGTTCACCTGATCGGGGCGGCGAGGGCGTCGGCACGATCACCCAGCCGGGCCTGGAGCTGCCGCCGGGCTCGGCGGCGATCAACCCGGTGCCGCGGAGGATGATCGCCGAGGCGGTGCGAGATCGCGCTCGGTGCCGACCGATCGCCGGGGTCGAGGTCACGGTCTCGATCCCGGGCGGCGAGGCGCTGGCGAAGAAGACGCTTGAACGCGCGGATCGGGATCGTCGGCGGGCTCTCGATCCTGGGCACGACCGGCGTCGTCCGGCCGATGAGCACCGCGAGCTGGCGGGCGTCGGTCTTGCAGGCGATCGACGTGGCCGCGGCGAACAGCCTGAAGCAATCGTCCTGACGACCGGCGGCCGGAGCGAGCGGTTCGCCGAGGCGCTCTATCCCGCGCTGCCCGAGATGGCGTTCGTCCAGATGGGGATCTTCACCGGCGACGGCCTGAAACGCGCCGTCGAACGCGGCGTGCCGCGGGTGACGATCTGCGGGATGATCGGCAAGATCGCCAAGCTCGCGACCGGCCGGATGCAGACGCACGTCGCGGGCGGCGGCGTCGACGTGGCGTTCCTCGCCGACCTCGCCCGCGAGGCGGACGCGCCCGATCGACCTGATCGAATCCATCGCCCAGGCCAACACGGCCCGGCATGTCGAAGACTTGATCGATGCCATGGATTTCTCGCCGTTCTACGAGCTCGTCGCCAGTGAAGTCGCGGCCAGTTGCGGCGCATGTCGTCGGCACGAGCTCGAAGTGGAGGCCGTCCTCTTCGATTTCGAAGGCCGGGTCCTGGCCACGGCCGAGGCCGACGCGCGGATGGCCCGATGATGCCGATCCATGTCCTCGGATCGGATGCCGACGGGCCCGAGGGGCTGACCTCGATCGGGCGAATCCTGGCCGAAGCGCGACTTCGTCGCCGGAGGCAGGCGGCACCTGGCCATGATCGGCACCTCGAACGTCGAGACGTTCGCGATCACCGACAACATCGCACGCGCTGGTCGATCGCCTCCGGCACCGAGGCCGGAGGGCGAGCGATGCGTCGTCCTGGCCTCGGGCGATCCGCTCTTCTTCGGGATCGGCGCGCTTCTTCGGGCCAATCTGCCCGACGCGGAACTGATCGTCGAGCCGGCGGTCTCCAGCCTGCAGCTCGCGTTCGCGCGGGCCGGGACTCGCCTGGCAAGACGCGGAGATCGCGAGCATTCACGGCCGGCCGCTGGCCGAAACGCTTCGTCCCTTGCTCGGCTCGCGCCTGATCGGCCTGTTCACGCAGGACGGCGAGAGCCCCTCGCGAATCGCCGAATTTTTCCTGGCTCACGACCTCTCAGATTACGAGGCGATCGTCGGCGAAGACCTCGGCGGGATCGGCGAGCGGGTGACGAGACTTCCCCTCGAAAAGCTCCCGGGCAGGCCCTTTTCACCCCTGAACTATGTGATTCTTTCACGAACCGGCCCGCGCCCTCCTCCCTACGAATCGGTGGCGGCAGACGGCGATTTCGCGCAACCGGCGGCGGGCCCGGTCCTGCTTACGCACGAGGACATCCGGTCGCTGGTCATGCATCGATTTCGAGCCATGCCGGAGGGAGCGATCTGGGACGTGGGCGCCGGGCTCGGCGGCGTGTCCGTGGATCTGGCCCGCCGATTCCCCTCACGAGAGGTCATCGCCGTCGAACGATCGGCGGAACAGCTCGGCTATTTGAGGGAAAATCGGCTGCGATTCGGCGCCTACAACCTGCGAATCCAGGAAGGCGAGGCCCCCGAAGTCCTGACATCTCTCGCCGAACCGGCCGGCGTGTTCCTCGGCGGCTCGGGCGGTCGTCTGGATGCGATCGTTGGAGGGATTTTCGCTCGACTCAAGAGAAACGGTGTCCTGGTCGCGAATTTCGTTGCCCTGGAGAACTTCTCCCGCTGCGTGGGGCTGCTGAACGCCGCCGGATGGCCCGTCCAGGTCGACCAGGTCCAGGTGAATCAGGGGCGGCCGCTCGCGGGCCTGACGACGTTCGTGCCGCTCCGGCCGGTGTGGATCTTGAAGGCGATCCGGCCCGATCAGCCGTGAAACAGCCATCCGGCCATGAATCCGACGATCGAGGCGGCGAACAACAGGCCGAACAGGGCGAACGCCGCGCCCGCCCCCGATCGCTCGGCCAGCTCGGCGAACGGCCGGAACCAGGCCGGGTATTCCGGGCGGATCTCGACGACCTCGGGTTCCGCGGCCGAAGGCGGGAGTGCCAGGAATCCCGAGGCCGTTGACGGGCCGGCCGCCGAGATCACCCCCGAGCTGGCGGCCCTGCGGCCCACGTTCGCGGGCTCCTTGACCGGGAGGAAATCGCGCAGGGCCTCGGCCGCCTCCATGGCCGTCTGGAATCGCTCGTTGGCCTTGTTCGCCAGGAGCATTTCCATGACCTCGGCCAGGCCGGGGTCGAGGTCGGGCACGATGTCGGCGATGGGCACCGGGCGGCCGTTGATCCGCTTCCCCAGGCGTTCCACGGGGGAATCGCCCGAGAACGGCAAGCGTCCGGTGATGAGGTGATACATCGAGCAGCCGAGCGAATACAGGTCGCTCCGCCCGTCCACCTCCTTGCCGCAGGCCTGCTCGGGGGACATGTAATCGATCGTGCCGACGGCGATCCCGTCGGCCGTGGCGAACGACGAGGAGTTGTCGGACTCCATCAGCACGCCCAGGCCCAGGTCCAGCACCTTGATGTTGCCGTCGTTGGTGAGGAAGAGGTTCGAAGGCTTGATGTCGCGATGCACGATCCCCTGGCCGTGGCGTGCGCCAGCCCCATGGCCGATTGCATCGCGTAATTGACCACGTCGATCACGTCCAGCGGCCCTCGGGCGCGAACTTCTGCCCCAGGCTCTGGCCGGGAACGTATTCCATCACGATGTAAAGGATGCTGCCCACCTGGTCGGCGTCGAAGGCGCGGACCACGTTGGGGTGGTCCAGCCGGCCCACCAGCTTCATCTCGCGCTGGAATCTCGCCACGACCCTCTGATTGGAGACGATCTCGGCGCGATGATCTTGAGCGCCACGGCGCGTCCCATCATCAAGTGCTGCGCCTTGTACACCCGCCCCATCGAGCCCGAGCCCAGCCGATCCAGGATCACGTATTTCCCGACGGTCAGCCCGTGAGGTTTGTTGCTCAGGAACCTCCTGGCCTGGTAATCGGTGAGGATCTTGTCCTTGATGAGCCTCTGGGCAAGCTCTCGCGGGTCGAAGGGATAGGAGCCCTCCAGGACCTTGGCCTTGATCCCCTCGAACTGCTTCTCGGACAGCACGCCCGACTTGCGGATCACGGGCAGGAGGTCCACGGGGACTTCGTCGACAGGCTTCGGCTTGTCGGAGGTGGCCATGCGATAAGTCCCGGGACTCGGGGGGAACGTGGCGGCTCGTCGCGAACCAAGTTGCAAGACAGGCGCAACTCGGGGGCCGGCGACGACCCTCCGCGTGATTATCCTACCCATCTTCCGGCCCGCGCTCAATTCGCAAGAACGGAGACCCACAAAATCACGGTCGCACCCTCGTCCGCAACGTCCCGGCATGATCCAATGTCAAACGGCGACCCGTCCGACTCGCCACTTTCTCCGTGCTCCACCCGTCAAACCTCCGTGGCAAAATCTTAAGCCCTCCACAGACGCTCCACCGAGGGAAGGTTGCAGAGATCCAACCATGACCGACCCCCAATCACCGCTGCGAAACTTCCAAAAGACGGCCGAGTTCTTCGTCGGCATCGACAGCGACGGCTGCGCCTTCGACACGACGGAGGTGAAGCACAAGGAATGTTGAATTTCAAAAAATCCAAATATGCTAAATTATAGTTAAATAAGAGGCTATCCGGGAAGCCCGGGTAAATACAGCGGAAGTGATTGGCGGGGAGTGACTTACGCCGATTTCTCCCGAAAATGCCATAACTGATTCTTAGTTCAAGACTTGCGGCGAAAAACCTACCCCTTCCCGGATAGCCACTCATTCCTTATTTGCTCTTGTCGTTCCTGCTTGACTTCGAGGGTCTCGATGAAGAGTTCGAGTGCCGCCTCCTGCCTCCGCTGCGTCCATGGTTGAGCTTTGCCACACTGATGGCAACAATCTCGAGGTACATATTTACCTGAAACATGCAACCAGTTGACCCCTCGAATGGGCGAATCGCAGGCTTCGCACTGATGGATCGTCGCTTCGCCGCACGTCTCGCAAAAGGGCTTGTTATGGTGGGGCATCTTACGCAGCATTGCGGAACTTGCCGTGTGACCATTCAGGCAGATTTGCACCACATCATAGCCTTCTATCACCGCCCCAGCCCGCCGTAGAAGACGCCGCGAAACCTCGACGGTAAAGGCCCCGCCATCGATCCTATGCCTTCGGCTTGCCCTTCCTCTTGGCCGGCTTCAGCACGTAGTGCTCCGTGAGCTTGCCGGACTCGGTCACGATCCCGGCGTGGATCAGCGCCTGCTTCGCCTGGTCGGGCGTCCTCTTCCTGGCTTGCGCCAGGATGTAATTGAATTTGCCCTGCGACGCCGCCTCAGAGGGTGGCTTTCCCGTACCGGCCGTCTTCGCGGACGTGCCAGACCGCGAGGATACATTCGGGATTGCGGACGCAGACTTGGATGTGAGTTTCTTCACTGATCCAGCTCCCCTTGCAGATCCTCTTCGCCGTCGAAGTCGGGACGTAGACCGCCCTCGCGGTATCGAGCGGCTTCCTGGCCCGCTTGCACTCATTGTACAGATAATTGAACAGGGCACAATCAAGCTTGCGATGCGTCCGGACGTTGGACGGGGGCGTGATCTCGTTGGCCTCCATATCGGCGACCATCTTCAGGTAGAACTCGCGGAGGATGATCGAGTTGCCGGGGTCGAGCAGATCGAAACAGTTCCCAAGCCGGATGACGGCCCCCACCACCGCAGGCGCCGAGTACTTCTTGTGACCCCTGGCCCACCACCATGCCTGCTTGAATGCGTGCTCCCAGAAATAGATGCCCTTGCCGAACCATTCATCGTCTTGATCGCTGGCCTCGAAGTCCTCCCCGGCCACGAGCCGATCCGCGGCGGCCATCGAGGTGCCATGGAAACCGATCACCGTCCTGTGATAATCGGAATAATCAAGGACTTGAGCAGGCACGATCGAACCCCGTACGCTACGTCCCACATCATTACGCTTCAATACTGTACCATCTTCACGGGCCGTGGCTCACGTGGGGTCGGAGATATTTTGACACGGCGAATCCGATGCGATGCCCGTCGCAATCCGCCGCGTCCTCGGGGCCCATCAATCGAGGCGAAACGACAAATAATCATCATAAAAGCCGCGTCAAGATCCCCCTCAGAGAGGAACCGCCGGCCGCAATTTGACAGGAATTTTGACAACCGCCATTTTGACAGGATTTCCGCCATGCACGACCCGCAGGAAAAGCTCCGCAACTTCAGGCCCTCCGAGGACTTCTTCGTCGGCATCGACAGCGACGGCTGCGCCTTCGACACGATGGAGGTGAAGCACAAGGAATGCTTCATCCCCAGCTTCATCAAGCACTTCGGGCTCGCCGCCGTCTCGAAATACGCCCGAGAAACGGCCGAGTTCGTCAACCTGTACTCGACCTGGAGGGGCACGAACCGCTTCCCCGGCTTCCTGAAGACGCTGGACCTCCTCGCCGCTCGCCCGGAGGTCACGCGAAGGTCGTTCCAGGTCCCCACCGTGCCGGGATTGCGCTCCTGGGTGGATCGCGAGACCAGGCTCGGCAACCCGGCGCTGGAGGCCGAAGTCCTCCGCACGGGCGATCCCGACCTGGAGCTCGCCCTGGCCTGGAGCCTGGACGTGAACCGCATGATCGCCGAGACCGTCCGCAACGTCCCGCCGTTCCCGCTCGTCCGCGAAACCCTGCAGGCGATACAAAACAAGGCCGACGTGATGGTCGTCTCGGCCACGCCCGGCGAGGCCCTCGATGCGCGAGTGGCAGGAGCACGATTTGGCCGAACTCGTGGCGATGATCGCGGGCCAGGAGATGGGCACCAAGCGCGAGATCTTGAAGCTCGCCGCATCCGGCCGATACGAAAACCACCACATCCTCATGGTCGGCGACGCCCCGGGAGATCTCAAGGCGGCACAGGCCAACGGCGTCCTGTTCTACCCGATCAATCCGGGCGACGAGGACGCCTCATGGCAGCAATTTTACGAGGAGGCGCTGCCCCGGTTCTTCGATCATACTTATGACGGAAGTTACATGGACCAACGAGTTGCGAAGTTCGAAGCCATGCTGCCGCACACAATACCCTGGTGACGTGTCAAGCGTCGCGTGCAGGACTGTTTTCCAGCCGAGCACCTGTTTCTCGTACCGCGTCGCGACCGCCAAGGGATCCGACACGCCCGGCCCGGCTCCCCTGAGAGATCTTTGAAATTCCGCGTGATTGGATCATTTCTGTCCACTACAGCAGTTTTTGTTGGATGGCACCCGTAGGGCAGGCCTCGGCCTGCCGCCGAGGCGGGGGCAGGGGTAGGTTGCAAAGCCCGCAAGGCGAGTCCCCGGCCCGCGTGCCGAGCCGGTGACGGTATTCCTCCCCGTGCCCTTGAGGGCGTGAAATGGCCATCCCCTTACCAGATAACGACTTGACGCGCCTCACGGGCGCGACAAATGGCCGAAAAACCCCCGCGATCCATGCCCGAACGTCCAGATTTCGTCCAGGTTTCCGAAAGCCCGCATCTCCTGGCCCGATCACGACTTGGGGGATTTGAGCGGCAACACTTCGCCCCGAAAACAGGTCAAAAACGGGCGGAAAAGCGTCTCACCCCGACTGCGCCCCTGGACGAGACACCCGAAAAGCCCGACTTCGCCCACGAATCCCCGGCATTTCGGGAGTGTCGCACTCTGTAGCGTATTATCTTATTGACAATATAGAATCCATTGATCATGGACCCAAGTCCTTCGGCGACAACGGCTTGTAAATCATGAAAATCCAGGTGAAGACGAATGGGTTGGCCCTATCTCGGCCCGAATCCGCCCCCTCGCCGGGCACCCGATCACGACCCCGCGACCGGCCATTTTCCCGCCATCCGGGGAATGGGTCATAAGCCCGAACCCCGGCAACGATGGTGTGGTTGTGAGACTGGAACAAAGGCCTATCATCGCAAGGCCCCGCGAGGAAATCATGCGAAAATTCAGCGAAACTACCGCCCCTGAACGTCACGCCATCGCCCGCGATGGCCAATCCATGCCACGCGCCGGGAATGGTCGGAGGCCGAACCGCTCACGTCCACGCGCGAGCGACACTTTCGTTCGCCGCGAGATCCCCGCGCCCCGAGGGCCGACCCTGCCCGAGCGTTCCCAAGGATCCGCGGCCACACCCCAAAATCTTGGAGAGAAAGACCTGTTCAAACAGCTCACGCGATGCGAAGATATCGGGCTCGTTTCCCGTTCGACAGGGTTTTCCCGGCAAGCGGCCGGGAGCGAGGCCGCCGGAAGGCTCGGGACCGGCCTCGTCCCCCATGGTTTCGGGGGTTGATTGCATCAGGAAACTCGACGGACTTGCCATGCGTCCGAGCCGTTTCCCCTTGTTTCCCAGGAGTGATTGAGTGGTCCGCATCCGCATGAAGTCGTTCGGCCGCCGCCATCGGCCGTTCTTCCGCATCTGCGCCATGGACGCCCGCACCCCTCGCGACGGCAAGTCGATCGAGGAACTCGGGCACTACGACCCGATGGTCCGCAACCTGGAAGCCCGCGCCGTCCTGAATGTCGACCGGATTCGCTACTGGCTGTCGGTCGGCGCCCAGCCGAGCGAGAAGGTCGATGGCGATCCTCAAGCGTCACGGCGTGAAGAAGCCCGCCAACGGCGAGCCCTGGGCAGCTCCCGAAGGCCGAAACACCCGCAACCGCACCCGAGACGCCGGCACCCGCCGCGCCCCCCACGAAGTAAGTTCGCGTAGAGCGAGGCGATCGGCCTCGGGACGGTCCCGCCATGCCGCTGCGTTTCGACGTGTTGACGCTGTTTCCCGGCCTCTTCGAAGGGTTCCTCGCCGAAAGCATCCTGAAACGGGCAATCGCGAAGGGTCTCGTCGAGGTCCACCGCCACGACATCCGCAACTGGGCCGAGGGGAAGCATCAGCAAGTCGACGACAGGCCGTTCGGCGGAGGCCCCGGGATGGTCCTGATGGCCCCTCCCGTCGTCTCGGCCGTCGAAGACGTGCAGGCACGTGCGGATTCGCCGGGACTGTTGATCGCCCTGACCCCTCGGGGACGCAGGCTGGATCAGGACCGCGTGAATCGGCTGGCCCAAGAGCCGCGAATCCTGCTCCTCTGCGGCCGTTACGAGGGTTTCGACGAGAGGATTTTCGACGTGCTGAAGCCCGAGCCGCTCTCGATCGGCGACTACATCCTTTCCGGCGGCGAGGTCGCGGCCATGGTCGTGATCGATGCCGTGATGCGGCTGGTGCCGGGGGTCCTGGGCGACGCCGAGAGCGCGATCGACGAATCTTTCGGTCCCGATGGCGGCCTGGAATTCCCCCACTACACCCGGCCTCGCGAATTCCGCGGGCTGACCGTCCCCGAAATCCTCCTCAACGGCGACCACGCCGCGATCGGCAAGTGGCGCCGGGAACATCGACAAATCTGACCCTTCATCGGTGCAAAGCTCGCACCCCACGCGGGAGGAAATCATGCAGAATCGCTTCATGGAGCTGGTCGAACAATCCAGCATGAAAGAGAAGGTCCCTCACTTCGAGATCGGCGACACGGTGGACGTCCACGTGCGCATCCTCGAAGGCGAGAAGGAGCGGATCCAGATCTTCAACGGCGTGGTGATCGCCCGCTCGGGCAGTCATACGCGAGAAATGGTCGTCGTCCGCCGGATCGTGCAGGGCGAAGGCGTCGAGCGCAAGTTCCCGATCCACTCGCCGCGGGTGGCGGACATCGTGGTGAAGCGCTCGGGCAAGGTCCGTCGCGCCAAGCTGTACTACCTGCGAGACCGCACGGGCAAGGCCGTCCGCCTCAAGGAGCGCTTCCCGGGCGGCAACGCCACGGCCGCCGAGGCCAAGGCCGCCAAGGTCGAGAAGCGAGCGGTCCGGCTCGCGAACAAGGAAGCCAAGCTCAAGGCCAAGGCCGACGCGAAGCTGGCGGCATCGGCCGAGACGTCGGAATAAGGACCGAGACGAAGGATCGCTCCACGAAGCATCGCCTCGTGGAGCGATCGGTCCTCATGGACCGGCCTGGGCACGATCGCACGGCACCGAGGACTGCTCCGCGGATGCGGATCCGACCCTAGCCGCCGCGACCCGGAAATTTCGGTCGGAGTCTTCCTGCGCACACGCCCGTAAGGTGCGGTCGAACGTTGATCGGCGGGTCACTTCCCATGAATCACGCGAAGGATTCGGCCGTCTTTCTTCGAGATCTCGGCGAGGGCGACCCCTCCCTTACTCCCCTCGGGGAGTGACCCCTGGACGGTCCAGACGTCCTTCTTCAGGGTCGCGCGATACGGCTTCTCCCCGGCGATATGCTCGACGCCATAGATCGGCTCCCACACCGCGACGGCAATCTTGATGGCGACGTCCTTGTTCGGGACGTAACCCTCCTCCGGTACGTAGTTCCCCTCGCCGCGTTCCCCGCCAATTAGCAACGCCGCGCCTCCCAAGAGCGCCAGCATCGAGGCCAATAGCAGGATCGAGATCGGTTTCATTCTCGGCGCCTCCGAACATCGCCCGGCTACTTCTTCGGCGGTTCGATCACGCCCATCGCGACCAATACCCCGCAGATGATCATCACCAGGGCGATCAGGCTATACAAGATCCTCACCCCGGTACGGGTCAGGATGCCGACGAGGAAGCCCATCCTCCTCATGCGGAAGATCCAATCCCAATCCATCAGCATGGCCACCAGGATGAGCGCGCCGAAGGCGGCGAATAGCAGGCCGAGGGCCATTTCTTGCGTCACGATCGTTGCCTCTTCCATTCGTCTTGACTTGGTCCGCCCGGCCCGCCCCACCTTCGAGCAATTGTCAGTTTGATCGCAGGGCCTTGACAAGTTGCGTCGCGAACGCGAGGACGAAGACTAGCCCATAGAGGCCGAGGAAGACCTTGTCGCGAGGACCGAAAGTTGGCTTAATCTCCGGCGTCGCCGCCACTGCGGCGCGGAACTCGCTCGTGAAGATCGGACTCGATTTCGATGAGGCCAGGAAGATCGCATAGTTCAAGAAAACCACGGTGGAGACGAACGAAAAGATCGCGTCCAGCGCGAGACTGGTGGACATCATCGTGAACAAATTCCGGATGCTGGCCAGGAAGGCGAGCACGATGAAGATCACCACGATCCATCGCATGGGATTCAAATAAGCCCGGAGGCCGATTGCCAGGATCACGTTGATTAGACTTCCGAATAGAACGCCGCCGATCATCAGGTAGCGTACCGCCTCCGCCGTCCACATGGGCGAATTGAGCGCCTTGATCATGTCGGCTTGGAGCTGGGGGAAACTCAGGATGAGCCCGAGATTGACCAGGGATAAGCCGACCGCCAGGAAATAAATGAGTCCGATGGTCCGGACCGTTGCCTCTCGCGAGAGGTATCTCGCGCGAATTGCGGCGGGATTTTCCGGCTCGACATCGTCGAACAGGCCCCGACGTCCTGAAGTCCCCTCGGCGTCGTCCACTTTCGCCGACGGTGGTCGATAGGGATTGTCCTCTTCGGGGTGCGGGACCGGCTCCGGCATGGGACCTCCTCCTCGGTGTGGCCGTTCTTGGCTTGAAGGGGCCGGAAACAACTGGGCCCATGCCCTTCACCGCGGGCGAGGCACCGGCGACGCCCCGTCATCGTCGCGATCCCCCGAATTGCGCCTCGCCTCACGCTGTTCCTTCCTGAGCTTCCGTTCTTCCTTCTCGCGCTGCTTTTGCAGCTTCTCCCGCTCCTTGGGAGTCAGACGCTTGCCCGTCCCCTGCTTGGGTGCCACCAATTTGGCGCCGGGATTGAAGGCCCCGGCCTTGCCCAATCCGGTCATCATCCTGAGCTTGTCGAGCATCGTCATTGATGCCATCTGCTTGACGACCGTGGCCATCCCATCGAATTGCTTCACGAGGCTGGAGATGTCCGACGGCTCGACCCCCGAGCCCGCCGCGATCCGCCTCCTCCGCGAAATATCGATCAGATGCGGGTTGCGGCGCTCCTCCTGGGTCATGCTGTCGATGATCCCCTGGATGCGCTTGACCTCGCCGTCGGCGTCCATGCCTTCCATCTGCCCGGCCATCTGGCTCATGCCGGGGATCTTGCTCATGAGGTCCTTCACCGACCCCATCTTCTTCATCTGGATGATCTGCTGGCGGAAGTCGTTGAGGTCGAATTTGCCCTTGGCCAGCTTCTCCTGCTGCTTGCGGGCCTCTTCCTCGTCGACGGCCCCCTGAGCGGCCTCGACCAGGCCGACGATGTCGCCCATTCCGAGCATCTGGCCCACGATCCGCTCTGGGTCGAACGCCTGGAGCTTGTCGAGCTTCTCGCCCATGCCTACGAACTTGATCGGCACGCCCGTGACCTGGCGGACCGACAAGGCCGGCGCCTCCGCGGGCGTCGCCGTCGAGCTTCGTCAGGATCACGCCGTCCAGCTCCAGCGCCTCGTTGAAGGCGGCGGCCGAGGCCACGGCGTCCTGGCCGGTCAGGGCGTCGCAGACGAAGTAGACCTGGTGCGGCTTGACCTTCTTCTCGATCTGCTTCAGCTCGTTCATCAGGTCGTCGTCGATGTGCAGACGGCCGGCGGTGTCGAGCAGGATCGTGTCGCGTCCCTGGCGATTGGCCTCGACGATGGCGTCCTGGCAGACCTTCACGGGGTTCGAGCCGAGGTCGCTGTAGACGGGCAGGCCGAGTTGCTGGCCGATGACCCGCAACTGCTCGACGGCCGCGGGGCGTTGCAGGTCGGCCCCGACCAGCAGCGGCTTGCGGCCTTGCGTGGCGAGGAGCTTGCCGAGCTTGCCGATCGTCGTCGTCTTGCCCGAGCCTTGCAGGCCGCAGAGCATGAGGATGGTCGGGCCGTTCTTCTCGATGCGGATCGACGTATCGACCGGCCCCATCAAAGCAATCAGCTCGTCGTGGACGATCTTGACGATCTGCTGCTCGGGCCTGACGCTCTTGATCAACTGCGCGCCGACGGCTTGCTCGTTGATCCTGGCCATCAACTCCTGGACGACGTTGTAATTGACGTCGGCTTCCAGCAGCGCAGTGCGGACCTCGCGGAGTCCGTCCTTGATATTGGCCTCGGTCAGCAGGCCCCGGGCGCGGAATTTCCCGAAGGCTCCGCCGAGACGTTTCTGGAGATCATCGAACATGGCCGGGCGTCCCGCGTCGGATCGGATTTGCGAACGAATTCAGGATACACAAGCGAAGCGGCGATCGCAACCGGACCGCCGTGGCACGATCACCCCTTGATCGCCCGATCCAGGCTCTCCCTGCAGCGAATCGGCCGTGTAGGGCTTGGGCAGGAAGTGCCTCACGCCGACGTCGCGGAGGTCGGCTTCCATCTGCGCGTCCAGCGCGGCCGAGCAGGCCACGATCGGCAGTCCGGGACGCTGGAGGCAGGACGCGACGGGCCACCTCCACGCCGTTGAGCACCGGGAGCATGATGTCCAGCAGGACGACGTGCAGGTCGTCCGGCGAGGCGTCGAAGTGCCTTGATGGCGCGCGCCTCCGTCGGGGGCTTCCAGGATCGTGAACCCCCATTGCCCGAGGATTCGCACGACGACCCGCCGGAGCATCTCGTCGTCCTCGACGACCAGGATGCATTCGGCATCCTCCGGCTCGCGCGGATCGTGTCTCCGCCCGCTCGGTCGTCATTTTCCATCTCCTCCGACCGATGGGTTCGCATGTCTCGATCATGGACGTCGGCGCCAGATCAATTCGACAAGGGAGTCGTCCGGCCGGGACGAGAAGGCTCGCACGCGAAAGCCGAGCGATTGCGACACGGCGGCCATCTCGCCGAAGATGTCGCCATAGGCGACCGCGATGTGATTGCTCATGTAGTGCGCCATCATCGTCTCCGGGGAGCAGCCCAGATCGGCCGCCATGAACGGCCATTGCCGGGTCGTCCCGTCCCACCAGGATTCGCGAACCGATTCGGGCAAGTCACCGACTCGCCCCGGCCCATGTCCATCACCGGCACACCATCTCGGTTGATCCAGGCGCGAGCACCAGGTGATCGCGCCGGACGACTGAAGCCTGCAAAGGTCCCGCCAGGAATCGGGAAATACCCGGCGGGCTGGCGAAAACTATGGACGCCGGCAAGCGAATGTCACATCGTGATTGAAGGCATAGGCCGAGCAACTGCCCGAATTCAGCAGGACCCAGAGCCAGCGGCCCTCGTGGCGGGCGCCCCAGCGGACGTCGTGGAACATCACGGCGTCGGGCAAATCCCTGGCCGCCAGCACGCGCTTCATCAACTCCATCGGGATCAGGTTGCCCTGATCGGCCTCGGTGCTCGTGATGATCGGCCGGCCATCACCCTCGGGCCGGCGTGACGAGTTGAGCAAGCCCCTCGGAGAAGTCGCTGGGCGGCAGCAGCTTGAGCAAACCGAGCTGATATTGCCAGCCCACGCAGTCGGCCCCGAATTCGTCGACCAGATCGAGGACCGCCAGGTAGATCGCAATTGTTGCTTGCGTCGCTTCGGCCGAGAAGTCCCGGCGTCGGCTCCCCAGTGGAAATTGCACGCCGCGATCGACCACGAAGCGGAAAGCGTCCTCGACCCGCCGATCGTCGATCGCCGGCACCCGCTCCATTAACCACGCCTGATCGACTTTATGCTCGCTAAATCCCACCCTCGGCCAGGATTCGAGGGCCGAAGTAGCCGTTGATCATGCCCATCGAGGTATCGCCCAGCATCAGGGCGAGGATTCTCTGGCGACGAATGTCGGCGACGACCTGATCCGCGATTTTCCGGGCTTCCGGCGAGATCGAGCCGTACCTCGCGGATCTCGGAATCGTCATACGCAATCCTGCCGGTTGAGCACCACTCATCCAGGCGTTCCATGAACGGCGCGTCGGCGGTCCAGTCGTCGGAGGCCGTCCACGCCGCGCGAGGCATTTCTGCCGACGCTTTCCAGCGAAGCCGCCGTGTTGAGCAGCGCGACCAGCCCCGGCCACGTCCCCGAGAAGTTCGACGCGAGCAACAACGGATTGTCCTTGCCGACCACGCCGTCAACCGTATGGGGGGCGTAGGCCCAATGCACGAACACTCCGACCATGGGGTCATCGATCGGGCCAAGCCTGGCGATCGCCTGATGCGGCCTCGTGATATATCCTTCGACGAGGTAGGGCGATCGCCCCAATTTCTTCAATGCCGCAAACAATTGCGCGGTGGTCTCTTGCGACTGCGGCAAGGCCCATTCGTTGGGCTTTTCGCGGTAATCCCCGGGCCAGAAGACGGCGACTTTGCGCGACATGGGGCTTGCTCGGGATCAAGGCCGTTTTTTCTCGCTCGCCCGCAGTGTATAGTGCAGCCTTCCGATTGACCATGGATCGGTCCCGATCGATTCCCTCGAAACGAAACTGGCGACTCCCATGTACGACCTCGTGGTGATTGGCGGGGGAGCGGGCGGACTTTCCGTGGCGCTGTCGGCGGCCAAGATTGGCGCAAAGGTGGCCGTGGTCGAGCGCGGGAAGCTCGGCGGCGAATGCGTCCATTCCGCGTGCATCCCGAGTAAGTCGCTCCTCAGGGCTGCAAGCATTGCCCACGAGTTTCGTGTTGCGGGCAAATTCGGGATCCTCGCCGAGCCGCCGAAGGTCGATTTCCCTGCGGTCATGGATCGCGTCCGCGGCGTGATTTCCAGCTTCGAGGCCGGCGAGACGCCCGAGATCCTCAAGGCCGCCAGGATCGATGTCCATTTCGGCTCGCCGGCCTTCGAGGCTTACGACACGATCGTGATCGACGGCCGCACGCGGCTCTCGGCAACTCGATTCGTGATCGCCACGGGCTCGCGGCCCGCCGTGCCCAGGATCCCCGGGCTGGTCGAGTCGGGCTACCTGGATAATCAGACGATCTGGGACCTCAATGAGCTGCCCGAAAGCCTGCTCATCGTGGGAGCGGGGCCGGTCGGACTGGAATTCGCGCAGGCGTTTGCTCGGTTGGGTTCCAAGGTCACGGTCCTGGACGAGAACACCGAGATCCTCCACCACGACGACCCCGAAGCTGCCAGGATCCTCCGCGAGCACCTCGCCGCCGAGGGGATTAACTTCTTCCTCGGGGTCCACATCACGGGGGTTTCGAAGAAGGAGGGCAAGACGCTCGTCAAATTCCAGTCCAGGAAGGAAGGCAACACTTTCGAAGCCCTGCGATCGCACATCCTGGTCTCCACCGGACGCACGCCGAACATCGAGGGCCTGAACCTGGAAGCCGCCGGCATCCACGCCGATCCGGGCCACGGGATCGCGGTCGACGATTACCTCCAGACCGAGAGCCGCCACATCTACGCCATCGGCGACGTGATCGGGCACGACCGGTACACGCACGCCGCCAAGCGCGAGGCGGCCATCGTGTTCCAGAACGCCATCCTGAAGCGATCCAGGAAGTTCCGCACCGACGCCGTGCCGCGAACCGTCTTCACCTCGCCGGAATTCGCCTCGGTCGGCTCAACCGAAGCCAAAGCCCTGCAAGACGATCCCGAAGCCAAGGTCTACCGGCTCGATTTCTCCGCGCTGGAGCGGGCGAGGATCGACGGAGAAACCGGCGGGATGGCCAAGGTCGTGGTCGAGCTCGTCGGGCAAGATCCTCGGCGCGGCCATAGTCGGCCCCGGGGCAAGCCTCGTCCTCCAGGAATTCGTCCTTGCGATCGACCATAATCTGTCGCTCGGCGACCTGGGCACGACCATCCAGGCGTTCCCCTCCTACGCGGGGTTGGTGCAGAAACTGGCCGATCAATACAATGCGGCCCGGATGGGGAAGGGGACGTTCAGGACCGCCCTCAAGTGGTTTTATGGGTTCGAGGCGGCGGGAAAAGCCTGAAGAAACACCCACGGTGGCACAAAGTCTAAGCCGAAGAAGCACAAAGAGGGGATTTCGCTGTGTTCCCCTTTCCAGCACCTCCGTGCCGTTGTGGTGAGATCTTCATCCCCCCACTCATCGCGAGCCCTTCTCCTTCTTACGAGCCACCCGTCGCGCAAACCGATCCACGTCGATCACCCGGCGGCGGTGAATCCCCTTCGCCACCACCTCCACGCCGTCGTGTGCCTCGACCTGGAAGGTGACAACCGGACCATCCACCAGGATGATCCTCGCCTTGCAGGTCACCGTGAATCCCTCGGGCACCGGCGCCAGGTGCTCGACCTCGACATACGTCCCCACGCTCCGCTCATTCTCTTCCAGGAACGCCGACAAGGCATGGCGGGCGGCGTATTCGAGGTGCGCCACCAGCCAGGGCGTGGCCAGGACCGCCGGCATGCGGTCGTCGGCGAAGACGATCGTATTTCCCGGACCGACCACCACTCGCTCCTCGGCCGATGACCCGGGTTTCGGGTGGGATTTCACGGATTCTTCCTCCTCAGTTGAGAACCTTGCGGGAAGTCCTTGACCTCGGACGCCCGGAAATCGATAATGATTCTTGTTAGCTGTGGGGATTGTCCAGACTTCAACGAACCGGATGTGATCGCATGGCGTCGACGAGCATGGCGGCCAAGCCGCGGAAGGTCGTCCCCAAGATCCTCGCGGTCATCCACGCCGACGGGTGCACGGGGTGCGAGGCCTGCGTGGAAGTCTGCCCGGTCGAGTGCATTTATAAGGTTCCCGGCGAGGAGCATCCGAGCCTGCAAACCTGGTGCGACGTCGACCTGGATCGCTGCATCGGCTGCAAGCATTGTGCCCAGGTCTGCCCCTGGGACGCCATCGACATGGTCTCCACCTTCGAGGCCGCCCATCATGTGGCCGTCAAGGGCGGGCCCCCCGAATACGTCGAAAGGCACTGGGACGACCTGGTCGATTCGGCCCAGCGCAACGCGGTTGCCTTGAGCTCGAAGGGGAAATAAGCCGCCCCTACCTCGAAGTTTCCGCCCGCCTTCTTTCGGTCTTTCCGCTGGGTTTTCCGCATCCGAATCGTCACCTCTTTGCTCGCAAGGAGGCTGGTGCGCACCCTCGTCGGCATTTTTTCGACTCCTTCGGAGAGATTCATGAGCCCGTTTCATCGAGTTCTAACCCCGGCGGCCCTCGCATTACCCCTCCTCCTGGCCGGATGCGGCGGGTCGGGCCAGGAATCGACCAATTCCGCGGCTGACTCCGTCCACCGCGCAGAAGCCCGCCGACGGCGACATCCCCGCCAAGAAAGTCACGCCCGACGAGGCGATCGACACCAACAAGAACGTCTCCAGCGTGGTCAAGGGCGAGGTCAAGGGCGGCGAGGCTTCGAAGGGGCCAACCCGCACGGATCACCTGTGGCAGATGCCCGACGTGGCGCTCATCTCCGACGAGAAGCTCGAATTCGAGCCGCCCAAAGGCCTGCCGCCGCTGGTCGACAAGGTCCACATCCCGCCCGCAAACCCTATCACCAAGGGCAAGGTGGAACTGGGCCGTCAGCTCTATTTCGATCAGAGAATCTCGAAGGACAGCACCGTCTCCTGCGCCACCTGCCACGACCCGGCCAAGGCGTGGGTGGACAACCAGAAGACGTCGATCGGCATCAAGGGCCAGGTGGGCGACCGAAATGCGCCGACCGTCCTGAACACGGCGTACAACTCGGTCCAGTTCTGGGACGGCCGGGCGCCCTCGCTGGAAGGCCAGTCGCAGGGTCCTCCCCAGAACAAGATCGAGATGGGCGACCAGTCTTATGAGGAGATCGTCGATCGGTTGCGGGCGATCCCCGGCTATCGCGACCAGTTCAAGAAGGTCTTCGGCACCGACGTGAACATGGACGGCATTGCGAAGGCGATCGCTACGTTCGAACGCGTGGCGGCGCTGGCCGGCAACTCCAAGTACGACAAATATCAGGATGCCGACGACGCCGACCACAACAATAAGCTTTCCGACAGCGAGAAGCGCGGGATGGTCCTGTTCGGCCTCACGCTGAATCCCGATGACGAGTTCAAGCACGGCGTTACCCCGAAGAAGGCCAATTGCACCGCCTGCCACGTCGGGTTCAACTTCACCGACAATCAGTTCCACAATCTGGGCGTGGGCTGGAAGGCCGACGGCAAGGGTTTCGCCGACCCGGGCCGCTACGCGATCTCGCCGGTTGGGGCCAAGAACCCGACGGAGATGGGTTCGTTCAAGACCCCCACCTGCCGCGACGCCGCCCGCACCGCCCCGTACATGCACGACGGCAGCGAGAAGACGCTGGAAGACCTCGTGGAATACTACAATAAGGGCGGGAATCCGAACCCCACGCTCGACGCCTCGATGAAACCGCTGAATTTGACCGCGTCCGAGAAGGCCGACGTGGTCGCCTTCCTGAAGGCTCTGACCAGCGACACGCCCGCCGTCGCCCTGCCTACCCTGCCGACTGGCCCCGATGGCAAGACCCCGGACCCCAAGGCGGCGCTGGCGCCGCCCAGCCCGAAAAAGGCCGACCTGCGCGACATGCATCGCGTGCTGGTGCGATGATTTCGTAGGGTGCATGCAATGCACCGTCTTCCTTTCCCGGTAAGGAAGATGGCGCATCGCATGCACCCTACAGGATTGAGGGTAAAATGGACGGATCATCCTCATCCTCCTCGCGGAGATCCGCTCCATGCGACGCCTACTCGGTTGGTCGCCCCTGCTTCTTTGTTTAGTCGCCCTGACGATCGCCTGCTTCGGCAACGCCCTGTTCCGCAACCAGCAGTTCGGCTATCGCGACGCCGCCCACTTCTATTACCCGCTCTATCAGCGGGTCCAGCAGGTCTGGGAGCAGGGCAAATTGCCCGTTTGGGACTCCCGCGAGAACGCCGGGATGCCGCTCCTGGGCAACCCCACCGCGGCCGTCCTCTATCCGGCTAAGCTCGTTTTCGCCGTGATGCCTTACCCCTGGGCGGCGCGGATTTACATCGTCCTGCATGCGATGTTGGCGGTGGCCGGCATGTTCGCGCTCATGCGAAGCTGGGGCGTGGGGCGGACTGGCGCGGCGATCTCCGGCCTCTCGTTCGGATTCGGGGCGCCGATCCTGTTCCAGTACTGCAACGTGATCTATCTTGTGGGCGCCGCATGGGTCCCCTGGGGATTGCTGCGGCCGATCGGTGGGTGCGGCTCGGCCGGCGATGGGCGATCGTCGAGCTTGCGTTGATCCTTTCGATGCAAGTCCTCGGCGGAGATCCTCAGGAAGCGTATATCGTCGGCCTTTGCGCCGTGGGTTATGCCGTGGGGTTGGCGACTGCTCGGACGTCTCAAGAACGAAGCTGGAGGATTTCCCGACGCACGGCATGGGCGGGGTCGCTCGCAGTTATCCTCCTTTGGGTCGCCCTGAGCCTATGCGCCGCGTGGTACTTGCCGAGATACCGGCTCCCCAAAAAAATGCCGCCGCCGCCTTTCTTCTGGTCGCGGTGGGTTTCGCTTGTCGTATTGGGAATTTGGTGCCTGATCGGCACCGTGATGGTGTGGACGTGGCGATCGCGCCCGCGAAATCGCGTATTTCCTCGCATGATTGCGGGGCTCCTGGGGACCGCGGTTTTGGCCGGGATGTTCTCCGCCGCGCAGCTCCTCCCTGTGATGGAATTCACCCAGAAAACGGAGCGAGCCAGCGAGGATGGGACGCACGACATCTTCCCTTTCAGCCTGGAATTCCACCGCGTCGCCGAATTCGCCTGGCCCGGGGTTTTCGGCCAGAATACGCTGGGAAATCGCTCGTGGCATTCGCTCATCCCCCCCCGCCACCGCATTGAATTCTGGGTCCCGTCGCTGTATATCGGCGGGCTTAGCCTCGTGCTGGCCCTCGCGGCGGTCGGGTTCCGCGACTCCCGGCGGGCATGGCTCACGGCCATCCTCCTCATCAGCCTGTTCGCCAGTTTCGGCAGGTTCGCCAGCCCGCTATGGGTCGCGCGCAACATCCCGGCCGTCGCCCGATGGATCGGCCCTTTCGACCCGATGGATACCGGGCCAATCCGCCGCGATTTCCTGCTCCGCGACGGCGAAGGCGGGATCTACTGGCTCCTGGCCACCACGCTCCCCGGATTCGCGTCTTTCCGCTATCCCAGCAAGCTCTTGACGTTCACCGTCGTCGCCCTCAGCGGCCTGGCGGGGATGGGTTGGGAAGATGCGCTGGCCCGGAGAGCGCGTCGGGCGGGATCATTCGCGGGCGCCTTGCTCGTCTTCAGCTTGATCGGCCTCGCGCTCGCCTACACGGCCCGACCGGAGATCCTGAAGGCATTTAACGCGCACGCGGGTGGCGCCGGCACGGGCTCGTTCGGGCCGTTCGACCCCGAGGGCGCCTGGAAGGAAATCCGCGATGCGTTCTTGCTCGGATCGTTCGTGTTCGGCGGCTCCTTTTTCGTGCTGGCGGGTGTTTGTCGCCCCGGACTGCTCGGGAAATTCTCGGCGGCCCTGGCCCTCCCGCTCCTCACCGCCGACTTGATCCTTGCCAACGCCGGCCTCGTCTACACGGTCCCGCAAGACTTCTTCGAGATCAAGCCCGAAGCCCTCAAGCGCATCGAGGAGGCCGAGGCACGCGACCCGTCGCCCGGCCCTTACCGGATCCATCGCCTTCCTGCCTGGGAACCGCCCGGATGGGGCATGAACGCCTCGCCCGATCGCGTGCGAGACCTCGTACGCTGGGAGCGCAAGACCCTCCAGCCCAAGTACGGCCTGCCGCTGGGCGTCTCGTACACGCTGGCCATGGGCGTGGGCGAGCTTTACGACTACGACTGGTTCTTCAACCCATTCCACTGGAAATTGATCGACCCCAAGGGGCCTCGCACCGAGGCGAACAAGTTCATCTACTACCCCAGGCGTGGGTTCGATTTGTGGAACAGCCGCTACTTCATCCTCCCCTCGGTGAGCCGCAACGAGCCCACTCACGCCACGTTCTCGCTCCTGGACAACATCGTCGCCATCTATCCCCGGCCCGACCAGGTGGACGGCCCGGAGAATAAGGACCATCAAGACCGCTGGATGAAGGACGAAGACTGGCGGATCGTCCGCAACCGCAACGCCTACCCCCGCGCCTGGATCGTCCACGACGTCGAGATCCACACCCCGATCGCCGACATGAGGACCAGCGAGGATCGCGTTGAGCTGACGTACAAGATCCTCTATCAGGCCGACCAATACTGGACCATGAGCAACCGCACGGTCTACGACCTGCGCCGCGTGGCGTTCGTGGAAGTGGACGTGGAGGCCGGGGTGAGGCTCGCCGCGTCGATGTCGCACCGTGGCCCCGACGCCTCCGAGAAGGCCGACGTCCGCCTGATCGGCGACGAGGAGGTGCATATCGACGCCGAGTTGGCCAGCCCCGGCCTCATCGTCCTATCCGACGTCTTCTACCCCGGCTGGGAGGTCACGCTCGACGGCGGGCCGGCGGTCATGTATCGCACCAATCGCCTCATGAGGGGCGTTGCCGTCCCCTCGGGGAAACACACGCTTATTTTCCGCTACCGGTCTCGCACGATCATGCTCGGCTTGATCGTTTCGGCGCTCGGCCTGATCGGCCTGATCGGGACGGGAATTTGGGCGAGGCGCCAGCCGCGGGAGGAACGGCCGTTCCTCCCGTAGGGTGCATAAAATGCATCACCTCCTCGTCCGTTGAGGAATTCATGCATTTGCGGTGCGGATCGCGGGCCGTGATCTATGCTTCATTGTTGCTTTGGATAAGAGCACGGCGCCACCCCGCGAGACAAATGGCATGGCTCGGCCCGAAGAGATCGACGTCGTGGAGCGAATCGAGCAATTCGATCTCAACGACGATCAGAATAAGTGGGGGAGCGCCGTGAGGACCTCTCCCATCCTCGGCCCCGTGATCCCCGTCGAACTCGTGGACGAACGGCTCGCGAAGCTCGAGCAGTCCATGGTCGCGCTGAAGCACGACTGCCGAACACTGAGCGAACGGCTCCTCCGCCAGAAGAGGATGACCTGGATCTGCGGGGCGACGGCGCTCCTGGCCGGCGCGGCGATCTGGGCCGCATCATCATTCCTGTTCGGCGGCTGAACGGCGCCGATCAACGCTTCGAGTCGCGCTCGCGTCGCCGCCTCCTCTGGAATCGCCACCAGAGGAGCGAGAAAACGATCAAGGTGATCACGGCCAGGCAAAGGGTGTCGCGAGAATTCGGCGTTAGCAAGACTTCCGACCTCCTGCCGGACGATGTCGATTTTTTCCGGAGGGGCTGCGCCGACGCAACTCTCGTTCCTTCGTGAAGCCTTCCGGAACGGCTCGCGGACCGTCCATCGCAACCACGCGAGATTTGAGATGGCGAAGGCCGCTTCAGACAGGCAAGTCATTCATTAACCAGTAGGCTGTTGAAGGTCAACGCAGATCACGGCCGGGCCGACCAGGATCGTGCGTTTGGAAACCAATTCGTTACAATGTGTTGGGTCAGGATCGTGGATCGAAAATCGGGCAGAGATTCCCCCTCATGCGGCCTCGTACCATCGCCATAGGAGACATTCACGGCTGCTCCGTGGCCCTCGACGTCCTGCTTGATGCCCTGAAAATCCGGCCCGACGATACCGTGGTCACCCTGGGCGACTACCTCGACCGCGGCCCCGATAGCCGCGGCGTGATCGACCGCCTCATCCGCCTGGGCGAACGGTGCCATCTGGTGCCCGTCCTGGGCAATCATGACCAGACCCTCCTGGACGTCCTTGCCGGCTCCCAGCCGATCGCCTGGTTCTTCGACATTGGAGGGATCGCAACCATCGACTCGTACGGAAAAGGCCGCGATCTCGGCCTGATCCCGATCGAGCATGTTGAATTCCTGGAAAGCTGCCGAGAATTTCACGAGACCGAAACGCACATCTTCGTGCATGCGAATTATTACGCCGACCTGCCGATGGAAGAGCAGCCCGTCGGGACGATGCGATGGGAATCGTTGCGAGATGGGATCCCCGGCCCGCACCATTCGGGCAAGACCGTCATCGTCGGCCATACCGCGCAGAAGCATGGCGAGATCCTCGACCTGGATTACTTGAAGTGTATCGACACGTTCTGCTATGGAGGCGGCTGGCTCACGGCGCTGGAAGTCTTCACCGGAGAAACCTGGCAGGCGAACCAGCGAGGACAGTTGCGATTGCGTTGAGCCTCCCTCAAGGAAGGAACTGCCATGCTCCAGGGCCCGCTCGTGTTCGTGGACGTCGATACCCAGCGCGATTTCCTCGACCCCGAGGGCGCGCTGTTCGTGCCCGGCTCCGGCGCGATCCTGGAAAACCTCGCGAAGCTCAGCCGGTTCGCCCGCGAGCAGAACATCCCGGTCCTGGCCACCGCATGCTCCCACACGCTCGACGAGGAAGATCCCGAGCCATTCCCGCCGCATTGCCTGGTGGGCACGCCGGGCCAACACCGGATCGAGCAGACCCATCGATCCGACGGCATCAAGCTCGCGCCCACCGAGGCGTTTTCGTTGCAAGACCTGCCGCTCCATCTCACGCTCGAAAAGACGCGATACGACGTGTTTTCCCGGAGCGACGCCGACGCCGTGGTCGCCGCCTACGGACGCAATCGCCCGACGTTCGTCGTGTACGGAGTGGCGACCGATTATTGCGTGCGGGCGGCCGTGCTGGGACTGGCCGGCGCGGGCAACGGGTGGCCGTGGTCGTCGACGCCGTGAGGGCGATCGACCTGGCGGGCGAGCCCGATCAGTTCCGCGAATTCGTGGAGCGTGGGGCGACGCTCGTCCTGACCGATACCGTCGTCCTCTAGCCAGGGATGATCCTATGAAATCCTATTGGGTCTACGCATGCGACCACGGCCATTCGTGGGCGATCTACCGCGAATTCGACGCCGCCGAGCTTCCCGGCGATCCCATCTGCCCGGCCGGCCACGAAGCCGTCACCCTGTCCCGGCAACCGGTCGTCGATCGCGTCGAGATCACCATCCGACCGGCCGCCCGGATCGTCGACCCGGTGAAGGGACAGGTCGGCCATGACAATGAATATTTCCTCGTCCTCGTCGACCCGCGAGATGGGCAGCAATGCGTCTCGCAGGTTGCGTTGACATGGCCCGAGGCGATCAAGGCCATCCAGTCCATCCACGACAGGGGCCTCACCCGAGAGCGCTCCTGGGAATACCTCGAAAGACTCCGCTCGAAGCCTTGAGTCTCGGCGCCGAGGGGCGGCTCGTCGCGTATATTCCTCGCGAATTGGACGGGTCCGCCAATCCTCGTTAGACTGGCGGTAAATCCGAATCTTGGAGGGCGAGAACGGCATGGAACTGACACGTCGGCAATGGTTGCAGGGCACGGCGGCGGGGCTGGCCGGTTTGCCTTTGGGTGCGGCAAGCCTATCGCTCGCGGCGACGGACGACCCAAGGGGCGAGACGCTCCTCCAGGTCGCCGACAAGGTCCCGCTGAAGGTGGTCATCGACAAGCCGCTCTGCCTGGAAACGCCGTGGCGGCATTTCGAGCACGATTTCACCCCCAACGACGCTTTCTTCATCCGATGGCACGCCAACGTGCCCGCGCCGGCAAACCTGAAGACGTGGCGGCTGCGCATCGACGGCGCCGTGGAACGGCCGTTGGAATTGTCGATGGACGACCTCCTGCGGCTCGGGAGCGACGAGGTCGCGGCCGTCAACCAATGCTCGGGCAATTCGCGGATTTTCGTGAGCCCCAGGACGCCCGGCGCCCAGTGGCAGAATGGGGCTATGGGCAACGCTCGATGGGCGGGCGTGGGGCTGGCCAGGGTATTGCGAGCGGCCGGCGTGAAGCGAGAGGCCGTGCAAGTTACCTTCGACGGCCTGGACGAAAGCACGCAACCCTCCGTCCCAGACTTCGTCAAGGCCCTGGACATCGACCACGCGCTCCAGCCGGAGCCGCTGCTCGCGTTCTCGATGAACAACCAGCCCCTGCCCCTGCAAAACGGCTTCCCCGCCCGCCTGGTCGTGCCGGGCTGGTACGCCACTTACTGGGTCAAGGCCCTGCACAGGATCACCGTCCTGACCAACAAGTTCGAAGGCCACTGGATGACGCAGGCGTACCGGATTCCCGACACGCCCGACGGCAAGGAAGACGCGAAGAATCCCGCGAGGAATCAGGTCCCGATCAATCGAATGAACATACGATCGTTCTTGATCGGACCCGAGCCGGGTTCAACACTGGACGCGGGCAAGGCCGCCGAGCTCCAAGGGATCGCATTCGACGGCGGGAGTGGCGTCCGCCGCGTCGAGGTCTCCACCGACGGCGGGAAGTCCTGGGAAGACGCCACGCTCGGCGAAGACCTCGGCCGGTTCTCGTTCCGTCGCTGGCGACACCGTTGGACCCCGCCAACCCGGGGCGAATACCAGGTCCGCGTGAGGGCCACGAGCCGCGACGGGCAGACGCAATCGAGCCAGCCCGGTTGGAACCGGAATGGATTCATGCGAAACGTGATCGAGGAGGTCACTTTCCGCGTGACGTAGAGTTCGGCGGATCGGTGCGTGTCTTACACCATTCGGGCGCGACGGCCGGGTATGCGATTTGCTCACACGCAAGATCGCACCTCCTCCGCCCCGGTCCAGGCCGCCGAAACAGGTCGAACATGGCAAAGCAACCCGCCCCGCGCCCGTCGTGGAAATCGCTCCTCTCCACCAAGAACCCGTTGCTCTTGCCCACGGCGCACGATGCCCTCACGGCCAAGCTCATCGCCCAGGCCGGCTTCGTGGCGTATCAGGTCGGCGGATTCGCCCTCAACGGGTCGCGCCATGGGATTCCCGACCTCGACCTAACGCATTTCGGCGAGGAGCGGCCGGGCGTGCGCGACATCATGGAGGCCTCGACCCTGCCGGTGATGATCGACGCCGACGACGGATACGGCGACGTGAAGAACGTGTTCCGTACCGTCCGCGGGTACGAGGCGATGGGCGCTTCGGCCATCTTCATCGAGGACCAGGTCGCCCCGAAGAGATGCGGCCACATCGCGGGCAAGAGCGTGGTGCCGACCGAGGTCATGGTGGGCAAGATCCGCACCGCCGTCGGCGTGCCGACGCTCGCCCGACTTCTTCTTCCTCGCCCGCACCGACGCCATCGAGCCCGCTGGGCCTGGACGAAGCCCTCCGCCGTGGCGAGCTTTACGCCAAGGCCGGCGCCGATGGGCTGTTCCTGGAAGGCCCGCACACCGTCGAGGAGATCGAACGCATCGGCAAGACGCTCAAGGGCATCCCCCTGGCCGTCAACATGTTCGAGGGGGGGGGACGCACGCCGTGGGTTTCGCCGAAGGAGCTGGGTAAGCTCGGATTTTCGATGATCCTGTTCCCGACCACGATCCTCTTTCAAGTCACCCTCGCCATCGAGAGGGCAGTCGCGAACCTCGTCGAGCGGCAATCCCATGCCGCCCGAGTGGGGCGTGGACATGAAGCATTATGAAGAGATCGTCGGCCTGCCCGAGTGGGGCGAGATCGAGAAGAAATTCCATCATGAAGAGCAGGGAGGGCAGCCCGGTGGCCCGGCGAAATGAAGACCTTCACGGCAACGCACCCGATAAGGCCGACACCGCGCTTGCTGCTGATCGACGTGATCAACGACCTGGAATTTCCCGAGGGGGATCAGCTCCTCGAGCACGCCCTGCCCATGGCCAGACGGCTCGTGGCGCTGAAGAAGCGGGCCAAGGCGGCGAGAATCCCCGTCGTTTACGTGAACGACAATTTCGGCCGCTGGCAGTCGAACTTCCACACGCAGATCGAGCATTGCCTGCACGACGGCGTCCGCGGCGAGCCGGTCGTCGAAGCTCCTGGTCCCCGACGAGGACGATTATTTCGTCCTGAAGCCCAAGCACTCGGGGTTCTACTCGACGACCCTCGACATCCTGCTCGAATATCTCCAGGTCAAGACGGTGATCCTGACGGGGATCGCCGCGCAACATCTGCGTCCTGTTCACCGCCAACGATGCCTACATGCGCGACTTCGCCCTCATCGTCCCGAGCGACTGCGTGGCCTCGAATTCCGAGGAAGAGAATCGCAACGCCCTGGATCAGATGAGGAAAATTTTGAAGGCCGACACGCGACCTTCGACCGAGCTGGATTTAGAGAAGCTTCCGTAGGGCGTGTGGAACACGCCATCCCCTTTCTCTTGAGGAAAGGAAATGGCGTGTTCCACACGCCCTACGAACCCAGGGCAATCAAGGCTTCAGCACCACCTTGACGCACTTGTCCTTCTTGTCGCGGAACGTCTTGTACATCTCGGGCCCCTTTTCCAGGGGAACCTTGTGCGTGATCACGAACGAGGGGTCGATCTTGCCGGTCTGAATCTTCTCCAGCAGCGGCTTCAGGTACTTCTGCACGTGGGTCTGGCCCATCTTGAAGGTCAGCCCCTTGTTCATGGCGGCGCCCATGGGCAGCTTGTCGGGGAACCCGATGTACACGCCCGGGATGGAGACCGTCCCGCCCTTCCGGCAGCACATGATCGCGTCCCGCAGGGCGTGGGCGCGGTCGGTGGCCAGTCCCACCGCGGCCTTGGCCTTGTCCATGATCGCGTCGATGCTCCCGCTGCCGTGCGCCTCGGCGCCCACGCAATCGATGCAGCTATCGGGGCCGCGCCCTTGGTCATCTCCTGAGAGCGTCTCGTACACGTCCTTCTTTTCGAAGTTGATCGTCTCGGCCTTCCCCTTCTCGGCCATCTCCAGGCGTTCGGGCACGCAATCGATGGCCACCACGCGACCGGCACCCAGCATCCAAGCGCTGCGGATCGCGAACTGGCCGACCGGCCCGCAGCCCCAGATCGCCACGGTGTCGCCCGGCTGGATGTTGGCGTTCTCCGCCCCCATGTAGCCGGTAGGGAAGATGTCCGAGAGGAAGACCACCTTCTCGTCGGGCAGGCCGTCGGGGATCTTGATCGGGCCCACGTCGGCGTACGGGCACGCGCAGATACTCGGCCTGGCCGCCGGGGTAGGCCCCCAGCATGTGCGAGTATCCGAACAGGCCGGCGGGCGATTCCCCCATCACCTTGCGGGCGATCTCGGCGTTGCGGTTGGACTTGTCGCACAGCGAGAACATCTGCTTCTGGCAGAACCAGCACTCGCCGCACGAGATTGTGAACGGGACGACCACGCGGTCGCCCTTCTTCAGGTTCTTGACGTCCTTGCCAACCTCGACAACCTCGCCCATCGGCTCGTGGCCCACGATGTCGCCCGGCTCCATCGTCGGCATGAAGTCGTCGTAGAGGTGCAGGTCCGACCCGCAAATGCACGTGGTCGTGATCTTGACGATCGCGTCGCGCGCATCCTCGATGGTCGGGTCGGGGACCGTGTCCACCCTCATGTCACTCTTTCCGTGCCAACAGATCGCTCGCATGAATCCTCCTCGCGATGTCGGTGGGAAGTCTTACGACTGGGAAGCGGCCGATTCGCTCGACCGGTAGTGCGGCGCCGACCCGTCCGCCACGAGCGCCCGATGCCGGCTGATCGACCCATGGGGCCGCCCGCTGCCCAGCCGCTTCGCGCACCAGTAATCCAGCGCCGTGATTCCGAGGAGCATGACCACCGACGCGGCCACGGTCTCCTTCTTGGGATTGTCATCCGAATAGGCGGAGCCGACGGTGGCGACGTCCAGGACGTCCCCCGCCACGCGGGCCCAGACCCAAGGCTTGGGGTTGGTCGTCGACAGGATTCCGCACGCCGGCG
This sequence comes from uncultured Planctomycetota bacterium, assembly GCA_963777705.1. GTDB lineage: Bacteria > Planctomycetota > Planctomycetia > Isosphaerales > Isosphaeraceae > JAQGHR01. The sequence goes on from CAVZRT010000028.1 coordinate 1,206,383, forward strand.
GCGATCTCGCGAACGCCATAGGCCCGGAACACCCAGTCGCGATCCTCGGGCATCCCGAGGGTGCGGCAAAGCTGACGGCCCGCGACGATCTCGGTCAGGCCCAACCCGATGCTGAACCAGCCCAACCCTCTCGCCACTTTCATCTCGTTCATAATCGTCTCGCTCCTCCGGTTGAGAATGCTAACGCGTCAAACGCACGGGGCCGGCGTCGATCGGCACGCGGAACAGGACGTAAGGCTTCTGCCTCAGGTCCTTCCCGTCGTTGTATCGCGCCTGCCGATGCAACTGGTTGGCGGTGAAATAAAGGTAACCGTCACTCGCGACCGAGAGCGTGTCGGGCCACAAGGCCCTCGGGTCGTGGACGATCGTCTCGAACGAGCCGTCGGGCATGAGCCGAAGCACCGCGTTCTGCTCGTAGTTGGTCGCGTAAATTCGGCCCTTGTCGTCCGACTCCAGCCCGTCCGATGGCCCCTTCTCGCCAACTTCCAGGATGGTCGTTGCCACCTCGGGGTCGGTCCTGTTCGCGTCAATGAGGGCATCGACGCTCACGCTATAAAGCTTCCGACTGGCAAGCGGGCAGTAATACAGGCGGGAGCCGTCGTGGGAGATCGCGATCCCGTCCGAGCCCATCATCAGGGGTTTGGCGGGCTTGCCCGGCATCCGTTCCATGAGCTGACGCCCCTCGACCAGCGCCAGCATGGCCGGGTTGGCCTTGGTCGTGGGGTGATTGTTCAGACGCCGCCAGCTATTGCCGGTGGCCAGGTCCACCACGATTAACCCGTTCGGCCCTTTGCTCGCCGAATCGGTCAGGAACGCATATCCCGCCTCGCCTCGGCGAAGGTCGAACCTCACGTCATTCAAATAACTCGTGGAGAAGGCCACGTTCTGCGGGAAAACGATCGTCTTGACCACCCGATTGGTCGCCAGGTCGATCGCCACGAGCTTCGGCCCGCCGAGCGACGTCGGGTCCGAATTCGATGCTCCCGGTGTCCACGATCCAGAGGCGGTCGATCGGGTCGACCACCACGCTTTGCACCGAGATCAGGCGGTCCGCGGCCTGTCCCCGCTCGGCCCGATTGATCGACTCATCGGGATAAGCGACGGCATGCCCCTGCTTGACCTCGCCGACCGTGAAATCAACCTTGTCGCCCCATTTCGGGTAGCAGACGAAGATCCGCCCCGCCCGCGAGACCGTCACGCCGGTCGGCATGGCGCCCTCGAACGTGACGACGGCCTCGATCTGGCCCGCGGGACGATCTTTCGCCAGGTCGTCGGCCGCGGCCTCGCGCGGGACGACAAGCCCCGCGAGCAGGCCAAGGCCGCCTGCAAGCTGGGCCAGCGCAAGCATCCTCATTTGGGTGTCTCCTCCCATGTTGCAGAACCCGCCGCGCTTTCCTGATCGCTCATCCATCCAGGGCAAAGCGAAGGTGCATGCAAACGGCGAGCCCGGCAATCAACAAATTCATTCCCTTCTAGATCGCCGACGTCCGGGCAGATCAATCTGTCGGAGGGAGGTCGCATTCCGGTAAGATCGGGCGATCGCCCGTGATCCAGGCCCATTCCCGGGGATTTTCATGAAGCGAACGACAGGCCGACGCCTCGCGATTCTTTTCTCGCTCGTCCCGCTTTCAGGGCCGCTCGCCGGGAGGGCCGACGACACGAACCCCTACGTGATTGCGGTGAGCAACGAGCGATCGGGCGACGTCACGCTCATCGACGGAGCGTCTCGAAAGCCCGTCGCCACCATCTCCGCCGGGAAGCGCCCGAGGGGCATTCACGCCAGCCCGGACGGCCTCACGCTTTACGTGGCCCTGAGCGGAAGCCCGATCACCGGCCCGCCCGCGCTCGACGCCAAAGGCCGGCCAATCCTCAAGCCTGACGACGATGACGAGAACGCCGACCACTCGGCCGACGGCATCGGCCTGATCGACGTCGCCTCCCGCAAATTCCTCCGCAAGCTCCCCGCCGGGTCGGACCCCGAGGAATTTGCCGTAGGCAAGGACGGCAGGAAGCTTTATATCTCCAACGAAGACGTAGGGACCGCAAGCATCCTGGACGTGGGCAGCGGCAAGATCGAGGCCATCGTCCGCGTGCGAAAAGAGCCCGAAGGCGTCGCCATCTCGCCCGACGGCCGGTTCGTTTACGTGACCTGCGAGACTGGCGGCGAAGTGGTCGTGGTCGACGTGAAGACCCGGAAAGCAGTGGGAGAGATCGCCGTGGGCGGCCGACCCCGCACGGTGGCGTTTTCCGCGGACGGGGCGAAGGCGATGATCCCCTCCGAGACCGAGGGGACCATCACCATTTTCGACACGTCCGACCGCAAGAAATTGAAGACCATCAAGCTGCCGGAAGGCGCCCGCCCGATGGGCACGGTCTTCGACGCCCGCCGAAATCGCCTGTACGCAAGCACCGGCAGGGGCGGTACGGTCTGCCTGATCGACCCGGAAAGAGGCGAGGTCCTCAAGACCATCGCCGCCGGAAAACGCCCCTGGGGAATGGCCATGTCGCCCGACGGCAACACGTTATTCGTCGCCAACGGCCCGTCCAACGACGTGTCGGTTATCGACCTCGAAGCAGGCAAGGAAGTCGCCCGAATCCCCGCTGGAGAAGGGCCCTGGGGAGTCGTGGTGGTGCCGACGGGGAGCAAGTAGTACGCCTTCGTAGGGTGCTCTGTGAGCACCTCTTCAATCCTCGAAAATCAACGTCTCCTGAGAAACAATGCTCCGAGTAAATCCCTCCCGGTAAGCCCGAGCCCGAACGGTCGTCGACTCGCGTACCTCAATCGGCCCCGCATATAGCGGCGAGGTCTTCCCGGGCGCCGATCCATCCAGCGTATAGCGCAACACCGCCTCCCGGTCCGGATGGTCCAGGCTCACGCGGACTGAGCCGCGATAATCCCCCGAACCGGGCCGAATCCTGGGCGGCGCCAGCACGGAAGGACCCGGCAGGCTCTCGATCCACGCCCTCAGCAGCGCGGCGCCGTCGCAATCGACCACTTCGTGCGAAAGTGGCGGCATCCTGGTCGGGTCCAGCGTCTCCAATCGAGTCACGAGTACCGATCGCCACGGATCATTCGGCGCCGACGAGCCGCGCGTTATCTATCCCCAGATTGATCCGCGCCGGCTCCCCGATCAGGCCCTGCGCCGACAACTTCGTGTCGAACCGACCATCAAAATCGGCCACCACGCCGCCCGGCCGGTGACAGTGCGAGCAATTCGCATCCAGGTACGACCTCGCCCGATCCTCCAGGCTCCGCCCCTCCTCATCGCCGCGGGCCAGGCGGCTCATCCGGGAAAGCTCCGCCACATCAATCCGGGGCTCGAACAGGCCGAGATCGCCCCAGTCTCTCAGAAGATTTCCATGTCCGGGATCCTCCCGGTTCAACTGGCGAGTCTTCACTCCCAGCACGCCGCCGGCCGACTTCGAATGGCATTTGCGGCAATCGTCCAAGCCGGGGAAAAACCAGGTTTGTTTCCGATTTTCCGAGGTCACAAGAACTTCGGAAGCGGCCTCGCGAACAAGGTCCGCATCCGAATGGTCGCCTCGCCAGCGATAGCTGCCGCCATGAACTTCGCCCGAGGCCTCGACCACCAGCAATCGCGTCTCCAGTCGCCGCTCGCCGAGCGCAAAATGCTTCACGAACACGGTCCCGGCGGGGAACGTCCATTCCCCCTCGCGAGCAAACCCGATCCTGGCCAGCGAGCCATCCGGCCGCCTCGGCAAGATCATCCATCGCAACTTCGCGGCGCCGTCGGACCAGAACGGGACGTTCAGCTCGTACGGAATCAGCACCTTCGCGGGCGAAAGCGCCTTCAAACCATCAAGGACGCCGCAAGCGGACAGCGTGCCGGGCATGGCCCCCGAATCCACCCAGGCAAGATCGGGCGGGCCCAGAGTCAGAATAAGCCCTAGAAGGATCAACGGGGGCATGGATGCATCACCGTAGGAAAATCCGCCAGGAACAACCTCGGCCACGTCCATCGTACCAAGACACCGCACGCATGCCCGCGCCGAATCGGGACCGCCGATTCGCAAGGGCAAGCGACGTCGTCAAACCTGTAAGCCGGGTCGCGACTCATGCTATCTCATATTTTTATAAGCCAAGAACAAGCAACTTCCAAAATAGCCCCGAAAAAGCGCTCGCTTTGTTTGAGCTTCCATACAACCCCCCGCCAGACACCCTGACCAGGCAGATTTCAGGCCGAATGTGAGCATGGCGATCTGTACCGTAATAGTAAAATTTGATTCGACTCGAAATTCCTTAAACCCTTAACGCTTCGAAAGTTCCCACCACGAGAATGTCGCAAGAAACCCGGACGTAAAAGCGAGTTGCAAGCCGTGGTTGTACGAATAACGCCGCCGGCGCGGCCGTCGAGGATCCCGCTTGCGCAAGAGACATCACATAACATGCCCCGTCACCGGGCCCCGATTTGCAAGCATCGGCGTTTTTCTATCCGTTCGCGAAACCGGGGCATCGCCTCGCGCATGTCATGGCCAGGATCGAGTCTGCGCCCCGGGGCAACCCATCGGCCTCTGGTCGGAGTCGCGCCATGAAGATCGGATTCCACGCGTCGCACGAGCTGTACTCTCCCGCAGAATTGCTCAAATATGCGAGGCTTGCGGAGCAGGCCGGGTTCGACGCGGTCTCCTGCTCGGATCATTTCCACCCCTGGACCGAGGATCAGGGCGAGAGCGGCTTCGCCTGGGCCTGGCTCGGCGCGGCCATGCAGGCCACCCGCTTGCCGTTCGGCGTGGTGAACGCCCCCGGCCAGCGCTATCACCCGGCGATCATCGCGCAGGCATCGGCCACGCTAGCGTCCATGTTCCCCGGGCGATTGTGGGTGGCGTTCGGGACCGGCCAGAACTTGAACGAGCATATCACCGGGGACGCCTGGCCGAGCAAGCCCGACCGCCAGGCCCGGCTCCGCGAGGCCGTAGACGTGATCCGCGCCCTCTGGGCGGGCGAGACGGTCGACCACGAAACCCGATGGTTCCGCGTGAAGGGGGCGAGGCTCTACACCCGGCCCGGCAGCCCTCCCCGGATCTACGGCGCGGCGATCACCGCGGAGACGGCCCGGTGGGTCGGCTCCTGGGCCGATGGCCTCCTGACCGTGGGCAAGAATCCCGACGAACTTCGCGAGGTGGTCGACGCCTTCCGCTCCAACGGGGGCGACGGGAAGCCGATGGCGATCCAGGCGGCGCTGAGTTTCGCCGCACACGACGGCGAGGCCCTCGCCGGGGCGCATCGCCGCTGGCCGATCGCGACGGTCGACCTAACCAAGAACCAGGACCTGGAGACCCCCGCCGATTTCGATCGCGAGGTCGCGGGAAACCGACCCGAGGAACTCAAGGACAAGCTCCGGATCTCGTCGGACCCGTCGCGGCATCTCGACTGGCTCCGAGCCGACGCCGAACTTGGGTTCGACGAGGCCTACCTGCATCACGTCGGGCCCGACCAGGGGGCGTTCCTCGACGCGTTCGCGTGGCGGGTGCTCCCGGAGCTGCGATCATGAGCCGCGAGGAATCGACACGAAAGATGCACCCCGATGAAACATCCAAATCGACGGATATTTTGCGAAGATTCTCCGTCGTCGGTTCCGATTTTGCGAGCATCGGGTTGGTCCCGCCGGCCCGGGAAAGTCTCGGCGCCACCGGGCGGGAATCCCTTTTTGACGCGAGGTTCATCGATGAGCATCAACAACCGGCTGCGGGTCGCGATCGTAAGCTCTCTCCTGGCGCTGCCGCTCCTCTCCGGATGCGGCGACAACGCGAACAACGGGGCGGGCGGTGCGGGGGCAGGGGGCGGCGCGACGGGCGGGACCACCGGCACGGGGACCGGCGGCGGGACGTCCGGCGGGGCCACGGGTGGCGGGACTGCCGGAGGCTCCTCGGGTTCGGGCGGCAGCTCCTCCTCGAAGTAATCGCGGGCAAACGAACGGGTAGCGTCGGCTGGCGACGCTACCCGTTGCCACCGTTCGCGAGCTCGCCAGGTCGGCGAGAGCCGCATAGGTAGGGAATGGCCGACCGGCGTTTGATTTGCATGGTGGATCTGGGCCTCGCCACCCAGGAAGTCCATCAAACGAGCATCGCCGCGATGTCCAGCCCCGATCCGAGCCGCCCAGCGTTCTCGAACCCCTTGCCCGGCGTGGTCCTCGGCGACCCGTTCGCCCTTCGCTGGCGGGGCCGCTTCTACCTTTATGGGACCAACGACGGCCCGCCCCTGGCCGACGGCCGGCAGATCCCCGTGTTCCGCTCGGACGACCTCATCCACTGGGAATTGCTGGGCGGCGCCCTGGAGCCAATCGAGCCGAACCTGGACCACTGGGCACCGGAGGTCCTGGCCTGGAACGGGCAGTTCTTCATGGTCGTGAGCTTCGGCGACGTCGATCATCGTGGCCACGCCTTGTGGGTCGCGGTGGCCGACCAGCCCGAAGGGCCGTTCCGCCTGATGAAGCCGGTCAGCGACCCGTCCGAAGCGTTCTCGATCGACGGCTCCTGGTTGCTCGACGACGATGGCCAGCTCTACCTGTTTCGCTGCCTCGATTTCGTCGAGGAGTCCAAGCCCCCGCACGGGACGGGCATCGTCGTGCAAAAAATGCTCGACCCGACCACGCCGGCCGGCCCCCCGTCGACCGTGCTGCGAGCCCATTCCGACTGGCATCTTTTCGAGCCCAATCGCCCCATGCCGCTGTACGGCGGCCGCACATTCCCGGCGTGGACGACCATCGAAGGCCCGGCGCCCGTAAGGCGGGCGGGTCGGGTGTTTTGCGGCTACAGCGGCGGCAATTTCCTGAAAGCGTACGGGACGGGCGAGGCGGTGGCAGACAACCCACTCGGCCCTTATGAGGACCTCCGGGGGCGAGAAGGCCCGCTGTTCGGGACGACCCCGGGGCTCGTCGAGGGTCCTGGCCATTTCTCGGTGATCCGGCCCGACCTCCTGTCCGATTGGATTGTCCTCCACGGTCGAGTGCCGGGCGAAACCGGGCGTCGCGTCTGGCTTTGCCCGGCGAGATGGGGTCAAGACGGCGTCGAGATCGGTCCCCTGACCGATCAACCGCAACCCTCACCATCGTTGCCGGCATTCCTCGCGCGTTTCGGAAGCTCGGGAGGGGTTCTCTCGGGTTGGCGAGTTGAGTCCGGAAGCTGGACTCAGCGAGATGGCCAGTTGCAGACCGAGGAAAGGTCGGGAACTGGCGGACGGGTCTGGCTCGACAGGACTCTGACTCTGAACGGATCCTGGGTGATTGAAGCGTACGTGCGATTTCCGGAAACCAACGATGGCGAGGCAGGCCTGGCAATCAAGTCAACCTCGTCAAGCTGGACAATTAGCCTGATGCCGAGAATCGGAGAGGGCGTTTTTAGCAGGATGAAGCCAACTCGACGCGGTTTGCGCTGCCCACGCTCGGCAACAACCCTTTCGAACCATCGCGATTCCATGTAATGGAGGTGCGATCCGAAGGGGGAACTCTGGCCGTTCGACTTGATGGCGTGGTGGTCGCCATCAGCCCGGATGTTCCGACCTCGCCCGTGCAAATCGGACTTTTCGCGAGCGGTGTCGCTGCGTTCGACGCAATCTCGATCAGCCAGGGCGAAGGAGGACTGCCTTTGGGTTGACTCGTCCGTGCTTTGCGGATACCCTCTCGCCCGATCGTCCCTTCTTCCGCACGTCCTGGCCGAGCTGAATTTTCCCCCTGATTATCTCCCCGTCCCTGCCCGGTCTGGCGGCTTGAAGTGCAGGGCGAAGTCCGCGCCTTGAGGGTACCAGTGCCAAGGAGGGCCGGCCTTTGAGGTTGCGGATCGATGTCCATGGGGAGAGTGCCGTGCTCGGTCACGACCAGACGGACGACCGCCGAAGGCGGTGCGGCGGGATCGGTCGCCTGCTCGTCGTTGCGACCTTCGCAACGCTCGTCGCGGCCGGTGCCCGCGCGTTCGCGGACGATCCGTCGCCCGCGTCGTCGTCGCCCATCCAGCTCTCGGCCGATCACGTCCGCTACTGGGATGATGCCGAAGGGACGCGCTGGGTAATCCTCCAGGATCAGGCCGCGGCAATCCAGGATGGCGACGGATTGCGTGCCAACGCGATGGTGGCGAAGATTCGTCGCGTACATTTGAACGGCTTGGAAGCGTACGCCGTCGACATCTATGCAGAGGGGCGAGCCCGCACCACGAATCCCGACAGCCGGCCCAATGCCAATCGGCGAGTTTCGCTCCTCACGACGAATGACGTAGAGCAGACCGCCTACACCAAGGGCGGGTTGACGAAGCTCGAAGGGCCGCCCAAAGGCCTGCCGATCCTTTCCCGAGGCTTTCCCCAGCCAAAGCCGGCCGCCGAAACGCCCAAACCGCCGGCGCAAAAGACCGCGACCGCCCCGGCTCCGCCCATCCAATCTCAGGCTACTGGCCCAGCGACGAATCCGGCAGGAATCGTCGAGCCGCGCCCGCCACCTCCCCGCAATCGTCCAGCCCACAGGCCAAACCAAATCCGGTTTTCGAGCCCCCGCCCGATCCATCCAGGAAACCGGCGGCTGACACCGAACCCATCGCGACCCTCGGTGCGCCGATCGAGGAACCCGCTCCGCCGGCACCCGGACCCAGACCCGCAACCCGGCCCACCAGCCTGGCCAAGCTCGACCCGGACGTTCAGAGGCGCAAGGCCCGGGCGATGCGGGGATGGGCGGACCCCCGATCATCGAGGACATCGAAGTTCCCGAGCCCGACCCGAATCAGGACGAACGGCCCGTCCGCAATCCACCGCTCGGAGATGATCCCGATGGCGCCTTGGATCTCAATCCCCTGCCCGCGCCCTTGCCGTGCGCAGTCGGGGAGGGCGCGAACCCGGCGATCTCGTCCCCCTTGCAATCCGATACCCGTGCGCACGTTTTCCTTGTCCGGCGGGCCGAATCTGGATCAGAAGATCATCGAATCTCCCGAGGGCGACATCACGATCGTCGTCAAGGGCGGCGTGAACGTGGTGGCCAATCTCCCTCGAAAAGTCGCCCCGCCCAAGCCGGGCCAGGTGGCCAGCTTGCCTTACACAAGCGTGGACCTGACCGCCGACAACATGGTGATTTTCACCCGCAGGGCCAAGGAAGTGGCGCAGGGCGGCGACGCCGGCGGGGCACCCGTGTCGACCGACCCCAAGGAGCCGCTCCAGATCTATCTCGAAGGCCATGTCCGCATCCGGCAGGACAAGCGAAACGTGGCCGGCAAGGCGGACGAGACCGTCTTCGAGGCCGAACTCGCCTTCTACGACTTGCGGACCGAGCGACTCGTTGCCCTGAACGGGCGGATCTTCACGACAACCCCCACGTTGCTCTCCCCCTTGAAGACCACGGGAAGGCGGATTGACCAGTACAAGCCCGTGCTCGGGGTCGAGAAAGACGGCGACTTCCTGCTCGGCCCATCGCTGATCCGGGTCGACCAGTCCAGCTCGACGGGGAGCCGTTTCCCCTATCCGGGCTATCGCTTCAACAGCTCGAACATCGACATCACCGACATCACCGATCGCGACGACGACGTCCCGAACGCCAACGCGATTCAGCCGAAGATCCAGCTCTTCGAGGCCTATAACAACATCTATTACATGGGGCCGATCCCCGTGTTTTACTCGCCCTACACCAGCTTCACCAGCGACTTTGATCCCCTGCTGAGGAACATCCGATTCGGCGCCGGGAGCAAGGTGTTCGGCCAGACGATCCAGCTCGATTTCAGCGGGTTCCGCCTGCTGGGGATCAAGAAGCCGCCGGTGGTCGACATCTGGAACATCGACGTCGCCTATCTCAGCCGGCGAGGCCCGGCCATCGGCAGCTCGTTCGCGTATTTCGGCCAGGATCTCATCGGCGACGTGATGGACCCCTATCATACGCAGAAGCTCGGCCGCACGGTGAAGCAGCCGTACTACGGCTACATGGATGCCTACCTGATCCACGACACCGGCACCGACGTCCTGGGGCCGGGACCGGCGATCGTGACCTATGGCCCGCCCGGCGCGGGGAAGGAGGGGTATCAGCGGGACAATCTGCCCACGTTCCGCGATTACCGAGGCCGATTCCTCTTTCGCCACATGCAGTCGCTGCTCGAACCCGACGCCGACCCCGACGAGGATTTCCGCTTCCAGGTCGAGGCCGCCTACCTGTCCGATCGCTACTTCCAGGAACAATACTACAACTATCAGTTCATGGCCGGGCTCGACCAGGAGAACGTCCTCTACGGGATCAAGCAGAGGGAAAACCGCACGATCACCTTCCAGGTCGAGGGGAACACCCAGCCCTGGTACACGGAGACCGAGTGGCTGCCGAAGATCGAGTACACGCGGATCGGCGACAGCTTCCTCGATGGCTGGATCAACACCTCGTACCGGTCGGGCATCGACTACGCGAACATCAACACAGCGAACGAGGTAAACAACCCAAACATCTTCGCGTTCCTGCCCTATGACCCGGTCTCGAATACCTCCGGCCAGGTCCGCACGGGCCGCGCCTACTCGGCCGGCGAGATCGACATCCCGCTCAACTTCGAATTCTTCAAGCTCGTCCCCTACGCGCAAGGCCAGGTCGTCGGCTGGGACAACCAGCTCGGCGGCGAGCAGGTCAATCGAGTCTGGGGAGCGGTCGGCCTGCGGGCGAACGTCTTCGCCTGGCGGACCTTCAGCGGCCCGATGCTCGAAAGCGAGCTGCTGAACGTCCACGGGCTCGCCCACAAGATCAACCTCACCGTCGACGCCCGCGACGCTTATTCGAACGTGAACCTGAACAAGCTGGCCATCTCCGACGACCTCGACGACAACGCCTACGAGTACACCCGGCGCTATTTCGCCCTGACCAACTACGTCGGCGGGATCTTGCCGCCCCAGTACGACCCCCGATTCCTGACCCTGCGTCGCCTCGTCTCCCCCATCACGGGAACGACCGACGTGCAGGCGTCCATCGAGTCGGTCCAGTTCTCGCTCCGGCAGAGGCTCCAGACCAAGCGGGGCCCCGAGGGCAAGAGGCGGATCATCGACTACATGACCCTGGACCTCAACAGCACCTACTTCCCCAACGCGAATCGCGACAACTTCGGCAAGCCGTTCGGCCAGAACATGTACAATTACGAGTGGTTCATCGGCGACCGGACCAGCATCGTCTCCTACGGCTGGTTCGAGTTCTGGAACGTGACCGGCACGCCCATCGTGGCGACGAACCCGGTGAGGGCGAACGATCCGTTTGGCATGGAGGTGATCACCGCCGGCGTGAACATCAGCCGGCCGCCTCGCGGGAGCGTGTACATCGGCTATTCGATCATCAATACAGGGCCGATCGCCACCTCCGCGCTCAACCTGACCACCACCTATTGGCTCAGCCCGAAGTGGTTCGCGTACGCGGGGATCAGCTACGACTTCGGCAACCAGAAGAACCTGGGAAATACGTTCTCGGTCACCAAGATCACCAAGGACTATCTCATCAGCGCCGGACTGACCGTGCAGCCGCTGCTCAACAACAATTATCAGTTCGCGCTGGAGCTTTCGCCGCGATTCAGCCCGAACATGCGATTCGGGTCGACCGTGGGACAGCGGTTCGACTCGCGCTTTGCCCCGAACGAATGACGGATCACCGGGCCGCGGAGACGGCTCGCGGGGGACATCCTGGCATGATCGACATCGACAAGAGCGAGGACCGCCTGGAGGAGTGGGGCGAGCCCGAGCCCTGGTCGGCCCGGGCCGGCCGGCGAGACGCAAAGGAGAAGCTCACGGCGGGCCTGCGAGGCCTCAAATACGCCATGAGGGGCGATTCCAGCTTCTTCGCCCACGCCTACCGCGGGCTCCTGATCGCCCTGGCCGCCGCAATGCTCGGCGTCGGTCCCTTCGGCTGGTTGCTGCTCGTGATGGCCGCGGCCCTCGTCCTGATTGCCGAGTTGATGCACAGCGCCGTGGAACGTTGGCCCGGGCGCTCGGCGACGCCGAAGCCCCCGGCCCGAAGGTCGCCCGCGAGATCGCCTCGGCGGGAGTCCTGATCGCGGTCGTCACCTTCGCGGCCGTCTCGATCGTGGTGCTCTTGCTCAAGCTTAACGAGTTGCTCGGGTGGTGGAGGTGATTCCGCGGTCCCTCAGTTCCACTGTTTTTCCATGCTGTACACCACCACCTTCGCACGCCTTTCCTTTCGGACCGGCTCCAGCGCCGCCAGGATCGCTCGCGATAACTCCGCGGCCCCGGCCGTCGCGAGATGATCGCCATCAGGATCCATCGCGCCCGCATCGATCAGGTAGATCAGGTCGCCCGGCCCGAGTTCCAGCGGCAAAATCAGGTCCCGGATTGCCGAGACTGGATGATTTACCCCCGATTCACCGATCGGCACGATTAACGCCACGCTCAAGTCGGACGCTTTCAAATCCGCGACGGCTCCGCGCAGGACGTCCGGGTCCATCCCGATCGCCAGTCGCAAATTCACTCGACGCAGGCCCTTCGTCGCCAGCAAGCCGAGCATTTCGCGGTCGGGACGCGAGCGGCCGAGATCGGAAATCATGGCGTCAATCCCGCCCAGCGAGGCCTCGTCCTCGGGAAGCCCTCGCTTACGAAGCGGCGACGAATCGGCCCGGATCGGAAAGGCCGTGTTGATCGCGTCGAACATCGCCGGCAGGTCGGCCCGCGCCGAGTTGAGCGGATTTTCGCCTCCGAAAAACACATGATTCGCCTGGAGAGTTCGCGCACCCCATAACGACCTGACGTCCTGCAAGTGCGAGGCGAATTCCTCGGGATTTTTCCCCGAGGCCTGGACCACGATCGACTGATGGGCATCGGGCGGCAGGAAGCCGATCGGCCCATAGGTCGCCCGATATTGATCGCGATGCCGCGACCATGCCGCTAGATCCCAGCAGGCAATGCGATCGAGCGTCGATCCCAGGCGACCCACGCCCATCGATTCCACGCCCGTCGGCGGATCGACGGGTTGCAAGCTGCCATCTTCCATCTTTCCGCGGATCTCCAGCGCCGCCCGTCGCACGTCCTCATCCAAATTCGCCACGGCAATGTCGTCGAGGAATCGCCTGCGAAGGACCAGGTTCGCCCCTTCGCGAATCCGCTCGATGGCCGCGACGGAGTTGTCCAGCCCCTTGCGGAAGTGGATCCCGTCGCGAAAAATCCGCTGCCAGCGGCCTTCCAGGTCGAAATGGTAGATCGGGGCATCGCCGATGTAAATCGAAAACGCCCCCCGCTTCTGCCCCGCGAACATCAGGTCGCCGGTCTCGGGTTTCAAGCCAATCCGGCGCGAATACATGGCGCCGGTCCCGAGGAGGCATTCGGCTTCGGGCAGATGGGCCATCGGTTCACGGTCCCTGGAAATCGACGGAGGAATTCGGCCTCAACCTGATGGAAGGATTCCATTATACTTCCGCCACCTCGCCCCTCGCGAGGCGGTCGCGAGAAGTCTCGCTCGTCCACGGAGGGACGTCGTGCAGCCAATCGCCGAAATTCCGTCGCGACGACGCCTGGCGATCGAAGCCCTGGTCATCACGTTCCTCGCGCTCGCGTTGAACCTGGTCGGCAACGGCCGCACCAGCTTGTGGGACCGCGACGAGCCCCGCTACGCTCAATGCACCCGCGAGATGAAGCAGAGCGGCGATTACCTGCTGCCCACCTGCAACGGCGAGCCGAGGCATCACAAGCCGGTCCTGATCTACTGGCTCATGCTCGTGGGCACGGCCATCGGCGGCGATAATCCCTTCGGCGCCCGCCTGGTCTCGGCCGCGGCGGGCGCATGCACATGCTTGATCGTCTGGGGATTCGGGAGCCGGATCGTGGGCCGGCGGGCGGGGTTCCTGGCGGCGCTCGATTCTGGCGACGTCGCCGTTGATGTTCGCCGACTCCAAGCTCGCGACCACCGACGCCGTCCTGGCCCTGTTCGTCGTAATTTCCCAGTTCGCGTTGTGGGAATTGAATCGACGAGAATCCGCGACGGCCGCCGCCGCATTCTGGTCGGCGCTGGCCCTCGGCCTGCTCACCAAGGGCCCGGTGGGAATCGCTCTGATCGCGGTCGCGGGGCTATGCACGAGGCTCGTGGGGGGGCCGTCGCCTTGCTGGTCCCGGCTGCAATGGCGATGGGGAATCTCCCTCTTCGCGCTCGTCGCCGGCCCGTGGTACGTGGCCATCGGCATGGCCACGCGCGGCGAGTTTTTTCGGTTCGCCCTGCACACGCAAATCGTCCAGAGGATAACGACCGAGCTGGAGCAGCACGGCGGATATCCCGGCTATTACCCGGTGACGTTGCTGGCCACGTTCTACCCCTGGTCGGCGCTCTTGCCCGCCGCGATCTTGATGGCGTGGGGCGGCAGAAAATCCGACCCGAAGTGTTCCTTCTTGCTGGGATGGGCCATCGGGCCGATGGTCTTCCTCGAATGCGTGAGGACGAAGCTCGTCCATTACTATTTGCCTTGTTTCCCGGCCTGTGCGCTTCTGGTAGCCGGCTTGATCGAAGCCCTGATGAAGGCCGAGATCAACCTGCGGCGATGGCCGTTGGGCCGCATGGCCATGGGCATCCTGGCGGCGCTGGGGATCGGCATCACGGTCACGCTGGCCGCGCTCGCGGTCATCCTCCCCGGGCCGGCGAAATGGCCTTGCCTGCTGATGGCAGTCGTGCTCGCGGCCGGGACCCTGTACGCGATCGACCGCTTCCACGCCGGGAAGGCGGAACGAGCGGCGTTCGGGCTGGTCGCAACCTGGAGCATCCTCCTGTTCGTCTGCGGGGGATCGCTCCTGCCGGCGCTGGAACCGTTCCGCCTGTCGGGGATCGTGGCCCGCCGCATGGCCGTCCTCTGCCAGGCCGAAAGGGCCGAGCCGGTCCTGGCCATGTACAAGGAACCGAGCCTGTTTTACGCGATGCAGCGGCCCCTGGAAATCCTCGTGGATCGCCCCTCGCTGATCCACCGAATCCGCACCAAAGGGCCGGTCGTCACGGCCTTCACCGACCGCGAATTGAAGTTCATGAGGCAGGACGCCCGGTTCCAGATCGAAGTCAAGGACACGATCAGCGGGCTTGACCTGAACAAGAGCACCAGGAAACCCTCTACCTCGTCGTCATGACGCCTGCGTCGGAGCTTGCCGATCGCTCAATTTCAACGCCGATCCGCTGGGTCGACGACGAGGTGAAAAAGTCCAATCTGACGCGATAATCAGCCGCTCAAATCGCCGATCGGATCGCATCCAGCACTTTCATCTGCGCCGCTCCATCTTCCGCCGTGTCGACCAGCTTCCCTTCGGCCACCGATTCGGCAAACACGTCCACCATCGCGGCATAATGATTGCGGCCGTCGAACGTGAGCGTCCTGGCCTCGCTCCCGGCGAGCTTGTCCTCGTTCAAGCTGGTGAGCAGCGCGACCGGGACATCGGGCGGGACATAGGCGTCTGGCACCTGGATCATGCCTTGCTCGCCCACGAGCTCGTAATGGCATCGGAACGGCTGCTCGAAGCTGCAATCGATCGACGCGAGGATGTCGCCGGGAAATCGCAGCGCGATCGACATCGACAGGTCCACGCCGGATGGGCCCACATGGGCCGTCACGCGGATCTGGTCGGGTTCGGCGCGGGCGAACAGCCTCGCCGTGTTCACGCCGTAGCAGCCCACGTCCCACAACGCGCCGCCGCCTCGCGAGCGGTCGAGCCGCCAGTCTCCCATGTCGATCGGGAACGAGAACGACGAGCGGATCAAACGTAGCGGGCCGATCGCGCCGTCATCGTGGACGAGCTTTCGCAACGCCACCGTGCGGGGTTGATGCCTCCACATGAAGGCTTCCATCAGCAGGACCTTGCGATCGCGGCAATAGTCGGCCATCGCCCGCGCCTCGGCAGCATCGAGCGAGAGCGGCTTTTCGCAAAGGACGTGCTTGCCCGCGTCGGCCGCCGCCTCGACCCATTTCCGGTGCAATTCGTTGGGCAACGGGTTGTAAATCGCCTGCACGTCGGGGTCGGAGATGAGCTCTTCATACGAACCATAGGCCTTCGGGACGTCGAATTCCTTGCACCAAGCCTGCGCCGTCGCCAGGTCGCGGCTGGCGAGCGCCACGAGGCGGCTCCCGTTCGATCCGTGGATGCCGGGGATCAACCCTCGGCGGGTGATGCGGGCGCAGCCGAGGATTCCCCAGTTGAGCGTTGCGGGGTCCGTCATGAGAGCCTCGATTCAATAGGAAGGTTTGTATTTGTCCACATTGTCTTTCGTGATCACCGGAAGCGGCGTGATCATCTCCGGCGGGAGCGTCTTGCCCGCGAGGCGGTCGACGGCCGCGGCGACCGCCATGCGGCCCTGCTCGGCGGAATCCTGGAGGATGGTGGACCTCATCTGGCCCGCCTTGATCGCCTCGAAGGCGCCCGTCGTGCCGTTGAAGCCGATCACGATCAGATCCTTCCAACCTTCCTGGCGGGCCACTTCGGCGGCGGGCAAGGCAAGCTCGTCGGCCTGGGCGACGATCGCGCGAATCTCGCCCGGCTTGAAGCGGCGGACCAGCCCGCTCATCACGGATTTCGCACGGTCCTCCTGGAAATCGGTGAATTGATCGGCCGCAATCACGATCTCGGGGTGCGAGTCGATCGCCTGGTGAAACCCCTTGTTGCGGGCCACCTGCGGGCTCGAACCCTGGGTCCCCTGGAGATATACCACCTTGCCGCCGGCCGGCCCGAGGGCCTTGATCAAGTCCTCGCCCTGGGCCTTGCCTCCCTGCGAGTCATCGGCCCCCACGTAGGTCACAACCTTGCCGCCGTTGACCCGCCGATTCAGCGCGATCACCGGGATATTGGCCGCGTTGGCCGCCTCGACGGCCACGACCAGCGCGTTCTCGTCGCGGGGGCAGAGGATGATGATGTCCGTTCCCAGATTGATCAACGTTTGAACCTGGACGATCTGCTTCTGGTCGTCGTCCTGGCCGTCGCTGATGTCGATCGCCACCCCCAGACGGTCGGCCTCGGCCTTCAATCCGTTTTTCTGGGCGATGAAGAACGGATGGGCGAACAGGGGCAGCACGGCGCCGATTCGCTTCGGCTGCGCCCTTCGGGGGCCGTCTTGTTCGAGCATCCGGCCAGGACCAGCAGGCAAGCGATGAGGGCTTTCCGCGAGCGGGACATGGTGACCTCCTATGAAGATCGTCCGGCCAGTGCATCGACCGCGGCGAAGGTCAGGATGACCGCGCCCGTGGCAAGATTGTGATATTCCGCGGGGAAACGGTTCATCGTCAGGCAAGTATCCAGCGCTTGCAAGAGCAGGCAACCGCAGGCCGCGCCCGCCACGCTGCCCGAGCCTCCGCCCAGCGCGATCCCGCCCACCACGCACGCGGCGATCGAATTCAGCTCCATGCCCGCGCCCGTGTCGGCCTTGGCGACCCGCACCCACGACAGTTGCATCAACGCGGCGAGGGCGGCCGCCATCCCGCTGAGGGCGAAGGTCATGATGCGCAGTCGACTCGTGGGGATGCCGGAAAGCCGCGCGGCGCGGACGTTCCCGCCGACCGCGTAGACGTGCCGGCCGAAGACCGTCTTGCTCAGCACGAACCACGACATGGCCGCGACGCCCAGGAAGAGGAAATCCCGCGCGGGAAGCGGGGTCCCACCCACGGTCGGCCCCTGTTCCAGCATGTCAAACGCCCTCACGCCCGAGATGGATAGCCCTCCCAGGAGCGCGAACGCCGCGCCGCGATAGAGCATCTGCGTGCTCAAGGTGGTCACGAACGGATTGGTCCCGACCAACGCGACGAACACGCCGTTGACCGCCCCCAGGATCGCGCCGAGCAGGAGCGCCGCCGGCGCCGCGATCGCCGGCAGATGCTTGTCGTTCGCGAGCCACGCGGCGGTTGCCGCCGAGAGTGCCATCGCGGCCCCCTGCGACAGGTCGAATCCGCCGCCGATCAGCACGAACGCCTGGCCGACGGCGAGGACCCCGACGATCGATCCCAGCATCAGGATCGTGCCCATCGTGCCGGGCGTGAAGAAGTTCCGCGTGTTCATCATGAAGCCGAGCGCCAGCAACGCCAGCGCCACGCGGAGCGACCTCTTGAGCCACAATCGCCACGGCCAGCCGCGCCCCGACTTCATCATCGCCGCCCTTTCAATCCCGCCTGGTCTTCCCGGCCGATGCCACTCGCTCGAAGTAATCCTTCAGGTCGGGCACGTTCACTTCCAGGCTGTATTTCTCCTGGATCAAGGCGCGTGCGGCGTCGCCGAGCGGCTTGTACTCGGCCGGATCGGCCAGGACCTTCAACGCCGTCTCGGCCAGGCGATCGGCGTCGAACAGCGGCTCCAGGAAGCCGTTCACGCCGTTGGTGATGACCTCCTGCACCGGCCCCACGTCCGAACCGACCACCACGCACCCGCAGGACATGGCGTTGATGAGCGACCACGAAAGCACGAACGGGACCGTCAAATAAAGATGCACGTCGCTGATGGCGAGGATCTCGGCCAGGTTCTCGGGCTCGATGTGGCCGAGGTACATGAACTTGGATTTGTCGTGGTCGATGCGGGCCTCGGCCCACTGCTTGAAGCTGGCCTGGCCGGTGTGCAGGGCGTCCCAACCGTAATAGATATGCTCGGTCCCGGCGATCACGAACAGGACGTCGGGCCTCGCCTTGGAAATCCGCCTCGCCACCTTCAGGAACAGGTCGAAGCCGCGGACCGATTCCAGCCCGCGGGCCACGAACGTGACGATCTTCGTGTCCTTCGAGATCGATCGCCCGCCGATCCTGCGTGGCACGTCCGTGCGAGGGCGGTACATGTGCGTGTCGATCCCGTCGAAATGCACCTCGATCTTCGATCGATACCGCTCGGGGAAGGTGTCCCGCTGCCACCTGGTGGCCGAATAGCCGGCGTCGGAATTGACCAGGCCCAGGAGCACCGGGGCGTTGATGCATTTGGGGAAGAAGGGCGCGACCTCGGTGGCGGGCGGGAGGTCGACGCGATAGGAGATGTCGGAGTGCCGCTTCGCGAAGAAATATTCGCAATAATTGATGATCGGGCAGTCGAGCGTCTCGGGCAGGAAGACCGTGGCGCCCCCCGGCCGCCGTGGGCCACCACGAGGTCGGGCCGCAGGTCCTCGCGTTGCTCCACCGCGTCGTACACCGAGCGGCTGAGCGCGAGGAATTTCCCGTAGATCTGCGGCCACGGCGTGGGGCGGTTGTCGCGATCCTCGGCCGGGATGATCAGGCGGTGGATCTTGAGCCGTTCCAGCATCTCCTTCGTCGGAGTTGGGCAGGTGGAAAGGTCCTCGATCAGGAAGCTGCACTTCCATCCGTGGGCCTTGTTCAGCTCGAGCGCGAGCCGGCCGAATTGCGCGGGGAACGCCTGGTGGATGAATAGGATATGCATGATGGATGAAGAGATTAGGTATTAAACGTGGGCCGTCGCCGCCAGCCGGTCCAAGAGCCTGCATAATTCGGGGAGGCAGGCGTCCTGCGAGAACTTTTCCCGCACCTCGGCCGCCGCCGCCTCACCGATGGAACGGTATTTTGCGGGGTCGTCGAGGATCTCCAGGGCTCGCTTCTCGGCGGCATCCATGTCATCCCCGGGGACGAGGAAGCCGGTCCGCTCGTGGTCGATGAACTCCCTCACCGGCGCGGTATCCCACGCCATCACGACGGCCGCGCTGGACATGGCCTCAACCATCGGCCTGGCCACCACGTATTCGCGAGCGGGGTAGACGTGGAGGTCCGACGCGCCCAGGACCTCGGCCACGGTGTTCGGCGCGGTCAGCCCGAGGATGAGGAACCGCTGGGCGTCGGGCGGGGGGTCATTCCCCAGGCAGATCTGGAGGTAATCCTTCCCGTGAAACCGGACGTCGAGCATGCGGGCCACCGGCCCCCCGCCCACGATCACCACCATCACGTCCTCGCGGGCTCGCAAGAGGCGATTGGCCAGGGCGATGAAGCGATCGAGCCCGCGGAGCCAGTCGGGCGCGCTTGCCACGAACGTGACCAGCTTCATGTGAGGCGGCAGCGGGCGGCCCAAGATCTTCTCCGGTCGTTTGGCCGGCCGGGTGAAGCGTCGCGAATCCACGCCGTCGTAGATGACCGTCATGTCGTCGCGATACTCGTCGGGATAGAGCGAGTGCTGCCAGTTGGTGGGGACCAGCGGCACCACGTCATTTTCCAGGTCCAGCAGATCCATGCCGTTGATCGCCCGCCGCCAGAGGTAATATTCGTCGGGCATGCCGAGGCCGGCCTCTCCGGCGAGGTCGAAGTGGTGGGCGCGATACCAGTAGTCGAAGAGATTCACCCGGGGGATGCCCGGATACGCCACCGAGCCGAACAGGTTCGAGCCCAGCCCGGCCGAGCGGCCGAGGATGGCGTCGATCGGCCGGGGGCGTCGCGAATCGTAAACCTCCCATGCGCCATAGGCGTAGCACAGACCGCGTTCCAGGCTCTTCAGCCAACTCACGGACGGCTCGCGGGCCACCCCGCCCACGTTGAACTGGATCAGTTCCAGCCCCTTGCCGACCGATTCGGGCCAGAATTCGGCGGGGTCGGCCTGGTGGGTGAAGAAGTGGATGCGATATCCGCGGCGGCGGACCAACCAGTCGGCGATCCATCCCAGGCGACCGGGGAAATACGGCTCGACGCAGACCAGGTTCAGGGGATCTTGGGCCATCGGCGGCGGCGCTCGCGGTCCACGCAACGGGGGTCGAATGCGGGGCAATCCCGCTTCGGCGAGTATCCTAGCATATCGAGGGCGCGGGAGGGAGGAGCGCGCGACGAGATCCCTTGGCGAAACTTTGGGGCGAAAGGCTCGACTGCGAGCCTTTCGCGAGATCGACGAAATACCTCTTGATAATCCCGATCATTTATGAGGTTGTGGCCTGCGGGCCGACTTGGGCGAGGGTGCGGGCGCGGCCTTGGGCGACGTGTGCAATGACGCCTTTTTGAGCCCCTTCTCGTCGCTGGCGAGCCCCGGGGCCTTGGGCTTTTTCTTGGGCGGGAACAGGTGCGGCACCACGTCGTCCAGGGTTTCCACCGTGTGGAACTCCACGTCGGCCTTGACCTCGTCGGGCAACTCGATCAGGTCTTTCTCGTTGTGACGCGGGATCAACACCTTCGTGATCCCGGCCCGGCGTGCGGCCAGGATCTTCTCCCGGACCCCGCCCACGGGCAGGACGCGACCGGTCAGGGTGACCTCGCCGGTCATGGCCAGGTTCTGGTGGATGGCCTCGCGACGGAAAAGGCTGAGCAGCGCCGCGGAGATCGCAACCCCCGCCGAGGGGCCGTCTTTCGGCACGGCGCCGGCCGGTACGTGGACGTGAACGTCGGTCTTGGCGACCTTGGCGGCGTCGAGGCCCAACGCCTCGGCACGGCTCCTCATGTAAGTCATGGCGGCCTGCGCCGATTCCTTCATGGACTCGCCCAGCAGCCCCGTGAGCGTCAGGCCTCCCTTGCCGGGCAGGCCGGTGGCCTCGATGAAGAGGATTTCGCCCCCGGTTGGCGTCCACGCCAGGCCCGTGGCCACGCCCGCCGTGCCCGTGCGGTCGGCCACCTCGCGGAAGAACTTGGGCGGCCCGAGCGATTTGGGGACTTCGCTCGACTTCACGGCCTCCTTCGCGTGCGAGCCCTCGGCGCGTCGTCTCGCGATCTTCCGGCAGATGGTGGCAACCTCACGCTCCAGGTTGCGCAGGCCCGCCTCGCGGGTGTAATCGGCGATGATCCGCCGCACGGCGTCGTCGCCAAAGGTCACGTCCTTGGCATGGAGCCCGTGGGCATCTAACTGCTTGGGAATGATGAACTTCTGCGCGATCAGGATCTTCTCTTCCTCGCTGTAACCGGGCAGCTCCAGCACTTCCATGCGGTCGAGCAGCGGCGGCGGGATCGTCTCCAGCATGTTGGCCGTGGCGATGAACATGACCTTGGACAGGTCGTAATCGACGTCCAGATAATGGTCGCGGAACGTGGCGTTTTGCTCGGGGTCGAGCACTTCCAGGAGCGCGGCCGAGGGATCTCCGCGGAAGTCGGCGCCGAGCTTATCCACCTCGTCCAGCATGAACACCGGGTTATTGGTGCCGGCCTTACGCAAGCCCTGGATGATGCGTCCGGGCATCGCGGCGACGTAAGTCCTGCGATGGCCACGGATTTCAGCCTCGTCATGCACGCCGCCCAGGCTCACGCGGACGAACTGCCGACCCAGGGCGCGGGCGATGCTCTTGCCCAGGCTCGTCTTGCCCGTTCCCGGAGGGCCGGCCAGGCAGAGGATCGGCCCCTTCATGTCCTTCTTCAACTTGCGGACGGCCAGGTATTCGAGGATGCGTTCCTTGATCTTGGCGAGGTCGTAGTGGTCGGCGTCCAGGACTTTCTTGGCCCGCTTCAAATCGAGCCGATCGCGGCTCCCCTTGGACCAGGGGAGCGTGGCAAGCCAGTCAAGATAGGTACGCACGATCGAGTATTCGGCCGAGCTGGGGTGCATGCCAGAAAGCCGTGTCAGCTCGCGGCGGGCCTCGGCGCGGACTTCCTCGGTCGGCCTGGCCTTGTCGATCTTGTCCCACAGTTCGTCAAGCTCGGGATTGTCGGAATCCCCCTCGCCAAGCTCCTCCTGGATCGCCTTGATTTGCTGGCGGAGGAAATGATCGCGCTGGGCCTTGGAGATTTCCGAGCCGACCTGGGCCTGGATCTTGCCGGCGAGCTCCATCACGGCCAGCTGGCGGGCGAGGAACTGGCCGAGCGTGGCGAGTCTTTTCCTCACGTTGAGCTCGGAGAGGAGTTCCTGCTTCTCTTCGACCGGAAAGGGCAGGCTGGCGCCGAGCAAATCGGCGAGCCGGCCCGGTTCCCGCGTGTTCATGGCGGCGACCTGGAGTTCTTCGGGCACCTGGCCGCTCTGATCGACCATGCGGTTGAAGAGGCCGCTCACATGGTGGACCTGCGCGTCGATCTCCACGCCCGACTCGTCGATCTCGTCCAGGGGCTCGACCTGCCCGACGAGGTAGGGCTCGGTCTTGTCCACCGAGACCAGGCGGGCGCGAAGGTTTCCCTGGACGACGATCCTCGTTGATCCGTCGGGGAACTTGAGCATCTTCAGGATCGTCCCAACGCACAGGATGGGGTAGAGGTCGTCGAATCCGGGGTCTTCGTCCTCGGGCCTGCGCTGGGCGATGAGCCCCACGGTCTTATCGCCCAGCATGGCCTCATCGATGAGACGGATGCCGCCGGGCCGGTTCACGACCAGGGGGACGACCGACTGCGGGAAGACCACGTCGCCTCGTAGGGGCAGGAGGGCCACGCTATTGGCCGGATCGCCGGCTTTCCCCTCGCCGCCAGCCAGGACGAGGGACCGACCCCGGGTCGATCTCGAAGGCGACGCTTCGGACTTCGGATCGGCCTTCTTCTTGCGCATGGGATTATTTTCGATAGACGTGGATATGACTGAGCGACGGGCGAACCGGCCACCGCACGGAAGAATTCTTGACCATCGCCGCCCCGAAGGGAAGGGACCACCGACGGCCCGGCCACGAATGTCGCGAATCGTCGACTATTTCAAATGCGCCATCAAGAAATTTCGCACCCGCTGGCGGTCGCCGGCCCCGATCTCGCCCGCGAACCGCAACCGGAGCGAACCCGGCGGCCGACCCCGGTTCCCCCGGACGGTCAGCGGGCCGGAAAGGTTCAGATCGCGCGAGAAAAACTGCACGATGCCCGGCATTTTGGCCCGAGCGACCCGCCCGCGAACCACGACGGGCCGCCCCGGCCGCCAGAGGATGGTGAAATCCGAGGGCGAGAACAGCCCGATGAATTGGCCGAACGCGTGCGAGAGCGGCCCCCAGGAAAATCCCTCGCCAGCGTTCTTCGGGGCCATCAGCCGACCTCATGCCGAGGGTGAGACCTTCTCTCCCATCGCTAGCGTTTCCACCAATCCGAATCATCTCGTTCGGGGCTCACGTACCCCTGGTGGTACGCCTGGAGCATCTGATAATTCAGGAACGCGAACCCGCCGAAGAAGAACACCATGAACAGGCCGCCCTGCGGGTCGTCGGATTGGCTCGATCGAATGAGCACGAACGCCGCGATCACGCCCGCCGTGACCATCGAGACGATATGCACGCGACGCGGCCCATTTCGCCAATCCGCCTTCGTCATCAACACTTGCGCGATCTGCCCGCCGTCCAGGGGATAGATGGGCAGCAGGTTCAGCAGGGGCCAGATCAGGTTGATGAAGAACAGGCTGCTGAAAATCCGGAAGAGCATGGGCTTCGAAAACGCGGCGAAATCATGCTCGATGGCCCCCGCACGATCCATGCGACTCATCTGTTCGAATTTCCCCAGCCAGTCATGCCCGCTGATCTGGCCGAAAAGCAGCTTCGCCTGCACGATATCGCCCCTCCATGAGATCCCCAGGGCTAGCCATCCGAACAGGCAGACGGCCCCGAGCAGGAGGAATTGCGAGCCCGGCCCGGCAATCAGCACGGCCAGCCGCTCGCCCGGGGTCTGGCGTTCGCTTTCCGAAGCACAAAGGCCGCCCATCCCGTAGAGGGCGATCATCGGGCGATAGCCAAACGCCTTCGCCGTGAGCCCGTGCCCGAATTCATGGAGCAGGATCGAGGCGAACACGCAAGCGATCCAGATCATCAGCGGCCAGATTTCCCCCCGCTGGACGCTGTTGAAGCCCAGGACCAGCGTGATCAGCCAGAACAGCGGGTTGACCCGCACCGGGATGCCCAGCAGGCGGAAATTCCAGTCGTATCGGGTCGGGGCCGGCATGCCCAGCATGCATCACCTCAAGGGGAAAAAGACGACGATGGCAGGCCTTCCAGGGTAATAATCGGCGGGCGTTTGCGATACTGTGGAGTGGCGACGCGCCGCACGATCAACGCCGTCGAGGGATCCGGGGATGAAGTTCACGAAGATGCACGGGCTGGGCAACGACTACGTTTACGTGAACCTGTTCGATCAGGAAGTGACCACGGAACCCGCCAAGCTCGCCGTCGCGATCAGCGATCGCCATTTCGGCGTGGGTTCCGACGGCCTGATCCTGATCACCCCGTCCGAGCGGGCCGACGCCCGCATGAGGATGTTCAACGCCGACGGCTCCGAGTCGGAAATGTGCGGCAACGGCGTGCGATGCGTGGCCAAATACGTCCACGACCACGGGATCGCCCGCAAGGACCGGCTGACCATCGAAACCGGCAGGGGCGTATTGTCCCTCGACCTCGAAATCGAGCGCGGCAAGGCAAGTCGCGTGCGGGTCGACATGGGCATCCCGATCCTGAAAGCGGCCGAAATTCCCACCACGCTACCCGGCGATCCTCCCATCAACGTTCCCCTCGTGATCGAGGGGCAGGAATTGCGGGTCACGGCCATCTCGACGGGGAACCCGCACGCGGTCATCTACGTGGAGGATGTCGAGGCATTCCCTGTCGAGAAAACTGGGCCTCTCGTGGAAAACCATCGCGAATTTCCCCGTCGCGTGAACGTGCATTTCGTGCAAGTTCTCGCGCCGGCGGAAGTCAGGATGAGGACATGGGAGCGAGGCTCGGGGATCACGCTCGCGTGCGGGACGGGGGCCTGCGCGGTCTGCGTGGCGGGAGTGTTGACGGGACGAACCGGGCCGAAACTGCTCGCGCACCTGCCGGGGGGGGATCTGGAGCTAGAATGGGCCGGCAACGGGCAATCGGTGTTCATGACAGGCCCGGCGACCGAAGTCTTTACGGGGGAGTGGATCGGTTAGGACGGGAGTGTTCAGCTCCCCGGAGGCAAATCCAGGAACACGCCGGTTCTACAGCGGTTATCCTTCAGATGGCACGCAATGCGAGCCGTAGGGCCGGCTATGGCAGGCCTTATCCGATGACGGCCGGCAATAGCCGGCCCTACATTCTTAGGGCCGCCGTCGCGAAAGGGTGGACGAGGCCAAACGCGCCTGGCGGGCAGGGCGGATCGGCAATCGCAGGAAGCGTGTCGAGAATCCGCACATTTCTGGAAAGAACGCGGCCTCGTCGCGGCGATTCGGGCGGGGTCGGGTTACCCTTCTTGACGTCGCTTGTCGGATTGTGCCGATCCTCCCCATCCGAGGCTCGATCGGTTCGTGAAGCTGGGCGGCCGGACGCCTGGCGGGAAAGCCGTCAGTGGTAGCCAATGTGACGAACAGATCGCCCCTGGGCCTTGCCGTGCCGGCCGTCTCTGGTTAGGGTTCGGGATATTTGCTTTCCACGCTTCCCCCATTTGAGACCGCAACGATGCCCGAACCGACCGCCGATATCGGCCTGATCGGCCTTGCCGTGATGGGCGAGAACCTTGTCCTGAACATGGAGTCTCACGGATTCACCGTGGCCGTGTTCAACCGCACCACGTCGAAGGTGGATGAGTTCGTCGCGGGGCGGGGCAAGGACAAGAAGATCGTCGGGCGCATACCGTCAAGGACCTGGTGGCGAGCCTCAAGACGCCTCGCAAGATCATGATCATGGTCAAGGCGGGCACCCCGGTGGACGCGGTGATCGACGAGGTGGCCCCGCTGCTCGAAAAGGGCGACATCCTGATCGACGGCGGCAATAGCTACTTCCCCGACACCACGCGGCGCACCAGGAGCCTGAAGGAGAAGGGCCTGCTCTTCGTCGGGACGGGGGTCTCGGGCGGCGAAGAGGGCGCCTTGAAGGGCCCGTCGATCATGCCCGGCGGCGATCCCGCGGCGTGGCCCGCCGTGAAGCCGATCTTCCAGGGCATCGCCGCCAAGGTGGCCGACGGCACGCCCTGTTGCGACTGGGTCGGCCCGGAAGGGGCGGGTCATTACGTGAAGATGGTCCATAATGGGATCGAATATGGCGACATCCAGCTCATCTGCGAATGCTACGACGTGATGAAGACCCTGCTGGGCATGGAAGCCAAGGCCCTGCACGAGGTGTTTGCGAAGTGGAACGCCGGCCCGCTGGATAGCTATTTGATCGAGATCACCCGCGACATCTTCGGGTATGTCGACAAGGAATCGGGCAAGCCGATGGTCGACCTGATCCTGGACAAGGCGGGCCAGAAAGGGACGGGCAAGTGGACCGTGACCTCGGCCCTCGACCTGGGCGTCCCGCTCACGCTCATCGGCGAGGCCGTGTTCGCGCGCTGCCTCTCGGCCCAGAAAGATGAGCGCGTGGAGGCCGCCAAGCTGCTGACGGGCCCGAAGCCCGAATTTGCCGGGGAATGCGCAGACCTTCGTCGACGACATCGAGATGGCGCTCTACGGGAGCAAGATCATCTCGTACGCGCAAGGCTATGCCTTGATGAACGCGATGGCCAAGGATTCGGGCTGGGAGATCAACAACGGCGGCGTGGCCCTCATGTGGCGGGGCGGGTGCATCATCCGCAGCGCCTTCCTCGGCAAGATCAAGGAGGCGTTCGATCGCGACCCTCACCTGCCGAACCTCCTGCTCGACCCCTACTTCAAGGCCGAGATCGATCGCGCCCAGCCCGGCTGGCGGCGCGTGGTGGCCATGGCGGCGACGCAAGGCATCGCGGTCCCGGCAATCTCTTCGGCCCTGAGCTATTACGACGGATACCGCCGCGCGAACCTGCCCGCCAACCTCCTGCAAGCCCAGCGAGATTTCTTCGGCGCCCATACCTACGAGCGCGTCGACAAGCCCCGCGGCCAGTTCTTCCACACCAACTGGACGGGCCACGGCGGGACCACTTCGAGCACGACATATAACGCATGATCGATTCCTGTTTTGGCACGCGGAATGCACCTTTGTCGGGGCGTGGGAGGGCCAGGTCGGCCTTCCCGACTCCTCCAGCCATGGGAGCTTCTGCCATGAGCGACACGGGCGACAAGATCAAGGCGGGAATCAAAGACGCCGGCGAAAAAGTGAAGGATTTCGCCCACGAGGCCGGTGATAAGGCCAAGGAAGTCGGTCACGAGGCGGGCGACAAGGCGAAGGAATTCGCGAATACGGCGGCGACCAAGTCCAAGGAGTTCGCCCACGAGGCGGGCGAGAAGGCCAGCGAGGTCGGACACAAAGTCGGCGACGCCGTCAAGAACGCCGGTCAGGACATCAAGGATCACAGCAAGTAAAGGTCGCGTTGTTCGACCATGGGCTGTGTCTCGATTCGGGCGTCGCGAGATTCGTCGCGACGCCCGATCCTTTTCAACCTCAATGCGCGGGAGGTTTTGGAGTCAAGCGTCGCAGGTTGGCGGCATAGAAACCCAGGTCGTCCCTGGACTTCCAACGCCGGAGTTGGGCGAGTCGGCGCAAGACCGAGTCGCGGCGATCCAGCGAGTAGGGATGGGACCTGGCGAGGCGGAAGAACGGGCTATCGGGCTGGTCCTGGTTCCTGCGATGCAGGCGGTCGAAGAAGTCGGCCAGGGCGTGAGGGTTGTAACCTTCCAGGTAAAGCCAGGTTGTGGCCATGCAGTCCGCATCCAGCTCGTGCTCGGGTCGGAACGGGTCCATCATGATGCTGCCCAGGGCCATGCCCTGTGTCATGAACCGCGAAGGGTCGAGATTCGGGTTCAGGTCGGGCCGGAAAGCGGTCTCGGCGAGCTTGTCGCGCCGGGCGTATTCGTTCAGGTGGCCACGATCAAGATGGGCAATCTCGTGAGCAACGACCGCCGCCACGGTTGCCTCGTCGGGCTCGTCCAGGAGGGCCGAGGTGAAAACGAGGAAACCTCCGGGGAACGACTGTCCGTCGGCGATGGGGCTTTCGATCAGCTTCACGTCGATTTCGGGATAGCGAGCGCGGTTCTTCATGCGAAGATGGAACGTCTGCCGCCAGGGATTTGAGATACGCAAGACGGGCAGGGTCATTCATCTGCCGATATCCCGAGTTGGCTGCCTTGCGAAGGAATTCGTCGCGGCCCTTGAGGCCGATTCGCCGCTCCTCCTGGGGGAGAGAGCGTAACTTGCTGGATGGCTGCCGCTTCCTGCTCCCGCAGGACCTCGGCGAATCCGCCCGCCGGGTTGCGGGCCATGGCTTGCCCCATCCGGTCGAACATATCGGGCATGCCTTGTGCGGGACGACGGGCTGGCGGCCTTTTTCGCGTCGTGCTCACATGCCGGCGGCTCGTCGCCGCGTGCCGCGACCTTCGCCTTTGCCTTGGATTTACCCTTCGCCTTCGCGGCCGGCGGGTCGTCGGCCGAGGAGGAGACCGATGCGAGCAGCACGACGCCCAGGGATATTCCAAGAAAGATTGATCGATTCATCGTCCACCTTTTCCGACGGTTTCCTCGTTATCCGCGATGAACGATCCACCCGCGGACGATGTTACGGGAAATGCCGTCGGAGCGGATCTAAGTCCGAGCGGCAGCACGATTGGAGAACCCCCTAGCGGCGCGAGCGAACCTTTCGCGGGAAAATCGTTTCCTTGTCCAGGAAAGACGCGGCTCGGCTCGACTTTAATCGAATCTCGGCAATAATTCTCGCGAAGCGGAAGAACATTCAGACAGGATTGAGGCACTCGATGCGGTTGGGGGATGCAGTGTTGGACCGGATTTCTCGCCCGGTCATGGATGAAGATGGGGTTTCGCGCTGCCCGTTTTGCGACGAGCCGGCGGCGATGCTCGCGCCTGCCGAGCATTGCCCATTTCGCGGCGAGCTGGGCTGCCCGATGGCGCCCGGACGCCTCGACCATGGACGTGGACAGCGTCGTCCTGGGCGAGACGATTGCTTATCATGGCTCGAAGTCGAGGGCGTACGCGGATGGTTTCCCCGCCCAGGACGACCTGATCGGCGCCTCCCTGGGCAATACCGCATCGTCGAGGCGATCGGTCAGGGGGCGATGGGCCGGGTGTATCGCGGCGAGCATGTCGGCCTGGGTCGCACCAGCGCCGTCAAGGTGCTGAGCCCCGGCCTGGTCGCTCGCCAGCCGTTGACGGTCGAGCGGTTCTGGGCCGAGGCCCGCGCGGTGGCCGGCCTGGTGCATCCGCACGTGGTCACGGTGCATAATCTCGGCAGCGACCGCGGCTATCACTATATCGAGATGGAATATGTCCCCGGCGGCGTGAGCCTGAAAGAGACGCTCGTCCACGAAGGGGCATTCGAGGCACTTCGGGCCACGGCCCTGGTCCGCCAGGTGGCGATGGCGCTCGGGCGCCGCGCACCGCAACGGACTGGTCCATCGCGACGTGAAGCCGGCCAACGTCCTGCTCACGGCCGAGGGCCAGGCCAAGCTCGCCGATTTCGGGCTCGTCCGCCGCCTGGACGACCGCGAGGCGGGCACGAATCTGGCCGGCACGCCGACATTCATGGCGCCCGAGCTGTTCCCGGCGCGCCAGCCAGTCCATCGACCGACCTGTACGCCGTGGGCGTGATGTATTTCTACCTCCTCACGGCCCGCCTGCCGTTTTCCAGCGACAACCTGGGCCACCTCATCCGGTTGCATCGCATGGCGCCCGTGCCCGATATCCGCCGCCTGGCGCCGGCCGTTCCCGACGAGGTCCCGCCGATCCTGGCGAGGCTGCTCCACAAGGACCCGGCCAAGCGGTACGATTCGGCCGAGGAGCTTGCCGACGACCTGAAATTGATCCTCGGCCACCTGCGGGACACCGAGGGCCTGGTCCGCGAGAGCCTGGAAGGGCTGGATTGCCTGGTCCAGGGCGCGAAGGATAACTTCCGCGTGATCGTGCCCGTGCCCGGCGACCGCATCCAGGAGGTTTACATCGAGCTCACGCAGGGCCGAAAGAACGAGCGCCTGCTGCAGATTTACTCGGTGTGCGCCACGCCGACCCGCGCCACTTCGAGTTCGCGCTCCGGCTGAACGCCGAGCTGACGATCGGAGGGCTCTCGGTCCGCGAGGTGAACGGGCAGTCCATGTTCGTCATGACGAGGACGTATTCCCGGGGCCACGTGAGCACGGCCGACATCCGCGCGGCGGTGGTCGAGATCGCGAGACGGGGCGACTGGGTCGAGCAGCAGCTTACGTCCACCGATGTGTTCTAGCCGAGGCCATCCATGCCTTCCGCGCAAACCGGCACGACCGTTGGCCTTGCGATCGCCGCGGCCGTGCTGGCACTCGCGTGCTTCTTCCTCTATCGCCAGTGGGTGGAGATCCGAAAGCGCGAAACCGACCTGACCGAGGCCGATCGGGTTTACTTCACCAGGAAAGACTCCCGCCGCCTGCTCGGATCGATCCTGATGATGCTCGTGTCGGTCGGCATGACCGCCGGCGTGATCGTAAATCCTTACCGCAATAGAGCATCCGGCCGCCTGTTCGGCTACATCTGGCTGGGCGTGGCCTCGCTCGTTTGCATGCTCATGGTCCTTGCGATGATCGACTGGCTGGCCAATCGCGATTATGCCCTGCGTCATCGTCGCGAATTGATCAACGAGCGGAAGGCGATCCTCGAAGCCGAGCTTCGCCACCGAGCTCTCGCCAGGGAGCGCCGAAATGGGACCAACGGCACCGTCGACGGGCCGCATTCCGCGTGAAACCATCGCGAAGGTGCGATGAACTATTGATTGACGCGATGGTAGCCCACCGATACTATCGATAAGAGTGATTCCGGGTCATTTCCGACCGGACCGAGGCGAAGCCCTTGCCAAGGACCTCACGTCTATGCGGCTCACGACGGCATTTCTCGCGCTCACGACCGTTCTCGGCGTCGGATGCTCCGCCTTCGCGGGCGAACCCGACCCGAAACTGTACTGGAATATTCATGACATCAAGGTCGGCATGAAGGGTGTCGGCAAGACGGTGATGGTCGGCACCAAGCTCGAAGAATTCCAGGCCGAGGTCCTCGGGCGTCATGCGAGACGTAAGCCCCGGACGCGACATGGTCCTGTGTCGCCTGAGCGGCCTGAACCTGGAGCATTCCGGGATCATCCAGGGAATGAGCGGCAGCCCGGTCTACATCGAAGGGAAACTGCTCGGCGCCGTGGCCTTCGGGTGGGAGTTCGGCAAGGACCCGATCGCGGGGATCACGCCGTTCTCGCAGATGGTCCAGTACGTGCGATCGAACGACAAGCGGATCGCGGCCGAGACGCTGGAGAAGCAGGGCGCGATCGCCAAGACCGTCCTGCTGAGCGAGCCCTGGGAACTGGATCGAATTCCGGCGATCGAAGCCCCGTCGTCCGGCGGGGCCGTCGCCGTTTCGGGCGGCGGACTGGCCGGGATGCGGCCGATTGCGACCCCGTTAGCCGCCACGGGCTTCACGCCCCGCTCGCTCGCCCTGCTCGCGGAAAGGCTTGGCCCGTTGAACATGGCGCCGATGGCCGGAGGGGCCGCTTCCGAGGCGGTCATCAAGGCCGAAGGCGAACGCCCGCTCGGGCCGGGCACGCCCATGAGCGTGGCCATGGTCACGGGCGACTTCGACCTCTCGGGGATCGGCACGGTCACCCACGTCGAGGGGGATCGCGTCTACGGGTTCGGCCACCCGATGTTCAGCCTCGGGGCCTGCGAATTCCCGCTGATGACCGGCTACATCCACACGGTCTACCCGCGGGCCAGCGTCAGCATGAAGATGGGCTCGCCCCTGAAGATCGTGGGCGTCCTCGACACCGACGTGAGCACGGCCGTCGCCGGCCGGATCGGCCCCAAGCCCGACATGCTGCCGATGAGCATCAAGGTGAAGGTCGGGCGCTATTCCGAGCCGCGGCACCTACCACGTCCAGATGGTCCGCGAGCCGAATTTGCTGCCCACGCTCGTGATGACGGTCCTGTCCAACGCGATCGACACCGAGGGGAATCTCCCCGACGAGTTGACCGCCAAGGTGATCGTGGACCATCAAGCTCGACGGGCACGATCCGATCGAACTCCGCGACACGTACAGCGGGCCCCGATACACGGGGCAGATGGGCCCGGCGGATGATGTTCGGGCCGGTCGCCAACGATCGTGAACATGCTCGTCCGCAACCCGATGTCGCCGATTCGCATCGAGAAGATCGACTGCGAGATCGACGTGACGGCAGGCCGCAAGCACGCCGAGGTCGAGTCGCTCCGCCTGGTCTCCGACCGCGTCGAGCCGGGCCAGACGTTGAAGGCGATCGCGACCATCAAGCCGTACAAGGGGGATCGCGAGCAGGTGGAAATCGAGCTGCCGATTCCCGTCGACATGCCGGAGGGGATGTACGACGCCGCCCTCTGCGACATGCTCAACAGCCTCCGCCGCCGCTATCGCAACGAGCCGCACTTGCTGGAACCGCGCGACCTGGACGGCATCCTGCGAGTGGTCCGCCTGAATGCCACGCCCAAGCGGACCTCGCTCTACCTCCACGTCCTCGCGCCGGACGAAAGGCCTGGCGGTGCAAGGCCAGGCCCTGCCCAACTTGCCGGGAAGCGTGCGGGCCGCATTCACTTCCGGGCGACAGACGCCACAGACATCGATCCGCGCCGACCTCATCGCCTCGGCCGAGGTCCCCTGGGTCGTCGACGGGATGCAGGTCGTGCGGTTCACGGTCGTCAAGGATGCGGAAGTGGCCAGGTAGGGTGCATGAAATGCACCGATTCTATTGGGAACGAATCGGTGCATTTCACGCACCCTACACTCGCTCGAAAATCGTGGCGATGCCCTGTCCCTGGCCGATGCACATGGTGGCCAGGCCCAGCGCGGCGTTTTCGTCGCGCATCCGGTGCAAGAGCGTGGTGGCGATTCGAGCCCCGCTGGCCCCGAGCGGGTGGCCGATGGCGATCCCGCCTCCTCGCAGGTTGACCCTGGCGGCGTCGGCGTCCTTCAGGCCCAACAATTTCAAGACCGCCAGCGCCTGGACGGCGAACGCCTCGTTCAGCTCGATGCAGTCGATGTCTTCCAGGCGGAGCTTGCCGCGTTGCAGGGCCTTCTGCACCGCGGGGACCGGGCCGATGCCCATCTCCGAAGGGTCGACGCCCGCGACGGCCATCGATCGGATCCTCGCCATGGGCGTGAGGCCGAGGTCCCTGGCGCGATCCTCGGACATGATCAACAGGCCGGCCGCCCCCACGTTGATGGGCGAGCTGTTGCCGGCCGTGACCGAGCCCCCAGCCGGATTGAACGCGGGCGGGAGCTTCGCAAGGGCTTCGATCGTCGTATCGCGACGGATGCACTGGTCGGCGACGAGTCCGCACTTTCTCGCCGGCCTCGTCGCGTCCCCACGTGGGCAGGATCTCCTTCGCGAACGCGCCTTCATCGGTGGCCCTGGCGGCCAGTTGATGGCTGCGGAGCGCGAACGCGTCCTGCAACTGGCGGGGGATTCGATACTTCAGCGCCAGGTACTCGGCCGTGAGGCCCATCGACATGATGGCCTCGGAGAAGTGGCGGAACAGCGACGGATTCGGTTTGTAGTCCTTGCTCATGGGCACGTGGTCCATGTGCTCGACCCCCCCGGCAATCTGCACGTCCTCGCAGTCGGCGGCGATGCTCATGGCGGCGTCGTTGATCGCTTGCAGGCTCGACCCGCAGTTGCGATTGATCGTCACGCCGCCGGCTTCGACGGGCAAGCCGGCCACGAGGCTGGCAATCCTCGCCACGTCGAAACCCTGCTCGCCTTGCTGCTGGACGCAGCCCCACCGCACGTCCTCAATCGCCTTCGGGTCGATCCTCGTCCGCTCGATCAGGGCCGTCATCACGCGGGCCGAGAGGTCCTCGGACCGGACGTTGCGGAAATATCCCTTATCGGCCGAGGCCCGCCCGATCGGCGTGCGCACGGCGTCCACAATCACGGCGCGTCTCATGATTTATCCTCGCACCTTGGGCCTGGGGTAGAACGTCTCGCCCGTGGTTGCCATGCGTTCGAGCGTTTCGGTTGGCGTGAACCTGGCGCCCAGATACCGGTATCGCTCGATCCGGTCGAGTAGCGACGCGACGCCTTCGGTGTCGGCCCAGCGGAGCAGCCCGCCCCGGAACGGGGGGAAGCCGATGCCCAGGATCAACGCTATGTCCACGTCCCCCGGCTCGCGGGCGATCCCTTCCTCCAGGGCGCGGCGTGGCTTCGAGGAGCATCGGCAGGAGCAGGCGATCCTGGATCTCGGCCGTGGTCAGGCTCGCCTCGCCCTGGCGATGCACGTCCAGGAACGCGGCGAAATCCGGGTCGGTCACGGCCTTGCCGTCCTTGGTGTACTTGCGGAAACCCGCACCCGTCTTCCTCCCCAGGCGTCCGGCCCTCACCAGGTCGAACAGGACGGGCGTGGGGATGGTGCGATCGGGATAGGCCGCGGCCAGCTCTCGGCTGGCGGACGCCGCCGTGTCCAGTCCCACCATGTCTTCCAGCGCGATCGGCCCCATCGGCATCCCAAACTCCTCGGCCGCGGCGTCGATCTTATCCATCGGGATCCCCTCGCGCAGCATGAGCAGGGCCTCGCTCATGTAGGGGAACAGGACCCGGTTGACCAGGAAGCCGGCGCAGTCTCGCACGACGATCGGCGTCTTGCGCATCTTGCGGCTGAGGGCGACCGCCGTGGCCACGGTCTGGTCGCTCGTATGTTCCCCGCGGATGACCTCCACCAGCTCCATGCGATCCACGGGAGAGAAGAAGTGCATCCCCAGGAACCGCTCGGGATGCGTGACGTCGCCCGAGAGGCAACTGATGGAGATCGTGGAGGTGTTGCTCGCGAGGATCGCGTCGTCGCGGACGATCGCCGAAAGCTCGCGGAACACGGCCACCTTCAACGCTCGATCCTCGGGCACGGCCTCGATGACGAAGTCGCAGTCGGCGACCCCCTTCTTCGTCGTGGCCGTGCTCATGTAAGCCAGCATCGACGCCATGTCCTGCGGCGTGGCGCGGCCGATCTTGATCCGGCTCGCGACCACGTCCTGGGCCCGCCGCAGCCCGTCGGCAACCCGGGCCTCGTCCACGTCCATCATCTTCGCGTGGATGTTCGATCGCGCCATCGCCGTCGCGATCCCCGAGCCCATCAATCCGGCGCCGATCACCCCCACGCGTTGGACGGGCCTCGGTTCCACCGTGCTATCGACCACGCCCAGGTCGCGGCCCAGGCGATTTGACGCGAAGAACACGCCGATCAGGTTGGCCGAGATGGGCGAGCCGACCACGTCGTGAGCGGCCCTCGCCTCGATCTCGATGCCTTCTGCGAGGCTTTTCCTGGAGCCGTCGCGGATCGCCTTCAGCGCGGCGAGGGGCGCGGGATATTGCCCCTTGGTCCTGGCCAGGACGGCGCCCTCGGCCACCCCGAACGTGAACCGGAACGAGTCGTCGGTCATCGCGATCGGCCCGCGCCGGGCCTCGCGATTGGTTTTCCACTCGCCCGTCTGATGGAGGTCGTTGATGCGCCTCACGCCCTCGTCGATGAGGCGGTTGGCCGGGACGGCATCGAACGCGAATTCATAGGAAACCGCCTTCGCCGACGAAATCGGCTCGCCCGCGGTAATCATCTCGATGGCCGCGTTCACGCCGATCAGCCGGGGCAATCGCTGCGTGCCGCCCCAGGCGGGGATCAGCCCGACCTTGACCTCGGGCAGGGCGATCTTCGTCTGAGGGCCGTCGGAGACGATCCGCTCGTCCATCGAGAGGACCAATTCCGTCCCGCCCCCCATGCACGGCGCCGTCGATCAGCGCCACCGTGGGAAAGGGCAGGTCGCTGATCGCGCCGAACAGCTTGTGGCCGAAGCCCAGGGCCTGCACGATTTGATCCTTGGGGGCATATGCCAACGCCCCCAGCTCCTTCAGGTCGGCGCCCGCGATGAACTGGCCGGGCTTCCCGCTGCGGAACAGGAGGCCTCGCAAGTCGGGTCGGCCCGCGAGCCGCGCGACGATCCCGCCAAGCTCCTCCAGGACGACCTTGCCGAGCGTGTTG
This sequence comes from uncultured Planctomycetota bacterium, assembly GCA_963777705.1. Classification (GTDB taxonomy): domain Bacteria; phylum Planctomycetota; class Planctomycetia; order Isosphaerales; family Isosphaeraceae; genus JAQGHR01. Next base: position 1,242,997 of record CAVZRT010000028.1, read on the forward strand.
ACCTTCTTGTCCGGCAGGTCGAACGTGAGCACGGCGATCTTATCGTCCCGCTCTTCCAGACGAAATGCATCGACCATTTGCCTGCTCCTGTGGGAAGACGGCTTCACCGCCGGGATCGCGGAGGACGCGGAGAGGGAGGGAGAGGAGGAAGGGTTTCGAATCCGAATTTCTTCCTTCGGTCTCTCTCCGCGTCCCCCGCTTTCTCGGCGGTGAAATCTCTGGTTTATTGGGCCTTGCCGTTGGTGGCGACCGCGTAAGGCATCAAGATCTCCTCCGCCTTGATGCCGGCAATCTCCTCGAATCCGCCATTCGCCACCTGCTCTCCGAGCTTCGTGACGGCGCGGAAATAGGCGTCGCTCGGCCGCTTGCCGGTGTACTTCCGGGTCAGGTCCTGGCACAGGATGTCGGCCGCCGATCCGGACGATCTCGCTCGACTTGCTCGACGCCCACAGGCTCGTGGCCAGGATCACGATCAGGTCTTGCAGGCGGCTGCGACAGCTCGGCCATGCGGCACTGGCGGTCGGCCAGCTTGAGCTGGTGTTTCGCCATCGTACCGCTGATCTCCAGGCGGCTCTTCGCCAGTTGCTCGGCCGCGAACTGGGCGTGGGCCTTCAGATTCCCGGGCATCGCCTCGGGCCAGTCGCGGATGCGCGATGGCGGCTCAACATCTGGCCGGCCCGCCACTTGGCGTACGGGATCATCGCGTTCTCGCAGCGCCCAGAGCATGGGCCGGGTTGAGCGAGGTTCGGCGTGCTTGATCCCGCTTGCCGCCAGCGCCATGCCGATCGGCTCGAAGAACGTCTTGCCGTGCTCCTTGATGAGCGACTTGAAGAACGCCATGCCGAGCATCTCGCCCTCGCCCTCGTAGATGCAGGGGGCGAGATATTCGTGGACGTTGTCGCCGAACAGGTGCCCGTGCAGGAAGGCCCGGCCGCCGTGCGTCTTCATGAACAGCTCGATCGCGGCCTCCTTCTGCGACTCGCTGCCGAAGATCTTGGCGATGATGCACTCCATCTCGCCGCGATATCCCTGGTCGAGCAGCCACGAGCACCAAGCGACCAGCGCGTCGCAGCCGACGATCAGCGCGGCCAGCCGGCCCATCCGGCGTTCGACCAGCTCGCGGGTCGCGATCGGCTGGCCGTAGGTCCGGCGGAACCTGGCCCAGGGGAGCATGTTCGCCAGCATCGTCCGCATCGTCCCCGCGGCCGCCGCGCACAACGCCACGCGGCCCAGGTTCAGGCCGTGATAGGCGATCGTCAGGCCGTCGCCCTTGGGCGGCGACCAGCAGATTCTCGCTTCGGCACGCGGAAGCCGCGGAACTTCAGGCCGTTGTTGTACGAGTGCTTGAGCGCGTAGAGGCCGTATTTCACGATCTGGAAATGCTCGTCCTCGCGATCGGGCAAGTCGGCGATCAGCACGGCCGGCTTGCCCTCGATCAGGCAGACCAGGCCCGACGGTCCGGCCCAGCACGGCGTTGGTGATGAACAGCTTCTCGCCGTCGACCACGTAATCGTCGCCGTCGAGCCGCGCCGTGGTCTTCAGCGCCGTCAGGTCGGACCCGGCGCCCGGCTCGGTCAGCGCGAATGCGGAAAGTCGCTCGCCGCTGGCAAGTTTCGGCAGGATTCGCGACTTCTGCTCGGCCGACCCGAAGGTCCGCAAGCGGATCGACGGCGCCGATGCACCCGTGGACCGACGCCAGCCCCGCGACCGTGGGATCGATCGTCGCCATGCGAGTGACGAACCGGCTGAACGCGGAGAACGGCGTGCCTTGACCCCCGTATTCGCGATCGACCAGCAATCCCCAGTAGCCGGCGTCGGCCAGGTCGTGCAAGAGGGCGTCGGTCACCTTCCCTCGCTCGTCCAGCAACGTGCCGGCGGCCTTGTGGCGGCGGACGACTTCGATCGAATCGTCCATCACCTTCTGGCAGCTTGGCGGGACGCTGGACTCCTTTGGGTCGAACAGTTCGACGGGCAAATCCTGGTCCCACACGGCGCGATGGGCGGGGCTTTGCGCCGTCTGGTATTGCGGGGCGAACAGGGCTTCCACCTGCTCGTCGGCGCGATCGAGCGTGCCGGTCGTTCGGGCCTCCTCGGCGCTCTTGCCGCCGAGCGTGAGGGCGACCTCGACGAACGTCTTGGCTTCGGGCTCTTGCATGTCGATGGCCATGGTCGCGGTCCCTTTCATCGGATCGGCAACGATTGGGCGGATGCGGTTTCGACCCCTCGTCCAACCTTCTGTGCCAGCAACCAGTCTTCCAGGATGACCTGCTCCACGAAGGGGGCCCGCAGGAGGGTGGCCCGATGCGGGAGCATCGAGGCGAGCCACGCGTGCTGGTTCATACTTGATACGATCCCTCGCAAATACTTGTTCCCTAGATGCTTGTTCACGTTGTTCGCCAGCCGGGCGAACGTGGCCGGGACCAGGTTCGGCGAAGGGCCGACGTGGATCACCCGCTCCACGCCCGCCGAGAGCGTCCCGTCGATCGCGTCCCAAAGCCTCTGGGGCCGCTCGGTCCACTGGACCAGGGTCTCGCGACAGGTCAGCCCGTCGTGGCTCATCCGGCCCGTCACGCACGAGATGATCGGCGGCGAGGGCTCGGGGTGATTCCCCCCGATCGCATAAATGGCCGTCGCGGTCCGATTCGGGATGTTCTTGAGCCGGACCAGGGGCGTATGAAGCGGGGGCCAGTGGTTCGGGTTGCGACGGAGCATGACCTTCGGCGGCAAGAACTGCGATTTCAACTGGTCGACCCGATCCAGCGTCTTCCCCTGGCCGAGCAAGAGCGCGGTATTGGGAGAGAGGTAGGCCGAAGGGGCAACCAGGCCGTTCCCTTCGCAGGAGACCGCGGCACAAAGCCTTTCAATCCCCTCTTCGGGCATGCTCGGTGCCCGGGTGAAGAGGATGCCCATGCTCGTCTCGGGTGCCAGGCTGGCGCAGTCGTCGGCCATGGTCAGCGGGACGGGCAGGATCTCTTCCATGCGGAACGTCCCGCCCAGGATCATGGCCGAAAGCTCGCCCAGGCTGTAGCCGAAGCTCAGCCTCGCCTGTCGCACGGGCACGCCGTAGACTTCTTCGAGCAACCGAAGCTGGGCAAGCTCCATCGCGACGATCATCGCGATGTCGAGCGCGAAATCCGCGAGCGCCGTCGGCCTGGCCTCCTGAACGTAGGAAACCAGGTCAATCGGGCGATGGAGCGCGTCGGCGGCGACTCCCGAAGCGGCGATCAATTCCTCGCGGACGATCGGCCCATATTCCGGGTGGGAGAGGAGCTCGGCCGAACGTCCTGAATTGGAAACATCGTAGCCGCGAAACGCGAACGCCGTGTTACCGATGTTCGTTCGCAGGCTTTCTTCCCGCACCGAATCAACGACGAGGGCCGCGGTCGAAGCCGACCCGCCCGAGATGCCGGCCGGCTCCGGTCGCGAGCGGCGCAATGCCGCGCCCACGCCCCGAAACCGGCCACGCCAGTGGCCTTCGACGTCTTTCATGACGCGTATCCGTCCCGTTCCAGCGGTAGAAAAGGCCCGATCGAGCCGGCCATGTCCCCGAGAAACGACGTGGTGGCGACGATCGACCCGCGCACCGAGGGCGCGGCCGGTCGCGTCGGCCTCGCAAGCGAGGCGAAAAGCGTTGCTGTCAGGTGCGGACGCGGGGAAGGCCCCCGATTTAGACTCGTCCGCGACGACCCCCGCACTCCATTATACGGTAATTGCGGCCGATGGGGAAAAAACTCGCCCCGTCGGGGACTGAATTTATGTCGAGCAAGAAATGGACCGGCGAAGACCCCCTCTTCTCATGACGATCCTGGAATCGCGAAGGTTCGATCCGATACAATGGGGCGGCCCCATCCCGACGGAGGAACTTGACGCGTGAGCTTGCCCCAAGACGAACTCGCCTTCATGCGGCAGGGGCCCTTCCTGGACTTGCTCGGCATGAAGCCCGAATTGATCGCCCGCGGCCGCGTGCGCGTCGTCTACGAGGTCCGGCACGATCACCTCCGCTCGCGAAGCATCGTCCACGGGGGCGTCCTTGCCACGCTCATGGATACGGCGCTCGGATTCGCCGCAAGCAGCCTCGCGCCGCAGGGCTTCGACGTCGTCACCGCGCAGTTGAACGTGAACTTCATCCGGCCCGCTCGCGAGGGGGAAATCCTGGTCGCCCACGCGGAGGTGAAGCACGGCGGCCGGAAGACGGCGGTCGTCTGGGCCGAGGCGTCCACGCAAGCGGGCGAGCTTGTCGTCACCGGGTCGGCAACGCTCATGTACATCCCGATCTCCGACCTGAAGCCGCCCGGGAGCGAGCCGTCATGAATCTCGCTCCCGAAGTCTCGGCGCTCCTCGGCACCTTCCAGGTGATTGAAGTGCCCATCTGGTGGGGCGACCAGGACGCCTTCGGCCACGTGAACAACACGCTCCCGCTGCGATGGTTCGAATCGGCCCGGATCGCGTATGCGGAGCGGATCGGCCTGACTGCCATGTTCGCCTCCGAGCGGATCGGCCCGATCCTCGCGTCGATCCGCTGCGATTACCGCCGCCAGCTCCATTATCCCGATACGGTCTTCGTGGGGGCGCGGGTCAGCCGGATTGGACGGACCAGCTTGACCATGGATCACCTGGCCGTGAGCCGGTCCCTCGGTCAGGTCGCGGTCGAAGGCTCCTCAACGCTCGTCGTCTTCGATTACAAGACGCAATCGCCGACTCCCGTGCCCGATGCGATTCGAAAGGCGATCATCGCGTTGGAAGGCGGGGACATTCCGGGCGGTTCCGGCACCATGAGTGCATGATTTCTTGGTCTTTTTTCGTCACGGCGGCGAATTGAAGCTGTATTTCGTACGGTGGACCCTGTAGGCCGAAGATGCGTGGCCGTAAAATGAACGGTGGCGAGCCGATCCGATCTTCCCTCCTCGCGTGACATTAAGGGGTGCCTGGCATGTTCGGCAACTTCTTCGGCTCGAAGCGCCCCGCCGGGGCAAAAGGGCCGGCCTCCACGGGGAAGTCGCGGCGAGTGAACATCGAGAAGCGATTCTCGATCCTGACCGAGTTCGGCAAGGGGAGCATGTCGCACGTCTACAAGGCGATCGACAACGAGTCGGGGCGCTCGATTTGCCTGAAGGTCCAGGACGCGGAGAAGTCGGCCGCGGCGGCCTCGCGAGCCACCTCCGTCGGGCGACTTTCGGAAGGCGACGTGGGCATGCGGATCGTCCATCCCAACGTGGTCCGCACGTACGAGCATGGCGCCACCACCAAGGGGTCGCACTATATCGTGATGGAGTATATCGACGGGCAGAGCCTCACGTTCGTGAGGCAATCGACCGTGTTGAGCCTGGGCCAGAAGATCGAGTTGCTAGCCCAGGCGGCCGACGGCCTGGCCGCCGTGCATAAAGCGGGATTTATTCATCACGACTTCGGCCCGAAGAACGTGCTGGTCAATCGCGAGGACCAGCTCAAGCTCATAGATTTCGGCCTCGCCGTGCCCAATACGCCCCTGTTCCAGCGGCCGGGAAATCGGACCGGGACGCTCCAGTACATGGCGCCGGAGGTCATCCGCCGCGAGCCCAAGGACGAGCGCCTGGACGTGTTCTCGTTCGGCGTGATGATGTTCGAATTCCTCTCGAACAAGCTGCCCTACGACGCGGTCGAGCCGATGGCCATGATCCGCCAGAGGGTCAACGGCGAGCCCACGGACATCGAGCGCGTGGCCCCGCATCTGCCCGAAGGGTTGAAGGCGATCATCCGCAAGACCCTGGCCCGCAATCCGAAAGATCGCTGGAAGTCGATGGATACCCTGGCGTCAGCCCTGAGAGGCCTGCCGGAAGCGATCCCCGCGGAATCGTGAACGGTGATCCCGATGCGTTTCATGCATCCGACGAGGTGCGAGACGCCCGGATCACGCGGGGATGATTGGCCGCATCGCGGATCGTGGGGACGAGGTCCCATCGCCCGCTTGATGCGATCAGGTCGCGAACCAGTCGCTCTTGCACCGAGCCGATTTCCAGGATCAGGTGGCCTCCCGGACGGATGAGCGAGGCGGCCTGATCGATCAACCGAGTGGCCACGCGAAGCCCGTCCGCGCCGCCGTCGAGCGCCAGATGGGGCTCGTATTCGCGGACTCCGCGGTCCAAAGAGGCGATGTCGGCGGTCGGGATATAGGGCGGGTTGGACACGATCACGTCGAACGGAGCTTCACCGACGACGGGTTCGAGCAAATCGCCTTGCAGGAACTCGACCCGCTCGGCGAGGTCAAGCTTCTCGGCGTTCGTCTCGGGCGACGGCCAGGGCTTCGGGGCTGAGGTCGATGGCCGTCACGCGGGCTTTGGGATTGCGTTTCGCGATGGCAAGCGCCAGGCATCCCGAGCCCGTCCCCACGTCGACCACGCGGGGAGACTCGATCGCCTTGAGTTGCTCCAGGGCCTCGACGACCACGGTCTCGGTGTCGGGCCTGGGGATCAGGACGGCCCGACTCACCGTCAGCGGGAGCGAAAAGAACTCCTTGCGGCCCACGAGATAGGCCACCGGCTCGCCTTCGGCGCGTTTCTTGACGAGGTCGCGGTAGGCCGCGCGATCCCTGGCCCCCACTTCTTCGTCGAAATGCAGGTAGAGCTTGACTCGTTCGCACATCCTCACGTGGGCGAGCAGCACTTCGGCGTCCAGCCGGGGGCTTTCGGCCCCTTTTTTCTTGAGGAAATCGGCCGTCCAGGCCAGCAAGCGGCCGACCGTCCATCGCTCGTCGGCTTCGTTCGCCATGGAAGGCCCCGAGACGGATTCAGACTTCGCCCAGTTGCTCTTTGCGGTCGTGATCGATGAGCGCCGAGGTCAAGGGGAGCAGGTCGCCCTGGATCACGCGATCCAGATTGTACAGGGTCAGCCCGATTCGGTGGTCGGTCACCCGATTCTGGGGGAAATTATAGGTGCGAATCCGTTGCGAGCGGTCGCCCGAGCCGATGAGCGTGCGGCGCTGCTCGGCGCGCTCGGAATTGACCTTCTCCTGCATCGAATCGAAGATGCGACTGCGAAGGAGCCGCAGGGCCTTCGCGCGATTCTTATGCTGACTTCGCTCGTCTCGGACCACAACCACCGTGCCCGTCGGGAGATGCGTCATCCTGACGGCGCTTGCGGTCTTGTTCTGGTGCTGGCCGCCGGGGCCGCCTGCCGTCATGGTCTGGACGTCCAGATCCTCGGGCCGGATCACGATATCGACCTCTTCCGGCTCCGCGAGGATGGCCACGGTGGCCGCCGAAGTGTGGATTCGGCCTTGAGTTTCGGTCTCCGGGACTGCGCTGGACGCGGTGCCCTCCGCTTTCGAACTGGAGATGGCGGAAGGCGCCTTCGCCCGAGATTCCGAAGCTGGCCTCACGAAAGCCGCCGAGTTCGGTGGGGACGAACTCCAGGGGCTCGAACTGCCATCGCATGATTTCGGCGTAGCGGCGGTACATCTCGACCAGGTCTCGCGCGAAGAGGGCGGCCTCGTCACCGCCGGTCCCCGCCCTGACCTCGACGATCATCCCCGCGCGGTCCGATCCCGATTGTTTGTCGTAAATCAGGTCGCGCAGGGCTTCCGCCGCTTGCAATTCATCGGCCCGGAGCGAATCCACCTCCGCCTGGGCGTAGGAGCGCATCTCGGGATCGGATTCGGAGTCGAGCAGTGCCTCGGCTTCGGCAAGCTTCTCCCCCAGCTCCAGGTAACGGCCGTACGGGATGGCAATCCGGGCCAGGGCTCCTCGCTCTTTCGCCAGGACGGTGACCCGGGACGGGGTCGGACGTGATGGCGGGGTCGAGGAGCGCGGCTTCGATCTCCAGGAACCGCTGGTAGTCCGGCTGGAGCTTCTCGAACACGGGAGTGGGGTGCCGTCGTCTGGTGGGGGAACAAGGAAACGGTGCATCGAATGCACCCTACGCGACGGTGCGGTTCACGCACCCTACTTGGCGGCTTCCTTCTTCCCCTTGCCGTACGTGCCGGAGAACTTCTTGTTGAACTTGTCGACGCGGCCGGCGGTGTCCACGAACTTCTGCGTCCCGGTGTAAAACGGGTGAGAGGCGCTGGAGACGTCCACGGTGACCAGGGGATACGTGTTGCCGTCTTCCCAGGCCGTGGTCTGATTGGTGCGGATCGTCGACCGGGTCAGGATCGCGAAGCCCGACGAGGCGTCCCGGAAGACGACCGGGCGGTAATTGGGGTGGATTCCTTCTTTCATCGAACCTCTGTCCTTCCGCTTGCCGAGCGATCCGAATTAGCCCTTGGGCCTGGACTTCCGATTATCTTCGGGCAATGGTTTGCCGTCAAGGAGCGCCTTCACGGCGTTCTCAACCTGATCGTAGGTGAATTGATTGTCGGGATCTTCCAGCGTGAACCGCTTCATCTCCTTGCCGTCCGGCCCGTACAGGAATACGGCGGGGATGGCGGAGATGTCGAATCCGTCGTAACCGGCGAGGGCGTCGCCCGTTATGGCGTAGTTGGGGAAGGTTGCACCCTTCTCCTTCAGGAATGCCAGCGCCGTCTTCATGGCCTTTTCGCTGCTGGCCGAGTCGAGCGTGACCGAGACGACGGCCAGGCCCTTGCTCTCGAACTTCTTGTGCATCTCCACGAGGTGCGGGAAGTTTTCCATGCAGGGCGGGCAGGTGGTGGCCCAGGCGTCGACGATCGTGTACTTGGCCTTGGTCGGATTGGCGGCGATTCGGGCCTTGAAGGTGTCGAACGAGATCGGTTCCAGCGTGACTTCCTTCTTCGGCTCGGCGGCGAAGGCCAGCGCGACGGGGATCAAGAGCAAGAAGGCGGGCGCAACGCGTCGGAAGCGGGCGATCATGGCCGAATCCCTCGGAGTGGTGGGGGACGCAACATCGCCCGGCGCCGGATGTAGGTCCGGCGCCGGGCGGCGGTTGGAAGGCGTGTTCAGGAAACCGCTCAATTTACTTGCGGTCGTAGGAGATGCCGCAGCCGACGGCGCGGGTCTCGGTCACGGCGATTTCCTTGCCGGCGAGCAGGGCGTCGACGGCGTCCTTCAGGTAGGTCTTCTTGACGTTGCCTTCATCCTGCGTGCTGTCGTCCATGGCGCCGGTGTAGCGGATCACGCGGGCCTTGTCCAGGACGTAGAACTGCGGGGTGTTGGTCGCGCCGTAGTCCTTGCCGAACTGCTGGGTGTCGTCATAGCCGTAGGCGAAGGGATAGCCCTTGTCCAGCTTCTTGATGGCGGCGAGGTCATCGACCGACTTCGAGCCCTTGCCCGAGATGCCGATGCCGATGAAGCGGACGTTCTTGCCTTCGTAGGACTTGGCCAGGTCGACCAGGCGGTCCTGGGTGCCGACGACGGCCGGGCAGTGGTTGGCCAGGACGGCGAGGACGACCACGTCCTCCTTGATGTCGGCCAGGCTCACGCTGCACTCTTCGCCCTTGCAGACGGCCGGGATGCCGGCGAAGACCGGGGCCTTGTCGCCCACGCTGATCTTCTTGTTGTACTTGCCGGCGAGGGCCGGGGCGGCGACGAGGGCCAGGGCGGCCAGGGACAGGGCAATCTTGCGCATCTTGAAACAGCTCCTCAAAGGTGGGTGGGACCGGGGCCGGGTCGTTCACAACCGCGGCCCCACGAGCCTATCCCTCGTCCGCGATCCAGTGCAGGCACCAATCGCGGGAGTCGGGCGGGACGCATGCCGGTTTCCCGTCGGAAATCGCGGCATCTCCATCTAACTAGCGTCATTAGTCGCGCGGGGGACCGGATAATGACAGCGATCGAGAACAATCTTCGTCGAGCGGCTCGCCGAAGCATAGTCAGACGGCCGTCCGACGTCAACTCGTCGGCGTGAGGAAAAACGACTGGCTCCTGAAGAATAGGGGATATCCGCCGGGGGAAGGGCCGCATCGATCAAGCCGTAACCCCTCGACGCGAACGCCACTGCTCCAGGTGACGCGTGCCGCCGTCAAGAGCTCGTCGTTTCCATGTCCCAGATCGCCTCATTCGATAGACCCCGGGCGAGGTAGGACAGGTTGGCCATGAGCTGGCCCAACCGCACTTCGGCGACGTCGCTCAACTCGGCCAGGATCTGGAGGACCTCTTGCCGCACCGGATCGATCATGGCAGCCGCTCCCCGATGGTCGGAAACCTTGCCCCAGCCGACCGGATGGGGCCGATGACCTCCACCGGCACCGTCCGTCCCGGAAGGAGTTTGGCCACCCTGGTGGCCCGCGTCACCCCGTCATAAACGATCAACTCGCCGTCCGTGCCGCGATAGACGATGAGCCTCGGCATGCAAGTGTCGATCGACCATGCTGGGCAATCTGACGCTGAAGCTTGGCCGGGTCGGCCCGAAAGGCTTGACGGGGGAAGACGTAGCAATCTCGGGTCGACGTCAAGAAGCTCCGAGTTGGTCATCGACGTTAATTCTATGGCAAAGGCATGTGCGAGGGGAACAACGGAGATTCGTCCCGCCTCGCAAGATCGCAAGCAACGGGACCAATCCCCCTGCGGGTTCAGCGGGATTGGTCCCATTCATCCTTCCGGCGTCAATCCTTGAACTTCGTGTTCTGGATGTCGTCGCCCGGGGCGTGCCCGACGAAGTGCCAGGAGAGCTCCTCGACGGCGATCTTGAGGAAGCGGTTCTTGAAGTCGGACTTGGAGGTGCCCGACTCGATGGGGATGCCGCCCGTGACGGGGAATTCGGTGGTGCGATCCCCCTCGTAGATGACCTCCGACTCCTTCTCCTTGTCCTTCAACTTCTTGCCGTCGTCGTCCTTGGGATAGTCCAGCTCGGTCACCTGGATGTGGATATTGGACTTCCCATGGTACATATCGACGGCAATCGGGCTCTGGATCTGGAATTGCTGGATCTCGAGCGACACGACCACGTCGGCGTCGAACGCCCTGGCGGCCTCGGCCGGGTCGGTCAGCGAGGGCTTGCTTCGCAGCCAGTTGCGGACCTTCTCCGTGTTCACCACGTCGAGGCCCTTGATGTTCTCCTTCAGGATCTTCACGAGCTTCTCGGTGATCTCGCGATCGATCGTGAGGAAGTCGCTTTGCAGGCCGGGGGCGCAGCGGGTCAGCACGACCACGCGCTTGCCCTTGAGCGACGGGCCTTCCGCGTTGATCTTGGGATCGTTGGGCTGCAAGAAGTACAGGGCCTGCCTCGGGTCGCACCCGGACAGGGCCATGGTCGAGGCCACGACAGCCAGGCCAAGGGCCATGCGACGCATCCATGTGAGCGACCGAGGGGTCATCCGTACCCTCCAGGGAAAAAAATGCGGGAGATGGTCTACCGAACCATCCAGAACAGGCGGACGGCCCAGGACAGGAGGGCCACCGCAACGATTCCCAGGGCCGCCGCAACCAGGGGGACTTCGGCCGACCGGAATGGCCGGGGATGCCCGGTGATCGCGGCGAAAAGCAGCCAGGGCAGGGTCAAGAAGCAAAGCGGGGCCATCACGGCGCCGCCGGGATTGGCGAAGAAGGCGCGATCCAGCCGCCCGCGGAGGGTCCAGGCAAACGCCGTCGTCATCCCGCAAGCGGGGCAGGGATAACCGGTGAGCACCCGGAACGAGCACGGCGGGAGGCCAAGCTGGGTATGGGTTCCAAAACCCTGGGGATCGGGCCGGAGCCATCGCGCGGTGATGAGGACGGCCAGCACGGCCACGGCGAAGCTCGCCAGGACCAGCCGGGAGGTACGGCTCAGGCGGTCGCCCGATCCGATCATCACCAATTCGCGACTCGACTCGTTCCAGGGTCGGGTGTTTCAGGGGCAACCGCCCCCTTCCAAGACATGTGCGGTCACCATAGCCCGCTTCCCAGGGCAGGGCAAGGTCAAGTCTGCGCATTCGTCAAAGTTCGCGTGGCAACGGATTCTTGGGACCGTCCGGGAGTGGTCCCATGCCTTCTCCCCGCGGGAGAAGGTGCCCGAAGGCCGGATGAGGGCGATTCTTCTCCCGGATGCGATGCGCAAAGATCCCTCACCCGGCCGCGAGCGGCCGACCTCTCCCGCGGGGAGAGGCGTTCGCCATTGATCGCTTCCCCCAAGAAAATTCGGTCACACCCGGTGCCCCGGGGTGCGCCAACGGATTCTGGCGGGACGGGTCATTTCCGCGTAGGGCCGGTTATTACCGGCCGGTTTGGATTCGCATGACGACGGCCGGTAAGAACCGGCCCTACGAAATGCCAGAATCCGGTGTGGCCGGCGATTCCTGGGTTCGACGCCCGCGCCATAAACAGCCCGAAGTGCAACATCCCCTTACCGGCTAATGACTTGCTGCGCCTCACGGCGCAACAAAAGGGCCAAAAACCCCTCCGCCAAGAGCCCGATCGTCCAGATTTCGTCCAGGTTTCCGACAACCCGCATCTCCCGGCCCGATCACGACTTGGGGGATTTGCGCAACACTTCGCCCCGAAAACCGGTCAAAAACGGGCGAAAAACCGTCTCACCCTGGCTGCGCTCCTGGACGAAGACACCCGAAAAGCCCGACTTGGCCCACGAATCCCCGGCATTTCGCGAGTGTCGCACTCTGTAGCGTATTCCCTTATCGACAAGCTTAGAATCGTCGATCATTGACCCAATCCCTTCGCCTTCAACGGGTTGTAAATCATGAAAATACCGGCGAAGACGAATGCGTTGGCCCAGACTCGGCCCGAATTCGCCCGCTTGCGCGGCACGCATTCGCGACCCCGCGACCGGCGATTTTTCGGCCATGCCTGGAATGGGTGATGAATCCGAACTCCTGCATCGATGGTGTGGTTGTGCGGCTAGTACAAAGGCTTATCATCGCGGCGCCCCGCGAGGAAATCATGCGGAATTTCACCCGAGAGGCAATCCCCCAGATTATCCCGCCCCCCAGGACGGCCGGTGCGCGTCCCGCGCCGGGAGTAGCTGGGGGACTCAAGGGCACCATCCACTCGCAGGCGACACTTTCTCCGCGAGACTGCCGCGACTCGATGGCCGACTTCGACCGAACCCAGGGATCCGCGGTCACGACCTCACAGTTTAGCGACCCAGTCCTCGGCCTCGTCGGTTGCCCGTTGCATCCGCAGCTCCACCTCGGCGCGGCACGCTTCCAGCGTCTCGCGGTCGGCATCGGGCGGGACGACGACCGGCTTCGGCACCACGCAGGCGGCGTGTGCGAACGGGCGAGGGACGGCGAAGCGATCCCAGCTCTTCGCCCTCCAAGGACGGGCGAACGCCATCCCGGCCCCCACGATGGGCAGCCCGGTCCGGCTGGAGAGGTAGGCAAGCCCCTGGTGGACGTGACGGCGAGGGCCGCGAGGGCCATCGGGCGTGACGCACAGGTGGCCGCGATCGACCCGGGCGGTCATCTCGCGGAGGGCACGTGCCCCGCCCCGGGTGGTCGACCCGCGGACCACGCCGAATCCCAATCGGCGGACCACCTGCGTGATCAGCTCGCCGTCGCGATGGTCGCTGATCAGGATTTGCATCTCGGGCCAGGCCCAGAAGTAGGCCGGGAACAGCATGACCTCGTGGAAGAACGCATAGATGAACCGGTCGCCGGTCCGCCTGGCCAGCTCGGGGTTCACGCTCGGGTCTTCGTAGCGGAAATGGAACCGGGTCGTGCCCACCAGGCGGCGGACCAGCCACGCCCCCGAGGCTCCCACCGCCGTCACCAGCGCAGGATGCTGGATCTTCATCGGATCGACCTCCCTGTCGCCCGCGAAATCTCGACCGAGATCCTACGGCAAATCCCCGATTTCGCCTACACCGACAGCGACGCCCGATCGATCCTCACGCCAACCGCCTCGCCGAAACGAGAATCACCCTGCTTCGCCCCATTATTGAAGGCGACCCGCCATGATTGAGCTCGCTCCGCTCGGCGATCGCGCGTTTCTCGCCCGGTTTGCGACCGAAGATGAAGCCCGGCGATGGGCCGAGGCGGCGCGGCGATCGCGCCTGCCCGGCGTGGTGGACGTGGTCCTGGCTTATCGCGACGTGGCCATTTTCCCGGATCCCTCGTTCGACGCGTTCGATGACCTGGAGGCCAGCCTCCGGACCCTCCAACCGATTGATGGCGCGAACGCCCCGGGCATCCTGCATCGAATCCCCACGCTCTACGATGGCGAGGACCTCGCCGAAGTCGCCCGGCGCATCGGGACGACCTCGGCCGAAGTGATCGCGTTGCATGCCAATCGGGAATATGCGGTGATGGCGATCGGCTTCCTGCCGGGCTTCGCCTACGCGGGGGACTTGCCCGCGGGACTCGCCGGATTGCCGCGTCGCGATCGCCCTCGAACTCGCGTCGCCCGCGGATCGGTGGCGATCGCGGGCCGGCAGACCGGCATCTATCCCGACGATTCCCCGGGAGGGTGGCACCTGCTGGGCCGCACCCCGTTGAAGATCGTCGACCTCGATGCGGGCCATTTCCCGATCCAGGCCGGCGATCGCCTGGTCTTCATCCCGATCGATTTGCCGGAATATCAAGCCCGTCGCGACGAATGGCTGTGAACGGATCAGATCCCCGCCATCGACCTCCGCCCGCTCTGCCCTTATAATCCGCCCATCCCCGGCGGATAGACCTCGCCCAGGGATCGCATCTCGGGACCACCGCCCATGTTCATCCCCATCGGGACCGATGCCCCGATCTACCACTGGCCCAAGGCCACGGTCGCGCTCATCGTCCTGAATGTCGCGCTCCTGTTCGCGATCCCGCCGTCCTCGTCGCACGACTTCGACGACGAAGACGGAGGGGCGACGGCCTCCCGGACCCTGTTCGAACGCGGGTCGCTCACGCTGGGGGACGGCCTGCACCCGGTCGAGTGGGTCACGCATTTCTTCCTGCATATCGGGGCCGGCCACCTGGTCGGGAACATGGTCTTCCTCTGGGCCTTCGGCATCGTGGTCGAGGGGAAGCTCGGCATGCTCCGGTTCCTCGCGGTCTATCTCGCGATCGGCATCCTCAGCGGGGCCGCAAATCAGGTGTTCTTTTTGTGGTCGGGATTCCACGGGAGCGCGGTCGGCGCCTCCGCGGTCATCTTCGGGCTCCTCGCCCTCTGCATGTTCTGGGCGCCGGTCAACGAGATGAGCACGCTGTTCATCATGACCTCATTCGGATTTCGCGTGTGGGTCAAGCAATTCGAGCTTCGCTATACCTGGGTTGCGGTTTTTTACATCGGCGAGCAGATCCTCTTCCTCGTGCTCTCGCCAGTCCGCAGCGCACCGCCAATCACCGAGCTGGCGCATCTCACGGGAGCGTGCTGGGGCAGCCTGATCGCGATCATCATGCTCAAGAACGACTGGGTCGATTGCGAAGGGTGGGACCTGTTCTCGCGATGGAACAAGAACAAGAAGCTTGCCAAGGACTGGAAGAGGCGGGAAGAACGCCTGGACCGCTCGCAGAAGGCCGAACGCCGGGTCCTGAAGAAGCGAACGGTAGCGGAAGACGAAGCCGAGGGACCATCCCCGCAAGAGCGTTCCGCGAACGCGCTGAACAAGGTCCGCAAGCTCATCGAAATGGGCGACTTTCCTTCGGCCGTGTCCGCCTACGACAAGGCGGCAAGGGTCCTGCCAGGCTGGCCGTCCGGGCCCGAGCTGATGGACCTGATCAAGGCCATGCATTCCCAAAAGGCCATGGTCGAATCGTTGCCCCTCATGCGCGACTACTGTCGCAAGCATCCCGAGACGGCGGCCCGCATGCAACTCAAGATGTCGCAGGTCCTGATCCGCGACCGAGAACGCCCCACGCACGCCCTGCGGGTGCTCCGCGAAATCCAGGGAGGGACGCTTCCCGCCAATCTGGAAGCCGTGAGGAAGCAACTGATCCAACAGGCCGAGGAGCTGCAGCAAGAGGGCGTCCTGGAGCTGGAAGGGGACGATTGAATGTCGAGCAATTCCGGCCAGAATCGAAGCATCGACCTGAACGCCGACCTGGGCGAGGGCTGCCCCTGGGATGAGCCCCTCCTCGATCGCGTGACGTCGGCAAGCATCGCCTGCGGAGGGCACGCGGGCAGCCCGGAGATCATGAGGGCCACCCTGCTCCTGGCCCGAGACCGCGGCGTGATCGTCGGGCGCATCCCGGCTTTCCGGATCGCGAAGGATTCGGCCGCCGCGAGCACGAAGCCACCGCCGAGCAGGTCGTGGAAATCGTCGTAGCGCAGGTCCGGGCCCTCCAAAGGGAGGCGCTCGCCGCCAACCAGGTCATCCAGTTCCTGAAGCCCCACGGCGCCCTGTACAATCAGGCCCACCGCGATCCGATCGTGGCGGCCGGGGTCGTTCGCGCCGCGAAAACCCTGGAATTGCCGATCCTGGGGCTACCCGGAGGGTGCGTGGAGACCCTGGCAAAGGCCTCGGAAGTCGCCTTCTTCTCCGAAGGCTTCGCCGATCGCCGTTACACCCCGGAAGGGCGGCTCGTCCCGCGCACCGAGCCCGGCGCCGTCCTGGAAGATCCCCGAGAAATCGCCCGTCAGGCGGTCGCGCTCGCCGATCGGGGCATCGCCACGCTTTGCATCCACGGCGACAACCCACACTCGCTCGCGATTGCCGATCGGGTAATCAAAGCCCTGCAAGCCGCGGATGTGTCCCTGCGCGGATTCCTCTCCTGATGCTCCGCGTGATCAAACCCGGTCTGTTCTCCACGGTGCAGGATCTCGGCCGCGTCGGCTTTCGCTCGCAGGGAGTGCCCATCTCGGGGGTGTTCGATCGCTTCTCGGCGATGGTGGCCAATTCGCTGGTGGGAAATCCGACGGATGCGGCGGTGATCGAGATGACCCTGGTCGGTGGGGTTTTCGAGGCCGAAACCCAGATGGCGATCGCTCTCGCGGGTGCCCCGATGCGGGCCTCGATTGAATCACCGAAGGACAGCACACGGACGCTGGCGATCCCGCAGGCGGCAACCCTTCGCGGCGGCGATCGTTTGGTCCTCGGCGCGGCCCGCGAAGGGGCTCGTACTTACCTGGCCGTCCGGGGAGGTTGGCTCACTCCGGTCGTCCTCGGAAGCCGTTCCGCGGAGACCGCGCTGGCGTCGGGCCACCTGCTCCCGGCGCTCGCCTCCCAAACGCCCGCCCGTCGCCCGATCGAAGCTCTCTTCCCGAACACCTCCCGCGAGGCGATTCGCTACCTGGATGGTCCCGACGCATCGATCCTGGCCGGCGAATCGCTCGAGCATCATGACTATGTCGTAAGCTCGAAATCCAACCGCATGGGGCTGCGACTGGAAGGGCCGCCGTTGGCGACCAGTCACGATCCCTGTCGGCTTTCATCGCCCGTGTGCCCCGGGGCAATCCAGTTGCCGGGTGGCTTACCGCTGGTCCTTGGCCCGGCGTGCGGCACGATGGGGGGTTATCCCCACGTGGGCCACGTGATTGCGGCGGACCTCGATCGGTTGGGTCAACTCCCACCGAATTCCATCATGCACTTTCGCCGCGTGGGACTTGCGGAAGCCCGCGGGCTCGATCGAGATTTCTGGCAGCAATATTCGCTCTGCCGGCTGCGGCTTTCGTCCTTTCAGGACTGGTGAATCGCGATTCCGACTTGCCCGATCTCGTCTTTTGAGGTATCCCATCCCCAGCACGTCGAACGAGGCTCCGCCCGGCGATAAAACGCCGCGAGGGGTGCCGAATTTCCCGGAAACGAGGCGCATGCGATGGCGATGGGACCCGTCTGGACACGGTCCGCGCTGGGACCGATCGTCGCAATCGTCGCCGTGACCTCCGGCTGTCGATGGATGCCCGTCCGCCAATCCAACCCGCCGGCTTACGAGGCGAAGGACGTCGGTTCTCCCGCCATTCCAGCCACTCCCGAACGCACCACGCCGCCGGCCTTTCCCGACTTGCCACCGCTCACACAAATTCCCAAGCTCCAGCCCATCAGCGACGAAGAGGCGCTTCCCGCCGACTCGAAGACCGATATCCTCGCCACCGCCGCGATCCGCGACGACGAGATCAAGAAAGCAGTCGCCGAGTCCGTCCCGAATTTGCTCACACCTCCCAGGTCCGAGAAGCCGGTGGAGACGCCGGCAAACGTGCAGGCGACGGAAGGGGCGGAAACCGGCGAGAATGCGACACCCGGAGTTGCGGCATCGACGCACAGGACCGAGCCGCAAGTCCCGGAACTTCGGCCCGACCCTTCGCAAGCCTGGCGAATTGAGGTCGAGCATCTCCTGGAGCTGTGCGGGACGAACGCGCGGAACGGCGGCGACCCCGGCGAGGTGTGGGCTACCCGCGAGCGCGTGCTGACCTGCCTGGCCGAACCCAAGGAGTCTTCGCTCTGGAAGACCGTGGTTTCTGCCCTGGCCATCCCCGCTGCGGCCGATGATCCCGCGGAGAACCCCGAATCGGCGAAATTGCCGGCGCCGCAGGCCGATGTGATCGCCGACCTCCAACTTTGCCGCCGGATCATGGGATTCGGGAAGACCGAGCCGTTCGGGGCCGATCAGCTCAAGCCGGGCCAGGAAGTGTTGCTCTACACCGAGTCCGAAGGCCTGGGGATCGAGCCGGCGAGAGATGGTTTCCGGTCGCGGTTGAGCTCGTCGGTCGCGATCCTCTCGCCGGCGGATGGTCACGTGCATTGGAGCCGCGATTTCGAGGTGGAAGATTGGTGCCGTCGCCGTCGTCGCGACTTCTTCGTGGGCTATAGTTTCGCCATACCGCCAGATCTCGCACCGGGGAACTACGTGGTACGATTGATCCAGAAGGACCTCGTCGCGGGTCGTGAGGCCACGAAAGTGGTCCGTGTGACGGTCCTTCCCTGAGAAACCGAAGGAATTTCCCCGGTCCGACTTGCGGGCGGGCGTGTTGAATACGACAATGACGACATCCACTCGTGCAATGCGCGGACCCAGGGGCCGGACCATGAGCAATGCGCGTCGGAGTCTGAGGTCGCTGGTCGTCCTGGCGGGGCTGTTCCTCAGCCTGGGAGCAGCCGCATTGCTGGCCCAGGACCCGGCCGGCCCGGGAGACGCCGCAATCGTTGCCAGCAAGGCCAACAAGGTCTATCACACCGCCGATTGCGTCGCAGTCAAGAAGATCGCCGCGAAGAGCAAGGTTACTTTCGCCTCCGCGACCGACGCGGCGCAGCAAAAATACACGCCCTGCCCGATCTGCAAGCCGGCCGCGGCCGACGGCGCCATGGATGCCGACAAGGCGGACGGAGGGATGCAGAAAACCATCAAGGGGAAGAAGGCCGCCGGCAAAGGACCCGCGAAGAAAGTCGAAGCCGCGCCCGAGGGCGCGAACGACGCGGGATTGAAATTCTCGCGAGATATCGCCCCGATCCTCGCCGCCAATTGCGTGAGGTGCCATGGCGGGGCACAGAAAAAGGGGCAATTCGACCTTTCGACTTTCGACAAGCTGATGGTCGGCGCCGCGAAGGAAAAGGTGATCCTCCCCGGCAAGCCCGAGGAGAGCGAATTGATCCTGAGGATCCGCAACGAATCGGCGAGCGGCCGAAAGATGCCGCCCGGACAGGCCAATCTTGCCGCCGAGACGATCAAGACGATCGAAGATTGGGTTAAGGCGGGCGCCCGCCTGGACGCCGGGATTGACCCGGCCGCCACGCTCGATTCGATCGCCCCTTCGCCCGAGGCGCGTCGCAAGGCCGAGATTGCGAAGTTGTCGCCGCAGGAACGCGACAAGAAGCTGGAAGAGGTCGCGCACGACCGGTGGAAGAAGGCCGGGGCCAAGCTCCCGATCATGACGTCGGGCAAGGGGGTAGTCCTCTTCGGCAACCTCCCGCAAGCCCGCGCCGATCGGATCGTCAAGAACCTGGACCTGCAGAAGACGGCCCTGGAAAGCCTCCTCGGCCCGAGCTCCGCCAACGCGCTGAGCGGGCCCGAGAAGATCAGCTTATATGTGTTCAATGACCTCGCCAGCTACGTCGAGTTCATCCGCACGGTCGAGAATCGCGAGATCGACGCGGGCGTGGAAAACCACGGGAAGCTGACGGTCGAGCAACCCTACGTCGCGGCGGTCGACCCCCTGGCGGGCAAGGACGAACCCGCCGGCGCGGCCTCGCGAAAGTCGTCCTCCAAGAAGTCGGGCAAGGCCAAGAAAGGCGCCCAGGATGACCTCCCCGACGGCCCCGATCGGAGGCTGGAAGGGCTGTTGAGCGAATCGCTCGCATCCTCGGCCGTGACCGCTTCAGGCAAGCCGCCCAAGTGGCTGATTTCCGGCTTCGGGGCCTACTTCGCCTCCATGGTCGATCCGCCCAATAGCAACTATTATCACAAGCTCCGCGAAGAGGCCCTGGCGCAATATCGGATCGGCTGGGCCACCAAGGCGCCCGAGGCGCTGGGAGGCGAAGGCGCCTCCCGAGACCATCCGCGCCCTCGGGTTTAGCCTCTGCGAATGGCTGGGAAGTTTCGGGAAGCAGAATTTTGCTAACTTTGTGCAAGATATGTTGCAAGGCGGCGATAAACTGGACGAGACGATCCACGCCCGCTTTGGACCGGAGTACACCCGCGAGCAGTTCCTGGAAGCCTGGGGAGGGTCCATCGGTTCGCGGAGGGGCCGCTAAGGTGGACGACGCAACCCTCGCCGAAAAGTATTTCGTGACCGCCGGATCGGGCAAGATGCGCGATCTCTTTCCGGGCGTGGCCATCCGGGCGACGGCCGGCGACTCGATCATGCTTTCGCTCGTGACCTTCGAGCCCGGTTCCGTGGTGCCGGAACATTCGCATCCTCACGAGCAGATGGGCATGATGATTTCCGGCCGGGCCGAGTTCACCGTGGGCGGGGTGACTCGGATTTTGTGCGAGGGAGACATCTGGCGGATTCCGGGGGGCGTGCCTCACAAGGTTGTGAGCATCGACGGCCCCGCCGTGGCGCTGGACGTGTTCCACCCGATCCGAGAGGATTATCGCTGAGGATCACAGCGAGCGGTCGACGGCCTCGGCAATTCTCCGGCAATCCCTCATCAGGGTCGCAAATGCGGCCGGGTTGATGGTTTGTGAGCCGTCGCTGGCTGCGTGCTCGGGATCCTGATGGACTTCGACGATAATCCCATCGGCGCCGCACGCGATGGCGGCCCTGGACATCGCCGGCACCAGGTTGGCCTTGCCCGTCCCGTGCGATGGGTCGACGACCACGGGAAGATGGCTCTTGCTTTGAAGATAGGGGACGGTGGCGAGCGGCAGGGTGAAGCGGGTGTGTTCCTCGAACGTGCGAATCCCCCGCTCGCAGAGGATCACATGAGGGTTGCCCCGATCGAGGATGTACTCAGCGGCAAGGAGGAATTCGTCGATGGTGGCGCTCATCCCTCTTTTCAAGAGCGCGGGCTTCCCGCAATCGCCGACGGCCTGCAACAACTGGTAATTTTGCATGTTGCGGGCGCCGATCTGGAGGACGTCGGCGTAGCTGGCAACCATCGGGACGTGCTCGGGCGCCATGACTTCGGTCACGATCGCGAGGCCCGTCGCTTCGCGGGCCGCGGCAAGCATCTTGAGCCCGTCTTCCTTGTGCCCCTGGAAGCTGTAGGGGCTCGTCCTCGGCTTAAAGGCGCCTCCCCGCAGGCCAGTCGCGCCCAGGGCCTTTAGGACCTTCGCGATCTCGACGATCTGCGACTCGCTCTCGACCGAGCAGGGACCGGCGATCATCGCGATTTTCGTCCCCCCCACGACCAGGCCTCGCGCCTTGACGATCGTCCGGTCCTGCTTCAGCTCGGAGGACGCTCGCTTGTAGGGGCGCGGATCGGCAAGACCTTCTCGACGCCAGCGCCCGGCTCCAGCGCCTCGACCAGGCCCTCTCGTTCGGACCCGATGGCCGCGATCACGGTGGTCTCGGCGCCTCGGATGATTTGCGGCGTCATCCCCAGGGTCGTTATTTGGGCGGCCATGTGGTCAATTTGCTCGGCCGTCGCATCGGTCTTCATCACGACAATCACGGTCCCCCGTCCTCCTCGAAAAGCGGCGTCGTCCGCCAGGCGGACGGGCAAGGTCAGGAAAAAGTCGAAGGCCCCGGAACTCGCGGTTGGCGGGTTCCGGGGCCTTCGGTTGATTCGTTTCGGGTGAGACGTCGGTCCGTCCTACCCAGCCCCGGTTTCCGCGAACGATGAGCCCGCAAACGACGCATACCACCACGCGCGACGGGCGAAATACCGATCGGAGTGGGCGGAAAGTCGAGGGCTCATGGAGATTCGTGGCCTGTGGGCGTGGCTTCGTATTCGAGAGATTCGGCCAGGCCCAAGCGTCTTGAGCCCGGCCGAACCCAAACCAACAAAGGTGCGGCTTGCCCGACGGGCAACCCGTCAGTCGCCGTTAGGCGAGCCGCCTCTGGTTATCACTACACACGCAATCACCTCCTTTACGACTGAGTCTCCCTGGTCCCGCCAGAGTCCAGCCTCGAACGGAAGCAGGCCTTAGTCCGTCGTGCCACGTTGCGCACGACCCGTATCGGTCCGGCGTGTGGGCTCGGGTCCGACAAGGCTACTATAGTCTTCTCTTCGCGAGGATCAACGGGGTGGCGGACGCCGACATCGTTTTTTCGACCCATCACAGTCCCGGCAACCACCTAAGAATTTAACTGACAGGCGCTTGCGTGAATTGTCATCGGCGAGGCAATCGATCACAATCCATTTGGCCGAAAGCCACGCTCTGGGGACTGCGGACATGAAATTTCGACGCATGACAATCCAACGGCAGATGGTTGCTGTCGCGATCCTCGGGATGCGCGCGACGTACGCCGTCGCTGGTTTAATTGCTGAGATCGAGCGGAAGCTTACGCATGTTACGCCGAATCGCGGGGGTCGACGCGCCCGGATTCGGGGTCAGGTACGAGGAATTTAGTCGAAAGTACCGGACCGCTCTATGGGTGCCGTGGCAGTTCTACGTGCTCGGAGAATAGCGGGCCAGCGAGCGTGGCGGGCTCGGCTTCGATGGCCTTCAAGACCACGCTGCAATGCTCGGCGAGTGCCTGTAACGGCGCGTCGTTTCCGGGATACGTTTCGATGCAAGTTCGATAGTACCAGAGGACCTGCGACTTCTCGGCATGGAAGAGGGTCCAGACGGGCCGGCCTTGATCGAGGTCCGCGCGGATGCTCAGGAGATTATGGAGTTTGTCGGCCAGGGCGACCGCCCGCGCCTCGACGCTGGCGGTTGCCAGGGCCTTGATATGATCCCGCTTGCGGTCGATCCAGGGGCGCTTCTTGCCATTTGCGTCCAATTTCACTTCGGAAAGAACGTCAACCAGATCCGCGACCTCGCCCCCGAATTCCGCCCGGACCTCTTCCAGGGTAGCGTCGGTGTCTTCGACCACATCATGCAAGAGTCCGGCGATCACCACCGGCTCGGCAAAATCCATTCGAGCCAGGATCATCGCCACGGCCATTGGATGGGCCATGTAAGGGGTTTGCGACCCTTTGCGGACGCCCTCGCGATGCCAGAACGCGGCTCGCCGCAAAGCACGATCCATGGCGTCGGACAGGGGAATCGATTCTGGATCGGTCCGTTTCATACGCTCGATGATGATTCCCGGGCCCGCCATCGGCAAGAGGGTTGTCCCGCTTGTCGATCCTGGCCAAACTAAAGACGGTTCATTGAGCGCGTTCTCGGAGGAGCATGGGCATGACCACGTGCATGACGACCGGCATCGTCCTCGCGGCGATCCTCGCTCAGGGACCCGGGTCGCCTTCCGACGAGGCGATTCGTGCCTCTTACGACCTGGGTTGGAAGGCGTTCAAGGCGGGACGATACGCGGAGTCGGAGGCGAAATTCCGCGCGTCGATCGATGCCGCCAGGCCGCTCGGCGCCGGAGCTTGATCCTCGCGGGTTGCCTGCACGGCCTCTCGGGCTCGGTCTACATGCAAGGGAAGCTCCAGGACGCGGAAGCTCTCGAAAAGGAATCACTTGCCATCTACGAGGAAGTCTCGGGCAAGGAATCCGTGAACGCGGGAATGAGCCTGACTAGCCTCGCTCATATCGCGGCCCAGTTGAAGGATTACGACCAGGCCCAGACGCTCTACGAACGCTCGATCTCGACGCTGGAGAAGGCGCTCGGTCGCGAAAATCCCGAGCTTGCCAGCGCTTACGGCGGCCTGGCCGAACTCCTCCTGGTGAAGAAACAACCGAAAGAGGCAGAGCCGCTTTATCGTCGCGTGGTGGAATTAATGAAAAAGTCCTCTACGCCCACCCTGCATACCTTGGGTCATGCGTACACTGGGCTGGGCAACATTGCGGGGTCTCGCGGACGTGACGACGAAGCCGGGACGTTTTACAAAGAGGCGTTGGCCACGTTCATCAAGGCTTACGGTCCCGATCACCCCGCAGTCGCCGTCGCGCACACGGCCCTCGCCGAACTGAACTATCGCAAGGCAAACTACGATCAAGCGGAGCGCAGCTTCCGGCAGGCTGTCGACATCCTGGCCAGGAATGACAAGACGGGTCAGGAACGCATCACCGCGCTCCTTGGGCTGGCCAACTCGCTGTATATGAGGGAGAAGTACGATCAGGCAGGGGTCCTCTATCGCGAGGCGTATGAGAGAGAGCAAGCCCTCGATGGGGTGGATTCGCCCCAATCGGTGGCAATCCTGACCTCCCTGGGGGACGTCGCGTACGCGCTCGCCAAATACGCGGAGGCGGAGCCCCTTTATCGCAAGGCCCTCTCCGTGGCCACGGCTAAATTTGGGGCCAGGAGCCTGGAAAATGCCGATGTGCTGGAACGTCTGGCGAATCTGCTCCGCCAGACAAACCAGGAAAAAGAAGCCAAGAAACTTGAGGCAGACGCCAAGGCGATCCGGGCCGAGGCGACTCCGGCAAATCCGCCCAGATGAGGCGTTAACAGAGGCTTTGCATCCGCTCGCGGACCATCTGACCGACAAGACGGGCCACTTCCTTACGGTGCGTGACGAAGCCCACGTGACCGGCCCCGTCGATCGCCTCGAAGTGGGCACCCGCAAGGCTTGTGCTGAAGGCCTTTTGGCGTTTAGGGGGGACGACCACGTCTCGTGAGCCGGCCATCACAAGCGTGGGGGCATCAATCTTCCAGAGGCGATCCTCCATGGAGAAGCCTTCCAGCCCTCGCAAGCGACTGGCGACCACGCCCTGATCGGTCTCCCAGCAGGTCTTCACGATGAAATCCACCATCGGGCCAGGCTCGGGCCTGCACCCGTGGAGGATGTTAAAGAACTGGTTCACGAACCGGCTATCACGAGGCAGGGGGAAACGTTCGAGGGCTCGCACGGCGATGGTCGCACCCAGATTGAGGAAGAAGCGGTCCTCGGCGCCATAGAGAATTAAACCCCCCACGCTCCGCGGCATCTCGGCGGCCAGTTCCAGGGCCACAGCCCCACCGAATGACACGCCCAGGACGGTCGGTCGCTCCAAGCCAAGACGCGAGATCGTTTCGGCCACGTCGTGGGCGTGGTCCATGGGTCGCTGGGCCGGGATCTGGCCGGAAACTCCCTCATCCCCGCGAAACCCGAGAAGGAAAACCTCGTGACGCCTTGCCAGCTCGCGGGCTAAAGGAGCCAGGAGTCGCCGCCCACCCGCCAGGCCGGGGAGGATTACGATAGGCTCGCCGGACCCGAACCGCACGACCTCATTGCCATCGCGTCGTCCAGTGGGGGCATCAGAGAAGTCCCAGAACGCGGGAGCGATGGAAGACTGCAGACGGTGACGCGCGGAAAGGCGCATGAGATCGATCCTCGGTCAACCAGAATCTTAGGATGTCCACTCAATGGGATCTTTCGTTCACCTCAAAGCACGCCGCATGCCATAGATAAATTAGCGAGTCATTGCACAACGCGAGAAATGGAATGGCACAAGATTTCGGCGCCGATATCGGCGCCGAGATAACGCCCACATAGAGGACGCATCCGGCGTTTTCGCCACTCCCTCGCCCCGCACACCTCACGCCTTATGCAGTCCGACCAAGTTCAAGCAGCAACCTGCTGAATCATTGCGAAACGACGCTACTTCCGTTTACCCAGAACCATGTCGTTCGCATCTTCTTCGTATATACGCGCAATCTACCGTTCTTCTGGCTTACGCCTATTGAGCCGAGCGACACGAGTTTCTCGTACCCAACTTTCGTTAGCGACGACTTGCATTTCGGCGCCGAATCGCTAACGTAATGCTTGCTCCCTCGCGATCACAGCCTCGACAACTGAGACTTTTTCCATGTCGCGATTTTGGTGGTCGATTACTGATTCTTACACAATATCTGGAGTGAGAAAGCCTCGGTTTGGCCCGAGTTTCAACCCTCGTAGTTGGATCCTTAGTCGATGGTCTATTTGCCTTTTCACGTTTCTTGTTTTTCTATATTCGATGACCGTGCTCGGCCTGGTGTCGCAAACGGGTGACCTGGGAATTCGTTGCGTCTTCGGACAGAAGGTTAAGGAAGTCGCGCCTTATTCATGGTTGAGCACGCAAACTGACAAGGCAATCAGCCTTTCTCCGCCCGAGCGGTCGTCCGCTCGCTGGCTGGGCCACGCGCCTGCGGTGGGGGATTCGATCGTCGCGATCGGCGACCATCGCATCCACCACTACACGGCTTATGTGCGAGCGATCCGTGAGTATGGCCCGAAGATTGGCCTCCCCGTGGAAGTCCAGTGGACGTCAGCGTCTTCGGGAGAGTTGTGCAGAGGGCAGGTCAGGATCACGCGCCCTCCGCCATCGTCCTACGTATGGTCGGTGCTCTGGTTCTTGCAAGAAATGGTCATCTTCGTCGTTGGCGCGTGGGTGTACTGGAAGCGGCCGCGCGACGGCTCAGCGGCCCTGTTCTTCTTCCTCTGCGTGGTCACGGTCGGGGCCTTCATGGGGGGCTATCATTGGACCCAGATTGCGGTGTTTCCGCCCTTGATCTTCCTGTTTGCCGCCTTCGCAGTCATGGTGCCGGTGTTCAGCCTGCATTTCTATCTCGTGTTTCCGCGCCCGAACCCCGTCCTGCTGAAACATCGTCGCGCGGTCCTCGGCTTGCTCTACGGAATCCCCGCGTTCGCGATCTCGGGCATCTGGGGCTGCATGGCCTGGTCGCGATCGAACCCGGAAAGCCCCGATGTCGAGATTGCCCTGTACCTGCTGCGAATGCTGGCGTTGGGTTACGTCGGCCTCGCCGTGATCCTTTTCCTCGTCTGCTTCGCCTGCTTGATCCACAGCTATCGGAGCTCGAGTACGCCGACCGAACGCAATCAGGTGCGGTGGATCCTGCTGGCGACGTTGCTCGCCTTCTTGCCCATCAGTTGGCTGCTCTGGGACGCCATGATCGACCCCGCCCGCCTGGGTATGACCCGGTCGGCGTGGCCCATGTTCATCGTCTCCCTGCTTTACACCGTCGCCTACGCACTCAGTATTACGCGATACAAGTTGGTGCAGGCGGAGAGGTTGCTGAACCGAGGGGTAGTCTACGTGGCGGTGAGCGTGACCGTCGGGCTGCTCTACTCGGGCGGGCTGGTCATCGGCGCCCTGCTGATCGGCGAGCGCCTGTTGAACAAGCAAACCTCGATCGGCGCGGTGGTTGTTTGCATCGAAGCGATCGCGGTCTTGATCCTCTCGGGGGCCGCGCAACGGCGGTTCCAGTCGGCCATCGATCGCAGCTTCCACCGCGAAAAATACACATTCGATCAAGCCATGAGGAAGATGAGCGTGGCCGTCGACAGCCTTGTCGACCAGGAGACGCTCGGCCGTCGCCTCCTGGAAGCGGCCGGGGACGTGTTGCGGCTGGAATGGGGCGCCATCTACCTGGCCGACCGCCCCGGCGGATGTCTTTCGCTCGCGGCGTGCAGCGGGCCCGAACCCGACGAGAAGGTCTTGAGCGAGGAGAACCCGCTGATCAAGCGGCTTCGCAACACCGTCCGTCGCGGCCCGCATTCGCTCTCGGTCGCCTCGGCAAGCGACCCGGCCTCGGACGCATTGATCGCACTCGGCGGCGAGGTCGCCACGCCGCTCGAAGCCGACGGCGCGCTGGCCGGCTTGCTGATCCTGGGCCCGAAGCGCAACGGAATGCCTTATGAAGACGAGGAGATCGCATTCCTGGCCGCGCTGGGCTCGGTCGCAACCCTCGCCTTGCACTCAGCCGAGATCCAGGCGACCCTGGAGACGCTCAACCACGACCTGCACGGGAAGGTGGAGAAGATCGCCGAGCAGCAGCGGCGGATCTTGATCCTGCAGGATCAATTGACCGGACGTCGCGAGGGCAAATCGGGCGATGAGATGCCCGCGCTCGAATCCTCCCGAAAGCTCCGTATTCGGACCGATCAAGGGGTCGGGCAAGGCGGTGAAGCAGATGCTCGACGTGGCCCGCAAGGTCGCGGCAAGCCCGTCGGCCGTGTTAATTCGCGGCGAGAGCGGCACGGGCAAGGAACTCCTGGCCGAAGCCATCCACGCCGCAAGCCCTCGCAACGGGAAGCCGTTCGTCAAGGTTCATTGCGCCGCACTCTCGCAAAGCCTGCTGGAAAGCGAGCTTTTCGGGCATGTGAAAGGGGCCTTCACCGATGCCGTGCGCGATCGCATCGGGCGATTCCAGCAGGCCGACGGCGGGACGTTGTTCCTGGACGAGATCGGCGACATCAACCTGGAAGTCCAGACCAAGCTCCTCCGCGTCCTGCAAGAGATGGCCTTCGAGCGGGTCGGAAGCTCGCAAACCCTCACCGTCGACGTCCGCATCCTTGCGGCCACCCACCAGGACCTGGAAGCGCTGATCGCGGCGGGAAAATTCCGCGAGGATCTCTACTACCGCCTGAACGTGATCAGCGTCCGCATCCCATCGCTGCGAGAGCGGCGGGAAGACATCTTCGAACTTGCCGTCCACTTCCTCGTCCAGCACGCCCAGCGGCTGGGAAAGACCGTAACTCACCTGGATGAATCGGCCGTCGAGGCCCTGGTAAGCTACGACTGGCCGGGCAACATTCGCGAGCTGGAGAACGTGATCGAACGCGCGGTGGTCCTTGCCGACGGCCCCGAGGTCTCTCGATCCGATTTGCCTCCCGAAGTCCAGAGGCCGGTCCGTCGTCGCAATCGCCCGAATCCGGTGCCCGTCGCCTCGGGAACGATGCGGGCGCGATCCTCGTCGCGATGGACCCCATCGGAATCGAACGACGAGCCGGTGGACGAGGAAGCCGAAGCCTACGAGCGCCGCCGGCTCATCGACGCCCTGGACGAAGCCAAGGGGGTCAAGAGCGAGGCGGCGCGGCTACTCGGGATGCCCCGCAGCACGTTTTTCAGCAAGTTGAAGAAGCACGGGCTTGCGTGAACGGCCTCCGAATCGAAATCATGGACTCCTCCCACCCCGAGCGCCACCGCTCCAAGCCCCAGGGACGTACCTCGATGAAGGATATTCGACTCGTTGTCTGCTCGGCTTGCGCTGGCCCCGGGCGTTGCCCTCGCCGCCGATCCCGCGCCGAAGAAGGCGCCGGCGCCGCTCTCGGACGCCGCGCGGCGGATGTCCGTGCCCGAAGGATTCCGGGTCACGCTATTCGCGGGCGAGCCCGACGTCCGCCAGCCGATCGCCTTCACGTTCGACGATCGCGGACGCCTCTGGGTGGCCGAGTGCTATTCCTATCCCGTCTGGCTCACGCCCGGCGAGCCGAAGCGAGATCGCGTCCTCATCTTCGAGGACACCGACGGCGACGGACATTTCGACAAGCGGAAGATCTTCTACGATCAGGCCCAGAATTTGACCGGCATTGAGCTGGGATTCGGCGGGGTGTGGCTCTGCTCGACGCCCAACCTCGTCTTCGTGCCCGATCGCGACGGCGACGACGTGCCCGACGGCAAGCCCGAAGTCGTCCTGGACGGCTGGAGCACTGAAGGCCCAGCACAACATGTTCAACGGCCTGATCTGGGCGCCCGACGGCTGGCTCTGGGGCTGCAACGGCATCACGGCGACTTCTTATGTCGGAAAGCCCGGCACGCCGGACAAGGACCGCGTCGCCATCAACTGCGGCGTCTGGCGCTATCATCCGACGCGGAAAATCTTCGAGACGGTGGCCAACGGAACGACCAATCCCTGGGGCCTCGATTTCGACGAATACGGCGAGGCCTTCATCACCAATTGCGTGATCCCTCACGTCTATCACGTAATCCATGGCGCCCATTTCGAGCGCATGTTCGGCCAGGACTTCAACCCGTATCTCTATCAACTCATGCCCACGATCGCCGACCACATTCACTGGGCGGGCGGGCCCTGGGGCGAGTCTCGCGGAGGCAAGGGGAAGCACGGCGAGGCGGGCGGCGGCCATGCGCACGTCGGGGGCGATGGTGTACCTGGGCGACAACTGGCCCGATTCCTATCGCAATTCGCTCTACACGTTCAACCTGCACGGCAATCGGATCAACCACGACACGCTGGAGTGGGATCGAAAGCGAACGGACTTCAATCCGGACCGGCGAAGCTCGACTTACGTCGCCAAGCATCGGCAAGATTTCCTGATGGGCAACGACGAATGGTTCCGCGGTATTGCCCTCAAGTATGGGCCGGATGGCTCGGTATTCATGATCGATTGGTCCGACACGGACGAATGCCACGACACCGATGTGAATGGTCCTGAGCGCGAGACCGGGCGGATCTATCGCGTGGCCTATGGAACGCCCAAGCAGTGGTCCGGTGATCTCGCGAAGCTTTCGGATCAGGAGTTGGTGGATCTCCTCTTCCACAAAAATGAGTGGTTCGGGCGGCATGCCAGGCGGATTCTCCAGGAGCGGGCGAGTTCCGGGAAGGACATGGCGGCCATCAAGGAAATCTTGCTGCCGAAACTTCAGCTTCTTCCCCATCTCGACGAAAAATATCTGCCGCTAACGAGATTGCGTGCCGTCTGGGCGTTGCATGCAATTGACGGCTTGGAGTTGTTCAACCTCACCCGCCTGGCTACCCTCGGATCGTCAAAGGATACATCCACGACAGACTGGGCAATCCGCCTCCTGGCCTACGAGCCGCAGTACGACAAGAAAGACCTTCTCCGGGTGGTCGAAATCGCCGGGCCGAGAAATTCGAAAGTCCGGATGGAACTGGCATCGGCCGCCGCGAGCGTGCCCGGAGCAGAACGCGAAAAGTTCGCTCGTGTCCTGGTCTGGTATTCAACCGCCGCGGACGATCTTCCCCTCTCCTTGATGACCTGGTACAGCATCGAACCCGTGGTCGCGATGGGCGGGGCCAGTGCGGTGGATCTCGCCTACATGGGGAAGAATCCGCTCATCCGCAAGTACATCGCACGCTGCTTGACGCAGGTGGCCGAAGAGTCGGCCGATCGTCGCGCGGGGTTCACGGCGCTCGTCGCGAAATTGGGCGACACGACCGACTCCCCGCTCACGCTCGACCTGATCTCGGGCATCCGCGAAGCCCTCAAGGGCGCAAGTCGTCGGTGAAGCCGCCCGGTTGGGATAGCGCCTATACCCGGTTGACCGGCTCGCCCGATGCCGAAGTCCGCGAGCAGGCCATGCTCCTCTCGCTCCTCTACAACGATCCGAAGGCCGTCGAGGACCTGAAGAAACTGGCCTTCGACACCAAGGCCGACACGTCCCGACGGGTTCGAGCGACCGAGGCGCTGGTCGATCATCGCGTGCCGGGTTTCGCCGCCGATTTGCGGCGCCTCCTGGACGAAGACGCACTCCGAGTCCCTGCGCTTCGTGCCCTGGCCGCGTTCGAAGATCCCGACTCGACGAAGCTGATCCTCGATCGCTACAAGACGTTCTCCACCGAAGAAAAATCCGACGCCGTGGCCACCCTTGCCTCAAGGAAAAGCTCGGCCGCCGCGTTGCTGGATGCCATCGCGTCGGGCACCATCCCCCGCCGCGACCTTTCGATACCGATCGCTCGTCAGATCCTCGCGTTCAAGGATGCCAGGCTGGGCGAAAAGCTGGAGGCCTCATGGGGATCGATCAAGCCTTCGTCGCGGGAAAAAGCCGCCGCGATGGCCCGGTACAAGGCGATCTTATCGCCTGATCGGATCAAGGACGCCGACCCGGCTCGCGGCCGGTTGCTATTCGCGAAATCGTGCGCATCCTGCCACAAGCTTTTCGACGCCGGCGGCGACGTAGGGCCTGAATTGACCGGCTCAAATCGGGCAAACCTGGATTATCTCCTGGAAAACGTACTCGATCCCTCGGCCTCGGTGGGCAACGACTACCGCCTCACCACGGTGGCGAGCAAGGATGGTCGGCTCATCGCCGGGATCGTCCGCGAGCAGAACGGCCGGACGCTCACCATCCGCACTGCCAACGAAACCATCACCTTGCCCCGCGACGACGTGGAAGAAATTCGTGTGTCGAACGTGTCCATGATGCCCGAAGGTTTGTTCGACGCGATGAACGAGCAGGAAGTGCGCGACCTCGTCGCCTATCTGGCGGCGAAGGCCCAAATCCATCCCGAGCGCTAAGAAATTTCCGGCAAGTGGGTTTTCACCACGAATCGCAGGAAATTCGAACGTCCCGATCACGATGGTTTCTTAAGGACCGGTCGCCCGATCCACGTCCTTGACAACCCGGCGCCGTCGCGCGGCTGAGGAGTGGGCGAAGGAAACCTTCCCAACCCCAGATTGCAGCGTTTCAAGGTTTTGTTCGCGTTCGTTCACATATCAGTGTCGGAGATCTCGGCTCGGGCGGTCCGATCGGCGCGTCCGCAATACTTGGGCGATCGTGCCTTGCGTCGAATCTGATGGCTGGCGGTCCTGGCAATTTTCCTTATAATCAAAAATGAACAGAACCATCTCATCCGGACGACCGCATGACCTCGTGAACAGTCATGCGTATTTGTTGCCATCTCCGGCCGTTCGGCCCGGCGGTGCGGGATTCGGTTTCGGGGCCATGCCCATGAGAGCGGAATTCGGTCCGGCCGTCTGCGAACTGGCCATCCCCGGCTATGAGATCCTTCACCCCATCGGCACCGGCGGGATGGGACAGGTCTTCCTCGCCCGCCAGTTGCCGCTGGGCCGCCCGGTCGCCATCAAGGTCCTGGCGATCGAGCCGGGCCACAACTCGGAAGAGCGAATCCTCCGATTCCGGCGCGAGGCCGAGCTGATGGCCAGCCTCTCGCACCCGAACGTCCTGCCCGTCTTCCAGTACGGCGAGAGCGACGGCCTGCCGTACCTGATCCTCGAATACATCGCCCATGGGGACCTCCGACGTGCTATGCCCGAGGGGTATCCCATGGAGGCCGAGCGGGTCATGGCCATCCTCCGCCCCGTGGCCGACGCGCTGGCCTACCTGCACGAGCGGGGCATCTTGCACCGCGACCTCAAGCCCGAAAACATCCTTATGCACGAGGGGATCGTGCCGAAGGTAGCCGATTTCGGGGTCGCGGTCTCGCTCATGGGCTCGAACTCTCTCACGAAGACGGGCCACCGCATCGGCACGCTGGGCTACGTAGCTCCCGAGCAACATTATCAGCTCGAAGTGGACGAAGCGCCGACCAGTTCTCGCTCGCTGCGCTATCTTATGAGATGCTGACCGGTCAGAGGGCGCTGGGAATCTTCAAGGCGCCCTCCTCGCACAATCCGAAACTCGGCCCCGAAGTCGACGCCGTGATCTTGCGAGGGCTTCAGGAACTGCCCAAGGATCGCTTCGCTTCCGTCCTCGATTTCGCCTCGGCGCTGGAGGCTAGCCTGAAAGACTTCCCGATTGGCCCCGAAGAGAAGAAAGAGCGAGGGTTGACCTGGCCGCTGGTCGTCGGCCCGGTGCTACTCCTCCTCGCCGGCGCGTGGTTCATGCGTCCGGGGCCGCCTCCCGGAGGCCCTGGGGACTGGCCGCCGCCTCATGCTCGGCATCGTCAACCCGAAATCGAAAAGCTTGAGCCCCCCACCCCCGAAAAGCCCGTGACGCCGGAACCGACGAAGAGATCGGAGGAATTTAGGGCACTGACGGAGCTTCGATCCCAGAGGATCTGGGAGGGGCAGGGGAGGCCGAAGGATCAGTCCAAGGAGAAGCAGGACGCCAACTGGTTCGAAGCCGAGCGGCAGGTCGAGGAGGAGATCGCCAGGCGGGCCCATCACATCTGGGAAAAAGACGGCAAGCTGACGGGTCCGGAAGGGGAAGCACGCAGGGAAATAAATTGGACTCGCGCCGAGAAGGAATTGTTGGACGAGGCCCGGCAGGCCCTCGCTCGCAAGCCGAAATGAGGCCAGGGGCAAATTCGCGGGCGAACCGGTCGATCCGACGGAGGACGTCCGCCTTCGCCGCCTTCTTCACGGTCTCGGGTAAATCCACTTCGTCGGACCAAGTTGCTCCGGCCCGTCCGAGGTTCTTATGGATGCGGATCGCCATCAAGAGATCGCTCGCTGTTTATTTCGTGAGTCCAACGACGCCCTCTTCCTGTTCGACCCCTTCACCCACCGCGTTCTCGACCTCAACCCAGCAGCCATCCGCCTGACCGGCTTCGAGAAGCCGCTCGCCCTCAGCAAAACGGTCTGGGACCTTTTTGCGGGCGACTCCACCGTCGGCCTCGACCAGCTGATCGAGGCCTATCGCAACACCGGCTTCTACCATTCCCGCGACGGATTCTTCCTCGCTCGCCGCAAGGACGACCCGATCCCGGTCAACATCAGCGTGAGCCGGATTCACACCCAGCCCAGCCCGATGGGACTGGTCGTGGTGCGAGACGTGACCGAACGCAAGAAGGCCGAAGAAGCGCTGCGCGACTCGGAAGCCAGATATCGAGGGCTCGTCGAGACCGCCCGGGTGATCTTCTGGTCGACCGACCTTCAAGGCCGCATCACGTCGCTGAATCTTCAATTTTCCGCGATCACGGGCTGGTCGCCCGCGGACTGGATCGGCCGCGACCTGATCGACCTAATCACCAGCGAAGGCAGGGAACTTGCCCAAAGCTTGATCGCGTCGGCGGCGAACAGAGGCGAGCCGCCGCCCGGGACGGTCGATCTTCGCGTGGAGAGCAAGGGGGGCAATATCCTGATCCTCGAATTCCTGTCGGCCGCGGCCTTCGGCGAGGGTGAATCGCGCGGGATCTCGGGGATCGCTCGGGATGTGACCGAAGTCCGGAACGGTGCCGAAGCCATGAGGCAGACCGAGGCGATCCAGGCCGCGAGACGAGCCGCCGAGATGGCCGATCGCGCGAAGAGCGAGTTCCTCGCCCACGTAAGCCACGAGATCCGGACGCCCATGACCTCGATCCTCGGCTTCCTCGACATCCTTCTGCGCGATAAATCGGTGAATTTCCTGCCAAAGGAGCGGCTGGACGACCTCCGCACCATCGAGCATAACGGCTCGCACCTGCTCAGCCTGATCGACGACATCCTGGATATCTCACGCATCGAAGCCGGCAAACTCCTCCTCGACCCCGCGCCTGCGCGCCCTGGAAATTGCCAGCGAGGTCGTCGATACGTTCCAGGTCAAGGCCGCCGCCAAGGGATTGTCGCTCACGCTGGCGATCCGTGGGCCGGTCCCGGCTTCGATGATCAGTGATGCACTCCGACTCCGACAGATCCTCATGAACCTCGTCGGCAACGCGATCAAGTTCACGGATGCCGGCTCGGTCGTCGTGAGCATCGACGTCGAGAGAAGGGCGTCCGCAACTCCGAGCCTCTCGATCGAGGTCGCGGACTCCGGGTCGGGCATGACACCGGGCGAAATCGCCGAACTGTTCAAGCCCTTCTCGCGGCCAAGTCGCAGATCCGAAAAGCTCCTCGGAGGGACCGGGCTCGGGCTGGCAATTAGCCGTCGCCTCGCGGAAATGCTCGGCGGCTCGATCTCGGTGGAGAGCTTCCCCCATCAAGGCAGCCGCTTTCTCTTGCTCTTGCCTCTCGGTACCGTCGATCACGTTACCTGGATCAGCGAGTTGCCGGGACAACCATCGGACCGATTCCGGAACCCGACCGAGTCTTCCCGGTCCCTGGAAGCCAAGATCCTCCTGGCCGAGGACAACCCGGACATCCAGCGAGTGATGGGCTTGCAGCTCCAACGACTCGGGGCGACCGTATGGACGGCGAAGAACGGACAGGAAGCGCTCGACCTCGCGGCAGCGGCTTCCGACTCGCTCGAACCGTTTGATGTCGTACTCATGGACATGCACATGCCCGTCCTGGACGGATACGAGGCCACGCGGTTGCTTCGCGCCCGGGGATTCCGCGGGTCAATCATCGCGCTGACGGCCTACGCAATGGCCGAAGATCGCGACGAATGCCTGCGCCTCGGCTGCAACGAGCACATAAGCAAGCCCGTCGATTGGGAGCGCCTGTCCGAGGTCCTCGCTCAGCAATCCAGGCGCGATCCCGCATGATCGATCGGCCTCTTGAGCGTCCGTAGCCAGGGCGCCCGGCCGGATCGCTTCGCGTGATCCAGCGTGTCATAAATCGACTCGACGGGATCGAGATGCCGGAGCCCGAAGGTAAGGTCGGCGGCCGCACCGCTCACATGAAAGCGGAGGAATCCGCCTGCGATAGCGGCGCGAGAGGCCGACAACCAGCGTCCCCTCGCAACCAGATCGATGCCGCCTGCGACGGCTACAGCGGGCCGTTCCCAACGATCGGAGAGGCGTATGATCCGTCGCGGACTGCCAGTGATTTTCGCCACCAGGTTTGCCTGCTCTCGATAGGAAAGATAGGGGCCGACCAGGGCGAATCGACGATGACGGATCGTCGACTCCAGCGCCGCCTGGTGGGCGATCGCGGCGATTCTCGCATCGAGCACCGGGATCCCTCCCGCGGGCAGGAAGGCCAAGCGCGATCGACTCATGAGGAGCAGGACCCGCGTCGAGGTCGGGCCCGGATCACGCGGCCCGATTACCATCCCCGGACACAGGGCGATCGTCGCAAGCCGCCCTCCGCATCCGTCGAGGACCAGGGCTTCGGCAGCCCGCTTCGAGTCGATGTAGGGCGATCGCACCGAATGGAGATTCCAGGGCGAATCCTCGGTGGCGGGTTGGTCGGCCGATCCGGAAGCGATGGTCTGGAGGCTCGACGTATAAACGAAGCGCTCGACGCCCTGCGCGGCGCTCGATATCAGCAATTCGCGAGTTGCATCGACGTTGATTTTTCGGCTCAATCCGCGGGGGTCGACTCCCAGATGCACCCAACCGGCACAGTGGACGACGCCCCAGACATCCTCCAGGGCCCGATTTCGATCGCCGTGCTCCGAATGTCGCCCTCACGCCACTCGATCGGAGGATCGCCCGGCTCGACGCGGGCCGGGCGACGCGTCATCCCCCTTACGCGATACCCCGATGTCGCCAATGTGCGCGCTACATGTCCGCCGACGAACCCTCCCGCGCCCGTAACCAGTACGAGGCGGTCTTGACGGTTGCTCACCGACCACCCTGACGGATCAGGGTCGGGTCGGGCTGCCAGAGATACAGGAACGTTGGCATCTTGCTCCGCTCCAATCCGGGAAGGCTGAGCGGGAAAAGGTCGCTGCCCACCGGCACGTTCGGGGCGATCCCGTAGAGATTCTGTGCTTGCGTCCCCGCTCGGCGATACTGGACCACTTCACTGCCGGAAGCCGAGCCCAGCCGCTCGGCCTCACCGATCGCGTCGTCCAGGTAACCCAGGCGGTCAACCATTCTCATCTCCACCGCCTTGGCCGCCACGACGACACGCCCATCGTCGATCAACTTGCGATCGGCGGGCGAGATCGCCGGGCGCAGCCTGGCCACGCGGTCCTGGAATCGCCTGCCAAAACCATCCGTCATCTCCTGCAGCAAACCCCTCGACTCGTTCATGGTCTCCCGAATCGTGATATTCCCCATGTCGACCATCTTCCCGGATTTCAGGGGCACCGCCGAGATGTTCATCGCTCCCATCGCATCATCGAGGTTGTAGAGGTTGAGGATTGCCCCCACGCCTCCCGTGATGGTCGTAGGATGGGCGACCAGGATGTCAGCCCCGATCGCCAGATAATAGGCACCTCCGGTCGCAAGATCCATCAAGCAAGCGACGACGGGCTTCCCAGTTTCCAGGCGAAACTTGCGGAGGTCTTCGGCGAGGATGTCCGAGGCCGTGACGCCGCCGCCGGGGCTATTGATCCTCAGGACGACGGCCTTGACTCGGGCGTCGCAAGCGGCCGCCTGAAGTTTCTCGCGAAAGGCGGCAACGGGATTTTCGCCGAGCGAGAGGAGGCCCGTCGGATTCTGGTTCAGGATCAATCCATCCACATCCAGGATGGCGACGCGGGGTGCCTGTGGCCCGAGGGGAGAGGGGCGGACGACCGTAGTCAGCAGGGGACCGGCGTCTGGAATTGGCGGAACTTTGACTTCAAGAGAACCCTGGACCGTGGTCGCCACGTTCGCGTCACCGCGGAAAGCGCCCTGGAACGTGCCAACCACGGGGAAGGGCGAGCAGCCCGAAAGGGGTTGAATCATCGCGACCAGCACGCACAAGATCGGGGCATGAATCTTGCTTCTCATCGGGCCGTCCATGGCAAAACCGATCCCACGCAACGCCTCGAACGCCGCGACGTCCTCAAGAGGAAGAATCGGAACTTCCGGCTCGAAACTTGCCCTCACAATCGATATCGATGGAAAAATCCCCGATGAACATTTTCGCCGCGATTGTTCTTCTCCTGCCTTCTCAAGCCGCCGACGTTGAACCGGAGCATGCGGCCAACTCGATCTTTCGCGACCTGATGACGTCCGGTTTTCAGGCCGAATCGACCAAGATCGTCCTTCCCGGCCCTAAATTTCACGACTCCCAAAAAAGCGACGAGCGACGGGCTCTGCTCCGGGAGGTCGCGGGCAGCCCGTCGGCGGGCGACGAGTTGCTGCGCGACTCGGTCTCCGCGCCCTTCATCCTCAAGCTCCGCGACGAAAAGCTCGCCGACTCGACCTTACGAATCGCCGATCTGTGGTTCGTCGTGTACGCCGACCTGGACGCGATCGACCCGGCGGAATCGGCCAGGCAAACCTCGAAGCCGACCGAAGCCGCCAATATGAGGCTTGAGCCGAAACTCCTTTCCAGGGATCAGGTTCAATCAAGGAAATTGCCCTTCGAGGAGCCAAATCGGGCTCGCAACGAGTGGTATGCGCACCTGAATGCAAGATTGCTAGATCGAATCGCCGTGGATTCCACCGACCATGTGATCGTGACGCGTTCGGCCGATTCGCTGGTTATCGCCTCACGCACCGACCCTGCATTCAACGGCGACCGGGAGTTTCCGAATCGATGGCAATCCCTGAATCGATCGGATCCGAGCAAGGCCGCAGGGTCCCCGCATCCCTACGCCGGGGGTGTGAGCTATGTAAAAATCTCCAAGCTCGGTGACGGTTCACGGGCTCTCCTGGTGGAGGGCCACTTCGCCTTCGTCGAACCCGCCGAATGGTTCGATCGCGCCCCGGTCCTACGTTCGAAATTCAGCATCGTAGCCCAGGATCAAATACGTCGCCTTCGCCGGCAGGCCGCTGAAGTGAAGCGGAAGCCGTAGGCCAAGCCACAGACCGGTCGGGGTCGTCGCGCGGGTCGTGTTCGCTCGCGAAGTGCAAGCCCCATTTGGAAAGATCGGAAAACTCATGTCGACATGGTCGGCCCCTCGGTCGATTATGTCTCCTTTGTCGATTTTGCGTGCAATCATTAAGCTGAGGCGCTACTTCATTTCCTCCAAATTACCTAGATCGTCACAAAATGTGTGATAGGGTTCGAAGGGAATGATCAACTTCGACAGGAAGTTCGTAAGGAAATGGTCATCCCGCTCGCGGGTCCGGGGACTCAGCCTCCTAGCCCCGTTCGATCTCGTCGTCGGATAGAAAGTGCCATGGGTCAACAACTTCCGAGAATTTTCGCCCTGTCACCCGTTGGCCTTGATGGCGTGGCCTTCGTGGTCGCGGCTTGTCGTGCCGGGGGCCTCGGTGTCCTCGATTTTTCGGATGACGCCGATTCCGCTATCATCCTGGAGCAGTCGCGAAGAGTTGCCAAATATGTAAGTTCGCCTTTCGCGGTTCGCGTGTCCGGGCGGGCGGACATCCGGGAATGGCTGGCCGAGTGTCCCCCCAACCTTGCCGCCGTCATTGGAAGAGAGGCTGCAAGGGTCAACTGGGTAGCTTTCGCGAACGCGGCCCATGAATTTGAGCGACTTTCGCTGGCGGAGGTCCGTTCCAGAGACTCGGCCGCACTCGCCGAACAGGCGGGGGTTGATGGTTTAATCGGAGCAGGCCATGAGGCGGGGGGATTCGGCTCGGATTCCTCTTCATTCATCCTCCTCCAAGAATTGCTCGCACAGACCAGCCTTCCGACCTGGATTCGAGGTGGCATCGGCCCCAGGGTGGCCGCGGGCTGCACGGCAGCGGGTGCGGCGGGTGTCGTCCTGGATGGGTGCCTCCTCCTGGCGCGCGAGTCACCATTAGGCGAAGGAATTTGCGAACGAATACGGCGGTGGGACGGCGGCGAGACCGGGACATTCGGGCCCGTGCAGGGACCTCGCGTTCGTGTGTTCGCCGCGCCGGGATCGGTGGCTCTGACGAGCCTTCGAGAAGCGGCGGCAGTTCCGGAGGAAGCGTGGCTGGAACGTGCCGGCAAACTTGTTGGTTGGAGCGAAGATCGCGCGTGGCCCGCGGGGCAAGATTCGGCCCTCGCCAATGACTTAGCGCGACGATTCATAACCGTTGGCGGGATCATCCAGGAGTTTGAGAGAGCAATCTCGCGCGATGTCCGCCTCGCCGGGGAGATTCAGCCCCTGGGTGAAAACTCGGCAATGGCTTTGTCCCACGGGACGCGGTTCCCCATCGTGCAGGGCCCAATGACTCGCGTGAGCGACACCGTCGCCTTCGCCGAGGCCATCGCCGAGGGGGGGGGCCTGCCGTTCCTGGCGCTCGCCATGATGGCCGGTCCGGATGTGAAGATTCTCCTCGATGATGCCAAGGAACGCCTCGATGGGAAATCCTGGGGCGTCGGGGTCCTCGGCTTCGTCCCGCCGTCGCTTCGAAAAGAGCA
This sequence comes from uncultured Planctomycetota bacterium, assembly GCA_963777705.1. Classification (GTDB taxonomy): domain Bacteria; phylum Planctomycetota; class Planctomycetia; order Isosphaerales; family Isosphaeraceae; genus JAQGHR01. The sequence goes on from CAVZRT010000028.1 coordinate 1,283,698, forward strand.
GATCGACGCGATCCTTTCCGCCCGTCCTCCATTCGCGCTCATCGCCGGAGGGCGGCCCGATCAAGCCCAGGCCCTTGAATCTGAAGGCATCGCGACCTATCTCCACGTCCCCTCGCCCGGCCTCCTGAAGCAATATCTCAAGGACGGCTCGCGCAGGTTCGTGTTCGAAGGCCGGGAATGCGGCGGACATGTGGGGCCACGGTCGAGCTTCCTCCTTTGGGAACAGGCCGCGCAAGTGCTCGAAGCCGCGGTTGAAGACGGCCTTGATGCGGGCAAAATCCATGTCCTCTTCGCCGGGGGCATCCATGACGCCCGGTCGGCCGCCCTGGTCTCCACGTTGGCGGCCCCGTTGGCATCGCTTGGCACGAAAATCGGCGTCCTCATGGGGACGGCTTATTTGTTCACGCAAGAGGCCGTGTTGACCGGCGCGATCGTCCCTCAATTCCAACGCGAGGCCCTGCGATGCAGGCAGACGATCCTGCTGGAAACCGGGCCGGGCCATGAAGTGCGGATCAGCCCATCGCCGTACGCAACGCGTTTCGAAGGGCATCGCCGGGCTTTGATTGCCGAGCATCGGCCCTCCGAACAAATTCGCGAGGAGCTGGAATCGCTCAATGCCGGGAGGCTAAGGATCGCGGCGAAGGGCGTGGATCGCCGCAACGGCGCGGGATCGCCGATGGTGCAAGTCAAAGAGTCGGATCAACTCGATCGCGGCCTCTACATGCTGGGCCAGGCGGCTGCGCTCCGGCAAGAGGTGATCAGCATCGCGGAACTCCATCACGAGGTAAGTGGGACGAATCTTTTTCTGGAAAGTGCCAAGGTTCCGCCGGAAGACCCTGTCAGCCGACCCAGTCCTTCCGACATCGCCATCGTCGGACTCTCGGCCATCGTGCCCCAGGCGGCCAACGCTCGGACCTTCTGGGAGAACACGCTCAAAGGGCTCGACACGATCACGGAAATCCCGCCGGATCGCTGGGATTGGCGGCTTTATTATGACGCCGACCCCAAGGCCCCCGACAAGATCGTGTCAAAATGGGGCGGCTTCGTCCCCGATATCACATTTGACCCTCTCAAATATGGGATGCCGCCCAACTCGCTATCATCGATCGAGCCGGTTCAATTGCTCGTATTGGAGAGCGTTCGGGCTGCCATTGAGGATGCGGGGTATGCCGAACGGCCTTTTCCCCGCGAGCGGACTTCGGTGGTCCTGGGGATCGGTGGTGGCGCCGCCCAGCTTGCGATGGGTTATGCCTTCCGATCCTACCTGCCGATGCTGGACGCAATTCGTGACGGGGCCGGCCAGGAAGCCCTGGAGGCCTGCGGAACCCTCCTGCCGGAGTGGACCGAAGATTCGTTCCCTGGATTTCTCCTGAACGTGGCCGCAGGGCGCGTGGCGAATCGATTCGACCTCGGCGGGTCGAACTACACGGTGGACGCCGCTTGCGGGTCATCCCTCGCCGCCGCGCATCTCGCGGTGAGGGAATTAGAGGTGGGCGCGGCCGACATGGTCATCCTGGGCGGCGCCGACACGGTGCAAAACCCGCTCACATATCTCGCGTTCAGCAAGACGCAAGCCTTTTCCCCCAGGGGACGTTGCCGCCCTTTCGACGACGGTGCCGACGGCATCGTGATCAGCGAAGGCGTCGCGGCCATCGTCCTCAAGCGATTGAAGGACGCGGAACGCGACGGCGATCGCATTTACGCCGTGGTCAAGGGCATCGGCGCGTCTTCCGACGGCCGCGCGCGGGGTCTCACGGCTCCTCGACCCGAGGGTCAAATTCGCGCACTCAAGCGTGCCTACGAGAAGTCGGGGGTCAACCCGAAAACCGTGGGGTACGTCGAGGCTCACGGCACAGGCACGGCCGTCGGCGACGTCGTCGAAATCGCCGCGCTTTCCGAACTCCTCGGCGAAGCGGGAGCCGCACCGGGGTCGTGCGCCGTCGGCTCGGTCAAGTCCTCGATCGGGCACGCGAAATGCGCGGCAGGCATGGCCGGATTGATCAACACCGCGTTGGCCCTGTATCACAAGGTCTTGCCCCCGACCATCGGCGTCGAAACGCCCAACCGACGAGTCGATTGGACCGACGGCCCGTTGCATGTGAGCGGAGTCAAAAGGCCCTGGCTCCAGCCCGACGCTTCACAGCCACGACGCGCGGGAGTGAGCGCATTCGGCTTCGGCGGGACGAATTTCCACGCAGTGCTCGAAGCCTACGAGGGAAACCTCACGCCCGCGATGGCCCCGGTCAGCGAGTGGCCCCAGGAATTGTTGCTCTGGCAAGCGGACGACGCGGGCAGCCTCGTGAAGTCTTTGGAAACTCTCCTGGCCCAACTCAAAGCCGGTGCGAGCCCCTCCCTTCGCAACCTGGCCCATACCCTCGGCCTCAAATACTCGGAGCATGTCGGTCGTGGTCCCACCTTGGCGATCGTCGCATCGAATCGCGAGGATTTGGTTTCGAAGCTCGACCTCGCGAGGGCTTCGATCCTGAAAGAGACGGGCAGTTTGGCGGACCCGCGGGGCGTCTATTTCGCCACGGCCCTGCGGCCGGTCTCGATCGCGTTCTTGTTCCCGGGCCAGGGGTGTCAGTCTCCATCGATGCTTTCCGAGCTCGCGATAGCCTTCCCGGAAGTCCGTTCCGGATTTGAGTCTTTCGATGCCTCGCTCCGCGCCAACGGCCTAGACCCCATTGGGCCACGAGTCTTCCCTCCTCCCACTTTCAGCGACCAGCATCGGGAGCGTGATCGTCTCGCGCTCTTGCCGCCTCATGTCTGCGCAAACCTCGGTGGGAGCGGCTTCCGTAGGCATCTTGAATCTCCTCGATTCTCTCGGCATCCACGCCGATTTCCTCGCCGGTCACAGCTACGGAGAACTCGTGGCGCTTCACGCCGCCGGATGTTACACGGCGGAATCACTCGCGATTTTATCTGACGCGAGGGGTCGCTTCATGATGAACGCGGCTGGTGAGGACGCTGGCACAATGGCCGCACTGTCGACCGGCCCCGGGAAGGTTCGAGAAATCCTCGGTGAATTCCCGGACGTCCTGCCGGTGAATCTAAATGGGCCCAAACAGACAGTCATCGCCGGTCCAACAGGATCGGTGACGAGAGCGATCGACAAGGCGCGGTCGCTCGGAATTCGCTGCCGCGAGCTAACGGTAGCCGCGGCTTTCCACACGCAGGCGGTCGCGTCCGCCCGAGAACCCCTGGTTCAACTCGCTTCCCGGTTGATCGTAAAAAGCCCCTCGCGACCACTGTTTTCGAATCTGGACGCGTCGCCGCATCCCTCGAATCCTGCGGATATTGCCCAACGACTCGGCGAGCAACTCGCCAGCCCCGTTCGCTTCGCCGAGACTGTCGAGGCAATCTATGCTCACGGCTGCAAAATCTTCGTGGAGGCAGGTCCCGGAGGGACGCTCACGGGACTTCTGGGGTCGATCCTCGGGGATCGCCCTCACCTGGCTATTTCCTTCGACTCGCCTCGCCAGGGGATACCAGGGCTCCTTCATGGCCTAGCCCAACTTGTGGTGGCCGGGGTTCGCGTGAAGGTCGATCGCCTCACCTGCGACCGGGATGTTCAGAAAGTTGACCTCGCGAACTTGCCCATGAGCGAGATGCCCCGCCCTTCAGCCTCTTCCTGGGTGGTAAACGGCTCGCGTGCCCGCCCGATCAACGCGCCTGAGATGCCTCGATTGGGGCAGGCGAATCTACCGTCCGGAGCGTGCCTCAACGGTCACGGCGACCGTCTGAACCTCGCCCAAGAACACCCCGTTCGCCGCCAGGACGGTCACGAAGTGCCCGAGGGATCCCGCAACGGGAGCGCGTTTCACCCGAAGGATGATGGGCTGACGAGCGCGGATCGAGCGATCCTGGCATTTCAGGAGAATATGACCAAGTTTCTGGAAATCCAACGTGAGACAATGGTCCGATACCTTTCCGATCAGAAGCCGGAACCGAGCGTATTCCAGTCAATTTCGCGAGACGCAAAGGCTTCGGGGAAGGGCAAGCCGGCCGACGCGATTCATCCTACTGGAACGGTCGCTCGCAACGAGACCATCGAGCAACCGCCCAGGTCCAACGTCGCGAATCATCGGGATAACGCCCCAATTGACCGCAAGGAACTTGCCGATCGCCTTATCAGCATCGTTCAAGAGCGGACCGGATATCCACTCGAAACTCTACGCCCGGGGCTCGATCTCGAGGCCGATCTCGGCATCGATTCAATCAAGCGGATCGAGGTTCTCGGCAGCCTTCGCGAGGCGTATCCGACCATTGGATTCGGCAGCGACTCGACTCTGATGGACGAACTCTCGCGGGCGAAGACTCTTGGCACAATCATCGATCGCATCATGGCGAATCAGGTCACCTCCGGACCCACCGCGACGATCGACAAGACGCCGAAATCACCGCAAGAACACAATCCGCCCAGTTCCAATGCGATTCGAAGGTTATTGATAGAGTCGGTCCCCGCTCCGCTACCGCGACGTCGTGCGAACCTCGTTCCCGGGGGCACGATCGTCGTGACCGATGACGGACGTGGCTTCGCCTCGGGGGTGGCTGGTGAGTTGGACAAGGCAGGATATCGCGCGATCCTGTCTCCAGCGAACATGGATTGGACTTCTCCCGCGGAAGTCGAGCAACTCGTGGACGAAGCTCGGCGTTCAGGCCCCTTGACGGGGATCGTCCATGTCTCGCCGCTTGGCGTCCGACAATCAATCGGACTCGACGTCTCGCTGTGGACGAGCCGCCTGAACTCGGAACTCAAAGGCCTCTTTCACCTCGCACGTGCCGTCGCGCCCGACCTGGAACGTGCCGCGTCGCTTGAAGGGTCGGCGTTTCTGGCGATGTCGGCCATGGGCGGGAGCTTTGCCAGCCTCAATCCGCCGGATGACTTTTCGTCCGCGCAAGGCGCGATCGCCGGCCTGGTCAAGACGTTGGCCCGAGAGTGGCCAGAGGTGAGGGTCCGCGTTGTCGACTTCCCGCTCGACGCTCGCAAGGACCTCCTGATCGGCAAGATCATCGAAGAGCTTTTCGCCAATGAACCTCGAACGGAGGTGGGATACGGGCTTAGTGGGCGGATCAGCCTACGCACAAAGCCCGCAGCTTTGTCAGGGGTCGGCCCACCCAAGCTGGAATTGAAAAAAGGCGCCCCCGTCCTATTGACCGGCGGGGCCAGGGGCATCACGGCGGCAATTGCCGAAGAGCTCGCGTGCCGATGGCAGCCTACATTCCTGCTCATGGGCACAACCAACCCGCCCGCCGTCCGCGAGGGTGCCGCGACGGCTGGTATCCCTGTCTCGGAGCTGAAAGAGGCCCTGCACGCGATTCTTCGCAAGAGGGGCGACGCGTCACCGGCGCTAATCGAGCGGGCCTATCGCGAAGTCCTCCGCGAGCGCGAAATTCGCGCCAATTTGGACGCATTTCGCTCGCAGGGCGCCAACGTCGAGTATTCGAAGGCCGACGTCCGCGATCGCGATGCCGTACGGGAAAACGTGAATGCGTGGCGCAGTCGTTTCGGCCCCATTCAGGGCCTCATCCATGGCGCGGGCGTGATCCACGACAAACTTCTCCGGGATAAGACGTCCGAGTCTTTCGACCGCGTCGTCGCGACGAAGGTTATGGGGGCGTTGAATCTCATCAGCGCGGTCGATCCTATCCCGCTGAAATTCACGGCAATGTTCTCCTCGATCGCTGCACGATTCGGCAATCGGGGGCAGGGGGATTATGCGGCGGCAAACGAGTCCCTGAACAAGCTGGCGGTCTGGCTTGATCGGCGTTGGCCGGGAAGGGTCATTTCGGTGAACTGGGGCCCATGGTCGGAGGTCGGAATGGTCTCCGGTCTGGAAGGACACCTGGGACGTCAGGGCCTGGGCATGATCTCTCCCGAGTCCGGCGCCAAATCTTTCGTCGATGAGCTGATGTTTGGCAACAAGGGTGAGGTGGAAGTCTTGCTTTGCGGCAGCCTCGGCGAATTGGAAACACCTCTGCCTCGTTCCAAAAAGCTCGAGGCCGCGGGGACCGTGCGATGAACAGGCATCCGCGGGATGTCGCGATTGTAGGAATGAGCTGCCAGTATCCCGGCGCGATCGACCTGTTCGCATTCTGCGAGAACAGCCTCACGGGGAGTTTCGTCGCAGCGGATCCGGTCGACAAATTGGGCGCCATGCGTCCCTCCATCGCAGAAGCGACCTCAAATGCTTTGGAGGATGCCGGGTATCCGCATGGACCGCCCGCAGACGTCCGCGTGGAAATCGTGGTCGGCCGATCGGAATCGTCACCCCTGGAATTCGCCGGGTCGGGATGGGTTCTGACCGAGGTCCATGCCGGCGCGGCCGCGCCTATGGTGGCACTTGATCTTGGCGTGAGGGCGTTGCTGAAGCGAACCGCGGATCTCGTGATCGTCGGCGGCATTCACATTGTCAGTGATGACCTGACTGCGAGAGACGGCCTCGAAGGCGGATCGGGGGTTGGGGCCGTCGTGTTGAAGCGGCTCGTGGACGCAGAAGAGGCATCAAACCGGATCTATGCGATCATCAAGGGAATTGGGATTGCGCGGACGAACTCCGCCGTTCCGAGTCCGAATGGGATCAAGGACGCGATCCGAGCCGCCTATGCAAGCGCCAGGTTGGTCCCCGCCTCCGTTGAACTTCTGGAACTCGGCGCCGCCAACCACGTCGCGGAGCTTCGAGCCATTAACGCGGCCTTGCCCACCTCCTCGGATTGCATTTTCCGCTCCCCGTCGACGCAGATAGCGCAAACGATGGCCGCGACCGGAATGGCCGGAATTATCAGGGCTGCGCTTAGTCTTTATCACCGCGCTTTGCCTGCTACCTCTCAATCGAGCAAACCGAGTCGCTCGGCAAATCATCGAACAAAGTCCGACGCTGCGGCTCCGGCGTCCCGACCTTGGATTCACGGTGATCGGGCAACGAAGCGCAGGGCCGGCGTGAATTCCGTCGGGTCCTCGGGAGTGTGCGTCCACGCGTTGCTTGAAGAGCACGAAAGCTCCGCCGCCATAGGAAATTCGGGATGTCTCTTGAAGTGGGAAACCGAGGCAATTCTGCTGTCCGCCGAGACCCGCGAACGATTGGTTCATGACTGCAGGCTCCTTCTTTCATGGATCGATCACCGGCCGCTCGTCTCTCTGAAAGACCTCGCGTTCAGCCTGAACACCGACCGTGAGAACCAGAAGGACGTCCGGCTTGGGATCGTGGCGTCGTCCCTGGATGACCTGGCAGGTCACCTTCGAATCGCGATCGCTCGCCTGGAGGACGAATCCTGCCATTCAATTCGCGACTCTCGCGGGATTTACTACTGGGAAAAACCCCTGGCGCGCGTGGGCGGGATCGCCATGCTTTTCCCGGGGGAAGGTTCCCAGTATCCGGGGATGCTGGGCGACCTGTGCCTGCACTTCCCCGGAGTCATCGCCCAGTTCGACATCGCTGACCGCATCGGCCGCGACTATGGATCGCGGATGAAGCCGAGTGACACGATTTTCGGCGTCAGCAGCGATGATCAATCGAGGCTGTGGTCGATCGGGCCGGCGATCAACGCGGTGCTCTCATCGCAGTGGGCGATCTACCAAATCCTCCTCCGGCTGGGGCTACGCCCCGATGCCGTGTGCGGGCATAGTAGCGGCGAGTTCCTCGCCTTGGCGGCGGCCGGTGCCGTGCAGATGGATCGAAGATTCGAAGACGGGCTTGCCGGGCTTGGGGCGATCTTCGAGGACATGGAAGCCATCGGACGAATGCCGCCCGCAAAACTCCTCGCGATCGGCGCAAGCCTGGAACAGGTCGCAGCCACCTGCTCGGGCCACCCTGATGTGAAGGTGGCAATGGATAATTGCCCTCATCAAGTCGTCGTGGCGGGGGGCGCCGACTCGATCGGTCAGCTCATCCAGCAGTTTCAATCGAAGGGGATCCTGGTAGAGGTCCTCCCGTTCGAACGGGCCTATCACACGCCCGATTTCGCGTCGGTCGTCGAGCCAATTCGTACTTTCTTCAAGCAACTCGATCTCGGCATCCCCAAGATCCCCATCTACTCGTGCGCCTCCGCAGAGCGGATGCCCCTCGATGCGGGCGAAATCGAGAAACTGTCGGCCGGCCAGTGGTCGCGGTGTGTTCGATTCCGCGAGACCGTGAGGGCGATGCACGCGGACGGGATTCGGACATTCATCGACGTGGGGGCGCGGGGGAATCTCGCCGGATTCGTCGAAGACATCCTCCGGGGACAGCCCAACCACGTCGCGGCCGCGAACTTGCCTCGTCGGTCGGGATTGACTCAGCTCAATCACCTGGTCGCGGGCCTGTTTGCGCAGGGCGTCCCGCTTCAGCCCGCACACCTGTATTCTCGTCGAAGGCCGCAACATATCCATTTATCAAAAACCAATGTTTCCACACTTGAACTTCGTCGAATCGAGCCAGACGGAAGGCGATCGATCCCTCCGCTGGACCGCGTCGAAGCGGCACAAAAATCTCAGAGTTTAGATTCAAATGGTGCGGGCAATCCGGTACGGGCCAGGTGGGAAAGAGATTCGCACGAAAATCGCTTCCATGAGATGAATGGCAAGCTGGAACGAGTCCTCGATCTGAAGGATATCTCCCGGCGTAAGGTCCACTTGGATTCCTATAAAAAGATGATGCACACCTTCTTGGATACACAGGATGCGGTGATGGCGGCGTTCGGAAGGCCTGACGCGGGCCGCTGGATCGGGGAGGTTGGGACCATCCTCCCGGGGCCCGCCCCGGAAGGAACGTCTGACGACGATATTGGACAAGTTAACCGTCGGCCTCGGCCCGGCCCCTGGGCGGGAGATCTCGTCCACTTTGAGCCGGGTCGCCGGGTCGAGACACTTTATCGCCTGGACGCGGCCGACGATCCGGTCGCGTGGAACCATACCCTGGGAGGTCGGAAAGTTTCCGCTGTCGTTCCCGGGCGATTGGGATTGCCCGTCCTGCCGTTTGCCGTGATGACCGAGATGCTCACGCAAGTCGCAAAGCTCATCGCGCCGGGCAAACATCTGATTGGCCTCCGCGACGTTCGCGCGAACAAGTGGATTCGTTATGAAGACTCGCCGGTCGTCCTGGAAATGAGGGCGGCCCTCGACCCGGAGCATCGGGGCCGAGTGCGGGCTGCGATCTACAATCGAGGCTTTTCGGAGGAGAGGAAACCCGCCGAGCAGCCGGCCGTCGAAGGGGTCGTCGTCTTCGCGGACGATCACTTGCAAGCGCCGTACGCTCCCGAATTCTTTCTCGCCGACGCGGGCCCTTCTATCTTCGACGCCGAGCGGCTTTATGGCGAGCAATGGCTGTTTCATGGTGCGGCATTCCAGGCCGTCGTGGAAGTGGGTCGGATATCCGACCTGGGCATTGAAGGCAAGCTACAGGTCCTCCCGACCGGCCATCTGCTCTCCGATCCCGATCGAGCGGACGAATTCCTGACCGACCCGATCATCCTGGACGCATTCACTCATCTGCTGGGCTGCTGGGGGCTCGACCGACTCAAGGAAGGCGACGTGATTTTTCCCCTGAGGATGGGCGAGCTTGCTATCTACGGCGTGATCCCGCCGCCGGGTAGCAAAGTATCTTGCCACATTCACATTCGAGCCCTGGACCCTTATCGTGTCCGAGTCGACGCCGATCTAGTTCGCGAGGATGGGACCCTCTGGATGCGGATTTCCGATTGGGAGGATTGGCGATTCCACTGGCCCGGCGCCTATCGCGACGTCTTCCGGAGGCCGGACGTCGAGTTCGTCGGAGAGCCCTTGAACTTGAGTCCGATCGGGCAGACCCTTGGAGGAACCGCGATTGCGGTCTGGCTCAAACCGCCCGCCGATATGGGGAAGCCGATCTGGCGAGACGTCCTGGAAACTACGCAGCTCTCTCCCGATGAATATCGAACTTTGACGGCGGATCTTGAGCCGCGGCGATCGCTCCGCCTCTGGGGGAGAATGGCCGTGAAGGAGGCGGCCCGCCGCCTCTGGCATGCTCGCGGCATGCCGGCGATTTTCCCTGCGGACCTGGGGGTCAAGCCGGACGCCCACGGCCGGCCCGAACTCTACCACCTCGCCGCGGAATTCCCCTCGGAAATGCCCGAGATATCGATCGCCCATACGCAGGGAGTCGCCGTCGCGATCGCGTCCCTGGAACCGGGTGTCAAGCTGGGAATTGACGTCGAGACCGTCACCCGCCGCACGGCGGAATTCGAATCATTGGCATTCCTGCCCGACGAGCGTCTGCTGATGGATCAGGCCGACGCCTTCGATCGAGACGAATTGATTGCAAGGCTCTGGTGCGCGAAGGAGGCCCTGGCAAAAGCAACCGGCCTGGGGTTGGTCGCCGGCCCCGCCAGTGTCGAGGTTGTGGGGATCGACGCTGACGGCATGGCGACCGTCGCGCTCGGCCCGGAACTCGCGGCAGCCGTGGACGCCCTCCCCAATCGCCGATTGCGCGTGGTTACGCAACGTAAAGGCGACTATGTTTGGGCGTGGACAATAATACGAGGAGCGGATTGACGTGGAGACCGCTTTGAGCGATGAGTCCCTGTTGCGCGAAGTCAGGCTAATCTTCCGAGACTGCCTGGGCCGCGACGACGCCAGCTCGATCAATGCCGAAACCCTGTTCTTCGCCGATCTTGGGTTGGCTTCGATTGACGCCGTCGTGCTTGGAGAGGCCCTCCAGGCGCATTACAACCAACTCCTTCCGTTCGGTGACTTGATGGCGGACATGGGATCGAGAGACTCGCGGGACCTCCGCATTGCCGATCTCCTGAGCTTCCTCCGCAAGAACCTCGGCGAGTAAATTGCGACACATTTCGATCGAGCGATGAAATGCCAATCATCAAGACAAGCCGCCTCCGCGTGCACGTCCAGCGCCAGGGCGAAGGGCCCGACGTGATCTTGATTCACGGGGTCACGGGTGACCTTTCGATCTGGTTCCTCTCCCGCGTGATGCAGGCACTTTCCGCGTCGTGTCGAGTCACCGCTTACGACCTTAGGGGGCACGGCTATAGCGAAGCACCGGCGGAGGCATACACCTCGGCAGATCACGCCGCGGATTTGCTTGCGTTGATGGATCATCTCGGGATCGAGCGGGCGTCCATCGTGGGTCATAGTTTCGGCGCTGTCATCGCCGCGCATCTGGCCACGATCGTGCCCGAACGAGTGAGTTCCCTCGTGCTTTCCGACCCCTATTTCCCGGCGTTGCGGCATCTGGAAGACGTCAGTCGGTGGGGCCACTGGCAGAACTTCCGCAAGGAGGCGGAGGATGCGGGCGTTACGCTTTCCGATGAATACTGGTACGATATCGGACGTTTCTTCGATCAGGTTATGCATCTCGACGAGGAACGCCTCTTACGACTGAGGCAGGCCGTCGGACTACCCGGATTGAATCGCCTGCTCCGGCTGGGAGGGACCTCGTGCGGTGATGATTCCAAGGTCGAAGCCGGCCTGACGAAGGAAAAAATAAGCTCGATTGCTCAGCCGGTCCTCGCCCTGTACGGGGAGCGTTCGCCGTTTCTCAGCACCTCGGAATATCTGTCCTCCAATCTGCAAAATTGCCGATGTGTCCTGGTGCCGGGGGCCATGCATCGGGCGCCCGAGGAGAATGCCGAGGGGTTTCTCGCCCCTATACTTGAGTTCCTCACCTTCCAAGACCAGCCGGCCATGCTGGGCGGAGCCGCGGGATGAGCCTGCCCACGATCTTGTTGACGGGCGCGTCGAACGGAATCGGTCGCGCCTCCGCATTCGCGCTCGCCGCGAAAAATTATCCCGTCGCGCTCATCGACCGCGACGGCGAAGCCCTGGCTCAAGTCGATCTCGCACTCCGCGGCGCCGGCCGAATCGTTGCGTCCGAGCAGGCTGATGTTACCGACAGGAACTCCCTGGAAGCGGCCGTCGGACGCCTCAAGACCAGCCTGGGACCGATCCAGGTGCTCATCGCATGCGCCGGCGTTGGGAGGCTGACTCCGGTCCCCAACCTGGAGCTTGACGGACTCCGCGCCATGCTCGCGATCAACGTGATGGGGGTGGCGAACTCCATCGATGCGGTCCTGCCCGACATGGTCGCCTCCAGATCCGGTCATATCATCGGAATTTCCAGCGTCGCCGGCTTCCGCGGCCTGCCGTGGATGGCCTCCTATTCGGCGTCGAAGGCGGCGCTGACCGCGTTCCTCGAAGGGATACGTCCTGCCCTGAAACGGAGGGGGATCGCGGTCACCACGGTATGTCCGGGCTTCGTGCGGACCGCCATGACCGCGAACACGCCGTTCCGGAGCCCGGTCAAGATGATGTCTCCCGAGCAGGCCGCGGCCCACATCGTTCGAGTCGTCCAAAGGAAGCCGCGGAATCATGTCTTCCCGTTCGGTACCGCCGTCGGGATGGCGGTCTTGAAGCATGTCCCCGATCGAGTGTTCGACTGGATGATGGACCGCGCCGGACCTCGTGCCCTCACGACGGAATTCTGACCACAATCGACCGCGTTTTGAAGTGGCGTGCCTTCCATGCGTCTAGATTCAACGAGGGAAACCGACCTGGCCAGCATCGCCGAACTCGCGAGATGCTTGAACTGCGCCACCCCCCTGGATGGACGGGAACGATGTGCCCGCTGCGGGCGTGAATTCCCTTTCAGCGGCGCGATCCTGGACGCGATCGATGAGCTTACCGGAAATAATCGGGTTGCCGCCTCATTCTACGACGGGCCGGGCTGGGTCAAGTTTCGCCCCTGGGAACGAATGTTCCTCCGCCTGGTTGGCGGCCCGAAGAAAGCTCGTGGAGAGATCTTGCGACATCTACCTCGCGGCTCCGCATGTCGTGTCCTCGAAGTAGGCATTGGTGACGGCGAAAACGTTTCCGTCCTGGCTTCGAATTGCGAACTGTACGGCATCGACGTTTCCAGGAAGCAACTCTCCGCATGCCTCGACCGGTTCCCTTCGTTGGCAGGAAGGCTTGCCTGGGCCGAGGCGGAGCGCCTGCCGTTCCCGGACTCCACTTTCGATTCCGTCTATACGATCGGCGGATTCAATTACTTTTCCGATCCCGCGCTTGCCCTCGTTGAGATGCATCGCGTGACCCGCCCCGGCGGCCCCGTGATCGTGGCGGACGAGCGGCCCGACCTGAAGAATTTCGGCCTCGGGCATCTGCTCGGATGGAAGGCTTACGATGCGTGGTGGATGAGGCGGGTAGGACTGCCCCCGGATTTTGTCGAGATGATCTCCGACACCGAGTTGGATCTCTCGAATCTGATTCGAACCACCTGCCCAGATGCTCATCGAGTGGCCACCTGGAAGAGACTTGGCTACTGTCTAGTCGATCACGCCCCCTTGCGGAGGACTCCGGCATGACTCAGGCGTCGACCGATCTACGCTCTGCCTGGACGCTCGAACCGATCCGATGGCGATGTACGGGCTGTGGCGGCTCGCTCGCGTTGGGGGATGAGGATGCCGTCGCTTGTTCCACTTGCGGGCGTATGTTCCCGATCCGCGACGGTGTGCTCGTCGCGAAGGCCGAGACGTCGGCGAATAATCGCATCGCGCAAGAATTCTACGACGGGCCGCTTTGGCCCAAATTTCGATTTTGGGAATGGGTGACATTCCTCTGCAACGGCGGCGAGCGCCGATCTCGCGACAAGATCCTTCGACACCTCCCGAAGCAATCAGGCCTGAAATTGCTGGACGTGGCCGTGGGCGATGGCGTCTATCTGGAATGGCTCCCGGCCGATTGGTCAATCACGGGCCTGGATGTCTCCGAGGTCCAGCTTGCGGCGTGTCGGAGGCGCATGCTCGGGCATGACCGCGACCTCAAGCTTGTGCTTGGCGAGGCCGAAGACCTTCCGTTTCACGATCACCAATTCGACGCGGCGTTGAGCATTGGCGGATTTAACTATTTCAATGATCCCGAACGGTCGCTCCGGGAAATGGCCCGAGTGGTCAAGCCGGGGGGGACGATCGTCGTCGCGGACGAGGTGCCCAACCTGACCGATCGCATGCTCTTCCGTAAGATCGGCCTGCCCGGCGTCGATCGCTGGGTCGTCTCCAAGGTACTGAAGTTGGGCGACGACTTCACCGACATGGTCGAGCGATATCGCTCGATGGACGTCGAGGCGATCGGGCGTCAGGTACTCCCGAGTTGTCGATACGAATTGATCTGGAACCGCGTCGGTTATGTCCTGGTCGGACAGGTTCCCGGATAGGGTTGAGGCGACGTTGCACATGTGGGCCGGAAACATGACCCAAACCACGTTCATCCTCAAGAATCTCTGGAACCGACCGGTCCGCACGATTCTGACGATCGTCGGGCTGTCGATCGGAATCGCCGCCGTCATCGCGCTTATGGGGATCGCCTGGGGATTTGAGCAATCCTTCCTGAAACTCTATCGGTCCAAGGGAATCGATCTCGTCGTCGTTCGCGCCGGCGTCAGCAATCAACTTTCCGGCAACCTGGATGCATCGCTCCACGATAAGCTGAAGTCCTTCTCCGGGGTCAGCGACGTGGCGGGGTCCCTGGTCGATACGGTGTCGTTCGAGGACGCCCGCCTCGTCGGGGTTGTCATCAACGGGTGGGAGCCCGACGGATTGCTCATGCGCGGGCTTCGCATTATGCAGGGTCGAGCCCTGCAACCGGGTGACGGCAAGGCTGCCATGCTGGGCAAAGTGCTCGCATCAAGCCTCGACAAGAAGACGGACGATCTTCTGGACGTGGCCGGCGAATCCTTCCGCGTGGTCGGCGTGTTCGATAGCGACAGCCCGTTCGAGGCCGGCAGCTTGATCGTGCCCATCGCCACGTTGCAGAAGATGATGGGGCGGCAAGGCCAGGTGACCGCGTTCGTGATCGCCACGAATCGCCCCGACGAGGAGGGTGCGGTCAAGGGGATTGCGAAGTTGATCGAGCGGAAGATCCCCGGCGTCTCCGTGACCACGTCGCGTGATTTCGTCACGCAGGACTTGCAGATTCGCCTGGCGAAGGCAATGGCCTGGGCAACGTCGATTGTGGCGCTGGTCATCGGATCGGTCGGCGTTTTGAACACGATGTTCATGTCCGTTTATGAAAGGACCTCCGAAATTGGGACCCTGCGAGCCTTGGGATGGAGGCGGCGACGCGTGCTCACGATCATCCTTGGGGAGTCCCTCGCCCTGGGCGTGATCGCCGCTTTCCTGGGCATGATCCTGGCCTTCGGGTTCATCCGTCTTCTTATGCTGTCGCCCACCTCGCGCAACTTCATCAGCCCGTATTTGCCGCTGCCCGTCCTGGGCATCGGGTTCGCGATGGGGATCGGACTCAGCTTGATCGGCGGAATTTATCCCGCCGTCAGGTCGGCCATGCTCCGTCCCACCGAGGCACTCCGCCATGGGTGATCCTCCCGGCAATATCCCGATCCTTCGCGGCGAAAATCTTGTGAAGACCTATCCCGACGGCGACGTCCGCGCCGTCAGAGGGATCTCGCTCCAGATCGATCCGGGGGCCTCCATCGCGATCACCGGCCAGAGCGGGAGCGGCAAGAGCACCCTGCTTCATCTGCTCGGCGGGTTGGACCGGCCCACGAGCGGCGAAGTGTGGTTCCGAGGCCGGGAACTGCGAACGATCGATATCGACTCGTTCCGCGCGAAAGAAGTGGGCTTTATTTTCCAGTCGTTTCATCTCATCCCGACGCTTTCCGCCGTGGAAAACGTGCAAATCCCCATGTTCGAGGCCGATTGGTCTCGCAGGGAGCGGCCGGTTCGTGCCGCCAGGCTGCTGGATGAGGTCGGGCTTTCGCACCGGAAAGAGCACCGCCCGTTCCATCTCTCGGTCGGCGAGCGGCAGAGGGTCGCGATCGCTCGGGCCCTGGCGAATGATCCGTGCTTGATCCTGGCCGACGAGCCGACGGGCAACCTGGACACGCACAACCAGGAAGACGTGCTTGCACTCCTGGGCCGAATCCGTACGGAACGGGGGCTCACGCTGGTGATGGTGACCCATAGCGCCGAAGTCGCGGCATCGTGTGATCGAGAAGTCAAGATTCGCGACGGACAAATCGTCGTCTAGGCCGAGCAAAAGCTCAGGGGATGGGCAGCTCCTTGAAATCAAAGGGTACTTCGATCGCGGCGGCCGCGATCCCGTAGTATCGGAGGCGATCCGGAGGTCCAAGCCCCGGATTTGGCGCGATATTCAGGCGAAAGGTCTGGCGGCCGTCGGGACCGGGCGGGCCAAGTGGCTGGGTATGGGAGGCGAGGACGCGGCCTTCCTTGTCCTCAATGCGGAGGTGGTCGTCGGGACTGTAGGCCGGTCGCATGATCGAGAGTCGCTTTTGCCTCGGCCCCGCGGGCATGGCTAGGCCATCGGTCATTGCCTCCGTATTCGGAACGATCTCAAGGGTTTTCGCGCGGTTTTGCCCCGGAATTGGGCCGATTCGAATCGTCGCATCACCGGTCGAGAACGTCTGCGTCTCCGAACCATCGAACGGCAGCGAAGCGATCTCATCCGTCCGCACCATGGCGATGATCGGGACGTCTCCCCGCAACCGGGCGATGCTCTTGCCGCGCTCCTCCGGCACGTCCAGGGGGAGCGCAACTCGGTGGACACTCAGGCTGTCGCTGGACCAGGAACGAGGCGTGATCGACGCCTGGGCGGCGCCCGTTGGAAGGACGCCGCGGAGGTCCCTGCCGCGATCGTCGCTTGCCTCCAGCAGGCGAATAGCCCCGTTTCCTTCGATCAAGATTCCCGGTTCGGCGACGATTTCCAGGTCGAGATGGAAGTCTTGCCGGACCTTGGAACGATCGGGCGGCCTGAGCTGGGTTATTTCGCGATGGCGACGAATCCTGGTGATCGCCAGGCGATAAGGGCCGGCAACGCAAGCCGGGGCCTGTGCCCCGTCTCGAATCCCGAGGCGGACGCGGGGCATCGCGTTTCTTGCCGAGAAAACGTAGTCGGTCAAAGGCTTCGACGACCCCGCTTCCGCCAGGCGTTCGACCGCGTCCCAGAACGGAATCGGATCGTCAGAACGGAATGTGACTTTCCTCTCCCGCCAGCGCGGATCGTCCTCGTTTTCCAGGACCAAACCCAGTCCGGCCCGTCGGGACAGTTCCGCAGCCGCGTCGGCGATCGAGGTTTCGCGTAGATCGATCGTGACCGAAGTGGGGCGAAGGAGCCGCCGCGATCCGATCCGTTCGATCAATTCGCGTGCGCGGGAATTTCCGTCCACATCCTCTCTTGATAAGGCCGAGCGAAGCGCAGGCAACGCCGGCAAGCCGATGCGCTCCAGGTCGTCCGACGCCCGCTCCTTCGATTGCGGGGAGTACAACCGCTCGACCAATACCCTTCCGGCGTCGTCGCCCGCGAGCATCAGGGCCATCAAGGCGATCGGGGCGATTAACATCGCTGGGGCCGCTCCGAGATCAGGGCAACGGGAGATCTTCAAAGGCGAACGGGGCTTCCCATCGCACGAATTTCGGCGAATAAATCCGCAACTCCTTGGGACCGCTCCCCGCTTGCGAACCGAAGTAAGTCATATCCAGCAGGGTAGTTTCGGCGTGCGCGATGCTCCCGCTCCCGCTCACGACGGCCCCGTTCGAGTCCACGACCTCGATCTGCCGGGACAGGATCGCGCCCCGATTGCGACGAGAGATTTCGGTAGTTTGCCCTTGTTCCGGGCCGGCGACAACCTTCGCGGAAAGCTTCAGCTTGAAGCCGTTATTCGGCAAAGCACGGCTCTCCTGCACGTCGACCAGGACGTCCCCGGAGCGAAACGTCTTTCCCGCGGCATCGGCCAGGGGAACAACCAGGGACGGCTCATTGGGGAGGATCGCGAGTTCCATCGGCAACACGCCGGAGAACTTCTTCAGCGCGTGGCTATTATGCATCGGACGGGCGAGCGGGATCCGAATCGTCGCCGGCAGGCCGGTGATCGGCTGAAATGCGTGACGCGAGCCATCCACCGACGGCTTCTCGGATTTGGCCTGGGATTGACCCAGGTCATCGATCGCGACGACGGCCTTCGGGGGATCGATCGAGGCCACCAGGACGCGAGGCTCCACCTGCACGCGAAACTCGGCATAGAACGGCTCGCCCTCATTCCCGAAAGGGTCTCTCTTCGCGGCCGAGTAATTCACTTCGTAGTAGGAATGGACGCGAAATTGATCGATGCGTAGCGGTCCCACGTAGTGGGCCAGGCTATCTTCCGCGGGTCGCATGTTGACGATTTGCAGTTGGGGCCGGACGAACATTCCCCCGCGATTACTGGCATCGGTGCGGCAGGTTGTGCTCGCGGCAGAGGCGGTCGACGGCTTCCCAGAACAAGACCGGCTCTTTGGCCTCCAGCGTGACCCTGCGCGGCGATTGATCCTCATTGAATCCGTTATTGAACCCATTTTGCAGCTCGACGGCATTGCCGCTTCTCGTGGCCAGGCCATGAACGACCTGGGGGATCGTGGCGTTGCGGAAGTCGAGCGTGACTCGTGTCCCCCGGGTCGGATCGACGTCCTTGGACGCCGGGTCGAGCTGAGACGTGAGTGCGAGCAGCAGTACGATGGCCATCTCGTTCGCTCAGGGCATGGGGATGTTGCGAATCGTGAAATCGATGTCGGCCGTCGCCCATGTCATCGCGAAGAACTGGGCCTCAACCGGCGGCCCGGTCCCGTCGCTGGCTTCGATCGGAATGGATGTCCGCGACGGGTAGCCGATCGCGTCGAGTCCCACATCCAGGGCGCCACAAATCTTCCCTTTGGCGTCGAAAAAGATCATGTGCCCCCTGGCCGAGGGAGGGCCTTGAACCCCGCGACGAGGCCCGATTACCGGACGGCCCGGCGCCCAGGCGACGGATTCGTCGCCGCCCGTGACGGAAAGGTCGACCAGCGAGGCGCGGCCGTCCGGCGAAGGGCGAACCGAGTGAATCGTGACAATACAATCCTCGTGGCGAACCCCCACGCCAAACTTCTCGGCGATGACGAACCTGATCGAGTCCTTCCCTCGGCCAACCACGACGGCGCGGACCGTCCCGCGAAGTCGCTCGATGGTCTTGCCGGGCGATCTGGGATAGAAGAGGGGGATCGAGATAGGCGCGGCGCGAAGGTTGTTCGGGGGATGTATGCGGGGCGCGGGCACGACACGAAGGTCGGCCCTGGCCACGAGCGTTTGGCCCAGGTCATCGACAGCCTCCAGCACCCGGACCTCGCCAAGCCGGGCGAGCGTTACCCGCGGCTCCGCCACGACCTGAATCACGGCGACGAATTGCGTCGTATCGCCCGTTGTTCCACGCATGGCCCCTTCGAAGGATCGGACCCGGTCGACGACCAGGCTCTGGACCGCGACCCGGAACACGCCCGAGTTGCAATGCGGCGTCTTCTCGGAGGCATCCTCGTTTCGCAGCAGGAGAACCGCCCCGTTTCTCACGCGACGTCGCGGCCGATTCGGATCGAACCAGTTGGACCGCTCGCCGCTATCGACGACCTGCCCGACGCCGATTCCCCCGGCTTTTCCCACCAGGTCGATGGCGTCCCAGAACGTGACCGGTTGGCCTCGCGGGAAGCTCAGCCGCCGCGTCCGCCATCGCGGATCGCCTTCCGGCTCAAGCACCAGATTCATCCCGGTTTGCAGCGAGATCGCGTCCAGGACGTCGGGCAGGGGACGGTCGTTGAAGTCGAGCGTGATCGTTGTGGGACGGACCAGGCGGTCGCCCTCGATAGCATCGAGGAGCGCAGCGGCTTTCATCCGCAATTCGAGATCGGTGGCGTCCCTCGCGACGTTCAGGGCGGGCAGGGCGGCGTCTCCCAATCGCCGCAAGGAGTCGGTCGCCGCGTCGCGGTCGGAGGCGCGGGGAGCGACGAGCCGGCCCACAAGATCCTTGATCTCGGCCGGATTCTCCCCACTTCCCACGAGGATCATCCCGATCCAGAAGACCCACGGCATGGACACGCCCCCGCCTGATCGAACCCGGTCTCGCAAGCCCCTCCCAGGATAGACGATCAACGTGATTTCTACCACGCACTTGAGCCCTTTGCGCGCCTCCCCCAATTGAATCGCTTCCCGCAGGGTCCTGGAAGATTCAATGAGATCCGGTGCCTGCAATGCACCGTCTTGTTGTGATAGGAATTGGTGCAGTGCTCGCAGCCGACGGTGTCGAACGTGTATTCAGGCGGCTACGGGTGCAGGCTCGGCTTGCGGCGCGAGTCTGCTGCGCCAGCGATCTCCCAGAGTGAGGCAAGCCGGTAGCAGGACGAGGTTGCCGAGCGAGGAGCCGAGGGTTGCAATCGCGACCATCGTTCCGAAATTGGAGAATGGGATGAATTCGCTGAATCGGAGGACGCCGAATCCCACCGCCACCGCCAGGCTGGAGAGCAGCACGCCCGGTCCGGTGACGGCGTAGCTGGCGAACAGGCTCTCGCGGAACGGGGCGGTCTTGCGATGACTGCGGAATTGCAGCAAGCAGTGGAACGTGTCATCGACCGACAGGCCCAATGCGACACTACCTACCAGGGCCGTCGCGATGTCCATGCGGATGCCCATCCAACCCATCAAGCCCAGCACCAGGGCTACGGCCAGGAGCGTGGGAAGGATCGCCAGCGCGGCCAGGACCGGCCCGCGAAATGCCAGGGTTAGCATGACGAGGATGCTCCCCACGGACCAGAAAATGGTGGTCCATTGGGTCGCCACAACCCCTTCGGCCGTTCGGTTCAACAGGAACGAAAGCCCCGTCACGTAGGAGTCGGGACCGTATCCCGACGACCGGGCTAGCGCCAACGCTTCGCCGAACGTCGCCTTCTTGTCCCTCGATTCTTGCTGCTCGGAAATCCGGATCAAGACCCGCGACCACTTCTGATCGCCGCTCAGGAACTGGTTCAAGAGCCGGGCCTGGGGCGAGGCAGAAATTAGCTCCAATTTCGTCTTGATCGCCTCGCCCGCTTTCGAGCCCGGGAGCTTGAGCAATCGCCCGTCGGGGTCGAGGATGGTCGCCAGCGAGATCGTGCGACCGATTGCCTTCCGACCACCTCGCCGCAATCCTGCCAGGCCTTCATCGAGCCGGGCGAACGACTTCAGGCTCGACGATTCGAGCGGCTTGTCCATCGGAACCACAAGGGAGATCAGGCCAATCCCGCCCAGGCGTGCCTCGGTGGCATGGTAATCCCGGACAACCCGGGCTTCTCGCGAGAAGGCGTTAATGTAGTTCGACTCATATTCGATCCGAAGCATCCCGAGAGTAACAGGCAGGACGAAGGCGAAAATCGCAGCCACGACCAGGCCGGGATGTTCGACCACCTTCGCCGTGATTTTCGTGAGCGTCGACCCCACGCGCGACTCGGACCCGAATTTCACGGGGATTTCCATGCGGAACGGCGGGATCATCGCGACCGGCGATATCGCATAGGTGAGGACGGCGGCCAGGAGCGTACAGGCGGCGAGGATCGCCCCGAACTGGAAAATGGGCACCACGTTACTCGTGAGCAGAGCCGCGTAACCGATTGCCCCGGTCAGGGCGGCACCAGAGGATCGGTTTGGTGACTGCAAGGAGGGTCGATCGCGCGGCGGCGCGGCGGTCGAGTTCTTTCCTCAGGTCGTCGCGAAAGTGGATCGCGAGATGGCTGGCCGCCGGCATGGTCAGCACGATGATCTGCGCGACGAGCGGGCCGCCCGAGAGCGAAAGCTTGATTCCGCAGAGCGAAAGCACGGTCTCGGCCGCGAGCCACACGGTCCAGCCGGCCAGGATCGGCACGATGGCCCACCAGAGGCTGTGGGTGGCCGTGAGCGTGACCAGGCCGATCAGGCCCATCCCCACGATGGCTAGTCGCTGACCATCCCGCTCGATCGCCTCGAAACCGTCCGCCAGCAAGACCGGCGGCCCCACCAGAGCAGGCTGACCTAAACCATGACGCATTGCAAACTTATCGGCGGCGTCGCGGACGCCTTCACCGTGGCCTTGGGGTCTTGCTCGCCCATCGCGACCAGTTGCACGACGACCGCCGTGCTCGGTGCCGGCCGCGTTGATGACCGTGCCTTGCAGCAACGGATGCTGCGTGATTTTCGCCTTCAGATCGGCCCGTCCGGCCGCATCGGCCGCCTTCATCGCCCCGGCGATCGTGAGTGGCGAGTCTTTCTGGCTCAAGGTGCCGAGGCTGCTCTTGATCACGCGAATGATGGGACTGCGGGCGAATGCGGGGGCCTTCATCAAGTTGATCAATTGATCGTCGATCTGCCAGAACAGGGGCATCGCATCGAGGGATTGAACGGCCGAGACGGCCGGGATCTTGTCGGGCTTGCAAGCCTCGGCCAGTTCCCTTACTCGTGCTATCCCTTCGGGGGTAAGCAGTTGGGGGTCGTCGTACGAAATGAAAATGACGTTATCGTTGCCGAACGCCCTGGAGGCCCGGGCGTAGTCGATCACGGCGGGGTCGTCGCTAGGGAAGAACGACTGGAGCGATTGCTCGTATTTGACGTGCCTACCCCAGATCAACAATCCAGCCAGCAGCGCGAGCACTGCGACGAAGGAAATCACGCGGAAGCGAAGCAGGATGCTCAGCACGGCAACCTCAACACGGAACACCTCGACCGCGGATCGCGGTCGGATTGCCCCTCCGTTGTAGGTTCACAAGGGCTGATTGTCGAGATGTCTCGGAATTGACTTATTCGAGATACCCCAGATCGGCAAGACGTTGCTCGATAATCGCCTGTTCCTCGGGCGTGTATTCAAATTGCGAGGAATGGGGACCATTGAGCGGGCTGGACGCGGCGTCGAGACGGGTCGGCGTGACCCTCGACTCCAATCCAGCCAGGGGCAGACCTTCGACATGCGAGGGCACAGCCTGGCCGAGAATCGCGAGGATGGAGGGCGTGATGTCCCGGAGGTCGGCCTTCAGAGTTCGGCCGGGATGGATGCCCGGGGCACAAATGGCAACGATGCCTTCGGGCCGATGTGTCCCCGGCAGGTTGGCGTCGCTTTCGACCCAAGCCCTTCCAGGAGCCAGTTTTGTGCGGACCCAATACGGTTCGTCGGGCAGGGCGATGAGGTCGGGGTAGCCTTCGGCGGCGGGGTCGATGTTATAGGCCTCGGCCGTCGGGATCACGGTCGGGAACAGCGGCTGATGGGTCGAGGGGTGCCGCGCCGAAGCGAGCGCCGCAATCGTTTCGTTGCGGGCTTCGTCGATTTGTCGAGGGGTCGAAAGGGGCGCACCGGCGTGGCGGGTAGTGGTGTTCAGGTAGACCATCGCGGCCGTATCTTGATGCGGGGCAAAGGCTAGCGTCCGCTTCCAGTCGAACGGGAATTGGACCGCGACGGATTGATCGAACGAGGACGTGCGGGCCTCTGGGTCGTCGCTTTTCTCGCCTTGGAGGCGGTAGCGATCCCTCGCCTTGCCCAGATATTGGCGAAGCTTGCCGGACACGCCGGGCAATCTCGCCACCTTCGCATCGATCAGGATCCGATTCACGTGGACGCGGCCGAGGCAGGGGCCGAACCCGTGATCGCTGCACGCGAGGATGGCGGCCCCGCGTCGGTCCCCCAGCTCGCATAGCATGCCGATGGCCTCGTCGAGCCCCTTGAGCACGCTGAATGCCGCTTCGTTGCCCCTGGGGTCGTCGATTCCGGTATCATCCACGTTCAGGTATCGCCAGGCGCGATGCTGGAAAGGGTCGAGGTTCTGGAATTGGACCATCAGGGCGGACCAATCCGGGAACTCGCGATCGGCAAGCACTCCGCCCCTGGCCCTCCCCAGGAAACTTTCCGCCGTGAGCCTTGCGTTCTCGGCCAGTTCAGCGACCGATTGCGGAGCACGCTTCCAGAAGTATTTGAGGGTGTAGTCCGGAACTTCCGCCTTGAGCCTGGCCGCGAAGGACGGCGAGCCGGCGAGCGCCGCTTCCAGGTGGGGGGCGTCCATCCCGGAGACGACCACGCCTTTCACCGAGGGCGGAGGATAGAGGCCGGGCAGATTCAGGACGGCGACCGTCTTGCGCGTCGGACAGCATCCGCCAGACGTTCGGGACGCGACTCCGCCCGGAATGGTTGACCTTCATCTGCCCGGAAGGAGCATCGTAATAGCGGTGGTCGAAAACCCCATGAAGTGCAGGGCTGCACCCGGTCATCATGGTCGTCCAGGCCGCCGTGGTGACGGGCGGGATCGTGGATCGGAGCGTCCCGCAGGCCGACCGGGCGAGCAATGCCTTCAGATTGGGCATCACGCCGCGGGCCATCGCCGGATCGAGGACCGTCCAGGTGGCGCCGTCAAGCCCGAGGATCATCACGCGGTCGGCAGTCGTCATGGTTCAGCCCACCTTGGCAAGGACCGTCGGGACCACGTCGATCGCAAGATCGGCCGTGTAATAGCCTTTGACGAAATTGCGCTCACCACGCGATCGATACAGGTTGCCAAGCGTGCGGCGGATTTTCTGGCCCATCGGCAAGGCGGCCTCTTCCTGACGAAGTGCCCGGCAATAAGCATCGCGAAACGCCTCGGCCCTTGCCTTGAAGTCCGATGGCGCAGGGGTCTTGATCCCCAGCGACATGACCGTGTGGGGGAACGACGGGTGGCCCTGACCCCCTACGATTCGCCCGCCGTAGGGCGAGAGCATGCGGCGAAGGCAGCTTGGTGTGATCCGCCAGTAATCGTCCGGGTATCCGTGGATCTTGAAGTTGAACGGCGAGGTGAGGAGGAACACTCCGCCCGGCTTCAGGATGCGGAAGACTTCGTCGAACGCCTTGCGGACCTCGAACACATGCTCGAAGGTCTCGATGCAGAGGACGGTCCCCGCGGAGCAATCGGGGAGGCGAATCGCGGTCACGTCCTCGACGCGATCGACTCCCGGTCCTTGCCGGAAGTCACATCCTGTATAGTTTTTACCGGGAAAGTATTCGCGAAGGTTAGAATATTGTTCCTGCCCTTGGACCTGGAACGAGCCGAACTCGTAGACCGGTCCGGGGCAGTCAAAGGTCTCGGCCGCAATCCGGCAGAACGCATTGTTGTGGGGACGCATCGCTGCAAGCTCCTCCATGAGCCGATCGAGCGAGGTGAAGGCGGTCGCGGGGATGTTAGATCAACGGACGCTTGCGGTCAAGACGAACCGTCCGCCGTATCGGGGTCGATCCCCCGTGCGTTCGACCCGAAATGCATCGGCGGCCAGGCCACCACGTCCCCGCCGTTCCGCGATCCCGGCGGTTAGGAGTCGCGCAGAATTAACTTGAACGAATCTCCTGACTGGCAGGAGATTGGACATCTGGTGAGAGTTTGGAGAACGCCCCCTCGAATTCACCCTGAGCGATCAGGTCTGCAACCGTCTCGGAGATGCTTACTTCGGTGAGCTCTCTGACTATCACCATATCCGAGGCCCAGAGGTATAGCCCGTCGCGGCACTCCCCGGTCTGCTCGTTCTTCTCGAAAAGCAATCGCAGGTTGTTCAACGTGAAGAAGGTCGCCGCATACCGCGACCCGTCCTCGAACCGCACCTCCAAGTCGGCGTTGCCATCCGCGGGGTCCACCCACTTCAAGCCGTGGTGAACGTGGATCGAGTAGGGCTTCCCTTTCAACGCCGCCATGACCGCACTCCGCTCGGATTGCGTATCAGCCCCGGGGGGAGATCGTGTAGTTCCAGTCCCCGTGGAAGCGAGCCGCCCTGAGCCGCACCGCGGCCAGCTCCTCGTCGCTCACCTCGATGCCCGTCGGGTAGGCGGCGGTATCCAACTCGGCCTTGATGCGTAAGCCCGATCGCGTCGTCGTATTACCGATGAGGTTGACGACGATCTCCAGGCTCCGCAACGGCCGGCCCCGCCAATTCCCGGTGATGTGGCAGAACATCCGGTGCTCGATCTTGTTCCACTTGCTGGTGCCCGGCGGGAAGTGGCACACCGAGATCCGCAGGCCGATCTCATCGGCCAGTTCCTGGAGGGCGACCTTCCAAAGCCGCGAGCGGCTGCCGTTGCTGCCACCGCTGTCAGCGGTGACCAGGAGGCGGCGGGCGCCTGGGTAGGCGGCCATACCCATCTCCTTCCACCAACGACGCACGGTCTCGGCCGCGAATCGGGCCGTGTCATGGTCGATCCCCACGCTGACCCACCCTTGGTCGGAGGTCAGGTCGTAGACGCCGTAAGGGATCGCTTTGCCCAACTCCTTATCCTTGAAGTCATGGACACGGACCTCCTCGGGGCATCCGGCGGGCCGCCATTCACGACCCCCGTCCTTGAAGTCGCCGACCAGCTCCTTCTTCTTGGTGTCCACCGAGATTACGGGCTGGCCATGGCGCTGGAAGTCGCGGACCCGACGATTGATGTATTCGAACTGCTCGTCTCGGTCGGGATGGCCGGCCCCCTCCTTGCTCTTCCGATTGGACTGCAGGCTGTACCCTCGGTCCCGGAGGATCGCCGAAACCGTCCGCTCGCCAATCCGGTGGCCCTTCGTCCGGAGTTGCTCGGCCAGCTTGCGGGTGCTCTTGCATGTCCAACGCAGCGGGGATTCTGGGTCCCCTCGCTCCGTGGGTTCGACCAGTGATTCCAGGTCGCTCTGGAGGCTGGGGTCGGCCTGAACTGCCGCCTTCCTGCCACCGCCTTGGCGGCGGCTCCGCTCTGGCGGCAACGCGACCCCGCCCGCATCTCCTTCCGACCCGCGGAGGTCATTCATTCCCTGCCAGATCGTCGTCCTGGAGAGCCCGGTTGCCATGGCGACGGCGCTGATCCCTCCGCGGCCGAGGGACACGGCCTCGGCCGCAGCCCATCGCCGACGCAGACGCTCGCTCATCAAGAGGCGTAGCGACTGATACTTCTGCTTCACGGATTGCACGGTGGATGCGTCGGCCATCTCATAAGTACAACCACCGTCCGCTATTCGTTCAAGTTAATTCTGCGCGATCCCTATTAGTCTTCCTCACTGCCCAGCAAGGGTCAAAATCGGTACATTAATGTGCTCGCCGGAGGTCCAATCCCGACCATCTCTTTCCACGCGATGATATAGCGTATCCCGTTCGATCGGGATTCGCCCGGCCTCGGTGATGAGCCGGCGAATCTCGCCCACGCCCACTTCCTGCGGCGTTTCCGCCCCCGCGTCGTGATAAATCTTTTCGTGGACCACGGTCCCGTCGATGTCGTCGGCGCCGAAGGCCAGCGCCACCTGGGCGATCTTGATCCCGAGCATGACCCAGTACGCCTTGATGTGCGGGAAGTTGTCGAGCATGAGGCGGCTGATGGCCATGGTCTTCAAATCCATCACGGCCGACGCCTTGGGGATCTCGTCCATCCGCGAATTATCGGGGTGGAACGCGAGCGGGATGAAGGTCTGGAATCCCCCGGTCTCGTCTTGCAACTCGCGGAGGCGAATCAGGTGATCGATGCGGTGCTTTGCCTTCTCGATGTGCCCGTAAAGCATCGTCGCGTTGGAATGAAGGCCGAGCTGATGGGCCGTGCGGTGGGCATCAAACCATTGCTCGGTGGTCGCCTTGGCCCCGCAAATCTCCTCGCGGATCTCGGGATGGAAGATCTCGGCGCCTCCGCCGGGGAGGCTCCCAAGTCCCGCCTCGATCAAACGTTGCAGCACTTCTCGCGTTGAGATCCGCTCGATCTTCTTGAACCATTCGATCTCGACGCCCGTGTACGCCTTCACGTGAATCTCGGGCGCGGCCTCCTTCACCCACCTCACCACGTCCACGTAATACTGGAATGGCAATTTGTGATGCAGGCCGCCGACGATGTGCAGTTCGGTCGCGCCTCGGCGACTCGCTTGCGACGCCTTCTGCTTGATTTGCTCCTCGTTCATCGTGTACGCGCGGGCCTCGTCCAAGTCGGCCCGGAAGGCGCAGAAATCGCACTTGTACACGCACACATTCGTCGGGTTGATGTGCGTGTTGACGTTGTAATAGCCGAAATTGCCGTTGTATCGCTCGCGGACGAGGTTGGCCATCGTGCCCAGCGCAAAAAGGTCGTGCGATTCCTCCAGGGCGAGGCCGTCCTCGAAGCTCAGCCGCCGGCCCGCTTCCACTTTTTCACGGATCGCCGCCAGGACCGCCGCATCGCTCGCCATGATCGCCCCACTTGCCCCGACCTGGGCCGACAGAACCCCAACTGCGGCCGACGATCACGCAATCGCCTTCCGTTCCTTACTGTCTTTTTAGTCAAAATTGAACGATTTTTCAAGGACTTCGATTGGTATCACCGGTTGCAACGTCTCGCTCCTTTTAAGAAGCTCTCCGGCATGTTGAGGACGGGCCCGATCCATTCATAAAGATTTACTATTTCGGGTCAGTGGGCGGTGCGATCGAAATCCACTTATCCTTGAGGCTGGTTAGCGATGCGCCGCCGCCCCGTTCGCTGCGATCGACGACCACGCCCACGAGCACCGGTACCGGCTTCTCGTCGACGCCCGCGCGGAGGACGAACACGCCGCTGCCCGAGTCGCCGGGGACGGGCGAGTAGTTCGGCCCCCATTCCAGCCATCGCGGGTTGCTGTAGTTGCCCGCCCGGACCACGTGCGATTTGCCGAACTGGTCGACCATCCCCACGGCGAGCATGCTCCCCTCGGGATGGAAGACGGGCGTCGCGGTCACCTGAACTGGGGTTAATTGCTTGGCGAGCAACGAGTTGGGGTCGAGCTTCACGCGAAACACCGCGTTGTCCGCCCCCGGGATGTCGCCCGAGGGCGCCGGGCGGTAATAGGGATTGCTCGTGACCGACTCGATGGTGGCGACCGCCGCTTCCTCGCCGTTGCGCAGGACGATCTTGCCACCCTCGTCGGCTGCGCTGATGCAATGCGCCGCGGTGAGGAACGTGACGGTCTCGCCCGATTTGCCGATCACGGAGGCGCGGAACAACGACCGTTTCCCCTTGCGATCGCGGACCAATGAGACTTGTGAAGCCCTCAGCTCCGCGGGAAGCTTGTCGGGCTTTTCCTTGTCGTCCCCGGCGTCCGCAGGGAACGGGCTCGCGACGCCCGCCAGGATCAGGCCGATCGCGAAAAGTCGCCGGCAACGTGCGGTTTTCATCACGCCTGTGACCTCGATGGAGCGGAATCCCACACGAACAGGACGGCGATCAGCCGCAATTTCCCTGCCGCGATCAGAAGATCAGGTCGGTCAAGCCCACGGCCAGGAGCCCGATGCTGATGGCGATATTCACCTGGAAAAAGGCCAGATTCACGCGGGCGAGGTCCTCGGGACGGACCAGGGCATGCTCGACCACCAGGAGGGCGGCGACGGTGGCCACCCCGGCGTAATAGATCGCGCCCAGGGGGGGCGAGTCGACCCATCCCAGCCCGACCAGTGCCACGACCATGGCGGCGTGGCAGGCCTTCGCAAGCCTCAAGGCCCCGAGAATCCCAAGCCTCGCCGGGATGCTGCGCAGGTTCGCCTCGCGGTCGAACTGCTCGTCCTGGCACGCATAGATAATGTCGAATCCGGCCACCCAGAAGAGTACGGCGAGACCTAGCAACGCGGGCGGCCACGCCAGGTTGCCGCGGATGGCGATCCATGCCGCCACGGGGGCCAGGGCCAGGGCCACGCCGAGCCAGAAATGGGCAAGGCTGGTGAATCGCTTGGCGTACGAATAACCCAGGAGCCACAGGAGAACTGGCGCCGACAGCACGAGCGGCCAGTAATTGGGCAGGAAGAGGAGCGTGCTGGCGATGAACGCCGAGGACATGAGGACGACGAACACGGCCACCGATCGCATGGAGAGCCGCCCGCTGGGCAGGTGTCGGGAGGCCGTGCGAGGATTGCGGGCGTCGATCGCGCGATCGGCCAGGCGATTGAATGCCATGGCGGCCGATCGCGCCGTGACCATGCAGAGGAGGATTCCCAGCCAATCGAGCGGACGGCCCAGCCATCCGGTGGGCGTCCTTGAGGCCAGGGCGGCACCAAGGAGCGCGAAGGGCAGCGCGAACAGGGTATGGCTGAACTTGATCATGCCGAGGATGTCGGCGGTGCGGCGGGCGAGGATCACGCTTCTAGCCCCATCGCCGGATCAGGTCGTTCTCGACGCCCACGACGTCGCAGATGCGCCCGACCACGAAATTCACGAGGTCGTCCAGGGTCTTCGGGCGATGATACCAGCCCGGCGACGCGGGGAGGACGATCGCCCCGGCGCGAGTCACGGTCGCCATGTTTTCGATATGCACGAGGCTGAGCGGGGTCTCTCGCGGGACGAGGACGAGCTTGCGTCTTTCCTTCAAATGGACGTCGGCCGCGCGGGTGATCAGGTTCGTGGTAATCCCATGCGCGATCGCGCCGAGCGTGCTCATGCTGCACGGCGCCACGATCATCGCGGCCGTGCGGAAGGAACCGCTCGCGATCCCCGCCGAGAAGTTGGAATGATGATGATAGACCACGCGACCGCGGCCGAGGTCGCCGAACACGCTCGGCTCGAACTGCGAGAGCGACACGTGGAGGTCCATCTCGTCGCGGAGCACCTGGGCCCCGCTTGGCGAGATCGTCAGGTGGACCGTCCGCCCCGACCGGCAGAGCACCTGGAGCAATCTGGCGGCGAACGGGGAACCGCTGGCGCCCGTCATGGCCAGCACCAGAGGCAATTCAGGGTCCATCGGCGGCCGCTTTCGTCCCCACGTAGAGGCTGGCAATCCCGAAGGTGAGCGGATGTTGCGTCACGTCGTTGAGGCCCCTCGACCTCATGAGGGCAAGCATCGCCTCGCCGTCGGGGAACTGCATGACACTCTCGGGCAAGTATTCGTAGGCGTCGTGCTGGTTCGGGGCCAGCGCCTGGCCGACCCTGGGCAAGACCCGGCGGAAAAACGCGTTCCAGATGGGGCCGAGGACCCTGCCGCGGGGGCGAGAGAATTCCAGGATGGCGACCTTCCCGCCGGGCCTGGCCACGCGGATCATCTCATCAACGCCCCTTGTTGTGTCGGCCACGTTCCTCAGGCCGAAGGCGACCGTCACCACGCCGAAGGTGTCGCTGGGCAGGGGGATCCGCTGGGCGTCGCCTTCGATCAAGGTCACGTTGGAATCGGCACCGGCCTTGCGTAGCTTCGCGTTGCCGATTGCGAGCATCTCATGGCAGAAATCGGCGCCAATCACGCGGGATGAACCCTTCGAAGCCCTATGATAAGCCAGCGCGAGGTCGGCCGTGCCGGTGCAGCAATCGAGCACGGGGACTCCCGGAAGCGGCGGGACGGTCTTCGTGGTGAAACCCCGCCACAGGCGATCGATGTTCAGGCTCAACAGATGATTGAGCAGGTCATAGCGGCCGGCGATCGAGGCGAACATGGCGCGGACGCGGCGGCCCGACTTATCCACCGGCTTTGTCAGGAGTTCGGTGGCCACGTCTCGCTCGCTCCCGCTCGAAATTTCCCGCCTGGGCCGATGAAACAGGTATAGGCGAACCGACGCCCAATGTCCAGCCTCGGACGCGGCCTCGATTTTTCGGGCGTTTCGCCTAAGTTGAGTTAATTCGCGCGATCGATCGAGAAGAGGACGAGCAAACGGATGGGATACCGATCTCTCGCGGCGTGCGTGGAAGACCTTGCCAGGCACAAGCAACTCGTCACCATTGAGGGCGAGGTCGACCCTCGCCTGGAGGCGTCGGCCATCCAGAGGCGGGTGTACGAGGCCCAGGGGCCGGCGCTCCTGTTCAAGAACGTCCGAGGATGCAAGTTCCCCATGGTGGGGAACCTGTTCGGGACGATCGGACGCACCCGTCTTTTGTTCCGCGACACGCTGGAATCGGTCCGGCACCTCGTGGAATTGAAGGTCCAGCCGCCGATGGCCTGCGGAGGCCCTGGCGATATCGCGACGTCCCCCTCACCGCCCTCCACCTGCTGCCGAAGCGCGTCCGCACCGGGCCGATCCTTGGCAACCAGACGAGCCTGTCGAGACTTCCGCAGCTCGTCTCCTGGCCCAAGGATGGCGGCGCATTCGTCACGCTCCCGCAGGTTTATTCCGAAGATCCCGACCGGCCCGGCCTGGCGAAATCGAACCTGGGGATGTACCGCGTGCAGATCTCGGGCAACCAGTTCGAGGCCGACCGCGAAGTCGGCCTGCATTACCAGATTCATCGCGGGATCGGGGTGCATCACGCGGCGGCGATCCGTCGCGGCGAACCGCTGAAAGTGAATGTATTCGTCGGCGGCCCTCCCTCGCTCACGGTCGCGGCCGTGATGCCTTTACCCGAAGGCCTGCCCGAACTCGCGTTCGCGGGGGCCCTCGGCGGACGAAGGATTCGCATGGTCCAGCCCGAAAATTTCCTACCCATGCCGGCCGACGCCGATTTCGTCATTTGCGGCACCATCGACCCCGATCGTCGCAAGCCCGAGGGGCCGTTCGGCGATCACCTGGGCTATTACTCGCTCCAGCACGACTTCCCGGTCATGCGGGTCGACCGCGTCTATCATCGCGACGGCGCCATCTGGCCGTTCACCTCCGTTGGCCGGCCTCCGCAGGAAGACACGTCGTTCGGCGAGATCATCCACGAGCTTACCGCGCCGCTCGTCCCGACCGTCCTGCCGGGGGTCCATTCGGTCCACGCGGTCGACGCCGCGGGCGTCCATCCGTTGCTCCTGGCGGTTGGGAGCGAGCGTTACGTCCCTTACGCGAACTTGCGTCGCCCGCAGGAGCTGCTTACGCAGGCCAACGCGATCCTGGGTCAGGGTCAGATGTCCCTGGCGAAGTATCTGTTCATCATGGCCAAGGAGGACGCTCCAGACCTGGACATTCACGACGTCCCAGCCTTCTTCCGGCACGTCCTGGAGCGGGTGGACTGGACGCAGGACCTGCATTTCCAGACTCGCACCACGATGGATACCCTGGATTACTCGGGGCACGGGCTGAACGAGGGATCGAAGGTGGTGATTGCGGCGGCCGGCGCCGGGCACGAGTGATTTCGACCGAGATCCCGTCGGATTTCCGCCTCCCGTCCGGATTCCATGCCCCTCGCGTAGCGTTGCCCGGCGTGGTCGTCGTGGAAGGTCCGCGATACCTGCCCGAATCCAACGAGATGGATCGATTCTGCCGCCAGTTCGACTCTCCGACCTTCCCTCTCGTCGTCGTGGTGAATGATTCCGAGTTCGCGGCCCGGACGGCGAGGAATTTCCTCTGGGTCACGTTCACCCGATCGAATCCGGCGGCCGACATCCATGGCGTCGAGGCGTTTTGCCATCAGAAGCACTGGGGATGCCGCGGCCCGCTGGTGATTGACGCCCGGAGCAAGCCGCATCATGCCCCTGCGCTGGAGGATGATCCCCGGATCGAGCGCCGGGTCGACCTTCTAGGTGCCCCCGGCCAACCACTTCACGGGATCATCTGAGCAACCGCTCGAGGCGCCTTTTCATAGTCTTCGCATGTATTCAAATTCTCGATAGTCCGAAGCTCGGGATCGATTGCCCGAAATTCGCCCTCGTCAAACTCGATCGAATCAACGGCGTTGACCAGATCCATCATCCGCGAGCATCCCTGGCCGAGGAGTTCATTCGTCACAGGGATGATCGTTTTGCGTCGATAGAGGGCCGCGAGCGGGTGGTGTCTGCCGCCAATACGGGGGATGGCCACGTCGTTCTTGCCGATCTGCCGGCGGAGGAATGCGATCCAACTCGGTTCGAGGAATGGCGTATCGGTTGCCGTGGCATACGCAAAGCTTATCGAATCGGGCAGCGCATCCAGCCCCGATGCCAGGCCCTGAAGTGGCCCTCGATTCGAAATCCGATCGCGAGCGATCCGAACCGAAGGGGGCAGGGGAGGTAGGGCCTGATCGGGCGCCGCGACCACGACGATCGCGTCGACAGCCTCCCCCAGCCGTCGAACGACCCTTTGCAACAGAACCTCATCTGGCCCGAATGGGAGCCATGCCTTGTCGCGGCCCATGCGACGGCTTTGCCCTCCGCAGAGGACCACGGCGCCAAGATCGCTCATGAATGCACCTTTCGATCGACTTGTGCAAGGGGTCATGGCGCCCATGATAGGGGAAATTACGTCCCGCAACCACGGTCCCCGCTCCCATCATGATGGACCCGCAAGTGACTACCCCCTCAACGCCCGAACTCCTTGCTCCCGCCGGAGATCGAACTTGCCTGACGGCGGCGATCGAGAACGGTGCCGATGCGGTTTATTTCGGGCTCCAGGGCCACAATGCTCGGGCCAGGGCTGCGAATTTCTCGATCGAGGAACTTCCCGAGGTCATGGGATTGCTCCACGCGCGCGGCGTGCGGGGCTATGTGGCGCTCAACACGCTGATCTTCCCGGGCGAGCTGGAGGGCGTCGAGACGCTGGTGAGACGGGTGGCACTCGCCGGGGTGGATGCCGTGATCGTGCAGGATCTTGGCCTGTGCCGACTGATCCACGCCATCGCGCCCGACCTGGAAATCCACGCATCCACGCAGATGTCGGTCACGAGCGTCGAGGGCGTCCGCCTGGCGAAGGAGCTGGGCTGCTCCCGAGTGATCCTGGCGAGGGAATTGTCCGTCGCCGAGATCGCGCAGGTGGCCGCGGAGGCAGAAATCCCGCTGGAGGTGTTCGTCCACGGCGCCCTCTGCGTGGCATATTCGGGCCAATGCCTGACTAGCGAGGCTCTCGGAGGCCGCTCGGCCAATCGGGGCGAGTGCGCCAGGCGTGCCGGATGCCGTACGAGATCCTCTGCGACGGCGAACTTGTTGACCTGGGCAACCTTCAGTATCTCCTTAGTCCGCAAGACCTTGCCGCGTTTGACCTGATCCCCAAGTTGGTCGAGATCGGCGTGGCCAGCCTGAAGATTGAGGGGAGGCTGAAGACGCCCGAATACGTGGCGAACATCACGCGGAGCTATCGTCGGGCCATCGACGAGGCCGTGGCGGGCCGTCCGGCGGAATTCTCGGCGAACGACGTTCGTGAGATGGAAATGACGTTTTCGCGAGGATTCAGCCACGGCTTCCTCGACGGCAACAATCACAAGGTCCTGGTGAGGGGCGATCACGCCAAGAAGCGGGGCATCTTCCTCGGCGAAGTCGCGGGATTTCAAGGCGACAGGGTCCGCCTGGACCTGGAGGCGCCGTTGAAACCGGGCGACGGCGTGGTGTTTGACGGCGACGAGGCCCGCGACGTCCCGGAGCAGGGCGGACGCGTGTACGAAGTCGGGCCGGTCGGGCCTCGCGTACTGGTCGGATTCGGCCATCGCGACCTGGACGTGCGCAAGCTCCACATCGGCCAACGGGCCTGGAAGACCGACGATCCCGAGCTGAACAGGCGACTGCGAGCGTCGTTCGAAGGCGCCCCGCGCCGGCTGGTGGGCCTGGATTTCGAAATTCGGGCGGTTGCCGGAGAACTGCTGCAGATGACGGCTCGCACGGCGACCGGATTTGTTGCCACGGTAGCTTCCGAATCGCCGCTCCAGGCCGCCGAACGGCATCCGGCGACGATGGAATCGCTCCGCGAAATGATCGATCGGCTTGGCGGGACGATTTATCGCCTGGGCAAAATTGACGCAAGGATCGAAGGCGGCCCGATGGTGCCCAAGAGCCTCGTCAACGGATTGCGGAGGGAACTGGTCGCCAGGCTCGACCAACAAGCCCTCGGATCGGCCGCGAAGTCGGTCGCGAGCGGACCCGTCCTGCCCAAATTCCGGGAGCGGATCTCGGCCGCGGCGTGCGATGCCCCTACCAAACTGCAACTGCTCACGCTTTGCCGGACGATCGGCCAGGCGGAGGCGTCAATCGCGTCGGGCGCGCGGGAAATTTACCTGGAATTCCAGGATATCGAGGCCTATCGCGAGGCGGTCCCACGGTTGCGGGCCCTCGATCCGGAGGTCCGGGTCTTCCTCGCCACGCCGAGGATTCAGAAGCCGGGCGAGGCGTCGATCTTCCGGTTCCTGGAGCGCCGCGGCGCCGACGGCCTCCTGGTTCGCAACGCCGGGGGGCTGGAATATTGCGGGCGTAACGGCATCCCGTTCGTGGCCGATTTCTCGTTGAATGCGTCCAACGAACTGACGGCGGAATGGCTGAAGGGCAAGGGGGCGCGGCGAGTGGCGGCCTCGTACGACCTGAGCTTTGACCAGCTTGACGACCTCATCAAGGCCGTCCCGCCCGGTTGGCTCGAGGTAGTGGTTCACCAGCACATGCCCATGTTCCACATGGAGCATTGCGTGTTCTGCGCATTCCTCTCGCCCGGCACGGACAAGACCAACTGCGGGCGGCCGTGCGATCGGCACGAGGTGAAGCTGCGAGATCGCGTGGGGATGGAGCATCCGCTCACGGCCGACGTAGGGTGCCGAAATACGCTATTCAACGCGGTCCCGCAGACGGCCGCCGAGTACCTGCCGCGCTTGATGGCCCGAGGGGTCCGTCACTTCCGAGTCGAATTCCTGGAAGATTCGGGCGAGTCGGTCAAACAGACGCTCGCCATTTATCGCCAGGTCCTTGAAGGCCGCCGCGAGGCGAGGCTCCTGTGGAAAGATCTCAAGGCGACCAATCGTTATGGCGTGACTCGGGGACAACTGGCGGTCTTGTGAGCTAGCGCACCGGTCAGGGCTTGCTGCCCGATTGATGATGATGGATGGCAAATCGCCGCAGCCGGAGGCTGAGCGAGATCATCATCCCGCCGAAGATCAGCGCGTAGATGCCGATCATCCATGCCAGGTAGATGGCCCCGACTGCCGGGCGGAACGCGACCAGGACGCCGAATGCGATCGACACCACCCCGGCCAGCGCCAGTGCCCATTCGCCCTGAATATGCTCTCGCACGCGGATGGCCATGAGAATCTCGGCGATACCCGTGATTACTGCCCATCCGGCGACGAAGTAGACGAGGATCTCCTCCGCCGCGTTGGGATTGATGGCCGCGACCAGCCCGGCGAGGATGCCGAGCACTCCTTCGAGCAGGAGGCTCCACCACGGGGTTGCCGGGTTTCCGCGGTGGAAGAGGGCGGCGATCAGGGCGAACACGCCATCCACCAGTGCGAAGGCCGCGAACCAGAGGACCAGCACGAAGAGCGTCTTCATGGGCGATGCGATGGCGAAGACGCCGAAAATCGTGGCGGCAACGCCGCGGATCGCAACCGCCCACCAGTTGTTGGCCAGTCGAACGACCATGGAAGCTGCCCCCGCGGCTTGCGCAGGAAAAACCCCGGGGCGGATACCCCGGGGTCGATACTCCCCGACAAGGACTCGAACCTTGAACCTAGCGATTAACAGTCGCTCGCTCTACCGATTGAGCTATCGGGGAATCGATCGGACGAATCTACCCGAGACGGGCTTAACACTCAAGGGCAGAACGCCGACCGGGGGTCGAGCGGCGGCCAATCGAGGAGATTCTTGCTGAAGAAAGGGAAGACGGGTCAACTCGTCAGCGACTTTTCCTTCGGCGAGCCGCCCTTCGCATCGTGCTGCTCGATCGCTTTCTCCAGCAGTCCGACGATCAGGGCGTTCAAGGAAGCCTTGTCTTCCTTGGCCCAGCTCGCCAGTTGCTCGTGCAAGGCTGGTGGCATGCGGATCTGGAAGTGGACGACGGTTTCGGGCATGGATGTACCTCTTCAAGTCTCGGCCGGAGCCAACGGCGCCGAGGAGGCCGGGTTATCATCGGGAGCCCCCGAGGCTAATGCCAGGCGGGCATGCATTGATATTGTATCCCGGATTTCCAAAAGTGCCCTATACTTTTTCTTCTCCGCTCATAAACGGGGCGCCGGGGCCGACCCGAAGTCTTGTCGCACGCCGTGTCCTGGCCGACAATGGGGACGTCCGGGCCCTGCATGGCGGCGCCGGGGCGACTCCTCCGTCATCCTCCCAGACAGAATCGGGCGGCAGCGATCATGGAACCGGATCGGATCACCCCGCGGGCTGGGCCCCCGGACTTGCCCGACGAATCGCTGCAATCGACCGGCATGGACCGGGTTGTCCGCGAATTCGTCGAGCATTGGGGCTTGATGGCAAGGTCATGGGGCATCAATGCCACGATGGGCGAACTCTTCGCCCTGCTCTATATCACCGGGACCGACTGGACGGCCGACGACCTGCGGCGGCGCCTGGACATCTCCCGGGGCAACGTGAGCATGAACCTGCGAGAGCTCATGGCCTGGGGGGTGGTCCACCGCGTCCACCGATCGGGCGAGCGCCGCGAATTCTACCGGGCCGAGGCCGACGTCTGGACCCTGTTCCGCCGCATCCTCGGCGAGCGCAAACGGCGAGAACTCGACCCGACGCTCCTGGTGCTCGATCGAACCGCGCTCCACACCAGCGACGAACCGGCGTTGCAACCCATTCATGCGCGTGTGGTGGCACTCCAGCGGTTCTTCGCGCTGATCAACACGCTTGCGGTACGCCTCGGAAACCTTGAACCGGGCGAGCTGGACAGCCTGCGCTTGCTGCTGGATAACCCGGATTGAGCCGGATCGGGGTTAGACAAGTTTTTTCCAAAAAAATTAGTGCGCGACCCTTTTCAATTCGGATTGAAGTCCTAGAACAATGTTGTGCAGGCTGAATCACCAGCCCAGCAAGCCAAGAGCGAATGGACCCTGCGGGCTGCCCGCGCAATCTGGGCGGAAGGCGTAGGCAACTCACCTTGGGGGTGGGAGCCCGTGGGGCCATACTTCATGATGAAAGCCGCACGCATCGCGATCGATGCGTGCGGCTTTCCTGATTTTTCGAGCGTTGCTGATGATGCGACGGACAATTACTGCTGGCGACGACGATTGCCACCCTGCATGCCCGGCTCCGGCTTGATTTCGAACGGCTCGCCGGTCAGTTCTTTCCAGGACGCCTTCTGCTCGGAGGTGAGGACGGCCATGGCCTTTTCGTTGGTCTTCTTGGTCAGTTCGGTCATCTTCTTCATGGCGCCTTCGCGGTCGTTCTGCATGGCTTGCCTGAGCTCGCCCATCTCGCTCATCATTTCCTGACGGAGGTCGCCGAACTTGGCCTTCTGATCGGCGGTGATGTTCAACTTTTTCGCGATGTCAGGGTCATTGAATGCGTTGTAGCTCATCGCCTGCAGGCGAATCTGCTCGAAACGCTTGGCCTGGGCGGGGGAGAAGATGGCTTCGGTGGTCTTCTTCACCTCGGCGGTCGTCTCCTTGTTGATCTCCGCCATCTTGGCCTGCCGCTCGTCCTGTGCGAGATCCTGCATCCCTTGACGCTTTTCATTCATCTTCTCGCCGATCGCGGTCGCGGCCTTGGTGACCTTCTCGACCTGCTCCTCGGAGAGCTTCAGCTCTTGCTGAACACTCTTGTTGGTCAGGAGGTTGGCGCCGCCGCCCATGCCGCCCATCATCCCGCCCCGGCCGCCGGGACCCTGCGCCTGGGCCGAGGCCGACAAACACGCCGCCAGTCCGAGAGCGATCGCCGTCTTGCTGAAAGTTCGCATTGCCTTCTCCCGTAGATGTGCATCGGAGGTACAACCGCACCCCACCAGTCCGCAGGGAATCCGCGGTCCTCGCGAGGTCGCCCCGCTCAGGAGAGTAGCGATAATTCTTCTCGATGTGGAGAAAAAAACGCCCGCCGCGAGAAACTCGGCAAGAATTCCCGCTCAGGAGGGCATTCTCCCGGTCGCAAGCTCATCTTCCCACTGGTCGAGCAGCGGCCAGTCGACGGCACAAGTCCCGAAATCGGCCATGTGCGTGTAGCTTTCCAGGCGGGCGATGGTCGCATCGAGCAGCGCATCGTCCTTGCGGAAGATCGGCCCATGGGACGGCAGGAGGAATTCGGCATCGCTGGTGCGAATTCGCCGCAGGCTCGCGAGGAATTCCACCAGGTTCGAGCCGTGATGCGCATCGATCAGCCCCACGCAGCCATCCCGGAAGATGTTGTCGCCCGAGAACAGCAGATTCCCCATGCGAAAGGCAAGCTGGCCGGCCGTATGTCCTGGCGTGCTCCAGACTTGCAACTTTCGCGTGCCAATCTCGACGACGTCGCCTTCGTCAATCGTGAGGTCCACCTTGCACTTGGGCATGGGGATGTGGATGTTCTGGGCGTCGATGCGTGCGAAGGTCAGGAGCTCGTCCCCTTCCGCGATCGGCGACACGCTTTTCGGATGTGCGGCGACCTTGCACTTGAGCACCTCGCGGGCGCGGGCAAGGCCCTGCGTGTGGTCCACGTCGGCATGGGTGGCGAGGATCATCTTGCACGCCGAGAGGCTGAACCCCATGCGGCGGATCAACTCCAGGACCTCGGGCAACTCGTCAAGGAAACCGACGTCGATCAGGCCCCACTCGGTCCCGCCGTCGATCAGGTAGATGTTCACCCCCAGCCGCTTGCGGGCCTGGACGTTCATCTCGATCACGCCGGGGAAGACGTACTGGCGTTCGTTCATGGGTTTCACGGGGCCAGGGAGTGGATGCCGACGGGTCGAATCGGGATGTGGGGTCGTCAGCAGCGATTGTACGACCGGCAAGCGGAAGCGGCAACGCTGGGTGGCGAGGTTCCGCCCCGTGACGATCGCGATTTGATTCCCACCGGAGCCGACAATTTCAATCCTCGCCGGCGTGGACCCGATAGTCCTTCAGGCTCATCTGCACCTCGCGACGGCCGTTCCATTCGTTGATGCTCGGCTCGAAGACCACGGCGCAGGGCGTCCCGGGCGGGAGGTCGGATACTCGGGAGGCCATGTTGAAGGCTATCGCTTTCAACATGGTCCCTCCTTGCGAGAACTTGAGCTGGGCGTGGTTCTTCTTGGCCCCGACGATCCTCGGCTCCCCCACGGCGATCACGTTCTCGGCCAGCAGGAGCGGCCTGGGGTTGGAAATCCCGTAGGGCTCCAGCTCGTCGATGGCGTCCACCACTTTCGTGGTGAGCGACCCGAGCGGCACTTCGGCGTCGATCATCATCTCCTTGCGCCGGAGGTGGGTTGCGAGTTCCGATCGGCAATGGTGGTCGAACCGCTCGGCGAAGGTGGGGAAGAAATCGGGCGACAACTTCAGGCCAGCGGCCATTTTATGGCCTCCGAACGAGATCAGGCCCTCGGAGCATGCCTTCAGCGCGTCGTACAGGTGGAAGCCGGCGACCGACCTCGCCGAGCCCTGGCCGATCGCGTCGTTGAGGGCGACGATGATGGTGGGACGGTGGTAGATCTCGACCATGCGGCACCGCCACGATCCCGATCACTCCGGGATGCCATTGCGGGTGGCCGAGCACGATCGCGCCGCGATCTCCCAATCCTCCCGATTCCTCGATCATCCGCTGCGCCTGGGCCACGAACGAGCGTTCGAGGTCCTGCCGCTTGCGGTTGCAGTCGTCCAGCAGCGTGGCCAGTTCCAGCGCTTCGGCGGCGTCGTCGGTGGTGAGCAGTTGCACGGCCTTCATGGCGAATTCAAGGCGGCCGGCGGCGTTGATCCGCGGGGCGACCGTGAAGCCGAGGTTTCCCGTGTTGAGCCGGTCCTTGTCGAGCAACCCCGAGACCTGCAACAACGCCTTCAGGCCGACCGAGGAATCGGCGACGAGCCCGCGCAAGCCGTGGCGGACGAAGATGCGATTCTCGCCTTCGAGCGGGACCATGTCGGCCACCGTTGCGAGGGCGACGAGGTTGATCGCCTTGAGCAGATATTCCCTCAGATGAGGGGACGCCTTCTTGCCGTCGCCGAAACTCTTGCAGACCTGCCACGCCAGCTTGAACGCGACGCCGGCGCCGCAGAGGTCGGGGAACGGGTACGAGCCTCCCGGCGCGAGCGGATGCACGACCGCCGAAGCGTCAGGCCAGGACGCCCCGGGCGTGTGGTGGTCGGTGATGATCAACTCGATCCCAAGTTCCCGGGCGAGGAGCGCCTCCTTCACGGCCGACACGCCGCAATCGACGGTGATGACCATGGACGCGCGATGCTCGGTCGCGAGCTTTCGCAGGGCCTCGGCATTAACCCCGTAGCCTTCCTCGACCCGGTGCGGGATGTAATACTCGGCGTCCTTAGCACCGGCCAGTCGCAGGCAATCCCAGAGGATGGTGGTCCCGCACACGCCGTCGACGTCGTAATCGCCGTAGACCACGATCTTTCGGCCGTCGCGAATCGCCCTCACCACGCGATCGGCGGCCTCCTGGATGCCGGGTAGGGTCCCGGGATCGTGGAGGCCGTCGCGACGGGCGCCGAGGAATAATTTCGCGGTCGGGGCGTCGGAAATCCCCCGATTCAGGAGGAGGTGCGCCACCAGGGGAGGCAAGCCCGCCTCGCGGCTCAGGGCCGAGACGCGATCGGGGTCATGGGGTCGCAAGGACCAATGCGGGGTCATCGACGACCTCCGGAAAATGCGCTCTTCCTCGACTTGTCGGCCTCAATCCTAACATTCTTCGGCAATTTAAGTACGGCCGGCTATCGTCGGCCCTCGTTTCTGCGGAACCCGAACCGGTAATAACCGGCCCTACCCATCAAATCCACCCTCGTCGCTTGGCCCAGATCGTCAAACCGATCGGCGTGGAAATCATGAGCAGGAGGTTGCCCCAGAACAGGAGATTTCGCGGCAGGGGGCTTAACAACACCATGTTCTCGCCGAAGAAGTTCATCCCGAAGAAGCCCGCCAGGAACGTCATGGGCAAGAACATCACGGTGACCAGCGTGAGCGTCTTCATGATCTCGTTGGTCCGGTTCGAGATCGCCGAGAG
Organism: uncultured Planctomycetota bacterium; assembly: GCA_963777705.1. Classification (GTDB taxonomy): domain Bacteria; phylum Planctomycetota; class Planctomycetia; order Isosphaerales; family Isosphaeraceae; genus JAQGHR01. Next base: position 1,326,107 of record CAVZRT010000028.1, read on the forward strand.
ATAGGTGTCCAGGGCGCCCGAGATCAGGTCGCGGACACTCTCGGTGATGTCGTGCAGCCTCACCAGGTGATCATAGACATCGCGAAAATAGACGCGGTCGAGCGAGTCCACCTGCGCGAAGGTGTCGCGGGCGAGGCGATTGAGGACTTCCCGTTGCGGGGACAGGGTGCGGTGCAACCTCAACACGGCCCGTTTTACCCGGAAAATCCTCTGGAGCGTGGCGGGCGAGGGCTGCTGGAAGACTTCTTCCTGGGCGTCGTCAATTTCCTCGTCCAGCCGCTCGATCGCCGTCATGTAGGCGGACACCGTCTCGTCCAGGAGCTGATAGAGCAGGTGATCGGCGCCGCGAGACGTTCGATCGGGGTCGCGTTCGACCCGGTTTCGCACGCATTCGATGGCCTTCATCGGCCCGGCGTGGCACGAGACGAGATAATTCGAGCCGAGGAAGAGGTCGAGCTCCTGCAACTGGGGTTCAAGGCTGTCCTGGTGGAATTCGACCGCCTGGAAGACCAGATAGAGGTACTTGCCCCAGTCGTCGATGCGGGGGACGTGTGTCTCACGCAGGGCATCTTCGATGGCGAGCGGGTGGAAGTGGAACACGTCGCGGAAGAGGGCTTCGACGCCGGCCAGGTCGAGTTCGGGATTCTCGATGTCGATCCACGTCGTGACCGCCGGGTCGGCGATCGATTCGGCGAGCCTATCGATCGGGACTTCCGCCTCGACCTCGCCATCCCCCTTCCTGCGGAGGATGTGATATTTCAGCTTCGTGCCGAGCGGTATCTTTTGATCGACCAGGCTTGCCTCCACCGCTGCCTCGCTTTCCCGATCACCGGGCGTTGGCTCTTATCTTGTCATAAACGATGCGCTCGGGTTCGAGGTCGATGTCGACGGACGAAGGTGAGCCGGCCGCGATCGTCCTCCGGGCCGGGAAGGCCCGATTGGCATAGAGGAGGAACGGGTAAATCTCGGCATTCGGGACGTAATCGGGCATGGGGCCGGCGAACCCGACCGCAACGCGGCCGACCGGGGCCTTTTCCATGCGGAATGAGCCATCGGGCGCTAGCGGGGCCGATCGGAGCGTCCCAAGGGTGCCCTCGACGGGCAAGAACTGCACCCAGCCCCGACCGATCGGGCGATCACCCACATGCAAGCGGCCGACCAGGGTCGTCGTCACCATCGGCTCGGGGCCGAGGGCGTGGCCGCATCCGGCCAGCAGTCCCATCAGGGCGAGCCAAGAAGTTGGCTTCCAGAGACCTTGCCCTCGCACGATCATCGATCGAAAGCCCTCTTGGACCAGATCAGGTCTTTCAAAGGCTGAGAAAGCCACGAGCGTATCGGCAGCGAATACTTGCGCAGGTTGCTGATCTCATCGATCGTTGCCTCCCCGAATTGGACCACACGCCCGCCCGTCCGTCCATGCCCGAGGTAGGGTCCAGGCGATTCGGGAACGTAGTAAAGAATGCCACCCGACTGGCGATCGGCCGCAAGTCGTCCGGTCGAGCCGCCCAGGGCAATCCGGCCCCCCGATTGGCGGAGGCCCGCCCGATTCCCCGCCGAGCTTGCGGCGAAAATCGCGCCTTCCGCTTGCTCATAGCCGAGCGCATCGCCCGCGTGGCCCAGCACGAGCAATTGGCCTGCCTTCATCCCGCTTCCTGCGCCGTCGGCGGCCGACCCGAGACAAATGATCGAAAGCCCGGGGGCGTCGAGATTGGCCGCAAGTTCCGGCCCGGCGTCCCCTTCCAGCACGATCTCGGCTCCCCACGTCCCTTTCAAGCCGGCCGCGAGCAGCCTTTGACCCTGCACGCCAGTGAGGCGAACCTGGCGATGCCCCTCGTTCAGCAGTCGGACGATTTCGGGATTGATCCGCCCGTAGTCGCGTATTTCGGGGACGGAGACCGTGGGAGTTGGCCCCATCCCCTCGCCGACCGTCGCCGGCGGGTCAGGGTTTGGCACCGTCGGCAACCTTGGGGGCGGTGTTGAACTCGGGGCCGTCGGCGAAGAGGGCCTTGGACGGCGGGGCGTTCTTGGCAAGCGTGGTCTTCAAGTCCTTCAGCTTGGCGGCGAAGTCTTCGCGGAGTTTAGGCACCAGCGTTCCCACCCCCTGGCTCAGGGCGACCGAGGCCTTGGTGAGGTCTTTGACCTTCTTGTCGATCTCGGTCACATAAGCTTGGGACGCCGAGAAGGCCGGATTCGAGGAGTGGAGCAGGCCCGAGTCGCGAATGTCGGGCTCGCCGGAGAAGGCGCGGTTGAGCTGGATCAACAGGTCGGTGAGGTGGAGCATCTTCGGCATGGCCTTCTCGGGCAATTGCGTGATCCGATCGGCGAGCTCGGCGGCCACCTCGCCCACGGCGTGGGCTACGAGCTTGAAGTTGTAATCCTTGACGCCTCCAGGGACTTGCATCATTCCTAACGCCCAGGCCGCCCACGCTCGGACGTCGGGCGCGGCGTCGCGATCGGTCAGGAAAATCATCGCGGTCTCGGCGAATTCCGCCTTGTTCCCGGCCGGTTGGGCCGTGGAGATCCGCAACGATCCCAACGCCTCCAGCGCCCGGAACTGGGCGGGCCAGAACTTCCTCGGGCTGGTTCATGAGGAAATCCGAAAGCGCCTTCGCGGCGGGCGTGGACAAACTACCATCCGGGGTGAACTTCCCGTGCCTGGCCACGGTATTCACGCCCACCGCGGCCAGGAGCTTGACGACCAGCAGTTGGTCGGGGTCGTTCAACTGCTCGCTGAAGACCTTGAGCGCCTGCGGATCTCCGCTGCGGCTCAGCACGATCATCGCCATGGTCCGCGAATGCAGGTTGCCCTTCCACAGGGGCCTGAAGCTATTGATCAGCTCGCCGACGTAGACCGTGCGAAAGCGGGCATTATTCGCAACCGGAGTGACCAACAAGGGTTCGAGCAACTCGATCGTCGCCCTCTCGATGGCCTTGGCGTCTTCGGGCTTGCCCGCGAGGTCTTCCAGGGCCTTGATATTCTTCTTGTCGGCCAGTTGAAACGTGCGGCTCTGGACGAAGCGTCGCACCACGGCGGGGTCGGGAAGGCCCTGGCCGCTTGCCCACGCCTTGATCTGGGCACGCTCGGGCTCGGTCACGGCAGCGTTGGTGACGGTCGGGAATTTCGACATCGCGTCTTCGGGCGCGGGTCCGTCCAGCGATCGGCCGTGGTCTCGACCTTCTCTGCCTGCGTCCCCTCGACCTTTTCCGCGGCCTTTTCCTTCTCGGCGCCCTTCGCGGGGCGCCTTTTTTCGCCGGAGGTTGCGCACGGGAGGTGGACGAGGCGATCAGGGCGATCCCGAGCATCGCGACCAGGCTCATCCACGAGCGTTCCAGGGACGTCCGTCGAAGGAACACCTTGAACATGAGCGAAAGCCTTCCGTTAAATCCCCGGCTCACGCGGGCGAGGCCGGGTTGATCGGGTGAATTCCGGGTGCGAATGGGGGAGGCACGGGAAAAGGCCGTCGCAAACGAAGAACCGTCTGCCCGAAGAATGCCCTTCTCCTTGAAGATTACCTGCCTCCGCACTCTTGTCAAGTCGCCCAGAGCGCCATGCTTGCGGCACGGAGAGCCATGACGGCGGGACCTCTCCATATTGGACGAATAGAGTTGGACGAAAGTTCCCGGCGGCGCACCCGAGGCCTCGAAATTATTTTCGATTCGCTGGCGAAATAACGAAACCTTGACACGATTCGGGTGTTTCAGTAACCAGATGGAAAGACGGTTGCGAGCAATGTTGATTGCACTCAACCACAAAATCTTGCTGGCAGCCAATTTTCAATTGACTCCCCTCGCGAACGCGACGTAATCTGTATTGAGCCTTCAGATTACCGGCACGACGAAGTTGGCGGTTATCCGGCCTCTCGCGGGACAAATTCGGAGCCACGCAATGATTTCCACGACCCCTCGGCATGGTTGGTCTCGAGTGTTGCTGGCGATCACCATCGTGGGGGGCGTGGGGTCCGCGGCGATCGGCGTTGCCGGCCCGCCCGATACGCCGAAGACCAAATCGACCAAGGACACCGCCAGGTCGGGCTCGTCCGTGGACTCGATGATCGCGCAGGCGTGGCAGACGGCCAAGATCAAGCCGTCGAAGCCCGCCAGCGACGAGGAATTCCTCCGCCGCGCCTATCTTGACTTGCTTGGCCGCATCCCGAACGTCGAGGAGGCCACCGCGTTCCTCGAAAACAAGGAGCGCGGCGACAAGCGGGTCAAGCTCGTCAATTACTTGCTGGAACACCCCGACTTCGCGAAGAACTTCGGCAACGAGTGGTCCATCATCCTCATCGGCCGCAAGCCGCAGGGGAGGGACGTCGACAAGGCCGGGCTCTCCTCGTGGCTCCGCAAGCAGGTCACGGCCAATCGCCCCTGGAACGAGATGGCGTATGAGCTGATCACCGCCAGGGGCAGCAACAAGGAGAACGGCGCCGTCAACTTCCCGATGACCCACATGGCGGAAGGCGCGGTCAACCTCACGTCGCTCACCACGCGGGTGTTCCTCGGCCAGCAGATCCAATGCACGCAGTGCCACGACCACCCGTCCAATAGCTGGAAGCAGTCGGACTTCTGGGGCATCAACGCGTTCTTCAAGGGGATGCGGTCCGAACGCGTGATGAAGACCGACGCGACCGGCGCCGAAGTCTACGACTATACAATCGTGTCCGACGAGCCCACCAACGCCTCGTCCCGATTCGAGAAGCGCAACGCCGTGGTGGGCATCGCGTTCCCGACCTATCTGGACGGGACGAAGCTGAACAGCATGGTCGAAACCGGCGGCGGTGGCGGCTCGGATTCGGGTGCCGGCGACCTTGGCCGCATGCTGGTGGAGCGGAACCAGAAGCTCGCCCACACCGGATCGAAGGCCGCCTCTCAGTCGGACGTGGTGCGTCGCGACGCCCTGGGTAAGTTCATCACCGAAAAAGATCAGAAGCAACTCGCCAAGGCGTTCGTGAATCGCGCCTGGGGGCACTTCCTGGGCCGCGGCTTCGTGCATCCCGTGGACGACTTCGGCGACCACAACCTGCCGAGCCATCCGCAGCTCCTGGACAAGCTTGCCGACGAGTTCGTCGCGTCGAAGTTCGACATCAAGAACCTCTACCGCACGATCATGGCCAGCCACGCCTATCAACTCTCGAGCGTGACGACCAAGGAGAATGAGAAGGACGAGACCCTGTTCAGCCACATGATGCTCAAGCCGATGACGCCCGAGCAGCTTTTCGACTCGCTCATCACGGCCACCTCGGCGCATAAAGCGGCGGGCGGCGACTTCGACAAGGTCCGCAACCGCTGGCTCGGCCAGTTCGTCGTGACCTTCGCCAATGACGAAGAGGGCGAATCGGTCGGGTTCCAGGGGACGATCCCGCAGGCCCTGATGATGATGAACGGCGAGCTGATGGCCCAGGCCACCGGAGGCAAGGCGGGCAGCTTCCTCGCCGACACCGTCGACCGCTCGCGGGCCACCCGCAGCCCGGCCCGGTTCGTCGTCACGCGGCTCTATCTCGCGGCCCTCGGCCGCTATCCGTCCGCCAATGAATTGCAGACTGCGAGCGCCTTCCTGGGGACGAATGCCGACTCGATCCAGGTTGTCGAAGACCTGTTCTGGTCGCTGCTCAATTGCAACGAGTTCGTGCTGAATCATTGATGGAAAACGGTGCATTTGATGCACCTTACGCCCCGCTCCCGCCGCTTCCCTCCCGCCCGATGGCTCTTTTCTTGGGGGTTCTGGTCCATGTTCGACCGCCTGATCACGCCCAGCGGGATGACCCGCCGACACTTCCTCGGGCACATGGCGACCACGGCCATGGCGCTCCCGGCCATGCAATTCGTCTCGGCAATGCAGGCCCAAGGCGACGTGATCCGCAAGAACAACAAGAGCCTGATCCTCTTGTGGATGGGCGGCGGCCCCAGCCACATGGACACCTGGGACCTCAAGCCCGAGAGCGAGAAGAACGGCGGCGAGTTCAAGCCGATCCAGACCTCCGCCAACGGGATCATGATCAGCGAGCACCTGCCCCGCGTGGCCACGCAGATGAAGCACCTGAACATCGTGCGATCGCTGAATTCCAAGGAAGGAAATCACGACCGCGGCACCTACATGATGCACACCGGCTACGCCCCCAACCCCACGGTGGTGCATCCGTCGTTCGGCTCGGTCCTTTCCTATGAGCTCGGCCCGAAGCTCGGCGACAAGTTCGCCCTGCCGCATGCGATCTCGATCAACGGGCCCGGCGAAGGCCCAGGCTTCCTCGGCATGACGCACGCCCCCTTCATGGTGGCCAACCCCAGCGCCAAGGACCCCATCACGAACCTGCAATTCCCCGCGGGCGTGGACGGCAACCGCATGGAGCGGAGGCTGCACATGCTCAACATCGCCGAGAAGAATTTCGGCAGCCAGAAGCGCGGGCAGGCCTCGGCCGACCACTCGGCCGTCTATGACAAGACCATCACCATGATGAACGGCAACTATACGAAGGCGTTCCGGCTGGACGACGAGCCGGCCGAGCTTCGCGACAAGTACGGCCGCAACAACTTCGGCCAGGGATGCCTCATGGCCCGAAGGCTCGTGGAAGCGGGCGTGTCGTTCGTCGAGGTCTCGCTCGGCGGGTGGGACATGCACACGGATATCTTCAACGCCCTCTCCAAGAACAAGCTGCCCGAGCTGGACAAGGGCATGGGCACGCTCGTCGAGGACCTCGCCCAGCGCGGCCTGCTCGACAAGACCATGGTCGTCTGGATGGGCGAATTCGGACGCACGCCCCGCATCAACCAGAACGGCGGGCGCGACCACTGGCCGCGCTCGTGGTCGGTCGTCATGGGCGGAGGCGGCCTGAAGGGCGGCCAGCTCGTCGGCAAGACCGACAAGGACGGCGTCGAGGTGGTCGACCGCGAAGTCGGCGTGATGGACGTGATCGGCACCATGGCCAAGGGCATGGGCATCGACATCGCCACCGAGTACACCACGCCGCGAGGCCGGCCGATCAAGGTCGTCGACGGCGGGGCGCCGATCAAGGAATTGTTCTGACACGCCTCTTGTAGGGTGCTCTGCGAGCACCTCTTAATTCAAGAGGTGCTCGCAGAGCACCCTACAAGATTTGCTTCGAGATCGCGCGGGCCGCCGGACCTCTCCCCGGCGGCCCGCGTCGTTTTTTAGACTTCGACATCCCCGAAATCTTCCAGACGAGGCGCGTTCTTCACCGCCGGCTTCCCTTTGACTGCGGCCACTCCGGGAATCTCGGCGCCCGCATCGTCTGCGGGATCAATTCGGCGATCGGCACGTCCCACTTCATCTGACCGATGGCGATCTGGGCCAGATTCTTCTTCGGATCAAGCTTGACCACCCGGCCCGGCCGATCGTACCCAAATCGCGGGACCACTACGCGATCGCCCGGCTGCAACCGAGATCGCGCCTCCGCCACTCGCGAATCGTTTTCCGATTGCTTTTGCAGGTCCGTCAACCGCTGATTCAGGGCCTCGCGAGTCCTTTCTGCCTCGGCTTGCGCCTCCATGGCCGCTTGCTTCGCTTCCTCGGCCTCGCGACGGAGCTTTTGCAGGATCTCCCACTCGGGCGACGTCTCGCCGCGGGTCGTTTCCAGGTATTTCGCGGCCCTGGCCACGAGATGCTCGGGCAAATTCAATCGCCTGGCGATTTGCAGCGCGTTCGATTGGCCGATGTCGCCGATGTGCAGGCGATACCTTGGCCGCAAGGTTTCCAGGTCGAATTCCACCGCCGCGTTCTCGGCGCGAGGGTTCGTGAACGCATACGTCTTCAGGTCGCCGATGTGCGTGGTGACCATCGCCCGGCAGCCGATCGAATCCAGCTCATCCAGGATCGCCCGACCTAATGCGGCGCCCTCGGCGGGGTCGGTGCCCGCGCCCATCTCGTCCATGATGACCAGGGATTTTTCGGTCGCCCTGGCGAAAATCTCCGAAACTCGGCGGATGTGCGACGAGAACGTGGAGAGCGATTGCTCCAAACTCTGCTCGTCGCCGATGTCGGCCAAAATCTCGTCGAAAACCGGCAGTTGCGAGCCCTGATGTGCCGGGACATGCAGCCCCGATTGGGCCATGATCGCGAGCAAGCCCACGGTCTTCAACGCCACCGTCTTGCCGCCCGTGTTCGGTCCCGTGATCACCAGGATGTGCGAATGGAAACCGAGGTGGACGTCGATGGGGACGACCGATCTCGGCTCGCGGGTCGGCCGGACTTCGCCCTCCTCGACCGGCGAAATCGCCCGGGACCTGGCTTCCTCGCGAAACAGGTGTTCGAGGATCGGATGCCGGGCGCCTCGCAACACGATGCGTCCGTCTTCGTTCAGGTCGGGCGGGCTCATGCGAAAATCGAGGCTGAAGCGGCCCCTCGCGTGGATCAGGTCCAGCTCGGCGAGCGTTTCCAAACTACCAGGAGCGAATCGGCCACCTGGCCAACCTGGGCGCTCAACCATCTCAAAATCCGGCGGATTTCCTTCAGCTCCTTGGCGCGGATGTAGGAGAGCTGCGCCGATTGCTCGGCGATGGCCTGCGGCTCGACGTAAACCGTTTCGTTCGAGGCACTTGTCCGGTGGACCGATCCCTGAATCTCGCCGCGATGGTCCTTGGCGATCGGCAGGACATAATGATGCCCGACCATCGTGAAATTCGGGTATCGCAGGATGCGGCGGATCTCGTTCGATCGCAGCATGCGTTGCAGGGTTTCCTGGATTTTCTGCTCGACCTGGCCGATCTCGCGACGCAGGGCCGACAGCTTGCGGCTGGCCGTGTCCAGGACCTTGCCGCGCTCGTCCAAACAGCCCTCGATCGCGTTGCGGACGCCGGAGAACTCGCCGAGCCCGGCCTTCATCCCGCCCAGGCGGGGGAATTCGTCGCCAACTCGCCCGAGCCAGCGATCGAGGTTCTCGACGGCCCGGAGGACCTCGACGACCTCGGCAAGCTCCTCGGCCGTGAGCATGGCGCCGGTCTGGCTGCGGCGGACGTTCTGGCGGATGTCGTGCAGGCCGCCGAACGGGGGCGAGAGCCCGGCCGAGAGCGCGTCGGCCATCTCGGTCGTCTTGGCGATGGCGGCGTGGATCCTGGCCATCTCGCGGCCTGGTTCCATCCGCCTGGCGGCGTCCTTCCCCAGCGAGCACGCGGCGTACCCGGCCACGAACTGACGGACCTTGTCGAACTCCAGCAATTCCAGCGTGTGAATATCCATGAACCTTCGCCGATCGCCCCCGTCATCTCGTCCACGACACGGCTTTCGCGAAAAGTGTTCGCGAACGCCCCGCGGAATTGTATCCTCGCATGGAGGCGACGGAGCGTGCCATCCCAGATCAGGCTCTTACGAAGGGACGTTTTCCCGATGCGGCGGAATCTCCTCGGGGTCGTATTGATGGCGGGAATTTTCTCCGGAAATGGCCCGCAGGCCGGGGACGACGAGCCCTGGGTCGTCCAGGAGACTGGCACGAAATCGCGCCTTCGGGGGCTCGGGGCCGTGGGCCGCGATGTGGCGTGGGCGAGCGGCATGAACGGGACCTGGTTGAGGACGATCGATGGCGGACATTCGTGGAAGATGGGGATCGTCCCGGGCGCCGAGAAGCTGGATTTCCGCGACCTTCATGCCGTCGACGGGCAAACGGCCTATCTGCTCTCGGCCGGCGCGGGCGAGCTTTCGCGGATTTACAAGACGACCGACGGCGGGCTCCGCTGGACGTGCCAGCTCACCAATCCCGACTCGAAGGGCTTCCTGGATGCCCTCGCATTCTGGGATCCCGATCACGGACTCGCGTTCGGCGACCCGGTGGACGGCAAGTTCGTGCTGTTCGCCACCGAAAATGGGGGCAAGTCCTGGATGCGGATGCCTTCCGACGGCATGCCGCCGGCGCTCGAAGGCGAGGGGGCGTTCGCCGCGAGCGGGACTTGCCTGGTCGTGGGCAAGGAGGGTCGCGCGTGGTTTGCCACCGGCGGGGCGAAGGTCGCTCGCGTGTTCCGATCGGTCGATCATGGACGAACCTGGAGCGTTCATGAGACGCCGATTCGCGCGGGAGTGCCCTCGGCGGGGATCTTTTCGCTGGCGTTCCGCGACGCCGAAAATGGCGTGATCGTCGGGGGCGATTACAAGAAGCCGGACGACCCGGCAGGCGTGTGCGCGATCACTTCCGATGGCGGGAAAACCTGGCACGAGCCGAAAGGGCGTGGCCCTTCGGGATATCGCTCGGCCGCGGCGTACTTGCCGGGAATGGCCGGGAAATCCTTGATCGCCGTGGGGCCAACGGGCTCGGAAATTTCGAAAGATGCCGGGGAGACGTGGGAAAGGCTCGGGAAATTGGGCTTTGATTCGGTCGTAATCGGTGAAGGCGCATGGGCTTCGGGCGAAGGCGGGCGCGTGGCGCGGCTGCGATAATCCAGTCGATTGGTGCAATGTTGGCTCAAGATCCCCATGAGACGTCATGGGGGGATCACGCGCCGGCTCGACTATTGGGGAGATCGGGGAGTGTGGAAAATTTCTACGCATATTCCGTGTGGACCCTCGGGATGATTGTACTTCGTGGGTACAAATTGGGATCGCGCGATTTTAACGGGGCATACTAACCATCATCCGGGCAGCTCGGGGAAATTATCACCGACTTTCCCCCGGCGGAGGAAATCTGTGGGCGCGATCGGGAGTCGGGACGTTCGGATTCGAGGGTCGCGAGCAGGCCGCCGAAGTGCCTTTAGTGCGCCGCATTCCATTTCTTCAAGTCGTTTGATACCAGGGGTTTCTGTGAAATCATCGCGCAAACATCAGCTAATAAGCGACAGAGTGCGACACTTTTTTTCGGGTGCAAATCGGCTTGAAAACCGCCCAGACGTGATGTCTGACGCAAGACTTGTATGAAAGCGCCTACGAAGCGTGCGGCAAAATGGCAGGGTTCGTCGCTGATCGAGAAATTCTTGAAATCCACATCTCAATAATTTATCATTTTCTTTCAATAAGACGATTTGAATTCATTCCGCCGTGGCGTATCAAGCCGCCGACCACGCGGGGTCCGACCTGACGTCCATAGCATTTAAATAAATAGAAAAAATTATGGTATGAAAGATATTCTGGGATTTAACCTCGGGGCGACCAGTCGACGCGATGGAAAGTTTCTTGAAGTCGCCTACCTCGTTCGGGGTGGAGCGAGCTGACGTGGGCGATCCTCCCGAGCAGATGCGCCGGAAGTCGCCCTTGTTGCCTCGATTCTGTCCTTCGGGGCCGCGATGGAGGCAATTGTGGAGGGTGGCCTTCAGCAGGTCGTAATCTTTGCGGGTGACATTCGTGCGATTGTTGATCACAACGCCCGCGACCAGTTGCCGGACCCCCTGGCGCATGATCCTGGTCTTGCGGGGGTTGATCGCGAATCCCTCCTCCATGGCGATTGCCATGACGTGGGCGGGCAGGCGATCCAACTTGCGTTCGAAATCTTGATCGCCCGAAAAGACGAGGTCATCGGCGTATCGCGTGAACGAGGCTCCGATCGATCGGGCGAGGCCCGCGAGCCGGAGGTCGAGGCGATAGGCGCCGAGGTTGGCCAGGGCCGGCGAGGTGGGGGCGCCTTGCGGCAAGTGCGGCTGTCGATAGAGGCGACGGGCTAGCCAGTCTCGATGGGTCCGGAGGAATTCCGCGGATTGCCGCCATTCTCCGGACGGGAGCGTGTTCGTGCCGAGGCCCGCCATCAGTCGAGCGACCGGCTCGGGATATCCGGCGGCGAGGAAGATGGCCAGCACCCGGCCTGCCGTGATCGTCGGGAAGAAGTGCTGGAGGTCGAGTTTCAGGACCGCGACGTTGTCCGACATGAGGCCGCACGAAGGAGCCGATCGACCGTCCTTTCCGGAAGCCGTGCGCTGCTTCGTGGGGCGGGATGCGGTCGATCACCTCGCGGAGCAGGCGTTCTTGCACGGATCGGAGCCGTGCGCAGGGCGATTCGATCAATCGGCTCGATCCCGATCGCTTGGGTATCCAGCGATACGTGTAGCGTTGCGACATCCGGAATCGCTGATGCCGCTCCCTCGCCTGGCGATCGGCCAGCCATTCCAGCTCGTCGCAGCTCACGCCGAGGAAGTCGGCCAGTTGTCCCGGGGTGGTGATCGGCGGGACCTCCCAGGTCGAGGGACCTCCCGCGCCGGGCCACATCACGGGGGTCACGAACGCCTTTTCTCCGATCGCGAAGGCGAGCGCACTGCGTTGGCAGGCGCTTTGAAACGCCTTGTCGTCGAGCAGGAATTCGACGATGCGGGCCGACCTTGGCCGAAAATGGGCTCCGCAGCGTTCAATCAATCGGGGGATGAGCTTGAGGAACGATTTCGGCCGCCGGTTCAGGATGCGGCCTGCCGTGGCGAGGAGCGAATCGGCATCCCACGAGCTGCCTCCTAGGGCCTCGGCAAGACGTTTTGCGATCCGCTTATCGGTCATCGGGAGAGACAGCGGCGACGCTCCAACCGGTCTGGTCCCGCGTGAGGAGTGATACGCAACGCGTATTTCCTCTCACGCCTGATCCTGGTCGGCGAACGAAATCCCCCGGGGTAACCCCGGAGAGGCGAGCTGGACCGTCGCGAGACAGCCATCCCCCCATCTTGGAGGCGTCGCCGCCGCCGCGTGTCAACATAGGATGGGCGTGGACTTTTGTCAACGCCTTTCCTGCCCTGCGTGTAGGGTGCTCTGCGAGCACCTTCTCGATTCGTAAGCGGTCAGCCGTATTCAGTACCGAGCAACGTAACTGTAGGGTGGGTCGAGCGTCAGCGAGCCCCACCATCCGAATTTCGGGCAAAGGTGGGGCTCGCTGACGCTCGACCCACCCTACATCTATGGCAATTACAGGATTCGGCTGCGGGCTTTCTTCGATTCGAAAATGCGGAGAGGTGCTCGCAGAGCACCCTACAAGGGGATTCTTGCAAGCTCAAAGTCGTTGCGCCGCGGGCTTGATGGGGGCAGGGCGCGACCTTGCCTTGGTTACTTGGAGGCCGCGTCGAACAGGGTCGCTCGCGGGTCGGGCAGGGTGTTGTCGTGCACGAGGGCGTCGTGGATGCCGACGAAGAACGTGCGGCCCCTGGCGACGTCGAGGTTGAACACGGGCATGACGGCGCCGGGTTCGACCTTCAGGATGGACGACCTGCCGGTGAGCGTGCGGACGACGTCGCCGGCCCTCAGGTCTTTCGCCATGGCCCAGCCCCGGCCCGCCAGCCAGAAGCGGTGGAAGAGGCTTGCGACCACCTCGTCGCCGTTGTCCAGGATCACGCGGACCGTCTTGTCGGGCGGGTTGTGATGCACGACGAGGATCGGCTCGAAACCAAGCTGGCCGGTGCTCGTGTCCTGGCAGAGCACCTGGTCTCCGACGTTCAGGCTCTCGATGGGACGGCGCCCCGTCAAGGTCCTGACCGGCGTGCCGGCGGCGAAGCAGCTATAGACGCTCGGTGCCGGGAGGGTCTGGAGGCTCTCGCTCACCTGCATCTTCGGCGGGGGCGTGTAGCGATACCCGTTCTTCTCGGACAACCAGGAGTGCCACGCGTCCTCGTCGTCCCCCAGGTCGGGCGCGGCGAGGACCTGCTGGAGTACCTCGCGAACCGCCCGGTTGTCGTCGTCGGCCTGGGCATTCATGGATTCGACGTACTGGACGTCGGCGATCATCCGCCCCTGCGCGGCCTGCGCCTTCACCTGGGCGTCCATCAGCATCTGCGCCGTCTTCTCCTCGGCGTCCGCGAGCTTCATCTGATAATTTTTTGGAGTCATCTGCATGAGGTCGCGACCGCGGATGACGACGGGGAGGCCGTTCGGGTCCAGCCCCACGTATCCGTAAAAACTGATGTTGAGGGTGAAGGCGGCCGGGGCGTCGTAGGTCCTCGTGAGCTGGAATCGGGGGGAATCCACGACGAGCCTCCCGGTGCTCCCGGGGCCGCCGACCGGCTCGAACCGGAAGACCCAGGGCTTGCGGACGAGGTCCACGAGCATTTCCGCATAGTCGACGGGCTGGCGAGTCTTGAGCGCCTCAATCGCGTCGATCCGCACCTGCTTGTGGATGCTCCGGACGGCCAGGACGGCGAGGTCGCGGGTCGACGCGGGCGATGGCAGCTTGTCGAGTAGCCTGACCGCCCATTTCTGGTCCGAAAGATTGTCGGTGAAGAAGACCTTGGCGATCATGGGCACGGCGCGGACGTCGTCGACCCTGGCAAGCTCCGCCTCCGCCGTCGCCTGGCGGTTCTTGACCGACAGCGAGGCCTTCAGGCGGCGGAGCGTGGGCTCCCAGGTGGCGTCCGCCTTCTTCTGGAGCGCCGTCTCTTGCTGGGCGTCGCGGACCTGCGCGGGCGTCATCCATCGGCCTTCGTGCTTCACGTAACCCAGGTGTTTCCACGCCACGTCTCGATGCGGATCGAGCCGGACGGCCGTGGTGAAGTGGGCGAGGGCCTCGGCTTTCAGGCCATTCTTCTCGCACCACAGGGCGAGTTCGACATGGCCGGGGGCGAGCTTGCGGTCGGCATACGCCTGGAACAAACCCGCCTCGACATATTTGCCGTCTTCCCGGAACGAGCGCACCCGCCGCAACTCTTCCTGGGCGAGGTCGACCACCCTGGCGCGGCGGGCGTTGTAGTCGGCCATCTTCGCGGCGAGATCGGGATTCGACGCCGCCGATTCGGCGACCTTCTCCGGCGTCTGCCACATCCCGTCCAGCAGGATCTCGCCGAGAAGTCCCCTCGCCATCGCGTTATGCGGGTCGATGGCCACGGCCGACCTGAGGAGCTGGTCCCGCTCGGCCTTCATCCCTTTGGACTCGGCGCAGAGCGCCAGTTGCACCAGGGCGTTCGGATCATTCGCCGCCGCCGCCTGTTCCGCCGCGAATTTCCGGCTCTCATCGGCCGGGCCCAGCAGGATCAGCGCAACCGATATCCAGAGAGGATTCATGGGCGGATTCCTTCAATCGAGGGGGGCGATCCGGGCCGTGATTCGCTACGTTCCTCCAGCTTATCGCGCCCCGAGGGCGCCGGCAACGGCCTTATCCACGGCATCGCCCTGGAGGCCGGTCGCCACCACGCGCCCGTCGGGCCCGATGAGCACGGCGTGGGGCATCCTGGCGTCCCCGAAGGCCGCCTGGAGGCGTTCCGACTGCGGTCCAAGCAGGGCCTGCGGCCAGTCCAGCCCACGATCCTTGATCAGCTTCGAGAGGTTATCGACGTTGTAATCGCCGATAAGCCCGAGCATGGCGAAGCGCTCGTCGGCGCCGTAGCGGTCGCGCAGGCCCTTCATGCGGACGAGGTCGGCGTCCATGCCCCCGAGGCTGGACCAGAAGCTCAACAGGACGAACTTCCGCCGGAAATCGGCCATCGAAAGATCCCGACCATCGAGGGTCCGGACAAGAATCGGAGGCGCCATGTCGCCCACGGCCACCGGGGGATCGGATTTCAGGAGCGTGATCGAAAACTCGGACGAGCTCCCCTCCGCGAGGCGGGCCTTCCGAGTGCGGGCCATCGCGTGGCCCTCGGCCTGCGCGAAGAACACGTAATCCTCGTCGGGGAACACGCCCCGGGCGCGATATCGGCCGTCGCCGATCGCCTCGAACGCGGCGAAGGTCTGGTTTTCTCGGCCCACCAGCATGCCGTAAATTCCGACGTTCGCCGGGAGCTTCCCTTCTTCTTCCCTGATCATTAGCAGGACTTTCGGGCAGTCGTAGATCACGAAGCTGATGCCGGTCCTTGGGCCTTCGAGCGTGCCGAGATTCAAGACCGTCTCCAGCAACAACCCCTCACCATTGGACATCCGGGTCTTGATCACGCGGTTCTCGTCGCGTGAGAGCGTGGTCAAGGTGACGGCCCGCAAGCCTTTGGGAACCTGGAGGACGACTTCTCCGTTGGCGTCGGGCAGGGCGCGGCCCACCCAGTCGAGGCGAGTGCTGAAATCGGCCGTCACAGCTTCATTCACCCAGGTCCCGTAAGTTTCCATGGGCACGCCGATCTCGCCCGACGGTTCCGGCATCTCGGGATCGGACGAAAGCTGCCCGCTCAACATGACGGGGATCTCTCGAACCGGGCGGCCCCGCGAATCGACGAAGCGGGCGGCCACGCGGACGGTCGGCGGCTCTCGCAGTTCGAGTTCCGGCGGTCTCACGCCCTTCAGGATGAGGACCTTCTTCGGCGCGATCGGGACGGGGCATGCCACAGAAAAGTTCTCGTAAAGCTCCTCCGAATTCGTCGGGGCTTGCCTGGCCGCCGCGATCGTGTAGCTTGCGGGTCGGAGCGCTTGAAGGTGAAGCGGCCATCGGCCCCGGTGGTGGTCTCGCGACGGTCTTGCGTGCCTCGTCCGGTCGCCTCCAGCTTCACGCCGATGATCGGTTTTCCCGAGGCGTCCAGCACGCGCCCGGTCAAGGATTCGCCCTTTTCCAGCGCGAGGCGGCCGAGGTTGGGCCTGAGGTATCGCACTCTCCCGTTGAAATTCTCGGGGCCCCAGTATTTCTGGAACTGGGCCAGCGACTCGTCCGGCGTGAGGAAGAGGGCCAGGCCCTCGGTCCGGGGCAACCTGAGCCGAATCAAGCCCTGCGGGTCGCTCTCTCCCTTCGCATCGTACGCGAAAAACTCGTTCTGGAGCCCCCGACATATCAGGGTACAGTCGTATTTCACGCCCGACGCCGGCGCACCGTCGGGCTTGACGACCTCCGCGTTGTAGATCACGCCCGGTTCGAGCACGATCTCCTCGAAGAAGGCCTTGTTTGCCTTAAAAATATCCTGGAACTGCGCGAAACTGCGTTCGATGCTGGCCCTTCGGATGTAGTTCGGATGGGCCAGTCGGACCACCAGCGTGAGGCGAGGCTCTTGCTGCTGCTCGGGCGGAAACCTGAGGGTGAATCGGCCATCGGAATCCGTCTTCAACCGCTCCTCGCCGGCCCACTTGGGCACCTCGCGAGCATCGACACGGGCCACTCGCCGCTCGACCACCACTTGCACGTCGGCAATCGGCTTCTTCGACCGAACTTCAAGGACGCGTCCGGGGATCGAGAGAACGCCGTCAGGCCTGTCGTCGGCAATTGCCGGGGAAACCAGGAAAAGGAGGACCAACGCGACGCCCGGGCGACCTCTTCTTGCAACCTCTGCCAGGACCACGAGGAAGACCCTCCTTGATGATGCTCGATCCGGTCATTTCCCACCGAGCGCCTTGTTCACCGCCAGGTCAATCGTAAGGCCCTGCAGATTCATGGCAATGATCCGGCCGTCCGGCCCGATCAGGAGGGCGAGATGTCGGCCGCTGTATTTGGCCATGCCCAGGCGAAGTTGAGGGACTCGAACGGAATCTCGGGCGCCGGAGATCCCTCGCGGGGTCGGGCTAGCTCGTGCCGATCCTCAGAGGCGGTCTGCCACGCCACGCGCAATTCCACGGTTGCGAGTCTCCTTCGTCCCAGTAATCCTAACAAGCCAGTGGAAATCCGCCTCTTAATAATTTAAAATGCGTCGCGACCTGGAGGATGGGTCGACGGCTCGATGTCCTGGAGCGATTTATGACGCAGATTGCGAGCCCGCCGGGCTTGGAGAAGCTGAGCGATACGGACGTCCAGGCGATCGATCGCTTGCGCGACGTCCACTCCCGGCTTAAGGCCGAGCTTGCCCGGGTCATCGTGGGCCAGAAGGAGGTCGTCGAGCGCCTGGCGATCTGCCTGTTCGCCCGCGGCCATGCGCGCTCTTGATGGGCGTGCCCGGCCTGGCCAAGACGCTGCTGGTGAGCAAGCTGGCCGAGACCATGAGTCTCAAGTTCAGCCGCATCCAGTTCACGCCCGACCTCATGCCCATGGACATCACCGGCACCGACATCCTCCAGGACGGCGAGACCGGTCGTCGCGAGTTCCATTTCGTCCACGGCCCCGTGTTCGCGAACATCGTCCTGGCCGACGAGATCAATCGCGCCCCGCCGAAGACCCAGGCGGCCATGCTGGAAGCGATGCAGGAGAGGAACGTGACGGTCGTCGGCAAGGCGTTCCGGCTCGATCCGCCCTTCCTCGTGCTCGCCACGCAAAATCCCGTCGAGCAGGAAGGCACGTATCCGCTCCCCGAGGCCCAGCTCGACCGCTTCATGTTCCTGATCGAGCTCGATTATCCCTCGGAAGCCGAGGAGATCCAGATCGCCCGCACCACCACCGGAGACGCCCTGCCCAGCCTGAATCACCTGCTCACGCCCGAAGAGGTCATCCATCACCAGGATCTGGTGCGAAGGATGCCCGTCCCCGACCACATTTATGCCTACGCCGCCAAGTTGGTGCGGAAAACCCGCCCGAACGGGTCGACGGCCCCGGCGTGGCTCAAGCCGCTGGTCTCGTGGGGTGCCGGTCCGCGAGCCGTGCAGTACTTGATCCTGGGGGCGAAGGCCCGCGCGGCCCTGTCCGGCAGCTACATGGTCCGGCTGGAGGACGTCCAGGAAGTGGCCTCGCCCGTGCTCACGCATCGCGTGATCACCACCTTCGCCGCGCAGGCGGAGGGGATCGACGCCAAGGCGATCGTCCGGAGGTTGCTGGAGGAGACGAAGTCGGAACAGTAACCTCATCTCGGTTCCCATCCCACCCATTGAGAACCCACCCCGCATGTTCCCCGACCGCCGCGCCCGATCGTTCCTCGACACGCGAGTGCTCTCGCGCCTCGCCGGCTTCCCGCTGTTTGCGAGACGGCCCATGCAGGGGAACGTGTCGGGCCGGCATCCCAGCCCCCATCGCGGGTCGAGCGTGGAATTCGCCGAGTATCGCAAGTACGTTCCGGGCGACGACCTGCGACGCCTCGACTGGCGCGCCTTCGGCCGGTCCGATCGCCATTACGTCAAGGAATTCGAGGCCGACACCAACCTTCGATGCTGCCTCGTGCTGGACACCAGCGGCTCGATGGACTTCGGCTCGGGCGACGTGAACAAGATCGAATATGCCCGGCGGTTATCCGGCGCGATCGGCCACATGGCCTTGCAGCAGGGCGACGCCGTGGGGATCTCGTGCGTGGCCAAGGGGGTGGTGCGGAGCATCCCTCCGCGGCGAAATCCGGCGCACCTCATGGCGGTCTTCGACATCCTGGAGCAGGCCAAACCGCAGGGCGAAACCCACATCGTCCCGGTCCTGCACGAACTTGCCGAGACCATCCGCCAGCGTGCCCTGATCGTGATCCTGTCCGATTTGTTCGTCAACCCCGAGGAACTGCGCGGTTGCTTCCAGCATCTAAGATTTCGCCGTCATGACGTGGCGATCTTCCACCTGCTCGACCCGCAAGAGATCGGCTTCCGCTTCCGGCGTCCCATGCGATTCCTCGACATGGAAGGCGGCCCGGCGGTTTTTGCCGAGCCGAACGAGATCGCCGATCGGTATCACAAGGCGATCGACGAGTATCTTGCGGGGATGCAGAAAGTCGTCCTGGAATCGGCCGTGGATTACCATCGCGTGAGCATCGACGAAGACTATGAGCAAGTCCTCCTGCGATTCCTGATCGGCCGCACGCGATCGAAGGGGCTGCGATGAGCTTCTTGCATCCGATCCTGCTGGTCGGGCTGCCGCTGGTCGCGCTGCCGATCATCATCCACCTGATCAACCAGCGACGCTACCAGACCATGCGCTGGGCGGCGATGATGTTCCTGCTCGCGGCCAACAAGATGTCGCGCGGGTATGCCCGCCTGCGGCAATATCTGATCATGGCCATGAGGATGCTGGCGATCGCCGGGCTGATTTTCGCCGTGAGCCGCCCCTTGCTGGGAGGTTGGCTCGGCCTGAGCGCGGGCAGCCGTCCCGACACCACGATTGTGTTGATGGATCGATCCCCCAGCATGCAGCAGAATGGCCGTGGCGCCGCGGGCTCGAAGCTGGAAACCGGCAGGAAGCAGCTTGCAGGGGCGTTGAAGACCATCGGGTCGGCGCGATTCGTCCTGGTCGAAAGCGCCTCGAACAGGCCACGAGAGCTGGAGACGATCGATGGGCTCCTCACTTCGCCCGCGGCCGAGCCGATCAGGCGCCGAGCGACATTGCCGCCATGCTGCAATCGGCCCGCGACTATATCCGCGACAACAAGGCGGGCAACACCGAGATCTGGATTTGCTCGGACCTTCGCGAGGACGACTGGAACCCCGAAAGCGCGCGATGGAAGGCCCTGCGAGACGCGTTCCTCGAATTCCCGCAGGCGATCCGCTTCCACCTGCTCGCCTATCCGCAGACGGCGCCGGGAATCTCTCGATCCGCGTGACCGACGTCCGCCGGCAGAAGACCGCCGATGGCGCCGAGCTTGTGGTGTCGCTGAAATTGAGCCGCGAAGGCGGAGGAGAGGGCAAGCAAGCGGTGCCCGTCCAGTTCGAAATTGATGGCGCCCGGTCGGTCGTGACCCTGGAGCTGGTGGGGCCTCGATTCGAGTTGAAAGACCACCATTTGCCCCTGGCTCGCGGCCGCGAGCGAGGCTGGGGCCGGGTCTCGATCCCGACCGACGCCAACCCCGCCGACAACGATTTCTACTTCGCTTTCGATGAGCCCGCGTCCCGTCGCGCGGTCGTGGTCGCGGAGGATGCGCAGGTCGCCCGCCCGCTGCAGCTCGCCGCCGAGGTCACGCCCGACCCGACCCTGAAATGCTCGGCCGAAGTCGTGGGCCTGGATGCCTTGAACACCGTCGAGTGGGACAAGATTTCGCTGCTCATGTGGCAAGGCCCGCCGCCCGAAGGGGACGTCGCCAGGACCGTGCGGAGCTTCATCGACCGCGGCGGCTACGCGATCTTCTTCCCGCCGAAAAATCCCGCGGGCAAGGAGTTTTGCGGCGTGAAATGGTCGAAATGGGTGGAGTCGAGCGAGGACGTGCCGGTGTCAAGCTGGCGGGGCGATCAGGACCTGCTCGCCCATACGCAAAGCGGATCGCCGCTTCCCGTGGGACAGCTTCAAGTCCGAAGGTATTGCACCCTGGAGGGGGAAAGTACGCCGCTCGCCACGTTGAAGGGCGGCACGAACTTGCTCTCCCGGGTTTCGACCAACGCCGGTGGCGCAGTATTTGCGCGACCACGCCGGCTCCCGGCGATTCGTCGCTGGCCATGGGCGGGGTCGTCTTCTATGTGATGGTCCAGCGTGCCATGGCCGCCGGGGCGGCCGTCCTGGATAGCACCCGGCAGCTCCTCGCGGGGGAAGCCACCGCCGACAATCCTTCGCAGTGGAAGCGATTGGGGGGCGATGAGGATGCGATCTCCACCGATTTCCCGCTGCACCGCGGGGTTTATGCGTCGGGCAATCGCCTCCTGGCCGTGAACCGCCCGCCCGCCGAGGATCATGCCCCGATCCTGGCCGATCGCCGCCTTGCCGACCTGTTCAAGGGGCTGGATTTCGCCCGCGTGGACGACCAGGCGGGCAACACGGCGTCGTTCATGCAGGAAGTCTGGCGGATGTTCCTCATGGCCATGATGATCGCCATGGTCGTGGAGGCCGGGCTTTGCCTGCCCCGGCCTTATCGCGATGCGGGGGGCCTGTCATGAACGTCTCTCGATCGCTCACGTTCCTGTGGACAAGCTGGTCGGTCGTCGCTTCGGTCGCAATCGTCCTGGCCACGGCCGTATTCTGCTTCATCGCCTGGCAGCGCACGAATTATCGCCGCTCCCAGGGCGTGCTGGAACTCCTCCGGCTCGTGCTGGTCATCTGTGCCGCGGTATTGCTCAATCAGCCCGAGTGGATCGAGGAATATCGCCCGGAGGAGAAGCCTTCGATCGTCGTCTTGTGGGACGCCTCGCCCAGCATGGACACCCGCGACGTGCTGGAAGCGGGCAAGACGGGGGCCGAGCCGAGGACTCGCCGCGAGGCGATCACGTCGCTGATCGACTCGTCCACGTGGGCCGGGCTCCGCGAGCGGATGAACGTGGTGATCCAGCCGTTCTCGTCGGCGAAAAAAGGGCACGGCACCGACCTCTTCGACCCCCTGAACGAGGCACCCGAGCGGTTCCCGAACCTGAGAGGGGTCGTGCTGGCCTCCGACGGCGACTGGAACGAAGGGCAACCGCCCGTGCAGGCGGCGTCGAAGCTGCGGATGAAGGGCGTGCCGGTCTTCGGCGTGGCGGTGGGAAGTCCCACGCGACTGCCGGATATCGAGCTGCTCAGCCTGGACGCCCCCACGTTCGGCGTGTCGGGGAAATCGGTGCGCATCCCGTTCACCATCGACAGCTCGCTGCCCCGCGAGTTCACCACCACGGTCACGCTGCGGGCCACCGACGGCGACGAACTGACCAAGGAAGTGCGGATCGCCCCGATGTCGCGCACGAGCGATTTCCTCGTGTGGAAGCCGAAGGCCACCGGGGAATTCTCGGTCACGCTCTCGATCCCGAAGCATCCCGACGAGTCGCTGACCGACAACAATCGCATGACGGCGCCGATCGCGATCCGCGAGGAAAAACTTCGCGTGCTGGTGGTCGAATCCTACCCCCGCTGGGAATATCGCTACCTGCGCAACGCCTTGTCGCGCGATCCCGGAGTCGACGTCTCCTGCCTGCTGTTTCACCCCGGGTTGAGCAAGCCGGGCGGCGGGAACAAGGACTACATCAAGCAGTTTCCCAACGGGCTGGATGAGTTGTCGAAATTCGACGTGGTATTCCTCGGCGACGTGGGCGTGGAACCGGGCCAGTTGACGGCCGAGCAGTGCCGTTTGATCAAGGGCCTGGTCGAGCATCAGGCCAGCGGGCTGGTCTTCATGCCCGGCGTCCAGGGGCGCGAGGGGTCGCTCATGGACACCGAGCTTGGCGACCTTTGCCCCGTCGTGCTGGATGCGGGCCAGCCGGGCGGTTGGGGATCTCGCACGCCCAACCACTTCGAGCTGACCGAGCTGGGGAGGCGAAGCCTGCTGACGAAGCTGGCCGATACCGAGGACGATAATTCCGAGGTCTGGGAAGGCTTGCCGGGGTTCCAGTGGTACGCCCCCGTGCTCCGGGCCAAGGCCGGCAGCGACGTCCTGTGCGTCCACAAGGACGCCGCCAACGAGTTCGGCCGCATGCCGTTGCTGGTCACGCGGACTTATGGCGCGGGCAAGGTCCTTTTCATGGGCACCGATGGCGCCTGGCGGTGGCGCAAGGGCGTGGAGGACAAGTACCACTATCGTTTCTGGGGCCAGGTCGTTCGGTGGATGGCCTACCAGCGCAACATGGCCAAGGGCGAGACCATGAGGTTGTACTATGTGCCCGATCAGCCCAAGATGGGGCAGACGCTCGCCCTTCATGCCAACGTGATGGAGCGCGGCGGCGAGCCTTTGCGGTCGGGCGACGTGTCGGCGAAGATCACCGCGCCTTCGGGCAAGACGGAGATCGTCAAGCTTGCGTCCGCGGGCGACGAATGGGGCGTGTTCACCGGCCGATTCAACGCCGAGGAGCCGGGCAAGCATGAAGTCACCCTGTTTTGCAAGCAGACGGGCGCCTCGCTGGAAGCCTCGTTCTTCGTCCAGGGGGTCGCGGCCGAGCGCGTGGGGCGACCGGCGCGGCCCGAGGTGCTGGAAGAAGTGGTCCGCGTGAGTCGTGGCAAGCTGATCGAGGCGAGCAAGGTCGACGAAGTGGTCCGATCGCTGGCCGAGCTTCCCGAACCCCCGCCGTCGGTGAGACGCGTGCAGCTATGGAGCAACCCGGTCCTCGCGGGCATCCTGATCGGGCTGATGGGAATCTTCTGGGCGGGCCGCAAGGCGATCGGCTTGATTTGATCTCTCCTTCCTCCAACCCCGGCCTTCGTGAGGGATTTCTCCTATGAGTCTGGCTCCATCGCGGGATCGGCTCCGGTTGCCCGAGGGCTTGCAAGAGCAGCTCCACGATTTTCGCCGTCGGGTCTGGTCGATCAAGCTGATCGAATCAACCTGCGCCTCGATCTTCGGCATCGTCCTGGCATTCCTCATCCTGTTCGCGATCGATCGCGTCTGGGACACGCCCGGATGGGTGCGGATCTCCCTGTTCATCGCCGCACTCGTGGGCTGCACGACGATCCCGCTCGCGGTCTATCGATGGATCTGGCGCAATCGCCGCCCCGAACAGCTTGCCCGCCTGCTCGGCCGGAAGCAGTCGAACATGGGCGATCAGCTCCTGGGCGTGATCGAGCTGGTGGACAATGAGTTCGAGCAGGCCCGTTCGCGGGCGCTCTGCGAGGCCGCCATCGCACAAGTCGCCGAGGATGCCGGCAAGCGGGATTTCCGCGAGGCCGTGCCGAATCCCCGGCATCGCCAGTGGATGGCCGCGGCCGCATCGGGAATCGGGATTGCGGCCGTCTTACTCGTCATGTTCCACGACGCCGCCACCAACGCCCTGGGCCGCCTGGCCCTGCCGTGGCGGGCCATCCCTCGCTACACGTTCGCGGCCGTCGAGCCCTTGCCCGGGCGGCTGGTCGTCGCCCACGGCGAGCCGTTCACGATCCAGGCCAGATTGACCGGGAAGACCGTCTGGCGGCCGAAGCAGGGCACCGTCGAGCTTGACGCGAATCGCCTGATCAGCGGGAAGCTCGTGGATGGCAAGTACGTGTTCGCGATGCCCTCGCAGATCGATCCCGGCTGGGCCCGGGTCCGCATCGGCGACTCGACCCATCTCATCCACGTCGAGCCCATGATGCGGCCGGAGTTGACCTCGATCGTCGCCGACGTGACCTTGCCCGCCTACCTCGGCCGTCCCGGAGTCCAGAGGAAGGACGTGCGAGGAGGCTCGATCTCGCTGGTCAAGGACAGCCGCGTCCGCTTCTCCGCGACCGCAAGCCGGCCCCTGCTTGGCTCCCAGGTTGACGGGAAGTCGATCGCCCCGAGCGGCGCCACCACGACCAGCCCCGAGACGGTCGTGACCGCGACCGGCCGGATGGAATTCGCCTGGCGAGATGAATTCGGGCTCGCCGGAAAGGCGCCGTTCTCGCTGAATATCCTGGCCCGAGAGGACGAGCCGCCTGCGTTGACGTGCGAGGACCTTCCCCGGCAAAAAGTGGTCCTCGATTCCGAGACGCTTTCGTTCAAGGTCCGCGCCCAGGACGATTTCGGCGTGAAGCGAGTCGGTTTCGAGTGGCAGGGCGTTTATGATCCCGTGTCCAGGAGTCCCGCGACCGGCGAGCGCACCCTGGCGGCGGGCGGCTTCGACAAGGAATTGATGCAAGTTGCCGGCACCTTCTCGGCGAAGAAGCTGGGCATCGAGCCGCAACAGATCAACGTCCGCGTCTTCGTGGAAGATTATTTCCCCGGTCGTGGCCGGGTGTTTTCGCCGACTTATACGTTCTACATCCTGAACGCCGAGCAGCATGCAATCTGGCTGACCGAGCAGTTGAGCAAGTGGCATCGCCAATCGCTGGAAGTGCGCGATCGCGAGATGCAGCTCTTCGAGACCAACAAGCAACTTCGCGCCCTGCCCAGCGAGGAGCTTGACCAGCCCGAGACGCGTCGTCGCATCGAGAATCAGGCCGCCGCCGAGCGCGCCAATGGGCGTCGCCTGACGAACCTGGTGGGTTCGGGCGAGGACCTCATCCGCCAGGCTTCGCGAAATCCCGAGTTCGGCGTGGGTCACCTGGAAAAATGGGCCGAGATGCTCCAGATCCTCAAGGACATCTCGGGGAATCGCATGCCGTCGGTCGCCGACCTGCTCAAGCAGGCCGCGCAGGCGCCCGCCGTCGCGCTCGCCTCGCAGAGCAACAATGCCCCGAAGGCCGGGCAGGATCGGGCTCCCGCGGGCGGCAAGCCGGGAAGCTCGGAGGAAGGACCGAGGAAGCCGCCCACGGCCGTCCCCACCGTGTCCGATCGCGAATCCTCGATGCTCTCGCCCGACAAGAAGAAGGCCGAGGAATCCGAATCGAAGAGCAAGCCGAAAGACCCCATGCTCCGGCTGCCCGTGACCACGCTCCTGGGCGGCGGGACCAAGAAGAAGTCGGACGAGGACCCCGAGAGCCCAGCCGCGCCGAAGGTGGACGAGGCCGTCAAGAAGCAGCAAGACTTGCTGGCCGAATTCGAGAAGATCGCCGAGGAGTTGAACCGGGTGCTCGCCAACCTGGAAGGCAGCACGCTGGTCAAGCGATTGAAGGCGCAGTCGCGGGTCCAGACCGGCGTGGCCGGTCGCCTGAGCGATCACCTGACCGACACGTTCGGCGTGGCGACGGGTCGGTACGCGGGCAAGGCCGGCAAGGTCGTCGAGGAGATGTCGGCCCAGGAATCCAAGGGCAGCCACGATGTCTCGCTGATCATGGACGACCTGCAATCGTATTACGAGCGCCGCCAGTACATGCAGTTCAAGGCGGTCTTGGACGAGATGCGCAAGCAGGACGTGATCGGCGGGTTGCGGCAGCTTGGCGACGACATCCGGAAGGAAAATGGCGTGTCGATGGCCCAGTGCGAATTCTGGTCCGACACCCTAGACCGCTGGGCCGAGGACCTCGTCGACCCCACCTCCAGCGGCAAGTGCCCGGGCTGCAAGTCCAAGGGCAGCCTCCCGCCGTCCATCGTCCTGGAAGTCCTGCAAATCCTGGAGGCCGAGATCAACCTGCGCGAAGACACCCGCGTGGCGCAGCAGGCCCGCGGCGCATTGACCTCCGACGACTTCAACAAGCAGGCCCGCAAGCTGGCCGACGCGCAGAAGGAACTCCAGGATCGCGTGGAGCAGGTCAACCTGCGGATTCACGAGATCCCCGACTCCGAGGCGGATTTCGCCTACGAGATGGGGCTGCTCGCCAAGGTGGCCGACGTGATGGGCGAGGCCGAAGAGATCCTGGCCAGGCCCGAGACCGGCAACCCCGCCATGGCCGCCGAGACCGAGGCCATCGAGCTGCTCCTCAAGTCCAAGAGGATCAACCCGAAGGGCGGAGGCGGAGGGGGGCCATCCCCCGGAGGCGGAGGGGGCGGGACCACCACGGATTCGGCCCTGGCCTTGCTCGGCACCGGCGTGAATCAGAAGGAAGTCCGCGAGGACCATGCCATCTCGCAGAGCACCGGAGAAACCGGGCCGTCCTTGCCCGAGGAATTCCGCGCCGGCCTGGACGAGTATTTCAATCGCCTGGAACGCCGGCCGGCCGGCAAGTGATCCGAGATCCGGGACGCGACTTGGGGAGCATCGCATGCGGCGAATCTTCGCGATGATAATATCGATGGTCGTAACGTGCGCGCTCTCGACGTTGGCGACGGCACAGGACCAGAAGGCCGACGTGCCGGCCGGCAAGATCACGACCGTGACGACGAAGGTGGTCGTCACGGAAATCGTCGCGCCGCAGGCCGAGGGGAAGGTCGAAAAGCCGGCCGATGCGAAGACCAGGGCCGACGGCGCACAGGCCAAGCCGGCCACCAAGGTCGACGCGGCGAAGGAAAAGGAGGCCGAAGAGGAGAAGATGCTGGCACCAATCATCCAGCAGTTCCTCCCGCAGCTCAAGCCCTTGCTGAAGTCGGAAATCCACCTCGTGGACGCCGTCTGCAAGCCGAGCAAGGAGCAACTGGCGAAGGTCGAGAAGGACGGCGACGCGACCATCCACGAGGTCGCCAAGAACATCGCCAGGGTGCAGCAAAACATGATGCAAGGGCGATGGGGCGGCGCAAGCACGAACCCCGATCCTCGTGCCCTCCTCCAGGTCGCGATGATCAAGTCGGTGACGGCGCATCTCTCGCCGGAGCAGAAGGCGACCTACCAGGCCGAGGTGGACAGGCGAAACGCCAGCCGCAAGAGCACCGCCATCACCAACATCGTGGCGCAGATGGACATCGACCTGATCCTTACCCCCGAGCAACGCGACAAGATCTCCGCGGCGCTCGCCTCCAACTGGAACGAGGCCTGGAACAACTCGATCGAGACCTTCATGTACGGCGCGGCCTACATGCCGAACGTGCCGGCGAAGGTGACCGATCCCATCCTCAACGACGCCCAGAAGAAGATCTGGAGGGCGACCGCGCGCGGCCAATCCATCTTCTTCGGCGGGATCGGGTTCATGAACGGGATGGTCGGGATGGACGTCGAGGCGATCGACATGGCCGTCGAGGCGGAGAAGGGGGCCGTGGTCGAAGAAGTGAAGCAGGTCGACGAGAAGCGCGAAGAGAAGAAGAAGCCTTGAGGGGAACGACCATGAAGCCCAAGATCCGGCCCCTGTACCTGACGCTCCTTGGCATCCTCGCGTTCGCGGCCCCGGCGGCGCACGGGCAGGATGACGAGAACGAGGCCGAGAAGGCCGAAATCGCCGCGAACGAGGCCGTGTGGACCGACGAGAATTTCGACCAGTGGGTGTTCGGAAATGTCGGCGACGCCGCGGCCGTCCGGGCGCGGCTGAGCTCGTTGCTGAACCTGCAAATCGACGACATCCACCGCGTGTGCTCGCTCACCGAGGCGCAGAAGAAGAAGCTCCAGCTAGCGGGAAGGGGGGACATCAAGCGGCTCTTCGATCGCGTGGATGAGAAGAAGAAGAAGTTCCAGCTCGTGAAGAACGACCAGAACAAGATCGGCGAGATCTTCCAGGAAATCCAGCCGCTCCAGGCCGAGTTCCAGTCCGGCTCGTTCGACGAAAGCTCGCTCCTGTTCCGCACCGTCAACAAGACGCTGGACGCCGAGCAGGGGTCGAAGTACGCCAAGGTCATGAAGGATCGCAAGCTCTACCGCTATCGCGCCCGGGTGGAGATGGCGATCGCCATGCTCGACAGCGTGGTCGCGTTCCGCGGCGACCAGCGCGAGCGGCTGGAGGCGGTCATCCTCGCCGAGACCACGCCCCCGCGCAAGTTCGGCACCTACGATTATTACGTCGTGATGAACCAGCTCGCCAACATCCCCGAGGCCAGGATCAAGCCGATCTTCGACGACACGCAATGGAAGACGCTCCACCGGCAACTGGAGCAGTCGAAGGGGATGAAGCAGTTCCTCGCCGATAGCGATCTGCTCGACGCCGACGCCAGGCCGGCGCAGGCCCCGCCAGCCGCCGAGACCAAGGCCGAAGTGAAGAAGAACTGATGGAGGTCGTTCCGTGATCAACCCGACGCCGCATCGTCGAATCACCTGCTCGTTCTTGCTGATTGCGTGCGCCTGGCTTTCTGCATCGCGGGCGGTCGCGCAGGTGCCCGGCGCGCGTTCGGGGGAAGTCGTCCCTCGCGACGTGCGCGAGATGTACGATCGCGGGCTCGCCTTCCTCGCGAAGACGCAGACCGAGAACGGCGATTGGAACGGCGGCAACGAGCAAGGGGCCGGCTGCACGGGCCTGGGCCTGATGGCGTTCCTGGCCTCCGGCGAGGACCCGAACTTCGGCCAGTACAGCAATCACATCCGCAAGGCACTCCGCAGCATCGTCCAGAGCCAGGACGGGACCACCGGCATCATCGGGCAGGGGATGTATCACCACGGCTTCGGCATGCTCGCGCTCGCCGAGGCCTATGGGGCAGTCGATGAGCGCCAGCTCTGGCCCGACAAGAAGGCGCCCCGATCGCTGGGCCAGGCGCTCGAGCTCGCCGTGCGAGGGGCCGTCACCTCGCAGAAGAAGAACCCGCTCGGCGCCTGGCGGTACAGCCCCGATGGCACCGACGCGGACACGTCGGTCAGCGGCGCCGTGCTCGTCGGCCTGCTCGCGGCCCGGAACGCGGGCATCGAGGTTGCCGACGAATCGATCGACAAGGCGATTTCCTATTACAAGAGCATGACGTCGAAGTCCGGCCAGGTCGCCTACGCGGGGATAGGCGGGTTCGACGAGTCCCTGGCCCGCATCTCCATCGGCACGCTCGTCTACGCCGTGGCCCGTCGCAAGGACCTCCCCGAATTCAAGGCCACGCTCGGATACCTCACCAAGAACCTGGAACAGGCCCCCAACTTCTACACCGAATACGTCCGGTACTACCAGGCGCAGGCCCTGTTCCAGGGGGACGTGGCGGCCTGGGAGAAATGGAACAAGCTCCTCATCCGCCAGCTCAAGCAGGCCCAGCAGGCCGACGGGAGTTTCACCGGGCAGTTCGGCCCGCCCGTCTCCACGTCCATGTCCTTGCTCGCCCTCGCGGTGAACTTCCGATTCCTACCCATCTACGAACGCTAGCTTGTGGAATCCTCATGCTAGACCACCCGCGGAACTGTCCTCTCCGTCGCTTCACGGTCGCATCCTGGCTGCTCGCGGCGCTCGCGATGGCGTGCCCTCGCGGCCAGCGCAAGGGCCTTCGGCCAGGACCTCGTCGCTCGCCGTCCTGCGGCTTTCCGATGGCGGCTATGTGCCGGGAGAGCTGAAAGATTCGCCGAATCGCGACGTCGTGCGATGGCAATCGCCCTCCTTCGTCGGCCCCTTCGAATTCGCCATGAAAGCGGTCGAAAGCATCGCGTTCCCACCCCCGGCCGGCGAGACCAGGCCATCGGGCGCCTTCTGCTTCGAGCTGGAAGGTGGCGATGTCCTGTTCGGCTCGCTCGTCGGATTGGACGAAAAACAAGCCGACGTGGACGTCTCTCACTGGGGGCGGCTGACGATCGACCGCGACAAGATCCGCCGCATGTCCGCCTGGCACGACGGCGCCGACCTGATCTACATGGGTCCCACGGGCCTGAGCGGCTGGCAGGAACCCGGCTCGTCCAGGGGCTGGCGAGAGGAGTCGGGACAGGTCGCCACCGACAAGGAAGGCGTGAGCCTCTGGGCAGACCTCAAGCTCCCGGCTCGCGCGGCCATCGAGTTCGAGCTCTCGTGGAAGACGAAGCTCGATTTCCTCCTGGCGCTGGGCGTGGATTCCGACGCGAAGACCATCCAGCAACCCGACCTGGCCGAGAAAACCATCCGGCAAGCCGCGCGATTCGAGGTCTGGGAGAAGGACCTCGTCGTCGTCCGCGAGACCAAACGCGCGGCCGATGTCGCCTCGCTCCAGGAGCTTGCCGCCGGCGCCGGCCAGGTCCATTTCCAGGTCTATCTCGACCAGGAAAAGGGCCGGATCGTGGTGGCCTCGACGGCCGGGAAGGTGTTGGCCGACCTGCAGGTCGATCCCGCCGGGCCGGAAACCCATGCCGGCGCCTGCCTGATCAACAAGCATGGCGACGTCCGTCTGGAGAGGCTGCGAGTCTCGCGATGGAACGGGGCGATCCCGACCGAAGGCGTGGCGGAGAAATCTCGCGTGGATCGCGTCGATGGGTCGATCCTATCGGGACGCATCGAGCGGTTCGACCCCGCGTCCAGGGAGTTCGTCGTCAAGGACGGCGAGCAAGAGACCCGCGTGGCCGTGGATCAAATCGGCAGCCTGAGCTTCTCGCGTGCCACGACCGACTCGCCCCGATCCGTGCGAGTGGTCTACCAGGACGGGACCCGCATCAGCGGCGACCTGTCCGGGGTGAAGCAGGGCGACGTCTGGATGCTCGTCCCGGGGATCTCGAAGCCGCTCGCCTGCCGCCAGCCCGCGCTGCGATCGGTCGTCGCGCTCAACATCGCGCCGCGACCCCCCGTCGCGAAGGAGGAGGGGCTGGGCCGCCTGGAAATCGAGGGCGTCCTGTTGAAGGGCCGCCTGTCCGAAGGCGGTCAGGCCGTGGATGGGGGGAGTCTTTCCTGGCAGCCGGAAGGTAGTACGCTCGCCAGCACCCTGCGTCCCTCGGCATCCGGCCGCATCGTGTACAAGGACCCTCCGCCGCCCCAGGCCGTCCAGCAGCAGCAACCCCAGGGCGGCGTGCTGATCAATATCCTGGGCGCACTCGGGGGCAATGCGCCGCCGAAGAAAAAGGCTTCAACCCGGTCGTTGCACCTGCGAACGGGCGACGTCCTCCCGTGCGAGATCACTTCGATCGACGAGGCGGGCGTGACCTTCAAGTCGTCGATCTCGGACAGCACGTTCGTCGCGCACGACAAGATCAAAATCGTCGAGCTCGCCGACGATTTCCCCAGCGCACTCAAGCTGAACAAGTCGAAACGAGAACGCCTCCTCACGCTCCCTCGCGTGCAGAAGGACAGCCCTCCCACGCAGATGATCCGGTCCAAGAACGGCGACTATCTCCGCGGCCGGGTGATGAAGATGGACGAGAAGACGCTCCAGGTCGAGGTGCGTCTCGACACGAAAGAAGTCCCTCGCGACCGCATTTCCCGCATCATCTGGCTGCACGCCGACGAGCTCGATCCCGCGAAAATCCCGCCCAGGCCGGCCGAGACGACTCGCGTGCAGGCGGTGCGTGCCGACGGCATCCGGCTCACGTTCAAGCCCGAACGCTTCGAAGCTTCGACGCTCTCGGGCACGAGTGAGGTTCTGGGCGCCTGCCGGGTCCGCATCTCCGAGGTCGAGCAACTCCTGATCGGCACCTCCATCGAGCAAGAGGCCGCGAAGCTTGCGGCCCAGCAATGGAAACTCAAGAACGCCACCGAGCCGAAGGTCGCCTCCGGCGAGGGCGGCGAGTCGTCGCGAGGGACCGAAGGCGAGCTCGTGGGCAAGCCCGCCCCCGACTTCGAGCTGGCCCTGCTGGGCGGCAAGAAGTTCCACCTGGCCGAGAGCAAGGGCCGCGTGGTGATCCTGGATTTCTGGGCCACCTGGTGCGGGCCATGCCTCCAGGCCATGCCGCAGGTCGAGCGCGTCGCCCGCGAGTTCGAGGACCGAAACGTCCTGCTCGTCGCGGTCAACCTTCAAGAGGAGCCCGATCAGATCAAGGCCATGATGGAGCGTCACAAACTGCACCCTACCGTCGCGCTCGACCGCGACGGCGTGGCCGCCGCACGGTACGGCGCGAATGCCATCCCGCAGACCGTCATCATCAACCGCGAAGGGGTCGTCGCCCGCCTGTTCGTGGGCGGAGGCCCTCACTTCGACGACCAGCTTCGCGAGGCCCTGCAAGCCGTGCTCAAGGCCGATGCCGCCAGGAATCCCGAACTGCCCCGCAACCCGTTTGCACCCCTGTAAGGGCGGCTATCGCCGGCCAGAATCCCCGTGGAAGACGGTCGGTACCAACCGGCCCGACAAGAGTGCTCATCTTGCCACGTCGATCAATACTCGCACTGGCGCCGCGAGAAACGGGTCGCCGCGCCCTTCCAGGCCCTCGCAAAACGTCTCCACGTTCGGCCGGGGCGTGATCGTCCGCGTCTTCCCCCCCGCGACTTCCACGGTCACCGGCTTGCCCAGGTCGAGCAGGCTGGAATCAAGCCAGAGCGCGAGCTGATCCTGCCCCTGCGCCTTCAGTTTGACGGTATTTCCCTCGATCGAGCCCTCGACGCGAGCCTTGTCGGCCGGCTTCGGGGCTTCGATCCAGTAGAAGTGATGGATCACGTCGTCGGACTGGACCCAGACGAGCCTTTTCGGCGAATGGTCGCGCGGGCCGGCCTGGATCATCTCGGCCACCTTGTCGCGATCGGGCACGGAATGCCCTACGCCGGGCTTCCACTCGAAACCGCCGGGGTAGCCGCCGCCGTTCTGGAGTTTCCACGCTTCGACTTGCTTGGAATATTCCTGGCACCGATCCGCCCGCCCGTAGGCCGTGTCTTTCTCGCCTACCATGAAGGTGAATCGCGTGTTGCGGAGGTTCTCGCCCAGGGTCTCGCCGGGCGTGGGGGCCGAGGCCGACGCATGGACGCCGGCGAATCGATCGGGGATCTTCGGCCCGATCACGAACGCGCCGTATCCGCCGTGCGACGCGCCGAGGATGTAGACCTTGTCGGGGTTCACGTCGCCGAAGACGGCAAATTGGCGGATGAGGCGCTCGACCAGCGGGCAAATGGCGTCATCATAGAAGCCATTCCATGCGTCGTTGGGCGCACGCAACGCCAGGTACACATATCCGCCCGCTTCGGGATGATTCTTGTAATAACGCTCGAACATCCCGCGCCACTGGCTGTCATTCACCTCCTTGGTGGTCCCGCCGCCGCCGTGCATGGCGATCACCAGGGACCAGCCGTCCTTCGGCTTCTCGCCCACATGGCGCCACAGGTAAGGACTGGTGCGCGAGGACGTCTTGACCGTTTTGGCGTCGAATTCCTCCTTGAGGGACTTATGCGACGGAGACGCCTTGTAGGCTTGCCATGCAAGGTCGCGGGTTGATTCTTCAAAGGGGATCTCGGCGAGGATCTTCCGGGCCAGTTCTCGCTTCGCGGCATCGTCGCCGAAGCGATCCGCCAGAAGGCCGACGAGCTTGGCCGTCGCATCGCCCTGCGGCCGGTCGAGGTCGATCCGGACGACCGTATCTCCCTTGATCGTCACGTCGCGGCTGGCCGATTTCCCGTCGCGACGCGCCACCACCACGAACGACTCGCCCGACGTCACGGGCGAGGAGAGATGCAGGTTCACGTCGGATTGAGGGCCCAGGCTTTTTCCGGCCAGGCAGGTTGAGCCGGTCGAGCGATCAAGCGCGGTCACGTCGGCCTCGACGCGTTGGCCTCCCTGGCAGACTTCGACCATCAATCGAGGCTTGTCCGACGCCGCGACCTTGCCCCTGGTGTATCGATCGGTCACGTTCTCGGCGTTGATCCGCGCGCGCGGGTCCCAGACCAGCGGGAAATGCTCGCCCGTCGCCCCATAGGTGACGGCGAAGATCGCGTTCTCGGGGTTGGCCTTGATCGCCTTCGATGCGTCGCCCACGAACCAGGCGTGATCGAGCCCCTTCTCGTCGGGCTCGGCCGAGCCGACCAGGTGCCAGGAGCCGCCGTCCCAGATCTCGGCCCAGGTGTGATTGCCGCCGCGGCCCGGCCAGGAATGGATGCCCGCCACGCGGCTCGGAATCCCCACGGATCGGCACGCTTCCACGAGCATGATCGAAAGCCCCGTGCAGGTTGCCATGCCTTGCGCGATCGTCTCCCTGGAATTCTGATCGGTGCGAAGTCGTCGGGTGTTGTAAGTAACCTTGTAGTCCTTGAAGAGGGTCTTGTTGACGCGGAGCGCGGCCTCGCCGGGCGTCTTGCAGTCCTTGACCAGCGGCAGATATCGATCATGAAATTCGGCCCGCATCGAGTCGCGAGGCTCCGTCACGCTCGCATGCGGGAGGACGGAGTCGAGGAAAATCTCCTCCGGAAGTGCGCCGCCCCAGGGGACCTCGGCACGAGCCCGATACGCCAGGTCGACGTTCGCGGCCAGGGCCTTCGGGGCCAGATTTTCCAGGTCGCGAAGCGGGAGGTATTGCACCAGATAAGCCATGCCGGCGCGCCGTTCGGGCCGCGTCTCCCGGAGGAGTTGCTCCCAATCGGCCTTCCTGGCGGGAGCCCGATCGA
The DNA here is from genome assembly GCA_963777705.1 of uncultured Planctomycetota bacterium. GTDB lineage: Bacteria > Planctomycetota > Planctomycetia > Isosphaerales > Isosphaeraceae > JAQGHR01. The sequence goes on from CAVZRT010000028.1 coordinate 1,361,125, forward strand.
GTGACGCCGCAACCTTTTCATCCCACCACGCCGGGGCCGCGACGGGCTCTTGACCTGACAAAGTCGCACTCACGAAGAACAGCAAGGCGATCATGATCTCTCCTGGAAATGCGGAGGCATGCTAACGACTTCGCGATCTCACCATGCTATACGGTGAGCGGGGCCGAGAATAGCCGCTCGATTCCCATCGACTTGCAGGGTGCCCTCCGTCCCGGGCGGGGCACGGCAGGCCGAGGCCTGCCCTACGAAATCCCAGGTGCGCCAAGCGATCGACGGCGGTCCTGAAATCGCAGGCGCGTCAGGCCAGCAGCGGCCGGACCACCTCGCCGCTCACGTCGGTGAGGCGGAAGTCTCGGCCCTGCGATCGGTAGGTGAGCCTCGTGTGGTCGAGGCCGAGCAGGTGCAGGATCGTGGCTTGTACGTCGTGGACGTGTACGGGCGTCTCGACCGCGTGGAAGCCGAACTCGTCGGTGGCTCCCACGGTGATGCCCGGCTTGATCCCGCCGCCGGCGAACCACATGGCGAACGCTTGCGGGTGATGGTCGCGGCCCAGGCTGCGGCCTAGCGAGGCGTTGTTCTCGACCATCGGCGTGCGGCCGAATTCGCCCCCCCAGATCACGAGCGTGTCTTCGAGCAACCCGCGACGCTTCAGGTCGATGATCAAGGCGGCGCCTGGCGCGATCGGTCTGCCCGCACAGCCCTTTCAGGCCGCCCGCGACGTCGCTGTGATGGTCCCAGCCTTCGTGATACAGGTTGACGAATCGGACGCCGCGCTCGACCAATCGCCGGGCCAGCAGGCAGTTGCTCGCGAACGACGGCTTGCCCGCCTCGGCGCCGTACAGCTCCATGGTCTCCTTCGACTCGCCCGACAGGTCCATCAATTTCGGGGCGCTCGTCTGCATGCGATACGCCAGCTCGTAGGAGGCGATGCGGGTGACGATCTCGGGGTCGCCCACGTCGCGGAGATGGGCCTCGTTGAGCCCGCGAATCAGGTCGAGCGAATCGCGCTGGAGGCGAGGATCGAAGCCGTCGGGGCTGGTCACGTTGAGGACCGGATCTCCCTTGGACCGGAACGGGACGCCCTGGTAGGACGACGGCAAGAAGCCGCTCGACCAGTTGGCCGCGCCCCCGCTGATCCCGGCCCCCGACGACAGGACGACGAACCCCGACAGGTCGCTCGCCTCGCTGCCCAGCCCGTACGTGACCCACGAGCCCATGCTCGGCCGACCGGGCAGCGACGAGCCCGTATTCATGAAGATCTGCGCCGGCGCGTGATTGAACTGGTCCGTATGGACCGACTTGACGATCGCAATGTCATCTACCACTCGCGCCAGGTGCGGCAGGACTTCCGAAACCTCGGCGCCGCTGTCTCCATGGCGGCGGAAGGCGAATCGCGAGGCCATCAGGCTGGCGTCGGGGCGGATGAAGGCATACCGCTGACCCTTCACAAGCTCGGCGGGCACGGGCTTGCCGTCGTACTTCTTGAGCGTGTCCTTGTGGTCGAAAAGGTCGAGCTGGCTGGGCGCTCCGGCCATGAACAGGTAAATGACTCGTTTCGCCCTGGGTGCGAAGTGCGAAGGTTTCGGCGCCATCGGATCGGCGGAAGCTCGGGCCTTGCCCTGGGCTTCCATCAACAGCGTAGCCAGCGCGATCTTGCCGACCCCCACGCCGCAATCGCGGAAGAAATGACGGCGCGTGACCAGGCGCCTCCCATGTTCCAGATCGCGGATATTCGCCTCAATCATCGCAAGAATTCTCCGGTCCAGATGCCGATGCAGGGGTTAGCTCGTCGCGATGGAGACCACCAGGCCGACTCCAAAGAATCGACCCAGCCCTTCGATCCATCCCGGCTCGGCACGCGATCGATAACGAACGCAAGCAAGACACCAGGATAACCCGAGAGCAAGGGCAACGATCATGTTCCTCGGCGCGAACTGCGGGGCGAACGCGAACAGGGCCGCGTAAAGGACAGCGAGTCCGATCAGGAGGACCAGGACGAGCATGCCCGGCTGACGCATCAGGTCCGACACGGGTAAGCGGGGCGGGATCAGGCGAATCCAGACGTAAGCCACGCCGAGGTCCAGGAGGGCAATCGTAAAGCCAATCTGGGCGATCCCGGCATAGGCTTGCCAGGTAGGGGCCATCTTGATGCCTGCCCAGAACGTCCGAAACTGGTGCCACCCTGGGCGCATCGAGGACAGCCCGAGGGCCGCGGCGCCAACCAGGATCAGGATATCGACCAGTCTGAATGGCCTGCAACGCGGCATGACGGTCCTCAAGCACCTGCCCCATCCTTCATCCCGTTTTCTGTTTCCATTGAGACTCAGGCCGCTATTCTCTGGTGATCGTCTCGTCGAGATTCAGCAAGGCCCGGGCGATCGTGGTCCAGGTCGCCAGCTCGACCATGTTTTTCCCGTCGGACGCCTTCCCGGCCACGCGAGTCGGGTCGGATTGCCCCGCTTCGAACCGCTGCTTCTGGCGAGCATGAAACTCGGCCAGAGCCGTCATTTCCTCGTCTCGCGGCGGGCGGGAGACGCAGAGGCGGAACGTCATCCGGCGCGGTCCTCGAATGTGGTCGAGCCCGATTCCAGCACGCGACGCGCGAGGGCTTGCGACGCTTCCACGAAAACCGCGTCGTTGAGGAGGGTCAGGGCCTGGAGCGGCGTGTTCGAGCGCTCGCGCCTCACGCAAGTGGACTCGGAGGTCGGGGCGTCGAACGTGATGAACGCCGCGTAGGGGGCGGTGCGTTTCAGGAACGTGTACAGGCCGCGGCGGTAGCGGGACGGCCCCTGGCTCGTGGCCCAGCCCTGGCTATAAGCCAGGGTCGTCGCCCCGTCGGGCTGCGGCGGGAACACGCTCGGCCCGCCGATCTGCGGATTCAGGAGGCCGCTTGCCGAGAGGGCGATGTCGCGGATCAGCTCGGCGTCGACGCGGAACCTCGCCCCCCTCGCCAGCAGGGCGTTGGTCGGGTCAATGGCGAGCGATTCCCTGGTGACTCGCGACGCCTGGCGATAGGTGGAGCTGGTCACGATCAGGCGGTGCATCGCCTTCATGCTCCAACCGCGCCTCGGGAATTCGGTCGCCAGCCAGTCGAGCAATTCGGGATGCGTGGGCTCGTCGCCCCTCACGCCAAAATCCTCGACCGTGGCCACGAGGCCTCGCCCGAAGAACGCCTGCCAGGCCTGATTCATGGCCACGCGCCCGACCAGCGGATTGTCCTCGCTCACGAGCCAGCGGGCCAGCGCAAGGCGGTCGGCAGTCGCGCCCGATGGGAGTGGCGGGAGCACGGACGGGACGCCCGGCGATACCTGTTCCTCCGGCTGGAGGAATTCGCCCCTCTTGCGGACGAAGGTCGTCCGCTTGCGGGCTGAATCGCGTTCCTTCATGACCATCGTCGAGTCGAATCGGGGCATCGACCGACGCAGCGCCGCGATCGTCCGGTTCTGGCTTGCGAGTTCCGGGGCGATCGAGAGGTAATGCTGCTTCACGCGGTCCGATTGCGCCTCGCTCCTGTGCGAAGCGGGGACCAGGAGGATCTCTTCGACCTCGGCCGGCACGCCCGATGCGCGGACCGGGAGTGCGTCGGTGGTGGCCGAGATGCGAAAGCGTCCGATGGTGGTTTGATGGATGCCGTCCTGATGGAGCGTGAGCCGCAATCGCGTCCCTCGACCATCGCCCACGGGCGTTTTCAGCTCGAATACCGCGGCATGGGCGCGGCCGACGTCGCCCTTGATGGCCCAGCCGGTGTCGGGCAACCCGTCGATCGCAAGCGCGGCCGGCTTGCCCGGCTCGGAATAGTCCTGCGAGGCATTTTCGAGCGCGATCGGACGCCATTCGGCCGGATTGGTCGCGGATCGGGCGGCGAGATCCAATCCCGTCAGCAAGAAGTCACCGACCGAGAACAAATGGGCCCGGCCCGGCCCTCCGTCGGGCAAGCTGGCATCGGGCAGGACTTCCAGGCGGATTGCGTTGATCTTTTCCAGGTCGGTGGAAAGCTCGACCTCGTAAGTGTCGTTGTTGGGATTATCTGCCGATGCCAGCACGGATTGGTCTTCCAGCACGGTCAGCGTGGCATTCTTCCGGGAGATGACCCGGGCGGGCGTGAGCGCCTTCCACGCGATCGGACGAATCTGCTTTTCCCAGGTTTCCAGCTTCCGCGCGAGATACACGCCGGGTTTCTCGTCCCTGGGCTCGGGCGTTGGCGTCTTCGCCGAGATGCGGAATCGACCGATCGTGTGATGGCCCCCGTAATTCTGCTCGATCGTGATTTCCAGCGCGTCCCGCCCGCAAATCCCGCCTTCCCTTTGATGCCGAATGTGGCCGAGCGATTCGTACCCGTATGCCCGCTGGCATCTTCCACGGCCCATCCGGTGGAGGGGTCGTCGTCGATCACCCCCGCCACGGCGAATCCCGCCTGCGAGAAGTCGGCCTCGGCGCGGTCGAATACGACGGGCGTAGGTTTGATCTCGCCGCCCAGCGGAGATGCGGTCACGCGGAAATCGCGGATCACGAAGTTGCCATTGAGCGCCCGGCCCGGCCCTTCGCGGGGCAGACCCGGATCGGTTAACGCTTCGAGGCGAATCGCCGTGATTTCGGGCTCGGGAGTCTCCAGCACGATCGTGTAAGTGTCGACCGGCGGCGATACGCCCGACGCCAGGATGGAGCCGTCGGGCTGACCGGTGAGGGTTGCTCCCGACGCGGCCTTCGCGAGCTTCGGTTCGAGCACGATCCAGCCGGCCGAGAGGTCTCTGGTCGGGAACTGGCCCGCTCGCCGGGCTTCGATCGCCAGGGCCTTCGCTTCGACCTCGCCTCGCTGCTTGCGAATCGCCTCGGAGGGCAACTCCAGGTCGGGCTCATCGGCGTTGTTGAAGAAGGCGAGGAACTGATAATACTCCTTCTGCGTGATCGGATCATATTTGTGCGTGTGACACTGGGCACATTGGAGGGTGAGGCCCAGGAACACCGAGCCGGTCGTCCCCACGCGGTCGACGAGCGACGCGAAGCGGAATTCCTCGACGTCGATCCCGCCCTCCTCGTTAATCATCGTGTTGCGGTGGAAGCCGGTCGCCACCTTCTGCGATTCGGTCGCGTTGGGCAGGAGGTCGCCGGCAATCTGCTCGATCGTGAATTGATCGAATGGCATGTCGGCGTTCAGGGCCTTGATGACCCAGTCGCGATAGGGCCAGATCGAGCGTTCGCGGTCCTTCTCGTAGCCGTTCGTATCGGCGTACCTTGCCCGGTCGAGCCATCGCCTCGCCCATCTCTCGCCGTAATGAGGCGACGCGAGCAGGCGATCGACCACCTTCTCGTAGGCATGAGGCGACGTGTCGGCGAGGAAGGCGTCGACCTCGGCAATGGTTGGCGGAAGGCCGATCAAGTCGAGGCTGAGGCGGCGGATCAGGGTCATGCGATCGGCCTCAAGCGAAGGCTTCATCCCGGCCTTTTCCAGGCGAGCCAGGACGAAGGCGTCGATCTCGTTTCGCACCCATTCCCGATTCTTCACCGCGGGCAATGCCGGCCGGGCCGGCTTGATGAAGGCCCAGTGCTGCTTGTATTCGGCGCCTTCGGCGATCCAGCGGCGGAGCGTTTCTTTCTCGTCGGCCTTGAGCGTCTTGTGGGCACCGGGGGGCGGCATCACGGCGTCGACGTCGGCCGAGAAGATCCGCTCGACGACCTCGCTCTCCTCGGGACGCCCCGGCACGATGGCCGGGCGCCGGCCTCGGTTGGCTTCGTCGCGGCGTCGCGAAGGTCAAGGCGCAGGTCGGCCTTTCGCTTCTTGTCGTCGGGTCCATGACAGGCGAAGCAATTCGCCGATAAGATCGGCCGCACGTCGCGATTGTAATCGACGGTCGCGACCGTTTTCGTAGTTGCCTTCGAGGCCTGACGATTTGGTTGCGCCGGACGCACGAGGAAGGTCACCACAATAGCGAGGGCGATCGCTCCGACGGTTCCTCTCCAGACCAATTTCGCCACGATAAACATCCTCTCCGGCTCTACCTGCGTGAATGCACTCAAACACCTTCGATTCGCGAATGGATTCTTATAACCTTAACTGTGCACGGCCGCCGCGGTCAGCAGGAGTTCTCGGATCCCACCGCGCGTACAGACGCGAACCGCGGAATTTGATCCGCTGGTTCGCGTCTGCACTCCGCTCGCCGGAAACTCCTGGGGCGATTAGGGCTACCGGACGACCGTGGCGTAGGCCGTCAATTTCGCGGGGGGCTCGTCCTTGACGTTGGTGCTGATTTCCAGCACGGCGTTGTACGCCCCCGGTTCGTTAGGGGCCTTGAGCGTGATCGTGAGCTGCTGGACGGGTGCTTCGGCGTCGTTCGCCGGCTTGCCCGCCGAGAGGTCGGGCTTGGTCGAGTTCGTGCCCGTGATCTTGAACGGCTTCCGGTCCGAAGTGCGGACGATCACGACCTTTGTGACGGTTTCGCCCGCCTTCACACGACCCAGCACGAGGTTACCCGGCGACACCGTCACCGCGGGCTGGATGTTCGCGACCACCGAGATCGGGATCGAGTTGACCTGCGCGGTGTTGGCCGAATCCCTGGTGATCAGGCTGATCTCGTCCTTCAGATAGCCCGCGGGGGCCTTGGGGTTGAGCCTCGCCGTGATCTGGTACTGGATGCCTCCGCCTTGCAGGGCGACCGGCGCCGAGATCTCGGCGACCACGCTATCGGTCAGCGTCTTCGCGTCCACGATCCGCCAGCTTGGATTGCCGCCGAGGTAGCTCAAGGTCATGGCCACGGTGGGAGTGGTGCCCCGGGGCACGAGGTTGAAGTCGGCCATCCCGGGCGTGAGCATGATGTCGCTGCGGATAAAGCAGCGCAGGTTCAAGTCCTTGGTCACGAAGTAGTTGCCGACCTGGAGTTGCAGGATCAGGCCCGACTTCTTCTCGCCGTCGAACCGCTGCGTGTCGAGCGTGACCTCGATCGGCGTCTGCGTGCCGGGGGACGTCCGGGCGCCCGGCTTGACCTCGGTGCAGCCGCATTTGGCCTGCCAGCTGATGATGCGGACGTCCGACGAGGAGGTGTTGACCAGCCAGAAGCTATGGCGGAGCTTGGCCCCACGAGCGACGGTGCCGAAGTCGTGGGAAGGGTTCTGGAACATCGCATCGACGGCCGTGGTCTGGGCGACCGCGGCGGGGAAACTCACGCGGACCAGGGCCACGAGGGCCAGGCACTGCAAAGCGCGACGCATGGTCATGCTTCCCTTCGAGAAGGAATAGGAACTCGGCCGGCAATCACGCCCCCGATCGGGTCCTTCTAAGCACGAATCATACCACGCACGGCGCGAAACGGGGCGCGGAAATCCACGACGACTTCCATGTGCAATGCCTGGCTCGCGACGAGGAATCCTGATAGGATGGGGCGCGTCCGGATCTTCATCTCCACGTCTCCGGGCCTTTCCCATCCTCGTTGGACGACTTCGCTCATGCTCAAGCCCTCGGTGCAAATCCGCGAGGAATCGGGCGTGTTGACTGCCGAATTCTGGGATTGCCTGCGACTGGACCCGGCGCCGGTCGTCGACCTCCGCAAGCACTTCGAGGATTTCCACCGCCGGACCGGTCGCGACGAGGTGGTCGTCGACCTCAACGGCGTGGCGTTCGCCGGCTCGGCCGCGCTGGGCGGCTTCCTTGCGATGAGGAAGCACGGCGCGCGACTCATCTTCTGCAATGTCGACGCCACGGTGCGAGAAGTCTTCCGCGTGAGCAAGCTGGATAACCTGTTCCGCTTCGCCCCCGACAAGCCGGCCGCAATCGCCCTGGCAAATACGCCCGAGGATGCCGTCAAGGACGAGCCGACGCCACGACCAAACTCCCCCTCCAGCGGGCCCGCTCCCCTGCGGAGACGACGCAACCCCTGACCTGCTTCGCGGATACGCTTGAACGAGGGACACTCAGCGATGGCCGCCCCGAATCGAATCGCGATGGAAGACGCCGACGGTGTTCCCGTCATTCGGTTCATGGAACGACAGCTCTACGACGATCGCACCGTCCGGGAAGCCGGCGACCAGATCAACGCGGCCGTGCTCTCGGGCATCGGCCCAGTGCGAGTCATCCTCGACTTCTCCGGCGTGGCGATGATCTCCAGCGCCCTCCTGGGCCGGCTCGTGCTGCTCCAAAGGCGCGTGGACGCCTCCAAGGGGATGCTTCGCCTGTGCGAGGTCAGCCCGGCCGTCCGCGACGTGTTGAAGACGACCAATCTCGATCGCATCCTGAAGATTGACCGCGATCGTCGCGAGGCCCGCGAGCATTTCGGCGCGGCGAAATGAGGCCCCCATGGCGGGAATGCGGTTCGTCTGCCTCGGCGTGGGGGATGCGTTCTCGGCCCGATGGTATTCGTCGAGCCTGGCGGTGGAATCGGGCGGGAGCCGCCTGCTGATCGATTGCCCGCACCCGATCCGCAAGATCCTCCACGAAGCGGGACAAGCAAGCGGGACGCCGCTCGACGCCGAGGGTTTCGACGCCCTCGTGTTGACGCACCTGCACGCCGACCATGCCTCGGGCCTGGAAGGCTGGGGGTTTTACCACCACTTCGTGATCAAGAAGAAGGCCGTCCTGTTTGCGCATCCCGAAGTCGCCGATGCGATCTGGAAAGAACATCTCGAAGGAACCATGTCGTCGCTCGGGCGTCTAAACGACGGAAGCGAGCCGAAGTTTGCGATGGCCGACTATTTCGACGTCCGCCCGCTTTCCGAGGAAACGGCAACCCATTTCGCCCCGTTTACCATCGAATGCCGCCGCACGATCCATTCGGTCCCCACGTTCGCGATGAAAATTCTGCGCGGGCGGGCGTTGCCTCGGCCTGAGCGCTGATACCGCATTCGACCCGTCGCTGATCGAGTGGCTTTCGGAGGCGGATTTGATCGTCCACGAGACCAATTACGGGATGCATACGCCATACGAGAAGCTGGCGGCGTTGCCCTCGGACGTGATTCGCAAGATGAAACTGATCCACTACCCCGATGATTTCCATGTGGAAGGTTCGGCGATCGAGCCCCTCGTGCCGGGGAAGCTCTACGAGGTGTGAAACCGAGCGATCAGGGGGATCACGATGAGGCGAAGCCGGGTTTCGATCCTGGGCTTGATGGGCATCGTGCTCGCCATCGGCGTTTGCATTGTGTCGCTCCGCCTGGCTAACGAGGCGTGGGCGGGATTGGTCGTCATGGGGACTTTCTCGGCACTTTGCGTCTCGATCCTCCGTGTCGTCTATCGTCGCGAGGCGAAGCGGGCGTTCTGGCTTGGTTTTGCGGTCTTGGCGTGGGGATATTTGATCTTCGGGTCGAAATTCGTGGGAGTTTTTACGACGGTGGAAGCCATGCCGTGGACCGAGTCGGAACCTGCGGTTCAAGGGTGGATTACCGGGGTGATCCTGAAACGATCTCTATTTCCATCTCCATAAGGTGCAAGGCACAAGTCCCCATACCTCGTACTTTGCCTCCCTCTTCGGAGAGGGGGATTCTCGGACTCGGCACATCTTGAAGAAGCTCGAAATGCCGGTACCCATGCCGTTCGCGACCGAGACGTCTCTGGAAGAGGCGATCAGCTACATCAAGAAGGCGACTACCGACGCATCCATGCCGCGTGGAATCCCGATCTACATCGATCCGGTAGGTCTGAACGAGGCCGAAAAGACCATGATGTCGCCGATTTGCCTGGATATGGAAGGAGTTCCGCTCTCTCACTCCTTGAAATTGCTATTGAAGCAGCTCGACTTGAGGTTTGAGGTCCGGGACGGCCTGATGACGATTACCTACGTGAAATCGACCCACGACCCCGATGCGGAACGGCTTGCGTTCCTCCAGATCGGGCACTGCTGGTTCGCGATCCTCGCGGGAATCCTCGGCGGGATGCTCGGCCGATGGTTCTACCGCACGCGCGACGTGACGGCGGGACAGGCGTCGGCATGACGCGGGGTCGGGATGGGGCGAAGGCGGGAACCTCGGGCAACCTGGGCCGGCTCATCAAGCCGGATCGGTAGGGCGTGCCGACACCCCCCGGCCTCCATGTTCCGGCCGATCGTGAGATCGCCCCGGTAGGCCCGCCCCGATACTGTCCTCGTGAGGGACTGCGCCCCACGCCGACTCATCCGGCGGCCAATCGGGCATTGTCGGCCGACCGCGCACCGGATTTTACGAAACGAACCCAACTCTGGCGTCGTCGCACGACCGGGAAAAATCTCAAATTAGTGTCCTAAACCATGAATCCGAAACAGGTTATCGACTGGTGAAGCCGCCAATCCGGCCGGGCGTACCGACGGATGTTGGCGGCCAGGTGGGACTAGGGCTTCACCACAAAGGCGCAAAGGTCCCGCAGAGAAATCACAAAGGGGAAATTGCTCCGTGTTCCTCAATGTGGGACCTTTGCTGCCTTTGTGGTGAGGTTTTCCGCCCCCATGCCAAAATCCGTCGGCACACCCATGCAGCCTTTTGCGAAAACGGGATTGTCGGCGTTCCGGCTCGCGGATATAGGATGCGGGCATGGATTCCCCCCAGTCCGTCGAAGGAGTCGGCGCATGCCCGGTCGGAAGGAATTGCGGGCCGGGTCGTGGCCGTGGGTTATGTTGTGCCTTGCGACAATCCCCGCGATTGCCCACTTTCTCACCTTCGAACATGACATCGACGGCGAATATCCGCTCGTCACCCGGCCCACGTTCAGCCATCGCCCTCCCGCCGCTTATCGACTGGCGGAACCGGGCGACACGATCGACCGCGTGGCGCTCTACGCTCAGCGCCGCATGCCTGGTCGTGGCGGCGATCGCGTGGATCTCGGGCGGTCGAAGTCGGTTATGGCCCGCGGCGATTGCGATCAGCGCCATGACGGGATGGTTCGCCGTGACCCCCGGGCCTTGCTTCGACGGCTGGCATGGGCTGGGAATCTGGGCCATCGTCAACCCTTCAACGCCAATGCCTTTGCGAATCCTCCTCGCGCTGGGCACCGTGACCTTGGTTTCGGTCCTCGCCGTAAGCCTTATTCTTGGTCGCCGAGATGTCGCGAAATTCGTGCGATCGGTTGAGAATAGAGGAGTTCTGGCGCTCTTGGTCACCGCAGCGATGCTGATTGCCTTGCGATTTATGGTCTTTCTGGATGTCGAGCCCGCCGGATACTGGCCGCGGTGGGCGTTTGTGTGGGGGTTGCTGGCGTTCGGCTTCGCCCTGGTGAAGCTGTCGCCGCCCGCGGTTCCCGGCCGGAAACGGTGGGCAATCCGGCTGGGTGCCGTGGTGGCGCTCTATGGTTTGATCGTCGGCGGGATCGCGGTGGCCTGGTTCCATCGACCCCTGGAACGCCTTCACGCCGTGGTCCCGGGCAAGATCTACATCAGCGCCATGCCCACCCCTCGCGGGCTGGAGATCGAGCAGTCTCGATTGCACTTCAAGACGATCATCAACCTGTTTCCCGAGGAGACCTATCAGCGCAGCCCCTACTTCGAGAAGGAGATGGAGTTCGTCCGCAGGAACGGGATTCGCTTCGTCCGCAGCCCCGGTACGGCGATTGATTCCGATGAATTCCTGGACGAGACCCTCCGCCTGGCGCAAGACCCCTCGGCCTGGCCGATCCTGGTCCATTGTCATGGATGCATGGACCGCTCGCCCGCGTGGATGGGGATCTATCGCTTTGTGGTGCAGGGAGTTCCGCTCGCCGAAGTGATGAAGGAGATCGAGGATCACCGCGGCTGCCGACCCAAGGCGTCGGTTACCCTGCTCTATAATCGAGTGCTGGGACCGCGCTCGCCCGAGCGATATTCGCGCGATCCCGCGGCGCAGTTGCTCCTGGAATGTGCCCGGGGGACGCCGAATCCTTATGATTTGCTTGCCCGGAAACGACTGGCACACCCGAACCCGGTGGCGAGTCCGGGCGTCTCTCGGCGATAGTGGGAAGCGGGGCGACCCGTCATGCGACCTTGACAAGCCGTCTCCGATCGATAGAGTTCCACAACCATCCGAAACCCCGGCCCACGGCGACCCGTCATGTTTCCCCCGACCCCGCTCAGCTCCGCGATCCGCCGCACCGATGACTCGCCGATCAGCGATCTGATGGCCCGCGCCCTGGCTGCGCCCGACCTGATCTCGCTCGCCGCCGGGTTCGTCGACCATTCGTCGCTCCCGGCGGAAGCCGTGGCCGAATGCGCCGGTGCGATGCTCGCGGATCCGGTCGACGGGCGCCGGTCCTTGCAATATGGGACTACGCGGGGCGATCGCCGATTCCGGGAGCTCCTGCTCGCGCATCTTGAGAAGAATGAAGGGGTTGCGGCGGGATCTTACGAGCATTTCCTGGAACGGACGGTCGTCACGTCGGGTTCCCAGCAGTTGCTCTACCTGGTCGCGGAAGCCCTCATCGATCCCGGCGACATCGTCCTGGTCGAGGCCCCCACGTACTTCGTCTTCCTCGGGCTCTTGAAGTCGCGAGGCGCCGTGGTCATGGGGATTCCCACCGATGACGACGGACTTCGCCTGGATGCCCTCGAAGAGACTCTGGGCGAGCTGGAGAATCGGGGCAAGCTAGATCGCGTCCGCCTCATTTACACGGTGAGCGAGCACAGCAACCCGACCGGGTTGAGCCTCGCGGCCGATCGCCGGGGCGAGCTGGTGCGGATTGCCGAACGCTGGTCCAAGCATTCGCGGATCTTCATCCTGGAAGACGCGGCCTATCGCGGCCTCACGTTCGAAGGCGAGGAGCCGGGCAGCGTGTGGAGCCATGACCGCTCGGGCGAGACGGTGATCCTCGCACGGACGTTCAGCAAGACCTTCAGCCCCGGCCTGAAGACCGGCTGGGGCGTGTTGCCCGAATCGCTCGTTAAGCCGATTTTGAACCTCAAGGGAAATCACGACTTCGGCTCGAATCACTTCGTGCAGCAACTCCTTGAGCGTGTGATCGAGGGCGGTCATTACGAACGCCAGATTGAACTGCTCAGGCCCCTTTATCGCTCCAAGCGTGACGTGGTGCTCGCTGCCCTGGAGGAAGAGATGGGTTCCTTCGGGCCGGAGATTTCGTGGACCCATCCGCAAGGCGGGCTTTACGTGTGGCTCACGCTTCCCGAGGCGATCGACACCGGACGCGACGGGCGATTCTTCCAGAAATGCCTGGAGGAAGGCGTGCTCTATGTGCCTGGCTCGTATGCATTTACGGACGAACCGGGCTCGCCCTGCTCGTGCATAAGGCTCAGCTACGGGGTCGCCGCCGCGCCGGCGCTCCGCGAGGGGATTCGCCGCATGGGTTCGGCCTTGCGGGCCGAGCTTGCCGAGCTCAGCCTTCAGCACTCCGCCTAGTCGACCGGCTCAAACCTGGCATGGATGCCGGGGGGGAACCTTGTTCGGGATCTTGCGGCGTTATGTGATCGACCAGGTCTTGCGCAGCTTCCTGCTCGCGCTCGTGACGATCACGTCCATCTTCGTCCTGTTCATGGTCATGGCCGAGGCGGCCCGCCAGGGGCTCACGCCGGGCCAGATCCTGCGGGTGGTCCCGTTCGTGGTCCCCAGCAGCCTCCCGTACACGGTCCCCGTGGCGTTGCTGTTCTCGGTCTCGGTCGTGTACGGGCGGATGGCCGGCGACAACGAGGTGGTGGCGATCAAGACCGCCGGCCTGAGCGCCTGGTTCGTCCTGATCCCGACCATGATCCTGAGCCTCGCGCTCTCGGCGGTGCTGTTCATCCTCAGCTCGGGCCTGATCCCCCGCTCCACGGCCACGTTCAACGCCATGGTCATGGAAGACTTCGAGGACCTTTTCTACAAGCTGCTGAAGAAGGAAGGGCAGTTCAACATCTCCAAGTGGCCCTTCTTCGTCGGCGTGAAGGACGTGCAGGAACGGACGCTGATCGACGCCACGTTCAAGCACCGGGTGAAGGAAAACCCCAACGCCTTCGACACCGAGGTGTTCGCGAAGAAGGCGTGGATTCACTTCCTCCCGGCGAGGGCGTGGTCCGCGTGGAGCTGGAGGATTCCGAGACCACGGGGACCTCGGAAGACCACCCGTTCCTGTTCTGGATCAACGGCCGCCGCATCCTCGAATTCCCCCTGCCCAACGACGGCCCCATGAAGCTGGACAAGCGCATCCAGTGCATGACGTCGCCCGAGATGGACGGCGAGCAGTTGGAGCTGATCGTGAAGATCGAGCAGGAGCAGAAGCTCCAGGCCATGGCGGCGGCCATGTGGATCGGCTCGGGGCGGATTGCCCGCGTGAACTGGCCCGACCTGGGCAATGCCTTCAAGGACTTCCGGAAGTGGAAGCGGAGGTACGAGGAGCTTGAGGCCGAGAAGTACCTGCGGCTGTCGCTCGCGGCCGGGAGCTTCTTCTTCGTGTGCCTGGGCGCGCCGGTCGGCATCCTCTTCGCCCGCCGAGACTTCCTCAGCTCGTTCATGGTGTGCTTCCTGCCGATCATCGCGATTTATTACCCCGTGACGCTCCTGGGCGTGAATCTGGGTAAGGAAGACGTCTTCCCGAAGTCGATCATCTTCGCGGGGAACTTCCTGCTCGGCTTCTTCGCGGTCCTGGTGTGGCGAAAAGTCCGGCGGCATTAACCGGCGAGACCAAACGAGGACGAATCCGATCATGCGAATCCTGGATCGCGAGCGCTACTGGGCCTTCTTCAAGGCCTACGTGATTTGCTTCGTCTCGCTGGTCGGCCTGTACATCGTGATCGACGCGTTCACGAACCTCGACGAGTTCCTCAAGGTCTGCGACAACACGCTCGAGCTCTTCCAGCACATGGGCCGGTTCTACCTGATCCGCATCAGCTTCTTCTACGACCGGCTGTGCGGCGTGATCACGATGATGGCGGCCATCTTCACCGTGACCTGGATGACGAAGAACAACGAACTGCTCGCCATGCTCGCGGCCGGCGTGAGCACGCGACGGGCCGTCTTCCCCGTGCTGGTCTCGTCGTTCCTGGTCAGCGTGGTGGCCATGGCGAATCAGGAGTTCCTGATCCCGCGGATTGCCGATGAGTTGCAAATGACGCATGACGACGACGGCGAGAGGCCCGTCCGCGCCGGCAACCGCTACGACCTGAACGACATCCAGATCAACGGCGAAAACGGGAACCGCGCGGAAAAGACCGTCGAGCCGTTCCATGCCCTCCTGCCGGTGTCCCGGTTCGGGGCGCTCTGGTCGCTCGAGGCCAAGGTCGCCCGCTACATCCCGGAGACCGACCTGCGGTCCCCCTACAACGGCGGATGGCTCCTGTACGGGGCCAGGCTCTCGCCCGCCACGGCCGTGCCCGATGGCCAGCTCCTGATCGCCGTCCCCGCCGACAAGATCGCTCGATTCCCCGCGTTGAAGCGGGACGCGGCCCCGCCCCCCGGCGACGTCTATTTCCTCCGCTCCAGCGTCACGTTCACGAACATCACGCGGAACGCCGACTGGTATCAGTTTGCCACCACGCCCGACCTCGTCCGCGCCCTGGGCGACCCCTCCAGCCCCTCCGAGGCCGTCCAGGTCGGCGTGTTCCTCCACGGCCGCCTGGTCCGCCCGATCACGTCGCTCGTGCTCCTGTTCCTGAGCCTGCCTCTGGTCCTCGGCGGCGAGGGCCGGAACATGTTCATCAACCTCGGGCTCTCGCTGGGCACGTCCGGGCTGTTCTATGGCGCGAATTTCCTGCTCGGATACCTCGGGAACAACCAGGTCCTCTCGCCCGTCCTTGCCGCCTGGGTGCCGATCATCGCCTTCGGCTCGTGGGCGGCCTCGCGGTGGGACATGATCCGGACGTGAATCTCGGGGGTTCCCGCCGGGTGGCCCTCCCGATTACCATCCTCGCATGAGCGATCACGCCTTCTCCCCGGCCGAGCAAGCCGCCGTCTACCGCGCGATCATCGAGCGCCGCGACTGCCGCAAGTTCCTCCCCGATCCCCTGCCCGAAGACCTGATCTGGCGGCTCCTGGCGGCGGCGCACCACGCGCGCTTCGGTCGGATTCATGCAACCCTGGAACTTCCTCCTGATCCGATCGCACGAGGTTCGCTCAAGAGTCAAGGCCGCCTTCGAGGCCGCGAATGCCTCGGCCGCGTCGCGATTTTCGGGCAATCGGGAGGATCTCTATCGCTCTTTGAAGCTGGAAGGGATCCTCGAATCTCCGCTCAACCTTTGCATCACTTGCGATCGCTCGCGAAACGGCCCGGTCGTCCTCGGTCGCACGATCCAGCCCGAGATGGACCTGTACAGCACGGTTTGCGCGGTCGAGAACCTCTGGCTGGCGGCGAGGGCCGAAGGCGTGGGGGTCGGCTGGGTGAGCATCATCGATCCCGACGACTTGCGATCGATCCTGGGACTGCCCGAAGCCGTCGTGCCGGTCGCCTACCTGTGCGTGGGACGGGTTCCCGAATTCGGATGCGAACCGGAATTGCAACGCCTTGGCTGGCTGGATCGCATGGACCTGAAGCCGCTGGTGTTCGAGGACCGCTGGGGAAGCCCGGCATCTTGAACAGGAAGGGCCGCCGGTCGAAATGGATCGACCGACGGCCCGCGATGTTCCGCTCTCAGTGCCGAGAAGCTTATTTCCCCGTCGCCTTCTCGATGGCTTGCCCGACCTTTTCGGCCTTCTCTTCCGTGATGTACTTCATGGCGATGGGCATGATTTCCTTGAGGTGTTCCTTGATGTGCGGCGTGCCCTTGGCGGCCAGGGCCTTCATGTCGGCGTCCAGCCCGCGCTTGGCCTCGGCCTCGAACATGGCCAGCGAGTCCATGTGCAGGACGAGCTGGGCCTTGGCGTAGCACTTGTCAAATTCCTCCCCCGAGAGGCCGTTGAGGCTCTCGCCGCAGAAGCGGGCGCGGGCATCCAGCGCGGTCGGCAGGGGGACGCCCTTCCGCGCGGCAAGGGCCTTCAGTTCGCCATTCATCTTCGTGTGCTCGTCGAGCATGTGCTGGCTGAACTTCTTCAATGCGGGGTCGGTGGCCTTCTGGACGCCTAGCTCGGCCAGGGTGACTTCGGTCATCCCGCCCGCGCCGGCCGCGGCGGCGAAGAGCGTGTCGTTGACGGGGGCAGTCGGGGCATTCGTCTCGGCGCGCACGGCGGAGGCGCCCGAAAGCAGGACGGCGATCGTGGCGAGGGTCGTGGTGCGTTTCATGGTCGGTTTGCCTCTATCCTTGTTGCGATCCGTGGGCGGGCCCGGCACCAGCCGGACGGTCAAGGCTTCATGGATATCTGCAACATTTGGGCCAATGGCGGGCCTTGCGGACATCGACCTGCCGGAAGGCGTGTCGGAGAATTGGGATTCGCCGATTCCTCGCGCCGTCAAGCCGAACCCAGCCAGGAGTTCCAGTCGCGCACGTCGGCATCCAGGACGCACTTGCCGAGTTCCTCCAGGCGGTCGATGTCGGAGATGTCCTCGAGCGCCGCGCGGGCGGCGTCGTCGGGCGCCCCGAACCGTATCGTGCCCTGAAAGAGGAGCATCCGCCGTGCTTCGGCGGTGCGCCCCTCGGCGAGCCCCTCCATGCGCCCTTCGACGAGGCCCTCGGCCCTTCCGTCTCGCAAGATCTTCTGATAAGTGGTCGAGTCTTTCACGGCCTGCACTCCTTCCAGGAGATTCGCGATGAGTTCGTCGGGGTAACGAAGTCCCATGAGGAGATAGCTGGCGGTCCAGAGCTTGGCGGCGTGGCCCGAGGACAGGGGATTGATCCGATCGGCCATCATGCGGATCAGGTCCGGCAATGGCAGTCCGGCAACGTCGCACAACGGGGCAAGCGGGACCAATTCCACGCCCGCATCCAGGAACGACTCCGCGGGCTCCTTCCACAGCCTGATCACGTCGTAATTATAACGATTCGTGGGACGCCCGTCCGGTAGGAATCGCTCGTAAATTCCCGCGAGGTTCGGCGAGTTCGCCTCCTTCCGGAGAAGCACGAGGACCGTTAGCACCGGCAGATCGTGGCGATAATCCAGGGCGACCTAACGCGACCAAAGCGTGCGAGCCAACTGGGTCTCGTGGCTGGACTGGAACTCGATGTTCACGAGGAAGGGACCCGGCTCGCCGACGCGAATCACCTTATCCGCCGACGCCGTCAGAGCGGTAATATCCGAATCAATCACCTCGACCCGCCCGAGCGGCGCGATCCCAAGCCGTTCCAGCCATGCGACCGGATCGTCCCACACCAACTCCTTCGTCGAGACGTCGAATCGATTGAATTCCAAGGGAGGCCTCCCGATGTACGGCCGAATGATGCTCGTCGCCGTTGACTCGCGCACGGTGACGCCCGTAAGATCCACGTTCCACCTAACACGACAAGTATCGTGTGAATGTGCGGGACGATTCAGCTCGAGGCCCTCCCGCCCCGCATTTCGACATCTCGGAGCCCAGGACATGACGGCCGAACCCGGCGGCGGATCGATCACCAGCGTCCTCGTCGAGAACCGCGTGTTCCCGCCGCCCGCCGACTTCGCGAAGTCCGCCCACGTCGCCAGCCTGGAGCAGTACCAGGCCCTCTGGCAACGCGCCAAGGACGACCCCGAGGGCTTCTGGGCCGAGATGGCCGGGAACGTGTCGTGGATGAGCCCCTGGACCAAGGTGCTCGACTGGTCCAACCCGCCGTTCGCGAAATGGTTCGTTGGCGCAAGCTGAACGCGTCGGCCAATTGCGTCGATCGCCATTGCGAAGGGCCTCGCAAGGACAAGCCCGCCATCCTCTTCGAAGGCGAGCCGGGCGACCGCCGCACCTTGACCTACGAGCAGCTTCGCGTCGAGGTCTGCAAGTTCGCCAACGTCCTGAAAGGGCTGGGAGTGCAGAAAGGCGACGTCGTCGCCCTGTACATGCCGATGGTCCCCGAGCTCGCCATCGCCGTGCTTGCGTGCGCCCGCATCGGCGCCCCGCACACGGTCGTTTTCGGCGGATTCAGCTCCGAGGCGCTTGCCGGGAGGATTCAGGACTGCGGCGCCAAGGTCCTGGTAACGGCCGACGGCGGCTATCGTCGCGGCAAGATCGTCCCCTTGAAGGAGAACGCCGACGGCGCCGCCAACCTTTGCCCCTGCATCGAGAACGTCGTCGTCCTGAAGCGAACGGGCCACGAAATCGCCGATGAAGGATGGCCGCGACCTCTGGTGGCACGACCTGATGGAGACGGCCGGCGAGGATTGCCCGCCCGAGCCGCTCGACAGCGAGCATCCGCTCTACATCCTTTACACGTCAGGCTCGACCGGCAAGCCCAAGGGCATCCTGCACACCACGGGCGGATATCTTGTCGGCACCACGTTGACGACGAAATGGGTCTTCGACCTCAAGGAAGACGACGTCTACTTCTGCACGGCCGACATCGGGTGGGTCACGGGGCACTCCTACCTGGTCTATGGCCCGCTGTCCAACGGGGCCACGGTCGTCATGTACGAGGGTGCCCCCAACTGGCCCGACGAGGGGCGATTCTGGAAGATCATCGAGGACCACAAGGTCACGCATCCTCTACACGGCGCCGACGGCGATCCGCGCCTTCATGAAGTGGGGCGACCACTTCCCGAAGAAGCATGATTTGAGCAGCCTGCGACTGCTGGGCAGCGTGGGCGAGCCGATCAATCCCGAAGCCTGGATGTGGTATCAATCGGTGATCGGCGGCGGCCGCTGCCCGATCGTCGACACCTGGTGGCAGACCGAGACCGGCGCCATCATGATCGCCCCTCTGCCGGGAGCCACGCCCACCCGCCCGGGCTCGGCCACGCGTCCGCTACCGGGAGTCGTGACCGAGGTCGTCGACAAGCACGGAAACCCGGTCCCGGCCGGGCATGGCGGATTTCTGATCATCAAGCAACCCTGGCCGTCGATGCTCCGCACCCTCTACGGCGACGACGAGCGCTACAAGCAGACCTACTGGAGCGAGATCCCCGGTGCCTATTTCACGGGCGACGGCGCCCGACGCGACGCCGAGGGCAATTACTGGGTGATGGGCCGCGTGGACGACGTATTGAACGTTTCCGGCCACAGGCTATCCACGATGGAAGTCGAGAGCGCCCTGGTCAGCCACGCCAAGGTCGCCGAGGCGGCCGTCGTCGGCAAGCATGACGACATCAAGGGCCAGGCGATTTTTGCCTTCGTCACGCTGCATTCGGGCAGATCCCCGCCGACGACGCGACCCGGAAAGAGCTGTCCGTCCACGTCGTGAAGGAGATCGGCGCACTGGCCCGGCCCGACGAGATCCGGTTCACCGACGCCCTGCCCAAGACCCGATCGGCAAGATCATGCGGCGACTGCTCCGCGACATCGCCGCCGGTCGCGAAAGCTCGGGCGACACCTCCACCCTGGAAGACATGGCCGTCCTGGCCAAGCTGCGCGAGGATGACGAGGTTTAATCCTCCCGCGGCCCGCGAAATGCATCGGTTGGAAGGGACCGGACAGGTAACGCGAGCGGATTCTGGCATTTCGTGAGAGGGCCGGTTACTACCGGCCGTGTTCGATTCGCATGAAGACGGCCGGTAGCAACCGGCCCTACGTAGAAATGACCCGTCCCGCCAGAATCCGCTGGCACTCGCGAAGCCGACCGATGACGTTCGAAGGGCCCTACAGGGCCCGCGGGCAGATTTCCAGGATGGAGCCGAAGTCTCATGGAAAATTCCGCCAAACCGATGGCGCGAAGAAGGCGGAGGTGGAAAGTCGCCGCCGCCCTGCTGGGCGTCCTCGTCGCTTCGATCGCCGCCTTCCCCTGGATCGCGGGAACCCGCCCCATCCGCAACTGGTTGCTGACAAGGGCGAATCGCGCGCTCGCCCCCGGGGGCCTCGACGCATCGCGCTTCCGCTTTTCCTGGTTTGGACCAACCGTGATCGAAGGGTTCGGGCTGCGCAACGCCCGGGGCCATCGCATCCTGCAAACTTCGCGGGCGGTGTGGGACCGCAACCTCTTCCTCGTGCTCTTCGACCGCCCCCGCTACGGGACCTTGCGGCTGGAAGATGCCAGGCTCGACATCGAGCGCCTTCCCGACGGAAAGATCGACCTGGCCGAGACCTTGCGGCCGGTCCTCGACGGGCCGGAAGCGACCGATTTGACCATCGAGATCGCTCGCGGGACCTTCCGCCTGCGGGGCAAGGGGCTAGTCGAGCCGGTCCAGGCCAGGGATTTCACCCTGCACGTCCACCGGCCGCCCTCTCCCGAGCCCGCCATGTGGACGATAAGCCTCGCCAACAGCGAGCTGGAATCGCTCCGCCTGAACGGCTCCTACGATCGCTGGGACACGTCCAAGGGCGCCAGAAAAGACCTGGAATTTCAGGTGCAGGCATTGAATTGGCCGCTCGCAATCGGCTCGGATCAGTTCGCGATACGGACCGCATTCTCGGGCAGCACCCGCGGCGAGCTGGAGCATGGGTTCCTGGCGACCACCGGCAACATTTCCCTGGCTAATCCGACCGTCTCCGGTCCGATCTTGAATGGTGACCGCATTGGGGTCGGCCCCACGACCGCAACGTGGGACGTGTCGCAGTCGGAGGCGGGGTGGAAAATCAAAGAATTCCTCGTGGAGAACGCGCTGGATTCGAAGACCTCGTTCGGCTCCCTGCGTGCAAGCGGCGATCCGATTCGCGTCGTCGGGAAGTTGGACCTTGGGGCCTTTTCGCGGGAGTTCCCCCATGCGTTGAAGCTTCGCGAGGATTTCCATCTCGATCGCGGGATCGCCGAGATTGCCCTGGCGGCGACTCAGGTCGATCATCGGCCGGGCTGGACCGTCGATCTCAAACTCTCGGGACTCGCCGGCCGTGCCGGGAGCCGTCCGCTTTCAATCAAGCGACCCGCCAACCTCCGCGCCCAAATTTCCGACGAAAGGGGTAGTCTCAAGCTCGCTTCCCTCTCTCTGGAAAGCTCGTTCCTGACCGCCCAGACTCGCGAATCGATCGCGCAGGAGACGGCGATCGTCGGCACCCTCGACCTCGCCGCATTTCATCGCGAATTCGGCGACATGATTGATTTTCGCGGCCTCGAACCGACCGGCTTGGGGCGGTTTTCGGCCGCCCTGCGATCGGAAGAAGCCAAGATCGCGGTCGATTTCCATGCCTTGACGTTCGGCCTGATGGACGAAGCGATTTCCCTCGGCGCAACGCGAATCCAGGCGTCCGCTCGCGGCGATTTGCTGCGATCCCCCGCCGATGCGTCCTGGAACCTCCGGCTGGACGTGGCGTCGGCGCAAGGCCCGGGGCTTTCGGTCGGCCCGCTCACGATTGCGGCGCAGGGCGAACCTGGGACCGTCGCCATCGAGCCGATTTCGACCACGCTCAACGGCGGCACGTTGAATTTGACCCCCGAATTGGTGGACGTGGCCGGCGGCCGAACCCTGCGGCTTGGCTCGGGTTCTTCGCTAAGGGACGCCGAAGTCAACGAGGTCCTGTCCCGTCGCGTGCTTTCCTTCGTGGCGCCGATCCTGGAAGGTGCCACCAGGGCACGCGGTTTCGTCTCGGCGACGATCGATCGCGCCGAATTCCCCTTGAATCCCGATGTGGCGAGCAAGGCCGTGGTCGAGGGCCAGGTCGTGTTCCGCAACCTGGAATTCGGCCCGGGTCCGCTCGCCTCCGACCTGCTGGGACTGCTCGGGCGCGGCGATCCCACGCTCAAGCTCGACCAGCCCGTCATCCTCTCGATTGCCGATGGGAAGATCCGCCAGCGAGGGCTTGCCATCCCCCTGGGAGACCTCACCAGGATCGAGCTGGAAGGGACCGTGGGATTTGATCGCAGCCTGGACCTGCGCGCGACGCTTCCGCTCACTCCTGCCATGTTCCCCAATCGGCCGCTGGTGGGCGACGTGATCGGGGGCACGCGGTTGACGCTGCCGATCGGCGGGACGCTCTCGCGCCGAAGATCGACAAGGACGCCCTGGCCGATGCGATGGCCGGCGCCGGGAAGGACCTGCTGACCAAGGGCGCGGCGGGCCTGCTGTTCCGGCTCATGCAGCCGCGCGAGCAACCTGCCGTCCCCCGGCCTTCGGCCGAGGAGCGGAGGGAACGTCGTCGGGAGCTTCGCGAGCAGAGGCGAGCGGATCGGCCGCGGTAATCCGCCGGCTTATTGCTCGTTCAGGATCTTCTGCGTGATCTCGCGCTCGCAGACCTTGCACCACTTCCACTTGCCGGCGCCCGCGTGGGTGTCGAGATACTGCTTGGCGGCGCCGATCGTGCGGAACCAGACCTTGGACTCACCGTCTCCGACCTTCTCCAGCTTGGCACAGCGGGAGAAATGGAGCAAGTTCGTGCCGGCCTTGGCCGCCTTCTTGGCGTCGGGGCCGGCGAGCGCCCCGTGGTAGAGGTAGCCGATCGCTTCCAGGCGGGTTTCGGCGAGATCGTCGGGGGTCTCGATGGTGCGTACCGACTGGGTTTGATCCTTGATGAGCATGGAGATCACCCCAAGAAGGGACCGAGGGTCGACTGCGCAACATCTTGTCGCGGCAATAATTGCGAGGCTTCAGTTTACGCGAAATCGCGCCATTGAGCAAGCCCGATCGCCACGACCGGGCGGCCTGACCATGACCGGGATTCTCGGACTGCGGCGGCCCGGGGTCGAAGCCCGCCAGGCGAAGGCACGGCCCCCGGGCCAATCCGGTCACGGCGTTCCTCCCCCGCGCCATGGAGGGAACCATGAGGCATCATCCCTTTACCCGATAAGGACTTGAAGGCGCCACATGGGCGCAACAAAGGGGCCGAAAACCCCCGCGCCGACGGCCCGGACGTCCAGATTTCGTCCAGGTTTCCAACAAGCCGCATCTCCCGGCCCGGTCACGACTTGAGGGATTTGCGCAACACTTCGGCCCGAAAACAGGTCAAAAACGGGCGAGAAAGCGTCTCACCCCGACTGCGCCCCTGGACAAGACACCCGAAAAGCCCGAGTTCGCCCACGAATCCCCGGCATCTCGCGAGTGTCGCACTCTGTAGCGTATTCGCTCATCGACAAGATTAAAATCGTCATATCATTGACACAAATCCTTCGCCGACAACGGGTTGTAAACCATGAAAATCCAGGCGAAACCGAATGAATCGACCATCTCTCGGCCCGGATCCGCCCCCTCGCTGGGCACACGATCGCGGCCCGGCATCCGGCGATTTTGCCGCCATCCCTGGAATAAGGAATAAACCCGAACCGCGGCAACGATGGTGTGGTTGTGAGGTTAGAACACACACTTATCATCGCGACGCCCCGCGACCAAAATCATGCGGAATTCCACCCAAAGTACGACCCCCAGACCACACCGTCCCCCGGCGACGGCGGGTTCGCGCCCCGCGCAAGAGCGGCCGGGGGCCGCAAAGGTGGCGTCCATGCGCGGGAGACACGTTTGCCGTGAGATCCCCGCGACCTGATGGCCGGCCCAGCCCGACCGACCCCGGGAGTCCGCAGTTACACGCCACCGCCTTGCGGTTCAACGGGGCGTGGGCATCGGAATCTCGGGCGCCTGCGAATTGGCCTTGTGCGCGAGGATTTCCGTGAACCGAAACGCGTGGTAAGGCTGCGTGACGGCCGGCTGGCCATCCTTCGAGGCGTTGGCGACCCAGAGCCGGGTCGACTTCGGCTCGAACAGGACGCTGTGCAGGTTCGACTTCATCGCCACCGGCCGGTCCATCAGGTGCCCGGGCCGATTCGGCGTCGAACGTGCCGTGCCCGGCCTTGACCCGGCGAGCGAGCTCCTCGTAGCGGTCGCCGGCCGAGAGCAGCGACGCCGTCCTTCACGGCATGCGGCAGCCTCGGATGGGTCTCGCCCATCCCGATCACGTTGAACGCGGTCCCACGACGCCTCCATGCCGACGCCCTTGCCCGTCTTGCCGTCGGCGATCACGTAGTAATATTCGCAGGTGCGCGGATGGTCGCGGAAGACGGCGATGGCCTCGTCGAGCGTCGTCCGCCTCTTCGAGGGCCATCCTCACGAGGAACGCCATCGGCACGCCCGCCCAGTGGCCCAGCCCGCGGCCGCCCATCTCGCCGATCGAGACCCGCTCGGCGTTCATCCCGGTGACGCTGCCGATGAAGCCGGCATAGGTCACGTTCACGAACGGGATCTTGCCTTCGGGCTCGGCGATCGTCAGCACGGCGTGGTCCTGGAGCCGCCAGTCGCAGCCGTAATCGAGGATTCGGCCGTGATAGAGCGTGCCGTCCTTCGTGGCCGAGCCGGAGAGGGCGAAGCCCGAGCAGTGGAACATCTCGGGGATGAAGTTGGCGACGATGATGTCCTCGAGCGTCAATGCCCGCGCCGTCGGCGACGCCCTGCAACTCCTCGAAGAACCGCGCCGGGACGAACTTCTTCTGCCCCTCGGCGATGCCGCCATGATCACGCCGCTTCGGGCTGGCAGCTTCAGCCCGGCCGACGTCGATCTTCAGTTCCTTCGCCTTCACGTCGAAGAGGAAGCGGACCAGCTCGCGGATATCGTCCTTGAGCAGGGCCCCCTGCTGGAACCCCATCTCATAGGGCGTCGCCCTTGACGTGGAGGACCTTGTAGCCGTCGATTTCTTCGAGGAACCCCTCGCCGCAACGGGCGATCGTCTTCGTCTCGGCGCGGGCCGACGCGGCGCCGGATGAGGAGCACGATTCCCAGCGATGCGCGACGCGATGATTCGGTTGCCATCGGTTCGTCCCCCTGTCTCGGACGAGAGTCTTGCGGCATATCCGCATGAAGCGTCGATCACATCGACTCGGCGATCGCGCGGATGCGAGTCACTCCCACTCGATCGTCCCCGGCGGCTTGCTCGTGATGTCGTAGACCACGCGATTGACCCCCTTGCACGCGTGTTGATGATCCGCGTCGAGGCTCGGGCGAGGACTTCGTGCGGGAGGCGCGACCAGTCGGCCGTCATGAAGTCGTCGGTCTCGACGGCCCGGAGGGCGACGACGTTCTCGTAGGTCCGGCCGTCCCCCATCACGCCGACGGACTGGACCGGCAGGAGCACGGCGAAGGCCTGGCCGATCTGCCGTTCCAGCCCGGCGGTCCGGAGCTCTTCGAGGAAGATCGCGTCGGCCTGGCGGAGGACGTCGAGCCTCTCGCCGGTCACCTCGCCCAGGCAGCGCACCGCCAGGCCGGGGCCGGGGAACGGGTGGCGCCAGACCAGTCCTCGGGCAGGCCCAGCTCGAGCCCGAGCCGGCGGACCTCGTCCTTGAACAGGTCGCGGAGCGGCTCGATCAGCTCGAAGCCCGAGCTCGGCGGGCAGCCCGCCGACGTTGTGGTGGTGCTTGATCGTGGCGGCCGGGCCGTCGGCCGCGCCGCCGCTCTCGATCACGTCGGGATAGAGCGTGCCCTGGGCGAGGAAGCGGGCGTGCGGGATCGACTTCGCCTCGTCGCGGAACACGTCGATGAACGTGTGGCCGATCCGCACCCGCTTTTCCTGCGGGTCGCTGATGCCTTCGAGGCGTGCCGAGGAAGCGTCGCGAGGCGTCGACCACGCGAAGCTCGGCGTCGGAATGCGTCGCCGAACGCTTCGGCGACCGAGGTCGCGCTCGCCTTCGCGGAGCAGGCCGTTGTCGACGAAGATGCAGGCCACCCGGCGGCCGATCGCCCTGGCCAGCAGCGCGGCCGCGACGGCCGAATCGACGCCGCCCGAGAGGCCGCAGATCACCCGGTCGTGTCGCCCACTTGTCGGCGGATCTCGGCGACCGAGCGGTCGAGGAACTGCCCCATCGTCCACGACCCGGGGCTCTTGCAGATCGGGTCGAGGAAGTTGCCGAGGATCGTCGCGCCCTACGGCGTGTGGGCGACCTCGGGATGGAACTGGAGGCCGAAAATCGGGCGGTCGCGGTGCCTGACGGCCGCCATCGGGCAGGTCGCCGTCTCGGCCAGCGGCGATGAAGTCGTCCCCCGCGGCATGGACCTGGTCGCCGTGGCTCATCCAGACGAGGGTTTCGCTCGGGACGCCGTGCAATGAGGTCGGAATCGGGGTCGATCACGTGGCATTCGGCCCGGCCGAATTCCCTCGCCGGGGCGGGCTGGACCTTGCCGCCCAGGAGCTTCGCAAGCCAGCTGCATCCCGTAGCAGATTCCCAGGACCGGCACCCCGAGGTCGAGGATCGCCGGGTCGGGCTTCGGCGCGGCGGGCTCGTAGACGCTCGCCGGCCCTCCCGAGAGGATGATGCCAATCGGATTCAGCTCGCGAATCCGCTCGATCGGCAGGTCGTGCCGGACGATGAGCGCGAACGCGTGCCGCTCGCGGACTTTCCTCGCGATGAGCTGGACGTACTGCGGCGCCGAAGTCGAAGACGAGGACGGGGCGATCGGTAGACACGGAATCCTCTCAGGTCCAGGAGGTTCGCGACGAGATGTCGGCGAGTTCGGCCGAGCGCTTCCACGCCGCTTCCACGGCATCGATCAGGGTGGCGCGAATCCCGCCACGTTCCAGGGCATGCAGGCCCGCGATGGTCGTCCCGCCGGGGCTGGCCACCTCGTCCTTCAGGGCGCCCGGATGCTGGCCCGTTTCCAGGACCATCTTGGCGGCGCCCAGGACGGTTTGCGCGGCCAGGAGCAAGGCGGCATCGCGCGGCAATCCGGCCCGGACCCCGCCGTCGGCCAGGGCCTCGATCATCACGTAGACGAACGCCGGCCCGCTCCCCGAAAGTCCCGTGACGGCGTCCATGAGCGTCTCGGGGACTCGCAAGACTCGCCCGACGGAGGAAAGGCAATTTCGCACGAGCGTCTCGTCCTCGGGCGAGGCCCTGGGGCCGAGGCAGAACGCGGACGCACCTTCACCCACCAGGGCCGGCGTGTTGGGCATCACGCGGATCAGGCGAGGATTCGGCCCCAGGCCGGCCGAGAGGGTTGCCAGGGGGACGCCGGCCGCCACCGAGATCACCAGATGATCGGCCGTGATCACCGTTTCCAGCTCACCCAGGACCTGCGGCATGATTTGCGGCTTCACGGCCAGGACCAGGACCTGACTTCGGTGTGCCAAATCGAGATTGGAGGCGAGGGATTCGACCCCGAGTGCCGCGAGTGTTTTCGTCGAGCCGGGGGAAGGGTCGTGGGCCGAGATGCGATCGGGCGACGCAACCCCCGCGCGGACCATGCCTTGCAGGAGGGCGAGCGCCATCTTGCCGGCGCCGACGAATCCCCATCTCCGCCGGTCCAGCTCTTCAGTCTCGCCGCTAGCCATCCGTACCTCAACAATGAGGGCCCGACCATCGATCGCGAAATTGTATCGCGGGAACGCCTCGGCGTCGTTGGCAGCTTTCCGGAAATCGCAAGGCGGGAAACGGCCGGGGACGAGCGGGCCATTGCGACGGACGAAGGGGAATTTCTTGGCGTCGTGGCTCTTGATTTGCTGGCTGAATGTCGCGCCTCCAGGTTGAGCCGGCTCACCCCAATGCAGGTCGATCCTCCATGTCGTCGCAGGAACCAACGCTCGCCGATTCCCTGTTCGAAGCGGAGCGGGCGGCCCTCGCCCAATCTTCGGCCCGCCTCCCCATCTCGACTTATCGCGTCCAGTTGCACAAGGGCTTCCGCCTGGGCGAGGCATGCGAGATCATCCCCTATCTGCACGACCTGGGCATCACCGACCTCTATACCTCGCCCTACCTGGACGCGAGGCCCGGCTCGGTCCATGGGTACGACGTGCATGACCACGGCCGGATCAATCCCGAGGTCGGTGGTGAGGACGCCCACGCGTGCCTGGTCGATGCCCTCCAATCGCGCGGGATGGGCCGGGTGCTCGACGTGGTGCCGAATCACATGGGCGTCACGGGTCCGAACCGGTTCTGGCTGGATGTCCTGGAGATGGGGCCGCATTCGCCCTATGCCGACTTCTTCGACATCGACTGGCACCCGATCAAGGCCGAGCTGCGCGGGCGCGTCTTGCTGCCGATCCTGGAAGATCAATATGGGGTCGTGCTGGAAGACAATCGGCTGGAGCTGATCCGCGAAGGCGGCAAGTTCTTCATCAAGCACCACGACACCAAACTTCCGGTCTCGCCCGAATCCTACGCGCTGGTGCTCGGTCAGGGCGTTTCCGACCTGGTCTCGCGGCTGGAGTCGGACGACCCTCTGATCCAGGAATACATGAGCGTGGCGAACTCGGCCGAGTCGCTCCCGCCGAGGAGCTCGGGCAAGATCGAGGACATCGACCGGCGGATGCGCGAGCGTCACG
The DNA here is from genome assembly GCA_963777705.1 of uncultured Planctomycetota bacterium. Classification (GTDB taxonomy): domain Bacteria; phylum Planctomycetota; class Planctomycetia; order Isosphaerales; family Isosphaeraceae; genus JAQGHR01. The sequence continues at coordinate 1,390,119 of CAVZRT010000028.1, forward strand.
TGATCCGCAATCGCCTGGAACGGCTGTGCGCGGATTCGACCGTGATTTGCGAGGTGATCGACAACGCCGTGAACAGCTTCCGCGGGACGCCCGGCGACCCCGCGAGCTTCGACCGCCTCCACGAATTCCTGGAACTCCAGGTCTATCGGCTGGCATTCTGGAAAGTGGCGTCGCAGGAGATCAACTATCGCCGGTTCTTCGACATCAACGACCTCGCCGGCCTGCGGATGGAGAATCCGCACGTGTTCGAGATCACGCACGAGCTGATCCTCAAGTGGGTGGCCCAGGGGAATGTGAGGGGGCTGCGGATCGACCACCCCGACGGCCTTGCCGACCCCGCGGGCTACTTCCGGTCGCTCCAGGAGGCCATCTTCCTGATCGGCTGCCGCAAGCGTTTCGACGCCGACGGCCACGACCCGCTCGAGTGGCTCGCCACCTCGCGCAAATTGCGCAAGAGCTTCCGTCAGGAAGTCGCCGACGATCCGCAATCCCCGTTGAAGCATATCTTCCCGGTCCTCGTCGAGAAGATCCTTAGCCGGGGCGAGCACTTGCCCGAGGATTGGCCGATCAGCGGCACGGTGGGGTACGAGTACCTCAACGTCCTGAACGGGATGTTCGTGGAATCGGGCTCACGCGATGCGATCGGGAAGACTTATGCCGACTTCACGGGCGACACCCAGCCCTTCGCCGAGGTCCTTTACGAAGCCAAGACCCGGATGGCCCACGTGGCCCTCGCGAGCGAGGTCAACACGCTGGCCCGCCAGTTGAGCCGGGTGAGCGAGCGGGACCGCCGCAGCCGGGACTTCACGTTGAACGACCTCCGCCAGGCCATCCTGGAGACGATCGCCTGCTTCCCGGTCTATCGAACGTATCTCGTGCCGGGCGAGCCGCCATCGAGCCGCGATCGCGGCATCATCGAGCAGACCATTGCCGAGGCGAGGCGGCGGGCGCCCGCGCTGGACCCGACGATCTTCGACTTCCTCCAGAAGGTGCTCCTGCTCGATCATCCCGAGGGGGTCTCGCCCGAGCTCCGCGCCCTGGGCGAGCAATTCGTCATCCGCTTCCAGCAGACGACCGGGCCCATCCAGGCGAAGGGGCTGGAAGACACGGCGTTTTATCGCCAGTTCCCGCTGCTCTCGCTGAATGAGGTAGGCGCAGACTATTCGCGCTTCGGGTACGCGCCCGACGACCTCCATGCGATGAACCGGGAAAGGCTGACGGCGTTGGCCGGGTACGCTGGGCACGACCGCCACGCACGACACCAAGCGGGGCGAGGACGCGAGGATCCGCATTGACGCCCTCTCGGAATTGCCCGAGGAGTGGAAGCGGAACCTGGAGCGATGGGCCAAGCTCAACGAGAGCCGCAAGATCCCCGTGGGCGAGGCGAGTGCGCCCGACCGTCGCGAAGAATACTTCCTCTATCAAACGCTCGTCGGCTCCTGGCCGATCGATGGCGACGGCGTGCCCGAAGGGCTCGTGGCGCGGGTCCAGGCCTACATGGTCAAGGCGGCCCGCGAGGCGAAGATCAACACCAGTTGGTCGGACCCCGACAATTCGTATGCGGTCGCGCTCTCCGACTTCGTGGCGGCCGTCGTCGAGGGTCCCGATTCCGCCAACTTCCTCCGCGAATTCCTGCCGTTTCAGAAGAAGATCGCCCGGATTGCGGTGGTCCACTCGCTCTCGCAAACCCTGTTGAAAATCGCCGCGCCCGGCGTGCCGGACGTTTATCAGGGATGCGAGCTATGGGACTGGAGCCTGGTTGACCCCGACAACCGCCGGCCCGTCGATTACCCCGTCAGGACGACCATCCTGCGTCGGATCAACGACCAACTTCGCGACGGGATTCCGCGCGACCAGATCGCCCGCGACTTGCTCGCGACGCCCGGAGACGGCGCCATCAAGCTTTACGTGACGGCCACCGCCTTGAGGCACCGCCGCGATAACGCCTCGCTCTATGCGAAGGGCGAGTATATCCCGCTGAAAGTCGAGGGCGAGCACGCGGCGAAGGTCGTCGGATTTGGCCGTCGTCATGAAGGGCAAGTGATCCTCGTCGTGGCCCCGAGGTTGGCTTCCGGGTTGATGGGCGCCGACGGGACGACCTCGCCGGTGGGAAGGGGATGCTGGCGCGATACGCGAGTGGTCGTGCCCAACGGGTGGGAAGCCCGGGGCTGGCGGAATCTATTCACCGATCGCCGCCACGAACCCTCCACGTCCGAAGGTCATCGGACCCTGCTCGTCGGGGATTTGTTCCAGGATATCCCGGTCGGCCTGCTCGTGGGGTCCGACTCCTAAATTCCGCCCGCGAATCTCAACTTGTGGCAAAACCCGATCGCGGATAGCCTACGCCCGCCCCGTCAGAATGGACTCGACGGGCCTCGACTGACCCCCGGAGCAAGGACGCCCATGCCCGCCGTCAAGACCCGCCGTGCCTATCGGCCGCTCGTCGAAAATCTCGAAACCTATTGCCTGCTCTCCGCCCTCCCCGTCAATCCGCCCGCCACCGTCCATCAGGCGAGCATCGTGAACCTGATGGGCACGCAGGTCGATCGGGACGCTTACAACATCATCTCGCAGGCTTCGCCGCACTTCGCCCAGCGCAATTTCCAGATCACGATGCTCAATGTCGACAGCAACACGCGGATGGTCCGCGGGGTAGCGACCGCCTCCTATGGGGTGCAATTCCTCGGCTCGCTGAAGGGGACGATCCAGTTCAAGACGAGCCTGGACAGCCCCCGCCCGCAAGACGTAAAGTTCACGATCAGCCAGTTCAGCAGCCTGATCACCGGTGCGTCGAAGCGGCAGGTCCAGCAGGCCGTGGTGAACTTCATCAACCGCGACCGCGCGGCCATCGAGGCGCAGTTCCCGACGACGAGTTGATCGGCCCGGATCAGGGGGACTTGAACACGACGTCCCCCGCCCCGAGATTCCCCGCCGCGTCGGTGGCCCGCACCGTCAGGACGTGCGTGCCCGGCTTCAGGTTGGGTAAGGCCAGGGTGATGGTCTCGCGATTCGTGTCGAACAGGCCATCGTCGGGGAAGATCGCCTGCCATTCGCCGCCGTCGAGCGCATAGGCCGCCTTCACCAGCCGGGTCAAGTCGTCCTTCAGCACGATCTTGACGACCCGATCCTCGGCCGCGACCGAGACCGTCGGCGATTGATGATCGACCACGAAGGAATCGCTGGCTAGCTCGCGGGTCATCGCCGTGTCGGCCGGGTTCGATGGGCGATCGCTGGCGACGAGTTTGAGCCGATAGTTGCCCGCCGGGACGGCGGTCGTGTCCCACGAATAGGTGCGGTCGGTGAGCGGCGTTTCGGTCAATTTGACCCAATCGGGCCAGCCTTCCTTGCGGACGAACAGGGTGAAGGCCAGCTCGTCGTCGTTCGGGTCGGCCACGTCCCATCGCAGGGCGAAGCGAATCTGCCTCGCGACACCGTCGGCGGCGGTGAGATCGGGCACCACGATGCGGGCGATCTCGGGCGCAAGGTTCCCGGTTTGATAGTGGATCGCGATCGATCGCAGCGCGGGCGAAACCGCCGGGTCCTCGCTGGAGAGGATGGCCCGATACTGGGCGAATCGCCCTGGGGGCACCGCCGGACGGCGGCCATCCATCTCGGCCAGGGGCGACCGCCATTCCGACCAGGTGGAATCAGGCTCTCCGACATTTCCCGTGCGAAGTTGGACGGAGATCGACGTCTTGGGCGGGAGGTCGTCGCGGCACACGATCGCACCGAAGTGGCTCACGAGCTTCGCGTCGTGGACCTCGGACGTGATCGACCCTGAGGCCACGTATCCTTGATCGAGCCGGAACACGCCGCCCGCGTCCCCGGTGCCGATGAGGACCTCGCCGCCTTCTCCCGCGATCATCGAGAGGACCTGGCCTTGATCGAGCCGGGCTATCGGCGCGGATTCGCCTCCAAGGTCGCGGACCTCGAAAATCTGTCCTTCGGGACCGGTCCCGACCAGGAGATTCTTGCCCGCGAAGGCCATCGTGTAGATCAAGGCGCAGGCGCGGAAGATCTCGCGAGGGGCGCCGTCAGGGCCGATCCGATAGACCGCATTCTCGCCGGGGGCGACCGGGCGAGGCGATGCCGTCCCGCCCGGAGGATTCGGCGGGGCGCTGGCGTCGCCGGGCCGGGGACGAGGGATTGGCGCCTGCATGGGCAGCGTGGCCACCATCACACCGCCGTTGGCTCCGGGGGCCGATTCCAGGCTCGCGGCCGAAAACGCTCGCGGCAGGGTTGGGCCGCCCGAACCTCCGCTGGCGTCGGCCGAGGTGCCCGCGAACAGGCTCCCGTCGTCGGCGAGCAGGAGCGCGTGGATTTCGTTCTGAGGGGCATCGTACAGGACGGAGACTCTCCCGCCCGCGGCGACCTTGTAGATCAACCCTTCGCCGTCGCTCCCGGCATACACCGAGCCGTCGGGGGCCGCGACCACGCATAAAAGGTGCGGGTGCTTGCTGTCGAGCAACAGCGACCATTTCCCGCCCGGATCTCGCTTCCATAGCTGGCCGGTCGGACCCGTCGCGGCGTAGAGGTTGCCCGAGGCGTCGGCGGTCAGGTCCCACACATACTTGACCGAGGGGTCGGGGTGGGAGATGGGAGTTTTCGGGTCGGTGATTTCGACGACGGCCCCCGAAGGTCCGGTCCCGCAGAAGACGCGACCGTCGGGCGTGGCGGCCAGGCTCAGGACCTGCGAATCTTCCGACTTATACGCCAGCGTCCAGGGGCCGTCCGCCTCGCGGCGATAGACCTTACCCGCGTTTCCGGTGGCGGCGTAAAGAACCTTGTTCCTGGTCCTTGCCAGCTTCCACACATGGGCGGCGTCGATGTCCCCGACGGCAGATACTTTGCGTCCGAGCGAGACCCGGCCGAGGTCCGAGACGACCAATCGCTCTTTCTTCGCCCTGGCGAACGCCGCCGCGGAATCTTGCCGCCAGGTCTCCACTTTCGTCGCCATCGCCGAGGCGAGCGGGAGCAGCGCAAGGGCGAAAATCAGGGCAAATCGTCGGAGCGATCCGGTTGCAGACACTGCGAAGTCCTCCATGCCTTGGGTGACGGGATCGGGACCAGCATAGCAGGGCGGGGAGATCCTAGACATGGTTGCGACCCTCGCGGTCGTCCAGCCCGATGCCCACGAGCTTCGTCACGATCGTACGGGCCGCCTCGGGTTTGGCCATTTGAAGGGCTGCGGCCTTCATGCAGGCCATGCGGGCGGGGTCTTCCAGCAGTTGGTCGATCTTGTAGGCGAGCACCGGGAGATTGTTGCAGCGAATGGCCGCGCCCTCTTCCAGCAGGTGGTCGCTGTTGCGCTCTTCCTGGCCGGGGATCGGATTCACCACCACGTAGATCAGGCCCCGGGCCAGGGCCTCGCTCGTGGTCAACCCGCCGGGCTTGCCGACGACGAAATCCGAGGCGGCCATCAGCTCGTCCATTTGCGTGGTGTAGCCGATTACCTTCATCGAGATCCTGGCATCGGCGGGCAGGTTCGCCGCATGCTCGGCCAGCTCGGCCCGCAGCTCCTCGTTCTTGCCGCAGATGGCGAGGATCTGCGCCGGGTGTTGCAGCTTCGAAAGGGCATCGACTAGCCCGGCGGGCTTCCCCACGCCGAAGCCTCCGGCCGAGACCAGGATCGTCGTGCGATCGGGCTCCAAACCGTGCTTCCGCCTCATCTCGGCCTTGTCCGCGGGGCGGGCGAAGGCGGGGTCGATCGGGATGCCCGAGACCGTGATCCGCTCGGCCGGTACGCCGAGTTCCGCCAGGTGGGCGCGCGTCTCTTCCATGGGCACGAAGTAATGCTCGCACCGGCGGGTGAGCCACATCGCGTGCAGGTCGAAATCGGTGACGACGGTGGCCTGGCGGCATTCCAGCTTCTTCTTGGCCCTCAGCCACGAGATGATCTCGGCGGGCAGGAAGTGGGTGCAGACCGTGACGTCGGGCTGGTACTTCTGGAGGAGCTTGACGAACGGGCGGCGTGTTGAGCTTCTCGAAGGCGAACTTGGTCGGCCTCTGCTTCCAAGGCTTGTCGAACTGGTCGTAGAGCCAGCCGAGGACTTCGGGCATGGTGTTGACCATGTCCAGATAGGCCTTCGAATACAGTCGGCGGAACAGCGGATTGGTGAACTCCAGGGTGTCGACGTGGCGGACTTCCTCGGCGGCGTTGGCCTCGGCAAACGCCTTCTCGATCGCCTGGGCCGCCCTGACATGGCCGGCGCCGGCCGAGGCAGAGAGGATCAAGACTTTCTTGAGCATTGGGGGGGACCGGTGACTTGGAGAAGTGCGAACCCTGGACCTCCGTCGATTGTCCTCCCGGAACCGGGCCGGGGCAACCCCGAGCGATTGTGTCTCCGCAGTTCGTCAGGCGCGGGAGCATCGTCAGGCCGGACGCGGCGAGGGCGCGAAATGTCCCTCGGCCGGCCGGGCCGGGTCGCAAGATTTTCCGGATCTGGGCTTTCGTAGGCATAACTCCCCCGGCGTCCGCGATGCTGTTTCCTGTGTGGATAAGCGGGAAGGGGGCATCCCGCGGCAGCCCTTCTCCAGGAGCATCGTTGCACGAATCCTTTTCCACCATCCATTCCCGCAAATCGGCCGAAATCCGCCGCCCGAGGCGCGCACGGGTCGGGCGGGAAAACAGGGCTGAATTTCCGGATTTCGCAAAAGCGAAATCAGCGCAAAACTTTGGAATAACAGTAGTTATGAATTCCCATTCGAGAATCTGCAAAAGAATATGTTACATCGTGTTGCGCACCCCATTCGGCGGAAAAACCACCCAGACATGATGTCTGATCAGGGTCTGTCTGAAAGCGCCTACACTCCGTTACACTTTCTTCGAGATTCGAGGGAGCATGCTGGATGCGTCTTCGAATGGCCCGGAATTCCCCGCCGTGAGACAATGGGGCCTTGAAATGAATGGGTGGTCTTTTCTTGAGGTGGGTCGAGCGATAGCCAGGCCCACCCTACACAAATCGCCGGGCTTTCCTCGCTCAAGGGATCGTGACGGATGACTTCGACGCCACTGGATCGGGACGAGGCTCCGCCTCGCGTGGAGGTGGGCGGGTCGATCCTTCGCCAGGTCGTCCGGCTGGCCTTGCCCGTCTTCATCGAGCAATCGCTGTATTATCTCGTGCTGGTCTCCGACACGGTCCTGACCGGCCACTATTTGAACGTGGTTGACCTGGCGGCCGTGACCAACGGCACGTATTTCCTCTGGGTCCTGGGCAGCCTGATGATGGTGGTCTCGGCCGGAGCGACGGCGCTGGTGTCGAGGCGGGTGGGCGAGGGGGATTTCCCGGCGGCCGTGCGGACGTGTCGGCAGGCGATGGGGCTCGCGCTGATCGTGGGCGTCACGCTTTCGATCTCGGGCCTGCTCGCGTCATCGGCAATCGTGCGGACGATGGGGCTGAGCGGCCTGGCGGCGACCCGTGCGGCGAATTTCCTGCGGACGATCCTGGCCGTGACGCCGTTGCTGGCGGTCGAGGCCGTGGGGGTGGCGTCCTTGAGGGGGGCGGGCGATACTCGCACGGGCATGTACGTGATGCTGATCATCAACGCCGTGAATGCGTCGCTGAGCTGGTCGCTGGTGACGGGGTTCCGGGGATTGCCGAAGCTGGGATTGATGGGGGTGGCCATCGGCACGGCTACGGGCGAGGCGCTGGGCGGAATCCTGATCCTGGGCCTCCTGTTCCGGGGCCGATCGGGGCTTTCGCTGAGCTGGCGAGGGATGTGGCCGCACGTCGAGGAGATTCGCCGGATCTTGCGGGTGAGCCTGCCCGCGGCGGGCGAGAGCCTGACCAATAGCTTCTGCCAGCTCTGGTTCCTCAGCCTGATCAACGCCATCGGGATGACGGCCGCCGCGGCGCACGGGGTGGCCCTGCGATGCGAGGCGATCGCGTTCCTCACGGTGCAGGCGTTCTCGGTGGCCGCCAGCACGCTCACGGGGCAATATCTGGGCGCCGGCAAGCCCGGATTGGCCGCCAAGGCGGCGACGACCGCATGGGCGCTGGGCGTGGGGGTGATCAGCGGGTTCGCGGCCCTGATCTACTGGCAGGCGCCGAGATGTTCGCCCTGTTCCTGAGCGAGGATCAGCCGGGGGTGGCCGAGATGGGCGTGCCCGTCCTGCGGATCGTCGCGTTCGCCCTGCCGTTCCTGGCCACGATCGTCGTCTTGACGGGTTCGCTGCGAGGCGCCGGCGACACGCGGGGCCCCTGGCTGATCGTGATCCTGGGGTATGCCGTGGTGAGGATTCCGTTGACGTACTTATTGACCGGGGCTCGCAGTTCGGGCGGCTGGGCGATGGGCCTCAAAGGCGCATGGATCGCCATGCTGCTCGACCTCATGTTTCGCGGGGCGCTCGTCGCCTGGCGATTCCTCCAGGCCAAATGGCAGCGCATTCAGGTGTAAGGCCGATTATTACCGGCCGTCCCCATGGAAATGGCCGGTGATCACCGGCCCTACATAAAATCGTCGGGGATGCGCGCTCAGGCCGCCTGCGGATCGGCCGTCCAGCGATCGGATTCCGTCCAGAAGAAATAATCGAGGCTGTTCTCGGGATGAATTTTGATCCGCTCCTCGATTGCGTCCAGATTCTTCTGCACAAAGGGGGCGTACGCATTCTTTCGCGGGACATCCGCCGGCACGGAGAATGGTTCGAGGAATTCCAGGTCATACGAGCCGTCGGCGTTCATCACGCAGTACGCTTGCACGACCGCGCGCGCGGTCATGGCCGCGAGGTGGATCCACGTGGTCGTGAACTGATAATTCCTCCCGAGAAACGTGCCGGGTGCGGTCCGTGAGCCCGACCATCGCACGTCCCCCGCAAGCTGGACGATCATCCCGGCCTGCACCACTCGCACCGCGCCGCGGATGGCGGTCGAGCCTTCCTTTGGCGTGAGCCTTCGCGAGATGAATAACCCTCGCTGGCCGAGCGGCCCGTCCTCGCCGAAATCTCGCGAGACCAGCTTAGAGATCTGCCGGGGGCGCTCGGTGAACCATCGCAAGGGGTAGCCATATCGCACCAACCAGTGAGCGGGCATGAGGAACCCGCCGAAGTGGTTGAACAAAAGGATCACGCCCTGCTTGCGGTTGTAGGCTTCGTCCAGGTGCTCGCGACCCGTCACGTGGAGCAAGGCCTCGGCCTGTTCGTTGCTCAGCCTGTCGAGGAGGATGTCCCTGGCCCGCCAGCGGAATTGATTCGCCGCCAGCTCTCGGGCCGTCCGATGCTCGTCCCAGTCGGCCCCGAAGTACTCGGCGCATCGCCTCACGGCCGGCGCGTACGTGATCCTTCGATAGGGATTGAGCGAATACTCGACGCGGCCCATCTCGGTGACCAGTTTCAGGGCGCGACGCGGCGGTAGGGCTCGCAGGGTGGGCATGAGCCCTTTCATGAGGAATTTCTGGAGGTTTGCGAAACTCAAGCCCATCGCGGCTCCTCCATGACGCCATCATCGTGGGTGGGACTTCGACCTATCCGCGAAAATCTCACGCCGGCCTGGCCGGGCGCGGTCGCGACGGAAGCGGTCGGTCACGGCCTTCGTGTCGTCCTCGTCGTCCCAGAAGAAGTAGTCGTTGCTGTTCTCGGGATGGAGCTTGACCCTTTGCTCGATCCGCTCCAGGCATTCCCGCACCCACGGCACCGTCCCGCCCTCCGAATTCGCCTGCAACGGGACGGTGAAGGGGGGGAGGAATTCCAGGTGATGGCGGCCTTCCTGGCCCATCCGGCAGAACACGGGCACGACCGGCGCCCTCGTCATGGCCGCGAGCGTAACCCAGGTCGAGGAAAACCGATAGTTCGTTCCCAGGAAATTCGCGGGCGCCGTGTGAGGCCCCGACCATCGCACGTCGCCGGCAATCAGCACGATCATCCCCGCCTTCAGCACGCGACCGGCCCGGAGGATGGCCCCGGCGGCCTCGGCAGGGTCGGCCTTGCGGGAGATGAATAGCTTTTTCTGGCCGAGAGGTCCATCCGTATCGAACTGCTTGCCGAGGAAATTTGAAATGTGGTGCGGCTTTTCCATGAACAGGCGGAGCGGGTAGCCCTTGCGGACCAGCCAATGCGCCGGCATGAGGTGGGCGCCGAAGTGGTTGCCCAGCAGGATCACGCCGCGATTCTGCGAGCGCGCCTCTTCCAGCCACTCCCGCCCCTGGACTTCGAAGAGCGAATCCACGGTCGCGTCGGACAGGCCGTCGAGGAGCTGGTCACGGGTCCGCCAGCGGATCTGATTGCCCGCCAGGTCGCGGCCCACCTGCGACACGTCCCACGTGGCGTGGAAGTAGGCGGCGCCTCGCGAGACGGCCTGGTCGAAGCGGATTCGCAGGGCCTTGCCCATGGCGTACTCGGCGCGGCCGATGCCGGTGACGAACCCCGAGGCGGCGGCGGGCGGGAGCTTGCGGACGGCCGGCAGGACCATCCGGAGCAACCCCTTGCGGATATTGAGCCAGCGACGCTGCATGCCCGCGCTCCCCTGGGTCTGCCGACGAGTCAGGCCGCCCGGGTGGTCCGGTGCCTCTCGACATAATCGGCGAGATCGGCGACCCGCTTGAGCGAAGGGACGTCGTCGTCCTCGATCACGACGTCGTAGCGGTCCTGGATCGAGAGCAGCACGCCCACGAGGTCCAGCGAGTCGATGCCCAGGTCGTCCACCAGGCGCTTGTCGGGGTCGACGACGAGGTGGGGTTGGACCTTGCCGGCCTCGCGGACGACCTCGATCATCTCGCCCATCAGGGAGGGTTCAGCCATCGGTCCACCTCGCAAAAACCAGGGCGTTATTGGTGCCGCCAAACCCGAACGAGGCGCTCAGGATCGCGGATAGCGGGGCGTCCCGCTGCTCCGGGACGTAATCCAGGTCCAGCTCGGGGTCGCGAACGTAGTTGATCGTGGGAGGGATGACCCGATCGCGAAGCGCCTGGACGGAAACGGCCGCCTCGATGGCGGAAGCCGCCCCCAGGCTGTGGCCGAGCGCGCCCTTGATCGAGCTGATCGGCATCCGCGGAATGATCGCCGAAAACTTCCTTGATGGCGCGGGTCTCGATGCGGTCGTTGACGGTCGTGCTGGTCCCATGGGCGTTGTAATAGTCGATCTGGTCGGGAGGGAACCCCGAACGCTCGATGGCCATCTTCAGGCAATGCGCCACCTTGCCCGGCTCGGGCATGGCGACGTGATGGCCGTCGGAGTTCATGGCCCAGGCGCGAAGCTCGGCCAGGGGTTCCAGATCGAGCCGTTTCACGGCCGACTCGGTGGCCAGAGCGAGCATCCCGGCGCCCTCGCTGAGGACGAACCCCGCGCGATCGACGCTGAACGGGCGGCTCGCCTGCGAAGGGTCGGTGGCCGAACGATCCTCGGGCCTTCGCGGCAAAAGGGCCTTCATAGTGGCGAAACCGTTCACGATGGGCGGCGTGAAGCAGCTCTCGGCGGCGCCGCAAACCGCAAGGTCCGCCTCGCCCGATCGCAGGAACATGGCGGCGAGGGCGATCGCATGACCGCCCGACGCGCACGCATTGGCCGGCGCCACGCTCGGGCCGTGCAGCTTCATGTGCTGGGCAATCTGCCCGGCGATTTGATTGATGATCAGGCCAGGGACGAGGTACGGGCTGGTGGCGAGATTTTTCCGACCGGCGGCGCGGTTGGATTCGGCTTCCAGGAGGTCCATGCCCCCGAGCGCCGAACCGACGACAATCGCCACGCGATCGGGATCATACCCCTGTCCCGTCAGCCGGGCATGATCCCACGATTCTCTAGCGGCGGCGAGGCCGAGATGGATGGCCCTGGCCCCCAGACGCGACACGCACGGGTCTTCCTCGCGGGAGCCGGGGCCGAAGTTGACGACCATCCCGGCGATGTCCTGGAGGAACAGGTCGGGCCTGAGCGCCTCGTGGCGGCGGATGCCCGATCGGCCCGCGATCAGGCCATCCCAGGTCGCCTTGAGGTGGCGACCGAGGCAGGTGACGACGCCCAGCCCAACCACCGCGATCCGCTCGGCCATCCTGCACCCGCCTCGCTCGCGTCCTGCGATCCGCCCCCTCGTTCCGCGACGAAGAGGATGGCCAACGGCATGGCCTCTAACTCTACCCATCGGCGGGGCGGGCGTTCTTCTTGGGTAGGCATCCCGCCTGCCCTACAAGAATCACTCCCGACTTGCGGGTAATGTTAGACCATCTTGGTTATCGGCCGGCGGGTGCGTCGATGTCCATCGGATTCCCCGGTTCCTGCGAAGGAAATCGCCCCGGAGGGCCGTTGACCCGCGCCCTCGAAGGCGGGTATGACCGAGTTCTCAATTCGGGCCATCTTGTAACAGGAAAGGGACGAATTCGCCATGCAGGTTGCCAAGTTCCTCGACCCCGACGGCCTTGCCAGCGTCGGAATCGTCGAGCAAGACGCCATCTTGCTCCTGAAATCCGACGAGAATTCGCCCTCAAACCTTTTGACGAGAATTCTTTCCGACGATTCGCCCGGATCGGCCGCCCGCGCCTGCGTTAGCCCAACAAGCTACCCGCTAGACCGCGTAACTTTCCTCGCCCCGCTGGATTCGCAGGAAGTTTGGGGGGCAGGTGTCACGTACGAGCGGAGCAAGGTGGCTCGCGAGGAGGAGTCGGAGCAGGGGGGCTCGTTCTACGATCTGGTCTACCGCGCCGACCGCCCGGAGTTGTTTTTCAAGGCCACACGCAGCCGGGTGGCCGATCCCGGCAAGTCGATCCGTGTTCGCGCCGATTCGTCGTGGAGCGTGCCCGAGCCGGAGTTGGCGCTGGTCCTGGATTCGAACTTGCGGCTGGTGGGATACACGATCGGCAACGACGTGAGCGCCCGCGACATCGAGGGGCGCAACCCGCTTTATCTGCCCCAGGCCAAGGTTTACGACGGCTGCTGTGGCCTCGGCCCCTGGATCACGCTGGCCGACTCGATGCCGCCGACCAGGGAGATCGGCATCCGCCTGAGCATCCGTCGGGGCGGGAAAGTTGCCTTCGAGGGGGCCAGTTCCATCGCCCGCATGGCCCGATCGTTCCCGGAGCTGATCGACTGGCTTGGGCGCGAGAACGTGTTCCCTGACGGCGTGATCCTGTTGACGGGGACGGGCATCGTCCCGCCGGATGAATTCAGCCTGGCTTCGGGGGACGAGGTGGAAATCTCGATCGACGGAATCGGGACGTTGAGCAACCCGGTGGCTTAAACGGAAATTGGTTCCTAACACGGTTTTCAGCTTGCGCAAAGAAAGCCGGCCCCTCGAATGTTCGAAGGGCCGGCTTCCGGATTCATTCCCGGGCCTGGAAATTAAGCCTTGGGCGTCTCTTTCGTCTCTTTCGGCACTTCCGGCGTGGGGGCCGGGTTCGGCGTGGGCGTGGGGGCCGGTGTGGCCGACTCTTCCTTCTTCGGCATATCCGGCGCGGCGGGCTTGTCCGGGGTCGCCGCCGGGGGGGTCACGTCCTTGTCTTTGGGGGCGTCGGGGGCGACCGGGGTGGCGGCCGGGGGCGTCGTCGACGCGGGGGGCGTGGTCTTGGCCCCATCCGTGGATGAAGGGGCGGGGGTGTCCGTCTTCGGCTCCTCGCTGCAACCGGCCAGCATGGCGGACAGACCCAGGCACGTCGCCAACGAGAGGCTCTTCAAGTGGAACTTCACCGATCGGACTCCTCAAATAGCAGGTTGCGGACGGGCGTCTTCTCGTCTTCAGGATGAGATTCTCGGTAGAAACCCGCCGTCCCCAAGGACGACCCGAGCGACGCCCCATGCTCCGCGAGGTTCAGGGGTGTACTATATCTACGCAAAACCGCCGCTGCAACGCAAATGATCGATTCTCCATTAGGTTTTTCGGATCTGGCTCGTGCTGTAAGCACTCTAGGCTGCAAGCCGTAGGCTGTAGGCCGTAGGCTTGGCTCTAGGCTGCAAGCCATAGGCCTGCAGATTGGAGAGACGCCGCGAGTCGCCCGGCGGAGTCGAATGGCTTATGGCCTACAGCCTAAAGCTTACAGCCTACAGCCCAGGGCCCGTGGCAAACCAAAATCCGGGAACGGCGCGACTGCCCTTGCATGGACCCGTCGCGAATCGCTAAGATATGCCCTTTTCGACACTAAGACCTCTCAGACCGAGCGGTATGCGGGAGAGTTAGTCGTGGCTGTACCGAAACGACGGAAATCGCCTTCGAGGCAAGGGATGCGCAGGAGCCACGATGCCCTCACGGCCCCGGCCCTGAATATCTGCCCCCAGTGCAAGCTCGCCGTCCCCCCGCACAAGGTGTGCGACCTGGTTGAAGAATGCGGCAACATCCAGCGATCCAAGCCGCACAACCCCCTGGCCGTCACCGAAAAGGCCAAATGAGATCGGGAGCGTCCTCGTCATGGGCAAGCACTGCGAAGTAAGCGGCAAGAAGACCACCTTCGGCAACCAGATTACCAGCCGAGGCAAGGCCAAGTACCTCGGCGGCGTAGGGACGAAGACCACCGGCATCAGCCGACGCACCTTCGAGCCCAACCTCCAGCGCATCCACGTGTGGCTGCCCAACGGCACCACGCGATACGTGAGGGTCGCCACCTCGGTCATCCGCAGCGGCATCCTCAAGCTGGAAGTGGACGGAAAGATGCAAACCTTCCCGCTCATCAAGGCGTCGAAGGGGAGCGCGAAGGCGCGGGCCGAGCTGAAAAATCTCTACCCGATCTGACCGGGTTTTCGCCGCAAGATCGTGCTACGGAGGATCTCCGGGTGGCATGCTTACGTCCCCGTAAGCATGTCCTTGGACCGCATGTGGACACGCTTGCGAGGACGTAAGCCTGTCACCCCCGCCGCTTTGGGCAAGCATCCCCGCGAGCAGGAGGCGTGATGGGGAACCGGAGCTGGTGGCGCCTTGCCACACTCATGGGGCTCGCCTATGCAGTGCAGGGGGCCTGGTGGCCGTTGCTTTCGGTCCACCTGAACGGACTGGGGATCTCCGGCCGGGGTCGAGGCGCCATCTTTGCCACCCAGGCCATCGCGTCCCTGCTGACACCGCTTTGGCTCGGGCAAATCGCCGATCGCCGCGTGGCCGCCCCTCGGCTCCTGGCGGCAATCTATGGGCTGGGAGCCATCTTGATGGTGGTCCTGGCGACGCGATTGACGACGTCGCTCGTCCCTCTGTTCCTTCTATTCCTGCTGTACTGGCTGATCACGGCGCCCGCCACGGGCCTGTGCAACGCGGTCTGCCTGCGAAACCTGGAGAATCCGGCCGAGCAGTTCGGCGGCGTGCGGCTTTGGGGCACCGCCGGATGGATGATGGCCGGCTGGCTCGTCGCCGCGTGCCTCGCGCTTCAAGGCCACGGATTGCCGCGATCGGGCACATTCGTCATGTTCGCGATCGGCGCGGTTTTTTCCATACTGCTGATGATCTCTTGCTGGTCGTTGCCGCCCACGCTCCCTTTGGCGTCGGGATCTCGGGGCAGGATTTTTTCCGAGGCCCTCGATGTCATTCGGCGGCCGGGTGTAGGCATCGTCCTGACTGCCGCGTTTGGCGTGAGCTTGACCACGCCCTTCATCAATCAGGGAGTGCCTCGCTACCTGGAAGCGACCGGGATGCCGCATTCCAAGATCGCCACCGCGATGACCATGGGCCAGATGAGCGAAATCCTTGGGCTGATCGCCTTGCCCTTCGTGCTCCGCCGGCTGGGCTCGCGATGGACCATGGCGGTGGGGATCTCGTCGTGGATCACTTATCACCTGATCTACGCGATCGGGCCGCCGCTCCCGCTGGCGATCGCGGCCATCGGGCTCAACGGGCCGGCGATCGCCTTCTTCCACATCGCCGGGCCGATGTACATTGACTCCAAGGCCCCGACGGACCGCCGCGCCGGCGCGCAAAGCCTGTGGCTGATCGCAACCACGGGCCTTGGCAACCTTTTCGGCAACTTCCTTGCGGGCGAGGTGATGGAACGATCCGCCCAGGCGTGGCGAGTCGTGTTCGCGGTGCCGACGCTGATCGACGTGGGATTCCTCGTCGTCTTCCTGCTCGGATTTCGGATCTCGCGAGCGGGGAAGCTCGGCGCCGCCGTGATGTGCCAGGCAACGCCGCAGGAATCGGCCGTATAGCCCTATTCCACCGGCGACGTCAGCGCGTTCTCGATCAACCCGCGGAGGATCTGCCCAACGCTTTGGTGGCGTTGCCTGGAGAGATCCAGGAGGGCCTTCACGCGATTTGCAGGGAGGAGAAGTCCGATTTCGACGACTTCATCCGTGATGTTCGGCGTTCTGCGATTTTCCAGGGCATCGCTGCCCGCGATTAAGCACATGTCATCGAGTCCGTCGGGCGATTGGCCCGGAAAATGGTGCCTTTTGACTCGTTCGACAGCTTAGAGCAAGAAACGCGCCGTCTTTAGCGAGAGAATGCCGAAATGAGCGCAATCGCTAGCGCACCAAGCAGGCAGACCGTCACGATAAAAGGCATCAACCAGCGGCCGTCGCCCCCGTTGCCCTGTTCAGTTCCGGCGCCATCGGGCGGCAGCATGATGGCGGGCCTGGGGGCAAGCGGGGGCGTGCCGTCGAGGCGCCATGCCGGGCTCGGATTCGCCCAGGTCGCGGAGGGTGGAACCGGCCGACTGGCTGATGGGGCCGTCGTCGGGCAGGAGTCGCAAGTCGTCCTCGTCGAGGTCGGGCGTGGGGGGACGGAACGCCAGGGCCGCGTCGGCCTCGGCGCCGAGGATCGATCGCACGACTTTCGGGTCGGTCCATCGCGCGAGGTCGGCTTGCAGGTCATGGCCGGTCTGGTAGCGGTCGTTCGGCTCCTTGGCCATCAGCTTGCGGACGATCGCGGCGAATGCCGAGGGGACGCCTCGCGAGATCTTTTCGAGGGGCGGCGGGTCTTCCATCCGCTGCTTGTAGATCTTGTTCACCACGTCGCCGCCCTCGAAGGGGGCGCGGCCGGCAAGCGTGAAGTAAAGCGTGCATCCGAGGCTATAAAGGTCGCTGCGGCGATCGGCCTTCGAAGCGTTCGAAAGCTGCTCGGGGCTAGCGTAATCGAGTGTGCCGATCACCGTGTTCGGCCGCGTTAACGGGCTCTCCTCGCCCGAGGCACGCGCGAGGCCGAGGTCGAGGATCTTGGCGTCGCCTTCGAGCGTGACCATCAGGTTCGACGGCTTGAGGTCGCGGTGGATCAGCCCGGCGGCGTGGGCGGCGTTCAGCCCGTCCAGCACCTTGAGGAAGTAGCTCGCGGCATCGGGCACGCGCCATGGGCCGCGGCGGTCGCTCTTCACGAGGTTATACAGGCTATCGCCGGTCACGTATTCCATGATCATGAAATACACGCCGTTTTCCTCGCCGACCTCGATGGTCCGGGCCAGATTCGGGTGCTTCACGCGCTGCGAAAGGTCCATCTCGCGGCGGAATCGGGCGAGGGTCTGGCTGCCTTCGCCCGCCTTCTTGGGCGGCAGGACCTTGATGGCGACCTTGAACCCGGCCTGGTCCACGGCAAGGTAAACCTTACCCATCCCGCCCTGTCCCAGGCGCTTCAGGATGCGGTATTCGCCGAGGAAGAACCCCTTGGTCATGCCGCCGAGGAGCTTTTTCGCCTGATAGGACGTGAGCGACTTCTGCGCGACCAGGCCGCGCGCGAGCTGCACGGCGGCGTCGTCGTCCGAGGCGCGGCTGCCGAGGCCGGCGCATGCCTGTTCGACTCGATTTCGGTCGAGCAGGCCGCTCCGGACGACATCGTTCACGAAGTCGTCAAGCCGCACCATGGCCCGACCCCGCATTTCTCTTCGAGGGCAACCGCAAGACGATGACCTAGACCAGGTGGATCACTAAAGCGGTGATGTTATCCTTCGAACGCAATTCTAGCGCCCGTGTGACCAGAGTCTGCGCCGCGACCTGCGGATCGGCGGTTTTCATGAGGATTTCGGCGATCTCCTCGTCGCGGACCACGCCCATGAGGCCGTCGGTCGCCAGGAGGAATTGATCGCCGGGCCGGGTGTCGACCACGCGCACCTCCTCGGGCCCGTCGCGCGCATCCTTGCTCCCGAGATAGAGATACAGCACGTGCTTGAACTTGTGCGTCTCTACCTCCTCGGGTCGGATCGTGCCGGCCTCGCCCAGGGCGTTGGCCAGCGAGTGGTCGCGGGTGAGTTGCTCCAGCTTCCCCTCGCGGAGGCGATAGGCGCGGCTGTCGCCGATGCCCGCCACATAGGCGCGGTCGTCCTTGAACTGGGCGAGGACGACGGTCGTGCCCATGTTGGCGTATTCGGTGCCGATGTGCGAGAGCGCCAGGATTTCCTCGTTGGCCTTGGCCACGGCGTCCTGGAGCGCCCGCTTGGTGGACTTCTCGTCGGACTGCGCCTGGAGCCGCCGGGCCATCTCGAGCGGGATCATCTCCACGGCCATCTGGCTAGCCTTCTCGCCCGCAAGCTGGCCGCCCATGCCGTCGGCGACGATGAAAAGCCCGGAGGGGCCGGAAGTTATGCCTGGCATGAGCGGGCTTTCCGGGCCGTTCCTAGAAGGCTGGCCCTGGCCGTTGTCGACCATCTCCAGGGTGACCGCGGACGAGAACGTGTCGTCCTTCTTCCCCCAGGTTCCGGGGACCACCAGCGGGCCATTGTTATTCAACGACGCCTGGCCGGGCACGTAGTAATTATCCTCATTATGCTCGCGGACGTTTCCCACCACCGAGACCACGCCGACCCGGAGCTTGAACTTGCCCGCGGCCATCGTCGAGGACGGCCTGGGCGCCGGCTCGTAGCTCACGGTGGACGAGGAGTCGGCGCCCGGGCGAGTCCGCTCGTCCGGGCCATTGCGCGGCGAGTCCGCGCTCTGTCCCGGCCTGGCGACGAGCCGGTGGAGTCGTCGGACGACCAGTATTTTCTTATCCAGGATAGCCAGCTCACCGCATTCGCCTTTTCTTCATCGAAGGTCCATGAAATCGGGAGATCCAGCGACGGCCTGGCATCGTCGCACCGGCCTCGAATCAGGGACGGGGGAGATCGCGACCCTCCCGCAGCCGGCGCAACCCCATCCAAGCGCTGTATCTGCTCTAAGTCTATCGGTCAAGCCCCGACAATGGGAAAGAATTCCGCGATCGATTCCACAAACTCGGCGGCGATGACGACGGCAACCGGCTCACGGGCCGCCCGTGGCGAGGGCTGGCCCACCTCATCAGGTCATCCACGCCCACCGACCGATACGTGAGGAACAGCTCGCCCGCCTCGAACCCTGCCGTCAATCCATGATAGCGATTCATGGCCTCCACGGCCGCAAACACCCGCGGCTTGGCCGGCGGAAATTGGGTCTCATAGGCTCGGATGGCCCCCAGCTTCACCTCCAGCGTCGAGCTGATGTCGGCGATGATGTATCCCGACGATTCGGGCAGGTCCATCCCGTGCAGGGCGATCGGGAAGCCGAGCTGATTGGTGATCGTGTGGACCGGCAGGCCGTCGAAATGCTCGTCCCACTTCGTCAAGCGACTATAAAAAACCGCCGCGTCGGTGATCAGCATGGCCTGATAGTGGTCGGGCGAGGCCATGACCGTCTTGCCGGCGAACCCGACGACCACCTTGGGCTTGTAGCGGCGGAACACCTTCGCCAGCGCCACGCGGGCCTCGAACGAGTCGAACAGGCGGCGATTGGGCAGGTTCAGGTTCAACCTCAGGTGGACGCCGAGGGCTTCGGCCGCCCTCCTCGCCTCCTCCATGCGGACGTCGGGGCCGGGCGAGAGCGGCGTGGGCTCGCCGTCGGTCAGGTCGACGATCCCGACGCGATACCCTTTCTGCGAGAGCCGCGCCAGCGTGCCGCCGCAGGCGATCTCCACGTCGTCGGGATGGGCGCCCACCGCAAGGAAATCCAGCTCGGTGTCCGCCGGGTCAACCGTGCTCACGAACCGCTCCTGCCGCCTCGATCGGGGTTAGGACGAAGGAAATATAAGTTATTTGACCGCCCCGGCAAAGGGCGCGGCCGAAAAACGCAGCAGGTCGGCCGGCGTCAACCGCCGACATTCGCCTTGCGGCAAGGCCCGGGCTGCGGGCATGATCCAATCCCATGAGCCGCGCCACCCGCACGTTCGTCGCCCTGCCGATCCCGCAAGAACGGGCCGAGAAGCTCGCACGCCTCCAATCGCTGATCGCGCCCGAGTTGCCCACGGCTCGCTGGGTCGAGCCGGAGAAATTCCACCTCACGCTTGCCTTCCTCGGCGACGTGCCCGACGCGGACTTGACGCTGCTCTGCCGCACCGTCGCCGACGCCGTGCTGTCGTTTCCGCCATTCGAGCTGAGCCTGGAAGGCCTCGGCGTGTTTCCCGATCCAACGCGTCCGCGCGTGGTGTGGGCCGGCGTGACGGGGTCGGATCTGGAGCAGCTTTCGGTGACCCAGAAAGCCGTGGCGGCGGCGGTCGCAAGCGTGGGTTATCCGCTCGAAGACGACCGATTTTCGCCCCATATCACCCTCGGCCGGCTCAAGCCGGGGGCGCGGGCCGTCGGGCGATTGCTCCCCCCTGCTTCGCCACTACGAGCGTTGGCGGGGCGGCGCCTTCGCGGTCCGAGAAGTGATCACATTCGCGTCGGGCTTCGACAGCGAGGGGCCGGTATACATGCCGCTGGGACGTGCTCCGTTGCGGGGCCGCCCTTAGTTTTGTACGGTAATCGGGGCCGAATCCCCTCGTCCGACAAAAGTTCGCTCCGAATCGAGCCTTGCGGCAAGTTTTTGCCTTGACGCGAGGCCGTGTAGGACGATACACTACTGTACTAACGTATCAGACGCCATTTGCGACGGAGGCTCGATCGTGGCCAAGAAGCAGAGCGGAGAAGCGGCGAAGCCGGCGGCGCAGTCGGCCGAGGAGAAGGCGCTGAACAACGCGATCGGCCAGATCGAGAAGCAGTTCGGCGCCGGCGCGATCATGAAGCTGGGCGAGGGGAGCCACATGGAGGTGGAAGGGATCTCCACCGGAGCCCTGTCGCTCGACCTGGCCCTGGGCGGGCAAGGGGCTGCCGCGCGGGCGGATCATCGAGCTTTTCGGCCCGGAATCGAGCGGCAAGACGACCATCGCCCTGCATGCCGTGGCCAACGCCCAGCGGATCGGCGGCGTGGCGGCGTTCATCGACGTCGAGCACGCGCTGGACCCGTCCTGGTGCAAGAAGCTGGGCGTGAAGATGGAGGACGCTGCTCGTCAGCCAGCCCGGCATCGGCCGAGGAAGCGCTCCAGGTCGCCGAATGCTGGTCAAGTCGGGCGCCGTCGACGTGATCGTGGTGGACTCGGTGGCCGCGCTGGTGCCGCGATCGGAGATGGAGGGGGACATCGGCGACTCGCTCGGTCGGCGTGCAGGCCCGCCTGATGAGCCAGGCGTTGCGGAAGCTGACGGCGCCGGTCTCGGCGTCGAAGTGCGTGCTGATCTTCATCAACCAGATCCGCGAGAAGATCGGCGTGATGTTCGGCAGCCCGGAGACCACGCCCGGCGGCCGGGCCTTGAAGTTCTACAGCTCGTGCCGGATCGACGTGCGGCGGATCGGCCCGGTGAAGGAGGGCGAGGACGTGGTCGGCTCGCGGATGAAGGTGAAGGTGGTCAAGAACAAGGTCGCCCCGCCGTTCCGCGTGTGCGAGTTCGACATGATGTACACCGGCGGGATCTCGCGCGAGGGGGACCTGATGGACCTGGCGATGGCCGACAAGCTCATCGAGAAGTCGGGCTCCTGGTTCAACTACGGCGACCTGCGCTTGGGCCAGGGGCGCGAGAACGCCAAGCAATACCTCCGCGACAATCCCGAGGTGGCCGACGAGATCACCCGCAAGGTCATGGCCACGCGAGGCGACTTCGCACCCTCGACCAACGGCCTCGCCAACGGCGACGGCGAGGCCGCAATGATCCGGCGCGGCCGAAACCGGGAATTCGTTCGGGCGACGGGGGGCACGCCGGTTGCACATGAAGGCGGGGAAGGGTAGCCTGCCATCATCGAGGGGCGTTCGCCGCCGGACGGGATGATGCCG
Organism: uncultured Planctomycetota bacterium; assembly: GCA_963777705.1. Classification (GTDB taxonomy): domain Bacteria; phylum Planctomycetota; class Planctomycetia; order Isosphaerales; family Isosphaeraceae; genus JAQGHR01. The sequence goes on from CAVZRT010000028.1 coordinate 1,412,025, forward strand.
CCCGAGCCCCCTCCATTTTTCGAGATCCGGACGGCCCGAATATGCCCGCGATGACCAAAGCCGATCCCGCGTCGCCCGACGAGCCGACCACCGCTCAAGCCGATATCGTCGCGATCATCCACTCGGCGCATTGGGATCCGTTCGCGATCCTTGGCCCTCACGAAATGACGGTGGCAAAGGCGAAATCTCTGGTCATCCGCCGCCTTCCTGCCCGAAGCCAAACGGGCGTGGATGGTAGACCTGACCGGAGGCGAGCCGGGCAAGCGGATCGAGATGGAGCGGCATGCATCCCGACGGCTTCTTCGAGGCGGTGTTCCCCGGCCGGATCGCGCGACATCCCGTATCGTCTGGCCGTCGAGGACAACGAGGGGCATTCCTGGGATTTCGTCGATCCCTACCAGTTCGGACCCGTCTTGACCGAATACGACCTGCACCTGCTGGGCGAGGGGACGCATTACAAGAATTACGAGAAGCCTGGGCGCCCACCTGATCACGCACGACGGCTTCCGCGGCGTCCATTTCGCGGTCTGGGCCCCGAACGCCGATGCGCGTGAGCGTGGTCGGCAACTTCAACCACTGGGACGGCCGCCGCCACCCCATGCGGACTATGCGGGGCGGGCGGGATCTGGGAGATCTTCATCCCCGACCTGTCGCAGGGCGAGGTCTACAAGTTCGAGATCAAGAGCCGGCTCAACGGCTACCTCGTCGCGAAGTCCGACCCCTACGGCTTCGCCGCCGAATACCGGCCGAAGACCGCCTCGATCGTCTGGGACATCACCCGATTCGCGTGGAGCGACGACGATTGGATGGAGTCGCGCACTCGACGTCAGGCGCTCGACGCGCCGATCTCCGATCTACGAATGCCACCTGGGCTCGTGGAAGCGAAAAGTGGAGGACGGCGGGCGATTCCTCACCTATCGCGAGCTTGCCGACGAGCTGGTCGCCTACCTCGAAGGACTGCACTTCACACACGTCGAGTTGCTGCCGATCAACGAGCATCCATTCGACGGCTCGTGGGGCTATCAGCCCGTCGGCTACTTCGCGCCCACCGCCCGCTTCGGCACGCCCGACGATTTCGCTTATTTCGTCGACACGGATGCACGCCGCCAATCTGGGCGTAATCCTCGACTGGGTGCCCGCGCATTTCCCGCGAGACGTCCACGGGCTGGGGTATTTCGACGGCACGCATCTTTACGAGCATGAGGACCCGAGGCTCGGCGAGCATCGCGACTGGGGCACGAAGATCTTCAATTACGGCCGCGCCGAGGTCCGCAACTTCCTACTTGGCAACGCCCTGTTCTGGCTGGAACGCTATCACATCGACGGCCTTCGCGTGGATGCGGTCGCGTCGATGCTCTATCTCGACTACTCGCGCGAGGCGGGCGAGTGGGTGCCCAATAAATTCGGCGGCAACGAGAACCTGGAGGCGATCGATTTCCTCAAGAAATTCAACGAGTTGTGCCACCTCAATCACCCCGGGATCATCACGGCGGCCGAGGAATCGACGAGCTGGTCGGGCGTGTCGCGTCCGACCTACCTGGGCGGCCTCGGCTTCAGCCTGAAGTGGAACATGGGCTGGATGAATGACACGCTCGTCTACATGAGCAAGGACCCGGTCTATCGCAAGTACGACCACGGGGCGCTCACGTTCAGCCTGATCTACGCCTTCACCGAGAATTTCCTGCTGCCGCTCTCGCACGACGAGGTGGTGCACGGGAAGAAGTCGCTCCTGGACAAGATGCCGGGCGACGTGTGGCAGAAGTTCGCGAACCTGCGGCTACTCTACGGATACATGTGGTCACACCCCGGTAAGAAGCTGCTATTCATGGGGGACGAGCTCGCGCAGTGGCGCGAGTGGAAGCATGACGAGAGCCTGGACTGGCATTTGTTGCAGTGGGAGCCGCACAAGGGGGTGCAGACGCTGATCACCGACCTGAACGCCGCTCTACCGCTCCGAGCCCGCGTTCTACGAGATCGATTTCGAGTGGACGGGCTTCGAATGGCTGGAGCTTCACGATTGGGAGAACAGCGTCCTGGCTTACTTGCGGCGCGGCCGGGATCCGGGCGAGGAGATTGTGGTTGTGTGCAACTTCACGCCGGTCGTCCGCGAAGGGTATCGCATCGGCGTGCCGTCGGGCGGGTATTATCGCGAGCTCCTGAACACCGATTCGCACGTCTATGGCGGTTCGAACGCGGGCAACTCGGGCGGGACCTGGGCGCAGCCCGAGCCTCATGCGGGCAGGCCGTTCCACCTGGAGTTGAAGTTGCCGCCTCTCGCCGTGGTTTATTTGAAGGTTTCGGCGGATTCGTAGGAAGGCAGGCCTCGCTAGCGCTGCATCCACCCCACGGGACCATGCAGGGCCGCGCTCGTGGGATAGGCCCGGTGGAGGAACCGCTCGATCACAGGGATCAGGTCTTTCGACTCGTCGGGGATGTATTGTTGCCAGTGGATCACGCTGCTGGAGTCGTACAGGTTCCGCTTCAGCATGTCGGTCTTGATGAAGGGAAATCCGAGGTCTCTCACGAGGACGTCCCAGGCGTAGTACGTCGGGTTCATCGCGTCGGTATTCTCGATCTCCTTCTGATGCTGGAACGCGTCCCCCAGGCTGCGGGCGTGGGCGAACGTCTTCTCGGTGGGGAACACCGCCTTGATCGTCCCGCCGGCGTA
>CAVZRT010000029.1:0-295025 GCA_963777705.1 uncultured Planctomycetota bacterium
CACGAGGAAGTCCGCCTTCAACCTTCGCGGAGGAGCATCGACGATGTCGCAAGAATCGCAATGATGGCCGTCCCCCTGGTCGCCTCGGCGTGACGGCCCCGTTAAAGCCCGGGGGACCAGATTCCCCTACCCCAATCCGGGACATTACAATACCGTCGCCTACTCGTTCACGGCGTCTAGGACCGGCGACGTGATCGGCTATTTCGCAGGGTCGGATGCCGCTTATGAAAACCAATTGGGCCTGCTCGACAACGGCGTCCTGACGTCGGCCGGCTTCGGCTTGGACGATCACAGGTCATCGATCGGCGAATCCTTCGACTTCGGTCGCGTGAATGCCGGCGACTCCCTGGTGTTCGATCTGCGAGTCCTCACCCTGGGGATGGACGTCTATTCGGACCCGTCCTTGAACGTCTCTTACGACCTGCCCGGTGACACGGTCGGCCACAACCATATTTACGCGACCAGTATACGGCGACCTCGCCCGTGTTCGGCAATACGCCGCCGGGGACGTATGTGGCGTTCGAAGACGAGAGATTCCCGGACTCCGACTACAGCTACGCCGACGAGAACTTCGTCTTCACCAACGTCACGCCGGCGGCGGTCCCCGAACCGGCGAGCCTGATCTCCCTGGTGATCGGCGGCCTCGGGGTCATCCGGTTCGTCCGGGGTCGCCGACGCGGCAAGACCTCCGCCTGAGGCGCGTGCGGAGAATAAAGCGCGCGACTCCCGAAAAAATCGGACTTTGACCGCGCAATTGGCGAAATGCGTTCGCTTAGTACAGCGAAAGCCGACGATCGGCCCACCATTGACGGGTATGACACCTTATCGGGAGGAATTGCGATGACGCTTTCGGCCGTAACGACCGGTGCCCTCACCATCCTGACGCTGGCCGTCGCCTCGCCCGCCATGGCCCAGACGCACCCGAATGACAAGAAGCCCGCCGCCGGGCATCCCGCCGCGGGACATCCCGCCGAGAAGGCGGGCGGCGCGGGCCAGCATGGGATGCAGCCGACTCATCCCGCGATGATCCACGAGCACATCATGCAAGGCATGGAGAACGACTTGCGGCTCCAGCAGCAGCAGGTCGAGATCCGCCACCAGCAGGCCCAGAAGCAGCAGCAGGTCCACCACGAGGCGCAGTCGCAGGAATTCCAGCAGTGGGTCAAGTCCTCGGGGAACTCCTCCTCGCCGTCGAAGACCGGCACCGACGGCAAGCTGCCGGAGACCGCCCGCGCCATGAACGATTGGGTTGCCGAGCAGCGGCACCGCAAGGCCACGGGGCGATCTTACGACACGACCTACGACGATTACGTGGCCTTCCTCGCGTCCAAGAAGCCCGCCAAGACCCCGCCTCCTTCCACCACCGGCGCGAATGGCTCGATGGCCTCGGCGTCCGCCCCGGCCGCGAATGGCAAGAACCCCGCCGCAACCTCGCCATCCGCCGGCCCCGGGGCCGTCAAGAACGGGACCATGACGTCCCCCTCGTCCAACCCGGGCATCAACGGCACGATGACCTCGTCCACGTCCGCCGCGACCAAGAACGGCAAGACGACCGCGCCCGTTGCCGCGACCAAGCCGGTCAATCCCACCAAGACCATGGCGGGCACGAACGCCAATCATACCAAGCTCCCGCTCGCCCAGGATCAGCCGATCATCGGCCAGTTGCGCACCCTGCACCAGGCTTTGCTGGCCGCCGACGCCGACTATGACGGGCACCGCGTCCAGGCCATGCACCACCTCCATAAGGCCACGCGTCACCTCTCGGGCGCGGACACGCTCGAAGGGGACTATCGCTTCGGGGGGACGATGACCATGACGCAGGAGGAATCCGACCAGCTCCTGAACAACACCGCCGCCAAGCTCAAGAGGGTCGAGGCCGAGCTGGCGAGCCGGCCGGGCAACGCCGCCCATCACACGCAGGCCCGTGCCGAGGTCGCCCACGCGATCCGCGAGATCCACACCGCGCTGAAGATCCGCTGAAATCTTCCAGGAAAGGGAGGAATTGCGATGAGCCCGGACGAGAACCTGCTGGAATCGCTCGTAAAGCTGGACGACCCCTTCGCGTTGCGCCCCGAGAAGCTCGGACCGCCCCGCAAGCCGCGATCGAAGCTACTGGCCGGAATCCTCCTGATGAGCATCCTGGCCGGCCATCTGACGTTGCTGGGGATCTCGCTGGTCTGGAGCGGGAGCGTGCCGATGCCCAGGATCTGGCCCGGCGCAACCCTCCCGAGTCGTCGAAAGAAGCCCCCGGCTCGCAGCCTCGGGGGATAACTAATTAAGTCCTACGCCGGGATCGACGGCGGTAAAGCGTCGGGAAGCTTGATCGTAATAATTAGTGCCGGGCGGCCCGCACGACGATGATGTCGGCAGGCCGCCCGGCCTCATCCGTCAGGCCCCGGGACCAGCCTTCGGCCTCTTGCGGCGCACGGCGACCGGCGCCGACAGGCAGACTCCGAGCGATACGAGCGTTGCCGGCTCGGGCGTGGCCTGAATCACCGTGGGATAGGCGTCCGCCGTGAACCCTCCCGACAGATCCGCCGCGAAGCTGTTCAGGAAGCCGCCCGGTCCGATCGACAGCGCCGGATTGATATTCGAGACGGTGATCGCCAGGCCCGGCGTCGTCGCCCCGGACAGGTCCAGGACGCTTGAGGTCAACGTGACGGTGGACCCCGTGAGCGACGCGCTCTTGTCGCTATCAAATCCGAACAGGTCGCCGGTGAAGGTCGCGGTGAGCAGGTTCGCGCCGTCGGAATCCCGAGTGAAGCTGATGGTATTGGTCGAGCCGTTGATCGGTTGATCTACGAACGGCCCGGCGGAGCCGGCCGGGGCATTCGTGGTCGACGACAGCGTGATGGTGGCCGCCTGGGGAGTGCCCGGCATCCCGGGGATCAGCAGCGTGAAGTTCCCGTCCGCCGTCCCGCTGAAGGTTGCACTGGTGGTGGTGTTCGTGAACGAGAACGGCGCATTGCCGCCCGTCTCGTCGAACTGGGCGAACGTGACGACTCCGGCGTGCGTTGGCGTTGCCATCCCCGCGAGCGTCAGCCCCGCGAGCAGGGCCGCGGCCCATCCATAGCGAAGGCGCCTCTCGACGAGGGGCCGGGTCGATTCCGTGCTGCTGCTCATTGGAGTCCTGCTTTGTTGCCGATGGTGAGGAGATTTGCCCGTCTCGGGCCATGGCGTGCCAACCGTCGGGTGAAATTATCCGATGCCGTGAGCCAAAAGTCTATATAAGTGTTGAACATTTTCGGCAACAATCTTCCTGTCTCGTACACTTGTCAAGCTGGCCGACGCCGGTTATGGTCGTGGGGGACCGGAGGGGCATCCGGCACCGATGCGGCATGACAGGGAGATTCGCCGATGACGATCGTCCGTGGCCAGGGGTGGGCGCCCGGTGCGCTGGTTTTCAGCCTGATGATGGGGGCGACGGCTCGGCCCGACGACCAGCCCGCGAAGCCTTCGGCGACCGTGAAAGTCGAGAAATCCCCGATCAAGGTCGAGGCGACCCTGAAGGGCGTGGTCGAGGCCGAGCATGGCGCCGAGCTTTCCATCCGCCCCGAGGTCTGGACCAGCCCGCTGATGATCCTCAAGGCCGTCGAGCATGGGACATCCGTCAAGAAGGGGGACGTCCTGCTGGAAATCGACGCCGAGAAGATCGACCAGGCGATCAAGGACGGCAAGATCGAGCACGAGCTGGGCGAGATGACCCTGAAGCAGGCCATCGACGAATTGCCGTTGCTCGAAAAGCTCCTCCCGCTGGACCTGGCCGCCGCCGAACGCGCCAGGAGGCAGGCGGATGAAGATTTGAAGAAATTCCTGGAAGTCGACCGCCCGCAATCCGAGAAGTTGGCCAACTTCACGGTCAAGAGCAGCCAGCAATTCCTCGATTACGCCCGCGAGGAGTTGAGCCAGCTCCAGAAGATGTATCGCTCCAAGGATTTGACCGAAGAGACCGAGGAGATGATCCTCAAGAGGCAGCGAAACCAGGTCGAGTCCGGCGAATTCCGCCTGAAATCGGCCGAGCTTCAGCGCGACGCGACCCTGAACGTCGAGCTGCCTCGCCAGGAAGAACGCGCCAGGGAAGGCGTGATCCGCCAGGCGCTGGGCCTGGAGCGCACGAAGATCGCGCTGCCCATGGGCCTGACCCAGAAGCGCGTGGCCCTGGTCAAATTGAAGATCGAGACCGACCGCGCGGCCGAGAAGCTCGGCAAGCTGATGAAGGACCGCGACGCCATGACGGTGAAGGCCCCCTGCGACGGCATCCTCTACTACGGGAAGGCCATCGGCGGGCCGTGGGGCGGGGCCTCGGCGTTCACCCCCAGGCTTCGCAAGGGCGGGATGCTCATGCCGTCGGAAGTCTTCATGACCGTGGTCGAGCCCTCGCCGGTCTTCGTCCGCGCCGCCGTCGAGGAGAAGGACCTGCACGCCCTCCGCGAGGGCCTGGCGGCCAGGGTGGCCCCCGCGGGCTATCCCGACCTCAAGATCCCCGCGAGCCTCGCCCGCGTGAACCCCGTCCCGCAGGGGCCGGGCAGCTTCGAGGCCCGCGTGGCCCTGGCCGACCAGGCCCGCGGCGCCGATCGCCTCATGCCCGGCATGGCCTGCACGATCCATCTCGTCTCGTACAAGAAGGACGACGCGCTCACCCTGCCCTCGGCCTGCGTATTCGAGGACGATGATGGTTCCTCTTATGTTTACAGCAAGGACAGGTCGAAGAAAGCCATCAAGGTCGGCAAGGCATCCGGGGGCAAGGTGGAAGTCCTGGACGGCTTGAAAGAAGGCGACGAGGTCCTGGCGGCCAGGCCGTGATCCTGGCCCATCCCAGGGGGTTCAAGAGGTGCTCGCATGAGCGGATCGGCCTTCTTGTACGGTGCCCTGCGAGCACCTCTTGGGCCTCGATACCGAGGGCGCGCGGAGCGTGGGAACGACCTGAAACGGGAGGAAAGCCGATGTCCAGCCGCCTTGCTTCGATCGCCCTCATGCTGCTCGCAACCGTCGCCGCGTCGGCCCGTGCGCAGGAACCCCCGCCCGCGCCGAAGCCCGACGCGCCTGCCCCTAATCTCCACCCCGAAGCTCCCAAGCCCGTGCCGGCCGAGGAGCTTTCGGCGGCGATCGGCAAGGGGGTCGGCTTCCTGCTCAAGGACCAGTCCGAGGACGGCTCGTGGGGCTCTCCCGAGCGCACCAAGGACCTGAACATCATCGCCGGCGTGGGCTCGCACCAGGCGTTCCGCACGGCGACGACCGCCCTGTGCGTGGCCGCGCTCATCGAGGTGGACGACGGGTCGGAATCCGTCCGCGTGGCCATCGATCGCGGCGAGGAATTCCTCCTCCGCGAGATCCCCAAGGTGCGCCGCGACGATCCCATGCTCATCTATAACGTGTGGGCGCATGGATACGGGATCACGGCGCTCGTCCACATGTACAACCGCAAGCCCGACGACAAGGCCCGCAAGGAGAGGATCGCCGCCCTGATCCGCGACCAGTACGACCGGCTCACGCGGTACGAGTCGGTCGAGGGCGGGTGGGGCTATTACGACTTCAACGCCGGCACGCAGAGGCCCGCGACCGACTCCACCAGCTTCGTGAACGCCGCCATCCTGATCGCCTTTCACGACGCGAAGGGTATCGGCGTGGCGCCCCCCGAGAAGATCACCAAACGCGCCATCGAGATCACCGAATTCCAGCGATTGCCCGATTTCAGCTATCTCTACGGGACGTATCTGAAGTTCCAGCCCCGCATGGGCATCAACCGGCCGGGCGGGAGCCTCGGGCGCTCGCAGGCGTGCAACCTCGCCCTGCGATTGTGGGGCGACAAGAAGGTGACCGACGCCGTCCTGACCGAGTGGCTCGACCGCCTCATCACCCGCAACGGCTGGCTCGACATGGGCCGCAAGCGGCCGATCCCCCACGAGTCGCACTTCATGGTCGCCGGCTATTTCTACTACTTCGGCCACTACTACGCCACGCTCTGCATCGAGCAATTGCCCGAGAAGGAGCGCCCGTTCTACCAGGATCACCTCGCCAGGATCCTCCTGAAGGTGCAGGAGCAGGACGGGTCGTGGTGGGATTACCCCCTGTACAACTATCACCAGCAATACGGGACGGCATTCGCCCTCATGTCGCTGAAGCGATGCAAGAAGGCCGCGCAATCGGGGCCGTGACCGTTCAACGCTCGTACAATTCCAGAGGCAGCCCGTCCGGGTCGGCGAAGAACGTGAACCGCTTGCCCGTGTACTCGTCGATGCGCACCGGCTCGACGGCCACGCCCTGCCCTTGCAATTCGCCCACGGCGGCGTCCATGTCGGCCACCTCGAACGCCAGGTGACGCAGCCCGCACGCCTCGGGATAGCTCGGTGCACTCGGCGGGTTCGGGAAGGAGAACAGCTCGACCTGCGTGCCGTCGGGCAATCGCAGGTCGAGCTTGTACGAGTCCCGCTCGGCCCGATGCACCTCCGCGATCACCTCCAGCCCCAGCACTTCCGCGTAGAAGCGGCGGGACTCTCGGTAATTCGAGCAGATGATGGCCACGTGATGAGTGCGCACGATTTCCATGGATCGATCCCCGATTTCCCGACGAAGGCCGCCGCCGTGACCTACAATTCTACCTGAAACCCGTCGCCGCGAAGGCCCCGGGCGGGGCTCCGCAAGGCTTTCCGGGAGGCACGACGATGAGCGACCAAGCTTACGACGAGTTCGCCACCCGCTTCGCGCCCGAGCCGCCCCGCACCGCCTGGCTCTCGACCAACGCCGGCCCGTTGCCTCGCCCGATCGTCGCACTTCGCCCGGAAACGACCGCGGAAATCCCCGCCCCTTTCCCCTCGCCGATCACGGGCACCGGGCGTTATCAGATCCTCGGCGAGATCGCCCGCGGAGGCATGGGCGCCGTGCTTCGCGGGCGCGATTGCGAGCTGAATCGCGACCTTGCCGTCAAGGTCCTCCTCGAGAAATTCAAGGACGAGCCCGAGGTCCTGCGCCGGTTCTTCGAGGAGGCGCAGATCGGCGGCCAGCTCCAGCATCCCGGCATCGTGCCGATCTACGACATCGGCACCTTCGCCGACAATCGCCCCTTCTTCGCCATGAAGCTGGTGAAGGGCCGCACCCTGGCCGAGCTCCTGGCCGGGCGCCGCGACCCCGCCGCCGACCTGCCTCGCCTGCTCACCATCTTCGAGCAAATCTCGCAGACGGTCGCCTACGCCCATTCCAAGGGCGTGATCCACCGCGACCTGAAGCCCGCGAACGTGATGGTGGGGGCCTTCGGCGAGGTCCAGGTGATGGACTGGGGGCTCGCCAAGGTCCTGTCCGCGATGGCCGACGAGCCGCCCGGCCCCGAGGTCCTGGCCACCGTGATCCGCACCGCGAGGGGCGCGTCCGACTCCGACGCCTCGCTCGCCGGTTCGGTCATGGGCACTTATGCGTACATGCCTCCCGAGCAGGCCCTGGGCGACGTCTCCCGCGTGGACGAGCGCGCCGACGTGTTCGGGCTGGGGGCGATTTTGTGCGAGATACTGACCGGCAAGCCCGCGTATTCGGGCCGATTCGCCGAGCTTCGCCGCAAGTCCGAGTCGGCCGACCTGGCCGACGCCTTCGCGCGCCTGGAGGCCTGCGGGTGCGACGCGGAGCTGGCCTCGCTCGCGAGGGCGATGCTCGCGGCCGACCCGGATGCCCGCCCTCGCGACGCGTCGGAAGTCGCCCGCGCCGTGGCCGCCCACCTCGCCGGGGTTCAGGACCGATTGCACGCCTCCGAGCTTGCCCGCGCCAGGGCCGACGTCCAGGCGAGGGCCGAGCGCATGCGGCTCAAGCTCACGGTCGCGCTGGCCGGCTCGATCCTGCTCACGGCCATGATCGGCGGAGGGGCGTGGCTCTCGTCCCGGCTGGCGCGCGAGGCGGGCGAGGCGGAGACCGATCGCGAGGTCGGCGCGGCCCTGGCGCAGGCCGAAGCCTACCGCGCCGAGGCCCTGCGGCTCGGCCCTGACGACCTCCAGGCCTGGCAGCGCACCCTCGCCGCGTCGGTCAAGGCGGCCGACCTGCTCTCGGGACGCGCGGCCCGCGAGGGCCTGGAGGCGAAGGTCCACACCCTCCGCAATACCGTCGATGCCGAGGCCACCCTCGTCCTCGACCACGCCCAGCAGGTCGAGGCCGATCGCTCCTTCGCCGAGGCGCTGGATCGCGCCCGCCTCTCGGGCGGCCGGATCGGGAAGGAGCCCGAGGACGACGAGGCCCGCTCGCTCGCCTACGCCACGGCGTTCCGCGACGCCGGGATCGACCTCGCCTCGCTCCACGGCGCCGAGGCCACCAGGCGGCTCTCGGCCCGCCCCCTGCCCGCGAAGATCGCCACCGCCCTGGACGACCTGGCGCTCATCAACGACGACGAAGCCCGCGCCCTTGAGCTGCTCGCCCTGGCCCGGTCGATCGACCCCGACCCGTTCCGCGACCGCTTGAGGGAGGCCGTGGCCAAACGCGACCGCTACGGCCTGCTCGCGCTGGCCGTCGAGCACGACTCCACTCACCTCCCGCCCGCCACCGCGTCGCTGCTCGCCAAGATGCTCGACAACCAGGGGGCGCACGACGAGGCGATCGACGTCCTGCTCGCCGCCTGGCGGCGCTCCCCGGGCGATTTCTGGATCAATCACGACCTGGGCCGGATGCTCAACCGGAGCGAACCACCCCGCCGCGAAGAGGCCCTGCGCTTCCTAACGGCCGCCGTCGCGCTCAAGCCCGACAGCCCCGCCATCCAGGCCCTCCACGCGGCCACCTTCGGCGAGACGAGTCGCGAAGTCGCCAAGAAAAGGGACGGAGATCATTAATCTACCAGGAACTTACAGCGGTCTTCGCCCGGATGGCCCCCGTAGGGCAGGCCTCGGCCTGCCGACCCAAGCGGGGGACGGCAGGCCGAGGCCTGCCCTACGAGATCGCCCCGCGTGCCAGGCGATCGGGAACCGCTGTAGTGTCAAAAGAGGAGGGAGGAGTCGATGCCAAGCCCCGTCGTCCTGCAGTTGATCGCCGGATTATTGCTCTGGTCGCTCGCGTCCCTGGGCACGGCGGCCGTCGGCCTTTACCTTCAATCGAAGGAAATCTGGCGATCGTTCTGGTTCATGAGCGCCATGTGGGGTCTGATCGACGGCGGCCTCGCCTGGTCGGCGATGATCCGCACGCCGCCCACGCCGGCAAGCCTTGCCCCGGTCCTCCGGTTCAATGCCGGGCTGGACGTCCTGTACCTGGTCGCGGCCGGATGGCTCCTGAGCCGGAAGACGCCCCGCCTGAAGGGGTTCGGGCTGGCCGTGCTCGTCCAGGGAGGGTTCCTGCTGGCCTTCGACCTCTATTTCTGGTGGAAGTGCAGCATGGCCGGATGACCTCGAAAGCCGGGGTCGGCGTTCACCGCAACCTCCATCCCGCCTGGTCGACCTCCAGGCGCGAATGCCCCGCCAGGCGGTCGTAGACCTCTTCCATCTCGCGGATCGAGTCGAAGTAGCCGACCACGAACGCGGCGCCGAACGATTCGCCCGCCTTGATCGGCCGCCCGCCGTTCTCCTGGATGAAGCACACATAGCCTCGCTGGTGGCACCAGGCCTCGTACACGTCGGAGGGGTTCAAGGTCATCCCGGCCAGCCACGGACCCGGCTTGCCGGTGGCCGGGTCGCGCAGGTGATAGGCGCGAATGAACCGCGAGGGCAGCGGGTCCTTGCCTCGCTGGTAGAGGAATTTCTCGTCGGGCGGGAAATCCCGGTCGAATTCGGAGGCCGGGATCACGCCGCGATAGCTCAGGTAGACCTCGCTGAACGTATCCCCCTTCTTGTGCTTGATGTGGCCCGGCATGTCCATGCGGAAGAACGTCTCGTCCCCCGCGTTCGCGCACTCCATGCGGTCGGACGAGAGGAAGTAACGCTTCCCTTCGGGGAAGACCAGCGTCTGGGTCCAAATCGAGCCGGTGAGCTTCCCCGGCGCGGCCGTCGCGTACTTCTTGGCCGTCGTCACGGCGACGAAGTCGCGACCCTTGATGACCGCGGGCGCGATCGGCCCGCCGTGGCACATCTGCGGCCCCTCGATGCATCGCTTGCGGGCCTTGCCGTGATAGCGGACTTCCAGGTTATAGGGCAGGTCGTTGGTCAGCCTGTCGCGATAAGCCTCGTCGCTCCCCGGTTCCATGATCCAGTCGATCACGTCGAGGCCGAACCCGGCGTCGCGAAATCCCGTCTTCACGTCCAGGAAGGTGCCGCCGGCAATTCCCGTGATATATCCGCGCTTGCGAATCGATGCTTCCAGCGTGGGCGAGGCGACGCGGATCACCTCGTCCGATTCCGTCACCTCGACCGCCCGCGCGGGGGGCGATCCGGCGACCTGGGCATGCGTCGCGGCGGCGAGGAAGGCAAGCACGCAGGCGGAGGGAAGCAAGATGCCCCGTCCCATCGAACCCCCGGGATCTGGTCGCGGTCGGCCGTCGCGTCGTCAATGCACCAGGCTGGCCCATCCCCAGGTATACCATCGATAGGCCAGGCACGATACGCACAAGAGCCCCAGCAGGACTGCGCAAACCAGGCCGGCGCGGGCGAACCTTCGCGCCGAGGCGGCGAGCGAGACCTTTGTGCGTTCCTCCGCCGGCCGCCGGGAAGCGACCCACGCCAGGCCGCCGGGAATTGCCGCGAGCGCCGCCGCGCCCAGCACGTAGGCCAGGACGAAGGGATGCGTCATGCGGAACAGGTAGGTGAGCAGGCTCGTCCGCTCCTCGCCAAGGCGGATCACGAGCGAATAACCCACCAGGAGCCACGCGCCCATGCCCAGCGTGGCCGACGCGATCCCCATCCCCAGGGCCAGGACGTCTCGCAAGGCCGCGATCAACACCGCCGGCCGGGGGACTCGGGCCTCGCTCATCGCTCGCTCTTGCTCCGTTCGCGGGGCGAGAATGAAATCCTTCGGACTTCGCCCATGATCCTCGATCGGTGCGCCGATTTCAAGCAGGTCCAGGCCGGGACGAAGAAGGGACCGCGAAACTCATCTCCGTCGCCATTTTTGCGGGCCGGGGGGCGCAAAAAGCGCAACATGTTGCCTGCGCTTTCAGACAGATCACCCGCGGACAGGCGTTCCACAGCCTGTTTCCCGCCATTTCTCGAGTGTTACACTTTGTAGCGTATTGAATAATGGAGTCATTTTCAATCAACAATAATATTTCCCTAAATTCATGCCATTGAAGCGTTTGGGGAAATCTTGCGGTCAGCATCCGGGCGTGAAAATCCGGTCGAATTCGCGGTGCTCATGGGGGCATCCGGGAGGGGCCTTTTGAGGGCCGATTTCCGCTTGGGACGCGGGTCGATTTTCCTCCTCCGCGGAAGTCGCGTGATAAATCTTCGTCGCCCTCACGATGATGCCCGTTGACGGGGCAATCTTTCATCGCGCGAGCCCATCCTCCTCGCGATCCCGCCTCGCCTTTCCCTTGATCCTTGGCCCGCTTGCGTTTGCGTCGTCGAGCACGCGAGGCTTGCGGGGCGGCCGGATGCACCCTAATCTCAGCGGGAGACGAAATTCATGCCCTCCTCCTTACTTGCCCCGAAATCGACCCGGATACCCCTGCGAATCGCCCCGATCGCGATTTTGGTGAGTTTAGCCGGGGTAACACATGAAGCATCGGACCTGGCGGGGAAATCGTGCGCAAGGAATATTCCTGGGACGGCGGCACGTGGCCGTTGTCTCGTGTGTGGGGACGGGGTTCGGCGGCGGCTTGCGGGCTCACGGCGTATGGATTCGGAATCGCTGGGCAGCCTGATCGATCGCTTCGCCCCCGCGCTGGAGCTTTACGCCCGGCAATGGTGCGACGCTCCCGAGGACGTGGTCCAGGAAGCCTTCGTGAAGCTGGCCTCGCAGCGTCCATCGCCGCGGAACCCGCCGTCCTGGCTGTTCCGGGCGGTCCGCAATGGCGCGATCAACGCGGGGATCGCGCGGCGGAGGCGGAAGCGTCGCGAGGCGGAGGCCGCCTCGGATTCGCCCGCCTGGTTCGAGGAACCCTCGTCGCTCGGCCCTGCGGCCGAGGTCGATCCCGAGGCGGCGCAGGCCGCCCTCTCCACGCTCCCGGGCGACCAGCGCGAGGCGATCGTGGCCCGCGTGTGGGGCGGCCTGAGCTTCGAGCAAATCGCCGAGCTTGCCGGCACGTCCGCAAGCTCGGCCCACCGGCTCTATCACGCGGGGCTCCGCGCCCTTCGAGAACGATTGGGGGTATCATGTCCGACGAGCCAATCACGCCCGATCCGGGATTGAACGCGCTGGAATCCGCACTCAAGGCGCTCGCCCCGGCCAGGGCCCGCGTCGACCGCGACCGCGTCATGTTCCGCGCCGGCCAGGCATCGGTAAGGCAGGCGTTTCCCGGCCGAAAGGGCTGGATGACGCTCGCCGCGAGCCTCGCCCTGGTGGCCCTGGGCGAAGGGGCCATGCTCGCCCTTCGGCCGTCGCCCCGGGTCGTCGAGAAGCTCATCGTGATCCGCGAGCCCGCCGGCCATTCGTCGCCCGCGCCGGTCGCGATCCGCACGCCCGCGGCCGGCTCATTCCGGTCCCTGAAGACCGATCACGAACGGCGGATGTGGCAGGTGCTCCTGTACGGGCTGGACGGCCTGCCCGCGACCCCCGCGACCGCGAGGGCCGATCGCCAACCGCGGCCCGGAGCCTCCCGCAACGACTTGCGGGAGGAGTTACGCAAGGACTTTGACCTGGGAGATCCTTCATGAGACGATTGCTGATCCTCGCAACCCTCGCATGGTCCTCGATCGCCTCGGCGCAGGACCGACCGGCCCCGGCGCCCGCCACCTCCATGTTGCGGCCCGCCGGGCGCAGCGGCCCGAACCGGGGCCGACGGTGATCGCCCTGCGGCCCGCCGCCGAGCCCCGGCCCGCGCTCAAGTACCGGCTCGTGCCCGAGCGGGGCAAGCTCGTGGCGGGCAATGCGTCGGTCTTCTATCACCGCGCCATCCAGTTCGTCCTCATGCAGCGAAACGCGCTGATTTCCGAGGAGAAGCCGGCCCCCGGCAGCCCCGGCTCGGCCGATCAGCAGCTCGCGGACTGGGGCAACTTGCCGATCGCCGACATCCCCCGCGACCTGGCCCGCAAGCGGCTCGAACGCTTCGACTCCGCGCTCAAGGAGATCGAGCTGGGCGCCACGAGGGCTTCGTGCGACTGGGAATTCGACCTCCGCAATGAAGGCTTCACACTCCTCCTGCCCGAGATCCAGGAGATGAGGACGCTGGCGAGGCTGGTTTCGTTGCATGCCCGCCTCGCGATCCTTGACGGGAAGCTGGACGACGCCATGCACTGGACCCAGGTCGGCCTGGTGATGGGCCGGCACGTGAGCGACGGGCCAATCATCATCCAGTCGCTGGTGGGCGTGGCGATCGACAGCACCATGGTCAAGTGCCTGGAAGACCTGATCCAGGCCCCCGGGATGCCGAGCCTGGTCTGGGCGCTGGTCGATCGCCCTCACCCGTTCATCGACCTGCGTCATGCCCTGGAAGGCGAGCGGTACTTGCTGGAGAGGGAGATCCCCGAGCTGACCGAGCTGGATCGCGGGATCTGGAGCGTGGACCAGGCCCAGCGATTCGCCGGGGAGCTCGACCGCAAGCTGTTCCCGCTGATCGCGGGCGAGTCGGTCCCAGGCACCGGCGCGGCCGTCCCGATCACCATGCCCGCCGCGGCGAGACGCCTGGGGATCGCCGCGCTTTGCGCCAAGGTCTATCCCGAGGCCAAGCGGGCCCTGATCGCGCAGGGCCGGCCCGAGGCGACGGTCGAGGCCATGCCCGTGATCCAGGTCTCGGCGCTCTACTGCATCCAGGAATACCAGAAGCACCGCGACGATAACTTCAAGTGGTTCAACGTCCCCGTCTGGCAGTCCTTCAACAAGGTCGACATGCAGGGCTCGACAACCCCGCAACAGAAGATGAGCAACCCGCTCCTCGCCCTGTTCGAGATGCTCAACCCCGCCTTCAACGCGGTGAGGAACGCCCCGGTCCGGCTGGAACGCAGCCTCGACGCGCTGCAATGCGTCGAGGCCATCCGCATGCACGCCGCGAGCCACGGGGGCAAGCTGCCGGAGAGCCTGGACGCGATCACCGACGCCCCCATCCCGCTCGACCCGGGAACGGGCAAGCCGTTCTCGTACAAGCTCGAAGGCGAATCGGCCTTGCTCTCGGCACCCGTCCCGCCGGGCGCCCGAATCATCCCTCGTTCATGATCCGATATTTGCTGAAATTGACGAAGTGATCCCCGTAGGGTGCCCTGCGAGCACCTCTTCCGTCGCGATTGGAATGGAAGCGAAGAGGTGGTCGCAGAGCACCCTACAAAGCTGAATCGACCTACTCCCGGAGGACAACCGCCATGAATTTGCTGATGCCCCTGGCCGCGATGCTGATGCTCGCGGCACCCCCTCAAGATCCGCCCGCCGAAGACGCCAAGGTTGCCGCGATGATCGGCGACGGGGTGCCGGTGGTCGTGCATGTCGACCTCGCCAACTGGAAGCCCGAGCCGGCCATGCGCCGCGGTCCTCGGCAAGCTCGCCGACGAGGCGGCGGTGACCAAGGCTACGAAGGCGTGGGCACTGGATCGACAGTCTGAAGCGGGCCGGCGCGAAGGACGTGTACATCCTGATGGACCTCGCCGACATGCCGGGCGTGCCGGTGCGGCGGTCCCCCTCTCCGCCGGGGCCGACGGGCCAGGCGATCATCCAAGAATGCTGCTGGACCGGGATGCCGCGCTCGCTTCCGCGGCTCGAGACGGTCCGCGGCGTGGTGGTCGCCGGGACGCCCGAGGCGCTGAACCGCGTGCGGCGAGGCCAGGCCGCAGGCCCGTCCCGAGGTGCTCGCCGCCGCTCGCCGCCGGCCAAGGATGCACCCCTCCAGGTCGCCATCGCGCCCGGCAACACCCTGCGTCGCGTGATCGAGGAATCGATGCCAGTCCTGCCGCCGCAGCTTGGCGGGGGGCCGATCACCGACGTGTCGAAGGGACTGCGATGGGCCTCCTTCGCGATGGATTTCGAGCCCAAGGCCACCCTCCGCGTCCTCATCCAGGCCAAGGACGCCGACGCGGCGAAGAACCTGGAAAAGCTCGCGCAAACCGGCCTGGGGTTCGCCGCGAAGTCGCTCCTGGCCGACAAGGCCATGGGCGACCTGAGCAAGGCCATCGAGCAGATGAAGCCGCAATCGCAGGGCGACCGCGTGACGATGGACGTCGACCTGGAAAAGGCCGCGTCGCTCGTGGCCATCCCGCTCGACCAGGCCCGCGAGGCCGCCCGCCGCTCGCAATGCGTGAACAACCTGAAGCATATCGGCCTGGCCATGCACAATTATTACAGCGCGAACGACACGCTGCCCCCCGCGTTCAAGGCGACCAAGGACGGCAAGCCCCTGTTGAGCTGGCGAGTGCTGGTCCTGCCCTGGCTCGAACAGAAGGCGCTCTACGACCAGTTCCACCTGGACGAGCCCTGGGACAGCCCGCACAACAAGGCGCTCATCAGCCAGATGCCCGCCGTGTATGCCTGCCCCAGCGGCTCGAAGGCGCTTGCCGCCGAGGGGAAGACCTGCTACCTCACGCCGCGAGGCGACGGCACCATGTTCCCCGGGGCCGAAGGGGTGAGTTTCCGGGACGTGACCGACGGCCTCTCGAACACGTTCATGGTGGTCGAGGCCAACGACAGCCAGGCGGTCATCTGGACCAAACCCGACGACTGGGAAGTCCCGCCCGCATCCAAGCCGGAGACGCTCTTCGGCCACCATCCGAAGGGGACGAACGTCCTCTTCGGCGACGGCGCGGTCAGGTTCATCAAGGAGACGATCCTGCCGAAGGTGCTCGACGCCCTGCTGACCCGCAAGGGGGGCGAGGTCATCAACGCGGAGGAATTTTGATCCTCATGGCCCGTCGCTTCGCAACGTGTAGGAGAACGCACCCAGCAGGGCGCCGCGTTCGCCGCCGTGGCAGGCGAGGCATTGATGGACGCTGCGAATCGCGCCGAGCATGCGACCTCCCTCGCGTGCTCGGCTCGTGAACAGGTCTTCGCCGCGACGGATGGCGTCCAGGCCCATCTCCTCGAACGGGTCCAGCGGCCGGGTGGGCACCCCGTGCAGTTGGTCCATCGCGGGCAGGTGCGAGGATACGTAAATTTCGGGCGGGTCATGCTGCAAGAGGCTCACCAGCTCCAGGTTCTGGACCCGCCAGAGATTCGCCGGCTCCGGAACCTTGCTGAATCGGTGCGATTGGAAACCGGCCACGTGCCGGAGGTCCTTGAAGTAGCCGAAACCCGCGGGATTGACGAAGTCGAGGAGGCTATCTTCGAGCAAGAGGCGGAATGGGGAATCGTCGGCAACGAACAGGGGTTGCAGTTCGCCGGTGGACCAGATCGAGGCGAAACGCGAGCCCGGTTGGTCGGGGACCGGTCCCTTGCGCAAGCCCATGGCCAGGTTATAATCTGCGGGAAGACTCATCCGCATCACGCCGAATCCGGGGCTGTTGATGAAAAGCGTTACCGCGTGCTCGTGCAGGCTCTCAAGGTGATGGTCTCGAAATCCGCGAACTCCGCGCGGATAACCGGAAAGTTCCGTCTCGAATCCCGAAAGCCGTTCGGCCACGGGGGGATTCAGTGGGTTCTTGGCGGGCTCGGGCGGATGCGGGGATATCCGACCTTCCAGCGATTCGTACGGAAAGCGCGCACGGAGTCGCGCATATTCGCGCTCGGACTGAAAGACGAAGATCCCCGCGATCCCATAGGCAACCAGCGTGGCCCCGCACGAGAGCTTGAGGAAGGACGACGGGCCGCGACCGCTGGCATGCCAGATCATGGCAACGACGCCAAGCAGGAGGGCCTGAATTCCCACCGCCGGAAGCAAGCACATCATGAAGAAGGGTACGACCAGGAAAATCGCACTCCAGCCCATGATCACCCCGGCCGCATGACGGCCCCGCCGGGCGGCATGGTTGGAGATCAGCAGCAAGACAGCGGACAGGATCAACGAGATGTAGAGCACGCGGCGTCCCCTCTCTGTCGGGCGAGGCCCGGCGGGGATGTGCCTCCGAATTTTGGCATGCACTTGGAGGAGAATCTCACCACAAAGGCACGGAGGTCCCGCAAAGGAAGCACAAAGGGGGCTTTCTCCGTGTTCCCCTCCGTGGAACCTCTGTGCCTTTGTGGTGAGATTCTCCTACCCATGCCAGAATCCGTCGGTACACCCGCACCGGCGGTCCCACCTGGATTTTCCGTCGCGGAAAGGCCAAGATAGCACAAAGTTTCGCGACGGTGGGCCGGATTGTGTGAGGAGATTCGATGAAACGCGACGCGATCGCCGCGGCCCTTCTGCTGATCTCGGCGGGCGCCTCGGGTTGCAGCCCGGCCAAGGTTGCCGCGGTGGAAAAGCCGCCGGCTCCGGCCTCGGTGGCGAAGGTGGCCAAGGAGGATGAGCTGGGCACCGTCGTGCTCAAGCCCGAGGCCGAAGTCCGCCTGGGACTGGTCACCGCCGTGGCCGAGCGCAAGCCCGTGGGACGCTCGCGGCTTTATGCCGGCGACGTGATCGTCCCGCCCGGCCGTCTGATCACCGTCTCCTCGCCCTTCGCCGCCACGGTCATGCCCGCGGGCAGTTCCCCGACGCCCGGCATGACGGTGAAAAAAGGCCAGCCGGTGATCGCCCTGCTGCCCCTGCTCTCAGCCGAGGCCCGCGCCACCATGGCCACCCTGCGATTGGAGGCCGAGGGGCAGGTCGAGCAGGCGAAGAAACAGCTCGGCGTGGCCAAGGTGGCGCTGGATCGCGTGGTCTCGCTTCGCACCGGGACCGCCGCCGTCGGCGCCGGCGCCGTCGAGGATGCCCGCGCCCAGTTCGGCCTGGCCGAGGGCGTTTTGCGCACCGCCGAGGAGCGTCGCGACCTTCTGGCCAAGACGCTCCAGGAAGCGGGCGCCGGGTCGATGGGCCCGCTCCCGCTCACCTCGCCCGAGGACGGCATCTTGCGGAACTCGCAGACCGGATCGGGCCAGCAAGTGGCCGCCGGCGCCACCCTCTTCGAGGTCGAGCGCTGGACCCGATCTGGGTCCGCGTGCCGGTCTACGTGGGAGATTTGAAGGTCATCGACGCTGCCAGGGACGCCCGCGTCGGTACGCTCGCCGATCGCCCGAACGAGGCCTCAATCCCGGCCAAGCCCGTCACCGCGCCGCCCTCGGGCGACCCGCTCGCGGCCACGGTCGACCTGTTCTACGAGGTGCCCAACCCCAAGGCCACCCTCCGCCCCGGCCAGAGGCTGGGCGTGACCTTGCCGCTGGCGGGCGAGTCCGAAGGGCTCGTCGTGCCGGCCTCGTCGCTCTATTACGACATACAGGGCGGCACATGGGTTTACGAGCAGACCAAGGACCACACGTTCGCCCGCCGCCGCGTGGAGGTCGAGCAGGTCGACGGCAACTCGGCCGTCCTGACCCGCGGGCTGAAGCCGGGCGCGAAGGTCGTGACCGTGGGCGTGGCCGAGCTTTACGGGACCGAGTTCGGATTCTCCAAGTAAACGACCGTCGTCTCACCCCGAAGAACCCTCCCCATGAACTGGCTGGTCTCCACCTCGCTTCGGCTCCGCGTGCTGGTCGTGGCGCTGTCGATCGTCCTGATGATCGTCGGCGTGCGGACCTCGTCGCGGGCCGCGCTGGACGTGTTCCCCGAGTTCGCGCCGCCCCTGGTCGAGATCCAGACCGAGGCCCCCGGGCTTTCGACTTCCGAGGTCGAGAGCCTCGTGAGCGTCCCCCTGGAAAACGCGCTCAACGGCACGCCGTATCTGAAGACCTTGCGGTCGAAATCGGTGCTCGGATTGTCGTCGGTCGTCCTGATTTTCCAGGAAGGCACCGACTTGATGCGGGCTCGCCAACTCGTGCAGGAACGCCTGGCCACCGAGGCATCGCGGCTGCCCGCCGTGGCCCGCCCGCCCGCGTCGCTGGGGCCGGTCATCCTCTCGCCGCTGTCCTCGACCAGCCGCGCCATGAAGATCGGCGTGTCGTCCAAGACGCTCTCGCAGATGGATTTGACCGTCCTGGCGAAGTGGACGATCCGGCCGCGATTGATGGCCATCCCCGGCGTGGCGAACGTGGCGATCTGGGGCCAGCGCGACCGGCAATATCAGGTGCTTGTTGACCCCGACCGCCTGCGCGACCACAAGGTCTCGCTGGCGCAGGTCACGCAGGCCGTCACCGATGCGACGGCCGTCGCGGCGGGCGGATTCCTCGACACGGCCAATCAGCGCGTGGCCGTGCGGCACCTCTCGCCGGTCGTGGAGGTCGAAGACCTGGCCAGGGCCGTGATCCCGCGAGCCGGCGGCCTTCCGCTGCGGGTGGGCGACCTGGCCGAGGTCCGCATCGGCTTCCCGCCGCCCATCGGCGACGCCGTGATCAACGACGGCCCCGGCCTGCTCCTGATCGTGGAGAAACAGCCGCAGGGCAACACGCTGGACGTCACGCGCAACGTGGAAAAAGTCCTCTCGCTGCTCGACCTCAAGAGCAAGGGCGTGGACGTCGACCCCACCATCTTCCGCCCGGCCACGTTCATCGAGAAGTCGCTCGACAACCTCCGCGAGGCCATGCTCATCGGCTGCGTCCTGGTGGTCGTGATCCTCGTGGCCTTCCTGTTCGACTGGCGGACGGCCGTGATCAGTTTGGTGGCGATCCCGTTGTCACTGGTCGCCGCGGCGCTGGTGATCCACTATATGGGCTTCACGATCAACACGATGGTCCTGGCGGGACTGGTGATCGCCATGGGCGAGGTCGTCGATGATGCCATCATCGACGTCGAAAACATCGTGCGACGCCTGCGATTGAATCGCGCGGCCGGGTCGCCCGAATCGCCTTATTCCGTGGTGTTCAAGGCATCCATCGAGGTGCGATCGGCGGTCGTGTTCGCCAGCCTGATCGTGATCCTGGTGTTCGTGCCGGTGTTCTTCCTGGAGGGGCTGGCCGGGTCGTTCTTCCGGCCTTTGGCCATGTCGTATGTGCTGGCGATCGGGGCGTCGCTCCTGGTCGCCTTGACGGTCACGCCCGCGTTGTCACTCATGCTCCTGCCCGGGTCGACCGACAGGCACCGCGAATCGCCCCTGGTGCGCGGGTTGCGGGCCATGTACCGGGCGGTCTTGCCTTGGTTCATCCGCCAGCCGTGGCTCGCGGTGATCGTCCTGCTGGTCGCCTTCGGCTGGACCGGCTACGCCGTGCAGGGGCTGGGCCGCGAGTTCCTGCCGAACTTCCAGGAGAACGATTTCCTGATGCACTGGGTCGAGAAGCCCGGCACGAGCCTGGAGGCCATGAGGCGGATCACGCAGCGGGTGAGCGTCGAGCTGCGAGGCGTCGAGGGCGTGAAGAATTTCGGCTCGCACATCGGCCGCGCCGAGGTCGCCGACGAGGTCGTCGGCCCAAACTTCACCGAGCTGTGGATCAGCATCGACCCCAAGTATGACCACAACCTCACGCTGAAGAAGATCGAGAAGGTCGTGATGGGCTACCCCGGCCTGTTCCGCGACGTGCTGACCTACCTGAAGGAACGCATCAAGGAGGTCCTGACCGGCGCCGGCGCCACGGTCGTGGTGCGGCTGTTCGGCCCCGACCTGGCCGTCCTGCGCGAGAAGGCGCAGGAGGTCTCCAAGGTCATGGGCAAGGTGCCCGGCGTGGCCGACTTGAAGGTCGACCCGCAGATCCTCGTCCCGCAGCTGGAGGTGCGACTCAGGCCCGAGGCGGCCGCGCGCTTCGGCCTCTCGCCGGGGGACGTCCGCCGCGCCGCCACCACGCTCATCAAGGGGGCGAAGGTGGGCGAGCTTTACGACGAGCAGAAGATCTTCGACGTGGTCGTGTGGGGCACGGAGAAGGTCCGCAACGACGTGACTTCCTTGCGAAAGCTGCCGATCGAATTGCCCGGCGGCCTCGGCACGGTGCCTTTGGGGGACGTGGCCGACGTGGCGATCGTGCCGGCGCCCAACGAGATCAAGCGCGAGGGGGCGTCGCGCAAGATCGACATTACCTGCAACGTGTCGGGCCGCGACCTGGGCGCCGTCGCCGCCGAGATCGAAAAGGCCGTGCGCACGCAGGTCAAATTCGACCTGGAGACGCACCCCGAGTTCCTCGGCGAGTACGCGGCCCTGCAGGAATCCAGCCGGCGCCTGCTCCTCCTATCGGGCATGTCGCTCGCGGGTATCATCCTGATTATTTACCTGGATTTCCAGTCGATCCGGCTCACGGTGCTCGTGTTCCTCACGCTTCCCTTCGCGCTGATCGGCGGCGTGATGGGCTCGCTGATGACGGGGGGAATCCTGTCGCTCGGCTCGTTGGTCGGGTTCGTCACGGTGCTGGGGATCGCCGCCCGCAACGGGATCATGCTCGTGAGCCATTATCGCCATCTTGAAGAGCAGGAAGGCGAGCCGTTCGGGCCGGGCTTGGTGTTGAGGGGTTCCGAAGAACGATTGGCGCCGATCCTGATGACGGTCCTGGCCACGGGGCTGGCGCTGGTCCCGCTGGCGGTCTCGGGCAACAAGCCGGGGCACGAGATCGAGCACCCGATGGCCGTGGTGATCCTGGGCGGATTGGTTACATCGACGTTATTGAACCTGTTCCTCATGCCGGCCCTGTACGCCCGATTCGGCAAGGTCACGCGCAGGCCGGAGGATCGGATCGAGCCGGAGACCAAGTTCGCGGCCTCGGGATACCATGATGGGGGCGTGGTCTTCGCGCATCGTTCGCCCGACATGGAAGGCGGATCGGCTTAGGGCGGCTCGCTGACTTTGGAGTGCAGGATCTTGTACGTGTTTAGCGACTTATATCCGGGATGATCGGAGGCCAAGTCGGTCGCCCCGGATCAAGATCCGCAACCACCCAAGACGGCCGAGCGCCGGGCGTTCAACACGGACACAAAAGACCTTGGCGGCGGTCTGCCCGGAAACCAGATTCACGCCAGGCTGCGCATATTCTCGATACTAAAACGGAACGACACCCGGGCACGAAAACGGTGTCAGGAACCGTTTTCGAGATAATTTACGCAAGTGGTTATGGAAAAAGCAATTATGCAGTAATCTCACAGAGCAATGAGAAAACGGTTCCTGACACCGTTTTCGTGCCGGATAACGTAGCGTGGACAAGGAAATGGCGACAGGCTATGCTAAACATGTCGCTGATTAGCGGCGGAGGTGCAACATGTTGCCCACGAATTTGACCGATACGGATGCCCCGGTGGCTACGCCCGACCAGGCCGACACGCGCCCGGTCAATGGTCAGGAAAATGTCTCCGACAATGCCGCTGAACGGCCGACGGGCTCCTGCGCTGACCGCCAAGGAACTTCGCTTGCTCAAGAAGAGCTTGAAGAAACACGAGGCGGCGTACCGCTATCTGGGGCGTTGAACCACCTTGGACGCCACTCAGTATCTCTCGCTTGCCAAGGTCGTCGAGATCCATGACCAGATCTTGGAATTCCTGGGCAGCCCTTCCAGCCCATTGATCGACGCCCATAAATTGGATTCGGCCCTCTCGCGACCGCGGAACGCCGCCCATTACGAGGGGGCCGACCTCATCAGTCAAGCGGCCATCCTCGCCGTCGCAATCTCCCAATCCCAGGCGTTTCTCGACGGGAACAAGCGTGCCGCCTTCGGCGCGATGGAATTATTCCTCGCGATCAACGGCCTGGAATACGCCGGTGATGGCCTTGAGTTCGCCATCGAGTTGGAACGCATTGCCGAGGCCGAACGAAGCGACAGGGACGAGGCACAATCCCGATTCGAAACCTGGTTGCGGCAGCGGGTCGGACCCTTCGTCGACGAAGACGAAAGCGGGCCAGAAGCAACTACCGCGTGATCCTACCGGAAGCTCAAAATACACCTGAGCAACCCCGGAAAAACCCGCTCCAAATCCGGCCGCAACGACACGTAGCAGCGCGTCCCGTCCTTGCGGTGATCGATCAATCCCGCCTCGCGCAGGGTCTTCAGGTGGTGGCTTAGCGTCGAGGCGCAGACCTCCACGTCGAAATCGCCCCACGACCGTTCCCCCTCCGATTCCGCCAGCTTCGACACGATCTCCAGGCGGACAGGGTCGCTGAGCGCGGCGAGCACCCCCGTGAGCGTGATCTCGTCGATTTTCGGGTGCCGCAGTTGCCTCATCGACCCTCGCCCCCTAGCATGTTCGATGTTCGTCGAAGATCGAATCGCACTGGAAGCTATTCTATACGACCGGCCGTGTTTTACCATCGGATGCTCGGGAACGAATCATTACTTGATGCGAGGATTTGCGATGCCCAGCCTTTTCGACCCCCTCAAAGTCGGCGCCCTGGAGCTTCCCAACCGCATCCTCATGGCGCCCCTCACGCGATGCCGGGCCGTCGGCGGGGGCCGCGTGCCCAACGCCATCATGGCCGAGTATTACACGCAAAGTGCCTCGGCCGGGCTGATCCTGAGCGAGGCCACGTCGGTCGACCCCATGGGCGTAGGGTACCCCAACACGCCCGGGATCTGGTCGGCCGAGCAGGTTGCCGGCTGGAAGGTGATCACCGAATCCGTCCACAACGCAGGCGGGCGGATGTTCCTGCAACTCTGGCATGTGGGACGCATGTCGCACCCGATCTACCTGGACGGCCGCCAGCCGGTGGCGCCGAGCGCCATCGCGCCCGCCGGCCACGTGAGCCTCTTGCGTCCTCAGCAGCCCTATCCCACGCCGCGAGCCCTGGAATTGCACGAGATCCCCGCCATTGTCGAGGCCTTCAAGAAGGGCGCACAGAACGCCCAGCTCGCCGGGTTTGATGGCGTGGAGATCCACGGCGCCAACGGGTACTTGCTTGATCAATTTCTCCAGGACGGCAGCAACCATCGCACCGATGAATATGGCGGGCCGATCGAGAACCGCGCCCGGCTCATGCTGGAAGTGGCCGACGCGGTGGTTTCGGTGTGGGGGCCCGATCGCGTGGGGATGCACCTGGCCCCTCGCGGCGATAACTTCAGCATGGGCGACTCGAACCCCGCGGCCACGTTCGGATACGTCGCCACGGAACTCGGCAAGCGCAAGATCGCGTTCATTTGTGCCCGCGAGCACCTGGGCGAGAACCGCCTCGGCCCTCAGTTAAAGAAGGCCTTCGGCGGCGTGTACATCGCCAACGAAAAATTCACCAAGGAGACGGCCGAGCAGGTGATCGAGGCCGGCGAGGCCGACGCCGTGGCCTTCGGCGTCCAGTTCATCGCCAACCCCGATTTGCCCCGCCGTTTCGCCCTCAACGCCCCGCTCAATCCGCCCAACCCCGCCACGTTCTACATGTACGAGGCGGTCCCGCAAGGCTACACCGATTACCCCGCGTTGCAGCTTCAGGAAGCCCTGTAGGGTGCATGAAATGCACCAATCCACACCCCAAGGGATGCACAAATCATGGAATACCGGCAACTCGGCCACTCCGGATTCAAGGTCCCCGTGCTCAGCTTCGGCACGGGGACATTCGGCGGCAGCGGCGAGCTCTTCAAGGCGTGGGGCGCCTCGGATGTGACCGAGGCCACCCGCCTCGTCGACATCTGCCTCGACGCCGGCCTGACCATGTTCGACTCGGCCGACATCTACTCGCAGGGGAAGGCCGAGGAGATCCTCGGGCAGGCGATCAAGGGGCGTCGCGACAAGGTCATCATCTCGACGAAGGGCACCTTTCGCTTCGGCGACGGCCCCAACGACGTCGGCTCGTCGCGCTACCACCTGATCCAGGCGGTCGAATCGAGCCTGAAGCGGCTGGGCACCGACTTCATCGACCTCTATCAGCTCCACTGCGTTCGACGCCCTCACGCCCGTCGAGGAGGTGCTCGCCACGCTCGATCACCTGGTGAGAGCAGGGCAAGATCCGCTACATCGGCTGCTCGAATTTCTCGGGCTGGCATTTGATGAAGTCGCTGGCCATCTCGGAGAAATACGGGCTCAGCCGCTACGTCGGCGCATCAGGCGTATTACTCGCTGATCGGCCGCGATTACGAGTGGGAATTGATGCCGCTGGCGATGGACCAGAAGGTCGGCGCCGTGGTCTGGAGCCCGCTCGGCTGGGGCCGCCTCACCGGCAAGGTTCGCCGCGGCCAGAAGCTGCCCGAGACCAGCCGGTTGCAGAGCAAGACCGTGGTCGACATCGGCCCGCAAGTCGCCGACGAATACGTGTACAAGGTCGTCGATGCCCTGGATGAAGTCGCCAAGGAGACGGGCAAGACCGTGCCGCAAATCGCGCTCAACTGGCTCCTGCAACGCCCGAGCGTGGCCAACGTGATCATCGGCGCGCGGAACGAGGAGCAGCTCCGCCAGAACCTCGGCGCCGTCGGCTGGACCCTCACGGCCGAGCAGGTGGGCAGGCTCGACGCCGCGAGTGCCACCACGCCCGCGTATCCGTACTGGCACCAGCGAGGCTTTCCCGAACGCAATCCGCCGCCGGTGTAGGCGCACGCGATCCTCATTGACGTTCGGCGGTCTTTCGGATAGGAAGCGGCCCTCATATCGGAAAATCCGCCCCCTGTCCCGAGCAAGCGAGGTTTCCCATGGCCGGTCCTCTGGACGTCCTGGACGGGATTACGATCGCCTCGCCTTGCCCGATCGCGTGGGACCAGATCGGGGGCGGCGGTCGCGTGCGATTCTGTCAAACGTGCCAGAAAAATGTGTTCGACGTGATCGAGATGACGACCGTCGAGGCCGCCGCGATTTTCTCCGACGACCAGGCCCTGCCGTGCGTCCGGCTTTGCCACGATTCGGACGGCCGGATCGTGACGGCCGATCGTGCGCCGGGCGTGAGGGGGAGGATCTGGAGGCGGTTACGGCTTCATGCTCCGTGGGCGGCGTCGCTGTTTGCCATGCTGTTCTTCTCGGGTTGCTAGCAGCCATGACAATAGCTTTCTTCACCTATGGCATCGCCTTACGACCCGTCAAATGTCAAGAGCCCGAACGCGCCGATTGCTACCGAGCAGGACGATTCGATACCGCATACGCATTCGACGCCCGAGGCCGCCGACACCGCGACGGACGCTCCGAAATCGCCCTGACGGTTCGGCATCGCGCGAAGTGTAGGGCCGGTTATTACCGGCCTCTCCCGTCGAAACTGGCCGGTAATAACCGGCCCTACGGAAGAAATTCACCCAGGTTCCGCACCTTCCACCAGAGGAGCGTCCCATGGCTCGCGTCGTCCGATTCCACCAGACCGGCGGACCCGAAGTCCTCCAGATCGAAGACCTGGACGTCCCGCCTCCCGGCCCGAATGAGGTCCAGATCCGCATCCGTGCCCTGGGATTGAACCGGGCCGAATCGATGTTCCGCCTCGGCCAGTATCTGGAAGATCCCAAGCTCCCGGCCCGCCTGGGCTATGAGGCCGCGGGCACCGTGGAAGCGATCGGGCCGGGCGTGACGGGGTTCAAAATCGGCGATGCCGTCAGCACCATCCCCGCGTTTTCGCTGAACCAGTACGGGCTTTATGGCGAGCTTGCGAACGCCCCGGCCCACGCCGTCGCTCATCATCCGGCCTCGCTCTCGTTCGTCGAGGCCGCCGCGGTCTGGATGCAATATCTGACCGCTTATGGAGCCCTGATCGACCTTGCCGGCCTGAAGGCGGGCGACATCGTGCTGATCCCGGCCGCTTCCAGCAGCGTGGGGCTGGCGGCGATCCAGATCGCCAACAGCGTGGGGGCCGTGCCCGTGGCGTTGACCCGGGGAAGCTCGAAGCGTCAGGCGCTCCTCGACGCCGGCGCGGTCCACGTGATCGCCACCGAAGAACAGGACCTCGTCGAGGAAGTGCGCAAGATCACCAACGGCCGTGGCGCCCGCGTGGTGTTCGACCCCGTCGGCGGCCCCACGTTCGCGAAGCTGGCCCAGGCCACGGCCCATCTTGGCACCGTCTTCCTGTACGGGGCGCTGAGCACCGAGCCCACCCCCCTGCCCTTGTTCGACGTCCTGAGCAAGTGGATCACGATCCGAGGCTATGTGCTGATGGAGATCACGGGCGATCCGAATCGCCTGGAAAAGGCCAAGAAATTCGTGAACGACGGGCTCGCCGGCGGCCGTTTGAAGCCGATCATCGCGAAGACGTTCCCGCTGGACCAGATCGTCGAGGCCCACCGCTACCTGGAGTCGAATCAGCAATTCGGCAAGGTCGTCGTGACCGTCTGAAATTCCCCTCCAACCTCCCCCGCGGGTGCCGATCCTCTCCCTCGGTCGCCGCTTCCCGAGAACGCATGATGCCACCCGAAGAATCGGCGACGCTCCTCCCTCCGCCAGCGACCGCAGCCCCCAGGCCCGGGCTTCGGTTCATCATCCTGCTCGGCCTGCTCGACGCCTTCGGGCCGCTCGGGATCGACATGTACCTGCCCGCGTTCCCGCAGATCGAGCTCGATCTGAAGGCGGGGGCGGGCGCCATGCAATACACGCTCTCCCTGTTCCTCGCGGGGTTGGCCATCGGCCAGTTGATCTGCGGGCCGATCTCCGACCGCCTGGGGCGCCGCGTGCCCCTGCTCTACGGGTCGGCCGCGTTCGCCCTGGCCTCGCTGGCGTGCGCCTTCACGCGCTCGATCGAGGCCCTGATCGTCGCCCGCTTCGTGATGGGGCTCGCCGGCGCCACGGGCATGGTGATCGCCCGCGCCGTCGTGCGCGACTCGTTCGAGGAGGGCGACTCGGCCCGCGTGTATTCGATGCTCATGCTCGTGATCAGCATCGCCCCGATCATCTCGCCGTCGCTCGGCGGATGGCTCATGGAGGTCGGCGGATGGGGCTCGATCTTCTGGTGCTCGCCGGGTTCGCGTGCCTCTGCGGGGTGGCGGTCGCGGTCGACCTGCCCGAGACGCTCCCGCCTTCGCGTCGCAGCCGCGATTCGATCGCCGAGGTGTTCCGCAGCTCCGGCTCCTTGATCGTCGACCGCCGCTTCCTCGGCTATGCGCTCCCGGTCAGCCTGGCGCTGGGGATCATCTTCGCCTACGTGGCCTCGGCGCCGTCGATGTTCATGGGCTATTTCCACTTCACGCGAGGCATGTTCTCGATCCTCTTCGCCAGCATCGCCGTCGGCCTGATCGGCTCGGCGCAGGTCAATCGCGCGCTGACCCGTCGCTTCGACACGCACGCGATCCTGCGATACGCGTCGCTCGCGAATGCCCTGTCCGCGCTCCTCCTCCCCGTCCTGGCGTGGACGGGATTCGGCGGGTTCCCCGCGTTCTTCGCCATCCTCTTCGTGTGCCTCTCCACGGTCGGGCTCATCCTGCCGAACGCCACCGCCGCCGCGATGGCCCCGTTCCCCGATCGCGCGGGCGTCGCCTCGGCCCTCGTGGGGATGCTCCAGTTCTCCGTAGGCGCCGCCACGGGGGCGATCGTGGGGAGGCTGCACGACGGGACCACGCGGCCCATGGCCTTCACCATCGCCGGATGCGCCGCGATCTCGCTCTGCGTCACGCTCGCCAGCGAGCGATCGAAGCCGCATTCGCCCCCCTTGCCCGAGATCTGAGCGCCGCCCGCCGCGAATTCCGTCACTGCCCCGTTGATCGGGCCGGCCGGCGAGAGGAAGATCAGCATCGCCGACGGGGCGTACTCGCACCCCTTCGACTCCAGGCCCGAAGCAACCCCGCGATAGGTTATCCACATGAAAATGTTCGCAACTATCACCTTGATCGCATTCGGCGCGGCGTCTTGCCTCGCCGACGTACCCTCCTCGTCCCTGCCGCGAAGCAGCCCCGAGGCGCAGGGCATCTCCTCCTCGGCCGTGCTCGATTTCGTCACCGCGGCCGACAAGAACATCGATGCCATGCACAGCTTCATGCTCGTTAGGCATGGCAAGCTGATCGCCGAAACCTGGTGGTCGCCCTATGACGCCGAATCCCCCCATGCGCTCTACTCGCTGAGCAAGAGCTTCACCTCGACGGCCGTGGGAATGGCCGTGGCGGAGGGGAAATTGAGCGTCGACGACGAGGTCCTGAAATTCTTCCCCGAAGACGCCCCGAGCGAGCCCAGCAACAACCTGAAGGCCATGAGGGTCCGCGACCTTTTGCGGATGAACACCGGGCATCAGTCCGAGCCGTCGGTCGCGTCGAGCCAGAACTGGGTCAAGACGTTCCTGGCGCACCCGGTGCCGAACAAGCCGGGCACGCACTTCCTCTACAACACGCCGGCCACGTACATGCTCTCGGCGATCGTGCAGAAGGTCACGGGCATGACCACGCTCGACTACCTGAGGCCGCGCCTTTTCGAGCCGCTGGGCATCGAAAATCCCACCTGGGGCACCAGCCCGCAAGGCGTTTCGCTGGGCGGATATGGCCTGAGCGTCCGCACGGAAGATATCGCGAAGCTCGGCCAGCTTTATCTGCAAAAGGGCAAGTGGAACGGCAAGCAGCTCTTGCCCGAATCCTGGGTTGAGGTCGCCACGTCTCGGCAGACGTCCAACGGCAGCAACCCGAAAAGCGACTGGGAACAGGGCTACGGATACCAGTTCTGGCGATGCCGCAACAACGCCTTCCGCGGCGACGGCGCCTTCGGCCAGTACTGCATCGTTTTACCCGAGCAGGACGCCGTGATCGCCATCACCAGCGGCGTGAAGGACATGCAGGCCGTGTTGAATCTCGTCTGGGAAAAGCTCCTGCCGGCCATGAAAGACGCCCCCCTGCCCGCCGACGAGGCCGCCCATAAGAAGCTCGAATCCGCGCTCGCGGGCATGATCATGAAGACGCCCGAAGGCGCGGGATCGCCCGCGAAGTCGGCCGAAAAAACCTTCAAATTCCCGAGCAACGACCGCAAGCTGGAATCGATCAAGCTCGAAGGCAACACCCTGGTGGCGAAGATCGACGGCAAGGAGGAGCGGATCGCCTGCGGGAGCGGCAAATGGACCAAAGGGAAGTTCGCCCTCGGGCCGCTCGCCGAGCAGCCCGCCGCGGCAAGCGGGGCCTGGACCGGCGACGACACCTACACCGCCAGGATCTGCTTCTATGAGACGCCGTTCACCGTCACGCTCCGCATGAAATACGAAGGCGACGAATTGGCGCTCGAAGCCGAGTCCAACGTCGGCTTCGGGTCCACAAGGTCGCCGAAATTGGTGGGGAAGGCCGAGTGAAATTGATGTCGGGCGCGGGTCGACGCGATAGACTCGGGCGATGCACACCGTCGTGCAATATTCGCCAAGACATGATGAAGTCCATCGCATGAATGCCGACCCGCGACCCGGCCCGCAACCTGTTATTCGGGCTCCTGGCGTTCCAGAACAACTTCATCGACCGCCGCAAACTGCTCGCGGCCTTCGACGCCTGGACGTCGGACAAATCCCGCCCTTTGGGCCGGATCCTGGCCGATCAGGGGGCGATTTCCGGCGTGTTGCTCGCCCTCCTCGACGGCCTGGTGGCCGCGCATCTGCGCGCAGCACGACAACGAGCCGGAAAAGAGCCTCGCCGCCATCACCCCGCTCGGCTCGATCCGCGACGACCTGGAGGCGGTCCTCGACCCCGACGCGCGGGCGACCTTGACCCACGTGTCCACCGGCCGGACCGAGGAGGACGACCTCGCCACGAAGTCGTTCGCCGTGGGCGCGCCCCACGTCCGCCGGCGTCCGCTTCCGCGTGATCCGGCCGCTGAACCAGGGCGGCATGGGCGTGGTCTCCGTCGCCCTGGACACCGAGCTGGACCGCTCGATCGCCCTGAAGGAGATCAAGGAGCAAGCGGGCGACAACGTCCAGTACCGCGCCCGGTTCCTTGCCGAGGCGGAGATCACCGGCAAGCTCGAACACCCCGGGATCATCCCGATCTACGGGCTGGGCACCTACGCCGACGGCCGCCCGTTCTACGCCATGCGATTGATCCGCGGCGACAAGACCGGCTCGCTCATGGACGCCATCAAGCGGTTTCACGTCACCGACCCCGATGCATCGGCCCGCGCCGTCGCGTTCCGGGGCTTATTGGGGCGATTCCTCGACGTGTGCAACGCGCTGGCCTACGCGCACAGCAAGGGCGTGTTGCACCGCGATTTGAAGCCCGACAACATCCTGCTGGGGCCGTTCGGCGAGACGCTCGTGGTCGACTGGGGCCTGGCCAAGGCGGCGGGGCGCGACGACCCGCCTTCGTCGCTGGAGGATCGAGCCGGTCCGCCTCAACCTCTCGGGCAGCGAATTGAGCCCCTCGGTGGCCGGCGGTGCGTTCGGCACGCCCGGCTACGCCCCCCCGAGCAGATGACCGGCGACCTGGCGAAGATCGGCCCCCGCAGCGACGTCTACGGGCTCGGCGCGATCCTCTATTGCCTCATGACGGGCCAGGCTCCGTTCTCTCGCAAGGGGATCGAGCTGGGTCCGCTGATCGGGAAGATCGAGAGCGGGGGACTTCCCGCCCCCGCGGCAGGTCCGCGGCGACGTCGACAGGCCGCTGGAAGCGATCTGCCTGAAGGCCATGAGCCGCAAGCCGGCCGACCGCTACGAATCGGCCCGCTCGCTGGCCGCCGACGTCGAGAAATACCTCGCCGACGAGCCCGTTTCGGCGTATCGCGAGCCGTGGACGACCCGCCTGCGGCGCTGGACGAAGAAGCACCGCACGGCGGTCTCGACGGCCGCGGCGGCGCTGGTGGTGGCGGCGGTGGGATTGGGGGCAATCGGCGCCGTGCAGACCCGTGCTCGCAACGACCTGGCGGTCAAGAACGGCGAGCTGAGGGACGCCAATGCCTCGCTGGACAGGCAGCGGCTGCGGGCCGAGGACCGCGAGGGCCAGGCGATCGCCGCGGTGAAGCGGTTCCGCGACGCCGTGGCCGACGAGCCCGTCCTGCTGGGCACGCCCGCGCTGGGCGACCTGCGCAGGCGCCTGTTGAAGGAGCCGCTCGCCTTCTTCAAGGCCCTGCGCGACCGCCTCCAGGCCGACCGCGACACGCGGCCCGAATCGCTCGCGAGGCTGGCGCAGGCGAGCTTCGACCTGGGCAGGCTGAGTCACGCAATCGGCGACGAGGAGGACGCGCTCACCGCCTTCCGCGAATCGCTCGCGATCCGCCAGAAGCTGGCCGACGCCGAACCCTCGGCGGCCAACCTCCAGATCGTCCTGGCGCAGAGCCAGGGCAACATCGGCAACCTGCTCAAGCAAATCGGCAGGCCGGCCGAGGCGATGACGGCCTACGCGACGGCGCAGGCGATCTTCCGCAAGCTGGCCGAAGCCGACCCCTCCTCGGCCGCCCTGCAAAGCGACCTGGCGCGGGGCCACAGCAACCTGGGCATCCTCCTGCGCTTCACCGGCAAGACGGCCGACGCGCTCAGGTCCCACGAATCGGCGCTGGCCATCCAGCAGAAGCTGGCCGACGAGCACCCCTCGGTCCTCGAATACCGCAGGGACCTCGGGGACAGCTTCACCAACATCGGCGGCCTGCTGACCGGCACGGGCAGGCCGGGCGACGCGGTCAAGCCCTTCGAGTCCGCCCTGGCGATCCGCCGCAAGATCGCCGACGAAAACCCCTCCATCGCCGCCTACCGGGCCGACCTGGCGGGGCTGCTCACCAACATGGCCGTCCTCTGGGGAGAGCTCGGCAAGCTGGACGAGGCGATCAAGTCCAACCTGTCGGCCCTGGCGATCCAGCAGGACCTGGCCGCCGCCAATCCCGCGATCATTGCCTACCAGAGCAACCTGGCCCGCACCTACAACAACGTCGGCGTCCTGCGAGGGAAGACCGACAAGCCCGACGAGGCGATCGAGGCGTGGGGATCGGCCCTGACGATCAGGCGCAAGCTGGCGAGCGAGCACCCCGAATCGCCCGAATTCGCCAGCGCCGTGGGCGCGACCCTGAATAACATGGCGTCGCTCGAACTCGGCCTCGGGCGCTTCGAAGACGCCCGCAAACGGCTGCATGAGGCCGTCCAGTGGCAGCGCAAGGCCCTGGCGGCCGGCCCGGCCAATCCCACCTATCGCCGCTTCCTGGCCAACCACCTACGCAATCTCGCCAGGGCCGCGCAGGGGCTGGGCGACCTTGAGGGCAAGGCGAAGGCGGAGGCCGAGCTTGCGGCGATGGGCGATCCCAACCCCGCGACGGCCGCCCTGGACGTACGCCTCATGGCGGTGATCCGCGGAGGCCAAACGCCCGCGAGCAACGCCGAGCGGCTCCAGCTTGCCCGGACGGCCTACACCAAATCGCTGCCCGCAGCGGCCGCCCGACTCTGGGCCGAGGCGCTCGCGGCCGACCCCAGGCTCGGCGAAGACCGCAAGGACGAGCACCGCTACAACGCCGCCTGCGCAGCCGCGCTCGCCGGATCGGGCAAGGGCCTCGACGACCCCAAACCCGACGACGCCGCAAAGGCAAAGCTTCGCGCCCAGGCCCTGGATTGGCTCAAGGCCGAGCTTGCGACCTGGAAGACGCTCGCACCGGGTAATCAAGAAATCGTCGCCAGGACGCTCGCTCACTGGAAGCAAGACACCGACCTGGCGGGCGTCCGCAACGCTTCCGCCCTGGAAAAGCTCCCCGAGCCCGAGCGTTCGCAATGGCAAGCGTTGTGGATGGACGTCGAATCCCTCCGCACGCAGACACTAACGAAATGAGGCCGGGCCATCGTCCCGCACGATCCGAGAAAGGGCATGATTGATGAGCGATTCCGACCCGCGACCCGGCCCGCAACCTCCTATTCGGGCTCCTTGCGTTCCAGAATAACTTCATCGACCGCCGCGCCCTGCTCGCGGCCTTCGACGCCTGGACGAGCGACAAATCGCAACCGCTTGGGCAAATCCTGGCCGATCAGGGGGCGATTTCCTCCGACCTGCTCCCCCTGCTCGATGGCCTCGTGGCCGCCCATCTTGCGAAGCACGACAACCAGCCCGAAAAGAGCCTTGCGGCAATCACGCCCATCGGCACGATCCGCAAGTACCTCGAAGCGATCGCGGATTCGGACGTCCAGGCGACCCTCAATCACGTCGGGACGGACCGGGCCACGGATGACGATCCAGACGGGATCTCGGCCACCACGATCGTCCCATCGGTCGGCCACACGACCTCCGCCGGCGTGCGGTTTCGCATCGTCAGGCCCTTGAACAAGGGCGGCATGGGCGTGGTCTCCGTCGCCCTGGATACCGAGCTGGACCGCTCGATCGCCCTGAAGGAGATCCGCGAGCACGGCGGCCGACGACCAGGCCTATCGCGCCCGGTTCCTTGCCGAGGCGGAGATCACGGGCAAGCTCGAACACCCCGGGATCATCCCGATCTACGGGCTGGGCACCTACGCCGACGGCCGCCCGTTCTACGCGATGAGGCTCATCCGCGGCGACAAGACCGGCTCGCTCATGGATGTGATCAAGCGGTTCTACAATGAGCCCGAACCGGACCCATCGGCCCGTTTGGTCGCATTCCGTGGCCTGCTGGGCCG
The DNA here is from genome assembly GCA_963777705.1 of uncultured Planctomycetota bacterium. Classification (GTDB taxonomy): domain Bacteria; phylum Planctomycetota; class Planctomycetia; order Isosphaerales; family Isosphaeraceae; genus JAQGHR01. The sequence continues at coordinate 34,270 of CAVZRT010000029.1, forward strand.
ATTCCTGGACGTGTGCAACGCGCTGTCGTACGCGCACAGCAAAGGCGTGTTGCATCGCGACCTCAAGCCCGACAACATCCTGCTGGGCCCCTACGGCGAGACGCTGGTGGTCGACTGGGGCCTGGCCAAGGCCGCCGGGCGCGACGACCCGCCTTCGTCGCTGGAGGATGAGCCGGTCCGCCTGAACCTCTCGGGCAGCGAGCTGAGCCCCACGGTGGCCGGCGGCGCGTTCGGAACGCCCGGCTACGCGCCCCCCGAGCAGATGACCGGCGACCTGCCCAACATCGGCCCCCGCAGCGACGTGTATGGATTGGGGGCGATCCTGTATTGCCTCATGACGGGCCGGGCTCCGTTCTCTCGCAAGGGGATCGAGCTGGGTCCGCTGATCGGGAAGATCGAGGCGGGGGACTTCCCGCCCCCGCGGCAGGTCCGCGGCGACGTCGACAGGCCGCTGGAAGCGATCTGCCTGAAGGCCATGAGCCGCAAGCCGGCCGACCGCTACGAATCGGCCCGCTCGCTGGCCGCCGACGTCGAGAAATACCTCGCCGACGAGCCCGTTTCGGCGTATCGCGAGCCGTGGACGACCCGCCTTCGGCGCTGGACGAAGAAGCACCGCACGGCGGTCTCGACGGCCGCGGCGGCGCTGGTGGTGGCGACGGTGGGATTGGGAGCGGTCACGGCCGTGCAGATCAGGGCCAACGGCGTGATCGAAGCGCAACGCAACCGCGCCGAGGACCGCGAAACGCAGGCGATTGAAGCGGTGAAGCGGTTCCGCGACGCCGTGGCCGACGAGCCCGCGTTGAAGAATACGAGGGCGCTCGAAGACCTCCGCAAGCGTCTCCTGAAAGAGCCGCTGGCCTTCTTCCGCGCGCCTGCGCGACCGCCTCCAGGCCGACCGCGACACGCGGCCCGAATCGCTCGCCCGCCTTGCCGACGCCAGCTATGCGCTGGCCTATCTGACGAACGAGATCGGCGACAGGCAAGATGCCCTGGTCGCCTTCCGCGAAGCGGCGGCGATCTGGCAGCGGTTGGCCGACGCCGACCCCGTCAACACGGATTTCCGGCACAAGCTGGCGGGCTGCCTGAACAACATGGGCTTGATACTGAATGAAACCGGCAAATTAACCGAGGCGTTGAAGGCCCACGAGTCCGCCCTGGCGATCCAGCAGGCCCTCAGCGCCGCCAACCCCGCCGTGACCAAGTACCAGGGCGACGTGGCGCGCAGCCTCAGCAATATCGGGAATCTGCTGAGTACCACCAACAAGCCGGCCGAGGCGATGAGGGCGTATGGGTCGGCCCTGGCAATCCAGGAGAAGCTGGCCCGGGCGAACCCCGGCGTCACCCTTTTCCAGCGCGAGCTGGCGCTCACCCATGTGAACCTCGGCACTCTCTCGAGTGCCACCGGCAAGCCGGTCGAGGCGCTGAAAGCCCAATCGCTCGGGTTGGCGATCCGTCAGAAGCTGGCCGACGCCAATCCTACCGTGACCATGTTCCAGAGCGACCTGGCGGCCAGCCACAACAACATCGGCCTCCTGTTCAGCGCCATCGGCAAGCCGGCCGAGGGTTTGAAGGCTCACGAGGCGGCGCTGGCGATCCGTCAGAAGCTGGTCGACGCCAACCCCACTGTCACCGCGTTCCAGGGCGACCTGGCGGCCAGCCGCAACAACATCGGCCTCCTGTTGAGCGCCACGGGCAAGCCCGCCGAGGCGTTGAAGGCCCACGAGGCGGCGCTGGCGGACTGGCAAAAGCTGGCCGACGCCAACCCCTCCGCCACCGACATGCAGAGCAACCTGGCCATCGGCCACAACAACATCGGCATCTTGCTGCACAACACGGGCAAGCTGCCCGAGGCGATGAGGGCCTACGAGTCGGCCAGGGCGATCCGTCAGACGCTGGCCGACGCCAACCCCACCGTCTCCGATTATCGAAACAAGCTGGCGGCGAGCCACATCAACATCGGCAACGTGCTGATCGCCACCGGGAAGCCGGCGGAGGCGCTCAAGGCCTGGGACGCGGCGAGGGCAATCCTGCAGAAGCTGGTCGACGCCAACCCCACCGTCACCGAGTTCCAGAAGAACCTGGCGGTCGCCCACACCAGCATGGGCACCATGCTGAGCTTCGCGGGCAAGCCGGCCGAATCCCTGAGGGCCTTCGAGGCGGCACTGGCGATCCAGCAGAAGCTTGCCGACTTGAACCCCGCGGTCATCGCGATCCAGAGCAACCTGGCCAACACCCACAACAGCCTGGGCGTCCTGCGAGTTAACACCGGCAATCCGGCCGAGGCGTTGAAGTCTTACGAGTTGGCGTTGGCGATCCGGCGGAAGCTCGCGCGAGCATCCCAACTCGCCCAATCTGGCCAGCGACCTGGGCGCAACCCTGGATAACCTGGCGTCCATCGACCTGGACGCGAACCGATTCGAAGAGGCCCGCGCCCGGCTTCAAGAGGCCGTCGAGTGCCAGCGGAAGGCCATGGCCGCCGACCCCAACAACCGGGAATACCGCCAGTTCCTGGAGCATCATCTGGAAGGCTCGATCAAGGCCGCCCAGGGCCTCGGTCGCGACGACGAGGCGGCCGAAGCCAGGCGTCTGATGGACGAATTGGCGGCCAGCGACCCGAGATTCGCGGCCATCAACGCAAGGCTCTCCGCCATACTCAAAGGTGAGGCCCCACGAAGCATGGCCGAGCGGCTTGCGCTGGCCCAGAGGGCTTACGAAAGGGCCATGCACGCGACGGCCGCACGCCTCTGGGGCGAGGCGCTCGCGGCCGACCCGAAGCTCGGCGAAGACCGAAGGACCCAACATCGCTACAACGCCGCATGCGCCGCCGCGCTGGCCGGTTCGGGCCGGGGCGTGGACGACCCCAGCCCCGACGACGCCGCCAAGACAAAACTTCGAGCCCAGGCGATGGACTGGCTCAAGGCCGAACTCGCGGCGTGGAAGGCGATCGCACTAGGTAATCAAGAAATCGTCGCCAGGATCCTCGCCCACTGGAAAGAGGACACCGACCTCGCCGGCATTCGCGATCCTTCCGCCCTGGAAAAGCTCCCCGAGCCCGAACGCAAGCAATGGCAAGCCTTGTGGGCCGACGTCGAATCCCTCCGCACGCAGACAGTAACGAAATAAGGGCGGGCCACCGTCCCGCACGATCCGAGAAAGGGCATGAATCATGAAAGATTCCGATCATCGCGACCCGGCCCGCAACCTGCTATTCGGGCTGCTCGCGTTCCAGAACAATTTCATCGACCGCCGCACCCTGCTCGCGGCCTTCGACGCCTGGACGGCCGACAAATCCCGCCCTCTGGGCCGGATCCTGGTCGATCAGGGGGCAATCTCCAGCGTATTGCTCGCGCTGCTCGACGGCCTCGTGGCCGCCCATCTCGCAAAGCACAACAACCAGCCCGAGAAGAGCCTCGCCGCAATCACGCCGATCGGCTCGATCCGCAAGGACCTGGAAGCGATCCTCGATCCCGAGTCGCGGGACACTTTGAATCACCTCGCGATGGATCGCAAGGACGGCCCGACAATCACCTATTCCGGCCTGGTTGGCACGCCCACCTCGGCCGGCGTACGATTCCGCGTCCTCCGCCCGCTGAGCGAGGGCGGGATGGGCGTCGTCTCGGTCGCCCTGGATACCGAGCTGGATCGTTCAATAGCCCTGAAGGAGATCCGCGACGGCGCCGCCGATGACGCAGCCTACCGCGCCCGCTTCCTCGCCGAGGCCGAGATCACCGGCAAGCTCGAACACCCCGGCATCATCCCGATCTACGGATTGGGGACCTACGCCGACGGCCGCCCGTTCTACGCCATGCGATTGATCCGGGGCGAGAAGACCGGCTCGCTGATGACGGCGATCGAGCGATTCCACAAGGAGCCAAATCCCGCGGGCCGGGTCGTGGAATTCCGCGGGCTGTTGCGACGCTTCCTCGACGTGTGCAACGCGCTGGACTACGCCCACAGCAAGGGCGTCTTGCACCGCGACCTCAAGCCCGCCAACATCCTGCTGGGGCCGTACGGCGAGACCCTGGTCGTGGACTGGGGCCTGGCCAAGGCGGCGGGGCTGGCGGAGCCGAACGCCACCGGAGAGGACGAACCGGTCCAGCTCAGGCTCTCGGGCAGCGACATCACCCCTACGCAAGCCGGCACTGCCTTCGGCACGCCGGAATACGCCCCTCCCGAGCAGATGACGGGGGATTTGCCCAACATCGGCCCGCGAAGCGACGTCTATGGATTGGGCGCGATCCTCTACTGCCTGATGACGGGCCAACCGCCGTTCTCGCGCAAGGAGATCGGCCTGGGCGACCTGATCCGGAAGATCGAGGACGGAGACTTCCCGCCGCCCCGGCAGGTCCGCGCCGACATCGATAAGCCGCTGGAAGCGATCTGCCTGAAGGCGATGAAAACCAAGCCCGCCGATCGCTACGAATCGGTGAAGGCGCTAGCAACCGACATCGAGAGCTACCTGGCCGAAGAGCCGGTCTCGGCCTACCGCGAGCCGTGGACCGTCCGCGCCCGCCGCTGGACGAGGAAGCACCGGACGGCGGTGACGGCCGCGGCGGCGGCGATGGTGGTGGCGCGGTCGGCCTGGGTGCGGTCTCGGCGGTCCAGACCAAGGCCCGCAACGACCTGGCCGCGAAGAACAAAAGTGACGCCTCGACGAAAGCAACGCAAGCCGCGCCGAGGAGAACGAGAAGCAAGCCATCGCGGCAGTGAAGCGGTTCGGCGAGGCCATCAGCAACGAGCCGGCGTTGAAGGACACGCCCGGCGCTCGACGCGCTCCGCAAGCGCCTGATGCAGGAGCCGCTGGCGTTCTTCCGAAGCCTGCGCGAACGCCTTCAGGCCGACCGCGACACCCGGCCCGAGTCGCTGGAGCAACTGGCCGATGCGATTCAATCTAGCGCCTGACCGGCGAGATCGGCGACAGACAGATGCGTTGATCGCTTGCGAGAGTCCTGGCGATCCGGCAGAGGCTGACTGACAACCACCCCGGGATACCGATTCAGGAGAGATCTGGCGAAGAGCCACGACTGCCGAGGCGAGCTGTCTGGTGAAACCGGCAAGCCGTCGGAGGCGCTGAAGTCGACCATCGGCCCTGGTGATCCGGCAAAAGCTGGCCGAGGCCAACCCCTCCGTCACCCAATTCCGCAGCGACCTGGCGCGCGAGCCACAACAACATCGGCGTCGTGCTGGGCGAGACCGGCAAGCCGGCCGAGGCGCTGAAGGCGCACGAGTCGGCGCTGGCGATCCGGAAGGGTCTGGCCGAGGCCAACCCCTCCGTCACCGAGTTCCGCAGCGACCTGGCGGCGAGCCACAACAACATCGGCCTCCTGCTGAGGCGCCGGCAAGCCGGCCGAGGCGCTGAAGGCCTACGAGTCGGCGCTGGCGATCCGGAAGGGGCTGGCCGAGGCCAACCCCTCCGTCACCGAGTTCCGCAGCGACCTGGCGCGGATGCCACAATGCGTCGGCACCCTGCTGAGCGAGGCCGGCAATCCACCCGAGGCGTTGAAGGCCTACGAGTTGGCGCTGGCGATCCAGCAAGAAGCTGGCCGAGGCCAACCCCTCCGTCACCCAGTTCCGCGCGACCTGGCGCGCGAGCCATCAACAACATCGGCGCCCTGCTGAGCGATACCGGCAAGCCGGCCGAGGCGATGAAGTCCTACGAGTCGGCCTGACGATTCAAAAGGAGCTCGTCGACGCCAACCCCTACTGTCACCGTGTTCCAGAGCGAACTGGCGGCAGCCACGCATAACATCGGCGTGATACTGCACGATATCGGCAAGCCGACCGAGGCGCTGAAGTCGCACGACTCGGCCCTCGCGATCCGAAAGAAGCTGGCCGATGCCCAACCCCCCGTCGTCCAATTCCGCAGCGACCTGGCGGATAGCCATAACAATATCGGCAACCTGCTGAGAAGAACGGCAAGCCATCCGAGGCGCCGAAGGCGTACGAGTCGGCGCTGGCGATCTGAAGGAACTGTCCGAGGCCAACCCCTCCGTCACCGAGTTCCGCAGCGACCTGGCGTGGAGCCATCATGGCATCGGCCTCCTGCTGAGTAAGACCGGCGAGCCGGCCGAGGCGATGAAGGCTTTCGAGTCCGGCGCTGGCGATCCGGAAGAGGCCAGCCACGGCCGACCCCTCCGTCGCCAAGTTCCGCAGCGACCTGGCGGAGAGCTATCGGAACATCGGCGTCCTGCTGCACGACGCCGGCAAGCCGGCCGAGGCGATGAAAGCTTACGAGGCGCGCTGAGCGATCCAAAAAGAGTTGGCCGAGTCCAACTCACCGTCGCCCAGTTCCGCAGACGCCTGGCGATGAGCCACCACAACATCGGCACCCTGCTGAGCGAGACCGGCAAGCCGTCCGAGGCGCTGAGGGTCTACGAGTCGGCACTGGCGATCCGGAAGGAGTCTGGCCGAGGCCAACCCCTCCGTCACCGAATTCCGCCGCGGCCTGGCGGCGAGCCATAACGACATCGGCGGCTGCTGAGCGAGACCGGCAAGCCGGCCGAGGCGCTGAAGGCTATCGAGATGGCGCTGGCGATCCGGAAGGATCTGGCTCGCGAGCACCCCGAGTCACCCGATTATGCGAGCGGCCTCGGTGCGGTACATTGCAACAACATGGCGGTGCTCGACGAGGACGCGAAGCGATGGCAACAGGCCCGCGACCGGCTCCGGGAGGCTATCGCGTTGGCAACGCAAGGCATTCGCATCCAACCCCAACAATCCGACCTATCGGCGGATTTCTGGTCCAATCACCTCTGCAACTTGAGCAGTGTAGCCCGAGGGCTGGGCAGTGCCGAGGGAATGGCGGAGGCGATGAAGACGTATGAGTCGGCGCTGGCGATCCAAAAAGAGTTGGCCGAGGCCAACCCCTCCGTCGCCGAGTCTCGCAGCCGCCTGGCGAGGATACACAATAGCATCGGTAGCCTGCTGAGCGAGACCGGCAAGCCGGCCGAGGCGCTGAAGGCTTTCGAGTCGGCGCTGGCGATCCGGAAGGAACTGTCTGAGGCCAACCCCTCCGTCGCCCAGTTCCGCAGCGACCTGGCGGGGAGCCACGTCAATATTGGCGTCCTGCTGAGCAAGACCGGCAAGCCGGCCGAGGCGCTGAAGGCTTACGAGTCGGCGCTGGCGATCCGGAAGGATCTGGCTCGGGAGCATCCCGAATCGCCCGAGTATGCGAGCGACGTCGGTGCGGTCGTGAATAGCATGGCGACGCTCGACCTGGACGCGAAGCGATGGCAGCAGGCCCGCGACCGGCTCCGGGAGGCCGTGGTGTGGCAGCGAAAAGCCTTGGCTTCCAACCCCAACAACCCGACCTATCGCGAATTTCTGGTCAATCACCTCTGCAACTTGAGCAGTGCAGCCCGAGGGCTGGGCAGTGCCGAGGGAATGGCGGAGGCGATGAAGACGTATGAGTCGGCGCTGGCGATCCAAAAGGAGTTGGCCGAGGCCAACCCCTCCGTCGCCGAGTCTCGCAGCCGCCTGGCGAGGATACACAACGACATCGGTAGGCTGCTGAGCGAGACCGGCAAGCCGGCCGAGGCGCTGAAGGCTTACGAGACGGCGATGGCGATCCGGAAGGATCTGGCTCGGGAGCATCCCGAGTCGCCTGATTATGCGAACAGCGTCGGTGCGGCCCTGAACAATATAGCTTTGCTCGACCTGGACGCGAAACGATCGCAGCAGGCTCGCGTCCGGCTTCCGGAGGCCGTCGAGTGGCAGCGGAAAGCCTTGGCTTCTAATCCCAAGAACCCGACCTATCGGAGTTACCTGGCCAACCATAATAAACTTGAGTAATGCGGCCCAAGGGCTGGGCGATGCCCAGGGCGTGGCCGAGGCCGAGCATGAACTTGCCAAACTCCGCGATTCGGCCCCGGCGATGGTGGCCCTGGATGCTCGATTGATGGCGGTCCTCAAGGGCGAGCCGCCGAAGGACAATGCCGAGCGGCTCCGGCTGGCCCAGCGGGCTTACGAGAAGGCCTTGCATGCCTCGGCCGCAAGGTTCTTGGGCGAGGCCCTGGCTCGACCCGAAGCTCGGCGACGATCGCCAGGCCCAGCATCGCTACAACGCCGCCTGCGCAGCCTCGCTGGCGGGCTGCGGTCAGGGCAAGGACGACCCCAAGCCCGATGAGGCCGCGAAGGCGAAGCTTCGTGCCCAGGCCCTGGATTGGCTCAAGGCCGAACTCGCGGCGTGGAAGACACTCGCAACGACCAACAAGGAAGTCGTCGCCAAGACCCTCGATCACTGGAAGCAAGACACCGACCTGGCCGGCGTTCGCGATGCTTCCGCCCTGGAAAAGCTCCCCGAGCCCGAACGCAAGGACTGGCAAGCCTTCTGGGCGGAGGTTGATGCGCTCCGGATGCAGGTGGGGGCGAAATAGTCGGCGACTTTGCCCGGGGAGATTGCCGGGTCGTGGGGGAATCGAAAATCCGTCGCGATCGGAGGGATTCTCCGGGAGGCCGTCGCGATATTCTCTCAAAGTGGGTCGGTCCCGCGACGCTCCTTGATATCTCGCGTCTTTCTGGGGTACGAGCGACGCCGGGGGCGGGAAATTTTCCCCATCCCAGATTTCCGGGTTTCTTTCGGATAATTTCCGCAAACGCGTTGTCAGGATTGATGTTATGACGAATCGACGATTCCTGATGCCGGGCCGAAAGGCCAAACTCATGCCGCGAGATGCCGAGCGATCGCGGTCCTGCCTCAAGACTTCGATTCCCTGGGAACCCGTCACTTTGCATGAGCACGAGCATGCGGGGGAATTTTGACCATCCCCAGATTGACGAAATAGCCCGACATCCTCCCGGTCGAAGCGGCAATGGGGGAGTTCGGGTGCCCCTGCCGATTCCGGAGGGGACGGTCAGGCCCCGGCCACATGGACCTTGGGGGGACGCTCGACCTCCAAAATCGAGAGGCGCACCCACCTTGCGAGCCTCGATTCGCCTTCTCGCGGTTTATCCGGTAGACTGGATCGGTTGCGGGATTTTTATTGACCTGGGTGTCTTGCGCGAGGCCGTTGGATGAAAGTGTTCGTGCTGGGACTGGATGGGGCTACCTGGGATCTGCTTGGCCCACTGGAACGCTCGGGCGACTTGCCGAATCTGTCCCGGCTTCGCGAACGGGGCGCCTCGGGCGTCCTGGCGTCGATCTTCCCGCCGCTCAGCCCCGTGGCCTGGACCGGCGTGATGACCGGGAAGAACTCGGGCAAGCATGGGGTTTTCGAGTTCCTTGAATATGGGCATAACCCGCTAGGCGGACGCGTCAACTCGTCGCGGGCCATCCAGGCCGAGCTGGTGTGGGAGATCGCCGGCCGCCATGGCAAGACGAGCGTGGCCGGCGGGGTGCCGATGAGCTATCCGGCCCGCAAGGCCCCCGGGTTCTATCTGGGCGACTTCCTCAGCCCCTCCAACGCGCCCGATTTCGCGAGCGATCCGGCGATTCTGGCCGAGCTGGAGGCGTCGCTGGGACAGCCGTATCGCCCGTGGTCCACGGCGGTTCACGATGGCGGGAACGAGGCCCAGGCGCTGGCCGAATTGACCGATTATCTGGACCATCACCTCAAGGCCGTGCGGTTCCTCATGGATCGGTGCCCGTGGGACCTGTTCATGTTCGACCTGATGGCCACCGACCGCGCCCAGCATGAATTATGGCATGCCTGGGACCCGTCGCATCTGGTGGCCAAGGGGCGGGATTTGTCGAAGATTCGCGACGGGTTCGTCGACTTCTGGAAACGCCTGGATCGAGGCATCGGCGAGATCGAGGCCGCGCTCCCGCCCGACACCGCCTTGATCCTCATGAGCGACCATGGTTTCGGGCCGATCGAATGGTACGTGAATTTCAATGTCTGGCTGCTTGAGCAGGGTTTCATCGGCCTGCAAGATTCGTTCTATGTGAAGCAGAAGCGCTGGTTCTGGGAGCGGGGCGTCACCCCCGAGTGGTTTTATGCGTTGATGAGCAGATTCGGCATGGCGAAGAACCGGGTCGATCGCTTCCGGGGCAAGCAGATGACGTGGGTGGATCGCATGGCCGACAATGCGTTCCTGTCGAAGCGGCATATCGACTGGTCGAAGACCAAGGCCTACGCGCAGGGGAATTTCGGGCAGATTTTCCTGAATTTGAAGGGGCGACAGCCGCAGGGTTGCGTCGCTCCCGAGGACGCCCGCGCCGTGCTGGACGACCTGAAGGCGCGCCTGCTCACGATCCCCCATCCCGAGACGGGCGAGCCCCTGGTCGAGAAGATTTACGAGCGCGAGGACCTCTATTCCGGCCCTCACGCCCACCTTGCGCCCGACCTGACCGTGGTCCTTGGCGACTGGAAATATCGCACGATCGGGCTTTACGACTTCACCACCAACAAGACGATCTCGCGGGCCTTTGGACCGACCGGTGACCATCGTCTTGAGGGCGTGCTGATCGCTTCCGGCCCGGCGTTTCGACAGGGTGCCAAGCCCGAAGGGGCGACCTTGCTGGACATTGCCCCCACGGTCCTGCACCTGCTGGGCGTGCCCGTGCCCGCCGACATGGACGGGCGCGTTTTGGAGGAGATCCTGGACCCGTCGGTCGTGGCGCCGGCGGCGAGCCCCACGGACGTCTCGCCTCCATCCAGCGAGCCGGTTGCCGTGGCCTATACCGACGAGGAAGACGCGGCCATCCAGCAGCGTCTTGCCGATCTTGGCTATCTGTGACCGATGGGGCCAGGGGATGGCGATAAGATCCTCCGTCCCCCGGCCCCTCTTCTTACTGGTAGTCGCTGGCGCTGATGACCTCGCCGCCCTGCACCGAGCCGAGGTTTCGCCATACCTGCGCGTTGATCGAGTCCTTGAAGAAATGCACGGAGCCGTCGGCGAGCACGGCGTTCACCCCGCCCGGGTGCCGGCTGCTGGCCGAGAGCGACATGTAGGTGGGGCCGCCGTCGTTCTCGTCCACCGAGTCCCAGTCCATCGGCACGTTCGCGCCGGCGTTGGCGAAGCCGGTGGCGCGGCTGATGGTGGAGACCTTCATGTTCGGGGGCATGGCCGTGGTGAACCCCGAGTAGTACACGCCGCCATTGGCCCATCGCGTGTGGCCGACTGGCCCGCCCGCCTTGATCTTGCCGGAGGCCGTGCCGCACGAGTTGATCAGCGCCATCGAGCGCGGCGGTGGAATTCGGGCCGGCTAGCGGCACGTTGTTCGGGGACCAAGTGCCGACCGAGGCGTCCGAGGGCACCGCCGGGGACGTGAGGCAGGATCGCATCTGCGCGTGTCCGATCAGGCCCTCGGCCACCATCAGCGTGTTGCTCAGGCCGTCGGTGACCTCGGAGATTCGCCGGGAGTAATTGGGCCCGAACAACGTCCGGTTCTGCGGGCCGACCGAGGGCGTGCTCGTCCAGTTGATCGAGAACACGTACCAGTCGCCGTCGCACGTCCCGTAGCTGGTCGTCGCCGTCAGCGTGTTGCCCAGCGAGGCGTCGTCGATGTGCGAGCCCGGGTCGCTCGGGCAGAACAGCATGGACAGCGGAGTGTCGGCCACGGTCGTGTTGGGCGGGTCGCTGTAGGTCAGGTTGAAGTTGATCGAGTTGTACAGGTTCCCCTGCTCCCAGAACGGCGCGGCGCGGGCGAAGGCGCTCCACGACGACTGGTACCCGCCGCACGTGTAGTCGATCTTGCTGCCGGGCGTGCCGTTGGGGCACGGGATCAGGATCGTGGTCATCGGGAACGTCCCGACGGAACTCTCGTAGTTCATCAACGAGAGGCCGATCTGCTTCAGGTTGTTCGTGCATTGGGCACGCCGGGCGGCCTCGCGGGCCGCCTGCACGGCCGGAAGCAGCAGCGCAATCAGTACGCCGATGATCGCGATCACGACCAGAAGCTCGATCAATGTGAAGCCGCGGCGCGACTCCCTACATAAGGATGAGGACACGATGGCAAGCTCCCTGGAAGATCGGCGCCGCGATATCGGGCGAAACCCGCCAGGCGATTCGTGGACGCGCCGGAGCGAGACAATTTAACGAGCATCGGTGAAGAAATGACGAGCAAAGAAAGGTTGTTTTCGGAATTTTGTGTGAAGATCATCCCCATTGATCCGACTTGGCGGCGACGGTGGCGGCGGATCTCCGTCATTTCGCCCGCCGCCTCCGGCTTTTCGCCCGTTTGGTCGAGGAGTCGGCCAGGAGCGGCCTCGTTTCATCCCCGCCCGCCCGCTGCCCGGCGTGCGATATACCATTGCCGCCGTTCAATTTGCACGATTCGGCGCGATCGTCACAGTCCTGATTCTTGTGGCATGTCTTGCCGATAATTGTTGCTGATGGGGTGCCCCCCGGGCATCAAGGATGCCATGCCAGGATGATCTGGTCGCAAAGGAACGGACATGCCCCAAGCTCGCGAGATGGTTCTTATCCGGGCCCCGGGTTGGTCCCGACGATTGCTCCCCGGGATGGCGGCATTCTGGCTCCTGGCCGGATCGGCGACTTCGATCCTCGCCCAATCCGAGGCCCCGCCGACGGGCGCCCCGTCCGGCGAATCCTCGCGACCGAGGCGCGGCCCGAGCCCGTTCCAACGCCTGTGGGATGGGTCGGACGGGCCGCCCTCGCCCGCCAGGAGAGACCCCGCCGTCGTGCCCGCGCAGGGCGTGAATCAGAATCAGTACAGCTACCTCAACACCCGGGACGTGGCCACGGGCTCGCAGGCCGACCTCGGCTTCGGCGCCCGCCTGTTCGATGCCTATTTCGGCCCGATCGACCCGCCCGAGCCGGAAGACCCCGCGAATCCCTCGCGAAGGGGCTACGAGGCCCCCTTCAAAGCTCCCCCCATGCCGTTCGGCGACTTCATCGGCCCCACCATCGGCGTGAACGACACCTCCGTCTTCCCGCTGATGGATGCCCTGTACAAGGGCCCGAACGGCCAGGCGTGGAAGGACAGCCAGTTCAAGATTTACGGGTGGTTCGACCCCTCCTACAACGCCTCGCACCTCGCGGAACTCCAACATCCCGCTCACCTACAACATCGTGCCCAACAAGCTGGAGATGTCGCAGACCATCCTGATCTTCGAGCGGGTCACCAACACCGCGCAGACCGACCACTTCGACTGGGGGTTCCGGTTCACCAACCTCTACGGGATCGACTACCGCTACACCACGGCCAAGGGGTATTTCAGCGACCAGCTCCTCAAGCACAACCACCTGTACGGGTACGACCCGCTCCAGATGCAATTGGACCTGTACTTCCCCCGGGTCGCGCAGGGGATGCTCGTGAGGATGGGCCGTTACATCTCGCCGCTGGACATCGAGGCCCAGCTCTCGCCCGAGAATTTCCTGTATACGCACTCGAACATGTATTCGGTCGACCCCTACACGTTCACGGGCATCCAGGCGACGACCAAGTTCAACGACCAGTTCCAGCTCACCACGGGCATCCACGCGCGGCGCCGACATGGCCCCGTGGACGACCTCGTCGCAGGTCAACGGCGAGGTCCTGCTGAAGTGGGTCGCGAAGAACAACAAGGACTCGCTCTACGGCGGGCTGGATTCGCATCGGGCACGGCTATTTCAAGAATGGCCACGACGACTTGCAGATCTTCGGGATCACCTGGAGCCACAAGTTCAACGACCGATTCACGACCATGACCGAGCAATATTACCTGTGGGAGCGGGGTGCCCTGCTGGGCGGGACGGTGACCAACGGCAACCCGCACCCGTACTTCCCCGGCGTCGGGCCCGGCAAGCAGATCCCCGGCCTTTCCAACGCCTACGGCGTCGTGAACTACACCTCGTACGTCCTCGACGACAAGTCGCTGATCGTTTTCCGCAGCGACTGCCTGGCCGACTTCCAGGGCTGGCGCACCGGCTACCCCGGCGCCGACTTCGAGCACACGTTCGGATACGTCCGTCACCTGACCCCATGGGCGATCCTGCGGCCCGAGGTCCGGTTCGACTACACGTCGGGCCAGAAGAGTTACGACAACGGGACCAAGCAGCGACCAGTTCACCTTCTCCACCGACCTGATCATCCGCTTCTGAACCCGATCAACGCCACGATCATGAAATGGTAACCCGCTCCCACGCCGAGCATGGGAACGAGTTCAAATCACGACCACCCGCCCTGGCGCGAATTCGTCGGCCTCGACCACGCGGATGTCGCGATCGAGGAACGCCCGGATCGTGCGGGCATTGGTGCGAAGGTGCTCGGTCACCTCGGCCACCGTGTATTCGCTGCGACCCTCGGCAAACGCCAAAGGCAAGAGGATCTGATCGGCCGAGTGGGGATCGATCACGCCTTGCGAGTCCTCATAGGCCAGCAAATCGGCCACGGCCTCGGCCGCGACGGCTTCGGCCGGCTTGCCGCGCTCGCCCAGGCCGTCGAACGTGGAAACGGTCCCGCATTCGTGCTCGACCGAGAGCGAAATGGCCGCGCCCGGAGACTCGCCGGGCCACTCCACCACGCCGATTTCGGCATCCAGGTTTCGTCCGGCCAGGAGGTCCACGGCCTCGTTGCGCATGCGATTGGCGATCCCCATGGGCAGGCGACAGACCCCGGCCGTCCCGAAGATTTTCACGAGGGGACCGCGATCGATTTTCTGGATTCGCGACGGCTTGCCCGGCTCAATCCACGCCTCCACCTTGCCGCCGCCCTTGGGAAAAAACCCGGCCGCGGGCATGGTCAGGGTGATCGGCAGGCCCATCGATTTCAGATGAAGACGCCAGCAATCGTCCAGGAACGGGAACGAAGGGGCCTTGAGGTTGAACGTGCCGCCCTTGATGGCCACGCGGATGGGGCGATCGGCCTTCAAAGCCAGCGGCAGGTGGACCGTTTGCAGGACGAGCGCCGTCGAACCCGCCGTGCCGATCCGATGCAAGAAATCGCGAGGGGTGAGCAAACCGGGCCGGAAAATCAGCTCGCGGGCGCCGACTTCGCCGCCCCGGACCTCGCCCCCGCAAAGCTCGGCCGAGGCTTCCACGGCCGCAAGATGCTGCGGGCGAAGCCCCGGCTTGTCGCGATTGGCGCAGGATCTTGACCAGGCGAAACGCCCTGCCCGTGATCATGCTCAGGGTGAGGGCCGAGCGCAAGATCTGCCCGCCTCCCTCGCCTTCGGAGCCGTCCAGTTCCACGATTTTCGAAGAAGAAGCCAAGGTCGCACGCTCCGCGCTTCGGAACCGGCCGGGCGGCCGATGCGGCCGTTCCCTCACCTCATGGCGAGCATGGCCAATCCATCGCCGGCCTCGCGAAAAAGGGCCGGCGCCCGCCGGGACCGGGGTTTCCTCCATGGTTGACGCTCCCGGGTGCGAAAAAGTTCAGGGGGTGAATTGCGTTCGCTTCCGACCTTGTGGAGCAGGCGTCTTCCGCGTAGGGCGTGTGAAACACGCTGCATTCGCGCTCGAAAGCATGGCGTGTTTCACGCGCCCTGCTTGGGCGGGTCGACAGGCGTGAGGTCCGGCGGCACATCACCCGATTGCGATCGGCTTGCCCAGATGAACACGACTTTGCGCAAGGGCCGGTCGCTGTTGGCCTCCTGCTCGCTGTACAGGAACTGGCCAAGGCTGCCGCGACGCTCGGGACGTGCCCCCAGCACCGCCACTTCGCCCGGTTGCACCACCACGGTTGCGGCCAGGTCGCGGAACGTCTCCTCCTGCTGCCCGTTCTTCATGACTAGCTGCTTGGGCGTGAGCGGCGTTGCGCCGGCGGCCATTTCCCAGTCTTTGCGGACGGGTCCGTGGTGCAGCTCGGGCAAGATCCGCAGGGCCACGCCCTCCTTGCCGTCATAAGAGGCCGTCACGCGGGCGAATCCGTGCGCTTCCTGGTAAATCTTGCCGACGGGCCAACCTTTTTGATCGAGGATCAGGTTCAGCGAGTCGATGGGCGCCGTGCCGGGGTCGATCAGCGTGGGCTCGCCTTCGGGGATCACGATCGTGAGGATCTCCACCTTCCTGGGCGGGGGGGCGTGCAACACGGCCTCGACTTCGGTCGGCAAATCCCCCGAGACGCGGCCGACCCGCAGCCCGTTGGCCTGCAACGCCCGCCTTGCCTCGGACTCGATCGCCTGCTCGTCGGCCACTTGCCAGATGGCCACGCCCAGGGCCGGGTCCGCCTCGGGGCGCGAGGCGACGACCATCTTCAGCGTGACCCGCTTGGTCGCCAGGTGGTCCAGGGCCGCCTTCGACTTCGAGCCGATCCGGGGGATCGGCGCCACGTCGCGCGATCCGGTCTCGGTGAGCGAGCAGCCGACCATCGCAACGGCCAGGCCCAGCACGATCCCCAGGGCCTTCGGTTTCATCGGGCGGAATCCTTTCCGCGGGCTGTCTGAGGGGGGAAATATAAGCCAATGCGCAATACTTCTCCAAGGGCGCGAAGTCTAGGACGCATCGCCCATCCTGTCAACGCCAATCGGCGAGGACTTCCAGACGCGGCTGTCGCTTCGAACTGGCGGATTCCAGCTCAACCGGGCGTGACCCAGGCCACCCGTCGAAAGTTTCCGTAGGGCCGGTTATTACCGGCCTTCTTGAAAGCCCATCGATCCCGGCCGGTAATAACCGGCCCTACACGGTTGCTTCCTCGCCGAAAAACTCCGCCAGCGGGAGCCGGAAACCGGGCAAGATGCCCTCGTCCTCCAGGGTGTCTTCGTAGGCGAAGATGCGCACGGAGGTCGGGGATTCGTAAACGTAAACCTTTCTTACCGGAGGATAAATCACCCAGACTCGCGGATAACCCGCGTGAAAGTACTCTTCCATTTTCTCGATAATCTCATCAGCCGTGTTGGAAGGACTGGAGACCTCGACGACCAGATCGGGCACGACGGACCAGGCGGCGTTCACCCCTCTTGGTGGGCGGCGATTCAGTGGATACTGCTTGATCGAAACCATCGAGACATCGGGCCTCCGCGAGCGGTCTATGGCGGGGCGAAGGTCGAAAAGGACCTCTGTAAACACCTGTCCAAGGCCGTGGGCCCTGGTAAACGGCCCGAGGATTTCCAGCAGAATCGAGGCCAGCCCGTGCTCGTGCGAACCCATCGACGGCTTCTCCACGAATTGACCGTCGATGATCTCGTAAAGCTTCTCGGAGTCCAGGCGATCGGGCGAGGCGATCTCGGCCGGCGCAGTCGGTCACCGTGGCCATCGGCGGTTTCTCCGGGAAATCCGAGGAAATGGGTGCGATCGTCGATTGTATCACACCCCCAATTCGCGGTCACTTCCCGGCGATCGACCTCGCCTTGCGCACCAGCTCGACGAACTCGTGGCGATAGCCCGAAGGGTCGTCGCCGCCGCTGGATTCGGCCAGCTCCAGCACGCCCGCGTAGGACGCGTTCCCCTTGTAGGGCGAGTCTCGCAGGAGCATCCCGAACGCCGCGACCGAACCGGCGAAACGGAAGTCGGGCGAGGCCGCCGCGTAGTCCTTCCCGTCGTCGACGACCGATTGATTCACCTCCGAACTCGTCTCCTCATCCGGAGCCTTGAATCGCAGCTTGACAGTCATCAACTCGTTGCTCGCCGCGGGATTTTCGGCGGCGACGGGCGTTTCTGCTTGGCTTCTGCTGATACTTGAGCGGGCCGACGTCGCCCGATCCGCCGGGGATCGTCGCCTCCTTGCCGGGCGGGACCAATTCGTAAAGCGCGGTGACCGAATGCCCCGCGCCGATCTCGCCGGCGTCCTTGGCGTCGTCCTTGAAATCGGCGTTGGCCAGCAGGCGATTTTCGTAGCCGATCAGCCGGTACGAGGCCACCTTCGCCGGGTTGAATTCGACCTGGATCTTCACGTCCTTGGCCACCGTGACCAGCGTGCCGGCGATCTGCTCGACCAGCACCTTGCGTGCTTCCTTCGCCGTATCCAGATACGAATAATTGCCGTTGCCCTTATCGGCAAGGCCTTCCATCTTCTTGTCCTGGAGGTTGCCCTCGCCCAGGCCCAACACGCTCAGGAAGACGCCGCTCTTGCGCTTCTCCTCGATCAGCCGGATGAGGTCGGCGTCGCCGGTCACCCCCACGTTGAAGTCGCCGTCCGTGGCCAAGATCACGCGGTTGGTCCCGCCCTGGATGAAGTTCTGCACGGCCACGTCGTACGCGAGCTTGATCCCCGCGCCGCCGTTGGTCGACCCGCCCGCCTGGAGCTGGTCGAGCGACGAGAGGATCTCGCCTTTCTGCATGCACGAGGTCGACGGCAACGCCAAACCCTCGGCGCCGGCGTAGACGACGATCGCCACGCGGTCGTTCTCGCCCAGGGCATCTACGAGCATCTTCATGGCCGTCCTGAGCAGCGGCAACTTGTTCGGCGCGGCCATCGAGCCCGACACGTCCAGCAAGAAGACCAGATTCGAAGGCGGTCGCTTGCCGCGATCCATCTCGCGAGCCTTCAGGCTGATGCGGGCCAGGCGATGGTCGGCATTCCAGGGGCAGCGCGCCACCTCCACCCCCACGCGAAACCGGCCCTCCTCGTGAGGGGCGATGTCATGATAAGGAAAATAATTGATCATTTCCTCAATCCGCACGGCATCGGGAGGCGGCATCATCCCTCTGGTGAGGAAGCGGCGCACGTTGGCGTAAGACGCCGTATCCACGTCGATCGAGAACGTCGAAAGCGGCTCCTTGGCGACCGGGCGGAAGGCGTTGTCGCGGATCTTGGCGTACGTCTCGGAAGATTCGGGGGCGTCGGAGACCTGATCACCCACGATCATTTCCGACTTGGCGGCCGAAGCCGGTGCCCGGCCGCCTTCGGCGTTCTTCAGCGCCGCCTTCTCCTCCTCGGAACAACCGTGCAGCCCCATCACCAGGCCGGACATCGCAACGACGGCCAGAAGCCTCATTGGCAAAGGATGCGAGCGCATGAGCGATCTCCGCGACGTGAAACACGTCGATCTCGGAAAGGACGTAGACGAAGGATTTCGGACTACCTTCCCAAGTGTACGGAGTTCGCGCAAAAACGCCAATACGAAGCGGGATTTTCCCGCGAAACGCACCGCGAGCAGGAAAACGGTGTCAGGCACCGTTTTCCAGGCTCAGACGGGAATTCAAGCCCGGCCCGCCGCCGGATGCACCCACGGCGAACGATACGCTTGCATGAGCATCCGATTCGCCTCGTCGTCCCCCGCGACCCGCCCGTTGGCGGCGTCCCACGTCGAGCGCCCGGCCCAGGTTCATCGCCATGTTGGCCAGGATGCAGCTCGCCGTCGAGATGTGCCCCTCCTCGATATCCGCCACCGGCTTGCCGCGCGACTCGATATTCGCCAGGAAATCCCTCATGTGGCCGCGAATGGCCGGGGCCACGTGCCGCTCCAGGTCCTTCTCGGTGCGGTCCTCGGGATACTCGTCGAACTCGTATTTCACGTCCACGTGGATCGGCTTGCCGCGGCCGTTCATGGGCGTGAAGTCGTAGCCCATCACGCTCGCCTTCAGCGTCCCCTTGTCGCCGTAGAACGTGGCGCCCCAGGGATACTTCGGGTCGGGCGACTCGCCCCACGTGCGGTGCTGCCACACCACGTCCAGGTCGGGAAATTCGAACGTGGCCGTCTGCGTGTCGGAGATGTTCGCCTTCGTGTTCTTGCTCTCGAAAATGCCCCCCGACGAGTTCACCCGAGTGGGCCAGCCCAGGCCCATCATCCACCGCGTCATGTCCAGCATGTGGACGCACATGTCCCCCACGATCCCATTGCTGTATTCATTGAACGCCCGCCAGCCGCGAGGATGCACGATCGAGTTGTAAGGCCGCATCGGCGCCGGGCCGGTCCACATCTCGTAGTCCAGGTACGGCGGAGCCGCCGTGTCGGGCGGGTTGCTGTTGTTCCTCATGTGATAATAGCAGTAAATTTCGACGAGGCCGATCTTGCCGAGCAACCCCTCGCGGATCACGCGGTCGCGGGCCTCGATCAGGTGAGGGGTGCTGCGCCGCTGGGTGCCCACCTGCACCACCTTCTTGTGCTTGCGGGCGGCGGCGACCATCGCCTGTCCCTCGGCGATGTCGTGGCTGATGGGCTTCTGGACCCAGACGTCGGCGCCGGCCTCCACGGCGGCGATCATGGGCAGGGCATGCCAGTGGTCGGGCGTGTCCACGATCACGATGTCCAGCTTCTCGTCCTTGAGCATCTCGCGATAGTCGCCGAACAGCTCGGGAGTCTTCTTCGAAGCCTGCCGAGCGGCGACCATCTCGCCGGCTTCCTTCAGCATGTTCTTGTCGACGTCGCAAAGCGAGACAACCTCGACGGGGGCGACCTGGAGCAGTCGAAAAAGGTCGCACTTGCCATACCACCCGCAGCCGATCATGCCAACCCGCTTGGCCTCGCGGGTGCCGGCGAAGGCGGAGCGGGTCGAGGCGGAAGCAAGGGCCAATCCGGCGGCGCCGGAGTAGAGGAAATCGCGGCGATGCATGGGGAAGTCTCCCGGTCTCTGGCGGCAGGTTCGCACGACTAGGGTTGAATGTAGCGAGCCGGGAGGGGGTTGGAAAGGGGCCGACGCCAACTCGTTCCCATGGCCCTCCGCCCTGCATCACCCGAAATTCCGGTTTGCCGAGGGCCGCTTCCGATCCTACGGAAATCAATTGTCCTCCTGGAATTTCCTTGACGCAACAACCTCTGGGTCGGATCATCCTTGCGGCTCCGCGACTCGCGCCAATATGCGATCGGCCGTTCCATCCCGAGTCCGTGCCGTTTATGGACTCGATGCAACTCGGCCGCCGTGGCCATTTTTTAGGTAGACCGATGCCGAAGTGTCAATGGCAGGGCGAATCGCCGTGATAGTCACCTTAGCTATGTTCGCGAGCTTACCCTCCGCCAGGGCCGATCTCATGATCACGGCTGCTGGACAGGCCGCAGGATTCGGGCTTTCGACGGTCGTGAGCGGGCTGCCCAACAATGGCTCCATCGGATCACTGGGTGTCACGGTCAGCAGCAGCGGCGTGCTCGTGAGCGACTATGCCGATGGTAATCTCCAGCCTCTTCGCGGATGCAAACAATCAGACCCTCGCCTCGGCGATCAAGACGACGTTTTACGGCTCGAACGTGCATTGTTTGACCACCTTCAACGGTTTGGTCTACATGAATTGGCAAGGCATGGGAACTCTCGTCCAACTCAACTCCGACGGCACGTTCAACCAAACGATCGTGGGAGGCTTCTCAAATGCAAACGGGGTCATCGGTGATTCGCAGACGGGCCACCTCTTCATGGCCGCCGGCAATGGGCTCTTCGACGTGGACCCGATCGCGAAGACGAAATCCCTGTTCGTCGCGAACGGAGCACTTGACGGGCTTACAATCTCCCCCGACAACAGCGTGCTTTATGCTGCGGGGAATGGTCAGATCACCGGCTACAGCACCACCAGCGGGGCCGTCGTCTTCACCTCGGGGGCGATTGCTGGCGGACCGGATGGCGCAGATTGGCGTTGGGCCGCTCGCGGGCAATATCTTTGTCAACACCAACGGCGGCCAAGTCATCGAGATTAATCTGCTGACGAAGGCCCAAACCGTGATCGCGACCGGCGGCTCGCGCGGCGACTTCGTTTCGCTGGACCCAAATGATGGCTCGTTGCTCCTGATCCAGACGGACCGGATCGATCGCCTGACACCCCCGCTAGGTGGATTCGGCGTACCCGAGCCTTCTTCGATGGTCCTGTCCGCCCTAGGAGGGGCCGTTGTAGCAACGATGTCCTGGTTGCGACGCCTGCGAAAACCTGCGTCCCAGGCTTGAATTCAAGGGAAGACGAGGGCGTCTCGGTCTGATGGGAGCCCGAGGGAAACACTCCATCCCATCGAACTTCGGAAACGGAGAGCGGTGGGGAGAGGGACACACCCGCAGGAATGGGCTAGCTCGGAAAATTCGCTCGGATCGTCAGGATGCGATTCCTCGCCTCGACTTCCCACTTCGTCTACAAGCTCTCCATCCTCGAACGCTTATGCCCGTCCGCGACCACAGCTTCTGGGGCGTAACCACTACGAAAGTGGGTAGGGTGGGCCAGACGCCCGCAGGGCGGCGCAACCCACCATCCGTCGGCAACATCGAGGCGTGGTGGGTTGCGCCGCCCTGCGGGCGTCTGGCCCACCCTACTTTATTCGGAGACGAATTGTCCCACACGGCGCGGGCGGTGGCGAGCGTCTCCCGCGTAGGCAGGAAATTTCCCTACCCCGTCGCGATACTCCTCCTTGAGCCGGCCGACCAATCCGCGCGTGCGGCCCGGTCGCGGGTGATTGCGTGACGCAAAGGACCGAGGAAATTTCCCGTGGTGTGCTTACGACGCGATTCTACGAAACGAACCCAAACTCGCGGGAGGCGTTTTGTTGCTAAGTTGTTTTCCTTTGGAGGCTTGCGCTCAAATTGGCTTTGGCGAGCGGTGCGCGAAAAACACACTCTTGACGCGATCTTGCACGTTCTTGCACGCGCACGACACGTTTTTCCGCGCCGAACACGCGCGCCCCGGGGTTGGGTCGCCCGTCCCCGGGAATCTCGGATGGGGATCGCGGGGCTTCGCGATTCGCCCGTCGGCCTGCCCCTTTGCTCGCTCGCAATGTGCCCGCTATGATAGGATCCCATCGCTTGGCCCAGGATCACCGTCACCACGCCCGAGTGCCGCTGGAGTTTCCCGCCATGATGCTTCCGACTTCTCGCCGCCGCTTCCTCGGCACGTCCGCTGGCGCCTTCGGACTCATCACGTTCGCCGGTCGGGCCTCGTTCGCCCAGGACGCAAAGCCGACGATCGACGGGCTGTCTCGCAAGGCCGTGACTTTCCTCAAGCCTCGCCAGTCGGCCGACGGCAGTTGGTCGCCCGACCGCAACGAGCCGGGCATCACCGCTTTGGTCCTCACCGCCTTGCTCCGCTCGACCTTGGTCGATCGCAACGAGCCCGTGATCACCAAGGGATTGGCCTATCTGGAGAAGTTCGTGGGGCCGAAAGGCGGGCTTTCCGAGGCCCCGCATGCCAACTACGCCACGGCCATCTCGATGGTCGCCTTCAAGGAGGCGAACAAGGACGGCAAATATGACAACTTCTTGCGATCGGGCCAGGACTTCCTCAAGACCATGCAGTGGGACGAGACCGAGAACAAGTCGCGCGACAGCGACTTTTACGGAGGGGCCGGCTACGGAGGCGCGAACAGCCGGCCCGACCTCTCCAACACCTCGTTCATGATCGAAGCCCTGCGAGATTCCGGACTTCCGGCCGATGATCCCGCCTTGCAGAAGGCGCTGGTGTTCGTGTCGCGATGCCAGAATTTCAAGAGCGAGTTCAACGACCAGAAATGGAGCGGCAAGGTCAACGACGGCGGGTTCATCTACACGGCGGCCAACGGCGGACAGAGCATGGCCGGGAAGACCGACGACGGCGGCCTAAGATCTTACGCAGGAATGACTTACGCCGGTCTCAAGAGCATGATCTACGCCGGCTTGAAGCCCGACGACCCGCGCGTGAAGGCGGCGCTCGACTACATCAAGCGGAACTACACGCTCGAAGAAAACCCCGGCATGGGCCAGGCGGGCCTGTATTACTATTATCAAACCTTCGCCAGGGCAATGGCGATGCTGGGAAAGCCCACGTTCATCGACGAATCGGGCAAGGAACACGACTGGCGAAGCGACCTGGTCGCCGCCCTGGCGAAGAGGCAAGATCCGGCCAACGGAAGCTGGGTCAACAAGGCCGACCGCTTCATGGAAGGCGACCCGAACCTGGTCACTTCTTACGCAATGCTGGCGCTGGCGTATGCCAGGCCGAAGTGAGCGTATGTTTAGATTGTGCGTGAGGTTGGGCCAGGGTGTGGAGGGTGATCTCGGCGACGAAATCGCTGCCGGGTAGGCCGTTCGACGCGCCGTCGAGGGCAAACCCGGCGGAGCTGGTCACCCCTCCCGGCGTCCTACCGACGACCTCCAGGAAATAGGTCAGATGGACGTTGAGCCGTCGTTTCGGTTGCAGGGTGACAGTCAAGCCGTCGGCCGAGAGGGCGGCTCGGACCACGGGAACCGGCTTGGCTTTCGGCCCGTCAAGTTCATAGTTGGACAGTTTTTGTGCGGAGGCAGGGTCGAGCGGCGTACTGAAGGTCAACACGAGCGTGGTCGGCTGCGAATGGATGCCGAATCGTTGTACCGCGACCACCGTCGGGACCGCGTTGACCACCTGCTTGACGGCGGATGACAGGCTCGGCAAGAAGTTGGCATCGCCGCCATAGCTGGCTGTGAGGGCGTGCGAGCCGACGGTCGGCAAAGATGTCACGAGTTGAGCCTGGCCGTTCGCATCGAGGGGAGCTTGGCCGACTGAAGTCGAGTCATCATAAAAGGTTACGATGCCAGTAGGATTTCCTCCGGCGGAAACCGTTGCCGTGAGCATGACCGCCTGACCGAAAATCGGCGAACTAGGAGGTATTGTGAGGCTGGTGGACGTCGTGTCCGATTCGATGATCTGGGTGATCGCGCCGGCATCACTTCCTGAGAAGTTGGCATCGCCGCCGTAATTGGCCGTAAACGTATGCGAGCCGGTAGTAAGCGAGGAAATGACCAACTGGGCCCGGCCATCGGCTCCCAAGGGCGCTTGGCCGAGCAGGGTCGAGCCGTCCTGAAAGTTAACCGTGCCGGTGGGATGCCCGGGTCCCGCCACGGTTGCCGTTAGCGTGAGCGGCTGGCCGAAAGTGGGCGTGTTCGGAGAAATCGCGAGGTTCGTGACCGTTGCCGCCGGCTGCACCATCTGCGAAACGGCGACTGTGTCGCCGCCGTAACTGGCGGTGACTCCATGAGTGCCCGTTCCCAGGGCTGAAGTCGTGAAAATAGCCTTGCCGGTCAGGTCGGCAGCCGCGGTGAGGGGCACCGTGGCTGCGGCCGCACCGTCCACCGAGAAGGTCACGTCTCCCGTCGGCTCATCGCCGGATGAGGCCGGAGTCACCGTGGCCGTGAAGGTCACCGGCGCTCCGAACACGGAGGGGCTCTTGTCTGTGGAGAGGTTGAGTGTCGGCACGCTCGGGGCAACCTGGAACGACAGGTTGGCCGAGTTGTTGGCCGGGGTCGGGTCGAGCACATCGCTGCTCACCGAAGCCGAGGCTGTGAGGATCCCGGCGACGGACGGTCGAAGGACGGCGCTCACCGTCACCGACCCCGTGGCGGAGAACGAGGGCAGGTCCAGATGGAGGACCCCATCCGCGACGGTCGCCGTCCCGGCGGTTGCCGAGACGGATGCGACTGGTATCCCGGCCGGCAAGGTCTCGTCGAACACGACGTCCGAGGCCGGCGACGGGCCATTCTCGGAGAGGACGAACGTCAAGGTGAGGTCGTTGCCGGCGAGCGTCGGCTCCGTCGGGGTGGTCGGGGTCACGGAGAGGTCGGCGATCGCTACGACGACCTGGGCGGCAGAGGACGCCGAGGCCACCGTACCCGGCCCGGTTGCTGTGGCGTAGAGGGACGCGCCGGGGGACAGCGAAACGGGGAGGTTTGTAGCGATCGTCGCCTGGCCCGACGGCCCTGCTGTCACCGTCGTTGATCCGATGGATGGGCCGCCGGAAGTCGTGGAGAAATCAACCAGGTATTGCGTATTCGCCACCCCGGCCAGCGTCCCCTGAACCGATGTCGCGTTCGATCCCTGGATGGCGGATGTCAGCAAGGGGGCGGGAGGCGGCTGCGGACCCGCCGTGCTGGCCGTACCCGACAATTCCAGTTGCAGGCCCGTCGCCGAGTAGTCGTTGTGGACCACGACTTCGATCGTGTTCAAGCCGGCAACAAAACCCTTGGTTAGCGTGAAGGGATGCAACGAGGCGAAGTCGCTGGAGGAGACCACAGAGCCCGCAACCAAGGCAACGCCGGTGTCCGCTCCGTTGAGTTCGATTGTACTGTCGTTATCTGAAGCAATCTGGCCCTGGACGACGACCGTGGAGGGATCGAGTCCCGTGAGGTCGAACGTTTCGCGATAGGTATAATCCCCGGAATTGTCGATGTCGAACGGATTCGCCGACGGCCCGATCCATTGCGAAGCCGAAGTGTTGGCCACGTAGCCCCCGGGAAGGTCGTTCAGCACGAAGGCCGAGGGGCCGCCGGCGGGCGCCGAGATGATCTGGAAGTGGGGATCGGTCGCGCCAGCGGCCAGGAGGGTGCCATCGTTCGCCACACCCGTCGAGAAGATGGGGACCGTCGCGAGCAGGTCCCTCGACTCCAGCCGCTCGATGTGGACAGGACGTCGATGGTAGAGGTTGTTTCGCCTGGTTCCCATCTCATGATTCCTTCCACATAATTGCGGCTGCGGCGACACCGATTGGAATCGCCTGGATCAACCTTTGTACTCGGTCGTGCATGCGAAGAAAAAGAGCTAAGCCGAGAATTTGGCACGGGATAAGTTGGATACCTCTTTCTGTCCGTATACGCCAGGGGGTGTACACCCGCCGCCCCAGGGTCGAATTCACCACATGAAGTCGCCGAATCTGGTCCGCGTTCCCCCATCCGGCCGATTCTGATACGGTAGGGGCCGATCCGCGGGAATGCCCGGAGCGATCGAGGGTCCAGGGACGGGCCGGAGCCATTCATGGAGACGCGAGCGAGCCGTCGGGGAGAGACTCGGCGATGGGTGGAAGCGGTGGTTAGCCCCGCAAGGCCGCTTGTCCGCCGGGCGCCGCGATCGACCATGTTCTTCCCCGTCGTCGTGCTCGTGGCGATCTTGCCGGGCCTTTATGCCCTGCGGAATTGGGATTTGACCCCGCCGGGACCCTGGTGGGGATTGCGGGGACTGGCGGTCCTGGAAGGTAATTTCCTGGATCAGACCTCGCTCGCGGGCCTTCCTAAAGGACCCGAAGCCCGCACTTATCAGCTCGTGGCACTGCAACCCCCGCTTTATGCGTGGCTGGAAGCCCTTTTCCTGCGCATCAGCCCCGATCGTACCCCGGTGGCCACAGTCCTGCCTAGTTATGCCGCCGGCGCGTTGGTGGTGATCCTGATTTACCTCCTGGGGAAGCTCTGGCGAGGCCCTGGCGTGGGGCTGGTCGCGGCCGTGATCACGGCGTTCAATCGGGCGCTCCTGGTGCAGATGCAGCAGGCCACGCCGACAACTTGCGGGCTAGCCGGGGCGCTGGCGGCCGTGCTTTCGTATGGATATTACCTGGAGTCGCGCGAGGGCCGGCGAATCGGGTGGATCGTCCTGGGTGGCTTGAGTTTAGGGCTGTCGCTCCTCTCGGTTGGCGCCTTCGGGTTGCTGGTCTTGCCGGTCATCCTGCTGCATCGCGCGTTCCTCTCGCCGTCCGTGCCCGAGATCCGCTCGCGGCACCGGTGGCGAGATGCCGTGCCCGTGCTTGCGGGTGCTTCGGCCCTGGCGATCGGGCTGATCCTGGCCGCCCCCTGGCATGCGATGATGATCGAGCGCCATGGCCGCATGTTCCTGGCGGCCCTGATGGCACCTCCCCAGGCGGACGGCGCCGACCTGACCCTCCTGGCGAGGCTGATCGACCTAGCTCCCGCGACCTTGCCCCTGGCCCTTTTCGCCGCCGCCAGGTCGGCGCGTCGGCTGCTCACGGCCGAGGGGGAGGATCGTCAGATGGTGGGAGGAGCCCTGTGCATGGCCTGGCTGGCGGTCGCCGCCGTGGCTCCATCGGCGCTCTCGCGAGGCCCAAGGCCGGCGCTTAACCTCTTCCTGCTCATGCCCTTGAATCTGATGGCCGCCTCGGCCATCGTGGACCTTTCCGGGAGGCGGATCGCGGCCCGCACCCTCTGCTGGCTGGCACCCGCCTCGGCCGTGACCGTGGCCTGGTGGACCAGCGCCCACGTGCGAGAGGCCGTCGCCGACTTGATCGCCCGGAGGTCACCCGACGCGGCTTCAGTCCTGGGGATGCACCTGGCCCTGGACCTGGTCCTTGTCATGGCCGTGGCCGTGCGCGGGCTCGACCGCTGGGCCAGGCGACGCGATGATCGCCGCTTGACCGTCCTGGGTGTTTATTTAGGCGCGGTCCTGGCGATCACGATGGCATCGGGCCTGCGAGAAGTACGCTTTCGCCATCGGGAGACGGCCGACTTGCTGGCGCTTCGCGACGCGATCCTGCGACGCGAGGCCGCCCGTCCGTTCAGCGTGATGGCGGTCGTCGGCCCGGCGGTCTTGCCCGGCGATGGCGGCGTGCGACCCGGAGGGCGGCTCCGCTTCCTGCTTCGAGCCACCCTGCCCCGGCTGGCACAGATCGACCTGATCCACACCGAGGATCTGCGCAAGTTGCCCGGGGGCCAGAGGTTAATCATCATCACCGGGGCCGCCAGCCGGCTCGATTATGCCTCGCAGGCGGGGCTGGGATTGGAAGCGATCCACCCCGGCCGATCGGGCGTGCTCGAAGCCTTCGCCACCCGGGACGACAGCGGGAAGCTCACGCGACGATAGGGGCGTTCGTGGGGCACTTTCGACGAATCCACGCGCCGAGCAAAATCGGGCCGGCGGCGCCCAGCAACAAGAGCGATGCGGGCTCGGGCACGCTGGTCGGGCCGACCGTGTTGGCAAGCTCGCCGCTCCGAATGCCCTCGCCGCCGATCCCATCAATCCTTGCCGCCGTGTACAGGGGGGTCCCCAGCGATCCTCCTCCGTTGGCGGTGTCAAAGATCTTGGCGTCGAAGCCGCTGAATTTGCCGCTGTATGTGATGTCGTAGGTCACGCTCGCAAGCCCATTGAAACTCTCGTCGGTCCCGGTCCACGAGAAACCCAGGTCGAATTTCCCCAGCGAGGACGGCGAACGTAAACCCATTTCGCCCCAGGATCACCGAATCGGCCGCCGAAGCACCCCCCTTCGACCCCACGAAAGTCGCCGTCAGCTTGTCGAACCCGACGAAGAGCTTATCGAGGTTGAATGCCCACTCCGACACGTATTCATTCTTGCCCTTAAGGTCGACAATCATCGTGAGCTGGACGTCATTCACGCCGACATCCTGGATGACGGCACCAATCATGCCCGACGGATTCGCCCCGTCCACGTTCTCGGGCATGCTGAAACTCAGCATATCGGCCGTCGCCTCGCCATGGATCAACGCGGCGGCCAGCAGGCTGAACAGGAAAATCGTGCGCATTTCAGATAACTTTCGCCCGTTCATACGAGTCCTCCTTCGGTACTTCCGTGCACCAGGCGGCGAAGTTCGCAGGTCCGAATTCGCCCCATGGCACGGCGGCCTTCCTCGCCTCTAAATGGACGCTCATGGAGCTTATATTAACAGGTCGTTGAGTTCAACCGATTTCTCTCGCAAATGCGAAGATGGGCTGGGGAAGCCTGGCAGGGTGGGCAGCGCCGGTCATGTTTATCGACCGGGGGCCGAAGAGAACCAAGGCCCCGACGGCCCAGCCCCATCCCCCCTCCGCGGCAAAATTCGGCTAGTGGCGTCGGTTTTTTGTCCGCAGTTCGGCCCCGTTCACGTTATCTCTTCTGGCGAGATCCCTTCTGGCGAGCACGAAGCTCTTGCACTATAATGCATGATTGCATAGAATCACGCATGCCGAGCGGAGGCTCGTCACTTCCAGGAATCAGCGGTCCATCTCGCCGCACCCTGCCCTTACAACACGGAGAGACTCACATGAGAAAGCCTCGCGCGCGACGGCCGATCACGTTCGACGCCCTGGAGGACCGCGTGGTCTTGAGTTCGACCGCCGCGACGACCACGGCCTCGATCGCAGTCCAGGATGCCCGGCAGGTTCAGCAAGAGTTCAACACCTTCAAGGCCTCGTATAATCAGGACTTCCGCACGATCCTCTACGGCGCGGCGGCGGATGGATCGGTCAATCCGACGACCAACCGGGCGGCGTTCGACGCCCAGGTCTTGAAGGATTTGACGACGCTCAATACGAGCATCGCCTCGACCGTTTCGAACCTGTCCGACGGCACCACGCTGGCGGCGACCATCCAGGGCGAGGTCCTGGGCACCGGTTCGACCTCGCTCCAGGGCGAGCTTGCCGCATTGACCACCCCCTCGGTGCGTTACAACGCCTCCACGCAACTGTTCCGGTCCGATGCGTCGTCGGCCATCCGGATCATCGGCAACGAGGTGACCAAGCAGGTTCACTCCGACACCAGTGGCGCCGCAACTACAACGGGGACAACAACTACCGGAACCGGTACGACCACCGGGACCGGGACGACGACCACGGGGACCAGCACGACCAACACCGCCGAGGTTACGGCCGTTCAGGCCGTGAACACCGCGTTCCAGACGTTCCAATCTTCCTATAGCTCCGATGTTTCCACGGTCCTCTACGCGGCGGGATCGGACGGGTCGATCAACACGACGACCAACCGCACCGCGTTCGATACCAAGGTGGCGGCCGACCTGGCCACGCTGAACACCAGCGTGACGACGGCGCTCTCGGCGCTTTCTTCCAGCACGACCGTGGTGAGCGAGGCGCAGGCGACGATCAACGGCACCGGGGCCAACAGCCTCCAGACGGAACTGGCCGGGCTGAAGACGCCGAGCGGACCGTACACGACGTCGGCCAGGGTCTTCAGTAATGGCTCGAACACCGCCACGAACGCGGCCCTGAACACGATCCTCTCCACCGTCTACGCGACCTACGGGAGCATCGGCGGCGGATTCGGCGGCCATGGCGGCGGATTCGGTGGTCACGGCGGCGGATTCGGCGGGATCGGCGGGCTCCTGAGCCGCATCTTCGGGCGGCGATGAGCCGGGATTAGTGGGTGTCCGGGATGGTGTAAAACCAGGCCCCCGGAGATTTTGGGCGGCATGCTTGCGTCTTCGCAAGCGTGCCGCCCCTGCCACCGACCGGGCATCATGGGCCGGCTCGTTTCGTCGTTGGACCGGATCGGGTGCGGAAATCGGACGTATATTCCCCTCGACCTTCGCGATGATAAATATTCGTCGGGGCAACTTCGGGCTTTCCCGAGATTGACCGGGGCATACTACACATCATCGGGGGCGCCGGCCTCGCGATTATCACGAGCTTTCCGAAGGGGGAAAAATCCTCGGCATGGCCGTGGGTCAGGACCTGCGGATTCGGGGCCCGCGAACTGCCGCCGACGCGATCCGTGTTTTTTTGCTGGTCCTTTGGCGCCAACGACTTGCGCCGAATTCGATTTATGGTCCACTCTTGATAAGTAACAGAGTGCGACACTTTTTTTCCGGCAAAATGCCCTTGAAAACCGCCCAGACGTGATGTCTGGGAAGCCATTTGTAAGGAAGCGCATACGAAGCGTGCGCGAAATGGGCCGGACCATTCGCGATCAATTGCTACTTGATATTACCGTACAGGCACAAGAACATAAGTTTTTGAGGTGCCTGGAAACAGGAGGGGCGGCCTCCCCGTTTCGTGATCCATATGCATTGATGCATGCATGCGACCTACCTGGACTCGCGCGGGAGGATGTCCGGCTCGAGTTTTTCTTTGCCTCGGATCACGTCCAGTCGGGTCCGGACCCCGACGCGATCCTCGGTGAGCAGGCGATGCAGGTCGTCGATCCCGGCGATTGCCCGGCCGTCGAAGCCGACGATCACGTCGCCTTCTTGCAGCCCGGCGTCGTGGGCCGGGCCGCGCTCGTCCACCCCCAGAATCAGCACGCCGCTCTCGTGCGAGAGGCCCAGGCGACGGGCCATCTCGCGAGGCAGCGGGACCGTCTGCACGGCCGCGCCGATCCGGCTGCGACGCACCCGGCCGTCCTTGATTAGCCGGCCAGCAACGAACTTGGCCGTGTTGATGGCGATCGCGAAGCAGAGCCCCTGCGCGGCGACGATGGTGGCCGTGTTCACGCCGATCACCTGACCCCGCGAATCCACCAGCGGGCCGCCCGAATTGCCCGGGTTCAGGGCGGCGTCGGTCTGCAACACGTCGTCGATCAGCCGCCCCGATTGCGCCCGCAACGACCTGCCCAGGGCGCTCACCACGCCCGCCGTGACGGTCGACTGGAAGCCGTAGGGATGGCCGATTGCGATCGCCAGTTGACCCACGCGCAGGGCCCGCGAATCGCCCAGGTTCGCCGGCACGATCTCCTTCGGCGCGTGGACGCGGACCACGGCCAGGTCGGTCTCCGGGTCGTCGCCCACGAGGTCGGCCGGGAGGGTCGACCCGTCGCGAAGCGTGACGAGGACCCTGGAGGCGTCGTGGACCACGTGGCTGTTCGTCAAAATATAACCACTGGTCGTGAAGACGAAGCCCGACCCGCTCCCCCTGCCCCCCCGGCGGGGGTCGCGGTCGGCATGATGGGCCTCGATATGCACGACCGACGGCCCCACGCGATCGACCGCGCCGACCACGGCCTGCGAGTAGGCGTCCAGCAGGTCGAGGTCGAGGTCGCGTGCCGGCGAGGCCGGTCGGATGCGGCCCCCGGCCTCCGAGGAGTCGGCAAGCGTCGCCGTCGCTCCATCCATCATATCAAGATTCATGGCTATTTCCTCAATCATCGCCCGTCGATTCGCCGAAAGATTTCTAGGCGCGGGGTCCAGCCGATGACAAGATGGCGGGAGCATCACCCCTCTCGGAGTCCGCGCCATGAGACGGCTGGCAATCGTCGCGATGGTCTTCGTGCTGACCGCCCAGGTTGCCCGCTCGCAGGATTCGGACGAGGCCCGCAAGCTCGCCGAGAAGCTGACGACCGAGGGCGCCGCCACGTTCGTCACCAAGAACGCCCCGGCCATGGCCGGTTTCTACGCCGAGAACGCACAGCTCATGATGATCTCGAAGGAGAAGGGGACGAACGAGGTCAAGGTCGAGACGAGGAAAGGCCGCGCCGAGATCGAGGGCTTTTATCGGCACCTCTTCGAGCACGCGAAGGTGCTCACGGAGCACCCTACAAATACCGTCATCATTTCCAGCGATAGATTTGCAGCCAATCGCGATCGTTGAGGCGAATTTCGCGGCGCTCGACGCGATTCCCTGCTCCCGAGCTTGCAACGGCCGTTGCCAATCCGCCGTCGTGGAACCCGATGGCCAGGTCGCCCGCCTTGAGGCGATCGATCAAACCCGGCTGCGGGGAGTCGGGGCGGATCGCGTCGGGGTCGAGCCGGACGACTTCCACGCCGGGATGGTCAAGCGAGTAATAAACTAACGGATAATAGCTCCAGTAATCTTGAGCGATGAGCGTGCGAGTGGATTTGCAAGCTTCGACGAGTGCCCGGCGATGGGAATCCTCGACGTCGGCGGCGAACGTGAGCAGCTTTTCGTCCGAGTGATACAGTCGAGGCGCAAACCAGTTCTTCCTGGCGCAACCCAGCAAGATCCAGCCGACCACGACGAGCGCCGCCACGCCCAGCCAGCGGCGTCTCGCGGGGATTGCATTCAAGAGCGGTTCGACCAGGACGGCGACGGCCAGCGCGAACGGGGCGACCAGCACGGCCGCATAGCGGAAGGTCGATTCCATCACCGTGGCACCGCCCGCCATGTGCAATAGCGCCGCCGAGACGAGCCATCCGAGCACCAACGCCACGCGATCCCATCTTCGCCCGCGAACGAGCGAGATACTCCCCGTGATGAAGATCAAGAACACGGGCAAACCGAGCAAGAAGACCTGCTGCGACTCGGCCGCGGGGGTGGTGGGGACGAGCCACTTGTGGATCAGGTGGGGCTCGTGGGGCGGGAGCGAAATGGCGAGCAGGAAGCGTGCGAAACCCGCGACGAATCGGCCCCAATCGGGAGGCTTGTAGAACATCGCGGCATGGGCCACCGCATAAGGCCGATGCGACGCCGGGACCGCCACCACAAGCGCCGCCAGTCCCGCCATCGCAAGCGTGCCCATCAACACGCAAGCCTGAGATTTCCGGCACGATCCGGGCAAGCTCCGCGCGAGATAAATCGGCACGACCATGGGCAGCAGGAACAAGGACGTGGGATGAACCACCAGGCTCGCGGCCATCGCGGTGACGAGCCCAAGTTTTTGCCCGCGAAACGCGAAATACAGCACGACCACGCTCGCCAGCGGCTGCTGGCTGCAATCAAACCCCACGCGAGAGAGGACGATTGCCGAGGGCAGGACGGCGAGGAGCATCGCGGCAACGGTGGCAGTCGTCTGATCAAGGACGGGTTTCATCAAATAATACATGAGAACAACCGCAAGCAAACCACAAATCGCCGCCGGCACGCGGACGACCCAGGGTTGCGGACCGAACGCGACAAGAAACGGCAGGACCATGCCCGAATAGAACGGGCTGACGGGATTGCCCGAATAGACGCGAGTCTCGAAGGCCTCGCCGCGAAGGATTCTCCCGCACTGGACGCCGTGCCAGGCCTCGTCGGCGTGGACCTCGGGGATGGCCCCGAGGCTTGAAGTACGCAGCCAGAAGGCCGCCGCAAGCAGGGCCGAAAGGTTCACAACGAGGATCCATCGGCGGCGGTCCATCGCTCCCTCCTGGAGGCTTTCCCGAGGTCGTCACTCGGGGATCGGCGGCCCGAACACCTCGTCGACGCCGATCGTCCAGCCCGGCACGGCGGGCTCGGCGTCGGCCACGTCGCCGCGGCGGAATTCTTCGTGCTTGGCCCCATTTTCGGAATATTTGTGGGTGATCTCATCGCGATAATCGACGTCCCACACGACGAGCGTGCCGGCCTCGAAGTAGTCGGCCCGCTTTGCGGCGTACGCGCGATCGGCGGCGGGTCCGAAGTCGTTCTTGCTGCGCACTTCGACGGCGAACGTGGGCGGACCGGCTGCGAAATCGCCCCGATTGGCGGGTCGAGGGCCGATGTAATAGGAGGCATCGGGCGAGAACGATTCCCGGCCCGACGAAAGCTCGGCGACGATGAATCCCATGCCATCGGCGTAGGCAACGCCTCGTCGAGTCCGCTTGGCATATTCGCGCAGAGAAGCAGCAATCTCGAACGCGATACAACTGGGAACATCACCCGATGCCATGAGATGCACGATCCTTCCGCCGATCAATTCGGCCTTCCCCTCGACCTTGTGGAGATCCTCCACGGTGGCTCGCGGCTCCGCAGCGGTGGACATGGGATCGGCCCTCCTCGAAGATCGGTCGTCACGTCACGATTCTAGCAAATCCTGCAACGCGTACACGTCCAAAGCGCCTTTGCGCAGCCTCTCCAGCGCGGCCACGGCGGCCCTGGCGGCGTTGATCGTGGTGATGCAGGGGATTCCGTGGCTCACGGCCGAGGCGCGAATGCGGCCCTCGTCGGTCCTCGCCCCCTTGCCGCTGGGCGTGTTCACGATCAGGGCGATCTGCCCGTTGGCGAGGTGGTCGAGCAGGTTCGGCCGGCCCTCGTGGATCTTGCGGACCGTGCTCACGCTGATCCCCTCGGCGGCGAGCGCCGCGGCCGTGCCTCCGGTACACATCAAGTTGTAACCGAGCGAGGACAATTTCGCCGCGATCGGCACGACGGCCTTGCGGTCGCGCGCGGCCACGCTCACGAACACGGTGCCCGTCATGGGCAACTTGCTGGAGGCGCCGAGCTGGCTCTTGGCGAACGCCGCCGCGAAGTCGGGCGCGATCCCCATGACCTCGCCCGTCGACCGCATCTCGGGGCCGAGCACGATGTCCACGCCGGGGAACTTGGCGAACGGGAACACGCTTTCTTTCACGGACACGTATTTGGGCGTTTTTTCGGAAGTAATGCCTTGATCGGCAAGCGTCCGCCCCACCATCACCCGCGCCGCCGCCTGCGCCATGTTCAGCCCCGTGGCCTTGGACACGAACGGCACCGTGCGCGAGGCCCGCGGATTCACCTCAAGGACGTAGATTTCTCCCTCCTTCACGGCGAACTGGATGTTCATCAATCCGCGGACCTTGAGCGCGTCGGCCAGGCGGACCGTCTGCGACTTTAGCTCGGCGATGATCGCTCCCGGGAGGCTGAAGGGCGGGATGGCGCAGGCCGAATCGCCCGAGTGGATGCCGGCCTCCTCGATGTGCTCCATCACACCGCCGACGACGGTCATCTCGCCGTCGCAAACCGCATCCACGTCAACCTCGGTGGCGTCTTCCAGGAACTTGTCGATGAGAATCGGTTTCTCCGGGCTGGCGTCCACGGCCTCGGCCATGTAGCGGGCCAGGCTGGCCTCGTCGTACACGATCTCCATGGCCCTCCCGCCCAGGACGAAGCTCGGCCGCACCACCACCGGATAGCCGATTTTGTGCGCGATCCGCCGCGCCTCATCCTGGCGAGTGGCCGAGTCGGAAGGCGTCTGCCGGAGCCCCAATTTGTCGATCACGAGGCGGAAGCGGTCGCGGTCCTCGGCCAGGTCGATCGACTCGGGGCTCGTGCCGATGATCGGCACGCCGGCGGCTTCCAGCGCCCTCGCCAGGTTCAACGGCGTCTGGCCACCAAATTGAACGATCACGCCTTGAGGCTGCACACGGTCGCAGATGTTCAACACATCCTCGACCGTCAAGGGCTCGAAGAACAGCGAATCCGACGTGTCGTAGTCGGTGCTCACGGTCTCGGGATTCGAATTGACCATCACCACTTCATAGCCGTCGGCCTTCAAGGCAAACGCGGCCTGGCAGCAGCAATAATCGAACTCGATCCCCTGGCCGATCCGGTTCGGACCCCCTCCCAAAATGATGATGCGGGGCTTCTCGCCCACGCGGGCCTCGTCCTCGGATTCATACGTGGAGTAATAATAGGGCGTGACGGCTTCGAATTCGGCGGCGCACGTATCCACGAGCTTGTACACCGGCCGGATCCCGCGCCTCAGGCGGTCGCGACGCACCTCGGCTTCGCTCGCATTCCAAATATGAGCAAGTTGGTGATCGGAGAATCCATTGCGCTTCGCCTCGCGGATCAGGTCGTCGCCGGCGGCTTCCAGCGACTTCACTCCGCGAATCCGCCCCTCGATCCGCACGATCTCCGCCAGGTTCTCCAGGAACCAGGGGTCGATATTCGTGAGCGTGTAAATTTGCTCGATCGGCATGCCCGAGAGCAGCGCATAGCGCAGGTATTGCACGCGGTCGGCGTTGGGCGTGGCGAGCTTCGCCCGGATCTCGTCGTCGGCCGGTTGATTCGCGGTCGCCCCACAGGTCCTTCTTGTCGCAGCCCAGCCCGAAGCGGCCGACTTCCAGCCCCCTGAGGGCCTTTTGAAAACTCTCGCGGAAGGTCCGGCCGATCGCCATCACCTCGCCCACCGACTTCATCTGCGTGGTCAGGACCGGGTCGGCCTCGGGGAACTTCTCGAACGCCCAGCGGGGGATTTTGGTGACCACATAATCAATCGTGGGCTCGAAGCAGGCGGGGGTCTCGCGCGTGATGTCGTTGCGGATCTCGTCCAGGCGATACCCCACGGCAAGCTTGGCGGCGATTTTCGCGATCGGGAACCCCGTGGCCTTGCTCGCCAGGCGCTCGAACGGCTCACTCGCGGGTTCATCTCGATGACGATCATGCGGCCGTCGCGAGGGTTCACCGCGAACTGGACGTTCGACCCGCCCGTCTCGACGCCGATCTTGCGCAGGATCGCAAGCGAGGCGTCGCGCATGCCCTGATATTCCTTGTCGGTCAGCGTTTGCGCCGGGGCCACGGTGATCGAGTCGCCCGTGTGGACGCCCATGGGGTCGAAATTCTCGATCGAGCAGACGATCACGGCGTTGTCGGCGCAGTCGCGCATGACCTCCATCTCGAACTCTTTCCAGCCGATCAGGCTCTCCTCGATGAGGATTGAGCCGACGGGCGAGAGCTCGATCCCGTAGGCCACCATCTTGTCGAATTCCTCGCGGTTATACGCGATCCCTCCGCCCGAACCGCCCATCGTGAAGCTCGGCCGCAACACGCAAGGGAGGCCGATCTCGTCGCGGATCTTGCGGGCCTCGTCCAGGTTGCTCGCCAGCCCGCTGCGGGCGCCGTTCAGGCCAATCCGCGCCATGGCGTCCTTGAAAAGATTGCGGTCCTCGGCCATGCGGATGGCCTCGGCGCCGGCGCCGATCAGCTTGCAATTGTACTTCTCCAGGACGCCCGAATCGTGCAGGGCCAGCCCCACGTTCAGCCCGGTCTGGCCGCCGAGGGTGGGCAGGATCGCATCGGGACGTTCTTTCGCGATAATCTGTTCGACGACCGAGGGCACGACCGGCTCGATGTAGGTACGATCGGCCATGCCGGGGTCGGTCATGATGGTGGCGGGGTTGGAGTTCACGAGGACGACCTCGAACCCCTCCTCGCGCAGGGCCTTGCAAGCCTGGGTGCCCGAATAGTCGAACTCGCAAGCCTGGCCGATCACGATCGGCCCGGCGCCAATGATGAGGATCTTCTTGATATCGGTACGCTTGGGCACGGAAAGGCTCTCGTCGGACGGGTAAGACGCGGGCGCGAATCGGGCCGCGCTCGCCCTGAGATTGGGAGGCGACGCGGCCCGGAAAATTTCACGATTCTAGCACGGAATCCCGGTGAGTGGCAAGGTTGAGACCTTATTTAGCGTAGACCGCGGATCGTCTTCTTTTCGCCGCTTCGAAGCCAATTCACGCAAGTTGCGAAGTCATCGGTCCAATCGTCGTTGGGGAGCGGCGGGACCGGCTGGAAGGTTGAAAGGAGGGATGGATCTTCGCCGCCAGGGATCAGCCAATTCGCGACGGTGTAAAGAAACTGATCCCACCTCTGGGTTGAAGGTTGCATCGCCACGCACAGGATATCGAATTCCCCAAATTTGTAGGGCCGGGTCTCTTCGCCGGTCTTTCTATCTCTGCCCCCTCGCGTCCTGTGGGTTTCCACGACGAACATTCCCGGTGCGAATCTCTTTGAAGACTCGCGCGTTTTCAGTGGAACACCCTTCTCGCTCCTTTGCAATTTGACCTGAATGCGGACCAAACTGAGGCCATCTTCCAGGGAGAAATCGAATGACGGATTGCCGACGAGGGGCAAGCTCCTCCAATTGGAAGAGCTCTTTGACAACGTAGACATCGAACGCGGCTTCGGCCATGACCCCGCGGAACATCCGCGTCGTCAGCTCGGCGGAACGTTCGAGGGCGTCCAGGATGACTTCCGCGGAAGCTCCGAGTTTTGCCTCGAACGGATGAATGGGGAGGCCTTTCCTCAAGAACCGCACAAGTTCGGCCTGCTCGCTGTCTTCGAAGGTCGAGAGGAGACGCTTGACGCGGTCCAGGCGATTCGCCCGCGCCGCTTTCGGCCTCCCAGCCGCCTGCGGCCGGAAGGATTCGAGCTCACACGCGGCTCACGAAGGTGCGCCCGCCGATTTCCAGGCGACGCAAGCGGCCATTTTGAATAAGCTTGTTGATCGCTTGCCGAGTGACCCCGTGAAGCCGCGCCGCCTCGGCTTGCGTGATCCAATCGCTATGAGGTGGATTTTCGCCACCCCTTGGAAAATTGGTTGACAATGTCAACTGCGCGGTAAAATGGTTGGCGGGTCATTGAATTGCGGATGGCAAGTTCCTGCTTTCACGGATCGTCCAAGCCTCCGAGGGCTCCCTACGATGTCGGAACCGATCGCTCGTCTTCCCGGCCAGGGCAAGCTCGTCTTCCACGGAGAGTCGAGGATCGACGTCCCCGGCTTTTTGCCCTATTACAGCACGGCGTTCGGTGACGCTTACCTCGCGGACTCGCTGAAATTGCTCAGGGCCCTCCCGGACGAGACGATCAACGTCGTGGCCACTTCGCCCCCCTATGCGCTCCATTTCAAGAAAGAATATGGCAATGCCGAGAAGGATGATTACATCGGCTGGTTCCTGCCCTTCGCGGCGGAAATCTTCCGCATCCTGAAGCCCGATGGCAGCTTCGTTCTAAACCTTGGCGGCAGCTATAACAAGGGGACTCCGACCCGTTCGCTCTACCACTTCAAGCTCCTGATCGAACTCGTCGAGACGATCGGCTTCCACCTGCGCAAGAATGCTTCTGGTACAACCCCGCCAAGATGCCCGTGCCGGCCGAGTGGGTCACCGTGCGACGCATCCGCTTGCGCGACTCGGTCGAATATGTGTGGTGGCTCGGCAAGACGGCCTGGCCCAAGGCCAACAATCGCGAAGTGCTCAAGCCTTATAGTCGCGACATGGAACGCCTGAACAAGAAAGGCTTGAATTCGACGGTCCGGCCGTCCGGGCACAATATCCGGGCCAGCTTCAGCGAAGTCGTCGCGGGGGGTTCCATCCCGCCGAACGTGATCGAGGAGGAATGCCCCTCCGATCTCCTCAAATTCGGCAACAATGCGGCGAATGATCCCTATACGAAACGCTGCAAGGAAGCCGGCTTGAAGGTCCACCCGGCGCGATTCCCGGCGTCGCTGCCCGAGTTCTTCCTGAAGCTCCTCGCCGGCGAAGGGGATGTAGTCCTGGATCCGTTCGCCGGTTCGAACACGACCGGGGCCGTCGCGGAAGCGTTGGGTCTACGGTGGATCGCGTCCGAAAACGTCGAGGCCTACCTGGAAGCCAGCCGATTCCGATTCGATTGAGGTTGGCGAGAACAACCCGTCGGCGGTTGCCGATCTTGGGGAACGCGGCGAGCCTCTCTATAATGTCCGGACGGCCCCATTTGGCCCCCGGGATGGGAGAAGCACGACCATGTCCGAGTTTTCAAGGCGGG
The DNA here is from genome assembly GCA_963777705.1 of uncultured Planctomycetota bacterium. Classification (GTDB taxonomy): domain Bacteria; phylum Planctomycetota; class Planctomycetia; order Isosphaerales; family Isosphaeraceae; genus JAQGHR01. The sequence continues at coordinate 74,585 of CAVZRT010000029.1, forward strand.
ATTTCCTCGGCTCGGCGGCGCCGGCTGCCGGCCTGGCCGCCGCTTCCTCCAACCGCGCGGAGGCCGAGATGGGCGACCCGAGCTTCCAGAATAATGAATAATGGGGTGCGGCCTACAATCAATGTGGAAGTTGACGACGACTTCGGTATAGAATCCTCCTCCTGACACCCCAGGAGGTCCCCATGCCCGCCGCCATCGTCGCCCGCACCGACACCGCCTTTACCATCCAGGTCGAGATCCCCTACGGCACCTCGATGCTCGAATTCGAGGAGGTCATCCAGCAGCGCCTCAACGAGGCCGGCGTCCTGGCCACCACCGAGGCCCTCCACCAATTCGACGCCGACGGCTCTCCCATCCGCATCGGCGACACCAAGCTCACCAGCAAGGGGAAGCTCCTCAAGGAGTACCAGACCCCCTACGGCGTCGCCCCCGTCGAGAGGCACATCTACCAGAGCAGCCGGGGCGGCAAGACCTACTGCCCGCTCGACCGCAATGCCCGGATCGTCGTCAGTTCCACCCCCAAGTTCGCCAAGATGGTCTCGTTCAAGTACGCCGAGTTCGGATCGGCCCGGGTGATCAAGGACCTGTCCGAGAATCACGGGCGCAGCGTGGCCCGCTGCTTCGTGCAGGACGTCACCGATGCGGTGGCCGCCGTGGCGCTGGCCAAGCAGGAGGACTGGGAGTACGCCCTGCCCGAGTTGGAGTCGGCGCCGCCGACGATCACCATCGGCATGGACGGCACCTGCCTGCTGATGTGCGAGGGGGGCTGGCGGGAGACGATGGTCGGCACGATCGGCTTCTACGACGCCGAGGGGGATCGCCGGCACACGATCTACCTGGCGGCGACGCCCGAGTACGGCAAGGCGACGTTCCTGGATCGGATGGAGCGGGAGATCGCCCGGGTCAAGGCGGCCTACCCGCAGGCCCGCTACGTCGGGCTGGCCGACGGGGCGAAGGGGAACTGGGATTTCCTGGGGCGTCACACGGGCACGCAGGTGATCGACTTCTGGCATGCGGCGGAGTACCTCTCCGATGCGGCGGGCGTGCTGTTCGCCCGCAGTCCCGATGCGAAGCGGGCATGGCTGGAGTCGAGTTGTCACCGGCTCAAGCACGAGCCGGGTGCGGCCCGCCAATTGATCCGGGACCTGAAGCGCCTGGCCGCCGAGAAGGGCGTGGCGGCGGATCAGGGGGATGTGGCGGCGGCGGTGACCTACTTCGGCAACCAGTCGGGTGCGGGGCGGATGGACTACCCGCCGCTGGTGGCGGCGAGGGTGCCGATCGGTAGCGGGGTGACGGAGGCGGCGTGCAAGGTGCTGGTGAAGCAGCGGCTGTGCGGCTCGGGGATGAAGTGGAAGGAGCCGGGAGCGGCGGCGGTGCTGAGCCTGAGATGCTTGACCTACACGACGGAGCGTTGGTCGCAATTCTGGGCAAGGATCGACCGGACCGGGTTCCCTGTGGCCGCATGATCCTACATTGTTCTTAGGTCGCACCCGAATAATGTGCCCGACCCCCTGCTGGCCGGCCACGACCTGCCCACCTTCAAGTTCGAGCTGGAGAAATCCGAGGGCAAGGTCATCGGCGGCAGTTACGGCAAGGAGGCGACCGTCAAGCAATTGCCCATCTCCAGGGGGATTGCCGGCGTCTCGATGCAGCTTGAGCCGGGCGCGATCCGCGAGTTGCACTGGCACGCCACGGCCGCCGAGTGGGCGTTCGTGATCGAGGGACAGGTCCGCACCACGGTCATCGACCCGCGCGGGAATTCCGAGACCGACGACTTCGAGCCGGGCGACGTGTGGTACTTCCCCCGCGGCCACGGCCACATGCTCCAGTGCTGGGCGACAAGCCGTGCCACTTCATCCTGATCTTCGACAACGGGTATTTCTCCGAGTTCGGCACCTTCAGCATCACCGACTGGCTTGGCCACACGCCCAAAGCCCTGCTCGCCAAGAACTTCATGCCTGCCCGAGTCGGCCTTCGAGGGCTTCCCGAAGGAAGAGGTCTACTTCGCCCGCGGCGCGAAGCCGCCCGCGGAGATCCCGCCCAACCTGCAGGGCAAGGACCGCACCCCGCCCGACTCGCACAAGTTCCGCATGCTCGCGCAGGAGCCGCACTCGATCCACAAGGGGGGCCGCGAATGGCGGGTCGGCTCCGACCGCTTCCCGATCGCCAAAACCGTGACCGGCGTGGTCCTGGACCTGGAGCCGGGCGGGCTCCGCGAGCTGCACTGGCACCCGAACGCCGACGAGTGGCAATACGTGATCGATGGCTCCGACATCAACGTGACCCTGTTCGGCTCGCACGGCCGCTATCGCGAGGAGACGCTGAACAAGGGGGACGTCGGCTACATCCCGCAAGGCTACGGGCACTCGATCGAGAACCGCGGATCGAAGCGATGCCGCGTGCTGATCGGCCTCAACACGGGGCATTACGAGGCGATCGACCTCTCGATGTGGGTCGCCGGCAACCCGCAAGGACGTGCTGGCTAACAACTTCTCCCGGCCCGAGTCGCTGTTCGACAAGTTCCCCAGGGACCGCGTGTTCATCTCGCCCAACGAAGGGCCGACGAGCGGCAAGAGGGAGATCCATTGATCGGCGGAGGCGGAGCCCGTCTCCCGCCCCCGGGGGATGGCCTTTGGTGAGTGGTGGGCGCTGCCGCATGGCTTCGACGAGCGGGGGCAGATGCGATGACCGAAAACGATGCGACAAATCCGCCCCTCCTTCCCCTGGCGGCGCCCGGGCCGGCTCGCTAGACTCCTCGGGACCGGGCGGAATATCCCATCCAGAGTCCCCGATGAGCCGAGACCGATCATGGCAACCGACAATCGCCCCGCGGGCGACCTGGGCGCGTTGGTCCTTGAAAAGAAGCCGGGAACGTCCTTCGCGACGCTCCTGATCGTGCTGGGCGGGCTGATCCTGGCCTTCAGCCTGCTCATGCTGTTCGTCCGCAAGCCGGGCGAGCCGATGATGGATCGCAAGTCGATCACCGGTGCCGCGGTGGTGATGGTGATCGGGGCGATCCCCCTGGCCCTGGGCCTCTCCATGAAGGGCCGGGCGCGGGCCAATTCGGTCGCGCTCCATGAATTCGGCCTGACCACGCCCCGCGGCGGCGGTCTGACGGTGCCGTACTCCGACCTGGAGCAGATGACCTTCTCGGCCACGCGCTTCTTCAATCACGACCATTACATGGGCACGCACGATCGCATGACCTTGACGGCCCCGGCGTTCGGGCCGAAGCCGGTTTCCCTGCACATCCGCCGCAAGGAAGCGGGGCTGAGGCGTCGGGGCGACTCCGGCGATACCGGGCCGATGGCCAGGGCGGCCGAGCGGATCTCGGCGATCATGGCCGGGCGGATGACGGAGAGGCTTCGTCGCGGCGAGACGATCGCGTGGACGCCCCGCATGAAGATCACAACGACCGGCATCCAGACGACCCCCGCCGGCTTCCTCGACCGCGACCTACGCCGCATCACGGCCAGGGGCGAGGGCAAGCCCGGCGATTGGACGCCCGTGCCCTGGGAGAAGATCCGCGCGGCCGACCTCCAGGACGGCACCTTCCGCCTCTGGGTCCACGGCGAGTCCTCGCCCCGCGTGCAACTGCCGATGGAAGCCCCGAACCTCCACCCAGGCCTTTACATCGTCCGGCAGGTCCTGGACCAGGGGTCGCGCGTCCTCCTCGCCCGCTGAAAAGAGGCCGATTCATGCGAATTCTTGCAAACAATCGCGGCCGGTCCCGGCTAGTCTTCCCGGTCGCCGCAATCCTCCTGCTGGCCCCGGCGAACGCTCCTGCACAGGCGCCGCAGGCCCGCGAGCTCGCGCCAGAAGATCGACGGACTCCTGCGAGAAGAATTGACCAAGCATTGGTATCCGCACGCGATTGACGAGGAACGCGGCGGTTTTCATCAGGATTTTGCCCGCGATTGGTCGCCGCTTCCCGAAGACAACCGCTTCGCCGTCTACCAGTCCCGCATGACGTGGACCGCCGCCGCGTTCGCCGCCTATTCGCCCGAACATCGCGACGAGTATGCGAAATATGCCCGCCACGGCGTCGAATATCTCGACCGCGTGATGCGAGATCCCCAGGCCGGCGGATTCCACTGGATGCTTGGCCTGGACGGGAAGATCAGCCCGCGCCTGGGCGACGAGAAGCACGTCTACGGGACCGCGTTCGTCCTTTACTCCGCCAGTAAAGTCTACGCCGTCACCCGCGATGAGCTTGCCCTGAAGGTGGCCCGCGACGCCTTCGATTGGCTCGAAACACGGGCCCACGACGCGAAGGACGGCGGCTATTTCGAGGCATTTCGCCGCGACGGGACGCCGATCTTATCCTGGGAGGACGCCGCGCCGATCGCCAGGCGGACCGATCGGCTGGGCATCTATTACGGCTACAAGACGATGAACTCGCACATCCACCTGCTGGAAGCGATCGGCGAGTTCTATCGCGTCGAGAAGACGCCGATCGTGGAAAAGAGGCTGCGAGAGACCCTGGAAATCGTCCGCGACCGCATCGCCGTCGAGCCCGGCGCCCTCAACCTTTACCTGACGAAGGACTGGCGGGCGGTCCCCGCGCACGACTCGTTCGGGCACGACGTCGAGACCGCGTACTTGCTGGTCGAGGCCGCCGAATCGCTCGGGATTGGCGACGATGCGAGGACCTGGCAGGTCGCCCGCAGCCTCGTCGATCACGCGATGGACTGGGGCTGGGACGGCCAGCACGGCGGGTTCTACGACAAGGGCGAGGCGTTCGCCGGCCAGGCGTTCGACCGCACGAAAGTCTGGTGGACGCAGGCCGAGGGGTTGAACGCCCTCTTGCTCATGCACAAGAAATACGGCAAGCAGACCGATCGGTACTGGAACGCGTTTTTGAAACAGTGGGATTTCATCGACAAGCACATGCTCGACCGCGAGAAAGGCGGCTGGTTCGGCGAGACGACGAGAGAAGGCGCGCTCATCGGCGACGGCCGCAAGGCGTCACCCTGGAAGGCGAATTACCACACGTCTCGGTCCATGATGAATGTGGTGGTCATGCTTCGCGAGATGGAATGAAGTCTTCCCAAAAAATCAAGCCCCGCTCGCGGCATAAGTCCGCCAGAAGAACACGGCCGTGATGAGGAAGTTGAAGCAGGAGATCCCCGTCCGCAAGCGATGCGGGGGCAGGCTCCTCGCCAGCCTCGCGCCGCCGTAGCCGCCGATGACCGCCGCCACCAGCATCACGCACGTTTGCGGCCACCAGACCTTGTTCGCCGCGACGAAGCAGACCACCGCGATCGAGTTCGCCGACCCTACCAGGAGCGTCTTCGTCGCGTTGATCGCCTTGATGTCGGTCATCCCGAACAGGGTCCAGACCGCGATCATCATGATCCCCACGCCCCCCCCGAAATACCCCGCGTAGATCCCCAGGAGGAACTGGCAGACGCTCATGGTCGAGCGGCCGATGTGGACCCTCGCGCGGAGCCAGGTCCCCACCCTCCCCCCGAACGCGAACGTGAGCGTGCCCGTGAGCAGCAACCACGGCACGATCGCGTCGAAGGTCTTCGAAGGCGTGAGGAGCAGGAGCAACGCGCCGATCAGCCCGCCCGCGACGCTCAGCATGAGCATCCTGCGCAGCGAGATCAGCTCGAAGGCCTTGAAGTCATTTCGATAGGCGATCACGCTCGCCATCGAGCCGGGGAAGAGCGCGACGGTGCTCGACGCGTTGGCCTCGACCGACGGCACGCCCGCGTAGACCATCGCCGGGAACGTGACGAACGACCCGCCCCCGGCCGCCGCGTTCATGGCGCCCGCGATCAGCCCGGCGACGAACATCAGGAGCAGGTGTCGCGGCTCGGCGCCGACGAGCCGGCACGCGGCAAGTCCCCGGGCGGCTTGCGCTCGCCGGCGGGCAGGTTCAGGAACTCGCGCAGCTTCGCCCCCGTATTCTCGGTCTTGCCGCCCGTGGTCAGGACGAATCGCTCGCCATCAACGACCGCGTTGATATTCACCACGGGGTTGGAATCGCCCGTGAAGCGAGCCTTCGCAAGCCCGACCGTCTCGCCATCCTTCTTCGTCACCCAGCCGTTGCCGAAGTGCGCCTGGCGGGCCTTGGTGGCCGACACGCGATCGCGCTTGAAGTCTTCGATGAAGCAATAGTACCCCTTCAAATCCTTGCCGCCGGTCACGGTCGAGAACGTGACCAAATGCTTCCACTGGTTACTTTCGGGGACGAAAAAATATCCGGAATACTCGGTGCGTTTCTCGACGATTTTCGAAGTGACCATCAGCCGATAGGTCTGGCCCGGCTTCCAGTCATAATCGAAGAAGGACTGACCGCCCGTGCCTTCGCCCCCGAACCTGCCGGTCCGCACTTTTTCGTCCTTGAAGACGAGCTTCGTGCGGCGATCCTCGGCGACGGCCTTCGGGTCGTCCTGCTCGGAGTCCCACACCGAGAAGATCAGCAGCTTCTTGCCGTTTCCCAGCTCCTGCAGGCCGAAATATCCCTTGTCCCACCCGCAGACCATGAAGTACGTGCCGGGCGCCGATGTGTTGATGATCACCTCGTTGTAGAACGCAACGCCCTCGGCCGCGGGATAGCCGAGGTGGACCGATCGGCAGGCGATGTCCTTGAGGCGTTCGTCGGCCCTCGCGGGCGGGATCAATGCGGCGAGCGCGAAAAACGCGAAAACACCGCGGACAGGCCAGGTCATCGGCAAGATTCCCCGAGGAAAAGCGGCGCGAAGATCCTTCGCGCCTCATTCTACCCGAGAAGGCCTCGGTCGTCCCCTGGTGCTTCCCCGCCCGTTTTTCCCCGAGTCAGCACTCGGCATAGAGGACCGACCAGGTCCCGTCCGGCTCGGGCGCGATCAGGACCGACTTGCCGGGCCGGATCCGCCAGGCGGTGCGGTGCGAGACCTCCATCACGCGGCCGTCGAGCAGCGTCACGGCGCCGAGCGAAGGCCGGCCTGCCGACCCCGCGGCGATCCCTCGCGGGCCGGTGCGGCCGGCGACCGGCCCGAGCGGCTCGGGGCCGCGATCCGAGGCGAGGGACGGGGCGAGGCATGAGGCGGCGGCCGTCGCCGCCGAGGCGGCGAGGAAGGCGCGACGGGTCAGGGGGGCGCTCATCGCGGGCAAGCTCCTGCGAGGGTCGGGGCGATGGATCCGCAATTCCCTCCGGGCGAATTGCGTGCCGCCGCCGCGGTCGCGGGCGGCTCGGGATTTGCGGGACATGATGGCGGATCTTCACGCTTCGATCCCTTCACACCATCCGCCCGTGGCGGGGAGTAGTCCGCGTGTATCACCACGTCAAGAAGCTTATGTACACGGTCCGCGTGGGCAGGCCCGAGCCGAGGTTCGGCCGCATGCTGCTGGAACAGTTTGGCGGCGCCAACGGCGAGCTTGCCGCGGCCATGCAATACTCGATCCAGGGCATCAATTGCGAGGACCCCGCCCGCAAGGACATGCTCATGGACATCGGCACCGAGGAGCTGAGCCACCTGGAAGTCATCGGCACCCTTGCCCGCATGCACCTGAAGCCCACGGGCAAGTCGCGCGAGGCCGCCGAGGCCGACCCGCTCATCGCCATCTGCGGCGGAGGCGGCGTGAACCTGTTCAACTCGCAGGGCAACCCCTGGACGGCCGATTACCTCAAGATCACCGGAGAGCTCGACGTCGACCTGAGGAGCAACATCGCCGCCGAGGCCCGCGCCAAGATCGTCTACGAACGCCTCATCGACTTCTGCGACGACCCCGGCAGCAAGGAGGCCTTGCAGTTCCTCATGACTCGCGAGATCACGCACATGAAGGCGTTCATGGCGGCGCTCGAAAGCATGGGCAAGCCGCCGCTCGCGGTCGGGCAAATCCCGCCCACCCCCGGCTTGGTGGACCAGTACTTCAACGACTCCACCGGCGAAGGCGACGCCGGCAGCGAATTCCGCGGCCCGTGGAACCAGGGCGGGAGCTGGCAGTACGTCGAGGCCCCCGCATTCAAGGAGCTCAAGGACAAGTCGGGGCAGCGATGAGCCGAAGGCGATCCGAAACCGCGGTTGGCATGCACGCCGCCGCGGTCGATCGATCAATTGACCAGCGTGAGCTGGACCCGGTCGCTCGGGGCCAACGCGGTCCCCTTCACGTCGCACACCGCCACGAGGAAGTAAGCCTCTTGCGTCCCCGAAGCGCTGGCGGCCATCTGCCCGAGGGCACCCAGGACGCCCATCACGCCGGCCGCGGCCCCCGGCGCGGCCATCCCTCCGTAGGGGATCGAGAAGTTCAGCGTCCTGGTCTCGCCCGTCTTGATCTCGAACCCGGTGGAATCGACGATTTCCGAGATCGTGAATTCCTGGATACTCTGCTGATTCTGGGCATTGACCGTCGTCTTCCTCAAGCTGAGCCGGTAAGTCATCTTCAGGACCTGCTTGTCCCCCTTGGAGGTCAGCAGGACCTGGCCGACCACGTCGCGGCCCGAACATTGAACGAACGGCCGGGGAGCAAGCATCGGCTATCGGCTGTAGGCTATAAGCTGTAGGCTATAAGCCATCCGAATTCGTAGGGTGCTCTGCGAGCACCTTTTCTCCGACTTACAGCTTACGGCTTGCGGCCCAAGGCTTACAGCTTACGGCTTGCGGCCCAAGGCTTACGGCTTGCAGCCCAAGGCCGACAGTCTATCCGTGCGGGTTTGGGGGTTTTGCGTGCTCAGAGACGTGTTGGCCATCGTCCTGGCGGGCGGGCGGGGGACTCGCCTGGAGCCCTTGACTCGCGATCGTGCCAAGCCGGCCGTCCCGTTCGGCGGGATCTACCGGATCGTCGACTTCGCCCTCTCCAACTGCATCAATTCCGACATCCGCAAGATGCTGGTCCTGACCCAGTACAAGGCCGTGAGCCTCGCCCGCCACATCGACCAGGGCTGGCGGTTCCTCACGCCGCGAACTGGACGAATACATCGAGGTGATCCCGCCCCAGCAGCGCATCGCCGAGCACTGGTATCAGGGCACCGCCGACGCGATCTACCAGAACGTTTACACGATCGAGAAGGCCCGCCCTCGCGATACGTTGATCCTGGCCGGCGACCACATCTACAAGATGAATTACGCCGCCATGATCGAGGCCCACCGCGAGAACAAGGCCGACCTGACCATCGCCTGCCTGCCCGTGCCACGCATGCAGGCCCGCGAGTTCGGCGTGATGCAGGTGGACGACCAGGACCGCGTGATCGGGTTCCAGGAGAAGCCCAGGGACCCGCGGGCCATGCCCGACAACCCCGACCTGGCCCTGGCCTCGATGGGCATCTACGTGTTCGCCACCGACGTCATGTACGAATTGCTCTTCCAGGACGCCGCCAGGAAGGACAACTCGGGCCACGACTTCGGCAAGGACATCATCCCCGGCATGCTCCAATCCAGCCGGGTTTTCGCCTACCCCTTTCGCGACGAGAACCGCAAGCAGGCGGCCTACTGGCGCGACGTGGGCACCCTGGACGCTTACTTTCAAGCAAGCATGGATTTGATCCAGGTCGACCCGATCCTGAACCTCTACGACCGCGACTGGCCCATCCACACCTATCAGCCGCCCATGCCCCCGCCCAAGTTCGTCCACACCGACCCCGACCGCCGAGGCGCCGCCTTCAACTCGATCGTCTGCCAGGGGGCGATCGTCTCCGGAGGCCAGGTCTACCGCTCGATCCTCTCGCCCGAGGTCAGGATTAACAGCTACGCGCTGGTGGAAGACGCGATCTTATTCGACGGGGTGGAAGTCGGCCGCCACGCCCGGATTCGCCGCGCGATCCTCGACAAGGAGGTGAAGGTCCCCAACGGATTCGACATCGGATGGGATCGCCAGGCCGACCTCGCCAGGGGCCTGACCGTGACCGAGGAAGGGATCACGGTCGTGGCCAAGGGGGAGGACCTGGAGCGATTCATGCCGCATGGGGGGTGAGGATATGGGTTGCGAATCCTGTTAAGATGAATGGCAGGTTTTAGGGGACAAGAATGCCACGAATGTATCGGGTGATGACGCGAGATGGAGACTTCCCGAAGGTCCGGCAGACTGGCCGGGAACTCGGTGTGCGCGAACGGGGTGAAGTCCTCCGCGAGACGGGCGTCGATGATCCGAGAAAGTACGACATCGAAGCCATCGAAGGACTCGTCTCGCCCGGGTCCGGGGGAACGTCCGTTGCGCCATCCTTGCAGGATCTCCCTCGCTTTCGCGTCCCCGAGAGATATGGTCGTGCCGGTTTGGTGCTAGGTGCTCGCGGCCGTAAGCCCGACGATGCCTGCTGGGAAATGGGAGATGGTCCCTTCGAGTCCGGCCCCGTTGAGGAAAAGCTCGTCCTCAGGCCCGACGTCCCCGGACACGGGACAGTCCAGCCCCTGGATGAGATGCCCTTGACGGACTATCGATCGGCCCTGGCGGCGACCCAATCCCTGTGGACTCTCGTGGGAGACTAGGTCATGAACGCGTCATCGACGGCCGGAAGTCAGGCGTTCGCGGAGTCGGTCCGCCTGCTCCACCGTTTGCATGCCCTGTTCCTGGAAGGAAAACAGGAGTCCGAGGAGGCCGACTCCATACGAGACGACGCCGATCAACCCTGGTACCAGATGACGGGGGCCGAGCGTGAAAGGCTAGGAGCACTTTCCGCCGATCTTTATACGATCAGCGATCCGCTTCGGGTCCCCTCGGCTTCTCCGGACCTCGCCCGGTGGCATCAACGGTATGAAGATGGCGTCTTGAAGGAAGATTGGGAAGGCCTGCTCGCCCTCATCCGGGAGGACCCCGGCCCGATGTCGCCGGCGGACCTCGCGTTTGCCCGCGCCCGCTGGTGGTCGCAGCTTGGCGACCCGGAGTCGGCCTTGCTGTTCATCGACGAGGCCGCGAGGCTGTGCCCCTCCGGATGGAATATCGCGGCATTCCGGTCGCGTCTCCTGGAGAAACTCGGCCGCGAGGATGAGGCGATCGAGTCCCTTGCCGACTTCGCCGAGGCCCACCCCGATCAGGTCCCCGAGCCGCATCGCGCCACGTTCCTGAAGGCGATCGAGGAACGGAATCAGGCCCGGCGGGCCATGGAGGAGTCCATCGGCCGGCTTCGCGACTACGGCCGTACCCTCGTGGCCGAGGCGTCCATCCCGGCCGCTTGACCCTGCCTGGTGGTGGCGGATCGTAGGTCCTTGCCGGCCCGATGTTTGGATGGATGTCTTGGGTGTGGGCGTGCGAGAAGATTTAATGAAGGGGATCCAGGCTAATTCTGTGGTAAATTCGCACTGGCGCTTGTAGAATCGCGCGGCTTCACCGTCAGCCACCCCGATCTCACATCTTTCCATGTGGCGAATACCGGGGCAAACGAGACTCCCTCCCCGATCCTGGGTCCGTGCGCCTTCATCAGATCGGCTCGTTGTCGGTGAATTGGATTCCATTTGTCTTCTTTTCGAGAGGTGGTTCTATGAACTTGCGCAGTCGTCGCGGTTTCACCCTGATCGAGCTGCTGGTGGTCATCGCGATCATCGGCGTCCTGATCGCCCTGCTCTTGCCCGCCGTTCAGTCCGCCCGCGAGGCCGCCCGCCGCGCCCAGTGTACCAACAACCTGAAGCAGTTGGCCCTGGCGATCATGAACTACGAGAGCAGCAACGGCTGCCTGCCGCTCCAGTCGATGAATGCCGCCATCAAGGCCAATGACGTTGCCGGCCTGACGACGTCCAGCGGCTATACGACGAGTTGGATCATCGCCATCCTCCAGTACACCGAGCAGCAGCCGCTCTACAACGCCTACAACTTCAGCAACGATCCCTGCGCCGGGGCGACCACCGCCTACGGTATGGGCAACACGACCGTCACGACGACCAGCATTGCCACGCTGCGGTGCCCGTCGGACAACCTCGCCGATCAGCCCTTGCGGCAGACCCCCACCCCGGGCATCTACTTCGGCAATACCAATTACTGCGGCAGCTACGGCGGGCCCGGTCCTCTCTCGGGGACGAGCGGCACCATCATTCCTCCCAATAACTGGTGGATGAACGTGCAGACGACCGCGAGCTTCAATTATGGGATCGTGCGGATGTCGTCAATCACCGACGGCACCTCAAGCACGGCCCTGCTCAGCGAGCGGCTCATCGGCAACGGATCCAACGTGTACTTCACCCGGAATGACCCCAACTACAAGCGGGGCGAGTGGCACAGCCCGGTGGGTGCCGGCCCCGGCTCCACGCCCGCCCAGGTCCAGGCCTATGTGAATGCTTGCAACACCATCCCAGGCAGTACGGTCAATCGCTACGGCGCCAGCGCCGGCCAGATGTGGGCCGCCGCCTTCCCGGTCTACATGATCGTAAACGGCTACAACCATTTCGGCCCGCCCAACCAGATTGCCTGCACCAATCCCAGCGATGCCAACTACGGGGGCTTCACCGACGCCAGCGGCGGATACTGGGTCCTGCCGCTGGGAAAGCGCCCCGCCCAACAGCAACCACCCAGGCGGCATCGTCGAGGCCTATGCCGACGGCTCGGTCCACTTCATCAAGGACTCGATCAGCCTGCAACCCTGGTGGGCCCTGGGCTCGCGAGGTGCCGGCGAGGTGGTCAACGCCTCCGACTGGCAATAACCCGCAGCGTTCCCTTTCGCCCACGACGCCCGGCTTCGCACGAAACCGTAGGGCCGGGCGGGTTTTTCCTTTGACGGGAGAGTCTGTCCATGCGACGTGTCCTCGGGCTTCTGACGATCATGATCCTCGCGACCTCGATCCTTGGATGCGGCGGATCGACCACCGCTCCCAACAAGGGCCCGACAGCCGGAGAGGTCCCCAAGGAGCAGAAGGAGAGCGACGACCTCATGCATGGCAAGGGGGCTACGCCGAAATAGTCGCGAGATCGCACCATACACTCACGCTAGCAAGCCCTTACTCTTCGCGAGCGTCTCTTACAACGACGCGAACCGCTCGACCATCGTCGAGGCGCGAAACTCGGCCTCGACGCGAGATCGCCCGGCGTCTCCCATGCGTCGGGCCCGCTCGGGGTCCTCGATCGCCTCACGCCACCTTCCTCAAGGCGATCGAGGATCGGAAGCACGCGGGGTGCGCCAGGGAGGAGTCGATCGGCCGGCTTCGCGACTACGGTCACGCCCTCCTGGAAGGAGCGTCGATCCCCGCAGCCTGAGATTCGCTCACGGGAGCAGGGCGGCAACAACCACCGCGGGGCATTCGCGACCGTCGAGCGTCAACGGCACTGCGTCCCCATCGCGATAAGTATTGGTCGATCGATATGAAGGCTCCTCGGCCGGGCCGGTCGGGTCGGCGAAGGCCTCGATTTGCCGATCCACGAGGTTGATGATCCAGTAAAACGGGATGCCGGCGCGGGCATAAATCCTCGCCTTGAGCTTGCGATCGGTGGCGAGCGAGGAATCGGCGATCTCGACGGCAAGGCCCGTGTCACCGGGGCCGGGATGGCGACCGCGATAGTCACGCCGCGCCCCTCGGACGATCGCCAAATCCGGCTCGGGGACGCTGTCGGCGGATCGAAGCGAGGATTGGCCCCGGACATGCCATCCTTCGGGGATCGCGGCACGCAACGCGTCGTCTGCAAGTCCTACAGCGACGGTATGAGGCGGGTTCATGGTCATCTTCGGGACGATCCATCCTTCCAGGAGTTCGTTGCGTTCTCCCTCGGCGAAGAATCCGGTCTCGACCAGGCGGAGATACTCCTCGACCGTGAACCGATAAACCGGCACCGGCGCCAACTCGAGCGGGTCCAGCGACGCCATCGGCATTGCGATCGACATCGGCGATTTCTCCTTCGTGAAGGACGATCTTCCTTCGTTATACCATCAACCCCTTGGCCCTCGCGAGCGTCTCGTACAGCGACGCGAACCGCTCGACCATCGTCGAGGCGCGAAACTCGGCCTCGACGCGAGATCGCCCGGCGTCTCCCATGCGTCGGGCTCGCTCGGGGTCCTCGATCGCCTCGCGGATCGCCTGCGCCAGTGCGGTTGGCTTCCTCAAGGGGACGAGCCAGCCCGTCTCGCCGGGGACGACCACCTCGGTCGTCCCCGGCGCGGCGGTGGCAACCACCGGCTTGCGGGACCTCATGGCCTCCAGCACCACGTTCGGCAATCCTTCGTAGAGACTCGGCAGGACGAGCACATCCGACGCCGCGAGCAGGCGAGGCACGTCGTCGCGATGGCCCAGGAATCGCACGCGATCGCCCAGCCGGAACGACCTCGCCAGGTCTTCCAGGCGCCCCGCATCGGCCCATCGCCCACGATCAACGTCTTCAGGTCGGGCCTCACGTGCTGGAGCACGTCGAGCGCCGACAGCAGGTCGTCCACGGCCTTCTGCGGGGCCAATCGCCCCACGAAGATCGCCATCGGGGCATCTTCGGGTAGCCGGAGCGACCGCCGGACCTCGGCGCGATCGACCTCGGGCGGCTCCTCGTCGGCAATCCCCGAACGGATGACTTCCAGGCGATCGTCGGGCACGCCCCGGGCTCCGATAGAAATCGGCCACGGCCCGCGAGTTCCCCACCACGCGGTCGGTCCAACCGGCAAGATGGCGGTCGATGGCCAGCTCGGCCTTCCCTTTCCAGAGATCAACGGCCATCTCGGCCACGATGATGACCGGAGTACGCCGCCCGCCTCGCGGCCATCCGGCCATACATATTGGCCGCGAAGATCCACGTCTGGATCACGTCAAACCGGCCGTTTTTGAGGAATTTCGCCAGTCGAAGGAGGGCAAACGGGTCCACCTTGAAGTGCTTGCCGATCAACGTGACGGGGATCGAGGCATCGCGAAGCTCGGCTTCCAGGGGTCCAAGGCGAGTCAGCGCGGCCACCTCCACCTGGAAGCGGTCGCGAGGCAACCCCTTGGCCAGCAAGACCATCTGCTTCTCGGCGCCCGAGCGGTCGAGCGTGGGGATGAGCTGGAGGACTTTGAGCACGGATCAGGGTCTCGAAGAAAGCAGGCAGGCCGGATAAAATCCACCGGAAGCGGCGATGATGCCCGAAATCGCGATGGGATTCCATGCGAGAACCGAACGATAAGGGGCCGATTCGCCCATGAAACCCGACGAGATCGACCCCGAAGACGCCTTCCTCGCCGCCACGTCGGAAGGTTCGGCCACCCCACAACCGCCCACTGAGGCGCCAACAAGCCTCGCGCGAGCGTATTGGGGCGCGGCGAAGGCAGGATTCCGCCGGGTTTCGTATGTTTCCGGGCCGATCAGCCTGAGCCTGGTGGTCTTCAGCCTGGCGGTGATGCTGTTCGGGGTCGGCGCCGGCCGAGGTTGGGGCCTTCCGAACTTGCTCCGGCCCGCGGCGGGATTCTTCCTGGGTTGCGGGGTATGGGGTAGCCTCGGCGGGATGGTTCTTTTCCTCTTCAGCCGCGCCATCCCGAGGCGAATCCGGGCGGCTGTGGCGAGGATCACCCATCGCCCGCTCGCCCTGTTCCCCGAAATCGGGCTTCTCAGTGTTCCACATCTGGCCCTGGGCGGTCGGCCTGCCGGTCCTCTGTGTCCTGGCAACCGCTTACGGGGCCGGAGTTTATGCTGGGAAAGTGGTCGATCGCCGGCTCGCCGACGCCGTCGCGGCGGCCGATCGCGATGACCCTCACTGGCGCCTGAATGACCTCATGGAGCATCGCGAGGCGGTGCCCGACGAGGAGAATTCGGCGATGGTCCTGGCCAAAGCCCTGGAGCTTCTGCCCAGATCCTACCCCGAAAGCACGCCGCCGAAGCCCGGTACGCCCAATCCGACCCCGAACGAATTCATGCAGGCTTACGACGGGCTCAAGATGCTCGCGGACAACGTCCGGATCGACGACGAGACGGCCGCAGTCCTCCGCGACGAGCTGACCAAGCGGTCCGAGGCGGTTCGGATCGCCCGCACCCTGGCCGATTACCGCCGGGGGCGGCACGAGATCCGCATCGGGCCGAGCGTGCTGGATACTCCCCTGGCCGAGACCCAGGCAACGCGTAACGCCGCGCGTTTGATGGTCCTGGACGCGACGATGCGAGCCCAGGACGGCGACATTGACGGCGGCCTCGACTCCTGCCGGGCCGCCTTCGGAGTCGGCCGGTCGATCGGCGACGAGCCGTTCATGATCTCCTACCTCGTCCGCATCGCCATCGGTGGGGTCGCCTTGCAATCTACCCGGCGGGTGCTCGCGCAGGGGGAGCCGTCCGACGCGGCCCTCGCTCGCCTCCAGGCGCTGCTCCTGGACGAGCTTTCCCTACCGGTTTTCCTCACCTGCCTGAAGGGCGAAAGGGCCAGCACCATCGAGATGCTGCGGCGCGTGGCCGCCGGGGAGATTTCCCTCTCCTCCCTGAGCGGCGACCTGGACGCCGATCTCTCGAAACTCGACCCCGATTCCCTCCGCAAGAATACCGGCCCGGTGGTCGGCCTCTGGTACGACCAGCAAATCGCGGTCAGCCTCGAATGGTTGAACGATGCCGTGGCCATCGGCAGCCTGCCGGCCGCGGAAAGGCCTGCACGCTGGAAGGCCTGGGACGACCGCATCGTCGCCGTCAAGGAAAGCCGGTTCGGAATGTATACCTCGACGCTCCCCCTCATTTTAATGCCGGCCCTGAATGCGGGAAGCGCGGCCGACCTGCGCTATCAGGCCACGCTGGGCGCCACGGCAATCTTGCTGGCCGCCGAGAGGCACCGCCTCAAGACGGGAGCCTGGCCCGAGTCGATCGCCGCCATCGATCCGCAAATCCTGGCGAATCCGCCGCTCGATCCTTTCTCGGGGAAGCCGTACTTACTCGATCGCCGCGACGGGCAATGGATCGTCCACTCGATCGGCCCGAATGGTAGGGACGATCACGGCGACTATGAGGTGAAGCGTTGGACCAAAGGCGGACCCGACGATGTGGGGGCTTGCGCGTGGGACGTCGCCTTGCGTAGGCAAACCTTCTCCCCGTAGGACGTGTTGCTCGCGCCGGAATCTTTCGGCCGATGAGTCCAAACCGGCGGGATTCGCGCGGCCCACGGCATTGCGAGCGCCCACGCCCGATCGATCGTGTGATCGCGCGGCGAGACCCACCCCGATACTCCTCTTGTCCGGGATTACGCCGCGTGCCCCTCGACGGTTCCCGGCAAGCGAAGCCGGACGAACCGCTTGCGAAACCGGTCCGTCCGGCTTCTACGAAACAAAGCCAACACGTTGCGGCGCGTCCCCTACGAAACGAACCCAAAATCCCCGCGGGAGTGATCGGAAAAAGGATCTTAAATTATGAGTCCGCAACGAGTTATCGGTCGCGAAAGGGCGAAGACGGCGGCAGGGCGGCGCCTTCTTGCGCACCAGGGGCATGCAAAAACACGTCCGGGCACGTCTTGCGCACGTTCGACGCGTCGAAAAAGCGAGGCCGACCGCGGTCGGCGTCATCCCGAGCCGACTGGCGAAGCCGCCGACCCGGCCGCCGGTGCCGATTTTCTTGGGAAAGGACACGGCGTGTTTCACACGCCCTGCAAGACGCGGAACAACTCCAGATGCCGCCTCGCCACGATTGCGATCGAATACTCCTCGATCACCCGTTGCCTTGCCGACCCGGCCATTTCCAGCGCTCTCGCACGATTTTCCCACTGCGAGACGATCGCGGCGGCGAAGGCCTCGGGCGAATCGGGCGGGGCGAGCCGGCCGTGGACTTCGCTGGCGATCAGGCGGCGATTGCCGGGGATGTCGCTGGCCACGATCGGCATGCCCAACGCCATTGCTTCCAACAAGGCGATGCTCATCCCCTCTTCGCGAGAGGGGAGGACGAAGAGGTCGCAATCGCGGAGCAGGAGCGCGGGGTTGGGGGCTTCTCCGTGGAAGATGATGGTGGATCCGGCCGATTTTGCCCGATTTTTCAGGGCGTCGCGCTCGGGACCGTCGCCGATCAGCATCAGCCGGGCATCCGGCCATTTCTTGATGACGAAGGACCACGCGTCGATCAGCATGCCGAGATTCTTCTCGGGCGCGAGCCGGCCCACGAACGCCACCACCGGCGAGGGAGATCGATCGGCCGGCGGCGAGGTCCACGCGACTTCGGGCACGGGCACGCCGTTGGGCAAGTCGTAAATCTTTGCCGGGTCGTAACCTTCGGCGATCATCTCGGCGCGAATGGATGCGGAGATCGCCACGAAGGCGTCGGCCTCTTGGCAAATTTTGCCGATTCTTGAGCCGAATCGTCCCCACTTTTGCCAGGCGAGATCGCCCGTTGCCCCGGCTCCCTCGGGCCTGAGTACGACCGGAATTCCCAGCTTTCGACCCACGCCCACCGCCACGTAAGCATCGTGTTTCAACATCGAAACATAGATGAGGTCGGGCCGATGCTGGATGAGCCGGCGCCGGAGCGACCGCATGTAAAGCGTTGTCCCCACGAACCTTAGCCGAGACGTGGGGAGTCGGACGATCGGGACCGGGGATGCGGCGTCGAGGGCCTTGCTTGCATGATCGGGGATCGAGGACGTGACCACGGTCACGCCGGCCCCTTCGGCGGCGATGGCCGGGGCGAGGTAGCTGAGGACCTTTTCGGCGCCGCCGATCAGCGGGGGATATCGGCGGGTGACCAGGGCGATTTTCATCGACCGCTATTCATCCAGCACGCCCACATACGGCAGATGGCGGTAATCGTCGTTGAAATCCAGCCCGTAGCCCACCACGAACTTGTCGGGGATGGTGAACCCGCAGTAATCGGGCTCGATGTGGACCTCTTGCCGGCCGATTTTCCGCAACAACACGGCGGTCTTCACGCTCAGGGCGCCTCGCGCTTGCATGCGTCCCACGAGCGTGGCCAGCGTGTGGCCGGTGTCCAGGATATCATCCAGGAGGAGGACGTCGCGCCCTTCCACGTCGGGCGCGAAGGCCTCGTTGATGATGAGGGCGCCCGCCGTGGTGGTCGCCCCCTTGTAGCTGCTGGCCTGCAACAGGGCGACCCGCAAGGGGACCTCGATGCGGCGGATCAGGTCGGCCAGGACGATCAGGCTGCCGGTCAGCACGGCCACGATCGTCAGGGGTTTGCCCGTGTAGTCGGCCTCGATCTGGCGGCCGAGCTCGATGATGCGCTTCTGGATCTCGTCTTCGCTGATCAGGACTTGCACGAAGGCGCCCTCGAAGGCGATCGCCGGGCCTTCTTCCGGCATCCGACCACGCCCAGGCCGATGGCCGTCCACAGGGCCAGTGTCATCGGCTCGGGGGTGTTGTAGAACGAGACCTGGATTCCCGGGGTCAGCGGCGCGAGCGTGACGGGCCCCGCGAAATTGGGCGCGAGGTTCAGCGAAAACACCGCAACCCCTCCATTGTCCCAGAATCGCGGCGGATTACCATCCGAACCGGACACGGGCACGAACGTGATCTGTCCGCCGGGGCCAACAACTTGCGTCTGGCCGAAAAGCAGGCGGAGCCCCTCGAACGTCGCGTTGCTGCCCAGGGCCACATGGAAGTTGCTCGGGTCGAAGCCCGAGGAGGCGGCCAGGTTGAGGACCAACGGGTTGGCCGTCTGCGGCTGGCCGGTCGTCGGGTCGGTGCCGATCACCGGCGGCTGCACCGAGCCGGCCGGGATGATCTCGAAGTCGGCCCGCGAGATCGAGCCCCCCGAATCATTCACGATCTTGAACGAAACCACCGAATCAGCCGAGGCCGAGCCCGACAGATGGGCCGTCGCCACGGTCGCCAGCACCGCGATCAGGAACGACGGGAGCGAGAAACGAGATGTCACGGCGCAAATCCTCCAGCCAGCTTGGGAAGGGGTCCATCCCTCCCGGAACCTCGGTGATTTCTCCGAAAACTCGGGGTCGTTGGGGGCGTTTTCCGGGTGCTGAGTGGTTCGGAGGAACCGCCGTGGTTCCGAAGTCGGCCGCATTGTGCTGCGGGAGTCGTAAAGGGTCAAGCGAAACTTTAGTTTTTTTCGGGTGCTGGCCGCGATGGCGGGATATGAATATCGTGGAAGCTGGGGCGTCTATCCAATACGGGGTTGGCACCGGAGGCGCCTCAAGGCGTGCGGAATGGTCGAGGCCCATGCCGGTCTTCTCACGCCTGACGAGGTCCTGGTGGGCCTGGCCCGCGATGGCGACGCATCGGCGAGGGAAGAACTCTTCCGCCGCCACTTCGGGCTGGCCCATCGCGTGGCCTACCGGATGCTGAGCCACGAGCAGGACGCCCAGGATGCCGTCCAGGACGGTTTCCTCAAGGCCCTCAAGCACTTGCGAGATTTCGACGGCCGATCTGGATTCCTCACCTGGCTCCTGAAAATCGTCACCAACGCGGCCCTGGACCTGGGCCGTAAACGGAGGAGACGCCCGACGATCCGGATCGAAGAGGCGGAAACCGGGGGGATCGAGACCGCAATCGTGGATGACCCGGCCCTGGGCCTGCATCGTGAAGACCTCCGGAAAGCCCTGGACGGAGCCCTGGATCGCCTAAGTCCCTCGACACGAGCCACTTTCGTCCTGTTCGCCGAGGCAGGTTTGAGTTACAAGGAGATCGCGACCTGCCAGGAAGTTCCCCTCGGGACCGTGATGAGCCGGCTCCATTACGCCCGGCAGAAGCTGCAAACGTATCTGGAAGGTGTGGAAGGCGTCGGGTAGGGGTGGGAAAATCGCCAGGGTTGGATTTTTTGGTTCCAGAATCGCGTCTAGAATCGAAGTAATAGAGAGAACCGTCTGCGACGAAAGGAGACCCGCGATGCAATGCGACCTGGTGATGCGAGAACTGTCCGCCCCCGGCGGCATCGACCGCTCGGCACTGGCCGATCACCTGAGCGATTGCCCCTCGTGTGCGTCCTGGTCCGCGAAGGTGGAGAAGCTGGATAGGATCTGGGAGGCCACGCGCCCCGTCGAGCCGTCGCCCGAGGCGTTCGAAGCCGTCTGGTCGCGTGTGGTTGCCCAGGCCGATGCCCCGCCCGTCCTGGCCTTCCGGCCTCGCGTGCAATGGAAGACGTGGGGGCTGCGAGCGGCCGCCATGGCCCAGGCCGCGGCGCTTTTGATCGGGGCTTCGGTGCTGCTGTTGTCCAACAAGTCCACGCCGGTGTCGGCGCCGACGGTCGCGTCTTCAAACGGAAGGCCGGCCCCGGTACTGGTGGCGTACGCCACGCCCCGCGAAGTTGGACTCGGTGACGGCCGAGGAAGGGAAATTCCTGTTCGTCACGCTTCGCGATGGCCACGCCCCCAGGATTGTGGAAAGCCCGCAGATTAGCGAATCCAGCACCGACATGGTTTCGATCGATTTCGACATCCTTGGTTACATGGAATCGCTCCAGTGACCAGGCCGAGATTCATTCAACTCCTGATTTTTCAAGCGGTTATGGCGATTGTCGGCCTGTCGTTGGCCGCAAATCCGGCCTCCGCTCAGGCGGCGCCGTCGCGGCAGGTGACCATGTTCGGCATCCTGGCCACCCCGGGCGGGAACCAGATGGACCCGAAGCTGAAGAAGATCGAGCCGCAATTGCGTAAGTTGTTCCCCAATCATAGTTTCAAGCTCCTGGCCGTCGAGAGCAAGCGGCTCACGCCGGGCCAGGCCATCACGGCCAAGCTGGGGGATGGCTTCGTGGCGGGCACCGAGTTAAGCTCGGTCCTGGACAACGAGGGGAATGTCCAGTTCAAGTTCGCGCTCGATCTGAACGGGCAAAGGGAGTTCGCCACCTTCGTGAAGACGCCCCCGAATCAGCTCTTTTTCTGCGACAAGATGCTGCCCGACCAGTCGCGTCTCTTGATTGGCCTGGGGGCACGATAGGGCGGCCATCGTTCGCCCAAAGGATTCGCCTGTATGCCCCGCTACAGCCTGGAAACGATCATCGTCATCCTGCTGATCCTGTGGCTTCTCGGCTTCCTCTACGTGCCGATGGGCGGCCTGATCCATTTGCTGCTTGTGGTCGTCGTGGTCGTGGTGGTGATCCGGCTGTTGCAAGGCCGCAGCGCGTTGCCGTGAGATGCGGCGGGTAAAAGCAGATCGGCCGCCCCTCGGCATGATTGGGCCTCGCCGAACGAGGCTTCATGCGCGATTGGCGGCCGATCGCGGCGCCCGGATGGCTTTTCATGAGAAAAGCCGCGACTTCATCTCCCTTGCGGAAGATTGTCGCGCCGTGACCCCCGATCTCGGAGTCCGGGCGCTCTGGGGGGTTTTCGAGTCGGGTCAGTCGCCTGACCTTCGGGTCCGCCTGGGTCGATCCCTTCCCTGGGACCGCCCGCAGTCGCTGCGGAACCCGCCCGGCCTTCCCTGGCCGCGTCGATCATCCCATCGACAGCCTCATTCATCGGACGCCCGTCGGCCCCACCTGCAACGATTTTGAAATCCGCGACGGGAAAAGCGGTCGTGATTGTCAAGGTCGACCGAGTTTATCTATTACTACGCAATCTCTGCAATCTACGCAAGTTTCCCGGATCGCCCGACCGAAAAACCTGGAGGTGGACTTGCTCGTGATCGCCTTGAGCCTGCGTTGACGCGAGGGTGGCAATGGGCTATGGTTCGGCCCTTGGTCCGGCCAAGGCCAGACCTGGACATCTGAGCGAGTCCGTCGCGGCGCAAGGAGGCCCACGATGGCGATGGTGACCGATGCGGCCCCGGGCCTGGAAGCCGAGGCGGAAGGCCTGGCCTTCGCGCGGGAAGTCCTGCGCGTGGAGGCCGAGACCCTGCACCGGGTCCGCTTCCGGCTGGATGCGTCGATCGCCCGCGCGGCCAGCCTGATCCACGCCTGTCGCGGCGGGGTGATCGTCACGGGCATGGGCAAGGCGGGGTTGGTGGGCCAGAAGCTCGCCGCCACGCTGGCGTCGACCGGCACCACCGCGTTCCCGCTGCACCCGGCCGAGGCCGTCCACGGCGACCTGGGCCGGATTCGCCGCGGCGACGTGGTGATCGCCCTCTCGCAAAGTGGCGAAACCGAGGAGGTTGTGCGGCTCTTGCCTTCCCTGGAGCCGCTCGGGCGCGAGCCTGGTCGCGATCACCGAGAAGCCCTCCAGCACGCTTGGCCGCGCGGCCCTGCTCTGCATCGCGCTGGGGCCGATCGAAGAGGCTTGCCCGCTGGGACTTGCACCGTCGGCCTCGTCCACCGCGATGATGGCCGTGGGCGATGCCCTTGCGCTGCTCGTGAGCCGGCTTCGCGACTTCCGCGCCGAGGATTTCGCCCTGATCCATCCCGCCGGGTCGCTCGGTCGCAAGCTCGCCCGCGTGGAGGACTTGATGCGGACCGGCCGCCACTTGCGGACGGCACGCCCCGAGGAATCGGTCCGCGAGGTCCTGGTCCGATTGGGAGGTGCCCGGCGGCGGTCGGGTGCGATCCTGATCGTGGAGGCTGGCAACCGGCTTGCGGGCATCTTCACCGATAGCGACCTGGCCCGCCTGTTCGAGACCCGCCGCGAGGCCATGCTCGATCGCCCGATCGGCGAGGTCATGACGCGAAACCCGGTCCGCGTCCTGCTAGGCGCGAGCGTGGGCGAGGCCGTCGAGGCCCTCAAGAGCCGGAAAATCAGCGAATTGCCGGTCGTCGATCATGACGGCATCCTCGCGGGGCTGGTGGACGTGACCGACCTGATCGGCCTGGACCCGCTCGACGTCGAGGAGCCCGCTTAAATGCCCCTCGCCGCCAACGAACTTGCCCGGCGATGCGCGCCGATCCGGCTCCTCGTCCTGGACGTGGACGGCGTGATGACCGACGGCGCGATCATCATCGACGACCAGGGCGTCGAGTCCAAGCACTTCCACGTGCGAGACGGCAGCGGCCTCGGCCCTCTGGCGGAAATCGGGGCGGCATGCGGCCATCCTCTCGGGCCGGAAGGCCGCGTGCGTCGACCGCCGCGCGGCCGAATTGCGGATTTCCCCCGTGATCCAGGGCGTCCCCGACAAGCTCCCGCCGTTCTTGTCCATGCTCGAAGGGTTGGGGGTCAAGCCCGAGGAAACCGCCTTCATGGGGGACGACCTGGCTGACCTGTCGGTGCTTGCGACTGCTGGTTTGGCCGCCTGCCCTTCCGACGCCGCCGCCGAGGTCCTGGCCGTCGCCCACCTGGTCGCCACGAAGCCCGGCGGTCGCGGTGCCGTCCGCGAGATTATCGAGGTGGTTTTGAAGGAGCAGGGAGCCTGGGAGGGACTGATCGCCGGTTTCCAGGCCCCCGTCCGACGGAACAATCAGAACCGTAGGGCGATGGCACCTGGCCTGCCGATCAAGATGGCGGATCCGGCAGGTCGCGAGGGCCTGCCGCTGCGGAGGATTTGCGCGGATCCGAGCGAAACGGGCCTTTAACCCCGGAAGCGGACGTGGTCAAGAAAGCCTTGCGAGTCGCGATGACGTTCTGCGTGCTCGTGGCCGGCTATGCCGCCTACGGGACGGGGTTCGCGATCCTCAAGACGTGGGTCGCGCCCGTCAGCAACGTGCCCGTCTTACCCGCGATGGTGAACGAATCGTCCGGGTCTCGCGAGGCGACCGGCCTGGCCGTGACCAACTTCGGGCCGGGGCACTGGACGACCCGGGCGGCCTATCGCTACTACGAGAAGGCCAAGGGCTACTACATCTACTGGGAGAACCAGGAGAAGGTGGGCGACGGCAAGCAGTGGAAGTTGTGGCCGGTCGCCGTGATCACCACCGACCCCAAGAAGGCCGGCATGAAGTCGATCATCGGCGACCACTCGGTCCTCGACTTCAACAAGCCGTTCGAGAGCGGCAGCTCGGGCTCCGAGGGCAGCCGGGTGATCCACGCCCTGATCACCGGCAACGTGCCGCGTGAGGGACGACAACGGCACGCCCGGCGACCTGTCCGACGACATGTCGAGCGACCCGATGAACAAGCTGGAATTCGACGAGGCCAAGGAGCAGATCACCTCGCTCGACGAGGATCGCCGCGTGGTCTTCCGCCAGAAGGGCATGACCGTGAGCGGGCTGGGCATGATCATGATGCTCCGCCGTCGCGAGGTCATCGCCCCGGCCCCCGCCTCCACCACCGTCAGCTTCGAGGGCGTGAGGACCATCGAGTTCCTCCGCGACGTCGAGGTGGACGTCGAGGACGTGGGCCATGCCGGGATCGTCCCCGGCGCCGGCGAGAAGCCGAAGGTCCTCCGCGACAAGGACGGCAAGGTCATCCCCCGGGCTCGCCGTCCCGGCCACATCCAGTGCGCGGGGATGATGATCGTCGAATTGCCCAGGCCGCAACCCGCGGTCCTCGTCGGCCCGCCGGCGCCCCCCGCCCCCACCTTCGCCACCTTCGACCGCAACGTGGTGGTGCGCCAGGGCGACCCGCAATTGCCCGACCAGCTCAATTGCGACCACTTGTGGACGAAATTGCTGCCGGCCGAGCGGCCCCCGACCGTGAAGCCGGCGGCCGAGGCCCACATCGACGATGAGATGATCTTCGAGGCGAGGGTCCTCGCGCAAAACTCCTCGGCCGAGGGGGAGGAGACCGCGTCCAACCTGTCCCTGCACAACGCCATCGCCGATGGCCATGCGGTGTGGCTCCAGTCCCCCACGCAGGGGGTGCGAGGCCTGGGTAATCACCTGACCTACGACAAGCACCTGCCGCAGAAGCCCGACCGCATCTGGTTCTCGAGCGATCGCTACACCGAGGTGGTGAAGACCGAGGCCGCCTCGCTCGTCAAGGACAAGGCCACGGGCAAGCCGAAGCCGCAGCTCGTCGACACCATCCGCTCCAAGGACTTGACGATCTTCCAGTTCGCCGAAGGCGGCCCCAGGCCGTCGGTGGTGGCGCGAGGGCCGGGCACGCTGGAGACCCGCGAGATCGGCAAGGAGAAGGTCGAGCGGTTCGCCTCGTGGCAGGACAAGATGGAGATGTTCGACGAGCCCAAGACCGAGAACCGCATCGTCCGCCTCCACGACCATCCCCGCGTGAGCAGCCCCAACCAGGCCGACATCACGGCCCGCGACCTGATCATCGCCACGCTGCGGCCCAAGGCCCCGACCAGGGCCAGGCCGAAGCCCGTCGACGAGTTCGAGGTGGTCTCCGCCGACGGCAAGCCCGTCGGAGAGGCGGAGGCGAAGCCCGAGGAGGCCGCCCCCGGCGACGCCATGGAGATCGCCCGCGTGGTCGCCTTCAACGACGCCCACCTGGTGAGCTTCGCCACCGAGGGCGACCCGACGGCGAAGCCGCCGAAAAAGGCCCAGCCAAGGAAGGACGTGTTCGCCCGCCGCAACTTCCGCGCGGATTTCCCCGAGACGCCCGAAGCCGAGGCTCCTCCCGCGCCAGCCAGGCCGCAGGTTGCCGCCGCCGAACCGCCCCCCGCCGCCGATTCCAAGGCCGAGGAGAAGCCCGACGAGCCGAAGGTGCTGGCAACGCCCGCCAAACCGGTCAAGCCGCCGGCGCCCGACCCCGCCATGATCGCCTCGGCCGACGACGTGTGGGCCCTGGTCCGGAACGGCGAGGTCGAGGAGGCCAAGCTCACCGGAGGCGCCGTCGTCCACCAGGACCCCCGCGAGGACGACCCCGAAAAGGGCGGCAACGTGGCCGGCGACTTCATCCTCCTGAATAACAAGGGCGGCGAGGGCAAGGCGATCCTCCACGCGATCGGCTCCGAGCGGCGTCCCGCCATGGCCGTGACCCCCACGCGGACCATCTCCGGGCCGATCCTCGACCTCGATCAAGGCAAGGATCACGCCTGGGTGACCGGCCCCGGATTCATGGTCATGGAGCAGGGCGAGACCAGCTTCCTCGACGACACCAAGACCCGCAAGAAGCGCGACGAACCCAAGGAAAAGGCCAAGCCCAAGGACAGGACGGCCGTCGAGGAGAAAAGCCCCGACGGCAAGCCGAAGCCCCCGGCCGAGAAGAAGAAAAAGCCCCCGATGACGATCGCCTGGGGCAAAGGCCCGTCGGACAAGGCCGCCTGGATGCATTTCTACGGCCAGACCAGGGACACCTACGGGCGCCCCGGCCCGGCCTTGGCCAGATTCCACTCGAACGTGAGGGGCGACACCGACCCATCCGACCCGAATCGCGAGGACGACACCAAATTCGCGTCCGAGGAGCTGGACGTGACCTTCGACGGACCCGTCCTGTTCTTCCAGCCCAAGGCCGAGCCGGGCGTGAAGAAGGAGAAGGAGCCCGATCGCGACATCGCCTTCCTGGAATGGCGAGGCAAGAAAGGCAAGGACGTCGAGATCATCCGCCGCGAATACGACCCCAAGGCCCACTACCTGACCGCCAAGAAGAAGATCATCGGGCCAAAGGTCACCTACGACAAGATGACCGGGAATTTCGAGGTCTTCGACGCCGGCACGGTCGACCTCATCAGCCGAGGCGGTGGCGGCAATCCCCTGGACTCGGGAAAGAAGAAGGGCGAGGCGACCGCCGCCAAACCCAAGGCGATCGACCCCACCAAGCCCTTGCCGCCCTTGAAGTTAACGCATGTGAAGTTCCGCAAGGGGATGAAGGGCCGCATGGCCGCCGAGAAGGGGGCGTCGTCCGACGATTACAGCATCGCCAACTTCCGAGGCGACGTCGAGACGATCGACGGCCCGATCGAGAACGGAAGATTCGCGACCTCGACTTCGACGCCATCCCCCCTCCCACGGATTATTACCGGATCACCTCCCCGAACCTCCAGGTCATCAGCGAGCCCGAGCCCAGCGAAGGGGAAGGCGACCGCACCTTGCTGGCAACCTGGGGGGGCTCGGTCGCCTACGCCGGCACCAAAACCATCCGGGGCGACCGGATCACCTACGACTCGTTGAGCGAGCTGACCTACGTGTATGGGGGCAACACCGACGCCCACATCAACGACCAGAGCGGCCTGGGCCAGCCCTTCACGGCCTCCCGCGCCCAGGCCATCAAGCACAACCACATCACGGGCGAGACCACGCTCCTGAACCCGAAAGAGTTCGAGATCGTGGACCCGAACAGCGGCGTGAGGGCGGCCTCGATCTATGCGAAGGCGGGCCCGCCGCCCAAGTTCTCGGGCTACGCCAAGCCCGTCAAGCCCGCCCCGTACGTCGATCCCAACGACCCCATGGTCAACGCCAACAAGATCCGCCTGCCCGGACGGAGCAACATCGAGCGTCGCGGGTTCTACGGACATTGATCAGGAGTCGGGCTCACCATCCCCCGACCCCTGATCCCCGGCCGGCTAGTACACCTCGCCGGGCCGGACCACATGGCCGGCGGAGCCGCCCGCGGCCTTGGCCCACGGGGCGTATCGCGAATGCCAGCCTTCGGCCGCGCGGACGGTGGTCAGGTCCTCGGCGCTGAATCCATACTTGGCGAACCACGGCGTGCCGTGGGCTTCGACGATCGCACCGACTTCGGAAACCCGCTTCAAGCCCTCGGTGGCGGCGAAGTGCGTGCGGGCCTCGGCGCCATCCTGGAGGAAATATTCCTTCCAGAACGCCCGCCCGCCCAAAATCCCCGAGCAGCCGCATTCCATCGCAAGCTGGACCTGCTCCAGGTATTGCGGATAATCCACGCCCGCCGACAGCAGGACCCAGGGCTTCACGCTCGCCTCGGTCAAGGCCGACAGGTTGTCCTTGAGCTGATCCTCCGACTCATGGTCCAGCGTGCCGGGGAACTCGGCCTTGTACACGTCGCAGAACGGCTGAAAGCTGCCGGGCCGACTCGATCACCGTGGCCGCCTTGCGGTCCAGGAACGACTTGTCCGTCTTCTTCTCCTTGCCGATCGGGAACGCCACCGGCTCCAGCAGGAACAGGATGTCGTTCTTGCGGCAGGCCTCGTAGATTTCCTGGATGAACGCCAGGTTATGCTCGCCCGAGGTCGGCTCGGTGGGCTCGAACGGCGCGAGGAGTTTCACCGCGTC
This sequence comes from uncultured Planctomycetota bacterium, assembly GCA_963777705.1. GTDB lineage: Bacteria > Planctomycetota > Planctomycetia > Isosphaerales > Isosphaeraceae > JAQGHR01. The sequence continues at coordinate 103,250 of CAVZRT010000029.1, forward strand.
GGCGCCCACGAGCTTGATCTTCTCGACCGACCAGCCCGGCTCGTATTCGCCCATGGGGCCGCCCATCTTGTTCTTCGGGCTGCCCGATTTCTCCACGCGGATCAGCATCCCCTTGTGAGGCGGGATCGCGCCCGAGGCCACGGCCGAGAACGCCCCATAATAGGCGTCGATCAGGACGCCCGAGGCGGCCGGCGACATCTGCCGGGCCATGTCCACCTTGGCTTCGACGATCTCCTCGTAAGTCGGCTCGCGGTCCTGTCCCTTGCCCTTGAGGGCTTTCTGGGCCATCTCGATCATCGAGCTATTCTGGTCGAAGGCAACCATGGTCAGCGTCCCGTTCGGGTTGCTGATCCGTTGCAGACCGCGCAGCTTGCCGGGGGTCAATCCCTTGCCCAGGAGTGCGGTAGCCCCAAGAGGGGGCGAGATCGAGCTGGCGACGGCCATCGGTAGGACTCTCCGTGCAACAACCGAGACAAAGCGGCGGGGATGGTGGGGGAAAGCGGCGATTATAGAAGACGCATGGCCGATTTGCCAGCCCCATGCCCTCACGATGGGTCGCCTCGGTCGGCTTTTCCGAAGCATTGCCACGTCGGGGTAGCGGGGTTTCCTCCTCCTCCAATTTCCAACGGTGGGCATGCCTGCGCGATCGGGCGCGTGGCACGGGTGTTGCCTGAGCATCAGCATCAACGAATCCTCGAATCATCCGGCAACGATGGGCTGCGTCTCATGGAATCGTCGAATCGGGCCGTCTATGCCGCCATCGGCGGGAACCTGGCGATTGCCGCATCGAAGTTCGTGGCCGCGGGCTTCACGGGCAGCGCCTCGATGCTGGCGGAGGGGATCCACTCGCTGGTGGACACCGGCGACGGCCTGCTCCTGCTCTGGGGCGAGCACGTGAGCCGTCGCGAGCCCGACGAGGCGCAGCCGTTCGGCTACGGCAAGGAGATGTATTTCTGGACGCTGATCGTGGCGCTGATGATCTTCGCCCTCGGCGGGGGTGTGACGGTAGTCGAGGGCGTCCAGCGGCTCCTCCACCCCGCATGCCCGAGAGCCTGGGGTGGAGCTACGCGCGTGCTGGGCGTTGCGGCCGTGTTCGAGGGGTACACCTGGTGGGTGGCCTTCCGCCAGCTCCGCGAGTCCGACGGCGAGCAGGGGCTCTGGCAGGCCATCCGGTCGAGCAAGGACCCGAGGACCTTCACCGTCCTGTTCGAGGACTCCGCGGCGCTGGCGGGGATCGCCGTCGCGTTCGTCGGCCTCCTGGCCGGGCAACTGCTGCGGTCCCCCTACCCGGACGGGATCGCCTCGATCGCCATCGGCCTGATCCTGGCCGCCGTGGCGGTGCTGCTGGCCCGCGAGAGCAAGGCCCTGCTGGTGGGCGAGAGCGCCCGGCCCGAGCTGGTGCATGGGCATCCGCGAGCTGGTCGAGGCCGACGAGGCCGTGGAGTGGGCCCTGCGCCCCCTGACCATGCAGCTTGGCCCCGACGAAGTCCTGCTCAACCTGGCCGTCGCAGTTCCGCAAGGGGCTCTCGGCCGACGAGGTCATGGGGGCGATCCGTCGCGATCGAGGGCGCGATCCGCGAGAAGCACCCCGAGGTCCGGCGGATCTTCATCGAGGTCGACTCGCCCGACTCGCCCCGCCCGCTCAACGGGATGGAATGCGACCCCGCGGCGGGCGAAAAAACGGTGTCAGGCACCGTTTCCGGCGCGAGAAACGGTGCCTGACACCGTTTTTTCGGCATCCCGGAACCGGGCGGTGCTTGCACCGAAGGAATTCGTTCGCTATGTTCGGACGGGAGCCGTAGGGAACCCCGCCACCAGGTAACATCGATCATGTCCAGACGCTTCATCGCCTTGTTTCTCGGCGTCCTGCCCTTCCTCGGATGCGCCCCGAAGGCCCCCGAGGTGGTGATTTATTCGTCGCTCGACGGCGAGTTTTCCGAGCCGATCATGAAGGGTTTCCAGGCCAAATCGGGCATCCGTGTCATCCCCAAGTTCGATGCCGAGAGCACCAAGACCGTCGGCCTCACGCAATCGATCATCGCCGAGGCGCCCCGCCCTCGCTGCGATTTGTTCTGGAATAATGAGATCCTCAACACCCTGCGATTGAAGCAGAAAGGGCTGCTTGCGCCCTTCCATCCCAGGGACGCGGGCGAATTCCCCGAGGTCTTTCGCGACAAGGATGCGCAATGGTACGGATTCGCGGCCCGTGCCCGGATCCTGCTCGTGAATACGAACGTGGTGCCCGAATCCGAGCGTCCGAAGGGGATCATGGACCTGATCGACGCGAAGTGGAAGGGGAAGATCGGCATGGCCAAGCCGCTCTTCGGCACCACGGCCACCCATGCCGCCTGCCTGTTCGCGGCGTGGGGAGACGCGAAGGCCAAATCCTATTATCGCGACCTGAAGGCCAACAAAGTGCAGATTCTCTCGGGCAACAAGCAGGTGGCGCAGGCCGTGGGGGCCGGGTCGATCGCGTTCGGGATCACCGACACCGACGACGCCATGGAGGAAATCGCCGCCGGCAGCCCCGTGATGATCGTCTATCCCGACCGCAAGGACGACGAGATCGGCACCCTGTTCATCCCGAACACACTCGCGATGATCAAGGGGGCGCCGCACCCCGAAAACGCCGCGAAATTCGCCGATTATTTGCTCTCGGCCGAGGTGGAGACGGCACTGGCAAGGGGACCGTCGGCGCAGATCCCGCTCAATCCCAGGGCATCGGCCGCGAGGGTCGAGACGCCGAAGACGGTGCACGCGATGCCGGCCGATTTCGAGGCGGCGGCAAAGATCTGGGACAAGGTGGCGGCGTTCCTGGCGGAGGAATTCGCGGGGGGATACGCCCAGGTTGATCGGAGGGCAAGTGGGTGGCCCCGGATCTTGATCCGGGGTGGCGCAGCCACAAGAGGCCGAGGGCGCGGCCCTGCATCCCGGCCGGCGTGAAGGCGACGCCGGTCATGTTCCCGCGCAAAGGCCGGGCGAGCGGATTGGGCGCCGTCGTCCCGTGGCCTCTTGTGGCTGCGCCACCCCGGATCTTGATCCGGGGCCACCCTCATCTCATATCCACTAAATGGATATTACCGGCCGTGTTCGATGAATCGAATCCGGCCGGTATCAACCGGCCCTACGATTTCTCATTCCGCCGCCGTTTGCTTCTGCATCCCCCTGCGTATGGTCTCGGCCACTTGCGACGGGCCGTACCCGTGCTCGACCATTAAGCAGGGGATCTCGTGCTGCTGGCACAAGGGTCGCAGCCGCTCGGGGACGTGGTGCCCTATGAAATTCTTCAGGATCAGCACGAGGTCCACGCCGTGGTTGCGCACGCGGGCTTCGAGCGATTCGAGCATGGCCGGGCGGGTCCCCTCGTAGTTCTCCCAGTCGAGCTCGTCGAAGAGGAAGACTTTCTGCAGGGTCTTTCGCATGTCCTCGCGGGCCGACCCGCCGACCATGAGCACGCGGCGGCCCTTGGTGATCGTGATCAGGTCGGCGAACTGCTCGGCGAACCCGTTGTCGCCCTTCTCCTCTTCCTGCCTCACGCGGTCCAGGTGCTTGCGGACGGCGCGGAACTCGGCGCCGGTGAGCAGGTCGCGATAGGGCATGACCAGTTCGAGCAGGTCGGGATCGCTCGCGCCGTAGCCGCTGATCACGCGGGCGAGGGTCGCCTGGAACTCGTCGACGCCCTCCTCGGGCAGGTGGTAGCGGGCGATCACGCCCTTGAGCTCTTCCAGGGCGGTCTGGGCCGGACTCGCGGGCGGCCCTCTGGCGCTCGGCGTCGCGGGCCTGGATGTCCGGCGGCGCTGCTCGACGTCCTTGTTGCGGCGGGACAGCTCGCTGGCCTGGCGGAGCTGCTCCTCGGCGTCGGCCACGTAGGCGTCCCAGTCGGTGTTGAACCCCTGGCGGAACGCCTCGATGTAGCCCGGCTCGTACTGCTTGGAGATCCCCACCAGGCGGGGGAAGAGGCGGGTCAGCATCGCGTGGTCTTCCTCGCTCACGTCGGGCAGGTCGCTGGCCTGGAGCCTGCGATATCGGCCGATCCAGATGGTGAGCTGCGCGAGCTGCTCGCGGGGGTCGAGCATGCCGAAATGCGTGGTGGCGTCGTCGACCTCGCGGGCCAGGGCGTGGATCTGCCCCGCGGGCAGGAGCATCTCGGCGTTCTTGGCCACGCCGTCGTCGGCCTTGAATTCGCCGGAGAGTTGCGGCTGGAGCCGGTCGAGTTCCTTGCGGACCTGCTGGTAATGGTCCATGGCGAGCTGGAGGGCGCGGCGCGATTCGGTGGCGGCCCTGGTGATGGATTCGAGGTCGGCCAGGCTGGTGCGCCTCTTGGTGTCGATCTCGATGCGGCTGGCGGCGATCTCGGCCTCGAACCCGCGTGCGTCCTCGGGCGAGAGCGCCTGGGTGGACATCATCATGGCGATCTTGCGGGTGAGGTCCTTGAGGTTCTTTTCGTCGGTGTCGGCTTCGTCCAGGGCCTTCTGCCGGGCGGGGCGGTCGTCGTGCAGCCTCTTATCGGCGAGGCGTGCCCGCTCCTCGGCCGCGCGGAGCGCTTCGGCGGCCTGGCGGGTCTCTACGCCGAGTTTCTGGGCTCGCGACTTCGCCTCGGCCTGGCGGACCATCTCGGAAAGCCGTTCGAGGGAAGGCGTCATGAAAGGATCTCTGCTCTCTGTCCAAATTCTCGATGTGGAACGAAACCGCCCGGCGGCAAGGCACCGGAAGGGGGGGCAATCCACGATGAGTGGTGGCATTGCGGGCGGAAACACGACCAGTCCAGCGGTTATTCTATCCTACACGGAAACTTCGGGGCGTGGCAACCCCTCCACGGAGGTCGAAATATCAAATATCGATATGACAATCTCATCGCCAGGTCGTGCCCCGCGGCCGGGGCGAGGCGCCGGCGTCTTCTCGCCGGGCCCGCCCCGTCGATCCCGCCGCGATCAGGCGGCCGAGTACCGCTTGTTCACCTCGTCCCAGTTGATCGTGTTCCACCAGGCCGCCACGTACTCGGGCCGGCGATTCTGGTACTTCAGGTAGTAGGCGTGCTCCCACACGTCCAGGCCCAGGACCGGGATCAGGCCTTCCATCAAGGGGCTGTCCTGGTTGGCCGACGACTGCACGGCCAGCTTGCCCCCCTTGCCCGCCAGGAGCCACGCCCAGCCCGATCCGAACCGGGTGGCCGCGGCCTTGGAGAAGGTCTCCTTGAACTTGGCGAATCCGCCGAGGTCGCGGTCGATCGCCTTGGCGATGGCGCCGCGCGGGCTCGCCGCCGCCGCCCGGCTTCATGATGGTCCAGAACAGCGAGTGGTTGGCGTGGCCCCCGCCGTTGTTCTTCACCGCCGTGCGGACGGCCTCGGGCAGCGTGTCGAGCTTCTCCAGGACCTCGGCGATCGACTTCCCGCCCTTGTAGTCGGGGACCTTCGCCATGGCCTCGTTGAGGTTCTTCACGTAGGCCGCATGGTGCTTGTCGTGGTGGATCTCCATCGTCTTGGCGTCGATGTGCGGCTCCAGCGCGCTGAACCCGTAGGGCAGCGGGGGGAGGGTGAAGGTGTCTTCGGCCGGCAGGATCTCGGCGAAGACTTGCGCGGGCTTGAGCCCGGCGATCGCCATCAGGCCCGCGCCGCCGGCCTTCAGGGCGGAGCGTCGGGAGAGGATCGTCAACATCGGGGTCCGGCTCCAGGTGGTTCCGATCGGAACGCTTGCCCGATCCCACGACCGGGCGCATCGCCTAAGCTGACAGGGTTTGCGCCATAAATCAAGGCAGGAGTCGGGGATCACCGACGCGATTCGCGGCCCCCCTTGATCTGGCGAGAGGACAGCCTTACGATGGGACATCGCTGCCAATTTCTTATGCAGCCGCGTCCGTTCCGAGGGAGCGATTCGCTTGTCCAGCAAGCCATGGAGCGGGCGGTTCTCGGGCGACACCGACCGCCGCGTCGAGGCGTTCACCGAGTCGATCTCCCTGGATCGCCGGCTTTTCGAGCACGACATCCGGGGGTCGATCGCTCATGCGCGGATGCTTGCCCGCGTCGGATTGATCTCCGAAACCGAGTGCGCCAAAATCGTGCAGGGGTTGACGGAAATTCGGGCCGAGATCGCCGCCGATCGATTCGCGTTCGTCCTGGAGCGCGAAGACATCCACATGCACGTCGAGGCCGCGCTGATCGATCGCCTGGGAGACGTCGGCCGCAAGCTCCACACCGCCCGCAGCCGCAACGATCAGGTCGCCCTGGATGCCCGGCTCTGGGCGCGAGACGGGCTGGACCGCGTGGATGGCCTGCTCAAAGGGCTCCAATCAGCCTTCGTGAACGCCGCAGATCGCCATCTTGACGTGATCATGCCCGGCTACACGCACATGCAGAGGGCGCAGCCGGTCTTGGCGGCGCATTACTTCCTCGCCTATGTCGAGAAGCTTGCAGCGCGACCGTTCGCGCGTGGCCGATTGCCGCAAACGGCTCAATGTTCTCCCCTTAGGAGCCGCCGCGCTGGCCGGCACGTCGTTGCCGATCGATCGCGAGTTCGTCGCCAGGGAATTAGGCTTCGACGGCGTGGCCCGCAACAGCATGGACGTCTCCAGCGACCGCGATTTCGCCGTGGAAAGCGTGTTCGTGCTGACGATGATCGCCGAGCACCTCTCGGGATGGGCCGAGGAGTGGGTGTTGTGGAGCACCGAGGAGTTCGGCTTCCTCGCCCTGCCCGACTCCGTCTGCACCGGCTCCAGCATCATGCCGCAGAAGAAGAACCCCGACGTGTGCGAGTTGATCCGGGGCCGCTGCGCCCGCGTGGTCGGCTCATTGACGACGCTTCTGGTGCTCATCAAGGGCCTTCCGCTGGCCTACAATCGCGATTTGCAGGAGGACAAGGCGCCTTTGTTCGATGCTTTCGATACGGTCTCCGCTTGTTTGGAGCTGGCGACGGTGGTGGTCGAGGGGGCGTCGCTGCGGAGGGACCGGATCGCGGATCGCCTGGACGCCGGCTACCTGGACGCGACCACGTTGATGGAATATTTGATCACGCGAGACGTGCCGCAGAGGACGGGTCACGAAGTCGTCGGCAACCTCGTAAAGCTCTGCGAGCATCGCCGTTGCCGGCTCGTGGACCTGTCCCCCGAGGACTTCGCCGCGGCGCATCCGGCCATCGGCGCGGACGTGAAGGAGGCGCTCGGGGTCGAGAACGCAGTGAATTCGTTCCGCTCGTACGGATCGACCGCCCCGGCCGAGGTCGCCAGGCAACTCGCCTCATGGAAAACCGACCTCGCGAACGAGGGGCAGACCGCATGAACCGGCGCAATTATCTCAAAGCCTCGATCCTGCGCCGGCGGCCCTCCTGCTCGGCAATCCTCGCGCTTCGCGGGGCGATGAGCCCACCAAACGGCCGCCCCGCGCCGTCGCGCTCGCCGGCGCCGAATTCGGCGAAGATCCTCGCACGTTTTCCAACGAGACGCCCGGCGAACTGGGCAAGGCTTACGTCTGGAACTCCGAGAAAACCTTCGCCTATTTCGCCTCGAAGGGGATCAAGACCTTCCGCGTGGCCTTCCGCTGGGAACGCCTGCAACCGAAGCTGGGCGAGCCCCTGAACGAGGCCGAGCTGGGCCGGTTGGTCGAGAACGTGGCCAGGGCGAAGCGGCACGGCGGGCGGGTGATCTTCGACGTCCACAACTACGCCCGCTACGCCATGAAGATCGGCGGCAAGCTCGTCCAGCCGGTGATCGATGCTTCCATCAACAACACCGTGCCCGTCACCAGGGAGCATTTCGCCGACTTCTGGAAGCGGGTCGCGGTCGTGTTCAAGGACGAGCCGGCGGTCCACGGATACGGCCTGGTGAACGAGCCGCACGACCTGGGCAAATCGGACTGGAAGGGGATCTCGCAGGCCGCCGTGGACGCGATCCGCGCGACGGGCGACCGGCACCTGATCCTGGTGGCCGGCAATAGCTGGTCGTCGGCCCGCCGCTGGGCCGACGTGAACGGGCCTTCCGCCTGGATCAAAGATCCGGCTAACACCATAGCTTACGAGGCCCACACGTACTGGGATGCCGACCAGAGCGGTACGTACAAGCTTTCGTATGACGAGGAACTCAAGCGAGACCCGACCCTTGAACGCCGGGGCGAGCGCGACCTGATGAAGTTCGCCAACTGGTGCGCGGCGAACAAGGTCACGGGCTACGTCGGCGAATTCGGCGTCCCGAACGACGACCCGCGATGGTTCAAGGTCATGGCCCATTTCCTCGAAGCAACCGACCGCCTGGGGATGGAAACCTGCTACTGGGCGGCCGGCGAATGGTGGGGCAATTACCGGCTCTCGTTGCAGCCGAAGGACGATTTCACGAAGGACGCGGTGCAGTTGGCGGAGTTGATGAAATAAGCATCCTCGGATCGGCATTTATGATCACGGACCGGATCAAATCCATGTTGCAGGACTGCGAGCAAGGCCGCTCGCCGTTCCCCCTCACGGAGCTATTCTCCGAGAACTGGCTGCTGCGCCTCATCCTGGATTGGTTCGCCTCGACATCGCGACGAGCCGCACCCGCTCCGTCCGCTCGAAGGCGGCTTCTGGTACTCGGAGGCGCATCTACCGTCGGCGTTCCTGCCGCGCTATCGCGGAGATCGCCTGTCCGAGTCGCGCACGCACGCCGACGCCGCGCTCGGGCACCTGGCCATCGGGCGTCGCGGCGTGGTGGACCTGTGCTCCGGCCCGATGCTTCCCAACTGGTGATTATCGAGGGGAAAATCCAGGGTCGGCTGTCGTCGGGAGTGCGAAACGCGCCCAATTTCGACCAGGCCGCGAGGACGGTCGCCTGCATGGCCGAGATCCTCCGTCGCGCCAATCGCCCGCCCGACTCGCTCGACGATTTGTCCTGTATTCTGCTCGCCCCCAGGGCCCGCATTGACGAGGCGATCTTCGATCGGGATTTCTCGTCGCGATCGATCCGTCACAAGGTCCAGCACCGGATTGAAGGCTACGAAGGCTCGCTGGACGCCTGGTTCCGCGCCTGGTTCGAGCCGACTTTGCGGCGGATCGAGCTTCGTCTATTATGTTGGGAAGACGTGATTGAAGACATCGCCATGGACGACATGGCTTCCGGGCAGTTGATCGACAGCTTCTATGGGCAATGCTTGCTCCATCACAAGCCGCAACGCCGCGAGGCGCCCGAGCGGTGGACGTGTCCGGCATGGGCGTGTGCGCCGGTTCGGCCTTGAACGACATCAATGCAGGAGATACCGCAATGGTCACGGCCATGATCCCGCTGAGCGAAGCCGAGCATGAGACGCTTCGCATCACGGCGGAACGTGCCGGGAAGTCGCAGGAAGAATTGCTCCGCGAGGGCGTGCAGATGGTGCTCGCCCGCTACGGTGCCGGGGATTGGAAGGCCGCGATCAAGCAGGCGCAGGGGATGTGGAAGGATCGCGACGACCTGCCCTCTCGGGAAGAGTTGCGTGAAGAATGGAACCGATACTCATGAATCTTGAGGACATCTTGTCCCGACCCTTGCTGATCGATTCGGGCGTGCTGATCGACTATTTGAGGGATCGCGTGGATGCGGTCGCCTGGGTGGATTCGCTGGCCATGCGCCCTCTCATGTCGGTCGCCACGCTTGCGGAACTCTACGCGGGCGTTCGCGAAGGGGAGGAACGCCTGCAATTGGACGCCTTCCTTGATGGCTTCGATGTTGTGGGGATCGAGCCGAGATCGCGATCAATGGCGGCCTCCATCGACGTGATTACAAGAAGAGTCACAATCTGGGCTTGAATGACGCCCTGATCGCCGCCACCGCCGAGGTTCGTCGGGTGACCTTGGCGAAGTTCAACCTGAAGCATTTCCCCATGCTCACGGATGTCATCGCGCCTTATTCAAAGATCTAGCCGCTTACCAGAGTTCAGGTGGTGCATTTCATGCACCCTACACCACGGCGCATTTCACGCACCCCTCGAGAGATCCATGGACCACTTCGACTACCGCGACGGCCAGCTTTTCTGCGAAGACCTCCCGGTTTCCGAGCTTGCCTCCAGTTTCGGCACCCCGCTTTACGTCTACAGCCAGGCGGCCATCCTTGGCCAGTTGAAGGCGTTGCAGGAGGCGTTCTCGGCCGTCAACCCGCTGATTTGCTACTCGGTGAAGGCGAACTCGAACCTGGGCATCCTCAAGGTCATGGCCGAGCATGGGAGCGGCTTTGATGTGGTCTCGGCCGGCGAGCTTTATCGCGTGAAACTGGCCGGCGGCGATCCGGGCATGTCCGTGTTTGCCGGCGTTGGCAAGACCGACGAGGAAATTCGCGCCGGGTTGGAAGCCGGCGTGCTCATGTTCAACGTGGAGAGCGAGGCCGAACTTGACGCGATTTCTCGCGTTGCCAAGACAATCGGCAAGGTCGCGCCCATCGCGCTTCGCGTCAATCCCGACGTGGACCCGAAGACCCACAAATACATCTCGACCGGCAAGAAAGAATCCAAGTTCGGCATGGACATCGACCGGGCCTTGAACCTGGCGAAGCTCGTGGTCGGGCGCGAAGAATTGTCGATGATCGGCATGCACATGCACATCGGCTCGCAAATCACCACGGTCGAGCCCTACGCCGGCGCGGTGGCCAAAGGCGTGCAGATCATCGCGCGAGCTTCGCGAGATGGGCCATCCCATCGCCTGGTACAACATGGGCGGCGGGTATGGGATCGCCTATCGCGGCAAGGAGGCGAAGCCCGTTTCCGACTTCGCCGCAGCGATTGTGCCGAGTTTGCGGTCGACCGGGTGCCGGATGGCGATGGAGCCGGGGCGGGTGATCGTGGGCAATGCGGGCGTGCTGGTCAGTCGTGTGTTATATACAAAGCGGTCGGGCGAGAAGCGGTTCCTCATCCAGGACGCCGCGATGAACGACCTGATCCGCCCCGCCCTGTACGAGAGCTTCCACCGCATCTGGCCCGTGAACGGCCCGCAGCCGCCCGAGGATTTCGAGGCCGAGATTCCCGGGACCGAGCCCTGGGACGTGGTCGGCCCCGTGTGCGAGAGCGGCGACTTCCTGGCCAAGGATCGTCACCTGCCTACGATGGATGCGGGCGACCTGCTGGCGGTGTTCTCGGCGGGGGCTTACGGGATGGTCATGGCGTCCAACTACAATACAAGGCCCAGGGCGGCCGAGATCCTGGTCGACGGGAAATTGGCGAAGATGGTCCGCCGTCGCGAGACTTACGAAGACCTGGTCTTGCAAGAGCTCGAAGGCATCGAGTAGGGCGTGAGCAACACGCCGCCTCCGCGCCCCGTCCGGAAAACATGGGCGTGTTTCACGCGCCCTACAATTCATCTGACCCGACTTTTTCCATCCCCCGAAGCCCAGATGAGGCGGAAGTGGGACTTCTCATGAACCGAACTGCCCCGCATCGTCGCGTTGCACCCCGGCTGCTCCTGCTTGCGCTCGCCGGGCTCTCGATGATCGTCCCCTCCGCCTACTCGCAGGCCCCGGGCCCCGAGACATTCGCCAAGCCCCCGCAAACCCCGATGGAATACTGGGACGCGGCCGATTACCTCGTCCGCACCGGCCAGGCCCGCCTGGCCGTGCCCTATATCAACGCCTTCCTGCAGGGGAGTCCCGACGACGCCACCCTGCTCGCCATCCGCGACAAGTACGGGGTCGGCTCGGCCCTGCGGTTGCAGGACGACCCGGCGACCCGTCCGCTGGCCAAGCAAGTCCTCGACCTGCTCAACGCGGCCGTCCTGCGGAACGCCACCGAGCCCTCGCGGATCGGCCGGTTCGTGGGGAACCTGAGCAAATCGCCCGAAGAACGGGCCTACGCGATCGAGCGACTTCGCGAGGCCGGCGCCGTCGCGGTGCCCGCGCTGCATCCAGGCGCTGGCCGACCCCTCGATCACGCCCGAGAATCGCGCGATCGTGGTCGAGAGCATGGGCAAGCTCAACCGCTCGGCAGTCCCCCCGCTGGTCGCGGCCCTCGACGCCACCGATCCCCGGCTCGCGGGCGACGTGGCCGAGGTCCTGGGCCGGATCGGCGACCCGCGTGCGACGGCGTTCCTGACCTTCCCCGCCGCCTCTCCCAACGCCCCGCGCAGCCTCGGTGATCCCGCCCGCAAGGCCGTCGAGCGGATCACCAAGAAGCCGTTCGTGTACCAGCCGAAGTCGGCGGTTCGCGTCCTGAGCGACGAGGCCATGAAGTATCATCGCCACCTCGTCGAGTTCCCGTCCGACCCCGTCGAGATCTGGGCCTGGGAGAACGACGGCCTGGCCAGTCGCCAGGTGCCGAGGACCGTGGCCGAGGCGATCTTCGGCGAGAAATTGGCCCGCGAGGCCCTCACCCTCGACCCCACCGCCCGCGAGGCGCAACTGGCCCTCATCAGCCTGGCGCTGGAGAAGGCCGCGGAGCGCGAAGGCATCAGCGGCCTGGTGGCCCGCGACGCCTCGGGCGCCTTCGCCGCCGCCATGGCCGCCGGCCCGTCCCTGCTGGGAGACGTGATCAAGGCCGCCACGGCCGACGGCCACTCCGACCTTGCCGCCGCCGCCTGCCTGGCCCTGGGACGCGTGGCCGATCGCGACGCGCTGGGGCCCAACCAGGGCGGCAGCCCGCTGGTCGCGGCCCTGTTCAACCCCGATCGCCGCGTCCAGTTCGCGGCGGCCTCGTCGCTCGTCACGCTCAACCCGTCGCGGCCGTTCCCCGGGTCGAGCTACGTGGTCCCCACGCTCGCGCGGTTCGTCGCGGGGCAGACGCCCCGGGCGTTGGTGATCGACGGCAACCTGCTCCGCGCGCAACACGGTGGCCTCGGCGCTCTCGAAGATCGGGTACGACCCGACGGTGGTGGAGACCGGCGGCCAGGGGTTCACGTCGGCGGCCTCGTCGGCCGATTTCGAGGTCATCTTGATGGACCCCAGCCAGCTCCAGGGGACGTACAACGCCACGGCCACGGTCGTGAACCTCCGCGCCGACAGCCGCACGGCGGGCATCCCGATCTTCCTGTACGGGCCGCTTGCCAACCGCGATCGCTTGAGCAGCCTCCTGAACGACTACTCGCGGGTCGGGTTCCTCGTCACGCCCATCGACCCGGGCCAGACCAAGCGTCAGCTCGACAAGGGGCTTGCCGACTTCGGCGCGAGGCCCATGACCGTCGCCGAGCGAGACGGATTCTCCCGGGCCGCCGCGGCCTACCTGGCGCAACTGGGCACGCAGCCCAACAGCCCCTTCACCGCCGACTTGCGCCGCGTGCAGTCGTCGCTCACCCGCGCCATGACCGGCGCCGTCTCGGCCAGCGGGGCCTCGACCGCGCTGGGCGACGTGCCGGGAGTGGACGCGCAGAGGGTCCTGGCCGAAGCCTTCCTCGACTCGTCCCGCACCCCGGCCCTGCGATACGACGCCGGCAAGGCCCTGGCCCGCAGCATCCAGAAGTTCGGCCCTCTGCTCACCAACGAGCAGGAGACGAAGCTGGCCGAAGGCCTCGGCACCGAAGCCGATCCGACGCTCCGAGGGGTCCTCGCGTCGATCGTCGGGGCGTTGCGCCCGCCCCCGGCGCAGGTCGGCCAGAGGCTCCTGGCCTTGCCTCCCGCCGGGACCGCCGGGGCCGCCGCCCCCCCTGCCCCTCCCACGGCCGCCGAGCCCAGGCCCGAGGTCGAACCCAGGCCGGCACCCGAGCCGAAACCCGAGGCGGAGGCCAAGCCGGCCGAGGCCAAGCCCGATCCCGGCGAGGGACGTTGAACCCGCGACGGATCCCCGATCGGCTCCCGCGAAGGACGCGACGCGATGCCCACTCCCTATGACCGCATCGTCCCCCCCGACATGCCCTTGCCCGGCGTGATCGGGGCCGGTGCCGCCATGCGAGAAGTCGCGCGCATCACGCGAAAAGTCGCGCCCGGCCGCGCCTGCGTCCTCATCATCGGCGAGACCGGCACGGGCAAGGAGCTGATCGCCCGCGCCATCCACGACCTCTCGCAACGCAACACCGGCCCCTACATCCGCGTGAACTGCGGCGCCCTGACCGAAAGCCTGCTCGAATCCGAGCTCTTCGGCCACATGAAGGGCTCATTCACCGGCGCCGTCGAGAACCGCACCGGCCGGTTCGAGGCCGCGCATACCGGCAGCATCTTCCTCGACGAGATCAACAGCACGTCGCCCAAGTTCCAGGTCAAATTGCTCCGGGTCTTGCAGGAAGGCGAATTCGAGCGCGTGGGGGACACGCGGACCTTCAAGGTCGACACCCGCTTCATCGCGGCGACCAACCGCGACCTGCTCGACGAGATCGAAGGCGGCCGTTTCCGCGAGGATTTATACTATCGCCTGAACGTGGTGCCCATCTATCTCCCGCCGTTGCGAGATCGCCGCGACGACATCCCGCTCCTCGTGACCTTCTTCCTGAAGAAGTACGGCGACCAGAACCGCCGCGAGATCCGCTCGGTGCATCGCGAGGCCCTCCGCCTCCTCTGCGATCACGACTGGCCGGGGAACGTGCGCGAGCTGCAAACCAACATCGAGCGGGCCGTCGTCCTGGGGGACGGCCCCGAGCTCTTGCCCGAGCACCTCTCGCCGCAGCTTCGCGGCGAGGCCCCGCCGCGCCCGATCCGCGCCCGAGGCGGCGACCTGCCCACCCTGTGCGCCGAGGTCGTCCGCCAGGGGATCATGGCGGCCGGCCCGCATGCCGACAACCTGCACGCGAGGATCGTCGGCCAGGTCGAGCGCGAGCTGATCCAGCAGGTGCTCGCCTCCTGCGACCGCGTGCAGATCAAGGCGGCGGCCCGCCTGGGGATCAATCGCAACACCCTCCACAAGAAGATCGGCGAGCTGCGGATCGAGTCCAACGGCGAGCCCCCGCCGCCCGCGCCGGGCGACGACGAGTAAGCCCGCGAGCTCGCCGGATCCGCCCCCATCTACTTCGGCGCCGGCGCGTTCCTCGGCTCTTGCGATTCGACCCGGAAATCCCAGGTGTTGCCCGACCGGAACACGCTGAAATACGTCTTCTGGATCCGCGTCGGGCGCCCAGCCGTTCTTGTCGACTTCGAGCCGTGCGAGCCGGTCCTGGATCTCCCTGGGATAGACGTGCAGGATGGCCTTGCCGGTGGCGTCGATCTTCGCCCGCTTCAGCAGCTCCACGTCGGCCTCGCGGCGGCTGCCGCCGACGGCGATGATGAAGTAGAGCTTCGGCGGCCTCTGGTTGTTGAAGGTGGTCGTCATCATGCTCCGCTTCAGCGGCTCGCCCGAGGAGAACTTCGACGCGATCACGACCGACTTGTTGGTCGCGAACGTGGCCAGCTCGATCCCGAAGGCGTCGAGCTGCTTGGAGTATTCCTCGGACGGCTGGCCCTCGGGGTAGACGATCACCCAGCGGTCCTGGATCGGCACGCCGTCGCCCCCCTTCCCGCCGGTTCCCGTCCCGATCCCGCCGGTCCCCACCCGCGACCTCCGCGGCCCCGAGCTGATCGTGCCGCCTCCGGTGGTGGTGCCGATCTCCGCCACGTCGTCGGGGTCGATCGAGTCGAGCAACCCATTGATCGGCACGGAATTGGTCGCCGACTGGAGCGGGATCTCATAGGCCCCGGCGTCCTCGGGGGAATTGTTCGACGGCTGTGCGCCCTCGGGCGCCGTGTTGTCGGCCTTTTCGCCAGTGCCCGCGGTCCCGTTCGGGCCGCCGGGGGTGCGGCCGTCGCCGTCGCCGACCTCGACGAGCTGGATGGGCACCGCGAGGTTGCCCGCATGAACCCGATTCGTGACGAACATCAGGTAGAGGAAGCCGGTAATCAGCCCGGCGCCGATGACCATGGACATGAGCAGCGAGGTCACGCGGTCATAGGCCGATTCGCCGTAGACCTTCGGGGTTGCAGCGACGGGGGCGGTCGACATGGGAGATCCTCCACGAAGGATGGGGACTTATCTCGCGAGGGGCCTGGTGTTGTTGATCGGCATGGGATCGGGCGAGTCGAGGTCGGGCGGCCTGACCGACTCGAACCATTGCTGCCACTTCCGTGCGGAAGCCCGACGCTCCTCAAGCGACGACCTGGGCTCGGGGCCGAACCCTTCGAGCTTGCGCGAGAGCACCTGCAAGCTCACCCTCGCCTCGTTCATGACATCGTCGTCGGGGTCCAGCAGCGCCTTGATCAGCAGAGGCGCCACGTCCACATCGCCGGTGCGGCCGAGGGCCCAGAGCGCCACTTTCCGCAGGCCCTGATCGCGGTCGTTGAGGAGCTTGCGGAATCGTTCCTTGTGCGGCCTGAGCGCCTTCGGACCTTCGGACTCATATCTCGCCACCAGGCCGGCAAGCGCGGATTCGGCATGCTCGCCTTTGGGGTCTTCCAGGGCGGCGAGCATGCCCTCAACGGCGCCGCCCATCGGCCTGACGACCAGTTCCCCATTCACGACGTCGACATCGTCCAGGTGCTCCGGCAAGTAGCGACTGCCCTTGAAAACGGCGCCGCCGAGCCGGCGGATCTCCACGGGATTCAACCGATCCCTGGTCGCCTTCACGGCGAACAGGATCGCCCAGCAGGTGTTGGGGATCTCCTTGTGCTGGACGGCATCCCACGCGCCGCTGGCCTTCTGATTCGCAAGAACGTATGCGATGCCCCGTTCGTACCAGTTGGCCGGGACGGGCATTTTCTCGGCGAGGGCGATCACGCGCTCGACCCCGTACAGGCAATAGAACATGGATTGCCCGACGATCTCGGCGTTGGACGTCTGGAAATTCTCGCCCATCCACCTGATCCCGGCGCGAATTCCCCGGTTGACCGAGTCGGTCGCGGTCTCCACCTTGTAGCGAAGCTCGGCCGGCACGCCGTCGACGATTATCGGGGTCATCAACGGGTTGATCTGCTCCTGCCCCTTGCGATGGCGGGCGAGCTGATGCTGGCACAGCATGAGGCTCCCCACGCCGGCGCCGGTCATGGCCACGGTCTCCGGCCATGCGGCCTCGTCGCGGTGGTAATTCCAGCTCCCCTGCGACGACTGCACCGACAGGTACCACCGGGCGGCATGGTCCCAAACTTTGGCCGAAACCGGCACGCCCGCGTTCTCCGCCTCCCACAGGCCGAGCAGGGCGTACTGGGTGATCGAAACATCGCCCGCACTACGGTTGGAATAATCCCATGCGCCGTTGGGCAATTGCTTGCTCAGGATGTACTCGCCGGCCGCCTAGATGTACGGCTTGTAGCCTTTGCGGTCGATGTTCGCCATGGCCATGATCGCCACCGACGCCTCGTAGATCTCCGAGCCGCCCCTGGTCTCGGGCGTGTAGGAGGTCCCATTGAAGTTCGCGCCAAACTTCCCGACGCAAGCCACAAGCGCCGGGTCGTTGACCGGTACATGGGCCTTGTACAAGGCAAGGGCGGCAAGCGCGGCCTCGCCCGAGTTCATCTTCGGGACCTGCGTCCTCAAGAACTCGACGCCCCGGCGCACGGCCGGTTCCCAGGCCTGATCCGCGAAGGCGGGACGGCCGGCGAGCAGGGCGAGCCAGGCCGCGACCGCCACGAACGAGATTCGTCTCATGGGATTGGTCCTTCCTTCCCGAGGTCGATCGATTTGCGAGGCCATGCGGCATCCTAACATGGGGGAGTCAAGCAATCGATAGCATGACGCGGGGGCCGCGACATTCCGCCCGCCAGTGCTCGCATGCGCGGCGAGCGTTGACAAATGCCGCGGATCGGCGATGCTGGAGCGTCGCCAAGCCGCCCGCCTCGGGGATTCGCCGATGCCGTTGCTCCCGCTCTTCGACGAGCCCGACGACTCGCCGCTGCCCGCCCAGGCTGCACGCCTCGGCCCGAAGCTCCGGGCCCTGGCCGAGCGGGGCGTCTACTTCGGCACGTCGAGCTGGAAATACGAGGGTTGGCTCGGGTCGATCTACTCGCCCGATCGCTACGCCACGCGCGGCAAGTTCTCGCGGAAGAAGTTCGAGGAGACGTGCCTGGCCGAATACGCCCGGACCTTCCCGGCCGTCTGCGGCGACTTCGCGTTCTACCAATTCCCCACGGAGGCCTATTGGGCCAGGCTCTTCGGCGAGTCCCCCGCCCCGCTGAAATTCGCGTTCAAGGTGCCGGAGGAGATCACCGTCGAGCACTGGCCCCGCCACGCCCGCTACGGAAAGCGGGCCGGGACGGACAATCCCTCCTTCCTCGACGCCGGGCTGTTCCGCGCCGCCTTTGCGAAGCCCCTGGCCCGCTACGGCGACGCGGTCGGCCCCCTGATCTTCGAGTTCGGCACGCTCCCCAAGCGGACCTTCGCGACTCCCGACGCCTTCTGCGAACGCCTGGCGGACTTCCTGGCCGAGCTGCCCGACGGCTTCCGCTACGCGGCGGAGGTGCGCAACCCGGAGTATCTCGGCGACCGCTACTTCGACACGCTGGCACGCCGCAACGTGGCCCACGTCTTCAACGCCTGGACCCGAATGCCCGAGATCGGCGACCAGGCGGCCATGCCGGGGGCCTTCACGGCGGATTTCAGCGTCGTCCGCGCCCTGCTCCGCAAGGGGCGCAATTACGAGGACGCGGTGACGACCTTCGAACCGTACCGGGCCATCCAGGAACCGAATCCGGCGGCACGCGACGGGATGGTCGCGATCGCCAACCGGGCCCTGGCCACGAAGAAATCAGCGTTCGTTTTCGTCAACAACCGGCTGGAAGGATTCGCGCGGGGACGATCGAAGCAACGGTGGACCGGATCAGCTAGACGAGTCAAAACCCGCTGGAGCGTTGGCTCATGATTCCCGGTCGGTGCTCGGGTGGCATGCTTACGTACTCGTAATCATGTCCGGGACGCGAGCCCGACGCCATGCTTACGGTTACGTAAGCATGCCACCCGGAGACCTCCGGCGCACGTCCCTGCACGATCACCGACTCATGAATCGAGCGTATAACATTAACCCGCAAGCCGGAAGTGATTTTTGTGGGGCGGGCGTCCCGCCTGCCTCTTCAATCCCCAATTTTGTGGGGCGGGCGTCCCGCCTGCCTCTTCAATCCCCAATTTTGTGGGGCGGGCGTCCCGCCTGCCTCCCCATTCCAAAATACGGCAGGCGGGACGCCCGCCCCACAAGAATGCCCGCCTGGCCGAGGATGAAGTTCGAGGCTCTTGGCTTCGTGCCATTCGTTCCCGACACCGTTTTCCTGCCCGTGCCGGAAGGCGCGTTGGGAGGCGCCACACTCGCGAATGGCTTGAAAGAAAGGGCAAGACCCACTTCCGGGGCGAGCTTGCCGGAAATCGTGCGCGAAATGCGACGGCGAGATCATGATCGCCGGATTTGCATTTTGGAGACGTGATAAATCCTTCCTGCACGTCTCATGAGGCTCACATCTTCGTGAGCGTATCTCCGCCGCCATCGCCCGACATCCTCTTACCACGGCGTAAGCATGACTCCCGGATGCAAACTTGACCATTTTTTCGCGGTCAGCAGGTGAACGCGAAGTCGTGCCGGAACGTGTGGCGGCAGTTCTCGCACGAGCACCGGTGGACCTGGGGCGCACGCGAGGGCACGTCGGATCGCTCCGTCCCGTGGTCCCGCGGCGGTTCCACCCGGTCGCGGACGACCACGCGGACGCTCCCGCATTGGGGGCAGGGGACGCCGAATTTTTCCATGGAGCACTCCCATCGTTGGATCGATACTAGCATGAGCGGGGCCCGAAACGCCGCCCAAACATGCCCGCGCCTGCGGGCCGAGTCAAGCCGATCGGGCGTGACCGCCGACGTGGCTGGGTCTGGACCCAGCCTACAGGTCGGCACCCTCGATCAAAAATCGCCCTAACTTCACCGCCGAGTTGGGATGGTTTTTGTGGGCAGGTGTCCGGCCTGCCAGGAATTCGCCGGGGTGCGGCAACGGATTCTGGCATTTCGTGGGGCCGGTTCTTACTGGCCGTGTTCGATTCGCATGGACGGCCGGTAAATAACCGGCCCTACGCAGGAATGACCCGTCCCGCCAGAATCCGTTGGCGCACCCAATTCGGCAGGCGGGACGTCTGCCCCACAAGAATCACCTGAATTTGCTCGGTAACATTATATGCTCTTACCCCCTGAAGACTTAAGGCGCTCATGGGCGCGACAAATGGCCGAAAAACCCCCGCGATCCATGCCCGGACGTCCAGATTTCGTCCAGGTTTCCGAAGAGCCGCATCTCCCGGCCCGATCACGATTTGGGGGATTTGCGCGCAACACTTAGGCCCGAAAACAGGTCAAAAACGGGCGAAAAACCGTCTCACCCCGACTGCGCCCCTGGACAGAACACCCGAAAAACCCGACTTCGCCCACGAATCCCCGGCATCCCGCGAGTGTCGCACTCTGTAGCGTATTAGTTGATCCACAAGATTGCATTCATGGATCAAAGACACAAATCATTTTCCGTCAACGGGTTGTAAATCATGAAAATCAATGGAAAAACGAATGGCTTGGCCCCGCTTCGACCTAAATCCGCCCCCTCGCGGGGAACCCGATCGCGGCCCCGCGACCGGCGATTTTTCCGCCTTCCCCGGAATGGGTGATGAACCCGACCCCCCGCATCGATGGTGTGATTGTAAGGCTAGAACAAAGGCTTATCATCGCGACGCCCCGGCGAGGAAATCATGCGAAATCTCATGCGAAAGGCCATCCCCCGGACCACCCCTCTCCCGTCACCGGGAGCAGTCGGGTTTCGCAGGGATGCCATCCATGCGGGGGCGACACTTTCGCCGCGAGACCCTCGGGACCCGATGGCCCAACCCGGCCGAATCGGCGCGGCCGGTCCGCGATTTGCGACCTCCTGGAGGTCGGTTTCCCCGGCCTTCATTCCGAGAGCAATCACGATGAGCCAGGCGACGGCCTTGGTCGGCACTCATGTGCGCGATATCCTCCGCAATCACTTCGGCTTCCGCCATTTCCGCAAGGGGCAGGACGAGGCGGTGCGCTCGGCCATCGAGGGGCGCGACACGATCGTGGTCATGCCCACGGGGTCGGGCAAGAGCCTGTGCTTCCAGCTCCCCGCGCTGGCCCTGCCCGGCATGACCGTGGTGGTCAGCCCCTTGATCGCGCTCATGAAGGACCAGGCCGACGCCCTGCGATCGCGGGGCGTGGGGGTGGCCGCGATCAACAGCACGCTCTCGGCCGCCGAGCTGCGCGAGGCCGAGGAGGCGATCCGCGGGGGCGAGATGGAGTTCGTCTACACCACGCCCGAACGCCTGGCCGACCCCGAGTTTCGCGCCCTGCTGAAGACCCAGACGATCGACCTGCTCGTCGTGGACGAGGCCCATTGCCTGAGCCAGTGGGGGCACGACTTCCGGCCGGAATACCTGGCCGTGGGAAATCACGCGGCCGACCTCGGCCGGCCCCCGGTCCTGGCCTTCACCGCGACCGCGACCGATGACGTGGTCGACGACATTCGCAGGCAGCTTCGCATGGTCGATCCCGAGGTCGTCCACACCGGATTTTATCGCGACAACATCGACATCGAGGCCCATCGCGTCGAGGACGAGGCCGACCGCCGCAGTCGGCTCGTGGCGACCCTGAAGGAGATCGAAGGCACGGGGATTGTTTATGCGGCGACCGTGAAGGCGGTGGGCGAGCTGGTCGAATTCCTCGGCGGGCAGGGGATCGAGGTCGCCGGCTATCACGGTCGCATGAAGGCCTCGGAGCGGCACGCGAATCAGGATCGCTTCATGGGAGGCGAGATCAAGGCGATGGTCGCGACCAACGCGTTCGGCCTGGGGATCGACAAGCCCGACATCCGATTCGTGGTCCATTACAACCTGCCCGGCACGGTCGAGGCGTATTACCAGGAGATCGGCCGCGCGGGGCGAGACGGGAACCGGTCGCGGGCGATCCTGCTCTACGACCCGGCCGACGCGAAGCTCCAGAAGTTCTTCCAGGGGGGCCGGTATCCGTCGGGCGAGGACCTGGTCAACGCCCATCACGCCCTGAAGCGACTGGCCGACCGGCCCGAGCCGCCGAAGTTCGCCGACGTGGCCGCGATCTCGCCGCTGGGCAAGGCACGGCTCAAGGTGGTGCTGGCGCTGCTCGCGGGCCGGGGGATCGTCGAGGAAACCGCCGCCGGCGGCATCCGGCTAATCCAGCCCGACCTCTCGCCGAGCGAGCTGGAACGGGCCGCGGGGGATTATCGGGAGCGGGACGAGCGCGACAAGCTGAAGCAGAAGCGGATGAGCGAGTTCGCCGAGACGAACCGCTGCCGATGGGCCGCATTGCTCGACTATTTCGACAGCCATGAGCTGGAAGCCGGCGAGTGCGGGCACTGCGACAATTGCCGGGAATTGAGCCGGTGACGCGCGTTTTCCTCGTTCCCACGCTCCGCGTGGGAATGCCGCCTTCGACGCTCCCGCGTCGGCGTTTTTCGGCGACGAAGGAAGCGGAAGAGGTGCTCGCAGAGCACCCTACGAAGGCGGATCGGCCTCTTCGTAGGGTGCTCTGCGAGCACCTCTTCGATTCCGCGCCGCGGCTATGCGGGGCGTGCAACACGGCATTCCCACGCCCGGCGTGGGAACAAGTTGCAATCGCCGACCTATCGCTTCGCCGCGGCCAGGGCCTTCGGGTCGTCGATCACGAGGTAATGGCCGTGGTCGGCGGTGACGATCAGGGCCGATTCGTCCCAGTTGCTGTTCTTCTCGACCCAGTCGATGATGACCTGGATGGCGTCCTCGCCGCTGTAGACGGCGCCGATGGCGTTGTCGAGGTTGTTGTCGTGGAGGCCGAAATCGACGTCGCCGGCCTCGACGAAGAGGGCGAACGGCTGGTCCTTCTTCGAGCCGAGGACGGTCGAGCGCGGCGCGGGTCATGTCGGCGAGCGAGGGGTTCTCGGTCGAGGGTCTCCGGCGTGTAGAGCTCGCGAGAGCCGCGAATCCCCACGGCGGGCTTGTAGTCGCCGTCGGCCGTGCGGTAGGGGAGGTGGCCGCCGGGTCGCGCCGTAGAACCCGAAGAGGCGATGGTCGGCCTTCGCGGCCTCCTCGGCGGCGGCGACTGGAGCGCGGGGCCGCCCTTCACGTCGGGCTTCCTCGGACGGAGACGACGTACTTGCCGCCGTTCTTGACGTCGATGGCCTTGAGGTCGGCATCGGTGATGTAGGTGTTCTGATTCGATCGCGGCATTCTTGCCTTGCGACTTGCTGAAGTCGGCGTCGCGGGACTCGGTGCGCGAAGCCGGCGCCGATGACCACGTCCAGGCCGGGGTGGATCGGCTCCTTCCGGTTTTCCTGGGCGATCGACTTGAGGCCGAGCATGTCGCGGGCGAGGTCCTGGTAGTCGTCGCGGAAGACGTTGTGCGCGTACATGGCGGCGGGCGAGGCGTGGTCGAACGGGACGCTGGTCGACCGTGCCCACCTTCCAGCCTTGCGACTGCAATTGCATGTAGAGCGTGGGCGTGAATTTCCCGTCCTCGGCGACGTTCACGCCGTTGTTGTAGCTCTTGACCCCGGTGGCGTACTCGGCCGCGCTTGAGGAGCTGTCGGTGTAGGCGTGGAGGATGCGATTCACGGCCTCCACGCCCTTGCGATCGGCGGCGTTGGCGTTCTGCCCCTTGAGATAGCCGGGGGCCTTGAGCGGCCCGAGGGTCCAGGGGTTCGGCCCGGCGATCATCGCGTCGTATCCGCCGAGCAGTGCTGCCGGCGGGGATCTTGACGGTCTGCAGGTCGACGTCCACGTCATTCTTGTCGTGCGTGGGGCTGGTCACGCAGAAGCCGAACTGCGCGGTGCCGTCGGCGTCGAAGTCCTGGAAGATGAGGCCCGCGCCCTTGCCTTCGGTGTAAACCTTGCCCGTCTTGACGATCGCGGCGGCCTGGGTGGTCTGCCAGTCCATGCCGTCGAACCAGACGGTGAAGATGTATTTCGCGCCCTTCGCGGCGGCGTCCTTCTGGACCTTGTAGAGGTCGCTCTGGTCGAAATACTGGGCGTCGGGGTTGACCGTGTTGGGCGGCAAGGTGCCGTAGAGCCTGGCGATCGCGGCCTCGTTGCGATAAATGCTGTTCGATCCCGAGACGGCACCCAGGTCGACCTTCTTGCCGAACGCGTAGACCGGGATCAGCCGGTTGGAGTGGCTGGTGTGGTTCGAGAACACGTCGTCCGGGCCTTGCGAGCCCCAGTGATAGGCCCTCGCCGTCTTCTCGGCCTTGTTGGCCACGTAGGCATCCTGCATCGCCTTGATCGGGTCGTCGGCAAGGGCCGTCGAGGCGAGGGCGAGGCTCAGGACGAGGGCGATTCGGGCGGGAAGCGCATGCACGGGAGGCGTCCTTCGGGTCCTATCCGGCGAGAAACCACGGACGCGAGGATACCAGATCGGCGAGACGTCGCGGAACCGGCGAAGGGCCGCGAAATGGTAGGATACTCGGAAATTTCCCGAAAAATGCGTATCGGAACGGCGGAGTAGGGGCAGAGGGGTTAGTTGGAGGGCCTGGAGCGATGACGGCGAAGCCATCGGGCACGTTGAACGGCGACCTTCGCACCTTGTTCGATGAAGGGGCGATCGGCGGGGCTACCGACCCCATGTTGATCTCGCGATACGAGGCCACGCGGGACGAGGCGGCGTTCGCGGCGCTGGTCGCGCGGCATGGGAACGCCGTCTGGCGGGTCTGTCGCGCGATCCTGGGCGACGCCCCCGAGGCCGAGGATGCGTTCCAGGCAACCTTCCTGGTGCTGGCCAGGCGGGCCGCGGCGATCCGCTCGCCCGATCGGCTGGCCCCGTGGCTTGCGGGCGTGGCACGTCGCGTGTCGAAGAAGGCTCGGACTCGGGCGCTTCGGCGTCGGAAGCGGGAATTGGCCGCCGCGATCGAGGAAAGGTCCACTTCAGCTCCGGTTGATTTCGAGCAAGCCGATACGATCCGCGAGGAAGTGGGCCGCTTGCCCGAGAAATATCGGGCCCCGGTGGCGTTGTGCTACCTCGACGGGCTCACCCACGAGGAAGCCGCCGCGAGCTTGAGCTGGCCGGTGGGGACGATCCGCGGGCGGTTGTCGCGGGCCCGCGATCTGCTGCGATCGCGGCTGACGCGTCGCGGCCTGGCGCCAGTCGCGGCCGTCGCCACGGCGATTTCGTCGGCCGATGCCGAGGTCCCCCGCCGATTGATCGAGTCCACGATCCGTCCCGCCTCGCCCGAGGCGGTTACCCTTGCCGAGGAGGTCTTGCGAGCGATGACGTTGTTCAAATTCCAGGTCGCGGCGGCGTTGGGCGTGGCTGCCGTCGGCACGGCGGCGGCGTTCGCCCTTGCCCAGAAACCCGGGCCCGCGAAACTCGCCCCGATGCCGGCCGAGGCGCACGCCCCGGCGAAGCCCTCGCCGTCCTATCAGATGGTCGGATCGGTGAAGGTGGAGGGCACGGGCGAGCCGGTCGCGGGGGCGGTCCTGGACGTGAGGATCGGCGACTCCGGCCCGGAACTCCCCTCGGCTCGTTCGGCGCGGACGGACATTTCTCGCTCGATTTGCCACCCGGCTCGTCGCAGGCGTGGCTGCTACGGCCCCCCGTGGGATACTCGGCGCCGGGCAACCTGAAGCGGGTCAAGGATTTCATCCTCTCGCGAGAGTCCCCGAGCTTCCGCATGGATTACACCGTGAGGCGGGGCACGGTCTGGCCCTTCGACCTCTTCGCCGACGGCAAGCCCGCGGCCGACGGCGGCATGCAGGCGTTCCGCCAGGAGGACCGGACCTCGTTCATTGTAAACGCCGACGACTCGGGCCGCGTGGGCTTCACGCTCCCGACCGAAGGGGGAAAGCTCGACCAGATCGGCGCCGCCTCGGCGCCGAAGAAGAAGACGATCGGCCGCCAGGTGGCGCCGATCCGCTTGAGGTGGGACGCGGGCTTCCGCCCCGAGGCCGTCAAGTCCGTCGCCGAGAATCCCGTCGGCGAGTTCCTCCTGGAAGATCGCGACGGTCGTTCGGCGACGCTCGGCGGTGGGGGCGGGCGGATCAGGCCGGTCGTCAACGACGGCGTGTTGTCGATCCGCGTGGATTTCCCCGCCATCGACCCCGCCTCGCTCGGGAGCGTGACGGGCACCGTGCTCGGTCCGGATGGCAAACCCGTCGAGGGCGCAAGCGTGAAGCTGGCGATTGGGTCGGCCACCGGCGGCAGTTCGATGACCGCCAACCCCGACCACTGGGCGACCACCGACGTTGACGGTAAATTCCTCCTGCGATCGATCGAGCGGAAGGATACGTCGGGGCTGGCCCTTGAGGTCTCGATGATCGTGTCCAGGGATGGATTTGCCGGGCTCGACACGCCGTTCGTCCCATTCCAACCCGGCCAAGGCGACAAGCCGCAGGTGCTAGACCCCATCCGCCTGCGTCCCGAAGGCACAATCAAGGGCACTGTCCTGGACGCCAAGGGCCAACCCGTGGCCGGGGCGTGGGTCTCGCCCGGCGGCGGCTACTCGGCGCGAAATCGCTTCACCCGCACCGACGAAGCCGGCCGATTTGCGGTGCGCGGCGTCAATCGCGACGTGGTTGGGCTGTCGATCACCTACGGAGATTCCGGCGCCCACGGCCGCTATGTGGCCGACGGCTCGCAGGACGTGACGATCCGCCTGGCACCGGCCACCAAAGCCGGCGACTTGCAGGAGACCGCCGACGAGCGGAAGGCCCGCATCGGCAAGAAGTTGCTCCCCGGTGACTTGGCCCCGGAATGGATCGTCGGCGAGTGGAGCGATGGCAAGCCTCGCGCGTTGAAGGGCATGCGGGGCAAGATCGTCTTGCTCGACTTCTGGGGGATGTGGTGCAGCCCGTGCGTCAACGCCTTGCCGAACCTGGAAGCCTGGAGGAAGGATTATGAGCCGAAGGGCGTGGAGTTCATCTCGATCCACACCGCCAACGGCGACCCCGAGCAGATCCGCCAGTTGCTCAAGCTCAAGGGGTCGCAGATCCCCTTCGCCCTCGACCGCCGGATCGACGACGGTTTCAACGGCGAGACGGCCAACCTGTACGGGGTGGGGGGCTACCCGACGATGATGATCCTCGATCGCGACGGGAAGGTGATCTTCAGCAGCAACGACCCGTCCAACCGCCCCAAGATGGAGGCGATCGTCAAGGAATTGAAGTTCGATGAGAAGAAGGCAACGCCGGAGGATTTCAGCCGCCTGGTCGACGCCCTGATGAGGCGTGAGCTCGATGCGATCTTGCAACGTCCTTGACGCTTCCTCGCCTCACGCGATTGCAAAACCCTGTTCCCGAAGCCGGGGGGTCCGCGGCCGGGCCTAAGTTTCCCCCTAGTTGGAGGCTGGGTCCGCCGCGCGAGGGCCCCGGCCCGTGATCTCCCCGGCGGTACGTGCAGAGGCGGCAATCCCATGGGCAAGACAGGCGTGAAGACGACCACTCGCGGGCTGGACGAGATCGTCAACCGCTTCGAGGAGGCCTGGCTGGTCGAGGGGGATGCCGACCTGGCCGGTTATCTGCCCGAGGTGGGCCATCCCCGGCGAGCGGCCATCCTGATCGAGCTGGCCAGGGTGGACATGGAGAACCGCCGGGCCCTGGGCCGGGCGCGCTCGCTGGAGGATTATCTCCGCGAGTTCCCCGAGCTGAAGGACAGGGGGCTGGACGAGCTTGCGCTCACCGAATATCGCCTGCGGATGGAGGCGGGCGAGCGGCCCTCGGCGGGCGATTACGGGCGACGCTTCGGGATCAAGACCGGCGGCTGGCCCGAGCCCGAGGATTGGGAGGGCGGGTCGTCGATCGCCGGCCTCGAACGGTTCGGGGCCACGATCAGCCGCCGCAAGCCCGACCTGGCGGACGCCGCGAAGTCGTACCTGGATTTCCGCATCGGAGACTTCGGAGGCTCGGAGGAGGCGATCGACAACTGGGCCAACTCGCGCCGGGCGGCCGGCGGCGCCGAGACGGTGAGCGTGTTCGCCGACCTCCACAAGTCGGACCCGAAGGGGGCGTCCAAGCTGGCCGAGGCGGTGGTCAATCTGCCCAACCCGGGCGACACGTTCCTCGGATTCCGCCTGCTGAGCGAGCTGGGCCGGGGCGCGTTCGGTCGCGTGTTCCTGGCCAGCCAGGGGGACCTTGCCGACCGCCCCGTGGCGCTGAAGGTCTCGGCCGAGAAGATGACCGAGTCGCAGACCCTGGCGCAGCTCCAGCACACCAACATCGTGCCGATCTTCTCGGCCCACCGGATCGACCACCTGCACGCGGTCTGCATGCCCTACTTCGGCTCGACGACCCTGAAGGACATCTTCGAGGAGATCGAGGACCAGCCGTCCATGCCCACCTCGGGCCAGGGCCTGCTCAAGACGATCGAGTCGCACCGCGGCGAGCCGTCGTCGCGCGAGCCGTCGAAGGCCCGCTCGTCGCCCGGCCCGACCGTCGCCGATCCGCCCTCGGCCGAGGCGATGACGGCGGAGGAGGACGCGCCCCTGGCCCCGTGGCTGTCGTCCGATACCTTGACCATGCTGGGCAAGCTCTCGTACGTGGAGGCGATCCTCTGGATCGGCGCCAGGCTGGCCGACGGCCTGGCGCATGCCCACGGCCGGGGCATCCTGCACCGCGACCTGAAGCCGGCGAACATCCTGCTGACCGACTCGGGCCAGCCGATGCTGCTGGACTTCAACCTCTCCGAAGACACGAAGCAGCCGGCTTCGGTCGCCTCGTTCGGCGGGACCCTGCCGTACATGGCCCCCGAGCACCTGCAAGCCTTCTGCGGGCGGCCGACGGAGGTGGACGCGCGGAGCGACATCTACGCGATCGGGATCATCCTGTACGAACTCCTGTCGGGCCGGCATCCGTTCCCGACCTACTCGGGCTGTTCGATGAGCGTCCTCGACGCGGATGATCGCCGAGCGCTCCGATCGGCCCAAGGCGCTCCGCGAGCGCAATCCGCAGGTCTCGCCCGCGGTGGAATCGATCGTCATGCACTGCCTGGAGCTGGCGCCCGCGGATCGCTACCAGACGGCGGCCGAGCTTCGCGAGGACCTGGAGCGGCACATGGCCGACCTCCCGCTGAAGCACGCCGCCGAGCCCTCGCTCCGCGAGCGGGCCGGCAAGTGGGCCAGGCGACATCCCCGCCTGACCTCGTCGACCAGCGTGGCCATCCTCGTCGGATTCCTCGCCCTGGGCATGCTCGCGGGGTTCATCGCCAGGGGCAAGAGCCTGGCACGGCTGCAAGCGGCCGATTCGCTCGTCAAGTTCCGCGAGGAGGCCGCGACCGCCCGCTACCTGCTCAACACGCGGGTGTTCGACCGCGACCGCCGCGCGAAAGCCGTGGGGATCGCGATGGAGGCGCTTGCCCGCTACGCGATCCCCGGCGATCCGGCCTGGCCCACGCGCCCGCCGGTCGCGGACCTCGATCCCGACGACCGCCGCGAGCTGATGGAAGAAGCCGGCGCCCTGCTCCTGTTCCTCGCCAGGGCAGCCCGGCTCGACGCCGAGCATCTCAAGCCCGACGACCCGGCCCGCAAGGCGAAGCTGGAGGAGGCGCAGAAGCTCTGCGAGCTGGCCGACGGCTGCTTCCAGGGCGATCGCAAGCCGCGAGCTCTCGTCGAGCAGAAGGCCGACGTGGTCCGGCTGCTGGGGCGCGCGGACGAGGCGGGCCGGCTCCTCGCGGAGGCCGAGCGAGTCCCCCTCCGTACCGCTTTGGCCTACGAGATGGCGGCCGATGCGCTGGCCACGCGAGGCGAGTATATCAAGGCGCTCCCGCTCGCGTTGGAGGCCACCCGGCTCGACCCTCGCGACTTCTGGGCGTGGTTCACGCTCGGGCTCTGCCATGAACGGCTCACGCAGGACCCGGAGGCCGCCGCCTGCTTCGGCACGTGCATCGCCCTGCGGCCCGACTCCCCGTTCGGCTGGTTCAATCGCGGCGTGGTCCACCTGCGAAGGGCCGATTATGACCCGGCGATTCGCGACCTGGAACGGGCCGCCACGCTCGACACGAAGTGGCCCGACCCGCTCATCGAGCGGGCCTTCGCCGAGAACCTGAGCGGCAAGCCGGCCGACGCCGTCCGCCACTACTCGCAGGCGATCGCGATGGGGGCGACCGACACGAGGATCTACTTCCTCCGCGCCGAGGCCCGCGCCAAGGCCGGGGATGCCGCAGGGGCGAAGCTCGATCGCGAGGAGGGCCTGAGCCGCGAGCCCCGAGACGACATCGGCTGGGTGGTCCGCGCCGCGAGCCGACCGGTCGAGGATTCCGCCGGCACGCTGGCCGACCTGGATCGGGCGCTCGCGACCAACCCGCGATCGCTCCAGGCGCTCCAGCATAAGGCGTTCATCCTCGCCGAGAGGCTGGGGAAGATCGAGCAGGCGGAGGTCGTGCTCGACCGCGCCGTCTCGCTCTATCCCGACTACGTCCCGTCCCGCAGCGCCCGCGGGGTCATGCGGGCAATCCTCGGGCGCCGCGACGCCGCCCACCTGGACGCGAGGGAATCGCTCTGGCGGGACACGAGCCCTCGCATCTTGTACCAGGTGGCGGGGATTTACGCGGTCACGTCCAGGCAGGTGCCCGAAGACCGCGTGGAAGCGTATCGGCTGCTCTCGACGGCCCTGCGCAAGGGGTACGGTTTCGACGAGCTTGCCAACGACGAGGAGCTAAACGCGATCCGCGAACAGCCCGAGTTCCGCAAGCTCCTGGACGCCGCCCAGGGCGCTGGACAACGCCGAGGCCAGGCCGCGACCGTGATCGGCGATGACGCGGAAGACCCGGAAAACGGTGTCAGGAACCGTTTCCGCCCCGACGGAAACGGTTCCTGACACCGTTTTCTCGGTCCGGGCGATGTATCCGGAGGACGTGATGTTCGCTTGCTTCGACATCGGGCCGGAAAATTCGGGGCGTGACGCGCCAACGGAAATTGCTCGGCTTATATGCTTACAGGTAACAGGGGCTCGATGAAGTCTTCGCGACCCCGCATGTCCGAGGACGCCGCCTCATCCCGGGGGCGATCCTTCCCCATGCCACTCTCCACGATTCAGGAGCCAATCGTCGCATGCGAACCCGAAGACGAAGACACCGACCTCGCATCGAGGCGCTCGAAGACCGGAGGGTCCCGGCCACCTGGGGGGTCCCCTGGGCCGCACCCCAGCAGTTGACCGCCAGCTTCGTCCCCGACGGCACCTCGGCCCAGGGCCAGGCCAGCACGCTCTACCAGACGCTCGACGCCCAGCTCGGCGCCGGCAACTGGGAGCCCGCGATCCTGAAGGCCCTCCAGACCTGGGCCGTGAACTCGAACATCAACGTCGGCGTGGTCTCCGACGGCGGGCAGCCGCTCGGGACCCCCGGACCGGCGCAGGGCGACGCGCGGTTCGGCGACATCCGCATCACCGCCGAGCCGCTCCCGTCCGACGTGGTGGCGATCACCAGCCCATATAGCCCGGCGTACGGGACCACCTCGGGCGACATCATCTTCAACAGCAACATCGACTTCAAGCCCGGCGATTCGGGCTCGTACGACCTGTTCACGGTCGCCCTGCACGAGGCCGGCCACGTGTTCGGGTTCGCCGACAGCTCCGACCCGTCGTCGTTCATGTACAACGTCTACCAGGGGCCGCAGACGGCGCTCCCCTCCGGCGCGATCCCGGCCCTCCAGGCACTCTACGGGGGCGCCCGGAACATCGACACCCTCGACAACATCCCGTTCAGCACCGACCCGACGAAGCCGGTGAACATCCCCAACCCGCCGGGCAACAGCACGCCGGTCGCCGTGCCGGGCGACCTGGCCTCGGCCCAGCAGTCGAACTACTTCGGCTTCAAGGGCCCGAGCCTGACGTCCGACGCCGCTGGGCGTCGATTTGCAGGTCCAGACCTCGGGGATCAGCCTGCTGACCCCGAAGGTGACGGTGCGCGACCCCCTCGGCAACGTCGTGGCCACGGCCGCCGCCTCCAGCCCGCTCGCCGGCGGGAGTCTCGGTCCACCTCGGCGGGTTGCTCCAGGGGAAGAACTACACGGTCCAGGTCCAGGGCGCCACCGGTGACGTGTTCTCCGTGGGCTCGTACGACCTGACCATGTCGGCCACGCTGCCCTTGTCGGGCCAGGGGAACCCGACGGCCGGCTCGCAGGGCATCAACGAGCCCGGGAACTACACCGGTGCCACGCCCTTGACCGTCACCAACCAGATCTGGCAGAGCGACCAGGTGGACGTGTACAGCTTCAAGACGCCCGCGACGGTGCCCAACGGGTTCACCGTCAATATCCAGGATTGGGGAGTCGGCCTGACCGGCTCGCAGGTGACCGTCTATAACGCCCTGAACGTGGTGGTCGGGTCGGCCACCGCCGCGAGCTCGTCCACCCCGGCGGAGAGCGTTCACGTCGGCGTCGTCCTGCCCAATGCGAACTATTTCGTGCGGGTCGACAACACGCTGCTCAGCTCGTCCAACTTCGGGACGTACCAGGCCACGGTGTCGTTCGCGGCGCCGTCGTCGGATGGCTCGTCCGGGGGCTTCATCCAGGCGGCCCCGTGGTTCGGCAAGCCGGTGCGCATCCCCGGCCAGCCCAACACCACGATCAACAAGGCGGCGAGCCTGCAACCCCCCGTCGGAAGTGCCCCGCAGTCGCACTACCAGGCGATTGAGGGCATCTCCTCGTCGCAGGCCCAGCAGTTCTTCAAGGTCCAGACGCCCCACATCCCGCAGGGACAGGCGGAGACGATGACCGTCTCGGTCCAGACGCTCGACACCGGGGGCCTGCTCCCCTGGATCAGCGTCTTCGACCAGAACAACAACGCGGTCAACGCCCAGGTGCTGGCCGAGCAGAATGGGATCGCCGTGATCCAGGTCCCCCTGTCCGCCAATAGCAGTCAGTACACGATCGAGGTCTCGTCGGCTCAAGCCGGCTGGGGCGCAGATCTCGGGGAATTTCTTCCTGGATGTGACCTTCAATGCCATCCCGGTGATGCAAGGGCCGCTCTCGTGCGGGACCCTGTCCGCCGCGCCCGCGGGCTCGTCGACCGACTCGGTTTCGACGAGCTTGTCGCTCTCGCAGGGCGACCTCTACTCGTTCGTCCTGGCGGGGAGCCCAACGAACACCGGGACCGATGCGATCCTCCAGCTCACCCTCCTCGACGCGTCCGGCAACGTCGTCTCCACGCTGTACACGCCGGCCAACCTGGCCGCGAGCACGATCCTCTGCCTGCCCGCGGGCAATTACACGCTCGTCATCAAGGCGACCAGCCCGTCGGGCCAGTCCATCCCGTCGCTGGCGTATTCGCTCGCGGAAACCGACATCACCAACCCCATCAAGGTCTATTCAAGCCCCGGCTCGAACGGGGGCACCGGCGGCAAATAATTGGGAGGGCAAAAAAACGGTGTCAGGAACCGTTTTTGGACTCGGAAACGGTTCCTGACACCGTTCTTGCCCTCCCGGGATTCATGCCAGGGGCAATCCGCCCGGATCGACTTTCCTCCTGCGCTTCTCCACGATTTTCGGCGTGTCGCTGCCTTCCAACGTCTCCCCCGGCTGGATAGCATCCAGCCGCTGGCGGGCGCGCCCGGCGTACTCGGGCGATAGCTCGAACCCGAGGTACCGCCTTTCCAGCTTCCTGGCCACCGCGAGCGTGGTACCGCTCCCGGAAAATGGGTCGAGCACGAGGTCTCCGGGGTTGGAGCAGGCCCGGATGATCCTGCCGAGGACTTGCTCGGGCATCTGGCAGCCGTGCCAGCCCTTCCGTTCCTTGAAAGTCCCGCAGACTCGCGGGACGTACCAGGTGTCTTCGTCCGGGGCGAAGCCGCCCGGCACGTCCTGCGGGCGCAAGATCCACGTGTCGTCGGGCAGGCGGCCGGAGGGATTGGCGCGGCGATCGGCATAGATGAGCTGGCGGGCCGACGGCACGCGGATGGCGTCGTCGCGGAAGGTGAACTCCTTCTCGCTTTTCGTGAAGTAGAGCAGGTGGCGCGTGGCTGCGGCTGAACTTCTTCGAGCAGTTCACGCCGAAGGTGTAATACCAGATCACCCAGCTCCGGAAGCTCAAGCCTAACTCCCGGTGGAACAAGACTTTCAGCTCGGCCGCGTACTCGTCGCCGATGGCCAGCCAGAACGTGCCATCGGGCCTTAACACGCGGGCAATCTCCGAGCCCCACCGTCGGGTCCAATCCACGTAATCATCGGCCGCGCGGCGATCGTCGTAGACGTCGTATTCGTAGCCGATGTTGAAGGGAGGATCGGCGAACGCGAGGTGGACCGAGCCATCCGGCACGGTCTTCAGGCCGGCAATGCAGTCGCCCTGGTGGAGATGGCCGAGGGGTTCGGGCTCGAAGTCTCGCATGATGGTAGGGTGCAAGCTCGGGGTGCGACTCGGGGAATTCTCGACAGTCGAGTCTAACCTACGAACGGGCAAGGCGCCACCCGGTCGGCCCGCGCCGGGGGATTCGGGCGATTTCTCCCGGGGTGTCCTCGATACGGACTCATGGCCGCCTCGAATCGCCGGCGCGGTCGGGCCGAAGTGGGCCACCTCACTCAGCAGTATCGAGGCTCGCGTCGTCGATTATCTGCCTCCCGGGAAAAATTGCGGGAAGGCGGACGGTGCGAGGGGTGCGGGATGACCTCGCGAGGAGGGCGAAAATCGGCGATTTCTTGCACCGTTTCACGCCAAGGTTTTTTCGACGTAATCGCTTTCTGAGAAAACACTTGCGTAAATCATATAAATGATTGAAGAATCGCCAATAAGATAATACGCTACAGAGTGTTGCGCTCGCGATTTTCCTGGAAATAAGCCGTGAGATGCGTGTTAAGGGGTGGTTTGTATGAAAGCGCCTACAAACCGTGCGCGAATCGACGCCCCGCCCGATTCATCGCGAAGCTTTTATTTTCAACATTCTCAAATATTAAAAAACACCAGACATATAACTTTTTGTGGCGTAGGCCGGTTGATGCATGCTCCCGACCCCGGGCGGGGCGGCCCTCCGGGATCGGGAGCGTGCATTAGATATCATCGATCGAAAGCATTTTGCCTATCACCCCGGGACCCGTCACGAGGCCGAGTACGAGCCGAGCAGGGGGACGAGCGCGTTGGCCTTCGGGCTGCCGATGCCGGTGGCGAGGTCGTAGCCCGTGCCGGCGTAGTAGCCCGCGACGGTGGCCCGGCCTCGCGAGTTCACGTCGCTGTTGTTGCCCCTGGTGATGTCGTGGAAATAGGTCGAGTAATCGGTCGAGTTGTACTCGCCGTAGAGGATGGTGTCGACCTCGGCCGAGTTGAGGATCGGCAGGCCGGCGGCGATCCGGTCTTGCTGGGCCAGGGCGAGGACCCCGGCGAACAGGGGGGACGCGACGCTGGTCCCGCCGACGGCCGTCCAGGGAGTCCGCGTGCCGCCATCGAGCGAGTCGTAGACCGCCACGGCCGTGAGGGGGTCGGCCTCCATGGAGACGTCGGGGATGGCCCTCTTGGCGTAATTCACGCCGTTTCCGCTCTGGAAGGTGGGGGCGGCGAAATTCGTGCTCAGCCCGCCGCCGCCGGCGCCGTCGTTGGGGTATCCGCCCCAGGCCGCCTCGTAGTTGTAGATGTTGTTGCTGTTCAGGTACAGGCCCGTCCCGCCCACGCCGATCACGTTGGGCGAGGTGGAGGGGAACAGCGGCGTCGAACCGTCGCCGGTGGAGAAGGTCATCGCCACGTTGGTCGCGGCGCCGGTGTTCAAGTAGGTATTATTGAGCGAGACCACGTTCGCGTTGCCGATGCTCCCCTCGGGATAGCCGTAGCTGGTGGACACGGCGACCACGCCGGGCTGGCCGGCGGCGTACTGGCCGCCGTGAAGGAGCTCGGCGAACTCGTTGGCCACGCTGACGGTGGCGGGGACCTCGACGAGCAGGATATTGGCCTTGCGGCGCCATGGCGTGGGCCATCTCCACGTCCAGGCTGGTCTCGACCCCCACGCCGGTGCCGGCCGCCGAGGTCACGGTGCCGAGGGCCTGGTCCTTGTAGACGGTCAAGGTGGGGTCGCCGCTGAGTCCGTCCATCTTGGGCAGGCCGTACTGGGCCGAGTAGGCGTTGGTGTCCTTGGTGATATCGGCGTCGTCGAACTCGTCGACGATGGCGATGGTGACGCCCTGGCCCTCGTTGCTCAGGCCGAGCAGGTTCACTCCGTAGGCCGTCTGGAGCTGGGTCGGCCCGTAGGTCCCGCCGTAGGGCGAGGACGCATATTGCGCCCCGCCTCCGTTGGAGAGCTTGGAGCGGGGCGAGAGCTGGACGAGGTCCACCAGCGGGCTGGTCGTGGGCCTGGTGACCTTGAACTCTCGCAGGGCCTTCGCCTGTTCGAGCTTCACGGCGCGGGCTTCCTTCGCGACTTCCAGGCGGTCGATGCGGACCTCGGCGGCGAGGCTGCGGGGGCTGGCGGCGGCTACGCTCAATAGCTGGCGCTCTTCCAGGCGGTCGACGACTAGCGAGATCCGTGCGGACGTGGACTTCCTACGCTCGGGGCGAGTCATGAGGGGATGATTCCTGGTTGTCGGTCAAGGATGGAGGGAAAATCCGTCGTCAAATCTAGGCGGAAGGCGGCCCGAAGACGCGGGGGATGCGTCGGGGCGGAAGGAAGTCGGATTCGGCCTGGCTCGGCGAAATCTTACGCGAAAAGGGGCGCGGCGTGACTTTGCGAGGAACTTCCTGCGACTGATCCCGTACTTGCTCTGACGAAATGGCGTTCCCGGCATCGGCGGACGCGGCCGGCAGGTCGATTATATGCCGCCGGGCAAGCCGATTTCTCCTGGAAAATCGCGAATTCCCGGGATTTGCAGAATTGCGCCAACTTCGATGGGAGGCATCGACATCCGCCGGGAAAGGGACGCTCCGCCGCCCCCGGACGGAACGGTCATAACCGGGTGGGGACCGAGCCCGGCTCGCGAATCCAAGCTTGTGGGGGCTTCATTCGCCCATGCTTGCTGTCACCCATGTTTCAGCACGTTCAGCCGGCCGGGGAATATTGTCGCGTGGCACGGATGTAGGGCCGGCTATTGCCGGCCAAGGACGGCCGGCAATAGCCGGCCCTACGCTCGCATCGTGTGCCATCCGAATGCTAGCCCCTGCAATTGCATTGAAAGGCCGATTCAACGGATTTAGAATCCGCATGATCGTGGATTTGAAGGGCTTTCCTGGGAGGGATCACGCGGGCGAGGTCCATGTCTCACGAATGAATCGGGGGTGATTTATGATCGACCTGGAACCTGTCAGGGAAACGAATCTGGCGAGGCCTCCCGCCCCGATCGATGCCCCCGCCCGCCGCGACCCCGCGGGGCCGGCCGTGGGGGTGGTGATCATGATCCGGGACGAGGGGCTGCGGCACCGGGTGGCGCTCGCGGCTCAAGGGCTGGCCGAGGCGCTGTCGCAGCATTGCAAGGGCCGTCATGCGTTCCGTGCCGTCGTCGCCGACGCGCGAGAGCTTGCCGAGCGGGAGCTGGCCGGGGCGATGAGGGATGGGACGGCGGGCGCGGCCATCGTGGTGTCCGACGACCTGTGCGACGAGCCCGAGGGCCGGATGAATCAGCAGCCGAAGCTGGGCGCCTGGGGCGAGCGGCTCCGCACCCTGTTCGCGAATCAATTGTTCGGGAGCGTCGCCATCACCGGGTGGACGCGGCGCATCCCCGACGTCGACCGCACGGTGCTCCGCGACGTGACACGACCCGCGCTCGTCGACGCCGTGCTGCGGACCCTCCGGACGCTCGAATACAAGTCGCCGCCGAGCCGGGGTGAGCTGGGCGAGCCCGCCGTGATCCGGCCGGTGCGGACCCGGGAGGAGCTGCGGGATTATTTCTCGCTGCGGCACCAGGTCTACAGCGTGATGGGCTACCTCTCCAACGAGGTGGAGTCGGCCCCGTCGGGGCTCGAAATCGACTGGTGCGACCGCAACTCCATCCCGATCGCGGCGTTCTCGACCGGCGACGGCTCGATGCTCGGGACCACGCGAATCATCCTCACCAACGCCGTCGATCCCCGGTTCGAGCGGTCGGGCGCAGGAGCTTTGCGGGTCCGACCCGGTGATCCGGGGCCGGTTCCAGAGGCCATTGGCCATGCAGCTACCGATCATGCAATCGCAGGACCTCGACGAGACTTATGCTCGCATCATTAGCAAGCGACTGAAGTGCTGCGAGCTGAGCCGGGTGATCGTGGCCGACGGCTGCCGAGGGACCGGCCTCTCGGGCGCCCTGGTCCGGTTCGCGATGGGGATCGTCGGGCGGCTGGACATCGACCTGTCCTACCTCGAATGCATCCCCGGCCACCAGTCCCTTTATGAGAAGCACGGCTTCAGGCGGCTGGAGGTCGAGCAGAAGCAGGTGGTGGACGTGAACAAGACGATGATCGCGATGGTTTTGGAGCGGAGCCCGCCGCCGGTCGGCGGCTCGCCGTGGCCGGAGACGGCCGACCTCCTCGACCGGTCCTATTCCTGCTGCTGCCGGAATCGCGACTGCTTCCAGGGCCGTTACGAGCTTTACGGGACCCTGGATTGCCCGATGGTCGCGGGCCATTATTATCACAACG
Organism: uncultured Planctomycetota bacterium; assembly: GCA_963777705.1. Taxonomy (GTDB): domain Bacteria; phylum Planctomycetota; class Planctomycetia; order Isosphaerales; family Isosphaeraceae; genus JAQGHR01. The sequence goes on from CAVZRT010000029.1 coordinate 141,531, forward strand.
TCCTGTGCCGGGCCGTCAACCTTGGGAGGCTGGAACGATGATCTCCTTCCGCAGGGTGCTCGGGTGCTTCTTCCTGCTGATCGGCGCGGTCGACCTGTTCATGGACTTCCGCGGGATCTTCAAGAAGCAAGAAGTGGGCCTGACCGACACGATCAGCATCGTGGTGGGCGTGTGCATCGTGGCCATGGGCGCGAACCTGTTCGAGGCCTCGGTGGCCGCGACGTTGGACCGCTGGATCTTCGTGATGATCTCGACGATCCGGGGGCAATCGCCGGGGGCATCCAACCCCGTGGAAGACCAGCCGTCGCCCCGGGAAATCCGGATAGAGGTGGAGAAGCATGCCGCGGTCGTCGGCGCGACCGACCCGCCCCCGCGCCCGACGTGTGGAACACGTCGCTGCGAGAGGTCCTCCACCAGGCCAACCTCTATTCGACGCCGACGTATTACCTCGACCGCAACCTGAACATCATCGACTGGAACATCGCGTTCGACGTCCTGTTCGCCGAGATCGTGGGCAGCTTGAGGATGTCGCACGTGAACTGGTTCATCTCGAAACTGGGCAATCCCGAGCGGGTGTTCCAGCACGCCAAGGAATTCTCGAAGGAGCTGCCGCTGCGCATGCTCGACTCCGAGACCCTGTACTACACGTCGGGGATCTACGGGCTGACGCACATGGTCAAGTTCGCCACGCAACTGCACGACGAGCAGGGAGGCGAGCGCGGCTGGACCGTGGCCCTGTTCATCCGCCGCATCGGCGACTGGGAGAAATACCGCGTCCATCTCCAGGATCGCTTCGAGAAGAACAAGACATGGAGCTATTACGGCGCCTCCTACGATAAAGTCCTCCTGGAATACCCGCCTTACCTCCAGCTCCAGCAGGGCGTGGCGAGGGCCGTGCCGAGGGGAGATCTCCTCGTGGCCGACATCGGCGCCGGCACGGGCAACACCACGCAGGCGCTCCTGGATCGCGGCAACCGGGTGTGGGCCGTCGAGAACAACATGGTCATGCTCGACTTGCTGCGGAGCAAGCAGTTCGACCCCGACCGGGTGAAGATCATCAAGTCCTCGGCCGAGCACCTGGAGATCCTCGCCGAGCAGAGCCTGAAGCGGCCGTTCGACGCCATCGTGAGCGTGAACGTCCTGTACGCGCTGGAGAGGCCGCTGGCCTGCCTGAGGGGCCTGAACCGGCTCTTGAAGGTGGGCGGCATCCTCGCGTTCTCGACCACGCACTCGGAGACCCAGTTGACGCCGCTGCTCGACGACATCAAGGCCACGCTGGAGAAGAAGCGGATCTTCGACCGCCTCGCGGGCGATTACGACTGCGTGTACCGGGGGAACATGCTGGTGGAAGAGATGGTGCGCCGGCATTCGCGGGAGCAGTACCTGCAATGGGTCCGCGACGCCGGGTTCTCGGTCAAGTATCACTCGCCGATCGAGTACCCCGACAAGAGGATCGGCGTGGTGATGGTCGTCCACGCGGTCAAGGTCTCCGAGCCGGGGGACGATTCCACGCCCTCGGGCCGGGACCGCTACATCCCCCCGCCCGCCCCGGTGCCGGAAAACCCGGCGAATTCCAGCTCGTTCCCGTACGAAAGCCCCGACCTGGAGTCGATCGACGTCACGGCGTAGGACATCGGCCCCGCGAAAACGGTTCCTGACACCGTTTTTCATCCCCGGTCGGTTATACTCTTGCGGGCTGATGTCCCTGCATTTTCATGGAATTGAGCAGGATTTCCACCGTGGAAAAGACTTGGCTGATCGGCTCGGCGCCGGACTGCGACGTGGTGGTGGACGTGCCCAGGGTCTCGGGGCATCATTGCCGCCTGTCTCGCGACGAAGCCGGATATCGGCTGGAAGACCTGGCCTCCACGAATGGGACGTTCGTCAACGGTCAACGTGTGGAGGGGAGCGTGCGCGTCACGCCCCACGACGCGATCACGCTGGGGCTGATCACCCCCCTGCCCTGGCCTCGCGAGGAGGCTTCGCCTGAGCCTGTTGCTTTTCGATTGGGCCGCGAGCCCGATAATGATCTTGTCGTCAACCTGCCCATCGTCTCGGGCTACCACGCGAAGATTGTGTGGGAGGGGAAGCCCGGCGAGGCCGTGATCGAGGATCTCGGCTCGGCCAACGGCACCGCGGTCGGCTCGCCCGATCGCAAGGTCACGCGGGCGGCGTTCACGGCCGAAGACGCGATCTACCTCGGCACGCACCGTATCTTCGGCTCCCACTTGCTGGCGCGAATCAACCCCGCCACGATCCCTCCGCTGAACTTTGAAGGGCCCGAAATCATCGTCGGCCGGGACCCCTCGTGCTCGCGGATGATCGACGCGAAGCAGGTTTCCGGCCGCCACGCACGCATCAGCCTCGTGGAAAATCAGGCGTGGATCGAGGACCTCGGCTCGTCCAACGGCACGTTCATCAACGGGCTCCCCGTGATCGTCCGCACGGTCGTCCGGCAGGGAGACGTGATCGGGCTGGGCAGCTATCCGCTGATCCTGGCGATCACGCCCGCGGGCGCCGCGGAGCCATCGGCGGCCGTCGAGCCGGGAAAATCGAAGGTCATCGCGGACTCGCCCTGGATGTTCGCGGCCTTGCTGATGCAATCGGTGATCGCGGCGGTCATCCTGCTCGCGATCTGGCGGACGAGCTTCCCGCCGCTCGTGTTCTGGCTGGGGATGGCGGCCATCTGGTTCGGGCTCTCCAACGCCGTGATCGGCTGCGGGCAAAATCCCTCGCGAGTCGATCGCATCGGCCTTCTGGGCGGCCTTTGCGTGGTCCAGTGCCTGATCGCGTGGGGCGTGGTCGCGAGCGTGGCGAACCTGAAGGCGCCCGCCCTGCCCTCGCTCGGGTTCTTGATCCTGGCCTCGGGCGTGGGATTGGCCATCGGGTTATGCCTGGTCATGCTGGCCCCCAATCGCACCGTCGCTATGGCGATCTTGCCCGCAATCGCGCTGATCCTTGCGGTTTTCGGCGGCGAGATTCTCCCGTTCCACCAGACCCCGTGGTTGCAGCCGGTGGCGAATTTCCTGCCCTCGCGATGGGCCTTCGAGGGGCTGCTCCTGCTGGAAGTCGATCAACGCCAGGAGCCCGTCGCGCCGGGATCGATCCGGCTCCACGACGTGGCCGAGGCGTACTTCTCGGAGGAATTCGACCGCTCGGGTCCGCTTGCCGCCGCGATGGCGCTGGGGTTCATGCTGCTGGGGTTGTCGGGGGCCGTCGGCTTCATTTCCTGGGCTGGGGCGCCGGGAGCATCAAGGCTTCCAGCTTCTTCCTACGCACCTTCGGGGTGACCGGGCTGCGGATGTGGTTGTCCAGCGGGGAATAGTCGGTGGGGCGCGGCTTGCCGGGCTCGTTCGAGAAGCCGTGGGACATGGCGAATTTCTCGAGCTTGCGCAGGAACGTGAGGATCTCGAAGTGGTCGCAGCGCTGCGCCAGCATCTGGGTCATGGCCCACTGGTCGGCGTCGTACACGTGGTCCTCCTTGTAGCCGCCGGGGATGACCAAAAAATAGAACTTGGCCAGCGTGCCCTTGGGCGGGCTCCCCTGGATCTCCTTGGCCTGGAACCGCCGGAGTGAATGCTCGTGGTCGACGTGGGCGATCTCGCCCGCGACGACGAAGCGGAGCGAATCCTCGTCGTCCCTGCCGAGGAAGGACAGCATCCCTCGCGTGATGTAGATATAGCCGCCGGGATGCGAGAATGCGTTCACGGCGTCGGAATCCAGGATCGTGAATTTGTAATGGACCTGCTTGCGGAGGACTTTCTCCTTCAACGGCGAGGCGATCTCGTCGATCTGGTCGTACCATTTGGCCCATTCTTCATTGTCGGGCACGGGCGGGGTCTCGTGGACGATGAGCCCATGCAGGGCCTCGCCCAGCTTAGTCTCGTCTTCCGGCTTCGTGAATTTCAGGTCCAGATTGTCCTGAAATTGCGGGGGCAAGGGATTGGCGGGGGGCGGCTCGGGGGCGGCGACCTCCGCGGGCTTTTCCTTCGTCGGCGCGGGCGTGGGCGTGGGCATGGGGGGTGGGGGCGTCGCCTCGACTTTCTCCGGCTCGGGCGGCTTCTCCTCGATCTCGACCTTCGGCTTCGCGGGCGGCTCGGCGGGCCGCGGCGTCGCGGGCGGCGCGAGGGCGATCTCGCGATCGCGACGGCCTTCGCGGAAGGCGTGGCCTTCGCGACTCACGACGAGCGACGAGGCGATCGCGTAGCCGAGGAGGACGGAGATCGCCAGGGCATAGCGGACGGGAGTCGGCCCGTTGTTCATGGTCATCACTTCGGCTCTTGGGTCTGGACGTTCTCCAACTGATGCCTCAGCGAGACGTAGAGGTCCGGATAAAGGCTCCTCTGGTCGGGCGTCTTGGCCTCGTCGAAGGTGAGGTTGTGCCGGCTCATGAAGGCCCTCAGGTCGTTCACGTTCGTGCCGCCGTAGGCGACCAGCTCGCGGAGCACGTCCTGGAAGCTCTTGTGCTCCATCATCTTGGCCAGGTTGTCCAGCTCGTCCACGCGGCGGAAGGCTTCCATGTGCAGCGTGCCGTCCCTGGGGCCGGGTATGCGGGCCAACTCCTGGCGGAGACCCTTGATGGATTGCTCCAGCTCGGCGAACGCCTCCTTGGATATTTTCAGCTCGCTATGTTCATCAATGACCCGGTGGAGCGCCTTCTCGTATCTCCGCCGCGAGTAGTCGAACTCGGGGAACTGGAACCCGACCGGCCAGCTCTTCTTCCCGGTGGCGCACAGGTCCTGCATCGAGAAATGCACGTTGTCCCGCGCGATCCTGAACCGGATGCGGCGGATCTGGTCGACGGACAGGGCGGGCGAGCCGAACCGCAGGGCCGAATCCCCCTTGTCCACGTATTGCTTCTGATTCAACTGATTCATGACGAGGTTCATCGCCTCGCCCTTCAACACGTCGAGCCGTTCCGGATTCTCGCGGAGGCGCTGCTCGATCCTCGCCCGCAGCTTGCGATGCAGGGCGTTCTCCTCCTCGATCCGCTTGCGGTATTGCAGCCTCATGTCGGCGAATCGATTCAGCATGTACGTGTCCAGCCTCATGGCGGTGTTCACGTGGATCGACTCGGCCTCGGCCGTATACAGGTTGTAGAGCCCGAGGCCGTACGCGGCGACGCCGAGCCCCCGCCCATAGTCGCCGTCCACGGTCGAGCCCGGCCCCACGAAGATGTTCTGGGCGTTCGCCAACGAGCCCATCCCGCCCACGATCGCCAGGCCCGCCACGAAGGTTCGCATCATCGCATTTCCTCCCTATTCGAATAAGGAATTAACCTAAGTATCATCAGACCTTGAGGCGGAAGCGTTGCTCGCCGATCTGGAACTGGATGGCGGCGTCGACGACGATTTGCGGCATGCGGAGCCAGAGGCCGTTGAGCGTCTTGTTGTGCTCGGCGAGCCAGTCTCCCTTGGGCCCGCGATAGATCCGCAGGTGGCGGGGCTCGCAGAACGGGTCGTCGCCGCGGCAGATCTGGCACGCGGGCTCGGTGCCGATCCAGTATTCGGGCTTGGTCAGGATGATCCGGTTGCCGATCTCCGAGCCGACCATCTCGGTGAGCGCCGGGGGGCGGAACGGGCTCGGGCCGGCGTCCCAGCCCACGGTCTGGGCATGGTTGGGCGTGGGGGGGGTGAAATCGGCCGTCTCGTTGGCGGCGGATTGGGGCGAATCGAAGCGATACCGGCCGCTGCCCACGAGGAACTCGGCCTTGTCGGCCAGAGGCGTCTTCCTCACGCGCACGAACAGCCCGTTGGTGCTCTGCAGGTCGGTGACGACCCAGCGATGCACCCCGCCCACGTGCTGGCGGGTGATCTCCACATGGCGCGACGAGATACGGCCGTCGTGGGGGATCAGGAGATCGCCCTCGGACCGGCCGACGACGAAGCGGGCGTCGCGCAGGCGGATGACCTCGCCCTCCTCGCGGCCGTCGTCGTAGACGGTCAGCAAAGCCACGGGGGTGCGGACGGTGGGGCGGAACGGCGCCGCGGGCCGGCCCACCTGGGGCGGGCTTGCGGGCTTGGCGGCGGGCTGTCCGGCGAGTCCCGAATTCAAGGCCTGGCGGAGGTCTTCATCGGTCTCCAGCAAGGTGCCCGAGCGTTCCCCGTGGCCTTGCGGGGCCCTCAGGCGCTCGGCCAGATTCGGATCATTCTCGATCAACGTGCCCGAGCGTTCCACCGGGGGTGAAGGCCGGCCCGACTGCGGAGGTTGAGGCATGATCGGTCCACCTGTGTGCGAGGGAATTCGGGGCCGGACGCTCGTGAGTTTGAACCTCTACGCGATGCCGAGGACTTCGTCCCAGTCGGCGACTTCCCGTTCAAGAACTCGGTCAACTATCAGGTCAAAAAGAACCTCAAGGCGGTCGATATCCTGGATCGCCTCGATCGCGGCGAGGATCGCGGGACCCGGCTCGGGAAACCGCCGCCTGGCCACGATCAGAATGCATCGCTTTGCTTGAAGGATTCGGCCTTCCATCACCCCTTGATTCCAGGCTTCTTGAAGCGTCCCCTGATACGTGATCGATCCCTGCATGTTTCTGAAGCCTCTTCGATGGGCCAGTTGATCTACGCGTTGCCGAGCAGTTGGTCCCAATCATGAACGTCCGGATCGAGAGCACGATCAACGAGGGCCTCAAGGCGGTCGATATCCTGGATCGCCTCGATCTGGGCAATGGTTGCGGCGTCGGGTTCCGAGAATCGCCTGCGACCGAGACGAAGCGCCAATCGCTGGACGGCGAGAATGCCTTCCTGGAGTCCTTTCTTCAGTCCTTCCTCGCGTCCTTCCCGAAGAATCCTCTGATAAGTCGTCGATTCCTGCATGTTCTGAATTCCTTCCAGCAGCGAGTACGTGACGTCGTCGGAGAATCGCAGCCCCATCAGCAGATACGTGGCGGTCCAGAGCATGTCGGCGCGGGGACGGGGCTCTCGGTTGATGCGGTCGGCCATGCGGGCGACGAGGCCGGGCAAATCCTGCTCCTGCACGTCGGCCAGCGGGGCGAGCGGGACCAGCTCCACGCCGGCGGTCAGGAACGATTCGGCGTCCTCCTCGCCACAGCCTCACCACTCGATAATCATACCTGTTCGTGAGCCGGCCGTCAGGGAGGAACCGCTCATAACTGCCGGTGAAGCTCGGCGAGTTGGCCTCCTTGCGGAGCAGGACGAGGACGGTGAGCACGGGCAGGTCGTGGCGATAATCCAGGGCCACCTGGCGATACCAGGTCGCGCGGAGCGAGGTCTCATGGCCCGACTGGAGCTCGATATTGACGAGGAACGGGGTCGAATCCGCCGACGCGGATCACCTTGTCGGCGGCGGCGGTCAGGGTGGTGATGTCGGAATCGATCACGTCGACGGGTCCCGGGGGGATGGGGCAGAACTTCTCCAGCCACGCGGCGGGGTCGTCCCAGACGAGTTCCTTGGTGGTCACGTCGAAGCGGTTGAAGGACACGCGACGGCTCCAGGTTCCATGCGACCCTGCGATCGACTTCGATTGGGGACGTTTTCGAGGCTACCTCTCCAAACCCAATGTTGCAGTGCCTTCAATGAATCCGCCTGTGAGGGATCGACCTTCAAAATTCAGGTTGATTTCTGGTCCCCGGACCGTGCCGCTGAAGATCTGTTCGAATTGGCCCTTCTTCTCGGATTTGAACCAAAGAGCCCCGTCGATGATCGTCCCCATGATCGCGTATTTCCTGCCCTCCCCGATCGTGATCTCGCCGGAGAAATCCGCCCCTTCGCGTTTCGCGACGTGGATCTGGAAGCCGACCAACCGATCGCCATTCGCGAATCGATCCCCCACCCAGTCGCTTCCGGGTTGGAAGGCGTCAGGCACGCCGATCCGGCCGTTCATGGCAGCCTTCCGGGATTTCTCCCCGCGGCCCCGGAATCCTTGCCCCTGTCCGCACCGGCGGGGACGAGGGGATTGCCCTTCTCGTCAAGTTCTTGGATCAGGATTTCCTTGTATTTGATCTCCGAGCCGCGAGAGCAATACAACGCGATTTGCCGGTTTTCAGCGAATCTACTTCGTCGATGTATTCCGCGGCCCGAACGTCGTTGATCGAGATGCGGAAGCGGTTGCCGACGGCGAGGATCTCCACGATACGCGGCTGATCGGCGGCTGCGGGGACCGGCTCCGCGATCGCATCCCAGGTGAAGGGGCGTCGACGGCCCGATCGACCGCCCTGTTGAGGCTTCCGATCGGTATGACGACATTACCGCCCGTCAACTCCCCGCCGACCGTGACGGCGTAATCGTTCAAGACGCCGGGCTTCCTCGCTCGCCGCAGGAGGATCAGGTTCGTCTTCCCGCTCGTGTTGGAGATGCTGTGCTAAGGCGAAAGTTCTGTAATCGTCCCTGGTCGACACCAACACGGCCGACCCGCTGCCCCCCGGCCCCGGCCCTCGCAGGAAAAGCATCCCGCCTTCGCATCCCCACGTCCCTCGATGATCGGGATCTTCTTCGAATCCGACCAATCGCTTTCCGTCGAAGAGGGAGACGGTTCCCAAGGGGTTTGGAACCCGCGAGATTACTCCTCTCCGGCGTCGATCCGTGGTAGGGCTTCCTGGAACGATAGAGTTGGAGCCGGGCACGATAATTATCGATGTCGCCGCCCGCCGGGTGCTTCTCGATCGCCTGCCCCTGGACCTTGACCGCCTCGTCGAAATTGCCCGCCTCAGCGTGGGCGGCGGCCAGCGTGTCCAGGAATGCCGGATTTTGAGAGCCCGAAATCTGGCACACGTGGGTCGCCAATTCCACGGCCTTCTTCGCGTCTCGCTTGGAAGCCTCCGGATGCGTTGCGAGGGTCCAGGCCCGATCGTTCGCCGCGAGGAAGTTTGCCGCCGGGTCCGCGTCCGGGGGCAACTTCGGCAGGCCTTCGAAGAGGATTTTCCCTCCGGGATCGGTGACCTTGATGTTCCGGAATCGGGCTCGCGACGCGTACGTGCTCAGCGCGATCCGGCCGTGCGTGTACTTGGAGTCGGTCGCGTCAATGATCTGCTTGCCGTCGAGGAAGACCCGACACGTATCCCCGCGGACCTGGATCTTCACGGAGTACCAGCGGTCATTCTGGAAGGCGGCCGCGCTTTCGACCTTCGGTCGTCGGGGAATCGATGGGTGACCGGGTCTCCCTTCACCAGCCACAACACATGCCACGTGTTGTTGAAGGCGCCGATCTCCATGCACAGGTGGTCCCAGGGCTGCAACCAGTGGAAAAAGAACGCGAGGGCCGTGTTGCCCTCGAATCGTTGTGCCTCCAGCGTCGAGGTCGTAATCCGACCAGTTTTCGTCGCCGATGCAGGAGGATCGGCCTCCCCCCGTCCTTTCCGAGGCTCGACTGCACCAATTCATCGCCGTTGATCCACCAGTAGCCCTTGAGCACCGTCGCTTCCTTGCCCGCGGGCCACGGAACTTGCTCCCCATTCCTCGGGGTGGCGTCCGAAGATGAATTGCCCCTCGGCACAATGTCGCCCTGGTGGTAGGGCTTCTTCGCGCGATAGAGCCCGAGACGGCCGCGGTACTGGGCCTTGTCGGCGGGGTTTTGTTGCCTTTCGATCGCCTTGGCCTCCCACCTGATGGCCTCGTCGAAGTCGCCGGCCTCGGCGTAGGAGGCGGCCAGCGTGTCCAATCGCGCCGCGTCCTGGAAATCGGTCGCGATGCACGCGCGATAGGCCAGCTCCACGGCCTTCTTGCCGTCGTGCCCGGAGGCGTCGGCGGACGTGGCCAGATTCCAGGCCCGGCTGTTCAGGGCCCAGTGAGTCTCGTCCGGGCCGACGCTTGTCGGCGGCCTGGGAGCGGGGGTTTTCGCGCTCGAAACCGTCGGCAGGGTGTCGCCCTGGTGGTAGGGCTTTCTCGCGCGGTAGAGTTCCAGACGGCCGCGATACTCGTCCACGTCGGCGGACGTTTGGTGCTGCTCGATCGCCCGCAGTGCCCACCTCACGGCCTCGTCGAAGTCGCCGGTTTCGGCGTAGGAGGCGGCCAGCGTGTCCAGCCTCGCCCCGTCCTGGAAATCGGTCGCGATGCTGGCGCGATAGGCCAGGTCCACGGCCTTCTTCCCGTCGCGTTCGGCGGGGTTCCTGGAGGTTGCCAGGGTCCAGGCCCTCTTGTTCCAGTCCCAATGAGTCCCCTCGGGTTCAACCCTGGAAGGGGGGGCATCTTGCACGCTCAACCCGCCTGCCGAGCGGTACGGACGCTTGTCCTTGTACAGTTGCAGGCGGGCCCGGTAATCGGCCCGGGATTGGAACTCGCCGGCAAGCTCCAGGGCCTTGTTCTGCCACTTCTCGGCCTCCGCAAAATCCCCGACCTCGGCGTAAGCGGCGGCCAGCGTATCGAGGTATTGCGGGTCCTGGAATTTCGCATCCTGGCAGGCGCGGGTGGCCTGCTCCAGCGCCTTCTTGCCGTCGCGCCGCGAAGCGTCCGCGTCCGTCGCCAGGGCCCAGGCGCTGCGGTTCCTCTGGCCAGGGGTCCACTTCGCCTCGGCCGTGTCCGCCGGCTCCAGCCTAGCCGTGAGCACCTTCCGCCCGCCCACCTCGATCGTCACCTCCTCGCTCACCAGGACGGTGGGGCCGATGGTCACCCGCACCGAGTGCTTCTTGTCGGCATCGACCACGACCGTGGCCGAGGGGCTCCCCGGATGATCGACGGTAATCCGGCCGCCGTCCACGGTCACGGCCGCATTCTCGGGCAGGTTCTCGAGGACGATCGTCCCCTTCTCCGTCTTGACCCTGACCGGCCCACCCGCGACCATCCAGGCGAGCAGCGCCCCGAGCAGCAAGATGCCCCCGCCGACGGCCGCCACCACCGGCGGCTTTTTCCAGATGGGACTTGGACCCGCCTCGCCCGGCCTGGTTGCCGGCGAGGGCCGGATGAGTTGACCGTCGGAGTCGCCGAGGTCGATCAGGCTCTTCCAGCCTCCCACGCTCTCGGCCCTGGCAGCGGGCGGCGCGGACCGGACTGGGTTTCGGGGCGGCCACCGGAGGGCGGGGCCTGGCCTGCGGCATCTGGCCCGAGGAGCCGGCGGATCGGGCCGGATCGGGCTTGAAGAACGGGATCAGGGCCTGGGCGACCGCGGCGGGCGTCTGGAATCGCCGGTCCGGCTCCTTGGCCATCATCTTCGCCACCAGCGCCGCCAGCTCCATCGGGCACCTCGGGCCGCACCAGGTTCAGCGGCTGGCGTCCATCGAGTGATGGGCCTGCAACAGGTCGTACAGGCTGGTCGCCGTGGAACGGCGGGCCGCCGCTGAGCAGGTAGTAGAGCGTGCAGCCCAGGCTATAGATGTCGGCGCGGATGTCGGCCTTCTGGGCGTCGAGCATCTGCTCGGGGGCGATGTAGTCGGGCGTGCCCAGCATCTGGCCTTCGTGCGTCAGGCCGTAGTCGACCTGCTCCTCGCTGGTCGCCTTGGCCAGGCCGAAGTCGAGCACCTTGACGTCGCCTTCTTCCCCTCGCGGGCCAGGATCAGGTTGGCCGGCTTGATGTCGCGGTGGACCATCCCCTTGCTCGTGGGCGTGCTGCAGCCCCATGGCCGCCTGATAGATGAAGTAGCAGGCGTTGGCGACCGGCAGCGGGCCCTTCGCCTTGACGAGCTGCGCCAGGTCCTCGCCCTCGACGTACTCCATCGCCAGGACCACGCCCTCGCCCAGCCGCATGGCGGCGTAGGCCGAGACGATGTTCGGGTGCTGGAGCTTGGCGGCCGAGCGGATCTCGCGCAGGAATCGGTCCAGGACGCTGGGCTGCTCCACGAGGTGCCGGCCGACCACCTTGAGCACTTCCAGGCGTCCCATGAGCGTGTTCTCGGCCAGGTAGACCACGCCCATCCCGCCGCGGCCCAGCTCGCGGACGACCTCGTAATCGGGGTGGTTGGCCAGCTCGGGGGGCAGGGAATCGGCCGCGGTCGCGGAGGCCTTCGGGTTAGGGCGGCCCGCGACGGACGCGGAGCCCCGGGCGTCGCGAAGCTTCATCAGGAAGCTATCGCCCGAGATCTCGCCGGCGCGTCGTCGGCAATCGTCGCACTCTTCCACATGCTTGCCGACGGCCTCGGCGGCCGACTCGTCGAGCTTGCCGAGGCCGAAAGCCTGCAATGTCTGGTCGGTGGGGTGGAGCGAAGCCGGCGGATTCATCGGTCATCTCCCTCTGTGGGGCCTACTCGGCCCGCGATCACTCGGCGACCGGAAGAGAAAGAGGCGCGACCGGCGACGACCTGCTGCGAAAGGGGAAAAATTGCCCCCGCCGGACGCCCCTGCGCTATCTCGTCCCGAAAAGCATCCGGGACGTGCTAGCCTGGCCCTGCCAGAATTGCCGTTGATTGGCCATCCCGCGAGAGACGGCATCGCCCATCGCCTTGCCGAGCGTGGCGTCGAGCGCGGCGAAATCGTTGGCGACCTTGATTTTCCTCTTCAGGTCTTCCTGCTTCTTGCGGATTTTCGAGCGATACTTGTCGCCACCGAGACGCGTGACCCATTCTCCTCCATCCCCGCGGACCACCGTGGCATTCTTCCCGGCGGAGACATGGACCACGCCGAAGGCCTCGTCATATTTTCGATCCACCACTTTCTTATAATCCACGCCGATCAGCATCTCCATCTCGACGATTTCGATCACCCCGTATTCCTGGCCCCCGATCGGGACGGATTTGACTTCGAAGGCCGGGATGATCTTGCATTCCGCGGTCGAGGATGTCCCTATCTTATTCGCCTCGATCCACCGGGTCAGGTTGTTGACCAGGTCAGCCTGCACGGTGAACCCATAGGAGTCGGGGCGGAGTTTCTGCCGGTCCCCCAGCGTATTCTCGTCGGTGTCCTTGATGAGGAGGGTGTAATACCCCTCGGGTTGGCGGCTGAAGGAGTTGGAGACCAGGCAATAATCCTTGGGGACGACCCGCTTCCCGAGGAACTCTTCCGCATTCTTCAGGATGGTCCGAGCGTCCACGGGGCCGTCGAATTGCTTCCCGGGCGCTCTGGGCTTCTCCCGAAGGGGCTGCTTGGGGGCGGCCGGCGGATCAGGGTCGGTGTTGTCCGCCGACACGGATCGGCGCGGGGTCGGCGGATCGTCATCGACGGGAGACTCCGGTTCGGGCCTCGATCGATCCGCGATGGGCTTTTCCGGGGGCGCGGGCCTCGACCTCGGCGGGACTGGCGCGGGGTCGTCGGGGGAGCGCGGCAATTGCGGACGCGACCTGGCGATCCCCGGGTCGGGTCCGGGCCCGACGAGGGCTTCCGGGCGGGCGTCGCCCCTGCGGTTCGCGAGCCATGCTGCGAGGGGGCCGAGCAAAATCACGGCCGCCGCCGCGGCGCCCCAGATCCAGGGCCGTCGATACCAGTCCATCGCCGACGGCGCGGGCACGCTCGCGACTTCCTTGTCCCGTGTCTCGACCCTTACGTCCCACGCCTGGTCGTCCCCAGCGGCCTTGCTCGTGGCGGGGGCGGCTGGAGGGCTTGCCTCCGGGCCGTAGGGGAGCGTTGCGGCCTCCACCCGTGCCGCCGGGATCCGCGCGGCAGGATCGGCCTTCTTGATGAACGGGGCCAGGGCCTGGGCGACCTCGACGGGCGTCTGGAACCGCTCGCCCGGGTCCTTGGCCATCATCTTGGCCACCAGCGCCGCCAGGCCGGCGGGCACGTCGGGTCGGACCAGGTTGAGCGGGTCGGCGTCGCGGGAGATGTGCGCCTGGTACATGTCGTACAACGAATTGGCCTGGAACGGCGGGCGGCCGGTCAGGAGATGATAGAGCGTGCAGCCCAGGCTGTAGAGGTCGGCGCGGATGTCGGCGCTGATGGCGTCGAGGATCTGCTCCGGCGCGATGTAATCGGGCGTCCCGAGCATCTGCCCTTCGGTGGTCAGGCCGCCGTCCACCTTCTCCTCGCGGGTCGACCTTGGCGAGGCCGAAGTCGAGCACCTTGATGAGCGGCCTGCTTCCCCTTGCGGGAGAGCATGAGGTTGCCCGGCTTGATGTCGCGATGGACCAGCCCCTCTTCGTGGGCATGCTGGAGCCCGAGCGCCGCCTGCTGGATGAAGAGGCACGCGTGGGCGACCGGCAGCTGGCCCCTGGACTTGACCATCCTGGCCAGGTCCAGGCCCTCGACGTACTCCATGGCGAAGACGATGCTCTCGCCGAGCCTGAGTGGCGGAATAGGCGGTGACGATGTTCGCGTGCCGCAGCCTGGCCACGGCGCGGATCTCGCGGAGGAAGCGGTCGAGCACGCCGGGCCGCTCCATGATCTGCCGGCCGATGACCTTCAACACCTCGTCGCGGCCCATGAGCTTGTTGTGGGCGAGGTAGACCACGCCCATCCCGCCTCGCCCCAGCTCGCGCATGACCTCGTAGTCGGGGTGGTCGGCCAGGCCGGGCGGGAGGGTCTCGGCGGGAGGGGGCTCCGGGCGCCGGCTTGCCGGCCTTTGGGCGTGCCCGCCAGCGAGGTCTCGAACAGCGACCGGCCGTACGGCGGGGCCTCCCCCTCGGTCGAGATTTCGCCGATGCGTCGTCGGCAATCGGCGCACGATTCCAGGTGACGCTCGACGGCGCGCGGGGGTCTTCGAGCTTGCCCAGGCCGAAAGCCTGCAAGGTCTGGTCGGTGGGATGGAGCGAAGCCGGCGGATTCATCGCATAACCTCCGGGACGGGGCGCTCGCGGCCCTCGATCGGCGTCGTCAGTAAGAGAGAGGCCGCATTTGGGCCCAACCTGCCTCGAAAAAGCGGAAATCAGACGAAGAGTTCGCCGGCCTCCGCCAACCTCTTGAGGATCCTGGACTTGGCCTGTAAGACGGCATTCTCCGAAATCCCCAGCTCCTCGGCCACAAGGCTCGCGGGGAGTCCGTCGAGGGCGAATTTGCGGAACGCCTCCCACGAGACGGAACTGAAATCGGGCTGCACAATGGACAGGAGCTTCTGGAACACGTGGCGGTCGTGGTCCTGATCCCACTCCCTGGCGAGGTCTCCGTTGGGGTCGGCAAGCTGCTGGAGGAAGCCGTCGGTGGCGTCGAATCCCACCGCGGGCCGACGATTGCGCTTCTTGCGGTAGGTCCGCAGCTTGTTGACGGTCACCTGGCGGAGCCACGCGCGGAACGAGCCTTCTCGCCTGCGATCGAACCGGGGATCTCGCGGACGAGGACCAGAAGGACTTCCTGCGAGAGGTCGGCCGCCTCGTCGGCGAGGCCCGGGACGCGTCCGATCCATCGGCGGATCAAGGGCAGGTAGATCTCGTAAAGCCTTAGCCAGTCGGCTTGATCGGGCCTGGACGTCTTGAGCCGCTCCAGCAGGCTGACGGATGTTTTGCTCAAGCGCTTTGACTCGTCGATAAAGGTGGATGGAATGTAATCGCGGGTCCTGCCCGAGGCAAGGAAAAACGAGCGAGGACGGCGAAGTCCCGAGATCATGCGGGGTTTCGCCGGATTTCCGGACCCCGGATTGCGAACGAATCCGCACGGAGGCCGAATTAAGCCAATCTGGGGATGCGCAAATCCAAGTTTCGTTCACTTTCACGGGCTTGGCGGCCGGATCGGGATGTCAAGGAGCCGGATCGAGGGGACGACTCTTTGGGGACTATCGCTACGAGGCCGGCGAAAATCCCCCGATTCGTGGGCGAAGCCCCTATAAAGGCGGTCCCGACCGCGATTTTGCCGTGGTCGTCGAGGAAAAAGGGGCCGAATTGCCGCGAGGGGATGCGAATTGTTCGCGCAATCTCGGGCTTCCGATCGCTTTCCAGGGGGATTCCGCGCCCATTTCGGGTAAATTCCCGCTTTCGCGACAGGTTCGACGCCGAGCCGGCCTTTCTCCCCTGGTAACAGCCGATCGCCCGCCCCGGAGACCGCCCGATGGACGCATTCACGTCGCTGCACCCGACCGACCAGACGCTCAGCGCCTACGGCCTCGGCAAGCTCGACGACGGTTCGGTCGAGGCGGTCAACAGGCACCTCGAAGAATGCTCGGACTGCCGGAAACGCGTCGCCGAGATGCCCGCCGACAGCTTCCTGAACCGCGTGAGAGGCGCCAGGACGCGGGCAAGTCGCTGTTCGGCCCGTCCATGGGGACGCAAAGCGTCCAGGGCTCCAAGCCGCCGCCCGCCGCCGAGACCCTCCCGCCCGGCCTGGCCGACCATCCTGATTACGAGGTCAAGCAGGAGCTGGGGCGAGGCGGCATGGGCGTGGTCTACCTCGCCCACAACAAGCTCATGGGCCGCGACGAGGTGTTGAAGGTCATGGGCCGGCAGATCATGGAGCGCCCCGGCGTGCTCGACCGCTTCCTGAGGGAGATCCGCGCCGTGGCCAGGCTGCGGCACGCGAACATCGTAACGGCTTACGCGGCAACAAGGATCGGCGACAGCATCGTCTTCGCCATGGAGTACGTGGAGGGCCTGGACCTGTCGCGGATGGTGAAGGCGAAGGGCCCGCTTCCGGTAGGACACTCGTGCAATTTCGTCTACCAGGCGGCGCTGGGGCTGCAACACGCTCATGAAGAGGGCCTCGTGCATCGCGACATCAAGCCGGCCAACCTGATGCTCTCGCGCAAGGGGGAGAAGGCGGTCGTGAAGGTCCTGGATTTCGGATCTAGCGAAGGTCGACCGCGAGGAGAAGGTAGACAGCGGGCTGACCACCGAGGGCCAGGCGCTAGGAACGCCCGACTACATCGCGCCGGAGCAGATCCTCAATGCAACGAGCGCCGACATCCGCGCGGACATCTACAGCCTGGGAGGGACGCTGTATTACCTGCTCACGGGCCGCCCGCCGTTCCACGCCAATTCGCTGTACGACCTGTACCAGGCCCACATATCCGCTACGCCGACCCGCTGAACATGGTGCGTCCGGAGGTGCCGTCCGAACTTGCGGGCTGGTGGCGAAGATGATGGCGAAGGACCCGGATCGGCGGTTCCAGACTCCGGGCGAGGTGGCGCAGTGCCT
This sequence comes from uncultured Planctomycetota bacterium, assembly GCA_963777705.1. Taxonomy (GTDB): domain Bacteria; phylum Planctomycetota; class Planctomycetia; order Isosphaerales; family Isosphaeraceae; genus JAQGHR01. Next base: position 158,409 of record CAVZRT010000029.1, read on the forward strand.
CGCGCCCTTCTTTAACAAGGCGATACGGGGCTCAGTGTGACGCTATCCGAGTTGTCGCAGGACGGCCCCGCCAAGGCGGTCCTGATCGCACCGAATCGGGCTACCGAGCCGACTCAGCCGGCGACGGGATGCCGGATCGGCGTTGGTCCGAGCGAAGGAAGCGACGAAGCCATATGCTGGCGGGTTTCCGCATCGAGAATCTAATCACGGAAGTCGAAGACCACCGCCGGGCGGGGGCGAGGTTTCGGGAGCATCGCCAGCGGCGTCCGCCCTTCTTGACGTGGCCATCGGTGGCCGCCAAGACCCCTTGCGTCGGGCCTGACCGCCGCGTGGCTGGGTGGTGTGCTCAGGGTCAACACGCCGGGCAACGGGGTGATCGTGCTGGAGAACGTCCCGAAGGATGCAGAGATCTTCGTCGATGGCAACAAGGTTAGCTTCTCCTGGCCGGGAACGGGCAGGTCCTTGGAGGTCCAGCGGTTGCGGGCCAACGCAAGGTGGAAGTTAACGAAGGGTACGGGGTGAAACTCTTCGGGGAGGTAGTGAGCTTCAAGGCGGAGGCGGCAAGAAGTTACCGCGCGTCCGGAACCGCTCGCGGACAAGAAGGTGGCGTCACCTCGCCGCAAGGCCCGGAGTTTCTCACCAATTCACTCGGGATGAGACTCAAGCTGATTTCGGCCGGCGATCTCGATGGGTGGCAAGCGACGACCCAGGAGATGAACATCGGTACGAGGAGTTAGCCGGTCAGGCTCGCCCGAGGCACCAAGTACGCATCGGCCGGCCTTCGACCTCGGATCGACGAAGAACCCAGGCCAATTTCTCTGAAGGTCATGGGATTTAACCTCATGCACATAAGCGGTCGCAATAATAGCCGGTCTATTCCGTAACCTGGCTTCGACGCGATCGACTTTTGGAACAGCCTAGGAAATCTGGAAGGGCTGGCACCTTACTACAAGGTTGATGGAAAGAATGTGTCCACTTGGGCGGCGTCGGATACCGCTTGCCGACCGAGGGCGGAGAGGCAGATACGCGGCCCGAGGTGGATCGCAGGCCCTCGATGCCCACTCGGAGACGACGGGCCGAGGATTCGAGCCTTCGCCTGGGCACCATTCAATGGCGATACGAAGACCCATCCTGTCGGCGAAAAACGGCCCAACGGATTCGGTCTCCACGATATCAGCGGCAACGTCTCCCAGTGGTGTTGGGAAGTGTTCCCGGCTTACCCGGCAAATGAGGTCGGGATTGTGGAGGACCCGACAGGTCGGGGCCGCGGGAACCAACCGAGTCGTGCGTGGAGGTCACATTTACAACGGCACGCTGCCTACTGTTCTCCTTGGAATCGCTATGGGCTCGACCCCGATGTCCACGAGAGCGCGATGGGCTTTCGCGTTCTGCGGCCGATCGTCGGTGATACCGGTGATTTTTCCGGAAGTTCAACCAAGACTCCCGAATCCCCCTTTGACAAGCCGCCCGCGTCGATCGAGGAAGCCACGCCGGCGAAGCAGGATGAAGGGGAAGAAAATCCGGCGCTTCCCGGCTTCGGAAAGCCGAGGATCGGCGACGAGCCCCAGTCACCGGCTGCCGATAATCCGGCGAAAAAGTCCTCTGGCAAAACTGGTAACGACGAGGCAAAGATGCCGGGGATCAAGGCCAAGGCTAAAGGAGCTAGAGGCAAGGGTCCTAACGAGGCATCCACGCCCGCTCGCCAGCTCTGGGTCCACGACGGGGCGAATTCCGCAAGCTGGGGACTGGTGAATGGCTGGAACAGTCGCCCAACGGCAAGTCCTATACCTACAGGGAAATCGATCGCACGAACGACTACGTCGAGATGGATTCGATCAGTGGGGATACGACCCTTCGAGTCAGGCTTTACGAGCATAAAGCCGAATATGGGCATAAGCCTGATTCGTATTATTTCACTCAGTTCGAAGGAGGGTGGGCGAACTGACTCATCGCGGAGTCGGCCGTTCTCCTCCCGATGAGAGTCGGTCGATCACGCGTCATCCGGGCGTATGAAATTTATTAACATTTATATGAAGCGTGCGAATCACGCGACTTCTACAGAGATCGTCTTGAGATAGTAGAGCATTCAAAGCTTGCCCCGCATCTCGTCCAGGAACGGCGCCATCTCCCGCTCATAATTCCGCCATTTTGCGACCGATGTCGTGTAAATCGGCTCGCGGACTTGCGATAGGCTTGCCGTGCGGACTTGCCTTTTGGTCTCGTGGAATTTCAGGCAGCCCGGCTCCCATTCCAGGCCGACGTATTCGATCAGCCTTCTTGCGTGGGATTCCGTGTCCTCGATGACCGACTCATACGAGAAGTCGAGCCATTCGATCCCCTTGCAGCTTTGCCAGTGCTGCGCGATCCGGAGGTAATCGGTGAACCTTCGGGCGATTTGGTGCCAGTCGTTTGCCCAGCGGATTGAGCCGAAACAGGTTTGCCAGCAGGATAGGGCGATGTCTCGGAGGTCTCGGCGACAGTGGATCACCTTTGCGTTGGGGAAGATCAGGTGAATCCAGCCTAGCATGTTGATGTTATCGGGCATCTTGTCGACCACGAAGCTGGCGTTTGCGTTCTTCGCCTCGATTTGCTTCAAATAGGAAGTCGGCGCTTATCTTCAGGGCACGGGAATCGGCCGATTTCAGCGCCGAGAAGGCGTCCATTCCGCTCAGGCCGAGCAGGTTCGGCAAACCTTCGAACGTCTTGTTGATGAACGTCAATTCGCCTGCGCCGTGGACCTTGGAGTGCGAGGCGAGGATCTGCTCCGTGAGCGTGGTGCCGGACCTTGGCAGGCCCACGATGAAGATCGGCCGGCGGCTGGCGTGGCCCGATCCTTTGAGCTGGGAAAACAGGTCGGGCGTGAAGCCGGCGATGAGGTTGTCGACCCAGTCCGTGAAGTTCTGCGGGTCGTAGATCTCGTTTCGATTGAGGCGGGTTGCGGCTTGCAGCTCGTTCGCAATCTGGAAGCATTGGCCCGCGGTCTTGTAGTTTTTTCGACGGTCGTGGACCGTGCCGAGGGCGAAGTTTAACTTCGCCCGCGATCCTTCGCCCAGGTACTTCTCGCCGATGAGCGCGGTCATTGCTTCCAGGACGTCGTCGCCCACTTTTCCCTTGCGATGCGTGCAGGTTTGATAATAGACTTCCGCGAGCTTGGGGTGCGACTCCAGCGCGATCGCCGCTTCGGCCTCGGCCTTCGGGAAGTCGCCCATTTCGGAGTAGAGATTCGCGAGGCCGAGCCGAGGCGCGGTCAATTCGGGGTCGATCTCCAGGGCCTTGCGGAAGCTGGCCTCGGCCTTTTCGGGCTCCTGGAGCTGCAAGTACGCCTGGCCCATGCCGCAGTGACTTTCGGCGTGGTTGGGGTCGATGGCCAGCGCGTGGCGATAGCGATCAATCGCCTCTTCGTGGCGGTCCTGGTCGTTGAACAGGCTTGCGTAATTCGCGTGGAATCGGGCGGAATTCGGCTCCAGGGCGAGCGCGTTCATGTAGAACTCGGCGGCCTCGTCGTACCTGGCGCGGCCTTGCAGGGCCTGGCCCATGTTGTTCAGGGGCATGGCCAGGCCGGCGCGATGGCCATGGCCTTGCGGTAGCAATCGATGGCGTCCTCGAAGCGGCACATGGACCGGTAGACATTGCCGAGATTGTTGATCGGGTGCGGGCGATTGGGGGTGAGACGGATGGCCTTGAGGCAGGATCGCTCGGCCTCGTCGAGGTCGTCAATCCGTCCGATCTCCACGAGGATCTGGCCGAGGTTGGAGTTGCCCATGGCGTTGTCGGGGTCGAGCGTGAGGGCCTGGCGGAAGCACTCGGCCGCCTCCTTCAGCCGCCTTCGCTCCTGCAGGACCATGCCGAGGTTGATCATGGCCATGGAGAAGGCGGGACGCAGGCGGATGGCGCTCCTGAGCGATTGTTCGGCGAGGTCCAGTCGCCTCTGCGCGTGGTGGATCAGGCCCAGGCTGTTGAAGGCGTCGGGCTGGTCGGGGTCGATGGCGATCCCGAGGTTTAGTTGGGCGATCGCCTCGTCCAGGCGCCCGCACTCGCGCAGGCATTCGCCGAGGTTGCAGTGGTGCGACGCCTCGCCGGGCCGCAGCGCCACGAGCTTCGAGAAATGGACCACGGCCTCTTGCGGGCGTCCCTTGTGGTAGGCGATCACGGCCAGGCCGGTCACGGCGTCGGGGTATTCCGCGGCGGTGGCGGGGATCGAGCGAAAGAGCCCGTCGGCCCGGTCCCAATGTCCCAGGCCGAGGGCCCTTGATGCGAACTGGATGACGTGTTGACTCATCGTCGGATTGCCTTGATTACGCCGTTATCGAGGGAGAAATCCGCGCTTGAACTTGACCGTTCGCGACGTCATCGGCGACCTCCTGTGGTGCGACGGTCCCGTCGCGGCTGTCTTGCTTGCATCGAACCGAGCCGCCCGGACCTGGTCGGAACTCTCGACTTTTCCGGTCTGACCGTCGAGAATCTTGACCTTCCTCGGAGTTGAGATGCGGCTGAGGGTAACGTCCGATTCGGTGGCGCGTCCGGGCTCGAAGGAACTGGCGAAATTCACCTTCATGCCGCCGGCTACCGTGCTCGAGGACGTCCAGAGGACGCCCTGCGATTGCAGGTCGACGGCGGTGATCTTCCCGGAGCGATTGCGGGAGGGCGAGAGCACGAACTGCGAGGCAGTGCCTCCGGTAAGATCTGCCTGCTGGACCGCCATCCCCGATCGCAGATTGGGGCTGGCCTTGCCGGCAATGGCCGTGACCTGGCCGGTTCGCCCGTCGACGAAGAAGAGCCTGGGCGTGCCGGCCTTGGTCAGCAGGATGTAGTCGGTCGTCTGGTCGCCATTGAAATCATAAGACGCCACCGTGAATCCGGCTGCGTAATTCTTCGGCATGATCTGGTCTTGCCACAGCGCCTGCGCCCCCCGAGCTTGGCGAGACGGTCAGGGAATTCCCGCCGACGTGGGCCGACCTGGCGATGGGTGCGAGCGCGAAGCTAAGGTTGCCGTTCACCGGGGTGCCCGCGAGGAACTGGACGACGCCGGATTTCAGGGTGTTGGGGTCGATCGCGGAAGTGGCGCCGTCGGCGATTTCCGCGCCCTTGGCAACCGCATTGAAGATGGGGATCGGTTCGAGCTGGACGTATCCCATGCCGGAGAAATCGGTCGAGAAGCGATATCGGCCGGTGCTGTCGGTGGTGGTGGTAGTGATGAGGGTCCCGTCGGCGGCGTGGAGCTCCACGGACACGCCGGATATCGGGCTCGTGGCGCCGGAGGACTCGGCCTGGACGACGGGGATATTCGTCGAGGCGATGCTGAGCCCTCCCGACGACTGATACAGGCCGCCCGACACCGAGAGCGCCGATTCGGTGGCATTGGCCGTGAAGACGGTGGCGCCTCCGACGCGATCGTAATTCGCGGAGCCCGTGCCGTTGGTGCCCGTCGATCCCGGCTTGCCGGGCCACGCCCCATCGGTGACCTCGCCGGAGGCTCCCGCCGCCCCTCCCGTCCCGGGTTCGGCAGTATTGTCCTCGATGGTGCTCGCGCCGACGGGGCTGACGAGCGTCCCGGCCGCCTGGTACAGGCCGCCGCCGAGGGCGTTGCCGCCGTTGCCGCCGTTGCCGCCGTTCTGTCCGGTCGATGTGCTGCTTCCCACGTCTTCCCCGCCTTTCTGCCCGGCACCACCATTCTGGCCCTGGACCGTGTTGCCGGCGATCGAGCTGTTGGACAGCAGGTTCAACGTCCCCCCATTCAGGTAGATGCCGCCGCCGTAGCCCGACGCCCCCGCCGTGCCGTTTTGGCCGTTATAATACCTGCCCGCGGTGGGCGAGAAGTTGTCCACGGCGGTCCCGCCCTGGCCCGCGTAGTTGCCGGTGACCTTCACGTCGTTGAGCGTGAGCGTGCCCGCGGCCTGGTAAATCCCGCCGCCCTGCGAGCTGTTGCTGCCTCCGGTGATCGTCAGGCCTTGCAGGACGAGCGAGCCCGAGCCTTGTACGTAGAAATCGCGACTTTGCGACTTGGCCGTGATGGTGGCCGCGCCGCTCTGCGGGACGATCGTCAGGGTTTCGCCCGCGTTCAGGTCGGCGACGAGCTGCCCGTAGGAGGACGAGAGGCTGTAGGTGGACGGCGACAGGATGATCGCCATCGACGTATTGTTGGCGTTTCCGCTCATGAAATTCTGGGCGTAATTGATCGCGCCCCGCAGCGAGCCCGTGCCGCCCGTGAAGTAATTCACCCCGCTCGGGCCGCTCTGGACCGTGCCGTTGTTGTCGTCGCTCGTGTTGGTCACGAGGAAGGCGTAATCGTCCCCGCCGGCATTCGCGGAGTTTCCGCTCGCGGTGGTGGCGTAGTTGCGCCGTAGGAGCTGCCCTGGAAGAACGCGATCCCGCCCCCCACGCCGTCGGTGGTCTGCGTGATCGCGTTGTTCGTGAGGTTGAACACGCTATTCGCATTGAGGACGCCGTTGGTGACGGAAATCCCCGCGCCGAACGCGGTCCCGCCGCCGTTGCCCTTGAGCTTGTTGCTGCTGATGGTGGTGGTTTCGGCGGTCGCACCGTTGAAATTCAGGTTCGTGCCGCTGGCGTAGATGCCCGCTCCCTGGATCGTTTCATTGTTGTATGCAACAATCTTGTTGTTTTGAACGCTGAATCCATCCGTGTTGAGCGTCCCGCCCGAGGTGTAGAGCCCGCCTCCGCTGGCGATGCCCGAGGCGTTGACCTGATTGCTCGACAGCTTCACGTTCGAGAAGTTGTCGGTCCCGGTGTTCTGGACGTAGACCCCGCCTCCCGAAGACGCGGCCGTGTTCAATTTCACCTTGGTATTCTTCAGCAGCAGCGAGCCGCCCGACTGGTAGATTCCGCCGCCTTCGGCCGAGGTGGTGTTGTGCGAGATGCTTGCGTTGGTGATTGTCACATCGGAGTTGACCGTGCTGATTCCTCCGCCATTCGCGCCTCGCGTCGGCGTTGGAGATGGTGAGGTTGGAGAGCTTCACGTCGGCATCCGAGAGCGAGAAGATCGGGTGACCCAGGCCGCTCCCGCTGATGATGGTCGAGGATTCTCCGGCGCCGACGAGGTTGAGCGAGTTGTTGGCGGTGTTCGCGATCGCGAGCGATCCGGTGTTCGACCCGCTGCTGCTCGCCGTGAGGGCCAGCGTACCGGCGGGCAAGTCGAGCGTGATGTCGGTGCCGTCGGCGACGAGCGGGTTGGCCGCCGCGATGGCCGTGCGGAGGTTCCATGCGCCGTTGGCCGACGTATAGCCCGGGTCGGCGGCCGTGGTCACGGGGGGCAGGTACAACCCCGAGCTGACGGTGTTGGGCAGGAAATTGGCGGCGATGTTGAGGATGGGCGCGGACGAGGGGGCATTGGTAATGGTCAACTGACCCGGGCTCATGGACACTCCGGCACCGTAGCCGGCGCCGGGACTTCCCGGCGTGGTGCCCGACGTCCCCGAGCTGAATCCCGGCCCGGGCGCCTCGGTATTGTAGGTCACATTCACGCGGGCAAGGCCGCTCCCGCCGTTGAGATTCAATTGCCCCGTCCCCATGTAGAGGCCCGCCCCGTAGGCGTTCCCGCCGTTCCCGCCGCGGCCGCCCGCGTAAGAACCGCCCGTGCCCCCCTTGCTGTGGATCACCCCACTTGACGAGCTTTGATTGATCAAGTTGGAAGAGATCATCGCGCCCCGGCGATGTCCAGCGTGGTGGCCACGCTGGACGAGGTCTGCGTGGAAGTGCTCGACGGCTGATCGATCGCGATCCCCGCGCCAAAGGCATTGCCGCCGTCTCCGCCGTGGCCGATGGCCGGATCGCTCACGTTTCCGCCGTGCCCGCCCTGCGCCGCGTTGTGCGAAATGATGGAGGTGGCGTCGATCGAGATGTTGCTGCCCGCGGCGCCGTAAATGCCCCCGCCCGCGGCGTTGAAGCCCGCGCCCTTGCGTCCGCTGTTGCTCGCGGTCAACACGTTCGGGCCGGCCGTGCCGACGGCGTAATTGCTGACGACCTTGGAATTCGTGAGCGAGAGCGACCCGCCGCTATCGACCAGGATTCCGCCGCCCAGCGCGTCGGTGTCCTGGCCGTCGCTGTCATCGAGCGCCAGGCCGCCCGTGACTTCCACGTTGTCGAGGCCGAGCGAGGCGCCGGAAAGGACGTGGAAGATACGATCCAGCGCGACCGTGCCGATCTGCGTCCCCGTGGAGTTCCCGTTCGACGTGACGGGGACCTGCGCACAGGAGATCGTCGCATCGCCCGCCGAGCCTTCGAGGATCAGCCTGCCAATGCCCGTGTAAGAGGTCGGGAACAGGTCGAGGTCGCCCACCTGGTTCTGGTTCTCGTTGCGGCCGGCGTACTTCGAGCCATCGAGGTTCTCGTTGACGTCGGACAGCGTGTATTCCTGGGCACCGAGGTTGATCGTCCAGTCCTGCGTGGAGTTGTAATAATAGTCGTAATAGCCCACAAGTTGACGGAGCGTATAGCTCGCGCCGGCCTGGATCGAGGAGGGGACGGCGTACTGGCCGTTGAGCGGCTCGTCCTGCGGGAGGATCGTGAAACTCTGAGTCGGAGGCGCCACGTTAACTGCCTGGGTTGCGAGCAGGAGTCGCGCTTCCAGCGATTCAACGACGAACGGGGTCTTCGTGGCGCGACGAGGCGTGACCTTGATTTTGCGGCGCATGAGCTTGCATATCCTTGTGCGGAAGATCAGTTAGTCGGTACGAGAGCGGCCCGTCGCTGCTGCTGGCGGAACTCGTCGGAGTTGATCAGGGAGATGGCAATCGGCCGATCCTGTGGGCTCGACTCGGGGTATTGATCGAGCCAGTACGTGACCTCAGACTGGCTGGGATCTCGCAGGAGATATTCGGAGTAAAGCCGCGTGATCTGGCCGATTTTCCCGGCCTGCGACGAGGCGACCGTTTGCACGAACTCGGTCGTCGGCAGGCCGTCTTGCAGTTGGTGCGTCCAGAATCGAACGGCCGAAGAATCCGGAGCACTCCCGGTCAAGACCCGGAAGACCGCGTTCACGTAGTCGGTGGTCGTGCTGAATTGCGCCCGATATTCCGACCCGGCGAGGATCTGGTCCTGCAAAGCTTGCGTCTGATTGGCCGCGGGGAGCGAGTGCAAGAGGCTGGAAAGCTCGCCGCTGGTTGCGGGCCGATTCAGGAGGTTTTCATACTGCGTCTGCACGCGGGCATCAAAGGCGGCCTGCCCGTTGTAAAGGGTCTTCGCGACGCTTTGCCACGTCTGCCCGCGATAGAGCTGCAATTCCATCGAATCCAACTGCGATCGCGTGGCGTCCGATCCCGTGGTCATGAATTGCAGGTGATCCAGGCGGTTGTATTGCTCGGCGCCGGTCGCCCTCGACGTCTGCGTGTTGGGCACCAGGCGCGATCCCACACCGTCGACGAACGGATCCGAGGCGAGGATGAGGGCCGTGAGCGTGTCGGTGTTCAGCGTGCCGCGACTGAGGGCCGTGGACCACTGCGACATCGTCTTGCTTGCCGACGGGCCGCCGAAATACAGGGCGGAAAGTTGAGCGGCCCTGGCCCTCGTCGACGCCGCGCTGTGGAGGATTCGATTGACGAGCCTGGCCCGCGAACCTCCGGCCTTCAGCCAGGCGACTTCCATGCGGGTGATCGCCCTGGAGGCATCCTTGAAGGTCAAAATCTGGTTCACGGCATTCACGTAATCGAGGTTGCCCGGGTGCATCTGGAGGAAAGCGGGGCTGGTGAGCAGGTCGACGGTGAGCTGATCGGAATTGCCGCCGGACTGGAACAGGGTCATCGCGCCGGCAAGCTCGGAAGCGGTCGGGCTGCGCGAGAGGACGGTCAGGTACACGTTGTCGGCGAGGATCGCATAGCGTTCGTCGCTTTGCGCCACGCCGTTCGCGAACGCCAGCTTCGACGTGCCCGATTGCAACTTGCTCGTCCAGTAGGAAACCTCCTGCGAGGTGGGCTGGCGCAGGAGCAAATCTCCATACACGTCGCGCACGAACGCAGCGGCGGGCGAGATCGCGTTGATGTGGATCGCGAATGCGTTGATCTGGGTTTCGTTCGCGGAACGATCCGCCGAATTCTGGATTTTGACCATAATCGTGACGGTCGAATTCGCGTAATCCATCGACGGCGTCCAGAGGATCTCGCCCGTGTCGGGGTCGATCGTCATGCCCTCGGGGATGTTGCCGATCAACTGGTAAAACGGCCTGATTTCCAGGGAATTGCGGAGCGAGAGGGGTGCCAGTTCGAGGTCGATCGCCGTGAGCGGGTCGACCGTGATGTTGGCCTGCGGGAGCGACCAGTATTCGTTCACGCCGATGAACCGGCTGACCGTCCCCGCGGCGGGCATGGTCACCGTGACGGGGTTGAAGAAGTACGAGCCGGGCAGGTTGGCGATGCGGATCGTGTAGGTCCGGCCCGGCTGGAGGCCGCTGAACTCGTAATAGCCTTGGTCGTCGGCGGTGGCGGAGGGGTCATCGGCCGGGTGGTAGCGGCCGTCGTGATCGAGGTCCAGATAGAGCACGAGGCCGCCCAGCGATGGCTCGCGGTCATCGAACCGCGAATTCATGTTCCCGTCCAGATACACGCGTCCCGTGATCGACGATTCTTGCGCGTTGGCGGTTGAGTTGATCACGGCGTTGGCGACCGCCTGCGGTCGGGCGAATGCGATCGCAGGGACCGCTTCCGGGGTCGAGCCGAAGTTGATGTCGCCGAAGTTTTGGCCGCCGAGAGATTCCCCATTCGTCGGCGTGTAGGAGATCACGCCCACGTTGATCGTCCCGTTCAGGATCTCGACGGGATTGGCCTGGTAGGGGTACTGGTTGGCGCCGGGCACGACGAGGTCGGGGTAGCCGTCGAGACCGTAATCGGCGAGGACGAACTGGGGCAGCGCACCCCGCTGAAATCCTGCAAATCCTGCGTCTGGCCCGTCGTCAGGCCGGCGAGCTTGCTCGTGAGCAGGAGCAACTGGCCTTCGTTCGGATCGACGGCCGCCACGTCGTAGAAGCCGTCGCCGTTGAGGTCGGCGGAGAGGATGTGCGCGGGAAGCGTGGTGCTGCCGGCAACGATCGAATTATCCGGTCCGGGAGTGGTGTTGATATTGAAGCTCTTGCCATTCGGGATGTTAATCGTGTTGGTCGCGGCGAAGATGCCGGGCGAGGTTTGCGTGATCAGGAAGACGGCGGGCTGGAGCGTGCTGGTGTACCCATTCAGCTCGATGTCGGGGATTCCGTCGCCCGACACGTCCGCGGCGGCCATGCCGAAGGGGACGGGGAAGGTGGGAAGCGAGCTGTCGGGGGAGAAATAGGCGTCGATGTTGCTGGACGTGTAGGACTGGAAGCCGACCTGATTCTGAAGGGTGTAATTGACGCCGTTTCCCGTCCCGTAGGCGACCTGCAAGGTGGTGTCGACGGTCATGTCGATCCAGGAATCGATGTCCTCGCCGTCGGATTTCGTCACGGTGGGGATGTACTGGGCCCCCACGCTCACGAGGTCAAGGTCGCCGTCCTGATTGAAGTCGGCGAGCGCCACGCCGCCGTTGTAGGAAACGGCCGACGACGAGTTCAGCGCCGGCCTGCCCAGGGGTGTTGCGAGCGTGGAAGGGTTTACGGTGAACGACGTGCCGACCGAGAGATCTTGCAGGGATACCAGCGTGCACACGCCGCCATAAGTCGAAACCGCCAGGTCGTCGTAGCCGTCGTTGTTCAGGTCGCCCACGGCCACGTTGTTGATCGTGCCGGCGTTCCCGGCAGCCACGTTCGAGCCCGACGTCGGAGCAACCTCGGTCGATTCCACCTCGATCTGGTCCACGACCTTGCCGGTCATCACGTCATAAACGACGACGACAACGCCGCCCTTGGCCATGGTGGCCACGTAGGCGATGTCGTCGTGCGACGTGCTGCCGAAATCCCCCGCCACGATGGAAGCGTCGAAGGCGTTCGAGCCGTTGGAAGGCGTGGCCAGCTTGGGCGCAGAGGCGGTGAGGGGAAGGTTCACGACGACGGGCGAACCGAATCCCCCCTCGCCGTTCCCATAGGCATAAGTGACCTGGAATTGAGTGCCGCCGCCGAGCGAGGTGGCATAGGCGATGTCGGGGATGCCGTCGCCGTTGAAGTCGCCGGCGGCCACGCTTGAGGCCACGGCGCTCGGCGTGCCCAGGGTCGACTGGCTGTAAATTCCCAGCGTATTGGAAGGCGTGGCCTGCACGTAGTTGCCCGGTATGACCTGGCTGACCGTGTAAGTCGTCTTGGGCATCAGTCCCGTGAAGGTATAATTGCCCTGCGAATCGGTCGTGGTCGTTTGCGTGGTGAGCGCGGTCAGGGTCCAGGACGCGACCGAGGCCGCAACGCCCGTCCCCGGCGTCCCCGCGGTGAAGCCGAAAATGGCGCTTGTCGATGAGCCGAGGTTCAGGGCCGATGCCAGGTTCACCGAGGCCGAAATCACGGGCGTGAGCCCCGAAGAGCTGTCGCCGTTGAGGTAGACGTTGAGGTTCCCGAGCCCGCTGGAATTCGAAGGCAGATACGTGATCCGGGCGGTGTAAATGGTGCCGCTCGCCAGGGAAAATCCAAGTTGCTCGCTCGTCAATACGGCGATCGCGCCCGAGCTGGAGGTGTTGCCGCCGGACTCGATGAGGATCTCGTTATCGGCGGCGTCGAAGATCACGGCAAGGCTGTTGTTCAGGCCGCCGTATCCGTAAGAGGTCGATCCGAGGCTGGAGGTTGCGTCGTCCTGGATCACGAAGGCGAGGCCGCTGGATGAGGCGCCGGTCGAGGTCATGGACCACTGGAAACCTGGTCTCGAATCCGCCCGAAATCGGCACCTTCGTGTCATACCAGGCGGCCGTGGCCTTGCTGGATTGGCCCGATGAAAGCAGGCTCAGGCTCTTGCTGGACGAGACCGAGGCGCCGACGAGATTCAGGCCGCTGGTTGAGCCGAAGCTGGTGTAATCGGGATTACTTGCAGAAAGATTCGGCGTGGAAATGTCGACCGTCGCGCCTTGAAGCGACGTCGAATTGGAACCGCCGAGGTCCTGCGAGGTGATCGTGCCGCTGATTGTGGCCAGGCTGATCACGCCGAAGGTGTAGCCGGTGAGCTGCTGCGAATCGCTGCTGATCGGGATCGAATAGGTCTGGCTCGTGGGCTGGGTCACTAGGTAATTGTTGGTCGTCACGCCCGCGGTGGTGGTCGAGGTCACGATGCCCGTCTTGTACTCGGTGGGCGTGAGGTCGTAGAAGCCGTAGGTGCCGGAAGGGCCGGTCACGCAGGTGGGATCGCTCGCCTCGTAAACGCCCGTGCCGCTCGCGTCCAGATAGACCGTGGCGCCGGCGAGCGAGGGGTCGGAGGCCACGTACACGCCGTTCTGGACGAGGTCGCTGTAGAGCGAGCCGCTGATCGAGGCAAGGCGGTTGATCGTGAAATTAGCCTGGAGCGAGGGCGTGGGGCTGTTCGCGGTGGGGGCGATCGTCGAGAGCGAGATCGCGTCGACGTCGTCCGAGGGCGTGATGGGCGTGAACGACGGCGACGGCATCACGGCCATCACGCGAAACGACGGATATCCGACGTCGCTGGCCTGGTAGCTCGACAGATTATTGAAGTAATACGCCCCGGCGGCGTTGGTGATCACGCTGGGGTCGCCGGCCTGCGTGGGCGTGCCGGAAGCGTTGTAAACGGGGGCGTCGTAGTTCTGGTCGTCGTTCAGGTCGAGGAACACGCGGATGCCCGAGATCGGGTTGCCGAACTGGTCGACCACCTTGCCGATCAGGTTGGGCACGGGGATGATCGCCGGCGAATAGGCGGAATAAACCGCCGTATTCGTGCCGTCGTTGATCACGGCGTAGATGTAAATCGGCACGCCCGGCGAGTAGCTCGAAAGGTTGATGCTCGGCACGTTTTGCAGGACGCCGCTGGAATTGGCCGAGTACCCGAACGAGCCGACTTCCTTGCCCATGTAGCCCGAATTGCTCGTGCCCGCGTAGAGCGTGATCGTCGTGTTCGACGCGCAGTGCGCCGGCGGCGAAGCCGGTCATCGAGGGGACGAACGCCAGTGCCGAGGGTGGCACGCTGGTGATGGCGACCGTCGGGGGTTGGTAATAGAGCTGGTTCGTGAACGTGACGCTGCTCGTGCTGGGGAATTCGTAGGTGCTCTGGATCTCGAAGTTGTACGTGCCCGGCGGCAGCAGGACCGACGTGTTGGTGGACGAGCCAGACGTGAGCACCGATTGCGATGTGGACGTGGTGTAGGACGTGAGGAAGTCGTCGGTCGCGGGCAAGTTGGGCGAGGTGAGCGAGTAATAGGTGCCGTTATCGTTGGGTCCGCTGAGCAGGAGCGTCTGCGTGCCCGAGTTCGACGGCCACGTTGCCTGCACCGATACGCCGTTCGACCCGCTGCCGGAGGGGACCGTCACGCTGTAGGTGTACACGTAGACCGGCGGCGTCGAGGAATCGGCCGAGGAGATCGCGTTGAAGCTGTTCTCGATGCTGTTCACGCCGCCGGCGCCGATGAGGGCGAACGAACCGGTGGAATGGCTGTCGAAGTTGTATTCAAAGCCGGTGGTGACGGTGAAGAAAAAGCAGTTGACACTGGTCCACGCGGCGACCGTGCCCGAGTCGCTCGACGCGGTGAAGATGAAGGCGAAGCTCATCGAGCCGAGGTGCGTGCCCCCGATGAAGGGGACGCCGTCGGGCACGTTCACCGAAGCATTGGCGGTGATCCCGAAGTCGCCCGAGTCGTCGAAGGCGGCGCTGGCACTGATGACGAACGTGCCGTCGTAAAGGCTCTCGCTCATTGAGGCCGTGTAGACCCCGGCGGCCCAGTCGAGGTCGACGCTCGCCGTGCCCGACCCGAGGATGCCCGTCCAGTGCCCGTCGGATTCGTAGGCGCCTTCGTAGTAGTCGCCCGAGATTTCCAGCTCCTGCGAATCGGCCGTGAACGAGCCCGTGGCGGCGAAGATGGCGCAGGACGTCCCGCCGATGTTGATCTGCTTGCCGAACACCGCGTCGATCGACCCGGACACGATGATGCTCGCCGGTTCGTCCAGGTTCTCCAGGCTCGCCGAGATGTAGGTGACGAACATGCCCGTGTCGGGGATGGCAATCCCCGTCGAAGTCCCCGCGCTGTACGAGAGGCTGATGTCGTCCAGGTTCCCCTCGACGAACGTGAGGCTCGCGGCGATCGCCCAGCCGGTCGGGAACGTGACCGATCCCGCGCCCGACCAGACGTCATTGGTGGAATCGTAGCTGATCTCGACGTAGTTGAGCGTGAATGCGCCGAGCGGGACGTTGTCCAGGTTGAAGGCGAATTCGTCGAGCACGAATACGCCGCCGATGATGGTGATGCCGGGGTTCGCCGAGCCCGTGCCGAGCTGGACCGAGGCCGAGAACACGTCGGTGAGCGTGAACGTCCCGTAGATCTGGTATTCGTCGTTGGAGGCGGTGTAATAGAGCCCGGCGTCGTCGATGTCGAAGGGGAACCCGGAGATCTGGAACGAGCCGCTGATGGACATGTTGATCTGCTCAACCACGCCGTTCTGGATGATCAGGCCGGCGTCCGTGGACGTGCCCAGGGTCGCGCTCATGGTATTGCCGCTCACGGCGACCGAGAGGCTCCCGTAGAGGACGTAATCCGTGTTTCCGTTCAGGGTCTCATACTGGAACGTGAGGTCTTGAACATTGCACTGGAGGTCGAAGAGGCTGAAATTGGCCGAAACGCCGAGGTTGAACTCGCTCAATTGCCCGTTCACGATCGTCAGGCCGGGCAGCGATTGCGTTCCGAGGTTGCCTTGCAGGGTCACGCCGGCGATCGACGACGTCACGTTTCCGTAAAGCGTGAAGCTCTCGGGCGAGGAGTCGTAATTGAACGCCAGATTCTGGGCCTGGAGGTTGAGGCTGCCGAACGTGACGTTGCTGTTGATCGTGATCGCCAGGCTTTTCAACGTATTATCATCGATGACCAGTCCATACACCGGAGGCGAGGCGCTGGGCTGGCCGATCGTGCCGGAAAACTGCACGTTGGGGGTGTTGACGGTGACGGTCCCGTACATCTCGTACTGGCCCGCTACGTAGCTCATGGCCATGTCGTTAACGCCGATCGCCAGGCCCGCGACGGTGAAGCTGGAGGTGAGCGCGGCGTTGAATTCGGTGAAAACGCCGTTGGCGATCACCAGGCCGGGCAGGTTGGTGGACGGGTTGGACGTGCTGGGAAGGCCGAAATCGGCGGTAAAGGAGAAGCCCTCGCTCGTCTTGAAGCTGAGGGCTCCGGAGTCGATCTCGTACTGGTTCCCGGAGGCGTTGTAATAGAAGTCGAGGTCGTCCACGTTCATCGTCAGCGAAGACGCATTCAACTGGCTCGTCACGCTGATTTCCAGCTCGCTCAGGGCGCCATTGGTGACGACCAGGCCCGACGCGTTCGACCCGCCCGCAAGGCTGCCGCCGAAGCTGCCCGTGAAGCTGAAATCGCCGGCGGAGTCGGTCAACGAGACCGAGCCGGTCGGGATCTGAAAGGTCCCGCTCGAACTCACGTAAGAAAACGTCAGGTTCGAGGTTGAAAGCGTCAAGGAACCGCCGAGGCTGATGCTGGACGTGATGCCGATGTAGAAGGATTGGAGGTTGCCGTCGGAGAGCGAAAGGCCGGGCACGGATTCGCCATTCTGCGTGGTCCCGAACGTGCCGTTGAACCCGAGCGCCGTTGTCCGCCGGCCCCGTGGAGAGTGCGACCGAACCGCCCGCGCCGACCTGGAAATCGCCGTAAGTCTGGCCGCTCACGGCGTAGTAGATGAACTGCAACGAGCCGATGCTCAGGGTCATCCCGTCCACGGTCATGCTGGAGCTGATCGCGAGGTCAAGGCCGGTCAAAACGCCGTCCTTGATCGACAGGCCGGGCGATCCGAAGGTTGCACTGGCGAACTCGACCGAGCCGCTGTTGACGGAGACCTTCCCCGAGGTGATCTGGAAGCTATCGCTTGCGCCTTCATATTGAAAAACGAGACCGGAAGCGTTCAGCGACGAGATTCTTCGCCGAGATCGTCGAGTTGACCGTCGTGTAGAAGCTCGAAAGCCCCGTTGTCGATCACGAGCCCGGCATTCGTGCTGGAACCGAACGTGGCCGCGAACGAGGTGTCATTCGCGCTCGTGCTGATTGTCACGGTGCCGGAATTGATCACGAAATCGCCGTCGTAAATCGACGACGGACTGTCCTCGTAGGAGAACTGCAAATCGTCGACCGAAAGCTTCATCCCCTGGAGGTTGATCAGGCTCGTCACGGTGGCGTTGAGGCTTGCGAGACTGCCGTTGTCGATCACGAGTCCCGGCTCAGTCCCAGAGCCAAATTGCCCCTGGAACGAGAAATCGCCGGAGTTGTCGGCGACGGAGATGCTGCCGGACTGGATCGTGTACTCGTCGGACTGCGAGGTTTGATAATTGAGCGTGAGGCCGTTGGCGTTGATGTTCAGGTCGTGCGTGGAGATGTCGCTGGAAAGCGTGACCGAAAGTTGCGTGACGTCGCCGTTGTCATCGATTGACAGATCAAGCGACCCCGAGGCCGTGAAATCGTCCGACGACGTGACGGCCCCGACCGATCCGCTGAACTGAAATTCCGAGGCGCCGGTCGAGTAGCTCACGGCGAGCGATGCGGGGGTGAAATCGACGCCGAAACCCTGGAATGCCGATGACGTGGAGGCCGCCGTCAGCGTCAATCCGGGCGACGTGGCCAGCGGACTGATCTGCACGTCATTCGCGCCCGATACGGGGACCGAAAGGCCGGCAAGCTGCGAGAATCCCAGCGAGCCCTGGAGGCCGACGAACGAGCCAGTGGTGTTCCCGCCGGAGGGGTCGGTCAGCGCGATTGAGTTGGGCGTAAGGGTGGCGCCGAGGACGCCGATGGCGTCTCCTCCGCCAATGCTCACGCCCGAGCTTGTCAAGGAATCGACGGAAAAACTTTGATCGCTGGCGACCTGGGCGATCGAGATGTCGGAGGATTGCGCAATCCCCTGGATCGTCCCGGTGAACGTGAACGCGGAGCCGCCCGAGGTGAAGCTCAAATCGCCGTCCCACAGCGAGATGGGCGTGTACGCCTCGGTGGACGTGGGCGCGAAGCCGATCTCGACGGCGCCGCTGGCCGAGTAGGTCGTTCCGGAGAGGGTGAAATGGGCCGTCCAGCAACAGACTTCCCAGCGCGACTTGGGTCGGCAGGTCGCGGCGTTCCAGGCGTTCGGGGCCGAGCGGCCGTCGGGTCCTCCTCGTCGCGGCCCGCCGTCGCGGTGCGTTCGGACGCGGCTGTTTGCGCTGATCCATGGAGGTATTTCTTCGGATTGCCGGGAGGAAGGCGGGCCGATCAACGACCTTGCCCGGGGCGTGGATTCGCCGGGGCCTCTGCGCTAACGTAGAACAAAGAAATAGGGACTGCGAAATGACCGGGGGAAATCCCTCGATTCCGCCAATCGCTCCCTTACGCGTCGATGCCCGTGGTTGCACTCAAGCCGCCGGGATGCGACACTCATGGGATGGCTTTGTGAACCGAGACAAGCTTCGGCTTCGCGGCACCCCTGGGCTGGGCGAGGGCTTACGCATGCTCAAATTGACGGGCGACGGGCAGGCGTCTACCTGCAACGGGACGACCCGGCGCGACTTCCTGCAAGTTGGCATGCTCGGGGCGATCGGCTTCGGCCTTCCCCAATGGTGCGCGGCGCAGGCGGCCGGTGCGGTCAAGCCGGGCTCGGGCGACCGCTCGTGCATCATGATTTTCAACCTGGGTGCTCCCAGCAACATCGACCTGTGGGACATGAAGCCCGACGCCCCCGCCGAGATCCGCGGGCCGTTCCAGCCGATCGCCACGAAGTCCTCGGCCATCCAGTTTTCCGAGACCTTGCCCCGCCACGCGCAGATTGCCGACAAGATCTCGCTCGTCCGGTCGGTCCACCACAACGGCGCGGCCGTCCACGACGCCGGATGGCAGATGATGCAGACCGGCCGCCTGTTCGCCGGAGGCGTGAACACGCCGCACATCGGCTCGGTGGTCTCCTACCTGGAAGGCCGGAAGACCGATCTGCCGCCGTTTGTGGTGCTCCCCGAGTTGATGGGCCGCGGCGGGGGGAACCTCCCCAACGGGCAGGCGGGCGGATTCCTGGGCAAGGCTCACGACCCGTTCTCGCTGAACGCGGACCCGTCGAAGCCCGATTTCCGCGTGCCCGACTTGCTCCCGCCCAAGGAAATCGGCAGCATCCGGCTCGATCGCCGCAAGAAGATCCGCGAGCTTGTGGACGACGCCGTGACCACCTTCGAGGCCTCGGAAAACGCCGCGTTACTGGACGGGAATTTCCAATCCGCCTTCCGGTTGATGACCAGCACGAAGGCCCGCGAGGCATTCGACCTCTCTCGTGAATCGAAGGCGACCCGTGAGCGTTACGGGATGACGCGATTCGGGCAAAGCTGCCTGCTGGCCCGTCGATTGATCGAGAGCGGCGTGCGGTTCGTCACGATCAACGCCTTCCTGACCGTGTTCGACGAGATCACCTGGGACATCCACGGGTCCAAGCCGTTCACGTCGATTGAAGGCATGCGGGACATCGTCTGCCCCATGTATGACCAATCCTATAGTGCCTTGATTGAAGACCTGGACCAGCGGGGGATGCTCGACGCGACGCTCGTGTGCAACCTGGCGGAGTTCGGCCGCACGCCCCGGGTGAACCCGGCGGGAGGGCGCGACCACTGGCCCCTGTGTTACTCCTGCGGGTTCGCGGGCGGGGGCGTGCAGGGCGGTCGCGTTGTCGGGGCAAGCGACCCGATTGGCGCCGTGCCGGCCGATCGGCCGGTTGAGCCTGCGGATATCGCCGCCACAATCTTCCATAGTCTGGGGCTCGATCTTGAGACGAAGCTGCCAGGGCCGGCGGGGCGGCCGTTCCCGCTGGTGGATTTCGGGCATCGCGAGATCCGAGAGTTGTTCTGAGACTGCTTGTAGGGTGCTCTGTGAGCACCTCTTCGATTCAAGGGAAGAGGTGCTCACAGAGCACCCTACAAGACTGGAAACGGCTTCACTGACGAGGTGATTTGGATTATGACTCGATCGGTCCTCCTGCTCGCTTGTTCTCTCGCAGTGTTGCCCGCGACGATCGCCCATGCGCAAATCGTCCTGCTCCCGGCTGAGTCCTCGCTGAGCACGCCCGAGAGCCGTCAGCGGCTGGTCGTGCAGGAAGTGGAGCATGGCGAGGTCGGCCGCCAGTTGGTCGATAAGATCGAATGGTCTTCGAGCGATGACGCGGTTGCCACGGTGGTTGCCGGCTTGGTGACGCCCGTGAAGGACGGCCAGGCCACAATTCTGGCGAAGCTGGGCGATCGGACGGCGACCGCGAAGGTCAAGGTCAGCGGCATGTCGCAGTTGTTCGCGTGGAGCTTCCGCAACCATGTTGAGCCCGTGCTGGCCAGGCAGGGTTGCAACGCCGGCGCCTGCCACGGGCGCTTGCGGGCAAGGGCGGATTCCGGCTCTCGCTCCAGGGTTATGACCCCGACAGCGATTACTTCAACATCGTGAAGCAGGACCGCGGCCGACGCGTCGAACTGGCCGATCCCGGCCGCAGCCTCTTGCTCGCGAAGCCCTCGGGCGCGATTGCTCACAAAGGAGGCGTGCGGTTCTCGACCGAATCGCTCGATTATCGGATTCTGGCCGAGTGGATCGGTGGTGGTGCTTCGCCTCCGGGCCGCGACGAGGCCCATGTCGATCGCCTGGAACTCTTGCCCGATCGCTCGCTCCAGCGCGTGGGTCAGAGCCAGCAGGTCCTGGTCAGGGCCCATTATTCCGACGGCCGATCCGAAGACGTGACGCGATGGGTCAAATGGTCGTCGGCCGATGAATCGGTCTGCCGGGTGGACGACCAGGGGAAGGCGCAGGTCATCGGGCCCGGCGAGGGGTCGATCGTGGCGTGGTACGCGAGCAAGCTGGCCATCGCCCGCATGACCGTGCCGTATGGCGAGGGTTCCGCGGCGGAAATCGTCGATCGGCGGAAGCCGCGCAACTTCATCGACGAGCAGATCGACAAGCAACTGGCGAGGCTCAACCTGCCGGCCTCGCCCGATTGCACAGACGCGGAGTTCTTGCGGCGAGCCACCGTCGACACGATCGGCCGCCTTCCGTCGATCGAGGAGACGCGGGCGTTCCTTGCCGACTCGTCGACGACGAAGCGTGACGCGCTGATCGACCGCTTGCTGGCATCTCCCGAATTCGTCGATTACTGGACCTACAAATGGTCCGACGTGCTCATGCTCAACGGCACGAAGCTGCGTCCTCAGGCGTTGAAGTCGTATTATCAGTGGATTCGCAAGCGAGTGGCCGACGGCATGCCGTGGGACCGCTTCGTCCGCGAGATCGTCACGGCCACGGGCGAGAGTTTGGAGAACGGAGCCACGAATTTCTACGCGCTCAGCCAGTCGCCCGAGGAGATGAGCGAGAACGTAAGCCAGGCGTTCCTCGGGCTCTCGATCGCGTGCGCGAAGTGCCACAACCACCCGCTCGAAAAATGGACCAACGACCAGTATTACGGCATGGCCAGCCTGTTCGCGAGGGTCCGCGCCAAGGGATGGGGCGGCGAGGGGCGGTCGGGCGACGGCGTGCGGACGCTCTACGTGGCCGAATCGGGCGAGTTGGTCCAGCCCAGGACGGGCAAGCCGCAACGGCCCTCGCCGCTTGATGGCAAGCCGCTCGATTTCGACGACCCGAGCGATCGTCGCGCAAGCCTCGCCGCGTGGCTCACGGCGCCCGAAAACCCGTACTTCGCCCGCTCGATCGCCAACCGCGTCTGGGCCAATTTCTTCGGCGTGGGGCTGGTCGAGAAGGTGGATGACATGAGGGTCTCGAACCCGGCCAGCAACGAGCCTCTGCTTGCGGCCTCGGCGGCGTTCGTGGTCGAGAACAAGTTCGACCTGAAGGCGTTCATGAAGGCCATCCTCAGGTCGAACGCCTATCAGCGATCGAGCAAGCCTTTGCAAGCCAACAAGGCCGATCGCCGCTTCTATTCGCGGCTATTTCCCGAAGCGGATGATGGCCGAAGTCCTGCATGACGCGATCGTGCAGGTGACCGAGGTTCCCACCCGGTTCGACTCGATCGGCTTCCCCGGCAACGACCGCGAGAAGACCGACTTCTACCCGCTGGGCACGCGGGCCGTGCAGTTGTACGACGCTGCGGTGGAGAATTACTTCCTCCAGGCGTTCGGCCGCAACCAGCGCCGCATCGTGTGCGAGTGCGAGCGATCGGACGAGCCCACGATGGTCCAGGTCCTGCACCTTTCCAACGGCTCGACGCTGAACGAGAAGCTGCGGGCGCCGGGGAATCGCTCGGAGAAATTGCTCAAGCTGAGGCGGCAGGGGATGTCGGACGCCGCGATGGTCGACGAGATTTACCTCGCGTGCCTCTCGCGCTATCCGACGAAAACCGAGCGAGATGCGTTGCTCGCGCTCCTGCCCGAGCCGGGCCACGAGGCCGAGACGGTCGAGGACTTCTTCTGGGGATTGATGAGCAGCCGCGAGTTCCTGTTCAATCATTGAGGATAAACTGCAATGCTCAGTCCGGTCCTCGCGACCCTCCTTCTCGCGGCACCAATCGCCGACGGCGCGGCGGCACCCGAATATCAAACCCAGGTCGCGCCCCTGCTGAAAAAATACTGCGCGGGCTGCCACAACGACGAGGATCGCGAGGGCAAGTTCTCGCTCGAAACCTATGCGGCCATGCAGAAGGGCACCGAGCATGGCCCCGCGTTCTTGCCGGGCGACTCGAAGGCGAGCCGCATGCTTCGCGTGATGACCGGGGCCGCCAAGCCGATCATGCCTCCCAAGGATGAGCCGAGGCCGACCGATCCGGAGATTGCGGTCATCGAGGCGTGGATCAGCTCCGGGGCGCGCGGGCCTTCCGGCGAAGAGCCCGCTCGCCTTTCGCTGATCGTGCCCAAGGTGGCCTCGCGGGCCAAGATCAAGCCGATTGCGGCGATGGATGCCTCCCGCGACGGGCGATTCACGGCCGTGGCGCGCGACTCGTCGGTCACCCTCTACGAAGGCACCGGCGAGAAGGTGACGGGCGGGACTTCGGCCGGCCGCCCCATCGGCCGCTTCCCCGGCCAGGTCACGGCCCTGCATTTCACGCCCGACGGCAAGCGGCTGGTGGCCGCCTCGGGAATTGCGGGTCTGGGCGGCGTGGCTTCGATCTGGAACGTGGAGGATGGCTCGCTCGTCCGCTCGTTCGAGGGGCATCGCGACCTGCTCTACGAGGCCGAACTCTCGCCCGACGGCACGTGCCTGGCCACCTGCGGATATGACAGGACGATCGAGCTTCGCGACGCCGCGACCGGCAAGCTGCTCCGCACCCTGGAAGGCCACACCGGGGCGGTTTACGACGTGGGATTCAGCCCCGACGGCCGCTTCCTGGTGAGTGCCAGCGCCGACGATACGTGCAAGGTCTGGCGGGTGGCCGACGGGATGCGGATGGATACGCTTCCTCAGCCGCTGAAGGCCGAATATACCTGCCGATTCAGCCCCGACGGCAACTCGATCGTGGCCGGCGGGGCCGACAATAATCTCCGCGTCTGGCGTTTCGTTTCGCGCGAAAAGCCCGAGATCAACCCCATGATCACGGCCCGGTTCGCCCACGAAGGCGCCATCGTGCGGCTGGATTTCTCGCCCGACGGCTCGACGCTGGTCTCGCTCGCCGAGGACCGGACCGTCAAGCTCTGGCGGGCGAGCGACGTCAGCGAGATCAAGCTCTGGGACGCACAGCCCGACGTGGTCACGGCGGTCGCCTTCGGGCCCGGCGGCTCCTCGTTCGACGTGGGCCGGATGGACGGCACGATGGCGACCTTCGCCATCCCCACGATCCCTCGGGAATCGACCGGGCTTGACGGCCCGCGAGTCGGCCCGGCGTCGGCCCGCGTTTCCTCCCCGATGCAGGAAATCGCCGAGCATGAGCCGAATGACCTCCTCGGCCAGGCCAATTCGATCCGACTGCCCGCGAAGATCACCGGCGTGATTGACGGCGGCAAGCCCGGCGGCGTCGACTCCGACGTGTACCGGTTCCCGGCCAGGGCGGGCGAGGCCTGGGTGTTCGAGGTGAACGCGGCCCGATCGGGCTCGAAGCTCGATTCCTACCTCGAAGTCCTGGACGACCAGGGCCGCAAGGTCCCGCGAGTGGTCTTGCAGGCGGTGCGCGATTCCTACTTCACCTTTCGCGGGAAGAACGGCACCGAGGCCACGGACTTCCGCCTCTTCAACTGGGAGGAGATGGGGATCAACGACTATCTGTATGCCAACGGCGAGGTTGTCCGGTTGTGGCTGTTCCCGCGAGGGCCCGACTCGGGTTACTTCGTCTATCCCGGCCAGGGCAGCCGCTGGGGCTACTTCGACACCACGCCGCTCACCCACGCGCTCGGCGAGCCCTGCTACGTGGTCCGGCCGCATCCCCCGGGCACGAAGCTCGTCATGAACGGGCTGCCCATCTTCACGATCCATCACGAGAATGACGACGACGCCTATCGGGAGCTTGGCAAGGACTCTCGCCTGACCTTCACCGCGCCTGCCGACGGCGATTACCTGCTCAAGATCCGCGACGTCCGCGGCCTCCAGGGGCCCGATTTCCGCTATGTGTTGACCGCCCGCGAGCGCCGGCCCGACTTCCAGGTGACCCTCCAGGGGGCGAATCCGTCGGTGGGCGCCGGGGGCGCGAAAGAGTTCAAGGTCTCCGCGAGGCGGATCGACGGATATGAAGGGCCGATCCGCGTGGATTTTGCGGGAGTTCCGCCCGGCTTTCGCGTGGAGACGCCGCTGATCATCGAGCCCGGCCAGATTGAAGCCTTCGGCGTGGTCGTGGCCGAGGAGGGCGCGAAGGAACCTTCGGGCGAGTCGGCCAGACCGATCGCCGTGACCGCATCGGCCCGGGTTGACGGCGGCGAGATCAAGCACGAGGTCAATTCGCTGGGGACGATCAAGCTGGACCCCTCGCCCAAGCTCCGGGCCGCGATCGTGCCGGCCGAGGGCGGGGCCCAGCCCGTCGACGCATCCCCCAACGGGCCGCTGGAGTTCCTCATCGAGCCGGGGCAGACGATCCTGCTCAAGGTCAAGGTCGATCGCGTCGACTTCAAGGGCCAGGTCCCGTTCGGCAACGAAGGGGCGGGGCGAAACCTGCCGTTCGGCGCCATTGTCGACAACCTCGGGCTCAACGGCCTGCTGGTGCTCGAAGGGCAGCAGGAACGCACCTTCTTCGTCACGGCCGACCGCAGCATGCCCGAGCAGGTCAGGCCGTTCCACCTCACCACCGCGGCGGCCGGCGGCGTGTCAACCCGGCCGGTCCTCCTTCGCGTGGTTGGGCCTCGCCCCGAAGCCGCGGCGCCGGGCGACCAGGGGCAAAAATAGGGGTCGCTGATCGAAGTCGGGTCGGTCCGATCCTTGTCCTTGAAACACCGTGCGGTCGTGCGTGGGATCACTGGCTTCGCGAGGCTTGCCCGGGTGCGATCCGCCAGCGGTGGATTGCCACGGCGAGCCCGATGCCGTTGGTGACCACGAGGACCGCGTTGAGGGCCAGGTAGACGCGGTTGCCGACCATCCAGCTGTAGACCACCTGGCCGCCCGTCCCGAGGAAGGCGAGCACGAAGAACCAGAGCGACGATCCCGAGGTCGGATCGTGGCGAGCCTCCCACTGGCGGTACGTCTGGATGCCGAACGTCGGCAAGAGGAGGACAGCGCACTGCCCCAGCCGATCATCTCGTCGACGTTCATCGCATTCCCCTCGAATTAAGCGATTGATGCCTCGATGTCGCGAACTACCGCCATCGGGTCGACCTGCAAATCCCGAACCGGCGGGCTCGCATGTGTTGGGGATCACGGCTCCTTCGACAACTTCCCCGGTGTATCCACGGGCGCGGGCGCGAATCCGGACAAGGAACGCATCGGGGGGCGATCCGCCCCGGCGATCGCACGACCGAGCGAAAGTGTCACCCGAGCATGGACGCCATCGTTGGGGCTCTCCACGGCTCCCGTCGCGGGGCGCGGACCGGCCGTCGCGGGGGATGGGGTCGCCTGGGGAAGTAGATCTCGGCCGGATTTTCGCATGATTTCCTCGCGTTGCGTCGCGATGATAAGCCTTTGTTCTAGGCTCACAACCACACCATCGTTGCCGGGGTTCGGACTTATTACCAATTCCCAGGAGGGCCGCAAAATGGCCGGACGCGGGGTCGCGATCGGGTGCCCGGCGAGGGGGCGGATTCGGGCCGAGACATGGCCGTCTCATTCGTTTTCCCATGGATTTTCATGATTTACAACCCGTTGTCGGCGAAGGGATTGGGTCAATGGTCAACGATTTTAATCTTGTCGATAAGATAATACGCTACAGAGTGCGACACTCGGGAAATGCCGGGGATTCGTGGGCGAACTCGGGCTTTTCGGGTGTCTCGTCCAGGGGCGCAGTCGGGGTGAGACGGTTTTTCGCCCGTTTTTGACCGGTTTTCGGGGCGAAGTGTTGCGCCAAATTCCCAAAGTCGTGATCGGGCCGGGAGATGCGGCCTTTCGGAAACCTGGACGAAATCTGGACGGTCGGGCGTGGATCGCGGGGGTTTTCGGCCCCTTTGTCGCGCCCGACGTCGGCGCCCCAAGTCGTTATCTACAGCGGTTATCCTTCGGATGGCACACGAATGTAGGGCCGGCTGTTGCCGGCCTTGATCAAGGACGGCCGGCAATAGCCGGCCCTACATTCCTACGAAGGCGTAAGCATGCCACCCGCCACGTCGCCCCAAGGACCTCCCACCACGCCCGCTCTTGTGCAGAGGGGCACCCCATGGCCCGACCGCAATCGATCGGGCCTGGCCCCTGCGTGGGCGATCTGTTCTAATCCTCGCTGCCCTTGCGGCACACCTCGGAGCGATCGCGATGGAGCAGCACAATCTTTCGATCTTCTCGCCGGCCTCGCCCCCGGCCGAGTCGATCCGGATCCTCTCCGTCCTGGTCTTCGTGATCACCGGGCTGATCTTCGTCGTGGTCGAGGGGGTGCTGATCTACCTCATCGTCCGCTCCCGCCGCCGCGACGTGGACGACACGAAGGAGCCGCCGCAGCTCTACGGGAGCCAGCCGATCGAGATCGCCTGGACGGCCGCGCCGGCCCTGATCGTCTTCATCCTCACCCTCGTGACGACCCGGTCGCTCTGGGAAGTCCGGGCCGATCCGCCGAAGCCTCGCGAGGGTTCCCCGGCGCTCTTCGTGACCGTGATCGGCCACCAGTGGTGGTGGGAATATCGCTACGAGAACTACGAGGGCAAGGGCCTCGGGTTCATCGCGGCCAACGAGCTGCACGTCCCGGCCAGCGACGGCAAGGCGACCCGCCCGGTCTACCTCACCTTGAAATCGGCCGACGTGTGCCACAGCTTCTGGGTCCCCCGACTGGCCGGCAAGACCGACCTGATCCCCGGGCGCGTCAACTCGATGTGGTTCGAGACCAAGGAAAGAGGGCGTCTTCGTCGGCCAGTGCGCCGAGTATTGCGGGACCCAGCATGCCAACATGCTGCTCCGCGTGGTCGTCGACTCGCCGGCGGAGTTCGACGACGCTGGGTGGAGAACCAGCGGAAGCCGGCGGTCGAAGGAGCCGTCGGCCAGCGGGGGCAAGGCCGCCTTCCTGTCGCAGTCGTGCGTGAACTGCCACCGGGTCCGGGGCACGCCCGCGGCCGGGGACTATGCCCCCGACCTGACCCACCTGATGAGCCGGGACACGCTGGCCGCGGGGATGGTCCCGAACACGCGCCAGGGACCTGCGGCGGTGGTTCGACGACCCGCAGGCCGTGAAGCCGGGGTGCCTGATGCCGGCCTTCGGCCTGGGCGGCCGCGAGCGCGACGGCATCCTCGACTATCTCGGGACGCTCCGATGAGGGACGCATAGCATGGCCGTCGCCGAGCGAGCTCCGGGATGGCAAACCCGCCCTGGACGGCGGTGCTCCACGAGTGGATCACGACCGTCGATCACAAGAAGATCGGCATCCTTTACGTCCTGATGAGCCTCGTCTTCCTGGTCGTCGGCGGGTCGGAAGCCCTGCTGATGCGGTGGCAGCTCGTCGTCCCTCGCAACGACTTCCTGGGCCCCGACACGTTCAATCAGTTGTTCACGATGCACGGGACCACGATGGTCTTCTTCGTGGGGATGCCGATCCTGATCGGGATCGGCAACTACCTGGTCCCGCTGATGATCGGCGCCCGGGACATGGCCTTCCCCCGCCTGAACGCGCTGGGGTTCTGGGCGACGCTCTTCGGCGGCCTGCTCGTCTATTCCAGCTTCGCCACCGGGCGGCGCCCGGCGCTGGGCTGGTTCGCCTACGCCCCCTTGACGGAGAGGACGTTCGCCCGGGGGCCGGCCACCGACCTGTGGGCCTTGGGCCTGATCGTCAGCGGGGTCGGGACCCTGACGGCGGCCGTGAACTTCATCGCCACGATCCTGGGGATGCGGGCGCCGGGGATGGCCGTGCGCAAGATGCCGTTCTTCTGCTGGACCATCCTCTGGACCTCGGTGCAGATCCTCCTGGCCATCCCCCCGCTGACCGTGGCGCTGGTGATGATCCTCCTCGACCGGCAACTCGGGGCCCACTTCTTCGACGTGCAGAACGGCGGGTCGGCCTACCTCTGGCAGCACATGTTCTGGTTCTTCGGGCACCCCGAGGTCTACATCCTGATCCTGCCGGTCTTCGGCATGGTCTCCGAGGTGATCCCGGTCTTCTCCCGCAAGGTGCTCTTCGGCTACGAGTTCATGGCCGTGGCGACGATGGCCATCGCGTTCATCAGCATGGGGGTCTGGGCCCACCACATGTTCACGGTCGGGATGAGCCGGACCCTCGACCTCTATTTCGTCGCGGCGAGCCTGCTGGTCTCGATCCCGACGGGGATCAAGTTCTTCAACTGGCTGGCGACGATGTACGGCGGCCGGCTCTCGTTCGCCTCGCCGATGCTGTTCGCCTGCGGGTTCCTCTCGCTGTTCCTGATCGGCGGGCTCACCGGGATCATGCTGGCGACGGCCCCGTTCGACTTCCAGCTCTCGGACAGCTACTTCGTGGTCGGCCACTTCCACTGGGTCCTGATCGGCGGGACCCTGTTCGGCACCTTCGCGGGCATCCATTACTGGTATCCCAAGGTGACCGGGCGGATGCTCTCGGAGCGGCTGGCCCGCTGGCAATTCTGGCTCCTCTACGCCGGGTTCCTCCTCACGTTCGCGCCGATGCACATCTCGGGGATGCTGGGGATGCCCCGGCGGATCTACACCTACGACGCCGACCGCGGGCTGGGCGATCTGGAACCAGATCGCCACGCTCGGGGCGATCATCCAGGCGCCGAGCTTCGTCATCTTCGTGGTCAACATCGTCAAGTCGCTCCGCGACGGCAAGCCGGCCGGGGACGACCCGTGGGACGCCTGGACCCTGGAATGGACGACGACCTCGCCGCCGCCCTCCTACAACTTCGAGGCGATCCCCGACCGTCTCCAGCCGGAGGCCGCTCTGGGACCTGAAGCACCCCGACGACCCGGATGGGCAATACGAGTGAAGACCCCGATCCGGCAGTCGCGACGGCCCTCGCTCGGCCCCTCGCCGCCGAGCTCGACCTCGACGCCGGCCAGTGGGGCATGGTCGCGTTCCTGGTCTCGGAGGCGGCGCTCTTCAGCACCCTGATCGTGGTCTACCTGACGTTCCTCGGGCAGGGACACGGTCGGCCCCTCGCCTCGCGAGGCCCTCTCGCTGCCGCTGGTGATCGTCACCACGATCTGCCTGCTGTCGAGCAGCGCGACGATCCATCCGGGCCGGAAGGACGGCTGCGACGGCGGGCGACTCGGCGGGTTCCGGAAGTGGTGGTCGGCCACGATCGTCCTGGGGTTCGATCTTCCTGGTGGGGACGGGCTACGAGTGGTTCGACCTGATCACGCAAGCACGGGCTCACGATCGACCGCAACCTGTTCGGGAGCACGTTCTACACCCTGGTCGGCTTCCACGGCCTGCACGTGACGGCCGGGCTGGTCGCGATGCTCGTGGTCCTCCTGCTCGGCCGGGCCCGGATCGCGGCGGCGTCGGGCTGGTCTCGTGGTACTGGCATTTCGTGGACGCCGTGTGGGTGGTCGTCTTCTCGGTGGTCTATCTCTATCGGCCGGTGACCGGAGTGACTGCGTCGACGGGCGACGGATTGACTGCGAGCGATGCCGGGCGATCCGGGGGCGATCTCGCGGGACGAGCCGTCGGGATCGGTGGAGCTACCCCGCCCGACCGTCGCGCCGATGGTCCTGGCCCTGGGGCTGGCGATGCTGGCCGCCGGGGTCGCCACGAGCGTCGGCGTTCCTGGTCGTGGGGGCGGTCGATCCTGGTCTTCGGGCTGGGGCTCTGGATCTCGCAGCTCGTCCCGGGCGGGCGCGGCGAGATCCACGAGCCGCTGGTCGAGCCCTCGCGGCGGCCCGCGCCCGGTGACGGCCCAGGTCGGCGGCGTGGGCCGGATGCAGGAGGGGATGCCCGGCTATCGGCTCCGGCTGCCGACCGAGGTCCATCCGATCTCCGCCGGCATCAAGGGGGGCATCCTCGGCGGGCTGCTGATGCCGATCCCCGCGCTGATCTGGGGCCTCTGGAGCGGGCATGGGGTCTGGTATCCGGTGAACCTGCTGGCCGGGCTGGTCCTGCCGGGCGTGGGCCGGATGACGCTCGCCGAGCTGGAGCAGTTCCGGCCGACGCTCCTGCTGCTGGGCCTGGCGATCCACGCCGTCAACTCGGTCACGTTCGGCATGATTTACGGGGTGTTGCTGCCGACGCTGCCCTCGCTGCCCCGGCCGCTGGCGTGGGGCGGGCTGGCGATGCCGATGCTCTGGACGGCCCTGAGCTTCGGCCTGATGGGGCTGGTCAACCCGCTGCTCGGCAAGGGGGTGGACTGGCCCTGGTTCATCGCCTCGCAATTCCTCTTCGGGTTGGTGGCCGCGGCGGCGATCGAGCGGTTCAAGGCGCGTCCCTGCCGCTCGAGGCGGGGCTGATCGGCGGGGTCGCCGGCGGGCTGCCATGCCGATCCCGGCCGTGCTCTGGGGCCTGTGGAGCGGCCGGGGGATCTGGTATCCGGCGAACCTGCTCGCGGCGATGGTCGTGCCGGGGATGGACCGGCTCCCGGCCGCCGAATTGGATGCGTTCCACCCGGGCTGGTTGGCCATCGCCGTGGCGATCCACGTCGCGATGTCGCTGGGCTTCGGCGCGGTCTTCGGGCTGGTCCTGCCCCGCCTGCGACCGATCCCGTCGACCCTGGCCTGGGGGGCGTTGCTGATGCCGTTGCTCTGGACGGCCGTCAGCTTCGGCCTGATGGGCGTGGTGAACCCGCTGCTCCAGGCCAGGGTCAACTGGCCCTGGTTCATCGCCTCGCAATTCGTCTTCGGGATCGCCACGGCGATCGTCGTCGAGCGGTCCGAGCGGGTCTACATCCCCCCGGCGGGCCAGGGCGAGAAGGCCGCCGGGCCGGTCGGGGGTGGGTCGTGATCGCCTCCCGATGCTTGCTGGCCCTCGTCGCGGTCGTGTCCGTCGGATGCGCGAGGAGCACCACGCACGAGGCCGACGATCGGCCCGTGCCCTCCGATCAGGTCGTCGACTTCGCGACCCTGTACCGCCAGAATTGCGCGGGATGCCACGGGCCGATGGCCAGTTCGGGCCGGCGCCGCCGCTGAACGATCCCCTGTTCCTGGCGATCGTCCCGGATGCGGTGCTCCTGCAACTGGTCGCCGAAGGCCGGCCGGGCACGCCCATGCCGGCGTTCTCGAAGGGCAAGGGCGGCTCGTTGACCGACGAGCAAGTCAAGGCGATCGCCGGGGGGATCAAGTCGCGATGGAAGCCCGAACATCCCAGGATCCCCCCGCCCGACTATCTCGCCCCGAAAGGCCCCGGGGACGCGGCACGAGGCGAAGGAATCTTCGCACGAGCCTGCGCCTCGTGCCATGGAAATCGAGGGCTTGGCGGCGAGGAGAAGGTGGGCCCGATCCACGAGCCGCGTTCCTGGCCCTGATCAGCGACCAGGCCGTGCGTCGATACATCATCACCGGCCGTCCCGACCTGAAGATGCCCGATTTCGCCGGGAAGAGGGCCGCCCCGCCGATTTCCGGCCCCTCTCGCCGACGGACGTGGCGGACCTCGTGGCGCTGCTCTCGAGCTGGCGACGCACGCCGAACAACCCCGGGAGGACGCCCTGATGGAAGGCCCCGCCGTCGAGCCTCGCCCCCGACGCCGCAACGTCTTCCGATGGGTCACCTACGGCCTGGGCGGCCTGGCCTCGGCGGTCGTGGGGCTGCCGCTGGTCGGCTACCTCCTCGGCGCGAAGAAACCCAAGGAATCCTGGGTCGACCTCGGCCGCGTCGAGGATTTCGTGCAGGGCGAGACCCGCCTGGTCACCTTCGACAACCCGATCCGGCAGCCCTGGGACGGCATGACGGCGATGGCCGGGGTCTACGTCCGTCGCGAGGCCGAGGCCGATTCGCCGCGGGAGCGATTCTCGATCTTCGCGGTCAACTGCGCGCATCTGGGCTGCCCCGTGGAGTGGTTCCCGCAGTCCGGCCTGTTCATGTGCCCATGCCACGGCGGCGTCTATCATGCCAACGGCGAGCGGGCGTCGGGTCCGCCGCCCCGCGGCCTCTATCCCTGCGTGTGGCGGGAGCGCGGCGGCAGGCTGGAAGTCCGGGCGCCGCATTACCCGACCTTGCAAGACACCGAGAAGCAACCGGCGTGAAAGGGATGGCCCGATGATCCGGCGCCTGCTGAACTCGGTGGGCCGATGGCTCGACGCCCGCATCGGGTTTCGCGAGAGCCTCCTGCCCATGCTCAAGCATCCCATCCCCCGGGGCGCGGCCGGGCCGCAGGGGTGGTGGTACGTCTTCGGCAGCGCCTCGATCACGCTCCTGATGATCCAGGTCGTCACCGGCATCGGCCTGGCGCTGGTCTACGTGCCGGCGGCCGACAAGGCGTACGAGAGCCTGCTCTACCTGAACAATCAGCAGCCGCTCGGCGGATTGCTCCGCGCGATGCATTACTACGCCGGCTCGGGGATGGTGGTGATGGTCCTGGCCCACATGACCCAGGTCTTCCTCCACGGGGCGTACAAGTATCCGCGGGAATTGACCTGGGTGATGGGCGTGTTCCTGCTCCTCTGCACGCTCGGGATGTTCTTCTCGGGCCAGATCCTCCGCTGGGACCCGGACGCCTACTGGGGCCTGGCGGTGGCCGGGTCGATGGCCGGGCGGGTGCCGCTGCTCGGCCCGCAGGTCGTCCGCCTGGTCCTGGGCGGCCCGGTGATCGGCGGCGATTCGCTGAGCCGGTTCTTCACGCTCCACGTCTTCGTGATCCCCGGCAGCCTCGCGCCTGTTCGTGGCGATTCACCTCTGGCTGGTGCTGAAGAAGGGGATCAGCGAGCCTCCGGTCCCCGGGAGGTCGGTCGACCCCGCCACCTACGACGAGCATTACGAAGAGGAGCTGAAGCGAGGGCGTCCCGTTCCTGGGCGAGGCGATGCTCAAGGACGTGTTCTTCTCGGCCGTGACGGTGATCATCGTCGTCGCGATCGCCGCCGTGCTCGGGCCGAAGGGGCCGTCCGGGCCGCCCGACCCGACCCTGGGCGGGGCGAACCCGCGGCCGGAGTGGCCGTTCCTCTGGCTGTTCGCCCTGCTCTCGCTCAGCCCCCCGGCGGCCGAGACGTTCATCATCCTGGTCTTCCCCGTCCTGCTGATCATCGGCCTGCTGCTCGTCCCCTTCCTCAGCAATCGCGGCGAGCGGGCGCCGAGCCGGCGGCCGGCGGCCGTCCTGCTGGTGATCGTCGGCTACACGGCCCTGGGCGTGCTGACCTATCGCAGGGGTCACCGCGCCCTGGTCGCCGAAGATGACGGCCTGGAGCGGCGACCCGATCCCGAGCCGATCGTCAAGGATTCGACGCCCTTGCAACTGCAGGGGGCGGTCATGCTCCAGAACAAGAACTGCCGGAACTGCCACGCCCTCGACGGGCTCGGCGGCCGTCGCGGGCCGGACCTGACGACGGTCGGCTCGCGGCTCACCCGCGAATCAGCTCATCGACCAGATCAGCAACGGCACGCCGGGCGGCGGCAACATGCCGGCCTACGGCAAGCAGATCAAGCCGGCCGAGATGACCGCCGCTGGTCGATTTCCTCGTCAGCCTCCGGCCGACCCGGACGACGGCCGGCGCAATCGGCCGAGACCGTGCCCTCGACCGGGGAATGGCCCGCGATGAGCCCCACGGTGGACGCCTTCCTCCGCTCCTGGCCGTCCGCTCCCTGGCTTTCCGCCTCGTCTGCTGATCTCCGCGGCGATCTACGCTGCGAGGCTGGATGGCCCTGCATCGTCGCGACCCCGCTGCGATGGACGGCGCGAAGCTCGCGGCCTTCCTGGGCGGCCTGCGCGACGCTGTTCCTGGCCTTCGGCTCGCCGGTCGAGCCCTTCGGGTCGCTGCTCCTGCAGGTCCACATGATCCAGCACCTGCT
Source organism: uncultured Planctomycetota bacterium (assembly GCA_963777705.1). Classification (GTDB taxonomy): domain Bacteria; phylum Planctomycetota; class Planctomycetia; order Isosphaerales; family Isosphaeraceae; genus JAQGHR01. The sequence goes on from CAVZRT010000029.1 coordinate 192,848, forward strand.
GCTCATGATGGTCGCCCCGCCGCTGCTCTGGCTCGGCGCCCCCCTGTTCCCGATGATCCGGGGAATCCCCCGGCCGATCCGGGTCTACTGGGTCGCGCCCGTCCTCCGGTCGCCGCCCGTCCGGCGCGTCTTCGCGAGGCTCTCGCATCCGGCCCCGGCGCTGGTCCTCTACGTCGGCGACGACCTGGTTCTGGCACGTCCCGGGCGTCTACGAGGCCGCGTTGCGCATCGCCCGGGCTGCATCGGCTCCAGCATGTCTGTTTCCTCGGGTCGTCGCTCCTCTTCTGGTACCCCGTCGTCCGGCCCTATCCGTCCGCCCGCGATGGTCCCCCTGGCTGCTCCTGCCCTATCTGCTGATCGCCGACGTCTCGAACACCGTCCTCTCGGCCCTGCTGACGTTCTCCGACCGGCGTGCTCTATCCCCACTACGGCCAGATCCCTCGGATCGCGGGGATCTCGGCGCTGGACGACCAGGCGACGGCCGGCGTGCTCATGTGGGTGCCCGGCTCGGTCGCGTTCCTCCTGCCCCTGTTCGCGATCGGGATCCGGCTCCTGTTCGGGGGGGCGAGACGGCCGAGGCGTCCGAGGAGGCGACCGTAGTTCCCGGTCCTCCCCCTGTGGGAGCCGCGCCGCCGAAGACCGGCCTTCGACCTCCTGAACGTGCCGATCCTCGGGCGATTCTTGCGGTGGAGGCATGCCCAGGCTCGCGGTCCAGCTCGTCACGACGAGCCTGGCCGTCGTCGTGATCGCGGACGGCCTGCTCGGGCACGCAGGTCGCCGCGATGAACCTGGCGGGGGTCTTGCCCTGGATCCACTGGCGAGGGTTCGTCGATCCTGGGCTTGCTCGCCGTCGGCAACGTGTCGTGCATGGCCTGCCCGTTCCTGGTCCCCAGGACCCTGGCCCGCCGCTGGCTCCCCGCCGGCTTCCACTGGCCGCGACGGCTCCGGAGCAAGTGGCTGGGCGTGGCCCTGGTCGCCCTGTTCTTCTGGTCTTACGAGGCGTTCTCGCTCTGGGACAGCCCCCGGGCGACGGCCTGGATCATCGTCGGCTACTTCGTCGTCGCCTTCGCGATCGACGGCCTCTTCCGGGGCGCCTCCTTCTGCAAGTATCTCTGCCCCATCGGCCAGTTCAACTTCGTCCAGTCGCTCGTCTCGCCGATGGAAGTGAAGGTCAGGGACGCGGCGGTTTGCCAGTCTTGCCGGACGAAGGAGTGCATCCGGGGCGGCACCGACGGCCTCACGCGGCTGCGAGCTGGAACTGTACCTCCCGCGGAAGGCCGGGCAACCTCGACTGCACGTTCTGCCTCGACTGCGTCCACGCCTGCCCCCACGACAACGTCGGAATCCTGGCCGCGCCGCCGGGCCGCGACCTCTGGAACGAGGCCAACCATTCCGGGCATCGGCCGGCTCAAGGATCGCCCGGACCTCGCGGCGTTGATCCTCGTCCTGGTCTTCGCCGCGTTCGCCAACGCCGGCGGGATGACCGCCCCGGTCCAGGCCTGGCAAGAGCACCTGGCCGCTCGCATGGGGCTGGGCGGCCCGCTGGCGATCACCACGGCCTATTACCTCGTCGCGCTGGTGGTGGCGCCCGTGCTTGTCCTCGGCCTGGCGGGCCTCGTCGGCGGGCGAGGGCCGGAGGGGAATCGGTGGGAGTCGGCCACGCGGTTCTCGTACTCGCTCGTCCCGCTCGGGTTCGCGATGTGGCTGTCGCATTACAGCTTCCACCTGCTGACGAGCTGTCGATCCGCCATCCCGGCCGCCCAGAGGTTCGTCGCGGGCCTGGGATGGCATGTCCTCGGGACGCCGGAATGGACTGACGCCTGCTGCCGGCCGGTGGCGGAATGGCTGCCCCGGCTGGAGATCGTCTGCCTCGACCTCGGCCTGCTCCTGTCGCTCTACGGCGGCTGCCGGATCGCTCGCGGCCGCACTCCGGCCGCCTGGAGGGCCTTCGTCCCCTGGGCCTTCCTGATCGTCCTCCTCTTCGCGACCGGCGTCTGGATCGTGCTCCAGCCGATGCAGATGCGAGGGACCCTGGCGAGGATGGGCGGATGAAGTCCGGGAGACCCATGCCGGATCGTGATCATGGGCCCGGCCCTGTCCTGGGCGGGTCCGTGGGCGCCATGGCCCAGGGCGATGGCGGGACCTTGCGCGCCTGGGAGCAGCACGGACGCTACGACATCGCCGTCTTCACCGAGCCCAATCCGGTCGTGACCGGCCCGGTCGACATCAGCGTGCTCCTCCTCGATCGCGAGACCGGGACGCTCGATCGCGGATGCCCGCGTGACGTCGAGGTCGCCCCCGAGGGCCGGCCCGACGAGGCCATCGCGCCATGACGCGACCGAGCAAGCCGCGACGAACAAGCTCCTCCGCAGCCGCCGTGTTCGAGCTTCGCAATCCGGGCCGATTCCGCGTGAACGTCCACATCGAGGGGCCGGGCGATCAGGCCCGCGTCGGGTTCGAGATGGACGTCGAAAGCAATCGCTCGCCTCGGGTGGGGATCTGGCCCTGGATCCTCTGGCCCGTCCCCGTGATCCTGCTGTATATGGTCCATCGGCGATTGGTGGCCGGGCGCGGAAAAAGGGAGTACGAAAAGCTCCCTGGCTTGACCCACCGGTGAGTCGTTCCTTCTTGTGGGGTAGGCGTCCCGCCTGCCCGCAATCTTGCCCCACAAAAATCATCCCCCGACTTGCAGGTCATCTTCGACGCGCTATGGGGCGTCCTCGGCATCGAAATACGAGCGTCCGGCGAGGCCTTCGGGCAGGCAGGTCATCTCGCTTCTGGCGTCGGGGTCGTCGTGGACGTAGCGATATCCCTGGCCGTAGCCGATCGCCTTCATCAGCGGGGTGACGGCGTTGCGAAGGTGGGGCGGGACGGGCTCGCGGGCGGTCTCGGCGGCGTCGGCGGCGGCGGCGAAGTAGGCCCGCTTGATGGCGTTCGACTTCGGGGCGCGGGCCAGGTAGATCGTCGCCTGCGAGAGCGGATACAGCCCCTCGGGCAGGCCGATCAGTTGGACGATCTGCGCAGCCGACGCGGCCTGGACCATCGCCTGGGGGTCGGCCAGGCCGACGTCCTCGGAGGCGAGGATGCAGAGCCGACGGGCGATGAAGACCGGGTCGGCGCCGCCCTCGATCAGGCGGGCGAGCCAGTAGAGGCCGGCGTCGGCGTCGGAGTTCCGCAGGGACTTGATCAGCGCCGAGGCCAGGTTGTAATGCTCCTCGCCGCCCTTGTCGTAGGCGAACCGGGCGCGGCCCAGCGCCTCGACCAGGGTCTCGCGATCGACCCTCCTGCGGCCGTCTTCGCCCGGCTCGGTGGCGAGGACGGCCGATTCCAGGGCCGTGAGCCCCACGCGGGCGTCTCCGGCCGAGGCACGGGCGAGGTGTCGCAAGTCTTCGTCGCCCACGTCCGGCTTCAGCGAGGCGAGCCCGCGTCCGGCGTCGGCCAGGGCCCGCCGGAGGATCTGCTCCAGGTCGTCCTCGCCCAGGGGGTTCAGGGTCAGCACGCGGGCCCGGGACAGGAGCGCGGCGTTGACCTCGAACGAGGGATTCTCGGTCGTGGCGCCGATCAGGGTGACGGTCCCGTCCTCGACGGCCGGCGAGGAGCGCGTCCTGCTGGGCCTTGTTGAAGCGGTGGATCTCGTCGATGAAGAGGACGGTGCGCCGGGCCCGCCGCCGGGCCTCGCGGGCCTCGGCGATCGCCTCGCGAAGCTCCTTCACGCCCGAGAGCACCGCCGAGAGCGGCGCGAACCGGGCGCCGACGCGGCTGGCGAGCAGGCGGGCCAGCGTGGTCTTGCCCGTGCCGGGGCCGCCCCAGAGGATCAGCGACGGCAACGCGCCGCTCCCCTCGACCAGCTTCCGCACCAGCCGACCTTCGCCGACGAGGTGCCCCTGCCCGACGTATTCGTCGAGCGATCGCGGGCGCATCCGCTCGGCCAGCGGCGCATCGGCGGGGGCGGCCGTCGCGGCCTGCTCGTCCGGTTCGCCGAAAAGGCTTTGCGTCTCCTGCCGGGGCATGCGAGGGCCTCGCGAAGGCGGCTATGCGGGCGGGATGTCGGCGAGGGCCTTCTTGAAATCGTCGCGATTCTGGATCGGTTCGAGGTCGGGTTCGGTCTCCAGGTAGACGCGGTCGCGGAACCCCTCGCGGATCGCGGTCCGCACGGCATCGACGGACTTGACGAGCGCCGTCTGGACCTTCTCGGCCTCCTGCGGCGGGCGTGGCCCTGGCGATCTGGGCGTAGCAGCGGGCGAGGTAGATGCGCAGCTCGCGGTCGACGTTCGGGCCGACGGAGAGGCGGTCGGCCAGCTCGATGGCGCCGGGCGGCCTGCCCGGCGTGGGCCATGGCGAGCATCAGCTCAATCTGGCGGCGGTCGTTGCCCTCGCTGATCCGGGCGAGTTCCTCGCGGATCCTGAGCGTGGCCTGGAAGTCCCTGGTCGCCTCCTCGGCGTGCTTCTCCTGCTCTTCCAGGTTGCCCAGGCGGTAGAGGGCCATGCTCAGGTCGCGACGGTACAGGACGTTGCGGCCCTCGCGATCGACGAGGTCCTGGCGGGCCTCGCGGCTGCTCTCCAGGTTCTTCCTCGCCATGGGCAGGTCGCCCGATCGCAGCTTGAACTCGCCGGCCATGTAATAGACGTCGCCCAGCTCCTTGATCGCCTGGAGATTCTTGGGGTTGAGCTTCGCCATGGATTCGCGCTGGTCGAGCACCTGGCCGTAATACTCGTCGGCAAGCCTGCGATCGCCCAGGCGGAAGCTGGTCTCGGCCAGTGCCATGAGCGAATAGCTCAGGTCCTGCCTGATCTGCGGGTTGTCCTTGACTTCCTCGGCAAGCTCGCGGCGGAGGTTGTAGGCCTTGCGGTAATTCTCCAGCGCGGCCGACAGCTCGCCCATGCGGTACTGGGTCACGCCCACGCGGGTGTAGGCCTCGGCCAGGCCGGCGCGGACCACCTTGCGATCGAGCGGGAAGTCGTCGAGCTTGGGCTTGTTGTAGATATCCTCGTACAATTTCAGGCCGTCCTGGTTGTAGCCGAGCGCGGCCTTCATGTCGCGGTTCAGTTCCTCGGCGCAGAAGGCCAGCTCGAAGTAGGTGTTGGCCAGGTTCTGGCGCGACGGGTCGCTATAGTTCTTGATCTTGACGCGTTCCTTGGTGATCTCCAGGCATTTCTGGAACGCCTGGAAGGCCTTCTCGGTCTGGCCGAGCTGGCGGTAGATCTTGCCCAGTTCCATGAGCGCGGCGGCGGTGGTGGCCTCCTTGCTCGTGGACTTCTCGTAGATGCCGGCGACGCCGTCGATGCGCTTCAGGGCCGAGTCGAGGAGCGCGGCCTTGAGGTCGAAGAGGCCCGGCGCCTGCAGCCCCTTCTGCACCTGCGATGACCAGGTCCTGGATGGTGTTGAGGGCGAGCGTGGCCTGCATGCCGGCGACCTGGGCGTTCTGCTCGGCCTGGGCCCTGGCGGCGACGGCCTGCTTCTCGCTGGCGATCGCCTGATCGCGGGCGGCGCGTGCCTCGGCCTCGGCCTTCCGCGCGGCCAGCTCCTCGCGCGAGGCAATCCTGGCGTTCTCTTCGGCCTGCGATCGCGCGACGACGGCGGTCTTCTCGCTCTCGACGGCCTTCTTCTCGCTGGCGACGGCCTCGTCCCGGGCGGTGCGGGCGACGGCCTCGGCCTTGCGGGCGGCCTGCTCCTGGCGGACGGCGTCGTCGCGGGCGACCTGGGCTCGGTTCCGCTGAGAGACGGCCTCGCGCCATTGCCAGGCGATGCCGAACACGCCGCCGATCGACCGCGAGCATGAGCCCGGCCGAGAGCGCCGGCCAGCGCCGGCTTGCGTTTGGCCCACATGACCAGGCGGACGGCCGGGCCGATGGGCCGGGCCGAGATCGGCTCGCCCCGGTAGCCAGCGGCGGAGGTCGTCGGCCAGGTCCTGCGCCGAGGCGTAGCGGTGCCTGGGGTCTTTCTCCAGGCATTTCAGGCAGATCACTTCCAGGTCGCGCGGGCAGCTTGGCGTTGAACCGGGCCGGGGGCGGCGGGGGCTGGTTGCGGACCTGATCGAGCGTGTTCAGGACCGAGTCGCTGGCGAACGGGGCCCGGCCCGTGAGGCACGCGTAGAGGATGGCCCCGAGCCCGTAGACGTCGCTCGCCGTGGTGACTTCCGACGTTGCGGCCCGCGGCCTGCTCGGGCGACATGTAGGAGGGCGTGCCCATGATCGCGCCCGCCATGGTCATGCCCACGTCCTCGGCGATCCGCTTGGCCAGGCCGAAGTCGGTCACGTGCGGGTGGTTCTCCCGGTCGAGCAGGATGTTGGCGGGCTTGAGGTCGCGGTGGAGGATGCCCCGCTGGTGGGCATGATGGACGGCCTCGGCCACTTCGGCCAGCACCAGCGTGGCGGCGTCGAGGGTCTTGCGACAGCTCCCTCAATTTCCCGTCAAGCCCGCTGCCCTGCACCAGCTTCATGCTGAAATACGCGCTGGTCCTCGAACGTACCGACCTCGTAGATCGGGCACGATGCCGGGGTGGTCGAGGGTGGCGACGGCCTCGGCCTCGTTCTGGAACCGGCGGAGCTGGTCCTCGCCGGCGAATTCGGCGTTGCGGATCATCTTCAGGGCGACGAGCCGGTTGAGCGTGACCTGCTTCGCCTTGTAGACGACCCCCATGCCCCCCTGGCCGAGCACCGAAAGGATCTCGTAATCGCCGATGTACCGGACCTTCGTGCCGGGCGAAGGGCCACGGGCCGAGCCGGCGGCGTCCAGGCCGGACGGCGGCGGGGCGGCGGTCAAGTCGTCCGACGCGGCGGTCAATCCGTCCGGGGCCTCGTCGTCGGTCGCGTCCTCGCCCAAAATCTCGCCGGCCCGAGGGGCGCGAGGCGTGGGCACGCCAGGAGTGTGTCGCGGGGGCCTCTGGCCTGCCGAGGCGGGCGAAGATGAGCCCTGAGTATGGGCAATCGTCGCCTCGGACGAGGAGACCGCAACCGTCTCTTCCGGCGGGGCCGAGCCGGTCACGGAAGCCGGATTGATGGCGACCGTCGCGGCGGCCTCGCTGCCTGGCAGGGTCCGGGCGGGCTCAACCCGGGTTGGCCCGGAGCCGAGAAGTTGCCCGAGCATCTCGCCAAGCTCGGGCTCCAGGTCGGGATGGCGACCCCGCCAATCGGCGGCCGAGAGCGTCACGCCCGCCCGCATCTCGTCCTCGATCTCGGAGCGAATTCGCTCGAGCCGCCGTCGCCGTTCCTGGACCGCATCGGATTCGCCTGACATGATCGGCCTCGATCAAAGAATGCGGATTGCGGGTCACGAGTCATGGAAACAACGGCAAACAAGAGCGTCCCGGCCACCCCAAGGGCTCATCGAACGCTCAACACCGGCGCCTCCGCAAGGGTCAGTCAAGACTCGCCGGACAGCCTCCTGGGATGTACCGGGAGGCAAGACGCCCCCACCCAATTTTCGCGTATCGTCTGCCCGATCGCAAGCCCGTAATGGTTGAGCGGGCTATCTTTCGGGAGATCGCAAGTGGTCTAATTAATACAGCCGTCATCCGCCCGTCGAACCCTCGGGTCGGTCCGACGCAGGGGCGTCCCGACGATCCGGAAACAGCCCGGTCGGAGCAAAACCATGGCCTCCGCGCCGCTCGGCCGTTATACTCTGGTGGGCGAGCATCCCTCGCCGCCGCGGAACAAGAGTGCAAACAGGAGCGGGAGTCGCAGAAGGCAACACGAACGACCTTGACGCAAAGACATTCGCAGATTAGATTTAGCTTTCGCGGGAGAGGTGACCGAGAGGCCGAAGGTGCGGCACTGGAAATGCCGTGTACTGTCACAGGTACCGCGGGTTCGAATCCCGCCCTCTCCGCTATTATGTCAGGGTCTTGTCCTATCTCTGGTTCTTGCAAGGATTTAGGATAGACCACGTTCCTTGACACACTCGTCTGTGTCAAGACCGTGTCAATCCGCATCTTTTCCTGGGCTCCCTGGCCGGTGATCACCAGCCGCCGGGTTCCCCGGCGCTTCGTTGCCGGTAGAATCTCTGGTCATGCCCGAGATCACCCGACTCCTGGATGCCGCCGCAGCCGGTGACCGGCGGGCCGCGGCTCAGATCCTGCCGCTTGTCTATGATGAGTTGCGGAGGCTCGCCGCGGCACGCATGGCGGCGGAGGCGCCGGGCCATAGCCTTGACCCCACGGCGCTGGTGCATGAGGCCTACCTGCGGCTGATCGGCGACCAGCAATTCGATGGCCAGGGCCACTTCTTCGCCGCCGCCGCCGAGGCGATGAGGCGCATCCTGGTCGATCACGCCCGCGCGAGGCGGACGGAGAAGCGGGGTGATCGTCGGGCGACGGGCCGACCTCGAACCGGATCGCCTGCCGGCCGGCGGCTTCGACCCCGACCGGTGGATCGACCTGGACGAGGCGCTCACGCGGTTCGCGGCGATCGACCCGACGGCCGCCGAACTGGCGAAATTGCGGGTCTTCGGCGGCCTGTCCGTCGAGGAAGCCGGCGACGCCCTCGGCGTGCCCCGTGCGACCGCCTTCCGGACCTGGACTTACGCCCGCGCCTGGCTGACCGCACGCGTGGCCGACGGGCCGGAGAAGTAATTCCTGGGATTCTTGAGACTCGACCGGCGGGAAATTCGCATTGGAGTGTGACCCAGGAGGTCCAATCATGCCCGCCGACCCGAATCGCGTCCGAGACATCTTCCTCGAAGCCGTCGAACTCGCCGCCCGATCAGCGGCCGGGCTTCCTGGCCGAAGCCTGCCGGGGGGATGCCGACCTGCTCGCCGAGGTCGGGCGGCTGCTGCTGGCCAACGCCGACCCCGACAGCATCCTCGAACCCTCATCCGCCACCCTGGCGGACGCCGCCGCGCCCACCCCGACGGCGATCGCGGACGGAGTGCCTTCGCCCGAGGCCGGCGCGGAGACGCTTGACCTCGGCGACCCCGAGGCATCCACGGCGACGGGGTCGGCCGCCCCCGCCCCGCCTGTGGCCGACGCCCCGGCGAGCAAGGGGATCGGCACGGTCGTCGCCGGGCGATACGAGCTGGTCGAGGTGATCGGCGAGGGCGGGATGGGCTCGGTGTACCGGGCCAGCCAGTCCGAGCCGGTCAAGCGGCAGGTTGCCTTGAAGCTGATCCGCGCGGGCATGGACTCGCGGGGCGTGCTGGCCCGCTTCGACGCCGAACGCCAGGCGCTGGCGCTGATGGACCACCCCAACATCGCCCGCATCTACGACGGCGGGATGACGCAGTCCGGACAGCCGTTCTTCGTCATGGAGCTTGTCGAGGGCGTGCCGATCACCGACTACTGCGACCGCAAGCGGCTTCCGGTGAGGGCGCGGCTGGAGCTGTTCGTGGCCGTGTGCCAGGCGGTGCAGCACGCCCACCAGAAGGGGATCATCCACCGCGACCTGAAGCCCGCCAACGTCCTGGTCGCCGAGGTGGACGGGCGGCCCACGCCCAAGGTGATCGACTTCGGCGTGGCCAAGGCGACCGAGGTGAAGCTGACGGACATGAGCTTCGCCGACACCGGGGCGATCGTGGGCACTCCCACCTACATGAGCCCGGAGCAGGCCGACCCCTCGTCGATGGACATCGACACGCGAACCGACGTGTACGCGCTGGGGATCATGCTGTACGAACTGCTGACCGGCTCGCCGCCGATCGACGCCTCGCAGTTCCGCCGCGGGGCGCTGCTGGAGATGCTGCGGATGGTCAGGGAGGTCGACCCGCCACGCCCGAGCACGAGGCTGAGCACGGCCGACGCGCTGCCGAGCATCGCGGCCAACCGGAGCATCGAGCCGGCGCGGCTGTCGAAGCTGTTGCAGGGCGAGCTGGACTGGGTGGTGATGAAGGCGCTGGAGAAGGACCGCGCCCGACGCTACGACACGGCCAACGGGTTCGCCCGCGACATCCAGCGCTACCTCGCCGACGAGGTGGTCGAGGCCCGCCCGCCCAGCCGCGGTTACCGCCTGAAGAAGTTCGTGAAGCGGAACAAGGTGCAGGTCGTCGCGGCGAGCCTGGTGCTGCTCACGCTGGTGGGCGGGATCATCGGCACGAGCGTCGGATTGGTCCGCGCCGATCGGGCCAGGGATGCCGAGGCGGCCCAGCGGAGGATCGCCGTCGAGCAGAAGAAGAAGGCCGAGAAGGCGCGAGACCGGACCCGCGAGGTCCTGGACGCGATGACGGCGGAGGCCATCGGCGATTCGATCGGCACGCAGAAGGAGATCACCCCTGACCAGAAGAAATTCCTGTCCGAGGTGCTCACCTACTACAAGGAGTTCGCGGGCGAAAAGGCCGACGACGAGCAAACCCGCGCCCGCACGGCCGAGGCGGCGTCTCGCGTCGGGATGATCGAGTACCGCCTGGGCGCGCGCCCCGAGGCGAAGGCGGCGTTTGAGATGGGCCGGGACGCTTTCCGGGCGCTGGCCGCCGACTTCCCCGCCGTCGCCTCCTATCGCGAGGACCTGGCCAGCAACCTCCGCAACCTGGGATTCCACCTTCGTGCCCTGGGGCGGCGGACGGAGGCCGAAGCGGCGTTCCGCGAGGCCCTGGCCCTCCAGGCGAAGCTGGCCGACGACTTCCCCAGGGCGCACGAGTTGCGGCGATCGCAGGCCGTCAGCCAGCAGAACATGGGCTCCCTGCTGATGGACCTGGGCAGGTTGGCCGAGGCGGAGAGGGTGTTGCGCGAGGCCCTGGCCATCAATCAGGGGCTGGCCGACCACCCCGACGCCTCGCCCTTCGATCGGGACCAAGTGGCCGCCAGCCACGCCAACCTGGCCAACGTGTTCCGCCTTGAGGGGAAAGTCGAAGAGGCCGAAGCTCAGTTTCGGCAGGCCCAGGCCCTCTCCGAGAGATTGGTCGCGGAGTTCCCCGAAGCGCCCGACTATCGTCATAACCTGGCCGTGACCCACGCCAACCTTGGGACTTTCCTGAACTCCCTGGGGAGGGGAGCGGAAGCCCGGGAGCATCTCGTCTCCGCGACGAATCTGGGAGATAAGCTCGCCGCCGACTTCCCTGCCCAGCCCATCCATCGCTACCACCTGGCCAGCGCCCGCAACAACCTGGGGACCGCGCTGAACTCCGCGGCGAGGAGGGCGGAGGCGGAGGAGCAGTATCGCAAGGCGCTGGCCCTCCGAGAGAAGCTCGCCGCCGAATTCCCGACCGAACCCGACTATCGTCAGCAGGTCGCCGCGAGCCAGTTCAATCTGGGGTGCCACCTGGCCGACCTGGGCAGGCTGGTGGAGGCGGCGGAATTCCACCGGAAAGCGATGGCCATCCAGGAAAAGCTCGTCGCCGACTCCCCTGGCTCGTCCGATGCTCGGGTGCTCCTGGGGAAGATTGACAGCAATTACGGGGCGACGCTCGGCTTGATGGGCCGGTACAAGGAAAGCCTGCCCTGGCTCGACAAGGCCATCGCCCTGATCGAACCGATTTATCGCGCCGATCCGCGGGTGGCCGACGCGAAGCAGGCCCTTGCCAGCGGCTACGGCATCCGGGGCAAGGCTCACGAGATGCTCCGCAAGTGCGCCGAGGCCGCCAACGACTGGGAACGCGCGGTCGAACTCATGTCGGGGCCCGGGCGGGTATCCACTCGCGCCAACCTCGCCACGATGTACGCGGCGTCCGGCTCGATTGAGAAAGCCGTGGCCATCGTCGAAGCGGTGGCCGGGTCGCCGGGCCTGGTCCCGGAGCATCTGTACAACTTCGCCTGCGTCTATGGGATCGCCAGCGGGAAGATCGCCGGCAAGAAGCAGGAGTACGAGCAGAAGGCCATGAAATGGCTGCAAGCCGCCGTCGAGGCCGGCTACGACGACCTGGCCAACATCAAGAAAGACACCGACCTCGCCCCGCTGCGAGACCGCGACGATTTCCGGAAACTCCTGGCCGACATGGAGGCCAAGGCGGGGAAGAAATAAGCCCCGACCGCTCCCGATCGAGGGCCACCCGGCCGGTGCGATGCTTGAATGAGTCGCATGCGGTAGACTCGATCCACCATGCCCGAGATGACCCAGCTCCTGGATGCCGCCGCAGCAGGCGACCGCGACGCGGCGGCCCGGATCCTCCCGCTCGTCTACGACGAGTTGCGAAAGCTGGCCGCGGCGAGGCTGGCGGCCGAGGCGCCCGGGCACACCCTCAACGCCACCGCTTTGGTCCACGAGGCCTACCTCCGGCTGGTCGGCGGCCGGGACTTCGACGGCCGGGGGCACTTCTTCGCCGCCGCCGCCGAGGCCATGAGGCGCATCCTGGTCAACCATGCCCGGGATCGAAAGAGGCGGAAGCGGGGCGGTGGGCGGATCCGCGTCGAGCTGCTCGACCACGCCAGTGCCCTCGCCGAAGACCCCGACCTCGTCCTCTCGCTGGACGACCTGCTCGCCCGCCTCGCCCAGGAGGACGCGGCGGCGGCGCAAGTGGCCCAATTGCACCTGTTCGGCGGTCTCTCCGTCGAGGAGGCGGGCCAGTCCCTGGGGCTCTCCCGGGCGGTCGCCTATCGCAACTGGAAGTACGCCCGCGCCTGGCTCCGCGAGGCCCTGGGGGGAAAATAATCCGGAATCCGCGAGACGCTTCTCCAACGGATGGGGCATTGAGGGTAGATTCCATCCCGGAGGTGAGCCATGGCCGTCGACCCCGCGCGAGCGAAATCCCTCTTCCTGAACGCGTCCGACCTCGCCGACCCGGCCGAGCGCGCCGCCTACCTCGATCGCGAATGCGGCGAGGACGCCGAACTGCGCAACCGGGTCGAGGCGCTGCTGCGGGCCAACGAGGATTCTCCGCCAACCCCTCCCGATTCGGAGGTTGCCGCCGTCGACCCCACCTCGGGAGGGCCGTCCACGGAGGCCACGGGCGTCCACACGCCGGGCCCGGATGCGGAGCCCTCCCCGATCTCGATCACGGCGGAGTATCGCGGCAAGCCCGCGCCCGACGTCCTCATCGCCGGCCGCTACACGCTGCAAGAGAAGATCGGCGAAGGGGGCATGGGCGAGGTCTGGGTGGCCAGGCAATCCGAGCCGGTCAAGCGAAAAGTGGCGCTGAAACTGATCAAGCCCGGCATGGATTCCCGCGCGGTCTTGCAGCGCTTCGAGCAGGAACGTCAGGCGTTGGCGATGATGGACCATCCCAACATCGCCAAGGTCTTCGACGCGGGCATGACGCCCAACGGCCAGCCGTTCTTCGCGATGGAATTGGTCAACGGCCTCCCGCTGAACAAGTTCTGCGACGAGGCCCGGCTCACGACGAAAGATCGCCTGGAACTGTTCGTGACCATCTGCCAGGCGGTCCAGCACGCGCACCAGAAGGGGATCGTCCATCGCGATTTGAAGCCGGCCAACATCCTGATCACGATCGTCGACGGCAGGCCGGTGCCGAAGGTGATCGACTTCGGCGTGGCCAAGGCGACTGCCGGCAAGCTCACCGACGAGTCGCTGTCCACGCAGTTCGGCGCGGTCGTCGGCACGCTGGAATACATGTCGCCGGAGCAGGCGGGCTTTTCCGGCGAGGACATCGATACCCGCGCCGACATCTACTCGCTGGGCGTGATCCTCTACGAGATGCTCACCGGGCTGCGGCCCATCGACGCCAAACGGCCTGAAAAGGCGGCACTGACGGAGATGATCCGCATCATCCGCGAGGAGGAGCCCTCGAAGCCCAGCACGCGGCTGTCGACCAACGGGTCGTTGCCGTCGATGGCGGCCCTGCGTCAGATCGAGCCTCGCAGGCTGATGGCGCTCTTGCGTGGCGAGCTGGACTGGGTGGTGATGAAATGCCTGGAGAAGCACCGCGAACGCCGCTACGAGACGGCCAACGGCCTGGCGCGCGACATCCAGCGATTACCTCGCCAACGAGCAGGTGGAGGCTCGCCCGCCCAGCCCCGGATATCGCATGGGAAAGTTCCTCAAGCGGAAAAGGGGCCGGTGCTGGCGGCGAGCTTTGTGCTTTTTGGCATTGTTGGCGGGGCTCATCGGCACGGCATGGGGGCTGTTCCGGGCGGACCGGCGCATGGCAAGCGGAGGCGGCCCAGCGGAAGATCGCCGTCGAAGAGAAGAAGAAGGCCGAAGCCTCCGAAGGCCTCGCCAAGGCAGGCCTTTGCGCCGAGGAGCGAGAGCAGCAGGCGATCGACGCGGTGAAGAAGTTCCGCGACGCCGTGGCGGACAACCCGGAGCTGAAGAACAACCCGTCGCTCGGATCGCTCCGCAAAGACGCTCCTGAAGGAGCCCATGACGTTCTTCAAGCAGCGCTGCGAAATCGCCTCCAGGCCGACCACGACACCCGGCCCGAATCCCTGTCCCGCCTGGCCCAGGCCAACTTCGACCTGGGCATCCTGACCGAGGAGATCGGCGACAAGCAGGACGCCCTGGTCGCTTACCGGGAATCGCTGGCGATCCGCAGGAAATTGGCCGACACCAACCCCAAGACCCCCCAATTCCTGGACGACCTGGCGTCGGGCCACTTTCACGCGGCGCCCTGCTGAGCGAGACCGGGAGGCCGGACGAGGCGATGGAGTCCCTCCGGGCGGCGCTGGCGATTACGGCAAAAGCTGGCCGATGCCAACGCCCGCCACGCCGACTTCCTGAGCCGCCTGGCGGTCGGCCACACAACATCGCCATCGTCCTGAGAGAGACCGGGAAGCCGGCCGAGGCGATGAGGGCCCAGAAAGCGGCGCTGGCGATCCGGCAGAAGCTCGCCGACGAACATCCCGATACGACGACGGCTTCCGGCGTCAACTGGCGATCAGCCAGAACAGCATCGGCGTCCTGCTCCGCAAGACCGGGGATGCGGCCGGGGCGATGAAGGCGTTCCGGGCCTCGCTGGCGATCCGCCAGGCCCTGGCCGAACGCAACCCCGCCGACAGGCAGTCCCAGACGGAACTGGCCGTCAGCTACTACAATCTCGCCACCTTGCTCTATAATACCGGGAAGCCGGCCGAGGCGATGGAAACGCATGAGGCGGCCCTGGGGATCTTCCGAAACCTGGCCGACGCGTACCCCTCCAACACCGAACTCCAGAGCAAGCTCGCGGACAGCCTCAACAACATCGGCGAGATCCTGAACGCCACCCGAAGGCTGGCCGAGGCGAAGGCCGCCTTCGAGGAGGCACTGAAGATCTGGAAGAAGTTGGCCGACGCCAACCCCACCTTGACGGAACTCCAGCGCCGTTGGCCATCGTCCACCGTAACATCGGCAACGTGCTGCGCGACACCGGCAAGCTGGCCGGGGCGATGAAGGCGCATGAGGCGGCCCTGAGAGATCCAGCGGAAGCTCGCCGACGCCAACCCCGCCGTCGTCCAATTCCAGAGCGACCTGGCGGACAGAGCCATACCGACATCGGCCTACCTGCTGGGTGCGACCGGGAAGCCGGCCGAGGCGATGAAGGCGCATGAGGCGGCCCTGGAGATCCGCCGCAAGCTGGTGCGGGAGCATCCCGAATCGCCCGATCTCGCGAGCAACCTCGGCGGGGCCCTGAGCGATCTGGCGCTGATCGACCTGGGTGCGAAACGCTTCGAGGAGGCTCGTGTGCGGCTACGCGAGGCCGTCCAGTGGCAGCGCAAGGCGCCGGCCGCCATCCCGCAATCATCCGACGTACCGGCGGTTCCTGGCCAATCACCTCACCCTTCTGATCGGAGCCGCGAAAGGGTTGGGCGACGCCGCGGGCGAGGCCGAGGCGATCGGGGAGCTGGCGACGCTCCGCGATTCGGACCCGGAGATGGTGGCCCTCGACGCGAGGCTCTCGGCCATCCTCCGCGGAGACTCGGCGCCCAAAGATCAGGCCGAGCGGCTGAGGCTCGCTCAAAGGGCCTACGACAAGGCCCTGCACGCATCGGCCGCCCGGATCTGGGGCGAAGCCCTCGCCGCCGACCCGAAGCTCGGCGACGACCGCCAGGCCGAGCATCGCTACAACGCCGCCTGCTCCGCCTCGCTGGCCGGCTGCGGGAAGGGCAAGGACGATCCCTCGCCCGATGACGCCGCCAGGGCGAAGCTCCGCCGGCAGGCCCTCGACTGGCTCAAGGCCGAACTCGCGAATTGGGCCAGGGTCCTCGATTCCGGACCGCCCAATTTGCGGGCGATGATCGCCCCCACGCTGGATCACTGGAAGAAGGACGCCGACCTCGCCGGCATCCGCGACGAGACGGAATTGGCCAGGCTCCCCGAGGCCGAGTGCAGGGAGTGGCGATCGTTCTGGGTCGAAGTTGACGCGATGATCTCGAAAGTGGCCTGTCATTAACCGTTTCCTGGAATACTGGAAACGGTTCCTGACGCCGTTTTCCTGGCCGGGCCGATCTCCATCTCGGGAAAAATGCCGATAATTCCGCGGGCCGGTAGCGATCTATCCCTGGTGTAAGGGTCCATTGCAGGGCCTCCCTCGACCAGAACGCGAGAAACCACCGGGAAGCGAGCGAACCGATGCCCCTCCACGATCCCAACGCGATCGACGACACCACCGCCGAGCACCTGCTGGCGAGCCTCGCCTTGCCCCTCCATGCGCCCGGACAGGCCGCCTGGACCCCCGAGCTTGCCGAGGCCCTGTCCGTCGCCTTCGGGATCAATCCCGACGAGGTGGAAACCGCCTCGAAGGCCGACCTCGCCAGGGCGGCCATCCGCGTCGCCGCCCGCCCGGCCCGCGAAGAGGCCGCACCCGCGCCCATGCCCGAGAGCTTCGGCCTCATCACCGCGACTGCGGCAATCACCGCCGCGCTGCTCGTCCTGAAGACCCACGTGCTGTTCGAGAAGGACAAGGACGGCAAGATTTACGCGAAGATCGAGACCGATTCTCTGCCCATCGAGGTCATCAAGGGGCTGGTGGTGGCCCTGATGGGCTTCGCGCCTCGCCCCTAGGAGGAAGCTCCAGGGCCCCGCGAATCAGCCCATCGGCCCACGCCTGATCCTCGGGCGAGAGCGGCGGCACGCACGGCTTTCCATAGTCCAGGCGATAGCGATAGCCCGCCTTTTCATGGGTATGTGCGCAGGACGGCCTGGAGGTCGAGCATCACGTCGGGATCCCCCTCCGCCAGGGGGATCCCGATGCGAGGCAGGCGGGCCCGGAGCGATCGGCGATGGAGCTGATACCGCGAGCGGTTTTCGATCGCCCGATTCGTGCTGATCAGATAATCATAAGACCCCTTCGCCTTCGCCGCCCACTCCGCAACCGCAAGCACATGAGGCCCGTTCCGCAAGAGGTCGATCTCGACCAGATGCGATTCGCTCGCAAGGACTTCCGCCTGCTTCTTGAGGTAAGAATCCCGCCCCGGCCCGGCGTATTTATTGGTGGGGCTGAGCAGTTCGATGGTCGTGACCACGCGTTGCCCCGATCGGAGGTCCAGGATCGTCAAATACGTCTCGCGGACCTCGATCGGTTCCACAACCACCTCTTCAGGAGCATCCACTTCCATCACGGCAACGGCCGAACCCCGCGACTCTCGACGGCGGCGAGCGATCGTAACATCGGGAATAATCGGACGTTCCGGCCCCTCGACGAAAACTCGCTGCTCGGCCGCGGCGACATAGCGAGGCAGGAGCAAAGGCTGCAAGAACTCGGCGACATAAACCAGGAAGGTGTTATGGAACCCGGACCACGTCCAGGAGTCCTCAAGATACGGGTCCATCCCCGGGAAAATCATGTCCATGTCGCGGCCTCGGATCATTTCCACGGATAGGCGGGGTCGGCCCGCTCGATTATAACCCGAGGAGGCCGCGCGTCGTGAGCCGATTTCGGCGCCTCCTCGGCCGCTTGTGGACTTTTTCCGCCCCTGCCCCGAAAATCGTCGAACCTTTTTCGCCCCTCGTGAAACTACTCCGCGAGACAACGCGTTTTCGAGAGGTCCGTCTCGTGGCGATCGGCCCGTGGCAAACCCTGTTCGAGGCCGGATCGGCGGCCGGTTTGAGCGATTCCGAGCTTTTGGCCCGCTCGTCCGACCGCGATCGGACGGCCTCCGACCTCGCATTTGCCACGCTCGTTGAACGGCACGGGCCGATGGTCCTGCGAGTCTGCCGCAAGGCCACGGGCAACACCCACGACGCCCACGACGCCTTCCAGTCCACGTTCCTCGTCCTGGCCAAAAAGGCGACGTCGATCCGCAACCGCGACTCGGTGGCAAGCTTCCTCCACGGCGTTGCGTTGAGGGTGTCGGCCGCGTCCAGGGCCTCGGAATCGCGTCGAAGACGCCACGAACGCATCAAGGCCGAGGACCTTGCGACAACTCCATCCGATCGCCGACGACCTCGGCACCGTTTTGCACGAAGAAGTCGGCCGCTTGCCGCGACATTATCGAGAGGCGGTCATCCTCTGCTACCTCGAAGGCAAGACGGGCGACGAGGCCGCGGCGCTGCTGAAATGCCCGGTCGGGACGATCAAGAGCCGGCTGAGCTGGGCGAGGAATCGGCTGCGCGACCGCCTGGTGAAACGGGGGGTCGCCACGATGGTCGTTGCCTCGGCAATCGTGGCCGCCGAGACGGCCGAAGCCGCCCCGGAATCGCTGATGAAAGAGACCGCAAGCCTGGCGATGAAGTTCGCGAGAGGATCGGCCGGGGAGGTCCCGGCGGCAATCGTGGCGATGGCGAGAAAGGTGATTCTTTCCATGATGTTGAGCAAGGCGAAACTGGCGGTGGTCGCGCTGGCGGTTGGGTCGGCGGCCTCGGGAGTTGTCTTCGTGGCGAAGGCGGGAGGGCAAGTCCCGCGCGATCCCCTTCCTTCGCAAGGCGGGGGCATGAAGGTTGAGCCGGTAGCGATCGCGCCGATCGGGCCCAAAGATAAAGCGGTCCGCGCGATGCTCGACAAGGTCGTCGAGCTGAAACTGCCCGACGACCCCACGCTGGAGGCCCTGATCAAGGCGATCAAGGAGGCGGCGAAGGGCGCGAACGACAACGGCCCTCCGATTTACATCGACCCCGTCGGATTGCAGGCCGCGGGCTGCAACATCAGCACGAAGGTTGAGTTTGCGACGAAGAAAGGCCCGGCCGGCGAACTCCTTCACGACGCCCTGCGTTCGATCAAGCTCGACTACATGGTGAACGACGGCCTGGTCACGATCAGCTCGCACGAGGATATCGTCGACCTCCGCCTGGAGAAGATCGAGCGGCAACTGGAAAAACTGCTCGAAACCAAGGCGGAAGCCCGCGGCAAATACGGCCACTGAGCAAGAAAATGTAGGGTCCGCTATTGCGGACCTCTTCGATTTGCGGTCCAGCAGAGGTCCGCAATAGCGGACCCTACGGCAAAACAGCCTCGAAACACGCAAACACGTACGTGCATGAAATGCACCAATTGTTATTCGAGGAAGAAGCTGTATTTCATGCACCCGACAAATGCCTGCGGAACCACATTTCCAGCATCAACAACCCCCACAGCCGATATGCATGGTCGCGCAGCCCGCCGATGTGCTCGTTCAGCATCCTCTCGATCGCCTCGGCGCGGAACAGGCCGCGATTCAGGCAGACCGGGTCGAGCAGGACCGATCGCAATTCGTCCTTCAGCTCGCCCCGGAACCAGCGGTCAATCGGCACGCCGAAACCCATCTTCGGACGGGTGCGGATCTCGGGCGGTAGGAGGTCGGCGAACGCTTTCTTGAGCACGACCTTCGACCGGCCGCCTCGCCATCGCAGCTTCCTGGAAATCGGCATGGCCAGCGCCAGCTCGACCACGCGATGGTCGAGGAACGGCCCTCGGCATTCGAGCGAATGCGCCATGCTTGCCTGATCGACCTTCGCGAGCAAGTCGCCCGGCAAATAGGTGAGCAAATCCACCACCGTGGCCCGCGTGACCGGGTCGCGTTTCGAGGCCACTTCCCAGGCGTCGAAAAGAATCCTGGCCGGGTCGGTCTCGCCGGATTCGACCAGTTGATCGACGAACGCCTCGGAGTAGAGATTCGTGCGGCTTTCCTCGTCGAACATGGTCATCCAGCGAAGATAACGAACCTCGGGCGCGTCGGAGATCCCTTCCAGCAACCGGCGGACCCTGCGAAGCCGAGTCTTGGCCCGCGAAGACGCCGGGATGGCGCGCGCAATCGGGCCGGCCAGGGCCATGCTCACGCCTTCGGGCAGGCGGTCGAGCATGGCGGCCATCGCCACCGCGCGATAGCGATCATATCCGGCGAAAAGCTCGTCCCCCGCGTCGCCGGTCAGGGCCACGGTCACGTGCTGGCGGGTCTGCTGCGACACGTGCCAGGTGGGCAACGCCGAGCTGTCGGCGAACGGCTCGTCGAATTGATCGGCAAGCGCCGGCAAGGTCTCCCAGGCTCTCGGCTGGACCACGAACGCGTGATGCTCGGTGCCGAGATGCAAGCGCCGCCATCTCGGCATATCGCGTTTCGTCGAATTTGGGATCATCGAATCCGATGGAAAACGTCTTCACGGGCTGGCTTGAAAACTTCTGCATCAAGCCCACGATGATCGTCGAGTCGATCCCGCCCGAGAGGAACGCCCCCAAAGGGACATCGGCCACCATCTGCTCGCGGACGGCGTCGGAAAGCGTGTCCCTCAAGAGCGCAATATCGTCCTCGGGCGACCGCTCTACCTCCTTATTCCAATCGGGCTCCCAGTATCGTTCCAGATGCATGTTCCCGTCATGCCACACGGCAAAATGCGCCGGCGGGAGTTTGTAGACGCCTTCCAAAATGGTCCCCGGATGGGGGACGTAACCGTAAGTCAGGTAGCGATCTATGGCGCGGGTCGACCTTCCGGGGCAGGTCGGCTTCGGGCAAGGTTAAGAGCGACTTGAGCTCGCTAGCAAAACTGATCCGCGAGCGATCGACGCGATAGACCAGCGGTTTTTGCCCCAATCGGTCGCGGCCGAGGACCAGGGTTCTTTTCTCCGAATCCCAGATCGCCAGCGCGAACATGCCTCGCAGGAGCTTGAACAAACCGGGGCCTTCGTCCTCATAAAGATGGACAATGACCTCGGTATCGCCCTGGGTGCGGAGCGTATGGCCCTTCGCTTCCAACCGATGTCGCAACGCGGGGAAATTATAAATTTCGCCGTTAAAGACCGTCCAGATTTTACGATCTTCATTGGTAAGCGGTTGATGGCTGCCGGCAAGGTCCACGATCGAAAGGCGGCGAAAACCCAGGGCGGCATGGTCGTCGCGATACGTGCCCGAGTCGTCGGGGCCGCGATGGACCAGGCGAGCGATCATGGCCTCCAGGTCGCGCTCGGAGGCGGCGCGAGCCGGGTCGGTCCACGCCGCTCCGCAGATTCCGCACATAATTAGTATCCCGAGTCCGTATCCTCGACCGGGATTTCTCGCGAAACCCACTCCGACCATACCCGAAGGGCCGCATCCGAAGCGCCATGGGCCAGAAGGCGATCGCGAACCGGGCCTGCCTCGGTCTTCAACTCGGGGAAGGTCAGCAGCAGGACGGCGAGGTCTCGCTGGTCTGTAAATGACTTCGGTAGACCTTGACGGTGAGTCCAGGCCTCAATCTTCTCGGCGATCAATTCGGGGGGCGTGACCACAAGCACGTTCTGAACACGTTGAGAGGGCGGCGGCGGGTCGACCTGGCGGATATCGACGAGATGCCGATTCTTGGGTTTTTGCAATTGGTACAGCCGGTATCCCAAGCCTTCGACGGCTTCGCGCTCTCGCACCGCAATGCGGAATTTATCCGCAAGGAATTGGCGAATTTCCTGGGACAACGCGGCGGCCCTCGTGGATTGAATGTCGACGTCCTGTGTCATGCGGGACTCGTCCACGTAGGCGTTCACGGCCTGCGCGCCGAAGAGGATCGCGTCATCGCGGCCTCGGAGAAAATCGAGGACGGCGTCGTGGATGGTCGAGAGCGGCAATGGCTCTTTCATGACGAATTCCCGGAAGCTCAATCCGCCGTCGCCGAACATGGCCGACCTCCCGGAGCGTGTTTCTGCTCCGTGCAAGCGTATCCCGCATCTCGGCTTGCGGCAAGTCTCAGGTCTTGTCCGGGGCTCGTTGCACCGCGGGCACCGGCACCTTCGACAGATGCTCGGGAATTCCTTGCGCCTTCAGGTATTTCTTGTGAGTGACCACCGGATCGTTGGCGATCCGCCGCCGTTCCTCCCGCCATTTGTAGACCTCTGCGGCCGTCTCGGGATGATTGGCCAGGGGCTCCTCGATCGCCCTCGCCCCCTTGAACGTCCCATGAGGGACCGGCATGAGCTGGCCGAGGCTTTCCCCCTTGCGGAAGGTGACCGTGCCGGGCTCGACGAGCTTCCAGTTGAGCGTGAACGTGTAATTCAGCCACCAGGTCTCGATCACCCCCTCCAGCGCGATGCAATTCGGCTTCCAGCGATTGCTCGGCCCCTTGGCGTAGAGGTCCCATCCGGGGCTGGTGCGGAACAGCCAGGGAGGCGTGAACGTGACGATCCCCACGCCGAACTGGCTCTTGATCGCCGGGGCGTAAATCGGGTCGATCTCGATGGTCAGGCCTCGCTTGTCGAATTGTCCGTCCCAGAAAACCGCCAGGTCCGTGGGGCACAGCACCTGCCAGCCCCACTGGTTGGCCACGACCATCGGCAGGCATTGATAAGCGTGCGTCTTCTCGTCCATCCAGGCACGCCGCGGGGGCGACGGGCGAAGCTGCCAGCCCTCGCCCCAGGTCTCGTCGGTGATCCGCAGGGCTTGCAGAGACAGCGCGGGCATGGGCTGCTGGTCGGCGAGCAGGCGTTCCAGCTCGGCGACCCGCTCTTCCAGGGCCCGGCAGCGGAGTTGAGATTCGGCGAGGTCGTCCATGACAAAATGCTCGAAATTCGGGAGGATTCGCCACAGAGAACACCGAGGACGCGAAGAAAGGAAGTGCAAATAATCGCTTTTTCCGGTAATTTTCTCCGCGTCCTCCGTATCCTGTCGCGGTGAATCCGCCTTTCGCATCTTTCCAAGGATGGATTCGATGATCGACCTGCCCTGGGGCCTAGAACCGGCCATTTCCCTCGAAATCCCCCCCGATTGGGACGTCTCGCAGGTAGCACGCCCCGATTTATCGGGCGCGATCGTCGATTATGCGCACGAGCTGAACCGCGCCCTCGATACTCCAAGAGACGGGCGACGCATCGAGGACCTCGTCAAGCCGGGGTCTCGCGTGGCGATCGTCGTGGACGACCCCTCGCGCTGGACTCCGGTGGACAAAACCCTCCCCGTTGTGATCGAAGGATTACAGAATCTTGGTTTACGTCCGGCGGACGTCACGATTAGCGTAGGTGTAGGGCGCCACAACGCCGTAGACGCAGAATCCATGCGTAAGCGGGTCGGTTACGCCGTCTTCGAAGCGTATAGATGCTTCAGCCCGCCCGTGGACGATCTTTCTCAGTACGTGGACCTGGGGACGACCGCCGAGGGCGTCCCGGTGCGAGTCTTCCGGCCCGTGGCCGAGGCGGATTTGCGCATCCTGATCGGCTCGGTCCTCCCGCACCTCCAGGCTGGGTTCGGAGGGGGGTACAAATTGATCTTCCCCGGATGCAGCCATCGCACCACGTTGGGGGCGTTGCACCGCCAGGGATTGGGCGGCGATGCCGGCTTGCTTTTGGGCGGCGATCCCGACCTCAACCCCATGAGGGCGGCCATCCGCTCGGCCGCTCGCCTGTTGCCCGGGCCTTGCTTCTCGATCAGTCACCTGATGGGCGGTCCCGGGCAGGTTTTCCGCGTGGAAGCGGGCGACGTGGACGCGGTTCAGAGGACCCTGGCCGCGGAAGCGGGCCGGCGATTTCGCGCCCGGATGCACCCATGGCCGACGTGGTGGTCGCGGGCAATGACCCCTGGCCGGGCGACCCGATGATGAGCTTCAAGGTCCTGCTGAACCATCGCGCCGCGTGCCGCCCCGGAGGCGTGTTGATCGGCTTCTTCCGCACCGATCCCGAGGAGATCGATCGCTCATTCCCGCTCGGCCCGATGAAGGCGATCGCCCGCGGCGGGGCCGTGGGCGGATGGGTCGTGCGGCGAGGCTTGAGGATGGCCGATCGCGTGGTCGCGGCGATGGGCCATCCGGCCCAGTTCATGATCCGATGGGCCCGCGAGCTGGTGGCCGATCGCACGGTCCTGGTCTATTCGCCCGAGCTGCGCGCACGCTTGGGGCCGCGATTGGGTCCGATCCGGATCTTCGCCGATCAAGGACCAGCTGTGGAAGGCGGCTGAGGCTGCGATTTCGCGCACGGAGACGCCCCGAGTGCGAGTCTTTCCCCAGGGCGGCTTGACGTATTACCCGTACTCTTGACCCGCTTACTTTGGCTTGCCGATGCGGGCGAGCAGGGCGTCGAGGTCGGCCCAGAGCTTGCGGCAGGCTTCGCGATCGGCCTCGGGCAGCTTGGCAACTTCGGCCGGATCACGCAGGCTGAGGAGGTCGGCATCCTCCCTCCAATGGGCCAGGATCGGGACGAAAATCGGCCAATCCCCCCTCGCGGCGTCGATCCGCTCTTGCCAGGCCGGGAGGTCGGCCGCCAGCCAGTCGATGGCCTGCCTGCGGAGCTTTTCCCTCGCGGCCAGGTCGGGCGAAGGATCGTCCTTACCCTTGCCGGTGCTCGCCATGGCGGCCGAGCAGGCGGCATTGTAAGGCAGGCCCGACTGAGGGTCGGCGACAAGTTTCGGTTCCTCGGCCATCGCCTCGGCGTAGAGGCGGGTGGCCATTGCGAAAAACGCCTTGTCGTAGCACATCTTGGCCAGAGTCAGCCGTTCTGCCAGGTCCTTCGGGGCGTCCTTGCCTTGCTGGATCGCGGGAATCCTCGCCTCCAGGGCCACCAGTTTCTCGCACGCGGCGATCATCTCGGGCGTCTTGTAGCCCCAGCCCGGCCGTTTCGAGCCAATCTCGTGGGCGGCCTTGATCTCCCCGAGGGCCTCGGCGTTCTGCCCGCTCTCGACGAGAGCGACACCGTACCTGAGGCGGAATTCGGCCTCGTGCGGCCAGAGGCGGGCGGCCTCGCGCAGGTGGGGGAGCGAGCCCGGGATGTCGCGGCTGCTCATCAGCAGGTTGCCCAGGTAGAATTGGGCTTGCGCGTAATCGGGGCCGAGCCGGACCGCCTCGCGAAGCTCCTCGATTGCCTCCTCGATCCGCCCCGCGTCCATATAGGCGAACCCGAGGTTCGCGCGGGTGCCGAAGACGTCGGGCCGGATGCGGGCGGCGGCCTGCGCGATCTCGATCGCCTCGTTGAATCGTCTGGCCCGTCGCAAGGCCGCGCTCAAATTGGCATAGGCGGCGATGAGATAGGGATCGAGGCGGACGGCCTCGAAAAGCTCGGCGACCCCCTCGTCCAACCGGCCGCTGTACCCCAGCGCCGTGCCCAGGGCCTTGTGGGCGATGGCGTCCTCGGGGCGGCGGTCGATCGCCTCGCGTGCCAGCTTGATGGCCGTTCCGTAGGAAGCCTCCGCCTCCGCCTTCCACTTCGGGTCATGATTCAGGATGTTCCCCAGGCAGATGTGGTGGAGGCCGTTGCCGGGGCGGAGCCTCGCCAGTTCGCGAAAGGCGGCGATCGCCTCGGCGTCACGCCCTCGGACCTCCAGGGCATGCGCCAGGTCGTGCCCGGTCTCCGGGTGCAGGCCGCGGGCGATGCTCAGGAAGGTGATCCCCTCGTCGGTGGACCCGGTTTGACACAACGCCTTGCCCAGGAAGTAATTGACCCACACATCCAGCGGATGGCGCTGCTGGGCCTTCCTCAGCAGGGCGATCGACGAGGGCATGTCCCGGGCCTCGTCCAGCGACAGGGCCAGCAGGACCAGGCTGGGGGCGGGTTGATCCATCGCGGCGGGATCGAGGGCGAGGCGCCTGAGGGCGGCGATGCGGGCCTCGGCGTCCCCCTCGGGGAGCGATGCCCGCAGGCGGTCGCGATAGGGGTCGGGGTCGGCCAGGCGGGCCACCTCGACGAGCTTCCGCCAGTCGAGCTCTTCGCCCCGCCGATCTCGCCTCACCTTGGCCCAGTCGTCCAGGATCGCGGCAAGTTCCACGACCACGGCGGGCGGGCGGGTGCGGATCGCGTCGGCGGCCTCTCGCGGGGTGAGGTGCCCGAAGTCGATCCCCCGCTTGCCGAAGGCCAGGGCGTATTCGGCCTCGGTATCCGAGCCGTTGGGATCGTCTTCCTTGGCCGATCGGGACTCGCCCAGCTCCTGGAGCAAGGCGGCGTCGTCCTCGCCCCGGCCGATCTCGTCGGAGATCTCGTCGATCGCCCTCCTTGCCGACGGATTGGCGCCGGCCAGCAGGTCCGAGCCTCGCCGGGCCGCCTCGCGGGCCTCTCGCCAGGGGGCGGGATCCCAGGGCGGGGCTCGCCGGGCGCGGTCGAGCAGGAGCCGGGCGTCGGCCGTGGCCACGGCGGCCAGCGTCCCGCGGTCGCGGGCCTGGCGATCGACCCACCACCAGCTTCCCCCTCCGATCGCGGCCGAGATCAGGACGGTGGCGGCCAGCGCCACCGTCAGCCGTCTCGCCTTCTTCTCCTGGGCCACCTTGGCCTCGGTCAGGATGCGGGCCTCTCGCTCGCGGACCGCCTGGCCGCGGGCCTCGACCTCGGCGATCTCGGCCCTCCTCAGCCGGTCCTGGACGCCCGCCAGGTGCGCCGCCACGCGCCCGGCCATGACCTTCGCGTCTCTTGGGCGGTCGAGCGGCTCGGGGTTCATCGCCTCCCTGGCCAGCGCGATCAGCTCGCCGTCGGCCCCGCAGGCGTCGAGCTTGCGGAAGGCGTCGGCGGTGTCGCCCCGCATTGCCTTGCGGAAAACCTCGTCGCCGTTGCGTCCCACGTAAGCCGGATCGCCGCAAAGGATTTCGCAGAGGATCGAGCCCAGGCCGAACACGTCGGTCCGCTCGTCCACCGAATCGACCTGGCCGTTGGCCTGCTCGGGGCTCATGTAGGCGGGGGTGCCCAGGACCGAGCCGGCCTGCGAGCCGTCCACGTCCGAGCCGCTGCGGGCCGTGCGGACCTCGCTCATCGCGGGCGTGCGAAACCGCGAGCAATCCTCGGGGGCCGGGGGCAGGTCCAGGACCTTGGCGAGCCCCCAGTCCATCACCTGGACCTCGCCGAAGCTGCCGACCATCACGTTGGGCGGCTTCAGGTCGCGGTGGATCACGGCGCGGGCATGGGCGTAGCCGACGGTCTGGCAAATCGCCTCGAAGATCGTGAGGAACCGGGGCAGGTCCTCGGCGGGCGAGGGCCGCTCGGCCAGGAGCGCGGCCAGCGTGCGGCCCCGGACCAGCTTCATGGCGAAGAACGGACGCTCGTCGGCGAACCGGCCCATGTCGTAAATCGGCACGATGCCCGGGTGCTGGAGCTGCCCGCCGATCTGGGCCTCCTCGACGAACCGCCTCAGGACCTCGGCGTTGTTCTTGTGCTTCTCCAGCACGACCTTGATGGCCAGGTCGCGGCCGAGGTCGGGGTCGCGCCCCTTCAGGACGGCGCCCATCCCCCCGCGGGCGATCTCCCCGTAGAGCTGATATCGGCCCGCATCCAGGCCGATTTCTGGGAATGCGGACGAAGTCGGCGTGGCGGGCGAGGCGTCGGTGTCTCGCAGGAACACATGGGGCGTTTCGCCCAGCAAGTGCGTGATGGAATCTAGCACGCCGAGCCGGCTCGAATTTCTCGTGGATTCGGCGGAGGGGGGCCGATCGACCGGGGTGGGCGCGATGTCGATGGTCGCGTCGTCGGGAAAATCGGGGGGGGGCATCGCGTGACCTCCGGGAGAGAGCGCCGTCGCTCTGCTCCTCACACTAGCCCCGGATCGCCCAACTTTCACGCGGAAACTTCCGGAATCTTAATCGTTGTGCCGTTCGCGCAAACGGGGCGAGATCCGCAAAAGGAGCTGGACGCGCTCGAATTCGGCGAGCCAGTCGCTCACCACGGCCGCGGTGGCGTCGTCCGATGGCGGGACGATCCCGGTCGGGCACATGGGGCCGAGCTGCTCGGCCGCGAGCTGGCGATATCGCGAGATGGTGCGGTCGCCGTATCGCGAGACTTCCTGCATGTCCTCGCTCAGGAACACCACCACCGGCACTCGGGCGCCACCGTTGACCATCAGGTGCGACTTCACGTCCTCGCGGGCGTCGCGATCGAGGAATCGCAGCTCGATCGTCGGCGTGACGGTCGCGAAGTGGTCGAAGATCGGACATTGATTGATGCAGTCACCGCACCATGCGCCATTCAAGACCACGACGGGCATGCGTCGCTTGAATCCGCCGAGCAGTTCCTTCTGCGCGTCGGTCAGGCGGATGCGGGCATGCATGGAATCCCATCGGGGACGATGCTGGGGCTGGGCGTATTTGTCGAGGAAAGCCGCGTAGGGCAACGATTCGGCGAAGATCTGCGACCAGTCCATGAGAGGAATCTCGCGAAGGACGGAGGGGCGCGGCCATTTGAGGAGATTCTAGGGGCGAGGTCGAACTGGCGGCGAGTCGTCCCTCGTTTCATTCGATCGGCGCCACTCGCGAGGCCGGCGGGAGGAACGGCGCCCGATAGGGTCGGGTTGCCAACTCGTGGGCCACCGCCTCCTGATACAGTTCTCGCCAGTCGAGGCCGGCTTCGCTTGCGAGGCGGAGATGGCGGCGGAGTTCCTCGCGATCGATCGGGTCTTGGGCCAGGCCCTCGCGCAGGTCCGCCCTCCATTGGATCTCGGAGATTCCGGGGTCGGCGTCATCGTCCTCGTCGCGAGGGGCGGTCGCCTGCTGGCGGGCCTGGATCACGTGCTCGACGCGAGGGGCCACGAACTCTTCCATCGTGAGCAAGGCATTGCCCCCGCCGCGACGGATTTTCGTCCCGACGGGTTCGCGACCGTGCGTCCTCCGGGAAAGCAGCAGGCTTGCCGCGACGGCCACGGCCACGCCGCCCGCGAAGACCCAGAAGAGATCGCGTTCCATGGCGTCATCCTCCCGGAATCAAGGGACGGGAGGGACGCGATTCTCGCCTCTACGGATTCACGACGCTGCGGTTGGGACGTTCGCGGCCTTGCCGGGGGTCGGGGCCGAGGGCCTCGTGGGCGCGGGCACCGGGCTTCGCCATTCTATGGAGTAATCGTTCTCCTTGGCGAATTTCTCGATCTCCTCGCGGGTCTGCGGGATGTCGATGCCCGAGATCTCGCGGTAGAACCCGCTCCCCGACCGCTTCCAGCCCACGTCCGAGCCGAACCAGCGGTCTCCTGCTTGGTAGACGATCAGGCACTTCATGGCGAGGGATGCTCCGAGGGAAAGGGACGCCTCATCATGCCCGAGGCGCGATCCGTCCAAAGTACCGGAGCGGGCGGTTCGCGGCAAGGTCGCGGCGAGGCCGGCTTCCCTTCACCCGGGCCGCGACGTATCTTGGGTCCACCCTTGAAGAAATCGATCGAAACGGGCGAGGAGAGCCTCGGATCATGGCCGTCCCCGACTATTACAACCGGGTCAATCCCGACCTCCTCGGCGTGATCCCGCCCGACGCCCGCACCGTGCTGGAGATCGGCTGCGGCACGGGCGTGATGGCGAGGGATTATCGCCGGATCAACCCCTCGGTCCGCTACCTCGGCGTGGAGATGAACCCCGAGGCCGCCGCGATGGCCGAGGAGCACATCAATCATGTGGTCGTGGGAGATATCGCGGCGGTCGACCCGTCCGAATTGGGGCTGGGCGAAGGCTCGGTCGATTGCCTCGTCTTCGGCGACGTCCTGGAGCACATGGTCGACCCCTGGGCCGCGATCCGGAAGCTGGCCCCCCTGCTCCGCGACGGCGGCCAGGCCGTGGCGAGCATCCCGAACGTGCAGCACTGGACGATGATCCTGAACCTCTTCATGAGCCGCTGGGAGTACGCCGACGAGGGGCTCATGGACCGCACCCACCTGCGGTTCTTCACGGTCGAGGGGATGCGGAAGCTGTTCGACGAGGCCGGCCTGAAGGTCTTCGACATGAAGCCGAGGATCTTCCCCTCGCAGGACTTCGACCGCTTCCTGGCCCTGATGGCGCCGGTGGCGAAGAATCTCGGGCTGGACATGAATCGATTCGCGGTCTGCGTGGGGGCGCTGCAGTTCATCGTCCGCTCGGCGCGGGTCGAGGCCGTCCCCCGCAAGATCGCGGTGCAGACCCTGATCGCCGAGCCGCTGGTGTGCGCCCGCGTCCGGGTGATCGAGCCCGACCAGTTCCTGGGGACGATCCCGGGCATTCGCACGATCGCGTCCACCAATCACCAGGCCCTGGGCGGGGTGCAGGTCGACGAGAGCAAGATCTTCGTCCGCCAGCGGAACGTCCTGCTGGAAGGCCCGTCGTTGAGGTCCCAGGCGGAGATGGTCCGCGGCGGATACCTGGTGATCGCCGAGTTCGACGACGACCCGCTGCACTTCCCCGAAGTCATGAAGAATCGCTTCCTCACGTTCACGGCCTGCCACGCGGTCCAGACCTCGACCGAGGCCCTCGCCGAGAAGATCCGCCCCTACAACCCGCATGTGAAGGTGATCGCCAATCAGGTGGCGTCCCTCCCCCCGCCGCGCCCGACCCGCACGTCCCGGCCCGGTCACGCTGTTCTTCGGCGCCCTGAATCGCGAGGAGGACTGGGCGACGATCCTGCAACCCCTCAACCGTGTCCTGTCCGACTTCGGCAACATGGTCCGCATCCGCGTGATCTACGATCGCGCGTTCTTCGACGCCCTGACGACCCCATTCAAGGAGTTCGAGCCGTTCTGCCCCTATCCGCGCTATCAGGAGATCCTGCGGACGGCCGACGTCGCGCTGCTCCCGCTGAATCCTTCGCCGTTCAACCGCTGCAAGTCGGACCTGAAGTTCATCGAGTGCGCGCGCCAACGGTGCGGTCGCCCTGGCGAGCCCCACCGTCTATGAACATACAATCCGGGACGGCGAGACGGGTGTCCTCTTCCGGAATCCGGAGGAATTCGAGGATCGGCTGCGAAAATTGATCGAGGGCCACGAGGGCCGTCACGCCATGGCATCGGCCGCGTATCGATATGTGGCCGAGCACCGCCTGCTCTCGCGACACTATCGCGAGCGGTACGACTGGTACGTGGATCTGCTCGACCGCCTGCCCGAGCTGAATCGCGACCTGCGAGCCAGGGTCCCCGAGCTTGCTCCCATGTGACCGCCTGTGACCGCCGCCCCAAGATCCCCCCCTTCTCATCACGTTGATTTCACGCAACGCATATTTCTCCCGCTTGACAAGCGGTATATTATCGTCCTACCAACCTCTCAGCAACTCGCCGACGAAGGCGCCGGGTCATCCCGGGTGTCCGATCGTTCGCCGCGTGTGTAGATCGAATTCCACAATCCGTTCATCCATCGATTCGCCAGGCCCGGCATGGCCCGTCGCGACGGGCCATGCCGGGCTTCGCCAGGGAATCTCCTCCATGATGAAGTTCCGAGCGAAGAAGCTCCCCAGGACCGATCGCCGGAGGGCCAACGGGCGCAGGGTGGTCCTCGACTCCCTCGAACCCCGGACGCTCCTGAGCACGACGCCCCTGGTCGTGCAGTGGGAACCCGGCGCCTCGACCGCGATCCTGTCAACCCTGGCCACCGACGGGGCGACGGTCCAGTCGACGAGCATCCCGGGCCTGCAGGTGGTCAGCGGCGACGCGGCGGCGCTCGCCCGGGTGTCGTCCCTCCTCGCCACCACGCCGGGCGTCGAGTACGTGCAGCCCGAGGAGACGCTCACCGCGGCCAAGTTGCCCAGCGACCCGGCCTTCACCAGCGGCACGCAGTGGGACATGAACGGCGACGTATGGGATCAACGCCCCGGCGGCCTGGGACGTGACCACCGGCTCGGGCCAGCAGATCGTGGCCGACATCGACACCGGCATCGACTACAACCACCCCGACCTGTACGACAACGTCTGGATCAACCAGGCCGAGATCCCGCTGACCCGGATGTACGAATACAATTTCCAGACCCAGCAGTTCATCCTGGACGGCCAGGGGCAGAAGATCCCGAACCTCGTGGACGTGTACCACGACGGTTACATCTCGATGCGGGACCTGAACAGCCCGGTCAACCAGGGGCCGGGCAAGATCCAGGATCAGAACGGCGACGGCCTCATCACGGCCGCCGACCTCCTGGCGCCCGATGCAGATGCAGAACGGCAAGGACGACGGGCTCGGCGGGTGGGCCAACCCCAACAACGTCCAGGACGGCGACACCGCGCACCCCGACGACCTGATCGGCTGGAACTTCGTCAACAACACCAACAACCCGTATGACGACGAGGACCACGGCACGCACACCGCCGGCACCATCGGCATGATGGCCAACGACGGCGTGGGGGTCGCGGGGGTCGACTGGAACGTGTCGATCATGGCGCTGAAGTTCCTCGACGCCAGCGGGAGCGGGACCGACGTGGGCGCGGCCGAGGCGATCGATTACGCCGCCCTGCACGGCGCGAAGGTCTCGAACAACAGCTACGGGGGCGGCGACGGCGGGACGACGATGGAGAACGCCATCAAGACCGCCCAGGCCGCGGGCGACATCTTCGTCGCCGCCGCCGGCAATTCCGGGCAGAACACCGACTCCAACGGCAACTATCCGTCGGCCTACCCCGAGCCCAACATCATCGCCGTGGCCGCCACCGACAGCAGCGGGAACCTCGCGGGCTTCTCGAACTACGGGGCCCAGACGGTCGACCTCGCCGCGCCGGGCGTGAACGTGTACAGCACCCTGCCGAACGACAACTTCGCCGAGTGGAGCGGCACGTCCATGGCCACGCCCCACGTGGCGGGGACCGTGGCCCTGCTCCAGGCCGAGCATCCCACCTGGACCTACTCCCAGGTCATCAACCAGATCTTCAGCACCGTCACGCCCGACGGCCAGCTCGCCGGGAAGTCGGTCACCGGGGGCATCCTGAACGCGGGGGCCGCCATCGACCAATCGGCCAATCTCGCAACGTTCGTGGGCACCGACGCGACCACGCAAGGGGCATGGTCGACGACCTACGGGGCGGATGGCTACGACCTGGCGCAGGGGGCCGTGAGCCTGCCGTCCTACGCCCAGGTCACGCTCTCCGGCCAGAATAATTGCCTGTGGCAGACCGGGACGACCGACCCGGCCACGCTGCAGACCGGTCCGGGGTCCTCGACGCGGTTCGCCGCGTGCTGGTACACCAACGCCGGCAGCGGGTCCAGCTTCACCATCGACGTGAACCTGACCGACCAGAAGTCGCACCAGGTCTCGCTGTACGCCCTGGACTGGCTGGACGGCAACCTGGGCGGCCGGAGCGAGCGGATCGACGTGATCGACCCGACCAGCAACACCGTGCTCAGCACGCAGACGATCGCCGGGTTCGGCGCCGGCGAGTACCTGACGTGGTCGCTCACCGGGCACGTGCAGATCCGCGTGACCAACCTGTCGACCAACCCGGGCAACAACGCCGTGATTGGCGGCCTCTTCTTCGGCACGCCCTCGGCGACCAAGGCCTCGGCGAGCTTCACCGCCTCGGACACGAAGACGCAGGGGGCATGGTCGCCGACCTACGGGGCGGATGGCTACGACCTGGCCCAGGGGGCCGTGAGCCTGCCGTCCTACGCCCAGGTCACGCTCTCCGGCCAGAATAGTTATACCTGGCAGACCGGGACGACCGACCCGGCCACGCTGCAGACCGGTCCGGGGTCCTCGACGCGGTTCGCGGCGTGCTGGTACACCAACGCCGGCAGCGGGTCCAGCTTCACCATCAACGTGGACCTGACCGACGGCCAGGCGCACCGCGTCTCGCTGTACGCCCTGGACTGGCTGGACGGCAACCTGGGCGGCCGGAGCGAGCGGATCGACGTGATCGACCCGACCAGCAACACCGTGCTCAGCACGCAGACGATCGCCGGGTTCTCCGCGGGCGAGTACCTGAGCTGGGAGGTCGCCGGCTACGTGCAGATCCGCGTGACCAACCTGTCGACCAACCCCGGCAACAACGCGGTCATCAGCGGCCTGTTCTTCGGCACGGCACCGGCTTCGGCCAGTTTCATCAACTCGGACACGACCACGCAGGGCTCCTGGTCGCCGACTTACGGGGCGGACGGATATGACCTGGCCGAAGGGAACATCAGCCTGCCGTCCTACGCCCAGGTCTCGCTGAATGGCGAGAGCGGCTACACGTGGCAGAACGGCACGACCGACCCGGCCACGCTCCAGACCGGGCCCAGCGTCTCAACCCGGTTCGCCGCGTGCTGGTACACCAACGCCGGCAGTGGGTCCAGCTTCACCATCGACGTGAACCTGACCGACGGCCTCATCCACCAGGTCTCGCTGTACGCCCTGGATTGGATGGACGGCAACCTGGGCGGCCGGAGCGAGCGGATCGACGTGATCGACCCGACCAGCAGCACGGTCCTCAGCACGCAGACGATCGCCGGCTTCGGAGCGGGCGAGTACCTGACGTGGGCCCTGACCGGGCACGTTCAGATCCGCGTGACCAACCTGTCGACCAACCCCAGCAACAACGCCGTGATCAGCGGCCTGTTCTTCAGCACGCCCTCGGCGACGAAGGCCTCGGCAACTTTCGTGAGCTCGGACACGACCACGCAAGGGGCCTGGTCGCCGACCTACGGGGCCAATGGTTACGACCTCGCCCAGGGGGCCGTGAGCCTGCCGTCCTACGCCCAGGCCTCGCTGAGCGGCGAGAGCAGCTACACGTGGCAGACCGGGACGACCGACCCGGCCACGCTGCAGACCGGTCCGGGGTCCTCGACGCGGTTCGCGGCGTGCTGGTACACCAACGCCGGCAGCGGGTCCAGCTTCACCATCGACGTGAACCTGACCGACCAGAAGTCGCACCAGGTCTCGCTGTACGCCCTGGACTGGCTGGACGGCAACCTGGGCGGCCGGAGCGAGCGGATCGACGTGATCGACCCGACCAGCAACACGGTGCTCAGCACGCAGACGATCGCCGGGTTCGGCTCGGGCGAGTACCTGACGTGGTCGCTCACCGGGCACGTGCAGATCCGCGTGACCAACCTGTCGACCAACCCCGGCAACAACGCCGTGATCAGCGGCCTCTTCTTCAATTAAGACCCGGGAGAGGCGACGATTCTCGGGCGCATCCCACGAATCGTTGCCTCTCCCGATCTTGCCCGGATCAAATCCAGCCCAGGGCCCTCAACGCCATCAGGTGCTTGCAGGGCTTCGCCCCCTCGATCTCGGCGACCTCGTAGGTCCACTCGGCGCAGTCGCACCGGGTGGACCCGTCGTGCAACCGGGCGAGGTAATAAGGGCCGTCCTCGAGCGAAGGCAATCGCGTCAATCGCCACAGGACCGGCGCCAGGGCCGTCCCCTCGATGCGCTCGACGCGATAAGTCTTGCCCGCGATCACGATCAACGTCGCGCCCGGGAAGCCCGCCTTGCCCTCGCCCAGGCTGAGGATCGTCAAGGGCGGCTCCTCCAGGGCGGCCTGGAGGGCATGGCCGCCGAACTCGGCCCTCAGGCGATCCCACGATCGCCTCGCCTCGTCCAGGGCGTTGCGGAAGTGCCAGGTGGTCTCGTGGAACGGACCCAGGCGCTCCTCGGCCGCTTCCAGGTCGGCCGATGCCACGTCCAGGATCATCCGGCCGCGTTGGGCCAGCTCGACCGTCTTGAAGGCCGGGTCCGCCGGGTCGAGTCGGCGGATGGGATCGCGGGTGCGCAAGGGTGCGGGCATCGCCCAATCCCTGGTCGAGCGGGGAATGCCGTCACTTAGCCGACGGGTGGAGCGAGATGGACATAAGGCGGAGAGCCCGCCTCGCGATTCAGGGCCGCGACCCGGTACGACCGCCCGCCCAATTCCAGGCGATCCCCGACCGATCTCGCCTCCCTCAGCGAGGTGGCGCCCCCCAAGATCAGGCAGACCTCGCGAAGCGTCGCCGGCCGCCGGCTTCGCCTCCGCTTCTCCTGCTTCGACCCAATCTCGAACGTCGCGATCGCCATGGACGCGTCCTCCATGTTGCCGGACCCAATCGTGCGTTCAGGAGTGTACCGAACGCCAGAAGGGAACGCAAGTATCGAAGGAAGCGATTGTGCAGTTTCTGGGAGCGAAGGGTAAAGCTGCGGATTGTGAGGTCCGGTCGGGCAGGACCGGCCATCGGGACGCGGGGTCTCGCGGAAAAAGCGTCGCCCGCGCATGGACGCTATCTGCATGGTCCCCGGCCGATCCCGCCGCGGGGCTGGGGCGATCTGGGGGATTGGCGTTTGGGTGAAATTTCGCATGATTTCCTCGCAGCGGGACGCGATGATAAGCCTTTGTTCTAGCCTTACAACCACACCATCGTTGCGGGGGTTCGGCTTCTTCATCCATTCCAGCCATGGCGGAGAAATCGCCGGATGCGAGGCCGCGATCGGGTGCCCGGCGAGGGGGCGGATTCGGGCCGGAACATGGCCGACCCATTCGTCTTCGCCTGGATTTTCATGATTTACAACGCCTTGTCGGCGAAGGACTTGGGTCAATGATCGACGATTTTAATCTTGTCGATAAGGTAATACGCTACAGAGTGCGACACTCGCGAAATGCCGGGGATTCGTGGGCGAACTCGGGCTTTTCGGGTGTCTTGTCCAGGGCGCAGTCGGGGTGAGACGGTTTTTCGCCCGTTTTTGACCTGTTTTCGGGGCGAAGTGTTGCGCGAAATCCCCCAAGTCGTGACCGGGCCGGCAGATGCGGGTTGTCGGAAACCTGGACGAAATCTGGACGTCCGGGCGTGGATCGCGGGGGTTTTTCGGCCGTTTGTCGCGCCCTGGTGCCCCAAGTCCTTGGGGCGTCTGACATTATCGGCGAGTCGGAGTGATCCTTGTGGGGCAGGCGTCCCGCCTGCCGAATCCCAGGGCTTTGCCCTTTTATTGACCTCGCTGAGACTGCTTATGCGATCTGGGGGTGTTTGGGATATTTGGGTAAGCCGCTACACGTCACCGAATTCGCCCTGTCGTCCCAGAGTGACGGCGATTTCTATAAGCGGTCTCAGGGGTATGAATAAAAGGGCAAAGCCGAATCCCAGGCAGGCGGGACGCCTGCCCCACAAAAAAACATCTCAACTCGCCGGAAACGTTCGAGGCGCTTGGCGAGTAGGGAGATGGTGCAATCTACGCCCCCCCTGACTCTGCCTTGCGGGCTTCGCGACCCCGGCCACCTGACCCCAGGAATCCCCGGTCACACCCCGGCGCGAAGCTGCTGCTCGATCGCGGACCGCAATTGCTCCATGCCGTCGCCGCTGTACGAGCCTTGCGGCCAGGGCCAGTTCACCTGGTCGTCCTTGAAGCGCGGGATGATATGCCAGTGCATGTGATCGATCGTCTGGCCCGCGGCGCGGCCCGCGTTGGCGATCACGTTCAGGCCGTCGGCGTGCGTGGCTTGCTTGACCGCCCGGCAAATCCCGGGCAACAGCGAGGCGAGGTGCGCCGAGAGGTCGTCGGGCACCTCGGCCAGCGAGGCGAACGCTTCCTTGGGGATCAGCAGGACATGGCCCGGATTGACCGGGTTGATGTCGAGGAACGCCAAAGCCCGGTCGGTTTCGAGCACGCGGGCGCAGGGGATCTCGCCCCGCACGATCCTGGAAAAAATCGTGTCCATGCGAGGATCCCCCGTCCGGATTTCACGCCGTGACCAGCGCGGGGCGGGTCGGCGCCTTGATCTGCTCGTTCTCGCCGAGCAGGGAGATCACGGCCATCGGCGCGGCGTCTCCCTGGCGGACCTTGGCGAGCTTGTAGATGCGGGTGTAGCCGCCGGGCCGGTTGGTGAAGCGGGGGCCGACCTCGTTGAACAGCTTGAAGCAGACGTCCTTCTTGGTGAGGACGGCCAGGCACTTGCGGAAGTTGTTCAGGGGGAACTTGCCGTCGGGGCCTTCGGGCCCCACGCGGGCCAGCGTGATCAGCTTCTCGGCGAACGCCTGGAGTTCCTTGGCCTTGGCCAAAGTCGTCTCGATCTTGCCGTGCTCGATCAGGGACGTGGCCAGATTACGGAGCATCATCCGCCGGTGCGACGGGCTCCTCTTGAACTTTCGACCGGCTTTGCGGTGACGCATCGTCTCTTCCTTCGGAAAGGGGGTCGGGGGACGGGGGCCTGGGGTCGGTTCTTTTTTTCTTACCGCCCCTGTCCCCTGGCTCCCGGCCCCTGATTGTCAGGCGCCCGATTTCTGCGGGACGTGCATGCCCAGGTGCAACCCGTGTTCTTCCAGCTTGGCCTTGACCTCGCGGAGCGTGGTCTCGCCGAAGTTCCGCACCGTCAGGAGTTGATCTTCCGAGCGGCTCACCAGGTCGCGGACCGTGTTGATGCTCTCGGTCTCCAGGCAATTGGTGGCGCGGACCGACAATTCCAGCTCGGCCAGGCTCATGTTGAGCTTGCGCTCCAGCTCGGCATCGACCGGCGCATCGCGGAAGCCGTCGCCCGCCGAGCCGTCCGAGGGCAATCCCGGGCCCGGCTCGTAGTACTGGACGAACGGATTGAGGTGCTTTCGAAGGATCTTGGCGGCCTCGACCAGCGCCATTTCCGGGCCGAGCACGCCGGTGGTCCAGATCCTCATGACGAGCTTGTCGTAATTGGTCCGCTGGCCCACGCGGGTGCTGTCGACCTGATATTCGACGCGCTGGACGGGGGTGAAGATGGCGTCGATGGGGATCGCGCCGATCTCCAGCTCCTCGTTGTGCCCTTCGGCGGCGGTGCGGTAGCCCCGGCCGTTTTCCACGGTCATCTCGACCAGGAACGGCACGTCGTCGGTGAGGGTGCAGAGGATGTGGTCGGGGTTGATGATCTCGACCGATTCGTCATGCAGGATGTCGGCGGCCGTGACCACGCCGCGGCGATCGCGCTCGATGCGGATCGTCTTGTTCTGCTCGGAGTGGTTCTTGACCACGAGCAATTTCAGGTTCAGGACGAGGTCGGTGATGTCCTCGACCATGCCGGGGATGGTGGAGAATTCGTGCTGGACGCCCTGGATCTTGATCCGGGTGACGGCGCTGCCTTCCAGGCTGGAAAGGAGGATGCGCCGCAGGCTGTTGCCCACGGTGTGGCCGAATCCGCGCTCGAAGGGCTCGACGTGGAACTCGCCGAAGGTGTCGGTCAGCTTTTCTCGGACGCAGATAACTCGGCTGGGCAATTCCAGGCCACGCCATCGGATGCGCATCAAGCATGTCCTTAGATGGGGGCCGGGGGTCGGGGGTCGGGGGTCGGTGAAGAAAAAACCGACCCCCGGCCCCCGTCTCCCGGCCCCTCGTGTGTTAGCGGCTCAGGAGTTCCACGATCAATTGCGGCGTGACGGGCAGCGAGATGTCTTGCTGGCCGGGCAGGCGGGACACGCGGCCCTCGGGCGGGTCGGAGGTCACGCGATCGAGCCAGTCGGGCACCGGCGGCATGCCTTCCTGTTCCAGGGCGCCGGTGGCGAGCTTCTTCGAGTGCTCGCGATCCTTCACGGCCACGGCGTCGCCCGGCTTGACCAGGTAGCTGGGGATGTCCAGCTTCTTGCCGTTCACGGTCACGTGCCCGTGGGTGACCATCTGGCGGGCCTGCGGCCGGCTGGTGGCGAACCCGAGGCGGGTGACCACGTTGTCGAGCCTGCGTTCCAGGATCGACATGAGGGCGTCGCCCGTGTTGCCCGGTCGGCGGCTGGCGAGGTCGAAATACTTGCGGAACTGGCGCTCGAAGATGCCGTAGAACCGCTTGACCTTCTGCTTCTCGCGGAGGCGGATCGAATATTCGCTCGCCTTCCCGCGGCGGAACTGGTGCATGCCCGGCACGCCTTCGCGGCGCTCGACGGGGCACTTGGGCGTGTCGCACCGCGTCCCCTTGAGGAACAACTTCAAACCTTCGCGGCGGCAGAGTCGGCAAACCGGTCCCGTGTGGCGTCCCATGGATTCTCGCTCAGTTGTTGGCTTCAGGCTTTAAGCTCTAGGTTTTAAGCTCTAGGCTGTAGGCTCTAAGCCAGAAAATGCTTGAATTGGCCCGTAAGCCCGAACTAGTCGATCGTGATTTCCTTCGGCTTCTTGCTTATAGCCTACGGCCTACAGCTTGAAGCCCGACCTCAGACCCGTCGCTTCTTGGGCGGGCGGCAGCCGTTGTGCGGCAGCGGGGTCACGTCCTCGATGGCCTTGATCGACAGGCCGGAGGCCTGCAACGCCGTGATGGCGCTCTCGCGGCCGGAGCCGGGCCCCTTGACCTTGACTTCGACTTCCTTCACGCCGAACTTGGTGGCGGCGGAGGCGCAGGTCTCGGCCGCTCTCTGGGCGGCGAACGGCGTGCTCTTTCGGCTCCCCTTGAACCCGACGGTCCCGCTGGAGGCCCAGCAGAGGGCGTCGCCGTTGGGGTCGGTGATGGTCACGGTCGTGTTGTTGAACGTCGCCTTGATATGCACGACCGCCCGGCTGACGTTGCGACGCGTTTTCCGCTTCTTGGCCTTGGCCACGACTGGGACGCTCCCGACTTATTGGGGGTTCTGGGGTCAAATCCGATTCGGAGGAGAGACGACGGATGCCGGGAGCCGGGATCGAAGCCCCCGGATACCGGCATCGACAACTTGACGGGCGACCTCACCGCATTTCCTTGACGCCCTTCTTGCCCGCGACCGTCTTCCTCGGCCCCTTGCGGGTCCGGGCGTTGGTTCGGGTCCTCTGGCCGTTGACCGGCAGCCCCTTGCGGTGCCTCATGCCCCGGTAGCAACCGATGTCGCGCAGGCGGGCGATGTTCTGCTGGACCTGGCGGCGGAGCTGCCCTTCGACCGTGTACTCGTTGTCGAGCAGGCCGGTGATCTTCGCCAGCTCGTCCTCGTTCAGGTCGCGCGCCCTCTTGTTCGGGTCGACCGAAGCCCGCTCGCAGAGCTGCTGGGCCAGGAACGGCCCGATCCCGTAGATGTAGCGCAGAGAGATCTCGGTGCGCTTGTCGTTGGGGATGTCCACACCAAGAATACGAGGCATCCGTCCCGGTCTCCGTCGTCTATGGGGAAATTAGCCCTGGCGCTGCTTGTGCTTGGGGTTGACCGAGCAGATCACGAAGAGCTTGCGGCGCCGCTTCACGACCTTGCAATGTTCGCAGATCCGTTTCACGCTGGCTCGAACCTTCATGACCCTATCCGCTCGCTTTCCGATCTCGTCCTACCTTCGATCCGACGAACGCCAAAACCGTTCGACGTCGCGGCCGGGGCCGAATTCCGACCAATATACCGCCATCTCCCCCGTCATGCAACCCGATGTCGCCCGTTTTTGCGATCAATCTTCCAGATAGGTGAGCACGCGCGGGCCGTCCACCGTCATGGCCACCGTATGCTCGTAGTGGGCGGCGGCCTTCAGGTCCTTGGTGACCACGGTCCAGCCGTCGTCCAGCGTCTTGACTTCCTTGGTGCCCAGGGCCACCATCGGCTCGATGGCCAGGACGATGCCGGGCTCCAGGCGGATGTCGTGCTTCTTCAGGGCCTTGCTGACGAAGTTGGGGACCTGAGGCTCCTCGTGCATGTCCTGGCCGATCCCGTGTCCGACGAACTTCTCGACCACGTACATCCGCTGGCTCTTGACGAATTGCTCCATCAGGCTCGCCACTTCCGACCAGTAGCGGGCGCGGCCCATGGCGCGGACGGCCAGTTCCAGGGTCTGGCGGGTGACTTCCAGGAGCTTCGCGATCTCGGGCCGGACGTTGCCGATGGCGAGCGTGACGGCGGCGTCCCCGCACCAGCCGTTGAGCTTGCAGGCGGTGTCGAGCGAGAGGATGTCGCCGTCGCGCAGGGGGCGTTTCGCGGAGGGGATGCCGTGGACGACCTGCTCATTCAGGCTGGCGCAGACGGCGGCCGGGAACGGCGGCTTCCCCTTGACCGTGCTGGGCACGCCCGGGAAGAGGGGGAGGGCGCCGAATTCGCGGAACGTGGCGCGGGCCACGGCGTCGATGTCGGCGGTGGTGGCCCCCGGCACCACGGCCTTGCGCATGCGGTCGTGCGCGATGGCCACGATGCGCCCGGCCTCGCGCATGAGGTTGATCTCGCGAGGGCTCTTGAGCTTGATGACGCGGGGTGGCTCGCGGTGGCGCAGCATCTTAACGCTTGCTCATGAGGCCGCTGTAGTTTCGCATGATGAGGTGGCTGTCAATCTTCTGCACCAGGTCCAGGCACACGCTGATCACGATCAGCAGGCCGGTCCCGCCCAGGAACGACGCCACGGCGAAGTCGACGTGGAACCGGTTCTGCACCACCGAGGGGATGACCGCGATCACGCTGAGGAACGCGGCACCGACGAAGGTGATCCGCAGCATGACCTTCTCCAGGTAGTCGGCCGTCCTGCGGCCCGGGCGATATCCGGGGATGAAGCTCCCGTAGTCCTTGAGGTTCTCGCTCATGTCCTTCGGGTTGAACGTGATGGCCGTCCAGAAGTAGCAGAAGAAGTAGATCAGGATGATGTAGAAGAGCGTGTACACGTATCCGTGCGACTGGAACGCGCCTTCGCCCGTATGCAGGGCGTTGCCCAGGAAGCGGGTGAACCCCGAGGCGCTTCCCCGCCAGCCCTGCGTGGCGTCGGCGAGGAATTTCAGGATCACGTACGGGAACATGAGCAGGCTGGAGGCGAAGATGATGGGCATCACGCCGGCCTGATTGACCTTCAGCGGCAGGTATTGCCGGGTCCCCCCGTACACGCGACGGCCCCTCACGTGCTTGGCCGACTGCGTGGGGATGCGCCTCTGGCTCTCGGTGATGGCGATCACGCCCACGACCACCGCCACGAACAACAAGAGGAGCATGGCCAGCGAGATCACCCCGAGCTTGTTGTCCTCGTCGGCGAGCTTGAGCGTGGTGTTGCGGATCAGGCCCCAGAGCGCCGGCGGCATGCGGGCGAGGATGCCGGCCATGATCAGCAGGCTGATCCCGTTGCCGATGCCGAACTCGTCGATCTGCTCGCCGATCCACATGAGGAAGACCGTCCCGGCCGTCATGATCAGGACGCTGACGACCCCATACCAGAGCCCGCGATAGGCCAGCGGGACCACGTCCATGGTGGTCATCATGTACTTGACCCACATGGCGCTCTTGCCCCGCGCATAAGAATACGGTGGCGTAGCGCGTATATTCGTTGATCTTCTTCCGGCCGCTCTCCCCCTCCTTCATCATGGCTTCCAGCGAGGGGACGACGCTGCCCAGGAGCTGGAAGATGATCGAGGCCGAGATGTAGGGCATGATGCCCAGGCCGAAGATCGTGCTCATGCCGATCTGCGTCCCGCCGAACATGGCCACGGTGCCGAACACGCGGCCGGTCACGCTGTTATTCTGCGTATCCTGCCACTTCTCCAGCTTCGCCTGGTCCACGATCGGCAGCGGGATGTAGAACCCGATCCGATAGATGGCCAGGAACATGGCCGTCATGAGGATCTTGCGCTGAAGCTCGGGGACCTTGAACAGGATCGTGTACAGCTTTTGCACGGGAGGGCCTCTGGGCGAGCGGTCGAGCGATTTACGAGATGCGGGAAAGGATGATCGATGATTTCAGGGGAAGCCGACGCAATAGTGCGAATGCCGCTGCGATTTCGCCCAATTGATCGTCCTCGATCGTCCCCGAGCTCTCCTGCCGGAAGCGAAGGACAGAGACCGACTTGACCTGAAAGGCGTCGGCCCCGGAATTTTTCGACAAGCCG
This sequence comes from uncultured Planctomycetota bacterium, assembly GCA_963777705.1. Lineage (GTDB taxonomy): Bacteria > Planctomycetota > Planctomycetia > Isosphaerales > Isosphaeraceae > JAQGHR01. The sequence goes on from CAVZRT010000029.1 coordinate 236,240, forward strand.
TTCTGCGACGGAGGCGGGGAGATGGACGAACCAGGGAGAGGTCGCGAAGGCGGCTTGCCAGTCCGTCACGGGGACCACGATGCAAAGCGGCAATCGACCGATCCCGTCGAGGATTCATCACGACGGCGGGGCGTGTCTTGCGGATTTCCGCCCCGATCGAAGGATCGAACTGACACCAGCCAAACTTCACCACGTTTCTGGACGAGGAACTTTCGCCATAGAGATCGTCCGGGCCAAAACGCCTCGAAGTCGGTCAATTCGGGGCAATTGAGATAGTACGGTTCGGCGAGGATGGCCATGCTGCTCGAGGATGGCGTCTCGCTCCTCCAGAGGCAGTTTCAGCAACTCCCTTGCCGAGATGCGTTTCGGTTCTGAATCCGCGATGGCCTTGAGGTTCATCGTTCATGGGTCACCTCGTCATCATGGGACAGCTCACCCGATCACGATCGCCTTGCCGCCGGCCGCCGTGATCTTCTGCATGGCCCCTTCGCTGAACTTGTGGGCGTGGATCGTGATCGCCTTGGTCAATTCGCCGTCGCCCAGGATCTTGATCCCGGTCTTCGTGGCGGCCCTTGACGAGCCCTTTTTCGCGGAGGGCCGCCTCATCGACGACCGTGCCGGCCTCGTAAACGTCGAGCTTCTCGAGGTTCACGATCGCGTAGTCGCGGCGGAACTTGCCGTTGTTGAAGCCCCGCTTGGGGACGCGGCGGATGATGGGCATCTGGCCGCCTTCCATCAGGGGGTTCTGCTTGTACCCCTGGCGGGACGAGTGCCCCTTGTGCCCCTTGCCGGCGGTCTTGCCGTTGCCCGACCCTACGCCTCGGCCGATCCGCTTGGGCCGTTTGTGCTTGTGGATACCGATATGGACGTCGTGCAGTTGCATCAGAGGGTGACTCCCCGCAGGCGGGCGACTTCTTCTTTGGTCCGCAGGAGCTTCAGGCCTTCGATGGCCGCCTTGACCAGGTTGAGCTTGTTGGTCGACCCGTAGCTCTTGGTCAGAATATCGGTGATCCCGGCCGCCTGCACCACGGCCCGCACGGCACCGCCGGCGATCACGCCCGTGCCGGGGCTGGCCGGGAGCATGACCACCCGCGCCGCGCCGAACTTGCCGATCACGCGGTGGGGGATCGTGCCGCCCCTGAGCATCACGCGGTTCATCTGCTTGTGGGCGTCCTTGACGCCTTTCTCGACCGAGGGCGGGACCTCGTTGGCCTTGCCGTAGCCCCAGGCGACCTGCCCGCGGCCGTTGCCGACCACCACCAGCGCGTTGAAGCTGAACCGCCGGCCGCCCTTGACCACCGCGGCGCACCGGCGGATGGCCACCACGCTCTCGCTCCATTCACCCCGGTCGCCGCGATCGCGGTCTCTGTTGTCGCTGGACACGTTTCTTGCCCCTTCGTGGTCGGCTGAAAGCTCTAGCTAGCGGCTATCAGCCAGAAAATGCCCGGAAGATTGCTCCGAGTCGGCCGACGGCTGACAGCTCGTAGCTGACAGCCTGTAGCCTCTTGATTCAGAACTGCAAGCCGGCCTCGCGGGCGGCTTCGGCCAGGGCCTGGACCCGGCCGTGATATTTGTAGCTTCGGCGATCGAAGCAGACCTTGTCAATGCCCGCGCCCTTGGCCCGCTCGGCCACGAACTTGCCCACGAGCGACGCCGCCGCCTTGTTCCCGCCGGAGGGCTGCTGACCCTTGATGTCGGCGTCGAGCGAGCTGGCCGAGGCCAGCGTCTTGCCCGCCACGTCGTCGATGATCTGCGCGTAGATGTGCTTCGAGCTGCGGAACACCGCCAGCCGGGGCCGTTCGGACGTCCCGGCGAGCTTCTTGCGGACCCGCTTCTGGCGGCGCGTCCGACGGGCCTCGATGATTTCCTTCTGACTCATCTCGCTAACCTCTTCTCGCTGAGAGCCTTGCGGGAGGCCGATTGCCGACCGGTCGCCCAAGCTCGAACGTCAAACTCTTACTTGGAACCGAACGCCTTGCCGCTCTTGCGGCGGACGACCTCGCCCTCGTAGCGGATCCCCTTGCCCTTGTACGGCTCGGGCGGGCGGACCTTGCGGACCTCGGCGGCGAACTGGCCGACCTTCTGCTTGTCGGCGCCGGTGATCGTGATGTGCGTGGGGTCGGGGACGACCACGCTCACCCCCTCGGGGGCTTCCAGGACGACCTGGTTGGCGAATCCGACCTGCAGGGCCACGGTGTTGGCCTTCTTGAGCTGGGCCTGGTAGCCTACGCCCACGATCTCCAGCTTCTTCGTGTAGCCGGTCGTCACGCCCTGGACCATGTTGGCGATCAGGCTGCGGGTCAGCCCGTGCAGGGCGCGGTTCTCGCGTTCGTCGTCGGCGCGGGTGACGAGGACCTGCTTGCCGGCCTCGTCGTACTTGACCGTGATCCCGTTGCGGTAGGAGAACGACAGCTTGCCCTTGGGCCCTTCGACGTGGACCGTCGAGTCGGCCACGGCCACCTTCACGTTGGCCGGCACTTCCACCGGCTTGCGTCCGATTCGAGACATGGGAAACCTCGTGCTCGCGTGGTTCGTTTAGTGGATCAGGGCCAGGACTTCGCCGCCCACCTTCAGCTCGCGGGCGCGGCGGTCGCTGATGATCCCCTTGGGCGTGCTGAGGATCTGGATTCCCATCCCGGAAAGCACCGGCTTGAGCGTCTTGTAACCCTGGTAGCGCCGGCAGCCCGGCTTGCTCACGCGGTCGATCTTCGTGATCAGCCGCTCGCCGTTGGGGCCGTACTTCAGGTGCAGCCGGAGCGTCCTCGCCGGGACGGTCTCGACCTCCTCGAAGTCCCAGATGTACCCCTCGTCCTTGAGGACCTGGGCGATCCCCTTGCGGATCTTCGAGGTGGGCATGTCCACCAGGGGCTTCTCGATCCGCACCGTGTTGCGGATGCGCGTGAGCATGTCGGCGATCGTGTCGGTCATCATGGCGGGAGGGACCTGTCAACCACCGCGGGTAACTCGCCCGGAGCGGGCGGTCGGCGCGGCGGGGGAAAATCGTTCTGTCGCAACGAACGGTGAACTTGAGCCCTTGCGGGGCAGGCGTGTCGCCCGCCGCGTTGATTCAACCGGAGGCAGGCGGGACGCCCACCCCACAAAAGATGGCCTCACCAACTGGCCTTCTTCACGCCCGGGATCAGCCCTTTCAGGGCCAGGCTGCGGAAGCAGATCCGGCAGATGCCGAACTTGCGGTAGACGGCCCGGGGGCGCCCGCAGAGCTTGCATCGGTTGCGATGCCGGACCGCGAACCCCGACTTCGGGGGATTCTGCGACTTGATCATCTGCGCTTTGGTCGACATCTACGCCTCTCGGTGAATTCGCCTTGCCTTATCGGTCTTTCTTCGCGGTCGAGCGGAACGGCATCCCGAAGGCCTTGAGCAGCTCGCGGGCCTGGTCGTCCTTGCCGGTGGTCGTCACGATCGTGATGTCCATGCCCTGCGTGTGCTGGATCTTGTCGGCCTCGATCTCGGGGAACACCACCTGCTCGGCCAGGCCCAGGGTGTAGTTGCCGTGGCCGTCGAAGCTGTTCGGGTTCACCCCGCGGAAGTCGCGGATCCGCGGCAGGGCGATCGTGATCAGGCGGTCGAGGAACTCGTACATGCGGGCGCCGCGGAGGGTGACCTTGCACCCGATCTCGTTGCCTTCCCGCAGGCGGAAGCTGGCGACCGAGGTCTTGGCCTTGGTCACGTACGGCTTCTGGCCCGAGATCTTCGACAGGCCGTCGACGGCCGCCTCCAGGATCGCCTTGTCCTGGGTGGCGCGCCCCACGCCCATGTTGATGACGATCTTCTCCAGCTTCGGGACCGCCATCTTGCTCTTCACGCCGAACTTCTCGGTGAGCTCGGCGGCGATCTTCGTGTTGTACTGTTCGAAAAGACGGGCCTGGGCCATGATCGTTTCAATCCTCGGGCGGTTGGGCGAGCCCGTTTCAGCGGGCCCGCGGCGCCACGGTCTTAGGGGGAAATTCAGCTCTTCTTCGCGGTGGACTGGGCCTTGTTCGGCTTGACCGGCCCGATCGTGCCGAGCGACTCGCCGGTGACCTTGCAGTAACGCTCTTTCTGGCCGGCCGGCGTGAAGCGGAACCCCACGCGGACGCCCCGGCGGGCCGACGGGCTGTACAGCATCACGTTCGAGGCCGAGATCGGCATCTCCTTGGAGAGCCGCCCGCCCTGCTGGTTCTTCTGGCTGGGCTTCAGGTGCTTGTACACCTTGTTCACGCCCTCGACCACGATCTTGTTCTTCTCGGCCAGGACGCGCAGGACCTTGCGGGGCTCGGGGCCCTTGTCGTCGCCCGTGATCACCACCACCTGGTCGTCTTTGCGGATATGCATGGCTCGCTCAACCGTTTCGGGACAAAGAGGGGACGGGGGTCAGACGACCTCGGACGCCAGGCTGATGATCTTCATGAACTGGCGGTCGCGCAGCTCTCGGGCGATGGCGCCGAAGATGCGGGTGCCGCGGGGGTTCTTCTCGGCGTCGATGAGGACGCAGGCGTTGTGGTCGAACTTCACGTACGACCCGTCGGTCCGCCGGGTGCTGTTGCGGACGCGGACGACCACGCACCGGACCACGTCGCCGGCCTTCACGTCGCCGCCGGGGCTGGCCTTCTTCACGCTGGCGATGATGATGTCGCCCAGGCCGGCCACCCGCCTCTTGTAATGCGAGGCGCTGCCGCCGAGCACCTTGAAGCACATGACTTCCTTGGCCCCGGTGTTGTCGGCCACGTCGAGCCGAGTCTGCATCTGGATCATGGGAGCACCCGACTCATCTCTTCAAAACGGGACACGAAGACCGCGGCTCGAAATCCATCGCCGAGTCCGAACGGGGCGGGGCCAAGCAAGGCCGGACGCGCAATCGAGCCGATCAGTCTGCCACAAAGACCACGGCCTCGGCAAGATCAGACCGCGCCAAAATCGCGAATATTCCGAGAATGACGGCGCAGGAAGTGGCAATTCGTAGGGTGGGTCGAGCGTTAGCGAGCCCCACCTTACCTTGATGTGGGAAGACGGTGGGGATCGCTAACGCTCGACCCACCCTACACTTGCGACAATTTCCGTTCATCGCGGCGGCTTCGCCAGTCGGTCGGCCTCGCGGTCGTCGGCGCGTCCGCGCTCGTCCTGGCCCATCTCGATCAGGGTGCGGGACCGCTCGCGGTATGTGTCGGGGTTCATGGGGGCGATGGCGACCGCGGCGTCGAAGTCGGACAGGGATCGGGGCAGTTCCCCCCTGGACCGGAACAGCCGGCCCCGGCTCATGTAGCCGACGAAGGACTTCGGGTCGAGGGCGATGACCTTGGTATAATCGGCGATCGCGCGGTCGAGGTCCCCGCGTTTCTCGAAGAGGATGGCCCGCTGCAGGAAGGTGGGGGCGTAATTCGGGAAGATGCCGATCCCCTTGTTGAAGTCGGCGAGTGCCGCATCTTCGTCCCCCTTGTAGAAGTTGACCGCGCCTCGGCGATCGAAGGCGACGAAGTCCTTGGGATTCATTGCCAGGATTCGGTCGAATTCGGCGATCGACTCGGCGTAGCGGCGGAGGTGGCCGAGCCAGTGGGCCCGGCCCATGCGAGCGGCGGCGCTGCGGGGGTCGATCTTGATGGCGGCCTCGAATTCGGCGATCGCCTCCTCGATGAGCCGCCCGTCGGCGAGCCCTCGGCCCGCTTGACGTGCTGGGCGAAGGCCGTCCTGTCCGCGTCGGAGAGCGTGGCCGGGCGAGGCGTGGGGGTGGCGTCGGGCTTGCCCGGCAGCGAGGGATCGGGCTCCCAGCGGGCCTCGATGACCTCGGTCCCGCCCCGGGTCAGGGTGAAATCCCTGGAGAACACCTCCTCGGCCCCCCTCCGCACGCGGAGGCCATGCTCGCCGGGGCTCAGCTCGATCCTGCCGACTCCCTCCGAGTCCACGACCACCGTGACGCCATCGACGCTGACCGTGGCATCGGCCGCCGCGACCCGGACGACCAGGGTCCCCCGCTCGGACTTCACCCGCAGGACGATGCCCAGGGCCGCCAGCGCGGCCACCAGGGCGGTGGCGGCGATTACCCGGCCCGTCCGCCCCCGACCGCCGGCACCCAGGGTCGCGCCGGGCGCAGGCTTCCGGCGGCCCCGGCGCGGCGACCATGGTCGGCGTGGACGGGCCGGCCTTTGCAACGGGTGCCGTGTCGCGATCGTCGGGTGCCGTGTCGCGATCGTCGAGGTCTCCGTCGGGAGGCAGGATCGGCGGCAGTTGGGTCGAGGAGGGGGCGGGGGCGGTGTGCCGTCCCCTCGTGTCCGTGAAGGGGGTCAGGGCCTCGGCCAGCTCGGAGGCGTTGGCGAAGCGGTCGGCGGGGCGTTTCGCCGTCATCTTGCGGACGACGGCGGCCAGCTCGCGGTCGGCGGCGGGCAGGAGCGCATCCAGCGGCGGCGGGTCGATCTCGCGGTGACGCAGGAGCTTGTCCAGCGGCGAGCCTCCCGGGAACGGCGGCCGGCCCGTGAGCAGGTGGTACAGGGTGCAGCCCAGCGCGTACTGGTCCGATCGCGGGTCGGGCCGGCCGGGGTCGCTCGCCTGCTCGGGCGCGAGGTAATCGGGCGTGCCGAGGACCGCGCCCGAGTGGGTGAGGGTCGACTCGGGCGTGTCGGGGTCCGGGGCGTCGTCGCCGATCTTGGCGAGGCCGAGGTCGAGGAGCTTGACGAGGCCCTCGGGGGTGGCCAGGAGGTTCGAGGGCTTGATGTCGCGGTGGACCAGGCCCCGGCCGTGGGCGTGCGCCAGGCCCAGGCTGGCCTGGCGGGCGTACCGGCACGCCAGGTCGACCGGCAGCGGCCCGCGCTCGCGGACGAGCCGGGCCAGGTCGGTCCCCTCGACGTACTCCATGACCAGGAAATGCCGGCCGTCGACCTCGGCCGCGTCGTAGGCGGCCACGATGTTCTCGTGCGCCAGGCGGGCCACCGAGCGGACCTCGCGGAGGAACCGCTTGACGGCCTCGGGCCTCGCCAGGATCTCCGGCCGGATCACCTTCAAGGCGACCACCCGGTCCATCACGCGATGACGCGCCTTGTACACGCGGCCCATCCCCCCCTCGCCCAGCAGGTCGATCAGCAGGTAGGGGCCGAGGCCGAGCGGCTCGGGCTTGCCTTCCAGCGTCCTCGCGGCCTGGAAGGGGGTGAGCCACTCGCGACGGACCAGCTCCTCGACCATCGATCGGGCGTCGTTGAACGTGGGGGACCCCCCGGCGATCACCTCGGCCTGCGAAGCGTCCAGCGCCCCGGCCTCGCACAGCGACGTCAGGAGCGACGCGGCCGAATCCCAGCCGGATTCCGGCTCCCACAGCCGGACCGCCGGCGAGTCGCGCCGGGACTTCTCTTGCGGGGAATTCATCATCGAAGGGCCTCCGTCGCGGGCGTCGCGATGGGTTCCGGTGCGGTCGATCCTGGCGGGCGGGCCGTCGGGCTCGCGGACCCGGCCCGGCGGGCCGGCCCTTTCTACTCATACGAGGCGACCCCGGGGGCGTTTCGTGGTCCCGCCGGATTTCGCCCGTTTTTTCCGCCGGAGACGCACCCCAGGACCCTGGACATGTCGCACCCTTGCAGGCATGATACCTCCTTATGGACCGCGACGCCATGAACCGCCGGCTCAGCCAGATCTCCACCTCGTGGACCCTGCTGGCCGACGCCCACGGCGGGTCGGCCGACGAGGCGTCGGAGGCGAAGCGGCGGCTCCTGGAACGGTACGGCGTGCCGATCTACCGCTACCTCCTCGGCGCAGCTCAGGGACCCGGACGCGGCCGACGAGGTCTACCAGGAGTTCGCCCTGAGGTTCGTCCGCGGGGACCTCCGCAACGCCTCGCCCGAGCGGGGCCGGTTCCGCTCGTTCGTCAAGACCACGCTCTTCCACCTCGTCTCCGACGCCCGCCGCCGAGGCCGCGGGCCGCTCGGAATCCCGGCCACCTCCGACCCGCCCGCTCCCGACGAGCCCATGCCCATCGAGGAGCAGGAGGGGAAGTTCCGCGACGCCTGGCGCGAGGAGCTCATGCTCCGCGCCTGGGACGCCCTGGCCGCCTTCGACCGCGAGCACGGCACCGCCGACCATCCCCTCTTGCGGCTCCGGACCGACGAGCCCGACCTCAACTCGGCCGACCTGGCCGCCCGGCTCTCGGCGCTCCTGGGCCGCGAAGTCACCGTGGCCGCCATCCGCAAGCGCCTCTTCACCGCCCGCGAGCGGTTCGTCGACCTCCTGCTCGACGAGGTCGCCCAGACCGTCGGCGACCCGGACACCTCGGCGATCGAGGAAGAGCTGATCGAGCTGGGCCTCCTCGAATACTGCCGCCCCGGCCTCCAGAAACGGCGATCGAGCTGAGGGCCGGCGGCGATTGATGGCGGAATTTTACCGACGTCGGGGTAACGCCCGCGGGATGGCCAGTAAGAGGGACGTGGCGACCGCGACGAGGTCGACCAACGCGAGCCCGAGACGACCGGTGGCCTAACGGCCCCACCCAACCAGGAGCCTTCCCATGACCGCGATCACCGCGACCGAGACCCCCGTCCGCGCCTCGATGTTCCAGGCAATCCGCTCCGGCTTCCGCCGCCTGGCCGGCGCCGGCTCGGGCCCGAAGCCCCGCCGCAATCGCCGCCGGCTCACCCAGTTCGAGAACCTGGAAGGGCGAGTCGTCCTGTCCTGGGGCACCGTCCGCCGGCCGCCCTCTCGTTCCACAGCGTCCCGGTCACGCACCTCGGCAACGGCATCGCGGCCGGGACGGGCCAGGTGAGCACGACCACCTATTACAACCATGCCTTCACCGCCCCGTCTTCCGGGATCTACCTGTTCGGCTCCATCGCCGCCCAGAACAGCAAGCTCGACACCGTCCTGGGCGTGTACAACCAGCAAGGCCAGCGGATCGCCAGCAACGACGACGCCACGAACCGGACCACCAACAGCCTGGCCTTCGCCAAGCTCAACGCGGGCCAGACCGTCTTCATCACCGTCTCGCCCTACAACGGCAGGTCGAGCGGGTCGTTCACCTGGGTGGCGGCGGAGGTCGTGGCGGCGTCGAACATCCCGCGAACCCTGAACACCCAGCAGACGATCAGCCTCCCGTCCATCCAGCAATCCGAAGCCAGCATCCATCAATCCAACGCCCAGAGCGCGAACCTGACGCGACTCGGCATCCAGCAACAGTCGCTCAACATCGGCGGCGACAACTTCGGCGACTACGACGGAGGGTTCGACACCGACCCGGGCTATTGATTCGTGCATGAGCCGAAATGCCGATCGGGCGTCCGGCCTCCCGCCGTCAGGAGGCCGGACGCCCGAGTCATTTGTTCGTCTCGCCGGTCTCGTCGTCGCGGCTGAGGACCGGCTTCGACTCCGCCGATCCCTGCTGGCGGAGGTAGATGCTCAGGACGAGGAACAGGCCCATGACGACGAACTCCGCCTGCCATGTCTGCGCGGTCTTGGACCAGAAGCTCGCCGACCACGCGTACGAGGCGACGGAAACCGGCGATTGGTCGCTCAGGGCGAGGGTCTCGTTATACGCCTTGGTCCCGAACACGAGATGCCCAAGGAAGGCCAGCGCGAACAGGAGCGCGAACGCCAGCGAGAGCGAGTTGCGATACAGCCACGAGGCTTGCCCCGCGCCCTGCCGCCGATCGAGCGACGGGTCGTGACGGAGGCGGAGCGAGTGCGATGCTCCTTTCTGATGGAAGATCGCCGCGAAGACGATCAGGCATCCGAGCTGCAAGACCGCCGCCTGCCAGTTCGAGAACAGCCCCGCGAGGAAATTGCCCGTCCCGAGATACGCGAAATAGCCGATCGCCGGCCGCCCATGCGACGTCAATGTCTGATTGTAGTCGCTCAGTCCTGCGACGCTGTCAACCAGGATCGCCCCCACGAAGAGGACGAAGAAGATGAGAGACAGGCTGTTGTTGTACAGCCATTTCTGGAACGATTGCATGATAATGCCCCGGGTAGGAACCCGCCACGACAATGCCCGCGACGAATCCCGGGCGGCGAGATCCGTCCGACTCCACGATCCTTCGAAGGATACCCGTGATCCTGGGCAGGTCGTCGATGAAAGACTCCGAGACGTCCCTCGTGACCACCTCGCCCGGCAATCGCAGGACCTTCCCGGCCGCCCCGGTGCTCACGGCCCCGTGGATGGTAATCGCCGGCAGGCCCGCGCGCTCATCGCCGATCCACGCCGCGTAATGTGCACTTCCAGCCCGGTGCGGATCAGGTCGTTGTTGGACGCGGCGATCGAACTCGTACGCGGCCAGATTCAGCGAACCTCCACCGCGTCGCCAGCCTTCAGCGTGGTCAGGGCCGCCAGGACATGGGGCACCAGCGGCACCAAGTCCGCGAGCTGATTGCTGGCCCCGATCATGACGACGACCGCCACGCCCGCGGCCCGAAGATTCTGCTGGTGGCGGAGGCCCTGGTCCACCGTCAACAGCACCTCGAACCCCGCCGCGGACATCAGCGCCAGCAACTCGCCGTTCTTCTTGCCCGACCAACCCTCCTGCGGCACCGTCCGGACGGCGTGACCGATCAACTGCCGGCCGAGCCGCTTCGGCACGCACTCGTCAAGCAGGATGCGCATCGCCCACCAGGGCTTCGGCGGCCAGCCTCAAGGCCGCAACCGCTTGGTCATGACTGACCGACGGAAAGTCCTCCAGGAACTCGGCAAGGGGTTGGCCACCACCCAGATAGTCGATGAGCGCGCGAAGGGCACGCGCGTTCCCATGAAAACCGGGGCGCCGCCCAGGATCTCAGGATCGCTGTGGACCACCGATGCGAGCGTTATCATGGGCGCACCTCCCGGGAACTACCTCAAGCCTCGGGCTTCGGCGTCGTCTCGCCTTCTCCGGCGAGCGCCTGCTGCGGCCCTTGCGGACGATCCGGGTGATCCGCCAGCGCTTCAGCTTCGAGAGCGGGCGGGTTTCCATGATCTCGACGATGTCGCCCACGTGCGTCTGGTTGGTCTCGTCGTGCGCGTGGCACACGGTGCGGCGCTTCATGAACTTGCCGTATTTCGGGTGCGGGACCAGGCGCTCGATCTCGACGCGGCGGGTCTTGTTCATCTTGTCGGAGGTGACGACGCCGATCTCGGTCTTGCGACGCGTGCGGACCGGGGCGGCGTTGGGGGTGGCCTGGCTCATGGGAGGGGTATCCATCGGGTTGAGGGGATCAGGAGGCCGCGAGGGCCGACTTTTCCCTCTGGATCTCGCGCTCGCGCAGGATCGTCTTGATCCGGGCGATCTCGCGCTTGGCTTTGATGATCTCGCTGGGGGCTTCCAGGCGCTCGGTCTCGCTCTGGAGCCGGAGCCGGAAGAGGTTCTGCTGGGTCTCCGCCAGCAGCAATTCTAGCTGGTCGTCGGTCTGTTCGCGGATCTGCGCGGGCTTGGACATGATTCGGGGCCTCAACAATTCGATTCGATTCGATTCAAGCAGCCTTGGGACGAAACTTGCGGACGATCGCGCGGAGCCATCCGCCATCCGCCCTGGTGTTTTTCTCGAAGATCAGGCCGATCGACGTCGACACATACCCGGCCATCTGCAACTTCAGGTGAGGGTCGTCGCCATAAGGGGGCACGTCGATGAACCCGTCGGCAAGCCCGGCCCCCGGGTCGTAATCCACCTCGACCGCATGCCCCTTGGATCTCAGGTGGGCCGCCAGCCAGTCGATATCGCGGCGGCGGAAGAGCACGCAGGGGCCGTCGCTCAGGGTCGTTTCGTCGGACGAAAGATTGTACTCGGTCGTGTGGACGGCGACACCCCCCGGCTTCAGGCATTCCATCTGTTCTTCGACGAAGCGCTGACCCTGTTCGATCGATCCCAGGTGTTCGAAGCAGCAGGAGGACCAGGTGAAGTCGAAATCTCGCAGGTCCTCGGGGATCGCGTTCATGTCGACGGCGCGGAAGGAGCAACGTTCGCGGAACTTCTCGGGGTCGCAAAGCTGATAGCGGTTCAGGGCCTCGAACTGGGGAGCATACTCGTGACTGCTTGCCCATCCCGCCTGGATGGCCCCCTCGGGGTCCATGTCGGTCGCCACGACCTGGCAACCCTCGGCGGCGAAGAGGCCCGTCAGCGGCTCCTGCCCCACCCCGAATCCCAGGCCCTTCATGCCCGGCTTCAGCTTGCCTCGCTCGTGGAGGGCCTGGGCGATGAAGCACCATTCCCAGAGCTTGCGATGGAGCTTGAATTCCATCGTCATCCGCGAGGCCCAGCCCCGAAACGCCCCCGATTCCAGTTGACCCTGGGTGCAGAGGCCCGATCGCAGCTTGCCGGCCATCTCTCCACCTCCATGCCGATCCTCACGGGACGGGGCGTGGTCCGCACGCCCCGAGGAAGTTACAGCGTGGGCCGCCGGGTCACGAACCGACAGGTGACCGGCAGCTTGTGGGCGATGCGGGCGAACGCCGCGCGGGCGATCTCCTCGCTCACGCCGCCCAGCTCATAAAGGATGGTGCCGGGCTTCACGACCGCGGCCCAGTATTCCACTTCCCCCTTGCCCTTGCCCATGCGGGTCTCGGCGGGGATGGACGTCACGCTCTTCTGCGGGAAGATCCGGATGAACAGCTTCCCGCCGCCCTTGACCGACTGGCTGGCCACGATCCGGCCGGCCTCGATGGTCTGGGCGCTCGACCTTGCCGGCTTCGAGCGACTGGATGCCGAAATCGCCGAAGGCAACGTAATTGCCCCGCGTGGCATTGCCGCGAATCCGGCCCTTCTGCGTCTTCCGGTATTTGACCCGCTTGGGCATCATGGCCATCGAAGCACCCTCCCTCTCATCAATCAGCTAGCAAGCCGAAGCAAGTGTCCCGGAATCAACGACGACCGCCACCACCACCGCCTCCGCCCCCACCGCCAGGCCCACCGCCTCGCGGGCGTCGCGGTCGCTTCGGGGCCGCGGCGCCGCCCTCGGGAAGCTCGTCGGCCTTCAGGTAGTCGCCCTGGTGGACCCACACCTTGATGCCGATGTGGCCCTGCGCGGTCCTGGCCTCGGAGAACCCGTAATCGACCCTCGCCCGCAGCGTGGACAGCGGGATCGAGCCGAGGTTCGCGCCCTCGGTCCGGCTCATTTCCGAACCGCCCAGGCGGCCCGAGAGCTGGACCTTCACGCCCCGGGCGCCGCCGTCCATGGTCTGCTCCAGCGCCCTCTTGATGGTGCGGCGGAAGCTGGACCGCTTCTTGAGCTGCTCGGCGATGTCCTCGCTGATGAGCTGGGCGCTGATCTCGGGGCGGGCGACTTCCTCGATCTTGATGTCGATCTTGCCGCCCGGTCAGGTTCTGCAATTCGTCCTGGATCTTCTCGACCTCGGACCCCTTGCGGCCGATGATCACGCCCGGCCTGGCGGTGAAGAGGATCACCTTCACGGCGTCTCGGGTGCGCTCGATCTCGACCTTGGGGATGCCGGCGAACGAGTACTTGGCCTTGATGAACTTGCGGATCTTGAAGTCTTCGACCAGCAGGTCGCTGAATTCGTGCTTGTTCGCGTACCAGCGGCTCCGCCAGTCTTCGTAGACCCCGATGCGGAAGCCGGTTGGCTGGACTTTCTGACCCATGAGACGCGTCCTTCTCTACTTCGCTCGGGTAGGTTTATTCGTCGTCGTCGGCCGCGCCTTCGGGCCCGGCGAGGATGGTTTCCAGATCGGTCAGGCCGACGATGATGTGGCACGAGCGGCGGCGGACCATGTAGGCCATCCCGCGGGCGCGGGGCATGAGCCTCTTGAACATGGGGCCGCCGTCGCCGCGGGCGTCGACGATGATCAGGTCGCCCGAGTTCCTCACGCCGCGGTCCTCGGCGTTGGCCATGGCGCTCTTGAGCACCTGCTCGAGCATCCGGGCGCCGCGGTTGGGCATGTAGCGGAGGATATTCAGCGCGTCGTCGGCATACTTGCCGCGGATCAAATCGAGGAGGGGCCGCAGCTTGCGCACCGACGACCGGGCGAACCGGTGCGAGGCCTTGTACGGCTGGAGGCTCTGGGTCTTGGACATGGCGAAATCCCGATGACGAAAGAGGGCTTGCTTACTTCTTCGCGGGCTTGCCGCCCTTGCCGCCGTGGCCGCGGAACGTCCGCGTGGGGGAGAACTCGCCGAGCTTGTGCCCGACCATGTCCTCGGTCACGTACAACTTCAGGAACGCCTTGCCGTTGTGGATGGCGAAATTCTTGCCGATGAACTCGGGCACGATCGTGCAGGCCCGCGACCACGTCTTGATCGGCTCGCGGGCACCGGTGGCTTCCGCCCGGTACACCTTGGCGAGCAATCGCTCGTCGACGTACGGGCCTTTCTTGAGCGAACGTCCCATGAGTGGCTGGTCTCTTACGAAAATTGTAGGGCCGGTTATCACCGGCCGTCTTTGGATGGAATCGGACAAGGCCGGTAATAACCGGCCCTACGGGGAATCAGACCTTCAACTGGCCGTAGCGGACGCTCTTGCGACGACGGATGATCATCGCGTTGGACGGCTTGCGACGGCGACGCGTCTTGCCGCCCTTGGCCGGCACGCCGGTGGGCGAGCACGGGTGACGACCGCCCGAGGTCCGGCCTTCGCCGCCGCCCATCGGGTGCTTGTTCGGGTTCATGGCCACGCCTCGCACGTGGGGACGACGCCCCAGCCATCGCGATCGCCCGGCCTTGCCCAGGTAGATGTTCATGTGGTCCGAATTGCCGACCACGCCGATCGTGGCCCGGCAGGCGGCGGGAATCCGGCGGATTTCGCCCGAAGGCAGGGTGATCTGCGCCCAGGTCCCTTCGCGGGCCGTGAGCGTGGCGCTCACGCCGGCCGACCGGCACAGCTTCGCGCCCCGCCCGGCTGCATCTCGATGTTGTGGATCGCCATGCCGGTAGGGATCTTGGACATGGGCATGCAGTTGCCCACCTTCGGCTCGGCGTTCGGGCCGTTCTGGACGGTCATCCCGGCCTTCAGGCCTTCGGGCGCCACGATGTAGCGTTTCTCGCCGTCGGCATATTTCAGCAGGGCGATCCGTGCCGAGCGGTTCGGGTCGTACTCGATGTGCGTGACCTCGGCCGGCACGCCGTCCTTGTCGTGACGGCGGAAGTCGATGATCCGGTACATCCGCTTGTGGCCGCCGCCGCGGTGCCTGGCCGTGATGAAGCCCTGGTTGTTCCGCCCGCCCTTCTTCTTGAGGGGGACGGTCAGGCTCTTCTCGGGCTTCTTGTTCTTGTCGGTCAGCTCGGAAAAGTCGCTGACCGACGCGTTGCGGCGCCCGGGGCTTGTCGGTTTGTAGTAGCGAAGTCCCATATCAGTTCACCATCCTCCGGGCGACAGGCAGAGCCCGACGATCGTAGCGGTTTGATCAATAGAAATCAATGCGGTGGTCTTCGGTGAGGGCGACGATCGCCTTCTTCCAGTTCCGCATCCGCCCCACCTTCAGGCGGTAGCGGCGGGTCTTCCCGCGGCGGTTCTGCGTCCTCACGTCGGCCACCTTCACGTGGAAGAGGACCTCGACGGCCGCCTTGATCTCGGTCTTCGTGGCCAGCGGGTTGACCTCGAACGTGTAGGCGTTGTGCCGTTCCGACAGGTGAGTGGCCTTCTCGGTGATCAGCGGTCGCAGGATCACCTGATAGGGCTCGAGCTTCGGCCCGGATCGCTCGTACTTGGGTGCGTGGCGGAGGGTAACCATGGCTTACGCGGTCTCCTGCTGCGGGGCGACGGCCGGGGCGAGCTTGGGCCGTCGCGTCGGCTTTTCCTTGACCTTTTCCTTGAGCGCCGCGAGCGATTCGCGGGTCAGCAGGAGGTACTTCTGCTTGAGCACGTCGTAGGTGTTGAACTCGGCGATCGGGGCGACCTGCACGCCCTCGATGTTGCGGGCGCCCTGGTGCAGCTTCGAGTCCAGGGCCGGCGTGCCGATGAGGATCGTGCGGCCGTGGAGGGTCCGCTTGCGGGCGGCCGTCTTGGTCTCCCCCTCGACCGGCTGGGTCTCGCCGTCTTTCAGGTCGGGCCGGACGATCGCCTTGAGCAGGGTGGCCACGGTCTTGGTCTTGGGGGTGTCGCCCAGGGCCAGGCCGTCGACGACCAGCGCCTCGCCGTCCTGGAACTTGGAGAGGATGGCCTGGCGGACGGCGGCCCTCATGGCCTTCTTGGGCATCGTGTACGAGTAGTCGCGGTTGCGGCGGGCGAAGGCCACGCCGCCGCCTTTGCGCTTGTTGGTCCGCTTGGCGCCGGCGCGGGCGTTGCCGGTGCCTTTCTGGCGGAACAGCTTCTTGCCCGAGCCCGCCACGTCGGCCCGGCCGCGGGTGTTCACGGTGCCGACCCGGCGGTTGGCCAGGTGCATCACGACCACGTCGTGCAGGAGCTGCTTGTTGACTTCGCCGCCGAAGTCGGCCGGGTCGATCGACTCCTCGCCGATCTTCTCGCCGGTCGTGTTATAAACGGGGACGCTTAGCATGACTCATCTCGCGGATCGTAGGGCGTGGAGGTCGCCGCAGTTAGACCTTGTTCGTCTGCCGGATCATCACGAAGGCGTTGTTGTGTCCCGGCACGGCGCCCCGGACGAGCATGAGGTTATTGGCCGGGTCGATGCTCACGACCTTGAGGTTCCGCACGGTCACGCGGGCGTTGCCGTGGTGGCCCGGCTTCTTGATCCCCTTGCGGGTGTGCGAGGGGTCGGCCGACGGCCCGCTGGAGCCCGGATGCCTGTGCATCCGCTTCACGCCGTGGGTGGCCCGCAACCCCTTGAACCCGTGCCGCTTCATCACGCCCGTGAACCCGCGGCCCTTGCTGGTGCCGACCACGTCCACGTTCTTGATGTCGTTGAAGACCTCGACGGTCAGGACCTTGCCCGCCTCGACGCCTTCGGCCGCCGTCTCCTGGCGGATCTCGCGAACATATTTCTTCGGCTCCGCGTCCACCTTGCGGGCATGACCCCGCTCGGCCATGGTGGCGCTCTTCCGCTTCTTGTCGGCGAACCCGAGCTGGATGGCGTGATAGCCGTCGCGCTCGGCCGTCCGCACCTGGAGGACCGTGCAGGGGCCGCATTCCAGGACGGTGATGGGCACGGCGGTCCCATCCTTCTCGAAGATCTGCGTCATGCCGACTTTGCGGCCAAGCAATCCAACGTTCATGTTTCAATCCGCGCCCGAAAGGACAGGTACAAGGTCGGGAGGTGCCCTGGCCGGGATGGAGGACAGGCCGAATACCGGCCTTTTTCCCCCGGCGCCGACACGGAAATGGCGACGCCTTGAGTCCTGGCGTCGCCCCCGGAGGTCGGCTCGATCGAATTGTCGTGTGTCGTTACCAACTCAGCCGCCGCTGGGGCCGGCCTTGATCTTGATGTCCACGCCCGCGGGCAGGCTCAGCTTGTTCAGGGCGTCGATCGTCTTCGCCGTGGGCTGGACGATGTCGATCAGCCGCTTATGGGTGCGGATCTCGAACTGCTCCCGCGACTTCTTGTCGATGTGCGGGCTGCGGAGCACGGTGTACCGTTCGATCCGGGTCGGAAGCGGGATCGGGCCATGGACGACGGCCTCGGTCCTCTTGGCGGTGTCGACGATATCCTTGGCCGATTGATCCAGGATGGTGTGGTCGTAAGCCTCCATGCGGATGCGAATACGTTCGTTGCTGATGCCCGCCACGCGACAACCCCTTCGGAAACAATACGCAAGCCGACCCGGTGGGTATCCTGAGTCCCCATCCACGGGGAAAGAGAGAGTGTAAAGGGTAAAACCGGGGCGGTCAAGCCGTCTTCTCGCGATTTCCGTGCAATTCTCGCCTCCGGCGCGGCCGAGGCCGGCGATTCCCGTCGGCCTCGCTCATTCAGGGGGCGATACACGGGACATCGACATGATGCCCGACCGGTGCCGGTGCCGGGACGGTGGCGGCGAGGGCTGCATGGAGTTTGGAACGGAAGAGCGCATCGGGCACGCGGATCTTGTGCTTCCCGGTCGCGGCATCGACGGTCCGGGTCACATCCATGAGCGCCGTACCCGTGGAATCGACCATCCCCCCGCCTTTGCTCGGCACCACGTCGCGCGCATACGCCGCCGTTCTTGCAGTCATCGGTCGAGAACCAGTGTGAGCCGTCGAAGGTCCATGTGCAGGTGCCGAGGTCGGGCATGGGGGAATCCTTAGGGTTGAGGAAGACATCGTTGAGGAGGGACATCCTGGGGAAGCGGCCCGACGAGGGCCGGTCGTCTCGATGTCTCGTGGGGCTCGAATCAGATCCTGGGGGTCAATCGCACGGTGCGGGCAATCCGGAAGCCGAACCAGTCCCCCCCCGTCCTTTGATCCAGCCGCATCCTCGGGATCGCGTAATCCCAGCGAATCTGCGAGAGGACGGAGACGACCGAGCCCCCGTAGAACACGGCCTGGTTCCTCCTGTCGAGATCGCCTCGCGACGACTGGCCGATCTCGATGGCGTTGCCCAGCGTGTCGAAGAAGCCGAAGTCGTTGGGCTTGAGCGATCCCACGGGTGCCATCTGCGTGCGGCCCGGGGACTGCACCCAGCGCATACCACGCGACCAGCTTATCGGCGTCCCCGAAGTAACGCCGGGTGGTCGTGCCGGCCCGGCAGACGATAATCGATTCTTCCAGGGTCGGCAAACGGTATCCGGGCCGGTCGCGGTGGTTTTCCACGGGCTCCCACTTCAACTCGCCTCCGGGGCGAAACGAGGGCGGCAGCCCCTCGGCGGCACCAGCAGGTTGCAGAATTCGGCGGCGTCATAATACGAGATGGTGTTGGCCGGGCAAAGAGGCTCGGGGCTGGTCGCAAGCGAGTGAGGGTGGTCCTTGACGAATCTCCCGAACAGGGCGACGGTCACCTCGATGTCCGAGACCTCGATCTCGCGGCCGCCTTCGGGGTCTTCCACCCTCACGAAGGTGATCTTCTGCGGGCTGATGCGCCAGCCGGACCGGGGATCGGTCGGCGGGCTAGTCGCCAGCTCGCCGTCGATCTCGTCCATCAAGGCTTCGTGCTTCCACTTCGTCAACACCCACTTCGCCGAGCCGTGGACGCCCGCGTCGGGGTCGGTGCGATAGGTCGAGAGCAGGTGATCGCGGGCCTGGTGGCGAAGCGCAGTGTTCCATGCGTCGTCGGGGACTTCGCCGAGGCTCTGGATCAGGGCGCCGAAGGGACGGGTCGGGCTCACCCCGGAGCTGGTCGAAGAGGGCGCGGGGATCGACCCCCGCCGGCCCGAGCTCGTGGATCAGGAACGACCGGGCCTGCGGGTCGGGCCGGAACCGGAGCAGGTCCCGGGCCGGATCGGGCCAGCCCAGATGCACCAGGCAGGCGGCGGCGCGGGCGCGGCGACGGTCGTTCGCCTCGCGATCCGACTCGGTCGCCCCCGGCGGGATCGCGGCGGCCAGGGTCGCCTTCAGGCGATCGGGGAGGTCCGGCATCCGGAGGCGAAGGGCCTCGCACAGGGGCTTGACCGAAGGCGGTTCGACCGAGAGCAGCCGATCGAACGCGTGGGAGGCGCACTCGGGCCGGCGCGAGGCCAGGGCCACGGCGGCGGCCAGTTTCTTGTGGTCGGGGCCGGAAGCGAACAGGGCGTGGAGCTTCCCGGAGACGCGAGGGTCGTCGGGCCGTCGCTCGGCGATCAAGGCCGGCAGGCCCGAGAGGTTCGCGGCTTCCAGTCGATCGAGCCAGCTCGCGGCGTCCTGCCTCGCCTTGGATTCGGCGAGCAGGGAGCCGCCCACGAGGGCCATCACGGCCAGGGCCATCATCCCCACCCCCACCGGGTGCCTGCGCGACCAGGACCGGGCCTTCTTCCAGATCGGCGCGGGCCGGGCCGAGATCGGCTCGTCGGCGAGCCAGCTTCTCAGGTCATCGGCCAGGTCGGCGGCCGTCGCGTAGCGATCTCCGGGTTTTTTTTCGAGGCATTTCCGGCAGATCGTGTCGAGCTCGACGGGGATCTCGGGCCGGAGCGATCGCGGGGGCGAGGGCTCGACGTTGAGGATGTGATCCAGCAGGTCGGCATGGCGTTGCCCGGAGAACGGGCGGCGGCCGGTCAGGAGCTCGTACAGGATCGTGCCCAGGCCGTAGATGTCGGTCGCGGCCGAGATGCCGGCCGGGTCGCGGCGGGCCTGCTCGGGGGCCATGTAGGCGAGCGTGCCGACCAGGGCGTCGCTGGCGGTCCGGTCGCTCCCGGCGGGCTCGTCCAGGATCTTCGCCAGGCCGAAATCCCCCACCTTGGGCGTGAAATCGGGCAGGCCCGTGGCGGGGTCGGGGTCGCCGTGATCGACCAGCAGGACGTTGCCCGGGCTTCAGGTCGCGGTGCAGGACGCCGCGGGCGTGCGGCGTGCTGGACCCCGTCGGCAAGCCGGGCCACCATCTCGGCCGCCCACGCCGGGGAGATCGGGCGATCGGCGGGCCGGGCCGCGAGCCACGCCGCGAGCGAGCCGGCCTCGCAATATTCCATGATCAGGAAGCAGACGGGGCCGGACTCATCGGCCTCGAAGACCTTCACCACGTTCGGGTGGTCGAGCGCCGCGGCGGCCTTGGCCTCGCGGAAGAACCGGCTCCGCATCGAGCTGGATTCGAGCGCCTCGGGCCGGGGCAATTTCATCGCCCGGGGCCGGTCCAGATTCGGGTCGAAGACCTTGAAGACGTGGCCGAATCCGCCCGACCCCAGGGGCTCCATCACCTCGAACCGGCCGATGCGGCTGGCGTCGTCGGACCCGGCGGGTCGCGACCCCCGCCATCCCGGGCCGAGCTGCTGGAAAAGGGCGAGGAGGGCCTTATCCGAATCGGACGAGATCACCGCCGGGCCGGCCGACGATGGCCCCTCGCCCGGGATGGGCTGGATCGAGTCGGCCGGCGTCATGGGCGGGTCCCTTTGAGCTCGTAGGCGGCCTTCAGGCGTTCGCCCGCGCGAAGGCATGCCTTGCGGGCGCCGCTGACCGAGCACCCGAGCCGCTCGGCGATCTCGGTGAACGAGAGCTCGTCGTCGAACCACCAGCAGAGGAGCTGCCGCTCGCGATCGTCCAGCGCCAATCGCGCCTTCGCCACCCGCTCCGCCTCCTCGTTGCGCCCGGCCCGCGAGCTGGGCGAGGGGGTGTCGGCCGCGACGTCGATCGCGGCGTCGGGGTGCTCGCGGTCGGGCGAGCGTTGCTGCGCGTAGTGGTGGCGGAGCGAGTCGCGATGCGTGTTGATGAGGATGCGACGCAGCCAGGCGCGGACCTCCTTGACGTCGTCGCCGGGGAGCCGGGCGCGCCCGTCCAGGATCGTCGCGATCGCCGAGAGCATGGCCTGCTGGACCAGGTCCGACGGGCTCTCCCGCTCGCGGATCAGGCCCGATTGCAGCTTCCCGGCGACGAACAGGAGATAGGTGCGGCACGACTCGATCCGGCGCACCAGCACGTCCACGTCGCTGCCTCGCTCCTGCTCGATTTGCTCGCCATTGGGGGGGATCATGATGGCCAGTTCTGAATTCCTTGGGAATTCCCGTCCAGATCCCGCCGCCGATCGCGATCAGTGGGGCGGGGACGACGAGGCTATGGTAGCTACGCCCCTGATTATCCCGGATCCGCCCCGCGAAGAAAGAAGAAAATTCCCGGGGCGATCCCGCAATCACGGCCCCTCTCGATCGCCGCAAGGCGAGGGGGCCGCGATGCGCCGCGAGCGAGCGAAAAGAACGCCCGGCTTCTGAACATCTTTCAATGAGGAGCATCCCGATGCGCAAGCGAAATTTCGTCCCCGACGCCCTCGGCCGCCTCGAAGACCGAGTCGTCCTGTCCCACGGCGTGGCCATGTTCCACGGCACGCCGCTGCTGACCTCGCACGCCATCCAGAAGACGCAAAGCCAGATCCAGCAAGCCTTCACGCAATTCGCCAAGCAGGCGGCCAGAACTACAACGCAACTGGCAGAATGCGCTGACGTCCGCCGTCTCGCGAATCCCCTACAACAGCGCCGACGGCCTGACCGACACGATGACCGCCGACGTCCAGCAGATGCAGGAGGACATCAGCAGCGGCGTCCCGAAGCCCGTGGTCACCTGCTACAAGCAGGTGCTCGCCGACCTCAAAGCCGACATCCAGGCGGAGGTCGCCAGCGGCAACGTCGTCGTGCGATGATCCGGGAGGATCGCAGCCCGGCCCGGCCCCCGGATGGAGGGTCGGGCCGGGCATTTCCTGACCGAGGCGGTTTTCCGGAAGATCTCCTTCGGGGTAAACTGAGGGCCGAAACGACCTCGAATCGAGGAGGCCCGCGCCATGCCCAGCCCGTTCCCGGGTATGGACCCGTATCTGGAGATTTCCGGCGACTGGCGGGATTTTCACGCCCGATTCATCAACGTCTGTTGCGACGCCGTCAACGACCGCCTGCCGGACAACTACATCGCCAGGATGGACGAGCGGTTCCGCCTGCTGGAATTGCCGGACGAACGGGCCAGGACCGGTTATCCCGACGTGGCGGTCCTGCAAACGCGACCATCCGCCGAGCGCGCCATGCCGGCAGCGGGCGCGATGACGCTGGAACCGGTCTCGCTGCGATTGGCCACGCAGTTGCCGGAAGAAATGCGGGAGACTTACATCGAGATCCGCCGCGAGCGCGATTGGAAGCTGGTCACGTCAGTTGAGCTGCTTTCTCCTACAAATAAAGTTGAGCTGGGCTACACTGATCATCTCGCCAAGCGAATGTCCCCGATCCATCAGCCGGTCAATCTCGTCGAGCTGGACCTGCTGATCGTCGGGCATCGCCTGCCGATGAGCGAACCGTTACCACCCGGCGATTACTATGCGATGGTCTCGCGGGCCGACCAGCGTCCCCGATGCGACGTCTACGCATGGTCGGTACGCCGCGCGTTGCCGACGATCCCCATCCCCCTCTCCGCGCCCGACCCGGATATCGAGATCGACCTGGCCGGCATCTTCGCGACGACCTATCAGCGCGGCCGTTATCATCGCTCCATCCGGTATGATGCCCCGCTGAATCTGCCCCTGAACCCCGAGGATTGCGCCTGGGCCGAGCAGGTTGCCAGGCCGCCGGGGCGTTGAGCGCCGTCAGGGAGTGGTCCCCGGTCCTGGCATTGGTGCCGCGGGCTTCGGGATGGCCGGGAAGAGGTCCGCGACCCGGCAGCGGAAGCCGGGGATCACGTCCTCGCCTTCGAGGTCGTCGTTGGCCGAGCGCCCGCCGGTCGATTGGTCGGCCCGGAAGATCCTCACGGTCCGGGTCTCGGGCACGATCACCCACACGAGGCGCACGCCCGCGGCGAGATACTCCTGGATCTTGAGCTCGACCTCATAGAACAGGTCGTTCGGCGAGACCACCTCCACGACGAGGTCGGGCGCCAGGTCGAGGTAGCCGTCTTCGAGCCGGTCCCAGGGGACGCGGTCGAGCCTCACGAACGAGGCATCGGGCTTGCGATACTTCCCCTCGTCCGGGAAGCAGTGCACCAGGTTATCGGCGCCCCACACAAGGCCGAGGTTGTGCGCCTTGCAGTAGCCACCCAGCTTGATGACCACATCCGCACTGACAAGGCTCGACAAGACGCTCACGTTAACCTCCACCAGGTCCCCATCGACCAGTTCGTAGCGTCCCCGGTCCCGCATGGCCAGGAACTCTTCCAGCGTGACCTTCGCCTCGACGGCCGTGCTCATCTCAGCCTCCCGGTCCGGACCAGTACACTTATTACACCTTGATGACTCTCATCATAATCGGCCGAGACGACGGCAGACAGCGGAAGCGCGGGGGTATTCGCGAGGAAATCGGCATCGGATCGGGATTTCGGCGACGCAGATGATCTCCGTTCGCCACACTTCACGCTCCGCCCAAAATTTCCAGACCTCTTCCTGCAAGACGAAGGTGTCCGCGATAGCAGACCCAACACGGAGGTATGCAATCCGGAGGTGAACCGCTGTCAGCCTGCGCGATGGATCTTTTGCAATTGCATCATTACGAAATTTCACAAACTTCCATCTTCGAGGCGGGACATGGCCAGAAACCACGCCAAATTGATCTAACATGGCCGCAATTGATTACGGCCGGAGAGATCAGTTGAAAATAAGCATCGATTACAACCAAAACAAACGATTTTCTTGTTGTAATCCGCACCAGATCCGTTCTAATCATGCCTCTGTTCGGGATCGCCGGAAATACTGCGTCTTTCCCCATCGCGATGTAGCGACACGTTGAGGATCAGGAATCATGATGCGACGAATGATGAGCTGCGGCTTGGCGATGCTGGTCCTTCTGGCGGCACAACAAGCGGCCCACGCGGGATTGGTCGTCTACGGGTTGACCACGGGGGGAAGAATCGACTCCGTGGACGTCTCAGGTCGTACCGATACGACGATGTATACCAATGCGAGCCTAGGGACGACGAACGGGCTTGCCATCGACGTCCCCGATCACCTCCTGATCTTTGGAAGCACCACCAGCAGCAGCCAGCTTGAATATTACAATCTCGCCACCAACACGGCCGGGGCGGTTACCGGGACCGGCGTGACGGGCTCGATCAGCAACGCGGCTTTTTACAACGGGTCGTACTATTTCGTGCAAGAAAATTCAAACGTGTTGGAGAAGGTCACCTTCTCACAAAGTTCTTTGACCGGCGGAGCACCGAGCATCTCGAGCGTGACGAATATTACCCTTAGCGGCGCCCCGTCCCTTGGATTTGGCGACATTGCGATCACGTCCAACGGTACGTTGTATGGGTCCTCGACCGTGGGCCTCTTCAGCGTGAATTTGGGATCCACAAGCGGCTCCACGAACAGCAGCTACAGCTTGATCAAATCGGGTTCGACGCTGTATCAGATCGCCCTGGATCCAACGCAGACGTTCCTCTACGCTGAACACGACGCCACCAATAACACGGCGGGCGGCGGTACGTGGGGCACGATTGCGCTGAGCGGTCCGGGGGCCGGCACGTTCGTTGCATCGAGTCCGGCATTCACGACGTTCGGCTTCGGCGATATTGCCGACCAAACCCTCGTGACGCCCGAACCGACGACCTTCGTCATGCTCGGCCTGGCCGGCGCGATTGGCCTGGCTCAATCCAAGCTTCGCAAGCGACGTAAAGCCCCCGCCGCTTGATCGCAAGGGAACCGATTCAAGGACAAACCGGCGGGAGGGACCGAAAGCTCAAGCTTCGGTCCCTCCCGCTTTGTCCGTTCAAGTCCCCCCCAAAATCTCCAGCATGCTATCGGGCGCCGCGGCGTATTCGAGCGGCTCCATCGAATAGCTTGCCCGCCCCTGGCTCAAGCTCCTCACGGCCGTCGAATAGCCGAACATTTTTTCCAGCGGTGCCCGCGCTTCGATCACCTTCAGCTTGCCGCGGTCGAACGTGTTGGTGATCTCGGCGCGGCGGCTCATGAGGTCGGCCATCACGTCGCCGAAATAATCCTCGGGCGTGACGACTTCCAGCTTCATGATCGGCTCCAACAGGACGGCGCCGGCTTCCTGCACGGCCTTGCTCAGGGCGTCGGCGGCGGCGAAGCGGAAGGCCAGGTCGTTCGAGTCGACGTCGTGCGATTGGCCGTCGATCACCGTGACCTTCAGGTCGACCAGCGGGAAGCCCGTGCGTCCGCCCGACTTGGCCTCGTCGCGGATGCCCGCCTCGACCGCCGGGAGGAATTCGGCGGGGATCGTGCCGCCCTTCATGGCGTTCACGAAGTGCAAGACCGGCGCGCCCTTGGGCTGCGATTCCGGCTCCAGGTCGATGGTGACCTTGGCGTACAGGCCCGTCCCACCGGTCTGGCGGATGCACGTCCCCTGCACGCGCTTCACCGCCTTCTTGATCGTCTCGCGATAGCTCACGCGAGGCCTTCCCACGTGCACCTTCAGGTTGAAGTCGCGGATCATCTTGTTCTTGATGATCTCCAGGTGCAATTCCCCCATGCCGCTGATGAGCGTCTGGCCGGTCTCCTCGTTCACCTTGTAGGCGAACGTGGGGTCTTCGCGGACCAGCGCCAGCAGGGTGTCGGCCAGCTTCCCCTTGTCGGCCGAGCTGACCGGCTCGATCGACATGCTGATGACGGTCTCGGGGAACTCGATCTTTTCGAGCAGGATCGGGTGCGAGGGGTCGCAAAGCGTGTCGCCGGTGACCGAATCCTTCAGGCCCACCACCCCCACGATGTCGCCGGCGAAGGCTTCGTCCACCTTTTCGCGTTCGTCGGCGCGAATGTGATAGAGCCGCGAGGCGTTTTCCTTCTTGTCCTTGCCCGGATTGAGCGGGCGAGATCCTCCCGCCTTGAGCTTGCCCGAATAGATCCTTACGAAAGAAAGATCGCCATGGGCGTCGTTGGTGATCTTGAAAACCAGCCCGCAAAACGGCTCGTCGGGCGAGGGTTTCCTGATGATCTCGGTCCCCTTCTTGGGGTGATGGCCCACGATGGGCGGCTTGTCGAGCGGGCTGGGCAAATAGCGGCTCACGGCATCGAGCAATCGTTGCACGCCGACGTACTTGAAGCTCGATCCGCACAAAACAGGCTGGACCTGGCCGGTGAGCGTGGCTCGTCGCAGGGCGGCGTGGATCTGGTCTTCGGTCAGCTCGGCGCCTTCGAGGTGGGCGAAGTATTCTTCGGCGAACGTCTCGTCGAAGCCCGAGAGCGAATCCAGCATGCGTTCGCGCCAGAGGTCGGCGTCGGCCTGCAAATCCTCGGGGATCTCGGTTTCGGTGATGGTCGAGCCCATGTCGGCGAATGTGTAATAGAGGGCCTTCATCCCCACGAGGTCGATCAGCCCCTTGAACTCGCCCATGGTGCCTTCGGGGCCCGCGCCGATGGGGATCATGATGGGGATCGGGCGGCTTTCCAGGCGTTCGGTGATCTCGTCGAACACGCGATCAAACTCGGCGCCGATGCGGTCCATCTTGTTGATGAAGCAGAGCCGGGGGACGCTGTACTTGGTCGCCTGCCGCCAGACGGTCTCGCTCTGGGCCTCCACGCCTTCCACGGCCGAGAACACGACGATGGCGCCGTCGAGGACCCGCAACGATCGCTCAACTTCGGCCGTGAAGTCGACGTGGCCGGGGGTGTCGATGATGTTGATCGTCACGTCCTTCCACTTGCACGTGATGGCGGCGGCGACGATCGTGATGCCGCGCTCGCGCTCCTCGGGCAAGTAGTCGGTGACCGTATTCCCCTTGTCGACGTCGCCCATCCGGTGGGTTTCGCCCGTGTAGTAGAGGATACGCTCGGTGGTGGTGGTCTTCCCGGCGTCAATATGGGCGATGATGCCGATGTTGCGGAGGGATTGTAACGGGGCACTTTCCATGGTGGGGCGATCCGGGCGCGGGGCGTGAAGTCCTGGGCCATCCATTCTAATCGAAGGAGGAGGCGGCGAACAGGATGAGCGGCCCGTCTACCAGAGGCGGCGGATGGGGTAGGCGTCGAAGGCGGAGTCGGCGCCAACGATCGGCAGGTTCTCGGCAACGGCCTGGGCGATCAGCATGCGGTCGAAGGGGTCGCGATGGTGGAGCGGGAGCGACCGCAGTTCCAGGATGTGCGGGATCTCGATCGGCAGGAGGTCGAATCGGCCTCGGGTAATCTCCCTCGCCACGATGGTCTCCAAAGGGTCGACCAGTGAGAGCTTACCCAAGGCCGCCTTGATCGCGATCTCCCAAGGCGTGACGATGCTGACGAACTTCCTGGTTGTTCGGGGATTCGATGAGGGATTTCGCCGTGGCGCTGAGCCTCGGATCGGCCAGGATGAACCAGAGAAAGACGTGAGTATCGATCAAGAACCTCACTGTTCATACTCGCGGAAATCTTCCATGGGCGCATCGAAATCATCGTCCAGGAACACGATGCTGCCCTTGGAACTGCCGTACTGAGGGCCGGGCAACGATTCCCGCGGGGGTGGGATGGCCACGAGCTTTACCACGGGCCGATCCTCGCGAACAATAACGACCTCTTCGCCGCGCTCGGCCGCCGAGATCAGGTCGGGCAGGAGGCGTTGGGCGTCTTCCAGGTTGATACTGGGTCATGGCGATTTTCCTTTCCATGCGCTTGATTTGCTGATTTTCGCCGATCTTGCCCCATCTCCACAAGCGACCTCGCCGTCAGTCCCTCCTCCCGACGGGTCGCATCGCACTCGCCTTCGCTTCCGCCCACGCGCGATCCTCGGCCGACAGCGGCACGCCGTCGGGCAATTTCGGGTCTCGATAGAGGGTGCGAGCGTATCGTCCGCGGTCGTACACCAGGCCGATGAGGCTGGCCAGGTCGATCTCGGCGTCCAGGTCGGAATCTCGGAGCGGGATGGAGACTTTGGGCAAAGGATCGTGAATGGACCAGGAATAAACCTCGGCCATGGGCAGTTTTTCCACGCGACTGACGACTGCGTGATAATCGGTTGGCGGTAGGACTGGCTTCATCGGTAGGCGGCAACCCGCGAGTGATAGGTCGATTTCGACCAGGTTCACATGACTTGCCTGCAATTGCCGGCGCTTCTCCAGATACGTTTCGCGGCCGGGGCCGATTTTCGTGATAGGAGACAGGACTTCCACGATTGTGACGAGATCCAGATCGGGCAATCGGCGGATCTCCACGAATGTTTCGTGAATTTCGTCCCCCACGATATCCTCGACGCGCAGCCAGTCATCCCGCAACCGGTAATCGGCCGGATAGCAATCCGCTTCGTCGATCATGCCGACGGTTTCTGTCCGCTCATCTAGTCGTGGGTAGTAATCGGGCGGCAGAGTCATACCGAGCGAGTTGCACATGCCGGCAATCAGGCAGTTATGGAAATCCTGCCAATTTCCATGACACTCGATGTAGGGGTCCATCCCCGGGAACGACGCTGGGCATGAGCTTCACTCCGCGAAAAGGGCGAGCACCCCAATCCCATCGTAACCGATCATCGCCCGCCCGTCTCCGCTCACTCCCGCCACAGCTTCCCCATCACGGCGAACAACTCGGGATCGTGCCGCCGCAGCTCCGACCTTACATAGGGATAAAAATCATTCGTGCCGAAGTAGGCTTCGGTCGCCTCCGCGAAATACTCCATCGGGTTGGTCGTGGCGTAGGCCTTGTCGTCCTTGCCGTTGATCCTGAGCACCGACTCGTAAATCTTCCCCTCCATGGCGTGCTCGAAGGCGGCCTTCACCTGCGGATTCTGGAACCCTTTTTCCAGGAACTGGTGGTGATATCCGTGGGCCAGCTCGTGCAGGACCATCCACGGCTGGTCGCGGGTCCAGGTGAGGAAGTTGCGGGCGTTGGCGATCTCCACGCATCGCGCCTTCTCGGGATTCATGCCGTGATCTCGCAGCCATCCCTCGTGCGGGTGATAGGCCATGCACGGGTGGTGCGGCTCGTTTTCCTCGACCCAGATGGGGATCTTGCGGAGGTCGGCCACGGCGGCGGGCGGGAGCCTTCGCGCGACCTGATAGAGCTGGAATCGCAGGAGCGTGAGGGCCTTGTCGGCAAGCTCGGGCTGGTCGCCCAGCAGCCCCTTGTTGACTAGCACCTTCCAGCCTTCGATCTCGCGGACTTCGTAGCGATCGGTCGCATCGAACGCGGCTTGATCCGCGCGAGCGAATCCGCCGAAGAGGCTTGCGATCAGCGCGGCGGCGATTGCCTCGCGGCGCCCAACCATTCGAGGGGTCATGGCGGAAGTCCTTCTGGGTGCGAGACCCTGGCGAGATTGATGGTAATGCCGCCGCGGCGTTGCCGCCAGTCGCCTCGGGCATGGATCAAAAAATCGAGAACAGATCGTTTCGACTCAAGCCCCCCCGGCGTTGCGCCCGATACGACCGGAAACGCACGCTTCTTTTCCCGAGATGGAGAGTCGCGTTGTCCGAAAACCGAACCGCGAGGGCCGCGGCCTCTCATCCGCACCCGGCCGGCCCGAATTTCCCGGTCCCTTCGCATCGCCCGGAGAAGCCCAGGCTCCACGCCGTCGATGCGCTGCGGGGGACGGCCATCTTCTTCGTGGTGACCCTGCACGCGGCGCTGGCCTATACGCAGCTGGACATCCCGCGGCTGGTGTGGGGCGTGCGCGACCGCGCCCCCCATCTCGGCTTCGACTGGCTATGCTGGGGCTTGATGGGGACGTCGGTCCCGCTGTTCTTCGCGATCAGCGGCTTCCTCTCCGCCGAGATCTACGAGGGCCGGGGCCCGGCCGGATTCCTCAAGAACCGCGCGGGGCGAATCCTCGGCCCGTTCGTGGCGGGGTTGGTAATCGTCGGGCCGTCCTGCTTCTACGCGTGGTCTTATGGATGGCTGGTCACGGGGCGCTGCACGCTCCGAGAGATCACGAGGATTCGCTTTCGCGACCCGGTGATCGAGGGGGAATTGCTCGGCGCCGGGCATCTGTGGTTCCTGCTCTATCTCGTCCCGATGCTCGCGGCCTACTGGGCCGTGCGGCGGTACAGGCTGCGGCTCCCGTCGCCGGGACGCTGGATCGACGCCCTCTGGCTGCCGCTGGTGCTGGCGATCCCCTCGGCCGTGCTCCTCTGGGCCAGCCGCAAGTCCTGCGGGATTGACGCGGCCCTGGACCGTCACAATTCGTTCCTGTGGAACCCGTTGCGGCTCCTCCACCACGGCTCGTTCTTCGCCATGGGCGCCGCCTTGCGGCACTTGCGGCCCGACTTGCGACGACTCGCGGATCGCGGCTGGATTTACCTGCTCGCCGCCGTCCCCGTCTTCGCGGTCCGGGCCAATCTCTTGCAACGCGATTTTTCCGGGGGCTTGAGCGGCTCGCAGGCGGTGATCCTGGCCGCGGCCGGCGGGGTGCTCTCGTGGCTGACCACGCTGGGATTGATCGGCGTGTATCGCCGCCTGGTCACCCATCGGATCGCGCCGATTCGCTACCTCGCCGATAGCTCCTACTGGATCTACTTGACGCACATGCCCCTCGTCGGGCTGATCCAGGCCGACCTCTACCGCGTCGACTTGCCGCGATCGGTCAAATTCGCCCTGGTGCTCGCCACCACGCTGGCGATCGGCCTGGGCAGCTACGAAACCCTGGTGCGTCGCACGTTCGTCGGCCGCTTCCTGTCCGGCGGGAAGCGGCCCCCGAGCCCGGTGGCGTCGCAGGAAAAGGCGACTGCGGCGTGATGTCCCGAATATCCAGCGAAAAGTCTTTCCTTACCCATCACACCCTGGACAGCGGCCCCTGCGCGTCGTAGCGTGGGACGATGGGAACATGCTCGCTGGGTGCATGTGCCGGTTCGTAGGTCGTTGCGAGGGAGGGCTTTGGGATGCCGGAATCGAAGTCGAACCCCATGGATCGTCGTGAATTCCTCCAGGCGGGCGTGGCCGTCACGGCCGCGGCGGCAAGCCTGGGCCCGAAGGTCGCCCCGGCCGCGGCCCAGGATGACGCGCCGGCCGGGAACAAGCCCGTGCTCCCGACCCGCGTGCTGGGCAAGACGGGCGCCACCGTGACGATCCTCAACCAGGGCACCGTGGGCGAGCCCGCGGCGCTCGGGCGGCTCCTGCGATACGCCTACAAGGAAGGCGTCCGCTACTTCGACACCGCCGAGGGGTACAAGAACGCCGAGGTCGTCTTCCACGACTGGTTCCAGGCGCAGCCCGAGGTCCGGAAGTCCATCTTCCTCGCCACCAAGAGCGACGCCGGCACCCCGGCCGACATGGTCAAGAAGGTCGACCTCCGCCTCAAGAGGCTCGGCACCGACTACATCGACCTCCTCTTCTTCCACGGGCTCGACACCCAGAAAGTCGACTGGCCCAAGAGCAAGGAGATGAAGGAGGCCATCGAGGCGATCAAGAAGACCGGCAAGGTCAAGTTCGTCGGCTTCTCGACGCACGACCCGTCCATCGCCCAGCAGATCCAGAACGCCGCCGAGGGCGGATTCGTCGACGTGATCATGCTCAAGTTCAGCCCCTGGCTCGAGAAGGACTCGGCGCTGAACAAGGCGCTCGACGCCTGCCACAAGGCGAACATCGGCCTGGTCTCGATGAAGCAGATCGGCGGCCAGGCGCTCAAGATCACCCAGGACCGCGTCCCCAGCCTGAAGGAGCGCAAGCTCACCCCGGCGCAGGGCCTCCTGCACGCGATCTGGACCGACGAGCGGTTCTCCAGCGCCTGCGTGACCATGCGGAACACCGACCAGACCAACGAGAACAGCGACGCCGCCCGCCGCTATCGAGCCCCTGAAGAAGGCCGAGCTCGACGAGCTTCGCGAGGCCCTGCTCGCCTCCGGCCCCACCATGTGCCCCAATTGCGACGGCCGATGCTCGGTCGCCGCCGGCACCACCGCCAGGCTGGGCGACCTCGCCCGCTTCTACACCTACCACGAGGACCACGGCATCCGCGCCCACGCCCGCGAGTGCTACTCCGAGCTCGCCGCCCACGAGCGGGACTGGCACGGCGCCGACCTCGAAGCCGCCCGCGAGGCGTGCCACAACAAGCTCGACTTCGCCGCCCTCCTCCCCGAAGTCGACCGGCTCCTCGCCTGAGTCCCCGCAAGGTGCCTGAAATCCACCGTCATGTGGCTGCATGAACTGCATCCCACATGACGGTGCCTCATCGCGCCATCGGCGATTGCCCCGCGAAGTCGTGCCGCGAGAGTAGGCCGATCAGCGCATCCAGGTCAATCGGCTTGGTCATGTGGTGGTCCATGCCCGCCTCTCGCGATTTCTGACGGTCCGACTCCTGGCCGTAGCCCGAGATCGCGATGATCAGGCAATCGCGGACCGTCGCCTCGCGGCGGAGGCGCTCGGCCACCTCGTACCCGTCCATGACCGGCAGGCCGATGTCCAGGAGCACCACATCGGGGCGGACTTCCCGGGCCAGCTCGATTGCCGAGGGGCCGTCGTGCGCCATCACGACCTCGTGGCCGTGGATCTCCAGGATCTTCGCGAGCCCTTGCGCGGCGACCAGGAAATCGTCCACGACGAGCACGCGGGCCGCCCGCTTCATCGCGTCGGTCGTCACCGCGCCGGCGTTGGCCGGGGCCGATGGCGATCTCGCGGCCGGGAAGCGGACGGCGAATTCGCTGCCGAGGCCTGGCCCGTCGCTCGTCGCCATGATGCTCCCCCCGTGCATCTCCACCAGGGCCTTCACCAGCGTGAGGCCGATCCCCAGGCCGCCTTCCGACCTCGCCAGCGACCGCTTCCCCTGCGCGAACATCTCGAACATGTGCGGGATGGCCGCGGGATCGATGCCGATCCCGTCGTCCTTCACGCGAAGCACGACCTCGCCCCCCTCGCGCCCGACTTGCAGCCAGATCCGCCCGCCCGGCTCGGTGTACTTGGCGGCGTTGGTCAGCAGGTTGACCAGGATCTGCTCGAACCGGGTCGGGTCGGCCTCCACCCACAGGCTGCCATCGGACGCGGATACCTCCAGCCGATGATCGCGCTCGCGGATCAGGGGACGGACCGCCTCGACCGCGTGGAGCACGCTCGCCCCCACGTCCAGGAGCGTCCGCCGCAGCTCGATCTTCCCCCGAGTGATCCGCGACACGTCCAGCAGGTCGTCGACCAGGCGGGACAGGTGCGAGCACTGGTGGCCGATCACCTGGCGGCTCCATCGCTGGTCGGCCTCGGAAGCAGACCGTTCGGCGATGGAGACCGCGTTGCTGATCGCCGCCAACGGATTTCGCAACTCGTGTGCCAACATCGCCAGGAATTCATCCTTGCGGCGGTCCTGCTCGCGGAGCGCCTCCTCGGCCTGCTTCCTCGCGGTCACGTCGCGCAGGAGCGCCACGTAGGCCGGCTCGCCCTTCCAGGTGGTCTCGGCGGTCCTCATCTCGGCGACGATCGCCCGGCCGTCGCCGCGGCGGACGTCGATCTCGGTCGTCTCGCCCGGCACGATCGGCACGCCGAACGGCTGGTCCATCAGCTCCGCTTCCGGCCGGCCGAGCATGGCGCAGGCCGCCGGGTTGACGAAGCAGATCAGGCCCCGCGGGCAGACCACCAGCACGCCGTCGGCGCCCGATTCGATCAGCTTGCGGAACCGCTCGGCATCGTCGCGTGTGGGCGACGGGGGCGGCCCGAAGGCATGCCAGGGGCGGCTCCGAAAAAGTCCCATCATGGCCGCGCCCTCGTCGCCGATTCAACCGGGCGTCCGGGCCGGCGAGGCCACGGCGGCGGGGTCGTTGCCATTGGACGAGGCGTCGCGGGGCGGGATGTGCATGAATTGCCCCGCCAGGATGCCCGCGATCTCGCGGAACGGCTCGTGGATGTGCATCCCCCGCCCGTCGATCGTGAACTCGCGGATCTCCTTGTCGTGGATCGAGCCCCTCATCTTCAGCACCGTCAGCCCGCGTCGCATCATCCCGTGCATCTCCACGTAACGCAGGAGGAGGATCGAGTCGGTCGTCGTCGAGATGTGCGTCTCGGTGATCGACGTCCCGCCCAGCAGGGACGACGTGGTCGCCGTCATCAGGCCGGGGATCTCCTGGTGCTTCACGAACGACACGAGCCCGATCACGAACTCGCGGAACCCCTTCAGCGGGGCCGTGCGCGTCCAGCGCCGACAGGCTATCCACGGCCACGCGATCGGGCTTGAACTGCTCGATCGTCCGCTTGACCGCGATCAGGTGGTCTTCCAGCGCGGCGGCCTCGGGATAGGTGCAGACGACCTTGAGCAGGCCGCGGGCCTCCAGGTCGGCGAAGTCGACGCCCCACCCCTGGCGTTGCGGAACAACTGCTCGCGGCTCTCCTCGAAGGCGAACAAAAGGCTCTTCTCGCCCACCGCCGCCCCCCCGCCGATGAACCCCGTGCTGACGAGCGTCTTGCCCGTGCCGGTCGGGCCCGAGACGAGGATGATCGAGTCGCGGAAGAACCCGCCGCCGCACATGGCGTCCAGCTCGGCATTGCCCGAGGTAATCCGCGTGATCGACGACTTCTGCTTCAGCTCCAGCGCCGAGAGCGGGATCACCACGATCCCCTGCCCCGCCACGATCGTGAACGGCCACTCCCCCTTCTGGTGATTGGTCCCGCGGAACTTGAGGATCTCCACGGTGCGGCGGCGGACCTCGTCCTGCAGGGTGTTGCGGAGCAAGATCACGTTGTCGGAGACGAATTCCTCGACGCCGAATCGCGAGATCTGGCCGTGCTCGTCGAGCCGCTCGGCCGTGATGATCGAGGTCACGCCCATCCCCCGCAAGGCGCGGGCGATCCGGAACAGCTCGCAGCGGACGATCCCCTCGTTGGCAAGCTGGGCGAAGATCCCCCCCAGCGAATCGAGCACGACCCGCCTCGCGTCCACCTTCTTCACGGCGTGCGAGATCCGGGCGAGCAGGGCGCCGAGGTCGTACTGGCCGATCTCGATGGGGGCGTCGCACGGCTCGGGCGAGGCGTCCACGAACGCCCATTTCCCCTGCTCCTCCCACGCCGCGATGTCCCACCCGAAGCCCGCCATGTTGCGGCGGATGTCGTCGGGCGACTCCTCGAACGTGACGAACACGCCCGGCTCGCCGAGTTCGGAGATGCCGGCCGCGAGGAACTGCGCCGCGAACACCGTCTTGGCGCTGCCCGAGGTGCCCGAGACCAGGGTGGACCGGGCCGCGGGGATCCCTCCGTTGGCGATGAGGTCGAATCCCTCGATCCTCGTGGCGATCTTGGGGACCTCATCCTCATGAGCCTCCGTCGTCACCTCGCATCCTCCTTCCCGGTTCCATCGTCGGCACGAGGCGCGAGGCGGAGGTCCAGCCCGAGCAACACACGCTCGGTATCGGAAAGGTCGCCGATGATCCGTCGGATCGGGACCGGCAGCTCCTTCACCACGGTGGGCGTGGCCAGGATCTTCTCATCCTCGGCAAGCTGCGGCCGTTCCAGAACGTCGATCACCTCAAGCTCATAGCGACCGTCCAGTTCCTGCTCGCAAATCCGCCGCAAATTCCGGATCGCCGCCAGGGCGCGAGGCGTCTCGCCCGTCACATAAAGCTTGATCAGATAGCGTTCCATCAAAGAAGCCTCGTCACGGCGACGACATCCGCCATCGTTCCCAGACATCATTATGGAAGCCGCGCCCAACCGTGCCAAGTCCTCCCACGGCGCCGAAAAACGGTGTCAGACACCGTTTCTCCGAAATCGAAAACGGTGTCAGACACCGTTTCCCGGTTCTCGCGACGGAAATCCTTATTCAGAAACGATTTTGGGAGCAAATTCGCCCTGAAATCGGTGAATAAAGAAAAAACGGTTCCTGACACCGTTATTGTTGTTTTCAGAATGCGCCGGCCGAAATCACCTCGCCCCCCGCGATTGACCCCAGCCCTCGCCAGGTCATCCAGTTCACCGAGTTCTTGATGAAATGGACGCTGCCGTCGGCGAACAGGACGTTCACACCGCCGGGATGGTAGCTCCGCGACGTGATCGCCGCATAGGTCGGGCCGCCGTCGTCCTCGTCGTTGGACGAATAGTCCGAATCCACCGCGGGCGAGCCCGTCAACATCTTCGTGTTCGGCGCGAGCGCCGTCGTGAACCCGTCGTAGAACGAGTTGCCGTTGACCCATCGCGTATGGCCCGGCGTGACCTTGCACTGCGAGGCGTCGCCCACCGCCGCCACCATTACCGTCGACGGGTCGGGCACCAGCGTCGGCATCGCCATCGACGGCGAGAGCCCCGTGCAGTCGTGAAACGCCTGCGTGTAGGCCTTCACCTCCGCCGCAAGGGCCGTCTGGCTCAACCCGTCCTGGATCTCCGAGAACCGTCGGCTCGCGTTCGGCCCGAACGCGCTCCGGCCGGGCGCAGGGCTCGTCGGCCCCCCGAACACGTACCAATCCCCCTCGCACCACCCGTAGTTGGAGACCGCATAGAACGCCGTGACCACGCCCGCCGCATTGGCCGAAGGATAAGGGTTCGGGTTGGTCTCGCTCGGGCAGATCAGCACGTTCAGCGTGGTGGCAGCCACCGTCGAGTTGTCCGCGGCCGTCGTCTTCAACGTGAAGTTGATCGAGTTGTACAGCGGACCCGCCTCCAGGAACGGCGCAATCCGCGAGGTCACGCCCCATTGCGACTTCCAAGTGACCGTCGTCCCCGAGAACGACAGCACCTCCTGCGGCGGCAGGCATCCGTTCGTAGATTCGTAATTATGAACCCCCAGCCCCAACTGCTTGAGGTTATTGGTGCATTGGATCCGCCGAGCCGCCTCCCTCGCCGCCTGCACGGCCGGCAAGAGCAGGGCGATCAGCACGCCAATGATGGCGATCACCACCAGCAATTCGATCAACGTGAAGGCTCGGCGACGATGCGGGGTCATGATGGCGTGCCCTGGGAGAAATCAATTTTCCATCGCAGTTGAA
Source organism: uncultured Planctomycetota bacterium (assembly GCA_963777705.1). GTDB lineage: Bacteria > Planctomycetota > Planctomycetia > Isosphaerales > Isosphaeraceae > JAQGHR01. Next base: position 273,321 of record CAVZRT010000029.1, read on the forward strand.
ACTGAGATTCAGTCTCAACTGGAATGCAAATTCGCATTTCTTCGCCCGCCTGTCAAGCGTGAGGCGGAAATCGAACACTTGTTTTGCGGCCTGGAATGGGGTACAAAAATTGCTCTGCGACACCAACGGATAGAATGATTGCGCGACTGACGTTTGCGATGGTCAGTCATCCCGCCCGATTCGTCGTGACGACCCCGCCTCATCCCGCTTGGTCCTCCCCCAACATGCCGACCTCCCTACCGCTTGCGCCCGGTCGCGGTTCCTGGACGGGGATTGCCGCCCTCGTCCTGTTCGCGATCGCGCCTCATGGAAGCTTTGCCGACGGGCCCGAACTCACGGGCGAGCAGATATATGGCCGGAAATGCCTGTCTTGCCACGGCAAGAATGGCGAGGGCTCGGAAGATTGCGACCGCGCCTTGATGGGCAACAAGTCGCTCGCCGGCCTGAAGAAGCTGATCGAGAAGACCATGCCCGAGGACGACCCCGGCACGTGCGTAGGGCCCGAGGCCGAGAAGGTCGCCTCGTACCTCTACGATCGGTTCTATTCCAGCGAGGCGCAGGCGAAGAACAAGCCGCCCCGCGTCGAGCTATCCCGGCTCACCGTAAGGCAATATCGCAACGCGATCGCCGACCTCGTCGGCAGCTTTCGCGAGGGCGGTTCCGCCGACGATCGCCGCGGCCTGAAGGCGTTTTATTACAAGGCCGCCAACTTCCGCCGCAACGACATGGTCGCCGAGAAGATCGATCCCAGGGTCCAGTTTGATTTCGGCTTCGACGGCCCCGAGCCCGAGAAATACGACCCCGTGCGGTTCTCGATCTACTGGGAAGGCTCGGTCTTCGCCCCCGAGACCGGCGATTACGAGTTCATCGTCAGGACCGACCACGCCACGCGGCTCTGGGTGAACGAAGTCAACCAGAAAAGGCCGTTGATTGACGCCTGGGTGAAGTCGGGCGACGACAGCGAATTTCGCCAGTCGATCCACCTGCTCGGCGGGCGATGGTATCCCTTGAGGCTGGATTTCTCCAAGGGCAAGCAGGGCGTGGACGACTCGAAGGACAAGAAGAAGCAGCCCAAGCCGGTGAAGGCGTCGATTTCGCTGGAATGGAAGCTCCCGCTGCGCCCGGCCGAGGTCATCCCCGATCGCAACCTCTCGCCGGCCCGCCCCATGCCCACGTTCGTCCTGGAAACCCCCTTCCCGCCCGACGACCGCAGCACCGGATACGAACGCGGCACCACGATTTCCAAGGCCTGGGAGCAGGCCACCACCGACGCCGCCATCGAGACGGCCGTTTACGTATCGTCGCACTTGAAGGAGCTGGCCAACACCCGCGAAGACGCATCCGACCGCGCCGAGAAGCTCCGCGAGTTCGCCAGGCAATTCGCGAAGAAGGCGTTCCGCCGCCCCCTCACCGACGAGCAGAAGCAATTCTTCATCGACAACCAGTTCGCCGAGGGCCGCGACCCGCTCACGGCGCTCGAAGCGGGTGATTTTACTGGTGCTGCAATCGCCCCGATTCCTCTATCGCGAAGTCGGCCAGGAGAAGCCCGACGGCTACGACGTGGCCTCGCGGATCTCCTTCGAATTGTGGGATTCGCTGCCCGATCAAAAACTCCTCGAAGCCGCCTCGAACGGCCAGCTTTCCACGCGAGAGCAGGTGATTTCGCACGCCGAACGGATGATCGGCGACATGCGAGCCCGCTCCAAGCTCCGCGAGTTCTTCCAGCGCTGGCTGAGGGTGGAGCAAGTGCCCGACATCGCCAAGGATTCGAAGGAATTCCCCGGATTCGACGCGGAGATCGCGTCGGACTTGAGGACCTCGCTCGACCTCTTCCTGGAAGACACGATCTGGGGCGAAAAGTCCGATTTCCGCCAGTTGTTGAAGGCCGATTACGTGTTCCTGAACGGACGCCTGGCCGAGTTCTACGGCGCCGACCTCCCGCACGACGCCCCCTTCGTCAAATTCCCGTTGGACGCCAACGAGCGCTCGGGCCTGCTCTCGCATCCCTACCTGATGGCCACATTTGCGTATACTTCGACCACATCGCCAATCCACCGGGGCGTGTTTCTATCCAGATCGGTGCTAGGGCGCTCGCTAAGGCCGCCGCCCGAGGCGGTTGCCCCGCTCTGCGCCCGACCTCCACGCCAGCCTGACCACGCGAGAGCGAGTGATCCTGCAAACCAGTCCCACGGCCTGCGTGACCTGTCACGGGATGATCAATCCGCTAGGGTTCGGCCTGGAGCACTTCGACGCCGTGGGCCGCTTTCGTCAGCAAGAAAAAGAAAAGCCGATCGACGCGACCGGATCTTACGATCTACCCACGGGGGAGACGAAAAAGTACAGCGGGGCCAAAGAGTTAGGCGAATTGCTGGCCGCCAGCGACGAGACGCACACGGCGTTCGTCGAGCAGCTTTTCCACCACATGGTCAAGCAGCCCATTCGAGCCTTCGGGGCCCGGAAATCGCAGGATTTGCGCAAGGTTTTCGCCGAGAAGAACTACAGCATTCGCAAGCTGATGGTGGAGATCGTGGCGGATACGGTGCTTGTGGGTGGGTGAAATCGGCCGCCCGTGTCCTTCTTTCAGCTTTTGAGGAGAACTCTGTCATGGGGATGATCTGCTGACGTTCGGAAAGTCACCCCCGATGACCTGAAAAAGCTTGACGAGTTCTCGGGCGCATCTAACCTGCTCAGGCGCAACGATCCGGACGTGCTTTGCCTGGAAAAATCTTGGGACGTCTTGCACTATCTTCTAACGGGATCAGACGAGTATGCGGATGATCTACTCGACTTCCTGACGTCCGGAGGGCAGGAAGTCGGGCAGGACACTGGCTATGGTCGCCCACGGCTTTTCAATCGGGATCATGTGGAGAGTCTGCATCTGGCACTCGCGGGCATTACCGACGACCAATTCTGGGGTCGGTTTGATGCCGAGGAGTTCGAGGCGATGGAGATTTACCCCGGCAATTTCTCGGACGAGCCAGAGGACGAGTTGAGAGAGGGATATGTCACCGACTTCCACAACCTACGTGACTACATTGCACACGTTGCCAAATCAGGCGGACAGTTGATAGTAGCTATCCAATAGTCTTGTAGGGTGGGCCGAGCGCCAGCGAGCCCCACCTTTTCCGGAACGCCGGATGGTGGGGCTCGCTGGCGCTCGGCCCACCCTACAAGACTGCCGCGATCCCAAGGTTGGAGAGCGGCTATGATCGCAGTGGACGGTCGGTCGCACGTGCTGATGCGGCTGGAAGAGACTCGAAGCCTCTGCCCCGACATGCGACTCGGCCAACTCCTGGCGACCGTGGCCATGCTCGGCGAGGATTCCACCGGTCGATCGCCCTGGGACATCGAGGACGAAGACCTGTCGGCGGCCGTCGAGCGGTTTGCCGGCGACCTTGCGAGGCGAACTGACGCTTGATGATTGGTAGGGTGGCGTCGAGCGGCGGCGAGGCCCACCATCCCATGTATCAAGAAGAGGCGGGCCTCGCTGGCGCTCGACACCACCCTACAATTGATCCGGCCCAATCGCGAAATCTCGTGAAAGGAAATCCATCAAGACGCCGTCCAAGCCTTCCGAATCCGATCATGTTCGAGGGGTGAAATCGCCCGGCAACTACAATGCAACCGTGGACTCGGAAGCGGAAGCGAGGCGGATCATTCGACAGGCCATGCCCGACGCGGTTGAGCTTCCGCCGGCCGTCTCGAAGCCCTATCCCGGCCCTCCGCCCGGAGTCAGGAAGCGATTCCAACTCCATCCTCCGGAACCCGAGGTCAATCACGACCTGCCGCACATCAAATACGAGGACTGGACGGCGGGGAAAAAAGGCTCGGGAGGGAGTTGGGGACACCTTTTCTTCCCGCCATCGGACTCGTGAACCGGCCGAAAAAAGAGGAGATAAGAATGTCATTCATGTTCGAGGTTTATTACAAAGCTCCGCCCGATCCTCGACGCGAGGAGAAGATCCTGGATGTCGTTTCGCAAGGCGGCGGTGCGCTCACCTTCCGGGAGGCGCCATCCGAAGTGGGACCGCGGACGATTTGTCTGACTTGCGAATTCGAGGATCTGGAGGCTGCCCAAGTCGTCGCGGACCGCCTTGTGCAGGAAGGCGAATATGTCGAGGGTCCATCGGATTATGGTCCCTGAAGGCGGCGAACGAGTCCCGATCGGCAAGCGAGGTCGGATTGTCGGCGGACCCATCGAGGCGAAATTCTCCACCGATCCTCCCGATACCTGGTTCGTCACGGTGGAGGACGACTCTCGATCGACGGGCGGTTTCCTGGTCCTGTTCGCGAACGAAAGCGGCACAAAAGGTTACGACGACTGGGTGGAAAACCTGATCGACCTGGACGAGTATTTCCGCGAGGGCGGTTGGGTTGTAGAATGGTGACGGAAGGGTTCGATCAAGCAGCCGTCGGGGTTGACGCCGTTGGATCACGTTCGAGGCGTCAGGTCGCCCGGCCGTTACGATGCGATCGTTCCTTCGGAGGCCGAGGCGGTCGGGATCGTGCGCGAGGCCCTACCCGATGCGGTCGAGTTGCCCCCGGCGGCCCCGGGGATCCCCTATCCGAGCCCGCCGGCCGGCACGAAGCAATGGTATCAATCCCATCCGCCAGACGCGGCCCCCGGCTCGGGCGACCCGGACCTTCCTCACATCAAATACGTGGATTGGACTCGCGGGAAGAAGAGGCGAGGCGGCAGTTACGGGCATCTTTATTTCCCGCCGGATGAGTGAGGGCTCCATGGTCGATTACCAACCTTCGGACGTGGTCCCCATGGGACAGTTCGAGCTTTCCTGGAGGATCACCGACCCGCGATGGGCGAGCCTGCCCGTCGAACGGCTCTCGCGCATCAAGCCCCTGTCCGCTTCCAAGAGCCGCGAGGTCTGTGAGAGGTCTCCGTTGAGGCTCCCCATGGCCGGCCCTCACGGGCGCGGGGAAGATCGCGACTCGAGATATCGGTCCCTCGAAGAGAGTGGCGAGCCCGAGGGCGACGCCCGCATCACGCAATGGTTCGCGGATCTCCCGATCGAGCCGGCGAGGCAGGTTTACCTGTGCTGGGACTCGGCGGGAGGCGTTGCCGCGATCACCGATTGGAAGACGTTCCAGGAGACCTGGGGGGATCTCTGGTATCCCTTCGACCATCTGTGCGTGTTCGACGATTCCGGAGAATGGGCCCTCCTGTTCGGGCCCGACGAGGAGGTGCGATTCCTCGAAATGTCCGCCCAGAGGAAGCCCGCCTGACGGAAAACCTGATCGACCTGGATGAGTATTTCCGCGAGGGCGGTTGGGTTGTAGAATGGGGATGTTAAACAAGGGGAAGGAGGCACGAGTGACGATCGCCACCACCGAATCGCTGGCCTCCCTCTACACCGAAGATGAGACGGCGTGGCTGGACGCGATGGCCGACCTGGTCCGTCGCCGGGACCTGGCGGCGTTGGACCTGGATGGCCTGGGCGATTACCTGACGGACATGGCATCGCGAGACCGTCGCGGGGTGGAAAGCCGCCTCGTCGATCTTGCTGGCCGACCTGCTGGAATGGGAGTTCCAGCCGCAGAATCGGTCGCGAAGCTTTCGGACCGCGATCCTGAGTCAGCGTCAGGGGTTGTCCGACGTCGCCTCTCGCGGCGTCCTGCGAGCCCACGCGGAATCAGTTTTGCAGCGTGCCTACGAGGATGCCGTCGAGCTGGCCGCGTCCGAAACGGGGTTGCCCGCCTCGTCGTTCCTCGAAATCTGCCCGTTTACGGTCGAACAATTGCTACAGGTGGATCTCTCGGAAAGCGACCCCGCCTGATTCATTCGCATAGCCCCCTTTTCTTTCGCTCGCGAGAAAACTCATGCCCCAGATTCGCACGCGTCGCCAGCTTTTCCGGGACCTTGGCATCGGCGCCGCGGCCGTCCCGTTCTTGCTGAACTTGCCCAGCCTGGGATTTGCCAATAACCAGGGGAATCGCAAGCAGCGGCTGATCATCATGTTCAGCCCCGACGGCGTGATCCCCAAGAACTTCTGGCCCGACGAGGAAGGCGAGAACTTCACGTTCAAGGAGAGCCTGAAGCCGCTCGAACCCTTGCGCGACAAGACGCTGATCTTGCACGGGTTGTGCGACAAGGTCCGCGGCGACGGCGACAACCACATGCGCGGCATGGGTTGCTTGCTGACCGGCGTGGAGCTTTTCCCCGGCAACGTCCAGGGCGGCTCCGACACCCCCGCCGGATGGGCCAAGGGGAACTCGATCGACCAGGAAATCAAGGGATTCTTGCAGTCCAACGCCGCCACCCGCACGCGGTTCGGCTCGCTCGAATTCGGCGTGATGGTCCCCGACCGCGCCGACACCTGGACCCGCATGGTTTATGCCGGCCCGAACAAGCCGATTGCCCCGATCGACGATCCTTACCAGATGTTCGGCAAGCTCTACGGCCGCATGAAGGATCGCGAGAGCCTGGGCAGCATTCTGGACGACCTTCAGGACGACTTGAAGAAGGTCGGGTCGAAGATCAGCGTCGAGGATCGCCAGCTTCTGGACGAGCATGCCACCTTCGTCCGCGAGATGGAGCAGGAGTTGAAGGAGGGCGGCAAGGAGGCGATCGGCCATGCCGTGCCCGAGCTTGAGCCGGGCGTGAAGGAGGAGAACGACAACATCCCCCGCATCAGCAAGATGCAGATCGAGCTGATGGTCAACAGCTTCGCCAACGATTTTTCGAGGATCGCCACCCTCCAGTACACCAACTCGGTGGGCGACGCCAAGATGCGATGGTTAGGGGTGACCGAAGGGCAGCACGAGCTCTCGCACAAGCCCGACAGCGACGAGCATGCCTCGGAAAGCCTCACCAAGATCAACAAATGGTACTGCGAGCAGATGGCCTACCTGGCCAAGCGACTGGCCGAGACCCCCGAGCCGGGCGGCCCGGGCAGCCTGCTGGACAACACCACCATCATCTGGACCAACGAGCTGGGCAAGGGGAACTCGCACACGCTCGACGACATCCCGTTCATCTGCGTGGGCGGCGGGCTGGACTTCAAGATGGGCCGCTCGGTCAAGTACAAGCGAGTCCCGCACAACCGTTTCCTGCTCTCGCTCGCGCACGCGATGGGGCACCGGATCGACCGGTTCGGCAACGCCAATTTCTGCGGCGACGGGACCTTGACGAACCTGACGTAAGCGCGTTGCGAGTCGCAAGCCGCCTTCGTAGGGCCGGTTAATACCGGCCTCCTTTCCATCCAGCTTCGTAGGGCAGGCCTTGGCCTGCGATGCCGCGGAGTTCGGCAGGCCAAGGCCTGCCCTACGTGTGCTGGATCTTTCGCCGCATCCGATCCACGAACTCGAAGGCGTCCACGGTTCGCCCTGCATGCATATCGTCGAGGCCGCGACGAATGGCCCGGAGCGTATCTTCCTTCTCCTCGTCAGTCTGGTTTTCCATTTCCCATCGGACGAGGGCTTCCTCCAGCGTGAGGCCGGCCCCGCCATTCGAGAGTTGCTCTTCGATGAAGCCTTTGAAGGCCATCAAATCGTTGCTGCGTCCCGTGGCCACGATTTCCTCCTCCCTCGATTCCTGGTCCCACGATCGTATCATCTACGCGTCGCATCGCCGAGGTCGAAGCCGGCGAGCCGTGGCCCGCGGCCTCCAGACATGCGACGAAGCCGCACGGGTGTAGGAACCACCCGTGCGGCTTCGAAATTTGCGATCCGCGCGATGCGGGTCGATCGATCAATACGCGCTCTGGTCAATCACCTCGCCGCCCTGCCGGGTGGAGAGGGCCTGATAGACCGGCACGTTCGTGAACCCGGCCGCCCACCCGAAGACGTCGGCGCCGTTGGTGCCGAGGTAGGAAACGCCGGTCGGAGGGGCGAAGTTGCTCGCCCCGTTCACCTGCAGGGTGCTGATGCTGTCCTTGAGGAACTTGACCGATCCGTCGCAGAAGGCGAAGTTCGCCCCGCCGGGGTGGAAGCTGGAGGCCGAGATCGACGCGACGGGGGTGTTGGGACCGGCCACCACGTTCTCGTAAACCAGGGCTCCCGCGGAGCTCGACGTGTAAGGCAGCATCCGCTTCTGGGGATTGATGCCGTACATGGTGACCAGCACGCCCGACTCGCCCAGATTCCAGCCCGTCGCGGCCCAGATCCCGAAGCCGTAGCGGTTCGGCGTGGCGATGAGCCCATTAGCAATCTCGCCGAAGGCGATCGTCGAGCTCGTGCCGTCGAGCACCTGGGCGATGTTCACGGTGCTCTGGTAGCCCATCACGCCCGTATAGTTGCCGACCGCCGACGAGACCGCGGCGGCGGTGGGTGCCGTCGAAGGCACCCACGAGGGCCACACGCCTTCGCACGCGCCGTAGCTCGAACGGTAGACCGAGACGGTCCCCGGCAGGACGTTCGCCAGGGTCGAGGTCGTGGCGGGCTGGGCGGCGGTCTGACCCGGGTCGCTCGGGCACCAGAGGCTCGAGATGCCGGTCTGGAGGACCGTCCGGTTCTGGACGTCGAACACGTTGAGGTTGAAGTTCATCGCGCTGTAGATATTCGACCCCTCGATCTGCGGCAGCAGCGGCACGAACGCCGTGGTGCTCCCGTAGTAGGAGGTCGGATACGTCGAGCCGTTGGTGTAGTAGAAGGCCATGGGGAAGCAGTTGTACGTGCTGATGTAGTTCTGCGCGGCCAGGCCCAACTGCTTCAGGTTGTTGGTGCACTGGGCGCGGCGGGCCGCCTCGCGAGCGGCCTGCACGGCCGGCAGCAGCAGGGCGATCAGGACTCCGATGATGGCGATCACGACCAGCAACTCGATCAGGGTAAACCCGCGACGACGGAGGAAATGAGTTCGCGATTGCATGGATGGGGACTTCCGGTTGAGGAAGGACGTGGGTCGTCCGATTGACGCTACGTTGCGCCGCGGACCAGGGGCCGGGACCACCATACCTGGAAAATAGGGGAGGATTTTCAGGTAAAGCGAGTGGACGAGGTGGGAGAGGAGTGGTTTGGCGATGTTCGCCCAGCCCGACTGAGCAACGATGCGGCGACCACTTCAACAACGGAGTAGTCAATCGCGATGCGATGCGACCGGCCAGGGCAAGGTGGGGAGGAAAGGGCGGCGATTTACTTGGGGGGTGCTTCCGGCGAGAGGGGCGCCTTTTCGCCGGTCTTGGCCGTGTTGGGCGTGCCGTCCATCTTCGGCGGAGCCGGATCGCCGCAGCCGGCAACAGTCACGGTCGCGGCCAGGACCAGGCCGGCAAGGGCAACACGCGAGCGGAAACGCGGAGCAGTCATGATACCTCGTGTTCCTTGGAAGGGAGAAAAAGGACGCAATTTCGAGCGGGCCTAATCAGCTATCTAGAATTGAGACAGCCAAGCTTACAAACAGCATAACCGAAAAGAAAGCAAATTCTTTGCAAAAACTTAATACGTCCTCCGGTGTTGCAAGAGATCGCCGGTAAAGGATGCATGATTCCCAGGGATCTGGAAGGCGACAACGCCTCGCCGGGCCATGCGACCCGCCGGGCGGCCTTCTCGGGCTGCTTCCCGGGACGGAATGGGTGGAGCGAACCGCGGGGCGTTGCGATCCTGCCGGAGGGGGCTTCGATGCGGCGGGTTGAATCCTGCCGATCCCCGCGAGACGCACCATCGCGAAGGCCCGGGTAGTCATGCGCCACATGGAGCCTCGAACTTTGCCGGCGAGTTGGGATGATTTTTGTGGGGTAGGCGTCCCGCCTGCCTGGGATTCGGCAGGCGGGACGCCTACCCCACAAGAATCAGCCGTAGGGAAGCCCCACCCCTACACTCGATCGAAAACCGCTCCGGTTCGCGCCGCATACGCAATTGGCGTTGGCTTTCCTGTTCCTTGATTCAACGCTGCTGCGACGTGCCCGGAGGGCGGTTCGACTCCTACAAATCGGGTTTCGTCCAGGAGAAATGTTCAAGGTCGATTCGCGGCAATCGTCGCAGGCGCCTCGGTTGGGACATCCCGATTGTTCGTAACTCGTTGCTAGATCAGGCGCAAAACCGATCGGCGCCTGGAAATTGGTGCCGGCTTCCGCTCGCCGATGGACGAAATCTAGAATCGAATAGACGGGACACGCCCCGCCTTGACTCGCGGACGGTCGCAGACCTCGGCCACCAGGGAGGTGAGTATGGATTTCCTGAGCAATCGTCGCCCACGCCGCGAGGACCGCGCCCGCCGCCGCTCGGTCCCCCTTGAGGACGGCGTGGAGTCGCTGGAAGGCCGGCAATTATTGTCGTATTCGCCGCTGGGCTCGCTGCCCGACCTGACCGTGCAGGGGCAGGTGGGCGCGATCGCCGCGTATGGGGCGCCGCTGTCGGTCACGCTGAACGTGTATAACCGCGGGGCCAGCTCCAGCGTCGAGCCGCTGAATCTTCAGCAGAACGCGACGAGCACGGCGACCTCGGCGGCGACCAACGTGGGGGTCTACATCTCGCGATTCCCGCACGCGGTGCCGGGCGGGGCGCGCTCGCAGCTCGTGGGCGAGGTTGCGGTGCCCGCCGTCTTGCAGAATAGCGTGGTGACGGTCAACGGCACGGTCACCCTGCCGAGCCAGCCGAGCAAGTTCCCCGGCAACGGCGGGACGATCTACGTGTCCTTCCGGGCCAACGACCTGTTCGAGACCCGCGAGTCGGACCGGACCAACAACTCGACCAAGCCGATCGCGGTCCAGGTCACGGCCGCCCTGCCCGACCTGACGGCGGTGTCGATCGACGCGCCCTCGACCCTCCATGCCGGCGACGTGATCGCGCCGAGCATCAAGGTTGCCAACTACGGGACGGTGAACACCAACACGCAAGGCCCGGTGACGGTCCTGCTGGTGGCCTCGACGAGCCCGAATTATGGGCCCACGGACGTGATCCTGGCCCAGTACACGATCACCAGCCTGCCGGGGCTGTCGCAATCGCCTTCGAACCAGACCGTCCTGGGCGACGTGAACCTGGACAACCCGCCCGACACGATCACGCTCTCGGGCGCGAACGCGACGTTGCCGGCCTCCAGCACGCCGTACTACATCGGCGTGATCGTGGACCCGTTCAACACGATCCGCGAGATCCACGAGATCGGCGTCGGGCCAAGCTCGTCGCTGCAATTGCTCCAGGTCGTGCAGCCCACGTCGTCCACCCTGCCCTCGGCGGGGGTGGTCCAGACGGCGGCGCCGGCGTCAAACGTGTTCCCGTTCCCGGCGTACTATCCGCTGGTCCCGCTGCAAGACGTGGTCTCGTCGCAGACCGACGCCAACCAGGTGATCAACAAGACGGGCGGCGGGCTTCTGACCTCGTCGTCCACCGGGGCTTCGACGTTCCTCGTGACATCCAAGAAGAAGAACTAGAAGCGAGCAACGGAAGGCGGCGGCCCGGGATCTCCCCGCGCCGCCGCCTTCGTCTTGATTTGATTGCAGCCGCGCCGATTTTCAGGCGTTGCGGGCGCGACGCCGGCCGTAAACCAGGCCCGCGCCGCTGATGGCGAGGAAGACCATCGTGGTGGGCTCGGGGATGGGGAACGGCTGTCCGGTGGCGTCGGGGCCGTGGGTGTTGGTCGAGACCTTGGAGATGTTGAAATCGGTGGTGAAGCTGCCGGTGAACCCGTTGCCGGTCTCGGCGATCAGGTGGATGTACGAGTTCGGCCCGAAGAACGACGAGAGCGACCCCGTCCCGTCCAGCTTCAAGTCGGCCTGGAACTGCGTGACCCCGCCCACGTTGCTGGTGGAGAAGTCGATCGGCACGCCCGAGAGGAGCAGGCCGGTGAACGTCTTCCCGTTGGCGGTGATCGTCCCGTAGACCTGGTACATGTTGCCGGGATCGCTGACGAAGTTGCCGCTCTTGTCGAGCGTCACGTTCAGCGTCTGGTACCGCGAGCCGTCGGCGGTGGGGGTGATGTCGTACTCGTCGCTGGCGTTGGTGCCGGTCACGAGCACGTAGGCGGTGTTCTTCAGGTGGAACACGCCTTCCTGGGCGGTGGGATCGTACGTGTAGCTCACGCCCGAGCCCAGGTTCGCGATGATGTCGGGATACGTCTGGGGCTGCGTGGAATCGCCGGCCGGATTGGCGGCCGTGGGGGTGGACAGGGTGGGGTCGGCCAGGGCCGAGGTCCCGATCAGAGAGGAGGTGGCAACGACCAGGCCGGTCAGGAAGAGGAGGTGGCGCATCCGGTGCATGGGAACTCCTTGAAGCCGGCCACGACGTCTTGCGACGAGGAAATCACGCCCCGCGTTTCCTACAAGGGGCGAGCGTCGCGAGCATCGTGACGGAGCCATTCGACTTCGATCGACTTGACATACCTTGCCCCGGGTTGATCCGTCCCGACGGCTCAACCTACCTGGCGGGACAAGGCCATTCGTGGGACAGCAAAGGACCGCGACGTCGCGGCCTCCCGGGTCCCGGGAGGCGGAATGGAAGCAAAGATGTCGATCGTGGGAGCTGGCCCGAAGCCGGGCAAAGCGAGCCATGCGGAATCCATTCCTTCGGCGGTCGAGGCATTACCGGAGGCGTGGCGCGGCGGAGAATCCGCCGGCCGCTCGCGGAAGGACGAGATCCCGTCGACCATGACGAGGCCCGTCCGAAGCGGCGGCAATGTACTGTCACCATTCCGAGGTGTCAACCCGAAAGATTGAAGTCCGATACCTCAATTGGCCGAACCGGGTGCGCCAACGGATTCTGGCATTTCGTAGGGCCGGTTCTTACCGGCCGTGTTCGATTCGCATGGGCGGCCGGTAAATAACCGGCCCTACGCAGGAATGACGCGTCCCGCCAGAATCCATTGGCGCACTCGGCCGAACCAACCGGCCCATTCTCCCCGGCGTTGATCGGGCTGAGGAGCAACAGCAAGGAGCCCATTCGCCTGAGCGGTTGCATCGAGCGCACGGAAGCACTACCCTCCTTCGATGGACAAACCGCCCCCGGATCCTGCCGACCACGCCGAGGATTTCGCCCACCGCTACGAATTGTTGCTCGACCAGTATTGCGCGATCCGGATGAGCGAGCTGGGCATCCCCGAGCACCTGCATGGGGCGACCGACTTCCACGGAGAGGGGAACTGGCGAGCCTTCATCGCCCGCGAGCGCGAGGGGGGCAATATCACCGATGGGATCAGCGTGAATTCGGGGGTGCTCAACCCGGAGCTCCTGAAGGGGAAGGGCAGCCGCGTTTGGCCGAAAGCCCGCCTCAGGGACCGGATCGATGCGGTCATCGCCCACGAATACGAGGAGGACTGGCGGGGCAGCCATGAGGCGTCATTGAAGCACGCCCCCAAGACCCACCTGCCGATCAGCAACGGGGCGAGGCGGATACTCCGAGCGATGGGGAGATAGGTTGCGGGGGCTGATTTTCCGGCGCCCTTCCCTCAACCGATGCCAGGCCCGTCGTCAACAGCACCACGCCGCAACGTTCCACGCATGCGATCACACCGCCGCCTTGGTGCGATCCAGAAGTGCAGCCTTCCGCTCGAATCCCAGCCGGGTCAGGTGGTATCGCGGCTCTCCGGTGAACGGACGACCCAGGAGCACCAGCCCGGCCGCCTCCAGCTCGCGGTACGGCTTGCGGGTGGCATCATCGAGATCGATCCGACCCTCTCGCTCGACGTGCAGGCGGAACAGGGCCAGGGCGGATTCGGAAAGCGTAATCGTGTCGGGCATGTCGGCCTCCTTGTGCCGGCATCGTACCAGAATCGGGGCGTGGATGAATGCCGGGCGGAAGATAGGCGTCTGGACAGCTCGCAGGGAAGATGAAGGGGTAATTCTTGGAAGGAAGGAAACAGCCCAACCGCCCGTGCGATGTCCCCAGGGGGCTTGACCGGGCGGGCGGACGGGTCAGAATGGCGTGTCGCGTGATCCGGTTGCGCCGATTGTCGGTGCCCGGGTCATTGGACGCGACTTGCTCGGAAGCTATCGTGCGCATCCTGGTCGTCTCCGACATCCATGCGAACTGGCCCGCGCTGGCGGCCATCGACGAGCCGCACGACCTGTGCCTTTGCCTGGGCGACCTCGTCGATTATGGCCCCGACCCCTCGGCCTGCGTGCGATGGGCGATGACTCATGCGCATCATTCCATCCGGGGCAACCACGACCACGGGGTCGCCCAGGGCGTGCCCGTGCAGGGGGACAGCGGATATCGCTACCTGACCCGCGTGAGCCGCCCGCTCCAGTGGCAATCGCTGGGACCCGACGAGCGCCGCTACCTCTTGCAGCTTCCCCTGACCAAACGCCTCACCATCGACGGCTATCGCTACCTGCTGGTCCACGGGACGCCCCGCGATCCTTTGGACGAATACGTGATGAAGGACCCCGAGGTCTGGGCCAAGCGGGTGGAGAACGTGGACGCCGACATCGTGTGCGTGGGGCACTCGCACATGCAGTTCAACCTGTACGTGAACAAGGTCGTGATCCTGAACCCCGGCAGCGTGGGCCAGCCCCGCGACGGCGACCCCCGCGCCGCGTATGCGGTGATCGACAACGGCAAGATCGAGCTGAAGCGGGTCTCCTACTCGCTGGACGACGCCGTCTCGCGCATCCGCCGCTCGGACCTGCCCGAGAAGGCCAAGGAGATGCTCAGCAAGAGCCTTCGCCTCGGCAAGCTCCCGCCCCACCAGGCGACGGTTTGAAGCGATCGTCGCGACCTGGCAATCCGCTCGCGCCAGGTTCTCCAGGTTGCCGGCACGCGGTTCGCTTCGATGTCCCACGATTCGATCGAGCCTTCGCCGATGGAAGGAGGAACGCGCCTTGAAATGGAAAATGCCCTCGAAACTCCGCCTCTGGGTGACCGGAGCGGTCCTGACGATCGGCCTGCTGCTCCTCATCCTGTCGACCTGGGTCGTCCCCTGGGTGATCGAAGGCCAGGTCCATTCGTTCTACAACGGCAAGGTGCGCATCGCCGGATGGTGGGCCAACCGATCGTCCGCGGGGGTGCAAACCCTTTTGCTCTACGAGGGCGAGTCGGCGTCTTCCGAGGTGTGGGCCAGGGTTGAACGCGTCGAGACCGACTTGACGCTCGGCCGGTTGATTTTCGGCAACCGCTCGCCGTCGCGAGTCACGCTCATCCGTCCCGCCCTCACGTTCCGCATCGACAAGGATGGCAAGCCGCTGACCGTCCCGCCGTTCCAGGGCGGGGGGTCGGGCAAATCGTCCTCGTCCCCCCTACCCCGGATCGTCGTCGAGGACGCCACCATCACGCTGCAACAGGTCGGCGGCGCCGAGATGGTGATCACGGGCGTTTCGGGCCAGCTTTTCGGGCAGGATGGCAAGCAAGTGGTCGATTTCGGCGTGGACGATTCGACCTGGGGCAAGTGGTCGGCCTCGGGGAAGCTCGGCGGCGATTTCCAGTCGGGCCAGGTCGTCCTCAGATCGCTCGCGCCGGTGGACGTGACCGCCGAGAAGACCGCTCGCCTGCCGTTCGTCCCGGCCGTCGTGTGGAAGAACGTGTCGCCGCGCGGCCCGGTGGGCGTGGAGCTGGCGATCTCGCCCGGCAAGGACCTGCATGTGGTCACGAATCTCCGCTTCGAGAAGGCCGACGTCGCCCTGCCCGACCTCGGCCTGCGTGCCGCCGACACCGAGGGCCGCGTGGTCGTGGCCGACAACCTCGTGAAGCTCCAGGGCCTGCACGGTCAGGCGCTCGACGGCAAGCTCGGCATCGACGGCACGCTGGATTTCACCCGAAATCCGCCGCGGTTCGACCTGGATCTGAAGCTCGACAAGATCGACGTGACCAGGGCCCCGCCAAGCTGGCAGTTGAATGAAGCGGGCGTGACGGGCCGATTGACGGGCGCGGCCAAGCTAAAGATCGCGATCAAGCCCGAGGGCGCCGATTTGACGGGTTCGGAAGGGGATGCGGTCGTCGAGGGCAAGCTGCTCGGCGGGACCGAGGTCATCAAGCTGAGCATGCGAGGCGGGCAGGCGAGCGACCTCCAGTACACCGTCAAGGGAGCGGCCGGCGCCTCGTTGCCCTCGGCCCCGAAGGCGCTGGCCGTGACGGTGATCGGCCTGCAAGAACCCGCCAGGCCGAAGGCCGGCGGCCTGACCTTGCCCAGGTTCATCAACGCCGAGATCGACCTGACCGACGTGGACCTGGTGCAGGTCGTCGCGAAGGCCCAGGCGCTCGGGATCCGCATCCCCGTGCCGATGTCGGGCAAGCTGTCGATCAAGGCGTCGGCCAGGATCCCGCTGGGGACCCTGCGCGAGATCAAGAGCTATACGTTCCACGGCCAGGCCACGCTCAAATCGGCGGTGATCGACGGCGTGGACCTCGGCCTCTTGCGTGCCAGGCTCGACCTGGAAAACGGCGTGCTCGACCTCTCCGACTTCCAGGGCCGCCTGTTCGATCGCCCGGCCGGCTCCCGCGAGAATCCCGCACCCGCGGCCGAACCGATCGCGCCCGACGCCCCCCTGCCCTCCGGCGGCTTCCGGGGCCGCCTGCATGCGGCGATTGACCCGCCCGGCCGCCTGGAGGGCCACTTCGAGGGGAACTCCCTCCCGGTGGGCGAGCTTGCGGCCCCGTTCTTCCCGAGGCCGACGCCCGTCTCGGGGCTGCTCTCGCTGGAAGTCGCGGCCAACGTGGACATGAGCAAGCTGGGCGACCCGAACGGGTGGGACGTCTCGGGCAAGGTGAACGGGTCGCGGATCAGCTATCGCGGGTCGGTGCTCAACGCCATCGCGGCCACGTTCGCGATCAAGCAGGCCCATCTGGATATCCCCGACCTGGCCGCAAGCCTGGAGGGGCAGCCGCTGAACGGGTCGGTGAGCGCGGGCCTTGCTGCCCCTTATGCGTTCCAGGCCCGCTTGAACACGACCGATTGGGACCTCGGCGCGTTGCTCTCGCTCGTGCCGCCGGTGCCCAAGCCCGCGCCGGTGGCCGGGAAGATCACGGTGCACGCATCGGCCCGGGGGACGCTCTCGCCTCAGGAGATCACGAGCGAGGGGGAGGGCGAGATCCGGAATTTCCTCGGAGGGCCGATCCCGCTCGGCAACGTGCCGATCAGGTGGGCCACCCGGGGCGACGCCATCGTGGTCTCGGGGGTCGAGGCCCAGCCCTTCGGCGGCAAGATCCTGGCCAAAGCGAACATCCCGGTGAAGGGGGATCGGCCGATCACCGCGTCGCTGCAAGTCCGCAACGTGGACACCGGCATGCTCTCGGCCGCCGTGCCTAATGGCGCCCTGCAACTGGCGGGCAAGGCCGACGGCGATGCCTCGCTGACCATCCGCCCGCTCGCGGGCGGCAAGGCGCCGGTGGTCGAGGCCTCGCTCAAGCTGAATTCCCCCGACCTGACCATCCAGGGCCTCGCCGCCAGGGAGATCCAGGCCGTCGTGAAGGTCCTGGACGGGTCGCTCCGCTTCGACCTGTTCGCCGAGAGCCTGGGGGGCAAGATCAAGTTCACCGGGGACATCCCCCTGGGGGCCGCCGACGGGCCCCACGCGCCCGAGGCCAACGCCACGCTCCAGGCGATCGGGTTCCGCATCGAGGACCTGTGGCGTCCCCTGGGCATTCATGGCGGACCGACCAGCCTGCAAGGCCTGGGGGCGATCGACGTGAATTTGCGGACGCATCGCGACACGCTCGACGTCAGGGCGCCGGGGGATCGCCGAGTTCCGCGACCTGAAATGGGGCCCGCATGTCCCCATGGGGGATTTGAAGGGGATCTTCGCGATCTCGCCCGCCGGCGCGGAGATTTCTCCGCTCACCGGCGACCTCTTCGGCGGGACGTTGAAGGGGACGATCCGGGCGACCATGCAGAAGCCCCGCCGGATCGAGTTTGACGTGGACACCGAGCGGGTTTCCCTCGGTCGCGCCCTGGCGTTCGTCCCCAACCTCGCCCGTCATGTGGAGGGAAAGGGCTCGCTCCGGATGGCCGGCCGGTTTTCCGACGGGCTCCGCGGCGACGGCGAGATCTCGGTCCCGTCGGCGAAGCTGTTCGGCTTCCCCGTGTCCGACCTCCGGGCCCCCCTCGTCCTGGAATTCACGCCCGGAGGGCCGGGAAGCCTGAGCGTCCGCCGCTGGACCGCACGCGTGGTGGGCGGACGCTTGACGGGCGATGCCAGGGTCGGCTTCGGCAATACGCGCTCGTTCCAGCTCGACACCCAGCTCACGGCGATCGACCTGGAGACCTTCTTCCGCATGACCTCCGACGCCAAGAAGCCGGGGAGCGGCAAGGTCTCGGGCAAGATCTCCCTGGGCAGCACCGACCTCGCGACCGTCAGCCGCAACCGCGGGCGGATCGACCTCGACCTGGACGACGCCTCGCTCGTGGACGTGCCCATCTTCCGAGAACTCGACCGCTTCCTCGGCGCGGCCAGGGGCGGCCTGTTCGACGACGGCGACCTGCACGCGGCGATCGCGGGCAATCAGGTCGTGATCGAGACCTTCACGCTGGTCGGCCCGCTCGTGCAACTGCACGGGGCGGGCACCGTGGGATTCGACACCCGCGTTGACCTGGAAGTCCTGGTCAACACCACGCAAATCGTCTCGCAGACGGGCGAGGCGCTCGCGGCCCTGATCCCGAACCTCGGCGGGCCGGGCGGACGCGCGGGCAGGGCCGGCTTCGCGAATTTCCTGTCCAGCCGCCTGCTCAAGTTCCGCGTGACGGGGACGCTCGCCAATCCCACGGTCAATCTCGACCCGTCCATCGCCGTGACCGAAGGCGCCGCCGGCTTCTTCGCGGGGGCCTTGAAGCTGCCGGGGGAGTTGTTGCGTTAAACGGGGTTCAAAACTCGTAGGGTGCTCTGCGAGCACCTCTTCGTATCCCATGGAATCGAAGAGGTGCTCGCAGAGCACCCTACGAAATCGCCATCACCTTGTTCCTGCGGACGGGGTTCAAACTCGTAGGGTGCTCTGCGAGCACCTCTTCGTATTCGCATCCCATGGAATCGAAGAGGTGCTCGCAGAGCACCCTACGAAATCGCCATCACCTTATTCCTGCGGCTGGATGTGGGCTTCCAGGAACCAGAGCCGCTCGTCCACCTTGCGGGAAATCTGCGTGTACATGTCCGAGGTGGTCGGGTCGCCCAGTTTGTCCGAATCCTCGATCGCCTGGCGGATGTGGCCGCAATAGGGGCCGAAGCGCTCGACCAGCGCCGTCACGTGGTCCATCCCCTCGACGATCTCGGTGGGATATTCGGGCAGGGGCGAGTTCTCGGCCGCCATGCGGACGGTGCCGGTCGCGTACCCGCCGAGCTGCGTGCAGCGCTCGGCGATCAGGTCGACGAACTCGGCCATCTCGCCGGCGATCACGTCGAACAGGAGGTGTAATTGATAGAAATCCTTGCCCTTGACGTTCCAGTGCGCCTGCTTGACCTGGCTCATGAGGTCGAAGGTCTCGGCCAGGTGGCCGTTGAGCATCTCGATGAGCGGCTCGCGCGTCTTGGCCGAGAGGTCGATGTGCGTGGGGAATTCGCGGGTCTTGGGGTGCGCAGTGGCCATGATCGATCGACTCTCCTGATTCCGGGAAGAAATCCGTTCGGCGTCTGGGCGTAACTTCTCGATCGCGGCAAGTTCCGCGCGAAGTCCGCGTCCAGGGGTGGCAACTTGACAGCCCCATTCGCGATCTTCTACGATACGGCGCGCGTCTCGCCAGGTCGAGGGCCTGGAGTCCATCCAAGTCGAGCGGGCCGAAGGACGGGGAGACCCGTCCTTGTGCGTTGATTTATCGCCCGCGACCGACCTCCTTTCATCACCAAGCTTTCGGGAGAATATCGCGATGAGGATCGCACTGGACGCCATGGGGGGCGACCACGCACCCGGCCCGATCGTCGAAGGGGCGATCCAGGCGGTCCAGGCCTCGGCCGAGCTGACCGTCGTGCTCGTGGGCGACCGGGAAAAAATCGAGGCCGAGCTATCCAGATCGCCCGACGCCCCGCGCGACCGCCTGCCCATCCTGCACGCCAGCCAGGTCATCGAGATGCACGACAAGCCGGTCGAGGCCCTGCGCAAGAAGCGGGACAACTCGATCTCGCGATGCTGGGGCCTGATGGCCTCGGGCGAGGCGCAGGCGGTGGTCTCGGCCGGGAGCACCGGAGCCATGGTGGCCTCGGGCCTGCTCAACGCCAAGATGTACCTGCCGGGCGTCCGCCGGCCGGGAATCGCCGCCGTATGGCCCTCGCACAAGGGGCCGGTCGCCATTTTGGACGTCGGCGCCAACATGGCCGCAAAGCCCGAAGACCTCTACCAGTACGGCGTGATGGGGGCCGTCTACGCCGAGCACGTCCTGGGCGTGACCGAGCCCACCATCGGCATCCTGAACGTGGGCAGCGAGGAAGAAAAGGGGACGGACCTCGTCCGAGAAGCCCGCACGTTATTCCTGAATAGCCCCATGGCCTCGCGGTTCGTGGGATATGTGGAAGGCCGCGACCTGTACGAAGGCCATGCCCGCGTGGTCGTGTGCGAAGGGTTCACCGGAAACGTGCTGCTGAAGATGGGCGAGGGCGCCGTCGAGTTCCTGTTCGCGCAGTTGAAGCAGGAGATGGGCAAGTTCCTCCACATGTTGCCTCCCGAGGCGGGCGACAAGGTGGGCGGCAGCCTGAAGGGGCTGAAATCGCGGTTCGAGTACAAGGAATTCGGCGGAGGCCCGTTGCTGGGGATCAAGGGAGCCTGCATCATCTGCCACGGCTCCAGCGACGCCCGGGCCATCAAGAACGCCATCCGAGTAGCCGCAATCATGGCCGAAGACGTGATCGGCGATGAGATCGTCAAGGGATTGAACACGCAGCCGAAAACCGAGTGAAAGAACGGAGTCGAAGCGCATGCCCAAGATCGCCTTCCTCTTCCCCGGACAGGGTGCGCAAGTCGTGGGCATGGGCCGCGAACTTGACGGCGAGTTGCCCGCCGCAAAGGCCCTCTTCGATCGCGCCAACGAGGTCCTGGGCTTCGACTTGCGGAAGATCTGCTTCGAGGGTCCCTCGCAGGCGCTCGAAGCCACCGACGTGAGCCAACCGGCCATCTTCGTGGCAAGCCTGCTGGCCCTGGAAGAGTTGAAGGCGAAGCAGCCCGAAGTCGTCGCGGCATGCGAAGGCGCGGCCGGCCTGAGCCTGGGCGAATACACGGCCCTGGTCTTCGCCGGCGCCATGGATTTCGAGACCGGGCTGAAGGTCGTGCGACGTCGCGGACAGGTCATGCAAGCCGCGGCAATGGCCTCGCCCAGCGGGATGACCAGCGTCCTCGGGCTCGACGACGCCAAGATCGACGAGTTGTGTGCCCGGATCGCCCCCTTCGGCCGATTGTGGAAGGCCAACATGCTCGGGCCGGGCAACATCGTCGTCTCGGGCGAAAAATCCGCCCTGGAGCACATCGAGCCGATCGCCAGCGAGCTAGGGGCCTCGCGAGTGATCCCGCTGGCGGTCGCCGGGGCCTTCCACACGCCCCTGATGAAGCCCGCCGACGCCCAGCTTGCCGAGGCCCTGGCGGCGGCCGATATCCGCTCGCCAACGGTGCCGGTTTATTCCAACGTCGATACGAATCCGCACCAGGAACCGGACCAGATCCGCCAGACCTTGCCGATCCAGGTCACGCACGGGGTCCGGTGGGAAGAGTCGATGCGTCGCATGCTAAGCGACGGCTACGACACGTTTTACGAGCTAGGACCGGGCCGCGTCCTGACGGGCCTGCTCAAGCGAATCGATCGCAAGGTCCCCTGCACGAGCATCGCGGCAAGGTAGCAGGGTGTGCCCGCGGATTGGCTCATGAGTCCGGATTGGTGCAGGGCCGTGCCCTGGATGTCTCCGGGTGGCATGCTTACGTCCT
>CAVZRT010000030.1:0-88950 GCA_963777705.1 uncultured Planctomycetota bacterium
TCGCCAGGTCGGCGAGCGTGCGGTGCAGGTCGCGGCTTGCCGCCGTCGCGTAGCGCAGGCATAGCGACAGCGCGCGGCCGTCGCCGAATTCGCGCGCGATCCGCCGCGCCGGCGCGGTCCTCGGCCGCGCACGACCGGAACGCGCGGGTGAGGAGCCTCGCCAGCTTCGTCCGCTCCGCTCGCACCAGCGCCTTGAGCGCCTTGATCCTCGCCGCTTCCGCCGCCGAGACCGGGAGCCCCCGCTTGCGGCGGTCCACGGCGGCGAGGTAGGCCGCCCAGATCGTGTTGACGTCGACGCCCGAGCCCTCGCTCGACCGCAGCATCCCGCTCAGCAGCGGGTCGCCGAGCCCGAATTGCGGCACCTCCACGCCCGGGTCCGGCGGCGCCGGCAGGATCTTCCGCACCTGCGGGTGGTGGCGGTCGGCCTCGGGGCGCAGGCCCAGCAGGCGGATGGCCGTGAACTGGCGGTCGGTGTCCCAGTCCCTCGAATCCTGGAGCGTCCGGCCCAATTCGGCCCACTGCGACAGCAGCCACTCGACGCCCGCGGCGGTCGTGCGGAGCTCGCCCACCAGCGCCGCCGGGTCCCCCTCCTCGATGATGTTGCCCGCCTCGTCGGTCGCGATCCCGACCAGCCGCCGCCCGATCGCCCCGACGCGGTCGGCCTCGGCCTGGTCGTACCTCTCGGCGGCGTCGCGGTCGCGCAGGGCGGCGGAGGCATCCTCGAAGCGGTCGCACCGCCGCAGGTTCCACGCGGCGCGGCAGGCGCGCTCGGCCAGGGTGCGTTGCGCGATCCCGCGCGGGTTCAGGTCGGCGAACCATTGCTTGAGCGCGTCCTGGAACGCCTCGGGGGGGTCGCCCGGGTTGCGAGCGGGGTCGGAGGCCAGGCCATGGGTGACGGCGTTGCGGGCGGAGCGGGCCTTGCCCTCGGGGGATTTGGGCCCGGTGCTCTTCGCGGCATTCTTGCGATTGGAGGCGACCTTCTCGGGGGTGGTCATGGTTCGAAGGGGTTTCGGTGGGCAGGCGCTCGGGTTCTCGGACCCGCGCCGGGCCCCGGTCAGGCGGGGCGAGCGGGTGCCGTCCCCCGCCCTCGGCGGGGGTTAGAAATGACGTGAGTCCTCCTCTGCCGGGTATGATCGAGGGGCAGGGGCGGAATTCTCCCGCGATTCGGAGTGGCATAGGCCGGGTCGTGCCCCAGCTCATCGAACGGGATTGCCGGGCCCGGACCCGTCCCACGAAGCCCTCGAAATCATCGGGCCGCGACAGGTCCGCCGGGCTTGGTCGTCAGGAGGCGGGCAAGATCCGCGCGTCCACGCCGTCCGCCTATTTACACCGCGCCATCGCGGCGATAGGCTCGCGATGTCGCCGTCCGCGACTACGCGACCTATCGACGTGCCGAGGGCGTGTTATAACACGCTTTTTAGTCCGTATAGTACAGGTTAGGCGGCTTCTGAGCGTGGAACTGCCCACGGTGGATGAGCCGCATCGCCTGCTGGAGCTGGCCGACGACGCTCGGATTTACCAATGCCGAGTGATCCGGCGAGGCCGCCTGAAGTCGGCGTCGGGAAGCGTCCGTGCAATCCCTCCGCCTCATCGCGACGAGCCCGGGTGTCGACCTGGCATCTACGAAGTGTGCAACACTCTTGACTCATGCTCGAGCGCAGGCGACCTCATGCGGCGAGCTGTCCGCCGAGGACATCGCGATGGAGGGATTGGCGGTAGCCCACTGGTATTCGGCGAACCTGTACCGGGAGCAGCCGCCTCCCCGTGAACTATGATCGTGTCCAGATGTTTGGGTTTGCTGTTATGTTCCATTGATGGTGTTTCCGCCCGGACTCCCCCCTCACCCCGGCGAGCCCCGGGGTACCCTCCGCCTCGGATCGGCGGGACCTCTTCCGGGCGCCCCGCCTCGCGCCCTCGCACCTCACGACGGCGACGAGCGACATCAAAGGGGGACAGAAATCAAAGGGGGACATAGCGCTTTAAGATAAGGTATCTTGACCACCTCCGGGGGCCTGGGGGTTCGGGGGAGGAAAAGGAAAAGAGGGACATAGCATTTTTTGAGACCCGGGTGCGGATGCGCCGGCGCATCTGGTCCAGGAGTTGTGACATAATTTTCGACGCCCGAAGTGACGTAAACCGCGCGGGGCCACCCTTGCAAACCCGTAAGATATCGGGGATGATCGCGCCGGGAGCGGGATTATACGGCGCGATCGTCGTGGGATTCCACTTCATTTAGGACGTCTAATCAGAGGTTAGGCGGCATCATGTCCCCTCGCATGGCTACCGCCATTATCGCGCTGTAGTCGTGCTATGACGTCGCGGTCATTGCGTCCGCCAGTTTCGCGGTGCGGATTCCTCATACGCGCTTGCCGATGCGGCCGGTACCACGCGGCGCGCTTCTCGCCTCTGTCGACTGGCCTCGGCTTGTTCGGCGGCCGAGCACTTCCCATCGGCGTAGGAGGATCGGATTCGTACCCCTCGGCCGAGGATCGGGCCGCGGCGCCTGTCTTCCGGCCCCGGGACGATCCACCAGGGTTCCTGGATCAGCTCACGACTCTGAGGCCATGCCGACAACGGCCGGAGACGTCAGCGATCGATCTCGTCGTCCTGTCGTCGGTCGTCCAGGCCGGCACCCGAGGTCCAACTGCCGGCGAACGCCTCCCCGTGAACTATGATCGTGTCCAGATGTTTGGGTTTGCTTTTATGTTCCATTGATGGTGTTTCCGCCCGGACTCCCCCCTCACCCCGGCGGCCCCGGGGATCCCTCCGCCTCGGATCGGCGGGACCTCTTCCGGGCGCCCCGCCTCGCGCCCTCGCACCTCACGACGGCGACGGCGGCCTCGCCACCAGGTCGAACCCCAGCGACTGTGCCCGACGCCGCAGCGACCGCTCCTGCTTCTCGCGCATCTCCGCCTCGTACCGCTCCAGCGACTGCGAATCGTACTGGGTCCCGTACCTGAGCATCCGGTACACCAGACCTGCCTCGCGAGAAAGGGAAAACCCGCCGCCGGATGACCTCATTCCTGGATCATCGTGGCGACGGGTCGGGATTTATCGGGGATTTTGGGAGGATTTGCGATCAGAAGAAGACGGGCCGTTCCCAGGCGTAGAGCGGGCGGACTCGCTTCTCGTCGCCTTGCTGCGAGCGGTAGGCCTTCACGGCCCATACCGCGGCCGCCGCCCCGATCACGATGGCCGGGATCTGCACGGGGATCGAGACCTCTTCGAGCAGGTCGACGGCCGGCGCGGTCATCGAGATCACGCCCCCGCCGAAGCTCGCGTGCGATTCGGCCACGAGCGATGAGCAGGCGAGGTCCCAGGTGGCGGCCGAGACCGAGCTGGTGGTTTCCGAACCCGGAGTGCTCACGCCGGTCTCGATGGCCGGCGACGCCGTGACCTGCGGGACGGCCTCGAAGGTGCTGGGCATGGCGCACCGAGTCGATCGCGGCGAACGACTGGGCGACGAACGTCGAAGTTGCCGGCTGATTGGGCAGGGCGGCCGGCGAGGTCACGCTGAGGGCGGCCGTGGTGGTGGCCGTCACGTTCGTCGTGGTGAAGGTTGCGGGCGAGCCGGCGGAGGAGCCCGGGGCGAGCGCCACACCGGCTTGCGTGGTGGTGACGGCCGCGGCCGTTGTGGTGGTCGTGGTGGCGGCCACCTGATCGTGTGCCGTGACCGTGGTCTTCGGGGCCGTGGGCGTGGTCACCGTGGTGGAATTGGTGACCGAGGAGGACGTGGTCCCGCCCGAGGTGGTCGAGCCGAAGGTGGCCGCGGCGGCGATCAGCTTGTTGGCGACGGGCGTGCCGAGGCCGGTGACCAGGTCGTATCCGGCCTTGGCCGATCCGGCGAAGTTGGCGCCCGTGGTCACGTCGTGGAAGTCGGCGGCGTAGGTGGTCGCCGAGCCCGTGGTGCTGTAGAGCAGGTTCAGGGTCTGGGTCGAGCTGAGCGAGCCGAGCCCGTTGGCGGCGCGGGCCTGGTCGGCCGCGGCCACCAATCCCGCCCAGACCGGGGCACGGCGCTGGTGCCGCCGACCTGGAACCAGCCGCTCTGTCCCGAGGTGGAGACCGAGTCGTAGACGGCCACGCCGGTGTTCGGGTTGGCGTCGGACGCGACGTCGGGCGTGGCCCGCTTGGCGTAGGTCGTCCCGAGCACGGAGGCTTGATAGCTCGGGGTCGATTCGACCTGGCTCACGCCGCCTCCGCTGCCGCTGTAGCCGGTGTAGTAGTTGCCCGAGGCGCTCCAGGCCGATTCGCTGCTGTATGAGCCCGAGCTGGTCAGCGAGAGCGACGTGCCGCCCACGCCCACCACGTCGGGCGAGGCCGAGGGCCACTCGGCCCCGCTGGACCCGCCGCTGTCCCCGGACGCGGCCACGAAGGTCACGCCCGCCTTGCCGAAGTAGGAGGCGGTGTCGTACTGGGCCTCGGTCGAGAACTCGCCGCCGCCCCAGCTCATCGAGACCACGTTGGCCGTGCTGGCCGCGGTCTTCACGGCCGCCATCAGGTCGGCCGTGCTGGTCGAGTTGGCCTCGACGAGGACGATCTTCGCCCCGGCGCCGCGGCGTGGGCCATCTCCACGTCGAGGGCGATTTCCAGGTCCCAGCTCGCGTTATTCGCCGCCAGGCTGGTGGTCGAGCCCGACTGATTCTCGACGGTCAGGCTGGCCGTGGGCAGCTTGTAATAGGCGTCGAAGGTCGCGAGGTCGGACTGGATGTTCGGGTCGTTGTAGGCGTCCACGATGGCGATCGTCTCGCCCGTGCCGGTGTCGGTCAACGCGCTGAATCCATAGGCCTTCTCCAGCTCGGCCGGGGTGTACGCGCCCGAGGGCGGGGTGGGATTGGTGATGGTCGTGGTGGTCCCGCCCGACGTCCCGCCGGTCGTGCCCCCGCCGCTGGTGCTGCCCCCGCCGGGGCCGCCGGGATTCCCCGGCCCTGGATTCCCCCACCAGCCCCACGCGGGAGTGATCGTGGAGACGGCGGCGACCGGCACGCTGGTTGCGGTCGTCGACAACATCTGGCGCGTTTCCAAGGACTCGACGAAGAGGCTGGCGGCCACGGGGACGCGACGTCGAAGGCGCCGGACGGGCGGCTCTGTCCGTTCCGGGACATATATTTCGGCTCCTGTTGTGCGAAGCGAGATGAAGTCACGAGCGAACGAAAATCAACGAGCAATCCGAGGGGGCGGACGCAATGCGGAAGGGAAGATCGGGGCCGGTCTCCACGCCGAACGGGTCGGACGACGAAGGCGGCCCCAGGTACCGGCCGGGCTCGAACGCATCAAGCCCCTACTACCTATCACGTCGAGACGT
Source organism: uncultured Planctomycetota bacterium (assembly GCA_963777705.1). Classification (GTDB taxonomy): domain Bacteria; phylum Planctomycetota; class Planctomycetia; order Isosphaerales; family Isosphaeraceae; genus JAQGHR01. The sequence continues at coordinate 5,303 of CAVZRT010000030.1, forward strand.
CGAGGTGGAAGACTGGCCCTTACCTAAGATTAGTTCGTGAATAGGCGGACAAAGGCGCAAGGTGTTGATTATTTTCAACACGCCCGCCGGGGGCCGCTCGAATTTCGTACTAGGGATTTGTTGTTACGAATCCGACCATGCATGCAGGCTTGCGTCCCGCAAGAAAAACGGTGCCTGACACCGTTTCTTGCCCTCGGGTGGGAGACCCTTTACGCGGGGCGTTGCTCCGCGATACATTCGGCGATTGAGGTACTCTCCGCCTTGCGTTTCGCCCCACCCCGAGCGAGGAACCTTCCCATGGCCGAATTTTCGCCGAACGATTGCCCGGACTGCGTCGAGGGGTCCGTGTCACGCCGCGATTTCGTCCGCGCCCTGGGCGGGGCGGCGCTGGTCGGCGGGTTGTTGCCGAGGGTTGCCACGGCGCGGCCTGCGGCCCGCGTGGGGGATGCCGAGACGGCCGTCAAGCGGTTCTATGACACGCTCACCGCCGGCGCAGAAGAAGGTGATCTGCTTCCCCTTCGACCACCCCCTCCGCACCAAGATCAACGCCAACTGGGCGATCACCCCGCTGGAGATCGGCAAGGACTTCACGAAGGACCAGCAGGCGCTCGTCACCGAGATCTTCAAGGGCGTGACCAGCCCCGAGGGGTACGAGAGGTTCCTCAAGCAGATGGAAGACGACGACGACGGGATCGAGTAACTATCACGTGGCCGTCTTCGGCGAGCCCGGCACCGGCAAGTTCGAGTGGGAGATGACCGGCCGGCACGTGACCATCCGCGCCGACGGCGACTCGGTGGACGGCACGGCGTTCGGCGGGCCGATCATCTACGGCCACGGCGAGGGCGAGAACGAGAAGGGCCTGCCCGGCAACGTGTTCTACTACCAGACGCAGAAGGCCAACGAGGTCTTCAAGGCGCTCGACGGCAAGCAGCGCAACCTCGCCCTGGTCGAGAAGGCCCCGAAGGAAGACAAGGTCGGGCTCCAGGGCAAAGCGGGCAAGTTCCCGGGGATCGGCGTGGGCGAGCTCTCGACGCGATCAGAAAGGGTTGGTGGAATCGGTCATCAAGGTCATCCTCGCGCCGTATCGCGAGAAGGACGTGAACGAGGCGGTCGAGATCCTCAAGGCCGGCGGCGGCTTGGACTCGCTGCACATGGCGTTCTACAAGGCCGACGACATCGGCAAGGACCAGGAGTGGGACATCTGGAGGCTGGAAGGCCCGAACTTCGTCTGGCATTTCCGCGGAGCGCCGCACGTCCACGCCTATGTGAATATCGCCAAGAAGGCGTAGAGTCGCGGGCGTGATCCCGTAGGGTGGAGCTCGCTGGCGTGCGACCCACCCTACACGAGATCCCTCACTTCGTCGCCGGCGGCGTGACGGGCACTCCCGTCGCCCGACGAATCGGCTTGCTGGAATACTTGGTCCGCTCGGACTCGGGACGGTTGCGGTTCTGGAAGCTGTCCAGGGCCATCGTGGCCATCCCCGCGAACAGCAGGACCGAGCCGATCCCCAGCGCCGCGCCGTGCCAGGGGTGGAAGCGGAAGATGAACGTGAAGATCACGAACGCGGCGATTGCCAGGATCACCGTCCAGAGGATCTCGGACGTGAACATGGTGTCGTAATGAGGCCTGGTGTAGGTGAGGAGCATGGCCAGGAGCGTCGAGCCGATCGCCACCTTGATGGCCGCCGAGGGCGTGGCCTCGTCGTAGAAATAGCTCTGCCCGTACTCGACCGCGACGAAGCAGACCGCGAACAGGATGGTCCAGTAGAACAGGAACGGCAGGAGATACAGGTTGATCAGCGGCATGGATCGGCACCGATCGGGATTCGGGGGGATGTCCGGCGACGGGGCCTTTTTTCGAGGCCCGTCCCTGGTCGCATCGTAGCCGACGCCGAGGCCCTCCGCCACGGGGCGCTGGCGGTTTTTCCCGCCGATGATAGGATGACGGGCCTGGTTTCGTCGCTGAAGAATCGACCCGCGGGACCCTCCGTCATGATCCGGATCAGCGCCTTCGCCGACGAGATCTCGGCCGACCCGACCGAACAAATCGACTGCCTGGCCGAGAACGGGATTCGCCACATCGAGTTCCGCTCGATCTTCGGCACCAACGTGATGGACTTGACCGAGGCCCAGCACCACGAGTTCCGAAGTTTATTGAACGATCGAGGATTCTCCCTGAGCGCGATCGGCTCGCCCATCGGCAAGATCGCGATCACCGACCCGTTCGAGCCTCACCTCGAAAAATTCGGGAGGGCGATGGACCTGGCCGAGTTCTACGGCGGCGTCTTCATCCGGATTTTCAGCTATTATCTGCCGAGCGGCGAAGACCCGGCCATCTATCGCGACGAGGTCATGCAACGCATGGCCGCGAAGGCCGAGCTTGCCTCGAAGCGGGGGATTCGCCTCGTCCTGGAGAACGAGCGGGCGATTTACGGAGACACGCCGAAGCGGGTGCTCGACATCCTGGAGACGGTGGACAGCCCAAGCCTTGGCCACGCCTTCGACCCGGCCAATTACCTCGATTCGAACCAGTCGGTGGACGAAGCCTGGAGCTTACTCCGCGATCGCGTGGTGCATTTCCACGTGAAGGATTTCGACCCGAAGACGAGGCAGATGGTCCCGGCCGGCGAAGGGGCGGGGAAGATCGCCGAGACGATTGCCGATGCCGTGAGCCGCGGATATGACGGCTTCGCCACGCTGGAGCCGCATCTCCTGGTCGCCGAAAAGAGCCACGGATTTACCGGGCCGGCACGGTTTGGCGACGCGGCACGAGCGCTCAAAAAGGGCCTGGACGAGCACGGGGTCTTGTATTCGTAGGGTGCATGAAATGCACCATCTTCCTATGATCGGATGGAAGATGGTGCATTTCATGCACCCTACATGACGGTACATTGCATGTACCCTACCGACGTTCCGCCGGTCCCGCCGGGGCCGTGGCACCGGCCGGCGAACCTGCGGGCGAGGTCACGGCTTGCTGGCGGCGTTCCAGCCCCAGCGGCGCCGTGCCGGCCTTCACCTCGGCGAGGCGTTGGCGGTACTTGGCGTAGAGCTTGGTGTGCCTGCTCTCGGGCATGACGGGCTTGCCCGCGATGAACAGGGCCTTCACGTCGGTGGTGGCCTGCAGGAGCGGCCCGGCCGTGATCACCAGGTTCGCCTTCTTGCCCACTTCCAGCGACCCGAGCTTGTCCCCGACTCCCAGGATGGTTGCCGGGACCAGCGTCACGGCCTTGAGCGCCTCGGCCTCGGGCAATCCGTAGGCGACCGCCGTGCCCGCCTCATACGGCAGGTTTCGGGCCGCGGTGGCCTGGTCCGGACCCTGGCCGACCGAGCGGATCGCGAACGTCACGCCCGCTTCGTGAAGTTTGGCCGGGTTGGCGTAGGGGGCGTCGTACGGCTCGCTGCGTTCGGAGGGATTTCGCAGCGTGCCGGACACGATCACCGGCACCTTGGCCGCCTTCAATTCGGCCGCCGCCTTCCACGCCTCGGAACCGCCCGTGATGGCGGCCTTCAGCTTCAGGTCGGCGATGAGCTTGATGGCGTCGAGGATCTCCATGCGGCGATCGGCCCGCAGCAGGACGAGCTTTTCCCCCTTGGCGAACGGGGCGAGCGCGGCCATCCTCGGGTCGGGCGTGGGCATGGCGGCCTTGCCTTCCTTCGCCGCGGCGACGATGCGGTCGTAGTCCTTCGCCATGCGGAACTGGTCGCGGATGGCGTCCAGCCGCTCCTTGCGACGGCTGTTCGCCTCCTCACCGCCGCCGGCGCCGCCGGCACCGCCGAAACGACGTCCGCCGCCTTCGGGATTGGGCGTGATGTAGGGCGGGATGACCACGTTCAGGGCCACGCCGTCGGCAACGACCATCTCGGAGGGGACCCATCCGGTCATGTCGGCAATGCAACCCTGGCCGGAGATCGTGCCTCCGCCCGGCTGGATGTAGGCCGAGAGGATGCCGTTGGCCCGCGTGACCGGGATCAGCTCGCTATCGGGGTGCAGGGCCACGCTCGTGTGCAATTCGGGTTGATACTGGGCCGAATCGGAGGAGTCCTGCGTCTCTCGCAGGCTGCCGACCTCGAAGAGGCCGACGATGCTGCCGGCGTCGACCATGCCGGGGTAGACGTCCAGGCCCTTCAGGTCGATCGTCTGGGCGTCGGCCGGGATGCTGACTTCCGACCCGCCGATGGCCGAGATCTTGCCTTCGCTCACCACGATCGTGCCGTTCTTCACGTCCGGCCCGCTGACCGGGTGCAGGGTGGCCCCGGTGAGGGCGTACAGCCCCTTCGGCGTTGGCCGGCACTTCCAGGGGCATCTTGCGAGTGGCCAGGTCGGGGCCGGGCATGCCGTTCTCGCCCTGACGGGGGGCATATTTGCCGTCGGCTTCCTTGCGGAGGAAGTAGACCTCGCCGTCGATCAGGCTGATCTGGCAGCGGGCGTAGGTGTTGAACGGGTGGGCGTTGAACAGGGCGATGTCCGCGTCCTTGCCCACCTCGATCGACCCGAGCCGATGCTCAAGGCCCAGCTCCCGGGCGGGGTTCAGGGTGATGAATTCGAGCGCCTGGGCCTCGCTCACGGCGCCGTACTTGACCATCTTGGCGGCTTCGAGGTAGAGGTGGCGGATCAGCTCCTCGGAGTCGCTCTTGATGCACACGCGGGCGCCGGCCTCGGTCAGCAGGGCGGCGTTGAAGGGGATGGCGTCGTAGGCCTCGATCTTGTAGGCCCACCAGTCGGAGAAGGTGGAGGCGCTGGCCCCGTGCGCGGCGATCTCGGCCGCGACCTTGTAGCCTTCCAGGACGTGCTGGAGCGACTGCACGCGGACCCCGTACTTCTCGCAGATCCTCAGGAGCATGAGGATCTCGTCGTTGCGATAGCAATGGCTGTGGATCTTGATCGAGCCTTCCACGAATCCTCGCCAAAGCTTCCAATCGCAGGTCGCGACGGAAGGGCGGGACGACCTCGCCCTTCGCCACGGCGGCTTCGTGCTTGGCCCTGGCTTCGGCGTAGGCGCGGCCTTCGAGGAAAGCGCGCTCGATCGTGGCCTCGACGCCCATGCGGGTGTTGGGGAAGCGGCCGGTGCTTCGCGTCACGTTCTCGCCGAGCGCGAACTTCACGCCTTGCGGACGCTTCGGGTCGCGGATGATGAGATCCCTCGCGGCCTGGCCGAAGCGGAGCTTGACCACCACGTCCTGCCCGCCGATCGTGTTGGCCGATCCGTGCAGGAGCCGGGCGGACGTGGTCCCGCCGGCCAAAGCCTCGTAAATATGGGCGTCGTCGCCGTCCACCACGTCGGCCACTCGCACCTCGGGGACGATCGAGAGCGTGCCCTCGTTCACGCCGCCTTGAATGGCGATGTGCGAATGCGTGTCGATGATGCCGGGCATGGCCACGAGCCCGGCCGCTTCAATTACCGCGAAACCCGGAGGCGCGGCGATGTCGGTGCCGATCTCGGCAATCTTGCCGTCGCGGACGAGGATCGACCCGCGGCTGGATCGTCCCGTTCTTGGTCACGGTCAAAATCGTGGCGTCCTTGATGAGGACGTTGCCGCCGGTCTTCAGCTTCGGCAGGCGGTCGGGGTCGAACTCGGTGGCGACGTCGGCAAACGGCGTGGAGGGCTGGTCCTCAACGCCCTTGGGCTTGGCCGTGGGGTCGCTCGGGGCCTTCGGCGGCGCCTGATCGGGCTTCGGCTGGGTCGGGGCGGTCGCAACCGCGGGCGCCGGAGTTGGCGTGGCAACCTTTTCCGGCTCGGCCTTGGGCTTCTCTTCCTCGTCGTCCTTCTCCTTGGCGGGGGCGGTCTTCGCGAATCCGCCCTTGCCGCGAGCCCCTCCGCGACCCGCGCCACCCCCCTTGGTGGCCGCGGCGCCCGAAGTCCCCTTTTCCAGGTCGAACTTGAGGCCGTCCGCCAAAACATAGCGGGGCTTGGCCAGTTCCTCGCTGTAGGGGGCCGTCATCACGACGAGATGGCCGAGCTTGCCGGCCTCGATCGTGCCCAGCCGATTGCTCACACCCGCGATCTCGGCGGGCGTCTTGGTCAGCGCCTCGATGGCGGCGTCGGCGGGCAATCCGGCGGCGATGAGCTTGCGGACCTGGGCGTGGAACGTGTCGGCGCGGGTCAGGCCGTCGCTCACGAGGGCGAACTTCACCCCGCCTTTTTGCAGGTCGGCGGCCGTCTTGACCCGCTCCTTCCAGCGTCGGGCTCGTTCTTCCAGGACCTTGAGCGGGACATCGCGGCCCTCGGCGTCCTTTTTGCGATATTCGGCCTCGGCCGGCACTTTGGGCTCCTCGGCGGCGAAATCGACGCGGAGGACGACCGGCACGCTCATGGCCTTGAGGCGGTCGAGCACCTTGGCCGAGTCGCGCCCGCCGACGATCGTGGCCGTCGTGCCGAATTCGGTCGCCAGGTCGAGCACGCGATGGATTTCATCCCGCGTATTGGCCTCCCACCAGGTCGGCAGGGCCTTGATCCGGGCCGAATAGAGGGCATGCAGGGCGGGGTCGGACGCGGGGCGGGTCCCGCCGTGCTTCTCGTAATATTCCTGCGACTGGTGGTCATAATCGGCGTCAAGCATGGCCTGCCGCAGGTGGGCGATGATGCCCATGAGCGACGACGGATAGGACGGCCGGGCGCCGCCCCCCTGGCCGCGACGCGTCGTGACCGGATCGCCCGGGGGCGTGCCGGGCGTTGGCGCGGGGGCGGGTGCGGCCGGAGCGACGGCCGGAGCGGGCGCGGCCGGCGCCGGGTCCTGATAGGCCGTCAGATGGTCGTCGTCGTGCCCTTCGTCGAAACCCGCGCCGCCCGCTCGTCCCAACAGCATGTGCAGGGCGATGGGCGTCTTGATCAGGGTCTCGCGGCGGGGCAATCCGCTCAGGCTCACGAGGGCGCTCTGTCCGGCGGCGATCGGGCCTCCGGGCGCGGCGAGGATGTCGGTGAATCCGAGCTTGCGGCGCTCGTCGGCCGTGGCCTCGGGCAGGTCGAGCGTCCTGGCAACCTCGAACTCGGGCGTCAATCCCGTGCGATTATCGGGAGGCGTGCGGGGCAGGGCGAAATCGGCGTACGGGACGGTCCGTCCCGGGCCGGTCTGCGATCGCGTCACGCCCGCGGGCGTGCCCAGCGTCGTATAAAGGTCGATGAATCCCGGATAGACGACCAGCCCCTTGCCGTCGATCGGCTCGGCGTCGGCCGGAACCGGAACGTCCTCGACCTTGCCCACCGCCTCGATCACCCCGTTGCGGACGATCACCGTGCCCGCATCCAGCGTGGCCCCGGTGCCCGTCACGATCTTGGCCCCCGTGATCGCGTACGCCGCCGGCTTGTAATCGGGCCTTAGCTCGTTGTCGGCCGAGAAGAGCGCGGGGGATGCCGCGGTCAATGCGGCGACCGCGACCAACATCAGCGGCCTACCCCTCCAGGGGCTGCGAAAGACGTTCATTTTCGAAGGCTCCAGGGCGTTCCAAGGGTGCCGATCGGCGCGACGTGGCGAATTGCTTCGGGGCGGGGTCGAGGCGTGGAATCCGCGCGGTTTCCGCTCGCTATTCCGGTCGATCAGTCTTACCATCCTCGCAGACGGGCCACAAGGGATCAGGCTTCACAAATCGATCAAACAAGCGACCCTCCCCATGATGCTCCCAGCCACAATGGGCGTCGTCCTCGCCCTACTTGCCCCCACATTCCCCGAAATACCCGTCTTTCCGGCGAGCGATTTCCCCAAGCTGCGCAAGGGATAACCCTGTCCAGGTCGGGCGATTACAGCCTCTGGACCTGGGGGCCGAAGGACCGCATCTGGGTGGTCTCGGCAACCGGGAATGCGCTCACGTTGATGGAACGACCGCAAATCGGCTCGGTCTCCAGCCCAATGCCGGGCTGGCAGCTCGTCGGCCGGGTGCCAATTTCCCGCGAAAAGCCGATGACAATCCGCGTGGAGGGGGCGTCCTTCGAAAGCGGCTCGATCCAGGGGAATTATTCGACGGGAAAGCTCGCGAGGAAGGCCCCGCAATCGTCGCAAGTCCCCGCCTTGCTCGTGATTTCTAACTACACGGGCGCCGCCGATTTCGCCGAGATGTTCGGCGATTTCACCGACACGTTGGACGTGGTCCGCGGCAACCTCGAATCGGCCGCCCCGGTCGACGATCCCCGCCGCGCCCACGTCCGCACGAACCACGAAGGCGCCAGGTTCCAGCCTCCCGAATCGGCCGAAGCCTGGCAAAGCCGCAGGCAAGCGATGAGGAGACGCCTGCTCGTCACGCTCGGCCTCTGGCCCATGCCGTCCAAGACCCCGCTCAATCCGCAGGTTTACGGCAAGGTCGATCGCGACGGCTACACGATCGAAAAGGTCACGCTCGAAACCCTCCCCGGCTACATCTTGGCGGGCAATTTGTATCGCCCGAAGGGAAACACGGCCAAAGTCCCGGCGATGTTGTGCCCTCACGGCCACTGGGACGACGGCCGCGTGAACGAGAACGTGCAGGAGCGCTGCATCCGCTTCGCCAGGCTCGGCTGCGTGGTCTTCATGTACGAGATGGTCGGCTACAACGACAGCAAGCCGTTCGGCCATGCATTCCTCGATAAAAAGCTCGATTTGTGGGGCTACAGCCTGCCGACCCTGCAAACCTGGAACAGCCTGCGCACGCTCGACTGGATCACCACGCTTCCCGATGTCGACCCGGCGCGGATCGGCATCACCGGAGAATCGGGAGGCGGCACGCAAACCTTCCTGCTGACCGCTTTGGACCCGAGGATCGCGGTTTCGGCGCCGGTCGTGATGGTCTCGGAACGCTTCCAGGGCGGATGCGCATGCGAGAACTGCTCGGGCCTGCGAATCGGCACCGACAACGTGGAAATCGCCGCCATGGCCGCGCCTCGGCCGATGATGATGGTCGGAGCTTCGGGAGACTGGACCTCGAACACCATAACAAAAGTGCATCCGATGATCCGAGGCGTGTACGAGCGCCTCGGGGTTCCCTCGCTGGTCGAGGCCCGCCAGTTTGATTTCCCGCACAATTACAACAAGACGAGTCGCGAGGCGGTCTACGCCTTCATGGGGGAGAAGTTGCTGGGGATTCAAGATGCCGCGTCCACGAAGGAAGGGACGCAAACGCCCGAGAAGGGTGAAGACCTGCTCGTTTACGACGAGAAGCATCCAGCCCCGTCGGGATTGAAGACGGCCGCGCAACTGGAGGACGAGTTGATCGGCGTCCGCGTGCGGCAGTTGGAAAAACTGGCGCCAGGCGAGGATTCCACCGCATGGGACGCATCGAAAAACGGCTTGTTGACCGCCTTGAAAATCCGCGTGGGGCTGACCAACCCGATCGCCAGCAACTTGAAGGCAACCGAGGTGCGGCGGACGGTGAAGGGCGGGACCACGATCGTCCATTCGATCCTGAAGCGGACGGATACGGGCGACGCCATCCCGGTCGTCCGGCTCACGCCGAGCAAGGAAAACGGCCGGGTTGTCGTGCTTTTCGACCTCGGAGGCAAGTCGGGGCTGATTTCGCCCGTCGTGGAAAGCCTGCTCGCTCGCGGCGTGACCGTGATCGGCTTCGACCCGTTGTTTGTCGGCGAGTCGTTCGACCCGGCCCATCCCGCCGCGAAGAAGGCCCGACACGGCGCATTTTTCGACGTACAATCCCTCGCTCGCGGCCGATCGCATGCAGGACCTGGCCACGGTGGTTGCCTGGGCAAGGTCGATCGAAGGAATCCGCGAAGTCAGCCTGATCGGAAGGGGTCCGGCCGCCGCCTTGACGTTGCTGGCGCGTCCGGCGCTGGTTGGGGTCTCCAAAACGGTCGTCGAGCTGGAGGGGTTTGACTACGGCGACGGTTCGAAGCCGATCGAGGACGCGCTGTCCCTGCCCGGAGTGCTCCAGTTCGGCGGGTTGAAGGCCGCCGCGGCGCTCACGTCGCCGGCCCCGTTGTACATGATCGCACCGGCGAAGGATTTCGATCACTCGTGGCCGAAAAAGGCGTACGCGCTGGACGACGCGGGCGGAAATCTCCAGGTCGAACACCATTCGCCATCCCCCTACTCCATCGCGGAATGGATCTCCCCGTAGGGCGTGTGGAACACGCCGTTTTATTGAGCGAAGATGGCGTGTTCCACACGCCCTACAAGGACCATCAACCCGTTGCCGTCGCCCCACCAACCCGTATGCTGTTATCCATCCTCTCCGAATCCACTCAATTCCGCCGGAGACGTGAACCCAATGCCCCGGAATCGCAAGCTGCTCGCCCTCCTCGCCGGAGCGGCCCTCGCCCCCGGCTTGACCCTGCTGGCGCAGACCCCTCCGCCCGCCAATCCCTCGCAGGAATCCGCCAAGAGCGTGGCCACGAAGGCCGCCACCGCGCCGGTCTCCGAGTCGGCCATGGTCGAGAAGATCAAGGAAGAAGGCTCGAAGCATTCCGAGGTCATGAAGACGCTGGATTACCTGACCAACGTGATCGGCCCTCGGCTCACCGCGTCGCCCAACATGAAGCGGGCCAACACCTGGACTCGCGACAAGCTGTATGAATGGGGCTGCAAGGATGCCCACCTGGAAGCGTGGGGCCCATTCGGCAAGGGGTGGTCGCTCAAGAGGTTCAGCGCCTGCGTGGTCGAGCCCCAGGCCATCCCCATCATCGCCTATCCCAAGGCGTGGTCTCGCGGCCTGAGCGGGCCGGTGGTGGGCGAGGTGATGGTTTTCGAGGCGAAGGACGAGGCCGAGTTGCAGAAATACAAGGGCAGGCTCAAGAACGCCATCCTGCTGATGATGCCCGAGGCGAAGACCTTGCCCGCGCACTTCTCGCCGCAGGGCCAGAGGCTCAGCGATACCGAGCTGCTTGAGCTGGCCGACGCCCCCGAGCCGCAAGCCCGACAGGGGGGACGTCGCGGAGGGTTCGGGATGCAGCGCCCGAGGAGCAACACGCCCGATCCCACCATCGATTTCCTCCGCAAACGCTCGCAATTCCTCCTCGACGAGGGCGTGGCCATGCTCGCCGAGCCGAGCGGCCTGGGCGACGGCGGGACGATCTTCGTCTACCAGGCCGCCGTGCCCCGCCTGCCCTCGACCCCCGCCACTGTGCAGCGCCTCACCCCCTACGCCAAGGACGCCGGGCCGTCGGTCCCGCAAATGGTCGTCGCCAGCGAGCATTACAACCGCCTGTTGAGGATGATCCGCCTGGGCGAACAGCCGAAGATGGCCATCGACCTGGCCGTCGAGTTCCACGACGACGACCTCATGGGCTACAACACCATCGCCGAGATCCCCGGCACCGACCTGAAGGACGAGATCGTGATGGTGGGCGGCCACATGGACTCGTGGCACAGCGGGACCGGCGCCACCGACAACGCCGCGGGCGTGGCCTGCGGGATGGAAGCCCTCCGCATCCTCCAGGCCCTGAAGGTGCAGCCGCGACGGACGATCCGCATCGGCCTGTGGAGCGGCGAGGAGCAGGGGCTTTACGGCTCCAGGGCCTACGTGAAGGAGCATTTCGGGGGCTACGACGACGGCCCGGCCGCCTTCGCCGAAGCGACCTATTTGACCCTGTTCGGAGGCACTCCCCCGCAGCCGAAATTCAAGACCACGCCCGATTTCGAGAAGATCTCCGCCTATTACAACCTGGACAACGGCTCGGGCAAGATCCGAGGCGTGTACATGGAAGGCAACGAGGCGGTGCGGCCGATCTTCCGCAAATGGCTCGACCCGTTCCGCGAACTCGGCGCCACCACGCTCTCGATCTCGCCCACCTCGGGGACCGATCACCAGAGCTTCGACGCCATCGGAATCCCCGCCTTCCAGTTCATCCAGGACCCGATCGAATACGAGACGAGGACGCACCACTCGAACATGGACGTGTACGAGCGAATCCAGGCCGAGGACATGAAGCAGGCCAGCACGATCATCGCGTGTTTCTTGTATAATACGGCACAGAGGGACGAGAAATTGCCGCGCAAGCCGATGCCGGCACGATGACCGGAGGCGCAAATTATCCTCTTTGATTAGGATGGCCGGGGGCAAGCCGCGATGCCGCAAAGCCCCGGCCGTCAGAAGGCGGCGTGGGATGGAATACCGCGAGAAGGAGGAACGCCGCCTCCGTAGGACCCGGAGAACGGCGATCGTTAACGGGAGCCTGTTGGCGTCCGCGTCCCCGCTAATCTTAATTCTAGGACTTTCCAAGGCCACGAACCTTCTAGAGTGTATTGCTATCGCGGCTTTGTCCACGCTTTATTTCTTCGGCGGCCTCTGGAGCGTGCGGTGGGGACGGTCTCGGGGGACGCCGCGATCAAAACCGTCCAAGGAGAAACCGAGAAGCGACCTCGATTTACCGTGAGATCCAGCCATGAAGGACACGTCTTACGCGTTTCCGCAGAGACCACGGGAATGAGCAAGGAGGAGGTCTCAGCATCGAGAAGTATCGTGAGGTGAGGGAAGGATCGCCTTGTGAGGGATTTCCGTTTATGCGAGCCTGGAGTTTATGCCTTTGCCGGTCGTCGACATCGATCCCAGGACGCTGCATCTCCCGCCGTCCCGGTTGTCGGGAGCCGACCCGTACAAGTTGCAGCGTCAGATCGCCCGGTTCGGCGCGTCCTCGGCCGGGATGCCGCCACCTTGGGCCTACCGAGGTTCCGATGGGGCCATCATGGTCTATAACGGCGTGACCCGGGCAACTCGAATGGCCAAGCTCGCGCCAGGGACGTTGATCCGGGTCGATGTCGTCGGCACCATTCGCGGCGCGGTCGGCCACCTGCCCACCATCGGAGATGTCCTGCCATGATCGACAACACGCGACGAGAGATCTTGAACGCATTGGAACGTCTGAGCGAACTGGCCACCGACGTCCGTTTCGGTCAGCTCATCGCCAACCTCTCTTACATGGCCATCGGCCCGACGAGTGAAGCGATCTGGGACATGGAGGATGAGCAACTCCTGGAGGCGATCCGCCAGCACACCGCCGACCTCTCGCAGCGTCAAGCCGCCATCACATCTTGAAGGAAGATCAGGAGGCATTCTCGATGGCCGGAGAAAACCCTTCGCAAACTCCGCCCGCGTCGCGATTGCGGATTCTCGGCCTGGCGATGATCGCCGCGGCCGTGTGGCGGGGCTGGCCCGATGCTCGCGAGCTTGTCGAATCCATCCGCTGGCAATGGGGAAATCTCGGCGCCGTGGCCTGGTTCGACCACCTCGCCGCGCTCTGGGCCGCGTGGCCCCTGGTGATCGGCGTGGCCCTTGTTGTCGGCCAAAGCCCCCGGCTGCTGAAGGCCGCGATCATCGCTTGCCTTGCGCTTGGTGTTGAACGGCTGATCTTCCTCGGCGTTGGGCTGTTCCTGGACGCCCGATGGGGCTGGTCGACCGGCCCGCAGGTGGCCAGCACGCTCTCCGACGTGGTGCCGAAAGGGTGGGGATTGGTGTTGCCGGTGGCCTCGGCCGCGGCGTGGCTGGCGCTGGGCTTCTGGTCGTTCCGCATGGATCGCGCGAGGCGCCGCGCGATCGTCGGGAACGCCCCTTCCGAGCGGGCCATCCGGGGCGCGGTGGGCCGCGTGGCGGCGCTCCTGTCGCTGATCTTCGCGATGGCGATCGTGGGCAATGAGGGATGGGACCTGTTCCTGGAAGTGCTCCAGCGCTTCCCGTCGATCCGCAAGGTGGTCCTGCGAGCGAACCCCAACGTCAACCTGCAACGCGCCTTGACCCCCGCGGAGCTCGCCGAGGAGAAGCAATTCCGCGACGCCGCCGGCTTCTTCCGCGACGGCTACCGATGCCAGCGCGAGGGGAAATTCCGCGAGGCGTGGGAGACCTACGCCGCCGGGCTGAACCTCTACGAGAAGCTCGCCAGGAAACGCCCGACCAACGAGATCTACACCAACCAGGTGGCGCAGTGCTCGAACAACCTGGCGTGGTTCCTGGTCACGTGGCCGGATGCCTCGAAGCACGTGCCCGAGGCGGCGCTCCCGCTGGCCCGGCGGGCCGTGACGATCGACCCCATGGACGGCAACGCCTGGAACACCCTGGGCGTGGTCCTGTACCGGAGCGGCGACTTGCAGGGGGCCTTCGACGCCTTCGAGAATTCGAAGCGATATCGCCGCGGCGGCGACGCCTTCGACACGTATTTCCTCGCCATGATCGAGACCAAACGCAAGCGCGACGACCTCGCGCGTTTCTATTATGACGAAGCCGTGGCCTGGTCCGAGAAATATCGCCCCGAGGATCCGGAGTTGATCCGGTTCCGCGCCGAGGCCGCCACCCTCATGGGAATCCCGCTCCCGCCGCCGAAAACCGAGGAGGCCAAGGCGGCCGAGGGACCGACCCCACGCCCGGCCGCCTCGCCCGTGCCCTCGATCGTCCAGCCGCAGAAGGGGTTCGGGCGCGGCGGGCGGGGCAGGGGGCGCTGATCGCTTGGCGATCGTCGGGCGCCCGCCTATCCTGATAGAAGCCCCCTGGAAATCCGCCCCATTGAGCCCCCTCATGCCCGCATTCGAACAGATCCAGGACTCCCTGCGTCCCCTGCGAGGGCAAATCGTCGGGCACCCGCTGTATGCTCGCATCAACAGCCCCCAGGCGCTCCGGCGGTTCATGGAACACCACGTCTTCGCCGTGTGGGACTTCATGACCCTGCTCAAGGCGTTGCAGCGCGAGCTGACCTGCGTGAATCTCCCCTGGCGACCCGCCGGCGACCCCACGTCCCGCCGACTGATCAACGCCATCGTGCTTGCCGAGGAGAGCGACGAGGACGGTCGGGGCGGATTTGCCAGCCACTTCGAGATGTATCACGAGGCCATGAAGCGGGCCGAGGCCGACACCCGGCCCATCGATAGGCTCATCGCCCTGGTCGCCCGCGACATGCCGGTCTCGTACGCGCTCAAGGAAGCCCAGGTGCCCGCGCCCGCCGCCAGGTTCGTGGAGACCACGTGGAGGATCGTCGCCGGGGGGTCGCTGCCCGCGATCGCCGCCGCCTTCACCCTGGGCCGCGAGGAGCTGATCCCCGACCTGTTCCGCTCGGTCGTGTCGGGCCTGGCGAAGAATGCCGATTCGCGATTCCTCCTGCTCGACCACTACCTCGCCCGGCACATCGAGCTCGACGAGGACGAGCACTCGCCCATGGCGTTCCGCATGCTGGGCACAATCTGCGGCGAGAATCCTGCCCGATGGGAAGAGGCCCGATCGGCGGCCGAGATGGCCCTGAAGGCCCGCCTGGAGCTTTGGGACGGGATTGCGGAAGGTTTGGATTGAACGGGGACGAAGACGCTGATGTGAGGGGGTCGGTTATTACCTCCATCTTCGATTCGATGTAGCCCGCCGTAATGACGACCTTCGTGCCTTCGCTGGATGGGATGTACCGCAATCAATCAATTCATCTCGCGCATCTCGATTGCGTCCAGGTCCAACCATGGACCCCGCGAATGGAACCGCGGAGGCGGCAAGGTTTCCGCTCGCTTCCGTGCCTGTTCGCTCGTTACGTCCAGCCGGAACCCTTCCCCCCGGAAAATCTTCAACCCCCGGCTGCGGGCCAGGATCTCGCGGCGCGATCGGCCTTCGGGCGCGTCGGGCCAGGGGCCGTCTTGCTCGCGGAAGTCGAAGAAGACCGGCAGGACTTGCTTCATGTATTGCCAGTAGTCGGGATTATCCGTCTGGATCACGAACAGGCCCCCCGGCGCGAGCACCTGGTGGACGTCGGCCAGGAACCGCGGGGTCACGAGCCTGCGATGGGCCTCCCTCGGGTCGTGGTAGGGCTGCGGATGGTAGAGGTGGATCTCCTTCACGCACCCCGGCGCGAGATATTGCCCGACGATCGACTGGGCGTCCCGGACGGCGAACCTCGCGTTCGTCACTCCCCTCTGATTCCCCCGGCGGGTTGCGTAGCGGATCACCACGGGCAGGAGGTCGGTGGCGAGGTGGTCGTGGTCGGGCCGGGTCAGGCTGCTCAGGAGCGTGAAGCGGCCGTTGCCGCATCCCAATTCCAGGACGAGCGGGGCCTTGCGGCCGAAAATGCCCGGGAAATCGAGCGGACCCGGCGGCGGGAGACGCTTCAGGGCCGTCCGGCTCCACTGCGATTCCGGCAGGATCACGCCCGGGATTGGCACCCCGAACTCAAATTCCACCGCCGAGGGATCGAATAAAGGGTCGGTGCCGGGCGTCATCTATGTAAGTTTCTCCATAAAGATGCCCAAGGTGGCTTTGACCGTGCTTTCCGGCGCGATACAATCCATCGGCCTACGGGTTTATTGTAGGAGATTCCCCGCCTACGAGCGACTTCCCCCCGCGACCCTCGTGCGTGATTCGACGACCGGCCCCCGGCCCTCGTGCTCTGCCGAGCCTCGTACGGCCGCCGGCCGCCCCCGACAAAACCTTGTGTCGTGTGGATGCCTTGAACTGATCCCTCGATTGATCTTTCCCCGCAGGAGACATGACTATGTCGCGCGCACTCGCCGGCGTGACGATCTCGACCCTGGCGGTCGGAGGTCTGCTCGCCCTGGTTGCTGCCGGTCCCGCATCTGCCGCGGACGGCGACAACGCCAAGAAGTCTTCGGCCTCGGCCTCGAATCCCTCGGCAAACAAGCCGATTGTCATCTCGGACGCCAAATCCAAGGAAGAGGGTAAGAGTGCCCCGGCCAGGGAAATTGACGTCCTGGAAGGGTTGAAGAACGGCGACCTGGCCGTGAGCGCCCAGGGCATCGGCGACGGCCGCATGCTGCTCTCGATCCAGAACCGGACCCATTCCCGCCTCCGCGTGATCCTCCCGCCCGGCCTGGTCGCCTCCGGCACCAGCGGCCAGTTTGGCGGTGGTGGTATGGGCGGTGGAATGGGTGGAATGGGAGGCGGCATGGGTGGAATGGGGGGCGGCGGCATGGGTGGAATGGGTGGCGGCATGGGAGGCATGGGTGGTGGTATGGGCGGCGGGATGGGCGGTGGCATGGGTGGCGGCATGGGTATGGGCGGTGGAACCATGTCGCCGATGATGGGCATGATGATGCTCAGCCGCCTGATCATGAATCTGGTGGGCGACAAGGATAGTTGGGACATGAGCACGCTCATGATGGGCGGCATGGGGGGTATGGGCGGCGGCATGGGCGGCATGGGTGGTGGTATGGGGGGTATGGGCGGTGGGATGGGCGGCATGGGCGGTATGGGCGGTGGTTTCCGCTCAATCCCGCCCACCGGCATGCCCTCGGCCACGCTTGATCCCGGCCAGACCCGCGAGTTGCCCACGGCGGTCGTCAGCCTCAGCGGCCCGTCGCCCGATGGCACCATCCAGTTCCCGACCAAGGGCGAGGCCCTGAAGGTCGGTTCCATCGACCAGATCACCAGGGACCGCTGGGCCACGGCGGTGATCACCCGGCTGGCTCGGGACAAGGCGCCGTTGACGGTGAGCCAGCTCGTGATCTGGAACGTGGTCAACGGGTTCGACTGGGACACGATCGATCGCCACTCGCAATCCTGGGCGAACTCCTGGGAGAAGGCGATGGCCATGAATTTCGTGGAGCAGGCCCGCAATTCCGGCGTCGAGCCCGCGTTCCCGGCCGGCGATTCGGGCACGATTCGCTGGGAATTGACCACCCGCCGCCCCAAGGGGGACGCCTTGACCACCGAGCTTGGCCAGGCGCTGGAGAAGGGCACCCTGCTGGGGCTGGCGACCCGCAAGGGGATCGATGAACGGCCCGATGCGCCCTCGCTGGCCGTGCGGATTCGCGTGGACGCCGAAGAGGTCGTGCTCCAGCTCGCCTCGTCGGACGACACCTGCACGCGGTGGATTCCCGTGTCCAAGGTGACGATCGCGACCGAGAAGCTCTCGGCCACGCAGCTCGTCGACAAGATCGCGGAAGGGCTCCTTGTCCGCCTGACCGACATCAAGCTGGTGGCGGGCAAGAAGGTGAAGGGGAAGGCGACTTACACGCTCAAGATCGAGAACGCGTCGCCCCTGATCCTCAACGGCCTGTCGATCGGCGGCAAGACGACCGGCGAGGACGCCAAGCCGTCCAGCCTGGCCGGTTTCGGCATCCCGCCGCACCGGACCGTCAGCTTCCCGATCACGGCCGAGCTCGTCGACCAGCTCAAGCTGAAGGCCGGCGTGCGCCCGGTCGCCGCCGACCTCAGCGGCCTTTGATCCTCGACGAAGCTCCTCGCGAAAAAACCTCCGGGCCGGTGTCGATCCTCGCAAGAGGGTCGGCACCGGCCGGCTCGTTTTGATAAGCTATGGCCATGGAAAACCCGACAATCCTCGCGAAATTGATGGCCGTGATCGCCGACCGCAAGGCAAACCCGCCCGAGCGTTCCTATGTGGCCTCCTTGCTAAAAGGCGGCCTGGCGAAGATCGGCCCGAAGATCACCGAAGAGGCCGGCGAGGTGGTGGAAGCGGCGGCCGAGCCGGGCGAAGCGGGCGCGGATCACCTGGTCCACGAAGTGGCCGACCTGCTCTTTCACACGTTCGTCCTGCTGGGCGAACGCGACATTGCATGGAGTCGGATCGAAGCGGAACTGGCCCGCAGATTCGGCGTGAGCGGGATTGACGAGAAGGAGTCTCGCGGCTTGCGAGGGGAGTAATGGCGTGCCCCCAAGACCTGGTCCAGTCTTCATGGGAATCCTACAACCGGCAGACCGCCAGTGGGCGACCCATTCCTGCTGCCTCATGATGAACAACATGCGAGACCAGCGCGCAAACAAACCCCGGCCCAGGTCCGAATCCGAGTCTCGTGGCGTCCTCCGATGAAGTGTCGCGAGGAGTCCGGGTGGTGCAAGTCGACCAGTGCTTGTCTCAATGGGGGAGTTTCGAAAGGCGGTCGGCCTCGCGGTCGTCGGCGCGACCGCGTTCGTCCTGGCCCATCTCGATCAGGGTGGCCGCGCGTTCGTGGTAGGGCAGGGGGTCTTTGGGGTTGACCTCGATGGCGGCGGTGAAATCGGCGACGGCTCGGGCTAACTCCCCCTTCCGCCTCAGCGCCTGGCCCCGGCCGATGTAGGCGGGGGCGGATTTCAGATCGATGCTGATGAGCTTGGTGAAGTCGGCGATCGCGGTGTCCAGCTCGCCTTTGCGGGCCCTCAGGTTGGCCCGCCCGAGGTAGCCCACAGGGTTCGTTGGGCTGAAGCGGATGCATCTGTTGAGGTCGGCGAGGGCCAGCTCGTCGTTGCCGCGGCCGACCCAGAATGCGGCGCGGCGATCCAGCGCGATGGGATCGTTCGGATCGATCTCGAAGATCCGGTCATACTCGGTCAAGGCTTCGTCATAACGCTTGAGGTACGCGAGCCAGTGGGCTCGGCTGGTCCGGAGCCAGAGGTCGAGCGGGGTGAGCTTGATCGCCAGGTCCAGCTCGGCGATGCATTCCTCGTATCTCGCCTGCTTCTCCAGGGTATAGGCGAGCTTCGCATGCTCGGCCGCCTCCTTCTTCGCGGCTTCCGTGGTGGGCGGATAACGGTGGGGAGCGGCCGGGGTCTTCCCGGCCTCAAGGCCGGGCGCGGGTTCCCAGCGGGCCTCGATCACCTCCACGCCCTGGCGTCGCAGGGTGAACTCGCGAGTGAGGATCTCCTCATCCCCTCGGCGGACGCGAAGCTGGTGTGCTCCGGGCCGTAGTTCGACGCGCCCGGTGCCCTGGAGATCGACCGTCACGTTGACGCCGTCGACGGTCACCTCGGCATCGGGGTCCGCGACCTTGACGACCAGCGTCCCTCGTTCCGACTGGGCACGCACGACGAAGACACCCAGCGCCGCCAGGAGGGCAAACGCCACCCCCGCCACCCAGACTTTCCGCGGTCTGCCCCGGCCGCCGGGCGCGAGCCTCGGTTCCGCCTCCGCGGCCCGCGGCGGAGGATCGCCGTCCGTCTCGGCGGCGGTCCAGCGGTCTTCGATCGAGAGGTTGGGCGGGATCAGGACGGCGGGAATTGCGGGGTAGGGGGTGGATGGCCGGGCCAGGGCCGCGAAGACCTCGGCGGTCTCGGCGAGGTCGGCGAAGCGGTCTTCGGGGCGTTTCGCCATCATGCGGCGGATGGCGGCGGCCAGTTCGCGGCCCACATCCGGGCGGCGTCCTTCCAGGGGCGGCGGGTCGATCTCGCGATGGCGGGCGAATTTGTCCTGCGACGTCCCGCCCGGGAACGGAGGACGGCCCGCCAGCAGGTGATAGAGGGTGCAGCCCAGGCTGTACTGGTCGGATCGCGGCCCCGTCTGCGAGGGGTCGTTGATCTGCTCGGGAGAGATGTAATCCGGGGTCCCGAGGATGGTCCCCACATGCGTGAGGACCTCGGCATTTCCCCCCTCCGCCGGGGATTCGCCCCACAGCTTGGCCAGCCCCAGGTCCAGGAGCTTGACCTGGCCCTCGTGCGTGGCGAGGAGGTTCGAGGGCTTGATGTCGCGGTGGACGAGGCCCCGACTGTGAGCGTGGTGCAACCCCAGGCTCGCCTGGCGGCCCACCTGGCATACCAGCTCCACCGGGAGAGGGCCGCGGTCGCGGATGAGCCGGGCGAGGTCGACCCCATCGACGAATTCCATGACCAGGAAGTGCTGGCCGTCCACCTGGGCGGCGTCGTAAGCGGTAACGATATGTTCGTGAGAGAGCAGGGCCATCGCCTGGACCTCGCGGTGGAAGCGGTCGACGGCCTGCGGATGCGCCAGGAATTCCGGGCGGATTACCTTGATGGCCACCATGCGGCCCATGATCCGATGTTTGGCCTTGTAGACCCGCCCCATTCCGCCCTGGCCGATCTCTTCCATGAGCAGGTAGGGGCCGAAGCTCAGGGTCCGGGCAGACCCCTCGACGGCCCGTTCCGCCTGGAAGGTCGTGAGCCAGCCCCGCCGGCTCATCTCCTCGGCGAGCGCCGACGCGGTCTTGAGGCCGGTTAATTCGCCGATCTCCGAGACCTGGGACGCTTCAAGGGCATCGATCTCGATCAGGTCCGACAGCATGGCGACGCCTGCGTCCCCGCTTGACGGCCCCTCCCACAGGTGGACCGGCTTCGGTTCCTCTCGGGGTCGTTCCAGGGGATGATTCATCGTCGAAACTCTCCGTTGGACCGGGCTTGCGGGGGCTTGACTCGTGTCGCATCGACCAAGTCTAGCGATATTCCGGGAGGATGCGACCCCGGGGAGGCCCCGAGCCGTCGTCCAGGAATCGCATACGCCGTGGCCCCCGCGGTGTTTCCTCGGATCTTGGCCCGCCGCTCCCTTCCGCCGCGAACCTGGGTCGTGGACGCTGGACAATCGGCGCCCGTGCCGGCAAGATACTTCCCATGGAAGAAGACGCATGGAAACGTCGCCTCAGCCAGATTTCGACGGCATGGACCCTGCTTGAGCACGCGCACAACGGCGCTGCCGAGGAGGCGGCGGAGGCCAAACGCCGGTTGCTGGACCGCTACGGCGTGCCCATCTATCGTTACCTCCTCGGGGCGCTGCGGGACGGCGAACAGGCCGACGAGATCTATCAGGAGTTCGCCCTCCGATTCGTCCGGGGCGACCTGCGGCGGGCCTCGCCGGAACGCGGCCGATTCCGCTGGTACCTCAAGACCATGCTCTCGCACCTCATCTCCGACTCCCGCCGCCGGAATCGCGTGCAAGTGGGGATCGTGGAGGCCTTCGAGCCGGTCGCCCCTCCGGGCGAGGCACCGGGAGACGTGGAGGATCTCCTGTTCCGCGACGCCTGGCGCGATGAGATCCTGGGACGCGCCTGGGAGGCGCTCGCCGCCTTCGATCGCGATCACTCCACGGCGGACCACCCGCTCCTCCGCTTGCGGTCCGAGGAGCCCGACCTGGATTCCGCCGGGCTCGCCGGCCGGCTCTCGACAATCCTGGGGCGGGAGATCACCGTTGCCGCCGTGCGGAAACGGCTCTGGACGGCCCGCGAGCGGTTCATCGAATTCCTCCTCGCCGAGGTCGCCGCATCGCTCCGCGACGACTCCGTCGAGTCGATCGAGGAGGAGCTGATCGACCTGGGCCTCCTCGAATATTGCCGCGACGCCCTGGCGCGAAAGCGGGCACGCTGAACCGTCGCCGGCTTAGTCGGGTGAAAATCTTCAAGGGCCAGGAAACACTCGAATCACGCCTCAGTTGGGGGTCCCGTCGCCCGTCTCGCCACGGTCGATTGCGACGATCGCAGGTATTGCGAGGATTTTCGCAAGCGAGAGGGCCGGATCGTCGATCCTACCGATAGGAATCAAGGCGGTTGCGCCGCGGGCGAATGCCCCGTCCCCGCGCCGTCGGATGCCCTCGCCCGGGTTGGAGCGTTTGCGCAAGGATTGCGCATCTCTCCCGATCGTGCCGATGGCGAGGGCTGGGACAAGGAGTATCCCGATGCGTCGCCTCCGACCGCTCTGCCTCACCCTGGCCGGATTGGCCCTGATCGCCCCTTCGGTCGTCCGCGCCGAGGACCCCCCGGGCGTGGTCTACGACGCCGAAGGCCGGGCCGTCGTGCCGAATCAGAAGAAGGACTGGAGGCACCGCCGGCCCGCCGAAGTCGCGGCGCCCCGCCCGCCCCGTCTTTGCGCCGCGTGTGCCGCGAAAATGATGCAGCAGGGGCAGATGCAGGTCGTCTCGCAAGCGGTAATCTCCGAGCCGGGCACGATGGGCCCGGCGATGGCGGCCGGCTCGATGCCCATGGCTTCGCCCAGCTCCCTGGCCGCGGCCCCCACGTGCGCCGCGTGCGGGCACGCCCACGCCGAGACCGTTGTGAGCGCGCCGGGCCGCGCGATGGTGGGCCAGCCGACGTCCAATACCCCGGGCCTGGCCTACGTGGGCCCCGAGGCCGGTTCGCTGGAGCCGGCCCCGGTGGGCGTGGTCCGGACCTCGTACGGGAGCCCCGCCGCCACGTCCCCGGGGACGCTGGGCGCCAGCGTGGCCGGTCACGCGAGCACGGCGGGCAACAATCTCCCCTATGCCCGCCCCGACGAGCTCCCCCCCTCGCTCTATCAGCCCCCCACGCCGCGACGCCACCACATCCTCGCGCACATCCTCGGCATCCCCACCCGCAGCCGGATCGCCGCCGAGAACGAGGCCAAGGCCCGTTCGTCGCACGCGATGATCTCCTACGGGTCGAACGGATCCACGCCCTCGGAATTGCCCGCCTCGATGGTCTACGGGAGCGGCGGCAAGTAATCGAAGAGACGATCCGTCGGCGCGACGGATCGCGACATCTCGCAGGGCCGGCGATCCCCGCGCGGAAGCGGCCGGGGACCGCCGGCCCGATCGCGCGCGGCCCGTGCCCCCGAAATTCCGCCCTCCGGGAAGGTCAATCGCACGAGTTGCCCGCGGTGGTCGCTCGCGAGATTCGCGAACAGCGAGCATGACAGGATCTGCCCGCCCGCATGCACCCAGACGTGGTCGATGTCGTAGATGGGCAACGGCATGGGCCAGGTGCCGCGCCAGCCCGTGGAAGACATCGAGGCGAGTTGATATCCGCCCGCCGTCGACCGGAGGGCTTCGAAACCAAGGCTGCGTTCGACCGCGTTGAAGTCGCCGACGACGATGTCGTAAGGGGCGCCCGCTTCGCTCGCCGTCCGGCAAGCCCCCGCGACGTCGAGCAGCATGGGGGTTCGAAGTTGCGTGATCTTGCTCTGGCCATCGACGACCAGCAGCCGGATCGGCCGGCCGGGCCGCGCGACCCGCACTTCCACGGCCGTGCCGTTGCGGATCGGGACGATTTTTCCCCTCCTGACCGGCCACCGAGAGAACGCCACCAGCTTGTACCAGTACGGCTTCGTCGCGTCGTGCTCGACCCGGACGGAGGTCCAGCCCGGACCTAACTTCCGTCCCAGCGAGTCGAGCCGGGCATCGGGCGGAGCCTCGCTCAGGACGATCACGTCGGGCGAGCGTCGCAGGATGTCGGCCTGGATGGATTCCCAGCTCGCATCGGTGCGCGGCCGGCCGCCCCAGAGCACGTTCCAATGCAGGAATGTCACCCCTTCGCCGATCGGGGCGGCCGACCCGCGCCGCGCCCGATCATCGCGAAGCCGGAGCAGGCGACGGCCGCAACCCCGATGATCCCGAGGAGCCAGCGCGGACCTTTCACGGCTCGCCCTCGACACGCGAGGTCAAGCAGGATCGACGCGATCCCCAGCGGCGGGAGCGGGAAGTACATGAGGAGCGCGAGCAAGACCGATCGGTCTCGCACGCCGAAGCCGATCAAGGCCAGCAGGTCGAGCCCGACCAGCGCCAGTCCGCACGGGCCGGCGGCTCGTCGCAAGAACCGTCGAGACCAGCGATCCGGCCCGGCCGGGGTTTCCACGGCATTTCCCCCCATCGCAACGAGGCGTCCGATCCATTTCCCCGGCCGGTTGGGAATTTCTCCAGCCCGCACGCGCCGAAGGTCGATGGGACAATGGCGAAACTTCGGTGCTTGCGTTGAGACGGTAACCCCGGATAGGGGCCGCGATCAACCGCGCCGGGGATCTTCAGGCGGAAATTACGAAGGAGGGCGGCGGGCGTGCACAGGAAGGCGCGTCCGACCATCGCGTGCCCGGACCAGGACACTCCAGGAGGGAGCCGACCCGACGTCATAAGGGAGTGACCATGCGTTCCGGTCATTGGCGAGGAATTTCGCTCGCAATTGCCATGGCGATTGTCGCGAGCGGTACGGGCCAACAAGCCCGCGCCGGGCTGTTTCACAAGACGATCCCCCGCGAGGTCCTCGCGATGGATTACCGCACCGGCGACGTCATGATGGCGCCTCCGATCCCCACCGGCTGCTACACGGCCGACCCGATCGGCTGCGTCCAGAACGCGGCCGGCGCCACGCTCGGTTGCGTCCACGGGCTGATCGGCAAGGCGAAGGGGCTCTGCACCCATTGCGGCGGCCCGGCTTGCGGCCAGTGCGGCGGCAAGGGGTGGCATCACGGCCAGTCGTGCAACACCTGCGGCGGCGACGGCTGCGGCAAATGCGGCGGCCTCGGCCTCCTGCACGGCCACGGCGGATCGGGCCTGAAGGACGGCGGATTGCTCGGTCACGACGGCCATGGCCATGGCGGCGCCGGCGTGCTGCATCAGGTCGGGGCAGGGGTCTCGTACGTGGGGCAGGGCACCCCGATGAACACGGTGCCGGCGAAGGCGGCCCCGCAGTCCGTGGCCCCGTCCTCGCAGATGCCCGCCGGCGCCTGCGGAGGGTGCCTGGGCACGGGCAAGCTGCTTCACGGGGGCGGATGCGGGATGTGCGGCGGGTCGGGCCTCTGCGGCAGGGGCGGGGCAGGCCTGTTCAAGGGCCTCCTGTGCGGCCGTTGCAAGGGCGCCGGCTGCGGCGATTGCATGGGCGACGGGTCCAACGGCGGGCTCGGCCATGGCGGGCTCGGCCACGGTGGGCTTGGGCACGGGAATGGCAACGGCGGCGGTTGCGGCTTCTGCGGAGGCCGTGGTTGCAGCGTGTGCGCCAAGGCCCGCGGCCTGCTGGCCAAGATCTGCCACAAGGGGGAGATCAAGTACTTCACCGGCCCCGGCGGACCCGTCCCGCTCACGCCCGGCTATGTCCCTTACGTGAACGTGACGAAATCGCCCCGCGATTACTTCGCGTACCCGCCGTTCTCCGATCAGTTCCCTTGATCTGATCGCAACGACACCTCGACCGGACGGTGCGGAGCAGGGCCGGCGGCCGACGCCCGAGGGAGCGATCCCCAGGGCGTCGGCCGCCGGTCGAATCGAGAAGGATGATCGATCCCCGGCAGGAAGAGCACGGCCCGGCATTCCCGGCCGGGCCTCGATCCTGAGTCTCCATAGGAGGAGAGAGCGCCCATGTCCCGACGAACCATCTCCCCGTTACGGATTGGCCTGGTGGCGGCCCTCCTGGCAGCCGCCTTCGCGGACGCGTCGGCCAGGGCGCAGGAGCCCGTGCCGATCCCGCGAATTCCCGACGCCAACTACCGGAGCGGACTGCTCACGCGCTGGACACCCATCGAGCCCCACCTGCCGCCCGACCCCAGGCGCAGCTACTATCACAACCTGCGATGGACGCGCGACCCCGAGCCGCTCCCCAAAGAGAAGAACTGCATGCTCAACGGCGGCCTCTACGGCGCCACGCCGCGATGGAAATCCGACTGCACCGCCTGCTATTCCCCGTATTTCCGCGGCGCCCCCGGCGAGAACACGATCAAGCCCGGCCAGGTGGTGAACAGGCCGTTCCGGGTCGTCGAGAACTTCGTCCACCCGTTCAAGCCCGTGGGCATGTACTACCAGAACGGGTGCTACTCGCCCGTGTACGACCTCGATCCGTTCGTGCCGGGCCCGGGTCCGTTCCCGTATCCGGTCTTCCCGAACTGGCTCTTCTGAGACCCGCGCGGGGTCGGCGCCGGCGCCACCCCGCGCGAACCTCCATCCGGGCGGCACGACGATTGCGGACCTGCTTCGACGCATCCACAGATGACGGATCACCAGCGAAGCAGGGACACCCCCGATGAGCACGCACACTCAGCACGAGCCCAGGCCGCCGTTCGCCCCGCAGCATCAGAGCAAGCCGGGCCTGGACTCCGAGATGGTCCCCCATCCCAAGCATTCGGCCCCCTTGTACAAGGGGTCGGGCAAGCTGAAGGATAAGGCCGCATTGATCACCGGCGGCGATTCCGGCATCGGCGCCGCCGTGGCGATCCTCTTCGCCCGCGAGGGCGCCGACGTGGCCATCGTCTACCTGCCCGTCGAGCAAGCAGACGCCGAGCACGTGAAGGCGCACGTCGAGAAGGAGGGCCGCAAGTGCCTCCTGATCCCCGGCGACGTGACCAGCTCGGCCTTCTGCACCCAATCCGTCGAGGCGACGGTCAAGGAATTCGGCAAGCTCGACATCCTCGTGAACAACGCCGCCGTGATGACGCAGCGCACCTCGATCGAGGAGATCACCGACGAGGACCTCGACAAGACCTTCCGCACGAACATCTTCGCCTATTTCTACATGGCTCGCGCCGCCGTGAAGCACATGAAGGCGGGCGCGACCATCATCAACACGGGCTCGGTGGCGGGGCTGGAAGGGCCGGGCAAGCTGCTCGACTACTCGACCACCAAGGGGGCCATCCACACCTTCACCAAGTCGCTGGCCTCCAGCCTCATCGAGCGCAAGATCCGCGTGAACTGCGTGGCGCCCGGCCCGATCTGGACCCCGCTGAACGCCTCCGACCGCACGCCCGAGGACATGGCCAAGTACGGCTCGAGCGTGCCGATGGGGCGGCCCGGCCAGCCCGAGGAACTCTCCCCCGCCTACGTGTTCTTCGCCAGCGAGGCCGACAGCAGCTACATCAGCGGCGAAGTCCTGTCCGTCTACGGCGGCAAGACCACGGCATAAGCCGCGAGCGGCCGGAGGTCCGTCGCAAGAGTGCGCGGATCTCCGCCCGATCAGAAGTAGACCTGGAACCGCAGCCAGAACAGGTTGGTCTCGCCGTGATAATGGCCGTTGCCCAGGTCCACCGGGTTGCCGAAGCCGGCGTACTGGTAGTCGAAGTACATCTTCGTGTAGAAGTTCAGGTACCAGTTCGAGCCGACGTCGATGATATACGCGTTGTTGGTCCACTGGTTCTGGTCGGCCAGCCCGGCGGTGAAGATCTCCTTGTCGAGATGCAGCGTGCTGTAGCGGGCGTGGACCTCGATCGCCCCCAGCCCGAATTCCCCGTTGTGGAAGCCGAAGTCCTTGAGCGGGCGGACCACGTTCACGCGGCGGGTGATCTGCTCGCCGGTCAGGAAGTAGAACCCCTGGAGCATGTAGCCGTCGAAGGGGATTTGCACGCGACCGGTGGTGGTGTTGCCCCGGCTGTAATTCTGGAACCCGCCGCCGTACTCGGCCAGCAGGCCCAGGCTCTTGTAGTAGTACACCGCGTGGCCCGACCACTGGTCGCGCTGGCCGTTCTCCACCACGTTGTTGTTGAACTGGAGGAACGTGGGGCTGAGCGACTGCGCCACCGTGCTGGCCGCCTGGTCGTTGGCCGTGGCGAAGTATGCGGGCTGGAGCCCGCCCCCGGTCTCGTACCCCAGGTTGAACGAGCCGCCCAGGTTCAGGTATTTCAGGGCGGGGATGTCGTCGCGCAGGAACGGGCGGACGTTGAGATACGTATAGACGTCCTTGTCGGAGTTCAGGTCCTGGAACGAGTTGCGGGGCCCGTTGAACACGCCGGCGGCGTAGTTGACGCGCTCCTCGAACAGCTCGCCCAGGGCCATCATGCCGATCTGCCGGTTGCCGGCGAGGTTGCCCGCGTACAGGCTCCGCTCCGGCGCGATCAGGTCGCCCTCGGCGATCTCGAAATATTCGTAGAGATAGGGGGTCTTGAACCGGCCCGCGCGGATGCGGAGCTTGCGGCTGGGGGCGTTCCCCTTGTCCACGGCCGTGCGGCCCCCGGTCCCTTGCGCCCCGGTCCCGGAGGACTGCGCGTCGGAGTCGTTGCGGAAGGTCTCCAGGAAGTTCAGCGTGATGAAGGCGTCGAGCTGGTCGAGCGACCCGTACCCGCGATTGATCGACGTGTAGAACTCGACGTCGCGCGACACCTGCCCGACGAAATACCACCGCTGGCGGGGCACGAAGAAGTTGGTGTGCAGCGGGCTGTCGTTGGAGGGCGAGAACGTCCGCAATTCGGCCTGCGTGAGGTCGTGGAAGGCCATCTTGAACTCGCCGTCGGCCGACTTGAATTCCAGGCCGTCGCCCGCCTCCACGGTGAGCCTCCGCTTCGCGGGCTTGCGATCGGCGACGCCGCTCGTCCCTTCCGACGTGGACAGGGTGCCGCCGCCGGTCCCCTCGGCGCCGACGCCCGAGGCGTTCCGGCCCGAGCTTCCGCCCGCGCCGCCGGACCCTCCGCCCTCCTTCTCCTCCTCGCCCTCGCCGATCCGCGTGGTGCCCCGCCCCTTGCCCTGCACCCCTCGCCCCCCGCATCGCCCGAACTCGCGGGCGAGGAAGGGGACGGCTTCACGGTGCCCACGCGATTCGAGAGTTCCTCGTACTTCCGATTGACCGATTCCAACTGCTGGAGGATCTTCCGGTTGGTCTCCTCCATCTGGCGGAGGCGGTCTTCCAGCGCCTTCTCGGTGGCCGAGGGCGCGACCGTTGCGGGGCCGGCGTCGGCGGGCGGGTCGGGCATCGGCATCGGCGGCAGCGGCGGGGGTGGCGACTGGCCTGCGGCAATCGGGGCCAGGAAGCCAATCGCGGCGATCGCCAGCAGATTCCGCACGGAGTGCTTCACGAAGGTCCATCTCCGCTCGTAGCGTGGCCGCAACACCCCATACGCCGAATGCCGCGAGCGCGCAATCAAGATCCGCACATTCGCTTCAATCGGAATCCATTGCGCGGAAAATTCACCCTTTCCAAAAAATATCCTCAACAAAAACGGCTTCACGGTCGGGGTTGACAGGCCTGCACGAGTTGTTCCCGGACCGAGGACACCGCCCGACTCGATCGAGTGCGGCAACGGATTCCGGCATTTCGTAGGGCCGGTTATTTACCGGCCGTTTATGCGAATCGAACACGGCCGGTATAGAACCGGCCCTACGCAGGAATGACCCGTCCCGCCACGATGCGTTGCCGCACCCACTGGATCTCGTCCTGGCCGGATTGTCCTGCGGCCCGGGGACGGGTCGAGATAAATCCATCTCCCGCACTCTCCATGTTCTATGGTCACACCATAACCCCCGGCTTCGGCGCCAGGACCACGGTGCCGTGGCGGCGCCCGTTCCGGCCGCCGCGTTGTTTGCCGCCAGGCCGTTCGTTCGTGTGGGTTAACCGATGGGGGGCTGGCGAGCCAGCACCGAGCGGCGTTGCATCTCGAACTTATTGTCGTGAGGTTTCTCGTGCGCGATCGATCAATCCCCGGTCTCCGTCCCCGACGCCCCTCCGCCACCAGGCGCCGCATCCTGGCGATGGAGGCCCTTGAAAATCGGGTCGTCCTGACCCAGGTCGCCTACGGACTGTTCGACACGGGAGTAGACGGCAGCGGCAACGCCCTGGCCGTCGGCCAGCCGGACTCGCATTACATCCTGTCGGCCAACCCGAATGGGACCGCGGGGGCCAACGCGGTGGTCACGTCGACGGTCGGCGGGTGGGCGGCCAACAGCTCGACCGACGCCTGGATCGCCCCGGACTCCTCGCAGGGGGGCCTTGCCAGCGGCAGCTACACCTACGAGACGACCTTCGACGTCAATTCCGCGGGCCAGGCCCAGTTCACCGGGATGCTCGCCGGCGACGACTATATCCATGACGTCCTGATCGACGGCGTGTCGACCGGCTACAACCAGCCGCAGGCCGGGACGGCGTTCGTGCCCTTCAACGTGGCCGGCGCGGTCGTCGCCGGGACCAATACGCTGGATTTCGTCGTCCCGAACTCGTCGGGCGGGACGACCGGGTTCCACGCCCAGGGGCTGACCCTGGACTACATCCCCACCGTCGCGGTAAGCAGCCCGACCGTGGCGGTAGGATACGGCGGGACGGCCACCCTGACCGGCACGTTCAACGACCTCGACGCGGGCGACACGGTGACGATCACCAGCACCCGGGGCTCGATCAGCACCGTCGGCACCAACAGCGGGACGTTCACCTACACCGAGTCCAACGTCACCACGGGCGGCCCGGTCACGATCACCGCGACCGACAACCACGGCGCCTTGACGACCGTGGGGTTCCAGCTCAACGTGGCGCCGCCGTCGCTCACCGCCGGGGGCGGGACGGCCACCGCGACGGCGGGCGGCGCGGCCGTGGCGGTCGACCCGAACGTGACGCTCGACGACCCCAACGGCCCCAACTTCTCCTCGGCCTCGATCTCGATCGGGACCAACTTCACCGCGTCGGAGGACCGCCTCCTCTTCACGAGCCAGAACGGCATCACCGGCTCGTACAACACCTCGACCGGCATCCTCACCCTCAGCGGGTCGGCCACGCCGGCGCAGTACCAGGCGGCCTTGCGGTCCGTCGCGTATGAGGACATCAACGCCAACCCCGCCACCGTGAACCAGGCCGCGCGCACGGTCAGCTTCTCGATCGCCCCGGGGACGTTCAACCCGGCCAACGGCCACTTCTACAACTTCGTCCACAACCCCGGCATCACCTGGACGAATGCCAAGGCCGCGGCCGACGCCACCAGCCTCTACGGCATGAAGGGCTACCTGGCGACGCTGACATCGGCGGCCGAGAACACCTTCGCCTTCTCCAAGACGCTGTCCACCGGCTGGATCGGCGCCAGCGACGCGGGCAACGTCGGCCATTGGGCCTGGGCCGACGGGCCCGAGAACGGCCTCCAGTTCTGGCAGGGCCTGCAGAACGGCGCGCCGGTCAACGGCCAGTACAACGACTGGAACTCGGGCGAGCCGAACGACTCGGGCGGCACCGAGTTCTACGCGCAATACCTCGCAAGCGGCCTGTGGAATGACCTGTCCAACACGGCCAGCGTCAATGGCTACCTGATCGAGTACGGCGGCTCGACGGGCGACCCGACGTTGCAGCTCACCTCGCAGGCCAGCGTCAAAGTCGTCGCCATCACCGGCACGCCCACGCTCACCAGCCCGTCGGGCCCGACGACCGTCAACACCGCCACGTTCGCCATCCAGGGGAACGCCACGGCCGGCAGCCTCGTGCAAGTCTACGCCGACACCAACGGCGACGGCATGATCGACGACGGCGAGCAGGTCATCGGATCCGAGCAGCTGGCCCCCGCCGCGACCTCCTACCTCGTCGACGTCCCGCTCACCTCGCTGGTTGCCGACAATTTCCTGGTCACCGCCACCGCGGCCCCGGAGGTCGAATCGCTCCCGGCCGTGGTCCCGCCGTTGACCTACATCCCGCCGCCCGTGCTCACCGGGGGGAATGTCCCCATCACCGCCCGATCCGGCGGCGCCGCGGTGCCCGTCGATCCCAACCTGACCATCGTGGATTACGGCCCGAACCTGACCACGGCCTCGGTCTCGATCGGGACCAACTTCACGCCCGCCGAGGACCGCCTCCTCTTCACCGACCAGGGCGGAATCACCGGCTCGTACAACGCCTCGTCCGGCATCCTCACGCTCAGCGGGTCGGCCACCCCGGCGCAGTACCAGGCGGCCTTGCGTACGGTGCAATATCAGAATATCAACACTAATCCAGGATCCGTCAACCAGGCCCCGCGCTCGATCAGCTTCTCGATCGCGCCGGGCACCTACAACGCGACCAACGGCCACTTCTATGACTTCGTCCCCGCGTTGAACATCACCTGGACGGACGCGAAGGCCGCGGCCGATGCCATGACCGTCTATGGCTTGAAGGGCTACCTGGCGACGATCACCTCGGCGGCCGAGGATACCTTCGCGTTCTCGAAAATCCAGGCGACCGGCTGGATCGGGTCCAGCGACGCGGCCTCGGAAGGCCAGTGGGAATGGGTCGACGGCCCGGAGGCCGGGCTCCAGTTCTGGCAGGGCGCCGTCAACGGCGCACCCGTCAACGGCCAGTACACCAACTGGGGGCCGAACCAGCCCGACAACGCCGGCGGCAACGAGAACTCACGGCCAGTTCGACGCGCAGGGGAGGTGGAACGACCTCCCCGATTTCGACCCCTACGGCGCCCCCTACGGCCCGATCCAGGGCTATCTCGTCGAGTTCGGCGGTTCGGCGGGCGACCCGACTCTGCAACTGACCTCGGAGGACACGGCCGACGTCATCGCCGTGACCGACATCCCGGCGGTCTCCAGCCCGGCCGCCGCCGTCACGGTCAACGCCCCGAATTTCACCGTCCAGGGCACGGCCGACCCCGGCAGCCTCGTGCAAATCTACGATGACGTCAACGACAACGGGGCGATCGACCTCGGCGAGCAGGTCGTCGGCCAGGAGCAGCTCGGCCCCGGCCAGACCTCGTACAACGTCGCCGTCCCGCTCACGCAGAACGCCCCCAATTACTTCCTGGTCGCGGCCACCGCCAGCCCGGCCTCCACGTCGCCGCTCGCCCTGGTCCCCACGATCACCTCGGACTCGATCCCCCCGGTCCTCCCGATCGTGACCGGGCCGTCGGCGCCGACTTCCGTGAATTCGGATACGATCCCGATCACCGGCACGGCCGAGGCCGGCACGCTCGTCCTGGTCTACGACGACGCCAATGGCGACGGCGTGATCGACGGCGGAGACGCGGTCGTCGCGTCCCAGCTCCTGGGGGCGAATCAGACCGCCTTCGACATCACCACGCCCCTCGCCCTCAACACGGCCAACCACTTCCTCGTGTCGGCCACCGACGCCGCCGGCAATGCGTCCGGCGAGGTCATGGTCCCGGTCGTGACCGAGGACTCCACCCCGCCCGCCGCGCCCATCGTCATCTCGCCCTCCGCCGCGGTCACGGTGGACACCGCGACGGCCGCCATCGCCGGCACGGCCGAGGCCGGCAGCTTCGTGCAGGTCTACGACGGCGGCGACCAGGTCGTCGGCTCCGAGCAGCTCGCGCCCGGCCAGACCTCCTACAGCATCGCCGTCCCGCTGATCTCGAACGCGCCGAACGACTTCCTCGTGACGGCCACCGACGCCGCCGGCAACTCGTCCGGGTCGGCCGTGGTGCCCACGATCACGCAGGACTCGATCCCGCCGGCCAACCCCGTCGTCGTCAGCCCGGCCGCCCCCGTGACGGTGAACACCGGGTCCATCACCTTGACCGGGACCGCCGAGGCCGGCAGCCTCGTGCAGGCTTACCGCGACCATAACGGCGATGGGGTCATCGATGTCGGCGACGCCGTCGTCGGCTCCGAGCAGCTGCGCCCGGCCAGACCTCGTACAGCATCACGGTCCCGCTCGATCCGAATCAGCCCAACGACTTCCTCATCACGGCCACCGACGCGGGCGGCAACCCATCCGCGCCGGCCGTCGTGCCCGCGATCACCCAGGACTCGACACCCCCAGCCCTCCCGATCATCTCCTCGCCCTCCGCCGCCGTCACGGTGGACACCGCCACGGCCGCCATCGCCGGCACGGCCGAGGCCGGCAGCTTCGTGCAGGTCTACGACGGCGGCGACCAGGTCGTCGGCTCCGAGCAGCTCTCGCCCGGCCAGACCTCCTACAGCATCGCCGTCTCGCTGATCTCGAACGCGCCGAACGCCTTCTTCGTCACGGCCACCGACGCCGCCGGCAACCAGTCGCCGACGGCGGTGGCGCCCACGATCACGCAGGACTCGATCGCCCCCGCCGCGCCCACGGTGACCTCACCAGCGGACCCGGTCACGGTGAATACTCCGACGGCGACGATCGCCGGCACGGCCGAGGCGGGCAGCTTCGTGCAGGTCTACGACGACGGCGACCAGGTCGTCGGCTCCCAGCAGCTCTCGCCCGGCCAGACCTCCTACAGCGTCTCCGTCCCGCTGATCTCGAACGCGCCGAACGCCTTTTTCGTCACGTCCACGGACGCGGGCGGGAACGAGTCCCTGCCGGCCTTCGTGCCCACCATCACGCAGGATTCCGTCCCGCCGGCCTTGCCCGTGGTGACGAGCCCGGCCTCGGCCACCACGCTGAACGCGGGGTCTTCCGCCATCTCCGGCACGGCCGAGGCGGCCAGCCTCGTGCATGTGTATCGCGACTCCAACGGCGATGGCGTGATCGACGTCGGCGACTCGCTCGTGGGCAGCGAGCAGCTTGATCCGGGCCAGTCCTCGTACAGCATCACGGTCCCGCTCAATCCGAATCAGCCCAACTATTTCCTGGTCACCTCCACCGACGCGGGCGGGAACCTGTCCGCGCCGGCCGTCGTGCCCACGATCACGCAGGACTCGATCCCGCCCATCGCCCCCGCCCTGGCCGCCCCGGCCGGTCCGATCGCGGTGAATACCGGCACGACCACGCTGACCGGCACGGCCGAGGCCGGCAGCCTCGTGCAGGTCTACGCCGATACCAACGGCGACGGCATCATCGACGACGGCGAGCAGGTCGTCGGCTTCGAGCAACTGGACCCCGGCCAGACCTCCTACAGCATCACCGTCCCCCTGGTCCCGAACGCGGCCAATCATTTCCTCATCACGGCGACCGACGCGGGCGGAAATCAGTCCTGCGCCGGTCGTGGTGCCGACGATCACGCAGGACTCGATCGCCCCGGCCGCGCCAACCGTCGGCAACCCGGCCGTCCCCGTGACGGTGAACACAGCATCCATCACGCTGACCGGCACGGCCGAGGCGGGCAGCCTGGTGAAGGTCTATGCCGACGCCAACGATGACGGCGCGATCGACGATGGCGATACGGTCGTCGGCTATGAACAGCTCGGGCCCGGCCAGACCTCCTACAGCATCACCGTCCCCCTGGTCCCGAACGCCGCCAATCACTTCCTCGTGTCGGCCACCGACGCCGCCGGGAATCCATCGCCGGCCCGCGTGGTGCCGACGATCACCCAGGACTCGATCGCTCCCGCCGCGCCCGCCGTGACAAGCCCGGCCGCGCCCCTGGCCATCAACGCCGGGTCGATCGCGGTCGCCGGCACGGCCGAGGCCGGCAGCCTGGTCACGATCTATCGCGACTACAACCATGACGGGTCGATCGAGGTCGGCGACGTCGTCGTCGGCTCCGAGCAGCTCGCGGCCGGGCAGACGGCGTTCAGCATCGCCGTCCCGCTCGACCAGAATACGCCCAACAGCTTCGTGGCCACGGCCACCGACGCCGGCGGCAATGCATCGGCCCCGGCCGTCGTCCCGACGATCACGGCCGACTCGGTCGCGCCCCACGTGCCGACGGTGACCGGGCCTTCCGGGCCGATCACGGTCAACACGCCCACCGCGGCCGTGTCGGGGGCGGCCGAGGCGAACAGCCTGGTGAGGGTCTACGTCGACCTCAACGACAACGGCAGCATCGACCCCGGCGACCTGGTGATCGCCTCCGAGCAACTGACCGGGGGCGCCTCGGCCTATTCGATCCCCGCCCCGCTGTCGCCGAACGGGGCCAACCACCTCCTGGTCACGGCCACCGACGCCGCCGGCAACCAATCGGCGCCCGTGGGCGTGCCGACGATCACGCAGGACTCGATCGCCCCGGCCGTCCCCGTCGGCAACGGCCCGACCGGCCCCGTCTCCGTGGACGCCACCACCCGGACCTTCACCGGGACGGCCGAGGCGGGAAGCCTCGTGCAGGTCTACGACGACGCCAATCACGATGGCAAGATCGACGCCGGCGACACGGTCGCCGGGTATGAGCAGCTCGGGCCCGGCCAGACCTCCTACAGCATCACGGTCGCGCTCGCACCGAACGCACCCAACAACTTCCTCATCACCGCAACCGACGCCGCGGGGAATCGCTCGACGCCAATCGTGGTGCCGACGATCACGCAGGACTCGATCGCTCCGGCCGCGCCAACGGTAGGCTCGCCCTCCGGACCGATGATCCTGAACGCTTCCACCACGACCCTGACCGGGACGGCCGAGGCGGGCAGCCTGCGTTCAAGTCTACGCCGATACCAACGGCGACGGCATGGTCGACGACGGCGAGCAGGTCGTCGGCTCCGAGCAACTCGCGCCGGGGCAGACCTCCTATAGCATCACCGTCCCGCTCGTCCCGAACTCCGCCAACCACTTCCTGATCTCGGCCACGGACGCGAGCGGCAACCAGTCGCCGCCGATCGCCGTGTCCACGATCACCGAGGATTCCACCCCGCCGGCCAGCCCTTCGGTCCTCAGCCCGACCGGGCCGGTCTCCGTCAACGCCACGACCACGACCCTGGCCGGGACGGCCGAGGCGGGCAGCCTGGTTCAGGTCTACGCCGACACCAACGGCGACGGCATGGCCGACGACGGCGAGCAGGTCGTCGGCTCCGAGCAGCTCGCGCCGGGGCAGACCTCCTATAGCATCACGGTCGCGCTCGCCCCGAATTCGCCGAACCGCTTCCTCGTCACCGCCACCGACGCCGCCGGGAATTCCTCGACGGCGGTGGTCTCGCCCACGATCACCGAGGATTCCATCGCGCCGGTCGTCCCTTCGGTCTCCGGCATGGCCGGCCCGATCGTGGTGAACACCTCGACCACGGCGATCACCGGGACCGCGGAGGCCGGCAGCCTGGTGAAGGTCTACGCCGACACCAACGGCGATGGCGTGATCGACGCGGGCGACCAGGTCGCCGGGACCGAGCAATTGGCCCCGGGCCAGACCTCCTACAGCATCACGGTCCCCGTGCCCGCGGGCACCGCCAGCCACTTCCTGGTCGTCGCCACCGACGCCGCGGGCAACGTGTCGTCCGTGTTCAGCGTCCCGACGATCGTGCAGAACTCGACCCCGCCAAGAATCACCAGCGTGAGCCGCTACGGCTACCACACGCACCCGACCTTCCTGGTCCTGTCCTTCCAGGGCCAGATGAACGCGGTGCGGGTCCAGGATGTCGCCAACTACCGCATCCTGGACGCCCACGGCCACGCGATCCGCATCACGAGCGTCGTCTACGATCCGACCACGAACTCGGCGACCATCACGCCGGCCTCGAAGCTGAACGTCCACCGGACCTACGAGCTGACCGTGTCCGGCACGGGGGTGAGCGGCCTGTCCGACATGGCGGGCAACATGCTCGACGGCGGCAATTTCACGGCGAAGATCAACTTCTCAACCGTCGCCGGCCAAAGTCCGCTGAGCCCAACCGCCACGGCCCACGCCGCGCTGGATTCGATCCTCGCCCACGGCGTCCGCGTCCACAAGACCAGGGCGGTGCACCATGGCCGCCGATGAGTCCAATCAACCCGGCCCGCGTGCCGGAATCACGCGATCCCATCGCTCGATGTGCTGATTGAGCGAAAACTTTGAACATCCGAATCAATCCATCCGGACCATCGCGGGCGCCCAGCCCACGATGGTCCGGATTGACTCATTCCCGGTCCGTACTGGGGTAGCATGCCACCCGGAGGCGCCAGAGGTTCGGATTCCCACCATCCCGGACTCATGAGCCCAACGATTATCCTTCGGATGGCCCACGATGCGAGCCGTAGGGCCGGCTATTGCCGGCCTTGTCCGAGGACGGCCGGCAATAGCCGGCCCTACATTCGTGTGCGACGCGACTGTGAACCGCTGTAGATAACGACTTGAGGCGCCAAATGGGCGCGACAAAGGGGCCGAAAACCCCAGCACCGAGGGCCTGACCGTCCAGATTTCGTCCAGGTTTCCGACAACCCGCATCTCCCGGCCCGGTCACGACTTGGGGGATTTGGCGCAACACTTCGCCCCGAAAACAGGTCAAAAATGGGCGAAAAACCGTCTCACCCCGACTGCGCCCCTGGACAAGACACCCGAAAAGCCCGACTTCGCCCACGAATCCCCGGCATTTCGCGAGTGTCGCACTCTGTAGCGTATTAACTTATCGACAAGATTCAAATCGTCGATCATTGACCCAATCCCTTCGCCGACAACGGGTTGTAAATCATGAAAATCCACGTGAAACCGAATGGGTCGGCCGTGTCCCGGCCCGAATCCGCCCCCTCGCGAGGCACCCGATCGCGACCCCGCGACCGGCCATTTTGCGGCCCTCCTTGGAATCAGCAATAAGTCCGGACCCCGGCATCGATGGTGTGGTTGTGAGGCTAGAACAAAGGCTTATCATCGCGACGCAACGCGAGGAAATCATGCGAAAATCCGGCCGAGAGCTACTTCCCCAGGTCACCCCATCCCCCGCGACGGCCGGTGCGCGCCCGCGACGGGGGCGGCCGGGCTCGGCGCCGGTAGCATCCACACGCGGGAGACACATTCGCCGCGAGATGGCCGCGCCTCGGGTGTGGTCGGCATGGATGGACTCCGCTTCCGGGAGCGGGCTTTCCTCGCCTCTCGCCGATCGATCCCCTGTGTACAAAGATCCCGCCAACCTTCGAGATGGACACGGTCTCGCCGACGGGCGACCGGATTGGGCTTGCTTGCTCGCATGCGGGCGGGTTTATAACCTCGATAACCCTCCCAACGGCCACGGATTCCGGCGATTCTCGCCTTCCAACAGGATGATCGTTCGCATGGCTAGCTCGGATGCACCCAAGACGGGTTGTCGCGTCGATTTGAGTGGTCAAGTGGCCCTGGTCACGGGGGCCTCGCGAGGCATCGGCCGCGCCATTGCCGTCCGCCTGGCCGAATGCGGGGCCTCGATCGCCGCCGTGGCCCGATCGATCGACGGGCTTTCCGGCACGATCTCCGCCATTCGCGAGGCCGGCGGGACCGCCGAACCGTTCGCCGGCAGCGTGGGCGTGGCGGCCGACGTCGAGCGAATCGCGGGCGAGGTCGAGGCCAAATTCCCCAAGGTGCAGATCCTGGTCAACAACGCCGGCGTGACCAAGGACGGCCTCATGCTTCGCATGGAGGACTCGGCCTGGGACGAGGTCATTGATACCAATCTGAAGGGCACGTTCCTGTTCTGCCGGCACGTGGGGGCGATGATGCTCCGCCAGCGGTATGGCCGGATCATCAACATCACCAGCATCTCGGGCATCATGGGCAACCCGGGCCAGGCGAATTATGCGGCGAGCAAGGCCGGCGTGATCGGTTTCACGAAGACGATCGCCAAGGAGCTGGCCTCGCGGAACGTGACCGTCAACGCCGTGGCGCCCGGCTTCATCACGACCGACATGACGGATGTCTTGCCCGAGAAGATCAAGGCCGAGGTGAAGGAGCGCGTGCCGGTGCGACGCCTGGGGACGCCCGAGGACATTGCCGACCTGGTCTGCTACCTCTCGGGGCCGGGTGCTTCGTACCTGACGGGCCAGGTGATCGCGGTGGACGGGGGGATGACTTGCTGATCGGCCCGACTTCCGCGGTTTTTCCCGCCCTAGCGGGGGAGTCCTGGACAACTTACGGCAAGATTGCTAGTTTGATGCCTTCCGCAATCGCCTCGGCCGCGTGGCCGGGGCTTTCGGGATGAGTCGTAAGAAACGATTGATCCGAATGGCTGTCTTGGCCGATAGATGACGCAAAGTCGTCCCGACGCCCCCGATCGTGGGTTGTAGGCGCGAATCGCATACCAGGAGGAGGTCTTCCCGTGTCTGTGGAAGAACGCGTGATCGAGATCGTCAGCGAGCAGATGGGCGTGGCCAAGGATCAAATCACCCGCGAGACCTCGTTCGTCAACGACCTCGGGGCCGACTCCCTCGATACCGTCGAATTGGTGATGGAGTTCGAGGAAGAGTTCGACATCACCATCCCCGACGAGGAGGCCGAGAAGATCCAAACCGTCGGCCAGGCCATAAGTTACATCGAAGCACACACCAAATAATCCCGCTCATCGGGCGGGCAAGGTGGGCATCGTGTAGGGTGGGCCATGCCCACCTTGCGTTGCCTTTCGTTCCCTTCTTCGAGGGCCGCAGTTCGACATGTCGCGTCGCGTCGTCATCACAGGAATGGGCGTGGTCACCGGCCTGGGCCACACCGTCAAGGAATTCTGGGACGGATCTGACCGCCGGCAAGAGCGGCGTGGGCCCCCTGGACGTGTTCGACACGACCGAATTCAAGGTCCATTTCGGCGGGCAGGTCCGCAACTGGGACCCGGCCGCGCTCTTCGGCGTGAAAGAAGCCCGCCACCTGGACCGTTTCGCCCAGTTCGCCCTGAGCGCCGCCATCCAGGCCGTGGCCGATTCGGGGATCGACTGGGAAAAGGTCGCCCCCTACCGGGCGGGCGTGTACATCGGCTCGGGGATCGGCGGCCTGAATGAGTTCGAGGCCCAGCACACGGTCATGATGCAGAAAGGGCCGTCGCGAATCAGCCCCTTCACCATCCCCAAGCTGATGGTGAACGCCGCCAGCGGCCATGTCTCGATCAAGTACGGCCTGAAAGGCCCAACTTCCGCGATTGCCACGGCCTGCGCCAGCGCCGCGAACGCCATCGGCGACGCCTTCAAGCTCATCCAGTTCGGCCACGCCGACGCCATGATCACCGGCGGAAGCGAAGCCGCCATCACGCACATGGGATTGGGCGGATTTGCCGCCATGCGGGCGTTGTCGACCCGCAACGATGATCCCACGCGGGCCTCTCGCCCGTTCGATCGCGATCGCGACGGCTTTATTTTGTCCGAAGGCGCGGGGATCGTGATCCTGGAAGAAGAAAGCTTCGCAAGAGCCCGAGGCGCCCGGATTTATGCCGAGGTCCTGGGCTACGGGATGAGCGCCGACGGGTCGCACATCACCGCGCCCGACGATCAAGGTCGAGGCGCCGCCAGGGCCATGGCCAATTGCCTGGGCGACGGCCATTGCAACCCCGATCAGGTCGGCTACGTGAACGCCCACGGGACCAGCACCGGCCTGGGCGACCTGGCCGAGACTCGCGCCATGAAGACGATCTTCGGATCGTTCGCCAAGAAAGGGCTGATGGTCTCCAGCACCAAGAGCGAGACCGGCCACTTGCTGGGGGCGTCGGGCGGGGTCGAGCTCGTGGCGTCGGCCATGACGATCCACGCCGGGGTCTTGCCGCCGACGATCAACCTCGATAATCCCGACGAGGAATGCGACCTCGACTACATCCCGCACGTAGCCCGAGAGGCCCGCGTCGATCGCGTCATGTCCAACAGCTTCGGGTTCGGCGGCCACAACGCAAGCCTGCTGATCGGGCGATACAAGTAGGGTGCATGAAATGCACCAATGCCCCGCGGATAGTCCCCTGGCAGATGCAACCCGCTGCGCGTTAGAATCGCATCTCCAGGAACGCTGCCGCCGACCTTGGGCCGTCCCCGCGAGGCCCTCCGGCGGTACCGCTTGAACGGGTCATGGCCTTGGGACGGGCCGTGCGCCTGGCGTCTCCTCCTTCCCGATTTGCCCGCCCCGGCCTTCCGCCATGCCAGCCCTCGACCACCGAGGGGGAGCGTCACCATGTCGCGTCGTGAAGAAGACCTCTTCGCCGAAGAGCAGAAGATGCCCGCCATGAGCTTCGGCGAGCACATCGAAGACCTGCGCCGCCACCTCATTCGCGCCCTGCTCTGGCTGTTCGTGGGCGTGGCGATCGCGTTCGTCCCGCCGTTGAACCTGGGCCAGTGGGTCATGAAGCGGAT
The DNA here is from genome assembly GCA_963777705.1 of uncultured Planctomycetota bacterium. GTDB lineage: Bacteria > Planctomycetota > Planctomycetia > Isosphaerales > Isosphaeraceae > JAQGHR01. The sequence goes on from CAVZRT010000030.1 coordinate 47,080, forward strand.
GCAAGCCCCGGCGCAAAAGCAGCTCGATTTGTTCTACAAGCAGAGGGCACAGGAACGCGCCACCGAGGCCGACAAGACCCCCGCCACCCGCGAGCCGATGGCGCTGGAGGTCGATCCCATCGACTTCGCGAAGGCGGTCCACGCGGTCTTCCCCGACGCCAAGCTCGCCGTGATCAAGCCCGACGCGGAGAAGATCCCGTTGCGCGTGACCGTCTCCGAATCCGACATGATCCGCAGCGTTGCGCCACGGTCGAGCCTAAGGGGGCGCTGGTTTCGCTTGCGCCGATGGAAAGCTTCATGATCTTCTTCACCGTCTGCATGGTGACCGGCCTGGTCCTGGCCAGCCCGTGGGTTTTCCGGGAAGTCTGGGCGTTCGTGGCGGCGGGCTTGTACCGGCACGAGCAGCATTACGTCAACAAATTCCTGCCGTTCTCGGTCGGCCTGTTCCTGGGCGGGGTGTTCCTCTGCTTCTTCTTCGTCCTGCCCTACACGCTGCAATTCCTGCTGGATTTCAACGTGTGGCTCGGCATCGAGCCCACCCTGCGGATCACCGACTGGATCAGCTTCGCCACGATCATGCCGCTGGTCTTCGGCGTCTGCTTCCAGACTCCTCTGGTGATGCTCGTCCTGACCAAGCTGAACATCCTCAGCGCGGCCGACTTCCGCGCCAAGGACGGATTGCCATCCTCGTGATGGTGATCGCCGCGGCCGTGATCACCCCCACCGGCGACCCGATCACGCTCGCCTTGCTGGCCGTGCCGATGATCGCCCTCTACGAACTCGGCATCATCCTCGTCCGCGAGAGGGCGGACGTGGAAGTGACCGCGGGAGTCTGAAAAGGAACCATTTATGACCGATCTCCAGGGAAAGCGCGTCGCGGTCCTCGTCGAGAAGTTCTACGAGGACCTGGAATTGTGGTATCCGGTCCTTCGCCTGCGAGAGGCCGGGTGCAAGGTGCAGATCGTCGGCCCGAAGGCGGGCGAGACCTACGCGTCGAAGCACGGATACCCCGCCAAGGCCGAGGTCTCGGCGGCCGAGGTGAAGGCGAGCGACTTCGACGCCATCATCATCCCCGGCGGCTATTCGCCCGACCACATGAGGCGGACCAAGGCGATGGTGGACCTCGTCAAGGACGCGGCCTCGCAGGGCAAGATCCTCGCGGCCATCTGCCACGGCCCGTGGATGTTCTGCTCGACGACGGCCCTGAAGGGCAAGAAGGTCACCGGATACATGTCGATCCGCGACGACGTGGAGAACGCCGGGGGGATCTGGGAAGATGCCCCCTGCGTGACCGACGGCAACATCGTGACCAGCCGCACGCCCGACGACCTGCCCGCGTTCATGCGAGGGATCTTCGCGGCGATGGGGGCAAGCCTGTAGGATGCATCACATGCACCATCCCCGTCCCAAGGGAGGAGATGGTGCATGTCATCCACGCAAAAAGATTCTCTTCGGCTCTTACTGCTTCGCGAAGCTCAAACCGGGCGCCGGTGCATTGTCGCCGACGGCCCGGAACGTCATGTGATTGGCGTCGGTCCAGCTCACCTTGCCCACGATGGGCGGGACATTCTCGGGCACGAGCGTGAGGATGCCGCTGGCAAACGACGATGTGCCCGTGAACTGCTTGGCCTGGCCCTTGAGGTTCAGGTCCCAGCGGAACGTGCCGTTGGGGTCGATCGTCAGCGTGACCGACGTGTCGGCGTTCGGCCTGGCGGACCAGGTGCCGAAGATCGTGGCCCCGTCGGGGACCGTGGTGTTGATCGGCGCGGCCGGCGGGCGGGCGGGCCGCCGGCTGCGGGCAGGAGCGGCTGATTGGGCGGCGGGACCCCGGTGCCGGTCGGCACGCCCATCTGCTGGAGGAGCTTGGCGGCGACCGCATCGTTCGGCTTCAGCGCGACCACCTGCTTCAACTGGTTCGCGGCGGCGTCGTTGAACCGCCGGTCAGGTAGTGGTAGGCCAGCACGAACCGGCTCGTGGCCGATTGCGGGTTCGCGACCACGAACGCCTCCAGCCTCCGGAGTTGCCCCGTGTAAACATCCACGTTGGGATAGAGGCTGATCAACGTAGCCCAGTCCCAGCCCGGTCCGGCCGCCAGGACCGCGTACAGCGGCACGGCCGCGTCGTCATACCGCCCCTGGGCGAACATGCAGAGCGCCCGGAACTCGTGCAGCGACGTATCGTTGGGACTCTGGGCCAGCGCCGTGTCGATCGTCTGCAACGCAAGCGCGGCATCGCCGGCCTTGAAGGCGGCGCGAGCGTCGTTAAACAGGGCCGCCGAGGGATCAACCGCCGCCTGAGCCGGCTGGTTCGCAACCACGCTGATCGGCTGCGAATAGTCGAAGGGCAGCGACGAGTATCCGGCGGAGAGATAAGGGTTCGCATACGGCATGGAGCCATAGCCCGCACCAAACCCGGCGTCGGGATAACCCCAGCTCGAATATCCGCCGTACCCACCATATCCGCCGCCGTATCCCCCGTATCCGCCGCCAAATCCGCCATATCCGCCGCCGAGTCCCCCATATCCGCCGTACCCACCATAACCGAGCCCGCCGAAGCCGCCGAGCCCGTAGCCGAGCAAGAGTCCCAGGCCGAAGCCCCCGCCCAGGCCGTAGCCGTACCCGCCGTAGCCATATCCGCCATATCCCAGGCCGCCGTAGCCGATCCCGCCGTATCGCCCGTATCCTCCATAGCTGCGATATCCGCCGTAGCCGCCACGATTGCCGCCATACCCGCCGCCGTAGCCGCCACGATTGCCGCCATACCCGCCGCCGTAGCCGCCACCGGCGATGTTGGATCGATTCGACGTGAAGCTAGTCTGGTTGTAAGTATTGTTGACGCGGTTGCCCCCATACGACGCCACGTTGCCGAAGCTGCGGTTATTCGACACGCCGACATTCCCAACGCCCCGGTTGATGCCCGCGACGCCCGCATTGCCATAACCGCGGTTCGCACCGGCCATCCCGGCGTTGCCGAAGCTGCGATTGGCGCCGGCGACCCCGGCGTTGCCGAAGCTGCGATTGGCGCCGGCGATCCCGGCGTTGCCGACTCCACGGTTAGCCGTCGTGAATCCACCCCGGCCCGCGACACTTCCCGCCGCCGGCGAGAATCCTCGGCTCGCCACCATGCCGCCGCCGGCCCGCGCCCCCTGGAAGCTCCGCACACCACCGGCGCCGGCGTAGCTCCGGGCACCGCCCATGGCGGCCGGGGCCCTCATTGCGGGTGCCCTCATCGCGGGGGCTCGCATGGCCGGGGCTCGCATCGCGGTCCCGCTGCGCATCCCGCCCCCGCCCGCTCGGACCATACCCCCGCCCCGAGACCCGCCGCCGACATGACCTCCACCGGCATGGCCCCCGCCTCCATGGCCGGCGGCCATGGCCAGGGGCGGCACAACCCCCAGAGCCAGGGTCAAGAATGCGCCTGCTGCAACTATCGGGATGATGTGACCACGCATGGCTGCTTCTCCGGGGATTCGTGGCGAACCCGTAAATCCTTCTCTCGTCGCAAACCATGGGCCACGACAGGTCGGGGTCCATACGCACGCGGGCGACCGTTGCCGGATTCCCTCCCGCATCTAGCCGTTCTTCGACGCCCGCATCGGAATTGTGCGAGATTCCCTCGAATGGTGAGAAATTCCATCCCTTCCGGGGTGTACCCGCGAATTCCTGGGGCTGGTCGGCCAGAGTCGGCCATCGAGGCGCGGCCATCTCGCGGCGAACGTGTCTCCCGCGTGTGGATGCTACCTGCGCCGAACCCGGCCGCCCCCGTCGAGGGGCGCACCGGCCGTCGCGGGGGACGGGGTGACCCGGGGGGTAGCATTTAAGGTGCATTTCCGCATGATTTCCTCGCGTTGCGTCGCGATGATAAGCCTTTGTTCTAGCCTCACAACCACACCATCGATGCCGGGGTCCGGACTTATTGCTGATTCCCAGGAGGGCCGCAAAATCGCCGGTCGCGGGGCCGCGACCGGGTGCCGCGCGAGGGGGCGGATTCGGGCCGGAACAAGGCCGATCCATTCGGTTTCGCCTGGATTTTCATGATTTACAACCCGTTGTCGGCGAAGGGATTGGGTCAATGATCGACGATTTGAATCTTGTCGATAAATTAATACGCTACAGAGTGCGACACTCGGGAAATGCCGGGGATTCGTGGGCGAAGTCGGGCTTTTCGGGTGTCTTGTCCAGGGGCGCAGTCGGGGTGAGACGGTTTCTCGCCCGTTTTTGACCTGTTTTCGGGGCGAAGTGTTGCGCTCAAATCCCCCAAGTCGTGATCGGGCCGGGAGATGCGGCTTGTCGGAAACCTGGACGAAATCTGGACGATCCGGGCGGGGATTGTGGGGTTTTTTTGGCCGTTTGTCGCGCCGGCATGGCGCACCAAGTCGTTATCCAGTAACGGGATGGTGCATTTCCTGCCCTGCATGACTCTGCCTCGCGCGGCGAGGAACGCCGTCATCGGATCGGCTCGGGGCTTGCCTTGCGGGCTTCGACCCCGGCCGGCCGTCCCCAAGAATGCCCGGTCACGCTCCGTTCCGCCTTCCGCACGCAACACCACTTGCTGAGTTTGGAAATCCGCCCCGGCGAAGAGGGTGCGCCGACGGATTCTGGCATTTCGTAGGGCCGGTTCTTACCGGCCGTGTTCGATTCGCATAAACGGCCGGTAAATAACCGGCCCTACGCTGGAATGACCCGTCCCGCCAGAATCCGTTGCCGCACCGCGCGAAGACGGGTCGCGCGTGCCCACGACGTCGTTCCCCAGATCACGCGAATCTCCTCCCACCATGTGCCGGACCTGGGAGGTGAGCGGCGTGAGTCGTCAATCAACTTTCGGTCGGATAGGGCTCGGGAAGGCCGATGCGCATGTACGTCACGGCAAAATGCTGGGCGAGGTGCTCGCGATAGGGCGTGGCCAGGCGGCACACGCCCTTTCCATCGGCGATGAGGCGTTCGAGGATGCTGCGCTGAACGGTGTGGAGTTGCCGGAGATCGACGATCGACTCGGGGAAGATGACCGGACCGGATGAACTCGGGAGGAAATACCAGCCGAATGATTGATGGCGGCGAAGGTTGTCCCGGATGGTCGCGGGCTTCAGGAATCCCCGCTCGACCAAGGTCTTCGAGGCCTGGACCAAGGCAACGAGGATCTTCGACGCCTTCGCTTGCTCCAGGTCGCACGCTTGTGTCAATACGATCACTCGGGCACGGACGAAATCAGGGGCCACGTCGTTTTCGAGAGCCCGATCCGGACTTTCGAGGAGCATCAACGGGCAGTCATCGACGATGTCCCCTTGGGTAAGCGTGGCGCCGGTTGGAAATGGCGTGAAGATGGCCGAAGTGCTCACGTCCCTAAATCCCTTCGAAATCGATGGGATCAGGGAGGGGAAGACGTCCGGGGCGAGCCTTGACTCGCCTCCTCTCACCGAGAAAGGGCAGGTCGAAGGGCGCCGGTCCTTCACCGGTCTCGAGCGGTGGATCGGGAAGGCGGCCCGAATGGGGACGGGGCGTGTTGCCGGCGTTCTGACCGGATCGGGCTGGGTCTCCGGCGATGTCGCCTTCCGCCGCCCGTATCGGGTTGCTACCACCGTCTCCGGGTGACTTATCCCCTGGAGAGTCGGATGGGGGGGCGTGCGACCTGGTTCCGGATGATCCTCCCAGGGAAGTCGACCAGCGTGCGCTCGCGGTCTGATAAGCCTCCCCTGGAGGCAGCCCGAAGTGGGCGACTTCCAGGTATTTCGACAAGGAAATAGAGGTTTCGACGAGTTGAATAAGCCGGACCTCGTAGGCGACCAAGCCTTCGAGCTCGTAGCCTGATCCCTTAACCTCGTCGATCCAGGCCGTCATCAGTTCGTAAATCCTGAAGATTCGCTGGGCCGAGTTGCTGAGCATTTGACGGAAGGCAACAAGTTCGTCTTGAGTGCCCGCAAGACGAAAGAATGAAATCATGCTCAGGAAAGCATCAAACCGCATCAGGCTGGGGAGGGTCAGGCGTATCCTCTCCTCAAGCATGTGACAGCGAGTAGCCCGGTCGTGCTCAAGCTTCCACGGCTCATCCGAAAATGCTTCCTCCAAGACCAGGAAGGAGTCTTCAATCGCCCTGAGTTCGGACACTTGCATCGCGGATTACTCCCATGAAGCATCGTCTAGGCGCGATGCTTCGCGACAAATTGTAGCGGAACTCGACGGCCGATTTCGCGGAAAGGTCTACACAAACTCGTTGATCAAATTCTCCAGCATCTCCTGCCGGCCGCTCACGTTCGTCGTCACGTCGCCGAGCTTGAATGCATAGGCCTCCAGGTCGGCGAAGCTGGCTTGCTTGGATTCGATCTTCTTGCCCATCTCCGTGTCCCAGCTTGCGTAGCGCTCCTTCACGAACTTGTCGAGTCGGCCGTCCTCGCGGATCGCGTGCGCGATCTTCAATCCTCGGGCGAAGGCGTCCATCCCGCCGATGTGCGCGTGGAAGAGGTCGATTGGCTCGAAGCTTTCCCTCCTGACCTTCGCGTCGAAATTCACGCCCCCGGTGGTGAACCCGCCCATGCCCAGGATCGCCAGCATGCACTTGGTCGTCAGGTAGATATCCGTCGGGAACTGGTCGGTGTCCCAGCCCACCATCGGGTCGCCCGTGTTGGCGTCGATCGACCCGAGCGCGTTGGCGTCGACCGCGACTTGCAGCTCGTGCTGCATCTCGTGGCCGGCCAGGGTGGCGTGATTGGTCTCCAGGTTGAGCTTGAAGTGCGGCAGGAGGTCGTAGGCGCGGAGGAAATTCAGGCAGGATTCGGCGTCGGAATCATACTGGTGCTTGGTCGGCTCCATGGGCTTGGGCTCGATGTAGAATGGGCCGGCGAAGCCGATCTTCTTCTTGTAGTCGACCGCCATGTGCAGGAACTGCGCGAGGTGGTCCAGCTCCCGCTTCATGTTCGTGTTCCACAGGGTCGAATACCCCTCGCGACCCCCCCAGAACGTGTAGCCCTCGCCGCCCAGTTCGTGCGTGACCTCCATCGCCTTCTTCACCTGCGCACCGGCGAACGCGAACACGTCCAGGTTCGGGCTCGTGGCCGCCCCGTGCATGAATCGCTTGTTGCTGAAGAGGTTGGCCGTGCCCCACAAAAGCTTCACGCCCGTACGCTGCTGCTCGTCCTTGAGGGCCTTGGCCACCTCGTCCAGGTTCTTGTGGCTCTCTTGCAGGGTCGAGCCTTCGGGGGCTACGTCGCGGTCGTGGAAGGCGTAATACGGCGCCCCCAGCTTCTCGATGAACTCGAAGGCGACCTTCACCTTGCCCAGGGCATTCTTGAGCGACCCGCTGTTGTCGTCCCACGGGCGAAGCGCGGTGCCGGGTCCGAAGGGGTCGCCCAGCGGGTTGGAGAACGTGTGCCAGTAGACGACCGAGAATCGCAGGTGATCCTTCATGGTCTTGCCGCCGACCTTCTCGTCGGCGTGGTAATGCTTGAACTCCAGCGGGTCCCTGGACTTCGGGCCGCCGTAAACGATCTTCTTCACGTCCGGGAATGCTTCGGCCATCGGAGGATCTCGCCCGCGAGAGGGGTGGGGAGGGGAGAGCATGAATCGCCCAGTCTAAAGGCCATCCCCGCCCCGAACAACCCCCGACGCCTTGCCCGCCCCCGCCGGTCGCGGTTTAATGCCCTCCGGGCCGTTCGTTCCCGCTCGATCCGCGAGGCCTCTCCCATGCGCCGCCTGTTCCTGCTCGGGTTCTGGATCTTCCTCCCCGCGACCTCGAAGGCCACCGATCCGGTCGCCGAAGCCCTTTCCCGGCCGATCATCGGGCCTCGTCAAACCCTGGCCGAAGTGCAGGATTTCTGCGAAGTCCGCCTGCCCAGGATGCCCGAGGTCAAGACGGCCGACGAATGGACCAGGCAGGCCGATAGGTATCGCGCCGAGGTCCTCGACAAGGTGATTTCCCGCGGGAAGGCCCGCGAATGGCGATCGATCCCGACGAAATCGGAATTGCAGGAGACGATCGACGGCGGCGCCGAATATCGCATCAAGAAGATGCGGATCGAGGTCGTCCCGAACCTGTGGATCCCCGCCCTCCTGTACGAACCCAAGACCATTTCCGGCAAGGCCCCGGTCGTTTTGAACCTGAGCGGCCACGACCCCAAGGGCATGGCCACGCCGGACAAGCAAATCCGCTGCATCAACCTGGCCAAGCGGGGCATCCTGGCCATGAGCCTGGAATGGTTCGGCATGGGTCAGTTGAAAGGGCCGGGGTTTGCTCATGATCTGATCAACACCATCAACTTGACCGGCACGAGCGGGATTTCGCTGCATTACCTCGCGCAAACCCGGGCCATCGACGTGCTGCTAGCCCATCCCAGGGCCGACCCGAAGCGGGTGGGGGTGACGGGCCTCTCGGGAGGCGGCTGGCAGACGATCTTCGTCAGCTCGCTGGACCCCCGCGTCACGCTGACCGACCCGGTGGCGGGCTACTCGGGCTTCGCCACTCGCATCCATTATTTCTCCGACCTGGGCGACTCCGAGCAAACCCCCTGCGACCTCGCCACGGTGGCCGATTACACGCATTTGACGGCCATGATGGCCCCGCGCCCCACGCTGCTGACCTTCAACGGCAAGGACAATTGCTGCTTCGCCGCGCCGCATTCGCTCCCGCCGCTCATGGACGCGGCCTCGCCCATTTTCAAGCTATTCGACGCCGAGAAGAACCTGCGGACGCACATTAATCTCGACCCCGGCGACCACAACTACGGGCTCGACAACCGCCTTGCGCTCTATCAAATGATCGCCGATCACTGGTCCACGCCCGAACTGGCATTCAAGCCGGGCGAGCTTCCCACGGAGGGCGAGATCAAGACGGCCGAAGCCCTGAACGTGGCGCTTCCCGAAGGAAACCTCAACTTCCGCACGCTCGCCGGATCGCTCGCGTTCCGCATCCCCGATCCGCCCTCGCCGGGACTCCACGGCGAAGCCTGGAGGGCCAGGGAACGCCCAAAATTGCGGGCCATCGTCCATCCGTTCGAGCAAAAGGCCGAGGCCGAGAAGGTCGACGAATCGGAATCGGGCGGCCTGCGAGTGGTTTCGTGGAGGGTTCGCCTGGGCAATTCCTGGACGGTGCCGGCCGTCGAGATGTCGAGAGCAAACGCGAAGAAGACCGCAATCCTCGTCGCCGATTCCGGCCGAAAATCCGCCGTTGCACGCGCCAAATCGCTCCTGGAAAGTGGATTTCGAGTGCTGGCCGTCGACCCGTTCTATTTCGGCGAGGCACAAATCCCCGATCACGCCTACCTGTTCGCGCTTTTGGTCGAGGCCGTCGGCGAGCGTCCGCTCGGAATCCAGGCGGGGCAACTCCTTTCCATCGCAAGGTGGCGAGCCGAAGTCGACGGATCGGCGCCGATCGTGGTCGCCGAAGGGCCAAGGACCGGCACGATCGCCACGGTAGCGGCGGCCCTGGATGAGTCCGCAATCGCCGGGCTGGAGTTGCACAGTCCGCTCGAAAGCCTGAAGGAGCTCCTCTCCGAATCGCACGCCTACACCAAGAGCCCCGAGCTGTATTGCTTCGGGCTTTTGAACGCCTTCGACATCTGGCACATCCGGGAGATGGTCGAGCCTCGGCCGGTGAAGGTCAAGGGTTCGTGAGGATCTCATAGGGCCGGTTATTTACCGGCCGTGTTCGATTCGGAGAAGACGGCCGGTAAATAACCGGCCCTGCAAATCTCCACGATTTGTTCGTCTCGCAGCTCGCCCAGGTAACCTGAGCCGGCAGGCCGAGGCCTGCCCTACGTAACTTTGGCCCCTTCAAGATGGAAACCATTCCGGATACAATCGGAGGATCACGCCGCCCCGCCTGCTTCCCTCCGAGGTCGATCGTCGCATGCCCCTCCCCATGAAAAATCGACTGGCCGCGCTCGCGCTGATGCTCGGGTTTGCTTCCCCGCTGTTCGCCCAGGACGAATCGTACAAGCCCAAGGTCGATTCTGCACCCAGGGACCCGGACAAGGCCGCGAAGGCCATTCGCGTGCCCGGCGGGATGAAGGTGGACCTGTTCGCCGCCGAGCCCATGGTGGCCAACCCCGTGGCCTTCTCGATCGACGAGAAAGGGCGATTCTATGTGGTCGAGACCTTCCGCCATCCGACGGCGTGCCCGATATCCGCGGCGTGATGCACTGGCTGGAAGACGACCTGGCCAGCCGCACCGTGGCCGATCGCGTGGCCATGTATAAAAAATTCCTCAAGCCCGAGGAATTTGCGAAATATTCCAGGGAACGCGACCGCATCCGCCTGGTCGAGGACACCGACGGCGACGGCAAGGCCGACAAATCCACCGTTTTTGATGACGATTTCCACAGGACCGAATCGGGGATCGCCGCCGGCGTGCTGGCCCGCAAGGGCGACGTCTACGTGACCTGCATCCCCGATTTGTTGCTCCTGAAAGACACAAAAGGCGATGGCCACGCCGATTTCCGCAAGGTCCTGTCCACCGGATACGGCGTGCATAACGGCTTCATCGGCCACGACCTTCATGGATTGAGGATCGGCCCCGACGGCTTGCTTTACTTCTCGATCGGCGACCGCGCCCTGAACGTCGAGCGGCCCGGCAAGCCTCCGCTGACCCTGCTGGAAGGCGGGTCGGTCCTGCGATGCGAGCTGGACGGCTCCAACCTGGAAGTCGTGGCCACCGGCCTGCGCAATCCGCAAGAGCTGGCCTTCACCGAGACCGGCGACCTGTTCACCGTCGACAACAACTCCGACGGCGGCGACCGCGCCCGGCTTGTTTGGATCGTCCCGGGCGCCGACAACGGCTGGCGGATCGGCTACCAGTTTTTGGAGAAGCCGAGCAGCCGCGGGATCTGGAACAGCGAGAAGATGTGGTATCCCGCCTGGGAGGGCCAGGCCGCTTATATCTTCCCCCCGCTGGCGAATTTCAGCGACGGACCCTCGGGCCTGGCTTACAACCCCGGCACCGGGCTTTCGAAGGACTGGAACCAGCATTTCTTCCTGTGCGATTTTCGAGGAAGCGCGGGCAACAGCGGGATCCGCTCGTTCGCGATCAAGCCCAAAGGAGCGGCGTTCGAGCTGGTCGATTCCCGGGAATTCTTCTGGGGCGCGTGCGTGACCGACTGCGATTTCGGGTTCGACGGCAACCTCTACGTGACCGACTGGGTCGACGGCTGGCCCAAGCCGGGCAAGGGGCGGATCTGGAAGGTTTCCGACCCGTCGTCGAGCGAGAATCCGGCCGTGAGCGAGACCCGGAAGCTGATCTCCGAAGGGTTTGAAAAGCGACCGTCCGATGAGCTGATAAAGTTGCTCGCCCATCCCGATATGAGAGTAAGGCAGGAGGCGCAATTCGCCCTCGCCGACCTCGCCCGCTCGGGAGACCCGCAAGCCGTCCGCAACTTGCTCTATCCCGTCGCCCTGAAAGACACAAATCGCCTCGCCCGCTTCCATGCCCTCTGGTGCCTCGGCCAGATTGCCCGCGGCAAGCCCGACGCCGACCCGATGACCGCGCCCGTGGTGCCGCTCCTGAAGGATCAGGACCCCGAGATCCGCGTGCAGACGCTCAAGCTTTTGGGGTCGTGCCAGGGGAATCCGAACGAGCTTCTCCCGTTGCTGAAAGACGCCGAGCCCCGCGTGCGGTTTTACGCGCTCATGGCCGTCGCCTCCAACCCCGACCGCGACGCCGTGGAGCCGACGATCGCCTTGTTGAACACCGATGACGGCAAGGATCCCTATCTCCGCCATGCCGCCGTGATGGCTTTGTCCGCCTGCTACCGCAAAACGCCCGAAATGGCCAGGGCGATCCTGGCCCATGCCGACGATTCGAATCCGTCGGTCCGCATGGCCGTCTTGCTGACCTTGCGGAATCAGCTCGACGAGAACATCGCCCGCTTCCTGAATGACGCCGAACCGTCGATCGTCCTGGAAGCGGCCCGCGCCATCGTGGAAAAGGGGGACGGCAAGTTCCCTGCCTCGATGCCCAAGGTCGCGGCCCTGTCGACCAAATCGGGCCTCTCCGAGCCGCTCTGGCGACGCGTGATCGCCGCCGCCGAAGGCCAGGGACCGGGGCAGGGGGACGCGAAGGCGCTGGCCTCGGTGGCCGGCCGCAACGACGTGCCCGCGCCGATCCGCGTCGAGGCCCTGGAAATCCTCTCTAGCTGGGCCAGTCCGCCGCGGTTGCATCGGCTCAACGGGCTGGCTCGCGAGGTGAAGGCACGCCCCGCGGCCCCGGCGATCGAGGCCCTGGCCCCCGTGCTCGACTCGATCGTGAAGACCGCGCCCGACAAGGTCCGCAAGGCCGCCGCCACGGCCGCCGGCAAGCTGGGGATCGAAGCGCGGGGCCGACCTTGAGGGCGCTCGTGGCCGATTCCTCGCGTCCGACCGAGGCCCGTGTCGAGGCCCTCAAGGCGCTCGAAACGCTCAAGGATAAGCAACTGCTGGAAGTGGTCCGCAAGGCCGCGACCGACCCCGCGGCGCCAATTCGAGTCGAAGCCGTGCGTATCCTTTCCAATCTCGATCCCGATGCGGCCATCGACGCGATTCACGGGGCTTTGGACCACGGCCCCACCCCGGAAAAGCAGGGCGCCTTCGCCACTCTTGGCGCCATGAACAATCCGAAAGCCGATGTCCTGATCGCCCGATGGCTCGAAAAACTCGCCGCCAATGAAGTCGCGCCCGAGATCCGCCTGGACCTCGCGGAAGCCGCCTCGAAACGGGCCACGGAAGCCCTCAAGATGAAGCTCTCCGCCTACGAGAATGGCCGCTCCAGGTCGGACCCGCTCTCCGAATATCGCGACGCGCTCGTCGGCGGCGACGCCTCGCGAGGGGGCCGCATCTTCCGCGAGAAGGCCGAGGTCCAGTGCCTGCGATGCCACACGATCAACGGGAACGGGGGCCAGGTCGGCCCCGAGTTGACGGGCATCGGGGCGAAGAAGGATCGCGCCTACATCCTCGAATCGATCGCCCTGCCCAACAAGCAGATCGCGCAGGGGTTCGAGACCCTGGTCGTCGGCACCAGGGATGGCCAGGTCGTCTCGGGCATCGTGAAGGGCCAGGACGACAAGGAAATCCGCCTGATCACGGCCGAGGGCAAGCTCGTGACCGTGCCGAAATCGGAGGTCGAGGAGACCAGGCGGGGCGACTCGGCCATGCCCGCCGACCTCCTCAAGAACCTCTCGAAGGGCGAGCTGCGCGACGTGATCGAGTTCCTCGCCACGTCGAAGGACGCCGGCTCGAATTCGGGCGGGTCGAGGTGATTGCCACGTCTCCCCGGAGAAATCCGCCCATGATTCGCGACCGATGGATGCACCTCGGATTTCTCCTCCTCGCCGCCGCCACCGCCCGCGCCGACGACCTCCCCAGGGTCGATTTCGAACGCGAAGTCCGCCCGATCCTGGCCGATCGCTGCTACTCGTGCCACGGGCCGGAAAAGCAGAAATCGGGCCTGCGCCTCGACCGCAAGCCCGACGCCCTGACCGGCGGCGACTCGGGGCCGGCGATCGAGCCCGGCAAGTCGGCCGACAGCCTGATCGTGCAACTGGTGTCGGGCGAGGACCCCGACAAGATCATGCCCCCGAAGGGGGATCGGCTCTCGAATCCGCAAATCCAGATCCTTAAACGATGGGTCGATGAAGGCGCGAGCTGGCCCGAGGATTCCGCCGCCAACGCCAGGCCGCCGGGCGCCGATCACTGGGCGTTCCAGGCGCCGAAACGGCCGGAATTGCCTCCGTTGAAAGATCCGAATTGGGCGCGAAACCCGATCGACGTTTTCCTCCTCGCCAGGATGGAAAGAGAGGGCGTGAAGCCCTCGCCCGAGGCCGACCGCACCACGCTCATCCGCCGGCTCTCGCTCGACCTGACGGGCCTCCCGCCGACCATCGCCGAAGTGGACGCGTTCCTCAACGATCCATCGCGCGACGCTTATGAAAAGCTCGTCGATCGTTTGCTCGCTTCGCCGCACTACGGCGAACGCTGGGGCCGCCACTGGCTCGACCTCGCCCGCTATGCCGACTCGGATGGGTACGAAAAAGACTCGACCCGCCCGTTCGCCTGGCGGTATCGCAACTGGGTCATCGACGCCCTGAATCGCGACCTGCCGTTCGATCAATTCACCATCGAGCAACTCGCGGGCGACCTCCTGCCCGGCGCCTCGACCGAGCAGAAGGTTGCGACCGGCTTCCATCGCAACACGCTGACCAATCGCGAGGGCGGGGTCGACCAGGAAGAGTACCGCGTGGCGAGCGTGGTCGACCGCGTGAACACCACCGGCTCGGCCTGGCTGGGGCTCACCATCGGCTGTGCCCAGTGCCACACGCACAAATACGACCCGATCAAGCACAAAGAATATTACGGGATGTTCGCCTTCTTCAATTCGACCAGCGAGGCCGACATCCCGGCCGCGCTGCCGAGCGAGGAATCGGCCTATCTTGCGGCGAAATCCAGGTTCGACGCCGAGCATTCGAAGCTCGTGGCCGACCTGAAGTCCTACGAGGACGGGGAGGGCAAGGCCAGGCTGGCCGAATGGGAATCGTCGCTCGCCAGCAATCCGCCGCCTCGATGGGAGGTGCTGGAACCCGAGGCGAGGTCCGCGCGATCGGGCGCCGACTTGACGTTGAAGCCCGACGGCTCCGTGCTCGTCGGCGGCACGCAACCGGACACCGATTCCTATGTGTTCACCGTTCACACCGACCTTTCCAGGATCACCGCCATTCGAGTCGAGGCGATCGACGACCCGGCCTTGCCGTCGAAGGGTCCGGGCCGCGCGGGAACGGGAATTTCGTCCTGACCGAGCTTCGCGCGAAGGCCGAACCCGCTTGCGGCGACGGGGGCGTGGCGGTCGTCGTGAAGCTCAAGGACGCCTCGCAGGACTTCGCGCAGGACGGGTTCCCCGCGTCCGCCGCCGTCGACGGCGACCCGAAGACCGGCTGGGCCGTCTCGCCGAAGATGGGCCGCAAGCACGTTGCCGTGTTCGAGACCGCCGAGGACGTGGGCTTCCCCTGCGGGACGAAGCTCACGGTCACGCTCGACCAGGATTACGGCACCGCCCACACGCTCGGCCGGGTGCGGATCTCGGCCATTTCCGCCCCCAGGCCGATCCGCGCCGGGGATTTCCCCGACGAGATTTCCGACCTCCTTGCGATCGATCCTTCGAGGCGAACGAAGGAGCAATCGGCCAGGATCGCCGAGCATGCCAGGTCGTTCGACCCCGAATGGAAGCGGCTGAGCGGAGCGGTCAAGGCCCACCTCGCCAGGTCGCCCGCCCCGCCCGCGACGAAGGCGCAGACGCTCGCCGAGATGCCGAATCCGAGGAAGACGAACATCCACATCCGCGGCGATTTCCAGAGGAAGGGGGACGAGGTCCGGCCGCACACCCCGGCCGTGTTGCCCCGGATGGAGAAATCAGGGGGTACGCCGAATCGATTGGATCTGGCGCGATGGCTCGTGGATGGCAATCATCCGCTCACCGCTCGCGTGACGATCAATCGCACATGGCAGCACCTGTTCGGGCGAGCCCTCGTGGCGACGGCCGACGACTTCGGCACCAGGGGCGAGCGCCGTCGCATCCCGACCTGCTCGACTGGCTGGCGACCGAGTTCATCGCCCGAGGCTGGAGCCAGAAGGCCATGATCCGGCTCATGGTCACCTCGTCGGCCTATCGCCAGGCGCTCGCGCGGCCGCGACGACCTCGCCGATCGCGACCCGAACAACGTCCTCGTGGCCCGCCAGGCCAGGTTCCGCCCCGAGGCCGAGGTCGTCCGGGACCTCACGCTCGCCGCGAGCGGCCTGCTGAACGACGAGATCGGGGGCCCGAGCGTGTTCCCCCCGCAGCCGCCGGGGATCTCCGAGCTGACCTACGCCGGCAGCGCCCGATGGGCCGAGAGCAAGGGGAAAGATCGATATCGTCGGGGGATGTACACGTTTTTCAAGAGGACGTCCCCCTATCCCATGCTCATCACGTTCGACGCCCCCGACTCCAACGTGTGCGCCGTCCGCCGCGAGCGGTCGAACACGCCCTTGCAGGCGCTCACGCTCCTGAATGACGCGGCGTTCGTCGAGTGCGCCCAGGCCCTCGGCCGCAGGGTGGTCGAGGAGGCGCCCGATCGCTCGACCAGGGATCGCATCGTCCTCGCCTTCCGGCTCTGCCTGTCCCGGACGCCCGACGATCGCGAGATCGGGGTGATGGAAGGGCTGTTCGCGGCGATCCGCGAGGCCGCGAAGGCCGATCCGGCGTCGGCCGCGAGGCTCGCGGGGCCGAAGCCCGCCAGGAATGTCGACGTCTCGGAAGCCGCCGCGTGGGTCGCCGTCTCGCGGACGATCCTCAACCTCGACGAGTTCGTGACCCGCGAATAGGAAGGATCGGCAGCCATGATGAACCTCCCCTCCGACGACCCCATCCGCCGCTCCCGCCGCGATTTCCTCACCTCCACCGCGTCGGGCGTGGGGCTGGTCGCGTTGGCCTCGATGCTGAAATCCGAGGGGCTGCTCGCCTCGGAGGTCGATGCGTCGGGCCCGATCTCGGCGAAGCTCCCGCACTTCGCGGCCAAGGCCAAGGCGTGCATCTGCATCTATCTGGAAGGGGCCCCGAGCCAGATCGACCTGTTCGACCCCAAGCCGAAATTGAACGAGCTGAACGGCCAGGCCCTGCCCGAATCGTTCACGAAGAACGTCCGGTTCGCCTTCATCCAGAAGGAGACGGCGCAGGATCCTCGGCTCGAATCGCAAGTTCACGAAGTACGGCGAGTGCGGGCATGGAGCTTTCGGATTATCTCCCGCATCTATCCGAATGCGTCGACGACATGGCGCATGATCCGCTCGATGCACACCGAGCAGTTCAATCATCATCCGGGCCAGTTGATGATGAATTGCGGCGTCCCCACCTTCGGCCGGCCGAGCATGGGGGCGTGGCTCAATTACGGGCTGGGGAGCGAGTCGGAGAACCTGCCCGGATACGTCGTCCTGACGGCCGGCCGAGGGCACCAGCGGCGGGGCCTCGAACTGGTCGAGCGGGTTCCTGCCCACGCACTATCAGGGCGTCCTGTTCCGCAACTCAGGGCGACCCGGTCCTGAACCTGGGCAACCCGCCGGGCCTGAATGACCTCATGCAGAAGAAGACGGTCGAGGCCCTCACGGTCCTGAACAATCAACAGGCATGAACAGATCGGCGACCCCGAGATCCAGAGCCGCGATCGCCGCCTACGAGCTGGCCTTCCGCATGCAGTCGGCCGCGCCCGAGTTGATCGACCTCTCGGGCGAGACCGAAGGAGACCCTGGACCTCTACGGCGTCGACCGCGAGGACCCCGAGAAGGGCGGTCGCGGCGGCGTCGGCGCCGGCGGCGGGACGGGGGTCTACAGCCAGTTCGCCACGAATTGCCTGCTGGCCCGGCGGATGGTCGAGCGTGGCGTGCGGTTCGTGAACCTGTATCACGCCTCGTGGGACCATCACAACGACCTCGATCTCGAGCTCGGCTTCAACGCCGGCATGGCCGACCAGCCGATCGCCGCGCTCCTGAAGGACCTGAAGCGCCGCGGGCCTGCTCGATTCCACGCTCGTGCTCTGGGTCTCCGAGTTCGGCCGCACGCCGCTCGGCGAGAACCGGCCCGGATTCCCGGAGGTCAACGGCCGCGACCACCACCCGTTCGCCTACCGCCTCTGGATGGCCGGCGGCGGCGTGAAAGGCGGCCAGGTGATCGGCAAGACCGACGAGATCGGGCTGGAACATCGTCGAGGACCCGATCCACATCAACGACTACCACGCCACGATCCTCCGCCTCTTCGGGCTGGATCACCAGAAGCTCACCTATCGATTCCAGGGACGCGACTTCCGGCTCACCGACGTGGCGGGGAAGGTGGTCGATCGATTGATTGGTTGATCCGTGGAGATCGAAGCCGTCGGAGGGCGGGTCGGCCGGCTTCAGGCGGGCACCTGCGTCGACGCGCGGTCGTTCGCGGATCGCGGCTTCGCCCGCTCGGCCCTCGCGGCCGGGTCGGGCCTCAAGGCCAGCAGCATCAGCACGACCGCGCCGACGACGAGCATGTTGTCGGCGAAATTGAAGATCGCGCAGTCGAAATTGATCGCATCCACCTTGAAATGGACGAAGTCGCGGACGTGGTGGTAGCGCAGGCGGTCGTAGCAATTGCCCACGGCGCCGGCCATGATCAGCGCAAGCGCGACCGTGAGCCGCCAATCCTTCGCCGCCTTCATCACGAACAGGTAATAGCAGATGGCCACGGCCGCGATGATGGAGAGCGCGGCGAAGACCAGCGGGCTGTGCGGGATCCATCGGCCGAATCCCCACAGCGCCCCTTCGTTGTAGCTGGTCTGCAATTGCAGGATGTTGCGGACGATCGGATAGGGGTCCGACGCGTAGGGCTCGCCCAGCCAGTCGAACACGAACGACTTGGTGACCAGGTCGAACGTGGCGCCGCCCGCGGCGATGACGCCGAAGAGGACGTATCGACCGGTCGGCACGCGATCCGTCGCCGGCTCCGCATCCATCACTGGTTCTCCATCTTCCGGGCACACTCGATGCAATACGGCGTATACGGGAGGGCCTGCAGGCGAGGCTTGGCGATCAGCGAGCTGCATTCGAGGCACTGGCCGTAGGTGCCCGATTCGACGCGGGCGAGCGCCTCGTGGATCTGGTCGAGCGTGGCCTGCTCGTTCTCGATGAGCCCGAGCGTGAATTCCTGGTCGTAGTTCTCCGACCCCACGTCGGCCATGTGCAGGGGCATGTTGGACAGGTTGCCCGAGGATTCGGGGCCGTTGAGGGCCTCCTCGGTCAGTTGATCGAGGTCGCCTCGCAGGCGGGCGCGGAGGGACACGAGGGACTTGCGGTAGGTCTGCAATTCCTCGGGCTTGAGAGCGGCTGTGGCCATGAGAGTCCTGCCCATTCAACGTTCGGGGCGGTCCGAACCGGTCCGATTGGCCGAGACGGGCGAAGCAATGTATCTCCGCCGGCTCCGACTGTCCATGCGAAAGATTCCAGCCTACAGCGCGGATCTCTCCCACGGCCACCCCGTTCCCCCCGATTTCGTCGCGAAATCCCGCGAAGCTTGACCCGGCCCCGCCATCGGCTAGGCTTGGTCAGGCCGAAAACCCGATCCCGGCACCGCGAATCGAGCGAAATCCCCCCATGAACCCGACCGCCAAGACGATCTTCGTGACCGGAGGCACCGGCCTCGTCGGCTCCCACGCCGTCGAGGAAGCCATCAGGCAAGGCCACCGCGTGAAGGCCCTGGTGCGAAGCTCCAGCGATGCCCACTTGCTGGATCAATGGGGGGTGGAGAAGATTTCCGGCGACTTGGCCGATGAAAACGCCCTGCGGGAAGGGGTCAAGGACGCCGATTGGGTCTTCAACTGCGCCGCCAAGGTGGGGGATTGGGGCACCCTGGAGGAGTTTCGCAAGATCAACGTCGCGGCCTTTCGCTTGTTGCTCGAAGCCGCGGCCGATTCCGGGGTCCAGAGGTTCGTCCATGTGAGTTCGCTGGGGGTTTACGAGGCTCGCGACCATTTCGGCACCGACGAGGCCACCCCCCCGGCGGCCGATTCGCTCGACGCCTACACGCGATCCAAGACCGAGGCCGAGTCGCTGGCGCTGGAATACTTTCGCGATCGAAAGTTGCCAATCGCGATCGTCCGCCCCGGCTTCATCTACGGCGAGCGCGACCGCACCGTGCTGCCCAAATTGCTGCATTCCCTGCGCACCGGACGATTTGCGTACTTCGGGACCGGCGACCAGGCGCTCAACTGCATCTACGTGAAGAATCTCGTCCACGGGATCTTCCTGGCGGCCACGGTCCCCGAAGCCATCGGCGAGGTGTTCAACCTCACCGACGGCCAGCGCATGAGCAAGAAGCAATTCATCGGCCGAGTGGCCCAACTGGCCGGCTTGAAGCCGCCCCGGCGGCGAATTCCGCTCTGGTTGGCGAAGATGCTCGCCAACTCGCTGGAAAGCCGCGCCAAGCGGAAAGGCTCGGTCGACCCGCCGCTCGTCAACAAGGCCCGCTACAAATTCCTCGGCCTGAACCTGGACTATTCGATCGCAAAGGCCCGCCGTGTCATGGGTTACAACCCGCCATTCACCACCGAGCAGGGGCTGGTCGCGGCCATGGGCGAATTCGCGAAGCCACGACATTCGCACCCGGTCGCGTCGTGAGGGCGGTTATTCAGGGCCAGATTTCCTGGTAGAATGTCCCCGGAAAAGCTCCTCCGAAATCGCGCCCCGAGGTTGTCAATCCAGGGATGATAGGCAGTAAAGGTCGAGTCGATCTCGTCGGCGCCGGCCCAGGCGATCCGGGTTTGATCACGATCGCCGGTCGCGAGGCCATGCTCCGCGCCGAGGTGGTCATTTATGATCACCTGGTGCATCCTCGCCTGCTGGACCTGGCGCCAGGCTCGGCCGAGCGGATTTTCGTCGGCAAGACGGCCGGCCATTACGCCTTGAAGCAGGAAGGCATCAACGCCCTGCTCGTCGAAAAGGCCCGCGAAGGCTGGCGAGTGGTCCGCCTCAAGGGCGGCGATCCTTATGTCTTTGGTCGAGGCGCCGAGGAGGCGGAAATTCTTGCGGCAGCCGGGATTGCGTATCGCGTGATCCCAGGGGTGACGGCCGGAGTCGGCGTGACGGCCTATGCCGGCCTCCCCATCACGCACCGCGAGGCCGCGTCGGCCGTGGCCTTCGTGACCGGCCACGACGAGCCCGGTTCGCCCGCGTCGCGAATCGACTGGCCCTCGCTCGCCCGCTTTCCCGGGACGCTGGTCGTCTACATGGGCGTGAGCCGGCTCCGATCGCTCTGCGAGACCCTGATTCGCGAAGGAAAGCCCGAAGCCACCCCGGCCGCGATCGTCCAGAGCGGGACCCTGGCCGCGCAGAAAACGGTCGTCGGGAATCTGGGCAATCTTGCCGATCTCGTGGCAGAGGCCGGGTTGGGGCCTCCCGGCGCTTTTCGTCGTGGGCGAAGTCGTCAGCCGTCGCCCCAACTTGCGATGGTTCGAGGAGTTACCGCTTTTCGGCCGGCGAATCGTGGTCACCCGCCCGAGCGGCGAAGGGGACGACGCGGCTTCGTCGCTGGAAGCCCTTGGCGCCGAGGTCTTGCTCGCGCCACCGTGCAGATCCTGCCCCTCGACGACTTCCGCGAGCTGGATCACGCCATCGATCGCCTTGAATCGTTCGACTGGCTGGTTTTCACCTCCTCCAACGGCGTGCGGCATTTCTTCGATCGCCTCGAAACCCTCGGGAAAGACCTGCGAGCGGTCGGCCACCTGCGATTCGCCACGATCGGGCCGGCCACGGCCGAAGCGCTGGCGAATTACCGCCTCAAGGCCGACCTGATCCCCGATTCTTATCGATCGGAGGCGCTCGCCGAGGCCCTCGCGTCCCGGGCAAGGGGCAAGCGGATCTTGCTGGCCAGGGCCGATCGGGGCCGGACGATCTTGAAGGAGGAATTAGGGCGGGTCGCCGAGGTCGAGCAGGTGGCCGTTTACCGCAATGTCGACGCCGAGACGCTTCCCCCGCATGTCCTTTTGCGAATCGTGGAAGGCTCGGTGGATTGGGTCACGCTGACCAGCTCGGCCATCACGTCCCGGCTCTGCGAATTGCTGCCAGAGGAAGCTAAATCGCGCATGGGGAAAGAGATACGACTGGTGTCCATCAGCCCCATCACCACCGAGGCCGCGTCGCGAGTGGGTTGGCGGGTGCAGGCTCAGGCGGAAATTTACACCTGGGACGGCGTCGTCCGGGCGATCGTCAACGAAACTCGCGGTAAGTCTCAACCCCTTGCCACAGAATAAATCCCCCGCCCAGCACGAATAATACATCCAGCACAATCTGCCGATTGAACGGGAATCCCGCTATCAGGTCGATCAGAAAAAGCAGGGTCAGGAGGCCGGAGATGATCATCGCGGCCATGCACAGGATCTTTTCCAGTCCCATCGGGGGGCTCCACGCAAACGTCCGAAAGCAAGGCCGATGGGGGATTCTACCACATGGGGGGGCCGGCGAAACCTGGGGGCAATCGATCCATGGACGCATTTGACGACGGGACGGTGATTTTAAACACTGAAAATGGTTACGGCCTAGCGTGGAGGCTGCGCCGCTTGCTCCAAATCAATGCGGCCCTAGCGTTGCTCACCGCTCTGGTCTGCTTCGGTCCCCGGCCGATGGACTTTGACGACATCAAGTTCCTGGCGGGTCACAACGCCTTCTTCTTCTCCCTCAGTTTGCTGAGCATTTTAAGTCCGCGAGGTTCCTGGACCATCAATCTCCACGGCATCGCTCATCAACCGGTCTTCGGCTCAGCTCGCGAACTGGCCTGGGAGTCGGTGTCACGAGTCAAGTGGGAACCAAGGTTTTCGTGGTTGGAAGGCGACGGCGTAACGATCATTTTAGATTGGAGCATTTGGCCAAAGCCGATCGCTGAAGCGACACGACATCGCATCGAGAAGGCGTTGGCCCAGGATTTCAATCTGGCTCCCCCTCCCTCGGCGTGGTGGAATCCACGCTGGACTATTCTTGGACAAATTTTCTCCAAGTTCATCTGGCCGTTGATTTTCGCCATCATTTATTACGGCGTCGTGATCTACCTGACTTATTACTGTCCTAACTTAAACAACCACTTCCTTTTGTGGTGTTGGCTCGTGTTCGCGATTCTTGCACCGATGTTCGTTCAAAATTGGATACTAATCCTTTATCAAAAATGGCAGTCCAGGCGTTGCATTTTCGATCGTGAAAGCGGCGAATGGGTCCGCATTTACGACGATTGGCCGTGGCGGTCGCGGAAATCCCGCCCCGTCGCCGTTAAGGCGGGCGAATTAGCCGTGGAGCTTTGACGAATGGGGCCGGGAGGTCCGAAGAGTCGAAGCAATCGGGCCGATTGTCGAACCCGACTCCCGTCGATTTCTCGCCCGATGTTCGCGACCCCCTTGTTTTCCTGGACATCCCGAACATGATTGCAGGACTCATGGCGCCTCGTGCGGCGCCATGGGGGGAGGGGGTTGGTTGTCTCCTGGCCGAAAGGCGACATCCCTGGATCGGGTGCGGAATCCTGAGGCCCGTGGTTCGATCCCCGTCGTGTTTTCTGCGTATTGATGACGAGGCACCCCGGCGGGCAGGCATGAGCCCTTCGTCCGTCCGGTAGATCCCGACTGAAATCATCGAGCAAAGTTAGGAAGCAGGGCGGCCCGCACCGGCGTCTTTGCCCCCGGTGCCGTCGCCCGCAAGCTTCCCGGAGCGAATGATCCCATGGAATTCCGCAAGGTCCTGGCGCTGCGTGGGCCGAACCTCTGGGCCAATTTCCCCGTCCTGGAAGCCCGGGTCGACCTGGGAGCCCTCAAGGACACCTCGTCCGAGGAGGTCCCCGGCTTCAACGACCGGCTCAAGGGCTGGCTCCCCGCGATGATCGAGCATCGTTGCAGCGAAGGAGTCCGCGGAGGGTTCTTCGAGCGGCTTCGCCGGGGCACCTATCCTGCCCATATCCTCGAACACGTCACGCTGGAGCTGATGAGCATGGCCGGCAGCGAGGTCGGCTACGGCCGTGCCCGCTCCACCAGCGAAGACGGCGTGTACAAGGTCGTCATCGAGTACGAAGAAGAGGCATTCGCTCGCGAGGCGCTCAATTCGGGCCGCGAGCTGCTCCTTGCCGCGTATGAAGATCGGTCGTTCGACGTGGCGGGCACGGTGGAGAAGCTCCGCGACCTCCTGCACGAGGTCCGGCTCGGGCCGAGCACGCGGTCGATCGTCGAGGCGGCGAAGCGTCGCGGGATTCCCCACCGTCGTTTGAATCAAGGCAGCCTCGTCCAGTTCGGATGGGGCAAGCATCAGCGACGGATCCTCGCCTCCGAGACCGACCGCACCGGCGCCGTGGCCGAGTCGATCGCCCAGGACAAGGAATTGACCCGGTCGCTCCTGAAGCCGATCGGCGTGCCCGTGCCCGAAGGCCGTCGCGTCGAGTCGGCCGACGACGCCTGGGCCGCGGCACAAGAGATCGGCGTGCCCGTGGTCGTGAAGCCGCAGAATGGCAACCAGGGCCGAGGCGTGGCGACCAATCTCCTGACCGAGGCTCAAGTTAGGGCCTCTTACGACGCCGCATACGCGGAAGATTCCGACGGCGCGGTGATCGTGGAGAAATTCGCACCCGGCGACGATTACCGGGTCCTCGTCGTGGCCGATCGCGTGATCGCCGCCGCCCGCCGCGAGCCGGCGCAGGTCATCGGGCGATGGGGTCTCGACCGTCCGCCAGCTCGTCGATCAAACCAACACCGACCCCCGCCGCGGCGAGAGCCACGCCACCTCGCTGAGCAAGATCAAGCTCGACGACATCGCCCTGGCCGTCCTGGCCGATCAGGGCTCTACGCCCGAACTCGGTGCCTGCCAGGGGGCAAAAAGTCCTGATCCGCCGCAACGCCAACCTGAGCACGGGCGGCACGGCCGAGGACGTGACCGACCGCGTGCATCCCGAAGTGGCCGCCCGATGCATCGAAGCCGCCCGCTTCGTCGGCCTGGACGTGGCCGGGATCGACGTGGTGGCCGAAGACATCGGCCGGCCGCTGGAAGAGCCAGGGCGGCGTGATCGTCGAAGTCAACGCCGCGCCCGGGCTGCGGATGCACCTGGAACCGTCGCTCGGCCAGAGCCGCCCGGTGGGCGAGGCGATCGTGGATCTCCTCTATCCCGACGGCCGCAACGGGCGGATTCCCATCGTGGCCGTGACCGGGACCAACGGCAAGACCACGGTCACCCGCCTGACCGCTCACCTGCTGCGTCAGACCGGCCGTACCGTCGGGATGACTTGCACCGAAGGGATTTACATCGACGACCGCCGCATCGAATCGGGCGATTGCAGCGGGCCCGGCAGCGCCGACCGCCGTCCTCATGAATCCCAGGGTTGAGGCCGCCGTCCTGGAGACCGCGCGAGGCGGAATCCTCCGCGCCGGCCTCGCCTTCGACCAGTGCGACGTGGCCGTGGTGACCAATATCGGCGAGGGGGACCACCTCGGCCTCAACGACATCGACACCGTCGAGCGGCTCGCGGCCGTGAAGCGGACGATCGTCGAGACGGTCGCGAAACGGGGCACGGCCGTGCTCAAGGCCGACGACCCGCTCGTCGCCGCCATGGCCGAACATTGCCCCGGCTCGGTCCTCTTCTTCGGTCGCGACGGCGATTGCTCCGAGATCGTGGTCCATCGGGCGGCCGGCGGGAAAGCCGTGTTCGTCCGCGACGAAACGCTTATCCTGGCCGACGGGCCACGCGAAACGGCGCTGATTCGCCTGGCCGACATCCCGCTCACTCACGGCGGACGGGTCGGATTCCAGGTGGAGAACGTGCTGTCGGCCACGGCCGCGGCCTGGTCGCTCGGCGTGTCGCTGGACGCGATCGTGTCGGGCCTGGAATCATTCAAGGGGGAGATGAACCTCGTCCCCGGCCGGTTCAACCTGCTGGAAATCGGCGGGACGACGGTGATCGTCGACTACGGCCACAACGTGTCGGCCCTGGCCTCCTTGCTGGAGGCGATCGAAACCTTCCCGCACGAGCGACGCACCGCGATCTACTCGGCGGCCGGCGACCGTCGCGACGAAGACCTGATCCGGCAGGGGGAGATGCTCGGCGAAACCTTCGATCACGTCATGATTTACGAAGACAAGTACACCCGCGGCCGCAAGCCGGGCGAGATCATCGCCCTGTTCCGCAAGGGCCTCGACGCCGGGCGGCGAGTCGCCCGCGTTTCCGATTTCCAGGGGGCCTTGAAGGCGATCGAGGTTGCCATCAACGATGCCTCGCCCGGCGACCTCGTCCTGATTCAGGCCGACGAGATCGACACCACCCTTGAGCTGATTCGGCGCCTCATCCACGGCAAGGCCGGGGGCCGCGAGGTCGACTTCAACGAGGCCCTGGAAGCCTCCGAGGCGATGTTTGCCCACGGCATGGATTGAGCGAGTCGTTCCTTCCATCGTGACGATGATGGGAGAGATGCGATCGCTTTTTGGCATGTCGAATTGAGCCCCCCTTGCATCCTCCCCCTCAACCGGCCACATTAGAGAAGTGGTTGAGGCGGGAGGAAGCCGATGAGCCAGGCCGTCGAGTCCATCGCCGATTTATCCCGACGCCGATGGGACGCGATCGTCGTGGGCGCGGGCCACAACGGCCTTACCTGTGCCGCCTATCTTGCCAGGGCGGGTCGATCGGTGCTGGTCCTGGAGGCACGCGACCGCCTTGGGGGAGCCTGCACGCTCGAAGAAACCTGGCCCGGCTTCTCCATCTCGCCATGCGCCTATCTGCTTGGCCTGCTTCATCCTCTGGTGATTCGGGAGCTGCGGCTCATCGAGCGAGGGCTGCGATGGACGATCGCCGATGCCGGCCTCTTCGTCCCGTTCGAGGACGGGTCGTCGGTGCAACTGTGGGATGACGACCTGCGCTGCGAGATGGAGGTCCGCCGCTTCAGCCCCAAGGACCTCGACGGCTGGCTCGGCATGGGGGACGTGAAGCGAAGGCTCCGCGATGCCCTGCGCCCTCCCGACGAAAACGACCTGTGGATCGGCCCCGCGCCCGCTCGCGAGCAGATCGAAGCCCGCCTGAAGGGGGATCGCGAAGCCCTCAAGATGCTCTTCGAGTGGTCGATGGTCGACTACGTCGAGCATTTCTTGCAGGACGAACATCTGCAAATGGCCTACCTGGGCCAAGGGGTGATCGGGACCAACGCCAGCCCGCACGATCCTGGCACGGCATCGATCCATTTCCACCATCAATCGGGCAGGCTGGGTGGTTTGGCCGGGGCCTGGGGCTACGTCCACGGAGGGATGGGTCGCGTCTCATTGTATCTCGCGGACGCCGCCCGCGAGTACGGCGCCACGATCCGCAGCGGCGTGGGAGTCTCCCGCATCGAGCCCGGACGAGGAGTCGAGCTGGAAAGCGGCGAGCGGATCGAATCCCCCTGTGTGATCTCTAACGCCGATCCTCGCACCACCTTACAACTGCTCCGAAGTTCGGTCGACGAGGGCTGGAAGGCACGCGTTGAGTCGATACCGCAGGTCGGCTGCACGGCCAAAGTAAACGTGGCCCTTCGAGAATTGCCCAACTTCCGGGCCCGGCCTGGCACGAAGGAAGTCCATCATCTGGGCCAAATCAACACACCGCTTAATAAGGCGGAATGGCGGGAAGCATTTCTCAAGATGCGCGGAGGTCATTTGCCGGATAAGTTGTGGACCGAGCTCTATTTCCAGACCTCGCACGATCCCCATACGGCCCCCGACGGCGTCCACACCATGAGCGTGTTCGCCCAGTATGTGCCCTATGCCTTCACCGAAGGCGATTGGGATTCGCGACGCGGCGAGGTCGAGAGGCTGGCCCTGGGTTCCATCGGCCGGTTCTGCTCGAACCTACCCGAAGCCGTGATCGCCACGCAAGTCCTTGGCCCGCCCGACATTGAGCGGTCCGTCGGCCTGTCCGGAGGCCACATTTTCCAGGGGGAATGCCTCCCGCAATTCATGTGGGACCAACGACTTTCGCCCAGGACTCCCATGCCGGGCCTCTACCTTTGCGGAGCCTGCACGCACCCCGGAGGAAGCGTGATCGCAATCAATGGACGGAATGCGGCCATGGCCATCCTGACGGATGCATGAATGATTGCCTTGTCTACTGGTCGCCGTCGAGCCCGATGGCTTCCACCGGGCATTCTTCGAGGGCGGCCAGGCAGGCGGCTTCCTCGGCGCCGTTGGCCGGCTGGCGGATGACGTAACTGTAACCTTCATCGTCTCTTCGGACGAAGTTGGCGGGTGCCGTCTCGCGACAGAGGTCGCAGTCGATGCAGGTGCGATCGACGTAGTAGCGTCCACGAACGTTCTCGGGCACTCGTTGCGAAAGGTCGGCCATGACATTCATCGTAGCTCGGGGCGGCGGGATTTTGCCAGGGGTCGAAAATTTTTAATGGACAGGCGTTGACTTCCACTCCGATATCTGGTTTGTTGACGTCTCGA
Source organism: uncultured Planctomycetota bacterium (assembly GCA_963777705.1). GTDB lineage: Bacteria > Planctomycetota > Planctomycetia > Isosphaerales > Isosphaeraceae > JAQGHR01. The sequence continues at coordinate 75,002 of CAVZRT010000030.1, forward strand.
TCCCTGACCCTGTGTACAAGGGAATAGAAGGCAGGGATTGTCCAGTAGGTCCAGATCCTTTTTCCGCCCGGAGGACGTTATGAGCCAGCAGGTCAAGGCGATTCCCGACGGTCATCCCCGAGTCACCCCGCACCTGGTCATCGCGGGTGCCCCCGAAGCCATCGAATTCTACAAGACGGCCCTCGGTGCCAGGGAGATGCACCGCATGCTCTGCCCGCAGACGGGCAAGATCATGCATGCGTCCATCGCGTTCGGGGATTCGATGATCTACCTGGCCGAGGAATTCCCCAATTATGGTTCGCTGGGCCCGAAGGCGGTGGGCGGATCTCCCGTCGTGATCCATCTTTACGTGGAAGATGTCGACGCGGCCTTCAACCAGGCGGTCGAAGCCGGCGCCACGCCCGTCATGCCCCCGATGGACATGTTCTGGGGCGATCGCTACGGCAAGTTCGTCGACCCCTTCGGCCACCAGTGGTCGCTCGCCACGCACATCGAGGACCTGACCCCGGAGCAGATGAACGCGAAGATGAGGGAATTCATGTCGTCCGCCTCGTGCGGCGCGTCGGACTCTCGCCGAGACGCCCGAGGCCGTGGCCACGGCCTGAGGCCGGGAAAGGCACCATCTCCTTCCAGGTGAAGGAGATGGTGCGTTCCGGCGGCCTTATACTGTCTTCGAGTCGATCCAGGTCATGAGGCCGCGCAGCCTCTTGCCGACCTCTTCGACCGGATGCTGACGCTCGCGTCGCTTCGTGGCGAGGAACCCGGGACGGCCCGCCTTGTTTTCCAGGATCCATTCGCGGGCGAACTGGCCCGACTGGATCTCGGCCAGGATCTTCTTCATCTCGGCGCGGGTCTGCTCGTTGACGATCCGCGGCCCCCGGGTGTAGTCGCCGTATTCGGCCGTGTTCGAGATGCTGTACCTCATGTAATTCAGGCCGCCCTGGTACATGAGGTCGACGATCAGCTTCAACTCGTGCAGGCATTCAAAATAGGCGCTTTCGGGCTGATACCCGGCCTCGACCAGGGTCTCGAAACCCATCTTGACGAGTGCCGACACGCCTCCGCAGAGGACCACCTGCTCGCCGAACAGGTCGGTCTCGGTCTCCTCGGCGAAGGTGGTCTGCAAGACGCCTCCGCGCGTGCCGCCGATCCCCTTGGCATAGGCCAGCGCCAGCTTCTTGCCCGATTCCGAGCACCCTTCGCCGAACGCGATGAGGCAGGGGACGCCGCCGCCCTTGACGAACTCGCTGCGGACGAGATGCCCGGGGCCTTTGGGGGCGACGAGCGCGCTATCGACGCCCTCCGGCGGGACGACCTGGCCGAAGTGGATGTTGAACCCGTGCGAGCAGAGCAGGAGGTTGCCCGGCTTGAGCTTCGGCTGGATGTCGCGGGTGTAAATGTCGCCGGTCACCTCGTCGGGCAGGAGCAGGTTGACGAGGTCACCGCGATCGGCGGCCTCGGCGGCGGAGACCGGCTTGAAGCCGTCCTTGACGGCCTGGTCGTAATTGGCCGAGCCGGGCCTCTGGCCCACGATCACCTCGCAGCCCGAGTCGCGGAGATTCTGGGCCTGCGCGTGCCCCTGGCTGCCGTAGCCGATGATGGCGATCGTCTTGCCCTTCAAGAGGCCCAGGTCGGCATCCTGGTCGTAATACATCGTGGCCGGCATGGGCGTTTTCCTTCCGAACTTTCATGCAGGACGGGTTGGGGAATTAACGGGCGTATCGAGTAGGAGCATCGACCTATTCCCGCGGCCGTCGCTCGGCCCGATCGCGAAGCAGGCGGGCGTGCTCCTGGCTGTCGACGATGTCCGGTCGCGACCCGATCAGTCCCTCTTTTTCCCAGTAAGCGACCAGTTCCGACCCGGTCCTGGGCGATTCTCCATCGGCCCGGCCCTCGGCCAGCTTTCGGATCGCGTATTCGGCCAGCGTGAGGCCCTCGCGGGCGGCCTCGGCCGAGAGCGCGCTTTCCAGGTCGGGGGGGAGTTCCAGGACGATGTTCATGGCAAGTTCACCTACAGGCTGGAGTGTCCCACCACGGCCGCTTCCGGCTCGTCGGCGTCGGCGTCGCTTCGCGAGTGGCTGGCGGTCCTGACCAGGGCGATCCGGCCGGTCCTGGCCAGTTCGCGGATCCCGTAGGGGCGGACGAGCTCGATGAACGCCTCGACCTTCGATTCCTTGCCCGAGACCTCGATCATGATCTGCTCGGGGCCGTAATCGACGATCCTGCCGCGGAAGTCCTGCACGAGGCCGCGGATCTCGGGCCATCGCTCGGGCGTGGCGTCGATCTTGATCAGCATGAGGTCGCGCTCGACGAAATCCTCTTTAGAGATGTCGATCACGCGGACGACCGTGACGATCTTTTCGAGCTGCTTGCGGACCTGCTCCAGGACGCGGTCGTCTCCCTTGATGACGAAGGTGATCCGCGAGAGGTGCGGGTCCTCGGTCTCGCCCACGGCGAGGCTGTCGATGTTGAACCCGCGCGACCCGAGCATGCCCGACACGTGGGCCAGCACGCCGGGTTGGTTCTGCACCAGCGCCGAAAGCACGTGGCGCATCCGCCCCGTCTCTTTCGCGACTGGATTTCCGGCGTGGGCTTCGAAACTCATGAGTCCTGCAACCCTTCTGGCAACGGCCAGCTTCCGGCGTTGCGCCGGAAATGGCGCGACCAATACTCTACGAAAAGGCGCCGCCTCTCAACAAGCGAGGCGGCCCCGACGTGGAAGACGCTCGTCCTCCGATCCAGGTCTCACCGCATCCCTCGCGGGGGCGGCGAGAAGCCCCCGAACGGGTCGGCCCCGCCCATCCCCGGCGGGAACCCGCCGGGATTCGGGCCGCGTCCCGGCGGTGCCTTGGGGTGGACGAGGGCCGCGCGGTCCATCACAAGGCTGCGGTACGCGGCGCCCGGGACGACGTAATACCACGGGGCGAATCTCGCGGAGAGTTCGGCGGCGCGGTCCTTGCCTTCCTTGAGCTTCGCCTCGTACTGGGCCTTCTCGCGGTCGGCCTTCGATTTGTCGGCGGCGATCTGGTCGGGCGTCCTCTGGAAGAGATTGTCGGGGAGTTCGGATGCTCCCTCGGGCTTCATCGACTCCGGCTTGGCGATCAATTCGGGCCGGAAGCGGACGCTCACGAACAGGAAGCGGCTCTCGCCGGTGTCCTCGCTGGCGGCCTTCTCCTTGTCCTTGTCCTTGTCCTTCTTCTTGAGCGCGTCGGCGGAGGCCTCGTCGGTCGAGCCCGCCGAGAGCGCGTCGTCCTTGGCGATGATCACCTTGCCGAACTTGAGGATGTAGGTCACGCCCTCGTCGGTGCTGGCGATCATCCCGCCCTCGTCGGAGTAGAGCTGTCCGCTGCGATCGAAGTAGAACCCGCGGTCCTGCAACGAGAGCTGGCCGGCCTTGTCGATCTTGAGCCCGCCCTCGCCGCCCGTGGCCTTCAATTCGGCGGTCAGCCCGGCCGGCTTGGGCCTCACGCCCACGATCTTGAGGTCGCCCAGGGTGGAGACCAGCGACGACATCTTGGCGGGATCAACCTCCTCGGTGGGCGGCAGTCCCTCGGTGGTCCACGGGGCCGAGGCGTCCTTCCTGGTGAGGTCCACCACGTCGCCCTCGCGGATGCGCTTGTTGTCGTCGACCTTGGTCGTGTCGATCTCGACCGAGCGGAGCTTCGCGGCGTCGAGCTTCAGCAGGTTGGTCTCGATCCAGTCGGCGAAGCGGGTGGAGGGCTCGGCGGTCATCTTCACGCCGTAGGTGCGGACCTGCTCCTGCCCGGCGCGTCGCACGTATTTCTGGTCGGGATGCCCCTTCACCTCCTTGCCGATGATGTAGTCGGCCAGCACGCGATTGGCCGAGTCTCGCAGGGTGATGCGCTTGCCCACGCCCTCGATCGTGCTGAGCTTGGCGCTCATCGGGTCGATCACGCCGAGCTGGCTGTGGTCCTCGGTGCGGCTGGAGCGGATCGTGTCCTTGGTCAGCCCCACCACGCGGCCGGCGGTGCGGGCCAGGCGGTCCTTGGCGTCGGCCGGGTAGTCGTAGTGCGAGGGGATCACCCAGCGGCCGTTCTTCAGCTCGACCTTGAAGATCTTCGCCAGGGCCGTGGACGGGTCGACCTCGACCACTTCGAGCGAGGTCGCCGCGTTCGGGTCCTCGAAGTCGGGGAAGAATTTCTTCCCCTGGTCGTTGAACTCCTCGATCGAGCGTGTGCCGGGGATCGACGCCCAGAGCGCCGCGCCGAGAGCACCAGCGCCGTGGCGAGGAAGATGATCGTGACCTTGTTGTCGTTCATGGGAGGAAAGTCTCGGACGAAGCGTTGGGGATCTCGTCAGGAGGCCAACCGGTTCGGGTTGGCCCCGCGGTTTTCCTGGCTCGATCGCACGAAGAAGACCATCATGCCGAGGAGGATCGGCGCGATCAGCGGGAGGCCGAAGGCGAACGCGCGGATGCGGTTCTCGATCCCTCGCACGCCTTCTTCCTTGCGGAAGTTGGAGTCCTCGATCCGCCTGCGGGTCTTGTCCTCGATGTCGGCGATGGCCAGGTCGAGCTTCCTCTGCTCGGTCTCCTGGCGGTTTTGGATGATGCTTTCCTTGGTGCGTTCGTCGAGGGACTTGTTGGCCTCGACCTCGGCCACCTGCTTCCTCAGGCGGGCCTGGGCCTCATCCTTCTGCTTCTTGGCGTCGTCGCGGGCCGCCTTGCTGTCGGCGATCGCCTCTTCGATGAACTTCTTGGATTGCTCCTCGACGAATTTCAGGGGGCGATGCCTGGGCCTGCGGCCGCGGAGCGCGATGTAGGTGTCGTCGCCCGCGAGGTCGTCGACGCAGTTGAGCAGGAAGGTGATGTTGTCGAAGTTGAACTGGTCCATCGCCTCGTTTTCCTTGAGGCGGAGGCCGTAGAACGTGTCGCTGAAGACGTCGAGGTCGGCCACGGCAATCACCTTGGCATCGCCCGGCTTGGGCGGAGGCGGCGGGGCCGGCTTGCCCTCTTCGGGCAACGGCGGCGGCTCGGCCGGGAGCTTGCCCTTGATCTTCGCCGCTAGGATGTACGGCTTCTGGCCCGGCACGTAGGTGCGATCGCGCTGGAAGCTGCGGCCCATGGGGCTTCGCTGGAACATCTCCTCGTACGAGGCCGTCCCGCCCGCGTCGTTGGTCTTCACCAGCGGGAGGAACTCGGTCGAGGCGCCCGGCCTGGGCTGGAGCGTGCCGGCCACGATGAACACGAGCTCCTGGAGCTTGGCCGTGATCGGGTCGGACGAGAACGGGTCGGCCCTTGCTGCTCGCGGAACACGAAGATCAGCTCGGGCGGGACCTGGATCTGCCGATGCGGATTGGTGGGATTCCAGACGATCTGATCGCTTTGCCAGTCCACGCCGATCATGTCCATGAGCGGCCGGAGATTCCCCTTCGGCTCGACCTGCGGGCCGCCGAACATCCCGCTGCCGCCGGGCGGCATGCGGGGCTCGCCGGGCGAGAGCGAGGGGTCCTGCGGGCTGAACGGGTCCAGCAGCAGGAGCGTCGGCCCTCCCTTGCGGACGTAATCGGTCAGGTTCGTCATGCCCCGCTGCGGGAGGCTGGAGGGCTGGGCCACGATCAGGGCGTCGAGGTCGGCCTTGATCGGCTCGTCGGGCGAGATCTCGGTCACGTCGTACTGCTTCTTCAGCTCGGTCACGACCTTCCACTCCCCCTGCGGGGTCATCGAGCGGAAGTCGGCCGCGCCGATGAGGCGGGCGTCGGTGGTGAGGATGCCGATCTTCTTGCGCTTCGTCGCCGAGGCCACGCGGATCGATCGCGTGATCTCGTATTCGACGGGCAATCCGCGCTCGAAGAACGGGATCGACGACCTCCTCGGCGCCCGAGCTGAAGGCCACGCCCAGGAACACGCCCTGATCCTCTTTCTGGCGGGAATCCTCGCTGGACATGACGGGCTTGGCCGTGATCCCGAACCGCTTCTCGGCGTCGCGGGCGGCCTCGCTGTAGCGTTCGGTCGGCACGAGGTTCAGGCGGATGCGGTCGCCGCCGATCGCCGCGTATTCCTTCAGGGTATTGATCAGGTCGAGCCGGGTCTGCACGTACTCGCGGGGCACTTCGGGGCTGATGTACGCCTGGATGAAGACCGGGCGGTCCTTGGGGATCTGCTTGATGAGGTTCCTGGTCACGGGCGACAGCGTGAAGACGTGCTCCTCGGTCGCGTCCACCCGCCACGAGGCGAAGGCTTTCGACACGATCACGTCCAGGCTCACCAGGACGAGGACCACGGCAACAATCCGCGCCATCGCATGGCCCCAGCGGACGCCGCTCTCTCGCCCGCCGGCCCAGTGCCGGCGGCCGAGCAGGACCATGTTCAAATAGATCGCACCGACGGCCAGCGAGACGAAGTAGAACACGCCCGAGAGCGGGATCACGCCCGAGCCGAAGTCGCGGAACTGCTCGGCCACCGAGAGGTTTTCCAGGAACCGGCGCATCGACCCGGCCGACGGCGTCCCGATCAACTTCATGAACACCGGCACGGCGCAGCAGGACGGCGCCGAGGATGAAGGCCACGGTCACGTTCGTCGAGAGCATGGAGGCGACCATGCCCAGGGCGATCAGCATGGCGCCGATCAGCCAGTATCCGAGATAATTCGCGGCCAGGACGCCGTAATCCGGGTCGCCCAGCCAGCTCAGGATCGGCACATGCCCGAGCGCCAGCAGGAAGACGGCCGCGGTGAAGATGCCGAGGGCGGCGAAATATTTGCCCAGGACGACCTCGATGTCGCGGGCGGGCAAGGTCAGCAAGAGCTCATCGGTCCCCTGCCTGCGCTCCTCGGCCCAGGTGCCCATCGTGATGGCCGGGATGAAGAACAGGAGGATATAGGGGATCCACTGGTTCAACGGGTCGAGGTTCGCGAGGTTGTTCGCGAAGAACGCCGGCTGCAAGAACTCGGCCCACGAGCAGATCAGCACGAAGAGCGTGAGGAACACGTAGCCGGCCGGGTTGCTGAAATATCCCAGGACGTTGCGGCGGAAGATGGCGGCCAGGACGTGCGGGCGCAACGCGGACCGTGGGCCGAAGCCTCGAAGCGGCCGCCGGGCGCGGCCTCGGCCGGTTTCTCTTGGAGCGTGGTCACCGTTGAGGATCCTCTTACGATCCTATCCGATCGGTGCTCGATCCGCACCGACAATCCATCAGGCGGGCTGGGCGGTGAGGCGATGGAACTGGTCTTCCAGCGACCGCCCATCGGCCACGAGTTGCTTGGGAGTGCCGTCGAAGACCACGCGGCCGTCGTGCAGGAACAGGACGCGGTCGGCCACCGGCTCCACTTCCTGGAGGATGTGCGTGGAGACCAGCACGGTCTTGGACCGGCCAAGCTCGCGGATCAGCTTGCGGACGCCCTGGATCTGGTTCGGGTCCAGGCCGCTGGTCGGCTCGTCCAGGATCAAGACCTCCGGGTCGTGCAGGAGGGCCGAGGCCATCGCAACCCGCTGGCGATATCCCTTGGAAAGCTTCCCGATCGGCTTGGTCGCCACCGAACCGAGCGAGCACAGAGAGACGACCGCGTCCATCCGGCCGCGAAGCCGATCTCCGCGCAGGCCGCGGGCCGTGCCGAAGAACTTCAACAATCCCAGCGGGGTCATGTCGGGATAGAGCGGGCCGTTCTCGGGCAGGTATCCCAGATGCTCGGCCGCGGCGATGCGGTCGTGCTGGACATCAATCCCGGCAATCCGCGCCGAGCCGCCGGTCGGTGGCCACGAACCCCGTCAAGAGTCGCATGGTCGTGGTCTTGCCCGCGCCGTTGGGGCCGAGGAACGCCACGACCTGCCCCTTGGGCACCTCGAAAGAAACATCTCGCACGGCCAGGAACGATCCAAACTGCTTGGAAAGCCCGCGAGCCTCGATCATTGCGGGCGCGTCCATCCCTCGCCCTCCTTCCGTTCGACTTGCTCGACCCCGAAGCGAAGAAAAACGCCCTCACGCCCTGGAAACGAGGCGCGGGGACGATGGTTCGCCTTGTAAAGTCGCCGAGTTTCCCACGATAACTCGGAAACTCCGGGTCCTGATTGTGCCGATTATGCGCGGAGGCGACCGGGAAATCAACCACCCCGAAGCCGTCGCGAAATGCCGGTAAGGTCTTCCTTCCAACGCAGGGGCCTGATAAGATTCCACGATCGGCGGGCGACAACCCCTCCGCATCCCGCACCCGTAGCTCAATTGGATAGAGCATCGGTCTACGGAACCGAAGGTTAGAGGTTCGAATCCTCTCGGGTGTATTCGACGTAAATCCTGCCGAATCCTAAGGTTTCGGATACCCGACCGGCGACGGTCGGAGCGGCCCAAGGCTCCTCGAAAGCCGGTAGTCTACCGGATTCGGAGATTGGTCCGTGTCTACCCCCAACCTGCGGACTCCCTCGTATCGCCTCCACAAGCCGACGGGATTGGCCGTCGTCACGATTGACGGGCGGGATTTCTACCTCGGCAAGTTCGGCACGTCGGAGAGCCGCGCCGAGTTCGACCGGATCTTGACCGAATGGCTTTCCAACGGGCGGAGGCTGCCCACGCCCGGGTCGCCGGGCGAGGCGGACGTGAGCGTCAACGAGATGATGCTCGCCTACGTCCAATTCGCCGATGGGTACTACGTCAAGAACGGGAAGTCGACCACGGAGCCGGTAAACATCGGATTGGCCCTCCGGCCGCTCCGCAGGCTCTACGGTCACACGCCGGCCAGAACCTTCGGGCCGCTGGCCTTGAAGGCGGTCCGCCAGGCGATGATCGATTCGGGCCTCTGCCGGTCGGAGGTCAACAAGCGGGTCCGCCACGTCGTGCGGGCCTTCAAGTGGGCCGTCGGGGAGGAGATGGTCCCGCCCTCGGTCCACCACGGCCTCAAGGCGGTCAACGGCCTGCGAAGGGGCAGGGCGGACGTGCGGGAGTCGGAGCCGGTCAGGCCGGTCCCCGAGGCGTTCGTGGATGCCATCCGGCCCCACGTCTCCCGCCAGGTCTGGGCGATGGTCGAGCTGCAACGCCTCACGGGCATGAGGCCCGGGGAGGTTTGCATCATGCGGGGGTGCGACCTGGACACGTCGGGCAAAGTCTGGGTCTATCGGCCCTCGGAGCACAAGACCGAGCATCACGGCCGCGAGCGGGCCATCCACCTCGGCCCCCAGGCCCAGGAGGTCGTCCGCCCCTGGCTCCGCGCCGAGCTATCGGCCTTCCTGTTCCAGCCGAGGGAGGCGATGGAGGAGCACCGGGCCAAGCTGCGGGAGGACAGGAAGACGCGAGTCCAGCCCTCGCAAGCGGCGCGGGCCCGAAAGCCCAGTCCCAGCAAGTCCCCCGGCGAGCGATATGACACCGATTCCTATCGTCGGGCGATCACCTAGGGATGCAAGCGAGCCGACGTGCCGAAGTGGCACCCCCACCAGCTTCGCCACAACGCCGCAACGCGGCTCCGCAAGGAGTTCGGCCTGGACACCGCCAGGGCCGTCCTGGGCCACAGCTCCACCGCGGTGACGGAAGTGTACGCGGAATTGGACCGGGACAAGGCCGCCCACGCCATGGCCCGCATCGGCTGACCTGACCAAGCCGCAGGGGTCGCAGCGGACAGTATCAAAACCCGTCGTGGCGACGGCCGGCATCACACCCGGTGATGTCGCCTCGGCGGGGGCCACATGGATTCGGGCCGTTGCAACGCGGAGATGCTCCTGCCACAGGGCGTCCCGCCGAGGGGCTGGATTGCGGCCTTTCGGGCGTCCTCGCCCGACGCCCTCGGAGGCCTGCAAGCAACGAGGGCGGTGTCGTCGAGGACGTTACGCCCGTTAGATGATCCCGGTATGGTCGCGGCACAAAAGTGGTAGCTGTCGCGTCGTTACAGGCCAAGGGAGCTGGCCTGTCTTCCCGGGCCTATTCGTCCCCTCGTTCCCGGTCGGAAATCGCCATGAATCCCTTTCCCTTCTATTCGCCCGAGACCATGGGGCCTCTGTGGTAATCCCACCCCCGGATCAGCCTGGGGAGATTGCAATCGGACTAACAATCGAGGTCCCCACCGATCCCTCTTCTCATCGGTCCTGGTTTCGAGCGATTTGGCCTTGGTTTTTTGGCCGAATCGGTCTCGGGAGATCGCTCCAGAAAACCTCTGAGATTTCTTGCAATTTCCTACCAAGTTTAGCGTCAGTTTGATACAATGTTTTTGTTGTAATGATTTCCTCGGAAAGGATTTCCATCTATTCCAATCCGGATGATCGGGGCCCTTTCAGGTGGTCCGTTCGAGGGCTGAGAAATGATCGACATTCAGGCCGAAGAGGTCTTCACGCTGTCGGAGATAACGAAGCGTCTGCAAATCGTCCGACGCGGCGGCGGCAGGCTGCATGTTGCTACCTCGCATCGATGGACCAGGGCGGGGCTTGAGACGCTCGTGGTTGGCGGCATCCGATGCACGAGCATGTCCGCACTTCAGCGGTTTTTTGAGGAGAGGACGGCGGCCAAGGAGAGGATAGGCTCGACGACGCAGGCCAGCGACAGACGGCCCGGTGCTCGATCTCCGGCAGCACGGAAGAAGGCCGACGAGTCGGCCGAACGCGAACTCATCAGGCGGGGCTCCTGAGCCCTCGAAATTGGCAACGTTGCCAGTCTCCAACCGAAAAAGAGTGACCGGTTGTTACCCCGGCCGCCCCATTTGAATCAGGGCGTCCCCACGCCTAATCCCTTTGCAGCCCACAGCTTGCGAGAGTATGTTATGGCAATTAGCGGCATTCTGCGGCCGAGAAGTCAAGGGCAGGTAGTCCTCGGCGATTACGAACGCGGAAAATATGCCTCCGACGGGCGAACTTCGGATTTCCGGACTCGCGTTCTTGAGGCGGCCCTCGCATTCGCTCGCTTGGGGATGCGAGTATTTCCGCTAAAGCCAGGATCGAAGGAGCCAATCAGAGGCTTCAAATGGGCGGACCTTGCGACTGCGGAGCCGTCCAAGGTTCGCGAACTATTCCACGAGCATCCCGACGCCAATGTCGGCGTGGTGCTGGGCGAACCGCTTCAGGATGGCAGGATCGCCTACTGTTTAGACGTGGACGTCAAGGGGAACGCCGGGGGCATGGAGTACGCGAAGAAGCTCCTGGCCCAATTCGGCCTGAAATCATTGACCCAGATCGCCACGTCGCGGACCGCGTCCGGCGGCCTACACGTCCTTTTCGCGGCATCGCCGGAGGAATTCGAGAGATTCCCCATCAGGAACAAGCAGGTTGAAGAAGCCTGCGGGGTCGACATCAAGACGACGCGAGGCTATATCGTCGCTCCGCCCTCGGTCCTGAGCCGGTGCCTTAGAAGCCCTAACAAAGTTGGTTCTGACACAACTGGGTTAGACAGATGAGCGAGCAGCCCATGGTGAGGAATGCTTGATGGATCGAGGCCGAGCGATCCTTGCGCGACGCGGAGGCGACGCAGGCCGTGGGGCCACGACGGCGCCCGCTCCACCACCCAGCGATGCACGCCCAGGCCGCTCCCATGCCGCCGTCCTCCTCCGAGCGATCACCGGCCGGATGCCGCGGCGCCTCAGCCGCTTGCGGTGCGGGTCCGAGTCTAGCCCCGGTCGCCGTACAGGACCCGCGGGCGGCGCCTCGGCCGCCCCGGCTTGCCCCGCACCGGCGGCACCGCGTCGACCACCGCCTCCGGCTCCTTCACGTCCGGGACGTTGCCCGCCGTCACGGTCGCCGCCAGCGGCGTCCCCTCCCCGTCGACCAGGATGTGGTGCTTGCTGCCCCGCTTCCGCCGGTCCACCGGGCTGGGGCCGGCCTCCTCGCCGCCCCCGCGGGCCCGGACGTGCGAGCTGTCCACCGCCGCCCGCGACCAGTCGATCTTGCCGGCGTATTCCAACTCGGCCAGGAGCACCTCGTGCAGCTTCGCCCATACGCCGGCCTCGGCCCACTCGGCCAGGCGTCGCCAGCAGGTCATGCCGCATCCGCAATTCATCTCCACCGGGAGGTCCTCCCAGTCGATGCCGGTCTTGAGGACGAAGAGGATGCCGATCAAGACGCGGCGGTCGTCGATGCGATGGCGTCCGGGTCGGTCGGGCCGCTTGGGCTTGGGAGGGGGCGGCAGCAGGGGCTTGATGCGCACCCAAAGGGCATCGGGCAGGAGGGGCTTGGCCATGGCGGTGGGCTCCAGGTCGTCCTTCGGACAACCGATCCTCGCAGCATAAGTCGTGCCTTACCGACCAACTTTGTTAGGGCCTCTAACCCTCCGGAGGCTACAGCGATGGCGAGATCCGGCTTGGCGACATGGCAGGTGAGGTTGACCACCGGCCTCGCTGCGGGGGCGGTCATCGCCGCCGTGGACAACGTTATGTTCGATGGCGAGGTGAGCCCGATCGTCATCGTGGCCATGCTTCTCGCCGGGACGACCACGGCAGCTCTCGTCTGGGGACGCCCGGGATGGCTCGCGGCATTTGCCGTATGGGCCTGGGTGCCCGCGGCCCACCTCGCGAAGCGGATCCTCGGCCTGCCGGACACGCTCCACCCGAATACCTATGCCTCGATCCTGATGCTCGCGACGTTCTCGCTCGCCGTCTCCATGGTGGGGATCGCATGCGGGCTGCTCGCTCGCCGTCTCGTCGTCGGTGCCCCAGGGCCGGGTGCGGCGCATCAGTCCTCTGGGCTTCGGTAATATGCCGCGAGGACGCGTAAGATGACTGGGCCTTCGTCACAACACGGTACGCGGCCGAACCGCTCCGCACCCCCGGGCGTAATTGTCCCGGTACTGAATGCCACGAAGTTAAGCCGCAACCTGATTCTCGGTCAATTGTTTACGTAGCGCCGCCCTCGGCTTCGTCATCAACGGATACTGCTTCGGCGGCGCTTCTTCACGCGCGGCTCGAATCGACCCCTCCGCGACGGATTGACCAGGATCACCGACAGGTCCTCGCACGCCTCCGCGCCACCAGCCGGCGCACCGCGTCGGTCACGCTCACGCGCTGCGCCACACGCCCCGCGCCTGCGCCGTCTCACACGCCACCGAGCGCACCAGGTTGTAGACCAGCGCGAACGCCGCCAGTTCCTTCAGCACGCCCTGCTCCGTCTTGCACCTCAACACATCCATCTTCAAGGCGATCTTCAAGTCTCTCGGGTAGACCTCGATCTGCCAGCCATGGTGCCTCCAAAGCGAGAGCCTGTCATCGATCGTCACCCGCGGATAGATCGATCTGAGACTTGGGTATGATCAGTTGCCGAACCTTCGGCTGATTGTCCCAAGTGCGGGGGCAAGACCGCAATTGTCTCAGGCGTTCGAGCTCGTCGGCGTCGGCCCAGAGGATCCAGCGGCCCCGAGAGTCGTCGTGCTTGCGGCCCTGGACCCAGCCCACGCGACGCCAACGGTGAAGCGTCTCCTTGGGGACCTTCAGGTGTTCCGCCAGGTCGGCCAGGTACCATTCGTCGGGTCCCAACGACTCGCGGTCTTGCTCTGCGGTCGGCAGGCGGGGCGACAGGCCGCAACGGTTCAGGAGTCGGTGAATCATCGACTTCCGGAATCGCTCCGTCCGCTTCGGGGGCGGAACCCTTCGCGGTCACGGCGTCGGCGATCTGGGTCGCTGAGCGGCCCTCGCGTCGGAGTTCTCCAGCCCGGACAACAGCGCGGACCAGTCACGCCGCTGGTCATAGCGGCCACCGCCTTGACCAGACGATGCGTGCTGACGAAGCCACCGGCCCACTCCAGCCGGACATCTACCTGGTCGCTCTTGCCGACCACCCCCACCACGACCCGGTCGAGCAGGGTGCGCGATTCGCTGCCGGTCGGCCGCGTCGTAGTCGAGGCCCGCCAGAGGCCGGGCAGGTCTTGCGCCAGGCGGAGGACCTCGGCCCGTTCGGCGTCCCCCAGGGGGCCGGGGAGGCTCTTCGATATCTTCATGGTCATGCCGGAGGGCTTGTTCGTCCTCAGGCTTCTTCCCAGCGTCGCTCGAGCTCCCGCCCCACCAGTGGTTCTCGGGCTCGATCGCGTGATATTGCCG
>CAVZRT010000031.1:0-22082 GCA_963777705.1 uncultured Planctomycetota bacterium
TTGACCATCGCGGAGTACGACGACACCTTGGCCTGCGGATCTAGCGAGGCGAAACCCGCGATCACCAGCCCCGAGAGCGGCATCCCTTGCATGGCCGTGAGCAATTGCCCTGCGGCCAGAATGGCGATGTGGTCACATCCGCATTTGTGGAGTAAGTGACATCCGGAAACCCCGCGAGAGGCTCGCCAGGCTGGGAAACGATATCGCACACATCGACTTCGATTGGGATCGTGCCCACTTGATTGAAGGTGTGGGTGCCCTCGATCAGGAACACATCCGGGGATGTACTGGGAACCATGTCTGCCAAGGAATACGTCCCGTCGCCCCACTGGATCTCAGCGTATTGCTTATCGCCGCCGTCTCCGAAGTAAAAGCGGGTGGGCTGGCCTTCCGTGGTAGGACAGGCCACAGCCGCCGCAGTACTGACCACCGTCGGGGCCTGAGAAGGGTTCTTGGTCGAGGAAATAGTGACGGTGTAGTTCCTGTAGCCCAGAAGCGGGTCGTTGAAGCCGTTTAGCGATGAGCGATAGACATGATCGCCGACCACGTCGAATTCTCCGGCCTTCCTGCTCGGATCGGGCACGATGGTGGCGGGAGACACGATGCCATCGCCATAGTCGATCGTCGCGGCCAGATCGCCGGGATCTTGAGGGATCGGGAAGGCGGAAAAGGTCGCGAACGTGGCTTGGAATTCCTGCCTCTCCACAGCAGTCACATAATTTGTCGTCGCGTTCGAGATCGTCGGATAGACCAGGTGGATGTCGATGGGGCCTGAGAATTCATCGGGATGGGAGCCGACGCCCGTGATGGTCACGCTGCCCTGCGTCGCGGAACCGTCGGCGTAAACGTGCGTGCCCATCACCGAGAAATACCCGTTCGCCGGGGTAATCGTGCCCGGCGACGAGGAGCCGTCGCCCCAGTTGATCTCGGCGGTGAAGTCGCTGGCGACCGCATCGGCCTCATCAGCCTGGAAGGAGTACACCTGGCCCTGGATGGTCTCGCCCGGGATTGCGGTGATGCCAAGGTCCTCCATAGCGGTATAATCATCCGGGAAGACGAGCGTCGGCGAATCGGTGATGGTGGCCACGCAGGTCGAGGCAGCGGCCTCGTCGCCGTCGGAGTCGATCACGGTCACGGTGTAAGTGCCGTGAGACGTGTATGCGTGGTCTTCAACGATTTGCCCTTCGCCCTCGTCGTCGACTCCCACTGTCTGGCCGGAACTTGTCCCGTCCCCCATTCGATCGATACGTCAGTGCTCCAACCGTGCATCCCCACATCGTCGGAGACCGTCCCGAAATAGCCGGGAAGAAACTGGCCGAAGCTATTAAGTCGATACTCATGGCCGACTTCGACTTTGAAATTCCGCAGGCCGGTGCACCCATTCCCCCGATCGAAAAGTCATCCATCACGCCCCGGTCAATCCCGTCGGGCGAGTGGACGTCTGCCACGCTGACGGAGATGACATGAGGGTCATAAATCAGGTCCTGGTAGGGAGTGCTCGTCGTCTCTTCGGAGCCGCAGATCAGAAACTTGCCGCCCCCGTCCGCGACGACCGTCGCCGGCCTATGTTCGATAAAGGCCTGGAAGTCGCTGGCTACTGCGTTCGGGTCGGTTGAGGTGTACGTGGCCACCGAACCCTGGTCTCCATATCGTAAAGTGTCCCCATCCAGGCTGTCATAAAAGTCGGACGCGACGGACAGTATAGGGGCCGTACCCGCATGCACAGCGCCGTCCCATTCTGGATCGTGTACCAGCAGCCGCCTTGATTGTCCGACGTGAGGCCCGCAGGACTATTCGGGTATTCCCCGTTGAACGAGTAGGAATGGGTGACGTCCGGCAGGCCGCCATCGTAGATGTTCACATTTCCGCCGTAGGCTTGCGTGTTACCGCTTGTGTCGAGTTTGCCGATGCCCGATTGCACGCCCCAGGACGTGAACCAGACCGAGCCGTTCGCCCCTGCGACGTACTCCTGAGGGTCAAGGTCGGTCATGTCTGATAGGAGCGCGGCCGTCCCGTCGGCTCCGATTCCGTATACCAAACCGAGCGATGTTCTGGCGAAAAGCACGTAGCTCGCCGCGCCAGGTGCGAGTACGCCCGAGCCGACCTGCGAGGGCAACGCCATCGTCGCGATCGTCCCATCGGGCGCGATGTGGCCGAATTCCTCCGCGTCCTGCTCCGCGAACCACACATTGCCATCCGGCCCCAGCGTCATGCTGCCCAGCGACTTGCCCGAATCCGTCAGCGTGAAGGTTGTGACCCTGATCGTGGCCGGGTCGAGCCGCAAAATCTCGCCGTTCTGCGAGCCGTCGGCGTTGGTGTGCTGGGCCGTTGCGTACAGGTCGCCGTCGGCGCCGAAGGCGAAGCTGGTGGGGGCGTCCGGGAGGCCCTCGGTTAGCGTGCCGTTGGGGCCGAAATCGGTCACGAGGCCCGTGCCGTCGGCCCTGGCGGAGATCATCCAGATCGAGCCGTCCGGGCCCTTCGTCAGGCCGATCGGATCGGTCCCGGCGGGCAGCGACGCCGCCACGGTCGTCAGCCCGGTCGCGGGGTCGAGGCGGAGGATCTCGGGCTGCGCCGTCGATCCCGTCCCCGCTTCGGCCGTCATCCACACGCTGCCGTCGCCCGCCGTGGTCAGCAGCCCCGTGGCGACGTCTCCCGCCGGCAGAGCGACTTGGTCGAACCCGACGGCCATCAGTCGCCGCGCTTCCAGGCGCTCCACGCTCGGGAGGCGGGATCGGGTGCGCAGGCGGGTCTTGGAGGTGGCCATCATGGCGGTGCCTTCCCTGGCAGGAGTCTCGGGGTGTCATCATCCGTGGGGACGACCGCGCGGGCCGGTCGCTGGCGGGGGGATATTGGCATCCATAGCCATCGATGTCAAGCCCATCCTTCGCGACTCCGCATTGCCCCCATCCTGGCAATCGGCCGCAAGTGTGCGACGGGGATCGCCTTGCGGCAGCCGGATCGCCAGATCGCGAAACGGTTCTTGACACCGTTTTTTGGCCGCATAAGCGCATGGAGGACCCAAATCGGGGGTGCGGGCCCAGCGTTCCCGCTTACCAGATAGCATCGCAAACCGGGGGAAATCCTGCTTCCAATCGCCGCGATCCCGAAAACTTCCGCACCCGACCCGCTCGGCCGGGCCGGGTTGCGCCTCGGGGTTGCGGGCCGCCTGGCGGGGCGATTCTCTTGTTCAGGTCGCGGTGACACGCGGGGTTCGCTTTGCTCCCCACCGCCTCCCGATCGCCCGGCGCCGGCCGAGCCTGGCGTTGACAAGATGGGGAATCCTGGCTTAAGCTTTCCGGCCGCGAGGTCCCGGGTCTGCACACTCACGCACGAAGCCCGGCCCGGGGCTGGTCTGGGGTCCGCGATGGCCGTCTCCTCCGCACGACGCACCGCCGAACCGGAGAGCCCGCCAGGACGGCTCGCGCTGGCGGTCGCCGACGCCAACTGGTTCACCACCGAGAACCTGTTCCAGGAGCTGGACCGCCCCGGGATCGCCACCCTCCTGCTCAAGTGCATCGACTATTTCAACGCCTGGAAGCAGGGCGGGACGCCCTGGGGCTGGGGCCGGGCCCTCACCGAACGCGCCCCGAACCTCTGGCAGCGCGACCTCGTCCTGCCCTCGGGCTGGATGAAGCAGTTCCCGTCCTGGGGGATGCGGCCGATCCGCCGGTCGATCGCCGCAATGGCGCGAGCAGCACGCCCCCGACGGCCCGCTCACGCTGGTGATGACCTACCCGCATTATCTCTACCTGCGCGACCAGGTCCGGCCCGACCACCACGTCTACTTCAACATCGACGACTACTCGCAATACTGGCCCCGCTGCGCCGACCGCGTGAACGAGCTGGAACGCCAGGCGGTGCGCGAGTCCGACCTCACGGTCTGCGTGTCGCGGCTGCGATCGGATCGGCTCCGCGAGGCCGTGCCCGAGGCCGCTCGCAAGATCCGCCACCTCCCTCACGGCGCGCCCTCGCCGTCGCTCGGGCACCAGGCACATCGCACCCCGGCCGAGCCGCCGAGCGACACTCGCCCACCTGCCCGGCCCGCTGCTTCGGGTACGTCGGCTCGCTGGAAGACCGGATCGACTGGCCCCTGCTCACGAAGCTCGCCGACGCCTTCCCGCACGGCTCGATCGTCCTCATCGGGAATCCCGACGCCGCCACGACACCCGGCGCCTGGCAGCTCGATCGCAAGCGATGCCTGGCACGGCCGAACGTCCAGGCCCTCGGCTGGCGTCCGCAGGAGACGATCGCCCGCTACAACGCCAGCTTCGACGTCTGCCTGATCCCCTATCGCGCCGACCACCCGTTCAACCAGGTCTGCTGCCCGACGAAGATCATGGACTACATGGGCACCGGCCGGCCCATCGTCGCGACCGACCTGCCCGAATGCCGGCTGTATGAAGACCTGTTCGACGTCGCCACCGATGGCGAGCAATTCCTCGAATTCGGCCAGGAACCTCGAACGCCGCAAGTTCGACGATGGCCGCGCCGATCGGCGATACGAGTTCGCCTCGCAGAACACCTGCCGCCGCGTGGTCGAGCGATTCCTCGATTGGCTGCCCGCCTGACGACCGCGTAGCATCGCGGCGGCCCCTCGCGTTAAATTCACATTCCTTCGCAACTCCGCCAAGTCCGGACCGGGAGACCGCCTGATGAGCTTCGGCCTGCGCCTCCGTCTCTCGACGATGATGTTCGCTGCAATACTTCATCTGGGGCCTCTGGCTGCCCTGGCTCTACCAGTTCATGACCAAGACCGAAGGCCTGAAGCTGTCCGAAGATAGCAGGGCTGGATGTTCACCGTCTACGGCTTCGGCGCCATCATCGGGCCGTTCCTCCTGGGCCAGATCGCCGACCGCTATCTCGCCACCGAGAAGGTCATGGCGATCGCCCATTTCCTGGGCGGCTTGCTGCTGATCGCCGCGGCCTACATGACCTCGTTCTGGCCGATCTTCATCCTCCTGTTCCTCTACTGCAACCTGTACATGCCGACGATGGGGCTCTCCAACTCGATCACCTTCCGCAGCATCGGCGAGGCCAACCAGGCCGCGTTCCCCGGCATCCGGCTCTGGGGCACCATCGGCTGGATCGCGGCCAGCCTCCTGTTCGCGGGCTACCTGGAATCATGACTCGCTCGACTTCTACAAATCGTTGTTCCACCTCGCGCATGGCTCGGATGCCGCGTTCACCTCGTTCCTGTCCTGGTGGACGGCTAACGTGATCCCCCGGCTCGAACAACTGTTCGCGATCCCCTGGATCGGCGTGCCCAAATTCCGCGACTGCCTGCGGGTGCCCGGCGCGGTGTCGATCCTTACGCCCTGTATTGCCTGACCCTGCCCCACACGCCGCCCACGCCGGCCAAGGCGTCCGACCCGATCGACAAGAAGTCGGCCGTCCTGGAGAGCCTGGAGTTGATGCGTTTCCCCTCGTTCGCGGTGCTGGTGGTCATCACGGGCCTGATCGGCATCATGCTCGCCTTCTACTTCGCGTGCGAGAACGCGTTCCTGGAAGCGATCGGCATCAAGGCGAGCCAGACGGCGGCCTACATGACCATCGGCCAGATCGCCGAGATGGCCTGCATGGTGCTCGTCCCGGCCGCGGTGCGGAAGTTCGGCGTGAAGAACACGATGCTCCTGGGCGCCTCGGCCTGGGCCCTGCGGTTCGGCCTCTCGGCCATCGGGCAGCCGCAATGGCTGATGGTCGCCACGATCGCCCTGCACGGATTCGCCTTCGGCTTCTTCTTCGTGGTGGCGCAGATGTACGTCGATCGCGCGGCGAGCTCGGACATCAAGGCCTCGGCACAAAACCTCCTGATCTTCGTCGTGTACGGGATCGGGCACGATCGTCGGCAGCGTGTTGACGGGTCGCGTCCGGTCCTATTTCACGACCACGGTGGAAGGGCGTGAAGGTCGCCGACTGGCACATGATCTGGCTCGGCCCGTTCCTCCTGACGGTCCTCTGCATGATCGCCTTCGCCCTCCTCTTCCGCGAAAAAGAAATCGGCAGAAAGACCTATATCCCCGAGGAAGCGATCGTCGGATGAGTCTCGTAGGGTGCATGAAATGCACCGTCTTGAATTCAATCGAATTGAAGATGGTGCATTTCGTGCGCCCTACGTCACTGGATCAGCCCCTGCGCCAACAGGAACTCTCGCGCCACCTCCGCCGGATCGCGCCGCTTCCCGTCCACCTCGAAATTCAATCGACGCATCGTATCGGCGTCGATCTTCCCGGCTAGCTTCTTCAACGCCACGCCAATCTCGGGATGCGCCTTCAACGTCTTCTCGTTCACCAATGGGACCGCCTCATAAGGCGGGAAATAGCGGCGATCATCTTCGAGCGCAACGAGATTCAACGCGGCAATCCGGCCGTCGGTCGAATCTCCCGCGGCTAGATCGATGGTGCCTTCGGCGAGGGCCTGATACAGGAGGTTGCGGTCCATCTCGCGAGGCTCCTGCGAGAACTTCAACCCATAAGCCCCGACCAATCCCTTCCAGCCATCGGGCCGATTCATGAATTCGGGGCCGGCGCCGGGGCGGATCGCGTCTTGATGGCGGCGGAGGTCCGAAAGCTTGCGGATCTTGAGCTTCTCGGCCTGATCTTTCCTCATGAGCATGGCGAACGTGTTCTCGAAACCGAGCGGTTCGAGGCAGCGAACGCCGTCCCTCGACAAGAGGACCTCGCCGATCCGCGTTCGTACGGCCCGAGGATCATTTTGAGGCGTCTCCTTCAGGATCGCCGTCGAGCGCCGTCCCGGTGTATTCGACGTAAACATCCAGGCTGCCGCCCACCAGGGCGTCATAACAAACCAGCGTCCCGCCCAGGTTCATCGTGCGGACGACTTTCAAATCGGTGTCGGCCTCGATCAAGTCGGCGATCATGTGGCCGAGGATCATCATCTCGCCGCCGTCCTTGGAACCGACCACGACCGTGCTCTTGCCGGGCCGCGATCGCCACTCGCCCACCGCTCCCCAGCAGGCAGCAGCGATCAGGAAAATAATGGCGGCGATCGCCAGATTGCCGCGAAGCCGCGACCCCCGTGCGCGTCTCGGATCTAATCGCCGCTCCAGCTCTCCCAGCGCGGCATCGCAGGCCAGCGCCATCAAGGCGGCCGGGACCGCTCCTAGCAACGTCATCCGCGGATCGCGCGTGGCCAATCCGCGGGCGATGTATGACCCCAGCCCCTTCGCGCCGATATATGCCGCAATCGTGGCCATCCCCACCGACGCCACGGCCGCCACTCGCACGCCGCCCAGGATCATCGGGATGGCCAGCGGCAGCTCGACCATCCGCAGGCGTTGACGAGGCGTCATCCCCATCCCGACGGCCGCCTCGATCACTTCGGAGTTGACCCCTCGCAGCCCCAAAACCGTATTCTTGATGATCGGCAAGAGCGCATAAATCGCCAATGCCGCCAGCGCCGGAGGCTTTCCAATCGCGCCGTGAAACGCGACGAGCAGGAACCCCAACAGCGCCAGGCTCGGCACGGTTTGCAGGACGTTCGCCAGCCCCAAAACCACTTTTTCGACGGCCCGCGATCGCGAGGCGCTGATTCCCAGCGGAATGCCGATCAACGACGCGATCGCCAGGGCCTCGACCAGCAGGTCCAGATGGGCCGAGGCCGCCGAGAGCAATTCGCGCCATTGATCCCAGGCCAGAATGCCCGTCTCCTTGAGCAGAATCAGCAGATCATTCATAACGCCACGGCCTCCGCCTCGGCGAAAAAGGCCGCCGCGAACGGGCTGGCTGGGTTGTCGCGGAAATCCTCGGCCGTCCCTTGCTGGACGAGCTTGCCGCGATCCATCAAGGCCAGGCGATCGGCGATCCGGCAGGCTTCGCGGATGTCGTGCGTGACCAGGATCACGGTCTTTTTCAGGCGCTTCTGCAGATCCCGGAATTCGTCCTGAAGCTCGCGACGGGTGATCGGGTCGAGCGCCCCGAACGGCTCGTCCATCAGGATCAATTCCGGGTCGGCTGCGAGGGCTCGCGCCACGCCCACGCGTTGCCTCTGGCCGCCACTCAATTGATGGGGTCGCAGCCGGGCGAACCGCTTCGGTTCCAGCCCCACGGTCTGTAATCGCAGTTCGGCCACGGCGTCGCACTCGGCTCGCGGCTTGCCCATCAGTCGCGGAACCAGTCCCACGTTGGCCAGGCAATCCATGTGCGGCATGAGGCCCGCTTCCTGGATCACGTAGCCGATCGACCTGCGGAGCGCGATCGGGTCCCACCGCGACGTCAATCGGCCCATCACGCGGACCTCGCCGCTCGAAGGCTCGATCAGGCGATTGACCGTCTTCAATAACGTCGTCTTGCCCGAACCGCTGGTGCCCAAAATCGCCAGCGATTCGCCGTGCCGGACGTGGAGCGTCACGCCGTCGAGTGCGGGATGGCCGTCGGGGTAGATTTTCTGCACGTTCACCCACGAGACGGCGGGTTCGTCGGCTTCGCTGGCCATTCCGTCCTCGGCTCCGGGCTTGAATCTCGACCGGCGCTTGCCGACGAGGGACAATGGTATGGTGGCCATTCGAGGCCCAAGCTGCAAGGTCGGCGGATAGAATAATCCCATGAGGAAAACCCCGACGGTCCTCCTGCTCGCGATGCTGGTCTCTCCCGCCGCCGCGGCGCACGAAGATGAGCTCGCTGCGTTCATCGCGTCGCGACGGCCCGCGATGGACGACCCGTCCCGGCCGATCGCCGATCGCGAGCGGGTGGCCCTGGACCTGGCCGCGACCCTCGATCGCGCGGCCTTGAACTCCAATACCGCCGAGATCCGCCGCGAGCGATGGACGCAGGCTTCGGGCTTGCTTGACGGCTTCTCGGCGCAGCAATCCGGGCCATCCCAGGCGTCGCGTGTTCGGCCTCCAGTCGGCCGTTTATTCCTGGGCCAAGGGGCAAAGCCGCGCCCGCCAGGCGACCGTCGAGCCGGGCGACCATGCGGCCCGCACCCTCGCCCTGACCGATTTCGACCTGGCCATCACTCGCCTCGCCGCCCTGCTTGCCGAGACCACCGACCCGGCCGATCCCCTCGCCGATAACCTCCGATTTCGCCTCGCCAGGGCGCTGGCCGACCGCGTGGCGCTGGACCCCTCGCGGGCCACCGCGAACCAGGAGCGTCGGCAGGCGCTTGCGTCCCTGGGAGACAGGCCGTTTGCCGAGGCGAGCGTGCGAGGATTCGTCGAGTTGCTCCGCGCCGAACTGCTCGCGGGGCTGGATCGATTCGACGAAGCCCAACAGGCGTGGGACGCATCGGCCACGGCAACGCCTCCGCCTCCGATCTCCGAACGCCTGACGATTTTGGTTCCCATCGCCGCGGCGCGAGGTCGCGTGACCGAGGCTGCGGAGGCGATCGAGAAATCGGGACTGGACGAGGCCGAGCGGTCGTACCTGATGATCAAGCTTCGCCTTGCCGAGCGGTCGCACATGGAGCCGGGGCCGGACCGGGCTCGCGTCGAGGCCAACGCCTTCCGCCGCGTGGGGGTGCTGCGAAAAGAGAATAAGGCCGAGGCTCGCGCGGCGTTGATCGACCTGGCCAGGGCGATCGACGAGCCGGCCCCCGGCCTCGACCCCGAGGCGTGGGATCTCCTGTCCGAGGGCGCCCAGGTCCTCGGCCAGAACGATCGGGCCGCGCGATTGCTGCTGGTCGCCGCGGCGAAAGTTGAGGCGAAGGGCGAGGCGACGGCCGCCGCCGGCTTGAGGTTCCGCGCCGCAAGCATCCTGTTCCTGGCGGGGCGATTTGCACGTGCCGAGGGGCTCTTCGGCCGGGTGGTCGATGACCCCTCATCGCCCGTGACGCTCCAGGCTCGCGCGGGGATGCTCCGCGCCATCAGCCTGGGCCGTGCCCTGGAGAATTCCGAAGCCGGGTCGACTCGCGAGGCATACGAGGCGGCCCTTTCCCGCCAGCTCAAGAAGTACCCCGATGATCCCGCATCGGGCGAAGCTCGCTGGCTCCTCGGCCGGGTGCGGATGGATGCGGGAGAGCGGAACGAGGCGGAGTCGCTGTGGGCTTCGGTGCCGAAAACCCATGCGCGATGGATCGATGCACAGCTCGCGAGGAGGGCGCTCGCTCGCGACGACCTGGAGGCCCGTCGCCTGCTCGAAAATCGCGAGTCGTTGCGGCAGGATCTCGAAAAGGTCCACGCCGAGACGGAATTCTTGCGGACCCAGGCACGCGACGAAGCCGAACGGGCGGAGGTTGCGCTGGAACTGGCCAGGCTCGACCTGATCCCCGGCGTGGGCAATCCGACCAGGGCATTGGAGGCGCTGGATCGGCTCTTGCGAAGCGTGTTGCGGGACGATCAACGCGAACGAGCCGCCCATCTGCGGATCGCCGCGCTGGCGATGACCGAGCATTACGTCGAGGCCGAGACGCTTGCGAGACGCCTTGACGCTGCGAGTCGTCCGCGCGCATCGCTCCTCCTGGCCAGGGTACTCGATCACGCGGCCACGGCGACGGAGGTCGATCGCGTGAGTCGTCGCCTGGGAGGGATCGAGCAGATGGTGGTGGATCGCGTGGGAGATCGACTCTCACCGGGCGAAGCGGCCGAGCTTCGCCTCCGCAAGGCCCGCAGCCGCATGCTTCGCGGCGACACGGCGGGCGCAGGGCGCTGCTCGCGCGAATGGCCGGAGGCCGTCGCCGCGGTCGCCCCGCTCGGCCCCGACGCGATGGTCGATTTGGGGGAAGTCGAGGCCGAAGCCGGCGAGCCAACCAAGGCCATGGAGGCATTTCGCCGCGTGACCAAGGGCGAGGCCAGCGGATCGCCCCGATGGTTCCGCGCCCGGCTCGGGCAGGCCCACGCGCTCGAACGGGCGGGCCAGAAGCAGGCCGCCCGGCAAATCCTGGACGGGACCGCCCTGCTCTACCCCGACCTGGGCGGGCCCGTCATGCGCGCCGAAGTTTGAAAGCTTGCGCCGAGGGATGTGATTCGGGCGGGATCGTCGCTCAGCGGAATACCGGCCCATCGGGATAAGGCAGCGAGTAGATCACCGGCGCCGAGCCCGGCAGGTTGGGCGTCGAGATCCCGACCCCCGGCCCCGTGATCAGGGACCCGTCGTAGCCGCGTTGATAATACTGGACCGGCGTGGTCGTGGCCCGGAAGACCGAGAGCGGCCCGTACAGCGTGCCCGTCTCGCCCTCGTAGGGGCCGGCTTGCCGGTAGGGGACGCCCGTCTCGTAGTTGGGCGGGATGGGGATGTAAGGCTGGGGATAGAAGGTGCCGAGCATGGGCGAGCGTTCGACGCCGGGCACCACCGGCGCGGACGTCGGTACCAGGCGAGGACGCCTCGCCCTTCGCCATTGCGCGTGGGCTTCGTTGGTCGTCATGAGCGAGGCCGCGGCCACGCCCAGGGCGACGACTAGCGACCGTCTCGAGAGGATTTTCATGATGTTGGGCTCGCAAGGTGCGCGGAATCCCGGGGATGCGAACGTCGTCCGCACCTCGATGGAACTTGAGCAATTCTACCCCAAGAAATCGGAATTTCCGAAATTCGCGGTCGCCCACCATCGGGCCAGGCCGATTCGATGGCCTGTGGTTCAGGGAGCAAGCACCCTCGGCGGCCGTCGCCGGGGCAAATCCATCAACCGACTTCGCCAGCGGGGAGCAGTCGGTGCGATTCCTCGACCAGGCGGGCCAGCCCTTCGCCAAGGGGCGATGCCAGCAGGTCGTGGAATTTGCGATCAAGCTCACGTTCGATCTGAATGCCCGCGCGAGGCGAAAGGTTTGACACCTTCCGCGGGCACGACCGGGGGAGTGATGCGGCTCGGGGCGGAAAGGGCCGTGCTCGGCCGAGGCCGAGGCCAGGCTTCCCTTCGCCCATCAATACATCGATGGAGACGTCCAGCGCCTGGGCGATGCGACGCAAGGTGGCCGCCCGCGGCGTCTCGGTCTTGCCGCACTCGATCTGGTACAATGCGGTGCGGGAGATCTGCGCATATGCGCGAACTCGTCGGGCCCCCAGCCCTTGGCGTATCGGCAGTCGCGGATACGCTTGGCTATGTTCATCGTCGCTTCCTTCCTTTCGCAAGGGTGAGGTTTGTGCGGATAACCTCCAAAATGTACAAGAGCGGCTCGCGACCGTCAACGATCCATGCAAGGCTCGCCACGATGTTCATGACTTGCGCAAACCAATCCTTTTGTCGCCCGGGCAGGTTCCCCATGGCACGCATGGTAGCCGGCTTGGTCTTTACCTTCGGCAACTTCTGGATGCCCGCTCCTGGCCATGGCGGCGAGCCTCACGCGAACCTTGGCCAGGAGGTGGAGATCCCGGGCGACACGGGCAAGATCAAGGGATTCCTGGTCAAGCCCGAAGGCGACGGCCCGTTCCCCGCGATCGTGGTCGTGCCCGACTGGTGGGGCCTGACCGATTGGGTCAAGGACAACGGCGCACGACCTGGCCAAACGCGGATACGTGGCTCTCGCGGTGGACCTGTACGAAGGCAACGTCACCGACGACCCTCTGGTCGCCTACAAGCTTGCGCATGTGAGTTGAATCACGATCAAGCCGTCGCCAAATTGAAGGCGGGCGTTTCCTACCTGAGTGGCCTGGAGAGCGTCGTCAAATCCAAACCGGTCGGGGCGATCGGCTGGAGCCTCGGGGGGCAGTTGGCGTGCAAGCTCGCGGAGAATTCCGACCGCGTGGGCCCGCTCGTCGTCTGCTACGGGGGCGTCCCAGCGAGCCGGCACGCGTGGCCAAGCTCAAGGGCAAGCCGGTCTTGCTGATCCTCGGGGCCGGCGATCAAGGCCTGCCGGCGACCCGGATGGAGCCCTTCCTCAAAGCCATGGAATCGCCCGGCCCGCCCGCCCTGATGAGGGTCTATCCCGGCGCCGGTCATGCCTTCATGAGGCCCGACCCGCCGAAGTCAAAGACCAAAGGCTACAACGCCGAAGCCGATAAGGAAGCACGCGCGGAGATCGCCAACTTCCTCAAGAAGCACCTGTAGTTTGCATGGAAATGCACCGGATTTGCTCCGGAACGAGGCCGCCTCTCATGCGCCCGGCTTGGCCGCCAGGACCTTCGACCGCTCCGTGAGGAACTTCTTCCAGTTCTTCGGATCTTGCCCGAAGTCCTGCTTGGTGATCGTGCAGAGGGCGTCGTAGCAGGCGAGGCGGAAGGCGGGGTCGGGGTCTTCCATGCCGTCGAGCATGACCGTGTCAATGCGCGAGTCGGGCGCCTTCAACGCACCCAGCCCCTCGATGGCGGCGATCTTCACGTCCTTGTCCTCGTCGGCCGCCATGATGCGGGCCAGCAGCGTGCAGTCGCCCGGCGTCCCGCAATTGCCCAGCCCGCGACAGGCCGCGGCGCGGACTAGCGGCCTGGGGTCGGACACGGCGTGGATCAGCGCCTGGCGGCCCTCGGGACGTCGCAATTCGCCCAGCGTGTGGCAGATCACGGCGCGACTTGCGTTGGGCTCCTGGTCCTTCAACAAATACGAGGAGAGCAGCTTCGCGGCCTCAACCTTCTGGTTCTCGTCGTCGTAAACCCGCGACCCGGCGAGCTTCCCGTACGCGGTGTACCGGACGTTCGGGTCGTTCGTCTCGCGGATGTGATTCATCATGCTGGCGGCGGTCGTCCCCACGTTCGGCGGCATGGCCGTGCAGCCGATGGCAAGCCACGCGGCCATCAGGACGAAGCCGATCCGGCCCAGCGTCTTCGGAGATCCGCCTGACATAGGACGTACCGCCCCGGGCCGCGACCGGCGGCCGAAAAAAGTGGGATGGAGGATCGTCGAACGATCGGCGACGAGGTGCATGGGCCCTGGCGGATGGGCACTCTAGCGGCATGGCCCCGACCTGCCAAGTCCAACTCGGCGGGCTCGCCTCATGGAAAGCGCCGCGGCGGCCGGGTATCCTCGACCGATCGTCCTTTTCGTCCCGTCTCGCATCGATTGAGGAAGACCGATCCATGGCCGAGAATCTCAACCGTCGCACGTTCCTCTCCGTCACCGCCGCGAGCCTCGGCGCCACGGCCCTGGGCGCCTCGCCGCCGAAGGACGTCGGCGCGAAACGGCCGATTGCCATCGCCAGCGGGAACGGCCTGGCCGCCGTGACCAAGGCCATGGAGCTGATGAAGGCCGGCGCCGACCCGCTCGACGCCGCGATCGCCGGCGTGGCGATCCAGGAGGCCGACCCGAACGACCACACCGTTGGTTACGGCGGCATCCCCAACGAAGAGGGCGTGGTCGAGCTAGATGCCGCCGTCATGCACGGACCGACCCACGGAGGGGGCGCCGTCGCCTCGCTCCGCAACATCATGCACCCGGCGGCCGTGGCCCGACTGGTGATGAAGCGCACCGACCATTGCCTGCTCGTGGGCGAGGGGGCGCTGAAGTTCGCGAGGATGCACGGCTTCCCCGAGATCGACCTGCTGACCGACGAGGCCCGCAAGATCTGGCTCTACTGGAAGGAGACCAACAGCAAGGACGACGACCGCATCCCGCCCCCGCCCGACGAGGTCGACCCGGTCGTGAAGAAGTTCTTCGGCGAGAAGTACGTGCGAGAGCACGGCACGATCCACCTCTCGGCGCTCGACACGCACGGCGACCTCGGCTGCACCACCACCACGTCGGGCCTCTATTACAAGATCCCGGGCCGCGTGGGCGACTCTCCGATTCTGGGCGCGGGCCTGTTCCTGGAGAACACGATCGGCTCGGCGGGCTCGACCGGTCGCGGCGAGGCGAACCTGCTGAACCTCTCCAGCCACACCATCGTCGACGCCCTGCGTCGAGGGCTCTCGCCCAAGGATGCCACCCTGGAAGCCTGCCGACGCGTGGCCGCGACCAACAAGGCGCCTCGTCTGCAAGACGCCAAGGGCCGGCCCAACTTCGACCTGAAATTCTACTGCGTGTCCAAGGACGGCCGCTTCGCCGGCGCCGGCCTGTATCCCGGCGGCAAGATGGCCGTGCATGACGGCGATTCGGCCCGACTTGTCGAGATGGCCTCGCTGTACGACGATCCCCTGATCGAGTGACCTCGGGCTCGGATGCGCGACTTCGAGATCACCCCGCGTCGAGGCCATCACGGCCCCGGCGCGGGGTGTGTTTCGGTAGGAAGAGATCAGGAAGTGGTGGCGGGGGTGGGCGAGCTGCCTTCCTTCGCCGGCGTGGCGAGGTGCTTCTCGCCGGTCTTGGTGAGCATGTAGTGCGGCTTGCCGGTCTCCTTGTTCTTCGCGCCCTTCTTCAGGAGCTTGCGCGTGATCAAGGCTTCGAGCGTGCGCTCCTCGACCTTCTGGCCGACGGGGTATCCGGTCTCGCCCGCGGCGTGGACCTTCTTGAGGATCTCGAGCTGCTTGTCGTTGAGCTTCACGGCGGCCTTCTTCGGCGCCGCCTTCTTCGGGGCGGCCACCGCGGCCTTCTTCACCGCCGGCGCCGCCTTCTTCGCCGCCGCCTTCGGCGTGCCCGACTTGGCCGCCGTCTCGGCCGCCACCTTGCCGCCGGCCTTCTTCACGGCCGTCTTCTTCACCGGGGCCTTCTTCGTGCTGGCCTTGGGTTTGGCCGCCGCTTCCTTGGTGGCCCCGCTCGCCTTCTTCGCTGCCATTGCTCGACGCCCTCAACAGGGGAGAAACTGCCACGGATCGATCACCAAGTTGTCGATCTCGCTGGCAAGTTCTTAGCCAAATATATAACTCGCGGGAAGACGGACATGGCCCGATTTCCCGCGTTTTTCCCCGGTTTTTCGCCGATGTGGCCCCTATTTGCGTAATCATTGAATAATATATAGACGACATGTAATTCTTGAGATCCACAAAATTAAAATTCTACGACTATTGAAATAGTGGACGCATTTCGGCCGATTTTCCGGGGAAATTCGCGTGTTCCCGCATTCACGAGGGGAGACAACATCGCGCCGCGAACACGCTCATCGCGCACCTCGATGAGCCCATCGCGCGAGCTCGACGAGCATCGGAAATTTTTTTCGATTCGCCCGTTTTTTTCTCGCGAGCAACGAAGCGAAACGGCGCGAGATGCGACAAGCTCGCGCATCATCGAGTCGTCGCGCGCAAGATTTCGAGGGGACTCGCGAGCAGTTCTCGCGCGACTTCGACGAGGTCCATCGCGCGAGCGCAGGAGGATCATCGAGCATCGCGCGAGCAAGTCATCTCCGCTCGCGACGAGAGGTGTCGACGATCACCGCCGAGCAACTTCGCGAGGTCGCTCTGCTCATCGTTTCGCGGCGCCTTCACCATCTCGCACGCTCCTTCCCGGGAACTTCCTCTTCGACGCGCCGCGCCCGAATTCCTCGGCCGTTGTTCGAGTCGAAGAGGAGCTCGCAAGGCACCACACGGAGGCGGGTCGGGCGTCTTGCTGGATGCCTTGCGAGCACCTCTTCGGCCCTCGTAGCTGCAAAGATGCGGAGCTTGTGATCCAGGCGCGGCGAAGGAGAATGCGAACTGAATTCGGACGCCTCGATCTCGAACGGCGACTTTTTCACGCCCCAAATTGGGATGGTCCTGGCCGACATCCCCGTCATAATCCCCAGCGTGCGCATGATCGACGGAAACCACCCCTTGAAGCTTTGGTGATCGTGTGACACAATAGATGGACAAATTGCCAGTTTGCGGATTCGGCAGGAAAGGGCGGGTGGCGCGGTGATCACACAACTTCGCGGGATCCTTCGCGCGGTGGGCGAGGAGGAGCTGACCCTGGCGGTCGAGCCGTTCGACGTCGAGGTGCTCATCCCCGATCATGCGAGGAGGCACCTGCAATCCAAGCTCGGCGAGCTGGTCACGCTGCACACGATCTTCTACATCGAGGGCAACCAGATGGGCGGGCGGATGACGCCCAGGCTCGTCGGCTTCCTCTCGCCCATCGACCGCGAGTTCTTCGAGACGTTCTGCTCGGTGGACGGGGTAGGGGTGAAGAAGGCGCTTCGCGCGATGGTGAGGCCCGTGCGGGAGATCGCCCGTACGATCCAGGACCAGGACGTGGGGAGCCTCGCGCACCTGCCCGGGATCGGCGAGGCCACAGCCGAGCGGATCGTTGCAAAGCTGCGCCGCAAAGTTGGCAAATTCTCCCTGATCGTCGCGGCCGCCGGCGCGGCCGATCACGAGCCGTCCACCAACGGGCGCAGGAAAACGCCGAGCCCGACGTGATCCGCGATACGTTCGCGGCGCTGCTCTCGGTCGGCCACAACGAGAGCCAAGCAAGGCAGGCGATCGACCGCGCCCTCGTCGGCAAGAAGAAATTCCGCAGCGTGGCCGACCTGATCGACGCAATTTACAAGACCCGAGAAGACGATAAGTAAGCTTCAGGCTTGGGGCTGTAAGCTGTAGGCCCCAAGCCGCCAACTAAACGGAGCATCCAGCATGGCACGGGAGGCGATCATCACCGGCGGGGGCGGACGAGCCGATGCGTCGCGACGACGCGAAGCCGGTCGACGCGATGGACGAGAAATTGCGCCCGCAGAAGCTGAGCGAGATCATCGGCCAGCGGATCGTTGCCGAACGGTTGGCGATCGCGCTCGAGGCCTCTCGCAAGCGGGGCGAGCCGCTGCCTCACATCCTCTTCGACGGACCTCCCGGGCTGGGCAAGACCACGTTCGCGACGGTCCTGCACAACGAGCTTGGCGTCGAGCTGAACATGACCAGCGGCCCGGCGCTCGACAAGAAGATGGACGTGATGCCGTACCTGACCAACGCGGCCGAAGGGTCGATCCTGTTCATCGACGAGATCCATCGCCTGCCCAAGGCGGTCGAGGAATTCATCTACCCCGTCATGGAAGATTTCCGCGTCGACGTGGTGCTCGGCGAAGGCATAGCGCCCGGACGATCAACCTGCCGCTGAAGAAGTTCACGATCATCGGCGCGACCACGCGAAGCGGCATGCTCTCGGGCCCGTTGCGCGATCGTTTCCACATGCACGAGCACCTGGAATTCTACGACGTCGACGACCTCGCCAGGATCGTCGAGATCAATTCGCCCAAGCTCCGCACGACCATCACCACCGAAGCGGCATGGGAGCTGGCGAACGAAGCCGCGGCACGCCCCGACTGGCGAACGCCCGGCTGCGATGGGTGCGCGACTATGCCACCGCCCGCGCCGATGGCAACATCACCCTGTCGATCGCGAGAGATGCGCTCGCCATGCAGGAGGTCGACCCCGAGGGGCTGGACAAGCAGGACCGCCGCTATCTGGAGACCTTGATCCAGGTCTTCCAGGGAGGCCCAACCGGAGCCGAGGCGATGGCCGCGACCATGAACGTGGCGATCGACACGCTGACCGACGAGGTCGAGCCGTATTTGCTCCGAAAGCACTTCATCGTCAGGACCCCGCGAGGCCGCAAGGCGACCAACCTGGCGTATCGTCACCTGGGGATGCGCGAGCCGGAGCCGGAGTTGTTCGATATCATCGAACAGCCGCGGTTGTTCGAGTAGGCGTGCTCTGCGAGCACCTTTTCGCCCTGGATTTTCCGGGAAAACAGGAGGTGCTCACAGAGCACCCTACAAGGGAGTCGTCCGGCGCGAGCAAGCGATCGCGGATGGCCCGCCACTCGGGCCGGTCGGGCGGCGGGACGATCGACGATCGCTTCAGGCCGAAGGCGTCGCAGCGCGTGGAGCAACGCGTAGAGCGGAAGGCGGCATCCTCGGCCGTGCGTCCCATCGATAGTAGTGCTCGAAACGCGCGGATAGGGCGGATTGCATCGGGCCGAAATAGAGCAGCGCCGCACTGGTCCGGCGCAGGGGCAGCGAGCGAGATTGATCCGGCTCGACCCACAACGCCTTCGTGCGGGGTGCGTAATGGACCGGCAACTGGCCCGGGCTGGTGCGGCCCGCGGTTCTCGCCGCTTCGGCTCTTGATCCGGGTCCGATCCAGAGCCTCGATCTGGATCGCGAGGTGATCGGCCCCGGTCTCAGGATGCGGGGGGAACAGGCCGCAGGTCGAGCACGGTCGATTCCAGCCCGACACTCGTGGCCCCGCTGTCCAGGATCAGATCGATCTTCCCATCCAATCCTTCGAGACGTGCGAGGCATGCGTCGGCGAGATCCCGTTCGACCGATTCGCACTCGGAGCGGCGATCGGCCGTCCCGCGCGGGCGATCAATTCCCTCGCGACCTCGGCAGGCGGGATCGCGACGCCGACGGTATCGTTGCCGGCGGTCACGATGTCGGGGATGATCTCGGATCGGGGCAGGACGAGCGTGAGCGGCCCGGCCAGAAGCGGCGAGCGAGCGTATGGGCCTCTTCGGGCCAGTCGCTCACGCACGACCACGCCATGTCCACATCCGAGGCATGGACGATCAGCGGATTGGTCGCCGGCCTTCCCTTCGCCTCGAAGATTTTCGCGACCGCGTCGGGATTGGTCGCATCGGCCCCGAGCCCGTAAACCGTCTCGGTGGCGAAGGCGACGAGGCCGCCGTCGCGAGGATCGCGGCGGCTTCTTCCAGGATCGCCGGGTCCGGGTCATCGGTCGCGATCGAGAGTATCCGGGTGCTTCGGAGGGGCATGGTGGTTGTGCCGTCCCTGCGATTGCCGCGAGGCCATACCCGTGCGGACCTCGCTCGATTGCGCCTGGAGATAGGCTTGCCGGAGCGTCTCGTAATCGGCCTCGCGGCGGTCGTAAAGCCGCTTCAGCGGGCGAGGCTCGCACCTGGCCAGGGCATACGCGGTCAAGAGCGGCAGGGCGATCGTGCTGTCGGTGTAGCAGGTGACCGAGTCGGGCAGCTTGTCGGGGTCGACCTTGCCCCAGGTCATCGCCTCGGTGGCCGTGGCTCCCGAGAGGCCGCCGGTGTCGGGCCGGGCGTCGGTGATCTGCAGGAAGTAGTCGTGGCCGCTCTCGGCCAGCCCCAGCACCTCCTGAATTTGCGGCTCGGTCTGGAGGATGAAATTCTTCGGGCTGCCGCCGCCAAGGATCAGCACGCCGGAATTGCCGCCGTCCTGCTTGGCCTGATAGACGATCGACGCCGTCTCGTTCACGTCGCGCAGCGCGTCGATCTGCAACGCCCCGCCGCCCAGACTCATCGCGGCCAGATTCATGCCGATCGAACTGTCGCCGGGGCTGGACGTGTAGACCGGGACGCCGCACTCGAACGCCGCCGCGAGCAGGCTGTTCGACGCCTTGCCCATCGCCTCGGCACGGCCGTGGAGGTATTTCCCGACGAGATTGTGAAATTCGGCCGTGCCCATCGAGCGTGGCGAATACGTCGTCGCGGATCAACTCGCGGTAGAAGGTGTCGGTGTCCAGCAGCGTCGAGTAATCGAACACGATGTCATAGATGCGGATGATATTGTTTTCGCGGAGCGCGAAATCGTCCAGGTTCGGGCGGCTCTGGTGCAGCGGCAGGTCGAGCGCGTAGTGCGTGTCGTGATAGAGGTTGGCACCCGTCGAGACGATCCAGTCCACGAACCCGGCGCGGAGCAGCGGGACCAGGCAGCTCATTCCGAGGCCGGCGGGCATGAGCGCGCCCGAGAGCGTCAGCCCCACCGTGCAATCGGGCTGCAGCATCTTGCGGGTGAACACGCGGCAGACCTCGCGCAGCCGCCCCGCGTTGTAGCTGAGGAAGGCGTCGTCGATCAGGTCGGCGGCCGAGGTCGTGCCTCCGACCGGCGGCGGGGCGATGCGGTGCTGGCTGATCGTTTCGAGGAAGTCCATAGGCGGGGCTCAATCCAGTTCGGAAAGGTGCTTCATGCACACTGAATGACGGTGCATTGCATGCACTATTGTTCGTGGGGCGTGATCTGGAGGTATTCCACCTTCTCCACGTCGAATAGCGGCGCGAGGTCTCGCGCCTGTACTTGGGGACGAGGATCTGGGTCACCTTGGCCGGCGTGAAGTGGCGAACGGGAGGAGATCCTCGGCCTCGATTGAGGCCCGCCACGGCTCGCGGGCGGGGCGTGAGCTTGAATCGCGACTTCTTCAGGACCGAGCCGAACGGGGTGGCCTTGCGGCCGACCCCCTCGACGGCCATGTGCTGCTCGATCTGCGCCTTGAGGTCGGCCTTCTTCCGTTCGAGATGACTTTCCTGATCGAGCAATTCGCAGTATTCGTGGATCAGGTCGGGTAGGCTGGGCATGACGGGCTCCCCCTTTCGGGCGGATCAGGCGAGCAGCACGGCCGCGGCGATCACCGTGGACCACAGCCCGTCCTTGTTGCCGATGGCCGTCTGCGTGACTTCCTTGGTCTTGTAGATCACGTCGGCGATCTTCCAGATCTCGCCCTTCTCGTCCCACGAGCTGTCCGGGTTGAACTCGACGCCCAGCACGGTGGCGAGCATCTCGGCGGCGAGGTCCTCGGCGTAGTCGGCCGAGACCTTGGCCGTCTGCCCGTAGGCGTGGTGCTCGGACAGATAGCCGAAGGTGGAGCGGTCGCGCGGGATCGCCACCCCCACGCTCGCGGCGATCAGGCGGTTGGGCTCGGCCGTGGCGCATTCGCTGATGACCACGTGGACGATCTGCCCCGGCTCCAGCTTCGTCAGCCCCTGCTTGATCGACACTTCCTCGCAGTTGGGCGGGAAGATGCTGGAGACGCGGACGAGGTTGTAGCAGGCGATCTTGGCGTCCCGCAGGGCCATCTCGAAGCTCGACAGCTTCTCGCGGTGGACGCCCACCCCCTTGGTGAAGAACAGTTGCTTGGGTACATACATCGTGATTTCCTGACGCCTCCCGAGCCGGCCCGAAGCGATGGCAGCGACGGGTCCCGGCGACGCTCGCCCATTGCCGATGAAACTCGACCGCCGAAGGCTGCGCCGCGAAAGGGCGGACGGCAACGCGTAGGCGGCCAAGGTAAGGTATTCTAGCGTCGCATTCAAGGGCGGACGTTGCCCGGACCCCGCAGTGGCCGCGCGGAATCGACGTCCAGGCGATGTTTCCGCTCCCTCCCTCAGACGCATGCCGACAAGATTTCCCCAGGAGGATGTCACGATGATGATCCCGGTGGCCTGCCAATCCTGCGGGCGCAAGGCCCACGTGCCCGACGACGCGATAGGCCGATTGGCGGCCTGCCCGGCGTGCAACGCAAGGCATCGCCTGGAGGCCGCGGGCGAGCCCATCATTCCCCCGCCGGCGGCCGTCACGGAGAGATCGCCAGCATTTCCCGACCCTTCGCCCGCCAGGCCGCTCCGCGTGATCCCAGATGAGCCGACCTGACCGCCAATCCCGC
>CAVZRT010000032.1:0-80544 GCA_963777705.1 uncultured Planctomycetota bacterium
GGCGACGAGGACAAGCTGTGGGACGAGTTGCGAAGCCTCGGCGTGAAGCCGTGGATTCATCGCCACCTGACGCGGTCGGCCCGCCTGGAAGCCGATGTCGACATTTATCACCTGCCTCCGTTCGAGCGCGGCGCCCTGGAGGTGCAGGACCTGGCCTCGCAAGCCGTGGGGCTGGTGTGCGATCCCGACCCCGGCAACCGCTGGTGGGACGCCTGCGCCGGGGCCGGCGGCAAGTCGCTGCACCTGGCGGCGTTGATGAAGGGCAAGGGCCTGGTCGTGGCCACGGACGTGAACGAGAAGAAGCTGAAGGAAGCCGCAAGGCGCACCCGTCGCAGCCCGTTCCGCAACCTCACCACCAAGGTCTGGGACGGCAAGCACGTGGTGGGCAAATCCAGGAGTTACGACGGCGTGCTCGTCGACGCCCCCTGCTCGGCCCTGGGCACCTGGAGGCGAAATCCCGACGCGCGATGGCTGCTCGACCGCGAGGCGATCGGCCGATTGGCGGCAACCCAGGCGCAAATCCTCAAGCACGCCGCGGTCGGGGTGCGGTGGGGGGGGTGCTGGTCTACTCGGTCTGCACGCTCACGCCCAGCGAGACGACCGACGTGATCCAGGACTTCCTCAACGCCAATCCCAACTTCCAGCTCGACCCTTTCCCGCACCCGTTCACGGGAGAGCCGACCGACGGCCGTTTGCAGATCTGGCCGCAGGAATTCGACAACGACGCGATGTTCGTGGCGAGGATGATCCGGACGCCGTAGCCGCGATCACGGCCCCGGCCACTTCAGGTGCTTGTGCAGGAACTCGAACGTCCCCACGCCGTGGATCGTGTGCGGGCCGTCGAAGAATTCGATCTCCGTGCGGTCGCCGATCTTGAGCAGGGCGTTGTAGAGCCTCCGCACCTTGGCGTACTCGTAGGCGACCATCTCGTCGGGCGCCACGTCGTCGAAGTGGCCGCGCTCGACCATGAACGGGCGGGGTGCGATCAGCGCGGCCATCTCGGCGTAGTTGAAGGTGCTGCCGAGGTCGAATTCGAAGATCTCGTATTCGGGGCTCCAGCACGTAGCTGTACGGGCTTCGCGTGGAGGCGTTCTTCCAGACCCACTCGTTGAAGTCGGCCGAGCAGATCGAGAGGCAGTAGTCGGTCACGATCGCCGGCACGCGCATGGCCGTCTTGCCGCCGTAGCTGAGGCCGTAGAACCCGATCCGCTCGGCCGTCGACGTTGGGTTGCGTCTTCAACCATGCGACGATCTGCTGGTGTTGCGGCACGATGATCGAGAACAGGGTCTTGCCCAGCGGGTTCGCCTTGCGCTGGAGCGTGCGGAAGCGGTCGCCGAAGATGTACGGGTTCTGGGGCGCGAAGGTGATGAACCCTCGCTCCGCCAGCTTGACGGCGAACTGGTGGTAGTACGGGCTGTGGACCTTCGGGTCGGCCACGTCGTGCGGGCGGCCCTCCAGCCCGTGCTGACAGACCACCACCGGCCGCTTCTCGTCGGGCTTCATACCCTTGGGCACGAGCAGGATTCCGTAGGCGAAGACGTCGGGGAAGACGTCGAGGACGACCTCGTAGCCCGTCACTTTCGGCTCGTCGAAGATCTTTCGCGAGCGGGCGTTGAAGGGGAGCTGCGGCTCGTCGAACTTGCCGATGATTTCTTCCTCGAAAATCTTGCGATAGGGCTCGACGGTCCGGTTGTAGGCGTCGAGCGATTTCGTGTCGAGCTTGCCCATGAACTTGCGGCGGACCTCGGCGCTTGCGTCCAGGAGATCCTGATTATGGCGGTCGATCTCGCGGACCTGGCGACGCATGCGACCGGCCGGGTCGGGATGGCCCGTCTCGACCTTGAGGGGCTGGCCCGGCGGAGCCAGCTTCGCGCCCCGCGACAAGGGCATCCAGGAACGCCTCCAGCGCCTCGGGCGATCCGGGCGGCCCCGAGCCATCGCCGCTCACGATCAGTTCCATCCGCGACTTCGAGCGCCGCCGTCATCTGCCTTCGCCCGCCCGAATTCGGCTTTCACCACGTCCAACCTGGGCGTGACGAGTTTGCCCGGCCCTCCGTTCGTGCCTCGTGGCACTTCGACCTCGGGCGCCATGGACGCCTCGACGATCAGCGTTCGAGGGGCGATCATCGCGGCAATCTCGGCGTCTCCGAACCGTTCCACCATGCCGAAGACGTTGCGGTCGATCGGTTCGGACCAAGTGGCCTTGCGGTCGCCGAAATAGCCGCTCACGCAAGCGACCTGGATGCGGGGATCGAGCGCCGCGGCCTCCATCGCGATCATCCCGCCGTCGCCCCAGCCGATCACGCCCACGCCCAGCGTGTTGGGGTCATCGCGGGCGAGCCAGTCGATGCCCGCGCTCACCTTCTGGATCTCATACCCGATCAGGTGGCGTCCCAACTCGAAGGCCGATCGATAGAGGAACTCGCGGTTCGAGATCTTGTGAGGCGTGATCGAGCGATCGACGATCGTGGGGATCACGACCCAGCAACCGCTCTCGGCCAGTCGCCGGGCAAATTGCTGTTCGGGAACGATCCCCGGCGCCAGTCCGACGAGTTGCTCGGGCGTCTGGGTCGAGTCGGGGATGGCGATCACGAGGGCGATTTTGCGGTTGAGCTGCGTGGGCGAAGGCATTGCGATCAGACCCTCGCCATACACGTCGCCGAAGGCCGCCCAGCGAATTTTCATCACATAAACCGACCCGCTCGAACCGACGAGCGCGAAGTTGAGCAAGCTCGCGGCACCTTCGTTCGAGGCCCTGGCCCGTTGTCGCGGACGCCCAGGATATGCGCCAGGCGATTGCGGTGCGGCTCGATCGACCGGGAGTAAGCCTCGGGCGAGGAGGTTTCCAACTTCCAGAAACCCGGTCGCGTGGCGTCGGATTCTTCGATCTTGCGGAGCAGGAAGCGGTCGATGCCGTCGACCATCGTCGAGGCCATGTCGGCATCGCCGGTCAACGCCGCCGTGCCCGGCAAGACGGCGGGCTCCTCGCCTTGGACGGCCGTGGCCATCCAGAAAGCCAGCAAGATCGCGACGGGTTACATCAATGCTTCTCCCTCGGTTGTCGATGGGCCGAAGGTAGCCGCGAGGAGGACCGATCGCAAGGGGGTCACGGGGCCTTCGTCTGCGTCGAGTTGACGGTGAACGAACCGCGGATCTCGATCGGCTTGGGGCCGACTCCTATGCTCATTCGGAACGAATATGTCTTGCCAGGCGGATCGATCCGTGACTCCTGGATTTTCGGCTCGGGCGTGAGCGCTCGCGCTGCCGCCGGAGGTTCGATGACGACGAGTCTCGCACGATCATCTCGCGCGGCGGGAGGCGGGGTTGCCGGATCTTTCAAGTCCGAAACTTGAATGTTGTCGTGCTCGGAGCGGCCCTTGGCTTCTTCGAGTACCACGATGGCGGCGTTGTACCGATTTCGATAATCGGCCCGCTGGGCCACGCTCGTGGCTATCGGTTGACGCGTCCAGATAGCGGTCGATCGAGCTTCCGCCCTGTTCATGAAGGCTGTTCTGGGCATCCAGCCGCTGCTTTGCGGCCTCTTGAAGGCGCGAAGCGGTCACGAAAAGCTTTGGTTGCTGTCGATTTCCAGGAAGTGCCGGGCGAGCGAGGAGGGGTATCAGAAGGATCCGCTCATGAATGGCCCATCGACGCTCCGCCTCGCCGGTGGCAGGCCTTGGAGATCGTTCGTCGTCACGCCGGGATCGCACAAGGTCCGGCTGCCTGTTGACCATGCGTCCTTGCAGTCTTCCCAATTCGGATCGAAGCGAGCTTCCAGAGGCACCGTCGCCGTGAAGATGCGACTGCCATCGGCCGCCGGCAGGCCGAGAATCCTGCGAAGCTGCCTCTCCGACTGCGATGAGATCCTGCGTCTTGTCGACCAGATTTACGCCGGAATCGTTCCGCAGTCTCTCGGCTCTCGCGGAGGTACTCGGGGTCCGCTTCACCGAGCTTCTGCCTCGCCTCCTCGCGCTTCATGACCAGGTCCAACCGATCCACGCCCGTTTGCAACGATGACTGTGCCACGGCCACCTGGCTGAGCCTCCAGTATTGCTGTTCGATCGAGCGAAGCCAGCGCCATGACCTCCGCCCTGAACCGGTAGGGATCGACGTCGCGCCCCCGGGCGGCAATGACCAGAGTCGTCGTTCCGGACTTTTCGCCAGGAGCCTCGATCACGCGGATAATTTCGCAGTTGTTGATCCCGATGCGGATCGCTTCGCGAAGGCTCAGGGACCACGCGGTTTCGGCCTCGGGCTGGCCGGCGGGCCGTGGCGCTTCCTTGGTCTCCGCGGGACGCGGGCTCGGGCCCTGCCCCGCCGGCATCGACCTTCGGCTCCTGGGCGAGGGTCTTCGCAACCATCCCGAGCCCCAAGACCAAGGGTAAGGATGGCGAGCATGGCGATTGTGGCCGTGCGAATCCTGTGCAGAAGCATGGTCTTCAAGACTCCTTTGACCAGTGTTTGAGTCGACGCCGAGACCGCCTCAGGCCGTCATTTGATCCGCGAGAATGCGCGAGGCCACGGCGACCCGCAGGGACGCGGCTTGTGATAGATTGCCCGCGAGCGGGAGCCCGACCGCCGGGGCAATCCGGCGTCGCGTGCAAACGGGTCCCGCAACTTCTGCGCGGCCTCGGGATCGCCAACTCCGCACCGCCATATCGACCGGACGCCCCATCTTCCTGGCCGCTTCTTCGCTGGTGTGGCCTTGGAGGTCGCACAGGATGATGGGAACTCGGTAATGTTCGGGAAGAGGATTGATCTCTTCGTGGAGGATTTGCTCCCAGCCGGGACCCTCGTCGAAATCTTGCTGGCCTCGGCCCGGGGTTTCGACCCGATGGACTTCGAAACGATTCCAGCGCGCCGTCCGATAACCGAAGCGAGTCGACCGTTCGGACCGCAAGCTGGTGCAGCCACGGGCCGAGCGAGTCTCTGACCCGAAGTCGGCGGGCCTTCTGCGCCAGGAATAAGAAACGTGGCCTGGAATATCTGCGCATCGTGGGCATCGCCGGTCCGGGCACGCAGCCCTGCAGGAATTCGCCGTGACGATTCCGCCGCGACGCGACGCGAGTTCGGCCGCTTCGCCATGTCGGGCGTGAATCGTTCGAGCAATCGACCGTCGGTCAACTCCCGAAACGTCCCCAGGTTGAAGAGCGTCTGGAAGCCGGAGGGCATCCCTCCCCGTCGGGTCGCCACGGATTCGATCCCTCACCCGCGGTTGGTTCACGCCGTGCGACACAAGGTAATGGAATTCGAGTGGCGAACGTTGATGTTTCCTGGACAAATTCTAGGAATGGCGTTACCTCGCCTATGGGGACCAGGACCATCGAGACGAACGCCGGCAAGATCGCTTGCAGCTCGCGGCTGAGGGCGTCGGGGATCACCAGGACCTTGCGGCCGGCGACGGGGATGAATCGGGAATCGCCCGCGGTCAC
Organism: uncultured Planctomycetota bacterium; assembly: GCA_963777705.1. Taxonomy (GTDB): domain Bacteria; phylum Planctomycetota; class Planctomycetia; order Isosphaerales; family Isosphaeraceae; genus JAQGHR01. The sequence continues at coordinate 5,434 of CAVZRT010000032.1, forward strand.
CTCGGCGTCGGACAGGATCGATTGATCGGCCGTGAGCGTGGTCTTTCCCCTGGTGGTCGTCAACCGGATCGTGCTTCGGTGCTCAAGGGCCGCCTTCTTCTGGTAGGTCCCCACGCGGAGGCAGACGTCCATCGCGATGTCGGCGTGCGTGTCGATGAGGATGCGGGCCTCGGCCGAGTCGCGCCCGGGCTCCATCGCCTGCGGACCCCGAGGCCGGGCGCGGCGATCGTCCTGGTGTGCATGACCTGGCCGGTGTCGCTCCCTAGCGGGTTCAGGAGCAGGAGCGGCGAGGAATTGACGATGGTTTTCTTCGCGAGCCTTGCGAAATTCGGGCTGGCGGTCAGCGTCTCTTGCGAGACCACGTCGACACCGCGATCCTTCAGGTCGGCGACGAAGGCGGCGTAGAGTTCCGAGGTCAGCTTGCGCTGATCTTCCTCGGGAATCCGCGTATTTCGGCGACCCAGGCCGATCAATTCCACGCCCGCGGCCGCGAAGCCCATCGGGCCGAAGGGTATGGGCATGGGCTTGAAGATCATCTGCTTCTTCAGGGGCGGCTGGAACTGGAGATCGATCAACTCGACGTCGAACGCCGTGATCACTACCCGCTTGCCCCTGGCCAGCACCGAATCGGGCGGGATTTGGTCCGGTCCCGCTGGATAGGCGGCCCGCTTGACGGCATCGTCCGCGCCGGAGGGTGCGGCCTTCGCCGCGAAGGAGGAAAGCGGCCGGGGTGCGGCCAGGCACCCTGTCATGAGCGACAGGGGCAGCCACATGGCCACGAGGGTTCGCGCGCGCCTCCCGCATCCTGGCATGAGGAGATCCTTCTTCTGACGCACTCGATCCATCCAATGTCGCGAACTTTAATGTTTTTTCGATTTTCAGGACAGGCGGATCGGGGGGGCTGCGCCCATGGTTCTAGCCATCATGTACGGCCGGTTATTACGGGACGTCTTCGATTTGTGTGAATTCGGCCGGTAATAACCGGCCCTACGGGGGGTGGGCTGGGTCGCGATCCAGCTTCCGTGACGGAATCTCCCGTTCAGTTCGGACACAGATTTTCACAGAACCCAAATCACGCGACGACCAGCAGGACCGCCTGGTACAGGTTCAGGACGGCGTACAGGCCCGTGATTGCGATGAGCATGTGGCCGACTCGCACGAAATTCGCGAAAAATCGGTGGTAGCGGAAGTTGAGCAGGAACAGGATGCCCATGCCCGTGATCGCGAATTTTCCGAGCAGGAACGCGTGGGCGCCGTGGTTGAGCAAATAGCGCATGGCCGGATTCGCCTCCTCGCATCCCCGCTCCAGGAGATGCAGGGTCGCGAAGGCGTCGACGAGCGATAGGAGCATGAGCAGCGACGCGACCATGGCCACGGGACGGGCGATCCCGTCCGCCGCGATGCACGCGGTTTGCTCGTGCGTCCTGCGGACCCTGCGCCGCCCACCCTGGAAGGCGTACCATGGGCTGTCCTTCTTGCGACGATCCAGCCGGACGGTGCCGCGACGTTCCTCGCCGGCGAGGAGTTCCGTCGTGATCATGGGCAAAGCTCCCGAGGACTCGATGGCCTTGCCCATCTTATAGCGAGGCGACCCGGAAAGTCATGAGCCGAGACGGCTTGTAGCGACGATCCGACAGCCACGTTTCGCGGGAGACTCATCCGTGAATCAGGGATTCATCAAGCCGTTGCCGTCGGGCAAGAGATGCCCCATCTTGTCGCGCTTGGCGGCAAGGTAACGACGGCGCTCGATCGCGTCGGGCGCGATGATCGGCACCTGGCCGACGACCTCCAGGTCATACCCCTCGAACACGAACGCCTCGCGACTTCTTCGGATTGTTGGTCATCAGCCGGACCCTGGTCAGCCCCAGGTCCTTGAGGATTTGCAGCCCCACGCCGTAATCGCGAGGGTCGGCGCGATAACCCAGCGCCTCGTTGGCCTCGACGGTGTCCATCCCCTGGTCTTGCAGGTTGTACGCGCGGATCTTCTCCATCAGGCCGATGCCGCGTCCCTCTTGCGGGAGGTAGATCAAGGCCCCCACGCCCTCGTTGCCGATCATCTCCAGGGCCATGTGGAGCTGGTCTCCGCAATCGCAACGCAGCGATTCCAGCAGGTCGCCCGTGAAGCACGAGGAATGCACGCGGACCAGCGGCGCGGCGACCGATCTCAGGTCGCCCATGGCGAACACGACCGGATTATTGGTCGGCTCGTAATCGACCGTGTAGCCCAGGATCCGGCCGTTCCCGTAGCGGGTGGGAAGCTCGGCCTCCGCCGCGCGATGGACGAGCTTCTCGCGGCGACGGCGATATTTGATCAACGCCTCGATCGAGAGCATGGGCAGGTGGAATTCGTCGGCCAGCGCGTGCAGCTTCTCGCGGCTGGCCACGCCGTTGCCGTCCAGGATCTCGATCAGCACGCCCGCCGGGGTCAACCCAGCCAGCGAGGCGAGGTCGACGGTGGCCTCGGTGTGGCCCGCCCGCCGCAGGACGCCGCCTTCCTTGGCCAGCAAAGGGAAGATGTGGCCGGGGCGGACGAAGTCGACGGCCCGCGAGTCGGGGTGGACCATGGCGCGGATGGTGCTGGCGCGCTCCTCGGTGCTGATGCCGGTCCGGCACGAGCGATGATCGACCTGGATAAGGAAGGGCGTCTGATGAGGGGCCGTGTTCTGGTCGACGACCGGATTCAGTTGCAGGCGAGAGGCCAGGTCGGGCATGACGGGCATGCAAAGCTGGCCGCGTCCATGGGTGACCATGAAGTCAATCATCTCGGGCGTGACCTTGTCGGCCGCCGCGACGAAATCCCCCTCGTTCTCGCGGTCCTCATCGTCGACGACGATCACCACACGCCCCTGCCTGACGGCCTCGATCGCCTCTTCCACCTTCGAGAATTCGGCCGCCATCGCTCGACTCCTGAACAGGGATTCAACCGCAAACCGGGACTCACCCGATTGTAGGCGTCCCGATTCTTCCATGCGAATTCCGCGATCTCCGACGGAATTAAGATTTTTCGCCAGGGCCGTCGTTTTTTGCTTGCAGACGGCGCCGAAGAATGTCAGAGTGCAGGACAAGACGGTTGTTCGACATCGACCGTCGGACCGAAGTGAACGGGAGCACACGACGGAGGAGCCGACTTGATGCTCTCGACGCTTGCCGTAATGGCTTTCTCGCTCGCAAGTTCGGACGGATCGCCCATCCGTCGGCTGGAGGTCGAGCCGGCGAAGGTCCGGTTGCTGGGATCGGATACCTCGGCGCAAATCGTGACCACGGGCATGGGCGACGGCGGAGCGTCTCGCGACCTCACTCGCGAGGCGTCCTATACGAGCGTCGACCCCAAAGTTGCCGAGATTGGCCCCGATGGATTGATACGTCCGAAGGGCGAGGGTCATACGACCGTGCGGATTTCGGCCGGCGGGCAGGAATCGACCGTGGACGTGGAGGTCGAGGATTTTGCCAACAAGCGACCGATCGCGTTCTCATCCGAGGTCGTGCCGATCTTCACCCGCCACGGCTGCAACGCCGGGGGTTGCCACGGTAAAGCCATAGGGCAGAACGGTTTCAAGCTTAGCCTCCTGGGTTTTGATCCCCGCGCCGATTGGGAAGTCCTCGTCCGCGAAGGCCGAGGGCGTCGCGTGTTTCCCGCCGCCCCCGAGGTCAGCCTGTTGCTCTCGAAGGCCACGGCCAGGGTTCCCCACGCGGGCGGACGCAAATTTCTTGACGGATCTCCCGAATACAACACGATTTACCGCTGGATTGCTCAGGGCGCACGCTTCGACACGGGCAAGGAGCCGAAGCTCGCAGGCATCGCCGTGTGGCCGTCGCAACGCGTGGTCGCGCCCGGAAGCCGTCAGCAATTGCGGGTCACGGCCTCGTATGACGACGGCGAAACCCTAGACGTGACCCGCCTGGCCCGATTCCATTCCAATAGCCCCGACCTGGCCTCCGTGGACGATTCCGGCGAGGTCAAGACCCTGGATGGCGTGGGCGAAGCCGCCGTGATGGTGCGATTCGGCGGGTTGGTCACGGTCTCCCGGGCCTTGATCCCCCTGGGGAAAGATGTCGCCGCATGGGAACCGCCGGCGTCGAGTAACCTCATCGACGGCCCGATCTTCCGTCGCCTGAAAGAATTGGGGCTGCCGCCCAGTGCCGAGTGTTCGGACGTGGAATTCGCCCGCCGCGCCTCGCTGGATATCTGCGGGATCTTGCCCGCTCCGGACGACGTGGCGCGATTCGAGGCCGACACCGATCCGGAGAAGCGGGCCAGGTTCGTCGATGGCTTGCTCTCGCGACCTGAATACGCCGACTTCTTCGCGATGAAGTGGTCGGCGATCCTGCGCAACCAGCGTGGCCAGAACATCTTCGCGCAACAAGGCGGCAACAACGGCCAGGCCATCACGTTCGCATTCCACGCCTGGGTCCGCGAGGCGATTGCCGAGAATCGCCCCTATGACCAGTTCGCCACCGACCTGATCGCCGCCAAGGGAGACCCGGTCGCGAATCCGGCCGCGTCATGGTATCGCACGCGCGACTTCATGGCGGACGAGGAAAAGCAACTCAAGGAGCATGTGGACGACACCGCCCAGCTTTTCCTGGGGATGCGGATCCAGTGCGCCCAGTGCCATCACCATCCGTTCGAAAAGTGGTCGCAGGATGACTATTACGGCTTCGCTTCGTTCTTCAGGAGGATCGGCAAGAAGCAGGGGGCCGACTTCTCCAGCCCGAAGCTGTTCGTGAAACCCTCGGGGCTCGCCAGGCATCCGAAGACGGGGAAGGAATATCAGCCCAAGGCGCTCGATGGGCCCGAATTCGCCAACCTTGGCCCCAGGGACGACCCTCGCGATGCCCTGGCCGCGTGGATGCGGAGCCCGAGAATCCGTTCTTCGCCAGGGCCCTCGTGAATCGTTACTGGAAGCACTTTTTCGGCCGGGGATTGGTCGAACCCGAGGACGACATGAGGGCGTCCAACCCGCCGACCAATCCCGAAGTCCTGGACGCGCTGGCCGACGATTTCATCAAGCATGGTTATGACCTGAGGAGGCTGGTCCGGACCATCGCCACGAGCAAGGCGTACGGGCTTTCCAGCCTCCCGAACGACTTCAACGCGGGCGATCGCCAGAATTTCGCCCGATATTATCCGCGAAGGCTCACGGCCGAGGTCTTGCTGGACGCCCTGGCCGTCGTTACCCAGGCGCCCGAGCAATTCGCGGGCTTGCCCAAGGGATTTCGCGGCGCGCAGTTGCCCGACGAGGGGTTCCAGTCGTACTTCCTGGAGGTGTTCGGCCGGCCGCGTCGCGAGAGCGTGTGCGAGTGCGAGCGGACCTCGGAAGCCAACCTCTCGCAGCGATTGCACCTGCTGAATTCGGGCGAGATCGAGTCCAAGTTGAGCAACGGATCGGGCCGGGCGGCGGGCTGGGCATCCGAGAAAGATCCGCGGCCGGACCCCGAGAAGATCGAGGAACTTTATCGCGTCTGCCTCGGGCCGAAGCCGACCGTGGACGAGCGCGATATTTGCCTCTCGCACCTGGCGAAGGCCCGCGAGAAGAACGCGGTCAAGCAGGGGTATGAGGATTTGATCTGGGCTCTGATCAACGCCAAAGAGTTCCTCTTCAATCGGTGACACGCAAGGCGGTATCCTCCACGCATCCAAGGGGCCAGATCCATGCTGAACGTCTTTGGTGGCCGATTCGGGACCTGCGACGGGGTGAGTCGTCGCAGCTTCTTGCGAGTAGGGGCCCTCGGCATCGCCGGCCTGGCGTTGCCCGACGTGCTGAAGGCTCGCGCCCTGGCTGCGAAGCAGGGGGACGCCCCCAGGAACACGGCCGTGATCCAGGTGTTCCTCTCGGGAGGGCCCACCCACCTGGAGACCTACGACCTGAAGCCCGACGCCCCCAAGGAGTTTCGCGGCGACTTCAAGCCCGATCCCCACGAAGCTCCCCGGCGTGCAATTAAGCGAGTATTTCCCCCGCCAGGCCCAGGTCATGGACAAGATCGCCGTGATCCGCAGCCTGCATCACGACTCGGCCGACCACGGCGTGGGGACGCACTGGACCATGACCGGATTCCCCTCCGCGTCGTCATTCCAGCGCACCAACGACCGGCCCAGCGTAGGGTCGATCGCCGCCAAGCTCCGCGGGCCGAATGCGCCGGGATTGCCCCCCTATGTGAGCATGCCCAACATGCCCACCTACGGGAACGCCTCGTACCTGGGGGCCGGTTACAACCCATTCAACGTGGACGGCGACCCCAACGGGAACGTCCGAGTCGAGGAACCTCGACCTGGCCGGCGGCCTGAGCATGTCCCGGCTGGAAGACCGTCGCTATCTGCTCGAAAAGCTCGACACGATCGAGCGCCAGCGCGATTCCACCGGCACCATGGACGGCATCGACCACTTCACGGCGCAGGCCTACGAGATGGTGACCGGCCCCGCCGCCCGCAGGGCGTTCGACCTGTCGAAGGAAGACCCCCGCCTGAAGGATCGCTACGGCCGCACCCGGATCGGCCAGAGCTGCCTGCTGGCTCGCCGGCTGGTCGAGGCAGGCGTCACGTTCGTGACCGTGACCGAGGGCAACTGGGACCACCATTCGAACATCTTCAACATGTGCAAGACGCAACTGCCGCCGGTCGACTCGGCCGTGGCCACCCTGGTCCAGGACCTCTACGACCGAGGGCTGGCCGATCGCGTGATGGTGCTCGTGTGGGGCGAATTCGGCCGATCTCCGCGAATCAACAACGGCGGTCGCGACCACTGGCCGGGCGCCATGTCGGCCATGGTGGCGGGCGGAGGCTTGAAGATGGGCCAGGTCATCGGCGCCACCAATAGCAAGGGCGAGGCCCCGAGCGAGCGGCCGTTGCGCCCCGAGGACATGCTGCAAACCATCTATCATGTGCTGGGAATCAACCCCCTGCACGAGTTCCCCAACGAGTCGGGCCGCCCCATGCCCATCATGAACCAGGGGCATGTGATCTCGGAATTGCTTGGATAAGAAATGACATCCAACGTGGGGCGTGCGGGACACGCCATCCTCTTCCCCAAGGAGGATGGCGTGTCCCACACGCCCTACGTTGGTTCTTCCGTGGGGACCCACGCGATGCCCCCTGCCCTGCTCCTCGCCATGCTGGCCCTCGCCGCCGATCCGATCTCGATCGCCACACCCAAGCGCGACAAGCCCGTGAGCTATGGCTCCGAGGTTGCCGACATCCTCGAAGGCAAGTGCGTCGGGTGCCATAGCGAGGTCTCACCCCGTAGCCGATTTCGCATCGACAGCGTGGGCAACATGATCAAGGGGGGTCGCAAGGGCCCCGCCCTGGTGCCGGGCAAGGCCGACGAGAGCTTGCTGTTCCAGATGGCCTCGCACCGCGTCGACCCGATCATGCCGCCGGCCAACAAGTCGGAGAACAAGGCTCTCACGCCCGAGGAACTCGGGATCTTGAAACTCTGGATCGACGCCGGGGCGAAGGACGATTCGGCCGAGGTGTCCGCCGCCAAGGCCGCCGTCGAGCTTGGGTCGATCGGGGCACAACTGCGGCCGATCGTCGCCGTGGACATGACGGCCGACGGCAAGCGGGTGGCGTTCGGGCAGGGGGACCGCGTCCGGGTTTGCGACGCCGATACGGGCCTGGAAATCGTCTCGCTCGAAGGGCACAAGGATTTCATCCAGTCGTTGAGATTTGGCCCCGACGGCGGGCAGCTCGCGGCCGGGTCGTATCAAATTGCCACGCTCTGGAACGCCCCCAAAGGGGGCGAGGCCAGGACGTTTCGCGGGCACGATGCCGCCGTGAATTCGGCGGTCGCGACGGCCGACGGCGAAACCTTGATTTCCGCCGGCGAGGACGGCACGATCCGCGTCTGGAGCGTGGCGAAGGGCAAGGAACAGCGTCTCTTCTTCCACGGCTCGGGCAAGAAGCCCGTTCTCGCGCTTACCCCGACGGGAAGACCGTCGCGGTCGGCGGATCGGAAGGGCAGATCCGCCTGTTCTCCGTCGAAAGTGGCAAGGTAACCGGCATCCTCAAAGGGCACGACGGGCCGGTCGAGGGGCTGGCGTTTTTCCCGGACGGTAGGCGTTTGATCTCGGTTTCGACCGATGGAATGGGGCGAATCTGGCCGCTCCCGCAACCCGACGCCAAGGACTCGCCCGACCCCGTCTTCCTGAAAGGCCACGCCGGCCCCATCCATGCCGTGGCCGTATCGCCCGACGGCCTTCGCGTCTTCACCGGGGGCGAAGACGGCACGATCCGGAGCTGGTCCGCCGACGGCCAGGACCAGGCCGAGCCCTTCGCGAAGCTGGGCGGAACGGTGACGGCAATCGCGATCGACCCGCAGGGCACGCGGCTCCTGGCCGGTTCGAAGGATGCGACCGCCACGTTGTTTCCGCTCTCGGGAACGGATAAGCCGATCGTGCTGACGGGCCTGCTCGCGTCCGTCCAATCGGTGGCGTTCTCGCCCAACGGGGAACGGCTCGCGATCGCGAACGCAGCCGGCGGCGTGAAGATTTGCGAGGTCTCGGGCAAGGGGGTGATCGCCTTCGGCCATTCCGCCGAAAAGCCGTCCGACCCTCCGCAGCCGATCCATCAAGTCCTGTTCTCGGCCGACGGCACGTTGATCACGGCTTCGGCGGCGAAATCGCTCAAGATGTTCACGTTCGAGGGGCAATGGTCGGGGCCGAAGGTCCTCGGCCCCCACGTCTTCCGGGTGCTCGCGCTGGATTTCAGCCCCGACGGCACCATGCTGGCCTCCGGGGGCGGCGAGCCTTCGCGAAGCGGCGAGATCAAGCTGTGGGACACGAAAACCGGCGTCCTGATCCGCAACCTGCCCGAGACGCTCCACTCGGACACCGTGTTCGGCCTCCGATTCAGCCCCGACGGCAAGAAGCTGGCCTCGGCCTCGGGCGATAAATTCCTGAAGATCTTCGAACTGGCCTCCAACAAGGAAATCAAGTCGTTCGAGGGGCATACCAGCCACGTATTGGCGGTGGATTGGAGCGAGGACGGCAAGAAGCTGGCCACCGGCGGGGCCGACAACGCGGTCAAGATCTGGGATGCGGAGTCGGGCGACCAGGTCCGCACCCTGATTGGCGCGGGCAAGCAGGTTACCGGCCTTCAGTGGACCAGAGGCGCGGGCAACCAGGCGGTTGCGGGCGCGTCGGGAGACGGGACCGTGCGGTTCTGGGAGCCGAACAATGGCAATGTGGGGCGGATCTTCCGAGGTCCGACCGATTACCTGTTCGCCGTGGCCGTGTCCAGGGATCGAGGCCGCGTGGTCGGCGGAGGCGCCGAGGGAGTTTTGTTCGTGTGGGACGGGGCCAACGGTCAGGTGGTGCGCAAGATCTTGCCCTGAGCCGTCTCGCGGAACTTTCAGCATTACGCCGTGGCGCAAGTCTCGCGACCGCCGGCTCACGTATTGACTTTCGCACAGACCTAATCGATAAAGAAAGCCCTCGATTGATGCGACGCTGCGTCCACGATATGCCCCCTCCCCGGTCCGTCGAAGCTCGACAGAAGGGTCCGTGCATGGCCATCGAGTTCTCGTGCCCGCGGTGCGATCGTCAATACACGGTGGCCGACGCCCTGGCGGGCAAACGGGTCCGATGCAAGTCGTGCGGACAGGAGCGGAACGTGCCTGGGCAGGCGGTCGCGGCTCCCAGGCCGAGGCCGATGCCGCCCGCCGCCAAGTCGCGATGTCGATCATCGACGATTACGACGACGAGGACGAGGCGGAAGAGGTGCTTGCCCCTGCGCCGCCGAGGAAGGTCCCGCCTGCGTCGCGGCCTTACGATGAGCCTGCCCGCCCGGCGTGGGATCGGCCGAGGAAGCCGAAGCGGGCGCAGTCGCGCGCGCTCGGGGGCGTCCGACATCGGCGCGGCCGGTGCGATCGGCGGTTTCCTCGGGATCCTTGGCCTCCTGCTGCTCGGGGGCGTCGTGATGGCGGCCAACGGGCAGCTCACCGCCTATCAGGTCGGGCTATTACCTGGGCCAGGCATCGTGGTGATGAGCTCGGGCATGATCCTCGTGGGGAGTCGGGCTCTTCATCGTCGCCTTCACCGAGGGGGCGTTCGAGGGCCTGCTCTTCTTCTTCCCGCCGTACAAGCTTTACTATATCATCTCGCGGTGGGAGACGACCGGGGCGTCCGTTCGCTATCATCGTGGCGGGCTTGCTGCCGCTGGTGGCCATCCTCCTGTTCGCCGTCAGCTCCGGCCGCGTCGCCGCGTGGGCCCCCTCGAAGTATCCGGAAGCCGCGGCGGCGTTCACCGAATACGCGCAGGCCCTCGAGGAGCTGCACGTGTGCTTGAATATGCCCCGACCCCGCCACTTTGCCAACGATCACGATGCCCGACAGGCCGCGGCCCTGGCGAAGACCGGCCGCGTGCGAGGAACGCCTGAAGCGAATCGGCATGGTGAGCACGGGGACTGGAAGAAGCTCAGGCAGAACCTCGGGGCGCGGATGCGCATGGCGTCCACGTTGATCCTCATGGATGCCCAGACGGCCGAGATCCTGATCCCGCAGAGCAGGGCGGCGATGCCGCGACCTCCGGGCCAGCATCGAACGCGCCCTGACCGTGTGGAACCAGGGTGAAGGCACGATCGGCGACGTCAATCAACCGCAGGTCGCCCAGAATCGGCCAGGCCAGGGGGCTGCTCCGGCCGATTCCCCGCCATCCAATCGGAAACCGAGCTGGCAATCCCGGCCGACGCCGACGTGGTCACGCGTGCCCTGTCGAATTGCAATCCACCCAGGAGCACAAGCGGTCGGAGGCGTTCCACAGGCTCCAGGGCACCCTCGCCAACGAGCGGCGGGACGAGGTGGTGGCCGCGATGCTCCCGCTCCTCCCGGCGCGACGGCTTCCAGAAGGTGGACGCGATGAAAGTCCTGGCAGTCTGGCACACGCCCGACTCGATCCCCGCCTTGATCGATTGCCTCGGCGAAGCGGCTTCTTCGTCCGCCACGAGGCGATCCGCATCCTCGGTAAGATCCGCGACCCGAGGGCGCTGGATCCGCTGATGCGGTCGGATGAAGGAGAATGGCCATGCAGGTGCAGGGAGGCCATGCCAGCAATTCGGCCCCGGCCGCCGAACCGGCGCTGATCCGCGCTCCTGCCGCACCCCGACGCCGACGTGCGCCGCGAGGCCGCCGATACCCTCAAGGACATGGGCGGCATGGATACGCTGATCGCCATGCGCGACCTGCCGCCCGATCGCCGACGGGCTCGGCTGCCATGGCCGCTCAAAATACCTGGGCAACCCTCGTCGCCCGCGTGGGGCCACCCCCGGCTGCGTCCAGGAAGTCGAAGAAGAAGGAAAAGGAAAATTCCCCGTTCGTCCCCAGGAAGCGGCCGCATAGCTGGCCGAAACAGTCCGACTATTCCAGTCGCAAGATCGTGATCGAGTGCGGCGGGAACGTGTAAGACGCCTTGCCCGATTCCAGCCCGTGCTTCCATTCCGAACGCACGGGCCGGATTCGCTCGGTTTCCTGGGCCGTATTCCTCGCTTCCAGGGGACCGGCCATCTGCTCGATGGTTGCCACCGGCCGGGACGGTGCGAAGCCGCGGATTTCGACCTGCGACGGGCAGGGCTGGCCGTCCGGATTCACGACCTGCAAGACCAGCGACTTGCCGTCCTCGCTCTTCTTCGCATTCACGCTGAGCGCTCGCCTGCGACCTTCCACCTCGGCCTTGACACGAGCAGCGGCTGGAAGTTCCTGCGGGCCATCTGCACGAGATATCCCGGCGGTTGCAGCCAGGTCTTCGCGGGATTCAGGAATAGCAAGCCCTGATCCCACCCGTTGTCGTTCTGGCCGTCGGGCTGGAGGCAATTGGCGGCGCAGGCGATCGGCAGGAGGTCGCCGATCCGCTCGGCCTCGTTCGTCGCCAGGGCGTTCGAGAGCGCCCGCTTCTGGGCGTGGTTGCCCGAGTTGTACTCGAAGAACACCACCTTGTAATTCGCCCCCGGAGCGATCTTGCCGAGTTGCTCGATGAAGCTCCGCTCGGGCCTCAAGCCGTTCGGTTCGGGCGGGTGATCGGTCCAAACGTGGATGTCGAACCAGACCTCGCGATTCTTCGATTTGGCCAGCTCCAGAATCTTGCGATGGGCGGCCAGGGAATTGGCCGCGCGCCCCGCCTTCGAAGTGGTAGGGATCGGTGATCACCTTGCCGTAGGCGAAGTCGCCGACCACGAGGATGATGTCGGGGTCCTTGGCCCAGATGGCCTCGGCCATGGGCTGGAATCGCTTCCAGTATTGCTCGTTCACGGCCTCTTCGTTGCCCAGCTCCAGGTACTTGAGCCGGTAGGGCTGCGGGTGGCCGTCCGCGGCCCGCTTGCGGCCCCACTCGCTGTCGGCCGGCCCGTTGGCGTACTCGATGAAGTCGGCCATGTCCTGCGGCGTTTCGTCCATGTTGAAGGCCGGGATGGCGACGAAATCGGCCGCCTCGCAGACGTTGAGGAAGTCGAAAATCCCCCAGCCGTTGGTCGAATACGGGATACCACGTCCCGGCGTGCAGGGCCGGCGGTCGCGAGGGCCGATCATCTCCTTCCAGCGGTATTGCGGGTGGTTGACCATCGACCCGCCATAGCGCAGGACGGCGATCCCCTGGTCGATCAAGCGCATCCACCACGTCCTTGCGATCGGGCAGGCCGCTGGAATCGGCCCCACTCGCCGGGTTGGAGGAAGGCGTGACCGAGCGACGACCGAGCCGGCCCGGTCGAGCGTGATCGCGAACCGGCCTGACGGGATCGGCGGCCTTGGGCGTGATCGTGAAATCATAGCGCGACCACTTGCTTCCTCCCTTCACGGCAATGCTCGTCGTGCCCAGTTCCGGCAGCCGTCGCCGCTCTCCATCGCAAGGTGGAGCATCGCCGGCCTCTCGGCTCTGGCCCAGACGTAGCCTTCGTACGGCTTGTTTTCGACGATATTCAGGCCCCAGCGATTGAGCCCCTTGTTCTCGACGCCGACCGTGCCTTCCCCTTCGCCAAACGTGATCCGCTGGCTTTGCTTGCCGACGAACGGGGCGTCCGTTTCGATCTCGAATCGGCCCTTCGCGGTGCCTTTCTGCACCGGGCCCCACATCCCGCTGATCCTCCGGTCGACGGCCCCGGGGTCTTGCGGCTCGATGGGGATCTGGTGCTCAAGGCCGCCCGTTTGCGTCCACAGGTTGCGGAAACTCGCCGGCCGTTGCCAGGTTCGCAGGCCGATCGAGCCCTGCGGCCAGGGGATGCTCCGTGTCTTCGTAAGATCAGACTTGCTGCGCCCGCCGACCATGACTTCCAGCTTGTTGCCGGTCATGGCCACCCACAGGCTGATCCATTCATTCACGGGCACGGCGCAGGGGATTCGTTGGATCGGCTCCCAGTTCTTGCGGTGACGTCCCAGCACGAGGAATCCGGCAGTTTCCAGCGAGACCTCGTAGCCGATGAAGGCGTCCGCGCCCTTTCCGGGCTGGTCCACGCGGAGGATCAGGCCGGCATTGCCCGGCTGGTCGTTCGGGAAGCGGATCTTCACGCCTACCACGGCGTCGGCCAGCGGAGGTTGGTCGGTGATCAGCTTCGGCCCGTCGCCCGGCGCGGTGTCGACCATGCCGTCGTGCGACCTCCACTCGCCCCCGTAAGTCTTGAAACCCTTCACTGGGCGGCGAATTCGCGGGCTCCTGGAAACTCTCGCCGAAGATCATCTGGCTGTAGATGCCGCCGTAGATCTCGTGGTTCACATCCTCGATGCACGCCCCATAGAGGAGGGGCGAGACGCGGTGGATGACCTGCTTCGCGTCGATCCGGACCACCGTCTCGTCGGCGAGTGGAGGGTTGGCCACAATCAGCGTGGCCAGGATGGCAGTCCATGGCGTCATGTTTCGTCCCTTCCGGGGCCGTTCGGGTCGTCGAATTCCCCCCTCATCAAAGCGTGGCCCGCGTCATGAGGCAAGAGTCGACAAATCCGCCGACCTGCTCATCGAATCGCGCGTGGTGCTCGATCAGCCCCATATGCCTGGCCGGCGAGAGCGTCTCCAGCCGCGCGTTCGGGATATGACGGCTGATGTACTGGCCCGCCTCGGGGAGCGTGACGGGATCCTCATCGCCCACGAAAACCAGCGCCGGCACGGGGATCGTCGCCAGGGTTGCCGTGGCGTCGTAAGCGATCATGCCGAGCATCCCTCGGGCCATGATGTCGGGGCGGGCGTAGAGAATATATCGCGTGCAGAAATCAAGCTGGCCGCGCGGTCTCGGTCCCCCCGAACGACTGTTTCTTGGTCGATCGCTGCGCCGACCCGTTGAAATAGCTCAGCCAGTTCATCGCCAGCACGAGCGGCCAGGTCCAGATGGTGAGGTGAAGCAGTGGGATCAGGACTGGCTTCTCGATTGCCGTGTAAATCGCTGCCATCTGGGTGGTGCGGACGGGGTTCGTATAGCTCGTGTTGGCGAGGACCAGCCCGGCGACGCGGTGTCCAAGCATTTGCGGGAAGATCTTGCACAGGGTGAGCGTGATCATCCCGCCGATACTATGGCCGAGCAAGATCGCGGGGCGATTGCCGGCGAATCCGAGCACGGCCTCCAGGTCGGCGGCCATCTTCTCCAGGCGATAATCGTTGTTATCCGGCTTCTTCGAGAGGCCCAGCCCCGGCTCATCCCAGAGGATCAGTCGGAACCGGCTGGCGAGGCTTTTCTTGGCATAAAACCACTCGGTGCTGCTGCAACCCCAGCCGTGGGTCATCACGATCGGCGGGGCGTCCGGCGGCCCGTAGCATTCGACGCGAAGCTCGCTGCCATCGGGCCGCTTGATCCGATGAACCTCGCCCGTGCGATCCTCGCGAGGCTCATCGGCCGCGGCACCCGTAGCGGGTTTCGAAGTGCCGAACGCCATCGACACGCCCTGCAAGATCCAACTGCCCAGGGTCGCCCAGGTCAGCAGGGCGATGGCCGACGCGAGGAACGCGGTGGGACGATTCCACCCCAGCTCGACGCGGAAAACGCGATTCTCGGTGACGACGGGCGCGGTTTCCTCTTTTCGAGGGTCGCGACCGTTCGCGGGGACGTCCGCCTTCGCGACGACCGGCACGGCCTCGACCACGTAGGAGTCATCATGCCAGCGTTTCAGGAGGTAAATCCCGGCCGCGATGATGGCGATGGAAAGCAGCCCGCGGAACCAGATCCCCAGGATTTGAAAGGGCATGAACGGCATGGATGCGACCTCCAGTTCAACGCGGGATGCGGCAGGGATCAACGGAAAGGAAGATCCCGAGCAATTCTCGGGCCGCAAGAAACGGTGTCGGGAACCGTTTCTCGGGCCGCATCCGACGGGCGAGATGGCCGCTCTCCCCGGAAGGGACCGATATTCCGCTTCGCGCCGTCGAGGCGATTATCCGAGCCGGTTGCTCGGTCGAATGCGACTACCAGTATGTTGACGGGAAGATATCTCTTCGCACCGCGTACGGCCCTATGGGAGTGGACGATCGGCGGGATGGTCCATGTCGAACAGGAAGATGCTGTCTCCCACGCGGTCGACGAGCTTTCGCGTCCTGAGCCAGTCCATGTCGTTCTGCGAGTACAGCCCGAGGAGCCTGGAGGCGCTCACGGCCACGTATCTTGTGTAAATGGGGATCGAGCCCCCTTCGCCGTCGTATAGCCGACGGTTGGGCGGCACCTTCCCGGGGAGCTGGAACTCCTTGCTCGGGTTCACGACCACGTAGACGCCCGGCACAGTCAGCCTCCGCATCGAGCTGACGTCGGTCGTGACCTCGGTGATCCCGTGCTCCTGGAGGACCGGCCCAAGCGCGTCGAGATCCTGGCCCCAGTCCAGGTTGGAGTCGGCCAGGTAGAGCCAGCCCTGCGAGGCGCCGCCGCCGATCTCGTTGAACGACGAGAGGTAGCGCGGATGCGCATCCGACGGAAGCCCACAGGAACCAGGCCGCGGCGGCCAGCGTGAGCGGACCCCACACGCGATCGCGCAGGGCGCTCGGCTCGAAGAGCCTGGCGAGGAAGGGCGCGGCCAGCGGATAGGTCAACAGGGCGTATCGGACCCCGATATTCACCTTGTTCCGCACGAGCATGAGCCAGAGCAGTCCGAGGAAGGCCAGCGAGACCGCATCCCACGCGATCGGGCGGGCGGAATCGCGCCTGGCGACCGCGATTACCAGGAGCGCGAGCAGGCCCGTGGGGGTTTTCAGGAGGAACGCGACGGGGAAATAGGTCGGCCAGCCCGATTGTCCGTACGCACCGCACAGGTACGCCTCGTGCCCCTGATTCTGGTGGCGAATCTGCTTGAGCACGCTGAGCGCCGACGTGGGGACGGGCAAGCGATCGACATCGAACGGCCCGATCTGGCTCGGGATTCGGGCCAACTTCGACCGCCCGGGGATCTCGTCCACGCGGAGCACGCCGAACCCGTCCCCCGCCCAGAGGGTCACGAACCCGATCGCGGACAGGACGGCCACGGCCCCGGCCGACCCGATCGCCGCTTCCGCCCAGCGCACCAATCCGCCGGACCTGGAACGTCGCAATCCCACGACCAGATGCACGCCCGAAGCCAGCAACAGCAGCAGCAAGGCCGAGTGCCTCATGGCCCAGGCCAATCCGACCGCCGCGGAGACGGCGAGCCATCGCTGCCAGGAGGGTTTTTCGATATATCGCGCGATGAAGATCAACGAAAGGAACGCGGCGGCCGTGAACGGCATGTCGCTGCCGGCGATCGACGAATGTGCGATGCATTCCGGCACCATCGACACGATCGCCGCCGAGATCAACCCGGCGACGGGGCCTCGGACTCGCGCCGCGGCCCAGTAGACCATGGCAATCAGGCTCAATCCCCACGCGACTGCCACGCACCGCGCGGGCACGAGCACGCGGGAAAGGCCCGAGAGGACCAGCTCGCCCATCGATCTCGGGGTGGTAGATTCGGGGAGCATGCCGGCCCTGGACAGGGCCTCGAAAGAGGCCGCCGCGCCCAGGACGTGCGGGAGCCGGGCGCCCCAGGTCCCACATGCCCAGGTCGTCACCCGTGCGGAACAGGTGGAACATGTGGGTGAGGTGGGTCGCCTCATCCGAGGTGATCGAGTCATACCGGACCGCCGGCCAGCATCGCGCGGCGAAGAGGGTGCAAATCCCCAGGAGGAGCACGGCCACGACGGCGCCACGTGGTTGGCGCAAGGGCTTGCGTTGAGTCTCCGCCCGGAGGGACGGCCGAAGGCGAGGAGACGTCTCGGGAAGTGGCGTGCGTCGGTGCGATCATCGGCGGGGCTCCTCCATGACGGCCCGTCCGCCGGCGCGGCGCACCGGCAGGCGTCGCCTCCGCGACGCCGGACCGAGGGAGGATCATAGCGAATCGAGACGGGAGGCCGCAAGACGAGCCGCGTCGGGCCGACCTCGAACGCATCACGGGTACGAGGCCCGCCGCACCTGATCGTCGACCTTCGCGGTTTGCTGGACGATTTCCAGCCCTCCCTCCTTCTCGTTGTACCTGATGCTGATGACAGTCTTCATGCGAACCTGCCTCAGCAAGGCGTCCTGTTCCTTGCGAAATGGCCTCGTCTGTAGACCTTGTTCGCAAGCTTCCTTCTGGACGTCGACGAACGGCGCGGGGCCGGCGGGGCGGCGTCCTTCCACCTTTACCAGGTAGACGCCCCTGGGACCTTCGATCGGCCCGCTGACTTCCCCTTTGGCCAAGCTTCGCCAGGACGGCGTTGACCTGCGCCACGCCGTAGGCACCCGGCTCGCTCCAGCCCCAATCGCCGCCGTTCTTTGCGGTGGCCCCTGCGCTCTCAGCCTTGGCGACGGCCTCGAATTTCTCCCCCTTCATGATCCTGGCACGAAGCTCGTCGGCCTTCTCGCGGGCGGCGGCGACGGTGAACGGCGGCTCCTACCGGCAGGAAGATCTCCCGCCACTTGATGCCCGCCGGGCGGTCGAAATCGTGCAGGTGCTGCGATAATACGCCTGCATGTCGATCATGACGGGCTTGGACACCTTGGCCATCACCTTCATCATCATCACGCTCGTGGCCCATCGTCTTCCAGCAGGAATGCTTCCTTCATGTCGTCGAGCGAATCCCCGTGCGATTCGAGCAATTTCCGCAGGGCGATCTCGTTTTCGACATGATACTTGCTTGTAGAGCAGCGGCAATTCTTTTTCCTTCCACTCCTTATCGAATCCTCGGAAAACCGCTTCCACATCTCCGGCTTCTTCAGCTCGCGGCGGAAATCCTGGATGATCATGGTATTGTCGATCATCTCATCCAGCACGCGTGTTCAGATGATCGCACGCTCGGCTGGTCGGGAGGGATGTCCTCGGGTTGATCCCCTGACTTGCCAACCGGTCGTAGGCAAGGTGAGATCCGGAGCTCTCGCCCAGTGATGATGTTGTCGCCCACTTTGGCCATGATCTCGGCGACGGGCTTGCCCGGGGCGATGCTCCGGTCGGTGGGAAACGCCAGGCCATCCCCCTCGGCGGGCTTGGCCTTCGGTGTGGTCTCCGGAGGTGCGGGAGCCTGGATCGCCTCCGCCAGCGCGGGCGGCTCGGGGTCGACGGGATCGGGCGAGGAGAGGTTGTTCGGACCCGTGCCGGGCGGACCCGAGCCCATATTGCTCCTGGGCCGAGCAGGCGCGGCCGGCGCGTTGGCCACTTGCTCGCCGGTCGCGGGCGAGGCCGCCGGGGTGGGCGTGGCCGCATTCTTCGAATTCTGGTCGGACAACGACGAGGGCCTGGAGTCCGTAGCCCTGGCTCCAGGAGCGACCGGCACGTCCGGGCCGTCGATTCCGAGCGTGCCCTCGGCCACCATGTTGGGCCTGGGACGGGCCGGCCCGTCCCGGGCGCGGGCGAGGAGTCGTCCAGGGCGAGGCTGCGCGGACCGTGTCGGGGTCTTTCGGCGGCGAGGCTTGCGTGACGTCCTGCCCGGCCCTCACCTTGTTGGGATCGGCCGGGATCTTCCCCTGGTTGATCGAGGCGCGAATCGGTTCCACGGGCGTCTCGGCCGCGGACGATTTCCGGGCGCCGTGTCGCGGACGCTCCGGGCGCCAGCTCGATGCGATCTCGGGCGCAGCCGGCGGTCGCGATCGCGATCAGGAAGGCCAGGGCGCGACGCTTCATGAAATCCCCCTCGGGGAGAGTGCAGCCGGAGGGGGTGACGCATCGCAGGGGCGAATCGCTCGGGCATCGACCGCGAAGCCGGAAGACGGGACGCGAGGTTCTACCCCGCGATCAAGAAACCTGCAAGAGCGCCTTCAACTCGGCCGCAACCACCGCGCCGGGGGGCCGCTTGGCGTCGTGCTCAAGCGGGATGTACGCCGTCTTCTCGTCGACCACGCGGACACGCTTGGGATGCAATCGGGCCAGGGTTTCCATCCTCTTCGCGCTGCGATAGGTCAAGACGGCGTACTCCTCCTCGACGTGGATGCGTGCCAGTTGCCAGCGCTCGGCCAGGACCCGCAGCTCGGCCTCGGCAAGCAGGTTGAGCGCCGGGCGGCGGCAGAGGGCCGAAGCGATCGACCAACTCCTGGCGGAAATCCGCGAGCCGGTCCATCCCGCGAATCCGGCTCAGGCGACGATACAGCTCCACCTTCAACTTGGCACCCGGCACGTAATCCTTCGGCAAATAGGCCCGCCACGAAAGCTCGATCGAGCAATCGAACGCGGGACGATCGGGCTTGTTCGTGAGCGCCCTCACGGCCGATTCCAGGAGGGTGCAATACAACTCATAGCCGACGGATTCGATGTGTCCCGACTGCTCGGCTCCCAGGATATTGCCCGCCCCGCGGATTTCCAGGTCGCGCAGGGCGATCTTGAAACCCGGCGCCAAGCTCGGTGAATTCCTCGATCGCCTTGAGCCGCTTCACCGCGTTTTCCGTGACGGGCTTGTCCGATTCCAGCAGCAAATAGGCATAAGCCCGGTGTTTGAAGCGGCCCACCCGCCCGCGAAGCTGGTGCAGGTCCGCCAATCCGTAGCGGTCCGCCTCATGGATGAAGATGGTGTTGACGTTGGGGATGTCCACGCCGCTCTCGATGATCGTCGTCGAGACCAGGACGTCGGCCTCATGGCGCACGAACGCCATCATGGCGCGTTCCAGGGCGTCGCCCGTCATCTGCCCGTGGGCCACCAGGATGCGGGCCTCGGGCACGAGCGCCTGGATGCGATCGACGATGGTCCCGATGTCGTAAACGCGGTTGTGGACGAAGTAGATCTGCCCCTCGCGGTTCAACTCGCGGACGATCGCCCGCTTGATCATCTCGTTGTCCCAGCGAGAAATCCGCGTCTCGATCGCCTTGCGATCGGGCGGCGGGGTCTCCAGGTTCGAGATGTCGCGGATTCCCAGCAAGCTCATGTGCAGGGTGCGGGGGATGGGCGTGGCCGAGAGCGTGAGCACGTCCACGGTCGATCGCAGGGTCTTCAGCCACTCCTTGTCCTCGACGCCGAATCGCTGTTCCTCGTCGATCACCACCAGACCCAGGTCCTTGAACGTGACGTCCTTCTGCACGATCCGATGCGTGCCGATCAGGATGTCCACTTGCCCCTCGGAAGCCCGCTTCAAGACCTGCTTGATCTCCGACTTGGCGCGGAATCGGTTGACGACCTCGATATTGAACGGGAATTCGGCCATCCTCGCCGTGAACGTGCGATGATGCTGCTCGGCCAGGACGGTCGTCGGCACCAGGATCGCCACCTGCTTGCCGGCGTCCACGGCCTTGAACGCGGCCCTCATCGCGACCTCGGTCTTGCCGTATCCCACGTCGCCGCAGATCAGGCGATCCATGGGCTTCGGCAGGGCCATGTCGGCCTTCAGGGCCTCGATTGCCGAGAGCTGGTCGGGCGTCTCCTGATACGGAAAAGCGGCCTCGAATTCGGCCATCCAGTGCGAGTCTTCGGCCGGATATGCGATGCCCGGCTTGCCCGCGCGGGCCGCCTGGATGTCGATCAACTCGGCCGCAAGGTCGACCACCGCCTCGGCCACTCGCTTCTTGCGCTTTTCCCAGGACGACGACCCAATCTTGGAGAGCGGGGGATTGGACCGACCGCCTCCCACGTATTTCTGGACGAGATCAACCTTGGCGATCGGGACATAAAGCCGGGTGCCCTCGGCGAATTCCAGGACTAGCTGTTCCTCGGCGAAATCCGCCCCCTTGTCGACCACCTGGAGCCCGCGATAGACGGCGATCCCGTGGTTCACATGGACGACGAGGTCGCCCTCGTTCAGGTCGAGGAAACTATCGATCGCGCGACTCTCGTAGCGACGCCGGGTGGTCCCGCGTCGCACGTCGGCACGCGCGAAAAGCTCATGATCGGCGATCACGAGGGCCTCGGCGTCGATCATGCGGAATCCGCTGCGAATCCGCCCCTCGGCGAGCGAAAGCCGCCCTTCTTGCGCGAAGCGGGTGTCGGCGAAGATCTCCCCCAGCCGATCGACCTCGCCGCGGTTATGGCAGGCGATCAGGACGCGATCGACTCCCGCGGCCGAATCCAGCTCGGCCTTCACCTTGGTCAACTCGCCCGAGAACCGCTCGACGGATTCGATCCGCAGGTGGCAGGTCGTCTCCAGCGAGTCGGCCGAGAGCGTGGACAGCGTGACCGACGGCTTCTTGAGCAGGCGGGCGAACGTATTCTCGATCGAGAACATGCCGCGAGGGTCGTCGATCCGGCCGAAATAGTGCCTGCCTTCCTCGCGAAGGTCGGCGGGCTCGACGAGCGCGACCCAGGTACTTTCCGGGAAGTAGTCGGCCAGATGCCCCAGGGTCTCGGGACGATCGACTTCGAGCGAAGGCAGGGCGGTGAGCGTGACCGAATCCCACCGCGACAGGGACCTTTGGGTCTCGGGATCGAACGGGCGGATCGACTCGACGTCGTCGCCGAAAAACTCGACGCGGACCGGGTCGTTCTCCTCGGGCGCGAACACGTCGAGAATCCCGCCCCGGAGGCTGAATTCGCCGGCAACCTCCACGACTTCGACCCGGCTCATCCCCTGATCGACGAGCCACGACGCCAGCTCCTCGACGGCCAAAGCGTCGCCTACCCGCAGGGTCCGCGAGGTCTTCAGGAGCGCCTCGGGACGGGGCAAGGGCTGCAACAGGGCCTGAAAGGGCGCGACGACCACCCTGGGCGGCAAGGCCCCCGAAAGCCGCTTGGCCACGCGGATCCTGCGGCCGAAGATCTCGTCGCCGGGGCCGGCCTCGCGAGGCAGGCGGTCCCAGGCGGGGAAGGTCTCCGGCTTGAGGCCCGCGAACGTGGCCACGTCGTCCGCGAAGTCGTCCACGTCGTTCAGGTGCGCGAGGATCACCAGCAGGGTTTGGGGCGATGCAGGCCCAGCGCGGCCGAGACCAGGGGCGCGGCCGACCCCCACGCGCCGTCGATCGTGCCGCTGCGCCCGTTCTTGAGGGCCGCGAGCACCTCGGGGAAGCCGGGCGACCTCTGCACCAGGCGAGTCAGGTCTTTCAACGACCCCACGGGCGAGGTGGAAATCGCGGGGGATTTTGCCATGGAAGCTCGCCCGAGGTTGACCGCGTCCGACCGTCACCCGATCATTTTAGATCCCGCGCTGCCATTCGACTACCGACGACCCCGAGCCGCCGGCCCATCGGCTTCGGCGGGACCGCGTGGACCGGGTCGACCCGAGGCTCGCGGGCCATGCGATCGAGCACGAAAGCCAGGTCGGCCAGGTCAAACGGGAGGTCCAGGCAAGCCGAGGCGCCGGCCTTTCTCGCACGCCCCACGGTCGTCCGGTCGGCGAACCCGAGCAAGGCCACGACCTGGCGACGGGCGGCCTCGCGGGCAAGTTGCTCCTCCCAGAACTCTTCCAGGACGGGCACATCCCAGAGCACGACCTCGGCGTCCCCCGCGTCGTCCCAGTCCCTCGCGGGACTTGCTTCATATCCCACCCAGGTACAGCCTTCCACCAGCACGCGACGCGACTCGTGCAACCCGCTCACCACCGCCACGCGAGGGATGCCCTTTCCCTTGGCCGGAGAGCGGGGCACGGCCGCCACGTGCCGCGCGATCACCTCCGAGGCGGTGGCCTCGTGCAGGACCACGTCGGCCAGGGCGCCCCAGCGGTCCAGGTCGGCCGCCCTCACGTGAGGCCCGAGGCAAAGCACGAGCTTCGGCGGCGTGCCGTCGCGAGCCCGCAGCCGCCTCAGCCCCTCGGCGTCTCGGACGGAAAGCGTCTGGCGATGGAGCACGATCACGCGGGCCGATGACGCGGCATCGGGCCAGGAATCCGGCCAGTCGCCGGCGAGATCCAGGCAAGTCTTCTCGCGGGGCATGGCCTCGGCGATCGCCGCAACCCAGGGGTCGCTCAGGTCGCCGACGAACAGGTCGGGCGCATCCAGGACGTCCATAAAGAGCGGGGGCCTCCTCGCCCGGCGGGGAATCGGCCGGGAGGCTAACAGAATCGACAACATCCGGCAATCCGAGCCTCCTCGGCGGGTGACCGTGGGTAGACCCGCGGATCCTGGACGTCGGTCGGGGTCGGCCATCGGGTCGCAGGGATCTCGCGGCGAAAGTGTCGCCCGCGCAGTGGATGCCATCTTCAACGTCCCCTGCCGCTCCCGGGGCTGCGGATGCGGCGATCTGACAGTTCGTAAATAGGGTCCATTTTCGCATGATTTCCTCGCGGGGCGTCGCGATGTTAAGCCTTTGTTCTAGCTTCACAACCACACCATCGTTGCCGGGGTCCGGACTTATTGCTAATTCCCAGGAGGGCCGCAAAATCGCCGGTCGCGGGGTCGCGATCGTGTGCCCGGCGAGGGGGCGGATTCGGGCCGAGAAGTGGCCGAGTCATTCGTTTTCACTTGGATTCTCATGGTTTGCAACGCCTTGTCGGCGAAGGACTTGGGTTAATGATCTACAAATCTAATTTTGTCGATAATATAATACGCTACAGAGTGCGACACTCGGGAAATGCCGGGGATTCGTGGGCGAAGTCGGGCTTTTCGAGTGTCTTGTCCAGGGGCGCAGTCGGGGTGAGACGGTTTTTTGACCGTTTTTGACCGCTTTTCGGGCCGAAGTGTTGCGCGCAAATCCCCCAAGTCTTGATCGGGCCGGGAGATGCGGCCTTTCGGATATCTGGACGAAATCTGGACGGTCGGGCCTTCGGCGCGGGGGTTTTCGGCCCATTTGTCGCGCCCCTGTGGCGCCCCAAGTCGTTAACGAGTAAGGGGATAAGAAAGCACGGAGGATTTGCGCCTCCATGCTTCCTTCGTGGGGCCTTTGTGCCTCGGTGGTGAGATTCTCTCCCGCCCTCAAGCTCAAGATCCGCCGGCACACCCCAACGACCCCAATTTCCCGAATTGAAAATTTTCCCTCTTGGCAAACCTCGAAACGGCCGGTACATTGTTCTACCCCGCCTGATTGCGATTGATCACGGCTGCCGGTCCTCGGGGCTTTCCGGGGACGTAAGTTTTCCTGCCTTTGCCTGCTACCAGGCGACGGCCGGGAAAAACGAATGAAGCGGAACGGCCGGATCGGTCGATGGACGGGGGACACGAATCACGGGGGGTCGGCCGGGCTTCCGAAAACGGGAGACGCGGGCCGGGGCCTCCAGGCAGCGAGCGAGGTCTCCCGCGGTGGTGGTTCACCGCGGATCATTCGGGGGCGACGCGAAGACGTGTCGGACTCGCTTGAGACTCGGGGCCTGATCTCGAAGCCCAGGGAGTGGGAGGGCGGCATCGCGAAGAATCGCGATCGACCGCCGGACTTTCTCGGGAGTTTCCGTCCGATGAGCCTGGCCAATTCGAAGAAGAACGCCCCCCTGCACGCCGGTTTCGAGTGGGCCGGCGTGGTCGCACGCGTCCGACGCACCGGTGGCTCGAACCGCTCCGGCCGACGTTCGGCACTGCTCGGCGTCCTGACCTCCGTCTACGCCAACTCCTCGCGAGGCACGCGCTCCGGCGAAGGCCGAGGCACCTCCACCGATCGCTCCTGATCGATCGTCTCCGAGACTGGATCCACCAAAAAAACAGATTTGCCGCCCAGGACCCTGTGTTCCGGGCGGCAAATCTGTTTTTCTAGGTATTCGCAATGAACGAAATGGGTGTATCGCATGCACCCGACCAGTTCCTGGAGGCGGCCGGCGTGCGACCATTTCTCATTTTCGCCCTGATGATCCTCCTCACCAACTCGCCTGCGATCGCCGAAGGCCCGGTGGCGGCCCAGGTGGTACTCAAGGGCGGCCTGATCATCGATGGGACCGGTAAGCCGGGCGAAGTGGGCGATCTGGCCATCCAGGGCGATCGAATCGTGGCCGTGGGTCGGTTCGAGGTGCAACCGGGTGCCACGATCATCGACGTGACCGGCCAGGTGGTTGCGCCGGGCTTCATCGACCTCCACACGCACTCCGACGAGGCGATTGCGCAGGCGAAGACCCGGGGCAACGTCAATTACTTGACGCAGGGCGTAACCACCATCGTCACGGGCAATTGCGGCGGCGGTCCGCTGGATACGAAGGCGTTCTTCCACTCGATCGAGGTGGGAGGCGGGGCCGGCGCGAACGTGATCCACCTGATCCCCCATGGATCGGTGCGGCGAGCGATCATGGGCACCGTGGACCGCCGGGCCGACCCCCGCGAATTGGGCCGGATGGAAGCGATCGTGGCCCGCGAGATGGAGGCCGGTGCGTGGGGCATGTCCACCGGCCTGATCTACGTGCCGAGCCGGTACGGCGACGCGGCGGAACTGGTTGCCCTCTCCAAAGTTGTGGCGAAACACGGCGGGATTTATGCCTCGCACATCCGCAACGAGGAGGCGGGATTGCTGGCCTCGATTGATGAGGCGATCGCGATCGGGCGCGAGGCGAAAATCCCCGTCCACATCTCGCACCTGAAGGCGAGCGGTCGCCAGCAATGGGGCCGGGTGGTCCAGGCCTGCGAGAAGATCGCCGCCGCCCGCGCGGCCGGGCTGATCGTGACGGCCGACCAGTATCCCTATGTGGCTTCCAGCACGCAACTTGGGGCGATGGTGGTGCCTCACTGGGCGCGACAGGGGAGCGCGGCGGATTTCGCCCGCATCGCCGCCGACCCCGAGCAGGGTCCGCGATTGCGGAAGGTGATCCAGCAAGAACTCGACGAGCGCGACGGCGGCGCGGCCATCCGGATCGCCCGCTACGGCGCAAGCCGACTCGCGTGGGCCGCGACCTCGTGACGATCGCCCGCGAGGAGGGGACGACTCCCCTGGAGATCGTGCTGGACGTGGAGCAGAACGGCGGCGCCCAGGCGATCAATTTCGGGATGAGCGAGGACGACGTCCGCAGCGTGATGGCCCAGGATTTCGTGGCCACGGCGTCGGACGGATCGACGCATCTTCGCCGGCGGAGGAGACCAGCCCCATCCTCGCGCTTACGGCACCTTCCCCCGGAAAATTCGCTACGCGGTCGACGACAAGGTGATCTCGCTGGAGCAGGCCGTGCGATCCTCGTCGGGGCTCCCGGCTTCCATCCTCGGCCTGCCCGATCGCGGCACGATTCGCGTGGGATCTTACGCCGACGTCGTCGTGTTCGATCCGGCGAAGTTTCGCGACACGGCCACGTTCGACGACCCCACGCAGTACGCGACCGGCCTGGCGTATGTGTTCGTGAACGGGGTGGCGGAGATCGACCGTGGGACCGTTCGCAACAAGCTCGCGGGCCGGGTCTTGCGTCCGAAGACCGACGGCCCCGCCGACCTGATCTTGTCGGCGGGTAGGGTCTGGACGGGCGACAAGGAAAAGCCCCGGGCAGAGGCGATTGCATCCAGGAACGGCGAGATCGTCGCCGTCGGTTCGCATTCCGACGCCGACCATTATCGCGGTCGGCTCACGCAGTCGCTGGAATCCCCCGACGGGCTGGCGATCCCCGGGTTGATCGATGCCCATGCGCACCTCAACGAGCTGGCGCCGAGCTGGAGCAGGTCGATTTGCGGGGCGTGGACTCGCCCGAGAAGGTGGCCCGTCTGGTCGCGGATTGGAATCAGGCGCATCCGGGCGACGGCTGGATTCTCGGCAGGGGCTGGGACCAGAGCCTCTGGCCGGCCCGCGAGTTTTCCACCGCCGCGGTCCTCGACAAGGTCGCGCCCGATCGCCCCGTCTGGTTGATCCGCGTCGATGGACACGCCGGTTGGGCCAATTCCGAGGCCATGAGGCGGGCGAAGATCACGCCGGACACCGCCGCGCCGAGCGACGGCCAGATCCTTCGCCTACCCAGCAGCGAACCTTCCGGCGTATTCGTCGACGGGGCCATGGGGCCATTTCCAGGGTCGTCCCCTCGCCCACCCGCGAGGCGATCGCCCGCCGGCTCCTCGCGGCGCAGGACGTCTGCTTGAAATCGGGCCTGACCGGGATTCACGACGCCAGCGTGAGCCCCGACGAGGCCGAGGCGTATCGTGCGCTCGACAAGGACGGGAAGCTCAAGCTGCGGGTCTATGGGATGTCCTTCCTGCCCATCGACAAGGCCATCGTCGCCGCCGCCGCGCCGCCCATCCCTCGCAAGGCCGGGCGCCGGTTCGAGATGCGGGCGATGAAGGTCTTCATCGACGGCGCCATGGGCTCGCGAGGGGCCCTGCTCTTCGAGCCCTACGCGGACGACCCGAAGAACATGGGCCTGCAACTGTGCGACCCGAAGGATTTGCAGGCGCTCGACCACCACCGCGCTCAAGCACGGGTGGCAAATCTGCACGCACGCGATCGGCGACAAGGGCAATGCGGTCGTGCTCGACGCCTTCGCGGCGTCCCTCAAGGCCGTGCCCGCGGCGAAGGACCCCCGACTTCGCATCGAGCATGCCCAGGTCGTTCGCAAGGCGGACGTCGAGCGGTTCCGGTCGCTGGGAGTGATCGCCTCGATGCAGCCATCGCATTCGAGCAGCGACATGCGATGGGCCGACGCCCGCCTTGGACCGGGGCGGACGGACGGGGCGTATGCGTGGAGGTGGTTCCTGGACGAGGGCGTCCCGCTCGCGTTCGGCAGCGATTTTCCCGTCGAGGTCGCCGACCCGCTATGGGGGATCTACGCCGCCGTGACCCGCCAGGATCGGCGCGGAAATCCGCCCGGCGGCTGGCATCCCTCGCAAAAGCTGACGGTCGCGGAAGCCATCACGGCGCACACTCGCGGGGCGGCTTACGCGGGATTCGACGAGGATCGGCTCGGCCAATTGAAGGTGGGCATGCGCGCCGATTTCACCGTCTTCGATCGCGATCTCTTCGCCGTGACGCCGGCCGAAATCCTGGAGGCCAGGGTCATCGCCACGGTCGTCGAGGGCAACGTCCTTTTCCACGCAAGATGATCTCGGCGTCGGCGTTGTCCACCCTGGGTGCAATCCATGCCCGTTAGATTCGCTCCGGGGTTCAACACGACGAATCGCCCCAGCGTCTTTCATTCAAGCCGCCGGCCGCTGACGCGATCGGACCAACCACCACCCAAGTCCGATCGCCCCGCCCAGGCAAGGCAAGAGCCCCAACCCCGTCAAGACCCGGCCTAGCGAATAGCCATCCACCAGGAGGGCGCCGGTCGGGGCCGCCAGGAAAACCCCGGCGGTCGCCGAAAACGCCGCGAGCATGGCGATTGCGGATCGATGATCGTCGCGCCACAATGCCGCGATCATTAACATCGGGGCAACGATCAAATCGGCGACCAGGAACCGATGCACGAACGCGCCCTGGGTTGCGTTCCATCCCTGCCAGGCCAGGATTGCCACGCCCAGCAAGAATGCCGTGATTCGTGCCGGTCGAATCATCCGCGGCGCAGTCTTGTAGCCGAGCGCCGGCGAGCATGGCCTCGACGGCCGCGAGGTGGTCCCCCTGGATCTCGATCACGCCGTCCTTGACCGTCCCTCCGCTGCCGCATCGCGACTTCAGCTTGCCCGCGAGCGCTTCGAGGTCGTTTCCCTTCGGATCGAGGTTCTTCACCACCGTCACGAGCTTCCCCTTCGGCCGTTTCTCGACCTTCAATCCCGCGGTCTGCTTCTCGGGGGCGATGCGCGTTGGCTCGACCGCCGGGGCCGGGCATTGGCATTCGGATTCGGGCTTGCCGCAGCGGTCGCACGACGGCGGGCGATCCCAGGGCGTGCCGGCGAAGAGGCGTCCCATCGGCGGCTCACTCGTTCACGTACCGCGGATAGATCGAAACGCCGAGCGCGGCCCTTTTCCCGTAGAGGAATTTCAGGTGATGGTCGACGTGATGGACCGCGTACGGCGAGCGTCCTGGCCAGGCTCTCGGGGCCTCGCTCGCCGTGCTGGCCCTCTCGGGCGAAATCCCCCTCCGAGCACGCCCTGAGGATGCGAGCCGTCGCGTTCCGGCTTGCGGCGAACACGGCGTTGGATTCGTCCACGGGCGTGTCGTTCGACCGCAGCTTTTCCAGCCAGCGATTCTCGTCGAAGCCCGGCAAGATCGGATTCTCCTCGGCCAGGATGAACGCGCATCCGCACGCTATGCACCAGCTCGGTGTCGGCGAGGTGCGCGACCAGCTCGGCGATGCTCCACGCGCCGGGCCCGGGCCTGGCGGTCTGTTGCTCGGGCGAGAGTCCCTGGCTCGCGTAGAGCAGGATCTCGGGGCGCGGCGGCGTAGCGGTCGACCAGTTGCGTGGGAGGGGTCATGAAGCAGTCTCCGTCCGAGGGGTCACCACACGATCTCCGAATGGTCGCGATTCTTCCGCCAGATGGCCAGTTGCGGGTTCGTGAATTCGAGGAACCAGATCTCTTCCTCGACGCCCAGCTCCTCGGCGAAACGGTGGGCGACCAGGTGATTGACGATCTCCAGCGAGGCCGCGAGGAAGTCGGTCTTGGGGTCCGGGCTCTGGCTCGGGTTGTGGAAGATGAAGCGGATCACCAGCACGCGCTCGTCCACCGGCCCGCGAGGCGACACGTACCGGCCGTCCATCTCGTAGATCGAGTATCCCCGCGAGGCATGGCAAAGCGTCTTGATCCAGCCGTCCACGTCGAAGGTCGGGTCGCGGCGGCGGTTCGCGGCGATCTCCCTCTGGACGAACGGCACGGCGCGGATGGCGTCCTCGCGGAACAAATCTTCCAGGACTTCCTGGACCTTGCCGAAATACCCCAGCTTCTTGGGCAGGATGACCTCATACATGCGGGCCGGTTTCGGGCCTTCCAGCTCATAGCCCGACATGAAATCGCTCCCAAAGGTTCGCGGCGGACCGACTTGAGTGTACCCGCGCTGCCTGGCTAATCCCAGGGCTTGGAATCGTCCCGCGATTCTCGGGAACTGGATCGGGAATCGGTCGATGCTAGAATTGCGCCTGTTCGCGGGCGATATTCGTGGGTAGGTTGAAGTCGGGGCTTTTCCCATTCTCGGAAGTCGACGCGCGAACATGACCAACGGTCCGCTCAAGCAAGAAATCTTGCGGGCACTCTCGGAACTGGTCGAGCAGTGCCCGGACGTTCGCCTCGGCTAGCTCATTGAACCTGTCCTGCATCGCAGAGGGCCGACGCCCGAAGCCGTCTGGGACATGGAGGACGACGAGTTGCTCGAAGCCACGAGGAGCCATCTCGAAGATTACGAGCAACGACGTGTGGGCGTTGCCTGAACCTATTGATACCGAGGATTTAGCCGCGATGGAACCGTCGGGCGCGAAGCCCAGCAAGGTCGAGGGGATCAAGCTCGGCAGCGATTACTTGAAGGGGCCGTTGGATGACGAATTCAACGATCCGGCGACCACCCACATCGGCGAAGATTCCGCCGTCCTGCTCAAGTTTCACGGGTCATACCAGCAGGACGACCGCGACTTGCGCACCTCGTTGAAGCGTGAGGGCAAGGAAAAAGCCTTCTCGTTCATGGTCCGCACGCGCATCCCCGGCGGCAAGCTCTCGGCCGCGCAATATCTTGTCCACGATGAGCTTGCGCAAACCCTGGGCAACGGGACCTTGCGGATCACCACCCGCCAGGAATTCCAGATGCACGGCGTGATCAAGGACGACCTCAAGCCCGTGGTCCGGCGGATCAACGAGTCCTTGCTCACCACGCTTGCCGCCTGCGGGGACGTCGAACGCAACGTCCTGTCCTGCCCCGCGCCGATTTGCGACGGCTTGCGATCCACCCTGCAAGCCGATTGCGACCGCTTCGTCGCCCATTTCGCCCCGCGAGCTTCCTCGTACTGGGACATCTGGCTCGACGGCGAGAAGATCGTCGATCCCGACTTCCCCAAGCCCGGCCCGGCGCTGGTCTCCACGCCCGGAGACGACCCCGTCGAGCCCATCTACGGCAAGGCGTACTTGCCTCGCAAGTTCAAGACCGCCTTCGCCTTGCCTCACGACAACTGCACCGACGTGTTCGCCAACGACATGGGCTATCTCGCCGTGATCGAAGGCGGCCAGGTGGTCGGTTACAACCTGCTGGTGGGGGGCGGACTGGGCACCACGCCCAGCGCGGGCAAGACGTTCCCGGCATTGGGCCAGGCCCTGGCGTTCGTCACTCGCGACGAGCTTCTGGAAGCCGGCGAGGCCGTCGTCAAGGTTTATCGCGACCTCGGCAACCGCTCCGATCGCAAGAGGGCCAGGCTCAAGTACGTGATCCACGACATGGGCTTGCCCGCGTTTCGTGCCAAGGTGGAAGAATACCTGAAACGCCCGCTGACCGACCCGCGGCCGAACCCCGTGGTCGAGGTGGACGACCACATGGGCTGGCACGAGCAGGGGGACGGCAAGCTGTTCCTCGGGATTCCCGTCGAAAATGGCCGGATCAAGGACGACGGCGAGTTGCGGTTGGCCTCCGGCCTTCGAGCGTTCTTCGAGAAATACGGCACGCCGGCCCGCTTGACGTGTCAGCAGAAGATCTTGCTGATCGATCTCGATCCTACCGAGAAGACGGAGATCGAAAATCTCCTGCGAGATCATGGGATCAAGCTCGTCGAGCAGGTCTCGACGGTTCGCCGCTGGTCGATGGCGTGCCCGGCGTTGCCCACCTGCGGTTTGGCCGTGACCGAGGCCGAGCGTGCGTTGCCCTCGCTCATGGATCAGTTCGAAGCCGAACTGGGCCGGATCGGCCTGAAGGACGAGCGGTTCACGGTCCGGATGACGGGCTGTCCCAACGGCTGCGCCCGGCCTTATAACGCCGATATTGGCCTCGTGGGACGGTCGGCCGTGAAGGACGACGGCGGTTTGAACCACGCGGGCACTTACACGATTTTCCTGGGCGGGAGCACGCTCGGCGAGCGGTTGAACGCGATCTACAAGGATTACGTGCCGTTCGATCAGATCGTGCCCGAATTGCTGCCGGTCTTCGAGCAATTCCGGGCCAATCGCAAGCCGGGCGAGCCGTTTGGCGACTATTGCCATCGCGCAGGGGTGGCCACGATCACGCCCGAAACCTGATCGGAAACGGCGAAAATCGCGACGGTGGCGGGGGTTGGGTCTGGAACCGATGGCGGGGACACGGCAAACTGTTGCGTCTCCCCATCTCTCCCAGGGGTCCGGACTTCTTTCCGTCTACCGAAAACTTTGGTCTCGACTTCGCGGAGCCGTCGCGCATGAATCAGCTATTCGCCAAGAAACCGCTCAGCATGCTCCTGGAGGAGGAAAAGGGAGAGAACCGCCTCCGCCGCGTGCTCGGACCCGTCGGACTGACCAGCCTGGGAGTAGGCGCGATCATCGGCACCGGCATCTTCGTGCTCGTGGGGAAGGCTGCCCGCGACGCCGCCGGCCCCTCGCTCATGCTCTCGTTCGTGGTCGCCGGCATCGCCTGCATCTTCTCGGCGCTCTGCTACGCCGAATTCGCCGCCATGGTCCCCGTCGCCGGGTCGGCTTACACCTACGCCTATGCCACCCTCGGCGAGCTTTTCGCCTGGATCATCGGCTGGGATCTCGTGCTGGAATATACCGTCGGCGCCGCGACGGTGGCGCATGGTTGGTCGCATTACTTCCAGGACTTCTTGAAGATATTCAACCACGATAAAGCGGTCTGGCCCGCGATGCGGGGAATGCCCCATTCGACTACAAGGCCGTCGGCGACCAGATGCAGTTCCTTCCTACCGGCTCGTACATCGACCTCCCCGCGATCCTGGTGGCGATCTTCATCACGATCATCCTGGTGATCGGGATTCGCGAGAATCGCCTACTTCAACTCGGCGATGGTCATCCTGAAGGTCTCGATCGTCCTGTTCGTGATCTTCGCCGGCTTTGCCTACATCAAGACGGCCAACTGGCACCCGTTCGCCCCCTTCGGCCTCGGCGGATTGAGCTTCTTCGGCTGGATTCCGCCCGGCACGAAGGTGGTCGACCATAAACCCGTGGGGATGCTCGCCGGCTCGGCCGTGATCTTCTTCGCCTACATCGGCTTCGACTCGATCTCGACGCATTCGGAGGAGGCCAAGAACCCCCGCCGAGACCTGCCGATCGGCATCATCACCTCGCTGGTCGTCTGCACGGTCCTTTACATCCTGGTCGCCGGCGCTCACCGGGATGGTCCCCTACGGACAACATCGACAAGGACGCGCCGGTCTCCGACGCCTTCGAGCAGGTGGGCCTGAACTCGGCCCGCTACTTCATCTCGTTCGGCGCCCTTCGCGGGATCACGTCGGTCCTGTTGGTGATGATGCTCAGCCAGCCCCGCGTGTTCCTGGCCATGGCCCGCGACGGCCTGGTCCCGCCCAGCTTCTTCGGCGCCGTCCACCCAAATTCCAGACGCCTTACAAGTCGACGATCCTCACGGGCATCTGCGTGGGGGCGATGGGCGGCCTGCTCCCGCTCGACGTCCTGGCCGACCTCGTGAACATCGGCACCCTGCTGGCGTTCGCGATCGTGTGCGCCGCCGTGCTGATCATGAGGAGGACGAACCCCGACGCCGTGCGACCGTTCCGCGCCCCGCTCGTCCCGCTCGTGCCGATCCTGGGCATCCTCATGTGCCTCATGCTCATGTTCTCGCTGCCGATCGAGAACTGGATCCGGCTCATCGTGTGGCTGGCGATCGGGTTCGTGATCTATTTCGGTTATGGCAAGAAGCATAGCGTGATGGCAAAGGCCATCGCCGCCGGACAGGTCTGAGGCGACTCGCAGGGCGTGTGTTTCACGCGGGCATCTTCGTTTCGTACCAAGATGCCGGCGCGTTTCACACGCCCTACGGGTTTGCCAGCCTTCCCCGTCTATCGAGGAACCCCCGCGGACCTACCTTGCCCGGATTCTCCTGATCCCGCCATCCAATTCCGTCGATCTATTCTCCTGACGGAGCTTTCCTCCGCGCCGGCCGGTCGCTCACGGCCGCGCGGAGGGTCCCAGGAGGGGGCCGATTGATGTGGAACCGGGTCTTGATTGCCTTTGCCTGCGCATCCTTGGCCGCATCGGCTTCTCGCGCCGAGAGCCTGGATGATGCCTGGGCGATCGCCTTGAAGGTGAATGCCGGGCTCCAGTCTCGCCAGTTGGACTCGATGACGACGGGGCTTTACCTGGGCGCCGCCCGCGCCTCAAGGCTCCCCAGCATCCGCACTTACGACATCAACACGCTGCTCAGTCATTCGCCGTATGTGAAGTTCTTCCCCAACACCTCCACATCCGGCAGTCGCGTTTCCGGGCGTGGGATCGGGGGCCGGTGCCGGCTCGTCGATCCCCAGCGGGCCGGTGCCGCTGGTCGGCCCGAATCAGACCGATATCCCGTTCCTGCTCGCCGCCGTGAGCCAGCCGCTGTATGCCGGAGGTCGCATCCGTCGCGGGATCGACGCCGCGGGGTTTCAGTTGAATGCGCAGAGGACCGAGGAATCTCGCACCGCGCTGGACCTTCGCCTCACCGTGGCCGAGGCTTACGTGGGCGTCCTGCGAGCCCGCCGCGACCTGGAAGTCACGCTCAGCGACGTCACGCGACTGACCTCGTTCCTTCGCGACGTGACCAACCGCAAGAACGAGCAGCTTGCCACCCGCAACGAGCAGCTCGCCGCCGAGGTCTCGCTCGCGAACGCCCGCTTGCGAGAGATCACCGCACGCAAGAACCTCGATTCCGCGTGGGCCACGTACAACCGCTACCTGTGCCGCCCGCCGATGGTGGTGGTGGACCTGGACGAGCTGGCCACGTCGCCGGTCGAGGGGAACCTGGAAGACCTGGCCGCGAAGGCCATGAAGACTCGCCCCGAGTTCTTCGGGATCAACGAGGGCGAGGCGGCCGATCTGGCCGCGCTGCGCCGTGCAGATCCGCCCCGAGCTGGTCGGCCTGACCGAGCGCGCAAGGCGTCTCGGCGCAGGCCGACGTCACGCTCTCCGGATTGCGTCCGCAATTGACCGCGAACGGGATCTACGTCGACCCGGGCAATCGCAACCTGACCAATCCCAACTTCTTCGCGGCTTCGTTCACGCTGAGCTGGACCCTGTTCGACGGCGGGAATACCCGCAAGCGGGCCGAAGCCCAGAAGCTCCAGGCCGAATCGCTGCTGAGGCAACGCGCCGACCTCGCGGCCGACATCGCCCTGCAGGTCCGCACGCGATGGCTCGACCTGAACGAGGCCCGCCAGCGCGTGGTCATCTCCGGAGCGGCGATCGCCGCGGCCGAGGAGAATATCAACGTGGTGACCGACCGCTACCGCCAGGGCCTGAGCATCTATACCGAGGTGCTCGACGCGGAGAACCGCCGGATCCAGAGCTTTACCTCCTATTTCGACGCCGTATACGACCAGGCGGAGGCGTCGTTCCGGCTCAGGAGGGCGGTGGGCGACCTGTAGGACCGGCGAGCTTTGGCACATATCTTGCGGATTCCCTGGACAGGCCGGATTTCCGACGTCGTCCCCGGGATCGATATGGATAACAACGGGTTCAGCGACTCTTTCCGCACCCAGACCGCCACGCTTGATAACGCCTCGTTCGAGGACCTGCGCATCCCCCGCCTCCGGGAGGATCGCGACAAAGATACCATCCCCGCCGCCGTCGACTCCCGGGTGATCGCCGACGCCCAGGGGACCCGCCTGTCCGAAAAAGGCCACCCCGCGTTCGCCCCGCCGGCCGAGAGGCCGAAGCATCACTTCGTCCGCTGGATCGTGATCACCCTGATCGTGGCGGCGATCGTGGCGGCGGTCATCCACTGGGGATTGCCGATGGTCCGCGAGGCGCTCGACACGGTCTCGACCGACGACGCTTTCGTCGCCGGCCACATCACCAACGTCAGCCCTCGCGTCGAGGGCGTGGTCACCGAGGTCCTGGTCGACCAGAACGACCGGGTCGAGGCCGGCGCCCTGCTCCTGCGGCTCGACCGCCAGCCGTTCGAGGTCGCCGCTCGCGCAGGTCGCAGGCCGCGCTGGAGGAGGCGAGGGCGAGCTTGATCCAGACGCGGGCGCACCGTGAAGGCGCAGCTTGCGCGGGTCCGCGGCGACTTATTTCCGGCTGCAAGAATGCGCAGAACAGATCCGCCGAGCAGGTCGCGGCGCTCAAGGCCAGCGTCGCCGACGCTCAAGGCCGCCAGTCGAGCCGAGCACCTGGCCGAGCTCGACCAGCACCGGATCGCCAACCTCGTCGCGAAGGGCTCGGCCACGCAGAGCCGAGCTGGACCAGCGCAGCAACACGCTCGACAACGCCCGACGAACAGGTCAAGGCGGCATGGGCCCGGATCAACGAGACCCGCGCCGCGCTCGGCCTCGGCCCCGACGACGAGAATCCGCTCGAGATCCCCGAGAACCTGGAAAAGCAGCAGTCGACCGTCCAGGCGTCGCTATCGGACGTCGGCCACGTCGCTCGCCCGGCTCGG
Organism: uncultured Planctomycetota bacterium; assembly: GCA_963777705.1. Taxonomy (GTDB): domain Bacteria; phylum Planctomycetota; class Planctomycetia; order Isosphaerales; family Isosphaeraceae; genus JAQGHR01. The sequence goes on from CAVZRT010000032.1 coordinate 42,016, forward strand.
CATCCCGTTCGAGCCCAAGGACGCTCGCCCGAGACCAGCGCTTCAGCAAATCCTGAGGCTCGACAGCGACAAGCCGGCCTGGACAAGGCCTTCGCGGGCTCGTCGACCGCGCCGCCGGATACCCTGGTCGCCGAACGCCAGCGGTGAAGCGAGGCCGAGCGGCAGGCTCGACGACGACAAGCTCCGGCTGAGCTATACCGAGGTCCGCTCGGAGATCGCCGGCTACGTCCAGGACCGCACGGTCCACCCCGGCGACCGCGTCGAGCCGGGCCAGACCTTGATCTCGGTCCGGCCCGACTTACGTCTGGATCGCCGCCAATTTCAAGGAGACGCAGATCCATGACATCCGCATCGGCATGCCGGTGGACCTGTACGTCGACGCCTATCCGCACAGGTCTTCAAGGGCCGGGTCGCCGGGTTCAGCCCCGGCACGGGGCTTTCCGAGTCGCTCCTGCCGCCCGAGAACGCCACGGGCAATTACGTGAAGGTCACGCAGACGACTGCCGGTGCGGATCGAGCTGGCCGAGCCGAATCCCGACGACACCCCGCTGTTCGCCGGCCTCTCGGTCGTCCCCTACGTGAGGATCAAGGAGAGGCCGACCGGCGCCGGCGCGGGCGAGCGTCTGCACACGTTCGGGAGGCTCAGGCCGACCGACGCCGGCGGCGGCCCGGCCGGTCAGAGGCCCGAGAATCGCGTCGAATACGCGCGGGACGCCTCGCCCATGAGCAACGGCGACGGCGGCGCCGAGGTCCGCGCCCCCGTCAATCACTGGATCGTGGCCTTGACCGTCACGCTGGCGACGTTCATGGAGGTGCTGGACACCTCGATCGCCAACGTCGCCCTGCCTTATATCTCGGGCGGCCTGTCCGTCGGCCGGAGCCAGGCGACGTGGGTCCTGACGAGCTACCTCGTGGCCAACGCGATCGTCCTGCCGCTCTCGGGCTGGCTGATCGGGCTGATCGGCCGCAAGCGCTTCTACATGACCTGCGTGTTCCTGTTCACCCTCAGCTCGGCCCTGTGCGGGGCGGCGCCGAACATCGAGCTGTTGATCCTCTTCCGCGTGTTCCAGGGGATCGGCGGCGGCGGGTTGCAGCCCTCGGAGCAGGGCATCCTCGTCGACACGTTCCCCGGCCACCTGCGCGGGATGGCCATGGCGATCTACGGCGTGGCCGTGGTCGTGGCGCCGATCCTCGGGCCGGTCTTGGGCGGATACATCAGCGACAATTACCACTGGCGATGGATCTTCTACATCAACGTGCCGATCGGCATGCTCTCGCTCTTCCTCACGCACTTCATCGTCCAGGACCCGCCCGGGATGGAGGAGGAGCGGAAGAAGAACGCGAGGCGCGGCCTGAGCATCGATTACATCGGCCTGGGCCTGGTCTCGCTCGGGCTGGGCTCGCTGGAAGTCATCTACGCCAAGGGGCAGGAGTGGGACTGGTTCGGCGACCCGTTCTGGCGCGTGCAGATCTTCTTCGCGATCATGGTCATCGGGCTGACCTCGTTCGTCGTCTGGGAGCTGACGCATCCGAACCCGATCGTCAACCTCCGCCTCCTGGGCGAACGGAACTTCTTCGCCTGCGGGATCATCATCTTCATCGCGTTCGCGGTCCTGTACGGGTCGAACGTCGACACGCCGCAGATGCTCCAGGAACTCTTCGGTTACGACGCCTTCCACGCCGGCCTGATCCTCTCGCCGTCGGCCTTCTTCACGATGGCCATGATGCCGATCGTGGGGTTCCTGCTCGGGAAGAAGATCGACGCCCGCTTCATCCTCCCGTTCGGCCTCCTCTCGCTCGCCGGGGCGAGCTACTGGCAGGCCCACCTGGACCTGACGGCGTCGCCCTATACGCTGATCGTGCCGCGATGCCTGCAGATGACGGGCGTGGGGCTCCTGTTCGTCCCGCTGAACAACGCGGCTTACATCTACCTGCCGAAGAACCAGGTGAACAACGCCGCCGGCCTCTTCAACATGCTGCGCAACGAGGGCGGAAGCCTGGGGATCGCGATCGTCACGGCCATGGTCGATCGCCGCTCGCAGTTCCACCAGCAACGCCTGGCCGAGCACGTCAGGCCGTCGAATCCCGCGGTCAACCGCACCCTCGCGCAGCTCTCGCAAACCCGCATGGTCCGCGGCGGAGTGTCGATGGTCGACGCGCAAAAGCAGGCGTTCGGGCAGATGAGCGGGATCGTCCGCCGCCAGTTGCGCGAGATGGCCTATCTGGATATTTTCTACATCTACATGTGGATGGCGCTCGCCACTTTACCGCTGGTTTTCTTGATGAAGAAATCGGTGGCAACGGGCAATGCGCCGGCGCATTGATCGAACCACGCCGCTTGTAGGGTGCTCTGTGAGCACCTCTTCGATTTCAGTCCAAGAGGTGCTCACAGAGCACCCTACGAAACGCCGTTGCGCCATCGCTGACACAGATCCGCGGCGGCTTCCTCCCACTCCGGATGCTCAAAACCGAACCCCGATTCCAGCAATCGCGTGGGCACCACCCGCCGGCTTTTCAGGATCAATTCCGTCTCCGTCTTCAGGAAAATTGCGCCCACTTCCAGCATGAGGCGAGTGGCCGGCAGGCCGACCTTGATCCCCCAGGCCTTTCGCAGAGCCTTCATGAAATCGTCATTCGGCAACGGGTTGGGCGAGGCCAGGTTCACGGGTCCGCTCAGGTCGTGGTCGATCAGCCAGCCGACCGCTCGGGCGAAATCCTGATCGTGAATCCACGAGACGAACTGACGGCCATCGCCATTCTTCCCGCCCAGCCCCTTCCGGACGATGCCGAGCAGGACGTCGAAGATGCCGCCGCGATCGGGGCTGAGGACGATCGAGGATCGCAGCAAGACCTTCCTCGTGCCGGGGACGTCGGCCTCTTCGGCGGCCTTTTCCCAGGACTTCGCCACGTCGATGCTGAACCGCCAGGTCTCGGGCACGTCGGCTTCGTCGCCGCCCAGGATGCCCGTCCTGTCGTCATTCGGCGCGTCGTAGCGATGCGAATAGATCGTGGCCGTGCTCATCTGGAGCCACACTCGCGGCGGATTCTTCGCGTTAGCGATCGCTTGCCCGACTGCGCGAGTGGACTTTATGCGCGAATTCATGATTGCATGACGGTTTGCCGCGTTGTAGCGGCAATTCACGCTCCGGCCCGCGAGGTTGATCACGGCGTCGGCGCCTTCGAACTCGGCCGCCCAATCCCCCGGATTTTCCGCGTCCCAGGCCACCACCTTCGCGGGGAATTGGCCCGGCTTGCGGCTCAGGATCACCACCTCATGGCCATCGGCGACGAAGGCCCGCGTGAGGATCATGCCGACCTGCCCGGTCCCGCCGGGGATCACGATTTTCACGGACGATTCCACCTTAGGTGCCGGGGCGGAGGTTCTGCTCCAGGAATCGAGTCATGGTCTCGTAAAGATGTCGCGACGTGTTCGCGCCTTCGCTGATGCCGTGCGTGCGGTTCGGATACGCCATCATCGAGAACGGCTTGTTGGCCGCGATCAATCGGTTGATCAGGCGTTCACAGCTCTGATAATGGCAATTGTCGTCGCCCGTGCCGTGGATCAACAGCAAATTCCCCTTCAATCGGTCGGCGAACGTGATGGGCGAGCCGTCGCGGTAGCCGTCGGGGTTGTCGGCGGGCAGGCCCATGTAGCGTTCTTGATAGATCGTGTCATAAAGTTTCTGGTCGCTGATGAACGCCACGGCCACGCCCGTCTGATACAGATCGGGGTGGCGAAACATGGCGTTCAACGTCATCGAGCCGCCGCCGCTCCAGCCCCAGATCCCCACGCGATTGGCGTCGATGAACGGCCATTTCGCTTCCAGGGCCCTCAGCGCCGCCGCCTGGTCTTCCGAGGCAAGGATGCCGATCTGTCGATAAATGCTCTTGCGCCACGCCCGGCCGCGGGGCGAAGGCGTGCCGCGATTGTCCACGCTCGCGACCACGAATCCATGCTGCGCGAGCATGCGATGCCACAAATCATTGCGCCCGCCCCAGCGGTCCAGCACGGTCTGGCCGGCGGGCTCGCCGTACACGTGGATTAACAGGGGATACTTCTTCGATGGGTCGAAACCCGGAGGTTTCAGGCACCAGCCGTCCAGCTCGACGCCATTGCCGATGTCCACGCGGAAGAATTCGGAGGGGCCCGATTTGAGCGCGTCGAGCTTCGCCACCACCTCGGCATTATCCACCAGCATACGCGCCACCTTGTGATCGGGCAGGCTCACCAAATCGACGATCGGCGGCCGTTTCCACGTCGAGTACGTATGCAAGGCCCAGCGTCCGTCGGGGGAAATTTGGTAGGCATGCGTGCCCGGCTGGTCGGCCGGCGTGAGGCGACGCGGAGGCGAGCCATCCAGCGACACCCGGTACAAATAGCGGCTCTTGGGGTCGTCGGGCGAGGCGAGATAATCGACCGCGCCCGATCTTGTGTCCACGTTCACCACGTCGATCACGTCGAAATCGCCCGGCGTGATCAGCTTCGGCTCGCCGCCGTCGCGGGGGATCGTGTAGAGATGTCTCCAACCATCCTTCTCGCTGATCCAGGTGAAGCGGCGGCCGTCGTCGAACCATTTGAGGTCGTCGCCCACGTCCACCCAGGCGTGATCGCGATCGACGTACATGGGGCGGGTCGTGCCCGCAAAGGCGTCGGCAAGCAGGACCTCGTTCGTGTTTTGCAGGCGATTGAGGTGCTGGATCACCAGCTCCGACGAATTCGCGGCCCAGTCCATGCGGGCGATGTAGTGATTGCGAGGGTCGCCCGGCACGTCCATCCAGCGGACCTCGCCGCCCGTCGCCGGCACCACGCCCACGCGGGCCGACGGGTTGGTCTGGCCCACTTTCGGGTAGCGGATCGTGGTCAATTTGGGATAAAGCTCGTCCGTGGTGTTCACAAGAACATAGTCGGACATTCCCGTGGTCTCGACCTGCCAGAACGCGATTGATTGGCCGTCCGGGCTCCAGCGGTAGCCATCTCGTAGCGAGAATTCCTCTTCGTAAACCCAGTCGAAGGTGCCGTTGATCCGGGTCGGTGAGCCGTCATTCGTCAGCGGCGTGATCTTTCCGCTTTCGAGGTCCTCGACGTAAAGGTTGTTCGCCATCACATACGCGGCTTTACGCCCACTCGGGGCGATCTTTGCGAACAACAGCGATGCTTCCGCAGCATTTCCGCCAAGTTTACGCGGTCTTCCGTTTTTCAGGTCGAATGCCCAGTAATCCCCGCGCGTGTTCTGTCTCCACACGCGCCGCGTGTTCGTGAAGATGAGCAACCGGGCGCCGTCCTTCGACCAGGAATAATCATCGATGCCAAGCGGATCGGTCGCGCCGGGCGGGACCAATCGCGAGGCGGCGACCAGGACTTCGCGTTTGCCCGAGGCCGGGTCGTATCGCACGATGTCGCGGCCCTTGCCGTCCTGGGCGGGCTCCAACGTGGTGTATCCCGAGCCATCATCCAGCCACTTCGCCGGGCCGAATCCCTTGGTGCGGAATTCGTCGTGCGTGATGATGCGATCGAGCGTGAGGAGGGACGGGTCGGCCTGGCCGAGGACGGCGCCGAGGACGAAAATCGCAAGCGTGTTCATGATTTGTAGGGCCGGTGATGACCGGCCGCGTCCGAGTCCGAGGAAGACGGCCGGCAATAGCCGGCCCCACGAATTCAGGCCACGCCGTTCTTCTTGAAGAACGCCAGCAGGCGCTTCCAGCCGTCCTCGGCCTCGGTCTTGCGGTACGAGGGGCGATAATCGGCGTGAAAGGCGTGCGGCGTGTTGGGGTAGACGACGATCTCGTCGGCCTTGCCCGCATCCTTCAACGCGGCCCGCATCTTCTCGACGGTTGCGACCGGAATCCCCTGGTCGGCCCCGCCGTAGAGTCCCAAGACCGGCGCCTTCAGCGACTTCACCACGTCCACCGGATGCTTCGGCTGGAGTTCGTTGGGCTCGCCCACCAGGCGACCGTACCAGGCCACGCCGGCCTTCAGGTTCGGGTTGTGCGCGGCGTAGAGCCACACGATCCGCCCCCCCCAGCAGAAGCCGGTGATGGCCAGCTTGGAGGTGTCGGCCTTGCCGGTGGCCTTGGCGAAGGCGACGGCCGAATCCAGGTCGGACATGACCTGCGCGTCGGGCACCTTGGAGACGATCTTGATGATGTCCTGGATCTGCTCCATCGTGTACTTGGACACGTCGCCCTGACGCGCGTACATCTCGGGGGCGATGGCCAGGTAGCCGAGCTTGGCGAAGCGACGGCACACGTCCTTGATGTGCTCGTGGACGCCGAAGATTTCCTGCACGACCAGGACCACGGGGAACGGCCCGCCCTTTGCGGGCATGGCGCGATAGCCGGGGATCTCGCCGTCCTTGACGGGGATCTTGACCTCGCCGGCCTCCAGCCCCTCGGAGTCGGTCTTGATCGTGTCGGCCGTGACCGGCTGCACCGCGAGCGCGAACCCCGCGGCCAGCGACGTGACCACGAATCCTCGCCGGGTAAGGTCGGCCCTGGGCGTGTCGCCCGGAATATCGTCGTGCATGGGTTGGAACCTCATCGGGTGTGCAAGGACCAGGCAGGCCGCGAAGCTCGCGGCCGTCGCAGCTTATCCTAGCGACCGGACGGGGCTTCGGCGAGGGCCACGGCCCCCGGAATACCGCCCCACTTGCCCGCTTGGGCCGAGAAATTCCGCCCCCAAGCCGCTACAATACGGCGCGATCGATCCCACCGCAGAGGTCTCCAGCCATGCCGTCCAAACGACCGCCCGACGACCCGGCCGATGCCGATCTCCTCTTCGACGACGACCCGCCCAGGCGGCCAACCCCCAGCGCAAGGCACCCATCGCGCCGCCAGCGACGGATACGAGCTGGAAGGCGGCAACATCGACGAGGACGAGCCGGCGCCCATCCCCGCGCGGCGTTCGTCCCGGCCGCACCGAGCTCGAAGCCGAAATCCAAGGCGAAGGTCGAGACCAATCAGGAACCCCGCGTCGATCAGGTCTGGACGCGAGGCGCCGAGTGGGGGACCACGCTCGCGATCGTCGGGGCGATTGGCGCCGCGGTCGTCGTGGCCGACTACTTCCTCATCCTCTGGCTGGATCAATGGGGGCTGGGCTTCCTGCTCCTGCTGATCGGCGCGGCGGTGTGCCTGGTCTTCAGCTATCCGATCATGATCACGCTGGAACGCCCCGTGCGGATCACCCCGGAACAGGCCGCGAAGGATTATTTTGGTGCCCTCTCGCACGGGTTGCCGCACTACAAGAGGATGTGGCTCCTGCTGAGCACGCCGGGCCGCGAAGATCCCGAGTTCGGCTCGTTCGGCGCCTTCCGCGCCTACTGGCAGCGGAGGATGGCTCAGCTCAAGTCCAACGCAGGCAAGGCCGTCGGGACCCTGGCGTTCGAAGTGGCCGATTTCAAGGCCGAGAAGAGCGCGGGCAAGACGTTCGTGGACGGCAAATACACGGTCGTGGTCCGCGCCGGCGGCGATGCTTCGGGGCCGCCCCTGGAGACCATCCGCGTGGATTCCAGCTTCGCCAAGGGGCCGGACAACATGTGGTATCTCAACTCGGGCACGTTGCCAGGGCGGATTTAAGCGAGATGGTGGGCCTCGCTTCGCTCAACGCCACCCTACAAGTCGCCTCATCGGAGACCCGCACGCGATGTCCGCCGCAATGAAGGGCAAGGTCTGCCTGATCACGGGGGCCACCTCGGGAATCGGCGCCGTCACGGCCGAGGCGATGGCGCACCAGGGGGCCTCGGTGGTCCTGGTCGCCCGAAATCGCGAGAAGGCCCAGGCCACGGCCGCTTTGATCAAGAAATGGACGGGAAACGACGCGGTCGACTACCTGATCGCCGACCTTTCCTCTCAGAAAGAAATCCGCCGATTGGCGAGCGAGTTCCTCGACCGCTGGCCCCGCCTGGACGTGCTGGTGAACAACGCGGGCGCGGTGTTTGCCCGCCGCCACGTCAGCGTGGACGGCCTGGAATTGACCTTCGCACTCAACCACCTGGGTTATTTCCTGCTCGCGAATTTGCTGCTGGATCGCCTCAAGGCTTCCGCGCCGTCGAGGATCGTCAACGTGTCGTCCGAGGCCCATCACTGGGGCGGACGGCTCGATTTCGACGACCTTCAGGGCGAGAAATACTACGGAGGCTTCCGCGCCTACGGCCGATCGAAGCTCGCCAATGTCCTGTTCACGAAGGAGATGGCCCGCCGCCTGGAAGGCACCGGCGTGACGGCCAATTGCCTGCATCCGGGCGTGGTTTCCACGAACATCCTGGGCGGAAACGGCTTCATGGGGCTGATCTGGCGGACCATCACGAGGCCATTCATGATCTCTCCGCAGAAAGGCGCCGAGACCTCGATTTACCTGGCAAGCTCGCCCGAAGTGGAGGGCCAGACCGGCCTCTATTTCATCAAGAAGCAGCCCGCCGCCACGTCCCCATCGGCCACCAGCGTGGACGACGCCACGCGATTATGGCGGCTCAGCGAGCAATTCGTCGGCCTCAACGCCCCTATCCCACAACCGTCACGGTGATCCGCCTTCGATGGGGGGCGGTGCGATGTTCATACAGGAAAATGCCCTGCCATGTGCCGAGGTCGCACCGTCCCCTGGCGATGGGGATCGAAATCGAGCTGCAAGTGAGGATCGAGCGGATATGGGCAGGCATGTCGTCGGGGCCTTCGTCCTGGTGCTGGAACAGGGGATCGCCGTCGGGGGCGATCTTCGCGAAAAACCGCTCGAGGTCGCGGCGGACGGTGGGATCGGCGTTCTCGCACACGATCAACGAGGCGCTCGTATGATGGACGAACACCGTGCATAATCCGACGGTTGCGCCCGATTTCGCCACGATCTCGTCAACTCGCGAGGTGATCTCGACCGTCCCGCGACCGCGACCGTCCAGGTGGAAACTTTCGGAATGAATCATGGGCAATGGCCTCCCGGTTATTGTCCCCAGCACGTGGCGTTCCTACAACTCTTGTAAGGCCGGTTATTACCGGCCTTGTTCATCTCGCCAGGAAAAACGGCCGGTAAGAACCGGCCCTACGGGGATGCCTCCATGAAGAAAGCCACCTTCGGAGCCGGATGTTTCTGGGGAGTCGAGTCCACCTTCCGCCAGGTCCCCGGCGTGGCCGACGTGGCCGTGGGGTACGAGGGCGGCACGCTCAACAACCCCACGTATCAGGACGTTTGCACCGGCCGGACCAATCACGCCGAGGTCGTCGAGATCGACTACGACCCGGAAAAGGTCTCGTACGACGCCCTGCTCGAATTGTTCTTCCAGATGCACGACCCGACCACCCGGGATCGTCAGGGGCCGGACGTGGGCACGCAATATCGCTCGGCCGTTTTCGCGCACGACGACGAGCAAAAAGCCGCCGCCGAGGCCATGATCGATCGCCTGAACGCCTCCGGGAAATTCCGACGTCCCATCGTCACGCTGGTCGAGCCGGCCCAGACATTCTATCGCGCCGAGGAGTATCACCAGCGCTACCTGGAGAAGCGCGGCCGCTCCAGTTGTCACATTTGATTCGAGAGCCTTCAACAACGCCGCCCGACCCGATACGATGGGGAAATCCTGCCATCCCTCGTCGCCGTCGAGGTCCTTATGACGCTGCGCCTCGGTCTCCTGATCGGACTTGCCATGACGCCCGCCGCCCTTGCCGCCGACCCGATTTTCTACACCGTCCGGTTCGCATCGCCGCAATCGCATTACGTCGAGATCGAGGCCAAATACCCGGTCGACGGCAAGGGGACGGTCGAGCTGATGATGCCGGTCTGGACCCCCGGCTCGTACCTCGTCCGCGAATTCAGCCGGCAGGTCGAATCGGTCGCGGTCGTGCCCGAAGGCTCGCCGATCAAGGTCGAAAAAGTCCGCAAGAACCGCTGGAAGATCGACGCGGGCGACGCGAAATCGGTGACCGTCTCCTACCGCGTCTATTGCCGCGAGATGTCGGTGCGATCCAACTGGGTCGATGCGTCGTTCGCCCTGTTGAACGGCGCGGCCACGTTCCTCACGCTCGCCGACGGCCCGCAACGGCCTCATGACGTGACCATCGTCCCGCCCGCCGGCTGGCTCAAGACCCTCACCGGCCTGCCCGACGCCCCCGACAGGAAGCCGCACCATTACGTTGCTCCCGATTTTGACACGCTCGTCGACTGCCCCATCCTCGCGGGCAACCCGACCGTGTACGAGTTCGAGGTCGACGGCAAGCCGCACTTCCTCGTCAACGAAGGCGAGGGCGGCGTGTGGGACGGCCCGAAATCGGCCAGGGACGTCGAGGCGATCGTGAAGCAGCAGCGCAAATTCTGGGGTTTCCTGCCCTATGACAAGTACATCTTCTTCAACTTGATCGTCGAGACCGGCGGCGGGCTCGAACACAAGAATTCCACGGTGCTGATGACCAGTCGCTACGCCACTCGCACGCGAAAGGGCTACAAGAGCTGGCTCGACCTCGTGAGCCATGAATTTTTCCACACCTGGAACGTGAAGCGATTGCGTCCCGTCGAGCTTGGCCCGTTCAACTATGAACAGGAAGTTACGACGAAATGCCTGTGGATTGCCGAGGGCTTGACCACCTATTACGGGCCATTGCTGGTCGAGCGTGCCGGCCTCATGACTCGCGAGGAATACCTGACGGGCGAGCCGGCATCGAAGGCGGCGACCGAGGAGGGTGCGACCGACGTCGCGGTCCTGCAAAACACGATCGGGCGCAAGGTCCAGCCGCTGGAAATGGCCTCGTTCGACGCCTGGATCAAGTTCTATCGGCCCGACGAAAACTCGCGGAACACGGCGATTTCTTACTACACCAAGGGCGCAGTCGTCGGGTTCCTGCTCGACGCGAAGATCCGCAAGATCACCGACGGCAAGAAGTCGCTCGACGACGTCATGCGGGCGGCCTATGAAAAGTATTCGGGCGAGCGCGGCTATACCTCGGCCGAGTTCCGCGCGGTGGCGTCCCAGGTCGCGGGGGCCGACCTGAACGACTGGTTCGTGAAGGCGCTGGAAACCACCGATGAGCTGGATTACGCCGAGGCCCTGGACTGGTACGGCCTGCGGTTCAAGACCAAGGAACCGCCCAAGGACGGCAAGCCCGTGAAGGCGTGGCTCGGCCTCACCTTCAAGCCGGAAAACGGCCGGATGCTCGTCAGCCAGGTGCGTCGCGGCTCGCCCGGTTTTGACGCGGGATTGAATGTCGGAGACGAGGTGATCGCGCTCGACGAGTTCCGCGTCCTGCCCGATCAATGGGGCGATCGCATGGAGCAATATCGGCCCAACGAGAAGGTCTCAATCCTGGTTGCCAGGCGGGACAAATTGATCCGCCTCGAAGCCACCTTCGCCCCCGAGCCGAGCGAAAGCTGGGCCATGGAGCCGAAGCCCGACGCCTCGGCCGAACAGAAGGCCAGGCTCGCGGCATGGCTGGGAAATTGACCCCGTAGGGTGCTCCGTGAGCACCTCTTCAATTAAGAATGAAAGAGGTGCTCACGGAGCACCCTACAAGATCCCGTCACCCCTGCCGCTTGTGCTTCCGATATCGAGCAATCAGCGTATTCGTCGAGCTATCATGCGTCAATTCCCCCGTCGCCTTCGCGTCCAGCTCGGGGATGATCCGCTTGGCCAGGACCTTGCCCAGCTCCACCCCCCATTGATCGAACGAATTGATCTCCCAGATGGTCCCTTGCGTGAACACGCTGTGTTCGTACAGGGCGATCAATGAGCCCAAAATCTCGGGCGTGAGCTCGTCGGCCAGCAGCACATTCGACGGCCGATTCCCTTCGAACGTGCGATGCGGGATCAGCTCGGGCTTCATCCCCTCCGCCTTCAGCTCCTCGGCCGGCTTGCCGAACGCCAGGGCCTCGCTCTGGGCGAACACGTTCGACATGAGGATGTCGTGATGCTCGCCCAGCGGGTTCAATGACCGGCAGAATCCGATCAGGTCGCAGGGGATCAATCGCGTCCCCTGATGGATCAGTTGATAGAACGAATGCTGCCCGTTCGTGCCGGGCTCGCCCCAGTAAATCGGCCCGGTCTCATAGTTCACGTGGCGGCCGTCCAGCGTGACCGACTTGCCGTTGCTCTCCATCGTCAATTGCTGGAGATACGCCGGAAATCGCTTGAGATACTGATCATAAGGCAAAATCGCCATCGTCTCGGCACCCAGGAAATCGGTGTACCAGACGGTCAGCAGACCCATCAAAACGGGCAGGTTTTTCGCGAACGGCGTGGTGCGGAAATGGACATCCATCGCGTGGAACCCGGCGAGCATCCGGCGGAAATTCTCGGGGCCGATCGCGATCATGGTCGACAATCCGATGGCCGAATCCATCGAATACGCCCGCCCACCCAGTCCCAGAACCCGAACATGTTGGCCGTGTCGATGCCGAACTTCGTCACCTCGGCGGCGTTCGTGGAAAGCGCCACGAAGTGCTTCGCCACCGCCTTCTCGTCGCCGAGCGCCGCCAGGCACCACTCCCGGGCCGTCTGCGCGTTGGTCATCGTCTCCAGGGTGGTAAACGTCTTGGACGCGACGATGAACAGGGTCTCGGCGGGATCAAGATCGCGCGTGGCCTCGGCGAAATCGGTGCCGTCCACGTTCGACACGAAACGCATCGTCAAGTGGCGATCGCTGTAATGTTTCAGGGCCTCATAAGCCATGACCGGGCCGAGGTCGGACCCGCCGATGCCGATGTTCACCACGTTGCGAATCGGCTTGCCCGTGAACCCGGTCCACGACCCGTCCCGCACGCGGTCGGAAAAATCGGCCATGCGGTCCAGGACCTCGTGGACCATCGGCACCACGTCCTTGCCGTCCTCGAAAATCGCCTCGCCGTTTGGCGCTCGCAAGGCCACATGCAACACGGCGCGGCCCTCGGTGGTGTTGATCTTTTGGCCGGTGAACATGGCCTCGATGCGGCCCTTCAGCCCCGATTCCTCGGCCAGCGAGACGAGCAGGTTCAGCGTCTCGTCGGTCACGCGGTTCTTCGAATAATCGAGGTAAAGCCCGCACGCCTCGGCCGTGAGCCGTTCGCCTCGCGTGGGGTCATCGGCAAACAGGTTGCGGAGATGGACCTGGCCGATCGCCTTCTGATGGCTCAGCAGGGCATTCCACGCGGGACGCTGGGTCAAGGGGGTCACGACGGCGGTCATGGTCGATCTCCGGGGTTGGCTCGCGGGATTCGCGACCGGCATTATCGCTTGAAGAGTCCTGATTCGCGAGGGAGGGGTGCCGGCAGTTCCGGGAGGGTTCGCAACGAAGCGGCTCCATCGACGCGCTCGCCCCACCCTGCAAGAACTTGCGAATTTCCCGCGCCGGCCCTTTTTCCGCGGATTCGCGAATATTCGCGGAGATCGACCTCGATATCCTCCCAAGGTGGAACTCGCGTCGCGTCACTCCTTGACCACTCGAACCCGCGCGTCCCGGTCGTGTCCGTCCGGGGAGTATAGCGACTTTCGCATCCCCACGTTGACGAAATGGGCTCTGACAGGCTGTTCCACGACCGCCGGGCTGCCGATCTCCTCGCCGATTTGCTAGAATCGTCCGCTTCGTCCCCGTTCCCGCGAAAAGGATCCCGCCTCCCATGATCGACCCCCGCGTGGCCAGCGGGCTGCGGGACATCCCGCCCTCCGAGATGATCCCTCGCGAGCGCATGCTGGCCCAGTTCCGCCGCACGTTCGCCTCCTTCGGCTTCCTCCCGATCGAGACCCCGCACATCGAGCGCATGGAGGTCCTGACCGGCAAAGGGGCGGGGTCCGACGAGGTCCTGCGGCAGATCTTCGAGGTCACCAACAAGGGCGGGACGCCCGGCGAGCTGGCCCTCCGGTTTGATTTGACCGTGCCCCTGGCGAGGTTTGTTGCGAAGCATGTGGACGCGATCGGCACCCCATTCAAGCGATACGCCATCGGCTCGGTTTTTCGCGGCGAGCGGCCCGCGAAAGGCCGGTTTCGGGAGTTCGTCCAGTGCGACTTCGACACCGTTGGCACCGAGAGCGCCATCGCCGACGCGGAGACCGCCCAGGTCATCCATCGGCGCTCACCGCGGCGGGCGTGCCCGCGTTCAAGATCAGCCTGAATAACCGCAAGATCCTCGACGGATTGCTCGACTCGCTGGGGTTGGCCGAGAAGACGGGGGCGATCTTGCGAAGCCTCGACAAGATCGCGAAGATCGGCCGCGACGGCGTGGTCAAGGAGCTGATCGCCGCCGAATTGCACGACGATCAGGCTTCGGAAATCCTCGACTTCGTCGAACGCGGCAAGGGGGGCGCCGAGGTCCTGCGCGACGTGGCCGAGACGCCCGTGGGCTCTCATCCCAGGGCGGCCGAAGGGATCGCCAACCTGCGATCGGTGCTGGACTTGCTCGAAGCCGGGGGCGTGCCGAAGGAGCGATTCGCGATCGACCTGGGGCTTGCTCGCGGGCTAGACTATTACACCGGGATCGTGTTCGAGACCACCATCGACGGCTGGGAACGCTTCGGAAGCGTGGCCTCGGGCGGTCGATACGACAATCTGGCGAGCTTGTTCACGTCGCGAAGACTACCCGGCGTGGGGGCCTCGATCGGCCTCGATCGCCTGCTCGCGCTGATGGACGAGGCCGGATGGCTCAAGGGCTCGTCGAGCACGGCCCCCGTCCTCGTCGCCAACTTCCCCGGCGGAGACCCGGCCACGAGCGTGAAGCTCGCCACTCGATTGCGGGCAGCGGGCATCGGCGCCGAAGTCTTTCCGGACGCCCTCCAGATCGGCAAGCAGATGGGCTACGGCTCGTCGCGAGGCCACAAGCTGGCGGTGATCGTCGGCCCCGATGAGATGGGCAAGCAGGTTTTCAACCTTCGCGACCTTTCGACGAGGCAGGAGCAAAAGGCCATCCCCTGGGCCGACCTGGAAACGGTGGTTTCGCAGGCGTTGAAGGGGGTGGCGTCGTGAGCGTTGGCTCGATGCCCCCGGAAGGCCGCGTCCCGCAGGTGAGGGGCACCCGCGATTTTCTTCCCGAGGATCATTGCCGGCTCGCCGCCCTGGAATCGCTCCTGCTCGATCGCTTCGCGCTCGCGGGCTATTCACCCATGCGAATTCCGGTCCTGGAACCGACGGAATTGCACGAGCGCAAGAGCGGCGCGGGGATCGTGTCGAAGCTGTACGAGGTGACCGAGGGGACGTGTTTGCGACCCGAATTGACGGCCGGGATCGTCCGAGCTTATGTCGATGCCTCGGAGCCGCCGCCGCTCCCCTGGCGGGTCTGCATGGGCGGCGCGGTGTTCCGTCACGAGGCGTTGCGTCCGGGTTTCGACCGTGAATTTCAGCAAGTGGGCGTGGAAATGCTCGGGGCCTCGGGTCCGTCTGCCGACGCCGAGGTGATCTGGCTGGCCGATTGGGCGCTGAAGGAGGCCGGCATCGGCGACGCGGCCATTCGCATCGGCCATGTAGGGCTGATCCTCGAAATGCTCGCCAGGTCGGGCCTTCCCGAGGCGGCCCGCGCCGCGCTGGTCGAGAGGCTGAGCGAGGCCGCCGCCGAGGGCGGGAACGTGGGGGCGATCGAGGCCGGATTGGAGCAACTGGAGGCGTGGCTGGGCGGCGACGACGAGGAACCGCTCATCAACAGCGGCTCGAATCCCGGCGTGGA
Source organism: uncultured Planctomycetota bacterium (assembly GCA_963777705.1). Taxonomy (GTDB): domain Bacteria; phylum Planctomycetota; class Planctomycetia; order Isosphaerales; family Isosphaeraceae; genus JAQGHR01. The sequence continues at coordinate 57,611 of CAVZRT010000032.1, forward strand.
ACGGCTTTTCCGCACGCTCGTGCCCGACGTGACCGGGCGACGTTCGGGCCGCGAGATCCTCGGCCGTTTGCGACGGAAATGGGAACTGGGCCGCTCGTTGCAAGAGGTGATCGGCAGGCTTCGCGACCGCGTCCACGAGCTTGCCGACCTGCACGGCCCGGCAACGACCATCCTGGCCAGGCTCGAATCCGACTACGCCGCGATCGCGCCGAATCGGTCGCCGCCATCCGCTCGCTGGTCGCCACGCTGGGCGATTACGGCGTGTCGGCCGATCGCATCGAGCTGGACCTAGGTTTCGGCGCGGGATCGGGTTTTATTCGCAAATGGTCTTCGAGCTGGTCGCCACCACGCCCGAAGGGCCGATCGAGGTGTGCGGAGGGGGTCGCTACGACGGCCTGGCGCGGGTCCTGGGCAGCGAACGCGACGACCGCGGCGTGGGTTTCGCCTTCGGGCTGGAACGGCTCGACCATGCGATTGCCCGGCGCGGAGGAAGATCGAGATATGTCCTCCTCAATACCGATCTCGTGATCGCCGAAAGGCCCGAATTCCTGCCCGAAGCGATCCGCCTGGCCACTCGCCTGCGGTCGGCAGCGCGAGCGGTGATCCTGAACGGGGACCAGACCTCGGAAGAGGCTAACGCCTATGCAAAGCGGCTCGGTCTGGGCCGAATATTGGTCGTCCGGGGTCCGCTCGATCGCCCGCAATCCATCCGCGTGGACGATCTCGCGGAGGCGCGAACCCGATTGGTTTCGATCGACGACCTCATCCCCCGATCGGAGGCGCGCTGATGGGCCCCGACCCGATCCGCCTGGCCATCCCGTCCAAGGGGCACCTGTTCGACGGGATCGTGGACCTGCTCAAGACGGCGGGCTACAAGGTCCGCCGCGCCAGCGACCGCCAGTACGAGGCGACCATCGCGGGGCATCCGCGGTTCCACGTCGTCTTCATGAGGCCCAGCGACATCGTCACGCAGGTGCAGGAAGGGCGATGCCACCTGGGCGTGACGGGCTACGACGTGTACGCCGAGCGCGCAGGCCGAGGCCGAGCAGACCCGCGTGGTGATCCAGGACCTCGGCTACGGCGGTTGTCGCCTGGTCGTGGCCGTTCCCGAGAGCTGGATCGACGTCTCGCACATGATCGACCTGGTGGACCTGACGGCCGAATTCAAGGCCCAGGGCAAGACGTTCCGCGTGTCGACGAAATATCCCTCGCTGGTCCGCCAGGCGTTCCGCAAGTGGGGTATTTATTATTACCAGTTGATCGATTCCGACGGCGCCCTGGAACTCCACCCCAGCCTGGGAATCGCCGACATCATCGTCGACTTGACCAGCTCGGGCACCACGCTGAAGGACAATCGATTGCGGGAGATTCCCGGCGGGACCGTGCTGGAATCGGCCTCCTGCCTGATCGGGCACTCCCCCAGCCTGGCCCTCCTGGCCGACGAGGGCGCCGCCGGGCCATTGGCCGTCCTGCTCGACGCCATCGACGGCGTGCGAAGCTCGGAGGGGCTGCTCCATCTCGAAGTCGTCGGGACCGAGTCTTCGGGATCGGACACCGCAGCGACCGTGGCGCAGTTCCTGCACGACCGAGGCGCCCAGCACGTGGCCCGGGGCGAAGTTTGGGGCCTGAACGGTTCGCCAGGATGGAGGGTCACGGCACTCGTGGCCGCAAAGCAGCTCGCCGGCTTCCGCCGCCCGCTCATGCTCATGGGAGCCTCGCGAGTCGTCGGGTTGCCGGCGAGATTTGTGTTCGATCGCGACGACCTGTCGACGTTCGACCGACTGCTGATCTGAGGATGGATTCCGCGATCCTCAACGGGGCAAGCCGTTTGCGCCTCCGGCGTTATTTTGCTGTCGGCTGGTCGCACCGGGCGACTCGTACGACGGGACTTTCCCGTTGTTACCACCCTTCTCGAACGAGCTTGTCGAAGGCGGCGGTGCCGACGCGCGGGCCGCGGCCGATTCCGGCGTGGGTGCCGTATTGGATGGGCTGCCCGGCTGGGTCAGCGGCAGCTCGATCAGGCTCACGTTCAGGACCACGTTGAGGTCGCCCAGGCGGTGGTATCGCACCGACACGAACGAGCCTTCCTTGATATTGGTGAAGTTCGTCGGCAGGGGCGTATTCGCCGGCTGGTTGAGGCGGGCGGCCGTGCTGGGGGTCATGTTGGGCGAGCTCATGGTGGTCACGCCGTACATGTTCGTCCCGTCCGTGGAGCGGGCGAAGACCGAGACCATCGAACGGTTCGTGACCACCATCTCCAGGACCCTGGGCGCGTCCGGCGTGGCCGCATGCTGATCGACGTTGGCCCGCTTCTCCTGCTCCGTGGTCTTCGGCTTCGACGCGGCATCGGTGGGCAGGCCGACGGCACCCACCTCCACGAACGTGTTCCAATCCTGCGACGGGTCGAACGCGAACCGGGTCAGCTCGCCCTGGAGGGCCTTGCCCGGCTTATCCACTCGCGTGACCACGCCCTCGGCGGTCATCACCACGTTGCCCTTGCGAGCGGCGCCGGCCTTGCCAACGTCCGACCCGGCGGGCCTGGCGGTACTCGAGGCGGGCGGGGCGGCGATATCCGAGCCGGGCGGCTTGACGACCTGCCCGCCGCCGGCCGACGGATTGGCCGGCAAGTTGCCCCCCGGAGTCTGCAGTCGCGGGTCGGGAGCCTGCGAGCGGTCCTGGGCCGAGGCCGACCCCATGCCCACCAGGAACGCCAGTCCCACGCCCCAGGGCGCGAGCCGGGGCTTGAACGATCTCGTCATGATGCGATCTCCCCAGGGGAAGAACCCCTGCGTCAATACTGATGCCATCCCCGGGGGAAGATCGATGCAAACTGAATGCCATCCGCCGGTCGGCTCGCCTCCGCAAATCACGCCGCGGCAAGCTTCATCGCTCGAAGATCTCGCGGACGGCGATCCGCAGCCCGGGCATTTCGGGCTCGGCGGCCAGGAAATCCTCCGTGTTGACCATCACGGGCAAGGCGCCGGGGCGGTAGATGGTCACGGTCTCGAAGGTCGGCTCGGCAACCCAAACGTGCGGGACGCCCGCGTCCAGGTAATCCTGGACTTTTTCGCCGATGTCCTCGGAGACGTCAGAGGGGGACAAGACTTCAATGACCAGGGTCGGGACGCCGTCCACGAATTTGGCGCGTGACGATGTCTTCTTCGCCAATTCGGCGGAGAGATAGGTCAAGTCGACGCCAACCGTGGTCAGCGGCTCGGCTTGGAGCCTGACTCGCACTTCCCCCGAGAGGACGAGGCCTCGCGGCCGGGGTTGCTGCTTCAGCCAGGTGCCCAGCACCAGCGAGAAGTTCTGAGTGACGAGGCAATGGGGCACGCCGCGCGTGGTCAGGATACGCTCCCGCAGTTCGCCGCGGATCAGCCAGCGCTCGACGCCGTCGTCGGGCATGGCCAGGAGGTCTTCGGTCGTCATCGGCTTGGCGTCGGTGGCCATGGCGGGCACTCCGATCGGGTCTCGTTCGCGATCTTTCAAGTTTATCACCCGGGACCGACCCTTGCCAATCGCGGCAGCCCGCGCGATGATCGGGAAAGGCTCGTCGCCCGGAGGACCTAGAGCATCGCAACTCGATCATGAAACACCTCGAATTCCCGACGGTCATCCTGGGCGCCGGGGCCATGGGTACATCGGCCGCCTATCACCTGGCCCGGCGTGGCCAGCCGTTCGCCTTGATCGAGCAATTCGGCCTCGGACACGATCGCGGCAGCTCTCATGGGTCGGCGCGGATCATCAGGCATTCGTATGCCGACGTTCAGTACGCCAGGCTCATGCCGGCCGCCTTCGAAGCGTGGCGCAACCTGGAGGCCGACGCGGGCGAATCGCTCTATTTCCGCACCGGCGGCATGAGCATTTGTGCTCCCGGTTCCGATTACGTCAAGCAGGTCGTCGCCAGCCTCGAAGCCATCGGCTGCCCGCATCGCCGGATGACGGGACGCGAGTTGCGCGACGTCTCGCCCACGTTCCAGGTCCCCGACGATTGCGACGTCGTGTTCGAGCCCGACGCCGGGATGATCTCGGCGGCGCGGGCGCTCTCGCTCCAGATGCACCTGGCCCGGCATTTCGGCGGGCCGGCGATGCAGGTGTTCGAGCACTGTCGGGTGAGGAGCATTGACCTCGCGGCCGATCGCCCGACGCTCGAAACCGACGTCGGGACGATCACCGCAGGCCGCCTGATCGTGGCCGCCGGGCCGTGGATTGGCCAGCTCATCCCGTCCCTCGCCTCCAGGCTGCGCGTCGAGCGCCAGCAAATCCTCTACGTCCGCCCCGATGACCCCATTCGATTCGCCATCGGCCGCTTCCCGGTCTTCATCTACAAGGGAATTGAAGGCGAACACGCCTATTACGGCATGCCGCCCTTCCTGGAACGAGGCCTGAAAGTGGCCCAGCACGGCGGCGAGATCATCGACCCGTCCGACGACGAACGCACCATCAGCAACGCCTATATTGCCGAGATTCGAGCCTTCCTCCAGGGGCATCTGCCCTCGCTCTCGCAAGCCCCGATCGAATTCACGGAGATCTGCAAGTACACCATCGCCCCCGGCGAGAACTTCCTCGTGAGCCCCTTGCCCGAAAACCCCAACGTGATTGCCGCCAGTCCGTGCAGCGGGCACGGGTTCAAATTCTCCTGCCTAATCGGCCGCATCCTGGCCGATCTCGCCACCGGTGGCGAGATCGGCCAGGATATCTCGCAATGGAAGTTGCTCAGCCAATGAGACTTGGGAAAACGGTTCCTGACACCGTTTCTCGGGTCAGAACGCGCCGCCGCCCATCGGGTCGGCCACCGTGGCAAGGTTTTCGAACCTCATGATGTTCTTGAGGAAGGTCATCTTGACCGTCCCAGTTGCTCCGTTTCGGTTCTTGGCGATGATGCATTCGGCCACGCCGGGCTGGTCGTTGGCGTCGTAGTATTCGGGGCGGTGCAGCAGGAGGATCACGTCGGCGTCCTGCTCGATGGCGCCCGACTCGCGGAGGTCGGCCATCCTGGGCCTTCGATCCTCGCGATTCTCGACGCCTCGATTGAGCTGCGAGAGCGCGACGACCGGCACTTTCAGCTCGCGGGCCAAGCGTCTTCAGCCTCCGGCTAATCTTCGCGATCTGCTCCTGGCGACTCTCGCGTCCGTCCCCCTCGGAATCGATGAGCTGGATGTAGTCGACCACGATCAGGCCGAGGTCCTTCCGCATCTTCAAGCGGCGGGCGTTGGCCGTGATCTGGAGCATGTTGCGGGCGGGCGTGTCGTCGATGAACAAGGGGGTTTCCCTCATCTCCTCGTAGGCGCGGCCAAGCTGGGCCATCTCACGAGTGCCGATGTTCTGCCCCGAACGGAGCTTTTGCCCGTCCACGCGAGATCGGCCGCACAGGAGCCGCTCGACCAGTTCCATGCTGCCCATTTCCAGGCTCACGAACAGGACGGCCTTCTTCAAGGTTACCGCCACATGCTCGCAAATATTCAGCGCAAACGCCGTCTTCCCCATGCTCGGGCGGGCGGCCAGGATGATTAATTGTTCCGCCTGGAACCCGCTGGTCATGTCGTCGAGCTCGAAATAGCCCGTCCCCACCCCAGTGATCGGATGCTTGGACTCGGATCGGAGCGCGATCCGGTCCATCGCCTTCGTCACCACGTCGCACAGCTCGACGGTCTCGCCGGTCGCGCCCTCCTCGGCGATCGCGAAGATGCGGCGCTCGGCCCCTTCGAGCACGTCGTCGGAGGTGAGGCTGTTGGAATAGCCTTCGCGGATGATCTCGTTGGAAGCCTCGATCACCTGACGGATGACCGACTTCTCTCGCACGATTCCCGCGTGATATTTCGCGTTCGCCGCGTGCGGGACGCCGCCGAGGATCTCGGAAAGCGTGTCGAAACCGCCGATCTTGTCGTACTCGCCGCGACGACTCAGCTCGTCGCTGAGGATGAGCACGTCGACCGGCTTGCCCAGGTCGTACAGGTCCCGGATCGCGCGATAGATGATCTGGTGATCGTCCCGGTAGAAATCCTCGACCCGGACGATCGGGACGATCTCATGGAGCACATCATTATCGATCAGGATCGCGCCAGGACGCTGCGCTCGGCCTCGATATTCTGCGGAGGGAGGGCGTCGACGGGGAAGGGGACGATCGACGGCCGCTTGCCCCGCTCATGACCATTTCCGTTACCGATCGGATACTCGGCCATCTCCGTGAAGCCCCCCGAGCGCCCTTCCCGTCCTCGCCCAGGAGCATTCCACAGTGAAGGCACGGCGACGGGCTGGCTAGACCTGTACAATGGTATCGGATTGCCCGATCCCAGGCCATCAGATTTTTTCGGCCGAGGGGTGACGAGGGCGCGGTACGGCCGGAACAATCAGGCCGTGGCCGGGTCGACCGTGTGCGTGGGGACGACCCACAGCTTGACCTCGGTGTTCACGTCCTGGCCCAGCGACAGGTTGATCGTGTACAGGCCGAGTTCCTTCAACGGGCCTTCGATCCGCACCATCGACTCGTCGATCGGCAGGTTGTCGGCCCGGAGGGCGGCGGCAATCTGGTCGGCGTTGACCGACCCGTACAGGTGGCCTTCGGCGTTCGCGTTGGCCTCGATCGTGATCGATCGCTGGGCGATCTGCGCCGCCAGGCTCATGAGGTCGGCACGCTTGGCTTCTTCAAGCTGGCGGAGGCGTTCGCGGTGCTTCTCGACGTTTCGCAGGTTGTGCGGGGTGGCGAACGTGGCCATCCCTTGCGGCAGCAAGTAGTTGCGCCGAAGCCGGGCTTGACCTTGACCAGGTCCCCCGCCTGTCCGCAATGCGGCACCGGTTGGGTGAGGATCACCGACATGAAGCCATTCTTGGCCCTCATGGGGTGATTCTGGCGACGCTCCACGCCGGGCTGGCGGACGGCCGTCGCCACGACGGGGCCGGCCTTGGCGCTCGCGGCGGCCCGGGCCTTGGCGCGGTTGCTGGTCTTTGCCTTCGGCTTCGCCTTGGCGGGCTTCTTGTCGGTCATCTTGGCCATGATGCGCTCCGCTGCTCTCTGCAAACGAATTAGAACGGGATGTCGTCGTCGCCTTCGGAATCGGTCGGGGGCGGTGCGGTCGGCCGACGCGCGGCGGGCGGCGGATTGTTGTAGCCCCCGCGGCTCGGCCCATTGCTCCCATTGCCACCGGCCGGGCCGGGGCGGCGGGTTTCGCGGGCGGGAGGGGCGCCTTCATCGTCGTGCGACGGCATCCCGCCCGGCTCGTCCTTGCGGCTGCCCAGGAATTGCACCCGGTCGGCCTCCACCTTCAGCTTGCTCCGCTTCTCGCCCGTGGTCTTGTCGTCCCACGTGTCCATCTTGATGAAGCCTTCGACGTGGACCGGCTGCCCCTTCTTGAGGTACTGGCAGCAGGTCTCCGCCTGGCGATTCCACACCGTCACGTCCAGGAACGTCACTTCCTCGCGACGATCCCCGTCCTTGGTCGTGTACATGCGATTCAGGGCGATGCCCAGGTCGGTCACGGCGCTACCGTTGGTGGTGTAACGCAGCTCGGGGTCGCGCGTCAGGTTGCCGATCAGGAAGACTTTGTTCACGCTGGCCATTTCGGTTGCCCTCCCACGGGTCGCCGTCGCCGGGCCGACCTCGTCGCCGCGTCGTCGAGATAAACGGGTGTTCCCTAGAGGAAACTACCATATTGGGCCCGCCGACACAAGCGAAGACGCGCAAATGCGAGGAATTAGGTGATCATTCGTCCCGGCGACGACGGCGGGGACGATCGTCCATCTCTTCCTCGCGGGGCCCATCCTCATTCTCGCCGGGAGTGGACGTCATGGCCTGGTTGACCTGGAGGTCGGCGAGCTTCGGGTGGACCTTGAGGATCAGGTCGCGCAGGACGAGGTCGCTCAGGCGGCAATCCGCCTCGATTTCCTTGATCGCGGCGCCCTCGGTCTTGAAGAAGGTTAGCAGATACGTCCCCTTCTTGTGCCCTTCGACCGCGTAGGCGAGGCGTCGCTCGTCCCACTGGCGGCTGGCCACGATCTCCGCGTTGTGCTTGGCCAGGATGTCGTGGACGTGCTTGACCGAATCGTCCCAATTGACGGCGACCTTCGCGCTGTCCAGCAGGAACATGCCTTCGTATGTGTTGACCGCCAACTTCGCCTCCGAATTCCGAAAAAGAATGGTGCATTTCATGCACCTTACGCGTTCCCATTAAATCGATTCATGGCCGCTTCCACCCCTTGAGTCACCCACACGGCCACCGCCTGGGTCGCCGAGATCAGGCAGTCGTCCATGATCGGGCGTTCGGCCGCGCGAAACCGGCTGAGGACGAAATCCGCCGCGTCCATCACGCCTTTCTCGCCGATCCCGATCCGAAGCCTTGCGTAGTCCTCGGTGCCGATCTGCGCGGTGATGTCGCGTAAGCCTTTCTGACCTCCGTCGGAACCTCCTCTTCGAATCCGCAGCTTCCCCAGGGGCAAATTCAGGTCGTCGCACAGGACGAGGAAATCGGTGGTCTCGATCTTGTAGAACTGGAGGACCTGCCGGACGCTGCGACCGCTGAGATTCATGAACGTCTCGGGCTTGAGCAGCAGGACGCGATGGAAATCGATGTCGGCCTCGGCGACCAGGCCATCAAACTTCCTCTGGAACGCCACGCCCGACCCGCCGCGGGCCAGTCGGTCCACGAGCTCGAAGCCGATGTTGTGTCTCGTTCCCTCGTACTTGCTGCCCGGGTTGCCCAGGCCCACGATAAGTTTCCTGGACATAACTTGCAGCCAACGACGGAGATCCGTCGAGGGCTACTTCTCCTCCTTCTCCTCCACCTTGCGCCCGATGACCTCCGGCTGCGTGACCGCAGCCTCGGCCGGGGTCGGCTCGGCCGCCGCCTTGTGCGTGGTCACGTGCAGGATTGTCAGGCCGGAGTCGCCCAGGACCGTCACGCCTTCGGGCAGCTTCAGGTCGCGGACGTGGATGGCGTTGTTCAGGTGGACATTGCTCACGTCCACGCGGATCGAGTCGGGGATCGCGGTCGCCAGGCACTTCACGGTGACCGTGTGCACGAGGAAGTCCAGCACGCCGCCCTCGGCAATGCCCGGGGCGTCGCCGTACGGGACGAGCTTCACGTCGGTCTCGATGGACTCGTCGGCGCTCACGCGGGCGAAGTCCAGGTGGATGATTTCCTTGCCCAGGTAGTCCCACTGGACCTCGCGGACCAGGACCATCTCGCTGGCGTCGGAGCCGATCTTGAGCTGGGCCAGGTGGGTGGACTTCTTGATCATCTGCCAGACGGCGTCCCGGCTGATCGAGATCGGCTGGGGGGTCTGCTTGTGGCCATAGATGATGGCGGGGATCTTGCCCTGTGCGCGGAGCTTGCGGGCCGCGCGAGAGCCGGTCCCCTTGTTCTTCGCGGGGTCCCGCACTCAACCGAAATCGTAACGGCGTCCGCCATGACCGACCTTTCCGCACAACCTCTGAAGACGAAACAATGCGGCCAACCAGCAATGGGCCGCGCATCGAGTGATTATGCCAAGGCTGTCGAACCCATGCAAGGCCCGTGCAACAATTTGGCAACTCGGCGTCGCATCAAGAACGATCCAAGAAACGCTGTCATCCAAGAAACGCTGTCAGGAACCGTTTTTTCGGCCCGGCGCCCAAGCCGTCGGGAACTGGACGCCCTGCGCGAGCGGCAAGTCGTTTCCGCCGTTGATCGTGCAGGTCTGGCGACGCATGTAAGTTTTCCACGCGTCCGAGCCCGATTCGCGGCCCCCTCCCGTTGCTTTTTCTCCGCCGAAGGCGCCGCCGATCTCCGCGCCGGACGTCCCGAGATTCACGTTGGCAATGCCGCAATCGGAGCCCTCGGCCGAGAGGAACCGTTCCATCTCGCCCACGCGATCCGTGAACAGGGCCGAGGAAAGCCCTTGAGATACCTCATTCTGGATCGCGATTGCCTCGTCGAAGGTCTTGTAGGCGATGGCGTAGAGGATCGGCGCGAACGTCTCCTCGGCGACGATCGGCATCCCGCGGCGGGCGAGGACGATGGCCGGCTCGACGAAGAATCCGGGACGATCCACGCGATGTCCTCCGACCAGGATATGACCTCGTTGCGATTTCACGAGGTCGAGCGCCGCCATCATCGCGTCCACCGCGTCTGCGTTGATCAGCGGGCCGACGAGCGTGATTGGGTCGAGCGGGTCGCCGACCGGGAGCGTCTTGTAAGCCGCCTTCAGGCGGTTCAGGAACTCGTGGGCGATCGATTCGTGGACGATCAGCCGTCGCAACGTCGTGCATCGCTGGCCGGCGGTCCCCACGGCCGCGAACAGGACGGCCCTGAGGGCCAGGTCCAGATTGGCCGAAGGCGCGAGGATGGCCGCATTGTTCCCGCCGAGTTCCAGCAACGCCCGCCCCAGGCGACGGCCGACGACCTCCCCCACCCTCGCGCCCATCCGGCTGCTGCCGGTGGCCGAGATCAGGGGCAATCGCGGGTCGGCGATCATTCGCTCACCCACGTCCGCGGCCCCACCAACGCAGAGGTGAAAAATGCCTTCGTGCCCGCACTCCCTTGCGACCTTGTGGGCGATTTTCTGCACGGCCACGGCCGTCAAGGGTGTCTCGGGCGACGGCTTCCAGATGACCGTGTCGCCGCACACGGCCGCGAGCAGGGCATTCCACGCCCACACGGCGACCGGGAAGTTGAACGCCGTGATGATCCCGACCGGGCCGAGCGGGAGCCATTGCTCGAACATCCGGTGATTCGGGCGTTCGCTGGCGATGGTCAATCCGTGAAGCTGCCGGGACAGGCCGACGGCGAAGTCGGCCATGTCGATCATCTCCTGGACCTCGCCGAGCCCCTCGCTGAGGATCTTGCCGGTCTCCAGGCTCACGAGCTTGCCGAGGTCTTCCTTGTGCTCGCGCAGGGCCAGGCCAATCTTGCGCACGACCTCGCCCCGGAGGGGCGGCGGAATGGTTCGCCAGGACAGGAAGGCCTCGGCAGCCTCGGACGCGACCCGCTCGTAATCGAGCATCGAACCCGGCGAAACCTGCCCGATCGCTTCGCCGGTTGCCGGGTTGATCGAGGGCAGGGCCGCCCCGCCCGGCGATACCAGCCAATCCCTCCCGCAAACCCCCGAGTTGTGCTCATCCAGGCCCAGCCGCTTCAAGACCTCGCCAACCATGCGTGAATCCCCCCGGGTCCATCCCATGCTCCCGCCCGATTCTAGGGGTGAGCATTCGAGACGAACAGGCCGGGGGGATTCAATCGCCCTGGGGTTTCCAGATTTCTACGAGCCCAGTTCTTCGAGTGCCGCGTCCACGATGTCGTGGGTCGCGCTGGTGTGAGCGGCCTCGGCCTTCACGGCCGCCTTGGTCTTCGCGACCGCCTTGGTCTTCACGACCACCGTCTTGGCCTTCTTCGTCGCCACGGCCTTGGGATGGGCTTTGGGCTTCGTCTTCTTCGGGTGCGTGGTCTTCTTGCCCGAAACCGGCGTGGTCGTGGTCGTTGTGGTCGTGGTCGATCCGGCGGACGACCCGCTGCTTGTGGTCGCGGTCGAAGGGGACTTGGCGTTGGTCACGAGGTCGTTGATGAGGGCCGATCCGTTCGGCGTGCCGAGCCCGGTGGACGTGCTGTAGGACGACGAGGCGGCCGTGGTACTCGTGGCCACGTCGGCCGTCGCGTAGCTGGTGAAGAACCCTCCGCCAAACCCGCCCCATCCGCCAAATCCGCCCCATCCACCGAATCCGCCGCTGTAACCACCTCCGGTATTTCCTCCGGTGACCGCGGACGACACGGCGTTGAAGTCGGTCGACGGCAGCGAGTAGAGCGTGGGCAAGGTTTGAGATGGCGCCGTCGAGGCTGCCTTCGCCCGCGATCATCCGGCCTTCATCGGCGATGGCGATGATTGCGGCCCATGCGGGCGATCCCAGGCTCGTCCCGCCCACGGTTTCCCACTTGCCCCGGCCCGTATCGGGATCGGTCGAGTAGACCGTCACGCCGGTATTCGGGTCGGCGTCGAACGCCACGTCGGGCGTGCTCCTGAGCCCGCTGGTCTGCGACGATTGCTGGTAGGAAGGCTCGGCCTCGACGACGCTGTAGCCGCCCTGGCTGCCCGACCAGGTGGTCTCGCCCGCGGCGATCCCCGAGGAGTTGAGCGCGAGCGTGGTCCCGCCCACCGACAGCACGTTCGGCGACGAAGCGGGCCATTCGGCCCCCGCGCTCGCCCCGCTGTCCCCGCTGGCGGCGACGAACGTGATGCCCTGATGCCCGGCGGGGGTCGTGAAGGTGCTGTCATACTGCGTCTGCGACTGGGTCTCGCTGAAGCCCCAGCTCATCGACACGGCGGCGACCCCGGGCGTGTTCCTCGCGGTATTCACGGCCGCGAGGAGGTCGGGCTCGCTCTGCGACGCGGCTTCCACCACGAGGATATTGGCGCCGGGGGCGATCGCGTGCGCCCATTCGACGTCCAGGTCTTCCTCGCTGGCCCATCCGGAATCCGCCTGGTTTCCGGCCTGGTCCACCACGGTCAGGCTCGGGTCGGGCAACCCCTCGGCGGCGTCGAAGACCTTCAGATCCGTCGAGAGATAGGGGTCGTGATAGGCCTCGATCAGTGCGATGGTCTCACCGGTCCCGTTGCCGAGAAAGGTGCCGGTGGAGTTCGTGAAGGTGACCGCGTTCAGGCCATAGGCCTGCGTGATTTCCGCCGGGGTCAGCCCCGAGAGCAGGCAGCGGTCGTCGAGCGCATCCACGATCGGACGCACGGCGCGGCGACGTTTTCGTTGCATGACGAGACTCGGAGTAGGGCGAGCGAGGAGGTACCGCCATCCTTGGTGACAGAACGATCCATCTCTGACGGATTGTTGGCGACGATCGGAGGAAGTCTTTTCCCGGAATTCGCGAACGGAATTCCGCTGCATGCTAGCATGGAGTGATCGGCGAGATCAAGTCCGTGAAGGCGAGTCCGGCCCCGAACATTGTACGACGGCGTCCACCTCCCAGTCGTAAATATAGCACCGAAAGGAAGCCTTCCCGGGGCTCAGAAGCCATTGCCCTTGGTCTTGGTCTTGATCCGGCCCAGGTACATGTCGGCGGTGATGTAGAGGGTCGAGCCATTGTCGCCCCAGGCGCAGTTGGCGGTGCGTTCTCCGGTCACGAATGTGCCGAGGAGCGTGCCATCCGGGTGGAAGATGAGGATGCCCCCGGGGCCGGACGCGAACAGGTTTCCGGCGCGATCGACCTTCATCCCGTCGGGCAGGCCCAGCTTCTTGCCGACCAGCGGCGTGGCATCGTAGAACACCGTCCCTTCGCCCAGCATGCCGTCGGCCTTTACCGGGAATGCCATCCAGACGGCTCGGTTGGGGTCGCTGTTGGCCACGTAGAGGGTCTTTTCGTCGGGAGAGAACGCGATCCCGTTGGGATATGTCATCTCCTTTGTTAGTAACGTGAGCGTGCCGTCCTTGGCGACTCGGTACACCCCGTTATGGGCCAACTCCTTGGCGGGGTCGGCATTCTTCTTGACCAATCCATAGGGCGGGTCGGTGAAGTAGAAGTCGCCATTGGACTTGAACACGCCATCATTCGGGCTGTTGAGGCGCTTCCCTTCGAACCGATCGGCCATCGTGACAAACTGCCCATCTTTCCCGAGGCGAGAGACGCGACGGTCGCCGTGCTGCATGAGGACGAGGCGGCCTTCGGGGTCCAGGGTCAGGCCGTTCGAGCCGGTCTCGTCCCCTCGGTCGGGCCCGCTCGTGTATCCGCTGGGGGAGAGATGCGTCCAGTCCCCTTTCTGGAGGGACCATCCGAAAACCTTGTTCTGGGGGACGTCGGAGAACAGGAGATATCCGCCGTCCTTGTCCTTGATCCAGACGGGCCCTTCGCTCCAGTCCAGGCCGTCCCGCAGGATTTCCATGCGGACATCCCTGGCCACCAACTTCTCAAGGCGAGGGTCGAGGACTTCCAAAATCCCGATGGACCTGGCGGAATCCCCATCGTCTGGCACCACCTTTACCGGGGGTTGCACTTCCACGGTCGAACAGAACAGGGCCATGGTAAGCCAGGCCGGGAACGCGACGCGGACGAGTCGGGACATGATCGTCTCCAGGTCAGCCGGGAAGAGGGCGTGATCCGAACAGGCTAATCGCACGCGTCCCGGCTGGCAACCGACCGATCCCGAGAGATTTTCCATTGCCGCGAATTCCGGTGATTTCCCCAACAATTTCGAATTTGATGAACGTAATTGTTAGGATGCAGCAACCCATGGAACCTGATCTATTTAGGGAGTGTCCCGATGAAACGCCCCGCTCTCGCGGTCGGACTGGGGATTGCGCTCGTCGTGGTGATTGGAGCGATCGGCGTCTCCTACATACCGGGCTATCTCCAGAAAGGAATCGCAAACCAGGGGCATAAGGCGACACCTCCGAACGATGAAGTTCCTGACGACGCTTCCACTTACACCGTCGACCGCACCGATTATTCCGTCCCCAGGGATGACGACGACGTCCTGAAGGACGACCGGATCGAAGACAAGGTCACGAGCTTCGACCCCAGCCTGGTCGACCGTCGCAGCGAGAAGGGTTGGCAGATCAACGGCAGCGAAGCCGTGATCCGCCTCGACGTGCCGATCATCAAGCCGGACGTCGAGCCGGAGCTGCTGGTGCTCCATCCGTCCTACAAGGCCGCGATCAAGGATCGTGCGGTCCTGCCATCGGTGAACCTGATCGACGGCAAGGCCAAGCAATTCGACGACGGACTGTACGCGGCGTTGGACCAGGCCTATTTCCTCGGCGAAGGCGAGGCGATGAAGGGTCATGTGGACCTGGTGAAGCGGATCTTCGACCGGGTCGACAAGGACGGCGCCGCGGCGGCCTATCTCGCTGCCGGCCTTGAACTTGCCGGGGTGAAGGTGCAGGTGGGTGCTCCCGAGGCCGTGAAGTCGCGAGTTGCGGCGTTCCTGAACGCGGAGGTGTCTTCGAAGCCGATCGGCTTCTATACGTGGACCCCCGAGCTGTCGCGGTGCTTCCGCTTCCTGCGATATTTCTCGCTCCCGATCGAACGGCCCGTGGTTGCGGAGCTCGTGAGTGCGTTGAATCAGGACCCATCGATCAAGGCCGATGCTCGCAAGGCCGTGGCGTTTTACGCGAAGTTCACCAACCCGCCGGCAAGCCTCTCGCTCCCCGAGGTGGCGGACCATCCCGAGAAGCTCCCGCCGGAAAACGTCGCGATCTCGCTGTTCCCGCCGTCCACCAGCCGGGAAAACGAGCTCTTCGCGAAGCTCTTCCCGCTCGGCCTCCCGCCCGACGCAAATCTGATGAGGGAGATCATCCTCGCCATCCGCTCGGGAAAGGTCGACCTCACGCCGAGGCCGGAAAGCGGCTGGTACGATTACCAGGTTTACGCGCTTGAAACGCTGCTCTTGCCGGAGAAAGGCGAGGAAAGCAACAAACTCTTGCTGACCAAGGTGTACAAGAAGCGCATGCTTGAAGCCTTCAAGGCGCTCATGACCAAGCGTCGAGAGACGCATTCTCGGACGCTGCCGGCGCCCACGTCCGAACCGTCTGCCTATCATCCACCGTTGCAACATGTGTCACCACGACTCCGCGTCGAGCCGAGCCCTTCCTACTATCTCCGGACGGCGCGATCGTACGCCTTCCTCGCGAATTTCCTCGAATTGACCGTCGGAGCGCCCGACGCTCAAGAAAATTCATGGGCTTCGCGAAGGGGGACCGCGCGAGCTCGATCTCTTCACCGAATTGCATTCCATGCGCGACCTCTTCTACGGGCTGTACTTCCTCAGTTGCGAGGACATCGGGCACAAGCCGAGCCTGGTCGCAAACGAGCCCGTCGATAAAGATCGGTGCGAGGCGGCGGCGGCGCAATGGTTGGCGGCCTGGGCCCAAGATCCCGACCTTGCCGCCGACACGCGGGTTTCCATACCCATTTACGTCGACCTGCGACGCAAGACCACGAGGTTGTGGATGACCATCGGCGTGCGGCTCGCCAGGCTCGACACATCCTACGCCCGTCCGCCCAGGCTTCGCCCCGACGACGGCACGGGGGATTGGAAGACGGCAAATCCGGATCAGTTGGAGGGGACTTCCTACTTGATCCCCGTCGATGAGTTCGCCGAAGTGGAGATCAAGGGGTTGCGCGTCCTCAATCGTGCCGAGCTTCGCGCCCTGTGCGACTCCAAGAAGACGAAGGCCGCGATCCTGGAGGCGTTGCAGAAGTAACGTCCGACGGGCGGCATCCGTGAAGATTTGGTGAGATTCGGCGATTCGGGTGCAAGGCTTCCTTGACGCCTCATCCCCCGTCCGCCTAACGTTCTACCGGGTCCTGGCCGGTCACGGGAATCGCTCGAGAACTGCACGACGCATGGACTTCTTTGGTCTGAATGGGGCCACGGGGACGTTCGCCTTCTTGCTCGGCGCCCTGACCATCGCGCTCGGCTTCGAGTTCGTCAATGGGTTCCACGACACGGCCAACGCGGTGGCGACGGTCATCTATACGCGATCGCTCCCGCCGCGATGGGCCGTGATCTGGTCGGGCCTGTGCAATTTCGCCGGGGTCGACCTCGGCGGCACGGCCGTCGCGTTCGGGATCGTCAACCTGCTGCCCGTGGATTTGCTCGTCGACGTGGGGCAAGGGCAGGCCTGTCGATGGTCCTGGCCATCCTCATCGCGGCGACGGCCTGGAACCTGGGGACGTGGCTCCTCGGACTGCCGTCCTCAAGCTCTCACACGCTCATCGGCGCGATCCTCGGCGTCGGCATCGTCCACTGTCTCCAGGACAAGATCCCCCTGGGCCAGGGGGTGAACTGGCACGCGGCGGGGTCGGTGGGGCTTTCGCTGTTGATCTCCCCGCTGATCGGGTTCGTCTGCGCCGGGCGCTCCTGCGAATCAGCCGCAAGGTCTTCCCCGATCCGGCCCTCTACGAGCCCGCCGCCCCCGACAAGCCGCCCCCTCCCTGGATCCGGGCGACCTTGATCTCGACCTGCTCGGGCGTAAGCTTTGCGCACGGCTCGAACGACGGTCAGAAAGGGGTCGGGATGATCATGTTGATCCTGATCGGGATCGTCCCCGCCCGTTACTTGCTCGATCCCAACGCCTCGCCGGCCGAGCTGCGGCGGGTCGTCGCGGCGGCCGAGGAAATCAAGGATCTCGTCGACAAGCAACCGCCCCCGAAGGACATCCTCGGCTTCGCGCCCGATCAGATGAATCAGGACCTCGCCACGATCCGCGGGGTGTTGGTGGATCGCGAATCGTCCGAGGAGATCACCAGGAAGCAGCGCAGCAAGGTCCGCTCCGCCCTGCTCCGCATCGGGGAAGGGCTGAAGGCCTGGGGGGATCACCGGGACGGCGGGCTTTCGAAGGCGCAAATCCGGTGGATGCGATCGCGGCGGGACCAGATCCTCAAGCCCGTCGAGTATGCCCCGACCTGGGTGCTGATGGCCGTGGCCACGGCGCTGGGCCTGGGGACGACCGTGGGCTGGAAGCGGATCGTGGAGACGGTTGGCGAGAAGATCGGCAAGACCCATCTCTCGTACGCGCAAGGCGCCTGCGCCGAGGTCGTGGCCATGGCGACGATCGGGCTCGCCGACGGGGCGGGCCTGCCCGTGAGCACCACGCACGTCCTGTCTTCGGGGGTCGCCGGGACGATGGCGGCCGGCGGCTCGGGCGTGCAGATCAAGACCATCCGGAATATCCTCCTCGCGTGGGTCCTCACGCTGCCGGTGTCCATGGCCCTGTCCGGCACGTTGTATCTGATCTTCCAGGCCGTGGCCCGGATGACGCTTTAGGACAACAAGTCGGGCGCATTCCATCTCCATTGCCGACCGGGTTCGATTCGTTGAGCTAGGTATCGAGTAGTGGCCCGCAACCGGGTCGTCTTCCTCGTCGTCTAGCACGGAATCGAGCCATCATGAGCTGCTTTCGCCGCGACGGCCTCCTGTCCGGACGCCCGGGATTGCGCCGCGCACCCAGGGTCTTGACCCCCGAGGTCGCCGACCTTGAGCCGCGAATCATGCTCTCCACGGCCGCGGCCGTCGAGCCTTCGCCCTACGAGCAATACATGCTCGAATTGATCAATCGGGCGCGGGCGAATCCGGCCGCGGAAGGCCAGCGGCTCCTGGCAATCGCCCAGAGCGACCCGGTGATCGAGCAGGCCACGGCGGGCTCGGACCTGTCCGCATTCATCAGCGAAATCTCCAGCTTCGGGCCGCTCCCACCGCTCGCCTTCAACACGAGGTTGAACGCCGCGGCGCAGGACCACGACCAGGCCATGCTCGCCGCCAACAGCCAGTTCCACTCGGCGTCCGGTTCGCTCGTAAATCCCGCGCCGGGCCAGACCGACAGCGACGGCCTCCCCTATTTCCAGGCGGGAAACTCGTCCTGGAGCACGGCCGAGAACATCTTCGCCTATTCGGGCAATGTGGCCACGAGGACCGAGACGCAGGTCGTCGACTACTTCGACGAGGCGTTCTTCCTCGATTGGGGCAACCCGGAATTCGGCCATCTCAAGAACCTGCTCGCGCCGGGGCCGGGCGAGGCGACCTCGACATCCTATCCGCTCAGCGAAATCGGCATCGGCCTGCTGACGGGCGTGACTCCGACCACGCCGCCGCCCCCCACGGCCGAGCTCTCCGGCAACCAGGGTCAAAACGTCGGTCCCGACCTCGTCACGCAGGAATTCGGCTGGGTCCAGGGCCAGCAATTCCTCACGGGCGTCGCTTACAATGATCAGGCCAATACCAACTTCTACGCCCCGGGCGAAGGGCTAGCGGGGGTGCAAATCCAGGCCGTTGGCGCCCACGGCGAGGGGACCTATGAGGCCACAACCTGGAATTCCGGCGGCTATTCGCTCGAATTGCCCGCGGGGACCTACAACGTGACCGCGTCGGGCGGGGCACTCAACGCGCCTCAGACGACCACCGTCACCATCGGTTCCGACAACGTCGGCTGGGACATCCGAACCACCCCCGGAGCCGCTGCGTCCCCGCCGGTCACGACCTCGCCGCCCACCACTTCCACGCCTACGCCAACTCCCACCCCGACGCCGACCACGCCCACGCCCACGCCAACGACGCCCCCGGCGATGACGGTGGTCGCGCAGCGCCCGAGCCTACGAGCACCAAGAAAATCAAGATCCGCGTGAAGCCCAAGCCGGTCGTGCATCACCCGAAACCGCACCACGCGCCCGCGAAACATCAGCCGGCCAAACATCCGTGATTCATCGCAGGCGATAGCCGAGGGCAAGGTCTCGGAATGCCCGGACCTGAGCGTCTTGCCAGGCCTGATCGAATCCAAGCTCGGTCGCCAGGATTGCCGCCACGACTTCCGCGGAGTCGATCGCAGCTTCCGCGTCCAGCAACAAGCCCCTCGTGCGACGCGACAGCACGTCCTCCACGGTCCTCGCCAGCTCGTGCCTGGCGGCAACCACCACGTCCGCCAGGTTATAGGGAAGGCGCGGGTGGATCGGGCGTGCGAGCCGAGGATCGGCCGTGATGATCGCCTCTCGTTGCCCCTGATACCGAGTGCTCAGGGGCAAATCCTCGGTGATGCATTCGCGAGCGGCCAGGCCCCCGATTTCCGCGGCACGATCCACCGCGTCGCGGGCCATCACGCGATAGGTAGTCCACTTGCCGCCCGTCACCGTGACCAGGCCCGACCCCGAGACGAGGACCAAATGTTCTCGCGAGATCGAGGCGGTCTTCTCTGCCCGCGTGACCGATCAGCGGACGCAAGCCGGCATAAACACTCTTCACTTGCGATGGATCGGGGCGGACCCCGAAATATTTCTTCGCGTGGTCGAGCAGGAAATCGACCTCCGCCGGCAAGGCCCGCGGCTCGGTCGCGATGGAGTCCACCGGCGTGTCGGTCGTCCCCAGGATCACCTTGCCCAGCCAGGGAATGGCGAACAGGACGCGGCCATCGGCCGTGCGAGGGATCAGCACGGCGGCCTCTCCCGGCAAGAATGACCCGTCCAGGACCAGGTGAATCCCCTGGCTGGGCGCGATCAGGCGGGTCTGCAAGTTCGCGTCGAGATTCCTCACCGGAGTCGGCGAACACGCCCGTGGCGTTCACGACGGCCCTGGCGTGGATTTCGATCTCCTCGCCTGTCTCCTCGTCGCGGACGACTACCCCCGCCATCCGATCATGCTCGTGGATCAATCGAACCACCGGGGCATAATTCAGCGCGGTCCCGCCCTGTTCAACCAGCGTACTCAGGAGAGCAATGGCCATGCGAGCGTCGTCAAACTGGCCGTCCCGATAAATCACGCCGCCGCAGAGATTTTCCGGGACGAGCGACGGCGCGAGCGCGAGCGACTCCTTTCGCGAGACCATGCGCGACCACGCCCATCGCGATCCTCCCGCGAGCAAGTCATAAACCTTCAGTCCTGCCGCGTAATAGGGGACTTCCCACCGGGAATAACAGGGGATCAGGAACTCGCGATCGTGGACCAGGTCGGGAGCGTTGCGACGGAGGACCTGGCGCTCGTGGAGTGCCTGGCGGACCAGTCCGATTCGGCCTTGCGCGAGGTATCGCACGCCGCCGTGGATCAGCTTCGTGCTCCGGCTGGACGTCCCCTTGGCGAAGTCGTGGGCTTCCAGCAGCAGCGTCCGATAGCCTCGCGAGGCCGCGTCCATGCGCCGTGCCCAGGCCGGTCGCACCCCCGCCGATCACGACGAGATCCCAGCGTCGTTCCGAACGAATCCGGGCGAGGATTTCATGCCGTTGCAAGGGCGGATTCCCTCAACCCTGAGGCAGGTCACAACTTCATTGTAGACGAAGCCCTGTTGAGCCGTCGCGCCGGTCGTGGTACGGTCGCCACGATTCGCCACGATCGATCGAGGAACCCCCTCCCATGCGCCCGCTCGTCACCCTGATCCTCCTCGCCTGCGTGCCCCCTTGCCTCGCCGACGGCCCGGCCGACAACATCCCCGAGCGCGTCCGGCCCGTCCCCGGCAAGGGGATCGAGGTCCCGGCCGAGACCCGCGCCGCCCTGGAAGACGGGTTGAAGGCCCTCTCCTCGAAGATCGCCGAGGTCGAGGCCAGGAACAACCCGAAGCTCGCGAGATTCCTGCCCGACCTCCGCATCTATCACAAGGCGGTCCACGACGCCCTGAAATACAACGAGTTCTTCGAGCCCAGGGAGCTCGCGGCAGCCAAATCGCACCTGGAAGAGGGCATGAAACGTGCCGCCGCCCTGGGGCGCGGCGACACGCCCTGGATGAGAGAGAATGGCCTGATTTTGCTCGGATACACGTCGAAGATCGACGGCTCTGCGCAGCCTTACGGGCTGATCGTGCCCGATTCCTACCAGCCCGGCGGCCCGTACCGTCATCGGCTGGACGTGTGGTTCCACGGGAGGCAGGAGACGCTGGGCGAAGTTGCCTTCCTCGACCGAAATCGCGGACGGTCCAACGAATTCACGCCCGAGGACACCTTCGTCCTGCACCCCTACGGACGCTTCTGCAACGCCTTCAAGTTGGCCGGCGAGGTCGACGTCCTGGAAGCCCTCGACGACGTGAAATCCCGCTTCAAGATCGACGAAGACCGCATCTCGGTGCGAGGTTTCTCGATGGGAGGTGCCGCCGCCTGGCACTTCGCGGTGCATTATCCCGACCGCTGGTTCGCCGCCAATCCCGGCGCCGGATTCTCCGAAACGCCGCTGTTCCTGAAGGTGTTCCAGAACGAAAAAGTTGCCCCGACATGGTACGAGAAGACGCTATGGCACCTGTACGATTGCCCCGACTGGTCGCGGAATCTCCTCGAATGCCCGGTCGTGGCCTACAGCGGCGAGCTTGACTCGCAGAAGCAGGCGGCCGACGTGATGGTGGAGGCGATGGCGCAAGCACGGAGTTCCGCTCACTCATATCATCGGGCCGAAGACGAAGCATCAGTATGAGAAAGTGGCCAAGGCCGAGGTGGCGCGGCGGATGGACGCTCCTGGCCGGCGATCGGCCGCGTCCGATCAGTCGAGATTTTGGATTTCAGACTTACACGCTCCGCTACAACCGATGTCACGGCTCATACGATCGACGCATTGACCCAGCACTGGGAGCCGGCGACGATGCGATGTCGTCACGTTGTAGCGCACCGACAGTTTCGTGGGACAGAACCGCGATGCGTTCGAAGAATCGAATGTCGAGCCTTCACGCTCGATCTCCCGACCGGGCAGATCCGTCTGCCGACGGGACGGCCGATTCACGTCGATGGTTCAATGACGCTCGGCAGGATGCCGAGCTTCCTCGAACTCCCCGGGCCGGAATCGGACGGCTCGTGGCATGCCTCCTTCCATCGCGAGGGGGACAAATGGAAAATCGGCCCGATGCCCGAGACCGGGCTCCGCAAGAAGCACGGCCTGCAAGGTCCCATCGACGACGCCTTCCTCGATTCCTTCGTCTTCGTGATGCCGACAGGCAAGAGCTCCGAACACGAAAATCCAGGCATGGGTGGAATCCGAATCCAAGCGGGCCGTTTCGCGATGGCGGACGCAGATGCGTGGCGACGCTCGCGTCAAGGACGATTCGCAAATCAACGATGCCGATATCGCCTCCTCCAACCTCGTCCTCTGGGGAGATCCGCAGTCCAACTCGACCCTCGCGAAGCTCGCCGACAAGCTGCCGATCCGCTGGGAGGGGGAAAAAATCGTCGTCGGCGATAGAACCTATCTTGCCTCGGATCACGTCCCGATCCTGATCTTCCCGAACCCGCTGAACCCGAAGAAATACGTGGTGCTCAACAGCGGGTTCACCTATCGCGAGTACGACGACCTGAACAATGCCCGCCAAGTCCCCCGATTGCCCGATTGGGCGATCGTGGACGTGAACACGCCGCCGAACAGCCGGTTCCCCGGCAAGGTCGTCGCGGCCGATTTCTTCGATGAATCGTGGAAGTTGAAGCCGCCGCATCAAGATTGAACGGCGACCCGCATTCGAGCGATTTTCGATATCCCAGGCCTGCCCCTCGGATTGCTGCCCGAGATTTATG
>CAVZRT010000033.1:0-45893 GCA_963777705.1 uncultured Planctomycetota bacterium
AAGCTTCCATGTTCTTGTTCTTCACGAAGGAGAGGATCGTGTGGCGGTCCGGGTCAAATCTCGAGAGATCTCGGTCGAAATCCGAATACTTTGATGTCGTGTTCCAATCGTCAATGTCACACTCAATAATATAATTTCCCCACCTTTGAGATATGAGCTGAATGAGCCCTTGGATGACCTCTGAAGGCTTACTAGCCGTAAACACGACTGTATCATACCCCAATATATCCAAGGTCTTCCTCAGCACACGGCGATAAAGCAGGATGCGCCGTGCGTTTCTTAATGTCACAGCCTCTGGAGCAGCATCCTAGACCCGCTTGCGACCACGGCGGCCCAGCGCCCCGCGCACACGCCCGAGAGCATGGCCGCGGCGTTGCGTCCTAGCGACCTGATATTGTAACCGCCCTCCTGGACCAGCAGCGTGGGCAGCTTCAGCCCTCCGATGCGGCGGCCGATCTCGTTCAGGCCGTCGGGCGTGAGGCTCCACGTCCCGGTCGGGTCGGCCTTGGCGATGTCCAGGCCGAGCGAGACGACCAGCGCTTCGGGCTTGAACACGCGGACGAGCTGGAGGGCTTCGTCCAGCTCTTCGAGATATCGGTCATCGTTCACATGCTCGGGAAGCGGCATGTTCACGTTGAAGCCTTTGCCGTCGCCCTCGCCCCGCTCGTCGGCGAACCCGGAGAAATAGGGGTAGGCGAAGCTGGGGTGGCCGTGGATCGAGACCGTGAGGATGTCGGATCGCTCGTAGAAGATGTCCTGGGCGCCGTTGCCGTGGTGGTAGTCGACGTCGAGGATGGCGACCTTGCCGAGGCTCTTG
The DNA here is from genome assembly GCA_963777705.1 of uncultured Planctomycetota bacterium. GTDB lineage: Bacteria > Planctomycetota > Planctomycetia > Isosphaerales > Isosphaeraceae > JAQGHR01. The sequence continues at coordinate 818 of CAVZRT010000033.1, forward strand.
GCGAGGTACTGCGCGGCGATCGCGCCGTTGCAGAAGTAGCAGAAGCCGCCGTAGGTGTCGCGCTCGGCATGATGCCCCGGCGGGCGGCAAAGGCTGTACACGAGCGGCTCGCCCGCGAGCACGGCCGACGCCCCCGAAAGCGCCACGTTCACCGCGGCGCGGGCGGCCTTGTAGGCGTCGCGGCTCAAGGGTGTGAACGTGTCGATGCAGTAATATCCGGCGCGCATGCTGCGGTCGTTCGGCGGCCGGTCGGTGCGTCGGATCGGGAACACGTAGGGATAAACGCTCTCGCCCTTGGGGAGATCCTGGCAGATGTTTCGCAGGTAATTGACGAAATCGGCGTCGTGGACGGCGCGGATGGGGCCTTCGCCAAAGTTGCGGACCGGCAAGCGCTCGACGTCGGGCAGGGCTTCGAGCGCCTTGAGGATCACGTCCACGCGGGCCGGTCGCTCGACGTATCCACGCTCGCGGACGTGATGCAGGGCATGATGTGCCGAGCAGAACACCTTGAGCGGCTGGAGGCGACGGGGCATCTTGCGATGCTTCCCGTTGGCGTGGCCGAACTGCGGCGGGCGGATCTGGACGGGCGAATCCTTGACCGACGCAAGCACCTTCTTCACGTAGGAATCGTCGGGCTCGTAGTTGTAGCGGAGGGTGAGGATGGCGGCGATCACCCGCTTCAACTCGTCGGCTTCGAGCGGCTCCTTGTTGTCGAGCGGGTCGTAGAGCAATCGCGGCTCGGCGGGATGTCCCCGGCGAATCGGCTGGTCGTAGAGCGTGTTCAGGACCGGCCGTGCGCCGTACCGCTCGTAGAACCGGAGGCGATTCTTGTTGGCCTTCAGGTCGAGCGCGCTGGCGACCTGCGCGGGGTCGTCGGTGGGGACTTCCAGGAACAGTCCAAGGGTCCCGCGGGCGACGAGCTCTTCGCGGAGGGCCTCGAAGAGGGCGCCGCCCAGTCCTCGGCCGCGCTGCTCGGCCTCGGTGACGATGTAATCGAGGTAGGCGTAGCCGATCGACTCGAAGAAGTCGGCGAGCGCGAACCCTAGCACGCGGTCTCCGGGCCCGTGGGCGGCGAGGAGGATGCAGGGGTAGCCCCTGGCGGTCTGGTCGACGAGCTTGCGGGGGATGTAGTCGGGGTCGTCGGCGAGGTCGGGGAAGGCGGCCTCGAACAGGCGGGCGATCTCCGCGAGGCTGCGGCGATCGGCCTCGCGGTGGGTGCCGATCACGTGGCTAATCCGGAACATGAGGCGACCCCGTTTCCTGCGAATGCAAACGTTTGCCGAACGTAAGGCGGTCGTCTCCGTCGCGATAGAAGTCCGGTATCCGTTCCACCAGCGTATAGCCCCGCTTCGCGTAGAATCGACGGGCCGCCGCGTACGGCTCGGTCGACGAGGTCTCGGCCAGGATCCAGCGGCCGTTCTCGGCTCTCACGGCCTCGGCGACGGCATCGTCAAGGACCGTGGCGACGGGCGTTCCCCTCAACGAGGCGTCGACGGCGATCCAGTAGAGATCGAATGTGCCGACCGTCATGGGGACCGGGCCGAAGCAGGCGAAGCCCGCGACTTTCCCGCCTTTTTCGGCGATCAGCCAGCGATAATCGGTGTCGGGTCGCGGATTGAGGGACTCGTCGACCAATTCGAGCCCGACGACGACCTCGTCGGGGCGGAATGCCCCGGAAGAGGCGAGGATTTTCGCGATCGGCTCGCGATCCTCGGCCCGCAAATCGCTGCGGATCGTCAAGTTTTCATCCATGGACGGTGCCCCGCGCGATGGCCTGGCGGGCAAGCCGGGCCATGACCTCGGCCCAATCGAGGCCGTCGGCTCGCATGGCCCGCGCCAGTCCCGCGGTGGGATCGAGGTCGGGGTTCGGGTTGATTTCGAGGATCATGGGCTCGCCCTTCTCGTCCAGGCGGAAATCCACCCGAGCATAATCGCGGCATCCGCCCACGCGAAAGGCCGATTCGGCGATGGCTTGCAGGCGTGACGCGAGCGACGGGGCGATTTGCGCCGGGCACCTTGCGGGGCTGGCGAGGTCTTCGTTCGACCCGATGTCCCACTTGGCGGCATACGTCAAGATCGGCCACTGGCCGGGAGGCGGGGTGAAGACGATCTCCGCGACGGGCAGGGCCTTCGGCTCGGGCAGGGCGATCACGCCGACGTTGAATTCGGGGCCGGGCAGGTAGGATTCGATCAGCACGCGGGGTCCGTAGGCGGCGCGGACTTTTTCTACCCTCGCGGCTAGATGGTCGGGGCCCGAAATGACGCTATCCTGGTCGATGCCGAGGCTGGCGTCTTCGGATTCGGGCTTCACCAGGACGCGACCCGGCCAGGGATCGAGCGGCAAGGGATCTCCCGGCGAGACGACCGAGAATGGCGCGGTCGGGCAAGCCGAACCCCACGAGCATGGCCTTGGTGCGTCCCTTGTTGCGGCAGAGCGATTGCGCCTCGGGCGGGCAGCCGGTGTATGGGATTCGCATCAGGGTCAGCAAGGACGTGACGTGGGCCTCGCCGTCGGTGCGCCCGCCGAACCCCTCGATGAGGTTGAACACGACGTCGGGCTTCTGGTTGGTCAAGCTGCGGACCAGTCGCGAAACCGGGGCCTTCGCAGCCAGCGGCCACGCCTTGAATCCTTGATCCTTCAGCGCGAGGGCAACGGCGCGAGCGACGGCGACCACGCCGGATTCCTGGGCATAATCGCGGTGATCGGGCGGGAGCGTGGGGGCATTATACAGGACGGCGACTCGCGGGCGGCGGCTCACGACGGGCCTAGCCCGACGCGATTCAGCGCGATGTTCAGGATGCGGCGGATGAGTCCCTCATGGCTGAGTCCATAGCCTTCCGCCAAGATAACGAGGTCGCTCGTGCCGGGCGAGAGGCCGGGTAACGGGTTGGCCTCGATGAAATACGGGACGCCGTCGGCCACGCGGAAGTCGATCCGGGCGACGTCGCGGCAGCCGAGCGCCAGGTAGGCGTTGAGGGCGGCCGATTCGATCAGGCCCGGCTCCATCTCGTCCAGCACGGCCGGCGTCTCGTAGCGGACTCGCCGCCGGAAATCGCGCTTCACCTCCAGGCTGTAGACGAATTGCCCCGTGGGCTGGTTCGGGACGATTCGCATGGTGCCGAGGACTTCCGCCGCGTTCGCCGTTGCCCAGGACGCCCACCGTCACCTCGTCGCCGCCGATGAACTGCTCGACGAGGATGGGCTGGCGGTAATCCCGCAGGAGGCGCCGGCAAATCTCGGCGGCGTCGGCGACCGAGCTCGCCAGCGACACGCCGCGAATCCCCTTGCTGGAGCCTTCGAGCGCGGGCTTGACGATCACGGTGCCGAAACCCTGCGAGGCGGAGAAAAGCCCTTCGACCTGCGCGAAGATCCCGTCATCGGACGCATCCGCGGGGATCTCGATCCCGTCGGGAGTCATGACGTCGTCCTGGACGACCCGCTTCGCGAGCGACTTATCAAGGGCGAGGCCGAGCGTGAGCGGATCGGACCCGGAGTAGGGAATCCCCAGCATCTCGCAGGCGGCCGGGACGTGGGATTCGCGGTTGCGACCGGTCCCCTGCCCTTCGGCGAAATTGAAGACGAAATCGGGCGGATCGGCGAGGATCTTCGTCAAGAACTCGCGGCCGTCGCCGAGCAAGGAGACCTCGTGCGCCTGGCCGCGGATGGCTGCGGCCGAGCGCGTCGATCGGTCTCGGGCTTGTCGAATTCCTCGAACCGATCGTCCGGGCCGTCGTCGCCCGGATCGGTCGGCTTGAGGCTGTAGGCGATGCCGATTTTCAACTTGATATACCTTCAGGTCGGACTGGTCCCTTGTGGGACGCCCGCCCCACAAGGGACGAGATCAATGACCGGTGCCGTTGGCGAGGCCGTTTCTCATCTCCAGCAGCGGAGGGATGGGCTTGCGGCGGCCCATCCTCGGGTTGTCGCGGGGGATGAGCGCCTCGGCCTGGCCTTCGAGCAGGGCGCTCACGCCCTGCGTGACGACCGGCGGTCGCTCCTCGCCCTTCTCCCCGGTCGGATTGTAGCGGATCATCATTCCTTCATAATTTCGCAACACCACAGAATCGTCGGCCGCCGAGATCAGGTAGTTGGGCATGAGCGGGATCTTGCCGCCGCCCCTGGGGGCGTCCACCACGTACGTGGGGATGCCGAGGCCCGACATGTGACCGCGCAACCCTTCGATGATCTCGATCCCCTTCCACACGGTCGTGCGGAACTGCCCGGCTCCCGTGACGGGGTCGCAGTGGAACAGGTAATAGGGGCGGATCTTGATCCTCAGCAGGGCGCGGCAAAGCTCCTTCTGCGCGGCGAGCGAGTCGTTCACGCCCTTCATCAGGACGCAGTGGTTGTTGATGGGCATTCCCGCCATGCGCAGGCGTTTCGCGACCCTTGCGGCCTCGGGCGTGACCTCGCGGGCGTGATTGAAGTGGGTCTGGATCCACACCTTGTCGCTGGCGGCGAGCACTTCAATCAGCTCGTCGGAATCGAGCTTCTGCGGGAGCGTGACGGGGACGCGCGTGCCGATCGCGGATCACGTCCACGTGGTCGATCGCGGCCAGGTTCTCCAGGAAGAACTCCAACTTTTCCAGCGGAAGGGTCAGCGGGTCGCCCCCCGAGACGATCACGTCGCGGATCTCGGGGTGATCGCGCACGTATTCGACCATGCGTTCGTCATCGCGCGAGACCGCGTCCCACCCGCCACGTTTCATCGTGGCCCGCTTGCGCGTGCAGAACCGGCAATACATGGTGCAAACGTGCGTGGTGACGAGCAGGGCACGGTCGGGGTAGCGGTGCGTGAGGCCGGGGACGGGCGAGTCCTTGTCCTCGTCGAGCGGGTCTTCCTCGAACGTGCCGGCGATCCCTTCCAGCTCGTGGATTGACGGGACGGATTGCAGGCGGATCGGGTCGAGCGGGTCGAGCGGGTCGATCAGCGAGAAGTAATACGGCGGGATGGCCGTCTTGTACTCGGTCGACAGGGCCTCGATCGCCTTCCGCTCCTCGATCGAGAAGGGGAGCAGTTCGGCGAGCTGCCTGGGGCTTCGGATCGCGTGTTGCGACTGCCATCGCCAGTCGTCCCACAGGTGGTCGGGGACGTCGGCCCAGATCGGGTGCCGGTGCGAGGCGTCGCGAGAGGGGAGGCTACTGGGAGGCTCGTCGCCATCCGGAAGCTCGGTGCTCGGGATGACGACGAGTGCGGATGAGGCGGAGTGGGAGGCGTCGCCCATCGTCTTCTCAATCCTCGGGATCGGAGGTGAGATGTGTCGGGGCCCGGGCGAAAGCCAGGGTCCCCGAATGGTCAGAGGGATTCTAGAGAACCTATCGGTCTTGACAAGGCCAAGAACCGCGAGAATCCGAGCAAAATTCGAGCCGATCTTTTCCGGGACCGCGGCGCGCCCGTCGACGCCGGTCCATTATGGACGCGGGATTGCAAGATGCGTCGTGATCCAGGCGGTTTTCAGGGGATTTCGTCGGATTCCGGTCCGACCCAATGGGAAGGCTCTTGATGCGGTTTTCGCCACGGCCTGCTGGCCCCCGGCAGTCTGCAAGGTTGCGCTGCGAGACGCCGCATGGAGGGCCGGTCGGGGAAAGTGCCGTAGGGACGGACCTCGCAACGCCCGTACGGCGACCATGGCGGAAATTCGCATCACGACGAGAAGCATATGGTGACGAATTTGGATGAGGGGACGTCGATCGTCTTCTACGCTGGCCATGGTTATGAGGACGGCTGGGATCGGAGCCTGAAACAGGTGGCCGATCGCGACCGCCAGCCGGTGATATTGACGGCGGGCCGATTGCGCCCTCACATCGACGCTCGCGGATGGTACATCCAGATGGGCAAGGGCGATCGCCTGCTCCGCAGCGGTTCGAATGGGGCCGTCGCTTAGCTCGGATGCAACAGGTAGAGTTGGCCTTGCGCGTTGACCTGGCTGGATGGTTTCGCGCCGGCGAGGGGCGGACTTGCCCGATCCCGCCCTGGGCGAGTGCTGGGTTCCGGCCGCGGTCCGTTATTGCAAGGCCGAGCACCTGGCGACGAACGCTCCCGCCGCGGATTGGTACCCCGCGAGCAACTACATCCAGGGGATCAATTTCATGGTGTTCGGAGATCCGGACCTTCGCCCGCCCGGACGCTTGCCGTTAACTTGACGTTGACGGAATTCGACCGCCCCCGCGTAAAATGGATTGCATCGGCGACCTTCGGCCAGTATAACCAAGCTAGAGCCTCGCCGTTTCCCGCTCGCGACTCCTTCTTATTTCTCCCAATTCATCCCTTAGATTGCTCGCCCATGCCCCCGAGGGCAGAAGGCAGGAGACGCGGCTTACTCGTCGTCGATCCACGACCGTCGCGCACCCCATGTCTTGAGCGGATGGCCCCCGTCCGTGGAATCGTCCCCTCTCCGGCATCTCGACCAACCCAACCCTTCGCGATGAGAACCCCCGTGGGCCGGCACCTGACCCGTCGTCAAGAACGACCTCGACCTACGCCACCCCCCAGGCGGAAGGGCCCCTGGAAAAATGGGCCGGTCCCCGTGGTCGGGCTGATCGGTGGCATCGGCGCCGGCAAGACGCAGGTCTCGGCGATCCTCGCCAAGCTGGGCGCCCATGTGATCGATGCCGACGCGGTGGGTCACGCACTCTTGAATCAGGCGCCGCTCGCGAAGCCGTGGTCGAGCGGTTCGGCGAGGAGTTGCTGGACCATCCCCCGGGCGGGCCGGCCACGATCGACCGCAAGCGCCTGGGGCTGATCGTGTTCAACGAGCCCGGATCGCTCGCCGCGCTGGAGGCGATCTTGCATCCCCGGATGCGACAGACCTTCGAGAAGGCAATTTCTCGCGCCAATCGGAAGCGGATCGCGAAGGCCGTGGTGCTCGACGCCGCCGTCCTGTTCGAGGCGAAGTGGAACGACCTCTGCGACCTGGTCCTCTTCGTGGACGCGCCGCCGGAGGCCCGCCTGGCCCGCGTGCAGGCATCGAGGGGCTGGACGGCCGACACGCTGGCGGCCCGCGAAAAGGCGCAGGCGCCGCTCGACCAGAAGCGGGGCAAGTGTGACTTCCTGATCGACAACAGCGGCGACCTGGACGCGCTGGAATCGTCCGTCGTGCCGATCTGGGACCGGTTCATCAGGTCGCGGCCGGGAGTCGGCTACACGGCCCCCCCGAAGAGGCCGAAAAAGCCGGCGGCCGGCCCGTCCGCTCCCCCGGCGAGCGATTCCGACCCGATGGAGCGGGTTGATTGAGTCGTCGTTCCCTCCTTCCCATTGCCCGGGCCTTCCCTCCGCCGTTCCTCAGACGAAACGAGCCATGCCGACCCGACCCGCCGATCGCGCATCCTCGGTGACTGCTTGACCGACCAGGAGACTTGACTTCCATGCCGAACGAGACTCGCCCGCGCCGGGAGTCGTCCATCCCGAACCGCCCTCGCAAGCCAATTTCCTCCGAAGACATTGCCCCGGTCGGCGAACCCTCCGAGCTCGACGGCCATCGCGTCGAGGGCCTCGGCACCGAGACTCCCTCCACGCCCGAGCCGTACCGCGAGGATCGACCCTCCGAGCGCGAGGCGCCGCGGTTCCGGGAACGCGACCGCGAGCAAGGTCCCACGCTCCGCGACCGCCTGAATCGCGACCGCGCCGAGCGCCAGGCCGCGGCGACCGCGCCGGCATCGCCCTCGACCACCCGGGAAGTGCCCCGAGAGCGCGAGGTCGATCGCGAGCCGGCCTACCGTCCTCGTCCCGACCGCGAGGCCAACGGCACGACTCGCGTCGAGGCCGAAGCCGCCGCGCCCCCCAGGTCTCGCTGCCGGTCCCCGCCCCGGTCGTCCCGCCCGCGCCGGTCGCGCCGCCGAACTTCGACGAGGACGATGAGGACGTGTTCGGCGACACGGCCCTGCACGACCGCTACGAGGACATCAAGCGAGGCGAGATCCACCTCACCGAGCTGCAGAAGATGACCATGCCGCAGCTCATCCGCGCGGCCAAGAGCGAGGGCGTGGTCGAGTACACGGGGCTGAAGAAGCAGGACCTGATCTTCAAGATCCTCAAGGAGCGGGTGAAGCAGAACGGGCTCATGTTCGGCGAGGGGACGCTGGAGGTCCTGCCCGACGGGTTCGGCTTCCTCCGCAGCCCCGACTACAATTACCTCCCCTGCCCCGACGACATCTACGTGTCGCCCAGCCAGATCCGCCGCTTCGGCCTGAAAACCGGCGCCATCGTGGCGGGCCAGATCCGCCCGCCCAAGGAGAACGAGCGATACTTTGCACTCCTGCGCGTCGAGGCCATCAACTACGAAGACCCCGACAAGCTGAGCGAGAAAGTCGGCTTCGACGACCTCACGGCCATGCATCCGTCGGGCCGGATCGTGCTGGAGCACGGCGGCGATGAGATCAACATGCGCGTGGTGGACATGGTCACGCCCATCGGCAAGGGCCAGCGTGGGCTGATCGTCGCGCCTCCGCGGACCGGCAAGACGATCCTGCTCCAGAAGATCGCCAACAGCGTCCTGGCCAACCATCCCGACGCTTACGTGATGGTCCTGCTGATCGACGAGCGGCCCGAAGAAGTGACCGACATGGAAAGGTCGGTGAAGGGGCCGACCGCCGAGGTGATCTCCTCCACCTTCGACGAGCCGGCAAGCCGCCACATCCAGGTGGCCGAGATGGTGATCGAGAAGGCCAAGCGGATGGTCGAATACGGCCGCGATGTCGTGATCTTGCTCGACTCGATCACGCGACTGGCGCGGGCCTACAACACCGAGGCCCCGCACTCGGGCAAGATCCTCACCGGCGGCATCGACGCCTCGGCCCTTCAAAAGCCCAAGCGATTTTTCGGCGCCGCGAGGAAGATCGAGGAGGCCGGCAGCCTCACGATCCTCGCCACGGCGCTGGTGGACACCGGCAGCCGCATGGACGACGTGATCTTCGAGGAGTTCAAGGGCACGGGCAACATGGAGTTGCACCTCGACCGCCGCTTGGTCGACAAGCGGGTGTGGCCGGCCATCGACGTGAACCGATCGGGCACCCGCCGCGAAGAACTCCTGTTCGACCCCGAGGAGATGCGGCGGATCTGGATCCTGCGGCGGGTGCTCAACGACATGAATCCGGTCGAGGCGATGGAACTGCTGACGGGCCGGATGCGCAAGACGAAGTCCAACGGCGAGTTCCTGATGAGCATGAACCTGTCGTGACGGGAGGTCGCGGTCATGTCCACAACCGTCGAGGATGCAAGAGCCGCGTCGCCGGTGATCGTCGACGAGGATCAGAGGGATTCGACCCCGCCGCCTCTGATCCTCCGAGGCGTGCACTATGGCACGTACGTCGCCCTGCGCAATGCGGACGAGAACCGGCACATGCGGATGACGTACTATGACGGGACCCTGGAACTCGATGTCACCCGAGTACATCCATGAGAGCCCTTCTCATCGCATCGGCATCCTGATATCGGTTGTCTGCGAGGAATTGGACATCGAGTACGAGGCGGCAGGCTCTACCACCTTCCGCAAGGGTGAGATTCGCGAGAAGAAGGGGCATGGCAAGGAGCCGGACGAATGCTTCTACTTCGCGAACTATGAGCGGATTCTGGGCAAGGAAAATCTCAGGCTGGAGGTCGATCCGCCGCCCGACCTCTGGGTGGAGGTCGACAACCGGGCCAGTTCGAAGGGCAAGCTGCCGCTCTACGCCGCGCTCGGCGTGCCGGAAGTCTGGCGATACCGGGCGAGGACGCATCGACTCTGGTTCGGGCGGCTCTCGGCTGACGGCACGGGCTACGAAGCAATCGAGCGAAGCCTCAGCCTGCCGATGCTCACCCCGGCGCTGGTCCTGGAAGCCCTGTCCCTGGGTCTAACTTTGCCGACGGGCGCCTGGACCAAGGCCGTTCGCGCCTGGGTCCGCGAGAAATTCGTGAACCCGGGCAACCCCGTCGAAGGAAAGTGATGGAAGTCGTCCATGCCCATTTTTGAAGGCGATTTCTCGACCCCCGCCGGCAAGTTCGCCGTGGTCGCCAGCCGGTTCAATAGCCTGGTCACCGAGGCCCTGCTCTCGGGCTGCCGCGACGCCTTCGTGCGTCACGGGATCGCCGAGGACAGGTTGGACGTCGCGTGGGTGCCCGGCTCTTTCGAGGTCCCATTGGTCGCTCGCGTGATGGCCGAGACCGGGCGATACGCGGCCGTGATTTGCCTGGGATGCGTGATCCGAGGCGAGACCGGCCATTACGATCACGTGGCCGGGCAGGCCGCGGCCGGCGTGATGAACGCGAGCCTCAGCACGGGCGTCCCGGTCATCTTCGGGATCCTGACCACCGATACCGTCGAGCAGGCGTTGAATCGGTCGGGGCTGAAAAGCGGCAACAAAGGGGCCGAGGCCGCGATGGCCGCCATCGAGATGGTGAACTTGCTGAAGAGGGTGCGGACGACCCCTTCGAGCGGCGGCTTTGGCTTCACGGGCACCACGCAGTAGCGCGGCGAGGGGAAGGGAATCGATATGAGCACGGGCTTGATCCCGCAGTCCTGCTGGTTCCGCTTGAGCATCCCTTGCGCCCGGATCGAGGGCCTTCCTCGTCAGGGCGAAACGGGCCGGTTGCTCGACTTGCCCGCGTCGTGCTCGGTCGTGAACGCCTCGACCCTGGAGGGGCATGCGACGTGGTCCGACGTGCGGGTGGCCTGGAATCCGGGCGGGCTCGCCGTCCAGGTGGAAATCGTCGGCAAGAAGGGGTCGATCCGGTACGACAGCTTCCTCGCCGAGGCCAGCGACGGCGTGCTCCTCTGGATCGACACTCGCGACACCCGCGACGTCCACCGGGCCACGCGATTTTGCCATCGGTTTTCGGCCGTCTTGAAGCCGGAAAAGGGCGGGAAAAGCGTCAATGTGGTAGTGGAGCAGAAGCCCATCCATCGCGCACTCGCCGACGCCCCCCTTGCGAAGCCGGCCGCGATCAGGGCGAGGGCGGAAAAGACCAAGGACGGCTGGCGGATCGAGCTTTTCTTCGCGGCGAGCGCCTTGAACGGATTCGACCCCGACACGAACCGCCGCCTGGGCTTCGCGTACCAGGTGACCGACCCCCAGCGAGGCAGCCAGTATCTGACCGTGGGCCGCGACTTCCCGATCGCCGAGGACCCGAGCCTGTGGTCGACCCTGGAATTGATCGACGCGAAGTGAGCCGACGCGTTAGAATGCCCCTTGCCCTGGAAATCCCGAATCCTCCGGTTACCGACATGAACGACCGACCGATCCAGCGAGTCCGCTCGCTTTCCGAGCCGCCCGCACCCCCTTCGGCCAATCCATCGGCGCCGGCCGTGCCCCCGGCGGCCGATTTCGCGAAGCCGCCCGCGCCGCCTCGCCCGCCCGCGAGGAAGCAGGACGACGACGGCCCCGAGATTCGCAATATTGAGGAGATCGACCGCGAGCTGGACGCCGCCTCCGCCAGGTCTACGGCGCCGGCGCCGGGCGTCCCCCTGAAACGGCAATGGGATGATGACCTGGAGGCCGAGCTGGAATCGGCCATGGCCGGGTTCGACGCGTCGGCCTTCGACGTCCAGAACACGGGCGCCGCACCCGCGCGGGCGACCGCGCCCACGTCGAGAAGCCGAACGTGGGCCAGGAAGAAGGCTCGGGCTCCGGAAGTCGCAAGGGGAAGGTGATCGGCGTCCGCGGCCGGACGGTCTTCGTCGACCTCGGAGCCAAGAGCGAAGGGATCGTGCCGGTCGAGCAGTTCGGCACCGAGCCGCTGCCCAACGCGGGCGACCTGATCGACGTCGTAGTGGACCACTTCGACACCGAGGAGGGTCTGCTGATCCTCTCGCTCAAGGGCGCGGCCGTCGAGGCCGACTGGTCCAACCTCCGCAAGGGCCTGATCGTCGAGGCCCGGCCCACGAAGGTGAACAAGGGCGGGCTGGAAGTGCTGGTGGACGGGATTCGCGGCTTCCTGCCGATTGGCCAGATCGACATCAACCGCGTGGAAGACGCGTCCGTGTACCTGAACCAAAAGCTTCGGGTGGTCGTGACCGAAGCGAACCAGCGCGAGAAGAATCTCGTGGTCTCTCGCCGCGACTTGCTGGAGAAAGAACGCGAGGAGCTCAGGGAGCAGACGTGGAAGGCGCTCGAGGAGGGCCAGGTCCGTCCGGGCGTGATCCGCTCGGTGAAGGATTTCGGCGCTTCGTGGACCTGGGCGGCGTGGACGGATTGATCCACATCTCCGACCTCGCGTGGACGCGGGTATCGGACGTCGCCAGCGTGGTGAAGGTGGGCCAGCAGGTCGAGGTGAAGATCCTCAAGATCGACCGCACGACGTCGAAGATCAGCCTGGGATTGAAGCAGTTGATGGCCAGCCCGTGGGATAACGTGGAAGACAATTATGCGAGGGGGCAATCGGCCCGCGGGAAGGTCACTCGCCTGATGGATTTCGGCGCGTTCGTCGAGCTGGAGCCGGGCGTGGAAGGGCTGATCCACATCTCGGAGCTGTCGCCGAATCGCGTGGTGCGGGTCAAGGACATCGTCAAGCCCGGCCAGGAAGTCGAGGTCCGCATCCTCAAGATTGAGCCCGAGGCGAAGAAGATCAGCCTCTCTCTGCGTCCGCTGCCGGTGGCCGCGAAAGTCGAGGAGGAGCCCGAGGACGACACGCCTCCGCCCCCACGGCCGGAACGCAAGGTGCCGCTCAAGGGCGGCCTGGGCGATGCCGACCCCGACCCATTCTCGCCGAAGAAGTGACGCCGAGGCCTCGCTACGAGGCGAAAATCCGGCGGACGGCCTCGTCGTGGACGAGGCCGTTGGTCGCGAGGATCTCGTTCCGATAAAGGTCGTGCGGGCTACCGTCGAGATTGGTGACCTGGCCGCCCGCCTCGCGGACGAGGACCACCCCGGCGGCGGCGTCCCACGGCTGGATGCTGGTGGCATAGCAGGCGTCGAAGCCCCCTGCGGCCGTGATGGCGAGGTTCCAGGCGGAGGTCCCCGTCCGGCGGACCGAATGCGTCCCCGACGAAAATCGGCCCATGATCGCAAGCTGACGAGGGGCGTCGGCGGCGAAGTTCGTGGGCATCCCGCACACGATCAAGGACCGTTCCAGGCGAGCGACCCGGCTTACGTGCATCGGTTCTCCGTTGCGGTGCGCGCCCTCGCCCAGGGAGGCGCCGAACATGGTCTCCATCAAGGGCTGATAGACCACCCCCACGACCAGCCGGCCTTCGTGCTCGAGGGCGATGGACACGCACCAGAGCGGCACCCCGTGGGCGAAGTTGATGGTGCCGTCGAGCGGGTCGACGATCCATCGCCAGGGCCTGCTCGGGTCGGGCGTGACGCCCTCTTCTTCGGCTAGGAGCGTGTGATCGGGGAAGGTTTGGAGGAGCGATTCGGCGATGGCCCTCTGGCTCGCGAGGTCGGCGTCGGTGATCAGGTCGCCGGGGGCCTTCTCGCGGGCCTCGACGCGCCCGTGGGCGTCCAGGAGGATCTTGCCGGCGGTCCGGGCGGCGTGCTCGGCCACGATGCGATGGTCGCGATAGGGAAGATTCAAGAAAATACCTCGTTTTGCCTTTTAATATAGGGCCGGTCATTGCCGGCCGTCGTCAAATCGAAGACGGCCATTGGTAACCGGCCCCACGAATTTACTTCGGGGCCGCCGGGACGTTGCGGGCCTTGTGGGTGAGGATCAACTCCTGCAGATTCCTCAGCCCGGAGCCTTCGTTGATCTTGTCGGGGTCGTAGCCCAGGCGATCCTTCTTGCCCGTGATGGACAGGATGGCGTCGGCGGCGAGCTCGCGAATCCCCACGTCCTCGTGCTTGAGCAGCTCGGCGAGCTTGGCGGCGGTCGCCTCGGAGTTGGCCTCGCGGGGCGAATAGCCCACGAGCAGGCTCTCGACCGTGTCGGCCCAGGTCTTCGAGCCGCCGACCTGTTCGAGCATGGCCCTCAGGGCCTTGGCCGAGTCGGCGTCCTGCCGGGCCACTTCCCGCAAGGCCGCGATCGCGGCTTTTCGTCCCGCGGGATCGTTCGCCGTGCTCATCGTGTCGACCAGCAACTCGGTCATGCCGATGGCCGCGTACGAGCGGATGGCGTCCTCGCGGACCCCCGGATTCTCGTCGGAAGCCGCCTCCACGATGCACGCCTTGGCCTGGCGATCGGGCTTGAAATAGGCGGCGAAGCGGTGCCCGCGCTCGACCTGGGCATCATTCAGGGCCAGTTCCCCCACCCAGGCCGGGACGGGCGAGGCGCCCTTGCTCGAAAACTTGTCGGGTGCCTGGAACAGGATTGTCGAACCCGCCGACACCGTTTCCTTTGCGGTCCCGGCTTCAGTCGTCGCCTCGCCTTCGACCACGGAAACTTGAAGCGAAGGGGCCGACGGCACCTTGTCGCCCGGGGGGCGGTGATTGATCCGCTCCAGGCCGAGGATGGCGCCGGGCGACGGCGTGAGCTTGAGCACGCCCGCGTCGAATGGGATGGCGATGGGGTCCAGGCTCGATCCTGCCACCCGCAATCGACCGCGTTTCAACTCGAACCGGCCGGATGTGCCGGGCACCTTGGCCAGGACGACAAGCTCGCCGTCGCCGACCATGGTCACGGTAGTCGTGCCGATCTGGAGTGGCGCGAGGAACGGGGGCAGATTCACGATGCGGTCGCCATCTTTCAGGGTCGCGCCCGCCGCGAGCCGCTCCCACTTGCCCGAGGACTCGGGGTTGAATCGCAGGAGGACGGCGTCGAGCTTGTCGCTCACCTTGCCCGAGGCTCCCTCGGGCAGGGGGACGAGATCCACCACGCCGACCGGGGGCCTGGCCTCGGCGTCGGATTTCGCGGGGGCCTTGCCGGCGTCCGCCTTCTTGGAATCGGCATCGGGCATGTCGAGCGGCGAGGCCTCCTCCTGCTTCACGGCAGGCGCGGCTGGCTTATCCTGCTCAACTTTCTTCTTGTTGTCGGATGCGACCTCGGCGGCCGGCGGTTTCGTGGGCCCCAGGCTCATGTAGGCCGACCAGAGGAGCACGAGGCAGGTGGCCGCGATCCCGCCCACCAGCCCATATCGTTCGAGCAACGAGGCCTTCGGCGGGGGCTCGGGCGACCAGGACGCGACCGGCGTGGGCTCCTTCACGGGCTTGGGCGTCTTGAACGTGCGAGGGACGGCCGAGCCCACGGCCTCGCGCCCCTTGATGAGGTGGTACATGCGCTCGCGGGCCTCGGGCGGGACCTTCGCCTTCTGCGCGAGCAGGCTCAGGATCTGGTGGACGCTGGCGACCTCGGCGAGATGGACGTCCGACGTCAGGCATTTCTTCTCGAATTCGACGATCTCGTCGGGTTCCAGGCCGTCGTCGATGTAAGACGCCACGGTCGCCGGATCGGTGCCGTCGGGCCCGGTGCTGGGCGGGACGGTCAGGCGTCGCTGGCGGGTCACGCGGTGGATGCGGTCGACGAGTTCCTGGGCGAGCGGGGTTTCGGCCACCTGCTGGCCAATCTGGCGGACCTCGCCCGGAGGCAGGGTGTCGTCCAGCCAGGCGAGAAGGGTTCGTAACGTGAGGCGCATGGAAGGTTTTCCCGGGTCGGGGCAAGGGCCGTGGCGAGACGTTACCTTTATTAGTGCAGTCTCGCGCCCGATTCCGTCGCCGATTTCGGGATTACGCGATAAATCCAGAATTTCGGGTCGGGCCTGTCCCGCGGATAGATCCGCTCGAAATCCTGGCGATGGGTCGCTGCCCAGTAACGCTCGATGGGGAACTGGTCGGAGTCGAAGGTGTTGAACAGGCCGTCGAGAGGATTGGCCTGCGCCACGACGAGGAGGTGAATCTTCTTACGATGGAGGTTGTCGACCCAGGCCGCGTAATCGGGGTGGATCCGGTCCCAGCCCGGCCGAGGGGTGTCCCATACGGAGGGATCGCCTCGATCACCTGCGGACAGGTGATAATCGTGCAGGAGCCAATCGGGGTGCCCGTCGACGTTGATGTAGAAGACCTCATTCCGCAGCCGGCCCGCCATGAGGAAGTAAGGCAGGTTGGTGCCTGCATAGGCGATCCGCGTGCCTTCGGGGGGCGAGATCCCTTCGAGCTTCCGCCAGCCCGGGGCGTAGTCGGGAAAGCTTGGGTAGATCAAGGAGCTGGCGCCTCCGGGAAGGTCGATGGACGAATTCAGGAAGACGGCGAAGCCGGCCGGCACGCAGATCGTGAGAAATCCCGCCAGCATGCCCCGCCGCCACGTGGGCCTGCGACGGAAGTATGCCCATGCCTGGGCCGCGACCAAGGCCCCGGAGAGCACGACGACGTGAACGACCTGCTGCTCCACGCCGCCGGGCCTGGAGAGCATCTTCCGCCAGGTTTCGAGCGAATGAGGGACGGCCACCATGGCCGCCGGCGAGGGGACTGCGGGCGGCTGCGCCGGGTCAGCGGGGCGGTCCCAGGGCCAGGAAAACGGGGTGGTGAGATGGATCGCCAGGAGCGCGGCGGCGATCCATCGCAGGAGACGACCTCGATCGAGCAGGCGGGCGAGCGGGATCGCCGCGATTGCCAGCCCCTGGAGCATGAACCGTTGTTGCGTCCGATACGGGATGAAAAGCCAGTAAATCGCCACGTTCGCCACGGCGACCGCCGAGCAGAGCCAGATCCATCCGGCCAATTTCGGCCTGCGACGCCCCCACATCCACCCTCCGGCCAATCCCGCCAGCCAGAGCGGCAGCAATCGGGGGTCGAACACGGAGTTGATCGTCCCGACGAGGGCGCTCGTCGCTCCCATCGGCAGATAGAACTGGCTCCTGGTCATCACGTCCGAGGGATACCAGCCACGAAGGACCACCCGGCCGAAAAGACTCGCATGCAGCGGATAAAGCGGGTTGCCCGTGAGCCAGGCGTTCCGCCCGAACCAGTATCCGGAGAGGATGAGCGTCGACCCCGCCAGGGCGAAGACGTGGGCGATCCGACTCCACCAGATGCCGGGTCGCACGACGATTCCCACGGAAATCAACGCGATTAACGGCGGGATGAAGGCCATGGCCGTCGGCTTGGTTCCGAGCGCCGCGCCGGCCGCCAGCCCGCTCAGGATCAGGGTGGCGATCCCCGCATCGTCCCGGACGTAAAGGATCGCGAAATAGGCGGAAAGCAGATATCCGGCGATGAAAATCGTGTCGACGTTCGCTTCCATCGAGAACAGGATCAGCGGCATGGAAGTCGCCGCCCAGGCGGTCGCGAGTGCCGACGACGATGCCGATGCCCCGAGCTTCCGGCCCATCGCGTACACGGTCACGGCCGTGAGCAGGAAGAAGGGGAATTGCCCCACGCGGGCCAGGCGATCCCCTCCGTAGAGCGTCATCAGGCCCGAGAAGATCAAATCTCCGTTGGCCGGGAAGTACGGAGCGGCGTTCTCGCCGAACGGCGTGGCGACCAGGAAAATCCGGCCGGCCTTCCACCATTTCGCCGCGAAGTAAAGGTGATAAATCGGCCCGTCGCTCACGACCTTCGGGGGTAGGAGCACCGACGGCGCGACCAGGAGGCTCACAACCCAGATCGTGAGGGCGATCGCCAGGATGGCCGGGATTTCTAGCGGTTCGATCACGGGCTTCGCTTCGGGTTGCGTCGGCAACGGCCGGACCAGGCGAAGCCCGCCGGCGATGATCAACCCTGTGGCGGCCCAGATCAGCAGAGACGCCCGATTGAGCCATCCGCACGAGCCCAGGACCTGAAGCCCAAGCGTGGCCCACGTCCACGCAAGGACGGCGGCGGCCAGCGCACGAGGCCATCCGGCGGGCTGGCGAAAGCCGTCGCGAGCCACGCCGCATGCCGACACGCCGAGCATTGCACCGGCCAGGACCGTCCAGGCTGCGCCCACCGATTCCGTCCTCCCAGCCGCCCCGATAGTTCGACGTATTCTCCGGCCCGCCGCCTCGCGATACAATGCGAGAAATGCGTCCGAGACCGTCCCTTCGTCGGGTTCATGATCGCTTATGTCCTTGTACCTCGGGATCGAGATCGGCGGGACCAAGCTCCAACTGGCCCTGGGACCGGGCGACGGCCGGATCGTGGAGACCCTCCGCGAGACGGTCGATCCCGCCGTCGGCGCCGCGGGGATTCGCCGCCAGATCGAGCATGCGGCCGCCAACTGGAGGGGCCGTTTTCGGGCGGTAGGGATCGGCTTCGGCGGGCCGTTCGACGTGGCTGGCGGGATCTCGCTCAAGTCGCACCAGATCGCGGGGTGGGACGAATTTCCCCTGGTGGAGTGGGTCCGCCGCACCCTGGGAGTTGCGACCGTCGCGGTGCAGAACGACGCCGACACCGCGGCGCTCGGCGAGGCCCGATTCGGCGCCGGCGTAGGGCTATCGCCGATCCTTTACGTGACGATCGGCAGCGGGATCGGCGGCGGGCTGATCGTGGACGGGAATATTTATCGCGGGTCGAGCCTGGGCGCGGTCGAAATCGGCCACCTGAGGGTCGATATGGGGGACGAGTCCCGAATCCTGGAAGATTGGGCCTCGGGCTGGGCGATCGCGAAGGCCGGTGCGACCGCGCTCGGCGCGGACTCGGCCGTTACTGGATTGTTGGTCGCGGAGATGGCCGCAGCGGGTGATTCCCGGGCGAAAGCCATCCTCGATCGCGCCACCGTGGCAATGGGCCGCGCGTTGGCCCACGCGGTGACGTTGATGGCTCCTCGCCGGATTGTCCTGGGCGGCGGAGTGTCGCTCATACGCGACGATTTATGGCTGGAGCCGATCCGAAAAGTGCTCCACGATCGAGTGTTCCCGCCGTTTCGCGGCAAATACGACGTGGTGACGGCGGCCCTGGGAGAAGAGGTGGTCCTTCACGGAGCGTTGGCGCTCGCTCGCGACGCCGATGGATCATTCGTACAGCATTGAGCCTTGCCACCGGGCCGGCGAACTGGGACAATGGCGAAGTCCTGCCCGAGTCCCCGCGATGGGAGGCAATTCGCGTTGCCATCGACCGACGCCCTCGCCGGATTCCTGCCCGCGGTCGCGACCTGGTTCCGCGAAACCTTCGGCGACCCCACGCCTCCGCAAGTCCAGGGTTGGCCTGCAATTGCGTCGGGAAAAAACACCCTGATCTTCTCGCCGACCGGATCGGGAAAGACCCTTGCCGCGTTCCTGGCGTGCCTCGATCACCTGTGGAAGACGCCTCGCAAGGCCAAGGGCGTGCGTGTTCTGTACGTCTCGCCGCTGAAGGCGCTGAACCAGGACATTTCCCGCAACCTGCAAGTCCCGTTGCAAGGAATATTGGCGACGTCGGAGCGGATGAAGCGGCCACTGACCGCGCTGACGACGGCCGTCCGCACGGGCGACACGCCGACGAACGAACGCCAGAGGATGGTCCGGCGTCCGCCCGATATTCTCATTACGACGCCCGAATCGCTCCACCTGATGCTCACCTCGGCCGCTCGCGAGACGTTGCGAACCGTTTCTCACGTGATCGTGGATGAAATCCATGCACTCTGCCCGAACAAGCGGGGCGTATTCCTGGCGATCTTGCTGGAGCGCCTGGAAGCGATCGCGCCGGGGTTCGTGAGGATCGGACTTTCGGCCACCCAGAAGCCTCTTGAAGAGGTGGCGCGTTACCTGGGCGGGCTGGAGAAGACCGGCCCCGATCGCTTCGAAGGTCGCCCGGTCACGATCGTCGATGCGGGTCGTCGCAAGCAGATGGACCTGGAGGTTTCCTGGCCCGCAAGGGCGATTGGCCCGCAACCGATGGGCTCGATCTGGCCGGCCATCGAGGCCCGCTTGCTGGAGCTGATCCGCGAGCATCGCTCGACGATCGTTTTCGCGAATAATCGGCGGGTGGTGGAGCGCGTGACGGCCAATTTGAATGAGCTGGTCGAGGCCGAAGGCTCGTCGTCGGCAATTGCGCGGTCGCATCACGGGAGCCTGAGCCTGGATGCTCGCCGCCAGACCGAGCAACTCCTGAAGGACGGCGAGCTGCCGGCGGTGATCGCCACGGCGTCGCTGGAGATGGGCATCGACATGGGTGCCGTCGACCTGGTTTGCCAGGTCGAATCGCCGGGAGGGGTCTCGCGAGGGCTGCAACGGGTGGGAAGGGCCGGGCACCTCGTCGGCCGCACGAGCAAGGGGCGACTCCTGGCCAAGACCGCCGGCGACCTCGTCGAGACGGCCGCCCTGGCCGGGGCCATGATTGCCGGCAACGTGGAGACGCTGCGGGTGCCCACGAATTGCCTGGACGTGCTGGCCCAGCAAGTCGTCGCCTGCGTGGCGGTCGATCGCTGGTCGGTCCCGGCGCTGTTCGACCTCATCCGCGGGGCCTATCCCTACCGCGATTTGACGCCAAATGCCCTCGAAGGCGTGTTGCGGATGACCTCGGGCCGGTTCGCGGTGGACGCGCTGCGCGACCTGAAGCCGCGGATCACGTGGGATCGCGTCCATAACACGTTGCGAGCCCTGCCCGGCTCGAAGCATTTGGCGGTGGTCGGAGGCGGGACGATCCCCGACACGGGCCAATATCCGCTCTATCTGGGCGACGGCGGCCCGAGATTGGGCGAGCTCGACGAGGAGTTCGTGCTGGAGCGACGCGTGGGCGAGACCTTCGTCCTGGGCACCTCCACGTGGCAAATCACGGCGATCGAGCCGCATCGCGTGCTGGTAGCCGCCGCGGGAGGGCGCTCGGCACTCATGCCGTTCTGGCGGGGCGAGGGGGCGGGGCGAACGGCCGAGCTGGGGCAAGCAGTCGGCGAGCTCTGCCGCGAAGTTGCCGCCCGCCGGAATGATCCCGGTGTGCGCGAATGGCTGAAAGATGCGTATTGCCTTGACGAGCACGCGGCCGGGGCATTGGTGGGCGTGATCGAGCGGCAAATCCGCCAGGCCGGCGCGGTCCCCGATGATCGCACGGTGCTCGTCGAAACCTTCAAGGACCCGACCGGCGAGCTGGGCCTGGCGGTGCTCACGCCGTTCGGGCATAAGCTGCACCATTCCTTGAAATTGGTGCTGGGGGCGCGGCTGCGAGATCGCCTGGGGATCGAGGTCGCGGGCCTGCACGACGACGATGGCGTCCTGTTCCGGTTGCCGGGGATGGACGACCCGCCGCTCGACCTGTTCGCGGGCCTCTCCTCCGACGACGCGGCCGGGATCATCCGCGACGAGCTTGCCGACAGCGCCCTGTTCGGCCTGCGATTCCGCCAGAACGCCGGCCGCGCCTTGCTGATGCCGCGCCCCGATCCGGGCAAGCGTGCCCCGTTGTGGTTGCAGCGGTTGCGGGCCAAAGATCTCCTGCAAGCTGTCCGGAAATTCCCCGATTTCCCGATCGTGGTCGAGACCTATCGCGAGTGCCTGGATGATGACCTCGACCTGCCCAGACTCCGCAAATTCGTGGACGACATCAACTCGGAGAAAATCCGCGTGGTGGTGCGCAACGGCGAGATCCCGTCGCCGTTTACCTCGGAATTGGTGTTCCGCTTCAGCCTGAAATTCCTTTACGAGTGGGACGACCCGGTGAGGAGCGATCGCCGGCCGTCGCCCATCGTGGCCGATGAGGACCTCGATCCGTTGCTCGACCCCGGCTCGCGGCGGATGTGGCTGGAACCCGAGGCGATCAGTCGGGTCGAAGGGCGATTGCGAGGGGCGGGGCACCCTCCGCGCTCGGTGGACGAGATGGCTGAATGGCTACGGAGCGTGGGCGACCTGGCCCCGTCCGAGCTGAATGGTCCGATGCTGGGTTTCGTCGAGGAATTGCGGGCGAATGATCGCGGCGCTCTTGATCGAGCTTCCCGACGTGAACGAGCCGCGACGATGGATTGATGCGGAGGAACTCCCCCTCTATGCCGCGGCGTTCCCGCAGGGAGATTCCGCGAAGCCCGAACCCGAATCGATCGCCACGATCGTCGGCCGATACCTCCGCACCCGCGCCCTGGTGGGCCTGGAAGAATTGACGGCCCGATATCCGCTCGATTTCGCCTCGGCAACCGACCTGCTGGAAAAGTTGAGCGACGAGGGGCGACTCGTCCACCTGGGCCCCGACGAAGCCGG
This sequence comes from uncultured Planctomycetota bacterium, assembly GCA_963777705.1. Taxonomy (GTDB): domain Bacteria; phylum Planctomycetota; class Planctomycetia; order Isosphaerales; family Isosphaeraceae; genus JAQGHR01. The sequence continues at coordinate 22,739 of CAVZRT010000033.1, forward strand.
GCGCGATCAGTGGGCGGATCGGAAAAACCTGGACGAGGTTCGGCTACTCTCGATCGCGATCAAGCGGAAAGAGGCCGTCGCGGTCCCTCCCGAGGCGTTCGCCGCGTGGGTCGTCCGGCGCCATCACGCGCACCCGCAAACTCGGCTCACGGGCGAGGCGGCCGTCGCGGTCATCCTCGAACAATTGCAAGGATTTGCCGCGACGGAGGGGGTGTGGGAAGGCCAGATCCTGCCGCGACGGGTCGCCGATTTCCGCCCGTCCTGGCTCGACGCCGCGATGGCCTCGGGGGCCTGGAAATGGCGGGCCGAGGGGGACGATCGCCACGAGCCCCGCGTGGCCATCGTCGCCCGCGAATTCGCCGGGGCCTGGCCGATCTCCGAGGAAGCTTCGCCGCTCACGCTCCGCGGAGGAAACCGTCTGGAAGCAGCTCGGCGATCGGAACGCGGCGTTTGCCGACGAGATCGCCAGGACATCGGGGCTGGAGCCGTCGATCGTCCGCAACGCGCTGCGATCGCTCATGAGGCGAGGGCGGGCCACGAACGACCGGCTCGATCCGCTGCGAGACGGCGGCGAGGCGATGATCGAAGCGTTGGCTCGCGCGTCGGTGTCGGCAAGAGGGAGGCCGCGCCTCGGTTCCTTCCGCCGGACGGCCTCCAACAAGCCCGAGGGCCGCTGGTCGGCGATCGTCGAGGAGAATCCCGACCCCGAGGTTTCGCTCCTGGCCTGGGCCTCCATCCTGCTCGATCGCCACGGCGTGTTGACCCGCGAGACCGCGCGGACTGGACCCATGGGCGCCTCCGTGGCGAGAGTTGCAGCCGATCCTGGCGAAGGCCGAATTGCGGGGCGAGATCCGTCGCGGCTACTTCGTCGAGGGACTTTCGGGCATCCAGTACGCCCATGCCGAAGCCGCCGACGACCTGGCCAGATTTGCCGGCTCGAAGGCGGACGACCGCACGCCCGTGTTGCTCAACACGCTCGACCCGGCCAATTTGTACGGATCGGGCGCGCCGCTGGACGTCCCGCTGCTGGAAGGCGGGACGGCGCGATTGACGCGATCACCGGGCAATTTCCTGGTGCTGATTTCCGGGAGGCCCGTGTTAATTCTCGAAGGATTCGGGAAGAAGATCACGGGTCTGGCGTCGGCCTCGGAGGCGGAGATCCGCGATGCGATCAAGCTGTTGCCCGGCCTGGCAGGGCCTTCGCGAAGGGTCTTGAAGGTGGAGGCCTACAACACGGCCGCTCCCACCGCCAGCCCGGCCGAGCCCTGGCTCGCCGAAGTCGGGTTTGTCCGCGACCCGCCGGGCATGGCATACTATGCCGGATGGTAGATTCGTCCGTCACCCCGACCGGGACCGCTCATGAGCCAGGAACCGCCCGCGGACCTCGCCGCAGGGCCGCAATACGACTGCCTGATCATCAGCGACTTGCACCTCGGCAGCGACGTGTGCCAGGCGAAGCTCCTGGAAGAATTCCTGGAATGGGCGCCGTTTCATTCCAAGGAGTTGATCATCAATGGCGACATCTTCGACGACCTCAACTTTAAGAGGCTCAAGAAGGCACACTTCGCCTGCCTGAGGTCGATCCGCCGCAACTCCGACCGCGAAGATTTCCGCCTGATCTGGATGCGGGGCAACCACGACGGCCCCGCCGACATCGTCTCGCACGTGGTGGGCGTGGATGTTTACGACGAGTACATCTTCGACAACGGCGAGGTCCGGCTCCTGATCCTGCACGGCGACCAGTTCGATACGTTCATCACGCATTACGTGTGGCTCTCGGAGATCGCGTGCGGGATCTTCTACCTGATCCAGAAGATCGCCCCGCACCGCGCCGCCCGCTGGATTCGCCGCGTGTCGAAGAAGTGGCAGCGCAACAGCCAACTCGTCGAGCAACGTGCGATCGAATTCGCCAAGACTCGCGGGTGTAAGTACGTCACCTGCGGCCACACCCACCTGCCGATGACCTCCGAGAAGGACGGAATCCATTATTTCAACAGCGGGACATGGATGGAGGCGCCCGCCCTGCCCGTTCGTGTCGGTAAAAGGCAACGAAGTGCGACTGGAGTTCTGGCCCTTAGCGGTCCCCACGCCCCACGAACCGCTTGCCGAACCGGCGGAAAAGACTCTACGATAGGGCCTGCATCGCGACAGCCTGGCCCCGCAGGAGATCCCCGCTTGGCGACGACCCGCAAAGAACGCGACTCGATGGGCGAGATGGACGTCCCGTCGGATGCCTACTATGCGCGCAGACCGGCCGCGGCCGTGCGCAATTTCGCCATCAGCCCGTTGCGGATGCCTCGTAGCTTCATCCGCGCCATGGGGCTGATCAAGCGGGCCGCGGCGCAGGTGAACATGGATGTTGGTCTCCTGCATGCGGACCTGGGAGCCCCCATCATCCAGGCCGCGCAGGAAGTTGCCGACGGGAAGCTGGACGACCAGTTCGTCGTCGACATCTTCCAGACTGGTAGCGGCACCTCGACCAACATGAACACCAACGAGGTGATCGCCGGACGCGCCAACGAGATCCTCGGCAAGGGACGCGGCGGCAAGACGCCCGTCCACCCCAACGACGCCGTGAACATGGGGCAATCGTCCAACGACGTGATCCCCACCGCCATCCACGTGAGCGCCGCCGAGGGGATCGCCAAGACGCTCATCCCAGAGCTGGACCGATTGCAGAAGGCGCTCGATCAGAAGGCGCACGAATTCGACGCGATCGTGAAGATCGGCCGTACCCACCTGCAAGACGCCGTCCCGATCCGCCTGGGCCAGGAGTTTTCCGGCTACGCGCAGCAAGCGGCCCATGGCGTGACCCGCCTGAAAGACGCGCTGAAGCGACTGACCGAACTGGTCATCGGCGGCACGGCCGTCGGCACGGGCATCAACACCCATGCCGAGTTCCCGGCGCGGATGACCGCGCAACTTGCCACCGTGACGGGCCTCGAATTCCGCCCGGCGGCCAACTCGTTCGAAGCCATGGCGAATAAAGATGCTGCCGTCGAGACCTCAGGCGCCTTGAAGACCGTGGCCATCAGCCTTTCCAATATCGCCAACAACTTGCGATGGCTGGCGTCGGGTCCCCGGTGCGGGCTGGGCGAGATTCGCATCCCCGAATTGCAGCCTGGCAGCTCGATCATGCCGGGCAAGGTCAATCCCGGTGATCCCCGAGGCCGTGATGATGGTCGGCGCCCAGGTGGTGGGCAACGACGCAACCATCGCATGGGCCAACGCTTTGGGCTCAAACTTCGAGCTGAACGTGATGATGCCGGTGATCGCGTACAACTTGCTCCAATCCATCGACCTGCTGGCCAACGCCGCCGGTCATCTGGCGGATAAGTGCGTGAGCGTCTCGCCCGAGGTCAAGGTCTTCGGCGAGACTCGAGGCGTTGAGCCCGAGACGAAGAGGTGCGCCGAGCTGATCGAATGGAGCCTCGCCATGTGTACGGTGCTGGCCCCTCGCATCGGCTACGACGCCGCCGCCGCGATCGCCAAGAAGGCGTTTGCGTCCGGTAAAGTGGTCCGCCAGGTTGCCCTGGACCTCGTGGGCAAGACGCCCGAGGACGCCGCCGCGTACCTGGGCCTGGACGACGTGGCGGCCTCGACCTTGAAGGCCAACGGCGTCCCGTCGGCCGAGGAAATCGACCGGCTCATGGACCCTCTCGGGCAGACCGTGAGGGGGACCGGGGTCGGCGGCGCGGCGGGCGGTTGAGATCGCTTTCCTAGCGGCGGGAGACTTCAATATGAGCATGGACCTGGAAACGACCGACCTCCTCCAACCCGATGCGGAAACGCCTCGTCCGGTGGTCGTGGTCCAGATTCGCAAGCGAAGCCTGCCCGCCCGCCTGGCCTGGCCCGCGGCGATTTTGATCGTGGCGGTTACGATCCTCTCCCTGCGGGCGAAGATCACCGACTGGCGAGGCCTGGGCGAGCTGATCGGCCGCAAGGAAGTCGCTTCCAGCTCGCCAGGCTTCCAGCCGCCCGCCATCTCCGAGCTGGAAATCGCCCCGCCGTCCCGGCCTCTCGTGGTCCGCCAGCCTGCGGCGTCGCCGTCACCGCCGATCCCGCCGTCGCCGCCTAGAATGGCGGTCTCGGCCAGCTTGCCGCCAGCACCCCAGGCCATCCCCCTGCCCGCCCCCGAGCCGGTGCCCGACCTGAAGACCAACACCGCGCTCGCCATCGCGGAGATTGAGCGAGAGTCCGCGAAAAAACGCGCCGAGAAAGAGGAAGTTGACGACGTCGAGGACTTGAAGGCCAGGCAATTCGCGAAGGATCAAGCCACCCTCGCCGAGCGCGAGCAGCAGCGCAAGGCCAATGAGCGGTTGCAGGCGGACGCGACCCGCAAGGCGTTCCTCGACGACCTCCGGCGAATCCTCAAGCGCGGGCGTCAAAAGAACGCGGCGGATGAGATCGTGGCCCTCTGCGAACGAGACGGCGTGAAGCTCGGCGCCGATTTGAAGAGGATCAACAAGGAGATCCAGGAGGATGGCCGCACCGTCAGCGGACGGCTCAAGCGCATCGAGAAATGCCGCGCCCTGGGCATGAACGAGGCCAAGATCCTGGACGACGTGCTGCGACTGCACGCCGAATACGAGCACTCAGCACGCGGTGGCCGACGCTCCTTGGGAGACTGGATCGAGGAAGCCGCCCTCGATCTCCTCCATGCCCCCGTCCGAGAGCCGGCGCCGGCCGGAGAACGTCCCGTCCCGACGAGTTCCCGGGTCACGACTCGCAGAAGGTAAGCAACGGACCGATGCCTTATCGATCGCTTCCTCCCCTCCCCCGCGTCCGCCGAGATCCCCCATGCGTTTGCACCTTGCCTTGATCGCCACACTGCTGATTTCCCACTCCGCGACGGCGCAGGATCGGAAATTCGACGAGGCCGCCGGTGGCAAGCTCCTGGCCGAGGGGGACGCGCTGGCCGACAAGGGCGATACCACCGAGGCGCAGCTCCGCTACAAGCTCGCGTTCGAGCAACTCTTGCCGGGGATGCGCAAGATCGCGTTCAAGCACGAGGTGAAGCGCGACGTGACCGCCCGCGAGGAGCTGAAAGGCGTGCTCATGAAGGAGCTGGACGACGACAGGTCGGCCGAAGAGTACCGCGGCGACGAGCTGGGCATGAAGGCGCTCGGGTTCATCCCCAGGGACATGAATTTCAAGGAAATCATGGTCCGCGTGTACTCCGAGGAGATCGCCGCCTTCTACGATCCCAAGACCAAGACCATGCACCTGATCCGCGAGCCGAAGCTGGAGAAGCCGAAGCAACTGAGCCTGCTGGAGAAGCTCGCGGGCAAGAAGGCCGGGTTCGACAAGGACGAAAACAAGACCGTGATCGCCCACGAGCTGACCCACGCCCTGGCCGACCAGAACTACGACCTGGACACCATGCAGAAGCACGTCAAGGGGGACGACGACCGCTCGCTCGCCCTGGCGTCGTTGATCGAGGGCGAGGCCACGCTGACCATGATGGCCGCGCAGATGGAAGACTACGACGGCACCAAGATCGTCGCCATGCCGGCCGAGTACCTCGATCGCGTGATGGGCATGCTGGGGCCGATGATGACCATGGGTGGCGGCAAGTCGCTGAAGGAAGCCCCGCCAATCCTCTCCGAGTCGCTCATCTTCCCCTACATCCGCGGCATGATCTTCTGCGCAAAACTGACCAACGACGGCGGGTGGAAGGCCCTGAGCGAGGCCTACGCCGCGCCCCCGCTCTCGACCGAGCAGATCCTCCACCCCGACAAATACCGGCTGAAGCCCGACCCGCCGACCGACGTGGACCTGGGCAAGCTTGACGCCGGGCCAGGCTGGAAGGAAGTCGGCCGGAACGTGGTGGGCGAGATGCAGCTCGGCATCCTCCTGAAGAAATACGCAGGCAAGAAGGCCGCCGAAGGTTGGGACGGCGACCGATTCGCCACATTCGAAGCCCCCGACGGCCGCCTCGGGTTGGTCTGGTTCTCCACGTGGGACTCGGAGCAGGACGCGCCGCGAATTCGCCCAGAGCTATCAGGATTTCCAGACCGAGAAGCTCGGGAAAGGCGTACACCCGCCCGACGCCCATCCCGATTCCACCAGGAGACCCTGCAAGAACGCGACGTTCGCCGTCGAGCGTCGCGGGCCCGACGTCGTGGTCGTCGAAGGGTTCCCGTCCGAGGTGACCGAGCCGCTCGTCGCGGCGGCCTTCCTCGCCCGCAAGTCCGAGAAAAAGGTCGTCACGAAGACGCCCTGAGTCGGCCCGAATAATCCCGGTGCAAGCAAGATTGTGCGAGACGCGGGGCGAAATCCACGCAGGATCGCCCAGAACCGCCTTCGGCGGATGTCCGGCTAGAAACATCCATTTTATACGCCATCCTGTGGACATGGAGTGTTGTCAAATGTCCACGCAATTGAGATTGACTTTTCGATAAAATCCGAATAATTTCGGAGAACATGCGAACAGCGCATAGGAGGCTGAACCTTGGAGCTTGTCGGCCTGTCTATTCGGAGGCCTTGACATGGCGTGATGGTGCGCCGGTGCCTCGATAGTTTGAATCCGGAGCAACGGGGGCCGCCACGAAGAAAATGCATGATTGACGGCGCGTGCCTCGTCTTGTTCATGACTCATGACCTAGGAAAACTATCACAATCGCGCTGGTCCCGGGCCATCTCCGGGGTTGCGGTCGGGCTGACCAGGAGCGGCCATCCCGGCGAATCGGTCGAGTCCTCTCCCTTTCGATCGGAGCCTTTCCCGTGGATACGGAAAAGATGGAAGCGCTGGCCGGACGTCTTGACCGCCTGGAGGCGAGCAACCGGGTTTGGAAACGGATTTCCTTCGGCCTGCTGGGCGCCATGGGCATCCTGGGAATCGTGGGGACGAACCTGATCCGCGCCCCTCGCGAGCTAGCGGCCGAGCGGTTCGTGCTCAAGGACGACCATGGGCGGCCGCGGGCGTTCCTGTCGCTCCGGTCTGGGGTCTCGCCCACGCTCAGCCTGCTGGACCCGAACGGCAAGGATCAAGTCCTGCTCCGGGCGAACCCCGACGGGTCATCGGCCCTGGAATATTTCGAGGACCGCTCGCTCCGGGTCACGGTCGCTTCGCAGGCGGGCGTTGGGTCATTCCTGAGCCTCATGAACCGAGGCAGGCGGAGCCGATCCGACGTCTATGCGTGGCAAGACGGGAGGGTAGGCATGGAGGCCCGTCGCGACCTGAGGGGCGTCTCGATGCAGATGGGCTCCGACGGGAACTCGCGGCTCGGCTTCACCGATAAGGCGGGGCATGAGCGTTTCGGGGTCGGCCTCTTGCTGGACGGGACGGTGAACCATCACGACGAATCCGACAACAGCGCGGCGGGTCGCCTGAGCATCTCGCCCCGCCAGAACGTCGACGGGCCGGCGCCGGCCCCGAAGGCCCACGCGATCTCCACGACCGTCGAGTCGTAGTCCGACCTCTCCGGCGAAAGCCAAGGCGTCGAACCCCGCGCGAAGCGGGATTCGACGCCTTTTTTCGCCGTGGGATCGGGAGAAATCCGGCTCACTTCTTGACCTTCGCCGGGTCGACGACGAACTGGCCGGCGTCGGTGGTCTCGCCCGCCTTGACCGCCACGGCCTTGCCCGCCGAGGGGGTGATGAAGATGCCGTCGCTGAGGCGGACGACCAGCATCTGCTCCCCTTCGGGCACGCCGGTGATCTCGAACGAACCGTCGGGCGCCGTCACGGCGAAGAACGGGTGGTCGAACACCATGATCTTGCCTTCCATCCAGGGGTGGATATCGCAAGAGAGGTTAATCGGCCGGGATTCGACCTGGAGCTTGCCCTTGTCCTTCCCCTTGGGGGCGAGGACAACGTTCTTGCCCTGGCTGAATCCGGTCACGTGCGAATTGTGGACGACGGGGTCATCGGACGCGAACACGACCGTCTGATCCTTGAACGCGGCCGTGCTGTAGGGGACGAACTCGCAGTTCTTGTTGTCGATGACGACCTCGGGACTCTTCTCCAGCAACGCCTTCTCCGCCGCGGGATTCTTCCCCTTCGGCTTGAGCACATAAGCGAACGCCGAGCCCACGCCCTTGGTCGACGGGTCGACGGGCATCCCATTCTTGACCAGGTCGAAATCCTTGCAGTAGGCGATATCCTTGTTCTTCTGGATCTCGGCGGCCTTGGGGACCTCAGCACCGCCCCAGACGAGCTTGCCCTTGATCGTGCCAAAGCCGGCAACCGGGACTGCGGGGATGGCCGTGGCGATTGCGGCGGATGGCGGCTGCGCGGCGGACGCGGGATGGGTTTCCAGGCCCGCGCCGGTCATTATAGCGGCGACGGCCAGGGTTGAACCTACGGCCGCGAGGCACGCGAAGAGGGAACTCGCGAGTCGCATTCTTTTTCCTTTCCTGATCGCGGCCCGGGGGAGGCCGAACGTGGTGTGGAGACGAATCAAGGTCGATCCCACCCCAATAGGTGCAGGATCGACCTTATTTTAGGAGGGTTGGAGGCCACAAGCCAGACGCCCGACCTTATTCGCCCTTGACCTTCGACGGGTCCACGGTGAAGTCCTTGGTCGTCTCCCCGCCCGCCTTGATGGCGATTGACTCGCCGGCGCGTAGGGGTCACGTTTCCCGGCCCGAGGCATTCGGCCCAGACCACGACCTTCTGATCTCCGGCCGGGACGTTCTTCATCTCGAATTTCCCCTCGGCGTCGGTCACCGCGAAATAGGGATTGCCCAGGACGAGCCAATACGACTCCATCCAGCCGTGGATGTCGCACTTGACCAGGCCCGGCCGGGCGTCCAGCCCTTTCAGGACCTTCGGCATCGACGAATTCGGCTGAGTGGTCTCGTTGAACTTGTTGCCCAGGAGGCCCACGGCGTCGGCATTGTGCGGGACGGCGTCGGTCGACTTGACGGTGACGGTGGCTCCCCTCATCGCGGCGATCACGTGCGGGATGAAGGTGCAATTCTTCTGGTCGAAGACCACCTCGGCCGACTTGGCGGCGGCGGCGGCCTCGGGATTCACGGCGGTCGGCTTGGGGATGTACACGATCGCGTACCGCAGCCCCTTGGTCTTGGGATCGACGACCAATCGCTCGGAATCGATCTCCTTGGCCGAGCAGATCTCGCCGCCGGTGACCGACTTATCTCCCTTGTTCACGAGGATTTTCGGCTTGGGCGGCTCGCCCCCGAAGATCACCCGCCCCTTCAGCGTGCCCCAGCCGGCGGCCGTGCCGCTCTCGGCTGCGGGCGCGGCCTCGGCAGTCGTGCCTGCCTCCGCCTTCGGAGTGCTGGCGGATTCCTTGGCCGCGCCCGCCGCGGGCGCGGCCGAGGCGAGGGTTGCCGCGGGCGCCTCGCTGAGCGAAACGGTCGCCTTGTCGACCGAGTCCACCTGATTGCCGCACCCGATCAGGCGCGAAACCGGCAAGACCGATCCAGACCCGTTGCATGGTTGACTTGATAATCTTCCCGAAGTTCATCGACATGTCCCCGGCGTCTTCCCCGGCCCTCTCGAACCATTTCGAGAAGGCCGTTCGATGGCGGGTCGCCGCAAACCGGCGCCCGATCTCGCATTACACAAGTATTTTATAGGCGAGCCGGGCTCGGAAGCCAGTGCCACACTTCCAGCGATCCGGAATCATTCCTGACCGCCGCCCGCCTTGGGTGCGGCCGGCGCCGCTTCTTTCGGGGTCTCGGCGGGCTTCGAACCGGCGAGTTGCTGCTCGACGGCCGACGAGAAATTCAGGAGCGTATCGCGGATCGCCCTCACCTGCTCGGCCGGCTTGCCTTCGAGGCTCTTGGGCGATCCCGGCGCGGGTGCGCCGTGGGGCTCGATGTTCTGCGGCATCCCGGTATAGGGGATCAGGCGGTTGGGCCGGGCTAGCCATTCGTAGAGGTAGCGATCGCGGAACCGGTTGTGGACCTGATTCAGCGCGGGGCCGTTCAGGACCTGGCCGCCCACCGGCGGCTTGTAGGTGCCGATGGCGTGGCACTGCACGCAGGCGCCTTTGTTGATCAGCGACCAGCCGGCCCCCAGGTAGTCCTTGTGCTGCTTCTCCTGATTGGCGAGATAGGCTTGCTCGCGCTCGGGCACGACCTGGTAGGGGAATTCGGCGCCGTCGCGGGCGGCGAAGTAGTTGGCCAGTTGGGTCATCTCGGCCTGCGCCTCCTCGCGGGACTTGCTCGCACCTTCGGAGGCCATCTCGGCCATGTCGGCCGGGCTGGACCCGTAGTGGAAGCGGGGCATCCGCAGGATGGTGACCGGGCGGATCGGGTAAGGGTCGTTGAGGAACGAGGTTAGCCAGGGGGTCTGTACCTTGTTGCCCTCTCGCAAGAGCGGAGGAGGAAGGCGGTTCCACAGCGGCGAGAACGGCGTGTTCTGCTTCTCGGCCGTGGCCGTGGCGTAGAGCCAGGGGAAGTTTCCGCCTTCGGACTCGGTCTTCTTCACCTTGTCGGGGTCGATCACGATAATGTCGCCGATGTTGAAGGCGAACCCGCGGATGATCACGGGCTTCCACAACTCGACCGACATCTTCTTGATCGGCTTGCCGCCGGGGCCCTCGTCCTCCATCACGGCCGTGGGCATCCCCTCGATCGTGACCGGATTCCCCTCGCCCTCCAATCCGATGATCAGCGTGGTCTTGGGGTCGGGCGGGGCATCCTTGGTCTTCTTCTCGACCCAAACGCCCTTGATGGCAGGGTCGAACGTCAACCCGCCCACGGGGGCGAACGCGGGGTTTTCCTTTCCATAGAGGAAGAGGTAATCCTTCGCCCGATTGTTGTAAGCCGCCTCGACATTGGCCTCGAAATCGGGCAGGGCGATCATCGTGTCGGTGCCGGCCGCGAGGGTGAACTTGGGCATCTCCAGGACGTGGCAGCCGCGGCAGTTGTAGCGTTCGAGCAGCTTCTCGCCCTTCGCCACGGCCTCTTTCGGGGGCGAGTAATGCGGGAGGTACTTGGCCGGGATGCGCTCGCCGGTGAGGCCCAGGACCAGCGTCATCACCTCTTCGATCGCCGAATTATCGTCGGCCCACGCGAACTGCGGCATCCGCAGGCGATCGTCCCAGGTCTTCAGGTCGGCCTTCTGCTTGCCATAGTCGTAGAGCGCGGGCGGTGCAGCTTCTGATGCAGGAAGCCCGATCGCGTGTGCTCCTCGATCTTGTCGAAGTAATACTGGTCGACGCCGTCGTAATCGCGGACCTTGTGGTCCTCGCCGCCGTGACTGGACGCGACTTCCTTGCCGCCCACAAGCGGCGTTTCGGGAGTGCCTTCGCCAGCTGCGCTCATCCCTTCCTGCTTGGCTTCCTTGGGATCGAGCAGGCGGAAATGGTCGGTCAGGTATTCGGCCACGTGGCCGTAATCGAGCTTGGACGGGCTCTTGATGCCCCACCCGTTGAGCGGGGTGCCGATCGGCTTGGCGTTCTCGTACCCGCTGATGTTGTGGCATCCGAAGCAGCCGAGGCGGCTGATGGTCTTCTCGCCCACGTACATGAGCTTGTCGTCGGTGGACATGCCCGCGACCGTGCTGTCCACCTCGCTGAGCAGGACCGTACGCTTCCTGTACGTCTTGGACTTGCTCAGGTAGAGCTTGGCCAGCTCGTTCAACCCCTCGGTCACTTCCTTCGAATCGACCGGCGGGACCTGGAAATCGGGGTCATTCCAGTGCTTGGGCGGCTCGGCCTTGACCGAGAGCAGCCATCTGGCAATGTGGGCCGACTCCTCCCAGGAGAGCTGCAAGTTGGGCATGAGCGACTTGGGATGGTACGCGCCCGGGTCCTTCAGCCAGTTGGTGAGCCATCGGAAGCCGTTCTTCTCGTCGAACTTTGCGGCGATGTTCGAGAGGTTGGGGCCGAAGTCGGCCGCCGCGTATTTCTGCACGTCCTTGGGGAAGGTGCCGGGTGCGAAATCCTTGTGGGCGTGGCACGCCATGCAGCCCTTCTGGAAGAACAGCTCCTGACCCTTGGCGACGTCTCCCGCGGCGGGCGGGTCGATGAAATCCTTGGGCGGGGTGCTTTGCGAGAGCAGGTAATGCGCCATCGACTGCACCTCGGCGTTGACCTTCGGCTGGTCCTCGGGCGCCGAGTTGTTGCTGACCTCGTAGAAGCGGGGCATGCGGGTGTCGGGGCGGAACGCATGCGGATTCTTGATCCACTTGACCAGCCATTCCTTGGTCACCTTCGACCCGACGTGCTTCAGATTCGGGCCGACCTGGCGATTGTCGGTCAGGTCGGGGCCGAACGAGCCCTCGCCGCCGATGGTGTGGCAGCCGGTGCAGCCGTACTTGGTGATCCTCTGGAACCCGGCCTGGAGCTTCTTGGCCTGCGGGACGTCGGTGATCTGGTGGTGGCACTTCACGCACGAGCTTTCGACGAACCGCTCGGGGAGCATGGGCTCATCCCAGTGGTGCATCTCGGTCCAATCGTGCTGCTTCTCCCAGCGCCTCCTTCTCTTCGAGGTCGTTCGGCTCGTGCGAGGCGTAGGTGAACGACGTGCCCGAGCCCTGGCCCCCGTGGCAGATCGTGCAGCCGAATTTGTTGATCGGGTGCGGCCCGTTCGAGTCGAGGTAGAGGCCCGCCGGGACGACCTGGCCTTGGGGGCTGATCGCCGTGGCGCCGTCGGCCAGGAACGGGTGCGACTTGAACACGGCGGCCATGTCGTGGCCCTTGGCATCCTTGTCGTAGCCGGGCCGATCGATCCCCAGGTGGCAGGTGGTGCAGCGGTCGTAGCGGGGGACTTCCTTGAAGTTGTAGTTGATCAAGAGGTCAGGGAGGCTGATCTGCTGGATCTTTGTCGGCGGGGCCGCAACATCGATCAGCGGGAGCCCTCGGAGCGTGGCCAGGCCGCGATTGACGAGCCCGCCGAATCCCGATCCCTCGCCGTATTGCGCCTCTTTCTGCTTGAGGGCGCGCTCGACGCGGTCGGCGTCGCGCGTGAGGTCCTCTCGCCGCTTGGTCAGGACTTCGGGCGTGATCGGCAGGGAGGAAAGGCCGAGGGTCTCGAAGCCGCTTTCCAGCTTGCCCCGGTCGTCCTTCGCGGTGGCCGGCTTCACCGGCACGTTGAGCGTGACGGTCGAATCGGTCGCACCGAGCGAGCTGCGCTGTTTCCTTCGGACATTCACCGGGATGGATTTGGTCACGCCCTTCCCGTCGGCGTTGATGAGCGTGTCCTCGGCCTCCTTGCGCAGGGTCTCGAAGGCGGCGACGGTCATCACGTCGCCCTTCTTGAAGCCGGCGACGTCGGCCGGGGTGCCGGGCGGGGGTGTGTCGGCGATCTCGACGGCCTCGGCGGCGAGCAAATTCTTGTTCAGGGTCTCGCGATTGACGGCCACCACGGCGGCCTCGTACTCGCGGACGAGCTGCTGATAACGCTGCTCGCTCGGGGCGATCGAGGTAGCGAGATAATCCCTGGCGCGGGCACGCTCGTCGCGATCGATCATCCCGTCATAGAAGCTGCGCTGGCTGTCGAGGTCGGCCTTGAGGAACCTCTTGCGGGTGTCGAGGTCCTCGAACGTGCCCTTGAGCTTCTTGAGCGTGGCCTCGATGTTGCGGATCTTGAGCGCGTTGTCCGACGAGAGCTTCTGGAGCTTGGCGATCTCGTCGTCGATGCCCTTGATCGCCGCCTGGCTCTTGGCCGCCTGCTCCTGGAGCTTCTGGTCCTCGTTGGCCTTGAGCTTGGCCGTCTCGACCTGATGGAACTCGCGCTGGACTTGCTTCCAGGGGCGCAGGTGGTCGGCCAGGAGCATCCAGACCGTGACCACGGCCATCGCGATCGACGACACGGCGAACACGATATGCAGGGTCGACTGCTTGCGGAACGTCTCTTCGGTTGAGGGCATATGCGGTTCGCGATCGGCCGGGCGCGGGCGACGTGGGGCGGGCCGTCTCTCGTCGCGGGGCCTACGCTCCTCCCCTTAGATGTTGAAGAAGTACTCGGGGATTGCCACGAGATATTTGAGGTTGATGGTCCACCGCAGGACCATCTTGATCGGCAGGCTGGCCATGAACAGGATCAGGACCGCCAGGGTGGCGAACCGGATCAGGCCGGCCTGCTCGACGTATTTCTTGAAGAACATCTTCCACAGGATCAGCGGCGCGGCCACGAAGTAGAGCAGCACGACCATGATCCCGGGCGCCTCGCGGAGCAGGATGAAGTCGGGCCGGCTGGTCCCCAGGGTTTGCACCCACACGATGTCCGAAAGGTTCACGTTATTGAGCGGGATGACCTTGTGGGTATCCCAAAACTCGTAAGGCCCGAAGAAGTTCCAGTTCGGGCCTCGCAGGAACGTGCCCAGGAGGATCAGCACGACCCAGAGCACGAGCCAGCCATACTGGAACGTCACGTAGGCGAATTTCCTCTGCTCAATCGTATAGTATCCATTGCCCTGCTTGTTCGTGTCGATATAGGGCAACGCCATCAGCCCGACGATGATCATTGTGGGCAAAACCACGCCCGCCATCCAGGGGTCGAAGTAGACCAGCATCTCCTGGAGGCCGAGGAAGTACCACGGGGCCTTGGACGGATTCGGGGCCGAGGTCGAGCTTGCCGGCTGTTCCAGGGGGGCTTGCAGGGCGATCGACCAGATGATCAGCACGATCGTCTGCACGACCATGGCGATCAGCTCGGTATAGACCAGGTCGGGCCACGTCAGCGTCTTCTCGGGCTGCAATTCTTCGAGGTTGGGCAGGCCCAGGGCCATCCGCGAGTCGTTGATGACGGCGCGCCTGAGGCCGAGCCAGGTGAAGAAGCCCACGAGCACGATCATGCCGACGATCGGCACGTTGTCGGGCGTGGTCACGATCCCTCGGAAGTCGCGGTCGGTCACGCTCAGGCCGAAGAACAGGAGCAGGGCGTTGGTCAGGCCCCAGGCGAAGATCCCGTTGGCGAACAGCTTCCGCCAGTAGATCATGGCGGCGAACGCGGCCGTGGCCCCGATGAAGAACGTGGTCGGCCCGCTCACGTAGTCGATGTAGTCGCGGAAGAAGGACGGGAACAGGACGTGCTGGTCGAACACGTACACGATCCCCATCGCCTGGAAGACGACCGCGCACACGGCCCAGATCAGCGTCCAGAGCGTGCGGTCCATCGCCTTGCCCAGCCCGACGGCCGGGATGTGGTCGTCGAGCGAGGGTCCGCCGAACTCGGCGCCGCGGCCGTGGCCGGCGTCGTGCTCCTCGGCGTGATGAGCCGCGTCGGCCCCGGCGGCAATGGCCACCATCACGTTGGCGAGGGCGCACAGGCCATAGGTGATCTTCATCGCTTCCGGGCCGATGAACGATCGCCCGAGGAGCGTGAGCATGGCCAGCCCGTAGAGCGTGCTGAAGGCGATCACTAGCCAGTCGGGCAGCTTCCGCGTCCTGGGCGCGAGCCCGGCGGTCGACGCGCCTTCGGAGACGAGCTGCATATAGGCGATGTAGGCCGCCGCCAGCGCGTTCATCATGGCGGCGAACAGGTAGTACCAGCCGAGGCCGAACGTAACGGCCGAGTTCAGGTCGCTGTTGTGCATGGCGTGTCCCGGGGGAGCTATCAGCTAGCAGTCATCAGCGTCGAGGGCGAAAGAAGTCGAAGAGTCTCGCGATCGCAAGAGGCCCCGCATCACATGGGACCGCTGATCCCGCCGTCCTTCCGCACCCGCCAGAAGTGGATCATGATCAGCAGCGAGACGGCAAGCGGGATCGCCACGCAGTGCAGTACGTAGAATCGGTTGAGCGTCATCTCGCCCACCGATCGCCCGCCCAGCAGGGCGAATTTCGCGTCCGATCCCGACGTGATGAGACTGACCCCGTTCAGCTTTAGCATCGACGCGCCCGGCCCTTCCACGCCCATCAGCGGAGTCGCCCTCGCCATGTTCGAGCCGACCGTGATGGCCCAGATCGCGAGCTGATCCCACGGCAGGAGGTAGCCGGTGAACGACAGCAGGAGCGTGAGCACGAGCAGGATCACGCCGATCACCCAGTTAAATTCGCGGGGCGGCTTGTACGAGCCCGTCAAGAACACGCGATACATGTGTAGCCAAACCGCGATGACCATGGCGTGCGCCCCCCAGCGATGCAACTCGCGGAGGATGCCCAGCGTGGTCACGTCGCGCAGCGCCAAGATGTCGTTGTAGGCGTGTTCGAGCGTGGGGCGGTAATAGAACATGAGCAGGACGCCCGTGACCACCTCGACGATGAACAGGAAGAACGTGGTCCCGCCCATGCACCAGGTGTAGGAGAGCGCGATCCCCTGCTTGCGGACGCTTACCGGGTGCAGGTGCAGGAAGAAGTTGGTGAGCATGACCACCACCCGGTTGCGCCGATCTTTCGGCATGGGGTGGCGGAACACGCTCTTCCAGACCTGGCTCTCGGTAATCTTCTCGACGATGGCCATGAATGATCCCTTGGAATTACCGGAGTGGGCGGCTCAAGCTCAGGCTCAGGCGATGACGAAGCTGTCCGGGTCGGTCCACTGCTTCAGCTCTTCCTGGAACTTCTGGCTCTTGTCGACGACGATCTCGCCCGCGTCGTT
This sequence comes from uncultured Planctomycetota bacterium, assembly GCA_963777705.1. GTDB lineage: Bacteria > Planctomycetota > Planctomycetia > Isosphaerales > Isosphaeraceae > JAQGHR01. The sequence goes on from CAVZRT010000033.1 coordinate 39,199, forward strand.
GACGGCGACCTTGAAGCGTTCCAGGGGCCGAGGGGCCGGGCCTTCGAAGTTCACGCCCGAGATGTAGAACCCCGAGCCGTGGCACGGGCACTTGAACTTCTGCTCGCCCGCGAGCCAGTTGGGGGGACAACCGAGGTGCGTGCAAACGGACTGGATGGCGTAAATCTTGTCCTCGCCATCATAAGCGGCGGATCGCACGATCCAGAACCCCCACTCGGCCTTCCATCGCTCGTTGACCTGGCCCGGCTCGAAGTTGGACGGGAGGCCGACCTTGATGGTGCTGGGCGGCTCGGCCAAAACGTTCGGGAACAGGAACCGTCCGCAAGCGGCCGAGAGCGTGCCGATGCCAAAGGTGAACGCTCCCCATCCGGCGATCAGCCATCCCATCCCGCCCAGGAACGGGCGTCGCGAGATCGGGGCCAGGGGCGTGCCCGCCGTCTCGGTGGCGGTGGCGGTGCCCTTGCTCGGCTTGGGCGGGACGACCTTGGATTCCAGCTTCTTGACGGTCGCGGCCTTGGCCGAGGCGGGCGTGGCGCCGGCGGCCGTCGCGGCCCTGGCGGCAACGTCGGCCTTCGCGGATTTGTCCTTGTCGGCGCCGGCTCGTCGCAGGTGTTCTGCAATGTCGCGGGGGTCGGTGGCCGTTTCTAGGGGCGGCAACGCACGAGCGGCGGCGACGGGCTTGGCGGCCGCAGCGGCAGGTTTGGCGGCGGCAGGCTTGCCCGCGGCAGGCGTGGCGGCGGGTGCCGTCGCCCCACCGCCCTTGGCGGCGGCCAGCTTCTCCTTCAGCGTCATTGGACGGCCGAGCGGAGCTGCCGGGGCCGGGACGCTCGGCGCCTCGGCGGCCGGCGCTTCAGCAGCTTCCTGAGGGACCGGCGCGGCCTTGGGTTTCGGCGCCGCGACTGGAGCGGCTGCGGCAGGCGGGGTGGCACCGGCCCTTGCGGCGGCGAGCTTTTCCTTCAACGTCATGGGGCGGCCGAGCGGGGCCGCCGCAGTCGCGGGAGGAGCGGCCGAGACTTCCTCGATGGCCCCGGCCTCTTCCACCGCCTCGGGCTCGGCGGGGGTGGGTGCGGCCTCGGTCGTTGGCGTCGGAGGGCCGGCGGCGCGGGCCTTCGCGAGAATATCCTTGACGCTCGGTCGTTCAGCCATGGATGGACCCCAGACGAATCGCTCGTCGTGTCGTATGGTCGCCCAGATCGGGACGATGTCCGGTCATCAGGTCGTAGTGAGCGAGAAAGGAATCAGTTGAGAAAGCAAAGCCAGTGCCGTTCCATTCGAAAGAACCGAAAACCGTTCTGTCAAAGCGGTTTCGGCCGAATTAGCTTGCAATGCCAGGCCCTACTTTCCCAGCCGAGAGAAGACTGTGCCCGGCCGATTCTCTTTATTGAGAACAGCCAATTGTGGGAAGGCTTTCAAACCGTGCTCGCGTCCGTTTCGTCCGGGAAATGGGCTGGTTCTCGCCGTCACGTCCCTACAGTAGCAACGCTCTCGACCGGAAGCAACAAGCTAGAGTCGGCGGAAAAGGGATCTCCCGGCGCTATCCGTCCGGGGGAAATTTTTTACGGACGGCCGCGCGATGCAGTAAGAATGTGGGAGAATTGACCTCGATGGGAAGTTCCCGCCTCGGCTCGCAAAATGCTCAGGGTAGGCGCGGTTTCCCTCCCGCTTTCACTTCGAAAATTTCAAACCAGGAGCGGTTCGCGCCGATCGACATCGATGCCGACGATCACCAACATCTTGCCCGGCGACGCGGAAAAGCTTGGGCCGAGGGTCTTGCCTGATGGGATCAACTTCGCCATCCATTCGTCGGGCGCGACGCGGCATCGAGCTGCTCTTGTTCGACAACATCACCGACCGCCAGCCCTCGCAGGTGATCCCGCTCGACCCGAAGGTGAACAAGACGGGCGACATCTGGCACATTTTCGTCGAAGGGTTGCCCAATCGCTCACTCTACAACTATCGTGCCGACGGCCCCTACGACCCGTGCAAGGACGGCACGCGATTCAACCCGAACAAGACGCTGCTCGACCCTTATGCCCCCGCGATCTCGGGCGATTTCGACTGGCTCGCGGGCGACGCCCTGGGCTATGAGAACGCGAAGGAAGACGACCCCGATCGCCACCTGCGGCCGAGCAAGGTCCAGAATACCGGCGGCGCCGCGCGGTGCATCGCGTACAAGAGCGATTTCGACTGGCAAGGGGACCGTCACCCCGAGATCCCCATCGAGGAATCCATCATCTATGAGGTGAATGTCCGGGGCTTCACGCGGCACCACTCCAGCGAGAGCGACTTCGGCGGGACCTACCGTGGTTTCATCGAGAAGATCCCGTACTTGAAGGACCTGGGCATCACGGCCGTCGAGCTTTTGCCCGTCTTCGAATTCGACCAGTTTGACGGCCCATTTCGCGACCCGTACACGGGCGAGCGGCTTTCCAACGCCTGGGGCTACAACACGGTCGCGTTCTTCGCCCCCGAGTCGCATTACAGCTATTACGGCAAGCTGGGCTCGCAGATCGACGAGTTCAAGTTCATGGTCCGCGAGCTGCACAGGGCGGGCATCGAGGTCATCCTGGACGTGGTGTTCAACCACTCGCGGGAGGGCAACCACTTCGGCCCCACGATCAGCTTCCGCGGGCTGGACAACAACGTCTATTACCTGCTCGCGCCCGGCCAGCCGCAGTTCTACAACGACTGGACCGGGTGCGGCAACACGCTCAATTGCAACCATCCGGTGGTCCGCCGATTCATCCTGGATTGCCTGCGATACTGGGTCGAGGAGATGCACGTCGACGGCTTCCGCTTCGACCTCGCCGCCGTCTTTGCCGTGGACGTGAACGGGCAGGACCAGGCCAAGACGCCGATCATCGAGGAGATCGAGATCGGACCCGGTTTTGGCGCGCATCAAGCTGATCGCCGAGCCGTGGTCGATCCGCCAGTACAAGCTCGGCTGGTTCTCGGACAGCCGCTGGGCCGAGTGGAACGGCAAGTATCGCGACACGGTCCGCAAGTGGATCAAGGGCGACCCCGTGGCGGGCGACCTGGCCACGCGGGTCGCCGGCTCTTACGACCTGTTCGTCCGAGACGACGACTCGGAGCGCTCGCCCTATCCACTCGATCAATTTCGTCGCCTGCCACGACGGGTTCACGCTGAACGACCTGGTCTCCTACAACGAGAAGCACAACGAGCGCAACGGCGAGGAAGACCGCGACGGCGCCAACGACAACGAGAGCTGGAATTGCGGCCACGAAGGGCTTCACCGACAAGCTCCACGCGCCCGACCTGACCGACGAGCAACGCACCGAGATCGAGGACCTGCGGAACCGGCAGATCAAGAACTTCCTGACCATCCTGTTCCTCTCGCAGGGGACGCCCATGCTCCTGTACGGCGACGAGATGCGCCGCACGGCCGAGGGGGACAACAACACGGTCTTCCAGGACAACCAGCTCAACTGGATCAACTGGGAGAACCACGAAGCGGCACGCCGACATCTTCCGGTTCACCAAGATGATCATCGCCTTCCGCCAGCCGCCATTCGATCCAGCGCGACTGGCGATACATGACGGCCGACGAGAAGAACGACGCCACGCCCTTGCGGAACATCACCTGGCACGGCGTGAAGCCGAACGAGGCCGACTTCGGGGCGGCTCGCGGTTCCTCGCCTGGGTGCTCGAAGCATTCCAGACCGAGGCCCGCAGCGACGTGCCGATCTACGTGGGCACGAACACCTACTGGGAGCCGCTCGTGGTCGAGCTGCCCGCCCTGGAAAACAAGCGCTGGTTCCGCGTGGTCGACACCTCCTACGGGCCCGGCGAGGACATCCTCACCGACGAGGAATCCGTATTCATCACCACCGACAAGTACGAGGTCGGACCCCGCACGACGATCGTCCTGATCGCGAAGTGAGGATGGAAAAACTCAGAATCAGAAAAACGGTGTCAGGAACCGTTTCCTGTATTCCAGGAAACGGTTCCTGACACCGTTTTTCTGATTTGACACCGTTTTTCTGATTTTCCAGTTCCGCCTCGTTCAAAGTCCGTTCAGGTCCACGACTTCGACCGTTGCAGAAGCGGCAGGGATCGAGAACGAGGCCGTTCGCATGGGGCCGATCCCGATTGCATCGAGGTTCACGAGATCCCCCTCGCCTTTGCCCGCCTTCAGCGTCACGTTGGCCAGGGTCATGGGCAGGCGGTTGGTGATCTTCATGGCCGTGAGGCCCGGGGAGCTGCGCCCTGGGACGACCGTGACGAAGGCTCGTGATACGGATCGACTCACGGCGTCCGCGAACGCCTCGCCCTTGATCTCGGAAACCGCGGCGGCGTCGCGGATCTCGGCCTGGCCGAGCGTGACCCATTCGCCGAACGCGGACGCATGGCGTACCGCCACGCGAGCGGTCGTCTGCTTCCCCTTGCCCGCGGACAAGACCACGTTCAGCATCATCGTGCCGGGTCGTGCGTTTTCCAGGGCCAGCTCATCGGCGACCTGGGCGGGCAGGCCGAGGATGCGCGTCGTTTCCAGACCCGCGGAGAGTCGCTTCGCTTCCTTGGCCAAAGCGCCATCCCCCACCACGCGGACGATCAGCCGCCCTTGCTGGAGCGAGGCGACGTCGAGGATCTCCGACGAGTCGGAAGCGTCGAGCGCCTCGACGAACCGGGCGGCCTGGGCAAGTTCCTGGGGATTCATGGGCCGGACCTTTTGGGCCGCGAGTTGATCCAGCCCCAACCCGTTGCAAACATGCCACATGACGGCCTGCGCGACCATTTGGCTCGTGCCCAGCGTGGACAGGCTCTTGAGTGCCTTGCGGACGCGGGGGTCCGCCGAATAATCCTCCACCGCGACGAGGCGGAACTTATCCTTGGGCGTCGGCGTGGGGAGCCCATAATTCAGGCAGACCGACGGCATGAGGAAGTCGAGCGTCTGGCCCGCGGAGATGGCCATGCCCTCCGTTTCGGCGGGACGGGTCGCGCTGGAATGGTCAGGCGCCGAAGCGGCCGGGGTTGCTGGTCACGCTGCCCAGGCCCATGCTCTGCATCGTCTGGCCGGGCGTGCTGGACGCGACCAGGCCGGGCGGGATCACCACGTTCAGCCGGCGGGACGAGCGGTTGGTGATCGAGAATTTCACCCGATCTTCCCCCTGGCCGCGGACGCTGACGGCGATGTCGCCCGCCTTCTCCGCCTCCAGAATCGCCACCGTGCGGGTTTCCGGGGCGACCTTGGTATCTCCGGCGATGGCCGACGACGACTGCCCGAGAATGAGCGTTGCGAAGGCGACAATACCCAACTTCAGGGACCGGCCGAGGTGTCGTTTGAACATTGCTTGGACCCCCTTCAGGAGGGCTTTCGCCCGAAATCGAACGCAACTCGTGCTTTGAGCATCGACGCACGCGGGACGGGTTCTATTCGATCACGCGTCAATCTTTTTTTTCGGAGATCGAAGGGACGAGCTTCGGCCGGATTGCCGATTCCACGCGAACCGGCCCGCGAGGCATGCGGGCCACCGCCGTGATTTTCACTTCGGCCGCGGTCGCGAAATCGTCCGCGACCATCAGCGGGAACTCAGCCGCCGAGTTGTTGGCGGCGATGGTCGTGCGGCCCATCGCGCTGACGCCCTCGGGCAAATCCAGCTTGATTTCCACGGGGCCGTTGAAACCCGGCTCCCGCACGATCCCCACCGCTATGCGAGCCGCCTTGCCCTTGGCGAGTTCGATGCGATCGTCGCGAGGCCGGACCGAGCGGAGCGCCCTCACGATCACGCTGGCGTTTTCCACCGCGGGAGGTCGCGCGCCTCCCGGCGGGACGAGCTTGATCGCGACTGCGTAAACTCCGGGGGCCGCGTCCACGGCCGCGATCAGCCTCACTATCGAAGCGGATGAGCCCGCCCCGGCGTCGGCCGAATCCACCATCGTGCCCGCGGTTTGCGTGCTCAAACCCTTCGCCGTGATTTCCAGCTTGCCGCCTCGCGAGACGATGCCCGGCGGGTCCGTCTCCAGGATCAGGTCGATCCGGTCTCCCTGGAGCAGCACGCCCGGCACGGTGATCGAACGGATGGTTGCGTTCACCGGCTCCAGCGTCGCGACCACGCTCGGCCTGACCGGCACCGGCGCGGTGGTCGCGCAGCGCCGTCAAGGATCTGGATCGGCAAGCTTGTGAGCGTCCGCATGATCGGCCGACCCCCGGGTTGCCGGCGAGCGGGGTGTCGATCGCGATCGCCGCCGAGGCGGTCCGGACGATCGGCGGGCCGCTCACGGGCTTGGCGGTCGCGACGATCCGCAACTCGCCCAGTGCCGGCTGAGCGTCTGCGTCCACCTTCAAGACGATGTTCCCGCCCGACGGTGCGGAGGCGCGATTGAGCCTCTGATTGCTGGAGGCGGCCACGCGGATCGTCTGCGTGGTGCTCGTCACGCCCGGCGGCAGGTTCTCGGCCCGGACCTCGATCGGGCCCGTCGGCCTTCGGACGTGACGAGGAAATTGATCGGGACCGACGTGCCCGGGCCGCAGATTCAAGCTCCCGGTCACGCCCGGCAGGTTGGGCCGCGTCTGCCTTCCCGACGCGACGACCAAGCCGTTGCGACGATTCGCGTTCTGGTCGCTGAATAGCATGCTGATCGCGAAATCGGGGCGGGCGCACCCACGTCCAGGCGGTATCCATAGGCCGGTCCCCCCTCGTTGAACAGCAATACGGTACCGGAACCAGGCCAG
>CAVZRT010000034.1:0-233878 GCA_963777705.1 uncultured Planctomycetota bacterium
CCCGAGGTCTTGCCGGAGTCGGCCCAAGATGGTGACGATACGTGGCGGCACGGGAGGGTCCCTTCGGGGCCTGGTTGGCTGTGACTTACCACCAGGATGTCCGAAGTCCCTCCCGTGCTCAAGTCGCTACAAACGCTCCGGAAGGCAGGGCTTGGGCCTTAACTTCATGGCATTCGTGCCTGACACCATTTTCTGGCCCGAAGCGGCGGGTCAACCGTATCCCCCGCCGTACCCGCCGCTCGCGCCGTACCCGCCGCCCCCTCTCGGCCCGCCTCCGCCGTAACCCCCATCTCCGTAGCCGCTTCCGCCGTAGCCGCCGCGCCCGCCGCCGCCTCCGCCTCGCTCTTCGCGGGGACGGGCCTCGTTGACGGTGAGGGGCCGTCCGCCGAAGGGCGTGCCGTTGAGGGCGTCGATGGCGGCTTGCGACTCGTGGTCGTCGGCCATCTCGACGAAGCCGAATCCTCGGCTCCGGCCGCTGAATTTGTCGATGATCACCTGCCCGCTGGTCACGGCCCCGTATGCCTGGAACAGCTCCACCAGGTCATCGCCGGTGGTCTCATACGGGAGGTTTCCCACGTAGATGTTCTTGGCCATGAGCGACTTGCCCTGTTTCGGAACCCTTCCGCGTCCGTTCCGTTACGGATCGTCGGTGCGCGTCTGCATCGTCCAGATTGCGCCGCGGAGGTTGCCGAGGGCCTGAGCCTGCGGGAGAGCCGGCACTCTTCGCGCCGAGCCTACTATGCCGGAGGGATATTCAAGACTCAAGGAAAAATTCGATGGATTTTCGCGACATCGGGCGCGGTCAAGGCGTTGTGGAGCCGGATCGCAACCCGCCAAAGCCAATCCCCCCGGCGACCTCCTTCGAGGAGATCGCCGGGGGGAACATGCGGATTCGTCCGCGACGAACGCTACCCGACGGACGGCTCAGGCCATCCGCTCTTCCAGTCGCGGCAGGAGCGTGGAGAAGTCCAGGCTCTTCGGGCAAGCGGCCTGCGCCGCGGCGAGGTCGGCACCCGACCAATTGCGTTCGGCCTCGGTCAGCCCGTTGTACAGGCTGCGGGCTTCGCCCCTGTAGCCGTGGTGATCGTGATACGTGAGGGCACGGGTGAGGTCGCCGAGCCGGGCCTTGGTCCCTGCGGCCACGGCACACTGGCCCTCGCATCCCGCACACATGGTGGGGCCCGAAGCGACCACGGCGCGGTGGAGTTGATCGATCTCCGCCGTGCTGAGGGGCTTGAACTTCCGGGCGGCCTCGATGTTCTCGCGGATCTGGTCGGTGTTCCTCATGGAGACGCAACTGGTCGAGAATCGCTCGTCGGTCCAGATCGCCTGGAGGAGACCTTGATAGGGGGTCAGCCCCCTCTCCTTGAGCATCGGCGCGTATTTCTCGACCACCTGGTCGAGCACCTTGCCCTGCGCCTTGTTGTCGGCGAAATTGCCGGCGACCTGCTTCATCGAGATCAGGCCGATGCCCGCCTTGTATGCCGCATCCAGGGCCTTGTTCAGGGGGCCTTCCTTGTCGGTGAACGGGTCGAATTTGACCATGATCGCGTCGATGAATCCGCCCTCGGCCGCCGCCTGGATGTACTCGCTGCGATTGTCGCAATGCGTCGAGAAGCCGACGAACTTGGTCTTGCCCGACTTCTTGAGCGCCTCGACGACCTCGCCGAATTCCTTGCTCTTGGGCAGGTTCACGTCTTCGCGGCTGTCGCCCAGATGGTGCCAGAAGAAGAGGTCGAGCTGGTCGACGCCGAGCGCCTTGAGGCGGTCGTCGACGAGCTTCAGGAGCTGCTTGGGATCGCTCACGCCGTTCTTGGGTGCGAGGCCGTTCTTGGTCACGAGGAAGATGGTCTTGCGGACCTCGGGCATCTGCTCGAACCACTTCTTGATGGCCGGTTCGGTGCCGTACGATTGCGCGGTGTCGAAGTAGCGGATGCCGCCGGCGTAGGCCGTCCGCAGGATGCGGTCGAGGCCCGACGCCCTCCAGGTCCCCTGGTTGAGGATCGTCACTTCCGCGCCGGTCTTGCCGAGCTTGCGGGTGGGAAGCGTCGCCTTCGACGCCGGATCGTCGGCTGCCATGCCGACATTCGAGAGTGCCACCGCCGAAACGCCTGCGACGGCGCCGGTGTGGAGAAAATCGCGGCGATTCATCCCATCGTGATCGGTTGCGCTCATCGTCCGGGTCTCCTCGAGGGTCTAGTCGATAGGCCACGAAGGATCAACTGTACGAGGCTTTCCCCGGGAAGTCGAGCGGCGAGCCTTGCGATCGGGCGAATTGCCGATCGCTTCAGGCCTCGATCAGCATGGCGGCTTCGGCGTCTCGGAAGGCGTGGGCGGGGAGGATCTCCTCGCGATAGACGGGCACTTCACCGGGGGCTTCGATCCCGATCCGGACCTGGTTGCGGTCGATCTTGACCACGGTGATCACGATGTTGCCGTTGATCATGATCTTCTCGTTCAGCTTGCGGCTCAGGACCAACATGGTTTCCTCCTTGTGTAGTGTAGACCCGTTTCCATCCGTCCCCGACCCGCCCGCAACCGTTTGCATTGCGTCGTTCGTCTCGGACGGGAATGGGGAAAAGCACGATCCATGCCATGCCTCCCACCAACGATCGCAAAATCCGGGCTTCTCGCGTCATGGATTGACTTTAGGAATTTCCAGGATTCTTGCGACGCCGGGGATGTTACTCGACATCTGGTCAGTAGGTCAATGGTTCCTTCCCAAAATCGACAATTTCTCAGGAAAAAGGGGAAATCGGACGAGGGTGGCCCATGGGAGCATGTGTGACCACGGATTCCTTGGGAAAACGCGGTCGGGCTCGAAGCCCGCTTGACGAGCCCCTCGGCCCCAGCGCCGATCCGATGGCCAGGCTCCCCCGGCGAGGGCGAAAGTGATGGCGGGCGCGAAACGCGCCATCCCCATATCCCTCAACGATTTGGGGCGCCGCAAGGGCGCGACAAAGGGGCTGAAAACCCCCTCGCCGACGGCCCGGACGTCCAGATTTCGTCCAGGTTTCCGAAAAGCCGCATCCCTTGGCCCGGTCACGACTTGGGGGATTTGAGCGCAACACTTCGCCCCGAAAACAGGTCAAAAAGGGGCGAAAAACCGTCTCACCCTGACTGCGCCCCTGGACAAGACACCCGAAAAGCCCGACTTCGAGCACGAATCCTCGGCATCTCGCGAGTGTCGCACTCTGTAGCGTATTAACTCATTGACAAGATTAAAATCGTCGATCATTGACCCAATCCCTTCGCCGACAACGAGTTGTAAATCATGAAAATCCATGCGAAGACGAATGGGTCGGCCAGATCTTCGGCCCGAATTCGCCCCCTCGCGGGGCACACGATCGCGACCTCGCATCCACCGATTTCTCCGCCGTCCCTTGAATGGGTAATAAGTCGGAACCCCGGTAACGATGGTGTGGTTGTGAGGCTAGAACAAAGGCTTATCATCGCGATGCGTCGCGAGGAAATCGTGCGAAAATCCACCCGAACGGCAACCCCCCGGATCATCCCACCCCCCGCGACGGCCGATGCGCGCACCGCGACGGGAGTGGCCGGGGGCGGCAAAGATGCCGTCCATGCGTGGGTAACACTTTCTCCGCGAGATCGTCGCGACCCGATGGCCGACCCTGTCCGGCCGACCGGGAGAATCGGCGGTTTCACGCGATGGGAGCTTCGGACGTCCCCATGTCATCTTGGCAATCGCGTGAGGAACCGAGTACGATCCGTTTGTCTGAGGAGAGCGCTGGCGGACGTCTTGCGGAAGGAAGAGTCGAAAGTGCGGGTGGGAATCGGGCACGACACGCATCGATTGGTCGCGGGACGTCCTTTGATCCTGGGCGGGGTCGCGATCGAGCACCCGCTGGGGCTCATGGGTCACTCCGACGCCGACGTGGTCATGCACGCGGCGGCCGACGCCGTCCTCGGGGCCTCGGGCCTGGGGGATATCGGCGAGATTTTCCCCGACACCGACCCGCAATGGGCCGGCCTGGATGGGTCGGACTTGCTGACGGAGGTCGTGGCTCGGGCCGGCAAGGCCGGATGGCGGGCGGGAAATCTGGACGTGGTGATTCACGCCCAGAATCCCAAGCTTCTCGCCTACAAGCCGATCATGCGAGAGAACCTGGCCCGACTCCTGGGGGTCGAGATTTCCGCCGTGAACATCAAGGCCAAGACCGGCGAGCATGTAGGGCCGATCGGGCGCGGCGAGGCGATCTCGTGCGAGGCCGTGATCTTGCTCCATGCCCTTGCTCCTGTGGGCGATCGAACCCTGGCCGAGGCCGCCAAATGACCGCAACGCTTCCGCGACTCCGGGTTTACAACACGCTTTCTCAGGCCAAGGAGCCGTTCCGCCCGGTCGATCCCGCCGGAACGAAGGTGGGGATGTACGTTTGCGGCCCGACGGTGTACTCGCCCAGCCATGTCGGGCACATGGTCGGCCCGGTCATCTTCGACACGATCAAGCGCTACCTGACTTATTGCGGATATCAAGTGACGTGGGTGGTCAACATCACCGACGTGGACGATAAGCTGATCGTCCAATCGCAGAAGGAAGGCACGACGGTCAAGGAGCTGGCCGAGCGGGTCACGGCCGACTACTTGAAGTGCCTCGCGGCGCTCGGGGTCGAGCAAGGACCTGGCGGGATCGACCACCTGCCTCGCGCCACCGAGTATATCGACGAGATCCTCAAGATCACGCAAGGCCTGATCGACCAGGGGTTTGCCTATCCCTCTTCTGGCGACGTCTACTTCGACGTGACCAAGGCCCCGGAATACGGAAAGCTGAGCCATCGCCAACCGGAGGAACTCCAGGCGGGCGCCCGCATCGAGCCGACGGCCATCAAGCGGCACCCGGGCGATTTCGCCTTGTGGAAGGGGTCGAAGCCGGGCGAGCCCTCGTGGGAAAGCCCCTGGGGCCCCGGCCGTCCTGGCTGGCATATCGAGTGCTCGGCCATGAGCATGAAGCTCCTGGGAGAGCATTTCGACATCCACGGCGGCGGGCTTGACCTGGTCTTCCCGCATCACGAGAACGAGGTGGTCCAGTCGGAGTCGTACAGCGGCAAGCCGTTCGCAACCTACTGGCTGCACAACGGGTTGCTGACCAAGGGCGGCAAGAAGATCAGCAAATCGGACCCCGAGACCATCGTGCTGATGAGCGACCTGCTCGCCCAGCACGACCCCGATACCTTGCGGGGGCTCCTGATCTCCAGCCACTACCGACGACCGATCGATTACGGGCCGTCCCGCCTGGAGGAGATCGACCGCGGCTTGCAAGCCTTCCGCCACCTGTTCGACCGCTTCGAGCGTGTGACCAGGACCAGCTTCTTCGACCTCAAGGCGCCGAAGACCCTGGCCGAGCACCAGGCGCACATCGGCAAGCCCACGGATCGCGACGTCCTCGACCTCCACGAGCAATTCCTGGAGGCCATGGACGACGATTTCAACACGGGCGGGGCGCTCGGGATCCTGTTCGAGATGGTCCGGGCGTTGAATCGATTCGCCGATAGTCCGGCGTTCACGAACGACAATGCGCAGCATCAAGCGTGGATCAACGGGTTCGTGATCCTTCGCGAGCTGACCAATCTCCTGGGACTTTTCCGTGAGGCGCCGTCGCCCAAGGTGGCGGAGAGCGACACCTTGACCCCGGCGTTGATCGAGCTTCTCCTGAAACTCCGTACACAAGTTCGGAAGGAGAAAAACTTCGCGCTTGCCGATCTAATTCGCAAGGAGTTGGCGGGATTGGGCGTGATCCTGGAAGACCGGCCGGACGGGACCGGGTGGAAGATCGAGGCGAAGCCGAGCTAAGATGCAGTCGGTCCGGGATTCGTCGTGCGTCGCGGCCTTGGGCGTGGTCTTCTCGCAAACCCTTCGACTCGTCTTGCCGGCCAGGTCCTGTTCAACATGGCGTCCGTGGAGGCGGTGTGATGTCGGACCGCGACAATCTCAATGAATTCGGCGCGTTCCTCGAAACCGTCCGCAAGGCCGAGGTCGAATCCAGGACGCTCCTCGGCGTTCCAACCTGGGGCGTCCTGGCCTACTTCCCGAGGGGAAGGTCGACAAGGTCATCGCTCGCGGGCAGGAGTCAAGCCGAGACCGTGTCGAGCGATCGGTGGTGGAAGACCCCGCGGCCCTGGTGCTTGATCTCCTGGACGAGGCCGGTCCGCAGCCGCTGGATGAGTTGTTGCGGCGATCGGGGCGGAGCCTCAAGACGCTGATGAGGGTGCTGGAACGCCTGGATCGGTTCGGCCTGGTTACTCGCGGCGAATCGGAACCGAGACTCTACGAGATCACGCCGGAGGGCCGGAAGGCCCGGCAATCCTCCCATCGGCCGGTCGCATGAGCCCGACGGGTTGGTTGCCCGACTTCGCGGCGGTCGCCGCCCTGGGGGCGAGCGTGGGTGTCGGCGAGTTGGTGTCCCGCTACCGAGATGAGCCGGGCCGCGTCCTGCTCATGATGCCGTCCTGGATCTATCTCGGCCTGAACGCGATGCTTTCGTGCCTTGCCCTGATCCTGATCCTGATCTACGGATGGACGCCCGAGGTCGCGAGGACCAATCCGCCATCGGTTGAGTTGGCGTCCAGATGCACGAGGGTGTTGCTCGCCGGCCTGGGCGCCATGGCGTTTTTCCGCAGCGCCGTGTTCACGCTGAGGCGAGGCGGACAGGACGTGGGAGTCGGGCCCGTGATGGTGTTCCAGTCGGTGCTCTCGGCGGTGGACGCGGCCGTGGACCGGCATCGCGGGGAGTCGCGCGACGCCCTGGTCCGTCGCGTGATGGGCGGTGTCTCGTTCGAGAGGGCTTACGAGCTGCTGCCCGCATATTGCCTCACTCTCCTCCAGCACCTTCCCGAGGAGAATCAGAGGACCCTGGGCGAGAAGGTGGTGCAGATTCGCAGGATGAAGCAGGACGACGAGGCCAAGGGCCGCCTGCTCGGACTGATCCTGATCAATGCCGTGGGCGAGTCCCTGCTGGAGAAGGCGGTCGCCTCCCTGGGGCCGAAAATCAAGGGTCCAATCACGACGCCGATGGAGGATTTCGGCGAGACGGGCTAGCCACTTTCGCCTCGTTTCGGATCAGCAACGCCGCGGATAAGCCTCCGCGGCGGGAATTTTTGTGGTGCTTTGCACGCCGCCCGATGGACTCAAAGATGGCGATGATCGCCGAGAAGAATCCGCAGGAAATGCCCTACAATCCCACCTCTCGGCGGGTGCTGGGGATCGATCCGGGCCTGAACGTGACCGGCTATGCCGTGGTCGAGCCCGGAGGCCGGGGGGCGGTCGTGCTGGAAGCGGGCGTGATCCGGGGCGGAAGCTCGGACCTGGCCATGGGCGTTCGCCTGGAAACGATTTTCTGCGGGATCCTGGAGGTGATCGATGCGTTCTCGCCGGCCTCATTGGCCCTGGAGCAGGTCCACAGCCATGTCGACCATCCGCGCACAGCCATCTTGATGGCGCATGCCCGCGGGGTGATCGTGCTGGCCGCGGCTCGTCGCGGGATTCCCGTCGTCAGTTATGCCGCCACCCGCATCAAGAAGAGCCTGACCGGGAGCGGCAAGGCGCCGAAGTCGCAGATGCAGCACGCGATCAAGACCGAGCTTGGGCTGGAGCGTCTGCCCGAGCCCCACGACGTGGCCGACGCCTGTGCCGTGGCGCTTTGCCACTTCCAGATCGATCGCAATCAGCGAGGCCTGCCGTGAGCATCCATCAGGATTGCCGTGAGCCGAAGTCGACGTCGAAGAAGAGCGTCCCGTTCGCATCCGCGCAAATCCCGACGCCGATGTCGGTGAAGTTCGTCTCCAGGATGTTCGCCTTGTGACCGGGCGAGTTCATCCAGCCATTCATCACCGAAGTGGCATCGCCGAAGCCTTCAGCGATGTTCTCGCCGAGCCATGCGTAGTGGTAATCGACGAAATTTGCGCGGTCCTGGAGGGTCGAAAGCGGGACGCCCGCCAGCGTGTGCGCCATGTCGTCGAGCGTGGCCATGTCGTGGGCATGAATCTGCGCCGCGAGCACGAGCCTGGGATCGATCGTGAGCGCGGGCAGCCCGACCAGGGCACGCTGGGCATTGGTCATGTCGACGATCTGCTGGCCCATTGCCGTGATCACGCCATTCTCGTCGGGCGAGAGGACCTGGGTCGTCGAAGGGGTTGGCGACGGAGCCGCCGTGGGGATCGACGCGACCGGGGCGGCAGGCGGGCTGAACGTGGTCGGCTCCAGGAGATGCACCGAGATGGGCGCGGTGGAGGATTGTTTGATCGTCACGCCCGTCGATGTCGAACCCGGGTCCACGTCGATCGTGTTGACTTTCCGCGCGGAGAATTTGGCCACTCCGACCACGACGACCTGGCCCTGGACCTGCTTGTGGGCGGCGGGCCTGGTCAGGACCTCGATCGTGAGGGGCGCCGTGTCGCTCGTCCTCTGGATCGTGAGAGTGCCCTTCGAAAGGACGGCCGTCACCCCGGCACTGGGCAGGGTCCGGCCATCGAGGGATTCGACTGACGGTCGAAACCGGCTTTTCATGGGGTAATCCGGGGAGATGGAAGATCCTGCTCGTCTTCGAGCGGTCGCCGCAACCTGGCGACGACCCGTATGTGGGGCAGCACGTTGGCGCGTCGAACGCGATGGTCTCCCCGAGGGGAGATATCGTCGAGCTCCCGCCAGATCGAAGGCTTCATGGCCGGCACATGCAGATGGGGTCAGATCTCATCATAATTATTTCGGTTTGACCAGTCGTGACGTTGTTTCTTTGCATGAGGCAAGTTTGCCCCACCCCTTGAAAAATCCGCCCTTCGGCATTGCTCGCGTACTCCATGAACCCGAGTCCCATCCATGAAGGCCCGCGCGGCGCCGATTGGACGCGTCTCGAAGCGGATTGTTCACAAGTACTTGCGCAGATTTCGCGTTCGATCACGGAATGAAATCGACCGCTGTCTTGTTTACAAATTTGTTTTATATAATATATTAATGTGATTCGCCGATTGGAGGCTTACTCATCGTCTCGTGTTCCTTTTTCGCGACATTGGTTGGTCGCCTGTACGCATCTATGGTGGTCTGATCCGATCGACCCGGGCGGCATCCGATCGCCCTCTCGACGGCCGCTTGACCGTGGATCGCGCCCTCCTCTACGATGGACAGGCGTTGAGAACCATACTGGCGATAGACGGCGGGCGAATCCGTGACGATCCTCCTCAACGGCGAAAATCGCGACCTGGCCGGGCCGCTGCCCGTGGCCGAGCTGCTGGCCACGCTTGGGCTTCGGCCCGAATACGTGGCGGTCGAAATCAACGGGGAGCTCGTGCCGCGCGATCGGCACGCGCTCCATGTGTTGGCCGAAGGGGACGTGCTGGAGGTGGTCACGCTGGTCGGGGGCGGGGCACCTTCGCCACAAATCCCGAATCTGGTGGTCGGCGGCCACTGCTTCGGGAGCCGTCTGCTCGTGGGCACGGGGAAATATTCCTCGCTGGAGCTGATGAGGGAATGCCTGGACGCGAGCGGGTGCGAAGTCGTGACCGTCGCCGTGCGTCGCGAGCGGCTCCAGGACAAGGCGGGTCGCAAGCTGCTCGATTTCATCGACCCCCGGCGATACACGATCCTGCCCAATACGGCCGGGTGCTTCTCGGCCGACGACGCCTTGCGCACCGCCCGCATGGGTCGAGAGATCTTGCTGGGCCTGGAAAATCCGGGGGCAAACTGGGTGAAGCTCGAAGTCCTGGCCGACACCCGCACGCTCTTGCCCGATCCGGTGGCCACCCTGGAGGCGACCCGCGCCCTGGTGAAGGAGGGGTTCCGCGTCCTCTGTTACACCAGCGACGACCCGGTGATGGCTCGTCACCTGAAGGCCGAGGGCGCCGCGAGCGTGATGCCCGCGGGCAGCCCGATCGGCAGCGGGCAGGGCGTCTTGAATCCCAATAATCTGCGGATCATCCTGGAAGATCTGAAGGCCGATGATCCCACATATCCGGTCATCGTGGATGCGGGCGTGGGGACGGCCAGCGACGTCGCGTTCGCGATGGAATTGGGCTGCGACGGCGTCTTGTTGAATACGGGGATCGCCGGGGCCAAAGACCCGCTTCGGATGGCCCATGCCATGCGTTTGGCGATCGAATCGGGATGGCTGGCGGCCGGGGCCGGGCGGATCCCGAAGAAGTTGTACGCCTCGGCCAGCAGCCCGACGGAGGGGTTGGCCACGGGGCGGTGATCGCGGCGAGACAGGTCGTCGAGGCTACTTTAAGGACGGATTCATGCCCCGCCTCGATCCCCTCCCCACCCTCGGACCGAACGGCGCCGTCGCTCGCCGACTCGCGGGATATGAGCCTCGCCAAGAGCAGCTTGAGATGTCCGAGGCCGTCGCGCGGGCGATCAAGGACGAGCATCATCTCATGGTCGAGGCGGGCACGGGCGTGGGCAAGAGCTTCGCCTATCTCGTGCCCGCGATCCTGGCCGCGAGCGATGCGGGCAAGAAGGTCGTGGTCTCGACCCACACGATCAGCCTCCAGGAGCAGCTCCTCACGAAGGACTTGCCCTTCTTGGCGCCGTCATGCCGCAGGAATTCTCCGCGGTCCTGGTGAAAGGGCGTTCCAACTATGTGAGCCTCAGGAGGATGGAATCGGCCGCGTCGCGGGCGCATTCGATGCTGCACGCGATCGAGGATTTCGACCAGCTTCGCGAGATCCAGCACTGGGCCCGCGAGACCGAGGACGGCAGCCGTTCGGACCTGGATTTCCGGCCTTCTGGCGCGGTCTGGGACGCCGTCCAGAGCGAGAACGGCAACTGCCTGGGCCGAAAATGCCCCCGGTATACGGATTGCTTTTACTTCAAGGCACGCCGTCGCGTCTGGTCGGCCAATATCTTGATCGTGAATCACGCCCTCTTCATGAGCGACCTGGCGCTGAAGGTCCGAAGGCGCGGGTTCCTGCCCGCGTATGACGTGGCGATCTTCGACGAGGCCCATACGCTCGAATCGGTCGCGGGCGAACATCTCGGCTTGCGGATCACCTCGGTGGGCGTCGATTATGTGCTGACGCGGCTCTACAACGAGCGGACAGCGAAGGGATTGCTCGTCTTTCACGAACTGCCCGACGCCATCTTCCAGGCCGCCCGTGCCCGATCCGCCGCTCGCGAGTTTTTCGACTCGGTGGCGCATTGGCAAGCGACCAGGGGGGCTTCCAATGGCCGATTGCGGAAGCCGTTACCAATCGCAGACACCCTGGGCGAGGAATTGCGGAAGCTGGCGACCACCATCCGCCGGGGTGCCGAGACGGTCGAGACCGACGAGGAGAAGATCGAGCTTGCCGCCGCCGCGGATCGTTGCGACGGCATGGCAACTGGGCTGGCCCACTGGCTCGCACAGGGGGAATCCGAGACCGAAGTCCACTGGATCGAGCTGGAACCGGTCAAGCGGCGGGTAACCCTGGCCCGCGCCCCGCTCGACGTGGGGCCGACGTTGCGACGTGACCTGTTTGACCGCGTGCCGACCTGCATTTTGACCTCCGCCACGATGAGCGTAGGGTCGCCGCCGGGTTTCGCGTTCGCCAAGACTCGCGTGGGCCTCACAGCGTGCGAGACCCTGCAGCTCGGCAGCCCGTTCGATTACCCAAATCAGGTCAAGATCCACATCCCCCGGGACCTGCCCGACCCCTCCGAAGACCCCAAGGAATTCGAGCGGCGGGCGATCGACGCGATTCGCTTCTATCTGGACAAGACCCACGGCAAGGCGTTCGTCCTGTTCACGTCGTATCGCATGATGGACGCCGCGGCGCGGGCGTTAACGCCCTGGCTCGCCTCGCGAAATATCGCCCTGTTTGCCCAATCCGATGGCATGCCGCGATCGAAGATGGTCGAGGCCTTCAAGGGGGACATCGACAGCGTGATTTTCGGCACCGACAGCTTCTGGCAGGGGGTGGACGTGCCGGGCGAGGCGCTCTCGAACGTGATCATCACCAAGCTCCCGTTCAGCGTACCCGATCGCCCCTTGCTGGAAGCCCGCCTGGAAGCCATCCGTCGCCGCGGGGGCAACCCCTTCCTCGATTATCAGGTGCCCGAGGCCATCATCAAGCTGAAGCAAGGCTTCGGCCGACTCATCCGATCGAAGACCGATCATGGGATCGTGGCTATCCTGGACCCTCGCGTGTTGTCGAAGCCCTATGGGAAGCAGTTCCTGGGGTCCTTGCCCGAATGCCCGCGAGTGGTCGAGGCCCTGGGGCACGTCGGACCGCTGCGGTAGAATCCCCTTTGCGTCCTTCTTGGCGGGGTCCCGCGCGATTGGCGGACGCCGTCCCACGCCTATAAACGAGGCCCATGATGGTCCTGCCTGCCCGCATCCGGCGCGGCTTCAAACTCGTCGACGCCATGGCGCTGACGGCTTCGTTTGCCTTAGCCTTCATGTTCTGGAGGCATCTCAGGAAGGCCTATGATGCCCGGACCGCAAGCGTCTACAAGCTCGTTCCCGGGAAGGGCCTGAAGCCAGTCCTCACGTATCTCCTCCTCGGGTTCGACGTCGCCGCGCCGTTTCTGCTCGCGTTCTCGGTGGCCCTTACCCTCCTCCGGTGGGTCCCGCCGCGCGACCACACCAGGCGGGTCGTCCGGCAGCCGGGCTTCGTCGCCTCGGCCGTGCTGTCGGGGACCACGGCCGGCATCTTCTTTTCCTGGCTGCTGTTGTACCTGCCTTCCATCTGGAAGTACCTGGTCGAGATCTTCCACGATCGCGTCGCGGACGACCTCCCTTCCATCAACATCTATGATGCGAGCTTCCGGACGGTCCTTTTCATGACCCTGGCCGGCGGCGTGGGCGTGGCGGTCTCGTGGATCGGGCTGGCCGTGACCGGCGGGTGGGAGCCCGAGTCCGACTGGATTGAACGCTGGGGACGGGTTCTCGGCATCCTGGCAATCGCCCTCGTCCCGTTCCTGGTCTGGGCGTCCTTGATCACGTCCTGAGCGTGGACTTGCCGGGTTGTTCGGCAAGTTTTCGACCGCCGAGGAGCCGGCGCCAATCGTCCGGACGGTTCAAGCGCCGCTCGTCAAGCTGGCCGTGGTCGTCGCGGCGGCACGTTGCGGGATCGATTTCGGCGCGAATCCCAGGATGACCCGGCAAGGCGCGTTTTCGAGGACGTACTTCGTATTGGCGGCGAACGCGGCGGTATCCTTACGGCGATACTCGCCGCGAAGGCTCATGAAGATCGCATCATAGTTGCCCTCGACGGCCGCCTTCACGATCTCGGCGCCGGCTTCGCCCTTGGCCGTGCGGAAATCGACCGTGTGGCCAAGCTCGATGGCCCTCTGCGCGCCCTGCTCGACGATCTTCCTGGCCTGCTCGGCGGCCGAGTCGCCATTGACGGCGTCGTCGGTCTCGGCGACGTCGATCAGCGTGACGGCGATGGCCGGGTCGAGGAAGCTGAGCACCGTATCGAGGAAGTCGGCCGAGAGCGAACTGCCGTCGTAGGCGAGCAAGAGCCGCTCGACGCCTCGCCAACTGGAACGCAGGTCGGCCAGGGTCTTCGACGCTTCGGGATTGGCGCCGAGCGGCGGGATCTGACTGCCCCCGGCGATATCCAGCCTCACGTCGCGGTCCTTGCCCAGCACGCGGATGGTGAGCGGAAGTTGCTTGTCGCCCGAGAGGCTGAGCCAGTAGAGCGCCACCTGGTCGACTTGATCGTGCGCGTCGAACTTGTGAGATCCGCCCATGATCAGCTCTTGCGCCCCGATCGTCTTGGCCGTGGTGGTGAGCGCGAAGAACGGCTCGTTGGTCGGGACGATCAGCGGCTTGACCGGCTTGCCCGCATGCTCGGCGAGGTTGACCACGGCGGTGAGCAACTCGCGGTCCTGGTCGTTGATGTTGGGCGAGATGTCGGCGCTTGCCTTGGGCAGGACGTTGGCGGTCATCACCACGACGTCGGTGGTCTCAGGATCGGTTTCGGCCAGGCACTTTTCGAGCATCCACAGGTTATGAGGCGAGCGGATCGCGACGAGCTTGCGATAGGGCTTGGTGAGGCCGAGCGAGTCGGGCGTGAGCTGCTCGGCATTCTGCTGGTTGAAGTGCTCCAGGTGCTCGTGATGCTCGGTCTTCGAGCCCCGATTGCGCACCCTCTCGGTTATGACGAAGCCGGCGAACAGCAGCGCCGTGAAGGCCACGCCGCTGACGGTGGCGACCTCTTTGGTCAGGAAGTTCGTCACCGCCGCCATCGCCAGGATGCAGAAGATTAGCGCGATGCCCAGCGGGAAATCGTACTTCCCGAACTTAATGTTCAGCGGGACTTCGTATTCGCGATGCGCCGGCTGCTTGAATCGCAAGACGAGCATGGACAGCGCCATGAACACGAAGCTCCAGACCACGCCGAAGGCGTAGGCTTCGCCCAGGATCAGGATCTTGCCCCGGCTCGCCAGTATCGTGATAACCTGCAACGCCATGACCACGTTCAGGAGGCGATACGAGGTGCCGTACCGGGGATGGGGCTTGAGGAACGAGTCGGGCAGGACGCCGTCCTCGGCCACGCGATTGAGCACGCCGTTGGAGCCGACCATCGACGTATTCACCGCGCCCGAGAGGATCAGGAATCCGACGACGACAACCAGAATGTTCAGGCATAGTCGCGCCCAGAGCGGGCCGGCCATATTCATGGCAAGGCCGCCGATCAGGTTGCCGGCATACTTGGAGACCCGCACGTCGTCGGGGATGATCATCACGGCGAAGAAGCTGATGAGCGAGGTCAGTAACAGGCTATAGACGAAGACGACGAACGCCGCCTTCTTGAAGTTCTTCAGCTTCGGGCTTTCCACCTCGCGATAGACCTGCGCCAGGGTTTCCTCGCCGCTCATCGCCAAGATGGAATGGCCGAAGGCGACGAGGATGCCGATCACGCCGACGATGCTCAGCCAGTTCATGTGACTCGGATTCATCGCGTGCAGCGATTCGCCGAGCCCCGTGCGGCCGATGAATCCGACGGGATCCAGCGGATGGCCCAGGGCATCGGGGATGTCGGCTTTTGACCGAGAGGTCGGGGATGGGCGAAGGCAGATGAGCCTTGCTCGGGTTGAGGGCCAGCGTCACCAGGCACCAGGCGATCATGATCACGCCCATGACCGTGGTCGCGCCCATGATCTTCAACGCCTTGTCGCTCGATTCGTGAATGCCCCGGACGTTGACCCGCCAGAAATAGATGACGACGCCGATGGCGATCGCCGCCGAGCCGAGTTCCATTTGCGTCTGCGTGTATTTCCAGCCGAGCAACTCGCCGAGGAGCCCGATCACGTACTGTCCCGCCGACACGCCGCTGATCGGGCCGGTCAGCAAGTAGTCGAACATCAAAGCGGAGACCGCCAGCGTGGCCATCTTGCCGCCGATGGCTTCCTTCACCACTCGGTAGACGCCTCCGCGCACGAACATCGAGCAGTTCTCGATGTAGACGCTCCGAACCCCATAGCTGAACAGCATGACGGCCAGGATGAACCAGGGCGCCGCCTTGCCGATGTTCGACTCGACGATCCCGCCGATGTAATAGGCCGTGCTGGCGAGGTCGCACAGGACGATGGCGGCGGTCCGCCAGAATGAGATGAAGGTGAACATGACGCTGGTCACGACCAGCACCTGGCCCGTCGAAGGGCCCTTTCGCTTCGCCGCTGGGAGGGGCGCCGTCGCTTCGCCGGGCGAAGCCGCGTCGGGGGTCATGGCTTTCGGTGTCCTCTAGGATGCAGGTCGTCGGGCCGGCGGGATGGCCCTGGTGATCGGTGTTCGTGCAAGATGCAAACGACGGCGGCTCGCCTCGGGTCCCGAAACAGGATACCGGGCAAGCGGCCCATGATGATAGGGGCCAGCCCCATCGGCCTCACGGTCGGAGCTTCAGTGCTCGGCCACGACCCCGCAGACCAGGAACAGATTGGCCGCGATCCACTCCGACACGCCCATCAAGTACAGGCCGCAGCCAGGTCGGCCGTCGCCATCAGGGCGACGCTCATCACGGTCTTCGAGCGGCAGTCCATCGCAGATTCCCCAACCCGGCCCCGGACGCCCGAAACGGGCGGCGGACCCTCCCCGCAAGATCGATTTCCGGCCGGAAAAAGGCCGTGCGGGAGGCGGATTGCGGCCGATCGAGAAGGGCCGGCCCACGCGGCCGGCGTCGAACCGGGAAGATCCCCGGTGCGACGTAAAACGTATCCCCCGGACGCCTACGAGGTTAGCTGACGGGCTCGGAGCCGAAGGTTGCCCCGCCGCGCCCCAATCGGCGCGGTTCGCCCCAAAGAGTGGGTCCCCCGTTCCCCCGATTTTTCTCGGGAGATTCGGCGATGTCGATGGCATCGCAATCCGCTCTGGCGACTGTTATTTCACACCCGGGCGGCCCGTCCGTCAAGTGGCAACTGGATCTTTCGATTTGAAAGACCGCCCGTGCAGATTGCCGGGGGACGGGGAGGGCTTTGTGTTCTCGGGATCGATATTTCGCTTAAGTGGACCTGCGTACACTAACTCACGAATTGGATGCGATCAACCAGAATCTGAGGTGGAGACTCGAATTCCCACGCAAACATGCGGGCCCCTTCAGACACTTGAAGGGACCAGGGGCGCGAGCCGTCGGTTGACCTCATTGGCGACGGCCGTCGTGAAGCTCTCCGTCGATTCCTGGCCGCCGAGGTCTTTCGTCCTGACGCCTTGTCGCAAAAGGTCTAGCGTGGCATTTTTCACGGCCGTGGCCACGCTGATCTCGCCGATCTGGTAGAGCAACAACGTGAGCGCGAGGAAGATGGCCGTCGGGTTCGCCAGCCCTTTGCCCGCAATGTCGGGCGCGGTCCCGTGAGCGGCGTCGAACATGGCCACTCGGACGACCGCCGAGGCGTCGAATGCGAGATTTGCGCTGGCCCCGATCCCAAGCGAACCGGCCAATCCGCACGCCATGTCCGAGAGGAAATCGCCGTACTCATTCAGGACCAGGACGATCTGGTACTTCTCCGGCGCCATGATCACCTTGCCCAGAAGTGCATCAAAAAGTTCGACGGTGTGCGTGACCTCCGGGTAGGATTCCGCGACTTCGTTGGAGACGCGTTCGAAGAGGCCATCCGTCGCCTTCTGGATCGTGTATTTCGAGGCCGTCGTGACGATCTTGCCCGTCTTGCGGGCGAGGTTGAACGCGTACCTTGCCGCCTCGCGGACCGGCCTGCGCTCCACGATGCGCAAGCTGACCGCGCCGTCGTCGCCAATCATGCGGCCCGGATCGTCGTAAGTTCCTCCGGTGGCGATTCTTATGATGTCGAGGTCCAGCTCGCGGCGGAAGTTCGACGGCACGCCGGGTATGGTTGTCACGGGGCGATGGATCACCGTCAGGTCGAGGCGCTTGCGCAGGACTTGATTCGGACTTTCCTCGGCCGTGGCCGTGGGATACTTGAGCGCCACCTTGTTGGCCACGATCGACTCGACCGCCTGGTCGTAAATCGTTTTCTGGTTCTTCCTTCGGTTGGCGAGGGTGAGGTCGATCGGCTCGAAATCCAGGCAGATCGGCAGGGCGTCTGCCAGGGCGTGGACGGCGAGGGATAATTCGGCGGCAATCCCGTCGCCGAGCAATTCCGTGACTTTGTAGGTGGGTCGCATCGAAGGGCGGAATCCTCTGTGCGGCGAGCGGCTTGGCAGGATTGAGGGGTTGATTGTACGGACAGGGTCCAACGAGCGTCAAACCTTGCATTTTCGCGGAGCGGTTGGCACGAGGCATTTGCGACGGGTATAATGCCAGGGCACGCCTTGCGCATCTACCCGAGATCGTCCCCGCGCTTGCCGCGTTCGACGGGCTGCATCCCGTCTTTTCACCCATAGATCCCCGAGTCCCCGTCGAGCAGGAGAGGTCCGATGTCGACATTCGGCAAAGTCCTGGTCGTCCTGAATATGTTGCTGGTGCTGGGCTGGATCTTCCTCATGGCCGCCGTCGCCGACATGAATGCCAACTGGGGCAAGAAGGTCAACGAACTCCGGGCCCAGACCGAGAAGACGGAGTCGGAAATTCCGCCCCAGATCGAGAAGATTCAGCAAGGTCGGACCGAGGCCACGCTGTTGCAGGTGGAGGCCGAGCGCGCCCGCGTGAGCTTTCGCTCGGAGTTGGCGCGGCTCCAGCGGGCCGAGACCGAGACGAAGGAGGCGCGAAGCCGGTTCGAACTCCAGCAAAAGGCCGCTGAGGATGCCGATCAAAGCTCGAAAGAACGCGCCGCATTCCGGTTGAGGGAACGACGTGAGACCCAGAAAGAGCTTGAGAAGGCCGAGGCCGAGGTGCGGGAACTCATCGCCGAGAACAATGATCTTCGCAAGGAATTGAAGGGTCTCCAGGATTCGTTCCTGCAAACCGTGGAAGAGAACAAGGCCCTGGTGCAGAAGTCCCGGAAGGGGGGATCTGCATCGGAAACCAAGGTGAAGTCCGCCGGACTGGGCCGGTAGATGACGTGGGACGATCCAGGGTGCCCCTCGTCGTTCGCTGATGGTCAGGTCGGATGTCGGCCGCACCTCTTGCGACGGATCGAACACGCGCCGAAGCGTGTCCCGGCGTGTTACTGTGCGCTTCGAGGCGCGAGTCGCGCCCCGTGCTCGCCGATGTCCGTCGCGGCTTGGTTGTAAGTAACTCGTTGCAAGATCATGGTTTGCGGTCCGTCTTACGCTGAATTCCGCTCGGGCGATGATCCCAGATTTGGGTTCGTTTCGTAAAAGCGCGCGACCGAGCGTTGGGTTCGTTTCGTAGAAATCGCTTGCCCGTTCGGACTTGATGGGCACAGTTCCTCGCGGCCGTTTTCCGTTGAGATTGGAGACGGCCGGTAAGAACCGGGGGCTCCCAACGCCCACTCATCGGCGCGGCGCACTGCCGGACGAGAGGAGTATCGGGGCGCCGCCTGGCGGTCGATCGCACGATTTGCCGACCGCCTGAGGCCGTGCCTGTTTACGGCGTGCTTACAAGGACGTAAGCGGGATTCAAACCATGGACATCTCGACACGGTTTTCGCAACTGACCTGCCCTGGAGATTCTGCGCGTTTGGTTGACCATTCGGCTTCGCGGTTGCTACACTACCAGGCTTCCTTGTGGTCTTGGCGTGAAGGACCGGAGAAGACGGCGTGACGAGACAATGGGTGGGCGTGGCCGCGAACGCCAGCTCCGGCCGGGGCCGGGGCCGCCCTCGCGTCGATCGCCTGGCCCGGGCGCTCGAAACCCAGGGCCTGGACGTCCGCATCGCCTGGACGCCCGAAGATCGCCGCTCCATGGTCGCCGACTCGAATCAGGATGGCTCCTGCCGCTGCCTGGTGGCGGCCGGGGGCGACGGCACGGTCGCCGCGCTGATCAACGACTCGCCCCGATGCCCCGTGACGGTGCTCCCGTCCGGCACGGAGAACCTGTTCGCCCGCAATTTCCGCATGGTGGATCGTCCCGACGTCGTCGCCCGGACGATCGCGGCGGGTCGCACGATGGCGATGGACGTCGGGCTCACGGGCGACCGCCGATTCGTGCTGATGGCGGGCATCGGGTTCGACGCCGACGTGGTCAATCGTCATCACGCGGCGCGAGTTGGCCTCACCGGATCGATGCGTCCCACGAGCCGCGTGGCCTACGTAGAGCCCGTGCTCCGTTCCAGCTTCGAATACCAATTTCCCGCGCTCCGGATCATGGTATCCGACCCCGGTCGCGAAGAAGAGCTGATCGGGACCACGGCGTTCGTATTCAACCTGCCTCGCTATGCATTGAATCTGCCGATCGCCCCGACGGCGCTGGGGGATGACGGCATGCTGGACCTGATCGTGTTCCGCAACCCGGGCGCGTTGCATGCGCTGCATTATCTTTGGATGGTCTTTCGTGGCCTCCACTTGCGACGCGAAGGGGTCTATCACCGGCGGGTCCGGCGCGTGACCGTGTCGTCGGCATCCGCGGTGCCCATCCAGCTCGATGGCGATCCTGGCGGTTCGCTCTCGATCGACAGCCAGGCGCCGCCGTGGGGCGTCGAGGTCTTGCCGCGAGCGCTCACCGTGATGGTCCCCGAAAGCTACATCTCGCCCGCCGCAATCGCCTGAATTCGCGCGTTTGTGATTGTCATGCGGACGGAAATTGCGGATAAAATCGGCCTGGTCCGGGGGCGGGCGGCGTTTTCCATGACCGCTCGCGACGTCCGGGCAATCGAGGGAAGGAGTCCTCGTCCATGGCCGCTCTTGCGCAGGATGCCGCGGTCACGCACCGCAACGGGTCGCACTCCGCCACCGCCACCAACCCTGTCACCGTCGGACGGGTCAAGATCGGGCAGGGCCGCGGCCTCGCGCTGATCGCCGGGCCGTGCGTGATGGAGCCGAACGACCTTTCTCGCGTGATCGCCGGTCGATTGGCGGAGATTTGCGGGCGACTGGAGATCCCGCTCATCTTCAAGGCGTCGTTCGACAAGGCCAACCGCACGTCCAAATCCAGCTTTCGCGGCCCCGGAATGGAAGAAGGCCTGCGCGTGTTCGAGCGGATCAAGGCCGAGACCGGGCTTGCCGTGACCACCGACGTCCACGAGACCCATCAGGCCCCCTTGATCGCCGAGGTGGTGGACCTGTTGCAGATCCCGGCGTTCCTTGCCCGCCAGACCGACCTGCTGGAAGCCGCCGCCGCCACCGGGCGACCGTTGAACGTGAAGAAGGGGCAATTCATGGCGCCCTGGGACATGGTTCACGTGGTGAACAAGGTGAACGAGGCTGGGAGCGGCGGGGTCCTGCTGACCGAGCGCGGCACCACCTTCGGCTATGGACGGCTGGTGAACGACATGAGGGCGATCCCGCAGATGCAGGCCACGGGGGCGCCGGTGGTCTTTGACGCCACGCACTCGGTGCAACTGCCGTCGGCGGGCGCGGGGGTGTCGTCGGGCGAGCGGGAGATGGTCCCGTATCTGACCAGGGCGGCCGTCGCGGCGGGATGCGATGCGTTGTTCCTGGAAGTGCATCCCAGGCCCGAGGAAGCCCTCTCCGACGGCCCGAACGCGCTTCGCCTGGACGACCTGGAGGGGCTCTTGCGCACCTGCCTGCGAATTCGCGAGGCGATTGCCTAGCGGCTCGATTTGGGGGGAATTGGCACACCGCATGCTATACGTTGGATTTCATGTAACGATCCTTCGCACTCGCGATCGACGCCACGAAATCCAACCCGGAGCCCCCCACCATGAATGCCGCACGAGCCCGCAGGAGCCAGGTCTGCCTTGAGTTCGAGTCGCTGGACGGTCGCGTGTTGCCCTCGACGGGCATGTCGGGAGCAGCGGTTTCTGCCGCGGTCGCGAAGCTTGAGGCGAGGATCGAGGCCCGTCAGGCCCTCCGGGAAGCCAAGCTGGAAGCTCGTGAGGCCGCTCAGGCCGCGAAGCTCGCCGCTCGCGAAGCCACTCTTGAGGCCCGGGCCCAGGCAAAAGCCCAGGCGGAAGTGATCCATGTAAGCACCCCGCCGCCGGCCACCATCGTGATCTCCCCGCCGACCTCCTCAAGCGCCTCGACGACCACCTCGGCGGCCACGCCCGCACCGGCGTCCCTCGCCGTGTCGGTCGTCGCCGGCACGACGGCCGCGCCCGCCGTGGCGACGGCATCCACGGCCACGGCCGACGCCAGCACGACCGCGACGACCACCCCGACCTCGTCCGCGATCACCGGCAGCACGGCCCCGGCCTTCACCCCGACCGACTCCAATGTCGCCGACGCCCAGAACGGGCCGTTGGCCAAGGCCGGTCAAGACCTGATCGGCATTTACCAGCAGTACCAAAGCTTCGTGGCCGGCGGCGGCACCGCGGCGAATTTCACGAGCACCGGCAGCCACGTCGAGGTCTCCGGCGGCAACGTCGGGGTCGACCTGAACGCCTCGGGCAATCTGGCCACCTACGAGGCCGCCTTGCAGGCTCTGGGCATGACGATCCAGAACTCCGACGCCACGACGGGGCTCGTCGAGGGGCTCTTGCCAATCAGCGAGCTGGAAGCCGTGGCTCAGATGAGCAACACGGCGGGAATCACCCCGGTTTACACGCCTATCAGCAAGTAAAGCGAAGATCCGCGGGCAAAATCCCCGATGGCCGTGGCCTCCCTCGCGAGGTCACGGCCATCTTCGCGTGATGCGACGGCGGTACGGCGTGTTATACTCGCCGCATGAACGTGATCATCGTGGCCTGCAACGGCTTGCATCTCGGATTCCTCGGCCCCTATGGCAACCCCTGGATCGAGACCCCGAATCTCGATCGCCTCGCCGCCGAGGGCGTCGTTTTCGACAACCATTTCCCCGAAAACCTGACCACCCTGCCCACCCGCCGAAGCTGGTGGACCGGGCGTTACGGATTTCCCGACCCCGATCAGGGCTGGACGCCCCTCCGCGAGGATGAGGTGATCCTGCCCGATTTGCTGTGGAATCAAGGCGTCCGCACGGCCTTGATCTCCGACGTCCCCATGCTTCGCGAGAAGGGGAACGGGTTCGGCCGAGGGTTCGATGACGTGATCTGGATCCGCGGGTCGGGTTATGACCCGTTCGTGTCCGAAACCGATGGACGCGCGAAAAAGGTCCGCATTGAAGATGAGCCGGGATTCCGCCTGCCTCCCGACGACGACCCCGATCGTGAGATCTGGGTCGCGCGGTGGACGCAATATCTGCGCAATCGCAAGGTCCTGAAGTTTCATCAGGAGGAAGAAGCGACCGGCGCCGCCAGGACGATTGGGGCGGCCGTGGACTGGCTGGAGAGGCAGGGCGCCGCCCCCGATCCCTTCTTGCTCTGGCTCGATGTGTTCAGCCCTCATGGCCCCTGGGACCCACCGCAACCGTATCGCGACCAGTACGCCGCCGCCGAGCCCGACGAGTTTGAGGCCGACGAGGAGGGGGATATCGTCGAGGAGGAAGACGAATTCACACTGGAGGAAACCCGCGTCCTGATCGACGTCCCCGCCGGCGCCGTGGGCGACGTCCTGGACGAGGCGGAGTTACTTCGATTACGTCGGACTTACGCGGGCACGGTCAGCCTGCTCGACGCCCGCCTTGGCAATCTCTTCGAGGCGATGAGGCGACTGGGCCGGATGGATGACACGTTGCTGGTGTTCCTTTCCGACCAGGGGGAGCCGCTTGGCGAGCATGGGTATGTCCGCCGGTTCCGGCCGTGGCTCTACGAGGAATTGATCCACACGCCTTTGATCGCGCGAATGCCGCGAGGCGAATTCGGCGGGACTCGCTCGCCCGCGCTCGTGCAGTCGGTCGATATGCTGCCGACCATCCTCGCGGCGCTCGGCTTGCCGCCGAGCGATGAGGCACACGGGCACGACCTGTTGCCGATCATCCGGGGCGAACAGGCACGAGTGCGCGAATACGCCTGCATGGGCATGGACGGCGAGGAATACGCGATCCGCACGCCGGGATGGCACTTCCTCCTTCCCGTCGAAGTAGACCCGGAAGATCCGCCGCGCCCGCCTGAACTTTATCGCAAGCCCGAAGACCGATGGGACCAGAACGACGTGGCTTCGGAAAATCCCGACGTGGCGGCGACCCTGGAGTTGGCCCTGCGACGGTTCGTGGAGGCCGTCACCAGAGATCGTATCGAGGACCTGCCGCCGTTGGCGCTGGAATAATCGATGGGCCGCAGGTCGCGCCGATCGGCCGTTTTCCGCGAGAGTCTAGGATTGCCGCGCCCGTCCCGATAAAATACGAAAGATCTGTCTGACGTCACGTCGTTGGACGTGGATTGAAACGACCGAACCATGCTCGCCAAGCGCATCATCCCATGCCTCGACGTGAATGCCGGCCGCGTGGTCAAGGGGACGAATTTCGTCCACCTTCGCGACGCGGGCGACCCGGTGGAGGTGGCCTCGCGCTACGAGGCCGAGGGCGCCGATGAGCTGGTCTTCCTCGACATCACCGCGAGCCACGAGAACCGCGGGATCATCCTGGACGTGGTGCGAAGGACGGCCGACGTGTGCTTCATGCCGCTGACGGTGGGAGGCGGGATTCGCGACGTCGACGACATCCGCGCGCTCCTGAACGCCGGCGCGGACAAGGTCTCGATCAACTCGGCGGCCGTCCGCGACCCGGATTTCGTCCGCCGAGCCGCCCGGCGGTTCGGCCGCCAGTGCATCGTGGTGAATATTGATCCCAAACGTGTCGTCCGCGACGGCAAGGAAATCTGGGAAGTCCACATCAATGGCGGTCGCCTGGCAACCGGCCTGGAGGCCGTTTCGTGGGCGCGGGCGGTGGAAGACCTGGGCGCGGGCGAGATTGTCCTGACCAGCATGGATGCCGATGGCACCAACGCCGGGTATGATTTGCCCATGACCCGCGCCGTGAGCGATGCGGTGACGATTCCCGTGGTCGCGTCCGGGGGTGCCGGAGAGCCCGAGCACCTGCGGGCGGCGCTGGTGGAAGGCGGCGCGTCGGCCGCGCTGGCCGCCAGCATCTTCCACTTCCGCAAGCATTCGATCGCCGAGACCAAGGCCTATCTGGCCCGCCGCGGCGTACCCGTCCGACAGATTTCCGAGTCCGAATCATCCCGGAGCTTACAACCCCATGTCCACGGTTGAAGCCACGTCGATCGAGCCCCTGGCGGCCTCCGAGCCCGAAGCCAACAAGCTGTTCCGCATGGTCATGAAGCACAAGGGCTCGGACCTTCACCTGAAGGTTGGCCTGCCCCCGGCCATGAGGCTGGCGGGCGTCTTGCGCGTGATGCAGCTCGGGCCGTTGTCTTCGAACGACATGGAACGGCTCATGTTCCCGCTGCTGACCCAGAGGCAGAAGGACATCCTGGTCGAGACCGGCGGGATCGACTTCGCCCACATCATCTTCGACGACAAGCAGGAGACCCGGTTCCGCGTGAACCTGTTCCGCCAGAGGGGCCGGCTGAGCCTGGTCGCCCGCCGCGTGAGCACGTCGATCCCCAACTTCGAGGGCCTTGGCCTGCCGCCGATCATGGCCGAGATCACGAAATACGACCAGGGGATCATCCTCCTGGCCGGCGTGACCGGCTCGGGCAAGTCGACCACGATCGCTTCCATGCTCCAGTACATCAACAACAACGAGCGGATGCACATCGTCACGATCGAGGACCCGATCGAGTTTACGTTCACCGACGACAAGTCGATCATCAACCAGCGCGAAGTCGGCATCGACGTCGTCGACTGGGACACGGCCCTCAAGCACGCGGTCCGGCAGGATCCCGACATCATCCTGGTGGGCGAGATGCGTGACCGGCACACGTTCAGCGCGGCCATGCACGCCGCCGAGACCGGTCACCTGGTGTTCGGGACCATCCACGCCTCGTCGGCCCCTTCGACGATCGGCCGTATCCTCGACCTGTTCCCCCGGGACATGCACCCGGCGCTGCGGCAATCGATGGAATTCAACATGAAGGCGATCATCGCGCAGAAGCTCCTGCCCACGACCAAGGATTGGGCCGCCGCCACCGGACAGACCCGCGTGCCGACCGTGGAAATCATGCGGACCAACCCGACAGTGCGCAAGCTCATCATGAACGAGGAAGACAACAAGCTGGGCGACGCGATCCGCATCGGCAAGGAAGAAGGCATGCTGGACTTCACCGAGAGCTTGCGTCAACTATGCGTGGCGGAGAAGATCGAGCGCTCCACGGCGTTCGAGGTCGCGCCCAGCCCCGAGGCGCTGAAGATGGCGCTCAAGGGGATCACGATCAACCAACCGGGTATCCTTTGAGATTTCGCCGATTGCATCTGCCGGAGCCTTCGATGTTCCGTTCGCGAATCACCTGGCTCGCCCTCACCGCCACCGTCCTCGGCGTCGCCTCCGCCGCCAACGCCGCAGACCTGCTCGGCCCCCTGCTGGCGCAGTCAGAGGCCATGAAGGAGCTGCGCGGGCCGGGCATGTACTTGAACCTCTTCAAGTTCGTGCCCGTGCTCATCATCTACCTGCTGTGGGCCTGGACCACGCACTGGGTCAATCAGGATCTGAAGGACCTGAACAACCTCCGCTTCGAGATGTGGAACTCGATCGTCTTCTTCACGGGGTTGCTCGGGTTCGCGATGGTCTGGCTGATCCCAATCTACCTCGTGGGCGTGATCCTGCTGGTCCTGCTCTACTTCGGCCCGCTGTTCTATTACATCTTCGGGCAGAGGAACCCCACCGTCCCCGATGACCGCAAGGTGTTGACGCCGTATCACTTCGGTGAGGTCGCCAATGGCCTCATGAACAAGGTCGGCATGCGGGGGATCTTCAACCGCACCGACGACGGGATCGACAAGTCCGGCCCGCCCATCGTGTTCATCGGGAAGAGCCAGGGCAAGCTGAACAACGACGGCGTGGCCAAGGCCGAGGAGTCGCAGTTCTACATGTCGGCCAAGGAACTCGTGTACGACGCCGTCCTGCGGCGATCGACCGACATCCACCTGGAACCCACGGCCGAGCAACTCTCCGTCCGCTACCGGATCGACGGCATCCTGCACGCCGCCGAGCCATTCGACAAGCAGACCGGCGTGGCCGTGGTCAATATCTTCAAGGTCCTCTCGGCGATGGACATCTCCGAGAGGCGCAAGCCGCAGGACGGCTCGTTCGGCGCGAAGCTCGAAGGCCGCGAGATCGACTTCCGCGTGGCCACTTCGGGATCGAAATCGGGCGAGAAGCTCGTCATGCGAATCCTGGACAACGCCTCGTCGGTCGCGAACATTGACGACATCGGCGTTCGCCCCAAGATGGCGACCGAGATCCGCTCCTTGGTGACCCAGCCGCACGGGATGTTCCTCTGCTGCGGGCCCACCGGGTCGGGCAAGTCCACCACCCTCTACGCCTGCCTCCGCGAGATCGACCGCTTCCAGAAGAACATCATCACGGTCGAAGACCCGATCGAATATCACATCGACAACATCACGCAGATCGAGATCAACACCAAGGCCGGCCAGACGTTCTCCACGAGCCTCCGGTCGATCCTGCGGCAAGACCCCGACGTGATCATGATCGGCGAGATTCGCGACCAGGAGACCGCGACGATCGCCTGCCAGGCGGCGACCACGGGTCACCTCGTCTTCTCCACCGTCCACGCCAACGACACCGTGACCGCCCTCTTCCGCCTGCTCGACCTGGGCGTCGAGCCGTTCATGATCGCGTCGGCATTGACCGCCGTGCTGGGCCAGCGGCTCGTCCGCGTCCTGTGCGACACCTGCAAGGAGCCGTACAAGCCCAAGCCCGAGTTCCTGGAAAAGGCCAACCTGCCGGTGGCCAAGGTGGACGTCTTCTATCGCCCGCCCGAAAACCCCGAGATCGTCTGCCCGACCTGCGGGGGCACCGGCTACATCGGCCGGACGGGGATCTTCGAACTGCTCATCATCACCGAGCCCATGCGCAACCTGATCCGCGAGAATCCGTCGATCAACGCCATCAAGGCCGAGGCCCGCAAGAACGGGATGATCTACCTGCAAGAAGACGGCTTACGCCAGGTCATCCAGGGCAAGACGTCGATCAAGGAACTCCTGCGAGTCGTCAAGTAGGGTGCAATGAATTGCACCATCTTCGTGCCCGAATCGCACTCGGAACAGGTACAAGACAATGCCAAGCTGGGTCCCGGATGTGGTCATCGTGGTCGTCATGCTCGGCATGACGTATGCGCTCTCCAGCGAAGGCGTATGGGGCGCCGCGCTCATGTTCTTCAACCTCGTCTTCGCGGGGATCATCGCGTTCAACTTCTACGAGCCGCTTGCGGGCTGGATGGCCGACCAAAGCTCGTCCATGGCCGGCTGGGCCGACATGCTTTGCCTGATGGGCCTGTTCGTGATCTCGCTGATCATCCTGCGGGTGATCACCGACATGATCGCGCCCGCGATGACCCGCCTGCCGACCCCGGTCTACCACCTGGGCCGCTTGCTGTTCGGGTTCGCCGGCTC
Organism: uncultured Planctomycetota bacterium; assembly: GCA_963777705.1. Taxonomy (GTDB): domain Bacteria; phylum Planctomycetota; class Planctomycetia; order Isosphaerales; family Isosphaeraceae; genus JAQGHR01. The sequence goes on from CAVZRT010000034.1 coordinate 27,815, forward strand.
GTGCGTGGCGATGGCGATCATCCTCTGCGGGTTCGAGACGGCGCCGGTCCACCGCAAGATGTTTGGCGTGGTCGACTACCAGTGGGCCCCGCCGTTCCATATGGGCCTCGACCACAAATGGCTCGCGTTCATGCAATACACGACGGGCTATCCCTTCGGGTCCTGGGATTCCGAGGGCGCGTCCGATCGCGATTATGAACAATTCCGCATCTTCGACCCGAAGGGTTCCTGGCTGATCGATCACCAGAATGCTCGCCCCTACCACCCCGGCGGCGAACTCGACACCGTCCCGTCTCCCGAGTTCGACGCGCCCGCGGCGCCCAGCGGAGGGGACGCCAAGCCTCCCACATGAGATTAGGATCTCGACCTGACCCCGGGCGAATCAGGCGTTCTTGTGGGACAGGCGCCCCGCCTGCGCCGCGAGAATCACTCCCGACTGGCGAGACATGCTAGACGCCCTTACCGGCTGTTTGCCGACGCGATCGCCCGGCCGAGCCGCGGGTCGACCCATTTATCGAGGAGATCGAATAGCGGCTTGTTCGAATTCGTCACCGTCTGCGGGGCCGGCGTGATCTTGTAGACGCCCACCTGCCCGCTCTCGGTCTCGAACACGTAAAGCGGGGCCTCTCCCATGCTATGGACCCCCAGTCGGGCCGTGGTCATCAAAAAGTGCGGATTGGCGCCCGGCTTGATCTTGAAGTCGGCGATCAGGTCGCGCTCGGCGAATTCGTTGACGACCTGATGCTGCAAACCTACCTGCTTCGTGACCGGGATCGAGGCGAAGAGCTTGCCCGTGCTGTAGTTGAGATAATACAGTGCATCCTGATAATGCAGTTGCTTCTGCGCATCGATCTCCACCGCCGCGGGCCCCGACGCCAGGGCGCGATCTCCCCAACGGTCGGCACCATTGGCAAGGATCGGGGCCGGTCGCGACCATCCCAGTGCCCAACCCGCCACAAGTCCCACGGTCAGCATCAAGGCGTGAGAGGCAGAGGGGCGACGAGCCATCATGGCCGGAGACTCCTGGGACGGAAGGATCGGCAAGAGGTGGGCATTCTGCCGAGAAGCCATGACATCGTCCAGCCGGATTCCCGGGTGTTGCATGGAAGATGGGAGAACCTGAGAAAATGGGCATGCTAATCCTCCTCGTCGGAGTCGGGATCCTGGCCCAGGTCCCAGCGCCCGATGTCGCCGATCGAGCCATCGCGGCGGCAAGGGCGGAGCGGATCTCTTTATTGACCGCCGAGGCGGAGACGCTTTCCGCGATCGCCGATCGCGAGGCGAAAGCGGGACGCGACGGCGTGGGACGTGACGTGCTGGCCATGATCGATCCGCCCCCTAAGGCCGGACCGACCCGGTTCCGACCGCTCGCGCCGGTCGTCGCGGCCGAGGATCGCAAGGGGGCGTCAAAAGGGCAGATTCCGCAAGACGTCCAGGCCCTGCGGCGCAAGTCGGCCACCGCCCTGATGGACCTCGCCCGCAAGGCGGCGAAACCGCCGATCAAGTGCTTCGCGCTGGCCGACTCCTGCCTGAGAGACGTGCTCTGGCGCGACCCCGACCACGCCGAGGCTCGCCGCTTGCTGGGATTCGTCTCGTACAAGGGGGGGTGGGCCACGCCCGACGCCAGGCTCTTGCTCGACACGGGCAAGGTCCTCCATCCCACCTTCGGGTGGGTTGACAAGACGTGGGTTGAGCATCTCGATCGAGGCGAATTGCCGTCGGGCTTCGACGCCCGGAAGCGGCCGACCGGCTGGCTCCCGGCCGATCAGGTCGATGCCATGCACGCCGATTGGGAGGACGCCTGGAGGATCGATACCGCGCCGCATTTCCAGATCCGCACCAACGTGCCGATTGCCGAGGCGATCGTGTACGCCCGCCATCTGGAAGGGCTCTACGAGTTCTTCTTCGCCGAGCTTGCCGACGTGATCGGCGCCGAGAACCTGCCCCTGGCCCGTCGGTTCGCCGTCGCCGGCCTCCAGCCGTCGGTCGCCACCAAGAAGCTGGAGGTCTGGTACTTCGCGAATAAGCCCGAATACGTCAATTTCTTCCGGGACGAGTTCAACCTGAAGGAGGACGTAAGCCTCGGCTACTACATGCCTCCCGCGGAGGCGCGGAAATATCAGGAGGCGAAGAACAAGAAAATCCCGCCTCGCAGCTATTTCTACAAGGACGAGAAGTACGCGATCGATGCATTGGCCACGCTGTTCCACGAAGCCTCGCACCAGATCCTCTTCGAATCTGCGGGCGCGTCCAAGGTCGACCCGAAGAAGCCGAATTACTGGATCTGGGAAGGGCTCGGGACGTACTTCGAGACCATGAGGCCCCAGCCCGACGGCTCGATCGTGGTGGGTCAGTTGGTCGGGCCCCGCATCGACGCCGCGAAGACTCGCATCAACCGGGGCGAATTCGTGAAGCTTGAGAAACTCGTCGCGATGGACGAGAACGACTACAAGAACCCCGAGGGCGAGGTCGTGTTCCGCAATTATGCCGAAGGGATGGCCTGGATGGTGTTCTTGCTCAACGGGGAAGGCGGCCGATATCGACAGGCGACCCTGGACTACATGGCCGACAATTACCGGGGCAAGAACCGCTCCCGATCCTTCGACGATCGGGCGGATACGTCGTACAAGGACCTGAACGCCCAGTTCCTCAAATTCATCGAATAGGGTGCATGTCCTACCCGGGACGGCCAGGTCACGCACCCGTCGCGATCATTCGCCCACGTAGGGCAGGAGGGCGAGGAAGCGGGCGCGCTTCACGGCGTCGCTGGAGGCGCGCTGGAAGGCGGCGCAATTGCCGCTCCGCTTCCGCGAGAACATCTTGCTCTGGTTGGTGCAAAGCTTCTTCAACAGGCCGATGTCCTTGTAATCGACATAGGCCGGGCGGGGGCAACCCTCGGGAGTGCAGAACCGGCAGCGGTTCTTGCGGTTGCGGCCGAATTTTTTGCGAGGCATGAACTCGAAGCCCTCGGACATTGGATTTCGCGGAGCCTACCCGGGTGCGCTCCAGACCACGTGAATTTTCGTTTCTCGCCCGGCGGGAAACCCCTAATCTATCGAACCCTGCAATCAGCGTCAAGCAGACGCGAGGCATGTTGAACAAGCAAGGAGCGAGAATCCGTGACCGAGGGGGGACAACATTTCGACGCGGCGATCCTGGGAGGTGGTGCTGCCGGCTTGGTAGCGGCCATTCACGCGGCGGAGCGGGGACGTTCGGTGGTGTTGCTGGAAAAGAATCGTCGCCTCGGGGTGAAGATCCTCATCTCGGGCGGGACGCGTTGCAACCTCACCAATGCCAGGGGTTTACGCAGCTTGAGGGGGGTTACCGGGCCGATCGATCCCGCCTATGATCCCGCCCAGGCGAAAGGCGCCCGCAGCATCCAGGAGGCCTTCGGCCCCGGCGGTAGCTTCCTCGGCCCTGCGCTCAAGTGTTTCAGCGTCGAGGCCAGCGTGGCCTTGTTCGAGGACGAGGGCGTACCGACCAAGATCGAGGCGAACGGCAAGGTTTTTCCCGCGTCGGACCGGGCCGTCGACGTGGCCGATGCGCTGGTCAGGCGGCTTTCGCGCTCTGGCGCCGTCGTGAGGAACGAATGCCCGGCGCTCGGGGTCAACGCCTGCCATAGCGGCTTCGAGGTCCAGGTCCGCGATGGCATGATCCGCGCAAGTCGAGTGATCCTGGCCATGGGCGGACAGTCGTATCCGGGATGCGGGACCAGGGGCGACGGTTATGCGATCGCCCGTGGACTGGGCCATACGATCGTCCCGCCCCGGCCCGCCCTCGTGCCCATTCGCGTGGGTTGCGAGTGGGCGTCGGGTTTGAGCGGGCTGACCCTGCCCGACATCCGCGCGACGGTGCAGGAAAATGGCGGCCCGCCGTTGATCGAGCGCCGAGAATCGGCGCTCTTCGCCCACTTCGGCCTGACCGGCCCGGCCATCCTCGACGTGAGCCGCGCCGTGGCGCGCCATGAAGGGACAAACGGATTGATCTTGAAGCTGGACCTGGCGCCGGCCGAGCGTTTCGACGCCCTTGAGGCGGCTTTGCAGAAGGCCAGCCGCGCGGGCAAGGGGTTGGTCGTCGGCATGTTGCCGGGCCCGGTGCCGCGGAGGCTGGCGGAGATCGTGGTCGCCGAGTCGGGCATCCCCCCTTCGCGGACCGGCCCGGAGTTATCCCGAGAGGAACGTAGGCTCCTCATCGCCTCCTTGAAGGGACTTCCGCTCCGCGTGACGGGGACCCTCGGGTTCACCAAGGCCGAGGTGACCAGCGGAGGCGTGGCCCTGGGTGAGGTGAATCCTCAGACCATGGAGAGCCGCATCCATCCCGGCTTCTTCTTCGCCGGGGAGGTCCTCGACGTCGACGGATTCATCGGCGGTTACAACTTCCAGGCGGCATGGAGCACGGGATGGCTGGCCGCAGAGTCAGTTTGACCCGACCGCGTTTACGAAGGCGGGATCACGCTGGGCAGTTCGGGTCGGCTTGACGCCGGTGCCCTTGAGCATCTGGTACTTGGCCTGGGTGGTCTGGGCCAGGCCGTGGATTTTGATGAAGCCTTGCGCCGCGGAAGCGTCGTACTGGTCGCCCTCCTCGTATGTGGCCAGCTCATGGCGGTAGAGGCTGTGCTCGCTCTTGCGGCCGGTGATCATCGCGTGCCCCTTGAACAGCTTCACTCGCGTCATGCCCGACACGTATTGCTGGTTCGAGACCACGAACGCCATCAGGTCCTGATGCAGGGCGCTGAACCAGAGGCCGTTATAGATCAGGTCGGAATACTGCTGGCTGACCAGGGTCTTGAACCGTAGGGCATCCTTGGAAAGCGTGAGGAACTCCAGCTCGCGATGCGCCTCGTGCAGGACGATCGCCGCCGGTGCCTCGTAGATTTCGCGGGACTTGATCCCCACGAGGCGATTCTCCACGTGGTCGATCCGTCCCACCCCGTGACGACCGGCGATCCGATTCAATTCCTCGATGAGTGGGGCTCCGTCCGTCTCCCGGCCGTTGAGGCTGATCGGCCGTCCGCGATCGAACCCGATCTCCACCTCCTCGGGCTGGTCGGGCCAATCATTCGGGTCGGAAGTCCACTGGAAGGTCTCCCGAGGCGGCTCGACCCAGGGGTCTTCCAGGATTCCGGCCTCGATCGAGCGTCCCCAGAGGTTCTGATCGGTGCTGAAAATCTTCTCCTTGGTCGCCTCGACCTCGATCCCGTGCTCGAGGGCGTAATTCAACTCCTCGGTCCGCGTCCATTTCCACTCCCGGACCGGCGCGATGATGCTTAAATGCGGGGCCAGCGTCTGGAAAGTGACGTCGAAGCGGACCTGATCGTTCCCCTTGCCGGTGCATCCGTGGGCCACCGCGACCGCGCCGTGCTCCTTGGCCACGCGGACCATCAGCTGCGCGATCAGGGGACGCCCGAGCGCCGTCGCTAGCGGGTATTTACCCTCGTAGAGGGCACCGGCCATCAGCGATGGGAAGGCGAAGTAGTCGACGAAGAGGTTGCGGACGTCCTCGGCGATGGCCTCGACGGCGCCGGTGCGCAGGGCCTTCTCGCGGATCGCCTGGATGTCCTGCCCCTGGCCGAGGTCGCACGTGTAGGCGATCACGTCCAGGCCATAGGTCTCGTTGATCCATTTGACGGCCACCGACGTATCCAGCCCGCCGCTGTAGGCCAGAACCACCTTGTCTCTTGCCACGGTACTTTCATCCCTTGGACGATCTAAAGTTCGAGACTTGATGGAAGTTAGTGCGATTCTTCGGGGAGTGCGAACGTCTTCCGCAGGCACGCAAGCCCCTCGCGGCCGCGGTCGAAGTCGGTGGCGACGTTGATGCGGACCTCGCTCGTGTTGATCAGGCCGATGTTGATGCCTCGCTCGGCCAGGGCGCCGAACATCCGGGTGGCGACGCCGGTGTGCGTGCGCATCGCCGACGCCCAGGACCGACAACTTCGCGAGCGACGGCTCGACCTGACGCCGCCCGAGCCCGCGATATCGGCGGCCTCGGCGGCGCGTTCGGCCTGCGTCGCTGGGGACCGTGAAGGAGAGGTGGGTATTCCCCGCCGATGCCGGCGTTCTGGACGATCATGTCCACGAACACGCCGGCCTCGGCGATCTGGCGGAAGACCGGGCCGCGTACCCGGGCTGGTCGGGCACGTTGAGCACGGTGATTCGCGCCTGGCCTTCGTCCAGCTCGACGCCCGAGATGACCAGGTCTTCCATGCCCTGCGCGCGTCGGCCGAGTGCCGTGACCGTTCTCGGTGGCCGTGGCGGTGGGATGGGTCGCCGGTCTCGGGACGAAAGGCGCGGTAGGGCTCCAGGGCTGCGTCTCTCGAGCGCGAACGCCTGGTGGACCGCACGCAGGGCCGTCACGGCCGAGCCTCGCTCGACCAGGACGCTGATCTTGATCTCGCTGGTGGTGATCATCTGGATGTTGATCGCCGGCGTCGGCGAGCGCCTCGAACATCGCCGTGGCCACGCCCGTGTGCGTCCGCATGCCCAGGCCGACGACCGAGACCTTGGCGACGTCGGCGTCGTGGGTGATCCGCGAGGCGCCGATCGCCTCGCGCGGCCGCCTCGGCCACGCGGAGCGTCTCGGCGAGGTCGTCGGCGGCGACGGTGAAGCTGACCTCGGTCGTCCCCGTCGGTCGCGACGTTCTGCACGATCATGTCGACGACGATGTTCGCCTCGCGCGATCTGCGGAAGATCGCGTGTGGACGACCCCGGGCGGTCGGGCACGCCGAGGATCGGTGATCCGCGCCTCGTCCTTGGCCAGCGCGGCGCCGGTGACGCTCGACGCCGAGCCGGCGGGCGTCGTCCTCGCCGACGATCCAGGTGCCGGCGGCGTCGGAGAACGAGCTGCGCACGTGGATCGGCACGCCGTACTTCTTGGCGAACTCGATCGACCGCGAGTGCATCACGCCCGCGCCCAGGCTGGCCAGCTCGAGCATCTCGTCGTAGCTGATCCGGTCGATCTTGCGGGCCTCGGGCACGACCCGCGGGTCGGTCGTGTAGACGCCGTCGACGTCGGTGTAGATCTCGCAGGCGTCGGCCCCGAGCACGGCGGCGAGGGCCACGGCCGTGGTGTCGGAGCCGCCGCGGCCGAGCGTGGTGATGTTGTAGTGCTCGTCGACCCCCTGGAAGCCCGCGACGATCACGATCTTGCCGTCGTCGAGCGCCTGGCCCATCCGCTCGGTGGAGATGTTGCGGATGCGGGCCTTGGTGTGGAAGCTGTCGGTCACGATGCCGATCTGGGCGCCGGTGAAGCTGATCGCCGGGCACGCCCAGCGACTGGATGGCCATCGCCATCAGGGCGACGCTGACCTGCTCGCCGGTCGAGAGGAGCATGTCCATCTCGCGGGCCGGCGGTCGCTCGGTGATCTCCTTGGCCAGCTCGATCAGCTCGTCGGTGGTGTGCCCCGGCGCCGAGACGACCACGAGGACCTGATCGCCCCCGCTGGTGGGCCCGGATCGCCCGGCGGGCGGCGGCGAGGATCTTGTCGGAGTCGGCGACGCTGGTGCCGCCGAATTTCTGGACCAGGAGGGGCACCGGTCAGGCTCCGAGGGCTGGAGCGATTCGATGGACACGATGGCGGCATCCGATCGTGAGATGCCGTGGACGCAACCGGTCGCCGTTTCATGCACTGCCTCCAGGAACCGTGCTCCATCAGACTGCCAACCCTCGCTCGAAGACCGGGCCGCGAGCGTCCGCGGGCCGAGACCTCGTCGTAGGCGTCCGGCCCGGCGCCGGCGCAGGCCGGTGCCGGCCATAGCCCAGCGGACCGAGCCGCGGTCGTGGGCCTTGGTGCGGAGCAGGGTGGAGTGGTCGGGCGAGACCAGGATCCGATAGTCGCCCGTAGCGCTTCCAGAGCCTGCGCAAGCGGGCCGACGATGTCGCGGTCGATCCGCTCCAGGGCCTCGACCTTGGCGTCGGCCCGGCCCTCGTGGCTGGCCTCGTCGGGGGCCTCGACGTGGACGCAGACGAGGTCGTGGTCCTTCAGGGCCTCGACGCCGTAGCGCCCTTTGGCGGCATAATCGGTATCAAGATAACCGGTCGCGCCCGGGCACGTCGATCCGGTCCCAGCCGGCGAGCATCGCCCACCCCGCGCACGAGGTCGACCGCCGAGAGGATCGCGCCCTTCTTGCCGTGCAGCTCGGCGAACTGCGGCAAGTCGGCGCCTTGCCCTGGCCCCAGAGCCAGACGGCGTTGGCCGGACGCTTGCCGGCGGCCGCCCGACGCGAGGTTGACCGGGTGGTCGCGGACGAAGCCTGACGCCGCTCGCCATCAATTCGCGGAGCAAGGCCGAGCCCGCCCCGCTTGGCAGGTAGTCGTCGGCCGGCTGGTCGGGACTGGTCGTGCGGCGGGGTGGTCTGCGTGTCGTCGCCGAAAGGGCGTCTCGCCGGGCTGGCCGCGATAGATCATCAGGTTGCGATAGCTGACCCCGGGATGAAATTCGACTCCGACGCCGCCGAGTCGGCCTGCTTGATCGGCCGTCCAATCAATTGCCGGGCCTCCTCGCTGGAGATGTGCCCGGCCGTGAAGTCGGTCATCCGGCCATCGTTCAATGGTCATCAGGTTGCAGCGGACGGCCCAATCGTCAGGGCCGAGCGGGATGCCCATGCGCGGCGGCTTCGAGCGGGGCCCGGCCGGTGAAATACCGGACCGGGTCGTAGCCCAACAGGCTCAAAGTGGCGACGTCGCTCGCCGGCAGGAAGCGATCGGGCACGTTGCTCGACCGACCAAGCACGCCTTCGCGAGCGATCCGGTCCATCTCGGGGAGTCGCGCGGCCTGGAGCGGCGTCTTGCCACCGAGAGCGGCTTGCGGCTCGTCGGAGGCGCCGTCGGGGATGACGATCACGTATTTCATGAATTTCTAGCCAGGTTGACCGGTCGACGAAGCTCAGCCACCCGGCGGGTCATCCATACGGACAAAGCGCACACCATGTCGAGAGGATAAGCCTCGCTCGATGTCCACCTGATAACTGATTACCCCAAGATCGAGTTGCTCCAGTTTTGCTTTCCAACCCCCCTTGAATTCCCCGAACCAGGTGCGGTTTTCCGGGGCATCGGGCACATCAACGACCATCCGGACGAGATCATCGCGGTAAGTGACGCCACCATGCCGCCAGTGCCCTTCCACCTTCTGCGTTTCGTAGCTCGCCGCTCCGAAGCGATCCACGACCTCCAGGACGGCCTCCGCAAGCCACTCACCCGGGATGTCCCGGCCGTCATTGAACCGGAGCGGGAGCAGGACCTCAAACCGCCGCCAACTGCTGCTCATACGTGGCCTTGCCCTGGGCGGTGAACGGGATGCTGGCGTCGGCCAAGGCTTCCAGGGCCGCCTCGGGCACCAGATGCTCGCCCGAGCGCAAGACCCGCCCGGAGAAGCAGCCCAGCAAGAACGCGAGTGCCTTCTTCTCGGCCTCGCAATCGGGAAATGTAATCGCCACCATGTGAGAAGCTCCTCGTGTGCGCCAGTAGAACACGCGGCCGATGACGACGCAAGTCCCTCACAAGACCGCGGAGGTATTTCGTTACGTTGTGTAACTACCTCAGCCACGCCAACTTTGCGGCTTAATCAATGTCGATCTCGTGAGCCCTCGGCCGTTCAACAACGGACGCATCATAAGCGCCGCAGAATACGCACAATTGAAGGCCCCCGACGCCCGACCAGCCGAAGGATTCCCGACGCTTGTGCTACGATCAAGGCGTCAAAGCAGGGCGGCTGTGAGCAATAACATCGAGGAGATCGCGAACCACCACAGGGCTACGAATCGATATCGCCGGGTTGCATCGCTGCCAGGCGGAGAGCCGAAGGCTTCGACCGGTGCGAAATGCGGTTTGGTGGCCCCGGTGGTCAAATCGAGGGGCATCGGCAACAAGAAGGTGCCCATCGTTCTTATCGACCGCCCCGTTGGGGGATCTATTCCTCCACGCCAAGGCAGACGCTCTCGTCCTTGACGGCGTCCAGGCGATTGATCTCCGACAATGCGGCCCTCAGGTGCGACTCGATCGTGCTGTGCGTCATGATGACCAGCGGAACGGGCACGTCGGGGTGTTCGTCGTCGCCGGGGTCGTGTTGGATCACGCTTGCGATGCTAATTTGGTGCCTGCCAAGAATTTGCGCGATCGCTCCGATCACCCCCGGGCGATCCGCGATCGTGAACCGCAGGTAATTTCGCGAACGGATCTGGTCGGCACCGACCAGTTGCGTCTTCGATTCCGCGTCCGACCAATGATTGGAGGCGCGGAATGTAAGCACGGCCCGGCCGATCAGGACGTCGATCACGTCGGCGACGACCGCCGAGGCGGTTGGCATGGCGCCGGCCCCTCGTCCATAGAAAAGCGTATCGCCCACGGCGTCGCCGACGATCCGGATGGCATTGTAAGGCCCGCGAACTTCGGCCAACGGCGTGCCCTGTCGAACCAGGGTCGGTGCAACCCTCAATTCCAGGCCGTTTTCCGACAGTTTCGCGATGGCGAGCAACTTGACCGTATAGCCAAGCTCGGCGGCATAGCGAATGTCCGCCGTCTGAAGGCGGTCGATTCCTTGTCGGGGCAGGTCAATCGTCTTGACCGACGCTCCAAACGCCAGTTGGGCGAGGATCGCCAGCTTGTGGGCGGTGTCGGTCCCGTCCACGTCAAGGGTCGGATCGGCCTCGGCGTAACCGAGTTCCTGGGCCTTCTTTAGCGCGGCCTCGTAGGGCATCCCTCCCACGGCCATGGACGTGAGGATGAAGTTGCAGGTCCCGTTCACGATCGCGGCGAGCGATTGGATCTGATTGGCGGCCAGCGACACGCCCAGGGCCGCGACGATCGGGATTCCGCCTCCTACGCTGGCCTCGAAGGCCACGGCACGGCCGCACTTCCGGGCGTGGGAGAAGATCTCGCGACCATGCTCGGCGAGCAATGCCTTGTTGGCCGTGACCACGTCCTTGCCCGCCGAAAGGGCGGCGAGGACGTATTCGAGCGCCGGCTCGGTCCCGCCCATGGCTTCCACGATTACGCGAATCTCGGGGTCGTCCAGGACGACGCGGGGGTTGGTGGTGATCCGATCGCGTGTGAGCTTGCAATCCCTTACCCGATCCCGATTTCGGACCACGGCGGCCTTGATCTCGATCTTCAGGCCCGCGCGTTGCTCGATGCGATTCGCCCCCGTCTCCAGCAGACGGGCCACGCCCGCCCCTACCGTCCCCAGGCCCAGCATCCCGATTGCCACGCGTTCCATCCTTTGCGTGCCCCTCCCCGATTCAAGCCCCGAAATGAACGCGTGTTAAGGCGATAGGCTAGCGAAAATCGACGCCCGGGACAAGTCGAACCGGGTTGCTGGCGCCCCGTCAGCGATCACCGAGCAGGCGGTTCAACCAGCCTGGCAATCGACTCTCCTTGCGAGGTTCCTCGGAGTCGGATTCTCGATCGCGTTCCCGGCTCTTTCGCCGGGAGGGTTGCAAGAAGTTAATATGGGCCATCGTGGTAAATTGGTCACGATTTTCGAAGTGATAGTATCCGCCGCCAAGCTGGAAGAAGGCGTGTTCCCCCGCTTCGTAGGTGACGAAGGGGAAGGAGAGATATTCGCCCGCCTTGCCCGAGGCGAAGAACAGGTCGTTTTCGATGCCGATCGTCCAGCGCTCGTTGAACTTGTAGAAGAAATCGGCGTTGAAGGTAGGTCGCCAGGCGCCGTAGGTGGAGTCGGTGTTGCCCCCCATCGCGGGAGGTGCGAACGCGGACAAGCTGCGGGGTGCCTCGAACCCTCCGATCAGGGCGCGATTGGCCCCGACGAAGAAGGTTGTGCTGAAATTGGATTCTTCCCGAGGCTTCCAGGAGAAGATGTACGTGGGGGAGCCGCCCACGAATCCGCTGCGGAGGTAAAGGTCCAGCGATAGCTGATAGCCGTGAATCCAGTTGCGTCGCGGCCCCACGCCCAAGGTCCTTTGGTAGAAAGGAGTAAGGATCTGGAGGTTGCCGTTGAAATACGAAAGGTCGAGTTCGACCGACCTCCAGTCGGCGAAGACGTATTCGTATTCGATCACCTGGAGCGTCGGGGCGTTTCGCGTGCTGGGATTGAGCAAATAATTCAGCTCGGTGCCGTATTTCAGCGAGCCGAGGGGCCGCACCAGGTCGAAAAACACCGGCTCGGGAATTTCTGGGGCGGGAGGTTTGTCCGATTCGTCCCCGAAATCCAGTCCCAGGAGCTTGTCAAGGCCCTTTTGCAATTTCGCAGGATTAATCGGGTCGAAGTAGCGGGCGAGGGGGTCGGCACGCTTCGCTTCGTCTTCCTGGGCTCCAGTCGCCGAAGAGGCGTCGGACGGCCTGGCGAACGGCACGTCTTGTGCATGGACGTTCAGGACCAAGCCTGCCCATGCTACGCTTGCCATGCATCCTGCCAGGAATTTCCTCACGCCTGCACGACGTAATAGCAACTGCCATCCTCTTCGATTTGCATTCCCGCATCGTCTGCGCATGGAATTACTCGTGCTATCGGTAAACTCGGCCTAGCCGAATGAGTCTTGCTCACTCCGCAAACTCCGAGGTCCGAAACGCCCCAGGTTGAGTAATTTTGAGAGATGTTTGACAATCGAACCACGCTAGCCAGATAATCTTCGAGGCAGTAGGGAGAGGGCGGCGAAATCGGGAGGCGAGATGATCCGTTTGTGGCATACGCGGCGGCGAGGGGTAACGACCATCCTTACCGTGATGGCGATCGTCGGATTTGGGCTTGCGGGTTTGAGGTGGTCGTGGCCCGCATCCCCGCCCGAACATTTCAAGAAGGGGAGGGCCTCGGTGCGGAGGTCCGACCTGTTCACCTCGATGACGGCCCCCGGTCGCGTGGAAAGCGCCCGTAATACCTTGGTTGAATGCGAGCTGGAAAACCTCGCGTTCTCGTCCGAGGGCCGTACGGTGGCCGCGGGGGGGAATTCGACCATCCTGGAGATCGTGCCCGACGGCTCGAACGTCCATCGCGACGATGTGCTTGCCCGCCTCGACTCGTCCGACTACGAGGAGTTGGTGCGTCAGCAAGAGATCAAGGTCTTGCAGACGCGATCCGATCATCGCGTGGCCGAGCTCGACCTGGAAGCGGCGGAGATTGCCCTCGTCGAGTCGGCCAAGGGCCTGCTTCCGCAGCAGGACCAGGGGCTTCGCGGCGATATTATCCTGAGCGAGGCCGACCTCCAGCGCCAGATGGATCGCGTGAAGTGGGCCAGGAAGATGCTGAGCAGCGGCTACGTGTCGGCCGGCCTGCTCATCAGCGAGGAAGACAGCTTGCTGAAGGCGCAGATCAAGATGAAGGATCTGACGGGCGAGCGGCGTCTGTTCGAGGAGTTCACGGCCCCGTCGACGTTGCGAAGGCTCCAGTTAACCGTGGATACGCTCCGCTCCACGCTCCTGTTCCAGGAGTTCCGCCTCCGCCGCCATGAGATGCAGCTCGACAAGTTTCGCAAGCAGGTCGCGGCCTGCACGATCCGCGCCCCTCACGACGGCTTCGTGATCTACGCCAATGAGCCCGACGGAGACCCTCGCGTGGAAGTCGGGGCGAGGGTCTATCAGAAGATGGACCTCTTCTACCTGCCCGACCTCGCGAATATGGAAGTGCTCGCGACGATCCACGAGTCGTTGATCGACCGCGTGAAGGGCGGCATGAGCGTCCGGGTGCGGATCGAGGCCATTCCCGACTATCAAGTGGAAGGGCGGGTGCTGGGCGTCGAGCAACTTCCGATGGTGAAATGGGATAGCTCGTGGAGCACGGTGAAGAGCTACCTCGGCAGGGTCCGGATTGATACCCCTCCGCCCGGCCTCAAGCCCGGGATGACGGCCGAGGTGGAGATCCAGACCGGCCACGCCCCCGGTTCGCTCGTCGTGCCCAACGAGGCCGTGGTGGTCGAAAACGACCACGACTACTGCTACGTGGTGGGGGCCGGCGGCCTCGAACGTCGCGAGGTCACTCTGGGTATGGGGACGAAGGACCTGCTCGAAATCAAATCCGGGCTGGAAGAGGGCGAACAGGTGGTCCTGGACCCAACCTCGGGCAAGTAACACTCGGTCCGGAAGAGGCATTCATCCCGCGTAGGTTGCAGGAAAAGCACCAATCCTTGATTCCACAAAGGATTGGTGCTTTTCTTGCACCCCACGAATCACGTCAAGATTTCCAGCTTGGGCATCTTGGGCGATTTGATGTTCTGGATGCTGATCTGCGCCGCCAGCTTCTCGACCATGCCCAACAGGTAGGGTCGAGAGGGCGAACCCGGCTCCAGGGCCTCGCGAATCTTTCCCTCGTCGCCGCGCTCTCGCAGGGTGATGTTGAGCGGGACTTCGCCGAGGAACGGGACGCCCAGGGCCTCGGCCTTGCGGCGGGCGCCGCCCTGGCCGAACAGATACACGCGCTCGTCTCCGGGAGTCTCGAAGAGTTCGCCCGCGTCGATCAGCTTTTTCGCGCGGCCCGCGCCTCGGGTTTTCAGGTAGGCCTGCATGTCGAAGAAGCTCATGTTCTCGATCATCCCGAGCATGGGGATCTTGAGCTGGCGGAACATGCTCACGGCCCGCACGGCGTCCAGCAGGGCCACTTCCTGGGGCGTGCAGACCACCACGGCGCCGGTCAGCGGCAGGGCCTGGCCCAGCGAGAGCGGGACGTCCCCCGTGCCGGGAGGGAGGTCGATCACCAGGTAGTCGAGCTGGCCCCATTCGACCTGATGGAGGAACTGCTGGATGATCCCGTGGAGCATCGGGCCTCGCATGATCATCGCCTTCTCGGGCTCGATCAGGAGGCCGATCGACATCACCTTAAGGCCGTCGGCAACGATCGGCTCGATCCGGTCGCCGCGCGCGATGGGACGGCCGCTCGCGCCACCAGATGCGGGATCGAAGGCCCGTAAACGTCCGCGTCCATCAGCCCCACCGACGCGCCGTAAGACTTGAGCCCGTAGGCAATTGAAGCCGCCATCGTGGACTTGCCGACGCCGCCCTTTCCCGAGCCCACCGCGATCACGTTCTTCACGCCCGGGATGTCGCCCTTCTCCACGATCCCCTTGCCGCGGACGTCGGACCCCATGGTGATCGTGACCTTGATCTCGCTGCCCAGGCGGGTCGAGAGGGCCTCGCGCACTTCCTTCTCGATCTGGGCCTTGAGCGGGCAGGCGGGCGTGGTCAGGTTGACCATGAGCGCGATCGTGCCGTCCCCCACGCGGACGTCCTTGATCATGCCGAGGTCGACGAGGTCGCGGCCGATCTCGGGATCTTTCACGCCCTTCAGGGCATCCAGCACGTCTCTCTCGGTCAGCGAGGGGGTCTTCTTACCGAACATGCGAGGGTATCCTTCCGGCAGTATCGTGGGGCGCAATCGGTGCGATCACAGATTATAGCGAACCGGCGGCGGCGGGGGGCATCGCGAGGAATATCTCCCAGGGATCGGGCTCGGGGATGCGATCCTCGGCCCATCCGTCGGCATGGCAGCGATCCCGGGCGATCGGGATCCACCGGTCCAGCACCGCCATGACCATCGGGGGTACGATCACGCCCGAAAGGACGTGCGAAGCCCCCAGCTCGCGGGCCGTCGCCGGCAAATCGGCGATCGATGAGGCATCCAGGACCAGAATCAGCCCGTTCGGCGCCGCCTCGAAGGCGGCAAGCGATGGCTTCCAGGCCGTCGCGGACGCGGTCGCCGATGGCGATCACGACGATCGGACAGGCCGATCGGCGGGCCGCACTGCGCAAATCGGCGGGCGACCGGGTTTCGATCACCCGAACCGGTCGATCCACAACGCGGGGCCTGAGCTGGCGGGCCCATCGTCCCAGGCGCTCGTGGAGGATCAGGCTCAAGGGCATGAAGGCGTCCCGACAGGGATTTCGAAGATCAATATTTAAGGTTAATTCTAGCCAGGCACGGCACCGGCGACGAGGCGCGATCCGATCGCGGTTGAATGTGGGCCGATTTTCCCGATAGAATAAATCTGGTTAGGATACAAGCTCTAGCTTGCCGCGAGCGATTTCCCAGGCCGGGCGACCAGCCCGCAAGCCGAGGTTGCGATGCCCGTTCGTGATTTCTACGAAGTGCTGGGCGTGGGACGCGACGCCTCGGCCGAGGATATCAAGAAAGCCTACCGCAAGGCGGCCCGCAAGTACCATCCCGACGTGAACCCCGACGACAAGACCGCCGAGGTCAAGTTCAAGGAGGTCCAGAACGCCTTCGACGTCCTCGGCAACGCGGAGAAGAAGAAGCAGTACGACCAGTTCGGCCACTCCGCGTTCGAGGCCATGGGGTCGGGTCAGAGGCCGCCGGGGGCCGAATGGGCCGCGAGGGGCGGGCAAGCCGGGCCGGGTTTCGCGAACGTGGACCTCGGCGACTTGCTGGGCGAGGAAGGCGACCTGAGCAGCGTCTTCGGCAACCTCTTCGGCAACGCCAGGACAGGGGGGGGCCGGGGCAGGAGGCGTGGTCCCCGCGCCGGCCAGGATGTCGAGGCCAACCTGAGCATCCCATTCGTCACGGCCGTGCTGGGCGGCGAAACCCCCGTGGATCTGGCCCGCGACGACGGCACGCGAGAGACGCTCGTGGTCAAGATCCCGCCCGGATCGGACACCGGCACGAAGCTGCGACTTCGAGGCCGGGGCGCGAAGGGGGACGACGACGGACCGCCGGGCAACATGACGATCACGCTTCTCGTCGAGCCTCATTCGCTGTTCCGCCGCGAGGGGAACGACCTCTCAATTGACCTGCCGGTTTCGGTCGACGAGGCGATTTTGGGCGGCAAGGTGGACGTGCCCACGCTGAACGGGGCGATGGTCAGCCTGACCATCCCCGCCCTCAGCTCCAGCGGCCGGAAGCTGCGATTGCGCGGGCGAGGCGTCCCGGCGCATGGGAGCGAGCCCGCCGGGGACCTGTTCGTCACGCTCAAGATCGTGGTCCCGAAAGCGATCGACGAGGCCGGGCGTAAGCTGATCAAAGAATTCGGCGAGGACTATCCCGCTCGTCCCCGCGACGGCCTCTGGTAATCCCCGATCGCGAGGTCTTCATGCCGCCCACCAAGTCCAAGGAGCAAGCCCGGCGAGGGATTGCGCGTGCCACGCTCTTGTGGGGCGGCGTTTCTTTGTCCGGAGTAGGAATCCTCGCCGGCTTCACCATCTGGCACCTGGTGCGAAGGGGCCGCGTGCTTCGCGGATCGCTGGGCAACCCCCGCGTGGTCAAGCTGCCCGACGTGGCGCCTCGCGAGGGCGGGAAATGACGGCGGCCACGTTTCGACCTCACGAGCACATGCGCGACCCGGGCGATTTCCGCCGCGCCTTCGAGCGCAGGAAGACCGCTTCGGATGACATGCTGATCGTCTACGCGGTCGGAGAACGGCCGCGATTTCGCCAGGCTGGGGATCTCGGTGGGCAAGAAGAAGGTGAAGACCGCCGTGGCCAGGAACCAGCTGAAGCGGAGGCTCCGCGAGGCGTTCCGCCTGAGCAAGACCGACCTGCCCATCGGGGTCGATTTCGTGGTCGTACCGCGAGGCCCGGCCATCACATTCGAACGCGCCATCGCTACCTTCCCTCACCTCGCCCGCTCGGCGGCCCGCAGGATCGATCGCCGCCCCGGAACCTCCTCGTCATGATCGTCCGGCTCCTCCGCTTGCCCTCGCGAGCGATCGTCGCGGTCCTGGTGCTCATCATCCGCATCTATCAGCGCACGCTCAGCCCCTTGCTCGGCGACGCTTGCCGATTCGAGCCTTCGTGCAGCCGGTACATGATCGGGGCGTTGCAGAAATATGGCGTGTTCCGTGGCTCCTGGAGGGGCTTGAAGCGGATCTGTCGGTGCAATCCCTGGACGCCCGGCGGCTACGACCCTCCGTAAATGAGAAGAAATGGCTCATGAGTCTGGGATGGCGGCGTAGTCGCGAATCCCTCGATCCCACGCGGATCGTTTGAACGAATTTACCGAGGCTCAATTCACGTCCCTCTCCGCGGTTTCCGTGGTGAAAATTTTCATTTTTCCACCGAATACGACAGGCAGGCCCGCAGGTCATCCTCGGTCAATTCGGGATGCGAGCGGAGGATGTCCTTCCAGGTCCACCCGTCGACGATGAGGGCGATGACCTGGTCGACCGTGACCCAAGTCCCTCGGACGATCGGCGACGTCTCCGAGAGCGCCGGGTCGTGATCGAGGCGACCGCGCCAGGCGTGATTTTCGGCCTCGGGGACGTCCGGGCCTGGGGCGGAATTTTGGCGATGATCGCGGAGCCGGTCGAGCAGGAAGATCATCCTCGTGAGCGATCGCTCGGCCGACTGCGATTGCCGCGTGAAGGGGTGCGAGGCGTCGCCGTCAATCCTCCACGCGGCGGCTATGGCCCGATTGGCGAGCACGGTTTCAAGGGGGCCGACCGGGTCGAGCTGCTCGCGGACGGCGTCGGCGAAGCTGCGGAACGCACCCGAGGGCTCAAAGAGCTCAGCCGCGCATCGGGTCGCCAGGCGCGGGGGGGACGGGCGCGGTCGTCGCGGAGGGGTCGATGGACTCGCCAAGATTCATCTCAAAGATGGATCGATGCACGCCTAAGCCCTCGCAAATGCGCCGGGACGGGTCGGAGGCCGCCAAGATGGCCCGCGATCGTTTGCCCAACAACCGACATCATCGGTGTGGCCTCGAAAATTTATCACCACCCCCAAGGAATTTTGCAGGTCGCACCCATCGGGCGAATTACCCCGATTACCCCCCGAGTCGTGGTCGCCTTAACGGCGCCGATTACGCGATCAGGGCTGTCCGAATTTGCGATGATAAATCCTGGAGGGGCACGCATGATGGGCCGACGTGGCGGTGGATCATTCCCTCCAAGAGGCTTGAACTAAGGATTTCGGAGGACGGCCGGATCGGCTCCTAATCGTATTCCTTAAGTCGTTCGTGGGAAATTACTTGAAGAAAACGCTGCGATTGAGGAATGGAAAAATGTTGCGCTTTTTGCCCGAACAAAAACGGCAGTATTCGCCCTGAACACAGCGGTTTTCGCGCAGGGGCGTGTCTCTTTTTCTGACCGCGCATCGAAAGAGTGGCGCAATTTGGCCGGCCCATCCTGGATCGATTTCATAAATCTAATCAATTTACTTTCAGTAAATCATAACAATCAGAACTAACCTCGCCTCAAGGCGCGGCCGGGCTCGGCGCCGGTCGGCTCGCCGTCTTTCAGGACGAGCCTTCCGTTGACGAGGACGTGCTTCATCCCCTCGGCCTCGCGGCGACCATCGGCGTAGGTGGATTTGTCGATGATCGCCAGGGGATCGAAGATGGCGATGTCGGCGGCGAACCCGGGTCGCAGGATCCCGCGATCGGTGAGGCGGAACGCCGGGCCGCGTGCGAGGAGAGGTGCGCGATCGCCTCGGGCCAGGTGTAATCGCCCAGCTCGCGGGTGTGGCGGCCAAGGTAGCGGGCGAACGCGCCCCAGCCTCGCGGGTGGGGGAAGCTGCCCCGGAAGATGCCGTCCGAGCCGGCCATGTGTGCGGGATGGCGGAGGATGGCCCGCATGTCGTCCTCGGTGCGGTCGCCGGGCCGGGAATTGACGATCCCGACGGCCAGGTCGGAGGCGAGCAGGACGTCGCAAACGAAATCGCATGCGTCCAGGCCGGCATCTCTGGCCGCTTCGGTGACGGCCATCCCCTCGAATTTCTGCCAGTCCGGCGCCGCAACGCGTGCCAGGGTCATTAGTTCGAGCGGGAAGGAGATGGATCCGGCAAACCACTCGGACCGCAGGCGATCTCGCACGGCCCCCTCGTTCAAGCGGGTGAGGGTCGCATCAATGCCCCCTTCCTGCACCCAGCTTGGCAGGGCCACCATGCCGAGGATCGTGCTTCCCTTGAGGTAGGGATAGGTGTCGAAGGTCAGGTCCAGCCCGCGGGCGCGGCCCAAGTCGATTAGCGGGAGCAGGACCTCGCTGCGGCCGTTGTAATGCGAGATGTGGGCGGCCACGCCCGACTTCTCGGCGATCTCGCAAACTTCGGACATCCCGCGAGGGGCGTAGGGTCCGTATCCCCTCATGTGGGTCACATAAACCCCATCGAACGGCGCGATCACCTGGCAGAGCGCGGCCAACTCGCGAGCGTCGGCGTGCAGGCTGGGCAGGTAATCCAGCCCGGAGGAGAGGCCGACGGCGCCCGCGTCCATCCCGTGGCGGACGAGGTCCTGCATGCGACGCAACTCGTCGTCGGTCGCGGGGCGAGGGTCGTGCCCCATCACTTCGAGGCGAATATTCCCGTTCGGGATCAGGTAGGCCACGTTCAGGGACGTGGAGAGGTTGAACCGCAACAGGTAATCGCGAACGCTCGACCAGTTGTAGGAGATCCCCTCGGGATTGCCGTTGAAACCAGCCGTGTACCGCCTCATATAATCCATCGTGGCGGGAGACGCGGGCGCGAACGCGCTGCCATCCTGCCCGAGGATGTAAGTCGTGACCCCCTGCTTGAGGGCCGGGCGATGGATCGGGTCGTCCAGGAGCATCAAATCGCCGTGGACGTGCGCGTCGATGAATCCCGGCGTGACGTAGCAGCCCGAGGCGTCGACGAATTGCGGGCACGCGGGGTCGTCGATCGTGCCGACGGCGGCGATCATGTCGTCGAAGAGGGCAACATCAGCGCGGTAGGGAGGGCCGCCGGTGCCGTCGACGATCCAGCCGCCGCGAATGATCAGGTCATACACGGATCAGGATCCCTTCTTGGGGGCGTCGATGACCTTCCACAT
Source organism: uncultured Planctomycetota bacterium (assembly GCA_963777705.1). Taxonomy (GTDB): domain Bacteria; phylum Planctomycetota; class Planctomycetia; order Isosphaerales; family Isosphaeraceae; genus JAQGHR01. Next base: position 48,490 of record CAVZRT010000034.1, read on the forward strand.
GTACCACATGGCGATGCTGCGATAGGGCCGCCAGGGCTCGGAGAGCCGCTCGCACTCGGCCGGCTTGGGCAGGGCGTCCAGGCCGTGGAAGTCGCGGATCCCCACGCGAATGCCGAGGTCGCCCACCGAGAGCACGTCGGGCCGGTTCAGGCAGAAAATGAGGAACATCTCGGCCGTCCAGGGTCCAATCCCCTTGATGGCCGTGAGCCGGGCCTTGATCTCGTCGTCGCCCATGCTGCCCAGTTTCTTGAGCGGCAAGCTGCCGTCGACGACGGCCCCGGCCAGGTTCAGTACATAACGAGCCTTCACGCCCGAGAGCCCGCAGCCTCGCAGCCCTTCTTCGCCGACTTCCAGGATCCTGACCGGGTCATGCGGCTCGCCCGAGAGCGTGCGCAAGCGGGCGTCGATGGTCGCGGCGGCCCGCGACGAGATTTGCTGGCCGATGATCGCGCGCACGAGGGTGCCGAAGCGATCCTTGCGCGGCTTCAGGTCGCACGGGCCGACGGAATCGATCAGCTCGCCCCATTTCGGGTCGAGCGAGCGGAGATGGGCGATCGCGTCCGCCCAGGGTTGGGCCTTGACGGTGGGGACGGCGGTGTCTTTGATTTTCTTCATGCGAGATCGTGGCCAACCCGGTTCGCAGCCGACGATTCCTGGTGGGGTTTCGTTCCGGTTTTCCGTTATGGTATACACGCGTGAGGATCTGGCACGCAAGATGGGAGCGGGAGGAAGCCTCGTGAAGCCGTATCTCGACCTGCTGCGAGCCGTGGTCAAGTCCGGCGTCCGCAAGCCGACGCGGGCCGTCCTCCCATCGACCGGGGAGAAGATCGACGCGCTCAGCCTATTCGGCTACCAGATGCGGTTCGACCTCACGCAGGGTTTCCCCGCCGTCACGACCAAGAAACTGGCGTTCGGCCCGGTCGTCCACGAACTGCTCTGGTTCCTCAAAGGCTCGACCAACATCGCCTATCTCAAGCAGAACAACGTCAAGATCTGGGACGAGTGGGCCGATGAAAATGGGGAGCTTGGGCCGGTTTACGGGAAGCAGTGGCGGTCGTGGTCGGCCCCCGATGGCCGCTGCATCGACCAGATCCAGGACGTGGTCGACGGGGTCGAGGCGGTCAAGCGAGACCCGACCGCATCCGTCGGCCGCCGGCTGATTGTGTCGGCCTGGAATCCCGCCGACGTGCCCTCGATGGCCTTGCCCCCTTGCCACACCATGTTCCAGTTTTCCGTGACCCAGGGGCGGCTCTCCTGCCAGCTTTATCAGAGGTCCGCCGACTGCTTCCTCGGCGTCCCGTTCAACATCGCTAGCTATGCCCTCCTGACGCACCTCGTTGCCCACGTGACGGGGTTGGATGTGGGCGAATTCATCCACACGTTCGGCGACGCCCACATTTACGTGAATCATCTCGATCAGGTCGAGGAGCAGTTGGGGCGAGAGCCGCTCCCGCTCCCGAAATTGGAGATCGACCCGGCGGTTCGCGACCTGGATTCGATCGAGAGGGAACAGATCCGACTTGTTGGCTACCGATCGCACCCGGCGATCAAAGGTGAAGTCGCCGTATGAGGATCTCGATCATCGTGGCGATGGCGAACGACGGCCTCATCGGCGCCGGTGGCCGCCTGCCGTGGCATTTGCCGGGCGACCTCAAGATGTTCCGCAAGCTGACCTGGGGCAAGCCGATCGTGATGGGCCGGAAGACGTTCGAATCGATCGGCCGTCCCTTGCCGGGCCGCTGCAACGTGGTCCTCACCCATCGGGAAGATTTCCAGGCCGAGGGCTGCCTGGCGGGGCACTCGCTGGCGGGAGTGCTGAACCTGGCGAGGGGGAAGGCGCGGGATGAAATCATGGTGATCGGCGGGGCCGAAGTCTTCCGGCAGGCGTTGCCGTTGTGCGATCGACTTTATCTGACGCGCGTTTCGGGCAGTTTTCAGGGCGACACGTTCTTCCCGATGGAGGAGATGCGCGAACTGGAGTGGCGGGAGGTCGAGACGCGGGAATTCCAGGCGGACGAGAGCAATCCCCACCCGTACCGATTCTCCATCCTCGATCGCACGCCGCCCACGCTATAATGGCCGGGCCGCCTCCTGCGCCTTCGATTCCCCGCAGCCTGGCCGCACCATGAGAAAGATCCGGCTTCAGAAGCCCGCCAACGACCGGCTCCGCGAGGCCTTCGCCCGGGATTTGAACGATCCCCAGCGCGAGGCGGCCACGGCGCCCGATGGCTTCAATCTGATCCTGGCCGGGCCGGGCTCGGGCAAGACTCGGGTGATCACTTATCGCGTGGCGCATTTGATCGGCAAGGGCGTTGCCGCCGAGTCGATCTTGCTCGTGACCTTCACCCGGCGGGCGGCCCGCGAGATGGTGGCACGGCTGGAGACCTTGATCGGGCCGCAGGCCTCGCGGGTGTGGGCAGGCACGTTCCATCATGTCGGGAATCGGATCTTGCGGCGATCCGCCGAGACCCTGGGATTCTCGCCCAATTTCACCATCCTCGACGGCGAGGACCAGGCCGACCTGCTCCGGCTGGCCATGGACGAAGCCGGGATCACGGCCGGGACGCTCGCGCCCAAGCCCGCCGCCGTCGGCCACCTGATCAGCTTCGCGTTCAACTCGCGGATGCCGATCGCCCGGGTGATCGCCGAACGTTCGCCCGGTTGGGCCACTTCACCGGCGAGATCGAGAAGGCCGCCGAGGTGTTTGCTCGCCGGAAACGCGACGCCAATTGCATGGATTACGACGACCTGCTCGGGCAATGGGCCAGGCTCATCACCGAGTTCCCCGATCAGCTTGCCGCGCAGGGGAAGCAGTTCGCGCAAATCCTCGTCGACGAGATGCAGGACACGAATATCGTGCAGATCGAGCTGGTCGAGAAGATCGCCCGCGCCGGGACGGGCAATCTCACGGCCGTGGGCGACGATGCGCAGTCGATTTACCGGTTTCGGGGGGCGAATTACGACAACATCCTGAAGTTTCCCGAGCGCAATCCCGGCTCCCGGGTGTACCGGCTGGAGATCAACTATCGATCGACGCCCGAGATCGTCGCGTTCACGAATGCGTCGATCCTGCACAATGCGTCGGGATTCCCGAAGACGCTGGCATCGGCCCGTCCGGCCGGGATCCTGCCCGTCGTGATCCCCACGCAGGACGCCTACGAGGAGGCGGACTTGATCTGCCAGTTGATCCTGGAAGGCGTCGAGCAGGAGGTAAGCCTGAGCAAGATGGCGGTCCTGTATCGCAATCATCACGACAGCATCTTGCTGCAAGGCGAGCTGGTGAATCGCGGCATCCAGTACACCGTGAGGAGCGGCTTGCGGTTCTTCGAGCAGGCCCACATCAAGGACGTGCTGGCCTATTTGCGGATCATCGCCAACCCTCGCGACGAGTCCGCCTGGAGGCGATTGCTGCTGCTCTTGCCGGGAGTCGGCAACGCGAAGGCTTCGGCAATTTACGGGAAACTGGTGGCGGCGGCCGACCCGCTTGCGGGCCTCGCGTCGGCCGAGGTCATGGCGGCCCTGCCGACCAAGAGCAAGGGATTTTTCGCGGGGTTCGTGGCCGATGTGCGGAAGATCCAAGCCGCCAAGCCCGAGTCCAACCCTGCGGGCGCGATCGCGGCGATCTTGAAGGGCGGGTATCCGGCGACGGTGAAAACCCGCTACGAACGGCCCGACAATCGCATCGCCGACATCGAGCAACTCGGCGTCCTGGCCGCTCGTTACGACAGCCTGGAACGATTGATCGCCGACTTGCTGCTCGCGGGCGACGTGTACGGGATGGACACGCTGGACGCCGAGGATGAGCCGGAGGGGACGCTCGTCCTGAGCACGATCCACCAGGCCAAGGGGCTGGAATGGTCTCGCGTGTTCGTCCCTCGCCTGATCGAGGATGGCTTCCCGTCCATCCGCGCACTGGCCGAGCCGGGCGGCGAGGACGAAGAGCGTCGCATCTTCTACGTGGCCGTCACGCGGGCCATGGACGAGCTCACGCTCACGTATCCGCTGACCAACTCGCGAGGGGCGTACGCGCCCACGACGATCACCAAGCCGAGCCGCTTCTTGACGGAGGTCGACCCGTCATTGTATGAAACGGCGGCCGTCGAGAACGACGACTGAAATTCCTCACGGGAAACCCATCGGCATGGACACGCCCGCAACGCAAGAGATGAGCCAGGAGGCGAGGGCCGCGGCCTTGCTCGACGAGCTTCGCACCCATCCGGAATGGGACGACGCCCGCCGCGCCGAGCACTTGGACTTGCTCGTTGGGGGATTTCCTCGAAATGTGCTGATCGCGGCGATTTTACCGCGTCTGACGAACCTCGGCGGCGGGGACGGCGAGGTGATCTTGCGGATTCTGGAAGCGATGGGCGACCCAAGCTCGCTGGTCGCGCTGGCGGACGCCTTGACGATGCAGCCCGCGCTATCCTCGGAGCGAACGTGGGACGCCCTCGGCGTGCTGGAAGGCACGGGTCTGGTCGAGTTCGCGCCCGGAATTGCTCGAGCGTCGCGAGGATCTTGAGGAGCTCCTGAGTGACGACCAGACCATCGATGAGCTTGCCGCCGAGATTGAGGGTGACCCCGGCTCGACATGGCTCGCGTTGCAGGGCATGTGCGAGATTGAGCCCGAAGTCCGGGCCGAGATCATCGAAGGACTCGCCGCGAGCGACGCGGGCCCCGGCGTGGTGGACCTGCTTCGCCTGCTCGCCTTTCGCGCACGACCCGGCAACCCGATCGGCCGCGTTAGCCGGCCTTTCCGGGCCGTTAGGGTCTCGGCCAGAAGGGCAACTTGCCTGGGCCGGCCTGGCTTCGGACCATCCCGACTCTTCGATTCGCGATCGTGCCATGAACGCTCTGGGCGACGCCGCCGGGCCGCTGATCGCCCTCTGGAGAGACGAAGGATCGGCGAGGGCCAGGCCTCGCCTGCTGGAATCGGCGGTGAGCAGCGTCGATCGCGACGGGCGAGGCATGGTCGTGCTCTCGGCCGAAGACCGGGGCGAGCGCGTGGCGGCGGCGTTTCATTGCGACGTGATGGGCGGGATTGCGGACGTCGCGGGCGAGACCCGGGAAACGGCGGCGGCGTTCTTCGAGCAAATCCTCTCCGATCCCAGCCGGGAATGGGTGCGAAATCGTCACGGATTGGCATTGGCCCTGCTCGCCGGATCGGCCCTGCTCTGTGGACCTGGCACCACACCCGCGCTGGCGTACTGGCTCGAACGCACGGCCGGACCCGACTTCCGACCGTCGCCGATCCCGGCGGCCGTCGGAGATCGATCGGACAGGACGCGGGCGGTTGCGGAACGGGTCGAGCAAGCGAAAGTGATTCTTGCCGCCATGCCCGACTGGCGAGACGATTCGGACATGACCCGGGACATCAGCAGGTCGATCGACCTCCGCGACGGGGACCTGCCGATCAACCCCCGGAGCGACCCCGGCGCCTTCCGAATCCTCTTCGAAAAGCGCCTCGTCAACCGCCTGGACCTTTATCGCCGCATGCTACTCTGGATGTCCTACGCGTGGTCGGAGGCGGGACGAACCGAGCTGGCACGGTCCGCCCAAAGCGTGGCCATCGAACTCGCCGACCCACAAAACGCCGTGCCGGGGCATCCGTTCCTGGAGGCGTTGGCGGTTCGAAGTCTGCTTGCGGCCCAGGAGGATTTGCGACGGGAAATCGCCGGCTGAAGGGGATGAGAGGCGATGGCCAAAGGGCGTTTATGCCTCGTAGGACGCCTGCAGGACACTGTCATGTAGGGTGTATGAAATGCACCAATGCCTTACCTGAGAAGGGGATGGTACATTTCATGCACCCTACGCGACAGTGCCTTGATGCACCCTACTTCTTGTCGGTCTTGGCGGCCCCGGCGGCGGGCTTGGCGGGCGTGGTCTTCTTCTTGTCGGCGGCCTTCTTGTTCTTGGCCTTGTCCTTCGGTGCTTTGTCGCCCATGAGGGAATTCCTCCATTTTGAGTTGAGGTCGGATTTGCAAGGCCGAGCCGATTCATTCGGCTCCGGCAACCAAAATGACCCGGTTACGGGCGGGTTTCAAGGGGGATTCGCCGAAAAATATCAGGATTCCAACGGTAGGTCCGGCCGTGCCCCCCATTCGTTCCATGAGCCGTCGTAATTCGACCAATCCGTCTTGCCCAATCGCGCGAGATTGAAGAGAACGACCGTGATCGCCACCCCTCCGTTGCAATATCCAATCGCCGGCCGATTGAGGTCCACGCCTCCGGCTGCCAGGCGATTCTTCAATTCATCGACCGGCAAGAATCCGCCGGTTTCCGCGAAAAACAGGTCGCGGGGTACGTGAATGGCGCCGGGGATGCGGCCTCCTCGCGGCCCGCGTCGCTTCGCCGCGGAATACTGGCCGACATCCCTGGCATCGAGGATCTGAAGGCGTTCGTCCCCGAGTTTCGATCGCAAATGCTCGGCGGTCGTTCGCAGCTCGGGCCGGATCTTGGGCAGGAATTCCTTCCTGGCAACCTGGACGGGACCCGCCTCCTGCGGGCGATCTTCCTCGACCCAGCGGTTCCATCCGCCGTCGAGCACGGAGACCGAGTCGTGACCGTAATAGGACAGCGCCCACCACAGTCGCGTGGCGAATTGCCCGCCGGCGTGGTCCACCGCGATCACATGCGTGTTGTTGCCGATGCCCCGCGACCCCATGGCCTCGGCGAATTGCTCGGGCGTGGCGATCTGCACGGGCACGGGGTCGTCGGGATTGATGATGTCGCTGGTCCAGTCGACGTAGACGGCGCCGGGGATGTGCGCGGCGAGGTATTCGTCGTAGGCGCCACGATAGGTCGCCTCCTCCTCGCCGGGGCCGACGGGGCGCGTGGTCACCGAGCCTCGGCAATCGACCACGCGGATGTTCGGGTCGTTCAGGTGGGATTCGAGCCAGTCGGTGGTCACCAGCAGGTCGGCGGGCATGGCAAATTCTCGGGCGGGGCGTTGAGTCTCGGTCGTCTTTGTAAGATAGTCAGGTCCTCGGAAAATCCCAAGCCCGCCGATCCGGCTTGAACCCTTGATGGATTCACCATGCGTCTTCCCCTCGTCGCCTTCGCCTTCCTCTCGATGGCCCCGATCGCTCGCGCAGGTTGCCGCGCCCCCCGGCGCCTCGGTCCGCGACCCCATGATTGAATCGATCTTGAAGGACGTGTCCGAGGCCCGCATCCGCTCGCGGATTGAAAAGCTCGCGTCGTTCGGGACGCGCCATACGCTCTCGGAGACCGCGAGCGACACGCGAGGCATCGGCGCCGCGAGGCGGTGGATCAAGTCGGAGATGGATGCAATCTCGAAGGAGGCCGGCGGGCGGTTGAAGGTCGAATTCGACGGCTACATGCAGCCGCCGACGCGTCGTGTGAAGGTGGCGACCGAGGTCGTGAACGTGGTGGCCACCCTGCCCGGCACTCAGAAGGGTTCGGAAGAGCGGTACTTCGTGGTCGGCGGGCATTATGACTCCATCCGGTCAATCAACGAGGACGCGACCGGCGATGCCCCGGGCGCGAACGACGACGCGAGCGGGACGGCCGTGATCATGGAGCTTGCCGAACTCATGAGCCGTCATGAATTCGACGCCACGCTCGTGTTCGTCGCTTTTGCGGGCGAGGAGCAGGGGTTGCTGGGCTCGACACACTTCGCCGAGGAGGCGAAGAAGGCGGGCAGGAAGATCGAGGCCATGATTACCAACGACATCGTGGGCAACACCGAGGGATCGGGCGGAAGCCGCGACAACCGCTCGCTCCGCGTGTTCTCCGAGGGCCTTCCCGACCTGAAATCCCCCCTGGCGGCGCGGCTCCGAGCCGTCGGGGGCGAGAACGACAGCCCGTCTCGTCAGCTTGCCCGTTACGTCCGCGAGACGACCGCGCTGTATTTGAACAACTTCGAGGCCCGCCCCGTCTTTCGCCCCGATCGGTATCTCCGGGGCGGCGACCACATGCCGTTCCTGGCCCAGGGATACGCGGCCGTCCGCTTCACCGAGCCGTCGGAGAATTTCGAGAGGCAACACCAGGACGTCCGATCCAGGGACGGGGTCGATTACGGCGATGTCCCGGCGAAGGTGGATTTCGCTTATGTAACGCGAGTCGCAAAAGTCAACGCGGCGACGATGGGCACACTCGCCCAGGCCCCTCCGGCACCCTCCGGCGCGTCCCTGGAGACACGTAAGGTCGAGAACGATACGACCGTGCGATGGGATGCCGTGAACGCGCCAGATCTGGCGGGTTATGAAATTGTGTGGCGCGACACGACGAGCCCGTTCTGGGAGCATGCGCTGTATGTTGGGGACGCCACTCGCGCTACCTTGACCGAGTTGTCCAAGGATGATGTCCAACTTGGCGTGAGGTCCGTCGACCGCGCCGGCCATCGAAGTTTGGTAAGCTTTCCTCTCCCGGTCAGGTAGGCAATTTTTTCCGACAGGGTTGACTGGAGAGCATGGGATGAAGGCCATCGTATTCGACCGATTTGGTGAACCGGCGGACGTCTTGCAAGTTCGAGAGATCCCGATCCCCGAACCCGGACCGGGCGAGGTACGGGTTCGGATGATTGCGGCCCCCGTGAATCCGTCGGAACTTCTTGTAGTGAGAGGACGTTACGGCGTGTTGCCGTCGCTGCCGGCAACCCCCGGCTTTGAAGGCGTCGGCATCGTTGATAAAGCCGGCCCCGGCCTGCTTGGCAGGTTTGCGATGGGCAAACGGGTGACCGTCATCAACGGTGCCGGCGGAAATTGGGCGGAATACGCGGTCATTCCCGCCCGACAGGCACGTCCTGTAGCTTCCGACATTCCTGATGAACAGGTGGCGTCGTTCTTCGTGAATCCGGGGACTGCAATTGCCATGGTCCGACGGGTTCTCAATGTCCCGAAGGGCGAATGGCTCCTGCAGACCGCAGCGGGCTCCGAACTGGGGAAGATGATCATCCGTTTGGCCAGATCCGATGGAATTAAAACCTTGAACGTGGTCAGGAGATCTGAAGCCAAGCAGGAATTGCGGGGACTGGGCGGCGATGCGGTGATTTCCTCGTCGGAAGGTTCGATAGAACAACAGGTTCGGTCGATTGTCGGCCCGGAGGGCGTGCGGTTCGCGATCGACCCGGTCGGCGGCGACACGGGGACGGGCGCGTTCGATAGCCTGGCCGCGGATGGCCGTTTGCTGGTCTATGGGTCCTTGTCGGGGCAGCCGGTTTGTATCGATACTCGCAAGATGATCGCGGGCAAGCGGGTTGTCGAGGGTTTTTGGCTGGGTCATTGGATGAAGGAACGGAGCATCCCCTCCTCGTTGCTCCTGTTCCGCGAGATCGCCTCCGAGATTCGCAAGGGGACGCTGGCCACCGAAGTCGGGCCGTCGTTTCCGTTGGAGAACATTCAGGACGCCGTCAAGCAGGCCGAAATCAGTGGTCGCAAAGGGAAGGTTCTCCTCAAGATTTCCCCTTCGCGATAACCCTAAACTCGCCATATTAGGGATAACGAAGAAATTTGAAATTTCGTTCGCCGATCGGGGGTGGGGGCGGTACAATGCCGCTGTGGTGGCCGTGGAAAGCCGCTTTTGGCGGCTCATACGTGATCGCGCCCAGTTCTCTCCTCCGTCGGATGGCTTGCCCGTCCGACAGCCTTTGACAGATTGCGTCGGCGAGGGCGTTTGGGCTGCCTGGCGGACCCGGCGCCCGCGAGGTCGAGTTGCCTCGACCTCTCCCAGGGCGTATGATGAATTTGAAGGGGATGGGTCTGCCGCCCTCACGATCCCGGAATCTCCCCTTGCTTCCTGGATTTCCACTCCATCTGACGTCCGTTTCCGCAGTCATGTAAGCCCCGATGGCGTTGTATTGTTCCATCCTGTTGGATCGACCGGGCCGTCGGGCGGGGATTAATCACTGATGAGCACTTCGGAACCTCTTGGCGCCCAGGATTGGCGCGCCGTTGCCTGCCTCGCACCCGGTGGCGAGCGCCTTCTCTGCGTGGGGGGCACCTCGGCGCAGGTTCGCGCGGCCTACGCAGGGGCCTGGGGCGACGTGATCCGCGACGAGGATCGGCCGACCGTCCGCAACATTTCTCTCCAGCGATGGGCCGGTCAGGCGTGGGCGGGCCAGTGGGAGCATCAATCGTTCCTGCCCGTCCCGACCACGAGGACCGGCAAGGCGGGTTCGAGCGAGTCGGCCGAGGCCGTCTCGGCCTCCTGAGTTTGTCGCGATCCGGCGAATGACGCGTTTCCTTCAGCCCCCGGCCTCCCCGGGGGTTGTTTTTTGCCAGGACGATTGGAACGGGTCGCGTTCGCGACGACTCGGCCACGCGTCGATCGCGGGGAATTCCGCCGCCAGCCTGGCCGCCAGGTCTTCCACGCCGGGCCTCTCGGTCGCATAGTGGCCGGCAAGTACGAGCGCCACGCCTCGCGACTCGGCCTCCAGGCCGCGATGAAATCGGGCCTCGCCCGTGAGCAAGACGTCGGCCCCGAGGCGGTCGGCGTCCTTGAGGAAATCGTCCCCCGCCCCGCAGGCGATGGCCACCCGCTCGACCCGTCGCGACGGGTCGCCCACGACTTGCACTTCCGCCTTGAGCGTGACCTGGACGCGCCGAGTAAATTCACCCAGCGAGAGGCCGGCGACCCGGCCAATCCGTCCAATTCCCGGACCGCCAGGCCGTGATTGCACGGCGAAGACGTCGATTGCGGGCTCCTCGTAAGGATGTTGCGAGCGGACCGCCTGCAAGACCTTGGCGATTTTCGCTTCCGGGCAGGTGAATTCCAACTTCCACTCGCGCACTCGTTCGCGGCGACCGGGCTCACCGACCGCGGGATTCGTGCCCTCTCCGCCGAAGAACGTGCCGTAACCGCCCGTCGAGAACGAGCACTCGTCGTACGCCCCGATTTTCCCGGCCCCCGCCGAAAATGCGGCCGAAAGGATCTTCTCGCGATCGGCGGCGGGTGCGAAGACGACGACCTTGAATGACGATCCGGCAGCCGGTTCTCTCAAGGCATGAACTTCCGTCAATCCCAGCCGCGTGGCAAGCCCGTCGTTGATCCCGCCCTCGGTATTGTCGAAGGCGGTATGCGGGCTGTAAACCGCCACGCCGTTGCGGGCCAGTTTCCACAAGAATCCCGTCTCGGGTCGATCGGCGCGGATTTGCTGGACGGGTCGGAACAGGATCGGGTGGTGGCTGACGATCAGGTTCACGCCGTCGTCGATCGCCTCCTCGGCCGTCTCGGGCGTGACAGTCAAGCACGTCATCAATTTTTCGACGGGAGACGCGGGGTCGCCCCACAGCAGGCCGACGTTATCCCACGATTCGGCCAGGCGAGTGGGGGCGAATTGCTCCATCCAGGCCGATACCTGCGCGACGGTTGTCATGACTCGATGCCTCCGCAATTCAGCCAGCGGCAGACTTCATCCCGAAGCTCAGACGTGATCGGGCCTGGCGCGGGATAGCTCTCGCCCATCGAAGGCGGCGATGGGCAAAATCCCTCGCACGGAGTTCGTGAGGAAGATTTCCGACGCGTCCCGCAATCCGTCCAGTGACAGGTTCTCCTCGCGGGTCTCGATGCCAAGTCGGGCCGCCCTCTCCAGGACCAGACCCCTCATGATACCGGGGACGAGCGGGCCGAGAAGCGGCGGGGTCAGAAGGATCCCGGCACATCCGGCGAACAGATTCGTCCGGCTGCCCGACCAGACCAGATCGTCGTCGGTGGCCTGCACGGCTTCATCATACCCGCGGCCCAGGGCAGATTCGTAGGAAAGCCGCCGCGACCAGTAATTCAGGCTTTTGTGGAGGGCGAGCGGCTGGTACGCGATCCGATCGAGGCGGACCCGGACCCCGGTGGCTGGCGTGGCCGGGGGCAACGGTGATCCGCGCAGCCAGACCACCGGCCTGTGTCCCGGTGCCCCTCCGGTCATGGTGATGCGGAACATGCGATCGCCCGACGTGTTTTCCGCCGCGTCGAGCCTGGCGACCGCGGCGACGTCGGGCAGGTCGCGGGCGTCGAGCGGAAGCTCCAGCTTCCTGGCCGAGGCTTGCATCCTCGCGAGGTGACGATCGAGCAAGAGCGGGCGCCCGTTCCATGTGCGGAACGTCTCGAACAGCCCGAGGCCATGCTCGAAGGCGCGATCCATGACGCTGATTTTCAGCTCGTGATCCTCGACGATCTCGCCTCCGACCCAGATCATCTCATGGCCCCCGAGTCTTCGATCACCTCCCGGAGGGCGCGGCCTTTGTGGAGGGTCTCCTCATACTCGGCTTCGGGGTCGGAGTCGGCCACGATCCCGCCCCCGACTTGATAGCTCACGCGGTCCCCCTCGACGAGCATGGTGCGGATCGCGATGTTGAACGCCGATGGCCCCCGAGGCTGAAATAGCCGATCGCCCCCGTGTACAGGCTGCGGCGAGTCGGTTCCAGCTCGTCGATGATTTCCATGGCGCGAATCTTCGGCGGCCCCGGTGATCGAGCCGCCCGGGAACATCGCCTTGACCACGTCCATCGGGCCGATTTCCGGCCGCAATTGCCCCTCGACGGTGGCGACCAGATGATGCACCTGGGCGAAGGTCTCGACCGAAAGCGGGTCGATCACCTTCACCGAACCATACTCGCAGACGCGGCCCAAATCGTTGCGTTCGAGGTCAACGATCATCGTCAACTCGGCGCGATCCTTCGCGCTGGTCCGCAGTTCTTCGGCAAGTTGCACATCCTCGTCGGGGGACTTGCCTCGGGGTCGCGTCCCCTTGATGGGCCGCGTGACGATCCGTCGGCCGTTGGTTTGATAGAACAATTCGGGGCTGGCGCTGACCACGGCGAAGTCGTTCCAGCTTATAAGTGCCGCGTAAGGGGCGGGGCTTCGTTTCCTCAGTCTTAGATAGAGATCGAGCGGATTGGGCTTGCCAATGCCGGAAAATCTCTGCGACAGGTTGACCTGGAAGACGTCGCCGGCCGCGATGTAGTTCAGGGCGTGGCGGACGGCCTGGCAATAAGATTCGCGATCGAAATTGCGGGTTATCGGCCCGAGGACCGTTCTCCTTGGGCATCTCGGCCGCCTGTATTTCAAGGCACTTCGAATGTGAGCGTCGTCTGGTTCGGCGCCCGCGGGCCGATCTCGGAAAAGTCATGCTCCCAGTAATCGACCGCGCCGGTCCAATGATCGACCGTCAAGCAACGGTCGTATAAGGCGAAACGGACAGTCGGGAAGGCGCGAATCGGCGCGGCCCTGCGTGGGAGGTCCTCGATCCTCGGTGCCAGGTCGTATCCGAAATAGCCGATCAGCCCGCAGGTGAAGGGGGGCGATCGCGATCGTCTTCCGGGTTCCGTCGGTCCAGGCCTAGACGTTCGATCAGCCGTCCGAGGGCTTCGAGGGCGTCGCCTTCACCTTGTTCGATGCGCTTCGTAGATCCAGTTTGATGTCGTCGGCTCAGACAAGCCCGCCTCGCGGACGGCCCATGCTTCGTCCTTGGCCTCGAAGACCAATCGCGGACCGGCCGCGTAGATGCTCCAACGTCCGGCGGTCCCGAATCCCTGGCCGCTTTCCAGGATCGCGCGATCCGGCCAGCGTCCGAACACCGAGGCGAGGCTTTCGGCCGGATATGCGAGCGAAAGCGGCGTTCGATCGGGATATCGCTGCGATCGCCACGAAACCCCCTGGTCGCGGACCCTGGCGGGACGGTTCAATAGGGATTCTGGGACGCCTGCCTATTCTTGGGTGCGGACTTACGCCGGCACTCCAAGGAACGGGCGATGACTATTTCATCGCGAATCGACGCCGTGCGTCAATCGGAGCCTTTTCGTGATCCGCTCTCCGCTCGGACTCCGGCTGGAACCCTGGGCCGATCGCTCGCCCAAGGATCAGCTTCGCGAGGCCGCCCGCCTTGGCGCCAAGGGCGTGGTCCTGGACGCGATCGGCGACCTCTCGCCCGACCGCATCACCGACACCGGGCGCCGCGACGTGCGCCACACCCTGCGTTCGGTCGAATTGTCCCTCATCGCCCTGAATCTGCCCACTAGGCGTGGGTTTGATACCGACGACGACCTGGATAACCGCCTGGCTCGGGCCGATCGCGCGTTCGCGCTGGCTTATGAGCTCGGCGCGCGGCTCATGCTCGTCCGCGCCGGCACCGTGCCCGACGAGGCCGACGCCGTCCGCCGGGCCGCGTTCCTCCACGCGTTGACCGAGCTTGGCCGCCGCGCCGACCATCGCGGCGTGCGACTGGCGATCGAGACCGGGACCGAGCCGGGTTCGGTGTTGAAGGGCGTGCTGGACGGGATCGGCTCGCCCGGATTGGCGGCGAGCGTCGATCCGGCCTCGCTGCTGCGCCTGGGGCACGACCCGATCGCCGCGACCCGTGACCTGGCGGAGTGGGTCGCGCACGCGTATGCTACCGACGCGGCGAATTCGGGCCGGATCGCGGGAAATCCTCGCGGATTCGGATTTGCCGGCGGCGTGCTGGACTGGGAGGAATACCTGGGGTCGCTGGAAGAGATCGAATATCGCGGATACCTGACCGTGTGGCCCGACGCGTCGGGTGATGTTTCGTCGCAATTCTCCGAGATGAAAAGTCGATTGAGCCGATTTTGACGGGATGGACAAGGACAGCGTGATGATCGAGAAAACCTGGGTCCCGCTCACCCCTCGCGAGCGTCGCGTGCTCGGCGTGCTCGTCGAGAAGCAGAAGACCACTCCTGAGTATTATCCGATGTCGATCGCGGCGATCGTGACCGGCTGCAACCAGAAATCCAACCGCGACCCGATCACCAATTACGACGCCGACGACGTCGAGGAGATCTTGCAAGGCGCCGGAAGAAGGGTGCCGCGGTGCTGATCGAGGGCGGCGGTCGCGTGGTGAAGTGGAAGCACACGCTGTACGACTGGCTGGGCCTGCGCAACAAGCCCGCCGAGCTTGCCGTCCTGGCGGAGTTGCTGCTGAGAGGCCGGCAGACCGAGGGCGACCTGCGCTCGCGAGCCAGCCGGATGGACCCGATCCCCGACCTGGAGACGCTCCAGGCGATCCTCAAGACGCTGGTCGCGATGGACCTGGTCATGTACCTGACCCCGCCCGAGCAGAAGCGCGGCGCCGTGGTCACGCACAACCTCTACCCGCCCGCCGAGCTGGACCTCGTCCGCCAGGAGTTCGCCCGCAACGCTCCGGTCTACGAGGACGATCCCCGGCCCCGCGCGACAACCGTGGTTTCGGCCGCCGAGCCGTCATGGCGCATCGAGGTCGCGGCCCTCAGGGTCGAGGTCGAGGCGCTCAAGGAGACGGTCCATTCGCTCTCGCAAGAATTGCAAACCCTCAAGTCGTCGCTCGGGGCCTGATTCATGACCGAGGACGCAGAAAGTCTCGCGAGCGAAAGTCCCGCCGTCGTCGGGCCGACCGTGTCCACGCGCCGGCTGGTGGTGATGATCGAGCACGACGGCAAGGAACCGTCGGAGAATGTTCCCGCTCGCCAGGCCGAGGCGACCTGGGCCGCGGTTTCGGCGATCTGGCACCCGTCGCTGCTGGCCAGGGTCGACAGCCTGCCGGTCGTGGAAGGCGTCGAGTACGCCGCCGTGACCGAGCCGAACGACCTTCGCCTCGTGGCCGAAGGGGCGGGCGCGCGGCTGGACGTGGATTATCGCGGCGTAGCCGCGAGCCAGGGGGCCCTGATCCTGCAGGGCGAGATTGATCGGCCGGCGATCGGCGCGGCGGATGCTGGCGCTGATCGATCCCGAGGCCGAGTCGGAGCATGAAAACGAGCCGCTCGTGCAGGACTTCTTCGCGCTGGGTACCGGCGCGATGGTGGCTCCGCGACCTGACCATCGGCATGGGCCACGCCGATTGCCTGGACCTGGAAGGCCTGACCCGCGAGACGCTGGCCGCCGCACGATCGTGGGTCGCGGGGGATTTCCCGACGGCCAGGAATTTCCTCCGGGCTGCATTCGAATTGCTCTCGCAGGCCCGCGAGAAATTCTATCCGGTGGATGCCTACTTCGTGGACCTCGTCCTGCTCGACCCGGGGACACCGGCGGGCGCCCTGTCCGAGGCGCTGGAAGCCCGTGCCCCGTTCACAATCATCGCGCCCGCGGCGGCGATCGAGAAGCTTGCCGAGGTCGATCCCGATCGGATCGCGGCGCTTCGCGAGGCGATCACCGAGGGCTGGGCCGACGTGGTGGGCGGCACGTTTTCGGAGTCGGACGAGGGGCTCTTGCCCATCGGCTCGATCCTCTTCCAGTATCGCAAGGCGTCCGAAACGTACCGCGCCCATCTGGACGAGCGGAACGTGGAGACGCTGGCCTCGCGACGCTTCGCGCTCTATCCGATGAAGCCGCAAATCGCGCGGCGGTTCGGGTTCCGGTTCGCGATCCACCTGGGCCTGGATGGTGGCCGGTTCCCGATCCCGATCGAGTCGAAGCGGCTCTGGGAATCGCCCGACGCGAGCCACCTCGAATCGCTCACCCGCGTCCCCGTCGCCGCCGACCGCCCGGATGAAGCGGTCCGCCTGGCCTGGCGGATGGCCCGCTCAATGCGAGATGACCAGGTGGCGATCGTGCCGATGGTCCACTGGCCCTCGCCGGTCGCCGGGTGGTATCGCGACCTACGGCGCATCGAAGCCTACGCGCCCGTGATGGGGCGATGGCTCACGTCGAGCGACTTCTTCCACCGCACCGATCGTCCCTTCGAGATGTTCGGCTCGGAGCTGGATGAATACAAGACTCCCTATCTGACTCAAGCGGTCGAGTCGGGGCGATCCGCGGCCGATCTCGGGCCGGGCCGACCATTTTCGCGGGCGGGCGAATTTCGATGCGATGCTCACGCTCGACGCGATTCGGAGGGCCTTGACTTCTCCCCCAAGGTGCTCGATGAGCCGCCCTCGCCGATCCCGCTGGCCGAGCCGGGCCTCGATGCCAGGGCGGCCGAGGAGGCGTGCGAGCTGGCGGGAGGGGTCGTCGCTGATGAGGCCGGGATCCTCTCCAGGCTGGCGCAGGCGATTGCCGGCGCGGGCGGGAGTGGCCCTCCCGGCTATCTCGTGTTCAACCCCACGGCCGTGGCTCGCCGCGTGCCGGTGAAGCTCGGCGCAAACGATCACGGCGCCCGATCCCAACGGGCCGCTTCGGGCGGTGCAATCGACCGGCGATGGGTTCGTAGGCGTGGTCGACTTGCCGGGATTCGGATTCTCGTGGATTCCTCGCGACGGCGAGCCGAACGCGTCCGCCAGGGCCGTCGGCTCGGTCTCCGCCGAAGGCCGGACGATCCGGAATGAAAGCCTGGAAGTCGAGGTGGACGCGGCGACCGGAGGCATCCGCTCCCTACGCGCCCGCGGCGAGGGGACCGCGCGAATGGGGCAGCAACTGACCATCGCGGGATTGATTGGTCCCGACGGCCAGCCCGCGTTCGCTCGCATGGTCGCCGAGAGCACGGAAATTCGGGCGAGCGGTCCCGCCCTGGCCCAAATCGACTCGCGAGGGGCGATCGTTCATCCGGGCGAGGGGCGCGTCCTTGCGAAATTCCATCAGGTTTCCCGACTCTGGAGCGGGCGATCGACCCTGGAGATGGAAATCACGATCTCCGACGTCGACGTCGAGTGGCAACAATCGATCGCCGGGGGAGATCCCTGGGAGCGATACCTCGCCTGCCGCTGGGCCTGGCCCGATCCCAGCTCATCGCTTCGTCGCACGAGCTTGCTCTGCCCGTTCCCTACCGAGGCGGCCCGGCCCGAGACGTCCGACGCCATCGAGATCGCGTCGCGACGACAGCGATCGACCCTGCTCTTCGGCGGGCTGGCGCATCATCGTCGCCACGGGACTCGCATGCTCGATTCCCTCCTGATCGCCGGCCGCGAGCAGGGCCGGACGTTTCGGCTTGGCGTGACGCTCGACCTGGAACACCCGGCGCAAGCGGCCGTCGATTTCCTCGCACCGGCTCCGCTGATCCCGATCGAGACCGGGCCGCCTCGCGTCGGGCCAACCGGATGGCTGATCCACATGGACAGCAAGGCCGTGGTCGTCGTCTCCGTCGATTTCTACGATCACACGGCCGAGGAGCGCGGCTGGGGCCTGGCGTTTGTCCTGGTCGAAACCGCCGGGAAGCCTGCCCGCAGCCGCCTCCGCCTCTTCCGCGACCCGATCGAGGCTCGGCAGGTCGATTTCCAGGGCGAGCTGATCATGGACATTTATTGCGACGGGGACGCCGTCCCGATCGACCTCACGCCTCATGAAATGGCGCGGATTGAAGTCCGTCTTGGGTGAATCTCCTACTATTTCGAGGCAATCACCCGGGCCAGCGGCGCCACGATTCGCGGGATGATGCGCTCGTGGACGATCTCCTCGCCCACTTGCCTCTGGCGGCGGAAGGACTCGACGAACGATTTCTCCGAGCCGGTCCCCCAGTGCTGGCGGACGGCGAAGTACACGCTGATTTGCTCGTCGGGGAATTCGCCCGTGCGGATCTGGAAGGCGTTGGTGCGCAGTCTCAATCGAGAGCCGGCACTGGAGGCGGCACGTAGGATCGAGTGCCAGCGTGATCGACGGCTCGTAGTGGATCACCCGGCTGCCCGCCATGTCGAGCACGCTTTCCAGGCCGGGCCCGACGCCCAGGGCCTCGGCGACGACCTCGTCGTGGTTGCCTTCGTACGAGAAATCGAACCCGAACATGACGTCCAGGGCCTCGCAATCGAGCACGCTAATGTTCAGGAGATGGGGCGCGGCCTCCAGAACCATCTCATGCTGGCGATACGCATCTTCCAGGGTCTCTGGATTGACGTGCCCCGAGCACAGGCGGCGGGTTTCCAGCGCGAGCCATCGATAGGCGCCGGCTTCCTTGTCTCCTTCCAGGACGATGTCGCCCGCCTCGCGGGTGTAGAGGTTCTGGAGGTCGGGAAATGCCTTCTTCATCTGCTCGAAATAGTGCAAGACCGTGTCGCGCCCGGTCGGGAGATCCATCACCGTGTTCAAATTCACGTTGACGAAAACGTCGTCGGCGTCGGTCGTATAGCGGTTCATGAGGATCATCCGGGAGATGGAAGGCCTGGCGACGCCTCTGCGGATCGAAGCTAGCCATTCTAACAGGAAGGGGATGGCCCTGGAATCAATTGCCGCGAAGGTCGAGTCAAACCCGCGTGCCGTCGACTTCGGAGTGTCGCAGGCGGATCGGCGGCAGGCCGTCGAGGTCGGCGGCGGGATCGGCGAAGATCCGTGCCCTGTGCGAGCCTAGGTCCACCGACGGACGAATCGGGAATTGATCGCCATCGCGGGCCGCCGGGAATTTGCAGACGATCTCGCCGTCATCGACCGTGAGGGGCACGGTCCTCGGATGCGCGACCAGCGCCGTCGGTGGGATCGGAGAAGCGGGCGGATCGGTGCGGAAGGTGAGCGTCCAGATTTTCCCGAGGAAGCCGGGGGGTTGGAGCGTGTAGGAGACCGAGATCTCGGCGTGAGGGCCGGGCACGACCGTGCGGGCGGTGGGGTCCAGGCCGGACGATGTGATGGTGGCTCCGTCCACGTTCGTCACCGACAGGACCAGGACATGCCATGGCCCGGCGTCGCTGGGCGGGAGCGTGAGGCTGAACGAGCCGAACCGGCTGTAGAGGACCTCGTCGACCAGTGATTTCTCGGCCAACGGGTCGCTTGGCCCCGTCGGGAAGGCGCCGGCGCGGGCGAGCACCATCACCTGCGAGGCTCGCGGATTCCATCGCCAGCGGAGCAGCACTTTTCCCGCCTTGCCCGAGCGCACGGCCCGAAGGTCGGAAGGATCGGGCACGAGCGAGAACACGGCGGATCGTCCCACGGTCAGGCTCCCGGCCCAGGAAATCATGGGCGTGTAATAGACCACGCCGGCCTCGGGAGGATGGTCGTCGAATCCATGATCGGCCGCGGCGCGGGGGAGCCATGCCCCGTCAACTCTTTCCAGGAGGGCCGGGGCGACGCGCTCCCCGGCGACGACCGCGAGCGGCGCGGGGGATCGGAAGACTTTCACGACGCCGCGATCGATCGGCGCCCAGCCGATCCGCACCCGGCCGTCGGGCTCGCGGCCGAGGACGGGTTCGACGATCGAAAGCACCGGGGCCGACGGGATGGCCGAGACGAATGCCCCGCGAGCCGCCACGATCCGGCCCTCGCTGGCCTTGTAGCGCGCGAACACCCCGTAATGGTAGGTGAGGTCGTCGACGAGCCCGCGATCGGTCGCGCCGGTCCGCGTCGCGGGGACGAGTTCGCCGTCGTCGGGGCCGGTGGGCGGCTTGCCCGTCTTGCGGATCACTCGCACGTCCAGGCATTGCGGCGGGGCGGTCCAGGAGAGCGTGACCTCGCGACTCTCGGGCTCGGCGCAAGGTCCTTCACGTCCAGCAGGAACGTGATGGGGCCGCAGGCCGACCCCGTTCGCGAGAGCACGCCCCCCCGGAGCGCGAAAGCCGCGTACCCCGCGGTCTCGCCAGGCGCGAGCGTCTTGTCCTCCCACTCGACCGCCGCAAGCTCGGCCACCACCGTGCCGTCTTCGGAATGCTGCGGGACGCCGCGAATCTTGCGGATGATCCGCACCACCGGTCGGCCCAGACCATCGTTCGGCGGGGCGGTCCAGCGGACGCGGACGCGATCGCCCAGGATTTCCGCCCGGATATCCTGCGGGGCTTCGGGAGGCAGCTTCCGCAAGCCGTCGCGGGCCTCGGGCAAATCGGCGGCGATGGCGAGGCTCTGGATATAGAGGGCACGGGCCGCCTTCGGGTCGGTCGCCACCACGCCATCGGCGCGAGACGCGAGGGCCAGCGCCTCGCGGAGCGACGTCACGAGGTCGTCGCGGGCCTGGCGAAGTTCGGCGGACGTGGGGTCGATCAGGCGGCCCCAGTTGATCAGGCTTGCGCGTGCGGCGACGAGGTGGCGGCGGGCGCGGTCGGCCTCGAACGTGGCCCGGGCTTCCTCGATCTCGGCCAGGCGCTCCTTGACCTTCTCGACTCCCTTGCGGGCGCCCGACGTGCCGCGGGGCATATTCCTGGACCTTCTGGAGATGGGCGAGGGCCTCGTCGAAGTTGCGGACGCGGTGCGCGTGCTGGGCCGCCTCGAAGTGCCTCACGAGCGGCTCGACGTTTTCGAGCAGGAAGCCGCATACGCATCTCGGCTCGTCGACCCATCGGCTCCTCTGGCAGACCGGGCAGTGCCATTGCAGGCTCACGCCGCAGTGGCGGCAAAGGGCGGAAGCTCCGAGCTTGGCGACCGCCGCGAATTCGGTGAGGCCCGAGCACGAGCGGCACCGTAGGTAGCGGGCGGGCTTGCCGTTGGCCAGGTGCGGCTGAGGATTGCCGTCACGCGCGACCCCCTGGGCGCGACACGCCCGGTCGATCAGCCTGTCCGCACGATCGCGGGCGATCCCCATCGCCTCGGCCTCGTCGCGGAGGAATTGCCGGGTCCCTGGCGCGAGGCTGGTCGTGGACTTGAGCGCGAAGGCGATCGACGCGTTGAACGTCTCCTCGACCTCCAGGCGTAACGTGCGGTCGTAGCGGGCGCGGGCCTCGGGGGCGACGAGGTGCGATTGGGCGTAGGACACGGCCTCCAGCCAGGCGGTCTTCTCCGCCGTGACCTGGCTCTTTTGCATCCACTTCTGGCGTTCCGCATCGGCCCTCGCGGCCACCTCGACGGCCGGCGCGTCGCGGGTCAGGCCGAGGACGTCGTAGAGGTCGCGGCGGCGGAGATGCTCCAGCGTGAGGCGGATCTGGCGGCGCGTGGCCGGGTCGATCGCGTCGACCGGCGGGTCGGGCGTGTCGTCGTCGCTGGGGGCTTCGGGCTGCGGCGGATAGGGCTCGGCGAGCCGGTCCAGCTCGTCGGTTGCCAGGCCGAGGCGCGAAGCCTCGGCGCGGAGCAAGGCCCGATCCGAGACCGTCAACCCGCCCTTGGCGGCGCGGATCCTCACCAGGCGATGTAGCTCGTCCAGGCGGGTGTCATGATCGGCGCGGCGGGCGGCGGCCAGCTCGGCATCGTAGGCGGCTCTTGCCGAGAGGTCGCTGAGGAGGGCGCGACGGATGGCCGGGATCTGGTCGAGATAGGACTGGAACGTGTGCTTGTTCTTCGGGTTCCGCGTGCCCGACGACCAGACCGGCTGGCACCTGGCCAGCGACGCCTCAATGGTCGCGCGGTCGGCACTGGGATCGATGCCGAGCATCGCGTAAAAGTCGGGCACCATGGTCGCTTGCCGCCGCCTTCTCTTGTCTTACTGGATCTTCAGGAGCTCGACCTCGAAGACGAGCGTGGCATTGGGCGGGATGTCGCGGCCCGCGCCCGGGCGCCGTAACCTTCTTCGGGAGGGATCGTCAACTTGCGAATCCCCCCGACCTGCATGCCCGCAACGCCGTGGTCCCACCCCTGGATCACGCGACCGCGGCCCAGCGGGAATGAGAACGGCTGTCCGCGATCTCGCGAGCTGTCGAACTTCTTGCCGTCGATGAGCGTGCCGGTGTAATGGACGGAGACGGTGTCGCCCGCCTTGGCCTCGGGGCCGGTGCCTGACTTGATGTCGTCGATCTTCGTGTTGAATTCGGCCATGGGTGCTGCCTCTCGTGAAGTGGGTGTCAATATCTTACGGGTTGCGTGGCCGAACGGGCAATCCGCCGGATGATCGTGGCCGGGAAGCGAGGCACGGCGGGCCGGATCGCTTGATCCGGCCCGCCGTGACGGTTTCGTGCGGGACGTCGCTCCGCCGCTCGACTCAGGGACGCAGCGGGGGCGCCTCGTTGTTGGCGGCTCGGACGGGGGCGGCGATCAGGACTCGCGAGCCGAGCGTCACGTAGTCGTTGGCGATGGCGAGGACCTCGTCGTTGTAGTAGCCAGGCTCCCACGTCATGTCCGATCGCCGGGACGTCTTGCCCTTCTTCTTCTTGTCTTTGGGCTTGGCCTCGTCGGCCACCTCGTCGTCGGCGCGGGTCTCGGCCTTGAACTTCGCCTCGTTCAGCGAGATCTCATGCCTTTGCTTGCGCTCGACGAACTTCTTGAGATACTTCTCTTCTTCCTGGAACTTCGGGTTGGCCTTGCGGCGGGCTTCCGAGAGTTCGGTCACCTTGGCCAGCAGGTCGCTCGGCACGCGGTTGTACTGGTCGTGGGGCAGGGGGGCGACCTTGTCGAACTTCAAGGCCGTCTCCGATCGCCCTTCGCCGTAGTCCGACACGTCGCCGAACGACGGGATGTGCAGGTCGGGCCGGACGCCGCGGATCTGCGTGCTGTCGCCGTTGGGCAGGTAGAACTGGCGGATCGTGAGCTTGAGGGCGCCGAACTTCGGCACCTTCTGGAAGCGGCCGGGCTCGCCCAGCGGGATGATGTTCTGCACCGTCCCCTTACCGTAGGTGGACGAGTCGCCCACGATCAGGCCGCGGCCGTAATCCTTGATCACGCCGGCGAGGATCTCCGAGGCGCTGGCGCAGTAGTGGTCGATGACCATCACGAGCGGGCCGTCCCACGAGGTGCCCTCGTCGAGATCGTCCTGATGGGTCACGCTGGTGGCCTCGCGGACCTGGACCACCGGGCCCTTGTCAATGAACAGGCCCGAGAGGCTGATGGCCTCGTCGAGCAGGCCGCCGGGGTTGCCGCGGAGGTCGACGACCACCGACTCGACGCCCTTGGCCTTGAAGTCTTCAAGGATGCGGCGGCAGTCTCGGGTCACGCTGGCCGCGTCGGCCTCGCCGTTGTTCATGGCGGCGGTGTCCCCGTAGAAGGACGGGATCGAGAGGATGCCGAACTTCTTCGCCTTCTCGGCGCCCGGCGCCTTGAAGTCGATGACCTGGCCCTTGGCCTTCTCGTCGTTCAGGTCGATCTTCTGGCGGGTCAGCTCGTAGACCTTCTCCTCGGGCTTGTCCTTCTTGTCCTTCTTGGCCTCATCGATCTGCTCGGCCGGGAGGACGATGATCTTGACCTTCGTGCCCGCGAGCGCCGCGGATCTTGCGGACCACGTCGCCGAGCTTCTTCTCGACGAAGCTCTCGCGAGATCCATCGGCGTTGATGATGCCGACGATCTTGTCGTCCACCTGGAGCCGGCCATCCTTGAACGCCGCGCCGCCCTCGACCACGTCCTGCACGGTGGGGAACCCGTCGATGGCCAGGAGCGAGGCGCCGATGCCGTCGAGGGTCTTGTGCAGTTGCTGGTTGACCATGTCCTCAACCTCCCTCGGCCCCATGTAGGTCGAGTGCGGGTCGATCGCCGTGGTCAGGGAGGTCAGGTAGCGCTCGAGGACCTCGACGCTGTCGAACTGGCGGTAGTAGCGGTTCTGGTCGCGGTAGCGGATGACCAGTTGCTTCTTGGCCTCGGCCTCGTCGGTCTTGATGAGCTTGAGGCGGAGCAAGTCGAGCTTGATGAGCTTGCGGAGGCGGTCCTTGGCCTCCTTGGCGTCGGCCGGGTAGGCCATGCGCTCGGGGTCGTCCACGATCGACTCATCGACCGTGAAATCGACCTTCTGGGCGAGGATGTCCATCGCGTCGGCCATGCGTTCGTCGGACCGTCGCAGGAAGCGGTCGAAGACGAGCTTCTCGAAGTCGAGCTTGCCGTTGGCGATGGTGTCGTCGAGGTCGGTCTCGAACTTCAGGAACTCGTCGACGTCGGCCTTGAGGAAGTGATATTTGAGCGGGTCGAGCGCCTTGAGGAAGTTGCGGCACCACCGCTTGGAGATCTCGTCGTTGATCGTCGGCTTGGAGAAATGGGCGTTCTCCAGATACCTCGCGACGGTTTTGAGGGTGTATTCGTCGTCCCTGGAGGGCTGCACCTGCGGCGCCGGGCGCCGATGACCGCCGCCGTAACCAGACCGATCCCCGCCAGGGCAAGCAGTCCCTTCGGGCGTCGCAAAGCGAATCGGAGCATGAGATTAGGCATCCATTGGGGAGGGGTTGGGGTGGGGAGCGAGTCCGGTCCATTCCGAGCCGAGCCACACCCGATCATCATAATCCTAGGATCGGATCGCCACAAGGTCGCATCCTTGGGCGGGGTCGCGCGGGGGGTGCCCCTCTCGATTATAGACGGGCAGGGCGAGACCTCGCGTGGCCGGGGCGGTACCGCGACCTCGGCCACACGGCCGCGGGTCCGCTGAGCTCCAGAATCGCAAGGGGTACCCGTCGCGTGGGAGATAACCGCGGACTCTTGGGGTCGGTCGGCCATCGGGTCGAGGGGATCTCGCGGCAAAATTGTCTCCCGCGCGTGAACGATATCGTTGAGGCTATCGACCGCTCCCGTCGCGGGGGATTGGGTGATTTGGGAGGTATTATTTCGGGCGGATTTTCGCATGATTTCCTCGCGGGGCGTCTCGATGATAAGCCTTTGTACGAACCTCACAACCAAACCATCGTTGCGAGGGTTCGGAGTTATTACTTATTCCAAGCGAGCCCGCGAAATCGCCGGTTTTGGGGTCGCGATCGGGCACCCAGCGAGGCGGCGAATTCGGGTCGATCCATTCGCCTTCACTTGGATGTGCATGATTCGCAACACGTTCCCCGCGAAAGATTTGGGTCAGGTATCGAGGAACTCGGATTTGTCGATAAGATAATATGCTACACATTGCTGTGCGCGGGATCTGGCGGGTTTCTCGGGTGGAGTCGGTTTTTGTGTCTCTTTTTCTGAAGGCGCCAGCAGGGTGAGACGCTTTTCGGCCGTTTTTTGCCCGTTTTCGCCGCAAAGTGTTGTGCGCTAAATCCTCCAAGTCTTGACCGGTACGGGAGATCCGGCATCTGATGGACCTGGACGAAAATTGGGCGTCCGAGCCCTGGGTTTGGGGGGTTTTTGGCCCTTTGTCGCACCCATCTGACGCCCCAAATGCTTATCCCGCATGACCTTGCCTTGGCGGATGAAAAGCGTCGCCGGATCGGCTCGGCGGCGGGGACACCCTTTCCTACGCCGTCAGATGCTGGAAGTTCGACTCGAAAACCGATTGTTCCGCCGGGTTCCGAAACTTTCTGCTCAAGTTGCGACCTCGGGCGGTCGAAAGAGATTGATGACTACATCCTCTTGTGCGACATCCGTTGACTGGGGGACGCAACCATGGCCGAGCGGGCGGGGGTAAGCTGCATCCTGAGTGTCCTCATCGTGGCCCTGGCGACCGTCATCCTGCACCGCGTCGAGAGGAGGGGCGAGGTCGCGGCCATCCCCGGCCCGATTCCCCGAAAATCGCCCGGTTCCCGCCCGTCCAGAACCGACAAGCCGCCGCCCCAGGCGGCGAAGCGGCCCGAGCCCGAGCCATCGACCGTCGCGAAAACCGTCGCCGCGCCCGTCACCGCGCCGCCTCCGCGACCTTCCTCGCCGTTCACTCGCGTCCAGGACGGAGAATCGCTCGTGGACCTGGTCCGTCGGGTGTACGGGCCGAAAGCGGCCGTCGAGGACGTCTGGAAGCTCAATCGCGACCAACTGGAGTCGCCCGCCAGCCCGCTGAGACCGGGAATGCTCTTGCGGACGCCCGACTTGTAGGCGTTTGGTGAGGCGTCACGGTGGCGGGGGTGCGGTCAGCGCCGCTTCCAGGCGATCGATCCGCGTTTCGAGGTCGCGGAGGAACTCGGGCGCGAGATCGCGGAGGCCGAATCGCTTGGCGTAGAAGGCTTCCACGACCCGGGGCGGGACGGATGCGATTTCGCCCGCATCTTCGCCCCTGTTGGCGAGCGTGAGCGAAGCCCTCCGGGCGAATTCGCGAGGGGTCTCCGCCTGCGGGCGGCTCCAGGCCGATGATGGCCAGCACCTTCGTCAGCCGATGGTAAAACGCCAGGGTCGGGTCGTCCTGCGGATTGGCCCGGTTCCGCGCCCGGGAACGGCCCATCAGGCGTCGTGCGACGGCCATCCCCAGGCGAATCACGCCCGCGACCATGAGCATGGTGACGACCGACACGACGAATCCGCGGACGCTGAAGAACTTCCTCGGATCGTCGAAATAGAACCAGGACATGGCGCCTCGGAGCATCTGCCCCATGACGTCGAGGCCCCTGCCGGCCTCCAGGAAGAGTTCGCGGATCGGCCCGTAGATCTCGCGCTCTGGCGGTCGCGATCCAGCCCCGCGATCCGGCGAATCCATTGCTCGCGGAGGTAATCGCCCAGGGGGCGGAACTGCTTGCTGAACGTGCCGCCGACCTTGGCGACGACCTCCTCGCGCTGGTTGGCGGGGGTGGGGTCCAGGACGAGCCACCGCGCGTGCTTCATGTGATTGTTCGGGTCGATTTCCGGGCCCAGGTAGACCTCGACCCAGCTATGCGCGTGCTTCTGTCGGACGACGAAGACCTGGCCCAGGTTGTTCCAATCCCCGCCCTTGAATCCGTTGACGATGCGCGCGGGGATCCTGGCCGCGCGGCACATGAGGCGCGAGGGCGCTGGCGAAGTATTCGCAATGCCCTTCCTTGCGGTTCACGAGGAAGTCGAGGACCGGGTCGATGGATCGGTCCACGATGTTCATGTGCAGCGAGTAGGTGAACTTCCCGTTGCGGAGGTAGTTCTCCAGGGCACGCGCCTTCTCGATGGTGGAATTCTGCTTCTCCGGGGGCATGGCGTCGATGATCGGCCGCACGATCTCGACCAGGCGGGCTTCCATGGACTTCTCGACGCTCTTCAGCTCGTCGAGTTGGACGAGGTCGGGGACGTGCTCGCCGGGGAAGATGAGGATGTCGCGGTCGGGCCCGATTTGCTGGTCGGAGACCACCGTATAGTCGAACGGGCCGGGGTGGCTGCGCTGGATGTCGATGGAGTCGGGCCGCAGGTCGCGGCGATAAATCGAGCCGTCGACCGCATTCACGACCACATAGCCCGAGTTCGAGCTCAGCGAGCGGATCGGGGCGAGCGCGAAGAGGACCTCGCTCTCGGTCGACTCCATCTTGACGCGCTGGCGGATCTTCTGGGTGTTTCGAGGTCTGGTCAGGGGGAAGTCCTGCCAGTTGAGCGGATCGCGGTGCCAGTTGCCGCTGGAATAGGCGGTCAGGGTCACGCCTCGCCAGAGCGGCTCGACCGGCAGGTCGATGGGCCGGTCCCTTTCGTCCTGGACCTCGATGCTCATCACCTCGCTGTCGTTCTCGAGGATCTCGCCCATCTGCCCGAGCTTGACCGAGTCGGTGAACCCCGTGAGATACTTGCCCGTGATCTGGCCGGATCGATTGCCCCCCTTGGTGGGATATCGGGGCATGAGCAGGAAGATGGCGAAGCCCATCGCCAGCGTGAGGGCCGCCACGCGCAGGGCCGAGAGCACGAAGCTGAGGTTCAAGAGCCCCGGATAAGGCTCGCGAGCGTCGGGCAGGGGCGAGACCTTCACCCCGGCCCTGCGCGCGACGGGGACCGACTCCCGCCGGAGGTGGAAGAGGCTGAACGTCCACAACGACGTGACCGCCCAGGCCATCAGCAGGAGGCCCACCTCGTCGCTCTGGCTGAGGAAGACCCCGACGACCACCTCCACCAGGCCGATCCCGAAGAGATACCAGTCGTCCTCGACGGTCTTCTTGCTGAAATACTTGATGAGCTGCAAATAGATGAGCCAGTGCCCGAGCGCCACCACCAGGAGGTCGGGGTTGTGGTAATACTCGGCGAATGCGGCGATGGTGGCCGCCGCGCCGAGGAAGACGACCAGGTCGGCCGGCAATCCCCGGCCGCCCTCGCGGTCCACCGTCGCGAATGCCACCGCCCCCGCGATGGCGACCACCAGTGGGTAAACCATCGCGTAGGAGACGTCGCGGCCGGTGTCGATGCTCAACAGGAGCGTCGCGAGGAACAGCATCAGGTACATGCTGGCGCGATAGAGCTGCGCGAATTTCACGATTTCACCTCCTGCCGCCAGTCCACCTTCGTCGTCTTCGAGCCGTCGAACCGGATCAGGTCTTCCAGTTCGCCCCGCGAGGCGTCGAGCACGAGGATTCGCCCGACCAGGCCCCGCGGCGCCCCGTTCGCCATCCGTTGCGACCGCTCGAGTTCCTCGATCATGTTGACCGGCCTCGTGGAGATCAGGACGATCAGGGAATCGCGCAGGACGGGCAGCGGCAGGACGTCGATGAGGCCCGAGACCTGCCCCTCGGTCGATGGCCGGAGCACGGCAAGTTGCGTCAAGAGCTCGTGCAAGAGCTTGACCGAGCCCGGCCCCTGCCGGACGCCCGGCGTCGGACCGGTCCATCCCAACAGGAGCCGCCGACCCGCGTTCTTGCAGGTCTCCAGGCAGACGGTCGCGGCAAATCGCACCGCCGCCTCCACGGCCTCCCGCTGCGCGGCGGTGACCTTGGTCCTGGGCAGCCAGGGGTCGAGCAAGAGCGTCAGGTCCTGGTCGTTCTGCTGCTCGAATTCCTTCACCATCGGCTTGCCGATGCGTGCGGTCGTGCGCCAGTGGATCCACCGGGGGCTGTCGCCGGGTCGATAGTCCCGCAGGCCGTGATATTCCTGCTGCTGGGCCGTGCGGTCATGCCGCGTCCCCTTCTTCGTCTCGCTGGCTTCGCGGTGGAGTTGATGCCAGCGACGCGACAGCCGGCCGACCCGCGGGTAGATGATCAGCTCCTCGGGCGACGGGATCAAATACCTACGTTCCAGGAGGCCGAACGGCGAGCGCGTGACCAGCTCCAGCGATTGGAACCGATATCGCCCGCGGACCGGGCTGGGCCCTTGCCACCGGAGTCGCCCGCGATCCCTGGGGCCGACTCGCGAGAACGTGACCTCCGGGGCGAGGGTCGACGCGCCGACGGCCCCGCGATCGACGAGCGAGAGCGAATCTCGCAGGGTCAGCGCCAGCACCGCGCCCGTCCTCCGGGGATTATCCAGCAGGTAATCGATCAGGAGCGGCTCGCCCGAGAAGACGTTATCCGGAATCCGCCTGGAAATTCGCAGCCTGCGAAGCATCCCCGCGCTGATGAACCAGGAGGCAACCACCGGCCCGAACGCGAAGCTCGCGACCAGCAGGATCAGGTTGGCCTGGTTATATTCGCCCGCTATGACCAGGAGGAGCAACACGCCGAGGTACGTGACGCCGGCGCGGGTCAGCCGCACGCTCCGATTCGGCCGGAGGCCCACGGAGACGACTCGCCTCAATTTCCCGAGCAAACCGGCCCGCCTCTGGGTCATGAAACAGCCTCTGGCGAGGAAAAACGGCGACGACTCAGGAGGGGACGCGGAGGCGGTCCACCAGGTCGCGGATGATGGCCTCGGCGGCGCCGAACTCGCCGGCCTGGAGGAATGACTTGCCCATGACGCGATGTGCCAGCACGGGGACGGCCAGGAACTTGATGTCGTCGGGGATCACATAATCGCGCCCCGAGACCAGAGCCAGGCTCTGGGCCGCCCGGTACAGGGTCAAGGCGCCTCGCGTGCTCACACCCACGCTGAGCTGATCCTTGGCTTCCCGGGTCAAATGGACGAGGTCGAGGAGATATTCCGAAATCGCCTCCTCGACGCGGACCATGCGCACCGACCTCTGGAGCGAGAGCAGATCGTCCGTCGTGATCACGGGACGGAGGACCTCGACGGGCTCGCCCTTGCGGTGGCTGGTGAGGATGTTCTTCTCCTCCGATCGCAGCGGATATCCCATGCTCAGGCGGATCATGAACCGATCGAGCTGGCTTTCGGGCAGGACGTAAGTCCCCTCGAACTCGTGGGGATTCTGGGTCGCGAGCACCAGGAACGGGGGTTGGAGCGTGTGAGTCAGGCCTTCCACCGAGACCTGGCCGTCGCTCATGGCTTCCAGGAGGGCCGATTGCGTCCGGGGGGTGGTCCGATTGACCTCGTCGGCCAGGATCACGTTGGCGAAGATCGGGCCGGGCTTGAACACGAATTCGCCGCTGGCGGCGTTGTACACGCTCGATCCCAGGATGTCCGAAGGCAAGAGGTCGGGCGTGAACTGGAGTCGCCGGAACGAGCAGTCGATGCTCGCCGCGATCGCTCGTGCAAGCAGGGTCTTGCCCACGCCCGGCACGTCCTCGATCAGGACGTGGCCCTCGGCAAGCAATGCGACCACCGCGAGCCGGATGACTTCGGGCTTGCCCAGGACGACGGAGCCGATGTTGTCCAGGAGACGGTGGAGGGCTTCCTGGGGGGACGCGGCGACATGTGAGCCGATCTCGGCCGTCTCGGAAGAATTCATACGCTTCCTGATGATACGATGCAGACGGCTCGCCGATCCCCGGGTGTCCGGCTCCGCGGCGGGCGTATGAAAGAAGTATAGCCGGGAGGCGACCGCTCCCATAGTCCGCACCCCCGCCGTCCGGATTGCGATCCCAGGGCAGGCGATCTTGTGGTAGGCTTGGCGGCGCCCCGGCAAGGATGCCGAAACGGAGGAAAGGCCATGAGCAGGGAATCGCGGACAGTCGGCATCCTGCCCGGCGTGGCGCTCGGCGAGGATCCCGACTTCCCTGGTTCGGTTCATCCGGCTCATGGAGGAGCGAGGGATCGTTATCGAGGTCCTGGATCGCGGCGCCTCGCCCGGTCGTTGCTCGCGAATTGACCCTCCGGCCCTCGCAAGCCGATGGCGGCGGTACTGGTCCACGCGGTCGCTTGCGAAACGACGGACCCGCCTCCCCGACCTGATTCACGCCATGAGCGCGGAGGATTCCGGCGCGTCCTCGACCTGAGCGAGCGATGGCGGGTCCCCTATGTCCTCACGGTCGAAGAATTCCTCAAGCCCGGCGGACGGCTTCGCCTCAGCCGGCGGTGGTGCCGCGGGGTGATCGCGACGGGCCCCGACCTGGCCGCGGAGTTGATTCGCGAGATCCGCTTGCCCGCTCGCATCGTGGGCATGGTCCCGCCCGGAATGCCCTTGCCCACGCCCGTTGGACGCGCCTACAGGGCCGGTTGCGTGCCGGTCGTCGGTGCGGCAAGCGGACCCGGACTGGGCTCGGGGCTCCCGATCTTCCTGGACGCGGCGCGTCAGGTGCTGGCCACCGGGCGAGACGTCGAGTTCGTCGTGGCGGCCGAAACCTCGGGCTCGACGGCTCGTCTGCTCGGAGAAGGCCTCGGGATCGCCGACCGGATCACCCTGGCCAAGCATGGCGACGCCGGGCCGTCATTCTGGGCCGTCCTGGACCTGTATTGCCACCCGGCTCGCATCCCCTCCACGGGCCGACCGCTCGCGACCGCCATGGCCCACGGAATCCCGTCGATCACGACCGACGTGCCGGGCCTGCGCTCCTGGATCGACGACCATCAGACCGGCCGGATCGTCCCGCCCGGCGACACCGCAAGTCTCGCCCGCGCGATCCTTGAGCTTCTCGATGATCCCGCGGGATCGGCCGGGCTCGGGCGTCGCGGACGTTCGCGGATCGAGCGAGAGTTTTCGATCGGCGCCGAGGCCGACGCCCTGGCCTCGTGCTATCGGGTGGCGGTGGCCTCCAGCGAGGGCCTGTTTCCGCGGATTCGCGCCGACGTTTCCGGAAGCTCCGTCGTCGCCAGCCGCTTTTCGTAAACTTTGGCCCAGCACAGGAAGTCGTAGAATCCCAGGAGCGTGCAGAACGCCAGGCCCGGCATTCCGTCCAGAAATCCCAGCCGCAACACGTAGGCGTAGAAGAACCGGATGAGCGGGCGGAGCGGCAATCGCAAATAGACCTGCTTCAATCGCCTCTTGAAACGCTTGCCCGCGCCAATGCTCGCGGGAGGCGTCTCGCGGAGGAATCGCTCGTACATCTCGGCCTCCCACGAGGCATAGCGATCGTGCTTCTCGACCCACACCGAGAGCGTGGGGTAGGCGTAATGGTCGAGTTCGTGTACCAGGCGGGCGACCCGCCCGTTCAGCTCGACGTGCTCGTGGGCCTCGTTATCGCCGGTCCGCGAGCCGGGGGTGACGGGCATCTTCTCGTAGCGACCGAGCCGATGCTTGAACAGGCGGAGGTTCCACGCCTCGGAATACCCGCAATGCCGGATGCGACGGCCGAGGAAGTAGTATTTCATGTTGAGATAGAACCCGTCCGCCTCGTCCGCGGAGGTCCGGGCGCGATCTCCTCGGCCAGTTCCGGCGGGACGACCTCATCGGCGTCCACGATCAACACCCATTCATTGCGAAACGGCAGGTTTTCCAGCGACCAGTTCTTCTTCTTCGGGTAAACGCCGTTGAATTCGAAACTGACCACGCGGGCGCCATGCTCGCGAGCCACTTCCTCCGTCTCGTCGCTGCTCCCGCTGTCCACGACGAAAACCTCGTCGGCCCACGAGAGTGCGGGGAGGCAGCGTCGCAGGTTGTCGGCCTCGTTCTTCACCGGCACGATCACGCTGATCGGGATGCGATCTCTGGCCATGATTAACAGGTCCTTTCCACGGCCTCGGGCCGATTTCCCCCGCCGCCGACCCAATGGTAAACTTCCGCCAGGCGGCGCGCCTGCTCGTCCCACGTGTACTGCGATTCCACCAGCTTGCGGCCTCGCAGGCCCAATGCCTCGCGTTCTTCCGCGGAGCGATCCAGGAGGTCCATCAGGCCGCGATTGACGCCCTCGACGGTCGGCTCGACGACGATTCCCGCGTCGTTCGTGGCCAGTTCGGGAAAGTGGCACGCGGTCGTCGCCAGCACGGGCAGGCGGCAGGCAAGGGCTTCGAGGATCGCCATGCTAAACCCCTCGCTGTAGCTGGGCAGAGCAAAGGCATCGGCGCGAGCCCAGACCTGCCGGGCGGCCTCGCCCGAGACGTGGCCTACATGAGTGACTCGCGAGCGAATGCCGAGCGAATCGGCCTGCTCCAGGAAAGTTGCCAGCGCGCCGTCGTCGTTCCCGGCCAGGACCAGGTGCAAATCCCGGTGCTCGCGAGCCGCGTGCGCGACGGCACGGGCAAGCAAGTCGAGCCCTTTTTTCTTGTGAAGCCGGCCGAAGAACAGGAGCACGAATTTCCCGGCTAGCTCCGGATGGGACGCCTCGATCGTCTCCCGCGAGGGCAAGTCATCAAACGGGGAAAGCGCCACGCCATTCGGCACGAGCGCGATTGGCGTACGGGGTGCCAGCGCCCGGAGGTGGTCGATTTCCGGTCGCGAGAGCGCATGCAGGCAGGCGGCCTTGCGGAGATTCTTGCCCTCGATCACTGCGGTGTAAATCCGCTTCTTGAGCGCCTTGTGCCTCATGGCCCATGGCTCGGCCATCCCGTGCGCGGCGATGAGATAGGGGATTTTTGCGGTGCGGGCCGCCCTCGCGCCTCGCCGCGTGTGCCCCTGCCAGAGTCCGTGAAGATGCACCACGCCGGCCCTGCGAACGGCCGTCTCCAGGTCCGTTTCCGGGCCATCCAGGATCACCCCCTCGGGTAGCTCCGTATTCTCCAATCGCGAGGCCGTTGGCGTGACGATGCGGATTGTGCCCGCGCGAGCGGCGAGGGCTCCGGTCATCCCCAGGATGCTGGGCACCATCCCGCCGTCGCGTCGCGGGTCCAGCCCATTGCACAGATGGAGCCACTCGGTCGAATGCGTGGGCCGGACGAAATCGGCCGCCTTGATCTCCTGGGTCGAGAGATTCATCGTGCTCCCCCGATCGGCACAAGCTCGCTGGCCCTTTTTCGCAACGACGCAGATCCGGCCTTCGCCAACGCCTCGATCATGCCCGACGCGAATCGATCGGGCCCCCAATGAGAGACGACCCGGGCGGCCCTCCTCCCCATCAAGTCCCTGTCCTCGCGGGCCAGGCTGGCCAACCATGTCATGGCCGCAGTCATCGAGGTTGCATCGCCCGGATCGAACCGCCTGCCGGTCGTCCCGGTCGGCTCGGGGACCAGCGTTTCCACGCAACCGGCGCGATCGGAAACCAGCAGGGGCAGCCCGCATGCGGCGGCCTCGTTCACCACGAGCCCCCAGGGTTCCATCCGGCTGGGATGGACGAATCCGCTCGCGAACGCGTAGAGCCGCGAAAGCTCGCTGGCTTGCAAGAATCCCGCGAGGTGGATCGCATGCTCTAATCTGACCGATGCGATCGTGGCCTCGATTTCGGCCCGGCAAGTCCCGTCCCCGCTCAGGACCAGGTCCCAGGCCTGGCCCTCGGGCACCTGCGATCGGTAGGCCGCGAAGGCCCGAATGAGGGCCGTGAGGTTCTTCTCGGGCACGAATCGATTGACCGTCAAGAAGTAGTCACGCGCGGGCAAGTTTTTCCGCCCTTCTGAGGATTTCCGGGCGTTCTCGGCGAGCGAGGCGAACGAGGCGTTGTCCACGGCGTTGTAGCCCAGGGCAATGCGATCGGCCGGCATCCCCAGCTCGATGAGATAGTCGCGGTGCCGGGGGCCGCCGACGATCGCGGCGGCGAATTTCTGGACGCGAGATCGCTTGATCGCCTCCTTCCACCACGTCCGGGGATGGTCGATCTTCTGGGTCTCGGACATGAGGATCGCCGGGCGACGATTGCGCACGGCCCATCGCAACGCGGCCATCGATTCGGGCCGCGAATAGCCGCAGACCGCCACGGCATCGGGCTGGTCGCGATCCAGCGCCTCGGTCATCGCTTGCTTGCAAATTGATCCGGCAATTTCCTCAAGGGGGCGATCCGCGACGAGCGTTGTCCAGGAGAATGGCTCGTCCGAGCGAGAGACCTGCCAGGGGTAACGGCCTTCGCGGCCCGCAACCTCGTGCGCGATCAACTCACCGCCCTCTTCCTGGAGGCGCCCGCCCAGGGCGCGGAGCCGGGCGAGGTGATAGGGCCCGAAATTCGTGAATGCGATGGCCAGTTTCGTCATGATTTCGGCCCTCCGCCGACGACCGATTGCCTGCGACGTGCCAGGAAGCCGGCTCGCCAATCCATGATCGGCCACTCGACCGAGACCCCGAGGGCGAGGCCGACGACCGTGGAAACCAGGCACATGAGGCCCCACGTGAAGGGCCAGCTAGACGACGCCCCCAGGCGGACGAGGACCGATGCGACGAGCATGATGATCGGGCCGTGGAACAGGTAAATCGGGTAGCTGGAAAGTCCCAGGAAGCGGGAGGGCGCCTCCGCCCAGGCGGGACCATCGACGTCTTTCTTGCCGCGTCCGGCCACGCCGAACCTGACCAGGACCATGGCGAACGCGACGCCCATCGTGAGGTACACCACTTCCAGGGGAATCCGTCCATCCCACCGGATGGCAACCCCGGCCGCGAACAACAGGGGCCACGCCCGGCACCCGTTGGACGCGAGTTTCGACCCGACCAGCGCCTCGCGATGGGCGGCGATTTGTGCGCCGAGGAACCAGAGGACGCCGAGGCCGAACAGGAGTCCGGTGCCCAGCACGAAGGGGGTCCGATAGCCGCCGAAGCGGTAGGCGGCCATCATCCCCACGCCGATGATCGCCGAGATCGCCATGCCGATGGTCGCGGGCCGCCCGCCCCGTTTCACGGCGATCCAGGCGATCAGGCCATAGAGGATGTAATAAAACACCTCATTCGTGATGCTCCAGGACGAGGCGAACGAGCCGAACGTCTGCGTGAAGTTCTGGATCAGCCCTAGCTGGTAGCAAAACGTGCGGAGATCGATCCCATTTTGCCAGCAAGTCGGCCGGTCCGGGGAAATCAGGCGTTCGACCGCGACGGTGGCCAGCAGGGCGAGGTAGTAGAGCGGCAGGATTCTGGTGGCCCTGGCCCAGAGGTAGTATCGCAGGGGGAATTGGCCCGCGGCGAGCTGGCGGGCGACGGATTGGTGAATGCAATATCCGCTCAGGACGAAGAAGCCCATGACCCAGTAGAAGCCGGTGCCGACCGTGTGGCGAATCCAGTGGAATTGCGAGGCGTCGGTGCCCCGGATGGTCGGGTCGAGCGTCCACGCCAGGTCGAGCGCGTGCGCGGCCATCACGAGGATGGCGAACACGCCCCGGCAGACGTCGATCTTCTGGTGGACCGAGAGCGAAAATGGCCCCGACTCGCGGGCGGCCGCCGCGGCCTGGATTCCGGGACGAGCCTGGGCCCTGAGGGTGGAAAGCATCGAGGTCCTCTCATCCGTGAGGAGGGTCCGACGGGTCAGGAGCGCCGGTGACGGCGTCCTTCACGAAGAATTTGTGCAAGATCCAGAGGCCGACCATGGGCGGCAGCGTGCTGTATCCGTAGCTGTAATAGAACCAGTTGAGCGGGTCGTCGGCCACGGTCATGAACCAGGCGTTGTAGTAGGTGAGCGCCCACCACGCCTGGGTCCAGGGAACGTGCTCGTGAAGCCGGAAGTATTCGTAGGCCGTCCGCAGCACGATCGCCAGGCAAGCGAGGAGGATTGCCGTGCCGATTGCGCCCCCGTTCAGTTGGCCCGCCCCCAGGATGCCGATCGCGGGCCCGGTGAATGTTTCCTCGCGAGGCATCTCCGACCCGGCCACCCAGGCGGCGATCCACTGCTCGCGACCGAAGAGCGGCTTGCCTGGCCAGAGGATGCGAGGGATGAACGTCGATACGCATCGCAGATAGGGCGCGCCGTAGTCGTATCCCGCCAGGTCGGGGACGGTCGAGATCATCAGCAGGAAGCCGCCGTATTCCTCGGTCTCGTACGATTTGTACTCGCCCGAGCCGTCGCCCGACTCGCGGCCTTTCAGGTTCAAGTTTTCCAGGACGCTCGCGGGGCTGAATTCGCTGATGTAGCGACCGAACCCCGCGAAAGTCGGCTCGTAATTGTTGTTCCCTCGCCATCCCAGGGCGAGCGAAACCACCAGCGCCCCGACGATGCCGGTCGCCGCCAGCATGGGCCAGGCCGGCCTCTTGCCCCGGGAAACATAGAAGGCGCAAAGCGTGGAAAGCAGCCCGAGCAACGAGTGGGATCGCTTGCCATTGAACATCCAGATGACGACGTAGCCCAGCGAGACCATCAGGCCCGCGGCGACGAGCATCGGTTGCGGACGCTCGGGTTGACGCCCGGTCACGACGAGGAGGATCCCCGCGACCAGCATCATCAACGGGAAGGATCGAAAAAGCGACTCCTCGGCCGACATCTCCCCCGCGCCCGCCGACGAACGCAGGACCATCCCCGCGCACAAGAGGCCCCACAGGATCAGCGGCGGGGTGATCGAGACCACGAAGGTTGGCGACCAGGTGGAAGGCGGTCGAGGCAGCCAGCGGGCAATCGCGCGGCCGATTCCCAGGTGATAAACCAGGAGGAACCAGGCCAACGCCCACACGGCGCGGAAGTTGGCCCAGGCGACAACCTCGGACCCCCTCGCCTCCAGCGCCCATGCGCGATAGGTGATCGCCTGGAACACGTAAATTTGCGAGTAGCCGACGAAGAAAAGCCAGACGGGCGCGAACGGGTCGAATGTCCTTCGCGCCGCGTGGATGACCAGCGTGGCGACCATCAAGCCGAGCGTCCCGTACACGAAGACGAGGTCAGTCATGGGCCGCCCCCGCGGGGACGTGGCAAGCCTGCTGAATGGCGGACACCGACGACGCGTGATAACGCGACCAATCGAACTGCTCGGCACGCTTCCTCGCGGATTGCGACATCGCGGCACGCAGGTCGGGGTTCGACCCCAGTTTCTCCATCGCGATGGCGAGCGATTCGACATTCCCCGCTTCGACGAGGAATCCATCCCGCTCATGACGGGCGACCGACCCGGATTCCGCCGTGACGACGGACGGCAGGCCGCTCGCCAGGGCTTCATAAGTGACGACGGCGGAGCCTTCGAACAGCGAAGGGAAGACGAACACATCGGCCGCGTTCATGATCGCCGGCATGTCGGCATGGCCAACTCGGCCCAGGAATTCAACCTCGTCGCGGTAAGGTTGCAGGGGCGAAGAGTCTCGCGGCAGGCCACCCACGAGGCCCAGCCGCCAGCCGGGGCGCCGGATCTTCCGCCAGGCTTCGAGGAGGTACTTGATCCCCTTTCGCTGCGTGATGCCTCCGGCGAACAGGAAGAAGCAGGAGGAGTCGTGAGGCTTCTCGGTGGGAGGCCGGAAGCGAGAGGTGTCGGCGGCATACGGGACGACACGCACTCGATCGGCGGGGGTCCCGTGCGCGATGATCGTGCGGGCGATATGGTCGGACGGGACGAGGATCAGGTCGGCAAATTCCAGGTCGCAGAGCCTGCGATCGTGAAGCCAGCCCAATTCGCGACGATCCACCGGTCCATCGCCGAGATAAATCGGGAAGAAGTCGGGCGATCGTTCGCGCTCTCGTTCGAGGACTTCCATTTCTTCGCGAACGTCGCCGTGGACCATGCTCACGATCGCCTTGATGCCGGCCTCTCGGCAATAAGGCAGGGCGAATTCCGAGCCCACGTCGCTGAAGATGAGCGCGGCGTCCGGTCGGCCCAGGCGGAGTTCATGCCTCACGGATCGGTCAAAGCGACGGGTTCGCCAGCGGGCGATGGCATGACGGGCCGCCTGGCCGCTTCGATTTTCGAGCGCCAGTGCGAGGTCTACACCGGGATAGGATCGGACCAGTTCGCACGGGATATCGGGATTTCGGCGCCGGGCCAGCTTCGGCTCGATCGCGGCGAATTGCGATGGTGCGACGCGCCTCGCCGTGATCGCGGCCGCGCCTCGTTCGCGATAATAATAGGAGGTGACGAATCGACCCAGCAGGCCTTCTCCGGAAAGCCCCGCGGCGGCCTGATAAGCCGGCGGACGCGCGTCGGGGCAGGCGACGAGGACCGATCCGGTCGCTGTCCGTTTCGGGATGGGGGGCGCGAGGGTTTTTGACAAGCGATCATCCTTGATGCTTAACCGTGTTGCGAAATTCAAACGGCGAGTGCGTGGGTGCCCGCGATGGCCTCGATCACCTTGCCTTGCAGGTCTCCGGGCACGTCGAGATCGAAGAGCCGCAGGACGGTCGGGGTCACGTCCATTAGCTGCATCCCGCCGACGACTCCCGCCCGCGGAATTCCCGGACCGGCCGCGATCAGCATGCCTTCGGGGGCGTGATTGGCGTCATCGGGGCCGGTGTCGTTCTCGAAGGTGTGAATCGTCCCGCCGCCGACGGTCCCCACCGATCTCCACCTCAGATCTCCGAAGTAAACGAACAGGTCGGGCGGGGCGATGCCTCGGACCATCTGATAGAGCGATTCGGGCTTGAGCACGCGGGTGCCGATCGGCTTGCCGTCGGGGTCGCCCAGGGCCTGCAATTCGGAGATCAGCTTGTCGCGAGTCGCTTCGTACTGCTCGGGTTCGACGAGGCCTTGCGGCTCGCGGCCCCGCACGTTCAGGAACAGGCGGCCGTAATAGCCGCCCGAACCCCAGGCCGTCGTCTTCGCCCAATCGACCTTGAGCGATTCGAGACGGGACGGTGTTCGCGGCGGCTCCTGGAGCACGAGGTACCCCTTCTGCACGAGCCATTCGTTCAGCGCGATCCCGCCGTCCATGCACTGGCCGCCGTGATCGGAGACGACGAGGACGCGCGTCTCCTTGGGCAAGACTTCGAGCAAGTCGCCAACCTTGCGGTCGACATGCTCGTAATAGTCGCCGATGACGGCCTCGAACGGGTTGCCGGGCTCGTAGCGGTGGTGTTTCGGGTCCATGTATTGCCAGAAGGCATGATGGACGCGGTCGGTGCCCATCTCGACCATCATGAAGAAATCCCACGGCTTGGTCGTGAGCAGCCGGCGGGCGAGCGCGAAGCGTTTATCGGTCATTCGCACGATCGAGTCGCGAATCTTGCCCTTGTCGGGCGTGCGGAAGTCGCTCACGTCGAATTCGTAAGGGTGGACGTCGCCCATCGCGGCAATTTCCGCCTTCAATTCGGCGGGATACGTGTATTGCGACTCGATCGACGGCGTGAGGAAATCGGTCACCATCAGGCCGTTCACGGCGCGGGGCGGGTAGGTTTGCGGGACGCCGATCAGGATGACTCGCTTGCCCGCCTTGCCCAGATAATCCCACAAGAGGGGCTCGCGGACCGCCAGCGACGTGGCGGTGGTCATCTTCTCGTAAGAATGGTCAGCGCGGTTGCGAAACCCATAATAGCCGAGCGTGCCGGGGTCCTTGCTGGACATCATCGACATCCAGGCCGGCACCGTGATGGGGGGGTCGCAGCTACGCAAGGTGCCCCAGGCCCCGCTCTCGCGGAGCCTGGTCAGGTTGGGCATGCGATCGGCGTAGCGATCGAACACCAGGGTAGGCTCGGCACAGTCGAGCCCGATCACGGCGACCTTGGGGGCATTCTCGGCGATCATGGGATTCCCTTCCGTCAGGCGGCTGCCCGATTCCTCAGACGGTCTGGTATCCCAGGCGCGAACTTCTCGCGACGGGCCAACTCCAGGTCGTGCTCGACCATCATCCGGCAGAGTTCCTGGGTGCTCACCTCCGGCTCCCATCCGAGGACGGTCCTCGCCTTGGACGGGTCGCCGAGCAGGTGGTCTACCTCGGCGGGGCGCATGTACGCGTTCGTCGAACTCGACGAAGTCCTTGTAGTCGAGGTCGAGCATGCCGAAGGCCCATTCCAGGAACTCGCGGATCGAGTAGGCCTCTCCCATGGCCAGGATGTAATCGTCGGGCTTGTCCTGCTGGAGCATCAACCACATCCCGCGGACGTAGTCGCCGGCGAAGCCCCAGTCGCGCTTGGAATCGAGGTTGCCCATGACGAGCTTGCTCTGAAGCCCTTCCTTGATCCGGGCGGCGCCCAGGGTGATCTTGCGGGTCACGAACGACTCGCCTCGGCGGGGGCTCTCGTGGTTGAAGAGGATGCCCGAGCAGGCGAAAAGGCCGTAGGCCTCGCGATAATTGACCGTCTGCCAGTGGCCGTAGAGCTTGGCCGCGGCGTAGGGGCTGCGAGGGTGGAACGGCGTGTCCATCGTCTGGGGAGGTGCGGCCGAGCCGAACATCTCGGAACTGCTGGCCTGGTAGAACTTCACCTGCTTGGTGCGGTTCAAGATCCGGACGGCCTCCAGCACGCGCAAAGTGCCCAGCCCGACCACGTCCGCCGTGTAGAGCGGTTGGTCGAAGGACACGCGGACGTGGCTCTGGGCGCCGAGGTTGTAGACCTCGTCGGGCCGGACCGTGTCCATGAGCATGGCGAGGCTGGAGGCGTCGGCGAGGTCGGCGTAATGCAGGTGGAAGCGATGGCGAAGCTCGGGGTCGGACGAGATGTGGTCGATCCGCGACCGGTTGAGCGTGCTGGCCCTGCGGACGAGGCCATGGACCTCGTAATCCGGGCGACTGAGTAGGAATTCGGCCAGGTATGAACCGTCCTGTCCCGTGATGCCGGTGATCAATGCGTGCTTCGTCATCTCGTTCCTTTCCTTGGGTTTGGCCACGATGCGGGGAATCTCGCGGGTCTCTTCCTTGAGCGAGAAATCAGGGGAGGAAATAGGGAGCCCGGTCCAGCGGGAGGAGCGGTTCCAGCTCGTCCAGCAGGGCGGACGCGAACTCGACGAGGGCCTCGCCGTCGGGGTCGGTCGAGACAAGCCCGAACACCTCGACCGTCAGGCCCGAGCCTCGGGTGGTCCGTCCGTGGGAACTCCTGCTGGTGATCGGAAGTTGCCGGACATAGCGTTCCACCGAGCCTTCTCCAAATATGTAGTACCAAAATCCGACGCCCTGGACCATATCTCCTTGCGAGTATCCCAGGCGCATGATCC
The DNA here is from genome assembly GCA_963777705.1 of uncultured Planctomycetota bacterium. Classification (GTDB taxonomy): domain Bacteria; phylum Planctomycetota; class Planctomycetia; order Isosphaerales; family Isosphaeraceae; genus JAQGHR01. The sequence continues at coordinate 90,785 of CAVZRT010000034.1, forward strand.
TGGTCGGATTTCCGCCGGGGCGAGCGACCTGCTTGACCACCGATTGCGCCTCGTTCTTCTCCCAACCCCCCGACGGCAAGCAGACTTCGGGCGAATGACGCAGGTTGAGCCCCGTCGAGGAATAGTTGATCCACAATTTCAACGAGCATCCGGGACGCCGGGGATTCTTGTATTCCCGATTGAGGAAATCGTCGGCCTGCGTCTGCCGGAGGATCTCCGCGTCCATCTCCACATCCTGGCCGGTCCAGCCGCCAAGGGTCATGGGTAGCGTCTTCAGCGACTTCTTGAGCGCCGGACGCTCGGTCGCGGTCGCACGCTCCAGGGCGGCCTGCGCGGTGAGACCGCAAACCAGGATTCCCAGCCCGATGATCGCCCGTATTCTCGCGTTCATGAGGTCCATCTCCGTTGGCGGATTTCAGGCGACGGCGGCCCGGGTGAGGCCTGGAATTGACGGCGAGGGGATGAGGAATTTCAGCGCGGTGATTTCGATCCACAGGAGGGCCAGCCCCACGCCCATCATCACCAGCCCCTCGGCCGTGTGATACCATCCCGACGAGAAGTGCGCACCATAACGGTACATGATCACGCCGGTCAGGGCGACCCGCAGGACGTTGGCCGTCATCGCGATTGGCACCGCCGACAGGACGACCACGGCGCGATACCAGGCGGGGCGATTCGACAGGTAGGCCACCGCGGTGGCGAGGGCGAGGAAGCCGGTCAACTGGCGCATCCCGCTGCACGCCTCGGCGACGAACATGTGGACGTTGCCCGGCAAGGTCATCATGTTCCCCTCGCACAGGACCGGGATGTTGATCGCATTCAGGATGGCCGCACCCACCCGGCTGACCATTTTCTGGAGGGGCGAGGCCAGCGTCGTGTAAAGCGCCACCGGCAGGGGGATCATGAACACGAGGAAGCCGATCGCAAAGCCGTAGCGGATCAACGCCTTGCGTCCGGCCATGAGGCTGCAAATCCCGGCCAGTCCAAGCAGCAAGCCGAGGCCGCCAACGATACCGACCGGCACGAGGATCGTCGCCAATTGCGCCAGGATGGAAACGATCAGGAGGACGACCCCCGTCGCTACGCCTTTGCTCACCTCGACCGGACCTTTGCGGGCGGCCTCGCGTGCGAAATAAAGGCTCAACAGCGGCACGATGAAGCCGTGGCTGTAGTTGTCGTCGGTCCGCCATGTGAACACGAGATGCTTCAGGTCGGCCGCGTACAGCCAGCCCAACAAGGCCACGGAACTGGCCAGCCCGATTAAGCCCATGCGATTCCCGGGATCCATTCGGGAGCCGGGATCGGATTGTCGGATGGGGGGCGAAATTTCTGCGTCCATGGTGATCATCACGGCGATCCTTAATGGGTGCGACCGCGCTCCTCGCGGCGGCGGGGGGGATTCAGGGCGTTTGCAGAGATGATTTCTTCCCGACCTGGCCGGTCACCTTGGACTCCTGCTTGCCGATGCCCCGCGCCGAGAGGGCCTGCCCGGCGCGGCGGCCAATCTCGTCGTCGCCGCGGCCGGCGCGGGCGGAGTTCAATGCGTCGATCGCGGCCGATTTGTTTTCGTAGCCCGTCAGGACTTCGGCGAGGTTGTACCACCAGGTCCGCCGGATCGACTCGTCGCCGATTTCGCCGATGGCGTCGCGATAAAGCGTCGCGGCGGGCTCCATCTGTCCCTTGATGCTCAATCCCTCGGCCTTCGCGGCCCGATGCACCGCGGCGGGTCCGAATGCCGGTGAATCTCCCAGCTTGACCAGCCGATCCAGCGCGCGATCGGCGTCGCGATTGCCGGCCTCGCTCAAGACGCGATAGGTAGCGAGGAAGATCAAGCCGTGGTCGGGCAACGCGGCCGACCATCGCTCGTAGGACCAGTCCCCCTGTGCGGCCATGGCGCGAACGATCCGGCCGACGAGGTCCTCGTTGGGCAAGGCGAACCGCTTCGAGGAGTCGTCGTCGTGAAACTGGGGGGACGTTGCCCGCGACGGGTCGGATCGCAGGGTGATCTCCAGCGCCGAGCGATAAACCCCTAGCGCCGCCTCGGTCTTTCCTGCGCGGGCGAGTTGCCTGCCGGTCCAAGCGAGCGCGAGCACGTCGCGACTCATCCCGAGCGACGCGATTGCCGAAGCCGGGGCGCCGTGGACGTCGAGCATGCCGGCCAGTGCCATGCGCGTGGACGGTTCCAGGGGCGACGCGTTTCGGGCCAAGCCGAGATAGAATCGCGCCCTTTCTTCCTTGTCCGCGTCGCCCGAACCCCGTCCCATCGCCGCCGACCTCATGGCCAGGTGCTTTGCATTGGTCCGCCACCACGACGGCTCGGTCATGCCTTCGATCTCGGCCGAAAGGTCCTCCGCCTTGGCGTCGCGCCGCAAGAGGCGATCGGCCAGGACGCCGGCCTCGCGATCGTCCTGCCCCCACGACCAGGCCAGGGCGACGCCCGCGGTGGCCATGAGGACGAGGAACATCGCCGGGAACAGGCCCATCCAGGCGGGAAGCGACCACGCTCGCGGGGCAACGCCCTCGGTGGGCAGGGGCAGCGAATCTGCCATCTTGCGAGCTTTCTTGGCCGGCGCCGCGGCCGGCGTCGTGGCGAGGATCACGCGGGCGCTCGGCCAGTCCAGATCCTCGATGGTCGGCAACGGCGGTTCGGCCTTCGGTGCCCGCGAATTGCCCGATGAGGATCGCCGCGAGGTCCGCGGTCGACGCGCCGGAACGGACGAGGCGCCGGGAGGGCGCGAGGGTTCAACCGCCTCGGCCGTGGGATTTGAAGCCGACACGACCGGCTCGGCGGGCGAGTCGAGCGTGATCGGCGGCGCCTCGGCCATTTCCGGCTGCGACGGTACGATTGGCTCGCTTCGCGCGACTCGACGACCGGCTCGGGTTCCCAGAATTCGTTCTGGAAATCCTCGTCCGACGCGGCGTCTTCAACGGACTCGGCGTCTGGTGCCCGTGTCGCTTCGTCCTGCTTCCAGGTTGATCGGGTGGCGACGGAGCTTGTCGGGTACGACGGCGGCGGAGGCACGGGCTTGGTTGTCGTGGGCCGGGCGTCTCGCGTGCGGAGGGATTCGCCCGCGGCGCGCCATCGGGCTTCCCAGGACCTTTGCTCGCGACGGGTCTTGTGCCAGCGCTCGCGGAATTCGTGATTGTCGCGGATTTTCGCGCCAAGCGAGCGACCCTGCTCGCTCGGGCCGGAGACGGGCCGGGCCGAGGCGGTGAGCGTGGGGTTGGCATAGGGGCGATCGCCAAGGCGATCTGTCTCGACGGTCGAGGCGATCGCCGAGGGGTTAATCGGCAGGTCGCCCGGGATGGGGGTGTCGAACGCCTCGAAGCCCGGCGAAATCGCGCCGGACGGCCGGATCGTGAGCCAATGGTCCCCCACTCGCAGCGGGACGCCCGGGACGAGGGCGCGGAGGTGCTCGACGGGTCGCCCGTCGATCGTCACGTGCCCCGGGGTGCCCAGGGGCTGGATGTCCCACGACAGCCCGCGACGGCGGAGCAGGCATTCGACCTCGGCGAGCGAGGGCTCGCCCAGGCGGATCTCGCACTGGAGGCCGCGGCCGATCCGGACGGCGTCGCCGGGCAGTTCCACCACCCGCGCCGGAGATCGCCCGCGCGACTGGATGTGAAGGAACGTCGATTCCGGCATCGCGGTCAGGCCTCCTGCCAAGGGAATCGCCGCGAATCGAGCGGCGGCGAATGCGGATTTCCTTATCCGTCGCGATGGATCGAGGGAATCCTAGCACGATCCACGGGGCCTTGACGAGACCCCACCCCGAAAATTCCTACACGCGCTCCACGAAGAGGTCGGTCCCGCCCGCCAACCACCGGTTGCACGTGCCAAGCACGGCGCAACCGGCAAGGGCAACGGCCATGACCTCGATGGTCCAGTGGATGGCCGAGAACAAGGTGAAGCAAACGACCACGCCCACGAGCATGTAAGCGAGAGGCCGATCGGCCGTCCCCACGCGACGGATCGCCCCCGGCAACCGCACGAGGCACCATAGGATGCCCAGGCCGACTAGCCCCATGCCTACCATGCCCGTCTCGGCCCACCATTGCAGCAGGCTATTTTGCCGCGGTCGTGGACGTCTCATCGGTCGACTTATAGTACGGTGAGATCGTGGGATACGAACCCAGCCCGGCGCCCACGAGCGGGAAATCGCATGCCACTCGCGCGGCACCTGCCCAGATCTCCCGGATCGCGGCAAATTCTGCCCTGGAGGCCAAAATATCGCTCCCGCGAGGTCGGCCCTTCGCCTCCCCAAGGGCGACTCCCGCGACGAGCGTTGCAATGGCGAGAAACGTGAACCCGATGGACATCCACCGCAACCCCGTCGACCATGCCGAGGGCACCCCGATCAGGAGCATCCCGATCGCAAAGGGAAGGCTCAAGATAGGCCCGCCCAGATAGCCGACGAGCAACGAGCCGACCAGCGTGAGGGCCAGGAGCAGGGAAACGAGCCCACCTCGTCCCGAGTCGCGAAGCCTGGCGCCGAGCCCTTCCCGGCTCCCGCGCGGTGCGAGGATTTGCAGGGCCATCCCCATCGCGAGCGGGAGGCCGAGGGCGCCGATCGCGAGATACGCACCCGCACCCCCGAGCATGGTTCCCATCAGGAACGGCCGGTCCGGCCGGGCCAGGACAATCTCCACGGGCCGCTTCGCGTCCCCCACCGGCCGCAACATGGTCACGTTGGGGGAATTCCGCAGGTCGTCGAGCGACGGCGTGCCCGGCTTCCCCGACCCGGGCTCGATCACCCCATACAGGCCCGACGTGCCGCCGAGGAGTTGGACGGCCGCGAACGCGGTCCCCACGAAGAACGCCGCGACCACGCTCCCCCAGATGATCGCGCTGTGGCGGAGACGATCGGCGAAGTGCGAGGCGAGCCAGAACAGGCGCGAGGCAGGCGAAAGCGCCGGCGATCCATCGCAGCGTGGCCGAGCGGTCGAGCGTGACGGGCGTGCGAGCGGCCACCGAGCCCGGGACGTTGAAGATCGGGTCGTCGGAATGCACCCGATCGGGCAAAGCGCCGGCGCATGGACGGCCCGCGACCTCGGGGACAATCGCTCGGCCAGGCGGCCGGGCAGCGGCAAGACCTGGGCACACGCCAGCCCGATGGCGAGGAACCCGATCAGCGACAACGGACTTTTCAGCATCGGCCAGCGGCCATTCAGCAGCATGCGCGCGGCCCCCAGGACCACGGCCAGCAGGGTGCAGATCCCCAGCGCAGGGCTTGGCCCACCATACCGAGCCGCCGAACGCAAGCGACATTCCCGCCACGATCACGATCAGGAGCGCGGCGAGTGCGCGGTCGGCGATGATTTGCAGGCGTGCGTGAAGATTCAAGGAGTTCCTCCCCGTTGATCGAGGGTTGCGTCAAGCGTTGGAGTGGGCGGCGACCGGCCCTTCCGTCGGGGCGTCCAGCCCGCGATCGACGGGCGAGGTCCGACCCGAATCTCGGATCGGGAACGAGCCCATCCCGTAGCTCGACCAGTTCTCCAGGTCCTCGCTCAGCCCGTTGAACACGACGCCGGCGATCGAGACCCGCGACTGCTCCAGCATGTCTTTGGCTCGCCGCAGGGGGCGAAGGTCGTGGGCACCCGATCGCACGACCAGAAGCGCGGCATCGGCCGCCCGGCCCAGCATCCGGCAATCGGCAAGCCCGAGGACGGCCGGGCCGTCCAGGATCACGCGATGATATTGCTGCGAGACGGCGGCGATCAACTGCCGAAGCTCAAGCGTGCCGAGGATCTCGATCGGCACGCCGGTCGGGTCTCCCGTGGGCAGGAAGTGGAGGTTGGGCAAGTCGGTGCGGACGACCGCCTGCTGCCACGGCATCTCGCCGCGGAGGACGTCCACCAGGCCCACGCCCGGCTCATTGCCCTCGAACACGTCGCCCAAGCTGGGACGTCGCAAGTCCACGTCCATCAAGAGGGTGCGCTCGCCCGCCCTGGCACAAGTGGCCGCAAGATTGAGCGCCGTGGTGCTCTTGCCCTCGCCGGCCTTGGCGCTCGTGACCAGCAGGGTAATCATCGGCCCCTTGGGGCCATTCAAACCGAGCAAGCTGGCCCGCAGGTTGCGGTAAGCGTCGGCCTCAAGCGAGTTGGGGGCGGCGTGTGTCCAGAGATGCCCCCCGCGGTGCGTCTGGGCGAGCCTGCGAATCCTGGGGATGACCCCGAAAAGCGGCAGTCCCAGGCCGCCGGTCAAGTGCTCGGGGACTTTCACCGAATGATCCAGAAACTCGCGGACGCACACCAGGCCGATCCCCAGGAAGCAGCCGAGCAGCGAGATTCCCGCGATCATCATGGGTCGATTCGGCCTCACCGGCGAGCCCGGCTCGGCCGGGTGGAGGAGGATTTCCACCGGATTCTTCGTGGTCTTGGAGATGAGCTGGAACTGCACGAGCCGCGTCTCCATCGCCGCCTTGTTCGCCTCTTTCTGCTCGCGCTCCCGCATCAGCGTGAGATACTTCTGGTATTCGGGCAGCGATTCCTGCACCTCGTTCAGCTTGTCCTTGAGGTCCCGCTCCAGCTTGCGAATTTCCTCGCTCGAATGCTGGAGCTGGAGTTCCGGCAGGTTGGGCAGCGACGTTCGCTTGGCGTCCAGCGCCGTGTATCGATCGATATCATCCAGCACCTTGTTCAACTGCCGTGCCCAGTTCCTCGCGGCGGCATCGCCGTCGAATTTCTTCGCGAGCCTCTGCACGTTTTCCAGTTGATTTTCCAGGTAGATCTTCTTTTCGGCCAGCTTGTCGAGGATCGGGGCGTACCGCGAAGGAGGGGCCATCCCCTTGAGCGCGGGATACATTGCGGCGATCTGCCCTTCGTACTTCATGTCCTCGAAGCGGGCTCGCTTGGTCATCAGCATCGAGCTGAGCGCGGTGTAATCCTCTTGGAGCAGGTTCTTGCCGCCGGGGGCGAAGATGGGGGACTGCTTCACCTTCTCGCGGATCTCGCGGTCGAGCGAGGTGATTTCCTTATCCAGGTCGCCGATACTCCGGAGGACGTAGCCGCTGGCGCTTTCAAGCTGCTTCGTGCTCTCGTCCAGCATGCGATCCTGAAAGCTCCTCAGCAGGTGCTCCAGGAGGGTCTTGACGCGCTCCGGATCGGCACCTTCGAGCGAGACCTCATAGATGTTCGTCAGAGGCATGGCTTTGCGAGTGCTGATCATGCCCACGATCTCGCCCGCGGGATCTCCCTCAAACCCGCGGCCGGCACCGATGTCGGGCTGATTGACCACCTCCTCGGCGAGCCTGCGGCCCACGAGCCACGCCAGGCGGTTCGGCACGTATTTCTCGTTGGCCTCGCGATCGTTGTAGCTCGCGCCATTGCCGATGATGGTCGCGGCGGCAGGGTCGGAACGCGGCGGCTCGATCTGGATCTGGCCCACCGCCTTGTAGATGGCCGGCAGGCGGACCACGTAAACGGCCCCGGCCGTGCCCACGATGGTCATCACGACCACGATCAGGGCGAATCGGCGGCGGATCGCCCTCACGAAATCGGCGGCGGACTTCGGCGGATGCACCGTCAACATCGGGTTGGCCGGCGCAACGGGCCTCGCCAGCGTGCTTGAGGGCGTCCCTGCGTATGGCTGGAGGTTTCGGTCCATGAAACTCGCCCCTTCGTGGTGTGTCGTCGTCGTGGTGGTAGTCGCGAGATCCGGCGAGCGCAATCGCTAACGATCGGCCCCGCCCAGCGCATTGCGAATCCAGTCCAGCGAGCCCCAGGAGCCTTCCAACGAGATCGCCGGCACCGCGACCCTGGCCGAGTCGTCGCGCAATTTGACCGCATCGGGCCGGAATGGCGACGGCTCGGGCTCGGGTTCGAGCCCGAGCAATCGTTCGACTCGCTGCGCCGTCGCCAGCGATAACCGTTGGAGGGACCGGAACGTAATATCCGCCGCCAGAACTGTTTCCGTCGACTGCCGCAACCACACGACGAGTTGGAGATCCTGTCCACAAGGGAGTCGGAAAGTCGTCGTCGGCGCCGTCACGTCGCCCGCGATTTCGGATCCATCGCCGGGATCGGTCGCGAACTGGAGGATTCGACGATCGCGACCTTCGCAGGAGAGCTTCAAGGAGTTGCAGCCCAGACGCGCGGCGACCAGGGTCAGGTTCTCCCAGATCTTCTCGGGCGTCTCGCACAACTCGATGCGCTGGATCGCCTCCCAGGTCTCCTTCGCGGCGGCTCGTTCCTGCTTCTTGCGATCCATTCGCGCTGGAGGTCGGCGAGGAGCGTGGTCAGCTCGTCGCGACGGCTGGTCAGGATCAGCAGGAAGCCCAGGCATCCCGACAGCCCCATGATCAAGGCCAGGAATTCGTTGTTGTAGGCCACCCCCAGCAGCACGACCCCGCAAAGGAATGCCGTGGGCGTGTACAGCAACAGCGCGGCCTGGCGAGGATTCAGCCCGAGCCCGATCACCAGGTGATGCACATGCCGGCGATCGCCCGAGCTGAGCGGCAGATTCCGCACCCATCGGCGAAAGATGGCCATCATCGTGTCGGAGATGGGCAGGCCCATCGCGAGCACCGGGAAGAGGATCGACACCGCCGTCGTCCCCTTCATCGAATCCTGCACGCCAATCACGCCGATCAGCATCCCGATCAGCAAACTCCCGCTATCCCCCAGGAAGATGCAGGCCGGATGCCAGTTGTAGAGCAAGAACCCGCCAAGACTTCCGGCCAATCCGGCCGCCATCGCCGCCGATCCCCGGTTGTCCTGATGGATCGCCACTAGCATCAAGGTTCCGCTCACGAGGAGCCCGATCCCCGAGGCCAGCCCGTCCATCCCGTCGATCAGGTTCCACACGTTCATGCAGCCGAGGAACCAGAGCATCGTGACCAGCAGGCTCGGCAGGTCGAGCGTGAGGGCCTGACCGGCAATCGACAGGCTCACGGGGTAGCTGAGCGGGATTCGCAAGCCGAGCAGCGTCACGCCGTCGATCCTGATCCCGCCGAGGAAAAGGACGAGCACGGCCGAGGCCTGTCCGAGGAGCTTGATCCGCGGCTTCATCTCGCGAGAGTCGTCGATCGCCCCGACCATGAGGATGATCGCCGAGGCGAGCACGACGGCCCATTGTTTCGACCACCATTCTGCGAACGGGAGCCACTCGCGCAGATGGCCGCCGAGCAGGACGGGCAGGATGCTCAGGGCGAGCCCGAACGCGATCGCCAGCCCGCCCATCCGGGGCACCGCCCCCTTGTGGATGCGGCGAAACTGGTCGGGCCGATCGATCGCCCCCGCCCAGCCCGCCAATCGCGTGACCACGGGCGTGGCCAGGATGCAGCCGACGAAGGCGAGCGCGAAGACCAGGAAATAGAGATTCGAGCTCATGGGTGGATCAATCCTTCGATCCGGTGGGCGGCCTCGACTCGGGCGAGGACCCGTTTGCAAGAGTCCGCGAAAAAACCGCCCAGACGGGCGATTTGGCGGGCCCATGCCTGCCCGGAGGCTCCAACCTCCAGGGCGATCGAGCGATGCGGCGTCGACAATTCAACAAGAAGCGGAAATCAGGGCCGGTGCAGAGGGTGGCAGTATGAAAAGATCGCGCGGCAAGGTCAAGGTCGGTTTTCCTCGAACTCGGCAAGTCTTTTCCCCGAAGTCGGGCGTCGGCCTTCCGAAATTTTCCGCGCCGGCTCTCCACCCCCAACCCGGATGGTTGATAGACTGGGTTTATGACCCTCCACCCCGATCGCGTGATGGGCACCGCCGGGCACATCGACCACGGGAAGACCGCGCTCGTCCGCGCCCTGACCGGCATCGACACCGACCGCTTGCCCGCCGAAAAGCTCCGCGGGATCACGATCGACCTGGGCTTTGCTTCGCTGCAACTGGGCGAGCATCGCCTGGCGCTGGTCGACGTCCCCGGCCACGAGCGATTCATCCGCAACATGCTCGCCGGCGCGACGGGCCTTGACCTCGCCCTGCTCGTGGTCGCGGCCGACGACTCGGTCATGCCGCAAACCCGCGAGCACCTGGAAATCCTCCGGCTGCTCGGGCTTTCCGGCGGCGTGATCGCCCTCACCAAGTGCGACGTGGCCGACCCCGATTGGATGGACCTGGTCGAGGACGACATTCGCAAGCTCGTCGCCGGCACCTTCCTCGGAAACGCCCCGATCGTCCGCACGTCGGCAACGACCGGAGCCGGCATCGAGGATCTTAAGCGAGCCCTGGCCCGAGTCTGCGACGAATCCCCCTCGCGAACCGACCTTGGCCCGTTCCGGATGGCCATCGATCGAGGGTTCACCCGGGCCGGACACGGCACGATCGTCACGGGCACGGTCGCTTCCGGAGAGGTCAAGCTGGGCGACGAGCTGGAATGGCTCCCGGATGGCCGTCCGGTCCGGGTCCGTGGACTGCATCGCCACGATTCGGCCGTGGAATCGATCGGACGCGGGTCGCGCGCCGCGATCAACCTGGGAGGCGTGCATCATGCCGAAGTGGTGCGTGGACAGGAACTCGCGTCGCCCGGTTATTTGCGGCCCACGCGCACGATTTCGGTCGAGGTAACGGTCTCCGCCGATGCCCCCAGGCCCTTGCGTCATCGGTGGCGATACCGTCTTCACCTGGGCACGACGGAAGTGGCCGCCACGCTCGGGTTGCTCGGGCCGAACTCGCTGGGCACTGGTGAAAGCTCGCTCGCCCAGCTTTTCCTCGCTGAACCCATCGTCGCGGTCCACGGGCAACCGTTCGTGCTTCGCGAGGAGAGCCCTCCCGCGACCATCGGCGGCGGCAAGATCCTGCAAGCCTGTTCCCAACGCATTCGTCGGAAAGATCTTGCGCTGATCGGGCGGTTGAAGAGGCTTGACTCGCCCGACCCCTCGGCGCGACTGAAGGCCGCGATGGCGTTCGCCGGCCTTACAACCCCGACCGACCTGGATTATTGCCGCGAGGCCGGCGTCCCGCTCGCTCAGGTGGCCGAGGGGCTGGAGATCCTGGCGAAACGTGGTGATCTGGAAGAACTTGCGGCCAATCCGCGGCGATCGATCCGGGTCACCGTGGAACTTGCCGACGTCCTGCAATCGCGGGTCATCCGGGCTCTGAACGGCTCCACGCCGCCCGACCCCGGCAATCCGCCCTGCGCGTGACCGACCTGCTGGCCGAATTGCCCGACCTCGGCGGCGATGCGCTCGTGGGTTCGCTGATTAACCGCCTCAAGGCGGCGGGCAAGGTCGTCGGAGACCATGGGTCGGTCTCGCTGCGAGAATTCAAACCGAGGCTCAGTCAGTCGGAACGTAAGTTGAAGGCGGAACTCGCCCTGGCGATCGAAGCCGGGGGCATGAGCCCGCCGGACCTCGCAGAGCTTGCGGCCCACCACGCGGCCAAACCGGCGGTCGTGCGCGAACTGCTCGCGCTGCTTGGGGATGAGGGCCGGATTGTGGAAGTGGGCCATGGCCTGTACCTGGATTCGGACGTGGATGCCCGCGTGCGTAAGATGGTGCGGGATTGCCTTTCAAGCGGAACCACCCTGACCATGGCCGGGCTGAGGGATCTCCTGGGGACGACTCGGAAATTCGCAGTCCCGATCGGCGAGTATCTCGACCGGATCGGTTGGACCCGGCGAGATGGGGACCTGAGATACGCCGGGCCTCAGATCGCCGAGCCCGCCACGTCGCCGGAATCGGGAGCGCGAGCGAAATTCCATGGATAGCGACTCCCTGAGACGCCTACCGTCGATCCATGGGCTGCTCAGCAGGCCCGAGGTCACAAGCGCAATCGCGGGGCATGGCCGCGCGGCGGTCCTCCATTCGCTCCGCGGCGTGATCGATACCGCGCGTGAACAATTACAAATGGGAGCGGGGGTCGACCTGGATCCGGGGACGCTCTCCCGCATGGCCATCGCCAGGATCGGCGGGGCTTCGACCCGGCTCCGGCCGGTAATCAATGCCACGGGCGTGCTCTTGCACACGGGACTGGGCCGGGCGCCGCTCGCGGCCGAGGCCGCCGAGGCCGTCGGTCGCGTGCTCCGCGGGTATTGCAACCTGGAGATCGACCTGGATTCGGGCCTCCGAGGCGAGCGGACGTCCGCGGTGGCCGACCTGATTCGCGAGCTGACCGGCGCCAGGATGCCGCGGTCGTGAACAACAACGCCGCCGCCACGATCCTGGCCCTGCGGGCCACGGCCAGGGGTCGCGAGGTGATCGTCTCGCGCGGCCAGCTTGTCGAGATCGGCGGGAGCTTCCGCCTGCCCGAAATCTTCGAGGTCTCGGGCGCCCGGCTGCGCGAGGTCGGCACCACGAACAAGACCCGCCTGATTGATTACGAGCGAGCCATCGGCCCCGAGACGGCCGCTCTCCTCCGGGTGCATCCGAGCAACTTCCGGGTGGTCGGATTCACGGAGTCCGTCGCGATCGGCGAGCTTGCCCAGCTCGGCCGATCGCGAGGCCTGATCACGATCGACGACATCGGCTCGGGGCGCTCGATTCCCGCCACCCTCCCACCATCTCCGACGAGCCGACCGTGGCCGAAGGCCTGGCCGCCGGCGCCGACCTGATCCTGTTCTCCGGGGATAAATTGCTTGGCGGCCCCCAGTGTGGCATCCTCGTGGGGAAGGCGCAATCCATCGCTCTCGTGAAGAAAGATCCGCTCATGAGGGCCTTCCGCGTCGACAAGATGACGCTCGCGGCGCTGGAAGCGACCCTCCAGCTCGCGCTTCACGATCGCATGCGAAGCATTCCGTTGTGGAATCTGCTCGCGGTCGAGCTTCCCGCGTTGATCCATCGTGCCGAGCGGATCGCATCCCGATTTCGCGACGACCTGGGCTTGAACGCCGTCGCCATCGAATCCACCTCCAGGCTGGGCGGGGGCAGCATGCCCATCGATTCGATCCCGACGGCGGCGGTCCGCCTGGCTCCCCCATGGCCGTCCGAAATTGCCGACGAGGCCGAGTTTGCGAGGCGATTGCGGACGGGCGAAATCGCCGTCTACCCCCGGATTCGCGACGGCGCCGTCTTGCTCGATCTCCGCGCTGTGCCGGAAGGCGACGACGAGCGGATTGTCGCCGCCGTGACGCAACTTGTTGGCCGGGAAATCTCGAATCCCACGAATCCCGCCTGACACGGGCACGCCCATTGCCGGCCGGGAAGCGTCGCGTTATCGTGGCCACGACTTATGCATGGAGGCGAAGACGATGGATGCCGCCAGAATGCCCTTCCTCAATGCCGGCCGATTCAATCCGTATCGCGTCTGCCGATTCGAGCAGGAAGGGACCATCCTCATCGGATTTTATGAAGATGACTACCTGATCCCGCTCGACCAGGCGGCCGAGGCCTACTCGGAAGCGACGGGCGACGAGCTGCCGCTGGCGCCCGATGATGTGCTGGACGTCCTGCCGCCGGACGGCAAGGGGGTCGAGGCCGCCCGGGTCTTGTGGGATTGGATCCGGTCGCTCGAACCGGAAAGTCGGGACGACCTTCGCGAGGAGGTCGATTCGGTCCGCCTGCTCGTCCCCTTGCCCAATCCGAGCAAGATCCTGCTGCTTGCGGGAAACTACAGCGAGCACGTGATCGAGCGCGGCGGCACGACGGCCGAGCGCGAGGAGACTTTTCCTTACGTCTTCATGAAGCCGCCGAGCACCACGCTCACGCATCCGCATTCGCCAATCGTCATCCCCGCGATTTCGCCCGACCACATCGATTGGGAATGCGAACTTGGGCGTGGTCATCGGCCGGACCTGCCGGGACGTGTCCGAGGAAGAAGCGCTGGAATACGTGGCCGGCTATACGATCGTCAACGACATCAGCGACCGCAAGTTCACGCCCAATCCCGGCCGCAAGACCCGCGAGCGTGACAGATTCTTCGACTGGATGCACGGCAAGTGGCACGACACGTTCTGCCCGATCGGTCCGTGCGTGCTGACGGCCCATGGAGTTGACCCGCAGAATCTCCCCCTGGAACTCAAGGTCAACGGCGAGGTGAAGCAGGACGCGACGACGGCCAGCATGGTCTTCCCGGTCGCCGCCGTGGTGTCGTTCCTCTCGCGATTCGTGACCCTGGAGCCCGGCGACATCATCTCGACCGGGACGCCCAAGGGCGTGGGCTCGGCCACCGGCCAGTACCTCAAGCCGGGCGACCTGGTCGAGGCGTCGATTGGCGGGATCGGGGTGTTGAGCAACCCCGTGGTGGCGTCGGCCGAGTAATTGCGCGGGCCTCGCGACCGGCCCGCGGCCCCGGTAAAATGGCGGCTCATCACCGAGTCTTGTACCCACCGGAATCGCCTCGATGCCCGAGTTCCAGAAGCTGCTGGTCGCCAATCGCGGCGAGATCGCCATCCGCGTGTTCCGGTCGGCCCACGAGCTGGGCATCCGCACGGTGGCGATTTATTCGCACGAGGACCGATTCGCCACGCACCGCCTCAAGGCCGACGAGGCGTATCAGGTCGGGCAGGCGGGCGAGCCGATCCGCTCCTATCTGAACATTCCCGGCATCGTGGCGCTGGCAAAGTCGAAGGGGGTGGACGCGATCCATCCCGGTTATGGATTCCTCTCGGAGAATGCCGAATTCGCCCGCGCCTGCCAGGCCGCCGGCATCGCATTCGTCGGCCCGCGACCCGAATTGCTGGAGATCCTGGGCGACAAGGTGGCGGCCCGCAAGATCGCGGACGAAGCGGGCGTGCCGATCGTGGGAGGCAGCGCCGAGCCGGTCTTGCCCGGCGACGCGGGCCGGAAGGCGGCCGAGGACCTGGGATTTCCCGTGATCGTGAAGGCCTCCATGGGCGGCGGCGGACGCGGAATGCGGGTCGTCGAGAAGGTGGAAGACCTGGATTCCGCGCTCGAGCAGGCCCGCAGCGAGGCCCAGGGCGCGTTCGGATGCCCCGACGTGTTCCTGGAGAAATTCATCGGACGCGCCAAGCACATCGAGGTCCAGTTGCTCGGCGACCAGCACGGCAACCTCGTCCACCTCCACGAGCGCGACTGCTCGGTGCAGCGCCGGCATCAGAAGGTCGTCGAGATCGCGCCCGCCGTGAACCTTGACCCCGCCGTACGCGCGGCCGTGTGCGATGCCGCGATCAAGATCGGGCGGCAGGTGAAGTATGACAACGCCGGCACCGTCGAGTTCCTCGTGGACGTCGATACGGGCAAATTCTTCTTCATCGAGGTCAACCCGCGCATCCAGGTCGAGCACACCGTGACCGAGATGGTCACGAGCGTGGACCTGGTGAAGTCGCAGATCCTCGTGGCGCAGGGATCGACCCTCTCCGACCCGGAAATCGACATCCCTTCGCAGGATGCGGTGAAGGTGAATGGGTACGCCTTCCAGTGCCGCATCACGACCGAAGACCCCGCCAACAAGTTCAACCCGGATTACGGGCGGATCTCGCACTATCGCTCGGCCGGCGGCCTGGGGATTCGCCTCGACGGCGGCCCCGGGATCACCGGCGGGATCGTCACGCCGTTCTATGATTCCTTGCTCGTGAAAGTTTCGGCGAGCGGCCGGAGGTTCAAGGAAGCGTTGCTGCGGATGCAGAGGGCGCTCGAAGAGTTCCGCATCCGGGGCGTGAAGACGAACATCCCGTTCCTGCTCAACGTGATCGAGAATCCCGAGTTTCGCGAGGGGAAATGCACCACGCGATTCATCGACCAGACCCCCGAGCTTTTCGTGTTCCCGGTGCGACAGGACCGCGCCTCGAAGCTGCTCACCTACGCCGCCGAGGTCACGGTCAACGGCTCCTCCGGCGTGACGAGGCCCGCGGTCTACGAATTCACCGGCGAGCCCGTCGTCCCCGCGTTCGACCCGCTGGCTCCCATCCCGGAAGGGTCGCGACAGCGGTTCCAGTCGATGGGGCCGGAGGCGTTTTCGCGATGGATTCGCGATCATGGGCCGCTCCTCTTCACGGACACCACCTTCCGCGACGCGCATCAGTCGCTCCTCGCCACCAGGCTCCGCACCCGCGACATGCTCCGCGTGGCCGACGCTTACGCCCGCCTGCTGCCCGACCTGTTCTCCATCGAGATGTGGGGCGGGGCCACCTTCGACACCTCCATGAGATTCTTGAAGGAAGATCCCTGGGAACGCCTGACGCAACTGCGCGAGAAGATCCCGAACATCCTGTTCCAGATGCTCTTGCGAGGCTCGAACGCCGTCGGCTACACGAGCTATCCCGACAACGTGGTCAAGGCGTTCGTGAAGGAGTCGGCCGCCGCGGGCATCGACCTGTTCCGTGTGTTCGACTCGCTGAACTGGGTGCCCAACATGGCCGTGGCGCTCGAAGCCGTCCGCGAGGCCGGCATGCTGTGCGAGGCCGCGATCTGCTACACCGGCGACTTGCTCGACCCCAAGCGGAGCAAGTATGACCTGAAATATTACGTCGACATGGCCAAGGATCTGGAGAAGCGCGGGGCCAACCTCATCGCCATCAAGGACATGGCCGGCCTGTGCAAGCCGCTGGCCGCCGCCAGGCTGGTCAAGGCGTTGCGGGAAGAAGTCGCGATCCCGATTCATTTCCACACGCACGACATCGGTGGCGCCCAGGCGGCGAGCGTCCTTCAAGCCAGCGAAGCGGGACTGGACATCGCCGACGGGGCGATCGCCAGCATGTCGGGCCTGACCTCGCAGCCGAGCCTGAATGCGCTGGTCGAATCCCTGCGATTCTCGCCCAGAGAGACGCCGCTCGATCCCGAGGCGCTTATCGAGATCAGCCGATATTGGGGCGAGGTCCGCGCCCTGTACGCGCCGTTCGAGTCCGGCTTGCAGGCGCCTTCGGCCGAGGTCTACGCGTACGAGATGCCGGGCGGCCAGTACACGAACCTCATGCAGCAGGCGAAGGGACTCGGGCTTGCCGATCGCTGGGTCGAGGTCTGCAAGGCCTATTCCGAGGTCAATCTCCTGTTCGGCGACATCGTGAAGGTCACGCCCTCGTCGAAGGTCGTGGGGGACATGGCCCTGTTTTTGGTGGCGAACAACCTCTCGCCGGAGGACACGCTCGACCCGTCGCGAGAATTGGCCTATCCGGAGAGCGTGGTCGAATTCTTCGAAGGTCGCCTCGGTCAACCTCCCGGTGGATTTCCGAAGCCGCTCCAGGAACGGATCCTGAAGGGACGCCCCGCGAAGACCGATCGGCCGGGAAAGGACCTCCCGCCCGAGGACCTGGAGGCCGCGAGGGAAAAGGCCTCCGCGCTGCTCGGGCGACCCGGCGACCGCGCGGGATGCGATGAGCTTCTTGATGTATCCCCGCGTCTTCCCCGACCTCGCCAAGCATCTGCAAACTTACGGAGATACGTCGGTCCTGCCCACGCCGATCTTCTTCTTCGGCCCCGAGGAAAACGTCGAGATCCCCGTCGAGATCGAGCCCGGCAAGACGCTGATCGTCAAGTTGCTGGCCATCGGCGAGCCGCAGGAAGACGGCAAACGAACCGTGTTCTTCGAGCTGAACGGCCAGCCCCGCGAGATTTCCGTGACCGATCGCTCGCTGGCCTCGGCCGTGCGAGAGGCTCCCAAGGCCGAGCCTGGAGACCCGTTGCAGGTGGGCTCGCCGTTGCCGGGCCTCGTCGTGGGCGTGGCCGTGCAGGCGGGCAACTCGGTCAAGAAGGGGCAGAAATTGCTGTCGATCGAGGCGATGAAGATGGAAACCAACGTCGTCGCCGAGCGACCCGGCCGAGTGGCGGAGGTCCTGGCCACGGTCGGACGCCAGGTGAAGGCGGGCGATCTGCTCGTGAGGCTTTCCGAGGCATGAGCCGGTTCGCGAAGACGCTT
This sequence comes from uncultured Planctomycetota bacterium, assembly GCA_963777705.1. Lineage (GTDB taxonomy): Bacteria > Planctomycetota > Planctomycetia > Isosphaerales > Isosphaeraceae > JAQGHR01. The sequence continues at coordinate 108,473 of CAVZRT010000034.1, forward strand.
TTCGACGAGGAGGAATTGGCGTCGACCAGTGACTTCGCCCGGGACCTGCTCATGATCGGAGAATTCGCGCTCCCGCTGGTCGTCCGGGCCCGGAGGCAGACGGCGGGACGAGGCCAGGGGGATCGTCGGTGGTGGTCGGATGCCGGCTCGCTCACGTTCACCGTAGCGATCGACCCATCAACTTACGGATTGACCCGACAGCACGAACCCCGCGTGGCAATGGCCGTCGCCGTCGGCGTGATCGAAATCATCGAAACCGGGATGTTGCCGGGAGATTCGCTCGGGTTGCGATGGCCCAACGATGTCGAATGGCGGGGAGGTGGCAAGGTTGGTGGAATCCTGCCCGAGCGCGTCGAGACGACCGAGGGTGCCCGGTTGCTCATCGGCGTAGGTTTGAACGTGGCAACCCGCCTGGGCGAGGCACCCGCGGACGTTCAACCGATGGCAACTTCGCTGGAAACGATCGCGGGTCGAGCAATCGGCGACGAGGAGATGGATGGCCTGTTCGACGCGATCCTTGATCGCCTGCCGTCGCTCCTGGAACAACTCGCATCGGGGGACTTCGAGCTGTTTCAAGCCGTCTCGAAGCGCGACCTTCTCCTTGGGAAATCGATCCGACTGGCGGTCGGCTCAACCATCACGGAGGGGATCGCGATGGGGATCGACTCGACCGGTGGATTGCGAATCAGGACGGATCAGGGGACGAAAGTATTCCACGCGGGTCGCGTGGTCAGATAGCGTCGATTTCTGACCCGTCGCCCGATTCTTGAAAGGGTCGATGGAATGCACCATCCCCTTACCTGGTAAGGAATTGGTGCATTCCATCGACCATATGGACAGCTCGGATGGCCGCTCAAACCCCGGCGATTGCCGTTGAGGGCTTTGCCTTGGCCGTCGACACGTTTTCCTTCTTCATCCAGTCGACGAGGATGGGCGTGGCGATGTAGACCGTGCTGTATGTTCCGCTCAGGAACCCGACCACGAGGCAGAACGAGAACCCGTAGAGCGCCTCGCCGCCGAACACGTACATGATGACCACGACGAGCCACGCGGTGAGGGACGTCAAGATGGTCCGGCTCAGAGTCTGGTTCAGCGCGTCGTTCACCATCTTGGTCGTGAGCAGCGGCGTTTTCCCCTTGATCTCGCGGATTCGGTCGAAGATCACGATCGTGTCGTTGACCGAGAAGCCGATCAGCGTGAGGAACGCCGCGATCATGGGCAGGTCGATCTTGTAGCGGAAGATGGCCACGGCGATCAGCGTGATCAGCACGTCGTGGACGAGCGCGATCACCGCCGCGAGCCCGTAGGTTACCGACTTGAACCGGAACCAGAGGTACGCGATGATGATCAGCCAGCTTGCGACGATGGCCATGACGGCCTTGGTCCGCGTGTCGCTGGCCACGGCCCCGCCGAAGCTCTCGACCCGTTCGAAAAGCTGATTGGGATCGTCGTAGAGGGCCCGGTCCGCCTGCTCCAGGATGCCCCTGGTCACCTTGGGGTCCACGCTCGTGAGCAGATAGACCTCATTTTGCGGCAGCGCCGAGGTATTATTCTGGAGCATCGGACGTTCGACCCGAAACTCCCTCTCGGCGTTGTTGATCCCGGCCTTCCGGAAGACCTCGGTCATCTTGGACACGAGCGCCTCGGGCTCGACGGGCCGATTGAACTTGAGCGTGTATCGCGAGCCGCCGGGGAAGAGGTCGGCGTTGGCGGGCAGGGTTTGCGGCTCGCCCGGCTTGTCCATCTTCAAGTGTGCGAGGAGCGGGCCGAATTTCTCCAGGACCTTCTGCTGGACGATGTTCGCGCCGCCTCCGGCATTGCTCGCGCCCGGGTTGTTCTCTTCGGTCGTGCGGATATTGAAGCGGAGGCCCGCCTGCTCGCCCCCTACGTTCAGGGCTTCCACCGAAGGGTCGGGCAGCGTCTTGTCGGCCATCTGCCGGACCATGTTGGCCCGCTCGCTGGGCGACTTGTCCTTGACTTCTGGCTTGGTGGGATCGAGCTGGACCGTCACGAGCGTGCCGCCCGTGAAGTCGATGTTCAGCAGTTGCTTGCCGCGCGTGCCCACGTAGATCAGGCCGAGGCCGATCACGATGACCGAGGCGGTCATGAAGATCTTGCGGGGGCCGACGAAGTCGATGTTCGGGCGGTCGAACATCTTGTACATCGTCAGCTTCTTCAGCCAGCCCTTGGAGTACCAGAAGTCGAAAATCACGCGGGACACGTAGACCGCCGTGAACAGGTTCCAGATCAGCCCGATGATGAGCGTGAGGGCGAAACCCTTCACTTCCTCGGTGCCGATCGCATAAAGGACCATGCCCGAGAGGGCGTGCATACGTGCGAGTCGAAGATGGTTGCCCACGCGCGGTTGAACCCGTTGCGGATCTGCTGCGACATGGTCGCCCCGCGTCCGCCTCCTCCCTCATGCGCTCGAAGACGAGCACGTTGGCGTCCACCGCCATGCCGATCGTCAACGCCAGGCCCGCGAGGCCGGGCAGGGTGATGCTCGCCTGGAGCACGGCCATCGACCCGATCAGCAGGATCATATTCAGGACCAGCGCCACCACGGCGACCACGCCGGCGAAGCGGTAGTAGATGATCATGAAGATCGGCACGACGAGCATGGAGATGGCGATCGCCCTCACGCCCTTGTCGATGGTGTCCTGGCCGAGCGTGGCGCCGATCTTCTCTTCAAGCAGGGGCGTGGGATTGAGCGAGGCCGGGAGGCTGCCCGCTCGCAGGATGGCGATCAGCCGGTTCCGTTCGGTGACGGGCATCCCCTCGATGATCCCCTCATCGTCGATCTCCTGCTTGATGCTGGGGGCCGACATCAACTGGTTGTCGAGCAGGATTGCCAGCGAATACTGGAATGCGTCGCCTTCCTCGGGCAAGTGGTCGCGCGTGAGGTTGCCGAACTTGCGACCGCCCGACGGGTTGAAATGGAAACCGACGGCCGGCTGCATCTTGCGGTCGGTCGCCTCGGACACATACGAGAGCATGTCGCCCGTGATGTTGTAGCGGTCGAGCTTCACCAAGATGTAGCGTTCGAGGAACCCCTTGCCGCGCGACTGCTCGCGGACGATGTGGTCCGGGTTGCGCGGATTCGCCCGGGGTTGTAGTCGATCTTGTACGAGGCGATCGTCTTGAAGTAGCTTTTTAGCGACTTGATGTTGATGTAGCGAGGTCGTTCCTGGGGATCGTAAGTCTCCGGCCGGAAGGCGCGGGAGGGTCGACGGTGAGCGTGCTCGCGTCGTTCTTGGCGATGACCACGTCGATGATCGCGTCCCGGCCGGCGGAATCCTTGCCGGTCAGCTCGACGAACGTGGGTTCCGAGTACCGATTTCGCACCCAGGCTTGCGCCGGATCCTTCAGGGTCGTGTCGGTGAACTCGGGATTCTCGCCGGCGACGAGCTCGCCCAGGACGGCCCATCGGTAGCCGGCGGGCGGGTTCTTCAGCCCGTTGGGGGACATGGCCTTGTCGATGGCGACCGGGGCCGCCGTCGTGCTTCTCGTTGGCGAGGATGCGGAATTCCAGTTGGCCGACGTCGGTGATCATCCGCTTGATGTCGTCGACCTTGTTCGCGTCGGCCTGCGGCAGGATCACTTCGACGCGATTGCCGCCGACCTTGCGGATCGGGATGTCCTGGATGCCTTCGGGATTGACCCGCCGCTTCAGGGAGGCGATCAGGTCGTCCATCTTGAAGTCGGTGCTGCTGCCCCGCTTCACCTCGTACACGAGGATCGTCCCGCCCGAGAGGTCGATGCCCAGCTTGAGCTTCTCCCTGGGGGGGACGGTGGCGAGGATCCCGCCGAGGGTGACGATGGCGATCAACAGAAACCGACGCAGATGGATGTTCATTGCGATTCCTTAAACGAGCTCAAGCGGCGAGCCTGCGAATCTGTCTCGAATGGGAGGGCCGCCGCGACGACCGTGGACGTGTCCTCAAGCCGACGGGCCCGCGTCATGCGGGGTCGGCCGCCTTCTCCTTGGTTTCCGCGGTCGGATCTAGCACGCGGGCGATGCTCGCCTTGCTGAAGGTGAACTTGACGCCCTTATCGTCATCCACGCGGACGACCACCTTGTCGCCGGCGGGATCGACCGAGACGACGGTCCCGTAAATCCCCGCGGCCGTGAGGACTTTCTGCCCCTTGGTGATCGAGTTGATCAGCTCCTTGCGCTTCTTCTCCTGCTGCTGCTGCGGGCGGATCGCAAGGAAGTAGAACACCAGGATCACCGGCGCGAACATGACGATCATGGACAGGGTGCTATCGGGGCTGCCCTGCTGGGCGCGGCCGCGGGCACGCCGGCCTTTGCCGACGCCTTGCCCGAGGCCGCGGGTGCGGCTGCGGGTGCCACGGGAGCGGCAGCCTTGGCGTCGGCGGGCACAGCTTGCTGGCCAAGGGCCGGCGATATCAACACGAGCGGCCAGGGCATGGATTTCTCGGTTCCATCGAAAGGGGCGACTCTTGCAAAAACGCTACTGTACCGATTCCGGCCCTAACCCTTCAAGCACGTCCGCTCGGTATTGGACGAACCGACCCGCGCCGATCGCTTCTCGCGCACCCCTCATCAGGCGATGAAGGTACGAGAGATTGTGCAAGGACGCCAGGATAGGGCCCAGCATCTCGCCCGCGATGAACAAATGACGGAGGTAAGCCCGGCTGAACCGCGAGCAGGCCGGGCAATCGCAACCGGGCTCGATCGGGCCTGAATCCAGCTTGTAGCGGGCATTTCGCAACTTGATCGGGCCGGTCGAGGTCAGGCATGTGGCGTTCCGGCCGTTGCGAGTCGGCAACACGCAATCGAAGAGGTCGATCCCCGTGAGGATTGCATCGAGCAAGTCCTGCGGACGCCCCACGCCCATCAAATACCGCGGCTTGTCGGCCGGGAGGCGGTGCGTGGTGACCTTGAGCGCCAGTCGCACTTGCTCGCGATCCTCCCCCACGCTCACACCCCCGATCGCATAGCCGGGAAAATCGAGCGCGATCAATCTCTCGGCGCATTCGGCTCGCAGATCCTCATGGCTTCCGCCCTGCACGATGCCGAACAGGGCTTGATCGGGGCGTGAATGGGCCTCCTTGCAGCGGGCGGCCCAGCGAATCGTGCGGCCGACGGCGTCGGCGATCGCTTCCTTCGATGCAGGCAAGGCCGGGCACTGGTCGAGGCACATGGCCACGTCGGCGCCCAGCGATTCCTGGATCTGAACGGCGCGTTCGGGAGTCATGTCGAGCAATCGGCCGTCCAGGTGCGACCGGAACGCCACGCCCCGCTCGGTCAACTTCGAGCGATCGGCCATGCTGAAGGCCTGGAACCCGCCGGAATCGGTCAGGATCGGGCCGTCCCAGCCCATGAAGTCATGCAAGCCGCCCAGGGAAGCCACCACATCCTCGCCCGGACGCAGTGCCAGGTGATACGTGTTGGCGAGGATCATCCGCGAACCGACCTGCCGGACCTGCTCGGGCAGCAACCCCTTGACCGTGGCCTGCGTGCCGACGGGCATGAACGCGGGGGTCTCCACCGCCCCGTGAGGCGTGAGCAGGGTGCCCGTTCGGGCGCCGGAAACGGGGTCTCGCGATTGTTCGACGAACGAGAAGGGCACTCACGTAGGGTGCGTGAAACGCACCGTCCTGTAGGGTGCATGAAATGCACCGACCTGCTTGGCGAATGAGGAATTGGTGCATCGCCTGCACCCTACTCGTTCTTCAACTTCAGCCCGATCTCGGTCAGCTTCTCGCGGACCTCGTTGAGCGACGTCACGCCGAAATTCTTGCATTCGAGCATGTCGTCGCCGGTGTGCGAGATCAGGTCCCCGACGGTCTGGATTCCGAGCTTGGTCATGCACTTGCGGGCGCGAACCGAGAGGTTCAGCTCGCTGATCGGCGTGGCCATCCTCTGCTTCTCTTCCTGGGTCAGCTCCTCGATCGGCTCGGCGTGACCCGAGGTCCCGGCCCGCTCGCCCGCCTCCAGCGCCATCCCGAGGCGGACGCCCTTGGATTGCATCATCTCCTTGATCTCGGAGAGCGAGGTCTCGCCGAAATTCTTGCTCGCGAGCAACGCGCCTTCGGTCGTCCGGGTGAGGTCGCCCAGCGTGCGGATGTTCATCTTCCGCAAGCAGTTGCGGCTGCGCACCGAGAGCTCGAAGTCGGTGACGGGGATTTCCAGGAGCTGTCGCAGGCGATCGTAGCCGCGCTCGGCTTCCTCGTCGTAGAACATGTCGCGGCTTGCGCGGCAGTCCTTGAAGAAAAGCTGGGCTCGGGGGTGCTTGGGATCGAACGCGAGCACCTGGCGGTAGCACTGCTCGGCGTCGCGGAACCGCATCTCGTCCTCGTAAAGCACGCCCAGGTTGACCCAGGCCGAGAGCGGGACGGGTGGACGTCGCAAGCACTGCTTGTAGTACTCGACGGCCGTATCGTCGTTGCCGTAGAGGTCGTTGATGTACGCAAGCTCGAAGAGGGCGCCGGTGTGGTCGCGCTCGGCAGCCAGCGTCTTCTCGAACTCGGCCGAGGCCGCGATCAATTCGCCGCCCACGGCCAGGAGCGCGCCTTTCTGATAGTGATACTCCGCGGAACTCCCGGGCGTGGCGTCCAGCTTCTCCAGCAGGGCGCGGGCCCCCTGCAAATCGCCCGAGCGTCGCAGGGTGCCGACGCGGTGCAGCTCGGATCGCTTGGGGTCGTATCCCGCCTTGGCGGCCTGCGCGAAGGCGTCGGCGGCCTCGGACCAGTGCTGGAGGTTTTCGAGCGCGAGGCCGCGGAAGAACAGGGCCAGGCCGTTGTCCCCGGCCTTCATCAGATGCTCGAGCGCGGCGTTGTTGCGCCGAGCAAGACGTCGGCCACGCCCAGGCGCAAGTGCGTCTGCGGCTTGTAATTGCCCTTCTCGCGGTCCTGGATCGCGGACACGCTGTCTCGCAAGGTCTTGTATCGGGAAGGGTCGCGTCCCAGGACCTCGCGCAGGTCGGCCACCGCCGAGGCATCGAAGGGGTCGCGGTCCATGATCGCTCGCACGTCGGTCGTCATCACTTCGGCCATAGCTGATCCCTCGACTCCATCTCGGCTTGACCTCTCATCCCATCCCGATCGGGCGCAGGTAGTCCGCGTCGATCCCCCATCATCGGGGGCGCGGACGGACGGAGGCAAGCTACTCATCATGGCGAATTGCACGCGCCGACGCAACCCCGGCGCCCGACCAGGCCGCGGGGGTGTCTGGCCGCGGACTCCGGGGATCGGCCGGGCACGGCCGGCCATCGGGTCGCGGGGAACTCGCGGAGAAAGTGTTACCCGCACATGGATGCGGTCCTGGCGCCCTCTGGCCCCTCCCGGCGCGGGGCGCACGCCGGCCGTCGCGGGGGGCGGCATGATCTGGGAGATGGTATTTCGGATGAAAATTCGCATGATTTCCTGGTGGCGCGTCGCGATGATAAGCCTTTGTACGAACCTCACAACCACACCATCGATGCAGGAGTTCGGACTTATTACTGATTCCAGGCGGCGCGGAAAAATCGCCGGTCGCGAGGCCGCTATCGGGTGCCCGGCGAGGGGGCGGATTCGGGCTGAAACTTAGCCGACCCATTCGATTTCGCCTGGATTTTCATGGTTTACAACCCATTGTCGCCGAAGGGCTTGGGTCAATGATATATAAATTCAATTTTGTCGATAAGCGAATACGTTACAGAGTGCGACACTCCGGAAATGCCGGGGATTCGTGGGCCAAGTCGGGCTTTTCGGGTGCTTTGTCTGAAAGCGCAGTCAGGGTGAGACGGTTTCTTGCCCCTTTTTGACCGGTTTTCGGGCCTAAGTGTTGGCGCGAATCCTCCAAGTCGTGATCGGGCCTGGAGATGCGGTTTATCGGATATCTGGACGAAATCTGGACGTCCGGGCCCTCGGAGCGGGGGTTTTCGGCCCCTTTGTCGCGCCCACCTGCGCCCCAAGTCGTCATGGCGTAAGGGGATGGCGCATCTTCGAATCGGGATGGGGGCCGGGGCTCGCCCTGCTGGCTTCGCCCCCTCGGCCCCGCCAACGAGCATCCGCGGTCGCAGTCGACGTCGATGGGCGCCGTTGGGGTGCGGCAACGGATCCTGGCAGTTCGTAGGGCCGGTTCTTACCGGCCGTGTTGGATTCGCATGGGCGGCCGGTAAATAACCGCCCTACGCGGGAATGACCCGTCCCGCCGGAATCCGTTGCCGCACCCGTGCCGTGCTTGGTCTTCACAACCCGATTGCCGCCCCGGCCGTCCCGGCCTAGAATGCCGGTCGCTCTCCCCCGACTCGACGGCCTCACCAAGGAACCGTCCATGTATCGCGTGACCCGCGAGATCGACTTCTGCTATGGCCATCGCCTGCTGAATTATGAGGGCAAGTGCCGCCATCTCCACGGCCATAACGGCAAGGCCGTGATCACCCTGGGCGGGAACGGGCTCGACGGCCGCGGGATGCTGGTCGATTTCACCGAGATCAAGCAGAAGCTGCAAAGCTGGATCGACGAGAACCTGGACCACAACCTGATCCTGTGCCGCGAAGACCCGATCCTGCCCGTCCTTCAGGCGCGAGGCGAGCGGGTCTTCGTGATGGATCGCAATCCCACGGCCGAGAACATCGCGCGATTGATCTACGACCGCGCGGTAGCGCCGGCCTGCCCGTGGTGGAGGTCCTGCTGTGGGAGACCGACCGCTGCAACGCCTCGTATCAGGGGGAAGCCACGGGTCCCGCCTGACCGGGGGTTCGGATTCGTCGTGCCCCGGGCGTCAATTCTTGGCCGGGAACACGATCGCGTCGACGCAATACATCCTCCGGCCGCTGGCGTTCACGCCGCTGCGAAACTGGGCGAGCGCCTTCTGGTTTTCGGAGCCCACCTTGAAGGTCGCGATCCCCCGGGCCGCCAGCTCGTCGAACCCGACCTTGGTCATCCCCAGGAGTTCGACCCGGTCGTCGGGCTTCTTCAAGGCGGCGATGATCGTCGTGAGGTTGTTCCGGGAATCCGACAGCTTGGTTGCCCCCTGCATCATCGTCTGGACCTTTTTGTCCACTTCCTCGCTGGGCACGTCCTTCAAATATTCCGGGGGGATGAGGAAGATCGAGGCCTTCTTCGCGTCGCGGGAATTCAACGCCTGCGCGAAGGTCTGGCCATAAGCGGACATCTCGCGGGTGACCTGGAACATCACGACCTGCGAGTAAGTGACCGAGGCCAGCCCGCAGATCAAGCCCAGGCTGATGCCGGCCTGCGCATAGGATCGGCCGGTCGCCATCTCCGGGAATTTGCGGATCTTCCGGAACGCCAGGAGGCCGGCGACGATCGCCAGGACCGGCAGGAAGAGCCAGACCGGGGCGATGAAGCAGAGGATCGACGCCACGCCGAAAATCGCGCTCAGGATGGCCATCGGGCTGATTGCCCGATACGTCGCGATCTCGTTCTCGTTGGCCTTGTCCGGCGCATCATCGAACAGGGAAGGCTTGGCTTCGGGGGACGGTTGCAAGGCCACGGCGCGGACTCCTGACGGCAAGCAAGGTGCGAGGAAAGGGCAAGACCCTGCCCTCAACGAACGTAATCGGCCTCGAAAGGGGCGTCAAGCCTGCGGATCGGCCGCGATCCTAGAGCGAGGCGAGCCGGACCGGGTTTCCCGGCAGGAGCGAGGCCAGCCCGAGCGCGACCCAGAAGATCCCCAGGAGCCAGCCGGTCACATTGGTCCACGCCCACGACCGCCCCGCGCCCTTCAACTTCCACGACGCGGCGATCACGGCCAGGACGACCATGCCCATGGTTTGCGTGCCCAGGGGAGTCGCCAGCGAAGGGTGCGAGTTTCGCCCCGAGCCAATCCGGCAACGTCCAGGATCCAGAGCACGCACCGGCCGTGAGCCAGACCATGTCGCCCACGCCGCCCTCGGAGGATTCGCGACGCAGCAGGACGATCGGGCCGATCAAGGCCACGCAGCCCGCGAGCGTGTAGGCGTTGGCCAGCAAATCGCCGGGAGGCCACGACATCCGGCCTCGCGAAACCAGGAGCCAGATTCCATACGAGATCGCCGACCCCATGAGCGCAAGATTCAGGACGGGTGGCGAGGAGGGGGCCGTCGATGCAGGCTTCGCGGCAACTCGTTTGGCGGCCATCGGAGGGCGAGTCCACGGTGTCGACGGGAGGAATTTCGGCACCTCTCTCATCGGCAGGACGGATTTCCGACTTGAGTCGATGTCATCGGGAACAGGCAAGAGGGTGCGGCAACGGATTCTGGCGGGATGGGTCATTCCAGCGAAGGGCCGGTTATTTACCGGCCGTCCATGCGAATCGAACACGGCCGGTAAATAACCGGCCCTACGAAATGCCAGAATCCGTGGGCGCACCCACCGCGGAGACTCCGTGCCTTCGCGGTGGACCCTTCGCTCAGGACAGGCCGTCGAGTGCCTGCCCGAGGTCGTCCCAAAGATCGTCGACGTCTTCCAGGCCGATCGACAACCGGATCAGCCCGGGCGTGATCCCCTGCTTGGCCCATTGCTCGGCGGTTTGATTGCGATGGCTGGTCGTGGCCGGATGGCTGAGCGTGGTCGCCACGTCGCCGAGCGTGGGTGCGAAGGGGATGTGTTGGAGGCCGCGAATCAGGGCGTCCGCTTCCGCCCGGCCGCCCACGTCGATCGTCATCATGGCGCCGAATCCGCCTCGCAGGATGCGAGCCGCTCGCTCGTGATCCGGATGAGTGGTCAGGCCGGGATAAAACACCTTCCGCACCCGGCCGTGACCGGCCAGCTTCTCGGCCAGCTTGAGCGCGGTCTCCGAGGTTCGGGTCTGCGCGAAGCCCCAGGGTCGCGACGCCTCGCAGGGCCAGCCAGCTCTCGAACGGATTGCCGATCAATCCGAACGTCGATCCCGCCGATCTCGCCTTTGCCACCACGTCCTTCGACCCCCCGATGAACCCGAGGATCAGGTCGCTATGGCCGCCGATCAACTTGGTCAGCGAATGCATGACGATGTCCGCGCCAAGTTCGAGCGGCCGGCAGAGCAGGGGGGCGAACGTGTGGTCGACCGCCAGGAGGGCATTTTTTTCGTGGGCGACCCGCGAAAGCCCCTCCAGGTCGGCCAATCTCAGGAGGGGATTGGACAACGTCTCGACCCAGACCAGTCGAGTTCGGGGCGAGATCACGTCGCGGAGCGTTTCGGCCCGTGTGGCGTCGAAGAAGCGATGATTCACGCCGAATCGGGCCATCTCGCGGGCCAGGACGAACGTCTTGCCGTACAGCTCGCTCGCGAGCGCCACCTCGTCGCCCGCACTCAGGCAGGAGAGGAAGACCGCGCCCTCGGCGCCCATCCCGGAGGCGCAAATCAGGCCCGCTTCGGCCCGTTCTAGCTCTGCAAGTTTGGCCGCGAGGAGGTCGGAGTTCGGGTCGCCGTCGCGTCGGTACGTGTAGCCGGGCTCCCGGCCTTCGTAGAGGTTGTCGACATGGTCGAGGGAATCGATTTTCGCGACGGCGCTCAACTGGATGGGCGGGACGAGCGGCTCGGACGACGAGGGGCCGGCTCCCGAGGGTCGGGCGCATCGAGTATTCAGCGAGGGCTTTTCGTTCATCATTCCACCCGACCGAGGTGCGTTCAATCGTCGTCGGACCCATGATGGCGCTTGTGATCGCAGGCGCCTTCTCCCAGGAGGTCAATCGCTTCGCCGAGCTCGCCCAGGGCCTTGCGCAAATTGCCGGCCTGGCGGAATTCTTCCGCTTTTTTCCGGTGGGCGGCGAGCGCAGCCCAGTCGATCTTCCAGGCCTGATCGACGGCGTTCGCCTGGGCGTTGCGCACCACGTCGGCCATCTGGCCTAGCAAGGCCAGGTTCACCGGGCAGTCGAAGGATGTATAAATGTGCTCTTCGATGGGAGGGGCGGCCGGCTTGGTCTTGAGCGATCCCAGGAGCCCGGAGAAGAGCGAGCCTTTGGGCTTCTTTGACTTGCCGTCGGTCGCCGAGTCGGCGGATTCGCTGCCGGGCTCGACCCACGGCCCGATCCGGCAAATCACGTTGGTGATGTTGTCCTGCCCGCCTCGCAAGTTGGCCAGTTGCACCAGGTAGCGGGCGGCGTCCTCGGGGTGGAAGTTGCCGGCGAACGTGCCGATCTCGGCGTCGGTGACCGGGCCGGAGAGTCCGTCGGAGCAGAGCAGGAACACGTCCCCCTGTTCGACGGGCAACGGCCCCTCGATGTCCACTTCCACGGTCGGGTCGGGACCCAGGCTGCGGGTGATCACGTTGCGAGGGACGGTCTTGCCGGCCTGCTCGGGCGAGATGTGATTTCGCTTGATGAGCTCCCAGACCAGGCTGTGGTCGAAGGAAAGCTGGTCGATCTTCCCCTCGCGGACGCGATAGACCCGAGAATCCCCCACGTGGGCGATCAGGGCACCCGCGGGCAGGAGCACGAGCGTCGAGCAGGTCGTGCCCATCCCCGAGAAGTCGCGGTTGGCGGAGGCCTTGGTGTGGATCTGCCCGCCCACCTCGCGATACGCCTTGATCAGGCCCTCGGTCGGCGTCCCGATCTTGGACTTCCGATAGTTATGGGGGATGTTGTCGCAGGCCATCTTGCTGGCCAGCTCGCCGGCGGCGTGCGCACCCATGCCGTCGGCGACCATGTAAAGATGGCCCCTCTGGGCCCAGTTCTCTTTGGTCGAGGCGCGGACGATGGCGTAGCTGTCCTGATTATTCGCCCGGCGCATCCCGGTGTCGGTGGCAGCGGCGTCGACGATGACGTCTTCCCAGTTCACGACCCGGCCTTTGGCTAGGCATAATATGGCACGACCCTGGGGGGCTGGGCCATTTGAAGTTCCATTCCCGAGGGCTCGGCACCCTCGAACGCGGCGATGATCCACGAGACATTATCGAGTCCGGGACGCCCGCGTGTCAAAGGTTTCCCCATGACTCGTTGGAGGCATCCTCCCTCGCGTGGTGAATACAAGACGACGCGGGCATGGCGAGACCCTGGTACTATCGGTTAATCTAGGGGAGGCGGCCCACAACGGCCGCTCCCGACCTCTCCTCGCCCGCGAGGCCGAGAATCCCCGATGAAACCCTCCCGTCGAGCTCGCGAAACCGGATGAACCCCTCACTTCGCCTGCCAGGTCTCCCCTTCCAGAAGAGGACACTCGCCAACGGACTCGACGTGATCGCGCTCCGGGTCGAGAGATTGCCAATCGTCGCTTTAAACCTCTGGTATCACGTCGGATCCAAGAACGAGGAGCGCACTCAAAGGGGGTTCGCCCACCTGTTCGAACATCTCATGTTCGAAGGCTCCGAGCACTATCCGGGCGACTTCTTCAAGCCCCTGCAACGACTCGGTGCCTCGGTCAACGGGTCGACGTCCACCGATCGCACGAATTATTTCGTCGACCTCCCCTCGGCGCATGTGGAACTTGCCGTGGCCATGGAGTCGGACCGGATGGGCAATTTCTTGCCCGCGCTGTCCGACGACATGATTCGGATTCAGAAAGATGTGGTCAAGAACGAGTATCGTCAAAACTACGCCAACCGGCCGTACGGGCAAGTGCTCCGCCTGCTCGCCGAGGCCATGTATCCGCCCGACCATCCTTATAGCTGGCTGACCATCGGCGCCATGGAAGACGTGGAGGCCGCCAGTCGCGACGACATCGAGACCTTTTTCCGCCGTTATTACGTCCCCAGCAACGCCAGCCTGGCCCTCGTGGGCGATATCGACGAAGAACGAGCGTTCAAGCTCGCCGAGCGCTATTTCGGCCAGATACCCGGCGGCACGAAGGCCCTCACGCCCTGGAGGAATCACGCGCATCGGCTGGAGAAAGACGAAGACATCGTGGTTTACGACCGCGTGGAGCTGGATCGGATCTATCTCGCCTGGCCGACCGTTGCGCACTTCCACCCCGACGACGCCCCGCTTACGCTTTTGGCCGACATCTTGGGCCGCGCCAAGTCGTGCCGCCTTTACGGCCAGCTTGTGATGGAAGAGCAGATTGCGCAGGACGTTACGGCCTATCAATCGGGTCGGGAGCTGGGCGGGACCTTCGGCGTGATCGTCACGCTCCGGCCGGGCGTGTCCGCCGACCTGGCCCGCGAACGGGTGGACGCCGCGCTCCTGGAGATCGCCCGCAACGGGGTCAGGCCCGAGGAGCTTGAGCGCGTGAAGAACGGCCGGCTGGCCGGATTCGTGTACGCGATGGACAACGTGGGCGGATTCGGGGGCGTGGCCGATCGCCTGAACGCTTACAACACCTACCTGGGCGATCCCGGCCGCGTGACGAGCGATTTCCGGCGCTATCAGGAGGTCACGCCCGAGCAGATTCGCCAGTCCCTCGCCCGCTATCAGTTCGCGAGCGAGTCGGCCGAATCGCGACGCCCGCGGGTGAACCTTACGGTCCTCAGCCGCAAGCCCAGGGTCACGCAACCGCCCCTGGATCGCTCGATCCGGCCCCTCTCCTCGCCGGCCGCGTCGTTTCGGGCCCCCATCCCCGAGATTCGCATGCTCAAATGCGGCGTGCCGCTCATGTTCCTCCCGCGTCGCGACCTTCCGATCGTCGCCGCGACGATCGTGATGGCGGCGGGCGCCTCGGCCCACGGCCCGGAGCAGGGGGGATTGGCCAGCCTGACCGCCAACCTCATGGACGAGGGGACGGAGACGCTCTCCTCGCGAGACCTCGCGCTCGCCGCCGAAGGGATGGGTACCAGCCTCTCGACCAGTTGCGGCTGGGACGGCTCCTACGTCGGCTTCCAGTGCCTTTCGCCCCACCTGGAAGCAAGCCTGGACCTGGCCGCCGACGTGCTGCTCCATCCCACGTTCCCCGACGCCGAGTTCACTCGGATCAAGGCGCAAACGCTCGCCGGCTTGCGGGCCTCGCGCGATAGCGCCGAGAGCGTTGCCCACCGGGCCCTGATTGCCGCCCTCTACGGCGACAAGCACCCGTATCGCCTGACCGTCGACGGCGAGACGGCCACCGTCGAGGCGCTGTCTCGGGACGACCTGCGGCGGTTCCATCGCACGTTCTATCGGCCCGATCGCGCGGCCGTGGTCGTGGCGGGCGACGTGGACGAGGATCGACTCATGGGCTTGCTTGACGCCCGCCTTGCCGGGTGGCAGATGCCCGGGCCGCCGCATCGCGAGATCCCCGACCCGCCGCCGCCCCGGCCTCGCATCCTCCTGATCGATCGCCCGGGCGCCCGCAGGCGGTCGTCCGCGTGGGGCACGCGGGCATCCAGCGGCTCGACGAGGATCACGATCCGCTCATGCTTTTCAACCAGATTTTGGGCGGTCAGTTCACGTCGCGGCTGAATTCCCGGCTGAGGGAAGAAAAGGGATTCACCTACGGAATCCGCAGCCATTTCGACACCCGCCGCGGCCCCGGGCCGTTCTCGATCTCGGCATCGCTCCAGTCCGATCGCCTGGGCGAAGCCCTCAACGACCTCCGCGACGAGGTCGAGGCCCTGCTCGGCAAGCGTCCTCCCACCGACGAGGAGCTGGACGACGCCCGACGCGCGCTCATCGAAGGCCAGGCCCGCAGCTTCGAGACGCCGTCGGCCCTGGTCTCCCGATACGCCGGCCTGTTCCTGTACGACCTCCCGCCCGACGACCACGCGTACCTGGCGGAAAGGCTCTCGGACGTGACGATCAGCAACATGGTCGAATCGTGCGCCGCCACGTCCGCCCAGACGCCTTCGTGGCC
The DNA here is from genome assembly GCA_963777705.1 of uncultured Planctomycetota bacterium. Lineage (GTDB taxonomy): Bacteria > Planctomycetota > Planctomycetia > Isosphaerales > Isosphaeraceae > JAQGHR01. Next base: position 124,110 of record CAVZRT010000034.1, read on the forward strand.
GTGATCGTGGCCGATGCCGACGTGGTCGAGAAGCCCCTGCAAGCCCTCGGATGGGGAGCGGTCGAACGCATCGATTTCACCGCGTAGGGTGCGTGAAACGCACCGTCCTGTAGGGTGCATGAAATGCACCATGATCCTGAATACAGGAGAATCGGTGCATTGCATGCACCCTACCAAACGCATCCTGGCCACGCTATTATGGTTGGAGTAGCCCTTTCTCCGTTCCTCTCGCGGAACTAGCCCATGAAGCGTCCACGCCCCCGACTCGTCCGGGCCGTTCGCGTGAGGGCGAAGCTCCTGCTCCGCAAATTCGACCGCGAGACCCCCGAATGGATGCGGTGGCTGACCCCGTGGGCGACCAGCTTGATCCTTCATATCGCCGCCGTGACCGCGCTTGGGCTCCTCGTCTACGCATCGGTCGATCACTCGAAAAATCCCGACGCCCTCGAATCGTCGCTCTTCGCCAGCCAGCTCAAGGACGACCTGACCTCGCTCAAGCCGGCCGATCAAGCGGGCGATCCCTTCACGACCCTGAAGACCGACGAAGCGCCGTCGTTCTCGATCGATTCCAAGGGCGCGACCGATTCGGCCACGCCCGACACGCTCCTGCCCATAGGCGCGGGGGATGGTCGCATGAACCAACCCAACGCGTCCGAGCTGTCCGCCGCGCAGGACCTCACCGCGATCGGCATGACGAAGTTCGAGCCCTCGGCGCCGTTCGCGGGCCGGTCCCTCAAGGAGCGGGCCAGGATCGTGCGTCGCGAAGGGGGGACGGTCGAGTCCGAGCAGGCCGTCGAGATGGGCCTGGACTGGCTGTCGCGTCACCAGAAGAAGGACGGGAGCTGGAGCCTGGATCACCACCCGCAATGCAAGGGAAAAGGCTGCCCGCATGACGGGCACATGACGTCCGACGTGGCCGCCACCGGGCTGGCGCTCTTGCCCATGCTCGGCGCCGGACAGACGCACAAGCTCGGCCGGTATCAACCGCACGTCCAGAAGGGGCTAGACTGGCTGATCTCGGTGCAGAAGTCCGACGGGGAGATCTACACCGGCGGCGACGGCAACGCGCTCATGTACTCGCATGCGATCGCCACCATGGCCCTGTGCGAGGCCCTTGGGCTGACCCAGGATGAGGCGCTGTGTCCCGCCGCCACCAAGGCGGTCCAGTTCCTCATCAAGTCCCAGAACCTGAATGACGGCGGATGGCGGTACAACCCGAACGACGCGGGCGACACCAGCGTGTTCGGGTGGGTCATGATGGCCCTGCGATCGGCCCAGCTTGCCCACATCAAGGTGCCGGGCGAAGTCTTCAAGGCCGCGACCAATTATCTGGACAGGGCCCAGACCAACAAGGGCGGGACTCAATACGGGTACGTGCCGGGGCAGGGGTCGTCGGTCGTCATGAGCGCCGAGGCCCTCCTGATCCGCCAGTATCTGGGCTGGCCTCGCGAGAAGCCCGAGTTATCGTCCGGCGTGAAGCACGTCTCCAGTAACATCCTGGAAGATAAGCAGAGGAATATTTACTACTGGTATTACGCGACCCAGCTCCTGCACAACATGCAAAACGCCGCCTGGAAGGAGTGGAACCCGAGGGTCCGCAACGGCCTGGTCGCGATGCAGGTCCGCGGCAACGGGTGCGATCACGGGAGCTGGGACCCGCACAAGCCGAGCAGCGACTACTGGGGAAGTTGCGCCGGCCGCCATTTCACGACGGCCATGTCGCTGCTGACTCTGGAAGTGTATTATCGCTATCTCCCCCTCTACAAGGCCCGCGGCAATTCCATTTCCGAGTGAGCGACGAGCCGGGAAGGATCCGAGAATGCTCCGAATATCCCGCCAATCCCGGACGTCGTCCCTTCAGCGCGGAATCCGACCACTTCTCTGAAGCCCGATCGCTCCAGGACAGGACCCCCGATCGATGCCACGACCGCGCCATCGCATCCTTCGCATCGTCCGGGTACGCATCAAACGGATGGGCCGCGGCCTGGATCGCGAGACCCCCGAATGGGTGCGATGGCTCACCCCCTGGGGCACCAGCCTGGCCTTTCATACGATTCTCCTGCTGGCGTTCGGCGTGCTCTTCCGGGCGTTGGGTTCCGACGTCCCCAAGAACGAAGTCCCCACCTTCCAGTCCAATCAACTCACCGACGACATCACCTCGCTGAAGGCGGCCGACCGGGCTGGCGACCCGTTCACGAGGTCCGAATCCGCCGAGCCGCCTTCGATCTCATTCGTGACCAACCCCAGCCCATCCAACGAGATTGCCGCCCCGAAACTCCCCGCATCCTTCGCCATCGGCCCCGAGCTGAATCTCATCCCTCACGAGGAGGGTTCGGGCAAGGCGATCCCGACCGCCAAGGGGCGGACCAAGGCCGATACGGCCAGGACCGGGGCCGAGGGGCAAGGCGCCTTCGCCGACAACGCGGCCAGGACGGCCCCGTTCTCGGGCCGATCGGCCGAGATGAGGGCGAAGCTGGTGAGGCGTGAGGGCGGGACGGCCGAATCCGAGAAGGCCGTGGAGCGAGGGCTGGACTGGATCGCCCGGCACCAGCGCCCCGACGGCGCCTGGAGCCTCGACACGGTCCCCATGTGTACCGGTGCGCCCATGCCCCGAAGCCCCGTGCGTCTATTCCGACACGGGCGCGACCGGCCTGGCCCTGCTGCCCCTGCTGGGAGCCGGCCACACGCACACGCAAAAGGGCCGCTACCAGACGACGATCCAGCGGGGCCTGACCTGGCTGATCAAGAACCAGAAATCGAGCGGCGAATTGTGGACCGGCGGGGGCATGCACACGCTCTATTACAGCCACGCCATCGCCACCATGGCCATCTGCGAGGCCTACGGGATCACCGGCGACAAGAGGCTGCGCGACCCCGCGCAAAAGGCCCTGACCTACATCAATCGCAGCCAGAACCGGGTGGATGGCGGGTGGCGATACGTCCTGAACGAGCCGAGCGACACGTCCGTCTTCGGCTGGCAGATCTTCGCCATGAGGAGCGCCCACCTCGCGGGCCTGGAAGTGAACAAGGGCGTGCTGAAGCGAAGCCGCGAGTATCTCGACCTCGTCTCCACGGACTCGGGCCGGACCTCCTACGGCTACATGCAAGGCACGCCCTGGACCCCCAGCATGACGGCCGAATCGCTCGTCTGCCGCCAGTTGCTCGGCTGGTCGCGAGAGCACCCGTCGATGGTCGTGGGCGCGGCGGGGATCGCCGCTCACCTCGAACAATCGCAGCAGAGAAGCATCTATTACTGGTATTACGCCACCCAGCTCCTGCACAACATGAAGGGCAAGGAGTGGGAACAATGGAACCACCGGGTCCGAGAGACCCTGATCTCGCAGCAGATCGGCGGCGACGCCTGCGACCGAGGAAGCTGGAGCCCCGCCGACCCCGAGCCCGACCTGTGGGGATCTCGCGGCGGGAGGTTATATGAGACCTCCCTGTCTCTGCTCACCCTGGAAGTTTATTACCGATACCTGCCGCTCTACCGGGATCGCGGAGGGGACGGGGGCGAGACGGAGCCGATCCCGCCCGCCGAGGCGAAGGTGGAGAAGAAGTAGGCGGCGCTCCGGGCAGGCAATTAACCGGCCGTCGGCTTAGCGTCGCTTTATCGATTGACCTGCTCGGAATTCCTACTGGGGAGGCGCATATCCAGCGCTCGGCGGATCTGACCTGGTCTTCTGCGGGAGGGAGAAGAAAGGCGGAGTGCCGACGATGGGGATCGTAGCGCCGCGCATATTCCAGCATCTCGTCGAGGATCTCCTCCGGTAATTCCGAGAGGATGAGGTCCGGATTCTCAGGATCGAGCATCTGGAGGCAGTCGATCATCACCTGATAGCCGGTAATCGCCCCGTCCTCGTACATTTTTATCAACTTATTGATCATTTCGTCTCCTCCCGCATGCGAGCGACCAGGCCATCCGCGTAATCCCACGCTTGCCAGTGGAAGTTCCCTCGATTGTTGGGGCTAGTCTCGGCCTCCCATTTCTCGATCGGAGCCCCCTCCGAGAAGGTCGAGCGTAGCATCTCCAGTTCGAACATCTCATGCCCGATGACGGCCACGATGGCCTCGTCACTGGCCATGATGTCCTGGCGAATCAAGAACGGGATCTTCCCGGTCTTGCGGTGGAAGAACCAGGACCAGTCGATGATCGTTCCTTCCAATTCCCGGAACGTCGTGGTCTTGGCAGTCGTCTCCTTGTCCAGGTAATTGTATTCGTCCACCGAGAATTGGACAAAGCTCGGGATCTCTACACCCCAACGCCTCGCGATTGCGCACGCTTCATCAATCGTCCGGACGACTCCACCGGGATTCGCCCGCCACGCGAAAGATGGGGCTGCTCCCGCGATCATGATCACCTCGACTGCACCGAGGCGAATCGGCCACCATGCGTTAATCTGCCGCGACCGAGGACGATCCATGCGTTACGGCACGAACTGGCTCAACGGCATCGTCTTGAAGGCGACCATCTGCCGGAGCAACATCGTCCTCGGTGTGTAGTTTGCTGGGACGAGGTAGATCAGGTCGCCCGCGCGCAGGAAGGTTGACGACCCGAGCGTGACCTCCGCGACCGACATCCCCGCGGGGGACGGCAAGACGGTCAGCGCGTTGTTGCCTGGCCCCGCGATTCTTAGGGGATATCGGCTGGCCAGGGTCCCGACGATGTGGTGGCGCTCGGGGATCTGGTCCTCGCCCGGCAGGAGCGGGGTCCAGACCCCCAGTTGCATGTTGTTGATGTCGAACTGGGTGATCGTGCGATTATATCCGATCAAATATTGATAGGTAGGGGTGACGAGCTGACGGGCCGCGCCCTCGAAGACGTCGATGTGATCGGTCGAGATCTGGTTGCTGGCCATGTCCGGCCCCATCGCCTCCACCAGCGCATTGGGCGAGATGTTGTCGATCGACGAGGGCCAGCGGATGATGAACTGGCCGATGGCGTCCATGGCGACGGGGAACTGCTGGCCCGCCTGATTCTGGATGACGAGCCACTTGGGCGTGACGGTCACGACCTCGGCCCAATCCCCCTCGGGCGGGAAGCGGGGGTTTTGCAGCCCGCTGGTGAACATCCCGGTCGTGTCCGGCACCAGGACTTGCGCATCCACGTGGCCGGACACGGCCAGCAGCGCCACCACCGCCAGGCCGATCCGAGAAGCCCATCGCATGCGAGTCGCCACGAGTCGCCCTCCCCTTGGGCCTCCCGGCCCGATGAGCCCCTGAAACGCCCGCCCCGTCTGGCTTGATTTTAGCACGACGGTCGCGAGCACGCGAGGGCCGCCATCCGCTTCCGAAAACGATTTTCGTCGGATTGATGGTGGACGCAAGGGCGGGAACTCGATATCTTGTGAGATATCCCGTCCCAACCGGAAGTTCTCCGACCATAACGCAACCGCACGCACCCGGTGGTATCAACCCGGCCCGCCTGCGCCCGCCTTCCTCGCCCATATTCCGCCTCCAGCCGTGTCGCCGCGTCCCATTCCCTGCCCAATAATCGTCTCGAAATCGCGAGTATCTTCCATGAGCATCGCCGAAAGCACCCGATCCGGTGTCCTGGAGTTGCACCCGAAGGGGTACGGGTTTTTGCGCGATCCCAAGCGAAATTATAAGGCGGATAACGACGATGTTTACGTGGGTTCGCCCCTGTTGGCGCGGTTCCATCTCCGGCAGGGCGTGAGCCTGACCGGCACGATTGAAGCCCCCAAACGAGGCCAGGGTCCCCGACTTGCCGAATTGACCGAGATCGAAGGGAGCGCCCCCGACCAGTACCTCGGCCGCCGCGGTTTCGACGACCTCACCGCCATCGATCCCCACGAGCCCATCAAGCTGGAAACCGGCGCCGAGCCCCTGGGTATGCGGGTCATGGACCTGCTCACGCCGATCGGCAAGGGCCAGCGCGGCCTGATCGTCGCCCCTCCGCGGTCCGGCAAGACGATCCTGCTCCAGCAGATGGCCAACGCCGTGGCCACCAATCATCCCGAGATCCACCTGATGGTCCTCCTGGTCGACGAACGCCCCGAGGAGCTGACCGAGGTCCGCCGCTCGGTCAAGGGCGAGGTCATCGGCTCGTCCAACGACCACGCCCCCGAGGAACACATCCGCCTGGCGCAATTGACCATCGACCGCGCCAAGAGGATCGCCGAAGGCGGCGGCCAGGTGCTCGTGTTGATGGACAGCCTGACGCGCCTGGCCAGGGCCTTCAACAAGGGCTCGAACTCGGGCCGGACCATGTCGGGCGGGATGGACATCAAGGCCCTGGACCTGCCCAAGAAGCTCTTCGGCGCCGCCCGCGTGTTCGACGAGGGCGGGTCGCTCACGATCATCGCCACTTGCCTGATCGAGACCGGCAGCCGCATGGACGACCTGATCTTCCAGGAGTTCAAGGGGACCGGCAACATGGAAGTCGTGCTGGACCGCCGACTCGCCGATCGCCGCGTGTGGCCGGCCATCGACATCCAGCAATCGGGCACCCGCAAGGAAGAGCGGCTGCTGGAACCGTCGGTCCTCACGCGAGTGAACCTGCTGCGTCGCACCCTGGCGGACATGAAGCCGGTCGAGGCGATGGAAGGGCTGGTCCGGCAGCTCGCGAAGACGCCGAGCAACGCGGCCTTCCTGGATAAGATCGCGATCTCGTCGAAGTAGGATCGCTCAATCCAGCTTCTTGAGCTTCAGGAACCGGAAGCGGATCGGGGCGCCTTCGGATTGCCACCCGATCGGCCCCTCCGAAGGGTTCGCGTCGCGCCCGCGATCGACCCAGATCCCGTTGATGGTGGAACGGATCGCGCCATCCTTGCAGGCGATCTCGTGCTCATTCCACTCGCCCACCGGCTTGACCGCGCGCTTTTGCTCCCTCGTGACCTGCTTGGTATCCAGGTCGCTCGAGAACTTGCCCCCCTGGATCCCCAGGATGCGGCCGGTGTCGGAGGCGGCGAGCTGGACCTCGATCGACTTCGGCCACACCTTCTCCGGCCCGGCGATGTGGAGCAGCACGCCGCTGTTGCCGTTGAACTTCGCGTCCGGCCTGAAATCGGCGGGGCGGTCATACTTCCACTCGAATTTCAGGATGTAATTCTTGTAAGAATCCTTCGTCTGGAAATAGCCGTCCGACTTTCCAGTCAGGCGAATCTCCTTGTCAACGATCGAGATCGAATCCGGCCCTAACCCGACCAGGCGGAACGACGAAAGGTCGTCGCTCGTGACGAGCGGCGTGTACTCGTCGTCGCTGGCATGGCACGAAGACACGAGCGCGAAGACGGCGAAGACAATCCCGGAAACTCTCATGATGACTCGGTCCTCTCGTCAGGGAACCCCAAGACTCGACCCACCGGTAGATGTTCGCAAAATCCCCCGCCGAGGGAAACCCACCGGCCTTCGCGACCCGCCCGGCGAGATGTCGCCCTGGCATCGTCGTCAATACGAAACATATTTCGCAAATTTATCGTCGAACCTGCGAGCCCATCTTTGATTCGTACGCGCAATCGATGATTCAAAAATTCTGCACTCCGTCTTATGTTGCCTATTAGGTGCGTTGTCTGTCCTTGATATGGCAAATGGTGACACCTCATGTTCCCAAAAGGCGACAAGGTGATCAAATTCGTAAACTCGAACGTAATTTGATTGGTGCTGTGCGATTTGGATTCTTATATTCGACCGTTGTCAACGGTTGATCAAGGCTCTTGCCGAAGAGAGCGTCTCCCCCCTCCTGGCCGGGCTCATCCCTCATCGAGGCCGATGTTCTCGTGAGCTGGCCGCAGAATCGGCGAATGCCGAGAGGTATTTTCATGCGCATTTGGAATCATCGTTCCCGATCAATCCTCGTAGCCCTGGCCTTGGCCTTGCCGACCATGGCCCTCCTGGGCGGCACCGCAAGGGCCGACCTCCTCTACACGTTCGTCGACGATTCGAACAGCAAGGGCGGGCCGATTAGCGGGTCCTTGATGATCAAGAGTTCGGCGATCACCAATGGGATGGTCACCTCGTCGGACGTGACGGCCTTCACCTTCGTAGTAACGTCGCCGTCTGAGGAGTACTCCAACCTGACCGGCGGAAACGTCACGATCCAGGGGCCGATGACCGTCAACGCCATGGGCGGATTCACGGGGTCGGGCACGATCACGTTCACCTTCGGCAGCAGCATCAATCTCGACACTCTGACGATCGCGGGCGACAAGAATTACGCGACCACCAACGGCGAGGCCTGGTCGTTGTCGTCGGGCTTCGCCGCAGGGGCCGGCCACTGGAACATCTTCAATCCCGCCTCGGTCCCCGAGCCCGCGTCGCTGACGATGCTCGCGATCGGCGGGGCGGGCGCCGTCATGGCGGCGCGCCGTCGCAAACGGGCTGCCTGAAGCGTGCGCCTCGCCTGCCCGGAAATCTCTATAATAAGTTGATCCCAAGCCGGGACAACGCGGCCCGTTGCCTCCGATCCCGTGCCCAAGGCGCGGCGATCGGGAGCAACGGGTTTTCTCCACCACGTTCGAAGTCCCTGCCCATCATCCGCAGGACGCGGGCCGCCCGCCCCTTGCTCCCCTTGTCCCGCGTCCCTTGCGTCGATATCCTGGGGATAGACATGGGTTTTCCTGAAGGAGACGCGGGGGCCGATCGCATGACGGACTCGTCTCAGGACTCCGATCGGCCGAAGAAGGCCGCCCCGACCTATCTCCCCCGCATCAAATACCAGGAACCTCGGGCCGAACCCGATCCCGAGGAGGAGAAAGACTACGCCCTTGCGGACGGCACGGAGCCCGAGGCCGATCCCGCCAAAAAGCTCAAGAAGAAGCAGGTCGAATCGGCCCTTGAGATCCAGGCGAATCCCACCAGGCCGAAGAAGTCCGTCGAGGCCCCCGCACCCTCGCCCGCGAAGAAGAAGAAATCCGCGATCGACGACGACCACGGCAAGGAAAAGACCGGCGTCCTCATCGAGCAGACGCCCGAACTCGACACGTACGAATCGCGCAAGCGAATCCGGATGATCGTGGGCGCGATCGCGTCGGGCATCATCTTGCTGGCTGCCTTCTTGATCGTCCGCTACGCAAGGTCCGGCGGTGGGCTTTCCGACGAGGAGATTGCCGCCCAGCAGCCGTACGTGTATCCGCCCAAGCCCGCCTCGGCCGTCAACGACGCGACGCTCGAAGCCCAGGCGAAGCAACTCCTCGACGACGCCCAGCAATACGAGAAGCGCGGGAAGCTGGAGCAGGCCCTGGCCCGCCTCGGCAAGATCTCGAAGGATTATCCCAGGACGAACTCCGCCAGGAAGGCCGCCGAGTGCATGGAACGCCACGAGCAAGGGCTCCCGCTGTTCCCCGGCGGCCCGGCCGTGGTCGCCAGGAAGACCGAGACCAAGCCTCCCGAGCCGCAGCCCGATCCACCCAGGGCCAACGAGGTGATCGCCGTGGCCCCGACTCCGCCGTCGCCGCCCGGACCGGCCGTCGTCGAACTGGCGCCGCCGCCGTTCCCCCCCGAGCCTCATCGCGACACGGGCGTGAGCCTCGCCCGCGCGAATGTCCCGGCCAAGACCGTTGCCACCGGGGTTTCGTGCGCGACCCGAAGCCGGCGTGCATGCCTCGGGCTGGCCGCTGGAGATCACCAGCGACAAGGACGGTTCGTCGATGTGCCTGATCCCGGCGGACACCTTCACCCAGGGCCGGGACGACGCGGCCTCCGAGTCCAAGCCCGCGCACAAGGTCCAGCTCTCCAGCTACTACATCGATCAGCACGAGGTCACGGTCCGGCAATTCCAGGTCTACCAGGGCAAACCCCCGTCGAATGACCTCCGGCCGGTCGTCAACGTCACGCTCAACCAGGCCAAGGCGTACGCGGAATGGGCCGGCAAGTCGATCCCGACCGAGGCCCAGTGGGAGATGGCGGCCCGGAGCATCGACGCCCGCACCCATCCCTGGGGCAACCAGCCCCCTTCCTGGACCAAGCCCCGCCAGAGCAAGCAAATCGACCCCGTGATGTCCTATCCCGACGACCTCTCGCCATATGGCGTGTATGACCTCGCCGGCAACGCCTGGGAGTGGACCAGCGACTGGTTCGAGATCAAGTATTATCAGCAGCTCAAGGGAACAGTGGCCGTCAACCCGGGCGGCCCGGCCAAGGGCAAGTCGCGCATCCCCGAGATCGTGATCAAGGGAGGGGCCAAGGATTGGGACGCATCCGCGAGATCCAGCACCAGGCCCGACGCCAGGCTACCCTACCTCGGGTTTCGCTGCGTCCTGAACGTGGAAAGTCCTCCGGCCGAGCCCGCCTCGCCGGCGCCGCCCAATCGCCCGGCCAATCCGACGTCAACTCCCATCCCCTTCTGAGCCAACGGGTTGAGCGTGGACGCAACGTTCGTACCTAATTGAGTTTTCTCGGCCGCCCCCAACGAAGCACCCCGCCTTGCGACGGGGTGCTTTCCGCGAACTTCTTGGGGCGGCGGGTTCGGGTCGACTTGCGACCGCTCAGGGCTGGTTGTCGTCGAGGGTTGCATCGAGCACCTTGGCGATCCTGTGGCGAGTTTCTTCCAGATGCGCGCTGGTGGTGTCGTCGATGGTCAGGGCCTTGTTTTCTAGGACCTTGGCGATCTTGTCGCCCAGTCTCGCGGAGGTGAAGGCGGCTGAGGGCGCGGCGTCGGCCGGCACGGAGCGCGTTCCCGCCGAAGAAAATGACGAAGCGGAACGAGCCGCCGAAGTCCGCCTGCTTCTCGCCGAGGACCATCCTGGTCAGCCGCTTCGTGTACTCGCGCTGGAGGTTGCGGCGAATGGTGGTCATGGTTAGCGTCTTCGCGTCCGCGGTCGTGGCCAGCTCGGACCAGACGCCGTCGCTCAGGCGCGGAAGACTTCGGCCAGCTTCAGCGGGTCGCCACCCGCCTCGGTCTGCAACTCCTGGTTTTCGAGCTGTGCCAGGGTCGACGCATTCAGGCACGAATCGAGCGCGATCTCCTGGATGCCCAGGACGCGCTCCAGGATGGCCACGTCGGCACGCTCGAACCGGCTGGTAGCTTCCCCAATGGCTCCATTTCTCGCTCCCCATGCGGCGGAGCAGGGCGGGCGAGAACTGGAACGCCTTGTCGCTCAGGATCTTCTCCACCAGCAGCTTGAGCGCCTCGCGCTGCTTGGTCCCCGAGATCGGGACGATCGGGTCGCGGCCGTCCTTGTCCCCCTTGTGGTCGCGATGGACCGACTGGCCGCCGATGTACCCGCCGATGAGCGCCGCGGCGTTGCCGTACTGGGCCATCAGGATGGAGAAGGCGTCGCGATTCTTGACCCACGATTGCCCGTCCTTCACGGCCTTGGCGTCCAGGTCCTTCAGCAGCCCGGCGCGCCAGGTCCATCCGCTCGATGGCGAACTTGCACGGGTCCTGGCCGAGGTCCCACACGTTCACTTGCGGGTCGTTCGACCCGTACATGTCGTCGTCGGTGGCGAAGGTCAGGTCGGGCTCGGGGGCGCGGGCCGCGATCTTCTTCAATTCGGCCTCTTCGTTGTGATCGATGGGCCTGTACGCGTACTCGATCGCCCAGTAGTCGTAGGGGCCGATGGTCGTCGTGTAGTAATCCCCCTGCTTCTGGCCCCTGGGGGCGATGTTGATCGGCGAATACTCCATGACGCTGCCGACCAGGCCCTTCTTGCGCGTGATCTCCGTGTCGTGCAACTTCTCCGAGGGCAACATGGTGCTGGCCTTGAAGTTATGGCGAAGTCCGAGCGAGTGCCCGACCTCGTGCATGACGATCTCCTTGATCCCCTGGCCGATGAATTCCTCGGTCAGGCCCTCGCCAGGCCCGGACTTGCCCGAATCGGCGATCGCCAGGGCCGCGAGGCCCATCTCGTACTGCATCCCGCAGGAATACTGGCAGCCGGCATGGCCGCCCGACGAGATCCGACGACGCAGCTTGGTCTGCAAGTCGGTCCAATCGGCCGGACGAAGCTCGGGCCCCTTCAAGCCAAATCCCACCGGGTTCGGCAGGCCGAAACCGCTGCTTCGCGGCGAGGATCGGGCTGAAGACCTCGCCAACGGCGATCGGATCGCCCGCGTCCATCCCGTTCGCGGCGTTGCCGGTCAGCAGGGCGAATTCCCTCTTGTAGGCCTTGATGAAGCCCGGCGTCGAAGATCACGTCGCCGTCGATCATCTCGCCCGTGAGCGGGTTCGATCTGCAGGCACGACATGGCGTAGGTCTGGTTGGTGGTGATCCACTTGAAGGTGCAATAGTTGATGTCTTCGGGGTCGAACTCGTCCTTCTCGGTCTGCCATCGGACCTCGATGGCGTTGCGGATGCCCAGGGGCTCGAACGCCTTGTTCCACTCCTCAATTCCGGCCTGGACATAGGGGCGATATTCATCGGGGACCGTGTTCTCGACCCACCAGATCATGCGGTGCTTGGGCGGCGACATCTTGGCCGAGGGGTCGGCCTTCTCAATCCGCCAGCGGTTGATCATGCGGACGAAATTGGTGTCGGGGTCGGCGTGGCCGAAGTCCTTGGTGGCGTTGAGGAAATGCCCCACGCGGTCGTCGGCATATCGCGGCCGATAGCCGGAGTCGGGCAGCTTCACCAGGCTGTAGTGGATCACCACGGTGGCGCCGCGATAGTCGATCACGCCGTCGTCGCCGCCAGAGCCGCCGCGTCCCCCGCCGAAGCGTGGTCTCGACCTGCAATTCCAGGTTGTTCGGGAACGCCTTGATCTTGTGCCAGGTCGTCTTCGATCGGTCGTAAGAACCGAAGAGCTCGGCGAAGTCGTTGAAGAAGATGTCGTCCAGGTCAATCACCACGCTCATCCCGCCGCCGGGGTTCAGGCTCTGGATCGGCAGCGCCATCAGGATCGAGTCGGTGTAATTCTGCTTCACCGCCTTCTCGATGGGCGTGCCCGCCGGCGCCTTGTAATGGATATTGCGGCGGATAAGCTGGACGCGATCGCCGGCGCGGTGGAAGAAGACCACCCACTCGTCGCCGAAGTTCAGCGGCTTGCCCGCCATGGCCCATCCCCTTGGAGATCACGATCGGCGCGAGCATGGGCTGGTCGAACTGGTGCGGCTTGATCTCGGCGTAGAGGTGGTCGTCCTTGCGATAAAGCGTGAAAAACCCGTCGATCCGCTCGGCGCCTCGCGTCAAATCGTTGAAATCGCGGAATTTACTCGCCGGGGAACCTCCGCCAGAATTTCCGGGGTGGCCCGGACCGTCCGCCATCGCCTCCAGGTCGACCTTCGCGGTCGCCGGATCGGCCTTCGGCCGGGATGGTTCCTGGGCACGCAACGCGGGTACGCCGAGGAGCCGCGGCCAGCGTCGCGGCGCATCCCCATGCGAGGTTAAATTTCATGATGTCCTCTCGAAGGATGTGGGTCCGGTCGGAAAATCCTGCGCAGGCGGCAAGATCCATCCTGATGGCCATGTCGCGATCTGGCAAGTGCGGTCAGAGCGAATTCGGAGACGACGGGCCGACCGCGACAGTTTGAGGGGTTGGGCGGGCGCCGCCAGCATGCTGGTCGTACCATCGGACCGTACGCTCGATGCTCTCCCGATATCCCAGCGATGGGGACCAGTCGAGGACTCGCCTGGCCTTTTCATTGCTGTAAGTGAGATGACGACCCATCAGCCAGGTTGCATATCGAGTGATCAGGGGGGGTCGCGGGCTATGCAGAAGGCGACCGATCGCCTCCAGCAGAAACGCACCCGCGAAGACCATGCGATAGCGCCTGCGACTTCGGATGGGCGGGGCATTGCAGAGTGAGGCCCAGAGATTCAAATAGTCGACCTGGGTGATAGCGCCCTGATCGGTCACGTTGAAAGCCTCGATTCACGGCCGCGGGATGGACGGCCGCGAGGATGGCCAGTTCCGCCACGTTTCCCGCGTAAATCGCGCTGATCAGGTTCGTGCCCGGGCCGATCAAGGGGATACCGCCCCGGCGAAGTCGACCGATCAGGCGCGCCGCCGTGGTGCGGTCGCGCTCGCCATAGAGCCAGCTTGGCCGGATCACGGTCAGCGGAAGGCCGGCGCCGGTCATCTTCCAGAGGATTCGCTCGGATTCCACCTTGCTCCGCGTGTAGTAATCCCAGATCGCCCAGAGGTTTTGACCCAGCGGAGCGGTTTCCTCGACGGGAGGGCCGCCTTCGGTGGGATGTCCGTAGGCGCTGGTGGAACTGATGTGAACGAAGCGCGTCACGCCGTTTCGAAGCGAAGCCTTCGCCAGGTTGGTCGTGGCGTCGAGGCATCCAGACTGAAATTCCTCCCAGGTCCCCCAATCGCCGACCTTGGCCGCGGCGTGGAACACCATGGCCTGGTCTCGCGTCGCGCGATCGCAGGCAGAGGGGTCGGTCAAGTCGCCCCGGATCGTGGCCACGCCGAGGGAGTCGAGGAAGCGTGTGTCGGAATCGGGACGGACCAGGGCTCGAACCGCAAATCCGCGGGCCGCAAGCCGTTCGGCAATGTGACTGCCGAGCAATCCGGTGGCCCCCGTCACGAGTGCATGGGTCGGCATCCCTGGCACCGTCGAGAGGCCCGGAAGCGGCGGGACATGAGGCGAGCTATCAGGGTTGGTGGTCATGCCGTCCCAAGCAACCTGTCATACTCGGCATGAGTCCCGATCCAGAACCGTACGAGATCGGACCCGTCTTCGCCGGCCACAGCCCGAGAGTGTAAACCCACGCGGGCCGACCAGAATCGCCCGACTTTCTTGAGATGGAGCGAGGGATGGCGGGAATCGGGGCGAAACAGCTCGTCAGATCCTATCGTTCGCGAGATTTCCGGGCAATGGGCCTGCTCCCGCGGGAGTTTCGGAAATTTTTTCAGGAAGGTCCCGGCCTGCGATGTCCCGTTCTGTTTGAAACGCGCCCGGACCGCGTGGATGCATCGGTATGGCGCCGCGGAGCCGTCCGATTTCCCACGCGACCTTCGCTGGCTCTAACTCCTCGGGAACTCCCATGGCGGAAGAAACGATCGACCCCGGTCTGCTCGAGCAGACGAAGAACCAGATTCGCAAGCTCGTCGCCGAGATCGCCGAGCTGGCCGAGTCGGATATCCAACCCGCCGAGTTCCACGTCGAGTTCCTGCAACGCGTGGTCGCGGCCGTGGCGGCATCGGGCGGCGTGCTCTGGTTGATGGACGGCCGGGGCGGCCTGAAGCTCCAGCATCAGCTGGAATATCGCCAGACCGGCCTCATGGACAATCGTCAACGGGCCCAGCCCCACGATGCCCTCCTCGGCGTGATGCTCCAGGCCAGCCAGCCGCAAATCATCCCGCCGGGCGCGGCCGTCGAAGGCGTCCCGGGCGCCGGCAACCCGACCGGGTTTGCCCTGATCATCGCCCCGCTGATCGTCGACAAGCAGGTGGTCGGGCTGGTCGAGATCCTGATGGACCCGACTCGCCGCGCCGCCACGCAGAAATCGACCCTGCGATTCGTGAGCGACCTGTGCGACCTGGCCGCGCAGTACCTCAAGAACCGCCAGATGCGTCAGATGATGACGCAGCAGAAGCTGTGGAATCAGCTCGAAGGGTTCACGCACTCGATCCACAACTCGCTCGACCTCCGCGAGACCGCCTACGCCGTCGCCAACGAGGGGAAACGCCTGGTCGGTTGCGACCGGTTCTCCGTCGCGATGAAGATCGGCGGCAAGATGTCGGTCGAGGCGGTGAGCGGCCAGGAAATCGTCGAGCACAAGGCGAACCTGATCCGCGAGCTGACGCGACTTTGCAAGGTCGTGGCGCTCTCGGGCGAGGACCTCGTGTACACGGGCACGACCGAAGGCTTCCCGCCCGAAATTCGCGATGCGCTCGAGATTTACGTCGACGAATCCGGCTCGAAGGCCGTGATCGTGACCCTCTTGCACAAGCCCGACAACGAGACCAAGACCGACAACAAGGACAAGGACAAGGAAGTTTACGGGTGCCTGGTGGCCGAGCAGATCGGCGACGAGATGGCCCCGACCGACGCCCAGGCCCGCACCGAGGTCGTCAGCCGCCACGCCTCCACGGCCCTCTGGAACGCCCAGGAGCATGACAAGATCTTCATGCTGCCGGTGCTCAAGGCCATCGGCTCGCCCTGGCGGTTCTTCCGCGGCCGGACCCTGGCGAAGATCCTCGCCGTCCTCATCGCCGTGGCCTCCGTGATCGCCGTGATGGCGTTCGTCCCCTGGCCGCTGACGATCGAAGGCAAGGGCTCGCTCTTGCCCGAGAATCGCCGCACGATCTACGCCCCGATCCAGGGCATCATCGTCGACGTGCTCAAGGAGCATGGCGACTATGTGACCAAGGGCGAGATGCTGGCGAAGATGGAGAACAAGACGCTGGAGACCGAGCTTTACAAGCTCCGCGGCGACCTGTCCGACGCCATCAGCAAGCTCGCCAACGTCGAGACGCAGATCATCAAGAACATCAAGCCCGACGAACGCCACATGCTCCAGGGCGAGAAGGAGCAGGCGACGATCAAGATCAATAGCGCCCGCGAGCAGATCAAGACCATCGAAGAGCAGCAGCAGATGATGGAGATCCGCGCCCCGATCGACGGCATCCTCACGACGTGGGAAGCGAAGAAGACGCTCACGAATCGGCCGGTGGACGTGGGCCAGGAAGTCCTGCAAGTCGCGGCCATCAGCGGCGACTGGGTCCTGGAAGTGGACGTGCCCGACGACGACATGGCGCCGATCCTCGCCGCCCGCAGCCGTCTGGAACGCGACATCGCCAGCGGCGCGGCCCCGCCGGACCGGAAGCTGATGGCCTACTTCGTGACCATGACCGACCCCGAGCGCCGCTACGAAGGCTACGTGACCAAGGTCGCCTCCAAGGCCGAGACCGTGGAAGGCAAGCACCTGGTCAAGGTGACCGTCGGGTTCACCGAGGACGTGAAGAAGGACTACCTGGAACGCAACCACGTCAAGACGCTTCGGCCGGGTGCCGAGGTCCGCGCCCGCGTCCAGTGCGGCGAGGCCCGCATGGCCTACGTGCTGCTCCGCGACGTGGTGCAGGTCTGGTACGAGACGGTCCTCTTCCGCTGGCCGTTCATGAGATAAGTCGGTCTTCGACGGTGGCGTCGGCGCCAGCGAGCCCCACCATCCCCGATCGAGAAAAAGGTGGGGCTCGCTGGCGTTCGACCCACCCTACACCAGACTTCATCCTGCCCAGGAGGCGCCCCGTGCTCCTTTCGAAAAAAGTCATCGCCCTGTCCCTGAGCGCCCTGGCGGCGATCACCGCCGCGTCGACGGCCCAGGTGGGCGGCTCGGGTGGTCAAACGCTCGTGGTGAACGGCAGCATCGACTGGCTGGAGAAGTCGGACGTTTCGGCCCTCAAGGACGGCGTGCTCGACCACATCGAGTACCAGATCGGCCAACGAGTCGAAAAGGGCGCCGAGATCGGCGGGCTTCATGACGAGCTCGCCCGCTTCTCCGAACTGAAGGCGAAGATCCAGGCCGAGAATAAGGGCGAAATCGCCAAGGCCGAGGCCGCCCGGGGCCTGGCCAATGCCGAATACGCCCGCATCCAGTTGATCAAGATCAAGAATCCGAACTTCGTGTCGAAGTCCGAAGAAGACAAGGCGATCGCCGAGGTAAACGCGGCCGACGCCCAGAAGCTGGTCGCCCAGGAGAACCAGAAGGTTTACGCCGCCGAGTACCAGGCCGCCAAGCAGTTGACCAACGACCACAAGATCATCGCCCCGTTCGACGGCGTGATCACCGACCGCATGAAGAACCCGGGCGAGGCCGTCCACTCCAACGAGGCCGTCGTGCGAGTAGGCCGGACCGATACCCTGCGATTCATCGGCTGGATTCCCCTGAACGAGGCCAGCAAGATCAAGGGGAACGAGCCGGTCGAGGTCCGCGTGGTGATCGACAACGATGACGTGCCGATCGAGACGAAGAAATTCCCCGGCCGCGTGACGTCGATCTCTCGCGAGGTGAACTCCGTGAGGCTCACCGAGGTGCAGATCATGGCGGACATCTACAACGACGAGAAGACCGACCAGAGCATGCAACTGCTCGCGGGCATGAAGGTGGAGATGACCATCAAGCTCGGCGCCCAGGCCCCCGACCCCAAGGTTGCCGCCAAGCGGTAATGCCCCCGGCAACCGCCTCGCACTGATGCGAGGGAAGGCCCAGGGGCGAACGGATTCGACACCTTGAGGCCTTCCCTCGCGGGCATTCGGGACCAAGTTTACTCCAAAGGGTTCACGTCCGATGAGCTCGAGCTCCCACACTGGCCCCGATCGCCCCCGCCGGCCAGTCGGCCGAACAACTCCAGGTGAAGCTCCGGCCCGACCTGGTGGTCCAGCCCCAGTTCTACGAGGGGATGACCCACTACGTCATCAAGGACCCCATCGCGCTGAAGTATTTCCGCTTCAAGGTCGAGGAATATTTCCTCCTCCAGCAGTTCGACGGCAAGAACACGCTCCTCGACGTGAAACGGGCCTTCGAGCGGAAATATCGCCCGCAAACCATCTCCGTCGACGACCTCATCCGGTTCGCCTCGCAGCTCCACGAGGCCGGCATCGCGCAGATCGACACCACCGAGCAGGGCAAGGTGCTGATCGAGCGCCGCCGCAAGAACAAGTGGAAGCGGATCTGGCAATTCTTCGCCAACATCCTCTACATCAAGATCCCGATCATCGACCCCGAGAAGCTCCTCACCGGGATGTACCCGTATTTCCGGTGGCTTTTCACCTCGTACTTCATCACGGTCAGCGTGGGGATGATGCTCGCGGCGATCACGCTCGTGATCAGCCGCTGGAGCGAGTTCTACGCCAATTTGCCCACGTTCCAGAGCTTCTTCAACTTCTACACGATCTTCTATTTCTGGACGAGTTTAGCGATCGTCAAGGTCATCCACGAGTTCGGCCACGGGCTCACCGCCAAGCATTACGGCGGCGAAGTCCACGAGATGGGCATGCTGTTCCTCGTGCTCACGCCCGCGCTCTATTGCGACGTGACCGATAGCTGGCTCCTGCCGAATAAATGGAAACGGATCTGGATCTCGGCCGCGGGCATCTACGTCGAGTGCTTCCTCGCGTCGCTCGCCACCTTCGTGTGGTGGAATACGCAGGACGGCCTCTTGCACAGCCTCATGCTGGCCACCATGTTCATCTGTTCGGTGAACACGATCCTCTTCAACGCCAATCCCCTGCTGCGATACGACGGCTACTACGTGATGGCGGACTGGCTGGAGATCCCGAACCTGCGGATCAAGAGCACGCAGTTCTTCGTCTACCTGTTCCAGGAGAAGGTGCTGGGGCTGGAAGTGCCGGTGCAGAATTACATGCCCCGGTCGCGCCGCTTCCTCTTCGTCTCCTACGCGATCGCCAGCTACGTGTATCGCTGGGTGGTCACGTTCAGCATCATCTTCTTCCTGAACTCGTTCCTGAAGCAGTATCACCTGGCCTCGATCAGCCACATGCTCGCCATCGGCGCCCTCATCCCGATGCTCGGCATGCCCATGTACCAGATGTTCAAGTTCACGCAACAACCGGGGAGGATGCGTAAAGTGAAGAAGGCCCGCGCCGCCGGGTTCTTCGCGGCGGCCACCGCGATCATCGCCGGCGTCTTGTTGATCCCCACGCCCTTGCGGCTCCAGGGGACCCTGGTACTCATGCCGGCGGAACCGGTCGCGGTCTATCCCGAGGTCGAGGGCCAGCTCGTCAAGCTCTGGGTCAAGGATGGCGACGAGGTCAAGAAGGGCCAGCTCTTGGCCGAGCTGATCAATCCCTCCAAGCAGCGCGAGCGCCTGGTCCTGAGCGAGCAGTTGAACATCAACTTCTCGAAATTTGAAACCTATTCGACGTCCCGGAACATCGGCGACCGCGGGATCGCGCAGCAGTTCAGGGGCGACGTGGTGGAGATGGAGAAGGCCGTTTCGAAGGTTAACGAGCAGATCGGCAAGCTCCGACTCGTCTCGCCTAGAGATGGATATGCACTGGGCATCCCGGCGGCGGAGACCACCGGCCAATATCTCAAGCCCGGCCAGAAGCCGTTCTGCGAGATCGGCGACCCGAGGAAGCTGGAAGCCCACCTGATCCTGGACCAGACCGACGTGGACCTCGTCCGCCTGGATCGCGACGACGGCAAGCCGACCGCCTGGGTCAAGATTTACGGCGATTCCGAGCGGACGCACAAGAGCTATGTCCGCGAGATTGCCAAGAAGAACCTCGACGAGATCCCGCCCGAGCTTTCCAACCAGGCCGGCGGCGAGATCGCGACCAAGCCCGACCAGAAGACCGGCACGGCCAAGCCGCTGACCGCCGTCTACGAGGTCATCATCCCCGTCGACAACCGCGACCTGACGCTCCAGAACCGGAGCCGAGGCTTCGCGAAGATCGACGGCGGCCATTGCACGCTCGGCTGGTGGCTGTGGCGATCGATCTCCAAGACGTTCCATTTCACCATCTGAGCTCGATACGAAAATACCGCGACGGAAGTCGTTACGCCCGCGAAAGTCGCCCGCGACCTTCGCGGGCGTCTCGCATTGTCGGGACGAAGCTTTCCTCCCGGGGACAAGCTGGGAGGTCCGGCCGGAACGATCGCGATCCTGGCCGACGGATGCCAACGATCGCCTTCACCACTCGCGAGCGGCACGATTTCCTGGGGCCTGATCCAGCCGATCCCTCCAAGCTGCGGTCTCGACCTACAGCTGTTATCATTCGGATGGCACACGATGCGAGACGTAGGGCCGGCTACTGCCGCCCTTGGAGCGGTTTTCGGTCGGATGGCCCCCGTAGGCCTGCCCTACGAAATCCCACCCGTGCGCCATGCGGTCGGGAACCGCTGTAGCCTACGAGGATCGGACCGAGATTTACCCGCTTGCCCTCCAATCGAGCACCGCACGGACGTAGGTTGGGGCTCGACCAAGATGTCGGCCGGACCCGTCCCAACTTTTGTGGTTCATAACTCGATCCAGATCGGGCGAGAATCTCCCGGAATCCGGCGCATCTCATGCACTTCACGACGCCCCAAACGTCGAACCGGCCTGCCGTCGCCCTCGCAAGGGTGACGGCAGGCCGGCGACTGGCTTCTTTGGATCCTCGCGACTTACTTCTTGAACAGGCGTTTGAAGCCCTTCAAGAGCGAGGAGGAATTCGATCCGCTGCTGGCGTTGCCCAGCGACTTCGACCGGGCTTCCTCGGCCTGCACTCGCTCGCGGGCCGAGGAAACCGCCGCGACGTGCAGGGCGGCGGTGGCGGTCACGGACGTCTTGGAACCACTCGATCCCTCGGCCTGAGACCCTGACGACGGCTGGGTTTCCAGATTGACGTCCTCGCCCCTCGACGAGTTCGACGCCTGGCCGGTGCCGGTAGCGATTGTCGATCCCGTCACGGCCGCCGGGTTGTAACCGACCGCGGTGCTTGCGGCCGGGGTGCCCGTGCTCGAAGACGTCTGGGAGCTTGTGGAGGACGTCGCCGTACCGGTGTTGCCGGCGTTTTGCAGCAGGGCCGCAATCGAGGATGCGAGCGACGAATTGGAGCTCGTGCTGTTGGTGCTGGTCGAGGTGCTGGTCGTCGAGGTTGACGTGGCGGCCGGGGTTGAGGCATTGGCCGTGGTTGTCGTCGAAACGGGGACCGTGGTCGTCGTCTTTGGCGCCGTGGTCGTCGTCTTTGGAGCCGTGGTGGTCGCCGCCGGCTTGGTGGTTGTGGCGGCCGGCGTGGTCACGACCGTACTGGTGTTCGCCTTCGCCGCCTGGGCGGGCTTCGTCTTCGACGGGGCCGGGATGCCGTTCGTGTACAGGGTGAAGATCGGCCCTTGATTCGCGGGCAACTGACCCTTGCCGATCCCGAACTTGGCCGGGGAGATGTTGCGGAATCGCTTCAACTGCCGCGTGGGGATGAAGGCGTAGGTCGGCAGGACGTGCTGGAGGTCGGAATAGTCGCGTAGTGGCGACGGGCTGAGCAGGAAGCCCGTGTCCGCGGCCTTCTGACGGTCCGTGACGGTGTAAGCGTCGGGCGCCGGCAGCAGGATCTTGGAAAGGGTCTGGAACTGCGCGATGGAGATCGCCCCGTTGAGCTGGCCGTCCGCCGCATAGTCGAAGAAGTTGAACCGCCTGGACAGGGCGCCCGGCGTGTCGGGCGTCTCGCCGTCCAGCGTGGACGCGGCGCCCGTGGTGGGAGTGGTCCCCGTGCCGCCGAGGAGCCTGGCCATGGCCCCGGCCTCGGCCTGGCCGGTCTCGTTGGCGTTGTCCTCGAAGTTCTGGAGCTCCTGGGCCGTGATCAAGCCGTTGTGGTTGGCGTCGATCTGGTCGAAGTCTCCGTGGGCCATCAGGTAATTGACGGCGATCGAGCCTTCGATCGCGGCGATGGCGTTGCCAACGTCGATCCGGGCGTACTCGCGATAGTTGGTGCTCTGGAAAAGCGTCGGCGGATTTACCGGATCGAGCGTATTGGGCGAATCGGTGGCAGGGACCGCGGTCCATTCCAGGATCGAGTTGATCCCGTCAGGATTGGCATAGAGCGAGAGGTTTTCGACGCCGGTTGAGCCGAAATTCAGCGTCTTGGTCCCGACCGGCGTGTTCAGGTAGGCGTCGGACGTGACGCCGCCGCTGTTGGCGATGTTGATCCAGTAATTCAGCGCGGATTCCACCAGGGCGTAAGAGCCGGTGACGATGGCCGAGGAGAGCGAGGTCCCGCCTTCCCCGAAGTCGTTGAAGCCGGTCGTCGCGGTGCCGCCCGCCACCGTTGCCCCGGCGGCGGTGACCGAAGCGCCCGACCTTTGGAACGTCGGCACGTCGACTTCCGGGGCCGTGTAGTCGGTGAGGAAGTTCCGGTTGGACGAGGCCAGGAGCTTGTCCTTGAACACGATCGCGTCGGCCGCCGCGACGAGCCCTGCGCCAGTCGTGGCGCTGAGGGTCGCCCCGTTGTTCCCGTTTCCGTAGAGCAGGACGGGCCCGGTGGGCCGCGGGATCACGCCCGATCCCGGGTCGGTCGGCGGCGTGTTGGCGGTCTGCGTGAACGGGAACGGATAGCTGCCGGTGACCGAGACGACCTCGTTGAGCACGGCCGGGAAGACGATCCCCGTCACGTCGCCGCCCGAGGTCGAGCCGCCCGCAGAGGCTCCCGGGCCGCCGAACTGGCCGGTCGGGGCGACCGACTGGATGCCTTCCTGCCGGAGCGCGGCGAACTGGTTCGCGAAGGCGATCGTAAGCTGAGGGAACTGTCGGAACGCCTGGGTCTCGGTGGAGTAAGTCGTGGTCGTGCCGAACCCGACTTCGGTGGTGATCACGCGATCCAGAGTGTTCGGACGGACCGGGTCCTTCACGAACGGGTTCTTGACCACGTAATTCAGGCCGTTGTAGATGTCCTGCGGGGTGGTGGCATTGCCCGTCTGGCGCCGACGCTGGGCTGCACCTGGTTGGGGGTGAAGACGTTGATCGGGTCGAGCGTAACTTGCGGGACGAACTGCGCGATCACGCCCGCGAGCAGGGTGCCGTGGCCTGTCACGGCGGCCGAGGTGTCGTCGTTGCCGTTGCCGTTGGTCACGACGCTATAGCCCGTGGCCACGCGACCCCGGAAGTTGGGCGTGAGCGAATCCACGCCGGTGTCGACGATCGCCACCGCCGAATTCTGCCCGTCGTACGGAGCACCGAGGTCCCGCAGGTCGCTCAGGCCGATGAGCTGGCCGGTGGCCGAGTCGGCAAGGCTGGTCACCGCCTTGAACTGCCAGATCCCGTCGTCGTCGGCGGCATAAAGGATGGTGCCGTCGGCCGAGAAGCTCAGGCTCAGCTCCGACCCGATGAAGCTGGTCGCGTCCTCGGCGCCGGAGGTGTGGAATCCCGAGGCGAAGGGGATGATCTGGCCCGAGGGGCTGATCCGGACGATCCGGCCGCCCAGGTTCGTGCCGTCGGTGGTGTTGCCATTGGTGAAGATCGGCTCAAGGGTCGTGCCGTCCTGGGCGAGCTGGACGCCGATCGGCCCGCCCGGCCCCTGGATCGGGATGTTCACCGCGGTCCCCGCGGCGTTGGGGCCCAGGACCGGTCGCCGTATTGACCGTGACGGCCAGGCCGGTGGCCAGGTCGGAAGTGAACAGGCTGCCCGCGAAGGTGGGCGCGGTCCCGCGGTCACCGTGCCGCTCGGGTAGTTGTACGAGAAATATCCGTAATAATCGAACGATTCATCCTGGAACCGGCGGAACGGCGTGATGATCGCGGCGTCGGTGTCGGGCGTGGCCCCGCCGGCCGCGGTGTAGTTGGGCACAATCGGGCCGGCGCCGTTGCCGATCAAGAGTTCGCCCTGGCTCCCCTGGACGCCGCTCAGTCCCGGCGCCGCCTGGACGCCGCCGGCGCCCGGCGTGCCGAAGTCGGTGAACGCCGAGTAGACCGGGCGACGTGTACGAGCTGTTGGCCGAGGTGAATGCGACTTGCGGCCCGTAGGTGAACGGGGTCGTCGTCACGCCGGTGGGCAGGGTATCGCCCGTCAGCGACGAGCCCGGTGCATACTCGTTGGCATTGAAGAAGAGGGCCTGGAATCCCCCCGCCGCGGTGCCGTTCGTCCGCCGAAACGCCCGTGCCCTGGCCGACGAAGAGGCCCTTCAAGAAGTTCTGCTGCTCGACCGGCGGGATGTAGATGGCGGTGGGCTGGCGGACGAAATTATTCTCGTTCGCGTCGGTCGTGAACTGGATGTAAAGGCCCATGAACGTGCCGTCCGGGGCAATCCGGTAGATCACGTTGTTGGAGGCGTTGGTCGTCGAGAGCGAGCTGACGAACATCGACGGCTTGCCGTCGAACACCCCCTCGGGGTCGAACGCGATGTCATAATAATTCAAGAGCCCCGAGCCGGGGGTCGCCCCGTTGCTGGCGTCGCCGCCGGTCGTGAGCTGGCTCTGGACCGTGTTGAGGTCGAAGAACACCGAGGTCTGGCCGGTAGCCGGGTCGACGCGATAGATCACGCCCGGCTTGTTGATGGGCGCGGAGATGTCCGGGTTGCGGAAGGTGGCGTCGGCGTTGTCGCCGGCGCCTCGGGAAATCGCATACACGCCGCTGCCGAAAACCCCGCCAGGCCCGGCCTTGATCCGGACGATGTCGCCGCCGAAGGAGTTGGCCGAGGTCAGCTCCGAGACCGACGTCAGCGGCGCCGCGCTCGTGGCGAGCGGCGTCTGCGTGACGGTGACCGTGCCGAGGTCGGTATTGGTGGGAGCCGCCGCCGGCACGAAGGTGGCCGTGAGCGAATTGGTGGTGACGATCGGGGTCAGCAGCCGGCGATCTTCCAGCGCCTGCACCGGCTCGATGCGGACCTGACGCCGGGGCCGACGCACAGAGTCGCGCGGCTCGGGGCGAAATGAATGAGACATTCCTTATCTCCTTGAGCGGGACTGGTCCGTCCTGAACCGATGCCGGGCTTCCGGCGAATGACGGTATCGACACATCCGCCTCGCCGCGATCAGTCAAGGCGACAATCTCGCCCTTGAATCCGTCGTGACCACGAAGCGCGAACGTCTCGTCTTGACATTCAGAATCGGCCGATTCCATGGCGCGAGATCAACCAAATCAATCGCGACGGCCCGTATAACCCCGTTTCGCCCCAAAGAGCGCGGTTCCCCGTCGCCTCCGCCGGGTGCAAGGCCATCCATTTTCCCGATCCTGCGATCGCCCGGCGAGCGCAGCCCGATAGTGCCAGCGTCGGGAATCGCGTCTGCGGCGACGCACGAAGGCGAGACGTGGCAAGTTTCCGTGCCGAACCAAAGACGCGATTCTGCGAAACAAAGCCAAATTCTTGGTCGAACATTCGGCCGGATGGATTGACTAAGATGACTTTAAAGCATGATCTGCCAACTAATTACGGCGCACACAGGGGGTCCGAAAGTTGTGAGACATCGCGCACAATTAAGCACGGCCGAGCGCACCGAGACACATTTCGGCTTGCGCGGCAAAGGGAAAAGGCACGGAGGTGTTGACCCCCGTGCCCTCGCAGGATTTCAGAATAGGCAGGGTCGATCACTCGACCACGCCCTGCGGGCCGACCGTCCCCTGCGAATGGCGGGTTTGCGTTTGCTGGAACGTGCCGGCGCGGCGACGGACGTCCAGCTCGATCGAGCCGAAGGTCCCTTCGTGGCGCTGGATGGTCATCCCCAGGGCGGTGAGCAGCCTCTTGGCGGTGTAGAAATTCATCACGAGCCGCTGGTTGGCCTTCACGTCCTGGCGGCCGGTGGCGAAGGGTTGGGGGTTGAGGCCGAAGTCGAGGATCACCTCTTCCGGCGTGGCCGTGACCCGGCAGAAATTGGAGTAGGACGGCAGCGTGCTCGAGTCGTCGACGTGGACTTCGGTCTGGCCCTGGGCGGAGCCCTCGGATTCGGTGGACATGGAATTCTCCAGGCATCGGAAGAGGTTGGCGACGGGTTCTCATTCGCGACGTCGACCGACCGCCACGGCCCGAGGCCGCGCGGAGTACGTGCGATATCCCGCGAGTCGCCTCATTCTTCCTTAAGCCCCCGCTCCAATGCAAGCGCATTCACGCTCGAAAGAGCCGTTCTCGCCGGTGATGCGTCAAGTTCGGAGGGTTGGGGAATCTGGGCGATTAGCTGCGAGCAGCTGCGTCAATTCCTTGCGGGATTTCTTGCGCCGCCCGTGACCAGCGAATCCAGCATGGCGACCGTGCGGTCGGCCGCGCCGTTCTGCGCCAGGACAAACGAACGGCCGACGGCACCTCGCGTGGCGGCGGCTTCGGGGTCGTCCAGGTGATTCAGGAGGGTAAGCGCCAGGCGATCCTCGTTGGCCACCTGTTCGGCGCCGCCGCGAGAGAGGAGCCCCTCGACGGCCTCCTTGAAGTTGCTCGTGAACGGGCCGAAGATGACCGAGGCCCCGAAGGCGGCCGGCTCCATCATGTTCTGGCCGTTACGACCGGGAAACAGGCTCCCGCCCACGAAAGCTACGTCGGCCAGCCCCCACACGGCCGAAAGCTCGCCAAGCGTGTCCACCAGCACTACCGGCGCGCGGTCGCCCGCATGGCGATTGCCGCCCGGTTGGCTCCGCCGGACGACGATTTCCCCCTGCTTTTCCAGCCAACTGGCCACGGAGTCGAATCGCTCGGGATGCCGGGGGACCAAAACCAGCCGGAGCTTGGGATGGCGGCTCCGGGCTTTTCGATATGCCTTCAAAGCGGCGGCTTCCTCGCCCTCCATCGTGCTCCCCGCAACGAATACGATTTCCGAGGAAGAGATGCCCAGCGCCAGGCGGAGCGATTTCGTGCGTGGATTGCCGCGCTCGGATTCCAAGCCGTCATATTTGACCGATCCGGTCACGCGGACCCGGTTGGCCGGGGTGCCCAGGTCGACGAACCGATCGGCGTATTCCCCGGTCTGGGCCGCGACCGCGTCCAGCCGCGCCAGGGTCGGGCCGAGCGCCCAGCCGATCCGGCCGATAGCCGCGATGACTGCGGCTGCTCAGCCGTGCGTTCACGACGGCCACGCTCGCTCCCGATCGCTTGGCCGCCAGGATCCAGTTGGGCCACAATTCCAGCTCGACGAGCGCCAGGACGGTCGGCCGCACCCGCTTCACGGCCCGCTTCGTCGCCCAGCTAAAGTCCAGGGGGGCATAGAACGTGACGAGCTCGGGGAACGTTCGCCTGGCCATGGTCAGGCCCGAGATGGTCGTCGCGGAAATGAAGACGTCCCAATCCGGCCGACGTCGCGCCAATTCGGCGATGATCGGCTTGAGGAGCAGGACCTCGCCCACGCTCACCGCGTGAAACCACACGCAATGCCGATCGCCGATCCGCCGCGGGGCCTTCCCGAAGAACTTCTCCGACCAACCCTGGCGATATTTGCCCGTCCGTAAAGACTGGTAGGCGAGCACGGGAGACCAGGCGAGCAAGAGCGCGAGGTAGATGAGGTCGAGCAGATGGGTCATCGAGAGGGAATCCTTTCCCAGGGCGCATCCATGACAATTGGAACTCAGTTGCAGCAATCCTCGTGCCCATGCCGAGTTTTCCAGGTTGCAAAATCTTTAAGGTTTTTTCGTGCAAAGACTTCAGAAAACTCTCCGTGCCGCGGAGGATGCTAAAAAGGCGAGACAATTGCGATTCGATTGCAAAATTTTCAACGTCGAGACGCCGGGGCGAAAAACGTACGAGGCCGGCGACTTTGCATCGCCGGCCTCGTACGCGAACGAACCGTCCTGCTATCGCCGGACGGGCGATCAATTCATGCCGCGTTCGACGCGCATGTGGCAGGCCTTGTACTTCTTGCCCGACCCGCACGGGCATGGATCGTTGCGGCCGATCTTCTTGCCGGTATTCCGGAGCGGCTCGTGCTTGACCTCGCCCTTGCTCGCGGCGATCGCCGCGTCTTGCTGGGCTCGCACGCCGTTGCCAGCGGCGCGCCGACGGCCGCGACCTCGGGCTCCTTGGCCGGCACTCGTGGATGGTCCGGGCTCGATCGAGTTGCCACCTGGCGCCGAGGTAGGAGAGGAAATCGGGGTCGAGTTGCTCCATGCGGAAAATCAGGTCGGTCACCTTGTCGCCGACCCCCGACCACATCTCCTCGAAGATCTTCATGCCCTCGCGCTTGTACTCGACCTTCGGGTCCACCTGCGCGTAGCCCCGCAGGCCGACCGACGAGCGGAGGTGGTCCATCGCCCGCAGGTGTTCCATCCAGTTGGAATCGAGGATCTGGAGCACGAGGGCCTTTTCCATCTCGCGCATCTCGGGCCGATGCTTGGCGTCGAGGGCGTCGATCAGGCGATTGCGGATCGCCGCGCGATCGGCCGCCTTCAGCTCGTCGGGCGTGGCTTCCACGCCGAGATTTTGCCTGGCCCACGCCGAGAGATTGACCAATCCTTGCGGGTCGGGCGCCGGGGCGGGCTTTCCTTCGGCGGGGACCGGCCCGTAGGCGGCCTCGACCGGCCCGTTCCAGCTCTTCTCCGATCCGATTGCCGGCGTATTGCTGCTCGGCAAGCTCGGTCAGATAGGCCTCGATCTCGGGCCGGAGCTTGTTCCTCGAGACTTCGGCGTCGACGTGAGTCCCGAACCGCTCGGACGCCCACGCGGCCAGGCCGTCGCGATCGTATCGCGGTTGCGACTGATTTGGCACCGTTCGGCGAGGAATCGGCTCAATCCCACCTGTACGGGGAATTGGGCCTCCTTGCGGGCGTAGAGGGCCCGCGGGCCCCCTGGACTCGCCGGATCGTCTCGGCCTTGCCCAGGCCGTTCCAGTCCGTGTAGTCCAGGGCGAGGCCGAACTTGTGGTGGACCCATCCGGCCAGGGTGCGACGCCCCCAGTCCGGCTGGAGGAACTCGGCGGCCGGGCTGAGGTCGACGGCATCGACGGCCGCGCAGGTGCGCTCGGCGATGTAATCGACCAGCTCATGGCGGTCGAGTTCCGCCGTGGGGTTGCCTTCGTCGTCCTTGCCGAACCTGGCGAAGCCGCGAAGCTCCTTGTCCTTGAGCGTGAGCCCGTAGCGATTGTTGGCCCAGGCGGCCAGGGCCTGCCAGTTCCACTCGCTCGGCTCGGCGTCGCTCGGCAGGTTTTCCTCGAGCGCCTCGGCAATCTGGGCTTCGCTCTGGCGATGGGCCTCGTGCCGGGCGCTTTCCTCGGCTTCTTCGAAGGAGGACCCGCGGAAATCGCGGGCGTTCAGGTCCACGCCGAGCCGGGTGCCGGCCCATTCGGCGAAGCTGCTCAGCCCGTAATCATCGGCCAGGAACTTCTCGGCGTTGGTCTTGATCTGCTCGTCAATCATGTCGAGCAGCGCGTCCTTCGTCGGCATCCCGTCGAGCAATCGCTGGCGGAACGAGTAGACGCGTTTGCGCTGCTCGTCCATGACCTCGTCGTATTCGAGGAGGTTTTTCCGCGCGTCGAAGTTGCGCTCCTCGACCTTCTTCTGCGCCCCTTCGATGCGTCGCGAGACCATCTTGCTCTCGATCGCCTCGCCTTCCTCCATGCCCAGGCGGGTGAGCACGGCGGCGACCCATTCGCCGGCGAATTTCCTCATCAATTCATCTTCGAGCGAGAGGAAGAACCGCGACGAGCCGGGGTCGCCCTGGCGGCCGGCGCGGCCGCGGAGCTGGTTGTCGATCCGTCGCGACTCGTGCCGTTCGGTGCCGATGATGTGCAATCCGCCCAGAGCGGCGACCTCGCGCCCCTCGGCCTTCATGGTGGGCTCGTACTTGTCCACGGCGGCCTGCCAGACCTCGGGCGGGACTTCCAGGCGGGTCGGGTACAGGGGCCGTCCGTCTTCATCCTTCAGGTGCTTCAGGTCGGCCCAGGCCATGAATTCGGGGTTGCCGCCCAGGATGATGTCCGTGCCTCGGCCGGCCATATTGGTGGCGATGGTCACCCAGGCCTTCCGCCCGGCCTGGGCCACGATCTCGGCCTCTTGCTCGTGGTACTTGGCGTTCAGGACCTGATGCTTGATGCCGAATTTCGAGAGCATGTCGGAAATCAGCTCCGACTTCTCGATGGACGTGGTGCCGACCAGGATCGGGCGGCCGGTCTCGTGGACGAGCTTGATTTCCTCGATGATCTGGCCGTATTTCTCGCGGTCGGTGCGATAGATGACGTCGGGCTCGCTCTTGCGGGTCAGCCCCTTGTTGGTGGGGATGGCGATCACGTCGAGCGTGTAGACCTTGTGGAACTCGTTCGCCTCGGTCATGGCCGTGCCGGTCATCCCCGAGAGCTTCTTGTACAGCTTGAAGAAGTTCTGGAGGGTGATGGTGGCGAGGGTCTGGTTCTCTTCCTTGATCTTGACCTTTTCCTTGGCCTCGACCGCCTGATGCAGCCCGTCGGACCACTGCCGGCCGGTCATCAGTCGACCCGTGAACTCGTCGACGATGATGATCTCGCCGTTCATGACCACGTAGTCGCGGTCGCGTCGATAAAGATGGTGCGCCTTGAGCGAATTGTCGATCAGGTGGGGCCATTCCATGTTGCCGGGCGTGTAGAAGCTCTCCACGCCGGCGATCCGCTCGGCCTCGCGGATGCCCTCGTCATTCAGGTGGGCGGTCCGCTCCTTCTCCTTGACCTCGAAATGCTCCCCCTTGCGGAGCAATCGCGAGATCCGGTCGGCCTCGGAATACTTCCGCACGTCGTCGAAGGCCGGCCCGGAGATGATGAGCGGAGTCCTCGCCTCGTCGATGAGGATCGAGTCGACCTCGTCGATGATGGCGTAGTTGAGCGGACCCTGCGACTGCTGCTCTCGCGAGGGCTTCATGTTGTCGCGGAGGTAGTCGAACCCGAACTCGTTGTTGGTGCCGTAGGTGATGTCGCAGGCGTAGACCTTCTGGCGCTCGCCGCTGTCCATCTCCGACTGGATGGCGCCCACGGTCAGGCCCAGGCCGTTGAAGAGCGGGCTCATCCACTCGGCGTCACGGCGGGCGAGGTAGTCGTTCACCGTAACGACATGCACGCCCTTGCCTTCGAGCGCGTTCAGGTAGGCGGCCAGGGTCGCCACCAGCGTCTTTCCTTCGCCGGTGACCATCTCGGCGATATTCCCGCCGTGGAGGACCATCCCGCCCATCAACTGGACGTCGTAATGCCTCATCTTGAGGAAGCGGCGGCCGGCTTCCCGGCAGACGGCGAAGGCTTCGGGCAAGAGGTCGTCGAGGGTCTCGCCTTGCTTCAATCGCTCGCGGAATTCGGCGGTCTTGGCCTTGAGTTGCTCGTCGGAGAGCGCCTGCATGGCCGGTTCCATGGCGCCGATGCGCTCGACAATCGGCTTCATCCGGCGGATCTGCCGCTCGTTGGAGCTGCCGAAGACCCTCATCAGGCCGTCCGAGATGGTCTCGGTGACGGACGTGAAGGTGTCGGTCGTCTTGTCCCAAAGGTCGCTGAGCAGTTCCATTGCCGTTCTACGCCCCTCGGCCGGGAAATCGGCCGTTCCATTCTTCCAAATCGTAAGATTGTCCAAGTTAATGGAATCGACGGGGCCGGTCAAGGCAACGCGCAACGGCGTCGCTCGCCCGGCGGGATTCCGTTCGATCCAGGAACAATAGGACGGCTCGCGGCGCGAAAAACGCCGATCAGGCGTCTTGGGGTCCGGCCGCCGGCCGCGCAAGCATCACCGCGAGCAGCCCAAGGAGCGCAAGGTTTCGCACGTTGAGCACCACCAGCGTCCAGGTTTCCACGTTCCACAGGGTGCGGAACGCCCAGGGATAGAGGATCATCGTGGTGAGGGTGGCGACCAGGAAAAGAGGCCTCCCGAGGCGACCCTCGCGGCCGTCCAGGATTGCGACGAAGGGCCAGATCCACAGGAGATATTGCGGCGAGAGCACCTTCCCGCCGATCGCGAACGCCAGCACGCCGGCGCCGGCGAATCGCAACGGCTGTCGGTATCCGCCTCGCGCGAACATGCCCGCGACCAGCAGCAAGAGGCCCGCCTGGATCGGCAGTCCCAGGCGCGACGCCGCCGCCGACCAGGGCGTGCTCAGGTTGCAGGACGCGTGGCTGTACTCGGTCGTCACCGGCGCACCGACGACCTTCGCGGCCAGCCCCAGCACGCCCGACAGCAGCGAGCCGATCTCGATCCCGCGTTCCGAATGATAGCGGATCGAATCCATCACGCCGACGCCGCCCAGGGCAACCCAGGCGGCAATGCCGGCGAGAGTCGTTGCGACGAACGCAAAAATCCCACCCCAACGGCTGCCCGGTCTCCTCATCAAGGCGGCCGTCAGGGCGGGAATGGCCACCGCCCCGGGCGCAATCTTGATCAAGGTCCCCACCCCTGCAAGAAATCCGCCGATTTTCGCCCGCTCGCCGTAAAGGGCAACGGCCGCGACGAATCCGAAGAAGGCCGGGACGGGGTCGAAGCGCCCGATCGCGAACGGTGCGAGGCCGACGAAGGCCGCCGTCAACCACAGGAGGCGTCGCGGCAATTCGGCTTGCCCTCCCTCGGTCTTCGCGACCGTGACCGCAACGGCCCAGATGGTTGCGGAGTGGAAGAACAGCATTTCCCCGGCGAAGAGGCCGACGAAGTGCGCTTGCAAGGCGGAGAAGAGTCGCGGCGCGAACAGGAACGGCAACGCGAGCGGCGGGTACTCGACCAGGAAATCGCGATAGGGGACCTCTCCCGCGAAGGCCCGATTGGCGTATCCGAAATAGACCGGGACATCGCAGAAGACCAGGTCCTTGGCAAGCCCCGAGAAGATCGATAGGCCCGACCTCGATGCCAGCACGATCACGACGAAGGAGACGAGGGCGATCATCATGTGGGCGATCGCCGTGACCGCGACCAGGAACGGGAGTTTCCGCGTCATTCGCCCTTCCCATTCGATGCAGGTGGTTTGCGGGTCCAAACTTCCATCGTGCCGAACCGCCTGGCAAAGCGATAATTGGCCTCGACGGCACCATACAACGTCTTCAGCTTCGGGGCGTGCGGCATTTCGTCCTCGGCAGGACTCCAAACCACCACCGAATCCTCCGTCTTCGTCAGGTAATCGGCGAACGCTCGCTCCTCGGCCTCATCGCCGCGGACCACCAGGAGCCACGCGACGGATTCCGCCGGGAGGGCCGGCATGCGGGCGGTCGGACCCGTCAAGGCGGGCACTTGCTTGAGGCAATTGGCGATCTTCGTGTCCGGCCCCAATTCCGAGCGGAGGTACTGGAGCAGCTCGCGATAGTCCTTCCACTCATAGTAGGCGGCGGCGACCACGTCCGGGTTGCGCGTATATCCCGTGGGCTTGGCACCGGGCTCCACGCCCTTTTTCAGGAGCGAATACGCCTCGATGCTGCCGCCAAGATTGCAGAATCGCGGCTTCGAATTCACCCCTAGTCCGACCACGAGCAAGATGATGCCCAATCGGACCGACGAAGGCAGGGATTTGCGATCGAGGACCATCTGAACGAGTAACGCCGCGAGGATCGACCAGATGAGCATCAAGGGGTGCGTCAGGTACGCGTGCGGATGCGGGCTCATCGGCCGATAGAGCAGGACTCCCGCGAGCGCCACCAGCCAGGGGCCGGCCACGCGACGGGTTGCGGCCGTGGCCTGGGGGGCGAGCAGCAAGAGCGTGAGGGGGACGATCGCGATTCGCATGGGCTGGAGCTGGAAGGCGAATTGCTCGGCGAACGCCTGGGGAGTGAGGAGGTTGTAGTTCGCCCCCGGCTTGACCACTTTCAGCGCGTGGAGGAAATCGGGCCAGATGCCACCGAGCACCAGCGGCAGGAAGCCAAGAAATAGCCCGAGGCCGCCCGCGATTCCCCACTCCAGCAGGGCCGCGACGACGGAACGCTCGTTGCGTCGCGCCTCGTCGATGACCGCGAACGCCTGCGCCGGCAGGAGGAGGATGGCTTGCGGTCGGAAGACGAGGCCGATCGCCGAGAGGAAGCCTGCACCAATGCGGCTGATTCGACCGGGCCAGGCCTGAATCAACAGCATGCCCGTCACGACGAAGAACGGGCCGTGCCAGTCTCTTTGCGCCGCCTGGCTATAATCCAGGTTCAGATAGTAGCCGAGGAAGCATCCATAGCCCACCATCGCCGGCAAGCGGTCGCCCAGTCGGCGGCGGCTCCAGACGAGCATGACCAGGCCGAGCACGCCGACGGTCGCGGCGTCGAAGGCGTAGAACGGCGCGGCCTTCCCCCACCCGAATAGCTTGCCCAGGATGTAGAAGACGTAGATCGTCCCCGGGAAATTATTGCCGCGAAAATCGCGATACGGGAGCATCCCGCCGTGCCAGGCTCGTGCCGCGGTGGCGAACACGTCGTGATCGGCCCACAACGGCCAGGTGAGGTAATTGGGCGCCCAGGTGATGAATTCCCAGATCGCCAGGATTCCCAGGACAATCGCGAGCGGGCCGTTCAATATCCTTGACGCGAGTCTTTCGGCCGTCGAACTAACTGGCTGCGTCTCGGCGGGTGGGTCCTGGATGTCGATCACGTAGCCGGCTCCGTCCGGTGAAATTCAAGGGGGAAATTCGAGGGGCCGGATCTTGATCGGATCCGGAGGCCAAGGCAAGCTCCGCCTGCCCGGCCACGATCATGGCCATCTGCCATCGAAACGGCAGGCGCGTTCCCGTACAATATCGTCCCTGACGAGGATGGGGAAGGCGGTCATGGGAAAGGACGCGGCAATGGGCCCCCGGCGACTGATCTTCCTCGGCACGGGCACGTCCACCGGAGTGCCCGTGATCGGTTGCGAATGCCGCGGTTTGTTCGTCAACCGACCCTCGGAACAATCGCACTCGCCCGAGCGTTTTGCTGGAGTTGCCCGGCGGGAATATCCTGGTCGATACCACGCCCGAGATGCGCGTCCAGCTCCTACGGGAGAAGATTCGTCAGGTCCACGCCATCCTGTACACGCATTATCACGCCGACCACCTGTTTGGGCTCGACGACGCCCGACTGTTCCCCAGGTCGATCGGCGGTCCGGTACCCGTTTATTGCGAAAGGACGACCGAGGACGCCATTCGCAGCGTGTTCCACTATGCCTTCGACGACCACGCCCGCAAGATGCACGCGCTGGGAGGCGGCGTGCCTCAGTTGCAGTTCCGCGCGATCGCGCCGGGTGAGCCGTTCGCGGTTCTCGGGCAGGAAATCATGCCCATGCGCCTGGAGCATGGGCGTTTTCAAGTCCTTGGGTTTCGCGTGGGCGACCTGGCTTATTGTACGGATGTCGTGAGAATCCCCGAGGCCAGCCTGGCCTTGCTACAGGACCTGGACGTCCTGATCCTCGACGCCCTCCGCATCGAGCCGCATCCCACCCATTTCAACCTGGAAGAGGCGCTCGCGGTGATCGCCCGGCTGCGGCCGAAACGGGCGTTTCTCACGCATCTTTCTCATGATATGGACCACTCGACCATCGAGGCGACCTTGCCGTCCGGCGTCCGCTTGGCCTACGATGGCCTCTCGCTGGCGTTCTGACCTCTTGGGGTGCATGGATTCGCCGTCCCTCCCGGGATTGTCCCCGTTTCGGAGCCGAAGCGCATGTCCGCCGACCCGCGACTGGCCGAACTCCTGGCCCGCCACGACCAGGGCCACTTGCTCCGCTGGTGGGACGATCTGAGTCCGGCCGATCAAGGACGACTCGCCCGGGAAATCCAGGCCGTCGATCTCCCCAGGCTCGATGATCTGATCGCCCGGTTCGTCCATAAAGATGAGGTCTCGGCGCCCGACCCGACCGGGGTCCGGCCCGTGGAAGTCAGCCGATTGCCCCGGACCGACGCCGACCGCGTGGCCCGCCGCCGCGCCGCCGAGATCGGCGAGGACATGCTCGCCGCCGGACAGGTCGCCGTGGTCGTGGTTGCCGGAGGGCAGGGGACCCGGCTCGGGTTCGACGGCCCGAAGGGGACGTATCCCATCGGCCCCGTCTCCGCCAACAGCCTGTTCCAGATCCACGCCGAGAAGATCGTGGCCCTCGGTCGCAGGCACGGCCGCGCGATCCCGCTCTACATCATGACCAGCCCCGATAATCACGAGGCGACGGAGAAGTTTTTCCGCGATCACGAGAATTTCGGGCTCGAACGCGTCCGCTTCTTCGTCCAGGGCCAGATGCCGGCCGTCGATCGCCGCACCGGACGCGTCTTGCTCTCCGAAAAGGGCCGCCTCGCCCTCAGCCCCGACGGGCATGGCGGAACCCTGGCGGCGCTCGCCGCAAAACCTTCCGACGGCGGCCCGTCTTGCCTCGAAGAGATGGCCGGCCGCGGGATCTCGACCGTCTTCTATTTCCAGGTCGACAACCCGCTCGTGCAGATCGCCGACCCCGCCTTCCTCGGGCTGCATCGCCGGGCGGAGGCCGAGGTCTCCTTCAAGGTGGTCGAGAAGGTCCACCCCGACGAGAAAGTGGGCGTGGTGGTGGAAGTGGACGGGCGCCCCCAGGTCATCGAATACTCCGACTTGCCGACCGAGCTTGCCGAGCGTCGCGAGCCGGACGGCGGCCTGCAACTCTGGGCCGGCAGCATCGCCATCCATATCTTCGAGCGATCCTTCATCGAGCGGATCATCGCCGGCGCCGAGCTTCCGTTCCATCGCGCGATCAAGAAGGTGAAATTCGTGGACGGAGACGGCCGGGCGGTCGAGCCCAAGGAGCCCAACGCGGTCAAGTTCGAGACCTTCATCTTCGACGCCCTCCCCCTGGCCGGGCGCTACGCCGTGGTCGAATGCGACCGGGCCGTCGAATTCGAGCCGCTCAAGAATGCCACCGGCCCCGACTCGCCCGCGACCGTCCGCCAGAAGATGAGCGACCTGTTCGCCGGCTGGCTGGAGAACGCCGGCGCCAAGGTCCCGAGGAGCAACGACGGCTCGGTCCCGTTCGGGATTGAGATCAGCCCGCTCTTCGCGCTCGACGCGGCCGAATTGAAGGGGAAACTCCCCGCCGGTCGGGTGGTCGAGGGGCCGCTTTATTTGCGATGAATCGAGCTTCCTCCTCTTTCCGTGAGCGAGTCTCCCATGCTTCACGCCGTGGTGATGGCCGGTGGCAGCGGCACCCGATTCTGGCCCAAGAGCCGCCGCAATCGCCCCAAGCAACTGATTGACCTGTTCGGCGAAGGGACGTTGCTCCGCCAGACCGTGGAGCGGGTCGCCCCGCTGGTCCCCCCCGAGCGCGTCCACATCATCACGGGGGCCGATCAGGCCGACGCCGTTCGCGCCCAGCTCCCCGAGCTTGCCCCGAAAAACGTCGTCGCCGAACCTTGCCCGCGAGACACCGCGCCCTGTGTGGGGCTGGCGGCGACGATCATCGCCAGGATCGACCCCGACGCCACCATGATCGTCATGCCGGCCGATCATGTGATCCATCCCGCCGATGCCTTCCTGAAGACCGTGGCGGCGGCGGTCGCGGCGATCGAGGAAGATCCTACTGCGTTCGTGACCTTCGGCGTGAAGCCCACACGCGCCGAGACCGGCTACGGCTACATTGAACGCGGGGAGCTGCTCGGCCAGCCCGACGGCATCGCCATGCATCGAGTCGTCCAGTTTCGCGAGAAGCCCGACCGCGCGACGGCCGAGAAGTTCGTGGCCGAGGGCCGATTCTCCTGGAATGCCGGGATTTTCCTGTGGAAAGCCAGGGCGATCCTCGACGCCATGGCCACCCATAAGCCGACTTTGGCCGCCGCGCTCCAGAGGATTTCCAGGAGCCTGGGGACTCCCGAGGAAGCGGCGACGATCGCCCATGAATTTCCTAGGATGGAGCGGATTCCCATCGACAAGGCCGTCATGGAGCAGGCGACGAACGTGCGAGTCCTGGAGGTCGTCTACAACTGGAGCGACGTGGGCGACTGGCGATCGCTGGCCGAGCTCCTACCCGCCGATTCTCTGGGGAATACCGGTCAAGGTCCGGTCCACGCGATCGACACCAAGGGTTCCATCCTGATCGCCGACGAGGGGAAGCTCATCGCCACGCTCGGAGTGGAAGACCTGGTCGTCATCCAGTCGGGCGGCGCCACCCTCGTGGCCAAACGCGAGCACCTGGACAAGCTCAAGGGGCTTGTGGAAGGCCTGGATAAGGCGGGTTTCCATTCCTATCTCTAGGACGTTCCCCGGGATGGGTCGAATCCTCGGCCTGGATTTCGGCACGAAGCGCATCGGGGCCGCCATCAGCGATCCTCGGAGGCAAATCGCCTCGCCCCTGGAGGTCTACCAGAGGCGCGATTCTCGACAGGATCAATCCCACTATCGGAAGCTCGTCGAGGAGGAGTCGGTATCGCACATCGTCGTCGGATTGCCCCTCCACACCGGCGGCGGCGAGGGTGACCTTGCGGTCCTGGCACGAAGGTTCGGGGCGTGGATGGCCGAAATCACGGGCTTGTCCGTCTCGTTTTATGACGAGCGTTACACCACCCACGACGCCGAGCAGACGCTTCGGGATGCGGGCAAGAATCTGAAGGATCGCAAGGCCCTTCGAGACATGCTGGCGGCGCAAATCCTCCTGGCCAATTACCTGGAAGCCGGCTGCCCGACCGACGAGATTCCCAACGCCCCGCTAGACGACGTTCCCGAGGCTCCATGACAACGCTGATCGTCGGTTGCGGCTACCTGGGCAGGCGCGTCGCCCGGCGGCTCGTCGATCACGGAGAACGCGTCTTCGGCACCACCCGGTCCAGGGAACGCGGAAAAGAACTCGTCGAAATCGGCGTTGAGCCGGTAGTTGCCGACGTCCTCGACCCGGCCTCGCTCGATCGCCTGCCCGAGTTCGATCGCGTCTTCTACTGCGTCGGGTTCGATCGTTCCGCGGGGAGGTCGATGAGAGAAATCTATGTCGATGGCCTGCGGCAGTTCCTGGAACGGACCGGCAAAGAAATACGGCGCCTCGTTTATGCCTCCTCGACGGGCGTTTACGGGCAGGACGACGGGAGTTGGGTCGACGAGACGTCCGTTGCGGAGCCCTCGCAGGATTCCGGCCGCGTTGTCCTGGATGCGGAAAATGAGGTACGAGCGTGGGACCCAAATTCGGTCATCCTGCGCTACGTTGGCCTGTATGGGCCCGGCCGCGTCATCGG
Organism: uncultured Planctomycetota bacterium; assembly: GCA_963777705.1. Lineage (GTDB taxonomy): Bacteria > Planctomycetota > Planctomycetia > Isosphaerales > Isosphaeraceae > JAQGHR01. The sequence continues at coordinate 163,407 of CAVZRT010000034.1, forward strand.
GCGATCCAAGGTGGAACGCGGCGAGCCGCTGCCCGGCAATCCCGATCGGTGGTTGAACCTCATCCACATCGAGGATGCAGCAGCAATCGCGGTGGCTGCCTTGACTCACACGGGTCCAGGGCTCAAACCGCTCTACGTCGCCGCCGATGATCGGCCCGCCACGGCCCGCGAATATTATGGGCTGCTGGCCACGCACCTGGGATCCGCCCCGCCCACCTTCGAACGCGCGGAAATCGCCGATGAGCATGGCCGCAACAAGCGGGCGTCGAATCGTCTCGCGAAAATCGACCTCGGCCTTGAACTCCGATATCCAGACATCTCAACGGGCGTGCCCGCAGCCCTGGCAAGCACCGCCTAGCGGCAATCGGGGACGACGGCATAATTCTTGCTTCCTTAATTGCCATCAAGATGCCGGATTCTCCGGTGATTTGCGTGCCATGATGGGAGCTCATTCGATGAAATACGGCAATTCCCCCGTGGAACGTGCTTTGTTGCTGGGGGTGGTAAGCGGGCTGAAGGCCTCGCTCGGCCCCGCCTTGATTTCGGCGGCGCGGGATCGTCCGGAGCGGAAGATGCTCGCCATGGCCGCCATGGGCGAGATGGTGCTCGACAAGCTCCCGTTCTTGCCCAGTCGCTCGCGCCTCCCGTTGTTGCTTCCAAGGGCGTTCGCCGGATACTGGTCGGCCAAGCAGAGCCTGGAAAAAGACGGCGTGCAAGAAGGGTCGACCGCTTACACGGCGGCCGCGGTCTCGGCCGGCGTGGCCATGTTCGCCCCCATGATCCGGGCCACGGTGAGGAAGGTTCTTGGAGTTCCCGACGCCTTCGTCGGGGCTGCCGAAGACTATCTCGCGCCTCAAGATCGGCAGCGACGCGGTCGGCCTCTCGATGGAAGACGTGAAGGAGATCGGCGGCCAATCGTTCTCCGAGTTCCGCGAGCAGATCGCCCCCGTGTTTGAAGAAGCGAAGCATCGCCTGGAAGCTGCGCGTAGCTGACGGAAAAAATCAGCGACACAACAACAAGGGCGAGGCCGAACCCGCTGGTTCCGCCTCGCCCTTGTTACGTTCGCCTCAATCGGCCGGCGCAGGCTCGATATAGCAGGCCAGCGAGCCCTTGGAGACGCTGCTCATGCGTGGGTCCGGCCCGTAGGAAAGGACCTGATCGCGCTTGAGCTCGGCCTTCTCCTTGTGAGTTGTATAAACCACGGCGCGTCCCGTACTATGAATCCGCCAGGTGAGGGTTTCGGCGGACGTGAGCGAGTGGGCGAAGAGTTTCGTCAGCAGCTCGATCACGTATTCAAACGTGTGAACCTCGTCGTTCAGGATGATCACGTTATAGGGCGGAAGGCGGCGCGTGTTGGTTGCGGTCTTCGATTTCGGCTCCGTCATGGTCGAGACGACGGTCTCGTTATCGCCTGCATCCTGCTCGAACGGCTCGCTCATCATCCGGCTCCCGTCGGGTAGTTGAGCACTGGGGCTGGAAAATCATTATAATCAATGCGCCTCGCGATCGGTAGCGTTTTTCCCGATGATTCCCCCGGACCCAAGCTTCCATCATGCCTGAAAACAGCCCGGGCGCGGTACTCCGCCAGTTGCAGCAGGCCCAGAGCCTCATGAAGAAGGCCCGTCAGGCGCTCGCGCATGCGCGGCAAGGTCCGGCCGACCCGCAAGCCTTGCTTCGCGTGGGCTGGGACTCGCTCCAACGGACTCAATCCATCCTCGGACAGATTCCCCTCTCCGCAGCGACGGAACCCGTCTTGACGAAGCAGCTTGCGGTCCAAAGATACGCCACCGCACTCCTCGTCCGCCTGCGCCGAATCGTCCGGAACGAGCCGGGCGCCCTCGACGGGCTTGACGAAGAACTTGACGAAGAATGAGCCGCGTGAGCTTCGCGATTTTTTTCCAAGAATATCTGACGCAGGAATGTGATCGCCAGCATGTCGCCGCCTTCCAGGAATGAAACCCGGCATCCCGGCACCGGTCGAGGTCCCCAACCGGCCGCTTGACCCCGATGACCCGTTGCCCACCGTGTCCGCCCGCACGAATGGGGCCCATCCCTTCGTCTACAAGAAGATGGTGATCGGTCCTTCCGGGATGCCACGACCACGCGACGGCGACCTCGTGCGCGTGGTCGATCGCGACCAGTTCCCCATCGGCTTCGGCCTCTGGAACTCCCGATCCCAGATCGCTTTACGCCTGCTTAGCCCGGGCAAGGAGCCGCCCGGCGCCAGCTTCTGGGCCGCCCGCATCGACGAGGCGATCGCGCTCCGTCGCGACGTCCTTAAGTTGGATGATGCGACCGACGCCTACCGGGTCATCCACGCCGAAGGGGACGGCCTCTCGGGCCTGATCGTCGACAAATTCGCCGACGTGCTCTCGGTCGAAATCTTTAGCCTGGGGATGTACCAGAGGATCGGGCCGATCCTCGACCTTCTGGCGTCTCGGCTGGGCACGACCCACTTTCGCGTCCAGGTGGACGAGCGGATCGCCATGGCCGAGGACTTCCCCGGCCGTCCGGTGATCTCGCCCAATCTGCCGTCACGGGTCACGATTCACGAAGGGGAAGTCCGCTATCGGGTCCGGTTTGAAGGCTCGCACAAGACCGGCTTCTTCTGCGATCAGCGCGACAATCGCCGCGAACTCGCGAAGTTCTGCAACGATCGCCAGGTCCTCGACTTATGTTCCTACACCGGGGGCTTTGGCGTGTCCGCCTTGGTCCGGGGCAAGGCCCGCGAGGTCACGTGCGTGGACCTGGACGAAAAAGCCATCGCGCAGGCCCGCGAGAACGGGAATTTGAATCAGGTGCGCCCCAATTTCGTCCATGGCGACGCCTTCGGCTACACGAGGCAAATGGGGATCAACGGCCGCGAGTTTGGCGTGGTCGTGCTGGACCCGCCCAAGCTCATCCCCGGACGCCTCGATATCTCGGCCGGCAAGCGCAAGTATTTCGACCTGAACGTGTTGGCGATGAAGATCGTCGAGCCGGGCGGGCTGTTCTTGACATGCTCTTGCTCAGGGCCTGCTCTCGCCGGAAGAGTTCCTGATTTTGCTGAGGGCCGCCGCGCGACAGGCAGGGCGATCGGCGAGGGTGCTTGCCGTCACGGGGGCTTCGCCCGATCATCCCGTGGGGTTGGATGCGCTGGAGGGGGCGTATCTCAAGGCGGTGTGGATTCAGATGGGCGAACGGCGCGCGATAGTTCGGGCTGGCGTAGAAGAACAGACTGAGGAACTGGATTCCCCGGAGTAAGTCGGATCGGATCGCCCGCTTTGCAACACCAGGCGAGCCCAGGTTTGGGCTGTTCCCCCTGCCGCGCGAGGAATCCGGCTGGTTTATGATGCACCCGTCGCCGAGTTGTTCGAGGCATCCGGGAGATGGGGTAGTGGCGAGCCTGACGGTTGAAAACTACGTGAAGATGATCTACTTGATCTCCGCGCGAAGGCCGTCCGAGCAGGCGGTCTCGACCGGCGAACTGGCCCTTGCGCTCAACGTTTCACCCGGCACCGTCACCGGCATGCTCAAGACGCTCTCCGAAGCGAGCCTGTCCACGTATACCCCTTACGAAGGCGCCCGGCTCACGCCTTCGGGCCAGCGGCTCGCCTTGACCGTCTTGCGTCGTCATCGCCTGATCGAACAATTCCTGGCGCAGACGCTCTCGATGTCCTGGGACGAGGTCCACGAGGAGGCCGAGCACCTGGAGCATGCGGCGAGCGAGCGGTTGGTCGATCGCATCGACGAATACCTCGGCCATCCCGATGTCGACCCGCATGGCGACCCGATCCCGCGGGCCGACGGCTCGCTCGCGGAGATTCGCGGCCAGGCGTTGACGACCCTGGCTCGTGGGCAAGGGTTCCGACTCGTGCGGGTGGTCGATCAAGACCCGGGCTTCCTGCGATATCTCTCCGAATGCGGGCTCGACCTGGGGATCGAGGGCTCGGTCGTGGAGAATCGGCCCGAATCGGGCGCCCTGATCATCCGGGTTCACGACCGAGTGATCGCGCTCGGGACCGACGCGGCGGGAAAGGTCGTCGTCGTCCCCAGCTCGGATGGCCCGACTTCGGGGCTTTAGAGTCGGCTTCACGATCGGAACGCATCCGGGACCGCTCCGGCCGGCCGATCGACGCGATAGGCGTTCAAATCGAGGCGAGGCTCGCGGCCGAGGACGACGTCGGCGATCACCTCGGCAGTCCCCGGCGAGAGTTGCAGCCCCGCTCGCTGGTGGCCGGATGCGACCAGCAGATTGGAAAAACCGGGCGCAGGTCCGAGATAAGGGCGAGTGTCGATCGATCCGGGCCTCAGGCCGGCCCAGGATTTTTCGATCGGTAGGTCCTTCAGGATCGGGCAGAGCAGACAAGCTTCCTCGCGGAGTTCGGCGATGGATTCGCTCGTCGTCGACGCGTCGAACCCGGCGTATTCCTCGGTTGAGCCGACGAGGATCCGGCCGTCGTCGCGGGGCACGAGGTACCGCTTCCCATGCTCGACGATTCGCTTCATCAGCGGGCCGATCGGACCGCAGCAGGACGATTTGACCTCGCACGGGCGGCGTGGCGATCGGGACGCCCAGCCCTTCCAGCAACGCCTGGGTCCAGGCGCCGGCCGAGACGACGGCCCACTCGCATGCGATCGGCCCTCCGGACGTGACCACTTCTCGAACTCGATCGCCATCGACCATGAACGTCTCGGCCGCCATGCCGGCCTGGAGCCGGACGTTTCGTCGTTGCAGGGCCGCGGTCAAAGCCTTGAGGTGCCGGGGGTTGCGGATCTGGGCGCGATCGGGGAGGAAGTAGGCCGACCTCGATGGCGTGACTCAGCGATGGCTCGACCTTCCGGATGTCCGAACGTGCGAGTTTTTCGAACGCGATCCCTTCGTCTCGCCAGCGGCCCGCCGAGGCCGCGAGCGCGTGCGTTTCCTCCGGGTTGAGCGCGACGTCGACCCCGCCGCAGAGGCGGTATCCGTTGTCGATGCCGGTTTCGTCGAGCAGCGCCCGGCTCCATTCGGCGTGCAGCCTGGCCGAGAGTGTTCGCAGCTGTGCGGCGGGATGCGAGAGGGGGATTTCGCTTCCCGGCGAGATGATGCCGGCCCCGGCCCAGGAGGCTTGCGCCCCCAGCGGACCGCGATCGAGTACCACGATGTCGAGGGGCTCGCGACGGAGTGCGTACGCGATCGAGAGGCCGATCACCCCGCCTCCCACGATCACCACGTCCGCCCGTTTCACGGTTTTGCGCCTCGCCCGGGCTGCCAGTCCGCCTCGCGAATCCGGTGAATTCGGCCATCCTCGCCGGCGATAATCAGGTCGCGATCGTCCCAGGTGATGGCCTCGACCTGGCCATCCGGGCAGGGCGCCGAACCGGCCGGCTTCCAGGATTTATTAGGCTCGCGGTGATAAACTCTCACATCCTCGATCGAGCAGACCGCAAGCCACAGGCCGTCGGCGGAAAGTGATGCGCCGGTGGCGGGCTTGATGAAGCCTGGCAACTTCCCCACTTTCATCGGCTCGACCGGCTTGAAAAGCGTGCCGGGCGGGTCCAGCGAGACGGAGAAAAGCTCGGCTTCGCGGCCGTCCCGGTATTTCGAGACCACCACGGCCTTGCCCTCGTCCAGGAACAAGCCTTCGGCGTCGAAACGACCGGTTTTCGGGAATTTGTAGAACGAGCTGATCGTCGGTCGCAGCGGGGCGTCGTCCGGCTTATCGGGATCGGGCTCATCAAGCTGGTAGATCGCGCGAACTGGCAATCTTTGGCCATTATTCCCGATGTCGCCTAGATAGAGATGGCCATCGTCATCGGTTGTTATGTCTTCCCAGTCCACGTTGGGAGCGGCCACCTTGTATTCGCGGACGAGCTTGCCCTTTTTCGTGACGGCGAAGAGTGCCGGGGGGTTGCCCGAGTCGTTGTGAACCCAGAAAATGCCCGGATGCCGCCGGCTTTTCACGATTCCCGACGTTTCCTTGATCGCCTCATGCTTCATCTTGCCGAGAAGCTCGGGAGGGTCAGCCGGAACGGTCGCAAGGATCAGGACCAGTGCCATCATGGCGATCATCTCCGGCGAGGCGATGCGGATCTCGTCCTTATCCTACCAGTTTGGGCACCTCGAAAGGAAACCGACCGTGCGCACACGATATCTCGGCTGCGGAATCCTGGCACTCCTCGTCCCATTAGCGGCCTTCGGGACCCCGGGCGCGGACGATCCGATTCGCGAGGTCCGTGCCGTGCTCGATCGCCAGGTTGGCGACTGGAATCGACGCGACCTGGACGGCTTTTGCGAGGGTTACTGGCACTCTCCCAAGCTTGTCTTCCAGTCGGGCGGCGACAAGAATATCGGATGGGAAGCCATGCGAGATCGCTATCGAAAGCGGTATCAGGGCGAAGGGCGCGAGATGGGCACTCTCGCGTTCAAGGACCTGGAAATCGAGCCGCTGGGCGCCGAGTCGGCGTTCGCTCGCGGGCGTTGGGAGCTGGCGCTTTCCGGGGGCAAGAAAGCCGGTGGCCTGTTCACGGTGATCCTTCGCAAGCTGCCGGAAGGCTGGAAAATCGTCCATGACCATACGTCGGCCGACGCCGCCTAGGAACGCTCGCCGGCTAAATTTTGACCTCACTTGCGCAAAAAGTTGGCGAGTACCCGCTTGCATCGATGCGACTTTCCCGGCAGAATCTCAGGCAACCCGGATTTCCTGCGGTATTACAGAAAAACCGAATCCAGATCGAGACGACGCCCGATGGAAGCTCCGCAGGTCCGGCCCGGCAAGGTGAGTCATACCGAGCCTTCGCCTCGCATCGTGGCGTATTTCTTCAACTCGGCGCAGGGGAATGCCGCCATCCAACTCTTGACCGCGCTCGGCGTGCCCAACGACCGGCTCGGGGTCACCACCCCGGAGCGGATTGAGAGCGGGCAGGGGATGACCTTGTCCATCGCCTCGCCCGACGAGTCGCTCATCCCCAGGATCGAGGCGATTTGCAAGTCCCAGGGTGCCAATTATCAATTGCAACGCCGATGATCGTGGGGTCTCTCGCACGATCCCGATCCCGCACGTCCTGACGATTTTCCGTCCGCAAGCCCTCGCTTGCTTGACCTGGCCACGTTAGAATACTGGATGTTCTTGCCCATCTCCGGGAAGGTCCACTCCCCATGAGACGATCACACCTCATCAGCGTCGCCCTCCTGGCGTCCTGCCTCGCCCCGCGAATGACACTCGCGGAGGAGGCGTGGGAATCCGCCGTGCATCGCGGCGTGGATTTCCTGAAGACGCAGATCCCGAAGATGAACTCGGGCGAGGCCGGCATCTCGGCGCTTGCCATGATCAAGTCGCACGTCCCGCTGAACGACCCGGGCCTCGTGGCTTGCATCGCGCGGTTCGGGCAGAATTTCAACGGGACGACCTACACGCCCGAGACCAAGGGCGGCTCCGAGATTTATGAATGCTCGGTGGCCATCATGGCCATGGTCAACATCGATCCGGTGGGCTATAAGCCCTATATTGATGCGGCATGCCAGTACCTGCTGAGCAAGCAGATGCCCAACGGTGCCTGGGACTACTCGGACCGGACCGCGGGCGACGTCTCCATCAGCCAGTATGCCCTCCTCGGGCTCTGGGAAGGGGAAAACGTCGGCATCACCGTGCCCGCAAAGGTGTGGGACATGGCGGCGAAGTGGTACATCTCCACGCAGAACTCGACCGGGAGCTGGATTTATCACCCCGACGACACCCGATGGCCGCCCACGGTGGCGATGACCGGCGCGGGCGTGGGGAGCCTCATGCTCTGCCAGCACCAGTTGGTCCGCCATCGCAAGGGGCAGGAGCAGCTCAATCCGCTCATGACCCCGCTGGTCATCGACGGCATGGCGGCCGAGCTTCGCTACAAGGTGGAGACCTCCACCGACTCGGTGAACAAGGCGATGAAGGCCGGCATCCGCTGGATGGGCGAGAACTTCCAGACGTCCAACGCCGAGATCGTGGGCCAGTCCATCTTCTATTGCCTCTACGGGATGGAGCGGGTGATCGCGCTCGCCAAGGACCTGAAGCTCCAGGTGCCGAGCGACTGGTACAAACGAGGCATCCAGTACGTGCTCGGAAGCCAGAAGGCCAGCGGGGCGTGGGACGGCGTCCAGCACAAGGAAGTGCCCAACACCTGCTGGGCGATCCTCTTCAGCACCAAGGCGACCGAGATCAGCGTGAACCGGATCACCATCCGGCGGCTCGGCTCGGCCCGCTTGAAGGGCGGCCGGAACCTGCCGACGAACCTGGATGACGTCGAGGTCGTGCAGGGCGAACTGGTCGTGAAGCCCATGGGAGGGGCCGTCGAAGGCATGCTCGCGGCCCTGGAAGACCCCAAGGGCGAGAGCGCCATGTCGGCCCTGGAAGGCCTGAAGATGAAATATCAGACCGAAGGCCCGAAGGCCCTGCGTCCGCACAAGGAACGATTCCGCAAGCTGGTCAACGACCGCGACGAGGGCTTACGCAAGGTCGCCATCTGGGCCCTCGGTCGCACGGGCGACCTGGATGCTGCCCCGATCCTGATCAAGGCGCTGCTCGATCCGGACGAGGACGTGATGAACGAGGCGAGGGTGAGCCTCCAGGTGCTCTCGCGCAAGCTGGAAGGGTTCGGCCCCGAGCCCAAGTCGTCGCCCGAGGAGCGCCAGGCGGCGGCGTTGAAGTGGCAGGAGTGGTTCGAGTCGGTCAAGCCGCCCGACCTCGACTCGCCCGATGAATTGCCCGTCGGCAACCCGAAGACCCCCGCGAAATAATCCCCGCCCTTCGTGGAGGATCACCCATGTCGGTCGACCTGAATCACCTGGCCAGTCCCGAAACCGCGGCCAATCCCGTCGCCGCCCCCGCCGCTGCCGGCAGCCCGGAAACTCCGCTCTGGGAGCCCAAAGTCCACGGGGAATCCGCCTACGACCGCGTGACGTCGATGCTCATGTCGATGGTCATCGGCGCCGGCCTCATCGTCGGATTTCTCTACCTGATTTACTTCACGAATCAGGCCTACGCCGGGAAGATCCCCGCGAAGGTCGAGATCGTGGAGGTTTACGGCGATGATGGGACGGGCACCGGCGGCGACCCCGCCGGCGAGCAGGGCGCGAGCGAGAACATTGACACCGGCGCCGCCGCGGGCGAGGAGGCTTCCAACAACTCCGCCGAGGACGCGGGGGCCTATCAGGCCCAGGAGATGCAGGCGCAAAGCAACGCCGTGATCGACGGCATGGCCGAGCAGATCGACGCCGACGCGGGCGAGGGCATCGAGATCGGCAGCACGAGCGGCGGCAGCATCGCCTCCGGCAAGAAGACCTCGCGGATCGGCACCGGCGGGATCGGCAACGGGACGGGCGGCAAGGGCGGCAACGGCGTGTCCCGCGAGAAGCGCTGGGTCGTCGTCTATCCCGAAGGCCAGCCGACCGAAGAATACGCCAAGCAGCTCGACTCGTTCGGGATCGAGCTGGCCACGATCGGGACGAACAAATCGATCGTGATCGGCTCGAAGTTCACCTCGGGCGAGCCGCTGAAGCGGAGCATGATGACCACCACGTTCAACGCCCAGAAGAAACTCTACTTCATGCTCTACGCCGGGACGACCCGAAAGGCGGCCGACGTCGAGTTGCTGAGGAAGGCGAAGATCGACGCCGGCAACAAGCCGATCCTGCAGATCTACCCCAAGGAGATCGAGGAGAAGCTCGCGCAGCTCGAATACGCCAAGAATCAATGGACGCCCGCGCAGATCCAGAAGACGTATTTCAGCGTCTACCGGTCGGGCGGCTCCTGGGACTTCCGGGTCGATTCGCAGGAACCGCGGAACGTCCCGACGGTGAAGTGACCCTTAAACTTGGTCGACCTCTCCCAGGTCAAGGCAGTTGCAGGGTGGGTCGAGCGTGAGCGATCCCCACCCTACGCCCCCCGGTTTGATCCGACACCATCGCCCCTGCCTCCCGGAGCTTCGTCCCGCGTATGGCGACCCTCGAAGTGCATGACGGACGCGGACGCGTCGAGTATGTGGTGATTTCGCAGGACCACACGGCGCTCTTCGGCTCGGACCCGAAGTGCGACGTCGTGGTCAACGACCCGCAGGTCCTGCCGTTCCACGGCCGCTTGCGCTGGAAGGCCGGCAAGATCAAGGCCGAGGCCTTTCCCGAGGCCAACGCCCTCGACCTCAACGGCAAGAAGGTGGTGTCCGCCAGCTTCAACGTCGGCGACGAGTTGAAGGTCGGCGCCTACCGGATCTTCCTGCAAAGCGTCGACGAGAACGGGGCGGCCGGGGCCGACAAGACGAGGGAGCAGAAGGCCCCCGCCGCCAAGAGGGCCGCCGCCGGCGCGAAGGCCCCGGCCTCGGCGGCAAAAGGATCGACCGCCACGCTGCCCGGCGCGCCGCAAAAGTCACGGCGCCGGCCCCTCCGCTCAAGCCCCGCGGGCCGATCCGCAAGGTGCTTGACGTCCTCATGTCCAAGGATCAGAGGCCGGGCGATGAGAGCATCGCCAGCTCGCCGCTGGTCCTGGGGCTGATCGTCGCGTTCGCGCTCCTGATCGTCGTCGGCGTGATCCTCTTCCGGTTCAACTCGAAGATGTCGGCCGATCGCCAGTACACGCTGGCGATGGAAAGCTATCAGGACAAGGATTACATCAACGCGATCAAGAATTTCGAGGTCTTCCTCGACTCGAATCCCCGCGAAGCCCGCTCCAGCAAGGCCCGCGTCCTGCTGGCAATGGCGACCGTCCGCCAGTACACCGTGGGCGGCTCGCCCAACTGGACGGCCGCGCTGGACAACGAGCGCAAGCAGTTCAAGAAGGTGGGCAACGAGCCGGCGTTCAGCGACGACGCGGACAACCTCGCGCAGGACATCCTCAACACGGCCGTCGGCCTGTCGGAGATGGCCAAGAAGTTCGCCACGGCATACGCGATCGAAGACGCCACGAAGATGCTGAACGAGGCGAACTCCGCCGTGACCCTGCACGATCGCGTTGCGGGCGAACGTTCCATAGCGCTTCGCGAGCGGTCCGCGCTCCCGCAAGCCCTGGCCGCGGCCCGCGGCGGGGTCGACAAGGCCGTGAGGCGTGAGAAGGCACTCCAGGGCATGGAGGCCGCGCTCCAGGCGAAGAAGGCCGACGAGTTCTTCGCCACCCGCGACAAGCTGGTCGCCGAGTTCTCCGACCTCGGCACCGATAAGGACGTCGTGGCCAAGCTCAAGGCCGCCACCGACCTCGTCCAGAAGGGCGTCAAGTTCGACCCGTCGGGCCGCCCGGGCGAGACCGTGCCCAATCCCGAGCTGCTCGGCCCGCCCGCGTCGCTGGTCCTCCGCAACGACCCGGCGGCGGTGGCTTCCGACCAGGACCCGACCGTCTACGCACTCGCCCAGGGGATGGCCTATGCCCTGGACGGGTTGAATGGCGCCCCGAAATGGCACGTGCCGGTCGGGCTCTCCTCGCCGTTCCCGCCGATCGCCGTCCCCGGCCCGAATCCTGCGGTTCTGGTCTTCGACGCCCGCCACGGCGAGCTCGTGAAGCTCGACGGTAAGACCGGGAAGTTGATCTGGCGGCAGGCGACCGGCGAGACGATCGATGCGCCGCCCCTGGTCAAGGGGCCGCAAATCTTCCAGGTGACTCCCAGCGGCAAGGTCCTGCTGATCGACCTCAACAGCGGGGCGCTGAAGGGCACGTTGAATCTCGGCTGCGCCGCGGCCAAGACTCCGGTCTCCGACGAGCGCGGCGAATATCTCTATCTGCCGGCCGATCGCGACGTCGTGTTCGTCCTCCAGCGCGACCCGCTGGAATGCCTCTCGGTCGAATACCTCGGCCAGGGCCGCGGGTCCATCCCCTGCGCCGCCACGCAGATCGGACCCTACCTGATCGTCGCCGAGAACAAGTCGCTCCTGAACGGGCGGTGGACGGTCTTCCTTCTGGAGGACGAGGGGAAGAAGCTCAAGTGGGCCCAGGAGGTGCCGATCCAGGGCTGGACCTGGATGCCGCCCCTCGCGCAGGGCAAGACCTTGTGGTCGGCCACCGACCGGGGCACGCTCGCGGCGTTCGCGATCGGCAGCCCGGAAACCAAGAAATACCTGACTCCGATCGATTCGACGCCGGCCGACGCCTTGCCCTCCGGGCCCGCGTACATCCGAAGTCGGTCGGACACGGAATTGTGGCTCTCGGCTTCTCGCGTGGGGCGCTTCGACCTGTCGGAGATCGACGGCAAGATTGGCGCGGGCTGGACGGTCGAGAATTCCGGCACGGCCATGGGCCCGATCCAGGTGGCGAGCCAGCCCGGCAAGCCCCTGGGCGTGTTGACGCAACAGTTCCTCGACCGCCCCGGCGTGTCCGTGTGGGGCGTCGATTTCACGGCCAAGAAAGTGGTCTGGAAGACCGTCCTGGGCGTGCCCTGGCCGCTCGATCCCATCCCGATCGCCGGCACGGACAAGATGTCCTGCCTGTCGACCGACGGCAAGATCCTCACGCTGGACAAGGAATTGCTGACCAAGGGCGGATTCGTCCAGATGCCCCTGCTCAAGCCCGGCTATTTCTACCTGCCCGACAATCCCCTGCAAAGGATCGATTCGGGAGGGCTCACGGTGCTCGTGCCCGCGCCCGATGCCGACCACATCTACGTCCGCGAGAGCCAGGGCGACGCCGATTTCCGCCGTGTGGACCTGCCCGCGCCACTGGGCGCGGCGCCCGATCTTCTGGGGGACCGACCTGTTCCTCCCCGGACTGGACGGCCGAGTCTACCTGGTCGACCCGCGCACGGGCGCGTCGAAGGCCGAGCCGTACGTCCCGTCGTTCGAGAAGACCAAGCCCGCCGGCTGGAAGAACCCGGTCCGGCTGGCGGACGACGCCGTGATCCTGGCCGACCAGGGGGGCCGAATCCGCCGCCTGAGTCTCATCAAGGAGCCCCGGCCGCGACTCGCCATCGTGGGCGAGGTGGTGGACCTGAAGAGCGCCATCGATGCCGACCCCGTGGCGACCCGGCAGGCGGTGATCGTGGCCACCGTCGATGGCAAGATCCGCGCCCTGAACCCGCAGACCCTCGATCCCATCGGCGCCTGGACGCTCGAAGCCCCGCGAGCCCTCGGGCCGTCGGCCGTCTCGGGCAACGCCGTGATCATCGACGCGGCCGGGGGCGTGCTCGTGTTCGGCCCCGAGGGCGAGCGGATGTGGACCGCCGAGCTCGGCGACCCGCCGCCGCTCGGCCCGCCCATCCTCAAGGACGACGCCCTCTGGTTCCTCAGCCGCGACGGCGCCCTCCAGCGCCGCGGGCTGCAAGACGGCGGCGGCGTCGAGCGGGTCGACCTGGATATCCTGCCCGTAGCGGGCCTGAACACCGACGGCCCGGACCTCCTGATCCCGTCAGCACCGGGCACCTATCGTCGCATGAAGGCCAAGGACGAGAAGGTGGCCGATCGCTAGGATCCGGCCAGGTAGCCGCCCCGCGCGGGCGGACGAAACCCCGATCACATCTTGCGGCATCGCACCCCGAGAGCTATCCCCATGAAACTCGCGCCGCGGACTTCCCGCCTCCTCGCCACCCTGATGACCTCGCTGCTCGTGATCGTGCTCGCCATGTCCTCCTCGCCCACCAGTCGGGGCCAGGCCGGCAGCAAGACCGTCAAGCTGCCCCCCGACCTGCTCAAGGCCCTCCCGTTCGACAAGATCACGCTGATCGACGACACGGTGTGGCTGATCGAGCCGGTCGCGCGCCCGCCCGCTCCCCGCCTATGACCGCGAGAAGATCAAGGCCGAGCAGAAGCAGCTCGCGAAGAAGGGGGGCGAGGCGCCCAAGGACAACGTCAACAACCCGTTCGAAAAGCGGAAGCTCGACAAGAAGGGGGACGATCCGAACGAGGAGATGACGATCCACCTGCGGGAATCGCTCGACGGGGTGATCGACTACAAGATCAAGCGCGAGAGCCTCAAGAAGATCGACTATTTCGAGGACCTGCTGATCGCCGAGGCGGACCGGCTCATCCTCAATAATGAATACGCCAAGGCGTTCGAGCACCTCCTGCTCGTCAAGTCGCGCAACCCGACCTGGAAAGGGCTGGACGAGCGCGTCGATTCTCTCCTGTTCAAGGAGGGCGCCTGGGCACTCATCGAGCAGGATCGCGAGCGCGGCGTCCGCCTCCTGCGAGAGCTGAGCGCCCGCCGCCCGGACTACAAGGAACTCAACGAGAAGCTTGCCGTTGCCTACGGCGGCCGGATCAACGAGGCGTATGACAAGGGATACTACGCCTACGCCCGCAAGATCTTGCGCGAACTTGAGATCATCTCGCCGAAGAATTCGGCCGTGGGCGAGGCCAAGGTGAAGCTGACCCTGAAGGCCAGGCGCACCATGGACGACGCCATGAAACTTGAGGGGCCGCAACGACTCCAGAAGCTCGTCGAAGTGCTGAGGATCTGGCCGACCTACGAAGGTGCCGAGGAGAAGTACAAGGAAGCCTTCGCCGCCCTGCCCACGCTGGATGTCGCCGTCCTGGACGTTCCCCGCCCCACGGCGCCCTGGGTCCGCTCGCCCGCGGGCGAGCGGGTGACGAAGCTGCTCTACCTGCCCATCCTGGCCAACGAGAGCGAGGACGCCGTCCGCGGCAAGCCGGCGGGTCAACTTGCCGCCGGCCTGGAGATCGGCGACATCGGCAAGAAGCTGGAGATCCGCCTCAAGCCGACCGAGCCGACCTGGTCCGACGGGACGCGGCCGGTCGGCGCGATCGACGTGGTCCGCGCGCTCACCGATCGCGCCCAGCCGCGCTCGCCGGGCTATTCGGCGCGATGGGCCGACCTGCTCGACCGCGTCGAGATCGCCGAGGACCAGGCGATCGTGATCAAGCTCACGCGCCCCATCCTCAGGCCCGAAGCCTGGCTGCTGAACCCCGTCGGCCCGGCCCACGCCGCCTGGGACGGCCGCGTGTCCAGCGCCGACGGCACCAGGAAGCCGGTGGGCGACGGCGCGTTCATCGCCGAGACCGAAGCCGACGAGCTTTGCACGTATGAGGTCAACCCCAAGGCCCTGATCGCCCCGGACCCGACCAAGTTGAAGCGGATCCGCGAGGTCCGCCTGCCCTCGGCGGCGGCCATCGTGTCGGCATTAACGCGCGGCGAGGTCTCGCTCGCCGAGCACGTCCCCGCCGATCGCGTGAACGGACTCCGCCAGGACCCGGAGATCAAGGTCGGTGCCTACAACCACGTGAGCCTGCATCGGCTCGCCGTCGACGGGCGCAATCCCGTCCTGCGGAGCCGGAATCTGCGGAGGGCCATCGCCTACGCGATCGATCGCCGGGCGATCCTGGAAGAGACGCTCTTGCGGCGTCCCGTCGATGCCCTGAACGCCCCCTCGGACGGCCCCATGGCGACCGACTCCTACGCCAACGCCCCGAATCTGCCCCCCTATCGATTCGACATGGGACTGGCCCGGATGCTCGTGGCCGGGGCCAAGACCGAGCTGAAGAGCGGGCCGATCAAGCTGACCCTGGAATACCCGGCGACGCCCGAAGCCCAGGCGGCCGTCCCGCGAATCGCCGACATGCTGCGCACCATCGGCGTGGACATCGTGCTCGTGGAGAGGTCCGAGACCGAGCTGGAAGAGTCCCTGCGATCGGGGCGGAAATTCGAGCTCGCCTACCGCTCTTCGCGATGCATCGAGCCGGTCTGGGAGATCGGCCCAATGCTCTGCCCAGGCTTCGATGCCCCGACCGCGAGCGAAGGGCTGTCGGCCCTGGCAAGCTCGCGGATCATGCAGCTCCTGCTCCAACTGGAACAGGCCCCGGACTGGAATTCGGCGAAGGAGCTGGTCGTGCAGATCGACCGCGAATCGCGCGACGAGTTGCCCGTGATCCCGCTCTGGCAGCTCCAGGACCATTACGCTTACCGAACTCGCCTGAAAGGGCCGGCCGATTCGGTCGACCATCTGTACCAAGGAATCGACCAATGGCAGATCGAACCGTGGTTCGCCAAGGATCCGCAGTAAGCCTCTCGCTCGGGATCGTCCTGGCGCTGACGTCGCTCGCACCCGGACCCGACGGGACGAGCCCGACGGCGCCACCGGCGGCCCCGAAAGACAAGGCCAAGGACAAGGCGGCCGAGACCTCGCTCGAGCGCACCCCGTACAAGATCCGCGCGTGGATCTCGGTCGACCCCCGCGCCCGGGTGGACGCCCGCGGTCGCGAGGCCCTGATCCGCAACTTCGAGATGATGGTCACGCGGTTCGTCGGCCAGCCCTGGGTGCTGGAGGTTGCCAAGGGGGAAGGCCCGCTCGCCATCAATTCGCTCGATGACCTCGGGTCCAAGGAGATGCTGCCCCTGACCAAGGGGTTCGACAAGGGCTGGTTGATCCGCATCGAGCCGGGCGAGGGCGGCTCCCTCACGCTCTCGGGACGCGAATTCGACTCGCTGACCGCGAAAGTCGGCCTTTTATGTAAGCGATCGGCCACCGTCCTGCCCGACGCCCCCCGCGCCATGTTGCAACTGGCCATGGACATCTTCGCGCCCGTGGCCCAGATCGGCGTGAAGTCGGGCCAGCACGTCAAACTCCACGTTCAAGGCGGGATGCTCCAGTCGGCCGACCCGGTCGGGCAGATCGTCCCGGTCGGCACGATTTTCCGCGCCGTGCAAATCTTCTACAAGCCTGACGGCGGCGGCGTGAACCGCATCGACGTGATCAAGAACACGTACTGCACGGTCGAGTCAATCGACGCCGGCGTGGCGGATTGCCTCATCAATACCAAGCTCACCGACCCGTTCACGAACAAGGTGATCGGCAAGGACAAGAAGGTGGCCATCGGCGTGAAGCCGGCCTCGATCCCGACCAGGCTGCGCTTCCTCACCTACGACAACAAGCCCGCCGCCGGGTACAAGCTGACGGCCCGCGCCACGGCCGACGGCAAGCCGCGAGAGATCGGCGCCACCGATCGCGAGGGCCGGATCGTCCTGGAACCGAATTTCGCGGGCGGGCTGGTGATCGTCCGCCTCCTCGCCGCCGATATCGAGCCGCTCACCGAGATTTACATCATCCCCGGCGAGCAGGTCGAGGAGCGCGTGCTCAAGATCGATCCCAGGTCGGACGCCGTGCGAGTCGAGAGCGAGATGGCCGCGCTCCGCGACGAGATCGTCGACCTCCTGGCGATCCGCAAGCGGATTGAAAGCCGCCTGGAAACCCGCTTCAAGGCCGGCGAGCCCGACCCCGACGAGATCAAGGCCCTCATCGACGAGTTCCGCTCGCTCCCCCAGAAGGACAGCTTCGAGAAGCGGCTCCAGCAGTTCCGCGACTTCCTCGTCAATGGCCAGAAGGCGGCCGACGAAGCAAAGCTGCGGCAAGCAGATCAACACCGCGCAGGCGCAGTTCATCGTCGGCGAGACCGAGACGCTCATCGAGCAGCACCTCGCCGACCAGGAAATCGAGGCCTACGAGCGTGCCTTCAAGGAATTGCAGGCCATGCTCAGCGGGGGGAAGAACAACGTGAAGGCCCTGCCCACGGCCCCCAAGATCGGCGGCGGGTCGACGGCCAGCCGGACCGAAAGCGCGCCGGTCGGCTCGGGCTACAAGGTGACCATGCCGGGCCCTCCCAATCAGACCACGCAGAAGACCGCCGACGGCGTCTCCGACATCCGCGTGAACCGCTACGTCGACCCCACTCGCGGCACCTTCACCGTCGAATACTGGGACTATCCCAGCCCCCTGAACGACGACGAGGCTTCCAAGGGGATCGAGGCCGAGCGCGAGCGGTTGCTCTCCAGCATTTCCGGGATCAAGCTCGCCCGCGAGGCCCCCATGACGATGGACAATCGCAAGGGCCAGGAAATCGAGTTCGAGTTGCCGTCCAAGGAAGGCGGGATCGCCATGGGGATGCTCACGCGCATCTTCGTGGTCAAGTCGCGCATCTACAGCGTCTCGTTCAGCGGGACCAAGAACGACCTCCGCGGCACGTCGGCCCGCGAGTTCCTGGACTCGTTCAAGATCACCGGCGGCGCGAGCAAGTCGTCATCGGTCGCCAGCGATTCGGGTTCAACGCCCCCTCCCGCGAAGAAGGACGACTCGAAGGCGAACAAGAAGGGCAGCGCGCCGAAAGCCGGCGGCTCGCCGTTCTGAAGTCGACTTCGGCCGCCCTTATTTCGCCGACGACGAGACGGCCGGCTCGCCCGGGTTCGCCGAGCTGAAGAGCTTGGCGAGCCTGGCCCCGCCGTGGAACAGGCTCTGGAGCGCGGGCGTCGAGAGTCGATCGATCTGGCTGTACCAGACCGTGACCATCCTCACGAATTCCAGCATCTTCTCCAGTTGCTCGCGAGTATAAGTCTCGGCCTCGCCGCCCCCCTTGGCCTCGTTCACGCAATGCTCCAGGAGCGCGATCGTCGGGTCCATCTCGCGACGCTTCCGCTCGGCCATGATCACGCGGAACGTCTCCATCACGTCCTTCAGCGCCTCGAAACGGTCGCGACGGTCGCCGATGATGTGGACGCGACGGACTACGCCCCAGGTGATCAACTCCCGCAAACTGGTCGAGACGTTGGACCGGCTCACGTCCAGCAGATGGCTGATCTCCTCGGCGTCGAGCGATTCGGGCGCGACGAACAGGAGGGCATGCACCTGGGCCATGGTGCGATTGATGCCCCAGGCTTGCCCCATCTCGCCCCAGTGCAGCACGAATTTCTGGGCCGCAGGCGTCAGTTCCAAGGGTCGTTCCCGCAAAGATTGTCTTTTCAGTCTCTCCAGAAATAATAACCCGGATGCGAGGGGCGTTCAAGCGGATACCAATCCGAGAATCCTGCGCCTTGTGCGGGACAATGTCTTGCGTCCGGTCTCTTAGTATCTTAGGATTAAAGCGCGACCCGGCCGGCAGTCAGCGAATTCGCGGCGATCGCGGATCGAGGGACCAAGATCATGGCCAATTCCCCCGCGCGATGCTCCCTCCTCGTTCTCCTACTGGCGGCAGCAGGTTGCGGCCGGTCTCAATCCACGCCCGTCGCCACTCCTGCAAGAGTAATCCCGCCCGCGAAGCCCGTGGTCCAGTCGGCCCCGCCGACAAAGGCTCCTTCGACGCTTCGACTGAGCCCCGCCAGGACCCTGCTCGCGCCGGGAGATCCCGGCGTCCAGTTGATTGTTGAGGAGGACGGGACGCGAGGCGGAATCCGCGACCGGACCGAGGAAGTCTCGTGGGTGGTCGACCCTCCGGACGTTGTCGCGATCGGCAAGGGCGGGTACTTTCGGGCCTTGAAACCGGGGACGGCCACGGTCAAGGCGACTCGCAACGACGAGTCGGTGAGTGCGCAGATTGTCGTGGCGGATAGCCCTCGCGAGGGGGATTTCGCGGCGGATATCGTGCCCGTCCTGACGCGTGCCGGATGCAACACGGGCGGGTGCCACGGCAAGGCCGATGGGCAGAACGGGCTTCATCTGTCGCTCTTCGGATATGATCCCGAGGGGGATTTTCGCGCGCTCTCGCGAGATGCCGGCGGGCGACGCGTGCTGGCCTTCCGGCCCGAGGATAGCCTCCTGCTTTGCAAGGCGACGGGCCAATCGCCGCATGGAGGGGGTCAAAGGATCGCGCCCGGCTCGGAAGAATATCGGCTCCTGCGCGATTGGATCGCCGCCGGGGCCGCCGAGAAGACCGGCAAGGGGCACGGCGCCGTCGTTCGCATCGCGGTCGACCCGGCCGATTCGCGGTTGGATGAGCCGGGGCCCCGCCAGCTTCGCGTGACGGCCACGTTCGCCGATGGCCATGTTCGCGACGTGACGCGGCTGGCAAGTTTCAAGGTCAACGACGATTCGGCGGCGGAGGTCTCGGGCGAAGGCAAGGCAAGGCTGCTCCGTCGCGCCGAGGCCGACCTGGTCGTGCGGTTCCAGTCGCATGTGGTCTCCACGAGGCTCGCGACGATCATCAATCCCGACCTCAAGTTTGATTTCGCCGCCTTGCCCCGCAAGAATCCGGTCGATCGCGAGCTATTCAAGCGGTTGGAATCCTTGAAGGTCCCGCCCAGCCCGCGAGCGACCGACGCCGCTTTCCTCCGCCGCGTGACGCTCGACCTGACCGGCGAGCAGCCCGACTCCGCGACGGTCAAGGAATTCCTCAAGGACACCAATCCGGAGAAGCGGCTGAAGGCCGTCGACGAGCTGTTGAATAGCCGCGAGTTCGTGCAATTCTGGCAGATCAAGCTGGGCGACCTGCTCCAGATCAGCCAGGCCCGCTTCGGCAACGGCGCGGGCTGGTACGAAGACTGGCTGAAGCAGCAGCTCCAGAAGAATACGCCCTGGGATGCGATGGTCCGCGAGCTGCTCACCGCGCTGGGCGACCCGACGATCAGGGGAGGCGGCCCGGTCAACTATGCGATCGACGGCATCGATCCCAAGGTCGCCGCCGAGCAGACCGCCCAGCGCTTCCTGGGCCTTCGCCTGCGATGCGCCCAGTGTCACGACCACCCCTTCGACGTCTGGACGCAGGACGATTACTTCGGACTGGCGGCCATCTTCGCGAAGGTCAACCGCGGCGGCGCAATGGCGCCCGGCGCCATGAACATGCGGGCCAAGGTCACCATCGACCCGAAAGGCACGCTGGAGCATCTCCGCACGAAGAAGCCCGCCGAGATGCGGTTGCTCGATCATTCGCTCGTGAAAATCGAAGGGAAGGACGACCCGCGCAAGGCCCTCGCCGACTGGATGACGCGGCCGGACAATCCGTTCTTCGCCCGCGCCATGGCCAACTGGACGTGGGCGCAGTTCTTCGGGAAGGGGTTGGCCGAGCCGGCCGACGACCTCAGCCGATCCAATCCGCCCGTCCATCCCGAGCTTCTGGACGCTCTGGCAAAGAATTTCGTCGACCACAAATACGACCTCCGCGACCTGATTCGCACGGTCGCCACCTCCGAGGCCTACAGCCTTTCCTCCGCCACCATCCCCGGCAACGAGCACGACACGCGCCTGTTCTCGCATCACCTGCCCCGGCCGCTGACGGCCCACCAGATGGCCGATGCGCTCTCGCAAGTCACGGGAACACAGCTGCGATTCGGCCCCCAGCGGGTCGAGCGGAGGGCGATCGAGGTGAGCGAGCCTTCGGTCGCCAGCACGTTGCTCGACACCTTCGGCCGATGCCCGCGCACGGTCGGCTGCTCGCCCGTGGCCACGCCCGCGTTAAGCCTGAGGCAATCGCTGCTGCTCATCGGCGGGTCCGAGGTGGACGATCGGGTTTCCAGCCTGAACGGCTACCTCTCGGCGTTGATGAAGGAGAATATCCCGCCCGAGGACCTCGTCCCCTTGCTCTATTACAAGACGCTGTGCCGGCCGCCGACCGAGGAAGAGCTGTCGCACTGGACGGCCGAGCTGAAGGGGGCGACTTCGATGGCCGAGGCGGCCGAGGATTTGTTCTGGGCGTTGCTCAACTCGCGGGAATTCGCGTTCAATCACTGATCTTTCGATCCCAGCCCTGGGGAGGTCCGTCCCATGCGACCGTTCGCCAACTGCCCCGGCCCGAATCGCCGCGAGCTGCTCCGCGTGGGCACACTCGAGCGCCTTCGGACTCGGCCTGGCCGACCTGTTCCGTTCGCGGGCGATGGCGAACGACCCGTCCATGCGCCGGAAGATCGTGCCAAGGGCCCAGAGCTGCATCCTGATCTGGCAGGACGGCGGCCCATCGCACATCGACACGTTCGACCCCAAGCCCGACGCGCCGGCCGACGTGAAGGGCGACTTCAAGCCGATCGATACCTCCGTGCCCGGGCTGAAAATCAGCGAAGTCCTGCCCAAACTGGCCAGGATCATGCATCAGGTCACGCTGATCCGTAGCATGACGTCGCCCGAGGCCGATCACGGCGCACCGCCCACCATCTCTTGACCGGCTACCGGCCAAGCCCGGCGCTGGTCTATCCCAGCTACGGGAGCGCCGTGGCGAGGCTCGCGATGAACGGCCCGGCCAACGTGCTCCCTCCGTATGTGGCCGTGCCCGACGCCCCCAATTTCGGGGCCAGCGGCTACCTCACGCCGGCCTACGACCCGTTTGCCGTGGGCGGCGACCCGAATCAGGCGGGATTTCGCGTCCGCGACCTCACTCCGCCCGACCGCCTGACCATGGAGCGATTGCGACGGCGACGCTCGATGGTGAAGACGCTCGACGGCTTCGCGCACGACCTTTCCGAGACCCCGCTCACCGCCAGTCGCGACAAGTTTGCCGATCAGGCTTACGACCTCCTGACCTCCGGCGACGCGCAGGCCGCATTCAAGATCGACGGCGAATCGGCCGAGATCCGCGACCGCTATGGCCGTAACGCCGTGGGCCAGGCGTGCTTGCTCGCTCGCCGGTTGGTGGAGCGGGGCGTCCCGTTCATCACGATCAACAATCGCGGCAACGGCATGCTGGGGTGGGATACGCACCAGCAAAACTTCCCCATGATCAAGAACACGCTCGCCCCGCCCATCGATCAGGGGCTATCGACGCTCCTTGCCGACCTCGCCGAGCGCGGCTTGCTCGATACCACGCTCGTCGTGATGATGGGCGAGTTCGGCCGAACGCCCAAGATCAACCCGGCGGCGGGACGCGATCACCACGGGAGGGCCAATAGCGTGATCGTGGCGGGCGCGGGCACCCCCGGCGGACTGGTCATCGGCAAGACCGACGCGAAGGGGGATTCGCCGGCCGAACGCCCCGTCACGCCCCCCGACCTCGCCGCCACGATTTACACGTCACTCGGGATCGATCCGAACGGCCAGTTCGAGACCCCTGACGGCCAGCCGATCCGACTGGTGGACAAGGGTCAGGCCCTTCGCGAGCTGATTTGACCCGGGGGGATCAATCGTCGTCGTCCGCCCCGCCCGGGCGCTCGCCTTCGCGCTCGGGATAGGGGCGTGTGCCCCGATACAGGCTGTACCAGTTGATCCGGTTGAGCCAGTACGGGTCGGGCACGTCCATGTGGCTCCAGTCCAATTCCAGCGTCTTCTGGAGCCAGAAGCGATCGGTGGCCGTCATCTTGTCGCCGGTGGGGTTGCGCTCGTCCAGCGGGATATTGTTGGGCACGGCCTCGTAGGGGGTCAGGTTGATCTGGTCGTGGAAGCAGTCGATCATCGGGTCGGCCACCGAGTCGAACTTGCACATGGGTTCCAGCCCCAGGATCATCTCGATCGATCGCAGCATGTTCGGCTGCGTGTAGAACGTGGAATCCACGCCGCCGCGCTTGTTGTACGGGCTGATCGCCATGAAGACCGTGCGATGGCCATCCACGTGGTCGGGCCCCGATTGGGCGTCGTCCTCGACGACGAAGATGCAGGTGTTCTTCCACTGGGGGCTCTTGGAAACCGCCTCCACGATCCGGCCCAGTGCCAGGTCGTTGTCGGCCATCATCGCCCGAGGGGTGGGATACTTCGGATTCACCCCCTCGCCGTGGTCGCAAGGCAGGCTCATGATCATCAGGTCGGGGACCTTGTCCTCGGCGCTGAACTGCTCGTACTCGCGGAGGAACACGTCGGCGCGATGCTGGTCGGACATGATCAGCGGCCAGCACTGGACCTCGTGATTGATGTACGGCTTGAGCCCGTTGACCCGCGTGTCGGCCGAGAACTGGAACCGCCCGGTCCCTTTCTTGCGATCTTCCCAGACCTCGAACCAATCCATGGGCATGGGCTGGATGCGGGCCAGCTTGTCGTCGCACTGCTCGCCCCACACGCGCACGGTCTTGCCCTTCTTCAAGGCCGCGTCCCAGATCGCCCCGCCGTTGGACACCGACATGGCGCAATCGCCGTCGTAGGCGTAGGTTCGCGAGTACCCCACGTAGAAGTGTTCCAGGTAATCGTTCGCGAGGCACTGGGTGGACCAGGCGTGGCCGTCGGCGCTGTTGGTCCCGCTCACGTAGCCGTTGTCGAAGAGCGTGAAGTCGCGGGCGAGCTTGCGGTGGTTGGGCATCACGTTCTCGCCCAGGCTGCACAGCGAGGGATCGCCGTTGCCCTCGGACATGTCGCCGAACACCTCGTCGTAGGTGCGATTCTCCTTGATGATGTAAAGGACGTGCTTGATCGCCCCGTTGTACACCTTCAAGGGCGGCTTGCCGGGGTTGGCCATCCAGCGATTATTTCGGGCCACGAGGTTGGTCTCGTGGACCAGGTCTTTGGTCAGGTCGACGAGCGTCACGGTCCCCTGGAAATCGTGGGCGTTGCCCGGATAGCCCTGCAAGGTCTGGGCCACCGAACCGTTGCCCTTCGTGTTCAGCACATACGCGGTCTTCCCGTCTTCGGAGAGCGAGATGGCGGTGGGGAAGTAGCCGGCGTGGCGGAACCCCTTCACGCGGCCGTCGCCCAGGTCGATCTCGGCGATCGCGTTGTCCCCGCCGTCGGCCACGTACAGGCGATCCCCGCGGATCGCCAGCGCATTGGGCATCCCGCCCAGCACACGCAGCGGCCCCCACCGCAGTTCGAACGTCCGGGAAACGGCGGCGGATTTCAGGTCAATTTCGGAGACGGTGTCGCTCATCGCGTTGGCCACATAGGCCTTGTTACCTTGAACGACGATCGCCGTGGGATGGATCCCGACATTGACGTGGCGAGTTTCGCCCGTGGTCACGTCGACCAGGCTGACGGTGCCCGACGCGGGCGCCCCGCGCTCATCGACCACGATATCGAGCTCCTGACTCTTGGCCGTGCGATCGCCCGGCTCGGGCAGGCGACCTCCCCAGTTGCTCACGATCAGCGTCTTCTCGTCCTCCGAGAGCCGGGGCTCGAACGGAAGATTCTGGACGGGGTATTCGCGGATCTTCTTGCGGGTCGCAATCTCGAACTCGATGACCCGATTCAGGTTCGCGGCGGCCACGAACAGCCGCGATCCGTCTCGCGTGATCGCCATCCCGCCCGGCACGGGATTGAGCGAGTCCGTGGTCTTCGCCGCGATCTCGAACCTGGGACGCGGGCGGAATCGGCCCTCCTTCAACTGGAGCTCGCGGATGAATCCCTGATCGGTCGAGGCGAACAGTCGCGTGCCGTCGGGCGTCCAGACCAGCCCGCGAAATCCGGCGCTGGCTTCCAATGTCATCCGGCTGCCGTCGATCACCCCCTTGGGGGACGCCATGAACACGGCGTTCTTGTTCAAGACCGCGAAGAACTTGCCCGACGGATGCAACGCAAGGTCGATCGGGCGGCCGTCGAACGCGATCGAGTTGCCCTCAATGCGCTGGCCGGACGAGACGAGGAACGACCCGTCGGGCTGCTTGCCCATGTGGATCGCGGCCCATTGTCCCATGCCCGCGGCGAGCGCGGCGAACACGACGAGGCCGACGCGGATGGACCATTTGCGAGACATTGCGACCCCCGCAGGGCCGGGGAGGCCCACTATGTCGTCATCGACCTGTTCGGTTTCGGGAGAAACTGCAGCGAGCTTCTCTAATTTACGAGAAAACCCCCGGGAAACCGAGCGCAAAATCGGATTTTCGCGGGAAACTTCGCATCCAGTTCAAGTCGTTACCTTGTTGATGCGTTGAAGACGGCCCTCGGATCCAAGATCAAACTCTGCCCGCGCGTTGCCCCGAAATTTCGCGACGGCCACCGGCCGCCCGAGTTGGGACGTGAGTTGACCGGCTTAAGTAAGATTACGAGACGCGAATGGAAATTCTGCTTCCGGTCCACGCCCGCGAGGCGCAACAATAGGAGTGGGACGGCGCCGTTCTGGCTACCGCGAGGGTCGCGAACGCGGACCGTCCTCCGAGGAGATCGAGTCCCCATGCCCGGCGATCGTTCACCCACTCCAATCTTGCGGATGGTCGCCGGGGACGCGCCGGGTCGCGCCTTCGACCTGAACCGCGAGAGGACGATCCTGGGCCGATCCAAGGACAACGAGATCGTCCTGCCCGTCGACACGGTCTCGAAGCGTCACGCCGAGATCCGCAAGCAGGCCAACGGGTTCGTGCTCGTCGACCTCAAGAGCCGCAACCGCACGCAGGTCAACGGCGTGAACCTCCGCGCCGAGACCCCCACGCAACTTCGCGACGGCGACCAGATCACGATCTGCGAATTCTCGTTCGTCTTCCACAACCCCGTCGTGACCATGCAGGACGACGACGAAGGGTCGTCGACGATCCTCGGCCAGATCGAGGTGAAAAGTTCCTTGCACGCGAAGGGGACCGCCAAGGCCGAGGACAAGCTGCCGGCGATCCTGGAGATCAGCGCCGCGATCGGCAAGACGCTCAGCCTCCGCGAGATCCTGGAGAAGACGCTCGCCAGCCTCTTCACCATCTTCCCCCAGGCCGAACGCGGGTTCGTCCTGCTCAAGGAAGGGGAACTCGGCAGCCTCGTCCCGCACGCGATCCTCTATCGCGACGAGGAAAAGAGCCGTCTCACGCTCAGCCAGACGGTCTTCACGCATGTGATGGACGAGGGCCGCGCCATCCTCAGCACCAATGTGCCCGACGACTCCCGGTTCCATTCGAGCAAGAGCCTGCACGACGCCGAGATCCGCACGATGATGTGCGTCCCCCTGCTCAATCAAGAGCGCGAGCCGGTCGGAATGATCCAGATCGACACGAGGAACCAGAAGAGCAAGTTCGTGCAGGACGACCTCGACCTGCTCGTGGCGGTGGCCGGCCCGATCGGCCTGGCGCTGGAGAATTCCCGGCTGCACGGCGAGCTCCTGAGGTTGTCGGTCATGGAAGCCGGGTTGCAGCACGCCCACGAGGTCCAGATCGCCCTCCTGCCGGAAAATCGGCCCGACGAACCGGGCTATGAATTCTGGGACGCCTACGAGCCCGCGCAGTCCGTCGGCGGCGATTACTTCGACTATCTCCCGCTCCCGGCTCGGACGGACGGCGAGAAGGTATGGGCGATCACGCTGGGGGACGTCTCCGGAAAGGGCATGCCCGCCGCGCTCCTCATGGCCAAGCTGTCGAGCGAGGTCCGCATGACCCTCCTGACCGAGCCCGACCCCGCGAATGCCGTGCAGAAGCTCAACCGCCAGCTCCTCGACGCCCGCTTCCCCGAGCGATTCATCACGTTCGTCCTGGTCCTGCTGGACACGACCCGTCACACGCTCACCGTGGTCAACGCCGGGCACATGGACCCGCTGATCCGCAGGGCCGACGGGACTGCCGAGGAGATCGGCGTCTCGGTGGCCGGCCCGCCGCTGGCCGTCGAGGAAAACACCGTCTACCGCGTCGAAACCACCACCCTGGCGCCCGGGGACGTCGTGATCCTGTACACCGACGGCGTGAGCGAGGCCATGGATTCGCACGAGCACATCTTCCGCTTCGACCGCCTGAGCGAGACCGTCCTCGCCGCCGGGAACGGGCCCGAGGCGGTGGGCGAGGCGATCGTCAAGGCCGTCCGCATGCATTCCGCCGGATGCGACCAGAGCGACGACATCGGGCTCGTCTGCTTCGGCAGGGTCTGAACGGGGCCGTTTTCTCATGAGCCAATCCGTGAAATCCAACGCAAGCACCTTCGCCGAGCTCGTCGAGGGCACCAATCCCGCCATCTTCGACATCCAGACCCACGCGCCCGGCCCGACCGGCGCCCTGCCGCTGACCGATGCCATGCTGCGAGAGTGGCCGTCGGGCGACCTGTTCGGGCTCACGCAAAACGCGGGGATGGGCTGGAATCCCGCGAGCGTGGACAAGGACCCGTACCTCGTCCTGAGCACACAGGGCGGCCTGCGCGACGCCGACGGCTCGCCCATCGCCCTCGGCTATCACACCGGACACTGGGAGGTCGGCCTGCTCGTCCGCGAGGCCGCCGAGACCCTGCGATCGGCCGGGATGGTCCCGTTCGCCGGCGACTGTCTCCGACCCCTGCGACGGCCGCACCCAGGGCACGGCGGGGATGATGGACAGCCTGCCCTATCGCAACGACGCGGCCATCGTCTTCCGCCGATTGATCCGCTCGTTGCCCCGCCGCAAGGGCGTGATCGGCGTGGCCACGTGCGACAAGGGGCTGCCCGCCATGATGCTCGCGCTGGCCGGCTGCCCCGACCTGCCCGGCGTGGTCGTCCCGGGAGGCGTGACGCTCCCGCCGTCTCGCGGCGAGGACGCGGGCAAGATCCAATCGATCGGCGCCCGCTACTCCCACGGCGAAATCACGCTGGAAGAGGCCGCCGAGCTGGGCTGCAAGGCCTGCGGGACGCCCGGCGGCGGCTGCCAGTTCCTCGGGACGGCCGCCACGGCGCAGGTCGTGGCCGAGGCCCTGGGCCTGACCGTCCCGCACGCGGCCCTCGCGCCCTCGGGTCAGCCGATCTGGAAGGATGTGGCCCGCAGGTCGGCGCTCGCGGCCATGAACCTGGATCGCCTCGGCCTACGGATGCGAGACATCCTCACCGACGCGTCGATCCGCAACGCGATGGCCGTCCACGCCGCGTTCGGAGGGTCGACGAACCTGCTCCTGCACATCCCGGCCATCGCCTTCGCGGCCGGGCTCAGGCGGCCGTCCCGCGACGACTGGCACGAGATCAACCTGCGAGTCCCCCGGCTCGTGAGCGTCCTGCCCAACGGCCCCACCCCTCATCCCACGGTCCGCGCGTTCCTCGCCGGCGGCGTGCCCGAAGTCATGCTCCACCTTCGAGATTCCGGCCTGCTCGACGAAACGGCGATGACCGTGACGGGCGAGCCCCTGGGCAAGACGCTCGACTGGTGGGCGTCGTCCGAACGCCGCAAGCGTGTGCGAGCGATCCTTCAGGAACTCGACGGCGTCGATCCCGATTCCGTGATCATGAGCCGATCGCAGGCCGAGGCCCAGGGGCTCACGAGCACCGTCACGTTCCCGGTGGGCAACCTCGCGCCCGAAGGCTCGGTGATCAAGAGCACGGCCATCGACCCGAGCGTGGTCGATGCCGACGGCATCTATCGCAAGACCGGCCCGGCCAGGGTCTTCACCCGCGAGACGCGACGCGATCGCCGCCATCAAAGGCCAGGGGGAGCGTCCGATCCGCTCGGGAGACGTCCTCGTCCTGATCGGCCGAGGGCCGATGGGCGCGGGCATGGAGGAAATCTATCAGATCACGTCGGCGCTCAAGCACCTCAGCTTCGGCAAGCACGTCGCCGTGCTGACCGACGCCCGCTTCTCCGGGGTCTCCACGGGTGCCTGCATCGGCCACGTCGGGCCCGAAGCGCTCGCGGGGGGGCCGATCGGCAGGGTCCGCGACGGCGACCTCATTCGTATCATCGTCGATCGCAAGCGGCTGGAAGGCTCGGTCGACCTGGTGGGTGCGGGCGGCGAGGAGTTCGGCGAGAGTCGAGGGGCAAAGCTCCTCGCCGAACGATCGCCTCATCCCGACCTGGCCGCGGACCCCGAATTGCCCGACGACACCCGGCTGTGGGCGGCCCTGCAAGCCGAAGGCGGCGGAACCTGGGGCGGATGCGTCTACGACACGGACGCAATTCTCGCGGCCCTGGGGCGAGGTCGTAAACCGCTGTAATTTCGACAATCCTCCAGGAAATGCGGGGCGGACGAGGAATGGCGCGTGATCGCACGATCCGGCGCCGAAAATCCATCGACGTCGAAACGTCCAGGGGCGTTCACTGCGTAGAAACCCGTGTATCCATTTCATGCGTTGAGGTGATCCGCGCCCTGCGCTTGAATGTTCCGTGTTGGGATATAGCGACCCGGTGGGCGAAATCTTTGGCGATGACCAAAATGCGCCAACGCCATTGCACTCGGATTCCGTATCAACGCTGATGGCGACATTGTTAAACATTTGGGTGAACTTTTCGACGGCCGGACCGCTGACCCATTGCGTGTGCCGCCTGGCCGTCATAAGATCGACGCCCATGAGGGATATTCCGGAGATGATGAATCTTCGGGGACTTCCCCCGCTTCCGCCCCTGATTGCGTCCGTCCCGCCCGTGCGAACCCGCCTCCGTTCGTGACCGACTCGCCTTCCGGCCCGGGCTTGGCCCATTCGAGCCCCGAGAAAAATCCTTCCCGAAAGGAACGCTATCGATGGCAGAGAATTTCTTCGGACGACCGCTTTTCAGCCGTCGCGGCTTCTTGACGGTCGGCACGTCGGATTCGGCCTGACCCTGGGCGACTTCTTCCGGCTGAAGGCCCGCGCCGACCTCAAGAACTACGCCCCCATCACGGCCAAGGCCGACTCGATCATCCACATCTTCCTGCCCGGCGGGATCGCCCACCAGGAGACGTTCGACCCCAAGCCGTTCGCCCCGGTCGAATATCGCGGCGACATGGGCACGATGAAGACCAAGATCGACGGCGAACTCTTCTGCGAGACCCTGCCGAAGACCGCCCAGATCGCCGACAAGATCACCGTCATCCGCTCGATGACCCACGGCGAGGCCGCCCACGAGCGCGGCACGCACAACATGTTCACCGGCTACCGGCCCAGCCCGGCGCTCCAGTATCCGAGCATGGGCTAGCGTCGTCTCCCACGAGTTCGGCCCCGCAACAACCTGCCGCCCTACGTCTGCGTGCCGACCATGCCGAACAGTTACGCCGGCACGGGCTACCTCTCGCTCGGCGTTCTCCCCGTTCAGCCTGGGCGGCGACCCGGCCAACAGGCGGATTCAAGGTCCAGGACCTGGACCTCCCGAAGGGGATCGACGACTCGCGGTTCGCCACCCGACGCCACGTCCTCGAGGCGGTCAACGACCACTTCGCCAAGACGGAGAAGGCCGACGGCCTGGCCGCGATGGACACCTTCTACGAGCGGGCCTACAGCCTGATCAGCTCGCCCAAGGCCCGCGAGGCGTTCAACATCGACGCCGAGCCCGACGCGATCCGCGACGAGTACGGCCGGAACGCCGCCGGCCAGCGGATGCTGATGGCCCGCCGCCTGGTCGAGGCGGGCGTCCGGTTCGTCTCGCTCCAGTACGGCGGCTGGGACATCCACGCCGGGATCACCTCGAACATGAGGCGAACCATGCCCCAGTTCGACCAGGCGTTCGCGACGCTGATCACCGACCTCGAGCAGCGCGGCCTGCTCGAACGGACGCTCGTGATGGTCTCCAGCGAATTCGGCCGGACGCCGAAGATCAACAAGGACGCCGGCCGCGACCACTGGCCGAAGGTCTTCAGCGTCGTCCTCGCCGGCGGCGGGATCAAGAAGGGCTACATCCACGGCGCCTCGAACTCCACCGCCACCGAGCCCGAGCGCGACCCGATCGGCCCCGAGGACCTGGCCACCACGCTCTACCACCAGCTCGGGATCGTCGCCGACAAGGAGCTGATGGCCCCCGGCGGCCGGCCGATCGAGATCGTCGACGGCGGCAAGGTCCGGACCGAGCTGCTGGCGTAAGATGGGAGATGGCGGGCCGCGACCGCTGCGGCCCGCATGCCGATCCAGGGACTCGACCGCATGCCAAATTCACCATGCCGAGGGCGGATTTCCGCGCGATCCTGCGTCATAGGCAAGAGTGCGGCGGCGATCTTTATGACGAGGTCTGGGACGGGGTCTACGTGATGTCGCCGCTGGCGGACACAGAGCATCAGGCCTTGGTCGGCAACCTGCGAGACGCATCGCGGCAGGCCTGGGGGACGTCGAGGGCAGGCGGGTCTTTCCCGGTGGCAACGTCAGCGATAACGCGGAAGATTGGACGGAAGAATTTCCGATGTCCCGACGTCGCGGTTTTCCTGCCGGGAAATCCCGCCGAGCTACGCGAAACCCACTGGTTGGGCGGGCCGGATTTCGTCGTGGAGGTCGTAAGCAAAGGGGATCGCTCGCGAAAGAAATTCGATTTCTACGCAAAGGTCAACGTCAAGGAACTTCTCCTCGTCGCCCGCAGGCCCTGGGAGCTGGAATTGTATCGTTGTGACGCCGCCCGTTGGGGTCTCGTCGGCATCTCCGACCTGAAACGTCCCGAGATCTTGACGAGCGAGGCGCTGTCGCTGAATTTCCGACTCCTACCCGGCGAAGATCGCCCCGAGATCGAAATCACCCACGCCGACGGCCGCACCTGGCTCGCCTGATTCCCCTGGACTTGACCCATGCCCAAACTCATCGTGCCGAAGTCCGACCTCCGGGAGCTTCTGCGTCGTCGTCGTGCATGCGGGGGCGATCGCCATGACGAGGTCTGGGACGGAGTTTATGTCATGTCTCCGGAGGCAAATAACGAACATCAAGCCTTGGTCGGCAATCTCCGCGACGCCTTCCGGCAGGCCATCGGCGACGTCAAGGGCAAGCGGGTCCTGCCCGGCTGCAATGTCAGCGACAATGCGGAGCATTGGAAGAAGAATTATCGGATCCCCGACGTCGCCGTCTTTCTCCTCGGCAACCCCGCCGAGGATCTCGACACGCACTGGTTCGGCGGCCCCGATTTTGCCGTGGAGATCCGCAGTAAGGGGGACCGCTCGCGCAAGAAATTCGACTTCTACGCGAAGGTCGGCGTCAAGGAACTCCTGCTCGTCGATCGGGACCGTGGAAGCTCGAATTGTATCGCTGCGACGGTCATTCTGGAGCTTGTGGGGTCTCGGACCTTTCGAATCCCCGGATCTTGTCGAGCGAAACGCTTTCGGTGACATTCCGACTCGTCCCCGGCGAGGACTCGCCCCGAGATCGAAATCACCCACGCCGACGGCCGCACCTGGCTCGCCTGAATCGCACAACCGCCCCCGCCTCGAACCCGCCGGTTAAGTCCCCGCCTCGCCCCACCGGAACCCTCCCATGCGACCCTCCCTTGCCGCGATCTTTCCTGCTGATCCGGCCTCGATCGCCCAGGCCGCCTCGCCCAACCTGGGGGCCATCCGGCCCGTCGGCGGCCAGCGGGGGACGGAGATCGAGGTCGACTTGACCGGCGCCCGCCTGGGCGACGCCCAGGAGATCCTCTTCTATCAGCCGGGCATCGAGACCGTCGTCGCTGACGAGGTGGCCGACAACCACGTGAAGGCGAAGATCAAGATCGCCGCCGATTGCACGCTCGGCCTGCACGACCTGAGGCTTCGGACGGCGACCGGGCCTGAGCGAGCTGCGGACGTTCAGCGTCGGGGCCCTATAAGGAGGTCGAACGAGGTCGAGCCGAACAACGACTTCGCCAAGCCCCAGCCGATCGCGCTCGAATACGACCGTCAACGGCGTGGCCGAGAACGAGGACGTGGATTATCTACGAGTTGCGAGGCGAAGAAGGGGGAGCGGATCTCGGCCGAGGTCGAGGGCGTCCGGCTCGGGATCAGACCCTGTTCGACCCCTATGTGGCGATCATGGACGCCAAGCGGTTCGAGCTCGCCTCCAGCGACGACGCGGCCCTGGTCTGGCAGGACGCGCTTCGCCTCGATCATCGCCCCCGCGACGGCAAGTACATCATCCAGGTCCGCGAGAGCGCCTACGCCGGGCAACGGCTCGTGCCTCTATCGGCTCCACGTCGGCAAGTTCCCCCGCTTCTACGGCGACCGTGCCCGGCGGGCGGCAAGCTCGGCGAGAAGGTCGAGGTGCGCTGGATCGGCGACGTGGCGGGGGAGAGGACGATCGAGGTCCCGCTGCCCGCCAAGCACGACCCGGACTTCGGCCTTTCGCGCAGGACGACAAGGGGATCGCCCCCTATCCCAACCATTCCGGCTCTCGCCGTTCGGCAACGTGATCGAGGCCGAGCCGAACGACGACCAGGGGAAGGCCACGCCGTTCGAGCCCCCATGGCCCTCAACGGCGTGATCGGCAAGCCCGACGACAACGACTACTTCATCTTCAAGGCGAACAAGGGGCAGACCTACGACGTCCGCGTGTTCGCCCGGGGCCTCCGATCGCCGCTCGACCCGGTCCTCTACATCTGCAAGAAGGGCGGCGGCACCTCGCCGGCAACGACGACGCAGAACGGCCCCGACAGCTACCTCCGGTTCACGGCCCCCGAGGACGCCGAATACGTCCTGCACGTCCACGACCACCTCAAAAAGGGCGGCCCCGACTACGCCTACCGGATCGAGGTCACGCCCGGTCGCGCCCAAGCTGACGCTCTGACGCCACGCCCGAGGCGATCCCTCGGCGGCACGCCGTCCGATCAACGTGGCGGTGCCGAAGGGGAATCGCCAGGCGATCCTCATCAACGCCACCCGGGCCGACTTCGGCGGCGAATCTGAAGGTCGCGCTCGACGGACTTGCCGCCGGGCGGTCGAGGTCCAGGCCGATGTGATGGCCGGCAACCTGTCGACCTTCCCCGTCCTGTTCACCGCCAAGCCCGACGCCCCGCTCTCGGCGACGCTGGCGCGTGATCGGCTCAGCCGACCGACCCGAAGGTCTAGCTCGGATCGTCCGAATTCGCCCAGTCGATCGAGATGGTCAACGGCCAGAACAACCATCCCTTCTGGACCCGCACGGTCGACACGCTCGCCGTGGCCGTGACCGAGGAGTGCCCGTACTCGATCGAGATCGTCGAGCCCAAGGTCCCGCTCGTCCGGGGCGGGTCGATGGGCCTGAAGGTCAGGGCGAACCGCAAGGAGGGGTTCAAGGCCGCCGATCGCCGTCGGGCCTGCCGTGGAACCCGCCGGGCGTCGGCTCGTCGGGCGGGCGTCGCGATCGCCGAGGGCCAGGACGAGGCCGTCATCCCGATGAACGCCGACGGCGGGGCCGAGCTCAAGACCTGGAAGATCGTCGTCAACGGCTCGTCCGGCGTGGCCAGCGGGCCGATCATGGTGTCGTCGCAGCTGGCCAAGCTGACGGTCGCCGCGCAGTTCGTCACCCTCGCCTTCCAGAACGCGGCCGTCGAGCAGGGCAAGGAGACCGACATCGTCGTCAAGGTGGCGAAGCAGGCGCGACTTCCCCGGCGAGGCGACCATCCACGCTCATCGGCCTGCCGAACAAGGCGTCGACCGACGTCGAAGACGATCACCAAGGACACCAAGAGGTCGTCTTCCACGTCAAGACCGACCCGACCACGCCCGCCGGCAACCACCAGAACCTGTTCTGCCAGGTGGTCGTCACGCAGGACGGCGAGCCGATCGTCCACAACCTCGGCTCGGGTCGCGCTCCGGGTCGACGTGCCCGCTCCCGCCCAAGCCCAACGCCCCGGCCGCCGCCCAAGCCCGCCGTCGCCGCACCCGCGCCGCCGCCCCCGCCGGCCGGGCCAGCCGCGAGAAGCGGCTGTCCCGGCTCGAGAAGCTCCGGCTGGAGCAGCAGGAGAAGGCCAAGGCCGCCAAGCCGGGAACAAGCCATGAACGTCTCATTCATGCACATCGACCGATTCCTCCCGATCCGAGGTCGCGATGACTCCACGACGATTCCTCGCTCGCCCTCCTCTTGGCCCTCGGGTCGACCTCGGGCCCGGCCCTGGCCGAAGGCGCGCCTCGCGAAGGTCGAGGTCTTCCCGCCCGACGTGAACCTGACCAACGCCCGCGACCGCCAGTCGCTGGTCGTCCAGGCGACCTACGCCGACGGGATCACCCGCGACGTGACCGCGCAGGCGACGATCACCCCCGCCAACCCCAGCGCTCGTCCGCCGCGAAGGGCAACACCTTCTGGCCCGCCGCCGACGGCAAGACGACGCTCGACGTCGCCTTCGGGGGCCAGGCGGTCAAGGTCCCGGTCAAGGTCGCCCAGGCCACCGTCCAGACCCGCCCTCAGCTTCCGGCTCGACGTGATGCCCGTCTTCATGAGGGCCGGCTGCAACACCGGCAGCTGCCACGGCGCGGCCCGGGGCAAGGACGGCTTCCGGATCTCCCTCTTCGGCTTCGACCCCGAAGGCGATTACAACCGCCTCACCCGCGAGATGGTCGGCCGCCGCATCAACCTGGCCGTCCCCGCCGACAGCACGCTCCTGGAGAAGTCCATCGGCGCCGTCCAGCACACCGGCGGCAAGCGGTTCGAGACAACAGCGAGCTGTATCAGACCCTCCACACCTGGATCGAGGCCGGCGCCCCCAACGACGACGTGACCAAGCTGCCCAAGGTCGTCGCGCGTCGAGCTTTATCCGAAGACGGCCGTCCTCGACGGCGAGAAGATCGACCCAGCAGATGACCGTCCGGGCCAAGTACTCCGACGGCACCGACCGCGACGTGACCACGCTCGCCGTCTTCCTCACGAACAACGAGACCTCGGCCGCGATCACGCCCGACGGCCTCGTCACCGCCGGCCAGCGCGGCGAGGCGTTCGTGATGGCCCGGTTCGAGACCTACACCGTCGGCTCGCAGGTGCTCGTCCTGCCGAAGGGGCTGAAGTTCGAGTACCCCACCGAGCCCGAGGCCAACTACGTCGACGCCCTGGTCGCCGCCAAGCTCAAGAAGCTGCGGATCGAGCCCGTCGGACCTCTGCACCGACGAGGTGTTCTGCCGCCGCGTGTATCTCGACATCGTCGGCCTCCTGCCGACCGTCGAAGAATTCAGCCGCTTCGTCCAGTCCAGCGACCCCGACAAGCGGGCGAAGCTGATCGACGAGCTGCTCGACCGCAAGGAGTTCGTCGAGATCTGGGTCAACAAGTGGGCCGAGCTGCTCCAGGTCCGCACCGTGCCGAACGAGGTCAGCTATAAGGGGATGTTCCTCTATTACAACTGGCTCGTCGAGAAGCTCTCCAAGAACACGCCGATGGATGAGATGGTCCAGGAGCTTCTCGGCGCCACCGGCGGGACCTTCAAGAGCCCGGCGACCAATTTCTACCAGGGTACGAAGGAGAACATGCTGTTCACGGAGAACGTCGCGCAGGTCTTCATGGGCATGCGCATCCAGTGCGCCCAGTGCCACAACCACCCGTTCGACCGCTGGACGCAGAACGATTATTACGGGTTCTCGGCGTTCTTCTCGCAGATCGGCCGCAAGCAGGCCGAGGATTATCGCGAGATCATCGTCTTCAACGCCGGCGGCGGCGAGGTCCGCCACCCCGTCGGCGGCCGCGTGATGAAGCCCAAGTTCCTCGGCGGGATCGAGCCCGACACCAAGGGCAAGGACCGCCGCGTGGTCCTGGCCGAGTGGCTCGCCTCCAAGGACAACCCGTGGTTCGCCACCTCGTTCGCCAACCGCGTCTGGGCGCACTTCTTCGGGCTGGGGATCGTCGAGCCGGTGGACGACTTCCGCGTGAGCAATCCCGCCTCCAATCCCGAGCTTCTCGAAGAGCTGGGCAAGCGGTTCACCGCGTCCAAGTACGACCTCAAGAAGCTCGTCCGCGACATCTGCAACTCGCGGACGTACCAGCGTTCCACGCATCGCAACCCGTCCAACGAGTCCGACGAGAAGAACTTCGCCCACGCCAATCTGCGGCGAATCAAGGCGGAAAACCTGCTCGACGTGATCAGCCAGGCCACCGACACGAAGGACAAGTTCCAGCGGCCTGCCGATCGGCGCACGGGCCGTGCAGATCGCCGACGGCAACTCGTCCAACTATTTCCTCACCACCTTCGGCCGCGCCACCCGCGAGACCGTCTGCTCGTGCGAGGTGAAGATGGAGCCGACGCTCTCGCAGGCGCTCCACCTCATGAACGGGCGTACGGTCAACGGGAAGATCGATTCGGGAGGGGTCGTCAAGAAGCTGATGACGGCGAAGAAATTCCCCGAGGAACGGCTCGTCGACCTGTATTTGCGGACCCTCGCCGCGCATGCCGTCCGACGAGGAGATGAAGAAGCTCTTGCCGTTGCTGGCGGCCGAGGCGAACCAGGAGCAGGCGCTCCTGGATATCTTCTGGGCGCTCCTGAATAGCCGGGAATTCTTGTTCAATCATTGACGAATGGAATCGGTGCATTTCCTGCACCCTACAGGGATTTCTTCCATGTGCATGTTCTTCATTGTAGCCGCCGCCCTCGGGGCCGGGCCCGACGGAGCCCCCGCGAAGGTCAACTTCAAGGACCACGTGGCGCCGATCCTGCAGTCGCGTTGCAACTCCTGCCACAACAACGACAAGCAGAAGGGCGGGCTGAACCTCGAGACCTTCGGCGACACCATGAAGGGCGGCTCGTCGGGCAAGGTGGTCGAGGCGGGAGATTCGGAGGGGAGCCGGCTTTACGAGCTGGTCACGCACGCGGGCGAGCCGAAGATGCCGCCCAAGTCGCCCAAGATGCCCGACGCCGAACTCCTGGTCATCAAGCAGTG
Source organism: uncultured Planctomycetota bacterium (assembly GCA_963777705.1). Lineage (GTDB taxonomy): Bacteria > Planctomycetota > Planctomycetia > Isosphaerales > Isosphaeraceae > JAQGHR01. The sequence goes on from CAVZRT010000034.1 coordinate 201,264, forward strand.
GATCGAAGCCGGCGCGCCGGAGATGTCGGGAAGCGCGCCGGTGGCCGCGAAGCCGAAGCTCGACTTCAAGCTCGAGCCTGCCGACGATGGGCAAGCCGGTCGGCCCCCCGGCCATGCCCGAGGGCGTGTCGACCGAGCCGGTCGTCCTCTCCTCGAAGGCCAACGCGGTGACCGCGATGGCGGCCAGCCCGTGGGCCCCCTTGCTGGCGATCTCGGGACATAAGCAGGTCCTGCTCTATAATACCCAGAGCATGCGACTCGCCGCCGTCCTGCCGTTCCCCGAGGGCACGGTCCACGTCCTGAAATTCACCCGAGACGGCGGGATGTTGCTCGCGGCCGGCGGCCGAGGAGGGCAATCGGGCCGCGCGGTGGTGTGGGACGTGAAGATCGGGCAAGCGGCTGTTCGAGGTCGGCAAGGAATACGACGCCGTCCTCGCCGCCGACATCAGCCCCGACCGCTCGCTGGTCGCCGCTGGGCGGCCCGAGCAAGGTCCTTCGCGTGTACGGGACGTCCGACGGCGAGCTTGTCTACGAGTCCAAGAAGCACACCGAATGGGTCACGGCCATCGAATTCAGCCCCGACGGCGTCCTGCTCGCATCGGGCGACCGCAACGGCGGGTTGGTCGTCTGGGAAGCCCCCACGGGCCGCGAGTTCTTATGACCTGCGCGGCCATCAACTGGCGATCACCGACGTGTCGTGGCGGCTCGATTCCAACATCGTCGCGTCGTCCAGCGAGGACACGACCGTGCGGCTCTGGGAGATGCAGAACGGCACGCAGGCCAAATCCTTCGGCGCCCACGGCGGGGGCACGCTCTCGGTCAAATTCGCCAAGGATGGGAGGCTCGTGACGGCCGGTCGCGACCGGGTCGCGAAGATGTGGGATCAGAATGGCGGCCAGAAACGCCAGTTCGAGGGATTCCCCGACCTGGCCACGCGGGCGGTTTTCCTGCACGACGACGCCTCGATTGTCGCGGCCGACTGGTCGGGCGAGGTCCGGATTTTCGAGGCCAAGGAAGGGAAACGGCTCGGCAACCTCGCGGCGAATCCCCCGTCGATCTCGTCGCGACTCAGCGCCGCACAACAGGAACTCGCCCAGGTCCAATCGGCGGCCGACGCCGCCACCAGGGAGCTTGCCGCGATCCAGGCCGATGCCGACGCCAAGGCCAAATTGGTCAACGCGGCCCAGGAGGCGGAAAACGCCGCGAAGCAGGGCGTGGTCAACGCAACGAATGCCCTGAAAACCGCCGAGGCGACGGTCGCGGAGAAAGTCGTCGCCGAGCAATCGGCCCACAAGGCGAAGGCCGCGGCCGACCTGGGGCGCGACCGCCTGGTTGCCATCCAGGTCGAGAACGAGCGCGCCGGAAGAGCCTGGCCGAAGCGTCCAGACTCGCTTCCGAGGCCGCAACCGCCACGAAATCCGACGCCGATCGCGCGCTTGCAGAAAAGACCGCGGCCGTCCTCCTCGCCGCAAGTAAGCTCGACGAAGAATTGAAGTCGCAGCACGCCTCGGCCATGCAGGCGGCCAGGACCGCCGCCGACGTCGCCGGAAAGGCAACGGTCGATCGCGTGGCGGCGGAAGCCCCGTTGACCGGGCTTCGCCAGGCCATCAACACCGCCAACGCGGCCGTCCCCGCCCGCACGAAGGACGTGCAGGCCGCGAAGCTCGCCAGGGAAGCGGCCGATAAGGTCGTCGCCGCCAAACTTCCCGCGGTGCAGTCCTTCGCCGCGAAATGCAAATCCGCCAAGGAAGCCGTGGACGCGCTCGCCGCCGAGAAAGCCGCCAGCGACTCGACGCGAGCCTCGGCCATGGCGCCGCGTTCCTGACGAGAATCGTCCGGCTTCCGGCCCTCCGTCGCGAAGAAAACAAGGTCCCGCGCGAATGGCCGCAAGCCTTCGCGCGGGATATCTGGTTTTTCCGGTTCCAGGGAATCCTGTAGAGTAGGGGTGCCACGCGGGGCACTTCGCCCAGGGATGGAACCGGCAGGGAGCATCTATGAGGACGCTCGGACCCCGAATGTCTCGTCTGCTCGCCAGGCTTCCGATTTGCCTGGCGGTCCTCGCGACCCTGCATCCGCTGGCCAAGCTCGCCGCGCGATGGGATTGGCGGGCCGATCTCCTGACCCACTTTCAGGAGCCCGCCCTGCTGGCAAGCCTCGCAGCGGCCGTTTCCCTCGCCCGGCATCATCGCGTATTCGCCGTCGCTTTCCTCGTCCTGGCGGGAGTCCAGGTGGCTCCGCTCCTGACCTATTCCGGCGCCAATCCGATCCTCCCGCGTGACGCGCATCCGACCGTCCTGCGCATCCTCACGGCCAACGTCCTGGTCGATAACGATCGCTTCCGGGACATGGCCGAGGCGATCGCGAGAGAGCAGCCGGACGTGGTGGGCTTCCTGGAATTTTCCGACGAGTGGCAGGAGGGGTTGGCGTCGCTCGCCCCGGAATATGCCTATCGCTACGAATTCCCCGACGGACCTCGCGGGCTGGCGCTGTGGTTTCGCGAGAAGCCCGTGCAGGTCGACCCGGCCGACAAGGCGACCGGGGACGGATTCCCGTTCCTTCATGCGAAGATCCGATTCGCCGGGCAGGAGCGCGACCTCTGGCTCGTGCATCCCTCGTCCCCCCTGCGACGCCTGGGCCGGCATCGCGGATTTTGCCGAGCTGGACGGGCTGGCGGCGGAAATCGCCGAGGTTTCCGGCTCTCGGATCGTGGTGGGCGACATGAACACGACCGACGCCTCGCCGCACTTCGCCGATTTCCTGCGGACCACGCGGCTGCGAGACAGCCGGCTCGGATTCGGCCGCCAGGCGAGCTGGCCTTCGTGGTCTCCCTATCGGATCGCGATCGACCACGCGTTCCTCTCGAACGACCTGGCCGTGGTCCGGCGAAAGCTCCTGCCACCGAACGGCTCGGATCATTTCGCGTTGCTGGTCGAACTCGCCCCCGCCGCCGCGATGGCCGCGAGCACCGGCTCGACCAGCTCCGCCGCGTCGTCGCCTTGAGCCGTCGGCCCGGCGGCAGTCCCGGCGAATTTGACGCGATCCGCCTCGCGAAGCAGGCGAAGGAGCGGCTCCATCGCGGCCAGATCGAACCCCGGGAGCGCCGCGATCGCCGACGTGATCTCCTCGGTGGTCTTCGCCGACCACGACGGCCCGAATCGATCCTTCAGGGCCGCTCGAATCCGCTCGGCCTGATGAATCCACGGGTCGACGATCGCGAAATCCTGGCCCGCGCCGGCATCGACATCCTGGGAGGTCTTCTTCGATCGGCGTCGCCTCCAGGCCCACCAGACGACGAGCAGGCCGACCAATGCGGCGACGAAGATCGCGGCCCAGGCCGTCGGCGGCCATGAGGAGGCCGGCCATTCCTCGGGGCCGGGATTGGGCCTTGGCGGGAGGACCGGCGCGGTCGGCGTGTCCTGCGTCATCACGGCCGTCCCCGGCGGCTGCGCGCATCCCGAAAAATGCGGAGCAGGGGGTTGATGGGATCGTGGCTGGTGGAAAGGTCGTGGCCCGAAACGCCCGCCTCCAAACACCATGATCGGAACGCCGCGCAACGCGCGATGGCGGCCGTCGTATAGGCCTCTCGAACCTGCCGCGACGAGGTATCGACCCAGCGAGAGGCGCCGGTCTCGGCATCCTCGACCGCGATCAAGCCCACGTCCGGCAAGGTCTCCTCGCGAGGTTCCACCACCCGGATTGCCAGCACATCATTGCGACGGGTCACGGCCCGCCATGCCGGGGCCGGGCCGGTCTGCAGGAAGTCGCTCAGGACGACGACCATCGCCCGCCGGACCGACCTTCGCAGGAGCTGGATCGCCGCCGTGAGGTCCGTCTTTCGCGAGACGGCCGGCGTGGTCACCAGCGAGCGGACGATCCTCGCGAGATGCCGCGCACCGCCATCGGGCACGATCTCGGCCTCGACCCGGTCGCTAACCAGGATCAGCCCCGCGCGATCGCCGTTCTGGATGGCGGCGGCGGCAAGCAACGCCGCGGTCTGGGCCGCGCAATCGGCCTTCGCCTTCCCATCGGGTCCGAAGCGCAGGCTTGCCGACACGTCCAGGATCAGGCGAAGCGTGAGCGCCCGCTCCTCGATATAACGCCTCACATAGGGCCGTCCCTGCCGCGCCGTGACGTTCCAATCGAGGTGCCGGACGTCGTCGCCGGGCTCATAAGCCCGAAGCTCGGCGAAGGTCAAACCCGTCCCGGGACGCGCCCCGAGATACGCCCCCGCGAGCGCGGAGACCGCTTCGGGGCGGGCGCGAAACCTCAGCCGCCGGGCGCGCCGCACGATGGCGGCGGCATCCATGGGCCGGTTCGTTTCCGGTTCGGGCTGCGCCATCGGCGGTGGTTTCAAGCGTCCATCTCGATCGTCTGCGCCACCGATTCGCCCGGCTCGGCGGCCAGTTCCTCCGGATGGGCGCGGTCGAGCGTCCACGCGATCTTCAAGGTCCATCGCCGGGACGCGTCGGCCGCGATGATCCAGTGCGGGACGATCGCCGAGCTTTGATACACGCCCTCGAAACCGCCCTCGCTCTGGCTCACGGTCTCGATCGGATAGCACCACAACCCCGACGGGACCGACCACCGCAACGACGCCGAGAGGTCCAGCCATTCGTCCGTGAGGGTCAGGCCGTCGGCCGAAGGAAGGTCGAGGCGGGTGTCGAGGGTGCCGAATCGGGTCCCGTCCACGTCGCTGTAATAGCGATCCTGGGCGTGACCCGCCATCCCGGCCACGTTCGATCTCCACGGCGAAGTGCAGGGGCACGTCCAGCGGGCAAGTCGTCCAGGACATATTCGACCTCCAGCGTCGGGCTGTCGGCCGCCATCGCGATCGTCTTGCGGATGCGGATCGCGTGGCCGTCGGCCCGCCCGGGGCGTTCCATCACGAGTGCCACTTGATCGTCGCCCCGGCCGACCTTCGCCAGATACGTGCCCGTCGCAAAATCACCGCGCTCCACGTCGCGCACAGGCGATGAGGTCGTGAAAATGCAGGTCCAGCGGATAGAAATGGTCGACGAGGGCCTTGCGAGGATGGCGGTCGTAAACGAGCAGCCGGTCCAATCCTTCCTGCTTCAACACAACCCGATCGTGGATGCTGACCGGCCCGTCGTGGTGCTGCGAGCCGCCGGAAGCCGCGGCCTCGGCGATCGTCCCGTGGTACGCTTCGGGGCGGCGGTCGAGCGTGGCAAGCACGTTGATCAGGGCATGACGCACGTCCAGCTCGTAGATGTGTCCGCCCATCGCCGGCCGGACGAAGGCGATGATCCGTTCGTTTTCCAGGCGCACTTCCTGGCGGGCGTCGAGGTTGAAGTCGGCGACCTCCAGCGACACGCGAGGGCCGGATTTCCCCTCGGCGTCATCGAGCGCGTTATGGGCGGCGATGAGGTGGTGAAAAATCGCGTTCCGGAGGTGCGGCAGGTACAGGCCGCCGAACGCGCCGTGCCAGTAGGGGCAGTTGCACTGGCCGCGGTAGAGTTCCGATCGGGCAATCTCGCGATAGTCGGGGTCGGCATCGGCCGAGAGCGAAGCCAGGCGGTTCGAGATGCCCAGCATCCGGCTGTACATCTCGTCGCTCTCGGCGTATTTCGCCTTGAAGTTCCGCCAGAAGCCCCCGGCGCGGGCGAAGGGGCGAAGCCGGTCGGCCTCGGGGTTGCCTCGGGTCGACTTCTCGGCATGTTCGAAGGCGACCAACCGCTTGGGCGGCAGGACCCACTCGGTCATCTCGCGGTAGGATGAGTCGGGGAGGTAGACCTTGCCGAGCGGCACGGTGGCGTCGACGACCCTGGCGAACGTGGTCGCCTGGAGCCACTCGCGATTGGCCGCGAGCATGTCGCAGAACCGCCGCAGCCATCCGTTCGTGTACACGTGGTCGAAGGTTTGCGGCCACGACCCGAATTTCTCGCCGTCGTCGGCGAAGACGACCGTCGATCCGGGCCTCTCGTCGGCGACCTGCCGGAGAAATTCGTAGGAGTCGTGCGGCTCGCGGAACGGCATGAGGTAGCGGAGCCGTTCCGAGCCGGGGAACACCTTGACGAGCCTCCCGTCGTCCTCGGTCAGGTAGTAGCCGTGGAGGTCGGAGTCTTCGAGCCCCGTCCCCTGGAAGTGGAAGTCGTCGAGGACGGTATATTCCACGCCCGCCTCGCTCAGTGACGTGACGAGGTGCTGCTCCCAGACACGCTCGGGCATCCAGATCCCGCGCACCCTGGTCCCGAACAGGTTCTCCAGGTATCGCGAATACGAGGCGATTTGACCCACGCGGTCGCGATGCGGGATCATCGTGAAGATCGGCTCGGTGAACCCGCCGCCCAGGATCTCCACGCGCCCGGCCTCGACCAACCGCCGCACTCGCCCCACGTAATCGGCCGTGCCGCTCGACGAGCCATTCCATCAGCGGGCCGGAGGTGTGGAGCGCGAACGAGATGTCGTTGTAGCCCTCAATCACGTCGAGGAACGGGAGGTAGCTGTCGCGATACGCCGACTCGAACACGCCGTCGAAATTCCCCACGGGCTGGTGGTTGTGGAACGCGAGGATCAGGCGGACACCGAACATGGGGCGGCCTCGACGGTCGAAGAAGTCGTCAGGGAAAGCGATCCCATGTTACGGCCCGCAAGCCGCTCCAGCCATGGCAATCCCCATCAATCCCGCGGCGCGAAGGGGTCGGCGGGCATGACCAGGTCCATCATCAAGAGCTGGAAATCCGGGCGACCTCGGAGCGGGTCGAGGTCGTCGTCGTAGCGGAAGAGGTCCGATGTTTCTGAGCCCTCCCGCGACGGCGTTCCGCAGGCATCCCATCGCCTCCGCGGCAAGGCCCTCGCGCTCGGCGCGGGTGGCCGGCGAATCCGCCATCGTCGACATCGCCAGGGCCAGGTTGCAGGCGAGGTCGTACTGGCCGTTCGGGTCATCCTGGGGGAGCGTCTTCTTGAGCCCGACGGAGTGACGGAAGGCGGCGAGCGCCTGGGCCCGGTCCCGGCGGCTGGCGTGGAAGCGGCCGAGGTTGTTGTACGCCTTGGAGAGGTGCTCGACGTGTGCGGTCGAGCGCGGGTCGGCCCTGGCCACGGCTTCCAGGATGTCGCGAGCCTTGACCCCGAACTCGCCGAGGGCCTCGAACCGGCCGAGCTGTCGGGCGAGATCCCCCGCGATGTTGTAGGAGGAGGCCAGTTCCAGTCGGTAAGCGACCACCCTCGGATTCTCCGCGACGAGGTCGCGGTACAGGGCTTGCGCGGCCTCCGATGCGGTCAGCGCCTCGGCCGTCCTCCCGGCCGCTCGCAGCAGGAAGCTTTCCTGATTGAGTGCGATCGCGAGTTCCCTCGCGATTTCGGAGTTTTCCGGCTGCTGGCGGTGCTGCTCCTCGTAAATCTCCCGGGCCTGGACGCTCATCGCTAGCGCCTCGTCGTTCTGCCCCCGGTTGATGAGCGACGGGACGATCCGGGCGTAGCAGCGGGCGAGCTCGCGGCGGTTCTCCGGGTCGCCCGGCTGGTCGCGATTCACCCCGTCCAGAAGCGCGATCGCCCGACGGATCTCGGCCACGCCCTCGTCGGGTTTCCCGGCGTGGATCTTCAGGCTGCCGAGATTCCTCAGGTAATTTGACAGTCGCATGCTCGCGAATTTAGGGGGGGGCCGTCTGGCCATCAGCCGTTCCTGGATGGCCACGGCGCGGGCGTAGGCACTGATGGCCTTGCCGGTCTCCAGGCTTTCATCGTACACCACGCCCATCGAGTTCTCGACGTCGGCCAGGACGGCCAGCAGGTCGGCGTCGTCGGGCGCCTTCCCGAGGAGGGCCATCACCGAATCGCGGGCGCGGCCGAGGTCTTCCAGCGCCTCGGAGTGTCGAGCCGATCTGGGCCACGATCCGGCCGACGCGGGCCTGCGCCTGCGCCACCTGTCGCACGAGCTCCGGGTCGTTGCCGCGGTCGCGGAGGAACCCGCGATAATATCCGAGCGCCGTGTCGAGCAGCTCCTTGCGGAGCGGCTGGAGCCCCGGCACGTTCAGCAGGCGGCTCTCGCTGACCCGCGTGAAGTAGGTGTCGACGGCCTCGCGAGCCTGGCGGTAGCCCTCCTCGGCGCGCATTCGCGAGCGATCGATCTCGATATTCGCCAGGGTGAGGTCCCGGTTCTTCTCGCCGAGTCGGCGTGCGGCCATGTCGCTCTGGATGGCCACCGCCACCAGCGCCGCCATCCCGACGGCGACCGCGACCGTGGCCGCGACCATGGGCGTCCGATGGCGCTGGACCCATCGCCTCGCGCGGCGTCCGAAGGGTTCTTGCCAGGCCGATACCGGCTCGTCGGCGGCCCATCGCTCGATGTCGTCGGCCATGGCCCGGGGCGTCGCGTACCGATCTTCGATCTGCAACGCCATCGCCTTGAGGCAGACCGCTTCCAGGGCGCGATCGATCGACGGGTCGACGGCTCGCGGCGCGGGAAATTTCCCCTCTCGCACCGACCGCAAGACGGCGCCGGGGTCCTTTCCCTCGAACGGTGGCCTGCCGGTGAGGAGGCAATAAAGCGTCGCCCCCAGGCTATAGACGTCCGATTGCGGGCACAGGCGGTCGAGGTCCCCGGCGGCTTGCTCGGGGCTCATGTACGCGGGGGTGCCCATCGCCGATCCGGGCAGGGTCTCGGCCGACCCGCTCGCCGATTGGGGCACGATGGCCCGCTCCTCGGGGTCGCGACCGGCCTCCGACCGTCCCATGAGCTTGGCCAGTCCCCAATCGACGACCAGGGTCTCGCCGTACCTCCCCACGATCACGTTGCCCGGCTTGATGTCGCGATGCAGGACGCCCCGATTGTGCGCGTAGTCGATCGCGTTGCACACGTCCACCAGCCGCCTGAGCAACTTACGCAAGGCAAGAGAGCGCTGCCCGGGATCGTGGCCAGCGGACACGTCCCCATAAAACGCCGCGATCACTTCCTTGAGGCTGTCTCCCTTGATGAATCGCATGGCGTAGTACGGCCGGCCGTTGCCGTAGCTGCCCAGACCGTAGACCGGGACGATCCCCGGATGTTCCAACCCTCCCGTAATCTCGGCCTCCATGACGAACCGGGTGCGACTCACCGGATTGTCGGCGTGCTGGTCGAGGATCTGCTTGAGGGCAACCTCGCGGTGCAATTCGTCGTCAATCGCCACGAAGACCTCGCCGAGGCCGCCCCGGGCGTGCGGTCGCACGATGCGAAACCGCTGGCCGTCCGGGGCCGCAAGGTGGTACGAGGTCGTCGACATCTCTGGGCGATTGGGCCGCATTCGAGCCGATGCAGGTCAAGGTGGCCTGGAGCCCGGGATCGGCGACCTCGGCCAGGCTGTCGCGCAGTCGAGCGGTCGACGGTGAGCGCCGCCAGGCTCTCCTCGACGAGATTTCCATGCCGCTTCAGATGCTTGGCGGCGAGCGCTTCGAGCGCCGCTCGGTCCTCGGCGTCGATCTCGCCCTGATCGGTCAGGATGTCGGTGATCTGGCGGGACCTGTCGCGAGTCCAGCCGTGGAACGCGGCGATCAGGGCCGTCGAGTCGATCAATCCGGTCTGCAACGCTAGCAGGGCGACCAGGAGGTCGCGGTTCGTGGCATCGCTGGGATTCATTGGTCCTCAAACTCAAATATCTCGCGGAAAACTCGGTTATAGACCCGGCATTCGCCGCCCGCGGCGCATCATGCCGACGCCTTTCGTTCGCGGATTTCCTCGTAGAGTCGGACGTAGGATCGGGCGATCGAGTCCAGGACCATTCCCCCTTCATGCCGTTTTCCACGAGCCGTCGCCACGCATCCCGGTCGGGCCAGAGCGTGAGCGCCCGCAGGATCGCCTGCCAGAACGGCTCGGGCCTGGCTTCCCGGAACGCGAAGCCGGTCGCGGTCCGATTCTCCAGGGTCGACGGCAGGGCGTCGACCACCGTATCGGCAAGCCCCCCGGTGGCGCGGACGATCGGCACGGTCCCATAGGAGAGGCTATAGAGCTGGTTCAAACCGCAGGGCTCATACAGGCTGGGCATGAGGAACAGGTCGGCACAGCCTCGATCTGGTGGGCAAGCGGCGGGAGGAACTCCAGCACGGCGCGGAGCTTGCCGGAGTGGCGATTCGAGAGCGTATCCAGCAGCTTCTGATACTGCGGCTGGCCCGTGCCCAGGACCACCACCTGCACGTCTTGCGCCAGCAGGTCATCGGCCACGGCGGCGAGGAGATCCCAGCCTTTTTGCGGGTCCAGGCGGCCAATCTGCCGGCCAAAAGCGGCACCTCGGGACGCTCGGGGAGGTTCAGCCTGCGCCTGGAGTAACGCCTTGCAGCCCGCCTTGCCCTCCACGTGGGTGGAGGCATCGTACCGGCACGCCAGGAGGGCATCGTTCGCGGGGTTCCAGATGTGCGTGTCGATCCCGTTGACGATCCCGCATAGATCCTTCGCGCGGCTCCGCAACAGGCCGTCCAGGCCGCACCCGAATTGCGGCGTCTGGATCTCGCGGGCGTAGGACGGGCTGACCGTCGACACGCGATCGGCGAACACGATCCCGGCCTTGAGGAAATTCAGCTTGCCGTGGAACTCCAACTGATGATGGTTGAAGAGGCGCCCGTCCAGCCCGGTGAGCGGGAGGTCGAAACCCCAGAAGACCCCCTGATACGCAAGGTTGTGGATCGTCATCAGGGTGCCGGCCGACGACAACCCGGGCGTGGCGCGATGGGACTCGCGGAGGAGGGCCGGGACCAGGCCCGTCTGCCAGTCGTTGCAATGAATCACGTCGGGGTCAAGGCCAAGGACCCGCGTCGCCTCGATCGCGGCCTTCGAGAAGAACGCATATCGCTCGGCATTATCGGTGAAATCCACCCCGCCGAGACCATAAAGGCTCGCACGATCGAAATACGCGGGATGATCGATGAGGATCGCGGTCGCCTTCGACCCGGGGAGCGATGCCGAGACGAGGTTGCCCGTCACCATGCGATCGGCGATCGGCACGCGGACCGAATGGCCGGTGGCGCGCAGCTCCAGGCCCTTCTTGTGGCTGTCGCGATAGAGGGGCGTGATCAGCGTGGATTCATGGCCAAGCGCCGCCAGGGCAAGGGGCAGGGCGCCCGCCACGTCGGCAAGCCCGCCGGTCTTGGCAAAGGGGACCGCTTCGCTGGACAGGACAACAATCTTCATCCCCTCGCGCCTCGTCCCGTCAACAATCTCAGCGGAACCGGCCACGGACCATTGAGTATCAAAAGAAGAAGGGCGCGACCCGTGGCCGGGGCCGGCTATCGCGAGATTATACGTCGGACGACTTGCCAAAAGCCTGACGGTCTTCGCGAAAATCCCGCAACGCCCGCTCGACAAGGCGACGGACCTGGGCCTCGACCTCATCGGCGGAACGACGTTCTTTCGGCAGGCCAATCCAGCAGAACTGGATCGCCTGGCGGATCAGATGGTCGATCTGCGAAGGGCCGAACATCTCCGCCATTCGCTCCCCCGGATCCTCCCCCTCACCGATCTTGAACAAGGCCACGGCACGCCTCCTGCTGCAAGAAAAGGCTACTCGGATCTGGCCGCGGAGACGAGCGATGACTTCAGAGGAATTGCCTCGGGCCGCGTGCAACGTTGCACGAGCTTAGGCGCCTTCGGCCTCGTTGTAAATGCGTGTGAACTCAGCGAATTGCGTTCCGACAGGATCGGATTCGATAATCTGCATGGCGAGTCGGAAATCTGCCAGCGAAATAGCAAACTTTCCATCATACCCGAGCCGATGCCGCCGCCATCGAACCTGTCAGGATACTCTCAATCCGAGACCAAGGAAGTCCGCAATGGCCCGATCCGGCGTCTGTATTCCCTCATCGCAAGGCGAGGCCATTCAGGCGAGGAAATGCACTATCCATCTACCCGCTAACGACTTGGTGCGCCGCACGGCGCGACAAAAGGCCAAAAACCCTCCCGATCCATGCCCGGACGTCCAGATTTCGTCCAGGTTTTCAAGAGACCGCATCTCCCGACTCCATAACGGCTTGCGTGATTTGCGCAACACTTCGCCCCGAAAACCGGTCAAAAACGGTCAAAAAACCGTCTCACCCCGACTGCGCCCCTGGACAAGACACCCGAAAAGCCCGAGTTCGCCCACGAATCCCCGGCATTTCCCGAGTGTCGCACTCTGTAGCGTATTACCTTATCGACAAGATTAAAATCGTCGATCATTGACCCAATCCCTTCGCTGACAAGGTGTTGCAAATCATGAGAATCCACGTGAAAACGAATGGGTTGGCCATGTTCCGGCCCAAATCCGCCTCCTCGCCGGGCACCCGATCGCGGCGCCGCGACCGGCCATTTTTCCGCCCCGCCTGGAATCCATCATAAGTCCGAATCCCGGCAACGATGGTGTGGTTGTGAGCCTGGAACAAAGGCTTATTATCGCGACGCCCCGCGAGGAAATCATGCGAAAATCCGACCGAATTACCACGCCCCAGATCACCCCGCCCCCCACGACTGCCGGTTCGCCTCGCGCCGGCAAAGGCCTGGGGTCGTCGGGGAGACCATCCACACGGGGGCGACACTTTGGCCGTACTCAACGCGAACCGATGTCCGACACTTCCCGGTCGATCCCAGGAATCGACCAACCCCTTCGCGAAACGGTCTTGCGACGTTAGACTCTCGATTGCGTCGGACCTCTCCCCGATCGCCACCACCGAATCACCCGGAGACTCCGATGTTCGCCAAAAGATCGCTACCCCTGCTGGCACTCCTGCTCGCTCCCGCCTCGGTCGCCCTCGCGCAGCCCGGACCGCCGCCATCGCCGCCCACCAGCGCCGAGGCCAGGGGCGTATCCATGGCCATCCTTGACGAGATCGACAAGAAGTCCGAGTTGATGACCAACCTCGAATATCTCTGCGACATCATCGGCCCTCGCCTGACCGGATCGCCCAACCTGAAGCGGGCCAATGAGTGGACCCGCGATAAGTTCAAGGAATATGGGCTGGAAAACGCCCACCTGGAACCGTGGACGATCGCCCGGGGCTGGACCCGCGGCACCGCCTGCGGCAAGGTCGTCGCACCGACCACGCAACGCATCCTCCTGGAGTCGGCCGGATGGTCCCCCTCGACGCAAGGCCCGGTTCGCGGGCCCGTGGTCTACCTCAAGGCGGAGAAGGCGGCCGACCTGGAAGGGTTCAAGGGGAAGCTCAAGGGAGCCTGGATCATCACGGCGCCGGTCTCGGTTCAACCTTCGCCCAAGACGCCCGAGCCGGAAAATGCTCGCGGGATCGGCGGCGACCGCCCGCGAGATCGTGCCGCTTTCATGGCCTTCCGCAAGGCTTTGCAGGAATTCCTGGTCGCCGAAGGTGCCGCCGGGACGTTGCGGGACTCGAACAAGGAGCACGGGCTGGTCAACATGACCGGCGCCACCAACGACTTCACGATCTCGGCACTCCCCGAGGCGTTCCTGACCACCGAATCGTACGGCCTGATCTGGCGGCTGCTGAAGCGAGGCCCGGTCGAGCTGGAAATTGACATCAAGAATCAATCGACCGAGAAGGAAGTGGAGGTCTACAACACGGTGGCCGAGCTTCGCGGGACCGAGAAGCCCGAGGAAGTCGTGATCATCGGCGGGCACCTCGATAGCTGGGACCTCGGCACCGGCGCCACCGATAACGGCACCGGCACCATGGCCGTCCTGGAAGCCGCGCGAGCCTTGAAAGCCTGCGGCGTGAAGCCTCGTCGCACGATCCGGTTCATCCTGTTCTCGGGCGAGGAAGAGGGCCTGCACGGGTCGAAGCAGTACGTGAAGGCACACGAATCGGACATGGGCAAGGTCTCCGCCGTGCTCGTCCACGACATGGGAACCGGACGGGTCACAAGCATTGGCCTGCAAGGCCGTTACGACCTGCGCGAGGCCATGGATTCGATCGTCTCTCCGTTCAACAAGGCCCTGAAAGTGGACGAGTTGAGCTTGAGGAACATGGGAGGGACCGACCACCTCTCGTTCCTGCCGCATGGGGTGCCGGCGTTCGCCGTCGTGCAAGACCCGGCCGAGTATCGCAAGACGCACCACACCGAGAGCGATACCTTCGATAAGGTCTACCCGGACGAGGTCACGCAGGGCGCGAAAGTCCTGGCCGCCTGGGCCTACAACGTGGCAATGCTGCCGGACCTGCTCCCGCGCGACCCGAAGCCCAGGCCGGCCGAGACCTCGCCGACGACCCCGCCCGCCAAGCCGGCCACGGCCGCCGCGGGTTCGGCCGGAAACTGAGTCGATGGAGGGTTTTCGCCACCCGGGTCCTCGGGAGTGATCGATGGGCCGTCGTATTCTAAGCGTTCCGCTCTTGATCCTCCTGACGGTGCTGGCGGCGGCAAGCCTGAGATGGGGCGTGACGAAAGCATGGGTCGATAGCGCCGACCTGGAGCGCCGGGTAGAAGAAGCCGACCTCTTCGCCCGGCGGATCGACCCGTATCAAGATCCCGACATGACCTACCCGCCGTCGGCGCCGCCGGTCTTCCTGGCTTTGATCGCACCAATTCGAGGAGGCCTCCAACGCACGGCATGGCTCGCGGGCAACGCAATCGCGCTGGCCGCTTTTTGCGGCTCGATCCTCGCGAAGTGGGGCAGGCGATGGCCGATCTGGCTACAGATTACCTTTTGCCTGATCACCATCGCCAGCAAGCCAACCAGGGCCGGCATGGCTCTGGGGCAATTTCACCTCATGCCGCTGGCGCTGATGACCCTGGCGATGGCATGGGAAGGGCCGGCCAAGCAGGTCCTGAGCGGAATCTTCCTGGGCCTGGCGTTGATCAAACCCACCATGGTCGGCCCGGTCATGATCTTGCTGTTGCTCTGGAACCGCTGGGGCACGCTCGCGACCGCGATCATGATCCAGCTTCTCTTGAGCCTGGGAACCGCCCTTTGGGTCCGTCAATCGCCAGTCGAGCTAATCCGCGAGTGGTTGCGGAATGCTCGCGGCCAGAGCGTCATGGGGACGATCGACGTCCCGAGCGTTGCCAGCCAATATTTCCCTTCGATCCCGCTGGACGCATCAAAAGTCAGCCTGGCGATGCTTTTCCTTTCGGCAATTATCCTATGGATCGTAAGAAGGAAGTCGGAGTTAGGTCTATTTAGCCTGGGTTGCTTGCTGGCGGCGATTTTCACGTATCATCGGCACTATGACATGGTCTTGCTCTTCCCGGCCTTTGCTTTCTCGCTGGATCTCGCCATCCGCCGGGGCCGAGCGGCCGACGTCGTTTTCGCGGTCCTGTTCGCTTGCTTATTGATTTGCCCAAGTCCTCGCAATGGCGAGCAGTTTTACAACGCGGCTTTCCTCGCGGGATCGTACCTGGCTGTTGGCCTGGCTAATCGTTCAAGTAAGGGCCAAGCCCGACGCAAGCAATGTAGAGCGTGTGCAACACGCCGGCCCCCTTTGAAAAAAAGCCGACGTGTTGCACACCCCCTATGCGACTTTCAGTTCGCCAAGCCTCTTCGTAGGCTTCGCTCCGGGCCGGCTGGATTGACTGGATCTTTCGGGTCGCCTCCTCGTAGGCGCGGGCCACTTGGTCGGCGTCCCAATCGATCATCCTGCCGGGAAACTCCTGGAGCTTGGCCCATCCGTTCAGGTACTTGAGGAGCCCGACTTCGTGCCTCTGCTCCTGATCCTTGGTCCACGCGAACAGGGCCTTGCCCGATCGCGGGACCGAGCCATTCCGGGTGACCGCCGGCTCACGGGTTGCCGCCGGCTCCGCCGGGGCTCGCTCGACGGGAGGGGGCTCGGGCAGGGGGGGCGGGGCGATTGCACCGACCTCGCGCTCGGCCACGAAGGTTGGCACCCCGTCGCGATACAGGTAGCGCGCCACGCCGAACTTGGCGCACGCCCTCTTGAAGGCGTCGGAGAAACCGCTCTTGTCGTCGTCGCCCTGGTCGGCCATGCCGGCGTAGCCTCCGGCGTCGGCCTTGGTGACGATCGAGCCGTCGGGCAGGCGGAGTGAGAGCCGGCACAGGACCGAGTTCGGGCCGGGCACGTATTCGTCCCACCAGTTTTCCGGCCCAAGGACGCTGTCCAGCCGATTCATCGCGGTCCTCGCCGTGATGTAATGCAACTGGCGTCCCCCCTGGGCCGGGCGGATCTTGATTTCCTGCACTCAAAGGGCGCAGCGAGGGCCGTGAATAGGTCGGGGTAATGCGTCATGAGTCTCGCCCTCCTGAGGAGCGGCAATCGGCTCGATCCCTTCGATAATCGGTACGGATCGAGTTCTTACCGCCCTCGCCAAAACAGGATCACCCGGTGCAAAAAAACACACAACCGCCCGCCCGAAAACCAGGACTTGCACCCTGCCTTCGAGTGAACGGTTGTATTATAGGGACCGGAGGATTTCGTTACAAGTGTACAGTAGAAGAAAATCGGCCGATTAGCGGAAGAAATCCATCAAGGGGATCATCCCGGTGGCCTTGGTCGAGAATCCGTAGCGATTCCAGACCATGAGCAGAAGGATAGAGCCGATCATGATGGCCCCCAGGGCGATCCCGAGGAGCACCACGTAGATGTCGCTCTTGGGAGCCTGGACGAACACGCCCCTACCGGCCGCCGGCGTCGAGCGGGCCGGGGTCGATCGTGTGGGCTTGGCGGCGGCCTTAGCTGCGGGGCCGGATTTTAGTCGTGACACTGTCCCCCTCCTGAATCTTCTTGCCGTACATGGTTTTGCCAATCAGCTTGGCCGACGCCTGGTTGGGGTCGGTCTCGATGATCCGTACCTTGCCGATGTACTCGGGCTGGGGCTTCAGGTGATACACGTCAAGCTCATGGCCCGGGACGAGGCCATCGTTTGCGCCGATGCTGATCTGGATCACGGTCTTCGTCGGGTCGACCTTCGTCACCTGGCCCTCCACGTCGGGCGGTTGGGCCCTCGCGGTGTAGGTGCATGAAGTCCGTCGAAAGGCCAGCCTTTCCCAGCGCGCCCTGGAACACGGCGACCCGGTTGCGGAGGTCGGAATTGTTTGTCTTTGCGACTTCCAGCTCCCGCTTCAGGACGAGGATCATCTGTTCCAGGTCGGTCTTCTGGAGCTTGAACTCGTTGGCCTGTTCCTGGACGGTCTTCAGGATGTCGCGAAGCTGCTTGGTCTCCGCGGTGCGGGCTTCGGCCTCTTGCTGAGAAGATCTCGCGTCGATGAGGGCCGTCTCGACCGTCTGCCGCTGCTTGGTCACCTCGTCGGAGTAGCGGTTCTTGTCGTCCGTGATCGCCTTGACCTGCTTGCGGAACTCTTTCTCGTTGTCATCGATCTTGGCGCGTGCTTCCTGCACGTTCTTGACCTGGGTGTCCGCTTCACCCTTGGCGCGGCTCAACTGGTCTTCGCAGCTTGGTCTTCGCCGCGTTCAAGCGGGTGACTTCCGTCTTCCAGTTGACCGAGGTCGAGAACACGACCGTCGAGAGGGCGAGGAAGATGAGCGCGAAGACCATCAGGACGACTACAAGTATCTTGCCGACGAACGTCATGGTCCCACCTTACCTATCGGCGTAAGACGACCGGAGTTCACCCAGATCCACGAGGTTGAGGCGGTGATGCGGGCGGGCGCCGGACGGTGCAGTAACACGAGACATCGCCTCACGATCGGCGATCGCCGCCAAGGCCCCCTTCATCATATGTAAGCAAACCGCGTCGAGGCAAGTCGTTACCCTGCGCCCGAAAACGGATCGCCCGAGGGCCAATCCGCCCAAACATACCCCATGAAGAGTAACTGGGCAAGGACGGAGAGTTGGAGAAGACGACGAATGCCGACGATTCGTGGGCCGGCGATCACGGAGACGCGCGTCGTCGGCGAATCCACGCCAGCGGAACAAGCCCAATCGTGATGGCCGCACACGAGAGCGGAAGCCAATCTCCGCCCAGGATGTAAAGGCTGGAACGATCATCGAGCGGGACATCCACGGTCAGCGCCTTGGACTTTTCCTGCGGCAAGCGTTCGCGGATCACGCCATTGCCGTCGATCAAGCCCGAGATCCCGGTGTTCACCGCGCGGGCCAGGGGGGCCCGGCACTCGACGGCGCGAAAGACGCTCACGGCCAGGTGGGTTTGATGCTCGGCCGTCCCGCGAAACCATCCGTCATTGGTGATGTTGAGCAGGACGTCGGGGGGATGCGAGCGGCCTTCGCCGACGAAAGCTCGCCGCACCAGGTCGGGCGAGCTGTCCTCGAAGCAGATCAGCGGGGCATATCGCACGTTGTTCACGTCGAACCATTTCTGGCTCCCGCCCGCGGTCAATCCGGGCACGTACCCATCATGAAACGGCGTGAGCCAGAGCAGGGCGGGGACGATCTTGAGGAGGGGGATGTATTCGCCGAAAGGGACGAGCAATTGCTTGTCGTACGACATCCATTCCGCCGAACCGGGGGCGATCAGCACGGCCGAGTTGTATCGCGACAGCCCGGATGGGCCGAAGTCGTGGGTGACGGAACCGATCACGAAAGGGATGCCCGCGCGATCGACGAATCCCCTCAAGTCCTCAACCCTCAAGCTGCGGGCTGCGGATCTCCTCGGGCGTGGAATTGGGGTCGAGGAGCGTGACCTGCCGGGCAAATTCCTGCGGTTTCATTCCCGGATCGATCCGCAGGACGCCGGGCGGGAACGAGGATTCGGGCCACACGATCAAATCCGGCCCGTCTGGCATCCTTCACGACCTGCCCGACCAGTCGAACGATCTCGGCCAGGACCTCGCCGCTCGGGTGGCGGGTTGCCCAGGACCTGGGGGAAGTCCGTCTGGATCAAGGCGATCCGCGGGCCGGGGCGGAATTTGCTGGTTGAGAGCCGCCATCCCCCATAAGCGAGCATCGCCGATTACTAGTCCCGGCAACCGTGCCGATCCGCAACTTCATCGCGGGCGCAAGTCGCGGCCCGGCGGGAGTTTTCGAGAACAACGGGCGTCGCAAGAAATCCACCCAACCCGCGTTCACGAGGGCCATGATCAGGCTCAGACCCCAGGCCCCCGCGATGTCGGAGACCTGGATCACGATCGGGTAGAGATGCTGGGTATGCGCCAGGTAGAACCAGGGAAACCCCGAGAGTACGAACACGCGACCATATTCGACGGCCAGCCACACGATCGGCACGCCCATCATCATGGGCAGGCGAAGCTTCCGTACCGAGATTCGGGCCAGCAAGAGGGTCAAGGGCCAGCTTATGGCCAGGAACGTCGACATGATCAGGTAGCCGAGGATGTGGACGTTCGCGACCCAGGCGATTGCCAGCCCCCAGAACGTCAATCCCCCGAGCATGGCGGCCGAATACAGGAGACGAGGCCGGCGATCGTCTTCCACCAGCAGGAAGAACGGGGTCAGGGCAAACCAGGCAAGAAACCCCTGATTCGCGGGCGGAAACGCCAGGAACAGCGCCAGCGCCGACGAGACGCCAGCACGGCCGGATGTGTTGCGGCCTTCGGCGCGGACGGAGTTCCCTTGGCGATCGTGCCCTCCATGAGCGAATGACCCTCGTCGTTTAGAAAGCGATCGGGAGGAAATCCAGCTCCTCACCGGCGTGGAAATCGGTCTTTTCCGAAGGGAAGCGGAGGAATCCGTCGGCCCGTGATACGGAGGCCAGGTCGGCCGATCCGGCCGTCGGCAGGGTTTCAAACAGGTCGGAAGCGGGGGCAACCCGGCGCGAGGGGTGGTAGCTGGGCCGATCGCCTCGATGCGAGAAATTCGCCGCGAGACGCGCCCTGACGCGAGGCCATCGCGTTTCCTCGCGACCATGAAGCGTCCAGAGCGCGGGCGCCACGAAAAGCAGAAATCCCACCAAACCGCTCACGGGGTTGCCGGGGAGGCCGAAAACCGGCACACGATAACCGTTCGCCCCGGCCGGTCCCATCCCAAAAAACAGCGGTTTCCCCGGTTTCATGCTAACCTTATGGAAAACCTGCTCCACGCCCGCGAGCGAGAGCGCCTCGGGGACGAAATCGCGATCGCCGGCCGACACGCCTCCGCAGACGATCAGGAGATCCGTTTCCGCAAGGGCGGATCGGATCGCGTGGACGAGGCTTTCCCGGTCGTCGGCAACGGTTGGCGCGGGATCGGCCACGAATCCCAGCGATCGGACGAGCGCGGATAGGACCGTCGAATTCGTCTCCCGGATCTGGCCCGGCCCTGGGAACTGAGCGATCGGCACAAGTTCATCGCCCGTGGGCACGATGGCAACTCGGGGGCGATCCTGCACCAGGATTTCCGACCGTCCCACCGACGCGATCACGCCCAGATGGGCCGGATTGAGGCGAGTCCCGGGAGCGACGACCAGTTCGCCCGCCCTCATCTCGCGGCCACGAGGTAGACGCCCCTCGTTCGCCTGGATTGGACCGGGAATGATGACGTAGGGGCCATCTCTTGCGGTCTTCTCGTGCATGATCACGGCATCGGCGCCCTGGGGCAGGGGGGCGCCCGTCATGACGAGGGCGGCTTCGCCCGGGGCTAACGCTCGCGTCGGCGTCTTGCCGGCTACGATTTCCTCTCCGACCCGGAGACGAAACGGGCCGTCGCCCGCGGGTTCCGGCGGAGTCGATCGCGTAACCGTCCAGCAGCGACTTGTCGAACGGCGGGAGGTCGAGATCGGCGGTGATCGGCTCTTTCAACAGGGAACCGAGCGCGTCGAGGAGCCCCACGCGACGAGGCGGCGGCGGTTTCACGCGCGCTCCATCACGGCTTGATAGGCCTGCTCGACCGTGAGCATGAGGTCTCCGTCAGCGTCCGATGAAGTTGCGCAAGAGGTCGATCCCACGCTCGGTCAAGAAGCTCTCGGGATGGAACTGGACGCCTTCCAGCGGGAACCGCTTGTGCCGGACGCCCATGATCTCGCCCTCGTCGGTCCGCGCCACGACCGTCGAAATCGGGTCGTGAAAGCGTGTCGCGGCGGATCACCAGGCTGTGATAGCGGGTGGCCTCGAACGGATTGGGCATCCCGCGAAAGAGCCCTCGCCGTCGTGGTGGATCATCGACGTCTTGCCGTGCATGATGCGATCGTTGCGGACGACCTCGCCGCCGAAAGTGTGGCCGATGCACTGGTGGCCCAGGCAGACGCCGAGGATCGGCACCGTGCGGGCGAATCGCTCGATCACCTCGTTGGAAATGCCGGCCTCACGAGGCGTGCAGGGGCCGGGCGAGATGATCAGATGCGAGGGCCTCAGCTCGGCGATCTCGATCGAGCGTGATCTGTCGTTGCGGCACGACCAGTTCCAGGCCGCGATCGATCTCGCCCAGCCGCTGCACGAGGTTGTAGGTGAACGAATCGTAGTTGTCGATCAGGAGAATCATGCGGGTGGCGCTGTCCGGTCCTCGGTGGTTGCGGCAGTCGCCGCGGGTACGGATCGATCATAACCACTCTAACGATCGCTCGGAAGGAATTCTTGCAGCTTCCTCGGCATGATACCAAATGCGCGTGTAAGCTAACTCCTGGATCGTGGAGGCCGAAGGGCCGGGAATGCTCCCGAGGCCCCTCCGGCTTCTTACCATGCGATAACCCGGATTTCGAGCGATCGGCCGGGAGTCGTCAAGGAGGAAATTGGGATGGGAACCTCGCTCGCCTCTCTGGTCCTGGCAATCTCCGTCGCGTCAACCGGCCAGCTTTTCCACAAGAAGCCCGGCTACATTTTGCCCGACGGTCCCGGCAACGGCTGGGGATTTCCCAACAACCAACCCGACGGCTATGGATGGCCCTATTACGGCGAGCTCTTGCCCCTCGGTGCGAATCGCACTGCCGAGTATTTCTTCCCCCGCAACTTCTCGCTCCCGCCCATCCAGCTCGTCCCCTCGACGTATTACAATCCTTATGTGACGCGTGGTCAGCGATTTATCGCGTATGCCGGATGCGGCGGCGATCACCCCGCGGGCGGCCCTCCGCTGGGCTCGGCCATGACCCCCACTCATCCTTACAACGACGTGGCCGGACGTCAGCAAGTCGTGCCCACGCCCGTATTCAATGGGCGTTCGCAGGCACCGCCGGTCCCCTCGGGCGGGTCGGGCCTGATCCCGTGATAATTGCACGGGTTGCCCCCGCTCACCCTGCTTCGGAAAAATGCGCGTGACGGCACACGCACGCTTGCGGGGAAACATCTCGTCATTTACATTACTCGACCCTGGCCAACCGTCGTCGCGTCGGCCCAATTTTTTCCGCCTGTCGAGGAATGACGATGCCGACGTTCGAGAGGGGCTGGTTTGGGAGCACGAGTTCGGGCGTTGTCGGTGGCCTGCTGATGATGGTCATCGCCGCGGTCTGGTTTTTCGCCGGCTACGCCGCCGGTCGAATCTTTATTTACCCGCCCATCCTGTTCATCATCGGATTCGTCGCGATGATCAAGGGTGCCTCGACCGCTGATTGACACTTCGACCGCCGCCGCCGAGCGAATGGCAAGGCGAGATTGAGATGCGGCACTTGCTACTAGGGCACGGAGTTTCCACGGGGCTCGGGGGAAGAAATGCCTTCCTGGTCGATCCTCGATGGGGACGCCGTGCCCTTATCAGTCATTGTCTGCGGAAATTTTTCCCAAAAATCGAACGCCTCCGTCGAACCATCCTGCCTCGCCGTTCGTAGCGAGTCATAGCCTTTGTCGCGCGAATCGTCTAACCTCGGGTCGATCCGGCCGGAGCGTGGTTCGCGACTTTGGACCCTTCCGCCGAATCCGGCCGCTTTTTTCCGCCCCGTCCTCGGCCGAGGGGCATCGATCCTCGTCCATCCGGACTCTCACCGAGAAAGCTTGCCGCGATGAAGAGCGACGTCATCATCGAGACTCGCAACCTCACCAAGGTTTACCGCGACTTCTGGGGCCGACCCAAGGTCATGGCCCTCAAGGCGCTCGACCTGAAGGTCCACAAGGGCGAGATCTTCGGCCTGCTCGGCCCCAACGGGTCGGGCAAGACCACCACGATCAAGCTCCTGCTCGGCCTCCTGTTTCCCACCGAGGGGGACGCGCTTCATCTTCGGGGAGCCCACGCAGAACGTCGCCAAGAACGAGCGGATCGGCTACCTCCCCGAGGAGTCGTACCTTTACAAATTCCTCAACGCCGAGGAAACGCTCCACTTCTATGGACGCCTGTTCAAGCTGTCGTCGAAGGAGCGCAAGAAGCGGGTCGCCCGCCTGATTGACCTCGTCGAGCTTTCCGGCGCCAAGCATCGCCAGCTTCGCGAATATTCCAAGGGCATGCAGCGCCGCATCGGGCTTGCGCAGGCGCTCATCAACGACCCCGAATTGATCCTTCTGGACGAGCCGACTTCGGGCCTGGACCCGATCGGCACGGCGAAGATCAAGGACCTGATCCGCGACCTGCGCGACCATCAGGGCAAGACGATCGTCCTGTCCGGGCACTTGCTGGCCGACATGCAGGACATCTGCGACCGGATCGCCATCCTGCATCGCGGCGAGTTGAAGGAAATCGGCAGGGTCTCCGACCTCCTCACCGTGCAGGACGTGACCCAGATCAAGACCAGGGACCTGTCGGACGCGGCGATTGCGGAGATCCGCGAGGTGATCGCCCGTCATGGCGGGCAGGTCCTCGCCGTCGATCACCCGACGACCACCCTGGAAGAGTTGTTCCTCAAGATCGTCCGGGAAAGCGACCTCCACCCCGGCCGTCGGCGGGTCGGCTGAGATCCTCGTCCGTGCCGCGGATTGCCGCCCGACTCCCCACCCTGGATTCCGATCACCGTCCCTTCGAGAATTGCGATGCAACGCGTTATCGAGACTCCGTCCTGGCTCTTGTGGTTGTACGTGGCGGGCGAGCCTTCCAGGGCGAACGCACGCGTGTTCGAGGGGCCGCTGGGCTGGATCCCGACGTTCTTGCTCGGCGGATTCCTGAGCTGGGCCAAGATCGTCGGCCTGTTCTGCCTCCTGGTCTGGCTCGGGACCACCCTGTTCCGCCGCGCCGCCCGGCCCACGCCGAGTTCGCGATCGCAGGCGACCATCCAGGTCTACCTCGCCGGGGCGGTGCTCGTGCTCGGGCTGCTGGCCGCGCTCCTGGGCGTGATGGAGGAAACCGGCCGGATCAAGCTCATGGCCTGGGGCCCCTACAAGCCGGGGACGTGGGTCGGGATGCTCGCCGGCGCCATCGTCCTGCTCCTGATCGAATGGCGGGCCTGGACGGGGCTGGATCGGAGGGGATCGCCGACGGACAAGGTGGTCCTGATCGGCATCCACCTGGCGCTCCTGTTCGGGTACTGGGTCGCCTTCATGATCCACCGCTACGAGCTGTTGATGGTCGAGAACCATCAGGGCACGAGGGCCCAACTTTCGGACTGGCAGGCCATCGGCGCACGCCTGGGCGCGACCTACATGGGCCTGATCGTCTTCGTCCGCGTGGCCTGCTCGGTCCTCGCCGAAGTCTCGAAGATCCGATTTCGCCGGCTCTACGCGATCGCCTGGCAGACGATCGTCGAGGCCAATCGACGGATGTCGGGCGCCCTACGTGGTCGTCGCCGTGTTCGTGGTGGTCCTGGCGTTCACGCACTGGTTCCTGCGGGTGGAGCGACGGGCGCAGCGCCGAGCTCAGCAAGATGTTCGTGGGCACGCTCACGCTCCTCACGTCGTTGCTGGTGATCCTGATGGTCGGGATCATCTCGCCCATCGGCATGCCGCACGACATCCAGACGCAGACGATCTACACGGTGGTGTCGAAGCCCGTCCGCCGCCTGGAATTGATCTGGGGCCGCCTGATCGGCTACATGGTGCTGGTGACCGTCCTGCTGGCCATCTTCGGCGGGGCGAGCCTGCTTTATCTCAAGCGGACGATCAGCAGCCAGATCGACGTCTTGAAGGCGCAGGCGAAGGAATATGCGGTCAGCAAGCCCGACTTCGCGAAGCTCAAGGCCGCCGAGGCCGATCAGCTCGAAACCCGCATGTCGGCCCGCGTCCCCGTGATGGGCTCGCTCAGCTTCGTCGACTCGAAGGGCAAGAAGACGCGAGGGGGATCGATGTCGGCCAGGAGCAGGACATACGCAGCCACATCGAAGGCGCCACGCCGTCCAAGGCGATCTGGAGATTCGGCAAGTTCCCCGCCCCGTGGGACCCGTCCCGGACCCTCGACCTGACGATTCCCGTCGCCAGCCTGCTCGACGAGGGCACGATCGAGGCCATCGAGGATCGGATCTTGAACCTCAAGGACGAGGACGTGATCGCGTCGCAGTCGAAGCAGGGCGACCTCAAGGCCCGGGATGCCAGCAAGCTTGCCGCCGACCAGAAGGA
The DNA here is from genome assembly GCA_963777705.1 of uncultured Planctomycetota bacterium. Lineage (GTDB taxonomy): Bacteria > Planctomycetota > Planctomycetia > Isosphaerales > Isosphaeraceae > JAQGHR01. Next base: position 226,395 of record CAVZRT010000034.1, read on the forward strand.
ACGCCAGGCCGAGATCACTCGACTCGAAGCCGAGCTCAAGACGCTCAGGGATCAGGAGCAGGCGCTGCGGCTGAATTCCCGGAAGCCGGGCATTAGCAAGGCCGAGGGCGAGGAGATGCGCCGCAAGGCCGCCGAGAAGCACTCGCCGCCGATCCCGATCGAGATGACGTTCAACATCTATCGGACGACCAAGGGCGTGCTCGGCGAGCCGGTCCTGGCCTCGATGATCGCCACCAACGGCTTTCCGCTCCGGGCCGGCAGCAAGCCGCATCCCGACCTGTTCCCGATCCGCGAATACTACACGAACAAGCGATCGATCCCCTCCAGCCTGCTCGTGGGGTCGCACGGGTTCCTCACCATCGAGGTCCGGTGCGTGACCCCGAACCAGTACCTCGGCATGGCCGAGGGCGACCTGTACATCCTCTCCAGCGAGGGCGATTTCTGGGTCAATTACGTCAAGGGCCTGTTCGGGATCTGGCTCCGGGCGCTGGTGCTCACGTCGATCGGCCTGTTCGCGGGCACCTTCCTGAGCTGGCCGGTGGCCATGTTGACCACGATCGCCTTCTTCTTCTTCGGCGAGCTGGCGTTCAACTTCCTGGCCCTGTTCTCGTTGCAGCTCGAAGGCGGAGGGCCGTTCGAGTCGATGATCCGGATCCTGAATCACCAGAACATGGTCAATCAGCTCGCACCCACCCCGGCGGTGATCGTGGCCAAGACGTTCGACGCGATCGTCATGCCCGTGATGGGCCGACTCGTCTACCTGGTGCCCAACTTCGGGGCGCTGGACGTGACCAATACGGTCGCCGAGGGGTTCGCCATCCAGGGGGGCAGATCATGTTCCTCCTCCTGCTCGGCATCGGCTACACGCTCCCCTTCTCGATCGCAGCCTACTTCATCCTCAAGAATCGCGAGGTGGCCGCATGAGCATGCCTACTCAGACCTCTTCCGCCGCCATGACCTCGGCCGCAAGGCAACGTCAATTGCTCTACGCCGGGCTCATCGTCCTGATCTTCGGTGCCATGTGGCCCTACAACGAGTGGGTCTCCAGGATCAAGAAGGACAATGACCTCGGCGAGGCCACCATCGGCCAGATCGACACCGGCGGGTTCATGCTCAAGCTCGGGATGATCGGCGGCTTCCGCGGCGTGGTCGCCAATTACCTCTGGAGCCAGGTGCGCACCTACGAGCGCGTGCACGAGTGGGACAAGATGAAGAACACCGTCGAGTTCATCACCCGCCTCCAGCCGCACTTCCTCTCGATCTGGGACTACCAGGGCTGGAACCTCGCCTACAACGTGTCGGTCGAGTGGGACGCCCCCGAGGACAAGTACGTCTGGATCAAGAAGGGGATCAACTTCATCAAGGACGGCGTGGCCAAGAACCAGAAGATGCGCGCCGACCTGATCTGGTCCACCGCCTGGACGTATTACCACAAGATCGGCCAGGCCGACGAGGCGGTCATCCTCCGCCGCCTCTTCCGCGACGACCCCGACGTCGAGAACACGCAATTCAAGCTGAATCCCACGACCGGCGACACGCAGTACGACAACTTCCAGGTGGGCGGAGGGTGGTTCACGAGGGCGATCCAGAAGGTGGACGCCGAGGGGGGCCAGCTAGCCGACCCCGACCGCATCAAGTCCCGCCTGGAATACGTCGACAAGCAGAAACAGCACAAGGGGACGCCGGGCGACCTCGCCTTCCGCACCATGCCGGCACACGCCCAGACCCGTTACGCGGGCGCCCTGGAGAAGCAATCGGTCCGCGACATCGATCCGACCTTCGGCGACGTGGCCCGCGACGAGTGGAACAAGGCCAACCTGGCGTGGCTCAAGTTCGGCACCTACGAGTGGCCCGCGTTCCGGTACGAGAATCAGATGATTCGCATCGACGATTCGATGATCCCCACCACGTCCGCCCGCTACATGAGCCTCACGCCCGAGCAGAAATACTGGACCGAACGCTGGGCCGACCAGATCCCACTACAAGTTCTGGAAAGATAGGTCCATGTGCGAGAGCGAGGTGGTCGCGGTCAAGGCCCGCAAGATGTTCTACGAAGGGCTCCGCGCCCTCAAGGCGGCCAATCTCCCCGAAGCCGCCAGGAGCTACCGCGAGGGCCTGGAGGCCTGGGCCGACGTGCTCACGCGCCATCCGTTCTTCGGCGACGACGTGCAGACCAAGTCGGAAGCCGCGCACACCGCGCGCCGGTACCTGTTCGCGCTGAAGCAGATCGGCGAGAAGGAACCCGAGAATTACCCGTTCCGCGACCTGGTCAAGGCCGGGCCCGACGACTTCAGCCCCGACCCTTTCGACCAGTTGGAGATGCAGAAGACTTCGGCAACCTCCAGGCCCGCCCAGCGGCCGAAGTAAGCGAATCGATCCAGGGACGCCGGATTTCCCGAGGCCAACCGTGGCCCGTCGACCGTCGATTGCCTACCATAGGGGCAATCAGGCGTGACGACGGCCCGGTTGGCCCGTCCGTTGAAGAGCGACCTCCGGTCGATCCCTCGCGAGCCCGCCATGACCCTCGCCGCCCAAACCAGGACCATCCGCGTTGGGCACAGCCCCGACTCGGATGACGCCTTCATGTTCTTCGCCCTCACCCACGAAAAGCTGGACAACGGCGGCCTGCACTTCGTCCACCAGCTCGAGGACATCGAGACCCTCAACCATCGCGCCCTGCAAGGCGAGCTGGAAGTCTCGGCCATCTCGATCCACGCGTTCGCCTACCTTACCGACAAGTACCGCGCTCCTCGCGTCCGGGTGCAGCATGGGGGACCAGTACGGCCCCAAGCTCATCACCCGAGAACCGATCACGCTCGACCAGATCCGCGACAAGACGATCGCCATCCCCGGGCGCCTGACCACCGCCTATCTCACGCTGCAACTCCTCCTCGGCAAGGACGTGAAGGTCCAGGTCATGCCGTTCGACCAGATCCTCCCGGCCGTGGCCGAGGGCAAGGTGGAAGTCGGCCTGATCATCCACGAGGGCCAGCTTTATTACGGCGATAAGGGCTTGCACCAGGTGATCGACCTCGGCCAGTGGTGGTACGAGGCGACAGGGTTGCCCCTCCCGCTCGGCGGGAACGTGGTCCGCCGGGATCTCGGCAAGGAGACCATCAACGAGGTCGCCCGCCTGGTCAAGGGAAGCATCCAGTACGCGCTCGATCATCGCCAGGAGGCGCTCGATTACGCCCTGAATTACGCCCGCGATCTCGACCCGGCGCTCGCCGATCGCTTCGTCGGCATGTACGTGAATGAATGGACGGTCGACTACGGCCCGAGGGGTCGCGAGGCCGTGCGGACGCTCCTCAGCCGCGCGGCGGAGGCCGGCCTGGTCCCTCCGGTGGACGTACAGTTCGTGGGATGATCGGCGGAGATGGCTTCCCTCCCCGCCGCAGGCTGCTAATAATGATGGAAGACGGTCCGAGATCGCCGCGAACGTCGCGGCCCATCGCGCCGGTCGGGCGGGCGAACAACCCGCGAGGAGGTTCGTCATGATCCGCATTCGAGCCGCAATCGTGATCCTCGGCCTCTCGCTGGCAGCCATCGCGGTCACGCCATCCCGTTCTCACGCGCAGTTCATCGGCGGCTACGGTGGATTCGGCGGCGGCTATGGTGGGTACGGCGGATCGGTGAGCGGCGGATTCGGAGGCTATGGAGGTTTCGGAGGCGGATACGGCGGATTGGGTTACGGAGGCGTGGGTTATGGCGGGATGGGCTACGGCGGATTCGGCGGGATCTACGGGGGCGTTGGGAACGCCTTCTACAACCCGTTCTACATCAATTTCGGGCTGAACCCGACCACGCTCGCCACCGGAGTCACGCCGCTCGCCATCCAATCGGCGATCGCGAATACGAACCTGATCGGGGCGGGCCGGGCCTCGGCGAGCCCGTCGCCCACATCAAGGCCGATCTATCTCAGTCCCGGCACCTACCGTCTCGTGATCGAACGCCAATAGCCCGCCCTCCCCCGGCGACCGGTCCGTACGGTTGGGTCCGGACCCACCGGGGCCATCGCGCAACTTCGAGCGCCAAATTCCATGCCAACGCCGGGTGGTTGGTTCTTCTGGGCAGCAATGTCGGCCGGTTTCGCGGCGATGACGGCAATCCTGGCCAAGGTGGGCGTGAAGGGGGTGGATTCCGACCTCGCGACGCTCGTTCGCACGGTCGTCATCTTCTTCGTCCTGGCTGGGTTCGTGGTCCTGGCGGGCAAGTGGAAGAACCCGCTTTCCCTCCCGCCCAGGTCCCTGACCTTCCTCGCGTTGTCGGCGCTGGCGACGGGCGCATCGTGGGTCTGCTATTTCCGGGCCTTGCAAGTCGGCGAAGCGTCCAAGGTCGCGCCGGTCGACAAGTTCAGCGTCGTGCTGGTGGCCGTGTTCGCATTCGCCTTCCTGGGCAAGCGCCCGACCACTCGCGAATGGTCCGGCATCGCACTTCGTCGCGGCGGGCGTGCTCGTCCTGGCGCTCAGGCGGTAGCTCCATCCCCCGCGCGGAGCCGACGAGAGGCAACCGAGCGCCGGGGTTCCGCTACTACCATCCCGTATCGCGAACGGTTATGATCGGAATCCCACTTTCGATGCCGATCCGTACCCGTCGCCAGCGCCCGAGGTCGTAAGTTCCATGGCCAACAGCTTCCAATCCCTCGCCGATCTGAAGGTCGGCGATCGGACGTTCCACTACCACAAGCTCGACGCCCTGAAATCGGCCGGTGCGGACCTCGATCGCCTGCCGTTCTCGCTCAAGATCCTCCTGGAAAACCTCCTCCGCAATGAAGACGGCGTGACGGTTTGCCCCGAGGACATCACCAACCTCCTGGGCTGGAATCCGAAAGCCCTGCCCAGCCACGAGATCGCGTTCCGTCCCAGTCGCGTCCTCCTGCAAGACTTCACCGGCGTGCCGGCGATCGTCGACCTCGCCGCCATGCGAGACGCCATGAAGCGGATGGGCGGCGATCCCAAGAAGATCAACCCGCTGCAACCGGTCGAGCTGGTCATCGACCACTCGGTCCAGGTCGACGAGGCCGGCACTTCCGGCTCGTTGCTCACGAACACCGAGCTGGAATATCACCGCAACAAGGAGCGGTACTCGTTCCTCCGCTGGGGCCAGAACGCGTTCAAGAACTTCCGCGTGGTCCCGCCCGAGACGGGCATCGTGCATCAGGTCAACCTGGAATATCTTGCCAGAGTTGTCTTTACGTCGACGGACGCCGGCGACACCTCGACCACGCCGATGGCGTATCCCGATACCCTGGTCGGCACCGACTCGCACACGACCATGATCAACGGCCTGGGCGTGCTGGGCTGGGGCGTGGGCGGGATCGAGGCCGAGGCCGCCATGCTCGGCCAGCCGGTCTCCATGCTCGTCCCGCAGGTGGTCGGCTTCAAGATCCACGGCAAGTTGCCCGAAGGCTCGACGGCCACGGATCTCGTGTTGACCGTCACGCAGATGCTTCGCCGCAAAGGCGTTGTCGGCAAGTTCGTCGAATTCTACGGCGACGGACTGGCCAACATGCCGGTGGCGGATCGCTCGACGATCGCCAACATGGCCCCCGAATATGGCGCCACCTGCGGCATTTTCCCCATCGACGCCCAGACCTTGAAGTACATGAAATTGACGGGCCGACCGCAGATCCTCATCGATCTGGTGGAAGCCTATTACAAGGCCCAGGGGCTGTTTCACACGGTCGGGGCCCCCGAGGCCGAATATTCCGACACCCTGGAACTGGACCTTTCGACGATCGAGCCAAGCCTTGCCGGGCCGAAGCGACCGCAGGACCGCGTCACCCTCGGCGGTGCGAAGGAAGATTTCGCCAAGGCGCTGAAAGTGATGCTGGACGCCCGCCCGAAGCCCGTGGCGGCGAAGGCTCCGACGGCCGACCAGAAGGCCGAGAGTCGCCTCGAAGGCGAAGGCGGCGGCGGGACGAGCGTAGGCGCCGAAGATCCCACGGCGCCGGCGGCCAAATACAGCCCGTTGCGAAGCGGCTACATCGATCACGGCTCGGTGGTGATCGCCGCCATCACCAGTTGCACGAACACGTCCAACCCATCCGTCATGGTCGCTGCCGGCATCCTGGCAAAAAAGGCCGTGGAAAAAGGCCTCAGCACGAAGCCCTGGGTCAAGGCAAGCCTGGCTCCCGGCTCCAAGGTCGTCACGTCTTACCTGGACGACGCGGGGCTTTCGCCCTACCTGGACAAGCTCCACTTCAACACCGTGGGGTACGGCTGCACCACGTGCATCGGCAACTCGGGGCCGCTCCCGGCCGAGATCACCAAGGCCATTCGCGAGGACGACCTCGTGACCGCCGCGGTGCTTTCGGGGAACCGGAATTTCGAGGGGCGGATCAACTCCGAAGTGCGGGCGAATTACCTCGCGTCGCCCCCGCTCGTCGTGGCCTACGCGCTGGCCGGGACGATGGACATCGACCTGACCCAAGACCCGATCGGCACCGGCAAGGACGGATCGCCCGTGATGCTCCAGGACATCTGGCCGTCGCAGGGCGAGATCCAGGACACCATGCTCAAGTCGGTCCGCGCCGAGATGTTCCAGGAGAAGTACGGCAACGTCTTCGAGGGCGACGCCCGCTGGCGAAACCTGCCCGCCCCATGGGCGACCTGTACGAGTGGGACCCGAATTCCACCTACGTGAAGCACCCGCCCTACTTCGAGGGCATGACGATCGAACCCAGCAATACGTACGAGTCAAGGTGTCAACATTACCCCCCCCCTCCGACCTCAACCGCACCGCTTCACCCATTCTTCTTCTTCACCATCTCTCTCTCTCTCTCTCTCTCTATCTTCTTCTTCCTCCATTTTTAATTTCTTTCATCATCTGTATTCTTCTTCCTCTTCATCCATCTTCTTCTTCTTCTTCATTTTTCTTCTTCATTCTTCTTCTTCTTCTTCTTTTCATCTTTTCTTCTTCATTTCTTCTTCATTCTTCTTCATCTTCTTCTTCTTATTTATTATTTTCTTCATCATTCTTTTTCTTCTTTTTCTTCTTCTTCTTTTTTTTTTCTTCTTCTTCTTCTTCTTCTTTCCATTCTTCAATTTCATTTCTTCTTCTTTTTCTTCTTCCTTCTTTTTCTTCTTATCTTCTTCATTTTCTTCTTCTTCTATCATTCCTTTCTTCTTCATCTTCTTTATCTTATTTCTTCTTCTTATTTATTTCTTTTCTTCTTCTATTCTCTTCATTTCTTTCATCTTCTTCTTCTTCTTCTTCTTCCATTCATCTTTCTTCCATCTTCTTCATCTATCTTCTTCTTCTTCTTCTTCTTCCATTTTCTTCTTCTTCATCTTCTTCATCTCTTCTTCTTCTTCATCTTCTTCATCATCTTCTTCTTCTTCTTCTTCTTCTTCTTCTTCTTCATTTTCTTCTTCCATCTTCCATCTTCTTCATCTTCTTCATCTTCTTCTTCTTCTTCACTTCTTCATCTTCTTCTTCTTCTTCTTCTTTATTTTCTTCTTCATCCATCTTCTCTCTCTCTC
>CAVZRT010000035.1:0-52702 GCA_963777705.1 uncultured Planctomycetota bacterium
TCGTAAGCATGCTACCCAAGCACCAACCGGGGATCATGAGCCTGATCTTTCCTTTGTTTTTGTGGGGCAGGCGTCCCGCCTGCCTGGGATTCGGCAGGCGGGACGCCTGCCCCACAAGGATCACTCCGACTCGCCGGTAACGTCAGAAGCCCCAGGGACTTGGGGCGCCACCAAGGCGCGACAAACGGCCGAAAAACCCCCGCACCACGGGCCAAAACGTCCAGATTTCGTCCAGGTTTCCGAAAGGCCGCATCTCCCGGCCCGGTCACGACTTGGGGGATTGGCGCAACACTTCGCCCCGAAAACCGGTCAAAAACGGGCGAAAAACCGTCTCACCCTGGCTGCGCCCCTGGACGAGACACCCGAAAAGCCCGAGTTCGCCCACGAATCCCCGGCATTTCCCGAGTGTCGCACTCTGTAGCGTATTATCTTATAGACAAGATTCAAATCGTCGATCATTGACCCAATCCCTTCGCCGACAACAGGTTGCAAATCGTGAAAATCCATGAAAAACCGAATGGGTCGACCATGTTCCGGCCCGAATCCGCCCTTTCGTCGGGCACCCGATCGCAACCCCGCAACCGGCGATTTTTCCGCCATGGCTGGAATGGATGAAGAAGCCGAACCCCCGCAACGATGGTGTGGTTGTAAGGCTAGAACAAAGGCTTATCATCGCGGCGCCCGGCGAGCAAATCATGCGAAAATCCACCCCGGAGGCAATTCTCCAGATGACCCCATCCCCCGCGACAAGGCCGGTCGGGGGCCGCGAAGGTAGCATCCATACGCGGGCGACATTCTCCCCGTCCAACCTTGTCCCGACCGACCCCAGGTTTCCGCGGTTACACCCAGGGCGAGTTTCGCGGATTGATCTCGCACTCCGTCGAGGTCTCGGCCTACGATTGCCGTTGGACGTTTCCGATCCCGAGGTGTTGACCCAACCACCCATGGCGAACTCAACGCGGCTCATCCTGGACGCGGTCCTCGAAGCCTACACCCTTCCCTGGGATGGCGACCACGGGGTTGCGCACTGGGCCAGGGTCCTGGAGAACGGGCTCCGCCTGGCCGGCGAGACGGGCGCGGATGTCGAGGTCGTGCGGCTCTTTGCCATCCTGCATGACTCCCGGCGGGTCAATGAGGCCACCGACCCCGATCATGGACCCCGCGCCGCCGAATTTGCCGCCAGCCTGCGGGGCGGGCTCCTCGACCTGCCCGACCACGAGTTCGGCCTCCTGCACCGCGCCTGTTTCGGCCACACCCACGAGCGGACCCACCCCGACGTGACGATCCGGACCTGCTGGGACGCCGACCGCCTGGACCTCGGCCGGGTGGGGATCACGCCTCATCCCAGCCGGCTTTGCACCGACGCGGCGAGGCGGCCCGAGACGATCCGATGGGCCGAGGGCCGGGCGAGATTCCACGTCGTCCCGGGATTCGTCCGCGAGGAGTGGGGTATCGAACCTGGTCCTCGGGGAAATAAGAATCGAGCGATCCGATGAGCAAGACGCCCCTCAAGCCGGGCCTTTCGCACGACGACCCGGTCGCCCTCCTGCTTTCGCGGGTGGCCTTCCTGATGGACCGGGCGTTCACGGTGCCCGGCACCGGGGTGCGGGTCGGGCTCGACGCCCTGATCGGGCTGCTCCCGCTGGGCGGCGACGTCCTCACGGGCGCTGGTGCAGGCCGGCCTGGTCCTGATCGCCGTGGGCCGCTACCGGGTGCCCCCGGCCGTGGCGGCCCGGATGGCGGCCAACGTCCTGCTCGACGTGGCCGTCGGGTCCATCCCCGTGCTCGGCGACCTGTTCGACGTGGCGTTCAAGGCAAACACCCGCAACATGGCGATCCTGGAGCCCTTCCTGCATGCGAGGGGCGAGGAGGTCTCGCCGAGGAAGTCGCCCTTCGCCCCGGTGATCGCCGTCACGCCGTCCGCAACCTCGTGGGGATGCCTGCTGGCGATCGCCGTCGCCCTGCTGGGTTGCCTGGCGCTCGTGCTGATCGGGTTCCTCACGGTCGTCAAATGGCTATTCCGGCCGTCTTGAACGGGCAGGAGGATTGCCAGGTCAGGGTGCCGGCCGATCCGGGAGCCGACCGCGACGAGGCGGCAACCAGGCGGTCGGGCGTCGATGGTCTTGCCGGGCCTCGGGCCGTTGAGGGTGATGAACGATGAAGGTGGGCGATCGCGGGATTGTGCTGGTGGATGCCGACGCCGGGTGGCGGATCGGGCTCGTCAGGGATTTGTTCCGTGCCTATGCCGCCGAGTTCGCCGCGTCGATCGCCGAGACGCTTTGCTTCCAGGGGTTCGAGGCCGAACTCGCCGGGCTCCCGGGCCGCTACGCGCCGCCCGGGGGATGCCTCGTGCTTGCGATGGACGGCGACAACCCGGCCGGGTGCGTGGGGCTGCGAGACCTCGGCGTGGGCACCTGCGAGATGAAGCGGCTTTACGTCGCCCCCGAGTACCGCGGGCGGGGCGCGGGGCGGTTGCTCGTCGAGGAGGTCATCGGGAGGGCCACGCGGATGGGCTATCGGCGCATGGTGCTGGATACGTTCCCCGAGATGGCCGGGGCGATTGCCCTCTATCGGTCGTACGGGTTCGTCGACGCCGGCCGCTACTGGGAACATCCGGCCGGGGAGGCGGTCTTCCTGGAGAAGCCCCTGGACGCGACGGATGCGGAGTCCGGCGTCCCTCGACGCGACTTCAGCGGGTGATCTGTCGCATCATCGCCTCGAGCTTGGTGAAGTCGATGGGCTTGGTCATGTGGGTGGTGAAGCCCGCGTCCCGGCTGCGGCGGATGTCCTCGTCCATCCCATAGCCGGTCAGGGCGATCGCCGGCACCGATCGCACGGCCTTGACCTTGCGCATGAGGTCCAGCCCGCTGCCGTCGGGCAGGCCGATGTCGCTGATGATCAGGTCCAGGCCGTCGGACCGCTGGAACTCCTCCCAGGCGTCGGCGACCGTGCCCGCGGTCACCACGCGATGGCCGAGCCCGCCGAGGAGCCTGGCCATGAGCCGGAGCGTCGTCGCCTCGTCATCGACGGCCAGGATGTTCAATCGGTTCATCGCGCGAGCGGGGACCGTGCCTTCGGCCGTGCCGTCGCCGTCCTGCGTCCCCCACTTGGGCAGGTCGTCCGGGACGGGGACGGTCTTGAGGAGGACGCGGAAGGTGGCCCCGCGGTCCTTGCCGGGGCTGTCGGCGGCGATCGTCCCGCCGTGGGCCTCGACCACGCCCCGGCAGATCGCCAGCCCGAGCCCCAGGCCGCCGAACCTCCGGGTGATGCGGGCATCGCCCTGGTGGAAGGCGTCGAAGATCTTGGGCAGGACCTCCGGCTCGATGCCGATGCCCGTGTCGGCGAACTCGACGACGAGGGTGTCTGCCTCGTCGCGGGTGCGGACGGCGATGGTCCCGCCCTCGGGCGTGAACTTGATGGCGTTCTTGATCAGGTTCCAGAAGACCTGCTGGAGCCGGGCGGCGTCGGCATTCACGCAGGACTCGCCCGCCGTCAGGTCGAGCATCAGGTGATGCCCCTTGCCCTGGACATCGCTCCGGGTGATCTCGATGGCCCTCCGGATCAGGTCGTGGCAGTCGGAGGCGCCGCAGTGGAGGGGCATCTTGCCGCGGACGATCCGCATCACGTCCAGCAGGTCGTCGATGAGCCGGGCCTGGAGGGTCACGTTCTGCCGCACCATCTCCAGGGTCGGGCGGATTTCCTCGGGCCGGGCGGGCTGGTCGAGCATCGCGGTGGTCGCCAGCAGGATCGGGTTCAGGGGCGTGCGGAGTTCATGGCTGAGGACGGCGAGGAAGTCGTCCTTGGCGCGGTTGGCGTCCTCGGCCTCTTCCTTCGCGGCCCTCAAGGCCTCCTCGTCCCGCCGTCGCTCGGTCACGTCGCGCGTCGAGCCGGTGACGGCCTCGACCTCGCCGCCCGCGCCCAGGACCGGCACGAAGATGTACTCGTACTGCCTCACGCCCAGGTGGCTCTCGAAGGGCGTCTCGTCCCGAAGCGGCCGCTTGGTCGCGATGACCTGCTCGATCTGCCGATGCAGGCGCGCCGCCAGGTCGGGCGGGTAGTCGAGTTCCAGGAAGTCCTTCCCGACCGCCTCGTCCAGGCTTTTCCGCAACAGGCCCAGCAGCGCGGAGTTGAGATAGGTGAAGCGGCCTTCGAGGTCGAACACGCAGTTGAAGTCGGGGGAGTTCGAGAGCGCGGTCTCGTAGATGCGGCGCTGCTGCTCGGATGCCTCCACGAGCCGGGCCTTCTCCTCGTCGGCCCGCTTGCGGGCGTTGATGTCGCGGAAATACACCGCGAGGCCATCGGCGGACGGGTAGGCGTGGACTTCGTACCAGCGGTCGTGCGGCGGGTAGAATTCCTCGAACGTGACGGTCACGCCTTCGGCCATGGCCCGGTGGTAGGAGCGGTCGAACTCGGTCCCGATGGCGGGCTGGTATTCCTCCCAGATGTGCTTGCCGAGGAGGTCGTCCCTCGTCCGGCCCAGCAGCGCCTCGGCCTTGCGGTTCACGTAGGTGAACTTCCACCCGCGATCGAGGGCGAAGAAGGCGTCGGTGATGCTCTCCAGGATCGTCCGATACCGATCCTGGCTCTCCCGCAACGCCGCCTCGACTCGTCGCTCCTCGCTGATGTCCGTGTTCGTCCCGAACCATTGCACGACCCGGCCCGCTTCATCCTTGAGCGGCATGACTCGCGTGAGGAATGGGCGGAACTGGCCATCCGCCGCCTTGAGGGGGAAGACCATGTCGAACGGCTCGCCGGTGGCGATCGACATCCCCCACCGCTCCAGCACGGCCGGCAAGGCCTCCGGGTCGTGGACCGACTGCCAGCCCCAGCCCTCCATCTGCTCGGGGGTGGTACCGGTGTACTCGTACCATCGCCGGTTGTACCAGAAGATGTGGCCGTCGGGCCTGGCGATCCATGCCAGTTGCGGGATCGATTCGGCCATCTGGCGGAACCGCACCTCGCTCTCGCTCAACCGGGTCTCGTGCCGCCGCCGCTCGGTGGCATCCTGGAAGACCATCACCACGCCGACGACCTGGCCATCCTTGTCCTTGATCGGCGCGGCGCTGTCGTCGATCGCCGTCTCCCGGCCGTCCCTGGCGATCAGGATGGTGTGGTTGGCCAGGCCCATCACGATCCCCTCGCGGATCGCGCGGAAGACCGGGTTCTCCGCGGGTTGCCGCGTCTCCTCGCTGACGATGTGGAAGACCTCCTCGATCGGCTTGCCCACCGCCTCGGCCCGGGTCCATCCGGTCAACCGCTGGGCGACCGGGTTCACGAGCCGGACCCGGCCCCGCCCATCCGTGGCGATGATCCCGTCGCCGATCCCGTCCATCATGCAGGCCAGCCATTCTTCGTTCAGCCGCAACGCCTCCGCGGCACGCTCCTTCTCGGCGTCCTCTCGCCGCCGGAGCCGGGACACCAGCATGAGGGCCGATCCGACCACCGCCGTGGCGAGGATCATCGAGGCCGCCGCCCTCCAGACGGCGTCGGCCGACGCCGCCGATCGCATCGCGAGGAGCCGATCCTCCTCGGCCTTCATCTCCACCACCAGCTTCCGGGCCCGGTCCATGAGCGCACGGCCCCGATCGGTCTGGACCACCGCCAGCGCCGCGTCGCGATCCCCCTTGCGCATGAGGGCCACGGCCTGCCCGAGTTCGGCGAGCTTCTCGCCCGCAATCCTCCGCAGCTCGACGAGGCGGGCCTGCTGCTCGGGATTGTCGGCCGTCAAGGTGAAGAGGCGGTCAATCTCCCGGTCGAATCCGTTGGAGGCATCGACGTAGGGCTTGAGGTACTCGTCCTTGCCGGTCAACAGGTAACCCCGCTGGCCCGTCTCGGCGTCCTTCAGGGTCGACGCGGTCCGCTCCAGTTGGCCGACGACCTCGCGCGTGTGCTCGACCCACCAGTTACCCTGCACGATCGCCCGGATGTCGAGGTAGGCGATCAGGGCATTGGCGGCGAGGGCGACAAAGGCCAATCCATAGCCTATGCGGAAGATCTTCCTGGTGGCGGCATTCATGGAGCGTCTCGTCGTCGATGTCGGGGCGTCGGCGGTGCCGCCCTGGAGGATCGGGGGATCAATCTGTCGGAAATGGCCTCTGCATGCGCGGTGTGAGCTTCCGGCCCCCTGGGTTCACGTCCTTGCCCGGGACGATCAACGACGTTCGTCCTCGGTCGCGCACCGACGTCGAGCTCTTGCGGCGGCAAACTTCATCATATCCCAAGCAGTATCTCCGATCGAGGCGGGTTTGGCAAAAGCGGCCCAGGGGAGGGCCACCATGGGCAGGAAGGAGGGGGCTGGCGTGCGGCCCCTGCATGGTTTACGGTGCCTACGATGGGAATGACGCTGCGAGTGGCCACGGTCAACATCCTGAACGACCTCTCTCGATGGGACGAGCGACGCCCCTTGCTCGTCGCGGGCCTCGCCTCCGCGTCGCCCGACCTGATCGCCTTCCAGGAGGTCACCGACCCGCTGGGAAACAGCACCGCCCACCGGCTGGCGAGCGAGCTCGGGGGCTATTCCGTCCACGTGGCCCCGATGACCGGCCTCGGCCGCAGATGGGAGGGGGTCGCGGTGCTCAGCCGGCTCCCCGTCGAAGGCTACGAGGTGCTCGACCTCCGCACCCAGCATCGCGTGGCGCAGTCCCTCCGGGTGCGAGTCGGCGGGCGCCCGGTCGCGTTCATCAACGGCCATTATTACTGGCTCCCCGGATTCCACGCGGCCAGGGTGCGTCAGGTCGGGCGTGTCTTGGCCCACTTGAAGTCGCTCGAGCCGGGCACGGCGGTCGTGGCCTGCGGCGACTTCAACGGCACGCCGCGATCTCCGGAGATCGCCCTCATGAGGACGACCCTGGCGTCGGCCCACGAGGCCAGGCACGGGCGTGAGCCCGAATTCACCTGCATGACGCCGCTGACGAGCGGGAAGTGGCCGCGACGGGCCCTCACGTCCGCCGTGCTGCGGCTATTCGCCAACAATCCGGGAGGCTCGTGGCGGGACACGCTCGACTACATCTTCGTCAGCCCGAACGTCCGGGTGGTCGAATGCGGCGTGTTCCTCGACCACCCCTCGCCCGACGACCCGACCCTTTACGCGTCGGACCATCTCGGGATCGCGGCGACCCTGGAGATCCCGCCCGCCGAAGGTCCCTGACCTCCTATCGCGACGGCCTCGCCTTCAAGGGCCGCGGCCGCACCCGATTGGGCAACGGGTCGCCCGTCTCGCGGTCGAACTCGTCGGGGCTCAACCTGTCGGGGAGGACGTCCCCCGTCTCTCGTCCCCAGTCCGACAGCGATTTCCTCATGGTTTCCAGCACTCCGGCGAACTTCGGGTCTGCGATCACGTTGATCGCCTCGTCCGGGTCGGCGTCCACGTCGTAAAGCTCCTCGGCGGGCCGAGGGCTCGCGAAGCAGGACCGTTGCAGCGGGGTCAATTTCCCGCCGTCCCGGAGTCGCCTCATGGCCACGAAGGTCGGGCTCCGCACCGCGTCGGCGGGGGGCGTGAGCGGCGTCTTCTGGTCATCGTTGCGGATGTACTTGAACCGTCCCGAGCGGACGGCCCGGCCGTGGGATGCGTAATCATGCCAGTTCCGCTCGGCGAAGATCAGGTCGCGTACCTTCGCCGCCGGGTCCTTGAAGAGGGGCGCAAGGTCCTTGCCCTGGAAACTCGGCCCCGGCTCGATCCCCGCCACTCGCAGGATCGTCGGTGCGATGTCGATCGTGCTCACCAGGCTCCCACACCGCCCGCCGGGCGCGATCTTGCCCGGCCACCGGGCGATCAGGGGCGTCTTGATCCCGGAGTCGTAGAGCGTGGTCTTGCACCTGGGAAACGGGCGGCCGTTGTCGCTGAGGAACAGGACGAGCGTGCTGTCGGCGATCCCCTGTCGATCCAGCTCGGCCATGACCTCGCCCACGTGCTGGTCCAGGCGGGCGATCTCGTCGTAGTAAAGCGCCAGGTCCTTGCGGACCTCGGGCACGTCGGGCAGGCAGGGCGGGACCACGACGTCATCGGGTCGGTGCGGGTTGGCGAGGATCCCGTCTTCGTAGTCGCGGTGCGGGTCCAGGGCGGCCAGCCAGAGGAAGAAGGGCCGGTCCTTCGGGCGATCCCTCAGGACGGGCACCCACTGATCGCAGCCGCTCTGGATCGCCCCCGAGCCTTCGGCGGTCATGCGGGCCCTGGAGTCCTTCCCAACGGCCAGTTGGAACCCCGCCGGGTTCGCCTCGCGCACGACGTCGAATCGGTCCTTCACGGCGTTGCCCAGGTGCCATTTGCCGGCCGCGGCGGCCCAGTAGCCCGACGCCCTCAGCTCCTCGACGAACGTGACCTGCTCGCGCGGCAGGGGCCAGTGTAGCTCCTCGGCATCGGTGCAGTGCGGGTGGCGCCCGGTGATGATGCTCGATCGGCTCGGGCTGCACGAGCTGGCCGTCACGAAGGCCCGGTCGAACCGCATCCCGCCTCGCGCCAGTTTGTCGATGTTGGGCGTCTTGACGGCGGGATTACCGAAGGCCCCGCAGTCGTCCCACGCGAGGTCATCGGCGATAATTAACACCACGTTGGGACGACCTGGCCCGTCGGCCGAGCAGGCCGGAGCGAGCATCACGCAAAGGCACGCCGCCAGGCCAGACGTCTTCATCTCGCGCACCTCGCATCGGGGACGCCGCACGAAAAACCTCGCCCACGTCGGCCAGTCCGGCACGACGGGGCAAGATCCCCTATAATAGCCCGGTGCGTCCGTGCGGATGAAGTGCCTTGGGGGCGGGCCCATGGATCTGGAGGAATTGAGGGCGACCGCCGGCCGGGAGATGGCCGCGCACGGCCTGCACGGCTGGACTTTCGCCCTGGCACAGACGAAACGTCGGCTGGGCGTGTGCAAGTACCGGGCGAAGCGGATCGAGATCGACGAGTATCACGCCCGGAATAACCCGCCGGGAGTGGTGCTTGATACGCTCCGGCACGAGATCGCGCACGCCCTCGCCGGCCCCGCCGCCGGGCACGGGCCGAAGTGGAAGGCCGTCGCCCTCCGGCTGGGCGCAACGCCCCGCGCCTGCGACACGTCGCACGAGACCGTGGTGAGGCCCGGCGACTGGCAGGCCACATGCCCGTCGTGCGAGAAGGTCTACCACCGATACCGGCGGCCGATGAGCCCGGGCGGCTATCGGTGCCGCTGCGAGGCCCGATCGGCACTCGTCTTCCAGTTCGCGGGCGACCCGGCGTCCGCACCCGCTTCGCCGGCGGGCGCGACGGACTCGGCGAGATGGGAGGCGACGTGTGCCGGGTGCCGGACGGTGCATCTGCGCGTTCGCAGGCCGAAGCCGGGCGTGTGGCGATGCAAATGCCCCCACCGTTGCGAGATCACCTGGCAATTCCGATCGGGCTGAGCAACGGCATCGGCCGCGCCGCCTCCGCACCGGTCCTAGCGGAACCAGACCGGCCGCATGGGCTGCTCGTTCACCTCCAGGCGGAACACGTCGGGACGGGCGTAGTGTCCCACCACGTCGAAGTCGAACTTGGCCCTCGCGAGGTCTCGCCGGTCGAGCTCCGCCGTGAGGATGCATTCCTCGCCGAACCTCGGCCCGGCCAGCACCCGCCCAAGCGGCCCGATGATGCAACTCCCCCCTCGGATCAAGGCGTCCTGGCCCGCCGCGAGCCGTCCGGTGGGATAGCCCGGCGGGAGGTCGCCGCGACCGAGATACTGGCACGCCGAGAGCACGAAACATCGCCCTTCCAGGGCCACGTGCGTGACCGTCGACAGCCACGTGTCGCGGTCGTCCACCGTGAGCGCGCAATACAATTCGATCCCCTTCGCGTACATGGCCGTGCGCAGCAAGGGCATGTAATTCTCCCAGCAAATCACCGGGCCAATCTTGCCCAGGTCCGTGGCGACCACGGCGAGCGTGGACCCGTCGCCGCTACCCCAGATCACCCGCTCCATCGCCGTCGGCATGAGCTTGCGGTGCTTCGCGAGCAAGCGTCCATCGGGCCCGAAGACCAGCGCGGTGCAATACAACGTCCCGCCGTCGCGTTCGACCACGCCGACGACGAGGTGGACGGCGTGGTCCCTGGCCGCGTTCCCGATGAACTCGGTGGCCCTGCCCGGCACCTCCACGGCGTTCTCGAAGTATCGGCGGAACTCGTCGCGCCCTTCGCTCGATCGCATGCCCACGCTCACGCCGAAGTCGTGCCCCTTGGGATACCCCGCGATGAACGCCTCCGGGAAGACCACGAGCTCGGCCCCCTGCCCGGCCGCGTCGGCCGTCAAATCGGCGAGCTTCTGGAGCGACCTTTCGGCGTCGAACACCGCGGGCGTCGCCTGCACCACGGCAACGCGGACGATGTCCCGCCTTGACGCCATGGCTTCGCTCGGATCATCCCCCATCAAACATCCCCCGATCGTCAGGAATTTTCCTCCACATCGCTCGCCAATAACCAGGATACCGTAAACCCGGCACGAAATTCGCCGGCCTGGATCCGCGGGCCGATTCCGGGGCCAGGAACCGAACGGGTGAAGCGACCACGGGCGATCTTCTTCGACGCGAACGAGACCCTGCTCGACCTTGCCCCGCTGAAGGCAAGCGTGGGCCAGGCGCTCGGCGGTCGCCCCGAGTTGGCCGAGCTATGGATGACGACCTTGCTCCAATATTCGCTCGTCGTGACCGTGGCCGATCGCTACCACAACTTCGACGAGATTGGCGCCGCCTGCCTGCGGATGGTCGCCGAAGGGCATGGGATGGAGATGAGCCCGGACGCCGCCGAGCGGTGCCTGGCGCCCATGCGTTCGCTGCCGCCCCATCCCGACGTGATCCCCGCCCTTGAACGCTTGCGGGACGCCGGTTTCCGGCTCCTCGTCCTGACCAATTCCTCGAAAGCGGTGATGTCCGAGCAGGTGGGAAATGCCGGCCTTGCGACGTTCTTCGAATCCTTGCTGAGCGTGGAGGATATCGGCTCCTACAAGCCGCACGCCGAGGTGTATCGCTGGGCCGCACGCTTTGCCGGTACGGACGCCAACGAGTGCCTCCTCGTCGCCGCCCACGGGTGGGACGTGGCGGGCGCGGCCTGGGCCGGGATGAGATCCGCCTTCGTCGCACGACCCGGCAAGCGGCCCTTCCCGCTCGGGCGGCCCGTCGACCTTTCGCTGACTTCGTTCGAGGCCTTGCCCGGTGCCATAGAGGCGATGGAATTTACCTGATGCTCGGCGTCAGATGTGCCGAGGCTGATCGACCGTCCGCTCGTCCCTCACGTCGCCCGTGTTCAGGGTCCCGGCGGGCTCGAACAGGAGCACATGGACTTCCTCATCGGCCACCGGGCGGTGCTCGGTCCCCCTGGGCACGATCAGGAACTCCCCTTCTTGCAGCAGGACCTGGCGATCCCGGAATTCCATGCGGAAGCCGCCCTTCACGACCAGGAACAGCTCGTCCTCCCGGTCGTGCTTGTGCCACACGAACTCGCCGCGGAACTTCACGAGCTTGACATGCTGGCCGTTCAGCTCGCCGACGACCCTGGGGCTCCAGTGTTCGTGGAACAGGGCCAGCTTCTCGGCCAGGTTCACCTTCTCCATGGAGACGCTCCGGGGGCCTTGCCGGCTCGGTGAAGACGGGGAGCCTCGTCACGCCGCATTCGCCGAGGCCGTGTCGCGCAACCGATAGACGGTGCCCAGGTCGATCGGCTTGGTCATCATCACCTCGGGCGATAAACGTCGGATCTCCGACAGCCGCACCTGATCGGCCACGCCCGAGCAGACCAAAATCTGCGTCCCCGGCAGCCGCAAGCGGGCCGTTTCCAGGACCGACTCGCCCCCGCCGTCGGGCAGGTCCAGGTCGAGGATGATGCAGTCGGGCGACTCGTCCAGATGGGCCATCGCCTCGGCCACGGTGGCGGCGAGCGAGACCTGCCAGCCGCCGCGAGTGAAGAACGCGTTCAGGGCCAGGCGAGTGAAATGATCGTCGTCCACGACGAGCAAGCGATGGTGTCCCATACCTCGGGTTCCTCCTGAACCGTCCGCAACCGGGCAAGACCACCGGCTCCAGAGGCAAGCCGCGTGCCACTCGGCGATTTTCCGGGATCGATTACCAAAAGAAGGGCGTCCAACATGACCCGTAAGTCGGGAGTGATTCTTGTGGGACTGCTAAGAGCATCGATCTTGCGGACGGTTCAACCTCCGAGTCTTGATCGCGTCGAGCGATCGCGGGAAGTCCGCTGATCGATCCGTCAAAACAGCCGCAACTGGCCCGTGGTCGGCCTCGGCGGCCGGAACTGCGAGGAATCGAGCGCGGGCAGGCGGCCGTCCAGGTTGTGTCGTCTCGCGCACAGGTGGAAGAGGGCGGAAATCTGCCCGGCCCTCGCGCCCGAACCGCTCATGCGGGCGCCAAACTCGCTCACGTTCAGCTTGCCGCCCCTCGCGTCGCGGACCCTCCCCAGGACGCGATCCTTCTTGCCCGGCTGCGTCCGTTCCAGCCATTCCGTGAACACCGGCGCCACCGCGAGCGGGAGCCTCAGCAGCGTGTAACCCGCCCAGCTCGCGCCGGCCTGCTTGGCCGCGGCGAGGATCGCCGGGATCTCCGGATCGGTCAGGCCGGGGATGATCGGGGCGACCAGCACCCCCACGGGAATTCCCGCCGCCGAAAGGGCTTCGACCGCCCGGAGCCGGGCCGCCGGCGTGCTGGTGCGAGGCTCCATCGAGCGGGCGAGCGCCGCGTCGAGCGTCGTGATGCTCAGATAGGCGTGGATCAGGCTCCTGCCGGCCATCTCGCGCAACACGTCGAGGTCTCGCAAGATCAGCGCGTTCTTGGTGATGATGGTCATCGGCTGGAACGATTCGGCGGCGACCTCCAGGCAGCCCCGGGTCAGCCGATAATGCCGCTCGGCCGGCTGGTAGCAGTCGGTCACGCCCGACATGGCAATCGGCTCGCCCGCCCACTTGTCGCGGGACAGGAATTCGCGGAAGAGCGCGGCGCGTCCTCCTTGACCATCACCTTCGTCTCGAAGTCCAGGCCGGCGTTGAAGCCGAGATATTCGTGGGTGGGGCGAGCATAACAATAGCTGCACCCATGTGAGCAGCCTCGATACGCGTTGATGCTGTAGGTGAAGCCCACGTCGGGGCTGTCGTTCCTGGCGACGATGCTCCGCGAGCGGTCGGGAAGGTACTCGGTGGGACGCGTGCGCAGCCCCTCCAGATACTCGTCGTCATGTTCGAGGTTTTCGAGCTCGATCTCGTGATGGGTCCCGCCAAATCGGTTGGGCGGCTCGATCTGCGAGCCTCGACCCCGGGCAAGCGGACGGTTCGGGTCGAGCACGGCAAGCCTCCGTGGGATTCCTTGATCTTTTGTATAGTATAGCTTGCCCGAACCTTGCGACCAAGGCTCAAGAGACGCAATTCCGCGAGGGCGGAGGTACAATCAGGCGCAGTGTTCGCGGAACTCCTCCACAATTTTCATCGAATTTCGGCGCCGCAGGTCGGCCATCAATCGCGATGATCGTCGCCCGGCACGAGGGCACCGATCCCGCTGGTGCGTTGCATCCAGGCGCTCGTCTGCCAGTTGTCCACCGGGTCCGTTTCCGAGAGGATCGGCGGGAGCGGGAGCAGGAAATAGCGCGAGAGCGCGTCGACGAACGGCTCGTACATCCCGCGAAGCTCGACCAGCTTGCGCCTGGCCTCCTCCCCGTCCGGGAAGGCGAGCAGGGCGCCGTCCAGCCCGTCCTGCAACCGCCGCAATCTCTCGTCGGGCAGGCGGTCCGCTTCGGGGGCCGAGGGCGTGAGGTAGTAAATCTGTGCCAGGTCCACGACCGCATGCCGCGCCGTGGCGAAGGTCAGCCTCGCCTGGTAGGAATCCACCCCCTTCGCCCCCACGATCACGAGTGCCGCGGTATCCAGGATCGACGTCAACGCCGCGAGCCACGATTGATTGTCGTGCTGCGAGCGATAATAGCTGAGGACCGGGAACGAGACGTGGCTTTCCAGGACGACCGCGGCAAACCGCTCCCATTCCTCCAGGAATCGGTCGAGCATGGCGAAGTTGCGATGCTTCGCGACCCGTCGCAGCAGTTGCGCGGCCGTCGGCGGCGACCCGGCGCGGGCGTCGAGCAGCGAGATCGTGACCTCGCGGCCCGAGAACGCCTGGTACAGGACGGGCAAGTAGCTGATGACCACGGCGAGGAAGGCGAAGCCGATGCCGGTCTCGGCCACGGCGAGGAATCGCCCCAGCCCGCCCAGCGGGGTCACGTCGCCGAACCCGAGCGTGAACAGGGTCACGCCGCTCATGTACAGGTAGAGGCCGAACGTGGGCTCCTCGCCCGAGGTCCGCAGGGGGCACCCGAGCGACCATTGCAGGACGGCGAAGCTCAGGATCAACGTCACCGCCCAGATGCCCATCAGGACCAGCACCGAAAGCGGGCCGAACACGCTGAGCAGCGTATTGCGCCGCTTCCCCGGCCTCATGCGACCGGCGACGGCCGCCCAGGGCTTCCACGAGTACACGTAGAAGAGGCGGGCGAATCGGAATTGGTTCGTGATGCGTCGCGGCAGGAGCATCGCCTCGAAGGCGTCGACCAGGACCAGGACGATCAGGAGCAGGCTCGACGCCGCGATCAGGAAAAACATCGTCGCCATCCTCCGGGCCGCGGCTTCGCTTCAAGGAAACAGGACCGCGTGGCCGTCCCCAACGTGTTCCCCAAGGGCCACGTCGCAGATGGCCTGCGCGATCTTCGCGCCGCCGGCCGAGGAGGGCTCGATCGTATTGGCGTAGTCGGCAATTTCCGTGCAGATCGCGCGCAGGTCGATCACCGCGAGCTTGAACCGCCGGGCCACGCTGATGATGCGATCGTTGAAGAGGGCAAGCGCCGTCACCGCCTCGCGCTGGAGGTCCGGCTCGGGAGAGCACGGGTTATAGATCGTGCAAACGACCGTGGGCAATCCGCGCGACGAGATTGCCCGCAGCAATCGCACATAATCGGCCTCCAGGCGATCTCCCACCTCGGCGAGCAATCGCAGCCCCTCGCCCACGGTTTCCACCGGCGCCTGCAAGAGCTGGATCTCGCCCAGGACGTCGTTCCCGCCGACGCTCAGGACCAATCGGCTCGCGTCTTCGGGGAGCTGATCGAGCTGCCGATGCACGTCGTCGATCACGTCCCCGTCGCGAGCGAGCAAGGTGGCTTGCCAGCCCGGAGGGAGCCGGTTGCGGACCTGATCGATGACCGCGGGACGCCCGTGGACATACGCCGCGTTGTCGAAAATCGAGTCGCCCAGGAGGATCAGGTGACTCATCGCGTGGTTTCCGGAAGACGCCGGGCGGATGGTTTCCTCGATCCACTCTACCGAAACGCGGAGGCCGATCCATCCCGAAAACGCGAGGGAACCGGGCTGCTGGCCCGCCGCCGCCCGGATGCTTAGAATGGGCGATCGGCCGACGACCCTTCCCGCATGGAGCGATGACGACGATGCGCAAGTGGCTCCTGATCGCCCTGTTGATGATCCCCGCTCGTGCGCACGCCGCTTATCCCGAGCCGACCCAGGGGGATTTCGTCGCCCGCGACTTCCGGTTCGCCTCGGGCGAGACCCTCCCCGAGCTTCGCATCCACTACCGGACGCTCGGCTCGCCCCGCAGGGACGCCTCGGGCGTGGTCCGCAACGCGGTGCTCATCCTGCACGGGACGACCGGCAGCGGCGCGAACTTCCTCCGGCCCGAGTTCGCGGGCGAACTGTTCGGCGAGGGGCAGCTTTTGGACGCGACCCGCTATTTCCTCATCCTGCCCGACGGGATCGGCCACGGCGGGTCGAGCAAGCCCGGAGACGGCCTGCACGCGCGGTTCCCCAAATACCGCTATCGGGACATGATCGAGGCCCAGCACCGGCTGCTCGTCGAGGGGCTGAAGGTCGACCACCTGCGGCTGGTCATGGGCACGTCGATGGGCGGGATGCACACCTGGCTCTGGGGCGAGACGCACCCGGAATTCATGGACGCGCTCCTGCCGCTGGCCTCGCTGCCGACGCAGATCTCGGGCCGCAACCGCGTGTGGCGGCGGATCATCGCCGACTCCATCCGCAACGACCCGTCCTGGCAGGGCGGCGAGTACAAGGCCCAGCCGCCCAGCCTGCGGACCGCGTCCGAGGTCCTGTTCTTCATGGCGAACAACCCCGTCGAGCGGCAGAAGGAGGCGCCGAACCCGGGCCGAAGCCGATCGCATGATCGACGACTACGCGAATCGGCTCGTGAAGACGTCCGACGCCAACGACGTCCTCTACGCGCTCGAAAGCTCGTCGGATTACGACCCCGGCCCGGGGCTGGAGAAGATCGCCGCCCCGCTCGTGGCGATCAACTTCGAGGACGACCTGATCAACCCCCCCGAGCTGGGCATCTTGGAGCGGGAAATCGGGCGAGTGAAGCGAGGCAAGGCGATCATGATCCCTCGGAGCGACCGCACCCGCGGCCACGGCACCCACACGCTGGCCGCCATCTGGAAGGATCACCTTGCCGAGCTCCTGAAGTCCACCGACCGCTGAGCCATCAATCCGGGTTGAGCATCTTGAACATCTTGTCGAACGTCCCTTTCGCGGCGGCTGTGTAAAGCGGCTGGCACCGCTCGACGCAGATTTCGGTGGCGTCGGGCTGCGTGGTCAAGATCTGCATGACTTCGGCGATGTACTGATCCAGGGGCATGGCCCGGGGGTCGACCGCCTGGCCGGGCGTGAGGTCGGTCTGGACGTAGGGCGGGATCAGCTCCAGGACTTCCGTCGACGTACCGCGGAGCTGATGGCGGAGCGACAGCGTGTACGAATGGATGGCCGCCTTGGTGGCACAATACGTGGGCGTGACGGCCATCGGGACGAACGCCAGGCCGGACGACACGTTCATGACCGCCGATCGCCCCTGCTTCTGCAAGAGCGGCAGGAGCGCGGCGGTCAGGCGGATCGGGCCCAGCAGGTTGGTCGTCACGATCGCTTCGGAGTCGGCCAGGGTCTCCTGGGGCTTGCGCAAATCCTCGTGCCGCATGATCCCGGCGTTATTGATCAGCACATTCAACGCCGGGAATTCCGCCGCCATGCGGGCCGCGAACGCTCGGATGTCGGCCGCGTCATCCACGCTCAGCGTGGCGGACTTCATGCCCGGATTGGCCGCGGTGACCTCATCAAGGACTTCCCTGCGCCGCCCGGCGATGATCACGGTGTTCCCCAGATTCTGGAACGCCTCGGCAAGCCCGCGACCGATGCCCGACCCGCCGCCCGTGATCAAGATCGTGTTTCCCGAGGCTTTCATCAGAGCCCTCCCCTGGATGCGATCGCCTTCCCCTCGCGGGGAATGTCCGTTCCCGCCATCTCGCAATGGCAAGATAGACCCGGCGCGGTCATTCGTAAAGGACGTGCCCGGGAGCGGCGGCCGTCCTCGGGGGAAAGCGGATCGAAAGGGGCGGTTCTCCTTCGGATGGCACACGATGCGACACGTAGGGCCGGCAATAGCCGGCCCTACATTCTTACCGGCGAGTTGGGATGTTCTTTTGTGGGGCGGGCGTCCCGCCTGCCTGGGATTCGGCAGGCGGGACGCCTGCCCCACAAGAATCACTCCGACTTGCCGTAATGTTCGACGCTCGCAGGACAGTCATTCGCGGCGCGCAAGGTTTTTTCCGGGGCGCCGGCTTGGAGCCGGCGCCCCGGTCGCGTCTTACTTGGCTCGTTTCGCCTTGGCGGCCGCTGCCGCCTTGGCCTTCGCGGCCGCTTTCGCCTTCGCAGCGGCCGCCTTGGCCTTCGCGGCATTCGCCTTGGTCTTCGTTGAGCTTGTGGTCGTTGACGAACCGTTGTTCAACACGGCGCTCGGGCCGCCACCCGGGCCACCCCCTCCGCCGGGGCCGCCACCGCCTCCACCCGGCCCACCGCCGCCGCTACCTCCTCCGCCTCCGCCACCCCCGCCGCCACCCCCTCCGCCATCTTCCGAGCCTCCGGTCGGGTCTTCGTTGGCGGTATCGGAGAGGTCGAGCACGATGTGGAATTGGGCCTGGACGTGGCTTCCGTCGTTGGCCAGCTTCATCATGGTGTAGTCGCCCGCTTCGGTCTCGGGGCTGCCGTTCTCCGAGGCACCGGTGAGGACGCGGTCGTCCGTGTTGTACGTGTCTCGCCCCGCGGATCGGTCGTAGGCCGCGTTCGCGGCGAACACCTGCGCGGTGATCGTGTCGTCGAAGAACAGTTGAGTGGCGAAGTTGTACGCCACGTTGCCGGACGAATCATACGTGCGGATTCGGATGTGGACGTGCGGCGTGCGGCCCGAGTACCAGCCCGAGTAATACGTGATGAACTGCGCCACGCCGTGGGCGTTGGTGACCTGGTAGCCGCGCTGGTAGTCGGTCCCCGTCGTGCTCTCCGACGCCTCGTCCGAATAGACCCCCTGGCAACTCGCGTTCCAGATATCCACCTTGGCCCCGACCAGCGGGGTGACCTTGTAGGGGGCCGTGTCGGTGATCTGCGAGACCGTGAGCGCCAGATAGAGCGGCGTGCCGCCCGGGTCGGCGCCCGTGATGCTGTCGGTGCGGACGTCGATGCGTTCGGCCTGGCCATCGACCCAGAACGGCCCTTCTTCCAGGCCGGGCGTCTCGCCATTGGTCACGCCGGGGACGCTGGCGAACACGGTGCCCGTGCGCGACCAGAATCCCGCCACGGCCAGGGCGCCCGCGATGCCCTTGATGAGGACTTCGCGGCGATTCAGCGAATACACGATGCGATCGGGGTCCTTCGGCATGAGGAATCTCTCCTGGGTTTGAGGGAAGGGGCGTCGATGGGAGTTCAGTCGTGCGAGACGATCCGGGGTTTGCCGCGGCGGCAGAGCCAGAGCGAGGCCGCACCCAGCCCGCACAGGACCAGGGACGCGGGCTCGGGCACCGCTTGCGTGGCGATCACGGACATCTGCACCGGAGAATCGTCGAAGGTGAACCAGGAGACGCCGGCGTCCGTGCTCTGCCCCCAGGAATCCTGGAAGCCCACGCCCGTGCCGAGGTCGCTGTCGGTCCAGGACCAGTCGAATTCGCCGCTGGTCGCGTGCAGGACGACCCAGTACGTCGAGTTCGCGCCCAGGGTGATGCCCGAGGCGGTGAACGTCGTGTTCGCCAGGGTGCTCGAATACGCGGTCGGGCTGGCGAGGACCCCGACGAGCGACCCGGGCTCAAGGCCGCCGTCGGAGTAGAGGTCCAGCTCGGCCTTCCCGGCGACCGAGTTGGCGAGCAGGAGCGTGATGGACGAGAGCTTGTAGCTCGATCCGTCGGTCCCGAAGCTCGAAGTCAGCCAGTTGGAGCCAATGGCCGCCTCCGTGCCGGTGGACGCCTGCGAGAGGTTGTCGGACAGGTCGAAATCCGCCCGTGCACCCCTCGGCACGACGAGGAAGACGCTGAGCATGGCCACGACCACGCATGGGAAACGCAGCGAGCCGCGATGGTTCATGATGCAGACTCCTGGAGGGAAAGCCCCGAGGGCGGAGGACGATCGCAGGCCGCGCATCGGCGCGGCCTTTGCGAAGTCAACCGGGGCCGGTTCAGGGCTCGCGAAAGGGGCGATCAAGAAAGAGGGAAATCCGCGGCGACGTGCCGACGAGGACGGGCTAGCTGGTGCCCGCAACCGTCCTCGTGGTTGGATAACGCGAGGGAAGGGATGCTGGAGACAGGCGATTCGCGTCGAGGCAGGAAATCACGTGAAAACATCGGCGAATTTGCTTCAGTCGCGCGGCGGCCCAGGGCGCCCGCCGGGTGCCGGCCCGCCGTGGTTTCCCGGACCCGGCCCGCCGCGAGAGGGGGCCGAGTTGACGGTAGCCGCCCATCGGGTCAAAGACGAGGCACGGCCCGGTTGCCCCAGCTTCTCATAAAGCTCGGCCGCGCTCGCGGCATGGTCGGAAATCGGCCGCGAAAGCCCGCGATGCTTCGCCAGGGCGCGCAGGTCGACCTCGATGGCGTCGAGCGTTGACATCGCGTCGGCCGTCCTGCCGCGTCCCGCCTGGAGGGCCGCCAGGCGCTCGCGGACGGCCACGCGGTCGAGGCGGCAATTCTCCGGGACCAGCCCCCGACTCAGGAGCGAGCCGGCAAGCTCGATCGCCTCGCGATAGGCCGCCTCCGCGTCGTCCGGGCGATCTTGCCCCTGCAACACCGCACCCAGCTTGGTCCTCACCTGGATCTGTTCCTGGGCATAAGTCGAGTCGTCGGGCGATTCGGCCGCGAGCTGATCGATCAGGCCTCTCGCCCGCAGGAACCACGCCTCGATTTGCGGTAGCGATGACGGGTCGGCCGACCACGGATCGACCATCGCATACGCCTCGACCAGCCGGGCGCGATAGGTCGGGTCCTTCGGGAACTGCTGGACCAGGTCATCCAGCATCGCGACGGCCCGCGCGATCGCCTTCGCCGACTCCTCCTCGCGTCCCAGGCTGTGATAGAGCGAGCCCACCTTGCGATAGGCCCGCGCCGCCTCGGCCTGGATCCTGGGATTCTTCGCGTCGGCGTTCTGCTGCGCGAATCGGTCGTAGAACGACAGGACGCTCGGGAGCAATTGGGTATCGTCCTCGGGATTGCCCGCCTGCATCTCCTCGGGAGGGGGCCCGTCCGGCCCGTCGCCGGGGAAATCCGCGTCAGGAGGCCGACGCCCGCCCCCCGGCCCGTGCCCGCCGGGCGGCCCTCCCGGTCGCATGGGGCGCCCCGGCCCCTGCAATCCCAGCGGGGTGGTCGGGATCTTCTCGCCGGACGCCAGCTTGTCGAACAGGTCGCCGAAGACCTCCAGCGAGAGCGCCACGTTCTTCTCGGCCCGCAGGGTCGCCTTCTCGGCCTCGTCGCGCTCCGCGACTCCCCCGCCAGGGCCTTCATGGTGAAGGCATAGCCGATCCAGCCCACGACCGCCGCCAGCAGCAGCGAACCCGCCGCGGCGGCCGTCATCGCGGCGATCGCGCGGTTGCGGCGGCTCCATCGCCATGCCCGCTCGATCGTCGTCACCCGGCGCGCCTTGACCGGCCGGTCTTCCAGGAACAGGCGCAGGTCTTCGGCCATCGCCCCGGCCGATTGGTAGCGATGGTCGGGATCGTGCGCGATCGACTTCAGCACGATCGTCTCCAGGTCGGCCGGTATCGACGGCTGGAGCTTGCGAGGCGCCACGGGCTCGCCCTCGCTCACCTGGCGGAGCAGCTCGCTCGGATTCAGCTCGCCGAACGGGGGGGTGAGCGTGAGCAGCTCGTACAGGGTCAGGCCCAGGCTGTACACGTCGCTCCGCTCGTCGGTCACGCCCTTGAGCGCCTCGGCGCGAGATAGCGCAGCGTGCCGATCACGTCGCCGGAGGCCGTCAGGTCGTCGCGGCCCGCGAGCTTGGCGAGGCCGAAGTCGGTGATCCAGGTGGTTTCCTGCTCGTCGATCAGCAGGTTCGCGGGCTTGATGTCGCGATGCAGGACGCCCTGCTCGTGGCGCGTGCTGCAAGCCTCCGCGGCCTGCATGCCGACCCTCGCCGCGTATCGCCAGCGATCCTCGCCCGACGGCCACCCTCCCGAACGCCATTCCGCCAGCAGCACGTCGAGCCCGCTCCCCTGGATGCGCTGCATCACGTAATAGGGAAGACCGTCGTGCTCGCCCACGCCGAAGATCGGCACGATGTTCGTGTGGTGCAGCTGCGCCACGGCCTGCGCCTCGCGCCGGAATCGCAGGAGCTTCTTCGGGTCCAGGTGGATGTGGTGCATGGCCTTCACGGCCACGTGGCGGCCGAGCGATTCCTGCACCGCCTCGTACACCACGCCCATCCCGCCCCGGCCCAGCTCGCGGAGGACGCGGAACTCGCCCAATCGCTCGGGCATCGAGCGCGCCTGCTGCGAGCCCCGCCGCAATTGCTCCATCATGGCCACCGCCGACAGCAGCTTGCGGACCCGATCGGCCTCGGCCGGGAATCGCGCCTCATACTCGGCGATCGACGGCGCCTCGCCCTTCCGGCACCGCTCGGCGAACTCCTCGGCCATGTGGTCGAACGCATCGCGCCCGCCGCCGAGGAGATCCTCGGTCGGGCCGTCCCCGTTGCGAGCCTGGTTCATGGCGAGGACTCCTCGAACTCCGGTTGCTGGCCCAGGGCATCCTTCAGCCGTTCCAGGGCGCGGACATAGCGCTTGCTCGCGGCCGCCGACTGGATGCCGAGCGTGGCGGCGACCTCGTGGTTGCTCATGTCCTCGAAATGGCGCAGGGCGAGCACCTCGCGATCGATCGGGTCGAGGCCGTCGAGCGTCTGCCGGAGCCTCGCCAGCGTCTCGCCGCGCTCGGCCGCCAGGCTCGGCGAGGTCAAGTCGTCGAGGAACTCGGCCATCATGTCCGAGCTGGCCTCGAGCCCGCCGAACCCCTTGAGCGAGACCTCCTTCGCCGCGTTGCGGGCCTTCGCCCCCAGGTGCTGCCGATGCACCTCGACCAGCCTCTGCACCGTGACCGACCGGAGCCAGATGAAGAACGGGACGGCCGGGTCGTCTTGATAAAACGAGAGGCGTTTGAGGGCGTCGATGTACGCCTCCTGCATCACGTCGGACGCCGAGACCCGCCCCCGCAGCCGCGCGTCCAGCCGGAATTCGATCATCCGCCGCAATCGCTCGCGATGGCTCAAGAAGATCGCCGCGAGCGACTCCTGGCCGCCCTCCTTGAGCGCCGCAAGCACTTCGGGGATGCCGTCGGTATCGTCGCGCATGGGATCGGGACTCCTGCCTGGGATGTGCGCGGGCGCCCTCGGCGGGGATTTTCGCCACCCCATGAAGTCTGTCGCATCCCGCCCCGGGGCGGCGACCCATCCGGGGAAAAATTGACGAACCTTTACGCAAGGTCGCCGGCCCCGGTCGTCACGCGAACAGCTTCCGGATCGGCCTTCCGCCCACGTCGGTCAGGCGCTCGTCTCGCCCCGAGTGCAGGACGGTCAGCCGCTTGTGATCCAGGCCCATCAGGTGCAGGATCGTGGCGTGGATGTCGTTCACGTGGGCGCGGTCCTCGACCACGTTCAGGCCGATCTCGTCGGTCAGGCCCACGGTCGTCCCGCCCTTCACGCCCCCGCCGGCCATCCACATCGTGAACGCCGTCGCGTTATGGTCGCGGCCCCGGCCCCCCTTCTGGCTCACGGGCGTCCGGCCGAATTCTGCGCCCCAGATCACCAGGGTGTCTTCCAGCAAGCCCGTACGCTTAAGGTCGGTCAGGAGCGCGGAGACCGGCCGGTCGGTCATCCCGCACATCTTCTCGTGATTGGCGTCCAGGTCGTCGTGGGCGTCCCATTGCGTGGCCACCGGGCCCCCGCCCGAATAGAGCTGAACGAACCGCACGCCCCGCTCGACCAGCCGCCTTGCCAGCAAGCAACGAGTGCCGAACTCGGCCGTCTTCGGGTCGTTCAGCCCGTAAAGCTCGCGGGTCGATTCGGGCTCTCGCGAGAGGTCCACGGCGTCGGGCGCCGCGCTTTGCATCCGATAGGCCAGTTCGTAGGAAGCAATCCGCGCCGAAAGCTCGGAATCGGCCGGATCGAGGCCGTCCTCGTTCATCGACCGCAGCAGGTCGAGCGTGCGGCGCTGCTGATCGGCGGAGACCTCGCCCGTCGACGGCCTGAGATTCAGGATCGGCGACGGCCCATTTCGCAGGACGGTTCCCTGATGGAGCGCCGGCAAGTAGCCCGCGCCCAGCAAGGCGCCCCGCCCTCGGGCGTGCCTTCGGGCTGGGTCATCACCACGAAGGCGGGCAGGTCCTCGCCCTCGGAACCGAGCCCGTAGGTGACCCAGCTCCCCAGGCTAGGATGGCCCATGAACACGCGCCGGTATTCATCTGGTACATGGCGGGCGCATGGACCACGCTATCGGCCACGCACGAGCGGATCAGGGCGATGTCGTCGGCATGCTGGTGCATGCACGGCACCAGGTCCGACATCGCCATGCCCGATTGCCCGTACTTCCCGAACTTGCGATGAGAGCCCAGGCAAAGCGGGTCGCTCTCCAAAAACTGGCTATGGATCTTGCCGAAGCTCGGCGGCAACGGCTGGCCATCCAGCCCGTTCAGGGCGGGCTTCGGATCATAAAGGTCCAGGTGGCTCGGACCGCCCGTCATGAACAGGAAGATGCACCGCTTCGCCTTCGCCGGGAAGTGACCCGGCCGGGCGGCCAGCGGATTCTTCGGCCGATCGGCGAAGGCCACGCCCTCATTCTGGAGCAAATACGAGAGCCCGAGCAGGCCGAACCCGTTGCCCGCGGTGCGGAGGAACTCGCGACGGTTCGGGACCATGCCGGAGGGTCCGGGGCAGCGGTCGGGCTTGCGTGGAACACTCATCGCGGGCCTCATCATGGGACGTACAGGAACTCATTCCGATTGAGCATGGCCCGGGCAAAATCCACCCACGCCGCGCCCAGCGCCGGGTCGGTCCCCTCGACAACGAACGTCGGCCGGGCGATCGCCTGCCGCCGTTCCACCCGGCCGCGGATCAGCTCCGCTTGCGACGAAAGGAAGGCTCGCGCCCGATCGATCTCCGCCGATCGGGGCTCGCGGCCGAGCGCGATCTTGTAGATGAGCCCGATCCGCTCGGATTCGTCCCTGGCCTCGCGGAACACGCGACCTGCGAGCGCCTTGGCCCGGCCCGCGGCGAAGTCGCTGTTGAGCAGGACGAGCGCCTGCAACGCGTGGGTGCTGGCCGTGCGGCGGGGGCAGGGGAACTGGTTGTCGGGGGCGTCGAAGGCGTCGAGCATCGCGTAGCGGACGTTCCTCTTGCGGAACAGGTAGAGCGACCTGCGGACTTGTTCGCGCGGGTCGGCGGTCTCGGGCCAGAGGTCCACCACCTCCGCCTCGGTGAAGATCAGGTCCTCGATCTCCTTCTCGATCGGCACGAGCACGCCGGGCCCGCCGGGCTTGAGGTTGATCTCGCCCGAGGCGAAGAGCATGGCATCCCGCAAGCCTTCGGCGTCCAGCCTGCGACGGTTCATCCTCCACAGGAAGGTATTCTCGGGATCCTCGCCCTCCTGCTCCTTCGCAACGTCGGTCGTCGTGGATGACGACTGGCGATAGGCGGCCGACGTCACCATCAATCGGTGCAACGGCTTGAGCTTCCAGCCCTGCGCAACCAGCTCGGTGGCCAGCCAGTCGAGCAGCTCGGGATGCGACGGCGGCTCGCCCCTCACGCCGAAATCGCTGGGCGTGGCCACGATCCCCACGCCGAAATGATCCTGCCAGATCCGGTTCACCATCACCCGGGCCGTGAGCGGGTTGTCGGCCCGCGTGAGCCACCTCGCCAGCGCCAGCCTGCGGCCGGTCGTGGTCGCCGTCGGCCGGATTTCCCGCGGATCAAAGGCCGATGCACGCAGGCAAATCCCGGGCGGCCCGGGCTCGACTTTCGGTCCCAAATTCTGGATTTCGCCGCGACGCAGGACGAACGTGTCGGGGGCCTCGGGCTTCTCGTCGATCAGGGCCTGGGCGTGCGCCGGTGGGCGGGGGATGGTCGCCTCGATGGCCGCGATTTCTCGCCTGATCCGCTCGCGCTCGGCATGAGGGCCGGGGTCCTTCGAGACAGCCTCGGCAACCTCCTCCCAACTCACCTTGAGCGTGGTCGCGATCCCTTCCACCAGGCGCTTCTGCGCGGGGGTCCGCTCCCCGGCGGGGATCGCCAGCAATCCACGCTCGGCCGGCGTGAGCTTCGCCTCCTTCCGGCCCTTCAACGCCCTGCGATAGGGCGCCTCGATCTCGGTTTTCCGACGATCCAGCGGCGCGATCTTCGCCTGCGCGGCCTTGTTCGCCTCGTCAAACGCGTCCACTTCCTCCCTGGACGCAATCGGCACCTCGACCAGTTTCGAGCCGGCGAAGAACGCCTGGAGCCCGTAATAATCGGTCGTCGGCAGCGGGTCGAATTTGTGATCGTGGCAGCGGGCGCATCCGATGGTAAGTCCCAGGAAGACCGAGCCCACCGTCCCCGTGATCTCGGTCAATTCCGACTGGCGTTTCACCCGCGGGTCGATGTTGCCCGACACCATCTCGCGAGGCCCGCCCCGGCCGAACCCCGTGGCGATCAGCGCCGCCGGGTCGCCGGGCGAGACCTCGTCGCCGGCAAGCTGGAGGGTCACGAATCGATCGTAAGGCAGATCCTCGTTGAACGCCCGCACGACCCAATCGCGATACCGCCAGGCGTCGGGCCGCTCGGCGTCCAGCTCGAAGCCGTTGGAGTCGGCATGATGGGCCAGGTCGAGCCAGTGCTGGGCCTGCCGCTCGCCAAATTGCGGGGATTCCAGCAGCCGGTCGACGACCCTCTCATACGCATCGGGCCGCGTGTCGGAAAGGAACCGATCCACGTCGCCGGGCGAAGGCGGGAGGCCGGTGAGGTCGAAGGTGACCCGACGGATCAGCCCCACGCGCCCGGCCTCGGGCGAGTGCCGCAGTTCGCTCGCCTCCAGCCCCGCCAGGACGAAGCGATCGACGGGGTTCCGCACCCAGGCCGATTCCTTCACCCCGGGCAGGGCGGGGCGCTTCGGCGCGAGGAAGGCCCAGTGCGTCTCGGCGGGGACGTCGGACGCCGCCGCGATCGGGCCGATCCCGCAGATCAGGGCGACGACGAGCCATCGCGGCGAGGCACTCATGGGGGATCTCCCGGGTGGGCAAAGCGGCCCTCACCAGTTTGACCGAAAGCGGCAACCCTGGCAATCGATGGGTGTGCCGATGGATTTTGGCCTGAGGAAGAGAATCTCACCACGGAGGCACAAAGGAAGCACGTGAGGATTTCCCCCTCGGTGCTTCCTTTGTGGGACCTTTGTGCCTCCGTGGTGAGATCCTCTCCCGACTTCCTGCCGCGAGATGCGGACCCGTCCCAGGACCTGGCAATCCTCCTGCCCGCGCCGGTGTCCGGTTGTGATGCGCTCGTCCGCGGTGCTAGGATCGCCTCCAATCCAAACGGAGCCATTGCCGATGCGACGCACGACCATCGCCTGGACGATCCTGATTCACCTCGTGGCCGTCGGGCTTGCGCCGGCGCAATCCGCCTTCAAGGCCGGCTTTGCCGAGCGGGACATCACGCCCGAGGTGGGCAGCGAGGCCCCCGGCGGCTATGGCAAGTCGTATCACAAGTCGATCCACGACCCGTGCAAGGTGCGGGCCTCGGTGTTCGACGACGGCCGGTCGAAGGTCGCGATCGTCGGCGTGGACGGCCTCGGCGTGCGCCGCGACATGGTCGTGCGAGCCCGCAAGGCGATCCGCGAACGCACCGGCATTCCCGATGGCTCGATCCTCGTCGGCGCCTCGCACTCGCATTCGTCGGGCCCGCTGGTCAAGTCGCTCCCCGGCGAGTTCGACTTCGCCTCGCCGCTGGTCCGCAGGCTCGTCTACGAGGAGTCCACGAACGCCAACCCGCAGTATGTGGCGACGGTCGAGCGCGCCATCGTCGAGGCCGTTTGCCAGGCCCACGACCGTCGGATCGATTCCCGGGGCGGCGTGGGCAAGGGGATCGAGGCGACGGTTGCCTTCAATCGCCGCTTCCTGATGAAGGACGGGCGGGCCGTCACCCACCCCGGTCTGGGCAACCCGGAGATCGTCGAGCCGGCCGGGCCGGTCGACCCCGACGTGGGCGTGGTGGGGGCCTGGGACGCGAAGGACCCGAACAAGCTCCTGGGCTGCATCGTCAATTTCGCCTGCCACGCCACCACGAGCCCCGTCGGCATCTCGGCCAATTACATCCACTACCTCGAAAAGGTGATCCAGGGCTACTACGGCAAGGATTGCGTGGTCGTGTTCCTCGCCGGCGCCTCGGGCGACATCACCCAGGTGGATAATCGCAGCCCGTTCAAGTATCCCGACGGCGAACGCTGGGCGCAGGTCGTCGGCGGGAAGGTTGGCGCCGAGGCGTTGAAGGTCCTGCTCACGATGGAGCCGGGCGATTTGGGGCCGATCGACGCGAAGGCCAGGACCTGGGAAATCCGCCGCCGTCGGCCGTCGCCCGCGAGGGTGGAGGCGGCCCTGGCGATCGTGCAGGGGGACCGGGCCAGGGTTGATGCGACCGAGTGGACCTTCGCCAAGGAGACGGTCTTGCTCGATGCGTTGCTCCAGAAAGAGCCGGCGGTCGAGGTCGAGGTCCAGGCCGTGCAGGTGGGGCCGGCGGTGTTCGTCACCACCCCCGCGGAATACTTCTGCCGGTTCGGCCTGGAGATCAAGGCCGCCAGCAACTTCCCGTTCACCTTCCCCGTGAGCCTGGCCAACGGGTGCGTCGGCTACGTGCCCACCGAGGACGCGTTCGGCCCTCACGGGGGCGGTTACGAGACCCGCCTGACCAGCTACAGCAACCTCGAAATCTCCGCCGGGAACCAGATGCGCGACGCCGGGATCGAGCTGACCCGCCAACTCAAGCCGGGCGCCGCGATCGCGCCCCCGCGCCGCCCTCCCTTCACCGGCAAACCCTGGCCCTACGGCAACAATCGGCCGGAACGGGAATGATCCGAGCTTTCTCGCACACGAAACCCAACAAGCCCGCGGGACCGGAGAGCGAATCATGACGAGCTTCCCACGATCGACCCGATTGCTCCTGCTGGCCGCGATCGCGCTCGCGGCCCCCGCCGTCGGCCAGGATGTCTCGACCGGGCCGGTCGGGATCTTCGACGGCCACGGCGATATCGGCGCGGTCTTGCACGCCGGTTCGCTGGATCATGAACCGGGCAAGCAGGCCTACAAGTTGACCGGAAGCGGCGAGAACATGTGGGCGGCCAGAGACGCCTTCCATTACGCGTGGAAGAAGGCGTCGGGCGATCTTTCCTTCGCCGCCGATGTGGCGTTCGCGGGGCAAGGGGTCGACCCGCATCGCAAGGCGTGCCTGGTGATCCGCCAGGGGCTGGAAGCGGACTCGGCCTACGTCGACGCCGCCCTCCACGGCGACGGCCTCACGTCGCTCCAGTTCCGCGAGGCCGAAGGGCGCCGCCACGCACGAGGTCCAGGCCAACGTGTCGGCGCCTCGCCGGCTCAAGATCGAGAAGCGAGGCCAGTATGTGAGGATGTTCCTCGCGACCGCCGACGGCGAGCCGGCCTATTCCGGCGCCGCCGTGCGGATCGAGCTGAAGGACCCGTTCTATGTGGGCATCGGCGTATGCTCGCACAACAAGGACGTGAGCGAGACGGCGACGTTCTCGGGCGTGGACCTGATCTCGCCCCTGCCGGAGCCGACGGGCAAGCCGGTCCTGTACAGCAGCCTCGAGACGCAATCGATCGCGTCCACCGACCGCAGGGTCGTCCACCTTACCCCCACGCGGATCGAGGCCCCGAACTGGCTCCGCGACGGCAAGACGCTCATCTACAACAGCGGAGGCCGGATCTACCGCGTCCCCGCCGCCGGAGGCCAGCCCGAGGCCATCGACACCGGCTTCGCCATCAGGTGCAACAACGACCACGGCGTGTCGCCCGACGGCACTTTGCTCGCCATCAGCGACCAGTCGCAGGGATCGAAGCAGTCGCTCATCTACACGCTCCCGGTGGCGGGCGGGACGCCCCGGCTCGTCACGCCCGAAGGCCCGTCGTACTGGCACGGCTGGTCGCCCGACGGCAAGACCCTGGCCTATTGCGCCCGCCGCAACGGCGAATTCGACATCTACAGCATCCCCGTCCAGGGCGGCCCCGAAACCCGTCTCACGACCGCCACCGGCCTGGACGACGGGCCCGAGTACTCGCCCGACGGCAAGACGATTTACTTCAACTCCGACCGCACCGGCACCATGCAAATCTGGAAGATGAACGCCGACGGGTCCGGGCAGGAGCAGGTCACCGACGACGACTTCAACAACTGGTTCCCGCACCCCTCGCCCGACGGCCGCAAGCTCGCCTTCCTCTCCTTCGAGAAGGACGTGGTCGGCCACCCCGAGGACAAGCACGTGACCCTCCGGGTCATGAACCCCGAGACCCGCAAGGTCGACGTCCTCGGCAAATTCTTCGGCGGCCAGGGGACCATCAACGTCCCCTGCTGGTCGCCCGACGGCAAGAAGATCGCGTTCGTGACCTACCAGCGCGTCCCGTGAACGGACGTTTTCAAAGGAGCGACCCCGGGCGTGCGACCCAACCTACCATCTACGCACTGAATCCGGGGCCGCTCGGCGCGCTATCGCCGCTTCTTGCGGGCCGGTGCCGGGGGCGTGTCGTCCTCGATCACCTCGAACCCGACCGGGGCGGAATTCTGCGGCTCTCCGTTGTAGTTGATGGTAATCTCCTCGCCGGCCTCAATGTCCTGGATCGCCCGATAAATCTTGGTCTGCCGCCCGGAGTCCTCGTACAGGGCGTTGGGGTGGTAGGAATGGTTGTACAGCGACCCGTACCCGAGCGCCAGCGCCACCTTGCCGCGGCCCCATTCGAAGCAATATCCCGCCAGGCCCGTCCAGGAATCGTCGTCCTCGATGTCCGATCGGTCCAGCACGAGCACGGGCACTTGCTCGATGACCTCGCCTTCGGAGATCGCGCGGCGGGCGAACACGCCCCGGCCCTTCTTCTTGATCCGCTTGACTTCGATCGCCGTCGATTGCGTGAGAGCCATGCATCCTCCCGTGATTCGGTCAACCCGGTCGCCCTCGCGAATCGGTACAATCACCCGGAGAGTCGCGCCGCGTTCGGCGACGCCGGGTGGGGAGGGGCGAGATCGTGAAGACCAAGGCCGAGATTGTAAGAGACTGGCTCCCGCGATACACGGGCCTTCCGCTGGAAGGGTTCGGCGCGTACGTCCTGCTGAGCAACTTCGTGAATTACGTGGAGATGTTCGCCGAGCGGTTCCACGTGCCGGTCGTGGGGCGAGATCGGCCCATGCAGACGGCCACGGCCGAGGGGATCACGATCCTGAATTTCGGGATGGGGAGCGCCATGGCCGCCACCGTGATGGACCTGCTCCTCGCCGTCGAGCCCGCCGCCGTGCTCCTCCTGGGCAAGTGCGGGGGACTGCGCAAGGCGAAGGTGGGGGATTTCCTCCTGCCCATCGCGGCCATTCGGGGCGAGGGGACGAGCAACGACTACATGCCGCCCGAGATCCCCGCCCTGCCCTCGTTCCGGCTCCAGAGGGCCGTCTCCACCGCGATCATCCGCCACAAGCTGGACTACTGGACCGGCACCGTCTACACGACCAATCGCCGCGTGTGGGAGCACGACGAGGTGTTCAAGGAATATCTGCGGAAGATCCGGGCCACGGGCATCGACATGGAGACGGCCACGATCTTCACCGTCGGGTTCGCCAACCAGATCCCCAAGGGGGCCTTGCTGCTGGTCTCCGACAGCCCGATGACGCCCGAGGGCGTGAAGACCTCGCGAGGGGACGTGGCCGTGACCGAGCTTTACGTGACCAGGCACCTGGAAGTCGGCATCGATTCGCTGATCGAGCTGCGGGATTCGGGCGAATCGGTCAAGCACCTGCGTTTCGAGTGAGGTTGCCGGCGTGCCGGCGCGGCGTCCGCGGCCGGTCGTGGGGATTTGCGCGACGATTCGGATTGACGGCTTGACAAGCCCGCAAAGGTGACACAGGTTTGCAGTGTTGGCCCGGCGAGACGGGCCGGTGAGATGGAGGAGTGAAGCGAGCCTCGGGCCGATCACGCCGCATCCGGAAACGCCCCCCGATCCGGATCGCCTCCGCCTCCCGCAGATCCGCCGAATTCGTCCGAAAAGTAGGCCTCGCGAAGCCAGCCGATCCCCGATCGGCAACACGCGGCCGGGGTCGGTTCACGCACTTTTTTCCCGCGAGAAGGAGCAGCAGAGATGATCAAGTTCCTGAAGTCCCTGGCCCTGGGCGAAGAGGGTGCCACGATGGTCGAGTACGCGTTGATGGTCGCCCTGGTGGGCGCCGCCCTGATCACGATCGTCGGCACGCTGAGCACGGCCATCAGCGGCAAGTTCTCCTCGGTCGCCACCTCGGTCTCCGGCGCCAGCTGAGCCAACCCCCGGGCGGGACGCCGTGCCCAGCCGCGACGTCCCGCCGATTCCTCCCCTTGATGAAACCCTCGTTTGACAGTGCGTGATCGACTCGGATTCGGATTTTCCCCCTGAGAAGGAGCAGCAGAGATGATCAAGTTCCTGAAGTCCCTGGCCCTGGGCGAAGAGGGTGCCACGATGGTCGAGTACGCGTTGATGGTCGCCCTGGTGGGCGCCGCCCTGATCACGATCGTCGGCACGCTGAGCACGGCCATCAGCGGCAAGTTCTCCTCGGTCGCCACCTCGGTCTCCGGCGCCAGCTGAGCCAACCCCCGGGCGGGACGCCGTGCCCAGCCGCGTCCCGCGACTCCCCCGCACGAAACACGTCCTCGGCTTGAATTCGCGTGATCACGCGAAGCTCGGCCCGGCCTCGCCCCGCCCGGATGACCCTCGATCGGGACTCCTCCCCTCTCCTCCCAGCTTGCCGCGATGACTCCGGACGGGCAGACCTCTCGGGGGCGATCCGATCCTCATCCCGGACCGGGGCGTCTCCCGAGGGGCCGTCCGTCATTTTCATTGATCAGGAAGCCCAGGAGCGATGATGAAGTTCCTCAAGAACCTGGCCGCGAGAGAAGACGGCGCGACCATGGTCGAGTATGCCCTGATGATGGCCCTGGTCGCGGCGGCGATGATCTCCGTCGTCCGCACGCTCGGCTCGTCGATCAGCGGCAAGTTCTCCTCGGTCGCCGCCTCGGTCTCCGGGGCCAGCTAATCCACCCGTCGGACGGGGCGACGCAACCGGCCCCGTCCCACCCGTTTCGACGCCGAGGCACGATTCAGAACCGAGGGCGCAGGAATGAAATCAGAACTGGAGGGGGCGGAGATGCCGCGAGGTCGCCGAGAAGTCGCTCCCTCTCGCACGGCCGGGTCGATTCGAGGAGGGCGGCGGCTCGCCGACGAGCTGCTGGCCGGCGAACACGGCGTGACGACGGTCGAATACGCCCTGGTCCTGGCCCTGGTGGCCGTCACATGCCTCTCGGCCGTGACGCTGCTGGTCAACGCGATCTCGGGTGCCTATCAACGAGTTTCCACGGCCTTGCATTGATCGCTTGCACCGTCGCGCCCGGAATGGACTTCCGGCCCGGCGCGAGGGTCGGACCCGTCCTAGAGTGGATTTATAGGCGCGTGGCGAAGCCCCAAGTTTCTGGACTTCTTCGAGAATTGCTGGAGCCTTAGATCGTGACCACATCCGAGCTGATCCCCCTGGTGGCGGCGGCCCTGATCGTGCTGATTGCCGCCGGGACCGATGTCTGGAAGTTCAAGGTCTACAACGTCTTGACGTTTCCCGCCCTGCTGACGGGGCTGGTCGCTTCGACCTGCCTGGGGGGCTGGGACGGCCTGCGCACCGCCTTGCTCGGGGCCGCCCTCGGGCTCGGGCTCCTCATCGTCTTCTTCGCGATGGGCGGCGTGGGAGCCGGCGACGTGAAGCTGCTTGCCGCCCTGGGTGCGTGGCTGGGGCCGAACATGATCTATCAGGTCTTCATCGCCTCGGCGCTCGCCGCGGGGCTCTATGCGGTGGTTCTTTTGGTCCTGCAAGGCGGGGTGCTCACGGCGTTCGGCCGCGTGGCCATGATCGGCCAGAAGATCGTGATGATGGGTCCCAACCTGCGGGCCGACGAGCGCGTCGAGGTCGAGGTCCGCCGGGCCGATCGCCGTCGTCGCCTGGTCCCGTTCGCCGCGATGACCTGCGCGGGCTACTTCGCGATGCTGGCCTTCTGGGGCTCGCACCTCCGCGAAATCTGGCCGCCCTATCTTAACGGAGGTATCCATTGACTCCTCGCACCTTGATCGTGGTCGGCCTGGCGATGGTGTGCGGCCTGCTGGCCGCCGTCGGCGTGAAGGCCATGAATAATGGGAAGGGCAACGCGCCCCCGGTGGAGACCGTCCCCGTGGTCCTCGCCGCCGCCGACATCCAGCGGGGCGAAACCATCCGCGAGACCATGCTGGAAGTGAAGCAATTTCCCAAGGACCAAGTCCCCCCCGGCGCCGTGAGCAAGGTCTCCGAGCTGACGGACCGCGTGGCCCACATCCCCATGCTCAAGGGGGACGTGGTGGCCGAGGCCAGGCTCTCGCCCAAGGGGTCGGGGTCGGGCATGGCCGCGCTGATCCGGCCGGGGATGCGGGCCTTCACGATCCAGACCCCCACGCTCTCCTCGTCGATCGCCGGGTTCCTCCTGCCGGGCAATCGCGTGGACGTGATCCTGACCATGAACGTGCCGATCTTGCCCGACGACGAGACCGGGGGCGTGACGACCACCACCTTGCTCCAGAACATCGAGATCCTCGCCGTCCACACCACGGTCGATTCGCCCTCGAACAACAAGATCGACCCCGACCAGGCCCGCTCGGTCACGCTGATGGTCACGCCCTCGCAGGCGTCCTTGCTCGACCTCGGGCAGAACAAGGGGACGCTCCACCTGTCGCTGCGGAACGTGAAGGACGACGGCCAGGAGAAGCCCAAGCCCGCAAGCCTGGCCGACCTCCAGCTCCCCCGCGAGAAGAAAGCCAAGCCGCCCGAGCCGCCCGCCGTCGTGGCGAAGGCCCCCGAGGTCTTCAAGGAGCCCGAGCCGCTGCCGATCCGCACCTTGCGCGGCACCCATTCCGGATTCGACACAATGAGATATCGCCCGGCCGCCCCGGCACCATCGCCCAACCCCGCCTTGCTTGCTGGCGACGTGGGGACCGGTGCCGCTTCGCCCACGCAACGCCTCAATGACGAGGGAATCAATGCCGGCCTTCATCGTCGCGGACAGTGAGTCCATCGCGAATCGAATCCGCGATGTCCTGAAATTCGGCGGCCAGGATTGCCCGGCCGCCAACGTGGTGTCCGTCGAAGACGCCGCCCGAAGGCTCGGCCGCGAGGCCAGCATCGAGCTGATCATCGTGGCCATGCCCGCCGACCGCGAGCGAGGCCTCGCCCTGCTCCCGCAACTCGCCCGGATCGCCCCCGGGAAGATCCTGGCCGCGGGGTCCACGGCCGACTCCAAGCTCGTGCTCGGCGCCCTGCGGTGCGGCGCCAACGACTATGTGGACTCGGCCGAGCTGGAGATCGAGCTGGAGGGTGCCATCCGCCGCCTGGCCGCTTCGGCGGCCGGCCCCGCCGAGCCCGGCCGACTGATCGCCGTCCTGGCCCCCAACGGAGGCAGCGGCTCCAGCACGATCGCCGCCAACATCGCGGTCAGCCTGGCCAAGTCCCATAAGTCGGTCGGGCTGATCGACCTCAAGCTGGAATCGGGCGACCTCGCCGCGCTGCTCGACCTCCGACCCACGTTCACCCTGGCCGACCTCGGCCGCAACGCCGCCCGCCTCGACCGGGTCATGTTCGAGCG
This sequence comes from uncultured Planctomycetota bacterium, assembly GCA_963777705.1. Taxonomy (GTDB): domain Bacteria; phylum Planctomycetota; class Planctomycetia; order Isosphaerales; family Isosphaeraceae; genus JAQGHR01. The sequence goes on from CAVZRT010000035.1 coordinate 35,206, forward strand.
ATCGCTCGTGAAGCACGCGTCGGGCGTCCACCTGCTGGCCCCTCCGCTGCACCTGGTCGATATCGTGCAGGTCAAGCCGAGCGTGGTCTCGCAGGCGATCGAGCTCTCCCGATCGATCTTCCCCTACGTGGTCGCCGACCTCGATCACACCTTTCGCGAGGAGCAAGGGCTCACCCTGCTCCAGGCCGACATCATCCTGGTCGTGTTCCGGCTGGATTTCATCTCGCTCCGCAACGTGCGGCGGACCCTGGAGTATCTGGAGAAGCTGGAGATCCCGGCCGAGAAAATCCGGCTCGTGGTCAACCGGTACGGGCAGTCCCAGGAGGTGCCCACGGCCAAGGCCGAGGAGGCGCTGGGCCGCAAGATCTCGCACTTCGTCCCCGAGGACGCGAAGGCGATCAATCGGGCCAATAACCACGGAATCCCCGTGGTGATCGATGCACCGTCGGCCAAGGTGGCCAAGAGCGTTGCCCAGCTTGCCATGAGCGTGAACGGCCAGCACAAAAAGTGACCTATGCTCTCTTGGGACCCCCTCCAAGTGAGCGAAAATGGCAATACTTACTTCATGGATCGATGACGCCCGGCAGCGGCTGCTGAAGCTCCGCCGCAAGCCGGGATTTTGGGCCTATCGGCCGGGCAATTCCCCGGCCATCGAGCCGACCGCGCTCGCCGGCCTGGCCCTCCTGGGCGAAGCACCCGAGGCCTGCGCAAGAGGCCGGGCGATGGCTGGCCTCGGTGCGGAGGGACGACGGGTCGCTCGGCGTGACCGAGCAGCTTCGCGAGCCCGGATGGCCCTCGCCGCTCGCGTCGCTCCTCTGGGCCGCGCTCCCGGGCCATGAAACCGAGCGGGCCGCCACGCTGCGATGGCTCCTCGCCACCAAGGGCGTCGCGAATCCCCGAGGCGCGAACGAGCCGATGGGCCACGACCTCAGCCTCATCGGCTGGCCCTGGTGTGCGGGGACGCACTCGTGGGTCGAGCCCACGGCGATGGCCCTCATGGTCCTGGCTCGCGAGGGCAAATCCGCCCATCCAAGGGCCGTCGAGGGCAAATTGCTCCTGCAAGACCGGGCCATCCCCGCCGGAGGCTGGAACATGGGCAATCCGATCGTCTTCGGGACGATCCTGCGGCCCATCCCCGCACCGACCGGACTGGCCCTGCTCGCCCTCGCGAGCACCGGGACGCCGCGCGAATTTGTCGGGCCGTCCCTGGCCTACCTGCGCGATTCCCTGGCCTCCACGCACGCCCCGGTTTCGCTGGGATGGGGTCTCTTGGGCCTGAGGGCGTGGGGCGCCTGGCCGGATCGGGCCGACGAATGGCTTGCGGAATCTTACCGGCTTTCCCTGACCCGAAATGCCAACGCGATCGACCTCGCCATGCTCATCCTGGCGGCCGAAAGCCGATCGATCCCCACGCTGGGCATCGCGCCCCTTCGTAAGGAGGCCGCTCATGAATGAACCGACTTGCCCGGGGCGCCGCACATTCCTCGCCGGGTCGGCCTCGCTGCTTGCCCTGGGCGGGGCGGCGATGGAGATCCGTCGTCAAAATGAAGGCTTCTGGCGGAGCGACGTCGTCGTGGCCCGCGCGAGCTCTTACAAGGCGAACCTGGAAGCCATCATTCGCGACGGGCTTGCGGAGCTTGGGCTTGGGCCTCGATGGGCGGCGGGCAAGTCGGTCCTGCTCAAGCCCAACCTTGTCGAGCCCGCGAAGACCGCCCCTCACATCAACACGCATCCGGCGCTCGTGCTGGCCGTGGCGCAGGTCTTCCGGTCGTGGGACGCCCGCGAGGTGTTCGTGGCCGAGGGCCAGGGGCATTGCCGCGATTCGCACTACGTGCTGGAGCAATCGGGGCTGGGCTCCGGGCTCGACGAGGCGAAATTGGAGTTCGTCGACCTGAATCACGACGATGTTTTCACCGTGAAGAACGCGATGGGCCGGTCGAAGCTCGGGCCGCTTCATCTGCCCATCTCGCTGCGGCGGGCCGACATCGTGGTCTCGCTGCCGAAGATGAAGACGCACCACTGGGCGGGCGTCACCCTTTCGATGAAGAACCTGTTTGGCGTGATGCCGGGCGTGGCCTATGGTTGGCCAAAGAACGTGCTCCATTATGCGGGAATTCCCGGGTCGATCCTCGACATCAACGCCGCCGTGAAGCCAAAGCTGGCCATCGTCGACGGGATCGTGGGGATGGAAGGGGACGGGCCGATCATGGGCACGCCCAGGAACTCGGGGGTGATCGTGATGGGCACCAATTTCCCCGCCGTCGACGCCACGGCCGCACGCCTCATGGGGATCGACCCCAACCGGGTCGAGCACCTGTTTCGGGCCTCGGGAAGCCTGGGGCCGATCGCCGAGCATCACATCCGCCAGCGAGGCGAACCGATCGCCGAACTGGCGCAAAATTACGCGATCTTGGATCACCCGAGCCTCGCTTACTTGCGGGGCGATGGCGTTTCGCGATGAAGCCTACGAACCCGCCCTGTCGCTGGAGGCGTTTGGAATCATGAGCCGCTTTTCGACCGCGAATGCCCTGGCCGCGACCCCCGTCTCCGCCGAGGACCGCCTGCTCCGCATCAAGAAAGACCTCCACCAGCAGCTCATCTCCGAGATGGACCTCTCGGCGATGGGGAACATGGACGAGGACGAGCTTCGCGAGGAAGTCCGCCGCGGTGCCGAGCAACTCTGCCGCCAGAGCAACGACCTGCTCAGCCTGACCGAGCGCGAGCGGCTCATCGGCGAGGTCCTGGACGAGACCTTCGGCATCGGCCCGCTCGAAACCCTGATGCGCGACCCGACGATCTCCGATATCCTCGTGAACGGGCCGAAGACCGTCTACGTCGAGCGCCGCGGGCGGCTCACGAAGTCGGAGATCGTCTTCAACGACGAGAAGCACCTGATCGACATCGTGCGGCGGATCGTCAGCCGCGTGGGCAGGCGGATCGACGAGACGTCTCCGCTGTGCGACGCGAGATTGCCCGACGGCTCCCGCGTGAACGCCGTGATCCCCCCGCTCGCCCTCGACGGCACCCTGCTCTCGATCCGGCGCTCGGGCAAGACCCCGCTCTTGATGAACGACCTGGTCGAGAAAAAAGCGATCACGCCCGAGATGGTCCAGTTCCTCTCGGCCTGCATCACGGCCCGGACGAACATGGTGATCTCGGGAGGCACCGGCTCGGGCAAGACAACGTTGCTCAACGCGCTCTCGGCCTTCATCCCGCACGACGAGCGCGTGGCGACGATCGAGGACGCGGCCGAGCTTCGCCTCCAGCAGCCGCACATCGTCCGCATGGAAACCCGGCCGGCGAACATCGAGGGCAACGGGGCGATCATGACCCGCGACCTCGTGAAGAACGCCCTGCGTATGCGTCCCGACCGCATCATCGTGGGCGAGTGCCGCGGCGGCGAGACCCTGGACATGCTCCAGGCCATGAACACCGGCCACGACGGTTCGATGACCACCATCCACGCCAACGACACCCGCGACGCCATCGGCCGTATGGAGATGATGGTGGGCATGGCCGGATTCGACCTGCCCATCTGGATCATCCGCCGCCAGATCGCCTCGGCCGTGCAGATCATCGTCCAGGCCGCCAGGCTCTCGGGCGGCGTCCGCAAGATCATCAAGATCTCCGAGATCGTGGGCATGGAAGAGGACGTGGTGAGCATGCAGGACATCTTCGTCTTCAAGCAGACCGGCGTGGACGAGGACCGCGTGGCCCAGGGCTATTTCTACTGCACGGGCATCCGGCCCAAGTGCATGGAAGCCCTCGAATGCGCCGGCGTGAAGCTGCCCAATGAGCTGTTCGAGCGCCGCATGATGAGCGGCGCCCGCGCCGGGGAGGCCGTGCGGTGACGCCCACGATGGTCATGCTCCTCGTCTCCGCCACGGCCATGACGGGCGTGATGGCGATCTACCAGGTCCTTTCCGACCTGTTCCTGCGCGATCGTTCCAAGGTGAACGACCGCGTGGACTTCGAGTTCCTCAAGGGCCAGCGCGAGAAGACGAAGAAGTCCCCCCTGTTCAAGAACCTGAGCCAGATGGCCAGCGAGGCCATGCAGGAGGGGGAACGGCTGACCATCAAGCAGCGCTTCACCGTGATGGTCGAGCAGTCGGGGATGAACGTCACGCCGGGGCGCATCCTGGCGATCTCGGGGATTGCCGCGGGCGTACTGGGCCTGCTGGCATTCCTGCGCGCGCCAGAGCCCGGTCGACGCCGTGATCGCGGCGGCCGTCGGCGGGATCTTCCCCATCCGGCGGGTGAAGAAACGCCGAGACGCCCGCACCGAGAAGCTCCGCTCGCAGCTCGCCGACGCCTTCGAGCTCATGGCCCGCGTGGTCCGCGCCGGCCAGACCCTCGGCCAGGCCTTGCTCTCCGTGGCCGACGAGTTCCCCCAGCCCATCTCCTACGAATTCGCCTACTGCTACGAGCAGCAGAACATGGGCCTCTCGCCCGAGGTCACCTTCCGCGACCTCACGCGCCGCACCGGGGTGATCGAGCTGAAGATCTTCGTCCTGGCCGTGCTCGTCCAGCAGCAGACCGGCGGTAATCTCGCGGAATTGCTGCTGAAGCTGGCGTCGGTCGTGCGCGAGCGCTACCTGATCCGCGGGACCATCCGCACGCTCACGGCCGAGGGCCGGATGCAGGGCTGGATCCTCGCGGCGCTCCCGCCGGCGATGTTCCTCCTGCTGTTCCTGCTCAACCCCGGCTACGCGAAGATCCACCTCCAGCACAAGGAGATGATCCTCGGCACGTTCGGGTTCGAGCTCCTCGGCGTCCTGTGGATCCGCAAGATCGTGAATTTCGACTTCTAGGCCCGCCCGGCCGCACCCCCAAGAAGACTCCTTAGACCGGAAATTCGTCCATGACGTCCGATATGACCATGATCCTGATCGTCTTCGGGATCGTCGCGACGCTCGCGATGATGGCGGGGTTGTTGCTGACCAACCCGAAGCGCAAGCTGGAGACCCGGCTCGACGAGCTGGTGGGCAAGGAACGCGCGGCCGAGAAGCCGGAGACCGTGGTGCAGATGGCCCGCACGGCCCTGCCGAAGATGGGCAAGGTGATCGTGCCCGAGACCGAGGCCGAGCGATCCCGCCTGCGCGCCCGCATGGTCCACGCCGGCCTGTATCAACGCCAGGCCATGTACGTGTTCCTCGGCGTGAAGCTGCTCATCCTCGGCACGGCGGTGGTCGTCGGCGTGACGGTCACGACCACGGGCGTGCTGTCGCTGACCAAGGCCATGTTCATCTCGATGGGCCTCTTCGTGGTCGGGATGATCGGGCCGAGCTTCTGGCTCGATCGCCGCAAAGGCGCCCGCCAGACGCAATTGCGACGCGCCCTGCCCGACGCCATGGACGTGCTCATCATCTGCCTGGAAGGCGGGCTGAGCTTCCAGGCGTCGCTGAAGCGAGTGGCCGACGAGCTCCGCGAGGTCCACCCGCTGCTCGGCGGCGAATTGCGCATCGTCGATCGCGAGGTCCGCCTCGGTCGCAGCCCGGCCGAGGCGATCCAGAACCTCGCGCAGCGCACCGACCTGGAGGAGATCCTCAGCCTCTCGTCGGTGATCAGCCAGTCCGAACGCTTCGGGGCGAGCCTGGTCAAGAGCCTGCGAGGGGCCTCGGAGAACCTGCGGATCAAGCGGAAGCAGAAGGCCGAGGAGAAGGCCCAGAAGGCCGCGACCAAGATCCTGATCCCCACCCTCCTGTTCATCTTCCCCGCGGTCTTCGTCATCCTGCTCGCGCCGGCGGCATTCCAGGTCATGGAAATCTTCACGGCCGGGGCGGACAAGAAATAGCGGCCCAAGGGACGGTCGCCGCAGAGCCCTCACCCGGCCGCGAGCGGCCGACCTCTCCCGCGGGGAGAGGTGATCGGAAGACGCCGCGTCCCCAGGGGATTTCTTCGGTGGCTCATGATTTCCGGTCGGTGCCTGGGTGCCATGCTTACGTACTCGTAAGCACGGCCTGGACGCGAGCCCGACGCCATGCTTACAAGGACGAAAGCATGGCACCCGGAGACCTCCGCCGCACGCCCCTGCACGATCCCCGACTCAGGGTGCGCCGACGGATTCCGGCATTTCGTAGGGCCGGTTCTTACCGGCCGTGTTCGATTCGCATGAACGGCCGGTAGATAACCGGCCCTACGCAGGAATGACCCGTCTCGCCAGAATCCGTTGGCGCCCCCCGGAACGTCGTTTCGGCGTTCATCCCCTTACCCGCTAACGACTTGGTGCGCCAGACGGGCGCGACAAACGGCCGAAAAGCCCCCGCAATCCACGCCCGGACGTCCAGATTTCGTCCAGGTTTCCGAAAACCCGCATCTCCCGGCCCGATCACGACTTGGGGGATTTGGGCGCAACACTTCGCCCCGAAAACCGGTCAAAAACGGGCGAAAAACCGTCTCACCCCGACTGCGCCCTGGACAAGACACCCGAAAAGCCCGACTTCGCCCACGAATCCCCGGCATTTCGCGAGTGTCGCACTCTGTAGCGTATTACCTTATCGACAAGAGTAAAATTATGAATCGATGACACAAGTCCTTCGACGACAACGGTTTGTAAATCGTGAAAATCCATGTGAAAACGAATGGATCAACCAAATCTCGGCCCAAATTTGCCCCCTCGCCGGGCACGTGATCGCGGCCCCGCATCCGGCCATTTTGACGCCCCGCTTGGAATTCATAATAAGTCCGGACCTCGGCATCGATGGTGTGGTTTGTAAGGTTGGAACAAAGGCTTATCATCGCGACGCACCGCGAGGAAATCATGCGGAAATTCATCCCAAATACCACCCCTCGGATCACTCCGTCCCCCGCGACGGGAGCGGTCGTGGGCCGCACAGGTGGCATCCATGCGAGGGAGACACGTTCGCCGCGAGTTCCCCGCACCCCGATGGCCGACCTTGCCCGACCGACCCCAGGAATCGGCGGTCCCGCCCGAACTCGGTCGTTGAGTGCGCATCGGGCGGATTTCAACCGGGGGCTTTCGGGTGCCCGGCGGCTGCGTTATGCTCGCCGACGGGCGACTCCCGAATTCTCCGGACGCCCGCCCGCATCGTGGGGACTCAACGGGGGTGATCCGATGACGAGATCGATGACGACGCTCCTCGGCCTCGCGATCGCGTGGTCCGGCCTCGCGAGGTCGGCCGCCGCCGCCGATCGGCCGAACATCGTGGTCGTGCTGGTCGACGACCTGGGCTTCTCCGACATCGGCCCCTACGGGAGCGAGGTCCCCACGCCGAACCTCGATCGGCTCGCGTCGCGGGGCGTCCGCTTCTCGCAGGCGTACAACGCGGCGAGGTGCAGCCCCACGAGGGCGTCGCTGCTGACCGGCCTCTATCCGCACCAGGCCGGCATGGGCTGGCTCGATAATCGGGTCGAGCCGGACTCGAAGGGGATTCGCGGGAAGCTCCTGCCCAGGGCGGTCACGATCGCCGAGGTCCTCCACGACGCCGGCTACTTCACGGCGATGACCGGCAAGTGGCACCTCGGCCAGCAGCACGGCTGCACGCCCTGGAACCGCGGCTTCGATCGATCGCTCAACTCGCGATTCGGCGAGGTCTACTTCCCCAAGGAGGCGGGCGGACCGGGCACGCAGAACCTGTACCTCAACGGCAAGGAGATCCCGAAGGATTCGCCCGTCTTCGGCAAGGACTGGTACTCGACCGACCTGTTCACCGACTGGGGCCTGAAGTTCGTCGACGAGGCCCGCGCCGAGAAGAAGCCCTTCTTCCTCTACATCGCGCAAGGCGCCGTGCATTTCCCGCTCCGGCGCCGGCCGAGACGATCGCCAAATATAAGGGGCAATACCTGAAAGGCTGGGACGTCCTCCGCGACCGGCGCTACGCGAAGCAGGTTTCCCTGGGCCTGATCGACCCGCGATGGAGCATGGCGCCTCGGCCGTCGGACGTGCCCACCTGGGAGTCGCGGCTCCCCGACCGGAAGCAGCGATTCGACGAGATGATGGCGGTTTACGCGGCGATGATCGAGCGGATCGACATCGCGATGGGAACGCTGGTCGACGGGTTGGAGCACCGCGGGGTGCTGGACAACACCCTGATCCTGTTCCTGAGCGACAACGGCGGCAACGCCGAGGGCGGCCCGCCGGGCATCACTCGCGGCGAGGGGCCGATCGGCGGGCCGCAATCGCACGTCCACCTGGGCATGGATTGGGCCACGCTGGCGAACACGCCCTTCCGCCGCTACAAGCACTTCACGCACGAGGGCGGGATCAGCACCCCGCTCATCGCCCACTGGCCCGCGGGCATCCCGTCGGGTCGCCGCGGCAGCCTGGGAGAAGCAGCCGACGCACCTGATCGACATCATGGCCACCGCCGTCGATCTGGCCGACACGCCGTATCCTCGCCAGTTCAGCGGCCGGGCGATCGAGCCCATGCAGGGGGTGAGCCTCCGGCCCGCCTTCGAAGGGAAGCCGCTGGCGCAGAGCGAGCCGATCTTCTGGGAACACGAGGGGAACAAGGCCGTCCGCGACGGCAAGTGGAAGCTGGTCCTTCGCCACAAGCAGCCCTGGCAACTCTTCGACATGGAAGCCGACCGCACCGAGCAGCACGACCTGGTGAAGCAAGAGCCCCAGCTCGTCGCGAAGCTCGAAGCCGCCTGGAACGACTGGGCCAGGCGCGACGTTCGTGGACGAGTGGCCGGGCCCCGATCACACGGACTGGGGCGAAGACATCAAGCCACGCTGAGGATACGGGTCATCGGGATGAGGGAGTGGGCACCGGGTGTGGCGGGGCCATGTCCAAGACCAACGCCATCCGCCTGCTGGAACGCCTGGGAGTCCGCCACGAAGTGCGGGCCTACGAGGTCGATCCCGAAGACCTCGCCGCCGAGTCGGTCGCCCGCAAGCTCGGCATGCCGCCCGAGCAGGTGTTCAAGACCCTGGTGGCCCGCGGCGACAAGTACGGCGTATGCCTGGCCGTGGTGCCGGGCAACTGCGAGCTTGACCTCAAGGCGCTCGCCAGGTCGACCGGCGACAAGAAGATCGACACGGTGCCGCTGAAGGAAGTCGAGCCGCTGACGGGCTACATCCGAGGAGGCGTGACGGCCCTGGCCTGCAAGAAGCCGTATCGGGTCGTCATCGACGAGACCGCCGAGTTGTTCGACGTGATCTCGATCTCGGCCGGAATGCGCGGCCTGCAAGTCCTGCTCGCCCCCGGCGACTACATCAAGGCGGTGGACGCCACGGCCGCCCCGATCGCCAAGGCCAAGGGATAGCCGCGAAGCCCAACCAAGATGATCCCCAGCCGGGCGGGGGATGCCTGTGGGGCGGTCGGGGAGGCGCGATGGGGCCTCGCATGACCCGGTCCCCGGATTTTTCTGTCCCGGTTTCCGGCGGGCGCGCGGATAATAGGGCATGGGGACCGACATCAACCACACGCCCGGTGATGCTAGCGACCCGATCGACCGGCTCCGAGGCGGCGACCGCGGGGCCCTGGCGGAACTCTTCGACGAGCATCGCGACCGGCTCCGGCGCATGGTCGAGCTCCGCATCGATGCCCGGCTCCGGGCGCGGCTCGACGCCTCGGACGTCCTCCAGGAGGCGTTCCTCGACGTCGCCGACGACCTCGACGCCTATCTGGCCGACCCGAAGCTCCCGCCGCTGCTCTGGCTCCGGCTGCACGTCGGGCCGGCGATTGACGACGTTGCATCGCAAGCATCTGGGCGCGAAGATGCGCGACGCGGGGCTGGAGATCTCGCTCTACCACGGCGCCCTGCCCGAGGCCAGCTCCGCCGCGTTGGCCTCGATGCTCCTGGGCAGGCACACCTCGCCCACGCAGGCGGCCCAGCGAGCCGAACGGCTGCTGCGGGTCCAGGAGGCGCTCAACAGCCTCGACCCGATCGACCGCGAGGTGCTCGCGTTGCGGCATTTCGAGCAGCTCGGCCGGGCCGAGGCGGCCCAGGTCCTCGGGATCTCGCAGGAGGCCGGCGCGAAGCGGTATTTCCGGGCGTTGAAACGCCTCAAGGATGCCCTGGCGACACTCCCCGGCGGCTTGGAGGGGCTCTGACCATGTCCACGACATCCGGCTCCCGCGACTACGGCCGCTTCGACGAGCTCGCCGAGGAGTTCGCCGGGCGTTATCGCCGGGGCGAGCGGCCGAGCTTGCAGGAGTACGTCGACCGGCTCCCCGAGATGGCCGAGGAGATCCGCGAGATGTTCCCGGCCATGGTCGAGGTCGAGCGGGCCGACGGCGACGTCCGGGGCGAGATGGTCCCGCCGTCGCCGCCGGCCTTCCCGCACGCCGGCCAGATCGGCGATTACCGGATCCTGCGCGAGGTCGGCCGGGGCGGGATGGGCGTGGTCTACGAGGCCGAGCAGATCTCGCTCGGCCGGCGGGTCGCCCTGAAGGTCCTCCCCGGCCACGTGACGGGCGACCGCCAGGCCCTGGAGCGGTTCCGCCGCGAGGCGAAGTCGGCGGCGCGGCTGCACCACACCAACATCGTGCCGGTCTTCGAGGTCGGCCGCGATCGCGACGTCAGCTTCTACGCCATGCAGCTGATCCAGGGCCAGGGGCTCGACCAGGTCTTCGAGGAACTCCGACGGCTCCGCGAGCCCGGTCGGAAGGCGAACGGGCGCGACCCTGCCCGATCCGAAGACCCGGAGGCGGCCGCGACCGTCGACCGGCCCCGGGTCGACGCGACCTCGATCCTGCAGAAGCGTGCCCTGGTCCGGATGACCGAGAGGCTCCTGACCGGCCGGCTGGTGGCCGAGGAACCGGAAGAGCCCGGCGGCGGCGCGATGACCGCGACCGGCCTGGCACGGACCGAACGATTCGACCCCGACGCGACCTCGGGACTCGCGGCCGGACGCCCCGAGACGCGAATCCCCGCCGGCCCCGGACCCGCCGAGCCCCTCGTCCTCGGCGGTGATGCCCGGCGGCAAGCACGTCTCGGAGGTCGACACCTCGGGCCGCCGCCAGCCGTTCTTCCGGAGCGTCGCCCAGATCGGCCGCCAGACGGCGCAGGGGCTGGCCTACGCCCACGCCCGGGGGATCGTCCACCGCGACATCAAGCCGTCGAACCTGCTGCTCGACACCGAGGGGGTGGTCTGGATCACCGACTTCGGCCTCGCCAAGGCCGACGACGACGGCATGACCGCCAGCGGCGACATCCTCGGCACGCTCCGCTACATGGCCCCCGAGCGGTTCCGCGGCGAGGGCGACGCGCGGGCCGACATCTACGCCCTCGGCCTGACCCTCTACGAGCTGCTGACCCTCCGACCCGGCCTACGACTCGTCGGACCGCCTGAGGCTGATCGAGCAGATCAAGAACGAGGAGCCGGTCCGGCCCCGGCTGATCGACCCGCAGATCCCCCGCGACCTGGAGACGATCGTCCTGAAGGCGATCGACAAGGATCCCGATCATCGCTACCCGACGGCCGACGCCCTGGCCGAGGACCTGCGGCGGTTCCTGGCCGACGAGCCGATCAAGGCGCGGCAGATCAGCACCTCGGAGCGCTACTGGCGGTGGGCCAGGCGGAACCCGGTGATCGCCGCGCTCGGCGGCGTGCTCACGGCCGTGCTGGTGCTGGCGACGATCGGCTCGTCTGCTGATCGGCGGCCCGGTTCGCGAGCCTGGCCGACGACGCGAGCAATTCGGCCGACCGCCGAGCGCGGGGCTCGCCTCGAGGCCGACAGGGCGAGGACCACGGCCGTCGAGGCCAGCAAGACGGCGGAGACGGCCCGGGCCGCGGCCCAGGCCGAGACCTACCGGGCCATGCTCAGCGAGGTCAAGGCCCTGCGGGCCGGGCGTCAGCTCGGCTGGCGCGACGAGGCCCTGGCCGAATCTCGCCCGGCTGGCCGTCATGCCCACGCCCCGCCGGGACCTCGCCGAGCTGCGGACCGAGGCCGTGGCCACGGTCGGCGAGTTCGGCGTCGAAGGAGGTCGCCCGGTTCGGCGTTCCGGCTGGGCCGGCCTTCTCGATCGATTTCAGCCCCGACTCCCGGTCCCTGGCCCTGGCCACCCATAACGGCGACCTTCATCTCTACGACGTCGCACGCCGTCAGCATTCGTGGCAGGTCCCCGATCCCGAAGGCCGGATCAGGCCGACGGGCTGGCCGTTGGCGGGTGACCCGAGGGGCGTTGTCCGCTTCCTGCGAGACGGCAGCCTGGCTCGCACAACCTGGAGGCACCGCGTCGAGTTCCTCGACGCGTCGGGGACGCCTTCGGGTCGGCCACCGATCGAGCGCGGGGCCGCGCAGGCCGTCGGCCTGGAGGCCGATGCCCAGGGGAGCCGGCTCGCGGTGGGGTGGAATGACGGGCACATCATCGTTTACGATGCCGCCACGGGCGCGGTTCAGCGGACGTATCATGGCGATCCCGACACCTTCGCGCTGAGCCCGGACGGCAAGTGGCTTGCGTCCCTGGGCCCGAACCGGTCGATCCAGGTCCAGGCGATCGATGAGGACGATTCGACCTTCACGCTGGCCGGGCATCACGGCGAGATCACCTCGCTCGGCTTCAGCCCGGACGGGTCCACGCTGGCGAGCACGTCCTGGGACAAGACCACGATGCTCTGGGACCTGGCCCGGCGCGAGGAACGCGTCACGCTTCGCGGGCACAAGGAGAAGGTGGTCGACGTCGCTTTCAGCCCCGATGGCAACTGGGTGGCCACGACGGGCCAGGACTACACCACGCGGATCTGGGACTCGCGCACCGCCCAGGCGCTGGCCATCCTGCCCGGCTCTTGGTTCGTGGAGTCCGTCGCGTTCAGTCCGGACGGCCAGTACCTCGTCGTGTCCGTCCGCAACGACACCGCGATCTTGTACCAACTGCAAGGCCGGCGCGAGCGTCGCTGGCTGGTCGGGCACAACAATGGGATCCAGTGCCTGGCCGCCCACCCCAGCAAGCCTCGCCTGGCGACGGGGGCCGACGATCACGCGGTCATCGTCTGGGACGCGGAGTCGGCATCGACGATGCGGCGCTGGACGGCCCACAATGTCTACGTGGGCGGGGTGGCGTACAGCCCCGACGGCTCGATGCTGGCGAGCGCCAGCGGCGACAGGGCCGGCGAGGTCCGGATCTGGGACGCGGAGACCGGCGCACTCCGCCGCGTCCTCACCGGCCACGCGACGGGCGTCCCCGCCGTGGCGTTCGATTCCACCGGCCGTCGCCTCGCCACCGGCGACAGGAACGGAGTCCTGATCCTTTGGGACGTGAAAACCGGGAAAGTCCTGCGGCGCGAGGACGTGGGGCCGTCGTGGATCTGGTCGATCGCTTTCCTCGATGGCGACCGGCGGCTTGCCACGGCGGTCAGTCTCGGGCCGATTGTCCTCTACGATCTGGAAGGGAGCGAGCCGCCGAAACGATTCGCGGTCCCGGGGGGGATGCGCCGATTCGTCGTCGATCGCGCCCGAAACGACCTGATCGTGGTGGGAAATTCCGGGCTGTTGAACCGATTCTCGCTCCGCGACTTCACCGTCGTTCACCCCCTCAAAAAGGGGCATGACGGCGAGATCGAGTCGCTTGCGATCTCGCCCAACGGGCGGCTCCTGGCCACGGGAGGGGCGACCGATCGCAAGATCATCCTGCGCGACGCGGCAACCTTCGAGCCTCTGCTGAGCCTCCCCGCCTGGACCGGCATGGTCAAGGCCCTTACGTTCGACTGCACCGGCCGGTGGCTGGCGATCGCCGGGGCCGATTCCGACATGGGACTTTGGGACCTCAGCCTGGTCCGCGATGGGCTGGCCGCCGTGGGGCTGGCCTGGGACCAGCCCGCGCCGTCGACCTCGCCCGCCGCGGACTTCGCCTCGGCGGGCGAACGTCCCAGGATGAAGGTCCCGGTCATCGGCCCCGGGAACACGAGTCCGGCCGAAATCAAGGAAGCCCTGGACCTGGCACATCGCGGCGCCCAGGATCGCCGCGAAGGGCATTTCGAGGCCGCCGCCGACAAACTTCAGCAGGCGAACGAGCGATATCGGGCGTTGCGACGCGTCCGGCCGGCCGATCCGGAGCTGGCCCGTCGGCACGGGTTCAGCCCTCGGATGGCTGGCCATGTCCTTGCGAGACTTGGGGCGGCCGCGCGAGGCCCTGGCGCATGACCGGGAAGGGCTTGCCGCGTATGCATCGATCAACGAGCCGGATCCGACTGATTCCTACAGCATGGCACTCGCGTGCTCAAGGATATGGGCCCTGCTCGATCCCGGATCGGACGAGGAGCGGGAAAAGCTCCAATCGCGGGCCGTGACATACCTCCGGCGAGCGATCGAGGGCGATCCCGATCGATACCCCGCCCACAGGATAGCCACCAGCAGCAGCTTCCGTCGGCTTCGCGACCGAGCGGACTACCAGGGCATGTTGGCCGACGCAATTTTCCCGCGAAATCCCTTCGCACAAGCCTCGCCCATCGCGCAAACCGCGATAAAATCGGGGCCAAAGACGCTCGAGGCCGGAGACGCCGATACCATCGCCTCGCGGACGACTCCACGTAAAGTGCCCCTTGCCGCGGGCCACACGCGCGAAACGATGCCCGACCTGGAAGCCGCATCGGCCCGCAACCCCGCGGACACCGAGCTACTCATCAAGGTCGCTGCCCTCCAGGCCTGGTTCGGCAAGGACGCGGACCTCGCCGTCACCTGGCGGAGGGCGCTCGAATTCGCCAGGGGCACGCAGGAGCCGATGACGGCGGAGCGGACGGCCAAGATTTGCAGCCTGCGACCTTCCAACGACAAGGCACACCTCGACGCCACGCTCGCCCTTGCCCGGCAGGCGGTGAAACTCGGAGCGGACGATCCGTACTTGCCCTACTACCGGATGGCCCTGGGCATGGCGGAGTATCGGAGCGGAAACTACGCAGCCGCCGAAGAGTCATTGAAGGCCGGCGCGAACGCGAACGAACGCAATGGGTATGTTTCCGTCACGTCCGGGTTCTACCTCGCGATGAGCCAATTTCGACAGGGTAAGGAGGACGAAGCCCGCCGGATGATGAAAGCCGCGGCCGCCGAAATGAGGCCGCTCCCCGCCGACGAGGACAAACCCCTGAGCGATCTCCCCAGCAATGCCGACGACCTCATCCTCTGGATGGCCTACAAGGAAGCCAAAGCCCTGATCGGGTTCGAATCGGCGCGTACCGCCCCGACCCGCTCTCCGCCGAACTCGGAAAAGCCGTAACTCCGTCCACGCTCCGGCGGCGGGAACCTTGTCAAGGATCCGCTCGAATACTCATCATGCGCCCGGTGATCGGAAGGTCTCGACCCAGCCTCCATCCCAACCGGGTAAGGATTTACGTAGACCCGGCCCACATCCTCGCCAAATCAGGAAGGCGTTTGTGGCGATGGCTTCAGGAATACACCCGAGAGGATTCGAACCTCTAACCTTCGGTTCCGTAGACCGATGCTCTATCCAATTGAGCTACAGGTGCGGGATGCGGAGGGGTTGTCGCCCGCCGATCGTGGAATCTTATCAGGCCCCTGCGTTGGAAGGAAGACCTTACCGGCATTTCGCGACGGCTTCGGGGTGGTTGATTTCCCGGTCGCCTCCGCGCATAATCGGCACAATCAGGACCCGGAGTTTCCGAGCTTATCGTGGGAAACTCGGCGACTTTACAAGGCGAACCATCGTCCCCGCACTCGTTTCCAGGGCGTGAGGGCGTTTTTCTTCGCTTCGGGGTCGAGCAAGTTGAACGGAAGGAGGGCGAGGGATGGACGCGCCCGCAATGATCGAGGCTCGCGGGCTTTCCAAGCAGTTTGGATCGTTCCTGGCCGTGCGAGATGTTACTTTCGAGGTGCCCAAGGGGCAGGTCGTGGCGTTCCTCGGCCCCAATGGCGCGGGCAAGACCACGACCATGCGACTCTTGACGGGGTTCGTGGCGCCGACCGGCGGCTGGGCCGGATTGCCGGGATGATGTCCAGCACGACCGCATCGCCGCGGCCGAGCATCTGGGATACCTGCCCGAGAACGGCCCGCTCTATCCCGACATGACCCCGCTGGGATTGTTGAAGTTCTTCGGCACCGCCCGCGGCCTGCGCGGAGATCGGCTTCGCGGCCGGATGGACGCGGTCGTGTCTCTGTGCTCGCTCGGTTCGGTGGCGACCAAGCCGATTGGGAAGCTTTCCAAGGGATATCGCCAGCGGGTTGCGATGGCCTCGGCCCTCCTGCACGACCCGGAGGTCTTGATCCTGGACGAGCCGACCAGCGGCCTGGACCCGAACCAGATCCAGGGCGTCCGCAAGCTGATCCGCGAGCTTGGCCGGTCCAAGACCGTGCTGGTCTCCACGCACATCCTCCAGGAAGTGGAGCCGGTGGCCGACCGCGTCCTGTTCCTGCACGACGGCCGCGTGGTCTTCGACGGCACTCCCAAGCAACTCGTGGCCGATGGGGGTCGCTGGAAGACCAGTTCCATCGCCTCACCGCCCAGCCCGCCTGATGGATTGTCAGGCGGAGAAACAGGAGAGCACGCATGGTAACGCCCCGTTTTGGACGGACCGATCCTTGCGATAGCGGTAGGAGTACCAAGAATGCCATCATGGTCGAAAACGGACTCGAAGGAGTTTGCACCGTTGTCAGGCCGCTCGGGGACGAAGAGGCGAGTCGGTTGTCCGAGGATGTCTTGTAGCGTATCGTTAAAGGGGACAAGAAGGGGAGACCGTTCGGGATACCGCGCAATCCTCGGGCGCCGACCATCGAAGAATTCAATCCGCGGATCGGCGAGGTTCCTGCCGGCGAACTTGTCGGTAGATCAGGGCGCGGAAGCACGGAAACTTGCCTGAACAAGCCGAACGGATGATGCGGCTGAGCGACGAAGATCTCCTGCGATTTCGGGTCGAAGACCCGATGAGCGGATATGGGGCAAACGGTGGTTTCTCGATTACCGGCGGCCACCACCGAATGAATGAAATCATTCGGCGAGTTCAAGCGGGAGGACTGGCCGCCATACCTCTGTGGGAATTCTCTTCCATGACTGACATCAACGATTTAGCCTCCGCCTTCGATCGAATGGAACTCCCAACCCACGACCCCAATTGGTCGAGTTGGGTCCTGGAACAGTTGTATGAAACAACGTTGGGAAATCATCAGGCCACGATAACCGACCTCTTCCGAGGCTTTGACCTTGCCTTGAAGCGGGACGACGTTGACCTCACGGAGAGTGTCGCTAACCTAATCAAGGATGTGGTGGTGATGGGGTTCACCAAGTACAAGCGTTCCTATGCTCAATCCGACTGGGGATGGGCCAACAACGAACTTGCGCGAGGGGTGAGTCCCGCACGAGCTTACCTCTTCTTCATGCCCTGCCGCCGGATCAGGCCACTCCCGCTTCGCTGTTGTCCATCGTCCGTGGTTTGGAAGGAAGCTCGCGATTCGACGAGGCCGTCGCCACGCTCTCCGAAGACTTCGAGCGGCCCGCCGTCAGGCGGGAACTCCAAGGGTGGCGAGCGGACGGCATGGGAATCCAGGCCGAGGACAAGCTACATGCCTTCCTCTAGACCCGGCACTGGTTTTGAAGGCGGGGACTAGCTTAACCACTCGCTATAGCGGACCCATTCGCCCG
>CAVZRT010000036.1:0-60300 GCA_963777705.1 uncultured Planctomycetota bacterium
GCAAGCGTCATGACCTGGAGCAACGGATCACGGAACACGAGGCGAGACCCGCGAGCGATGGGCGAAGCGGCAATTGACGGCTGCGGGAAAAGCTGGCGACGATGTGAATTGGTCGCCGACGCCCTAAAATCACCCACACCGTTGCAATTCCGGGCCGATCGTGCCACACTTCGCCCGAGGTTCGCCAACCCCGGAGACCCATCGTGCTGCGTGGCATCTTCCGCTCGAAGTCGCTGGATGAAATCCTCGCCTCCGCCGAGAATCCCCACTCGCAACTGAAGAAGTCGCTTGGCCCCGTGAGCGTCACGCTTTTGGGCATCGGCGCGATCATCGGCACGGGCATTTATGCCACCATCGGCACGGCCACCGCCGGTGATACCGGACGCCCCGGCGCCGGGCCTTCGCTCATGCTTTCGTTCGTGATCACGGCCGTCGTCTGCGCCTTCACCGCCCTTTGTTACGCCGAGTTCGCCTCGCTCGTGCCCGTCTCGGGCTCGGCCTATACCTATGCCTATGCCACGCTGGGCGAGCTGGTGGCGTGGTTCATCGGCTGGGACTTGATCATTGAATATGGGATCGGCAACGTGTCGGTGGCGATTAGCTGGGCGGGCTATTTCCGCTCGCTCATGCATGACCTGGGGTTCGACATCCCCCGATGGCTGGCGACCGACTTCCGCACGGCCTCCGCGATGCGTGGCACGGCCGAATACGCGAAGGATTTCGGCAGCGCCCCGTCATTTTCGGCGTGCCGATCATCTTCAACTTGCTGGCCTTCCTCATCACCGCCGCCGTGACCACGCTGCTCGTGTGGGGGATCAAGGAATCGGCCCGCTTCAACTCGGCGATGGTCCTGTTCAAGATCGTCGTCCTGCTGTTCTTCGTGGGATTGGGATTTTACTACGTGTCGCCCGCGACCATGAAGGCGAACTGGACCCCGTTCCAGCCCAACGGATGGAAGGGCACGCTCTCGGGCGCGGCCATCGTGTTCTTCGCTTACATCGGGTTCGACGCCGTCTCTACCGTGGCCGAGGAGACGAAAAAACCCGGCCGCGACCTGCCCATCGGCATCCTGGCTTCGCTCACCATCTGCACGCTTTTCTACGTGGTGATCGCCGCCGTGTTCTCGGGCATGATCCCCTATAAGGAGGTCGTCGCCAGGCCCGCCGAGCGTGCCGAATCGCTCACGATGGCCCTGCATTACGTGGCCCCCGAACGCCCGTCTCGCGAGCATCATCGTGGGGTTCGGCTCGGTCGTGGCGCAGACGGCCGTCTTGCTGGTTTTCCTGCTCGGACAGCCACGGATCTTCTTCTCGATGGCCCGCGACGGCCTGCTGCCTCCGGTTTTCGCCAAGCTCCACCCTCGCTTCCACACCCCTTATGTGCCGACGATCTTGACCGGCCTGGTCGTGGGCGTGATCTCGTCGATCGCCAGCATTGACGAGGTGGTCGACCTGACCAACATCGGCACCCTGTTCGCGTTCGTGCTGGTCTGCATCGGGATACCCATCCTCCGCTATCGAGCCCCCGACCGCCCGCGACTGTTCCGCGTCCCGTTCGGGCCGTTCCTGTTCCCGGCCCTCGGTGCGGCGTCGTGCCTGGTCCTGATGTACTTCCTGCCGGCGTCGTCGTGGTGGCGATTCGGTGGGTGGCTCCTGCTTGGCCTCTCGGTCTACGCATCCTATGGGTACGTCCACAGCGAAATCGGCATCAAGCTGGGCCGCCCGGAGCGCCACCCCGATCCAACTCAAGATTTCCGCGATCGGATTCCTGATTGCGGCGGTTGGGACATTTGTCATACCCCACGAAAAAAATCTCGCGAAGGAACTGTACGACGTGATGACCGTGGGGGCATCCACCCACGAGCGGGCCGTGTGGGGAGTCGGCCTGATCCTGGCCGGGATGGGCGTGGGGCTGGGAGGCGCCGCGGCCGGGTTTGCGGGCAAGAACGAGGCAAATTAAGCCTCCAGACGCAAGCCGCCACGCCCCCCTGCCCGTTCGGGCGAAGCTCCCGGAGCGTAAGGCGAAAATGTCTGGGAGCGCACACAAACCGTGCGCGCGGTGGGCATTTCGCACGGGGACTCAATGCGAATTCATGCAAATGAAATCAGATTCATCAAACCAATTCCCGATCCTTCCTTCGCACCACACCCCCAACATGCTCACGTCTTGGTAAGTATCCCACCCCCGCCCCGATCCGGCATCATGGGCCAACTTTCGCTCTAGGCAACCGGCGGGGTTCGCCTATGATACATGGTCTGGGATTTCGGATCGCCCGCCGCGGAGATTTTCGCCGTTGACCGACCGTAGCGATGCCCTTGCCGCCCTTCCCGACGCCGCCCGGGGCTCGATCGCCTCGCGGCTGGAATCCGGGCGAAGCGGTCCGCTCGGCATTCTCGCCCGACCTGGATGCTCGCCTGCGATATGCGTCGTTGGCCGTCGTCCTGACCGATCGTCGCCTGATCGGCGTGGGATTTGGCCTCCCCGGTGAGCCTGCGGAAGACGGTAAATGGGGCGTCTGGGAGCTTGATCCCGGCCTGAAGCTGTCGGCGAGGGAGCACCTTGGCCTCGGCACTTTGGAATTGGTCGGTCCCGACGGATTGCTCGCGAGGTGGCGGTATACGGCCGGCCGATCGGCGGCGGCGAGGCGGTTCGCCGATCAATTTCATGGCCTGGAAATCGAAGATAGAGCGACTTCGATCGACGCGGAGGAGCCGAAGGCCGCGGCGGGCCGCAACGGGTCGGCGTTGCTGCGCCTGATCAAGTTCGGCAGGCGGCGGATGGCCGCGATCCTGCTGGGGTTCTTCCTGACGCTGACGAGCACGGCCGCCGGGCTGATCCCGCCGTACTTGACGCAGCCGTTGATCGACGACGTGCTCGTGCCGCGGCAATCGGGCCGGGACGTGCCGTTTTCGCTGGTCTACTGGTACATCTTCGGCATGACGGCGGCGTCGGCGGCCGCGTGGATCCTGGGCTGGGCACGTTCTTATGTGATGGCCTGGGTGGGCGAACGCATCAGCGCGGACCTCCGCGACAAGACTTATGCGCATCTCCTGCGATTGTCGATGGAATTCTTCGGCGGCAAGCGGACGGGCGACCTCATGTCGCGGATCAGCTCGGATTCGGACCGGATTTGCAATTTCTTGTCCGTGAACCTGGTCGATTTTGCCACCGATATCCTGATGATCATCGGGACGGCGGCAATTTTGGTGGCGAAGGCGCCGGTGCTGGCGCTGGCCACGCTCTGCCCGCTGCCGATGGTGGGCTGGCTGGTGCATCGCGTGCGGGGGCGGTTGCGGAACGGGTTCTCGGCAAGCTCGCGGGCGTGGGCGGCGATGACCAACGTGCTGGCCGACACCATCCCCGGCATCCGCGTGGTGAAGGCGTTCGCGCAGGAGCATCGCGAGCAGGATCGGTTCGAGTCGGCCAATGCGGCGAACGTGAAGATCAACGACCGCGTGAATGCGATCTGGGCGTTCTTCGGGCCCATGCTGGCGCTGATGACGCAAATCGGCCTGCTGGTGGTGTGGGGCGTGGGGGCGTGGCTGGTGTTTCATCACAACTTCAAGGTCGGCATCCTGACGATGTTCCTGACCTACCTGGGCCGGTTTTACACGCGGCTGGAGTCGATGAGCCGGATGGTGCAGGCCACGCAGAGGGCCGCCGCGAGCGCCTCGCGCGTGTTCGAGATCCTCGACCGCGTGCCCAGCGTGCCCGACCCGATCCGGCCCAAATCGGCCGATCGGATCCGGGGCGGCGTCGAGCTTCGCGACGTGGGGTTTCGCTACGGGAACCGCACCGTCCTGGAGAATATCAACCTGGAAGTCCAGCCGGGCGAGATGATCGGGCTGGTCGGCCCCAGCGGCGCCGGCAAGAGCACCCTGGTGAACCTGATCTGCCGGTTTTATGACGTCTCGCTGGGCTCGATCCGGGTGGACGGGGCGGATGTTCGCGAGTATGCGGTGAGCGATTATCGCCGGCACATCGGCATCGTGCTCCAGGAGCCGTTCCTGTTCTTCGGGAGCGTGGCCGAGAACATCGCGTATGGGAATCCCGAGGCGACCCGCGCCGACATCATCGCCGCCGCGAGGGCCGCGAGGGCCCATGAGTTCATCCTCCGATTGCCCGATGGTTACGACTCGCTGGTGGGCGAGCGCGGACAGTCGCTCTCGGGCGGCGAACGGCAGCGGATCTCGATCGCCCGCGCCTTGCTGATCGACCCGGAGATCTTGATCCTGGACGAGGCGACGTCGTCGGTGGACACCGAGACCGAGCGCGAGATCCAGGAGGCGCTCGACAACCTGATTCGCGGCCGGACGACGATCGCGATCGCGCATCGCCTGAGCACGCTGCGGAAGGCCGATCGGCTGGTCGTCCTCGAGCGCGGCAAGATCTCCGAGGTCGGGCACCACGACGAGCTCTTGCAGACGCCGGGCGCCTATTCTCGCCTGCACCGGGCGCAGGTTGAGCTTGCGGGGGTCTTGTGAGCAACTCGCCGTTCGGCTTGGGCCGCGATCCCTGGGGCCGATTGGAATTGATCGACGCCGAGGGCGGGCGATTCGTCGGGGTCGAGCCCGTGCGGGCGTTCCCGATTTCCGACCCGAATCGAGGCGTGTCCCTGTGCGACGCCTCGGGCCGCGAGGTGGCCTGGATCGACGACCTTGCGAGCCTGCCGTCGAGCATCCGGCAATTGATCGAAGAGGAGCTGGCGCACCGCGAATTCGTGCCGATTTTGCTGAAAATCAAGCGGATTTCGAGCGACTCGGCGCCTTCGGACTGGGACGTGGAGACGGACCGGGGCGCGACGCGGTTCACCCTGGAATCCGACGAGCAGATTCGCCGCGTGGGGCCTCATCGCTTGTTGATCGCCGATGCCGCCGGGTTGCGATATCAGATTCCCGATACCCGAGCGTTGGATTCGGCGAGCAAAGGCTGGCTGGAGCGGTATTTGTGACGGCAGGTCTCGCGTGCCTCGCGATCCGTCTGGACGGATTTCCCGGATTCCGCTAGAACTCGGCCGGTTCGCGCCGCGAGATGAGCGCCCTCCCTCGATGGATCGAGCGAAAGCCCGGCTTTTCTCATGAATTCTTCGGAATATGCGAATCTGGACCGGCTCGATCGCGTCCACTGGTTCTATCGCGGCAAGAGGGCGATCGTGCGGCACTGGATCGACCGGTTTCGCGGGCTCGGTCGCGACGATTTGCTGGTCGATGCGGGCATGGGCGCGGGGACGTGGCTCGTGGAGATGAGCGGGTCTTGCCGCGTGCTCGGGCTGGATGACTTCGCGGAAAGCCTGGCGATCGCGGCGCCCCGACTCGAAGCGGTCGGCGGGCGGTCGCTGAAGACGAGCCTGGGCTCGGTGGACCTCCCCGACGGATGCGCGGCCGTCGTGACGATGATGGACGTCCTGGAGCACCTGGACGACGACGCCGGGGCCTTGCGAGAGATGGTCCGCCTGACCAGGCCCGGCGGGTTGGTGGTCGTCACCGTGCCCGCTCATCGCTGGTTGTGGAGCGATTGGGACGTGGTGTTGCAGCATCGCCGGCGCTATCGCAAGCGGGACCTCCTGGCCTTGTGCGCCTCGGTGGATGTCGAGGTCTTGCGTTGCGAATATTTCAACACCGCGGCGATCGTGCCCGCGTGGCTGGTGCGAACCTGGCGGCGCATCATGCCGCCGAGGCCGGGGGCGACTCGCGCCGAGGATCGCGTGCCCGTGGCGTGGCTCAATCAACTCCTTTATGGGTTGATGGTGGGGCCGTCGCGATGGGCGTGGTTCCGGCCCCCGATGGGGGTCTCAATCCTTGCGGTCTTGCGGCGACGGGCTTCGGCCGCGCCCTCGCCACGATCGGCCCGCACGCGGATTGATGCGGGTAGCCGGCTTTCGTGACGTACCCCTCACTCCCACAGCGGCTCACAGTCGCGTCGCACACGTTAATGTAGGGCCGGCTATTGCCGGCCGTCCACGGATAAGGCCGGCATTAGCCGGCCCTACGTCTCGCATCGTGTGGCAGCCGAATGAAAACGGCGGGTAGGCGACTCTTCTCGTGGGGCGGGCGTCCCGCTTGCCTGCAATTCGGCAAGCGGGACTCCCACCCCACAAGGAAAAGAGGCTCAAAGCCGGCTTACTTCTTGTGGCCCATCCGGGTCGTCAAGTGGCTGGCCCAGCCCGCCACGCCCTTGACCTTCACGACCTTTTGCGCGACGTGATGCGTGGCCTTGGCGGCGACCTTGGTGTTGACCAGGCCGAGCGTGGCGAAGTCGACCGGGGCGACGTAGTTGGAGGCGAGGGCCACTCCGGTCGAGCCGGTCACTCCCGTATAAACCGTGAGGTAATAGGTCTTGTGGGCGTTGAGCTGCTTGGCCATCAGCAGCGTGACCGTGGAATTGGTGGCGTTGTAGGTCGCCGAGAGGATGGGGATTGGCGCCCCGCCGGCGGCCGGCACGACCGAGTAATTGGCGAGGTCCTGCGCCGAGGCCGGCGTGAGCGGCGTGCTGAAGGTGAGCACGAGCTGAGTGGCCTGGCGGTGGATGCCGATCCGGTGCAGGTTGGTCACCTGCGGCGGCGTGTTCTCGGGCGTGGTGCCGCCGGTGCCCCCGCCGGTGGAGGTCTGGAGGATGGTCAGCACGGCCGAGCCCGTGGTGCCGAGCATGGCGCCCCCGACGGGGTTGAGCAGGAGCAGGTTCACCGTCTTGTTGCCGTTGGCGTTCGCGTTGTCCAGGATGGGGATCGTGAACGACGCCGTGGTCTGGCCGTCGGCGAAGAAGAGGCTTCCCGAGACGGGGGTGTAATCGACGTTCGCCTGTCCGGTGCCGGGCGTGGTGGTGTAGTTGACCGAGACCGGGCCGTCCACGCCGCCCACGCGGTCGACGAAGATGGTGGCCGTGCCGCCGTCCTCGGCCACGCTGTAGGTGGGGGCAGAGAATTGGAGCTGGCCCGGGATTCCCGCGATGACCACCAGATGCACGTTCGAGCTGCCCGCCGTGGTGTTGGCCTGGTCGGCCGTGACGGCGGTGGTGTTGTTGAGCGTGCCCGAGAGCGTGGGGGTGATGACCAGGGTGATCGTGGCCGTCTGGCCCACCGCGAGCGAGCCGATGGGAATGGTCAGGATCGAGCCGATGGGGTAGTAGTTGGTCCCGGGCGACGTGTCGGAGACCGCCTCGACGAAGCCGGCCCCGGCGGGCAGGGTGTCGGTCAGGACGACTCCCGTGGCCGGGCTGGGTCCGGGGTTGGTGACCTTCAGGGTGAAGATCAGGTTCTGATGCAGGGCGCGGGATCCTCGGAGGACGTGGCCGTCACGGACAGGTTCGCGGCGGGCGCGACCTGGTTGGACGTGGTGGCGAAATTGTTCGTGGGGTTCGAGTCGTTCCCGTTATTGCTGACCTGCACCGAGTTGGTGAAATTGCCGACGGCATTCGGCGTGACGACCAGCGTGAGCGAGGCGAGCCCTCCGCTGGTGAGGTTGCCCACGATCACGGTGGCCACGCCGTTGGCGATCGTCACGGGGCCGGCCGTGGAGGTGGCCGAATCCACGGTCACGCCCGCGGGCAGGGTGTCGATCAGGACCACCCCCGAGGCGGCCGACGGCCCGTTGTTCAGGACGTTGGCGGTGTAGGTGAAGCTCTGCCCCAGGAGGATGTTGGCGGGGATGGCCGAGAGCGACACGTTGACGTCCGACGACGGGTTCACGGTCGTGGTCGTCACGGCGGTGGCGTCGCTGGGGAACGGGTTGGCCTCGATGGCGATGGCGTTGGCGGTATTCGAGAGCGTGCCGACCACGTCGGCATGGACGGTGATCTGCACCTGCGCCGATTGCCCGGGGGCGAGCGTGCCGAGGCTGACCGTGACGAGGTCGCCGGTCTGACCCGAGGAATCGTCGGTGGGCGTGACGACCGAGACGAAGGTGGACCCGGCGGGGAGGGTGTCGAAGAGCGTGACCTCGGTGGCGTCGCTCGGGCCGTTGTCGTTGGTCACGGTGATGGTATAGGTCACGTCCTGGCCGATCAGGACAGCGGGCGGGACGCTCTGGCCGGTGACGACGAGGTGGGCGTCGGCGTCGACGCGGGCGCCGATCGACGCGGAGTCATTCGCCGAGTTGCTGTCGAATTCGCCGTGCATGACCGAGACGGTATTGTCCAGCTCCATGGTCGCCTGCGACGCCACCGCGGTCAGCGTGGCCGTGGCCATCTGCCCCGCGGGGATGGTGCCGAAATCCAGGAGCACGCTCGCCTTGTTGGGCGAGGCGTTGCCCTGCGAGAGCTGCACGCCGGTGAAGATCGGGTTCGCGGTGCTCGGGGCGAACGAGTCCTCGGCGACCACGTCGGTGGCGTCGCTGGGGCCGCCGTTGGTCACCGTGACGATGTAGACGAACGGCTGGCCCACTAGGACCGGGTTGGGCGCGACCGAGATCGTGACCCCCACGTCGGCCGAGCCCGAGATCGTGTTGCTGAACGATGCGTTATTGTTCGCCGGGTGCGGGTCGACGACGAGCGGAGTGTCGGCGTCGGCCACGGTGGCGGTGTCGGTGATCGGCCCGGCCGAGATGGGCAAGGCGACCGAGGTGAGCGTGGCCGTCGCCGTTTGATTCAAGGCGAGGCTGCCGAAGTTAAACGTGATGACCTGCCCGCTCACGCTGGACATCCCCTGCGACAGCCCGACCGAGCTCAGCGAGAGTCCCTGCGGGAGCGTGTCCGTGGCCGTGACCGCGTTCACCTGGTTGGGGCCGAAATTCGTGACCGTGACCACGTACTGGATGGTCGACCCGACGTAAATCGTCGAGGTGCTGAGCGGCCCGCTGATGACGACGCCCAGGTCGGCCGTCGGGCCCACGTTGACGGTCAGGCTCGCGCTGTTGTTCCCGTTGTTCGGGTCGTTCGAGGCGATGGGCACGCTCGCCATGTCGGTGATGGAGGGGAGTGAGGTCGGGATCACCTCAAGGGTGAGCACGGCTTGATGGCCGCTGGCAAGGGTCGGGAAGGTGACGGTGCCCGTGGCCGGGTTGTAGGTGAAGGAGAGGCCGTCGAGGATCGCGGTGGCCGCCACGAAGGTGGCGTTGGCCGGGACGAGGTCGGTCAGCGTCACGTTCGAGGCGTCGCTCGGCCCGGCATTGGTCAAGTCGATGGTGAAGGTGAGGTCCTGGCCGTTGAGCGCCGGATTGGGCACGGCCGGGTTGTTCGGGTCGAACGAGACGACGAGGTCCGACGCGGGGCCGACGACGGCCGTGACGGTCTGCGTGCTGTTG
The DNA here is from genome assembly GCA_963777705.1 of uncultured Planctomycetota bacterium. Lineage (GTDB taxonomy): Bacteria > Planctomycetota > Planctomycetia > Isosphaerales > Isosphaeraceae > JAQGHR01. Next base: position 9,237 of record CAVZRT010000036.1, read on the forward strand.
GCGCCGTTGGTGTTGAAGACGTCGGAATTCACGGTCGCCGAGTCGGTGATCGCGCCCAGCGTGTTGGTCTGGACCGTGATGATGAGCTCCGCCGCGAACCCGCTGTTGATCGTCCCGAAGCTGGCGTCCACCTCGCTGACGGTCACCCCGTCCGACGCGAATTGCGTGGAGAAGGAGCCCTGGCTCACGCTGGCCGATTGATAGGCGACGAGCGGGATGGTCAGGCCGCCCTGCGTGAGGAAGGGGAGGATGTCGTCCAGGGTCACGTTGGTGGCCGGGCTGGGACCATTGTTGGTGACGATGGCCGTGTAGGTCAGGAACTGGTCGAGCGACGGCGAGCTTGTGGGCGAGGACGCCTGGGTGAGCGCCAGGACCAGGTTGACCGCGGGCAGGATGTCGACCGGCGCGGACGTGGCGTCGAGCGGGGTCGTGTTCTCGTTGCTGACCACGCTTGCGGTGTCGGTCAACGAGGGCGGCGAGACGAAGTTGGGGACGACCTGGAAGATGACGGTCGCGGAGGCATTGACCGCCAGCCCTCCCAGCAGGGCCGTGAGCGTGCCCGCCGAGACCGACACGCTGCCTTGCGACGTGGTCGCCGAGCCGTTCACGTAGGTCACGTTGCTCGGCAAGTCGTCGGTCACGTCCACGCCGGTCGAGGGATTTGGGCCGTTGTTGGTGACGACGATGGTGTAGGTGAGCGGCTGGCCTTCGTAGTAGTTGGCCTGCGGGGCGGGGCTGGACGTGACCGAGATCACCAGGTTGGTCGAGGCATTGGCAACCGTCGCATCCTGGGAGAATTCCGAAGTGTCGCCCGTCGAGTCGGTCGCGGTGGCCGACACGATCTGACCGGCCGTCGTGACCGCCGTGAGCGTGGCGGAGTACGGCGCGTTCCCATTGGTATCGGTGGTGACGGTGGTCTGGCCCAGGAAGTTCTGGCCCTCGCCGAATCCGCTGACGTCGCCGGTGGCCGAGGAGAAGAACTGGAGCGTGAACGTGGAGCTTGGGGTCGAGTTGAACGTGCCCGAGACGATGGTCTGGCCGTTCCCCGCGAGCGCCGAGGTGATCACCGGGAAATTCTGGAGGTGATTGGGACCGGTATGCGGGCCGCCCGTCGTGTTCGGGGTCACGCCGTCGTTGTTCAGGTCGATCCCGAGGAAGGTGTTGTTGTGGATCGAGTTGTTGAGGATGGCGTCGAAGAGGCTGTTGTTGCCGGTGATCGCGATCCCGGTGCCGTTGTTGGCGATCACGTTGCCGAAGCCGAGCGAGGACCCGATGTCGACCCCGCCGCTGTTGGCGATCAGGATCCCGTCGGCGGCGTTGCCCAGGGCCCTCGTGCCCGTGGTGTCGGTCCCGATGAAGTTGTCCTGGATCGCGATCGATGTTTGGGTCGCGGACGCGTTGGGGTTATAGCCAACGATGTGGATGCCGCCCAGGCTGTTGGCCGAGATCACGTTCTGGAACCCGGCGGTCGAGGCGCCGATGGTCGAGGCGTTCGTGCCGTTATTGCCCGAGAACTCGATGCCGAACCCGCCGTTGGGCACGGCGGCCGTGCCCGTCACGTCGGTGCCGATGAAGTTCCCGTAGATATTCACGCCGCCGACGTTGCCGCTGGAGAAGAAGATCCCATCTCCCTTGTTGCCGGAGATGATGTTGCGCGTGCCCGGCAGGGACGTGCCCACGACGTCGCCGATGTTCACATTGCCGGTGGAGAGCAGCGCCACGCCGATGGAGTTGGGCACGGCCGCCAGGCCCACGGCATTCAGGCCGATGGTGTTCCTCTGGAGGACCGCGCCATTGCCGCCGGTGGTGACCTGGACGCCGTCGCCCGAGTTGCCCGAGATCAGGTTGCCCGATCCGGCGGCGGCCCCGCCGATGGTCGCCCGCGTCCCGTTGACCAGGATGCCCGTGACGTTGGGGATGCCCACGCTGCCGGTCACGTCGGTACCGACGAAGTTGCCGATGACCAGGTTGGTCGCCCCATCGAGCTGGATGCCCGCGAGCGACGAGCCGGACACCACGTTGCGCGACGCCGAGCTGACGCCCCCGATAGTGTTCGACGGCCCCTCGACCAGGATGCCCGTGGTGCTCGAGAGGGCCGCGTTGCCCGTGGCGTTGAGGTTGATCAAATTGCCGGCGACCAGGTTCCCGCTCCCGGCCGTGGAGGCGGTGAGGATCTGGACCTGGGCCCCGCCGTTGCCCGCGATCACGTTCCCCAGGGCCGCCAGGTTGCCGCCCACCGAGTTGTTGATCGCGTCGATCGCCACGCCGCCCAGGCTGTTGGCGAGCGGGCCCGTGCCGGTCGCGTTGGTCCCGATGCGATTGCCGGCGATGAGGTTGCCGGTGGCGCCCGTGCCGGTGATGTCCACGCCGAAGCCCGACTGGCCGGAGATCACGTTGCCCGCGCCCGCGGCGGCCCCGCCGATGGTCACGCCCGGGGTGGCGTTGACGACGATGCCCGAGTCGGCGTTCGCGGTGGTCCCGTTGCCCAGGGCGACGGCGCCGGTCATGTCGGTGCCGATGAAGTTGCCCTGGATCAGGAGCGACCCGGTGACCGAGCCTCCCGTGATCGAGATCCCGCCCAGGCCATTGCCCGAGATCACGTTGCGCTGCGCCACCGCGGTCCCGCCGATGCTGGTGGCGGTCCCCTGCGAGATGCTGATGCCGGTGAGCGAATTGCCGAGGGCAGTCTCGCCGTTCGCATCCAGCCCGATCGTGTTGCCGAAAATCTGCGTGCCGACGGGACCGGCGGTCGCGATCACGATGCCCGAGCCGGTGTTCGCCGAGATCACGTTCGCCTGGACGAGCACGGCCGGCGACTGGATGTCCACGCCGTCGGCGCCGTTACCGAGGGCCGCCTCTCCGGTCGAATCCACCCCGATGAAGTTCCCGACGATCGCGGAGAGCGAGCCGCTTTGAGCGGACACGCCCGCCTGGCCGTTGCCCGAGATCACGTTGCGGCTGGCCGAGCTCGTCCCGCCGACCGTGTTGCCGCTGTTGGTGAGGCTGAAGAGGACCCCGAACCGCGCGTTCGGCACGGCCCCGAGGCCCGTCGCGTTGGTGCCGATCAGGTTGCCCTGGACCACGGAATTGACGGCCTGCGCGTCGAACTGGATCCCGTCGATGGAGTTGCCCGAGATCAGGTTGCTCGCGCCGCCGGCGCCGCCGATGGTGACGTTGGACCCATCGACCAGGATGCCCGTGCCGTTGGCCTCGGCGGCCGTGCCGGTGGCGTTCACCCCGATGAAGTTGCCCTGGATCAGGGTGTTGCTGGCGAGCGGGCCCAGGTCGATCCCGTAGCTGGTACCCTGCTGGATATTGCCCGAGATCAGGTTGCGGAAGTTGGCCGCCGGCCCGCCGATGGTATTGCCCGGCGCATTGTCCTGGATCCCGACGTTATTGCCGGTGGTCACGGCGCCGGTGATGTTCGGCCCGATGAAGTTGCCGGCGATCAGGTTGCCCGTGGTGCCCGAGGCCGAGACGAGCACGCCGATGTGGTTGCTGGAGATCACGTTCTGGGCCTGCGAGGTGATCCCGCCGATGGTGCTCGCGGTCACCCCGGCGTTGAAGATCACGCCGGTGGGATTGGCCAGGGCGCCGATGCCCGTGGCGTCGGTGCCGATCAGGTTGCCCGCAACGAGCACGCCCGACACGCCCGCGCCGCTGGCCACCACGCCGGCCAACGAGTTGGCCGAGATCAGGTTCCTGGCCGCCGGGACGGTGCCGCCCACCGTGCTGCCGACCGACGCCAGGGTGATGCCCACGCCATTGGCCAGGCTGGTCGAGCCCGCGGGGTTCGTGCCGAGATAATTGCCCTGGTAGACGTCGTTGCCGGCGCCGGCCGATTCGGTGATCGCCGACCCGGCGAATTGCGAGATCACCAGGCCCTGGATCGTGACGTTCTGCGCCTGGACGTTGAAGCCCACGCCCCCGCGCCAGGCCCACGCCCAGGACCTCGATATTGATCGCCGCGTTGGTCCCCTGGGGCAGCGAGTTCGCCCGGGAACCCGTCTGCGTGTAGCCGTCGATCAGCACCGACTTGGTGATCGCCGGCAGGGGCGAGCCCGGCTCGATCAGTTGCGGGCCGCCGCCGGTGATCGCGAAGTCGATCGTGTTCGACGGGTCCGTGCTGCCCTGGAGCAGGGTCAATGCACTGCGGAGGGTGTTCGCGCCGGTATCCGCCGAACTGGTGACGACGAAGGTCGCCAGCATCTGGCGGGGTTCCAGGAGGTCGAACCTGGGGCGACGGCCCTTGAGACGACGGGCCGTGGCATGGGCGGCGGGGCCGGTCGGGCGATTCCTCATCGTGGCTCTCCGGTGCAGCTATTGCGGTGCAAGAGCAGTTCGACCGGCCGGGTCGCCGGGTCAAGACTGGGGGGCGGGGACCTTCGCGAGACGACAACGTCCTGTATGGAAGACTTTACCAGTCAATCCGGCCCAGTCAAAACAATCATGTGGAGAATTCCCGATGTTTCTGCCGACGGCGGGAAAAATAGCGATAATCCGGCTTATAACGATGAAAGGTCTTTTATCGAATCGTCACAGAATATCGGGTATTCCTGATTTCCGGCACGTCCTCGCGCGTTTCGCGGACGGATTTACCGACGTCTACAAGACAGCACATGCCACGACCGAATGCGGCGAGGTGAGTTCTCGGTTCGACCCAGCGATGAACGAAAAAGCGGGGGCTCGTCCGATGGACGCGCCCCCGCTCCAAGGTTGTTCGATGAGGGACTGAAGCCGCAAGCCTTCCGCCCATGGCAGCAACGGCCGCATGCTCGAATTTCTTCAAGAATGCATGACAATCATATCGCGGGATTGATCAAACGTCCGAGTCTGATCAGGACCTCATCGATCACATGATCGGGCAACGTGGCGATCCGCTCCGCCTTCCGAGATCTCCAATCCAGGCTCTTCGCTTGGTCCGAGAGGATGACCCCCGAGACGGCGAGCCCCGGCGGGATGGCCACCTCAAAGCTGTATCCTTTCACCCGGCTTGTGATCGGGCAGACGATCGCGAGTCCCACAAGCTCGTTGTAATTGCCCGGGGAAAGGACGACGCGCCGGTCGCCGCCCCGCTTGTTCGTGACCGGCCTGCGGATGGAAATCCATCCAAACCAGGTCCCCCCGCTCTGGTGCCCGGGGTCCGGGCATCAAAGCAGCTCCGCGCCAACAGGCGGTCCGAAATCGATCTCCTCGTGAAGGTTCTCCGGCGTGATGCCGGCGAGGAGTTCGGCGAGCGTGGGACGGGTTCGTTGATCCGACTGGAGATCGGGATTTCGAGGAATCACCTGGGCCGGCCGGAGCAAGAGGCCGTCCTCCCGCTCCTCAAGAAGGACTACCGTCCCCGGCATCAGGCCGTGGCGCTTCCGATACTGGGCCGGGATCGTGATCCCCCCACGCTCGCCGATGACCTCGAATCTTGGAGCGTTTTCGGCTCCTGAGGTCGACGTCGGCTGGATATCAATCACGTCGCTTGTGGCCACCAACTCCGATTGCACGCCACCCATGGGACGGTCCTCCGACCCTTTCGGTACCACTGCGCGTATGTTTGGCCCCCCGCTTCATGATTAACTTCCGTCCCTCGGCCTCTCGCCCGCGAATTAAGCAATCGCTGGCGAATCGTCGCCCGGCGACGGGTTTCAGGTTACGTGGCATCCGTTTGTCTGCCCTTTATTATTCGTATCGGAATTTCTGACATCGAATGCACCATAGCGAAGGCCTGAAGCGGCGTCCAGTTGATTTGTGCGAGAAATTCCGATTTTCAGCGCCCAATAATTCATTCTAATGTCAAGAAAGCCCCTGGGAGATGAATCTCCCAGGGGCTTTCTCAAGATCAGGATGAGCTGCGTTGAAAGCTCAATACATGTCGTCGTAACCGCCGCCGCCGCCGCCGCCGGCCCTTCTTGTCCTCGGGCATGTCGGCGATGAGCGCGTCGGAGGTGAGCAGGAGCGTGGCCACGCTGGCCGCGTTCTGCAGGGCCGAGCGGGTGACCTTCGTGGGGTCGATGATCCCGGCCTGCACCATGTCCACGTACTTGTCGTTCAGGGCGTCGTAGCCGAAGCTGCCCTTGCCTTCGGACACCTTGCGCACGACCACGCCGCCGTCCTGGCCGGCGTTCTCGGCGATCTGGTGGATCGGCGCCGAGCAGGCCCGCACGATGATCGCGTAGCCGGTCTCCTCGTCGTGCGTGAGGCCGGTCGGCTTGACCTGGGTGGAGGCCCGCAGCAGGGCCACGCCGCCGCCGGGGAGGATGCCTTCTTCGAGGGCCGCGCGGGTGGCGTGCAGGGCGTCCTCGACGCGGGCCTTCTTCTCCTTCATCTCGCTCTCGGTGGCGGCGCCGACGTTGATCTTGGCCACGCCTCCGGCGAGCTTCGCCAGGCGCTCTTCCAGCTTCTCCCTGTCGTAGTCGCTCTTGGTGTCGCCGATCTCGCGGCGGATCGAGTCGATGCGGCCCTGGATGTCGGCCGTCTTGCCGTGGCCCTCGATGATCGTCGTGTTGTCCTTGTCGATCTGGATCTTCTTGGCCTGGCCCAGGTCGGTCAGGGCCACGTTCTCCAGGTCGATGCCCAGGGCCTCGAAGATCGGCTTGCCGCCGGTCAGAACGGCGATGTCTTCGAGCATGGCCTTGCGGCGGTCGCCGTAGCCGGGGGCCTTCACGGCGGCGCAGCGGAAGGTGCCGCGGAGCTTGTTGATGACCAGGGTGGCCAGGGCCTCGCCCTCGACCTCCTCGGCGATGATCAGCAGGGGCTTGCCGGTCTGCGCGACCTTCTCCAGGACGGGGACCAGGTCCTTGACCGACGAGATCTTCTTCTCGTGGATCAGGATGTAGGCGTCCTCCAGGACGGTCTCCATCGTCTGCGGGTTGGTGACGAAGTAGGGGCTAGAGGTAGCCGCGGTCGAACTGCATGCCCTCGACCCACTCGACCTCGGTCTTGAGCGCCTTGCCCTCTTCGACCGTGATCACGCCGTCCTTGCCGACCTTCTCGGTGGCCTCGGCGATCATGGTGCCGACCTCGGTGTCGAAGTTCGACGCCACGGTGGCCACCTGCTGCGTCTCCTTCTTGTCGGAGACCTTCACGCTCATGCTCTTGAGCACGCCGACGATGTCCTCGACGGCCTTGTCCATGCCCCGCTTCATCAGCATGGGGTTGACGCCCGCCGACGACGGCGCGGAGGCCTTCGTTATAGATGGCCTCGGCCATGACGGTGGCGGTGGTGGTGCCGTCGCCGGCCACGTCGGAGGTCTTGGAGGCGACCTCCTTGACCATCTTCGCGCCCATGTCCTCGTACTTGTCTTCCAGCTCGATTTCCTTGGCGACGGTGACGCCGTCCTTGGTCACGGTGGGCGAGCCGAAGGACTTCTGGATGATCACGTTGCGGCCCTTGGGGCCGAGCGTGACCTTGACGGCGCGGGCGAGCTTGGTCACGCCCCGCTGCATCGCCTGGCGGGCTTCCTGGTCGAAAACGATCATCTTCGCGGCCATGAAAAATCCTCGTTATGGCAAGGGGAAGGTATTTGAAATTCGTAGGGTGGGTCGAGCCGAAGGCGAGCCCACCTTCCTCATCGATCAGGTGGGGCTCGCCTTCGGCTCGACCCACCCTACCGTGGAAAGATCAGCCTTCGACGACGGCGAGGATGTCGTCCTCGCGCATCAGGAGGACCTTCTTCTCGCCCGAGAGCTTGAACTCGTCGCCGGCGTAGGAGGTGAAGATGACGGTGTCACCGGCCTTGACTTGCAGCTCGCGTCGCTTGCCGTCCTTGGTGATGTGGCCGTCGCCCACGGCCACGACCTTGCCCTTCTGCGGCTTGTCCTTGGCGGTGTCGGGCAGGACGATGCCTCCGGCGGTGGTGCCCTTGGCCTCTTCCCTCTCGACGACCACGCGGTCCCCCAGGGGTTGAATCTTCATCGCTCGCGCTCCTCTGATCGAAATCCATCGCCGACCCAAGGCCGTCGCTCGGGTCGCTCGCTCGTCTGTATAAGCCAACCTGGTCGCCGACGCCCCCTCCACTCGGCAGGGCAAGCGGCGTTCGTCGTCTTCCAGATGCAACCAGTGTGCCTCAGCCCAAATTTTCGACTTAAGTGATTATCAAGAAAGACTTAATAGCGGGTAAACTCGCGAAACACGCCCCGCGCGAATCTGCCTCAACCTGGCTTGTCTGCCGAAATGGCAGCCTGCGCTCCTCGGCCCTTTAACGATAAGGGGCCGGTTTTCTGGACCGCGACGTCCCGATGTCATGCCTCCGCTCGGGTGCCCTGCCCCTGCGAGAAATTCGGCGGGGCATCGACTCGAATGCCGTGGCCTTGAATTTTATGGGGTATGATAGATCGATTTCCTCGACTCGCCCCTCCCGAATTCGCATCTCCCGCATTTTCACATCTTGAGGTTCGTTTCCCGGTCGGCTTTTCGGCCCGGAAACGGCGGTTTCGTGGGTTGGTCATTCGGAGCAAGCCCAGGGGAAACCTCGTGTTGGACGAAAATCTTCCATGGAGATGAACTCGATTGCGATTATTTTGACGGGTCGGAGGCACTGACGGGTTGACGGGATCCTGGGAGTCGTTAGGATGGTTCGAGCCTGAATTGCTTTTCCACCCCGACTCCGCTCCCGCGGGCCAGACGGGCAAACGCTTTTCGACCTCGAATTCGTCGCTTATCGCCCTCGCGACCCGCCCGCCGGGTCCTCCTGCTGCCATGATCCGGAAGTGTTCATCCCCCCGTCCCGCACCGGGAGGGCGGACGTTAGCAACGACCTCGTGGCGCCCGCCACGGCCAGATCGGGACGATGAGGCCTTGCCTGGCGATTGCTTGGGTGATATCATGGATGACCGATGAAGCGGTCGCCGAGACGTCTCGGCGAAGACCCTCCGGCGAAACCGGCCCGGCAACGTCGACGCGGCTGCAAGATTCATACCCTTACTTGACGTTGATCTCGGTTCGATCACAATCCCAGTTCTCGGACGCCGTCGTCAGCCCCTTTCGCCGCGATGCCGAAGCCTCCCGATGACCTGACAGGGAGTCCCGCCGATGCAGACGAGCCTCGATGAGATCTCCTCGCGACGAACGGCCCGCCCCGGCGGGGACGCCGTCGCCTGCTCCGCGTTCGGATGTCTTGCTGGCGCACCGCGAATCGCGAGAGGCGCCGCCTGAGCTGTCGGACGATGCGTCCCCTCGGGGCGGCCCGGATGCGGCCCGACCGAGCGATAGATGCGACGGGAAGTACGCCAATACAACACGGACGTATGAGCGGACCTCACGCACGACCTCGATCATCAAATATCCCTCCTCTTTCGGCAGCCGCCCGGCCAGGAACCCTCCGATGTATAACCGCGTTCGTTCGATGATTGGGATGAGCAAGAGGCGCGGGGCCCAGGCCCGGTCTTCCGCGCGGGTGAAGCGTCGTCCGGTGCTGGACCTGATGGCGCTGGAGGAGCGGAAACTCCTGACCGGCACCTGGACCGAGCTGACCAACCCGATACCGGGCGGCGACACCGCCGGGACGATGACGCTGATGTCCAATGGGACGGTGATGGCCCAGGGCGGCGGCGTGAGCAACAAGTGGTATTCGCTCACCCCCGACAGCACGGGAAGCTACGTGAATGGGACGTGGAAGCAACTGGCCGATTCCAATGACGAGCGGCTCTATTACTCGTCGCAAGTCCTCGAAGACGGCCGGCTCCTGGTCGCGGGCGGCGAGTACGACGGCCCCGCCGGCAACAACACCGAGATCAACACGGGCGAGATCTACGACCCGGTCGCCAACACCTGGACGCCGATCCCGAATTATCCCCAGGAAGTCCTGGGCGACGCGGTGTCCGAGACCCTGCCCGATGGCCGCGTCCTCTCCGGCCAGTTGAACTACTCGTATATCTACAATCCGGCCACCAACAACTGGACGCCCGGCCCGGCGCCCTGAACAACGACAGCTACAACGAAGAAGGCTGGGTGAAGCTGTCCGACGGCAGCATCCTGGACTACCAGATCCAGGGGACCGACCCCCAGAGCGGAGCCCGGCTCATCCTCGGCGCGACCGACGCGCAGGACCAGTGGGTGGCCGCCGGGCAGGTCCCCGTCCAGTTGGACTCGGGCGACACCGACGGCGACGAGCTGGGGCCGGCCTTCCGCGAAGCCAACGGGAACGTGTTCTGGGTCGGCGCCAGCTCCAATACGGCGACCTACATCCCGCCGACCGCCGGCAACCCGGAAGGGACCTGGCTCGCCGGCCCGACGCAGGCGGATGCCGGCGGCAATCCGGTTCGCGCCTACAACGCGCCGGGCGCCGATGGAGCCCAATGGCAAGATCATCTGGACGGCCAGCCCACGCACGACCGACTTCCCGGGGCCGACGACCATCCTCGAATACGATCCGACGAGCAATGCGATCTCGCAAGTCCCGGCGCCCGCGGGTGCTGATCTCGGCGGGCCGGCCTACACCGATCGTTTCCTGGACCTGCCGTCCGGGCAGATCCTGTTCACCGACGGCGCCGACAGCAACCTCTGGGTTTACAACCCCGACAGCCCGGCGCTGGCCGCCGCGGTGCCCACGGTCACCAAGGTCACCCTGGCCAACAACGTTTACACGCTCACCGGGCTCAACATCAACGGCATCGACGAAGGCGGTGCGTACGGCGACGACGCGCAAATGTCGACGAATCGCCCGATCATCAAGCTGACCGACGCCAACGGCAACGTCACGTTCGCGAAGACGACCAACTGGAGCAGCAACTGGGTCGGGACGGGCAACACGCCCGAGACCGTCAACTTCACGCTCCCGGTCGGCGACATGCAGGGCAACTACACCCTGGACGTGGTCGCCAACGGGGTCTCCTCGCTGGACTTCAACTTCAACACCCACCCGCTCACGTTCAAGGCGGTGGCCCCGACCAATGCGGTGGAAGATACGAGCTTCTCGTCGGAGGTCGGCACGTTCACCGACTCCACGCCGAGGCTCCTCACGGATTACACGGCGACGATCAACTGGGGCGACAGCTCCGCCCCCGGCGCCGGCCAGATCCAGATCCTGGCCAATCAGCAGGTGAACGGCAGCCCGGTCTATGAGGTCGTCGGCCAGCACACGTACGCCCGGGCGGCGCATACACGATGACCGTGACCGTGGTCGCGATCGACGGGACCACCAGCTCCGACACCACCACGGTGAACGTGGCGGGGCTGCCGATCACGGCCACCGGGACCTCGATCTCGCTGAACGAGGGCGACGAGTACGTGGCCCCGCTGGCCACGTTCACCGACACCTCGCCCACCGTGAGGGACGCCGCCTACTACACCGCGACGATCACCTTCGGCGACGACCACACGAGCGTGACGGGCACCATCGTGGCCGACCCGAACGGCGGGTACGACGTGGAGGACACCAGCGGGCATACTTACGACGGCGGTTCGTACCAGGACACGATCACGATCTCGAAGCCGGGCTACGTGGCCACCACGTCCGCCTCGTTCGCCGTGAAGGACTCGCCGCTGACCTCGCAGGGCTTCTCGCTCGTGACCCAGCCCGCCGCGCAGCCCTTCACCGGCCAGAGTCCGGTCGAGGGCCAGCCGTATACGGGGATCCTGGCCGAATTCAACGACGCCGACCCGCGGCATCCGCCCGCCAGCAACTACTACGCGACGATCGACTACGGCGACGGCTCGGCCCCGGTCGTCGGCAAGATCGTCCCCGATCCCAACGGCGACGGGTACACCTGGGCCGTCGAGGGCGACTTCGCCTTCGGCGCAGCCCTACGGCGTGACCACGACGATCGGCAACTTCTCGGGCGGCAACACGACGGTCGCCTACACGACGGTCGACGTCACGCCCGCGCCGCTCTCGGCCCAGTCCTACAGCTTCACCCCCGTCGCCGGCCAGACCTTCACCGGATACGTGGCCTCGTTCACCACCGCCGACCCGCGTAACCCGCCGACGTCCGACTTCAAGGCCACGGTCAACTGGGGCGACGGCACGACCAGCACCGGCAACGTCCTGATCAATACCGACGGCGGCTACCTGGTGCAGGCATCCCACGCGTACACGACCGGTTCGTACCAGATCACGACGTCGATCGTGAGCAACTCGGGCGCGGGGGCGACCGTCACCGGGACGGCAGGTCTCCGACGCGTCGCTGAGCCTGACCCTGCCGGCCACGATCGGCCCGGCCGAGCAAGGCGTGCCGTTCAACGGCGTGGTGGCCACCTTCAGCACGCCGAACGACCTCTCGCACCCGGCCGACTACTCGGCCCTGATCACCTGGGGCGACGGCTCCACCTCGACCGGCCAGATCGTGAGCAGCGGGACCTACTCGTACCTCCTCAACGGGGCGACCCAGACGGGCCAGACGTTCGCCATCGAGAGCCCCGGCAAGCTCTTCACCTCGGTCGCGACCCTGCCCGTGACCGTCGTCCTGACCAGCCCCGGCGGGAGCCAGCAGCAGGTCGTCGGCTCGATCAACGTGGTGGGGGCGCCGCTCACCGTCACGCCGTTGCCGATCACCGGCACCTCCAAGGTGCTGCTGGCCAACGTGATCGTGGGCGGGTTCAGCTCGCAGGACTCGCTGGCGGTCGCCACCGATTTCTCGGCGACGATCAACTGGGGCGACGGCACGAGCACGGCCGCCGCGATCGTGGCGCAACCCTCGGGCATCTTCCTCATCGAGGGCACGCACACCTATACCGAGGGCGGTTCGTATGCCCTGGGGATCGCGCTCACCGGCGGCAATCAGCCCGTGAGCGTGACGACCACCGCCACCATCGCCAGCCAGCTCGTGGCGATCACCGGGGGCGTGACCGGGACGATCTCCGCCAACGGGACGACCAACTCCAGCACGCCCACGTTCCAGGGGATCGCGGCGCCCAACGCCAAGGTCACGCTCGTGGCCGTGACCCCCAGCGGCGCGAGCAGCGTGATCGGGACCGGCACGGCCGACGCCAACGGCTCGTACTCGATCACCAGCTCCCCGCTGGGCGACGGCCAGTACTCGATCGTGGCCTCCGCCACCGACCAGGCCGGCCAGACCAGCAGCGCCCCGACCATGCTGTACCCGACGGCCTCGCAAGGGATGCTGACGGTGGACACGCAGGGGCCGAAGGTCGCTTCGGTCACGTTCTCGCCGGCCACGGGCAAGTTCACGATCATCTTCAACGACAGCCTCTCGGGGCTGTCGCGCTCGGGGCTGGAAAACGCCGCCAACTACTCGCTCACCACCACCACGGGCCAGTCGTTCGCGGTGTCCGGGATCACGGTCTCTCCGCTGACCCCGCAGACGCAGGAGACGCTGACCCTCAGCTTCGCCACCGGCAACAAGGCGCTGAAGAAGGGGACGTACATCCTTCAGATCAACGCCTCCGGCGTGACGGATAACGCGGGCAACGCGCTGGACGAGCGGTATTACGTGCCGTTCCCCGGCCTTTACAACGCCCCCGGCCAGAACTACATCGCCGCGTTCAACACCAGCGGCGCAATCTCGTCGCCGCCCCAACAATATGTGCCCCCCGCGCAGGTGAAGGCGGCGGCCAAGCATCGCTTGTTCGTCCGCACGCACTTCCGCAAGGCTTGAATCCCGACTTGAAGGCCTGCGGCGGGGCCGTTCGCGACCCCCGCCGCAAGCCGCCGATCTCCCGTCCCGCCCGTTTCCAGTTCATCCCGGGGACCGATCCCCGTTCATCCATCCATACCCGGCCCATCGCTTCGCGGCAGGCCCATATTGGGGAGTTCCATCCATGAGTCTCCGTCTGAGCGAAATCCTGCGACGTGGCGGGAAGATGCGGGGCCTCGCCGCAAGGGCCATCCGGCGGCGTCCGATCCTCGATGCCCTGGAACAGCGCGATCGTGCTGAGCAACGTGGCCCCGCTCTGGAAGCCCACGTCCACGGACCTGAGCGACGCCCAGAACGGACCCATGGCGGACGCCGGAAGCGACCTGATCAACATCTACGAAGGCTACGAAAACTACGTGGCCAACGGCTCGCAAGGGACGTTCACCCCGCCGACGAGCACGTACCTGATCCAGGGCAATCAGGTCGCCATCGACGTCCGCGGCTGGGGCGACCCGACCTCGTTCGTCTCGAAGGCCGAGGCCCTGGGGATGACCGTGGGCGCGACCAACGCGGCCGGCGAGATCGCCGAAGGCTGGCTGCCCATCGCCAACCTACCGGCGATGGCCCAGATGGACCAGGTCGCCAGCATCTCGGGCATCATGGTCCCGCATTATGACCAGGCCCCGGACCAGTCCGACCGGACCCTGTTCGGCGACGCCGCCCGCAGCCAGTACGGCGTGGACGGGACCGGCGTGAAGGTCGGCGTGATCTCCGACTCGGTCGGCAAGTACGACGGCGAGCTGGCCGCGGCGATCGCCTCGGGCGACGCGCCGATCAGCCTCGCCAGTCAGGTGCTCGACGACCGGGGCATCGGCACCCAGACCGACGAAGGCCTGGCCATCATCGAGGAAATCTACGCGATCGCCCCGGGCGCCTCGTTCTACTTCTCGACCGCCGAGCCGGCCAACGCCCCGGGCGACGTGGGATTCGCCGACGCCATCGCGTCGCTCCAGGCCGCCGGCTGCAACGTGATCCTGGACGACCTCTACGCCCCCGACGAGCCCTTCTTCCAGAACGGGGTGGCCGGGCAGGCCATCGACCAGGCCGTCGCCCAGGGCGTGACCTACCTGAGCGCCGAGGGCAATGCCAACACCGGGCTCGACGCCGAGGTGAATTCCGACCCGACCGTTCCGGGCTCCCCGGTCGGGGGATACGGGTCGCAGTTCCGCCCCGTGACCACCACCATCGCGGGGGTCGGGCGCGGCACGTTCATGAACTTCAACGCCGGGACCGGCCCCGCCGTGACCGCGCTGGCGTTCACCGCCGACTCGGCAAGCGGCGACATCGACGTCCAGTGGGACAACCCGTTCACGACCAACGGCGTGACCACGGAAATCGACGCCTATCTGATCGACCCCACCACCGGGTCGGTCGTGGCCTCGGCCCGCACCAACACCATCGCCACCAGCCAGCCGGTCCAGAACCTCCAGGCCACCAACCTCACCCCCGGCAACACGTACAACCTGGTCTTGAAGGTGGCCAGGGGGACCGCGCCGAATTATATCGAGGCCATCCCCCTCGCCACGTCACGCCGCCCGACACCGTGTCGCCGTTCTCCGTGTCGGCCTGGGGGACGTTCGCATCGCCCGCCTCGGGCACCGCGGGCGGGACGTTCTTCCCCTCCGCCTTCGGCCATGCGACCGACCCGAACGTGATCGGCGTCGGCGCCGTGGCCTGGTGGGACTCCTCGCCCTGGGACGGCAACATCAACCCCACGCCCACCGAGCCGTTCTCCTCCAACGGTCCGGCCCTGTCGATCTTCGACGATTCGGGCGCGAGGCACGCGGCCCAGGTCATCCAGACGCCGGTCATCTCGGGTGCCGACGGCAACGACATCTCGTTCCCCCTCACCGCGCCCGGCGGCGGGGTCGACATCAGCACGCTGACGGCCGCCACGCCCTATGGCGAGCCCGGCACGCCGAACGAGCTGGACATGGACGGCATCACGAACTTCTTCGGCACCAGCTCGGCCGTGGGGAACGTGGCCGGCGTGGTGGCCCTCATGCTCCAGTCCAACCCCGAGGCCGTCCCGTCCGACATCCGGGATTCGCTCATCGAGTCGGCCCTGCCGGTCAATGGCGCCGCGGCCGGGGCCTATGACGCGCAAGGCGGTTTCGGCCTCGTCCAGGCCCCGGGCGCGATCCGCTCGATCGACGACCACCTGGCCGTCACCGTGAGCCCGCCGAGCGGCGTCTACGAGCTCACGCCCATCAACAATTACGTGATCGGCACGTTCACCGACGCCGGCGCCACCGGAGGCGCCGCGGCCTTCACGGCCTCGGTCGATTGGGGGGACGGCAACGTGGTGACCGGCCAGATCGTGCCCGATCCCACGACCGCGAACCTGTACGACGTGATCGCCTCCAACACCTACGCCCTGGGCGGGACCTACAACGTCACCGTGACGGTCGACCACACGGGATATTCCACCAGGACGGGCACGGCCCCGATCGTGATCGTCCCGTACGCGATCAACCTCGCCGCCGTCGCTCCCGAGACGCTCGAAGAAGGGGATTCGTACACCGGGGCGATCGCCACGCTCACCGACGCCATCCCCATCACGTCCTCGCCGACCGACTACACGACCACCATCACCTGGAGCGACGGCACCACCAGCGCCGCCACGCTCAGGGCCGTCCGGGGCCAGGTCAACACCTACACCGTCAGCACGACCAAGAACTTCCAGCTCCCGGGCAACTACACCTATACGGTCTCGGTGGTGAACACCGGCACGGCCACGGCCTCGCTGGACGGTTCGCAGCTCGTCTCCGACGCCCGTTGCTCCCCGGCGCCGCCGTCACGCTCACGCCCGCGCCCACCGAGGGGCAGATCTTCTCGGGCACGGTCGCCAAGTTCATCGACCAGGCATTCGCCAACGGCGTGATCACGCTGCCCCTGGCCGACTACTCGGCCACGGTGACCTGGGGCGACGGCCAGTCGTCCCCCGGCCTCGTGCAGAACGACCCGAACGTTGCCGGCGGATTCCTCGTGATCGCCTCGCACCGGTACGTCACGTTCGGCTCGTACCCGCTGACGGTCACCGTGAATGACGTCGGCGTGCCCGCGGACGTGACCGGCTCGACGATCACGATCAACCAGACGATCACGGTGAAGGACGCCTCGCTGACCTCGCAGGGGACGTCGTTCGGCCTGGTCGAGGGCACGGCCTTCAACGGGACGGCCGCCACCTTCCAGTCGGGCGACCCCAGCGCCCCGATCTCCGACTTCTCGGTGAGCATCGACTGGGGCGACGGCACCCCGCCCGACACTTCGGCGACGATCGTCTCGACCGGCCAGGGCGGGTATCGCATCCAGGCCAATCACGTGTTCGTCAACACCGGGTCCTACACCGGCACCGTCTCCATCAACGACGCCGGCGGGAGCAGCACGCAGGCCACGGTCAGCGCGACCATCAAGGACGCGCCGATCACCCTCTCCACGACGGGCCTGCTGCCCATCACCACCGTGGAAGGCTCGGCATTCAGCGGGACCGTGGCGGTCCTGACCGACGCCAACACCTTCGCCACGCTCTCGCAGTACTCGTCGGTGACCATCAACTGGGGCGACGGCACCTCCTCGAACCTGGGCGACGCGACCAACCCCGTGCAAATCCTGCCCAAGCAGGGCGGGCCGGCCGGCACGTTCGTGATCAGCGACACGCACACGTATACGCATTTCGGCACCTACGCGATTACCACCACCGTGGACGACGTGGGCGGGAGCAAGGGCTCGGCCACGCTCGGCGCCACCGCCACGGCGGCCACCATCGTGGCCTCGGGCGTGAGCCCCATCCGGGCCAGCTCGGCATGGCCTACACCGGCCCCGTGGCCAGTGTTCTACGACAGCAACCCGACCCCCCTGCTCTCCGACTTCACCGCCACGGTCAACTGGGGCGACGGCACCACGACCGGGGGCAACGTCAGCCAGAACGCCGGACGGCTCGTTCAGCGTGGCGGGGTCGCACATCTACACGGTCCCGATCTCCAACGCGACCATCACCGTCACGATCAAGGACGCGGCCGGGCAGAGCAAGACCGTCACCAGCCAGATCACCGTCCCCGACGCCACGCTCACGCCCATCTCGGTCGCCATCACCCCCACGCCCACCGAGGGCAGCCGCTTCAACCGCACGGTCGCCCAGTTCAGCGACTCCGACCCGAGCCCGGACCTGACCACGCTCTCGGCCTCGATCGATTGGGGCGACGGCTCCGCCGACACCACCGGCACGATCCAGCTCGATGACAACGGCAATTTCGACGTGCTGGGCCAGCACGTCTACGGCGCCGGCAACTTCGAGATCACGACCACCGTGACGAGCAAATACGGCTCGAGCACGAAGGTCGTCGGCGGCCGTGAACGTGGCCGCCGCCGCGCTCTCCAGCTCGCCCCCCTCCGCGATCACGCTCACCAAGGGCGCCGCCTACACCGGCTCGACGCTCGTGTTCACCTCGGCCAACCCCACCGCCGTCGCGTCCGATTTCTCGTTCGTGTCGATCGACTGGGGCGACGGCACCGTGACCAACGGGACCGTGACGCTCGTCGCCGGCGGCGCCTTCAGCGTGTCGGGCAATCACACCTACTCCCAGGTAGGGACCTACCCGATCACCACGACCGTCGAGAGCGTCAGCGGCGCGAATACCACGCAGACGCTCACGGCCAACGTGCAGGACGCGGCCCTCACCGTCAAGGCCTCGGGCAACTACGCCACGAAGGTGGGCAACACGTCGGCCGTCACGCTCGCCGCGATCACCTACGGCGACACCACCAGCACGGCCGCCGACTTCGCCGCCTCGATCAACTGGGGTGACGGCACCACCTCCGCCGGCACCGTCGTGCCCGACACCCTCAACGGCGCGGGCCACTTCCTCGTGATGGGCTCGCACGCCTACCTCGCCGTGGGCAGCTATCCCATCTCCGTCGCCGTGAACGACACCAGCGGCAACTCGCAGTCGGTCGGCCTGACCTCCACCGTGGGCGACGCGGCCCTGGTCGTCACCTCGCAGCCGATCTCCGCGGTCGCCAACACGCAATTCGCCGCGCAGGTTGCCACCTTCAGCAGCGCCAACCCGGCCGCCTCGGCCGCGAACTTCTCCGCCACGATCAACTGGGGCGACGGCACCCTCACCAGCGGCGTGGTCTCG
This sequence comes from uncultured Planctomycetota bacterium, assembly GCA_963777705.1. Lineage (GTDB taxonomy): Bacteria > Planctomycetota > Planctomycetia > Isosphaerales > Isosphaeraceae > JAQGHR01. The sequence continues at coordinate 27,965 of CAVZRT010000036.1, forward strand.
CAGGTCACCCCCGGCGTGTTCGGAGTCGCCGGCGCCGACATCTACACGGCGGCGGGCACCGACCTGATCGTCGTGACCGTCAGCAGCAATGGCGGGAGCACGGCCAGCACCTCGCAGCAGGTCAGCGTGGCCGTCCAGGTCCAGCAGATCACGGCCCAGTTCACCGCTTCGGTCACGGGAACGAGCACCGCGCTGCAAGTGGCCAGCAAGGTCAACCAGCCGGTCTTCGGCGGCTCGGGTGCCGTGGGCAACATCATCACGATCACCGGGCAGAGGGCCGGCCTCGCCTCTCCCCAGGTGATCGCCCAGGCCACGGTGGGGGCCGGCGGCACCTGGTCCGCCACGTCTACCCCGCTGCTCCCCGGCTCGTACACGATCGTGGCCTCGGCCACCGACGCCCAGGGCAACGTCACGTCGTCCCCGGTCACGCTGCCCGTCCTGCTGGTCGACACGACCGCCCCCCGGGTCACGGGCGTGACGCTCAACCCGAAGGCCGGCCAGGTCATCATCAACATCCAGGACGACCTCTCGGGACTGCTCGTCTCGCAGTTGACCAATGCCGCGAACTACACGCTGACCCTGCCCACGGCCAGGGGAACGCAGACCCTCACCATCACGGGCATCACGGTCTCGCCGGGCGGGGCGACCGACACCCGCGTGGTCACGCTCAACTTCGCCGCCAACGCCAGGCGGCCTCGCCTCGGGGCGCTGGTGGCGGGCAAGTATTCGCTCACCATCAACGGCAACAACATCACCGACGTCGCGGGCAACATCCTCAGCGACGCCTTCTTCAGCCTGCCCTCGTCCGCCAAGCCCAACACCGGCTACGTGGCCCAGTTCGTCACCAACGGCCGCTCGATCGCCAGCCCGCAATCGATCAAGACCCCCACGGTCAAGGTCAAGACGGTGAAGATCCGGTCCATCACCGTCTCCTCCACGCCCAAGCCGAGGCCCTCAACCTTCCACTCCCGCTGATCCAGGGGCGGACGTCAACAATTCGAGGCGATGGCGGGCGAATCACTCCGATTCGCCCGCCATCGCCTCGATCAATTTCAACGCATTCTCCCGGATCAACAGCCGCGCAGTCGCCGGGTCGAACGTCCTGACGACCCACTCCACCACCTCGCCGGCGTTGCCCAGGCCGGGCACGGTGGAATTGGTCTCCAGGAACCCGGTGGCGATCGCGATCCCCCGATAGCCGGGCTCGCCGCGAAACGGGACGGCCGCAATCGCTTCAATCGCCCCGCGAATCTCGTCGGCCGATCCCCGGGCGGGCGAGCAGATCCTCACGGCCACCGTGCCGCCCAGGGCGCGAAGCCTCGCCAATCCCCCGGGCCAGGAGGACTCGTCGCGATTCAAGAGGAGGATCCGCCCGGCACGCATCCCGTCGGCCTCGAACCAGTCGAGGATTTCGCCCATGACCGCGGGATCGGCGCGAGCGAGGTCGAGGATCGGCCGAGGCCCGCCCGGCCGGCTCAGCTCGGACAGGCGGGCAAGGAACTCGGGCGTCGAATCGGAGGGCGAAAACACCCTCACGCCACGATCAAACAGGGCGGGCAGCCGCCCCGGCGGCTCCGCGTCCGCCGCCACCATCACGCCCCACGTCAACCCGGACGGTTCATCCCGCCATCGCGCCAGGTCTTCGCGCCGAACAGCAATCGGCCCGAGAATTCGGCCTCGATCCTGGCCAGCGAATGGGCCAGGTTCCCGCACGAAATGAACGCCGCCAAGGTGTCGCTGAAGTAGCCGTCCACCTGCGAAATCCGCGACGCCATGCCCTCGGGCGGGATGCCCAGGGCCTTCGTCTCGGCGGCATATTGCGACAGCCAATCGACCTGCAAGTCGATCAAGCGAGGGGCGTGAGCGGGCATAACCGTGCGGCTACTTCCGGGGTTCCATCGGGAGGTTTTCGAGGTAAGCGTGCAACGTCGTCTTCAGGTCGGGCCAGATCACATAGTCCTGAAATCCACCCGGAAACGTGACGCCCGACCAGACCACGGGCGGGGCATCCTCAAGCCCGGAAACATCCCTCCCCAATCGACCCGGCCAGACCGCGACGAGGCGATCGGCGGAATTATTCTTGGGGAAATTCCGGGGATGAAGGATCGTCCCGCGTGCCGATTTGCTCGGGTCGTCCGCCGCTTCGAGGGCCGAAACCATCGACTTCTCGCCCCATCCCAACCAGACCGACGAACCTCGTCGCGTCATCACCACGGGCCGTCCCGAAACTCGCCCAAGCGTGCGGATTTCCCCCTCTTCGGCAGGACCCAGCTTCAGGAACCTGGCGACCTTCGGGACGAAATCCGTCGCAAGCTGTTTCGCGGCGTCTTCGTCGGTCAAGTGCAGCGAAATCATGGCCGATTCCGCCTTCGCCGGCGCGTTCGGGCTCATGGAAACGAAGCCGGAAACGCCGCGCAACTTCGGCCACAGGTCAACCTCGGGCTTCACGCCGGCTATGGTGGCCAGCAGGTTCAATCGCGCCCGGATCGGCGCGGCTTTCGCCTTCCCGGGATCGGCCTTCTCCGCGCGATCGAGCGCCGCGAACAGGGCGTCCCACATGGCGGGCTGGGGGTCGACGGCGAAAGCGAACGCCACCGACGCCGAGCCGGGGATGGAATCCAGCCACGCGGGATCGAGCTTCGCCGGGAAGCTCGGGCCCTGACGCCGGTTCAACGCCACGACGCCCAAATACGGGGCCATCCGATCCGTTTGCGGGTGAAATTTAAGGTAAGCATAGTTGCCCTGCTCGGGCGAGTTGCCGACGATCCCTAAACCGAGGAAAAGCTCCGCCGCCTGCCTCACGGCGATCGATTCCGACTTCGCCAGCAGTTTCGGATCGAGATAAATCGACAGCCCGTGGTTGCTGCCAGTTCGCTCCGACCCCGAGAGCGGTCGAGGCATCCCCGCGAACGCCCCGGCAATCTCGTCGCGACGCCCGGCGACTACGATCGGTTCCAGGCGCGGCATGTGCCGTCCGTCGTCCAGTTTCCTCGCCATCAGGGGCGATCCGGCGGGGCCAAGCCGGTCGATCTGGATGCCGTCCAGCGCCGGCTCGCTTGCGCCTCCCGATAGTGCCAGCGCCGTGGCGAACGCCGCGAGCGTGCCGTCGTCGAACGGGACTCGCAAGAACCAGCGGGGCTCGCCCTTCTCGGGGCCGAAATCCAGGAAGAACTGGCCATTATCGAGCAAGCCGGCTTCGCGGATCATGTCGGGATTCATGGCCGCAATCGCCGCCTCGATCGCCTTGCCCGGCGTCCGCGAGTTGCCGTTGGCCCGCCTCCAGGCCGCCAGCGCCGAGGCCGGATCGCCCACACGTTCCCCCTCGAACAGCTTGAGGAACGCGGCGAGCTGCAAGTCGGGATGGTCGAGCTGGACCTTCACCGCGTGCGTCGCGGCATCGTCCGGGGCGACGGCAAGCATGAGCCAGGCGAGTAGATAAGCCATCCTTGACGCGTGCTCCGTCTCGGGAAAATCTAATAAATCCGGCCGCCGTGCGTGTTCCAGGTTAGAGGGGTTCGCCGCCCCGGTCAAGCCGCCCGCCGGGTGGTTGACCGAACGCCTTCGTTGAACGATCATCGAGGGTGCGAGGCGTGGGCTGGAACGAAAGCCCGGCGTTTCGCGTCCAAAGGGCGACGCGACCCCATCTCCCCCTCTGGGCGTCCCCTCTCCATCCACGGAGGATCTTGCCGTGACTCTCCCGATCGGCCGAAGTCGGCTCGCGTTAGGCTGCCTCGTCCTGGTCCTCGCGGGGATCTCCCGCTCGCGGGCCGCCGACCCTCCCGCGAAGATGGCCGTCACGCCCGCGGCCCCGGTCCTGCCGAGCCCCATCGTCACGGCGATCCAGGACGGCCAGTTCGATGAGGCCGACAAGGCGCTCGAAGCCCTCGCACGCGACGCCAAGACGCCCCCCGCCGATCGCCCGTACATCAACCTGGTCCGCGGGACCATCCTCCGCCTGGGCGGCAAGCTCGATGCCTCGCGGACCGTCCTCGCCGAGGCGATGAAGGCCGAGGGGCGCTGGACCGATGAAGATCCGCTCCGAGCTTGCCGCCGTCGAGGTCGCCGCCGGCAAGTTCGCCGCCGCCGATGCCCTCGCCCGCGTCGAGGCCGAATCGCTGCTCGGCGACGACCGCAAGGACCGCCTGGCCGAGGTCTATCGCGGCTTCGCCAATCGCCTGCTCAACCCCGACCTGCCCACCGCGCGGCCCGACGTCGAGGGCGCCTACGCGATGCTCACCCAGGCCCGATCGCTGGCCAAGGGGCAGGCGCTTCGCGCCACCATCCTCGTGGAAATGGCCCGCGCCAGTCGCAAGGGAGGCGTGTGGCCGCGGGCGATCAACGATTATCAAGCCTATTTGAAGGAATATCCCAAGGGCGCCGACCGGGTCGCCGTCCGCTACGAGCTCGGCGAATCGCAACTCCGCGCCAACCAGCCCCTGCCCGCCCGATTGACGTGGTCCGACCTCGCCCGCGACCTCGAAAAAGTGGACACCGCCGAGGCCGCCGACCTCCGGGCGAAATCGCTCTATGGGATCGCCAAGACGCACGGCATCCCCACGCCGCCCGACGACGCGCAGATGAACCTCGGGGTCGCGGCGCTCAAGAAGATGCTCGCCGTCGTACCCGTCGCATCCGCTGGCTCGGTGCGGGCCTCGTACGAGATCGCCGAGTCCTACCTCGCCCGCGGGCGTAGCCAGGAGGCGCTCGCCGCCTTCGCCGCGTTCATCAACGGCGACGCCGCGAAGGCCAACGGCGAGGAGGCCCAGCGCGACCCGCGCCGCGCTGCTCGATGTCGGCCCAGTTCCGCATCGGACAGATCCTGCAGGGCCAGGGCGCGTTACGACGAGGCCATCGCCGCTTACAAGGCGTACCTCGCCAAATACCCCAACGGGCCGCAATCGGCCGACGCCCAGCGCGCCGTCCTGGATGCCGAGATCCAGATCGCCGAGGACCTCATCCGCAAGCGAAAAATACGCCGACGCCCGCGCCGCCTTGCAGGCCTTCGCGGCGCAGAACCCGCTGGACGCGCCGCGTCCCGCAGATCCTCCTGCAAGTGGGCGACACCTTCTTCAGCGAGAAGAAGTACGACGACGCGATCGCGGCGTGGGACCACGCTCGCGGGCAAGTTCCCCAACACCGAGCCCGCCGGCCACGCGCAGTTCGCCATCGCCTCCACCTACGAGATCGAGAAGGGCGACCCGGCCACCGCGATCGACCGCTTCCGCAAGGTGACCGTCGCAGCCCTGGCAAGCCCAGGCCAACCAACGGATCGCCGTGATGGAAGCCAAGGCGCTCACGGTCATCACCGAGCGTGCCTTCCGCTCGGGCGAGACGCCCAGGCTCAAGATCGCGACGCGGAACATCGAGAAGCTGACCTTCACCGCCTACAAGATCGACCCCGAGACCTACTTCCGCAAGAAGCACACGCTGCGGGCGTCGAGCAGCTCGACATCGGCCTCGTCGCGCCCGACGCCGAATGGACCGCCGACGTCCCGGCCTACGCGAAGTTCAAGCCCATCGACACCGAGTACGAGCTCGAAGAAGGTGCCAGGTGCCCGGCGTGTTCGTCGTGAAGGTCGAGCGACGAGAAGATCGCTCCAGGCCACGACCCTGGTGATCGGCAGCGACGTCGACGCCATCGTCAAGACGTCTCGCGATCAACTGCTCGTGTTCGCGCAGGACATGAAGACGGGCAAGGGCCGCGCCGGGGCGCGGCGTGCTGGTCTCCGACGGGACCGGCGTGATCCTCGACGCGAAGACCGGACCCGACGGCGTGCTCATGCAGGACTGGACCAGGCCGCTCGAACCGGGGGCGGTCCCGCCACCCGGCGCCGAGGCCGTGCCGCCGCCCGCTCCCCCGGCGCCGGAAGGCCCGCAAGGTGGGCCGAATGCCCAGGTGCCGGCCGAGGCTCCCGATCGCCCCGCCAACCGCCAAACCTTACCTCCCGCAGGGCGAGATTTCCTACCTCGTCCTCGACGGCGGCAACGTCGCCGGCTCGGGCCTGTCCTTGCCCGAGAAGGTCGCGCAGGGGATCACGGCCCGGGCCTACCTCTACACCGATCGCCCCGCGTATCGGCCGGGCCAGGACGTGGCGCTTCGCGGCGTGGTCCGCGAGGTCGTGGATGGCCAGTATGCGAACATCGCCGAAGACGCCCTACATGCTGGAAGTGTACGACAGCCGGGGCCGGAAGTTCGTCGATGCCGACGGTCAAGCTCTCCGATTTCGGCACGTTTTCCACGAGGCCATTCCGCTCGATTCGGCCGCCCCGGTCGGGTCGTACCGCGTCCGCCTGTTCCGGCCCGGCAAGAGCGAATTCGCCGGCGCAGTTCGAGGTCCAGGCGTACCAACTCCAGAAGATTGACCTGGCCTTCGACCTGCCCCGGACCGTCTATTATCGCGGCGACACGATCAAGGGCTCCGTCGTCGCCAAGTATCAGTACGGGCACGCCGCTCGCCAATCGACAGGTCGTGTTGAGCCTGCCCGACGGCCGCACGATCCAGGGCAAGACCGACGCCCTGGGCAAGTTCCCCTTCGAGCTGGAGACCTCGGGATTCTCCGAGGAGCAGGTCTTGCGATTGGTCGCGCAACTGCCGCAGGACGCCGTCGGCGTGGCCACGAACGTGATGCTCGCCGTGCGGGCGTTCCGCATCAATTTGAGCACTGAACCGGGACGTCTACCTCGACGGCGAGAGCTTCGCCGTGAGGCTCACGACGTCGGACGCCCAGGGCGAGCCGACCGGGCAAGACATTGCCGTGGCCCTGCTCAAGCGGGTCAACAAATCGGGCCAGGTCACCGAGCGCGAGGTCATGCGCGAGGAGGTGAAGACCGACCCCAAGACGGGCCTCGGCACGGTGCAACTGAAGGCCGACGACGACGAGGGCGGCTCGTACGTGGTGCGGGCCCTCGGCACCGACCGCTTCAAGAACGCCGATCTTCGCCGACAAGGAGATCACGATCTCGGGCAAGAAGGACGAGACCAAGCTCCGCATCCTGGCCGATCGCTCCACGTTCAAGGTGGGCGAGAAGGCCGAGGTCCGCGTGATCAATCGCGGCCCGAGCGGCTCGGCGCTCGATCACCTGGGAGGCCGATCGCATCCTCCAGTACCGCATCTTGACGCTGAATGAAGGCGACAACGCCTTGAATTGGGACGTGGAAGGCAAGCAGTTCCCGAACTTCACGATGGCGGCCTCGCGGATGGCGAACGAAGGCTTCTACGAGGCGGCCTTCGACGTCCGAGTGGAGCGCGACCTCCGCGTGACCATCAAGCCCACGAAGCCCTCGGTGGGCCCGGGCGAGGAGGTCGAAATCGAGGTCACCACGACCGACCAGAACGGCCAGCCGGTCGCCGCCGAAGTGGCCCTGGCGATGGTCGATCGCTCGCTCTTGAGGCTGTTCGCCGACCGGATGCCGCCGATCGGGACGTTCTTCTACAACCAGACCCGGACGTCGTCGTTCGCGAGCGGGTCCAGCGCCACGTTCACGCTATCGCCCGACGACCGAGGCGGTGAATCAGGACGTGCTGAACGATCAGGAGATGGAGGAAGGCAGGAGGACGCCGACGGGTGCGGCGGCGCTTGCGAAAGACAGAGATCGCGGCGCATTCGCGTCGCCCATGGCGCGGCGCGGCTGGACGCGCCTCCGGCGCCGCAGGCGCCGTGGCCCTCGCGAGCAGGGCATGCCGACGGGGGCCTTCGACCCGCGCTCCGGCTCCGGCAGAAGGCCGTCCGTGCCGGCGGGCGGGATGGGCGGCGGCATGGCGGGTTATGGGATGAATCGAGGTGTTGCCGATGTATCGGCGGCGATGGACGAGGAAGGCCGAAGCCGGCGAGGAATGGCTCAGCCGGGATGGTGCCTGGTGACCGAAGGACGCGACCCGATGCTGGCCGAGGCACCAGACGAGCGTGAAACGAGAGCCGGCCGGCTGGTCAGCGACCGGAAGGCAGTCGCAGTGCCGGCGCCGCCGCCGACCCCTCGGCCCGCGAGCGGTTCGTCGAGACCGCCTACTGGAACCCATCGATCGTCACCGGCAAGGACGGCAAGGCCACGGTCAAGTTCCGCGCCCCGGCCGCGCTCTCCGAATACCGCTTCACCGCCCGGGGCGTGACCGGCGCCGACACGCTCGTCGGCCAGACCACGGCCGACCTGGCGCGTGAGGAAGGACGTTCTTCGTCGACCTGAAGGCGCCCGCCTCGCTCACGCAGGGGGACAAGCCGCGGTTCATCGGCCGAGGTCCATCATCCCAAGGCATGGTGGGCACGCTCAACCTGCGACTGACGGCCTATGCCGGCGGTCGCGAGCGCGTCGATCCCGAAGGCGATCGAGGTCAACGGCGAAGGGGTTGAGGAGGTCATGTTCGAGCCCTTCGACGTCCCGACGGCGACGAGGTCATGAAATTGACCATCTCGGCCGTCCTGGGCGACTCCCGCGACGAGATGATGACCGAAGTGCCGATCCGCCCGTGGGGAATGCAGGCGATGGCCTCGGCCTCGGGCACCGCGACCGACGACACCACCGTCTTCGTCGGCCTCGCCCCCGGACGCGACTACGCCGAGCCCGAGATGATGATCGTCGCTCTCGCCCTCGGTGCGACGGATGATCGTCGAACTGGCGCTGGGCACGACGCCTACTCGCCCTTCGAGAAGCACCTCGCGCCCGGCTGCTTCATCCCGCCCGACACCACGGCCGATCGCGCCGGCGACCTGCTCGCGGCCACGTCGGCCTTGACCTACCTCCAGGCGATCAAGAACGTGAACGCCCCCGAGGCGGTCCGGCTGACCGACCGCATCCGCGGCCTGGTCGCGGAGCTCATCACCTCCAGAACGAAAACGGCGGATGGCCCTGGGTGGCGGGCTCGGAGACGAAGAATCGGCCGAGCGACCGCATGACCTCCGCCCGCGTGATCTGGGCGCTCGCCACGGCCGAGGCGCTCGGCCTGTGCCACCGACCCCAACGCCCTGGACAAGGGGACGACCTGGCTCGCGCAGGAGCTCGCCAGGGTCGACGGCCGGCGACCACGAGACGCGGGCCACGATCCTGCACGCCCTCAGCACGCGGAACAGGGCGAGCTTCGAGCCGCGAACGCCCTGAACCGCGTGCGGCAGAACCTCTCCAACGCCTCGCTCGCGTACCTGGCCATGACGTTCGCCAACCTCGACCGCGCGTCGATGGGCGGCGAAGTCCTCGGCGTCCTCGGGCCGCGAGCCAAGACCGAGGTGATCGCCACGCCCGGCTCTCGCCCGCAACTCTACTGGGCGGGCGACGGGCGAGCATCCCTGGCACCGCTCCGACGCCGAGACCACGGCGCTCGCGGCGCTCGCCTTCGCCCGCGTCCGCCCGCAATCCGACGAGCTGAACGGCCGCCGTGGCGACTGGCTCCAGGCGCATCGCCAGGGCAATGGCTGGCAGCCGACCAAGGCCAAGGGTCCGGCGATCGCGGCACTCGGCATCTACTACGGCAAGGCGGTCGCGGCCGAGGACCGCTACCGCCTCATCGTCACGGTCAATGATGAGCAAGTCTACGACAAGCAGGTCGTGGGCGCGACCGAGGGCCAGTCGATCCGCGTGCCCCGGCGGTTCCTGAAGACGAACGCGCCAGAACCGCGTGAAGTTCGACATCGACGGCCGCGGCCAGTTCGGCTACGCCGTCATGCTCACCGGGTTCACCCGCGATTTCGCGCCCGATCAGGACCGCAAGGGCAAGGACTTCTTCGTCAGCCGCCGCGTGTACTCGGCCCCGCCGCCGTCGTTCGAGGGCCGTCCGCTCGCCCAGGGCTTCCACACGTCCGTGAACGCCCAGCACTTCGAGAATGTGGTCACGCAGGCCCCGCTCGGCGGCAAGGTGCCGATCTCGGTGCTGGGGCTATCGCGAGTACCACGCCGGCCAGTCCGCATGGGACCTCGACTTCCTCGTCCTGCAAGGAGTTCCTCCCCGCGGGCACGACGATCGTCGAGGGCTCGATCGACTCGCCGGCCAGCCATTACACGGTCGAGGACGGCGTGCTCACGCTCTACTTCACGCCCGAGCAGAATCCGCAGGTCAATTACGAGGTCTACGGGACCACCCCCGGCGAATACCGCGCCCTGCCGCCAATCCTCTCCAGCGCCTACGAACCCGGCAAGCGCCACCTGGGCCCCACCGGCGCGCTGAAGGTGCTGGCCCCCGGCGAGAAGTCGAACGACCCGTACAAGGCCACGCCCGACGAGCTTTACGCCCGGGGCAAGGCCCTGTTCGACGCCGGCCGGCTCTCCGAGGCCGCCGACAGCCTGCAAGCCCTCTGGGGCGGCTACACCCTGCGAGACGACATCGCCAAGGACGCCGCGAGGATGCTCCTCACGATCTCGATCCGCGAATACAACCCGCGCAACGTGGTCATTTATTTCGAGGTCCTGAAGGAGAAGGCGCCCGAGCTGGTGATCTCGTTCGACGACATCAAGGTCGTGGGCAAGGCCTACGGCGACATCGGCGAGCACGAGCGCGCCTACCTCGTCTGGAGGGCCACGGCCGAGGCGTCCTACCTGGAAGACGCCCGCGTGGGCGAGGTCCTCAGGCAGCGGGGCAAGCCGCTGGACGCGATCGCGTATCTGCTCGACCTGTGGCGCGAATACCCCTCCACGGCGTCGATCCAGAGCGACTTCTTCGGACTCTCGCAGGTCATGGCCAGCCTGGCGGGCCGGCGACCACCGACCCCGCCTTCCGCGCCGAGTTGACCGCGGCCGGCGCTGAATCGCGTCCGACCTGCTGGCTGCAGACGATCCGCCTCACCAGGTCTTCCTCTCGCTCTCGCCCAAGGACCCGCTGGCCGACGAAGCGAGCCTGGCGCTCGTCGGCGCCTACCTCGACATGGAGGACTTCGCCTCGGTCGTGAGGCTCGCCCAGCGCTTCGCCAAGCTCTATCCCAGGAGCACGTTCCTCGACAGCTTCCAGTATTCCGAGGCGCTCGGCCGCTTCCACCTCGGCGAATACGATCGCGCGATCGCCGTGGCCGAGCAGATCGCCGCCGCCTCGTACAAGGACGCCGGCGGGGTCGATCAGCCCAGCCCCAACAAGTGGCAGGCGCTCTACATCCTCGGGCAGATTTACGACGCCCGCATGCAGCCCGCCAAGGCGCTCGAATTCTACGAGAAGGTGGCCGAGCGGTTCAGCGACGCCGCCGGCGCCGTCAAGGCGCTCACGCGGAAGGAGCTGAAGCTGCCCGAAGTCTCGGTGATCCGGCCCGGCGTGGCGATCGCCAACGTCCCCGACCCCGAGAAATCGAAGCCGGCCACGGCGAAGCTCGATTATCGCAACATCGCCGAGGCCGACGTGAAGGTCTATCCCGTGGACCTGATGAGGCTCTACCTCACCAGGCGAAACCTCGACGAGATCGCCGGCATCGACCTGGCCGGGATCAAGCCGTTCTTCGAGGCGAAGGTCGAGCTCGGCAACGGCAAGGACTTCGACGACCGCACCAGGGCCATCGACCTGCCGATCCAGAAGGAAGGCGCCTACCTCGTGATGATCCGGGGCGACGACCGCTACACGTCGGGCATCCTCCTGGTCAGCCCCCTGGAATTGCAGGTGCTGGAGGAGCCCGAGAGCGGCCGGGTGCGCGTGACCGTGCGGGACGCGAAGACCAAGGCGTTCGTGCCCAGGGTGCAGGTGAAGGTGATCGGGTCGCACAACCCGACGTTCTCCTCGGGCGAGACCGACCTGCGCGGCGTGTTCGTGGCCGAGGGGATTCACGGCCAGGTCACGGCCGTGGCCCGACAGGGCACCAATCAGTACGCGTTCCATCGCGGGACCACGTTCATGGGGCCGCCCGGTGCCCGCGGCCCCGACCGCCCTCCCGCAAGGGAAGTACATGAACGCACCCGGGCAGTCGCCGCAGCAGTCGCAAAGCCTGAACCTGGAGCAGAACGTCCGGGGGATGAACAACGACAACCAGATGCGCCAGCTCCAGAGGCTGGAGCAGCGGTACAACAACAGCGACAAGGGCGTGAAGGTCCAGAACGCCAAGTAACGGTGCACCATCGACGCTTGGCCTCGTCCCTAAACTTTGGGTAGGGACGAGGCTTCTTATTTGACCCGCGAGCAACGATGGCCGCCTCCAAGATCGAATGGACCGACTGCACCTGGAACCCGCTGCGAGGCTGCACCAAGATCAGCCCCGGCTGCGCGCACTGCTACGCCGAGACCTTCGCCGAGCGGTTCCGGGGCGTCAAGGATCACCCCTACGAGCGAGGTTTCGACCTCCGAATCGTCCCCGAACGCCTGGCCGACCCGTTGCGATGGGCCAGGCCGCGCATGGTCTTCGTCAACTCGATGAGCGACCTCTTCCATCGCGACGTGCCCGACGAATACATCGTCGCCGTGGCCAGCGTGATGCGACTGGCGAACTGGCACACCTATCAGGTGCTCACCAAACGCTCGGAGCGGATGCGCGACTTGCTCCGCTCGCAATTATCCGCCGCGGCGCACGAGCCGCACATCTGGTGGGGCGTGAGCGTGGAGGATCGCCGCCACGGGTTGCCCCGGGTCGATCACCTGCGCCACGCCCCCGCGGGCCTGCGCATGCTCTCGGTCGAGCCCTTGCTGGAAGACCTGGGCAAGGTCAACCTGGACGGGATCGGCTGGGTGATCTGCGGCGGGGAAAGCGGGCACGGGGCCCGTCCGATGCAAGTGGAATGGGTCCGCTCGATCCGCGATCAATGCGAAGGCGCGAACGTGCCGTTCTTCTTCAAGCAGTGGGGAGGCGTGCGAAAAGGCAAGGCGGGCCGGATCCTCGACGGCCGCACGCATGATGAATCCCCTTTGCGTGGCGAGACCGCGGTGCCTTCACTCTCGGAGCGGCGCCGGATGGAAGAATCGGCGCATTTCACGGACCCTACCGGCATCGGCTCTCGCTCCACAGGACCTCTCTCGCCTTCGCCGACCGGCTCACCACCTTGAGCGGGTAGAGGTCGCAAGGCCAGTATTGCCGGCTGGGATTCCTGGGCTTGTAGCCATGCGTCAACCATTCGCGAAACACCGCCGGCGTATGCGTCAATCCCTCGGATTCCAGCCATTTCTCGTACAGGTCGAGATGACCTCGCATGACCAGGCCGTCTTTCACGGGCAGGAACAAATAATAGGGCGAGAATTGCGACCGGGCATCGGCCAGCGAGGACCCTTCCCCGAGTAATCGGATGATCGCCGCGACCAGCCCCGTGCGCTCTGCGCCCATTCGCAGTGGATCACGATCGGATATTCGGACTGATCCAGGATGCCGAGCAAGGTCGCGGCCTGCTCGCGGGAGAGCCACTGGTCCGAGGCCATCGGGAAGTCAACCTGGACGGCGCCGGCCTCCAGCGTGGCCGATTTCTCGGCGCGATACCACGCCTGGTCGGCGTTCTCGCCCCTCAAATTCAACACCGTCTTGATGTGGCGGTCGCGGATCGTCCTCGCGAGCGACCTGCCCGAGAGCTGCGCCGATCGGTAGACCCGGCCCTTCTGCACGGTGCCGAAATTACCGCCCGCCCATCGCCACAGGAGGAACCCGGCCGCGATCATCGCCATCAGCGTGATCCCGCGGAGCAGCCATCGGAGCGGTCGACGCCTCATTGCGGGGATCCTTTCGGGCCTCATGGCGGTACGCCTCGGCAAACGCCTCGATCAGGCCGCGATCGCCGAGGTCGGCGGGCGCCTCGGGTCGCGCCCAGGGCAGCGCGGCCACCTCGTCCCAGGCCGCTTTCGCCGTCCATCCCTGGTGCCGGATGCGATACGCCGCCTGCACGAGGCTGGAGCGGTGATGCCCGCCCACGCAGTGGAAGAACACCGGCTGGCGGGCGGGGTCGGCCACCAGGTCGGCGGCTTCGGCCATCTGCTCCAGCGTGGCCCGCGAGCCTTTCATCGGGATCAGGACCCAGTCGACCCCGGCCTTGCGAATCGCGCGTTCCTGGTCGACATACTTCGGGTCGTCGGCGTTGATGGCCGTGAGGGTCACGACCGTGCGGATTCGCTCGCGACGGATCAATTGGAGCAACGGCCCCGGGCCTTGCCAGGCCCCTCGGAGGATGCGACCCGGCTCGACCACGCTCACGCGACGCTCGATCCCGCCTTCCCATCGCAAGAGGATCAGGCCCACAACGGGCAAGGCCAGGACGATTGCGATCGCGGCGATCCTGCGGCGGGCTGTCACGCGAAGAATCCCCGGAAACATGCGGGCCGGCGGCCATCCCTGGACGCCCGGCGCGCGGTGATTGTAGCCGACAGCCGGTGCGAGGCAATGCCAACCGGGTCGTTGGGTGCGGCAACGGATTCCGGCATTTCGTAGGGCCGGTTATTACCGGCCGTGTTGGATTCGCATGGACGGCCGGTAGATAACCGGCCCTACGCGGGAATGACCCGCCCCGCCAGAATCCGTTGGCGCACCCGGTCATTGGGGTGTCTCGACGGATTTTGGGGTGAAGTCGGGAGAGAATCTCACCACGGAGGCACAAAGGTCCCACGAAGGAAGCACGGAGGGGGGGAGATCCTCCGTGCTTTTTTATCCCCTTACTCGTCAACGACTTGGGGCGCCTCATGGGCGCGACAAAGGGGCCGAAAACCCCCGCGCCGAGGGCCTGACCGTCCAGATTTCGTCCAGGTTTCCGACAACCCGCATCTACTGACCCGATCACGACTTGGGGGATTTGCGCAACACTTCGCCCCGAAAACAGGTCAAAAAGGGGCGAAAAACCGTCTCACCCCGACTGCGCCCCTGGACAAGACACCCGAAAAGCCCGACTTCGCCCACGAATCCCCGGCATTTCCCGAGTGTCGCACTCTGTAGCGTATTATCTCATCGACAAGATTCAAATCGTCGATCATTGACCCAATCCCTTCGCCGACAACGGGTTGTAAATCATGAAAATCCATGAAAAACCGAATGGGTCGGCCATCTCTCGGCCAAAATCCGCCCCCTCGCCGGCCACCCGATCGCGGCCCCGCATCCTGCCATTTTGACGCCCCGCCTGGAATTCATAATAAGCCCGGATCCCGGCAACGATGGTGTGGTTGTGAGGTTCGAACAAAGGCTTATCATCGCGGCGCCCCGCGAGCAAATCATGCGAAAATGCACCCCGGAGGCAATCCCCCAGACGACCCCGTCCCCCGCGACGGCCGCCCTGCGCCCCGCGATGGCGCCGGTCGATGGGCGAGGCGCCACCGTCCATGCGCGGGGGACACATTCGCCGCAAGATCCCCGCGCCCGATGGCCGCCCGTGCCCGATCAACCCCGGCAATCCGCGGTCACGCGCCCCCGAATCGTCGGGATTCGCCGGCCACCCTGTTGGATCCAGGACATAAGCAGGGTATCATCATTCTAACTTCACCGTGCTGCGAGCTACCCTTACCGGGGATGGCCGCTTCCGTGCGTGAGGGTCTTCCACGAGGTCGAGTGGAAGCGGATCGATCCCTTCTCCCATGGACTTGCGGCTCGGCACCACCTTTCGCCGGGTCGGGTCCTACCATTCGCCCGGACCTCTCATCTCTCCCGAGATCCACCATGAATCCCTTCTCCCGGAAGAAAGCCCCCGCCCGCTCGCGTCGCCCCGCGAGGCGCCCCCTGTTCGACGTCGAGAACCTCGAGCTTCGCCAATTGCTCGCAACGCTCTACGTGGCGACGAGCGGTTCCGACTCGGGCTCGGGGAGCGTCAACAGCCCGTACCAGTCGATCCAGGAGGCCGTGACCAGGGCGAACTCGGGCGATCAGATTTTGGTGGCGGGGGGCACGTACACGTATGCCGCGGACGCCGACCATTTCGGGTCGAACAACCAGTTCAGTTACACGTCGGCGTTGGGCGCGAAGTCGGTCGTGGCCGTGATGGGGAAGCAGCTCACGATCGAGGGCGGGTTCACGACGAGCAACTGGGCCGTCCCCGACGCGAGCGCGAACCCGACGGTCATCGACGGCCAGGGCACCAACCGCGGGATCTTCGCCATCGCCTCGTCCAACGACGCGAGCCCGACCAGCCTCGCGCTGGAGAACCTCACGATCCAGAATTGCCTGGCCACGGGGATCACCACCCGCAGCGGGGCCGACGGGGTCTACGGGTTCGGCGGCGGCCTGTTCGTCGACATGGGCAGCGCCAGAACGAGACGGCCCCCTGGACCTTCCAGAACCTCATCTTTCAGAACGACACCGCACAGGCCGACGGCGCCCTGGGCAATGAGGGCGGGCGGGGCGCGGGGGCGCCGTGGCCCTGCGCTACGTGAATAACACCACCTGGACGAACGTGACGTTCAGCGCGAATCAGGCCATCGGGGCCAGTGGTTCGGCCGCGGGAGGCGGCGGGCTGGGCGGCGCGATCGACCTCGACCACTCGAACATGACGGGCAACGACCTGACCTTCTCGAACAACGTGGCGAAGTCGGGCAGCTCGCCGGGCGGCTCGGGCATGGGTTCCGACGGCGAGACGGCCGACGCCCTCGGGGGCGCCGTCGCCGCGATCGTCAACAGCACGGTGAGCCTGGATCACGTGACGGCCTCGGGCAATCAGGCGATCGGCGGCACGGCCTCGGGCCGGGGCGGCTCGGGGTTCGGCGGGGCCTTTTATGCCGAAGGGCCGGGGGTGACGATCTCGCTCGCCGACTCCATCCTCAAGAGCAATCTCGCCCAGGGGGGCAACGGCGGCTCGGGCGGGCTGGCGGGCGGAGGGGCGATCGAGACCCACAACGCGAGCGTGAGCCTCGATCGCACGCAAGTCCTCGGTAATGTCGCGGAGAGCGGGGGTTCGACCGACGGAGGCGCAGACCGGCTCCACGGGCGGCGGCGGCCTCTATCTCACGCTATTTTCCGGGACGGCCACCAATACCATCAATAACTCGGTGATCGCCGGCAACACCGCCGAGGCGGGCACGGGCACCGGCCCGCAGGGCGGCGGCGGCGGGATCTTCTTCCAGGGCGTGACGGCCACGCTCACCCAGGACACGATCGACGACAATCAGATCGGCCCCGGCCTGAGCTACGGGCAATCGCTCCTGCTCATCGGCAGCGGCTCGACGAATTCCACCGTGAACCTGGCCGATTCCATCGTCTCGGACGAGACCAGCCAGACCGGCGGGGCGATCGAGGTCTTCTCCGGCAGCATGATCAATTTCAACACCGACCTGTCCTTCAATAACGCGAATTTCCTGAGCAACCTGACCACCTCCGGCAGCTATACCGGGCTGGGCAGCGTGAACATGCAGTCCCCCTCGGCGAAAGTGCCGGGCATCTACAACTCGCCGAGCGCGCCCTGTACGATTATCACTTGATCCAGAGCGACGCCAACCCGGCGATCAACGCCGCGACCGGGAGCACGGCGACGGTCGACCTGGACGGCAATCCCCGCGTGGGAGCGCCCGACCTGGGGGCTTACGAGGCGATCTCGCCGCGAATCGGGTTCGACGGGCCCGTGAGCGTGGGCGAGGGCGGTCAGGCGCAGGTCACCATCGTCCGCAACGGCGACCTTTCGCAGGCCGACTCGGTGCAACTTTCCATCGTGCCCGGCGGGACGGCCGTCGAGGGCACCGACTATCAATCGATCGGCCCGGGCGACGTGGTGACGGTGAGCTTCGCGCCCTACGAGGCGAGCCAGACGGTCTCGCTCCAGACCCTCGCCAGCGCGGGCAATACGTCGGGCAAGACGGTCAATCTCTCCCTGTCCTTGCCGGCCGGGGTCACGAACGCCCGCCTGGGGGTGAGCAGCGACGCGGTCACGATCCTGAGCACCAACGGCTCGGTTACGCCGCCGACGGCGGGATTTGCCGTCCAGGGCGTCCAGCCGATCGCCAGCCGCAAGGGGATCGCCGGGGCCGTGGTCCAGTTCAACGAGCCGTTGACGACGACCATGAAGGTCGGCAAACGCCTCCGGCCGATCAACCTGGTCCGCGCCTTCTCGCTTTCCAAGGTCTCGGGCAAGCGCATCCCGAGGGTGCTCGCCGTGAAGTACAACGCGGGCACCAACTCGATGACGGTGCGATTCAGCGGCGTGATCCCCACCGGGTCGGCGGCCAGCCTGAACCTGTCGGCCGGCCGACTCGCCAGCACGAGCGGCCAGGCCCTGGGAGGGACCACCAGCTTCACGCTCTCGGCCTGAGCGGGATTGACGGCCGGGGCGGGCGAAGCTAACTTGCCAGCCCCCGGCTTTCGGCCGTGAGTTGTCTGGACGGGAAGGAATCCCATGCGGATCGGCCTGGACGCCATCGCCATGCAGTCGCCCGACCATGCCCGCCGGGGTATCGGCCGGTACGCACGCAACCTGATCGCCGCCCTGCAAGCCCTGCCCGGCGATCAGGAGTTCGTGCTCTATATTCACGAGAACATGCCGACGCAATGGCTGTGCGAGACGCCCAGGGCGGAGGTCCGCACGATCGCCGTCGAGCCGGAACGCGGCGATCGCTGCCCATCGTCGCGCATGGACCGCCTGGTCCGCGAGAATCCCGACGACCTGGACGTATTGCTCCTGCTCAGCCCCTTCGAGCCATGGTCCGGATACACGCCGCCAGGCCCTCGCGGGCGCCCGGCGGTCGCGGCCGTGGTTTACGACCTGATCCCGCTGATTTTCCCCGAGATCTACCTGTTCCAGAAGCACCGACGCGCCTGGTACGACCGCTGCCTGCGGGCCCTGAAGCGATGCGACGCGATCTTGACCATCTCCGAAGCCACTCGCGCCGATTGCCTGGCGAGACTGGCATTGCCGGAACGTCGGGTCACGAACATCGGCACCGCCAGCGACGGCGACTTTTTCGTCCCCGATCGCGGCTCGTCCGAAGCGACCGAGACGCTCAAGGAGCTGGGGATCGATCGCCCGTTCGTGTTCTGCGTGGGCGGGCGTGACCCGCGGAAAAACCTCTGGGGATTGATCGACGCCTTCGCCATCCTGCCCGACGAGCTGAGGAACGCCCATCAACTGGTCCTCACCTTCGCCCTTTATTCGGACGACGAACTGCGGGTGCGAGAGTATGTGGAAGCCAGGGGAGTGACCGGGTCGCTCGTGCTGACCGACGACGTGAGCGACCGCGTCTTGCGGACGCTCTATCAAAGCTGCGCCGTCTTCGTCTTCCCGTCGATTTACGAAGGGTTCGGCCTGCCGATCCTGGAGGCCATGCACTGCGGCGCCGTGGTGATCGCGGGCGATAACTCGTCGCAGCCCGAAGTCACGGGCGATGCCGCCCTCCTGGTCAACGCGGCCGAGACTCGCGACATTGCCGACAAGCTGAACCGCGTGCTGGGTTGTCCCGAGGAATTCGCGCCCCTCCGCGAGAAGGCGGTCGAGCGGGCGAGTCGGTTTTCGTGGGAACGGACCGCTTCGCTCGCGATGGGATCGCTGGCCGGGCTCGTGGAAAGCCGGCCGATCCGCCGGACTCGCGCAACTCGTCCGCGCATCGCCTTCTTCTCGCCATTCCCGCCCGCCAGGAGTGGCGTGGCCGACTACTCGCAGAGCCTGGTCGAGGAATTGAGCCGGACTTACATCGTCGACCGGTATTGCGTGGAAACTGCCCTGCCCGAACCCGCATGGGACGCGCACGGCGGGTCGACCGCCGATGCTCGCGTGTTCGATCGCGTCGCCGCATATCGGGACTATCGCGGGGTCGTCTATCAGATGGGCAATTCGTACCATCATCGATTCCTGTATCCGTATCTGCTGAGATATCCGGGCGTGACGACCCTGCACGACTTCTGCCTCGCCGGATTCCACCTGGGATTCGGCCAGGACGCGGGCCGTCGCCGCGAGCATTTCGCCGAGGAGCTGGAGTACGCCGATCCCGAGCACGCCCGCGAGATGATGGCGGCGTTCGACCGCCTTGGCGACGACAACGAGGCGATCGTGGCGGCCTGCTCATCGGCCGGCGCCACGCTGAACCGCCGGATTTTCGAGCGATCGCGCCGCGTGATCGTGCATTCCCCCTGGTGCCTGAAGCGATTGGGCGAACGCCGCCCCGAGTTGGCGGATCGCGTCGCGGTGATCCCGCTCGGCTCGCGAACTCGCGCAGGTCTCCGCCGGGAGAAAGCGGGCGATTCGCGCCAGGTTCGACCTCGCGGCCAACGCGCTGGTGATCGCGGCCTTTGGCTTCGTGCATCCCGACAAGATGAACGCCGAGAGCGTGACGGCGTTCGCCGAGGTGGCCCGGTCCCACCCGTCGGCCGTGCTGCTTTTCGTGGGGCAGGAAGCCGACGGAGGCGAGGTTCGCAAGCGTGCCGAGGCGGCCGGAGTGCAGCACCGAGTTCGATTCCTCGGGCGGCAATCCGCGTCCGATTTCGCCGACCTCGCCGCCATCACCGACATCGGCCTCAACCTCCGAAGGCCGCCCACGAACGGCGAGACCTCGGCCGCGCTCCTCGACCTCCTGCGGCACGGAGTCGCCACGATCGTGACCGACGTGGCCACGTTTTCCGACTATCCCGACGCCATCACCCGCAAGGTGCGTTGGGGTTCCGAAGGGATGGGCGGGCTGTCGCAAGCCTTCACGGACCTGGCACGGGACCCATCAAGACGGGAAGCGTTGGGGCTCGCGGCGATCGCGCACGTGAATGCCCTTCACGACTGGTCGCGCGTGGCCGAGCAGTATGCGGAAGTGATCGAGTCCTCCTTCGCCGTGCGGCGTTCGAAGGCATCGTGAGCGGTCGTACCGGAGCAATCCTCGCATGAAATCCGCGATCAAGCGCATGTGCAAGCCGCTGTGGAAGGCCACGTTGCCGATCCGCAGGCCGCTGGCGAATCGATTCGAGCTCTACCTGCGACGCAACCTGACGCTGCCGCCCATCAACGACCTGGCCGAGGTGAACGTGGCGCTCGATCACGTGGTCCGCGAGCTGGTCCGCCTGCAAGATCAGGTGGACTTGCTGAGGGAGGCCGTCGAGGATTTGCGCGAGGAACGAGCCTCGCGGCATCCGAAGCTATCGGCACCGGCGGCTTGACGAGCGGGTCAAGTCGGGCCGGGATCGGCGGGCTTTTCCGCCGGGGCGAAGTCCACCCGGGCATAGATTTCCCGCAAGGGCACCGCGAAGCCGATCGCCTCGATCACCAGTCGATCGTCGAGCCCCTGCCAGCTCGCGAGCACCACTCCTCGCCGCGACGGGTATAACGCTCGACGAGCGGCGCATCCTGAGAGATCAAGACGTAGTCGCGCAATGTAGAAATCGTGCGATATTGCGCGAATTTCTTCCCGCGATCGTACGATTCCGTCGACGGCGAGAGGATCTCGATGAAGACGGTCGGGTTGAGCAGGACGTCGAGATGGGAATCCTCGAATTCGAGCGGGGCGCACGCGACCAGGAGATCGGGATAGGTATAGAGGCTGGTCGCGTCCACCTTGACCCGCATCTCGCTGGAAAAGACCTCGCAAGGGCCGTCGCCGAGGTGCCTCCCGAGCGCGTAGTTGAGGTTCCTGCTGATCCGGTTGTGCTCCAGGCTGGCCCCCGCCATGGCGGAGATTTCGCCGCGGTAGAACTCGTGCTTGCCCTCGGCCTCGCGCTCGATGGCCAGGTATTGCTGGGGGGTGAAAAGCATCTTCTTCGCGGCTGATGACATGGTGCCCTCCATCCTTCCGCAGCGAACGCCTTACTTCATCCTACCATCCTCATCGAGCAAATACCGCGGCGCGACGATCCCGCTTGGGATAAGCCTTCGCCCCGACCCAGCCCAACGCTTCTTGTGGTACGGGCGACCGGAATCGCGGGATGCCGTCGCAGGAAGAAATTAGAGCGCCGGCCCACGACCCCTCAAGAGGTGACGAGAAAGCCGTCAACCCCGGCGGCAACGTGGTCGATGATTTTCCTCGTCGAAGATGGTGCATTTCATGCACGCTACTTCTTCAGCGGCGGGGGCTTGGGCTTTTCCGGCTCAAGCCGGCGCTCCAGGTCGGGCAGGAGCAGCGTGTACGCGAGGCCGCCCGCAAGGCTGAAGCCCAGGGCGATAGCCCCCGGTCGGATGGCGGCTCCGGAGGACTTGAGAGGCGTGGGGCCCTGCCCTGGCGTCGGCTCGGGCTTCCGGACCGACACGGTCGTCGTGCGATCGGGCCGTTCGGTCAGGCTCCCATAGACGGATTCGGGGGCGGCGAGCGCGGTACCGAGGAGCGGGAATCCTCCCGCGGTGCGAAGCTCGATGAGCCCATTTGCGGGCGTGCGACCATGTTTCAGCGAGGCCGCGAAGTCGGCACCATCTTCGGCCGCCATGTCGATGAGCGAGAGGTCGACCACGGCGGACTCGTCGCGGTCGACGGGCGGGATCGGCAGTCCGTCGGCGAGGACGCCCGCCGAGGGGCCGACCGACCGCATCGGCAGCGGGCCGACCGAGTCGTCGCCCAGGCCCGCCGCGGCCGTCTCCGTCTCCGACGAGGATTCCTCCTTCGACAAGTTCGAGAGCGACGTCGTTTGCTGCGGGGTCGACACGATGCCGCCGCTCGTCGCGGGCGAGGCGTCATTGCGACTCACCCACATCGAGAACGTGCTTCCGGAGGCATCACTCGACGCGGCCGAACCGTTCGGGGCTAGCGCCGTGGTGCCGGAGATCCCGACGACCAGTTCCGAGCCTTCGGGCGTGCTCGGGTCCCGCGACTGGATCATCAGGCTCAACTTCCCGCCCGATCCGGGGAGGCCGAACTGGCCGAAGACATGACCCTGGACGTCCATCAGCCAGAGCTGGCTATTGATCCCCGGGTCCGTCCCTTGCGCATCCAGTCGGATGGAACTCGAGTCGGGATGGAATTGGATCCCGTAGAACTGCATCCCTTCGGGCGCCTCGTCCCTGCCTTCCACCTTCTCCGTGACGCCGTTGGCCGGGTCGAGTGCATGAATGGTCACGTCCGGGAAGTGAAAGCCCGCCAAGGGCATGGCGTCGCCGTTTGCCGTGGTGTCCAACGGGCCCGCATGGCTCGTCGGGTCTGCGGACATGGGCGCCGAGAGCGAACCTTGTTCAAGGGCCTGGTGGGCCTGCCCGGACAAATGCAATCCGGGCGAGGCAAGGATACCGTTCACGTCGGCCGGCGAAGCGGGATTCGCGTGGGCCGTCAGGTAGGTAACCACGAATGCAGGGAGGGCGGGCGACTCCGACGATGTGGCCGGATGGGCCGTCATGGAGCCTGCCAATGCGTCCTGCAAGAAGCTTGATCGATCCGCCTGGGCGGGAGGCGGGGACCAGGAGACAACTGCGGGCGGTGTCCAGGACGGGGTTTGGGAGAGTAAGCGACGGCTCTCCAGCTCCTCGCAACGCAAGACCGGGCGACGAATGGGCTTGCGGACCCGGGCCGGGACCGGTCCGCCGGGCGAGGATTGTCCGGGGGTGTCTGGCGATATGGCCATCCATGAGACCCCGACGGGAGGACCGCCGAACCCGGAGGGTCGGGTTCGGGGAGGGGGAGCGAACAAATGACCTCTCGGAATCCCGCTCGACTCGGCGAATATTAGCGGTAGTACATCCTACCAGAACGTTGGATCGATGTCGCGAGGACTTCCCGAAATCACCCTCTCCCTGACCAGTCGAAAAGGGCGCCTGCGAGACGCCAACGGGATTAGTATTCGCGAAAAGCGGGGCGAACGGCGATCGAACGCGGCATCCCCACGACTGACACGCCATGATCTGTATCGGTCGGGGGAATTGGAACGCTTGAGTAAGGCATCCGGCTGGGCTATAACGGGTTCCTTCCACCGCGATATTGCATGGAAATCTCATACAGGAGCTTGCCGTCCATGAACATTCGCACCTCACTGGCCCTGGCCACGACGGCGATCGCCGCCTCTTCGATGGTCCTGCTCGCGGTCTCCACCACCCTGGGCAAGTCCAGGGCGCCCGATCGCGTGTTCGAGCTTCGGACGTACGTGACGGAACCGGGCCGGCTCGACGCCCTGAACGCCCGTTTCCGCGACCATACCTGCAAGCTCTTCCAGAAGCATGGGATCGAGCTGGTCGGGTTCTGGACGCCCCAGGACGAGAAGGACGGCAAGAAGACCACGCTGATTTACGTGCTCGCCTACCCGAGTCGCGAGGCAGCCAAGGCATCGTGGGCCGCATTCCAGGCCGATCCCGAGTGGCAGAAGGCGCGTGCCGACAGCGAGAAGGACGGCAAGATCCTCGCCAAGGCGCCGGGCTCGATCTACCTCGATCCCACCGACTACAGCCCCGCGAAGTGATCCCGGGATGCGCCGGCCTCGGGCCGACCCGAAGGATCGGGCCGGGCCGGGGGTGCGCGCCCTTACGGCTCGCGTTGCGGCGCCTTCCCGCCCTTGCTACACTGAGTGATATCGGCGGTGTCCTCTCTTTCGAGAGTCCGCGACTCGCCGCGGGTGGGTGCATATGACCGATCCCCTGACCTGGTCGATCAACCTGGGGCGGTGGGGAGGGACCCGATATCGGGTCCACGCCTCGCTCGCCTTGTTCGCGGCGGTCGCCTTGCTCCGGGCGGCCTGGATCAAGGACCGGCCCCACCCCACCCTGGAAACCCTGGCCTGGCTCGGCCTGCTCGCGCTGGCGTTGGCCGTCCGCCAGGTCTCGCAAGCGATTACCTCGGCACGGGTTGGGTTGGATCGCGACGAGGTCCGCATCTGGCCCCTGGGCGAACTCTGCGGGCCCGTCCTGTCCCCCTCAGAGCGCTCGTACGAGTCGATCCGGGTCGTCCTCTCGGGGATGCTCGTCAACCTTGGGCTGGCCCTGGGATTGGCCATCGGGTTGTGGATCCTGGGCGCCCAGATGATCTTCAACCCGTTCGGGAACGCCATCAGCGGCGGGGCGCCGTGGCTTCCCAAGGACGTGGTGGCCACGCCTTTCACGCCCGTGTGGTATCTCGGCTGGTTCGGCTACTTGAACTGGGTCCTGTTCGCGGGCAACCTCATCATCGCCCTGCCCATGGACGTGGGCAAGATTTTCCGGTCGATCCTCTCGGCCCGCTCGAAAGACGGGCTGATCGGGCCATGGACCGCGCACGCGATGACGTTCCTGCTCTTCGCAATCGCTATATTCCGCTGGTTTTCGCACAAGCCGGGCGCCCCGGAATTGATGTTCCTGGGGCTCCTGATCGAATTGATGGTCCGGATGGAAGCCCGCATGCTCGACGAAGGGGGCTTCTTCGACGAAGGGGTGTTCGGCTACGATTTTTCGCAGGGATACACCAGCCTGGAAGCCGGCTCGCCCGCCGTGCGCCCTTACCGCGAAAGTGCCCTGAAGCGGTGGAGGCGACGACGCAACGAACTCCGCCGACAGCGTCGCGAGGCCCGCGAGGCGGCCGACGAGCAGCGGATGGATCAGATCCTCGAAAAGCTCCACCGGGAAGGCCGCGCCGGCCTGACCGACGAGGAACAGCGGTTCCTCGTCCGCGTGAGCGTGAAATATCGCAAGAAAGTCCAGGGACCCTAGATGGGCGCGGCGCGATTCGTCGCCGCCATGCACGCGAGGCCCCTCCTGCTCGACGCGGGGATGGGCACCCGCCTGATGGCCGGAGGGCTCGATTGCGGGCGCGACGATCCTTCGCTCTGGTGCCTGGATCATCCCCACGCCGTCGCCAAGATCCATCACGCCGACGTCGCGGCGGGGTCGGACGCCCTCTTTTCCAACACGTTCGGCGCCAACAGGTTCTGGCTCGATCGCTTCGGCCGAGCCGACGATGTTGCGACGTTGAATCGTCGCGCCGTGGAATTAGCCCGCGAAGCCGCCGGGGCGGACCGATTTGTGATCGGCTCGATCGGGCCGTCGGCCGCCGACGGGGGGAAAGAGCCTATCGCGAGCAAGCATGGATCCTCGCAGAAGCCGGGGCCGATGCCCTGATCCTGGAAACTCACACGGTCGAAACGGCCATGATCGGGCTCGCCGCGCTATCCGGGGAGACCGGGTTACCGATTCTCGTTTCGCTCTGCTCCTGGCCCGAGGATATCCCGGCGACTGCTCGCCGATTTCGCGACCTCGACGCAATGGCCATGGGCACCAACTGCGGGACCTCGCCGGACGACGTGATCCGGCCGACCGAGGCCCTGGCGGCCCCGGGTGGCATCCCGCTGATTGCCAAGCCCAGCGGGTTTTCCCCGCCGGTCCCCGGTCCAGGACCGGAGGCGTACGCCCGGCTCATACCAGAACTCTTGAGGTTGGGCGTGCGATTGATCGGCGGGTGTTGCGGCACCGACGAACATGACATCGCCGCGATGAGGGCCGCGATCGACCATTCCCGTAAGGTGCATGAAATGCCCCGAATCCCCATCCAGGGGCCCGGGGCAAGTTTCCCTGAAAAGTGACGCTTGCGACGCAGGCCGGGATTTGTTGCAGCACTCGGGACATCACACCATCGATGGGATTGCAGAAACGTCCTTTACGACCGGCACGCTCACGCTTCGAGCCTATCCAGCCGGAAATGTCGCTGCATGCAGGGGACATCCGGCTCACGCTTGTGAATCTGGCCGATGCGAAATTGGGGCGTATCCGCAAGATTCTCCTGGACCTGCCACCATCAATTGTTAAACTTTAGCGAGCAGGGAATCCGTCCCCAGGAGCGTCGCCATGCCCCCGAACGATCCGTCTCGCGTCAGCATGGGCCGGGCCTCGCGTCGCCATTTCCTCCAGGTGGGATATTCGGGCCTGCTGGGGCTGGGCTTGCCCGCCCTGCTTGCGGGCCGGAATGCGACCGCCGCCACCGGCGACATGCCGGCTCGGGCGAAGTCGGTGATCGTGATCTTACTGAGCGGCGGGCTTGGCCAGCATGATTCTTTTGACATGAAGCCCGACGGCCCCGACAAGATTCGCGGCGAATTCAAGCCGATCGATACGGCGGTCCCCGGCATCCATATTTGCGAACACCTGCCGCAGCTTGCCGCCCGGATGCGACAGCTTGCCATCGTCCGCACCATGTCGCATCCCGAGGGGAATCACCTGTGTGCGGTCCATCGCGTGCTGACGGGCCAGCCGTCGAACCCTCGCGGGGCGAGCGACCTGGATCGCGTGGCGTCTCGCGACGATTTCCCCTGCTATGCCGCCGTGCTGGATCGCCTGAATCATCGCCGCGACGGCATCCCGAACGGCGTGGCGTTGCCCACCCGGCTGATCGAGGGTCCCCTGACCTGGCCGGGGCAGGATGCCGGGTTCCTTGGCCCGAAGCATGACCCCTGGCAACTGAAGCTGGACATGAGCCGGACCGACTCGCGCGACGATAGCCTGAAGCTCCCCGCCGGATTGAATGCCGAGCGGCTTGCATCGTCGTCGTCACCTGCTGGAACAGACGGCGACCTCGACGCCCAACGATGCTTTCAGCGATCATCAGGATGCCGCCATCGCGATGCTATCCAACGGGAGCGTGGCGCATGCGCTGGACCTGGATCGCGAAGACCCTCGGCAGGTGGATCGCTACGGCCGGCACAACTTCGGGCGGTCGCTCTTGATGGCCCGCCGCCTGGTGGAGGCGGGCGTGCCGATCGTGCAGGCGACCATGGGGATCGTGCAGACGTGGGATACGCACGTGGCCAATTTCCCCCGCCTGAAGGACAATCTGCTGCCTCCGTTGGACCGCGCCGTCTCGGCCCTGCTCGACGACCTGACCGGTCGCGGGATGCTCGACGACACGCTCGTGGTGCTGATGGGCGAGTTCGGCCGCACGCCCAAGATCAGCGAGCTGACGCCGGGCGCCGTGCCCGGCCGCGACCACTGGCCCAGGGTCTATTCGTCGGTATTCGCGGGCGGGGGCGTGGTGGGCGGGCAGGTAATCGGCAAATCCGACCGCATCGGGGCCTATCCCCTGTCGCGGTCCTTCGGCCCGCCCGACCTGGCCGCGACGATCTAAATGCCCTCGGCGTGGACACGGAGACCGAGCTCCGCGACCGCCTCGGCCGTCCCCTGCGGCTCTGCTCGGGCGACGTGATGACCCCGCTTTACACCACGGCGGCGCTCTAGATCACCGGGCTTGCCCTCTTGAACATGCGACGAAGCGCTTCCATGCCCACCTTCGAAATCTGCGAGGAACGGGCGCTCACGGCCGTCGTCTTCGTCCTGAATGGCGCCAGCTTTGCCGCCACCGGGCCGGACAAACTCACGGCGAATGCCGCCGCGGTGCTCCACCAGGCGGGAAACCAGGTCGTCCAGCTTTCCAACCCGAAGATCAACACGCCCGCGGCCTTCCAGGCGCTGGCGAAGCGAGTGGTCAAGCTTGCCCACGGCCAGGCCATCGGACTCGTCGGCTTCAGCGCGGGCGGTGCGCTCGCCCTGCATATCGCCGGCACGCCGGGGCTCAACGGGAGCGCCGTGCTGGACTATTACGGCGTGCCAGACGTCCAGGCGTACCTCCAGCGTCACAGCCTGGACCACGATTATCGCCCGATCTCCGGCCTCGCCCCCTTCCGCGCCCCCATCGTCTCCCTTCTTAGCGGGCCATTAACCACTTCGGCTCATGTGGTCGCGGCCTTCGGACAGTACGATCCCAACGTGCGGGCCGACACCAGTTCGGCCGATCTACTGCGAGATGACCCCAACGCCGACGTTTACATCTATCCCGGCGCCCACGGCGTGAATATCACCGCCAGCCCGTCCGCCCTGGACGATTTCCTCGCCCATCTTTAACGACCGGCCATCATCTCCAGCAACCGCCTGGCGACCGCTTCGGCGAACTCGGCGTCGTTGATGTGGTGAGCCATTTCCACGACGGTCGTCGATCCGGCTTGCGAGCGGATGGCGTCGAACAGGGCTTTCCTTGCGGCCTGGTCCTCGAAGGGAGCCTCTGCGGCGTCGATGGCCGAAACGCCCTTCAGCGGCAGCCAGATCTCCGCCCGGCCCTTCGATCGGGCGAGTTTTCGCGCGATCTCGCCCCCGAGGCTCGCATTCTCCTCGACGGTCGTGCGCATCAACGTCACGTCGGCGTTGTGCCGGTAGAACTTCCGGGATTCGAAGCGATTCGGGATGGTCTCGGGCGCGTGGAAATTGACCATGTCGAGCGCGCCGACCGAGACGACTTGCGGGACTCCCATCTCGGCCGCGGCGGTCAATCGCCCCTTGCCCGCGGACAGCACTCCGCCCACCATCTCGTCGGCAAGCTCGGTGGTGGTGATGTCGAGCACGCCCGCGATGATCCCCTCGCGGATCAGCGACTCCATCGCCTGCCCGCCCGTCCCGGTGGCGTGGAATACGAGGACCTCGTACCCGCCGGCCTCCAGGACCTCGCGGGCCCTCGTCACGCAAGGCGTGGTCACGCCGAACATGGACGCGGCCACGAGGGGGCGGTCGGCATGGCGGGGTTCGTCGGCGAACAGGACGAGGCCCGTCATTGTCCTTGCCGCGGTGTCCAGGACGACCCGGCTGATGCGGTTGATCCCCAGGATGTCGACCACCGAATTGATCATCACGATGTCTTTGTCGCGAACGTAAGGCCGGACCTGCCCCGACGCCACCGTGCTGAGCATGACCTTGGGCACGCCCAGGGGAAGGCCCCGCATAGCCGTCGTGCCGATAGTCGTCCCGGCCGAACCCCCAAGCGCCAGAACGCCGGCAAGCTCGCCTCGATCGAAAGCCTTTACCACGACACGGGTTGCGCCCAGCGCGGCCTTCGTGACGGCCTCGCCGCGATCGTTCCGCGCCACCATGTCGGACCAATTCACGCCGGCCGCTTCATAGACGGCCGCTCGCGTCACGTCGGGCGAGAGGGTCGGCTCGCCCAGGCATCCGGTGTCGACGATCGTGGATGCGACCCCCAGCTTCTGCAACGCGTCACGGACGAACGCCGCCTCACGCCCCTTCGTGTCTAGCGTGGCCAGCAAGTAGACGGATTTCATGGGTTCAGCCGCAACGAGGTGAATCGTCGCACGTGGGCCGTCATCGCCGTTTCCACGGGCAGACGCTCCATGCTGCTCGCCCCGTAGAAGCCCTCGACCCCTCGGCAACGCCCCAGGACGAATTGCGCATCCTCGGGCGAGGCGATCGGCCCTCCGTGGCAGAGGACGAGGCAGTCGTCGCGAACGCGCTTGCACGCATCGGCAATGGCCTGCACCCCATCCACGCCGGAGGCCAGGGTCTTCGCGGTGCGGGCCCCGATCGTGCCGCCGGTCGTCAATCCCATGTGGGCCACGACCACGTCGGCGCCGGCCTCGGCCATCAGGCGCGCTTCCTCGGGGTTGAAGGCATATGGCGTGGTCAGCAGGTCCAACTCGCGGGCGGCGGCAATCAGGTCCACTTCCAGGCCGTAGCTCATCCCGGTCTCTTCCAGGTTCTCGCGGAACACGCCGTCGATCAGGCCCACGGTGGGGAAGTTCTGGATGCCCGCGAACCCAAGGTCACGCAACTCCCGCAGGAAATAGTCCCGGATCAGGAATGGGTCGGTCCCGTTAACCCCGGCGAGCACGGGCGTATGCTGAACGGCCGTCAGGACTTCGGGCGCCATCTCCCTGACGATCTGGTTCGCGTTCCCGTAGGCCAGCATCCCCGCCATCGACCC
Source organism: uncultured Planctomycetota bacterium (assembly GCA_963777705.1). Classification (GTDB taxonomy): domain Bacteria; phylum Planctomycetota; class Planctomycetia; order Isosphaerales; family Isosphaeraceae; genus JAQGHR01. Next base: position 58,340 of record CAVZRT010000036.1, read on the forward strand.
CCGACCGGCCATGCGAAATCGGCCCGAGTTGTAGATGACGATCAGGTCGATCCCGCCCGCCTCCTCGCATTTGGCGGAAATGCCCGTGCCCGCGCCACCGCCGATGATCGGCTCTCCGCGAGAGACCTTCTCCCGGAACCTGGCGAGGATCTCCAACCGAGTGAGACGCATCATCCGCTCCTTCTTTTTGCTTCTCGGCCTGATATTTCGAGCACGACCCGCGTGATGTCAGGGCAATCGGCGAGCGAGCACCGGCCAGACGCTCGATCACGCCATCCTACGATGAATGCCAGCAGGCTCATCCGGAAAAAATCTCCCAGATGGAAAATTTCCCGGCCGCAATAATCCCTCTTTTTCCGCCATTTGCGGACACCTTGACACAAAATATTCAATGATTGGTTGGGTGCAACCATCAATGCTGTATTGACTTCTCTCGCGGGTGGACCATATCTTTGTTTAGGGGCGTGGGAATTGCGGCAAGTGGTTGGCGATGGGTCCACCGCAACTCAATCATGGTCGGGTATTTATGGCGACAACTGTTCCACGATTCGTTCCGCATCCACTGCTGCGAAACGGCCACATGCAGACCGTCGCGGGACGTTTCTTGCTCGCGCCACCGGCCTGCCCACCGTCGCTTGACAGAGAGGTGGACGTCTCCGACGGCGATCGACTGCTAATTTTCGACTCGGCCCCCGAGTCGTGGTCACCCGGCGATCCGGTGGCGCTGGTCGTCCACGGCCTGGGAGGGTGTGCGCGTTCGCCTTACGTAATCCGCATGGCGGCAAAGCTTTATGGCCGCGGGATTCGCGTGGCTCGCATGAATCTACGTGGCGCAGGGGCAGGATTCAGGCTCGCCCGGGGGATCTACCACGGCGGGAGGAGCGAAGACTTGCGGGCCGTCGCGCAGGTCCTGCGCGGGAAGCCCCCGATTCCCCCCTCGCTCTGGTGGGCTTCTCGCTGGGGGCGGCGCTGGTGCTCAAGCTGGCCGCCGAGGCGGCCAGCAACCCGCTCGCGGGGCTCGATTGCGTGGCGGCGGCCAATCCTCCGCTCGACCTGGGTGCTTGTGCACGAAACATGCGTCGCCGGGATCGCAAAATCTACGACTTGAACTTTGTCAAATCCCTCCGCGCCGACGTTGGCCGCCTGCATGACGCATTCCCCGATCTTGGCCCGGTCAACCTGAAGGCGGTCCGCTCGGTCTACGAATTCGACGACACCTACACCGCGCCCCGCAACGGCTTTCGCGACGCGGACGATTATTACACGAGGTCTAGCGCCGGCCCTCTCGTGTCGCAAATCCAGGTCCCCGGCCTGGTTGTGCATGCCGAGGACGACCCGTTCATCCCCCCCGAAACCGTCACCAAGCAGAAGTTTCCGCCCGGCGTGGCATTGGAAATGATCTCTCATGGAGGTCATCTCGGCTACGTGAGCAGGAGGCCCTGGGAGGGTGACCATCGCTGGCTGGAGTCTCGATTGCTCGCCTGGCTGGCCGACCGCTGGGCGGAAAAGTTGCCCGAGCACCATCGACTACCCGCACCCCACAAGGAGGGCTTTTCGCCCATGAATTCCGCCCGGTCTAGTAATAAATACCGCTACGCGATCGAGGTCCTCCAGAAAGGGCGGGAACTGGTCGTGGACGCCATCGCCGACGACGTGATCGGCCAGGAAGACGACCTGCTCGATTGCGGCTACCAGTTCCACGAGTTCCTCGAGACCCAGGGGACTCGGCTGCACTTCCTGACCCTGCTGATCTCGCAACTCGAACAATCGGCCGACTGGCGCTGAGGAAGCGCAACCCGCGTCCCCCCGCCCCCTCCCGAGGCGCCAAAAACGCAAGCCGCGAGCCAAAAAGGTAACCCGGCAGGCCAAGGCGGAAGGAAAGCCCGAGGAAGCCTGATCCCCGTTCTCATCCCGAAAATCATCGGCGGTCGAGACTTCGGCAAGGTCGAGGTGTCGGCCGC
>CAVZRT010000037.1:0-89679 GCA_963777705.1 uncultured Planctomycetota bacterium
GTAATCGCCTTCGCATCACCCAAACCTGAGGACTTCAACACGAGAGGAGCAAGCATGAGGGCCATCTGCTGGCACGGCAAGAGCGATGTCCGCGTCGACACGGTCCCCGACCCGAAGATCGAGGACCCTCGCGACGCGATCGTGCGGATCACCACCACCTGTATCTGCGGGTCGGACCTGCACCTCTACGACGGCTACATGCCGACCATGGAGGCCGGCGACGTCCTCGGCCACGAGCCGATGGGAATCGTCGAGGAGGTCGGGAAGTCGGTCACGAATCTCAAGCCGGGCGACCGCGTGGTCGTCCCGTTCACGATCTCCTGCGGCGAGTGCTGGTTCTGCAAGCGGCAGCTCTACTCGCTCTGCGACCGGTCGAACCCGAACGCCGAGATCGCCCGCAAGGCGATGGGCCAGTCGCCCGCCGGCCTCTTCGGCTACTCGCACATGCTCGGCGCCTACCCCGGCGGCCAGGCGCAGTACCTTCGCGTGCCCTACGCCGACGTCGGCCCCGTGAAGATCCCCGACGGCCTGCCCGACGAGAAGGTGGTCTTCCTCTCCGACATCTTCCCCACCGGCTACATGGCCGCCGAGAAGGCGCAGATCGAGCCGGGCGACACGGTGGCGATCTGGGGATGCGGCCCAGTGGCCCAGTTCGCCATCCGCAGCGCCTGGATGCTCGGTGCCGGTCGAGTGGTCGCCATCGACCGAGTGCCGGAGCGGCTGCAAATGGCCCGGGACGGCAAGGCCGAGACGATCAACTTCGAGGAGAAGGACGTCTACGACACCCTGATGGAGATGACCAAGGGCGCGGGCCGGATCGCTGCATCGACGCCGTGGGGGCCGAGGCGCACGCCGGGGGCAGCCTCGACGCGGTCATGGACAAGGCGAAGGCGTCGGTCGGCCTGGCGACCGACCGCCCGCACACGCTCCGCGAGGCGATCATGTGCTGCCGCAAGGGTGGCACCGTCTCGATCCCGGGCGTCTACATCGGGTTCCCCGACAAGATCCCGATGGGCGCCGCGATGAACAAGGCGCTGACCTTCAAGATGGGCCAGACCCACGTCCAGAAGTACAAGGAGAAGCTCCTGAAGACGATCATGGACGGCAAGATCGACCCCTCGTTCGTGATCACGCACGAGGTGCCCCTGGAGAAGGGCCCCGAGATGTACAAGACGTTCCGCGACAAGAAGGACCACTGCATCAAGGTGGTCCTCAAGCCCTGAGTGCCCGGAGCGGGGCGGCGCGGTGCCGCCCTCGCGGACGGGAGTTCCACCAACTTCGGACGGATATCGATAGGAGGAGTGACATGGAGAAGGCAAAAACGGATCGCGCGGTGCTCGCAGGCGTGTCGATCCTGGCGGCGCTCGCCATGACCCTGCGACCCGGGCCCGCGTCCGCCCAGGACGCCCCGGGAGGCGCGCGGAAGCTCGCCGGGATGACGGTCGCGATCCTCGTCACCGACGCGTTCGAGCAGGTCGAGCTGACCGGCCCGCGCAAGGCGCTCGAGGCGGCCGGGGCCAGGACGGTGCTGGTGTCTCCGCACAGCGGCCAGGTCCGGGCCTGGAACATGACCAACTGGGGCGACATGTTCGACGTGGACCGCACGCTCGACCAGGCCCGTCCCGAGCAATTCGACGCCCTGCTGCTGCCCGGCGGCGTGGGCAACCCCGATTTGCTCCGCGTGAACGGCGAAGCGGTCAAATTCGTGCGGGCGTTCTTCGACGCCGGCAAGCCGGTCGCTTCGATCTGCCACGGCCCCTGGACGCTCATCGAGGCCGGGGTCGTGAAGGGCCGACGGATGACCTCCTGGCCGTCGCTGAAGACCGACCTCCAGAACGCCGGGGCGACCTGGGAGAACAAGGAGGCGGTGACGGACAACAACCTCGTCACCAGCCGGATGCCGGCCGACATCCCGGTTTTCAACCGCCAGATGATCGACCTCTTCGCCTCCGCCAGGCACGAAACCGGCTCCGGCAGCTCGGGGGCCGCTCGCCGCTGAGGCGGTCGGACCGACGACCTGGGCCGGCCCGCCGAGGGCGGTCCCGAGATTTCGAGGGTCGTCGCCCACGCCTCCGCCGGCGCGGGCGACGGCCCTCTCCGACCGGACGATTCGAGCTATCAGGAGGAGATTCCCACATGGCCAGAGCCGAGCATCCCAGATCCATCCTCGCCGCGGGCACCGCGGCCCCCGACTTCACGCTCCACACCACCTGTTCGAGAACCAGGACGCGCTCGCAATCGAGGACCTGGAGCGGTACGCCGCCTCGCTCGGCCTCGACACCCGCCGATTCCTCTCCGAGCTTTCCGACGGGGTCCACGCCCCGCGCCGTCCACGAGGACTTCCGGAGCGGCATCCTGAGCGGCGTGAACGGCACCCCGACGTTCTTCATCAACGGCGCCCGACACAATGGCGCCTTCGACCCGGAAACCCTGGGCGGGGCCATCGAAGATGCGACCGCATCCCGATGACGCGCCGCGAATCGCGGGAGGCGGCGATGGACGTGCGCGAGCGGGACCGTCGCTACATGGCGCGGGAGTCGCCGGCCGAGGGCGTGCAGGTCGCGCTCGGAGGGGAGCTTCGTCTTCGACCACCGCGGCAAGAAGGACATCGACTTCACGTCGGGGTGGTGTGTCGGCAACCTCGGTTGGGGCGTCCAGGAGGTCCGCGAGGCGATCCGCGGGTTCGACGGCCCCGACTACGTCCACCCCGACTCCCCGTACCGCCCGTGGGCCGAGCTGGCCGAGATGCTCGCCGAAATCGCGCCCGGGGCGATGAAGAAGTGCTACCGGACCAACGGCGGGTCCGAGGCCGTCGAGATCGCGCTGCAGGTCGCAATGGCCGCCACGGGCCGCAAGGGATTCGTCTCCCTTGAAGGCTGCTACCACGGCAACACGATCGGGACCCGGAGCCTCGGCGGGTCGGAGGACCGGGGCCGGTTCCCCAATCGCCTCGCCCACTGCCATAGGGTCGTGCCTCCGCTGGACGACCGCGCCGCGGAGCGAGTCGAGCGCCCTGCTGACTCTGTTCCCGGCACTCACCATCGACCGGGAGGTCGCGCGGCAGGGTCTGGACATCCTGGAAGCCTGCCTCGTCGAGGGCGTCCGCTGAGGCGCTTCGTCGCGATATGCCCCATTCGGCGGGGTCGCCAGAATCGATGTGGCCGCCGGATCGACCTGCGATCAATACCCAGGGCGTGAACAAGACCGGGCTGACCGACCGGCTGCGGACTGTACCGCTCATCGGCCTCGCACGGCGAGGCGTCTGGAAAGGCCCGGCGCGTCGACTCGCGAGGCGCTGCCGAGCGCGGAGCCTCTGAGGGCGCCCTGAAGAGCTGGGCGGAGCGTAGGGCGGTTTCCTACGCCATTTCTCCGCCAATCCCGATCGAACCCACCTCGGTCAGGCCTTATAGTTTCGGCGTCTTGCCACTCTCGGATAAAGCGATCGGTCCCTTCGGAGGAATTCTCGACCGGCGGCTAGGGTCGCCGGCTCCGGCGTGGACGATCCGGGCGCATTCCGTCGCGACCCGGCAACCGGCCAGGCCGTGCCCGGGCCAGGCGCGACAAGACGGCCCCCCGGTGGGCGGTTGGACGACACACAGGAGGATGGGAAATGCCATTGGTCGAAATCACGGACCTGGAGTGCCGTGACATCGCGGATGCGCTGGGCATCCCGGAGCTGGTCGCCCGCTGCGTCTCGATTATGGTCTACCACTACAAAATCGAACGATCGGCCCGCGCCGACGCCGAACTGGAGGACGAGGCGAGGGGCATCGCGACTCCTGCTCCGGCGGCAAGGGATGGGTGCCGACGTCGTTGTCGAGTCTTTGCTCGAGTCGGTCACGCAGGAGTTGATCGCACGATACGGGCCCACGTCGGGGTCGCACTTGTGTTCCTTGTTCGCCGCGAGACTCGAAGAGGCCCTCAACGACCGCATGTAGTCTCTCCCGGCGTTTCGGCTGAAGCCAGCTTGCTTCGACCCGGGCGATTTTCTCGGCCGTCCCGGGGAGAAATGCGACCCTTACCGGACCTCCTTCTTGATCACGCCCTGCGTGCTCATGGAGGTATCCAGCTTCTTCAGCCAGCCCAGGACCTCGGCATCGCCGGGTTGATCTTCAAGCCAGTCTTCGACGAGGTTCCTGCCGTAACGATGGAGCTGCTTGCGCCTTGCCTCCAGGGCTCGCGCCCTCGGGCGTGGCCAGATTCCAGTCGCGGGCCTGGTCCTGGGTGAGGTCGGCGACGATCATCATGAGCAGGGCGTTCAGCCCCTCGCGGCGATCTTCGGGCCATCGGCGGCCGTCGGCGATCATCGCGTGCAGGTGGTCGCGGATCCTCGCCGCGTGCCTGGGATCGGCGCCCGGCGTGATCTTCAGCAGGCTCACGTCGGCGATCGCCGTGAGGACTTGCGACTGATAGCGTACCGGCGAGTCGACGAGGAGCGTGGGCGATCGCGCGGCCCGTTCGGACAGGTCGGCCATCTCCTGGAAGAGCTTGCGGCAGGGGCGGAGATCGGGGTGATCGATCTTCTCGCGGGCCATTTGCAGGAGTTCGGCGGCGGCCGTGGCAAGGATCAACGCCTCGGGGTTCTTCTCGTGCAGGAGCATCAACCGGCGGAAGGCGGCGTCGTGCCCCTGCGACGTCCCGAACTGGATGGCCGCGAGGCTCGACTCGAAGACCTCGAACAGGAGGCCCACCGTCGGCATGGGGACGACCATCGGCCGCATGTCGTGCGGGGCCAGCGTCTTCAGGCGTTGGACTTCCAGGCCAAGCTGCAAGTAGTCGCCGAACTTGAACCCATGGGCGCTCTCCACGCGCGCCTTGTTGACATGTGCCATCACTTTGATCAATTCCTCGCAATAAAGTTGCAACGCGGCAACCTCGGCCGCCTTGCTCGGCCCGAGGCGGCGCCGCAATTCGTCCAGGTGGCGCCCCACCGCGTCGCGATCCCTCTCGATCACGCCCAGGAGCACCTCCACGAACGCCGGCAGGGCCGATTCCGGGAACAGCGCCTTCACCAGGCCGGCCCGCTCGCGGGCCTCGGCAAGCTCGCTGTTGGCGACCAGCGCGATCAGCAGGTTTGAATGCGCGGGAAAGTGCAGGGCGTCGAGGTTCACGGCCTCCTTCAGCAGCCGCACGGCCACCCTCGGGTTGTCGGTGGCGAGCGCCGGGCGAACAGGGTGTCGGCGGGCGAGAAATCGCTCCGCTCGCGGTCCGCGAGCGCCTTGACGACCCAGGCCCGCCCCTCGGCGATGCGATCGGAATCGCACATGAGGTAGGCGCCCCTCGCCAGCGCCACGCGGGCCTTGAGCGGGCCGCGATCGGGCCGACGATCCAGGTCGTCCAGCTCGGCGAGGAGCGTGGGCATGTCGTTCACGAAGAAGAAGCCGAACAGCCGCTCCGCCCGCAGCGGGACGGCGTCTTCAAGCTGGTCGTCGATCGCGGTTTGATAGAGGGCCAGCGCCGACGGCCACCCGCCTCGCCTCGCCGCAGTCCTGGCCGAGGCCACGTTGGCGTCGTGGACCGCCCTCTTCTCCAGCGTTGCAACCGTCTCGGCAGCGCCCGCCTTGATCCGCGCGGCGTCGCGGTCTTTCATGAGTCCCCACGCGGCCGAGCTGGTGGCCAGCAACGCCAGCGCAAGCAAGGCGAACGAGGCGACCGCGAACGGGTGCTTGCGGCACGTCCGCAGGCCGCGGCGGAGATGCCCGGGACTCCTCGCCATGACCTTCCGGCCGTCCAGAAAATGCCTCAGGTCGTCGGCCAGCTCCTGCGCCGTCGCGTACCGCCGATTGGGGCTCTTTTCCAGGCATTTCAGGCAGATCGCTTCCAGGTCGGCCGGCACGCGGCGATAGCGGCTGCCGGGGCGCGACGGGTAGCCCCGGCTGATGCGATTGAGCAGCTCGCGCATGCTCGCCCCCTCGAACGGGAAGGCGCCGGTCATCATGCGATACAGGGTCACGCCCAGCGAATAGATGTCGGTCTGGGCATTGGCGACCTTGCCGTTCTCGACCTGCTCGGGCGCGAGATATTCGGGCGTGCCGCGGAGGTCCTTGGTGCGGGTGTCGCCGGTCTGGTCGACGTGCTTGGCAAGCCCGAAGTCGGCCACGAGCGGCTCGAGCGCCACCAACGACGGCCTGCCGAGGTCGGAGACGATTGCCCCCGGGCGGATCTGGAGCAGGATGTTTTCGGGCTTGAGGTCGCGATGAAACCGGCCCTCGCGATGCATCGAAGCCACGGCCTCGGCCACCGGCACGATCAGCCGGGCCACCGCCTTCGGGTCGTCGCGAAGCTCGGGCAAGTAGTGATGAATCGCGCCCCCGGCCGCAAGCTCCATGCTGATGAACAGGGCTTCGCCGCCGCACTCGCCGATCTCGAAAACTTCCACCACCGCCTCGCGGCGCCCGGGTCCCGCGTTGGCCTGATCGGAGATCGCCTTCGCCGCCGAGGCCTCGGCGCGGAACCGCTCGATCGTCTCCGCCCCCGCGAGCGACGCCAGCGGGATCACCTTCAGCGCCACGATCCCGTACTTCGCGTGCGAAGCCCGGTAGACCACGCCCATCCCGCCGCGGCCGATCTCATGCTCGATGGTATAGCCGTCGATATGATGCACCTGCGCGGCCGACGTCCGCCGCGATGCCATGAGCCAGCCGAGCCTGCGGGCCACGTGCGCCGGCGGGGCCGCCGGGCGGCGCGGGGCGAGGTCGTCTTCCACCTCGCGCAGGCGGTCGCGGCATCGCGAGCAGGCGCGGAGGTGATCGAGCAGCGCCTGCTCGGCCGCGTCGTCGAGCTGGTTCTTCAGGTAGGCTGCAAGCTCGGGGTCACTCGCGTGGGGATTCATGATGCCTCACCAGTTCGTCGAACACGACCTCCACGTCGACGGGCAGCCCCTCGGTCTCGCCCGCCTCGGCCTCCAGACGGGCCTTGATGAGGCCGATCAGGCGATCTCGCACGCGGTTGGCGTTCTTGCTGGCGAGGCCGGGCGTGGCATGGCCGAATTCGGCGTCGACGTCGGTGGGCCGCTTGCCGTCGCGATGGACCCGGAAAAAAATCTGCAACGAGCGCGGGTCGAAATGCGGCGAGGCCTTCAGGTCGCGGATCGCGGCGACGAACAGGGCGCCGAATCGCTCCATCAGCAGGTCCATCGCCTCACGCCTCGCCAGCTTGTCGCCAAGGTCCTCGATCGACTTCGGGTCCTCCAGGCAGACCACGCCCGCCTCGGTCAGCCCGAGCATCCTCATGCGATGCGGGTTGGTGTGATAATCCTTGCAGAGGTGGATCACGATGGTGTGGATGTACGGCCGGAAGCTGCCCTCGGCGTCGGGCTGGACGGGGTCGAGCCCCGGGTTGGTGATGCGGCGGAACAGGCGCTCGAAGACGTCGGTGGCGACCTCCTCGGCCGCCTGCGGGTTCCCCAGGCAGGCGCGGGCCCAGTCGTGGACGACCGGCCAGTAGCGACGGAAGAAGTCGTCCCAGGCGCGATCGTCGCCGGTGTTGGACACCACGCGATTCCAGGCCGTGAAGCTGCCGGGGGGGATGGCGGTCATGCCGATCAAATCCTTCCGGATCGTGGTCGAGGCGAGCGGTTTCCTCCGCGACCTTAACCGGGCGAGGCCCGAGAAATGGAAAGCCTCGCCCGAAAATAACCGGCAAGGTGTCCATTCGCGAGGCCCGAGTCGGTTAAGCGGATGAAGGTGCATGAGGAGTCCCGGCGGGGTCCGACAGATCGAGCGTATTTACCGCGGTTCTAAGCGTCAAGGTTAATGAAGCGTGAAGGAAACTAGCCATAATTGGCTTTTAGATGTTTTCTTCGAAAAAAACCTTGGGCGAACCAATTCGTATGTTACGATCCCCTGCCCGCTACCGTCACGACCGGCCCAGGCTGGCCATTTTCCGGCGATGGATGCCATCCGATCCCTCCTTCAGCGAGGTGCCGGGCCGACGATCTTCTCGATAAGGCGCGAGATCGGGAGCGATTCTCGCAGCAGAAATCGAGCGATGTCCGCTTAGAGGTTGCAAGACCCTCCCGCCGATCATCAAAGCCAATCGCCGAGGGCCGCCGCGCCCCCGGTCGAGGGGTCCGCGTCGCCATTTTTCCACCGATCGATTCCAGGTATCAGGATATCCCGACCATGTTCGACTCGATCCGCCGCCGCGATGAATCCAGGGACGCCCGGGCCAGGCAGAGGGCGGAACGTCGCCGGGCCGGGGCGCTGAAGCCCTGGGCGGAGGCATTGGAGCAACGGGTGGTCATGTCCACGAATACCTGGGTCGGGAGCGCCAGCGGCGGCGATTGGGACACGGCGAGCAACTGGTCGCTGGGCGTGCCGACCTCGGGCCAGGACGTGTCGATCAGCCTCAGCTCGGCCGGGACCGTCACGCACAGCCAGTCCAACGCCGAGCAGGTCAACAGCCTGACGACCAATGCCAACACCACCCTGAGCGTGACGGCCGGCTCGATCGCCCTGGCCGCGAGCGGGTCGTCCAGCTTCGGCGGCCCCGTGACCTTCAATACGGGCTCGTCGCTGACGATGGGCAATGGCGCGAAGCTCGCGGTCGCCGTGAACCAGGTGCTGACGGTCAACGGCTCGGTGAGCTTCGGGTCCAGCGACACGATCACCTACGGCAGCAGCTACGGCTCCAACACGCAGATCAACGTGAACGGGTCGTTCACGTCCGCGATCGGGACCACGTTCACATCGGGCGGCGGCAACGGCCAGTTGAATTTCGGCGCCAGCGCCCGACTTCGGCGCAACCGGCACAACCTTCAGCCTCAGCCAGATTTCGCTGGGCGGGACGACCCTGGGCGCGGGCGACCTCTCGAACAACACCTTCAATGCGCCGCTATACGTGCCCGAGTCGGACGTGGCCTACCTGGCGGCGTCGCCCAACGGCGTGGCGACGAGCAATAACGCCTCATTCAACGCCATCGACATCGAGGCCGGCAACGTCCCGAGCGGTCAGACGTTGACGTTGAACGCGATCGGCACGGCCACGACCGCCAATCTCGGCTACGTGTTCCCCGCCGGGTTCACGGTGTCGTCGGGAGCGACCATGACCGTGGCGCCCAACCTGGCCGTGCAGATCCCGGTCAACACCACGTTCACCGACAGCGGCGCCATGAGCTTCGGCACCGGCGACACCGTCACCTACACCTCAAGCTACGGCTCGACCACGGTCATCAACGTCAACGGATCGCTCTACGCGACCGGCACCACGTTCACCTCGACCGGATCGACCAGCCAACTGAACTTCAGCGGCACCGCGCACTTCTCGTCCACGGGCAGCACGTACAACCTCAGCCAGGTCTCGCTCGGCGGCACGGCGCTGGGCACCACCGACCTCTCGGGCAACTACTTCAACACCTCGCTATACCTGCCCGAGTCGGACGTGCAGGACCTTGCGACCTCGCCCAACGGGGTCGCGGCGGCCAATAATGCGTCGTTCTCCACGATCGACATCGAGGCCGGCAACGTCCCGAGCGGCCAGACCCTGACCATGAACGCGATCGGAACGGCCACGACCGCCAACCTGCTCTACGCTTTCCCCGCCGGGTTCACCGTGTCCACGGGCGGGATCATGAACGTGGGGCCGGGCGTGAGCGTGCAGATCCCCGCCAACGAGACGCTCACGGACAACGGCAGCGCGAGCTTCGGCACGGGCGACACCGTGACCTACACCTCCGTGTACGGGTCGACCACGGTGATTAACGTGTACGGGTCGTTGACCACGGCGCTGGGACCACGTTCACCTCGACCGGCTCGACCAGCCAGTTGAACTTCAGCGCGGCCGCGCACTTCGGCGCGATCGGCAGCACGTTCAGCCTCACGCAGGTCTATCTCAACGGCACGGCGCTCGGGGTCGGCGACCTTTCGGGCAATACGTTCAATACGTCGCTGTACGTGCCCGAGTCGGACGTGCAGGACCTCTCGGCGTCGCCCAATGGCGTGGCGAACAGCAATAACGCGGCGTTCGACACGGTCGACATCGAGGCCGGCAACGTCCCGAGCGGCCAGACGCTGACATTGAACGCGATCGGCACGGCCACGGCCGCGAACCTCGTCTATGCCTTCCCGAGCGGATTCACGGTCTCCTCGGGCGGGACGATGAACGTGGGGCCGGTCGTGAACGTGCAGATCCCCGCCAACCAGACGCTCACCGACAACGGCAGCGTGAGCTTCGGCACGGGCGACGCCGTCTCCTTCACCTCCGTGTACGGGTCGACCACGGTGATCAACGTCACCGGGTCGTTGACCGCGAACGGGACGAGCTTCACCTCGACCGGATCGACCAGCCAGTTGAACTTCACCGGGGGCGCCCACTTCGGCGCGATCGGCAGCACGTTCGCGCTCACGCAGGTCTCGCTGGGCGGCGCGCGCCCTGGGTGCGGCCGACATGTCGGGCAACACCTTCAACTGCCCGTTCTACGTGCCCGAGTCGGACGTTGCCTATCTGTCGGCATCCCCCACCGGACTGGCCAATAGCAACAACGCCTCGTTCAACGCGATCGAGATCGAGGCCGGCAGCGTCCCGAGCGGCCAGACGTTAGCCCTGAATGTGATCGGGACGGCCACGACGGCCAACCTCGTCTACGTGATCGCGGGCGCCTTCACCGTTTCGGGGGGCGGGTCGATGACCGTGGCCCCGAACGTGGCCGTGCAGATCGGGGCGAACCAGAGCCTGAGCGACTCGGGCAGCCTGAGCTTCGGCCTGGGCGACTCGGTCACCTACGAGTCGGTCTACGGGTCGAACACGGTGATCGCCGTGGGCGGCGCGCTCACGGCATACGGGACGTCGTTCAGCTCAACCGGCGGCAACACCAGCCAGTTGAACGCGAATTCGGGCGGCCAGATGACGCTAACTTACAGCTCGATCTCGGTCTCCGCGCTGAACCTGAATTCCGGCTCGACCGACACGATGAGCGGGAACGTGCTCTCGACGGTCTTCACGATCAACAGCTACACCACGCTCAACGTGACCTCGAACGACTTCACCAACATCGCGGCGAACGGCGTGGTGGCCGCGGGCGACTCGACGGCCACCATCCAGCTCGCCTCGAACTACTGGGGCAGCTCCAATGCCGCCACGATCGAGGCGAAGATCGTCGATCACACGACGCATTCGAACCTCCCCTCCATCAATTTCCAGCCATTCCTGAAGGGCTCGTCGGGAACCCTGCCCGCTTCGCTGACGGTCCCCTTCGCCACCACCAACCAGACCTTCAACCTCACCGCCACGGTGACCAGCCCCGGTAACGTCGTCAACGAGGGGACGGAGACCTTCTCGATCTTCAACGGAACCACGCAGGTCGGGCAGACGACCACGCCGGTCAACGTGTCCAACGGCGCCGTCACGGCGGCCTTCACCCTGCCCGGCAACACGCCGGCGGGCAAGTACGCGATCGTGGCCACTTACACCGACAGCGGCGCGAACGCGCAGTACCTGGGCGCGACCAATTCCAGCCAGTTCCTCACCGTCGGCCAGGGGACCACGACGACGACGGTCCAGAACGCGTCGGGCCTGTTCAACGCGGCCTCGGACCAGTCGATCCCCTTCACCGCGACCGTCGGCAGCACGTCGGGGATGGTCAATGAAGGCGTGGTCACGTTCTCCGTCCTGAGCGGCGCGACGATGGTGGGAAGCTCGGTGGTTGGCACGGTCTCGGGCGGCACGGCCACGGCCACTTACATCCTGAAGGCCGGCACCGGCGCCGCCAATTACAAGATCCAGGCGGTCTACAGCGATCCGGCCAGCTTCACCACCTCCACGGGCACGGCCACGTTGTCCAACAGCGCCGCCACGACCGTGGTCTCGGCCGTGAACACCTCCACGGCGTTCAGCACGGCCAGCCAGAACGTCACGCTCTCGGCCGGAGTGGGCAGCGCGGGGGGCACGGTCGCGGGCGGGACGGTGACCTTCACGATCTATCACAACGGCAACCTCGTGGCGTCCACCAGCCCGGCCGCCGTGAGCAACAGCGCCGCCAGCGCAACGCTCGTCCTGCCGCCCAGCACGGCGGCCCTCACGTACACGATCCAGGCCGCGTACAGCGGCAACACGAACTTCGCCCCCTCGACCGATTCCAGCCACACGCTCACCGTCACGCCGCTCGCTTCGACCACCACCGTGACCAACGCCTCGGGCGTGTACGACACGCTCGCCCCGGTCAGCGCCACCGTCCTGAACGGCACCACCCCGCTGAACGAGGGCAGCGTGGTGTTCTCGATCATGCAGGGCACGACAACGCTGGCCTCGACCAGCCCGATCAACGTCCTCATGGGCAACGCCGCCACCAACTTCGCCCTGCCGAGCGGCGTTGCGGCCGGGACGTACTCGCTAGTAGCCACCTTCTCCGACAGCAGCCCGGGGGATTATTCGACCAGCTTCAGCGACGGCACCCTGACCGTCACCCCCGCGAACCAGTCGATCACCTTCACCGGCGTCCCCTCGACCGAGCCCTACGGCGCCACCTTCCACGTGAACCCGACCAGCACCTCGGGCCTGCCCGTCGTCTTGACCGCCGGCAGCAACTGCGTGGTGGTGGCGTCCGGAGGCGGCGGGTATGACATCACCATGACCAGCGGCTCGCTGAACGCGACCTTCACCGCCAGCCAGCCGGGCGACGGGAATTACAACGCCGCGGCTGACGTGTCCAGGACGGTGACCGCCCAGAAAGCCCTGGCGACCGTGAACCTTTCCAACGTGGACGTCACCTACAACGGCTCGGCGCAGTTCGCCTCGGCCGTCACGTCGCCGGCCGGCCTGACCGTCAACCTCGTCTACACGCAAGGCACGACCGTGGTGCCCAGCCCGACGCTGGTGGGCAACTACAGCGTCACGGCCACGATCTCCGACTTCAACTACCAGGGGACGGCCACCGGGACCCTGACCATCGAGAAGGCCGCCGCATCAATCAGCTTCAATGCCGCCAGCCTCGCGCAAACTTATGACGGTACGTCCAAGATCGTCACCGCCGCCACGGTCCCCGCGGGCTTGCTGGTCACCTACGGCTTCACCCAGGCCGGCAACACGGCCTCGCCCGTGGGCGCGGGCAGCTACGTGGTCACGGCCACCGTGAACGACCCCAACTATCAGGGCACCGTCACCAGCACGCTGGTCATCGCCAGGGTGGACCTGACCGTGATCGCCAACGCCCAGACGGTCACCTACGACGGCTCGACCTTCGCCGGGTTCGCCGCGAGCTTCGCCGGATTCGTCCACGGCGAGGGCGTCTCGGCGCTGTACGGGTCGCCCGGCTTCACCGGCACCGCCGTGTCGGCCGTGAACGCGGGGACTTACACCCTCACGCCCGTCCTGGGCACCCTGGGCGCCGCGAATTACGACTTCACGGTGTTCCAATCGGCCTCGCTGACCATCAACCAGGCCAGCCTTACCGTGGTGGCCGACGCCGCGACGAAGGTCTACGACGGCTCGCCCTTCGCCAACTTCTCCGCGCACTTCACCGGCTTCGTCGGCGGCGACGGCGCGGGCGTGATCTCCGGCTCGCCCAGCTTCGGCGACGCCGGCGCCTCGGCCTTCCATGCGGGCACGTACTCCGTCGCGCCGGGCGTGGGCACGCTGTCGGCGCTCAACTACACGTTCACCAGCTTCGTCGCCGGGACGTTGTCCATCACGCAGGTCCTGCCGTCGATCACCTGGCCCAAGCCGTCGGATATCCTGTACGGAACGCCGCTCTCGACCACGCAACTGGACGCCTCGACGTCGATCGCCGGCACGTTCACCTATTCGCACGCGGCGGGCACGATCCTCGACGCCGGCACCAACCAGGCGCTCATAGTCACCTTCACGCCGACCGACACCGTCGACGTCGCCTCGTCCTCGCTCAGCGTGTCCATCAACGTGACCCAGGCCGCGCCCACCTTCGCCGGGCTGACCGCGTCGCAATCGATCGTCTTCGGCCAGCCCACGCTCACGGTCACGGGCGTCCTGTCGTCGGCCACGGCCATCCCCGTGGGCGAGACGGTCACCGTGACCATCGGCTCGGCCTCGTCCACGGCCATCGTCGGCCTGGACGGGTCGATCCGCGTGACCATCGATATCTCGAACCTGAAGGCGTCCGCAAGCTCCTACGTGATCTCTTACGACTTCACCGGCGGGATCGACTTCGTGGGCGTGAGCGACAGCTCGACCACGCTCACCATCGCCAGGGCCAATTCGATCGTCACCTGGAATGACCCCTCCGACATCGTCTACGGGACCGTGCTTTCTAGCGTCCAACTGAATGCAATCGACACGGTGGCGGGCACGATCACCTATTCGCCGGCCCTCGGGACCCTCCTGAACGCCGGGAGCGATCGCACCCTCTCCGCCACCTTCATGCCGTCCGACGCGACCGATTACAACGCCGTCCCCGCGAACGTGTCCATCAACGTGATCCAGGCGCAGCCGGGATTCGCGGGGCTCTCGGCGTCTCAGTCGATCTCCTTCGGCACGCCCACCATCACCGTGTCGGGCAAGATCGCCGCGACCACAGCGATCCCGTCCGGCACCGTGAGCATCGCCGTCGGCTCGATCACGGTCACGGCCAATATCAACGTCGACGGCACCTTCACACAGACCCTCGACGTCCATACCCTGGCCAGCTCGACCACTCCCTATGCGATCACCTACACGTTCGCCGGCAACGCGAATTTCGTCGAGACGGTCGACGCCTCCACCGCGCTGACCGTGGGCAAGGCCCTGCCCGGCCTCACCTGGGTCAACCCGCCCGACATCGTCTACGGGACCGCGCTCGCCGTCGCCGAGCTGGACGCGTCGGCCTCGGTCCCCGGCACCTTCACCTACTCGCCGACGTTGGGCGCGATCCTGCTTGCCGGCGGCAGCCAGACGTTGACCGTCAACTTCGTCCCGACCGACACGACCGAATACGCGTCGACCTCGACCACGGTCGTCCTGAACGTGCTGAAGGCGCAGCCGAGCTTCACGACCCTCTCGGCATCGCAATCGATCACCTTCGGCGCCCCGACGATCACGGTCTCGGGCGTGCTGGTCTCGCCCTCGGCAAGCCTGGGCGGCGAGCAGGTCACGATCACCATCGGCACGGCGTCTGCCGTCGCGACCCTCGCCGCAAACGGGTCGTTCACGGCCACCATCAGCACCGGCTCGCTCGCGGCGTCGGCCTCGCCGTACGCGATCACGTATTCGTACTCGGGCGATGCGAACCTGAAGACATCTGTCGACGGCTCGACCACGCTCACCATCGCCAAAGCCGTCGCCAAGGCGTCGTGGATCAACCCGGCGGACATCGCCTACGGGACGCCGCTGTCCGCCATCCAGCTCGACGCCACCGACGTCGTGCCCGGCACGTTCACCTATACGCCGGCCCTCGGGACGGTCCTGGGCGTGGGATCGAGCGAGACGCTGACGGCCACCTTCACGCCGACCGACAGCACCGATTACGCCTCGACGACCGCCTCGGCGATCATCAACGTGTCGCAGACGCAGCCGATCTTCGGCGGCCTTACGGCGTCGCAATCGATCGCCTTCGGCACGGCCACCATCGTGCTGGCGGGCAAGCTCTCGGCCACTGGCGCCATCCCCGGCGGCGAGCACGTGACGATCGCCATCGGCACCGCCTCAACCTCCGCCACGATCCAGGCCGACGGCACCTTCACGGCCACGATTTCGACGATCGCGCGAGCGCCTCGGCCACCCCCTACGCGATCTCCTATACCTACGCCGGCGACGCCAACTTCAAGGCCGCAAGCGACCTCTCCACGCTCCTGACCGTGAACAAGGCATCGGCAACCGTCACGCTTGCCGGCCTGAACACCACTTATAACGGATCGGCCCAGGCGGCGATCGGCCACGACCTCGCCCGCCGGCCTCACGGTCAACGTCGTCTACACCCAGAACGGCGTGATCGTGGCCAGCCCGACGGCCGCCGGCACCTACACGGTGACGGCCACGATCGCCGACGCCAACTATCAAGGCAGCCTCGCCGGGTCGCTCGTGATCGCGAAGGCCGCGGCCTCGGTCTCGCTCTCGGGGCTGGGCGCGACCTATGACGGGTCGATCCACACGTCTTCGGCAACGACCTCGCCGGCCGGGCTGGGCGTGAGCGTCGTCTACACGCAAAACGGCGTGATCGTGGCCAGCCCGACGGCCGCCGGCACGTACGCGGTGACGGCCAGCATCACCGATCCCAACTACCAGGGGAACGTGACCGGGTCGCTCGTGATCGCCCGGGCCGCGGCCACCGTCTCGCTGTCGAATCTTTCGGCCACATACAGCGGGTTGGCCCACCCGCCCGTCGCCACGACCTCGCCCGCCGGCCTTGGCGTGAGTCTGGTCTACACGCAAAACGGCGTGATCGTGACCAATCCGACGGCCGCCGGCACCTACGTCGTGACCGCCACAATCTCCGACCCGAACTATCAAGGTTCGACGACGGGCACGCTCACCATCGGCGTGGCCTCGGCGTCGGTGTCGCTCGCGGGGCTGGCCGCGTCCTATAACGGATCGGCCCAGGCGGCGACGGCGACGACCTCGCCCGCCGGATTGAAGGTGAATCTCGCCTACGCGCAGAACGGAGTGGCCGTGGCCAGCCCGACCGCGGCGGGCACCTACGCGGTGACCGCCACCATCTCCGATCCGAACTACGCGGGCAGCACCACGGCCACGCTCACGATCGGCATCGCCACGGCCTCGGTCTCGCTCTCCGGACTGGCCGCGACCTACTCCGGGGCGGGCCACGCCGCGACCGCAACGACCTCGCCCGCCGGATTGAAGGTGAATCTCGCCTACGCACAGAACGGAGTGGCCGTGGCCAGCCCGACCGCGGCGGGCACTTACACGGTGACCGCCACCATCTCCGACCCGAACTTCAAGGGCGGCACCACCGGCACGCTCACCATCGGAGTCGCCTCGGCGTCGGTGTCGCTCGCGGGGCTGGCCGCGACCTATAACGGATCGGCCCAGGCGGCGACGGCGACGACCTCGCCCGCCGGATTGAAGGTGAATCTCGCCTACGCGCAGAACGGAGTGGCCGTGGCCAGCCCGACCGCGGCGGGCACCTACACGGTGACGGCCACAATCTCCGACCCGAACTATCAGGGCACCGCCACCGGGTCGCTCGTGATCGCGAAGGCTTCGGCCTCGGTCTCGATCAACAACCTGACCGCGACCTACGACGGCTCGCCCCACCTGGCCTTGGCGGCGACATCGGCCGCCGGCCTGGGCGTGAATCTCGTCTACACGCAGAATGGCAACGTCGTGGCCAGCCCGACCGCGGCCGGCACCTACGGCGTGACCGCGACCGTCACCGACCCGAATTACCAGGGCGGCACCACCGGCTCCTTCACGATCTTGCAGGCGACTCAAACCATCGCCCTCAACGCCCCCGCCTCGGCCGTGTTCGCAACCACGTTCCACGTCAACCCCACCAGTTCCAGCGGCCTGCCGGTGTCCCTGACCGGGACCAATTGCACGATCGCGGCCTCGCCCAGCGGAGGGTTCGACGTGACCCTGACGAGCGGGTCCAACGCGGCCGTCTTGACGGCGACCCAGGCCGGCGACGCCAACCACACCGCCGCAACCGGGGCGATCACCGTTCAGGCCCAGAAGGCCACGGCCGGCATCGCGATCTCGGGCCTCCAGGCCAGCTTCGACGGCAACGCGCACCCGGCCTCGACGACGACCTCGCCGGCCGGGCTCGCCGTCAACCTCGCCTATGAGCAGGGCGGCTCGCCGGTCGCCACGCCCGTCAACGCCGGCTCGTACACCGTAATCGCCACGATCTCCGACCCGAATTACCAGGGCACGGCGACTTCAACGCTCACCATCGCCGCGTCGCCCGCGGTGGTCCTGCAATCGGTCCAGGTGGTCACGAACAGGCAGAAGGCCGTGACCTCGTACGTGCTGACCTTCAGCGGCCCGCTGAGCGCCAGCGCGGCGCAGAACCGGGGCAATTACCGCCTGGCGACGGCGGGCAAGGGGAACTCGTTCGACGCGAAAAACGCGAAGGTGCTCGCGATCGGCTCGATTTCCTACGCGAGCACGGGCAAGACGTCCACGGTCACGCTCACGATCGCCAGGCCGTTCAAGCCAAGCAAGCCCGTGCAGTTGCGAGTCAACGCTTCGAACAGCCTGGACGACTCGCTCGGCCGTCCCCTCGGCGGCGGGACGACCAACGTGATCCTGCCCAAGGCGGGAGTGGCGGCGCTAGCCTCGCAAGCCCGCGTGAGCACCCTGGCGACCAGGGCGGTGAATCACGTCCTGCGCCTCATCTCCCGGCATCGCGATTGACCGTCGCGTCGCACACGAGTAGGGCCGGCTATTGCCGGCCGTCATCGGCCAAGGCCGGCAATAGCCGGCCCTACGTCTCGCATCGTGCGCCATCCGAAGGATAACCGCTGTAAAATCGGCCTAGACCCCGGGCGTGACCGGGGGTTCGTCGGGTCCGTAGGCCGGGGTCGAAGCCCGCGAAAGCCATCCCACGGCCCCCGGGCCATGCAGGGCATGAAATGCAACATCTCCTTACCCGCTAAAGACTTGCGGGCGCCACCCGGGCGCGACAAACGGCCGAAAAACCCCCGCGATCCACGCCCGGACGTCCAGATTTCGTCCAGGTATCGGGAAGCCCGCATCTCCCGGCCCGGTCACGACTTGGGGGATTTGGCGCAACACTTCGCCCCGAAAACAGGTCAAAAACGCGCGAGAAACCGTCTCACCCCGACTGCGCCCCTGGACAAGACACCCGAAAAGCCCGACTTCGCCCACGAATGCCCGGCATTTCGCGAGTGTCGCACTCTGTAGCGTATTCGCTCATTGACAAGATTGAAATCCATCTATGGATTGACACAAACCCTTCTCCGACAACGGGTTGTAAACCATGAAAATCCAGGCGAAACCGAATGGGTCGGCCATGTTTCGGCCCGAATCCGCCCCCTCGCCTTCACCCGATCGCGACCCCGCGGCCGGCCATTTTCCCCCGATCCCGGGAATGGGTGATAAGCCCGGACCCCGGCATCGATGGTGTGGTTGTGAGACTGGAACAAAGGCTTATCATCGCGACGCCCGGCGAGGAAATCATGCGAAAATCCACCCGAAATCCCACACCCCGAACCGATCCACGCCGCGAGCCGGGAGCGGTCGGGAATCGAAAGGAGGTCGTTCAGGCGCGGGAGACACATTTGCGGCGAGATCGCCGGCGGCCCGATGGCCAACCCTGCCCGACCGACCCCAGGAATCCGCGGTCCCGCCCGATCCTCTCGCCGCGGCTTCGAAGCGATTGACCCGGCCTTCGCGGCCCTCTAAACTGCGGTATCCCTCACCCCACCCTCGGAGCTTGCACCCTCATGTCCGACCTCTCCATGAACCGCCGCGATTTCGTCCGAGGTTCCCTCGCCGGGGCCGCTGCGATGGGCCTTGGCCTGCGACCGAGCTTCGGTCGCGACGTCGACGAGCCGGGCCGTCCCTCGCCCGGCAAGATCGGCGACTTCAAGATCTCGCTGGCCGAGTGGTCGCTGAACAATGCCCTGTTCGGCCGCAAGGGGGACAAGATCGACAACCTCGATTTCCCCAAGATCGCCAAGGAGCAGTTCGGCATCAGCGGGGTCGAGTTCGTCAACCAGTTCTTCAAGGACAAGGCGCACGATTCGGCCTACCTGCGGGACCTCAAGAAGCGTGCCGACGACCACGGCGTGACGTGCGTGCTGATCATGATCGACGGCGAAGGCGACCTCTCCGAGCCCGACAAGGCCAAGCGGACCAAGGCCGTCGAAGGCCACAAGAAATGGGTGGACGCGGCCGTGGCCCTGGGATGCCACTCGATCCGCGTGAACACCGGCAGCCATTACAGCCCGACCAATGTGGAGAGCGCGGCCGAGGGCTGCGGCGCACTGGTCGAATACGGCGACGCGAACAAGATCAACATCATCTGCGAGAACCACGGAGGGCCGTCGAGCAACCCCGATGCCCTGCTCGCCCTGATCAAGAAGGTGAACCAGCCCAGGTTCGGCACCCTGCCCGATTTCGGCAACTTCCCCGACAAGAAGAACGTGTACGCGCCCATCGCGCGCATGATGCCGTACGCCAAGGGCGTCTCGGCCAAGTGCTACGACTTCGACGCCGGCGGCAAGGAGACCCAGCTCGACTTCGCCCGCATCCTGAAGATCGTGACCGACGCCGGCTACAACGGCTGGGTGGGGATCGAGTACGAAGGGAGCCGGATGAGCGAGCCCGAGGGGATCAAGGCGGCCAAGAAGCTGCTGGAGGCGCTGCGGGGGTCGGAATACAAGGGTTGATGCGAGCGGGGGCAAGGTGGCCGGGCGGGGAGAGCCCCGGCCACCTTGCCCAAGGATCAGGCTTCGTCGCGCCGATCAGGGCCTGTGGACGCTGTGGCAGGCCTTGCACGAGCCGGAGAGCTTCTTGAAGGTGGCCTTGGTGCCGTCGAGGTCTTCCTTCTCGGCGGACTCGTTCAGGCTCTTCGCGTCGGATGCATAGGCGCCGGCGAGCTTCTTCCAGGAGTCGAGCTCGCCCTTCTTGGGCTCGTTCTTCTCCATCTCGGCCGTGAGGTCGGCGAACTCCTTGGTGCTGGCCTTGACTTCCTTCCAGTCGGGCTTGGTGCCTTCGAACTGCTTCTTGAGCTTGTTCTGGACCGACGTCTGTGCCTTGCCGTTGAGCTTCTTCATGATGGCCTTGGTGGACTCGGCGGTCGGCGGATTGGCGTCGGCCATCTGCGCGAGCACGCCCAGTCCGGCCACGGCCACCAGGCACGCCGCCATTGCGATGATCAGTTTCCGCGTCATGAATCCGACACTCCCCTGGGATTGAGATCTTGTACCGGGTGAAAGGCAACTTAGTATGCGTCGGCCGAGACAACTTCGCCACCCTGTCGTGTCGAGATCGCCCGCCAACTTGCCAGGTTGACCGAGTCCTTGATGAACCCGACGTGCCCGTCGCAGAACAGGACGACCACGCCGCCGGGGTGATTGCTCCGCGCCGCCTTGATCGCCGGGTCGTGCGGGGGGCTGGACTGCCAGCAGTCGTAAATCTTCGAATTGGGCGTGAGGTAGTGGTTGTAGAGCCCGCTCCTCATGTCGCCGTCCCACCAGGCATACCCCTTGTCCAACCTCCATCCGGCGATCGCGTTGTTGCAGCCGATGGCCGGGCCGTTGTCGGGCAGGGGGATCATGGACACGTAGACGGCGCCTCGGCGGGCGTCCTGCGGCTGCGAGGCCGAGGTGGTGGTCGTGCCGGAGGCGGGGCCGATCAGTTGTTCCGAGGCCGCGACCGTCCCGCTCGAACCGTCGAGGATCGTGGCCATGGTCTGCGGCGGGCCGAGGATGAACGCGCCGTCGGCCGGCCGGGCGCCGTTGGTCGGGTCGCCGGCGTCGCCCACGTTGCCGCTGCCGGGCTGGCCGTCGCCGGTGCAGAAATGATAGTTCGTCGGCCCGAACGCGGTCACGCCGTCGGGCAAGGTGGCCTGGCCGATGGCGCCGTCGCTCGGGCAGAGGAAGAAGTTCACGCTGGTGATCATGGCCGTGGTATTCACGGGAAACGGCTTGTAGGCGGCGTATCCGGCGAAGGCGCCGGTGGCCCCCGGCCCGGGAGCGATCGGCCAGTTGAAGTTCAACGCGTTGTAGACGTTCGTCTGCTCCATGTACGGGGACAGTTGGGCCAGGACCGACCACCGCCAGTGCAGGTCGGGGATTCCCGAGGCGTTGGTCCCGCTCGGGCTGGGGACGCTCGGGAACAGGAAGCCGACCGGGAAGCAATTCAGCGACGAATGGTAGTTATGCAGGGCGATGCCGACCTGCTTCAGGTTGTTCGTACACTGGGCGCGGCGGGCGGCCTCGCGGGCGGCTTGCACGGCGGGGAGCAACAGCGCGATCAACACGCCGATGATGGCGATGACCACCAGCAATTCGATCAGGGTGAAGGCGCGACGGATCGGTTGCATGGATGCCTCGATTTCGGGGGAAAGATGGCGTCGACGCGGGCGCTCGACGGATCGCAACCCGTGCGACCGGAACGGTCCCGCGAGGACTCGGTGTGGATTCACGCAAGGAGGGCGCAGGGCATGGCGGGGCATCTCCCTCGCGCCAGCCTAAGGACGTGGACCTGCGATGAGGTCAAGCGGGGAAATCGGGCGGATCGTCCATCCGGGGCGATGGCGGGATTGCCCACGACGTCGAGGTTCCCTCGGGGACGAGCGACCCGCGCGACTCATTCCAGGCTTCGAACGAATCGCCCAGCAAGGCCTTCGGCACCGACGTCCCGACCGGGATCGTAGGAAGTTCGCCACCACCGCAGGGGACTCGCACGAAGCATCGCGCGGACGGCGACGGGCTCGACGCGGCTTTCCGCCCGGCAAGAGGCGGATCGTCGGGCACATGAGAGCAGCAGCACGATCCGCCCGCGCATTCCATCCCGCAGGCGCAATGATGGCCGGGCCTTGCGGGAGACTTCGACGAGGCCGAAACGGGCCCGGTCCAGGCCAATCCAAGCCCGATCGCGACCGCGGCCGCCACGAGGCGGATTGTCCGGGTCGGGCGGGCAACCGGGATGGCACAGGTCACGTGTGGGAGCTTCTTATGGGAAGACGATCGCGACAAGCGAGGATCTTACAAGACTGGACCGATGCGAGACAAGGGAGTGTCGCTCGCGATCACTTCGACGCGGGCGGGAATTCGTCCACGCGAATCGAATTCGCCCCGGCTTCTCGCAGGAGGTTCATCAATTTCGAGAGGCGATGAAATGGCGTATCGGCGGCCGGCCGGATCATCGCGGTTGCGCCCGGATCTTGCGTCAACATCGCCTTCATCGCGTCCGAAATCCCCGCGTCGTCGACGCCTTTTCCGTCGATCCTCATCGCATCGCCCGGACCGATCTCCACGACCAGTTTCTTCGCGGGCGCATCCACCTGCTTCGCGCCACCTCCTCGCCCTCGGGCGCCACGCTGCCGCCTTCGCGGATGGCGAAGAAGCCATAGGGGCGATCGAGCAGCGTGTAGACCCCGGCGATCGCCCCCTTGCCTTCGAGGAACAGATACCCGTCGAATTCCTGGCGGGCGCGGGGCAATTCGATGCTGAACCGCACATGATTGGTGGCGTCGGGGGCGATTTTCCCCGTCACCTTGTACGACCCGCCGGTCTGGTCCGACCGCATCCGGCCGAGGATCTCGGCATCTTCGTTGACGCTCAAGTCCAGGATTCCCGACGTCTGGCCATTCGCAAAAAGCCGATATTTCCCCGCAAAATCGCCGGGCAAGACGTTGCGACCCGACGACGGCCCGATAGAGGCCGAAGCCGGGGGCAAGGGCGACTTCTTCAGCGTGAACATGCGGGCCGGGCCGATTGGGACGAGCCTGGGGCCGGCGTCTCCGGTGGCGAGGAACTGAAGATCGCCCCCCTGCCCCTCGGGCACGATTTGCCCGCTGTCCAGGTCCAGGCGGAAGCCGTCGAAGAGGATCATGTCCCGCCCCTTGGCAAGCTTCCGGGTGGCGGGTCCGGCCTCGAAGGTGTCGAAGCGTTCGACCACCAGGATCGGCACCGGCTCGCCCTTGTTTCCGGGGGGATTTCGCAACGCCGGCGTGATGAGCAATCGCGCAGGATTCGCCTCATCGGTCTTGACGATCACCACGGCCGTGCGAGTGCCGGCGAGCACGTTCGGCAGGGTGCCAAGGTCGGCGACGGTGAGGAATTCGCGGGGCTGGGCATCGGCGGATTTCGCGATCGCCGACAGCGGCGCGCCTTCGAGGCGGTCGAAGTCGTCGGCGACCGTCATCCCGAGGAGGAGCATCAAGGACATCGCAGAATTCATGGAAATTGGCCCCGAATCAACGGAATGGTTGCGGGGCGAAAACGCGGAATATCACCACGGAGGCACGAAGTTCCCAAAGAGGATGCACAAAGGGGGAATTTTCCTCTGTGTGCCCTTTGTGGGAACTTCGTGCCTCCGTGGTGATATTCCGCATTCGATCCCACGTTGCCATCATTTCTTCAAGCTCTCTTGCGCCTTCTGATCCCCCAGAAACGCCAGCAAATCGGCCAATTCGGCGAACGAGAGATGGCCCACCACGCCGGCGGGCATCAGGCTTACCGGGTCATTGGCCTTCTCCTCAATTTCGGCCGCCGGGATGCGGATCTCCCTGGCCTGGGCGTCTCGCAACACCACGGCGTCGGCGTTGCTGGAGACGAGCAAGCCCACGCTCACGCGGCCGTCCTTGGTCGAGACCTTCACCGTGTTGTAGCCCTCCTTGATCTCCTTCGACGGTTCCAGGATCGACTCCACGCGCTTGTCGAAGGACACGGTTTGCCACACGCGAGTCAGGTCCGGGCCGACCGCGCCGCCCGATCCTTCCATGCGGTGGCACGAGACGCAATTCCCCTTCTTCGCGTCGAGATAAATCGCCTTGCCACGCTCAGGCTTGCCGTTCTTCGCCACGAATTCTCGCAGACGCTTTGCCTCATTCCCGGTCGGCGCCGCAAGCAATTTGTTCTTCAAGATCAATTGCATGGCGGCTTGAAGTTCGGGCGTGGAATGGTTGCGGACGGCCTCGATCACGCGGGCCAAATCTTGCGGCGGGAGCTTGCCCGCGTTGTATCGATTGGCCACGATCAACGCCGTGTCGGGCTTCTGGCCCAGCAGGGCGATGGCCTCGCTCCGCAGGGTGGAATCGGGCGAATCGAGGGCCGATTCCGCGAAATGGGCGGCCGAGGCGAAATCCATCGACGCGAGCACGCGGATTAACTCGCTGGAGAACGCCGCGTCCTTGCTGGTCCCATAGAGTTTCTCAAGCGTCGGCGCGAGCGACTTGTCTTCATAGCCTCGCAATGCGGTGAGCGCAAGCTTGCGTTCGCCCGAAGGATGCTCGGGGTCCTTGACGAGTTCAAGCAAGGCCAATTTCGCCGCATCCGACCGCGACCCGGCGGCCAGGTTCAAGGCGGCCATGCGGATCTCGCCGTTCTTGCTGCGGATCAGCGAGGGCAAGACGGGCTCGATCTCGGAAGCCGCCTTCGCGGGCATGGCGGCCAGGACGCGAATGGCCCAAACGCAGGCGTCGGGCTCGGTTTCGACGTGCGTTTTCAGGAAATTCACAACGCGAGCCGGTGGCACGGCGGGGCCGAATTCGCGGAGGGTGCGGAAAAATTCGGAATCGCTCCCGGCGGGCAGCGAGGCGGATTTCGCGGGTGGGTCGATCAGGTCCAAGATCGCGTTCATGGCCTCCGGGCTGCGGCAACCCTGGAGCGCGAACACGGCGACGGCCTCGCGTTTGGGGTCGGGGGAGGCGATCGCTTTTTTCAGGGTGTCGATACCGGCTTGGCCGAGGCGATCGATGCCGCGAGTGATGCCGTCTCGGAGGAAGGCATCATCAGCCGAGGCATTGCGGGCCAATTCTAGAAGTATGTTTGCGATCAAGTCTTCAGAAATGGGGATCCGATTCCGTGCATTGATCGCCCGAAGTTCCTTCATAAATTCATCAGCCCTTTGACGGTCACGCCTGCGAAGATCCGCAGGCCCTTCCCCTTTTTTCAGACCATATTTTCGGGCCAGATCCTCCCTCTCCTTCAAGCCCTTATCGATGCTCTCCCGGACTCGAAGGGCGTCGGTCTCCTCTCCAACGCCTGATCGTCTGGAACCCGCGACTCGGACAATGGCCATTGCGAAAGCGCGGAGCACCTCGGGATTCTCGCCCGGTTGGGTTTCGAGTAACATCCCTGCCAAAGGCGTAAGACGTTCGGGCGGAATGCTGTTCGAACGCCGTAGGAGATCGAGGGCGAGCCGCCGCACCGTCGATCCCTTATCCGATTCATAACCTCGGATGAGAAGATCCGTATAGATCTCCGAATTCAACCGATCGCCCGCCGCCCACGCCAACGAACGTGATCCGTTAGGTAAATCTTCGCGACCCTTCTCCGGCCCTGGGCTCATGATGCCCGCAATTGTCAGAAACGCCCCGCGCTTGCGGTTTAGGGATAGAAGAAGCGGACTCGACTGCCCCCTTACCTTTTTCGACTTCTCGTATTCCTGGAAATCCTTGTCAATCCGCGTGAGCAACTCCTGCGATGCGGCAAGCTGCAACCCGTGATCGTCCGCACGCATGTCATTGATGAGTTCCTCGTCGCTCGCCTTCGGCAGTTTCACCAGCCGATCGGCCACAAACGTTTTCCGCGCCGGCTCCTCGGCCGTCCCGCCCCAAGTCATCCGATAAATCCGCCCGGTCGTCCCGTTGCCCGAGAGCTTCCCCGCACCTCCCGAATCCGTCCGCCAATCCAGGATATACAAAGCCCCATCCGGACCAATCTCGGCGTCGGTGGGACGGAACAAACCTTCGTCGCTGGCTAGTAGCTCGAATTCCTTCTCAACCTCGAACGTGGCCCCCTTGGGCTTGAGCTTGTAGGCCCTGACGAGTTTTCGGAACACGTCGGGATAGATGAGGAGATTTCGAGTACTCGGTGGGAACGCACCTGAGTTCAGCACGCAAAGGCCCGCAGGGGCACCCCGGCCGGTCTCGGCGATCCAGCCGAGCCGGCCGGGCCTTCCTCCGTTCCAGGTAGCCCGCAAGTAGTCGGGCTCGCAGCAGCGGGCGCCTTCTCGTAGACGCCAGCCGTAGTCGCCGCCTTCGACCACGTGCAGCAATCGGCAGCCCGTGAAACCGGGGGCGCCCTCATTGTCATTATCGGTGTGGAAGATGCGGAACTCGTCGTCAAACGCGACGTTCCCCCACGGGTTCCGCATCCCGAACGCCACCACTTCCAGCTTCGAGCCGTCGGGCTTGCAGCGCAGGACTCCGCCCGATCGGAGGATGGTCCCCGTGCTGCCGTCGGAGCCCTTGGCGCGGCAATCGCTGTCGCCGGTCGTCATGTAGAGCCAGCCGTCGGGGCCGATCACCAGGCCGCTTACCCTGTGATGGGAATTATCGTTGCCGAACCCGGTGGCGATCACTTCCTTCTTGTCGAACTTGCCGTCCAGATCCGGGTCGTGAAACCTCACCACGTCGTGGTCGAGCGTGACGTAGGTCCAGCCGTCCCAGAAGCAGATCCCGGCGGGCAAATCGAGCCCTTCCATGTACATTTCGGCCTTGTCGAACACGCCGTCGCCGTCGGTGTCGGAGAGCGCCTTGATGTGGTCGTTGGGCTGGCGGCCCTCCTTCCACTCGATCACGAACAGGCGGCCGTCGGGCGCCCAGGTCATCGTGACCGGGTTGATGACCATGGGCTCGGTGGCGGCTATGGCGACCTGGAAGCCGGGCGCGACCCGATAGCCGGCGAGGCGGGGGTCGGGGGTGTCGGCGTTGGCGGTGAGGGCGATCAAGGCGAGCAACAAGCGGGGCATGGAGGAGGGTTCCGTGGGAGGGTGGGTTGACACTCTTGGAGGGTGGGTCGGGCCCTGGCGTGGCCCACGTTTTCCTCTATCCGGGAAGAAGGTGGGCCTCGCCATCGCTCGACCCACCCTGCGGTTATTTGGCCGCCTCCGTCTCCTTCAGGAGGTCGTCGACGAGCTTATCCAACTGGTCTTCGTGCGGGTCGCGATGGCGGATCTTCCCCTGGGCGTCGATCACGAAAATCGTGGGGTAGCGGTCGATCCCCCATCGGAGGAGCGTGGGGCTGAACGGGCCGTCCTCTCGCCAGCATCGCCAGGTGACGTCGCCCAGGTCCATCGACTTCTGGAGGGCCTCGGGGCTGCGGTCGGCGTTGAACCCGAGCATGACGAACGGCTTCGACTTGAGGCGCTCGACCATGGCGCGCTGATGCGGGTAGATCTTCCGCGACGGCGCCGACCACGTCCCAGAGAAGATGAGCACGACCACCTTGCCGCGCTGATCGCTCAACTTCAGCTCGTTCCCCTCATGATCCTTGGCGGCGATCTGGGGCACGGTGCAGCCGACCGACAGGTTGCGGATCTGGAACAGGCGGGCCTCGGCCAGCTTGCCGATGGTCACGCCCCTGACCCGCGACGGGATGTCCGCGAAGGTGGACACGGTCGTCTCGTACAACGCCTCGGCCTCCTTGATCAGCTCGGCGTGCGACCTGGCGCGGAATGCGGCGAAGGACTCGTGCGTGAAGTTGAACGTGGTGCGGATGTGCTCGACCTCCTCGGGCTCCTCCTCCATGCGGAGGGCCATCTCGGCGCGTTCGCGGAGGTGATCGGCCAGGTTGAAGGTGGCGACCCCGCGGACCTCGCGGTGGGGGCTCTTTTCCAGGGCGGCGCGGAGCAGTCCCTCGGCGGGGCCGAAGGCATTGGGCGGCGTGTGGGCGGCGTCCCGGCACGCCTCGGTCAGCTTCGGGCTGTCTAGGTGATCGCGCGCGAGCATGTCGAGCGCCCGTCCCAGCCCCCGGCCAACCTTCTGGGTCCGCACGACCCAGCCCAGCGCGTCGACGGCCGCGGGGTCCTTGGGATTGGTGCGGGCGAGTTGCAGGGCGCGCTCGGCGAGATTGGAGAGGCGCGATTGATACAGGTCGGCCCTGGCGGCGCGCTCGTCGGCGTTCTTGGCCTTGCGCGTGGCGTCCAGATGGTCGCGGAAGAGGGCTTCGTGCTCGCGGCGGATGGCCTGGAATCGCTCGGCGGGGGTCGGGCGAGCGACGGCCGGGGGATCGTCGGGCGCGGACGAGAAGAGCAAGAGGACGAAGACGAGGTTTCCCATCGGCGTACTCTTTCGTCAGGGGGGAGAAGGATCGGACGAGCCGTACCCCATCTTAGCCGGTGCGTGGGGTCGGCACGAGAGTCGCAAACCGAATAATGGGACGGATCTTGCCGGGGCGACGGCCGATTGACCGCTTGCGCGAGCCTATCGTACAATTCCCGGCCTGGCAAGGATCAGCCCATCTTTTGCGGAGCGTTGCGGCCATGCTGTTGAATTACGCGGACGACGGCCCCGGCCCGGTCGTCGTCTTGATCCACGGGTTCCCCCTCGATTTGCACATCTGGGACGCGCAGCGAACCACGATCGGCTCGACCTATCGCGTGATCGCGCCCGACCTCCGCGGGTTCGGCAAGACCGCCGCGCCCGAGGGCATCTACGCGATCGACGACATGGCCGACGACGTGGTCGAATTGCTCGATGCGCTCAAGATCTCCGAGCCGGTCGTCGTCGGCGGCCTCTCGATGGGCGGCTACATCGCGCTCTCGATGGCCGTGAGGCACGCGAAGCGGTTGCGAGGGCTCATGCTCATGAACACCCGCAGCGCGGCCGATCCGCCCGAGATCGCCGAGGTTCGCGACGAGCTGGCCAGGGCCGTCGAGTCGTCGGGGAGCGTGGACGCGGTGGTCTCGACGATGATGCCGCGGATGATGTCCGACGCCACCCTCAAGCGACGTCCCGAGCTCCTCGGGCTCGTCAAGCAGATGATGGAGCACAGCACGGCCAACGGCGTGGCGGGCGCCCTGCGAGGCATGGCCAGCCGGCCCGACCGCACCGCCGACTTGCCCCGGATCAACATCCCCACGCTCGTAATCACGAGCAGCGATGACATCATGATCCCGCCCGAGGAATCGAGGAAGATGGCCGAGGCACTTCCCAGCGCCGAGCTGGTGGTCATCCCCGACTCGGGGCACCTGCCGCCCGTCGAGCAGCCCGCGGCCGTCAACGCGGCCATCCTCCGCTTCCTGGGCTCGCTGGCATGAACGCCCGGCGGCATGGAGGCCGCCTGTTCTTGATTCTTGTTGCACTCGTCGGATGCGACAACCAGACGGGGCACAGGGCCGACCCGAAGACCTCGCGGGCGGTGGCGACGACCGTCGTCTGCACCCGGCCTTTCGCCGACCACTCGCGGGCCGCCGTGTCGCGAATCGCGTGGGGCGGCTCGCTCGCTCCGAGGCGGCTGGGAATCGTCTGGTCCGACGGCCGTTTCGCGGTCTATTGGCCCGAGAAGGGCCCGAACGCCATCTCTCAGGGTCCGGTCGAGCCCGATCGCCTCGCCCTTTCGATGGCATTCGTGGGAGCCGACCGGGTCGTCGTGGGGGACGGGTCGGGCATGGAACTCTGGGACGTCTCGAAAAGCCCCGCCGTGTCGGTCTATCGCCGGGCTTGCGGGATGGTCACCGCGCTCGCCGTCGACACCGAGGAGGAAGGCGACCCCGCGATCCTCGCCGGCCTTTCCGACGGCCGCGTCCAGCGCCATCGCCTGCGTGCCGACGACCGGATCGAGAAGCCATCGTCCGAGACCTCGCCCGCGGCATCCGCCTCGCCCGTCACGTCGCTCGTGGTCGTGCCCGGTCGGCGAGAAGTCCTGTCGATTCGCGAGGACGGCCACGCCTGGCGGCTCCGCGGCGACTGGCAAGGGCCGCTCGTGTCGCCCGTCCCGGCCCGCGCCGCGGCGATCGGCGGACCGTGGATGGCGAGGCTGGTGGACGGCCCGGCGGCGATAGTCGAACGCGTGGACGGCGGCAAGGAGTCGCGGATTTTCCGCCTTCCGGGCGTGGCTGGCTCGGTGGCGTTGCCGAGGGCGGGGGCGACGCTCCTCGTGGGCGGCGAGGGCGGGGCCTGGACGGTGCCGGTGCCCGAGCGAGGCCCGATCCGCCCGGCCCATGCGCGGGTCTTCCGCCGCCCCGGCGGGTCGACCGTCGTCGCGGCCGATCCCTCCGACCGCACGGGGCATCGGCTTGCCCTGGGCGACGACTCGGGGCGCGTGGAAATCGTCGACATCGACACGCTGGAGCAACGCGCCGAGCCGATGCCGCTGGACGACTCTCCGGACATGGCCTTCCGCCCTCACGAGCGCCTGGGACGCCCGAGAGGTAGCGTCGTCCGAGGCGAAACTGCCCGCCGAGTTGCGCAAGAAGATTGCCGCAGTGAGGGCGAGATTCGATCGAGGCGAGCCCGAGGGGCTGGCCGGGGTCCTGCGCGACCTGGAGAACGATCCGGCCCTGTCGCGGACGGCAAGCTACGAGCTTTTCGCCATGGCGGCGAGCGTCGATCAGGCCACGACCGGGACCTCGATCGAGACCAATCGCCTCCTGGAAGCGGCCCGGGCCGGATTCGCCCGCGATGGCCCGGTCGATCGCGAGGCCGACCTCTGCTTCTGGACCGGTTGGAACCTGGCGAGGCCCTTCGGTGAAGCGGGCGGCGCCCGCGACCGCAACGCGCTGGAAGCCGCGATCGCGTGGATGCGTCGCGCCGAATCGCTCTACCTGAAATGCGATCCCCCCCTGCCCCGCCAGGCTCGCCTGTGCGAGGCGGCAAGGGCGTGGATCTTGCTCGACCTGGGCGAGGTGCGGGCCGCAACCCTCGCGTTCCGTCCCGTGCTGGAAGCCGCGCGACTCGACCCCATGCTCGGCCAGGTCGCGGAACTGGACCGGATCGCGGCGGCGCTCGCGGCGGCCCGGGGCGACTGGCTCGGCGCGGCGGCGGCCGACCTCCGCGTGGTCGATCGCCTCGGCGTCGGTGACCGCTCCGACCTCGCTCGCGAGGCCGCGCTCGACCGAGCCTACGCATTCGCCGCGCTCGGGCGCTGGCGAGACGCCGCGATCGCGCTCGAGCGCCGATCGGCCCAACGACGCAGAATGGACCTTGCGACGGGTCGCGTTCGCCCGCAAGGCCGGCCTGAAAGTGGCCCTGCCCGCGCCGCCCTCGGAAGACGACCCGCGCGACCACCCCTGCGCGTGGCCCTCGGGCTCGGCTCGCAAGAATCCCGAATGACCGACCTCGCCGCCGCCGCCGACATCCAGCGCCGCGACGGCCTGGACGACCTCGCGACGGAGGCCGACCTGGAGCGGGCCGAACTCCTGGAACGCATCGATCGCAAGGCCGACGCGGCCTCGTTGCTGGCCACGATTGCTCGTCACCTCCGCTCGCTCCCGCCCGATCGCTTGGCCCGGGCCCGGCAACTTCCCGCACCCTGCTAGATCGATCGCACCGCGGGCTCGCGCGATGCCTGATCGCGCTCGGCCGGCCCGGCGCGGCGCTCTCGGCCATCGAGGCTGCCGAGATGGCGCGATGGTCGTTTTCGTCGAACGGAAAGGCGTCAAGGGGCGCGGCCCTGGGGCTCCCTTCGGCCGATTTCGCGGCGGTCGAGAAGCTTCGAACCGCGCGATCGAGCCTGGAAAAGCTCGACGCCGGCACCGGGCCCGGTTACGACGTGGCGCTTGCCGAAATCGCCCGCATCGAGTCCTCGCTCTCGGGCCTGCATCGCGGGTTCAACGTGGGCGACCCGATGGCCGGATTCAACGCGAAGGCCGCCAGGCTGGCCGATGTCGAGGCCGTGATCCTGGTTGCGGCGGTCGGCCCCGAAGGTCTCGTCGCGTTCCTGCTCCGGGGCGATCGCGAGCCCGAAGTCGTGGGCCTGCCGATCTCGCGGACCGACCTGGCCCGAGGGATCAAGGCGTGGAGGTCGAGCCTGGGCCAGGGCGGGCGTCCGCTCGCCCCGATCTCGGCCGAGATCGACGAAATCCCGCTCACCCTCCCGTCCGAGCCCGACGCGAAGCCGCCCCCGCTGAAACGGTCGCAAGACCCGCCATGGGAGCTCCTCTTATACGACGCCCTGATCGCGCCCCTGGAGACCCAGCTCGCGGGCGTGAATCGGCTGATCTTCGTCCCGGGCGAGGCGCTCGCCGGGTTCCCGGTGGAGGTCCTCGGCCGCGACAAGCGATTGGTCCAGCGGTTCGCGGTCACCTACTCCCCCTCGGTCGCCTTCGTGATCGCGGGCCGTGACGAGCGACGGATCGAGCCCGATTCGTCGCGCCGTTCACTGGTGCTTTCTACCGGCGCCGAGCCATCGGGCCTGACGGCGGCGATGAAAGCGGGCGGATTCAAGCCCGAGCTCGCCCAGGGAGACGCGGCGCGGCCCGATCGCCTGCTCTCCGGCCCAATGTCACCCTATCGCGTGCTGCACCTCTCCACCACGGCGACGACCGACCCGCGACGCGCCCCGCTCGGCGAGGTGGATTTGCGATTGCGAGCCGGCGGCGCCTCGCCTCGCGAGGATGGGCGGCTCTCGGCCACCGACCTCGCGACGATCCCGCTCCGCGCCCGGGTCTTGACCCTCGCCCTCCACGATCGCGAGGGCACCCATCCGCGAGGGCTTCGCGATCTGGCCCGCGCCGCGATGGCCTCGGGGGCCGAAAGCGTGTTGATGACCCTGTGGGAACCGCCGACGGCGTCGGCTTCGCGATTCTTCGTCGAATTCTACAAGAACGTGGGTGCGGGCCGGTCGGCGCAAGAGGCCCTGGAGATCGCCCGCCTGACGGTGGCCCGCGCTCCCGATTTTCGCGACCCCGTCCACTGGGCCGGCTACGTCCTGTACTCGGTCAAGGGGGCGGAAATCCAGCCGGATCATCGGGAAAATCGCTGACATGGTCGCGATCGACATCATGGGCAAGCGTTTCCGGCCCATCTCAACTTGACGAACTCAGGTCGCGAGCCCATAGTTCGCCGACTCGTCTCTTGCCCCTCTCGGCACTGGAAAATTCGTGATGTCGCGTTCCAGCCGGTCCCAATTCCGGCCGTCGCTGTGTCCGGCCCGGCAGCCCCTGGAGGCTCGCACCCTCCTCAGCGCCGCGCAAGTGAGCATCCAGGGCCAGCAGGAGGCGGCGACGGAAGCCGTCGTGACCGCCATGTCCGCGGGCGAAACCGTCCTGCGAGATGTAGCCTACGGCCGCTCGGACGACGCGAGCGATCGCCTGGACGTGATCGAGCCGGCCGGGCCCGTCCCGGCGGGCGGACGCCCCGTGATCGTCGCGATCCACGGAGGCGGCTGGCGGCGATTTTCCAAGGAAGAGTACGAGCCCACGGTCGCGCCGTTCGCGCAGCTCGGCTACGTGGTGGTCGTGCCGAATTATCCGCTCTCCACGCCGAAGACGCCCTCCTGGCCGGCGAATTTCGACGCCGTGCAGGACGTGGTGCGATGGGTCCGCGAGAACGCGACCACGCTGGCGCGGACCCGAACCGGATCGCCGCCATGGGCAATTCGGCGGGCGGCCATCTCGCCGCGCTGCTCGGCACCTATCCGCCGGGAGACGTCCCCGCCGACGGCCCGCCCACCGAGCCGGCCCGCGACCCGATCTCGGCGCAGGTCGATGCGGTCGTGGACTTCTACGGGCCGACCGACCTGGCCGCCCTCTCCGCCAGCAGCAAGCACGCGGCCGGGCCGATCCGCCAGTTCCTCGGCACCACGCCCGACGCCAATCCCGACCGTTACACGGCCGCATCGCCCGTCACCTACGTCAACTCGCACGACCCTGCCACGCTGATCGTGCAAGGCACTGCCGACGACGTGGTCACGCCCACCCAATCCAGCGAATTCGCCGCCGACCTGACCGCCGCGGGCGTGCCCAACCGCCTGATCCTGATCCGCGGGGTCGGCCACGGGTTCGGGCTCCAGGTCAACGGGATGAATCTCCTGAATACGGTGAATGCGTTCCTCTCGACGGCGTTCAATCGCGGGTAGCTTCCGACGAGTGGGACGGGTCGGGTCTCCTTGGCATGGCGGGTCCGGTGGGGTATGCTGGTCAGATGTTATGGTCGACATTTCCCGACGATCGTCTCGGCGAGCATCGCATGGACCTTAAATCTGTACTTCTAGAGGTCCAGTCCTGGCCGGCGGGGGATCGCCTACGCCTCATCGAAGAGGTTTGGGATCGCCTTTCCGAGGACGGATTGGCGCACCGAGACGACCGCCGAACTGACGGACCTCCTCGATCGTCGGCTCGCAGCCCTGGACGCAAACCCCGATGCCGTCGTCCCCTGGGAAGTGGTGAAAGCCCGGGCATCGAACGGTTCGAACGGTGAATCTCCCAGTCGTCCTGACTCCGCAAGCCGAAGCGGATTTTGACGCGGCGTCCGACTGGTATGAGGCGCAAGGCAATCTAGGCCCAAAGTTCACGGCTCATGTCAACGAGGCATTGGAGCGGATCGGGAAGGCTCCCGAGCTTTATGCCCTCGTTCATCGCGACGTGCGGCGGATCAGGGTCAAGAAATTCCCCTACAACATCGACTTCCGGGTCCGACCCGAGAGGGCGGAGGTAATCGCGGTCCTGCACGCCAGGCGTGATCCGTCAACCTGGAAGAGTCGAGCGTGAGAATGGGTGCAAGATCAAGGCGAAATCGATTCAAGCCCTCCTGAATCCCCTCCGCCCGATGGGGTTGCGGCGCGACGTGCGTGACGTGATAATGAATCAATGGCGGATTTCCTCGCGGAACCCTTGATCGCCTCGCAACCGGCGATGGATGAACTGGTCGGGCACCTCCGCGCGGCGGGCCGATTCGCCTTCGACACCGAGTTCGTGTCCGAGGACACCTTCGAGCCCATCCTGTGCCTGATCCAGGTGGCGACCCGCGACCGCCTGGCCGTGGTCGACCCGCTTGCCGTCAAGGACCTCTCCGGGTTCTGGGACGTGGTGAACGACCCGGAAATCGAGGTCGTCATGCACGCCGCCGGCGAGGACTTGCGCATCGGCCGCTTCCAGTCCGGACGCCTGCCCGCTCGCGTGGTGGACGTGCAGGTGGCCGCCGCCTTGATCGGCTTCGGATATCCGCTCTCGCTGGGCAATTTGATCCACGGAATCCTCGGCGTGAGCCTGCCGGGCGGCGAGACTCGCACCGATTGGCGACGCCGACCGCTCACCGAGGCCCAGCTCCGCTACGCCCTGGACGACGTGGCCGCTTCTTGCTCGACGCGGCCGACAAGATCGACGCGGAGCTCGATCAGCTCGGCCGGCGCGACTGGGCCGAGTCGGAATATCGCGGGCTGATCGAGACCATCCGCTCGCGTGACGACGAGGACCGCTGGCGTCGCCTGCCCGGCCTGCATCAGCTCAATCGCCGAGGGCTGGAGGCGGCGCGTCGGCTCGCGGAATGGCGTCGGGAGGACGCCCGCCGCGCGAACCGTCCGCTCCGCCACGTCCTGCGAGACGACCTGCTCGTGGCGATCGCCAAGCGGCAGCCGGCCACGAAGCGCGACCTGGAGGCCCTCCGCGACTTCAACCGTCCGCACCTCCTGGCCCGGTCCGGCGAGATCCTCCAGTTGGTCGCGCAGGCACGCGAAGTCGCGCCGAGGACCTGCCCGAGCCCGCCGAGCGCCACGACGAAGGGCCGGGATTGTCGATGGTCGTCAGCCTGTTGACGGCCACGCTCAACCAGTGCGCCGCCCAGAGCAAGGTTGCGGCCAGCCTGATCGGCGCCGCGGCCGACTTGAAGGACCTCATCCGCTGGCACTCCGCGGGCAGGCCCGCCGAGCATGCCCCGTGGCTCGTCAGCGGGTGGCGAGGCACGATCTGCGGCCAGACCCTGCTCGACGTCCTCGCCGGCAAGCGCGCCCTGCGGATCGTCGACCCCGAGGCCGAAGTCCCCGTCGCGCTCGACCCCATCTGACCGGCTAGTTCGGCTGATCGGCCCTCCACAACGACCGGAAATACTGCAACACACGCTCCGGGTCCTTGCTCTCGGCGATCTCCGCCAGCGTGTACCCCTCGTATCCCGACGCCGCCAGCAGCGCGAACAGGTCTTTCCACGGATACGCCTCGTCGGTCAGGTCGCGGAGGTGGACCTCGCGGATCTTGCCCGCGAGGAGCGCGAAGTTCTCCTTGATCGACCCGTTGACGACGTCCGTCGGGTTGGAATTCCAGCACGCGAACACGTTGGGATGATCGGCGTATTGCAGGATCTTCGCGCAGTTGGGCACAAGCTGCGTGACCCCGCCGTGGACCTCCACGCGGATCTCGATCCCGAACCCGGCGGCATCCTCGCCCACCTCGTGCAACGCCTGGCCGATGCGCTTGAACGCCTCGTCGGGAGCGTCCCCCTTGGGCACCCCGTTGGGACGCACCTTCACGCCGGGCGAGCCCGACGTCATGCGCCAGGCGGACGTATTCCTTGGTCCCGTCGATGTTCTTGCGGACCTCGGCGGGGTTGGCCGACTGATATTCGAAGGTGCTGCCCAGTCCGGCCAGCTCGACGGGCGAATCCTCGAACTTCTTGCGGACCTCGCGGCGCTTCTCGGCCGAGAGCCCGACCTCCACGCCATGCGCATGCGTCGTGCGAAGCTCCACGCCCGCGTACTTGAGCGCCGCCAGCCGCTTGAGGATCGTATCCAGGTCCCAATCCTTGGCGATATTGTACGTGACAATTCCAAGCTGGAGCATGGCTGGGCCTCGGCTGGAGGGAGGGCGGCAAACCTCGCGACGATGCGATGAGGTTCGCACAAAGGAAACCCCGGGGGAAGCCCCGAGGATCGCCGGCACGCGGGTTTGGGCGTAACCGCCGATCCGTGCGCCCGGCCGGGCAGGGTCGGCGATCGGGTCGCGGCGAACTCGCGGCAAATGTGTCTCCCGCGCCTGAACGACCTCCTTTCGATCCCCGACCGCTCCCGGCGCGGGGCGGGTTCGTCCGGGGTGTGGGATTTCGGGTGGATTTTCGCATGATTTCCTCGCCGGGCGTCGCGATGATAAGCCTTTGTTCCAGTCTCACAACCACACCATCGATGCCGGGGTCCGGGCTTATCACCCATTCCCGGGATCGGGGGAAAATGGCCGGCCGCGGGGTCGCGATCGGGTGAAGCGCGAGGGGGCGGATTCGGGCCGAAACATGGCCGACCCATTCGGCTTCGCCTGGATTTTCATGATTTACAACCCGTTGTCGGCGAAGGGATTGGGTCAATGATCGACGATTTGAATCTTGTCGATGAGACGAATACGCTACAGAGTGCGACACTCGGGAAATGCCGGGGATTCGTGGGCGAAGTCGGGCTTTTCGGGTGTCTTGTCCAGGGGCGCAGTCGGGGTGAGACGGTTTCTCGCGCGTTTTTGACCTGTTTTCGGGGCGAAGTGTTGCGCGCAAATCCCCCAAGTCGTGACCGGGCCGGGAGATGCGGGCTTCCCGATACCTGGACGAAATCTGGACGTCCGGGCGTGGATCGCGGGGGTTTTTCGGCCGTTTGTCGCGCCCGGGTGGCGCCCGCAAGTCTTTAGCGGGTAAGGGGATGGTGCATTTCATGCCCTGCATGGCTCGGGGGCCTTAGGCTCGCCTACGCAGGCCGCCCGGACCCAGGGATCCCCGGTCACACCCCGCGGGTTTTCCCGACTCGCTCGGCCCGAGCCACACCCTAGACGCCGGCCGCTTGATTGCTTATCTTATTCGTGTCAGGACCGGGTAGCTCAGTCGGTAGAGCAACGGACTTCAATCAATAGGAGCCTCTCGCGGGAAGAAATCGAACCGCGAGAGTGGATGCCGCAGTTTGCTGGGACACCCTGAGAGCCCTCGCCACCACAACGACAGCCGGCAACGGCAAGCGTGAAGGTCTGGAAAAGGCGAGGGATTGGGCAATCAGCAGGCAAGGGACCGGCGGATCGTCGGCCCCAGCCCCAGAGACTCGACGCGGCACGCCTGCGACGGCGATGGGAGAGTCCAGACCTGCAACGCCCGCGAGATCGAAAGATTTCGCGGGAGGTCGGCGAGAGCCGATGCGGTAAGTTAATCCGTTGGTCGTGGGTTCGAGCCCCACCCCGGTCATTCAGCTAAACCCTTACAGCAAACGACTTACAGCGGTACCAGGTCGCGTCGCACACGAATGTAGGGCCGGCAATAGCCGGCCGTCCTTGATCAAGGCCGGCAATAGCCGGCCCTACTTCTCGCATCGTGTGCCATCCGAACGATAATCGCTGTAGGCTCGCGTCCCGGCCTGGATAGCCTGCTCGTAAGCATGCCACCCGGAGACCTCCGGCGCACGTCCCTGCACCATTCCGGACTCATGAGCCTCCTTGTTACGCTCCCGGCGATTCTCTCGTCTTATCGACATGGCGTGCCGGATGCGTTGTAGACCTCATATTACGGAACCTCAACGAGGTCCGGACCCTCAGGGTTTGCGCTCCTGGGCTCGCTTGAGAAGGGACTCGACCTCCGCCCAGAGTGCCTGCCAATCCGCCCGCTCGGCCTCGGGGAGCTTGGCCAGCGCCTCGGCGTCGCGGAGGGAGGCGAGATCGGTGTCCTCCTGCCAGTGGAGGAGCGCTTGCTGCGCCGCGGCCCGGTCGGCGGAGTCGAGCCGCCGGGCTTGCCCGGCCAGGTCGGCGCGGAGCCAGTCGAGGGCCTGGCGCCGCAGGCGGGTCCGCTCGGCGTCGTCGATCCCGGCGGCGTCCTCGCCCCGGCATGCGACGGCCAGCGCGGCGAAGCAGGCAGCATTGTAGCGGTGGTAGGCGTTCAGGTCGTCGACCAGCTTGGGGTCGGCGGCGAAGGCGGCGGCGTAGAGGCCGGCCGCGGTGCGATTCAGCCCCTTGATCTCACACCACTCGACCAGGTCGAGGCGCTCCACGGTGCTGCTCGGCGAGTAGCCGCCGTCCCGGTACGCGGCGAGCCTGTCCCGGGCCACGGCCAGCCGCTGCGCCCGCCGGAGATTGCAGGGTGCGTGGGGGTGCTTCGGATCGATCTCGATGGCCTTGTTGTAGCATGCGATGGCCTCGTCCATCCGGCCCTTGGCCGCCAGCGCACTGCCGAGGTTGTTGTGGGCCTCGACTAATCTCGGATCGATCTCGATGGCCTTGTCGAAGCATGCGATGGCCTCGTCCATCCGGCCCATGTCGTGCAGCGCCTTGCCGAGGTTGCTGTGGGCCATGGCGTACCTCGCATCGATCTCGATGGCCTTATTGTAGCGGGCGATGGCCTCGTCCATCCGGCCCTTGGCCTCCAGCGCATTGCCGAGGTTGTAGTGGGCCGGGGCGTACTTCGGATCGATCTCGATGGCCTTGTCGAAGCATGCGATGGCCTCGTCCATCCGGCCCTTGGCCGCCAGCGCAACGCCGAGGTTGCTGTGGGCCATGGCGTACTTCGGATCGATCTCGATGGCCTTGTCGAAGCATGCGATGGCCTCGTCCATCCGGCCCATGTCGTGCAGCGCCTTGCCGAGGTTGCTGTGAGCCATGGCATATCTCGGATTGATCTCGATGGCCCTGTTGTAGCGGGCGATGGCCTCGTCCGTCCGGCCCTTGTCGTGCAGCGCCTTGCCGAGGTTGTAGTGGGCCATGGCGAACCTCGGATCGATCTCGATGGCCTTGTTGTAGCGGGCGATGGCCTCGTCCGTCCGGCCCTTGTCGTGCAGCGCCTTGCCGAGGTTGCTGTGGGCCGGGGCGTACCTCGGATCGATCTCGATGGCCTTGTCGAAGCATGCGATGGCCTCGTCCGTGCGGCCCTTGTCGATTAGCGCACTGCCGAGGTTGATGTGTGCAGCGGCGTTGGCCGGGGCGGAGGCGACGGCCGCCTGATACCAGCGCAATCGGTCGTCTGCCCCCTCGTTCTGGTTGATCGGATAGGTCCCTCCCAGCGCCATCAACAAGCCCAGGTCCCCCGGCCGCCGGACCACGGCCGCCTGTAGCAGTTGCCGCCTCCTATCCACTGGGATTGGACCGCTCTCGCCCAGGAAGGCGACGAACCCCGGCGGCTGATCCAGGGCGTTCGCCCGCCCCGCCAGGTCCGCGAACTTCGCCCTGTCGTCGGCGAGGACGGCATCCCGCACCGCGTCGCGGTACGGGTCGGAGTCCGCCTTACGGAGCAAGGCTCGCACCCCGGCCGCCTTCTCCTGCCGCACTAGCCGGTCCAGGGCCGAGACGACCCGCCCCCGCACCATCGACGCCGACACCCGCGGCGCCGCCGCGTCCGCCGACGCCGCGGCGGGGTCGGCCCCGAACCGCCTCAGTGCGTCCCGCGTCCGCGTCGCCACCGCCGCCGCGTCCGGGAGTTTGTTGTCGGCGGGGGTCCAGCGGAACCGGTCGACGGCGTCCAGGTCGCCCAGCAGGATCAGGTCGGCTTCCAACCGGACGAGCCGTTTCGACTCTTTCTCGGCTCCTCCCTCGGCCGACCGCTTCCGCGCCGCGTCCAGCGAGACCGCCGCCCTGGACGCGTCGTCGGCCCGCAGCGCCTCCTCGGCCTGGGCCAGCAGCGAGGACACCGCCTCGGCGTTGCGGGCCTCGCGCTCGCGGACGAGCTGCGCCTGCTCGTTCCGCCACCAGGCGAACGCCCCGGCTCCCAGCAGCATCGCCAGCACCGACGCCGCCAGCGCCATCTGCACCTTCCGCCGCTTCCGCTCCTCGACCTCGCGCGCCGACGCCACCGCCCGCTCGCGCTCGGCCGTTTGCAATCGCTCCTGCACGCCGTCCAGGTGCGCCGTCAGCGCGTCGACCACCCCCTGGGCGTCGCGGGGACGGTCGATCGCCTCGCGGGCCAGGCATGCCTTCGTCAAGCCGACGAGCTCCGCGTCGGCCCCGCAGGCGTCGAGCCGTCCCATCGCGTCGGCCAGGTCGCCGTTGGCCGCCTTGCGGCGGACTTCCTCGCTCGACCGGCCGAGATACGGCGGCTTGCCGGTGAGGATCTCGCACAGGATCGCCCCGAGGGCGAAGACGTCGGCCCGGCGGTCGAGCAGCCCCACGTCGCCGCTGGCCTGCTCCGGGGGCATGTAGGCGGGCGTGCCCAGGATCGACCCGGCCTCGGTGTCCGTGCCGAAACTCCCGTGCGAGCCCGTGCTGCGCGCGGTGCGGATGGTGGTCGCGTCGGCGGGCTCCTGGTGGGCGCGGCTGGCGCGCTCCTCGTCGGCGACGCCGCCCTCGGCCAGGACCTTGGCCAGGCCCCAGTCCATCACCTGCACCTCGCCGAAGGCCCCGACCATGATGTTGGCCGGCTTCAGGTCGCGGTGGATCACCCCCTTGGCGTGCGCGTACGCCATCGCCTGCGCCACCTGGAGCATCATGGCCAGCAGGCGGGGGCGGTCGGCCGAGGGGTCGGTGCGCTCGGCGAGGATGGCCGCGAGCGTCTGGCCCTTGACGAGCTTCATGGTGAAGAAGGGGCGGTCGCCGAAGCGGCCGATGTCGTAGACCGGCACCACGCCCGGGTGCTGCAACTGGCCGCCGATCTGCGCCTCCTCGATGAAGCGCTGGGCGACGTCGGGGCGGTTGGCGTGGCGATCGAGGAGCACTTTCACGGCCAGATCGCGGCCGAGGTCGACGTCGCGTCCCCTGAGCACGGCGCCCATGCCTCCGCGGGCGATCTCGCCGGAGAGCTGGTAGCGGTCGCCCGTCTCGGCCTTCGACGGTATGGCGTCGGACCGGGCGTGACGACCAGCGAGCTCTCGCCGTCGGCCTCCTTGAGCACGACCGGCCGCATGGGGCCGAGGCTGGATCGCGGCGGCCCCGGATACTTGCCGA
This sequence comes from uncultured Planctomycetota bacterium, assembly GCA_963777705.1. GTDB lineage: Bacteria > Planctomycetota > Planctomycetia > Isosphaerales > Isosphaeraceae > JAQGHR01. The sequence continues at coordinate 42,076 of CAVZRT010000037.1, forward strand.
AGGCGGCGGCCAGGCCGACCTCCAGGGAGTCGCCGGAGAGCGGGCCGAGGTCGACGGTGGGCGGGGAGTTCTGGTCCACGTCGGTCGGTCCGGCGTCGAGCGTCTCGTCGGTGTCGCGCGGCTCGTTCATGGCCTTGGGCTCCGCAATCACGGGGAGGGTTTCCCCAGGATCAGGGACGGGGCGATTTTCGCCCAGGAAATCTTCGGAAAAGGGCAGATTATTTCAGGAAAGCGTCTTCAAGAGGCTCGCCGCCTCCTCTTCCAGTTCGGCCGCGCTGCCCGGATGGTGGAACGCGATGACCTCCAGCAGGGCCTGCCGAAACTCTTGTCTGGCAAGGGCATAGGACTTGTGGAGCGCCGCCGCATCGGCGTCCCGGAGCCGCGCGATCTCGCGAATTGGCAAGTTCTCCTCGAACCGGAGCCGGAGCAGCTCCACGCGCTCGACCGCATCGGGCCCGCGCCCTTCCGCGCGAGCCTGCTGCAAGCGGCCGGCCTCGGCCATGATCGCGCGGGCCCACGTGCGGTCGAAGAGGCGGGATTGGGTCGCGTCCTCCGCGGCGACGTCGCGGCAACGGTCCCGAGGGCCGCGCGGGCCGGGACTCGAACCTCGCCGCGACGTTGCGGATGACCCCGTAAAGGAAGGCCCGGAAGCCGGAGACCCGGCCCGCGCCGGCGGCGTCGAGGACCCCGTCCACGCGGAAGCACTCGACGAACACCGCCTGCGTGGCGTCATCCACCTCGTCGCGCAGCGAGGAGCCTCGCCAGCGGGCGGCGAGGTAGGCGCGGACCACGCCCAGGTACCGGCGGGCCAGCTCCTCGCGCCCGACGGGGTCGCCGGCGGCGGCGGCGCGGATCATGGTCCAGCAGGTGGATTCGGTGCCGGGCACGGCCTTCCTCGGTGCGAGCTTGTGCAGCGAGCCGGCAGCCCCTACTTCGATTCGAGGCGTTTCCGCGGGCACCCTCAAGGTAAGCGATCATCCTATCCCGGAAAATCCATCGACAGGAAGGCCCCGGCGATCCGTCGCCAACGTCGAGGTCTCCGATCGACGCCGGTCGTTCGATTCCGACGTCTTTCCCCGATTGACCGGCCGCCGACTTGCGATCGCCCCGTTCCTCCAGGACCGGATGCCGCGTTCTTGCCCGCCTTTTCGCGGCGAAACCAGGAGCTTTGCAAACGGGACCGAGGCTGCTAATATCCCTGGAATGGCGGCGATTTCGGCCGCTTCGTAGAACGGCGGTTGAGCGTTTGACTCCACTCAGCGGCGTTCGCCGAATAGGCCGGGATCGATATCGATGCGGATCATGCGCAACTTCCTGATCTTGGCCCTGATTTCCCTCCCGCTCGTCGCAGCTCGCGGCGAAGATGGTGGCTCGATCGCGTCGATGGATGAGATGCGGTTCCAGGCGCCGCCGAAGGAGAAGGGTGCGGCCGAGCTGGTCCCCGGGAAATTCGGGAAGGCCGTCCATTTTCGCTTCGAAAAGGACGCCGCCGAGCACGTTCTTCCCGAGCAACCTCCGCGGGACGCCCGAGTGGGACGCCGCCGCCGGCTTCTCGTTCTGGGTCAAGGGGGACGGCACGGACGGGTTCGGCGGGATTCAGTTCATTTATGACGAGGATTACGCGGTCCGCTACGATTTCTGCTTTCCGGTGAAGGGGACCGATTGGACGAAGGTGGTCGTGGCCTGGACCGATTTGATCCCCGTCTTGCCCGGCCCGAAGGCGAAGCCCCTGGGCTCTCCGGGCGGCAATTTGCCGTCGAAGTTGACCGGGCTGTGGTTCGGCAAGTGGTGGTACTGGGGGAAATACCCGGCGACTCCTTCGCCGTCGACGAGATCCGCCTGGAACCGTCCATCGTGCGCGATCCGCAAGCGTACCGCCCCGATGGCCCTCCGCTCGCTCGCGTGAATGCCAGGCTGAAGGCCGGGAAGCCGATCACGATCGTCACCATGGGCGACTCGCTGACCGACAAGCGGCACTGGGCCAATCGCCAGGTCGCATGGGTCGACCTGCTCGAAATCGGCTTGAAAAAGGCTCATGGTTCCGACGTGACGATCGTCAATCCGGCGATCGGCGGTACTCAGCTTCGCCAGAACCTGGTGCTCATGCCCATCTGGCTCGAATCCGCCCCCGCGCCCGACCTCGTGACCATCTTCTTCGGCGGCAATGATTGGGATGCCGGCATGCGGGGCGAGGAATTCGAGCGCACCTGCGCCGATGCCGTGGATCGCGTGCGGCGGGCGACCCGCGGCAAGTCCGACGTGATGCTGATCACCACGAATCCCTCGGCCGCCCGCTGGGACGAGACGAAGGAGCTGGCCGAGGCCTGCCGCAAGGCCGCTCGCGACCGCAACGCCGGGCTTGCGGACACCGACACGGCGTTTCACCGCGACGGCAAGGACGATCGCAACAAGCTCTTCGTCGACGACCGCGTCCACCTCAGCCTGATCGGGCACCGCCTGGTTGCCGACTCGGTCGCGAAGGCGGTCACGGGGCCTTGATCACGTCGCGACCGAGCCAGGCTCGCAGCGGCTTGGGGACGACCACGCTGCCGTCGGGCTGTTGATGCTGCTCGACGATGGCCGGGAACAATCGGCTGGTGGCCAGCCCCGAGCCGTTGAGCGTGTGGATGTACTCGGTCGGCTTCTTCGGGTCGCGACGGAAGCGGATGTTGGCCCGACGCGCCTGGAAGTCGCGCGCCCACGAGACCGACGCTACTTCCTTGTACATGTTGATGCTGGGGATCCACACCTCCACGTCGTAGGTGAGCGCCATCGAGCTGCTGGCGTCCTCCGCGGCGAGCAGGGTGGTGCGGTAGTGCAGGCCGAGTTCCTCCATGAGCATCTCGGCCCGGCCGACCAGCTCGTTGATGGCCGATTCGGCGTCGTCGGGCGCGATGAAGTGGAACATCTCGACCTTGTTGAACTGATGGCCGCGGATCGTCCCGCGCTCCTCGCTGCGATGGCTCCCGCCTTCGCGACGATAGCACGGCGAATAGGCGAAACACTTGATCGGCAGCTTCTCGGCGTCCAAAACCTCGTCGCGATACACGTTCAGGACGGCGGTCTCGGCCGTGGGCAGGAGGAAGCGCTCGCGCTCGCCGGGCTCGGTCTTGAGGTGGAACACGTCGTCGAAGAACTTGGGGAATTGGCCGGCGGCGAAGCCGCATTCGTGCGTGAGCAGGTGGGGCGGTAGGAAGAATTCGTACCCGTCCTGGAAGTGCCTCTTGCAGAAATAATCGAGCAACGACCATTCGAACGCCGCGCCCAGCCCGGTGTAGAGCCAGAAGCCGCTCCCCCCGAGCTTCGTACCTCGCTCGTAATCGATCAACCCCAGGCGTTTGCAGATGTCGACATGATCGGGCGCGTCGGCGGGCAGCGAGGGCTTCTCGCCCCACACCTTGACCACGCGGTTGTTCTCCTTGCCCCCGGGAGGGACGCGATCATCGGGGATATTGGGGAGGACGGCGAGCAATTCCTGCAATCGCGATTCGACCTGCCCGAGCTTCGCCTCGCCCTCGTCGATCGAGGCGTTCACGGCGACGGCTTCGGCCTCGATCTTCGAGAAATCCTCCTTCTTCGCCCTCGCCTGGCCGCTCGCCTTCGAGAGTTCCTTGCGCCTCGACCGCATGGCATCGACCTCCGCGATCAGGGCGCGGCGGCGATCGTCCAGGCCCAGGATCTCGGTGAAGTCGACCGACTCCATGCGCTTCAACAGGCCCTGCGTGACCTTCTCGGTCTCGTTGCGGATCATCTTCACGTCGAGCATGCACCGATCTCCTGAAATCTTCCCGACACGGCGAGGGCCCTTCTTGTTCGCAGGTTACCCTATGGCGAGGAAAAAGAACACGGCAGGGCCGACCATGCCGTCGGGGTCGATCGGCCTTGACGGATCTATACAGACGGCGGGCGCGCCGGGCTTTAGAATCACGGCATGACAGGATTTATCTAATCGAGGCCGATTCCCTACCCATGAGGAGATTTCGCCGATGAACCTGCCCATGTCTCGCCGAAGCCGTCGTGCCTTCCTGGGGACCGTGGCGACGACCGCCGCCCTGTTCACCGTCAAGGGCGCGTTCGCCGAGGAGCTGACCGCCACGCCCGAGCGGACCGAGGGGCCGTTCTACCCCACTCACCTCCCGCTGGACGCCGACAACGACCTGATCATCATCAACGACAGCACCACGCCCGCCGTGGGCGAGATCACGCAACTGAGCGGGCGCATCCTCAACTCGTCGGGCACGCCGATGAAGGACCTCACCATCGAGATCTGGCAGTGCGACGCCAAGGAGGTCTACCACCTCACGTCCGACGCCGAGGAGAAGAAGGACCAGCTCGACAAGAATTTCCAGGGCTTCGGCCGCTTCACCACCGGCTCGACGGGCGAATACCGCTTCCGCACGATCAAGCCCGTCCCCTACCCCGGTCGCCCCGCGCCCCACATCCATTTCAAGGTCAAGAAGGGGGATCGCGAGCTGCTCACCTCGCAGCTCAACATCGCCGGGCACCCCGGCAACAAGGTCGACGGGATCGCGATGGAAGGGAGCATCTTCGAGCGCGAGCTGCTCCAGGCCGATTTCAAGCCGATCAAGGGCTCGAAGATCGGCGAGCTTGCCGCCAGGTTCGACGTCGTCCTCGGCCGCACCCCGGACGATCGGAACCGGCAGTCCAGCCGCTGAAGATCACCCTCCCCACTCCTTCCTCTTGCTCAAAGGTGCCCCATGAAGAAGCGGACCGGAATCTTACTGACATGCGGACTCCTCGGCGTGGCCACGCTCGCCGGGTCCATCGCGATCGCGCAGAGGCCGGGCGGCGGCGGTGCCCCCGGCGGCGATAATGCCCAGGCCGACGACCTCGTCACGCGGATGATGGAGTTCGACAAGGACAAGGACGGGAAATTGACCCGCGCCGAGATCACCGACGAGCGCCTCCTCCGCCTCTTCGACCGCGCCGACGCCAACAAGGACGGGACGGTGACCAAGGCCGAGCTGACCACGCTCGCCGCGGCCGAGCCGGCGGGACGTCGCGGCGGGCCGGGCGGACCCGGCGGCGGTCCCGGCGGATTCGGCGGGCCGGGCGGACCCGGCGGCGGTCCCGGCGGTTTCCGATTCGGCGAGATCCTCCCGCAGATGTTCCAGTCCCGGCTGAACCTCTCGGCCGAGCAGAAGGTCGAGATCGACACGCTCCAGAAGGACGTGGACCTGCGCCTGGATAAGATCCTCAACGAGGAGCAGAGGGCGCAGTGGAAGGAGATGAAAACCCGAGGTCCCGGCGGGCCGGGCGGACCCGGCGGCGGCCCCGGCGGACGTCGCGGCCCTGGTGGTCCCGGTGGCGGCCCCGGCGGTCCTGGCGGCGGCAATCCTCCCGATCGCCGCGATTGATGGGATGACATCGTCGATGCTCGCGAGGCCCGATCCCTCAACTCCCGCAACTCCGACCGGCGGCTCGCTCCTGCTCGTCGACGATGACGTCGAGCTGTGCGAGCTGCTGGAGGAGTTCTTCGTCCAGCGAGGTTTCCGGCTGGAAACCGCCAACGACGGCCGCCGCGGGCTCTCGCGCGCCCTGAGCGGCGAACATGACCTCATCCTGCTCGACGTGATGATGCCCGAGCTGGACGGGTTCGAGGTACTCCGCCAGGTCCGGCGGCAAAGCGAAGTCCCGATCATCATGCTCACGGCCCGCACCACGCAGAACGACCGCGTGGCGGGCCTCGACGCCGGCGCCGATGACTACCTGCCGAAACCCTTCGGAACGGCCGAGCTGCTGGCCCGCATCCGCGCCGTCTTGCGACGCGTCGGCGCGGGTCCGAAGGAGGCCGACGTGCTGGAGGCCGGCGGGATCAAGCTCATCCCGTCGGCCCGCGAAGCCCTGTTCGAAGGATCGCCGCTGGCCCTGACCACCGTCGAATATGACATCCTGGAGTTTCTCGTCCACGCGGCGGGCCGGATCGTCCCCCGCGCCGAGCTCATGGCCGCGCTCTATCGACGGCGGTCGACGCGGTTCGACCGCACCCTGGACATGCACGTGTGCAACCTGCGCAAGAAGCTCGGGCCGTCCGGCAGCCTGATCCGCACGGTCCGCGGCGTGGGCTACCTGTTCCGGGTCGGCGAGGCCACCTGATCATGCGATCGATCTTCGCCAGGGTGTTCCTCTGGTCGCTCGTCACGGTCGCGCTCTCGTTCGTCGCCTATCGCGTCCTCTCGCACGCGATGGAGCGTCACGGCCCCGACGAGGGCGACCCGTTCCACAGCATGAACGCCATGATCGAGGACGAGACGCGGCGGGCCTACGAGGAAGGCGGCCCCGATCGCCTGGCGGCGCGGCTGAAGAAGCTCGATGCCTACCTCCCCGGCGAGCACATCTTCACCGACGCCAGGGGACGCGACCTCGTCACGGGCGCCGACCGCTCGGCGCTCCTGAAGAATCGGGCCGGTTCGGGCGGGCCGCCGCGATTGGCCGACGGCCGGATGATCCTGATGCCCCCGAGACGGGGCGACGGCGGCCAATATCGCCTGATCACGCTGATCAAGCCCTGGTTCCGCCAGCCCAACTTCCTGCCCTATTACGGCGCGATCGTGCTGGTGATCGTCGGCATGGGCGCCATCCTGGCCATGCACCTGGCCGTCCCCTTGCGGAGGTTGCGGACGGTGGTCGATCGCTTCGGCCGCGGCGACCTCGCGGCGCGAGTCAAGTCGTCGCGAAAGGACGAGATCGGCGAGCTTTCCCGCGCCTTCGACGACATGGCGGGCCGGATCGAGACCCTCCTCCAGGCCGAGCGCAGGCTCCTGCAAGACGTGTCGCACGAGCTGCGATCGCCGCTCACCCGCCTGGACGTGGCCGTGGACCTGGCCACCACCAGCGACGACCCGAGGGCATCGCTCGACCGGATCAGGCGAGACGTGAATCGGCTCGCGGTCCTGGTCAACGAGCTGCTCCAGCTCACCCGCGCCGAGGGGGATCCGTCGGCGCTCGACGCCGAGGAAGTCCGCCTCGACCACCTCCTCGCCGACCTGGTCGAAGATTGCGAGCTTGAAGTCCGGGCCAAGAGGTGCGAATTGCGGGCGGACGTGCGACAACCCTGCACGATCGTGGGCGAACGCGAGCTCTTGCACCGCGCGGCCGAAAACCTGATCCGCAACGCCATCCGCCACGCGCCGGCCGACACCCCGATCGACGTGGGCCTGGAACTGCGGTCGGGGACGGCCAGGATCACCGTGAGGGACCGCGGGCCGGGAGTGCCGGAGGAGCTGCTCGCCTCGATCTTCGAGCCCTTCTTCCGCGTCGAAGGGCACCGGAGCCGCTCCAGCGGAGGCGTGGGCCTGGGCCTCGCCATCGCCCGCCGCGCGGTCGGAGTGCACATGGGCCAGATCCACGCGAAGAACGCAGGTCCGGGGCTCGCCGTCACGATCGACCTGCCGCGTGCCCAGGCCGTTTCCGACGACTTGGGATAGCGGCTACTTGATCGCGTCCCGCACGGCGCGTTCCATCCGCTTCATCTCGTCCTCGTTCGCCGGATTGCGCGTCGACCACTCCGCCAGCTCGCCCGGCATGGGGAGGGATTTCCCCGTCGGCAACTCCGTCATGGCGAATCCCCAGGCATAGGACACGCCCACCGCCTTCCTTGCCGCGACGTGAATCCCGCACTCGAAGACCAGCGAATCCGGCAGGAGGCGAAGCGTGGCCGGGGCTTCGCGACGCGTGGGCGACTCGTCGATCGACCAGCAGGCCGTGCGGAGCTTGCCCGTCTCGGGGTCGACCACGATCGCGTATCTCAGGAGGATCGAGCGATGTTTCCCCCCGTCGTCGGCAAACTCGACCGGGCTTTCATACACGGCGAACGTGGGCGTCTCGGCGATGAAGCGACCGCGACCCAGGGCGCGCTCGGCACGGGCCAGGACCAGGCCGTCGAGCGTCCCCAGCTCGACGCCCAGTTTCTTCAAGCTGGCCGAGTTGACGACGATTTCCGCGCCGTCGTGCAGGAGGCTCAGGCCCGCGCCAACCCGTCGCAACTGAAAACCGCCCTGGCCGCCCGATCGCTCGCGGACGTCGGCAAGGACGACCGTGCGGAACAGGGTGGCCGTATGCTTGGCCGAAGCCGGCAAGGTCGCAACGTCGCCCGACGACAGGTGCAGGATCGACTTGATCACGAGATTCGACCAGCCGGGTGGCGCGGTCGTGTCGACTCGCGTGCCCGGCTCCAGCAGGACGAGGACGGCCGGATCGTCGGCCCTGGCCTCGGCCTCCGCGACCCGCTCCGACTTCATGGTCGTGGACGGCCTGTCGGGCTGGAGCCAGTACGCGGCCAACCCCCCGATCCCGAGTGCCGTCACGACCCCGGTAATCGTTGCCACTCTGCGAAAACGGACCATCCGCACGTCGCTCCCGTCGGGGATGCCTTCCGGGCTATCGTCCTAGATACCCCAGGATACCCCGGCCGATGTATTTTTGAGAGGGAGCCCCGACTCCGCCGTTTTGCACATCCCACATAGCACAAGCCCCCTCATCCGTAAAGCCCTCGCGGGTGCATTGAGGGCGGTCGAGGAGCACGAAGCGTCATGACCACGCCTGCGCCTCGACCAACGGTGCTCGAACCCGCCGTCCCCGCGCCGGACGATCGCCTGGAACGTCTGCTCGCGTCCTTCCAGGAGGATCTGCGAGATTTCCTCGCCGATCATGGCCGGGAAATCGGCGAGCTGGTCGGCGAAACCGAACCCGTCGAGATCCCCCTGCCCAGGGTCGCGGGCAAGCTGGCGAGGGGCGGGGTGGTGATCGTGACCGACGAGGGGCGGGGGATCGCCCGCGCCGTCTCGGCGGACCTCCGCGCGATGGGCCATCCCGTGTTCCGCGTCCGCCACGGGGTGAGCGGAGGCGGGGTCGAGGGCGTGAACCTGACCTCATCGGCGGCCGTCGCCGCCCTGCTCGATCGCGCCCGCGAGATCGGCCCGATCGCGGCCGTCGTCCACCTGTTGCCCCTGCGAGCCCGCCCGTCGTCGCCCGGGACCAATCAGGCCGAGACCCGCGGGTTGATGCTCCTCGCCGGCGCCGCCGCGGAAGACCTCCGCCGCGCGGCCGAGGACGGCGGGGCGAGCGTGATCGCGGCCACATCGCACCGGGAAAGCCCCCGGAGCGAGCTGGACGGCCTGGTCAAGTCGCTGGCCGACGAGCTGAAGCCCGTGCGAGTGCGACGGGTCGAGATCGACCACGAAGGGGACACCGAGGTCCTCGCCGCCGACCTGGTCCGCGAAGTCCTGGCCAACGATCCCACGACGGAAATCGCCTACCATCGCGGGCTGCGAATCGCCCCGCCCGGCCGTCGAAGCCTCGTCTCGATCGAGGAAAGAGACGAGTCGCAAGCGATCCTGCTGGGCGCCCCGCATCGCCTCGCCTGGATCGAGCTTGCGGAGGCGTTGATCGCCTGGATCAACGAGAATCCCGGGGCGAAGTTGTTGGATTTGGCCTTCACGTTGACGCACGACCAGCCATCGTACCCGTTCCGGGTGGGGATCGTGGCCCGAAGCACGCAGGAACTCGCCAGGAAGCTGCAAGAACGGGTCCACAAGATCGCGGAACCCCATCCATTCGCCGCCGAAACACCAAGGACCGGGCGAGAATGGTTCCAGAATCTCGCCGCCGAGCGCTTCGAGGCCGGTTTGCCCGTGAGGACGGAAATCCTCTTCGCCGGCAAGGCACCGGGAAGGCTGGATCTGGGGACGTCGGCCGATCTCCCCGCCGCCCCGGCCTCGTTCAAGGCAACGGAATCATCGCTCGCAATCACCGAGTCGTTCTTCCGATCGATGGACGAATTGATCGGCCTTCAAACCAAGATGGCCTCGGGATGGTTGGGATCGACGGATTCCTCGGGAGCGTGAATCGCTCGCCCTTGGACCGGCACCGCGCGAATCCTCATGTGCCGTCGCCCGTGCTTCCTGCGATGCCGGGCGGTCCGCTAGAATGCAGTCGTCGCGAAGCTTGCCGGAGCATCCCGGCCCGGCGAAATGTGAGGACGATCATGGCGACCGTGACCGACCCGTCTCGTGAAGAACTGCTCGCAGCCCTCTCCGACCCGGACGCACTCTACGAGATCGTCGACGGAAACATCATCGAGGTGCCCGGGATGAGCGTGTTTGCCGGAGTCATTGCAAGCCGCCTGAAGGACGCCATCCAAGACGTCGTGCGGCCCACTGCGCCTGGACCTCGCCGTGATCGAGACCTTGTTCATTCTCGACCCGATCCGGAACCTTCGCCGACGCCCCGACGTCGCGTTCGTCTCGGCCGAGCGCTGGCCACTCGACCGTTCCTTGCCGCCCGAGGGGGATTTCGAAGTAGTGCCGGACCTTGCCATCGAGGTCGTCAGCCCGGACGATCGCGGCGGGGAGATCAGGAAAAAGGCTCGCGAATACCTCGGGCACGGTATGCGTCAGGTCTGGATAGTGTGGCCCGAGACGCGCGAGGTCGTTCTCCATCGCTCGCCGAAGCAGATCGAGGTCTTCGAGGAGGGGGATGAACTCACCTCCGAAGACCTATTGCCGGGCCTGCGAGTTTCGCTGAATGCCCTGTTCTCCTCGGCGATCGATTGACGTGCCGGCCGCCGGTCCTGCCTCAGCGACGCTCGGTGGCCGGGGTGGGAATTGACGAGAGCCTGCGGGGCGAATCCCGGTCGAAAGGCGAGCGTCCGGTGCGGGCGAGGAAGACGGCGGCGAGTTGGGACACGTCCGAGGTCTTGATGCCCAATCCCAGGGAATCCGGCCGGACGAGGCCGAGTTCGGCGTCGAGCGAAAAGATCGCCCAGTCCGGTCCGGAACGGAGGATGGGCAGGTTGCGGAGGGGCTTGAGATAGGACCAATCTTCCGTCGTACCCGTGGCGCGGCCCGAGACGAGGAAGGCGCGCAGGTAAGCCATTGGCGATCAGCCCCGGCATGCGGAGGAACACGCGGGCCTCGGGGCCGCCATCGTCCCGGAAGAGGATGGCATAGCCCGCCGATTCGCTGAGGGCCACCTCGCGCACCCGGAAGACCGGGGCCGAGGTCGGCGCCGGCGGCGAGATCGCGACCCGCTCCGGGGCGATTGGCTCTAGGACCTTGCCGGTATGCATGGCATAGAAGAACACGCCGTCGAACGGCATGCCGAGTCCGTGATCCGGGAGGAGGCGGGCATGGGGCGGCACCGGATCGAGCAGGCCGGCATGCATGGCGGCCTCCAGGTTGAGCCGATCCTGATGCCAGGCCCCCATGTAATACGCCTCGACGTTGAAGTCGGGCGACCCGGGCGGAGCGAGTAGGCTCTCGACGAAGGCCACATTGGAACGATAGGTCACCGCCGTCGCGCATCCGAGGAACGCGGCCAGGGCCAGCCGTAACCACAGGGCCGCCCCCCGGGTCGGGAAACCCCGCGCGAGCGTGCGGGCCAGGGCCGTCAGCAGAATCGCGACGCCGAAATATTGTACGAATACGGGGATATACGATTTCCCCAGCGCGATTTCCCCCTGATAGCGCGAGCTCAGGGAGATCATGATCGCTGGCAGGATCGTCAACGAGATGCCGACGACCCAGGGACTGCGAGCGTTGCCCCGCAGGCCCACCGCACCCTTCCCCGACTTTGTACCGCGGGCGAGGCCGATGAAGCCCAGGATCGCGGAGAGCGCCAGGACCGCAAACGCGCCCGGCCGCGCGATCATCTGCGGGGCCGCGGCGAGTCCCTTGAGCCTGCCGAACAGGCCCGCCGGATCGGCGAGGAAATAGCTCAGCGGCAACTCGCCGGACGTCTGCCGGAGCACGGCCGAGAGCACGGCGACCGGGGCAAGGTTCATCGCGTAGTGATGCGGAGTCTCGGCCGCGCCTCGCGATGACCACCGCAGCAGGACCGACGCCCCCGCGCAGAATCCGACCGCGAGGAGGAACGGCGCGGCCGCGCCGAGCCTTGCCTTCCAGCCGCGGAGGCGCAGGCCGATCACCGCCATGAAGAGCAGCACGAACGGATAGGTCGTCTCGTACAGGAGCATGCTGGCCAGGTACAGGGCGGCCGCGCCGAAGAGCCACCCGCGGCCGCCCCCGTCGAGCCACCGCAGCAGCATTAGCAGCGCCAGGAACGTGAGCGCGGCGACGATCTGCATGAGCCCGAAAAAAGAGAGGATCGGGTCGTGGTATGCCCGAAACTGCATGAGCATCAGGGCAACGCAGGCGGCCAGGAGCCCGAGGCCGGCATCCGCGAAGAGGCGGCGTGCGAGCACGTAGAACAGGAGCACGTCCAGCACGACGAGCGAGAGCAGGTAGAGCTTGTAGCTGAATACGTCCTGGATCACCGCGAACACGCCGCTGAACGCGACCCAATGGAGCGGGTAGAACCGCCCCTCTCGCATCGAATACTGGATCGTGTCGAAGATCCGCGTCCACAGCGTCCAGCCGGTCACGACCAGCATCCCGGGCGTGGTGGACGAAACCGTGTCGTCGCTCAGGTAGCCCGTCCGCAGCATGGGCGCCATCAGGATCGAGGCCAACGCGACGAGGCTCGCGGGCGGCCCAACGCGGGCGATCAAGCGGACCGAAGCTGCCTTCCGTGGCAGGAAGTCGATCATCTACGCGTTCCCCTACTCGCGCCGATGCCGCAAGCGACCCGCCCTCTCCATCGAGGGCGAGATCCCTCATCGCGATGACATCGACCCGTACCCGCCACCTTTACATACATCGACCACGACGGCCGCCCAAATCAATCGAACCCGCAACCCTGGAAGCGAGCAGGGTCCATCGACGAGATTTCGGCTCGCCCGCCATCCCGTTGGGGGATGAGGCAAGAGGCAGGATTATGCACGCGGCACCCCGGCGTGATGGGGTTGAGAAATTACTTCCTTTGCGACAAGAACCACGCAATCCACTGCGGATCCGAATACGTCCGATCCCAGCTATTGTGCCCCACGGCGCGAAATTCGGTGAGCTTGGGCGAGCCCCCATCGGCCTTCGTCTTATCGACGAGCGTTCGCGTCCCGTTGAGGATCATCGGGCTGTCGTCGTCGCCCACGAACGTCCAGATTGGCAGGTTCTTGACCTTCGCCGCCCAGTCGGGATTGCCGAACCCGCAGACCGGCGAGATCGCCGCGAAACGGTCGGGCATGAGTGCCGCCAGGCCCCAGGTCCCGAACCCTCCCATCGATAGGCCCGTGAGGTACTCGCGGTTGCGGTCGATCTTGTAGCGTGATTCGACCTCGTCTAGCGCCGCCAGCGCCGCCTTCATGTCGGCGGAGTCGGCCGCCCAGGTCGTCTTCGCTTGCGGGAACACGGCGATGATCGGGAATTGTACGGGGTCCTTCGCGATGATCGCACCGAGCCCGATTTGCGCCGAGGCGATCCCGTCCGATCCCCGCTCGCCCGACCCGTGCAGGAACAGGACGACCGGATACGTTTTCGCGGGATCGAAATCGTTGGGCAGGAACACCGAGTATTTCCGCCCCGCCCCTTCGCCTGCTTTGAGCGTCCTCAGGTGGAAACCGGGCGTGTCGGCGTCGTCGGCCGTGGGGATGGGCAGGGCCTGGATCATCGCGTCCTTGATCTCGATTCGCATGGGGCCGCCGGCGTGGATCTGGAACGCGATCTTGCCGTCGCGGGCGATCCCCGCGTCCTTCTCCACGTAATCGGCCGTCGTCATCCCGTTCAAACTCAGCGTGATGTGATCGCCCATGCACCGGACCGAATAGGAATTCCAGCCGTCCATGTGGACCGCGTCCCGGATCTTGTCCGACGACGGCACGAGCGACTTGTTGCGGCGCGACTCGTCGTAAAGCGATCCCCAGTAACCGTTGCCGATATCCGCCTGGTAGCCGCTCATCTCATGGCCGGGCAGGCGGACGCTGCGAAATTGCGCCCCGCTGTTGGACTTCTCGTCGCCCGTGAGGCGGAAGGTGAATTTGAGGATGAAATCCTGATAATTCTTCGTGGTCGCGAGGAAATCGTTGTATTTCAGGCCCGGTGACGTGCCCACGATCATGCCGTCCCTGGCCGTCCAGAGCTGCGTATCGCCCTCCCAGCCGTCCAGGTCCTTGCCGTTGAACAGGGGGACGAACCCCGCGGTCTCCACCACGGCCGGCTCGCCCGAGAGCAGGCGGGCCCAGCGCCCGATCGTGGTGCAATAATAGGTCCCGCCCGCGTCGGTCCCGCCGGGCTTGGAGGCGTAGGAACCGTCGTCGCGACGATGGCTCGCCAGGTACGATCGCAGCGTGTCCAGGTTGGGCTTCTGCTTGGTCATGAAGAAGTAGCGCATGATGCGATAGGTCGAGTCCAGGTTGGAGGCGCCGCCGTCGGGCGACCACCCGCCGTCGGCCTTCTGTGCCGACTTCAGGAACGCAATCACGGCGTCCTTCTTCTCCAGGTCCACGCCCATGCGCAGCAGCGCGACGGCCGCGGACCCGGTGGCGCGGGCGCGGGCGTCGTCCTTGCCCCAGGTCCCATCCTCATTGCGGTCGGATTTGACCTGCTCGATCCACCGGGGGAAATCGGGCGAGGGCTTATTGACGGCCTCCAACCCGGCCACGGCGATGCGGATTTGCTCGAACGTCTTGACTTCCTTCGAGAAATAGCCGATCGCCCCATCGATCATCGCGGGCGTGGCGATCTTCAGGCTGCCCACCGCCATCAGGCCCGAGGCCGTCGTCGGCACGTCGCCCGTCCCGCCGGGCGTCTGGACAAAACCGCCGGTCCTGGGGTCGAAGCAGCTCTTCACGTACTCGTTGCACTTCAAGACGTCGGGGATCGACCCCGCCACATTCTTCAGTTGGCGGACGCCCGAAGAGGTCGCCCCCAGCGACGAAGCCCCGCCCCTGGTCGCGCCAAATCCGCCATCGGGGTTCTGCAAGCTCGCGATATAAGCGGCCGTCCGCTGGATCTCGGCCGGGGTCTGGCCCCGAGCGGTCGAAAAAAGCGCCAGGAAACAGGCCGCCAGGCCCATAAAACGCCGCCTCATGGCTCGCCTCCAACCAGGAAGGACCGGAATCCAAGAACGCCACAACCCGGCCCAGTGTCCCAGGAGGACTCCGCCGGTGCAACCGGCCAGGGAGAATCCTCTCGTCGCTGGAGAAGTACAAGGCGCGGATAAATCAGCGGCACGTCGGCGTCGCGAGCCTCCGGGCGCGGCGGGGTCGTATTTCCGCCCGTCCCCTTTTCCCTTCTCTCTCTTCCGTCGCGGGGCGGTGGCGACGCGACGGCCGGACTCAGGGGAGGATCGTGTCCTTTCCCGACGTCTGGTTGGTGACGTTTGCCGTGTGCTGCGAGACGCTCTTCGACGACGTCGTCTTGATGACGGCGTTGATGCCGTCCGTAAGCGTGGTGTCGCCCCCCCGGCTGATCGCCAGGCGGGCGTGGGCCTGCTTGCCGGTCGCCGTCACGGTGGCGGCCTGGGTGGTGCTCCCGACCGCGCCGTTCGCGCCGTCCGTCATGTCGATGTCGACCGAGAGTTATCCTTGGCCCGAGCCGTTCACCTCGAAGTGATCTCGCCGATGAGCCTCCCGACGTAAGTCGCCGACACGGCGGTCTGGCTCGCCCTGACCAGGGTGTCGAAGCCGAGCGAGCCGTCGATGCCGATCGTCGAGGTCGAGTTGAGTGAGAGGCTCACCGGCCCGGTGTTCTTGTTCGACGACCCGCCGGACGAGAACACATCGACGCCGACCTCGCCGTCGATCTCGGACGAGTCGCTGAATGTGATCGCCGTCTTGCCCTTCGGATCGGCCGCGGCGAAGGCCAGCAACTCGGCGTCCTTGGACACCTTGCCGGCGAGATCGACGACGAACTGGAGGTTCCCGCCCCCCGTCGTACCCGCCACGCCCAGCGCAGAGCCCGCGCTGGCGGCGATGACGTCCTCGTGGACGCCCGCCTTCAGGTTGCCCGTGAGCTCGTAGGTCACCCGGTCGTTCCCCTTGCCGGTGACAGCCCGCACGTCGGTGATCACCTGCTGCGACGTGAACGAGAGGCCCGAGCCGGTTGTCACGCTGATGTTGCCGGCGGCGTCGGTGCCGTTGTCGACGATCGTGATCGCGTCGTTCTTGCTCGTGCCGGTGATCAGCAGCTCAAAGTCGTTGGACCCGTCGTTGCGGGGCAGTACCTGGAACATGATCGTCGCGGGCGTCTTGGCAAGCAGGGCGCGGGCTTCGAGGCGCTCCGGCGTCGGGGCGCCCGGTCCCCGGGCGCGGTCGGTGCGGTGTCGCGGCATGATGACCTCGGTGCGCGTCCCGGGCGAAGGCCTTCAGGGAGAGGAGAGGCGGCGGACGCAGATTTTATTAACAGCCTCACTCCGACTCATGTCAAGGTGCGTCCGCTTCTTGAGACATCCGGCCCGCCGTGTTGTGGCGCAGCCGCCGGAGCGGCACGAGGCGCAGGTGCGCGAGATTAGGGTGCTTGCGGGGCATCCTATTTGACGGAGGTTTGAAGAGGTGCTCACAGAGCACCCTACGGGAGGCCCGGTCGTGCATTGTGGGATGCTCTGCCAGCACGTCTTCTGTGGCGCACTGGTGGGCTAGCCGCTGTTGCCACCCGGCGATCGCCGGAGCGGATCGATTGTCGGTCCGGGCAACGACGACGATCCTACGCCCAGGCGGGCCTTCCGGTGGCCGATGCGGACGTTATGATGAGACGTTCGAGGTTCTGGCCCGTTCTGGGGAGGTCTCATGCCAGCGAGCTTCGTGATCGACATGGACGGGGTGATCTATCACGGTCATCGCCTGATCCCCGGCGCCACGGAATTCCTCGGCCGTCTGCGGGCGGGCGGGCATAAGTTCCTGTTCCTCACGAACAACAGCCAGTGGACGCCTCGCGACCTGGCACATCGGCTGGAAAGCCTGGGGATCGAGGTGGAAGATACGGCGTTCCACACGTCGGCGCTGGCGACGGCCGAATTCCTCCGCCAACAAAAGCCCGGCGGGACCGCCTATGTGATCGGCGGGGCGGGCTTGACGAACGCCCTGTACGACGCGGGCTACACGCTGACCGAGAGGAATCCCGATTACGTGGTCGTGGGCGACACCCGCAGTTACGATTACGAGAAGATTGAGCGCGCCAGCCGGCTGATCCTGGGCGGGGCGCGGTTCATCGCGACGAACCTGGACGTGAGCGGGCCGAGCGAGGACGGGCTTCAACCGGCCTGCGGCGCCCTGGTCGCTCCCATCGAGCTGGCGACGGGTCGGAAGGCGTATTTCGTGGGGAAGCCCAACCCGATCATGATGAGGACGGCGCTGAAGAAGATGGGGTCGCATGCGTCCGAGTCGTTCATGGTGGGCGACCGGATGGACACGGACATCGTGGGCGGGACCGAGGCGGGGATGCGGACGATCCTGGTGCTCTCGGGCGTCAGCACGCCGGAGACGGTGCATTCGTATGCTTATCGTCCGACGCATGTGTTCGAGGACGTGGGGAAGATCCCGGTGGATTCGCTGGGTTGAACCCGACCGTCGCCATCGAGTGCGACGACGATCGGGGTCGCGTCGGGCTCACTCGATCCCGAGCAGCTCCACGTCGAATATGAGGGCGGAGTTGGGGGGGATCTTGGGCGGGGAGCCCTTGGCCCCGTAGGCGAGATTCGAAGGGATGGTGAAGCGGAATTTCGAGCCCACTTTCATGAGCTGCACGCCTTCGGTCCATCCGGGGATCACGTTGGAGAGGGGGAACGAGATCGGCTCGCCCCTCTTGTAGGAGCTGTCGAACTCGGTCCCGTCCAGCAGGGTGCCCGCGTAGTGGACCTTGACGGCGTCGCTGGCCTTGGGCTTGGCCCCCTTGCCTTCGCGGAGGACCTCATACTGAAGTCCGCTTGCGGTGGTGGTCACGCCGGGCTTGGCCTTGTTCTTGGCGAGATAGGCCTCGCCTTCCTTCCTGCCCTTCTCGCCGGCCATGCGCTGGGCTTCGACCTGGGCGGACCTCATGGCGGCCTCCATCTCGGCCTCGGTGAGCAGGCTCTTGGAGCCGGCCATGGCATCGGCGACGGCCCGAGCGATGATGGCGGGGTCGACGTCGATCGATGCGGCCTTGAGGTTCTTGCCGACCTGGTAGCCGACGCTGTAGCTGGTCTTGGCCTTGAGGTCCTTGAGCTCGTCGGCCCCCTCGGCCTTGGGGGCGGGTTTGGCATCCTGGGCGGAGGCCGAGCCCAGGGTCAGGCTCAAGGCCACCAGACTGACCATCGCGATCGTCTTCATCCGACTTCCTTCGTCAATGATAAGCACGTGAGGAACCCGCAGGCTCCGGCCCGCGGCGAAGCGGAGATTGTATCGAACCGAACAACCCCGGGGCTAGGTCATCTGGTCCAACCCGGCAACCGACCTCGCCCGATGAACCTCCCGTCAGGTACTCTTGTCCGGAAGAAAAGGCCGGAGCTTCCCGACAACCTCGTTCCCAAGGCGGCGGACCGTGAGCGATAAACCAGGGGCCGCGACGCTTCCTCCTTCCTCTCGCCTGGACGCCTGGCGCGGGCTTGCCCTGGAAGCGGGCCCGATGATGACGCTGGCGCTGCCGGTCGTGGTGTCGGAGCTGGGCTGGATGGCCATGGGCGTGGCCGACACGATGATGGTCGGCCGCCTGGGTTCCGAGGCGATCGCCTCGGTGGGGATGGGCAACATCCTCTTCTTCAGCGTGGCGATCTCCGGGATCGGCATGTTGCTGGGGATGGACACCCTGGTCTCGCAGGCCTTCGGGGCCGGCAAGGTCGACGATTGCCATCGCTCGCTCGTCCAGGGAGTCTACCTCGCCCTTTTCATGAGCCTCCCACTCATGGGGCTAATCCTGGCGACCTTCCCGATGCTCCATTCCCTGGGGTTTGATCGGGGATTCGGCGCGGGCGTCGTGGAGAAAGCGGTGGCTTACATTAATGTGATGATCTGGGGCCTTCCGCCGCTGCTGGTCTACTTCGCGTTGCGCCGCTACTTGCAGGGGATGAACCTGGTCAGGCCGATCATGGTCTCGCTGGTGGTCGCGAACCTGGTCAACATCGCGGGGAATTGGCTGCTGGTCTACGGGCGCTGGGATTTCCCGCGATGGGCGTGGTGGGATCGAGCTGGGCCACCGTCTTCTCGCGGGTCGTCATGCTCGGATTCCTGGCGGCGTGGGCGGTTTGGCATGCGATCAAGGAGAAGACGGGCCTGATCTCGGTCCCGCTCGGGCTGGATCGTGCCAGGCTCAAACTACTGCTCTCGCTGGGCTGGCCGGGCGCCGTGCAGTTGACGCTGGAAGTGGGCGTTTTCGCGGTCGCGGCCGTCCTGGCCGGACGGTTCGGGCGCAGGCCCTTGCCGCGCATGAAGTCGTCCTGCAAATCGGGTCGGTCACGTTCATGGTCCCGCTTGGCGTGTCGTCGGCCGGGGCCGTGCGGGTTGGCCAGGCCCTGGGGCGCGGCGACCCTGCCGGCGCGGTGCGATCGGGGTGGACGGCCTTGATCCTGGCGCGCGGGATTCATGGCTGTTTCGGGCCTGATGCTGATCCTCATTCCCGGCCCGATCCTGAAGCTTTACCATGCCGAACCCGCGGTGATCGCGATCGCCGGATCGCTGCTCGTTGCCGTGGCGATTTTCCAGGTGTTCGACGGCCTGCAAGTCGTCGGCACGGCCATCTTGAGGGGGACGGGAGAGACGCGGATCCCCATGTTCGCGAATCTCGCGGCGCATTGGGTCATCGGGCTGCCCGTGGCCTATTCGCTGGGCGTTTTCGCGAAATGGGGCGTGATCGGGATCTGGATCGGGCTGGCATGCGGCTTGATTGCCGCCGGATTGATCCTGCTGGGTGCGTGGATCTGGACCGTGAAGGGGCTTGCAAAGGGGTGACGCACATGGACCAGGACAAACGTCAGCGTCGCGAGATGAAACGCATCCTCAAGAAGGCCGGCAACAAGCACCGGCGCCAGCAGCTCAAGCGCGTCCTCGATGAAAATCCCGATCAAGCCGCCGAAATCGAGCCGACGTTCGGCCGCTACTCCACGGCCGGCCTGAACGGGCTGGATCGCGATTCGACCCGGCGCCAGGCCAGGGAGCCGGAGTCCTGAGGGGAAATCCTAATTGTTTAGGAAGTTTTTTGTTGGCAGGGTGCCGGGTGGTCGTTAGCATGACCGATGTTGGTCCCATCCAGCCGAGTTCGGCGTCTTCGAACAAGGAGAATCACCGTGAGGGTACTGGAATCCTGGTGCTTCGCGACTCGCTTCTTCCGGGCATGGGCCTGGGTGGGCGCGGTCGCCGTCGTGGGCGGCGGTTCGATGTCGTGGGCGGACGAGGCCCCCTCGAAGGATAGGGCCGACCTGGGCCGCGAGCTTTTCCTCCGCGAGTGGACCCCGGGCGACGCGCGGAGCCACGGCGGCGACGGGCTGGGCCCGGTCTTCAATGATTCCTCGTGCGTGGCCTGCCACAACGCCGGGGGGGCCGGCGGCGCGGGCCCCGCGAGCAAGAATGTGGACATCATCTCGGCCTTCTCCAATACACAGAACTTCCCGCCGGCGCGGCGAGAAGGCGGCGGGTTCCTGGCCAAGGCCGCGGAGGCCGTCCTGGGCATCGAACCCCCGAAGATGGCCGCGCCTCGCCCGCCTCGCAAGCCCGACACGACCGAGTTGATCAAGTCCCACGCCGGCTTCCGATCCGCCCGCAGCGTGGTCCTGCATCGCTTCGGGACCGAGGACGGCTACGAGGAATGGCGGGCCAACATGCTGGGCATCGGCCAGTTCATGAACAACTTTGCCGTGATGAACCTCACGGGCGAGCAGCGTGCCGCCGGCGAACTCCAGCGGGTCCGCACCCTGAATCAGTTCAAGGGGCAGAATTTCCAGGGTCAGGCGGGCGAATTCAGCCTGCTGCACTCGCAGAGGAACCCGACCGCGCTCTTCGGTGCGGGACTGATCGACTCGATCCCCGAGTCGGTCCTCGTGGCCACGGCCCGGGAGCAGGAGAAGGCCGACCCGAGCACCGCCGGCCGCGTGGCGATGCAAAAGGATGGCAAGATCGGCCGCTTCGGCTGGAAGGCGCAGACCCCCAGCCTCAGCAGCTTCGTCCGGACGGCCTGTGCCGTCGAGCTTGGCCTGGAAGTGCCCGGCCACTCGCAGGGCGGGTTGCCGCAGAAGCCCGATTACAAGGCCAAGGGCGCGGACATGGACGACGCCGAGTGCGACGCCCTGACCACCTACGTGAAGACGCTGGCCAGGCCCGTCGAGATCTCGGCGCATGACGCCGACGTGCAGGCCGGCAAGGCCCTGTTTGCCAGGGTCGGATGCACCTCCTGCCACATGGCCAAGCTGGGCGAGGTGGACGGGATCTACAGCGACCTGCTCGTCCACGACCTCGGCCCCGACCTGGGCGACACCGGCCAGTACGGCGTGTTCACCCCGAACTCGTCCGATCCCGACTTCGAGGACGACGCCAAACCGACCACGCCGATCGCGGGCGAAGTCGCCATTTCGACGGGGCCAGCGGCGTTCGCCCCCTTGACGCCGCCGGTCGAAGCGACCGCCACCACCGTACGCATCGAAACCGTCGCCGTTTCCGGCGGGCCCGTCCCCGCGATGGCTGCAAATACCACCCCGAAAGCCGTCGGCCCGGCCGGACGGCAGGAATGGCGGACGCCTCCCCTGTGGGGCCTTCGCGATTCCGGCCCCTACCTCCATGATGGTCGCGCCGACACGATCGACCAGGCGATCGCCTTCCACGGAGGCCAGGGGACGAAGTCGGCCGGCGCGTTCTTCGCCCTCTCGCCCAAGGAGAAGAAGCAGATGACCGCGTTCCTCAAGACGCTGGTCGCCCCGATGGACGGTACTACCGCCTCGAAGTGATCATCGGCCCGAAAACCGGCTCACCGCGGAGCCTTCGCGGCTCCGCGGTGAGTTGCAATCGATTGACCACGTCCGGATCCTTCACGAACCGTTCGAACGACGAGCCGCGCGCTCGCGAGCCTGATTGGCCGCCTCCTGCACGCGAGCATCCAGCCCCTGGCGACGGCCTTCCGCTCGCCTCCTTTCTTCCCCGACCCATAGCTTTCGAGCTTCTTCCAGCCTGGCCCTTGCCAGGTCCGCCTTCTGCTGCGATCGAAGTTCGATCGCCTCGTCCAGCCGGGTCAGTGCCTTTTCCTCGTCCGGCGAGAGGGCGACTGCGGCGAGGTTTCGTTCGACCCGCTCCTGCCGGGCCTTCGCCCGATTGTAATCGACGCGAACCCGGTTGAGCTGGGCCTCGGCGGCCGATCGCTCCGACTCCAACCGCGCCACCTCCTTCGTCATCGCTTGCTCGAAGTCATCTCGCCGCTTTTGCGACTTGGTCAGCCTCGCTTGCGTATTGATGTAAAGGATCTCGTAGGCGTCCTTCTCGTGCTCCGGGAGCACGTGCTCGCCGAACGCCTTGGCCGACCAGTCTCGATAGCGCCTCGCCTTCTTCTCCTTGTCTTCCATGGACGCGAGCTCTTTCTGGATCGACTGGCGTTCCTGGGGGCCCGTGACTTCCAGCAGTTGCTTCTGCGCGGCCCTGGCCGTCTTGAGGATCTCCTCGGCCGCGGCGAGGTCTCGCGCAAGCTGATCGGTCGTGTTCTGGCGATCGGCAAGCGTGTCCCGGAGCTCCTCGGCCCTCTCCGTGCGAGCGACGATGGCCTCAGACAGCTCGTCGATGTAGGCACGCTCGGTGTTGCCCGAGCTTTGGCCCTTCGGGCCGTCGGCCGCTATTGCGATGCCCATGGCGATCACCAGCAGGCCGGGCGAGGCCAGCAGGATCGGCCTGATTCCCTGGGTTCTCATGGCTTGGGTTTCCGTGCGAGGAGACTCTTGGGTCGTCCTCGAGGGTGATCGGGCGGGGATTCCCAGGCGATTTTACATCCGTTGCCGTCGCGATGGGTCGGAAAAAGTCGTTGCCCTCGCGCGATTCGCGTTTCGGGAGGATTCTCGGAAGGGTCGGTAACGATAGTCCTGGTTGGGTGCAAGTCGTGAGCATCGCGGCGAATCGTTCGCCGTCCGCGGCTTGCCCCCGTGACTCCTCTCGCGAGGCCCTTCCCATGTCGCAGCCGATCACCGACGTCGCGCAGCTCCAAGCCATGCTCTCGCCCGAGGTCGCCGCCCAGGTGCGCGCGGCCGCGCCGACCCTCGATCCCGCGACGGTCGAGGAGATCGTCCAGTTGATCCTCCAGTACGGGCCGAGCATCTGGCAGGCGGTCATCAGCCTCTTCCACCTCACCCCCAAGAGCTGAGCGCCCATGCGAACCTACCTCTTCGCCTTGATCCTCGCCGCGACGACCTCCGTCGCGGCACTCGCCGACGCCCCGAAGGCGGTCATCAAAGGACCGGCCAGCGTGGACGTGGGCGCCACCATCGTCCTGGACGCGCGTGCGTCGGTCTCCGATCGCCCGCTGAAATGGAAGCTCCTGGGGCCGGACGTGCCGTTCCTCACGCTGGATCAGGACGGGCATCAGGGGGTCGTCGCCCTGGTCCCGGCGGCGCCGGCGGGCACGTACACGTTCACCCTGATCGCGAAGGGCGTCCCGGCCGGGCAGGCCGAACTGGACGCCGACGCCGCGATGCTGGTGGTCGTCGTCACCGCGGCTCCGGCTCCCGCTCCGGCTCCCGCCCTCCCGGCGCCCGTCGCCTTGAAGGGCACGCTCCACGCCACCCTGGTCGTGGACCTGGATAACCTCACGCCCGACCTTGCCGTCCTCCGCGAGGGGATCGCGGCTCGCGAGGCGTTTCGCTCGCTCGACACCAACTATCGCACCGTGGGGACGGACTCGCCCGAGCTGGCCGCCGTCCGGCTCGGCCCGTACGTGATTAAAGCGGGAGGCGCGCCCGCCTTGATCATCCAGGACGCGAAGGGAAACGTGCTTTCCGCGACCAGGGCCCCCGCCGACGAGGCGGGATTGATCGCGGCGGTCAAGAACCTGCGGAGGAGTTCCTCATGACGGCGGAAATCCCCGTGATTTTTGATCAGGACGGCCGACTGAGGAAGCTGGCTTGCCTGCCTCCTCGGCCGGGCCTCTGCAAGTTGCCGAAGTTCACGGCGTCGAACCCGCTCATCCCCCGCTCCTCATGGCGAGACGTGGACCTCTCGCCGCTGGGCGTGCCCGTCCTGAACCAGGGCGAGCACGGCAGTTGCGTGGGACACGGGTCGACCAGCGCCTTCTGGTTCGCGTGGCTGATCGCCGGGGGCACGGTGCCGCCCTCGGGGTTCTCGCCCACGAGCCTCTATGCGCTCATCAACGGCGGCAGGGACGGAGGCGCGATCGTCTCCGACGCCATGACGGCGCTGATGGAACAGGGCATCTGCACGATGGCCGAGGTGCCCGAGAGCGTGATCTACGAGAGTCGGATCCCGTCCTCGGCGAAGGCGACCCGAGCCCGCTTCAAGCTGGCCGACGCCTACAACTGCGACTCGTTCGACGCCATCGGATCGGCGTTGCAATTCGGCTTCCCGGTCAGCTTCGGGATCACCCTCTCGGGTGACTTCATGAACCTCGACTCGGAAGGCGTGGCCGGCCACGGCTGGGGAATCCTTGGCGGGCATTGCATGTGCGCGTGCGGGACGACCAGGCTGAAGGACGGGAGCTGGGCAATCCGCGTCCGAAATTCCTGGGGAACGGGCTGGGGCCGCAACGGGAATTGCCTGCTGATCGAGGACCACTTCGGCGAGGACACCGACGCCTTCGCGATCCGCGCGGATCTCCCCGATCCGCAGGACCCGAACCCGCTGCCGGTGGCGGAATAAACCCTGATACTCGAATCGCAATCGGGTGGGCCTCGCTGACGCTCGACCCACCCTACAATTGCGGTACACGCGGCCGATGAGCGGCCGTTTTCAACCCATTGCCCCGACGGGCTCCAGTTCCACCTGAACCAACCCGGCCGCGGCGCTCGCATGCTTACGAAGGTCTTCGCTGATCCGCATCGAGCAGAACTTCGGGCCGCACATCGAGCAGAATTGCGCCGACTTGAACGCCTCCTGCGGCAAGGTCTCGTCGTGCATCCGCCGGGCGGTTTCCGGGTCGAGCGAGAGGCGGAATTGCTCTTCCCAGTTGAAGGTGTAGCGGGCACGGCTCAGGGCGTCGTCCCGATCGCGGGCGCCCGGCCGATGCCGGGCCAGGTCGGCCGCGTGCGCGGCGATCTTGTACGCGATCACCCCCTGGCGGACGTCCTCGACCTCGGGAAGGCCCAGATGCTCCTTGGGCGTCACGTAGCAAAGCATGCTCGCCCCATGCCATCCGGCAAGCGCGGCGCCGATGGCCGACGTGATGTGATCGTAACCCGGTGCGATGTCCGTAACGAGCGGCCCGAGCACGTAGAACGGGGCCTCGTCGCACTCGACGGCCTGCTTCTCCATGTTCATGGCGATCTGGTCCATCGGGACGTGCCCGGGGCCTTCCACCATGACCTGGCAGCCGCGCTCGCGGGCGCGGCGGGTCAGTTCGCCCAGGGTCTTCAGCTCGGCGAACTGCGCGGCGTCGCTGGCGTCGTGGATCGATCCGGGCCTCAGGCTGTCGCCCAGGCTCCAGGTCACGTCGTATTGCCTCATGATGTCGCAGAGGTCGTCGAACCGCGTGTAGAGCGGGTTTTCCTTGTTGTGCGCGACCATCCACATGGCGATGAGCGAACCGCCTCGCGAGACGATGCCCGTGAGTCGGTGCGCGGTGAGCGGGATGTAGTCTCGCAGGATGCCCGCATGCAGGGTCATGTAATCGACGCCCTGCTTGGCCTGATGCTCGACGATGTCCAGCAGGTCCTGCTCGGTCAGGTCTTCCACCTTCTTGACCTTCTGGATCGCCTGATACATGGGGACCGTGCCGATGGGCACGGGGCTGGCGGCGATGATGGCCCTGCGGATCGCGTCGATGTTTCCGCCCGTGGACAGGTCCATCACCGTGTCGGAGCCGAGGTCGACGGCGAGCTTGAGCTTGGCCAGTTCGTTGTCGACGTCCGACGTGACGGCGGAATTCCCGATGTTGGCGTTGATCTTGCATTTGGCCTTGATGCCGATGCCCATCGGCTGCAACCCGAGGCGGAGGTGCTGCGTGTTGGCCGGGATGACCATCCGCCCGCGGGCCACCTCGTCGCGGACGAGCTTCGGGCTGATCGCCTCCCGCTTGGCGACGAATTCCATCTCGGGGGTGATCGTGCCGCGGCGGGCCTCTTCGATCTGCGTCATGGCGTCTGGAACCTCTTCGATGCGAAGTCCGTCTGGGGCGGCCGGAAGGCGACCGGATCTGCCCATCCTAACCGTTCGGGGTTTCCTATGGGAACGCCGCCCGCGACGATTTCGAGATACCCGTTGCGACGGGTTGACGAAGGGCCGGCCGCCGGACACACTAGAGCATCCTCGTGGGATGGTTCACCTGCGTGCTTAAGTCCTGATCGGCATCAACCATCCCATCCAGCCCGGTCCCACCTCGCCGGTCCCATCAAGCTAAGCAACGGGAGCGTGCCGGAAATGGCGGCGATTTCCTCGCGTTTCTCGATCCGGCCACGGATCTCCAGGAAGTGGTGGTGGGTGGCGGCGGCACTCGCCATCCCGTCCCTGCTCGCCATCATCCATTTTGCGTTCACGGCGCGGTTGGACCCGATCTCTCCGGACGAATACCGCCCGATCGAGCGGGGAGCGGTCATCCCGACCGCCGATGCTCCCCTCAAGTGGCCGGTCAAGCCCCTGGAAGGACGCCCCGCCGTCCAGTTCTTGCTGAAAGCGATGCACGCGGCCGAGGCCCGGCTGGACGCGGCGGGCGGCTATTCGGCGACCCTCCGCCGCCGAGAGCGCGTCAACGGCCGCCTGGGCGACGAGCAGATTTCCGAGATCAAGTGCCGCAACCGGCCCTTCGCGATCTACATGAAGTTCGTCACGCCCGAGAAGGGGAAGGAAGTCGTCTACGCCGAGGGCCGTTACGACAACGAGGTGGTGGCCCACGGGGTCGGCTTCAGCCGCCGGATCATCCCGCGGATCAAGGTCGCTCCCACTCACCCGCTGGCCATGAGCGGCAATCGCCATCCCATCACCGACGCCGGGATCGCGAACCTCACGAAGAAGCTGATCCGGTTCCGCAACCTCGACCTCGACGACCCTCTCGCCGAGAACGTCGTCGACCGCGTGAAGGACGCCTCCGGGCGCGAGTGGTATCGCTCTCGCCATTCGCACCCGACCGCGAATGGCCTCCGGCCGTTCAAGTATGTCGAGGTCCTGTACGACCCGGCCAACATGATCCCGCGCCAGATCCTCAGCTATGATTGGCCCGCCGCGGGAGAATCCGGACCGCTGAAGCTGGCCGAGAAATACACCTACGACGACCTCAATCTGGAGGCTTCGTTGACGGAGCTGGACTTCGACCCGGCCAATCCCGCCTACGATTTCGCGGGGAATTGAGCCGATTTGCTCTGGCCGTGGCGCCCGGGGTCTGGCATGGTAGGGGGAGGGCCAGTGCCATCCTCTCCCACGCACAGCGGCCCGCCGGAAGGTCGTCCGCCACGTCTTCGAGGGAGACTCCGTCCATGACCAGGTCGATCGTGGGATGCTCCCTCGCCGGATGCAAGGAGCCAGCCTCGTACAAGCTCGCCGCGCCCTGGAGCGACGGCAGCTTCTCCGAATTGAAGACCTACGGCCACGCCTGCGCCGACCACCTCGGGCGCCGTGTTTCGCGAGGCCGAGCAGCGCCGCGAGGAATACGCCCCTTCGCCCGGCGAGACCGTCGAGGAAATCGGCATCTACCGCTACGAGCAAGGCCGCCGCGATCGCCAACTCCAACGATTATGGGGGTTGGAGGAGAATTACCGTTCGTAGGATGGAGGAAATGCACCATCTGGCCCCGCAAGGAGGCCCGCAAAGTGCCCCCCAAACTACCTCGCAAATTCACCCTGTCCGACGCCATGGTGCTCATCGTCGCGACGGCCCTCGGCCTGACTTTCGCGCGATGGTGGTACAACCTGCCGGGTTATGTCAACAAGTCCGAATTGGGTGTCCAGTCCATTTCCGAGATGGTCGCCTGGTTCCTGCTGCCGTTCTCTCCGTCCTTGATCGTCCTCCAATTGCGACCGCCTCGCCCGAGCGGACGTCGCCTCTTCCGGGCCTCGGGATTCCAGGCGAATCTGGCGATTAGCCTGACGGCGCCGACCGGGCTGTTCACCGGCCATTGGGGATACAAGCCCGATTGGAGCAGCCGTGCCCTTGTCGATCGGCATCGATCAGCCCGATTTCGCCGGCCGCGTGCTGGCCATCGTCTGGTTCATCACATGGCTAGTGGGCGGAAGGAAATCGGTAAAGAGCGGCCTCGATCGGCTGGGCCGCGCCCTGGGATGGGGTTGGATCGTGCTGTGGCTGGTGCGGTGCGTGTTCTTGCCGAACTCGCTGTTCCAAAGCCTGTGGCGATGAGCCTGCTGATCCCGGCGTCCACACCGCTACAACCCGACATTCCCTCACGCCCGTCTTAACAATCCGTCGGCGGGGCATTTCGGGCAATCTCGGGTAGAAATCGCGGACCCGTCGCGACGATAAAATGTTCGGTCAAGCCCGCCTTGGGACCTCGGCAGGAGCCGGTGGGCCGGGGTGGGTCCGTTGTCCGCGGGATGCGTCGTGGCCGCGTTTTGGGGGGATCGACTCGATCGATCTCGCCCGGAGCGTCGCGAGGGGTCGCCGGCCGAAAGGTCGTCGCCCCGACGTCCCAGGGAGGAAACAGGAAGTGAACGTCGTCACGACCCGCTTCGGCTCGGTCCAGATCTCGGAATCGGACATCGTCCGGATTCCCGAGGGCCTGGTCGGGTTCCGAAACTTTACGTTGTTTGTCCAGTTGCCCGACTCGCAAGTCGTCGGCCTGTGGTGGCTCCAGTCCATCCAGGATCCGAGCCTGGCTTTCGGGATCGTGGCCCCGCCCTTGGCGATCACCGATTACCGGGTCGAGCTTCGCCCCGGCGATCGATCGGCACTGGAGCTGGACGACGAGCGGTCCGCGCTGGTCTACGTGATCCTCAATCGCGGCGATGGGGGCGGCCTCACGGTCAACCTCCAGGGGCCGCTGGTGTTCAACCCGGCGAAGCGGCTCGGCCGCCAACTGGTGCTGACCTCCAGCCGATTTGCCGTCCGGTTCCCGCTGGACGGACAGTCGCAAGGCCCCACCCTCCTGCCCGGCCCGCAGGCGTTCCGCGCCTCGGCCTGATCTTGAGGGTGCCCGCAGTTCGGCAGGAGCCGGAGACGGCAAGGCCCGACAGACGCCATCCCGGCCCCGTCGTGGTACTCGAGAACCCGGGCAGCGTGATCACGGATGGTCACGGGTCTCGCACGTTGGCAGGAGGAAGGAGCCCGAAGCATGCTTGTGCTGTCCCGCCACCGCGACGAAAGCATCATCATCGGTGACGACATCGTCATCACCGTGGTGGATATCCGGGGCGATAAGGTCCGGTTGGGGATCGCGGCCCCGATCGAGATCAGCGTCCACCGCCAAGAGGTGTACGAGGCGATCCAACGCGAGAACCGGCAGGCCAGCCGCCTGGAGCCCCAGGACGCCCGCCAGATCGAGCAACTCACGCCCCCAATCCGTCGCGACATCCGTCGCGCCCGGCCCGAAGGCGCGTGAGGGGATCGCCAAACCCCATCGTCAAAACCGCGATCGAAGTCCCCACTCTCCTCGAAGAGAAATCTTCGGGAGGGTGGGGCTTTTCTCATTCCGCGAGTTCGAACTGGGTCGTTCGGAGGCTCTCCGAGCAGATCCGATCGCGACGTCGCAAGTCTGCCAATAGACATGACGCCACTTTCCCGTTCGGAGTTCGGAGCGGAGACTTGACCCGGCGCGGACCCTATGCTGTAGTCCACACTTGTTCCCGAAAATTTTAGGATCCTAATTCTTAGGCCCTGCGACGGAGGTCGGTCCCTTGCATCGCACGATCCGAAGAATCCCCGTGGTTCTGGCAATCGCCGCAGGCTTTGTCCCGGCTGTCGCCCACGGCCAGGCGGCGCCGTCGGCTCAGCAGTGGTCGCCGGACAAGGACCTGCTGGAGAACCTCGCCCCGGCCAAGGCACTGGGGGGGTACACCATCCGCCCTCCCAAGGGCTATCAAATGCAGCAGGCTCCCGCCAATGCCCCGGCAGGCGTGAAGATGCACGCGTGGGCCGGAGAACCCCGGAAGGACGGGACCAAACCTTCGGTGCTGGTCATGTTCCTCACCCCTCCTTCCGGCGAGGCCCCTAAGATGACGCTGGAACAACTCGCCGAAAGGATGCTCGGGGGGGTCAAGCGCCGTCGGACAAACTGGAAGCAGGGGGAACCCGAGATCGGGATGGTCAATGGAATCAAGTTCGTCCGAGTGCGGTGGACGGGGAACGAACCGGCGTTGAACGCCGACATGGAGGGGTTCGTGTACGTCGCGCAGGATGGGAACACGATCTTGCAACTGACAAGCCAGGATACCGTCGCGGAGGCCAAAAAGACGCTGCCGATAGCCGAGGCGTCGGTGCTGACCCTGAAGAAGAACTAGCCGTCGATCATCGCCTCGGAAGCAAGACCCCGAAGTATTGGTGTCGTTTCATATAAAATGCAGTAAGCGTGTTAACCTGTATAGAATGGGTCAGACGCCTTCAGGCGGTGCAATCCACAATCGCTCGGCGAGAGCGAGGCTTGGTGGGTTACGCGCGGTGGTATTGTCGAGCATTTCTGGGTGCCATTGGCCCTACTCGACCAATGTTGCGGACATCGCAGCGCAGCGGCCTTATTCGCGGATGCAGGAGACCGGCTCCGCGGGCAGATTGATCTCGTCGTGAGGCGGCCTAGTGAGCCCCGGATGATGGCTTGCGTCAGGGCAATGTGCTCCGGGTAAAGGAGTCTGACCATCCACGCTGGTTGCGGTTAGAGCCGAGCCAGGGCGGTGTGGTTCCGATCCAGCATCGCGTTTCGGAGGCGAGCATGGCGAAGAAGAAGGACGCGAAGCCCGAGACCAAGTCCGACTTCCTCCGGAGGGTCCTTGCCAAGGACCCGGACCTTGATTATCAGCAGGTCCTTCGTCGCTGGGCCAAGGCGGGCCATCCCGGCGAGATCAGCAACGCGCTTTACTATCAAATCCGCGCGAAGCTGGGCATCAAGACGGAATGGGTCTGGGTCAAGGCGGACGAGCCGGCGCCGCGCAAGCCCACTCCGGCCGCTTCGGGCGAGATTTATCAGCTCAAGATCACGCTGACGGACAGTCGGCCGCCGATCTGGCGGCGGATTCGAATCGCCGACGGGACGCTGGAAGATCTCCATTACCACATCCAGGCGGCCATGGGCTGGACCAACTCGCACCTGCACCAGTTCCGCGTCGGCAAGGTATTCTACGGCGAGCCCATGCTGGCCGAGGACTCCTTCGGCGACCTCGAATACGAGGATTCCACGACGACCCTGTTGCGCGACATCCTCCCCGAGGACAACTCGCGATTTCGATTCGAGTACGAGTACGACTTCGGCGACGGCTGGATGCACGAGATCCTCTTCGAAGGCCGCTCGCCGGCCAGGCCGGGAGAAAAGTATCCTACCTGCGTGGAGGGCGCCGCGCCTGCCCGCCCGAGGACGTGGGCGGGGTGTGGGGTTACGGCGATTTCCTGGAGGCAATCACCAACCCCGACGATGAGCGTCACAAGGAGCTGAGGCAATGGGTCGGCCGCAAGTTCGACCCGGAAGCGTTCGACCCGACGAAGGCGACCAAGCGGATGAGGAGGAATTAGGGGGACTCATGGGCCCTGGACGCGGCCGGTAGTGGCTTCCGTCCTGGCCAGACCTGCGAGCGGACGACGCGGGGGTGGCACGTTCGCCTTGTTGCTGCCCTGTGGTACACTGACACGATCTCCCGGGACGATGCTTGCTCGCATTCTCCCCGCCCTGCCGGCGCTTTTTGAATAATCGCGGTGGCCGCAGGGTCTCTTCCAGGGGAGAGCATGCAGACGACCTCGCCTCCTCTCGATCAGGAATTCCTCCCGGCGTAGGGAACTTGCACATGCCGAAATCTTGCGGACGGAGTCGATTTCGCTCCCGCCTTGGCGTGATGGCCGTCTTTGCCCTGGCCACCGTGGCCGTTGGAGAGACCGTCACCCTCAAGAACGGCGTGGTCTATCACGGGACCGTCGATAGAGACAATACGATCGTCTCCATCTTCGACCTGGATGGCACGAAGCGCGTGATCCTGCGCGATTCCAAGATCGCCCGCACCGAGCACGAGCAGGGCGCGGGCAAGACCGAGATCTTCGACCTGGTCCAGCCCATGATCGTCCACGGCGGCGAGATGCCCATTGCCGCCTACGACGTGAAGGCCTCGCAATGGGACCTCAAGGGACGGCGGCTGTACAGGTACACCGGCGCGCGCAGCAAGAAGCCGATCGAGATGGAACAGGCCATCTTCAAGCTTGGCCCCAGGATCTGCCGGATTCGCGGGATTGACGGCTTCTGGGCCAGCCAGGTTGCGACCAGCACCGTGCCGAAGGCGACCATCTTCGACATTTTGGGGAAGGTTGACCAGAAGCTTCAGAACGAGCGGCTTCGCGTGGTCCGTTTCCTCATGCAGGCCGACCTGTATACCGAGGCGAAGGTCGAGGTGGAGCGCTATCTCAAGGATTTCGGCAAATCCGACCCCGCCGTCGCCGACCAGTGCAAGAACGCCATCGACCAGATCCGCATGCTGGAAGCCCAGCAAGCGTTCGCCGAGATCGAGGTCCGCGAGAAGGCCCAGCAGCCGCGTTTCGTCACGGACAAGCTCAAGAATTTCCCGACCCAGGGCGCTCCGCCCGAGATTTTGATCTCCATCCGCGACCATCTGCGCAAGGACGAAGCCCGCATCGCGGCCGACAGGGAGCTGGTCGATGCCCTCCGCCGCTACGTGGGCGACGAGGGCGAGAACAAGGCCCGATTGGGTGAGATGATCGCGGGCATGGCCGAGGCGCCCGATGCGGTCCGTCCGAGGTTGGAGGCTTTCGAAAAGGCAAGGGCCGAGGGGACGGCAAAGCCCGTGGTGCTGGCCGCCCTGGCGTTCTCCGGGTGGATCGCGGGGACCGAAGGCGCGGTGGCGGATGTCTCAGACGCCGAAACCTTGTGGAAGGCCCGCGACCTCACGCGAGATTACCTGGCCTCGGCCGACCCGGCGGTCCGCTCGGCAAAGCTCGCCTCGCTGGAGGAGTTGCGGCTAGGCGGCAAGCCCCTGGGCCTGGAGACGCTTGGACAGATCGTCCGGCTGATGGCTCCCCCGTTGCAAGAGATTCAGGATGTGGTGCCCGGCAAGCCCAAGGTCCTGCGAGTCCGCGACGAGCTGAATCCCGACCAGCCCACCGAATACGCGGTGTTGCTTCCCCCGGAATACGACGCGTTGCGATCGTATCCCACGGTCGTCGCGCTCCACGGCGACGAGACGCCCACCGAGGCCCTGAACTGGTGGTCCGCCGAGGCGACCCGCCGCGGATACATCGTGATCGCGCCCGAGTATAACGCCCGCGACCAGAAGCGGGAGTATCGCTATACGGTGAACGAACATGCCGCGGTCACGCTCGCCATCCGCGACGCCCGCCGCCGCTTCGCGATCGACGCCGACCGCGTGTTCCTGGGCGGGACGGTGTGCGGGGCCGACATGGCGTGGGACTACGGCCTCGCCCATCCCGACGTCTTCGCCGGCTTCATCGCCATCTCGGGCCTGCCGGCCAAATTCGTCTGGGCGACCAGGGCGAATGCGCCGTACATCCCGCTATACGCGGCGATGGGGGATCTCTCGCCGGCCGAGGCCGAGGTCTTCTTCGACCACCTGGCCAAGCCCCTGATCAAAGAGAACAACGACGTCACGTACGTTGAATACTACCGGCGAGGGCGCGAGGATTTCCCCGAGGAGGCGCCCAGGTGTTCGACTGGATGGCCCCTCGGCGGCGAGACCCGACGCCGAAGAAGTTCAACGTCGTGACGGCCCGCGAGTGCGACGACCGGTTCTACGGGGTCGTAGTCCGCGAATTCGCCCAGGGTCGGATCAAGGAACCATCGGTGGTCGCCGTGGACGGGAAGAATTTGAAGCCGGCCAAGATCGAATTCAACATGAGCAAGCTTTCCAACCCCCAGCTCTTCGGGCTGACGACGGTGGGGATTACCAAGATGGATGTCTGGATCAGCCCGAAGCTGTTTGATTTCACCAAGAAAATCGAAGTGCGCGTGAACAACAAGACGGTTTTCAAGGGCCCGGCCAAGCCCGACATGGAGGCGTTCCTGGAAGACTTGCGGATTCGCGGCGACCGGTTGCAGGGCTACTGGATGAAGGTGCCGATTTCGTTGAATGCCGGGCGGAATTGACCGTCTGGGGTGGCGAATCGTGGTGGATTTTCCGAAGATCCAGGTCCCAGGATTTTCCGCCACACCGGACCAAGATTGCCCGACCCGGAGCTTCCCGTGCCCGATCCGCAGACGCCCGAATGGGTCCGCGACGCCGTCTTCTACCAGATCTTCCCCGATCGGTTCGCCTCCAGCCTGTCCGTGCCGAAGCCTTCGGGGATCGACGCCTGGGGGTCGCTCCCGACGTACCACGGCTACCAGGGCGGCGACCTGGTGGGCGTGGCCGAGAAGCTCGACTATCTGAGCGACCTGGGCGTGAACGCAATCTATTTCACGCCCATCTTCCAGAGTGCCTCCAACCATCGCTATCACACGCACGACTACCACCGCGTCGACCCCATGCTCGGCGGCGATCCGGCGTTGCGGCGATTGCTGGATGCGGCGCACGCCCGGGGGATGAAGGTCGTCCTGGATGGCGTGTTCAACCACGCGAGCCGGGGCTTCTTCCAGTTCCACGACATCCTGGAGAACGGCTCGAATTCCGCCTATCTGGACTGGTTCACCGTCAAGGAATTCCCGCTCCACGCCTACGATCCCGACCGTCCGCCGAACTATGGGGCGTGGTGGGGCTTGCCCGCGCTGCCCAAGTTCAACATCAAGACCCCGGCCGTCCGCGAGTTCCTCCTGGATGTGGCACGCAAGTGGGTGGATTTCGGGATTGATGGCTGGCGATTGGACGTGGCCAACGAGATCGATGACGACGAGTTCTGGCGGGAATTTCGCGAGCGAGTCCGCGGCGGGAATCCCGAGGCCTACATCGTCGGGGAGATCTGGACCGATGCCCGGCATTGGCTCAGGGGGGACATGTGGGACGCCGTGATGAACTACCTGTTCACGCGGCTGTGCCTGGCATTTTTCATCGACACACTGAACGAGCCCGAGCTGAAACGGACCAGCCTGTTCCCGCCCGGCCCTTCGGGCGCCGAGGCCTTCGCCCGCGGCGTCGAGAAGCTGCTCGGGATGTATCACCCGAACGTGACGGGGGTCATGCTCAACCTGCTCGATAGCCACGACATGTCCCGATTCCTCACCCTGGCCAAGGGGGACGAAACGGCGCTGCGATTGGCAACCATGTTTCAGATGACCTATCCGGGTGCGCCTTCGGTCTATTATGGCGATGAAATCGGCCTGACGGGCGGCCATGATCCGCTCAATCGCGGGGCGTTCCCCTGGGATTCGGCGTCGTGGAACACCGGCTTGTTGCACGATTTCCAGCGGTTGATTGCGCTGAGGAAGTCGCGAGTTGCCTTGCGACGCGGCTCTTACACTCCGCTTCTGTCCGAGAACGGGGTCCATGTGCATCTGCGACAGCAGGGCGAGGATTCGGTGATCGTGGCCTTGAATACGAGTCGTTCGGCTCGCCGATTGGACATCCCCGCGAAAGGGTTGCTCGCCGACGAGACCGTGATGGAGGAGGCGTGGACCAGGGAGGCGATCCGCATCCAGGCGGGGCGGTTGCGAGAGGTGAACCTGCCGCCGCGATCGGGACGAATTTTCGCCACGGTCCTCCCATGAACGGCGAGCCTTCGGCCGTCCCGGCATGGAAGCTCCCCGAGGGAGTGAATGCGTCGCTGTGGCATTATGCCCATGAGCGGCGACTTGCCGAGGATGAGGACGAGTATTTCCGCGACCATCCGCTTTTTCGCGCGGATACCTCGGCCCTCGACGCACGCTTCGTCGATCCGGCCCCGCTGATTGACCTGGGATGCGGCGCGGGCCGACTCTCGATCCGGTTTGCGGCGAAGGGATTTCCGGTCGTCGCGGTCGATCTGTCGCGGCCCATGCTGGAATGCCTGGCCCGGAAGGCCAAAGTTGGCGGCCACTCGATCGCCACGGTCCAGGCGAACCTGTGCGACCTGGGCTGCTTTCACCGCGACTCTTTTTCCTACGCGCTGATGATGTTCAGCACGCTCGGGATGGTCCGTGGTACGCATGCGCGGCGAAAAGCGCTGATGCAGGTGCATCAGATCCTTGAACCGGGCGGGCGCCTCGCCCTTCACGCCCACAATTTATGGCTGAATCTGCGCGATTCCCAGGGCAGACGATGGCTGCTCGCTCAAGGATGGCGGGCCTTGCGCGGAATGGATGGTTTGGGCGATCGTTCGATGATGTATCGCGGCGTGCCGGGGATGGAGGTCCATCTTTACCGATGGGACGAGATCCGCCGGGTCTTGAACGCGACTGGATTTGAAATCGAGGAGATCTTGCCCATCAATGAAGTGACGGCCCTGCCGATAGCGGCGCCGTGGCTCCTTCATGCATGGAGGGCTGGCGGGTGGCTGATCTTTGCGCGTAAGCGTATCAGGCGATGACCCGGGTCCGGTCCGGAGACTGCATCGCCTGGAAATAAGGCGGAAGGCTTGCGAGTCTTAACTCATTATTTCGCAAGCCACTTCCGCCTCAGTGCCGACCATGCGGCGACTGTTCTCGGGGGATTTTTCATTTCCTGGACTCGTCCGGAAGCATTAAGGTTGCCAAGAGGCACGGATCGCATCGTCGCGACCCGCGTCTCCGGTAAATATTTACCGAGTCGTCGTCCGGCCCACACCTACTACGTGTTGCGAGGTGAGACTCGTCGTTTTATGGCTGCAGGATGGGGGGTTATCCCTTCGCCACGCAAGAAATACCGCCGGGCGTCGCGATTGTTCCGAAGATTTTGGGAAAATATACGATTTATTCGGGGCACCTTTGTGCCATAATGCCTTTCCTGGCCCGCATCGGTGCGGATTTAGCAAGCGTAATTCGCCTCGATCCTTTGAGACTTCATCGAGGATACCGCGATGGATGGCGAGAATGAGGTCCGTCGAGAATTGAACGAGATGTCGACGTGCTGGAGCGAGCTTCGCGACGCGTTTCGCCCGGACATCGCGACCGAACGAGCCCGGCGGGCGTGCGAGCGCATCCTCGTCCGCTATCGCGACGCGATCATCCGCTACGTCCGCGCGACGCTCCGCAGCCAGGACGCGGCCGAGGAGGTCTATCAGAACTTCTCGCTCCGCTTCGTCAAGGGGGATTTCCGCCACGCGAACCCCGATCGCGGCCGGTTTCGCGACTATCTCAAGTCGGCCCTGTTCCACCTGGTGCAGGATTATCGCAGGCAGATGAGCAAGTTGCCCCGCCCGCTTACCCCCGCCATGGGCGAGCCGAGCGTGGACGCCAGCCCCTCGGCGGAAGACGATTCCCGATTCATGACCTGCTGGCGCGACCAGCTCTTCCATCGGGCCATGGCCTCGCTGGAGGAACACGAGAGGTACAGCCATCGGCCATTGGCCTCGGTCTTGCGCCTCCGGATCGATCATCCTGATTGGCATTACGACCAGTTCGCCGATCATTTCTCGGCGCGATTGGGCAGGCCGATCAAGGTGGAGTCGATCCGCAAGATCATCATGGAGGCCCGCACGCGCTTCCGCGAGAGCCTGGTGCGCGAGGTCTATCAGACGCTCGATGCCCCGTCACTTGCCGAGGTCGAGGAGGAACTGATCGACCTGGGCCTCCACGAAGTTTGCCGCCCCGTTTTGCGTCGGCGAAGGGACCCGAGACCAAACCCCGCACCGATCGGAAGTTGATCGCTCGCCTTCGAAACCGGCGGAGTCGCCCCATGTCGCGTCCAAGAATATCCGCTGCGTGGACCTTCCTGATCACGTCACTCCTGCCCGTCCCGGCCTCACGGGCCGAGCTTCCGCCGCAGCCCAAGGCCGAAGCGCCCCTGATCGTGGAAGGGGTGGTCCGCGAAATCTTCCGCAGCACGCGGGCCACGAACATCGATTACGTGGTCCAGATCGAGGTCACCAACTCCTCGGCGGGGAAGCCCGTGGCGCAACTCCGGTCGATTGGTCCTGCCCGCGCCGGGCGAATCGGTCTACGTGCATCTGTTCCAGAGGCGGCCGGATGCCCCCAATGTCCCGTCGGGATCGGGGCATCGCGCCATCCCGGCCGAGCGATCGGCCGTGAAGGCGTACCTCTATCCCCGCGAGCAAGGGGGCTGGACCGGGGCCTACCCGGACTGGTTCGACGTCACGTCTCCCGAGGTTGCACAAAGGGGGAATAACGATCCCGAGCCGGCGGCCGATGATCCCGCAAACGTGCCGAAGCCGGCCCCCGTCGTGCCGACCCTGCGGGGCGTGGGGCTTCGCCTGGCTCGCCTGGAAATCAAGCGCGAGGTCGTGTTCCAGGTCGCCGAGGTCTTGCCGGGGTCGCTTGCGGCGAAGGCCGGGATCGAGACCGGGGACCTGGTCCTGGCGGTTAACGGCAAGGAACCCGAGAGCGACGAGCAGGTCAACAAGCTCGTGGGAAGCGGCGGGGCCGAGTTGAAACTCTCGCTCATGGACGTGAAGAAGGGTCAACCGGTCGCGGTGACGATCGACCTCGCTTCGCTGCGCAGCGGGACCATCCCCGCCGAGCCCGAGCACCACACGCGGATCATCGGGGTGAAGGTCGAGCCTGCCAGGGTAGGCAAGGATGAGGGGGTGCGAGTGGTCCGCATCATGCCCGATGGCCCCGCGCAAAAGGCGGGCCTGGAGGTGGGCGACATCATCACCGAGGTGGACGGCCAGGCCACGACCACGACGGCGCAACTCAACGAGGGCGTAAGGCGCGGAGGGGCCACGTTGACCCTGACGGTCGTCGACAAGAACACCGGCAAGAAAGTGCCCGTGAAGGTGGCCATGGCCGCCGAGCCGGACGTTGCCAGCCGACCGAAATCCAACAGTCCCGCCACGACTCCCAGCACGAACGCCGGGTCGAAAACCTCGCTCGGCGTAGGGGTTGATTTCGACATCGTGGAAGGGACGTCCGGCCTGAAAATCCTCCGCGTGCAGCCCGACAGCCTCGCCCAGCGAGCCGGGTTGGAGTCGGGACAGGTCATCATCGATGCCAACGACACGATCGCGCTCAATCAGGCCCAGCTTGACGAGATCGTCAAGAAAAGCGGGCCGGTGTTGAAGCTGAAAATGTTCGATCCTTCGACCCGCAAGAAGTCGGTCGTCGAGATCAAGTTGCCGGGTTCCTGAGACGCACCGCGCTAAATCTGGTAATCCAATCCCATCGACCCATTCGCGCCCCGATAGCGGAGCTTGGGGTTTT
Source organism: uncultured Planctomycetota bacterium (assembly GCA_963777705.1). Classification (GTDB taxonomy): domain Bacteria; phylum Planctomycetota; class Planctomycetia; order Isosphaerales; family Isosphaeraceae; genus JAQGHR01. Next base: position 81,402 of record CAVZRT010000037.1, read on the forward strand.
CGATGGTGACGACCGTGTAGGGCTCGACGCTCCGGGTGATCCAGGCCGAGGAACCGATCACCGAGTGGTGCCCGATCGTGGTTTGACCGCCCAGGACGGTGGCGTTGGCGTACAGGACCACGTCGTCCTCGATGGTCGGATGCCTCTTCGTGTCGCGACGGATCTCGCCGGTTGCCTCGTCCCTCGGGAAGCTGAGGGCGCCGAGCGTGACTCCCTGATAGATCTTCACGCCGTCGCCGATCTGGGTCGTTTCGCCGATGACCACGCCGGTGCCGTGATCGATGAAGAACTGGCGGCCGATCGTGGCGCCGGGGTGGATGTCGATGCCCGTCTTGCCGTGGGCGTACTCGCACATCATGCGGGGGATCAGCGGCACGCCCATCGTCCACAATTCGTGGGCGACGCGAAACACCGTGATCGCCGCGAGGCCGGGGTAGCAGAAGAGGATCTCGTCGAGATTCTTCGCGGCCGGGTCGCCGTCAAAGGCCGCGCGGGCGTCATCGGCGAGGGTACGCCGCAGGGTGGGGATCGAATCGAGCAGGCGGATTGCGAGGAGCTGGGCCTCGGCCTCGTAATCCCTTTCCAGGTCGGCCGCATTGCACCGGTGCCGCAAGGCTCGCGCGATTTGCTGGGTCATGCGGTCGTGGAGGCCGTCGATCAGGTCCCCCACGTGGTACGCCACGTTCCCCATGTGCAGGTTCTGGCGGCGTCCGTAGCCGGGATAAAGGATCTCCCGCAGGTCCTTGAGGATATCCACGACCTCGGCGTAGCTCGGCAGGGGCGAATGGCCGAGGTGGTTAATCCCGCCGCACTCCTCGTAGGTGTCCACGACCCGGTCGGTGAGCGCGGGCAGCATCTCCTTGAGCCGGAGGTCGGTGGCCATCGGGCGGGTACCTTCGCGATCGGGGGAATCCGGGCATGGACCGCAGATTGTAGGGGTGGTCGGGAATGGGGTCAAATCGACGGGTGCATCGAAGATATCGGCCGGATTGGCATTCCGAGTCCAGTCGGTTGCGTCTGCGCCTTGAGGGCGGGCTCCGAAACGTGTAAGTTGAGATGTACGCGGCCCCTGCGTCGCATGAGCCTCCCCGCCCGCGTTGAAGGGACTTCCATGAGCAAGCATCGAACCGTGACGGCACTGACTTTTTGCGCGGCCACGCTCAGCGTGGCGGCCCTCGATCGCGTGCAGGCGCAGGACGCGCCGAAGCCGGCGGGAGGATACGCGTCGCTCGAGGACTTGAGGGCGGATTACGGGAAGAAACTCGTCGACCTCGATCGCCATCGCATCGCCGACCTGACCGCCTTGACGACGAAGGTGGGCAAGGAGGAGGCGGAAGAGGTCTACCGCGAGCTTTTCAACATCGCCGTGGGGCGAGAGCTGTTCTCCGAGGCCGAGAAGGCCGCCCAGCAGTACCTCGCGTCGGACCCGGCCGATCCCCGTGACCGCTCGATGGCCACGCTCGTCGCGCTGATCGCGAAGGCGAACCGCGGCGAATACGACCAATCGCTGGCCGACCTCCAGGCCGCCTTCAGAAACCGCAAGATCCCCGCCGACCCGGCGCAAGAATCGACCCGAGCACGTCCATTGCGCTCGGCGAGGCCTACCTCCAGCGCCTCATGCGGGGCGGCCGGTACGACATCGCCGCGAAGGTCTGCAACCTGGCAATCGAGAAGCTGCCCGACCCGGCGGTGAAGGCCCATTTCCAGGGTCGCCTGGCCCGGATCGCCATGGTCGGCAAGCCCGCGCCCGAGATCGTGGGCACGGACGTGGACGGAAAGACGGTCAAGCTCTCGGACTTGAAGGGCAAGGTGGTCCTGATCGACTTCTGGGCGACCTGGTGCCCGCCGTGCATCGCGGCGTTCCCCGAGCTGAAGGCCCTCGACACCAAGTACGGCGACAAGGGGTTTGAAGTCTTCGCGGTGAACCTGGACGCGGCCCACCAGCAGATTGGCGCCATCGAGAAGGCCACGCCGATCGTCCGCCAGTACCTCATGATGGGCCGGGCGAGCTGGCCCAACATCATGGTGGACCCCGTCACCAAGAACGACCCGACCGAGACCTACGGCGTGACCGAGATCCCCGCCAGCTTCCTCGTGGACCGTTCGGGCAAGGTCATCGCGGTCGAACTGAGCGGCTGGGAGCTGGAGAAGGCCGTGGCCGCCGCGGTGAAGTCCAAGTAATCGGGCCAAAATCGGAGCGAGGGCGGGAAGCTGGCACGATGCCGACCTCCCGCCCTCGCCCTCGTTTCCGTCCGGATCGATCGTTACTTCGGATTCGAAGTCCCGGGCGGGGCGGGGGCGGGGCCGGCGTCGTGGGTGCGGGCGCCTTGTGGGCCATCACGTCGAGGCTCAGGTCCAGATTGTTCAAGAAGTGCTTGAACTCGACCCCCTGGCTCGGGTGATTCCTGCGGACGGCCGCCAGCGCGGGCTGCCCGTACGCGTAGAGGGCGTCGCGGGCGTCGATCACCGACCTCGTTGTGGCCTGGCCATCCTTCTTGAATTCCTGGGCCACCTGCGCCACCTTCTCGTCGGCCAGGGCACGCTCGGGGGTGCCGGGGGCCTCGCGCGGCCACATGATGGTGTTGTCGGGCGAGATCAGCCGCGACAGCGGGACCGACGGCGTCCCCGCGGTCGGCAGGGCGCTGTATTTCGGCAGGGTGTTCTTCGGGTCGTATTTCTCGTTGATGGCGTTCATCTGCTTCTGATTGTTGAGCGAGGCCGTGAGCGCCTGCTGCTGATAGAGGTTCGCCTGCGAATAGGCCGTCACGGCCTGCGCGTTCTGCAGGTTGTAGCGGCTGGAAGCGAGCGCGTATTTCTCCTGCTTGTACATCTCCTGGTCGTAGAGCGACATGCCCGGCCCGCCGAAACCGCCGCCGAATCCATAGCCGAAGCCATATCCGCCGTAGCCCCCGCCGTATCCGCCGTAGCCGCCCCCGCCGCCGGGGACGTAGCCCGAGCCGCCGATCCCCGCAGGGGCCACGCCCGTCCCGTAAGGGCCTCCGTAGCCTCCCATCAGGCCGGGCCCCGTGAGGATGCCCGGACCCTGCATGATCCCGACATTCTGGACCGGGATCTGGGCATGGGCCGGGCCCGCGGCGAGGAATCCCGCGCCGAGCCGCTCAAGGCCAGGATCAGCGACACCTTGCGGAACTGCATGACCGTCTCTCCCGCGCGAGGACCGTTCGATCAACACTTGACCTCCATGATACAAGCAAGACTCACGCCGCGTCGAGCATGCACGCAAGGCCGGCCGTCGAAATCCTCGCGAGCTCGGGGTACGATAAGGTCGGGCGACCCGCGGAAAGGAGCACTCCTCATGAAGACCGAAGCGATCGAGGAAGGCGTGCGAGAAGTCCTCACGCTCACTCAATTCCTCAAGATGCCCGAGATCAAGCCGGCCCTGGAGTTCATCCGCGGAAGGGTGGCGCAGAAGGTGTCGCCGAATTTCCATCACAGCCGGATACAGACCAAGCTTCCTGCGAGGATCAACGATTTCTCCGAAGCCGCGCGACTGGGCGTCGCGTTCGGCGAATTGAGATGCAGCTTTGGTGGCGAATCGTACGTCCCCGACATTTCCTTTTTTACGATCGACCGCATCCCCGTCGATTCGGACGGTAATCTGATCGAGCAGAAATCCACGATCCCCCCCGACTTCTCGGTCGAGATCCTCTCGCCCGGCCAGACGGTCGCGAAGCTGTCCGCAAGACTCCAGCGATTGATCCGCAAGGGCGTCCGCATGGGGTGGCTGATCCAACCCCGCCGCGATCGGGTTTTCGTGTTCCTCCCGGACCAACCGGTGCGGGAGTTGGGCCGGGGTGACGTGCTTTCCGGCGAGGAGGTACTGCCCGGCTTCGACTTGCCTGTCGAGGAGCTTTTCGGCTGGCTTCATTTGCATCGAAACTAGCGATTCATCGCCAAGGAACGACCTCCCATGCCCCGATCCGCCCTGAATCCGCCCGCCACCGACCCCACGCCCATCTTCGAGCATTTCCGCGGCAGCCTCGGCTCCGAGTTGCTCACGGCCGCCGTGGCCCATCTCGACTTCTTCGGCAAATTGAGCGGCGGCGCGATCCCTTCCGCCGAGTTGCGGGCCTCCCTCGGCCTGGCCGATCGCCCATTCTTGGTGCTCACGACCGCCTTGAAGGCGATGGGCCTGCTGGTCGAGGACGACGCCGGATTGATCGCACCGACCGACCTGAGCCGCGAGCATTTGACGCCCGGCGGCGAGTTCGACGTGTCTTGCTACCTGGGATTGGCCGCGAATTCGCCCGGCGTGCTGGCCATGGTCGAGCGACTGAGGACCAATCGCCCGGCCGGCGCCGAGGATGCCGAGGAAGGGGCCGCGTTCATCTTCCGCGAAGGCGTCGAGTCGGCCATGGAGCGCGAGGCCTCGGCCCGATCGCTCACCCTTGCCCTGGCCGGACGGGCGAAGAACGTGGCCCCATTGCTGGCGAAGAATTTCCCGCTCGACGGCGCGAGGATGCTGCTCGACGTCGGCGGCGGGACGGGGATTTACTCCATCGCCTATCTCCAGGCCCATCCCGGCCTGCGGGCCATGGTCTGGGACCGTCCCGAGGTGCTGAAAGTCGCCCGCGAGATGGCCGAAGCCCACGGCGTGGCCGATCGCCTGGAGCTGGTGCCCGGCGACATGTTCACCGATCCCGTGCCGACTGGCGCCGACGCGATCTTGCTCTCGAACATCCTGCACGATTGGGACGTCCCCGAGTGCGAGGTCCTGGTCGATCGCTCTCCCGAACGCTGGGATCGGGCGGGCGATTGCTGGTCCATGACGTCTTCCTGAACGACCGCCTGGATGGCCCTTTGCCGATCGCGCTCTATTCCGCCTCGCTCTTCAGCCTCACCGAAGGCCGGGCCTACAGCGCGGCCGAATATCGCGGTGGCTGGAAGCCGCCGGCCTCGGCCGGGGGCGTGGTGCCGACCCTGATCCATTGCGGCGTCCTGGCGGGGATTCGGCCGTGATTCGCCCGCGGCGATCGGGCCTCAAATGGCCTGGTCAATCGAAACGGCGTTCGGTAATCTTATGAGAGGACAGGTGATGACGCCGGATCTCTGTTCGTGCTTCCGGGGGTATCGCAGACCATCATGATGATCAAGGCCAACGACATCCGACGCGGGATGGTGATCTCGATCGAGGGGATCAACTATGTCGTGGTCGACTTCGCCCACCACACCCCCGGCAACCTCCGCGCCATGGTGCAGACCAAGCTGCGCAACATGAATTCGGGCAGCATCATCGACAAGAGGCTGCGGTCGGTCGACCAGGTCGAGGTCCCTTACGTCGAGACCAAGGAGTACGAATACCTCTACTCCTCGGGCGACGAGCACGTGTTCATGGACACCGAGACCTTCGACCAGCTCAGCTTCCCGCCCGAGATCGTGGGCGAGGCGACCATGCTTTACCTCCTGCCCAACAGCAAGGTCATGGTCAAGTACGTGGACGAGAAGCCCGTCTCGATCGAGGTCCCGGCGTCGATCGACCTGATCGTGACCGACACCCCGCCGTCGATCAAGGGTGCCACGGCGACCAACCAGTACAAGGAAGCCACCCTGGAGACCGGCCTCAAGGTCCAGGTCCCGCCCTTCATCGGCCCCGGCGAGAAGATCCGCATCGACACCCGCACCGGCGAGTATGTCGAGCGGGTCAAATAAGAGTCTCAGGTCCCTGGGACCGGATCGGTAATCTCGCCAGGCAGCTCGCAGCGGCAGGAATCGCGGGGCGACCATGTCCCGGCGATCGCTCGATCCGAAGGATCGGACCTGCCGCCGAGCGTGGCCGGATGTGTTTGAGTTGGCTTCGGCTCGTCAAATAGCGCACAACACGCCGACCGGCGGTGCCCGGGCATGCGGGGCGCCGCCCCTTGGGAGTTGATAAACCACTGTGGGATCATGATTTAGGACTTTCATATGCGATTCACCTTGCCCATTCGGTTGGCGCGAGTTGGCTTCGTTTCGTAAAATCCCGCCCATCGGACGGCGCGCGAGTTGGCTTCGTTTCGTAAAATCCCGCACCCGTTGCACCGACGATCTCAGGCGACCGGATTCGCCGGGTGCGTCGCCGTAGAACGAGTCCACGGCGCCGGGCGCACCGCCGGACGAAGGAAGTATCGGGGAGGCTCGCCCCGGCGATCACCCGATCGAGCTCGATGGCAACGACCACAATCGAACCGAAACGGCTTGGGCGTCGCTGCCGGACGTCGGGAGCACACGCCGGACTCCCGATCCCGCCCCCTCATTCTTCACGGGACGCGACGAAGAGACCTTCCATCGAGGTAGGATCAAGACTCACGGTTTGCCTTGGTCGGGACAGGAGCAGCTTCAGTAATGGTGGGGCCATCATGGTCGTGACGAAGACCATCATGGTGACGGCCCCGAACAGGCGATCGTCGAACACGCCGTCCCTCAGCCCCATCTGCGCGAAGATCAGCCCGACCTCGCCTCGCGGGATCATCCCCACGCCGATCGCCGCCCGATTCCCATGGAACCAGAACGGGGCGTAGCCCGCGGCGAATTTCCCGATCACGGCGGCGACGATCAGGATTACGCCGATGGTCAGCGTGGGCCAGTTCGCGGCGACCAGGGGGTTGAGCACGCGCAGGTCGACCGCAGCCCCGACGAACACGAAGAAGATCGGCACGAAGAAGTGCCCGAGGCCGGCGATCCCTTCCTCCACGCGATGCGCCACGGCGGTCCCGTGCAGCAGGAGGCCGGCGGCGAACGCTCCCATGATGGGGGCCGACCCACATCGATGGGCCAGCCAGGCGAGCCCGAGGGCGAGCATCAGCGCCAGGGGCGTGGCCATGGCGCCCGAAGTTGGCCCCTTCACGACCCGTTCCAGGACCGGGACCATGAGCTTCCCCACGACGATAACGGCGATCAAAAATCCAAAGGCGGCGGCGACGATCTTGAACAAACCGGCAGGGGTGATCGCGCCCCCGGCGGCGAGCTTCGAGACGACGGTGAGCAGGATCAACCCAACTACGTCGTCCAGGACCGCGGCCCCAAGGATGATCCGGCCTTCGGGCTCCTGGAGATGCTTCAGCTCGGCGAGGACGCGAGCCGTGATCCCCACGCTGGTCGCCGTCAAGGCCGCGCCGGCCACGATCGACTGGAGAACGGCCAGCCCGAGCATGCGGCAGGCGAAATAGCCCAGCGTAAAGGGCAGGACCACGCCCACGAGGGCCACCGCCGCCGACGTCAAGCCCACGCGGATCAGCCGTTCCAGGTCCGTCTCCAGGCCGATCGCGAACAGGAGCAGGACCACGCCCAGCTCGGAGAGCAGGTGGAGTGATTCGACGTTCGTATCCACCCAACCGAGCGCCGATTTGCCCACGATCACGCCCGCGATCAGCTCTCCCAAGACCGACGGCTGGCCGATGCGTTGCGGCGAGCATCCCCAGCAATTTCGCCGAGGCGAGCATGACGGCGAGCAGGCCGAACAGATGGGCGGGTTCGTGCATCGACGGGCGTCTCCGAGCGGGGACGAGGTCTGACACAAGTCGCAACGGCCCCCTAGCGTATCACAACCGAGGCAAGGACCGGGGGTGATTCCCCCGCGCAGGTAGTCGACGGGTTTCCATCCATCCCGCGCGGGAAAACCGGCGATACCCGGCAAGTGCCGGGGCATCCAGCTCGTCAGGCCGGTTCTGCCGGCCGGATTCGGGCGAAAGAGGAGGAAGGCCGGTGATAACCGGCCTGCAAGCCGGTGAAGGGTGGCCGGGTCCGGCCTCCGGCCCGCCGGTGCCTTGGCCCGAGGCCGGGGGCTTCGGTATCCCCGGCCTCAACCTTGGCCTCACCCGACTTCACACCGACCGCACCGACCGGCGATCATCAGCCAAAAAAACATTATTGGATTGAACTCGAAGCGAGGCGTACCGCTATACTCGGCCCGCCGGTCGCTTCGGCCGGGCCGGTTTCAATCTTTGAGGGTATGATGGACATGAAGATTCGCGTGGCGACGATCCGGATGGCCGCAGCGGGCCCTCGGCCTGGCCAAGACGGCATCTCGGCGACGGCCGAGGCCGACATCATCACCTACACCGAGACGACGACGGTCTCCGGCACCCTCACGCCCACCGGCGGCACGCAACAGACGTTCACCAACGCGATGGCCACCTTCACCCAGACGGCGAATACGGCGGCCATCACCGTTAACGGTACGCTAGATCAAGTCATTTCCACGACGTCGACCTTCACGATCGCCGGGGTCGGGACGGGGAGCGTCAGCTCAAGTTCGCTAATCACTTCCTCCAGGCGATAG
>CAVZRT010000038.1:0-104835 GCA_963777705.1 uncultured Planctomycetota bacterium
GGGGGAGTCCGGGCGGGAACACCATCAATGGAACATAAAAGCAAACCCAAACATCTGGACACGATCATAGTTCACGGGGAGGCGTCGGCCCGCAACCTCTCGATGAACGCTCGCCGTTGCGAGACGACGACATCACAATCACCCATCGCGACGTAGGAGACAGGATTGACCCGCTCCATTTGTTCCCAGAATCGCTCTTGGATGCGAACGAGCCAGTCGAGCCCGTGCCGATCCCATGTTGGGTCGTAAGTCTTGAGGATCTCCTCCGTAGGAACGATGGTAAACCCGCCGTAGTTCACGAAGACCTCGGGCTGCCATTCGGAGGCGGGTGGCTGTTCGAGGAGATACCACTCATCGTACTGATCGAGCGGGATTTCCAGCCCTTCAACGAGGGGAGGACTAACCATGATCTTCCCCTTCGTTGTCCAACCCGACGCCAATTCGTCGGCATCTGGACTGATCGGCCCGCTATCGAAAGCCGTAATGCAGAGGTGTAACGCCGGGTGGCAACGGACGGTAAGTTCCGCGAGCGACTCCAGCGAGGAGGGCGCAACCAGCCAGTAGAAACGACCGTGTTGTCCCGTCTGGATCACTTGGCCTCCCGCCGCCTAACCTCTGATTAGACGTCCTAAATGACGTGATATAACACGACACCCGCCGTACGGTAGGCAAGCGACGCGGTGCCCGCGAAGCGAGCCTACCGACGAACGAGCGGCATTGCAAAAGTATTCGAGCCGCCGGGCGCGGAATCGCCCACGACGATCCACCGCGCCGGCCCGCCCCCCGGGGCCTCCTCGGCCCTCCCGCATCGTATCGCTGTTGGCGATCATGAGAGCGGAGGCACGATAAAGGCCGGAGATCGTTCCCCGAGGCCGCCTCAGATCGGCCCGTCGACCATGTCGATGACCGTCTTGAAGCACCGCCAGTCCCCCTTGATCGCCCCGGCGAGCAGGAGGCCGCACGCCAGGTCCGATGCCGCCGCGTCTCCCATGGCGGCCTGGGCGAGCAGGGCGCAGGCGCCCGGCCGAGCTTGGTCGATCCGGCCGGGTTGCCCGACTGGCCGGGCTTCCAGGGCCTGAGGTTGCCGGGCCGGCGGACGGGGTTGGGGTTGGCCATCGCGGGTCGGTCCTTTCCAGTGCGGTTTCCACTGCGCAGGGGAATCATAGCAACACGATTGCCGTTGCCCAGCCCGCGAGAGGGCAAAATCAGCCCGGCCGCCACGACCATGCTGGATTGTCGGGTACAGCTTCAGGATTGACCCACCCCATGCGGCCAAGTTCACTACCGGATTCCTACCGGGTTCGCCCCCGGAAACCGCGAATCTTCGCAACTTCTTGCGCCGGTAGAACAACGCTTGCAAATGGGATGGATTTTGGTAAGATGCAATCCGCCAAGGGTTTATGCCGCTTTCCTCTTGGCGTTTTGGCCGTCTCCGAAGGCAGAGGTTGCAGGTTCGACTCCTGCCGGGCACATGCAGGCGGCGCTTCAATCGATCGGGCCTCGCACCGCGAATCGAAGTTTGGCGGAGGAGGAACGCGGATTGTCGCGCCTTTCCTCGGCGGATGCTCGCACCACGTCGTCGGCGATTCGTGCGTAGGAGCCTTCCTGGAGCCCGCGCTTGAACGCCGCCTTCACGCGGCGATCCTCGCCCGAATGGAAGGTCAGGATCGCCACGCGACCGCCCGGCTTCAGGCATCGGGGGATCTCGCGAAGGAGCGAATCCAGGGCTCCCAGCTCGTCGTTGACCGCGATCCTGATCGCCTGGAACACGCGCCGTAACGTCTCATCGCACGCGGTCTTGTCGCGACTTGCGGCCTTGCGCACGACCTCCGCGAGCGAGCGGGTCGTCAGGAGCGGGGAGCGGGCATGTGCCTTCAGGATTTCTCGGGACAGCAGCACGGCTTGCGGCTCGTCGGCGTTCTCGGCCAGGATGGCGGCGAGATTTGCCTCGTTCAGCGAGGAGAGCCATTCCGAGGCGCCCCGGCCTCGGGTCGGGTTCATTCGCATGTCGAGCGGGCCATCGGCCTTGAACGAGAAGCCTCGCGAGGGGTCGTCGATTTGCATCGACGAAAGCCCGAGATCCGCGAGGATCACGTCGGCACCGTCGGGCGCATGGTCGGCCACGCAGCGGCAGAGTCCGGCGAAATTCGAGCGCCTGAGGATGAGCGTCGACTCGGGAAATCCGAGCGAGCGAAGCCTTGACTCGGCCCTGGGCAACTCGATCGGGTCGGCATCGAGCCCGATCAGCTTCCCGCCCGGTTGCACGGCCGCCAGCAGCTCGCGAGCGTGCCCTCCGTAGCCGAGAGTGCAGTCGACGGCCAGCTCACCGGGCTTCGGGGCGAGGACCTGGAGGATCTCCCGCACCATGATGGGCCGATGCATGCCGGCGGGCGTTTTTCCGCTCGCGAGCACCTTCGCCACGTCATCCGCGTAACGATCGGGCTGAAGTTCCTTGTATTTCTCGCGAAACTGGCGCAGGATTCTTGCCGTGATAGCGCGGACGGCGGCCGGGTCTGTCGCTCGGATTCGAGTCATGGTCCATACCTTCCACTTTGCGAAAACACCATCGGCCTTGTCCAGCGGTCCTCCACCGCACGGCACGGATTGGGTGCCCCTCGCGATCCTGGAGTGCAGCCGATCCGCCCCAGGCCGCGCGAGGTCTCGCCCTGCCCCTCCAAGATCGAGGCGGGCACGCTCACGAGTTGCGGGCAGGCTCGCGACACAGCGATCCCTACTCGTGATGCCGGGTCCGGGTCCTGTTCCACCCGTTACCATCATGTGAAAATTATGAAATATAGTTAATTAAAGTTGCGGACGATCGGTGAAATCCGGGCACGAACTGCGCACGGTTCGTAGGCGCTTCCTTACAAATCGGATCTCAGACATCATGTCTGGGCGATTTTTTGAGGCTTTCGTGCCCGGAAAAAAGTGTCGCACTCTGTAGCGTATTCGTTAATAATCAACGATGGATTTGACATAAATTGTTCTCTAAAAATGACTTCCGGAAGTGGCATTGGCGCGCAAATGAGGCATCTTGGCGGCCTCGTTTGGGGAACTCCGCGACGCTCGAATCCGTGCGTTTTGCCCCCAGAGGCAGAGGCGTTATTTCGCCCCATACGCAATTTCCTGATAACTCGCACGAGCCATCCCGATGCTGTTCGGTATAGCCGGTCCAATCCGGGCTCGGCCCATTCATCCCCCACGAAGTTTAACATCGCGAAAGTGGAGGCGGATATGCGTCAAATCTCACCGAATTTGCCCACTTGCCCCCGACACCAATCGGCCGGTAATCCTGATCCCGGCAAGCGGCATTGGATCACCCGCATGGCGCGGCGCGATGAACAGGGAGGGGAGACGCGCCGGGGTCATGATCCGAATCCCTTTGTGCTTGATTGTCGAGCGTGCCGACCTCGGCTATCCTGGGGGAAACCCTCCAGTCGACGAGGTCCCCGTGCGATGCGAAGCCTCGCTTGCGTGAATGGCGAGATCCTGCCGGCCGACGAGGCCAAGGTTTCCATCTGGGACCGCGGATTCCTGTTCGCCGACTCGATTTACGAAGTCTTTCGCCTCTATCAGGGCTGCCTGTGGCTGGAAGCCGAGCACATGGGTAGGCTCGCCCGCAGCCTGCGGGAGATGCAGTTCGTTGGCGTGGATCTTGGCCGGCTCTTCATACGAATCCGTGAAACGATCGGCGAGAGCGACGTGCTTGAAGGCACGGTATACGTGCAGGTCACGCGCGGCGTGGCGCCTCGCCTTCATGCGTTCCCCGATCCCCCCGTCCCGCCGACCGAGCTGATCCTCGTGCGTCCTTACGATGACGCGGCAACGGCCAGGCTTCGCGAGACCGGCGTGCCGGCGATCTCGCACCCCGACCTGCGCTGGAAGCGGTGCGACGTGAAGAGCACCAACCTGCTCGGCAACGTCCTGGCCAACGAGCTCGCCCATCGCAACGGGGCGTATGAGGCGATCCTGGTCGACGCCGAAGGCATGGTGACCGAGGCAACGCACTCGTCGTTGCTCTGGGTGCGAGACGGACGGCTGGAGGCGACCCCCGAGGGGCATGAAATCTTGCCCGGCACCACGAGGGGCGGGCTCGCTTTCCTTGCGAGCGAGGCCGGTCTGCCGATTGATGACGCGACCATTTCGTTCGTCGACCTCCTCGAATGCAGCGAGGTGATCCTCACCGGGACGACGATCGAGGTGCTCTCGGTCAACGCCATCGACGGGAAGCCGGTCGGAACCGGGACGCCGGGGCCGATCGCCCGACGATTGCAGGTCGCCTTTCGCGAGGCCGTCGCGGCGTGGCTGGGATCGCAATGCTCATGACGACCTCCGCGGAGCCGATTGACGCTTTTGAAGCCTCCTTGCGACGCGATCCCTTGCCCGATGCGGGAATCCGCGTCGTCGTGATCGCCGAGGCAAGCAAGGGCGCCTCGATCGCACAGGGTTTGATCGGGATCATTCAAACGATTGGACGAACCGTGGAGGCCGTGGTTGTCGACCCCGATCAAGGCTGGGCCCGGGCCGTGGAGATGGGCATGGAAGGCTCGGATTCGCCGCTGGTCCTGATCTCGACGGGCGACCAGCTGTGGACTTCGGGCCATCTGGAGCCGTTGTTGAAGGCAATCGACGGGGCCGATCATGTGCTCGGCCGACGACAGGTCGCGGCTCCGCTCCGCTTGCTTCGATGGCTAGGCGCGTGGCCGTGGCGTATCCTCTTCGCGGCCCATGTGGTGGATTTCCACACCCCCGTCCGCCTCCACCGTCGCGAGGCGCTTGCCGCGTTGCCGTTGCAGTCGAGTTCCTCGTTCCTGGACGTGGAGATCCTGGCGAAAGCAACTTTCCTTGGCCAGTTGATCGACGAGGTGCCCGTGCCGGCGCTCGGGTCGGTCGGTTCCCCCGGATTCTGGGGCGATTTCTTCGAGGTCTTTCGCCACCCGGTTTTCAAGAAGCCGGCATCACGTCCAGCGGAAGATCCTCAATGCCAGCAGGAAGGTGCCGATGGCCCAGGCGGACAGGACGACCAGGGCGACCCACACCACCGTGTCGGCGATGGTGGCCCCTTCCAGGATCACGGCGCGGAGGGCGTCGAGCAACTGGGTGAGCGGCAGGGCCGAGATAATCGGCTGGATCGTCCTGGGGAAGCGGTCGTGCGAGAAGAACAGGCCGGAGAAGATCCACATCGGTAGCATGACCAGGTTCATCAGGCCCGAGACCGTCTCGGTCGTCTTCGCCCGACTGGCGATCAAGAGCCCGATCCCCGCAAAAGCAAGCGCCCCCACGACTTCGATCAGCACGATCAGCCAGAAGCTGCCCTTGATCGGCATCCCGAAGCGATAATGGCCGAGGGCTAGCAGCACGCCCACGTCGGGGATCAGGAACGTGAGCCGGGCGCCGAGGATCGCCAGGAGGAAGTTCCGCCGGGGCATGGGCGTGGCCATGAACCGCTTCAGTAGCTTGCCCACGCGGAAGTTCACGATCAGGAACCCGACGCCCCAGAGTCCGCCGCCCATCGTATTCTGGCCAATCAGGCCGGGGATGAGGAAGTCGATGTAGCGAGAGCCTTTCTCCGAGACGCGAGATTCGGAAGTAGGGACGGTGTCCTTGCGTCCGCCGGCTTCCTGGAGGGCCTGATCGAAGGCCGCTTTCGCCGCGTTCGCCTCGGGACGCGTGGGGTCGAAGCGGTACTGGACGCGGCCGGGGCTTTCGGACCGCACGAGCAGCGGGGTCTTCCCGGTGGTGACGCGTCTCTCCCCCTCCTCGGGCGAAACCAGCCGGAGGCTCAATTCCGGGCGGCCATTCGCGGCGGGGAGGATGATGCGGTCGCCCCCATCCTTCCTTGCGGAGGGACTGTCCATCAACTTCCGGATCGGACCCGCCTCGTCGGGTGCGACCACATCGAGGAAGACGGTCGGAGAGGGCGGATTCTCGAACGCGAGGCCCAGGCCGATCGCCAGGATCAGCGGGAATCCATAGACCCAGAAGATCCGCGCGGGCTGGCGATAGAATTCGCGGAGCCGGGACAGGTAGAGGGCACGGAGCGAGGCGAATTCCATCGCGGATCGGGCTCGTCGGGGGAATCGGGCGGATGATAAGGGGCGTCGTGGAAGGAGATCACGCCCCCCTCCACGACGTCAACGAACAAGTTCTCAGGCGTTCTTCAAGGTCTTGTATTCGGGCGTAACCTGCTTCACGTTCGGCTTGATGTCGGCCTCGACCTTGCCGGTGGCCCACATGAGGCCGCCGAGCAGGAGTTCCTGATACTTCGGATTCTCCCACACGTCTTCGCGATGCCCCATCGCTGTGTAAAAGACCTTGCCGCTCCCGTACGTCTTGGCCCATGTCATGGGGAAATCGGGCCGATTGTAGCAGCTATCGCCGCCGGTCCGCCTCGGGAATGAGTCCGTGTCGTAAGAGATGATGACGTGGAGGTCTTCCGGCTGATTCTTCAGCGCGTACCACTCGTCGTTCAGCTCGTAGGAGGGCGTGCCGAAGGCCGAAGCATGGGGAAAGCTTGGGTCGGTGACCTGCAGCTTCACCTTCTGCTGCGACCCATGGACGATGAACTCGCCGCCGATCATCTCGATGTAAGGATCAAGCTCCTTGTCGCTCTTGCTGTGGAACGTATCGGTGGCCGAATGCACGCCCAGGAACGCCTTGCCGCCGTGAATCGCCGCGAGGAAGGCCTTCTTCCCCTCGGGGGACATGGGCGGGGCCGGGTCGTGCGAGCTGGGCTTGGTCAGGTCGCCCGTCGTGTAGAAGAAGAACGCGTCCCACTGGCCGATCTTGTCGGGGTCGAACATGGTGCCGTCCTTGCTGGCGACGACCTCGAACCCATGCTTCGCGCCCAGGTCGGTGAGGATGCGCTCGGCCAGCCCGAGCTTGCCGTCCTTCCCGCGAGCGATCGGGCCATGCTGGAAGGTCTGGCTCTTGGTGAAGAACAGGACCTTCTTCGCGGGGTCGTCCTTCGCCGAGGCGCGAAGGCTGCCGAGGGCGGCCGGGCCGAGCAAGGCGGCGCCGGAGGCCATGAGCATCTGGCGGCGATTCAGTGCCATCGATCGGTTCTCCCTGGTGAGAGTCCAAGGTGGGGCGGGGTGGAGGATTTCGCCGCACTCGCCACGGCCGATTTCCGGCCGGCTAGCCGGGCGAAGCAAGCATCCTACCCGCGCCGTCCCCGCCTTTCCAGGAGTGCGCTCCCGGCCCATGCCCGATTTGCGAGGGCCAGACCCTTGCAGTCCGCCGGGAGGGTCGGTATTTTCTGAAGGACTCAGGACGCCTGGCCCGTCGATTGACTCGTATCCTTCGAATCTAGGTCGACGGGCAAGGCGCCTCGCGGGCTGGAGCCCACGAGGGGAGGTTGCCCGGTTCCAACCGGCCGCGATGGTCGGGGAGATAGGGATGTCTCAGCAAATGACCGCCGCACCAATTCGCAATGGGACCTCGGCCGCGGCCAGCTCCGTGGGAGCCACCGAGCGTCAGCAACTGGAGAAGCTCTGCTCCTCGATCCGGGGCAAGCTCCAGTTCATGGATTATCTCGTCCGCGCGGCCGTGGCCGACGTCGATCGCTTCCAGGGCGAAGGCGATCCCGGCACGAGGATCTTCCTCCGCCAGTTGATCGAGATGCACGCCGCCAACCTCGCCGTAGAGAGCGAGAACATGCGGCTGATGGGCGAGTTGTGCAGCTCGCTGGAAATGGCCGTCGCCAACCCCCACGGCTCGTCGGCCCTGCGAAACGGAGACGCCGCATGAACTCCGAGACCCGCACCTACGGCGGCAACGGCGCCACCCTGCTCGGAGCCGTGACGGTCCCCAGCCGCGACGCCGGATCCTCCCCGCCCCCGACGCCCTTGCGAATCATGTCGCCCGAGCTCGCCCGTTCGCTCGCCGAAGTCAAGGGCCAGGCCCAGTTCCTGCTCTACCTCGCCGATCAGGTCGAAGATGCTCTCGGCCAGCTAGCCACCGAGGCCGACCCGGGCCACGCGGCCTTCCTCTGCAAGATCCTCGGCATGTACTCGGCGCAGATGGAGACGAAGCATCAGGGGCTAGGTGATCGCGTGGCCGAAACCTGCCAGGAAGTTTACGTGACGGTCCGCGAATTCGACATGAACTGAGCTGCCAATTCGCAGTCCGCGGGAAACGGTTTCAGGAGCCGATTCCCGAAGATGGAACGGGAGCCTGGGGCCGCGGCTCGCGGGCGACGTCCCACGACAGGAACGTCATCCCCTCGCGGACCTGGGTCATTTCCCATCGCCATACCCCGGGCGTTGAGCTATCCGCGGGGGGCAATTCCTTGGCGTAGTCGAGGTAATCGCGGCAATTAAGGCATTCGCCGGGGTCTTTGGGCCAGAAGTGGAATTTGGGCGGCTTCGTCACCACGAAGCCGGCCTGAAGAGAGCGCTCAGGTCCAGCGCGTAGCTAAACTTGCGGAAGAATTTGTCCTTGGCCAGGTGGAAGTGGACGTCCCTGTTGCCTTCGTCGAAGCCTTTATAGATCTCCACGGTGAGCTCGAATTCCGACGGGGATAGCTTCGATCCGGGAGTGAACTGGTAGACGAACTTCTTGCCGCGTTTCTCGTAATCGACGGTGTCATCGGAAGTGGCTTCGTTCGCGGGGATGGCGGTATAGCTGACGAAGCCATCTCCCATGGTCGAGTATTTGACCTCGAACTTCGCATCGCGGCGGTTGCTCGCGGCGAAACGGACCTTTCGCTTCAATTTGGCGTAATTATCCGTCCTTACCTCGGACGTATTCCTGCCGTGCTTCACCGTCATGGGCACGTCGGGCGAGACCGGCTTGACGATGAGCTGGGTTTCGTACGACTCGATATCGAAGATGTTCGGCGGACAGGGGGGGTTGAGGAGGCGTTGCGTGAATTGGCGGTAGATTTCGTCCTTCTCATCCCGCGGCATCAAGATGGAGGTGTGATCGGCCTGGACGACGGTAGAGTCCTGGAACGGGCCGCGTGCCGACGCGGCCGGGACGTCCTTGTCGCTGGAGCCGATGAAGCAATGGATCGGGATCGGCCAGTGGTCCGTGTCGGCCTTGAGGGTGTCGGCGATCCGGTCCTTGACGGTGGCCACGCAACTGGCAGTGTCGGAATCGAGGACCCTCAGCGACTGCTCCTGCGGGGCATCGAAGAACCGGGAGAGGAAGCGGCGGATCAACGAAAGTTGGGTCGATCCCGCGTGGGGGGTCGCGAGCGTGATGACCTGCTTGATCCGTGCCAATTCGTCCGCGTGGCCTCGAACCGTCTCCGCCAGGTAGGAGTGGATGACCAGCCCGCCCATGCTATGACCGACTAGCGTGATCTCGCGATCCTTGAACTCCGCGTTGTTGAGGAACCCCTTCAGTTGTTCCCCGAGCTGTTTGATAGTCGGGATGTTCCGCCGAGGATTAAGATCAAACCAGGAAGTGTCGTAGACAAGAGTTACAAATTTGAAGTGCCGGGATATCTCAAAATCATCCCTGAGCAACTTTAGAAAAGGGTCCCAGCAGGTCGGTCTATCGCGGAATCCATGCACCAACACGACAAGCGCCCTGGTGTCGGCTAGGTTATTCATGGCAGGACGTCCCTCGTAGAGAAAACGGCGTCAGGAACCGTTTCACTCTCGTCGGAACGGTTCCTGACACCGTTTTCTTGTCTGGGGATCAGCCCATCCTCGCCCGGCCGAACGCCCTGGCCACACCGAGTTGCGCGATGATCTGGAGCGCCTTCGACGGCTTCCATTGAGTTGATCTTCGAGATTCCGCCGCGGCGGTTCTCGAAGGTGATGGGCGTCTCCCCGAAGGTGCAGCCGACCTGCCTGCACCAGAAGAGGATCTCCTCCATGAACGAATAGCCCCGCGACTGGATCTTGGAGAAATCCATCTTCGCCAGCTTCGAGACCCGGTAGCAGCGGAACGAGCCGCTGTTGTCTCGCGTCTTGAGGCCCGAGGAAGAACCGGGCGTACATGTTGATGCCCGTGCTCATGAACTTCCGCTTGAGGTTGAATTCCCCCTCGACGCCGCCGCCCGGCACGTATCGCGAGCCGATCATCACGTCCCTGGACTTCATCCCGTCGAGGAGGGCGGGGATGTATCTTGGGCGGGTGGCTGCCGTCGGCGTCGAGATTGAGGAAGTAGTCGAAGTGGTGGTCGATCGCGTATTGCATGCCCGCGAGCACGGCGGTTCCCAGCCCGAGCTTGCCCGAGCGGTGGATCGTGTGGACCTCGGGCAACTCGGCCTTCAAGCTCGTCGGCAATCCTGCCGGTCCCGTCGGGCGAGTTGTCGTCGATCACGAGGATGGAGGCGTGGGGCGCGTACTGCGCGGATCTCGCGTGACCAGGCCGCGGAGGTTGTCGGCCTCGTTGTACGTGGCCATGGAGACGAGCACCCGAGGCGAATCGGCTTCGGCGATCGCGGAGGGTGGGCTCGATAACATCAATTTGGTGCTCACCACATTGGAGTCCTTCGGGCCGACATCTTCCTTGAATGGCCCGATCCTAACCCACGTCGCCAGGCTGCGCCAAGACGAGCAGCGTCGCCCGTTGCCGGTGGCGAAAGATGGGCAAAGAACAGGTGTCGCCCCTCGGAGGGCGCCCGGCATGAAGTCCCCGAGACCGGAGACCTCAAGACAGGGTCCACCGCCGTCGCGGCCCCTCCTCGGGAAAAGAGGGACACTGGGGAGCACCCAAACGGATCGCGACGACACCTGTTCTTCGACAAGGAACGGCGGCGACCCCCGGCCTGGTCCCGGATTGTGAGGTCCGGACCAGCCTTCCGCGGGCCACTACCCTGTCATTTCGTCGATAACCCTTGGCGAACCTTAAGGATTTTTCTTATATGGAAACTTAACGGGTGCGAATTCGCATTGAATCCCGGGAAGGTCGTCAAGGGGTTCACTCGGGCTGCGAGGCGGCCTTCATCCGCGAGAAAAGCTGGCTATACGGCGCGAAAGCCTGCCCGTCCTCGGCCCAGGAATGCGAAGACGAGGGATCCTCGTCCTCCTCATCGCCCTCTGCCCCGATCGGCGCGGGGCTCGCGTCCGCGTTCTCGTCGAACCGCGATGTTTCGATCGGGTCTCGCCGCTGGTTGCGGGCCCACTCGTCCCACGCCTGGAGTGCCGCGTAATGGTCGACGATCGGCCGCTCGTCGCTGCCCTCGCTGGGAGAAGGCGGGCGCGGGCCCACGGCGGCCACATCGTCCACGTCGAACACGGGATCGTATCCGACTTCGATCAAGCCCTCTTCCATCCTCAACGGCGGCTTCGCGGGCCCGACGACGATCGGCTCGGGCGCCGTCGCGGCCTCTTCCGTGGGGGTGGAAAGCCCCTTGTCGGTGGGCTCTAGCGCGATCGATCCTGGTCGGGGGCTGACCGCGTCGGAAAGCCGCAGCAATCGCCGAGGATTCCCCTCGGCGTCGCGATGCCGGATCTCTACGTGTTCGTCAGGACACGACTTGTTCGCGGAGCAATTCCGGAGCAAGCTCGCGGCCTCGTCGACATCGAGCCGACGCAGATGGATGCGGGCCGCCACCCGAGATTCCAGCGATCGCAACGAGCCGGAATCCACCCGCAACGTCAGGCGGGTTTGCCCGATCAGGACCATCGCCGCGAAGCCGTCCGGCTTTTTCAGGCGGTTGGAAAGCACGCGGATTTCTTCCAGCAAATCGGCGGACGCGAGATGACATTCGTCGATCGCGAGGGAAATCGCGCGGCCGTCGGCAGATAGCTCGGCCAGGGCGGATCGCACGCCGGCTCGCGTGGCGTCGGTCCCGGCCGCGAGCCCGTCGTTGATGGCGGCGAAGAAGTCGTGCGACCCCATGCCCGGGAACGTGTCCACGAACACCCATCGCGAACCGACTTGCGACGCCAAACGCCCGGCGAGCCAGGTCTTTCCGACCCCCGGCTCGCCGGTGATCACGACGAGCCCTTCGCCCATCCCCGCCACGCAAGAGGCGAGCGCCTGCTTGCGGCTGGGCAGGAGGAAGGCGTCCTTGTCGGCAATCGGTGAATGGGCGTCGCTGGCGGTCCCGGAAAGGCTTCGATCCATCGCGTCCCCCTCGCTCGTCCCACGTCGGCGCCTGCCTGGTGGCGATTCCCGAACGAATCGTCGCCGGCCGCGGGACCTACTCTTCACGGGTTATCGGTGCCCGGCGCGCTTCGGCTTGAACGCCGTGGCCTGACCGGTGGGCAACCCCCCGCAAACACCGTACAATGAGCGCGGTTTGTCGGAAATTCCCTGGACAATCGCCGCGGAGATCGTGAAACCATGGTGGAACTGGCCATCCGCGTCGAAGGACTCTACAAGCAATTTCCCGGCCGCGACGGCCCGGTCAAGGCGGTCGACGGACTCGACCTGGAGATCCCCCACGGGCAATGTTTCGGGCTCCTTGGGCCGAACGGTGCGGGCAAGACGACCACGGTTGAGATCCTTGAAGGCCTGAACACGCCCACGAGCGGGTCGGTGGAAGTCCTCGGCCGGCGGTGGGATGCGGACGAGCAGGCGATCCGCGAGCGCATCGGCGTGACGCTCCAGGAGACGCGCTTCCCCGAAAAAGCCACCGTGATCGAGATGGTCCGCCTCTTCCGCAGCTTCTTCCATACGGGCATAGAGCCGCGAGAGGTCCTCGACCGCGTGGCGCTGGAGTCCAAGGCGAGTTCCTTCGTCGAGACGCTCTCGGGCGGCCAGAAGCAGCGCCTGGCGGTGGCGATCGCCCTGGTTGGCGACCCGGAATTGCTCTTCCTCGACGAACCGACCACGGGACTCGATCCGCAGGCGAGGCGGCAACTTTGGGACGTGATCCGCGAGTTGCAGGGCCGGGGCCGCACAACCCTCCTGACGACCCACTACATGGACGAGGCCGAGAAGTTGTGCGATCGCGTGGCGATCGTCGATCAAGGGAAGATCATCGCATTAGGATCGCCGGCCGACCTCATCGCCCGGATCGGCGGCGAGCATGTGGTGGAATTTGCGGTCGGCGAAGGGGCGGCAATCGACCCGAGTAGCCTGGACGCGCTGGAAACCGTCCGCTCGGCGCGTGCCGAGGCCGACGGATACGCGATGACCGTCGGCCAGCCGCATCGCGCGATCCCCGCCCTCCTGGAGAGGCTGGCCGAGGAGGGTCGTCCCCTGGCCCGGCTCACCACCCGCCAGGTAAGCCTGGAGGACGTGTTCGTGTCGCTGACCGGCCGTCATTTGCGGGATGACGAGAATGTTTCGGCCGAGAAGACGAAGAACAAGTCCAGGAAGCGATCGCGGCGGGGCGAACTCGGACCTGGAATGACGTCCGGCGGCGGGATTCGCCGCAAAACGATCGAACCCGCGGCCGTCAGTCGCTTTACCCCGATCGCCAACGGCGGTACGATGCCGACTTCCTCCCGGAATCGCCTGGATGTCGCAGGCCGATCCGGCATGAGCAATTGCACCTGGGATGAACCTCGGAGATTCCGCGACCATGTCCACCGACGCGAAGAAATCCGGCGCCCCGCCGACTCAAACCCAGTCGAAGGGGATGAAGATCTTCATGTATCCGAAGATCATATTCATCTGGCCCACGCTGGCCATCAGCGTCATCTGCGCCATCGGCATGACGGTCAATCGCGACCGGACGATGGACCCGACCAAGAGGATCAATGATCCCTCGCGGATCGCCCAGAACGAGCCGACGCCCTCGGCGTCGCCGGTGAAGCCGGAAGACGAACAGCGCCAAGCCGGACGCGGAGAAAAAGGTCCCGGTCCGGCGGTTCAGCAGCCCGCAGAACGTCTTCGGCTTGCTGTTCGTGACCGTGTTCTTCCTGAATCTCGTGATCATGTCGATCGACTTCCCCCGCTTCACCATCATCGGCCTGATCCTGCTCGCCGTGGCGTTGACCTTCTTCCTCCTGTGGCTCAACGCCTGGTACGACATCCTGCCGGGCGTGGTGACGGTGCTGGAAAGCATCTTCGTCGTCGCGAATTCCACCTTCTACGCGCTGATCGCCACGTGCATCCTCCTGAACTTCGGGCTCATCTTCGTCTCCAGGTATCTCGACTACTGGGAGATCCTGCCCAACGAGATCCTCCACAACCACGGCCCGTTCAGCGACCTCGAACGATTTCCGACCACGAACCTGAAGTTCGACAAGGAGATCCCGGACATCCTCGAATACGCGCTCCTGAGGTCGGGACGGCTCGTCCTGCACATCCAGAACGAGCGCAAGGCAATCGTGCTGGATAACGTCCTGTTCATCGATGCCAAGGAAGAACGCCTCAAGCAGATCATGAGCCGCATGGAAGTGCGGATCACCAGCGATAAAGAGGCCGAAGAGCCGATTTGATCCCGGCGGAACGTGGGATCTTTTCTCGGTCCCAAGTTCCGGCGTGGGAACGAGTCAGGCGGCCGGCGGCATTGCGCTGAACTTAAGCGTCGCGGCTCCGGCCTCCAGCTCATCCAGGATCGCGCCGTGGAGCATTTCCTCGATTTCAACGAGCCGGCGGGCGACGAACGCGCCGTCCAGCACGCGATGATCGTAGATGAGCTTCACGCACACGTTGCCATCGCGATCGATCGGCCCGTAGGTGAGCGTGGTGGTCAGCGGTGAGATCGGATGAAGCGACTCGGCACCGAGCGCCCCGTACGTTGAGAGGCCGAACGTGCCGAAGCGTTTGGCACGTTTCGACCCGTTCACGGCCAGGGTGCTCCACCAAAGAAATCGCCGGACCGGGGTGGGTGCCGCGCTGATCCGAAGGGCCTGCCTGAAGAATCCGACCTTTTCCAGCGGGTCATTCTTGTAGGACGAGATCGCCTGATCAAGTTCTTGCAGCGTCTGGCATTCGGGGCGCGGAATAATCCGACGAAGATTGCTTCTTCGCCGCGATATTCCCGCTCCAGCGCCAGGGCACAGACGGTCGTCGGGTGCTCGTAGAGGCGCATCCAGGGGAACGTCAGCAAGGCGCGTCTCAGCGGAGGATTGGCGGCGGCGACCCGGGCATACGCCTTCATGAAGAGCACGGCCCACGAGGGCCGCAGCGGATGGGCCTTGCGCGGACCCATCAACGCCCCCACGTTCATCGTGCGAGCCACGGGGATCGACGGCACCTTGCGGGCGAAGTGGACCAGGTCGATGATGAATCGACGCGGGCCGCTGAGCGGAAGCGAGCGCCCCTTCGTCTCTTGCATCCATGCACCTCGGTTCCGGCCGGGCCGTCCGCACCCATACCGATGGGCGCGAGGAGACTTACTCAACGAATGTCGGCCGAGATCGCCGGGCAACTTAACCCAATCGGGCGATCGAGGGAAGCCGAAGCGGGGCGCATTGGAAGGTCTTGGGGCGGAGCCGCGATCGCCCCGCATCTCGCGTCATGGCATCTGGCCTTTCGGCCCGACATCAGGGGCCGCCGATCCGTTGCAAACCCAATCCCGCCAACGCTTTGCCCATGACTTCCGCGTGAAGCTGGGAAATCTGGGAATGGGAAGGTTTCTCGCCCCTCTCTCGGTTTCCACTCGGAAGGGACGCGTAGGGCAGGCCTCGGCCTGCCGAGCCGGCCGGGGGACGGCAGGCCGAGGCCTGCCCTACGAAATCTTCCCATGCGCCATACGATCGGGAACCGCTGGACATGGCTCGCACTACGGGGCGCTTCGAGATGTCAAGGAGAGAAGGTCCGTTACTTTGAAGGACTAGCGTTACCGCGGACCAAGGAATTCCTCCGATCGCCAACAAGTCCTCGATTTCGCCGCGCGACGTGCGGACAAAGCGGTGTTCCCCTCGACCTTGCAATCTCCCTGACTCGAAGCGCGGGGTTTCCCGATCGGCGGTCTCTGTGCGATAATCCACGCATCAATCCCGAGGGATGGTCTTGGATGCCCGATCGCACCACGATTTCCGTTCACCTGTTGCCCGCGCTCATCCCCCCCGGAGCTTTAGAGGGCGGGATTGCGGTGGTCGTGGATGTGTTGCGGGCCACGACCGTGATGGTGCAAGCGCTGGCGAATGGCTGCGAGGCGATTATTCCATGCCTGGAGGTTGAAGAAGCCCGAGCGATCGCGGCGAGCCTTCCACCCGGCAAGGCGATCCTGGGAGGGGAACGTGAAGGATTGCCGATCGAGGGGTTTGATTTCGGGAATTCGCCGCGGTCTTACACGCGAGATGTTTGCGAAGGGAAGACGCTGGTCATGACCACGACCAACGGGACGAAGGCGATTCATGCGAGTTTGGGGGCGGATCGCGTCTTCATCGCCGCATTTACGAACGCGGCGGCCACGTTTCTTCATGATGTGGGCGTTCATCCCCTCCACGTCATTTGCTCAGGCACGGATGGTAAAATCAGCCTAGAAGATTCGCTCCTGGCGGGCTACATCGTGAATGGACAGGTAGGCCGTGGGCTTGAGCCCGCGAATGACGAGGCCGAGATCGTCATGCGTGCCTACGAAAAGACTCACGGGCAACTTGCGTACGACCTTACTCAGGGCGCGGGGGACGTCGGGTGAGTTCGCTGGGACTCGATGAGGACATCCGCGACGCCGCTCGCCTCGACTGCTTCCATTTCGTCGCCGAGCTTCGTCGCGACCCTTTTCGCATCGTGCGAGTCAATTGAAGGAAGATGGTGCATCTCATGCACCCTACATGACGGTGCATTTCCTGCACCCTACGGGGCTCATCGATGGACATGGACAAGCTGGTCTCGCTCTGCAAGCGACGCGGATTTATCTTCCCGTCGAGCGAGATATACGGCGGGATCAACGGCTTCTGGGATTACGGCCCGCTCGGCGTCGAGCTGAAGCGAAACATCAAGGACGCCTGGTGGATCGACAACGTTCGCTCCCGCGATGACATGGCGGGGATCGATTGCTCGATCATCATGAATCCCAAGGTCTGGGAGGCGTCGGGCCACGTCGGAGGCTTCTCCGACCCAATGGTCGACTGCAAGACCGAAGGCTGCAAGGGCCGGTTCCGCGAGGATCACATCGCGACTTCGGCCTGCCCGCTCAAGCCGTCGAAGCACCCGGGCGAGTTCGAGAAGTGCCAGCTCACGGCCGCCCGCGCCTTCAACCTCATGTTCCAGACCCACGTCGGTGCCCTGGAGGAGGCGTCGAGCATCGCCTACCTGCGTCCCGAGACCGCCCAGGGCATTTTCGCCAACTTCAAGAACGTCGTGGATACCGGCCGGATCAAGATCCCCTTCGGAATCGCGCAGATCGGGAAGAGCTTCCGCAACGAGATCGCCCCGCGCAATTTCATCTTCCGTTCGCGCGAATTCGAGCAGATGGAGATCGAATTCTTCTGCCGGCCCGAGGATTCCCAGCAATGGTACGCCTACTGGCGGAAGGAACGGTTTGATTGGTACGTGCGTCACGGCCTGAGCTCGTCGAAGCTCCGCCTCCGCGACCACGACCCCGACGAGTTGGCGTTCTACTCCAAGGCGACCGCCGACATCGAGTACGAATTCCCGTTCGGCGTGAGCGAACTGGAGGGGATCGCGCATCGCGGCGATTATGACCTCTCGCAGCACCAGAAATTCAGCGGGAAGGACCTTTCGTACTTCGACGAGGAGAAGAAGGGCGCTTCCTGCCGCATGTGATCGAGCCCTCCGCGGGCGCCGATCGCGGCACGCTCGCGTTCCTCTGCGAGGCGTTCCAGGAGGACGAGATGGGCGGCGAGACCCGCACCGTGATGAAGTTCCACCCACGCCTCGCGCCGATCAAGGCCGCCGTCTTCCCGCTGGTGAAGAAGGACGGGATGCCGGAGAAGGCCGAGGCGATCTATCGCGACCTGAAGAAGCACCACAACGTCTTCTTCGACGAGAAAGGTGCGATCGGCCGCCGCTATCGCCGGCAGGACGAGGCGGGCACGCCGTTCGGCATCACGGTGGACGGCCAGACCCTTCAAGATGACACGGTCACGTTCCGCGATCGCGACTCCGGCCGACAATGGCGCGTGCCTTCGGCCGGCGTGCGTCGATGCGCTCCGCAACCTCCTGGAAGGAACCCCGGTCCCGGCCGTCGAAGCCTGAGCCCTCTTGGCAAACGGGGGGATTTCCGGTGATGATCGGAAGCGGCGGAATGCGTACGATCCCGTCCAGAAACGAAGGCGCGATGAAACTCTGCATGAGCCAGGCGACCACCATGGGCGCGGCCTTCGAGGACGACTTGCTCGCCTTCGGCAACGCCGGATGGCCAGCGGCCGAACTCTGGTTGACCAAGCTGGAGGCGTTCCTCCAGGGCCACTCGCTTGACGATGCCCGCGAAGTCCTCAAGCGAAGCGAGGTCGAAGCCGTCGGAGCGGCTTCGCAAGGCGGCTTGATGGCTCCCGAAGGCCGGGAACGTGACCTGCACTGGGAACTCTTCGCGAGCCGGCTGAAATGCCTGGAAGCCCTCGGCGTGGGAGTGCTGGTGATCACGCCCGATTTCACCACGGAACCCGGCGGCGATGAGATTGCCGCCGCACTCGAAGGACTGGCGCGAGCGGCGAATCTCGCCCATAATCATGGCGTTCGGCTTGCCCTGGAATTCCAGAAAAAGGCCAAGTTCTGCTCCAGCCTGGACACGGCGATCGCGATGGTCTCGCACGTGGGGGCGAGCAACCTGGGCGTCTGCCTCGACCTCTTCCACTACTACACCGGGCCGAGCAAGTTCGAGGACCTCGCCTATCTCTCCCCCGAGAACCTGGCCTGGGTCCAGGTGAGCGACCTGAGCGGGACGCCTCGCGAGCTTGCGGGCGACTCCGACCGCGTCCTGCCCGGCGACGGCGACTTCCAGATCGGGCCGATTCTCGAGCAACTGCAACGAGTCGGGTACGACGGCTATATTTCTTTGGAAGTGCTCAATCCGATGCTCTGGGCAATTCGCGCCGATGGCCCTTGCCGATGCGGGACTTCGGGCATCGGCGAGGCTGCTGGAACCCCGCGGCCTCGGGTCGCGAGCCGTTGCCAGGGGAGGGCCGTGAGCGTGTCCGTGGTAGCCATCCAACCGCCCGCTGCGATCTATCGCGAGGAGCAGTATTTCGCCTGGTGGCTCTACGCGGTGCTCGCCGCCATGGTCGTCATCGGCTGGCTGGCGATCGCCTTGCCGCAAAACTCGGTGGTCCCCGGCGCCGTAGGAGCCCCGGTCGCTCGATCGCGCATCCCGCTCTCGTTCCTGGTGGGATTGTTCCTGCCGCCGGTCCTGGTGGTCGGCGTCCTGAGGATGACGACGGAAGTCACGGCTTCGACCTGCCGGGTCTGGTTCGGGATCGTGCCCACCTATCGACGTGCCATCCTCCTGGAGGAGATCCGTCGCGTCGAGATCGTGCGCTATCGACCGATCCGCGACCATGGTTTCTGGGGCGTGCGCACCACGAAAGATGGCGAGAGAATCTGGACCGCCAGGGGAGACCGCGGCGTCCGCGTGCATCTCGCCGACGGCTCGCGAGTGCTGATTGGGAGCCAGAGGCCGGAAGATCTGGCGGCCGTGCTGGATCGCGCGGCCAGGCCGGTCGGTTAGACCGTCAAGACGCGATTCCTCGCCGCCACCTCCCACTCGTCAACGAGCTTTCCGCCTTCGAGCACGTAGGCTCTCTGATGAAGTGCGCAGCGTCGGGCAAATGTGCGTGGGGATGGCCAGGAGCGGCGTCCCTGGCGGGAAATCGTTCGCGAACGGCGTGTCCACGAGGAGATGCTCCTCGCTTTGCGGCCCGAGCGTCGCCTCGGGCACGCCGAGCAGGCGAAGCCTCGGCCCCGCGGGGTCGGCCGCCACGGCTTTGTGGCCGAGATCGAGGCAAAGTCGGCCGGGACGAGGTCGGCTGATGACCCTGGTGAGCAACAAGCCCGCCGGCGTGAAGGGGAGATCGGGAAAACGATCGCCATAACCGGCGTCGTGCAGGACGCACGTCCCGGGCGAACATTCGACGCCCGGCTCGTCCACGGCCGCATGGATCGGGAACGTGGGCGTGCCGCCGAGTACAAGCCTGGGCACCGAAAAGCCTTGCGCTTTCAGTTGGTCGCGAAGCTTCAGGACGCCATCCAGGCCGGGCCGCGCGGCTTGCCGGCGTAGCTCCGGGTCGCTTTCGCGGATGTGCCCATCGTAAGCGTGCAGGCCGTCGGTCTGGAGGCCCGGCAGTTCGGCGACGAGGCGGTAAAGCTCCGAAACTCTCGCGGTCTCAATCCCCGTCCGCCCCATGCCGATCTCGATGTCGATCAGGACGGGCAGATCTCGTCGAGGGCCGTCCTTCATGGCCGCCGAGAGCCCTTTGGCCACGTCGGCGTCGTCCACGGTGACCCGGAATGTGGTATCGGGGAACCGCTCGATCAGGCCGGCGATCCTCTTCAGATTCGGCCCGACGAGCGGATAGGCGATCAGGATATCGGCCCCGCCCGCCCCGGCGATCATCTCGGCTTCGGCGATCGTGGCGCACTTGTGCTTCGTGATCCCCAGCGAGGTTTCCATGCGAATGATCGCGGGCATCTTGTGCGTCTTGGCGTGCGGTCGCAGGCGATCCGCCGACCCGGCCATCTTCAGCATGACGCGGAGATTTTCCCCGATCAGGTCGCGGAAAAGGACCAGCGACGGGCTGAGGAGCCCGGCCGGATCGTGGATCGCGTAGGGCGGTTGCATGACGGTCTCGTTTATTTCGAGGGGGGCAGGAGCCCTACCACGGCCGCCGTCATGGCCTTGATGCCCGTGCCGATGCTCGGCGGGGCGTCCGGGAGGTAGAGCGCCGAGTGGACCGAGGGCAACGGCTCGCCGCTGGCCTTGGCCGCCGCGACTTTCGCCGGCGGGATCGTGCCCAAGCGGAACATGAACGTGGGGACGCCACCCTGGCCGAACAGCCCGAAGTCCTCGGCCCCCATCGTCGCCTCGACTTCCTCCAGGTTCTTCGATCCCACCGCCTCCGAGATCGAAGGCAAGACCTTGCTCACAAGCGACGGCGTGTTGATGGTGGGCGGCGTGCTGTCGGTGATCGTGATGACCGGCTCGGGCGCCTTGTGGGCCTTCGCCAGCCCCAGGCTGCGGCGGCGAATCCCGTCGATCATCTGATCGTTCACGCCGTCGCTGAAGGCTCGCAGGGTCAGCTGCAAATGCACGTCGTTGGGGATGATGTTGTGCTTGGTCCCGCCGTGGATCGAGCCGACCGTGAGGACCGCCGGGTCAATCGGCTTGATCTCCCGGCTGACGATGGTCTGGAGGTCCATCACGAGCGCGGCCGCGAGGACGATCGGGTCGACCGTGTTGTGAGGCATGGCACCGTGACCCCCCTTGCCCTTCACGATGATGTCGACCGACGTGGACGAGGCCATCGCCGGGCCGGAATGATAGCCGATCTTGCCGGTTTCGAGGTCGTGCGCCACATGCAGGGCGAGCGCGTAATCGGGCTTCGGGAACCTGCTGTAGAGGCCGTCGGCGAGCATGGCCTTGGCGCCTCCGATGCGCTCCTCGGCGGGCTGGCCGATCAGGACGACCGTGCCCGCCCAGCGGTCCTTGTGCTGCGAGAGCCATCGGGCGGTGCCGACCAGGCAAGTCATGTGGATGTCGTGCCCGCAGGCGTGCATCACGCCCACGGTCTTGCCCTCGTCGTCCTTCGTGGTGACCTTGCTGGCATAGGCCGCGCCGGTGATTTCGGTCACGGGCAAGGCGTCCAGGTCGCTGCGGACGAGCACGGTCGGTCCCTTGCCGTTCTTCAGGACCGCGACCACGCCATTCTGCCCGACGTTCGCCGTGACCTCGCAACCCGCGGCGGCAAGCTCGGACGCGATCGTCTTCGACGTGTTGACCTCCTTGAACGACAGCTCGGGGTTCGCGTGCAGGTGCTCGTACAGGGGGACGAGCTTCTCGACGTTCGCGGCGAACCAGGGATCGTCGGCCGCGAGGGCCGTATTGGCTGCGAGGCCCAGGGCGATCGTTGCCAGGATCAAGGCGGGTCGGCGCATCGGCCAGGTCTCCCGAGGTAGAGGTCTCATTCCATCCCGTGCTGCATGTAATAGGCCCGCGCCTTGGCCTCTTCGGCCTCGGGGATCTTCCCGCACCGCTGGTAGATGACCGAGAGCGCCGTATAGCTGAACGTGTCTTCGGGTTCCAGCTCGACGACCCGCCTGGCGTGGGCGATGGCCTTGTCCGTGTCGGCGACGTCGGCGTAGAGCTTGGCGAGCATCCCGTGGCCGATGGCGAAGCTCGGGTCGGTCGTCACGGCCTGCTCCAGCGAGGCGATGGCGGCGGGCTTGTCCCCCTGCTCGCGCTGGACCACGGCTTGCTCGTAAAGTTCGTCGGGCGTGGGCATCTCGGTATACTCCCAGGGACTTAAGTTCGACGAGCATTGTAGGCCCAATGCGGGTCGCTTCGCCAGACCACGGCCGCCAACTACCCGGGGGGTATACCCGCGGATTCCTGGGGCCGGTCGGGCAGGGTCGGCCATCGAGGCGCGGCGATCTCGCGGCGAACGTGTCTCCCGCGTGTGGATGCTACCGGCGCCGAGCCCGACCTCCCCCGGCGCGGGGCGCGCACCGGCCGTCGCGGGGGACGGGGTGATCCGGGGGGTAGCATTTCCGGTGCATTTCCGCATGATTTCCTCGCGTTGCGTCGCGATGATAAGCCTTTGTTCTAGCCTCACAACCACACCATCGTTGCCGGAGTTCGCACTTATTGCTGATTCCAAGGAGGGCCGCAAAATCGCCGGTCGCGGGGCCGCGATCGGGTGCCGCGCGAGGGGGCGGATTGGGGCCGAGACATGGCCGACCCATTCGGTTTTTCCATGGATTTTCACGATTTACAACCCTTGTCGGCGAAGGATTGGGTCAATGATCGACGATTTTAATCTTGTCG
This sequence comes from uncultured Planctomycetota bacterium, assembly GCA_963777705.1. Classification (GTDB taxonomy): domain Bacteria; phylum Planctomycetota; class Planctomycetia; order Isosphaerales; family Isosphaeraceae; genus JAQGHR01. The sequence continues at coordinate 22,752 of CAVZRT010000038.1, forward strand.
ATAAGATAATACGCTACAGAGTGCGACACTCGGGAAATGCCGGGGATTCGTGGGCGAACTCGGGCTTTTCGGGTGCTTTGTCTGAGGGCGCAGTCGGGGTGAGACGGTTTTTCGCCCGTTTTTGACCTGTTTTCGGGCCTAAGTGTTGCGCTCAAATCCTCCAAGTCGTGATCGGGCCGGGAGATGCGGGTTGTCGGAAACCTGGACGAAATCTGGACGATCGGGCTCTTGGCGGAGGGGTTTTTGGCCCCTTTGTTGCGCCCGAGAGGCGCAGCAAGTCATTATCCGGTAAGGGGATGTTGCACTTCGGGCTGTTTATGGCGCGGGCGTCGACCCCAGGAATCCCCGGTCACACCGGATTCTGGCATTTCGTAGGGCCGGTTATTACCGGCCGTCGTCATGCGAATCCAAACACGGCCGGTAATAACCGGCCCTACGCGGAAATGACCCGTCCCGCCAGAATCCGTTGGCGCACTCGTCGCGTCCGGCGCGTTTCGGGTGTGACCGAATTTTCTTGGGGGAAGCGATGGATGGCGATCGCCTCTCCCCGCGGGAGAGGTCGGCCGCTCGCGGCCGGGTGAGGGCTCTTTCGCGGCGCATCCGGGAGGAGAAAGGCTCTCATCCGCCCTTCGGGCACCTTCTCCCGCGGGGAGAAGGCAGGGGACCGCTCCCGGACGGCCCCATGAATCCGTGGGCATACCCGTTTGACGTCGGGCGCCGGCCCGGATTGACGCTTCTTGCCCCTCGACGTATGATCCCGCGCGGTTCTTGCCGGGCCGGGCCCGGCCGCAAATCCCTTCATGGACGGAGGTAGGGCCTTGAACATCGCATCGGGCTTGCTGGTGCTTGCTCTCCTGGGCGGAGACCGCACGAAGGTCGAACAGGCGGAAGTTTGCTTCAATGTCCACATGATGGAGATGCAGGGCCTCCAGTGGCGGAGCGACTTCTTCTCGCGATTGAAGCCGGTCGCCCGCAAGGGGACCGTCACGGTCTGGACGAGCGAGGCACAAACCCTCGTGGACCTCGCGAAGAAGGCCGACAAGATCGTCGCGGCCCCCACGATCACCGCGTATGCCGGCGCGCCGGTCCATGTCGACAGCCTCACGAAGCGGAGCGTGGTGGGCGGGATGACGGAGCACTGCTTCTGTTCGTCCAGCGGCGGGACGAGCACCGTCTACATCCCGCAAATCGACCAGCATTCCGAGGGCTTCGAGGCCGAGCTCGTCGGCCGCCCGTGCGATCAAGGTGTGAATACGCGGCTGGCCTTCACCGACTCGCGAATCGCGGCGGTCCATTCGTTCAAGGTCGCCGAGCCCGCGGGGTCGACGGGTTCGGCCACGATCGTCCACGTCCCGGAGATCATCAAGAGCCAGGTGGACGGCGAATGGGTGGTGCCTAACGGCGGCGTCCTGATCGTGAGCATGGGCGTATTCACGGCGTCGGATGCGAAGGGTAAGGCCGAGGTCCGCGAGCGGCTCATGGTGATCGAGGCCGAGCCGCGGGCCGGCTTCGTGGAGGTGGATGCGTTGAAGGCGACGTTCGCCGCCGGCCGCAACCGCCAGTTGGCGACACCCTCGATGCGTCCCGTGCCCGTCGAGCTGCCCGAGCTACCGCAGGCCGCCGCGCCCGGCGCGCCCGATCCGATCGGGCCCTCCCTGATCCTGCCGATGGCCTGGCCCACGATGATGCCGGGTGCGACCGAGGCCGCCCAGGAGCCCGCACCAACGCCCGCGCCCAACAAAGCCAGGGTCTTCGCGATGGCCTTGCCCGGCCCGTTCCCGGGCGGGATGTTGCGGCTGAGCGTGGGCGTAGCCTCCGATCCTACCAGGATGCCGATGGCCGTCCCGCCCACGCGACACCTGCCGACCGCCGTGGCCGCCGACGGCTCGATCGTCAACCTCCCGCCGCTGCCCGAAGAAGTCGCCACCGCCGAGGAATCGGCCGAGACCCGGCCGGCGCCGCAAGCCAGGCATGTCGAATCGCCGCGAGCGGCCCCGGGGGGCCTGGTGAAGGCGGCTCCCTCGATGGGCGGCAACTGGAAGCGGGATGCGATCGAACTGGCCAGGACGACGAAGCCGAACGATCAGCCCGTGTTTGATGAGCACTCGACTTGCCCGGTCGACCATTCCGCGAAGGTGGAGACGGCTCGACCTCGCCTCGTCGTCGGCGAGCTGGGACCGTGCGAGGCGTGGGAGCTCACGCTCCCGTCCGCGACCAGGATCGCGCTGGAGAATTGCGAGGCCCTTCGCCTGCTGAACTTCGAGTTCCGGCATGCGAAGTCGAGCAAGGAGGATACGCGGCCGGTCTCGCCCGAGGTCTGGATCGCGAAATTATGCCGGGATGCTTCGTCCGAGACCTTCCATCACGAGATCTCGGCGCTGGTCCGCTCGGTCGAGCAGCAATACTGGGCCTTGTACCTGGCGGGCAAGACCTACGCGGCGCAAGAATCGGCCCTCAACCTTTGCGAGGAACTGGCCCGGAGCAATCCCGCGTCGCCCGAAATGCTCGCGCAACTTGAGGACTTCCAGGGCGACTTCCTGAAGGCTCGGAGCGAGCTTGCCGCGACCGAACGGCAGCTTCGCAGGATCCTCGGGCTGCCGGGCGCCGACAATCGCCGGATCGTCCCGGTCACGCGGTTGCGGGCCGACAGGGTCACCTTCAACGTGGAGCAATGCCTGGGCGAAAAGCTTGCCGCCAGGTATGCGGACGAGAAGCCGTCCGGCGCAAAATCGGGCATCCTCGCGGGCGCCGAGCGTCCGGGCAAGGCTTCCGATCGGGAGGCGATTGCCGCGCAGTTTCCCGGCGAGCAGGCCGCCGATTCGCCCGAGTCGAGCCCGGCCGAGATCGCCATGGCGGCCGAACTCACCCGGCTGGTGGGCAACGTCGACGTGTACTATTGCGGGTATCGAACGGCCGTGCGACTGAAGACGCTCGCGGGTCGTCGGCTGGATTGCGTCGTCCGGGAATATGAGAAGGGGTCGGTCTCGGCCAACCACCTGCTGGACGAGGTGGAAAGCTGGGAAAACGCCCTCATCCAGGAGGCGGAATCCGGCGCCATGTACAACACGGCGATCGTGGGCGTGGAAGAGTGCAAGGGGACGCTGCTGAAGGCCCGTGGCGTGCGGATGGCGGAGCCGCCGGCTGGGACGAACAAGTAGGTTTGCAAGCGGTTCGCGACCTGAATCTTGAGGGTCATGAAGAAAGCCGAGGCGGGCCGTGTTTGGCCTGCCTCGGCTTGTTTTGTTGCCGGGAAGATGGTGCATTTCATGCACCCTACTTGGGTAGCGGGGATGCTCCATCGCCTGCGGGGCCGGGGACCGGGAGGGCGCCTTCGAGCGGCGGGGCGGCTTTGGCGGCTTCGGCCTTCTTCATGGCGGCCATGCGGGTGATGGCCTGATCGACGTCGTTGACCAGCTTCTCGGTGTAGTCGGTGGCGCTCATCCCGCGAGGCAGCGGGAACTCGATCAGGGGCGACGCGAAGAGACTGGGCGGGATGGTTGTATTGAGTTGCACGTTCGAATAGGTGAGCGTGACCGTACTGGGGCGCCCGCCCGGCCCGGTGGTCTTGCGGCCGATGGGGCGGCCGTCGGGTCCGACCTCGCGATCGTCCTTCTTCCGCTCGATTTGCGCGGGGATTCGCCCCTCGAAGACCACCTGGTAGGGCCACTTGTCGGTCTTGCCAAGGTACAGCGTGACCAGGCTGGGGACGTAAGGGGGCAAGGGCGGACCGACCGGGTTGAATTGCATCCCGTTCGGCCCGACGACCAGTTCCGTGTTCTTCCAGCTCCCCCCGAATACATAGACCGGCTTGCCGTCGAGGACCGTTTCCTCGCGGACCTGGTCGAACACGTAGGCGTTCCTCAGCCCGGAAAGCAAGCCATCCGGGCCGACGAATCCGAGGCTGGAGAGGATATTTTCCCGGACGGTGGGCTCGCATTCGGGCTTGTTGAGGATCTCCATCACGGGCTTGATCCGGTAGGTTTCGCACCCCTGGTTTTCCAGGATACGCGTGTAATTCCAGACCGTCACGCCGTCGCAGACCTGCACCATCGTCCCCCGGGCGTTGCCCAGCCCGACCACGTTCAACTTGAAGGCGATGTGGAAGCCCGGCGCCTTGGCGTAATTGCCCGCGAGGCTGAATTTCTGATTCAGCATGTCGGCGTCGATCTTGATGTCGGCCGAGACGGATGGCAGGGCCTTCATGACCTGGATCGCCTCGTCGATCACCACCTCGGGCGCCGTGCGGGCCGGGACGGCCTTGGCCGGAGCCATCGGCATGGCGAAGCCCGGCTGATTGGCGGGTTCCTGCGAGCCGGCGAGCGCCGGAAGGAGGAGGAAAAGTGCGGCGAAGGAGAGGGGCCGGATTTTGGGCATGGTGGGGTTGCGCCGGTTTCTCTCAAGGGAAGGGAAGGGATTGCCCGATCCTATCGCCAGACGTCGCAATCCGCAAGGCAAGACGGGCTCGGGGTTGACCCGGGGGCCTGGGCGTCTTGGGGGGTTGGTGACTGGCGATCCGGTGCGTCTGGCCGGGTCGACGCGCGATCAACTTCGAGCACGGGACTTCACTCCAGGCCTGGGGTAATGATCGTCCACGGGCCCTGGGGAACTTGTAGGAGGAATTATGAACGCAATCGGAGTGCTTCTGTTGGCGGCGGCGACCTCGACCGGAGGGCTCTTCGGCAAGGCGCACGTCGGGGGAGAAGCATTGACGCGCGGCAGCGTCGTCTCGAACGGCCCGGCGCCTCCGGGCGGGCCGATGATGGGCGCCGGCGCCCCCGGAATGGGCGGACCCGGCATGGGCGGCCCCGGCGGGCCCGGCGCGGGCGGTGGCGCAGCCCGGTCGACGCTTCCCGAACGTGCGCAGCCAGGTGTTCTTCGTCGAGCCGACCGGCATGCACATCGGCTGGCAGACCGCCACCGGCGCGACCGGCCCCGGCGGCCCCGAGAAGGTCTACCTTCCGGCCCAGCTGACCGTGCCGGCCCGCTACAACTTCACGCAGGGGTACATCTATCGTCTCAAGCTGACCGACATCCCGGGCCGCCCCGGCTTGCAGCTTTACCCGACGATCGAGGTCGCGCCGTCCACCCCGGCGACCGACGCGTACCTGACCCATAACCCGGTCCCGTCGATCTTCACCGAGGAAGACTTCGACAACATCGTGGCCGGGAACTTCGTGACCAAGGTCATCTACCTGCCCGACCCCAAGTACCAGGAGCTGGCCGTCTCGGGCGTCGAGACCCTGGTCTCGACCAAGCTGGAGCCGGGCGTGGACCCGATTGTCGAGGCCGACCGTCGCGGGACGATCCTCATGATCGTGCGAGTGGGTGCGATTGACCTGGAGATGCCCGCCGGCGGGGTCTCGATCCCGCCCGCCAGCAACCCGCTGCAACCGGGGATGCTCTCGCCCATGCCGGGTGTGGCCCCTGGTATGATGAATCCGAAGCCCGCCGCGCCAGTGCCGGCCGTCCCGCTGGACGCCGCCCCCGTCACGCCGCAGCCCGCCCCGGCGGAAATGCCGAAGCCCGCCGCCGAGCCGGCCGAGGCCCCGAAGCCCGCGCCCGAGCCGGTCCCGCCGCCGCAGCCGGGCGACGCCCCGAAGCCGGACGCCCCCAAGCCGCCCGAAACCCCGCTCGGGTCGCTGGATGCCCCGCGCAACTGAATCGGGCCGCGGATCTAGCCAGTCCCGATGCCACGATCGACCGGCCCCGGCGGGACGCGACATGGAAACGCGACCCGTCGGGGCGGTTGAGTTCTTTCGACCGGAAATCCCCTCATCCTCCGGGGCCATTCCCGCGATCCCCGGTTCGGGTCTTCGACCCATCATAAGCCCCTCAGGAAGAAGTCATGACCACGCCAAAGACCATGATTGGACCGGGAGGGGCGGCCGTCCGAGGCGCATTCGCCGCCGCCATTTCGCTGGGATTCGCGATCTCCGCCGCGAAGGCGCAGGCCCCTTCGATGGCGCCGGCCGATCCGGCCAGGCCGGCAACGCCCGTCGCGGCCGAGCTGGCGCCGGACGTCCAGGTGGTCCGGCTGGTCGCGCCTCGCGGGACTCAGATCGAGATCCTCGGGCCCACCACCGAGTTCACGCTCGCCGCGGCCGATCCGTCGTCCGGCGTGATGATGGTCGGGCTCAAGGTGGGAATCGCTTATCGATTGAAGCTCTCGCACATGCCCACCGTGGCGGAAGGCTCCGAGCTCTTTCCCGTCGTGGAGCTTGTGGGACATCTTCATCGCCCGCCCGGCATTGATCCTTACAAATATCCGATCCAGATCGGCTTCGACGAGGAAGACCTGACCGACGCCGCGGCCAGGGGCCGCATGGTGACGAAGGTCGTCTATCTGGAAGCCCCCGAGCAGGCGGTCCCGATCAACTTCCCGAAGGACATCACGCCCACGCTCACGCTGAGCCCCGTGGAAAATCCGCTCAAGGTCGCGCCGGCGCTGGGCCGGGTCATGGCGATCCTCCGCGTGGGCGGCCGCGCCCGACGGCGCAGGAATTGACGGGCGAGCCCGAATGGCCGCTCGGCTCGGTCGCGTGCCCGTTCGTCGGCCCCGTGGAAGGGAAATGCTCGGTGCCGTGCGGCCCGGTTTGCGGGACGCCTCCGCCGGCCGGTCGGCCGTGGATGCCGAAGGATGAATTCCTTTGCGACGGCGGCGACCACGGGACTTCCGCCCATTTCGGCGGCGACGGCGGGCTGGCGGGGATCGACCCGAAGGACGCCGTCGTCCGGTTCCAGGCCGACAGCCGACCTCGCGTGCTCCCGACGAACATGGTGTGCATCTATGCCCCTCGATTCGCGGCCGTGAGGGCCAGCGTCGGGCCCAACGAGACGCTTGCCGTCGAGCGGTTGCGCGAGGGGAGCAAAGTCGAACGGCTCGATACGCAGCTCACGAGGCAATCGGCCAAGAAATTCACGTTGAGTCAGTCGGCCGAGCTGGCGCGGCTCCGCGAACGAGCGTCGGGCTTCAAGGGGAGGGTCCTGGCCGTGGACCACATCGAGCTTCGCGTCCTGCAAGGGTTCGACGTCCCCACGAACATCGCCGGCAACGTGAAGGTCCAGCCCGTGGAGATGGCCCGCAATCGCCAGAAAGGCGCCGTCTATCGCGAGCGGGTGAAGGTGGGCGGGCTCAAGACGGCCGAGACGGCCGTGGTCACCGGGATCGTGGAAGGCCTGGGGCAAAATGTCCGGTCCTGGAAGCCGGGCGAGCTCATGGCCGTCGAGGTCCCGCCGAACAAGCCGGGCCTCGCCGTGGTCAAGCAAGTGAGCGCGGCCGAGGCCGAGCCGGGTGAAGAGGTCACCTTCACGATTCGCTACCGCAACATGGGCAACGTGCCCATTCACGCGGTTTCGATCATCGACAGCCTCCTGCCGCGCCTCGAATACGTGAGCGGGTCGGCCCTCGGCCCCGCCGGTACGGTATTCCGCGCCAGTCCCAACACGGCCGGTTCGGCGGAACTTCGCTGGGACCTGCCCGGCGACGTCGCGCCCGGTGCCGATGGGCACGTGGAATTCAAAGTTCGCGTGCGGTGATTGGACCAGGCGGTAAAATGGGACGATTAAGTAGGCTGGGCCAGGACCCGGCTTACAAAAAGCTCTCAAACTTGTCGCGAGATCCTGAGAAAAACGATTTGGAGGAAGTTTGCGGGTCATGCCGGATGTCCGCTTATGCCGATCTTAGGGGACGAACGCGGATGGATTCCGTCCTCGTCGTCACGGATCGGTCGTAACTTGAGGGCCTCCCCATGCGTCATGCTCTTTCCCTCCTCAAGTCGCCGTTTTTCGCACGGTCGCCGGGGACGGAGCGACGACGCCGTTCGTCCCGCGAGTTTCGCGTTGAAGGGCTTGAGCCCCGCATGATGCTCACGGCCGCGCCGCTGGGCGTGGCGGTGGAATCGGCCACGACGACCGACTCGGAATCGGTGGAATTCACCTACGACGTGGAGACGCCGAATCTTCCGTCGACGCTGACCTTCGGGATTTATCGAGCGGCCACCAACGCGTTCGACTCGACCGATACCGAGGTTGCCTCGATATCCATCCCCACCTCAACGCTGGGCACGGGGATCACCGACACCAACGGGCAGCCGGCCTCCGCGACCGGGACGCACACGTTGAAGGTGGCCGTCCCGGGCGGGCTGACCATCCTGCCCGACCAGCCTTACGTCCTCGTGGTCGCGAATCCCGACACCGCCCTGGCGCACCCGACTCCGCGGCCCGCACGGCCTCGATCCACACGCATGTGATCGGCGTGGTCACTCACGGCGGGCTCCAGTACCACCACGACGACATCAAGGGCCCGCTGTGGGAGCAGGAGATGGCGGCCTCATTGAAGGACCAGGGATACGACGCGGTCATCCCCTACGTGTGGGCCGGGCAGAGCCGCACGCCGGGCACGGCCAAGGTGCAGGGGCCGAAGTTGGCCAGGATGATCAACCAGGTGGCCTCGCAATTCCCCGCGGGCGACCCCGTGGACGTCCACTTCATCGGCCATAGCGAGGGCGAAATCGTCAACAGCCAGGCCGATCAGCTTCTCCAGACGAAGGAAGATCCTCGAATCGCGGCCGGCTACATCAAGATGACCATGCTCGACCCCCACGCCGCCACCAGCCATGCGCCGGGCGGCCAGTATAGCATCGCGCCGGGGATTTCCGGGTCGTTCGCCCGGAAAGCGATCGACTGGTATCAATGGGCCGCGAAAGACCCCATCGCCGCCATGCCCGCGAACGTGAAGGACGGCGAGGTCTTCTTCCAGCACACTCAAGTGGCGTTCACCAACGCCAACGGCGGGCTTTACAACCTGTGGGGCCAGGTGCCGGTACGAGGCCACGCCACCTATTACGACCTGACGGGGCCGGGCATCAGCCACTCGACCGTGCCGACCTGGTATCAGGACAACGTGATCCCCACGCTCGGCGACGGCGGCCATTTCGTCAACCCCGACACGCTCACCGCCTCTCAGGTGATGGCCACCGGCGACGTCCACGTGAAGAATCTGAGCACGTCGACCGCCAACACCCCGACGTGGACCGGGACGGCCGCGCCCGACGCGACGGTCACGGTCTTCGCCGTGCGGTCAGGTTCGGTGGGATGGGAGATGGTGGGACGGTCCAGCGCAGATGCGTCCGGCAACTGGGACGTGACCTCACGACCGCTGGGCAACGGGGTTTACCGCGTGGCCGTGCGATCCAGCGTGCCCGAATCGGCCAAGCGCCCCGACACGCAGGTCTGGCATCGAGTCCATCTGGGGGGCCTGGTGGTCAATTCCCACTCCCGGCGGGCGCTTGCCCAGATCGCGGGGTAGGTCGGCTCAAACCCTGGCCATGACCAGGCTTGCGTTCTGACCGCCGAACCCGAAGCTGTTGGAGATCGCCTTCTTCAACGGCATCTCGCGGGCGGTGTTCGGGACGTAATCCAGGTCGCACGCGGGGTCGCTCACCGACTGGTTGATCGTCGGCGGGATCACGCCGCGTTCGAGCGAGAGCGCGGTGGCCGCCGCCTCCAGCGCCCCAATGCGCCGATCAGGTGCCCGACCATCGATTTCTGCGAGCTCATGGGGATTCGCGGCGCGCGATGCCCGAAGACTCGCTTCACCGCGACGGTCTCCATGATGTCGTTCAGGCGCGTGCTCGTGCCGTGGGCGTTGATGTAATCCACGTGCGACGGGTCCGCCCTCGCCTCGCGGAGCGCGGCCCTCATCGAGAGCGCAGCCCCCTTGCCTTCGGGCTCGGGACGCGTCAGTCCATAGGCGTCGAACGACGAGCCATAACCCGTGATCTCCGCGTAGATCGTGGCCTTGCGACGCCTCGCCCGCTGCAAGTTCTCCAGGACGAGCACGGCAGCACCTTCCCCCAGGACGAAGCCGTCGCGCTGGCCGTCGAAGGGCCGCGAGACCTCGCTGGGAGGGCGATTGGATCGGCTCATCGCGCTCATGGCCTGGTAGGCCACGAGCATGAGCGGGTCAAGGCGGCTGTCGCAACCGCCGGCCAGCATGACGTCGGCGTCCCCGCGACCGATGAGGCGGAAAGCCTCGCCCACGGCCTGGGTGCCGGCGGCGCAGGCCGTCACGATCGTGTTGTTAGGACCCATCGCCCCGTGCAGGATCGAGAGGTGCGAGGCCGCCATATTGGGCAAATGCTTGAGCAGCCACAACGGGTCCATGCTCTCGGCCCGGGCGGCGGCGAATTTGCCCATGTCCAGGCTGCCATCGCTGCCGGTCCCGCGAGCGATCGGCCCGGCCAGCTCGGAAACGTCCATGGGTGTGATGCCGGTGCCCATGCACACGCCGAAGCGCGACGGGTCGAGTTTCCCCGTGTCCAGCCCGGAGTCCTGGACCGCAAGCGACGCCGCGCCCACCGCGAAGCCGACGGCGCGGCTCATGACCTTGGCGTTCTTCTTGTTGTCGCCCAGGTATTGGTTTACGTCAAATCCCTTGACCTCGCCGGCGATCTTCACCGCCATGCCCGTGGTGTCGAAGCACTCGATCGGCCCCACGCCCGATCGCCCCTCGACGATCGCCTCGGCGAAGGCCTGCCGGCCCACGCCGTTCGGAGCCACGATCCCGATTCCCGTGATGACCACGCGACGCATCAGTCTCTCCCGGCCTAACTGCATCCTTGCAACTACTGGCCGACAGGTGCCCGTTGTCGATCCCGCTGCCCACTCTTGCTGACGCTCTAGTCTAAGCTACAAAGTCTCCGTAGACAACCAAGAATAATGAGAATGGGGGTTTTGCGGCGACAGGTATAGCTACGAGATAATTAACGGCATTCCCGGCTCGATACTCCAGTCTCCGAACCGCGTGACGCGACGTCGAGTCCGTGATAGATTAGATGTCCGGAATGTTCGGCGGATCGACGGGAAAATGACTCACATGAACTTGCAACTTGCGGAGAGGTCGAGGCTGATCGAGCCGAGCGCCACGCTAGCGATGGCGGGCGAGGCGCGTCGGCTCAAGTCCGAGGGCGTGGCCGTGCTGGATTTCGCGCTCGGCGAGCCCGATTTCCCCACGCCCGAGAACATCCAGGCCGCGGCGATCCGTGCCATGCAGGCGGGTCACACGCATTACACCCCTCCCACCGGTATTCCCGAGCTGAAGGTGGCACTGGCGGCGCATTACACGAAGCACCATGGACTTGCGACGAAAGCCGATCAGGTCGTGGTTTCCAACGGGGCGAAGCAGTCGCTGCACAACGCCTTGATGGCGGTGGTGGGCCCCGGAGATGAAGTGATCATCCCTGCACCATACTGGGTAAGCTACGCGGACCTGGTGAAGCTGGCGGGTGCCGACCCGGTGATCATCACGACGAACGAATCGGCGGGTTTCAAGCTCTCGCCCGAGCAATTCCTGGAGAAGGTCACGCCTCGGACCAAGCTCCTCATGATCAACAGCCCTTCCAACCCGACGGGAGCGGTCTATTCCCGCGAGGAGCTTGAGGCGCTTGCCAGGGCCGTCCTCAAGACCAACGCCGGCGTCCTGTCCGACGAAATCTACGAGCAGCTCTGCTACGGCGACGCCCGCCCCACCTGCTTCGCCACGCTCCATCCCGATCTGGCCGAACGAACAATTACTATTTCAGGTGTAAGCAAAACTTATGCCATGACGGGTTGGCGAATCGGCTGGGCGGTCGCGCCCCCGGCGGTCTCCAAATTCATGGGGGACATTCAGAGCCAGGAGACGAGCAATCCATGCTCGGTGAGCCAATGGGCGGCGCTCGAAGCGATCACCGGGCCGCAAGATTCCGTCAGGACGATGCATGCGGCCTTTGCAAAAAGGCGTGATTACGTCTTCAGCCGCATTGCCGAACTTCCGGGCGTCACTTGCGACCCGCCCGGGGGCGCCTTCTACGCCTTCATGAACGTGTCGAAGCACTTCGGCCGCACCCTGGGCGGCAAGGTGATCAACAATTCGACCGATTTCTGCGTGACGGCGCTGGCCAGGGCGCATGTGGCGATGGTCATGGGGTCGGCGTTCGGCGCGGAGGGGTATGCCCGGCTATCGTTCGCCACCGACCTGGAAACTTTGCGCAAAGGCTTCGATGCCCTCGCCCAATTCCTGGCCGAATAAGGCGGAAATTCAGTCCTCGTCCTCGGCGGAAGTTTCGTCTCGCACGGGTGCCCCGCTTGCCAGCCACTGATTCAACTGCTCGGGCTCGATGTGCTTGGCCCTGGCGTGTGAGGGGTCTTCCTCGATGAAGAACTGCCGCGGTTCCGTCCGTTTCGGCAAGTTCTTCCTCAGGCCGAAGGCGATCCGCAACGCGAGGTATCCGAAGATCAGCCCGAGCGGCCAGATGGTCCACCAGATCGATTTCTCTTTCGGCGCGGCGGCCGTGGCGGGATCGAATTCGAGACGGCCGATCAACAGAGGGGCGAAGCGGGGGCGGTCGACGGCCTGATAGGCCCTCAGCTTGAGGAAATAGCCGTCGAAGGCGACCTTCACTTGCAGGTTGCGGCCGGCCGGGAGCGATTTGGGCACGTCCGCCACGAGCACGCAGCAGGGGATGAGCGGGTCGGGCGGCACGTTCATCCAGATCGTGTAATAGCGATTGGAGGGCGTGAACCCCGGGTCTTCGTCCACGGACACGATTTGCGCGTACCCGTCGAAATGGATCGGCAGCCCTCGATAGCGGCTGGGCCTCATGCAGAGTTCTTGCGGGGTCACCCCGGTTCGAGCCTCTTTCTTGAGGTCGTCGGGGCGGATTTCCCGGGCCTTCTTGAAGGCCAGCTCCTTCGCGGGGTCGTCGATGGGCGACATCTCGGTCTTGTCGCGAAGCCCCTGGAACGCCGGGTTTGGGTCGGGCGGGGGGAGCGGGGCAATCTCGGCCACGGGCATGCGCTTCGGCGGCTCGGGCGCCTTCATGGTCCCGAAGTAGTAAACCGACGGCCAGCCGACAATCAGGAGACCGACGAGGACGAGGAGCGACTTGCCTTCCTTGCCCCGGAAAAAGCCGCCTTCGGATTTCTCCAGCCCCGGATCGTTCCACATGGCCTAGAGCGCGACTCCCGCGTTGGCCGAGTTGGGGTCCAGCTCGGAGAAGCTGATCTTCGTGATCTTCTGCGACGAAAACACGTCAATCACCTTGACCAGCTCCTCGTATTTCAACTGCGGATCGGCCTGGATGAGCACCTGCTCGAACGGCAGGTCCTTGTTGTCGAAGATCTCTTTCAGCTTGTCGCGAAGCTGATCCATCCCCTTGACCTCCACCTCCTCGATCGTCACGCGGCCCAGGCTTCCGTCGGCGTTGGCGTGGATCTGAGTGGTCAGCGTCTTCAACATCGCGGGTATATCGGGATTCGGGTTCGTCTCGGTCTTCGGCGGCGCGGTGACCTTCTCATTGAGCGCCGGCGCCGCCGGGAGGAGGTTCATGGCGAACTGCCCCTCCGACGGCATGGCGCGATAGGTGAGGATGAAGAACGTGAGCAGTTGGAACGCCATGTCGAGCATGGGCGTGATCTGGACTTCGACCTCGGGGGCTTTGGACTTCTTCATGAGGTCACTTCCCGTTCATCGCCTTGAGGGCGAATTTGCGGAACCCGGACGCCTGGCAGGCGGTGATCAGGCGATAGATCTGCGAATATTGCGTGTCGCGATCCCCCCGGATCACGATCGTCGAGGGCAGGCCCTCGGCCTCCACGTCCAGCTTCTTCCCCTTCATCTTGCGCTCGGCGTGCGCTTGACGACCTCGGCCTGGACCTTGATCTCCTTGATGGCGGCCTCGGTGTCGAGCGACTCGCCGTTCCAGAGGAGGTTGCCCTTGTCGTCGATGTTGAAGATGATGCTGTCGTTCTCGACCTTGCTGGCCTCGGGCGACATGGCCGAGGGGGCCACGGGCAGGCGGACTCGCTGGTCGTTGTTGTCGTTGGAGAAGTTGATCACGAGCATGAAGAACGTGATCAACTGGAACACCACGTCGAGCAACGGCGTGAGGTTGGGCTCGGCCTTGATCTCGCCGGAAACGCTGCCTGACACGGCTCAGCCTCCGAGGGAAGTGGAGAGGGTCAGGCCGGGGTCGAAGCCTTGGCGCGGGCGCGGCCTTGGCGGCCGTGTAGAAGGCGCCAATCGTGCGGTCGGCCACCTTCGTGGCTTCCAGGGCGATCTGCGCGATCCGGTTGCGGAACATGGCGTAGAAGAAGATGGCCGGCACCGAGAGCGACACGCCTTCGAGCGTGATGAACAGGGCGGTCGAGATCCCCTTGGCCACGTCCTGCGGCTTGGGCTGGCCGCCGTCGGCGTTGGCGATGGTCTGGAAGCTCTCGATCATCCCCCAGATCGTGCCGACCAGCCCGATCATCGGCCCCAGCGTGCCGATGGTGGCGAGGTAGCTGATCCGCGATTCCATGGTCACGACCGCCTCGTTGGCGGTCTCGTTCATGGCTTCCTTGGCCTCGGCACGCCCGGCGGGCAGGTTCGCGATGCCCGTGCGGACCATCTTCGCCAGGAACGAGTTGTCGTCCCGGCAAACGTCGTAGGCGTCCTGGAACTTCCGGTCCTTGATCGCCAGTTCCAGCTTGTCGATCAGCGGAGGCGGGACCGCCTCGCTCACGCGGAGTTCCATGAACAGGCGGATCACCAGGGCGGTGAAGTAGATCGAGAGGCCGAGCAGGAAGAAGCCGATGGGCCCCGACGCGTCGATCGCCCATCGCAGCATGGAGCGCTCGCCGGTCTTGACCGCCGGCGCCGCGGCGGCCGTCCCGCCGTCCTTCTTCGCGTCCTGCGCCGAGGAGTTGGGGACGAGGCTGAGGGCGCCCAGCCAGATTCCGCAGATCAAGACCCAAAGGATCGCGCGGCGCGTCTGGCGAGCAGACGGGTGCGTCGAGGTCGTCATGAGCGAGCTCTCCCGGGGAACATCGTTGCCGATCGAAGGGCGTGGGCGAGGGGAATCCGACTTCGGGACCGCCAAGAGGACAGTAGCACGCCGATGGGACGGGGCCCGACCTCCAATTTCCATCATCCAATGCATCCTGTCAATTAGCCGAGCGCCGAATCTTGCACGGCCGCGGGCACAACCGCCGAATCCTGGGGTCGGCCGGGCAGGGTCGGACGTCGCGTCGCGGGGTTCTCGCGGGGAAAGCGTCGCCCGCGCGTGGACGGCATCTTTGCCGCCCCCGGCCGCTCCCAGCCCGGGCGCGCATCGGGCGTCGCGGGGGATGAGGTGATCGGGGAGGATGCCGTTCGGCTGAATTTCCGCATGATTTCCTCGCGAAGCGTCGCGATATTAAGCCTTTGTTCTAGCTCCACAACCACACCATCGATAGAGGAGTTCTAACTCATCTCCCATTCCAGGAAGGGCAGAAAAATCGCCGGTCGCGGGGTCGCGACGGCGTGCCGCGCAAGCGGGCGGATTCGGGCCGAGTCTGGGCCAACCCATTCGTCTTCGCCTCTATTTTCATGATTTACAACCCGTTTTCGGAGAAGGACTTGGGACATAGATGCATGAATTGAATCTTGTCTATAAGATAATACGCTACAGAGTGCGACACTCGCGAAATGCCGGGGATTCGTGGGTGAAGTCGGGCTTTTCGGGTGTCTTGTCCAGGGGCGCAGTCGGGGTGAGACGGTTTTTCGCACGTTTTTGACCTGTTTTCGGGGCGAAGTGTTGCGCCGAATCCCCCAAGTCGTGATCGGTCCGGGAGATGCGGCCTCTTCGAAAACCTGGACGAAATCTGGACGTCCGGGCGGGGATCGCGGGGGTTTTCGGCCCCTTTGTCGCGCCGGTTTGGCGCCACAAGTCGTTATCGAGTAAGGGGATCGTGCATTCCATGCCTTCCACGGCTCGGGCGTCAGGAGGCGTTAGCCGTGAGGGCTATGACCCCAGCCGCCACGACCCCTGGATTCCCCGGTCACGCCCGTTCGCCCCGGCGGAAAAATCGTCGGGACCGGGCTTTTGTCCTGGCCGGGACCGGGATCAACCGTGGTATAATGACGAAATGCCCGCCTGTGCCGAACGCGTCTCGACCGACGCGGCCCGCCCGAAAGCCCCTGCCTCGATCGTTCCCGCGAGAGGGTCACGCGATGCCTCGATTTGTGACGATGACCGTCGTGCTGGCCGCGTTTTGCTGCCGTGAACCCCTCCCCTCCGCGACGGCCGGCGACTCGGCATTGACACCCGATCAGGCGAAGTACTTCGAATCCCGCGTGCGGCCCGTCCTGGTCGACCAGTGCTTCAAGTGCCACGGCCCATCCAAGCAAAAGGGCGGGTTGCGGCTGCGATATCGCGGCGGCCGGCATGACCGGGGGCGACACCGGCCCGGCGCGTCGTGCCGGGCAAGCCGGACGAAAGCCTGCTCGTCCCGGCGATCCAGCACGGCGAAGACGCGCCCAAGATGCCGCCCTCGAAGAAGCTGCCGAGGGAGCAGATCGCAGGCGCTCACCGAATGGGTCGAGATGGGCGCCCCCTGGCCCGGCGGCGAGACGACCGACGCTGCGGCACCCTCCTCGGCGTCCGCAAGAGGCCCGGTCAAGATCACCGACAAGGACCGCGACCACTGGGCCTTCCAGCCGATCAAGCGACCCGCCGCGCCCGACGGTGAAGGAGTCGGCCTGGGTCAAGAACCCGATCGACGCCTTCATCCTCGCCGGGCTGGAAGCGAAGGGCCTGAAGCCGAATCCTCCGGCCTCGAAGACCGAGCTGATCCGCCGCGCCACCTACGACCTCACCGGCCTGCCGCCGACGCCCGAGGAGGTCGACGGCGTTCGTCAACGACGCGTCGCCCGACGCCTACGAGAAGCTCGTCGACCGCCTGCTCGCCTCGCCGCGATACGGCGAGAAGTGGGGCCGGCACTGGCTCGACCTCGTCCGGTTCGCCGAGACCAACAGCTACGAGCGCGACGGCGCCGAAGCCCAACGCCTGGCGGTATCCGCGATTACGTGATCCGCTCGTTCAACGACGACAAGCCGTACGACCGGTTCGTCCGCGAGCAGCTCGCCGGCGACGAGTTGCCCGACCGCGGCACCGACGCGATCATCGCCACGGGCTATTATCGCCTCGGGATCTGGGACGACGAGCCGAGCGACCGCGAGCAGGCGCAATTCGACGCGCTCGACGACATCGTGGCGACAACCGGCCAGGTCTTCCTCGGCCTCACGGTCGATTGCGCCCGCTGCCACGACCACAAGCTCGACCCGATCGCGCAGAAGGATTATTACCGGCTCGTCGCGCTTCTTCCGCAACATCAACCACTACCGCAACGGCGGCCCGACCGACGAGGATCCGCTGATCGACCCGCGGCAACGAGGGAGAAGTGCCAGAGGGCCAGGCCGAGCTGGACCCGCCGCGAGAAGATCCAGGCCGAGATCGCCGCGATCGAGCAGGAGTTCCTCGCCGAAGACGGTCGGCCTCGGAGGCCGCGAAGCGGCCCGACATCGAGGACCTCCGCTACCGCTTCTATCGCGACACGCTTCGAGAAGCCTCCCGACTTCGACGCCCTGAAGTTCGAGGATCGCGGCGAGCTTCGCCGCGGACTTTCGACTCGACCCGCGGCACCCGCGACGAGCCGATCGGCTTCGTCTTCGAGGGGACGCTGGTCGTCCCCAGGACGGCGACTACACGTTCTACCTCGACTCCGACGACGGCTCCCGGCTGGCGATCGGCGGCAAGACGGTCGTCGAATACGACGGCATCCACGGCGAAGGCGAGCCGGAGTCGGCCACGGCGGCGCTCGCCAGCCGGGCCGCGATGCCGATCCGCCTCGACTACTTCCAGAGGGGCAACGGGCTCGGGCTGACCGTCCCGTGGAGCGGGCCCGGATTCCGCCGCAGGTCGCTCTCGGCCGGCGAGAAGGAAGCGAAGAAGCCGGATGTGGCCGTGCTGATCCGCAAGGACGGCGCGAAGGTCCTGGGCGAGAAGGCGTACGATCATTACCGCGAGTTGCGCCGGCAGTTCTTCGAGTTGAAGAAGCAGCAAGGCACGTTCGCGACCGCCCTGTGCGTGACCGAGGCCGGCCCGAGGCCGCCCGAGACGTTCGTCCTGGCCCGAGGCAACGCCCACGCCCCCGGCGACAAGGTCGAGCCCGGATTCCTGAGCGTCTTGGACCCGCCCGACGCCGGCGATCCCGACGCCCGCCGCCCGACGCCAAGTCCACCGGCCGCCGCCTGGTCCTGGCCGATTGGATCGCCTCGACCGACAACCCGCTGACGGCCCGGGTGATGGCCAACCGCGTCTTGCAGCACCATTTCGGCCGCGGGATCGTCCGCTCGCCCAGCAATTTCGGCGCTCCAGGGCGACAGGCCCACGCATCCCGAGCTGCTCGACTGGCTCGCGTCCGAGCTGATGGCCAGCGGCTGGCGGCTGAAGCCGATGCACAAGCTCATCATGACCTCGAACGCCTACCGGATGTCGTCGCGGAGCAACCCCGAGGCGCTGGCGAAGGACCCGACCAACGACCTGCTCTGGCGGTTCGACATGAGGCGGCTCACGGCCGAGGAGATCCGCGACTCGATCCTCGCCGTCACGGGCAACCTGAACCTCAAGATGTACGGGCCGGGCGTCTATCCCGGAGATCCCCGCCGAGGTGCTGGCCGGCCAGTCGATGCCCGGGCGCCGGCTGGGGCAAGTCGCCGACCGACGGAGCAGAATCGCCGCAGCATTTACGTCCACGTCAAGCGGTCGCTGCGTCCTGCCGATCCTCGAAGGGTTCGACCTGGCCGAGACCGACCGCTCGTCGCCGGTTCGGTTCAGCACCACGCAGCCCACGCAGGCGCTGGCCATGCTCAACAGCACGTTCCTGAGCAAGCAGGCAACGGCGCTGGCCGACCGCCTCAAGAAAGAGGCCGGCGACGACCTGGGCAAGCAAGTGCGGCTCGCGATCACGCTGACCACAGGGCGCGATGCCTCGGAGGGCGAGGTCCAGCGCGGCCTGGAATTGATCGAGAACCTGAAGGCGCGCGACCACATCGAACTCGACGCGGCCCGCAAGGCGTTCTGCCTGGTGGCGCTGAATTTGAACGAGTTCTTGTATCTGGATTAGGGCGTTCCGTTAAGCCGGTTAGTAATGGCCGCCACGGTCGAAAAGGCCGGTAATAACCGGCCCTACATGTGAGGGAGGAAGCGAGAGATGGCCAGTTCCACGCTGCCGAAGAAGAGCGTCGACAACTGGGAACAGGTGCGTGACGAGTGGGTTGCAGACGTCGAGCGGTTCATCGCCGAGGTCGAGGGCTGGGTGGCGAAGCGGGAATGGTGGGGGACGCTGCGGGAAGAAAAGGAAATCGAGGAGGATGGGCTTGGCACCTACACCGTCCCTCGCCTGCTGGTCCATGCCCCCTTCGGACGTTTCGTGCTCGACCCGGAATGCCGCGACGTTCATGGATGGTCTGCCCTGATTCAATTTTGCGTCATCCCCTCCTGGAATTCCATGCCGATCGTCCGCGAGGATGGGAGGGATTGGACCTTGCACATTGAGAAAGGGGCGGATTACGAACCCGTCCCGTGGAACGAGGAGAATTTCGTCCGAACCATCCAAGAGTTGCGTAAGCAGGCATGAGGGGATGTCAATCGAGGATCGATCGCATGGCGGCGGTATGCAGCGAATATCTCGCGGGCTTGAGGGCAGTCGCCTTGCTCCTGGAACGACTGGCTCGCGACCCGAATTTCCTCGATGGGGACGAGCTTCGTCCCAAGGACGCCATGCGATTAGCCGCCAACATTGAGGCCACCTGTCTCGTGCGCCTCTTCGCCGAATTCGAGGCCGGATTGAGGAGCTATTGGGGCGACGGCT
Source organism: uncultured Planctomycetota bacterium (assembly GCA_963777705.1). Classification (GTDB taxonomy): domain Bacteria; phylum Planctomycetota; class Planctomycetia; order Isosphaerales; family Isosphaeraceae; genus JAQGHR01. Next base: position 42,469 of record CAVZRT010000038.1, read on the forward strand.
TGCATCGCGAAACCCGGCCCCCTGCCTCCGACTTGATCGACGCAGTCGGCGCGACGCAAGATCGGCCCGAATTGGATCACCGGACGCATCGAAGTCCGCGAATATCGCAACAGCCTGCTGCACGACGACCACGCCCGAGTCGATCCCGATCTCCCTCACCGAATCCAGGTCCCAACTCTGCCGATATTTCAGCCACCTGCCCCGAAGCTGGTAAACCGCCCCGGGGCGGATCAAAGGAAACGACCATGACCGACCCGCTTCCGACCCCTCGCGTAATTTCTGCGGCCGGACCCGCCGCGAATTCCTCTGGCAGGCCGGCGCGGGATTCACCGGCCTGGGCATGCTGGACTTGCTCGCGCGCGACGCTTTCTTCGCGTCCGCCGCCCGCGCGGCCGATGCCGTCACGCGATCGGCCAATCCGCTCGCGCCCAAGCCGCCGCAATTCGCGCCGAAGGCGAAGAGCGTGATCTTCCTGTTCATGTACGGCGGGCCCGAGCCAGGTCGACACGTTCGACTACAAGCCGAAGCTTATGAGCTGGACGGCCAGACCATCCCCGTCAAGACGTTCGGCCGCGGCGGCAAGAAGAACGAGGGGCGCGTCGTCGGGCCGAAGTGGAAGTTCAAGCAGTACGGCCAGTGCGGCAAGATGGTCAGCGACCTGTTCCCGCACCTGGGGACCTGCGTCGACGACATCGCGTTCATCCACTCGATGACCGCCGATTCGCCGATCCACGGCTCGGCCATGCTCCAGATGAACACCGGCAAGATCCTCTCGCGGCAGCCCGTGCCTGGGCTCGTGGGTCAACTACGGCCTGGGCAGCGAGAACGAGAACCTGCCCGGCTTCGTCGTCATGCTCGACCCCACCGGCGGCCCGATCAGCGGCGCCAAGAACTGGTCGAGCGGCTACATGCCGGCCTCGCTATCAGGGCACGATCCTGCGCTCGGCCGGCGTGCCCGTCCTCGATCTGAAGCGGCCCGAAGGCATGCCCGAAGGCACCGCAGCGCGAGCTGCTCGACACGCTGCACGCGTACAACGCCGAGCACCTGGCGCCCGCGGCGGACAACTCCAATCTCGCGGCGCGGATCGCCAGCTATGAGATGGCGTTCTCGATGCAGACGCCACGCCCCCGAGGCCGTCGACCTCGCCCAGCGAGACCGAGGAGACGCAGGAACTGTACGGCCTGGACGAAGAGCAAGACCGAAGGATTTCGGCCGCCGATGCCTGCTGGCCCGCCGGCTGGTCGAGCGGGGCGTGCGGTTCGTCCAGCTCTACTCCGGCGGCGACCACAACGACAACAACTGGGACGCCCACGGCGACCTGGTGAAGAACCACAACTTACCACGCCGGCCGCACCGACAAGCCGATCGCCGGCCTGCTGAAGGATCTGAAGCGGCGCGGCCTGCTCGACGAGACGCTGGTGGTCTGGGGCGGCGAGTTCGGCCGCCAGCCGACCGCCGAATACGCCAAGGGCACCGGCCGCGATCACAACGCCTACGGCTTCACCATGTGGATGGCCGGCGGCGGGATCAAGGGCGGCATCAGCGTCGGCGAGACCGACGAGCTCGGCGGCGCGGCGGTCGACCGATCGCTTCCACGTCAAGCACCTGCACGCCACCGTCCTGCAGCAGATGGGCCTCGACCCCGAGCAGCTGACGTATTTCTACGGCGGACTGGATCAGAAACTGGTCGGCGTCGAAGGGGCGGAGCCGATCCATCAGGTCATCGCGTGAAACAGTTCATTTTCGGATCGCTCTTGCGACGATGGCTCAGCAAGGAGAACGGCCGCAATGGAATGCAATTCATTAGAGCCGAGAGCAGCAAAGACCTCGAAACCAATCTCACCCCCAACCGTCGTCGCTTTCGCCTTGTCATCAGCCTGCGGGCGATGATGCTGGTCCCCATCGTTGCCGTGTTGGCGGCCTGGATAGTCGATCGAGCCCGCGCGATCCGTCATGCCATCGAAACCATTGAAATTAATAACTACGTCTTGCTCGACTCGCCCTTGGACGACTCGGGCAAATGGAAATCCAGGGTCCATCCGCCCCGATGGCTGTACGACTCGCTCGGCAAGGAGTATTTCGCGGAAGTCGAGGCGGTTGCAATCAATAACATCCGCGTGCATTCCCTCGATCCCGAGGTCATTCAGGCCATCGAGACGCTCCCCGGATTAATACGTTTGGAGCTTAGCGACACCTGGCAGGACGCCGATCTGGAGAAGATAAGCAAGCTCACAAACATCAAGGACATCAAGATCGACGCACAATCGTATCTCGGCACACCGTATCCCACGGGGACGGGAATGCGAGAGTGCTGGCCCTACCCGGGGGATGGGCTTAAATCCCCGACCGAAAGTCTCCGCCAACTCTCGCGGATGAAAAAGCTGCAACGCATTAATATTGGATATATGTTTCCGGCGGACGCATCCGTCCTTGATGCACTCGCCACTCTCCCCTATCTCTGCCCTTGCGGATCACAAGATGGACTCGCATTCAAGACGCCGAGCTAGTCGCATTAGCCAAGTTCCACCGCCTTCACGAGCTAGAGATTTCCGGCGATATCGTTTCGCCCTATCCCGCCGGACAAGCAGATACGCGGCCAAAAAAATCCGGCCCGCTACCAATTTCATCTTGGGATGCACTGCGATCCCTGACGCTTGGGGGATTCTCGCTTTCATGGGAGGAAATCCGGGCGATCACTCGCCTCCCCAAGCTGGAAACGCTCAATCTAACATATGCACATTTTTGGGACAGGGATATCGACTACGGCGTGCTGTTTCAATCATGGAATCGACTTCGATCATTGTCATTAAGGCGTATGTGGCTTTCACCGGAGGAGATCCGAGCGATCGCACGCCTCCCCAAGCTGGACTCCCTTGAGCTAGAATCTGTATATATTGGCGACAGCGAAACCAGCGACAGCGTGCTGCCGTTTCTGCGCAAGACACGGGGCCTCAAGAAACTGAAAATCGATTCGAGGGACTACTCACAAGCGACGATCGATGCCCTCCAAACCGCCTTACCAAAGCTGATCATCGAATTGCGATAGCCTCCCATGATGAACTCTCGCATGATCAGACTGAGCGACTCGTGGCCGGGTATCGAGAGCACCGTCGGCATCTGCGGCGGAGCCCCTCGGATCGTTCGCACGCGAATCCCCGTCTGGGTCCTGGAACAGGCGGGACGCTCGGGATTGAGCGAGGCCGGCATCCTGCGTGCCTATCCGACTCTTCGTGCGGAGGATCTCGTCAACGCGTGGGGATACGTTGAGGCCCATCGCGATGAGATCGATCGGCAGATCTGCGACAATGAGTTTGCCTAGCGGACCAACCCCCTCGCATCGGCCTGCCATGTTTCGTAGGGTGTGGTCGAGCGAAGCGAGGCCCACCTCTCAATCGGGGGACGGTGGGCCTCGCTCCGCTCGACCACACCCTACGGGACCTCTCCATGACTACCGCAAAGCTCGCCGCAATCGCCCTCCTGATCGCCGCCTCGACGGCATCGGCCCAGGATGCGAAATCCTACCGCGTCCTTGGCGCCGATAAGGGGCATGTCGCCATCGTCGGCCCTTCGGGCGAGGTGGAGTGGGAAATGCCCAACCGCTCGCAGGCGCATGACCTTACACTGCTTCCCAACGGCAACTTGCTGATCTCGACCAGCAACACTACCGTTGCCGAGATCTCGCCCGACAAGAAAATCGTCTGGAAATATGAAGCTAAGCCGAAGGAAGGCTACAAGGGCGCCATCGAGATTCATGCGTTCCAGCGCCTGCCCGATGGCCTCACCATGGTGGCCGAGACGGGCAACCGCCGCATCGTGGAGGTGGACAAGGAGGGCAAGATCGTCCGCGAGGTCCCGCTCACCGTCGAGCATCCGAGCACCCACAGCGACACGCGGATGGTCCGCAAGCTTGCCAGCGGGAATTATCTTGTCTGCCATGAGAGCGATGGCGTGGTCCGCGAGTATGACCCGAAGGGCAAGGTCGTATGGAGCTACAAGCTCGACCTGGCGGGTCGTCCTGCGTCGCCGGGGCATGGCGTGGAGGGGCATGGCGTGGCCGTTTTCGGGGCCGTCCGCCTGGCCAACGGCAATACGCTGATCGCGTGCGGCAACGGTAATCGGGTGATCGAGGTCACGCCCGAGGGGAAGACCGTCTGGAGCATCGACAACAAGGAATTGCCGGGCATCACGCTGGCGTGGGTGACCTCGCTCCAGGTCAAGCCGAACGGCAATGTGATCTTCGGGAATTGCCACGCCGAGGAGAAGAATCCGCAGCTTATCGAGGTCGATCGCGACAAGAAGGTGGTCTGGACCTTCAAGGATTTCCGCACGTTCGGCAACAGCCTGGCGGCGGCGCAGGTCTTGGGGCTTGGCGACGGGGTGATTCGCTGAATTCTCGCCTCGGGGAAGGACGAAAGATTTCATCACGGAGGCACCGAGGTCCCACAGGGGAAGCACAAAGAAATTCTTCCCTTTGTGTTCCCCTCGGTGGGACCTTTGAGCTTCCGTGGTGGAGCCTTGATTATTGCTGCGGGCGGGCCGGCAACGTCATCTTCAGCTCGACGTCCTTGCCGTCTCGCTTCACGACGATGGTCTTCTCGGGCGTGCCGCCCTGGAAGGCCGGGAACAGGTCTTCGCGGGTGGAGACCGTCTTGTCGCCGACCTTGATGATCACGTCGCCCACCTTGATGCCCGCCCTGGCCGCGGGGCCGTCTTCCGTCACTTCGGTGATTTTCAGGTCGTCGCCCATGCGCATCCCCATCGGCGAACGTCCGCCGGCGCCTCGGCCTCCGGGGTGCTCAGGGCCTCCCGCGAGAGCAGGTGATCGAGGTTTGCGACCCCCAGGGCGCCCAGCGCCGCGATGATCGAAGAGTGCTTCTGGTACTCGGGGATCGCGGCGTCGTAGGTGTCGAACTGGGTGTGATGGGTGTGATTGTAGACCGCCTTGCCGCCTCGCTGGTTCCAGAAGAAGCCCGGCACCCCCGCGACGAGGAACGTGTCGTGGTCGCTGCCCACGCCGCGCGGTAGCCCGGCGATCTCGTTCACGCTGAACGGCATGGCCGGATCCAGGTCCTTGGCGAAGGTGAAGATCTCGTCCATGTCCTTCTTCATGGCCTTCGTCACGCCGATGCCCGAGAGGAAATTCGTGCCGCCGTCATGCACCAGCACGGCCGAGATCTTGGGCAGCAGTTCGGGATGTGCCTTCACATAGGCTTTCGACCCGAGGAGGCCCTGCTCTTCGCCGCTCCAGAGCATGAAGCGGATGGTGCGGCGCGGCTTCACGCCCGACTTCATCAGCAGGCGGGCGGCTTCGAGCGTGGTGGCGCAGCCCGTGCCGTTGTCGGTCGTGCCGGTGGCGCCGTCCCAGGAATCGATGTGGCCCCCTACGATCACGTATTCGTCGGGCAGCTCGGTGCCGGGGATGTCGGCGATCACGTTGTAGAGCGGGATCGGGCCTTTCTTGAAGTAGTTGCGGACGTCGAATTCAAGCACAACCGGCTTGTTTTCCTTCATCAGCCCGGCGATCTCGTCGAACTGCTCCTTGATGAGCGTGATCTCGGTGACGGTCGGCAACTTGTCCCAGGAGATCTGGTATCGGCCGCTCGTGACGATCAAATCGTTGCGGGTCGGGCGGACCACGCCGGCCACCTTCGCGGCGGCGTAGGCTTCATTCAGCTTGGTGCGGAAATCGCCGCCGGTGACCAGGCCGCGGGCCGCCCGTCGAGGGCGAAAGCACCCACGCCCCGGGCAGCTTGTCCTTGATCTTGGCGAGCTCGTCGTCGTTGGTGGGGGCCATCACGACGGGCCCGCGGACCAGGCCCTTGGTGCCGGCCGTCCAGGAATTCGTGCCGAAGGTGAGGGCCTTGGAGGTCGGCTCGACCATGCGTCCCGACCACGGGCCGCGATTGAAGCCGACGGGGAATTCGCCCCACTGCTCCAGGCGGGCATTCTCAATCCCGAAGCTCTTGAAGCGATCGCGGGTCCACTCGCAGGCGTTCTGGAGGCCGTCGGAGCTGGTCAAACGAGGGCCGATCCGGTTGGACAGATAATCCAGATGCTCCATCACGAGGTTTTCCTCGCGGGCCGCCGACAACACGCGATCGATGTCCACCTTCTCGGTGGCCAGGGCGGATGAGGCCAGACCGACGACCCAGACCGCAAGCAAGCCGCGATGCATTCTCATGGAAGGATTCTCGACGCAACGGGGAGGTGGGATGCCGGCGAAGGCTCGGCCGGGAGAAAGCCGAGGCGATCGTCGACGACGGGAAAGGGCCTATTGTGAAGGAGAGCGTCAAGCGAGGCAAGATGGCGCCGCAAGATCGCGGATTTGGACGACGGCCGCGGGATCAAAGCCCGCCCGGTGGGTCCAGGACGTCGCGCCATCGCCGCGGTACGCCCCGCCAGGCGGCCTCATACGTGGGCTCGAGGGGGACGTTCACGTACCACCCCGGCGCCAGGAAGACGGGCATGTCGATCAAGGCGTCTCCGACGGCGGTCGGCTGGACATACGCATGCTTCGGGAAGGAGGACTCGTAGGACGCCAACGTCAGCGGGTTGTCATCGGGCGACCTGTGGGACCGCGTGTTGCCCAGCTCTTGCCAGATGGCGACGTGGATGCCCGCCGGGTCGCGAGGCGAGCGGGGTTGCAGGTCGACGACGAGCAGGTGCCAGCCCTCGTTCAGCGTCCGGACCGCCTTGTGCACGAACAGGTCGAAGGCGCCCTGGCTCGACTTGTTGCCGGGGGAGACGATCTCGATCAGCGCGACGATGTGATCGTCGGACGTATGCCGGATGACCACGCGGCGCTGCTTGGCCAGGAGGGACTCCTCCTCGGACGTCTCGACCACTCCCACGCGAGGACGGGCCACCGCGACGGCCGTCGCCCCGGGATGGCCCGGTCGCTCGCCATGACCGCCGAAGCCGTTGGTTTCGCCCGCCTTGAGGGCCAAGACATCGGCGATCGCATCGCCTGCATATTGCTCGGAAATCGCGTAGAAATCCCCCGGAAGCAGCCCGCCGTTCAGGACGTTCCGGATCTCGGTGATCCACGATCCATGGAAATCATGGAAAATTCCGGGCCCGACGCGGGACCAATCATGAACGGGCATGCCGATCCTCTCCTCCGGCGGGGCCGGACGCGGGCGCCCCTTCGACGTGGGGATGACGCCTCATTCTACGACGGCCGGCACCCGCCTGAGAAGCGGCGGGATCGCCCGGGTACGCCGGTGGATTCTGGCCATTCGCGGGGCTGGTTCCTACCGGACGTCTTCATGCAGATAAAAGACGACCGGTAATAACCGGCCCTACGCAGAAATGATGCGCCCCGCTGATCACTTCCGTGCGGGCGACGGCTCCAGGTCGGTCGCGGCTTGCGAGGCGTCCGCGTTGATTGGATTGGCCCTTGCCGTGGCCTTTCCCGGGAGATGCACCTGATATGTGGAGAACTCGGCGCGAGGCTCGGGATAGTCGGTGCTTATGAACTGGGCGCCGCTGCTCAGGGCCTTGTCCCGGCGCGAGGTGTCGTTCTTGCGAGATTCGGCCGTGTCGGCGTCGGCGCGCGTCCTCACCAGGAATCCTTCGCGGACAAGCTTCTGGATGCGATCGAAATCCTTGACCGGGTCGTTCACTTTCATGAAGGCCGCGGCAGGATGCTCGGGCGGGACCGTCACGAACAGGAGCCGGCCTTTCAGCCCCGGGTGATCTTCGAGGTAGCGATCCCGGATCGCACCTTCGTTGTCGAGCGCGAAGAGCACCTTGCCGCGGCCGGACTCCAGCGAAGGCCAACCTCGCGAATGGAGCGCCTCGGGCAGGGTCGCCGACTCTCCGCGCACGTCGTCGGGGGAGAGGATCTGCTTGCGGTCGAACACGGAGAGGATCTCGGCGTCGACGGCGTCCAACTGGGCCTTGTCAAACTTGATCGGACGCGTGGGCAAGACGGGGATTGCGTCGTCCTTCAGCTCGACGAGGATCAGGATCGGCACGTGTCGCGGATGCGCCTTCGACCAGTCCCGTACCTGCGCGAGGGCGTCCACGAACGTCGGCGCGGTCGTGATATAGTCGATGTCCGGGACGTGCAGGACCTTCAATCCCGGCTTGCGGAGCTTGCCGCCTTCGTCGGGATCGGGCCCGGCGTCTTTGTGCTGCGTTTGGAGGATTTGCCTCGCGGCGGGCGTGGCGAAGTGGCCGCCGTTGGGATCGGCGAAGACGTCCAGTTCGACCTGCCGGATGCCGAGCCTGGAGAACTGTTCGGCGAGCGGCCGATGCGTGTAGTCGAGCCCCTCCGCCTGCCGCCGACTGGTCGCGCCGATCAAGTTCAGCACGTTCGGGTGGGGCGCGACGTGATAGGAGTTGTGCGTGCCGATGACCTGGGTTTGATTCACGCGCAATTCGTCCGCGGGCGGGATCAGGCCGCTTGCGAGCGCGAGGAATGCGACGGGCGCGATAGGCATGATTCCCCCTGACTCCGGGCAACCCTACTTCAATTCCAGCGCGGGGATTTGATTTTCGCCCGGCTTGATCTCGACCTTCAATCCCGAGCCCGCGGGGTCATTATACCGGGTGTCGAGCTTGACCTGTTCGGCCGGCTTCACATACTTCGTGGAGAGCGTGGTGTTCTCCTGGAATGGCTTCGCCATCGAGATCGCCACGCGGTACGAGCCGGCGGGGGCGCCATCCGTGCCGAAATAGGTGCGAAGCTGGAAATTGCCCTGCTCATCGGTCCGGCCGCTGGGCAGAGGAGGGGCATTTTCCTTGATCGGCTCGACCGGATGGAGTACGACGAGCGCCTCGGACAGGGGCTTGCCCTTGTAGACGACCCGGCCCTTGACCGGGTAGACCGTGACCTCGCCGGACGGTCCCCCGCAGGAAGGCAGGGCGACCGCCAGCATCGCCGCGAATGCGGCCGCGCAGTGTGGGCGTGATATCCGGAGATTCATCCCGAAGATCCTTGTCCAAGGGTGCGAGATGTCCGCTCAGAAGCCGTCGGCCGAGATGATTTCCCCGCCGCCGTAACTGATCAGGGCGACGAAGACCTTGGCGTTCGTGCTCGCCTTGATGAAGTGGACCGAGCCGTCGGCGAACACATGGTTTGCCCCGCCGGGGTGGAACGAGTAGACCTCGTTGTTGCTGCTGAAATTCGTGTGCTGGCTGCTGCCGTCGCCGTCGGTGTAGAACTCGCTGGCGTAGTCGGCCCAGCCGCCGCCGGAGCCTTCATTGGACTCGGTGGAGGGCGTCCCGTTGCGATACCAGGGGATGCTCACGCCGTACTGGATCTGGCCGCCCATCAGGTAGAAATTCGGCCGCCCGGCGTCCTCGGAGACCATGATCGTGTTGGAGAGCCCGTCGGTCACGTCGGCGGCGCGGCGGAGGTAATTCCCCTTGAGCATCCCGGGCGTGTCCTGGCCCGCGACGTGGGGGACGTTGTTCAGGATCAGCCAGCTCTCGCTCACGCCGTCGTCCACCGCGTAATCGCCCGGGGCGAGCGTGCATTTGTATCCGGTGAACGGGTTGGGGTAGACGTTCGGCAAGCGGGCCTCGGCCGGGGGCGCCGACGGGCAGAGCATGATGCTGAGATTCGCGCCCACGACCGTCGAGTTCTGCGCCGAGGGGAACGCGATGGCGATGTTGTAGGCGTTATACATGGTCGTCTGCTCGGTGAACGGCAGGATCAGCGTGGGCCAGGACTGGGCGTCGAGCGTGCTGGAGCAGACGTCGGCGTACTGGGTCGGGCACGGCGGGATGTAGTTGGGATTGTTCGGCGGCAGGTTGTAGAGCCCCTGTGCCGCGAGCAGGTCATTGGTGATCAGCCAGGTGGGGGCGAAGAACTGGCGGGTCCCCTCGAAGTTGTGGAACGCCAGGCCGATTTGCTTGAGATTATTCGTACACTGGGCACGCCGCGCCGCCTCGCGGGCCGATTGCACGGCGGGCAGGAGGAGGGCGATCAGGACGCCGATGATCGCGATCACCACCAGGAGCTCGATCAGCGTGAACGCCGAGCGACGTCGGGAGGGACGATGGCTCATCATGGGAAGCTGGCCTCTCTCGAAGCGATTTATGGACAAAGGCTCTCGGGGCAGATTGCCCGAAGTCCGGAGATTGTCCGACGCGTTCGTGAAGAAGCGATGCACGGATCCTCGAAGATTGGATAAAGCTCGCGGAACTCGGGGCGAAGCGCCCTACTCCACCACCATCACGCCGTTCATGACCATCCAGTGGCCGGGGAAGGTGCAGAGGAACGGGTATCGGCCTTTCTCCTTGGGCGCGACGAAGGAGATGATGAACTGCTCGCCGGGCAGGACGGTGTCGGTGAAGACGATCACGTCGTCCGATCGCGGGACGTAATGCCTTGCCGCGGCGTCGGGCTCGGCCACGATCCTGTTCACCAGGTCGCCCACCTTGGCAAGCGTGCCGGGCCGGATCAAGGCCCAGTTGTGCGGGACCACGTCGGGGTTGAGGAACGTGAGCTTGATCGGCTCGCCGGGGCGGACGGTGAACGAGGTCGTCGAGAAGGTGAGATTCTTCCCGGCTTCGATGGTGATCGGGCGGGCCCTGGGAAGGTTCTTCGTGAACGGGTTCTTGACCGTGCTGGACGCGGTGGCGAGGTCTCGCAGAATCGGATGCGCCGCGATGGTCTTCGGGGCCTGCTGATATCCGGGGAAATCGCCGAACGGCGGGCCGAGCTTGTTCACCGTGGCGAACAGGTCGTGAGACGGGCCGGAATCGACCCGCAATTGCAGGTGAAGTTGATTGACCGGCTGCAAGTCGGGGATCTCCAGGAAGAGCGTGCGGCCGTCGGGAAGGCGTGGGCCGAGGTGATCGCCAGCGGGTCGTGGCCCGTCATCCCCGGATGCCGGGGCGAAAGCTCGGCCGATCCGTAGGCCGAGCTATAGCGATAGTTCCACGCCTGCGCGAAGTGAGACCGGGTTTGTTCCGCGATCGACGGGTCGATCGGCCGCGAAAACCCGACGAGCACCCCATTTTCGCGGACGTGATACGAGACCGGGAGCTGGACCGGCTCTCCCGTGTAGCGGACCCTCTGGAACGAGCCGTCGGCCGACGTGTACGTGCCCCATCCGTTCATCCCGCACACGTAAAGCTGGCCGTCCTTCGGGTTGAAGCGACCGCGATGGATGCCCGAGAGGAAGTCGCCGGGCAAGGGCACGACGGCCCCTTGCGGCTGGCCGCCGGCTTCATCGCGGAGCAGCAAGAAATGCGTGCCCGCGCCGTGCGAGAGGTGCACCATCAGGCCCTTGAACGGCCCCCAGCGGTCGCTGTCGATATAAACCTGCGATCCGGCCGAGTTGTCCACGCCCCTGGGCAAGTAGAGCAGCGGCAAGTCGGGCGTCTTGCCGTTCTTCGGCCCGCCGTACCCGTAATGCCCGCCCTTGCGGATCTCGCAGATCATGGACGCGGGCGTCCATTCCCCCTCCGAGCACGGCACCGTCAGCACGCCGTCGGGGGTCAGCCCCAGGCCGTCGGGGTTGCGGAAGCCGGTGGCCAGGACCTCCACGTCCTTCCCGTTGGGCGAGATCTTCAAGATCCCGTCCTTGCCCGACGCCGTGTAGAAGTTGCCCTGTGCGTCGCGCTGGAGGCCGCAGATGAAGTCGTGGCCGGCCTCGGAAGTCCTGTACGCGTTGCTTACGTTCTCGTGGAAGTCGGCTTCGCCGTCGCCGTCAAGATCCTGAAGGCAGGTGATCTGGTCTCGTCCGAGGACGTAAACCTTGTCGTCCGCGACCACCAACCCGAGCGCCTGGTGGAGGCCCGAGGCGAACCGCCGCCACTTCACGTCTTTCAACGAACCGTCGATGTCCTTCACCGACCAGACGTCCCCTTGCATGGTGCAGAGGAGCGCGGTCCCGTCGCTCAGGAAGCCGAGGTCGCCGAAGAAAAGGGGCATCTTCCAGGGGTTGATCACCGGGGGCGCGATCGTGTCCACCGCGTAAGGATGCGTATTGCCGAGCGTCCCGGCGACGGAGAGGACTTCCGGCCACCTGGGCGGGCCTCCCTTCGTGAAGGAGGCCAACGGATGCTCCCTGGCCGGGCCGACGACTCGCGAGAACTTCCCGTCTTCCACCCACGGAGCATCGAGCATCTCCTCGTCGCCAATTCGGTACGAGAAGATGACCCGCTTGCCGTGGCGATAGAAGCCGTGATAGACGAACGGCTTGTCGGGCTTCGTCCCGGGAGGCTTCGGCAGGGCCTTTCCGTCCATCGGCAATCCGTCCATGAAGCCGTGGCGGCGGGCCGAAAACTTGATGAAACCGCCTTGCCAGAGCGCCTCGAAGCACAGGGTCTCGGGGTTGAAGCAGGCCGACATCTCGCCGCGGTCGCCCAGCCTCACGCACACGCCCTTGGGGACGGTCACGCCGGCGCCGCGGAACACGCCGCTGAGCACGTTCCCCAGGTCGGCCTCATTCCAGCGGCCGTCCATCCATACGTCGTCGTTTTGATTCCCCCAATGGCCATATTTCCCGCCGTCAAGCCCCGGGAACGGCGGCAACAGGGGCGGCACGCTGGCTTGCTTCGAGAAGTAATCCGCCTCTTTCTCGTAGAATTCGTAGACTCGATCACGATTCACGGGCAATTGCCAGTTCGGCCAGTTTTCCAGGTGCCTTGGCTTGCGATCGTAGGGAAAAGAGGCCACGGCATGGCCGTGGGCAAGCAGCGAATCGACGCCCACCGACCCGGCCTTTCCCTGCCCCATCAGGAAGCGGATCAGGTCGCGCTTCTGCTCCGCCGTCATGGAATTCGCCAGGCCGTCGGGCATGAGGGTGCCCTGCTCCTTGCGGGCCTCGATGTCGGCCTTCGCGAGCTTGATGGGTTGGCCCGACGCGGCCTCCGCCAACTGCACCATTTGCTCGGTCTCATGATCTTTATATCCCTGGATCACGCGCCCGTCGCGGGTCGCGATCACGGTTGCCGAATACCCGGGCTCGACCTGCCGGGAGGGCCACAGGACCGACTCGACGATCTTCTCGGGCGAGAGGCAGAGGCCCACGCTTTCCAGGCTCGGCCCGACGATCCCCCCCTGCTCTCCCACCTTGTGGCACGACGAGCAGGCGAACTGGGGCGAAGCAAAAACCTCGGCGCCCTTGCGGGCGTCTCCGTGCGAGATGGCCTCGTCGACAAGCCTTGCGACGACCTCGGGCTCGGTCGAACCCGCCGACGCCGAGGGCACCGGCGTGCGGGGCTTCGGGCGCGGCCCGGCGGGCTTGCCGTCGAGTTGCGGGATCAGCCAGTCGAGTCCGTCGAGGTTGTCGCGGAGTCGTTCCTCGGCGTCGTCATTCGTATGCCCCAAAATTCCGATCGGCCCGGTGTAGCCGCTGTCGCGGATCGTCCTCAACAGCTCCAGGTCCAGCGTCCCCTGGCCGAGTTGCAGGATCTTCTTGCCCACCTTGTCGCCCGCGGGGACCATCCCGTTCAGGTTGATGGTGACGAGGTACGGCTTCATCTTCGCGAGCAATTCGGCGAAGCGATCGAGGTGGTCGTGCCCGTGGTGGAGGTTGTAAACCATGCCGACGTTGGCGATTCCTTGCGCTTTCAGCCGCTCGATGATGGCGATCTGATTTTCCGGCTCGCCGAACCATCCTCCATGGTTGTAAAGGGCGAGCGAGCAGCCGATTTTCTTCGCCTCCTCGGCCAGCGGCGCAGCTTCGCGATGGCCGCGTCGATGCGCCTCTCCTGCTCCGCGCCGGTGGCCTTGTCTCCGCCGAGATCCAGCAGGACCCACAGTTGCGCGTGCAGGTCATGGCGTTTGAGCGTATCCAGGATGATGCGGGACTCGCGGTTCAGCTCGCCGGGGGCGACCCAGAAGGCGTCCAGCTTCACGCCGTGCCGCTTCAGGGCCTCGACCTCGGCGTCGAACGAGGGGATGTGCTCGGCCCGCCAGTCGTAGGCGAAGTGCTTGAAGCCCAGCTTTTCGAGCATGGCCGCACGCTCTTCCGGGCCGCGCTTCTTCGAGTCGAACGGGACGATGCACCAGGCGATCAGGTTGTCGCGAGCGTAGATCGAATTCTTGTCGCGAGGGGGCTGGGCGAAGGCGGTGACGGTCGTGAGGAGTCCGCAAAGGACCACGCCGATAAGGATCATCGCGCGGTGCGATCGTCTCAGGTTCATGGGAAGTTCCTGGGCAGGGCGAGGCGGGCAGGCACGACCCTCCTAATTTATCCGCCCCGCGGTGCCGGCGGCAGCCCCCTCCGCCCGATCCGGCGGAGGCGCATGCCACCCGATGGCGTGACCGGGGCGGAAGCATTACGATGATGATCCCGGGTCGACTCCACCTGATCTCCCTCCCGATCTCCGAGGTCGTCATGACGGCTCTTTCCAGGCGAAGCTTCCTGGCAACCGCGGCAATCACCCCGCTGATGGGCCTCGGGCGCCGTCTGCCCTCCATCAAGGCCGGGGCCCGACCGACGGATATCAAGATCGAGGACGTGACGGTCTCCTACGAGGATTACCTCTATCGCACGCCGATCAAGTTTGGTGGGAACATCGTCGACCGCGTCACGCTCCTGAACGTGGGTTGCGTGGTGCGGACCGCGCGACGGCAAGTCGGCCAAAGGATTCGGATCGATGCCGCTGGGCAACGTCTGGTCGTTCCCGTCGAAGACGCTCCCGTACCAGACCACCCTGTCGGCCATGAAGGAGCTTGCCGGGCGAATCCGCAGGATCACGGCCGATTATCGCGGGATCGGCCATCCCATCGACATCAACCGCGACCTCGACCCGGAGTACCAGAAGGCGGCCGACGAGACCTCGAAATCCGCGCAATTGAAGCTGGACGTCCCCATCCCCAAGCTATGCACGCAAGTCACGGCAAGCCCCTTCGACGCCGCCATCCACGACGGCTTCGGCAAGGTCCACAACCTCAATTGCTATCAGACTTATGGGCCCGATTTCCTCGCGCCACGACCTGGACTACTACCTCGGCCGCGAGTTCTCGGGCGAACTCCTCACGCAGTACATCAGCGAGCGGCCGAAAGCCCGCATGCCGATGTACCACCTGGTCGGGGCCGTCGACCCGATCGAGGATTCGGACATCAAGAAGCGGGTGGACGACGGCCTGCCCGAGACCCTGAGGGAATGGATCCCGTACAACGGCCTCACGCACTTCAAGATCAAGCTCAACGGCGAGGACTTGAGCTGGGACGTGGACCGCGTGGTCAAGATCCACACGACGGTCGCCGACGTGCAGAAGAAGCCGCAACGTGGCGGATTGGGTTTATTCGCTCGACTTCAACGAGAAGGCGCCGAACGAGGCGTATCTCCTGGATTTCCTGCGGATCTTGAAGCAGGGCACGCCCGAGGCTTATCGTCGGATTCAATACGTGGAGCAGCCGACGGCGCGGGACCTCCGCGCCAATCCGAAGAACGTCCTGTTCGAAGCCGCGAAGCTCCTGCCCGTGGTCGCCGACGAGTCGTTGACCGACTACGAGAGCCTCCTGCTGGCGAGGGAACGCGGTTATTCGGGGATCGCGCTGAAGGCCTGCAAGGGCCAGAGCCATGCGTTGTTGCTGGCGGCCGCCGCGCAGAAATACAAGATGTTCCTGTGCGTGCAGGACCTGACCTGCCCGGGCGCCTCGCTCGTGCATTCGGCCGGGCTGTCGGCGCACATCCCGGCGGTGAAGGCGATCGAGGCCAACGCCCGGCAATATGTGCCGGTGGCCAACAAGGGCTGGGACGCGAAATTCCCCGGGATCTTCGTGGTGAAGGATGGGATGATGGACACGACGGGCCTCGACAAGCCGGGGCTCGGCGCCGTTTCCGCTTGATGGAGGACGGGATGAGACGAACGTGTGCAGCCTTGTTGATCCTCGGGTGCTTCGCGACCCATCCGGTCGCCGGTGCCGACCAGCCGTTCTCGCTCACCTTACGCTCGCGCGTCGAGGGGCCGAAGGACAGCGGCGCCTTCCGCGTGGTCGAGAAGCCGGCCACGTGGGACCCGGCCCATACGGCCATCATCGTGTGCGACATGTGGGACCTGCACCATTGCCTGAACGCCGTACGCCGCGAGGGCGAGATGGCGCCTCGCATGGATCAGGTCCTGAAGGCGGCCAGGGACCGCGGGACGCTCATCATCCACGCCCCGAGCGGCTGCACCAAGACTTACGACAGCAACCCCGCCCGCTCTAGGGCCAGGGCGGTCCCGCGCTCCACGGAATCTCCCGGCCGACATCGGCAGCTGGTGCTACAAGATCCCGAGCGAGGAGAAGGGAACCTATCCCATCGACCAGACCGACGGCGGCGAGGACGACGACCCCGCCGAGCACGCTCGATGGGCGGCGAGGCTGACGTCGATGGGCAAGAACCCGCGCGCCCCTGGACCTCGCAGACCGACAAGCTGACCATCGACGCCGATCGCGACATGATCAGCGACGACGGCAATGAGATCTGGAGCATCCTGGAATCGAGAGGGATCAACAACGTGATCCTGATGGGCGTGCATACCAATATGTGCGTCCTGGGGCGCCCGTTCGGCCTCCGGCAGATGGCGAAGAATGGCAAGGCCGTGGTGCTCATGCGAGACATGACCGACACCATGTATAACCCGGCCCGTGCGCCGTTCGTGAGCCATTTCTCGGGCAGCGACCTGATCTTCGAGCACATCGAGAAGTTCGTCTGCCCGACGATCACCAGCGACCAGATCATCGGCGGCAAGCCCTTCCGCTTCAACGACGACCATCGCCCCCTCGTGACCTTCCTCCTCTCCGAGGACGAATACAAGACCGAGCGGACCCTGCCGGCGTTCGCGGCGAGGAACCTGGCCAAGGACTTCCGCCTCCGCTACGTCTTCTCGGCCGAAGGCAAGCCGAATGACCTGGAGGATCTCGGCGCCCTTGAGGATTCCGATCTCGCGGTGGTGAGCATGCGCCGCCGCGTCTTGCCAAAGGCGCAAGTCGACGCCATCCGGCGGTTCGTGGCATCCGGGAAGCCGGTGATCGGCCTGAGGACCGCGAGCCACGCGTTCTCGCCACGAGGCAACGACGCGGTCCCGGGCGATCGCGCCGCATGGCCGGGGTTCGATGCGGAGGTCCTTGGGGGCAACTATCAGGGCCACCACAACAACGGCGGGATCACGTCCGTTGCGGCCTCGACAAACGCGTCGTCCCATCCCATCCTGTCCGGGATCGACGCCAGGAAGCTGGTCGGGCATGGGTCGCTCTACAAGGTCAACCCCCTCGCGGCCTCGGCAACCCCGCTCCTCGTCGGGACCATTCCCGCCCAGCCCTCGGAGCCGGTCGCGTGGACGAATTTGACCACGTCGGGGGGACGGGTTTTCTACACTTCGCTCGGGCATCCCGACGATTTCCGCGATCCCGAGTTCAATCAACTCCTGCGGAACGCGGCCTACTGGGCGACCAAGCTGGACGTGCCGAGCTCGCCGGCTGCGGCGTCCGAACCCGCCGCCTCGACGGGTCTTGTCACCCCGAACGACCTGCGAGTCGAGCAGGTCCTGGCCGAGCCCATCGTCCGCCAGCCGGTCTTCCTCAACTTCGACGAACGAGGCCGGATGTGGGTGGTCCAGTACCTCCAGTACCCCGACCCGGCGGGCCTGAAAATGCTCAGCCGCGACGGCGTGTGGCGGGCGGTCTACGACAAGACTCCCGCCGCGCCGCCGCATCACGTCCGGGGCGCCGACAAGATCACGATCCACGAGGACACCGACGGCGACGGCACGTTCGATCGCCACAAGACGTTCGTGGACGGGCTGAATATCGCGACCGCCGTGGTGAAAGGTCGCGGCGGGGCGTGGGTGCTCAATCCGCCCTATCTGCTGTTCTATCCCGACAAGGACAACGACGACGTGCCGGACGGCGACCCCGTCGTGCATCTTGAGGGGTTCGGCCTGGAGGACACGCATTCGGTCGTGAATAGCCTGCGATGGGGGCCGGACGGCTGGCTCTACGCGGCCCAGGGCAGCACCGTCACGGCCCGCGTGAGGCGACCCGGCTCGGCCGACGCGCCCGTGGCATCGATGGGTCAGCTCATCTGGCGATACCACCCCGAGACGCGGCGTTACGAGGTCTTCGCCGAGGGTGGCGGCAACGCGTTCGGCGTCGAGATCGATTCCAAGGGGCGCATCTACTCCGGCCATAACGGGGGCGACACCCGCGGATTTCATTACGTCCAGGGAGGGTATTTCCAGAAGGGGTTTTCCAAGCATGGACCCCTGTCCAATCCCTACGCATTCGGCTATTTCCCCGCGATGAAGCACGACAAGGTGCCCCGATTCACGCACAATTTCGTGATCTACGACGGCGATTCCCTGCCCGAGCACTACCGCGGGAATCTTTTCGGCGTGGACCCGCTGAATCATGTGGTCGTCATCAGCGAAGTCGCGAGCGACGGCTCGACCTTCCGCACGAAGGACATCGGCCAGGCCATCAAGGCCACCGACCAGGCGTTCCGCCCCGTCGACATCAAGCTCGGCCCCGACGGGGCCCTGTACGTGGCCGACTGGCACGATCGTCAGGTCAATCATTATCGCAATCACGAAGGGCAGATTGACAAGGACGACGGCCGCATCTATCGCCTGGGTGCGAAGGGCACGAATTCCGCCAGGACCGAGGACCTTTCGAAGCGGTCGACGGACGGCCTCATCGCCCTGCTCGCCCATCCCAACCAATGGCACCGCCAGACGGCGCTTCGGCTCCTCGGCGATCGCAAGGACCCGTCGGCCGTGCCGAAGCTGGTGAAAATGGTGCGTGAGGGGAAGGGACAGATCGCCCTGGAGGCACTCTGGGCATTGAATCTGAGCGGGGGATTTGACGACGCGGCCGCGCGAGAGTTCCTCTCCCATGAAGATCCCTACGTGCGCCTCTGGGCCGTCCGCCTCGCGTGCGACGACCACGCGGTGTCAAGCGAGATTGCCCGGGCGATCGCCGATCGGGCCGGGGTTGAGCCCGATCTGGAGGTGCGCTCCCAGATGGCCTGCTCGGCCCGACGGCTGGCGGCCGGCCCGTGCCTGGCGATCGTCCGCAACCTCCTCGTCCACGGGGAAGACGCGCAGGATCTCCACATGCCCCTGCTCATCTGGTGGGCGATCGAGTCCAAATGCGCCACCGATCGCCAGGCAATCCTGGCGTTCCTGCGCGACCGTTCCGCGTGGGACCTGCCGATCATCAAGTCGCACGTGATCGAACGGCTCATGCGACGGTATGCCGGCGAAGGTGGCCGCGCGAACCTTCAAACCTGCTCGGAATTGCTGAGGCTTTCGCCGGGCCAGGATGCCACGCGGCGGCTCGTCTCGGGCCTGGAAATGGCGTTCGCGGGCCAGCCGCTCCCCGACCTGCCCGACGACCTTGCCGACGCGATGGCCCGCTTCGCGGGGAACTCGATCCCAATCGCCCTGAGGAGGGGGCGGCCCGACGCCTTGAAGGAAGCCCTTGCCATCCTGTCCGACGAACGTGCCGACCGCGGCCGGCAGATGCAAATCGTGCAAATTTTGGGCGAGGTGGACCAGCCATCGTGCGTGCCAACGCTCCTGAAAATCGCCTGCGAATCGACCGATCCGGCGCTCCGTTCCGCGGCCATGGCGGCACTCTCCCGATACGATGCCCCCGAGATCGGCGCGAAAATCCTCGGATCGATCGCCGGCACGAGCGACGACCTGCGCGCCGACGCCATTTCGCTCCTGGCCGGGCGCGCCTCGTGGTCGCTCCCGCTCCTCAGGTCCGTCGATGCCAACCAGGTCGATCCCGGGACCTTTCCGCCCGTCGCCATCCAGACGCTCCGCCTCCATCGCGACCCGCAAATCGTTTCGCTGGTTCGCAAGCATTGGGGCGAGCCGAAGGGCGCCGCCTCGGCCGAGCATCGCGCCCGCATCGAGCAAATTTCCGGCCTCATACAAGAAGGTTCAGGCGTGCCCAAGCCGGGCAAGGCGATCTTCGCCCAGCGCTGCGCGAAGTGTCACACCCTGTTCGGCCAGGGCGGGAAGGTCGGCCCGGACCTCACGAGCTATCGCCGCGACGACCTGCCGACCATGCTCCTGAGCATCGTCAGCCCGAGCGCGGAGATTCGCGAAGGCTTCGCCAGCCACCTGATCGCGACCACCGACGGCCGCACGCTCCTCGGCACCCTGATCGACCAGGACGCCCGCCGCGTGCTGCTGCGATCGGGCGAGGGCCGCGACGTGAGCATCCCGCGAAGAGATCGAGGCGATGGAATCGAAGCCGATCTCGCTCATGCCCGACGGGCTCCTGGATGACCTCAAGCCGCAGCAAGTCCGCGACCTCATGGCCTATCTCCGCTGCACGCAGCCGCTGATCGACTGAGAAACCCGGCCGATCTCGCGCCCGCTCGCCGACACAGCGGTTCCCGGTTGCGTCGGACGCACGAATGTAGGGCCGGCTATTGCCGGCCTTATTCGCGTTGACGGCGGGCAATAGCTGGCCTTAAGTGTCGCATCGTGTGCCATCCGAAGGATAACCGCTTTCGGGGGAAATTCCGCCCGGGAGCGCGCACGGTTTGTAGGCGCATCCTTACAAGTCTCTCATCAGACATCACGTCTGGGCGTTATTCCAGGCTTTTCGACCCCGAAAAAAAGTGTCGCACTCTGTAGCGTATTAGTTATCACTTTTGCGTTGATTTGACAGAAATTGTTCTCTCAAAATGGTTTAGAAAAAATCGGACTGCGCAAATCGGCCGTTCGGGACCATGTTCGCGACCCCCGTTAACGCCCTCGATTTCTCCCCCCTTCCGAGAATCGCGGATATTTATCATGAGCGACCCACGATGCTGGTTGATGTGCCCCGATCCGATCGGGGCTCGCCCGGTTTGTCCCCACACAGGTTAGCATCGCGAAGGTCGAGGCCGAATATGCGTCCAACTTGCCCAGAGCACCCGGCTTATTCCACGGACGAGCCGGCCCACGTCCCCGAACCGGGGAAACGACGACGGGCCGCCCGGACGTTGGGGCGCCGGCAAAGTGCCGGGATCATGGGCCGGACTCGTTCAGGTTGGGGAGACGGCGGCGATCGCTTCGATGTGATGCTCGCAGCGGAAGACCTGCTTCCATGCGATCGCGTCGGTGGACGCCAGGATTCGCCCCTTCCAGTGGGAGCCGAGGAACCATCCGTGCCCGAACGTGGCGAACAGCGGGGCATCGCGATTGGCGTGCTTCGTCCAGGAGGAGCCGTCGGCCGACTCGTAGGTGGCCCCCATCCCCACGGCCACGAAGCGATCGCCCGCCCACACGATCGAGTTGAGATGCTCGCCTTCCTCGCCCGCCTGGCGATCCCGCCACGCCTGGCCGTCGTCGCTCGTGATCCGCAGGCCGTGCAGCCCGACGCCGACGAAGCGATTCGCGCCAAAGGCGACGTCCACCAACGCGTCGGCGGCCTTCACGTCCGGGACGTCGGTCCACCGGAAGCCATCTCCCGACCAGGCCCGCCGGCCGCGGTCCCCCACGCCGACGAATCGACCGTTCCCGAAGGCCATCCGGCGGAGGATGTGCTTCCCGGCGATTGGCTTGATGTCGGACCAGGTCACGCCGTCGGCCGAGGTCGTCGCGATCGGGTTGGAGCTGCCCACGGAGCCGGGGTCGCCGCCGAGGGCGAGGAACAGGGAATTGCCGAAGCCCAGCCCGCGCAGATAGGCGGAATAGCGGGCGTCCCGCTTGCTGGTTTGCCAGTTCACGCCGTCGGCCGACGAGGCGAAGATGTTGTCCCCGCCGTACGAGCCGACCGCGGCGAATCGCCCGTTCCCGAACGCCAGGGCGCGGTAGATCTCCCCTTCCTTGCCGGTCGCCTCCAGCTTCCATTCCAGCCCATCGGCGGAAGTGAGCCTGGACCCCTTGTGCCCGACGGCGACGAACTTGGGGAGATTCACGATGAGCCGCTCCGATCAGATCAATCCCGGCAATCGACCGTCGAGCGACCCCGCGTAGCGAGACGTGAGCGTGTCGCCGAAGGAGGGGACCTTGACGCCCATCAGGTCGAGCATCTCCACGTACAGATTGGCGACGGGCGCCTTCTTCTCGAACGCGAGGTGACGGCCCGGCCTCAGCTTCCCGCCGCCTCGGCCCGCCAGGACGACGGGATAATGGTCCTGGCCGTGACCGCCGTCGGCCATGTAGGAGGTGTAGAGGATCACGCTGTTGTCGAGCAGCGACGAGCCCCCCTCGTCGATCGCCTTCATCCTGGCGATCATCTCGGCGAAAAGTTGCGTATACCAGGCATGGATCTGGCGGCAGGCCTCGCGGGCGACGGGGTCGGCGTCCTCGGGGCGGCCGGCGTTGCCCTGGTGCTCCAGGGTGTGGCAATGCCGCTCGTACCCCACGGTGACCACGCCCGGGAACATGCATTCGTCGCTGCCGGCCGCCACCGTGACGACCCGCGTGGTGTCGGTCTGGAACGCGAGGATCATCAGGTCGGCAAGCAGACGGATGTAATCGGCGTGCTTCTCGGGGTCCTGGTCGATCGGCCGCGAGATCTCCCAGATCGGCAGCCCCTCGGCGGGCAGGTTGGCGGGCAGATGCAACCGGGAAGGGCCGGGCGCGGCAAGGTCGAGGATCTCGTCTCGATGACGGGCCTCGACGAACGCGATTTTCTTCTCCACCGAGCGCACCGAATCGAGGTAATGGTCCATCTTCTCGCGGTCGGACTTGCCCACCTCGCGTCGCAGGCCCGCTCGCCTGCTCCCGGACCAGGTCCAGGACGCTGCGGTCCTCGGAATCGCGCGAGGGGCTCGCGTCGGCGGGCGACGGCGCCGAGGCCCGGCGGCGCCAGTTCGGCACGACGGGCGTGCGGCCGCGGAACATCCGGTCGAAGACCAGGCGGGGGTTTCCCTCGTAGGGGACGACCACGTCGGGTGCCCGAAAAGAATACTGGTTCGGACGCCAGGCCCAGCTCGAGCGACGGCAACAGGGTTTGATCGCCGAGGGCCTGCGCCGCCAGCTGGTCGACCGAGATTCCCGCGTGGATCTTGCCCGCCTCCTTCTTGACGAACTCGGCCGCCGTGAGGTGCTTGAACGCACAATGTTCGTGGCCGTTCACGTTGTCGCACCGCCCGGATTGCGACAGCCCGGAGATGACGGTCAACTCGTCCTTGCACGATTCGAGCGGGCGGAGGATCGAGGGCAACGCCTTCAGCGGCCCCACCTCCTTCGGGGTGAACGACTCCAGCACGGTCCCGCCCGTCACGCTGAAGATCCCCATGCGGACCGGGGGCCCGGAGGTGGCGGCGCCTCGCGCCAGGCTCGGCGCCATCGCCTCCAGCCAGGGCAACGCGAGCGACGCCCCCACGCCCCGCAGCAATGTCCGTCGCGTGATGGCTCGGCTGGCGCGGCTCATCGGTTTCCCCCGAGGAAATTCGTCGACCCGATCGATCAAAGAGATTTTCGGTACTGGAACGGCGTGCTCTGGACGATTCCCAGGATGAGGGCGAAGAAGCGATGATCGTTGTCGGCCAATCTCCGCGCGATCTCCTCGACCGGGCGATCATCATGATAATCGATCGGCCGGCCTGACGCGAAGGCGAGCATCTCTTCGATCAAGTTCCTCTCGAATTGCCCCCTCCGTCCCCAGACGACCTTCTTGAGGTCGGGAACTCCATTGAGGACCTCGCCCGTCGGCAACTCGCCCGAGGTGTCGAGCGGCCGGCCGCGATCGTCGTCCCTCCAGATCCCCACCGCGTTGAAATTCTCCAGCGCGTAGCCCAGCGGGTCCATCCTGCGATGGCACGCGGCGCATGCCTCCTGAGTGGCGTGCAAGGCCATCTTCTCGCGGAAACTCTTCGGTTCCTTGCCCGCTTCATCCTGCACCTTCAGCATGCTCGCATTGGCCGGAGGCGGTGGCGGAGGCGTGCCGAGCATCACTTCGAGCACCCATTTCCCGCGAAGCGTGGGGCTGGTCCGCGACGTGGCCGACGTCATGGCAAGGATGCTGCCCATCCCCAGCAATCCGCCCCGTCCGGTGCCGGTTGGGAGCACGACGCGCCTCATGTCGCGTCCTTCCACGCCGGGTATCTTGTAATATTGGGCGAGCTTTTCATTCAGGTAGGCGTAATCGCAATCAATCAACTCCAGCACGCTGCGATCTTCCTCGCGAAGTTTGTCGAAGAAGGTTGCCGTCTCGTCGTACAGGGCTTCGCGGATCTCGGGCGTGAAGTCGGGGAAGAACTCGGTGCTGGGCCTGGCCGCCACAAGCTTGCGGATCTGGAGCCAGGAGGCCGCGAACTCCTCGGTGAGGGCTTTCGCCCTCGGGTCGTCGAGCATGCGACGGACCTGATGTTCGAGCACCGACAAATCGGTCTTCCCCCAGACCTCCAGCTCGGCCAGGTGGACCGAATGGCCCTCGGGCGCGAGATATCGGACGAAGCGGAACGGGTCCGCATTCTCGATTTCCCGAAGCACCATGCCATCGCCGGGACGGGTAGTAATGACGGCCAGGTCCACCACCCCCGAACGGAAGTCCGCCGAGTTCGAGGCCTGGATTTTCCCGCCCTTCAGCTCGTCCTGATGGAACTGGCGGGCCGCGAATCGGACCTGTGCGATCTTGCGGGGGGCGTGCAGGTCCAGGCCGATCCAGCTACCGTCCCGCCCGGCACTTTCGAAGTGCGTGCCGGGGTCGCCGTCGAAGGCCATCGCCCTCGACGAGTGCCTGTCGTTCGGTCGCGAGGGGGAACCGATGGGGATTCCGCCCAGCTTCATCGGTTCGGAGGTCGGGCCCGCGGAGGTCAGAAGTTGCCGGTCGGCGAGGTCCATCAAGATCGCGTCGGGCGTGCTCGACCAGAGGAAGTACGAGAGCCGCGTGGCCAGCTCATGGTCGTCCACGCGACGGACCACCCCGGGCTCTCCGGCCGTCTCCACGCGAAACAGGAATCGCGGCGAGACAAGGGCGGCTTTGAGCATCGATCGGACGGAATTGACGTACCCTACGTCCCGCTTCGCGCCGAATTTGTAGATCTTGCCCATCGGTTCGAGCACTTCGGGCCCGACGGGGCGCCGATACGCGCGACGGAGGAACTCGGCGATGATCTTCATCGCGGATTCCTCCTCGGAAAGCCCTTCCATGGGCGTGATCCGCGCGTCCCGCTTCCGCAAGCTGCCGGGCTTCATGCCGAACATGCGCTCGCGGGCCATCCTGGCGCGCTCCTGGATCTCGCCGTCGACGTTCGAGCTGAGCTCGGTCCCGAAGAAGCGGTCGAGCACCTTGTCGGCCGCCGCGAAGTATTTCTCCATCAGCGCGGGCGAGAGGTCCAGCCCGGCGGCGGAGTTGCCGTAGCGATTGCTCTCGTCGCGCTCTTCGGGCATCCCCACGATCGCGGCGGCGTCGATCTCCACTCCCAGGAGGTCGCGGATCGTGTTGTTATATTCGGAGTGGCTCAGTCGTCGCAAAGGGCTGGGGCCGGGATCGCGAACGTCGGGGGCCGTCATCGGGTCGGCCACCTGCTTCAGGATCTCCAGTAGCCGCTTCTTTTCCTCCCCCGTGAGCGGCGCCTGGCCCGATGGCGGCATCTCGTCGGATTCGACCTGCTCGATCGCCTTCCGCCAGGCCTTGCGACCGCGGAACACGGTCGACTCGTCGCGGAACCGCGAAAAATCCACGCCGCCGCCCTGCTTCTTCTCGCCGTGGCATCGCAGGCAATGCGAATCCAGCAACGGGACGGCTCGATCGCGAAACACCCGGGCAAGTGGCGGATCATTCGCCCGCGCACCGTCGAGCTGGCCCATCGTGAGGGAGAGCGATCACCGCCAGGCTGCTCAAAGTCTTCGCCTCCAGGATCAGGAAACGGACGGCGGATCGCAAATCCGTTCAGATAGGCAGTTTACCACCGGAATTCCGGGGAAAGCACCCCTGAGTATGTCCCACGTCGGTAATTTGCAACCAGTTTCCATCGGGCCTTGAGGGCAGGGTTGCCTCGCGAGGCGGCTTGTCGGTAACTTAAGCGTTCGCGATCTTTCCCACCAGGCGACGCGGCCCGGCCTGCCTTATGAGGATCTCTTCGACGTGCAAGTCAAGAAGGCGGTCATCACGGCGGCGGGACGCGGGGCGCGGCAATATCCCGCTTCGGACACGGTCCAGAAGGCGATGCTCCCCCTGGTGGATTGCGACGGGCTGACCAAACCCGTCCTCCAGATCATCGCCGAGGAGGCGCTGGATAGCGGGATCGAAGAAATCTGCGTGGTGAGCGCCCCCGGCGACGAGCCGTACTATCGCCGCCACTTCCAATCCTACATCGAGACGCTCCGCTCGGGGTTCCGCGGCGTCCAATGGGCCGAGGAGCAGGCCTCGCGGATCGACGAGTTGCTGCGACGCCTCCGGTTCGCGGTCCAGGACGAGCCGCTCGGGTACGGTCACGCCGTGTGGTGCGCCCGCGAGTACGCCGGCCGCGACCCGGTGCTCCTCCTGCTCGGCGACCACCTGTACATTTCCAAGGAAACGCGCCGCTGCGCCCGGCAGCTCCTGGACCTCGCCGAATCCGAAGCCTGCACGGTCTCGGCGGTGCAGGCGACTCGCGAGCACTTGATCCACCAGTACGGGACGATCCAGGGCAAGCGGCAGCACGGCCGGCCCGAGGTTTACTCGATCGACGAGGTGATCGAAAAGCCCAACCCCACGACCGCCGAATTGCGGCTCCAGGTGCCCGGCATGAGGGCCGGCTATTACCTGTGCTACTTCGGCATGCACGTCCTGACCCCCGGGCTTTTCGACATCCTCGACGAGGTCGTCAAGACGCACGGTCGCGACTCGGGCGAGATCCAGCTCACGTCCGCGTTGAACCTGCTGGGCCGCCGGGAAAAATACCTGGCCCTGGAAACTCGCGGGGTGAGGCATAACCTGGGCGTGAAATATGGCGTGGTCGATGCGCAGATTGCCCTCGCGCTGTCGGGCGTCGACCGCGAGGAGATGCTCTCGGGCCTGCTGGAATCGCTGGTCCGATTCGAACAGAGTCGAGGCTAAATCCCTTCGGAGCTTCGCCGGGTGTCCACCGCGACCAGTCCCAACGCCCTGATCGAGACCATCACCTCGTCCAACCCGTCGCTCCGCGATCGCTCGATCGGCGAGCTGATCGCCGGGCGATCCACGGCCGAGATCCTCGCGATTTGCGACGAGCTTGAGGCGTTCCGTCGCGATTCCGAGAACCTGTACGAGCAGGTGAGGGCCTCGATGTTCCTGCACTCGGTCTATCGCTACGTCTTGCAGGACGCGGCCGACCTGCCGTCCACCGGGATCATCCCGTTCGAAGGCGTGTCCGACCTGCTGGAACGGCGGTTCGAGCAGGCGATCGCGGCGTTCCTCCACTCGCAGGAGCAGCAAGGGCCAAGCGGCGCGGTCGCCAGCGCCCTGGCGCAGGCCTACGAGCAGGTTTCCTATCAGACCCTGGCCGATCAGGTGAGGCGATCCGTGCGAGGCTGTCGCGGGAGCCGATGGATGTTCCGCGCGGGCGCCCCGATGAATTGCCGCTCAAGATCCATCCCCTGCTGATCCGCCGCGAGTCGGACGACGGGCTTTTCCCGATCCTGATGGAACAGACGCCCGTCCGGCTCGACCTCTCGCACTCGGCGTGGTCGGATATTTTCTTCCTCGGGATGGACTATCCCGAGGGGGCGCGGGTCCTGAACATCTCGGTCGACCTGGGGGTCTACAAACGCGACGACGCCCCCCGGCCGCCCATCGAGACCTATTGCCGGGTGATCGCCGAGCCCGTGCTTCGCCTCACGTCCATCGACCTGAATGCCTGCAAGGACGTGGCCACGCTGGAAGAGCTGTTCAACTTCGGCAACGATTACCTCGGGCTGGTCAAGGCGGGCGTGATCGCCTCGGGCGTGATCCCGCCCTCGTTCGAGGGGACCGGGGTCTCGCTCGCGGCCCTGCTCGGGCGGATGATCCGGCCGGGCTGGGGGCTGGAAGTCGTCAGCCGGGTCAACGACATCCCGAAGGGCTCGCGGCTTGCGGTCTCCACGAATCTACTCGCCTCGCTCATCAGCCTGTTGATGAGGGCGACCGGCCAGGCGAGGAACCTGACCGGGCCGCTGGAGCCGGACGAGGCCCGCGTGGTGGTCTCGCGGGCCATCCTCGGCGAGTGGCTCGGGGGGTCGGGCGGGGGATGGCAGGATTCCGGTGGCGTCTTCCCCGGCGTGAAGCTGATTCGCGGCGTTCAGGCCTGCGAGGAAGACCCGGAATGGGGCGTGAGCCGCGGCCGATTGCTCCCTTCCCACACGCTCACGGGCACGGGCAAGGAGGCGAATTTCGACGACGCCCTGGCCTCCTCGCTCGTCCTGGTCCACGGCGGGATGGCGCAGAACGTCGGCCCGATCCTGAACATGGTCACCGAGAAATATTTGCTTCGCAGCGGCGCGGAGTGGGAGGCTCGCGGCGAGGCCCTGCGGATCTACGAGCAGATCGTGGCGGCGGTCCGCTCGGCCGACATCCGCGAGGTCGGCCGCCTGACCATGGCGAACTGGGACGGCCCGCTCAAGACGATCATCCCCTGGGTCTCGAACGCGTTCACCGAGGCGATCATCGCCGAGGCGAGGAAGGCGCTGGGCGAGGATTTCTGGGGATTCCTCATGCTCGGCGGGATGTCGGGCGGGGGCATGGGCTTCTTCGTGGCGCCGCACCGCAAGGCCGCGTTCCGCGACGAGCTCTGGGACATCATGAGGCGGGTCAAGCAGTCGCTGGACGACGCCCTGCCCTTCGCGATGGAGCCCGTCGTCTACGACTTCCGGATCAACCCCAACGGCACCTTCGCGTCGCTCGTTGAAGGGCGCCGGGCGCCATGCCGACGCGCTATTACGCCCTCCAGGTGGGCTCGATGATCGCCGCGGGCACGCACGCCGTCGAGGCCCACCGCAAGGCCGACATCGACCACTTCGCCAATCATTCGGCCGATAACGACGGGCTGCTTCGCGTCTTCCGCACGATGATCAACACGCTTTTCCCGGTCGCGAGGTCCGCCACCGACCCGACCTCGGCGGATTGGGATCGTGAGTCCGAGAAGATCCGCGCGAGAACGGGTTCGACCCCGTCCAGCACGCCCAGCTCCGCGACGACCTCCAGCGCGGCCGCATCGGCCTGGCTCGCAATCGGCTTCCGGTGGACACCGACGTCCGCGACGTGGCCGATTCGGACCTGATCGACGCCTCATCGCCCGCCATTTCTCGCGAGGCGATCGAGCGCGGCGAATCGGCCATGCGAAGGGGCGAGGTGGCCGTGGTGACGCTCGCCGCCGGGCGTGGGGAGCCGCTGGACCACCGGCGCCGGCGTGGTCAAGGCGGTCAACCCGTTCGTCATGCTGGGCGGCAAGCACCGCAGCTTCCTGGAAATCCACCTGGCCAAGACGCGGGCCGCCCAGGACCGCTTCGGTGCGAAGATCCCCCACATCGTCACCACGAGCTACTTGACGCATTCGGCCATCGAACACCACCTCGCTCGCACGCGGAATTACGGACACGATGGGGCCGTCCTGCTCTCGCGCGGCCAGTCGATCGCCCAGCGGCTCGTCCCGATGACCCGCGACCTCACGTTCCTGTGGGAAGACGGCGCCCACGAGACCCTGGACGAGAACAAGCAGAAGGTCCGCGAGGCGTCTCGCAAGGCGATCCTCGAACTGGGCCAGGGACCGCGGCGAGGGGCACGATTACGTCGATAATTCGCCGATCCAGCGGTTCAACCCGCCGGGCCACTTCTACGAGGTTCCCACCCTGTTCCGCAACGGGATCCTCGCGAAGCTCCTGGGCGAAAACCCGAATCTGCGATACTTGCTCGTGCATAACATCGATACCCTGGGCGCGAGCCTGCATCCCGGCGTCCTGGGCCTGATGATGGATTCGGGGTCCACGTTCGGGTTCGAGGTCATCCCGCGACGGATCGAGGACCGAGGTGGCGGCCTTGCGGTCGTCGGCGGCCATCTGCGGCTGCTGGAAGGGCTGTCGCAGCCTCGCGAGGACACCGAATTCCGCTTGCGCTACTACAACAGCCTGACAACCTGGGTCGAGATCGACGGCCTGCTGGCGGCGTTCGGCCTGAATCGAGGCGACCTCAATGCCGACCCGGCCAAGGTAACCAACGCCGTCCGCAGCATGGCCGCCCGCGTGCCGACTTACGTGACCATCAAGGACGTGAAGCGTCGCTGGGGGCACGGCCAGGAGGACGTCTTCCCCGTGGCCCAGTTCGAGAAGCTTTGGGGCGACTTGACCGCCCTCCCCGACCTGTCGTGCTCGTTCCTGGTCGTGGATCGCAAGCGAGGCCAGCAGTTAAAGGACGCGGCACAGCTTGACGGCTGGGTGAACGACGGCAGCCGCGATTACGTGACCGGCCTCTGCGAATTCTCGCGGTGAATCGGCGGGAGAAGAAGGGGACTTGATCGCCGGGGCCGTTCGGGCGACCATAGACGCCATGGAACCGATCCGGCTCGACCCTCCCGACCTGCACGATGCCCAGATGGACGGACCGCGCGAGCCCGCGGCGTCGAATCTCCGGGGCCGGCAGCCGGTTCGACCTGCGTCAATCGATCTCGACCAAGCCTTCCCGATGACGGCCGCGTTCCTGGGGTTTTTGAGGAACTCCGGGCTGGGATTTCGCCTTCCTATCCTCATCGTCCTTTTCGTCGCCATCATGCTGATCTCTTCGCTCTTGAACTTCCAGGAAACGCCTCTCGAACCGAACGATCCGCCGACCGTGGTTCAAGGAGACGGGAAAACCGGCCCGGAAGGCCGGCTGCCGCCGATGCCGCGATGTCCCCCGCCGCAAGATCGCCCGGCCTCCGATTTATTGCCGTCGCGAGGTGAACCTTGAGCGAATCCCGCCTCGCCGTCGTCACCGGAGGCGCCGGATTTCATCGGATCTCACCTGGTGGACGCCCTCCTCAGGGAAGAGTTGCGGGTCCGCGTGCTCGACAATCTGGGCACGGGAAATCTTGCCAATCTCGCCCATCTTCAGGGCAAATTCGAATGGATCCATGGCGACGCCGCCGATTTCGCGACCTGCGAACGCGCCATGGACGGCGCCGATTACGTGTTCCATCAGGCCGCGATTCCGAGCGTGCCCAAATCGATCCTTGAACCGATCGACTCGCATCGCAGCGGGCCGACCGCCACGCTGAATATCCTGGAAGCCGCCCGCCAGGCGGGCGTTCGCCGCGTCATGTTCGCCGCTTCCAGCAGCGCCTATGGCGACACCGAAGAATTGCCCAAGCACGAAGGCATGCTACCGAAGCCGCTCAGCCCGTATGCCGCCGGCAAGCTCGCTGGCGAGCATTATGTGAGGGTTTACGCCCAGACGATGGGCCTGGATGGCGTGAGCCTCCGCTATTTCAACGTGTTCGGCCCACGCCAGGACCCGTCGAGCCCTTACAGCGGCGTGATTTCCCTGTTCGCGAGGATCATGATGGAAGGCCGTCGGCCGCGAATCCTGGGCGACGGTTTGCAATCGCGCGACTTTACTTATGTGGAAAACGTGGTGCATGTGAACCTGCTGGCGATGAAGCACGAACGGCCCCTGGGCGGCGAGGTCTACAACGTCGGGATCGGCCGCCAGATCACGCTTCGCGAGCTTGTGCAGGCGATCAACGGAATTCTCGGGACCAACCTCGAACCCGAGTTCGGCCCGGCGCGAGCGGGCGATGTCTTGCACTCGCTGGCGAGCCTGGAACGCATTTCCGAGGCGATCGGCTACCGGCCGATCGTCGACTTCGAGGAGGGTTTGCGGCGAACC
Source organism: uncultured Planctomycetota bacterium (assembly GCA_963777705.1). Taxonomy (GTDB): domain Bacteria; phylum Planctomycetota; class Planctomycetia; order Isosphaerales; family Isosphaeraceae; genus JAQGHR01. The sequence goes on from CAVZRT010000038.1 coordinate 74,125, forward strand.
CTGGCCGTGCCGGGGGTCTCATGAACGCCGGGGAACTCGTCGACGAGCTGGCCCGGAAGATTGACGAGCGGACGGCGAGGGTGGGGGTGATCGGCCTCGGCTACGTCGGACTCCCGCTGGTGGAATTGTTCGCCGGCCGGGGATTCCCGGTGCTGGGCTTCGACATCGATCCCGCGAAGATCGCGAGGCTCAACGCCGGCGAGAGCTACATCGGGCATATCGCGTCCGGAAGGATCGCCGCGCTGCAAGAGACGGGCAAATTCGCGGCCACCGCCGACTTCGCCCGCCTGGACGAGCCCGACGCGATCGTGATCTGCGTCCCCACGCCGCTGGGGGGCCATCGCGAGCCGGACCTCGGCGCGGTCATCAGCACGGGACGGGCGATCTCGCGGCGATTGCGCCGCGGGCAGCTCGTGGTCCTGGAGAGCACGACCTATCCCGGCACCACGCGGGACGTGTTGCGGCCGGCGCTGGAGGAAAGCGGGCTGAGGGCCGCGCAGGATTTCTTCCTCGCGTACAGCCCCGAACGGGAAGACCCCGGCAACGCCGCGCATTCGGCGGGCAAGATCCCCAAGGTCGTGGGCGGATTCAGCCCCTACGGCTTCCGGCTCGCCAGGGCATCTACGAGGCCGTCGTGCCGAGTGTCGTGGGCGTCTCCTCGTGCGAGGTCGCCGAAGCCTGCAAGATCCTGGAAAACACCTACCGGGCGGTGAACATCGCGCTCGTGAACGAGTTGAAGGTCGTCTTCACCGCCATGAACCTGGACGTGTGGGAGGTGATCGAGGCGGCCAGGACCAAGCCGTTCGGGTTCCAGGCATTCTATCCGGGGCCCGGCCTCGGCGGGCATTGCATCCCGATCGACCCGTTCTACCTCACCTGGGCCGCCCGCGAGTATGAGACGAATACGCGATTCATCGAGCTTGCCGGGGAGATCAATACGTCGATGCCCGCCTATGTGGTCTCGCGGGTAGTCGGGGCGTTGAACGATCGCAGGAAGGCACTCAACGGGAGCAAGATCCTGATCCTGGGCGCCGCCTACAAGAAGGACGTGGACGACCCTCGCGAAAGCCCTGCATTCGAGTTGCTCGAACGCCTCCGGAAGGGCGGGGCGATCGTCTCGTACAACGACCCGCACATCCCCGAGCTTCCGTCGATGCGGAAGCACTCCATTCGCCTGAAAAGCGAGCCGCTCACGCCGGAAACGCTATCGTCGCAAGACTGCGTCCTGATCTGCACGGATCATTCGGCCTACGACTGGCCCATGATCGTGCAACATGCCGCGCTCGTGGTCGACACCCGCAACGCCACGCGGAACGTGACCGAGGGTCGCGAGCGGATCGTGTCATCGTGAACTCAATTCGACGAAGGCTCGGGAAGGGGCCGGGATTCGGCCACCGCGCGCGCCTCGTTCTTCCGGTTCAGGCCGACGGCGTGGCACAGGAAGGCGATCACCAGATGCTTGGTCACGCTCAGACCCAGCAGTCCCCAGATAATTCCCAGGCGAAATAACCAGAAGTTCACGGCGCACAAGGCCACAAGCAAGAGCATCGACGCCAGGCTGAGCTGCACGCGGGCATGATCCATCCCACCATTATGGGCCGGGAACTCTCGGTCGGAAAGGGGCATGGTCGGGGCCGATCGGTTCGTGAATCCGGGGCAAGTCCGGGGAGATTCGACCCGGTTTTTCGAACATTTCGAACGCCGGGCCGCCGGAGGGTGGGATCTCGACTCGGCTCCCTCGTGCCGCTACAGTGAAATCCTCCGATCGAGCCGTGCCCTGCTGCCAACTTCGAGCCCCCGAAACCGGATGGGAGCCGATCCGTGCGCCACACCTGGGTAAAGATCGTATGCCTCGCGGCGATGGCGGGCATGACGCCAATTCGCGCTGCTGATCCATCCAAGAGCATCAAGCTCGTCGATGGCGATCGCATCGTCTATCTCGGGAACACCTTTGCCGAGCGCGATGCGAAGTATGGATATCTGGAGACGAGGCTGACCATCGAGAACCCCGACAAGACCCTCATCTTCCGCAACCTGGGCTGGAGCGGCGACACGGTTTGGGGTGATGCAAGGGCCAGGTTCGGCACCCGCGCCGACGGCTTCCAGCATTTGAAAGAGCATGTGATCGCGCTGAAGCCCACGGTGATCCTGGTCGCCTACGGGATGAACGAATCGTTCGCCGGCGAGGCCGGGCTTGCCGAGTTCGGAAGAGGGCTGAATACGCTCCTGGATACTTTGGCCGAGACTAAGGCCAAGATCGTGCTGATCTCGCCCATCGCCCACGAGGACGGAGGCCCTCCCCTGCCCCCGGCCGAGCGGCACAATCGCGATTTGCAGCGATATTCCGAGGTGATTGCCGGGGTGGCGAAAAACCGAAATCATCCCTTCGTCGATCTCTTTTCCGCGCACATGGAGGAAATTTTACACAGCAAGACGCAAAAGACCGCGGGCGTGACGGACGACGGGATTCATCCGGTGGAAAGGGGTTATCGATTCTTCGCGTCGGACGAAATGAAGGGCGCTTTCGAGTCGGATCAGAGCGGATGGCTGCTGAAGCTGAGAGGATCGAAGTCGATCGTCTCGCATCGGGTGGACGTATCGGAAATCTCTGCAACACAAAAGAGCGTCCGTTTCAAGGCGATTTCCCACGGTTGGAAGCAAGAGGGCGGCGACGTGGTGAGCGACCTGCTCAAGGCCGGCCGGGCTTATACGGTGAAGGTCGACGGCAAGACAATCGACACCATCAAGGCCGATGATTACGTCCCCGAAGGCGGTCGAGTTTCGTGGGGATACGACTCGGGGGAGCAAGGAAAGCGATTCGAGCGGCTCCGCAAGATCATCAACGAAAAAAACGAGTTGTACTTCTACCGCTGGCGCCCTCAGAACGAGACGTACCTGTTCGGCTTCCGCAAGCACGAGCAGGGGAATAACGGCCGGGAAATCCCGCTCTTCGACCCGCTCGTGGCCGAGAAGGAAGCCGAGATCGCCCGACTCAAGCAGCCCGTCGCGCACGTCTATGAATTGATCCCCGCGGAGGTTGGGAAATGAACGCTTTTCCTGCTCGACTGCCGTGGATTTCCGCCGCGATCCTCGGACTTGCGGTCGCGTCTTCGGCGTTCGCCCAGCGCGACCTGAAGGACATCCCGGACCCCGACCCCGAGGTCGAGCGCGAAATCCTTCCAGCTTGCCCCCGGGTTCGAGGTCAACCTGTACGCGGCCGACCCGCTCCTGGCCAAGCCGATCCAGATGAATTTCGACGCGAGGGGCCGGCTCTGGGTCGCGTCGTCGGAGATTTATCCGCAAATCACCCCCGGCCAGGTAGCCAACGACAAGATCTTGATCCTTGAAGACAAGGACGGCGACGGCAAGGCCGACTCGACCACCGTTTTCGCCGACGGATTGCTCATCCCCACCGGCGTCGAGCCGGGCGACGGCGGCGCCTATGTGGCGAACTCGACGGAGCTTGATTTCCTCAAGGACACCGACGGCGACGGCAAGGCCGACCACCGCCGCGTGATGCTCTCGGGCTTCGGCACCGAAGATACCCATCATATCCTCCACACCTTCCGCTGGGGCGAGGATGGGATGCTCTATTTCAACCAATCGATCTACATCCACAGCCACATCGAAACCCCCTGGGGTCCGCGACGCCTCGGGGGCGGCGGCATCTGGCAGTTCCGGCCTGAGAGCATGAAATTGGAGGTGTTCGCCCGCGGATGGGTGAACTCTTGGGGCCATCACACCGACGCCTGGGGCTCGTCCTTCGCCACCGACGGCGCCTATGGCGAGGGGATCAATTACGTGATCCCCGGCGCCTACTACTTCTCGGCCCCCGATGCCGTGAAGATCGTGGCCGGCTTGAATCCCGGGAGTCCGAAGCATTGCGGGCTTGAAATCCTCTCCGGACGCCACCTGCCCGACGACTGGCAGGGGAACATGATCACGAACGACTTCCGCGCCAATCGCGTCTGCCGGTTCGTGGTCTCCGACGACGGCTCAGGGTTCGCGTCGCGGGAGATGCCCGAGGTGATCAAGACCACTCACGGAGCCTTCCGCCCCATCGACGTGAAGATGGGACCCGACGGCGCCATCTACATCGCCGATTGGTACAACCCGATCATCCAGCACGGCGAGGTGGATTTCCGCGACCCGCGACGCGATCACACCCACGGCCGAATCTGGCGAGTCACGGCCAAGGGGCGTCTGCTCGTCGAAAAGCCGAAGCTGGAAGGCGCTTCCATCGATGAATTACTGGCGGCCCTGAAATTACCCGAAGGATTTACACGACACTTCGCCAAGCGAGTGTTGAAGGAGCGAGGCGCGAAGGAGGTCGTGCCGAAACTAGCCGAATGGGTGAAGCATCTCGACCCGACGGCCAGGGACTTCGAGCATGATCGGCTGGAGGCGTTGTGGACGTATCAATCGCTGGACGTGCCCGAGCCGAACCTGCTCGCCGAATGCCTGAAATCGCCCGATTTCCGCGTGCGAGCCGCCGCTTGCCGCATCGTGCCGCACTGGCAGGATCGGATTTCCGATGCCTTGAATCTCCTCGGGAACGCGGCGAAGGACGCAAGCCCTCGCGTTCGCCTTGAGGCCGTCAGGGCGATGGCCAGGGTGCCCGATCCTCGATCGGTCGTGGCGGCCACGATCACGTGGAATCGAAAGCACGAAGCGAGATAGGTTCCTGGATTACGCCATGTGGCTCACCTCGAAGGAGCTGCAGCCATTGTGGGTGCCCGCCCTCGAAGCCGGGAAGTTGGATTCCTCCTTCGATGGGTTGCCGAATATCGAAGGCATGAACCTGGCCATGACGGCCGCCGGCTCGCCCGCCGTGGTGGGCCGCTTGCTCGAACTGATCAAGTCGAAGAAGTTGGGCAGCGACAGGGAATTCAACGCCATGAAGGTGGTGGCCAGCCTTGGCAGCCCTCGCGAAACAGGCCAGGCGCTCGACCTGATCCTGGAGGCGGATCGCGACCCGTTTCAGCGCCTGAACCTCTTGACTGCGCTCACCTCCGCGAGGCGCCCCGGCGGCGATCTCGCCCGAATCCGGCCGCTGCTCGACGAGACGACCCATCCCCTGCTGCGAGTGGGCGCGATCGCGGCGGCGGGAGTCTGGAAGGTGGAGGCCCTGCTTGGAGACCTGGTCGCCGCCGCGCAGTTCGAGCAATCCTTCCGCCCGCCAGATGGCCGCCGTCGCGCTTGGCGAGCTGGGAAGTCCGGCGAGCCGCGAGGCGTTGTCGAAGCTCGCGGCCGAGGGCGAGCCCGGTGATCGGCTCCTGGCATCGGGCCTGGTGATGCGGTTCCAACCCGCCGAAGGTGCGAAACGGGCGGTCGAGGCCCTCGCGTCCAACCCTTCGCTGGATGACAATTTCGAGTTCCGGTTCGGCTTCGGACTGAACGCCTCCGGCGGACCCGCCGCCTTGACCGCCGCGCTCAAGGAAAAGAAACTGCCGAGCGACGTGGCCAAGGTCGCCATGCGGATCGTGCGATCCTTGGGACGCGAAGAGAATGCTTTGGTCGACGCCCTCGGTCGCGCCGGGTCGGTCTCGACCGCCCCGGTCGTGCTCTCCGAGGCCGAGATGGCGAGACTTGTGGCCGACGTGCCTTTGCTTGGCGACGCGGCCCGCGGCGAGACCCTTTTCCGATCGCCCAATCTGCAATGCCTGAATTGCCACGCGATTGCCGGCGCGGGCGGGCAGGTCGGGCCGGGCCTGGAATCGATCGGCGCGAGCGCCCCGGTGGACTACCTGATCGACTCGCTCTTGCAGCCGAACAAGGCGATCAAGGAGGGATTTCACTCGCTCACGGTCGCCACCAACGACGGCCGCGTGTTGACCGGCATCAAGGTGCGCGACAACGAGCGTGAAGTCGTCCTCCGCGACGCCCAGGGCAAGGAGATGACGATCGCGCCCGCATCCATCGAGGAGAAGAAGGAGGCCGGGTCGCTGATGCCCGCGGGCTTGACGGAAACCCTGACCCGTCAAGAACTTGCCGACCTGGTGCGGTTCCTGTCCCAGTTGGGCAAGGTCGGGCCGTATTCGGTCAGCAAGGCGAGGCTCGTGAGGCGGTGGCAAGTCGCGTCAGGCGGCGGGGAAGACGCATCGTGGAAGCCGGCTTATAGCCGGGTCGATGGGAAACTTCCGGTCGAATTCCTGCGAGACGAGGCGTCCAAGGCCAGGCCGGTGGCGGCACGGTTCCAGGTCTTCGTGACGACGCCGGGGATGATCCGCCTGAAGCTTTCCCCCCATGACCTGCTGGAGATCCGCGCCGATCGGGCCACGTTCAAGCCGGCGGGATCGATCGACCTGGACCTCTCGGCGGGCGAGCATGACATCACGCTCATGCTCGACGCATCCAGGCGGACAGACGACCTGAGATGCGAACTTGAGGACGTGCCGGGCTCGCCCGCGAAGGCCCAGATCGTCCTGGGCAAGTAGGGTGCCTGAGACGCAGCAATTCTATACAACATATGAAGGCGGTGCATTGCATGCACCCTACCGGGGCTTCACGGCCGAGACCAGGTGATCGATCGTCGTTGCCACCAGATCCGGGTCGTCGAGCAGATAATCCTTGGAATCCGGGTCGATCCTGCGCTGGAAGGCTTCGCGAAACGATCCTTTGAGGCGCGCCGAGACTCGCCCTTCCAGGGCCTTCAGGTATTCCGAGAAATGGAGGCGTTCGTCGGGCCCTAGCGGGGACATGCGGTCGGCGGCGAAGGTCCGGACCTGGATCCGTTCCAGCCCCGCCTTGCGGAAGACTTCGCGAAGGCGGCGCCCCACGTAGAACTTGCGGGGCCTGGCGACGTTCTCGACCAGATCCTCCAGCTCGGCCATCCGGATGGCCAGCTCCAGCTCGACCGGCCAGGGCAGGAGGACGTGGTGGAGCGTGTCGGCTTCCAGCGCGGCCACCACGCCGCCGGGCTTCGTCACGCGTGCTAGATGCCGGACGGATTCGACCGGGTCGGGCAGGCTGTAGAAGCTCTGGGCACACCAGCAGAGGTCGAACGACTGATCTTCGAACGGGAGCGTGTCGATTCCCGCGGTCACGAATTCGATGCCCTCGCCGTGACCGCTTGCGATCGCGGCTTTTCGTGCGATTTCGAGGTATTGCGGGAGGAGGTCGACGGCGACGACGCGGCCCGACGGCCCGATCCGTCGGGCCAACCACGGGCTGTACACGCCGTCGCCGCAGGCCATGTCCAGCACGTGCATCGCCTCGCGAATCGGGAGCGTGTCGACCATCGCCTCCAGTTCCGGGGCGAAGGCCCGATGATACGCGGCGAGCATCGGTTCGTAGTCGGGTATTCCCTTCATGATTCGTTGCCCTGCTCCGAGACGAGGATGACCAGGCTGCGGGCCTCGACCCGGTACAGTTGCGAAACCCGGACCAACGGCCCCTGGTCCAGCTCGGTCGCGTCGTCCGGGGATGCAAGCGACGTGTCGACGGCCCGCCTCCAGGCCCGGCCGGTTGGCGATGCCGGGATCTGATAGGTGTGCGGCTTCCAGTGGGCGTTCATGACCACGTAGAAATCGCGGTCGACCACGCCGGGCCGGTCCACGCGCCGGCCGTCCAGGGCGAAGGCCACGGCATGGCTATCCTGCGAGAAATCGGGCACGCACGGCTTCTCGCCGTGCCAGGAGATATCGGGCGGCCCTGCGCTGGACGCCCCGCTGAAGAACGTGCTCCTCCGCAGCGCGGGGTGACGCTTCCGCATGGCGATCATCATGCGGACGAAGCGAAGAAATCCGGCATTTTCTTCGACGAGGTTCCAGTCGACCCAACTGATCGCGTTGTCCTGGCACCAGGAGTTGTTGTTCCCCTCCTGCGTGCGGAGGAATTCGTCCCCCCCGAGGATCATGGGGACGCCTTGCGAGATCAGCAGGGTCGCGATCAAATTCCTCGCCTGACGATGCCGCAGTTGGACGATCCGCTCATCCCTGGTATCCCCCTCCGCCCCGCAATTCCAGCTGTAATTGGCGTCGTTGCCGTCGCGGTTCGACTCGCCGTTGGCCTCGTTGTGCTTCTGGTTGTACGAGACCAGGTCCAGGAGCGTGAAGCCGTCGTGGCAGGTGATGAAGTTCAGCGAATGCAAGGGGCCGCGGCCGTGGTAGAGGTCGTCCGACCCGCACAGGCGAGTGGCCAGCGCCGAGGTCATGCCGGGGTCGCCTCGCCAGAACTTCCGCACGTCGTCGCGATATTGCCCGTTCCACACGCTCCATCGCGGGCCGCCCGGGAAGCTGCCGACCTGATAGAGCCCGCCGGCGTCCCAGGGCTCGGCGATCAGCTTCGTGTCGGTCATCAGGGCGTCTTCGGAGATCATCTCGATCACCGGCGGTTGCACGAGCACCGCGCCGTCGCGATCGCGGCCCAGCACGCTGGCGAGGTCGAACCGGAAGCCATCGACCACGGCCTCGGCCACCATGTTGCGCAGGCACGACAGGATCAGGTATCGCACGACGGGGTGGTTGCTATTGACCGTGTTGCCGCATCCGCTGAAATTGAGGTATTTCCCCTTGTCGTCGAGCATGTAATAGAGGCTGTTGTCGAGCCCGCGGAAGTGATACGTGTTGCCCCGCTCGGCGCCTTCGGCCGTGTGGTTGAACACGACGTCGAGGATGACCTCGATGCCGGCCCCGTGGAACGCCTTGACCATGCGGCGGAACTCGTCCCAGGGGGCCGAGCGTTCGGGATTGCTCGCATAGGCCGCCTTCGGGGCGGCGAACGCGATGGTGTTGTATCCCCAGAAATTCTTCAGCTTCTCGCCCGTCAGGGGGTTCACGAACGGGCAATCGTTCTCGTCGAACTCGTCGATCGGCAGCAGCTCCACCGAGGTCACGCCCAGCGCCTGGAGATACGGGATCTTCTCGATCAAGCCCGCGAACGTGCCGGGACGTCGCACTCCCGAGGAGGGATCGATCGTGAATCCCCGGACGTGGAGCTCGTAGACGATCGTGTCTTCGCGAGGGATGCGCAGGTGGATGTCGTCGGGATCGTAGCTCATCTTCCGGTTAACCAGGCTTCGCCTCGGGAGGCTGCCGACCGCGCCCCAGGGCCGCCCGCACGAGAGCGCCCGCGCCGCCGGGTCGAGCAGGACGACCGAGGGATCGTAGCGATGCAGCAGGCCCTCCGGGCCGTCCACGCGATATCCGTAGCAGAACTCCTCGGGCAGTCCCATCACGCGGATGTGCCAGTGGTCGCCGGTGCGATTGAACACGGGGTCGAGCGGGATCTCGGCCAGGCTCTCCGAGTTGCACGGCTCCGACAGGACGAGGGTCACGCCGGTGGAATGGCGGGTTATCACGGCGAAATTGATGCCTTCGCCGGTGGACGTGGCGCCGAGCGGGATCGGGTGTCCGCGACTGATCGTGAGCCTGTGCGCGCCGTAGAGGTAGGAAGCCGTCGGGACGTAAACCGTTGCCATGGCGGGCCGATCTCACGAGGGGGTCATTTCTTCCACGAGGCGATCCATCTCGACCAATTCCTCGGTGAAAGGGGCCTGCACCGGGGGGAAGCGGAAGCCGGTCTTGGGGTCGAGGTCGAAGGCCGTCACGCGGAAGCTGATCGCGAATCGCTCGCGCTTCCACTGGGCGAAGCAGAACAGCCGGACGAACTTGCGGATGTGGGCGGCGAAGGCGCGGAGGTCGCCATGGTACGTGTCGCTCATGGCCGGCCAAAGCTTGCGGAGGATCTCGGCCGGGTCGAGCCCGAGCTGGACGAACGCGTACATGAGCTGGTCGAGCACGGGGAAGGGCATGAGGTCGGCCTCGTCGGTCTGCGCCTGGCCCGGCGGTCGGAGCTCGGCCGAGGCCTCCATCTTGTCGATGCGGTCGAACCCCTCAAGGTCATGGAATCGCCTCGCCCACGCGAGATAGAGCTTCACCAGGCTCTTGGGGACGTCGGCGAGCGGGGCCAGTCCGCCGCTGGAGTCGCCGTCCATCGTCGTGTAGCCGACCGCCGCCTCGCTCTTGTTGCTGGTGACCAGCAGGAGGGCTTGGTGCATGTTGGCCACGGTCCAGATGAGCATCCCCCGCAGCCGGGCCTGGATGTTCTGCAGGGTGATGTCGTGACGAGCCTCCGACCACGAGAGCCGATCGCCCGTCATGCGCTCGACGGTCGCCTGGGCGGCATCGAGGCGCGGGCTGGATCTGGCCGTCGAGGAAGGTCGCGCCAATCTCGCGGGCCACGGCCTGGGCGGCATCGTGGGTGGCGTGGCCCGAATTCTCGGTCGCGAGGTAGGCGCAAACGAACTTCTCGCCCACGAGCTTCTTCAGTTCGCTCCCGGAAAGGTCGGGGTGCCAGTATTTGTACATCCGGGCCACGAGCAGCGCGACCATCCCGCTGTCGCGACCGCCCGAGAGCGCCAGGCACAGCTTGGAAATCCCCGACTTGCGGATGTAGTCCCGCAGGGCAAGCGACAGGGCGAGTTCCAGCTCCAGATGATTAAGGTCGGTTTCCGTGATTACCTTCCCGCCGAGTGCCGATGCCTCCAGATAGTGGAGCGAGGGGTCGGGATGCGACGCGATCGGGCGGGATCCAGTAGGGCGCGGGCGGCGGGCCTTCCAGCTCGGTCGAGAAATTGCCCGAGACCCTCACCACGGGCGGAGCATCGCCGAAGCTGCCGGCGCGGACGCGCCCGAGTTGGTCTCGCCATGATCCCTCCTCCATCCGCACGTGGCGAATCTCGGACAGGTCGACGACCTGATGCACAAGCTCCCAGTCTCGCGAGAAGACGAACCGCCGCCCCTCAGCCTCGATCCGCCCGTTGACCGCCAGGAACAGGCTGCCGTCGAAGATCAACCTGGTGGCGTCGCACCCCAGGAGCGACGCGTACATGTAGACGCAATGGTCCTCGCGGCTGATCTGCTCGACCATCCTCCGGCGAGCCCGGTGCTTGCCGATGGTGAACCACGACGCCGAGGGGTTCATCAGGATCTCGGCACCGGCCAGCGCATAGGTCGAACCGGGTCGGATCCCCTTCCAGGCGTCCTCGCAGATCTCGAACGCGACGATGCCGATGCCGGGCAGGTCGAACATCTGCGTGCCCATGGGGACCGTCGTCCCGTCGGGGCCGCGATATTCGACGCGTCGGCCGTGCGTCCAGGGCGAGAAATAGCGATTCTCGTACTCGACGTCGCCGGTGGCCAGGTTTTCCTTCACGGCCAGGCCCACCAGCTTGCCGTCGGCCAGGAGGCCCATGCCGTTGTAAAGGACGCCCTCGAACAGGAGCGGCAGGCCGGCGGCGATGGCCATGCCCTCGCGAGGCGTCGGCCAGGCGGAGCAGGCGATCCCACGACCGTTCGATCGTGCCCATCCGCAGGAGGCGATCGCCCATGCTGTAGCCGGGGATGCACATCTCGGGCAGGAGCGAGGAGCCTGGCCCCGACCTCGCGGGCGGCCTCGATCGCCTCCCGCGAACGCTTCTCGTTCCCCTCCCAATCGCCGACCGTCTGATTCAGCGAGGCGATCGCCAGGTGGGCGTTATGGAACTCCATCATGACCTCGGCCGTGCGGGCGATTTTCCGGTTAAGCCCCAGTATAACGCCCCCCGGCAACAGGTGCGACCGCAGCCGCGACGCGGGCCATTTTCGGGCGGACTTCGAAGAGAAGTCGAAGTGGGGACGTCTATCGTCGAGCACGCTCGATCCTTAGTTGCCGCAAATCGGAGGATTTCATGGATACGACCGCCCGCAAGTGGCTGGCCGCCGGGATGTTATTGGCTTCGACCGCGTCGGCCCAGCAGCCAAAGCCGGCCGCCGAGGAATTACCTGCGCCAGGACCGCCCCGAGCCGGATCTCGGCCGTGACGGTCTACCAGGAGAATGCCCTGGTGACCCGCGATGTGAAGGTGCCCGAAGGCAAGGGCACGATGGAAGTGGTCGTCTCCCCCTTGCCGTCGCAGGCCATCGACGGGACGCTCTACGCCGAAGGGACCGACGGGGTCCGCGTGCTCACGACCCGCCTCCGCCGTCGGGCGGTCAAGGCCGACATCCGCCTGGATGTCCGCTCCAGGGAGGAAAACCTCCGGGAGCTGCGCGGCGAGATCAAGAAGATCGCCGCCGGGCAAAAGGTAATCGAGTCCGACCTGGAGTTCCTGAAGAAGCTGGAGGACTTCACCGGCGTGTCGATGAAAGACCTTGTGGAGAAGGGAAAGCTCGACCCCGAAGCGACGATCGCCCTCGCCAAGTACATCATGGAGACCCGGTCGAAGAAGACGACCGATCGCGTGGAACTTGAGCAGAAATTGCAGGTCAACACCGAGGCGGCGGATTTCGCCGTCAAGCAGATTGCCGAGCTTTCCACCGGCGCCGGCCGCACCGAGATCGACGCCGTGATCGTGGTCGACAAGGCGGACGCGGTCGCCTCCAGCGTGCGGCTGAGCTATCTGGTCAATTCCGCAACCTGGTCGCCGCAATACCGCCTCCGGGCGGGCGGAGGCAAGGACCCGGTCCAGTTCGAATCGCTGGCCGCGATCGAACAATTCTCCGGCGAGGACTGGAACGACGTGGCCCTCACGCTCTCCACGGCCGAGCCCTCGATCAGCGCGACCCTGCCCGATTTGTTGCCTTTGGAAATCTCGGTGATCCGGCGAGGGGGCGGCGACCAGCCGGCGTCGAGTGGACGCGCGACGATGTCGAGGGCGGGACAGGCTGGCATGGGCGGGGGTACGTCGATGTTGAACTCGGCGGCGGCCATGAATCAGGCCCAGGAACTCCTCTCGAAGGACGACGAAGCCCAGGAACTGGAAACGGCCAAGGTGGCGAGCGTGACGCATCACCTGCGAGGCAACCGCACCCTCACGTCTCACAAGGATACACAGATCGTCGAGATTTCGCGGTCGACGATGGCCCCCGAGTTCTTCGATCGCGCCGTGCCGGTGCTCTCGCCTCGGGTCTTCCGCCTGGCGAAGTTGACGAACACGGGCGACGCGGTCATCCTGCCGGGCGAGGCCTCGATTTACGTTGGGACGGATTTCGTGGGGTCGATGAGCCTGCCGCAGGTGTCCGTGGGCGAGGCCTTCACCGTCGGGTTCGGCATCGACCCGCAGATCCAGATCGGCCGCAGGCTAGCCAAGAAGACGCGATCACTTCAGGGCGGCAATCAGATCCTCGGCTATGAGTTCCGCACCGTCGCCAGGAATTTCGGGACCACGCCGGTCAAGCTCCAGGTGTGGGACCGCCTGCCCAAGGCCGACGGCGAGGCGGTGGCCGTGAAGCTGGTCGAATCCACGCCGGAAATCAGCGCCGATCCCCTCTATCTTCGCACCGCGAGGAACGACAACCTGCTGCGATGGGATCTCGACGTCCCGCCCGGCACGACCGGCGAAAAGGCGATGACGATCGACTACCGCTTCCAGCTCGAATACGCTCGCGACGTGGTGATCGAGGACCTCAGCTCGGGCGGACTCAAGGAGAAGCCGATCGGAGGGATGGGGGGCATGGGCGGCGGGGGTTTCCGCTCGATCATACCCCGCTGATCTTCAGCGTTCGCTCGACTTCTTCAGCTTCGGCCGCGGCCTGGCGAGGAACGCCTCCACGTCCTGCATCAAGACTTCCACGGCCTTGCTCAATTGCTGGTCCTTGCCGGCGGGCATCTCGCCGGGCATGGGCCAGACGATCACGTCGGGCACGGCGCCGTGAAGCTCCATGTCCTCGCCGTCGTTGAGGGTATACCACCCGCGGAACGGCATGCGGAGGAACCCGACGTCCATGATGCCGGTCCCTCCCGTGCTGATCACACCCCCGGCGGTGGGGGCGCCGACGAGATGGCCCCGCTTCAGCGTCTTGATCGCGTGGCTGAAAATTTCGGCATTGCTGAAGCTGTTCTGGTTGCACAGGACGACGATCGGCTTGTTCCAGGTCGCATAAATCATGCGGTCCTGGGGATATCCGGGGCCGCCGCCGCGAGGGACCGCGATCGCGTGGACGGGTTGAGTCGAGCGCCGTCAAGAGATGGTCGGTCGTCGAGCCCCCGCCGTTGTTGCGGACGTCGATGATCAGCCCGTCCTTCCCCGCGCCGACCGCGTAAAGCTCCTGCTCGAAGCGATGGAAGCTGGGGAAATCCATGCCGCGGATGTGGAGGTAGCCCAGGCGGCCCTTCGAGGCTTCGTCCACCGACTTGCGGCAATCCTTGATGAATTGCTCGTAAAGCAGCTCGTTCAGGGCGGTGTAAGGGATTGGCCGCAGGGTGACGGTCCGCTCCTTGCCCGCCGGGTCGCGGACGACCAGTTTCACGTCGCGATCGATCGGCCCGTTCAAGACCCTGGTCAGGTCCATCGAGGGGTCAATCGTCGTGCCGTCGATGCTCAGGAGGATATCGCCGGGCTCGACCTTGCTCTTCTTGTGGTCCGCCGGGCTGTTGAGGATCACATCCTTGACCTTGAGCCCCGGGCCTTGATATTCGGCGGCGAATCGCAAGCCCAGGTGGGCCGTGACCACGTTCCATTTCGCGGGCGGCGTCGTCGGGCCGGCTCCCGGAGTCGGTCGCGTGGTGACCCGTCCCGAAGTGGCCGTGAAGCCCAGGTGCGAGCCGTTCAATTCGCCGAGCATCAAATTCACGACGGTGGCCAGCCCGTCGGGATCGGGCGCCTCGGCCGCGGCGTCGGCATACTTGCGGCGGATCGCGTCCCAGTTGCGGTTCCCGAGCTTTTCATCGTAGAAGCCATCGCGCATGTGCCGCCACGCCAGCTCGAACGCCGCGCGATATTTCTGCGGCAGATCGACTTCCTGCCTGGCCCTGATCCGAAAAACCCCGTCGCCCCCCGGGGATTCGCCGCCTCGCGCGGACGCTCTCGCAGGACCGGCTGCGGGCGTCGCCGCACCTCCGCCAGCACCACCCGAGAAGCTTGCGGGCGAGCCGGCCGACAGTCCCACGACGAGATTCCCCGGCTCCAGCCACCGGGCTTGCGTGAGCGGCAGGGTCCCGAGCGGCTTGGGCTTCAGGTCATCGGGGATCTCGATCGTGAACAGGCCGGTGCGGCCGTCGATCGTGGCCGAGAACGCGAGCTTCTTCGAGTCGGGCGACCAGAACAGGTTGTTCTCGGTCACGTTGGGGAGCGATACGTGGCGGACCCGCTCATGGATCCCGTCGAAATCGATCACGACCTTCGCCGGCTTCTTGTCGGGCTTCTTCGCCTCGTCGTCCTTCCTGGGCTCGTCGTCCTTCTTCTCCTCGTCCGCCTTCCTCGCGGCGCGCTTTCTTGCGGGCCTTGGTGATCTTCTCGACCGCCTTCTCGATCGTGCGGTCGCGGCTTTCCTTCTCGTCGTCGTCCTTCTTCAGGAACACGTAATAGATATCGACCTCGTTATCGCCGCGACGCCCGGTGAACGCGATCGTCTTGCCGTCGGGCGACCAGGCGGGTCGGCGTCCACGTCCGGATGCCGGGAGATGTTGAACGGCGGCTTCGACCCGTCGACCGGCACGATGTAGATGTCGCGGTTGAAGTCGTTATCCGACTGGGCATAGACGAGCCACTGGCCGTCGGGCGACCAGTCGAATTCCGGCTGATCCCACGACTTGACGATCGTCTTCGCGTCCTTGCCCTTCGGGTCCATCACGCACAGGTCGCCGCGACCCTTGACGAAGCCCACCTTCGAGCCGTCGGGCGACCATTTCAGGCCGTTCTCGACCTCGCCATCGTTGGTCAGCCGTTCCTTCTTGAAGGTCGAATTCTGCCACCAGTACGCGCCGGGTCCGACTTCTCCACGCGGTAAATGTCGGACTGGCCGCCCATGTCGCTCACGACCAGCAGGGCGTCGCCGTCGGGCGAGAACGCCGGGTCGCGTTCCTCCTCGGGCGTGCTCGTGACCTGCTTCGGCTCCAGCAACTCGGTGTCCATGACCCACAGATCGCCGCCCGAGACGAAGGCGATTTCCAGGCCGTCCTTCGAGAACGCCACCTGGTCGGCCGAGGTGAGCGTGCGGCGGTCGATCTTGTCGGGCGAGCCGTCCCCGCCTCGGGTGATCGCCAGCTTCTGCGGGGCCTCGTCCTTGCCGGGGCGGAAGCGGTAGAGGTCGAACAGGTGGCGGAACACGAGGGTCGAGCCGTCCTTGCTCAGGCACGGCTGCACCACCGAATCGTCCTTGAGCGACGTGAGCGGCTTGCTCTTCTTGCCCTCGATCTCGTACTCCCAGAGGTTGAAGGCGCCTTCGTTCACGGCCACGTAATAAAACCCCTTGCCGTCGGGCTTCCAGAGCGGGAACAGGGCGCCGCCTCGGGTTCGAGCAGCTTGGTGAAGGTCCTGGTCGGCAGGTCGAAAAGCCAGACTTGCGCGGACTGCGATCCGCGGTACCCCTTGCGCCACCACTGCGTCCCCTCGCGGGTGAACAGCAATTTCTTGCCGTCGGGCGAGAGCGAGCCCTCGGCCCCGTAGTCGTCGAACAGGAGCTCCTCGGCGGCCCTCTGCTCGCGATTCACCTTGAAGAACCGCCCCGCCCCGTACCAGTAATGGTCGCGCACTCCGGTCACGAGCAGCGACTGGCCGTCGGGGAAATACCCCTGGAGCATCGACCCGGCGGTGTGGAACGTGATCTGCTTCGGCGTGTCGGACCCATCCGCGGGCATGGCGAACACTTGCATCGAGCCCTCGCGGTCCGAATTGAAGGCGATCTCCTTGCCGTCGGGCGAGAATCTGGGCTGGAGGTCGCGGCTCGGGTTGCGGGTGAGCGGCTTCGCCATCCCGCCCTCGCTCGGGACGGTCCAGATCTCCCCCGCCCAGGAAAAGGCCAGGGTCGAGCCGTCGGGGGACAGGGCCGGCGTATTGGCAAGGCGGATCGGCTCGCCGGCCGCGAGGATCGAGGGGAATGCCAGGAGCACGAGAGCGGCCAGGCGATTGCGGCGCAACGGTGAATCTCCGAATTCGGGTCACAAGGTGCGGATTCGGCCCTGAAAGTAACCGGAAAAGTGCGGCGTGTCGACGCCATGGCCGGGGCAAACACCGCGGGGCGCGTCGCCGCGGAGTCTCGCGGTCGCTCGCCCATCGGGTCGCGAGGATCGCGCGGCGAAAGTGTCACCCGCGCCATGGACGCGATCGTGGCGACCCCCGGCCCCTCCTGGCGCAGGGCGCAGACTGGCCGTCGCGGGGGACGGGGTGATCCGGGGGATTGCCTCCGGGGTGGATTTTCGCATGATTTCTTCGCGAGGCGCACGCGATGATAAGCCTTTGTTCCAGCCTCACAACCACACCATCGTTGCCGGGATTCGGACTTATTATGGATTCCAGGCGGGGCGGAAAAATGGCCCGTCCCGGGGCAGCGATCGGAGGACCGGCGAGGGGCGGGTTCGGGGCCGAAAAATGGCCAACCCATTCGGTTTCGCCTTGATTTTCATGATTTACAAACCGTTGTCGCCGAAGGGATTGGGTCAATGATCGACGATTTTAATCTTGTCGATAAGATAATACGCTACAGAGTGCGACACTCGGGAAATGCCGGGGATTCGTGGGCGAAGTCGGGCTTTTCGGGTGTCCTGTCCAGGGCGCAGTCGGGGTGAGACGGTTTTTTGACCGTTTTTGACCTGTTTTCAGGGCGAAGTGTTGCGCGCGAAATATCTAAGTCGCGGTCGGGCCAGTAGATGCGGGTTGTCGGAAACCTGGACGAAATCTGGACGTCCGGGCCCTCGGCGCGGTGGTTTTTTGGCCCTTTGTCGCGTCCATGAGGCGCCGCAAGTCCTTATATGGCAACGGGATGGCTCTTTTTTTCCGCATGACTACGCCTTATGCGGGGATTAGAGCGATTTTCGTTTGGGTGAGGCGGTTGACTTCCGACCGAACGTCTGCGTCCTTCGTCGGGCAGGCCTTGGCTTGCCCTACGAATTGTCAACCGCCACGCTCCATCGAAAATCGCTCTAACGCCGTTACCGGATCGGACCCGGGGGCACTGGCTGGTTATCCGCCAGGGTCTTTCCTATGATCAACATCCTTTTGTGGACAACATCTCAGTGCCATCCGCCGGTCGCCGTCGTCGCGTAAGACGTATTGGCACAGATGGTTAGTGTGGTCTTCGTTCGACCGCGGCGGCCGACCCCACGTAGGGCAGGCCAAGGCCTGCCGAGACCGCCGGCAGGCCTTGGCCTGCCCCGACAAGTTCTGTTAGCCTATGTCCCCTTTTTCTGTTAGCGACCAAACCGTTGCATGCACAGGGCTTGCCACGCGATCAGCAAGGTAATCCCGATAGCTGGGGGCACGGCGAATATATAGAGCCTCTCGAACCGAGCCTGCCGCGTGGCCACCTCCAGTTGCGCTCGGGTCCAGACCGAATCGAAGGCCATTTGCGGCTCCGCTTCCCAGCTGCACAGTATTGCGAATCTGGCATAGGCTAGTCCGATTCCAATGATTGCCAAGGCGACCATCATCGCTCGGATTGTGAATCGCTTCCTTAGCCACATGGCATCCTCATACAAGCTTGAGTTCGACTGGGACGATAGCAACCTGACCAGTCTTGTTGGCTGGGTCTGGACTCAGCTACGCGACTTCGTTGGGTCAAGACCTCTCTTCAAGGACGTAGCCGGGTCCAGACCCCGCCTACAGGACTTGCGGCCCGGCGGCATCCCTGGCGTCGGCGGGGCTAATCGTCACGCCCTTCTCGCCTTCAACTACCTGGCCGATCACCCACGCGGGCGTGTTGGCCTCCTTGCGGAGCGTGCGGACGATCGAATCGGCGTAATATTCGGCCACGATCAGAATCATCCCGATCCCCATGTTGAACACGCGGTACATCTCGTGATCGGACACCCCGCCTAGCTTCTGCAACCAGGGGAAGACCGGCGGGACTTCCCAGGTCGGGGCGAGCGAGATCGCCAGCCCGTCGGGCAAGATCCGCGGGGGGTTGTCGATCAACCCTCCTCCGGTGATGTGGGCGATCCCGTGCACGATTTTCTTGACACGGTAATGGCGATTCACGGCCTTGAGGGCGCGGACGTAGATCCGCGTGGGTTCGAGGAACTCGTCGGCCACGGTGCGGCCGAGCTCGGCTACGTGCGTGTCGAAACCCAGCCCGGCGTGGTCGAAGGCGATCCGGCGGGCCAGGCTGTAGCCGTTGGAATGCAGCCCCGAGCTTCCCAGGCCGATCACCTTGTCGCCTTCGCGGATGTCGCGGCCGGTCAGCGTGTGCTTGCGCTCGACCACCCCCACGCAGAACCCGGCGAGGTCGTATTCGCCGGGCTTGTAGAACTCGGGCAGGATGGCCGTCTCGCCCCCCATGCAGGGCGCATTCGGCCTCCACGCAGCCGTCGCTGATCCCCTTGACCACCTGCGCGGTCAAATCGGGATCGTCGCGGCTCATGGCCACGTAATCGAGGAAGATCAGCGGCTCGGCGCCGGCGCACAGGCAGTCGTTCACCGACATGGCCACGAGGTCGATGCCGACGGTCGAGTGCCGCCCGGTGGCGAAGGCGAGCTTGAGCTTCGTCCCTACGCCGTCGGTCGAGGCCACGAGCACGGGGTCGCGGTAGGTGCGGGTCAGCAGGCCGATCTTGTCGTCCAGGCGGAACAGGCCGGCGAAACCCCCGGGCCAGTCCATCACTCGCGGGGTGTAGGTGCGCTTGAGCAGCGGCGGCAGCCGCCTCATGGTTTCCTCGTAGGTGTCGAGGTCGACACCGGCCGCCTTGTAGTCGATCGGCTCGGACATGGGCATCCGCGGGTTGAATGGGAGGGACGGGATCGGGGCCGGGGAGCAGGGCGGATTCTAGCGGAAATCGTCGCCAAGTTCACGCCAGCGGCCCGAAGTGCCGGATCGGCCGCTTGATTTGACCGGGCCTAACCTATTATCCTGAGAGGCCACCAGCCTTCTCAGGTCGGGCAGAGCGCGAGGTCGCCCCGGCCCCCGCCGACGTTGTGGGACATCCAAGTTTTTGAACGCAGGAGTTACGCCGATGATCAGTCGCAAGGGGACCGTCCTGGTCGGGACCGCCCTGGCCGCCGTGCTGGCCGCCAGCCTCAGCTTCAGCTTCGCCGCCGACGAGAAGTCCAAGGCGCACATCCTGATGGAGAAGGTCTCCAAGACCGACAACGCCATCAAGAAGAACACCAAGAACGCCGCCGCCTTCAAGAAGGGGCAGAAGGACGTCGTCACGGCGTCGGAGGCCCTGGTGAAGCTCGCCAAGGAGGCCCGCGAGGATACCGAGGTGGCCAAGAAGGAGAAGAAGACGCAGGCCGAGTGGACCAAGTTCTGCGACGACTTCATCAAGGAGTCGGAGACCTTCGCCAAGGAAGCCTCGCTGCCCACCGCGAAGCAGGACACCTTGAAGAACGCCTACAAGGCCGTCCAGAAGACCTGCAACGATTGCCACGCGGTGTTCCACAAGGACGACGAGTGACCATCGTTTCCATACCGACGGGGCGTGGATCGCGTCACGCCCCGTCTTCCGGGAACCGCACTTGCCATTGCTTGATCTTACCCTGTCGACGATCGAGGCGAACCTCGCGATGGACGAGGCCCTGCTCGTCGAGGTCGAGGAGGGCCGCGCCCTCCCCCTGCTCCGGTCCTGGGAACTTGACCACCTGGCGGTCGTCCTCGGCGCCTCGGGACGCATCCACGATGACGTGATGGTGGATCGGTGCGAGGCCGATGGAATTCGTATCGCGAGGCGATCGAGCGGGGGCGGGACGGTGCTGGTTGGCCCCGGAGCCCTGAATTTCACCGTGGTCCTGCCCCGCGACTTTGCGCCGGGCCTGGAGGCCGTTGATTTCGCGCAACGCTTCGTCCTGGGCCGGGTGGCCGAGGCGATTCGCGGACGGCATCCCGAGATTGCGGCGGAAGTCCTGGGCTCGGGCGACCTTACCGTGGGATTTCGCAAGGTTGCCGGTCAGCGCCCAGAGGCGGCTCAAGCACCATTTCCTGGTGCATGCGTCGATCCTCTACGACTTCCCCCTGGAGCTCATCTCGCGCTACCTCCGCCCTCCCGCTCGCCAGCCCGCCTATCGCCAAGATCGTCCTCACGAAGAGTTTGTGGCGAATCTAGGGCTGAGTCGCGTGGCGCTCGTCGAGTCGATTCGCGAAGCGTGGGCATCCCTCAACCTGGAGATGACCGTCAAGATCGCTCCAGGCGTGTTGGACGACCTGATCCTCACGAAATTTGCCGACCCCGGGTGGATCTTCCGCTTCTAGCGGCCGTTCGCTGCTTACAATATCCCTGGGCGCAAGCCGCCGATGGGCCCCGTTCGAATTCGCCCCGAGTTTCGCGAGTTGGGTGGGTTCGCTCTTGGGTTATGGCGTGATTGCGGTATGCTGGGTTCATGCGTGTCGCGCGGAGGCGTGACGCCCTCTGGCGGATCGGCAAAAACAGAGGGGCCTTGCCCCCATTGGGATTTCGTTCCATGAATCGTTCGACCGTGGCGAGTCGTACCAATCTCGAGTTGATCGAGGCTCAATACGAATCCTGGAAACGAGACCCCGCCGCGGTCGACCCGACCTGGCGAGTCTTCTTCGAGGGGTTCGAGCTAGGCGCAACCGGCCAGGGCGGCGCAGGCGACCGGCCCGGCGACGAGGCCTTCAGCGAGGCCCAGGCGGGCGTGACTCGCCTCATCGACGCGTATCGCGAGATCGGGCACTACCTGGCCGACCTCGACCCGCTCCAGTTGTCCCCGTCGCGAGAGTCGCACGAGCTGCTCGCCCTGTCCGAATACGGGCTTTCCGAGGCGGATCTGGACAAGACGTTTCATACCGTGCTGGTGCCGTCGGGGTCGGCGACCCTCCGCGAAATCCTCTCGATCCTGAAGGACACGTATTGTCGGAGCGTGGGCGTCGAGTTCATGCACATCCGCAACCCGAAGGTCCGCAAGTGGCTGATCGAGCGGATGGAATCGACGCGGAACCACCCCGGCTTCGACCTCCAGAAGAAGCGGCGGATCCTCTGGAAGTTGAACGCGGCGGCCCTCTTCGAGCGATTCCTGCACTCGCACTATCCCAGCCAGAAACGGTTCTCGCTCGAAGGCGGCGAGATGCTGATCCCGCTGCTGGATTCGGTGATCGAACGCGCCGCAAGGCTCGGCGTCCGCGAGATCGTGTTCGGCATGCCCCACCGAGGCCGCCTCAACGTCCTTGCCAACATCCTCGACAAGCCCTACGGCCTGATTTTCAGCGAATTCGACGAATCCGCCCCGAAGACCGTGGCGGGCGACGGCGACGTGAAATATCACCTTGGATTCTCGGCCGACCGGACCTCGGGCGAAGGCCACAACGTGCACCTCTCGCTCACGCCCAACCCATCCCACCTGGAGGCCGTGAACCCGGTGGTCGAGGGCCGCGTGAGGGCCAAGCAGAAGCGATTCAAGGACACCGACCGCAAGCTCGGTATGCCCGTGCTGATCCACGGCGATGCCGCGTTCGCCGGCCAGGGACTGGTGGCGGAAACCTTGAATCTATCCCAACTTACGGGATACAAGACGGGCGGGACGATCCACGTCGTCGTCAACAATCAGATCGGCTTCACCACGAATCCGATCGACGGCCGCTCGACCCGCTACTGCACCGACGTGGCCAAGATGATCGAGGTGCCGATCTTCCACGTGAACGGCGAGGACCCCGAGGCGGTCGTCTACGTGGCCGAGCTGGCGATGGAATTCCGCCAGACGTTCGGCCAGGACGTGGTGATCGACATGGTCTGCTACCGCAAGCACGGCCACAACGAAGGGGACGAGCCGGCGTTCACCCAGCCGCTCATGTACGCCAAGATCAAGGATCGCAAGTCGATCCACGAGCTTTACACCGATGCCCTGATCCGGTCGGGCGAACTCTCGCAGGAAGAGGCCGACACGATCGCCGAGACCTTCGGCGAGAAGATGCAGGCGGTTTACGAGGAAGTCCACGACCGCAAGGAGCTGCCGAGGGTCACCCAGCCCGGCTTCGCCTCGCACTGGACCGGCTATACCCCGAGCTATTCGTTCGACCCGGTGGAAACGGCCGTGTCCGCCGACGTCCTCAAGAAGATCGCGCAATCGACCACGAACGTGCCGGCGAATTTCCACCGCAACCCGAAGCTCGACCGCATCCTGACGGCCCGCAGCAAGGCGATCGAGGAAGGCACGGGCATCGACTGGGGCGGGGCCGAGAGCCTGGCGTTCGGCTCGCTCCTCCTCGAAAAGACCCCGGTTCGACTCTCGGGCCAGGACAGCCGACGCGGCACGTTCAGCCATCGCCACTCGGTCCTCGTCGACTTCGAGACCGGCGAGAAGTACGTCCCGCTCAACAACCTTGCCCCCGATCAGGCCGAGCTGTCCGTCTACGACAGCCTGCTCTCGGAGGCCGCCGTGCTGGGGTTCGACTACGGATATTCGCTCGAAGAGCCCAACATGCTCATCCTCTGGGAGGCCCAGTTCGGCGACTTCGCCAACGGCGCCCAGGTGATCGTCGACCAGTTCATCTCCAGCTCGGAGAGCAAGTGGGGCCGGGCCAGCGGACTGGTCATGCTTTTGCCCCACGGCTATGAGGGCCAGGGGCCCGAGCATTCCAGCGCCCGCCTGGAACGCTTCCTCCAGCTCTGCGCCGAGGACAACATGCAGGTGGTCAACTGCTCGACCCCCGCGCAGTATTTCCACGTCCTGCGAAGGCAAGTGAAGCGGAGTTTCCGCAAGCCGCTGATCCTGATGATGCCCAAGAGCAAGCTGCGCAACAAGGAATCGACGCTCGCCGACCTGACCTCGGGCCGGTTCCGCGAGGTGATTGACGACACGGTGGACCCCAAGGGCGTGAGGCGGGTGGTCCTGTGCAGCGGGAAGCTGTATTTCGACCTGGCGAAGGCGCGGAAGGAGTCGGGCGCCGAGCGTGAGGTGGCCCTGATCCGCCTCGAACAATTCTACCCGTGGCCCGAGGAGGCGTCGAGCGCGGCCCTCGGCCGCTATCGGAATGCTCGCGAATGGGTCTGGGCGCAGGAAGAGTCGGAGAACATGGGCGGCTGGTGGTTCGTCGCGCCTCGGCTCCGCAAGCTCACCTCGCAGAAGATCGAGTACGTCGGACGAGACGCCAGCGCCAGCCCGGCCACGGGCTCGCACACGGTGCACGATCGCGAGCAGGCCGAAGTCGTCGAGGCCGCACTCGGGATGCCGCTGCCCCACCTGGTCGGGGCCGAGCCGGTCGGCGCCAAGAAATAATCCTGACACGGTGGGCGATGGCCACCCATTCCGCTAAATCCCGAACGGGGCGAAGGTTCCGATGGCTACTGTTTCGATCCAGGTTCCCGGCGTGGGAGAGTCGATCACCGAGGGCATCCTGTCGCGCTGGCTGAAGCCCGACGGCTCGGCGGTGAAGTCGGGCGAGCCGCTCTTCGAGCTCGAGACCGACAAGGCCAGCAACGTGGTCCCGGCGCCTGCGGGCGGGAAGCTCAAGATCGGCGTGAACGAAGGCGCGACGGTGAACATCGGCGCGACCGTGGGCACGCTCGACACCGAGGCGTGCCGGTGCGGTCGCCGATTCGAAGCCCGCCGCTCCCGCCGCCGAGCGCGCCGCGCCGCAGCCCACTTCCAACGGAGGCGCAGCCGTGGCGCTCGCGCCGTCGGTCCGTCGGATCGTGGCCGAGGAGGGGGTCGATCCGTCGCAAGTGGAAGGCACCGGGCGAGGCGGTCGCCTGACCAAGGGCGACGTCCTCTCGCACCTCGAAAAACCAGCCCCGCAGCCCGCCGCCATGCCGGAAATCGCGGCCTCGCCCACCCCATCATCGTCCCCGCGAGAGACGCGGAAGCGGATGACCGGAATCCGCCAGAAGATCGCGCAAAGGCTAGTCGAGGCCCAGCAAACCGCGGCGATCCTGACCACGTTCAACGAAGCCGACATGTCGCGGATCATGGACCTGCGGGCCAGATACAAGGAGTCCTACCAGAAGAAGCACGGCGTGGGGCTCGGCTTCATGTCGTTCTTCGTGAAGGCGGTGATCGAGGCCCTGAAGGCGTTCCCCGCGGTGAACGGACGGGTCGACGGCCAGGACATCGTCTACAACAACGCCTACGACATCGGCGTGGCCGTCTCGACCGAAAGGGGCCTGATGGTCCCGGTCCTGCGAGACGCCGACAAGCTCTCGTTCGCCGGGATCGAGAAGGCCATCGGCGACTTCGCCAAGAAGGCCCGAGAGAACACGATCAGCGTGAACGACCTGCAAGGCGGGACGTTCACGATCACCAACGGAGGAGTCTTCGGCTCGCTCCTCTCCACGCCCATCCTGAACCCGCCGCAAAGCGGAATCCTCGGGATGCACACGATCCAGAAGCGTCCGGTGGTGGTGGACGACCAGATCGTGATCCGCCCGATGATGTACCTGGCCCTGTCGTATGACCACCGCATCGTGGACGGCCGCGAGGCCGTGGGCACGCTGGTGAAGATCAAGGAAGGCGTGGAGAATCCCGAGCGGTTGATGCTGGAGGTTTGATACCGTTCCCGGTTTGGATCGTGCATGGAAAAACGGAGGTCAGCATGAACGAATTGAGCAATACTCCGGTTTTCAGCGAGATCTTGGCGGGTCTTGGGGAAGAGAAGACGGCGCAATTTACGGCGGAATTGAAGAGGATTTCGAGGGAGGTTGCGCACGAGGTGGTGCCCGAGGCGATCGAGGAATACCGCCTTTCGTCCGGGATCTCCGACGAGGTTGCGGGACTCCTCCAACTCCTCGCCTCGCGCAGCAGCGATCCTCGAGAGTTGATCTTGAAGAAGGCGCTCACGCTTTATGTAAACGCCCTCGACTATGTCGACAGGGGAGATCGGCTGGCCATCTTGAGCCCTGATGACACTATCGTGCGCGAGATTGTGGGGATCGGTGCGAAAAAGACTCCCGAGGTCGTCTCCGCCAAGTGACGAGAAAGGTCGGAAATGACCGAGGGTGAGGGGCGTCGGGCGCATCGATCGGAAAAGCAGGAGCAGGCTTCCGATCGGATCAACATCCTCGGCACGGGCCCGCTGCCAAGTCCGTCGATCCGCCATGAGCTCATGATCCGCGAGAGGATTGACTCGCTGGAGGCAGACAAACGCCTCCTGAACGAGACGTTGGAAGCGGAACGGCGAAAATTCTTCGAAAAAACGGAGGAAATCCGCGCGAAAATGGACGAACTCCGCTCTCGAATGGAAGACCTCGCCGGCGAGAATGGACAATTACGTCAGGCCTTGAACGGCGAAAGAACCTTGAGTCTCATTTCCACCCTACTACTGAGCATCGGCGGCGGGATCATCAGCTATGCAGCATTCATCGGAAACATAAGCAAACGCGTGGCGGATGTTGGCGCAGGGGATCTTCGTCGCGGCCATCATGCTCCACCGCTTCAGCTACACTCGTCGTCAAATCAGCACTCAGAAAGGATCCTAGACGTGTCCGAGCAGTACGATCTCGTGGTCATCGGCGCCGGCCCCGGCGGGTACGTAGCCGCAATTCGCGGCGCGAGCTTGGCTTGAAGGTCGCTTCGGTCGAGAAACGCCCCACCCTGGGCGGCGTGTGCCTTAACGTGGGCTGCATCCCCAGCAAGGCCCTGCTGGATTCGAGCGAACTGTATCACCTCGCCAAGGAGCGTTTCGGCCGCCACGGGATCGGCGTGAAGGATCTCTCGATCGACATCCCCGCCATGCTTTCCCGCAAGGACAAGGTGGTCAAGGATCTGACCGACGGCGTCCGCTTCCTGTTCAAGAAGAACAAGATCACGCCCGTGTTCGGGTCGGCCAGGCTCACCTCGCCCACGACCGTGCAAGTGATGCTGAATGAGGGCGGCGAGACCACGCTTGAGGCGAAGAATATCCTGATCGCCACCGGCAGCGCCCCCATCGAGCTGCCCTTCCTCAAGTTCGACGGCAAGACCATCGTCTCCTCGACCGAAGCCCTCAACTTCGAGAAGGTGCCCGAGCATCTGGTCGTCGTGGGAGGCGGATATATCGGGCTGGAGCTGGGATCGGTCTGGAAGCGGCTCGGCGCGAAGGTCACGGTGATCGAGTTCCTCCCGCGAATCGTGCCCCTGGCCGACGTCGAGATCGGCGCCCTCCTGCACAAGAGTCTCGTGAAGCAGGGCCTGGAAATCTTGCTCGAAACGAAGGTCACGGGGGCCAAGGTTGAGAACGGCAAGGCGCTCGTCCAGGCCGAGACCAAGGACGGCAAGGCCCTGACCGTCGAGGCCGACCGCGTGCTCGTGGGCGTGGGGCGCAAGGCGTTCATCGACGGCCTCGACCTCGACAAGGTCGGCGTGAAGTTCGACCCGAAGACGAACAAGGTCGCCACGAACGGCCACTTCCGCACGAACGTGCCGACGATCTGGGCCATCGGCGACGTGATCGACGGACCCATGCTCGCCCACAAGGCCGAGGAGGAAGGCGTGGCGTGCGCCGAGATCCTCGCCGGCAAGCCCGGCCACATCAATTACCTCACGATCCCCAGCGTGATCTACACCTGGCCCGAGATGGCCAGCGTGGGGTACAGCGAGGAGCAGCTCAAGGAGAAGGGCACGGCCTACAAGGTCGGCAAATTCCCGTTCATGGCGAACGGCCGGGCCAAGGCGATGGACGAGACCGAAGGGCTGGTCAAGATCCTTGCCGACGCCAAGACCGACCGCGTTCTCGGCGTCCACATCATCGGGCCAAGGGCGTCGGACATGATCGCCGAGGCCGTGACCACGATGGAATTCGACGGCTCGGCCGAAGATATTGCCAGGATCAGCCACTCGCATCCCACGCTGTCGGAGGCGATGAAAGAGGCGGCGATGGCGGTGGACAAGCGGGCGATCCACAGTTAGGCAATCGCGATGGAAACCGTCTGGATCTTCAACGGCGAGAAAAGTCTGTTCCCGGGCGCGATCTTCTCCAGCCGCGAACGGGCGGAGGCCTGGATCGCCCGCCATGGTCTCAGCGGCACCCCGACCCGCTATCCAATTGATGAGCCGATTTACGAATGGACCATCGCGCGGGCCTACTTCAAGCCGGCGAAGGACTTTCAATCGTCGGCGAAATTCATCGAGCGTTTCAGCTCCGCCTGCCAGGAGCATTACCACTACGAATCCGGCGCCGACGTCGAAGGTCAGCAATAACCGGCCATCTGAGCTTCGATCCGGTGGCGTGAAGGGCGCGATTTCGAGTCAGATATGCACCGACTCGCCCAACCCCTGCCCCGCCGCTTCCATGATCGACTCGGAATACGTGGGGTGCGGGTGCATGGCGTGGACGATCTCCTCTTCGGTCGCTTCCAGCTTCTTGGCCATGACGAGTTCGGCGATCAACTCGGTCGCCTGCGAGCCGATCAGGTGGGCGCCTAGCAATTCGCCGTGCTCGTCGTCGAAGATCAGTTTCACAAAACCCTCGGTCTCGTCGGAGGCTTGCGCCCTCCCGCTCGCGATGAACGGGAATTTGCCGACGCGGATCTTGCGGCCGGTCTCGCGGGCCTGCTTCTCGGTCATCCCCACGCTGGCCACGCCCGGATCGGTGTAGGTGCAGCCGGGGATGGTGGTGTAGTCGACGTGGCGGGTGGCGTGGCCGCAAAGCTTCTCGACGCAGGCGATCGCCTCATGATGGGCCACGTGCGCCAGCCACGGCGGGCCGATCACGTCCCCCACGGCGTAGATCCCCTTCGCCGTCGTCGCGTAGCCCTTCTTGGGATCGGCCTTGATGTGCCCCTTGAATAGCTCCACGCCGAGTTTGTCGTCGAAAACGCCCTCGACGTTGCCCAGGACGCCGATCGACACCAGCATGACCTCGGCCTCGATCGTCTTCTTGCCTTGCGGCGTCTCGATCTCGGCCTTGATCCCCGCGGGCGTCTTCTCGACCTTGCCGGTCTTCGACTTCGTGAGGATCTCGATTCCCCGTTTGGCGAGGCTCTTTTCGAGGGTTGCCGACACTTCCTCGTCCTCGCCGGGCAGGATGCGGTCGAGCAGCTCGACGACCGTGACTTTCGTGCCGATGGCGTTGTAGAAATAGCCGAATTCCAGGCCGATCGGGCCTCCGCCGATGATGAGCATGGACTTGGGCTGCTTCTCCAGGCTCATCGCCTCCTTGTAGGAGAGGATTTGTTTGCCGTCGAACTCGGCGCCGGGCAGCGGACGCGGTCGCACGCCCGTGGCCACGATGATGTTCTCGGCCGTCACCGTCTCGTTGCCGATCTGGATCGTGTTGGGCTTCACAACCTTGGCCGTGCCGAGCTTGTGCGTGACCTTGTACTTGCGGAACAGCCCTTCGATCCCCTTGTTCAGCTTCCCGGCCACGCTGCGGCTGCGGCCGATCATCTGCGAGAAGTCCCAGCTAGACTGGCCGGTCCAGCCGAAATTCTTGCCGTGGTGGTTGATCATCTCGACAAGGTGGGCGTTGGTCAGCAGGGCCTTCGTGGGGATGCATCCCCAGTTCAGGCAGATCCCGCCGAGCTTGTCGCGCTCGACGCAAAGGGTCCGCTTGCCCAGTTGCGAGGCGCGGATCGCCGCCGCATAGCCCGCGGGTCCTCCGCCAATCACCACGATGTCGTAGTCGTAAGCCATCTCGTCTTCTTTCGATGCAGATTTCGTAGGGTGGGTCGAGCGCCAGCGAGCCCCACCTTTGCCCAAGAGTGGAAAAGGCGGGGCTCAAATCGCAAAGGTGGGGCTCGCTGGCGCTCGACCCACCCTACGGGAAATCACAGGAGCATTGTAGCGGGTTCTTCCAGCAAATTCTTGACGGTGCGGACGAACTCGGCCGCCATGGCGCCGTCGACCGCGCGGTGATCGGCCGTGAGCGTGACCGTCATCACGGTGCCCGCGACGAGCTTGTCGCCTTCCACAACCGGACGCTTCTCGCCGGCGCCGACGGCCAGGATGCCGACCTCGGGCATGTTCAGGATCGCGTCGAATTGCTTCACGCCGTACATGCCCAGGTTGGAGATGGTGAAGGTGCCGCCCATCATCTGGTTGGGCTTGAGCGTGCCGGCCCTCGTGGCAGAGGCCACCGCCTCGGTGCCCGTGCGGATCTCTCGCAGGCCCAGGGTGTCGGCGTTCTTCAGGACCGGCACCATCAGGCCGCCTTCCATGGCCACGGCGATCCCCACGTTGACCTCGCCATGCTGGACGATCGCGTCGGCCTCGTACGAGGCGTTCACGCCCGGATGCTTGCGCAGGGCCAGCGCGACCGCCTTGGTGACGAAATCCCCCACCGAAAGCTTGATCTTCTCGGCCGCGAGCTGCTTGTTGAGGGCCTCGCGGACCTCCATGAGCTTGTCGATGCGAATATCGACCGTCACGTGGATCTCGGGCGCGGTCGCCTTGGCCTCGATCATCCGCTTGGCGATCGTCTTCCGCATGGGCGTGTGCGGGGTGCGGACGGCTTCACGCGACGCGGCGGCCGGTCGAGGCGCGGGGGACTGCGTCGGGGCCGTCGGCCTGGCATGGAGGAATTGCTCGACGTCGGCGCGGATGATCCGGCCCGATGGACCCGACCCGGGGACGGTTGCGATGTCCACTCCGGCGGTCTTCGCCACTTTCGGGCCAGCGGCGTGGACTTGACCCGGCCTCCCGCCGGGACGGCGACCGCGGCCGGGGATGCCTGCACCGAGCCGTGGCCGTTGGACGTGCCGTTGCCCGCCGCCGCCGAGTTCGGCGTGTTGGTCTGCTCCTGGCTGTCGAAGTCCTTGTGGACGGCAATCGATGGCGTGGCTCCGCCGGTCGACTTCGCCACTTGCGCGGGATCTTCTCCCTTCTTGGCCAGCACGAGCACGGTCTGGCCGAGCGCGATGTCCTCGCCTTCCTTCACGTCCAGGCGGGCCACGGTCCCCTCGTCGAAGGACTCCATGGGCATCACGGCCTTGTCGG